>NZ_JAUQON010000009.1 GCF_030580955.1 Hymenobacter convexus | reverse complement strand
GGGTTCGGCTGTTCGCCGATTAAAGTGGCACGCGAGCTGGGTTCAGAACGTCGTGAGACAGTTCGGTCCCTATCTGTGGTGGGCGTTGGAAATTTGACAGGACCTGTCCTTAGTACGAGAGGACCGGGATGGACCAGCCGCTGGTGCGCCGGTTGTACCGCCAGGTGCAGCGCCGGGTAGCTACGCTGGGACGAGATAAGCGCTGAAAGCATCTAAGTGCGAAACTCCCCTGGAGATGAGATTTCCCAATTGAAGGCCCGTCGGAGATGACGACGTGGATAGGCGGCAGGTGAACCAGTGGAAACACAATAGCTGAGCCGTACTAAGTGGCCGAGGGCTTCTGGTACTATCGTCGAGCGCGCAACCAACGCTTCGTTTTTGTCCCCTTACGTCGAGTTATTGAGGGTTGCGTTCTGCCGCGAGGCAGGACTAGTCAGAACACGCAACCCCCGCCAGCAATGGTGGCTTTAGCCCGGGTGTTCACCTCTTCCCATTCCGAACAGAGCCGTTAAGCCCCGGTGCGCCTATGGTACTGCCTTCACCGGTGGGAGAGTCGGTCGCCGCCAACCTTATCAACAGGAAATCCCTTCAGGATGCTTTCGCCAGCAGCCCGAAGGGATTTTTGCTTTGAACTAATTGGTATTATGGAAATTAAATGGCTGTTGTAAGTTGATTAATTCTTGAAGGATTCTGGAAGCAGTATTTTTGTTATAAAGTTTTAAAACACGCGCGTTGTGCAAGTTTCACCAGCACGTTATAGTCGTAGTATAGATTGGTTGACGGTGCTGCTCTATGTGGGGCTGGTGGGAATTGGATGGATTTGTATATATGCTTCCAGTTATTCGCCGGATGCGCCAGCGAATCCATTGACCATTATGAGCTTTGATAAGCTCATGGCTTTTAACTGGTTTAAGCAGTTGTTGTGGATTGCAACTGCGGTGGTATTGGTAGTAATCTTGTTGGTTGTTGATTATAAGGCTTATGATACGCTAGCTTATGCCTTGTATGGGGGCATGATTCTGCTTCTGGTGGTGACGATGTTTGTGGCCCGGCCGATTGCAGGGTCGCGGTCGTGGTTGGAACTGGGACCGGTGCGATTGCAGCCGGCGGAATTTGCGAAGTTCACGACGGCGCTGGCGGCTTCTCGCTTTATGTCAAGCATTAACCTGCGTTACCAGGACTGGCGTGACCAGCTGGTACTAGCCGGAATCACACTTCTGCCGCCACTGCTTATTGTTGCTTCCAATGAATCCGGGCAGGCGTTGGTGTTTGGGGCATTGTTGCTGGCCTACTTTCGGGAGGGGATGTCGCCGCTGATATTGCTGCTGCTGGCGGCAGCGGGCGTGATTCTCCTTTCGGCCTTGCTTGTGCCGAAGGTGTGGCTGATGGGTGCGGCTACGATTCTACTAGTGGCGGTGTTGGGTTTGAACCGGCGCGTGCTACGGCACCATTTGCCGCTGGCGGTGGGGGTGTGGCTGGTGGTTATAGGAATGGTAGTAGGGATGGACTTCTTTTATAATAAGGTATTGCAGCCCCATCAGCGGCAACGGATTGAGATATTGATTAACCCTTCGGCGGACCCTTTGGGGAAAGGATGGAATGTGACGCAGAGCAAAATTGCTATTGGGTCGGGGGGGCTGGTCGGCAAAGGGTTTTTGCAGGGCACTCAAACTAAATTCGACTTTGTGCCGGAACAGAGTACTGATTTTATCTTCTGTACGGTAGGCGAGGAGTTTGGGTGGCTGGGCAGCTTGGTGGTTTTGGGGTTGTACCTCACGTTGCTCTGGCGCATTATTTACGTGGCAGAGCGGCAGAAATCGGTGTTTGGACGCACATATGGGTACTGTGTGGCCAGTGTGCTCTTTTTCCACGTGACGGTGAATGTGGGCATGACCATCGGGCTGGCGCCGGTGGTGGGCATTCCGTTGCCGTTTTTTAGTTATGGCGGGTCGTCGTTGTGGTCGTTTACTATTCTGCTGTTTAGTCTGCTGGCGATTGACGCTTATCGAAAGCAGGACTTGGTGCGTTGAGACAACACCAGCGGTTAGGCGTTGACCAGCCGCCGCCAGTGGGTGAAGGCTAACGCCAAGGACGCGCAAAAAGCGGGGGCGAAAAGGTAGCCCATGCGGCCAAGGTCGCCGGATAGGAGCATGTGGACTGCGACGACGGCGGCTAATCCTGATTCAGGGGAACCTAATGCGGCGAATATTGAGGACTGATGTACGTTGCGATTCCTCCGTTGTAGCCAGAGTGCGAGTGGAGGAACCAAGGCAATGAAGCCGAAAATGCTGAGGAGTTCGCCCAATCCTTTGGGGGAAGCGGCACGGCGAAGGGAATAAAGAACGTTATCAAAGTGCTCAAAAGCATTGGAGACGGATTGGTTGCTGGTAGCTCCAATGCGGGCATCGACCCACCAATGCACCGCGAAAAGCGCTGCCAGTCCGAACACCAGGAACAATAGCATTCGGGGCCAGGGCATGATGTGACGGCCGCACCACAGCAGCCACGGCAGCAGGAAGACGAAAGATTCTTTGGCTAAGGGGCCGAGGAGGAGCGCCAGCACTAAGGCCCAGCCGCTGCCTGCGCCTCGCCGGATGGCATAATAGCCCAGGCTTACGACTAACAGGTAGAGGCTGTCGGTGAGGGGCAAGCCAGCGGCGTAGACGGCCCAACGGCTGGTGAGTACGGCCAACATAGCCAGGGCCGCGGCTTCGGGCGAAGCACCTATTTGGCGGGCCGCATTGAACCAGGCGGCGGCGGCGGCGGCCAGCAACAGGCAATTGACCAAGTAAAAGGCGAAGCGCAACGGCCAGAGCCCGGCGGGGCGTTGGGGCCACACCTTGGCATATACTTGGGCTATCGGCCGGGCCACGACTGCGGCGGCGGCGGGCACCAGCACACGGTAGCGGTGGGTGACACGCGCGCTGTCGAAACGGCCGGCGGCCATGTGCAGGTAGCTGCGGGTGTCGGAGGAGTGGGAGAAATCGTAGTGGACATACATCGGGTAGGCCAAGTTGGCCAAGGCGGCTACAGCCAAGAGCCATGGCAGCAGCCACCGCCGTAGCCGAGGGCCCAGCAGGGGCTTTGCCGATGTAGACGCGACGCTAAGCAAATTTGCGCTCGATGAGCTTCAGCAGCTTGTTGACGTGCTCTTCCTTGCGGCTCCAGTCGTAGCGCTGCGATAAGTCGCCGGTGACGTAGGCGCGGGCGGCTTCGGCGGAAGGCAAAGAGTCAAGGTGCTGGATGGCGGCGTGGTAGTCCATGTTTTCGCCGTTGAACAGCTCGTTGATGAAGCTGAAGCGCTGGTTGATGGATATGGCTTCGCGCAGGGTTTCAACTTTGGGGCCGGGCCGCTCGGCCAGGGAAGGCGCGGTGGCGTTGGCGCGCAGGGTTTCGGCCAACGGGGCGGTGCTGGGCTGCCCCGCTCTCAGCTTTTCGTGGAGGGGCACGTTGGCCGAGTCGGTATTGGGGAGCGGGCGAGCGGGGGCCGGAGCTGCCGGCACCGGCGTCTGAGGCGGCGCAGGAGCCGGGCCCGCTACGAAGGTTGGCGGGGCAATGGGGGCCGGCTCAGCGACTGGTGTAGCCGCGACGACGGCCGGCGGTACTGCAACCGGGGGCGCCGGCTGAACGGGCGGAGCAGCCGCAGGAGCCGGGGCGGCGATAGCCGAAACAGGCCCGTCTTCGAGCAGGTCGGCGGTGGTGAGGGGGAGCAGCGCGCTGAGTTCGGCCACGAGGCGCTGCATGGGCTGGTGAGCTTTGTAGTTGGCCGCGTGATAAAGTTCGAAGCGGTGGGTGAGAAAATCGCGGCTCAGGTCTTTGCTGTCGGGCAAGCTGTCGAGAAAGCCGGCGTAGAAGGGCTTGTCCACGTCGATGTAGCGCAGGCTTTCGCGCAGGCCAGCGATGGTGGGCTGCTCCGTGGTGCCCAGTAGCAGCCGTTGGAAGCTGCCGGCCGGGTCGGCCACCAGGGCGAGGGTATCGGCGGCGGCCTGGGCCAGCAGCGGCTCGTAAGCGGCGCGCCCCAGGCTGATGTGCCGCGACAGCACGTTCATGAACTGCGTGAGGGCCGCCTGCACGGGGGCGGCTTCAAAATCGAAGTAAGGGCTGCGCAGGCGGGCGGTTTCGGCTTGCCACTGGCCCAGCAACTGGCGCACCACCAGCAGGTTGAGCTGGCGCACAGGCGTGAACTTGAGCACGGCCGCACCATCGAGCGGCGGCGTGGAGGGCGTGGTGAAATGCTGTTCGCAGAGCCGGGCGGCCAGGCGGCGGCCATATTGGGCGCACTTGGCGAGGCTATATTTGTCGTTCATAGAAAGGCCGGGTTTCGGTGGCCGAAGTTAGGCACAAATGCCCCTCATAACGATTGAAAACTTGCCCGGCGCCCCCGTTGAGGTGCCTCCTGGCGCCACCTTGCTGGCCGCCCTGCAAGCCGCCGGCCACGACTGGATGCACGCCTGCGGGGCCAAAGGCCGCTGCACCACCTGCCGCCTGCAGGTGAGCAGCGGCCTCGAAAACCTGACGCCCCCCACCGATGCCGAACTGCGCTACCGGGCCGCCGGCCGCCTGCTGCCCCACGAGCGGCTGACCTGCCAGGCCCGGCTGCCGGCCGGTGATGTGACGGCCCGGGTGCCTGAAGCCACCCAACTACCGCACGTGCGCTACCTCGCCGATGGCCAATAGCCTGCGCATCAAACCCACCACGCGGCATTGGCACCTGTACCAAAAGCGTCCATTTCGCACTGCTGGGCTCACGTTCAGTCGAATTGCCCAACGAGTACTCCTGATAGGCCTGGCAGCCATAGTAGTGGCGCTGCTGGGGCCATTCGTGCCGTCGCGTCGAGCAAGCAGCCATTTGCCAGCCACGATGGCAGAATATATGGCGGACCTGGTACCGAGCGTGGCGGTTGCGTTGCTGCTGGCCGCGGCCGCCGGCTACGAATGGATTGGCAAGCCCCTGAAGAATAGGCGGCTGGGCTACCAACTGGTGGGGCGGTTTGTGGTGCAGGGCAAACAGCAGTTGTTGGGCGCTGCTTGGCTGGAACTACCGCCCGACGACACGCACCGGGTGGGCGTGCCCGCGGCTGTTTTTGAGGCCATCCAGAAAGGTGACACAGTGGAGGTCGTGTATTCGGCCACCGAAGACTTTGTCGGCGTGCACAAAATAAACCCGTCGTCCGCAAGCGCCTGAGTGCGAGTAGCCGGCCCTAAAAGAATTGGTTTTAGGCTTGAGCCAAGCCGGCGCGGGACGTACTTTAGAGGTTCCGTACGGGGAATGTTGCCCCATTCGCTCACTTGTTTTTCTCCGCTTGTGTTTATTGAACCCCGCGTTGGCAACCGCCACAATGCCCCCCGCCGGGGCTGGATTGAAGTGGTGTGCGGCTCTATGTTCTCGGGCAAAACCGAAGAGCTGATTCGCCGCCTCACCCGCGCCCGCATTGCGCGGCAGCAGGTTGAAATCTTCAAGCCCGCCCTCGATACCCGCTACCACGCCGAAGACGTGGTGAGCCACAATGCCGCGCGCATTCGCTCCACCCCGGTGGCCGTGCCATCCGAAATCCTGCTGCTGGCCGCCGGCTCCGACGTGGTGGGCATCGACGAAGGCCAGTTCTTCGACGACTCCTTGGTGGACGTGTGCGAGCAGCTGGCCAACAACGGCACCCGCGTCATCGTGGCCGGGCTCGACATGGACTACCTCGGCCGGCCCTTCGGCCCCATGCCGGCCCTGCTGGCCACGGCCGAATTTGTGACTAAGGTGCACGCCGTGTGCGTGTGCTGCGGCGAAATTGCTTCCTATTCCTACCGCATTGTGGCCAGCGAAAGCCAGGTGCTGCTCGGCGAAACCGACTCGTACGAGGCGCGCTGCCGGCCCTGCTTCCTGGGCGGCATGCAGGTGGGGCGGCCGGCGCAGGAGGTGCGCTCCACGGCCGCGCACTAAATCGGCGGGCCCGGCGTTGGCATTGGGACGAAGCCGGGCCACCGCTTCGGTAGTTACATTCGAGTTCAGTTGCGCGTATGACCCATCTTTTCCGTTGTTTGCTTGGCCTCACCGGGCTGTTTTTGTTGGCTGGTTCGGCACGCGCCCAGGGAGTGGGTTATGGCGACTGGCAGCTGCATTTGCCCATCAACCGCCCGCTGCAGCTGGCCGATGCGGGCGACCGTGTCTACGTGTCGACGCAGCAAAGAGCGTTTTATTTTCTGGATAAAAAGCTGAATACCACCCAGGTATTGTCGCGCCGTGATGGCCTGAGCGGCGTGGGCGTTGCCGGCATGGCTTACGACTCCGTGACGCGGCAAACCGTGCTGGCTTACAACGACACCAACCTCGACGTGCTGCAGCCCAACGGCAAGGTGCGCAATATCAACGACGTGCTCCGCAAGGTGTCGCAGGGCGCTATTCAGGTCGGTAGCAACCCCATCAACCGCGTATCGATAGGCGGCGGCCGGGCCTACGTGAGCACCACTTTCGGCCTGGTCGCTTTGGACCTGACCAAGCTGGAAATCAGCGATACTTACTCCAACATCGGGCCGGGCGGCACGGTGGTCAACGTGTACGACGCGGCTTCGGCCAACGGGTTTTTGTTTGTGGCCACATCGGTGGGGCTGCTGCGCGGCTCGTTGTCGCAAAACCTGCTCGACTACCGCAACTGGACGCTTTATCAGCCGGTACCGCCCATTGCGCAGACGGTGGTGTACCGCTTTTTGGCGGTGGATGGCGGCCAGGTGTACGCGGCCGTCGAAGCCGGGGGCAATTCTGTATACAAGTTCGTGGCGGGCAGCACCACGCCGTGGCAGCAGGTGCCGGGTACCTACACGGGCCAGTTCCGCAGCCTGCGGGGCAGCGGGGCGGGCTTGCTTCTCGTCGACGACGACTATGGCGTGCGGCGCCTCAACCGCACCACCGGAGTGGTGAGCACCGACGTGCCGCCCATCCCGGGCACTTTTACCGAGGATGCGGTGCGCTCGCGCGATGGCAACTATTACGTGGCCAATTTTATGAATGGCTTGTTTCGGGTGGCCCCGGGCGCGGGCAAAACGCCGGAATACTTTGTGGCCAATGGTCCGCAAAGCAATTTGTCGTTCAGCATTCTGGCCGATGCCCGCTCCAACAAAGTTGACGTGTTTTCGGGCGCTTACGGCGAACGATACGGCCCCAACGGCAACGGGGAAGGCTTTTACGAATTCTTCAACGGCCAATGGACCAACATCACGGCCCAAACGCTATCCAGCGCCGCTTACCCCAACCCGATTCGGCCGGTGCGGGGCGCCCGCACGCCCGATGGCACGCTGTACGTGGGCTATTTTGGTGGCGGGCTGCTGGAATGGAAAGGGCCCAGCGACTTTCGGTTGTTCAACCCGGGAGCGCCCGTCGGGACGCCCTTGCTCAGGACCAACGGCGATGCAAGCCGAACAGACGTAACAGACCTGGCGGCCACGCCCGAAGGCAAGCTGTGGGTAGTGAACCGGCACCTGCAACCCGGTAATTCCGGTTTGTTTCTGTTCGACCCGGCCGCTACGACCTGGCAGACGATTCCGTTCTCGTTTGGCTTTGATGCGCTCGAGCGGATTGCCCTCGACGACCTGGGCAACCCGTGGGTGTCGGTGTCGCGCAAAACGGACGCCAGCAGCGTTGGCGGGCCAGCCATCGGCCTCTACGCCGTCGACGCCACCGGCGCCAACCCGCCGCGCCTCTTCAACTCTTCCTCCGGCTTGCCGGATAATCAGATTTACGAGCTGGCCAAGGACCGGCGCGGCTACATCTGGGCCGCCACCATCAAAGGGGTGGCCTATTTCCGCGAGCCGGAAGGGCCGTTCGGTACCAACCTGGGCTTCACCCTGCCTTTCGTGAACAAGGGCGAAGGGGTGGGCTACAACACGCTGTACAGCGAAGCCGTGCGCTGCATGGCCGTGGACGGCGCCGACCGCAAGTGGTTCGGCACCGACCGGGGCCTGTGGCTTTTCAGCCCCGATGCCGACGAGGCCCTGCTGCACTTCACCACCGCCAACAGCCCCCTGCCGTCCGACCGCATCGTGGATGTGAAGGTGAACGACAAAACCGGCGAGGTTTGGGTAGCCACCGAGGCCGGCGTGGTGGCCTACCGCGGCTCGGCCACCGTCACCGAAGGCAAGCCAAACTGCACGGCCGTGTTTCCTAACCCGGTGCGGCCCGACTTTGCGGGCACTGTGGGCATCACCGGCCTCACCAACAATGCGTTGGTCAAAATCACCGATGTGGCGGGCCACCTCGTGTACGCCACCACGGCCAGCGGCGGCACTGTGACCTGGAACATGACCAACCCCAACGGCGAGCGGGTGCGCTCCGGCGTCTACCTGGTGTTATCGACCGACGCCGATGGCAAGAATGGCTGCGTGAGCAAAGTGGCCGTACTCAGCAAGTAATTGAAGAATGTGCCGATGCGTATAGGGTGAGAGTGCGAACGATGTGAAACCAGGCAGGCAGGCAGGCTCAACCGTCTGCGCCGTAGGCCAGAGATACTTCTACTTCTCTCACGCGCTTCGCATCTTCACAGTAAAGAATATGCTAATCAAGACCCGAGGCATCGTCCTCAGCTACCTCAAATACCGCGAAACCAGCATCATTGCGCGCATCTACACCGAGCGGCTGGGCGTGCAGACCTACGTGGTGAACGGCGTGCGCAAAGCCAAGCCGCCCGGGCGCATTGCGCTGTTTCAGCCCTTCACGCTGCTGGAGCTGGTGGCCTATGTGGCGCGTGGCAGCAGCGGCCTCACCCGGCTATCGGAGTTCCGGTGCGCCGAGCCGTTCCAGAGCTTGCCCTACGAGGTGCAAAAAAGCAGCGTGGCGCTCTTTCTGTCCGAAGTAGTGGGGCGCGCCGTGCGCGAGGAAGAACAGAACGAGCCGTTGTTCCAATTCCTCCACGACTCCATTTTGGCGTTTGACCGGCAAACCACGGGCTTCGAAAACTTTGCGCTGGTTTTCCTGCTGCAACTGGCCACCTACCTGGGCTTTGGCGTGAGCACCGGGGCCGAGCTGACCGACCAGGTTATCATGGCCGGCCACGCGCCGGTGGCGCCGGGCGCTACCGGCCCGGCTACCTTGCGGCTACGCGAGTTTGAAGGCTATTTCGACGAGCTGTTGCGTGACCCCGCCACCAGCACCATTCCCAACGGTCGCGTGCGGCACGAACTGCTGAACGTGCTCATTCGCTACTACCAGCTGCACATTGAACAGTTGGGCGAGATTCGCTCGCTGGATATTCTGTCGCAGGTGCTGAACTAAGCGCATCTGTACAAACAGCCGTATGCAAAAAGCCCGTCATGCTCAGCACGACGGGCTTTTTGCATACGGCCAACTGGCTGCATACCCCCAGGTCAGACGCTATTGAATATCGACCAGCTCCACTTCGAAGCGGAGCACGGCGTTGGCCGGGATGTCGGCCCCGGCGCCCCGGCTGCCATAGGCCAGCGGCGAGGGGATGAGCAGCACGGCCTTGGTACCTTTGTTGAGCATGGCAATGCCCTGGTCCCAGCCCGGAATCACCTGGCCCGTGCCGAGGGGGAAGCTGAAGGGGTCGTTGTTGCGCTTGGCCGTCGAATCGAACTCCTTGCCCGTGGTGAGAACCGTGCCGCGGTAGAGCACGCTCACCGTCTGGCCTTTTTTCGGGGTGGGGCCAGTGCCCAGCTTCTTGATGATGTAGTAGGTGCCACCAGCGGTTTTGCGGGCCGTGGCGTGGTTTTTCTTCAGGTATGCCTGAATGATGGCCACATCCTTGGCCGTTTGGCCGGCCGATTTGGCCGCTTCTTTTTTGGCAAATTCGGCCTGCATCTTTTCGTGGCGGGCCGTCATTTCGGCCATGGTCACCAGTTCCTGGGCGCTGGCCAGCACCACCAGCGTGTTGCCGCTCTTGCGCAGAAACGGCGGCACTGCCTGATGAAACGTGTTGGCGAACACCGTATCGGCCTGGAAGCGGAACACGGCGCTGTCGCCGGGCAGCAGCAGGCCCAGGGCTTCTTCCATGCTGCCGCGGGTGGGCTGCGCGGGCAATAGCACCGGCTGCGGCGTGGGCTGCATGGCGCGCGATTTCATCAGCACAGAGTCGCGTCCGGTGCGGAATTCCATGAATACGGTGAGGACCTGGCCGGCGCGGCTGGCGTAGGGCGCGTCGCTGGGGGCCAGGGCGCGGGGCTGGTAGCGGCCGCTGGCATCTTTGCGGAAAAGCCGGTATTCGGTGCCCGTGGGCAGGCGCGAAAAGTCACCACCCGGCGTTTGGGCCGTGGCGGGTGGGCCGAAGAAAAGCAGGCCAAAGCCCAGCGCAAGCAGAACAGAACGCATTCAGAAACAAGAAGTGGCTGGAGCAGCCGTTAAGAAAAAAAGAGCATCCGGCGGCAGAGCGTAGCGCCTCAGCGCACGCTCATCACCTGCAGCTCGAAGGTTAAGTCGGTGTCCGGCGGAATCAAAAATCGGGAGTCGTCGTCGGGGTGGCGCACGCCTTTGGCCCCATACGCCAGGGCGGCCGGAATCCAAACCCGGACGCGGGAACCGGCCGGCACCAGCGGCATCAGCTCATCCCAGCCCGCAATGGCTTCGTGCCGCCCCACCCGAAAGCGAAAGGCCGAGCCCCAAGCCTGCGTCGCGTCGAAAGCCCGGCCATCGGGCAGAAAGCCGGTGTAGCGCACGGCCACGCGGCTGCCGGGCACGGCCAGCGGCCCCGTACCGCGCTCCCGAAACGCGTAGCGCACCCCGTTGGGGGTGCGCTGAAAAACGAGGTGCGTGGTGTCGGCCCCAGCCACGGGGGCACTGGGCGCGGTGGGCACGGCCGATTTGGCGCTGGTCTGGGCACTCGCGGCGGTGGCGGCCAGCAGCACCAGCCCTAATCCCCAGCACTTGCCGCCCAGAAAGCCCAACGTTTTCATGCTAGCTCAAGTTAAAAAACATCAAGAATTTCTACGTCGAACATCAGCGCCGAATCCGGGGGAATGATGACTGCGCCAGTCCGCGGGTCTTGCGAGCCGGCAGGGCCATAAGCCAACCGCGAAGGAATCAGCAGCAGCTTGCGGTCGCCTTTGCGCATCAGCAACAAGCCTTCGTTGAAGCCCGGAATGGCGCCGCTGCCGCCCGTGAAGACCACGCAGCCGCATTGGGTTTTGTTGTCGGCCGAGTTATCGAACACAGTGCCCTGCGGGAACCGGGGGTCGCCGTACGAAGCCGGGTAGCCCGACGACTCCGGGTGGGCGCCGTTGCTGAGGAACCGGCCCACGTACTTGAGCTGTATCTGCGCGCCTTTGGTCACCTGCGCGCCCGTGCCGTTGGTTATCGGCACCAGGTAGAGGCCCGAACTGGTGCGCGTAGCCCCGCTGAGCAGGTTGTTGCGCTTCAGGTAGTGCTGAATGGTATCCTCGTCGATGGCCCGCAGCTGGGTATCGTGTTCGGCCAACTGCTTTTGATAGGTGGTTTGGGAATTGCAGCTCCACAGGGCCGGCGCGGCCAGCAGCATGCCAGCCGCCAGCACCCAGTAGCGCGCACGGAGCAGAAGATTAGTCATAACGAGGATAAAAAAGATTCCGGCCAACGGAGCCCGGGCAGCTGTGCCGCGTTGCCCGTTGGCCGGAATCAGAGGTGCTAGAAAAATTATTGGAAGTCAACGAGTTCCACCTCGAAGCGCAGGGGCGAGTCGGCCGGAATGTCGGTGCCGGCGCCGCGGGTGCCGTAGGCCAGCGACGAAGGAATGAGCAGAATGGCTTTGCCGCCCTTGTTGAGCAGGGCAATGCCTTCGTCCCAGCCCGGAATCACCTGGCCCATGCCGAGGGGGAAATCAATCGGCTTGCCCATTTTGTCGGACGAGTCGAACAGCTTGCCGCTGAGCAGCGTGCCGTTGTAGTTCACGCTCACCATCTGGCCGGTTTTGGGCTTGTCGCCCGTGCCCGGCTTCAGCACCTGGTAGTAGATGCCCGAGGGCGTCTTCTGCATCGTCAGGTTGTTTTTCTTGATGTAGTCCTGCAGCACGGCGTCGTCCTTTTTCAGCTGGGCCTGCACAGCGGGCTCGGCCAGGGCTTTGGCCTGCGCGTCTTTCTGGGCCTGCATCTGCTTCTGGAACTCGGGGTCGGCCATGCGCTTCTTCATCTGGGCCATCATCGAGCGCTTTTGCAGCTCGGGCTGCAGGGCCTGGGCTTCCGTCTCGGTGAGGAGCTTGGGCGTGGTGGCCACGTACATCACAATCACGTTGCCGCCTTTCTTGATGAACGGAGGCGCCGGCTGGCCCATTTTGGGCTTAAACAGCGAGTCGGCCTGGAAGCGGAACACGCCGCTGTCGCCGGGCTGGAGCAGGGAAATGGCCTCGTCGGGCGCGCCCTTTTGCTTGAGCTCTTTCAGGGGCAGGGGCACAGCCATGCCCACGTCGCGCAGGCTGTTTTGCCACACCGAGTCTTTGCCGGTGCGCACTTGCACGTTGCCCAGCATCACCTTGTTCACCCGGTCTTTGTAGGTGGGGTCGCCTTCGGCGTTCACGTCGTTGCGGCGCTCGTAGCCGTTGCCGACTTTCTTGTAAATCTTGTACTCGATGCCGGACTTGGTTTTGGCATATTCACCGCTGTCTTTGTTACAGGCCGTGAGCGAAGCGAAGCCCAGCAGGCCGGCCGCCAGGGCCAGCTGCCGCGCGGAGCGGGAGGAAAAACGCATGAAAATAAAAGAAGTGAAGAATCAGAAACGGTTCAAAGTTACGCCACCGGCGGCGCTACGGCGGCGGGCACGCCCGTTAATTGTTCCTTGTACTCGGGCAGGATGCCCAGGAAGCGCTCCACGGTTGCATCCAGGGTATCGTAGCTGATGCCACCGGCGGCGTTGTGGTGCCCGCCCCCGTCGAAATGACGGCGCGAAAAGTCGCTGACGGAGAAATTGCCCACCGAGCGGAAAGAAATTTTAACGGCCACGCCACGGTCAATAAACACGGCCGCAAACTTGATGCCCTCGATGCTCAGCGCGTAGTTCACGAGGCCTTCGGTGTCGCCGGTTTTGCTCTGGTACTCGCGCAGTTCGGCTTGCGTGATGGCGATGTAGGCGGTGTTGAACTCGCGGTTCACCACCAGCTTGTCCTTCAGCACGAAGCCCAGGAAACGCAGCCGGATTTCGGAATGCGAGTCGTAGATGAGGCGGTGCACCTTGGAGAGGTCGATGTTGACCTTCAGCAGTTCGGCGATGATGAGGTGCACGTTGCGCGAGGTGCTGGGGTGGCGAAACGAGCCCGTATCGGTCATGATGCCCGCGTAGAGAGCCTCGCCGATGCCTTTGGTGATGAGGTCCTGGTCGCCCAGGTCGCGGATGATTTCAAAAATCAGCTCGGCCGTCGCGGCGGCCGAAGGCGTCGAGAAAACGATGTCGGCAAAGTTTTCCGGCTCTTGGTGGTGGTCGACAAGCACCTTCACGCCCTTGGCCTGGCGCACGTACTCGCCCAGTTCGTTGATGCGGCCCAGGCAACTGAAGTCGAGGCAGCAGATGACCTCGGCCCGGTTCACCAGGTCGCGCACTTGGCGGTCGTTCTGGCGGCGGTCGTACACCACTACCTCGTCGTTGCCCTCCATCCAGTTCAGGAACGCCGGGTAGTCCGACGGCGTCACCACCGTCACGTGGTGGCCCTTTTGCTTGAGGTAGCCGGCCCAGGCCAGCGACGAGCCCAGCGCGTCGGCGTCGGGCTTGTGGTGGGTGGTGATGACAATCTGCTTGGGCTGCGCCAGCAACGCTTGCAGAGCGGAAATGGAACTAGACATCGACAACGTGAATGGCCCGGAGTTAGAAAAAAAGAACTGAGGGCCGGTGGCTTACAAATAATTGGGCCGGCAAAAGTCGGAAGAAATCTTTTCTTAACAGTGAAGTCCGGTCAGAAGGTTCGACCAAACCGGACGAGAGCCCCAACAAACCGGACGAACGAAATGGTCCATTTTTACCCATCATTGTCTTTTCAATGGGAGTAAAAATGAATTGTTGGTTGTCGGATGGTCGGGGAGCAAAGCGCCGGTGGGTAGCGCCAGCCTTGCTGCTGGGGCTTTTGCTGGCGCTCAGCGCTTGGCTCTATACCGGTTTTATGGGCCTGTACCCGTCGTTCAATCACGCCTGGGCGCAGGCCGACTGGCTGGCTATTGCCCTACAGTTTCGGGCGCGGGGCTACGATTTTTTTCATCCCGCCACCTTCAACCTGCTCACCACCGACGGTGTGACCGGGGCTGGCTTCCCGCTGCCGGCCTACGTGGCGGCGCTGCTCATGGGCCTTGTGGGCCGCGACGCGCCGGCCCTGATGCGGGGCGTGACGCTGGCGGCCAGCCTGGGCGGGCTGCTGGCGCTATTCGGGCTGGTGCGCCGGGCCAGCGGCTCGGCCTGGAAGGGCGTGGCGGCGGCGCTGTTTGCATTTTTTAGCCCCATCTACCTGTTTTATCAGGCTAATTTCCTGCCGTCGGTGCCGGCATTCGCGGCAGTGCTGGTGGGGTATTATTGCTTCTTTCGGGCGTTGGAGCCGGTTTCGCCCGGCCCGGCCCGGCGCTGGCTGGCGGCGGCCGTGGCGTGGCTAGCGCTGGCGGCGGCTATGCGCACGCCTTTTGCGCTGCCGCTGCTATGCACCCTGGGGCATCTGGTGGTGTTGCGGTCCAAACGCACAGGCGCGGAGTTGGGTTGGCGGGCCGTGGTGGCGCTATACGGCGTGGCTTTCCTGTTCTTAGCGGCCAGTTTTTTATACAATGAACACCTGAGCCGCGTCTATCACGGCTCGATGTTCTTGGCGCGGCCGCGGGCTTTCACTTCGTGGGCAGAGTTTGTAAGTGTGACGCAGACCATGCGCGAGTACTGGCTGTGGAATATCCTAAGCAAGCCCCAATGGCTGCTTATGTTGCTGCTGGGCGGCGCGGTAGTGGTGCAGCAGGGCCGCCGCCTGTGGCGCAGCGAGTGGCTGGGGCACTGGCTGGCGCTGGCCGCCGGGGCAGTGGCCTATTATGGCCTGATGGGGCCGCTGTTCGCCATTCACGACTATTATCTGCTCGACAGTTTCTTTCTGCCGTTGGTGCTGGGATTTGCAGGATGCCTAGCGGCCTGGCGGGCGCCAGCCGCCCGTGTGGCGCGCCTGGCCACGGCCGCCGTGGTGCTGCTGCTGAGCGGTGCGACTGTCTGGAAAGCCCAGGCCGAGCAGTGCCGCCGCACCACGCCGCCGCCCACCGATAAGAGCGTGCTCACCCGCGATAATTTCCTGCCGAGTGCGCACTGGCTCGATTCGCTGGGCGTGCCGCGCACGGCTCGGCTGCTCGTGCTCGACGCGTATTCCTACAACCTCCCGTTGCTGCTGGCCCAGCGCCGTGGCTGGACCATGCTACAAAACCGCAACTCGCCCGAAAACCTGACGCCCGAGAACCTGGCCCGCGCCCTCCGCACGCTGCCCGCCGACTATGTGGTGACGCAGAATGCGACGTTTGAGCAGGAAGTGGTGCGCGTCTATTCAGCCATTCGGCAACGCTTAGAACTCGTTGCCGACAACGGCCACCTGAGCCTCTGGCGCATCCGTCGCCCATAGTCGGGTCCTTATCAGCAGACTTGGTTGCAGGCGTCGCTGCCATCTCAACGGGCCGCTACGAAGCAGAAAAACCGGTACTCTTAGCGAGGAGGTTGGGCGCGGGCCGTTGATTGTGGTAGTTTTGTGCTTTCAAATCTTTATTCAAATTCTGAATTCTCCCCCAATGGCCACCAACCGCACTTTCACGATGATTAAGCCCGACGCCGTCCAGGAAAACCACATCGGTGGTATCCTGAGCATGATTGAGGCCGGCGGCTTCCGCATCGTGGAACTCCAGAAAATCAACCTCACCGCCGAGCGCGCCGGCCAGTTCTACGCCGTGCACGCCGAGCGTCCGTTCTACAACGACCTGGTGAAGTATATGTCGAGCGGCCCCATCGTGGCGGCCATCCTCGAGAAGGACAATGCTGTGGCTGACTTCCGCACCCTCATCGGCGCCACCAACCCGGCCAACGCCGAAGAAGGCACCATCCGGAAGAAGTACGCCAAGAGCATCGAAGCCAACGCTGTGCACGGCTCTGACTCCGACGAAAACGCCCAGATTGAAGGCGATTTCTTCTTCGGTTCGAAATAATGCGTAGCTTAACTGCTTGAAAAAGCCCGTCTTGCATCACGCAGGACGGGCTTTTTCTTTGTGCCAAATGCTGACTTTTTTTATACCAATCTTGTATTGTTGAGTTTAAAATCAGCGGTTGAAGCCGATGCGGCCTGTGGTTTTGCTCTCGCTCACGAAGTCTGCTTTGTCGCGGTTGTAGAGGTCGGCCAGGGTGGTGGGCTCGGTGATGGGTTCGGTTTGGCCCATGGCAGTGGCTAGGGCTTGGGCTTTATCCACCGTCAGGGGTTCGAAGCGGTAGGAGGCAATGAGGCGGCCTTTGCGCAGCAGGGCTTTGTCGATGCGCGCCAGCTCGGCGTTGAAGGTGCAGACTATCTGGATGTGGAAGCCGTCGGAAAGCAGGCCGTCGGACAGGTTCAGCAGGTTGCTCACGGCGTTGCCGCCAGGGCCGTCACGCTTCGAGAGCAACTCCTCGGCGTCCTCGATGAGCAGGATGGAGTTGGTATTGTCGTGCAGCAGGTTGATGAATTCGGGGTCGGCGATGCGGGCGGCCAGGTTGGGCGGAATGAACAGCTTGGGCTTGTCGGTGAGGCCGCAGAGGTGGCGGATGTAGCTGGTTTTGCCGGTGCCGGGCGGGCCGTGCAGGATGACGATGCCCTTTTCTTCGGGCTGCTGCAGGCGGCGCAGAATGGTTTCGTGGGCCGGCAGCAGGTCGTCGTTGTAGTGTGTGGCCAGGTCGAGGGCCGGTATTTTGATGGGCAGCGGCGTAAACTCCAGGTCGTTGAAGGCCAGGCGCAGCACCTGAATGCGCTGGTGCTCCAACTGCCCGGTTTCGAGGTGGCTGGCCAGCAGGGCGCGCAGCTCGGCCAGCAGCGTGGTATCGGCCTGCGGCGAGTAGAGCAGTTGGGCCGTGCGGTCGCCGTAGGAGCCGCGGTCGAAAAAGCTGAGCAGCAAATGCGGCGCGAGGTTGAGCGCGAAATGACCAATTTCCGGGGCTTTGCCCACTTTCTCGATGTAGACGGAGTGGGCTACAGTGGCGGCCTCCACGTCGTGGGTTTCGGCTAGCTTAGCCACCACCTGCTGGCGGGCCTGCGCTTCGGCCAGCTGATAGATTTCGCGGCGCGGCAGCACGCCGAACGCTTTGTAAAACCAGGAATTTGCCTGGAAATACGAATCGGTATCGAAGCTAAGCGCGAGGTCGGGCGTGGCCGCCGAAGGCCTGGGGGAAGTCATACGCGGAGAATGAAGGGCGACCCGCTGCGCCGGGCAGCCTCTGCTGTCAGCCGGCCAGCGTCAGCGAAAGGTACGAAGCCGGGCCGACGAAAATCAAGGCGCTGTCGGCCGCTTTTATTCACTTGAAATTATAGAGAGGTAAGCCAGCCCGGTCTCGCTTTTAACAGAAAAGCCCCGCAAACTGCGGGGCCTTGCTGTTGGAATAAGTGTTTTGAAGCACTGTCGGCAAAAGGCTAGGCTTGCTCCACCGAGAGAAGCCCTTCCGGCTGCGACTCTTCGACCGCCTGCGTGGTGTGCTTGTGCTTGAAAATGAACACAAACAGCACCGCAATGGCCAGCGAATAGCCCGCAAATGTGAGCCAGATGCTGTGCCAGTCCTTATTGCCGGCCGCATCGGTGAAGTACTGCTGGATGATGAGGCCGCTGAGCGAACTGCCCAGCACGGCGCCGAAGCCGTTGGTCATCATCATAAACAAGCCCTGCGCGCTGGCCCGGATGCTGGGCTGCGTCTGGGTTTCGACGAACAGCGAGCCCGAGATGTTGAAGAAATCGAAGGCCATGCCGTACACGATGCACGAGAGGACAATCATCCAGAGGCCCTCGCCGGGGTTGCCGTAGGCGAACAGGCCAAAGCGCAACACCCAGGCAATCATGCTGAAGAGCATGACCTGCTTGATGCCGAAGCGGCGCAGGAAGAACGGAATGGCCAGGATGAACAGCGTCTCCGAAATCTGCGAGATGGACATGATGATGGCCGGATGCTTTACCGAGAAGGTGTCCTGATAGGCCGGGTTCTTGTCGAAGTCGTGCAGGAAGGTGTCGCCGTAGGCATTCGTGAGCTGGAGCGCGGCGCCGAGCAGCAGCGCAAACAGGAAGAAGGTGAGCATCTTGCGGTCGCGCAGAATGGCGAATGACTTCAGGCCCAGGATTTCGGCCAGGTTCTGGCTGGACGTGCTGGCCGATTGCGGCGGGCAGGCGGGCAGCGTGAACGAATAGATACCCAGCAGAATGGCTGCGCCGGCGGCTACGTAAAATTGGCTGGCCGACTTCTCGAAGCCCAGCAAGCTCACCGTCCACATGGCCACAATGAAGCCAATGGTGCCCCACACCCGAATGGGCGGGTAGTCCTTCACCACATCAAAGCCCTGCCGCTTCAGGATGGAGTACGACACGGCGATGGACAGCGCCAGCGTGGGCATGTAGAAAATCATGTTCAGCAGAATGACCCAGAAGAATGTGTCGGGGTCCGTCACCATCGGAATGGTACACAGCACGATGCCGCCTAGGATGTGCAGAATGCCGTAGAGCTTTTCCGCGTTCATGTACTTATCGGCCACGATGCCCATGAGCGAGGGCATGAAAATCGACGCGATGCCCATGGTGGAGAAAATGACCCCAAACTTCGCGCCCGACCAATGCTTCGTTTGAAACCAATAGGCGCCGATGGTAATCAGCCACGAGCCCCAGATGAAGAACTGGAGAAAACTCAGGATGGTAAGGCGCAGCTTCGTGTTATTCATGCGGGAAACAAGAGGAGAGGGTGGGATAAGGCAAAAGCAAGCGCAGCGCACGGGCCACAGCCGTCAAAGATAAATAAAAAAGCCCCTGCGAAGCGCCCCATGTAGGGCGGGCTTCGCAGGGGCTTTCAGCCGCCGCTGGGGGCCGGTTTACGCCTCGTAGGTGGGCGAGAACGTGCCGGCGGGCTGGCCGTCGGCCGTGGGGTAGTCGGTGTAGCCGTCAGCAAAGCCGTTGGGGCCGGGCGCGTAGTAGGTGGCCGGGTCGCTCTCGGCCAGGGGCAGGCCGCTGGAGAGGCGCTCCACAAGGTCAGGGTTCGAGATGAAGGGGCGGCCGATGGCCACTAGGTCGGCCGGGCCGGCCAGGGCGGCATCAATCTGGGCCACGGTGTTGTAGCCGCCGCTCAGGATGAGGGTGCCCGTAAATTTCTCGCGGATGAGCGGCACCACCTGGGCCGGCACGGCGGGCGCGCCCATGCTCTGGTGGTCGACGAGGTGCAGGTACACTACGCCGATTTTCTGCAGCTCCTCGGCCAGGTAGGCGTAGGTTTCGTCAATCTCGGGGTAGTTCGGCTGGTCGTTGAACACGCCCCAGGGCGAGAGGCGGATGCCGGTGCGCTCCTTGCCAATGGCTTCGGCCACGGCCTTGGTCACTTCGAGCACGAAGCGGGCGCGGTTCTGCACACTGCCGCCGTACTCGTCGGTGCGCTGGTTGCTGGCGGGGTTCAGGAACTGCTCCAGCAGGTAGCCGTTGGCGCCGTGCAGCTCCACGCCATCAAAACCGGCTTCGAGGGCCAGCTTGGCGCTCTGCACGTACTCGTCGCGCACGCGGACCAGCTCGTCGGCGCGCAGGGCGCGGGGCGTGGGCTGGTCCTGCATCTGCTGCTGGTCAGTCCACATCTGGCCCTGGGCGGCCACGGCCGAGGGGGCGATGCCTTCGGCGCCTTCGGGCAGGTTGAGGGGGTGGAAAACGCGGCCGGCGTGCATGAGCTGCACGAAAATATGGCCGCCGTGGTGGTGCACCGTTTCCGTGACGCGCTGCCAGTTGGTGACGTGCTCGGCGTTGAACAGGCCGGGAATGCGGGCGTAGCCCAGGCCATCGGCCGACGGCGAAACGCCTTCCGAAATGATGAGGCCAGCCGTAGCGCGCTGGCGGTAGTACTCGGCCATCAGCTCGTTGGGCACGTTGCCCAGGGCGCGGCTGCGCGTCATGGGAGCCATCACAATGTGATTGGCGAGGGTGAGGTTGCCCAGTTTGGCGGGCTCAAAGGCTTTGCTTGACATTGTAAGGGAGGCGCGCGTGAATCGCCGGGTTGGTTGAAACGCGGTGATAAAGCAGGTAGGTACACGAATTGTTTTAAGTGAACTTCATCTCGAGTGCAGCCGAGACATGACGTTCTTTTTATTCTTCCTTTTATTAGCGACAATCACTAAAAAGGCCCGCTCCAGACGATGGAGCGGGCCTTTTTAGTATAGATTCTGCCGTCAAAAGAACAGCAAAAAGAAAATCTACGCGGGCGTAGCAGCCTCAAAGCGCTTGTTTACCTCGTCCCAGTTGATGAGGTTGAAGAAGGCGGCGATGTAGTCGGGGCGGCGGTTCTGGTATTTCAGGTAGTAGGCGTGCTCCCACACGTCGAGGCCGAGCACCGGCAGGCCCTTGCAGCCCGAATCGGGCATCAGCGGGTTGTCCTGGTTGGGGGTGGAGCAGATTTGCACCGAGCCGTCGGCCTGCTTGCACAGCCACGCCCAGCCCGAGCCGAAGCGCGTGGTGGCCGCCTTGGTGAATTCTTCCTTGAACTTGTCGAAGGTGCCAAACGACTTCGTGATGGCTTCGCCCACGGCGCCGGTGGGCTGCCCGCCGCCGTTGGGCGAGAGGATGGTCCACCACAGGGAGTGGTTGTAGTGGCCGCCGCCGTTGTTGCGGACGGCCGCGGGGGCCTTGGCAATGTTGTGCAGGATTTCCTCGATGGACTGGTTTTCCATCTCGGTGCCGGCAATGGCGGCGTTCAGGTTTGTCACGTAGGCCTGATGGTGCTTGCTGTGGTGGATTTCCATGGTTTGCGCATCAAACGTGGGTTCGAGCGCGTCGTAGGAATAGGGAAGTTTCGGGAGTTCGAAAGCCATGATAAAAGTGGTTTGGGTGGTGAAGAGTACGAATGGTGCGTGGTAGTAAAACAGCCATCCCCAGGCATGGTTACGGCTGCTGCCCACTTAGGGTCAAAAGTATAGTATTGCCACTGAATTTCGAAAGCGGCCAACTGCGAGCCCAGGGGCCCCTGAGCCACGGCTAGCGCTGCTGGCGGGCCAGAAACTCCAGCGTCTCGCGGTGGCGTTTCTCCGCCAAATCCTCCCGGTAAGAAGCCACGGCCCAGATGGCCGCCGGAATCCAGCCAATGAGCGTGATGTGCAGAATGCCGCACAGAATGCCTTTGAGGACGTGACCCCGAAATATCATCGAGATGCCGGGAAGCAGGATGGCGAACAACATAAAAGCAGACGAAAGGATGAAAGAGTAAAAAAGGAAAGTTTGCGCCGCAAGTTATTTCCGCTTTGCGCTGAAAAACCGGCGCATCAGAGCAGCGCATTCTTCGGCGCGCACGCCGCCGCGCAACTGGGTGCGCGGGTGTAGCAGCTGCCCGTGCCGCCGGTAGCCCACCTTGGGCTCGTCGGCCCCGAATACTACGGCTTTTAGTTGGGCCCAGTAGCTGGCGCCGGCGCACATCACGCACGGCTCGATGGTGACATAGAGGGTGCAGTCGGCCAGGTATTTATTGCCGAGGTGATTGGCGGCGGCCGTCAGGGCCAGCATTTCGGCGTGGGCGGTCACGTCGCGCAACTGCTCGGTCTGGTTGTAGCCGCGCCCGATGATTTGCTTTTCGAACACAACCACTGCGCCGATGGGGATTTCCGCAGCGGCCAGCGCTTTTTCGGCCTCGGCCAGGGCCTGCTGCATGAAATAGTCGTCGGTCATGGGCGGGAGCTCTGTCGCGCGGACTTTTAGTCCGCGTTTGCGCAGGAGGTTCATTCGCGGACTAAAAGTCCGCGCTACTTCTTCATCACAATGGCACCCAGCACAGCCTGGGCCGTTTCCTGCCACTGGGCCTGCTCCTCGGCCGGGGCCACAAAGGTGAAGACGTAAAGCTGCGTGCCTTCAATGGCGTACTGCACCGCCTGGTAGCGCTTGATGGGCGCCAGCTGCGAGCCGCTGCGGCGGGTATCGGTCACGGTCGACACGAATTCAAAATAAATAAAGTCGCGCCCGTTCACCGTCCGAATGTCTTCCTTGATGAAATCAACTTTCGTGTAAAGACGCTGGATGCTGGACTTGTAAATCTTAATCAACACGCCGTAATCGAAGCTTTCGAAGGTGGTGGGGCGCACGGCCACGCTGTAATCCACGCGCCCGCTGGGGTTGGAAAACACGGCCAGCGGCCGGCGCGGCGAGGGGTATTTGACGGCAATGCCGTCGTCGGGCAGCGGCGCGAAGCCGGCCGGCACGCCCACGCTCAGGTTCGAAGCCAGCTTGACGGTGGTGAGCTTCGGCTTGGGCGCGAACGCCGTGAGGCTCAGAAACAGCAGCAAAAAGGCGGTGATTTTCATGATAAACTGGAGTGATAACAATAACAAAGAACGTCATGCTGAGCGCAGCCGAGGCATCTCTACCGCGAGAGTAATTTATTTACTTCGGCGGTAGAGTTGCTTCGGCTGCGCTCAGCATGACGTTCTTTTTCAGACCGAAGGCTAAACTACCGGCGAATGGTAGGGTACTTGATGCGTACCTTTTTCCAGTACACGTAGTTGCCGGTTTTGGCCTCCACGAGGTAGGTGCCGGCCGGAATCTTGCCCAGGTTCACCGGCGCGCCGGTGTTGTTCTGCGGGTCGAGGTCGGTCTGGTACATCACCTTGTTCTTGTAATCGGTCATCACCAGCGTGCCGGGCTTGGTGAACTGCTGGGTGAAGCTCAGCAGGATGTCGGTCGAGTTCGGCTTGGGATACACGTCGATGCCCGACAGCGTTTCAATGCGCTTGATGGGGCCGTCGAGCGTGACCGCGCCGACCGTGCCTTTCGACTTAATCTCGGCGTTGTCAGACTTGGTTTTGGTCTTGATTTTGGTTTGGGCCTGGGCGGTGCCGGCGGCCAGCAGGGCGGTGGCCAGGGCGAGCGCGGGGAAGAGTTTCATAGGAAGTTGAAGGGAGTTGAAGCGACAAAGGAACGCCGTTGCCGGTGCCCTTTGCATACTCCGTACCAAAATTGCGGGTTGCCTTCCTACCCGCAAGGCCTAACTTTGTCCGAAATCCTCATTGCCATGCTACGTACCCACACCTGCGGCGAGCTTCGCCCCGAACACATTGGTCAAACCGTCACGCTTTGCGGCTGGATGCAGCGCACCCGTGATAAAGGCTCTATCCTCTGGATTGACCTGCGCGACCGGTATGGCCTGACACAAGTCACCATTGAAGAGGGGGTTGAAGCAGCAGCTCTGCTTGAAACGGCTCGTGACCTCGGCCGTGAGTTCGTGCTCCAAGTGACCGGTAAAGTATCGGAACGTTACTCCAAAAACGACAAAATCCCAACCGGCAGCATCGAAATCCGCCCCGAAAAGGTCGAAATCCTGAACCCCGCCAAACTGCCGCCCTTCCTCATCGAAGACGAAACCGACGGCGGCGACGACCTGCGGATGAAGTACCGCTACCTCGACCTGCGCCGCACCCCGGTGCGCAACAACCTGATGCTGCGCCACAAAATGGCCCAGGCCGTGCGCCGCTACCTCGACGGCCAGGAGTTTATCGAAGTCGAAACGCCGGTGCTCATCAAGTCCACGCCCGAAGGCGCGCGCGACTTCGTGGTGCCCTCCCGCATGAACCCCGGCGAATTCTACGCCCTGCCGCAGTCGCCCCAGACGTTCAAGCAGCTGCTCATGGTGTCGGGCTTCGACCGCTACTTCCAGATTGTGAAGTGCTTCCGCGACGAAGACCTGCGCGCCGACCGCCAGCCTGAATTCACGCAGATTGACTGCGAAATGGCTTTTGTGGAGCAGGAAGACATCCTCGACATGTTCGAAGGCCTGGTGCGCTACCTGTTCAAGGAAATCAAAAACCTCGATTTCCCCACCGTGCCGCGCATGACCTACGCCGATGCCATGCGCGACTACGGCAACGACAAGCCCGACACCCGCTTCGAAATGAAGTTCGCCAACCTCACCGACACCGTGAAAGGCCAGGGCTTCCCCGTGTTCGACAGCGCCGAACTGGTACTGGGCATCAACGCTGCTACCTGTGCCGCCTACACCCGCAAGCAAATCGACGAGCTGACCGAGTGGGTGAAGCGCCCGCAAATTGGCGCCACCGGCCTCGTGTATGCCCGCGTAGAAGCCGACGGCCAGGTGAAATCCTCGGTCGACAAGTTCTACTCGCAGGAGGAGTTGCAGAAGTGGAAGGCCGCTTTCAACGCCAATCCCGGCGACCTCATCCTGCTGCTGGCCGGCCCCGAAGCCAAAACCCGCAAAGCCATGAGCGAGCTGCGCCTCGAAATGGGCCGCCGCCTCGGCCTGCGCGACCCCAATTCGTTCTCGCCGCTGTGGGTGATTGACTTCCCGCTGCTCGAATTCAGCGAGGAAGAAGGCCGCCACTTCGCCATGCACCACCCCTTCACCTCGCCCAAACCAGAGGATTTGGCCCTGCTCGACAACCCCGAAACCATCGGCCAGACCCGCGCCAATGCCTACGACCTCGTGATAAACGGCGTGGAAATCGGCGGCGGCTCCATCCGCATCCACGACCGTGCCGTGCAGGCCCGCATGTTCTCGCTGCTCGGCTTCACCCCCGAGGAAGCCCAGGCCCAATTTGGCTTCCTGCTCGACGCCTTCGAGTACGGCGCGCCGCCCCACGGCGGCCTCGCCTTCGGCTTCGACCGCCTCTGCAGCCTCTTCGGCGGCTCCGATTCCATCCGCGACTTTATCGCCTTCCCAAAAAATAACTCCGGCCGCGACGTAATGATAGACTCACCCTCGCCCATCGCCGATGCGCAACTCAAAGAACTGAGCATCAAGACCGATGTGGTAGCGAAGTAGGTTTTTGAAACTTTAGAAACGGAAGCGGCGACTGATGCATCAGTCGCCGCTTCGACATTTAAGGGCATATAGCGCCACCAAGCCGTATTCACTTCTGGTAGCTCAGAAGGAAAATTGACCTCTCAAAATAAACCCTTCACCCGGCAATCAGCCGGCTTGAACGAACGGTGGACCCATTTGAGCGAACCCCGAAATCCGACCCTGCCCCGGCCTAGTAGGTTTGTATCAGTTAAGCACTTCAACTCCCGCTCTCATGACCAAGCTGTACATATTCGCCGCTGTTTTCCTGTTCTGGACCGCCCTTGCCGCCTCGCTCATGCAAGTGCAACTGGTGGCATCGCCGATGCACAAGATGCGGGTAGCCACCTATCGTTCCATGCCCATTCGCTCTACGGTAGTTGCGCAGTCCAATACGCCAGCTACTGCTGTCGTTTATAACTAATTCCCCCCTCGTAGCTATTCTGTCTAACGATTAAGTTGCTATAAATAAATTAATTAAAACAGCTGTACGTCGCCTGATGAGTTCGGCCCCGCTGTTTCAAAACTTAAGAGAACCACTGGGCTTGCCGCTCCATTAGAGCCAGGTCATGTTTTCTTTGAAATTAACCGGATACATGTTCAGGTACTGCACGATGCGCGGGTAATTGCCGCGGTTCGGGCTGCTGCCGTGGGGCAGGGCGTGGTGCCAGATGACAAAATCGCCGGCTTCGGCCGCAATGGGCACCGCCAACGCGTCCAGGTTCACGCGGCGCGGGTCGGTGCCGGCAGGCAGTGCGGCCAGCCAGTTTTCCAACTGGCGGTGGAAGCCCGGTACGCAACGAAAAGCGCCCTGCTCGGCGGGTGTGTCGCAGAGGTAGAGCAGGCCCTGGGTGCCGAAACGCAGTGGCGGCTCCAGGCTCATGTCCCAGTGCAGGGGCGTGCCTTGGTGTTGGTAGGTAGCGGTTTCGGGCGGGTTGAAGCTGGTGCGGTCGGTGGTTTTCCAGAGGTCGGCCGTCTGCCAGAGCTGGGCGAAAGCTTTCTGAATACGCTTCGACTGACGGTTTGCGAGCAAAGTAGGGTGATGGTAGAAATCCATCATAATGCCTTTGCCAATCGGCTTCTCGTACCACGAGGCCGGGTTACTGGGGTCCATTCCTAAAACTTCCCAAACGGCTCTTTCTGTAGCCCGGGCCTGTGCCTTCGACACGGCAGCGCGAAGGATTACATAGCCATGTTCAGCCCAGAAAGCTAAGTCATCAGCACTCAGTACGTCCTCTTCGTCCTCAATTTTGCGCAAATTATCAATCAGGCTTTCCGGATAGGGTTGATTGGAAAAGATGCTATTGAGGCGTTCGATTTGCAAAGAGTTAATCTGTCCGTTGTTTTTGGTCAGAATCCAGTTTTCAAACTCGGAAAAGCTTGGAGCCGATTGCATCAGGTACTGCATGGTTTCTTCCAGCGGGAGGCCAAGTCCATTAAGCAGCAGATTATCGAAGCGCCAGTATTGCTCCGATTGCTCAATAAATACACCGTTACGCCGGGCCAGCGCCTGCGACCAGAAACGCTTTAGTTGCTGCACGCCAAGTTCGCCGGTTTCGGTTGGTTCAGCAGTGTTAATCTGGGCTTTCATATGAGTTGAAAATAGTAAACCGTGAAACCAAATAACATCCGATTACAGGCCGCAGCAAATTACAGCAGAACATAAAAAAAGCGGCAGCTGAAATTTCAGCTGCCGCTTCTCGGTTCAATCGAGAGGTGTTTTAGAAGTTCCGCTCGCCCGTTTCGCGCTTGCCCAGCATCACCGAGCCCACCATGGCGGCCAGCAACAGGATGGAGGCCAGCTCAAACGGCAATGCATAGTCGCGGAACAGCACCATGCCCAGCCGGTCCACCATGCCAATCTGCGAGTCAAAACTATTGGGGTCGTAGCCGGCAGGGCTCACGTTGCGCAAGGCAGCCACCAGAATCAGCAGCAGCGAGCCACCGGCGATGGCGGCCGCGAATTTGGCCAGGGCCGGCTTATGAGGCTCGGTTTCCTCGTTCAGGTTCAGGAACATAATCACGAACAGGAACAGTACCATAATAGCGCCCGCGTACACGATGATGTTCACCGCCGCCAGAAACTGCGCGTTCAGCAGCAGGTAGTGGCCCGAGAGCGTGAAGAACGTGAGGATGAGGAACAGAACGCTGTGCACCGGGTTTTTAGCCAGCACCACGCCCAATGCACTCAGCAGGGCCACGAACGAGAGAAAGAGGAAGAGAGGAGACATTAGCAGTAGCGCGGACTTCTAGTCCGCGAGTGGAATGAAGACAAATAATCAGTCGCGGACTAAAAGTCCACGCTACACTACGCCAGTTGCGCGCGCAGCTTGTCGGCCTGCTCGGGCGTGAGCTGGATGCCGCGCTTCGAGCGGTTGTCCGGCGTCACGGGTTCCACCAGCCGGTCTTTGCCGTAAATAAATTCGTCGCGCTCGAAGCGCGGCGGAGCCATTTTATCAGCTTGCAGGTACACGGCCGCTTTGGGGCAGGCTTCTTCGCACAGGCCGCAGAAGATGCAGCGCAGCATGTTGATTTCGTAGCTCACCGCGTATTTCTCCTCGCGATAAAGGTTTTCTTCGCCTTTTTTGCGCTCACCAGCCACCATCGTAATGGCTTCGGCAGGACAGGCCACGGCGCAGAGGCCGCAGGCGGTGCAGCGCTCGCGGCCGGCCTCGTCGCGCTTCAGCACGTGCAGGCCGCGAAATACGGGGGAGAAGGGGCGCGTTTCCTCGGGGTAGCGGATGGTGACCTGCTTCTTGGTGGCAGCCCGGAAAAAGTGCTGCATCGTAATGCTCAAGCCCTGAAAAATAGCCGGCAGGTAAGCCCGCTCGGCCAGGGTCATGGGCTTCTTTTCGAGGACTTTGGCGCGTTTGCTTAAGGATTCCATGTTCGTTATTGAATGACGCCGAACGTAATCAGGCCGCCCGTGAGCAGGATGTTGAAAATAGCCAGCGGGATGAGGATAGTCCAGCCCAAGCGCATCAGTTGGTCGTAGCGGAAACGCGGCAGCGTCCAGCGCACCCACATGAAGAAGAAAATGCCGGTGAAAATCTTGGCAAACATGGCCACCACGCCCATCAGCACAAAGATGTTGTGTGCCCAGTCGGCCGACAGGCTGGTTTTGTTGGTGAGGAAATCAAGGAATTCGTACTGGAACGGGTAGTTGAATCCACCGAAATACAGTACCGACATCACGGCCGTGGCCACGAATACGTTCACATACTCCGCAAACAGGTACAAGCCCATTTTCATCGAGCTATACTCGGTGTGGTAGCCGCCAATCAGCTCGGTTTCGCACTCGGGTAGGTCGAACGGCGTGCGGTTGGTTTCAGCGAAAGCGCAGACAATAAAGATGACGAAGCCCAGCGGCTGCTTAAACACATTCCAGGTAAAAATGTCGCTCAGGTGCCAACCACCGCCCACGTGCGTCTGCTGCAAGGTGATTTCGCGCAGCGACAGCGTACCCGACATCATCAGTACGGCAATCAGGGCCAAGCCCATAGCCAACTCGTAACTAATGTTTTGCGAGGCGGCGCGGATGGCGCCTAGCAGCGAAAACTTGTTGTTCGAGGCCCAGCCGCCAATCATAATCCCGTACACGCCCAGCGACACGATGCCGAACACGTAGAGCATCCCGACGTTGATTTCGATGCCCTGCAGATGCACGATGGTATCGCCGAACTGCAGGAAGTTGCCGAACGGAATTACGGCCGACGACATCAGGGCCGTAATCATGGCCAAGCAGGGGCCAAACACGAACAGCGCCCGGTTGGCCCCGGCAGGGAAGAATTCTTCTTTAGTAAAGAGCTTCACTGCATCGGCCAGCGGCTGAAGCAAGCCGAACGGCCCGGCGCGGTCCGGGCCCACGCGGTCCTGCAGGAATGCGGCAATTACGCGCTCGGCGTAGGTGCAATACGTGGCAATCAGCAGCGAAATGCCGAAGGTTGCCAGAACGACGAGGCCTTGCCAGCCCAGAGCGGGGAGAGTCATAGAGTAATTGTCATGCTGAGCGCAGCGAAGCAACTTATCACGTCCGCGCAGCTATTGAGTTATGATTTCTGACGAAAGCAGCGGTGATAAGACGCTTCCTTCGTCAGCATGACAGACGATTTTAATTATTCAAACCACCCAACCGCAGCGGCGGGTTACGCTCCAGTTCGCGGGTAGTGCTTTCGGGCAAATCCTGAATTACCTGCGGGTTTACCACTGGCAATTCGTAATGGTTTTGGGCGATAACCGAGGCGCGGTTGATGTGCGCCGGACCCTCAAGCACCCAGTCCGTGGTTTCTTTTTTATCGAAGCGGCAGGTGTTGCAAATCCACTCTTTCACTTCGCCGTACTCGTCCTTGCGGGCCGTTACGCGGAGCACGTCCTTGCCCTTATACCAGAGCGTAACACGGCCGTTGCACTTGTCCGTTTTGCAATCGCGGTGGGCATTCACGGGTTTCGTGAACCACACGCGCTGCTTGAAGCGGAAAGTTTTATCGGTCAGCGCGCCCACCGGGCAAACGTCGATGACGTTGCCGCTGAACTCATTGTCGATGATGTTCTCAATGTAGGTGCCGATTTCCGAGGCGTCGCCGCGGCCCAGCACGCCGTGCACGCGCTCGGGCGTGAGTTGGTCGGCGGTGTATACGCAGCGGTAGCAGAGGATGCAGCGCGTCATGTGCAGCTGGATGAGGGGGCCGATGTCGATTTTCTCGAAGGTGCGGCGCTCCTCCTCGTAGCGAGTAGTGCTCACCCCGTGCTCGAAGGCGAAGTCCTGCAGGCTGCACTCGCCGGCCTGGTCGCACACCGGGCAGTCGAGCGGGTGGTTGATGAGTAGCATTTCCACGATGCCCTTGCGCACGTCCATCACCTGCTGGTTGATGGTGTTTTCCACCACCATGCCGTCTTGCACCGTCGTGATGCACGAAGCCACCAGCTTGGGCATAGGGCGCGGGTCTTTGGCCGAGCCGGCCGACACCTTCACCAAGCAGGCGCGGCACTTGCCGCCCGAGCCCTTCAGCGGGGTGTAATAGCACATGGCGGGCGGCACGATGCCGCCGCCAATCTGGCGGGCCGCGTTCAGGATAGTGGTTCCATCTGGAACTTCCACCTCAATGCCGTCGAACGTTATTTTAGCCATTGGATAGTTTTGTCTTTAGGTCGTCATGCTGAGCGGAGCGCAGCGAAGTCGAAGCATCTCTACCGGGTAAGTGATTTAATCAATTCAACGAAGCGGTAGAGATGCTTCGGCTTCGCTCAGCATGACGTTATTTTATTCTGCTCTTTAAGCCAGCACCGCTGCGCCGCGGTAGGCCGCGCCGGGAGCCGTCGCTTCTTTCGGATTCGTCACGTGCCACTCGAACTCGTGGCGGAAGTGGCGCACCGCGGCGGCTACCGGCCAAGCAGCCGCTTCGCCCAGCGGGCAAATGGTGTTGCCTTCAATCTGCTTGGCCACGCTCACCAGCAGGTCGATGTCGTGCATCGAGCCGTGGCCGTGCTCCAAGCGGTGCAGCACCTTTTCCATCCAGCCGGTGCCTTCGCGGCAGGGCGAACACTGCCCGCACGACTCGTGGTGGTAGAAGCGCGAGAAGTTCCAAGTGTTCTTCACGATGCACGTGGTTTCGTCCATCGCAATGAAGCCGCCGGAGCCCAGCATAGTGCCCGTCACGAAGCCTCCGTCGCTCAACGACTCGTAGGTCATCAGGCGGTTTTCGCCGGCTGCGGTTTTTAGAATCAGCTCTTTCGGCAGAATCGGCACGGAGGAGCCACCGGCCACCACGGCTTTCAGGTCACGGCCTTTCCATATGCCGCCGCAGTACTCGTCGGAGTAGATGAATTCCTCCACCGGCACGCCCAACTCGATTTCGTAGATGCCCGGCTTGTTCAAATGGCCGCAAGCCGAAATCAGCTTGGTGCCCGTGCTTTTGCCCACGCCCAGCTTGGCGTACTCGTCGCCGCCTTCGTTGATGATGGGCACTACTGCTGCGATGGTTTCAACGTTGTTCACCACCGTGGGGCGGGCGTAGAGGCCCTGCACGGCCGGGAATGGCGGCTTGTTGCGCGGGTTGCCGCGCTTGCCTTCCAGCGACTCCAGCAACGCGGTTTCCTCGCCGCAGATGTAAGCACCGGCACCGGGGTGCACGTGCAAATCGAGCGAGTAGCCCGAGCCGAGAATGTTTTCGCCTAAGAAACCGGCCGCGTAGGCTTCGGCAATGGCTTTTTCCAGAATGCGCAGCACGTACAACAACTCGCCGCGGATGTAGATGTAGCTGGTGCGCGCGCCCAAAGCGTAGCTGCCCGTAATCATGCCCTCAATAAGCAGGTGGGGCAGTTTCGACATGAGCTGACGGTCCTTGAAGGTGCCGGGCTCCGATTCGTCGGCGTTGCAGACGAGGTAGCGCGGCACGCCTTCCGGCTTGGCCAAGAAGCTCCACTTCATGCCCGTGGGGAAGCCCGCGCCGCCGCGCCCGCGCAGGCCCGACTTCTTCACTTCTTCCACCACTTCGTCGGGCGTCATGGTTTTGAGCGCCTTTTCCACGGAGCGGTAGCCGCCGTGCTTGCGGTACACCTCGAAGGTATTGATGCCCTCGACGTTGATATGTTCAGTTAATAGCTTGCGGCCCATAGTGGTAAGCGTTGTGCTGATGGCCAGCTTTTAGTAATTCTTCAACGAGTTCGGCAGGCCCGTTTCTTCCCATGGCAGGATGGGACGGTGCACCAGGCTCTTCAATTCGTTCAGCATGGCATCCACCGCTTCGGGCGTGTCAAGCTGCTCGTAGTATTTCTCGCGAACCTGCACGATGGGGGCAAAGCCGCAGGCGGCCAGGCACTCCACTTCCTTCAGCGTGAAGGTACCGTCAGGCGAGGTGCCACCGACTTTGGCACCGGTGATGCGCTCGAGGTGCGCCGTCAGCTCATCGGAGCCGCGCAGCATGCAGGGGCCGGTGCGGCAGATTTCCAGCACGTGCTTGCCTACCGGCTTGAGATTGTATTGGGTGTAAAAAGACGATACCTCGTACACTTCAATCGGCTTGATGCCCAGCGTTTCAGCTACCAAATCCTGCACCTCAGGACTTACCCAGCCGCCGAACTCAGCCTGTGCGATGTGCAGAATCGGCAGCAGGGCCGACTTGCTCCGCTCTTCGGGATAGTGCGTGAGCAAGCGCTTAATTTCCGCCTGGGCAGCGGGGGAAAAGGTCGGTTTCGTGGGCGCGGGGGTCGGCTCCATAGCAGTCAATTTCAACAAAAACTAAGCGTCCAACTCGCCGGCGATGACGTTCATGGACGAGAGAATGACAATGGCGTCCGACAGCGTCGTGCCCACGGCCATCTCGGGGTAAGCCTGGTAATAAATGAAGCACGGCCGGCGGAAGTGCAGGCGGTAAGGCGTGCGACCACCATCCGAAATCAGGTAAAAGCCCAATTCGCCATTGCCGCCTTCTACCGAATGATATACCTCGCCGACGGGCGCATCAATCTCGCCCATCACGATTTTGAAGTGGTAAATCAGCGCCTCCATGTTCTTATACACTTCCGGCTTGGTGGGCAGGTAGTAGTGCGGGGCGTCGGCGTGGTAGGGACCGTCGGGCAGCTTATCAACAGCCTGGTTGATAATGCGCAGGCTTTGCCAGATTTCCTCATTGCGCACGATGAATCGGTCGTAGGTGTCGCCGTTGGTGCCCACCGGAATGTCAAACTCGAAGTCTTCGTAGCTCGAATAGGGGTTCATGGCGCGCACATCATAGTCGACGCCCGCAGCTCGCAAGTTGGGGCCCGTGAAGCCGTAGCTCAACGCTTTTTCCGCTGAAATCGGGCCCACGTTCACCACGCGGTCCATGAAAATGCGGTTGCGGTTGAACATGTTCTCGAACTCCTTCATCACCGCCGGGAAGCTTTTCAGCCAGGCGCGGAGCTTGTCAAGCGCGGCGGGCGAAAGGTCGCGCTCCATGCCGCCCACGCGGCCCATGTTGGTGGTGAGGCGGGCGCCACACACCTCCTCATAGATTTCGTAAATCTTCTCGCGCTCCTGGAACACGTAGAGGAAGCCAGTGAAAGCCCCGGTATCCACGCCCAGAATCGAGTTGCAGATAAGGTGGTCGGCAATGCGCGCCAACTCCATCATAATCACCCGGATGTATTGCGCGCGCTTCGGCACGGTCACGCCGAGCAGCTTCTCCACCGTCATGTGCCAGCCCAGGTTGTTGATGGGCGACGAACAGTAGTTCATCCGGTCGGTGAGGGTGGTAATCTGGTAGAACGGCTTGCGTTCGGCCAGCTTCTCGAAGGCCCGGTGGATGTAGCCGATGGTGGGCACGCCGGACACAATGCGCTCGCCATCCATTTGCAGGATGTTCTGGAAAATGCCGTGCGTGGCGGGGTGCGTGGGGCCCAGATTCAGCGTCGTCAGCTCCTGGCTGAAGTCGTTGAGAATGGGCATCAGCTGGCCGGGGCGCTGGGCGGCGGCCTCTTCTTGAATCTTGTGGGTGCCTGCCAGGGCGTCGTTTACTGCCATGATATGAGTATCAGGGGCCTAGCGGCCGAAAAACAGGTCGGTTTTGTCTTCGCGGGTACCATCTTCCACCGGGTATTCGCGGCGCATCGGGTGGTAGTCCATGTCCTCCACGTTGAGGATGCGAATGAGATTGGGGTGGCCGGTGAAGATGATGCCGAAGAAATCGTAGGCCTCGCGCTCCATCCAATTGGCCGTATTGTAGAGGTCTGTCAGGGTCGGCACCACCGGGTCGGCAATTGGGAAGAAGATTTTCAGGCGCAGCCGGATGTTCTTCGTCATGCTGTGCAGGTGGTAAATCATGCCCAGCTCCTGGCCCACGTTCTCGGGGTAGTTGATGCCGCACATCGTGGTCAGGAAGTGAAACTTCAATTCCTGGTCCTGCTGCAGGCCGGCAATGATTTCATGTATTTTCTCCCGCGTAGTGGTTGCCGTTAGCAAGCCGTATGGCTCGTGCACATCGGTGAATGTGGCCTCGCCAAACAGACGGTGCAGCAGCGCCAGTACCTGCGCATTCTGGGCCTTTATCGGGTCTTCGGCAACGGGCGCTTCGGGAGCGGCGGCGGAATCTGGAGCCATTCTAAGGGTATTGAGAAAGAAGTAATGAGTATTGAGCAATCAGGCGGGTGCGGTACTGATTGCTCAATACTCACTACTTCCTACTAGCTTTCTATTTGATATTGTAAGACGCCAGCAGAGCCTGGTACTCAGGAGCATTGCGGCGGCGGAAGGATTCGTTGCGGGCCAGGTCCTGCACGCGCATCAGGCCGTCGAGCACCTGCTCGGGGCGGGGCGGGCAGCCGGGCACGTACACATCGACTGGGATAATGCGGTCGATGCCTTGCAGCACGGAGTAGGAGTCGAAAATGCCGCCCGAGCAGGCGCAGGCACCCATGGCCAGCACCCAGCGGGGCTCGGCCATCTGCTCATACACCTGCTTCACGATGGGGGCCATTTTCTTGGCGATGGTGCCCATCACCATCAGCAAATCGGCCTGGCGGGGCGAGAAGCTGGGGCGCTCGGAGCCGAAACGGGAGATGTCGTAGTGCGAGCCCATGGTGGCCATGAACTCGATTCCGCAGCAGGACGTGGCGAAGGGCAAGGGCCAGAGCGAGTTGGCGCGGGCCATGCCCACCACTTTCTCCAGCGAGGTGGCGAAAAAGCCAGCGCCCTCAACGCCCTCGGGGGCCTCAACGGTTTTTATTTCAGGAACTCGGTTATCAGCCATAGTTATAAGAGACAAGCAGATTAAGCGGCTTTCGCTACTTGGGCGGGCCGGTTTTCTAACACCGGCGTTGCGGCGAAAGTTTGGCGCTCAGGCGCTTCGTTCCAGCGCAAAATGCCCTTTTTGATGATGTAGAAGAAGCCCGCCAGCAGCAGCGTCATGAATACAATCATCTCGATGAAACCGGCGCGGCCGAGGGCACGGAAATTCACGGCCCAAGGGTACATGAAGATGACTTCGACGTCGAAAAGCACGAAAACAATGGCCGTGAGGAAGTATTTCACCGAAATCGGAGTCCGGGCGTTGCCCACCGATTCGATGCCGCACTCGAAGGACGCGTCCTTCACGGTGCTGTGACGCTTGGGGCCCACGAGGTGCGAAACAATCATGGCGAAGGCCACAAAAGCCAGGGCCAGACCAAATTGAATGACAATCGGCAGATAATCGGAGGGCTGATAATTGGCAGCCGGCAGGGCTAGGTACATACAGGTCAATTATATAGCATTCAGGCCTCACGGGCGCTGAAGGGCAAAGGTAGCGCCCACGGGGTTGGGGCGCAATGTTGAATGGAAGAGCTATGCGGCAACAGGAATGAAGCCTGCCAGACACATCGGCTTATACGCAACCGCTGACCGGCCATTATGGTCAGATTTCGGCAGTGTAATTCGGCTTCATTCCCCGTGCGCTTGATGCAGTTTGGTAATGAGCGCTGGAATTTGTTGAGTTTTAATAGGCTTTATTTAGTAGATTTAATTATTGTACACTGTTTCGGCTTCATTGAGCCTGCGACGTCTTAACCATTTCCCCCCATGCCGTCCAGCGAAAATCCCGCAGTTGAATCGACGCTGACTTATGCTGATTTGGCAAAACGGGCGCAGCAGCTTTCGGTTATTTTCAATACCATTGCCGATGTGACGTTTGTGCTGAGTGTGGAAGATGACGGCCGCTACCGCTTCATTTTTGCCAACAAAGCGTTTGAAAAGGCCACCGGGGTGCCGGTGGAAATGGTCGTGGGAAAGCTGGTAGACGAGGTAATACCGGAGCCCTCGCTCAGCCTGGTGCTCACGAAATACCAGGAAGCCGTTGCTACCCGAATGCGCGTGGCGTGGCTGGAAACCTCCGACTACCCCACGGGCCGCGTGACGGGCGAAGTGAGCGTGATGCCGGTGTGCGACGCCGCTGACCGCTGCTACCAACTGGTGGGCGTGGTGCACGACCTGACCAAGGAAAAGCAGGCCGAGCAGCAGCAACTGCTGCTCACCGAGCGCCTCATGCAGCAGAACTCCGACCTGCAGCAATTTACCTACATCGTGTCGCACAACCTGCGGGCGCCGCTGGCCAATGCGTTGGGCTTTACCGATTTGCTGACGCGCATCGATAAAAATTCTGAAACGTTTAATACTTCGATGCAGCACCTGCGCACCAGCCTCCGGCAACTGGACCAGGTGATGACGGACGTCAACGGCATCCTGTCGCTGCGCGATACGAAAGCGGGCTACCGGCCGGAGGCGGTGGCCGTGGCCGCCGCGTGCCAGCAGGCACTGCTCGATTTGCAGGACGCGTTGCGCAGCTGCGGCGGGCACCTGCGCAACGCCATTCCCGAAAGCTTGCGCGTGCCCGGCAGCCGGGCCTATTTCCACAGCATCTTTCACAACCTGCTTTCCAACGCCATCAAGTACCGCTCCGATGCGCGGCCTTTGCAGATTGATGTGGGGGCTACTGAAGACCCTGATTCCGGTCTGGCCATCACCGTGCGCGACAATGGCTCCGGGTTCGACCAGGCCAAATTCGGCGCCGATGTTTTTCAGCTCTACCGCCGTTTCCATACCGGAGAAACGGGCCGGGGCATCGGGCTTTTTCTGGTGAAAGCCCACGTGGAAGCCATGGGCGGGCAAATATCCGTTCGGAGCCGGGTTGACGAAGGCACCGAATTTACTCTTTACTTCAGGCCCCGTGCGGATGAAAACCTACCTCATTGACGACGACTACCTCGCCACCTACCTCACCGAGCAGCTGCTCCGGGCTGAGGGGTTTTCGAACGCCATCTGCACTTTCCAGTCGGCCAAAAAAGCGTTGGATAAGCTGCTGCTGCGGGCCAAGGAAAACCTGGTGCCGCAGGTGGTATTTCTGGACCTGAACATGCCCGAAATGGACGGCTGGCAATTTCTGGACGCTTTGGCGCCCTATGAGGAAGAGCTGCGCGGCAACTGTTCCATCTACATCCTCACCTCATCGCTGGCGCTGAACGACCTGGAAAAGTCGAAGGAATATGAGCTCGTGGCCGGCCTCATTCACAAGCCGCTGGACAGTGACGAAATCCGGGCTATCCAGTCACGGCTGGGGGATGAGCCGGAAGCGGCATGAGCGGTGTTGCGGCAACTGCAGCGTTGGTTTTGGGCTTACATTTGAAGAATACGTAACCGCTAGCATGGGACAAGCAGACCAAAATCCGCGCCGCTACACGGCGGAAGAATATCTTGATTTAGAGCAGCAAAGCGAGATAAAGCACGAATTTTTCGATGGCGAAATCTTCGCTATGGCTGGCGCCGACATTTCGCATAATCTGATATCAAGCAATTTTTTAGTGTCCTTCAAGCTGGCCCTGCGCGGCCGGCCCTGCAAGGTGCTGATGGAAGGCGTGCAGCTGGCCGTGCAGGAGGGGCGACACTATACTTACCCCGACGTGATGATAACCTGCGACGCCGCCGACCAGCAGGCCAAGCGTATCCTGAAGGCGCCGGTACTGCTGATTGAGGTGCTGTCGCCTTCCACGGCCGAATACGACCGGGGGCGCAAGTTTAATCAATATAAGCAGTTGCCGTCGCTGCAGCACTATTTGCTGGTGTCGCAGACGTCGTGGCTGGTGGAGTGGTACCGGCGCGAACCGGGCAATATCTGGAGCTTCACGGCTTTGGTGGAAGCGGAGGATGCGCTGGTAATTCCCGACCTGAACATCAACCTGACCGTGGCGGCGATTTACGAAGGAACCGACGTGGCGCCGCTCAAAATTGTGGCCGAAGAACCCGCAGTCGCTTACGGAGGTCAGCGGTTTTAATGAAAAATGACTGAAGCAAAAAAGCCCCGCACTGATTGAGTGCGGGGCTTTTTTAATGGTGTTGACTTCAGGCTTATAAGCCTTTGTCGCGGTTCAAATCCTCGGCGGGCTCCGAGCCGAGGAAGGGGTAGCGGTAGTCCGTCACGGGTACGAAGGTTTCCTTGATGGCGCGGGGCGATACCCAGCGCAGCAGGTTCAGGATGGAGCCGGCCTTGTCGTTGGTGCCGGAGGCGCGGGCGCCGCCGAAGGGCTGCTGGCCCACCACGGCGCCGGTGGGCTTGTCGTTGATGTAGAAATTGCCGGCGGCGTGCACCAGCTTCTTGGAGGCCAAGTCGAGGGCGTACCGGTCTTGCGCAAACACGGCGCCGGTGAGGGCGTAGGGCGAAGTCGAATCGACAAGCTCCAGGGTTTCCTCGAATTTGTCGGCGTCGTACACGAAGACGGTGACCACGGGCCCGAACAGCTCGTCGCACATGGTGATGTATTTCGGGTCTTTGGCGAGAATGACGGTGGGCTCGACGAAGTAGCCTTTCGACTTGTCGTAGCCGCCGCCCGCGATGATTTCGGCGTTGGGGTCGGCCTTGGCGCCGTCGATGTACTTGGCGAGCTTGTCGAAGGACACTTCGCTGATGACAGCGTTGATGAAGTTCGAGAAATCTTCCACGTCGCCCATTTTGAAGGAGGCGAGGTCTTCCTTCACGTAGCCGAGGATTTCATCGGCCAAGTTCGAGGGCAGGTAGACACGCGAGGCGGCCGAGCATTTCTGGCCCTGGTACTCGAACGCGCCGCGCGAAATGCCAACGGCCACGGCCTTGGCGTGGGCCGAGCGGTGCGCGACAATGAAGTCTTTGCCGCCGGTTTCGCCCACGATGCGGGGGTAGGACTTGTAGTTGGCGATGTTCTGGCCGATTTCCTGCCAGATGGTTTGGAAGACTTTGGTGGAACCGGTGAAGTGGATACCGGCGAAATCGGGGTGCTTGAATACCACGTCGCCCACCACGGGGCCGTCGGCGTACACTAGGTTAATGACGCCAGCCGGCACGCCAGCTTCCTCGAACAGCTCCATCAGCACCTGGGCCGAGTAAACTTGCGTGTCGGCGGGTTTCCACACCACCACGTTGCCCATCATGGCCACCGACGAGGGCAGGTTGGCGGCGATGGAGGTGAAGTTGAACGGCGTGAGGGCGAACACGAAACCTTCCAAGGGGCGCTGCTCCAGGCGGTTCCACATGCCGGGCAGGCTCTCGGGCTGCTGCTCGTACACCTGGCGCATGAAGTGCACGTTGAAGCGGAAAAAGTCAATCAGCTCGCAGGCGGCGTCGATTTCGGCCTGGAAGGCGTTTTTGCTCTGGGCCAGCATGGTGGCCGCGTTGATGCGGGCGCGGTAGGGGCCGGCCAGCAAATCGGCGGCTTTGAGGAAGATGGCGGCGCGGTGCTCCCAAGGCAGCTCCGCCCAAGCGGTGCGGGCGGCCAGCGCGGCCTCAATGGCCTGGGTGACGTGGGCGGCGGTGCCGTAGTGAAAGTGGCCGAGGGTGCGCTGGTGGTCGTGCGGCGGGCTCATGCGGCGCAGGTCGCCGGTGCGCACTTTTTTTCCGCCAATGTGCATGGGGATGTCCAGTTCCAGCCCGCGCAGGCGCTTGAGTTCCTGCTGCAGCTCGAGCCGCTCTTTCGAGCCGGGCGCGTAGCCTTTGACGGGTTCGTTGATGGGGGTCGGGACGTTGAAAAAGCCGTTGGCCATGTGGGGTTCGGGTTAGGTTTTGGGAAGAGTTGGGGTGGGATGGGGCAAAGGTAGAATAATGCAGGACGCTGCCCCTAGCTATGCGAGGTCTTTATGTACACGGTACCGCTTGCGTAGTCAATCCAAACGGTTCCATACAGTTCATCCTCATTTGATGGTATGTCAAACTTCTTTCCTCGCGTAATAATTTGAGGGCTAAACCAACTGGGGGCATCTATAACGGGAAAATCGGCGGTTGACAATTCCACGGATGGTTGCTTGGACAGCGAAGAAGATTTAGCGACCCATTTGTCTATGGTTGTTCTATTGGTTTTGAAGCAGAGCCAGAATGTGCGTGAAAACATACTGCCTTCGGTATCTACTTGCACATCAGTCGCCGAGTCAGGTAATGGCGCCAAGCGGCCATATTCAAGCGCTGCCCGGATGGCCTCGTTTTGATGCCATTGATGATACTTATAGTAGCCTACACTCAGAATAAGAGCGATAAGCAAGAGAATAATGGTTCTGGTTTTCACAGATTCCAATAGAAACTACAGCCGCCCCAACAACTCCCGCACCTGCCGCGTCAGGTCCTCGCGCGAGCCGGTGTTGTGCAGCGTGAAATCGAAGTTCGGGTAGTCGTCCATAGCGGTTTCGCTGGGGTGGTTGTCGTCGCGGGTGCCGTCGCCGCGCTGTTGGAGCGGGTCGCCTTCCACGCGCAGCATGAGGCCGCCGCGGGCCCGGATGGGGTCGGCCTCGTTGGCGAAGCGCACGTCGGGCACCAGCACGTAGGCCTCGGCCGGCAGGCCGGCAAAAAAGGCATCGACCCAGACCAAAGGCTCCCAGGCGCGCAGGGCGCTGCCCACCTGCTGCAGCATCTCGCCCCGCGTGCGGTGGAAGGTGGGCACCAGCTCGGCCTTGCCTTTTTGGATATAATAGGGCGCCACGTCCTCACCCGTGAGGGCGGCGCAGACCGCCTTAATGGAGTCGCCGAAGGAGCGGATTTGCCAGCTGCGCTCCGGCTGGAGCTGTTGCAGGATGCGGGCCACGGTGTCTTTGCCGCTGCCCCGGCGGCCCGAGAGGCCAATGAGGTGAATCATGGGTGGTGCTTGGGTGGTATCTGTCATCCTGAGCGCAGCGAAGGACCTTATCACGCTCGCATCAATTGAATTGCTGTAACTGTTCTTCAGTGATAAGGTCCTTCGCTGCGCTCAGGATGAGAGACGATTACAAAAACGCCTTCAGCTCGCTCAAACAGCTGATTTCGTGCGTGGTTTGGGCGAAGTGGCGGCGCTTCTCCGGGTTGAAATACACTTGGTCGATGCCGGCGTTGTAGGCGCCCAGCACGTCGCATTCCAGGTTGTCGCCAATCATCAGGCTCTCGGTGGCGGTGGCGCCGGTGTGCGCCAGCGCGTGCTGAAACATGCGCGGGTCGGGCTTGAGGTGGCCGCTGTGCTCCGAGGTGATAATGGACTCAAAGTAATGCGTCAGGTTCGACGACGCCAGCTTGATTTCCTGAATGTCGTTGAAACCGTTGGTGATGAGGTGCATCCGGTACTTCGGCTTTAAATAATCAAGCACCTCGTGCGTGAACGGGAAAACGGCCGACTTCAATGGCAGAATGTCGGTGAATTCGGCCGAGATATTAACTGGAATGTCTGCCTCCGGCACGTCCAGCTTGGCCAGCGTGCGGCTGAAACGTACGTCGCGGAGCTGCGTCTGCGAGATTTTGCCGCTCTGGTACATGCGCCACAGCGCGTGGTTGATGTCGCTGTAGACCTGAATAAAATGCTCGGCCGAAAAGGTGCCAAACCGCGCAAAATCGTGGCGCTCGTACAGCGTATGCAGCGTTTCGTTGGCGTTTTTCTCGAAATCCCACAGCGTATGGTCGAGGTCGAAAAAGAGGTGGCGGTATACTTTCATTTAACAGGTATCAATTAATATTTAACAGACCGTTCGGCGGCGCATTGTAGAACGGTCATGTCGAGCTTACCGAGACATCTCGCGTGAGGTAGTAACTCAATCGAAAGAATTACTTCGGCACGCGAGATGCCTCGGCAAGCTCGACATGACGTTCCTTTCTCCACAACCAAAAATCATCACAAACCGCCGGCCAGCAGCATACTGAGCACGCCTGCCAGCATGATGCCCTTGCACAGCGTGCTGAGGAAATGGAAATGCCGCCGCCGGTCGGCCCGGATGAGCAGACGCGTCAGTTGGGCCATGGGCAGCAGCACCAGCAGCACCAGCCAGGCGCCCAGCGGCCAGTGTCCGCTCACAAACAAGCGCGCCGTGGCCCCCACCGTGAGCAGGGCCAGGCAGGCCAGGAAAAACCCCGTCGCCCACTTGGTGCGGGCCACGCCCCACACCAGCGGCAGCGTGCGGCAGCCGTGTTGGGCATCGCCGCGCATATCTTCCACGTCTTTCACAATCTCGCGCACCATGGTGAGCAGGAAGGCGGCCAGTGCGTAGGGCCACACCACGCTGTGGGTTTCGTGGCGGGCCAGCTGCCACTGCAGCTCGGGCAGCAGCACCAGCGCCGCCGTGAGCGTGGCAATGCTGGCGTTGCCCACCAGCGCCACCCGCTTGAAGCGCGCCGAATAGCCCCACAGCAGCAGGGCCGTGCCCAGCGTGACAGCCCCCAGCACCGGATGCAGCCAGCCGGCCAGCAGCACGCCCGCGCCGCTCAGCAGCATGTGGGCCAGCATGGCCTTGCGCCGGTTCACCACGCGGCCCACCACCAGCCGGTCGGGCCGGTTGATGGCGTCAATTTTCACGTCGTAATAGTCGTTGATGATGTAGCCGGCCGCCGCCACCAGCAGGGCCGCCAGCACCAGCGCTCCAAAGCGCCCGTCCAGCAGCGACTCGCGCAGCGGCGCGCCGGGCATCAGCAGGCCCGCCCGCACCAGCGCCATACACAGCAGCATTATCAGCAGGTTGGGCCAGCGCACCAGCGTGGGCAGGGCTGTGCGCAGGCGCTCCGCCGGGAGTGGGGGCACGGCAGCGGCGGGCAGCTTGGGCGGGTGCGGGTTCATGGGCGGGGGCGGTGGGCTGCAAAGGTCGGTGAAACCGGCGGGCCGGCGCCACCTCGCCCGCGCCGTTGGGCAACAAAAAAGCTTCTCCGGGGCGGGAGAAGCTTTTGGGGGCGGAAGTTCCGCCGAGGTTTGTTGGTGTAGCTCAGAATCAGATTTTGCGGACGTTCACGGCATTGATGCCCTTGCGGCCTTCCTGCGTTTCAAACTCTACCCGGTCGTTTTGTTGCACCGTGGCGCCGTTCAGGCCCGTTACGTGGACGAAAAAGTCTTCTTTCGTTTGGTCGTCGGTCACGAAGCCGTAGCCTTTGGCTTCGTTGAAAAATTTAATGATGCCGGTTTTCATGCAAAAAAACTAAAAATGGAAAGGTGGATAAACTGCCCGGGTAAAGGCTGCGGCAATGCCTGAAATGGCATCGGAACGTCCACTTCAGGGCAGCTTACGCGGGAACGCGGCGCGGGGTTGGCCGGCGCCCGCATCCACCTGGGTCCATCTATTGGTTATCGCGCCACTCGTACACCCACTTGGCCTGAATTTGCTCCAAGTGGCCTTCGGTGGCCTGCTCGCGGGTGCCGTTGAAGTTGTCGAGGCCCAGCACCCACTCAATGAGGTCGGTGAAGCGAATGCGGTAGATTTTGGCCTCGGTGAAGTCGTCGCCGAACTTCTCGTAGAGCGCCATGGCAATGTCCTCGTGGTCGGCCCAGTGCATGGGCGGCTCAAAGTGGTTCATCTGAGAGTTAAGAGTTAGGAGTTAAAAGTCAAGAGTTGAGGGACGAGCTATCGAAACGAGTTGCCTGCGCAACTTATAACGTTTAACTCCTAACTCTTAACTCAAAAATTAGTGACCCAGAAAGTGCTGGGGCGGGATGGTGACGACCAACTGCATGTCGGCCTCTACCACGCACTGGCAGGCCAGGCGGGAGTTGATGCGCGGGTTTTCGGCGCGGTCAATGAAATCCTCTTCCTTGTCGGAAATCTCGGGCAGGTCGTCGCCGCCGGCGTTGATGTAGACGTGGCAGGTGCTGCAGCCGCACACGCCGCCGCAGTTGTGCTGCAGCTGGATGCCGTTGTTCAGGGCCACGTCGAGCACCGATTCGCCGGCGGCCGCCACGTGGGTTTGGGCCGGCTGGCCGTCGCTGAACTGGAAGGTGATGGTGGTGGCGGGAACAGACAAAACGAGAAACTTATAAGTCGAAAAAACACTGCGTTTGAAGCCGCAAAGGTACTCCCCCCGGGCCCGGCATCAAAGCTGGGCCTGAATGCTGGCCGTGAGCTGCGCATACAGCGCCTGCCAGGCCGGGTGGCCCGCCAGCGCCGCCGCGTGGGCCGCCAGCGTGGGCGCGTCGCGCCGCACGGCCGGCCCGGTTTGCACCGCGAAGGGCGGGTTGGCGAGGGCTTTGTCCACCGTTTCGCGCACCAGCGGGGCCAGCAATTCCGGCGGCAGGGCGGCCTCGGCCAGCAGGGCGTCGGCAATGCCCAACAGGTGGTTGGTGAAATTGTTGGCAAACACGGCCGCCACGTGCAGCTTCAGGCGCTGGTCCGAATCGAGCCGCAGCACGTGTTGGCTGAGGCTGCCGGCTAGGTCCAGCAAGGTGGTTTCGGCGGCGATGTCGCCGGCTTCAATGCAGAGCGGCACCGTGGGCCAGTCGATGGTGCGGCCCGGGCTGAAGGTCTGCAGGGGATAAAACACGCCGCCGCGCACGGTGGGCTGCGCCGCAAAAACCGCCAGCGGCAAGGCGCCGGCCAGATGGGCCACCAGGGCACCTTCGGGCCAGGCTATGGACGCCAGCAGCGGAGCCACAGCGGCATCGGGCACGGCCAGCAGGTAGATATCGGCCGGCGGCAGGGGCGGGGTGAGGGTGGTGAGGACCTGCGCGCCGGGCAGCCGGGCTACAAGTGCTTCGGCCGCGGCCGGGCTGCGATTCCAGACAAACACTACGTGGTGGCCAGCCGCCGCCAGGGCCGGCCCTAGCTGGCTGGCCACGCGGCCGGCTCCGAACAAGCCGATGCGCAATGGTGAAGCGTTAGGATGCATTTTAGATAAAATATAACACGACTTATTGGTCCGTGGAAGCAGGGGCTGGGCTTGCTATCAAGTTCAGGCAATTATGACGCAAAAGGACCTGTGCTTGGGTTTTTGTGCTAATTAATTAGCAACTTGTACCCTCAAAACTACCATGTAAAAGGGTGGCTGGTTTTCCGACCTGTCGTCCCGCTTTTTGTTCCATTCCCCTCTGTTTTTTATTCACCCACTTTACCCCTTTTTATGAACCACCACTACGACCGCACGGGGCCAACCTCGCGCCTGCGGCACTGGGCCCTGGCCGCGTTGCTGGCGACCGGAGCCGTTGGCTCGGCGCAGGCGCAAGCCCTGAACTTTCCCATAGGCAGTACCCAAAACGCCGCTGGGACCTTCACTGACCTAGGCACCACTGGCACGGCCATCAGCACAAGCAGCACCGACGACGCCAACTCGGCCGAGCAGCTCATCGGGTTCAACTTCTCCTACAACGGAGCCACAATGGACCGCTTCATTCTCAACACCAACGGGTTCCTGAAATTGGGCTCGGCGGCGGGCATGACAGCTCCGACTGTGGCCCTCTACACGGCCTACGCCGAATTCAACCAGGGTGGCGCCCTGTTGGGCACGGCCGCTGCCGACGTGAACCTGCTCGCGCCCTTCAACTACGACCTGCTGAGCGGGACCAGCACGGCGGAGTACCGCGTGGCCACCACGGGCACCGCGCCCAACCGGGTGTGCACCGTGCAGTGGAAAAACGTGGCCGACAAAGCCCAGCTTTCCCTGGCCGGTGGCACCAGCATTCCCACGCAGTACAGCAACCTGACGTTTCAGGTGAAAATGTACGAGGCTAATGGCATGGTCGAGTTCGTGTACGGCCCGGTGACCCCCGCCCCGGCGGCCAACAACAACTTCAAGTACGCTCAGGTAGGCATTAAAGGCTCCGGCAATGCCACCGACCAGATTGTGCGCGTAACCAAGGGCTCGGTCACTCTCTGGAATGATTTGGCGAACGTGTTTTTTGCCAATGGCCCGGTAACGGTCGGAGCCACAGGTGCGTTCAACTTCCGTCAGAGCGTGCCGCCGGACAACGGCCGCACTTTCCGCTTTGTGCCAACGCAAGCCAACGACGCGGCCGTTACGCAGATTTATACCCTCAACCAGTTGGCGGTGCCGGGCGCGGCGCCCCATGTGGTGCGGGCCGTGATAACCAACAGCGGCACCAACGCGCTGACCAACGTGGTGGCCACGCTGAACGTGACGGGCGCCAACACGTTCACCAACACCCAAACCGTGGCTTCGGTGGCCGCCGGGGCTTCCACCACGGTTACATTTGCTGCCTATACTCCTGCAAACCAAGGTACAAACACGGTCACTGTGTCGGTACCGGCTGACGACAACAGCATAAATAATTCCAAAGCTGAGACGCAGGTAGTCAACACCTCCACGTTCTCCTACATATCCCTGCCCGCTACCAACTCGGGCGGCGGCGTTGGCTTCCCTTCGGGCTCGGAATTGGGCTTCGCCGCAAAGTATACGCTGAACACGGCCCGTTCCGTGACGGCCGTGCGCGCATTCATTTCTGATTTCCCGACCAGTGGCACCACCCAGAAAACGACTGTGGGCGAAACCCTGTACGGCGTGGTGGTGGATGCCACCACCGGCGCCATCCTGGGCCGCTCGCCCAACTTCGTGGTAACCACCGCCGATGCCAATACCTTGCACACCTTCACCCTGAGCGCACCGGTGACGGTGCCGGCCGGTGATTTCCTGGTGGGCATGATTCAGATTTCACCGGCCAGCAACGGCACGGCTTCCTTCTACCCCATGGGCGTGCAGGATGAGACGCCGACCCGCCCGGGCACTTTCTTCAACATTGCCGCTACGGGTGGCGCGCCGTACGACGTGTCGACGTCGGCCACGCCCCGCAACAACAAGTACATGCTGGAGGCCGTGACGGCCGCCCCGGCCAACAACGACCTTGCCGTAAACGAAATCCAGGGCTACGGCTCCATCGCCGTGCCCGTGGGCAACCCGTTCAGCCTGCGCGCCGTGGTGCGCAACGCCGGTGTTAGCGGCATCACGGCCCCGGTAACGGCGACGCTGACCATCAGCGGGGCCAACACCGTGACCCAGACCCAGACCCTGACCTCGCTGGCCGTGGGCGCTACCGCTACCCTGAACTTCTCGAACATCACCCTGCCCAACGTGGGCGCCAACACGGTGACCGTGACTTTGCCGAACGATGACGTGAACGGCAACAACACCGTGAGCCAAGCCATGGCCACCAGCGCCACGCGCTTCTCTTACATCGTGGGCACGGCCCCGGCCACCAACGCCCTAGGCGTGCCGCCGCTGACCACGGCCGCCCGCACGGTGGCTTTCTGCGGCAAGTTCACGGTGAATACCCCGCGCGACGTGACCGCCGTGCGCGCTTTCATCTACAACGACCCGAACCTGCTGCCCACGGCCGCCAACGGCCAGCGGGCCACCACCGTGTACGGCGTGGTCGTAAACGCCACGACCGGCGCTGTGCTGGCCCGCTCGGCCGACTATGTGCTGACCGCTGCCGACCTGAACACGCTGCACACCTTCTCGTTGAGCACGAGCGTGCCGGCCGGCGATTTCCTGGTGGGCATGGCGCAGGTGACGCCTGTTGGCGCTACTACCGCTGGCGTGTTCCCGATGGGCGTGCAGGACGAGACGCCCGCCCGCACCGGCCTGTTTTACACAGTGAACGTGACTACCGCCACGGCTTCGGCCCCGCAGGATGTGGCCGCCAACAACGTGCGCTTCATGCTGGAGGCCGAAACGGCCCCGCCCGCTACCTGCCCCGTGCCCACGGCCCTGGCCAGCACCGGCTCGACGCCCACCACGGCTTCGTTCAGCTTCACCGCCGCCGCTGGCGCTACGGGCTACCAGATTGTGTACGGCCCGCAGGGCTTCACGCCCGGTGGTGCTAACAGCACCACGTCGCCCACCTTCACCGGCACTACCTACACGGTGACCGGCCTGTCGGGCGGCACGACCTACGAGTTCTACATCCGCACCATTTGCAGCGCCACCGACCAGAGCGCCTACGCTGGCCCGGTGCGCGTCATCACGGCCTGCACGCCGCCGGTCATCAGCACCTTCCCCTACAACCAGAGTTTCGACGTGATTACGGCCGGCCAAGCGCTGCCCTGCGGCATCACGGTGGTTGATAGCAACAACGACGGCTTCACCTGGCGTGCCACGGGCACGGTGGATGCCAGCCTGGCTACGGGCAACATCGCGCGCTCGGCTCCGAACGCCATGGTGTATTCCTACAACTCGACCGACACCACGGTGCCGGCCAACGACTGGTTCTTCAGCCCGGCCCTGACCCTGACCAACACCCAGACCTACCGCGTGGCCTTCTACTACCGCGCCGCCGCGGGCTACCCCGAGGGCCTGGAAGTGAAGTATGGCACGGCCGCCACGGCCGCTGGCCAGACCAGCACCATCTACACCAACACGTCCATCACCAACACCCTGTACCGCCCAGCCAACAACACCACCAACCCGGTGGTGGCCGACATCACGGTGCCGGCTGGTACCTACTACGTGGGCTTCCACGCCATCAGCGCGGCGAGCTCGGGCTTCCTGGCCGTGGACGACCTCACGATTTCGGCCGGCCCGCTGGCTACTTCGGCGGCCCTGAAGCGCGCCGTGAGTGTGTTCCCGAACCCCTCGAACACGGGCGTGTTCAACCTGGAAATCCACGGCGCCAACGCCAAGCAGGCGCTGACGGTGGAAGTGACCAACATGCTGGGCCAGCGCGTGTACACGGGCACGGCCAAGGACAACTTTCAGAACAGCGTGAACCTGTCGTCGCTGCAGTCGGGCATCTACTCCATCACCGTGCGCAACGGCCAGGAGTACACCCAGCAGCAGATTTCGATTGTGAAGTAAGCTCCGGCTTGCAACTCACTTCGGTAAAAAGGGCCGCCCGGTTGGGTGGCCCTTTTTGTTGGGCGGGTAGTTCCAACAGAACACAGCCAGCCCAGGGAACTTGCCCAGTATCAAAAGGGCACCAGACGTTGGTCCGATGCCATTGCCCCTGTATGGGAAGTACACTGGGCCAACGTCCGGTGCATTTCCCGTATATCCGAAACCCCGTCCCGTCTTGGCGGGATGCCCTTCCGGTACATTCGAACCCTCCTCCCGCCTTGGCAGAACGCCCTTCCTGCACATGAAAAAGCCCATCCCGCCTTGGCGGGATGGACTTTTACTATTCAATAAACGCTGAGACTAGCTCACTGGCTGGGGCCGTGCGGTACGGGTACCGGCCGAAGCTTCGGCTTCGGGGGCGGCTTCGGTTTCCGGGGCTACGGCGCCGCGGCCGCCGCGCTGCCGCACGCTCAAGCCGAAGCCGATGGCCATGAGCAGCGTGCCGCTCCAGAGCAGGTTAATGAAGGGCTTCTCCATGGCTTTGAGGATGACGTAGTCCTTTTGGGTAGTGCTCACGCCGAAGGTGAACTTGCCGGCCGTGGGGTCGATGGCGTTGAGGGTGAGGCGCACGCCGAGGTCTTCCACCTCGTCGGGCACGCGGCCCACCATGCGGTTGCGCACCACAAACACGGGGTGGGCGTGGTACTGGCGGTGTTCGCCGCTCACTATCATATCGGCCTGCAGGGCGAGGTCGCCCTTCTGCAGGTTGAGGCCGGCGGTTTCGTGGGCCGGCTCGATGGCGCGGAACACGGCGAAGTAGTCGTTGAGGAAAATGGTGTCGCCCACGGCCAGCACGCTTTCCTTGGGCTCGCTCCAGGGCTTCTCCTTGCGCGGGTCGAGCACGGAGCTGACGTGGGTGTAGATGTCGTGGCCCCAGAACTTCTTGATGGCCGGCGAGGCCAGCAGGCCGCCGCCGCCCATCTCGTCGTTCACCTGCGCGCGGGGGTAGAGGGCAAACTGCTCGCCCGACTTCACATCCTTGTAATTGATGCGGTAGTAGGTGTTTTCGGGCAGGATGTTTACCGTGTCGCCGGTCTTGTAGTAGGTCTTGCCGGCCACGGTGATGGGGGCGCGGGCCAGGGCCTTGTAGTCGTCGTCGGTGCGGAAGAGGAACTGCTTGTCGACGTAGCCGGGCACGCCGGGCACCTCGAAAAACTGGCCGGTGTAGGTGAGCTGGTAGCCGTGCATGGGCGTGGTTTCGTTGCGCCACAGCAGCACGTTGTCGCGGTTCAGCTCCTCATCGAACTCCCGCGAATAGAGCAGGCCCGACACGTTGCGCGAAATAATGTTGGAGTAGCCCGCCGAGGCCAGAATGCCTAGCAGCATGAGCGCAATGCCCAGGTGGGCCACCGCGCCGCCCGAGAGCCGCACCCCGCGCCGCACCAGCGTGAATATGGTGCCGAAGTTGGCCAGCACCCCAAACAAGCCCGCCAGCGTGAGCATCACGTAGGCCGGCGAGATGGTGAGGCCGTTGTAGCGCACCAGCAGCACCGTGAGGGCCGTGCCCAGCAACGCCAGCAGCGTGGGCGCCGTGAGGGCGTTGACGACGGTTTCCTTGTTGTTGCGCTGCCACCACATAATCTGGGCAATGCCCGAGAGCAGGGCCACCACCACGCCCATCCAGAGCTGAAACTTGGAGTAGTGGGCAATCTGGTCGGCTGGCAGGGCAATGTTGGTTTTGATGCCAATGAAGCCCATGAAGGCATTATACACCGGAATGCTAGTGGTGTACAGCACCTGGAAAGCACCCAAGCACAGCACCGTGGCGCCCACAAACACCCACAGCTCGGGGTTGTAGCCGTTCAGCTCTTTCTCCGAAACCGGAATCTCTTTCCAGCGCGAAACCAGCAGCGCGATGGACAGCACCGCAAACACGCCGAGGTAAATCAGCAGCTGGCCCGACAGGCCCAGGTCTGTAAACGAGTGCACCGAGGCATTGCCTAGCACCCCACTGCGGGTGAGGAAAGTAGCGTAGAGGATGAGCACAAACGTGGCCACCACCAGCGCAAACGAGGTGCGCAGGCCCGTGCGGCGCTTCTGCCACAGCACCAAGCCGTGCAGCGAAGCCACCAGCACCAGCCAGGGAATGTACACGGCGTTTTCAACGGGGTCCCAGTTCCAGTAGCCGCCGAAGTTCAGGGTTTCGTAGGCCCAGTAGGCGCCCATTACCACGCCCACGCCCAGCACGCCGCCGCCCACCAGCGTCCAGGGCAGCGCGGGTTTCACCCAGGCGGTGAGCTCGCGCTTCCAGAGGGCGGCAATGGCGAAGGCGAAGGGCACCAGCGTGAGTGCAAAGCCTAAGAACAACGTGGGCGGGTGAATCACCATCCAATAGTTCTGCAGCAGGGCGTTGAGGCCGGTGCCGTCTTTGGGCACGAAGTCGGGGTTCATTTTCCACACCGGTAGGTCGGTGAGGAACTCGCGCAGCAGGATGAACGGGGACGAGCCCACCTTCACGCCGCCCAGCACCACGCCCAGAATCATGCTCACCAAAAACAGCTGCACGCCGCTGAACACGGCCATCACCGGCGCCTCCCACCGGCGGTTGAACTTCATGATGCAGAAGCCCAGCACCACCTGCCAGAATATCCAGAGCAGGAACGAGCCCTCTTGGCCTTCCCAGAAGCAGGAAATCATATACTGCACCGGCAGGTGGTTGGAGCTATGGCTCCAGGCGTAGTAGTACTCGTAGCGGTGCGCGTGAATGATGTTGAACAAGCACACAATCACCGAGAGCACCGCCGCGCCGTGCACGAAAAACGCACCCCGCGCCAGCCGCAGCCAGCTCTGGTCCTCGTCGCCCAGCGCGCGGCCCCGCGAGGCCTGGAAATAGCCATACGCCGCCACCAGCGCCGCTGCAAAAGCGAGAATCACGCTGAGGTGGCCGATTTGTCCTACTAATAAGTTCATAAGCTAAGAATATCCGGCAAATTTACGGCTGCGCCGCCGGAGCCGGGAGCTTCAATAACAACCGGTCGGTGAAAAAGTCGCCCCGCGATGGATGAACCGTGATTTCAACCGCAATTTTTTCCAGCCCGGCGTCCTGCCACTTGCGCACGGCCACCTCGCTTTGGCGCGGGTTGCTGGGTTGGTTGATGAGTTGCTGGGCCAGCAACACCCGCCCGGTGCCCGGGTCGGTGATGACCACCGACAGGCGAGCCTTGTTGGGGTATTTGCGCAGGGGCAGGGTCACCACGTCGCGGCGGGGCGCGGTGCCGGGCAGGGGCATGGTGGCCGCCGTGCCGAAGGCATACCACCACTGGCGCAGGCGGGCGGGCGCCGGGCCAGCGTCGGCGCGGGCGGTCACCACCTGGTAGTCGTAGATGCCGGGGCCGGGCAGCGTGTCGGCCACGGTGTAAGTGGTTTCGGGGCGGCCGTAGGTGTCGCGGCGCACGGGCACGTAGCGCACTTCGGTGCTGCGGTATTGGTGAATCTCGCGGCGCATCACCCGGCAGCCGGGCGTGCCGGCCAGCGAGTCGGGTAGAGTCCAGCTCAGCTCCACCACGCGGCTGTCGGTGGGCAGCAAACGGGTGGGGCTGGGCGGAAAATAGCTGACTGGCATGCCCGTGGCCGTCTGGCTCACCTGCAGCCGGAACTGGCAAAAGTCCTTCAGATACCCATCCACATCCAGCAAATAGGGCTGGCCGGCCCGGAGCGAGTCCAGCGTCACAAACACGTCGTCCTGGGTGCCCAGCGAAGTGCAACTGAGCACGCGGTAGGTAGCCGGCTGGCAGGGCGTGCCCGTGAGCACCACTAGCTGCACGCCGCGCACATCGCGGCACTGCTGCCCGCCGATGTTCACGAAATAGCGCCCCGCCGTTTTAGGCGTAAACTCAAACCATTGGTCGTTGTGGTATTCGATGCACTTGCCGGTCAGGCGCTCGTCTACGCAACTGCGTTGCACGGTGCAGCCGGTGGTGCTGGAGATGACAGTTTCCTCGGCCCGCAGCACGCGGCGGTTTTCGATGTTGTCGTTGGCCACCTGAGCCGTGGCGGGAGAAACAGAAGTAACGAAAAGCAGTAGCAGCAGTAGCCGAGTCGGTGCAGAAAGGCTATCATGCAGCACGCAGCCAAGCATCTTTACCGCAGCGCAGCTCAAACCAATCGGGCCAACGGTGCGAAGATGTTTCATAGCGACGTGGCACAACGGCCAATTAGGTTTTGGCGTGCTTCCCGATTGAAATCGAGAAGCAGACCGGAATCACAGTAGATAATTGATTATCTCCCCTGATGTGCTGTAAGGCGTGGAATGGTCGGTGATACGAATCCGAAACGCACTAACGGCTTCCGGGAAGAACCTGCGCACCGGCAAAACCCGCTGCTCGGCGAACGACTTTTTTTTGACAAGCTCCACGCTGTGAACCACCCGGCCGGTGAGGGCGTCGGACAACTCAACGGTCAGTTTGGCGCCCGGTTTATAAGCCGCCAGTCGCAGGTGAACCGTATCGGGAACGGGGTGGCCGTAGCGCGGCACTGGCAGCCGGCTGCCCAGGCCATTGGCGGGTGTCCAGCCCACGTCGTGCCGGGAAATGAGCCGGGGCGGCCCCGTTGGCAAGTCGGCGGTCACGCGGTACTCAAACACATTCTGTTTGCCCGCCGTCGGAAGCGTATCGAGCACGGAGAAATTGGTTTGCGGCCGGCCGTAGCCGTTGCGGGCAACCGGCAGCCGGCGCACCAGGGTCGACGTCTGGCCATCGGCCGGCCGCCGCCAGAGCGTACAAAAGTTGGCGTTGATTGTATCGGGCAGGTACCAGCCTACCTCCACCAGGCGGCCGTTTTGCACATGGCTGCTGCTGGAGAGGGGCGCCGTATTGGGAATCCCCTTAGGCGAGCGGCTAATTTGCACCTCAAAGCGGCAAAAGTCGCCGGTGTAGCCGTCCAGCTCCAGCAGGTAGGGCTGCCCTTTCGCAAGCTGAAGCGTCACGAATACATCGTTCGGGTTGCCCAGCGAGGAGCAGGAAAGCAGCCGGTAGGTGGCCGGCTGGCAGGGCTGCCCCGCCAGCACAATCAGCTGCACGCCGCGGGCGCGCCGGCACTGCTGGCCGCTGACATTGACAAAATACCGGCCCGATTGCGGCGGTACAAACTCAAACCACTGGTCGTTGTGGTACTGCACCTGCTTGCCCGTCAGTGCTTTGTTCAGGCACGCCAGCTGAATAGTGCAGTTTGCCGTGTTTGAAACAACCGTCTCCTCCAGCTGCAGCACCCGGCGGTTTTCCATGTTGTCGTTCGGTGCCTGGGCCACGGCCGGGGAAACGGCAGCGGCGAAGAGCAGCAGAAGCAGTAATAAGGCCGAAAAAAGAACGTCATGCTGCGCTTGTCGAAGCATCTCTACCGCAGCAGTAACCCGTTTAATGGAGTTGGTTGCGTGGTAGAGATGCTTCGACAAGCGCAGCATGACGTTCCTGGGATTGACGAATAGCAACGGCGCTTATTTCACCGAAGCCGTGGCGCCCTCGTTCAAATCCTTCTTCACGTATTTGCTGGGGCACTTCAGCAGAATGTTGTCGGCCATGAACACGTTGCCCTTCATGCAGCCGGTGATAACCACTTGCTCAGAAGCGTCGAAATCCTGGGGCTTGGGGTTGTTGTACACCACGCGCTGGGCAATGTGCGTGCTATCCACCAGCGTGAAGGCGAAGTAGTTGGGGTCCGTCATGGGGTCATACTCCAGGCCGATGGGCTGCTTCCGGGCATCGCGCGGGAGCTTGCCCACCACATGCACCTTGGTGGTATTGCCCTCGGCCGCCCGCTGCCGGGCTTCGCCGAAGCCTACGTACACGCTGGCATCGGCAGTGGTGCTGAGGATGATGGCGGCGGCCACCGCAATGATGGCCATGATGAAAATGTGCGACTTCTTCATAAAACCACGGGTTGTAACGAGTGACGCGAAGCGAATGAGCCGAGGCTCGCGGTGCTCGTCGGGGTGTAACAGTGCAAACGGGCGGCGGGTGCCCGGCTACTTCTTTATTTGCTCCTCCAGCCGGCTCACCTTGCGGTCGAGGGAAATGAGGTAGGCCAGCAGGCCCGCCACAATGACCACCACCACGGCCACCACCACGTAGATTTTGCCGCTGGCGCGCAGGTCGTCGGCCATTTCGGGCTCGGCGGCTGTAGCTTGGGCAAAGGCGTTGGTGGCGTTGAAAAGCAACGTCAGCAACAGCAGGAACAGGGCCGCCGGACGCGGCGTGAGCTTAATTTTCATCGTGTTTCAATTTCAGGAAAGCAAAGCGGCTGCTGACCTGGGTGAGCCAGAAGGCAAACAAAATCCAGCCGATAACGGCGGGGTAAAACACCTGCCGCATGGTGTTGTCGAGGTCGTATTGGTTGAAGCCAGGGTTGCCGGTCTGGCCGGGGTGCAGCGAGGGGCCGCTCAGGCGCGGCAGCACAAACAGCAGCGGAATGGCCGCCGCAAACGCGAAAATGTTGTAGATGGCCGACACCCGGGCCCGCTGCTGCTCGTCGCGGAACGAGCCACGCAGCACCAGGTAAGCCCCGTAGATGAGCATGGCCACGGCCGCCCCGTTCAGGCGCGGGTCGGGCGTCCACCACGCGCCCCAGGTGAAACGCGCCCACAGGCTGCCGGTGGCCAGGCCCAGCAGGCCCAGCACAATGCCTGACTTGGCCGACTCGTGGGCCAGCACATCCAGCCGCTCGGAGGGCTCGCGCAGGTAGCGGATGGAATACCACACCGACACCAGCAGCACCATAATCATCGAAAACCACATCGGCACGTGGAAAAACAGGTTCCGAATGCTCTCGTTCACAATGGGCAGGCGTGGCACCGCAATCAGCAGGCCCACCGCCGAGGCGCCAATCAACAGCAGTACGGTGATGCCCTTCCACACCACGCCCGACGTGCGCTGCTCGATGAGGTATTGCCCGCCCCACACGCCCACCACCGTCATGGCCACGCCCGAAATACTGCCAACAATTGCCGCTGTGCTCATAATTGATTTATTAATAACGAATTAGCCGCGCCACAAAAAAGGAAACAGCAGGTACGACGTGGCGCCTACTATCATGTTCAGGGCTACCAGCGTGAGCACTGCGCTCTGGCTCACGCTCCAATCTAGGCCGTCCAGCGCATTCTTACTTACCTTGATGAGCAGCAGCAGCATGGGCACCATTATGGGGAAGCCGAGCACGGCCATGAGCGTAGCGCCATTGCCGCCCGCCTTGGCCGCAATGCCCGATACCAGCGTGAGCGTGGTGGCAAAGCCCACGGCGCCCAGCAGCAGGTTAGCCACAAACAATCCCGGGTTTTGAATGGGGTTGCCGAGAAAAATCGTGTACAGAAACAGGCCCAGCAGCGCCACCACCGTCAGCAGCAGGGCGTTGTAGAGCATCTTGGCCAGGATGACGGCCTGAGGCCGCACCAGCGTGTAGTAGTACAGCCGCTGGCCGGGACTTTCCTGCATAAAGCCCTTCGCCACCGCGTTGATAGCGGCAAACAGCAGGATGACCCACAGCAGGGCATTCCAGGCCGGTGGTGGGGGCGTGCCGCCGCGCAGGCTGAAGCTCAAAAAGCACACAAACACCGTGCTGCCCACATACAGCAGCAGCCCGCCCAGCGCCGCGCGCTGCCGCCATTCCAGGCGGAAGTCTTTGGCTAGCAGGGTGGAAATGTCGCGGAGCAGGGGCACAGGCGGAGGGTACGTTTCGGGCCGCAAAGATACGTCCGACCTGTCCCGAATTATTCCTCAACCACCACTTTTGCCGTGGCTGTCTGGTCGAGCTGCTTCACCGTCAGCACGTAGAGGCCCGGCCGCAGCCGGCCCACCGGCACCGCGAACTGGCCGTTGGCGGGCACGGTTGCGGCGGCATACACCACCTGCCCCAGCGCGTTGCGCAGGCTCAGCGCAGCCGGGGCATTGGCGGGCAGGCGCAGGGTGAGCGTGCCGCGCACCGGGTTCGGATAGGCAGCCAGGGCCAGGGGCGAGGCGGCCGGGCGGGCAGTGAGTACAGCGGTGGCTCGCAAAGGCAGAAAATTGAGCAAGCCCAGCGCCGGCTGGTCCACCTGATGCACGATATGGCTTTCGGCCACGGTGGCCGAATTGGTGCCCCAGTCGTTGTTCTGGGCCAGCATGTTGTCGGGCGTATTCAGATAGAAGTCGTATATCTGGCCGCCGTTGCCGTTATTATAGAGCTGGTTGAGTCCCACATTCAGGCTGTCGGTGCTGCTCACGTCGCCGAAGCTCAGGGTGGGGCCGGGCGCGGTAGTGGACGAGCGCAGCACGGTCACGCCCCAAAGGTTGCCGCGCAGCACGTTGCGGCTGGCTACGCCGGTGAGCGTGGCGCCGCCCTGCAAATTGATGCCGCTGCCGCCGGTGTTGGCGTTAGGGTTGATGTTATTGTTCTCGATGACGTTGCGCGTGACGGTGGCCGTGATGCCCGAACCCAGCAGGGCAATGCCGTAGCGGTTATTGGCAATGCGGTTTTGGCGGATGCGCACCGTGGTGGTACCCGCCGAGCCCAACAGGTTGGAAACTGACACGCCACCGGCCATATTGTAGAGGCCGCCCAGCACCTGGCAGCGCTCAATCACAATGGGCGTGGCGCCGCCGATGCCCAGGTTAATCTGCGGGTAGTTAGCATTTTCAGTATCATTGTCGCGGAAAATGCAGTTCTGAATAACGGGCGACGTATTGCGGTTGGCTGGGCTCAGAATGCCCGAGCGCGCATTGGCATAAATGCGGCAGTTGAGAATGCGCGGCGCCCCGCCCGAGGGGCTGATGGCCCCGCTATTGGTGGTGGTGGTGCCAATACGGGCCACCTGGTAGCGCACCACACAGCTATCGAGCAACAGGTCATTGTCGAGCACCCGGATGCCGCCGCCGTACTCCACAATGGTTTTGCGCAGCCGCGAGCCCTGGCTGGTGGCCGAAAACGTGAGGCCGCTAAACGGCGCCGCACTGGCCTGGGCCGTAATTTTTACCGAGTCGCGCGGGTTCACCAGCAACACGCCATCTACCGTCACTAGGGCCGACGCGGCCAAGCGTAGCGTCGCATTGGTGCTGATGGCCAGCGTATCGGTCGGGCTAAGGCGCAAGTTGCCGTTCACGGCGTAGGTGCCCGGACCGGTGAGCACCACATTAGAGCCCGAAGCCGCTGCCAGCTGGGCCAGGTTCCAGCGCACGCCAGTGCCGGGCGTTTGGAATTGGGCAAAAGCACAGGGAGCGGCCAGCGTGAGCAGCCCGGAGAGTAGCAGCTTTTTCATAGCAGGAAAGGAGCAAGTGGTGATGTACAAATAACGGAAATGTGGGATTAACGGGCCGATGCAGCACACAAAAAAGCCCCTGGCAATCAAGCCAGGAGCTTTTGTAATATTGCAGGCGAAGTAGGTAGCCCAGCCGCCGTTGCTTAGAAGTCGTAGCCCAGCGTGAAATAGAATTTCGGGCCTTTGGTCACGTAGTCTTCCTGGCCCCAGGCCACGTCCATTTTACCATAGAAGCCGAGCAGCGTGGTACGGGCACCCACGCCGTAGCCGATGAGCAGGGGGTTGCGGAAGTTGACAACCGTAGCCGAGAAGTAGTTGCCCTGCGGGCTCACGTTCACGGTGTTGGCCGAGTTGTCGACGCCGAACGGGTTGGTGCCCGAGTAGGCCGTGCCCGCATCGGCAAAGCCGGTGAGCTGCAGGTTGCGGAAGAAACCCGAATAGATGGGCCGGTGCGCGAAATACTGCACAATCGGAATGCGCAGCTCGCTGTTGAACAGTACATAGCGCGGGCCGCTGCGGGCGCTGTAGTTGAAGCCGCGCAGGTTGGTCACGAAATCCTGGTTGAGCACCTGGTCGGGGGCGGAGTAGGCGGGCAGGAAGCGCGCCTGGCTATAGTCGGCGTTAATCAACCAATCGTCCATGCCGCCGATACGGAACACCTGAGCCCGCGGCCCGAAAAACTGCCCATAGCTGGCCCGGTTGGCCCAGATAATAGAGCGGCTGATTTTCTGGTAGTGCCGCAGGTCAATCACAAACTTGCTAAAGCTAAGGCTCTTGTCACCCAGGCTGTTCAGGCTCAGCAGGCTGGCTTTCAGGCGGGTGCCCACCACCATGTTCACGCCGGTATTGATGCTGTTGTCGAATACGATTTCGCCGTTATACCCAATGTAGTTGGTGGTCTGGTCGTTTTCGGTCGATACATCGCCCAGCTGCGTGCTCGAAATGTTCACGAAACGGGGGCCGCCGCGCACGCTCAGGTTGTGCGTGAGGGGGTAGGCAATGGTGGGGGCTACTTCGTGCCGGCCGTAGCGGTAGTTGTAGGAGCCAATGCCGAAGAAATAGGCCTGCTTCTGGTAGGCCACGCCCCAGTCGTAACGCTTGGTCAGGTTGGTATAGCCCACCCGGATGTTGCTGGTGCGCAGGTCAAACAGGCCAAAGATGCTGGCATCAATGCGCTGATTTTCCAACACATCGGTCAGCGAGGCTTTAAACTGCAGGCCCAAACCCAGCAGCGGGTCCATGTAAAGAGCCGTCGACACGTTGTCGGCCATGAAGCGCGTGTCGTACTTGAACGGACCACTCAGCGGCGTATCAATCTGGGCCTGCGCGGCGGCGGCGGCGGCCGTTGAGGCGGCCGTAGGCGTCATGCGCCGCCGTTTGGCGGCGGCAGCTTGCGCTGGCTCGTCTTCCTCAAACTGGTAGTCGCTGGTGTTCACCTGGCCAGTCGACTTCGTCTTGGCCGGGGCGGGCGTGCGGGCCGAGTCTACCGGGGCGGCGGCCACGGGCGCGGGCGCTGGGGCCGGCTTGGGCGGGGCTACCGTGCGCGGCGGGGCCGACCGGTCTTCCAGCGTTTGCTGGCGGGCAGTTTTGGTGAGGGGCAGGGCCGCAGCCGGCAGCGCATACTCTGGGTAGAGGTAAAGAATGTCGCGCGACTGAGTCGGCGCGACAAACACCAGGGCTTTCGTGATGGCGCTGTAGTCAAAATCCTGGGTGTTGGGCAGCCAGCTGGTGAGAATACCGCGCTGCTTGGTGCTGAGCGAATAGCGGTAGATGGCGCGCACGCCGCTTTCCTCGCCCAAGTACAGAATCTCATCGTCGGAAATAGCGCGGGGCCGCGTCTCGTTCGAAATCGTGCTCACCAGCGTTTCCACCGGGATTTCGCGCCCGTCGAGGTGATACTCAAACAGGTCGTAGTTGTTCACCACGTTCTGGAAGGCGGCCGGCCGGGCCCGCCCGGCCGAATCCAGGTAGCGGTTCGAACTGAACACGATGCCCTGACCGTTGGGCAGGAACACCGGCTGCACGTCGTCGAACAAGTCGTTGGTGAGCTGCTCGGCTTGGCGGCTGCCGGCACGCAGCAGGTAAATATCGTTCTGTCCGTTGCGCACGGCGCTAAACGCCAGGGCCTTGCCATCGGACGAATAGCTCATACTTAGAATCTGGTCGTAGGGCTCGAACAGAGAAGCTGGGCGCGAGAAGCGGATGGATTCGGTCACGCGGCGCACCAGGCCACGGCCGTCGGCGTCGCGCAGGCGCAGGGTCATTTTGCCCCGGCTCATCTCGGCTACCGCCACTTGCGAGTTGCCGCGCCAGGCCAGCACGGGCAGGCGGGTTTCAATCTGCTGGTCAGGGGTTTTATAGCCGCCGCGGCTCAGGGTGCGGCGGTGCGAGCCGTCGCGGTTCATCACCATCACGCGGTAGCGGCCCTGCTCGTTCTGGGCGTAGGCTACCAGCTGGCCGTTGGGGCTTACAATGGGCTGCGAGAACACATCGGCGTGGCGGTTGCGGCCACCCAGCCGGAACTTCCTGTCGGGCTCTACCAGCGAGGCCACCTGGGCGCCGTTCTGGTCGCGGTAGTACGTCAGCCAGTCCTTCAGAAACACCTTAAACGGCACATTCAGCGAGGAGCTGATGCCCACCTCAATGTCGCGCGTGATGCGCGTCAGGTTCAGGATGTTCTGAATGGTGGTGTAGCCGTAGCGCTCGGCCACGTAGTTCCAGATGCTCTGGCCGGCCAGCGTGGAATTGCGCAGGAAAAACGGCGCCGTGCGGTTGCCGGTAGGGTACTGCTTGGTCATGTCGCGCATGTAGCCGTCCATGTCCACGCTCCAGCCCTCGGCCGCGTAGGCCGACGCCCCGCCGATAAACCAATCGGGCAGCTGCAGCAGGTAGCTGCTTTGCAGCACTTCCTTCAGCGAGCCGCCGTACATCATATCATTAAGCAGCACCTGGGTTATCTGGGTGCTGAGCTCGCGCTTAAACTCGGTTTCTTGGCCGCCGAAGGCAATCTGCACCTTGCTCATGCGGGCCAGCGGAGTTTCGCCGCCGTTGATTTGCTGCAGGGTGGCCGTGAGGCCAATGTTGCTCTGCCGCAGGTCGCCCACCGAGTTGTAAAACAGCAGCGTGGTCTTGGAATACGGGTAGTAGCCGATGAGCGCCGTGATGCGCTGCAGCTCCTTCTCGGCGTACTCGGCGGCGCGGCGGGCGCTAGCCTCGCCGCCCTCGTAGTACATCACGTTGAAGTTCTGGGTGCTGAGCTGCTGCCAGTTGAACTGCTTGTACTGGATGCGCACCCGCCCAAAGGGCTCCTGCGCCGTCTGGGCCCGGGCCGCGGGGGAGTAGAAGAGGGGCAGTAGCAGCGCCAGAACGCCCAGCGTGCGCTTGGTGGATAATGGAATGGTCATAGCAAAGGCAACGAGCAAAGGCGGATTCTAGTCCGCGGTAACGCTTAGAAGTTCGCGGAGCCGGCGAAAGGTTCCGCCCAATGGGCCAGCCGGGTGGGTCCGTTGAAGTAAAGGCATTTAGCGCAAAAATGTTCCCATCCGGCGCCCCGAATGTCGGCAACTTTCGCCCATGCCTCAATACTACTCAAATTACGCCAACCGGCCGCAGCGCGTTGTAGCGCTGCAGGCTGGCATCGGGCCAGATTTCGGCCCCGCTTTCCAGCCAGTCGGCCAGCAGTGCGGCCAGCCGCGGGGCCAGCATCACGCCCTTCGAGCCGTAGCCGCCGCAAAAGCTCAGATTAGGCACCGTGGGGTGGGGGCCCAGCAACGGCCGGCGGTCGCGCACGGCGGGCCGCACGCCCGCCCGCTGCCCCACCACCACAAACGGCAGGTCGGTGATGACGGTGAGGCGCGCTGCCAGCTCCTCGCGGGCCACGGCCGTGATGCCCTCGGCAAACGGTGGCCAGCGGTAGGTGGCTCCCACGCGGAAGCGGCCCGCGCCCAGGGGCACCACGTAAGCGCCGCGGTTGAGCACCTGCGCATCGGCCAGGTCGGGGCATTCCACATCCAGCACCTCGCCCTGGTTAGGGGTGAGGGGCAGCCAGCCAAAGTAGGGGTTGCGCACCGTGGCCGCGCCTTCGCAGCAGATGACGTGGCGGGCCCGCACCCGGCCGGCATAGGTGGCGCCGCCGGCGTCGGTTTTTAGCTTCGTCCAGTCGAAGGCTTCGGCCCGCAGCCAGCCATCGCGGGTGCCCTCGGCAGCGAGGGCGGCCAGCAGCTCGCGCACGGCCACGTGGCCCCCGCCGCGCAGCCAGGCCCCGCCAAAGGGCGCGTGCACGCCGGGCAGGCCGGGGTCGGCGGTGGTGAGTTCGGCCACGAAGCCGTCCCAGGGCTGGTCGGCACTGCGGGCCAGCACGGCGTTCTGCTCTTCTACGGAGCCAAAAAGCTTGAAAATCGGGGTTGCGTGAAAGAAAACCTGGTCGTAACGCTGCTCCAGCTCGCGGTAGAAGGCGCCCGCGAAGGGCAGCAGCTCGGCCGCGCGCCACGAGAGGGCGAAGCGCTTGCCGGCCACCGGGTTCATCAGCCCGGCCGCCACGTTGGAGGCCGAGTTGGCCTGGCCGGGGTCGAATACCAGCACGTGGTGGCCTCGCTGGCGCAGCACGTACGCCAGCGTGGCGCCCGCAATGCCGTGGCCCACTACCAGAAAATCACAGTCCGTCATGGCCGGCAAGGTAAGGACGACGGGCTTAATTCAAAATGCGCAATATTAGGCGTGGGCAGTTTGGGGCGGGGCGCAGGGTCCGCTATTTCAACCGCTCAAACAAGGCGGTGTAGCCACCGAACCCGTCGCCCCGGCCATCGTAGGTTTCGCCGTCCAGGGGGGTGAAGCTAACCAGGCGGTAGCCGTTCTGCGCCACGAAGTTCAGCACCTTGGCCGTGGAGTTGGTGCGGCTGAATTCTTTATTCAGCTGCTTCTCATCCAGCCCGCCAATGGACTGGCCATCAGTGTCGAAGTTAGCCTCAAACAGCCGGTAGTCCTTCTCCCGGAAATAAACCACCACCAGCGTCCCGGCCGGTGCCGACGGGCTTGCGGTAGTGGCTGGCGCCTGGGCCCGGGCCGCGTCAGGAGCCAGGGCAAGCTGAGCAAGGAGCAGAAGCGGAAACAGGTGCCAAGTCTTCATGTGGAATTTTGAAGGAATAACGGACAGGAAGTATTGATGCCTTTGCCACCGCTTTGAAGCGGCTGAAACAGAAAGCCTACCGCACGCGCCGACCCTTGAACACGCGGTTCACGCGCTTGAGGTTTTGGGCAGACTCGAACTGCGAGTAGTCGATGCGAATGGAGTCGCGGGTGGTGAGATAACCGGTGCCCGATTCATATAGGCAGCCAAAATCAATTCTTCCGTAATTGAAGAAGATGCCGCGCCAAGTGAGCCCTATATCGAAGTAGGGCGACTGGCAGCCGCGGCCCAGGTTGCGCAGGTAGTCGTAAGGGGCTGCGAAGGGGTCGGGGGGCGTTTGGTAGCCGGGGCCCGAAAACACGCGGATGGTGAACGTGTCGCGCGGGGCGTCGGTGTTGGCGCCGAGGAACTTGCCGTAGACGGGGGCGCGCCGCTGGGTGCGCTGCACCAGGGTCAGCACCTGGGTGAGGGTGTCCACGCCGTCGTCCTTGGCGAAGCAGCGCGTGTTGGGCGGACGCCGGGCGATGAGGCGCACGGGCAGCGGGCCCACGCTGGCGTCCGGGAAGTAGAGGGCGAACTTGCGCTGGGTGAAGGGGCGCGGGTCGGCCCCAATCTGCCACTCGTAAGCGGTGTAGGGCACGCCGGGCCCCTCGAAGGTGATGGTCTGCTTGGTGAAGGCCGTGTCGGGGGTGGGCGTGCCGTAGTTTTCCAGGAAGCGGAAGCTGAGCAGGTTGGCCTTGGCGCCAGCGCACGGGTCGGGTTCGGGCGTCGCGGGGACGTCATGCCGGCAGCCGGCCACGAGCAGGGTGCCGCCCACAAGGGCCAGCGCAGCCAGTTTGTTAGTGTACATAATCCAGGGTAGATGAATTAAGAATGAGCCAAATGTAAAGCCTCTCCACTAAGCAAACGCGAATGAATTGAGGAGCTCCCACCTCTTCGTGGGGCAATTACTCGTTAAGTCCTCGGCCGCGGCAACGGTTCTTTCTTCTCCACACTCAATTTCTCATTAAGCGCAGCGTCGTACCTTTCCGCATTGCTTCGAATCCCCTACTTTGTATGACAGTTGCCGGCTTTGCCTTCAATCCATTCTCCGAAAATACCTACCTGCTGATTGACGACGCTACCCGGCAGTGCGCCATTGTGGACGCCGGCTGCTACACCGCTGCCGAGCAGCAAGCGCTGCGCAGCTACATCGAAACCAACCAGTTGCAGGTCGTGATGCTGCTCAATACCCATTCGCACATCGACCACGTGCTGGGCGCGCAGTTCGTGCTTGACACCTGGCCCGGCACCCCGTTTCTGGTGCACCGCCTCGATGTGCCCACCCTGCGCGCCGTGTCCACCTACGCTGCCAACTACGGCTTTCCGCAGTACCGGCCCGCCGAGCCCACCGGCGAGCTGGTGGCCGGCCAGCCCGTGCGCTTCGGCCAAACTGAGTTGGAAGTGCGCTTTGCGCCGGGCCACGCGCCCGGCCACGTGGTGTTTTACCACGCGCCTACGGCCACCCTCATGGCCGGCGACGTGCTGTTTCAGCGTAGCATCGGCCGCACCGACTTGCCGGGCGGCAACCACGCCGAGCTGCTCCACAGCATCGAAACCGAACTCATGACCCTGCCCGACGACACGGTGGTATATCCCGGCCACGGCCCGGCCACTACCATCGGCGAGGAGCGCCGTGGCAATCCGTTTCTCAATTAGCATTTATCATTTCCACAGACCAGCGGCCGGGAAGCGGCGCTGGCTGGTTTCTGGTAATTGAGCCTGTTGAAGAATAGCGGATTGTTAAATGTTAATTGATTAACTGTTAAATGAAAAGACACCTGCCCAACGCCATTACTTGCCTCAACCTGCTGTGTGGCTGCCTGGCGCTCACCCATATTTTTGCCGGTCAGCTGGAAACGGGGGCTTGGTTTGTGGCCGCCGCCGCCGCCGCCGACTTTGCCGACGGGCTGGTGGCACGGGCCCTGCGTGTGTCGTCGGCCATTGGCAAAGACCTCGATTCGCTGGCCGATATGGTGTCGTTTGGCGTGGTGCCGGGTGCCATCTTCTTCCAGTTGCTGAGCCGCGGCGTGGCTGGCGGCGGCCTGCCCGTATGGGTGCCCTACATCGGGTTTCTGGTGAGCATTTTCTCGGCGCTGCGGCTGGCCAAGTTCAACAACGATACCCGCCAGACGACTTCCTTTATCGGGCTGCCCACGCCGGCCTGCACGCTGGTGGTGGCCTCGCTGCCGCTCATTCTCGCGCACGACCAGTTCGGGCTGAGCGGCGTGGTGCTAAACCCGCTGGTGCTGCTGGGGCTCACGGTGCTGCTCTCGGGGCTGCTGGTGGCCGAGCTGCCGCTGTTTGCCCTGAAGTTTAAGAACCTGCGCTGGGGCGATAACCGGCGCCGGTTCATCTTTCTGCTGCTGACGGCAGGATTATTGCTGGCACTGGGCGCGGCGGCCGTGCCGCTGGTGGTATTGCTCTACGTGCTGCTGTCGGTTCCGAAATCGGCGGCGCGCAGCGGGGCGTAGCGCCAAGGGCAATAAATAGACTATTTGATTGTTATGATAGCACTGGCGGGTGAACCGGAAGCCCGGCCGTGCTGTTGCCGGGCGAGGGTTCGGTCGGCTATCAAAAAGGTACTGAAGTTTTAACAGAGCGTATATGCGTCTTTTTCTTCTCTTTGTTGCAGTTGCGGGGTTGATGACAGGAGCGGCGGCCCCGGCGCGCGCGCAATCGGGCGCGCTCACCACCACCCACGGCACCATTCGCTGGGGTGGTTACGCCGAAGTGCCGAGCCGCAGCGTGCGCAAGCAGAAGGTGCCCACCTTCAGCGAAGCCAACATGAGCATGGACGAGCAAGTGGGCTGGTTCACGCTGCGCCTCACGGGCGGCGCCGTGACGCAGGGCGAGCTGCTGAACCTGGTGTACGAGCCTTTTTCGGCGGCCGATGCCAAAATGTTCGACGTGCGCAAGCTGCCCGCCGGCCCCGACCCCCAGCTCTCTACCGGCACCGAAATGAAGCGCCCGGTGACGCGCCTGAGCCTGCGCCCGGCCCGCCGCAACCCCCAGTCGGGCCAGCCCGAACGCCTCGTTTCGTTCGACTACCAGTACGTGCCCGATGCCAAAGGCGCGGCCAACCGCAGCACCGGCTTTCATACCTACGCCAGCCATTCGGTGCTGCAAACCGGCGACTGGTACAAGATAGGCGTGGCCGAAAGCGGCATTTACAAGCTCGATAAAGCCATGCTGGCCGACATGGGTTTGAACGTGCAAACGCTCAACCCGAATAACCTGCACATCTACGGCAACTCGATGGGGATTCTGCCCCAGGCCAGCGCCGTGGAACGCCCCGACGACCTGGAGGAAAACTACATCCTGTTCGTGGGCGACACCAGCCCTGCGCTCGATAACAACGAATTTTTCCTGTTCTACTCGCCGGGCGCCCATACCTGGGAGGGCAAGGACGGCGTGTTTCGGCACCGCAACAACATTTATACCGACACTACCTATTACTTCGTGAAGGTGGACAACACGGCCGGCCGGCGGGTGGCGCCGGCGCCCGCCCCCACCGCCGGCGCCACGCCCGCCAACATTACCACGTTCATGTACCGCGACTTTTACGAGCGCGACATGGCCAACCTGCTGCGCTCGGGGCGCACCTGGGTGGGAGAGGGTTTCCGGCCCGGCGGCCAGACGCAGACATTCGCCTTTAGCATTCCGGACCTGGTGGCCAACACGCCGGTGAAGGTGACTACTGCGCTGATGGCCAGCAGCAACCTGACATCCAGCACGTTTCAGCTCACCCTGAATGGCACGGCTCTGGGTACCGAACCGCTCAATGCGCTCACGCAGAGTGCCTTTTTTCCGATTGCCACGCAGGCCACCACCACGCGGCAGCTGGCCCTGCCCAACCCCGGCAATGAGCTGCGGGTGGGCCTCACCTACAACAGCGGCGACGGCAGCGCCAGCGGCTACCTCGATTACATCGAAATCAACGCCCTGCGCCAGTTGCGCCTGGTCACCAGCGACGCGCAGCTCGAGTTCCGCTCGCTGAGCAATATCGGGACCGGCAACCTCAACCGGTACACACTGGCCAACAGCACCGGCGCAGTGGTGTGGGACGTGACCAACCCCCGCCGCCCCGCTTCTTACGCCCCGGATGGCAGCGGCAACTTTTTGGCCCCGGCGGATGTGCAGCGCGAATACGTGGCTTTCCTGCCCAATGGCAACCTGACCAAGCGGCCCCGCAAGTTTGGCAGCGTGCCCAACCAGGATTTGCACGCCATCACGTCGGCCGACTTGATTATCGTGACTCACCCGGTGTTTCAGGCCGAGGCGCAGCGCCTGGCCAACCACCGCCGCACTCACGACAACCTACAGGCCGTGGTGGTGACCACGCCGCAGATTTACAACGAGTACGGCTCGGGCGGGCAGGACGTGACGGCTATTCGCGACTTTGTGAAGCAGCTCTACGACCGGTCGCCGGCCGGCAAGCAGATGGAGCTGCTGCTGTTCGGCGATGCGTCGTTTGACTACAAATCGGACCCCTACAACGACAGAGCGCTTGAGCCGGACTGGTGGAAAAATGGTGCCCGGGTGCCGTTCCGCACCGACGCCGACTTCGACAACTTCAACCAGAACTACGTGCCCACTTACGAGTCGCGCGAGTCATTTGCCCCGTTCTACGGCGGGGTGAGCTACGTCTCGGACGACTACTACGCCTTGCTCGACGACGACGAGGGCGAGTGGTTTGAGGGCAACAGCAGCGAGCTGCTGGATTTGGGCGTGGGCCGCTTGCCAGTGCGCACGCCCAAGGGCAAGTGGACGGACGTGTCCCAGGCCAGCCTCCAGGCCCGGCAGGTAGTGGATAAGATTATTGCCTATGACTCGCCGGATTCATACGGCAAATGGCGCAACCGCATCACGCTGGTATCGGATGACGGCAACGGCGACCTGTTTGTGGGCGCCGGCTCGGAAATCGTGGCCAATAGCCTGAAGAATAATTACCCGGTTTACAATGTGCACAAGGTCTACCTCGACCTTTACCCGCAGGTGTCGCTATCGGCGGGCCAACGCTCGCCCGATGCCGAGCGGGCCATCGACCAATCCATTGAGCAAGGCTCGCTGATTGTGAACTACCTGGGCCACGGCGGCCCCAAGGGCTGGGCCGACGAGCAGATTCTGACCAATGCTTCGGTGCTGGGGCTGCGCAACCCCAACAATTTTACCTTCTTCACCACCGGCACCTGCGATTTCAGCTATTTCGACAACCCCGACTTTACCTCGGCCGGCGAGCAGGCCCTGACCGATAACACCACGGGCGGCGCCATCGGCCTGTTTACCACCGTGCGCGTGGTCGATGCGGGCCAGAACGCCGGCCTAAACCAGGCCTATTTCAACCGTGTGCTACAGCCCGTCAACGGCAAGGTGCCCAGCATTGGTACCATCGTGATGATGAGCAAGAACGATTTTCACGGCCCGGGCTTCAACTCCGACCTCAACAGCCGCAACTACACCTTGCTGGCCGACCCCAGCATGACGCTGGCTTACCCGCAGCAAACGGTGGTGCTTGACAGCATCCGGCGGCGCGTTGCGGGGCAGTGGCAGCCGGCCGATACGGTGCAGGCATTGGCCCGCGTACGGGTGCACGGCAAAGTATTGAACAACAATGCACAGAATACGGCCTTCACAGGCCGCGCTCAGGTGACGATTTATGACAAGCCCACCACGGTGATGACCCTCGGCGATGAGCAGGCCAATGACCCCAACGACGGACCGAAGCCGATTGTAATTCAGGAAAGCGTGATTTACAGCGGCCAGGCCAACGTGACGAACGGCGAGTTCAGCCTCACGTTTGTGGTGCCCAAGGACATCAACTACAACGTGGGCCAGGGCAAAGTGAGCCTTTACGCCTCCGATGCCACGCGCCGCGTGGATGCTCACGGCTACCAGTTCAAGCAGGTGGGCGGTGCCGCCCGCGGCGTGCCGACCGACACGACCCCGCCCGAAATCAAGCTGTACATGGACAGCGAGTCGTTTGCTTTTGGTGGCCTCACGGGCCCCAACACCACGCTGCTGGCCTTCCTGAGCGACTCGAGCGGCATCAACACCACGGGCGCAGGCATTGGCCACGACATCACGGCCACCGTCGACAACGACGTCAGCAAGCAGCTCGTGCTCAACGATGCGTACGTGTCGAACGTGGGCGACTTCCGCTCGGGCAAGGTCAACAATCTTTTCAAAGGGCTGGCCAACGGCCCGCACTCGCTGCGCCTCAAGGCCTGGGACACGTACAACAACTCGGCCGAGAAGGAAATTGAATTTGTGGTGGCCACCAACGAAAAGCTGGCCCTCGACCACGTGCTGAACTACCCCAATCCGTTTGCCAACGCTACTACGTTCTTATTCGACCACAACCAGGCCGGCGGCGAATCGGGAATGCTGGACGTGCAGGTTCAGATTTTCACGGTGGCCGGCCGCTTGGTGCGCACGCTCACGGCCTCGGTGCCAAGCACGGAGTCGCACCAGAGCAGCATTACCTGGAACGGCCGCGACGAATTCAATGACCAACTGGCCCGCGGCGTATACGTTTACCGCCTCAGTGTGCGTTCGGCCACCAACGGCACCGCTTCGAAATACGAAAAACTCGTCATCCTCAATTAATCCGTTTTTATTTGCGCCCGGGCCGCCAATGGCCTTTTCTCCCACCAGTATGCAGTCACTCGTTTCCCGTTCGCGCCTGGCGCTGGTTGCCAGCTTGTTGGCCTCGGCCGGCACGGCCCACGCCCAGCTCGACCCCCACGCCATCACCACGGCCGTGCCCATTCTTACCCTCAGCCCCGACGCCCGCGCTTCGGGCATGGGCGAGGCCGGCGTGGCCACGTCGCCCGATGCCAACTCGGCCTACTTCAACCCGGGCAAACTGGGCTTCGAGCAGTACAAGTACGGCGTGTCGATGTCGTATTCGCCTTGGCTGCGCAACATCACCGACGACATGAGCCTGTCGTACCTCTCGGGCTACGCCAAGGTGGGCCAGCGCTCGGCCTTCGGTGCCTCGCTCATGTACTTCGACCTGGGTAATATCGACTACCGCGACGGCCAGAACCTACCCAATGGTTCCTTCAACCCCAAGGAATACGCCCTCACGGTATCGTACGGCTTGCAGCTGACCGATAATTTCGGCGTGGGCGCTTCGGCGCGCTACATCCGCTCCAACCTTATCGGGGCCATTGGCAGCAGCGATGCCAAGCCCGGCCAGTCGGTGGCCGTCGACCTGGGCGCGTACTATCACAAGGACGTGACCATTGGCACGGGCCTGTATAACATCGCCTTCGGGGGCACGATTTCGAACATCGGCAACAAGATGACCTACTCGGACCCCACCAACCCGAGCTTTCTGCCCACGCAGCTGAAGCTGGGTACGGCCCTCACGCGCGAAATCGACCAGTACAACAAAATCACGCTGGTGTTCGACGCCACGAAGCTGCTGGTGCCCTCGCCGTACTACGAGGACGGTGTGAGCCAGAACGACCCGCGCATCAAGGCTATCAACGTGGAGCGTAATAACCAGCCCATTGTAGGGGCCATCTTCTCTTCGTTTCATGATGCGCCGGGCGGCTTCAAGGAAGAGCTGAGCGAAATTAACCTCTCGACGGGTCTGGAATACAACTACAACGACCTGTTGTATGCGCGCGGCGGCTACTTCTACGAAGCCCCAAAAAAAGGTGACCGCCAGTACGTGAGCCTGGGCTTGGGTGTGCGCTACCAGGTGTTCGGCATCGATGGCACCTACCTGGTGCCCACCGGCAACAATTCGCAAAACAACCCGCTGGCCCAAACCATTCGGGTGTCGTTGCACTTCAACCTGAACAAGCTGGCCGACGCCTTCGACGAGAACGGCGCCGGTGGCACCAGCGGCGACACGCCCTCGAACTAAACGGCTGGGTTGATTGCAATCAACCGAACGTCATGCTGAGCGCAGCCGAAGCATCTCTACCGCAACAGTAACCCAATCGACAGGGTTTACTATTGCGGGAGAGATGCTTCGGCTGCGCTCAGCATGACGTTCTTTTTCTATTCATTTCATTCTCATCGATTTTCGATTCCTGCAAATGCTTGACCGCACCCTAGCTCCTCCCGTTCAACCCCTGGCCCGCGTGGCGCTGCCCCCCGCTGCGGTGCAGGCCCTGCCCAGCGGCGCCCGCCTGCACGTGCTGGCCAACGACGCCCAGCCGGTGGTGCGCCTGCAAGCCGTGTTCCGGGCCGGCAAACTGGCCGAGCCCAAGCCCGGCTTGGCCTCGCTCACGGCCCGCATGCTGCTGGAGGGCACCACCACCCGCACCGCCCGCCAGATTGCCGACGAAGTGGCCTTTTACGGCGCGTCGCTGGAGTGCGACGCCGGTTTCGACCGCTCCACGCTCACGCTGTACTGCCTCACGCGCCACCTGCCGGCGCTGCTGCCGCTGGTGATGGACGTAATTCAGAACCCCGCCTTCTCGGCCGACGAGTTGCAGCAGCTCAAAACCCGCACCATCCAGAACGTGCGCGTGGAGCGCCAGAAAACCAGCTTCCTGGCTTCTGAGCGTTTCAACGAGTTGCTCTTTGGGGCCGAAACGCCCTACGGCCGCGCCTTTGATGCCGACGCCTACCAGGCCGTCACGGCCGACGAGGCGCGGGCGTTTCACCACGCGGCCTACGGGCTGGCCAATGCCGAAATCTTCCTGTGCGGCGACGTGGCTGCCGAGCAGGCCCTAGTGGCCGATGCTTTCAGTACAGGGCTGGCAGGGGTGGCTCTGGCAGCGCGGGCTGCGGCCGGGCAGCCGGATTTTGCGCCGGGCGCGCCGAGCCGGGTACCGGTGGCGGGCAGCCTGCAGGCGTCCATCCGCATGGGCCGGCTGTGGCCCAGCCCCACGCACCCCGACACCCACCGCCTCAAACTGCTAGTGAATGTGCTGGGTGGCTACTTCGGTTCGCGCCTGATGCGCAACATCCGCGAAGACAAGGGATTGACTTACGGCATCTATGCCAGCGTAGCCCCGCGGGAACAGGGCACCTCACTCGTCATCGGCACTGATGTGAAGGGCGAAAGCGCCGACTTCGCGGTGAGCGAAATCGAGATGGAACTGCGCCGCCTGCAGGAAGAGCTCATTCCGGCAGAAGAGCTAGAAACCGTGAAAAGCTACATTCTGGGCAAGTTTGCTAACGAACTGTCCACGGTTTTTGAGCAGTGCGACAAGTATAAAAACCTGGTTTTCCTAGGCCTGCCGGCAGATTACTACACCGAATTCGTGCAACAGACCGAAAGCACGGATGCCGCGACCCTGCAGGCGCTGGCGCAGGAATACCTCTCGCCAGTTGCCATGCAGACGGTGGTGGCCGGGCCGGGTAAGTAAGGAATATCAGATAGCTAAAAGGCCGTCCTGCTGAGCGCAGCCGAAGCATCTCACGTGCTGCAGTAATTAATTACTTACGCGGTAGAGATGCTTCGGCTACGCTCAGCAGGACGGCCTTATTTTATGCTAATCGGCTGCCCTACACCGGCGTTTGAATGGCCGGTGGCGTGGGATTATACTCGGGCGTGGCGGTGCGGTGCTCGGCACTCTTCTTGCCTTTGTCGTCCTTCACATCGCGCCGGCTGAAGGGCCGGATAATGAGGCGCAGGGCCTGGTCAGTGCTGAAGTAGCTGAAGGCCCAGTCGATGAAGGCCACTACCTTATTGCGGAAGCCCACCAGCGTCATCAGGTGCACGAAAAGCCAGGTGGCCCAGCCGAAGAAGCCATTAAAATGCACGTTCCTGGGCAGGTCGACCACGGCCTTGTTTCGGCTCACAATGGCCATTGAGCCCTTGTTGTTGTACACGAAATCCGTGGGCTTTTCGCCGCGCAGGATGCGCTGCAGGTTCTCGGCCAGATGGTCGGCGTGCTGCTGGGCCACGGGCGCCAGCATGGGCAGGCCGCGGGGCATGTCGTCGGTCACCATGTTGGCCACGTCGCCGATGGCGAAAACGTTGCTCAGGCCTTGCACCTGGTTCCAGCGGTTCACGGTGATGCGCTTGTTGCGCGTCACGGCATCGGCGGGTAGGCCGGGCACTTCGGCGCCGTTCACGCCGGCGGCCCACACCAGGTTTTCGGTGGCAATGAAATCGGTATCAGAATAGTAAGCCCGGTTGTCTTCAAAATTTTTGATGGACGTGTTCAGCATCACCTTCACGCCCAGCTCGTCGAGGTAGCGCTTGGCGTCGGCCTGCGAGGCCGGCGACATGGGCCCGAGCAGCGCCGGCCCGGCTTCAACCAGAAAAATCTGCATGTGTTGCAGGTCCAGCTCCGGATAGTCTTTGGGCAGCACGTGCTTGCGCATTTCGGCCAGCGAGCCGCTGATTTCCACGCCGGTAGGCCCGCCGCCCACTACTACAATGTTGAGCAGGGCCTGCCGCTCCTCCGGATTTTCGGTGAGGAGGGCTTTCTCGAAATTCTGGAAAATGAAGCTGCGCAGGTTCAGGGCATTCGGAATGCTCTTGATTTGCATGGCGTTGCGTTCAATGCTCTCCAGCCCGAAGAAATTGGTGAGCGAGCCCGTGGCCAGCACTAAGTAGTCGTAGCGGATATCGCCCACGCTGGTAATCACCGTGTTCGAGGCCGGGTCCACACGGTGCACGTCGGCCATGCGGTAGAAGAAGTTCTTCTGGCCCGCAAAAATCTTCCGAATCGGATACGCAATGCTGTCGGCCTCCAGCGCGCCAGTGGCTACCTGGTAGAGCAGCGGCTGGAAGTTGTGGTAGTTGTTGCGGTCGATGACCACCACCTGCACCGGCGCCTTGCGCAGGGCTTTGGCCAGGCGCAGGCCCCCAAAACCGCAGCCGATGATAACCACGCGCGGGTGCGCCGAAGCGGGAAGATTCGTGTCCATGTAATTGAAATAAAGCCGGGTAATAACCCATGCTTTACCCCAAATGTTGGGCAGAAGTTGGCCTTTTATTTCTGCCGCCCCGCTGCCAACCAGGCATTAGTCGTCGTTATATTTTTTCTTGAACTCGCCGTTTTTCACCTGCTGTACCAGCTTCAGCCAGCTGAAGGGGTTGAGTAGCGGGTTGTTGGCGTAGGTGCTGGGGCCGAAGCCAGCGCGCACATCCTGGTTGTACTGCTGGTTCTGCATGGTTTGGCGGAAGTTGGCCACCGCGCCCATGGGCTGGGTGCGGAAAATGCGCGCCATCAGCTCCTGGTTCAGGTTGTCGGCAGCGGCGCTGCCTTTCTCGGTGGGCAGGCGCAGGGCCAGAAACGCCTTCTTGAAGTCGCGCTCGGTGGTGTAAGGAAACACCCGGACCTCGCCCAGCATGGTAGCATCTTCCACCAGCGAAATGACCACGGAGTAGCTCTGGCGCTGGTAGTCGGGCGGAATGACGACGGTGTAGTTGGCGTAGCCCAGCGAGCGAATGACGATACTGTCGCCGGCCAGCACAGCCATCGAGAAGTAGCCGTAGACGTTGGACGAGGTGCCGCGCCCGGCCTTGGGCACGTAAATGGTGGCACCGGGCACGCCCAGCAGGCTGTCGCCGGTGGCCACAATGCCGGTAAACTGAATGATTTTGCGCTTGCCCTGCGCGTGCGCCGACGGAGCCGCCAGCAGCAGCGTACCCAGCAGGGCCACGGCAAAAAAGAGGGAAAAGCGACGAAAGCGCAAGAAATCAGGCATGTTCGGGAGTCAAGTAGACAAATATACGGCTGCGGGGGCGGGGCCGACGGTAACTTTGGGCGGAAGAACACGGGGCGCCCGTCCCTTCATCCAGACAGCAGATGCGCTTGAAACATTTCACGGTTGCTTTTGGGCAACAACTTTTTAAATCGTTGGGCGACGAAAGCCGCGTCCGCATCCTGCATTTGCTGTGGCGCAACCGGGAAATGGTGGTGGCCGACCTAGAGCAGGTGCTCGATTTCACCCAAACCAAAACCAGCCGGCAATTATCGTACTTGAAGAATGCAGGTTTGGTGAACGTGCGGCGGCTCGACAACTGGATGTACTACTTCCTGAAAGAAGAGGCGGCCGAATTGCTACAGGAGCTGCTCGGCTTTATGGAAAAAGACCCCCAGCTCCTGCGCGACCAGCAGATATACCAAACCCTGTGGTCGAACCGCGAACTGGCCGCGTATAAGCTGCAAAACCGGCACTGGCACGGCCCGCTGTAGGCGGTAGTCTTAACGGAACGCATTGGAACGTCATGCTGAGCGTAGCCGAAGCATCTCTACCGCAACACTACCCCAATCGAAAGGATTACTACAGCAGTAGAGATGCTTCGGCTGCGCTCAGCATGACGTTCTTTTCTATTCAAATTTCCCTCTTCCCCATGAGCACCTCCCGCCGCCTCTTCGTCTGCACCAACCAAAAATCCGGGGTAGGGGAGGACGTGGCTAAAGCTCTGAAAAAAGAGCTAAAGCACCAAGGCCTGAAAAAGCAGGTGGTTGACGGCCACAAACAGCGCACCCAGGTGCAAACCTGCGACTGCCTCGACCTGTGCCGCGACTGTAAAAAAGGCCCTGGCGCCGCCCTCATCGTGTATCCCGAGGGAACCGTGTACGGCAACGTGCGCCCCGCCGACGCCGCCGAACTGGTGGCCGAGCACATCGGTCAAGGCAAGGTGCTGAAGCGGTTGCGGGTAGAAGAATAAGCAGGACAATGGGCCGGGTTCCAACCGTAGCGCGCCGGAATCCGTTGATAGGGCAATTCATCCGTTATTCACCCGCTGCTCCCATGCGCTTTTCTCTCGCAGCCCTGCTTCTGACCGGGCTGGCTTTCACCGCCGCCGCTCAGCCGGCCGCTCCTCCCGACTCCGTTTACACTGCTCCCGGTTCCGGCCTGGCGCCGCTGGCCACTCGGGCTCCGGCGCAGGCCATGGGCACCAAGTCGTTTGGCCAGTTGGGCAAGAACGGCAACCTTAGCCTGCTGCCCATTCCGGTGCTGTTTTACCAGGCCGAAACCGGCCTGGGCTACGGATTGGGCGCGTTGCTCAGCGGCCGGTTTTCCAGCGATACCCTCACCCGGCCATCCAATGCCCGCCTCCAGTACTGGACAACCACCAAGGGCCAGTCGCTGCTGCAGCTGGTGCACACGGTGTACACGCCGGGCGAGAAATTCTACCTCAACGGTGAAATCAGTGCCTACGACATTCTGCTGTATTACTACGGCAAGGGCCCAAACACGGCCACTTCCGACGAGTCGCCCACGGCCTACAAGCTCTTTATCATCAACCAGCGCATTCAAAAGCAGATTGCGCCCAAGCTGTTTTTTGGCGCGCAGTACCGCTACACCAGCATCAGCGACCTGAAGTTTGACGGCAAAACCGTGGACGGCAGCCAGACCAGCTTCGTGTACCGCGACCCGCGCCTTACCGAGCGTGAGCGCCAGAACACGCGCATTTCGGGCCTGGGCCCGGTGCTGACCCTCGACACGCGCGACGTGCCGCTGGCTGCCTTTAAAGGCGACCTGCTCGACGCCAGCGTGATGTTCAACGGCACTGGCCTGGGTTCGGATTACCGCTTCGTGCGCTACCAGCTCGATGCGCGTCACTTCCAGCCCGTCGGTTCCAACCGTACCATTCTGGCGCTGCAGTTTCTGGGGCAGTTCCACACCGGCGACGTGCCGTTCCGGGAGTTGGCCGGCATCGGGGCCAACCTGGGTGGCGTGCTCTATGACAACGCCAACCTGCTGCGCGGCATCTACGAGCAGCGCTACCGCGACCGCCAGATGGTGATGTTTCAGGCCGAAATTCGGCATAAGTTGTTTCCCAACGGCGGCAGCGTGTTGAGCCGGTTTGATGGGGCCGTGTTTGGCGGCGTCGGCAACGTAAACAACTACATCGACAAATTTGCCCTGAACGACACGAAGTACGCCGGCGGTGCCGGTATTCGCTTCAACTTTATCCGCCGCGACCGGGTGAATCTGCGCCTCGACTACGCCGCTGGCTCGGGCAGCTCGCCGGGTATTTTATTTGCCATCGGCGAAGCCTTCTAGAAGCTTCAATAGTATAGAAGTATAGAAAGCCCTTCTCGACGATTCGAGGAGGGCTTTTTTTGTGCATTATACTTCGAGCTGTGGGCTTGAATTGTTGCGCTGCCAAGGGAGATTATTATGCAAAAAACAAGTTCCAATAAGCGCCGCGTTTGGCATGAGGTAAGGCATTTATAATGAGTAGCTAATCCTGCTCAGTGGCTGAGCCACCTCATGATAACGCTAAGCTGGGCCTTATCCTTTCGGAAAAGCCGGCGTACACCGGTTCAATGGACCACGCTACGCCCGCCCGTTTCCTCGCCGCTGGCGAGGCCACGGCTACCGACCCCACCCAAGCGGCCGACTGGCTGTTCCCACTGCCACTTCGGGGCCACAGCGCGCGCCTGCTGCACCAGCAGCTGCCGCTGCCCCACCCCGCATTGCGCATCAGCGTCATCATCCCGGCGAAGGACGAAGTGGCCAACCTGCCCGCCACACTGGCGGCGCTGGCCGCGCAGGTTGATTGGCACGGCCAGCCCTGGCCGGCGGGTAGTTTCGAGGTGATTGTACTGGCCAACAATTGCACTGACCACACGGCGGCTTTGGTGCGTAGGCAGGCGCGGCGTTTTCCAAATTTGGTGTTGCACGTGGCCGAGCTGTGCCTGCCCGCCGCCAAAGCCCACGTAGGCCGGGCCCGCCGCCTGCTCATGGACGAAGCCTGCGCCCGGTTGGAACAGGTGAGCCGCCGCCACGGCATCATCGCCAGCACCGACGCCGACACCCGCGTGGCGCCCACTTGGCTGGCCGCCATTCAGGCTGAAATAGCGGCCGGTGCCGATGCTGTGGGCGGCCGCATCCTCACCGAAATGGGCGGCCCGGCGTTACACCCGCTTCGCCGCATTCAAACCGCCGATGCCGCCTATCACCTACTCTGCGCCCGGCTGGAGGGCCTGCTCGACCCCATGCCCACCGACCCGTGGCCGCGCCATCATCAGCATTTTGGGGCCAGTTTGGCCCTTACCGCCCGCGCCTACCGGCAGGTAGGCGGCTTGCCCGAAGTCCGATTTCTGGAAGATGAAGCCCTCTGCCAGGCCCTGCGGCGGCACGATTTGAAACTGCGCCACAGCCCCAGGGTGCAGGTTCTCACCTCCGCCCGCCGCCAGGGCCGCGTCGAGGTAGGCCTCTCGTGGCAGCTAAGCGAGTGGTTGAAAATGAGCCAGCAGCAGCGCGAGCCGCACGTCGATAATCCCGTGCAGCTGACGCGACGCTGGCAGTTGCGCCGCCAGTTGCGCGCCTGCTGGAGCGGCTGTGCGGGCGCCGAAACCGCTGCGCTGGTCACCCGCCTGGCATTGCCCGAAAGCGTGGTGCTGCTTCAGCTGCGGCAGGCACCCACCTTCGGCGTGCTTTGGGAGTGGGCGTTGGCACACAGCCCCGCGCTGGCCGTTGCTCCGGTGCCGTTGTCGCGGGCCTTGCTGCTATTGCCGCGGCTTATCCAGAGCCACCTGGTGGCGGAGGGACGGTCCGTAGTAGCCGCTTAGCGCTTTTCCAGCAGGTCGAGCCGGTATTTTTCGTGGTGCTGGCTGGTGAGGTGCCGCAAGGGGCCGGCCTCCGTGGCCTTAGCCAGAAAAAACGCGTGCACGTCGTCGCCCGTGAGTGGGTAGTCGTGCACCAGCGGCGTCCAGTGCACCAGCAGGAGATGGCCGCCGGGCTGCAGGCCGGCAATGAGCTTGTCGGCGGCCCGGGCCAGGTCGGCCGGCGACCAATAGTAACCGACTTCCGACAACAAAATCAAATCAAAATTCTGGCTAGGAAACTCGTTGGGCACCTCCATCCGGCGAATTTCCACCTGCGGCAATTCGGCGCAACGGGCGCGGGCCTGGGCCAGCGCGGCGTCACTTACATCGACAGCCAGCAGGTGGCCGCAACGCGGCGCCAGCTGCGCCGTGAGCACGCCCAGTGAGCAGCCGATTTCAAACACTTCGGCGTAATGCGGACGTGGCAGAGCGGCCAGCGTGGCGGCGTATTTCTCGCGCTCGTAGGGGCTGGTTTCAAAATTCCACGGGTCGCGGTTGGCTTGGTACACGTGGTCGAAGTACTCCGGCGGCAGGGTGTTGGGCTGGTTCTCGTTCATGGGGCTACGGCTTCAAAAAAAACTTCATACGGCGTGGCGAAGTGCGCCAGCATTTCTGTGGATAATAAAAAACCGTCAGCATCATCGGTGAATACGCCCGGCGCCACCTGCGAGCGGTGCGCCGCAATGGCCCGCAGTTTCTGTGGTAGCCCGGCTTCTATATTCAGCCGGAAACCCTGTACATTATCAACTGGTATGGGCAGGTCGTCGGGGGCGGCGCGCTCCCAGGCCCACACCACGTATTCGAGCCGGTGCGGTGGCTGGTCCATTCCGGCCAGCGCGGCCGCTACCAGCCGGCCCGTAGCGCGGTGGTCGGGGTGCGGGTCGCGCCGCCAGGGCACCAGCACAGTGGCGGCGGCGTGCTGCTGCAGAAACTCCCGTAGCCGAGTTGCTGCAGTGGCAAAGCCGGGTTCGGCGGCCGAGTCGGGCACGCGGCTATCGGGTAGGGCCAGCAGCAGCGGCTCCGTCTCATCAAGTCCCAGGAGGGTGAGGGCGTGTCGAAATTCGGCTTCCCGCACCGCCTGTCGGGCTTGGGGCGAAAACAACTGCGAATTCGGGTGCGACATCGTGCCGTCGCTCACCAGCACGGCCGCTACCGGCTGGTCTTGCTGCCGCAGCAGGGCCAACAGGCCGCCGCAGCCCAGCGCCTCGTCGTCGGGGTGGGGCGCTACTACCACCGTGGGGCCCAGCGTAGCCGCAAAGCCGTCCGGTCGCACCGGGTAAGAATCGAAAGGAAGCAAAACTGGAAAGGAAAAATTTGGACAACTGACCAGGAGAAACCAGCAACTAAAATGCCTTGCCTTCGAGCACGAAGCGGCCCACGTCGGCCAGCGCGCCGTCGGGCGCGGGCTGGCGCAGGTAGTGGGTGAGGTCGCGGTGCAGGCGCTCGAAGGGAAGGGGCTGGAGCAGGCCGCGGGCGCCCACGCACCGCTCAGCTAGGCGCAGCATGTCGAGACAGATGGTTTCAATGGCCGTGCGCGTCATGTTGGCGTAGGCCACGGTGGCTTCGGCCTCGGCCGCGGCGCTAGGGCGGGCGGCGTGCTCGGCGGCCCCGCGCAGCCACTGGCGGCCACTTTCCAAGGCAATGCTCATTTCGCCCAAGCGCTGGCGCTGGTAAGGGTCGTCGATGCGGCCCAGGCCGCGCAGGAAGCGGCAGGTTTCGTCGAAAACGGCCTCGGCCCCGCCCAGCTGCACCGCGGCAAACCGAATAGCCCCACCGCTGAAAGCCGGCTGGCGGTAATACGCATCGGGCGGGCCAATGAGGTCATCCGGCCCGATTTCGAGCCCAGTCAAATCGGCCCGGAAGCTGGCGGTGGCCCGCATGCCCAGCGGCCGCCAGAAGGAGCGGTCCAGCACCGGCGGCTGGCTATCAGCGGGCAGCACAAACAGCTGCCAGCCCTGCCCATCAGGCAAGGCTCCGGTGATGAGCGGGCGCGCCAGATGCCCGGCGCCCGAAGCAAACGTTTTGGCCCCACGCAGGCGGTAACGCCCGTTGGGTAACGCTTCGAGCCGCACGCCATCAGCCGGAATTTCGGTATTCCAAACGCCAAATAGCCGACCGGCGCGGGTATCGGCGGCGTAGCGCGTCACTTGCTCGGCCGTGCCCAGTTGCTGAATGAGCAGCAGTGCATTCACGTGGCCTTCGTACACGCGCCCCACCGCTAGGTTACCCCGCCCGATGTGCTGAAGCACGCGCAACAGCGGCAGCGTGGCCGCCGGGGCATCGAGCCCGGCCCCGCCCAACGTGATGGGCAAGGCAGCCGTGAGCAGGCCCGCCTCCCGCAGCCAGTCAAATTCCTGGGTGGGAAAGCCGCTTTCTACATCGGTTTCGGCGGCTTGGGCAAACAGACGCGGCGCCAGTTGGGCGGCAGAGGCTTCCGCCTCGGCTGGGTTGGTTAAGGCCGTTGGGGCCGGTGTATCAGTTGTAATCAAAGGAAATTGGGGTGGGAATACCAGCGCGAAATTGGAGCCAGCACTCGGTATGGGCTGAAGGAAGGAGAGGGTTTCTATACTTCATAAGCGGCCGCAGTGTTCGGCCCGTTCGGCCTTGCCGCCGACGGCTGAGGGTGCTGCTAACAATTCGGTAACAATGCTTTTGGAAAGCCGCCGGGGTGGGGGCGTACCTTTGCGGCGGCAATAGTGCTGTGCTTTTTCCTGCAAAAACAACCTTATTATGTCGTCTCGCCCCATTCGCGCCGCCCTTCTTTCCGTGTACCACAAAGACCGGCTGGCGCCCCTGGTGCAGGTGCTGCGGCAGCACGGCGTGACGCTCTACTCCACGGGCGGCACCCAGAAATTTCTGGAAGACGAAGGCGCCGAAGTAACCGCCGTGGAAGACCTCACCGGTTTCCCCGAGGTGTTCGGCGGCCGTGTGAAAACGCTCCATCCCAAGGTATTCGGCGGTATTCTGCACCGCCGCCACGAAGCCGGCGACCTGGCCCAGGCCGAGCAGCACGGCATCCCGCCCATCGATTTGGTGGTGGTCGACCTCTACCCGTTTGAAGAAACCGTAGCCAGCGGCGCCGAAGAGCAGGACGTCATCGAAAAAATCGACATCGGCGGCATTTCGCTGCTGCGCGCCGCCGCCAAAAACTTCCGCGACGTGCTGGTCGTCAGCAGCCGCGACCAGTACGCGGCCGTGACCGAACTGCTGACCGTCAAAAACGGCGCCACCGACCTCGAAGACCGCCGCCACTACGCCGCCGCCGCCTTCGCCACCACCTCGCACTACGACACCGAGATTTTTAAATACGTGAGCCAGGATACCGCCGTAGCTGGCGCCGCCCTGCGCCTCAGCGCCCAGCCCGCCACGCCCCTGCGCTACGGCGAGAACCCCCACCAAGCCGGCACCTTCTACGGCGACCTGTCGGCGCTGTTCGACCAGCTGCACGGCAAGCAGCTGAGTTACAACAACCTGGTGGACGTGGACGCCGCCGTGGCACTCATGGCCGAGTTCAACGACGGCGCGCCCGCCTGCGCCATTCTCAAGCACACCAACGCCTGCGGTGTGGCCCAGGCCGCCACGCTCCGCGACGCCTACGTGAACGCCTTGAGCTGCGACCCGACGTCCGCTTTCGGCGGCGTCATCATCGTGAACAAGGAAGTGGACGCGGCCACCGCAGCCGAGCTGAACCAGTTGTTTTTTGAAGTGCTGATTGCGCCCGGCTTCGCCGCTGATGCCCTGCCCGTGCTGCAAAGCAAGAAAAACCGCATTCTGCTGCTGCAAAAGCCGGTCGAATTTCCGAAGAAGCAGGTGAAAACCCTGCTCAACGGCATCATTGAGCAGGACGCCGACCGGCAGACCGAAACCGCGGCTGATTTCCGCACCGTCACCCAGTCGGCACCTACGGCCGAGGAAACCGAAGCCCTCGTTTTCGCCGCCAAAATCTGCAAGCATACCAAGAGCAACACCATCGTACTAGCGCGCGCCGGCCAACTGCTGGCCTCCGGCGTGGGCCAGACCTCGCGCGTCGATGCGCTACGCCAAGCCATTGAGAAGGCCCGCGCCTTCGGCTTCGACCTGCACGGCTGCGTGATGGCCTCCGACGCCTTCTTCCCCTTCCCCGACTGCGTGGAAATTGCCGGCGCCGCCGGCATTCGCGCCGTGGTGCAGCCCGGCGGCTCCATTAAGGATGCCGACAGCATTAAGGCTTGCGACGAGTTGGGCATGGCCATGGTGCTGACGGGCGTGCGGCACTTCAAGCACTAAGAAACATCCCGTTTGTCATTGCGAGGCCGCAGCCCGTGGGAATCCGTCCTGTTCTCAGCGACCAACCTCATAATGTGACCAAGCTTAAATAAAAGCCCCGGCCTTGCAAAAGTGCCGGGGCTTTTGCTTTAAAAAGGAGACTTTATCACAATTAAGGGCTGGTCGCAATAGAGAACGGATTGCCGCGTTCCGCCGCGTTTCACTCGCAATGACTGGTTTAGCCTGCCTGGCGGGCAAGGCAGGTTCCTTGGCAGAATCCCATAATCCCGTTCACCAACCCCGCCCAAACCTTCCGTACCTTTGCCCATTATTTTGCTTCGGCTCCGGCCCAAGCTCCGCCTTATTGCATATATCTCAATGGGTTTCTTTAATTTCCTGACCAGCGACATCGCCATCGACCTGGGCACGGCCAATACGCTCATCATCCACAACGACAAAATCGTGGTGGATGAGCCGAGCATCATCGCCAAAGACCGCACCACCAATAAAGTCATCGCCGTGGGCCGCCAGGCCCAGCAGATGCACGAGAAAACGCACGACAACATTCGCACCATCCGCCCGCTGAAGGACGGGGTAATTGCCGATTTCCACGCCGCCGAGGAAATGATTAAGGGCATGATTAAGATGATTGACACGCGCACGCGGCTGTTTCAGCCCTCGCACCGCATGGTCATCTGCATCCCCTCGGGCATCACCGAAGTAGAAAAACGCGCCGTGCGTGACTCTGCCGAGCACGCCGGCGCCAAGGAAGTTTGGATGATTCAGGAGCCCATGGCCGCCGCCATCGGCATCGGCATCGACGTGGAGCAGCCCGTGGGCTCGATGATTATCGACATCGGAGGCGGCACCACCGAAATTGCCGTTATCGCCCTCTCCGGCATCGTGTGTGACCAGTCAATTAAAACGGCCGGTGATGTCTTCAACCAGGACATCCTCGACTACATGCGCCGCCAGCACAACCTGCTCATCGGCGAGCGGTCGGCCGAGCGCATCAAAATCGAAGTAGGCGCCGCCCTCACCGAACTCGACGTGCCGCCGCCCGACCACGAAGTGCGCGGCCGCGATTTGATGACCGGTATTCCGAAAGTTATCAAAGTAACGTTCTCGGAAATTGCCATTGCCCTCGATAAATCGGTGGCCAAAATCGAAGAAGCCGTATTGAAAGCGCTCGAAATATCGCCACCCGAACTCTCGGCCGATATTTACGAAAACGGTATTCATCTCACCGGCGGCGGCGCGCTGTTGCGCGGCCTCGACAAGCGCCTCGCGGCTAAAACCAAGCTGCCCATCCACATCGCTGAAGACCCGTTGCGCGCTGTAGTGCGCGGAACCGGCAAGGCCATCAAGGACATTCAGGCCTTTAAAGGCGTGCTGTTGACGTAACTCCAGAACGAAAACACCAGCACGTCATGCTGAGCGCAGTCGAAGCATTCCTACTGCCCCGCTTGTCATGTTGAGCGTAGCGAAACATCTTATCAAGTTAGAACGAACAGTTCGACGATGAAAAGATGCTTCCTTCGTCAGCATGACAGGCGGCGCGGTAGAGATGCTTCGGCTGCGCTCAGCATGACGTTCTTTTACTGGTGGTTCTTTTTAAATAATTAATTACCACCCGTGCGGAATTTATTTCTTTTCCTATTTCGCTTTCGCGGGGCGCTGGTATTTGGCTTGTTAGAAATAATTAGCCTCTATTTATTTGTTACCAATAATTCATACCAGCGAGCGGCGTTTTTTAATTCGGCTAATTCCTATGCGGGCGTGGTGCTGGAACGGCGCACGCAGATAACGGACTATTTCCATCTGGCCGAAATGAACCAGCAGTTGGCTGCCGAAAATGCGGCCCTGCGCCAGCAACTCTACCCACCCGATACGGCCCGGCGCGAGGCCGACTCGGTGGCCATTCCGCCGGCCCGCACCGACTCGCTCCGACTGGTGCGCTACCAGCGCCCCGCCAGCCGCCCCGATACCCTGTTGCTGGGCCAGCAGCGCCTGCCGGCCCGCGACCCGAGTTATCCCCTGATTGCGGCCCGGGTTATCAACAACCGCCTCAGTAATGTGGACAACTTCTTCACCCTGAACGTGGGCACGGCCAACGGCGTGCAGCGGGGCCTGGGCGTAGTGGCGGCGGGCGGCGTGGCCGGCCGCGTGCAGGCCGTGACGGAGCATTACGCCACGGTGGCTAGCCTGCTGCATTCCAAAACCACTATTGCCTCTAAAATCAAGCGCGACGGCACCTTCGGTACCATCCGCTGGCAGGGCGACGACCCCACCCACGCCTTGCTCGACAACGTGCTGCGTGAAACCAAGCTGGTGAAAGGCGACACGGTGGTGACGTCGGGCTACAACGCCATTTTTCCGGAAGGCATTTTCATCGGTACCATCGACTCATTCGTGAAGGAGCCGGACAAGAATTTCTGGACCATTCGGGTGCGGCTGGGCGTCAATTTCTCGAATCTAACCTACGTGTACGTGGTGACGAGCCGGCCCAAAGCCGAGCGCGACACCGTGGAAGCGCACGCGGGCATGCTGCCGGAAGGAGGGAAGCGCAAATGAGTGGCCTGCGGTTTCTATTCGTTCAAATCCTGCGTTTCGCGCTCTACGCGGGCCTGCACGTGATGCTCATCAGCCGGCTGGTGCTGTTTGATTTGGGCTGGTGCTTTTTCTATTTGGGCTTCTTGTTGTTTTTGCCGCTGCGCACCCCCATCGTGGTGCAGCTGCTGCTGAGCTTCGCGATGGGGGTGACGATGGATATTTTCTACGACACCGGCGGGCTGCACGCGGCGGCGGCGGTGCTGCTGGGCTTCCTGCGGCCGTGGGTGCTGCGCCTGCTCACCCCGCGCGATGGCTACGATTCGGCCGACGCCGTGAACGTGCACCAGATGGGCTGGCAGTGGTTCGGCGTGTACCTCACGCTGCTGGTGCTGCTACACCACGCCACATTCTTCATCCTGGAGTTGGGCAGCTTCCGCCACATCGGCCTCACGCTGGGAAAAATAATGGTGAGCGCACTCTTTACCGGGCTGGCGCTGTTGATTGTGCAGCTGCTGTTTTTTCCGGTGCGGCGGGGGCGGAGTTAGGCGTAATCTGGCTGGTATCCGAACGTCATGCTGAGCAAAGCCGAAGCATCTCTACCGCTGAAGTAAACCAACTATTGATTAAAAGAATTGCTATTGCGGTAGAGATGCTTCGGCTTCGCTCAGCATGACGTTCAGGAGCGTTTGATATAGGTATGCAATATTTAGAAGGTCGTAAATACGTCGTTCAGGGCATCTTCTTAATCGTAGTGCTCATCTTTCTCACCCGCTTGTTTTTTATGCAGGTGATGGATGGCACGTACAAGCTGGCCGCCGATAAAAACACGCTGCAACGACTAGTGCAGATACCCTACCGCGGCCTGATTTACGACCGCAAGGACCAGTTGCTGGTGCAAAACGAGCCCGTGTACGACCTCATGGTGGTGCCCCGGGAGGTGAAGCAGCTCGATTCGGCCCGCTTCTGTGAGCTGCTGCAGATACCGCAGGAAGAACTGCGCAACAGCCTGCGCGTGGCCAAAAAATACTCGCGCAACAAGCCTTCGCCTATCGTCCAGAACCTGACCACGCGCGACCTGGCCATTATTCAGGACAACCTGATGGATTTTCCGGGCTTCCGCATTCAGGCGCGCATGGCACGGGCCTACCGCACCGCCAACCTGGCCCACGCCCTGGGCTATGTAGGCTCCATCACGCCAGCGCTGCTTGAGAAACCGAAGTATGCCAAGTACCAGCCGGGCGAGAATATCGGTATTTCGGGGCTGGAGTCGTATTACGAGCCGATTCTGATGGGTCGGCGCGGCGTGCAGTACAAGATGGTGAACGTGCGCGGCATCGAGAAAGGCAAATTCCGCAGCGGTGAGTTTGACACGCTTTCCGTGGCCGGGCAGGACTTGCACCTGAGTATCGATGCCGAGCTGCAGGCCTACGGCGAAAAGCTACTGGCCAACCGCCGCGGCTCCATCGTGGCCATCGACCCCAAGACCGGCGAGATTCTGGCCTTCGTCTCGGTGCCGCGCTACGACCCCAACCTGCTGACCGGCAAGGGCGCGGGCAACCGCTACATGGCCCTGCTCAACAACCCCGACCGCCCGCTCTTCGACCGCCCGCTGATGGCCACTTACCCGCCCGGCTCGGTATTTAAGCTGGTGAATGAGCTGGTGGCCTTGCAGCTGGGCGTGGTGCAGCCCGGCACCGGCTTCGAGTGCAACCAGAAGCTGGTGCGCTGCACCCACCGCCACGAGCGGCCCTCCAACGTGAGTATTGCCATCAAAAACAGCTGCAATCCTTATTTCTACCAGGTGATGCAGGCGGCCGTGCTGCGCGGGCAGGGAAAAAACAAGTACGAGGACACGCATATCGGTCTGGGCCAGTGGCAGAAGATGGTGAAAACCTTCGGCCTGGGCGAAAAGCTGGGCGTGGACATGCTGCAGGAAAAGCGCGGCCTGATTCCGTCGCCGGAGTTCTACGACAAGAAGTTTTTCAACAAGAAGGAAAACCGCCAGCACCGCTGGAGCTACCGCAACGTGTACTCGCTCAGCATCGGGCAGGGCGAAATCGGCATCACGGGCGTGCAGATGGCTAACGTACTAGCCACCATCGCCAACCGCGGCTGGTACTACACGCCGCATTTCGTGCGCAGCATCGGCAACGGTGGCCCGCTGCCGCAGTTTCGCCAGAAGCACTACACGGCCGTCGATACGTCGCTGTTCAAGTACATCATCCCCGGCATGCAGATGGTGGTGGACGGCAACGGCGGCACCGGCAACCTAGCCTCGCTGGCCGAATTGGGTATCTCAGTGGCCGGCAAAACCGGCACCGTACAAAACCCCCACGGCTTTGACCATGCCACCTTCGCCGCCTTCGCCCCGGTGAACGACCCGAAAATCGCCATCGCTGTCTTCATCGAAAACTCCGGTTTCGGGGGTACCAGCGCCGCCCCCGCCGCCGGCCTCATGATTGAGAAGTACCTGCGCGGCAAGGTGGCGCCCTATCGCCACCGCTGGGAAGACTGGGTGATGTACGGCGACTTCACCAAGAAGCTGCACTCGATGTAAGGAGCTTGGTTGTTCTGGCGGGCGCCCCACCCCCTGACCCCCTCTCCTTGGGGAGAGGGGGCACCGGTTTTGCGCGGTGTAGAAATCGTCTGGCTCCCCCTCTCCCTGAGGAGAGGGGGCTGGGGGGTGAGGCGCCCGTTAGAACAACGCTCAACAATCCCCCGTTCTGACCGGTTGTAGCACCTCCTCAATTAACTCTACAACCATTATGGAATCCCTCCAAGGAAAAGTTGCCCTCGTCACGGGCGCCGGCAAAGGCATTGGCCGCGCCGTGGCCCTCGCCCTGGCCGCCGAAGGCGTGCAAGTGGGCCTGCTGGCCCGCACCGAAAGCGACCTGCAAGAAGTAGCCGCCGAAATTATTGCCGCCGGTGGCACCGTGGCCACCGCCGTGGCCGACGTGGCCGACCGCCCGGCCGTGAACCTCGCCGTGGCCAAGATTCACCAGGAGCTGGGCCCGATTGACATTCTCATCAACAACGCCGGCATCGGCAGCTTCGCCAAGTTTCTGGAGATGGAGCCCGAGCAGTGGGAGCGCATCGTGCAAGTCAACGTGTTCGGCACCTATTACGTGACCCGCGCCGTGCTGCCCGACATGATTACGCGCCAAACCGGCGACATCATCAACATTTCCTCCACTTCCGGCCTGCGGGCCGCCGCCGGCAGCAGTGCCTACAGCGCCTCCAAATTCGCCGTGATGGGCCTCACCGAGGCGCTGATGCAGGAAGTACGCAAGCACAACATCCGCGTGTCGGCCCTCACGCCCAGCACCGTGGCCACGCCCCTGGCCATCGGCAACAACCTCACCGACGGCAACCCCGAGAAGGTGATGCAGCCCGAAGATTTGGCCGAGTTCATCGTGTCGCAGCTCAAGCTGAACCGCCGCATCTTCATCAAGGAAGCTGGCATGTGGTCGACTAATCCGTAGTAAAAAGAGTTGCTTAGTTGCCAGAGCGCCCCCGTAACCTTAGTTGCGGGGGCACTTTGGTTTCAGTAACTACAGCTTCTCAAACGGAATATCCTGAATCGGATACGCCTTCCAGTCCTTAAAATCATAATGCCACCACTCGGCCGGCAGCACTGTGAAGCCGTGAGCTTCCATGCGGACGCGCAGCAGGTCGCGCGTCGCCCGCTGGACCGGGGTGCCGCCCGCATAGGCCACGTAGGAACGGGGGCTCATTTCGTCGTAGGCGCCAGGCATCTCGATTTCGCGGCCGGTAACGAGGTCGCACAGCGTCAGGTCCACGGCGCAGCCGCGGTTGTGGCGCGAGCCTTTGCGCGGGTCGGCCACAAACTCCTTTTTGTCGGCCGGTGTGTGGTCCCACATCTGCTTGGTGATGCGCCAGGGGCGGTACCCGTCAAACACCAATAGGCCGTAGCCCAGCGGCCGCAGCTCCGCATTCACCTGCGCCAGTGCCTCGGCGGCAGGCCGCTGCAGAAACGCGCGCGCCTGCGGATACAGCACCCGGCCCATGAAATTCTGCGCCGTCGCGTATCGGATATCGAGCCGGATGGTCGGGTCGAGCTTCTGCAGTTCCACCAAATCGGCGGACTGGAAGGGACCGGTTTCGTGCGGTGGCCGGGCCGCGCAGCTGCTGAAGATGCTGAGGCAGCAGGCCAGCCAAAGATGTAGAAATAGACGACTCGTCATAGCGCAAGAGCAAAAATCAGGAAGTCAAATAAACAGCAAAAGCAGCCCGTCGGACTGCTTTTGCTGTTTTCAATAACTCGGTTTTGCTTATAGCAGTCCGCTCAGGAAGCCCGGCGCCACGCCCAGCAGAATCGTAAGCAGCGCCAGCACCACCAGCGTGGCCGACTGGATGCCATCCACTGGGACCGGCGTGGCGTCGGCCTCGGCCGGGCGCAGGTACATGGCGATGAGCGGGCGCAGGTAGTAGTACAAACCCACCATGCTCATGATAACGGCAAACACCACGAGGCCAATGTAGCCCTGGCCCACGGCCGCCGCCAGCAGGAAAAACTTGCCGAAGAAGCCGCCCGTGAGCGGAATGCCCGCCAGCGAGAGCATGGCCACCGTCATCACAAAGGCCAGCAGCGGGTTGGTGCGGCCTAGGCCATTCAGGCCGTTGTAAGAGTCGTCCTGGCGGTGGTCGCTCACCAGTTTCAGTACGCCGAAGGCCGCCACAGTGGCAATGGAGTAGGCCAAAGAGTAGAAGAAAATGGCGCTGGCGGCCTCGCCTTTCAGGATGCCTTTGCTGGCCACGAGGCCGATGAGCAGGTAGCCGGCGTGGCTCACGCTGGAGTAAGCCAGCATGCGTTTGGTGCTGGTTTGGGCCGCCGCGCCCACGTTGCCGAGCAGCAGCGTGAGGGCGCACATGGCCTGAATGGTGGGCATCCAGAAGCCCTGGGCGGCGGGCAGGGCCACGGCCAGCAGCTTGAGAAAGGCGGCGAAACCGGCTGTCTTCACCACGGTGCTCATGAAAGCGGTGAAGAAGGTGGGCGTGCCCTCGTACACGTCGGGCGTCCAGAAGTGGAACGGCGCGGCCGACACCTTGAAACCGATGCCGATAATCATCATTAGAATGCCGATGTAGAGCATGGGCTGCAGGCTGGCATTGGCCGGTGCGGCCACGGCGGCGCCCAGCTGCGAGAGGGCAAACGTGCCAGTAGCGCCATACAGCAGCGCAATGCCGAAGAGCAGGATACCGGTGGCAAAGGCGCCCATCAGGAAGTATTTCAGGGCGGCTTCGTTCGAGCGGGAGTCGCGCTTGCTGCTGCCGGCCAGCACGTACATGCTGATGCTCAGGATTTCGATGCCTACAAACAACATCAGCAGGTGGTCGTAGCCAATCATCATGATGGCCCCCACCAGTGCGAAAAGCAACAGCGCGTAGTATTCGGCCAGGTTGGGCTCGCCGGCGGTCACGTAGCTGCGCGAAAAGGGCAGCAGCACAATGGTGGTGAGCAGCACAATGCCGGTGAAGGCCACCGTGTAATTGTCGACCACCAGCATATGGTTGAAGTAGGGCTCGTGCGCCACGTTCCAGTCGGCGTAGTTGGCCCCGAACACGGCCAGCAGCAGCAGCATGGCGCCGGGCAGCAGCACCTTATTCGAGCGCAGGAAGCCCAGGAACAGGTTGAGGATGCCGAAGACGGAGAGGAGAATGATGGAGGTCATGTAGTAGCTGCAAAAAAGACGCTGGGCAATGAACAGTGCCCCAACAGAACGTCATGCTGAGCGCAGCCGAAGCATCTCTACTGCGCAAGTAATTAATTAGTATTGAGGTAGAGATGCTTCGGCTGCGCGGACGCCAGATGAAGCATGACGTTCCTTTTTATCATTAAAACAAAGACGTTCTACCGGCCGGCCAGCGTCAGGATATTCGCCACGGCCGGCTCCGAGAGGTGCAGGAACGAATTCGGGAACAAGCCAATCCAGAACACCAGCGCGATGAGCGGCACCAGAATCAGCAGCTCGCCGCCGGTGAGGTCGGTGATGGTTTCGGAGAACGAGGAATCAGGGCCGAGCATGACACGCTGGAACATGCGCAGCAGGTACACGGCCGAGAAAATGATGGTGAGGCCGGCCACGGCGCCCACCCAGGCATTGTACTGATACACGCCCGCCAGCAGCAGGAATTCGCCCACAAAGCCGCCGGTAAGCGGCAGGGCCACCGTGCTCAGCAACATCACCAGGAAGCAGACCGTGAGAACGGGCGTGCGGCGGGTGAGGCCGCCGAGGTCGGGGATGTAGCGGGTGCCGGTGCGGCGCTCAATGGCATCGGCGATGAAGAACATGCCGACCACGTTCACGCCGTGGGCCAGCATCTGCACCACCGCGCCCTGCAGGCCGATTTGGGTGAGCGAGAACACGCCGGCCGCCATCAGGCCCACGTGCGAGAGCGAGGAGTAGGCGATGAGGCGCTTCACGTCGCGCTGCCGGATGGCGATGATGGCGCCGTAGATAATACCGATGATGGAGAGGATGATAACTGGCTTCTGCCACTGGCTCACGCCGAGCGGCACCACCGGCAGCAGCCAGCGCATGGTGCCGTAGATGCCCATTTTCAGCATGATGCCCGAGAGCAGCATGGTGGCGGGGGCGGGCGCCTCAGTGTAGGTATCGGGCTGCCAGGTGTGGAAGGGGAAGATGGGCATCTTCACGGCAAAGGCCGCGAAAATCAGCCAGAACAGCCACGACTGTTCGGCCGCGCTCAGCTTCAGGCTGTAGAAGGCCGAGAGCTCCGACGAGTGCTGTGCCAGCGAGCCGGCGGCGGGGCCGGTTTGCAGGTAGAGGTACACGAAGCCGGCCAGCATCAGCAGCGAGCCCACCACGGTGTAGAGGAAAAACTTGAGGGTGATGGCCACGCGGCGCTCGCCGCCCCAGGCGCCGGCCAGGAAATAAATCGGAATGAGCGCCACTTCCCAGAAGAAGTAGAACAGGAAGGCATCGAGCGAGGTGAACACGCCCAGCAGGCCGGTTTGCATGAACAGCACGAGGGCGTAGAAGGCCGACGGGTTCTCGAAGTCGCGCTTGAAGGCGCTCAGTAGAATGAGTGGGACCAGGAAGGTGGTCAACAGCACCAGCAGTAGGCTCAGGCCATCGAGCCCGAGGTGGAAGTTGATGCCGGCCGAGGGAATCCAGCTGTAATTGAGGTTGAAGCTGGCCGCGCCGCTGCTTTTGAAGGCGAAGGCGGTGTACACCGCGAGGCCAAATTCGATGATGGAGGCGCCCAGGGCCAGGGCCCGGGCGGTGGCTCCCTTGGTGAGCAGCAGCAGCAAGGCGGCGGCCAGCGGGAGGAAAAGCAGAACAGCAGTCAGCATCGGCAATAGCAGGAGGGCAGCAGCGGCACCGGGAAACCGGCCCGCAAATTGACCGCAAACTTACGCATTGACTAGTAAGGCTGCACTGTTTTTGTGCAAGTTCTACTGCCGGGCTACTTTGCGGCTCGCCAGTACGCGCCCGCCGGCGTCGAGCCACTGCGCCGTATAGAAGCCGGGAGCCAAAGCTGCTACCGGAACAGAAGCCTCCGTTCCGACCACCGGCTGATGCCATACTTCGCGACCCAACGCATCGGTCAGGCGCACGGCGGCGGCAGTTTGGGCGGGCTGGCGCAGGGTGAGCATCTCGGTGGCGGGGTTGGGAAAAACGCTGTAGCCGGCGGCTTCGGAAGTGGCTGCTGCGGCGGTGGGGCGGCAGAATACGGCCATGATTTTCGTCCATAGCTCGGTGTCGAAAGAGGACGCAGCCAGGCGGCTGGCTCCGGCCGATTGGCCTTGGCGCACCACCACGAGGCCCAGGCTGGGCACCACGTAAATCTTCTGGTCGTTTTTGCCGAGGGCGGCAATGAGGTCGGCCGGGGCCGAGGGAATGAGTGGGCCGGGCAGCGTGAGCTGGGCGCCGGGCAGCTTGTAGCTACTTTGGCCGTTGAGCCACCAGAGGTAGCCGTAGCTGCGGTTCAGAGTTTGACTGGGCGTGGTCATCCGCCGGAAATAGGCCGTGTCGGTCATGATTTGGGTGCCATTCCAAGTGCCGCGCGCCAGGATGAACAGGCCGAAGCGGGCCATGCTGCGTGCCTTGCTGTAAAACACGTCGTTGGCCCATAGGCCGGTCAGGCCGATGCGGGTGCCGAGGCGCTGATTGGTGTATTGGGTGATGGTGGTGGCGCCGCTGGCTTGCACCAGCACATCCTGCAGAGTGCGGTAGGCGCCGGTGTGGTAGGCCCAGCGCGTGGCGGGCGGGGCGAAGTAGCGCAAGCAACTGGGCGTGGTGCTTTCGTTGTCGCAGGGCGCGGGCGGGCTGTCGTCGAGCCCAGTCGTCATGGTGAGCTGGTGCAGTAGCTGAATCTGGCGCTGTTGCGGGCGGGTGGCGCTGGTCCAGCGACCGAGGTAGCGGGAGGTGCTGTCGGTGAGGCTCAGGAGGCCGTCCTGCCGGGCCAGTCCCACGAGCGTGGCCGTGAGCGACTTGCCCGCCGAGGCCCAGTACCAGGCCGAATCGGCGGTGTAGGTGCCGTAGTACTGCTCCACCACCATCCGGCCGTCCTTCAATATCAGCAGCGACTTGCTGCCCTTGCGGCCGGCAAAGGCCAGCAGCGAATCGAGCGGCGTTTGGCACCAGCCCAGGCTGGCGGGCGTAGTACTGGCCCAGGTGGTGCCCGTGAGGGGCGGGAAGTAAAGCGGTGTGGTTTGGGCCTGAGCACTGGTCGGGCACTGCAGCAGCAGAAAGATTCCCAGGCTGATAAGCAGTAGCAATTGTTTCATCGGGACGGTATTGAAAGGGCAATATGCAGCTTGACCGTTTCGAATGGCTGAGGTTTAGCTAAGTGGCAATTAGTAGCGCGAACTTTGCAGTTCGCGTCCACGCGCCGTTTCACAATCGTTCTGCCACGCGAACTACAAAGTTCGCGCTACTATTTGCGCAACTTCCATGACCATTCCCATCCTGCGCGTGGCCCGGCCCACCGACAACCTTGCCGCCCTGCGCTGCTTCTACTGCGACGGCCTGGGTCTGCAGCAAATCAGCTCTTTCACCGCCCACAATGGCTTCGACGGCCTCATGCTGGGCCACCCGCAGGCGCCCTACCATCTGGAATTTACGCATCAGCCCGGCCACGTCGTGGGCCGCGCGCCCACTCCCGACAACTTGCTCGTGTTCTACCTGCCCGATGCAGCGGAGTGGCAGGCCGCCGTGCAGCGCATGGAGGCCGCTGGTTTTGAGCCAGTGCCATCTTACAACCCGTATTGGGACGCCCACGGCCACACCTTTGAAGACCCCGACGGGTACCGCGTGGTGCTGCAACAGGCCGAATGGGCGCCGCGTGAAGCCTCGCCAGTGACAATCCGCGACTTCCGGCCCGGCGACCAGCCCGTTTTTCGGCAGCTTAATGAAGAGTGGATTTCGCACTACTTCACCCTAGAGCCCGCCGATTTGAAGGCGCTTGACCACCCCGAAGAATATATTTTGAACCCCGGCGGCTACATTCTGCTGGCCGAATTGGATGGCCAGGTGGTGGGCACCTGCGCCCTGATTAAGATGGCCGATGGCCGCAGCTATGAGCTGGCCAAAATGGCCGTGTCGCCAGCCGCACAGGGCCGGCAGATTGGCTACCTGCTGGGCCAAGCGGCGGTGCAGCGGGTACGCGACCTCGGCGGCGCCCGCATGTATCTGGAAAGCAACTCGAAACTGGCGCCCGCGCTGAGCCTATACCGCAAGCTGGGTTTCCGAGATGTGGCGCAGCATAATCCGTCGCCCTACGCGCGGGCCGATGTGCAAATGGAGCTGCTGTTGAGCTAATGTCTGCCCAGTCTACCGTCGTTTCGCGCCTCGCGCCCACGCCCAGCGGTTACTTGCACCTTGGCAACGCCGTGAACTTCGTGCTCACTTGGCTGCTCACGCGCCGCGCCGGCGGCACGCTGTACCTGCGCATCGACGACCTGGACCGTGCCCGCCTGCGCCCGGCTTATCTGGATAATATTTTCCGCGTCATTGACTGGCTGGGCATCGATTACGACCACGGCCCCACCGGCCCCGACGACTTCCTGCGCCACCATTCGCAACTGCTCCACCTGCCCGAATACAACCGCGTGCTGCGCCGCTTGGCCCTGCAACCGGGCCTGGTGCGGGCCAGCCAGCGCACCCGCACCGGCGGCCCCGAAGCTTCGGTTGCCCTCGAAACACCCGGCGCGGCGTGGCGGGCGCACGTGCCGGCCGGCACCGAAATTGGCTTTGTCGATGCCTGGCAGGGCGAAACCAGCGTCCCGCTCGGCACTTTGATGCCGGACTTCGTTATCCGCAAAAAAGACGGCGTGGCGGCGTACCAGGTGGCGTCGGTGGTCGACGACCTGCGGCTCGGCACTACGCTCATTGTGCGTGGGCTGGACTTGCAGCCCAGCACGGCCGCGCAGCTTTGGCTGGCCGCGCAGCTTTCCGAAACGGCAGGTTTCAAGGCCTCGCGCATTGCTTTTCATCACCATCCGCTGCTGACGAACGAGGCCGGGCAGAAGCTCTCCAAGTCGCAGCAGCTGCCAGTTGACGCGGGGGTACTGGCGCAGCACGAAGGCAAACAAGCCGTTTTTCGGGCAGTAGCCGAGATGCTGAAGTTGCCAATGGCCGCAGGTGAATCGTTGACAATGCTGCAAAGCGCGTTGGCCGGTTGGAGGGTCCCGCCTACCGCACTTCCTTCTTGAATTCCTCCGCCCAGTGGTCGGCCAGGCGCGTGGGCTCCGGTAGCTTGTAGCCGCGCAGGCAGGCCAGCGTGAGGCGCGTGGCCGTGGCCTGGTCGCAGCGGTGGCCGGGGCTCACGAACAGCGGCAGCACCTTGTCTTTGCTGCGAATGACTTCGCCAATCAGCTCGCCGGATTTGGCATCGAGCAGCTCCGTGATATTGCCGCGCTCAATGCCGGGCTCCTGAAACACACCCGTCAGCTTCTGCTTGGCCACGCCGAAGGTGGGTATGTCGAGCAGCACGCCCAGGTGCGCGGCAATGCCCATGCGGCGCGGGTGCGCAATGCCGTGGCCGTCCACCATGATGACGTCGGGCTTGTTTTCGAGCTTGGCGAAAGTATGAATGACGTTTGGCGCCTCGCGGAAGGAGAGGAAGCCGGGCACGTAGGGCATGTCGACGGGGCCGTAGTTGTAGACTTTCTCCACCAGCTCCAGCGACGGGAATTTCAGCACTACGAACACCGACAAGATGGTGTCGGGCGTGGGAAATGACGAGTCGCAGCCCGCGATGAGGCGCGGCTCCTGGGCCAGCGGCTCGTGGCGCACGCGCTGGCGCATGTCGTGCTGCTGCTGGGTGAGGCTGCGCACGAGCGTGGGGTCGGGTGGGGGGCCGGGCGGGCGGTAGTAGGCCATCTCCTTTGAGTTATGAGTTAAAAGTTAAGAGTTATGAGCTCGGAGGCATCGGTTTTTAAAGTCCGAAAAGCCCATCCGTAGCATCTTACGGCGGTGCGGGGCGTATGAGGGCCATACGTTTCTTCGCAAGCCATGTCTGATTCCACTTCTGAGCAACCTGCTTCCACCGGCTCCGGGCCGTTGCTGGAACGCCGTTATTTTATTGACGTGGCGCGCGCCCGCCTCTCGCCGGCTCAGATTATGGCCGAAGTGCAGGCCGACGTGCCCCACTTCTCGCCCGACGCACTAGCCGATTTTAAAAAGAAAGCCGGCGACGACGGCGACCTGAAAGCGGGCGACGAGTTCAGCATCAAAATCCTGGGCCCCTGGAACGGCTGTGTGCGCGTCACCGACGTGAGCGCCACGGCATTCGAATTCATCACCCTCGAAGGCCACCCCGAGGCCGGCCGCATCCGCTTCGAAGCGCACTACCTGGACGAGTCGCCCGACGTGCTACGGTTTGAAATCCGCTCCTCAGCCCGCTCGCGCGACGGGCTGGTGGCCTTTGCCTACGACACCCTCGGCGGCGGCAAGCTGCTGCAGGAAGCCACCTGGGTTTCGTTTTGCCAACGGGTGGTGGCGGCCAGTGGCGGCCAGGCCCTGGGCAATGTCACCGTCGAAACCTTCCGGCACGACGAAGCCGGCCACGTGCAGCACACCCGCCATGAGTAACCAAGTTGCCGCCGTGCCCACTTCGGCCAAGCCAGCCGCCTGGGAGCAATACCGCGCCCGCATCGACGCCTACGCCAACGCGAAGGTGAACTACGACTTCTCGCGCCAAAACGAGTACACCAGCGCCACTGGCTGGCGCCTCGACGACTACGAAACCGACCTGCCCGCCGAGGCCCCCGGCACGCCCGAAGCGGCCGGCTCCTTCGCGGCGGCGCAGGAGGTGCTGCGCCGCTACGCCTTCCCCCCGCCCGACCTTATCACCGGCTACTTCGACCCCAATGTGCCGCTCGAAAAGCGCATTATGGTGCTGCGGGCGCACTTTCTGGTGTTCAATTTCTACTTCGGCGTGCGGGTGAGCGAGGTGACCGATGAGGCCGCCCGCGACACGCCCAACGGTCCCGAGCGTGTCTGGGGCTACGGCTACCGCACCCTCGAAGGCCACTTCGAGCGCGGCCAGATTGACTTCACCATCCACAAAAACCTGACGACTGGCGCGGTGCAGTTTCGCATTCACGCCGTGTCGCAGTCCGGCCAGATTCGCAACCCGTTTTACTGGCTGGGCTTCAAGCTGTTTGGGCGCATGCTGCAGCGCAAATTCGCCCGCGAGTCGTTGCGGCGCATGCGCGAGCTGGTGGCCGCGCAGCTGGCCGGAAAGCCCCTGCCGCAAACTTTGAATGCGCCGACTGGTTCTATCTATTAGTTGAAGGAACGTCATGCTGAACGCAGCCGAAGCATCTCTACCGCGCAAGTAATCCAATCAACAGGATTTAGCATTGCGGCACAGATGCCTCGGCTGCGCTCAGCATGACGTTCTGATTTTTCAATTAAACATTCCCTAATTACCCCAAAATGCTTCCAACGAAAGCCTACGCTGCGCCCGCCGTCAACATCCCCCTCGAACCGTTCAATTTTGAGCGCCGCGAAGTCGGCCCGCACGATGTACTTATTGATATCCAATTCTGTGGCGTGTGCCACTCCGACCTGCACCAGGTGCGCGACGAGTGGGGCGGCTCCATCTTCCCCATGGTGCCAGGCCACGAAATCGTGGGCCGCATCACGCAGGTGGGCGACCACGTGAAGAACTTCAAAGTGGGCGACCTGGCCGGCGTGGGCTGCATGGTCGACTCTTGCCGCACCTGCCCCAGCTGCCAGGAAGGCCTGGAGCAGTACTGCGAAACCACCGGCATGGTGGGCACCTACAACAGCCGCGAAATCGGCAGCGGCGCGCCCACCTACGGCGGCTACTCCAGCCAGATTGTGGTGGATGAAAAATACACCCTCAAGGTATCGGAAAAGCTGGATTTGGCCCGCGTGGCGCCGCTGCTCTGCGCCGGCATCACCACTTACTCGCCCCTGCGCCAGTGGAAAGTGGGCCCCGGCCACAAAGTGGGCGTGATGGGCCTCGGCGGCCTGGGCCACATGGCCGTGAAACTGGCCGTGGCCATGGGCGCCGAAGTAACCGTGCTCAGCACTTCGCCAAATAAAGAAGCCGATGCCAAGGAGCTGGGCGCCCACAAGTTTGTGGTGACCAAAGACGAAGCCCAGCTGAAGTCGGTGCGTAACTACTTCGACTTCATCATCAACACCGTATCGGCCCAGCTTGATTTGGCCACCTACGTGAACCTGCTGGGCCGCGACGGCACTATGATTCTGCTGGGCGTGCCTACCGAGGCGCCGCACATCCACGCCTTCAACCTCATTGCCAAGCGCCGCCGCATTGCTGGCTCGCTCATCGGCGGCATTGCCGAAACCCAGGAAATGCTGGACTTCTGCGCCGAGCACAACATCATGTCCGACATCGAAGTCATTGACATCAAGGACATCAACGAGTCGTATGAGCGCATGCTGAAAGGCGACGTGAAATACCGCTTCGTGATTGACCTGGCCACGCTGAAGAACTAGCAGCCATCAGAATAGACGCAAAAAAGCCGGCTTCCCTTGCGGGAGGCCGGCTTTTTCGTGGGAATCAATAGCGGGCTATTCGACCACCACGCGTTGCCAGCCTTGGCCGGCGGCGGTGGCAATGCCCAGCAGATACACGCCCGGGGCCAGGCCCGCCAGCGGCACCGTGCCGTTGGCCTGGGCCAGCGGCCAGCGGCGCACGGTGCGGCCCTGCAAATCAGTCAGCAGCACGGGGCCGGTGGGCGGGGCCGGGAGGCGCAGATTGAGCTGCCCGTGGGCCGGGTTGGGAAACACGTCGGCCAGCGGCACAGCCGTGGCGGCGCGCACGGCCAGAGCGGTATTCACGAGGCGGGCGAGGCCAAAGCGCGGCTGTCCGGCCACGCTGGTGAAATCGCCGCCGAGCACAATGGCGTTGGTAACGGGCTGAATGTAAACGGCCGCCGCGGCCGGCGTGAACGACTCGTTGCCAATCGTGACGGCCTGAAAGCCGGCATCGAGGCTGCCGGTGGTGGTGAGGCGCACCAGCCGCTCGGTTTGGGAAGTGGCGCCGGGGGCCACCACCAGTAGTTTGCCATCGGCCTGCTCCGTGAAGCTACGGGCCGCGCTGGCCGCCGTGAAGCTGGGGTCGGGGGCGCCGGTGGCCAGCAGGCGCAACAGGCCGTAGGGGGCCGCTTGGCCGTTGAAAGTGGTGAAGTCGCCATTCACCAGAATTTTGCCGCCGGCCAGCGGGGCGATGCTGAACAGCGAGCTGGGGCTGCCCCCGGTGCCAATGGAGAAGCTGTTGTCGATGGTGCCGTCGAGGTTGAGGCGCGTCACGTAGCTGCGGGTGGCGTCGTTCCAGACTACCAGCGTCTGGCCATTGGCCAAGCCCACGGCGTAGCGGTAGCCGGCAGTGTTGCCCGTGCCCACGGTGGGCACCTGCCACGCGGCCCCGGTCGGCGGGGCAAACTGGGTGTTGAGGGTGCCATCGGCGTTGAGGCGGGCCAGCACCCCGGGGCGGGACTGGCCGTTCACCTTGGCGGCCCCGCTGCTCACCAGCAGGCCGCCGCCGGGATGCACCGTGATGGTGGCGCCCAACCCAACGGGCGGATACGGCCGGCTCCACTTCAGCTCGGCCGCCGTGAAGGCGGCGTCGAAGGTGCCGTTGGCCAGCACGCGGCGTACCAGGGCGGTGCTGTCGCTGTTCTGGTAAGTGGCGTAGACGGTGCCGTCAGGCTGCGGGAAGGCATTGTAGGAATACGCATTGCCGCTGGGGCGGGTGTAGGGCGCCGGCAGCAGCAGCGGCGCGTTGTAGCTGCCGTCGGCGTTGATGCGATGAGAATAAGGGTTGTTTTGGTTGCTCACCGCCTGGCCGTTGAAGGAGCCAAGGTTGTAGGAGTTCAGCACCAGCTGGCCATTGTTCTGGGGCACCAGGCCGCCGCTGGCCACGTATTCCAGCAGCAAGGAATAGCTGGTGTCCACGGCTCCGCTGGCCAGCAGGCGTGCCACGCCGTTGGCGTTCTGTCCGCCAAACTCGTTGAAAAACCCAACGGCCAGGTACTGCCCGCTGTTCAGCTCCACAATGTTCATGACGCTGCTATTGCTGCCGGCTCCCGTCGCAAACGAGGCGTCGAGCAGGCCCAGTGCGGTGAGGCGTGCCACGCCGTTGCGGGGGCTGCCCCCCAGCGTGCTGAAACTGCCCGACACCAGAATGGTGCCGTCGGCGCGTTGCCCTAGGCTAAAGATTACCCCGCTTGAGCTCACAGCGGCAAAAGCCGGGTCGAAGGCGCCGGAGGGGAGCAGGCGAACCACCACGTCGCCGCGGTTCGTAACCGTGTTGCCGCCCACCAGGATTTTGCCGTCGGCCTGCCGCGTCATGTCGAACACAAACGCGCCGTTGGTCAGCGGCGAGGTGAAGGTGGCGTCGCGGGCGCCGGTGGGGGTAAGGCGCACAATGGCACTAATGGCCTGGCCATTCACGGCGTCGAACTGTCCGGCCACCAGGATGTTGCCGTCGGGCTGCACGATGATGCGGCGGGCTTGGCCATAGCTACCCCCATACTGGCTGCTGAATCCCGTGCCAATGGAAAAGCTGGTGTCGCGCTGGCCGTTGGGCAGCAGCCGCACCAGGCCGTTGGTAGGCTGGCCATCGAAGGTGCACAGCAGCTCGCCGCCCACCAGAATCTTGCCGTCGGCCTGCACGGCCATGCTGCGCACGGGGCCGCGCCAGCCGGCGCCGCTTGAGCCAAAAGAAGTGTCGCGGCTGCCGTCGGCGTTGAGGCGGATGATGTTTTGGGCCGTCGCGCCGTTGTAGCCGGAGAGGTAGCCCTCGCCGGCTACCAGGATTTTACCGTCGGATTGCAGGGCCAGGGCCGTCACGGTGGCGTTGGGGCCGCTGCCGGCCTGCGCCCGAAACGCCAGGTCGGGGCTGCCGTCGGCGTTGAGGCGGGCCACCATCGGCGAGGGCTGCCCGCTCATCAGCTGAAAAAAGCCGGCAATGAGCACCTTGCCGTCGGGCTGCTTGAGGCTGGTGAGTACGCCGCCGCCCGGCGAGGTGAGCTTGCTGGGCGCAAAGCTGAGGTCGAGCTGTTGCGCGGCGGCCGAAAGCCAGCTGCTGCTCAGCAGCACGGCTAGTAAAAACGAGTAGAAACAACGCATAGAACGGAATTAATAAATGAATGAGGCAGACGCAAATCCCCGCAAAAATAAGCGGTAAAAGGACTGGAATCGACGCAAAAAAGCCGGCCGGATGCCAGAGAGGCATTCCGGCCGGCTTCAGGTCCGGCTGCCGGGAGAAGGCTACGCCAGCACCTGCATCCTGGGGGCTGGGCGCCAGGGCGTGGGCGTGAGCGTCACCAAATCCCACAGCTCCTTGCGGCCGGTGTAGTGCAGAAACACACGGGCCGTGGCGATGATGTCTTTTTCGCAGTACGACACGATGCGGGCCAGGTCTTTCTTCACCCAGTAGGTGTGGCCCACGTCGGCGCCGTCGATGTCGTCTTTGGGCGAGGGAATGCCGAACAAGCCCGCCAGCAGGGCCAGGGTGATGTGGCCTTTGTTGTCGCCGAACTTCCAGAGGTCCATCGTGTCGAGCAGGTGGGGCAGGTCCCAGGGCCGGTGGCCGGCCACGTCGAGCATGGGCGGAATGGTCTGCCCGCAGATGAGCATGCGGCGGCCCAGGTAGCCGTAGTCAAACTCGCGGCCGTTGTGGGCGCACAGGAAATGGCCATCGGGGCGGGCCGTATCGAGCTTGGCGTAGCGGCTGGGGCCGTAGGGGGCGTAGCGCTGCAGGAAGCTGGCGAAGCCGCCCAGTACCGTGCATTCGTCGTCATCGGCAAATGACTTGGTGCGGAATTCCAGCGTCTCGTCGGGCAGCAGACGGAAAAATCCCACCGAGATGCACACCACTTTGCCAAACTCGGCGTAGAGGCCGCCGTTGCGGAACAAGGCCTCGTGGCTCTGGCCTTCGGCCAGCTCACGGGCGTGGCGCTTGTCGCAGAACTTCTGCCACAGCGCCTGGTGCACGGCCGGCAGTTCGGCGTGCGAGGCGTGGCCGGGCACGGTTTCGATGTCGACGAAAAAAACGCGGGTCAACTCAACGTGGCGCAGAATGTTCATGGCAGAGGCAAAAGCAATTACAGGCACCCAAGATACAGCGGCCGCTGGCAGTTAGGCAATTTGGCACGCTGGGCGCCGTTTTGCGCCGCGCCCGGGTTGCGGCGCCTAAATTTGCCGGGCCGCCGCCGTGGAGCCGGCCTGGTTGCTATGGTCTTCTCCCCGCTCATCTACGCCGTGTTTCTGGAGCCGCTGCTGGGGCCGGCGGTGGCAGTGGCGCTGCTGCTGGCGGCCGGGGCCTGGCGCGGCCGGGCCACTCCCGGGCTGCTGCTGGGCCTGGGCCTGCTGCTGCCCACGTTTTTGCTGGCCCAGTGCCTGCTCAGCGCCGCCGGCTGGTGCGTGATGCCCGTGGCGGCGGCGGGCCCTGCGCCCCTCTACGTGCCCTGGTACACCGAGCTGTGGCTGGTGCCGGTGTGCGCCCTCTACTTCTGGGTGCTTACCAACCCGCGCCTGCGGGCGCCCCGGGCCTGGCGGCACCTGCTGCCGGGCCTCAGCCAGATTGGGCTGTTTGCCGGGGTGGCGGTGCTGGGGCTGGGCTACCGGCACGGCGCCGCTGGGGGAATATCCGGCAGCGCAAGCCCGGCGCTGGCGCTGTTGCGGCTGGTGGTGGGCCCGCTGGCGCTGGCAAGCTACCTCTCGCTGCTGCTCTACGGCCTGAAAACGCTGGAAGACCACCGCCGCTACCGGCAGCACCTCGACGCCAACGCCTCCGGCGCTGAGCGGCGGCAGCTGGTGGGGCAGCGCCTGCTGCTCATTGCCCTGATGGTGGGCTTCGGGCTGGGGCTGAGCTTCGTGGCGCTGGATGCCTGGTTCGGCCCTTTTCATTACGCCGAAATGTGGTACGCCTTTGCCGTGCGGGGCGGGCTGGTGTTTGGCTTGGCCGTGGTGGGCTTGCAAGCCAGCTACGTGACCGCAGTGGAGCGCCGACCCGCGCCGGGCGTGGCGCCGGCGTGGGCCCGGCCGCAACTTGCCGCTGAGGCGGCAGCTCCAGCCCCGACGGCCGCTGTGAGTGAGGCACCGCAGACGCCGCCGACACCCGCGCCGGCCCTGGCCCCCGAGCTGCACCCCTGGCGCGACAAGCTGCTGCGCCTGATGGCCGACGAGCAGCCCTGGCTGGAGCCGGAGCTGACGCTCACCGAGCTGGCCCAACGCCTGCAGACCCACCCGGCGCTGCTCTCGAAAGTCATCAACGCGGGCTGCGGGCAGAACTTCAACGACTTCGTGAACACCTACCGGGTGCAGGAAGCCCGCCGCAAGCTGGCCGACCCGCGCTTCGGCCACTACTCCCTGGTGGGAGTGGCACTGGAAAGCGGATTCAACTCGAAGTCAACGTTTAACCGGGTGTTTAAAAAGCTGCTGGGCCAGGCGCCCAGCGAGGTGGAGCGGCCCAAATCATAGGTTGGGACGTTCCATATCATGGCCCGGGGCGCTGGCTGCCGGGCTGGGGAGAACCTTTGTTGCCATCTCTCCCTAACTTCTGGCAACAATGAAGCAACAATTTGCCCTGGCCCCCACGGGGCGCGGCGAGGCACCGGCCGGCCGAAAACATTCGCCCCCAACCGACCTGCGCCCGGCTAATAATCCGGCACCTTCTACCGTTGGGGGGCCGGCCGTTGCCCCACTACGTGCTGCAATTTTTGGGCTCATAAGCAACTACAACGGCCTTAACCGCATCAGTCTCCGCAAGCTCACCTTTTTTCTGCAGATGAAGTATTCTACCTTTTGTGCGCTGCTGGCGCTGTTGGGATTAGTATGGGCGTCCCCGCGCATAGCTCAGGCCCAGGCGCCCGCCGCCCCGGCCGTAGTGGTGGGCACCGGCTCCCTCACCGGCACCGTGCTCGATTCGCTTAAAAAAGAGCCGGTGCCCTACGCCACGGTGGTGCTGCTGCCGCCCGCGCCCAACGACAAGCCCATCACGGGCGTGGCCGCCGATGACCAGGGCCGGTTTTCGCTCGTTAAGCTGTCCCCCGGTCCCGCCCGCCTGCGGGTGAGCTACGTGGGCTACGGCACCCAGACGCGGGCCGTGACCATCACGGCGGGCGCCACGGCTGTGCCCACTTTCCGCCTGCCCGTGGCCGGCACGGCGCTGGCCGAAGCGGTGGTCATCGGCACCAAGCCGGTGGTGGAGGTGAAGCCCGACCGCCTGGTGTACAACGCCGACCAGGACGTGACCAACGCCGGCGGCACCGCTGCCGACGTGCTGCGCAAAGCCCCGCTGCTGGCCGTGGACGGCGACGGCAACGTGAAAATGCGCGGCTCCGGCAACTTCAAAGTGCTGGTGAACAACAAGCCATCGCCCACCATGGCCCAGAACCTGGCCGAGGCCCTGAAAGGCATCCCCGCCGACCAAATTAAGACCATCGAAGTCATCACCACGCCGCCGGCCAAGTACGACGGCGAAGGCACGGCCGGCATCATCAACATCGTGCTGAAAAAGGGCGTGAGCCAGGGCCTGAACGGCCGCGTGAGCGCCAACGGCGGCAACCGCAGCGCAGGCGGCAACGGCTCCTTGAACTTCCGCGAAGGCAAATTCAACTTCACCTCCTCGCTCAGCGCCGGCACCAACTTCGGGCCCAGCGAGTTTTTGCGCGACCGCACCGGTTTTCTGGTCCAGGGCACCGACTTGCTGACCCAGCGCAGCGCCGGCAACTACCGCGGCGGCTACTACTACGCCACGCTGGGCGCCGACTACGACCTGAGCGAGCACCAGAGCTTCTCGCTGGCAGGCTCGCTGAACGGCTACCGCGGCAACAACAATAACGACCTCGTGAACCGCTACACGGCCCCCAACGCGGCCCTGAACAAGCTGTTTACGCGCGCCACTAATTCTACCTACCAGCACTTCAACGGCGAGCTCACGGGCACCTACACCCGCACCTTTGCCCAGGCCCGCCGCGAGTGGAGCGTGCTGGGCCAGGTAGCCCGCAACGTGGGCGCCAACAACTACGACCTGAGCCAGTTCCCCAATTCGGACGTGGCCCTCGACCTCAGCCGCACCGACTACCGTGAGCGCAGCGAGAACCGCACGCCCGCCACGGAATACACGGCTCAAACTGATTTTGTGCAGCCCTTCGGCGAGAAGAAAACCCTCGAATTCGGCCTGAAAAGCATCTGGCGCCGCACCGGCGCCGTGGGCACGGTGGACGGCTTCACGCCCGGCCGCACGGCCGATTTCGTGCGCTTGCCCGACCGCTCCACCGATTTCGACTACGACCAGGACGTGCAGGCGGCCTACGGCACCTATTCTTTCTCGGCCGGAAAAAAGCTGAACCTGAGCCTGGGCAGCCGCCTAGAACGCACCGCCCTGGCCGGCAATTTCCGCACCACCGAATCCAGCTTTTCGCGGAGCTACCTCACGTTTCTGCCCAACGGGTTCGCGCAGTACGCCCTCAGCGACATGAGCAGCCTGCGCCTGGCCTATAGCCGGCGCATCACGCGGCCCTACATCTACTACCTCAATCCTTTCGTCAACCGCCAGGATACCCTCAATATTTCCTCCGGCAACCCCAACCTCGACCCCGAAATCACCGATTCGTACGAGCTGAGCTACAACACCAACGGCAAGGCCGGCTCGCTAAACGTTTCGGGTTCGGTGCGGCGCACGGGCAATGCCATCGAGTCGGTGCGCACGCCCACGGGCAGCCCCGGCGTCACGGCCGAAACCTTCGCCAACGTGGCTTCCAATGTGTTCTACCAGCTCAATTTCTACGGTTCCTTCAAGCCGATGCCCAAATGGGACGTCAGCGGCGGCCCCGACGTGTCGTACATCGTGCGCCGCAGCCCGTCGCTGGGCATCCAGCGCAGCGGCTTCGCGGCCAGCCTCAACCTGAATACCTCCTACAAGCTGCCCAAGAACTATACCGTGCAAGCCTTCGGCTACGGCGCCCTGGCCGGGCCGGAACTGCAAGGGAAGGGCCTTGGCTACCTTTTCTACTCGCTGGGTGCCAAGAAAACCTTCCTCAAAGACAAGGCCGACCTAACCGTCAACGTTTCCAACCCATTCAACAGCTACACCGTGTTTGGCAACACCCTCAGCACGCCGGCCTTTGAGGAACGCTCGGAGTACCGCGCCTACCAGCGCAGCTTCCGGGTGAGCTTCGGCTACCGCTTCGGGCAGGAGCAGCAGGGCAAGCGCCGCAAATCCATCTCGAACGACGACGTGAAAGGCGGCGGCAGCAAGCAGGGCGGACAGTAGGGACAGATATCAGAGAATGTTTAGACGGTCATGTCTCGGCTGCGCTCGACATGACGTTCTTTTTTAATCCTTTCGAACACACTCACCCCGGGCAACCCACCAACAGAAACACTCATCAACCCGGCAAGCCTTGCCGGCTGCCTGGCAAACAGTACCTTGCGTCATCCCTAATTTTCTGCAAAAAAGCATATGTCCCTTACCATTACCAATCTTTCCAAAACCTACCCCAACGGGACGCAAGCCCTCAAAAACGTCAGCCTCGAAATCCCGAACGGCATGTTCGGCCTGCTGGGTCCCAACGGCGCCGGCAAATCCAGCCTGATGCGCACCATTGCCACCCTGCAGGACGCCGACACCGGAAGTATCAGCCTCGATGGCATCGACGTGCTGCGCGATAAGGAGGCCGTGCGCCGCGTGCTGGGCTACCTGCCCCAGGAGTTTGGCGTGTACCCCAGCGTGAGCGCCGAAGATTTGCTCGACCACTTCGCCACCCTCAAAGGCATCGCCAACGGCAAGGAGCGCAAGGAAATGGTGGCCGCCCTGCTGCACCAAACCAACCTCTACGACGTGCGCAAAAAGTACGTGGGCGGCTACTCCGGCGGCATGAAGCAGCGCTTCGGCATTGCCCAGGCCCTGCTCGGCAACCCGCGCCTCATCATCGTCGACGAGCCCACCGCCGGCCTCGACCCCGCCGAGCGCAACCGCTTCCACAACCTGCTGAGCGAGATTGGCGAAAACCTGGTAGTCATCCTCAGCACCCACATTGTGAGCGACGTGTCGGACCTGTGCCGCCACATGGCCATCATCAACAAGGGCGAAGTGCTGCTCACCGGCGACCCGCTCACGGTGATGAACAACCTGAAAGGCAAAATCTGGCGCAAGCTCATCGAGAAGTCCGACCTGCCGGCGCTGCAAGCCAGCCAGCAAGTCATCAGCTCGCGCCTGTTCGCGGGCAAAACCGTGGTCCACGTTCTGGCCGACGCGGCCCCGGACAGCGGCTTCGAAGCCGTGAACCCGGATTTGGAGGACGTGTACTTCTCGGAAATCAGAAACTACGAAGTGCGGAGCAAAAACGGGGCGGTATTGGCCTAGGGCCGTTGAATCGACCCCAAAAGGTCATGCAGAGCGCAGCGAAGCATCTCGCGTGCAGCAGTAATCAACACGGCTGAACGATTGGATTGCTGCCACAAGCGAGATGCTTCGCTGCGCTCTGCATGACGTTCTTTTTACTCCCTAATCATTGAAGGTCATGTTCCTCCCCATACTCCTTTTTGAACTCAAATACCGCCTCCGGCGGCCCGCTACCTGGATTTATTTCGGCCTTCTGTTCCTCATGGCTTTTCTGCTGGTGACGGCGGCCGGCGGCGGCTTCGGCACGGGCGTCAATGTCTCGCTGGGCGGCGACGGGCAGACGGTGAAAATCAACTCGCCCTTTTCCGTCAACATCACCACTGCCATCCTGAGCGTGTTCGGCGTCATCATCGCCTCCTCGCTGATGGGCAACCCCGTGTACCGCGACTTCGAATACCGCACGCATTCGCTGTTTTACACCACGCCCATCAGCAAATTTGGCTACCTGGGCGGGCGCTTCCTGGGTTCGTACCTCATTGCGGTGCTGGTATTCAGCGGTATTGGGCTGGGTGCGGCCGTGGCCGGCGTGATGCCCTGGGTGGAGGCCGACCGGTTTCTGGCCAGTGCGCCCGCCGGTACCTACGTGTGGCCTTACGTGGTGCTGGTGCTGCCCAACCTGCTGTTTGCGGGCGCTATTTTCTTCACCGCGGCCACGCTCACGCGCAACATCCTGAGCACCTACATTGGCTCAGTATTGCTGCTGGTGGTGTACCTGGTATCGGCGGCCTACCTCAGCGACCTGAAGAACGAGCACCTGGTAGCGGCCCTCGATGCGTTCGGCCTGGCGGCCATCGATTTCACCATCCGCTATTGGACGCCGGCCGACAAAAACCACCTCCTGCTGCCCCTCTCCAGCTACGTGCTGCTGAACCGGGCCGTGTGGCTGGCCGTGGGGCTGGCGCTGCTAGGGCTGTGCTACGCGCGGTTCCGGTTCTCGTCTTTCGCCTCCGAGAAGCCGGATAAGAAGTCGCGCCGTGCCGCCCTGGCCGCCGAGGCCGGCGCGGCCGCAGCCCAGCCGGGCGGCCTGCGCCTGCCCCGCGTGGCGCAGGTGTTTTCGGGCGGCATGAGTTTGCGCCAGTGGTGGAGCCTCACCAAGCTCGAATTCCGGGGCATTGTGCGCAGCCGCTACTTCATCGCCATTGCGGGCGCGGGCATCATCCTGCTGCTGGCCACGTCGGCACAGGTGGGCAAAACGTTCGATACGTCCACTTTTCCCGTCACCTATGCGGTGCTGGGGGCCATCACGGCTTCGTTTTCTCTTTTTTTCTTGGCCATCATCATCTTCTACGGCGGCGAGCTGGTGTGGCGCGAGCGCGAAGCCGGCGTGGCCCAGATTGCCGATGCCGTGCCCGTGCCCAGTTGGGTGCCTTTCCTGAGCAAGCTGGCCGCGCTGAGCCTGGTGCAAGTGGTTTTATTGGCCGTGATAATGGTCTGCGGCCTACTCATTCAAACCTTCAAAGGATACTTTCATTACGAAATAGGCCTCTACCTGCAGGCGCTGTTCCTGTACCAACTGCCGTTTTTGCTGCTGCTCTGCGTGCTGAGCATGACAACGCAAGTGGTGCTCAACAATAAGTACCTGGGCTTCGCCGTGATGGTGGTGTACTACGTGGCCAATATTTTCCGGGGCCAGATTGGACTGGGGCACCGGCTGCTGGGCTTCGGAGGCGGTTCCACGCCGGGCCCGTATTCCGACATGAACGGCTACGGCCACTTCCTGCCCGCCTTCTGGTGGACCAAACTGCTGTGGCTTGGCGTGGCCCTGCTGCTGGGGCTGCTGGCCAACCTGCTCTGGGTGCGCGGCACCGATACCTCCGGCCGCCTGCCGGAAGCCCGCCGCCGCTGGAGCCCCGCCAGCAGCGCCGCCTTGGCGCTGGGGCTGCTCGTGAGCCTAGGCGCGGGCTACTATATTTTCTACAACACCAATGTGTTGAACAAGTACCTGACGCCCAAGGAGAGCGAGAAGCGCCAGGTGGCTTACGAGAAGCAGTACCGCCGCCTCAAGGACGTGGCCCAGCCCCGCATCACGGCCGTAGACCTGAACACCGAGATTTTCCCCCGCACTCGCGCTGTCCGGTTCCGGGGCCAGTTCACGCTGGTGAACAAGCACGTCCGCGCTATCGACACCGTCATTGTGAGCATTCCCGTGGAGCAGCATCCCCGCGTGCTGGCCCTGAACTTAGGCCAAACCGGCCAAGCCACCCTGGCCCTGAACGATACCACCTACGGCATGCGCCTCTACCGCCTGGCCCGGCCCCTGGCCCCCGGCGACTCGCTGGCGCTCAGCATGGACCTCTTCTACCAGGAGCGCGGCTTCCCCAATTCGGGTTCGAACACCGACATCGTGTACAACGGCACCTTCATCAACAGCGGCTACCTGCCCGGCCTGGGCTACCGCGAAGACGCCGAGCTGAGCGGCGACCAGGACCGCAAAAATTACGGCCTGAAACCCAAGCCCCGCATGGCTCCGGTGAACGACCTGAAGGCCCGCCAAAACACCTACATCAGCGCCGACGCCGACTGGATTCGCTTCCGCACTACCGTCAGCACCGAGGCCGACCAGACCGCCATTGCCCCCGGCTACCTGCAAAAGGAGTGGGTGAAAAACGGCCGCCGCTACTTCACCTACGTGATGGACCGGCCCATGCTCAACTTCTACACCTTCCTCTCGGCCCGCTACCAGGAGCACAAGGCCCAGTGGGTAGACACGGCCGGCCACCGCACCATTCCCATCACCATCTACTACCAGCCCGGCCACGAGTACAACCTACAGCGCATGACCAAAGGCGCCCAGGATGCCCTGGCCTATTGCTCGCGCAACTTTTCGCCCTACCAGCACCGCCAGCTGCGCATTCTGGAATTCCCGCGCTACCAGTCGTTTGCCCAAAGCTTCGCCAACACGGTACCGTTTTCCGAGTCCATCGGCTTCATCGCCGATGTGGACGACAAGAACCCCGAAGACCTGAACTACCCCTACTACGTGACGGCCCATGAGGTGGCGCACCAGTGGTGGGCGCATCAGGTCATCGGGGGCAACGTGCAGGGCAGCACCCTTATGGCCGAAGGTATGGCCGAGTATTCAGCTCTCATGGTGCTGCGCCACCACAACGGCCCCACCGCCATGCAGCGCTTCCTTAAATTCGACCAGAGCCGCTACCTGAGTGGCCGCGCCTTCGAGCAGAAGAAGGAAGTGCCGCTGGCACTGGTCGAAAACCAGCAGTACATCCATTACGCCAAGGGCTCGGTGGTGATGTATGGCCTGCAGGACGCCATGGGCGAGGCCCGATTGAACGCCGCCCTGAAACAGTACGTGGCCGCCGTGGCCTACCAGCAGCCGCCCTACACCAACTCCACGGAGTTCATCGGCTACCTGCGCCGCGCCGCGCCCGATTCGCTGCAGTCTTACTTAACCGACCAGTTTGAGCGCATCACCCTGTTCGACAACCGCCTGACCGCTGCCACCAGCAAGAAGCTGCCCAACGGCCGCTACCAGGTAGATTTCACCGTGAAGTCGGCCAAATTCTACGCCGACAGTCTGGGCAACCAAAAGCCCGCCGACCAATCCCGCGACTTCTTGCCCGTGGCCATCTTCCCCGAAATGGGCCCCGACAAAAAGCCCGTGCCGCCGCTGCTCATCGCCAAACGCCGCCTTCGCACCGGCAACAACCAGCTGCGCTTCGTGGTGGACAAAAAGCCCGCCTCCGTCGCCGTCGACCCTTACAACATGGTCATCGACCGGCAACTCGACGACAACACCAAAGACCTGTAGCTGGCAGCCGCAGGAGTAACAAAAAAGCCCCGGCCAGTTTGGCCGGGGCTTTTTTGCTGAGTGGCAAATGGTGGGGAAACTACTTCACACGGGCCTGTTTCAGGTCGTGTTTCACTTGCTTTTGCGCGGTTTTAATGTATTTCTTGAGCTGCTGCTTGCGCGATACCACAATCACCTTCGCATCGGTGAGGCTCACCGTCGACGCGTCGGCCGAGGCGTTCAGGGTCATTTTTTCGTCGGCATAGCCCGCGTAGGTGACCAGTGCGGCCAGGGCACCGGCGTTAGCGGGCACAGTGAATTCGAATTCACCCTGAGCGTTGGTCACGGCCATTTGCTTGGTGGCGGTGAGAATTACCACGGCGCCCGGCAGCGGGCCAGCCGGGTTGGTGATTTTACCAGCAAGCACTACTTTTTCCGTTGAGGCGCCATTGGCCGGTGTCGGCTCCGTTTTGGCCGATGCAAATGCCGAATTGCTGGCATACACCTGTGCCTGAACGAGGTTGATGGTCAGACTAGCGGCTAAAGTCAGAAGCGAAGCGAAGAGGAGAAAAGAGGAGCGCATGAGCAGAAAAAAAGAGTGGCAATGGTGTTGCCTTTGTTGAATGATACAAATGTAGACTTGTACCAAACCCGCCTTTTTGCCGCTTCGTCCAACCTTGGGAATTCGCCGGTGAATGTATACTTTTTGAGCTCCAATAGAAGCAAGGCGTTTTCCTGCCTGATATCTAAAGAAAAACCCCGACCATAGCGAGTCGGGGTTCCCAGTTTGAGACTAGATATGCAGAAAGGAAGGTGCTACTTGCAAGCCGCATGACTACGGCTCGAAAAACTATTGGGCTATGCTAGCCTTTATCGACTTTTTGTTGTGCGCCAGGTAGATGGAGCCCATGGCCTGTACCGGCGTCAACGTCAGTACTTGCTCCTGAAGGCCGCCGTAGCTGCAAATCAATTGCACGGTTTGGGCATCGGCTGGCACCTGCAACTCAAATTCGCCTTCGGCATTGGTAACGGCGATGGTGCGGCTGCCTTGCAGCCATACGGTGGCACCCGGCAGGGCACCTTGCTCGTTTTGAATCACGCCATGTACCATTTTCATGGCAGTTTTCACGGCAACCTTGCCCACCTCGGGCTCGGTTGTGTTGGCTGCGGTTTCAGTAGGCCGTGGCATATAGTTATAGGCCAGTTGGGCGCGGCCAGGCAGCGACGTCAGCAGGAGCGCGATGACGGCTACAATAGGGGAAATGCGGAGGATGGTGATGCGTTGCATTAATACAAGTATTAATTGAATGATGCAAACGTACAACATTTTCACCTGCTTTTGCAAGTTTTGGTCTGGTTAAATTCACTTATAATCTGTGATTATAACAAAAAATATAGTGCTCAAAATTGAAAAAGCCCAACATTATTTTGGCTTAGCCAAAATAATGTTGGGCATAAAAATCAAGAGGACAAGCAATTATTGAATTTAAATTGCTCCGCTTACTTTCTGCTCCTCCCGAAAAAGCCAATAAGAGTAGCCGTAAGAGAATAGCGACGTGCCAACTATCAGCACGAGCAGCACGGGCATCACCCAAGCCGCGGGCAGCACAAACGCTAGCAGCACCAGCAACACGCCGGCCAGACAAAGCATAATGCCGCCGATGCGGTGCGTACGGGCCCACACGGTTGGGCTCTCCAACGTCCAGGGCGTGCGGATACCCACGAAATAATTGGGCTGCACGGTGGTAAGGTAATTGCCCATAAACATAAAAAACACGCCCAGCAGCACGGCCAGCCCCTGGCCGGGCGGTGTGCCGGGGTGCACACCCAGATAGAGGCTATAGCAAGCCAGCCCGCTAAGCAGTGCCACCAACGCCAGCCGCAGCTTCTGGAAATTAGCGTTGGCGCCGTCGAGCCGGCGCTTGGGGTCGAGGTAGGGGAGGGCGCTGAGCAGCACCGCCGCACCCAGCGGCAGGCCCAGCGTGAGCAGCCACAGGTGCTCGCGGCCGGTGTAGCCGTTGGCCTGCCCGCTACTGTCGAAGTGTGTGGGCACTTGGGCCGGCAGCTCGCGCCACACATACAGCAGGTATAAGGAGGGGACCACCAGCAGCACAAGCGTGAGCAGCTGCCACAACAGGTTCTTTTTCATGATGAAAGGCCGAATGTAGGTGAAGCAAAAGCGTTAAGATTTGAATTGGTAGAGCCAGCCTAGGAGTTCGTCAAACACCGTCATGTTGAGGGTGTAAACCACAAACTGGCCTTGCTTCTGGCTGGTCACGAGCTCGGCTTGGCGCAGCAAGTCGAGGTGGTGGCTAATGGTGGGGGCCGAAAACTGGAACTGCTCGGCAATGGCCCCGGCAGTGGCCGGCCCGGCCCGCAGCCGCTCCAGAATGGCGCGCCGCGTGGGGTCGTTCAGGGCTTTGAATAGGGCATTCATAACTGGACTTCAATGTTTAGGCAAATGTCTAAATAAAATTGACATAAAAAAGCGCGGCCCCCTGAAAAGGAGCCGCGCCAATAAAATAGTTACGCAGAATACTATTAAGTGTTTGTTAGGCAGGTTGCTGCACGGGGGTGTCGGCCGTTTTGGCCGAGGTGCGGCCCCAGGCGCTGCAGCGGGCGCGCATTTCCTGCCGGAATTTTTCGCGGGCATCGGGCGTGAGGTTTTCCATGCGGCCGGCCATGCGCTGCTGCCAGGCCCGCTTCTTGGCGGCCCAACCGCCGTGCCGCCCACCCCGGAAGCCAAACAGTATTCGGCTGAGCACCAGCAGGCCCAGCGTTTGCGCCAGCGTGATGACGGGCAGATGAAACAGTGAAGGCATCAGCCAGTTCCACAGCGCCTGAGTGGCGACGGTGACGACGGCCACAAACAGCGCCGCAAAGAAGAAGAAACGGAGGCCGCGGAGCAGCCAGAATTTACGGTCCATGATAGGTGATATAAGAAGGGGTGAAATGGCGAATTATTGGCTTGGGATGAATTTGAAGCAGGCAATTTGACTACTCCCCATTTCACCACCTCACCAGCTCCCCATTTAGTCGGTGAATAATTCGGTGTAGAGTGCCTGCAGGCGCTTGCGCAGGTGCAGCACGGCGTAGTGCTTGCGCGAAATGAGCGTTTTCAGGGGCACGCCGGTTTCCTCTTCCATTTCGCGGAAGGTTTTGTCTTCCAGCTCATGCCACACAAACACTTCACGTTGGGCAACGGGGAGTTCGGCCAAGGCTTCCGACAGCGCTTCCATCAGGGTTTCGCGCAACAGGCGGTTTTCGGGCGAGTCGTCGGCGGCGGGCAGCAGGTCGGCCAGCAGCAGGCCCTCACCGTCGTCGCTAGCCTCGGCCGCGCCGAAGGCTTCTTCGAGGCTCACCGGCCGCTTGCGGCGGTAGAGGTCGGTGATGCGGTTGCGGGCCACCCGGAAGAGCCAAGCCGCCGCCTGTTCCACGGGCTTGAGCAGCCGGTAGCTTTCTACGAGTTCGGCGAAAACGTCCTGCAGAAGGTCTTCGGCCTCGGCTTCGTCGGGGATGCGGCGCCGGATGAACTGCAACAGCCGCGGGCGTTGCTGGCGCACGGCGTCCGCAATCTGGCGGTCTTGCTGGGCAGCCGTCATCGGCGCAAGGGAGGAGGGGAGCGAAAGTGCCATGGTTGTCATTCTGAATAAACAGACGCGGGCCCTTCGAAATTACTTTAAGATTTTTTTGGAAGGGATTATTTGACCGAAAAAGAACGTCATGTCGAGCGCAGCCGAGACATCTCGCGTGCCGAAGTAATCAAACCCGTTTTCACGATTGAGTTACTGCCCACGCGAGATGTCTCGGCTGCGCTCGACATGACGTTCTTTACTATAAGTGCCCACCCGCAAAATCAACCCCTGATTTTTCGTTTTTCAGGGTACCTTTGCCGGCCGGCCGGCTGCACAGCCCTTTCGCCGTTTCCTTGCGCATGGACCCAACCGTTTCCCAAACCATCCCCGAAGTCATTCGGACCGTTCCGCTTCAGTACTACGTGTTTTTCGCCTCGGCCCTGTTTGCCATTGGTGTCACGGGCGTGCTGGTGCGGCGCAATGCCATCATCATCTTCATGTGCATTGAGCTCATGCTCAACGCGGTGAACATCCTGCTGACGGCCTTCTCGGCCTACCGCGCCGATGCCAACGGGCAGATTTTCGTGTTCTTCATCATGGCCGTGGCCGCCGCCGAAGTCTCGGTGGGCCTGGGCATTATCGTCATGATTTACCGCAATTACCAAACCACCGACGTCAACCTGCTCAGCCGGCTGAAGTGGTAGTGCTGCAATAAAAGTCTGTCATCCTGAGCGCAGCGGAGGACCTTCGCACACCTGCGCCGCTCGGGGAAATACTGCTGAAAGCTGACGTGATAGGGTGCTTCCTTCGTCAGCATGACAACGATTAGTCCCATGCAAGAAACCGTTCTCCCCGGCGCCAACGCCCCGTATTCTACGTTTCTCTACGTTCTCATTCCGCTGCTGCCCTTCCTGGGCTTCCTGATTAACGGGCTGCTGAACAAGAAGCTGTCTGGCACCGTGGCCGGGCTTATTGGCAGCGCCACCGTGCTGGGCTCGTTCCTGATTTCGGTGATGCTGTTCCTGAATTTCCAGTACCAGTATACCGTGCAGCTCTTCGACTGGATTTCGGTGGGCTCGCTGCAGATTCCCTTCCAGTACCAGATTGACCAGCTCAGCCTGATTATGCTGCTGCTCGTGACGGGCGTGGGCTTCCTGATTCACGTCTACAGCATCGGCTACATGCACCACGACGAAAACGTGGGCAAATTTTTTAGCTTCCTGAACCTGTTCATTTTCAGCATGCTGCTGCTGGTGATGGGCGCCAACTTCGTCATCCTCTTCATCGGTTGGGAAGGCGTGGGCTTGTGCTCCTACTTGCTCATCGGCTTCTGGAACAAGAACACCAGCTACAACAACGCCGCCAAAAAAGCCTTCATCATCAACCGCATTGGTGACCTGGGCTTCCTGCTCGGCATCTTCCTGATTTACCTCACCTTCAACTCGGTGCAGTACGCCGAGGTGTTCCAGAAAGCCTCGCTCGGGCAGTTCGGAACGTATGGTGTGAGCATTTGCACGGCCATCACGCTGCTGCTGTTTGTGGGCGCCATGGGCAAGTCGGCCCAGCTGCCGCTCTACACCTGGCTGCCCGACGCCATGGCCGGCCCCACGCCGGTTTCGGCCCTCATTCACGCCGCGACTATGGTGACGGCTGGTATCTATATGGTGCTGCGCGCCAACGTGCTGTTCACCCTTTCGCCCGATACGCTGCAAGTCGTCGCCATTGTAGGCGCGGCCACAGCGCTGTTTGCCGCCACCATCGGCTTGGCGCAGAACGACATCAAGAAGGTGCTGGCTTACTCCACGGTGTCGCAGCTGGGCTATATGTTCCTGGCGCTGGGCGTGATGGGTTATTCTACGGCCCTGTTCCACGTCCTCACGCACGCCTTCTTCAAGGCACTGATGTTCCTGGGCGCCGGTTCCGTCATTCACGCCATGAGCAACGAGCAGGACCTGCGCCGCATGGGCGGCCTGCGCAAGGCGCTGCCCATTACGTTCCTCACGTTCCTCATCGGCTGCCTGGCCATTTCGGGCATTCCGCCTTTCTCGGGTTTCTTCTCCAAAGATGAAATCCTGGCGCACGCCTTCGAGCACAACAAAGTGCTGTGGGCCATGGGCTTGCTCACGGCTTTCCTCACAGCATTCTACATGTTCCGCCTGCTGTTCCTGGCCTTCTTCGGCGAGTTCCGTGGCACCGAGGAGCAGAAGCACCACCTGCACGAGTCGCCGGCTTCGATGACGTTCCCGCTTATCGTGCTGGCCATTCTGGCGGCCGTGGGCGGTTTCATGGGGGCGCCCATGTTCACGGGCGGGCACCACTACCTGGCCGAATACCTGGCCCCGATTTTCACCTATTCGCAGCGCCTGCTGCCGGAGGTTTTCTCCGCCAAGCCCGACGAGCACACCGAGCTGATGCTCATGATTGCCTCGGTAGCCGCTGGCCTGCTGGGCATTATTCTGGCGTATGTGATGTACGTGGCCCGCGCCACGCGCCCGGCCGAGGACGAAGCCCAGCGCTCGGCACCCGAGAGCCTAGTGTACCACAAGTATTACATCGACGAGCTGTACAACACGCTGTTTACGCGGCCGGTAATGTGGCTGTCGACGGGCCTTTATAAGTTCGTGGAAAACGGCATCATCAACCCTGCTGTGGGTGTTTTTGGCCGCGCCGTGAATGGTGGCGGGGCCCTGTTGCGCTACGTGCAGACGGGCGCTGTCGAGACCTACCTCATTCTGATGGTTATCGGCATCGTGCTGATTCTGGGCTTGAACTTTGGCCGGTTTTAAGCTCGAAAACCTCTGAAAAACGTGCGCAATATGATTACTTGGGCAAAACAGGCGCTCCTGATTGCGCTGATTGGCATGATGGGAAGCTGCGGGCCCGACAAGCCCAAAACGCCCGAAGGAAACCCTCGAGACAAGTTCGTGGGCGAGTGGAAAAGCGACGATACCAACTCTCAGACGCACACCCGCATCCAACGCTCGGGCGACAATTTCTTTATTCACGAAGGCTTGAACGACCTGACGGGCATCTACGATTCCACGGCTCAGGCCATCATGATTGACAACGGCGTGAAGAAAGTGCCCGTCAAATACCTGCCCGCAACCGACCAGATACTGGTGACCGGAGGCAGCCGGGATGCGAAGTTTTCGCGGGTGAAAAAATAGCTGCAATTCATCTTGCTACGACTAGCCGGGCCAGCGCATTTGCGCTGGCCTTTTTCGTTATGAGCAGACTAGTTCGCAATGAAAAGCTGTACTTGGAGCTTGGTTATTGTCTGGCCAACAGGCGTTTGATGTATGGTTGTTGTAAGATGAACCGCATAGTTGAACAACTTTTTCGTGTGGATAGGGTATAGCAGCACATCCCAAACGGCCCGCTAGGCCGGGTTCGGAACCGTACTTCTCCCCACCATCACTAAAAAAATATGTTCTTTAAACCTCAACTCCTCAGGGGCGCTGCACTGGGGGCCGTCATGCTCGGCATGGTCGCCCCGCACGCACAAGCCCAGACGCCCGATAGAAAAACGGCACTTAGCGCTAACGTTGGCCTGTTGCAATACCGCGGCAACATGGGCTCCGATTTCTGGAACCGTTCCGGCAACGACCTGATGGTCGGCGGCGGCGGGGCCATCACCCGCTACCTGTCGCCCTCGTTCGACGTAGCGCTGCTGGGCTACTACGAAACCTACAAGTTCAGCAGCGAACTGCGGGCAGGGGAGAATTTCGACGCCCGCATCGGCATGGTGGATTTGGGCATCAAGCTCAAGCTCAACAACGGTAAGATTCTCAAGGAAGAGTCGTTTATCCAACCTTACCTCATGGGCGGCGGCGGCATGTTCCTGGCCAACAGCTCAGGACGGGCCAATGGCCAGGACTTTGGCATCAATCAAATTCGGCGGCCCGAGGTGTTTGGCCAGGCGGGACTGCGATTCCGGCTCAGCGAAGTAGTTTCGCTGGACCTCACCACCAGCTACCACTACCCGTTCACCGAGCGGGTGGACAACTTGTACGGACCGACTGTCAACCCCGACAAGCTTTATGACCGGTTCCTGCTGCACCAGGCGGGCATCACGGTGGCCCTGGGCAAAGCCAAGGACGAAGACAAAGACGGCGTTTCGGACAAGAAGGACAAGTGCCCCGGTACCCCCGCCGGTGTGGCCGTGGACCCCAACGGCTGCCCGCTCGATAAGGACGGCGACGGCGTGCCCGACTACCAGGACAAGTGCCCCGACGTGAAAGGCGTGGCCGCCCTGCAAGGCTGCCCCGACCGTGACGGCGACGGCATCACCGATGCCGACGACAAGTGCCCCGATACCCCCGGCAAGGCTGAGCTGGGCGGCTGCCCCGATGCCGACAACGACGGCGTGATTGACCAGAACGACAAGTGCCCCGGTACCCCGGCCGGTGTGAAAGTGGACGCCAACGGCTGCCCGCTCGACCGCGACGGTGACGGTGTGCCCGACTACCAGGACCGTTGCCCGGACCGTGCCGGCCCAGCCTCGAACAAAGGCTGCCCTGAGATTAAAGCCGAAGCCAAGAAACGCCTGCAAGAGGCCACGAAGTTTATCAACTTCGAATTCAACAAGGCCGTGCTGCTCCCCAGCTCGTACCCGACTTTGAAAGACCTCGCCGCGCTCATGTCGGAATACCCCGACTACACGATGAGCATTGCCGGCCACACCGACAGCAAAGGCGCCGATGACTACAACCTGCGTCTCTCGTACGACCGCGCCGCTTCGGCCCGCACCTACATGCTGAGCCAGGGCGTACCCGCCGACCGCATCGAATCGCGCGGCTACGGCGAAACCAAGCCGATTGCCGACAACGCGAAAGCCGCTGGCCAGGCCCTGAACCGCCGCGTGGAATTTGACCTCTACCTGACCGGCGAGCCCAACTCGGCCGAGGTGAAGTACGGTCCCGCGCCCACCATCTCGGAGTTGCAGAAAACGCCGGAAGGCCGACCCACCGCCGGCAAGGCACCCGTGAAGAAAGCCCCGGCCAAAAAGGCTCCCGCTAAAAAGGCGCCGGTTAAGCGTAAGTAACCACAACGCTTAAGGAAGAAAAAGGCCCGCTCTCGGTGAGAGCGGGCCTTTTTTTATTGTCCGTTTGCCATGGCGAGGGTAGCCTGGCTATTTCACCTCATACGTCACGGTCAGGTAATACAGCCCGCCCACGCTGGGCCCGCCCAGGTACGACACGTAGTACTGGTTCAGCACATTGCTGGCACCTAGCTTGAAGCGTAGGTTGGGCGCGGGCACCGTGTAGCTCAGCTGCGCATCGAGGGTGTGGTAAGCGGCTACCTCGCCGTTCACTAGGAATGTTTGGGAATAGTAGCCCTGCTGCCAGCGGTGGTTGAGGCCAAAGCCCAAACGCTTGTAGGCGTTTTCGTTGGCGAGGCTGAGGTTGTAAGCCCAGCGGGGCGTGTTGAAGCCGTCTTCGAGGCCGTCGCTGGTGGCGGTGCGGTCGAGGCGGGTGTAGGTGGTGTTGGCGCCGGCCAGGTAGCCGCCGGCCAGCTCGTAGCGCAGGCCCAGCGAGCCGCCGTAGTTGTACACCTGGGTTTGCGAGTTGGTCCAGAGGCGGTAGCGGGCCTGGCCAGTGCGGGTGTTCAGGGCAGTAGCTACGGTGCTGAGGTCGGCGTTGGTGATGGGGGTGCTGGTGGCCGTGACGGGCACGTAGGCTTCGACCTGCGCAATGAAGTCGCGGTAGGCGTTGTAGTAGAAATCCACGTCGGCCAGCAGCCGGCCACCGGGGCCCAGCGCCGCCTTGTAGCCCAGCTCCAGCGAGCGGATGTACTCGGGCTTGAGGTAGGTGTAGGGGTTTCGCACCAACAGGTTTTTGTTTTGCTCCACGGCCAGCTGGGTTTTCTGGGCCGCCGTTAGCGTGGCGGAGGTGTTAGCGTTGGCCGCGTCAGTCACAGCTTTGGTAAACAGGTCAATGCTGCTGCGCAAATAGCTGTTTTCAAACACGCCGTCCGACATCACCCGCAGCCCGCCGATGCGTTTCACCTGCCCGCTGTTTACGTTCGAAAACCCTTCGAATAAGCTCGGAAAACGGTAGCCCGTCTGGTAGCTCAAACGGAAATTCTGCCGCATGGTGGGCGAGAAAACGGCCGTGAAGCGCGGGTTGAACTTCACATCAAAATAGTCGTTTTTGTCGGCGCGCAACGTGGCGGTCAGGCGCAGCTTTTCGCCGAGAAAACGGCCGCCGGCTTGCACGAAGCCCCCCGTTTTGGAATAGGTGAGGTTGTCGGTGAGCGGGTCCTGGCCGGGGTTGGGATTGATGAAATAGTTGCCGTCGGGTACCACAATGTAGGTGCGGTGGTCGGCGCCGGCCAGCAGGTCGAGGTTGGCGGGTAGGCGGTGGCCGCCGCGTCGCAGTGCTTCGGCCAGGTTCACCTGGGCCTCGGCGTGGGCCAGGTTGGCGCGCACGCGCAGGGCGGCGCCCACATCCCAGTTGTTGATGTCCTGCAACTCGCCCAGCTTTTGGCCGAACAGCGCCGTGCCGGGCTGGTAGCGGCCGGCGTCAGCGGCCGCGCGGGCTACGGCTTGCGCCTGGGCCACGGTCTGGCCGGCCGTGATGGCGCCATTCCAGGCCGCCGTGAAGTCGCGCTTCCATTGGTCGTCGGGCTTAAAATTTCGGTCCAGGTTTTCGCCCATCGAGCGCAGGTTGTAGCTGCGCCCGGTGTTTTCCTGGGTGAAATAGGCCCGCGCCTGCACCACCGGCGTCACGAGCTGCAGGGCGTGCTGCTGCAGCAAATAGTTCTGCAGCCGGAAGCGGTTCGAGCGTTGATACACGTTGTCGAAGCGGGCCACGCGGTAGGTGTAGCTTAGCTCCGCATTGGGCTTGAGGCGGTAGTGCAGCGCCGCATCGGCCTTGATAGTCTTAAGGTTATAGTCGACCAGGTCCCGCTCGTCGTAGCCGGTGCGGGCCACTTGGTAGGTTTTGGCGCTCTGCGGGTCGGGGGTGCTGAGCAGGGTGAAGTTGCTGCGGTCCGACGACTCGTTGCCGTAGCTGTTCACCGGGTCGCGGGCGGGGTTGTCGGCCCCGAGCAGGCCCACTTTGGCATTGCCGGCGGCGTTGAGGTCGGTTTGGTCGTTGGCCACCCAGTCGTAGCCGCGCAGCAGCGTGCCGTTCACTTTGAAGGCCAGCTTGTCGGCTACCAGTACTTTGGCGTAGCGCAGGCTGGTTTCTGAATAAGCTTTGGCGCCGGTGCTGGCGTCGCCCACGTGGTTGAGGCCGGTCTTCTGCTGTACGCTCAGCCCCTCCGAGCGAAAGGGATTGCGGGTACTGAAATTGGCGAGGCCGTTGATGGCGTTCAGTCCGTAGAGGGCCGAGGCGGTGCCAGGCACCACTTCCACGCGCTCAATGTCCAGGTCGCTGGGCCCGAGGATGTTGCCGATGGGCCCGCCGATGTGTGGGGCCTGATTATCAATGCCATCCACCAACTGGGCGAAGCGCACGTTGGTGGTATTGGCAAAGCCCCGGGCGTTTATCACCTTGAAGCTCAGGCTGGGGGTGATGACTTGCACGCCCTTCAAATGCTCGATGGCGTCGAAAAACGAGGGCGCGGGCGTGAGGCGCAAGGCCCGGGCATTGAGCTTTTCGACCGTGACGGGCGACTGCAAAAAGCTCTCTTCGACCCGGGAAGCCGACACCACGACTTCTTCCAGGTTAAGGTTTTTACGGGTTGTGTCGGCGGGAACAGTGGTTTGGGCATGGGCGGCCATTGCCGGGAGGGCAATGGCCGCGAGCAGCGCTGGGCGGCTGCGGCACGGTAGACACGCGGGCATACGGGCGGGGAGAAGGGAAACGGGGGGATATCAGGGCCGGGCGGCCACAATGCGCAGGCTTTGTACCTGGCGCACGCAGCGGCCCATTTTTTTCTCGTCGGGCACAATGACCTGGTAGGGGCCAGCGGTGGCGGGCAACGGCTGGCCATCGCAGCGGTCGGCCAGCAGCACGGTGCGCGTGGCGAAATCCGGGCTCAATTCCGCCAGGGCAAATACCGCCTGGTAACCGTCGGCGGCGCTCACCAGCACGTAGTGGGCCATGCCTTTGCGGGGCAGGTCGGCGCCGAGTTTGGCGCCGGCCGCCGTGAACACGGCGGAAAGCGCCACGCCGGAATAAGTGCGTTTTTTGCCGTCGTGGTCGGGGCGTACCACCTGCTGGCGTGGCAGTTTGGCCAGTGCGGCCGGGCTCAGGCGGACGGGTTGAGCGAGGTTGGCCCCGCTCACCTCCACGCCGGCGGGGGCGGGCGTTTGGGCCGGCGCAAGGCCCGGCAGCGCCAACAGGCAAACTGCTAGTGTAATTAAAAATCGAGCCGGCGCAAGGGTAACGGGTGACATCAAAGCAGAGGCAGTAAGTGGCGTTATATTGGCAAAGATATAACGCCTCGCCGCTTGCTAACTGTCATGCAAGCGCTTTGTTTCGGCGGCCATGAATTCCTGAAATCGGTCTTGCATCGCTTTAAAGGCCGCAATGGCTTCCCGGCCGGCCTCCGTGACGGCCGCGCCACCGCCCTTGCTGCCACCGGTTTGGGTGGCCACCAGCGGGGTACTGGCCTGCGCATTCAAAGAGCTCACCAGGTCCCAAGCGCGCTTGTAGGACATGCCCATGGCCTGCGCGGCCTTCGAGATGGAGCCTAACTCGGCGATGCGCTCCAGCAACTCCAGCCGGCCGATGCCGAGGAAGCGGCCGTCCTCGGTTTCGAGCCAGAGGCGGCCGTTGAGGCGGTAGGTTTTGGTGGGCAGGAGCAAGGTTTTCATGCGGCAAAGATGCGGCGCTGGCCCCAACTGCTGGCAATCGGAATTCGACAACGGATACCACTGACAGCCTGCTGCCCAATGGATAGAAAGGCCATTTAAATATAGCTGAGGCCATTTTTTGCCCGAATATTATAGGGGCACAAGGTCAACTTCGGGGCAAAAAAGCCGTTGAAAAAGCCGGCTCATCCTTCGCAACACGACTTCGCTATCAAGCACCTGACCGACTTCATTTTCACACTCCCTCTTCTCCCAAAAACCTTATGGAAGTTTTCAAAACCAAAGCCTACGGCGCCAGCAACTCTATTTTTAACGGCCTTTCCGAAATGGAAATCGAGCGCCAAGCGCCCAAAGCCGACGAAGTACACATCGACATCCTGTATTGCGGCGTGTGCCATTCGGACCTGCACCAGGTAAAAAATGACTGGAAAAACACGATTTACCCCTGCGTGCCGGGCCACGAAATCGTGGGCCGCGTGGTGGAGGCCGGTAGCGCCGTGACCAAGTTCCAGGTGGGTGATATTGTGGGCGTGGGCTGCATGGTTGACTCCTGCGGCACCTGCCCGGCCTGCCGGGAAAAGGAGGAAAACTACTGCGAAGGCCCCGTGAGCTGGACGGCCACCTACAATGGCTACATGAAGCCGCAAAACAAGGATTTCAACACCTTCGGTGGCTATTCGACCAACATCACGGTGAAGGAAGATTTCGTGCTGCGCATTCCTGATGCGCTGGACATCAAGGCGGCGGCGCCCATTCTGTGCGCCGGCATCACCACCTATTCGCCCCTCAAATATTGGAACGTGGGCCCCGGCAGCAGCGTGGCCGTGGTGGGCATTGGCGGGCTGGGCCACATGGCCGTGCAGCTGGCGCGGGCGCTGGGCGCCACCGTAACGGCCGTGACGCGCGACAAGGAAAAGCAGGCTGATGCCGAGCGGCTGGGCGCGCACGAGGTGCTGATTTCCAGTGACTCCGCCGCCATGAAAGCGCACGAGCTGAAGTTCGATTTCATCCTCATCACCATTCCCGATGCCTTCGAGGTGAACGACTACGTGACCTTGGCCAAGCGCAACGGCGTCATTACGACGGTGGGCCTGCTGGGCCCCTATAAGGCACCGCTCAACAACCAGGAAGTGGCCATGCACCGCCGCTCGGTGGCCGGCTCCATCATCGGCAGCATCGCCGAGACGCAGGAGGTGCTGGAGTTTTGCGCCCAGCACAACATCCTGCCCGAAGTGGAAATGATTGACATGCAGGACATCAACAAGGCGTTTGACAAGATGATGGACGAGGAAGTGCGCTTCCGCTATGTCATTGACATGGCCTCACTAAAAGAGAAGGAATAATTGGCCCGGCACGCATCATCAACCGTCCTGCAGAGCGACACTTATGAAGTCGCTTTGCAGGACGGGTTTTTTATAGGAGTTGCTGCATCTGGCGCGCATTTTCGACGCTCACGGCCCCGATGCCGTTGTTGAAAAACAGGTACACTTCGCGCACGTTTTCGGCGGCTTTGACCTCGCTGGCTACCCGCGCCAGAAACTCCGGACTGTAGGGCGACTTATACAGCTCCGGCACGCCGTGGAAGCGGTAGTAAATCGTATTGGTATTGACCACCACTTCGTCGGGCAGTTCCAGCGGGGGCGGGTAGCTCTGGCCCACGAAGGTGATGCGGTGGCGGGCCAGCGTGCGCTGTACCTCCCCGTCCCACCAACTAGGGTGCCGAAACTCGACCACGTTTTGAAAGGCCGGGTCGAGGCTGTCGAGCAGGCGGTGGAGCAGTTCCTCGGTGTAGGCGGCTTTGGGCGGCAGCTGGAACAGCACGGGGCCCAGCTTTTCCTTCAGGCCCTCGGCCACGGTGCCGTAGAAGTCGGCCAGGATGGGCTGGGCCTCAGCGTTGAATTTCTTGTAGTGCGTGACCTGGCGCGGCGCTTTCACGGCAAACCGGAAGTCGGCCGGGCTTTGGCTGTGCCAGGTTTCGAAGGCCTTTGGCTCCGGCATACGGTAGAAAGTCACGTTCAGCTCTAGCGTGTTGAACTGGGTGCAATAGTAGTCAAACCACTTGCGCGGCGGCAGACCTTCGGGATAGAAAACGCCCTTCCAGTCGCGGAAGGAAAAGCCGGAGCAGCCGATGCGATAAGCAGGTTTCATAGCGGAAGAAGAGAGGCCGTAGGGTCCGGGTTCTACGCAGGCCGGCCCGGGCGTGACTAAAGGCGCCGTTCGTTACCTTTCGCCAGCGGCGGGTTGCCGTTCGATTTTCTTTTCATTCCCGCGTATGAAAAAATTGCTTCTTTCCACCACGTTGCTGCTGGCCGCCGCTGTGTCTCAAGCCCAGGAATTTCAATATAAAACGCCGCCCAAGGCCATTCAGGACCTGCTGCTGGCACCGCCTACGCCCCGCGTGAGCCTGGCCTCCGACGGCCAGACCATGGCCCTGCTGCAAGTGCAGGATTTCCCCACCGTGGCCGAGCTGGCCCAGCCCGAGCTGCGCCTGGCCGGCCTGCGCTTCAACCCCCGCACCAACGGCCCCAGCCGGGTGAGCTACGCTGTGGGCATCAAGCTGAAAAAGCTGCCCAACGGCCCCGAAACCGACGTGAAGGGCCTCCCCGCGCAGGCCCGTATCAGCAGCCCCAGCTGGTCGCCCGACAACCGGACCGTGGCTTTCGCCCTCACCACGCCCGGCTCCGGCACCGATGGCAAGGTGGAGCTGTGGGTGCTGGACGTGGCCGCCGCCACCGCGCGCCGCCTGCTGGCCCAGCCGCTGAACGACGCCTTCGGCAGTTCCTTCGAATGGGTATCGGACAGCAAAACCCTGCTGGCCCGCACCGTGCCCGCCGGCCGCGGCGCCGCGCCCTCGGCCGATACTGCGCCCACCGGCCCGGCCGTGCAGGAAAGCGGCGGCGGCAAAAAGTCCGGCGCCCGCACCTACCAGGATTTGCTGAAAAACCCTGCCGACGAGCGGCTGTTCGACTACTACGCCACCTCGCAGCTGGTGAAAGTGAGCCTGGCCGACGGCACCGCCCAGCCAATAGGCCAGCCCGGCGTCATCCAAACGGCCTCGCCTTCGCCCAACGGCCAGTACGTGCTGGTACGCACCCGCCACCGGCCGTATTCTTACCTGCTGCCCATCAGCAGCTTCCCCCAGCGCATCGATGTGCTCGAGCTGGGCGGCGGTGCCGTGGTGAAAACTGTGGCCGACTTGCCGCTGGCCGACAACGTGCCCACCAATTTCGACGCCGTGGCCACCGGCCCGCGCGGCCACGCCTGGCGCACCGACGTGCCCGCCACCCTCTACTACGCCGAAGCCCAGGACGGCGGCGACCCCAAAGTGAAAGCCGATATTCGGGATAAAGTATTCACCATCAATGCCCCCTTCAGTGGGCCAGCGCAGGAGCTAGCCGCCTTGCCGCTCCGCTTCGCGGGCATGAGCTGGGGCAACGACAAGCTGGCCCTGGCCGACGGCTACCGCTGGGCTGACCGCCACCAAACCACCTGGCAGCTCAACCCCAGCACGGCCGCCGCGCCGCTCACCGTGCTGTTCGATGGCTCGGAGCAAGACACCTACAAGAACCCCGGCACGCCCTACGAGCACCGCAATGCCCAGGGCAAATTCGTGCTGCTCACGGGCGGCCCCACCGGCCAGAGCATCTACCTGCTGGGCCAGGGAGCCTCGCCCGAAGGCGACCGCCCTTTCGTGGACGAGCTGGATTTGACCTCAAAGAAAACCACGCGCTGGTGGCGCTCTGAGGCGCCGGTGTACGAAATTCCGGTGGCCATTCTCGACGCCAGCGGCAAGAAACGGATGCTGCTCACGCGTCGCGAATCCCTAACCCAAGCCCCGAACTACTACCTGCGCGACGCCACCAAAAAGGACAAACTCACGGCCCTCACCAAGTTTGCAAACCCCTACGCGGCCTTCGGCGGCAGCTTCCGGAAGCAGGTGCTGCACTACAAGCGCGCCGACGGCGTGGACCTGACGGCCGACCTGTATCTACCTCAAGGCTACAAGAAAACCGACGGCCCGCTGCCCACGCTGATGGAGGCGTACCCCGTTGAATTTAAAGACAAAAGCAACGCCGGGCAGGTAAGCGGCTCGCCCTACACCTTCACGCGCCTGAGCTGGGCCTCGCCGGTGTTCTGGGTGACGCAGGGCTACGCCGTGCTGGCCAATGCCAGCATTCCGATTGTGGGCGAAGGCAGCAAAGAGCCCAACGATACCTACATCGAACAGCTGGTGAGCAGCGCCAAAGCCGCCATCGACGAAGGCGCCCGCCTGGGCGTCGTCGACCCCAACAAAGTGGGCGTGATGGGCCACAGCTACGGCGCTTTCATGACGGCTAATCTGCTTTCGCACTCCAACCTCTTCAAGGCCGGCATCGCGCGCAGCGGCGCCTACAACCGCACGCTCACGCCCTTCGGCTTCCAGGGCGAGGAGCGCACGTTCTGGCAGGCGCCGGAGGTGTACAACGCCATGTCGCCGTTCAATTACGCCGACAAAATCAAGACGCCCATCCTGCTCATTCACGGCGAGGCTGACAACAACTCCGGCACCTTCCCCATCCAGAGCGAGCGGTACTACGCGGCCCTGAAGGGCCAGGGTGCCACCGCCCGCTACGTGGTGCTGCCCGCCGAGGCCCACAGCTACGCCGCCCGCGAAAACCTGCTCCACATGCTCTGGGAGATGGATTCGTGGCTGAATAAGTACGTGAAAGCCCCCGTGCCGCAGGCCAACTAAAGCCGGTTTTTCAGTTGAGAGAACGTCCTGCTACGCTCGCCGTAGTAGGACGTTTTGCATTAACGCTATCCAGATATGTCCGCTATTATCGACAAAATAGCCTGGTTGCACCTGCGCGAGGGCGAAGTGCTGAGCACCCGCAGCCACGGCAAAGACCGGTATTATTTCCCCGGCGGCAAGCGCGAACCCGGCGAAACCGACGCCCAAACGCTGCTGCGCGAAATCGGGGAGGAATTGACCGTGGCCCTCGACCCTACCAGCCTGGAGTACGCCGGCACCTGGGAGGCACCCGCCCATGGCCATGCGGCTGGGGTGCTGGTGCGCATGACGTGCTATTACGCCCGCTACACCGGCCAGCTGCAGCCAGCGGCCGAAATTGCCGAAGTGGTGTGGCTGCGCTACCGGCACCGGGCCGAGGTATCGGCCGTCGACCAGCTGATTTTTGACTGGCTGCAGGCGCAGCATTTACTGGCTGATTGAGGACAGGCGCGCCGCGTTGCCGGGCTGGTGCGCAACTATTTCTGGTTGGGGAAGTAAAATCGGGGGCCCACCGGCTGCCCGGCGGGCACTACGCGCTTATCCAATTCCGGCCTATATGACCTTTGATAACTCCTGCTGGCTGCTGGCCGGCTTCGCCTTACTCGTCGCCTGCGGCGGCCCCAGCAAAGAAGAAAAACAAGAGGCCCAGGCCACCACGCCGGCCCAAACCGTGGAAACGCCGGTGGCCGATTCGGTGCACCTGCCCGCGCCTTACGTCACGAAATCAGTGACGCACCGCGTTGAAATTCAGCCCTGGCCCGCCGGCCGCACGCCTACCGCGCCCGCTGGCTTCACGGTGGCCGAGTACGCCGGCAAGTTCGACAGCCCGCGCTGGCTGTACGTGGCCCCCAACGGCGACGTGCTGGTGGCCGAAGCCAGCACCGTGCCCACCACCATGACCAAAAAGGTAGCCGCCGAGCTGAAGCTGGACAAGTCCCGCTCGCTGCGCGACCACAGCGCCAACCGCATCACGCTGCTGCGCGACACCAACCACGACGGCAAACCTGACCTGCGCACCACCTTCGTGAGCGGCCTCAGCCAACCCTTTGGCATGCTCATAATCGGCAACAACTTCTACGTGGCCAACACCGATGGCGTGCTGCGCTTCCCCTACCAGCCCGGCGCCACCAAGATTGCCGGCGACGGCCAGCGCATCCTCGACCTGCCCAAGGGCGGCTACAACAACCACTGGACCCGCAACCTGCTGAGCAACGCCGACGGTTCTAAAATCTACGTGACGGTCGGCTCGGGTTCCAACGTGCAGGAGCACGGCAGCGCGAACGAGGTGCGCCGCGCCAACATCCTCGAAATCAACCCCGACGGTACCGGCGAGAAAATCTATGCCAGCGGCCTGCGCAACCCCATTGGCCTGCAATGGCAGCCCGGTACCCAAAAGCTGTGGGCCGTAGTGAACGAGCGCGACGAGCTGGGCGATGAGCTGGTACCCGACTACTTCACCAGCGTGAAGCAAGGCGGCTTCTACGGCTGGCCCTACGCCTATTATGGCCAGAACGAAGAGCCCCGCCGCAAAAACGAGCGCCCCGACCTGGTGAGCAAAACCTTGGTGCCCGATGTGCCGCTGGGCGCCCACGTAGCCGCCCTGGGCCTCGCATTCTACGACAAAGACGCCTTCCCCACCAAGTACCACAACGGCGCCTTCATCGGCGAGCACGGCTCCTGGAACCGCTCGCAATACTCCGGCTACAAGGTGGTATTCGTGCCCTTCGCGAACGGCAAACCCGGCAAGCCCGAAGATTTCTTAACCGGCTTCCTGGCCGGCGGCGATTCGAAGGACGCCTATGGCCGCCCCGTGGGCGTGGCCACCCTGCCCGACGGCTCCCTGCTGGTGGCCGACGATGCCGCCGACCGCATCTGGCGCGTGAGCGCAGCGAAGTAGCAGGGTTTTTAGATGTTCAAAGAGAATTAAGGAACGTCGTGCTGAGCGTAGTCGAAGCATGACGTTTTGATAATCTCAAAAGCCAAAACCAACTCAATACACCGCCTTGCGCAGCTTGTAGCGCACCTGCCCGTTGGCGACATCAGCGTAGAACGTGGCTTTGGTGCCCGACTCGGTATCGAAGAAAAATCGCACTTCGGTGCGCCGCTGCGGGGCTCGGAACACGGGTAGCTTGCGCAGCTTGAGCAGGCGTAGCTGCGTGGGGTGGTCGCGCGGGACCACGGCCAGTTGGTTGTTTTCCTCGTCGAAAAGGTAGTGGGCGTGCGTTTGGCGCAGGTAGGTGCTGAGCATGTGGGTGCCCAGGCCGCCATCGATGCTTTCGAGGGTGAAGGCCTTGAGCATGTGGCCATTGGTGTCCAGCAGCTGGGCGTTGGGGCCGCGCAGGGGCACTTCGCGGCCGTGTTGGTCGTAGCCGGCGCCATACACTACCAGGGCAGTTTGGTTGTTTACTAGCAGAGTGCCGGTCACCTCGCGGCCGGGTTTTTCGAGGTTGATGCTGTGGCCGTTGGCCTGGAGCAGCTCGCTGCTGGTGAGCAGGGTGCGGCCATCGGCCGAGAGCGCCATAGCCGAGTTGCAGCCGCCCGTCCAGCGGGCCAGGGCTTGATGCCGCACCTTGCCCGTGGCCGCATCAAGCAGCAGCAGCGCCTGGCCGCCAGCGTCGCTTTCGGGCGGGTAGAAGGTGATTTCAAAAGCCAGCGCCTTGAAGGCGGGCAGGTAACCTGAGAAGAAAGGCAGTATCGTCTCGGCTTCCAGGGCCAAATCCGGGGTCATGGTGGCGGAAAAGCTCGTTTTTTTGAGCTGCCGCACAAATTGGGCATTGCCGTCGGTTCGCAGCAGGCGGAAGGTGTAGTAGCCTTCGAACCCCGTTATGGTATCGTTCTGGGGCGGTTCGGCGTGGGGCGCAGGCGGCAGGATGTGGCGCAGCGGCCGGGTGCTGTCGGTGCGGGCCGTCGCCTGCACCCGGTAGTCGGTATTGCCGATGCGCACGAGCAAAGGCGCCTGCACGGAATCGCCAAAGCTGGGCAGGCTGCGGTAGGGGAGGGCTGTATCGGCCGGGATAGGAACCAAGGGCGCCGCCCGTTGGGCCAGCGCCGGACGATGGATGTAAGTGGCTGTTTCCTGCCGGCTGGCGGTATTTTGGTCACAGCCAGCCAGTAGCAGCAGCAACCCGACGGCAGCGAAATAGACACGCATCAGGCAGAACAAATCAGCAGTTTGAAGCAACAAAGTAACGCCGGTCAGGTCATCAGATAAGAAATAAAGAACGTTCTGCGCATCTGGCGTCCGCGCAGTCGAAGCATGACGTTCTTTTATCAAAAAGCCCAGTTCTATTGCTGGTAGTACAGCTTGGGCGCTGGAATAATGCCCCAATAGGCCAAGAGCTGGCCGTTAAGCTCCGATTTGCGATAGTCGGTGAGGGGCTGCCAGTCCATCATGGTGCAGGTGATGGGCAGGCGCACCACCGGCGCGGGCGACTGCGCCAACGTGGCAAACAACTCCCGCTCGCAGGCATTGTAGTCGCGCAGGCGCGGTTTATCCGCCACGGTAAACACCGCCAGCAAGGCCCCGATGCCCGCCGCGTAGCGCCGCCGCGCCGCGCCCGGCAACTGGCCCAATAAGTAGAACGACGATAGAGCAAAGCAGCCAATCATGCCCAGAATGATGGGCAGAATGCTGTCGCGCCGCAGAATGTCCTCGCGGTAGGCGCGGTAGCCGCCCAGCGGCAGCAGCAGCACGTACACCAGCGCAAATACACCCAGCCACTTGAGCGCGCTCAGCACGGCGGCACGGCCCGGCGTGGGCAACTGCCGGCGCACCAGCCAGGCATTGAGCAGCAGCGCCAGCAGCAGCAGCGGTAGGCCCAGCTTGCCCGTGAGCTGGTAAAATACGCCCATCGGCAGCAAGGCGTAGCGCTGGCCGAGGGGCACGTCGCTCCAGGTATTTTCCACGTTGAAGCGCCCGATGTACAGCGAATAGAGGCACAACAAACTGAAAAAGCCAAACAGCAGCAGCCGGGCCGTGGGCAGCGCCGCCACGGCCCGAGCGGCCCGGCGCAGCCAAGGCGCGGCGGGCTGCCGGACCAGGCGGCGCCACCAGCTCAGCAGCAGCGCAGCGGGCAGCAGCAGGAGCACCGTGGCCGCCACCACCGGCCCATTAAACGCCAGCCACACCGCCAGCCCCACCAGCCCCGCGTAGCCCAGCCCCGAAAGCCGCACCGCCTGCCCGTGCAGCGCCGCGCGCACAAACGGCAGCAGAAACAAGAGCAGCAGCGTGCCCGGCAGCGCATAAAAAATGGCGTAGGTAATCGACCAGTCAATCACGCCCATCTGCCCGCTGAAGCCCGACGTCTGGAGCAGGGGCGTGACCAGCGCCGCCGCCAGCAGAAACGGCCCGCTCAGCACGTTGCGGCGGTTGCTGATGGCCACCGCCAGCACGTAGAGCAACAGCCCGTGAATGGCCAGCTTCAGCAGGGCGCAGGCCATGTACACGCTGTCGAGCGGAGTTAGAAAAGCCTGAAGCCACAGCGGCACGCGCCGCAGGTATTCATACAGAAAGAAGTGCGCAAAAAACCGGTTCGGCGCGGCGTACACTTCGTGGTGCAGCAGGGCGCGCAGGCCAAAAGGGTCGTGCAGCACAGGCGTGTACATTTCGCTGGGCCAGGCAATGACGGCCAGGTCGCCATCCAGCGGCAGTTGCAGGTATTGCCAGAACGAATACCCGAGGTCGGCCAGTAGGAAGGCCAGCAACAAAAAGGGTCCGTAGCGAACCAGGGCGCGCGGAAGGGGAGCGATAAGAAGCCGGATAACGGGGAGCGTTGGTTTGCGGCCCCAAATTACGCCATGCGTCAGGTACAACGCCGGGCCGGGCCATAACCAAGCTTGGCGGGCATTGGCACGGGCCTTCCCGCCGGAAGGCTCGCCTTCGTTGTTTGCAGCCAGCTATTGGAGTTGTGCGCTGCGTGAATGCGATGACCCCGCATTACCTAGGAACTGCACGAGAGCGTGGCCGAACCGGGTTTGTCGCGGGCCCAGTCCGGCCGCTTGGCCGCCAGGGCCTCGTGCTCGGGGTGCTCGTCGAAGGGCGTTTTGAGCACGTGCATGAGTCGGTTCAAAGCCGACAAATTGCCGGCTTCGGCCGCCTCAATGGCTTGCTGGGCGAGGTAGTTGCGCAGCACGTACTTGGGATTGGCAGCCAGCATGCCGGCCCGAATGGCTTCCGCGTCGGCCGGTTCCTGCCGCAGCCGGGCTGCGTACCGGTGAAGCCATTGGCGCAGGTTCCGGTCCGCATCGGCCGCCACCGAATAGGCGGACGCGGCAATCAGCTCCGCAAAAAGCGCGTCCTCGTTGCCAGCGTCTGCCACCAAAGCCGGCGCCATCTGCGAGAGCTGCCGGAAAAACCACGTCATATCAATCTCCGGCTCTGCCAGCGCCTGGGGCAACGCCTGGGTAAGCCCACGGTCCTCGTCGGGAAACTGCGGGGTGAGGCCCAACTTGCGCAGCATCAGCGCGTGCTGGGTGTCGGCCAGCGTGGTGGCGTACGCGTTGAGGCCCTCGCGCAGCACCTCGGCGTCGGGCAGCAGCGGCCCCAGCGCCTGGGCCAGGGCCATCAGGTTCCACATCGCTACGCGAGGCTGCTGGCCAAAAGCGTAGCGCCGCGAGCCAAAATCGGTGGTGTTGGGCGTCCAGTCGGGGTCGTAGGGTTCCAGCCAGCCGTAGGGGCCGTAGTCGATGGTGAGGCCGAGGATGGACATGTTGTCGGTGTTCATCACGCCGTGCACAAAGCCCACGCTCATCCAGTGCGCCACCATCACGGCCGTGCGCCGGGCCACTTCTTCAAACCAGCGCACGTAGGCATCGGGGCCGGGCGCGCCCAACTCCGGGTAGTGGTGGCGCAGGGTGTAGTCGGCCAGGGCGCGCAGGTTGTCGATTTCGCCGTGCGCGGCCATTATCTGAAAATTGCCGAAGCGAATGAACGTAGGCGCCACCCGCGCCACAATGGCGCCCGGCTCCTCCCGCGCGTTGCCGTCGTAAAACATGTCGCGCACCACGGCATCACCGGTGCCTACTAAACTCAACGCCCGCGTGGTGGGCACGCCCAGGTGGTGCATGGCCTCACTGCACAAAAACTCCCGTAGCGAGGAGCGTAGCACCGCCCGCCCGTCGGCCCGGCGCGAGTAGGGCGTGGGGCCGGCGCCCTTCAGCTGGATTTCCCAGCGCGTGCCGTCCACGGCCGCCACCTGGCCCAGCGAGATGGCCCGGCCGTCGCCCAGCTGCCCCGCCCAGTTGCCGAACTGGTGCCCGCCGTAGCGCGCCGCAAACGGCTTCATGCTGGCCGTGACGAGGTTGCCAGCCAGCGCATTCACCGCCGGGCCGCGCTCCGCCGGTTTCTCTATACCCAGAAATTCGCCCAGCTCATCGGACCAGGCCAGCAGGTGCGGACGCTGCACCGGCGTGGGCTCCACCCGCGAGTAGCAGTAGCCCGGCACCTGCCGCGAGCCTTTTTCGCCGGAGTTTTCGCCGCGCAGCTCGTCGACAAACGGGTTTTCGAAAGGGACGTTTTCCAGCGAAGAGATACTCATGGCAACGGAGTTTTCAGGTGGCAGAACCAATCACCAGCACCCTGGCGGCGCCGCGACTGGCCTTGTCCAAACGGCCCACCGGCCCGCTTGTTTTGGCGGCGCTTCGCAGCCCGAGGCGCTACGGTTACTTGTAGCTGGGCATCAGCGCGCTTGGGGAGCCACGGTTTTTCAGGAACTGCACATCCAAAATCCGGAACGTCATGCTGAGCTTGTCGAAGCATCTCTACTGCGCAAGTAAGCTGATTCACTGCTGCGGTAGAGATGTTTCGACAAGCTCAGCATGACGTTTTAAGGACGTTTTAAATTTTCCTGCCTACTACTTACCACAGCGCCTTAAGACAACGCCTGCGGCGCGGGCGAACCGCCCGTGCCCGCCGGCCGGGTCCGGTCGTCGGGCAGGGGCACAAATTCGGCGTTGTCGTGGGGTGGCAGCACAATGCGGCCGGCCTTCCAGTCGGCTTTGGCCTGCTCAATCCGCTCCTTGCGCGACGACACGAAGTTCCACCAGATAAACCGCTCGCCCAGCGGCTCGCCGCCCAGCAGCATGAGCGTGCTCGGCTCCAGGGCCACCAGCACCGGGTCGAGGCCCGGCGTGAACACCAGCAACTGGCCCGGCGTGTAGGCGCGGCCGTTCACTTCCACGCGGCCCTTGGCCACGTAGGCGCCGCGCTCGGGGTAGCCGCGCGGCAGGCCGAAGCGGGCACCCGCCTGCAGCACCACATGCAGATAAAACAGCGGCGAGTGGGTCTTGACGCCATTTTTCAGCCCGAAGGCATCGCCCGCAATCAGGCGCATCCACACGCCGGTGTCGGTGAAAGTGGGCAATTCCTGCGGCTGGTAGTTGGCAAAGGTGGGCGCCTGCTCCTCGTCGGCTTCGGGCAGCGCCACCCAGGTCTGAATCATTTCCAGCGCGCCGCCGGCCAGCGCGGCCGGGTCCTCAAACCGCTCGGAGTGGGCAATGCCGGCGCCGGCCGTCATCCAGTTCACCTCGCCGGGCCGGATGATTTGCTCCACACCGAGGCTGTCGCGGTGCGTCACCTGCCCGCCAAAGAGGTAGCTCACCGTGCTCAGGCCGATGTGCGGGTGCGGCAGCACATCGAGGCTGTGCATTTGGGCCGGGGCCACGTTCACCGGCCCCGCGTGGTCCATGAAAATAAACGGGCCCAGCATGCGCCGCAGCCGGTAGGGGAGGATGCGCTGCACCGCAAACCCGGGCACAATGGCGGCGGGACGAGCATCAATAACAAGGTCGAGCATGGAAAAACAGTAAGGCTTGCCGGACAGGGCGTTTTAGCGGATTATTTCAAACCAGCCCTTGTACACGGTGCCATCGGCCAGCTGGCAGAGGTAGTAGTGCAGGCCCGGGCCGGCATTTTCCCCGCCAAAAGTATTTTGGTAGTCAGCCGATTGGTAGATTTGGCGGCCCCAACGGTTGAAAATGGTCAGGGCGGTTTTGGGGTGACGCTCCACGTTTTCAATCACAAACCGGTCGTTCTGCTGGTCGCCGTTGGGCGTGATGACGTTGAAAAACGCCAGGCAGGCATTATCAGGGCCGATGCGGAGTTCGCGGGTGCAGGTCCCCGGGCCGGCCACTTCCAGCGTGGCCGTGAGGCCTTCGGGAATGTCGACCTGCACCTCGTTGGTGCCCTGCCCGCTCACGATGGTGCCGTCGGCAATGGTCCACTGGTAGGCCAGCGGCGGGCCCTCGATGCGGTACGGCAGGTTGGTGTTGCGCTGGCGGCAGTACACCAGCGGCCCGGTTACCACGGGGCCGGGCTTCACATTCACGGCGTACGAAACGGAATCGGTGAAGCAGCCGGCGGGCGTGGTGCCGCGCAGCGTGAGCCGGCTCGGGACGCCGGCTGTCCATTTCACCTGCACGGTGGGGCCATTGGTGGGGCCCACCAGCCGGCCGCCGTACACGGTCCAGTTGTAGCCCCCGAGCGCCGGCCCCACCACGCGGTAAGTGCCCGTGGCACCGGCGCACAGCACCGGGTCGCCGGACAAACTCACGGCCAGTCCCGGCCGCGTCACCAGTATCCGAAACACGGCCACCACGCTTTGGCTGTTGCAGGCTTGGTCGGTCACGGTCACCACCACGTCGTAGGGCGTGGCCCGGGCCAGCCCGCAGCCCGCCCGCAGCCGGAAGGCCCCCGTGAGGGTGCCCGCCCCGGCCACTGCAACGCGGCCCACCGGCAGGCCCACGGCCACCGCGCCCACCTGGCCGTTGAGCGTTGCGTCGATGCCGCCCGGGCCGTCGAGCAGAGCGCTGCTCACGTTCATGGTCAGGGGCTGGCCGGGGGTGTCAAAGGCCGTCACGTCAAACCCCAGCGACTGCCCTTCCTGTACCTGATAATACGTTTGGGCCACGCTGGCAGGCGTGAAAGCCGGCGCGGTGTTGACGCCGCCGGCGCACGCCCGCACCACCAGCAGAATGTCGCGCCGCGTGGTGCCCAGCAACACCTCCTGGCCATTGATGCGGCGGTATTCCAGCACGTCGATGGCCAACAAAAAAGTCCCCTGGGTAGGGGAGTAATAGCGGGCAAGCCCCGTAGTTGCATCAATGGTATTGATGCCCCCAGTCCCGAAAGGAGCATTCCAATAATACCCCCTGGCGTAGTCAACGTACCGAATGTATGGCGCACCAAGGCTATTTGTGGCCACGGCCCCCATGGGCTGCGCAAATTGGTACTGCAGGCGGTCACCGTCGGCGTCGTAAGCGTTGTTGAGTACGAAGCTGTTGTCGCCGAGGCAGGTAGCTACCACGGCTCTGTCCGTAAACGTGGGCGAGGAGTTGCGCATCGTGCCCGGCGTCATGTCCACGGTCAGGGTCATGGTTTCGCTTTGAGGGGCAAGCAAATTCACAATGCCCGGGCTGCGGGAGCTGGCCGAGAAAACGGCCATGTAGCCGTTGGCAACCACGGGCAGCTCAACGATGCCCACGTAGCGGGCCAGCGTCACGCGGGGCTCTTGTTGGAAACAGCCGGGTGGCGTGGGCGCCGTAATTTCCGCGAAGCTGCTGCGGGGAATGTCCAGCGTGGCCACCAGCACGGGTCTGGGCGGCTTGTTGTAGAACGTAACGATGATGTTGGACGTGCCATCGGGCGCGTACGAGCTGGTTTCCTTACTGAAATAAATCTGGGCCGTTATTTCGTAGCGGTAGGGCCGGTCGCTGGGGCCGTTGCCATCCAGGAATTTATACGTCAGCTCCCCACCCACCAAGTGCGAGGCCGAGGCAGAGCTGAGGCCCAGCACAAGCCAGGCAGCCAGCAACAGGGCGGCGCGGCACGCCGGCCCCAGAGGCAGTAGAAAAAGACGCATTGTGGAAAGGAATTAGTGGAAGGCTCCCAAGTTAAAGTACTTCCAACGAAAGTCCGCCGCCTGCTATTATCAAAAGGGATTGACTGGATAACCCGCTGCCTCAAAATGCGTTGCCGGGCGCGCCGTGTCCTCGGTTTCCGCATGGCCCGCCAGCTGCCCCCACGCGGCGCCACTGGCCGGGCAGCCAGCAACAAATGGAGCCCGGGGTGCGCTTGGCACCGCGAAACGGCCGGTTCCTGCTACTTCTTGGTGCCCAACGGCAGTTGATTGAGGGCTTCGGCCCGGCTCCCGTCTTTGTCCATCGGGCAAGGTGGCCGAGCGCCTGCCGGCTCCCACAAAAAAACGCGGGCACGAGCCAGTAGCTCGTGCCCGCGTCGGAGCAATTACCAAATGGAAAAAGCCTACTCTACCACCAGGCGGGTGGTCTGCGCGCTTTTCTCGGTTTGGAGGCGTACCAGGTACAGGCCGGGGGCAATGCCGCTCAGCGACACGGCCTGCTCCTGCGCGCCCACGCCCTGGCGAACCGGTGCGAACTGGCGAACCGTCTGGCCCAGCGTGTTTTGCAGCGTCACGGTAGCCGAGCCGGCGGTGGGCAGGGTGTAGGTCACGTTGGCGGTGCTGCTGGCCGGGTTGGGGGCCAGGGCCAGTTTCAGCGCGGTGTCGTTGTTGGCGCGGGCGGCGGTGGCCACCGAGAACTGGTACGCGCCCGTGACGTCGTTGAAGCGCACGGTGTAGCGGCCGGCGGTGGCAATCGGAATGTTGGGGCCGCCCTGCGTGCCGGTGCCCGTGGGGAACGTGGCAGCTCCCCAGTTGATGGTCCAGTCGTTGTTGGCGCGGAACTTCACCTCTTCAGCGGTCAGGTTAATGGTGATGGTCCAGTCGTGCCCGCCGGCGGTGGTCAGGGTCATTGGGGTCGAGGCATCCCAGCCCGTCGTGTTGGTGGCGGTGCGGGGGGTGGCCGAGCCGATGATGCCAACGGTCGTAATCTGAGCCATCGACACCGAGGCCGAGAACAGGCATGCGAGCAGCAAGCTCAACTTAATAGTAAAATTTTGCATGATGTGGGATTTTGAAAAAATGGTGGTTAGGAAATCTTGCATCAAAATTAAAACGATTTTACCGTCTGTTCAGCAATCGGTATGCATTATTTTCAATAAAAAACGTTTGCCCAATAACATAAACGCAATGGGTGGGCGCTTCATTTCGCTCTATCTCAGCCCTGGACTACTCCGCCGAGTACCCGGGAGCGAGATTGAGCAGCCGCGCACCCGTACTGGCTGAGGCGCCACAAAGCGCAATGCTGTGCTCCCAAAGCCTGCGACGTGGGTTTGTGTAACAACTCAATTTTGCCAAAAGCGGAGTTGCTGTCCCGGTGGGCCCCGTTGTAGTCATTTGCCTCTTCAGAGCCAAAAACGCATGCTATTCTATAAATAAACGCCTCGAATACGCCCACCTCTCAGAACGTGCTGTTCGATAGCCTGCAACCGGCCGTCGGTCCCACCAAAAAAACGCTCAGCGGCCCCTTGCAGTGGCAACACGTGAGACGTACCACCCCACTCCGACATGACGGATTGCAGGCCTCCTGAACCCATTCACTTCGGGTCTTACCTCAAAGCAAACGAATTGTTTGAATTATACTTTGTAATTCAAAGTTCTTTAACTTCCTTTGTGACAAGCTGGCTCACGAACCGCCAGCAGGGCGCGCCGGGCCAAAGCTGCCGCCCGAAATGAACCCTGCGCCTCTGCTTCTACTGCCCAGCCTTGGTTCCACTGTGTGCCTTTTATGAACGTCCTGAGCATCTAATCAACCAAAAGTCAACTTTTATGTCACTTCCTAAAAGCATTCTTTACGTGGCTGTTGCCACGGCGCTCCTATTGCTGGTGCCCTTGGTGGCCATGCGCTTTAGCCCGGAAGTAAACTGGACCGGGTTCGATTTTCTGGTGGCGGGGGGGCTGCTATTCGGGGCAGGCGTTACGTTCGTGCTGATTGCGCAAAAGGCGAACACCCCGGCGTATAGGTTGGCGGTGGCGGTGGCCGTGGTGGCCGGGCTCCTGCTTGTGTGGGCAAACCTGGCGGTAGGGCTCGTGGGCAGCGAAAACAACCCCGTCAATGCGCTGTATTTGGCGGTGCTCGCGGTGGCCTTCGTCGGGGCCTTCGTTGCGCGCTTCCGGCCGCTGGGCATGTCCAACGCCATGTTTGCCGCGGCGCTTACCTACGTGGTGGTCACGGCGGTTGCACTCTTTATCTGGAAGCCCGCCGGGGCGGCTGTCGAGCCCTGGGTCGGTTCCGTGAACGTGCTGGGGGCCAATGCAGTGTTTGCCGCAATGTGGGCCGCCGCGGGCCTGCTGTTTCGACGTGCCAGCGCCGGCGGCGCACCCCAGCACCGCCACCTGGCTTAAGCCATTCTACATAATACCCGGCCAGCGCTGAAGTCCGCAGTGCTGGCACCAAGGGCAGCCGCTTCCGGAAGGAAGCTTTCTTCCGTCAGATTGTACCCTGGCCCCTGGGCGTGAGGGTGCCCGCTACCCCCACCACTGAGGAAACTGGAGCTTCTACAGTAGCGGCAAGCAGGCGTCAGGAACTAAGCGGAATCTTCGTAGTTTTGGATAGTATGAAAGTCGCCCTCGAATTCCCCGACGAAAAAGCTGCCTTTGTGATGGAGCTGCTGCATAGCTTGCCCTACATGAAAGCACGGCCTATACGCTCCAAAACGACGGATGCGACGCAACACTTGGAAAGCAACCCCGCCAACCATGCCCGCGTGCTGGCGGCTATCGAACGGCTCGAAAAGGGGCAGGGCGAAGCACACGACCTGATTGATAATGAATAGGACGCTCTGCTGGGCGCCCGAAGCGTGGGAGCAATACCTGTACTGGCAGCGCACCGACGCCAAGATTCTGGCAAAAATCAACACGCTGCTGCGCGAGTGCGCCCGCACCCCTTTCGCCGGTACGGGCAAGCCGGAGCCCTTGAAAGGTAATGCCTACAAGGGTTATTGGTCGCGCCGCATCACGCAGGAGTTACCGCTTGATTTACAAAGCCGAAGGCGACAACTTGCGCATCGCACAATGCGGCGAGCACTACGGCGATAAATAACGCCCCCCACCCGCTGCCCCCGCCGCTGGAACGATAGCACAGCTACTCTCCAACGTCACCCCAACCACCCCCCGCCCGCTGCCCCCGCCGCTGAAGAAACGGGAGCTTCTGCGTAGCTTACTTCTGACGTTTCGAGCGTTGCATCGTGAGGGAAGCAGAAACTTCTTTTGACTTGGTATTACGCTCACTACCTGCTTCGCTGAATAAGTAAGAGCTTAATATCTCATGAGGCCCCTGGTCAGGACCTCTCTCAAGAAACATGGCTTATCTTGCGCCATTATCAACAAATACAGTAAACGTTGCTACAATGCTCTTGCAATTACCAGTTGAAGATATAATAAAGGAGCTCCTGACTACAGCGAGTCAGGACAGAAGTCAACTCCATACCATACTAATTTGGGCAGTTGTTATCCTGGTTATTAACGTTCTATCTGTTCTATGGAATACAGTATTACAGATTAGGCTGAAAGACAGAGAGAAAGATATTGCTAATTATAATATGAAGCAGACTAAAAAATTGGCTGTTTATGAGTCTATTTTTGATAAGTTCAATAATATGACACTATTCATGTCGTATGGCGATACGGCTGCTCTTACTCAATCGGTACAGGTGCTTCAGACATATATTAATGCTAATAAAATATACGTTGATTCATCGTCTGTGCCAATTTTCAATAAGCATTTAGATTACTTTAGGAGAATGATAATAGCCCCATATCAAAAAGACGTGCGTTACGAGGCAGCAATGTTGGATGAGTTGGTTGTTAACTTTAATAATATATAAATGGATTTTATAAAAAACCCGCCTTTGATAGTGGCTCCCAAAAACTTTTCAATCTCTGCAACTGATAAGTTTTTAAAAGATTGTGAATTTATGTTTACAATAGTCGGTAAATACATACCTGGAGGGGTAATTCAACTGGGATACATTGAAAATATCAACCTGGTAAACGTTTTAATACTATATAAGCTAATGAGCTTTTGTGGTGAAAATCGATGTATTCTCAATACGGAAATAATAGCAGATGACCCAATAATTATTCAGTTTAGAAAATATGGTTTATATCCGCTGCTGCTTTCGTATGTAGGTAACGTGTCTCAAGTTGAAAGAGAATACAAGCACCTTGGTGTTATCAGTGATGAAAACTTCCTAATAGCACCACAAGCTTTGCTTAGGAAAGATATGTATTCCCATGAAACAATTAGAACTAAATACTTGCCAGCAATCGAGGATTATTACCAACATAATAAAAAAGGGGGTTTAATGATTTTGACTTGTTTAAGTGAAATATTATTGAATTTTTGGGAACATGCTGTTGAAGATGATAGGACCGTAATTGTGGCATATGGTACTAAAGACCGAATAGAAATAGCATGTGCTGATAATGGGGACGGCATTTTAACTACATTGTCAAGAACTTATCCGAATGTTAAATCCAAAAAGGATTTAATCATGAGTTCAATTAAAAAAGGTGTTACTTCAAAAAAGCTCACAAATCATATGGGTTATGGGCTCTGGCTTATTAATGAAATAACTACTCGTGTAGGTGGAAGGCTTCATATATTTTCTGAAGGGGGCCACATTCAGAATGAATACGGAAAAATTAAGTATTTTGACTCCGGCAACTGGAGTGGAACTATTATTTATCTAGACTTGCCGCTTAAATCTCCAGTCACTATAAGTGATATCGAAGGGAGTATAATCAAAAATTCCAGTCAACAACTTCAAATCAATTGGGTATGATGGACGCCATTCACGTAAAAAAATTCGGCTCCGTGATAACGGACAAAGACGTAGGAAGTGAGATTTTGCGATTAGCAAAAGAGCAGTTATCAACTCACGGTCGTGTACAGATAGACTTGGAGGGAGTCGTCACTATGGCAACTTATTGTGCTAAACAAATTTTTGGCACGTTGTATATCGAGATGGGACCTGAAAATTTCTTTAAGAACATTTCTATCGCCAATGCGAGTGATGATGTAAAATCCTTAATACAACTTGGTATTTTAAATGCCCTGAATGCGGATTAGGTTTAAAACACTGTCATATTTGCATATATAATGCATTTATCAGGGATGTTTTCCGCCAAAAAGTCCGAAATATCCTTCTCGCACCCCATTTGCTAGTCCCTGCGTACAACTTCCTAACCCGAAGTTCCTACCCAGAAACTAACCAAAATGGACTTTAAAAACTTCACCATCAAGGCACAGGAGGCCGTGCAGAAGGCCACCGAAATAGCCGGGGGCAACCAGCAGCAGGCCGTCGAAACGGGCCATTTGCTGAAGGGCCTCTTCCAGAGCGACGAAAGCGTCTTCTCGTTTCTGGCCAACAAGCTGGGCGCCAACCTCAACATCCTCACGCCGCGCCTCGATGCCATCGTGGCCGCCTACCCCAAGGTGAGCGGCGGCTCGCCTTACTTCGCCAACGACGCCGCCGCTGCCGTGCAGCGCGCCAACGCCGCCATGAAGGACATGGGCGACGAGTTCGTGTCCGTCGAGCACCTGCTGCTGGGCATCCTCGGCGGCCGCGATGCCGTGGCCACGCTGCTCAAAGACACCGGCTTCAACGACAAGGACTTGAAGGCCGCCATCCAGGAGCTGCGCGGCGGGCGCAAAGTCACGAGCCAGAGCGCCGAAGACCAGTACCAGAGCCTGAACCGCTACGCCCGCAACCTCAACGAGCAAGTGCGCGCCGGCAAGATGGACCCCGTGATTGGCCGCGACGAGGAAATCCGCCGCGTGCTGCAAATCCTCTCGCGCCGCACCAAAAACAACCCCGTGCTGCTCGGCGAGCCCGGCGTGGGCAAAACCGCCATCGTGGAGGGCCTGGCCCAGCGCATCGTGGCCGGCGACGTGCCCGAAAACCTGCGCGACAAAGTCATCATGAGCCTCGACATGGGCCTGCTCGTGGCCGGGGCCAAGTACAAGGGCGAGTTTGAGGAGCGCCTCAAGGCCGTCATCAAGGAAGTGACCGACTCCGACGGCCAGATTGTGCTCTTCATTGACGAGATGCACACCCTCATCGGGGCCGGCGGCGGGGGCGAGGGCGCCATGGACGCCGCCAACCTGCTCAAGCCCGCCCTGGCGCGCGGCGAGCTGCACGCCATCGGGGCCACCACGCTCAAGGAATACCAGAAATACATCGAGAAGGACAAGGCCCTCGAACGCCGTTTCCAGGCCGTGATGGTGGACGAGCCCACCATTGAGGACGCCATCAGCATCATGCGCGGCATCAAGGAAAAGTACGAGCTGCACCACGGCGTGCGCATCACCGACGACGCCGTGATTGCGGCCGTGGAGCTGAGCGCCCGCTACATCACCGACCGGTTCCTGCCCGACAAGGCCATTGACCTCATGGACGAAGCCGCCGCCAAGCTCCGCATCGAGCTGAATTCCATGCCCGTGGAGCTGGATGAGATTCAGCGCCGCATCATGCAGCTCGAAATTGAGCGCGAGGCCATCCGCCGCGAAGACAACCGCGACCGCGAAGCCATTCTGAGCAAGGAGCTGGCCGAGCTGAACGACCGCCGCGACACCCTGAAAGCCCGCTGGGAAAGCGAAAAAGGTGTCCTCACCGGCATTCAAACCCAGAAGGAAGCCATCGAGCAGTTCAAGCTGGAAGCCGAACAGGCCGAGCGCCTGGGCGACTACGCCCGCGTGGCCGAGCTGCGCTACGGCAAGATTCAGGAGGCCGAAGCCAAGCTGAAAGCCCTGCAGGACGAAGCCAACGCCAACAAAGACGGCGGCGCGATGCTCCAGGAAGTCGTCACGAGCGAATCCATCGCCGAAGTGGTGGCCAAGTGGACGGGCATCCCGGTGAGCAAAATGCTGCAATCGGACCGCGAGAAGCTGCTCAACCTCGAAGCCGAGCTGGGGAAACGAGTAGCAGGACAGGCCGAAGCTATAGCGGCCATCTCCGACGCCGTGCGCCGCTCCCGCGCCGGCCTGCAAGACCCCAAGCGGCCCATCGGCTCGTTCATTTTCCTGGGCACCACCGGCGTGGGCAAAACCGAGCTGGCCAAGGCCTTAGCCGAGTATTTGTTTAATGATGAGAATGCGATGGTCCGCATCGACATGAGCGAGTTTCAGGAGCGCCACGCCGTGTCGCGGCTCATCGGCGCGCCTCCTGGCTACGTGGGCTACGACGAGGGCGGCCAGCTCACGGAGGCCGTGCGCCGCAAGCCCTACTCGGTGGTGCTGCTCGATGAAATCGAGAAAGCGCACCCCGACGTGTTCAACATCCTGCTGCAAGTGCTCGACGACGGCCGCCTCACCGACAACAAAGGCCGGGTGGCGAACTTCAAGAACACCATCATCATCATGACCTCGAACACGGGGGCCGACATCATCCAGAAGAACTTCAAGGACCTCAACGAGTTCAACCACGAGGAGGTCGTCGACCGCACCCGCGACGAGGTGGTGGAGCGCCTCAAGCAGCACATGCGCCCCGAGTTCCTGAACCGCATCGACGAAATTGTGATGTTCCAGCCCCTTAAGCGCAAGGAAATCCGCCGCATCGTCGACATCCAGTTCAAGCAAATCCAGCAGCGCTTGGCCGAGGCCGGCATCCAGCTGGAGGCCACGAATGAAGTGCTCGACTACCTGGGCGAGCAGGGCTTCGACCCGCAGTTCGGCGCGCGGCCGCTGAAGCGCGTGCTCCAGCGCGTGATTCTGAACGAGCTGTCGAAAGACATTCTCTCGGGCCGCGTTTCGAAAGACGCTGTCGTGGAGGCGGTGTTGGAAGACGGCGCGGTGAAGTTTGAGAACGTGGAAATGCCGGCGGTGTAATTCCGGTTGGAGTTTGTTGTGAATGGGAAAGCCCCGTCAGCGTCGTGCTGGCGGGGCTTCTTTATTTGATATGTTTTGTACTGAATAGAGGGCGCTTGAGAGGGCCTTTGCTTTTAATATATTCTTTGCTGAGTTTATAAATTCTCAAATGTTCTTTGTCATATAGTAATTCCAGAACATGAGAAAGGATTTCTAATCCATCTAAAATATCATTCTGTTGTAGAACGACATTCGAATGACTGCCAGAATTTCCAATCCATTTGATTGCCATTAGAAGCTCAGCTGATTTTTGCTCCTGAGCAGTTTTTCCTCTTTTGCCGAATAGTTCGATACGGGCGTGTAAAGTGTATTCTCTTCTTTTGCGTTTCTTGTCGATGTATGTCTTTGTTACTTTCTTATCATCAACAATAAGCTCTATTACTCTTCTGATTTTGTTGCCGCAGGAAGATTTATCGTGCCAGAATACACTGAATACTTCTGTAACTGCTGCTGCTATTTGCTTGGGCACATCTTTGCTCACCCGGAAAAGAGGGACAGCAGGTACGAAAAACAGAGGGTATAAAACCTCCGTATTATAATGGCTTTGCATTTCCTCATCTAAATCGTAGAAATCCTCTACAGCCATCCGACCAGAAACAACTACTTGCTCTTTGCACCTGACATTAGAGCATTTTAGGAGCCCACAAAATATCCCTTCTATCCAATCAGGCTCCCAGTTATCGTTGGCGCGTTCATATTTCGATTGAATCGATTCAAAAGATTTGAAATTTGATTTGTCTCCTTTGAGTGATTCTTTGCCACAGTATGGGCAAAACCATTCAGGGATACTTCCAACAGTAATGGGGGACTGTAACGACTCGCGATTTAGTTTCATTTGCAAGGAAATAAGACCTTTCGTCAAATATAGAGCTTACGACGCCCTAACCGTATCAAATAGAAACGCCCGCTACTCCCGCCGCGGCGGCCACGGCGGCGGGGCCCAACGACCACAAAAAGCCCCGCTGGCACTGTGCCAGCGGGGCTTTTTCGATTCGGCGAGAGAATTAATTCGTGAAGTATTTTGCGTTTTTCAGGCGGCGCTGCACGTAGTGCGGCAGGCCCTTTCCGGCCTCTAAGGCACTGATGGCTGCGGCTTCGCGGCTGGCGCTGAAGCGCACGAGCTTGCCCACGCCAATACCGGCCGGCACGCCGCCAAGGGCCAGAATGCCTACGGCCGTACTGCTACCGTCACCGGAGGTTTTGCCACTGGCCGCGGCGCCCGCAATGCGCCCGGTGAAGGCCGCGCCGATAACTGCCCAGACGATGCCACCGGTACGGTGCTTGCTGAACAGGCGGTGGACCGCCTGCGCCGTATCGGCGCGCGATAAAGTAGTGGTGGGAACCACCGGCTGTTGGGCGAGGGCCGGGAAAGCCAGGCCCAGGCATAAGCCGATGGATAGTACTTGTTTTTGCATTGGAAGTAGGTGGGGAGGTGTTGAGAACAAAGGGCGGGCACGGCGGCCTTAGCGGCGCCGGGCGGCCCGGCGCTCCAGGCGTTCGCGGTATTTGCGGCCGGCGGCCAGGTGCTGAGGCTTGAGCCGGGCGCGGATGCCGGGCGGCAGCGGGGTGCCGGCCAGGTAGCTGGCGCGCAGGGCGCTGAATTTCTGGTCGGAGTAAGGGGCGTTGTGCACAAACATGTAGGTCACGCCGCCGGCCATCAGCAGCAGGCCGGCCGCCACTTGCCCGCCAGACGGGTCGCTGCTTTGCGTCTGCACGTAGGGCGAGGGCGACGACGAACCGGTTTTGGTAGCACCTGTCATCAGGCGCAAGCCGGGCAAGGCCAGCAGAATGGGCAGCTGCCCGGCCAAGCGCTTGGCGTTGAAATAGCCTTGCACGGCATCCAGCGTATCTTGCTGGGCATCGGCCAGGGCCTGGGCCGGAACCGGGGCAGGCGCCGCGGCGGGCTGCCCGGCGGCTGGCAGGGTGGAGGACGGCGCGGCAGCCGGGACGGGCGAACTCCCCGGTGCGGGGGCTGGGCTGGTGTCGGCAATGGGGTCGGGGGCCGAGGCGGTGCCGTGCAGCGGCGCGAAGTTGCCGCGCAGGCGGCGGCGCACGTCGGCCGGGAGGTGGCCGGTGGCGGCCAAATCGCGCAGCACGCGGTGCTCGCGCCCCCAGCCAAACTGGATGAGCTTCTTGAGGCCCAGCACCGACAGCCCCGAGCCGATGACCACGCCTGGCGTCCAGACGCCGGCGCTGGTGGCCTGCTGGGCCGGGATAATGGAGGCCGCCATGCCCGCCCCGCCAAATGCCAGCCAGCCAAACCCGCCGCCGCGCCGGCTCTGAAACAGCTCGTGCACGGCGCGGGCGGTGTCCTGCCGGGAGAGGGGAACGTGCGCGAAATTGCTCATCGGGGCCGGCGCGGTTTGGGCCGTCGCGCCCCGGTAGGTTATTAGAATTAGCAGCAGAAGCAGAAGGTAGCGGTGCTTCATAAAAGAAAGATGAGGATAAATTTCTCGCTAAGTTACCGGACTTTTGCGCGGCTTTGCATCTCTCCATGTCCGTTTTTCAAACCTATCTGCAGCTCGGCTTTCTGCACATCTGCACGCCGCGCGCAGCCGACCACCTCACGTTCTTGCTGGCGCTGTGCGCCCCTTACGTGCTAAACGACTGGCGGCGCGTGCTGGCGCTGGTCACGAGCTTCACGGTGGGGCACTCACTCACGCTGGCGCTGGCCACGCTGGGGTTGGTCAGCTTCCGGCCCGCCATTATTGAGGCGCTGATTCCGGTTACCATCATCGTAACGGCGCTGTGGAACCTGCGCGGCGCGGGCCGCCTCATCACGCGGCGCGCGCCCATGCTGGCCGCCGCGCCCAACGGGCTGGCGCTGGGCTTTGGCTTGATTCACGGGCTGGGGTTCTCGAACTACCTGCGGGCGCTGCTGGGGCCCAACAGCCGGCCGGTGGAAGAGCTGTTTGCCTTCAACGTGGGCGTGGAACTGGGCCAGCTGCTGATTGTGAGCGCCATTCTGCTGCTGGGGGCGGTGCTGCTGGGCAGCCTGCGCGTGGCCCGCCGCGACTGGCTGCTCACCACCAGCGGCGCGGCGCTGGGCATTGCTACGGTGCTGCTGGCGCAACAGCTGTGGCCGTAGGGGCGCAAGGCACGAATTGGAAAATTGGAAAGAAGAACGTCATGCTGAGCGAAGCCGAAGCATGACGTTCCTTATTCAGGCTTGCCGCTTTTCATCCGCCTCTTCGCAACCTTGGCGTAACTTTAGCGACTTTCTCGGCTTTCGCTTTTTCTGATTTTTCTCACCTACGTTCATTCCATGCGTCGTTTTCTATTCGCCGGGCTGGTGCTGGCGGTGGCGGGCCAACTGCCGGCCGCCGCGCAAACCACCAATTCCGGAACCGACAAATTCGCGCAGCTCGAAACGATGCTGCCCACGCCCAACTCCTACCGCACCGCCAGCGGCGCGCCCGGCCCCGACTACTGGCAGCAGCGCGCCGACTACGACATCAAAGTCACCCTCGATGACGCCAAACAGGCCATCACGGGCCGCGAAACCATCACCTACACCAACCTCTCACCCGATGCGCTGCCCTACCTCTGGGTGCAGCTCGACCAGAACATTCTCGACAAAAACTCCATCACGACGGCCACGCAGGTGGGCCAGCTGCAGGACAAGATGTCGTTTCAGGGCCTGGAAAGCATGCTCTCGGATTTCGATGGCGGCTTTAAGATTGAAAGCGTGACCGGCAAGGACGGCCGCGCCCTACACACCGTGACCAACCACACGATGATGCGTGTGGACCTGCCCGCGCCGCTGCAGCCGCGCCAGTCGGTGTCCTTCAATGTGAAGTGGCACTACAACATCAACGACCAGCTGAAAATCAACGAGCGCAGCGGCTACGAGTACTTCCCGCAGGACAAGAACTACCTGTATGAGATTGCGCAGTTCTATCCGCGCATGGCCGTGTATTCCGACAACCAGGGCTGGCAGCACAAGCAGTTTCTGGGCAATGGCGAGTTCACGCTGCCCTTCGGTGATTACAAGGTGAGCATCACCGCGCCGGCCGACCACGTGGTGGGCGCCACCGGCACGCTGCAAAACGCCGCCCAGGTGCTCTCCGCCACCCAAATGAAGCGCTGGGAGCAAGCCAAAACCGCCACCAAGCCCGTGCTCATGGTGACCCAGGACGAGGCCGTGAAGGCCGAAGCCAGCCGCGCCACCGGCACCAAAACCTGGACCTACGTGGCCAAAAACGTGCGCGACTTCGCCTGGGCCAGCTCGCGTAAGTTCATCTGGGACGCCATGCAGATTAAGCAAAACGGCAAGCCCGTGATGTGCATGAGCTACTACCCCAAGGAAGGCAACCCGCTCTGGGGCCAGTACTCGACGCAGGTGGTGGCCCACACCATCAAAACCTACTCGAAATTCACGATTCCTTACGCCTACCCGGTGGCCATTTCGGTGCACGGCCCGGTGGGCGGCATGGAGTACCCGATGCTGTGCTTCAACGGCGGCCGGCCCCAGAAGGACGGCACCTACTCGGCCCAAGTGAAATACGGGATGATTTCGGTGATTATCCACGAAGTGGGCCACAATTTCTTCCCTATGATTATCAACTCCGACGAGCGGCAGTGGACGTGGATGGACGAGGGCCTGAACTCCTTCGTGCAGTTCCTCACCGAGCAGGAGTGGGAGCGCAACTACCCCAGCCGCCGCGGCGAGCCGCGTAACATTGCCGCCTACATGGCCACCGACAACAGCCTGCAGTCGCCGATTATGATTAACTCGGAGTCGGCGCTGCAGTTCGGCAACAACGCCTACGGTAAGCCCGCCACGGCCCTCAACATCCTGCGCGAAACGGTGATGGGCCGCGAGCTGTTCGACTACGCTTTCAAGACCTACGCCCAGCGCTGGGCCTACAAGCACCCCACGCCGGCCGACTTCTTCCGCACCATGGAAGACGCCTCGGCGGTGGACCTGGACTGGTTCTGGCGCGGCTGGTTCTATACCACCGAGCACACCGATTTGGCCCTCGAATCGGTGAAATCCTACAACGCCAGCACCCTCAATCCGCAGGTCGAAAATGCCCGCCTGCAGCAGCAGCGCGCCGCCGCACCGCAGTCCATCACGGCCCAGCGCAACGCCACCGACATCCCCAAAACCCTGGTGGATGAAAAGCCCGAGCTGAAGGATTTCTACAACAGCTACGACCCGTTGGCCGTGACGCCCGCCGACCAGCAGCGCTACACCGCGATGCTTAGTAACCTCACGCCCGAGCAGCAGCAGCGCCTCAACGATTCGCAGACCAACTTCTACGAACTGAGCTTCCGCAACGTGGGCGGCCTCGTGATGCCCATCGTGCTGCAAATGACCTACGCCGACAACTCGCAGGAAATCCAGACCATCCCGGCCGAAATCTGGCGTAAAAACAACGCCCAGGTTTCAAAAGTCATCGTGACCAAGAAGCCCGTTATCAGCTTCGTCATCGACCCCTTCCAGCAAACGGCCGACACGGACTTGAGCAACAACGCCTTCCCGCGCCAGCCCGCCGCCTCGCGCTTCGAACTGTTCGAGCAGCAGCGCCCGCAAACCCCGCCCAACCCCATGCAGCAGCAAACCAGCCGCACCACCAGCCCTATGCAAAAGCTGGAGCAGAAGCCGGTAGGCAGCGGACAATAAAAGAAAGAGGCGCTTGTCATTGCGAGGGCGAAGCCCGTGGCAATCCGTCCTCTCAAAATTAGACACGACCTTTAACGAGAAAGCCCCGACACTGCGCAGTGTCGGGGCTTTTTAATTAGGCTTTAGCTTCGCTGACCTTCGGTTGTCACAACTCAAGGCTGGTCGCGAATGAGAGGACGGATTGCCGCGCTTCGCTCGCAATGACAGGCGAGCGGTTACGCCGCCTTGGCCTTCTTCGCCTCGCCGCCCACCATGCGCGAAATCAGCCCATGGTCCTCACTGATTTCAGCCCACACCACGCCCACTACGTGAATGAGGATGAAGCCGATGATGAGGAACATAGTCACGTTGTGAATTTCTTCGGCGGTGTGATGAATGCCTTTCAGCCACGACACGTCTTCAAACACCAGGATAAGGCCGGTGCACACCATGATGGTGATGAAAAGATAGAATAGGGCGTAGGTGGTTTTGGCAAACAGAATTTTGCCGGCCTTGCCCTTCTCAGCGGGCGGGGCCAAGCGGTAGCGGCGCAGGATTTCCATCAGCCGGGCTGAGAAACGCAGCTCCGAAGGGCCCGTCAGCTGCAGGCCCAGCCGGAACACCCACAGGGCTATGATGGTCCAGCCGAAATAGATGTGCCAGGCCCAAATCCGCTCGCTGATGATGTGGGCCAGCTCGCGCGCCTGCGGTACCGAAACCTCTTTGCCCGACGACTGCAGCTCCGGTACCGCCGTTTTGGCCCGCACAATAACCTTCTGAAACAGAATGGTCATCAGTTGCAGGCTGATGAGCGTGGCATTGGCCCAGTGCCAGAACCGCAGCGTGCCGCGGTAATCTTTGGTGGGTACTTCGACGGCGGGGGCAATGCTGGTGTCCATTCGGAATTAAAAAGGGATTAAAAACTAAGAAGCAGTGGCAGCTTCTACGAAGGCGGCGGGCGCTGGTTGGGTGCGGCCGGGGTATTCGAGCAGCGCCTGCTCCAGGCAGTCGAAGGCCGCCGCCAAATCCGTCCGGTTGATGACGTAGGCCAGGCGCACTTCCTGCCGGCCCAGGCCCGGCGTCTGGTAGAAACCATTGGCAGGCGAGAGCATCAGCGTCTGGTTATCGAGCGTGAATTCTTCCAGCAGCCACTGGCCGAATTTCTGGGCGTCGTCCACGGGCAGGCGGGCCACTACGTAGAAGGCGCCGCCGGGTACGGGGCAGGTCACGCCGGGCATGGCGCGTAGGCGCGATACCGTGAGGTCGCGCCGGGCCTGGTACTCGGCGCGGGTGCCGTCGAAGTAGGCGGCGGGTAGGTCGGCGGCGGCTTCGGCGGCCAGCATTTCGAGCACCGGTGGGCACACCCGCATCTGGCCGAAATGGAAGGCCGCCAGCCACACGTCGGGGTTGCGCGTGACGAGCGCGCCGATGCGGGCCCCGCAGGCGCTGTAGCGCTTCGAAATCGTGTCGACCATCACCACGTGCTGCTCGCCGCCGGCCAGGCTCAGGGCGCTGGTGGCCTGGGCGCCGTCGTAACAGTATTCGCGGTAGGCCTCGTCGGAAATTAAAAACAAATTATGCGCTTTGCAGAGGGCCAGTAGCGCCTCCAACTCGTCGCGCCGGTACACATAGCCGGTGGGGTTGCTGGGGTTGCAGACGAGGATGGCGCGGGTGCGCTCCGTAATCACAGCCTCAAAATCGGCCAGCGGCGGCAGGGCAAACCCGTCTTCGATGTGGGCCGTGACGGCCACAATATGCACGCCGGCCGCAATGGCAAAGGCCGTGTAGGTACCGTAGAACGGCTCGGCTATAATCACCTCATCGCCGGGGTTGAGGCAGGTGAGCATGGCGAAGTGAATGGCTTCGCTGCCCGCCGTTGTCACCATTATGTCCTCGAAGTGGGCCGGGATGCCGGCGCGCTGGTAGTAGGTTTCCAGCTTGCGGCGGTAGCTGTCGGTGCCCGCGCCGGGCGCGTAGCCCAGCACTTCGATGTCGGCATGGCGCACGGCGTCCAGCATTTCGGGCGGCGTCAGCACGTCGGGCTGGCCAATGTTGAGGGGGTAGACAATTTTGCCCTGCTGACGGGCGGCTTCGGCATACGGCAGCAGCTTGCGAAACGGCGAAACGGGCATTTCCTGCCCGCGCTTGGATACTTCTGGCATACAATCAATTTAAACCCCCGGCCCGCGCGGCCCCAGCCGCCGAACCCCTCTGCCGGCTAATATAGCGGCCACCGGCCACCTACAAGCACTTCTTATACAGATTATATAGAATCCGGTTGTCGGCCTCGGTCAGCGGCCCGCCCACGTTCTGCTGAATAAAATGCAGCTTGAAGGCCCGAATGGCCGCCGGCAAATCCTTGGTATCATAGCCGATAATGCGCAGGGCATCTTTTGGATTGAAGGTGATAATCGGGCTGTTGAGCCGGGCCAGCTGGGCGTCAACTTTGCTGGTATCAGCTGGCAGCGGCTGGGCGGCCGGCGCCGCTTCTTCCGGGGCTGGGAGGGCGGGGGTAAGCAGGCGGCTGGCCAGCGCCGCCGCGCTGTCGGCCACGAAGGGGCTGGGCAGCGGCCCGGCATCGTACCACAGGCCGAAGCCATTATCGGCTAGTCGCTTCCACGGAAAGAAGGCGCTGGGGTCGTTTTTGCGGGTCGGAGCAATGTCGGCGTGGCCCACGAAGTTGGCAGTGGGGATGCCGTAGGCTTTTTTCAGCCCGCTCAGCACCCGCAACAGGCTGGCCACCTGCGGCTCCGAAAACGGCTCGGTGCCGTTGTTATCCAGCTCGATGCCGATGGAGGAGGAGTTAATGTCCGTCGTGTTGCCCCACTTGGCCGCGCCGCCGTGCCAAGCGCGCAGGTAGTCGTTCAGCATGTGGAACACGCGCCCATCGCGCCCAATCACGTAGTGCGCGCTCACCTGCGTGCGCGGCAGCGTGAAGGTTTTGAGCGTCTGGGCCGTGGAGTCCTGCGCCGTATGGTGGATGATGACGTAGTTGGGCTTGCGCAGGTTGAAGTTGGTGGTGCCCACCCAGTAGGCGCCCTGCAGCAGGCTGTCGGCGCCGGGCGTGGGCACAGGCGTGGCGCGCAGGGCCTTGGCGTAGGCCTTCACCTGGGCTTTGTACGATTTGTTGGTGGCGGCGTAGGGGTTGCGCTGGGCGGCGCAGGCGGCCAGAGCGGCGGCGCAGGCCAGGCCCAGGCAGGAGCGAAAGGTCATACAAACAGCTTAGTCTCAACCGAAGAATAGGGCAGAAGCCCAAATTTCGGCAAAATTCGGCGTTTAACGGCCTTCGCCAGCAGGCTGGGCCTTTCGGAACAGGCAATGCGGAAAAATAGTGATGCCAATGGTGGTGTAGCCACGGCCCTGCTTCAGGTCGCGCACCCCTTGGTCGTAAGAAATGCTTGTATCGCCCTCGTTGTAGCCAAACGTAGCCGAGGTGCCCCAGGCCGCCTGAAGCTGTACCGGGCGGTTTTCCGTCGGCCCATCGCCCAGGCGCACCCGGAAGTAAACCATCGGTTCGCTGCGGGTCATGCGGTTCAGGTCGATGGGCACGGCCTGATTGGTTAGCGTCGTAAAATTTACCTGCGTAATCCGGTAAGCAGCCCCAAAGGATACCGCCTCGTTGGCCTGGAAAGTGCCGTACACCTCCCCAAATATTTTGTTGTAGCGGGCGTCGTATACATAGTGGGTGGAAGGGAAAATAATGCCCGGCCGGTTGAAGGCCGCGGTGCTGCGCGCCTGCCCAAAGCCGCCCAGCCCGCCTACCAGCCACCGGTTGCCAAGCGGCCAGTAAGTGCCCGCGCCAAATTCGTACTGGTGCCCGCGGTAGTAGGTTGTGTCCTTGGTGTCGTCGCGCAGGTTGCTGTAGGCGGCCCGCACCAGCAGGTGCCGCACTGGCGAGTAGTTGGCCGCTATATCGAAGCGGCCGTTGAGGTAGCTGCTGGCCGTGACTTCGCCCTGCTTTTTATCGGTAATCTGCGGCGCGGCGCACTGCATGGGCATGTACACCACGCAACTAGATAGCAGCAAGGAGCAAATGGCTAAAACAAGAGTAAAAGCAGGCTTCATAGAAAGTGCAAAGAAATGATAACGGAGCTTTCGATAGTTAACTTACGGGCTTGTGCCTGCCATCCAGGGTTAGAGAATCTGGCGCCGCCAGCTGGCCGCTGTGCCATCCGCCGCATCTAATTTAAGGCGCGACGGCAGCTGTGGAACGGGCACTGGCCGGACAGTACGCCACCCCCACATACGCCCGCAGCGGCGCCCGCCCGAAAGCCGCCTCATTGCTGATGTTGGTGAGCGCCACGTCCCAGCTGCCGCCTGCCTGCCATTGCAGCCGGCGCCACAACGGCTGCTGCACCAGCACTGACGCCTGCAGGTAGTATTGCGAAGCCCGCGGCAGGGCCACACCATTCAGCGCCAGCGAGCTGAAGCGGGCTTGCGTCACGCGCAGGCTCGCGCCGTATTCTTTTGCGGGCCGATTTACATCGGGCCACCGGGCCGTTACCTGGGCAAACCGCGTGTTGTAATAGCCCAGCAGCTCAGGCACCGGCTGATATTTACCCCTGCCCCCAGTGCTGCCGAAAGTCGCCCCCACTGCAAGGCCGCCAAGCAAGTCCGGCGACGTGAAGCGGCCATAGCGGTAGCTGCGGCCCTGGCCCGCGCCCACGGCGGCGCTTAGCCAGGTGTGGCCCACCGTCAGGTAGCCGCCCAGCCCGGCTTCGTACTGCCGGTTCCGAACGTAGTTGTTGGAGCTGTCGCGCTGGGTGTTGTAGGCGTGCAACCCGCCGGCGCCCAGCACCAGCACGTGCGGCAGCGGCGAGGCCACTGCCAGTACCTGCCCGCCGTACGGAAACTGCCAGTTGGCCGCGGCGGCCACGTCGCCGGGCTTGCGCACTGCCGGCAGCGTCCCCAGCATCGGCTGGTACAGGGTGCAACTGCTGACTGCAATAGACAAAAGCCCTGAGTAAACGTGGCGCATGAGGCGGTGAGTAAGAAAACGAACACCGCTAAGTAGGCCAGTCCTCAGCTGCTTCGCAATTTAATAATCAACAGAAAAGGACATCCGTTTAAGCACAGTTTTGGCCATGAAAGAGCTGCTGCATGCTGCCGGAGTGCTTTTGGGAATGAATTGTCAGACTTTAGAAAAGAAACGGCCCCGCCAAATCAATGGCGGGGCCGTTTCAATCAGCACGGCGGTACAGCTACCGGCTACTTGGCATACGCCACGGCGCGCATCTCCCGAATCACGGTGATTTTAATCTGGCCGGGGTACTGCATTTCCTTCTCGATTTTTTGCGAAATTTCGAAGCTCAGCTCAGCGGCGCGCTCGTCGGTCACGTTCTCGGCGTCTACCATCACGCGCAGCTCGCGGCCGGCCTGGATGGCGAAGCACTGGTTCACGCCCTTGAAGCCGTTGGCGGTTTCTTCCAGCTGCTTGAGGCGCTTGATGTAGCTTTCCATCATCTCGCGGCGGGCGCCGGGGCGCGAGCCCGAAATGGCGTCGCAGGCCTGCACCAGCGGCGAAATCATGGCCGTCATCTCAATCTCGTCGTGGTGCGCCCCGATGGCGTTCACCACGTCGGGGTGTTCTTTCCACTTCTTGGCCATCTCCATGCCCAGAATGGCGTGGGGCAGCTCGGGCTCCTCGGTGCTCACCTTGCCAATATCGTGCAGCAGGCCGGCGCGCTTGGCTTTCTTCACGTCAAGGCCCATCTCGGCGGCCATGGTGGCGCAAAGGTTGGCCACTTCGCGGCTGTGCTGCAGCAGGTTCTGGCCATAGGAAGAGCGGAAACGCATCCGGCCCACCATCTTAATCAGCTCCGGGTGCAGGCCGTGAATGCCGAGGTCGATGATGGTTTTCTCGCCGATTTCAACGATTTCCTCCTCGATGTTCTTGCGGGTTTTGGCCACAATTTCCTCCACGCGGGCCGGGTGAATGCGGCCGTCCTTCACCAGCAAGTGCAGCGAGAGGCGGGCAATTTCGCGCCGCACCGGGTCGAAGCCCGAGATGATGATGGCCTCCGGCGTGTCATCTACGATAATTTCAACGCCCGTCGCCGCTTCCAGCGCGCGGATGTTGCGGCCCTCGCGGCCGATGATTTTGCCTTTCACGTCGTCGCTTTCAATATTGAAAATCGACACGCAGTTTTCAATGGCGTGCTCCGAAGCCGTGCGCTGAATGGTTTCGAGCACAATTTTCTTGGCGTCCTTGGTGGCCGTCAGCTTGGCCTGGGCCACGGTGTCTTTCACGTAGGAGCTGGCCTGAATCTGGGCTTCGTTCTTGAGCGATTCCACCAATTGCTCGCGGGCTTCGGCGGCGGTCAGGTTGGCAATGGTTTCGAGTTGGCGCTGCACGCTGTGCAACTGCTCTTCGGCTTCGTGCTGCTTGGTTTCCAGTTCGGCCATGGCCTCCTCGTGGTCGAGGCGGCGCTTTTCGGCTTGGGCTTCCAGCTTGTCACGCAACTGCTGGGTGTCGGTCTGGTTTTTCTCGCGCTGGCGCTCCAGGTCGGCTTCCTTCTTTTGCAGCTGCTCGAGCTGGCGCTGGGTGGTTTCGGTGAGCATCTTGATGCTCTGCTCTTGCTCCACCACGCCCTGGCGGCGCTGGGTCAGCTCATTGTCCAGCTCGGTTTTGAGGCGCTTGCTCTCCTGGTCAAACTCGTTGCGCAGGCTCTTGAACTTGTTCTTGCTCTGCTCCAGGCGCTCATCGGCCTGCTTGATTTTCTCATCACGAAGGCGGTTGCCCTTCTCCTCGGCCTCGCGGAGGATTTGCTGGGCGCGGGCCTGGGCCTCGCCTTCGTGGTCGAGCCGGGCTTTGCCGGCCAGCTGTCTACCCACCACGATGCCCGCCACGAGGGCGACCACAGCGGTCAGTATACAGTATAATATGATGGATGACATGTAATTATGGTTTTTGGGGTGGGTGAAAAACCATAACCAGGTAGAACAGAAGTGCCCGGGCTAGGCGGAAGCGGCCGATTGCCGCGCCGCCCAACCGGGCCAACGAGTGTGTGGGTGCCAGGCGGGCTAACTCAGCCCGCCAGCACCACGCCTGAAAGCAGCTCGTCGAAACGAGCCAGCCGTTCGGTCAGCGCCGCATCGGTGCCATCCTTTTCCTTGCTCACTTTCAATTGGTCGGCCATCGTAGCCAGCGCTACCATGGCCAGCAAGTCCTGCTTGTCCTGAATGCCGTAGCCTTCCCGGAATTCGCGTAGCTTGTCGCCCAGCAGCCGTCCGGCCAGGCGCAGCCGTTCCTCATCCTGCACGTCTACGCGCATGGGATAGTCCCGGTCAGCAATACGAATTTTAATGGCTAGTTCGCTCATACGGCGGAAGTTACGGCGGGGGAGGGGAGGGTCAGTGGGTTAGTCTCTCAAATAGGCAAGACACTTGTCCAGTTCGCGGATGTATTCGTTGAGGCGTAGTTTAAGTTCGTTGGCGTGGGTGGGTTCCCCAGCTATGGTGTGTACAAGTTTAACAATATTTTCCTGGTTTTGGCGCTCCTTGAGTTGGCGGTCCTTCTCGCGCACGTCGGCCTTGAGCTGCTGAATGGTGGTGGTGGCATCGGCCATTTCCTCGCGCAGTTCCTGATAGGCAGCCACTAAGGTGGTAATCTGCCGCTCCAGGCGGTCGAGTTGCGCAAGCTGTTGGGAGGAGGCCACGGTCGAGTAAATTTTTGCGTGAAGATAAAGCGGCAAGCCGAAAGCTACGCTTTACCCCGCGCTTGCTCGCAGCTTGTATCTCAGGCAGCTTTGGTTTTAGAAGTATAACAGTTCAAATGGTTGTAGGGATAAAAGAAAAACGTCATGCTGAGCGAAGTCGAAGCATCTCTACCGCGCAAGTAAATAATTACCATTGCAGTAGAGATGCTTCGACTTCGCTCAGCATGACGTTCTTCTAGTCGTTGTCAGCAACGTTGCCAACGACCAACGGCCCGTTTTACGACTTGGCCTTCTTGGTTTTCACCTTCAGCTTGCCGCCGTCTTCGGTTTTCTCCTTGGTTTTGTCGTCGGTGGCGGGCATCGGCATCGACATCTGGCCCTGCATTGTTGCGGGCATCTTTTGCATTTCAGCCGCCGCTACGGGCTTGCCTTCCAGGTCGAGCTGCACCACGGGGTAGCCCAGGGCCTGCAGCGAGGGCAGCTGCTTCTCGTCGCCCACTACCACGATGTACATTTTATCGGCCGGCAGGTACTGCTTGGCGATGGCCTGCACGTCTTCCTTCTTCAGGTTTTTCAGGATTTCGGTCTGCTGGTTCACGTAGGTCGGCTCGAGGTTGTACTCCACGAGGCGCGAGAGGAACCCGGCTTTCTGCTGGCCGGTTTCGTAGCGAAGGGCATCGCTCTGGCCGATGGACGACTGCGTGAACGCCAGTTCCTCGTCCGAGATACCGTTCGGGTAGTTCTTAATTTCGCTCATGAACTCCTTCACCGAAGCGGCCGTGGCGTCGGCGCGCACGCCGGCCTGGGCCGTGAACGGACCTGCGTAGCGCGTGCCGGCAAAGCCCGAGCGGGCGCCGTAGGTGTAGCCTTTGTTCTCGCGCAGGTTCAAGTTGATGCGCGAGTTGAAGGCGCTGCCGAGCACGTAGTTGGCTAGGCCAGCTTTGTAGTACGTGCCGGTGGCGTCGTACTTCAGGTCGGTGAGGTAGCCCACGCGGATTTCGGACTGGGCCGCGCCCGGCTTGTTCACGAAGTACACCGTGGTTTTGTCGGGTTGCACGCCGGCCATGTCGGTCGGGATGGTCACGTCCTTCTTGGCCCAGTTTTTCAGGAAGCCAAGCTGCGGGTCCAGCGCGGTCTGGTCCACATCGCCCACGGCCACGAGGTAGCTCACGTTGGGGGCGTAATAGGTGTTGTAGAAGCTCTTCACGTCGTCGAGCGTGAGGCTGCTCACCGAGGCGGTGGTGCCGGCCACGGGCGTGCCCACGATGTTGCCGGTGCCGTAAAGCAGGCGGTTGTACGTCTGGTCGGCGATGACGGCGGGCTGGTTGACGAAGTTGGCAATGCTTTCCAGCTGCTGCTTTTTCACACGGGCAAAATCGGCCGCGTCGAAGCGCGGGTGCAGCAGGCGCTGCTCCAGCAGGGCCATGGTGGCGGGCAGGTTCTTGGTCAGGCTCTGCACGTACACGGTGGTTTCGTTGTCGCCGGCATTCACCGACACCGTCGAGCCCAGCTTATCGAGCGCGGCCGTAAACTGTTCGCCGGTGTACTTCTCCGAGCCTTCGTTCAGCATGCTGGCCGTGAGTTGGGCAATGCCCGCCTTGCCGGGCATGGCCTGCTCGAGGCGGTGGCCGCCGCGGATGGTGAGGCGCATGGTCACGGACGGAATCTCGGTGTTCTTCGTGCCCACCACTTTCAGGCCGTTGGGTAGGGTTTCCTGATACAGCGCGGGCACTTTCACCACCGGGTTGGCGCCGGAAGCGGGCTGCTTGCTGCGGTCGAAATTGTCGGTGGCCTTCACGTACTTCAGGCCGGCGTAGCCGTAGTCGGGGGCTTTGTAGCCCGCCTTGTCGATGGTGTAGTTGTCGGGCTTGGCCGCCGCTACGCCGCCGGTTTTAGGCAGCACGCTCAGAATCACAGCCTTTTTGCCTTTCACGTACTTGTCATACACGCGCTGCACGTCGGCCTTGGTGAGGGCGCGCAGCTCCTTCAGCTCAACGGTGAGGTAGTTGGGGTTGTTGAAGTAGGTCTGGTTGGCGGCGAGCTGGCTCACCTTGCCCTGCACGCTGGCCAGGCCGTTGATGACCTGCGCCTCGCTCTGGGCCTTGAAGCGCTGCACGTCGTCGTCGCTCACGCCGCGCTTCTCAAACTCTTTCAGCGTGTTGCGAATGATGACCTCCGTGCTGTCGAGGGTTTTGCCGGGGAAGGGCAGGGCCACAAAATCGAGGAAGCCGCCCAGCTCCGAATTCTGCTGGTAGGCCTGGGCCTGCACGGTTTTTTGGGTTTTCACCAGGTTTTTGTAGAGCAGCGACGTTTTGCCGCCGCCGATGACTTCGGCCAGCGCGTCGAGGGCCACGGCGTCGGGATGGCCGTTGGGCACCGTCGGAAACACCATTTGCAGCATCGGGAAGCGCACGTTGTCGGTGTAGCTCACGTAGCGGTCCTGGGTCAGCACCGGAGCGGGCAGCTTCTGCACCGGCACGGCCGGGCCGCGCTTGATGGAGCCGAAGTATTTCTCGGCCAGCTTCACCACTTCGGCGGGCTTCACGTCGCCGCCCACGGTCAGGGTGGCGTTGTTGGGACCGTACCAGCGCAGGAAGAAGTTCTTCAGGTCGTCCACGTTCGAGCGGTCGAGGTCCTCAAGGTAGCCGATGGTGAGCCAGGAGTAGGGGTGGCCGTAGGGGTACAGCGTTTTCGAGATGTACTCGCTGGCGAGGCCGTAGGGGCGGTTGTCGTAGTTCTGGCCGCGCTCATTTTTCACGGTCGAGCGCTGGATTTCGAATTTCTTCTGGCTCACGGCGTCGAGCAGGAAGCCCATGCGGTCGGCTTCGAGCCACAGGCCGGTTTCGAGCTGGTTGCTGGGCAGCGTTTCGAAGTAGTTGGTGCGGTCTTGGTTGGTGCTGCCGTTCAGGGTGCCGCCGGCGGCCGTCACCAGCTTGAAGTGCTGCTGGTCGCCCACGTGGTCGGAGCCCTGGAACATCATGTGCTCAAAGAAGTGAGCAAAGCCCGACTTGCCAATCTGCTCGCGGGCCGAACCCACATGGTAGGTCACGTCGACGTGCACCAGCGGGTCGGAGTGGTCCTCGGTCACCACGAGCGTGAGGCCGTTGGGCAGCACGTACTTCTCGTAAGGAATCACCACCTGGCCGGGTTGTTTGGTTACTTTCTCGATGAGCTTGGTGCCGCCGGGCGTGGTCATCAGGGCCGCGGTTTTGGCGGCTGGGGCCTTGGCAGCCGGCTTCTGCTGGGCAAAGCTGGCCGTGGTGAGCAGGGCCAGGCCCAGGGTTGACAGAAAACGAAGGTTCATTCTTGGAGGAAAAGGTGAAGAAGTTAGAATTGAGCGTAGTAAATCAGGCCGCAACTTACGGCGCGGATAGCAAATGCGCCGACCTGCAGCCCTACAGTCGGGTTTATCGAAATAACCTGGCGCGGATTACAAATCCCCCCTATTATATGTTCCCACTGAGGGCGCCGTTCGGTTCCAACATATTGATGCGGCAACGCCCTGCCGCACCCGGCCGCTATAAAATTATGGCGTGGCCCCCTGCCGCCCGCCCCGCTGCGCCCACCCGGCCGGAGCGGTAGCGCGTTTGCCATTACCTTTCACTGACAAGAGCCTCACCGGCCTATTAAATCACCGCTTCACTGGTTATGACGGCACAGGAACTGTTTAAAGGCGGGGGAGAGATGGGCGCCCAAATCCGGGCGCTTGACTGGTCGCAGACGCTGCTCGGGCCCGTCGCTACCTGGCCGCAGAGCCTGATAACGGCCGTCAACATCATGCTGGGCTCGCGCTTTCCAATGATGGTGCACTGGGGCCCCGAACTCGTGCATTTCTACAACGACGGCTATGCCGCCATTCTGCAGGCCAAGCACCCCGGCGCGCTGGGCCAGCCAGCCGAGCCGTGGTGGCGCGAGATGTGGCCTTTTTTGCTCGACATCTTCCGGCCGGTGCTGGCCGGCGAAACCACTTATTTCGAAAACGGCCTGGTGCTGCCCGACCGCCAGGGCTTTGTGGAAGAAGCTTACTTCACGTTCTCGCACAGCCCGATTTACGACGAAACCGGCCAGGTGGGCGGTGTCTTCGTCACGGCCCTCGAAACCACCACCACGGTGTTGCAGCAGCGCCGGCTGGCCCTGCTCAGCCACCTCACCTCCCAAACGGCCATGTCGGCCCTGCCCGCCGAGGCCGCGCAGCACATCATCGCTGCCCTGGCCACCGACGCCGAGGACATTCCCTTTGCCCTGCTCTACGCCCACGAGCCGGGCGCCGCGCACGCGCAACTGCGGGCCTGGTTTGGCCTGCCCGCCGGCGAACCCACTGCGCCCGCGGCCCTGCCCGTGCCCCCCAACGCGCCCAACCACATGGGCTGGCCGGTGGCCGAAGCCCTGCGCCTGGGCGAGCCGCTGCTGGTCGAAAGCCTGCCCGAGCGGTTTGGGGCGTGGCCGGCCGGCGACTGGCCCGCGCCGCCCACCCGCGCGCTGCTGCTGCCGCTGCTGGTGGCCGCGGGCAGCCGCACCGCCTCGGTGCTAATTGTGGGCCTGAGCGCCCGGCGCCCGCTCGACGACGCTTACCGGGCCTTCTTCGCGCTGGTGGCCGACTACGCCGGCCGGGCCCTGGCGCGGGCCACCACCATTCACGAGGCGCAGCGGCTGAACCAAGCCCTGCGCGAGGTCAATACCTCGCTCGATTCCTTCGTGCACATCGTGGCCCACGACCTGAAAGGCCCCGCCAACAACCTGCAGCGCCTGCTGGAAGTGTACCAGGAAGAAGCGCCCGGCGCCGACCGTGACCACATCGTGACGCTGATTGAAACCGAGGTGCAGCGCCTCACCGGCACCATTCAGGGCCTGCTGCAAATGCTACACACCCAGCACGGGGCCGCCGCCAGCCCGCCCGAAACCGTAGCGCTGGCCGATGTATACGCCACCGTGCAGGCCGAAGTAGCCGACCTGCTTTTCCAGCAGCAGGGCCAGCTCACGGCCGATTTTGCGGCCGCGCCCACCGTGCATTACCCCCGCATCTACCTCGAAAGCATTCTGAAAAACCTGGTCAGCAACGCCCTGAAATACCACGCCCCCGGCCGGGTGCCCGCCGTGGAGGTGCGCAGCCAGCGGAATGGCGCGGCCGTGGTGCTCACCGTGGCCGACAACGGACGCGGCATCGATTTGGCCCGGGACCGGGAGCGCCTGTTTCAGCCCTTCACCCGCCTCACGGCCGAGGGCGAAGGCGCCGGCCTGGGCCTGCACATGATTCAGGCCATTGTGCAGCAGCGCGGCGGCTCGCTCGAAGTGAGCAGCACACCCGGCGAGGGAACGGTATTTGCCGTGGTGCTGCCCGAAACGGCTGCCTAGCGCGTAGCGTGGACTCTGCGAGTCCGCGCATAGATGTGGGCAACGCTTGGTCGGGACCAAAACGACCCATCCATGCGCGGACTCGCAGAGTCCACGCTACACTTTGCTACTTCCGAATCAGCGCCCCGGCCTGCTTCTCAAACTGCTGAATCAGCTTCTGCATCACCTGGTCGATGGCCTGCTCGCTGAGTGTCTGGCTGAAATCCTGCAGGGTGAAGCTCACCGAGTACGACTTCTTGCCCGCGCCCAGGTTTTCGCCGGCGTACACGTCGAACACGTTGATGCTTTGCAGCAGCCTCTTCTCGGTGCGCCGGGCAATCTGCTGGAGCTGGTCGAAGGTCACGGAAGTATCAACTACAATGCTCAAATCGCGCCGCACTTCCGGGAATTTTGACAGCTCGCGGGCCACCAGCGTGGGCTTGTATTTCTTGCTCAGCGCGTCCCAATCCAGCTCTGCGTACCACACCGGCTGGGTCACATCGAGCCGCTTCAGCACCGAGGCCGATACGGCCCCGAGCTGGGCCAGCGGCTGGTTGTGCACCAGCAGCGTGAGGCCGCCGGCCAGGTACTCGTGCTGCACCGGCTGCGAGGCCGCCCCGCCGAAGCCCAAGGCAGCTAGCACCTGCTGCACCGCCCCCGCCAGGTCGTGGAAAGTGGCTTTCTCCGACTTGTGCTGCCAGGTTTCGCCAGCGGCGTTGCCGGTCAGGTACAGCACCAGTTTGTTCTTTTCCTGGTACTTACCGTTTTCGTTCTGCGTATAGACTTTGCCGAACTCGTAAAGCTTGAGGTCGCGCTGGCGGCGGTTAATGTTGTGCCGGATAATTTCCAGGCCCGAGTGCAGCAGCGTGGGCCGCAGCACGTTCAAATCAACGCTGTTGTAGTTCAGAATGCGCACCAGCGAATCATTAGCTTCTCTTTCTTTCTCGAAGTACAGCGAGTTGGTGAGCGAATTGGTCAGAATCTCGGAGAAGCCCTGGCCGCTGAGCAGCGACGCAATTTTCACGCGCGTCACCTCCGGGTCGGGGTTCGGGAACTTGGCCAGGAAGGAAGCCGAGTTGTTCGACCGCAAAGCCACGTTGTTGTAGCCATAGATGCGCAGGATTTCCTCAATCACGTCGGCCTCGCGGGTCACGTCCACTTTGTGGGGCGGCACGGTCAGCGTCCAGGTATCCTGGTCGCTGGCGTCGGGGTTTTCTTCGGCGATTTCGATGTCGAGGTCCGTCAGAATCTGGCGGATGCGTTCGGGCGCGATGTACTGGCCCACCAGCCGCTCCACGCGGGGCAGGCGCAGGCGCACGGTGGCCGGCGGCACGGGCGCGGGGTACTCGTCCACCACCGGCGCGGCGATGGTGGCGCCAGCTACTTCCTGCAACAGCAGCGCCGCCCGTTTCAGGGCTACGGGCACCATGTTCGGGTCGGTCCCGCGCTCGAAGCGGAACGAGGCGTCGGTTTTCAGCTGGTGGGTCTGGGAGGTGCGGCGCACGGCGGCGGGGCCGAAGTAAGCGCTTTCCAGAAACACGCGGGTGGTGCCCTCGCTCACGCCCGAAGTCTTGCCGCCGAATACGCCGGCCAGCGCCATCGGCGCCCCGTTAGCATCGGCAATCACCAAATCCTCGGCTTTTAGGCTGCGCTCGATGCCATCCAGCGTCACGAATTTCTCGCTAGCTTTAGCCCGCTTCACGCGAATCTGGCCGCCCGTAATCTGGTCGGCATCGAAAGCATGCAGCGGCTGGCCCAGTTCGTGCAGCACGAAGTTGGTGACGTCCACCACGTTGTTAATGGGGCTGAGCCCGATGCTGCGCAGACGGCGCTGCAGCCACTCCGGCGACGGGCCCACCTGCACATTTTCCAGCAGCAAGCCGGCGTAGCGCGGGGCTGCTTCGGCGTCTTCAATGGTCACCTTGATGTTGTTCGCCGCCGACTCCGGCGCGGCAAAGCCGCTTACATCGGGCAGGTGGCAGGGCTGGCGCAGTAGGGCGCGCAGCTCGCGGGCCACGCCGTAGTGCGAGGCGGCATCGGCCCGGTTGGGCGTGAGGCCGATTTCGTATACCGTGTCGGAGCTCAGGCCGAAGTAGTCGGCGGCGGGTGTGCCGTTGGGCAACTCGGTGTCGAGCACCATGATGCCGGCGTGCGATTGGCCCAGACCGATTTCGTCCTCGGCGCAAATCATACCCTCGGAAGCCGCCCCGCGGATTTTGCTTTTCTTGATTTTAAACGGCTCGCCGGAGGCAGGGTGGAGTGTGGCGCCTTCGAGGGCCACCACCACGCGCTGGCCGGCGGCTACGTTGGGGGCGCCGCACACAATCTGGCGGGGGGTGCCGTCGCCCACGTCCACGGTGGTCAGGCTGAGCTTGTCGGCGTCGGGGTGGCGCTCGCAGGTGAGCACGGTGCCCAGCACCACGCCACGCAGCCCACCGGGGATGCTTTCCAACTCCTCGGTGCTCTCCACTTCCAGGCCCGAGCCGGTGAGCAGAGCGCCAATCTCGGCGGCGGGTTTGTCGGTAGGAATAAGGGTTTTAAGCCAGTCGAGGGAAATGCGCATGGGGAATTATTCGTTGGTCGTTGTCCGTGGTCAGGCTACGGACGATGGGGCAAAGGTACGGCGGGGCAAAATGACTGAATTGAAGGGTGCTGGCCTATATTTGCTTGAGGCCGATTTGGGCCTCCTTGCCTGTTGAAAAGTCATGCAGAGCGCAGCGAAGCATCTCGCGTGTGGTCGTAATTCAATCGCGAGAAAGAGAATTAGCGGCGGCACGCGAGATGCTTCGCTACGCTCTGCATGACCGTTCTTGTCGACTCACTTTATACCTCCTGACCATGCCCTTTGTCAACAAAGGATTCCACGCCAAACGGCCCACCGAAGGCGGCCACAAGCTGCCGCCCGGCCAGTACGAAACCCGGGATTTTCCGGTGCTCACGGCCGGGCCCACGCCGCGCATTCCGCTGGTGAACTGGGAGTTTCGGCTTGAAGGGCTGGTGGAAAGCCCGGCGAAGTGGAGCTGGAACGAGTTCAACGCCCTGCCGATGCAGTCGTTCAATCCCGACATTCACTGCGTCACGAAATGGTCGAAATTCGACACCAAATGGCGCGGCGTCAGCCTCGATACCTTGCTTGAACACGTGCAACTCAAGCCCGAGGCGCAGTTCGTGATGGCCTTTTCCTACGGCGGCTACACCACCAACCTGCCGCTGGCCGACCTGCGCGGCGGCCAGGCCTTCATCGGCCTTGAATATGAGGGCAAGCCGCTGGTCCCCGAGCACGGCGGCCCGGCCCGGCTGGTGGTGCCGCACCTCTACTTCTGGAAAAGCGCCAAGTGGGTGCAGGGCCTGCGCTTCATGGCCGACGACGAGCCCGGTTTCTGGGAAGACAATGGCTACAGCATGCGCGGCGACCCGTGGAAAGAGGAGCGTTACCGCAGCGACGACCCCGACGCCCCCGACGAAGCCCACTTCCGCCTGTGAGCCGGCCGTTGGATTGGCAACTGGCCACCGTCACGGCCATTCGACCCGAAACGCCCCGCGTCAAGACCTTCACCCTCAGCCTGCCGCAGTTCACGTCCCACCGCGCCGGCCAGCACTACGACCTGCGCCTCACCGCCCCCGACGGCTACCAGGCCGAGCGCAGCTACTCCGTGGCCTCGCCCCCGGAGCAAACCGGTGAAATCGAGCTCACCGTGGAGCTGATTGACGAGGGCGAAGTGTCCGGCTACCTCTTCGACGGCGTGGCCGTGGGCGACCAGCTGGAAGTGCGCGGGCCCATTGGCGGTTATTTCGTGTGGCCCGCCGGGCCGCCCGAGGCGCCATTGCTGCTGGTGGCCGGCGGCTCGGGCGTGGTGCCGCTGATGGCCATGCTGCGCCACCGCCAGCGCGCCGGGCTCCGCAACCCGGCGGTACTGCTGTTCAGCGTCCGTATGCCGGAGGAGGTGATTTATCGGCAGGAATTAGAGGGGCTGGCAGCAGCTGACTCCAGTTTCACGCTGCTGCTCAGCTACACCCGGCAGGCGCCGCCCGGCTGGGCCGGCTACCACCGTCGTCTCGATGCCGAGATGCTGGTCGAGGCCGTAGCCCACTTGCCCGTCCCGCCGCAGTGCTACGTGTGCGGGCCTACTGGTCTGGTCGAAAGCGCGGCCACGCTGCTACAGGCGCAGGGCCTGCCAGATGCGGCTATCCGCACGGAGCGGTTTGGGCCAACGGGGAATTAGAACGAGGGGATAAATTAGGACGGTCATGCTGAGCGCAGCCGAAGCATCTCTACCACCGAAGTAAACATTTACTGCTGCGGCAGAGATGCTTCGGCTGCACTCAGCATGACCGTCCTATTGAATAACTTGTTGTTACTCGTGAAACGACTTTTCGCCAGCCGGAATGGCCATACTCAGGCGATTCTCAGCCGGCGGCACGGGGCAGCTATACTCGTTATTATAAGCGCAGTAGGGGTTGTAGGCGCGATTAAAATCCAAAGTGAGGCCGGTGGAATCGGGGGCGGGGAGGGGCACGTCGAGGTAGCGGCCGCCGCCGTAGGTTTCGCGGCCGTTGGTGGCGTCGGTGAAGGGCACGAAGAGGGTGGAGTCGCGGCCATCGGCTTTGCGAAACAGCGTGAGGCGGGTAGCCATATCCATCGTACCCACGGCCAAATCAAGAGGTGGGAAAAATGCCGCCTCGCCCCAGCGCAGGTACTTTTCGCTGCGGTTGTCGCTCATTTGGATGAGGACGGTATCCGGGCTGGCGTTGCGCGATAGGTTGCAATGAAAGACGTAGTCCGCGTTGGGCCCGTAGTATTTCAGGCTGTCGAAAGCTGCTTTTTGTTCGGCCGACAGCGGCGACTCGGCAGACTGCCGGAATGAGCGGTTTTTCTCGGTGCGGAATTTCTGCAGCTGCGCGGCGTAAACGTCGGCCTCGGAGCTTAAGCTGCTTATGCAGTAGGCGATGATGCCGATAATGGCCGCTGCCAGCGCGAGTTTTTTAATCATTAGAATGGGATAGTTAACAAAGGCAGGCAACGCCCGCGTCCGCAACGGCATCAATGGCCGCAGCGGGTTACTCAGCCTGCTTTTAATTCGCCGCATGCGAAATTACTTCCTACTGCTGGCCCTGGCCATTTCTGCCCCCGCCCGCGCCCAACAAATGGCCCCGCCGCCTTACCATGAAGCGGCGCGCCGGGTGAATGATTTGGTGCATACCAAGCTGAACGTGCGCTTTGACTACGCCAAGCGCTACTTGTACGGCGAGGCGGAACTGACGCTGAAACCGCACGGCGTGGCAACTGATTCGCTGCGGCTCGATGCGAAGGGCATGGATATTAAAGCCTTGGCGCTGGTGCAGGGTGGCAGTCGCACCCCGTTGAAGTACGATTACAACCAGCGCCAACTGCTCATTCACCTGCCTCAGGCCGTGCCCGCCGGCCAGGCCTACACGGTTTACCTCGACTATGTGGCCAAGCCCGACGAGCTGGACGCCAAAGGCAGCGCGGCCATTGGCCAGGCCAAGGGGCTGTACTTCATTAATCCCGACAGCGCCGTAGCCGGCAAGCCGGTGCAAATCTGGACACAGGGCGAGTCGGAATCGAACTCCGCCTGGTTTCCCACCGTCGATAAGCCCAACCAGAAAACCACCCTCGACCTCAGCCTGACCGTGCCGGCCAAGTACGTCACGCTCAGCAACGGCCGCCTGACCCGCCAGACGCCCGCCGGCCCCGGCCTGCGCACCGATACCTGGCAGTTGGCTGAGCCCTGCGCGCCCTACCTAGTGATGCTGGCTGTGGGCAACTTCCGCATCACCGAAGACAACTGGCGCGGCAAGGAGGTGAACTACTACCTCGAACCCCGGTACACGACCCAGGCCAGACAGATTTTCGGGCAGACGCCCGCGATGCTGGAGTTTTTTTCGCAGCGCCTCGGCGTTGATTTTCCGTGGAACAAATACAGCCAGATTGTGTGCCGCGACTACGTGGCCGGGGCGATGGAAAACGCCTCGGCCTCGCTCTTTGGCGAGCAGGCCCAAGGCACGGCCCGCGAGCTGCTCGACTGGGAATACGCGGGCGTGGAGCGCGAAATTGCCCACGAGCTGTTTCACCACTGGTTCGGCGATTACGTGACCTGCGAAAGTTGGGGCAACCTGACCGTGAACGAGTCGTTCGCCAACTTCAGCGAGGTGCTCTGGGCCGAGCACGCCCACGGCCCCGACGCCGGCCAGGAGCAGGCCGAGCGCAGCCGCCGCACCTACCTGCGCAACCCGGCCAACTACGCCCGGCCGCTGGTGTATTTCGGGTATGCCGACAAGGAGGACATGTTTGACAACGTGACCTACCAGAAGGGCGGCAGCATCCTCAACATGCTGCGCGCCTATCTGGGCGAGGACGTTTTCTTCCGGGGCCTGAAGCGCTACCTCACGCAAAACGCCTTCGGCACCGGCGAGGCTCACCAGCTGCGTCTCGCGCTAGAAGAAGCCTCGGGCAAGGATTTGAACTGGTTTTTCAACCAGTGGTATTTTGGCGCCGGCCACCCAGTCGTGACGATTGATTACGCCTGGGACACGGCCCGTAAAACGCAGTCCGTGACGGTGAAGCAGACCCAGGCGGGCCCGGTTTTTCAGCTGCCGTTTACCATCGACTATTACGTGGGCGGCCGGGCCATGCATCAACCCGTGATGATGACCCAGGCCACGCAAACATTCATCATGCCCCTCGACTCCCGGCCCGATTTGGTGAATGTCGACGCCGAAAACGTGCTGCTCTGGCAAAAGACCGACCACAAGTCACTGACCGAATTCGCTTACCAGCAGCGCCATGCCGCCCACTACATGGACCGTCGCGAAGCCCTGCGCGCCGCCGGCGACCACGCCGCCGACCCCATCGCGCAGCAAATCCTGCTCGCCGGGTTGGCCGACAAGTCGCCCGCCCTGCGCGACATAGCCATTGAACTGCTCGACCTCAAAAACGCGCCGCTTCGCAAAGCCGCCACGCCGCTGCTTGAGAAACTGGCCGCCACCGATGCCACCCCGTTGGTGCAGGCCCGGGCCCTCGCGGCGCTGGGTACGCTTAAAGAAAAGCGCTACGCCCCGCTCTTCACCAAAGCCCTGAGCAGCCGCTCCTACCGGGTGCAGGGCGCGGCCCTCGAAGCCCTGCTGCCGCTGAACCCCGCGCAGGCCCTGGCCCGTGCCACCGCCTTCGAGGCCGATAACAAAGGCGCCCTCACCAGCGCCCTCGTGACGGTGTACGGCACGGCGGGCAGCGCCGCGCAATGGCCACTGGTGCGTGCCAAATACGATGCCGCCGACCCCAACGGCCGCTTCCAGATGCTGGGCGGCCTGTTCGAAATGCTCGGCCGCCTCGACGACCCCACGGCCCTCACCGAAGGCATTACCCGCATCCGCGACCTGACCGTGCAGTTCAAGCCCTACGTGGATGCCAGCCGCATTGTGGGCCTGCTGCGGCAGGTGCAGGAGCGGCAGGCGAAACGGCCGAATGCAGCGCTGGCGGCGGGGCTGGTGGACCAGGCGGCGGCAGCCATTGAGGCGGCTAGGTAGAGAGGCTGTTTGCGAGTTTGAACAACTCTTTTATAAACCTGGGAAACCACAGACAAGCCGGGCAAACAGCCCGCTTATTTATGGTTTTCACCATTGCCCGACTGCTGTTTTTTACGCCACCTGACGGTAGGCGAGGGGTGTGGTGCCGGTGTGCTGCTTAAAGAAGCGGTGGAAATACGTGGCGTACTCAAAGCCCAGGCGGTCGGCGATGTCGCCCACGCTCCAATCGGTGTGGTGCAGCAGCAGCTTGGCCTCGTTGGTGAGGCGCTCGGCAATGTGGGCCGTGGTGGGCTTGCCGGTCACCTCCTTCACCGACCGGTTCAGGCTGTTGACGTGGATGGCCAGCCGGTCGGCGAAGTCCTGGGCGTTTTTCAGCAGTGGCTCGTGGTACTCCCGGGTCACCGGAAACTGAATGTCGAGCAGGCTCATGAATAGGTTGGTCACGCGCTCGGCCGCATTGGTGGCCACGGAGGGGTAGGGGCTGGCCGGCTGCAGGCGGGCGGCTTCGTGCACGAGGAGCGAAAGCTGGTTGCGCAGCAGGTCGTCCTTGTGCTCATAGTCGGAGTCGAAGTCCCGGCGCATGCGGGCAAAGACCTCGCTCAGGTAGCGCTGCTGCTCCTCGTCGAGGTAGTACACCGGGTTGCCGTCGACGCGGTACAGCACGGACTCTTTCAGGCCGACGCCGCGCATAGCCGAATGCAGAAAGGGCTCGGTGAAGGCGCAGATGTAGCCCTCCTGCTCGCCCATGCCCACCACCGGCTCCCACGAAAAGGGCACCAGGCGGTTGGTGAACACCAGCGCGGGCCGGTCGATGCGGTAGCTGCGGGTGGCGTAGTGCAGCTCGTTGGCCCCGTGCAGCACCAGCACGCACTTAAACACATCGCGGCGGTCGTAGTGCCCCATCCCGCATTCGGCCTCCTGCATGGTCAGCACGGTAACTTCGCCGCCACCGGACGAGGGGAGCGGAAAAATATCCGAGCGCGCAGCAAGGGGCAGGGGGCTGGTCATGGCGGTAGCCAAGGCGATGATTGGGAGAATACGCAGGGCGATGAACGTCGGCTATGGCTAGGCAATGGGTAACGGCGCGCTCAGGCTTCCACTTGCTGCATTTGCGCGGGGTTCATGCGGCCGCCCTGCATCTGGAGGCGGGCGAAACCCGTTTCCAACGCCTGCAACTCGGCCGGGGTTAGCGTCACCTGGAGCGCGCCGAGGTTTTCGTGCAGGTGGGCCAGGTTGCGGGTGCCGGGGATGGGCACAATAAAGGGCTTCCGGGCCAGGAGCCAAGCCAGCGCCAGTTGGGCCGGCGTGGCGTTTTTCTTTTCTGCAAGCTGAGTCAGCAAATCCACAACCGGCCGGTTAGCCGCCAGGGCGGCCGGCGTAAAGCGGTCGAAGCCGGCGCGCAGGTCCGTTTTCGGGTCCAGCTTGGTGCGGGCGTCGAGGGTGCCGGTCAGGTAGCCCATGCCCACCGGGCCCCACGGCACGAAGCCAATACCGAGTTCCTCGCAGGTAGCCAGCACGCCGTTGTGCTCGGGGCTTCGTTCTAGGAAGGAATATTCGCTTTGCACGGCGCTCACCGGCTGCACGGCGTGGGCCCGGCGAATGGTGCGGGCCCCGGCTTCCGAGAGGCCGAAATGCAGCACTTTGCCTTGCCCAATAAGGTCTTTGATGGCCCCGGCCACCTCTTCGATGGGCACGCTGGGGTCGACGCGGTGCTGGTAGTAGATGTCAATCCGGTCGGTGCGCAGGCGCTTCAGCGACGCCTCCACCACTTTACGAATGTGCTCGGGGCGGCTGTCGAGGGCGGTGGTGCCGTCAATCTTGAAGCCGAACTTGCTGGCGATGACCACCTGGTTGCGGAATGGCGCCAGCGCTTCGCCCACCAATTCTTCGCTGGTGTAGGGGCCGTACACTTCGGCGGTATCGAAGAAGCGGACGCCCTGCTCATAAGCGGTGCGCAGAAGTTGGATGCCCTGCTTTTTGTCGGCGGGCGGGCCATAGTTGGCACTGATGCTCATGCAGCCGGCGCCCATTTCCGACACGGCAAGCGTGCCCAGTCTTCGGGTTTTCATCGCGTGGTTTGGGGTGGGTGGTGCCTGGTCGTGCCCGTTCAGGTGGGGCTTGGTTGGCTCGGGGGCGGCGGCCAGCAACGCGGGCGCCGCGGCCAGGCCGGCCCCGAGCAGGGCGGCTTTGGTCACAAAGTCGCGGCGACTCAGGTCCCGGCCGGGCCCGGCGGGTCCTTCGGTGGACAGCAGGTTCGTTTGCATAAAGCGCCGACAGAATTAGTTGCTGGAACCGGCCTCGTCAAACGAGAGCGAGGACGACAGTTCGCGGTAGGCCGCCGTTTGCTGTAGCAGTGTAGCGGCGACCTGCTCGGCGGTGGTCACGGCATCGGCGCCGGCAATAAAGCGCTGTGGCAAAGGCGTTTGGTTGGATATGGTCAGCAAGGCCTGCGCCAGCTTGGCGGGGTCGCCCGACTGCTGGCCGTTGTAGCCTTTCCAAAACTGCAGTTGGGCTGCCCGGCGCTCGTCGTAGTCGGCAATGGGGTGCTCGGCGAAGTTGGTCGACTCTTCGGTGAGCAGCTCGGTGCGGAAAAATCCCGGGTTCACTACCAGCGTTTCGATGCCAAATGGCGCGACCTCCGCCTGCAAGGACTGCATCCAGCCTTCGAGGCCGAACTTAGAAGCAGCATAAGCCGCGCCGAACTCGAAGCCCACGAGGCCGGCCGTGGACGAAATGGTGATGACCTGGCCGGCGCCCTGCCGGCGTAGCACCGGCAGCACGGCCCGGGTCACGTGCATCGGGCCGAGCAGGCTGGTGGCCAGCTGCTGGTTTATCTGTTCCGGGCCCAGCTCCTCGAAGAAGCCGGCGTAGAAGTTGGCGGCGTTGTTGACCAGCACGTCCAAACGGCCAAACCGGTCGACAGTGGCCTGCACTGCGGCCTCGGCGTCGGCCGGGCTCGTGATGTCCAGTTTCACTACCAACAGGTTGTCGGCGGTACCTAGGGCCTGGGTTACTTTCTCGGGGTTGCGGCCGGTGGCCACGACGACGTGCCCCGCGGCCAGCGCCGCCTGGGCAATATAAAGGCCCAATCCCCGGCCGGCGCCGGTGATGAACCAAACTTGTTGGTGTGCCATGGTAAGTAGCTGTGAGGGTGAATGCTTCCGAACCAGAAGCAATACAAAGGTCCCCCGCGCTGGCAGGGCAGCATAATACCTATCAAACTACTTTGTGCACAATTCAAACAGGCGCTATCAGCCAGACGATGAAGCCCGGCCAATGCCCCCCACCCTACAAAATCCCCTCATCCGCAAAGCTGTAGTAACCCTGCTCGGCAAAAATCAAGTGGTCCAGAATCGGCAAATCAAGAAAGCCGCCGGCTTCTTTTAGCTTTTTGGTGAGCTGAATATCCGCGCCGCTGGGGTTGCGGTTGCCGCTGGGGTGGTTGTGCACCAGGATGATGCTGCTGGCCAGCTGCTCCAGAGCTTCTTTGAAAATCATTTTGGGGTCGGCCACGGTGCCAGCCACGCCGCCGCGGCTGATGGCCGTTTTGCGCATCACCACGTTGGCCCGGTTCAGCAGGATGACCCAGAATTCCTCGTGCGGCAAGTCGAGTAGGTGCGGACGCATGAGGTTGTAGATGTCGCGCGAGCAGGTGATGGTGGCGCGTGCCGGCGCGTCGGCTTCCTTGCGGCGGCGGCCCAGCTCCAGCGCGGCCACTACCGTGATGGCCTTGGCCGGGCCAATGCCGGGGTGGCGGCAGAGCTGCTTCACGCTCTCGCGGGCCAGAGCGTTGAGGTCGTTGCCGACGCCCTGGAGCATAAGCTTGCCCACGTCGACGGCCGTGAGCCTGGTGGTGCCCGAGCCGATGAGGATGGCCAGCAGCTCGGCATCGGAGAGGGTAGCCCGGCCCTTGCTCATGAGCTTTTCGCGCGGCCGGTCATCCTCGGCCCAGCTCTTGATGCCGGTGGCGGGAGCGGGGTAGGCGGGGCTTAGTTCGGGCAGTTGGTCAGGCAGTTCCATGCGGTGCAGGGGTGGTAGAAGGTAAAAAGTCGATTAAATGTAAAGCAAAAGCCGCCCCGGCGCGTTTAAACCTGCGGCCCGCTGCAGCGTTAAGCAGCTGGGGCGTTCAGTGCTTTTATTTAGAATATGCGAAATCCGATTGTGTTGTGGTTGGTGTTGGGGCTGGTGGTGTTGGCCGAATGGTACGGATATCAGGCAGTGCGGACGGTGGCGCAGCACCTGTCGCCGGGTGCGCGGCGCGGGGTGAACATAGGGTATTGGGTACTCACGGTGGCCGTGTGGGCCTTGGCCATCTGGGCCGGCAGCACCCGCCAAAACGGCCACACTGTCCTCAAAAGCTACCTCATGAGCTTGCCGCTGCTGCTGCTGGCCGCCAAGCTGGTCATGCTCTTGCCGCTGCTGCTCGAAGACCTCACGCGGCTGGTGCGCTCGTTCAGCGCCCCGCGCGCGTCCGACGGCAGCAGCACAGCTATTCCGCGTAGCGAGTTCATTGCCAAGCTGGCGCTGGGGCTGGGCGCCATTCCGTTTGTGGGTTTGCTGTGGGGCATGGCCAAAGGCGCCACCGACTACACTGTGCGCCGCGTCACGCTGAAATACCCCAACCTGCCGGCGGGCTTCGACGGCTTCAAGGTGCTACAGATATCCGACCTGCACACCGGCAGCTTCAACTCGACGGAGCCGCTGGAGCGCGCCGTGGCCATGATAAACCGCCAGGGCGCCGACCTCATCCTGATGACCGGCGACCTGGTGAACAACCGCGCCGAAGAAGTAGAGCCGCACATTCCGGCCCTCTCCAAAATCAAGTCCGACCTGCCCATCTTCTCCAGCCTCGGCAACCACGACTACGGCGACTACGTGGCCGAATTCCGCGACGACCGCGCCCTGTGGCGCCAGAACCTGGAGCGTCTGATGCAGAACCACGCCAAAATGGGCTGGACGCTGCTCAACGACACCACCCACTTTATTGAGCGCGGCGGCGATAAAATCGCCATCGTGGGCATCCAGAACAGCAGCTCCCACCTTAACTTTCACACCTACGGCAACCTGCCCAAGGCCCACGCCGCCAGCGGCGACGCGCCCTTCAAAATCCTGCTCTCGCACGACCCTTCGTACTGGGAATCGCACATCCTGAAGTACCCCGACATCGACCTCACCCTCAGCGGCCACACCCACGGCATGCAGTTCGGCCTGAACCTGCCGTTTCTGAAGTGGAGCCCCGTGCAGTACGCCTACAAACAGTGGGCCGGCCTGTACGAGCAAGGCCGCCAGAAGCTGTACGTGAACGTGGGACTGGGCTTTTTGGGCTACCCGGGGCGGGTGGGCTTCCTGCCCGAAATCACGGTGTTTGAGCTGCGGCGGGCCTAATGAGGAAGTAGTGAAATATACCGTTGTGGTAACATCCGTTGCGGCCTTGCCGTAAAGGCCCCTCAACAATTCAACCACCTACGGTTGAAGCCCTTTCAATCTCCCTTCTCATGAAAAATTCCCTTTTGATTCTAGCGGGCGCTGCTGCCCTGTCGCTGGCTTCCTGCTCGCAGGAAAAAACCACCGAAACCACGACCACCCCGGCCGATGGCACGATGACCACCACGACCACAACCACCACGGGCCCCATGACGGACGCCCAGATTGAGGCCCGTGCCCAGCAGATTGCCGACAAGATGGCGGCCAACATGAAAATCACGGACGAGGCGACCAAGACCAAAATCCGCACCGTGTACGTGAACCGCTACAAGCGCATGAATGACCTGCGCAGCAAATACACCACCGACACCACCGGCATGGCCGCCGCCATGCGCGACGCCTACAAAGCCGAGGACCAGGAATTCAAAGTGATTTTCGTGGACCCCACCCAGTACCAGGCCTACGAGTCGAGCCGCTCGACCTACGACGACAGCAACTACTCCGACGACGCCAGCATGTCGTCTTCGTCGATGTCGGACACGGCGTCCAGCTCCATGGCTCCGTCTTCCTCGACGATGACCACCACGGAAGAAACCACCACCACGACCACCGACAACGGCATGAGCGGTGCCGACGCCGCAGGCGTTTCGAAAATGAAAGCCAAAGCCGACGACGGCAGCAAAATCAAGGTGAAAGAAAACGGCAAGGTGAAAACCAAAGATGCCGACGGCACGAAAGTTAAAAATTAAGGGTTTGGTCGATGCAATCGGCCGAACCATCGTAGAAAAGCCTGCCCTTGCAACGGGGCAGGCTTTTTTTGGCTCATTGGGTTGCTACTTTGTAGTCAGTTTGTGCGTAGTTTATTGATGTTTGCGAAAGTAGTGCCCTGTGTACGTGGTGTTTGGCCCCAACAACGCCAGCGGCTGTGGCTGCTGGCCGTATTGTGGCTGCTGGGCACCGGCGCGGCCCGCGCCCAAGGGCCCAACACGGTGCGCCTGACGGGCAGCGTGGCCGAAGCCGGCTCGCGCCTGCCCGTGCCGGGCGCCACCGTGCAGGTGCAGCGCACCCGCCGCGGCGTGGTGACCGATGCCACCGGCAACTTTGGCCTCGACGTGCTGCCCACTGACACCGTACTGTTTCGCGCCCTCGGCTTCAAAACCCAGAAGATGCCCATGGGTGGCACCGGCCTCTCGCAACTGGTGGTGCGCATCCAGCTGGCGCGCGACAGCGTGCAGCTGGGCGAAGTAGAGGTGGTGAGCGACCGCGCCGACCGCGCCATCATCAACCGGGCCCTGCGCAACATCAAGCGCCCCAAGCCGCCCGTGGTGAGCGGCGTGAAGCGCCCGCCCGCGCCCAAGCCCCTTTTCGCCGTCGACTCCACGGCGCCCAAGGCTCCGGTGCCCACCATCGCCAGCCCCATCAGCCTGATTTACGACCAGTTTTCGCGCGAAGGCAAGCAGCGCCGCAAGATGGAGGAAATCCAAGCCGAGCTGGATGCCGAGAAGCGCCGCAAAGCCCGCGCCCAGTACAACAAGGCCTTCCGCGATAACCGCGGCTACGAGCCGTAGGACCGACAGTAGTAACGAATTGAGAACGTCATGCTGAGCGCAGCCGAAGCATCTCTACTGCGCAGCTAATCCCATTCGTCAGATTTAGTATTGTGGTAGAGATGCTTCGGCTGCGCTCAGCATGACGTTCTTTTTTTGCCGATAACTGTTCACTGTCAATAAGCGTAAGCCCGGAGATGAAAATCGGGTATCCCTGCGTGAACGAGGCGATGGACTGCAGCGCGGCCAACACCTTCCGGCTGGCCTCTTATTCGGAAGAACGCCTCATCGCGGCCGTGTCGGCCAACCTGGCCTGCCTGCGCCGTATGCTGGAATGGAACGTGGCTCAGGGCCTACTCTTTTTCCGGATGGGCTCGGGCATCGTGCCCTTCGGCTCGCACGAAATCAACACCTTTCCCTGGCAAACCCACTTCGCGGCTGAGTTTCGCGAAATCGGCGACTACATCAAGGCCAACAACCTGCGGGTGAGCTTCCACCCCGACCAGTTTGTGGTGCTGAACTCGCCCAGCCCCGACATTGTGCGGCGCAGCATTCAGGAGCTGGTGTACCAGGGCTCGATGCAGGATTTGATGGGCCTCGATGGCACGGCCAAGCTCCAGATTCACGTGGGCGGGCTGTATGGCGAGCGGGAGCTAGCCATCAGCCGCTTTGCGCAGGTGCACGCCACGCTGCCCGCGGCCGTGAAGGCCCGCGTGGTGGTGGAAAACGACGACCGGCTGTTTTCGCTGCGCGACTGCCTGCACCTGCACGAGCTGACCGGCGTGCCCATTCTCTTCGATAATTTCCACCACGAGTGCCTCAACCACGGCGAGCCCATGGCCGAGGCCCTGCGCCTGGCCGCTGGCACCTGGCACCCCACCGCCGACGGCGTGCCCATGATGGACTACAGCTCGCAGGCCTTGGGCGAGCGCAAAGGCAAGCACACCGACGACCTCGTGGACGACTCCTTCCGCGAATTCCTCACCCACCTGCGCGGCCTCGATTTCGATATTATGCTCGAAATCAAGAACAAGGAAGCCAGCGCCCTGCGCGCCGTGGCCATCCTGCGCGAGCGGGGCCTGAGCGCGCCCGCCCCCAATCTGCCCGTGCCGCCCCTTAACCTGCCGCCCGCCCCCAACGCACCCACCAAAGCCAAGCGCGCCCCGAAAAAGGTCGTCAGCTAACCGCAGGCGGCAACCTGCCAACTCACCAATCCATAAACCCACCAAACATGCCTTCCGACCACCTCCTCGCCACCATCAGCGCCCTCAAAAACGGCCTTACCAGCCTCCCCTTGGGTTCGGCCATGGACAACACCGAAACCTGGCAGCAGCAGTTTCTGCAAAGCGGCCTGCCCGGCCTGCAGGACATTGCCCGCGAAATCGGCAACCTGCAATCCTTGCTCACCAGCGGGGCCTTGAGCGCCACGGCCATCGGCAACTCGCTCACCATGCTCGGCGACCAGACCAGCCAGGTGAGCCGACAAGCCGCAGATGACTTGAAAAAGCCGCTACAAGAGCTGGCCGACCTGCTGCGCAAGCACGGCGGCGACCTGCTGGCCCACGCCGCAAAAACCAAAAAATAGGTCTTTGCGTGTTTCAAATTCAAACAAAAAGCCCCGGCCAATTTCTGGCCGGGGCTTTTTTGCTTTCAATAGGTTCGTCATGCTGAGCATAGCCGAAGCATAACGGTCCATCAGCTCACTACTGACGCGGCACGTTGCTGCTGTTGCTGCGGCGTGAGCGGCTGGGCACAATGTCGGTCGACTGCCGGGGGCGGGCGTCGCGCATGATGGGCTGCTCGCGCACGTCGGGCACGGAAGTGGGCGACAGCTCCGGCGTGCCAGCCGGAATGATGGCCCCGCCGGGATTTGACAAGGGGCGGCTCATCTGAGCGTCGCGGTTGGTGGGCGTGCGCTGAATGTCGGGAGGGCCTTGGATGGTGCTTTGGTTCAGGGCCGGATTGACGGGCGGGATGGTGGTCTGGCCCTGGCTGCCGCCACGCACGGGCGCCGAGGGGTCGATGGGAATGGTTTGGGCCTGGGCGGCGGCACTGAGCAGCAAGCCGGCAACTAGTAGCAGCGATTTCATGGGGGAGGGGAGAGGAGGAAGAAACAAAAAAACCGGCCGCTTCGGAAGAAACAACCGGTTTCTGATTTTTATACGGCCTTGAGCCGCAAATGGTTAGCGCATGGGCTTTGTTTTGGTCTTGCCGCTGCCGCGGTTCATGTCCCCTTTGGATTTCATGCGGCCCGAGGTGGTGCCGGAGGTGGTGCCCGACGTGGTGCCGTAGCTGCCGCTGGTGGTGCGCATGGTGCCGGAAGTAGTACCCATCGTGCCGCTGGTAGTGCCCATGGTGCCGCTGGTGGTGCCCGAGGTGGTGCCCATCGTGCCTGAGGTGGTGCCGGAGGTCGTCATGGCGCCGCCGGTCGAGCCGCTGGTGCTGCCGCCGACGGTGGTAGAGCCGGTAGTGGTTTGGGCGAAAGCGGCGCTGCTCATGCCAAGGGTGAGGAGGGCGGCGAGGAAAATTTTGGAGGTCTTCATGATTAAAGAACGGTTTGGAAAAGTGGAAATGTGGAGAGGAAGTAGAAGCAAGGAAGTGCCGCGGCTGGCGCGGGACCGTCTTTACGGTCAGAGGCGGGGCCGGGGTTGCGGAAAGCAAAAGGCAATATTCATTATATCAACTGTTTAGCTTTTGGTTTTCTGCTTGATTATCAAGCGCAATCGGGAGCTAGGCAGCAGGTGAGTAAGCACGCATTAAAAAATTATATTCACCTTCCGGTAACCTTCCCGAGCTGGCGCGGTGTCCACAACTGAATACCCTAACAACCTTCCCCTATCAGCTTGGACTCGCTATCGGATAACGCCTTGATGCTGCGGGTGAAAGCCGGCGACGTGGACCGGATGGGCCTGCTCTTTGAGCGCTACCACCGGCCGCTCTTCGGCTTTCTCTACCACATGCTGGGCCGCGCCGACACCAGCGAGGACCTCGTGCAGAACGTGTTCTACCGCATGCTGAAGTACCGCCACACCTTCACCGGCGAGGGCGAGTTCCGCACCTGGATGTACCACCTGGCCCGCAACGTGCTGGCCGACCATATCAAGAAAAACCGCCACGCCCGGCACCACGCCGACGTGGACGAGGTGGCCGAGCACCTGCCCGGCGGCGCCACCGCCGATGCCGGCCTGGAGCGCGCCCAGGAAATAGCTGCTCTGCACCAGGCGCTGGCCCGCCTCAGCCCTGAGCACCGCGAAGTGTTGGTGCTGAGCCGCTTTCAGGAGATGAAATACGGGGAAATAGCCCAGGTGCTGGGCACCACCGAAGGCGCCGTGAAGGTGCGCGTGCACCGCGCCATGAACGAGCTGAAAACAACTTATCTGCGCATCGAAAATTGACTTCCGCTATGAATTGTGAACACGTGAAAGACCAGTTGGTCGACTACCTGAGCAGCCAGCTTTCCGACGCGGAGCAGGCCCGGCTCACGGCCCACCTGGCCGGGTGCGCCGACTGCCGCGAGGAGCTGCAGGCCACCCAGCGCCTGTGGCAAACCCTGGGCGCCGTGCGCCCGCCCGAGCCCAGTGAGCATGTGCGCCCCGAGTTCTATGCCATGCTGGCCGGGTTTAAGCAAGAGATGAAGGCCACGCCCGACTATTCATTAAAAGGCCTATGGCAGTGGTGGCTGAACCTGGAAATTCCGCGGCCCATTCTGCGGGCGGTGTACAGCTTGTGCTTGGTGAGCGTGGGCTTGATTGGCGGCTACTGGCTGAATAACAAGCCGGCCGCCCCCACCGGCGAACAGCAGCAATTGGCTACGCTAACGGCCCAGGTGACGCAGATGCGGCAGGTGATGGTGCTCTCGCTCATCGACAACCCCTCGGCCACCGAGCGGCTGCGGGCCGTGGGCTACACCAAAGACCTGAGCGCCCCCAATGCCAAGGTGGTGAGCGCCCTGCTCAGCACCCTCGACCACGACCCCAACGTGAACGTGCGCCTGGCCACCCTCGAAGCCCTGGCCCCGCTGGCCGACGACCCCACCGTGCGCCTGGGCCTGGTGCATTCGCTGCCCCAGCAGGACTCGCCGATGGTGCAGGCCGCCCTAGCCGATGTGATGGTGCAGCTGCAGGAGCGCCGCTCGGTGCAGCCGCTGCGCCGCCTGCTCCAACAGCCGGGCCTTGACGAATCGGTGAAAAGCAAAATCGAACAGAGTATTCAAACCATCCAAACCGGCCGGCCCGCCGCGCCCTCAACTCCTCCCCGCCATGACCAAACCCGCACTTCGCCGCAGCCTGAGCGCGCTGCTGCTATTGCTTAGCGCCGGCGCCTGCCGGGCCCAGAGCAAGGAAGCCACCGAAAAAATCAGCAAAGAATTCACCCTCACCGCCGACGCCGGCAAGAGCACGCTGGCCCTCTACAACATCTTCGGCTCGGTGACGGTGCAAGGCTACGCCGGCAGCAAAGTGCTGGTAGAAGCCACCAAAAGCGTGCGGGCCGACGACGCGGCCACCCTGGCGCAGGGCCAGAAGGAGGTGAAGCTGGGCTTCACCCAGCACGGCGACAGCGTGGTGGTATACATCGCCGAGCCCTACGACTCGCGCCCCCACGACCGCCACGGCCGCTGGAATAACGACCGCGAAATTGATTACCGCTATGAGTTCGATTTCGTGGTGAAAGTGCCCTACGCCATGAACCTGCACGTGGGCACCGTGAACAACGGCTCGATGACCGTGGAGGACGTAACTGGCCCGCTGAACGTGAACAATGTGAACGGCCCCATCACGCTCAAAAACGTGAAAGGCACCACCCGCGCCCGCACCGTGAACGGCAACGTGGACGCCACCTACGCCGCCAACCCGCCCGGGGCCTCGTCTTACCACACCATCAACGGCAAAATCCGGGTGCACTACCCGGCCAGCCTCGGCGCCGACCTGCACTTTAAAAGCATGCACGGCGAGTTCCTGACCGACTTCCCGAATGCCGAAATGCTGCCGGTGCAAGTCACCAAAAACAAAGAGGGCTCCGGCGGCGGCACCGTGTACCGGCTTTCGAAGGACACGGCCGTGCGCATCGGCAAAGGCGGGCCGGACTTCCGCTTCGAAACCCTCAACGGCGACGTCATCGTCTCCAAGATTTAGTTAATCAGCTTATTACCATGAATCATTTCCTTCGATTATCCCTCGCGCCGGTGGCGCGTCAGGCTACTCTTGTCCTCGCCCTGATTGGCTGCGCGCTGCCCAGCCGGGCGCAAGAAGGCAAAGAATCCAAAGAAACGCTCACCGTGCCGCTGAGCGCGCCCGGCAAGCCCGGCACGCTGGAAGTGGGCCTCGTCTTCGGCGCCATTCACGTCACGGGCTATAGTGGCAAAGACGTAGTGGTCGATGCCGCCTTCCGCCCCAAGCAGGGCAGCCGCCGCGCCGAAACCCCAGCCCCGGCGGGCATGAAGCGCCTTTCCTCGGCCGGCGGCCTGAACCTGACCGTGGAAGAAAAGAACAACCACGTGGAAGTATCGACCGAAGTGCCCACGCAGCCGGTCGACCTCACCATCAAGGTTCCCCACAACTTTTCGCTGCAGCTCACCACCGTCAACAACGGCGATATTATTGTGGAAAACGTGAGCGGCGAGCTGGAAATTTCGAACGTGAACGGCGCCATCCAACTCACCGACGTCTCGGGCTCGGCCGTGGCCAACACTGTGAACGGAAACCTCACCGCCACCTTCAAAAGCATCAATAACGGCACGCCTATGGCCTTTTCCACCCTCAACGGCAAGGTAGATGTGACCTTCCCCGCTAACCTGAAGGCGGCGTTGAAAATGAAATCCGAGCGCGGCGAGGTGTACAGCGACTTCGATGTGGCCGTGGACAAAGCAGCCAATAAGGTGACGCGCACCTCCCAAAACGGCCTCACCCGCCTCAGCACCGACGACTGGACCTATGGCAAAGTGAACGGCGGCGGCGCCGAGGTGATGATGAAAACCATGAACGGGAACATCTATCTGCGCAAGGCGAAGTAGGCGCGGTTGGCGCTTCGCTGAACAAAACCGAATAAAAAGAACGTCATGCTGAGCGAAGCCGAAGCATCTCTACTGCAAGAGTAATTATTTACTTCCGCGGTAGAGATGCTTCGGCTTCGCTCAGCATGACGTTCTACTTTGGGCTCAGCCCTAGACTACGCCAGCCTATTCGCTGCCTTTACCGCACCACCAGGCGGCTGGTGGCACCATCCGTAGCGCGCAGCAGGTACAGACCCGCCGGCAGGCCGCGCACGTCGAGCTTGTCGGTGGCCACGGGCAGCTGACGCACGGTGCGGCCCAGCCCGTCGAGCAGGGCGCCGGCCACGGGGCGGCTCAGGCGCACGGCCGCATCGGGCGCGGCGGGGTTGGGGAAGCAGTAAAGGGCTTCGGGGGCGGCCAGGCCGTTTTTCACGGCCGTGACGGTGCCGCGCAGGCCAATCTGGTACACGGCCACGGTGCTGCTGACCTCGTTGGCCAGTAGCAGGAGCGGGGTGCCGGTGGGGCTGTTGGCGGCCGACACGAAGACGATACCCTCGGGACCTTCGTCGCCGACGCCGGTGGTCAGGCTGCGGTTGTTGATGTACTGCACCAGGCGCGGGTTGGCCGGGTCGTTCACGTTCAGGACCACCACCCCGCCCACGCGCTCCATGCTCACGAAAGCGTAGGTCGTGTCGCGAATCATGCCGATGGTGGTGCCTTCGGGCTCGGGGCCTTTGTCGTCGGAACGGTTTTTTCGCACCGGGTTGCCGGTGGTGTTGCTGGCGTTGAAGATGCTGCCGAAGGCGGCATCGGTGCTCGTCACGCGCTCCAGCAGGTCGCCGCTGTCGTGCACCAACGCGCCGGTATTGGCATTCAGGATGCTGAACGAACGGCCACCAAAGGCATAAATCTGGTCGAAGTCGCCGTCGCCATCGGTGTCGCCCAGCTTGTTGGTCACGTTGAGGCGGCCCAGGGCACTGGCGTTTTTCAGCATGGCGGCCTGCGGGAAAGCCGTGGGGTCGAGCACGTAAGCGGCATCGCTGAGGCGGTTGACCTCGCTCATGCCGGTGTATTCGCGGGCGTCGCCCTCGTTGGCCGTGATGAGGAAGCGGCCCCCGCCCAAGCTGGCCGGCAGCTCAAACGATGCAATGGCATCGGGCTGGCGCATGCCACGAATGGGCCAGTTGGCCATCAGCACATCGGCGGCTTGGTCCGAAGCGTCGAGGCTGAAGCCGGGCTGGCTGTGGTCCTGAAAGCCAATGGCGCGCAGGCCGGTGAACTGCAGCGTGGTGAGGTCGAGGGTGGCCAGGGCGTTGTTTTCCTGCAAGCCGATGTAGGCCGTGCGCGAGTCGGCCGAAACAGCCACGTACTCCGGCTCCAAATCCTGCGCCACGCTGCTGGGCGTGCCCGCTGGTCCGCCGTAGATGCGGACTCCTGCTGTGCGCAACGCGGCGGCCTGGGAGTTGTAGGCGCTGAAATCCAGCGTGGTCACGCGGGCCTGGGTCACGGCCGCAATGCCGCCGGTCATATCCACCACCGAAACCGAGCCGAGCGGGTCGGTGGTGTAGGCGGTATTGGGCTCGCCTTCGTTGGCGGTGAGGAGCTTCAGGCCGTCGGGCGAGAAGGTTATCATGTCGGGCATCGCGCCCACCGTCACCTGCTTGATGAACGTGCCGTTCTGGTCGAAGAAAACGATGCTGCCATCGGCCTGCGGATTGGTGTTCTCCACAGCACAGGCCACCAGCCCGTTGCGCACCGCCACCGAATTGATGCCGCCGTAAGCGGCGATGCTGATGGAGGCCACCGACGTGAGCGCGCCGGGCGTGCTAAAATTCAGAATATCGAGCTTGCCGCCAACGGAATTGGCCACGTACAGGCGTTGCGTGGTGGGGTCGTGGGCGATGATTTCCGCCGAATTGGTGCCGCTCGCGCCGTTTTGGTAGCTGCCCAGCAGGTTCAGACGCAGGTTGTTGGTGCGGGCCGGGGCCTGCGTGTCATTGTCCTTGATGAACACCAGAAACTCGGTGGCGCCGGCCGTGAGCGTGGCATTAGAGGGGTTTTGGAGACGCACAGTGAAGTATTCGGCCGCTTCGGCCGTAGCATCGTCCAGAATAGGCAGCGTGAGCGTGGCCGTGGTGCTGCCCGGCGCGAAGGTGATGGTTTGAGTGGCGGCGAAAGTGAAATCCGAGCCGGCCGTGGCCGTGCCCAGCGGCGCCACAATGGCCTGCACGGTGCTGGCCGCGGTGCCCGCGTTGCGAATGCTGAGCGGAATGGCGACGCTGCCCGCATTTTCGTTCACAATAAGCGGCGTGGTGCTGGAAGTGAAACCCAGGTCGGGCGTGACGGCCGTAGCCACGCGGCTCAGGCTGATTTCGTCGAAGGCCACCCAGTCGTCGTTGCCGTTCTGGCGCACGGCCAGGCGCAGGCGGGCGTGGGTGCTGCCGGCTGGCACGGGCACCGTGACGGTGGTCCAGGCCTGGGTGTCTTTGCTGAGCTGGGTGTAGGTGCGCGGAATGGGCCAGGTCGTGCCGTTGTCGAAGCGCACCACGTAGGCCAGCGAATCGGGCGTGTCGAGGGCGTTGGTGAAGTATTTGAACGTGACCGTATTGGCCGCCGCGCTGCCGCTGGCAATAGCCACCGGCGCAAAGTCCAGGTAGTGCCATACGCTCAGGTTGGCGGTGAGCGGGCCTTCCAAATCGCGCCCGCCCCACAGGTTGGCGCCGGCCGAGGGCGTGGCCACCGTGAGGCCGGTGCTAGCCGTGCCGATGGTGGTGAGCACGGCCCACTGGTCGGTGGCGGCGAGGTCGTTATACGTGGCGGGCGTGGGCGTGAAGGCCCAGGTATCGGCCGCGCTGCTCTCGAAGCCCTGGGCCACGGTTTGGGCCTGGGCCGCCGTGCCGGCAACGCCAAAAGCCAGTAGCAAAGCCGCCGAAAAACAAGAAAAGTAAGGGTGTAAGCGCATGAATTTTAGCTTGATGAAACAACGAGCCAAAACTATCGGGCGCCTGTTAGCCCAAGATGACAGGGACGTTACCTAATTGTGCCTGAACCGTTTTTCTGGTTTCCGGGCCTCTTTTTCGCCACTCGCATTCCGCACTGCTATCAGGGCACTCAAGGCCCGCGCGCTACTTTCGTGGCGCGCTCACCGTATCCCAATCAACTCCTCCCATGGCTGCACCTGCTTCCGAAACCCCGACCAATCAAGACGCCGAAAAGCGGCATGCCGCCGCCACTGCCCTGGGCTGGGTGCGCAGCGGCATGGTGCTGGGGCTGGGTAGCGGCAGCACATCGGCCGCGTTTATCACCCTACTAGGCGAAAAGGTGCAGGCTGGCGAACTGCAGATTCAGGCCACCGCCACCTCGCGGGCCAGCGAAGCCCTGGCCCGGCAGCTGGGTATTCCTTTGCTGGAGCCGCGCCAGGGCCTGCGCTTCGACCTCACCGTGGACGGCGCCGACGAGCTCGACGCGCAGTTGCGCCTGATAAAAGGCGGGGGCGGGGCGCTGCTCCGCGAAAAAGTGCTGGAAACCGCTTCCGATTACCTGCTCATCCTCGCCGATTCCTCAAAATACGTGGCGCAGCTGGGCCGCTTTCCGCTTCCACTCGAAGTGGTGCCCTTCGCCCTGCCCTGGGTGCTCGATGCCGTGGAAGCGCTAGGCGGCGCGCCCATAGTGCGACCCAATGCGCAGCAGCCTGACGGCCTCTACCGCTCCGACCAGGGCAACCTGCTGGTCGATTGTCATTTCAACGTCATCGCCGACCCGGCGCAGCTGGCCTTGCAGCTGCAAGCCATTCCCGGCATCGTGGAGCACGGTTTGTTCCTTGGCATGGCGCAGGCAGCCGTGGTGGCGCAGGGGGCGCGGGCGTTGGTGGTGCGGGCCGGGATGCCGGACGCTGAAGCGGAGGGGTTTGCGGAACTCCCGTAAACTTTGCAGGAATCCAACGCATAAAACTGGTCATGCTGAGCGCAGCCGAAGCATCTCTGCCGCCGAAGTAAATAAATTGCTTGCGCAGTAGAGATGCTTCGGCTGCGCTCAGCATGACCGTTCTTTCTTTGCGTTCAGCAGCTTTTACCTCCTGCTGATTACTGAGAAGTCTCCGCTGCCGCTGCCTCATCCAGAAACCAGTGCAACTCACCCTCGCTGGGCGCGATGAGCTGCGCCGGGAACTCCTCCGCATCCGGCGCGTCGCGCAGCACGTGCTTCACCGCGGCAGCCTTATCGGCCCCGTACACCAGGAAAGCCACGGCGTGGGCTAGGTTGAGCAGGGGGGCGGTGAGGGTAATGCGGTGCGCGTCCAGCTCGGGCACAAAGACCTCGCGGGCGCCCACCGTGGCGTCGTGCAGCACGGCGGTGTGCGGAAACAGCGAAGCCGTGTGCGAATTATCGCCCAGCCCCAGCAGCACCAGGTCGAAGCGCGGCACGGCTTCGCCGAAGAAATCCGTGATGGTTTGGGTGTATTCCTCGGCGGCCATGGCGGGCGGCAGGGAAGTATGAACGGCGAAAACCTGCGTGGGCGCGATGTGGAGTGGGGCCAGCAGCGCCTCGGTGGCCATCCGGAAATTGCTTTGCGGGTCGGTGGCCGGCACGTTGCGCTCATCGCCGAAAAAGAAGTACACCTGCTCCCAGCGCACCCGCTCGCGGTAGGCCGGGGAGGCCAGCAGCTCGTACAGCTTTTTGGGCGAGCCCCCGCCCGACAGCGCCACCGAAAAGCGGCCCCGCGCCGCCGTGGCGCGTTCGGCCAGCGTCACAAACAAGTCGGCGAGGCCGTGCAGCACTTCCTCTACGGTGGCGAAAACGTGCAGCTGCGGGGCGTTATTTCTTTCCATTGAGGGGCAGGGTAAACCAGTGAAAACCGTCGCGGGCAATGAGGGCTTCGGCCAGCTCCGGGCCCCACGAGTCGGCCGAATAGTTGGGGAAGCTCTGGCTGGTGCGGCCCTGCCACGACTGCAGAATGGGCATCACCAAATCCCAGGCCGCCTCCACCTGGTCGCCGCGCATAAACAGGGTCTGGTCGCCCATCATGGTATCCAGCAGCAGGGTTTCGTAGGCTTCGGGGGCCTCGCTGGTGTAGGTGCCCTTGTAGTCGAACACCATGTCCACGGTGTTGAGCATCATGTCGAGGCCGGGGCGCTTGGCCTGCACCTGCAGCCGGATGCTCATTTCGGGCTGAATGCTGATAACGAGGCGGTTTTGCTGCCAGCTTTCGGCCGTTTCGGGCGGAAAGATGAAGTGCGGCACGTCCTTGAACTGGATGGTGATGATGGACGCCGAGCGGTGCAGGCGCTTGCCGGTGCGCAGGTAAAACGGCACGTCCTGCCAGCGCCAGTTGTCCACGAAAAACTTCACCGCCGCGAAGGTTTCGGTGTTCGAAGTCGGGTTGGCGTCCTTCTCCTCGCGGTAGCCGGGCACCTTTTTGCCCTCAATCCAGCCGCTGGCGTACTGCCCGCGCACGGCCGACTCGCGCACTTCCTCGGGCGTGAAGCGGCGCATGGCGCGCAGCACGTCCACCTTGCGGTTGCGCACCTCGTCGGCCGTGAAGTTCACGGGCGGCTCCATGGCCACCAGGCACAGCAGCTGCAGCAGGTGGTTCTGAATCATGTCGCGCAAGGCACCGGCGCCGTCGTAGTAGCCGCTGCGGTCGCCCACGCCCAACTGCTCGGTCACCGAAATCTGCACGTGCTCGATGTAGTTGCGGTTCCAGAGCGGCTCCATCAGCGCATTGGCGAAGCGGAAGGCCATGATGTTCTGCACCGTTTCCTTGCCCAGGTAGTGGTCGATGCGGTAAATCTGGCACTCGTCGAAAATGTCGGCCAGCAGCTTGTTCAGCGCCCGCGCCGATTCCAAATCGTGCCCAAACGGCTTCTCGATGACGATGCGCGTGCGCTTGGGGTCGTCGGCCAGCTTGCTCTTGGCCAGGTTGGTGGCGATGATGGGGAAGAACTCCGGCGCCACTGCCAGGTAGTAAATCACGTTGGCTTTGGCGTTCCATTCCTTTTCCAGCTGTGCGATACGTTGGCCGAAAGCCTTGTAGGTTTCCGCGTTTTTCGCATCGGCCACCTGGTAGCCAACGTGCGGGGCGAAGGTGCTCCACACGTCTTTTTTCGGCTTGCCAGTGCGCGAAAACTCGTTGATGTCCTCCAGCAGCTTTTCCTGAAATTGCTGGTCGGTAAGCTCAGTCCGGCCCGTGCCGATGATAGCAAACTGCGCGGGCAGCCAGCCGTCCAGAAACAAGTTGTAGAGCGCCGGGGCCAGCTTGCGGGCGTTCAAATCGCCGGTGCCGCCGAAAATGACGAAAACGGTAGGGTCGACTTTTTTGGTATTGTTATTCATGCCGGTTAGGGGGCAAATTCAGGAATGCAGAATAATGAAGAACGTCATGCAGAGTGCAGCGAAGCATCTTTACCACGAGAGTAAATAGATTGCGCTGCGTGGTAAAGATGCTTCGCTGCGCTCTGCATGACGACCGATTTGAGCGCTGGCAAAAGCCTAATTGTTCGGCGTTACGGGCTTTTCGGACTTCACTTCCTGGCCCACTTCCACGTCTTTTTTGTTGGCCGCGTCTTCGTGCTCCGGCGTCCATTGGGTGTGGAAAACGCCTTCCTTGCCAATCAGCTCGTAGGTATGCGCCCCGAAGTAGTCGCGCTGGGCCTGAATGAGGTTCGAGGGCATGCGTGCAGTGCGGTAGGTGTCGAAGTAGCTCAGGGCCGACGAGTAGCCCGGCAGCGTCAGGCCGGCCGTCACGGCCGCGGCCACCACGGCCCGGCTGCCCGGCGCGGCGGCGCTCACCACGTCGCGCACCTGCGCATCGAGCAGCAGGTGGGCCAGGTCGGGCGCTTTCTGGTAGGCGTTGAAAATCTCGGTGAGGAAACCCGAGCGGATGATGCAGCCGCCGCGCCAGATTTTGGCAATCTTGTCCAGCTCCAGGTTGTAGGAATAATCCTTCGAGGCCTTGGTCAGCAGCTGCATACCCTGAGCGTAAGTGATGGCCATGCTGAAGTAGAACGCCTGCTCCAGCTGCGCCAGAAAGTCCTCTTTATCGACCGAAAAAGCCCCGGCGGTCGGGCCATACATGCCGGCCAGCTGCTCGCGCAGGGCCTTGTATTTTGATAAATCGCGCATGGCCACGGCCGTGTCGATGGTCGGGATGGGCAGCTCCAGGTCCATGGCTACCTGCGAAGTCCACTTGCCGGTGCCCTTGGAGCGGGCCTCGTCCTTGATGTCGTCGAGGAGTAAATGGTCGGTATCGGGGGCGATGAAGCCGAAAATGTCCTTCGTAATGTCGAGTAGGAAGGACTGCAGCCGGCCCGCGTTCCACTGCGTGAACACCTGGCCGATGGCGGCGTTGTCCATGCCCAGGCCGGTTTTCAGCACGGCGTAGGTTTCGGCGATGAGCTGCATGAGGCCGTATTCGATGCCGTTGTGCACCATTTTGACGAAGTGGCCGGCCGCGCCGGGGCCGATGTAGGTCACGCAGGGCTCGTCGCCCACGCGGGCCGCAATGGCCTCAAACATGGGCTGCACCACGCGATAGGCTTCTTTGTCGCCACCCGGCATCATGCTCGGGCCGAAGCGGGCGCCTTCCTCGCCGCCCGACACCCCCATGCCGAAAAAGTGCAGGCCAGCTGCTTCCAAGGCCACGGCGCGCCGCTCGGTGTCGGTGAAGTGGGAGTTGCCGCCGTCGATGATGATGTCGCCGGGCGCGAGCAGCGGCTGCAGCTCAGCAATCACGCTGTCTACAATTTTGCCGGCCGGCACCAGCAGCATCACCGAGCGCGGCGTTTGCAGGCTGTTGAGGAAGGGCGCCAGCTCAGAAAAGCCCACTACGGGCTTGCCGGCGCCTTCTTTGGCCAACAGCTCTACTTTGGTGGCGTCTTTGTCGTAGCCGGCTACGCCGAAATTGTGGTCGGCCAGGTTCAGCAGCAGGTTGCGGCCCATGGTGCCGAGGCCAATCATGCCGAAGGAATACGCGGGGGAAGTTGTGCTCATGTCAGGTATTGGGGTGGTGAAAGAGGGCTGGGGTTGAAGGTGCAAGCAAGGCAGAAAAGAAGCAGGCCGCCGCTAAAGTTTTGATGAGGGCGGGGAAAAGAACTTCGGTTTTGAGCGTTCGCCTCATCCGATACGGGAATTAAGGCTGTCGGGGCGGGAAGGTTGCCAGCGAGCCCATTCCAGCACGGTCATGCTGAGCGCAGCCGAAGCATCTCTACCACGAGAGTAATTAATTGCATTGCGCGGTAGAGGTGCTTCGGCTGCGCTCAGCATGACCGTTCTTTTTGGTTGTTGATATCTGTTGATTATGAATAGTTTATTGGTGTTAATGTGAATTGCAGCCCACCATTCGCTAATTTTTTCTCAGCACCTTGTAACGAATCCCCCAACTCCCGGTACTCCTTTCACCTCACCCCAAACACCCCCACCCGTGACCCTCACGAGTACGAGCGATGAAGAACTGATGGCAGCCGTTCGGGCCGACGACCTCGACCAGCTCGTGCCCCTGTTCGAGCGCTACCACGGCCCCTTGTTCAACTACCTCACCCGCCTCACCAACGACCGCGACCTCAGCGAAGACCTCACCCAAACCGTGTTCGAGCGCATCCTCAAGTACCGCAGCAGCTACCAGCCCACCCAGCCTTTCAAGGCCTGGGTGTACCAGATGGCCCGCAACGTGCACGCCGACCATTGGCAGCGCCAGCAGAAGCTGCGCGCCGCCGACACCGACGTGGAGGACGTGGAACGCACCGGCGCCCTGCGCGGCGCGGCCTTCTCCCAAATGCGCATCAGCAACAGCCACGACGACCTGCACGAAGCCCTGAATCTGCTGCCCGTGCCCCAGCGCGAAATCCTGGTGCTGAACCGCTTCCAGGGCTTCGGCTACGAGGAAATCGGCAAGCTGCTGGGCTGCACCGCCGAGGCCGCCCGCGTGAAAGCGCACCGCGCCCTGCAAGCGCTGCGCAAAATCTATTTCGCCAATTAAGTCCATGAAAACGCCCGAACTATCTGCCTGCCACGAGCTCGAAGCGCTGCTGCCGGCCTACGTCGAGCACAGCCTGCCCGCCGCCGAGGCCGAGCGCGTGGCCGCCCACCTGCCCAATTGCCCCGGCTGCCAGCTGCAGGTCACCCAGCTCCGTGCCCTCACCGATGACCTCGACGCGGCCCTGCCCGAAGTGCCCCGCACCGCCCTGCGCGCCAATTTTATGGCCATGCTGGAGCAGCAAAAGCAACAGTTGAAACCGGAAGCGGCGGCTGCCGCACCAGTTGTTGCTGCCGCTCAGCCCGAGGCTAAAATAGTGTCGATGTGGCCCACAGCGGTGCTGAACAACTGGATGCGCATCGCCGCCAGCATTGTGCTGATAGCCGCTGGCGTGCTGCTGGGTCGCAACCTGCACTGGGGCCCGCAGGGTGGCACCGAAGTAGCCACTGCCGGCCCCAAAGCCGCTACGCCGCAGCTTGCGCAGGACCTGCACGGTGCCACAGCCAGCGACCGGATTCAGCTGGTGAACAACTCTAGCCGCGAATCGGAGCCCGGCGACCCCACCGTGCAGGTGCTGCTCAACACACTCAACTTCGACGCCAACCCCAACGTGCGGCTGGCCGCCTGCGAGGCCCTCTACCGGCTGCGCGAAGACCCGCGGGTGCGCGAAGGCCTGGTGCACTCCCTGGCCATCCAAACCGACCCCAACGTGCAGATTACGCTGATTGACATGGTGGTTTCGCTGCGCGTGCGCCGCGCCGTGCCCCAGCTCGAAAAGCTGTCCAAGCGCGCCGATGCGCTGCCCGTGGTGCGCGCCCAGGCCGAGGCCGGCATTGGCAAGCTGATATAAATCGCCGGTTATAAAACTTTTCAACCACCCCTTTTTCTCTCCTTTTTTCTGCATGCGGCGCCGGCCAGCCCGGCGCCGCCCTAGGACTTCACTTGCTTAAATTTTACCCTCATATGAACAAGTTCATTCTGCTCGCTTTGGCGGGCGCCCTCGCTATTCAGTCTGCCAATGCGCAGGAATACAAGACCAAGCTCGGCGGCAAAGACCGCAAAATCGTGCTCGAAATGCAAGGCAGCGACGTGACCGTGGAAGGCATCGACGGCACCGAGCTGGTGATAAAAGGCAACGGCTTCGAGCCCGCCCCCAAGCGCGCCGAGGGCCTGCACCCCATCTACAACACGGCCGTCGACAACACCAACATCGGCCTATCGGTAACGCAAACCGACAACACGGTTCGCATCGTGCGGGCCTCGCGCAAGGATGCCAATTACGTGGTGCAGGTGCCCCGGGGCTCCAGCGTGCAGTTCAACCAAACGAACTGGAACAACGGCGACCTGGTGGTGCGCGACGTGAGCGGTGACCTCGAAGTGACCATGAAATCGGGCGATATCAAGCTGCTGAACGTGGCCGGCCCGGTAGTAGCTACCACCGTGAGTGGCGACATCCAGGTGAAGTTTGCACCCATGCGCCAAGGCCCCAGCTCCATCACTACCGTGAGCGGCGACGTGGACGTGAGCATGCCCCCGAGCGCCAAGGCCACGCTGAAATTGCGTTCGGTGTCGGGCGAGGTTTACACCGACTTCGACCTGGCTATGCCCAAAAATGCCGACGACAGTATGCGCCACATCGGCGGCCAGGTGGTGGACGGCACCATCAACGGCGGCGGCAACGCGGTATCACTCAAGACGGTGAGCGGCGACATCTATGTGCGCAAAGCCAAGTAGTCGTTCGGTCGGGCGCCTCACCCCCTGACCCCGGTTCGCTTGAAGCGCGAAGCCTCAGGGAGAGGGGACACCGGTCCGGCTGCAAATGTCGTCTGACACCCCCTCTCCCTGAGGCTTCGCGCTTCAAGCGAATCGGGGCCGGGGGTGAGGCGCCCCACCAGAACGATTCTCGGAGCACAAAACCACTCTTTTACACCTTCCACTTCTGCAAAAACTCCCTCCCATGCGCCGCTTCCTATTCTTCCTCCTGTTGGTGCTTGCCACGGCCGCCCTCCAACCCGCCGCCGCCCAGAAAGTCCTCGAAAAAAGCATGGACCTGACCAAAGGTCAGCGCCTGTTTCTTAATCTGAAACAGGCCAGCACCATCCGCATTCGGGCCGGCGCCGGCAGCAAAATGACGCTCAAAGCCACCGTCAGCATCAACCAAAACCATCTCAACGACGCTCTGCAACTCAGCACCGAGCAGAGCGGCGACGAGGTGAAGCTAACGGCGGATTTTAATAAGGAAATGCTGCGCAATGCCCAGCCCGGCGACTGCCCCAGCAGCGGCACGCGCCAGGGCAATGTGTACATGAGCAACGGCCGAAACGACGACGACACCAGTTACCGGATTTGTGCCGACATCAACTACGAAATCACGGTGCCGGCCGACGCGAACCTGCGCATCTACACCTATAGCGGCAACATCGACGTGGCCGGCCTCACCGGCCCCCTGGAGGCCAAGTCGCTGAGCGGCTTCGTGGACGTGGCCTGGCCCGCCAGCCAGGGCGCCGAGCTGGCCCTGAAAACCATCACCGGCGAGGTGTACACCGACCAGGAAATCGCCTTCACTTCGGAGCCGAAGAAAAACCCCATCGTGGGCTACCAGCTGCGCGGCACGCTGCGGGGCAGCGGCCCGCTCGTCAAGCTCGAATCCATCAGCAACGACGTGTATTTCCGCAAGCGGAAGTAACCATTCCAAACTCGGGCAGTTTCCCCGCAAAAGGACGCCGGTTCGGCTCCTTGATGGAATGCTGTTGCCTAAAAATCAGGCAAGTAAAATCGTTTTTGAGTGAAAGGATTGGGGCGCTGCGGGTAAAGCTGGTCTGCAAGCTGGCGTGCCTGCGGTAGTGGTCTGGGAGAAGTTTTGGTGAGTGAAACGACGCCGAATAACCCGCCCCATCCTCTCGCTTTTTCGGGCCCGCCCGGCCCCGCTTCCGTCGGATTCCCGCTGCTCATTCTTAACCCCGACAACCCCATGCACCTCACCTTTTCTCTGCGCCTTTTTGGATTGATATTGCTCCTGAGGCTGGGCTGCCTGACGGCCTGGGCTCAGACGGCGCCCACTGTTGCTAAGCCCGCTGCCACGGCTGCGCCCAGGCGCCAGCTGGCGGCCCTGCGCATCGCCCAGCCCGTGAAGCTCGATGGTGTGCTCGATGAAGCCGCGTGGCGCGAGGCGGCCGTGACCGGCCAGTTCACGCAGCAGCGCCCCAAGCCCGGCGTGCCCGAAAAATTCTCCACCGAAGTGCGCGTGCTCTACGACGACGCGGCGCTGTACGTGGGCGCCGTGATGCACGACGTGGCCCTCGATTCCATCCCGCGCGAGCTGACGGCGCGCGACAACACCGGCAATTCCGACTTCTTCGGTATTTTCCTCGATACCTATAACGACCACCTCAACGGCTACGGCTTCATCGTGACCAGCAGCGGCGTGCAGCTTGATTCGCGCTATTCGCCGGCTGGCGGCGAAGACTTCAACTGGAACGCCGTGTGGGAAAGTCGCGCCGCCCTGCAAGGCACCGATTGGGTGGTGGAAATGCGGATTCCGTACTCCGCTATCCGTTTCAGCACGGCCGACGTGCAGCACTGGGGCCTGAACTTCATGCGCCAGCGCAAGCGCGACAACGCCGCCTATTTCTGGAACGAGGTGAAGCCGCAGGTGGATGGCTTCGTGAACCAGTGGGGCGAGCTGACGGGCGTGCAGGGCGTGAAACCGCCGCTGCGCCTCTCGCTCACGCCCTACGTGAGCGGCTACGTGAACGACAACCCGCTCAGCGCCGCCGGCACCAAGCGCACCACCACCAGCTTCAACGGCGGGGCCGACATCAAGTGGGGCATCAACGAAAGCTTCACCCTGGATGCCACGCTGGTGCCCGATTTCGGGCAGGTGCAGAGCGACAACCAGGTGCTGAATCTGTCGCCTTTCGAGGTGCAATTCAATGAGAACCGGCAGTTTTTCACCGAAGGCACTGAGCTGTTCAACAAGGGCAACCTGTTCTATTCGAGAAGGGTAGGGGCCACGCCCATCGGCTTTTACGGCGTGACAGCAGGCGCCAATGAGCGCATCGTGCGCAACCCTTCGGAAACGCGGCTGCTGAATGCCACCAAAGTATCGGGGCGCACCAGCAAGGGGCTGGGCGTCGGCGTGTTCAATGCCCTGAGCAACGACATGTACGCCACCATCCGCAACACCGAAACCGGCCAAGAGCGCGAGGTGCTCACCCAGCCGTTTGCCAACTACAACATTGCCGTGCTCGACCAGAGCCTCAAGCACAATTCCTATGTCTCGCTCATCAACACCAACGTGACGCGCGCCGGCAGCACCTACGACGCCAACGTGACCGGCGGCCTTTTCCGCTTCGCCAACCCCAAAAACACCTATGCCGTGGACGGCCGCGTGGTGTACTCGCGCCGCCGCGGCACGGAGTTCGGCAGCACGCAGGAAGTGTCGGACCGCGACGGCTACAAGTATCAGGTGGGGCTGAGCAAAATCTCGGGCAATTTCACCTGGAGCTACAACCACGGCATCGAGTCGGATACTTATAACCCCAACGACCTCGGCATCCTGTTCGGCAACAACAACATCACCAACTCGCTGGACCTGGCCTACCGCCGCTACAAGCAGTTCTGGAAGGTGAACAACCTGTACGTGTTTGGCAACGTGAGCCATGCGCTGCTCTACAAGCCGACTTTATATCAGGCCCTGAACTTCTACCTCGGCGCCAACACCACCTTCACCAAGAGCTTCTGGCAGCTGGGCTTCGACCTGAACGTGGACCCCGTGACGCACGACTTTTTCGAGCCGCGCACCGCGCCGCTGGGCCAGTACTACGTGCGCGTGCCGGCCAACACCCGCTTCGCTTTCTTCTTCAACTCCGACTCGCGCAAGAAATTCGCCCTGAGCTGGAACGCCGGCTTCCAGCGCTACGCCCAGGACGAGCGCCTGGCATACCGGCCCCGCCGCACCGGCTACAGCCTGGGTTTCTACCCGCGCTACCGCGTCAACGACCACCTAACCTTCCGCTACAGCGTGGACTGGAGCCTGCGCAACAGCCAAATCGGCTACGTGAACGGCGGCCTCTCGGCCAGCGAAATCCTCGACCAGACCTTCATGGGCCAGACGCTGCTGGGCCGCCGCGACGTGGCCACCATCGCCAACGTGGCCTCGGTGGCTTACACCTTCACCAACCGCATGTCGTTCACGCTGCGCCTGCGCCACTACACCAGCAACGTGCGCTACCTCGATTTCGCCACCCTGGGCAAGGACGGTGTCGAAACGCCTGCTGCTTACCAGCGCAACCGCGACAACACCTACAACGCCTTCAACATCGACGCCGTGTACTCGTGGTGGTTCGCGCCCGGCTCGCAGCTGAGCATCGTCTGGAAAAACGCCGGCTCGACTTATCTGCTGGCCGAGCAGGCCACCCCGCAGTTCTTCGATAACTTCAACAACACCATCAATACGCCGCACAATAACTCGGTGTCGGTGAAGGTGCTGTATTACCTGGATTATCTGGCGCTACGGAAGAGTATGGGGCGGTAACGTTCTGGCGGGGCGCCTCACCCCCTGGCCCCGGTTCGCTTGAAGCGCGAAGCCTCAGGGGGAGGGGGCACCGGTTCGGCTGCAAGCGTCGTCCAACTCTCTTCTTCCTGAGGCTTCGCGCTTCAAGCGAACCGGGGCCGGGGGTGAGGCGCCCTGCCAGAACGCCATATGACCATTTTATAACCTTCCTTTGCGCGGCAAACCCTCTCTCCAATGCCGCCTCCCGCTGCCCCTGACCTCCGCACCGTCGTGCTCACGCGCTACGTGACCCCGCTCCGCGAAGGCGGCTCCCTGCCCGCCCTAATGGAGGCCGACGACAACTTCCTCTACGTGGTGAAATTCCGCGGCGCGGGGCAGGGCGTGAAGGCCCTCATTGCCGAGCTGATTGTGGGCGAGCTGGCCCGCGTGCTGGGCCTGCGCGTGCCGGAGCTGGTATTTTGTGAGCTGGACGAGAGCTTCGGCCGCACCGAGCCCGACGAGGAAATCCAGGACCTGCTGCAAGCCAGCACCGGCCGCAACCTGGCCCTGCACTACCTCTCCGGCGCCATCACCTACGATGCGCTGGTGACCACCATCGAGCCGCACCTGGCCTCCCAAATCGTGTGGCTCGACTGCCTCACGCTGAACGTGGACCGCACCGCCCGCAACACCAACATGCTGATGTGGCACAAGGAACTGTGGCTCATCGACCACGGCGCCGCCCTCTACGCCCACCACGCCGGCCCTGAGTGGGCCAAGCCGCGCCCGCGCCCCTTCCCCCAGGTGAAGGACCACGTGCTGCTGCCCCAGGCCAGCGAGCTGGCCACCGTGGACGCCGAAAGCCGCGCCCGCCTCACGCCGGAAGTCCTGCGCGCCATCGTGGCCCAGGTGCCCGACGAGTGGCTGACCAACGGCGATGCCCCGCCTGCCCAGCAGCGCCAGGACTACGTGAGCTTCCTCGAAGCCCGCCTCGCAGCTTCCGAAACCTTTGTTCAGGAAGCCCAAGCCGCCCGCCATGCACTTGTTTGAGTACGCCGTGCTGCGCGTGGTGCCCCGCGTAGAGCGCGAAGAATTCCTGAACGTCGGGGTCATTCTCTATTGCAAAGACCAACGCTATCTGGAAGTGCGTTGTGAATTGCCTGAAGCGCGCCTCCGCACCTTCGCGCCCGATTTAGACCTAGAAGAAGTGGCCGCCCGCCTGCACGCTTTTGAGCGCATCTGCCAGGGCCGCGCCACCGGTGGCACCATCGGCCAGCTGCCCATTGCCGAGCGGTTCCGTTGGCTCACGGCCACGCGCAGCACCGTGGTGCAGTGCTCGCCCGTGCACCCCGGCCGCTGCACCGAAGCCGCTGAGACGCTGGAGCGACTGGTGGAGCAGTTGGTGGGGTAAGGGAGCAACCAGCACGCCATGTCGAGCATTCTGCGCATCAAGCAGAGGACCGAGACATCTCGCGCGCTTCGCCTGTCATCCTGAGCGCAGCGAAGGACCTTATCACGTCCGAACCGATTGAATTGCGGCAAATTGTGCTTCAGTGATAAGGTCCTTCGCTGCGCTCAGGATGACAGGCGAAGCACGCGGTTCTTACTCCACACGCCGCACCCGCAGATAATCCAGCATGGCTTGGTTCACCGCCCCGTTCATGTTCTCATTGGCCGGCTCCAGGGCCAGCGTGAGCTTGTACGTGCCTTTGGCCAGCCGCACCAGAATGGGGTTTGAGAAGCCCCAGTTGCTCCACTCGCCGGTGCCGCGCTGCGGCAGCACCACCGTGCCCAGCTGCTCGGCGCCGCGCCGCAGGGTGCGAATGGCGCACTTGTTCTCGGTGTTGATGGGGCCGTTGCCGTTGGCGTAGCGGAAATCGAGGGCATAAAGACCGGTTTCGGGCACTGTCACGGGGATGGTGAGGGTCTTGTTGATGCTGGTGCTGATTTCAATGAAGCCTTGGCCGGAGTAGCCTTTGAAAGCCTGAGTAGCTTTGGGGGCCAGGGTTTCGAGCTGTACTTCGTCACCCGACATGCCAACCGGCAGCGGTTCGCTGGCAAACGACTCGCTGCTATCGGCCGCGATGGCAATTACCTGCAAGTCGGTTCCCAGTCCTACAGCAGGCAAGTAAGTTGCCGTCGTGCGCCGCAGCAATTTTCCATTATCCAATACTTGGTATGCCTGTGCTCCTGCTATCGCCGGCCAGTACAAACGCAGCTTCAAATGCCCATCATTGTTCTTGCCCTCCAGCTTTGGGGCAGGCGTTTCAGGCGCGAAGGCATTCGCCACCCGAGTAACTGGCGCGGCGGCCGGCGCCTGGCTTTTCAGCACAATGTGCACTGCATGCCGCCCCGTGAGGCTGGCCGGCACCGCCGCGTCGGCCAGCGGCTGCCCATCGAGGGTGATGCTGCTGATTTCGTTGCCGAAGCCTTCCATCTCAACATCCAGCACCGCTTTGCGATAGTGGAAGCCCGTGAGCCGGCGCTGGCCCCGAAACGCCTGCGGCACGAAGGGCCGGAACACCAGCCGCTCGGGCTCCCATTGCATGCCGAATAGCACCTTGTACACCAAACTCAGGCTGCCCGACAGGCTCCAGAGCATGTTTGAGGAGTTAATTTGGGTGCCGGCAAAGTCGCCGTTTTCGGCCACGAAATTTTCCTTGTTGGTTAGAAACAGCGCCGCTGGGCGGTAGATGGCCGCCATGCTCTCCAGCACCGACTGTTCGTTGCCGACCTGGGCGCCAGCCAGCGCCCAGAAGCTCTGCACAAAGGGCCACACGGCGTTATTGTGATAGGGAGGGATGCCCGGAATCTGCGGGTAGAGACAGGGAATACCGAAAGGCGTGGTTGGGGTTTTACTCACCACTTCCCGCGCCCGCTCAGCATCGGCCACGCCGAAAAGCACACTCAGCGCTTCGCCCAAGGCCTCGGCGCGGGGCGAGAGCACCAGCGAAGTGCGGCCGTAGAGAAACTGGCCGTAGTAGCCTTTGTCGGCCTGCCACAGGTGCTGGTTGATGCCGCGCTTGATGGTTTCGGCCCGTTGCTCGTGTTGCGTGGCCACAGCCTGCTCACCCAGCTGCCGGGCCATTTGGGCCAGCACCACGTTGGCTTGGTAATGCACAGCGTTGGTGCCCAGGTTCTCGCTCTGGTAGATGTCTACGGGCTGCATCCAGCGGGGGTAGGTTTGCTCGCGCCAGTCCAGAAACGACGACTCGCCCCGCACCAGGCCGGTGGCCGGGTCGTAGGCATTCTGCACGTCGTCGGCAATGGAGTTTTTGATAATCGGGTACACCCGCCGCAGCCAGGCCTCGTCGCCCGTCACCTTGTAAATCTCCCAGGCCGCCGTAGCCCAGATAATGCGGTCCGTGGAGCACGGGTAGGCCCCGCCCGTGCCCGTGTCCTGAATGATGCGACCTTGGGGCGAAACCTTGCGCAGCAGGCTGTTCATGGCCACTTTCGGCTGCAGGGCGGCCTGCGCCAGAATGATGCTGTAGCTGATATCCCGGGTCCAGACGCCCGCCCATTCCTTGCCGGTGCGGAAGGTGCTGTCGGGCTCCACGGCGCGGCGGGCCTCTTCCAGGGCCAGGTTGTAGAGCGCATCGGCCAGCGGGTAGTCCGATGAATACTGCGGAAAATCGGCCGTATTGAGGCTTTGCTTCCACTGGCCGGCGGTGGTTTTGGCGGCGGCCGGCTGGTTCAGCGTCAGCATGGTTTCGTAGATGCCGTCGCCGTCCGGGTCCTTCATTTCCAGCTCGGGCTTGTTCACCAGATTGTCGAAATCCCAGCTCAGCGGCGCGGCCGAACCGGCCACGAAGACATGCTTAAGGTCCTGCTGGTAAAGTTTCTCGCCCCGGAAGTTGGTGTAGTAGCCCTGCTTTTTGAAGGCGGCTAGCACGGGACGCATATCCAGCCGGATTTTTACCGGGGTATTCGGCGCCAAGTAGGCATCGGCCGGCAGGGGCGTGGCATCCACGTAGCGCTGGCCGAAGACGATAGGCGGCGTTTCGATGTCCCCGCCGCCCGGTCGGGGCACGGCCACCAGCTGGTGGTCCTGGCCCGTGGGCATCTCGTTGTCCTTGCCATTGATGCTGAACTTGAACGCTACCTGCGGGCTCAAAAATGCATTGGCCGGGCTGTGGTAGTTCGACACCAGCTCGGTGGCCGACAGCGCCCGCGCCTCAAACGGGCCCTGCACCACCCGGTCGGGGTAGAGCGTATAGGCTTCCGATTGCCAGATGGGCGCGGCCGGGGCAGCCGGAGCCGGAGCCGGAGCGGTGGCCCCAGCGGCGGGTTTGAGGGTTTGGCAGGAAGGCATCAGGATGGAAGCCAGCAGGCAGGCCGACAGCGAAATGTGTTTCACAGGCAACGTGTACGACGAGGGCGGGAAGATGTGCACAAAGGAACAAACCTTCGCCTCGAAAGCGTGGCACCCGCACAGTTTATTACTCAAGCGAGTCAGGGCCCGCGGCGGTCACTCCGGAAGCTAAAAAGTAAGCACACTCATTGGTTTGATTAAACATTCAATATATTTAATTAAAATTGCTGCTATGACTCGCTTATATATCGTAGACGACCATGCCCTGGTGCGAAGCGGCCTGCGTGCCGTGCTGGCCGCTGAGCCCGACCTGACGGTGGTGGGCGAAGCCGCCGAGGGCCAGGCGCTGCTCAACCAGCTGCCCTCCAATCCGGCCGATGTCGTGTTGCTCGACCTCAATATGCCGGGCCTCGATGGGCTTGCCACGGTCCGGCGCCTGCATGCGGAGTTTCCCGAAGTGGGCATCTTGGTGCTTTCCATGCTGGCCCACGAGTGCACGGTGGCGCAGGTGTTTGCGGCGGGCGCGCTGGGCTACATTCTCAAAAGTGCCGCCACCAGCGAAATCATAGCGGCCCTGCGGGCGGTGGCGGCCAGCCGGGCTTTCCTGTCCACCGAAATAGGCCTTGCGATGCTGCACCGGGTGACCACCTACCCGATGCTGGTGCCCACGGCCAGCGCGGCCGAGGCCCTGACGGCCCGCGAACAGGAAGTGCTACAGTGCATCGCCGATGGCCTGACCAACGTCGAAATCGCCGATAAGCTCTTCATGAGCAAGCGCACCGTCGAAACCCATCGGCAAAACATCATTGCCAAAACCCACACCAAGAACACGGCCGCGCTCATCAAATTTGCCGTGCAGCGCGGCTTGCTTGCGCAGGCCCAGCCGGGGTAGCGCACAACCGTTTGGCGGGCTTGTCGCGCGGAATACCACCAAGGGTACCTTTTGCGAGCGGGTAGGGGAGCGGCCGGCGTTGGCTTAGTCATATGGTGGCACACCACCGCCAGGTTCAGGGTTCTACGCTTCGGATGGCGCAAGCGAGCCGAACCTTGGTACCTACTCGGCAAAACTCAGGTAATCAGCGGGTAGGGTTAGGCCTTCTTCGTCGTATTCGTGCCAGCCGCTGTCGATGGCGGGGCTTATGAAGTGGGCGTAGCCCAGCAGCGCCTGATTGGCAAACGAGAACTTGGTAAACCCAAACACGAATGGCGACTTGTTGATTTCGTCGTTGGCTTTGTACAGGTCGTTGGCCAGGCCGTAACCTTTGAATGGAGCTTTGAGGGCGATGCCCAACGGGCCTTTTTTCAGGCGGTAGGCGAGCGGGCGGGCAATGAGCGGAATGGTGTCGAGTTGGTTTTTGGGGATGAAAGGCCGCCAGAAACACACCGCCAGGATGCTGGTAGAGGGGTGAATGGCATTCGTTTCTTCGTCGTCGGCACCCACCACCCCCGCCTGGGTCTTGACCAGGTATTCGGACAAGAAGTTGTCCAAGGCCGGCTGTACCTGCTGGCTGTTGGTTAGCATGGCCTGCTCGGCAATGCGAATCTTGTGCGCGTAGTTCATCTGGGGCAGCATGTAGCCGGTAGTGGCAATGATGGAATCGGCCAGCGCAAAGGCGTCCAGCGTATAGCCGCCCCGCGCCATTTCCAGCGCCAGCTCGTGCATGGCATTGTCCATCGCTACGCTGTAGTAAGGGCCGAAGAACTCATTTACCTTGGCGTTTTCGCCGCCGGCCCGTGTGCCTGGGCTACCGGCCAGCCCCGCCGATTCCGAGGGCATTGCCTCGTCATTGAGTTTCACCAGCCGCCGGTTTGTCTTCAGCAGGTCAGCAGCAATCCTTTTTCGGAAAGCACTGCTCGCCAGTTTGTCACGGCTCTGAATGGATTCTTCTATTTTAAGCAACAGCAGGTTGCGCTGCTCGCGGAAGGAATTGCCCGGTATACTGGTTTTCGCCAGGGCCCGTATCAGGGTCATGTTAGGATAGGGCTTCCAGGCTTCCGCAAAAGCCGTGCTATCCAGGAGCTGCACCACCGGCCATTCGGGTTGGGCTTGTCGGGCCTGGCGCTGAAGCTGGTACAGGAAAAAGGCGTCGAACGAACAAGTGTAATGGGCAGTGGAGGATAGGCTGCCGAAAACCGGAATCTCGGGCCGAATCGGGGATTGCAAAAAAGTAAGCAGGTTCTGGGTGTCGTCGCCGCGCTGGGTGGTGCCCACGTCCTCCGGCAGGCAGGCCTGGGTGGCTTTCAGGTACGGTTTCAGGTTCAGCACGTCGCGGCTGAACTGGTCGAAGGATTGCGCGGCATCGCGCGGCAAGTTCTTGATTTCGAACAGATAAATGCCGTGCGTTTTAGCCCAAAAAGCGTCCAGGGCCAGCTGGTTAAGCCGGGCGCGGTCTGCGGCGCCCGGGCCGCCCGGTGCGAGGGGTTGCTTGTTGGGCCCGGTAAAGAGGGTTTCGGAGCTGGCAATTTCTCCGTTGGCGCCTTGCAAAGCCGCCCAGGCTTTGTCGCGGGTGGCCGCGGGCAGCGAAAAGCTCACGCGGTCCAGGTTCAGCTGTTCGAGGCTGACGCCGCCAACCCGGGCCGGCCGCCCGCCCCACGAGAGCAGCGACCGGGCCCCGGGCGACAGCTGCGACGCCACATCCTGGCCGGCATCGAACACGGCGGGCAGCGGTTTTACACTCAACAGGTCGTACACTGTGGCTGCGTACAACTCGCTGAAGGGCAGCTGGCTGGCCTGGGCGCACGCCGCCAGCAAGCCCCGCGCCGACCGGGCATCCAACAGCTCGTATTTGAGGAGGTACGGTACCAGCGCCATGCTGCTGTTGATTTTGGTGGTGTCGCGGGCAGAGTATTCGGTGATGTAAGCCGGCCGCGTGAGGCGCTGGGCGCGCAGCGTGTCGAGGCACCGGAGCACCTTCGCTGGGTTTCCCAGCGCCGCAAAGGCCATGGCCGCGGTCAGGTAGCCGCCGCTGCTGGCGGTGAATTTTGTGTGGTTCTCCTCAGTCTGGGCATACAGGCCCTGGCCTGACGGAAAAAGCCGGTTGAACTGGCGGCGGCTGTTGCGGTCGAAGGGGCTCAGGCCGTTCAAAAACGCCAGGTCGGCGCGGCCGTCGCGGCCCTGGCCCAGCAGCACGCGCAGGCAAAACCCAAACGCCACGGGGCTTGGCGCGGGGCCGGTCGTCGATTCAATCTCGGCCTTCACGTAGCCGCGCAGCTTCTGCAGCAGCGCCTGGCGCCGGGCTTCCAACTCCAGCCGCACGGCCTGGTGCCCGGCCGAGTCGGGCCGAACGCTGGTTTGCACCTGCTGGTCGCAGGCCAGGTAGTAGGCCAGCGCTATCACGGTGCGCGCCGTGCGCACGGCCAGCCGGCGCTGCTGCTCGCCCGGGGCAACCCCGGCCTGGCCAGCGGCGGGGGCAATGGGGCCGGCCTGGTCTAGCCGCAGCACCAGGTCGCTGAGGATGGGCTGCATGGCCGGGTTGGCCCTGGCTACCCGGTCATACTTCAGGTTGTTCACCAAAGCCAGCATGCTCAGTTCCGTATCCAGGGCCAGCGTGTCGTCTTTTAGAATGGACAGCATTTGCGGGAAAGCGTAGTCGGCGGCCGTTCGGGGGCCGAGCAACGGGCGGTACGCCACCTCTTTCAGCCGGTCGGCATTGAGAATAAAACGGGCGATGTCCTGCACCGGGAGCACCGCCACCGTCCAGTCCAAGGTTTTAGTGGCCTTGTTGATGAGGCGGGTGGCGCTGATGAAATCCTTTTTATTCCGGGCCATTTTCAGCAACGCATTGCCCCGCTTCAACGACGAGTCGGCCTGCACTCTTTCCCAAGCCCGTTTTTTCGTCTGCTGCACATACGTGGCCAGCTCGGTCCGGCCATTTTCCACCATCTGGCCGGCCACGTAGTCGCTCTGCATTTTGCGCTGCGGCCACCACAGCACGGCGCCTATTACCAGCAGCACGGGCAGCACAATGGCGGCCGTCAGCCGCCACACGCCATAGCGCGCGGCCAGCAGTTCCGACCACAGGTGGCGGCGGCTGGTTTCGAGGTAGCGCGTGAGCAAGCCCACCGGGGTTTCCGAGGGGCCCGTGCCCAATAAGGCGTCGGGGTTGGCTTCCTGGTAATAAGTCAGCCAGCTGTCGGCGCCTTTTTTGCTGGCGTACCAGTCCGAAAAATACCGGTAGAGGCCAATAGGTAGCAAATAGCCGCGGTTTTCGGCTTCTTGCTTCCAGCGGCCGGCCTGCTGCTGGAAGTCGCTGGCAATGTTCACGTCCTTGGCTTCGAGGTGCGCCCATTCGGCCAACTGGTTCCAGTTTCGAATCAGGCTTTCGTGGCTGATGTCGAGCACCGTATCGGGGGGCAGCACGGCGCGGTCGTCGGCATCTTCGCTGAGAAAGGGCGACAGAAAAGTGGTTCCCTCGGCCCGGAAAGGGCGTAAAATGCGGCACACCACTGCCCAGGGCAGGGCCGCCTCGCCCAGAATGGCCGTAACCTGGGCGCCCGTGACGCGGTTGCGCACCACGCGCTGGCCATCGGTGCGCGTCAGCACCCGAAAGGTTTGCTCGATGACGCGCTCGGCGGTGCCCGGCGGCAAGGGCGGCTGAAAATCCTGGTTGTAGAGGTCGTTGGCTTCGAAATAAAGCTGGTTGGCGTGGGCATCCAGCACGTTGCGCAGCCCAGCGTTGGCCAGCAAAAACTGCTGCTGGTGGGCCGGCAGCGTGGCGCGCCAGGCCGCAAACCGCGTCTGGTCTTCGGGCGGCAGCTCGTCGCTCAGCCCGCCCACCATGGCGTAGTGAAGGAGGTCCATTTCCTCGCGGCCCTCGTTGGCGGCCAGCCAGATGCGGCGCAGCGCGTGCTGCAGCACCGGCAGCTGGTCTTGGCCCTGGCCAATGTCGTAGAGCAGGCGCTGCACCAGCCGCTCGCTGATGCGGTTGCCGCTGAGCAAGGCCGGTTCCTTGATGACTTCCAGAAACTCGTGGCGCAGCAGCCGGGGCACGAAGTACTGGCTGGCCCCCACCTGCTCAATCAGCCCCCGAAACTCGGCGCACTGCCCCACAAAATCGGAGCGCATGGTGCACACGATGTAGATGGGCAGGCCCTCGGCCTGGGCCAGCCGCACGGTTTCGAGCAGCAGGTTCACTACGGTTTGGGCGGCCGTGGTGGGCTGGTCGCCGTCGTAGTTTTCGGGGTTGGTGAAGAATTCCTCAAACTGGTCCACCACCACCAGCAGGTTGCCGGCTTGGCGCAGCATCTGGCGCTGCTCGGCGGGCGTCAGGCCCTCGGGGAGCGTGGCGGGCAGGCACAGCGCCGATGCCTGGTAGAGCTGCACCAACGAAGAAAAGCCCCTTTGCAGCTCCGTTTCTACCGAGCCGGGGCTGGGCAGGCGTAGGGCCGTGGCCAGGGCCTGCGCCAGGTTGGCCAGTGGGCTGCGCTCGGGCCGGAAGGTGGCCACCGCCCAATTGCTGTAGCGCGCCCGCACAAACCCGGCCCGCACCTCGGGCAGCATGCCGGCAAACACGAGCGACGACTTGCCGTCGCCCGAGGCGCCGGTTATCATCACGAAGTGCTGCTCCACCAACAGGTCCAGGCACCGGGCCACGTGGCTCACGCGGCCCCGGAAATAAATGGCTTCCTTTTCGGTGAAGGTGCGCAGGCCGGTGTAGGGGCAAATGGGTTCGTCGAGCTCCAACTGGGCCGACGCGGAATCGGGGGCGGTGTCCATCTAGGCCGGCGAATTAAATTTCTGAAACACGCGCTGCACTTCCTCGCTCACGGTTTGGTGCGCCTGAATGCGCGATATCACCTTCGGGGCCTTGAAGTTGCGCAGGCTGTTCTGCTCGGGGTCGTCTTCGCCCATAAACAGGATGGGCGTGGGCGAGGCGGCCCCGCCCACCAACTGCCACACCTGTTTCACGAAAGGCAGGGCCCAATCGGCGCTGTACTTAAAATACACCACCGCCAGCTTGCTCTTGGGAATGGCGCGCACCGCTTTGTCCTTGTACACCTCGGCGGTGTCGGGCTCGATGGTGAGCATATCCAGCGTGAAAGCCTCGCCCAACTGGTCGGTAATGGCGTTGGCCTCGTCGAGGTCCAGGGAGTTGCAAACGAAGCAGATGTCGGTTTCCTTCTCAACCGCCGCCGCGGGCGGGGCGGTTTGCACCAGGGTGCTGCGCAGGTCGGCCACCACTTGCGGGGCATTGGCGGCGCTGCTGAACATGTACTGCGTCGTCTGCTCGTTGCGAATCTTGTTGACGAAGGCCTGCTGTTCTCCGTTGACGTCCAGGGTCGCATCGGGACTGAACCACACCAGTTGCCGAAACGCGGGCCGGCCCGCGGCCTGGCGGCGGGCCTCCTCGTAGGCGTACTTGGGCAGCGAGTTCGTTTCGTCGTCGTCGAAGCGCCGGCCAAAGTCGTTGCCCAGCAAGTGCAGCGAGCAGTCGGCCGCCGCCAAACCTTCCTGCGTGCGGCGCCGGAACTCCTCTTCGTCCATGGGGCAGTCGGTGGTCGGCACCACGCGCAGGCCCGCTTTGGTGCACATCAGGGCCAGCTCTTCGCGGCGCGATTTCAGTTTGGTCGAGGTCGTCCAGGCCAGAAACACCACCGGGCCCGTGGCCGCCGGGGCCGAAGTCAGCGGCGCTGCCAATGTCGAAAATACCGGCGCCGGAATTGCCGGGGCCGGCAGGGGCTTGCTGGTGGCGGCCTCCACCAGGTCTTTGATGGTGTTGGCCACCTTGTTCAACTGGTTGCAATAAATCAGCCCGTTGCTGGTAGCCGGCTTCAGGTCTTCGTCCTTGGCGCGCAAGGGCCGGTTGACGCCCTGCGCTTCGTACACAAAATCGATGGAGCGCAGGAACCCCCCCAAGGTGTGCTCCAGCAGCTGCGAGTCCTTGTCCTCCAGGTTGTGGATGCGCAGGGGGAGAATCCGGCTGCTCACGCCGCCTCCGGCCAGTTTCAGGTTAAGCCCGAGGCGGTCGGTTTTGGCCCGCTCCAGGAACGGCAGGAATTCGTACCGCCACGAATACTTTTCCGTATCGCAGTAAGTTGCCGAAATCACCGGCATCAGAATCATCGATTTCAGCACCCGGTGGTCGAGGCTTTCCCGCACCAGGTGGGTGTCGCCCAGCCCGTCGCGGGTGTCCCGGTCGTAGTAGATGTGGAGCTCCTTCCCAAAAACGGTTAGCAGCTCGTGCTGGAGGCGGGTAATAAAATCAGCCATCCACTCCTCGTCGTTGTGCCGGTAGCTGATGAAAATGTCGTATTCAAAATCGGGGAGCAAAGCCGCCATAAATAGAGTAGAGGAGGGTAGAAATTATTATAGACGTGCAAGTTAACCCGTAGTAAGGAATGCTTTTTTAAATAATGCAACTCGGCCGCGCCCGCCACTGCTGAGGTAGCGGACGCGGCCGTCCGGAAGGCGTGGTTACGCAAGCCAATGGGCCGCTGGCGCCACCAATCAGCTCAGCTCGGCTTCGCGCAGGAGCGTATAGGTGAAGCGCTTTTTGGCGCGGTAGTGCTCGCAGATGCGCAGGAAATCGGCGTGGTCGGTGGCGCGCTGGAACACCTGGCAGCCCGCCGACCAGTTATTGACCAGGGCCGAGTTTTCGCCGGCGTGGTGAATGTTGATGCCGAAGATGCCGTTCTGCTTTTTGCCGGTTTCCTCCGCCACGTCGTTGCGGTTGTTGTCGCGGTAAATCGTGAGGGAGCCGCGCTGCACCAGGGCCGGGTGGTTTTTCTGGTACCTCGACATCAGGTGGTAGCCCAGCTCGTAGGCGTTCACGTACTGCCCGGGCGCCAGCACGGCGCAGCCACCGGCCACGGGCTTGGTCAGGGAAATGGTGCCGGGGCGCGTCGTGATGGGCCAGTGCAGCAGCCGCTCCCGGCCCACGTCGTGGGCCAGCTGGCTCAGGGCGAAATCGGTGTTCGGGCCGGGAATGCCGTCGGCTACAATCGGTCGGCCATTTTTGCCTTTATAGCCCCAGGCCGCCAGAAATTGCTGCTGCTGGATGAGGGTTGAGTCGGGCGGAAAGTTGGGCTGTTTCCAGGAGCAAAAAATCCGGTCGCCGAAGGTGTTGTTTTTGTAATTCTTCGTGCGAATGCCCACAATGTTCAGCTGGTCGTCGAACCAACGGAAGTTCTGGCTTTCCACCGCTTGCCGGAGCAGGTCGGGGGTGATGCTGGCCGTGAGCCACGACGCTTTGGCCGGGCGCGGCGCCGGGCTGGCGGCCAGCCCATTGGCCTGCACGGCCACCAACAGGGTGGGGGCAGGCGCCAGGGCCTGCAGGGCTTCGCCGGCAAGGAGCGAAATGTCGGAAGTTGGGCCCGCCTCGCCCGTGGCTGCCGTTGCAGCTGGCTCTTCGGCCACCGGCTCCGGGGTGCGAATGGCCACGTCCACTTCCACGTTGTCGGTCTGCACCATGGCGGTTACCTGCGCGGGGCTTGGGCTGGCGGCCGCGGCGGTAGGGCGGGCGCGCTCGTCTTCTTCGCGGGGCGTAAACCGGACGGCGGGCCGCCATTTCTGGGCATCTTCGGCGGTCAGGGCCTGGGTTTTTTCCAGGTCGGCCAGCGCGTTTTTCATCTGCTGCACCCAGCCATCGAGTTCGGACTGCAGCACTTTTTCGGTCCGGTCCACCAGAAAGTCGATGTTGGCTTGCCGCGTCTTTTCGGCCGCCGACAGCGCTTTCCACCAACTCTTGATGTTGTCCAGGTCGGCCGCGGCCTGGTTGAATTTCAGCAGGTTGGCTTCCGTCTGGCGGTAGGTGAGCAGCGCGCCCAGCGCCGCCGTCAGCGAGGCCGTCACCGCAATCCAGACTTGCTGGCTGATGGCGGCTAAGAGTGTGCCCGCGCCCCCCACAAGGAGCGTCAGCCAATACAGCCACTGAAACTGCCGGCCCAGCGTCTTGGTCCGCTTCCGGAAATACCGCAGCTGGTCTTCCAGGCGCACTTCCACGTAGCGCTCGGGCGCGAGGTAGCCAAAGCCGCTGTCTCCGCCGGCCGCCTCGTCCATATACGGCGGGAAGCCGCTGGCCTTGTCGTACTCCTGCAGGTGCGAACCGTTGGCCTCGCTCTGCATGGTCCGTTTCATGATTTCGGCCATGCGCGCGGCCAGCTGCGGGGCCGCGTTTTTCTGGTAGTCGAGGGCCCGGGCCCGGTAGCTGTATATCTCGCTTTTGAGCGCTTCGGCCCCGGCGCGCAGCACAAACCACTTCGAGCTAATCTTGAACTTGTAGGCCGCGGCCACCAGCACGGTGAGCACAATGGGGATGAGCAGCAGCGCGCAGTGCAGCAGCCACACCCCAAAATTGTGGCGGGTGAGGCTGGTAAAGGCCATATTGAAGGGCACCGCCGGGCTGCCATACACCACCTGCTTCACCACGGCCAGCACCGTCACTATCACCCCCAAAGCCATAATGCTCAGGTTGATGCGGTTGGAGTGGCGCTGCTGGTACTTGGCGTTCAGGTCGTAAATGGCAAAGTTCTCCCAGGCCTGGGTCAGCACTTCGTCGGGCAGCTGCGTTTGAGCGGTTAGCTTGCCGAAGTCGGCCGCGAAGTTGTTCAGGGAAAGAACGGTAAGCTGGCCTTCGGCGATGATTTCGTCAATCAGCTCGTTGGTGGGCTCGGTGTTGCCGGGCGTCAGGGCCGCCACCAAGTCATCGGCCAGGCCCCCGCTGCCCTGCACCACCGCCAGCGGAATGCCGTGGCGCACGGCGGCCAGGGCTTCCTCGGCCGCGCACAGCCCCTCGCCGGCCAGCAGCGCCAGCACCGGCACGTGCGCCGAGCGGTTGGCCAGGGCTTGCACCATGGCGTGCAGCACGGGCAGCTGGCTGCCCCAACGCTCTTCCGATTCAACCAGCACAAAGTCGGAGTGCCAGCTGTCGAGCTGGCGGGGTTTTTCGTCCGCCGCCGGCTGGTCGGGCTGGCCCGGGTAGGCCACCAGGGCGGCCGGCGCCACCCCCAGCAGCGATACCGGCTGCGCCTTCGTGGCCTGGCGCTGGTAGAAGGGGGCCGTTATCCAGTTGCGGGTGCCCGTGTCCATCACCACGCTGCGGCCCAGGCCCGCCAGCACCGCCAGCAGCGGCCCCGAAAGCGACTCCAGCGCCGCGTCGGCCGCCGAGGGCAGCTCGGGCGAGGCGCCCAGGGCCAGCAGCACGAAGTCGTACGATTTGACTTCCAGGCTTTCCAGCAACGACTCGGCGGGCGTGTCCTCCGCCGTAATTACCAGATTGGCGACGTTGCTGTTGTTGAATTTGAGCCGTTGGAGGGAGGTTTCAAGCGTAGAGGTAGAGGGCATCGTGGCAGTGGATTGAAGGTGGGGCAGAGTGACACAAGATTACATCAAATCAGCCAATTTAATGTAATGAATTATTAGTTTATTGTCATGCTTAGCGCTCTTATGGACAAGGCTTTGGTGGAAGCCACCAACGCAGCGCCGTGGCCCCCCCGAACCGAAGCCGACAAACCCGCCGGGCTGAACGGCTGGACTTATTAACTGGCCAGCGCGCCGTTCTCCAGGGCGGCAATCTGCTGGCTGAATTCGGCATATAGGCTGTCGAGGAATGCGCCCAGGTTGGCTTTATCCGGCGTTGGGGTGGCCTGCCGGAATGCGTGGCGCAAAAAGGCCAGCTGCTCCACCTCGGCTTTCTTTTTGCCCAGCGAACCGGCCTTGTCCCAGGTACGGCGATAGAGCTGCAGCAGCTCCGCCGTTTCAGCAGCCGTGACCGTGCCCGCCAGCAAAAGCAGGCACAGCTTGCAGTTGGCGGCTTCCATCATCGTCCAGTAGTCCATGTCGGCGGGGACGCCGTCGGCCATCGCCGCCGATATGGCGTCCGTGAGTTGTTGCCGGGCCTTTTTGAGGGGCGGCAAGCCCTTTTGGTTCTTGCTGTCCCACTTCTGGCCAAGTAGCCCGCAGAGGGCTTCCAGGGTATACCAGTTGGTGAGGGCATAGATTTGATAGCGGTTTTCGCAGCCCTCGGTCGCTTTCTGGTAGTAGCCGGCGGCGGTTCGGAGCGTTTCCAGCAACTCGGGCTGGTCGTTGGCTATCAGCATGGCCAGGCGCTTGTGGGTGCTGCCCAGCAGGTTCAGGCGCTCGTTGGTGCGGCCCAGCCGAAGCAGGGCTTGCAGCTCTTCGATGACGTCGTCCATCTCCTGCCGGGCCGCTTTGGCATCGAGGGTACCTTTGGCAAACCCTTGCACGCAGAGCTTGGCCCGGATGTTACAGGACTTCTCCAGCGCCGCCACCGAATACGTGGCCCTTTCGGCTTGGAGCAGCTTTTCAAGCTTAGCGAAGGCTTTTGGCAGGTCGTATAGCTCCTGGTAGATGTAGGCTTCGTGCTCGGTGATGGTGGGCGTGCGCAGCTGGCACTTGTCCACGCCGCGCCCGATGGCTGCTAGCTCGTCAATTACCTGCTCGGCAACGTAGCGGCCCGATTCCAGCTCGTTATAAAGGTTCAGGAGCTCGATTTCGGCTTCTTCGGCAATGACATAGCTGCGCTCCTGCGCCCGGCCCACGGGCGCCACGTTGCGCAGCTTGTAGAAGGGGTCGCCGTAGCACTGGTAGGCGCCCCAGGTGTTGCTGCGGTTGCCGGTTTGCTCATACACCGTGCGGCGCGCGGCCAGCACGGCCTCGCCAAACGGGCAGCCGTTCACCAGCTGGCTATAAAAGGTTTGGGCGAAAATGAGGGCCGCCGCGTCGTCGACGGCCCAGCCGGCTACCACCACCGCCTTCACCCCAATTTCGATGAGTTGGGTACCAATGTTGGCCGCCAGCTTGTACCGGTCGCGCGACTGGCGCTCGGCCGAGCCGTCGGTCTGGCCCAGGTAGCAGCAGTTCACAAACACCAGTTCCGGCACGGCGCTCATCTGGTCGATTTCCTGCGTGGAGAGGAACAAGTCCTTCCCGATGACCATGCCTGAGCTTTCGGGCTGGTCGGGCTGAAACAACCCGTGCCCGGCCAGGTGCACCACCTTGTAGTCCTGCCGAAACAGGTCGCGGACGATGCTGGTGGCGGTGCCGCCCACGTTGCGGGTGGTGGTCAGGTTGGTGTTCAGTAGGCTCTCCACGGCCAAGGCTTCCTTGGCGGCGCCGTCCAGTTGGGGCAGGAAGCCCTCCAGCAGCGGGTCGCCCACGACGAGGGCAGTTTCCTGCACGGCGCGCACAATGCGGGGCCGGTAGTCGGGCGTGGCCAGCCGCCGAATCATGCCCGCGTTCACGCACAGCGGCTTGTTGTCGTTCACGGTGTCCTGCAGCAGCTCCCAGGGGTAGGCAGCGGCCTCCTTGTCCAGCACCCAGCTCAGGTTGCTCTGGCGCTGCAGGCTTTCCTTCAGGTCGTTGGGAATGAGCAGCTCAAACACAATTTTAGCCGACTCCGCCGACCAATCGTTTTTCAGAGAAATGTCCTGCAAAAACTGCTCGATGAGGGCCTTGTTGCTCCGCAATTCGCGGCGCTCTTCGTGGGCGCCGCCCGTGGAAAGCGTGAACTGCAGGCGGCGCACGGCGCCGGGCTTCGTTTCCTTTTCCTCCTGGGGCAACTCCACATTTAGCTGGTTCCACCAGTTGCTGGTCTGGTCGATGGGCAGGCGCTTTTTGGCGCCAAACAGCTGCTGGATGCGCTGGTACTCGGTTTCGGCCGGCAGGCTGGCGCTGGCCTCCCGCTCAATCTTCTGCACGGCGTAGATGCAGCTCACGGCCATATCCTCGTAGAGCTCCACAAACTCGACGGTGCTCACGGCCGGGGCCTGCTCGCCCAGCAGCTTGCGCAGTTTCACGTTGGCATTTTGCACGCCCTGCAGCACGGCCCGCACCGAGGTTTCCACCGTCAGGCCACCGTACCCGCTCCCGATGATGAGCGCCGAAAGGCCGATGACCCGGGGCCGCACCCCCGGCAGGTTGCCCGACGCCAGGCCGTGCAGGTACTTGCTGGCGCCCTGCTCCACGGTCGTCGTCAGCCCGAAGGCCGTGAGCTGGCCAAACTCGCCCAGGCCCACGATGATGGCGCCCCGGTAGTCGGCCCCGGCCGGCAAAAACAGCTCGTTGCTGCCAATCGGGCCGGGGTAGCTGCCCAGGCTCCGGCGCTGGCTCAGGGCCTGGTCGAGGTAGGCATCGATGGCGCGCTCGGCGTAGTGAATGCCGTCTTTGCTGAAGTGGCCCGCCAGCAGCGGGAAATTGGCGTAGCGCAGGTCGCCGTTGGCCACGCGCACGCGCAGCGGCGCGGTGGCCACGCTCGCGGGCTCGGCGGTGGGCAGGCCCAGCAGGGTGGCGGCCACCCCGGCGGCCGAAAGGTCGAAATCCTCGGCACGGGTTAGGCGCGCCACGGGCATTACGCCGCGCGTGGCCGGCCGGGCGTGGCTCAGGGCCGTGGTCGAGCCCTTGGCCAGAATCTCACTGATGCCGGCAAAGATGCCGGGCGCGTCGGCCAGCGCCCCGTGCGTCACCTTCACGAAGTACACGGCCTGGGCCGGCAACTGCTTCGGTATGCCGGTGGCCCAGGTCACGCTGGAGTCGCCCTCGCCGGTGTAGGTAAATTCCAGCGCCGGACGCCCGTTGGCCGCGCTGATGCGGTAGCCGTTGGGCGTGGCTTCGTCCTGCCCGGCAATGTACACCGCGTTGCGGTAGTCGATTTTGTCGAGTCCTTTATTGACGTCTTTTATCAGCTTCTGATATTCACCAAACTGCACCAGTAACTCATCGGTGGGCAGCATGTCGGCGGGGCCGCCCACGGCGGCCAGCATGGTTTGCCAGGTCGATTTCAGGGCGAAATCATTGCCCGTTCCTTCTGCATCGGCAATGGGCAGCAGGTTCAGAATGCCGGGGAACTGCGCGAAAATGCGAATCAGGTCTTCCTTGGTGTGGCGAATGTCAATCTTGCCCAGCTTGTTGATGATGCCGTCGAGGCCCATGAGCACCGCCGGGATGCGGAACGAGCCGCGCAACGGGCAGCCCAGCATCACCAACTGGAAGCCGCTGGAGTGGTTCAATTCCTGCCAGGTGGCCGGGTGTTGCAGGATGAAATCGCGCACCAGCAGCCCGCCCATCGAGTGGGCAATCAGCTTGATGGGCTGCTTGAAGCGCAGCAATTCGGTCAGCTTGTCATTGAGCAGCTTGGCCGATTCCAGCAAACTCAGGCGCCAGTCGAAGGGAAAGGTTACCACGTCGTAGGTGGGCGCCAGGTAGTCGGCCAGGCGCTCGTACGAGGAGCGCACCACGCCAATCGTGCTGATGCCGGCGCTGTCGATGGCCAGGTCGGCCAGGTCGCCCATTACAAAGCGCAGGTAGTTAATCCACAAAGGCTTTTTGCCGGTGGCCAGCGTCGAGCCCATGATACCCGGCAGCAGCACCACAATGGGCTTGTCGCCGCTCACCTTGTTGCGGAACAGGTTGCCGCTGTCGAGGCCCAGCAGGGCGTTGCGGTCGCTCAGCACGCCCTCGAAGGGGTTGATGGTGGCAAAACCGGGCAGCAGCGCGCCGTCGGGGGCCTGCAGCACCTGCGTCAGCGACTTGACCGTGCGCGCGTTTTTGAAATAGTGAAAGTGGTCGATTTCCGGCGACGCATCGAAGTAGTACTGCACGTCCTTGGTGCGGCGCGCGCCCTGGTACATCGAGGTGGTGTTCACCACCAGGTCGTTGTTTTTGAGGTAGAACAGCTTGCTCACCAGCACCACCAGCGCCTTCAGGCTGGGCTTGATGGTACAGTTGCCCGAAATGACCACCAGCGGGCTATCCAGCCGCACCGTGGTGGCCGGGCTGTTCAGCACCTTGATGAAGGGCGACTCCGGGTTCATGGCTTCCAGGCCAGGCAGCACGTCGGCGTTGCCCGGGCTGGCGAGCAGCGCGCCGATGAGGTTTTTGAAAGCCGTGTACACCGGGCTGGCGACCAGCCCGGTGGCGTAGCCCAGCAGGTTGAGGGAGATGTTGAAAAACCGTTCCAGCCGGTCGGAGGCCAGAATGGTGCCGCCGGCCGGGCATGCCACCCGCACAAACTTGCGCACCGTGAGACGCTTGGCCACCACCACGCTGCTAATCTGGCGGATGAGCTCCAAATCGGCCGTCCGGTCGGTTTTGGCCAGGTATTCCTTTTCGTTGTGGTCGAAGCCCAGGTTGGCCTCGTCGCCGTTGCAGAAGCGGGCCAGCAGCTCGCCAATTAGCCCCCCGCGCGAGTGGCTGATGAGGTGCAAGGCGCTGTTGGCCGGCAGGGCCTCAATGAGCTCCAGCGTATTCTCCAGCGGGCTTTTGGTCAGGGTTTCGTGCTGAAAGGCCAGTACCCCGTTGGGCCCGTACGTCTGGCGGATGTAGCCCCATAGCTCCGAGCCCGTGAGCCCCCCAAACGAACCACTCGTGGACGACGCCGTGCCATGCAGAAACAGCAGGTACGGTTGGCCCGCCGTGGCGGCCGCCGCGGCCATTTCGGCCGGGCCGAATTTGTCAAACGTAAAGTCGTCGTTCAGCAGAAACAAGCCCCGGTGGCCTTCCAGCTGCTTCTCCTCCAGGTCGGCTGCCAGCTCGCGCACGCCTTTGGCCACCACCTGCTCCATGGCCTTGCCCGCGAAGATGCGCACCACCTTGAGGGCCACCGTGTCGAGGAAGCCCCGCTGCTCAGTGCCGCTGGCGCTTACCTGCGTGGGCAGGAAGAACGAAGGGTCGGCCGAGCGGACGCTGGGCACGGCTTCCGGGAAGGCCTCACCGATGGTATCGCCGTTGCACAGCCACACGGTGTCGTCCTCAAACCGCAGCTCCACCAGTTCCCCGTGGCTGATGTCAACCGGGTGGCTTTCCGCCAAGCCCCGGGTGCTGGCTTCAATCACGAAGGTCTGTGCCGGTACCTCGTCGGTGGCCCCGGCGGCAAAAGGCTGTAAACGGCCCGGAATGATTAGCTTGTCAACCTGCATAACTCGGCAATTTATAGGGGTTTATGCACCCAATGAGTTGCTGTTGTGCAGAAAATAAATCAGCCGCTTGACACACACCCATTGCTTTGCGTTGGCAATACTACCATATTTTATCTGTTTTTTATGATATGGCAATGTTGTTTCCGTTGACACTACATTCACTCCGTTTGCCGGCGTCGGTGCGTCGGCAGGGGGAGCTCACGTTTTGCCGCCTGAACTCCACCGTACTTAAAACCGAAAAACCCCGCCTGCGCAAGGCAAACAGGGTTTAAAGCGGAGATGCAAGCCCTTGAACCCCACCTCGGGGTAGATATCCGAAAGGCGCTTGTTTTCTTCCTGGAGCAGGTAGCGGGCTTCTTCCGGTCGCCGCTGGTAGAGCCACCGGCTGGGCGGGGTGTGAAAAATCTGCTGAAAATCGCGCTTGCGCGTGGTCAGGCTGCGGCCGGTGAGGCTGGCCAGCTGCTGGTACTGGTCGGACTTAACCCAGCAGCCACAGCAGCGAGGGGGGCGTTATATACGGCAACAGTCGCGGGCGGGCACAGCGCTCGTTTTGGTGAGCAGCTCAAATCAAGTCTCACCGAGCAAGGTAAAACAGCAAACCATTAGTGGGCGGTGAAACGAAAGGCCGCCGGCGTGAGGCCGGTTTTGCCATGAGATAAACGTGTGAAGCAGGGCGCGCGGGGTTACCTGTTTGAATTTTACACTCATTGGTTTGATTCCTGTTATGTACCTGGACTTGATGAGCAGAACTTTGTCCTGCTGCATGTAGCCTGCTCCAGGCAGCAGGGTTTCTGCCAGTTATCCGCTTCCCACGAGCGCAGCTGCTGACCGGAGCGTTGGGCTGGGCCAGCAAGCCGCGATGCCAACTGCGTGAGGACCACGAGCGGTCTGCTTACGCCGCCAGGTGACTACCGCCGATGTACTTATGAAAGGGTTTAAGGTTTACCAGATAACTACCGCTACTGGTTTGCGGGTGGCGGCTGGTCGCCGCGACTTGTATACCATTTGCCTGCTTACTGGCGCACGTCAGTTGCAGCACGCCGACCAGGAAATCGAACGGGATGGCACGTACCTGTTCGTCGGCCAGCCGCACGCGGGGGAGTTTTTGCCTCGGGGCGCGACCAGCCAGCTAGGCTTTGGCTGCCTGTTTACGGAAGAATTTGTGCAGGCAAACGGCCTGGCTGGGAAGCAGCAGCCGTGGGCGCGGGGGGGCTGCAATAACTTCAGCCCCTTCTCGCTCGGCGACGAGCAAGTGGCGTACCTCACCGCTCTGTTTGAGAAAATGCTGGCTGAGCAACAGTCGACCTACTGCTTCAAGCAGGAACTGCTCCGCAGCTACCTGCACTTGGTCCTGCATGAGGTACTACGCCTGCGCCAGCCAGCACCCAAAGGCCGCTTCCGGTATTACTTCCAACTCCCGGGTTCGGCGGGCGAAATAGGCGCTGCCTGGAGAAACCGCCAGCGTCAGGCGAGATAACCTTACTGCTGCTCTATTACCAAGGCAGACAGGTGCTAGAGCAGCTTTCCGGCCAGCCCGAAAAGGAGCCTGAAACCGGTTATGCCGCCTTCAGCCCCGAAATAGCCCGCTTCCTGAAAGAGCACTTGTTCGCCGACATCCTCGAGCGCGACGTGCTCGCCTACCAGGAGCGCGAACTGACCGCCATCGCGGCCCTCATGAGCTTGGGTGGCGTGGAGTCCATGCTGCAAGGCCAGAAGGCTGCAGAGGCGGCCCGACCGATGCCCAGTTGCAGCAGCTCACGCGTGTGGCGGAAACGGCCCTAGTGCACTGCCTGGTATTCGGCATCGGTTACGGGTTCCAGCCACACCGGTGCGCCCTGGCTAGCGCTGGGGTTGATGGCCAAATGGGCAAACCAGTCGGTGGCCGTGGCCCCGTGCCAGTGCACTACGTCTGGGGCAATAACGACGGTATCGCCGGGGCGCAGCAGGCGCGCGGGCTGGCCCTTTTCCTGGTAATAGCCCGTGCCGCTGGTTACCACCAGCAGCTGTCCGTGCGGGTGCGAGTGCCAGTTGTTGCGGCAGCCGGGCTCGAAGAGGACGTCGCCCACGGTGCAGTCAGTGGCGTTGCCGGCATTGGCCAGCATTTTAACCCAGGCCGTGCCGGTGAAGTACTGGGCCTGCGCTGGCTGGGCACTGGCGGGGGCCATTGGTTTTTCTTGGTTGCTCATTGGAAGGAAACATTTAGCCGCAGGGTCAGCGGGGTGAATGAAGTTCGCGGCAAAGGTCCGCTGACGGGGTTTTTCTCAAGCGAAAGAATCAAACGATTTCCTAATAATAATCAAATACGCAAAAGCGTCGATAGCATCTGCCTGGACGGAGCTGGCCAGGAGCCAAAGGCCAGAAATAGTGGCCTTTGTTTGAAAAATATACTAACTCGTTTGATTAGCTTTTTCCGGCGCCTTGAAACGGCCGGACCTTTACTAAGCCAATCCGAAGGCAGCCGGGCTCGTCCTGCACACGTTGTGCAAATTAGCTGGACTGTCTCGTAAACAATCAGTTCACATTCAAGCACGAGCCATGGACAATTCAAGCGAAAAACCAACGGTGGGCCTGAACCGCCGCGACCTGCTAAAAACCGGCTTACTCCTGGCCGGGGGCGCCATGTTGCCAACCGGCGCGGCCATGGCGGCTGCGGCTACCGCTGCGCCCTTAACTCCTGCCAAAGACAACGTGAGCACCCGTCGGAAGCTGGGCAAGCTGGAGGTTTCCAGCGTGGGCATGGGCGTCCAAAACATGAGCCGTACGTACCAGACGACGGTCCCCAACCGGGCCGAGATGCACCGCATCATCCGGAGTGCCTACGACCACGGCGTCACCTTGTTCGATGCGGCGGAGGCGTATGGGCCTTGGGAGGTAGAGCGCATCCTGGGCGAAGCCGTGGGTCCGTTTCGCAACAAAATCGTGATTGAGACGAAGTTCGGCTGGAACATCGACCAAAAAACCGGGCAGCGCCTGCCGGGCCTCAACAGCCGCCCCAACCACCTCAGGCTGGTGGTGGAGAACATGCTCAAGCGCCTGCGCACCGACCGGATTGACCTCTTGTATCAACACCGCGTCGACCCGGCGGTACCCATTGAAGACGTGGTCGGCGCCATTCAGGACCTCATCAAACAGGGCAAAGTGCTGCACTACGGCCTGTCGGAGCCCGGCCTGAAAACGGTGCGGCGCGCCCACGCCGTGCACCCGGTCACGGCCATCCAGAACGAATACTCCCTGCTCTGGCGCGGACCAGAGGCCGAAGTTATTCCGCTGTGCCAGGAACTCGGCATCGGGTTTGTGGCCTGGAGTCCGTTGGGCGTGGGCTTTCTCACCGGCGCCATCGATGCTCAGACGCGGTTTGCGCCGGGCGACATTCGCGGAGGCGAGTCGCGGTTCTCGCCCGAGAACCTACCCGCGAACCTGGCCCTCGTGGAACTGCTGAAAACCTGGGGCACCCGCAAAAATGCCACCCCCGGCCAGATTTCGCTGGCTTGGATGCTGGCGCAGAAACCGTTCATTGTGGCCATTCCCGGCACCACGCAGATGGCGCACATGCTGGAAAACAACGGGGCCGATGCCGTCCGGTTGACGGCCGACGAGCTCAAGCAGTTCAGCACCGAGGTCGCCAGGATTGAGGTCAAAGGCGAGCGGCTGCCGCAGATGGTGCTCCAGTTTTCGGGGGTGGAGGCCGCCCCCAAAGCATAGCCTGCCGAAGGGACCAGCCGGATTTGCCCTGGTTAGCCTTCAGCGATGAGCCGACTCAGCACGAACTGGAGCAGGCCGGCATTTCGGCGCACATCGCGGCCCGCTACGTGGAATTGGGAGCCGGATGGTAGTATTCACCAACTCGTTGATTCATCATTATTTGCTGATGATAAGCAGGCTGGTGCGATAAATGTTGAGCTATTTCTCTCAAACAAATACGGAAAAACGCGCTTTTAGAAACGTGCGCTTGGCCGTCGGGCAACGGCCTGATGGGCACAGGGCAGCCAGATGGGTTGCTCTCCGCAGGCATTTAATTCATGTTTTCAATGAGTAACTTTCAGGGAAAGAACATCATCATCACTGGGGCCGCGATGGGCCTGGGTTTAGCCACCGCCAAGGAACTGGCGGCCCGCGGGGCCAACCTCGTACTGGTCGACTACAATCAAGCGAGCTTAACCCAGGCGCAGCAGGAAATCGCTGCCCAATCGCCGGCCGTACGGCTCGTGACGGTGGTAGCCGATGTATCGAAAGAGGAAGCGGTTAAGAACTACGTCGACGAGGCGGTAAAAGCGTTTGGGCGCATCGACGGACTCTATAACAACGCGGGCATCGAAGGCAAGCAGGCCAGCATCGTGGACTATGATATTGAGGTCTTCAAAAAAGTCATCGACATCAACCTGATGGGCGTGTACTACGGCCTGCGCTACGTGCTGCCCGTGATGCAGGCGCAGCAGTACGGCCGCATCGTGAACGTGGCCTCGGTGGGCGGCATTCGCGGCGTGCTCAACCAGATGCCCTACGTGGCCAGCAAGCACGCCGTGTCGGGCATGACGAAAAACTCCGCGTTGGAGTACGGGCGCTACGGCATCACCACCAATGCCATTGCCCCTGGGGCCATCCTGACGCCGATGGTGGCCGATGCCTTCAAGCAAGTGAACCCCGCCGACCCCAAGCAGGCCGAAACCGAATACGCCCAGCGCAACCCCACCAAGCGCCTGGGCCTGCCCGAAGAAGTCGCCAAAGTCGTGACGTTCCTGCTCAGCGACGACGCTTCCTACCTCAACGGCCAAACCATCGCCATTGATGGGGGCGAATCGAATATGTATGGCAACAGCTAACTTGGCCAGCGGCCTTCAGGCGCTTGCCAATACACGAAAACACGCCTCTCAGCTTGCTCAACCATGAGCAGCCTGAGAGGCGTGTTTTGTTGATTTATACAGGTAAGCGACCCGCTTAGCGGTTGATGGCTTGCTGCGACTTTGCGTTGTAGCGGTCACCTTGGATTTCCACCTGGGCGAGGGCTTCCTCGATGCGCCGCAGGTCGTCGGCCGTGAGCTGCACGGCGGCTCCGCCGATGTTTTCTTCCAGCCGGTGCAGCTTGCTGGTGCCGGGAATGGGGACAATCCAGGGCTTTTGGGCCAGCAGCCAGGCCAGCGCAATTTGCGCCGGAGTGGCCTGCTTGCTAGTAGCGATGGTGCCGAGCAAATCAACCAATGCCTGATTGGCTTTGCGGTTCTCTTCTGAGAAGCGCGGCACGGTATTGCGGAAGTCGTTCGGGTTGAACTGGGTGTTCTGGTCAATCTTGCCCGTCAAAAAGCCTTTGCCCAGCGGGCTGAAGGGCACGAAGCCGATGCCGAGTTCTTCTAACGTGGGCAGTACGCTCTGCTCGGGCTCGCGCCACCACAAGGAGTACTCGCTCTGCAAGGCCGATACCGGCTGCACGGCGTGGGCCCGGCGAATGGTTTCTGCACCGGCTTCCGACAGGCCGAAGTACTTCACCTTGCCTTCCTGAATGAGGTCTTTCACGGCGCCGGCCACGTCCTCTATCGGCACGTTGGGGTCGACGCGGTGCTGGTAAAACAGGTCGATGTAATCGGTTTTCATGCGCTTCAGCGACTGCTCAATAACCGCCCGAATACGTTCGGGCCGGCTATCCATGCCCTCCGCGGGAGCGCCGTTTTTGAAGCCGAACTTGGTGGCAATGACTACCTGGTCACGCACCGGGGCCAGGGCCTGGCCCACCAGGGTTTCGTTCAGCTCCCCGTAGGCCTCGGCCGTGTCAAAGAACGTCACGCCCCGGTCGAAGGCCGTGCGGATGAGGTGAACGGCCTCGTCGGTGGGCGTTACCGAGCCAAAGCCAAAGGTCAGGCCCATGCAGCCTAAGCCCAGGGCCGATACTTCCAGGCCGCTCGGGCCCAGTTTTCGCTTTTCCATATTGGTTGATAAATAGTAAACAGTATTTCTGGTATGCTTATGTCCAGCCCTGCGCCGTTCAAGGCTCACGCCGGTTCCCGCAGGGCCGCCAGCACTTTGTTGGGCGTCATGGGTAAGTCGCGCAGGCGGCGGCCGGTGGCGTGGAACACGGCGTTGGCCACGGCGGCCGTCACGCCCACGATGGAAATCTCGCCGATGCCTTTCACGCCCATGGCATTCACGTAGGGGTCGTGCTCGTCGATGAACTCGACGGTCATTTCGGGAATGTCGGCATTCACCGGAACGTGGTAATCGGCCAGGCTGGCGTTGGTGTAGCGGGCCAGGTGCGGGTCGCGCACGGTCTGCTCCATCAGGGCGGCGCCGATGCCCATCGTGCTGCCTCCGATAACCTGCGAGCGGGCCGTTTTGGGGTTGAGAATGCGGCCGGCTCCGATAACGCTCACCCACTTGCTGATGCGGATGGTGCCCAGCTCGGGGTCGACGTGTACCTCACAGAAGTGCGCCCCAAAGGCGTGCATGGAGTGCTCAGCGGCATTTTCCTTTTTGTTGGGGTCGGCGTTGGCCGTGGTTTGCGGGGCCTCGTAGTTGCTGCCGTAGCGGCCCAGGGCGCTGCCCTCAATATCGCCCAGGCTAGCGCGCTTCATCACCTCGCCGAATGCTTCACCCTTGCCGGGGTTGGCTTTCAATTGCAGCCGGCCTTTTTCTGCTGCTACGTCAGCAGACTTAGCTCCGTATAGCGGCGACTTTTTATCCATCACGGCCAGCTTTATCAGCTTCTGCCACACTTCCTGCACGGCCAGATACACGGACGAGGACACCCGGCCGGCGGCCGTCGAGCCGCCCGACCACTGCGTGCTCGGCAGCACCGTGTCGCCCAGCTCGAAGCGCACGTTTTCGGGCGGGATGCCCAGCGAGTCGGCGGCTACCTGCGTGATGATGGTGTAGGTGCCGGTGCCCAGGTCGGTGGCGCCGGCCTGTACCACGGCGCGGCCGTCGGCGTAGAGGCGCACGCGGGCGTTGCCCTGCGAATTGTGCACGGGGTACGAGCCCGTGGCCATGCCCATGCCCACCAGCAGCTTGCCCTCGCGGGTGGCGCCGGCTTTGGGGTTGCGCTTGTTCCAGCCGATGAGTTCGGCCCCGCGGGCGTAGCACTCCTTCAGGCTTTTGCTGCTCCAGGGGTGGCCGGTGCTCGAATCGATGTCGGCGTAATTCAACAGGCGCAGCTGGATGGGGTCGAGGCCCAGCTGGGCGGCCAAATCGTCCATGCTGCACTCGATGGCGAAGGAGCCGGGCATGTCGCCGGGGGCCCGCGTCGCCGTGGAGGTCATCACGTTGGACTTGGCCAGCCGGTAAGTGGCCTCGTAGGCCGGCAGGTGGTAGAGCATGCCGATGATGCGGCTGTTGGTTTCGGCGTAGTCGTCCCAGGGCGAGGTCGTCGCCGTTTTGTCGTACACGATGCCCAGCAGCTTGCCTTCTTTGGTCGCCCCGAGGCGCAGGGTTTGCTGCTGTTCTTCGCGGTGGCCCATGCTGGTGAAGTTCTGCGGGCGGGTGAGCACCAGCTTCACCGGCCGGCCCACGGCCTTGGCAATCAGGGCGGCGTACACAGTATGCGGCCACACCCAGGCCTTGGAGCCGAAGCCACCCCCCAGGTATTTGGTGATAACCCGCACCTGCTCGGTGGCCAGGCCCAGCATCAGGCTCACCGTCTTCTGCGTTTCCGAAACGCCCTGCGTGGTCTCGTAAATGGTCAGCCGGTCAGCGGCTTCCCAGTGGGCCGTGGTCGCGCCCGGCTCCATGTAGTTGTGGTGGATGGTGGCGTGGGTGTAGGTAGCCGCGAGCTGCATCGGCGCCTTTTGCACCGCCGCCTGGGCGTCGCCGCGCTTGGTCACGCCGGGCATGCCCTTCACCGATTTCGGCACGTACAGCTGCGCCTTCGGGTCCTGGTAGGAGGAAACGGGGGCTTCGGGCGCAATAATCACCTTCACCAGCGAGGCCGCGTACTGCGCCCGTTCCAGCGTGTCGGCCACCACCACGGCCACGGTCTGCCCGGCGTAATGCACCTGGTCCGAGGTCATGGGCATAAAGCCCATCGGGGAATTTAGGGCCGCTTTATCGGCCGGGGCGTCGGGCGTTTTGGCCAGCTTGGGCAGGTTTTCGTGCGTGAAAATGGCCAGCACCCCCGGCTGCTTTTGCGCGGCGCTGCTTTCGATGCGCTGCACGCGGCCTTTGGCGACGGGGCTGGTAACCAGCACGGCGTGCACCAGGCCGGGCAGCTGGTTGTATTCGGCCGAGTACTTGGCGTGGCCAGTTACCTTCGCCCACCCATCCACGCGGTTCATCGGCTGCCCGACCACCGTGGGGGCGGCGTTGGTTTCAAAGAATTGCGGTTCGGTTTCCATACTGCGTAACGGCCTGTGGGGGAATGCTATCGGGTCTGTGAATTAGGTGGCGGCCACTTGCTGCAACGCCCGCACCAGCGTGTTCTGCGCCAGCTCCACCTTGTAGCGGTTGTGCTCCCGGGGCTGCGCGCCCTGCAAGGCCGCCGTCGCCGCGGCCCGAAACGTGGCCTCGGTGGCGGGCGCGCCGGTCAGCACTTTCTCCGCCTCGCGGCTGCGCCAGGGCTGCGCGCCCACGCCGCCCAGCGCCACGCGGGCCGCGCGAATAGTACCACCCTGCACATCCAGCCCTACGGCAGCCGACGCCAGCGCGTAGGCGTAGCTGCTCCGCTCGCGCACCTTTAGGTAGGCCGAGCGTCGGGCATGGGCGGCGGACGGAATCGTGGCGGCTACAATCATCTCGCCCGGCTCCAGCACGGTTTCTTTCTGGGGCGTTTTGCCCGGCAATAAGTAGAATTCGGTAACCGGCACGCGGCGCTGCTTGCCCTTCTGGTTTTCCAGGGTCAGCACCGCATCAAAAGCCGCCAGGGCCACCGACAAGTCGCCGGGATAGGCGTTGGCAATGCATCTCTCGCTCACCCCCAGAATGGCCAGGTTGTGGTGGTCGCCTTCCAGCGCGGGGCAGCCCGAGCCCGGCACGCGCTTGTTGCACGGAAACGCCGCGTCGCGGAAGTAGCCGCAGCGCGTGCGCTGCAAAATGTTGCCCCCGATACTGGCCATGTTGCGCAGCTGCGGCGAGGCCGCCAGCAGCAACGCCTGCGACACGGCCGGGTACTGCTGCACCACCAGGGCATTTTCGCCCACGTCGCTCATGCGCTCCATCGCCCCAATGCGCAAGCCGTCGCTGGTTTGCTCGATGCCTTTGAAGGGCAGCAGGTTGATGTCGGCCAGCTGCGGCGGCTCCGCCAGATTGGCCTTCATCAAATCCAGCAGCGTGGTGCCACCCGCCAGGTAGGCCGCGCTGGGCTGGTCTTTCAGGAGACTAGTAGCCTCCTTGGCTGAGGTGGCCTGGGTGTAGCTGAAATCGTTCATCTTCGTAGACTCGGGAATAGGGGGATGAAACGCTTAAGCTTTGTCGGCCACTTCGCGCACGGCGGCCAGAATGTTGGCGTAGGCCCCGCAGCGGCAGAGGTTGCCGCTCATCCATTCGCGGCACTGGTCGTCGGTTTTGGCGTGGCCTTCCTGCACGCAGGCCACCCCGCTCAAAATCTGGCCCGGCGTGCAGTAGCCGCACTGGAAGCCGTCGTGCTTCAAAAACGCCGCCTGCATCGGGTGCAGCTCGTCGCCTTTGGCCAGGCCTTCGATGGTCGTAATCTCCTTGCCCTGGGCGGTGATGGCCAGCGTGAGGCAGCTGTTGACGCGCTTGCCATCAACCAGCACCGTGCAGGCCCCGCACTGGCCGTGGTCGCAGCCCTTTTTGGTGCCGGTCAAGTCCAGCCGCTCGCGCAGCGCGTCGAGCAGCGTCACGCGCGGCTCGGCCTGCACGGTGCGGGGCTGGCCGTTGATGCGCAGTGTGAGCGTGGTGGCACCGGTCACAGTCTTGGAATAAGCCGTCAGGCGCTCGGCTTGGCCGGCCAGCGGGGCCGCCAGCGCAAAGCCGAAAATGCCGCCGGCCTGCTTCATAAACGTGCGACGCGAGTCGTCGGCGGGCGGCGGTGTATCGGCGGGAGGGAACAGGTCAGACGACATAGTGAAGGAGATAACGGGAAGAAAGACGACCAAAAAGCACCAGGACCGAGGCTGGCCGGGAACAGGGTGGAGGGCACACCTGGCATCTAATGCAAGCAGCCCAGGGCACAAGTACACTTGGCTGCTTATGCAGCATCAATCCGGCTGGTAAGCCAGCCAAAAAGTGAGCGTTCCATGAATATACTGAGCAGAAAGAGGGAAGTTGCCCGTCTCTCTGCTTCAGCCCCTGATTGTTTGAAACGATAACTAATCTGTTTGATTAGTATACTCGTTGGCCTTATTACCAAGTGGTTGCGATGGGGTGGCAAGCGCGAAATAGCGCGCGGCATTGGCACCAAATTAAGGAGCGGAATAAACCCTCAACTACTTGGCATTACTCACCTAAAAAGGTCTCAGGTATCTCGCCGAAAGGTGAGCGGGGTAGTACCGGTATGCTTCTTGAAGAAGATGTTGAAATACGTGGGGTACTCGAAGCCCAGGCTGTAGGCAATTTCGGCCGTACTCCACGAGGTGTGGTGCAGCAGGGCCTTGGCCTCGCCAATGACTCGCTCGGCAATGTGCACGGAGGTGGGCTTGCCGGTCACTTCCTTCACGGCCCGGTTCAGGTGGTTGACGTGCATGCCCAGCTGGTTGGCAAAATCCTGCGCGGTTTTCAGCGCCATTGCCTGGTTGGGGCTTTCTACCGGGAACTGCCGCTCCAGCAACTCCTGAAACAGGCTGGTAATCCGGGAAGAGGCGTTTTTGTGCTGCACGAAGCTTTCCGTGGGCTGCATGCGCAGCGCCTCGTGAATGAGCAGTTGCAGGTAGGTGCGAATCAAGTCGCCTTTGTACAGGTATTCCGTGCTTTGCTCGGCCAGAATTTTCTGGAAGATGCCCCGCGCATACGCCGTTTGTTCCTCGCTCAGGTGGAAAATGGGCGTGCCGCCGACCTTAAACAACGGCGACTGTTGCAGGCTTTCTGACCGGTCGTTCTCGCGCATGTACCCTTCGGTGAACAGACACGAATAGCCCTTCAGAAAGGGTTCGTGCAGTTCGATGGAGTACGGAATGTGCGGGTTGGCAAACATCAGGCACGTGCCGTTGAGCTCGATGCTGCGGTCGGCGTAGTGCACGGTGCAGTGGCTGGTCACCAGCGCCACCTTGTAGAAATCGCGGCGGCGGTATGAGAGGCTGGGATTCACTGCCGTGTCCACCTCGTAGGCCTTGAAACCCTTCAGCTTCAATTCCTGGGCCGTGATGGCCTGGTGGGAGTTGACCGCTTGGGCCGGTACGGCAGGAGCTACTTGAGGATTCATGGGAATAGTACGCAGATGCTGGCCGACAGGTCTTTGGCTCGAGGAAGGGAGAAAGGAAAACAGTGCCATCGGCCGGGCTAGAACCAGGTGTGGAACGCGGCAGCGTTTACGAATAAATACTGCCGCGTCGAGGGCCGTCAAACACCAGGCTATTCGTGGATTTTTCGCTCGCTAATCCACTTCACCATCTTGGGGTCGCGGTGGTCGAAAAAGAGACTGGCCTTGGTGTCGAGCGTCGCGATGGCCTGCATGTCCTCGGCGCTCAGCTCAAAGTCGAGGCTGTTGAAGTTCTCGGCCATGCGCTCGGGCTTCACCGACTTCGGGATGGCCACCACGCCGCGCTGGGTGAGCCAGCGCAGCACCACCTGCGCCACCGTCTTCTGATATTTTGCCCCAATACGGGTCAGCAACTCGTTGTGGAATAGGTCATTTTTGCCCTCGGCAAAGGGTCCCCAGGCCTCAATCTGTACCTTATTTTCGGCCATGAACTGCTGCTCCTCCACCTGCTGGTGGAAGGGGTGGGTTTCCACCTGGTTCACCGCCGGCACCACTTCGTTGTGCACAATCAGGTCGATGAGGCGGTCGGGCGCGAAATTGCTCACGCCGATAGCCTTGATGCGGCCGGCTTTGTAGAGCTCTTCCATGGCCCGCCACGCGCCGTGCACGTCGCCGTAGGGCTGGTGAATGAGGTAGAGGTCGAGATAATCGAGCCCGAGCTTTTGCAGGGACGTTTCAAACGCCTGCCTGGCACCTTCGTAGCTGGCGTCCTGCACCCACAGCTTGGTGGTGATGAACAGTTCCTCCCGCGGCACGCCGCTGCGCTTAAGGGCTTTGCCCACGGCTTCCTCGTTCATATAAGAAGCAGCCGTGTCAATCAGCCGGTAGCCCACCTTGATAGCTTCGACGACGCTGTTTTCGCACTCGGCCGGGTCAGGCACCTGGAACACGCCAAAACCCAGAATGGGCATCTTCACCCCGTTGTTCAATTCAACAGTCTGCATAGTTTTTTACTTAATGAGAGATGACTAAAAGTCTTTAATGGGCAGCTAGCCATCGAATAGGCCTACCTGATTGCAGTCCCCGAGGTTACCGTTCATCCTCGCCAGACCCAGGCAAATCTGCTTGCACGATTGTCTTAACTAACTGCCTCCGATTTGCCCTACAAAGGTCCGGCAGTCCTGTTCGTCCCCAAAAAAGGAATCAAACGAATCAGTATACTTTTCAAACAGTCTGTGAAGCGAGAGGGCGCCAGCGAAAGCAATACGTACTTAGCTGCCAGGCTTGCGGAAACAACTTGTTGCACAGACCGATTGGCTAGCCCCCTTTTGCCTGGCCCTTATTCTTCCAAGCTGGCCTGACGGCTTACTTAAACATGGCTGGTGCCTTTTGTGCCACTCACAAGCACAATTTCCAGAAGTTGGCAACTGCGACTTCTGGGCAAAATTTTACCTGAAACCGATGGTTGAGCTTGGCATCAACTGCGTGATGCAGGTTCCCCTTCAAAATCTTGTTCCTCAAGGCTACTGCCACGGCGCACAGGTTTAGCGTACCAGGTCGTATTTTTTGTTGGTTGGCGCAACCGCCGTGTACCTGTCGTTGACTGAAACCAGGATATTATAAGGAAAATGCCATCGCGAGTCGTACAGTATCGAGCAGGACGTGACGGCGTGTCCCATATACCGTCCCATGAAAACCGAAAAACCCCGTCTGCGCAATGCAAACGGGGTTTAAAGTGGAGATGCAGGGATTCGAACCCTGGTCCAGACAAGGAAATCAACGTGCTTTCTACGTGCGTATCTATGCTTGGATTTTCATGGCGGTACAGGCGCACATCAGGCCTTTGCACCGCCCCTAGCTGCAGTTGGGTTTCGCCTCCAGGTCACAGCTCCCCAAAGGCTATTTTCTACTTACGACGCTCCGAACTCCCAGGTGTAGAAACTTACCCGGGCGGAACGATGGCAATTACCTAATTCTGAACTAGGCAGCCATGGCGTACGAATAGTCGCCAGTTGTTTTTTGATAGATTTTTTGACAGGAGAGCTTCCATCAACTCCTGGCACGCTTACCCGCAATTTGCGCAAGCTGTCAATTCCGGTCATCCCCAAATGGTAAAGAACGAGTCCCGAACGGCCGGTTAGGGCCAGGCGGGCCGCGAAGGTACGCGGTGAAGTTGAAACGGCAGGGCAGGAGGGAAGGTTTCCGGCGGTTTGTGTGTTTGATGGGTGGGCAGAATTGGAGCGTCGGAATAAAAAGAACAGTCATGCTGAGCGCAGCCGAAGCATCTCTACCGCTTCGTTGCAAGCAGTGAATTACTTACGTGGTAGAGATGCTTCGGCTGCGCTCAGCATGACGTTCCGTTAATATTTCGATAAGCCAAACCCATCCCCGCCCACTTCCAAAGCCGCCCGTTTCTGGGTAACTTTGTAGATAGAACTTATGGATAATTTCGTCGTTTCGGCCCGCAAGTACCGTCCTTCCACGTTTCGCAGCGTGGTGGGGCAGCAGCACGTCACCACCACGCTGCAGAATGCCATTCAGAGCCATCACCTGGCCCAGGCGTTCCTGTTCTGCGGCCCGCGCGGGGTGGGCAAAACCACCTGCGCCCGCATCCTGGCCAAAACCATCAACTGCACCAACCTCACGGCCGAAACCGAGGCCTGCGGCACCTGCGCCTCCTGCGTAGCCTTCCAGGAAAACGCCTCGTTCAACGTGCACGAGCTGGATGCGGCCTCCAACAACTCGGTCGAAGACATCCGCTCGCTGGTGGAGCAGGTGCGCTACGCCCCACAGGCCGGCAAGTACAAAATCTACATCATCGACGAGGTGCACATGCTCTCGAATGCGGCCTTCAACGCGTTTCTGAAGACGCTTGAGGAGCCGCCGAGCTACGCCATTTTCATCCTCGCCACCACCGAGCGCCATAAGATTATTCCCACCATCCTGTCGCGCTGCCAGATTTTCGATTTCAGCCGCATCCGCGTCGAGGACATGCGCGGGCACCTGCGCTACGTGGCCACCCAGGAAGGCATCACGGCCGAAGACGACGCCCTGCACCTGCTGGCCCAGAAGGCCGACGGCGGCCTGCGGGACGCCCTGTCGATGTTCGACCAAATGGTGACCTTCGGCGGCAACAACCTCACCTACAAGGAGGTGGTGCAAAACCTGCACATCCTCGACTACGACTACTACTTCCGCCTCGTCGACAGCCTGCTCACCGAGAACCTCTCGGCCGCGCTGCTGCTGCTCGATGAGGTGATGCAGAACGGCTTCGACCTGCACAACTTCGTGGTAGGCACCGCCGAGCACCTGCGCGGCCTGCTCGTCTGCAAAGATGCCGTGACGGTGCAGCTGCTGGAAGTGTCCGAGGGCATTCGGCTGAAATACGTGCAGCAGGCCCAGGCCGCGCCGCTGGCTTTCCTGCTCTCGGCCCTCAACCTCATCAGCCAGTGCGACCGCGAGTTCAAGCAAGCCAAAAACCAGCGCCTCCACGTCGAGCTGGCACTTATGAAGCTGGCTTATCTGAACGGGGCCGTGCAGTTCGTCCGCGAGCTTGCCCCCGCCAACGGCGAGGCTAAAAAAAAAACTAGCAGCCTAAGCGCCGACGAAACCTCAGTTGCCACTGTGCCGAGCAGCAACGGCAGCAGCAATGGTAACGGCTTCAACAGCAATAATGGCCACGGTCAGGTACAGGCCGCGCCAGCAGTTCCGGCACCAACCGTCGCCCAAGTAGCCCCAACTCCGGCAGTTTCTCACGCCGCCCCCGCGGCCTATGCTACTGAGTCGCCAGCCGCCGCCTACACGGCCGCACCGCGCCCGGCCGTTGCACCCGCACCGCTACCTATGCCGGCCGGCGCGCCCGTGGCCACCGGCCCCGCCCCAGCCGACGGCCCCGACCCACTGCCCGTCGAAAACGGCGTGGAAGAGCTGCACGACACGCCCAGCATCGAGGACGACCCCGCCGCGGCCATCACCGAGCGCCACCAGATGCGCGACACGCTGCCGCACGTCGAAATCGGTGTGCCCAGCTTCGAGGGCATCGAGCCCGCGCCGCGCGCTACGCCGCAGGCGGCTTTTGCCAAAATCCCCAGCCTCGCCAGCAAGCTGCCCAGCCTCAAGAACATGAGCGCCCGGGCCGCTACCGGCCCATCGACCGCAGCCTTGGCCGAGCCGGTAGCTGCCAGCGGCCCGCAGGCGCCCACCGACCCCGCGCTGCTCCAGCGCGTGTGGAAAGAGCTGGCCGAAGAGCGCCGCGCCCAAGACCGCATGAGCGAATTCTGGGTCCTGAACCGACCCATCTCGGCAAACGACGAACACCACATCGAGCTGGCCGTCGACAACCCCATCCAGGTCGACCAGTTCAACGAAATGCGGGTGGAATTCCTGGCCGACCTGCGCCGCCGCACCGGCAACCCGCGCCTCAACGTGCAGCCCGTGGTGACGGAGGCCGCGCCCACCGCCCGCAAGCTCTACACATCCTCCGACAAGTTTGAGTACCTGGCCGAGCGGTTCCCTGCCCTGCGCGAGGCCAAGCAGCGCCTGGGGCTGGAAAACGAGTTTTAAGCAGAAGGCAGAACGATGTAGAGACGCGACACTTCGCGTCTATCCGTTGAACGACCAGCGTCTGAGTGGGAACCCCGGCAGTGCGAGCGCCGAGACGCGAAGTGTCGCGTCTCTACATCGTTCTCAGCTTAAAGAAGGCGGAGTTCGCTGCCAGGCATGACAGAAGCAGTGCAACTGTCACGCTTAAACCGGGTTTTTGACGTGTTAAATACCGCAAACGTTTGGGGACAAGTGCGCTGCTCAATCTGAGCTGTAGTTGAAGGGGGTACAACCTTGCAAGATAACACGAAATTTTGTTTTTTATTCCCCTATCAGCCAGCTACCTTTGTTTTTTGAAACCCCTATTGCACCCGCCTGCGCCCTTCGTGAAAAAGAATTTTCTGCTGTTGATTCCGGCCCTGGCGGTGTTGGGTGTTGCCACGCAATGTCAATCGAGTAAGCCGGTTGCGACTGCCACGACTGCCCCCGCCGCCGCTACCGCCGCTACACCGGCGGCCCCTAAAGAATACCGCTACGAATCGGTGCCCGGCGACCCGCTGGGCGTCCGCATTTATAAGCTAGATAACGGCCTAACGGTTTATCTGTCTGATTATAAAGATGCGCCCCGCATCCAGACTTACCTGGCCGTGCGCGCCGGCTCCAAAAACGACCCTGCCACTGCCACCGGCCTCGCGCACTACCTCGAGCACATGGTGTTCAAAGGCACTTCGCAGCTGGGCACGCAGGACTGGGCGAAGGAAAAGGTGGAGCTGGATAAGATTGAGGCGCTCTACGAAGTGTACCGCGGCCAGCGCAACGACCCCGCCGCCCGCAAGCGCACCTACCACCAGATTGACTCGATTTCGGGCGTAGCCGCGCGCTACGCCGTGCCGAACGAGTACGACAAGGTGATGGGTGCCATCGGCGCGAAAGGCTCCAACGCCCACACCTCGAACGAGGAAACGGTGTACCAGGAAGACATTCCCAGCAACCAGCTGGAGAAGTGGGCCGCCATCCAGGCCGAGCGCCTGCGCGAGATGGTGCCGCGCCTGTTCCACACCGAGCTGGAGGCCGTGTACGAGGAGAAGAATCGGGGCCTGGACTCCGATTTTAACAAGGAGTTTGAGGCACTGAATGCGGCGCTCTACCCCACGCACCCCTACGGCACGCAGACGACCATCGGCACGATTGAGCACCTGCAAAACCCGTCCATCACCGAGATTAAGAAGTATTTCGGCCAGTACTACGTGCCGAACAATGTGGCCTTGTGCCTGAGTGGCGACCTGGATTTCGACCAGACCATCCGGGTTATCGACAAGTATTTCGGCGCCATGCCGAGCAAGCCGGTGCCGGCCTTTAACGCGCCGGTAGAAGCGCCGCTGACGGCTCCAATTACTAAGGAAATCCTTGGGCCGCAGTCGGAAAACGTGATGCTGGGCTACCGCCTGCCGGGCAAGGCCTCGAATGACGGCGTGCGGCTGCGCATGCTCGATAAAATCCTGACCAACGGCCAGGCTGGCCTCATCGACCTCGACCTGAACCAGCAGCAGAAGGTGCTGGAAGCCGCCTCGTTCACCGACCTCAACGACGATTACTCCACGCACGTCATCTACGGCACGCCGCGCCAGGGGCAGAAGCTGGAAGAAGTGAAGGCGCTGCTGCTGGGCGAGTTGGACAAAGTCAAAAAGGGTAACTTCCCCGACTGGCTGATTCCCGCCATCATCAACAACGAGAAGCTGACGCGCACCAAGAGCTACGAAAGCAACGAGGCCCGCGCCAGCGCCATGTACGAGGCCTTTATCGAGCGCATCGACTGGAAGGATTACCTGCAGCAGCAGGATGATTTCGGCAAAATCACGAAGGCCGAAATCGTGAAATTTGCCAACGACAACTACGGTCCGAATGTCGTGACCGTGTTCAAGCGCACCGGCGTCGACCCCAACAAGGTGAAGGTGGTAAAGCCCGCCATTACGCCCGTGCCGGCCAACCGCGACGTGGCTTCGGCCTATTACAAGCAGCTCACGGCCATGCCGAGCACGGAGCTGCAGCCGGTGTTTGTGGATTACAAAAAGGATATTCAGGAAACGGAAATTAAGCCGGGCCTGCTGCTGTACTACACGCACAACGCCGAAAACGGCCTGTTCAACCTGTCCTACGTCTTCGACCTGGGCAAGAACAACGACCCGCGCTGGAGCCTCGCCACCGACTACCTGCAGTACCTCGGCACCGGCAACTATACGGCCGCGCAGCTGCAACAGGAGTTCTACAAGCTGGGCTGCTCCTTCAACGTGAGCAGCGGCCCCGACCGCATTTTCGTCACCCTCAACGGCCTCGACACCAACCTGGAACCCGCGCTCAAGCTGTTCGAACAGCTAATGGCTGCGCCCAAGCCGGATGCCGTGGCGCTGAAGGATATGGTGGCCGGCGTGCTCAAGCAGCGCCAGGATGCCAAGCTCGAAAAGCGCGTGATTCTGAATCAGGCGATGGTGAACTACGTAAAGTACGGCCCGAAAAACCCCTTCACGAACATCCTGAGCGAGAAAGAGCTGAAAGCAGTAAAGCCCGAGCAGCTCACGGCGCTGCTGAAGAAACTGCCGACGTACCAGCACCGCGTGCTCTACTATGGGCCGCGTGCCCAGGATGCGACGGTGACGGTTATCAAAACCGAGCACCGCACGCCTGCCAAGCTTACGCCCGCGCCAGCTTCCAAAGACTTCACTGAGCAACCTTTGAAGGATAAAAAGGTCTATTGGGTAGACTATAACATGGTGCAGGCCGAAATCCTGTTCCTGACCAAAGGCGACTTGTATAGCAAGGAGCTGGCCCCCACGGTGGCGCTCTACAACGAGTACTTCGGCGGTGGCATGGGCAGCATCGTGTTCCAGGACTTGCGCGAGAGCAAGGCACTGGCCTACTCGGCCTACTCCGGCTACAACAACGCTGACAAGCTGGGCCGCTCCAATTACAACTTGAGCTACATCGGCACCCAGAGCGATAAGCTGCCCGAGGCCATGGCCGGCATGGAGGCCCTCCTCACCGACATGCCGGTGGCCGAAGCCAACCTGGAAATTGCCAAAAACGCCATCCGCAACAGCATCAGCACCGAGCGCATCACCAAGGGCGACATCCTGATGAGCTACGAGCGCGCCAAGCGCTTGGGCCTCGATTACGATATCCGCCGCGACGTGTATGCCAGCACCCAGAAGATGACTTTCGATGAGTTGAAGAAGTTTCAGCTGGCCAAGGTGCACGGTCAGAACCAGGTTATTCTGGTGATTGGCTCGAAGGACCGGCTCAATTTCAAGGAGTTGGCCAAATACGGCCAAGTGCAGCAGCTCACGCTGAAAGAGATTTTCGGGTACTAGCACAATCTGACGATTGTCATGCTGAGCGCAGCGAAGCACCTTATCCCGTCTGCGCTTAGCTGAATTTTACTTACCACACCTAGCGCGATAAGGTCCTTCGCTGCGCTCAGGATGACAGATTTATATAACACACGACCCACATGGCAGAGCAAAAAATCACCATTAAAAACGGCAAGCTGACCGTTCCGGACAAACCCACCATTCCCTTCATCGAGGGCGACGGAATTGGGCCGGACATCTGGCGCGCCTCCAAGCTGGTGTTCGACGCCGCGGTGGAAAAAGCCTACGGCGGCAAAAAGCAGCTGGTGTGGAAAGAAGTGCTGGCCGGTGAGAAAGCCTACAAAGCCACCAACAACTGGCTGCCCAACGAAACCCTCGATGCCTTCCGCGATTACCTCGTGGGCATCAAAGGCCCGCTGACCACGCCCGTGGGCGGCGGCATCCGCTCGCTCAACGTGGCCCTGCGCCAGGAACTGGACCTTTATGCCTGCGTGCGCCCCGTGCGCTACTACGACGGCGTGCCCTCGCCCGTGAAGCACCCGGAGTTGACGGATATGGTCATCTTCCGCGAAAACACGGAGGACATCTACGCCGGCATCGAGTACATGAACGGCACGCCCCAGGCCCAGAAAATGCTCGAATTCCTGCAGGACGAGATGGGCGTGAAGAAAATCCGCTTCCCCGAGTCGTCCTCGTTCGGCATCAAGCCCGTGAGCAAGGAAGGCACCGAGCGCCTCGTGCGCGCCGCCATCAAATACGCGCTGGACAACAAGAAGCCGTCGGTGACCATCGTGCACAAGGGCAACATCATGAAGTTCACCGAAGGCGCCTTCAAAACCTGGGGCTACGAGCTGGCCGAAAAGGAATTCGGCGCCAAGGTGTTCACCTGGGCCCAGTACGATAAAATCGTGGCCAAGCAGGGCGTGCAGGTGGCCGACGCGCTGCAAAAGCAGGCCGTGGAGCAGGGCAAGCTCATCGTGAAGGACAGCATCGCCGATGCCTTCCTGCAGCAGATTCTGCTGCGCCCTTCGGAATACTCGGTGGTAGCTACCCTGAACCTGAACGGCGACTACATCTCCGACGCGCTGGCCGCCATCGTGGGCGGCATCGGCATCGCGCCGGGCGCCAACATCAACTACACCACCGGCCACGCCATCTTCGAAGCCACCCACGGCACGGCCCCCAAATACGCCAACCAAGACAAGGTGAACCCCGGCTCGGTTATCCTCTCCGGCGTGATGATGCTCGAGTACATGGGCTGGAAAGAAGCCGCCGCCCTCATCAACAAAGGCCTCGAAGCCGCCATCGCCAGCAAGCGCGTCACCTACGACTTCGAACGCCAGATGGAAGGCGCCACCCTCCTCAAAACGAGCGAATTCGGCCAGGAGATTATTAAGAATATGTAGTAGCTTGGCCGCTGCCTAAGCACCAATATAAACCCCCGCGTCGGCTGCAAGGCTGGCGCGGGGGTTTTGTCTACTAGCGACATTATGAGACGAAATAATTATTTGCTCACCGGCTGGATTTTATTATTAATTGTAATTATAGTTAGTCTGTATTTCTACTTGTTTCACTTTGAAGCTACACTCTATTTTGTAGCCACTTTATCTTCATGGAAAGGAGACTTATCCCATATGAGCCCACAGGATGAATATGAATTGTATGATAAAATAATTCCTTATAAACTGCCTGTCTTTTTCACTCAGTTTGCTCTAATCATCTCGTTATTTATTTACACTAAAATTGTTCGCCAACATTTTAATTTAGTTTTTATCAAAGTAATTTACTGGGTGACACTTCTGTTGATTATTCTATTTTCGCTATTAACACTAGTAATGCCAATCATACCGTATGGAGGAATGGTTGGATAGAGATAATAAAAGGACTTTCAGGGACACACTCTGATTGGATTTGTAGTAGTGTAACCCCAGGCAATTTTGCCGCCCGCCGCGTAGTTAAGCTAAAGACGCTCTAGTCACCCCTAGCCATGACTAAAGCTTAAATCCTCGAGACCGTCCAGCAACTGCCCGACAACTTCGAGTTGGAAGAGCTATTTGAGCGCCTGCTGTTCATTCAGCAGGCGGAGCAGGCCACCAAAACGATGTTGTGCTTTCGAGAGATGCCTAGAGGTGGTTCTATTACAGCGGGCAGTTAGGCGCGGCTTAATGCACCAACTGGCGTGCGTCGGTAAAGGCTTGATTCTGCCAAACCGCTTTCCTTTCTTTGCATACTTAGCTCCGCTCCACCACCGCTCATTTCGCACCCATGCGCATCACCGGCAAAGGTTTCTGGCTTCTGATTTTGGTTTCAGCTTGCATGCTGCTTAGCTCCTGGCTGCCGGCCCACTACAAGCTGTGGTTCGTGAGCGAAACGGGCAACGTCGGGCACAGCCAAACACTAAACATGCTGATGATTCTGCTGCTGTTTGGGCGGTGGAAACACGCGCGCACTCTTGCCATGTTCGTGAATGGGCTTCAGTTTTTGTTTGGCGCGCTCATTCTTTATACCTCCTGGAAATGGGGAAATCCCTGGCTGGGCTACAGCCTCACCACCCTATTGCATTTCGTGGTGCTCAAGGTGCTGAACGACTCCCGCGCCGTGCGGGAGTTTATGGAGGACAAGCAACTCGCTTAGCCGCATTACTCGCCCGGTTTCAGTCGCTGGAAAGCATTGTTCAGCACCTCGGCCCAGGTGGGATGGGCCAGAATCATGTTCTGCAAGTCCTGGTAGCGCAGCTTGCCCGCCATGGCCAGTTGGAACATGGTCATGATTTCGCCGCCCTGCTCGCAGAACACGGCCGCGCCCAGCAGGCGGTCATCGTCGCCCACCAGCACCTCCACGAAGCCGTCGGTTTCGCCCGTCTGCACCGCCCGGCCGATGGTGCGGGCCGGCAGCCGGCTCACACGGTAGGGGATGCCCTTTTCCCTGGCCTGGTTCTTTGAGAGGCCGATGCGGCCCAGCTGCGGCTCGGTGAATACCACGTAGGGCATGTCGCGGCCTTCGGTGGTGCGCTGGCTGCTGTGTAGCAGGGCATCGCGCACAATGCGGTAGTCGTCGTAGCTGATGTGGGTGAATTGCGGCCCGCCCTTCACGTCGCCCAGTGCGTACACGCCGCGCGTGCCGGTTTGCAGGTGTTCGTTGACTTCAATGTAGCCTTTTTTGTCGAGCGTGATGCCGGTGTTTTCCAAGCCCAGGTCGCGGGTGTTGGGCTCGCGGCCCACGGCCACCAGCAGGTGGCTGCCGCGCAGGCGGCGCTCGCCGTCTTTGGTATCTAATGTCACGGTGATGTGGCCGTCGGCGGCGCGGCTCACGCGGCGGGTTTCGGCACCCAGCACCAGCTCCACGCCGGCTTCGGTAAGGCATTCTTCGAGCGGGTGGCTCACGTCGGGGTCTTCGCGCGACATTAGGCGCGGCTTGCTGTCGATGACCGTGACGCGGGAACCCAGCCGGCAGAACATTTGGCTGAATTCAACCCCGATGTAGCTGCCGCCCATGATGATGAGGTGTTCGGGCTGCTCCGCAAGGCCCAGCAGCAGTGAGTCGCTGGTAAGGTAGCCGCTGTCGGCCAGGCCCTCAATGTCGGGCACGGCGGCTTTGGTGCCGGTATTGATAAAGATGAGCGGGGCCGTGAGCTGCTGCTCGCCACCGCCCACCAGCGCTACTTGCAGCGTGTGGGGCGCGCTGAACCGGGCCCGGCCCCGAATGACGGTGATGCCCTCGCGGTCCTCCGTGAGCTTGCGGTGCAGGCTGTCGCGCGAGTTCTGGCGTAGCGTGTGCATGCGTTCAATCACGGCCCCGAAATTTACCACCGGCTCGGGCGCTTCAATGCCCAGCGCGCCAGCCGTGCGCACGTGGTGGGCCCGCTGGGCCGAGGCCAGCAGCGCCTTGGTGGGCGCGCAGCCGTAGTTGATGCAGGAACCGCCCAGAAAGTCGCTTTCAATGAAGCCCACGCGGCGGCCAGCTTCGGCCAAAGCGTAGGCGAGGGGCGTGCCGGCCTGGCCAGCCCCGATAATAATGGCATCAAACGAATCGGCGGGCATAAGGAGTGAGCTGGGTAGGGAAGTGCCCTACATACGGTCCGGCTTGGCCCAATGACTGAGCCCGCCGGGAGAAAAACGCCGCGAAGTCCGGCAGAAACGCGAAATTGCCGTATCAGGCGTTGCCTGACCATTCTCGATTTCCTTTTTCTGCTCCATGAAGCACCTCCTGCGCTTAGCCCTTTTGCTCGTCCTCATCGGTTTCACGGGCTGCGCTTCACTGTATTTCCCGCCGCCGCCGCACGCGCCCATGCTCACGCACCAGGGCGAATTTTACGGGGCGGTGAGCACCAACCAGCACACCAATTATGCCCTGCAAGGGGCCTACGGACTTACCAACCACCTGGCCGTGGCGGGCACGTTTTCCTCGCTGCACCGCAAAAAAACTGACAAAACGGAAAACATCGACTTTGCCGAAGCCAGCCTCGGCTACTTCACCCGCCTGCCCGACAAGCGTGTGCTGGAAGTGTACGTCGGCGGCGGTGGCGGCGCTACCGAGCGCATTGAGCGCAACGAGGCCCAAATCACCACCCGCACCCTCGACGGCAGCCTGTCCAAAATCTTCGCCCAGGTGAACTACGCCAAGAAAAAGCAAAATAGCCTGCACCTCTTCAACCGCGACTTCCCGCTGACCTACGGCGCGGCCATGCGCCTGAGCTACATGCAGCTCAACAACTTCACCATCAACGGTCTGTCTGCGCCCGGCGAAAGCAACATCTTTTTCGAGCCCATCACCTTCACTCGCACCCAGATTGCCGGGCCGGTGCAGCTGCAGCTCATCAGCGGCCAGATTTTCGGCCTGCGCAACAACGAGTTCCTGAAGGCGGCCAATTCGGTGTTTCAGGTCGGCATCGTTATCAATCTGGACAAGAACACGACGCTGGACGAATAAGCCGATTGCAGGCAGCGTTTGTAATGTCCTTTTCGTCACCCGAATTAGTCGTTTTAAGGGCGTGCGCGCCGCGCTTTCCCGGCGTTTGTCCGGCAAACACCAGACTTGTAAAGTCCGCTAAATGTAATTATCGAGTTGCTTCGGGCATGCCTGGCTGTCTTCCTTTCGGCCCAGTCAGGATTTTACGCCACCGCAACTCCTATGGGCCATTCTTTACGCAAGCAATTTATGAAGTGCAGCCTGCTACTGGGCTGTGTTTCCTGCACTGTTTACACGCCTATGCAGCCGCATGCCCCGCTCATCCGGGCCAAAGGGCAGGGCGAAATAATGGGACAGATGCAGCCCTCGCTACGGCCGGAGCTGGCCGCCGCCTACTCGCCAGTGCCGCATTTGCTGGTGTTGGGCGGCGTTTCGGCGCGCCCGCGCATGCCCAGGCCGGCGGGCGGCGAAAGCAACGATTTCAAGTTTGAAATTGATAATTTTCGAACGCTGCAGTACGAAGCAGGTCTGGGCGGGTATTGGCCGTTGGCGCCCGACTGGACGCTGCAACTCATCGGTGGAGTTGGCGATGCGCGCGTACGGCGGCACGTGACCGAGCCGGCCATCATTTGGGGCGGGTTTTCGGCCGACTTCGAGGCCCGGTACCGGAAAACCTTTGGACAACTGGGCTTCAATCACCAACGTGGCCGCGAAGCCATTGGCTTTGGATACCGCATGACCAACGTTGTGTTCCGGCAGCTCGACATGCAAAAAACCTGCGGCGACTACGCTTTCTATGAACTGCCCTTGCCCAATCAGGTGCGGCACGAGTTCTACGGTTTCTTTCGGCAGTCTATTGGCAACCCCTCGAAGCAAAGCCGTTGGCAGGTGCAGGGCGCCGGTACTCTTTCCATGACTCCCCGCAGCGGAAGCCTCCTCAACAACGGCATTTACGTGGCTTGCACCCAGAAAAATTCCGTGCTGGTCAGCTTGGGTCTGGCTTACCTTTTTCGATAACTTCGAATGCAAGTGCGAGCAAATAAAAAAAGCGCCTCAACTTGTTTGTTGAGGCGCTTTTCGTTCTAAATCTGTTGGCTGCTGCGCCTACTTGCTACCCAGCACGCGCAGCAAAGTGTCGCCTATTCTGGCTGGCGAATTCATGCATAACGCCCATTCCAGTCGCGGCCGCCGGGGCGTTGCCGCTCATTGAGTGGCCAGCCGCATGATGCGCCGGCCCGCCGCGGTTTCTACCTGCAGCAGGTAGAAGCCGGTGGGCAACTGGGGCGGCAGGGCCAGGGCACCATCCGCCGGCAAAACGACGGGCGATAACAGCCGTTGCCCGGCCAAATCGTAGAGGCTGCACCGCGCCGGGCCCATGCCAGTGCCCTGCACCGTCACCCAGCCCTGCGCGGGATTGGGAAACACACGCAGCTCCGGTAAGCTTTGGCCCGCTTGCGCGGCGGTGCCCACGCGGTAGTCGGTGATGCCGATGTCGTCGAGGTTGATGCGCGGGTTGGTGGCGCCGGCAGTGTTGGTGCTGCTGAAGCGCAGACGCACGTTGCCGGTGCGGTTGGCCGTGAAGGAGTAAGGCGTGAGCGTGCCGGTGAGCGTGGGCGCCGGCGCCGTGCCCAGCAGGCTGGTGTACGTCACGCCACCATCGGTCGAGATTTCGGGCACGAAGGAAGCCCCGGTTTCGGTGGCGTAGGTGGCGGCGCTCACCGTCACCACGCCCGCGCCGTTGGACTTGTCCACGTCCATTTCCAAGAACCCGCCCCCGCGCAGCCGCGCCGAGCGGGTGCCGTTGAACTTGTCAATGCCGGCCGTGGTGCCGATGAGGGCTTCGCCCAGGGGCCAGCCGCAGGTGAGCAAGGGCACCGAAGCCGGGATGTAGCTGGTTTTGGTGCCGGTTTCAAAGTCTTCGAAGAAGGTGGGTGGCACCACGAAAGGGGCAGTGCTTACCACGGTGCCGTTGTCGTTGACGACGGTGATAAGCCCGGTGGTTGTCCCGACCGGCACCACGTACTGGATGGCATTCTCATCCGGACTTCTGGATTGGTTGCTGGCACGTACCCCGTTGAAATAAACGGAGGTGTTGTTGGCGCTGCCATTTGCCAAGTACAAGCTGCTGCCCCGGATAGTAACCGGTGTTCCTATTGGACCAACGGTTGGGGAGAAGCTGGCGATAACCGGCGACACAGGCAGCACCCTGAAAATCATGTTTCCTGGATACGGAACGGTCGCGCTGGAGGTATTGCCACCACCAGGAAGAGGATTGTTGAGGTATAGGTAGCAAGGAATGGACACAGCTGTAGCCTTGACGGTGACCATTGCCGTAAGTTCAGTTGAACTGACGAAGGTGGTCGGCCCAACCGATATAAAGCCAGAGTTTACGAGGACAACACCCACCTCCGCACCCGGAACGAACCCACTGCCGCGAAAGCTAACGCGTATCGGGGCACCCGTACCTCCGGAGTTTGGAGTCATGTAGGAAAATGTAGCTGGAACGTTGACTGTGGGCGTCGCTGTAACATTGCCGCTTATGGCAATCTGCTGCGTGGTGGCCCCGTAGCTGGTCAGCGTTACAGTGCCAGTCACCGGTCCCAGCGCGGCCCCCGACAAGCGGATGTATAACTCGTGGCTATTACCAAAAAAACCTAATGGCAACAGTTGCGTGCCAGAAAAAGAAGCCGCCCAAGCCTGCGGGGTAGTGAAATTGCGAGACCCCGACCACGTGACTTCAATGCCCGCCGAGGCAGTAGCCGTTACATCACCCACCAAGCCGGTTCCACTAACGGTAACGCCTTGCCCGGCCGAGCCAGTGCCTACGGCCGTGGTGAAGCTGCCCAGAACGGTGGGCGATGCCGTTAGCGTCTGGCCGCTGGCCCCTAGACGGGCGAATAGCAGAGCCAGCACCAAGAAACAATAAGTAAAAGGTTGACGCATAAGACTGCCCGTAAAGAAGGTGAAGGATAAATGAAGGCAAATAAAAAAGCTCCGGCCATTGCGGCCGGAGCTTTTTTATTTGCCTAACAATAAGAGCAATGCGATGCTTACTTGCCGCCCAGCACGCGCAGCATGGTGTCGCCAATCTCGGCGGGCGAATCCACGACGTGGATGCCGCACTCGCGCATGATGGCCATTTTGGCCGCGGCCGTGTCGTCGGCACCGCCCACAATGGCACCGGCGTGGCCCATGCGGCGGCCGGGAGGGGCCGTCTGGCCGGCGATGAAGCCCACGACGGGCTTCTTGTTGCCGGTTTCCTTAATCCAACGGGCGGCTTCGGCTTCCATGCCGCCGCCGATTTCGCCAATCATCACGATGCCTTCGGTTTCGGGGTCGTTCATGAGCAGCTCCACCGCCTGCTTGGTGGTGGTGCCGATGATGGGGTCGCCGCCGATGCCGATGGCCGTGGTCTGGCCCAGGCCAGCTTTGGTGAGCTGGTCCACGGCTTCGTAGGTCAGGGTGCCCGACTTGCTCACGATGCCGATTTTGCCTTTCGAGAAGATGAAGCCGGGCATGATGCCCACTTTGCACTCGCCGGCGGTCATCACGCCGGGGCAGTTCGGGCCAATCATCGTGATGCCCTGCCGGTCTTTCAGGTAGTGCTTCACGGCAATCATGTCCTTGGTCGGAATGCCTTCGGTGATGGTGATAATCACCTTGATGCCCGCGTCGGCCGCTTCCATGATGGCGTCGGCGGCGAAAGCCGGGGGCACGAAAATAATGCTGGTGTCGGCGCCGGCCTTCTCCACGGCTTCGGCCACGGTGTTGAACACGGGACGGCCCAGGTGCTCGGTGCCGCCTTTGCCGGGCGTGACGCCGCCCACCACGTTGGTGCCGTAATCCATCATTTGCTGGGCGTGGAACGAGCCCTCGGAGCCGGTGAAGCCCTGCACGATAACCTTGGAATTTTTATTGACCAGAACGCTCATTCGGAGGTGTTTTTGAGGAAATTGGTGGGGTGGGACGCCCTGGCCCGGTCGGGCTACGGCGCTGCAAAAGTAGGGCATTTTGGGGCTAGGGCAAGCCACCCAACGGAATAGAAACCCCGCGCGTGAGGAAAAGCGGTGCGGGGCCAGCCAGCAGCGACCCGGAAGGGGCCAAAAAAGCGCCGGGGCCTGCGGGCGGGAAACCGGCCCGGCTGCCGGAGCTTGCCAGGCAGCCGGGGCCGGCCCGGGGGAGCGTGGTGGAGCGGTGTATATTAGCAGCCCTTTCACGGCGGAACTTGCATCTGACCACCCAGCCGTTCATTTCCTCTATTTCCCTTGGCCAGTTCCCCGTTTCCTGACTTTTCTGCCGACGAGGCTGCCCGGCTCCGCAGCCTGCGCTCCGTCGAGTTGCTCCCAGCCCTCACCGAGCCGGTATTCAACGAATTTGTGGCCCTCACGGCGCGCATTTTCAACCTGCCCATCTCGCTGATTTCGGTGGTAGAGGAAACCGACGTGTACTACCCCGCCAACGTGGGCATGCCCGAAAACAAGCAGCAGCCGCGCGCCGAGGCGCTGTGTGCCACGGCCATTGCCCAAGCCCAGGCCGTGGTGTACCACGACCTCGCGCTGGAAACCCACCCCGAACTGCCCCCGGAGGCCCGGCGGGCCGCCGAAACCAACGGCTTGCGCTTCTACGCCGGCGCCCTGCTGCGGCTGCCCGACCAGCGCCCGCTCGGCACGCTGTGCGTCATCGACCGCGCGCCCCGCACCTTTACGCCCGATGAGCAGCGCATCCTGGAAATTCTGGCGGCGCTGGTGAGCCGCACCGTGGCCGTGCGCCACCTCTGCCGCCTGCACCCCGAAACCGGCGACGCGCAGTGGGCGCGCCTCAGCGCCGAGCTGGAGGAAGAAGTGCAGGCCCTCAATGCCCTGGTGCGCTATCTCACAGCCCGCCATGGCACGCTGGTGCCCGTGCCGGCGGCGTTCCTGACCCAGGTCGAAAGCCGGCTGCGCGACCTGCAGGCGCTGCTGGAAGCCTACCACCCCGGCGCGTTCTGACGCGGGGGGGCTGGCCCGGACGGCCCGGGGTTTTGGGCTGGGAGCGGCGGCGCGGCCTTGCCGCCGGGCGAGAGTTTGTACCTTTGTGGCCTCACCCGGAACCATCCCACCCAGTAAATTTCAATGTATTTCAACCACGTCATTGAGGCCGTTGGCCACACTCCACTCGTTAAGCTCAACAAAGTCACCGACGGTATCAAGGGCACGGTGCTGGCTAAAGTGGAGTATTTCAACCCCGGCAACTCGGTGAAAGACCGCATGGCCATCCGCATGGTGGAAGACGCCGAAAAGGCCGGCATCCTCCAGCCGGGCGGCACCATCATCGAAGGTACCAGCGGCAACACGGGCATGGGCCTGGCCCTGGCGGCCATTGCGAAGGGCTACAAAACCATCTTCGTGATGAGCGACAAGCAGAGCAAGGAAAAGCAGGACATCCTGCGCGCCGTGGGCGCCCAGGTGGTGGTGTGCCCCGTGGATGTGGCCCCCGACGACCCGCGCAGCTACTATTCCGTGGCCAAGCGACTCAACCAAGAGACGCCCAACTCCTTTTACCCCAACCAGTACGACAACCTCTCAAATACCGCCGCCCACTACGACCACACCGGCCCCGAAATCTGGAACGGCACCGACCACAAAATCACGCATTGGGCGGCCGGCGTGGGCACGGGCGGCACCATCTGCGGCGTGAGCAAGTATTTGAAGGAGCAAAACCCGAACATTGTGACGGTGGGCCTCGACACCTACGGCTCGGTTTTTAAGAAGTACAAAGAGACGGGCATCTTCGACGAAAACGAAATTTACCCTTACAAAACCGAGGGTATCGGCGAAGACATTCTGCCCAAGAATGTCAATTTTGACGTCATCGATTTGTTCATCAAAGTGACCGACCAGGATGCGGCCCTGATGACGCGCCGCCTTGCCAAAGAAGAAGGACTGTTTGTGGGCTGGAGCTGCGGCTCGGCCGTGCACGGCGCCCTAGAATATGCCCGCGAGCACCTGACGGAAGAGGACACGATGGTAATTTTGCTGCCCGACCATGGCACGCGCTACCTTGGCAAAATCTATAACGACGACTGGATGCGCGCCCAGGGCTGGTTGTAAGTAAGCTCAACCATTGCCGGGGCAACGCCCGTTTGGTATCTTCGTGGAAGCTAGAAATAACTCTTTTATCGATGTCCGCTAATTTGAACCACATTGTACTCGTTGACGACAACGAAACGACCAGCTTTCTCAACAACCGCCTGCTGGGGCGTTTGGCGGTAGCCGACCACGTGAGCACGTTTTCGCGGGCCGACGAGGCGTTTGAGCAGCTCTGGGGCAGCACCAACGGTGGCAGCTCGGCGCCCGCGCCCGACCTGGTGTTTGTGGATTTGAAAATGCCCGGCGTGTCCGGTTTTGAGTTTCTGGAGCTCTACAACGCCCTGCCCCAGCCCGTGCAGGACAAAACGGTGATGGCCGTGCTCACCACCTCCATGCACGGCGCCGACACGGCCCGCGTGGCCAAGTACCCCAACGTGGAGTACCTCACCAAGCCCCTGACCGAAGAAAAGATGCTCAAACTGCTGGAAAAGCGGTTTCAGTAATACTTGCTACCCCTCTGAGCTAATAAAACAAACGATAAAAATCCCCGACTCTCGCCGAGCCGGGGATTTTTATTTGCCCTTTACCCGGTCAATGATACCCTGAAAGATGCCGGTGTTTTTCTGCTTCAGGATGATGTAGCGCACCGAGAAAGCCGTCGGAAAGCGGTTCCAGTCCGACGAGTTGAACTCGACGGTAGGCTTGAAATCGAACGACAGCACGATGCGGGCAAACGGAATCTTGTACTCGGCCCCAATGAGGCCGTCGAAGCCCCAGAAATTGCCGTCGTCCTTGTGGGTGCCGAAGTGCCCGCCGGCCCCGAAATAATAGTTGAGGCTGGGCCCGAGAATGCCGAAGTGCCGCTCGGCCAGCACCGTGGCGCTGCGCTCGCGCTCGGCCAGCATGCCCAAGCCCTCGATGGTGGTTTTGGGCAGGATGAGTTGCTGCACAGTGAGGCCGTAGCTGCCCCCGCCGCTGCGCAGGCCGGCGGCAGTGCGGTACTTCTGGGCCGCGGCCGGGCGGGCAGCCACGGCCAGCAGCAAGCCGCACGCGAAGCGGAAGGAAAAGGAAGGCAGCAGTTTCATAACCAGCAAAACGGAGTAGGAGGCAAAGGCAAGCCCCGCCTCCTACGCAAAAGCCCCGTGAAAAATTGCGCCCGCGCTATTCCACCGCGTCCACAAACGTGAACTGCTGGCCGTCGAACAAGCCTTTGTCGCTCAGCTTCAGGCTGGGAATGACCAGCAGCGCCATGAACGAAAGCGTCATAAACGGCGCGCCCAGTGGCGAGCCCAACTCCTTGGCCAGGGCATCGACGGCGGCGTAGGCTTCGGCCACGTCGGGGCCGGGCTGGTCCGACATGAGGCCGGCCACGGGCAGCGGCACGAGGATTTCGCGGCCGTCGGCTCCTACGGCGGCCAGGCCGCCCTTGGCCTCGATGACGAGGTTGACGGCGCGGGCCAGGCGCTCATCATCGCAGCCCACAGCGGTGATGTTGTGCGAATCGTGGCCCACGCTGCTGGCCAGCGCGCCGTGCTGCAGCCCGAAGCCGCGGATGAAGGCCAGCGCCGGCGCCACGCCCGGCTGGTAGCGGTTGATGACGGCCAGTTTGAGCACATCATCCGCCACGTTGGATACGACGAAGCCATTCTCCACCGCCGCCGGCAAGTCGACGCGGGCGGTGATAAGCTGGCCATCGAAGCACTCGATGACGCGCGCCGTGGGCTGGGCCGAAGCCGGCGCGGGCAGCCGGAAATCGGCGGCCGTCACGGGCTGGGCGTGGAAATTGTTGACCACCGCAATGGGCGCGGCCGGCAGCAATGACTTCCCGTTTTCGGCCACCAGCACGCCGTCGAGGTAGGTTTGCTGCACCTCGAAATCGCGCAGGTTGTTCACCACGATGAAGTCGGCGGGGTCGCCTTCGCCCAGCAGGCCCACGGGCAGGCTGTAGTGCTTCACGGGGTTCACGCAGGCTACGCGCAGCACCTGGAACACGTCGTTGCCCAGCGCCACGGCACGCTGCACCAGCTGGTTGATGTGGCCCAGCACCAGCGTATCGGGGTGCTTGTCGTCGGAGCAGAACATGAGGTTGGCGTAATGCTCGGGCAGTAGTTCAATCAGCGCGTCGAAGTTGCGGGCCGCCGAGCCTTCGCGGATGAGCACCTTCATGCCCACGGCCAGCTTATCCAGCGCCTCGGGCGCGGTAAAACACTCGTGGTCAGTGCTTATGCCGGCGCTGGCGTAGTGGGCCGCGTCGTCGGCGCGCAAGCCGGGGGCGTGGCCGTCGACGGGCCGGCCGGCGGCCTGGGCGATGGCAATTTTGGCCATCACGTCGGCGTCGCGGTGCAGCACGCCAGGCCAGTTCATCATCTCGGCCAGGTAGCCGATTTTGGGGTTTTCGAAGAGTTTGGCGATGTCCTGGGCCGTGATTTCGGCCCCGGCCGTCTCGAACGGCGTGGCCGGCACGCAACTGGGCGCCCCGAAGCAGAACTTGAAAGGGGAATGGCTAGCGTTTTCAAGCATGAACTCCACGCCGGCCACGCCCAGCACGTTGCCGATTTCGTGCGGGTCGCTCACGGTGGCCACCGTGCCGTGCGTCACGGCCAGGCGGGCAAACTCGGTGGGCACCAGCAGGGAGCTTTCGACGTGCACGTGGGCATCTACAAAACCGGGCATGACGTAGGGCAGGGCCGGGTCGGCCTCGGCTTCGCCGATGGGCGCGATGCTGGTGATGCGGCCGTTTTCGACCGAAACAATAGCGGGCTGAATGGAACGGGCGAAAACGTCGACGACGTTGGCCGTGAGCGAAAAAGCAGGAGTCATGCGTTGGCGAATAATTAGAAGTGGCCGGCGGTGGGAAGCCTCGCAAAGAACCTTAACTTTGAGTTAAAATAGATTGGCTATGAAGAAATCTTTGTCGGGCCTCGTGCTGCTGCTGGTGCTGCTCGTGCTGGGCGGCAGCCTGTTGGGCGGCTGCGCCGCCCGCACCCCGCAACAGAAAAAAACCAGCTGGTACAAGCACCACAGCGGCGGCAAGAGCGTGCCCTGCCCGTGCGGGCACTAGCTGTGCGCGGCCGTTCCGTTCCCCAACCAGCGAGCATGAAGAACGCAGCACGTTACCTGATGGCACTGGCAATTGTTGGCTGGTTGCCCGTATCCAAAAGCTGGGGGCAGGCCAGCGTTTTCGGCCAGAAAAAAGACACTTACAAATTCGGCCAAACGGCCCCCGAAATTCCCAAAAAGCTTCCCGAGGCGGTGCCCGGCCGCATTCATCTGCGCGATGGCCGCACGCTGGAAGTGCCCATCGCCTACGTCGACTACAACAAGATTGTGGCCGTCGACCTCAGCACCAAAACAGTTTATACACCGCTCGAAGTCAGTAGCTTCGTGATGAAGCAGGACTCCTTTGTAGTGCTGAAAGAATTTAAAGTAGCGGTGGGGCCGGATGAGCAGGAATACCGCATCGCCTTTGTGCAGGTGGGCGCCGTGGGCGCGGGCCTGGGGCTCTACCGCTTCAGAGGCACCATGCGGCGCGACGATGCCGTGCACCACGGCAGCATGTCCACCTTCAACGGCAGCGGCTGGGGGAGCGGCCCGACGAGCTACAAATCCGACGTGACCGAATACGAGATGACCACGGCCTGGGTGCTCAAGCGCGACGACAGCCCGCAGTGGCTCAGCCTGCCGAAGTCGGGCGGCGCGCTGCGCGGCATTGTCGAGCCTCTGATTGCCGATGACCCCCGCCTGAGCAAGGAAGTGAAATGGGGGGCTCTGACCACCGACAAGCTGCCCAAATTGCTGAACGAATACATTGCCGACAAGAAAGCCGGGCTAAATTAACCGCCCTATGGGCTGGCCAGATGCCTGGTTGGCGCGAGGCGCGGGAACGGAAAATAAGGGCCCTGCCGGCCGCCGCGGCAACCTCGGTGCTGGCGGGCGTGTTAATTTGCCGACATCGCCGGCCGCGTCCGGTCATTTTGCTACTCGTCCTATTCTTATGCCCGATACCAGCCTTTCGCCCCTCGATTCCATTCTGGCCGCCGCCGAGCAGGTGCGCCAGCAACTCAACCTCAAGGCCTTCGACGCCGAAGCCGTGGCCCACCTCGACAACTTTATTGAGGCCCAGCGGGGCATTTTGCCCGCCGCCGAGCGCGAAGGGGTGATAATGGCGCTGGGCTGCTTTCTGGGGCAGTGCCTGGTGCAGGTGTACCGGGGCGAATGGGGCACGGGCAAGGACGGCAGCACCGGCGTGGGACTGGCCGGAAGATTTTTTTTCAACCCTTTTCATTTGGTCAATACCCAACTGAATGAGGGAGAAAGCGCGTCGGTAGCGGCTTTTTTTGCCTCGGTGCCCCAGCGGTTGAAGAGTCCGCCCGCCGCGCGTAAGAGTTGGATTTCGTAATCTTGCGGGGCCAATGGCCGCCCGCGTCGTTATGAAACAACTCGTTATCGCCATTGACGGCTACTCTTCCTGTGGCAAAAGCACTACGGCCAAAGCCGTGGCCCAACTCCTGCACTACGCCTACGTGGACACCGGCGCCATGTACCGCGCCGTGACGCTGTACCTGCTCGAAAGCCAGATTGCCTTCGACGACCTGCCCGGCATCGAAAAAGCGCTGGGCGAAATTCACATCAGCTTCCGCCGCAACCGCCGCACCGGCCGCAACGAGCTGTTCCTCAACGGTGCGAACCGCGAGGACGACATCCGACAGATGCGGATTTCCAACTCGGTGAGCGAGGTTTCGGTCATCCCGATGGTGCGGCACGCCATGGTGGCCCAGCAGCAGCAAATGGGCCGCAAGCGCGGCGTGGTGATGGACGGCCGCGACATCGGGACCACCGTTTTCCCTGATGCGGAGGTGAAAATCTTTATGACGGCCGAAGTGGAGCTACGCGCCCGCCGCCGACAGGAGGAGCTGGCCGCCAAAGGCGAAATCGTGCCCCTCGAAGACATCATCGAGAACCTGCGCAAGCGCGACCACCTCGACTCGACCCGCGCCGAAAGCCCCCTGCGCCGCGCCCCCGACGCCGTGCTGCTCGACACCACGCACATCACCATCACCGAGCAGGTCGATTTTGTGCTGGACCGGGTGTCATCGGCGCTGTTTGCGGCCGGGTGGAAGTAGATTATTAACGCCTGTCATCCTGAGCGCAGCGAAGGACCTTACCACGTTTTATTAACGCCTGTCATCCTGAGCGCAGCG
>NZ_JAUQON010000008.1 GCF_030580955.1 Hymenobacter convexus | reverse complement strand
ACTTCCTGCGCCACGCGGGTTACCTCGCCGGCAAACAGGTTCAGCGAGTCCACCATCTGGTTCAGGTTCTGCTTCAGCTGCAGGAACTCCCCTTTTACATCTACCGTGATTTTCTGCGAAAGGTCGCCCTTTGCTACCGCGGTGGCTACGTTGGCAATGTCCCGCACCTGCACGGTGAGGTTCGAGGCCATGTTGTTTACGTTGTCGGTGAGGTCTTTCCAGATGCCGCCCACGTTCGGTACCGAAGCCTGGCCGCCAAGCTTGCCTTCGGTGCCTACTTCCTGCGCCACGCGGGTTACTTCGCCGGCGAAGATGTTCAGGTTGTCAATGGTTTTGTTGATGGTTTCGGCCATCAATTTGAAGTCACCCGATACCGGAATCTGGAAGCTTTCGTCCAGATTGCCGCGGCTGATGTTCTTCAATACTTTGCCTACTTCCAATACCGGCACAGCAATGCTGTCGACGAGGCCGTTGATGTTGTTCACCATGTCGCGCCAGAAGCCGGCGGCTCCTTCCGAAGAAGCACGGGCCTTGAGGTTGCCCTCTACGCCGGCCACTTTCGAGATGCGCGACACCTCGCCGCCCACACCTGCAATCATGTCCACCATCGAGTTGTAGGCCTCGGCGATTTCGGCGAAAATGTCGTCGTTTTGCTTGGTGAGGCGCACCGAGACGTCGCCTTTTTTGAAGGCATCGAGGGCGTAGAGTACGCGGTTCAGCTGGTCGTTGACGTAGCCCGGGTCTTGGGTATCGATGGAGCCACGCGAGCCGCCTTTTTTACGGGTCAGGTCGTTGTTGGTGCGTACCACGTCGAGCGCCGAAACCGCGCCGGCATCCGGCGTTCCGCCGGCGTCAACAACGTCCGGGGCCTCCACTTCGGGGGTGCGACGGGGCTTAGATTGCGGAGACTTGGGGGAAGCCATATAGTATAGGTATCAATCGAAGGGAGGAAGGACAAACGGGAAGGCGAAGGTACGTGCGCTCGGCGCCAATTCGCAACGAGGGATTTCGGCGAAATCGCCAGTGAACTCACGCGCTCCACAGCGGTGTTAAACGGGGCCGAGCGCGGCTAGATTATTGCTAGGTGTGGATTCGCTAGGAATATTGCGGCATCTTTGCGGCCAATTTAACATTTTGCCGCGGCTGGCCGTTTCACTCCCAACCACCCCCCACCGGCCCGTCGTCCCCCCTTACCCGCCCACATGGTCAAGAATTTAGTAATCGTCGAGTCGCCGGCCAAGGCCAAAACCATAGAAGGCTACCTCGGCCAGGATTTCGTGGTGCGCTCCAGCTATGGCCACGTGCGCGACCTGCCCAAAGACAACAACGCCATTGATATCGCCAACGGTTTTAAGCCCACTTATGTAGTTTCGGCCGACAAGCGAGAGCTGATTGCGCAGCTGAAAAAACTTTCCAAGGAGGCCGAAATGGTGTGGTTGGCGAGTGACGATGACCGCGAGGGCGAAGCCATTTCGTGGCACCTGGCCGAAACGCTGAACCTGCCGGCCGCCAAAACCAAGCGCATTGTTTTCCGCGAAATCACCAAAAACGCCATCCTGGGCGCCATTGCCAACCCGCGCGAGGTGAATCAGGATTTGGTGAACGCCCAGCAGGCCCGCCGCGTGCTCGACCGCCTCGTAGGCTTCGAACTCAGCCCTGTGCTGTGGAAAAAGGTGAAGCCGGGCCTGAGCGCCGGCCGTGTGCAATCCGTGGCCGTGCGGCTGGTGGTGGAGCGCGAGCGCGAAGTGGCCAGCCACCTGAGCGCCAGTGCTTACCGCGTGGTGGCCCGCTTCGATGCCGGCCGTGGCGCGGTGCTGGAAGCCGAGCTACCGACTCGGTACAAGACGCGCGCCGAGGCCGAGGCTTTCCTGGGTCGTTGCGTAGGGGCCACGTATCAAATTGAAAGCCTCGACAAGAAGCCGGGCAAGCGCAGCCCCGCCGCGCCCTTCACGACGTCGACCCTGCAGCAGGAAGCCTCGCGCAAGCTGGGCTTCTCGGTGGCTCAAACCATGAGCGTGGCTCAGAAGCTGTACGAAGCTGGTAAAATCAGCTACATGCGGACGGACTCGGTGAACCTCTCGCAGGAAGCCCAGGCCGGCGCGCAAGCCGCCATCACGGCTGCTTACGGCGCGGAGTACCACCAGCAGCGCACGTTTAAAACCAAATCGGCCTCGGCCCAGGAGGCCCACGAAGCCATTCGCCCGACGGATTTTGGCGCGGTGAAGGCCGGCTCGGATGCGTCGGAGCAGCGGCTTTACGACCTTATCCGCAAGCGGGCCATGGCTTCGCAAATGGCGGAGGCCGTGATTGAGCGGACTACGGCGGTGATTGGTATCAGCACCCAGCCGGGCACTACGTTTACGGCTACGGGCGAGGTGATTACGTTCGAGGGCTTTTTGAAAGTGTATGCTGAGAGCAAGGACGATGAGGACGAGGACGACGCCAAAGACGGCGAATCGAGCTTCTCACGCGGTCTGCCGCCGCTGAGCGTGGGGCAGGTGCTGCCTTTGCAGCGCCTGAGTGCCACGGAGCGCTTTTCGTCGCCGCCGCCGCGCTATACAGAAGCATCGCTGGTGAAAAAGCTAGAGGAAATGGGCATCGGCCGGCCTTCCACCTACGCTCCCACCATCAGCACGGTGCAGAAGCGCGGCTACGTGGAAAAGGACACCCGTGAGGGCAAGGAGCGCAAGTTCCACGTGCTAGCGCTGGACGGCGGCGAGGTGAAAACCGAGGTGAAGACCGAGAACTACGGCGCCGAGAAAGCCAAGCTGTTCCCCACGGACACGGCCATGGTGGTGAACGACTTTCTGGTGGCGCACTTCCCGGTAATTGTGGACTACCAGTTCACGGCCAAGGTAGAGGATGAGTTCGACCAGATTGCCAACGGCCACGAAAACTGGACGCAGATGCTGGACGGCTTCTATGGCAAGTTCCACGCGACGATTGAGGCCGGGCAGGACATTGAGCGCAACACGTTGGGCAGCACCCGCGAGATTGGCGTGCACCCCGAAACGGGCGAGAAAATTACCGCCCGTCTGGGTCGCTACGGCCCCTACGTGGCACTGGGCGACACCACCGACCCGAACGTGAAGCCGGCCTATGCCAACCTGCGCAAGGGCCAGTTTATTGAAAGCATCACGCTGGAAGAGGCGCTGGATTTGTTTAAGCTGCCGCGCATCGTGGGCCAGTTTGAAGAGAAGGACATGACGGCCAACTTGGGCCGCTTCGGCCCTTACATCCGCCACGACGGCAAGTTCTATTCCCTTACCAAGGAGCAGGACCCGCACACCATCACGGCGGAGGAAGGCGTGGCGTTAATTGAGAACAAGCGCAAAACTGATGCGGAGCGCTTGATTAAGAGCTTCCCCGAAAACCCGGATATCCAGGTGCTGAACGGGCGCTTCGGCCCTTACATTGTGGCGGGCAAGAAGAACGTGAAGATTCCCAAGGGCGAAGAGCCTACGGAACTCACCTTGGAGCGCTGCCAAGAACTGGCCGACGCGACGCCCGACAAGCCCGTCAAAGGCGGCCGCTTCGGCAAGAAGACGGCCCCGGCCAAGGAGGAAAAAGACACCGACGCGCCAACCAAAAAGGCTGCTAAAGCTGCCACGGCGAAGAAGCCGGCCGCTAAGAAAACGGCGGCAAAAAAGCCGGCCGCCAAGAAGCCCGCCACCGCCAAACCCGCCACAGCCAAAGCCAAAACGGCCAAAGCGTAATTGACCGATAAATCTTGGGCCAGCCGTTGGGCAGAGAAGCGCACGCTTTTCCGTTCGGCGGCTGGCTTGTTGTTGCACGCTATTTTTCTGCTTACCTATGTCGCCAACCATTATTCCCTGGAAAACCCTGCGTTCCACCCTGGTTTTTGATAACCCGTGGTACAAGCTGCGGCGCGACGAGGTAGAGCTGCCCAACGGACAGGTACTCGACGACTATTTTGTGAGCGTGCGGCCCGAGGTAGTGCTCACTTTCGCCGTCACGGAGGCCGGGGAAGTGCTGTTTGTGCGGCAGTACAAGCACGGCGCCGGCCGCATCCTGCTGGAGCTGCCCGGCGGCGTGATGGACGCCCACGAAACCGACGCGACTGCGGCCGCCCGCCGCGAGCTACTGGAGGAAACCGGCTACCGGGCCGATGACATCACGCCCCTAGCCACGGTGTTCGACAACCCCACGAAGGACACCAACCGCCTCCACTTTTTCCTGGCCCGGCAGGTGCGTTGGGCGGCCGCGCAGCATCTCGACCCGACCGAGAATATTGAGGTAGTGAAAGTGCCGCTGGCCGAAGTGGAAGCGCTGGTGTTGAATGGAACGGTCGAAGTATCGGGCTCCATCGCGCTGTGCTTGCTGGCGCTCGGGCGCTTGCGGCCGGGCGGGGCCGGCTGATTAAAAATCGGTGTATGCAATTAGCGGTATGCTAAAATAACCGGGGCCGCCGTTAGCAGGGCAACACCTCGATTCGGTCCTGATGACGCTACTTTTTCCCTTGCTGGCGTGGCTGCTACCCGCGGGCGGCCCGGCAGCACTGGCCCCGGCCGCAGTGCCCCAGCCTGAAGGCCTCTCCTACCCGTGGCTGGCGCGGCCCGATGCGGCGCAGGCGCTGGCGGCGCGGTTTGCAGTGCCGGGCGGGTGCCGGCGGGTGGCGGTGGCGCCGGGCTCGTGGGGCGAGTGGCTGCGCTACCTGCCGCTCAAGCCGATGGGCACGAAAGCCCGGCTCTACAACGGCACCCTGAAAAACCGGCAGGACGTGGTGGCCGCCGTGGCCGACATCGACGTGGGCACCCAGGATTTGCAGCAGTGCGCCGACGCCGTGATTCGCCTGCGGGCCGAATACCTGTTCAGCCACGACCCGAACAAGGTGCACTTCCACCTCGGCACGGGCTACGATTTCTGGTTTTCGGATTTCGTGGCCGGCAGGACTTTCCGCGTGGTCAACGAGGAAGTGCGGCCCGCGAGCCGGCCGGCCGAAGCGGCCACGCACGCGGCGCTGGGCCGCTACCTTATTCCCACCTTCGGGTATGCCGGCACGCTTTCGCTCAGCCGGGAGCTCCGGGCCAAACCGCTGGCGGCCGTAGAGCCCGGCGATGTGCTCATTCACGGCGGTGCGCCGGGCCACGCGGTGCTGGTGGTGGATGTAGCTGAGAATCCGGCAACGCACCAGCGATACGTGCTGCTGGCCCAGAGCTACATGCCGGCCCAGAACATCCACGTGCTGCGCAACGTGGATGCCCCGGCTTTGGGGGCTTGGTTTGCCGTACCCGGGCCAGCCGCGGCACAGTTTGACACGCCGGAATGGACGTTTGGCCGCCAGGAGCTGAAGCAGTTTGAATAGCGGCCCGGGCTTGCACGAGTACCCCGAGCCCGGGCTTCGGGGTACTCGTTTTATTGGCCCCCGGCAGGATGGATGGCCTGAATGGCCGCCGCGCTGAGCTCGCTGAAATGCTGGATAACGCGGTCGGCTGGTTTCAAGTCCTGGCCGGCGGAGTGCTCGCTCGCGTAGCCGATGCAGTAGATACCGGCCGCCTTTGCCGCCGCCACGCCATTGGCCGAGTCTTCGATTACGATGCATTCGGCGACGGGCGTTTGGGCCTGCGCGGCGGCATGGAGGAAAATAGCGGGGTCGGGCTTGGAGCGCTCAAAGTCTTCGCCGCTGATGCGATGCGTGAAGTACGGACCCAGCCCGAAGCGGTCGAACACCCGCGCGATGGTGGCTTTGGAAGCCGAGGAGGCCACCACCATTTGCACCTGGTGCCGCTGCAGGTCCTCGATGAGGGCGCGCACGCCGGGGAGCAGGTCGAGGCCGGCGTCTTCGTCGAAGGACTTATTGAACAGCTCGCGCTTGCGCAGCACCATGGCTTCGACCTCCTGCGAGAGGTGGTATTTCTCTTTGAGGCCCTGGAAAACGTTGCGGGTCGATTTGCCCAGGAACGTGGCGTACTCGGCTTCGCTGACGGGAATGCCGAGCTCTGCGAATTGCGTGAAAAAGGCGTGGTGGTGAATCGGCTCGGTGTCGATGATGACGCCGTCCATATCAAAAATGACAGTTCGAATCATGGGATGAGGCTCGTGGATGGCCGTGGGCAAAGGTATCGGCCCCAACTACAGCGGGCCGAAGATTATGTTGGAACATTTTTTTCATGAATGATGTATAAACATTAAATGTATGTACATTTGTCATATCACCCTTTTTAACTAACGCCCTTCACATGGCCCGCACCGTTCTGCACCTCGCCAACACCCGCGGCCACGCCAACCATGGCTGGCTCAATTCCTTTCACACCTTCAGCTTCGCCGGCTACAACAACCCCGAGCGCGTGCACTTCGGGGCATTGCGCGTGCTGAACGACGACACCGTGGCCGGCGGCATGGGCTTCGGCAAGCACCCGCACGACAACATGGAAATCATTTCCATCCCGCTGTCCGGCGATTTGGAGCACCAGGATTCGATGGGCAACAAAACCGTCATTCGTGAGCACGACGTGCAGGTGATGAGCGCCGGCACCGGCGTGGCCCACTCTGAGAAAAACCATAACGCCAGCCAGGAAGTGAAATTCCTGCAAATCTGGGTGTTCCCCAAGCAGCGCGGCATCAAGCCCGCCTACGGACAGGAAACCTTCGCCCCGGAGGCGCGCCACAACCAATTGCTGCAAGTGGTGTCGCCGGAAGGCGATGGCACCAACCCGCACATCCAGCAGGATGCTTGGTTCCACCTCGGCAACCTCGATAAAGGCTTCACGACCGACTACGCCGTAAAAAAAACCGGCAATGGCGTCTACGCCTTCGTGCTGGAGGGCGACGTGACCATCAACGGCCAGGCCCTGCACCGCCGCGACGGCTTCGGCATCTGGGAAACCGAGAAGCTCGAAATCAGCGCCGACAGCAACGCCGAGCTGCTGCTGATGGAAGTGCCGATGGAATTTTAATCAGCCTGGCAAACAAGTGGCATTATCTACAGCTTGTTCGCCTCAATATATAAGGGCCGTCATACCGAGCGGAGCCGAGGCATCTCACGTGCCGAAGTAATCCAATCTTTGCAAAGATGCGGGCGAGATGCCTCGGCTCCGCTCGGCATGACGGCCTTTATCGACCGCCCCAACAACCTAACCTTATGAAACCCGCCACCACCACCTACCCCGTTCACGAACTCATCCGCAACCGCTGGAGCCCGCGCTCCTTTTCGGCCCAGCCCGTGGAGCAAGGCAAGCTGAACCATGTGTTTGAAGCGGCCTCCTGGGCCTTCAGCGCCATGAACCTGCAGCCTTGGCAGTACATCTACGCCCACAAAGCCGATACTGCTGCTTTCCAGAAAATCCTCGATTGCCTGGTGCCCGGCAACCAGCCCTGGGCCAAAAACGCGCCCGTGCTCATCATCGCCCTGGCCCAGACGGCCAACGCCGAGGGCCAGCCCAACGGCGCGGCCATGCACGACCTGGGCGCCGCCAACGCCACGCTCATGCTCGAAGCCACGGCGCAGGGCCTCTACGGCCACCTCATGGGCGGCTTCGACCGCGACAAAACCCGCCGCGACTTCCACCTGCCCGACGGCCTGACCCCGGCCGTGGTCATTGCTCTCGGCTATATCGGCGAAGCCGAGCAGCTCGAAGAGCCTTTCCTGAGCCGCGAGAAAGCCGCCCGCTCGCGCAAGCCCCTGTCGGAGTTTGTGTTTCAGAACGAGCTGCCCGCCGCTCAATGAAAACCCGCCTCACCCGCGCCGCCGAGCGCGGCCTCAAGGACATCGGCTGGCTGAAAAGCCACCTCTCGCTCAGCTTCGGCCCCTACCCCAACCCCGAGCGCAGCGGCTTCGGCCTGCTCCGCGTTTTCAACGACGACGTGGTGCAGCCCGGCGGGGGCTTCGGCATCCACGGCCACGCCAACATGGAAATCATCTCGGTGATGCTGGCCGGCAGCATGAACCACAAAGACACCCTGGGCTACACCGAAGTGGTGCACCAGGACTGGGTGCAAATCATGAGCGCCGGCAGCGGCCTGCGCCACGAAGAGCACAACGTGGGCGATACCGACGTGAATTTCCTGCAAATCTGGATTGAGCCGAAGCTCCAGAACGTGGGCCCGCGCTACCAGCGCCGCCAGTTCCCGGAAGCCCAGCGCGTGAACCAGCTCACGACCATCGTGAGCAACGAGGAAGGCCAGGCCCACTGCTGGATAAACCAGAACGCCAAGCTCTCCCTCGGCTACTATACCGAAGCCCAAACGGTGCCCTACACCTTCCGGCCGCTGAACAAGCTGCTGTTTCTGTTCGTCATCAGCGGCTCCGTCACGGTGGCGGGCCAGGAGGTGGGCACCCGCGACAGCCTCGGCATCTGGGAAACGGATAATGTGAGCATAGCGGCGGCGGCTGGCACGCGGTTTCTGCTTATTGAGTGCCCGATTAACCACTGAGTTTTACTTGGCTTCACGACCAATCAGCCCGTTGCCCCCGCAGCGGGCTTTTTTTTGCCGCCTCCCCGGTCGCCCTCCCCCGCCAGCGGCTACATTTACGCCTTCCGCTTTCCCTTTTTTTATGGCGCAATTCCTCCTCATTCACTGCCCCGACGAGCCGGGGCTGGTTTACAAAATCACGGGCGTGCTCTTTCGGCACGGCCTCAACATCCTGCGCAACGGCGAATTTGTGGAGCGCGAGAACAGCCAGTTTTTCATGCGCACCGAGTTTGCCGGCGACTTCGAGCCCACCCGGCTGCACGCTGAGTTGACGGAATTACTGCCGCCCGGCTCCAGCATCCGCTTCTCCGACAACCACCCCAAGAACATTGTGCTCATGGCCACCAAGGAGCACCACTGCCTCAGCGAGCTGCTGGTGCGTCATGCCTTTGGGGAGCTCAATGCCCGCGTGCTGGCCGTCATCAGCAACTACGAGGTGCTCGGCGACCTCACCCGGCGCTTCGACATTCCGTTTCACTTCATCTCGCACCAAGGCATCAGCCGCGAGGCCCACGAGGCCGCCGTGCTGGCCACCCTGGCCCCCTACCGCCCCGAATTTGTGGTGCTGGCCAAGTACATGCGCATCCTCTCATCGGAGTTTGTGGCGCACTACCCCAACCGGCTCATCAACATTCACCACTCCTTTCTGCCGGCCTTCGTGGGGGCCAGCCCCTACGCCCAGGCCTACGAGCGGGGCGTAAAAATCATCGGGGCCACCGCCCATTTCGTCAACGAGCAGCTCGACCAGGGCCCCATCATTCACCAAAGCGTTATCCCCATCGACCACACCCAGAGCGCCCGCGAAATGGCCCAGGCCGGCCGCGACGTAGAAAAAATTGTGCTGGCCCACTCCCTCAAGATGGTGTTTGACGAGCAGGTATTTGTGAACCGCAACAAGACCGTCATTTTTGATTGAGGCAAGTCGGGTTATTGGTTGAACGTCATGCAGAGCGCAGCGAAGCATCTCGCGTGCTGCCACTAATCTTTTTTTTACGATTGAGTTACTACCACAAGCGCGATGCTTCGCTACGCTCTGCATGACGTTCTAAAAGCATCTTCACCAATAACCACCGCGCCCGCCCTGCCGTACTCCGCGCTCACGTATTCCATCCCCACCCTCATGGCCGAAACCACCCTCAAAGCCGTTGCCGCCAAAATGGCCAAGCTCGACATCACGATGCTCACCACCCACACCAGCCGCGGCCAGCTCAGCACCCGCCCCATGAGCAACAACGGCGACGTGGAATACGACGGCAACTCCTACTATTTCACCTACGAAGGCTCCCGCACCGTCTCCGACATCACCGAGAACCCGCACGTCAGCCTCGGCTTTTCTGGCCCCGACTACCTCTATGTGTCCGTGGTGGGCACGGCCACCCTCATCCGCCAGCGCGCCACCCTCGAAAAGCACTGGCTGCCCGAGCTGAAACGCTGGTTCAAAGACGGCATCGATACGCCCGGCATTGTGCTCATCCGCGTGCAGGCCCGGCGCCTCAAGTTCTGGCACGGCGAGGAAAATGGGGAAGTGACGCTGTAAGGGCAGTAAATTAGAATAGAGAAGAACGTCATGCAGAGCGCAGCGAAGCATCTTTACCGCAGTAGTAAACTCATTCGATTGAATTACTATTGGGGTAAAGATGCTTCGCTGCGCTCTGCATGACGTTCTATTAGTATCGTTCCTCCAAGTCCTACCCCAACCCCATGAAACACCTCGTCGTCCTCACCGGCGCCGGCGTCTCGGCCGAGTCCGGCATCCGCACGTTCCGCGACACCAACGGGCTGTGGGAAGACCACCGCGTCGAAGACGTGGCCTCGCCCGAAGGCTTTGCCCGCAACCCCGCACTGGTGCTCGATTTTTATAACCAGCGCCGCGCTCAGGCCCGCACCGTGCAGCCCAACGCCGCCCACCTAGCCCTGGCCGGCTTCGAGGAAGCCCCCGGCTGGCGCGTCAGCATCATCACCCAGAACGTGGACGACCTGCACGAGCGCGCCGGCTCCAGCGCCGTGCTGCACCTGCACGGCATGCTGAATGAGATGCGCTCCGTGGCCGACGAAGCCACCGTGTACCACTGCGAGGGCGACATCCACCTCGGCGACCTTGCCCCCGATGGCTCCCAGCTCCGTCCCCACATCGTGTGGTTTGGCGAGATGGTGCCCGCCATCGAAGAAGCCGCCGAAATCGTGAGCACCGCCGATGCCTTGCTTGTGGTGGGCACTTCCCTGCAAGTGTACCCGGCCGCGGGCCTGTTGCACTACGCCCCTGCCACCTGCCCCGTCTTCGTCATCGACCCGCACCAGCCCGAAGCCGGCCGCCGCGGCGTGCGCTACGTGGCCGAGGCCGCCAGCACCGGCGTGCCCAAGGTGCTTCAGGAGCTAGCGGGTTGATGGGTTGCCTGTTTGCCAGAACGTCCTGCTGAGCGCAGTCGAAACATCTCTACTGCAATAGTAATAATTACTGCTGCGGTAGAGATGCTTCGACTGCGCTCAGCAGGACGTTCTGGCTTTTTCTTGAAAAATCATCCATCAAATAATCTCTCTTTTCTACCTTAGCGCCATGTACAGAATCGTCACCAAATACCAGCTTTTCGGCCTGCGCAACGAGCACGACGCCGCCCACCAGCACAACCACATGATGCTAAGGCCCGTGGCGGGAGTGCCCGAATCCTTCGAAACCGAGCAAGCCGCCTTCGACTGGGCCCTGGGCAACCACGAAGACCTGCGCCACCACCCCGAATTCGTGGTGCTGCCCGTGCACCACATGGTTCTCACCTGGCGCCCCGAGGATGCCCCCCTCTAAAGGCGGCTTCTGGGCCGAGTTCTGGCCCAAAGCCCTCATCATTGCCGGCGTCGTCGTTGCCTTGTGGCTGCTGGAGCACTACGGCATCATCCGCCGCTGGTAAATTTTAGTTTGCGCTGGTCCGCCTCCCTTCGGGTGGGCGGACCAACTGCTTTTATTCTCGCTCGCTTCATGGCCTCCGCCTTCGCCCACGCCGCCCTGGGCGCCACCCTTGGCAAGCTGCTGCTGCCGCACCGGCGGCACTGGCCCTACTGGGTGGCGGCGGGCATCTGCGCTGCGCTGCCCGATGTGGATTCCATTGGCTACCGCCTGGGTGTGCCGTACGACAGCCTCTGGGGCCACCGCGGCCTCACGCATTCGCTGCTGGCGGCCGCGGTGGTAGCCGCATTGGGTACGCTGCTGGGCCAGTTGGCGCGGCCGGCGCAACGGCCGGCCGCCGGGCGACTGGCGTTGCTGCTGTTTCTGGCCACCGCCTCGCACGGCTTTCTTGATGCGCTTACGACCGGCGGGCTGGGGGTGGCATTCTTCAGCCCCTGGCACACGGAGCGGTATTTCTTTCCCTTCCGGCCCATCAAAGTTTCGCCGCTGAGCATCCGGGCTTTTCTGGGGGCGAAAGGACTGCGGGTGCTGGCCAGCGAGGCCATTTGGGTGGGGCTGCCGTGCCTGTTGCTGCTGTGGAGCCAGCGGTGGCGGCGGACAGCGTCCACCTCTTCGGCAGAAAACTAGCGGGTGGGCGGGCTGGGTGCATACTTTAGCCCGCGTTCTGCGTATTCCGGTGCATATCCATTCTTTATGCGCCTACAATTTCTCTCCGCGCTGGCCGCGCTTGGCCTTGCCGCTGGCCCGCTTTCGGCTCAAACCGCGCCCCCGGCTCACACCGTTTTCCTGCTGGGCAATACCGCCCAGGCCGAACTGCCCGCCGCCCGCCTCAAGCTGCTGCGTGCTACGCTGGAGCAGCAAACCGGTCCTTTCACGGTGGTGCACCTCGGCGACATCGTAAGCAACACCGGCTTGGCATCGAAGGGCGATACCGCCCTGGCCCAGGCCGCGCGCGACCGCGCCGACCAGCTTATTGCGCTGGTGAAGGGCCTGCCGCAGGGCAAAATATACTTCCTGCCCGGCGATAAGGACTGGGCCAACTCCGGCCGCGACGGCCTGAAAGCCGTGCGCCGCCTCGAAAAATACATCGAGAAGCAGCTGCCCGGCCAGAACGCCTTCATCCCCACCAACGGCTGCCCCGGCCCCGAAGTGGTGGACGTGGCCCCGCTGGTGCGCCTCGTGGCCATCAACACGCCTTGGTTCACGCACCCCTACGACCGGCCCGAAGCGCCTGATACGGATTGCAAGACCCTCACCAAGGAGGAGTTCCGCGAGCAGATTCAGGACCTGATTGACGACACCAAGAACAAGAACGTGCTGCTGCTGGGCCACCACCCGGTGGTGAGCAACGGTGTGTACGCCGGCCACGAGCCGCTGTCGCGCCACTTGAGCCCGCCGGTGTTCGGCACCATCTACGCCGCCTACCGCCAGAACGTGGGTTCGCCTCGCGACCTGGCCAGCCCCGGCTACCAGGAGCTGCGCAAGGAACTGCTGAACACGCTGCAAAGCAACCCCGGCGTTATTTACGCTGCCGCCCACGATTTCAGCCTGCAAATCACCCCCTTCCAGGGCAACTATCACGTGGTCAGCGGCAGCTTTGCCGAAAGTGAGCACGTGGGCGCCAAAGGCCAGTCGCTCTACAGCAAAAGCGAAGAAGGCTACACTACTCTCGAATACTTCGCCGATGGCACCGTAAAAACGCACGTTTTTGCCTTCGATAACAATGGCCAGGCGGCCAAAGACGCCTACACCGCCACCCTCTTCCGCTCGGCCTGCGCTGAAGGCGGCGACCAGAAAGCGCCCGCAAATCCCTTCATCACCAATTGCCCCGGTGCCACCAAAACCGTAGCTGAGGCCAAGCCCGACGCCCCATTCCAGGCCATGACGACCGTGGTGCCCGGCCCCGAATACAAACCCACGGGCAGCCGTAATTTCTTCATTGGCAAAATCTACCGCTCTTCCTGGCTGCAGCCGGTGACGGTAAAAACCCTGGATTTAGGTACCGAGAAAGGTGGCCTGCGCCCCACGGGCAAAGGCGGTGGACGCCAGACGACTTCGCTCAAGCTGGTGGCGGCCGACAGCTCGGAGTACGTTTTCCGCTCCGTGGACAAGGACGTCACCAAGATTCTGCCGCCGGAGCTGCGCAACTCCATTGCTTCGGACATTCTGCGTGACGTGACGGCCACGGCCAACCCGTATAGCAACCTGCCCATCAGCTACATGCTGGACCAGACGGACATTCTGCACGCCCGCCCGCGCCTTTTCCGCCTGCCCGACAACCAGCAGCTCGGCCCTTACCGCGCCGACTACGCCAACCTGCTCGGTACCCTCGAAGACTCGCCCAAAGACCCCAAAAAGAACCTGCCCGGCTTCGGCGGCTCGGATGAGGTGACGCGGAGCTTCGGCCTGTTCCGCAAGCTCTACAAGGACCACGACAACCAGGTGGACGCCCCCGCCCTGGCCCGCGCCCGCGCCTTCGATATGCTGGTGGCCGACTTTGGCAAGCACGAGGACAACTGGAAATGGGCCGGCTACAAGCAGGCCAACGGCGGCATCCTCTACCGCCCTATCCCGCGCGACCGGGACCAGAGCTTCACGCAGTGGAATGGCTTGCTCACCTACCTCGCCAACCGCGAGTGGGCCGTGCCCAGCATCGAGGGTTTCAACACCGAGTTTCAGGATATGAAAAGCCTGAACTGGCCCGCCCGTCACCTCGACCGTTTCCTGCTGCAAAGCCTTACCCGTGAAGACTGGCAGACAGCTGCCAAGTACCTGCAAGCCAAAATCACGCCCACTGTCATCGACGGCGCTACGGCGCAGCTACCCGCTGAAATTCAAGATAAGTCCGGCAATGACATCAACCGCAAGTTGAAGGCGCGCATCCAGGAATTACCCAAAGCCATTGATGAGTATTACCTGCTGCTCGCGCGCCGTGTCGATGTGGTGGGCTCGAACAAAGGCGAGGTTTTCCAAGTGAACCGCCTGCCCGATGGCCAGGTGCGCGTACAGATGTTTGACCGCGCCGGCGACACCGAAAACCCCAAAGGCGCCGCCCTTTTTGACCGCACTTTCAAGCCCAGCGAAACCGAGGAAGTGTGCCTCTACGGCCTCGCCGGCAAAGACGTATTTACGGTGACTGGCGACGGCGGCAGCCACAGCATTCTGGTGCGCGTCATTGGCGGCGACAGCAAGGACAAGATTGTGGACACCTCTACGGCCAGCGGCCTGCGTGCCCGCACCAAAATCTACGACGTGCCCGATACTGAGCTGCAGCTCGGCAAAGAATCGGACAACCGCACCAGCACCCGTCCGGGCGTGAATGCCTACGACCGCGAGCAGTTCGAATTCAACAGCTACCGCCCCAGCATCGGCCTGTTCTACAACGCCAACGACGGCTTCGGGGCCAGCGCGGGCGTCACGTTTCTGCGCCAGGGCTTCCGCAAGCCGGGCTACAAGAATATGTATTCGTTCGACATCCAGGGCAGCCTGAACGGTTTGCTGCAGTTCACGGCCAGCACCCGGCACCGCTACGCCATCGGCAAGATTGACGCGGGCGCTTCGGTCAGCTACGGCAGCTACTTCCCCTTCTACCGGTTCTTCGGGCTGGGCAACAACACCGGCTTCGACCAGACGCTGTACAACAACAAATTCTACAACGCCCGCTACCAGGGCTACACCGTGAACGCCTTCCTAGAGCGCACCTTCTTTCAGCGCAGCGTCATCCGGGTGGGCCCCTCGTTCGAGAATTACACCAGCGACTTCGCCGGCAACACCTACCTCGGCACCATCGATACCCGCCCCGCCGACGTGCGCCCCAACACCAGCGCCCAGCAGTTGGTGGGTCTCAATGGGGTGTTCGACCTCGACCTGCGCAACCGGCCCAGCTTCGCCCAGCGCGGTGTGCGCATCCGCCTGCAGCACGACAGCTACCGCCAGCTCACCAGCACCAAAAGCAACTTTGGTCTGTCGCAAGGCTTTGCCGAATACTACGGCACCGCCAAAATCGGAATTCCCGTCACCCTCGTGCTTAAAGGCGGGGGCGCCAAAAACTACGGCCCCGACAACGACATCCCGTTCTACAAATTCGCCAGCCTGGGCCAGAACGAGGGCCTGCGCGGCTACTACCGCAACCGCTTTAGCGGTGCCGCCAGCCTGTACTACAACACCGAGCTGCGCCTCGCGCTGGGCCAGGTTAAAAACGGTTTCCTGCCCTTCTACTACGGCGTGTTCGGTTTCTACGACCAGGGCCGCGTGTACTACCAGGGAGCCTCACCCGGTGGCTGGCACTCGGGCTACGGTGCAGGCTTCTACATCGCGCCGGTGGTCGAAACGCTGGCTTTTGCAGTCTCCTACCAGAAGTCGGTCGAAAGCTCGCTGGTTCAATTCGGCTTGGGTTTCCGTCTGGATAAGTAAGCGGTAAGCCGCGGCGGAGTTGCTGGCGCGCGTATGCGACGTGCGCCAGCAACTCCGCCGCGGCTTACCTTTGGGCTTTTATTCAATCCTGCCATTTCCTGCATGAATTTTCCCCTCCGTAAGCTCGCCGCCATTGATATTGGGTCCAACGCCGTACGGTGCCAGATTTCGGCGGTTTTGTATTACGAGGGCCGCTACCGCCTCAAGCGCGTAGAATACGTGCGCTTCCCCATGCGGCTGGGCGAGGACGTGTTTGCCACCGGCGAGATTTCGCCCGCCAAGGAGGAGCAGTTCGTCAAGTTCCTGCACTCGCTCAAGCTGCTGATGGAGGTGCACAGCGTGGCCCACTACCTCATCTGCGCCACTTCGGCCATGCGCTCAGCCGCCAACGGCGCGTCCATCGTGGCCCGCGTGCGCGAGCAGTTGGGCATGGAAATCAAGGTGATTGACGGCCAGGACGAAGCGTTTTACATCAACCGCGTTATCGAGCACGTGCTGGAAGATAAGCGCCACTACCTCCACATCGACGTAGGCGGCGGCAGCACCGAGTTCAACATCTACCACGACCGCCGCAAGGTGGCCGCTCAGTCGTTCGAAATCGGCTCCATCCGGCGCATGCAACAGGAAGAAAGCGGTGCCGCCAGCACCGATGCCCAGAACGAACTCTGGACCCGCATGGAAGCCTGGGTGCGCCACAACGCCCGCCAATACCACGTCACGCGCGCCATCGGCACGGGCGGCAACATCAACAAGCTCTACAGCCTCACTTCCGCGGCTCCCGATAAACCGGTGACCCGCCGCAGCCTCGTCACCACCCTCGACCGCCTCGCCGGCCTGAGCATGAACGAACGCGTGAACGTGGCCATGCTCAACCCCGACCGGGCCGACGTCATCGTGCCCGCCGGCCACATCTACCTTTCGGCCATGCAGTGGGCCAACGTCAACAACATGGTGGTGCCCGACATCGGCCTGAAAGACGGCATGTTGCAGGCCCTGTTCGAAGACTTCTTCGACGAGCTAAATCCCGAAGGCGGCCACCCCGCCCGCTTGCCCGTCCCCGATGTGCAGAACTCGCCGGCCGAAATGGAGTAGCGGTAGATAAAAAGGCAGTGTCATCCTGAGCGCAGCGAAGGACCTTATTCACGGTGAACAGTTCGTTCTAGCGTGATAAGGTCCTTCGCTGCGCTCAGGATGACACTGTCCTTATAGTTCCTACCAGTCCCCCTACACCCGGGCCGTAGCGGGCGTTATTGCATTCTCGTCCACGTGCCCGACCGGGGTGGAGTCGTCCTCGCAGGTATCCTCCACGTCGCCTTCGCCGAAGGCCTCATCCGTTTCCGTTGTAGCCTCCTGCGCTTCGGCCACAGCAACAGCGGCGGCTTCGGTCTCTGCCTCGAGGGCAGCGGCCTGGTCGAGGCGGCGCTGGGCCTGCACACCCAGCAGGGCCAGCATGCCTTCCGGAGTGGCCGTGGCCAGTTGGGCTTCGTCGCGTTTGAAGAAGTCGCGGTGCACGTTCACCACCGGTTCGCCGGGGGCCGGGCGCTGCCGGATGTAGGCGCCGTCTTCCCGCATCAGGTAGCTATTTTGGTTATCCATCATGTTCATCATCAGAATATTGATGGCCTCGCGCTTAAGCTGCGGATTAACTATCAGAAACAGCGCTTCAATGCGTCGGTCAAAGGAGCGCACCATGATATCGGCCGAGCCAGCATATACCTTGGCATCGCCGCCGTTGTGGAAATAAAACAGGCGGGTGTGCTCCAGGTAATCACCCACGATGCTGCGCACCTCGATGTTTTCGCTCAGCCCCGGCCGGCCCGGGCGCAGGCAGCAAATGCCCCGCACGATGAATCGAATGGGCACCCCCGCCTTCGCCGCCCGGTAGAACTCGTCGATAATTTCCTTGTCTTCGAGCGAGTTCATCTTCATCACGATGCCACTGGGCAAGCCCTTTTTGGCGTGCTTCACTTCCTCGCGGATGAGGTGAATGAGCTGCTGCCGCATGTCTTTCGGCGCCGTGATGAGGTACTCATAATCGTCGGGCTGCGAGTGCCCGGTGATGACGTTGAAGAATTCCGACACGTCGTGGCCATACACGTCGTTGGTCGTGAGCAAGCTAACGTCGGTGTAGAGGCGCGAGGTTTGCTCGTTGTAGTTGCCCGAGCCGATGTGCACATAGCGCGTCACCTTCTCCCCTTCCTTGCGGATAATCATGAGCAGCTTGGTGTGCGTCTTGTACTTGCTCACCCCGTAAATCACAAAGCAGCCGGCCTTTTCCAGCCGCGCGCCTTCGCGGATGTTCTTCTCCTCGTCAAAGCGCGCTTTCACTTCAAATAGAACCGAAACGTGCTTGCCATTCTCGGCCGCTTTCAGCAGCGCGGCCGACACGCGAGAATCATCGGCCAGGCGGTAGATGGTTTGCTTGATGCCTAGCACGTGCGGGTCGACGGCGGCTTGCTCCAGCAGGCGCACCATGGGGTCGATGCTGTTGTAAGGGTGGTGCAGCAACACATCGTGGTGCTTGAGGTACTCGAAGAGGTTTTCCTCGGCGCCTTCGGGCAGGCTGAGCGGCTGCACGGGAGAAGGCATTTTGGCGGTTTTGCCCCGGAAATTGGGGTGCCGCACAATCTGCCACAGGCCCTTTAGGTCAATCAACGAATTGATGACGAATACGTTGCCATTGTCGATATTCCACCGCTCGCGCAGCACCTGCATAAGGCTGGCCGAGGCGTTGGGTTCCACTTCCACGCGCACCACGCGGCCGCGCTTGCGGGTTTTCAGGCCCACCTGAATTTCCTTGATGAAGTCGTTGTCAATGTCGTCGGACTCTTCCAGCGTGAAATCGCCGTTGCGGGTGATACGGAAAAGGTCGGCCGACACAATCTCCACGTTGCGGAACAGGCGCGGCAGAAACTCGCGCACCACTTCCTCGATGGGCACAAAAATGACCTTATCCTTGCGCGTGAGCTCAAAAAACCGAGTCAGGTTCTGCGGAATCTGCACGAAGGTGAGGCGCTCCTGCCCTTTCTCGGCCTCGCCATCTAGTCCCACGGCCAAGCCATTGCCGATGCGCGTGACCACCCCGAAGATGAGCATCTGGTTCATCATCAGCGGGAAGCCGTGGTACGAGTCGTACACCATTGGCGTTAGCAGCGGAAACACGGTGTTCTTGAAATACCCGTCGGCCTTCTTGATTTCGAGCTCCGTCAGGTCGCTCATCTTCAAGATATTGAAACCGTTTTTCTCAAAATTAGGCTTCAGCTCGTTCAGATAGGTCAGGCTCTGGTCGTTCACGAAGCGGTGCGCGAAATCGAGCAGCTTGCGCCGGAAGGGCAGCTCGCGCAGACCGGAGTAGTCAATCCGCTCCTTGCCGTAGTCGAGATAGTTGTAGAGCGAGCCCACGCGAATCATAAAAAACTCGTCGAGGTTCGAACTCGTGATGGCCAGAAACTTAAGCTTATCAAACAAGCCCCGACCGGCATCCTGCGCCTGGTCGAGCACGCGGTAGTTGAAGCGCAGCCAGCTCAAATCGCGGCTGATGTACTTGCTTTTGCGGATTAGGTCGGAGGACTTAAATAATTTCATGGACCACGGATTGAACGGATTTTAACGGCTTAAACGGACTTTTAGGGTTCCGCGTCTCCGTTGGCCAGCAAATTAACGGCCAGCGAGGCTTCAAGGCCGCACTTACCGGCCGGTTTCGCCCACCGCCGGCCCCAAATACAGCCGAAACAGCGTGCCTTCGCCTTCCTTGCTCATTACTTCGATGTGGCCGCCCTGGGCCTGCACCAGCCGGTTCACCAGAAACAGTCCCACGCCCGTGCCCGACGAGGCCTGCGGGTGGAAGCGCCGAAACAGTTGAAATAGCTCCGTGCCGTGCCGCTCCATGTCGATGCCCAGGCCATTGTCGCGCACTTCCAGCAACGGCTGGCCCGCGTCGAGGCAGGCCCGTACCTGCACCCGGGCCGGCCGGTCGGGGGAGCGGTACTTCAGCGCATTGCTCAGCAGGTTGAGCAGAATGGTGCGCAGGCTGCCGCGCTCCACCTGCAGGGTGGGCAGGGCAGCAAAATCCGTTTCCACCGTGCCCTGCGCCGCCGCTACCTGGGGCTGCAGTAGGGTGAGCACCTCCTTGGTGAGGTCGGCCAGCACTACTTTTTCGGTGGGCTGGCCGCCGGTCATGCGCTCGGCCTGCACCACGGCCGACAGGTCCTCAATGGTTTTGCTCAGGTCCTGCAGCGAGGAATCGACTAAGCCCAGCACCACGCCGGCTTCCGGGTCGTGAAACGTGGCGGAGCTACGCAGTTCCTCAAACAGCCCGCGCAGGTTATCCACGGGCTGCTTCAGGTCGTGCGAGGCCGCGTACACGAAGTTGTCGAGGTCGAGGTTGGCGCGGGCCAGGTCGGTGTTGGCCGCCGTGAGCTGGGCGTTTTTGAGGGTGATTTCGTGGCGTGTTTCCGTCAGGGCGTCCAGCGACTCGCGCAGCTGCTGGTTCACGGCGCGCAGTTCCTCGTGGTAGCGGGCCACGTACTGCCGCCACTCGTTTTTCTCGATGGCGTGGAGCACCGTTTTCACCAGCAATTCCTGGTCGAACTGCCGCTTCACCAAGTAGTCGAGGGCTCCGGTGTTGAGGGCGCGCACGGCCAACTCCTCGCTGCCGCCGCCGGTCACCATCACCACGCACAGGCTATCGGGCGGCGTCAGGGTTTTCAGGTCGGCTAGGATGTCGAGCCCGTCGGCATCGGGCAGGTTATAGTCGAGCAGCACGCAGTCGGGGCGGTGGGCCAGAAACTGATTCCGCGCTTCCTCGCCCGTGGTGGCTTCCTCAAAGCTGATGCTTTCAAAGCCCAGGTGGCGGCCCAGGTAGCGGCGGTACAGGGCGCGGTCTTGCTCGTTGTCGTCAACGAGTAGAATCTTCTTCATGTACCGTCCTCCTACAAAGCCTTCGGCAATTCCGCCGTTTCCAGCCAGTATTGAATGGCGTGGCGGATTTTCTCCTCCAGGGCCGCGTACTCAATGGGCTTCGTCAGGTAGCTGTTGGCGCCCATCTGGTAGCAGTCGGCAATGTCGCCGGCGCTGGTCGAGGTGCTGAACACGATGACGGGGATGGATTGCAGCTTGGGGTCGCGCTTCATGATTTCGAGCACGGCGCGGCCGTCGGTGCCGGGCATGTTCAGGTCGAGCAGCACAAAGGCGGGCAACGTCTGGGGCCAGCCCACGGTTTTGCCGTAGCCCTGCAGGTACTCCAAGGCCTGGTCGCCATCTTCGCAACGCAGCACCGGGTTTTGCAGGGCGTGCTTCCGAAACACCCGGCTCAGGGCCATGAAGTCTTCGGCACTGTCTTCTACAACAAGGATGGGTTTGAGGGGCGATAACAGCACGACTGATTATTTGGGAATAGTAAAGTAGAAAGTGGCGCCCTGGCCGGGCTGGGAATCAACCCACAAGCTGCCGCCGTGTTTTTCAACCATCTTTTTGGCAATGGCCAGGCCCGCGCCAGTCCCTCCTCCGTACTTTTCCGGAGTGTGCAGGCGCTTAAACAATTTGAAGATATTGGTTTGGTGGCGGGCATCAATGCCGATACCATTGTCTTGTACGTAAAAAACGTAAAAGTTGGCGCGATTCAACTCCGGAAAAGTGTCAGTGGGCGCTTCTCCCACCCGAATGAGCTTTTCCGGCCGGTCGTTGTACTTCATGGCGTTCGTGAAGAGGTTGCTGAACACCTCCTGAATCCGAATCCGGTCGCCCATGATGGTGGGCAACTTATGGCGCACGATGAGCTGCGTGTGCGTCTCCTCAAACCGCAGTTGCAGCAGGTCGCGCACTTCTTCCAGCAGGTCGTTCAGGTCTATTTTTTCCAGCTCCAGTTCGGCGCGGCCCACGCGCGAGAGCTGCAGCAGCGACTCAATCAGCGACTCCATGCGCTGGCTCAGCCGCACCAGGGTCTGGAGGCGGTGCACGCCTTCCTCGTCCAGTTTGTCGGCGTAGTCCTCCAGCAAAAACAGGGCGTAGTTGTGAATGCCGCGCAGGGGCTCCTTCAGGTCGTGCGAGGCCACGTAGGCAAACGAGTCGAGGTCGTCGTTGCTGCGGGCCAGCTCGGTGTTGAGGCGGGTGAGGCTGCGGGCCTGGGCCTGCAGCTCGTTGAACACCTTGAGCCGGATGTCGGAAATGCGCAGCCGAATGTCCTTCACCGCTTCCAGCTCCACGGGCTTCCAGGGCGCGGCCGTGTTTTCCACCAGCTGCTTCCAGGCTTCGAACGACTGACGGGGGGAGAGAAAAATCTGGCCGTCGGCCAGCTTCTGGGGCTTCTCGTTCTGGCCGGCCCAGGTCACGGTGCGCACCTGCTCGGGCCGGAACCAGAGCAGGTAGTTGCCGGGCGCATCGGCCAGCGAAGCGGCAATGATACCGCTGGCCGTGGCCCGGAAGGCCAGCCCCGCCGGGTTGAGCGCGGCGTAGGACGAAGTCGAAAACACGTCCTGAGGGGCGTTTTCCTGCAGCCAGGCCAGCAGCTCGCGGATTTGGTCCCGCGAGGGCGTGGCCCCTAGCGTGGTAATTTCCTCGTTGAAGCACACCGCCGCCCCGCCGCAGTCGAACACATCCTTGATGGTGGGAAAGTGCCCGCACAGGCCGTCCACAAAATTGGCCGGCCCCGACACCGTGACGTGCTCAAACAGCTCATTTTGCCGCTCGCTGATGCGAAGCTGGTACTCGGTATTATCCAGCAGTTCCTTGCTGCCGAGCAGGGCCGAAAACGTCTTGCCGATGAACTGGCACAGGTCGCGCAGCTCGTAGCTCACCAGTCGGGGCGTGAGGTGGTGGCACGTCACCATGCCCCACAGCTTGCCCTCTTGGATGAGCGAAATGGTCATGGTTGCGCCCGAGCCCATGTTGCGCAAGTACTCCAGGTGGATGGGCGACACGCTCCGCAGCACGGCGTACGTCATGTCGGGCGGGCGGCCGGAGGCCGGGTTGCGCACCGGCACCAACGGCACGGGCGCGTAGCCGGCATCCGGAATGAAGCGCAGCCAGTTTTTGAGGTACATGGCCCGGGCCTGCTGCGGAATGTCGGTGGCCGGGTAATGAATGCCCAGCCAGGGGTCGAGGTCGGCGCGCTTGGCTTCGGCAATGACTTCGCCGCTCTCATCCGCCGCAAAGCGGTAGATGGCCACCCGGTCGAAGCCTGTGAGGGCCCGCACCTGGTCCACGGTGTGCTGGCAAAACTCCAGCACGGTGGCCGCGGCCAGCATCTGGCCCATGGCCGCGTTCAGGAAGCTCAGGTCAGGCGTGGTGCCTTCCAACTGCTCTACGGGCTCAAATTCCAGCCACAGCACTTCGTCGTAGCGGTGCATGATGAGCTTGAAGTAGGGCTGCCCGGCCACGCCATCGAGCTGCACGCCCAGCAGTTGGGGCGCCGTGCCAAGCGTATCAAACAAGCCTTCTACTTTCGCCTGCTGTTCGGGCGCCAGCACGCGGTCGAGGGTGCGGCCAATGAGGCTTTCGGCGGGCTGGCCGAGGTACGTTTCGGTGTTGGCGCTGGCCTGCACAATGTGGTGGGTGTGCTCATCGAGGCACAGCAGGAAGCCGTAGGGCTGAATGGCGCCCGGAATGTGAATGGGCTCCCGGTCACAGTTGCTCAGGGTAATGGGGGTGCCGAGCAGGCGCTCGTCGGAGTAGCTCACGGTTGGTTTATCCACGCATCAAGGTGTTGAAAAGTACGCGCGGCCGAAGCCACGATTTCGTCGGCCGTGGCCGGGGTTGCGGCGGCGGTCAGCAGTTGGCCAAACGTCTTCCACAGCGGCCCGGTTCGCTCGCCATAGCCCAAAAAATACCGCCGCAGAGGAATGCCCGCCCGCTCCAATTGCCGGCTGATGACCTGCCCGCCCAGCGTCGAGCCCTCCATCACGTAGAGCGCGCCCAGTAGCTGCGGCACCGTATGCAGTGGCGGCATATCGGGGCTCAGCGGCAGGCCGGGGTTGGCGGCCGGCCGCTGCAAATCTTCTAGAATCAGGTGCGCCCGGTAGCGCCGGGGCAACTCCCAGGCGGGGCCCAACTCCGCCTCGTGCGCGCGCAGGGCCGCTTCATAGGGCTGCAAGAACCCGTACATCCGCTCCAGAAACCGCGCCGTGCCGGCCGCCGTGGGCGCGCCTGCCCGCAGCGCCTCGTTAAACGGTCCGGCCTCCAAAGCGTCATGATACGGGCGGGTTTCGGCGCGCAGCCGGGCCAGGATGGTTGGCGCGGCAGGGGTTTCGGGCGAACTGGGAACGTTGGGCATCTAAGGCGGGCAAGCGTAGGGCAACGAGACAAGATATGCAGTAGCCAAAAATAGGCACGGACTGACGGTTCGCCTTTTCTGGAGCCGCTAATTTCTGGGTGGAAAAGCCGTCGCCTAACTTGCAATGATGGCTGTGGCCTCAATCTCAACCAGTAAGCGTGCGTCAATCAGCGCTTTTACTTCCAGCATCGACGAAGCCGGCCGAATATCCCGAAATACTTCGCCGTGCGCCCGGCCCACCGCTTCCCACTGCGAAATATCGGTCACAAAGATGCGCGTCCGCACCACATCGGCAAACGAAGCCCCGGCCGCGGCCAGCGCGTCACCAATCTTTTCCAGCACCCGCCGGGTCTGAATGTATACATCGCCCTCGCCCGTTATCACGTCGCCATCCTGCGCGGTGGTGCCGGCCACCTCCACCACGTTGCCCACGCGCACGGCGCGGGAGTAGCCCACTATCGGCTCCCACGGAGCACCAGAGGAAATCAACTGTCGTTTTTGCATTGATTCTGAAATGGGAAGTTGGGATAAAACAAAAAAGGCCCGCTTTGCAGCGAGCCTTTTTGAAGTTATGCAAGCTACACATCCAGCTTGGCGTATTTGGCGTTGCGCTCAATAAAGTCGCGGCGCGGGGCCACTTCGTCGCCCATCAGCATCGAGAACAGGTGGTCGGCCTCGGCGGCCGACTCCACCGTTACCTGCTTCAGGGTGCGGGTCATGGGCTGCATGGTGGTGGTCCAGAGCTGCTCGGCGTTCATCTCGCCCAAGCCTTTGTAGCGCTGCACGTTCACAGTTTCGGGCTTGCCCCGGCCCATGTCTTCTTGGGCTTGTTGGCGCTCCTCTTCGGTCCAGCAGTAGCGCTCCTCTTTGCCGCGCTTCACGAGGTAGAGCGGCGGCAGGGCGATGTAGATGTAACCCCGGTCCACCAGCTCGCGCATGTAGCGGAAGAAGAAGGTCAGAATCAGCGTGCGGATGTGCGAGCCGTCGATGTCGGCGTCGGTCATGATGATGACCTTGTGGTAGCGCAGCTTGTCGAAGTTCAGCGGGCCGGTTTCCACGCCCGTATCATCGGTAGTGAAAGCCAGCGACTTGCGCTCATTGAAGCTCACGCCCAATGCCGTAATCATGTTCCGGATTTCCTCGTTTTCCAGAATGCGGTGCTCCTGCGCTTTCTCCACGTTCAGGATTTTGCCGCGCAGCGGCATAATTGCCTGAAACGCGCGGTTGCGGCCCTGCTTGGCCGTGCCGCCGGCCGAATCACCTTCGACTAGGTATAGCTCGCAGATGGCCGGGTCCGACTCCGAGCAGTCGGCCAGCTTGCCTGGCAGGCTGTTCGAGGAGAGCACGCCCTTGCGCTGCACCATGTCCTTGGCCTTGCGGGCGGCGATGCGGGCCTTGGCAGCCAGAATCACCTTCTCCATGATGCGGTTGGCCTGGTTGGGGTTTTCGTCCAGGTACTGCGTCAGGATTTCGCCCACCACCGAGTTCACGGCGCCGCTCACTTCGGAGTTGCCCAGTTTGGTTTTGGTCTGGCCTTCGAACTGCGGCTCGGCCACTTTCACCGAGATTACAGCCGTCAGGCCCTCGCGGAAGTCGTCGCCGGTGATTTCCACCTTGGCCTTTTCAAACAGCTTGTTTTTGTCGCCGTAGTTTTTCAGTACCCGCGTCACGGCCGAGCGGAAGCCCGCCACGTGCGTGCCACCCTCAATGGTGTTGATGTTGTTGACGTAGGAATAGACGTTTTCCTGGTACGAGGTATTGTACTGCAGGGCCACTTCCACGGGCGTGCCGCCCTTCTCGCTCTCCACGTAAATGGGCTCCGAGAGCAGCGAGGGCCGCTGCTCGCCGTCGAGGTACTGCACGAAGTCGCGCAGGCCGCCGGTCGAGAAGAACTCTTCGCCGCGGAACTCGCCGTTCTCCAGCTTCTCGCGACGGTCAGTGAGGGTGATGCGGATGCCTTTGTTGAGGTAGCTCAGGTCGCGCAGGCGCGAAGCAATGGTGTCATAGCGGTATTCGGTTTCGGAGAAGATGCTGGCGTCGGGCAGAAACTGCACCTCGGTGCCGTGCTCGTCGGTGTCGCCGATTTCCTTCACCGGGTACTGCGGGAAACCGATTTTGTACTCCTGCTGGTACACGTGGCCTTTGAGGCGCACGGTCACCTTCAGGTCGGTGCTGAGCGCGTTTACGCAGCTCACGCCTACGCCGTGCAGGCCGCCCGATACTTTGTAGGAACCTTTGTCAAACTTGCCGCCGGCGTGCAGCACGGTGAGCACCACTTCCAGGGCCGACTTGCCTTCCTTGGCGTGCCAGTCCACGGGAATGCCGCGGCCGTTGTCGCGCACGGTGATGGAGTTGTCTTCGTTGATGGTGACGTTAATCAGGTCGCAGTGCCCGGCGAGGGCTTCGTCAATCGAGTTATCGACCACCTCCCACACCAAGTGGTGCAGGCCCTTGAGGCCGGTGTCGCCGATGTACATGCTGGGCCGCTTGCGCACGGCCTCCAATCCTTCGAGTACTTGAATGCTGTCAGCCGTGTATTCTGGCTGCGCGGTTTTTGCGGTTGTTTCGCTCATGTGGGCGGGATTAAATCAGGTCATAAAACAGCCCATCGGGCCGCTAGGTACTGAACACTCAAAAGTACATATTTAATCCCATTTTCAGGAATTTTCGCGGTTTTTATCCTCGGATTTTTTCATTTCTACCGCCACAAAACAGCCCAGCTAAATCCCAGAGCAACAGCCCATAAAAAAAGGCCTTTCCCGCTTGGGAAAGGCCTTTTTCAGCAAGCCTGAAACCGCGGTTAGTTGATAACCAGTTTCTGGGTGGCAATGCCGGCTTCGCCGCGCAGCTGCAGGGTGTAGATGCCGGTTTTTTCTCCGGTCAGGTCGATGGGGAAGTTCTTCGAACCTACCGTCGTCGCGTTCAGCGTCTGCGACTTCACCACCCGGCCCATGGCGTCAACCACCGTGATTTGCGCACCGGCCTTCATGGCCGTGCCCAGGCTCACATTGAACACGCCGGCAGCGCCGGGGTTGGGGTACACGCTCAACGAGCTTTGCAGCGCGGCATCGCGCGTGGCGGTGATGGTGGGCGTGTAAGAGCCCTTATACATGCCGCCTACGCCCAACGAGTCGGTAATCGAACCGATGTAGCCGGTGGCGCCCGTGGTGCCGGTAATGTATGCCGGCTGGCCGTTAGAAATCAGGTCGAGGGCCGAGAATACTTTTTGGTTGGTCAGAGGCGCCTGCATCGTGCTGATGTTTTTCCAGTTGATGCCGTCGGTGCTGTAGGAGCTGCCGTAGTTCTGGCCGCCCGTGCCAGGCACCACCGTAGAAATGGGGAAGCGGACCCCTACGCTGTAGTAAAAACCGTTCACGGCGTCGATGTCGTAGCGGAAGAAATCGCCGGCGGCACCCGCGGTGGCAGCAGCCGGCGTGATGGGCAACCAGCTATTCCCGCCGTCGCTGGTACGGATGAGGTTAACGGCCGTCACGGCCGTGCCCGTCACCTTCACGTTGTAGGCAATACCGTTCAGGGGGTCTTTGAAGGCAATTTTGCTGATGGTTTCGGTGAGCGGCGTGGGGGCGCTCTTGGTCCACGTTACGCCACGGTCAATCGATTTGTAGATATATTCCTGCTCATTGGCACCGCCCGAAGCACCACCAAACCAAATGGTGTTGCCCAGCGCGAAATACGAACGCACCAGCGCGGCTTCGCCGGCGAAGGGCGTCAGCACGCTGGTTTGCGGAATGCGCGTCCAGGTTACGCCGCCGTTCGTGGTGCGCAGAATCTCGAAATAGCCGTTGGTGGGGTCGCCCACGGCCACGCCCTCGTTGGCGTCGAACATGTACACGAAATCGAGGAAACCGCCGTTGGCCGCCACAAACTGCGTGTTGGTGTTCGTGGTTTTGGTCCAGCTCAGGCCGCCGTTGGTGGTGCGCAGAATGTCGCCGCCGCCAGCCGAGCCGTATTTGGCAGCAACCGCGGTCGTGCCCGAAACAGCGGAGATGTTAGCCGTTTCGTAGGTCGTATTGGCGCCGGTAGCCGAGATGGCATCGAAGTAGAATTCGTTGCCAGCGCCGTTGTTGGTGTTGAAAAAGTAGTTGGCTTTGCCATTGGTGGCGTCTTCGGCCACGGCCCAGGCCACGTTGGCCGACACCGTGTTGACGTGTACCACGTCGTAGCCCGGCGAAAAAGAAGCCATGTTGGTGGTGTTCACGAGCACCCAGGGGCCCTGTTGGGCCTGCGCGGTGCCCGCGGCACCTAGCAAGCCCAGGAAAAGTAGGAATTTATTCATGGTTGAAAAAATGTTTGGGGGTGGCTGAAAAGAAGAGGGTTGGATTAAAAAGTTGATGTTTGCAGCGTCCACTAGTTGGGTGTCACTAGTCTCGTTTGGGGGCCAAGATACGGACGGCAGCCGGTTTTTAGCATGAAATAACGTTCAGTTTAGCCCCGGTGTTGCGGTTTGCCAGTCTTCTATCTCCCGGATAAACACCATCAAACGCTTTTTTCGGCCGGGCTTAATCGGCTTAGCCCAAGCCTGCCGGTGTTCATTGGAAATGCAAAAGGCTTTTTTCCGAATCCAGAAAAGGGCCCGAACGGTGGCCTCGTTTGGCGTCGCGTATTTGACGGTCTATTCCCTGCTGCTATAAGAACGGTTGGCAACGGGGCGCAGTCCTCGGCTGCCGCGGCACAAGTTACCCGTTATTACCGGGTGCATTGGTGGCGAGCTGGGGGGCAAATCGACGGGCGCGCCCAACACGTCGACTGAGCCACCCGAAACCATCTGTGAGTTCGGGGGAGCCAGAAACACGCCACGAAAAAGCCCCAGGCCATACCCGGAATAGACGCCGAAAACCAAAAAAGCCCCTCACGCTGGCGTGAGGGGCTTTCAAGTGGCCCCGTTTGGATTCGAACCAAAGACCGACTACTTAGAAGGTAGTTGCTCTATCCAGCTGAGCTACGGGGTCGAAAACGGGGCGGGAAAATATGTCGGGGTGGCAGGATTCGAACCTACGACCTCCTGCTCCCAAAGCAGGCGCGATACCGGGCTACGCTACACCCCGAAAAAAAAATAATGTTGGGCTTAGAAAGCGTCCTACTGGGTGGAGCCCCAACGGGATGCTTTCGCAACCCAACATTATTAGTGGAGAAGGGGGGATTCGAACCCCCGGTAACCTTTAGAGCTACGGCAGTTTAGCAAACTACTGGTTTCAGCCACTCACCCACTTCTCCAGGCTGGTTTTCGCTTCCGTCTGAAGCGGGTGCAAATATACTAGCCGAACTGAATTGACCATACTCCAAGCGAAAAAATTATCTTTGGGGCCCGACAATCTGCTTCCTCGATTTGGGTTGTTGCTTTGCGGCGGCGCTGCCTTTCTGACCGTTAACTTCTGCATTTGATAACCTGGGCTTATCCTGATTTTATTGCCGTGGGCGTGGCGCTGGCCTTCGTGCTGCTATTGCTGGCCCGGCATTGGGCCCGGCTGGGGCGCGCCGGCCGGGCGCTGGGCAGCCCGGCCCGGCACCGCGGCTGGAAGCTGACGCTGCGGGTAGCCGCCGGGGTGGCCCTGCTGGTGGCGGCCATGGGCCCGTCGCTGGGCGTGAGCCAGCGCCCGGTGCGCACGGCCGGCAAAGACGTGTGGCTGCTCGTCGACGTGTCGCGCTCGATGGACGCGCCCGACGTGACGCCCTCACGCCTGCTGCGGGCGCAGGCCGAGCTGGAAGAGCTGGTGGCCCAGTTTCCGGCCGACCGGCTGGGGCTGGTGGTGTTCGGGGCCGAAGCCACGGTGCAGTGCCCGCTGACGTACGACCAGGCGGCGGTGCAGGTATTTATCCGGACGCTGCGCACCAGCCTGCTGCCGCCCGGCCCCACCACCCTGCGCGAGCCGCTGGAGCTGGTGCTCAAGCGCTTGGGCACCACGGCGGCCACGCCCCGGGCCACGGCCCTGGTGCTGGTGAGCGACGGCGAGGACTTTGGCGAAAACCTGGAGCCCGTGCTGCGGGAGCTGGGCCGCACCGGCGCCCGCATCTACACGGTGGGCGTGGGCACGGCCAAGGGCGCGCGCATTCCGAAACCAGGCGGTGGATTTGTGCGCGACAGCCGGGGCCAGGTGGTGGAAACGCGCCTGCGGGAAGCGGCCTTGCTGCAGCTTTCGGCCCAAACGGGCGGGCAATACGTGGAGCTGAACGACCAGCAAAACGGCTTCGACCCGCTGCTGCGGCTGTTGCGCAACATGCCCGGCCTGGCCGAGCAGGTGCGCACCGTGGCCGTGGCCGACAACCGCTACCGCTATACGCTGGCCGCGGCGCTGCTATTGATTGCACTGGACATTGCCCTGACATTAACGATTATCCGGCTATGAAATACCTGGTGCTGGCCGTATTACTATTGAGCGGACCGGGTTTGCAGCTGCTCACCAGCGTGCGCGACCGCAACGCGGCTGTAGCCACGGGCACCGCCGCCTACCGCCGGGGGGAAGCCGCCCAGGCCGTGGAAGCCTTCGAAACGGCGGTGGCAACCGGCACCCGCCGCACGCCCGACCCGCGCCTGCTGCTCAACCTGGCCCACGCACAAACCCGGGCCGGCCAGCTGGCGCCCGCTTACGCCACGTACGAACGCCTGCTTACGGGTAGCCCGGCAGCGCTGAGCAGCGTGGCGCGGCAGCAGCTGGCGGTTCAGGCCGCCCAGCGGGGCCAATTGGCGCAGGCGCTTGGGCTGCTGCGGCAGGCCTTGCTGCTGGACCCGCACAATGCCGGTGCGCGCTTCGACTATGAAGTGCTGAGCGAATATTTGGCCAAGCGGCCGAATGCGCCCAAGATGCACCCCCCGCCGACGCCTAAAGAGAAAAACAAGAATGCGGCTGATGAAAAGCCATCGCCCGAGAAAAACGGAGCAGCTCAAAATCAGCCGGCAGAGAAGGAAGGTTCTGACCGTAAAGGCGAGGTAAACGACCAAAAGCCTAGCCCCGCGCTGCCCACCGGCCCGCCTGCCGCCCGCCCCGATGCCACCGGCCGGCCCGACCAACGCCAACCCAGCGCGGCGCCGGGGAGCACGGCCGTCGGCGGGCGTACGCTGGGCAACGGCATCCCGCAGCCCTTACCTTCCGGAGAGGAGCCGGGCCAGCAACGCGGCCTCGACCGGAGCGCCAGTGCCTCCGCTCCTACTCCCAACGGCCGCAGCAACCGCCCCGGCACCGAAGCCGCCACGCCCGCCGACGTGCAGCTCCAAACCCAGCGCGAGCGCCTGCAGGCCATGAACCTGAGCCCCGCGCAGGCGCGCCAGCTACTGGAAACCCTGCGCGCGCAGGAGCAGCAGTACCTGCAGCAACTGGCGCGCCCGGCGGCGCAGAAGCCCGACCCTAATAAGCCAACCTGGTAATTTTTAACTGAAAACCAGCCCTCTGGCCGGGCAACCTAATCAGGCTAACACCTGTTAGGCTGACTACTCGTTCGGAGACGGTAAATCCGTACTTTTGCGGCCAGATTCAACCTCCCACCCCACTTCATTTAACATCGGTATGCAAACCAAAGAAGTTGTCATTATTTCCGCTGTCCGCACGCCCATTGGGTCGTTTGGCGGGGCGCTGGCGTCGTTGTCGGCCACGGAGCTGGGCGCGATTGCGCTGAAAGGGGCCCTGGAAAAGGCCGGCGTCGCGCCCTCGGAAGTCGAGCAGGTGATTATGGGCAACGTGATTTCGGCCAACCTGGGCCAGGCGCCCGCCCGCCAGGCGGCCAAGAAAGCCGGCCTGCCCGATACGGTGGAATGCACGACCGTTAATAAGGTGTGCGCTTCGGGCTCGAAGGCCATCATGTACGCCGCCCAGGCCATCATGCTGGGGCAGGCCGATGTGATTTTGGCCGGCGGCATGGAGAGCATGAGCAACGTGCCCTACTACCTCGACAAGGCCCGTTTTGGCGCCAAGTACGGGCACGGGCAGATGATTGACGGCCTCGTGCGCGACGGCCTGTGGGACCCTTACCATGACTACGCCATGGGCAACGCGGCCGAAAACACGGCCAAGGAAATGGGCATTACCCGCGAGCAGCAGGACGCTTTCGCCATTGAAAGCTACACACGTAGCGCGGCAGCGGCCAAAGCCGGCAAGAAGAAAGACGAAATTGTGCCCGTCACCATTGAGAGCCGTGGCAAAACCACCGTTATCGAAGATGATGAGGAGTACCTGAAAGTTGATTTCGCTAAAGTGCCCGGCTTGAAGCCGGCCTTCATCAAGGAAGGCGGCACGGTGACGGCCGCCAACGCTTCCACCCTGAACGACGGTGCCGCCGCCGTGCTGCTCATGAGCCGCGAGAAAGCCGACGCGCTGGGCCTCAGCCCCATCGGCCGCATCCTGGGCTTCGCCGATGCCGAGCAGGCGCCGGAGTGGTTCACCACTTCGCCCGCGCTGGCCATTCCGAAGGCCTTGAAAAACGCTGGTAAAACGGCTGCCGACGTGGATTTCTACGAAATTAACGAAGCTTTCTCGGTGGTGAGCCTGGCCAATAACAAGTTGCTGAACCTAGAAGGCGACAAAGTGAACAAGTACGGCGGGGCCGTGAGCCTGGGCCACCCGCTGGGGGCCTCCGGCGCGCGCATCGTGACTACACTGATGAACGTGCTCAAGAACGAGGGCGGTAAAATTGGCGTGACAGGCATCTGCAACGGCGGCGGCGGGGCCAGCGCCATTGTGGTGGAAGCATTGTAGAACCCGCCTTGCTCCTGAATGAACGTCATGCTGAGCGCAGCCGAAGCATCTCTACCGCGCAACGCAATTCATTTACTCCTGCGGTAGAGATGCTTCGGCTGTGCTTAGCATGACGTTCCTTTTTGCTCTGGCCCCACCAATTAATTGGTGGGGCTTTTTTTGGCCCGAATTTTAAGCGCCATTCATACTCTGCACGGAAATAGCATTTCCTGCGTTCTTGCGCCTATGAAATACCTGGTTCCTTTTTTCTTTTTGCTGCTGGCGCTGCCTTCTCATGGGCAGCGGCTGCGGCGATTTATTTCCTATTACGATTCGCTGAAGACCAACAAACGCGAGGTGTACACGGCCCTGGTGGCGGCCGATACCGTGCCGCAGGGCACCTACAAGCGGTTTTATCGCAATGGCAAGATGGAGCAGCAGACCAGCTTCAACCAAGGCAAGCGCGACTCGGCTTACGTAGAATTCCACCCCACTGGCACCCGGCGGCTGGAGGCGACCTACCGCGACGGCATCCGGCAGGGGCCGTTCAAAACGTATTATGACGACGGCAAGGTGGCGCAGGCGGGCTTCTTTGAAGATGATGTGCCGAATGGCGAAATCACCTACTACCACCCCGACGGCTCGGTGAAGCTGCGCACAACACTCACCAAAGGGCAGCCGAATGGGCCGCTGAAGTCGCTGTACCCGGACGGGAAGACCCAAGCCGAAATTACCTACGTGGACGGCCAGCCCAATGGCGCGGTGAAATTCTACTACCCCAACGGCGTGGTGCAAAGCGAAGGCAGCTTCACGAAAGGGCTGCTGTCGGGGCCGTACAAGACGTATTACCCGAATAGCCAGATTGAGGTGGAAGTGCTGGCCGACAAAAACGGCCGTGGCCGCTACCGCAGCTACTACCAAAGCGGCAAGCTCCAAACCGAAAGCACCTACGTGCCGGCCCCACTGGCCCAGCGCGCGGTGAAGAACCCGCTGGGCGACGACCTGACCAAGCGCGCCGCCCCAGTGAGCGGCACGGCCAACCTTGACGGGCCGGCCACCAGCTACTACGAGAGCGGCCAAATCAAAACCAAGCTCACTTATAAGAACGGCGTGCTCACGGGCCACGGCCTCGAATACTTCGAAAACGGCCACCTGCGCGAAGAAACTGACTACGGCAACGGCGGCAAGGACCGCAAAATCACGCGCTACCACGACGTGGCCGGGCAGGTTAAGCAGGCCGAAGAGCAATACAAAAGCGGACGCCCGGCCGGCACCTGGCGCGAGTTCTACCCCGATGGCAAGACGCCCCGCAAGGTGGAAACCTACGGCCCGCAGGGCAAGCTGGTGGGCGAACGCCTCACCTATTTCGACAACGGCCAGGTGCAGAGCCGCCAGCCGTATCTGAATGGCTTTATGGCTGGCGTGGGGCAGGAATATTTTCCTTCGGGCAAGGTGCGCAAGGAAACGACCTACGTGCGCAGCATGATTCAGGGCCCGTTTAAGGAGTATCGGGAAGATGGCAGCTTGGCCGTGAACGGACTGTACCGCAACAGCAAGCAAAGCGGTGTTTGGACCTATTATAAGGAAGACGGCACTACTGTAGACCGGACCGTAACCTACCGCAACGGCCAGCAAGTGACCGACCCGGTGCACCAGCCCAAGGCCAAGCCAAAACCTAAGGCACCGGTGAAGCGGCGGTAACTTGCTGCGACTAACAATAATTAGAATAGTCATGCAGAGTGCAGCGAGGCATCTTGCCTGCCACGGGTAATCCAATCGAAAGGTTTACCAGTGGCAGGCAAGATGCTTCGCTGCGCTCTGCATGACGTTCACACTCCAAGTAGAATCCTCAAGCCCTGGCCCAGTGGTCAGGGCTTTTTTCATGCTCAAAAGAAAAAGTGGGAACCTTGGGCAACCCTGAAATCAGTCGCTGCATCTATTGACTGAGCGACACATTCAGCCAATACACTGCGCCGAAGAAAATAAGACTGCTGCCAGTCATAAAATTTTCTTTCTGTAAATCAATGGGTAACGAAAACGAAAGCCATGCTTAACGCAGATATTTTGAAACAGTACCTTGCGTTACAAAGTACCTGCTTTACATTTGTTCCATACAACGCCAAGTAGCTGCCGTTAGCGTGTACCAAAGACGGCCCGCTACCGGCAATTTGCCTCCCACTCACCGGGAAAAATGGTGACTGAGCTTCTCTCCTTCGCAGCGGAACCGCGGCCGCTGCCCAACCTGAAAAGCTTCATCGCTCTCCCAATTCTCTTTTCTGCACCATGAAAACTTTTTTCACCTCCGCTTCGATTTTCCGCGTTGGCCGCGCCTTACTCGGCCTGACGATTGCCGCGCTGGCCCTACCCCTGGCCGCAGCGGCCCAGACCGGCGGCCCCGGCGCCGTGAGCGGTAGTTTGTTGGAAGCAGGCTCGGGCAAGGTCGTGCCTTTCTCGGATGTGCTGCTGCTGCGCGCCGCCGACTCCACGTTTGTGGCCGTGGCCCAGACTACGGAGCAGGGCACGTTTAAGGCCGGCGCGCTGCCGCTGGGCACCTACCTGCTGCGCGTGCAGGATTTGAACTACCAGGTGCTGCGCCGCCGCTTCACGCTGACGGCCGCGGCGCCCGCAGTGCAGTTTCCGGGCCTGAAAATGACTGCCGCGACGGCTACTAAGCTGAACGAAGTAGTGGTGACTGGCCAGAAGGCGGCCGTGGTGGAAGAGCTGGGCAAGCGCGTGATTAATGTGGAAAAAGACCTGGCCAGCGTGGGCGGCACGGCGGCCAACATCCTGCAAAACGTGCCCTCGGTGAGCGTGGACGTAAACGGCACGGTGAGCATGCGCGGCTCTTCCAACATCACCATTCTGATTGACGGCAAGCCGGCGGGCGTGAGCAACGGCGGCACCGGCGGCCAACGCCTCGACCAGATTCCGGCTTCGCGCATTGCCCAGGTGGAGGTAATAACCAACCCCTCAGCCAAGTACGACGCGGCCGGCGGCGGTGGGGTTATCAATCTCATTACCAAAAAGGAAACCCGCTCCGGCACCAATGGCACCGCGTCCATCAACCTGGGCACCAACGACAAATACAGCGGCAACCTCAGCCTGAGCCGCAAAGTGGGCAAAGCCACCTGGAGCGGCGGCTACGACGGCCGAGACGTGACCTACGGCAGCAAAGGCCACAGCGAACAGACGGCCCGGGTGGGCACTGAAACGGTGCAAACCACACAGATAGGTGTCGGCAACGAAATTCACCGCAACCATAACCTGCGGGCCGGTGTGGAGCTTGAACTGCCTAAAAACCAGACGCTGGGCCTGAACGTGAACGGCGGCACCGAGCGCAACCTCGAAGGCGAAGGCCAGGAGTTGACCCAGCAAACCAACAACGGCCCGGTGCAGCGTGCCCGCGGCCGCCAGGACCTCGATGTGCAGGTGAAGATGCTGAACTACGGCGGCAACTACCGCCGCACCTGGGAAGCCCACAAGGGCCGCGAACTGACGGCTAACTTTGGCGGCGTAGTGATTGATGCAAACGTGCCGGTGGTACAGCGCCAGTACGCCGAGGCCGGCTCGGCGGGTTTGCCGCAGCCCGGCACCCGCCAGCTGCTGGAGCTACTGGGCAACATCCAGTACGGGCAAATTGACTACACCCACCCGCTGGCCGATGGCAAAGGCCGCCTCGAAATGGGTGCCAAGCTGGAACATCAGGGCAACAACGGCAGCAACAGCTTCGGCTTCGCGGCCAACGAAAGCCGCCCCGACGACTTCGTGAACGACCCCGCCCGCTCGCTCACTTACGCTTCCAACCAATTGGTGCCTGCCGCTTACGTCACGGCCCAGCACAGCCTCGGCCCGAAGTGGAACGCCCAGGTGGGCTTGCGCTCCGAATACACTTACCTGAGCGGCAGCATTGAAGGTGGCGTGGGCATCAACCAGCGCGGCAGCCTGCAGCAGGATTACCTGAGCTTCTTCCCCTCGGCCCTCATCAGCCGCGACTTTGGCAAGGAGCCCGGCCAGAACCGCCTGCAGCTGAGCTACGCCCGTCGCCTCAACCGCCCCAACTTCATGCAGCAGCTACCGCTGGCCATTTATCAGGACCCGCGCAGCTACCGCCTCGGCAACCCGCGTTTGCAGGCCGAATTCAGCAACAACATCGAACTGGGCCACCAGCTGACCGTGGGCCAGGCCACCATCACGAGCACCGTGTTTGCCCGCATCACTACCAACTCCATCCAGCGCCTACGCTACGTGGACACCGTTGCCACGCGCCTCGCCGGCAACGCCGGCCTCGTGACGGCCGAAACCTACGACAACCTAGGCACCACCACCAACCTCGGCGCCGAACTGAGCCTCAACCAGCCCCTGGCCAAGTGGTGGCGCCTGACGGCCAGCACCAGCCTCTACCGCGCCCAGATTGCCGGCAACGGCATCGCCAGCAACCGCACCGCCCTGGTGGGCACCGCCCGCCTCGCCAACAACTTCACCATCCGCCCCACCCTGGAAATGCAGCTGAGCGGCAACGTGCGCTCGGCCTCCGTCACGGCCCAAGGCCGGCAGCTGGCTTGGGGCCAATTGGACCTGGCCCTGCGCCAGCGCCTCTTCTCCGACCGCGCCGCCCTTACCCTGCGCATCTCCGACCTGCTGAACACCAGCTCCTACCGCACCGAAGTGGCCACCGACGCGCTGGCCAGCACCCGCTACGCCAAAGACGAAACCCGCGTGGGCTGGCTGGGCTTCACCTGGTACATCGGCGCCAGCAAGGCCAAGCCGGGCCGCATCGAGGCCGCACCCCAGGGCGGCGGCGGCTTCGGCGGCTGAGTTGCCTAAGTTTTCCCTGATACCACCCCGCTTTTCTCTCCTTCTTTCTGCAAGCAGCCCCGTCGTCGGTTTGGTCCGGCGGCGGGGCTTTGTGTTTTGGATGGCACCCTGCCGCCGTTCGACGGTCTCGAATATTTCGTCGTCGGCTTACGCAGTCCCTACCTTTGCCCAGTTATGCAAAAACCGAGTATTCCCAAGGGCACCCGCGACTTTGGCCCCGCGCAGGTGGCGCGCCGCCAGCACATTTTCAACGTCATCCGCCGCACGTTCGAGTCATTTGGCTTCGCGCCGCTCGAAACGCCGACGCTGGAGAACCTGTCGGTGCTCACGGGCAAGTACGGCGACGAAGGCGACCAGCTCCTATTCAAAGTGTTGAACTCCGGCGATTTTGCCAAGGACGTGACGGCCGACGACCTGGCCACCGGCTCGAAAGCCCTGCTGCCCAAAGTGGCCGAAAAAGGCCTGCGCTACGACCTCACCGTGCCCTTCGCCCGCTACGTGGCCATGAACCGCGGCACGCTCACCTTCCCCTTCAAGCGCTACCAGATGCAGCCCGTGTGGCGCGCCGACCGCCCCCAGCGCGGCCGCTACCGCGAGTTTTACCAGTGCGACGCCGACGTGGTGGGCACCGACTCGCTGCTGTGCGAAGCCGAAATCGTGCTGATGATGGCCCAGGTGCTGGGCGGTCTCGGCCTGCACGACTTCACCATCAAAATCAACCACCGCGGGGTGCTGCGCAACATTTACCAGGCGCTGGGCGGCGAGGGCCGCGAGACGGATTTGTTCGTGGCCATCGACAAGCTCGATAAAATCGGGCGCGACGGCGTGACCAAGGAGCTGCTGGAACGCGGCTTCTCAGAACCGACCATCGAGACGCTGTTTGCCCTGCTGACGGTGGAAGGCACCTACGAGGAGAAACTGCAGCGCCTGCTGGCCGGCTTCGTGACGGCCGGCGTGGAGCCGGATGGCGTGCGCCCCACCACGCCCGACGTGGACGCCGACTCGCCCGAGCCGCTGGCCAACTACCGCGGCCTCACCGAACTGGCCGAGGTACGCGACTTGCTCACGGCCTCCGGCTTCCGGCAATTCGACCGGCTCGACTTCGACCCCACCCTGGCGCGGGGCCTTTCCTACTACACAGGGTGCATTTTCGAAGTCAAAATTAACAACGTGCAGATGGGCAGCGTGAGCGGCGGCGGACGCTACGATAACCTCACCGGCTCGTTTGGGCTGCCGGGCGTGTCGGGCGTGGGCTTTTCGTTTGGCGTCGACCGGCTGTATGACTGCCTGGAGGCGCTGGACCTCTTCACCGTGACGGGCGAAACGCCCACCCGCTGCCTCCTCACGCATTTTGATGTAGCCAGCGGCCGGGCGGCCCTGCCGCTGCTGGCCCAGCTGCGCGCCGCCGGCATTCCCAGCGAACTATACCCCGACGCCAGCAAGCTGCAAAAGCAGTTCAAATACGCCGATGCCAAGGGGATTCCGTTGGTTATCATCATGGGGCCGGAGGAAGTAGCCACCGGCGTGGTGAAAGTCAAAATCATGCAAACCGGTGTGGAGCGGGTGCTGCCGTTGGGCGAAGTGGTGGCGGCCCTCACGGCGGAGTAAAGGCGGCGCCGGGAGAGCGCAAGAAAGTAGAACGTCATGTCGAGCGCAGCCGAGGCATGACGGTCTTTATTTTACAAACACCTACTCCACCGCCACGCGTCGGCTCACCTGCTGCCCGGCCAGCGTAGCGCGCAGCACATACAGCCCCGCCGGCAGCCCGCGCAGCGAGAGCGCCGCGGCATCGGCAAAAGTCCGTGCCAGCCGGCCCTGTGCGTCATACAGGCGCAGGCCATTCGGCTGAGCACCCGTGGGAAGCTGTAGTCTCAGCTCGTTCGTGGTCGGATTAGGGTATACAGAGAACCCCAAAGCATCAGCGGCGCGCTCGGTGCTGAGCAGGGTGCCGGAGTTCTGGATGCGGCCCGCGCAGATGTCGCGCCCCGTAGGAGCTGCGCCCGGCGAAGACCAGTACACCTGCACCGAGCCGTTGGGCTGGCCAACGGGCACGTAGTCGAACTCGTAAGGCCGGTTGTCGGCTATTGAATGGAGGATGACGCCGGGCGCGGCGAAGGCCATGGCGCCCGTTGGCAGAATTTTCTGCGCGCGGAAGTTGGCAATATTGGTGTCGGTGCTGTAGAAAGCCATAACGGAACCGTTGTCCGACGGCGCGAGCTTGGGCCGGGGGTAAGCAGCCGACAAAGAATAGACGGGCACCCCGTTGGGCGTCCAGGCCAAGGTGCCGGCCGCGTCGATTTTCTGGGCGTAGCACTTGTAATCGAAGCTGCCGCTGCCCCCGCGGGCGTCCTCCCATATCATCCACAGGGCGTTATCGTGCCAGATGGCGTGGGGGTTGGTCTGGAAGGCGGGGTCGGTGCTCAGGGCCACGTAGCCGGGGCTGGCCCAGCCCAAGGCGCCGCTGGGCAGCACTTTGGCCACCAGTGGGTCGCCGCCGTTTGAAGTCCAGGCCACGTAGAGGTTGTTGGCCGGGTCGGTGAGCAGCTGCCAGTCGGAGCCGCGGCCCGAGGCCCCGCCCGCCGAAATAGTGGTGTAATTGGCCCAGACGGCTGCCCCGGCCGCACTGAACCGCTGGGCGTAGATGGGCGAACTCAGGCCGCCGGCGCTGGCCACCATGTAGAAGCCGTCGGCACCGTCACCCACAGTGTGGTAGTAGTCGGAGGCGAAGATGCCCACGGGTACCACCACCGTCTGCCGGTCGTTGTTGGGAAAACTTAGTACACCAGTAGGTCCTATCTTATTGAAGGTGAAGCGGGCGCTGCCGCCGTTCAGCGCCAGAGCGTGTGTGATGGTGGCGCCCGTGCTGGTGGGAATGATGTTGAGGCCCTGCTCGCTTTCGTAGATGACGGAGGGCAGGGTGCGGTAAGCCACCACGGTTGGGATGGACCATTGCGCATCGCCGGCCGCGCTGTAGTACTGGCAGCGCACGGTGTCGCCGCCCACGCCGAACGCGCCCTGCACCCAGGCCACTAGCAGGCCGCTCTGCCACGGAATGGCGCGCAGCCCGAAAATATCGCGGCTGCCGGTCTGGAACAGGCGCTTGCCGTTGGCGGGCAGCAGCGGCCCGCCCGCCGCGTCGAGGTGCTGGGCGTAAATGGCGGTGCCGAGGCCGGCGTTGTTGCCGTTGCGCTTGTCAATCCAGACGCTGTAGGAGCCGCCCGAGCCGTCGGCAAAGGCCTGCACGCCAAACTGGTTATTGGTGGCATTGCACACAAACTGCGTTTGCGACGCCACGGTGGAGAACTGGGCGCGGGCCAGCTCCGGCAGTAGCAAACACAGCAGCAACCAGCCATAGAGGAGCTGCCCGGGGGCCGGGAATACAGTAGATTTTTTCATGGGAAGCCGGGATGAAGCAGGGAAAGGAGCAAATTCAACTACAATATAATAAAAATTCTATTTATAATTTCAATGTCCTGCTTTTCCCATCGCCGTCGCTTTACCCACGTTCCAGCCGGCCAACTACGGAAATACGGCTAGTTTTGCAGCCACCCCCAACCGCCCCCTCACCCACCACCCCCGAATGCCCACCCATACTATTTCGCCCGCGCAGCCCCTCACCCTGGCCGCGCTGGCCGCCCTGCTGGCCGATGGCCGGCCCGTACAACTTGGCGACGACGCCAAAGCCCAGATTGCCGCCTGCCACGCCTACCTGCACCAGCGCCTGGCCCACGATACCGGCCCTATCTACGGCATCAACACCGGCTTCGGCTCCCTATACAATGTGAGCATCGCGCCCGAGGAACGCGCCCAACTGCAGGTGAACCTGATGATGTCGCACGCCTGCGGCACCGGCGCCGAAGTGCCCCAGCACCTCGTGCGTCTTATGCTTTTCCTCAAAGCCCAGAGCCTGAGCTACGGCCACAGCGGCGTGCAAACCACCACCGTCGAGCGCCTTGTGGCCATGTACAACCGCGAGTTGCTGCCCGTGGTGTACGAGCAGGGCAGCCTCGGCGCCAGCGGCGACCTGGCCCCGCTGGCCCACCTCTGCCTGCCCATTTTGGGTTTGGGCGAAGTCAATTACCAGGGCTACCGCCTCGCCGCCGCCGACGCCATGAGCCTTTTCAGCTGGGCGCCGCTGGAGCTGCAAGCCAAGGAAGGCCTGGCCTTGCTCAACGGCACCCAGTTCATGCTGGCCTACGCCGCGGACGGCGTGCTGCGCGCCCAGCGCCTGGCCAACGCCGCCGATGTCATCGGCGCGCTTTCCACCGAAGCCTTCGGGGGCTGCACCGACCCATTTAATGAGAACCTGCACCGCATCCGGCCGCACGCCGGGCAGGTACTGGTGGCCCGGCGGCTGCGCGAGCTGCTGGCCGGCTCGGAGCTGCAAACCCAGCCGCGCCATGCCGTGCAGGACCCCTACTCCTTCCGCTGCCAGCCGCAGGTGCACGGCGCCTCGCGCGATGCCTTGGCCTACGTGGCCCAGGTGGTGGAAACCGAGTGCAACTCCGTGACCGACAACCCCAACATCTTCCCCGACGAAGACCTGATTCTGAGCGGCGGCAACTTCCACGGCCAGCCCCTGGCCCTGGCCCTCGACCACCTCGCCATTGCCATGGCCGAGTTGGGCAGCATCTCGGAGCGCCGCACCTACCAGCTCATTTCCGGCCAGCGCGGCCTGCCCACCTACCTCGTGGCTGAGCCTGGTTTGAATTCGGGCCTGATGATTCCGCAGTACACCGCCGCCGGCATCGTGAGCCAGAACAAGCAGCTTTGTACGCCCGCATCGGTGGATAGCATCGTGAGCAGCAACGGCCAGGAAGACCACGTGAGCATGGGCGCCAACGCCGCCACCAAAAGCCGCCGCGTGCTCGACAACGTGGAGCAGGTGCTCGGCATTGAGCTGCTGACGGCTGTACAGGCGCTGGCTTTCCGCCGCCCGGCCCGGACGTCGGAAGCACTGGAGCGCGTAGTGGAAGCCTTCGGGCAGGAAGTGAAGTTCGTGGTGCGCGACCGGGTGCTGTACCCCGACCTGCACAAGGCGGCGGCTTTCGTCCGTACGTTTGATTGGCAATAAGCGGGCGGGCTTGTTCGTAATGAGTTCGGTTTTGTTGAACCATTCGCCGCGGCCCGAATTTTGTGCATTGCAGGGCCGTTGTGCTTTTCCTACGAATTGAAAGTTATTTATGAGGTGGGTGTACTGGCTTTATTGTTTCGTGGTGCTGGGACTGGGCTTCTCAACGCCCTCTTACGCCCAACCTCCTCAACCTTCCCAGTGCGCGAGTACCCCACAGCCCGACAGTACTTTCCACGCTGTTGATGTGCAAACCGGCAAGCGGGTGACTTTCTTTTGCGTGGGCCGCAGCGTGCAGTTCAGGCTCGATGGGGGCCGCAATATTGCTAACCCCAATAACTTCGTGTATTACGGCGTGAAACCGGGCACCGGTGCGGCTGCCGACTGGCCGGCCTGCACCCCGAACCCCTCGAATAGCAATCCGGCCGCCCCTAATTACGCCACTTACGTGTACACGCCCACCCGCGCCGATGTGGGACTCGTCACGGTTTCGGAGCTGGCAACCGCTGATAATACGATTCTGCCGCCACGCGGCGCAACCTATTACATTCGTACTTACCAGGTATTCGACAATGTAGCGCCTACTTTCACTGTGGCGCCATGCCCCAGCAACAATGCGCTGGTGACCATCACCGATATCATTTACAACAGCTACACCATCCAGGCCGGCACCGGCGCGGTGCAAACCATCGCACCTGGTCAATCAAAAGTCAATACCATTACGCTGAATGGGGCCACTTCCGTCACGGTTCGGGGGTTTTATAATGCCCCCAACACCTGCGAAAGCCTCCCCTCGACGCAGGCTATTGCCCCGCTGGCGGCCCCCCAAACTCCGCTCTTGACCTCGTTTACCCTCCAGGCCCCCTTGCCCAGCGGCGCGGCCACGCTAATCGTGGGCCAACTGCCGACCGGCTACACCTACACCCTGCAGCGCACCGATGCCAGCGCGCCCGGCGGCTACACCCCGGTGGCCAACGTGCCAGCTGGCAGCCCTCCTATCACCTTGGCCACCGTGGTTGCTAACAGTGGCTACCGCCTGCTCCGCACCGACCCTTGTAACAGTCTTCCTGACGTTTCGGAGCAACTCTATCCTCTCAGCTTAAGCGGCAATTCTACACAGAATCGTAACCAGCTGCTTTTCAACGACGGCGGTGCGCCCGGCACGACCTATACCGTGACGCGCGATGACATTCCGTTCACCGCCTTCACCGTCATTCCCGGCGGGCTGGAAGATGCTACCGGAACCTGTAAGACCAGTTACCGCTACCGGGTGACGGCTACCTACCCGCGCGGCGGCAAGTCGGTTTCCAACGAAATCACCATTCTCACGCAGTCCAACCTACCGCCGCCCCAGCCCAAGCTGCTGGCCAGCTTCAACCTGCGAAACGTGGTGGAGCTGACGCCCCTGCTCGCCACCAACAGCCTGCCCAGCGGCAGCACTCTGTACTACCGCAAGGCCAGCGGCGGCAGCGCCCCGGCGCCCTTTGCCACCACCACTACGTTGCGCCCCGCCCGAGACTCCACCGCCCTGGCCGAACTGCGCGCCGCGTCGCCCTGCTACTCCTTAAGCCAGGCCGATGTGTGCGGCAATAATTCGCCGGAAAGCGCCAGCACCTGCCCGGCCCTGCTCAGTGCCGGGCCGGCCGATGCCGACGGCAGCACCGCCACTCTGACCTGGACGGCCTTCACCGGCCCCGACCCCAGCCAGCCGGCCAGTTACGTGCTCCAGCGCCTGAACCCCGATAATTCGGTGCTGCCCGGCAGTGTGACCGTCAGCGGCGGCAGCTACACCGACCTCGTGCCGCCCACCAACCGGCAGGTGTTGCGCTACCGCCTGCAAATCGGCGGCGCGGGCCTGCCGGCGGGCACGTTCAGCTATTCCAACATTGCCACCGTGACGCGGCAGTTGTTCCTGACTATTCCCACGGCCTTCACCCCCAACGGCGACGGCCTGAACGATGTGCTCGAAGTAAAAGGCAAGTACCTGGACAACTACACTTTCGTGGTGGTGGACCGCAACGGGCAGGAGGTTTTTCGGGGCGCCAAACGGGCCGACGTTTGGGACGGCACCATTCGGGGCCACGCGCCGGTGCCGGGCGCCTACGTGTGGCGCTTCAGCCAATACAACGAGGACGGCACGCCATTCACGGCCACGGGTGCGGTCACCATCCTCAAGTAAAACGCGGTGTGAACCGGAGGCGCAACCAACCTTGTGGCACGTTTAGGCGTCTTTGGTAAACTATGAGCTGGCGGCACTCTTTCCAACCGCCTTTTTGTTCACTGCTCATTATATAATTGTTAACGAAAACCATGGCATTCGACATCACCGGCATGATGGGCAAAGTGAAAGAGCTGCAAGACAAAATGCAGCAGGCCCAGCAGGAAATCCAACACATTACCGCCACGGGCGAAGCCGGCGGCGGTATGGTGCGCGCCACGGCCAACGGCCACCGCAAAATCCTCAAGCTCGAAATCGACGAAACCCTCCTCACTCCGCAGGACCGCGACATGCTGGCCGACCTCGTGGTAGCCGCCGTGAACAAGGCCCTTGACGAAGCCGCCGAACTGGCCCGCCAGGAACTCCAACGCAAAACCAGCGGCCTGATGCCCAACGTGCCCGGCCTCGACCTGAGTGGCTTTGGCGCCTAACGTGGGGCCCGTGGGTGCTTGCGCCGACGTGGCCATTGTCATTCTGAACTGGAACGGGGCTGCTTTTCTCAGCCGTTTCCTGCCCGGCGTGCTCGCCCACGCCGACGGCGCCCGTGTCATCGTGGCCGACAATGCCTCAACCGACGACTCGGCGGAGGTGCTCTCGCGCGACTTCCCGCAGGTGGAAATGATGCTGCTGGAATGCAATTTCGGCTTTTGTGAGGGCTACAACCAGGCACTGGCGCAGGTCGACAGCGACTTCTACGTGTTGCTCAATTCCGACGTGGAGGTAACCCTGGGCTGGCTGCGCCCCCTGCGCGCCCTGCTCGAAGCCAACCCGCGCATCGCCGCCGTGCAGCCCAAAATCCTGGCCGCAGCCGACCCCACGTACTTCGAATACGCCGGCGCCGGCGGCGGCTACCTCGACCGTCTGGCTTATCCCTTCTGCCGCGGCCGCCTCTTCGATACCCTCGAAAAAGACCACGGCCAGTACGACGACCCGCGCCCCGTGGCCTGGGCCAGCGGCGCCTGCCTGCTGGTGCGCCGCAGCGCCTGGCAAGCCCTGAACGGCCTCGAACCCGCCTTTTTCGCGCACATGGAGGAAATTGACTTTTGCTGGCGCCTCCAAAACGCGGGGCACGAGGTGTGGTACCACGGCGGCAGCGCCGTGCACCACGTGGGCGGCGGCACCCTGCCCAAAACCAACCCGCGCAAAACCTATCTCAACTTCCGCAACGGCCTCGCCCTGCTCTATAAAAATGCCGCCCCCGATGAGCTACTGTGGGCCATGGGGCAGCGCCTAGTGCTCGATGGCGTGGCTGGCCTGAAATTCCTGGCCAGCGGGGAAGTTGGCAACTTCTGGGCGGTATTACGGGCGCACTTCAGCTTCTACGGCTCCTTTGGCTACTGGCGCAAGAAGCGGCAGGCGGCCCGGCCGCACCTGCGCGTGGCCCAGCGGGCGGGCGTGTACAAGGGCAGTCTGGTATGGGCTTATTTTGCGCAGGGCAAGCGTAAGTTTTCGGAGCTGGGCATCCGTTAAAGGCAGCGCCCAAGCGGCTATATTTGGCTTTTCGGCTTAGCTAAGCTGTTGTTTTCACCTTTATTGATGCAAAAAGCCCTACTTCTGCTGCTGGCCGGCGTGCTGCTGGTGTTCATTTCGCTGGGTCCAGCTTCCGCGCAAAGCTTCCACCGTTTCGGCCATGCCAACCGCTCCCACACCAAAAAGGCAGAACACTCCAACAAGCACGTCAAGCACCGCGACAAGAAAAAAGTCAAGAAGAAAAAGCCCGAGAACGACAAGAGCCGGCGCCGCAAAGAAGCCAAGCTGCAAAAGGAACGCCGCGCAGAAGGCGTAGCCATTCCGGAAGCAACCGAACCCGAACCGAAGGAGAAGGAATAGGCAGAGCGCGCGGGGCTACAAATCCCACACGGTGCTGCGCTGCTGGCGCATGGCCCGGCGCACGTTCATCCAGAAAGCCCCCGCGAAGTAGAGCACGATGGGCGAGCCGAACGTGAAAAACGAGGCGTACACAAACGAGAGCCGTACGCTGCGCGTGCTGAACCCCCACTTTTGGGCCAGGGCCGAGCACAAACCAAAGGACTGCGTTTCGAGGTAGTCGGTGAAGCGTTTCATGGGCGGTAGCGGCTAGCGAAAAACAGATTGTCTGGGCTAAGATAAGGTGTCGGCGGGCCGAGGGCAAGCCCGACCGCGTAATTTCGCCGGCCCAGGCCCGACTATTTGAGCGCCTTTTACGTTGGAAGGGCAGACTTTCGTTTCCCGTTGTTGCATATTTTGATGAGTTATTTTCTGCGGCCAGTGGCCCACGGCTTGCTGACAACCACGCTGTTATTGTCGGCCTGCGCGCTGCCGCGGGTGCTGAAGCAGGCCGAAGCCGGCCGCACGGTATCGGCCCGGCCCACGCCCCTACTGGCTTCGGGCGAGGCCGTCCCGTTTGAGGTAATTGCCCGGGTGCCAGCCAGCCACCTGCACAAGGGTGTTGCTTATGAGTTGCTGCTGCGCTACCGCTACGAGCACGGCCTGCGCGAAGACACCCTCGGCCGCCTCACCTTCACGTCGGGCAATTACGTGTATGACGACGAGCACAAAGGCCAACTCGTCGCCACCCAAAAATTCAGTATTCCGAACACACCCGGCCGCAACCCCGGCGAGCTGCTGGCCCACGCCCAGGTGCGCGAGCTGAAAAAGAACGGCAAAGTGCTGCGCGCCGATGCCGACGTGCTGGTGGCCCGCGGCATCGCCGACCCCGCCCGCCTCGTCACCCGCGAAGACACCGTGCTGACGCTGCTGCCTGAACACGCCAACAACACCATGAGCGGCACCCGCGTGCTGCCCTTTTACTTCGATGAGGACAAGTGGTTTATCCGCGGCTACCTGGGCACCAACGTGCAGGCGCTGGAAGACCTCATCGACGCCAACCAGCACACCAAGCAGGTGCTCATCATTGCGGGCCACTCGCCCGACTCGACCGACGCCCACAACCGCGCCCTGGCCAGCAAGCGCGTGCGCATGCTGCTCTACTACTACAAGCAGCGCGTGAAAACCTTCTCGTATCTCAATAAAAACGAGAGCATTCGCTACGACACCCTGGCCTACGTGCGCAAGTGGGACACCTTCCTGAGTAAGGTGACATCTTCAGCCCTCAAGGCCGACCAGATTGATTCCGTCGTGTCCATCATCAACGACACGCGCGGCACCTTCGAGCAAAAGGAAAAGGCCCTGCATAAGCTCACCTATTTCGATTACATCGAGGACTATATCTACCCCGTGCTGCGCTTCGGCACCGTGGCCGTGACCTACACGGCCCCTAAGCGCTACGATTCGGAGGTGTATCTGCTTTCGAAAAAGATTGTCGAAAAGCAGGTGGAAGCCGACGCTCTTACGCCCGAGGAACTGCGCTACTCGGCCTCACTCACCCCGCTGCTGGCTGAGAAGCAGCGCATCTACGAAGTGGCCGCCGCCAACAACCCGAATAGCTGGGAGGCTTTCCACAACCTAGGCGTGGTGCTGTTGCAGCGCGGCGAAAAAGAGCCCACCGCCAAAACCCAGAAAGCCTACTACCACCGCGCCGCCGTCAATTTCACCCTGGCCGCGCACCGCAACCCCACGGCCGAGTTCTTCTACCACGCGGCCACGGCCTACCACCGGGCCGGCGACCGCCTCGAAGCCCTGCAGAACTACGACTACGCCATCAAGCTGGGTGGCCCCCGCCCGCTGCTGCGCAAGATTTTCTCCGACCGCGCCGCGCTGGAAATCGAAGTGGGCCAGCCCGATGAAGCCCTGCGCAACCTGCAATACGCCGGCCCCTCCTACCAAAATGCCCTCAACAAAGGCCTGATACTAGTAGGCCGTGAAGGCTACGACCTGGCCCTGGAACAATATCGCCTGGCCCAAGCCCTGCGCCCCACGGCCGCCGCGCCGGTCTACGGCATGGCGGTGGTGGCCGCTCGCCAGAAGAACGAGGCCGAAATGGGCCAGCTGCTCAAGCAGGCTATTGCGCTGGACCGCAGCTACGCCCAGCGCGCCGTGGAGGACTTAGAGTTTCAGGACTACGCGCAGGGCAAGGTATTCCGGGAAGCCTTGAAGTAAGCCCGAATTAGCTTTGGCCCGACGCCCCCGCCTGTCGTAGCTTTGCCAAACGGCTGAAAACCGGCTTTACCCTAAAGAAAACCATGCGTCAAATTCAATTTCGTGAGGCCTTGCGCGAGGCCCTGTCCGAGGAAATGCGCCGCGACCCGCGGGTGTTCCTCATGGGCGAAGAAGTGGCCCAGTACAACGGTGCCTACAAAGTGAGCCAAGGCATGCTCGACGAGTTCGGGCCGGAGCGGGTGATTGACACCCCGATTGCCGAGCTGGGTTTTGCCGGCATCGGCGTGGGCGCCGCCGCCAATGGGCTGATTCCCATCATCGAGTTCATGACATTCAACTTCTCGTTGGTGGCCATCGACCAGGTGATTAACTCGGCCGCCAAGCTGTATTCGATGTCGGGCGGGCAGTACTCCTGCCCCATTGTGTTCCGCGGCCCAACGGGCAACGCCGGCATGCTCAGCAGCCAGCACTCGCAGAACTTCGAAAACTGGTATGCCAACACGCCCGGCCTGAAAGTGGTGGTTCCCTCGAACCCCTACGACGCCAAGGGCCTGCTCAAAGCCGCCATCCGCGACCCCGACCCCGTCATCTTCATGGAATCGGAACTGATGTACGGCGACAAGGGCGAAGTGCCCGAGGAAGAGTACCTGCTCGAAATCGGCAAGGCCAACATCGTGCGCCAGGGCAAGCATGTGACGCTGGTGAGCTTCGGCAAAATGATGAAGATTGCCTACGCCGCTGCCGACGAGCTGGCCAAGGAAGGCATTGAGGCCGAAGTAATTGACCTGCGCTCGGTGCGTCCGATTGACTACGACACGCTGGTGGCTTCGGTGAAGAAAACCAACCGCATGGTGGTTATCGAAGAGGCTTGGCCGCTGGCCAGCATTTCGAGCGAGCTGGCCTACATCGTGCAGCGCCGCGCCTTCGACCACCTCGACGCGCCCGTCATCCGCATCACCTGCGCCGATGTGCCCCTGCCCTACGCTCCCACGCTCATCGAAGCCTCGCTGCCCAACGTGGCCCGCGTGGTGAAAGCCGTGAAAGAAGTGACCTACGCCAAGGCATAATTTTGGCCTTTGGCGACGAATAAAAAGCCCCGCTGGCGCTGCCAGCGGGGCTTTTTATTGCCCATTTAATTCGTAGCTGAGGCAGCGGGGGCAGCTACAGGCATGCGTTCAAACAGCGCACTCATCTACCTATCATCAAAGTTCCCGTACCTTTTGCGCACTCCCGCCCATCTCCGTTCCCACCACCATGAACCACCGCCTGCACCTCAAACTCGAACAGCTGGAACACGCCACCGAACGCCTATTAAAATCGGCCGAAGCGCTGGGACCGGACAGCGGCAAGGCGCCTGCGCCGGGCAGTTGGTCGGCCAATCAGGTGGTTCACCACTTGCTGTTTATTGAGGGCAACATCGTCCAGTATATCCAGAAGAAGATGAACTCCGAGGAAATGCTGCCCAAAGTGGGCCTGCTGACGCGGCTGCGGGCCCGCGTGGTGCGGCTGTTGCTGCGGCTGCCAGGCTTCAAGTACAAGGCGCCGCGCGGCGTGGCCACCCTTACTGACGCCGGCAACCTGCCAAGCCTGCCCGAGCTGCGCCGAACCTGGGAAGCCACCCGCCGCCAGTTGGAGCGCGTGCTGAACGAGTTTCCAAGCCGGCACCTGAACCGGGCCATTTTCCCGCACCCCCGCTCGGGGCGCATCACCATCTATCAGGTGATGGACTTCCTGCTCGACCACTTGCTGCACCACCAACAGCAGCTCGGGCGCATCACGAAGGCCCTCCGGCCGGGTGCTACCGTGCGGGCAACTGCCGATGCGCAGGCGTAAAGCACGAATGCCCCAAAGCTGCAACTTCGGGGCATTCGTGCTTTATAGCGTTACTTGGTTGGGGCTTCGTATACCGGCATGGAACTGAAGGCATCGGCCAACTCGGCGGGCGGCACGGTGAGCTTGCGGCGGTCGAGGTCGAGCCAGGCGCCATCGACGGTAACGGTGGCAGCCACCCGGCCATCGGCTTTGAAGATGGTGTGGACAATGGTCCAGCGCGAACCATCGGCACTGGCGGAGGCGAGGTGGCCGTTGACGCGAATTTCTTCGCCGATGTTCACCTCTTTCAAATACTTGGTTTCTTCCCGAAAAAGGATAGGACCGAGCCGCAGTTGGGCGAAGCGCTTCACATCGAAGCCCCATTGGGACAGCAGCACCACGCGCTGGTCGGCGGCAAAATCGGCATAGGCAGAGTGGCGCATGTGGCCGTTGGGGTCCATGTCGGCCCAGCGGGTGCGGTAGGTAATTTCGTTGGTCATATTTTAGTTAACGGTTTGTAGTAAACAGTGAGCCGTTTGCCTTGAGCAATGAATTGACTTTTTGACCTTCTCATTGTTCATTGCTAACTGTTCACTGCTAACTGATTTGCAGACGTACCAGGTATTGTTCATTGTCGTCTTCGCCAATGAAATCGGCGGTGTAGCCGGCGGCTTCGGCGGCGTCGTTGAGCAGGGCCGCATCGATGAAGAGCCAGGGAAAAGGCTCGCCGTCCTGGCCTCTATAGGTCAGGCGGTATTCTACTTCGCCGTAGTAGGGGCCGTTGAGGTTGATGCGCAGGGCGCCGTCCTCGTCCTCGTACAGGTAGCGGATATCGGAGGAAGTGGCCAGAATCTGACCGTCGGGGGCCAGCAAGGTGCGGGCGTGGGCTAGGAATTTATCGAGCCCATCGAGCGTGCCGGTCAGGCCGAGGCCATTCATGAGCAGCAGAATGGTATCGTAGGGCAGTTCGGAGGCGGGCTTGGCGCTGAATAAGTCGTGCCGCGCCACGTTCTGCACGCCGCGCTCCGACATCACCTGCACCGCGCCGGCCGACACGTCCACCGCTTTCACGTCGAAGCCCCGGCTCTGGAGTTCCAGGCTATGGCAGCCGGCGCCGGCGCCAAGGTCGAGCACGCGGCCCCGGCTTTCGTCGAGGGCCTGGCGCTCCAGCTCGGGCATTTGCAACACCGTGCGGAAGAAATAGGCGGCGGGCAGCGGCTCGTCGTCGGCCGCACTGCAATGCACCGTGACGGTGGCATCGGCATCGTGGCCGTGGTGGTAGTCGAGCAGGGCCTGGCCCAGAATGTCGGGAGCAGAAGTATTGGTCATAAATAAAAGAGGCCGAAGAAAGGCCACGGCGCCGGAGCGACGGCTGGAGGCACTTACGGCTTTGGAGCCGAAAAGTACCCAAAACTTCGCGGGGGCGCCGGCCGTTTCCCTGCCAGTTGCTACTACTTTCCCTGCCCATGCTCCCCGCCAAACTACGTAAAGGCCAGCTGCCCACCAAAATCTGCGTCACCTGCGGCCGTCCGTTCGAGTACCGCAAAAAATGGCGCGCCAACTGGGAAGACGTGAAATATTGCGGCGAGAAGTGCCAGCGCAACCGCCCGGCCAGCACCCCGGCCAGCCCGCTCCTCTGAACTGCCGCAATTCTAAAGTGTATCTTTTGGGCGGTCCCGCCCGTTCTGCCATCAAACCATTCTGCTTAGCTTAGCTTACCCCACTCATGGCCTCCAACCTCGATTACCTGGACCCCGCATTCAAACCGCTGGAAGAAAAAGTAGATGCTTACCTGGAAGCCGAGAAGGCGCTGAACCGCGCCAAAGTGGCGCCTGAAAGAGGCGAAACTTCCCCTGACGCAGCTGGCCTGCAAGCTGAGCTGACTCGTTTGGAAAAGGAAATCATCGACATGCTGCCTACTCGCGACGAATGGGTGAAAGTAAACCTGGGCTACGGCCCCAGCCGGGTAGGTGCCTGGCACGTGCCCGCGCTCAATGGCGCCCCCGAGCGGTACGAGCTACGCGTGATTCACTAGTGGCCTGAGTCCCAGTCGTAGCCCATTTCGGCCCAATAGTCCTTCGGACGGGTGTCGACGAAGGCGATGGTCCCGATGCGCTTAATGTGCTTGATGCCGTATTTGAGCGGCGTGACGAGGCGGAGCGGGGCGCCGTGGTTGGGCGTGAGCGGTTGGCCATTCATCTCGTAGCACAGCAGCGTTTGCGAGTGCAGCACGGTATCCATGTCAAGGCCCACGTAGTACTTTCCATCGGGCGTGTCGATGGCGGCATAAGGCGCCAGGTCGGCTGGCGGGTTGAGGGGGTCGATAGGTCGGCCGCTGCGAGTAGCCAACGGGTATCTGGCCAGGAAATCAGACAAACGGGTGCCAGCCCAATGCACAATGACGCTCCAGCCCTCGATGCACTTTAGCTCCGTCACCATTTCCACTTTGGGCAGCGCCTGTACGTCAGCCAAGGTAAATTCTCGTGTTTGACCAGTGCCGTAACCTTGCACACGCATGCGCCAGGTGGCAGGGTCCAACTCACTCTTGAGGCCGTAGGTGCCGTTCTTGCGCGGAGTGCGGGCGCGGGCGCGGGCAAACTCCGGTGCCAGCCGCGTCTGCTTAAAGTAAGCGTGGCTGAGCTGGCCGTTGGCATCAAGCACCTTGCGCACGCGGTGTGGCATGCCCTCGTCATTGGGCTCGGAAAACAGCCAGCGCAAGCCGCCAAAGCCCGCTAGCCCGGCCAGGCCGAGGCCAATAAACGAGCGGCGCGAGCGGCGCCGAGCTTCGGCCAGCACTTCGGCCTCGGGGCGCAAAGGCTGCTGATTGGCAGCAGCATCGGGGGTTTCGTCAGTCATTTCAGAAATAGCTACTTGGTTGACGAAAGGGAAGCATCGGCGGCGGGCAGCGAGGTGGGGCCAGCCTTGATTTCGTGCGTCGCGGGGTCGACATCCACTATTTCGAAACCGGCCACCATGGCTCGGAAATTATTCCAGCCGGCGCGCACCACCTGGGCAATGTGCACGATGAAAAACAGCACGTAGCCAATGGTGAGCGCGAAATGGATGATGCGCGCAAACTCGTAGCCGCCCAGCAACTGCGTGAGCCAGCCAAACTGCACCGGCTTATAGATGGCCAGACCCGTGAGCAACGACCCCAACCCCATCAGTATGACGCTGGTATAAGCAATTTGCTGGGCACCGTTGAACTTGCGCACCGGCGGATGCTGCTTGCGCAAACCCAGGTCGAAGAGCGTGACCTGAATGGCTTCCTTGAAGGAGTGCCGATTGGGCAGCAGGTAGCGCCACTCGCCCGAAAAAATGGTGTAGAGCACGTAAAGCAGGCCATTGAGGAAGAATACCCACATCAGCACGAAGTGCCAGCTCATGCCCTGCGCCAGCTTGTATTCGAGGTGGAATGCTTGGTAGAACGACTGCGGGAAGAACTTGAGCAGCGTGGTTTTGCCCCAGCCGAGGCGGTATACGTCGTTGGCCCAATAAATCCAAAGCCCGCTCCAAATCATGAGGCTGAGAACGGGAAAATTGACCCAGTGAAACCAGCGAATGGCCAGCGGGTGCTTTTCAACGAGTTGCTTCATACGCGGCGGTCGGTTAGGAAATATGGCACAAGGTACGCCGGCCGAACAACCAGCTTTGCCTCCCTAGACGTTGCCAACCGCGCAGCCTTACACCCGGTTCTGGCAAATAAAAAAAGGACGACGCAGTGCGCCGTCCCTTTCCATACCAAAACACCTTAAAAAACTATTCTTTCACGATGAGGCTAACAAGAATTGCACCAAAAGATTCCAGCTGTGTTAAATTTTTTCGCAACACATTTGATGTGTGCAGTTTATACTCCCCACATTATAGGAATCGCCGAAAATAATTTGGCCCAACGAAAAAGCCCCAGCATGTGCCGAGGCTTTTTCGTTGGGCTGAAAACAGATACGAATCGCCGGGCCTAGCGGCCCATCATGCCGCCGCCGCCGCGCATACCGCCCATCATCTTCTGCATCTGGGCCAGGCCGCCTTTAGTCTGGCTGAGCTTGTTCATTTTGCGCATCATTTGGCGCATCTGGTCGAATTGCTTCATCAGGTCGTTCACCTGCTGCAGCTCCGTGCCCGAGCCTTTGGCCAGGCGGCGCTTGCGCGAGGCGTTCAGCAGGTCGGGGTTGGCGCGCTCCTGCTTGGTCATGCTGCGGATGATGGCCTCGACGGGCTTGAAGGCGTCGTCGTCGATTTCCACGTCCTTCATGGCCTTGCTCATGCCCGGAATCATGCCCATCAAATCCTTGATGTTGCCCATCTTCTTGATTTGCTCGAGTTGGCCGAGGAAGTCGTTGAAGTCGAACTGGTTTTTGCGGATTTTCTTCTCAATGCGCTTGGCTTCGTCCTCGTCGAACTGCTGCTGCGCGCGTTCGACCAGCGAAATCACGTCGCCCATGCCCAAAATGCGCTGGGCCATGCGGTCGGGGTAGAACAGGTCGAGGGCGTCCATCTTCTCGCCCGTCGAGATGAACTTGATGGGCTTTTCGACCACTGCCCGAATCGAGAGGGCCGCGCCGCCGCGCGAGTCGCCGTCGAGCTTGGTGAGCACCACGCCGTCGAAATTGAGGCGGTCGTTGAAGGTTTTGGCGGTGTTCACGGCATCCTGGCCGGTCATGGAGTCCACCACGAACAGCGTTTCGCTGGGGTTGATGGCCGACTTCACAGCCTCAATCTCGCGCATCATCTGCTCGTCCACGGCCAAGCGGCCGGCGGTGTCGATGATGACCACCTTCTTGCCGTTTTTGCGGGCGTAGTCGATGGCGTTGCGCGAGATTTCAACCGGGTTTTTGTTCTCGACTTCCGAGTACACTTCCACGCCTATTTGCTCGCCGAGCACCTTCAGCTGGTCGATAGCGGCGGGGCGGTACACGTCGCAGGCCACCAGCAACACGTTGCGGCCCTGCTTCTTGACGTAGCTGGCCAGCTTGCCGGCGAAGGTAGTTTTGCCCGAGCCCTGCAGGCCCGAGAGCAGAATCACGGCCGGGTCGCCTTTGATGACGATGTCTTTCTTCTCGCCGCCCATGAGCTCGGTGAGCTCATCGTACACGATTTTGACCATGAGCTGGCCCGGCGACACGGCCGTGAGCACGTCGCGGCCCATGGCGGCGTCCTTGATTTTGTCGGTTACTTCTTTGGCAACCTTGTAGTTAACGTCGGCGTCGACCAGCGCACGGCGGATTTCCTTGATGGTGGCCGCGACGTTGATTTCCGAGATGCTGCCCTGACCTTTCAGGGTTTTTATCGCCCGGTCGAGCTTATTGGAGAGACTATCGAACATGGATTCGCTGGGTTGAGCGGGAGAGACAAGAGGACTGACTGCGGGCACCGAGCCGCGCCAAATCAGGCAGTTATTGAACCCCAAAAGTAACCACAAAAGGCCGAAAACCGGCAAACCACGTACCTTCGCGGCCCGCTTGCCCTCCCCTGCTGTTCCGTGTCCGCCCTACGTCCGCTGCGCCTGCTCGTCATCACCTATTATTGGCCGCCTTCGGGCGGGGCCGGCGTGCAGCGCTGCCTGAAATTTGTGAAGCACCTCGGGCATTTCGGCGTGGAGCCCACGGTGATAACCGTGGACCCGGCCCAGGCCACCTACCCGGTACGCGACGAAAGCCTGCTGGCCGAGGTGCCAGCCGGCGTGCGCGTCATCCGCACTGGCACTACGGAGCCGTTTGAGAGCTACAAGAAGCTGACCGGCCGGGCCGTGCCCTACGGCGGCTTTGCCAACGAAGGCAAGCCGGGCGCCATGCAGAAAGTGCTGCGCTTCGTGCGCGGCAACCTGTTCATTCCGGACCCGCGCCGGGGCTGGAACCGCCACGCCCTGGCCGCCGTGGAAAAGCTGCTGGCTGCTGGCGAGCAGTTCGACGCCGTGCTCACTTCGTCGCCGCCGCACTCCACCCAGCTCATTGGGTTGGAATTGAAAAAGCGCCACGGCCTGCGCTGGCTGGCCGATATGCGCGACCCGTGGACGGACATTTATTACTACAAAGACCTGCACCACACGCCGCTGGCCGCCTGGCTCGATGCGCGCTACGAGCGGCAGGTGCTCACCCAGGCCGATACCGTGCTGGTGACCTCGCCCGAAACCAAGCGGCTGTTTATGGCCAAGCTGCCGGAGCTGCCTTCGGCCAAGCTTCAGGTGCTGCCGAATGGTTACGACGAAACGGACTTCTGCCAGCCCTCGCAGCCGCCCACAGACTGCCTGCGCATCACGCACACCGGCACCATCACAGAGTTGTATCACATTGACTGCCTGCTCAATGTCATTACCAGCTGCGCCGCCCGGCATCCTGAAGTGCCGCTGCGGCTGCGCTTCGTGGGGCAGGTTTCGGCCCAATTGCGCCAGCAAATTGAACAGGCGGGCCTGCTAACAGCCACAGAGTTTATACCTTTTGTGCCGCACGATAAGTCGGTAGAATACCTGCTCAGTTCCTCGGTGCTGCTGATGGCTATTCCGGACGTGCCGCGCAATTTCGGCATTCTGCCGGGCAAGATTTTCGAGTACCTCGCGGCCAACAAGCCCATTCTGTGCGTGGGCCCGGCCGGCTCCGACGCCGACAACCTGCTCCAGGAATGCGAGGCGGGCCAAGCCTTGCCCTACCAGGATTCAGCACTAATGCTGGCTACGCTGGAAACACTAGTGGCCCAGTGGCGCCAGAACCCCAACCTCGACCTGCCGGCCGTGAGCCACAACCGCTATTCCCGCCGCGCGCTGGCCGGGCGGCTGGCCGAAATTGCCGCCCGCTAATTGCAACCACGCCCAATGAAGAGTGGAAGCCCCTTTTTACGGCCGTTGTCGCTGGCACTGCTGGGTCTGGCGCTGTTTCTGCTACCCTTTTTGCTGCTGCAAAGCCACAGCTACCTTACGATTCACGACAACCTAGATACGGAAATTGGCAGCCCCTACCTGCTGAACAAGTTCCGGGTAGTATTCGACTATCGGCCCACCACGGTGATTCCGAGCATCATGAACGGGCTGCCGCGCAACGCCCTACGCTCGGGGCTGAACCCGACGGTGTGGCTGTTTGGGGTGCTGCCGTGGGCGGCGTATCTGGTTAATCAGGCACTGGTGCGGCTGCTGGGGCTGCTGGGCATGTGGGCACTACTGCGGGCGCGCTGGCTGCCGGAGCCGGGCCAGCGAGGCCTGGCGGCCGGCCTGGCGCTGGCCTGGGCTACGCTGCCCATCTACTCCATTTATGGGCTGACGGTGCTAGGCCAGCCGGCGCTGCTACTGGCCGTGTTGCGCCTGCGCGACGGCCGCGGGCGCTGGTGGGACTGGCTGCTAGTGGCGGCATTTCCGGTGTGGACGTTTTTTGTATTTGTGGGGCCGTTTATAGGCGGCGCATTGGCCGGGCTGGCGCTCTACGACTTCTGGCATGGGCGGCGGGCGGCGGCACTTCGGGTGGCTCTGGCCACGGGCTTGCTGATGGCCATGTATGTGGTGGTGGAGTGGCCGCTGTTTTACTCGTTGCTTGTGGCACAGCAGTTCATATCGCATCGGGTAGAACATGACTTGTTGCGGCAAACGCAAATGGGACTGCTGCCCGGCTTGCGGCAGTCGCTTAATTTTCTGGTGCTGGGGCAATACCACTCCAGCCAGTTTTTTCGGGGAGCCGTGGCGCTGGCCGTGCTGGCCGCGCTGGCTTGGGCACCGGGCGGGTGGCGAGTGGCCGCCCGTCGGCTGGCGCCGTGGCTGCTGGATATTTTGGGGGTGAGTATTTTTTGCGGATTCGTTCTGCAGGGCGTGGCTCTGGTGCAACATCAGCTGCCCTTGCTGCACGCTTTTAATCTCACGCGGCTGGGGTTTCTGCTGCCGCTGGCCTGCTTCGGGGTGCTGGCGTTGGGCTTGCGCCTGCTGCCAATTCAGCGCCGGCTGGTGGCGGCCGGGATAGTGGCCGTGCAGCTACTCATTGGCCTGCTCATGAATACGGAATGGACCAACAACCTGCGCGAATTGGCCGGCCGACCGAAAAAGGGCCAGCCAAACTATGCACAGTACATGGCCAAACCGCTGTTTACCAGCATCAAGCAGCACCTGGCCCAACGCACGGGCCTGCCGCCCAGCGGCTACCGCGTGGGCTGCCTGGGCTTCGCGCCAGCCGTAGCGCAGCTCAACGATTTCTACACCCTCGACAGCAACCAGAACAACTACCCGCTGGCATATAAGCACCAGTTCCGGCCGCTTATTGCCGGTGAGCTGGCCAAAGACGCGGCCCTGCGTACTTACTTCGATGCCTGGGGCAACCGCTGTTTTTTCTTCGCGCACGAGCTGGGCCGCAACTTCCTGGTGCCGGCCGCGCCCGTGCGCACCGTGCAGGATTGGGCACTCAACGCAGCTGCTTTCAAGCAATTAGGCGGGCGGTTTATTCTCAGCGCGGCGCGGCTGGCGCATCCGGCCCGTAGCGGCCTGCGCCCGGTGGCCGATTTTGCCCACCCAGATTCCTACTGGCACATTTACGTGTATGAAGTAGCCGAAACAGCCAAGTAGAAAAGGCTACTGCGCGGCCAGCATTTTGGCTAAGTCCTTGGCCAGTTGCTCGCTGAAAGCTGCGCTGGCGTTGCGCTGCAGGTGGTTGCCATCGGTGGTGGCGTAGGGCTGGGCGCTGTAATCGAGGTAGGGCACGGCCGAGTTGTTGGCCAGTCGGCGCATGAGTTGGTCGAAGCCGGGCTGGTAAACTTGTTCCAATTGCAGCAGCGACGGCCCGACGGGCAGGCGCACTAGTACCACGCGGCCGTGGGGCTTCAGGAACTCAATGGTTTGGCGCAAGGCCTGTAGCCGGCTCGCCGAGAGGTGCTGAGCAGCGGCCAGTTGCTTATAATCCTGCAGCTTGCGGGTGGTGCGGGCGCGCACCTGGGCGCTGTCGGTGCCAATGTTGACTTCCAGCCAGCCGTCGGGGTGCAGGCGCTCGGTGGCGGTGGCGTAGTCGAGCAGCAGGCGGTAGAGCGGCTTGGTTTGGTAGCGCGTGAGGTAAGGCAGATTGGGATTCTGGCTCACCTGATGGAGCTGGCCAATGAACGACTGGTCCTCCGGAAAGACCCCTTCCGGGCCGGTGAGCGACAGCGACCACGGGTCGACGGCTACAATAAAAAGGCCGTTTTTCACCTCCGGGCGCAGCTTGCGCTGGATACTGCGCAAATAAGCCTGGCCGTAGGGCGAGTGCGTGAGCGTGAAAGCGTAGTTAAGCAGCGGCCCCTCAAACCGGCCGCCCAGCCGCGCCGCCAGCACCGCCGGCCGGATTCCCTGCGCCGCCCGCGAGGTGCCCAACACCAGCGAGCCCGCGGGTGGGCTGGTGAAACGGCCGTAAAACGCATCAACCTGCCCGCGCCGCAGCACCGGGCCCAGCGCCAGCGCACCCAGCAGCGCCGCGCTGGCCAGCAGCGCCAGCCGCCCCAGCAGCTTCAGAACCGCAGAATTATCGGGCCGCTTCAAAATTGAAAATAAATAAACGAGGTGCTGTTGAACACGCCTAGGTACAGAATTAGCAGCGCCAGCCCGGCGTAGCCGGCCCAACGCACGGCCGCCGGTTGGGCCGAAACCCAGGCCTGCAGACTGCGCGCCCGGCCGAAATATTCGAGGACCAGCATGAGGCACACGCTGAAAGCGGCCACGGCCAGTTCGGGCCGGTAGTGCTGCGAAAATTCGAGCAGCAGCGTGGCCGTGCCGCGCCCGCCCAGCGTGTTCCAGCTGCTGAACAGGTGCTGGCTGATGAAAATGGCATCGTCCAAAGTGTTGGCGCGGAAGAAAATCCAGGCGTAGGCCACCAGCCCGAACGTGAGCAGCACGCCCCCAGCCCGGCGCAGGCGCGGGTGCGCCGTCAGCCCCGTGAGCTGCGCCAGCCGCTCTCGCGCCGGCCGGGCCCAGGTGCTGAGCACCAGGTACAGCCCGTGCAGCCCGCCCCAGACCAGAAACGTCCAGTTGGCGCCGTGCCAGAGGCCGCTGATGAGAAACACCGCCAGCAGGTTGCCATAGGCGCGGGCCGGGGCTACGCGGCTGCCCCCCAGCGGGATATACACGTAGTCGCGAAACCAGCTCGACAGCGAAATGTGCCAGCGGCGCCAGAACTCGGGCACCGAGGCCGACAGGTAGGGCTGCCGGAAATTGAGGTTGAACTCGAAGCCGAGCACCCGGGCGGCGCCCCGCGCCATGTCGGTATAGCCCGAAAAATCGCCGTAAATCTGAAAGGTAAAAGCCAGCGTGGCCAGCAGCAGCAGCGGCCCCTCGGGGTGCTGGCGCGGGTTGTTGAAAATCGGGTTGACGAGCAGGGCCAGGCGGTCGGCCACCACCACTTTCTTGAACAATCCCCAGGCCATGAGCCGCAACCCACTCACTACGCGCTGATAATCAAACTCGTGCTCCCGCCGAAACTGCGGCAGCATGTGCCCGCCGCGCTCAATGGGCCCGGCCACCAGTTGCGGAAAAAACGCCACGAACAGGGCAAACCGTCCGAAATTCCGTTCCGCTGCCAACCGGCCCTGGTACACATCGATGATGTAGCCCACCGACTGAAACGTGTAGAACGACACGCCCACCGGCAGCAGCAGGCCCAGCACCGGCCCGCTGCCGTGCGGCAGGTGGAATGCCTCGGCCAGCTGTAATACGGAGTCGCGAAAGAAGTTGAAGTACTTGAAAACGAACAGCGTACCCAGATTGCTGGCCAGGCTGAGGTAGAGCCAGGGCCGCCGCGCCGCCTTGGTGGGCAGCTGGCTCATGCGGTAGCCGCTGTAGTAGTCAAGGACGGTGGTGGCGAGCAGCAGCAGGGCATAAATAGCCCGCCAGCTCATGTAGAAATAGTAGCTGGCAGCGAGCAGCAGCGGGTTGCGCCAGCGGGGCGGCAAGCCAAAATAGAGCCCGACGACGAGCGGGAAAAAGAGGAGAAAGTGGAGGGAATTGAAAAGCATGCGGGGCGCGGCAGCGGCTGGGCGGTGCGAAGGTCGGCAGCGGCGGGCGTTTTAAGAGCGGGCCTGTCATCCTGAGCGCAGCGAAGGACCTTTTCACCTTGAAACGACTAGCAGTAATTCAGCCGATGATGACGTGAGCAGGTCCTTCGCTGCGCTCAGGATGACAGGCGGCATTAGCGCCAATCCTAATTGAACTACTTTTGCAGTCCTGTTTTGGCTTCCCCTTTTTTCATGGCTCTCGACCTCAACCACAAATCCATCCTCGTTACGGGCGGCACCGGCTCGTTCGGCAAGCAATTCGTCCGCACCGTTTTCGAAAAATTCCCGCAGGTGAAGCGCCTCGTGGTGTTCTCGCGCGACGAGTTGAAGCAGTACGAGATGAGCCAGGAATTCAGCCCGGCCAAGTACCCGGCCATTCGCTATTTCATTGGCGATGTGCGCGACCCGCAGCGCCTGCACCGCGCCTGCGAGGGCATCGACATCGTGATTCACGCCGCCGCCCTCAAGCAGGTGCCCGCCGCCGAGTACAACCCGATGGAGTGCATCAAGACCAATATTTTCGGCGCCGAAAACGTCATCAACGCCGCCCTCGACTCCGGCGTGAAGGACGTGGTGGCCCTGAGCACCGACAAAGCCGCCGCGCCCATCAACCTCTACGGCGCCACCAAACTGTGCTCGGATAAGCTCTTCGTGGCGGCCAATAACATGAAGGGCAGCCGCGACTTACGCTTTTCGGTGGTGCGCTACGGCAACGTTATTGGCTCGCGCGGTTCGGTGGTGCCGTTCTTTTTGCAGCAGCGCCACACCGGCGTGCTGCCCATCACTCACCCCGACATGACGCGCTTCAATATCTCGCTCGAAGAAGGCGTTGATTTGGTGCTCTATGCGCTGGAGCACGCCTGGGGCGGCGAGATTTTCGTGCCGAAAATTCCTTCCTACAAAATCACGGAAGTGGCCCGCGCCATTGGCCCGGAGTGCGAGCAAAAAATCGTGGGCATCCGCCCCGGCGAGAAGCTGCACGAGGCCATGATTACGGAAACCGACGCCCTGAGCACCGTGGAACTGGACCGCTACTACGTCATCCTGCCCTCGATGCCGACCTGGGACGTGGATAAATTCATTGCCAACTTCCACGGCAAGCGCGTGCCGCTGGGCTTCCAGTACGATTCGGCCAACAACGAGGAATGGCTCGATGCCGAACAGATTCGAGATGAAATCCGCCTGCACGTGGACGCGGATTTCGTGGCCTAGTGGCTAGCGCCGCACCTCCAGCCAGCCCTTGAGGCGCTGATTGGAGGTGCGGTTGCTGAGCTGGTAATAATACACGCCGTCCGGCTGGCCCTGAGCGGCCCAGCTGTTGTCGTACTGCTCCTGCCAATGCACCTGCCGGCCCCAGCGGTTGAAGATGCGCAGGCTCCAGTCCGCCGCATTGAGCCCTTTGAGCACGAAAAGCTGGTTGAGCGCGTCGCCGTTGGGGGTGATGATGGTGGGCAGCGCCGGGCAGTCATTCACCGTGATGCTGACTTCTTTGGTGGTGAGGCAGCCGCTGGGACTGGCCACCGTGACGCGGTACGTGCCGGAGGTGCTGACCTGGAATTCCGGGCCGGTGCTGCCATCCTGCCAGCGGTAGGTGCTGCCGGCGGGCTGCGGGCCCACGCTTAGCAGCGGGGCCTCGTCGGCACATAACGTGCGAGACACGCCCAACTCTACCACCGGCGCCTCATAGACCTGCACCGTTTGGGTGCCCGTGAACTGCTGGCCGCTACCCGTGCTGATGCGCAGCGTGACGGTGTAGGTGCCGCCCTCCCGATAAGTATGCGACGGCGAGTCGCCAGTGGCCGTATTGGCCGCGCCGGAAGCGGAGTCGCCAAAATCCCAAGTGCGCGCAGTGGGCGTGGCCAAGGGGCTCACCCACGACACAAAAAACATTTCCTGATTGGCGCACACGTTGCGGGCGGCGATGTAAATCAGCCCTGCGCCGGTGCCGGCGCGCAGGTTCAGGTCGCTGAGGGTGAGGGGGAAGGTGCCGGTGCTGGGTTGGCGGGGCGCGAGGCTGAAAGCGCTGCTTTGCCATTGGCAGCCGTTGCCCAGGGCGTTGGGCGCGCTGATTCGGCCTAGTTGGGAATTGCCGTAGCTCACGTAGAGGTTGCCGTCGGGCGCCAGCTTCAGGTCGCGCATTTGCGGAGAAGCGCCGGGGCCCTGAACCTGGATGGGTGTTCGCGTCGCATCTATCATTTGGGCCGAGCCGGCCAGCAGGTTGTACTGCAGAGGGGCAACGCCGGCAGTGTCGGCGTAGAGGCGCGTGCCGTCGGGCGAGAACTCCAGCCCGGTCAGGGTGCTCAGAAAGCCGGAGCCGCTGCCTTGGTTCATCACCCAGTGCGAGCCCTTGGCGCGGGTGGGCAGCTCCTGCGCGTTATCGACCTGGCCGGTGGAAGTATTGAACCGGGCTAATTCCAGCCGGCCGAAAACGTGCAAGGTTGAAGGCTGGCTGGCATTGACGAGCAACGCCAGCTGTAAGCCATCGACGGAGGCCTTGAAGATGCCGTTGGAGCTAATCCAGCGGGGCTGCTGGCTGATGACCGGCGTGGCGGCCAGGCCGCCGGACCCCAGCAGCCAACTGCAGTACTGCCCTTCGGTGGTGACGCCGATGAGCCACAGGTCGCGGCCGTTGGTGTGGCGCACGGCGGCCCAGTTGCAGGCCAACCCGTAGATGGGCCCCTGGATGTGCAGGGCAAAATCGGGCAGCCGGACGCTGTCGCGGGCCACGATGCTGCCCAGGCCGTTGCGGGTGCTCATGTCCACCACCGCATAGGGCAGGTACAGCGGCGTAGTGCTGCGCGTGGGGTATTCGTTCGTGTAAAATTCGCGCTGACTCACAAATACATAGTAGCGGGTGGTGCTTCCCGGCTGGGGCAGCGCCAGCACCTGCCGCACGTTGGCGCTGAAGTTGCGCAGCACCTGCGACACGTTGCGCCCGGGCATGAGCCGGCCGTTGCGGTCCCAAACCCGGTAGCCGTCGGATGAAAACTGGAAGTTGCCCGCGCCGTCGGAAATGGCCGCGGCCCCCTGCGGAAACCGCACGTGGCCATTGAGCAGCGGCTTTGCCTGCGGAATGGGCGCCACGAACGAAATGCCGGCGCTGTCGCCGAAGTACCAGTTGAAGTATTCGCACTGGGCTTGGGCGGAGCCCGCCAGGCCCAGCACCAGCAGGAGCACGCGCGCCATCGACTGCCAGTTAGGTAGAATTGACATCATATTGCAAGGTAGAAACGCCCACAACGCTGACCCGCCAGCTGGGGCGCAGGTTGCATGAGCCAGCCCCCCACCCAAATATGGGCAGAACAGGCGGTGCGCTGGTGTGGGCGTATTGGGGTAGCGCACTGCCGGCTATCCTCGATTGCCCGGCTGCCGAAGGCCTGAAGCCGGCAGTGCTTATCATAGGCAAGCGCTTGGCTAGTGCAAAAGCGGACTTTTCTGCGTGGCCCGCCGCATTCCCTTTTACCTTTGCCCCGATGCCTGATTCCGCCTTCCACCCCGCCCGCCCCCTGCCCTACGGCCGCCAGTTCATCAGCGAGGCCGACGTGGCCGCCGTGGTGGCCAGCCTGCACGCCGACTTCCTCACCCAGGGGCCGACGGTAGCCGAATTTGAAAAGCAGTTCGCCCAGTATATCGGTGCCCGTTATGCCGTGGCCGTGAGCAACGGCACGGCCGCCCTGCACCTGTGCGCTCTGGCCCTGAACGTGCAGCCCGGCCAGCGCGTCATCACCACGCCGCTCACCTTCTCTGCTTCTGCCAACTGCGTGCGCTACTGCGGCGGCGAAGTCCATTTTGCCGACATTGACCCTGCCACCGGATTGATTGATTTGGCCAAAGTGCGGGCCTTGCTCGAAGCGCATCCGAAAGGGTATTTCACGGGCCTGATTCCGGTTGATTTTGCCGGGCTGGCCGTGAACCTGGAGGAAGCGCGCCGGCTGGCCGACGAGTTTGGCCTCTGGCTGATTGAGGACGCCTGCCACGCGCCCGGCGGCTTTTTCATCGACTCGCAGGGCCGGGAGCAGCGCTGCGGCAACGGCAACTTTGCCGACCTGGCCATCTTCAGCTTCCACCCCGTGAAGCACATTGCCACCGGCGAGGGCGGCATGATTACCACCAACTCGGAGGCGCTGTTCCACCACCTGCTGCGCCTGCGCACCCACGGCATCACCCGCGACCCGGCCGACCTGCAGCGCGAGCCCGACGGCGGCTGGTACATGGAAATGCAGGAGCTCGGCTACAACTACCGCCTGCCCGACCTCAACTGCGCCCTCGGCCTGAGCCAGCTCGCCCGCGCCGACGAGGGCCTTGCCCGCCGCCGCCAGCTGGCAGCCCGCTACGATGCGGCCTTTGCCCAGGTGCCGGGCGTTACGGTGTTGGCGCCTGCCCGAGCCGGCCACGCCTATCATCTCTACGTCATTCAAGTAGCGCATCGGCGTGAGCTGTATGACTTTCTGAAAACCAAACAGATATTCGCGCAGGTGCATTACATCCCGGTGCACCGTATGCCTTACTACGAGGCCCAGGGCTGGCGCGCGGGAGACTTCCCGCTGGCGGAGGAATACTACGCGCACTGCCTCAGCATCCCCATGTTTCCGACGCTGACCGACGAGGAGCAGGACTACGTGGTGGCCTGCATTCGGGAGTTTGTTGAAGCGCCCCATGCTCGCTGATATGACGCCCCCCGATGCCCGAAACCTGGCCGGCCGCTTGGCGCTGGGCACCGTGCAGTTCGGCCTAGACTACGGCATCAACAACGTGGCCGGCCGCCCCGACGACACCACGGTAGCCGAAATTCTGAGTACCGCCCAGGCCGCCGGCATCAGCCTGCTGGACACGGCCGCCGCCTACGGCGACAGCGAAACCCGCCTGGGCGATTGGCTAAGCCGCACCGCCGCCGGGGCTCGGCCGTTTGAACTGGTCACCAAACTGGCGGCGGGCCCGGCCGGGGAGGTACGACAGGCTTTGCAGGAATCGCTGGCGCGGCTGCGGCAGGCTTCGATTTACGGCGTGCTGTTCCACCAGTTTGCCGGGTTTCGGGAGCATCCGGCGGCCTGGGAGGTGTTGCGCGAGGCGCAGGCGGCGGGCACGGTGCAGCGCATCGGCGTGTCGCTCTACCATCCCGAGGAAGCCGAGTGGCTGCTGGCCCACCCGATGGGCGTGGGTTTGGTGCAGCTGCCTTTTAACGTGCTCGACCAACGGTTTGGCCCGCTGCTGCCGGCCTTGCAGCAGGCGGGCGTGGAAGTGCACGTGCGGTCGGCTTTCCTGCAAGGCCTGTTGTTGCGCTACCCGGCCACGCTGCCCCCATTCTTCGCGCCGCTGGCCCCGAAAATCAGCGCGCTTGACGCATTGGCCAAGTGTGCCGAAATACCGCTGACTAGCCTGCTGCTGCTGTTTGCCGCTTATGCGCCCGGGGTTAGCCGGGCCGTCATCGGCGTCGATACGGCCGCCAATCTGCGTGAAAACCTGGCCGCGGGCGCCTACGCCGGCCAGGCCGAGCGCCTCCGGCCGGAGCTGCAAGCCCTGGCCGAAGCCACCACCGATTTTATCCTGCCTTACGCATGGCCTCCTCGCTCTTAGCCTCTTACGCCAACTTGTTCGACCTAACCGGCCGCCTCGTGCTTATTACGGGCGGCTACGGGCACCTGGGCCGCGGAATGGTAGCCGGGCTGCTGGCCCACGGCGCCACCGTGGTGGTACTGGGCCGCGATGAAGCCCGTTTCAAATCCACGTTTGCCGAGGTGCTGGCCGATGGGCGCTTGCATTTCGAAAGCTGCGACGTGGCGTCCACGCTATCGGTGCAGGCGGCGCTGGCGGCCTGCCGGGAGCAACACGGCCTGCCCCATGTGCTTGTCAACAATGCGGTGTACAGCGCTGGTCAGCAGCCCGATGCACTGACCGACGAGCAGTTTGCCCGCGGCCTCGACGGCTCGGCGGGCAGCGCCTACCGCTGCCTGCGCGAGGTGCTGCCCTACTTGCGCGAAAACGGCGGCGGCAAAATCATCAATGTGGCGTCGATGTACGGCTTGGTGGCGCCCGACTTTGCGGCTTACGATGACTACCCGCAATTCCTTAACCCGCCCCACTACGGCGCGGCTAAAGCCGCTGTCATTCAGCTCACTAAGTACTTCGCTTCGTACCTCGGCCCCGAGAATATTCAGGTAAATTGCGTGTCGCCGGGGCCTTTCCCGAGCGAGGGCGTGCAGGAAACCGCCGGTTTTGTGGCTGAACTGCAGCAGCGCAACCCATTGGGGCGCATTGGCCGGCCCGAGGATTTGGCAGGCGCTTTTGTGTATTTGAGCGCGGCTGCATCGGATTTTGTAACCGGCCACAACCTCGTGGTGGACGGGGGCTGGACCATACGCTAGACCTATGCTACCCCTCTGGCCCGTTCGCGTTGTCGTCATCATTCAGGCCCGCATGAACTCCTCGCGCCTGCCGGGCAAGGTGCTCCTGCCCCTGCCTCTGTCGGCCGAAACCACGGTGCTGGGCCACGTGGTGGCCCGCGCCCGGCAGGTGGTGCCGGCCGCCAGTGTGGTGGTGGCCACCTCCACACTGGCGGCCGACGATGCTGTGGCCGCCGCCGCCCAGGCCCTGCAAGTACCAGTTTTTCGGGGCGATGAGCAGGATGTATTGAGCCGGTTTGTGGGCGCCGCGGCGGCTCACGATGCCGAAGTGGTGGTGCGCATCACCGCCGACAATCCGGCCCTCGACCCGGCCTTCATGCGGGCGGCCGTGGCCCACCATCTAGCTACGCAGGCTGACTACACGCTGACAACGGGTTTGCCTTTAGGCACTAATGTAGAAGTGCTGACGGCCGCCGCCCTGCGCCGGGCCGGCGCGGAAGCCACCCAGCCGGAGGAGCGGGAGCATGTGACGCCCTACCTGCGCCGCCACCCCGAGCTTTTACGGCTCGAAACGCTGCCGCTGGAGGTGCCGGCGGCGGTGGCCGGGCTGCGCCTCACCGTGGATTATCCCAGCGACTACGCCCTGCTGCACCTGCTTTATTCACAGCTTCCGGCCGATTTTTCCCTGACCGACCCGGCGGGCCTGCCCGCCCTGCTGGTAAGGCACCCTTGGCTGGCCGCCATCAACAACGCCAATACCCAGGTGCAGCCTTAGCGCCTGTTTAAGCTAGTTGTTGAGACGCGATGGCAGTTAGCCCGAATAATCGTGGCATTTTTGCACCCCGTTCACCCCGATTCCGCCCTATGTCCTCCCCGATTAATGTTCTGAGCGGTGCGCCCGTGCAGGAGCAGACGCGCCGCGAAAACTTCGCCCAAACCCTGCGCGAGTCGCCCATTCCGAACCCCGAGCTGCCCAACAACCTGGGGTTGTACCTGAATAGGCAGACGCTCTCGCGCCTGCTGTTCTTCACCGAGCTCTACCAGCAAATCATCCCGGTGCACGGCGTGGCCATGGAATTTGGGGTGCGCTGGGGCCAGAACCTGGCGCTGATGCACGCCTTGCGCGGCATCTACGAGCCCTTCAATTACAACCGCAAAATCATTGGTTTCGATACGTTTGGCGGGTTTCCGTCCGTCGATGCAAAGGACGGCGACCGAGTAAAGGCCGGTGACTATGGCGTGACCGACAACTATCAGGAATACCTCACCCAGATACTGGCCTTGCACGAGCAGGACAGCCCTATTCCGCACAAGCGCAAGTTTGAGCTGGTGGCCGGCGACGCCTCCGAAACCGTGCCACGCTACCTGCGCGACCACCCCGAAACCGTCATCGCCTTCGCCTACTTCGACTTTGACATTTACGCTCCTACAAAGGCTTGTCTCGAAGCCATCCGGCCCCGCCTGACCAAAGGCGCCATCGTGGCCTTCGACGAGCTGAACTGCCCCGAGTTTCCGGGCGAGACGCTGGCATTCGACGAGGTTTTCGGCGTGGCCAACTACGCCCTGCGCCGCAGCCCGCTCAATCCGCTGATTTCTTATTTGGTGGTGTAAGCATTGGTTGTCGGAATCTTACTGAACGTCATGTCGAGCGCAGCCGAGACATCTCACTAGGGTCGTCCTCGCGATTGATTTACTGTTGCACGCGAGATGTCTCGGCTGCGCTCGACATGACGTTTTGGTTTTTTAGTCTTTAACATGCCCACCTATCGTCCCCTTTCCCAAGCCGACTACCGCTGGCACGACTACCAGCTCGTGCCCATCCGTTACGAGGACCGGGAGCCTATTCAGGCTTGGCGCAATGCCCAGCTCGAAGTGCTCCGCCAGGCCGCGCCGCTCACCGTCGAACAGCAAGACGCTTATTTTCAGCGGGTAGTGATGCCATTGTTTGAGCAGGAGCAGCCGGGGCAGCTGCTATTTTCATTGCTGCACCGCGGCGAACTGGTGGCTTACGGCGGCCTCGTCCACATTTCCTGGGCCGACCTGCGCGCGGAGGTTTCTTTTCTGGTGGCACCTGAGCGGGCTGCGGATGCGGTCATTTACCGCCAAGATTTCCGGGCCCACCTGCGGCTGCTGGGTAAGGTGGCGTTTGAAGAACTGAAATTCAACCGCTTGTTTACTGAAACCTACGACATCCGGCCGGCGCACGTGGCCATTCTGGAGGAAAGCGGCTTCCGGCTGGAAGGGCGGCTGCGGCAGCACATCCAGCTCGCGCCGGGTACTTTTGCCGACTCACTGATGCACGGCCAATTGGCCGCCGACTATGCCACAGCCTTTGGTTCTGCCTCTTAAACGAATTTTTATCAGCGGCGGCGCTGGCGTGATTGGCCAGGAAATGGTGCGCCGCCTGGCCACCCTGCCCGATGATGTCGAAGTATTGGTGGGCGACCTCAAGCCCCGCCCGGCCGATTTCCCGACCCGCTTCCAGTACCGACAGGGCGACCTGAACTTCCTCACCGAGCAGGAAATCGGCGTATTTGCGCCCGAGGTGTTCATTCATCTGGCCGCCACCTTTGAGCGGTCTACCGAAACCTACGGCTTCTGGGAGGAGAACTTCCGGCACAATGTGCAGCTCAGCCACCACCTCATGACGGTGCAGAAGGACCTGCCCTCCCTGCGCCGCGTGGTGTTTGCCAGCAGCTACCTCATCTACGACCCCGCGCTGTACAACTTCGCCGAAGTGCCGGCCCAGCCCCGCAGCCTGCGCGAAACCGACCCCATTCTGCCCCGCAATCTAACGGGCATGGCCAAGCTGGCCCACGAAATCGAGCTGCGCTTCCTGCAGACCTTCCGTGGCGCGCAGTTCAGCACGGCCATCCCGCGCATCTACCGCGGCTACGGCCGCAACGGGCGCGACATCACCTCACGCTGGGTGCGCATGCTGCTGGCCGGCGAGGAAATCACGGTGTATGGCGCCGAGTCGTTTTTCGACTATCTCTACGCCGCCGATACCGCCGAAGGCCTGCTCCGCCTGGCCGCCGCCGAAGCCGTCACGGGTATCATCAACCTGGGCACCGGCCGGGCCCGCCGCGTAGCCGACGTGGTGGAAGTACTCAAGCAAAATTTCCCCGGCATGCGCGCCAACTACGTGGCGTCAGACATTCCGTTCGAAGCATCACAGGCCGATATGACACTTTGGTCCAGCCAGATAGATTGGCTGCCTTCAACCTCCTTGGAGGTGGCCATTCCCGAAATCATTGCCTACGAGCGTGGCCGTCAGCAGGCGCCCGCCGCCAAGGCGCCGGGCCATATCCTCATCAGCAGCGTGGCGGCCAAGGTACCGCTGGTGCAGGCCGTGCGGGCTGCCGCGCAGCGCCTGCACCCCGAGGTGAAAGTTATCGGCGGCGACATGAACCCGGCCTGCCTGGCCCGGCACTTCACCGACGATTTCTGGCTGATGCCCGCCACCACCGACCAGCACCTGCCCGACATCATCAGCCAGTGCCAGGCCCAAGGTATCGGCCACATCATCCCCACCCGCGACGGCGAGCTGGCCTTCTGGAGTCGGCACCGCGTCGCATTGGCCTACGCCGGCATTGCCGTGCTGGTGAGCACGCCCGAAGCCGTGACGCGCTGCCTCGACAAGCTGGAGTTTGAGGTATTTGGCCGGGCCAATGGCTTACCGGTTATCCCAACCGCGCTGGGGCTGGATGCGCTAACCTCGGATGCCAGGCAGCCAGCCACCACGGGCTTTGTGGTGAAGGAGCGGCACGGCGCCGGCTCGCTCAGCTTGGGCCTGAATCTGCCCGAAGCCGCTGCCCTCGCCCACGCCCAAACCCTGGATGAGCCCGTTTTTCAGCCCTTCATTCAGGGCCAGGAAATCAGTGTGGATGCTTATGTGGACCGCGCCGGCCGGGTGCTCGGCTTGGTGCCCCGCACCCGCGACGTCATCGTGCGGGGCGAGTCGCAGGTGACCACCACCCTGCCCGACCCGGCCCTGGCGGCCCGCCTCGTTCCCATCGTGGAAAAGCTGGGGCTATACGGGCCGCTGGTGTTGCAGGCGCTGCTCACGCCAGACGGCGAATTGCATATTATCGAGTGCAACTGCCGATTCGGCGGCGCCTCTACATTGGGCATCGCGGCGGGAGTCGATTCGTTTTTCTGGTTTCTGCAGGAAGCGGCGGGGGCTGATTTGAGCCAATTTCCGTTCCGGCCGGCGGCTGGGCCGCTGCGGCAGGTGCGCGCGGCGGCGGATGTGGTGACAGCGGCGTAGCGACGCGACTTGTATAAAAAGCCTTTCCCGTCATGCAAAGCGCCGCGAAGCATCTCGCGTGCGCAACGCAATTCAATCGGTTGAGTCGCTAGTGCACGCGAGATGCTACGCTCTGCATGACGTTTTCTCTGCTATTTATCCCGAGTCAAATCACATGCCCGTCCTTGTTTTCGACCTCGACGACACCCTTTATCCCGAGTTGAGCTATGTGCACAGCGGCTTTCGGACGGTGGCCGATTTCCTAAGCCCGCTACTGGGCGTGGCGGCCGATACGTTAGCGGCTGGCATGATGGCCGAAGAAGCGGAACAAGGGCGGGGCCAGGTGTTTGACAACGTGCTGCGCCAGCACGGACGTTGGAGCAAGGCGCTGGTGGCCGCCTGCCTGCGCACCTACCGCCAACACCAGCCCACCCTGAGCCTCTACCCCGACGCTGAGCGTTGCCTGACGCGCTTCGCCGCCGGCCCGCTCTATATCGTGACCGATGGGCATAAGGAAGTGCAGGCCCGCAAGGTGGCCGCCCTGCCGTTGGCCGGCCGGGTGCGCCACGCCTACCTCACCAACCGCCACGGCCGCCACCGCGCCAAACCAGACCCGCACGTGTTCGAGTTGATTTGCCGGCGCGAACGGGTGGCGCCCGGTCAGGTGATTTACGTGGGCGACAACGTGCGCAAGGATTTCGTGGGCATCAAGCCACTGGGTTTCAAAACCGTGCGTATCCTGCGGGGCAACTACGCCCACCTCGAAGCCGATGTGGCCCACGCAGCCGACCGGAGCATTCACTCGCTGGACGAGCTGACGGCGGACTTCGTGGCCGGACTGGTGGGCAGCTGAGGCCGGGCAAGGCTTCGGGCGCTGCCCAAACTACCTTTGTGGTTCTACTTCGCATTTGTCGTCTCATGACCGAAATCAACATCGGCGGCCGGCCCGTTGGCCCCGCGCACAAGCCGTTTATCATCGCCGAAATGTCGGGCAACCACAACCAGAGCCTCGAACGGGCCCTGGCTTTGGTGGATGCCGCTGCCGCCGCCGGCGTGGATGCCCTTAAGCTGCAGACCTATACCGCCGATACCATCACAATGGACACCGGCTTCGCCATCGATGAGGAAGGACAATCGCTGTGGGAAGGCAAGAACCTGTATAAGCTGTACCAGGAAGCGCACACGCCCTGGGAATGGCACGCCGAGCTGTTTGCCCGCGCCCAGCAGCACGGCCTGCTGGCTTTCAGCTCGCCGTTTGACGAGACGGCGGTGGATTTTCTGGAAACGCTGGACGTGCCGGCCTACAAAATAGCCTCCTTTGAAAACGCCCACTGGCCGCTGCTGCGCAAGGTAGCCGCCACCGGCAAGCCCGTGATTGTGAGCACCGGGGCCGCCACCCTGGCCGAGATTGATGACGCCGTGCGGGTGCTGCGCGAAGCCGGCTGCCGCGAGCTGGTGCTGCTGAAATGCACCAGCACCTACCCCGCCTCGCCGGACAACACCAACCTGCGCACCATTCCGGTGCTGGCCGAAACCTTCGGCTGCCCCATTGGCCTGAGCGACCACACCATGGGCGTGGGCGCCAGCGTGGCCGCCGTGGCCCTGGGCGCCTGCGTCATCGAGAAGCACTTCACCACCAGTCGCGCCGAGGGCGGCGTCGATTCGGCCTTTTCGCTGGAGCCCCACGAGCTGAAGCTGCTGGTGGAAGAAACCGAGCGCGCCCATCAGGCACTGGGCGGGGTGCAGCTCTGCATCCAAGCGGGCGAGGAGAAAAGCCGGCTTTACAAACGCAGCATCTACGTGGCCAGGCCCATTGCGGCCGGTGAGGAATTGACGACCGACAACCTGAAAATCATCCGGCCCGGCGACGGCCTCTGGCCCCGCCATTGGGAAACCGTACTGGGCCGCAAGGCCGTGCGCGACCTCAAGCCCGGCACGCCGCTCACGTGGGAGGCCCTGTAGTGCCGCCGCGCACCCTGCCGCTGCTAGCGCGCCTGCGCGACATTCTGCAGCTGCGCTTTTCCGACGTGTATGCCTCGGTGCCGGCGGCGGCCATGGCCAGCATCTCGCCCGCCAATCCGCTCCGGCGCCTAGCGCGGGTGCTGGGCTACGCGGGATTGCGGCTGGTGGGCAACATCTTCCAACTCATCAAAAACCGCGAAGACCTGCACGGCAAAGTGTGGCTCTACGTAGTGAGCGCCAACAATTACGATGCGCTGAGCTTCATCAAAGAAGCCCGACCCGATGCCGTGCTGCTGGCCGGGCAGGCCAAAAACGTGGGGCGCTACGCCGGACAGGTCAACCGGCTGTCACTGCGGCGCAAGCTCCTGTATTACTGGCAATTTCCCGTGGTTTTTGTTGGGTTGCTGCGCTCGGAGGGCTGGCGGGCATGGCGTTTTTTTGACTTTATTTTCTACGCCATCGGTTACTACGAGGTGTACCGCCGGGCCCTGCGCCACTACCGGCCGCGCGCGGTGGTTTTCTCCAACGACCACAACGACGACACCCGCTCGCTGCTGCTGGCCTGCCGCGCCGAGGGCGTGCCCACGGCCTACATTCAGCACGCCAGCGTGAGCACCAGCTTCCCGCCGCTGGGCTTCGACCTGAGCCTGCTCGAAGGCCAGGACGCGCTGGACAAATACCGCCAGTGCGGCCCGGTGCAGGGCCGCGTAGAGCTGGTGGGCATGCCCAAGGCCGATGCTTTTCTGGGGCATAAGAACATACGGTTGTCGGTTGCGCGGGTCGGGCTGGCCTGCAACGTGCACGACCCGCTCCCCGCGCTGGCCACCACCCTCACTTACCTGCTGGAGGCACTGCCCGAATTATCCTTCACGCTGCGCCCGCACCCCAGCGACCCGCGCGATTTCGGCCCCTTACGCAGCGCCCTACCGTTGCTGCACTGGTCGGATGCGCGCCAGGAAAACGTATTTGCCTTTCTACAACGACACGACGCGCTGATTGCCGCCGACACCTCGACGCACTTGGAGGCCACGCTCCTCAACCTGGCCAGCATTTACTACCGCTTTAGCACCAATGCCTCGATTGATGATTACTACGGCTACGTGGCGCAAGGCTTAATAGAATCGGCCCGAAGCCTGTCCGAGCTCAAGTTATTGCTGATTGAATATCAAAAACATAAGCCCATTGACCTTTTCCGAAGGGCTGCTTATTACAATGCTACACTTGGTACCAAGTATGAGGGCCAGAGCCAAGCACTGGCCCTGCACTTTATATCCGATTGGCTAAAGTAACTTTACTGACTTGCTTCATTACTGGCTTATTATTTAGCTGCGCATGCTAACTCTTTCTACCCGACTTCACCTCTCTCGTTTCTCGTACTTTTATAAACTTATTTTCGGGTTAACGCTCGCCTTGGCTAGTGTTTTAAGCAGCAAGGCGCAAACCTTGCCTGGCCCTGGCAACTCACTCACTTTCAACGGCTACAACAGCTACATTAGTTGTGGCACCAGTAACCGGGGCATCACCCAACAGGTTACGGTGGAGGCCTGGATAAAAACGTCGAGCAACGCTTATCAGTGGATTTTGGGGAAATATTACAATTCGCTGCTGGAAGAAAAGGGCTACCACCTCGCTATTCTGGGGGGTAATGCTTATTTCAATGGACGGATTGGGGTGGGCCAGTACATGTCGTCGGGAGCGTCGGGGGCCCGCATCGACGATGGCAAGTGGCACCACCTCGCTGGCGTGTGTAACTTCAGCACCTGGCAGATTTACGTGGACGGCGTGCTGGAAAACACCGGCACCTACCCGGCTTCGCAATCGGACCTCACCACCAGCACGGCTATGGTCATTGGCTGCTACGACGTGCAGAGCGGGCAGTATTTCAACGGCGACCTCGACGAGGTACGGGTGTGGCGCACGGCCCGCACCCAAACCGAAATTCGCGACAACATGTGCCGCAAATTTGCCACGGCCCCCACGGCTCTTGTGGCCTATTATCGCTTGGACCAAAACAACGGCACCGTGGCCCTCGACAACGGCGCCGTGCCTACCAACGCCAACCTTCTGAACATCAGCGGCACTTGGCACCTGTCGGGGGCACCTGTTGGCGATGCCAGCGCGAGTTTGTACCAGAATGCCTGGCCCGCCGGCAGCCGGGTGAGCGTGGGAACAATATCCGGCGATTCGGCTGTGGTTGGCGGGATTTCTAGCCAAACCCGTGGCGTGCAGGTCTATACCATCAATGCCTTGCCGTCCATTTTGCCACCAGGCGCAGCCACAGCCAACTATGTGGGCGTGTTCACTATAGGCCCCTCGGCTACTACCAATGCCTATTCCTTGCGGCTGCATCCCCTGGTTGGCCCTAACTGCCGGAGCGCCTACTCACGCATCAGCAACGAACTGGGCTGGAATTCAACCGGCCAACTTCCGATATTGGGTAGTTCGCTTTTGCTGCAAAACGCCGCTTACCGCAGCGAATACATTTTGGGCCCCGGCATCGTTACTACGGCTGAAATCACCGGCGACTCAGTCCTTTGCAGTGGAGCACGCACCCAATTGACACTGGCTTCTCCAGCGGCCTTCACCGTCCAGTGGAGCAATGGCGCTACCTCCCCAACTATTATCAACCTATCCCCCGGTACCTACACTGCTACCGTAAATTTCGCCTCGGGTTGCTCGCGGGTATTGCGTCGCACGGTGCGCGCGGTGGCCGCGCCCGGCCTCGCCATCGCCGGAGACTCCGTGGTGTGTGCCGGCACCAGTACTTCGCTAACCGCGACAGCCACCGGCGCGACAGCCTACCGGTGGTCGACCGGCGCCACCACCCCGACATTGCCCGTCACCCAACCCGGCGCTTATACCGTGACGGCCACCTATGGCTCCGGCTGCACCGTTTCGGCCAGCCGCACGGTGCGCCTCAATGCGGCCGGCTTGCCTCCTGTCTTCTCGCTGGGCGCTGATACCACCTTGTGCGAAGGCGACCAGTTGTTGTTGCAAGGTCCTACAGGCAATGCCTTACGCTATCAATGGTCGGATGGCTCGACCAGTCGCCAGCTATTGGCCCAGACTTCGGGGCGCTACACACTGCGGGTGTTTACCGCTTGCGGCGAGCAAAGCGCTAGCCGCACGGTGGCCGTGGCTTCCTGCCTGAAGGTACCTAATATTGTGACGGCTAACGGCGACAAGCACAACGACCAGTTCGCGGTGCAGGGCCTGAAGGGCGAGGGCTGGACGCTGGAGGTGTACAACCGCTGGGGCCGGGCCGTTTTCCAAACCGCCAACTACCGCAATGACTGGGGCGCCGACGCCGCCCCCGGCGTGTATTATGTGCTGCTGCGCCGCCCTGCCACCGGTTTTGTGTACAAAGGCTGGCTGGAAGTGATGCGCTAACCGCGCGGGCCCGGCGGCTATCTTCGCGGCGTATGGCAGCCCCGGCACTTTCTGCGTCTCCCCCCCCGGCCTGGCCGGCAATTACGCCGGCGGTGCGACTGGCTTACGTGCTGCAGCACTTCTGGCAAGCCTACCCAGCCGCGCAAAAAGTAGCCATCGGCTACGAGCCAACGCTTGGCGAGGTAAGCGTTGCAAATGGCGCGGGGTCTTTTTTCGATGAAGCCAGCCCTTACTGCCCGGCTCCTAACTGGCGCAGCTGGGGCGGCCGGAAAATCCCCTTTTTCTTTGATTCTGAGCCGGAAGTCCCGCTACTGACGTTAACGCCTGGCGCCGCAATTATCAATGCAGACGTTGTTTCGGCGGCTTTTTATCTGCTCAGCGGCTGGCAGGAATACTTTTCCTTGGAACGTGACCGGCACGGGCGTTTTCCTTACGCGTGCAGCGTGCAGCAGCAGTACGGCTTCGTGGCCGTGCCGGTAGTAAACTACTATTTCGACGTGCTGAAAACAGCCGTAGAACACGTGAGTGGGCAACGCCTGGCTCCCCGCCAGTGGCAGGGCGCCCCACTCGCGGGCTTCATCACGCACGACATTGACAGCCTGCACGGCGGTTGGGGCACGGCCGTGCGGGGCGCCCTGCGGCAACGGAAGTTGCGGGAGGCCGGGCGCGCGCTGCTGGACAAAGCCCTGGGCCGGCCCGCTCCCTGGGACAACCTGGAGCAGGTGCAGGCCGCCACCACGCACCTGGGGGCACCGTCCACATTTTTCATGCTGGGCAGTTCCCAACCCGCACCCAACGGCACCGCTAACGCCGACTACGAAATAGATTCCGTCCTCTTGCAACGGCTTCGCCAACTGGAAGCCAATGGCGCCGAAACGGCCAGCCACGGCAGCTACGGCACTGCTTGCGACGACCGACAACTGCGAGAAGAAGCCGGGCAATACTCGCCCGGCCAACTGGCGGGCAACCGGTTCCATTTCCTCTGCTGGGAGCCGCGGCGCACGCCCGGCGTGGTGGCCGCCGCCGGCTTTCGCTACGATTCAACCCTGGGGTTTGCCGAACATTTCGGGTTTCGCAATTCGTATTGCCTGACTTTCTATCCGTTTGATTTCGAGCGCGCTCAGCCTCATTCCTTTCTGGAAATCCCGCTTAATGTGATGGATGCTACCCTGCAGCACCCCCAGTACCTGCAGCTACTGCCCGAAGAAATCCTGCCCGCGCTTCAGCCCATGCTGGGCGAAATAGCGCGCTTCGGCGGCGTGGCCACGGTGCTCTGGCACAACGACCATTTCGACCCGGCCAACACCGCCACCGGCCCGCGTCAGTTTGCCGAAATAATGAACGACCTGCGGGAGCGCGGCGCCGTTTTTCTCACCGGAAGCCAGATTGTGGCCGAACTTTGCGGCCAGTAACGCCTGCTTCGCGGCTGCTTTTCGTTGCCGTGCCAGCCTCCTGTCAGGTGCAAGCCCGCATTTCTCATCGCCTCCTTTACTTATTCACCATTTGGGCATTGTTCAGCGCCAGGGCATCCGCAACACCCTGATTTCCTACATTGGCCTCGCCATCGGTTTCGCCAACACCATTTTTGTGCTGCCCCGGCTGATAACCACCAGCCAGCTCGGGCTGGTGGGCGTGCTGGTTTTTCTGGCCACCATTGGGGCGCAGTTGGGCATGTTTGGGTTCGCCAGCGCGGGGCTGCGCTACTTTCCCTATTTCCGCAATCAGGGGCGCAACCACGCCGGGTTTCTGCCGCTGCTGCTGGGGCTGCCGCTGCTGGGCTTCGCGGTAGTAGCGGTGGTTATGGCCCTCGGCAAGCCCTTGGTATTGAGCTGGTACGAAGCCGAAGATGCCGCACTGGTAGCGCCGCATTATGGCGTAGCCATTGCGCTGGCGGGCGTCATCATGCTCGGCGCGCTGCAGGATGCTTACCTGAAGTCGCTGTTTCACACGTCGTTTGCCTCCTTTTGCCAGGAAATCCTGCTACGGCTGCTGATTGTAGGCGCCGCGCTGGCCTACAGTGCCCACTACCTGAGCTTTGCGGGCTTCGTGGTGGCCTACGCCGGGGCTTACGCGGTGGTGGCGCTGCTGCTGACTATTTACCTGGCCGCCATCGGCGAGTTGCATTTGCGTCCCACGCGCGCCGCTTTGCGCGTGAAGCCGCTGGGCGAAATGCTGGCTTTCGGCGGCTTTGCGCTGCTAAGCAACATTTCGGGCACGCTGCTCCTGCAAGCCGACAACTTCATGGTGGGCACCAAACTCAGCCTGGCCGCCGGCGGCATCTACCTGCTGGCCACCAACGTGAGCACGGCCCTCACCCTCCCCTTTCGGGCCCTCAACAAAACGGCCTTTTCGCTCATTGCCGAATACTGGAAGGAAGGCGACATGCAGAAAATGGGCGTGTTTTACCAGCGCGTCACGCGCCTCAACACGCTGCTGGGCTGCTACCTGGCCCTGGGCATCGGGCTCAATCTCAACTTCATCTTCGGCCTCATCCACAAACCCGCATACGCGGCCGGGGCCGGGGCCGTGCTGCTGCTGCTGGCTGGCCGCCTTTTCGATGGCATCACGGGCGTCAACGGCACCATCGTCGTCACCTCGCCCCGCTACCGCTACGATTTGGGGTTCAACGTGTCGCTGGCCCTGCTCATCGTGGGCCTAAACTGGGTGATGATTCCGCGCTACGGGCTGGAAGGCGCCGCCTTGGCTTACTGCATCGCCCTGGTCGGTATCAACTCCATCCGCACCTGGTTTGTGTGGCATACCTATGGCCTGCAGCCGTTCGACAGCCGCATTCCGCGCATCTTGGCGGTGGCCGCCGTGGCGGGCTTCGTGGCGTGGGTGCTGCCGGAAACCAGTAACATCTGGCTCACACTGCTGATGCGCGGCGGCGTTCTCACGCTGCTCTACGGCGCGGGTGTGCTGCTGACGAGCACCGCGCCGGAAGCAGTGGCGCTGCTGGATAAAATGCGCAGGCGGTAACTGTTGGGCGATGTAGAGACGCGACACTTCGCGTCTCATCGTCAGCGCTCTTAAGCTTCTGACAATTAGCGTTGAACGCCGAGACGCGAAGTGTCGCGTCTCTACACGTGTTACGCCCCCACCAGCACCGGCTGCTCCTTCTTGCGCCGCTTCGGCGACGGCCCGTTCTGGTTCATTTCGCGGTAGAAGAAGGCGAAGATGAGCGGGAAAATCAGCAGCGTGAGTACCGTGGCCGTCACCAGTCCGCCAATGACGACGATGGCCAGCGGCTTCTGCGTTTCGGAGCCGATGCCGGTGCTGAGCGCGGCCGGAAAAAGGCCAATCATCGCCATGAGTGCTGTCATCACCACCGGGCGCACACGCGAGGCCACGCCGGCTACCAAGCTGTCGGTCAGGCTCATTTTCTTGCGCAGGTTTTCCTTAAACACGGTGATGAGCACAATGCCATTCTGAATACATATCCCGAGCAGGGCAATGAAGCCGATGCCGGCCGAAATCGAGAAGTTGACGCCCGTGATGTGCAGCGCGGCAATGCCGCCGATGAGGGCAAAAGGCACGTTGGCCAGCACCAGCGCCGCGTCCTTGCCGTTGCCGAAGGTGATGAAGAGCAGGATGAAAATGATGACCAGCGACACCGGCACCACCTGGCTCAGGCGCTTGGTGGCGCGCACCTGGTTCTCAAACTCGCCGGCCCACTCAATGCGGTAGCCTTTGCCGAGCTTGATGGTCTGGTCCATCTTCTTCTGCGCCTCGGCAATGGTCGAGCCCATGTCCCGGTCGCGGATGGAAAACTTCACCGCGATGAAGCGCTGCCCGTTATCATGGTACACGAAGGCCGGGCCGTTTTCCGTCTTGATGGTGGCAATTTCCTTGAGTGCCACCTTGCTGCCGCGAATGGTGGGTACGCGCAGCTCGCCGATTTTGGCCTCCGTGTCGCGGTCCTGCTTGGGGTAGCGCACCGTTACGTCGAACTTGCGCTCGCCCTCGTAAATCTGGGTGGCAGCCTTGCCGCCCACAGCCATTTCCACTACCGTTTGCGCATCAGCGGTTTGCACGCCGTAGGCGGCCATGCGGGTCTGGTCGAGCTTCACGCTCATTTCGGGCTGGCCCAGGTTGCGCAGAATGCCCAGGTCTTTCACGCCGCGCACGCCGCCAAGCACCTTCATCACTTCGTTGGCCTTGCCGTCGAGTTCCTTCAAATCGTTGCCGAAAATCTTCACCGCCAGCGCCGCATTGATGCCAGCCACGGCCTCTTCCACGTTGTCGATGATGGGCTGCGAGTAGTTGAAAATGATGCCGGGGTACTCCTTCAGCTTCTTGTCCATCTCGTCAATCAGCTGCTCCTTCGTGATGTTGCGCTTCCATTCCTCCTTGGGTTTGAGGTTGACCTGCGCTTGCACGTAGTAGATGCCCGAGGGGTCGGTGCCGTCGTTGGAACGGCCCGTCTGGCTCAGCACCGACGTTACTTCTGGAAACGAGCGCAGGATGCGGCGGTAGTTGGCCGCCATCTTGTTGGTTTCGGTCAGCGACGACGACATCGGCAGCTTGGTTTCCACCCACAGCGCGCCCTCGTTCAGCTCCGGCAGAAACTCCGAGCCCAGAAATTTAAACGAGTACAGCCCGGCTACCACAATGGCCATCGTCACCCCGAAGCTCAGCAGCTTGTGGCGGTAGGTGAAGCCAAAGGCCTTGGTTACAATATTGTCGAAGAAGGTCACGATGGGGTTGTGCTTCTCCTTCACGTTCTTGTTCAGCAGCAGCGAGCACAGCACCGGCACCAGGGTCAGGGTCAGAATCAGGGCACCAATCAGGGCAAAGCCCAGCGTGTAAGCCAGGGGGCTGAACATCTTGCCCTCCACTTTCTCAAAGGCGAAAATGGGGAGAAGGCAGGTGAGAATGATGAGCTTGGAGAAGAAAATGGCCTTGCCCAGCTCGCCGCCGGTCTTACGAATGAGGCCCAGCTTGGCCAGCTTGTTGAACTTCTCCATCCCCACCTGATGGGCCTTGTGGTCAAGCACCACGAAAATGCCCTCCACCATCACCACCGCCCCGTCGATGATGATGCCGAAGTCAATGGCACCCATGCTCAACAAGTTGGCACTCATGCCTTTCAGTCGCAAGCACACGAAAGCAAACAGCAGCGCCAGCGGCACCACCACGCCCACCGTGAGCGTCGTCCGCCAGTCGGCCATGAAGATGAGCACGATGAGTGTCACGAGCACAATGCCTTCAATCAGGTTGTGAATCACGGTGTGCGTGCAGTGGTCCATCAGCACGTCGCGGTCGTAGAACGTTTTGAGGTACACGTCGTTGGGCAGCACCTTCTCGTTGAGTTCCGCAATTTTGGCTTTCACGCGGCCCAGCACTTCGGCGGGGTTTTCGCCCTTGCGCATAATCACGATGCCCTCCACCACGTCGCTCTGGTCGTCGAGGCCGGCCTGGCCCACGCGGGGGGCGTTACTCTCCGTCACCTGGGCCACGTTGCGCACTAGGATGGGCACGTTGTTCACGTCCTTCACGATGATGTTGCCGATGTCCTCGGGCTTGGTGAGCAGGCCGATGCCGCGTACCACGTAGCTCTGCGAGTTCTTTTCAATCACGTCGCCGCCCACGTTCAGGTTCGACTTCTGCACGGCGTCGTACACTTCCAGCGGGGTCATGTCATACTTGGCCAGCATGGCGGGGTTCACGCTGATTTCGTACACCTTACGGGTGCCCCCGAAGGCGGCGATGTCGGCCACGCCGGGCACCGATTTCAGTTGCCTCTCCACCGTCCAGTCCTGGATGGCGAGCAGTTCGTTGGTGCTGCGGCCGGTGCGGCTCTGCACGGTGTACCGGAAAATCTCGCCCGTCGGGCCGTACGGGGGCTGCACGTGGGAGTCGCAGCCGGCGGGCAGGTTCACGCCGCTCAGCAGGTTGTTCACTTGCTGACGGGCGAAGAAATCCTCCACGTTGTCCTCGAAGTTTATCTTAAGCACCGACAAGCCAAACATGCTGATGCTCCGCATATTGCTCTTCATCTGCACCGAGTTCATGGCCACCTCAATGGGCGTGCTCACGAAGCGCTCCACCTCCTCGGCCGAGCGGCCGGGCCAGAGGCTCACAATAATCATCTGGGTATTGGTGACATCGGGAAACGCCTCGATGGGCGTGTGCACGTAGCTGTATGTACCGCCGGCCACCAGCAGCGCCGTCATGAAGAAGACGAAAAAGCGGTTCTTCAACGAGAAGGCAACGATGCCGGAAATAAATTTATTCATAAAAAAAATCGGGTGGGAACAGGCAGAGGATGAGAATATGGTGAAAAGTTGATGAATAACCCGTGAGGTTTAGATGAAGTAAGGGGTATAGAAAAAGCCCGCTGCCGGATGGGGCAGCGGGCTTTTTGTCTGTAGCGTGGACGCTGCGCGTCCGCGCGATGGCGAATCGTTCGTTCGGGCGCGGACTCGCAGAGTCCACGCTACATTAATGTGCGCCCACCGTCTGCTGGCTGCCGGTGCGCTCGGCCGCCAAATCATCGCCGTAATGCGTGTGCTCGGAGCGGTAGAAGCGCTCAAATACCAACGGGAAAATAAAGAGCGTGAGGACGGTACCCGTTATCAGCCCGCCAATCACCACAATAGCCAGCGGCTTGCTCGTCTCCGAGCCAATGCCGGTGCTGATGGCGGCCGGCATCAGGCCGATGGTGGCCATTAGGGCCGTCATCACCACGGGGCGCACCCGCGAAATCACGCCTTCGTTGATGCTATGGTCGAGCGTGTGCTTTTTGACCAAGTTCTGCTTGAAGACGGAGATGAGAATCACGCCGTTCTGAATACAGATGCCGAATAGCGCGATGAAGCCGATACCGGCCGAAATCGAGAAGTTGGTGTGCGTGATGAGCAGCGCCGCGATGCCGCCGATGATGGCAAACGGCACGTTGAGCAGCACCAACCCGGCGTCTTTCAGGTTGCCAAACAGGATAAACAGGATGAAGAAAATGAGGGCCAACGACACCGGCACCACCTGCGTGAGACGCTGCTGGGCGCGGCGCTGATTCTCAAAATCGCCGGTCCATTTCTGCTCGTAGCCTTTGGGCAGGGCCACGTGGCGGTTCACTTTTTCCTGGGCTTCTTTGATGGTGGAGCCCATATCGCGGCCCCGGATGCTGAATTTCACGGCGGCAAAGCGGCGGTTGTCGTCGCGGTAAATCAGGCTGGGGCCCGTCACGGAACCGATGTTGGCAATTTCCGTCAGCGGAATGGTTTTGCCCGACTGCGTGGGCACCATCAGGCCCGAAATCTCGGTGGGCGTCTGGCGGAATTGCGGCTCGTAGCGCACGCGGATGGGGAATTTGCGCTCGCCTTCATACAGTTGGGTTGCTTCCTTACCGCCCACGGCCATTTCCAGCACTGCGGCCGCGTCCGACTTGCTCACGCCGTAGCTGGCCATGCGGCTTTCGTCGAGGTCGACGTGAAACTCCGGCTGGCCGATGTTGCGGAGCACGCCCAGGTCATCGATACCCTTCACCGTTTTCAGCACCTCGTACACCTCGCGGGCCTTGGCTTCGAGTGTGGCCAGGTCGGTACCGTAAATCTTCACAGCAATCGAGCCTTTCACGCCCGAGGCGGCTTCCTCCACGTTGTCGGTGATGGGCTGCGAGAAGTTAAAGTCGACGCCCGTAAACTTGTCGAGCTTGGCCTTCATGCGCTCCACCAAATCCTCGCGGTAGGCCTTGGATTTCATCTTCTTCTCCACTTCCGGCGTGTGCTTGAGCTGCACCAGAAACTCGTTATTGTAGAAGCCCGTCGGGTCGGTGCCGTCGTTCGGCCGGCCGGTCTGGCTCACCACGTCGCTCACTTCGGGGAAGCTCAGAAAGTCGCGCCGCATCTGGTTGCACAGCTCGTTGCTCGACTGCAGACTGATGCTTAGCGGCAGCTGCGCCCGTACATAAATCGAGCCCTCGTTCAGCTCCGGCAAAAACTCCGAACCCAGAAACGAGAATGAATACAGTCCCACCGCAGTCACGGCAAAGGCAATAACCAGACTGGCCGTTTTGCGGGCATACGTGAAGGCGAAAAACCGCTCAGCCCCGCGGTTCACGCCGCGCACGAAGAAGTTGTCTTTTTCCTTCACGTTCTTTTTCAGCAGGATGCTCACCAGCACCGGTACCAGCGTGAGCGTGAAAATCAGCGCGCCCAGCAGGGCGAAGCCCAGCGTCCAGGCCAGCGGTGAGAACACCTTGCCCTCCACTTTCTCAAAGGAGAAAATCGGCAGCAAAGCGGTGATAATAATGGCTTTGGCGAAGAAAATAGACTTGCCCATGTCGCGGCCCGACTTCTTGATGAGCCCGAGCTTGGAGAGTTTGTTGAACCGCTCCATACCCATCTCGTGCGCCCGGTGGTCGAGGGCCACGAAGAGCCCTTCCACCATCACCACAGCGCCGTCGATGATGATGCCGAAGTCGATGGCGCCCATGCTGAGCAGGTTGGCGCTCATGCCCCGCAGGCGCAGGCAGATGAAGGCAAACAGCAGCGCCAGTGGAATAATCACCGACACAATCACCGTCGTCCGCCAGTCGGCCATGAACAGGAACACGATGAGCGTGACCAGCACAATGCCTTCCATGAGGTTATGAATCACCGTTTCCGTCGAGAAATCGATGAGCTGCTGCCGGTCGTAGAAGGTTTTCATCTTCACGTCGGGCGGCAGAATTTTCGAGTTCAGCTCCTCTACCTTATCGTGCAGGCGAGCAATGACTTCCGACGGGTTTTCGCCCTTCCGCATCACCACAATGCCTTCTAGCTTGTCGTCCTCCAGGCCGCGGCCCACCTGGCCCAGGCGTGGCAGGGCGCTTTCGGTCACCTTGGCCACGTCACGCACCAGAATGGGCACGTTGTTCACGTTCTTGATGACCGTGTTGTTGATGTCGCCGATGTTGTTCAGCAGGCCGATGCCGCGCACCACGTAGTTCTGCTGGCCCTCGTTTATCACGTCACCGCCCACGTTGATGTTGGAGCGCTGCACGGCGTTATACAGGTCGAGGGGCGTGAGGCCGAAATCCTGCAGCTTGCCGGGGTTCACCGAAATTTCGTAGTCCTTCACCTCGCCGCCAAAGCTGTTCACGTCGGCCACGCCGGGCACGGCCTTCAGGTTGCGCTCAATCACCCAGTCTTGCAGGGTTTTGAGCTCGCGCACGGTTTTGGTTTTGCTTTCCAGCGTGTAGCGGTAGATTTCGCCGGTGGGGCCATAGGGCGGCTGCACGTCGGGCGTGATGCCGTCGGGCAGGTCCACCTCGCGCAACAGGTTGTTTACCTGCGGGCGGGCGAAGGCGTCGTCCACGCCGTCGTCAAAAATCACCTTCACCACCGACAGGCCAAACAGCGTGGTGCTGCGCACCGAGGCCTTTTTCTGCACCGGGTTCAGGGCGATTTCGATGGGCACGGTTACAAACTTCTCCATCTCCTCGGCCGAGCGGCCGGGCCACTGGGTGATGATGGTGATTTCGGTGTTGGTGACGTCCGGGAACGCCTCGATGGGCGTGTTCCGGTAGCTCACCACACCCATCACCACCACCACCAAGGTCATGAGGAAGATAAAGCCTTTGTTCTTAAGCGAGAAAGCAATGATGCCTTGAATGAACTTATTCATTTTCAGTCTCTAGCAATGAGGATATGATGAAGACGGGGCCGACTTTAACGGCAACAGTGACCCCGAATACGGCCGCAAAGCTCGTATCCAGTGTCACTGCCGGGGGAAGAAATGGTTAGTCGTTCAGCTCGTCGTACACGAGCAGTTGGTCTTTGGCGATGACCACATCGCCGGGCTTGAGACCGGTGCTCACGTAGCTGTAGTCGCCCACGGTTTTGGTGAGGGTCACGGGGCGGGTTTCCACGTGGGTGCGGTCCTTGTACACCATCACAAAGTTGCGGTCCTTGTCAAACACCACCGATTTGGCGGGCACGGCCAGGGCCTTGGCGCCTTCGGTATTTTCCACGCGCACCTGGGCGTACATCTCCGGCTTTAGCAGATAGCCGGGGTTTTCGAGGCGCACGCGCACTTTCATCACCTTGCTGTCGGGGTCGAGCACGTTGAACACTTTATCAATCTTGCCCCGAAAATGCTTGTCCGGGTAGCTGAGCGTGGTCACGTCGGCCGAGTAGCCCACTTTCACCTTCGAGATGTCCGACTCGAACACGTTGGCCATAATCCAGACGTCGTCCAGGTTGCTCACCGTGAACAGGTTCTGCACGTTGTCGTTGTTGAACTGCTCGTGCTCGGTGGCGTTTTTCTCGGTGATGAAGCCCGAAATGGGCGCCCGTAGCTCGTACACGCCGTCCTTGCCCACGCCGTACACGCTCAGCTGCTTGATGTTCTTGCCCACCGTGCCGCGGGCCTTGGTCACCTCCGCGCGGGCCAGCACCACGTCGCGCTCCGAGTTCAGGCCGGCTTTGTACATGTCTTCGGCCACGGCCAGGTTTTTCCGGGCAATGTCGTAGTCCGACGTGGCGGCCGTGGTCTGGTTCTGCACGTCGGCAATCTCGCTCGACTTGATGACGGCCAGCACCTGCCCTTTGGTCACTTTGTCGCCGAGCTGCACTTTCAGCTGCTCTACCACGCCGCCCACCAACGGGTACACTTTCACGGTATTGTCGCCGTCCGACTGGATTTCACCGGTCAGCACCAGTTCGTCCTGCACCGGGCGCAGTCGCACCGTGTCCAGCACAATCTGCGACATCATGGTGTCGGAGAGTCGGAAGCCTTCCTTCTTTTCTTCTTTTACTTCGGGTTTGGAGCAGCCGGCGAGGGCCACAGCGGCCAGCAAGGCCAGGAAAGGACGATTCATTGGGTTTTTAATGCTAAAAGGCGGGTCATGCAGAGCGCAGCGAAGCATCTCGCCTGTGGTATTAATTCAATCGTCAGGTTAGTGGCGGCACGCGAGATGCTTCGCTGCGCTTTGCATGACGTTCGGCTTATTGGTCGGCGCGGAAGACCGGCTTGCCCACGGCAAAATTCAACTGCTCGAAAGCCCGCACCCGGTTGGCACGCAGCGTATTGAGCTGCACCAGGTTGTTTTTGTAAGACTCGAAAAAGTCCAGGTATTCCACCACGCTTAGAATGCGCTTGGCGTAGCTCTGCTCAATGCCCACCATCAGCCGCGCAAAGGGCGCCGTGTCGCGGTCAGTGTTCTGAAACAGCTCGTCGTTGCGGGCCGCTAGCTGGTAGGCTTGGTGTACCTCGCTTTGCACCACCAGCTGCTGCTGGTCCACCAGCAGCTGGCTGCCGGCAATCTGGGCCTTGGCCACCTGGATGTTGCCCTGGTTGCGGTTGAATAGTGGCACGGCCATGCCCAGCGTCAGGGCGTTGTAGTTATTGATGTAAGAGCCGGCCTTGTCATAAGTATAGCCCACGGCCAGGTCGGGCACGGCCAGCTTCTGCTGCAGCTTCAGGTTCAGGTTTTGCTGCTGCAGGGTGGCGCGGCGGGCGTTTAAGTCGGTGCGGCGAACCAGAGCCGTGTCAATCAGGGCCTGCTCGGGGTAGCCGGTCAGGGTGAGGTCGCGGGTTTTGGTCACGTCCACCTGCGGCGCAAACTGGCTGGCGGTTGCATCGCGCAGCAGCACGTGCAGGTCGGTCTGGTCCGAGGCCACGTCATTGAGCAAGGTCTGCCGCTCGCTTTGCAGCGTGAACAAGAACGCCCGCAGCCGAATCACCTCTTTCAGCGCAATGTTGCCCTTCTCGTACTGCGTTTGGTACAAGCCCACGGTGCGCGTGAGGGAGTTGATTTCGGTGGCGTACGCCTTCAGGGTCTGCTGCTTGAAGAACACGTCGTAGAACGTGGTGCGCAGCTGGTAGCGCAGGTTGCGCAGCAGGTCCTGCAGGTTGTACTGCTCCACCACAGCGCCTTGCTGGGCGGCCAGGCCGGCGGCCTTGCGGCGCCCGGCCAGCGAAAACAGTTGCTGCACGGTCACCACGGCCTCGCTGCCCGCCGTGCCCTCCGGCACCGTGGGCCGCGCAATGCGACGGCGCAGCACATCCTGCTCCACGTAAAGGGTGGGGTTGTCAATCAGGCGGGCCTGCACGGCTTGCGCCTGGGCCACGGTCACGTTATATTGCTGGGCCAGCACGGCCAAATTGTTCTGGAAGAATTGCTGCTCGGCCTGCGGTAGCGTCAGGCGAATGGTATCGGCCGGGGCGGCCGATGGGGTTTGGGCCGCGGCCGAGCCAGCGGTCAGCAACCCGGCCCCCAGAAGGGCTATAAAACGTAGACGGAACATACTCAGCGTTGATTTCCTCACAAAGATGAAGGGAGCCGCATGAGGATAAAATGAATGATTTTTCAGGGCCACGAACGAGGATAAATACTCGCTGAACAACCCAAATACCGGGGCCAACGCTTTCCTCAGAACAAGCCCAGTTCCTTCGTTGCAAGCGGACGAGGCCCCGCGTCGGCCTCCATCTCCAGGCTGACGGCCGTGGCCGGCAGTTGCACGGCGGCCGGCCGCACGGGCGCTTCATTGCCCGCCGCCGTACCAGCCAGCACGAAGCAAAGCATCACCATCCCACCCACCAAAACTACCAACATGCTGGAACGCCGTACGGTCCATTCAACAGTCGACCCCACCCGTTCACGCACTACCGACGTCAGGGTGCGCGGGGGCGCAGTTGTTGGTTTTAAGCCCGTCGCCAACCCGCCCAGCCACAGCAGGCCCACCAGGCCTTGCAAGCCCGCCGGCAACATGGCCCGCACCGGTCCCTTGATGGCAGCCAGTTCCGAAGCCAGTCCGCTTGCCTGCAGCCGCCGGCTGGCGGCATACTGCCCCATCAAAGCCGGCAGCACCGTCCCAACCAGCTTCAATAACGTATCGGCCGATTCTGCCCGGATGCCTGCAAAAGCGCTGATGGGCTCAACCAGGACGCGGCTGCCGGTCCCAAATAGCTTTTCCAGCACGTCGTGCCCCTGCACCAGGCTATTGCCGCTGGCAAAGCCGCTGCCCAGCACGCCCAGCACACCCGTGGTGGTGTTCACATTATAATGCGTACCCAGCCACGCCTGACGGCTCAGGTTGAAAACCGCCTGACTGGCCCCGCTGCCCGATTGGTTTACCAGCCCGCACAGCACCATAGGGACAATGCCCCCGACCGCTCTGCCTACGCTCGACTCTGCCTCCCCGAGCCGGCTCGCCACGTGGCGCACCAATTCGCGCGAGAAAGCAGCTTTAACGATGTCGAGCACGTTAGGCATTCAACAGAAAAAGAGAATGTACCGGGATTAATTTTAACCCATCTTATTTCAAGCAAAATAACCACTCAAAAAATGCAGATTAATGATATTGACGCTGAATTATATGATTTACCAGCCCAACAAATGAATCTACCCGTTTAACCTTATAATGCCCAGGTTAAAAATGATGTGTAACCCGAGAAGCGCCAGCATCAGGCTCCATTTGCAAGAGCCATAACCCTATTTTACTGGCCGTGATACCTATTAATCGTCCTCATAATCGAGCCCCAGGCAGCTGTTCAGAGCTTGCAGCAGTTCGCTGGCAGCGTGTTGCTGGCCGGCTTTGCGGGCCACGGCTAGGCCCGTACGGTAAACCTTTTCGGCCTCGGCTTTCTTACCAAACTGCTCCAGCAGCTTGCCGGCGTGGTAGTAAGTACCCACGTAATCGGGGTGTTCGGCTAGCAGTTTCTGATAATATTCCCAGGCCCGTTCCGGCTCCTGGGCCCGGTATTCGGTGGCCAGGGCGTAGATGGTGAAGGCGTCAGTGGGGTCGTCTTCGTAGAAAGCGAGCAGTTGCTGCAAACGGGTGGCCGGAGTGTTCATCAGGGAGGGAGTTTTGTTTACCTTTGGGGCAAAATTGCGGCTTTTCTGCGGCATTTGGTTCTAATTGATGGGCTTCCGGAAACCGGCAAGCTCTTACAGGTTGTTATGCATGCAGCCTTTTTTCACTGATTTCGCCACCCAAACCCTCTTTCAATGAAGTTTCTGGTTTGTATTTCCAACGTGCCCGACACGACCACCAAAATCACCTTTACGCCCGATAATAAGGAGTTCAACAAGGCCGGCGTGCAGTTCGTGATTAACCCTTGGGACGAATACGCCCTCACCCGCGCCATCGAGTTGAAGGAAGCGGCCGGCAGCGGCACCGTCACCGTCCTCAACGTGGGCGAAGCCGACACCGAGCCTAACATCCGCAAGGCCCTGGCCATCGGCGCCGACGACGCTATCCGCGTGAACGCCGCTCCTTCCGATGCTTATTTCGTGGCCGAGCAGATTGCCGCCATCGCCAAAGAAGGTGCCTACGACGTGATTCTGATGGGCAAGGAAAGCATCGACTACAATGGCTTCCAGGTGCACGGCATGGTGGGCGAGATGCTGGGCATCCCCACGGTGGCCCCGGCCATGAAGCTGGATATGAGCGGCAACACCGCCACCCTGGAGCGCGAAATTGAAGGCGGTAAGGAGATTGTGAGCGTGAACACGCCCTTCGTGGCCTCGTGCCAGCAGCCCATGTGCGAGCCCCGCATCCCCAACATGCGCGGCATCATGACGGCCCGCACCAAGCCCCTGAAAGTGGTGCCCGCCGTGGGCGAGCCCGCCCGCACCACGGTCGCCGAGTTTGCGCTGCCGCCTAAAAAGCAGGGCGTGAAGCTCATCGACGCCGAAAACGCTGGTGAGCTGATTAAGCTGCTGCGCAACGAAGCCAAAGTCATTTAATAACGTCTGTCATGCTGACGAAGGAAGCATCTTATCACGGCTGCTTTCGTCGCAATTACTAATTCTCACGGCGCAACGGTGATAAGGTCCTTCGCTGCGCTCAGGATGACAAAACATAAAAATCATGTCAGTATTAGTTGTAGTTGAATGCGCCGACGGCGAAGTAAAAAAGTCGTCGCTGGAAGTAGCCTCGTACGGGGCGCAGGTGGCCGCGCAGATGGGCACCACCGCCACGGCCATTGCCGTGGGCGAGGCCAATGAGGCCAACCTGGCCAAGCTGGGCGAGCAGGGTATTACGAAAGTGCTCTACGACGCCGAGCCGCGCCTTAAGGATTTCGTGAACAATGCCTACACCAAACTCATTGCCACGGCGGCCGAGCAGGAGCAGGCTAAAATCATCGTGCTGGCCAATAGCAACATTGGCGCGGCCGTGGGCTCGCGTCTGTCGGTGCGCCTCAAGGCGAGCCTGGCCACCAACGTGGTGGAGCTGCCCAAAATCAGCGGCGACCAGTTCACTGTGAAGCGTGGGGCTTTCTCGGGCAAGGCGTTTTCGGACGTGGTGCTGAGCGGCGACCGCAAAATCATTGCCGTGAAGAAAAACTCGACCGAGGCGCAGCACGACGCCGGCAAAACGGCCGAAGTGACCAGCTTCTCGGCCCAGCTCTCGGACGCCGACTTTGCTGACGCGCCCAAGCAGGTGGTGATGCAGGACCAGGCCGGCGGCGTGCTCCTGCCCGAAGCCGAGCGTGTGGTATCGGGTGGCCGTGGCATGAAAGGCCCGGAAAACTGGCACCTTATTGAGGACTTGGCCAAAGCCCTGGGCGCGGCCACGGCCTGCTCCAAGCCGGTGTCGGACGTTGACTGGCGCCCCCACCACGAGCACGTGGGGCAAACCGGCATCACCGTGTCGCCGAACCTGTACATTGCCTGCGGCATTTCGGGTGCCATACAGCACCTGGCCGGTGTGAACAGCAGCAAGGTCATCGTGGTTATCAACAAAGACCCCGAAGCTCCTTTCTTTAAGGCGGCTGATTACGGCATTGTAGGCGACGTTTTTGACGTGTTGCCCAAGCTGACGGCCGCAGTTAAGGCGCTGAATTAAATTGTATTCGATGGATTTGGGGGCTTGAGTCGCTGGTTTCGGAAGAAATTCAGGGCTCGGGCCCCCAATCTTTTTTTGGCATTCGCGTATTACAGGGCAAGTTTTGGGCGGCCAATGCCCGGACTTTTCTTTATTTGCAGGTACATCCTACCCACCGGCTGCGGCCGGGCTGCCTGCCCTCCTATCCAAAGCCACCCAAGACACACAGTACCATCCCCTTGAAAAAAATCCAGCTTGAAATCCTGGGCCTGTCGTCCAGCCAGTCGCAGTCTGGCTCCTTCGCGCTGATTTTGGGCGAGAAGGGCGGCAACCGCCGCTTGCCCATCATCATCGGCATGTTTGAAGCCCAGAGCATCGCCATCCAAATCGAGAAAATCAGCCCCAACCGGCCCCTCACCCACGACCTGTTCAAGTCGTTTGCCGAGCATGTGCACGTGGTGATTCTGGAAGTTGTGATTTCTGATTTAAAGGAAGGCGTGTTCTATTCGCGCATTGTGTGCTCCGATGGCGCCACGACCTTCGAAATCGATGCCCGGCCTTCCGACGCCATTGCCATCGGTCTGCGCTTCGGCGTGCCGATTTACACCGTTGAAAGCGTGCTCAGCGAAGCCGGCATCATCCTGTCTGACCTCGACGAGGCCGAATCGGAAGCCGAAGACGACGAGGATGAAGACGACGAAGACGACGATTCGGACGCTCCCCGGCCCAGCCGGGCCCAGCCCGAGCCGCGCGACCCCAGCGGCCAGGTTTCGCTCGATGAGTTGACCAAGATGCTGGCCCAGGCCCTCGAAAAAGAAGACTACGAGAAAGCCGCCAAAATCCGCGACGAACTCAATAAGCGAAACGGCTAAGTCATTTCGCTCAGCAATGATTATCCAAAACGCGCTGCCCCAAATAGAGGCAGCGCGTTTGTTTTCTTTGCGGCTATGAACGAAGCCAACGACTCCCTGAAATACCCCATCGGCCGGCCGCAACTGCCCAGCCAGCCGCTGACCACCGCCGAACGCACGGCACTCATCCAACAGATTGCCGACTTGCCGGCCCAACTCACGGCCGCGGCTAAGGCCGTGGGGGGCGTAGGCATGGAACAGCCCTACCGCCCCGGTGGGTGGAACGGCCGCCAAGTCATCCACCATGTGGCCGACTCGCACATGAACGCCTACGTGCGCTTCCGGCTGGCCCTCACCGAGGATAACCCGACTATTAAGCCCTACGAGGAAAGCGCCTGGGCCGAACTGCCGGACGTGGCCGCCACGCCCATTACGGTGTCGCTCACGCTGCTGGAAGCGCTGCATTCGCGGTTTGTCACGTTGCTGCATCATCTCACGGATGAGCAATGGCAACGCACTTTCTACCATCCCGGCAACCAGCGGACTTCCACACTAGAGCAGACGCTGGCGCTGTATGCCTGGCACGGACGGCACCACTTAGGGCATTTGCAGCTGTTGCTGGCGAAGAGCTAAAAGCACCGCTCACATAAAGCCAGAACGTCATGCTGAGCGCAGTCGAAGCATCTCTACCGCGAAGAGCAAATAATTACTCCTACGGTAGAGATGCTTCGACTGCGCTCAGCATGACGTTCTATAATTTGGCCGTTCCGGCTACTTTCAAATACCGCCGCCGGACTCACTTTCTTCGGCGAAAGCAGCCATGCCGCCTTCGGTCTCTTCGTCGACGCGTTTGGCGGCGCGCACCAGGCTGCTGCTGAAAATGAATTCGCGCAGCTCGGGCACGGTGGCGTTCAGGATTTCGTCCTTGGTGCCGTCCCAGAGCTTTTTGCCTTGGTGTAGGAAGATGATGTGCTCGCCGATTTCAATCACCGAGTTCATGTCGTGGGTCACGATGACGGTGGTGATGTTGTATTCGTGCGTGATTTCGTGAATCAGCTCGTCAATCTTGATGCTGGTGGCGGGGTCGAGGCCGGAATTGGGCTCGTCGCAAAACAGGTAGGTACACTGGGGCGCGATGGCGCGGGCAATGCCGACGCGCTTTTTCATACCGCCCGAAATTTCGGCGGGCATTTTGTCGCCGGCTTTTTCGAGGCCCACGCGCTTCAGGCAGAACTCGACCCGCTCGCGGCGCTCCTCAGGGCTCATTTCAGGCGTAAGCATCTGGAGCGGGAATTCCACGTTTTCAGCCACGGTCATCGAGTCGAATAGCGCCGAGCCCTGGAACAGCATCCCGATTTTGCGGCGAATTTCCTGGCGGATATCAATCTTGCTATTCGTGTACACCGTGCCATCGAAGGTGATGGACCCGATGTCGGGCTTCATCAGGCCGACAATGCACTGCAGGAGCACGCTTTTGCCCGTGCCCGACCCGCCGAGCAGCAGGTTGCACTTGCCCGATTCGAACACGCACGACACGCCCTTGAGCACGGGCGTGCCATTGAACGACTTTTCAATGTTTGATACTTCAATCATATAATCCCTATTTTCAGGCAATGGGAGCATATTTTGCCCCAATCAGTCAGTTTACAGTCAGTTTCGGACCTGTATGCTCCACTTTGTGGACTATCAAACCGGTTTATAAAGGTATGGTTACGGATACGGCTAGCGTCTCAAAATGATGCCTGGGCCCGTGGGTAAGTTTTGCCTTGCCGTGATAGTATACTCGCAATGTTACCTATCCAGCATCAGCGCATCAAAGAGCTTTTACACCACGTCGGCAAGTTATCCCCTGCTGAATTGGCTCCCGTGTTGGCTTCGTTTTATACGGGGCTCAGCTTCGCCGTGGCACGTCAGCAGCTTCAGCAACTTGCAGACACCTTCAGCATCATCAGTGTGACCGTGGCGGGATTTGTAATGGATACTGACTGGCAACACCGGGAAAGCGCCGACGCGCAGCACCAGCGCGAAGAAACCCGCAAAGCCACGGGTCCGCAAGGTGAGGCTATGCTTTCCGCTTCACAGGTGGCAACAAAGCTGAATGTAACGAAAGCGAAAGTGTACGCCATGATTCACGCTGGTATCCTTCCCGCAACTGACATCAACAAAGGGAAAGGCAAACCCTTGCTCAGAATCCGGGCATCAGATGTGCCTTAATCACGCGGAGCTTTTTCGTGTTATTTCGCCGATAAGATGTGGGTAGCTAGGATGACCCGAATGACTCCATATTGCGCATCGATGGCTAACGCGGGTGCTTACATGCGGTTTCGCTCGCTGAGCCTAACCCAACCCTGGTATCCTAGTCTTTAGCATACCCTCTCATTAATGCTAATAAGCGTGAGAGCACGGGCTCAATGACAAACCAGCAGACAAGGAAGACCTTATTGTTGCTAATACTATATTATACTCTGATTATCAGAAACTTCAATACACTACTTTGAGCTTTGTCGAACCTGACGGGGTAAGATTTATTTTCGAGTTTGGAATAAAGGTGGGATGTTTGGCTGGGTCAGGATTCGTTCTGGTCGATGGCATTACTGTCTTCGTAACTTTGGGAGTGAGAGCGTGGCTCTCCCCTGGTTCCTGCATAAACTCATGCTCCAGATGATTTTCCTTCTGACCTAACCAAATAATGAAAATGCCAAACGTTGCGCATGTCGATAAAAAAGACCCAAACAGAATTCTTACCTACCGCCCTCATTGCTGCCATTGATGCATTACAGTTAAAAGGAACACCAAAGGCTACAGCAATCCAAATCGTGGCGGCAATAATCCGCCTGAGCAGACGCGAGCATCTAACCCTTGAAGAGTTCAAGACTATTTCAGCTGCATACTTCCGGGAAATCAGCCATAACTACCAGGTCCCTTTCGCGGCCCTGAAAGCAGCCGGTATAGTTGAAACCTACACCAATAGCAAAGGCCAGCAGTATTCCACTGCTGCCAGTGTTGCAAAAGCCTATCGCGTTAACCCGGATTTGATAAGCGAGACAGAGGCAGAAGTTAAGTTCAGCGTTAATACAGAACGATTCCGGGCAACAAATCTAACCGAGCCCATGACATCGTGGACACGTGCAGACTTGAACATGCTTCAGGTCGATATGAAAGAGGCCCAGGAGTACATCCAGATGCATTTAGAATGCCTACTGGCCAGTGATTGGAAAGTAACTCGCCTGAGCCCCGAATATGCACTTAACAGTTACAGTGATAATGTACGGTTTGGGCTCTCCCCCAACCGTTATAAGTATTCAATACCACAGTTAATCGACCAGGTACTTGTAAAAGAAGAGAACAGAGGCAAGAACCTATTCCGGCAGGGCAATGGATTTGTAATTGACACGGAAACCGCATTTCTGGAGAGGAAGCGGAAACGAATCCGTAACTATTGGAATCGAGCGATTCATTCAGTTGTTGGCCGCCAGTTCTTTGTTAAAAGGGTTGAATCTAACAGCCGCATTCATACTAATATTACAGAGTTCCCAAAGCAGTTATTGTCTACAGTTACCTGCAATGGAGAACCCTTGGTTGAAATTGATATCGCAAACTCACAAATGGCCGCGCTGGCACACGTGATGTTACATGGGGATGTTCTCGGGGAAGGAATCATGTTTCCACCGTTGAACTTGGACACTGGAACAACCAAGAGTTTCATTAGCCATTGCCAGGGTGAGACCATCTATAGCGAAGTAGCCAGAATGTTAGGGATTAGTCGGGCTGTAGCTAAGACTGAAATGTTTCGAGTGGTGTTCGGCGGTGTAAACAAAACCTCTAAAGCGTGGAAGCAAATCAAAGCGGATTTCCCAGCAGTAGCTGCATGGCTCGAAACAGTTAAACAGTTGCCGGATTTCAACCTCGCCATCTATCTACAGCGTTGGGAAGCCCATGTGATGATTGAAAACGTGTACCCAGCAATCAAAAATGCAGGGTTTGTAGCCTTCTCAAAGCATGATAGCTTTTTGGTTCCACAATCACAGGTAGCGCAGGTTCGGGCTCTTGTTGAGCAAGTGATGAGAGATATGAAATACTTGGCTACACTGAAGCATAAGGCTACTCCCTGTGCCATAAAACTTGTTCTGGGCGGCGATGATTTTCTTCTAATGCCTCTCGGGGAAGATATGCAGCAAAAATGCAGCGATATTATTCTAGCAATTTCCTGATGAAAAAACCCGGAAATTTTTTACGCCTGAACCCATCACAAACACTGGCTTAGGGGGACAGGGGGAGATATCAGGATACAGGGGGCCCAGGGGGGTAATTTGGGACTTATGCACCTTTCTTGAGCTATTCGGCGCGTAATAATCAAGCATTTCATCGTTCAACGTGTCGTAAAGCCATTTTGGGCATGAGTCTACCGCTAAGGACACAATGGTTAATGACGCGATAACTTAATAAAAAGTACCGATAAGTATCATAAAGTGGAGTTATGGTACCTATAAGGGCTGGATTATATTCCACGCCAGACCGCTGGTGAAGTGAGCCCTTTTCAGTTTGATTTACTCAAGTTTTATTGCTAAGTTTGGTAGTACGGATGTATAACCAAATTAGCAACCATGAACTTCACTCATTACGACCTAGGCCAGAAGTCAACCGGGGATATCATAGAGGTAACTCTCAAAGGAAGTGCAGCAAACGTCCGTCTCATGGACAGTTCAAACTTGCAGAGTTACCGTAATGGGCGAAGCCACCGCTACCAAGGTGGCCTTGTTACCCGTTCTCCATACAGGTTACAAGTTCCTAGTTCCGGTCACTGGCACATTACGGTTGATATGGCAGGGCTTCAAGGCTCAACACAGTCATCAATTCGGCAGTTGCCGAGAGCACTTCCCGTTGCCCAGGAAGCGCCTCTCGCTTCCGTTCCTTCGCTTGTTCAGCAGCCCCGGCCTGAACCCCGTGGTTTCGGGGCTCCGCCTGCAATTGAGGAAGATATTCGGGAATATGATGTATTCATTTCTCACGCTTCAGAAGACAAAGCTGAGGTAGTTACAGACTTGGCTGTAGCACTGCGGGCATCGGGGCTCCGGGTTTGGTATGACGACTTTGAACTGAAGATTGGCGACAGCCTCAGACGGAAAATTGACAGGGGACTTGCCAATAGCAAGTTTGGCGTTATCGTGCTGTCTCGTTCGTTCTTCAGCAAAGGCTGGACGAATTATGAGCTAGACGGTCTAGTCACCCGTGCCGTTTCAGGTGAACAGGTTTTGCTACCTATCTGGCATAACATTACCAAAAAAGAGGTCATGGACAACAGCCCGTCCTTAGCTGATAAGGTTGCTCGAAGCACTTCAACCCATACTGTTGAAGAAATTGCCAAGGAAATATGCGAGGTGATTCGCAACAGTTAGCCAAACTATTTCGACAGTTCATTGGGAGCCCGCATGCGCATGAGATACTGAGTATTCTAGCTGGCACTAGGTTTCCTCAGCGTCTCATAAACCCGCTTCAACATCCACTCCTGAACCATTCCACCGAAATCCTTATCGGCAAACAGGCGGTTGAAGATTTCTTCGTTCTGGTCTCGGCGTTCCAGCAGAAACTGCCGGTACATGTCATCGAACCCGAACTTGAAGTTCTCAATAGTGTTGGACTGCGCTTGCTTGCTGAGCAACGCGTTCGATACCAGGTCTTTTTCAATCTGGTCGAATAGCAGTTTGTCAGCGTCATCGAACTCCGTCCCAAACCGCTCGTTCAGGACGTGAATAATGGCCGAAAGCCGTTCCCGTTCTTCCTTCTCGCGGCGCAAACCGGCTTCCGTTGTGGGGTCTAGCTCGGCGGTCTGGTCTTTTTCCGGCGTGATGTCTGTAGTGCCCACTTTTTGGAGCCGATAATATTCCAAGGCCACTTCATCGTTCAGCACGAATACATCTGTATCGCGGCTGGGTGGCAGCTTCGTTAGCAGCAAGCGCCCGTAAGCGAACAGCTTTTCTAAGTCGGCATCGGTGAAGGGCATGACCTGGGAGAGGTACGCATAAAGGCGCACGAAACTGTTCAGGGTGTGCTTAAAATCGTCTTTGGTCTCTTCGTCTACAATATACTTGTAGCGTTGCACAGCGGGGTCTAAATAGCCGTTCAGCTTGCCTTGGTCGGCTGGAGTCAGCGAACTGGATGATTTGAAGTACACTTGAGCAAAGGCATTGACTTCTTCGGTGTAGATGACGTTCCGTAGCTCCAGGCGAGCTTTAAGGTCATAGAGTAGATTCGGGTCTGGGCTCTCCTTCAGGTACGTTATTTCGTAATAGGGCTGGAAAGATGCAAGAATTGTTTCCAGGTCGTTGGCGAAGTCCAGCACGAACGTATCATCCTTGCCGGGGCTCGTGCGATTAAGCCGTGAGAGGGTTTGTACGGCCTTTACCCCGCTCAGCTTCTTATCGACATACATCGTGTGCAGTAAGGGCTGGTCAAATCCGGTCTGGTACTTGTCGGCCACTATCAGTACCTGGTATTCGTCGCTGCCGAACTCTTCCGGAAGTGCCTTTTCACTGATGCCCCCGTTCATTTTGGGCTCGGTGTATTCTAAGCCGTGGTCGTCTACTACTTTCCCCGAAAAGGCCACCAGGGTTTTCATATCGGTGTAGCCCTTTTGCTTGATGTAGCGGTCAAATTCCTGCTTGTAGCGCACAGCGTGAAGCCGTGAGCCCGTTACAACCATTGCCTTGGCTTTGCCCCCAATCTTGTGCCGTACCACTTGCCGAAAGTGTTCCACCATCACTTCCGTTTTCTGGGCCAGGTTGTGCGGGTGCAGGCTCACAAAGCGCCCAATGGCACTGGCAGCCTTCTTTTTGTTTAGCTCGGGGTCGTCCTCAATGGCTTTGCTGACCCGGTAATAGGTTTCATACGTGGTATACCCGCGCAATACATCCAGAATGAACCGTTCCTCAATGGCCTGCCGCATACTATACAAGTGAAACGGCTTGTGTTTACCATCGGCAGTAGGTTCGCCAAATACTTGCAGGGTTTTGGGTTTGGGCGTGGCCGTGAAGGCGAAAAAGCTCAGGTTGACCTGCTTGCCACGGGCTTCCATCACGCGCCGGATGTTGTCCTCGGCGGAGTCCTCGGCGCTGGGGCTCTCGGCTTCCTCGGCGGCGGCTTGTTCCAGGGTGCGGCCGGTGAGCACCTGCTTCATCTTGGTCACGCCTTCGCCACTCTGCGAACTGTGGGCTTCGTCAACAATTACAGCATACTTGCGCTGGGGCATTCCCGCCACTTTTTGCACCACGAAGGGGAATTTCTGAAGCGTGGTGATGATGATGTTGGTTCCGGCCTGAAGGGCAGCAGCTAATTGGGTACTGTCCTTCTCAATCTTCTTCACCACGCCCTGTTTGTGCTCAAACTGGAAAATGGTGTCCTGCAATTGTTGGTCGAGGACACGGCGGTCCGTGATAACAATTACAGAATCGAACACCCGGTTCGCTGCGGCATCGTGCAGGCAACTCAGGCGGTAGGCCAGCCAGGCAATGCTGTTGCTCTTGCCGCTCCCAGCCGAATGCTGAATCAAATAGTTATGCCCAGCGCCATTTTTGTAGGCGTGGCGGCCCAGGCGGCGCACGGCATCCAATTGGTGGTAACGCGGGAAAATGAGGCTATGCTTTTCCAGGATTTTACCGTCCAGGGTTTTCACCTTCTCGGTTTGCACGTGCAGGAACCGCCCTACGATGTCCAAAAACGTGGTTTTGCTCAGTACATCTTCCCAGAGATAGGCCGTGCGGTACCCATGCGGGTTGATGGGGTTGCCCGCGCCGTTGTTGTTGCCTTTGTTGAAGGGCAGAAAGCGAGTGTGAGCCCCGGCCAATCGGGTAGTCATGTATACTTCATCCGGGTCAACGGCAAAGTGAACCAAGGTGCGGCGGCGAAATTGGAATAACAATTCCTGAGCGTCGCGGTCATTTTTGTACTGGTTCTGGGCGTGGTGGGCGGTCTGGCCGGTGAGGTGATTCTTCAGTTCCAGGGTTGCCAGCGGGATGCCGTTTAGGCTCAGCACCACATCCAATGATTTCTTGTTCTGAAGGCTGTAATACAGCTGGCGCGTAATGCCCAGCCGATTGAGCCCATATAGTTGCAAAGTTTCCGGGTTCAGGTCGGTTTCTGGTTTGAAGTAGGCCAACTTATACTTCACCCCGAAGTCGGTGATGCCGTTGCGCAGAACATCCAGCGGCCCCCGAAGCTCTAACTCTTTATGAAGTCTATGGAGCAACTTTGCCGCAGCTTGCGCCCCGTGGGCTTTCTCCGTTTTGGTCCAGGCTTGGGGCTGGGTGTCTTGCAGGAACTGTAGTACTTCAACTGGGAACAACGCTGTAGCCCTATCATAGGTATCCGCAGCTAGGGCGGTATACCCGCCCGCAGTCAGCAAATGATGTTCCAGGGCTTCTTCGAAAGCCTTTTCGGTGTGAATTGCGGTGGACATACCGGGGAGATTAGCCGACTAGTTCGGCGGTAAGGGCAAAGTTGGGCTCGTACTGGCGCACGTCAATCTGACCGGTAACAGCCTCGACTACAAGAGCGTCACGATATTCTTGTAAAAAGATTATTTCCTTGTTGATTGTAGTCACAGCCCTATTTGTTCTTTCGGAACAGGAAGTTAAAGAGTCAACAATTCTTGCTTGCTCAGCAAGCGGAGGAACTACCATTATCAACTGGTTTAGCTTGCTTGCTTTTATTCCCAAGGCAGTTGAACCAGTAGCATAGCTTTGTAAGTGATTTTGAAACCCATGGCTTCTAATCCACTCTTTCAAAAAGTAATTATTGAGTTTGTCAGGTTGGCCCCTAAACTTTACTAGGCGTTGAGCTAGACATATATCAATCCTGTCTACATTGGCAGCTTCACCAAGGGGAGCTTCCATTGTGAATAAAACATCACCTATCTCCACATCTCCACGTTTCATGAATAATTCAGCTTCTTCAATGGAGACGAATTCTTCTGATAATGAATAATCAATTATACCATTTTTAACATTGCGTGCGGTTACCAAAAAAACACCAGCAGATATTTTGTTAGGCGTGCGGCCACGATAATCAACAATAGATTCCAGGTAAGTAGTGAGCTTGACTATTTCCCAGTGAGAAGGTATTTTTCCCAGCCATTCTATGCCGGATTCTTTCATTGGCGCATCAAGGTCTAGCCCTTTTGTAACGGATTGATTAATTGTTACCGCTAATTCTTCCTGCAAAAGGCCAAGCATTTTTTTCTTTTGCGCAATCAAGGCGTTGATTCTGGGTATCACTTCTTCCAGAAAATCAGCAATTTTATGCTGCTCACTGGTACTCGGGACTGGGAGTAATAACCTTTTCAGGTCTGAATATTTGAGGGATTGACGCACACCTCCGCCGAGCCCGTAAAGCACTTTGCTCAAATCGTAGGAATGCAGTAAATAATAGAAAAACAAACAGGAAGAATCATTTCTCACAGCTTCAAGCGCAATATAAGCTGATGTAATAATACCTGGTTCTTCACTCCTAACCAGCCCTACTCTCAGGCTTCTTTTGTCATTCTGAAGGTCTGTAGGTCTAATTATTATGTTCCCTTTTGAAACAATTTGATACGTGTCAAATGACTCTGGAAGCAAACCAAAATTGCTTTCTACATGTCTATCAACTATTCTCCCATAACTAAGGGAAAATACTTTGTCAAATTTGCCCCCTATATTTTTTTGATACCGTTCGGACAAGCATGCAAATAGTGGCATTATGCCCCAATGCTCAGGAACTTGCTTTATCCATTCAAGTCCGCTGGGTTTGTAATGGGTGTATTTGTTCATTATTTAATTACTTGCTGAAGTAAGCCTTCGGTTTCTGCCTCAAGTTTGAGAATATCCTTCCGAATCTCTGACAAGGAACGCAATACGTTATATTGATAGAAATACCGGGTGAAGCTTATTTCGTATCCTTCTCTGGTTTTGGTGTGGTCAATAAATGCGTCTGGGGTATAAGGTAGGTTTTCGCGCTGAAAATACTCTTCTGGGTCTTCTAGCAAAGGAACGTTTTCAAAGTCGCGCAAGCTAGCATCTGGTTTGGGTATCCCTGCACGACCTGTAACAATCTGGCCGTTGATGTCCCTGAGGGGTCGTTCAACAGTGATACGACGATAACCAAAATCTTCATTTCGGAATATTTTAGAATATTCCCCTTCACTGAAATCCCCATAAATACGCGTTATCTCAGAGATTTGCTCTGGACTAATGAGAAGTCTTTTGTCACCAAGACTCTTTGCCATTCGCTGATAAAAGCTAATGCCATTCACTAGTTGCACTTTTCCTATTCGTTCAGTTGATTTCCGATTTGTTATTATCCATATATACGTGCTGATGCCGGTATTATAAAATAATTGGTCTGGCAGAGCGACAATGGATTCTAGCATATCCCGCTCTAATAGCCAACGGCGAATTTCGCTTTCCCCGCTTCCCGCAGAGCCCGAAAACAGTGGCGAACCATTGAATACAATTGCAAGACGGGAGCCCTCTGTTGTGTTTTTCATTTTGCTAACCATATGTTGCAAAAACAGGAGCGAACCATCAGAAATGCGTGGTAACCCAGCCCCAAACCTTCCCGCATGCCCTAACTTATCGTGTTCTTCTTTAATCGCTTTCTCTGATTTTTTCCATTCTACACCAAAGGGCGGATTCGAAAGCAGATAATCAAACTTTGCATTAGGAAGTTGGTCCTGGGTAAAGCTATTACCCAACTTGATATTATCGGCTCGATGACCCTTAATGAGCATGTCAGCCTTGCATATTGCATAGGACTCGGGATTCAATTCCTGACCAAATGCTTCCAGGCGGGCCTCATCATTTAGCTCATGCAGGTATTCTTCCGCCACTGACAACATGCCGCCCGTGCCACATGCCGGGTCATATATGGTTTTCACGATACCCTTTTTGGTCAGGATGTCGCGGTCTTGCAAAAACAGCAAGTTCACCATCAGCCGGATTACTTCTCTAGGCGTAAAATGCTCCCCAGCTGTTTCATTCGAGGATTCTGCAAACTTGCGTATCAGTTCCTCAAAAATGTAGCCCATCGTTATCGGCTTTACCTTACTGGGGTGCAGGTCAATTTCCTGAAATTTCTTCAGCACCATGAACAACAGATTTGCCGAATCCAGTTTGGTTATCTGGTGGTCAAACTCAAAGTGTTCCAGAATTTCACGTGCGTTCTGCGAGAACCCGTTTATGTAGTGGCGCAAGTTGGCCGCTACGTTGTTCGGGTCGCTTACCAGCCGGTCAAAATCGAACGGGCTATGATTGTAGAAGGTGAGCCCGGATTTCTGGTTCAGTACCATATCCGCCATTTCGGGCGGCAAGTTTTTGGTTCGGGGGTATTCGGCAAGCACGGCGGCCTTGGTGGGGGCCAGCACGCTATCGAGGCGGCGCAGCACCGTTAGCGGTAGGATGACCTTACCGTAATCGGCTTGTTTATAGTCACCGCGCAACAAATCTGCCACGGCCCAGATGTGTGAGGCGTATTGTTTAAAATCCATTTTTTTATAAAGCAAAAGGCCCCGTTGGTAGTACGGGGCCTTGAAAGTACATGTGCAATGGGCAAATACCAATCATTGTATTCAACACTTCGGTCAAAAATCGAGTGGCGCTTGAATAAGCAAAAACCCCTATTTGAATGATTGTTAGGCGGGTTGGCTGTGTTTTTGGATGAGTTCTTTAACCCTTGATGCATCATACCTCACAGTTGGAAGAAGGCTGTCGTCATGATGAAGAAGCTCTGTAAAAAAATCGCTGATTTGCTGAGGTGTTGGCATTGATTGCCTATTATGAAAAAATGCTTCCTCAAAACTGGCTTTTGTTGTGACGATAAATTGGTCAGCCCCGATAGCAGCACAGTAGCGTATAATTGAGTTTCTATCGCTCTCGGAAAAATGGTGAATTATGGTGCCCGTTACGTATGCCACTGGAGTAGTTGCCCCCATTTCATTCAAGATGTCTGTTAGCTGATTATTGTTTGAATAATCATATATAATAACATAATTATTTATGATAAGCAGATAAGGAGATTTTTTGTTGGGATGGAGCAAAGTAAAATTGCGAGTAAAATCCTCAGGTTCACCAGTATATCCAATGAATATGTTTCTAGTTAGAGGCTGTGCAAGGCATTTTTGCCGAATTTCACTCTCAGATTCAGCAAGTACAGCATTAACCTCATCGCTGACTTCTTGTTCCAAGTCAGGAGCCAGTTTGAAGCCATTGAATTCAACAACAGAGCATCTTAAGATGATTGACAGCCAAAAGAAATGTGCAACTCGTTTTAAATCATCAGATAAGGTGACGGCGTTTAAAAGCGGCGGGGAGACTTGATTATTATATAAGGACTCGAACTTGGATAACTGTACTTCAGTCTGAGTACAGTAAATGTCATCCCTAACATAGTGATGTTCATTATTTTCAATTTCTTCATCAGTAACAGGACGCCCAAGAGTATCTTCTAAAGCCTCTGGTAAAACGGACCTGCCAAAGGAGAAGTCTGAACCAGTTCCGTCAATCCGAAAGCTTTGCTCAATATCTCTGGTTGTGCTTCCATCACTAATCCCAGGTGCGATAATGAAATGAGGAATAATGTGTGAGCCCTTAAAATCGGCCTCTCTGACTTTGCATATTAGACAATTCATGTGGTTCAGGGTTGAAAATGGGTTGCACGGGGACTTTATTTGACAAGAATACAGCTTTTCTTCTATACTACATTGAGTAAGTCCAAGGAATGCACTAGCATCTTTGGGCCAACTTGTCAAACTAGTCCTCTCGGTTCATCTTAGGCTATTATTTTCCAATGCCTACTGCTTGTCAACGTGAGCTTGGTAGAAGGCAGCGAAGTCAGTTTCACTGATTTTGTAAGATGGCCTGTCCCATGTTCCAAAGTTGGCAGCACTCAGCTTGTCCTCTTGGATTCGCTTCAACATCGTCTTTTCTACACATTTAAGGCGCTTGGCTACGTCTTTGACAGTCAGCATGGGTAGGAAAGTCTCCAAGCTGCTACCTAGCTTCCACATCCCAACCAGTAGTTAAAAGCGGTTCATCATTTCCATCTGCCCCATTTCCCCGTCCACATAGGCGCTGAAAGACTTCAAATCTTTGTGGCCTGTCCAGTTACGAATCTTAAATTCGGGTATTCCTTTCATTAAACACAGGCAAACAAACGTTTTGCGGCCTGCATGGCTACTTAGATGCTGATATTTCCGCGTTTTCGTGGCATCAAAAACGGTCGTAACGCCGCTGAAAGTAATCCGCTTGAAAGGCTTATGTAGCGTCGGGCACATTTCGCCTAGCGTGGCCAGTCGGGCATTGTACTGCCCCAAATCAACGCCGTGCATACCTTCTGGGTAGTCATCTAACACTTTCCGGCTCAGCCAATTCAGCGGAATCGTAAGCGTCTCTTTCGTTTTCCGCGTGGTAATAACAATACTTTCACTACGAATATCGGCTGGGCTCACACGCACAGCATCCGAAAAGCGCAACCCTGTGGCCGCACACAGCGAAAACAAGGCACGGGCATACCGTAAATGCTTGCAATCCAAATCTAGGGCAAGCAACTCATCCAATTCGGCAGCACTCAGGGCAACAATTTGTTGATTTGTTGGGGCATTCTTATGCTTTTTCGGGCGACGATACTCCCGGAAGGCTACATGCTTGCTCACGCCGGTTTTCACCCAATGATTCAGCAGAGTTTTCAGCAGTCCCATACGGACATTCGTCGTGGCGTTGCGGTGGCCTTTGCTCAACATGAAGTCATTGAAGGCAGTCATCAGGGCATAATCAAAGCTGGCAAGCGTCAGCTTAACGCCACGGGCTTGCTCAAACTCCATCAGCAGTTTCCCCAGCGGCTTTAATGCCCGCGCCGTGTTGTACCCGTCTTTTTCGCTGTCCTTCACTTTGGCCAGCAAACCATCTTCGTATTCTTTGAAGAGTTGCCAGAATGTGACCTTCGCCCCAACCGGGGCACTTCCTTGTCTCGGGGCTCTCTCGGCTTCCCACATTTCATGCAGTACGTCCGGGGTAATAGCCTCTTTGTAGTCTTCCGCGAATCGGCGGATTATGAATTGAATGCTCGACTTCGCTTTGTCAATAGCTTCGTTACCGTCCTCAATACTCGCATTGTGTTCTTTCCAGGCTGCACCGGCGCACTTAACAAGACGCCCGTCATCCATACCGCCCTGCTTTACTTTCAGTCCCTTTGGGCCGATAACAAGCCGTTTGGTTTCGCCGCCGTGAGCATACTGGATATAGACGTTTTCAAATCCTTTGCTATCTAGGTTTCGGGTTACGACTTTGAGCGACATCAGCGCGGGCGTTTGGGGTTGGTGTATACCCCATTATACGCAAAACACTTGCTTTCAGTCAGCCATCAGTCAGTATATGGTGTGTTTTTTTACAATCCGCTGTATCCAGTCAGTGGCCGAATTGTGGCTTTAAGCGGTCAAAATCGGGGTTTCTGTATCATTAAGTATCATCGTGTTTTGCATACCATGATAAGATACTTCAATCATGGTTTGATTGATGAATTGTTGAGATTGGTGGACGGCTGAATTGTTGAATTGCTATCTGAGTGAACTGGTGGTTCGTAACGAAATCAACCAATCAATTCAACCAAACAGCCATTTGCCCATTCAACCATTTAACTCAGAGCAGCAGCGCGGCGAGGGCGAAGTCGGCGATGAGGATGGCGATGATGGAGTTGGTCACGGCGCCGGTGCTGGCCGCGCCTACTTCGAGGGCGCCGCCGGTGGTGAAGTAGCCTTTGAAGGCGGAGATACCCGACACGAGGAAGGCAAATACGACTGCCTTGATGAGGGCGAAAACGATGTTATAAGGAATAAAATCGGTGCGGATGCCTTCGATATAATCCTGGGCCGTCATCACGCCGGTGAGGGTGCCGGCCAGGTAGCCACCCAGAATGGACAGCAACATGGCCAGAATAACCAGCATGGGGAACATGAGCAGGGCCGCCAGAATGCGCGGCAGCACGAGGTAGGACGTGGAATTGATGCCCATTACCTCAAGGGCCGAAATCTGCTCGGTGATGCGCATGGTGCCCAGGCCGCCGGCGATGCTAGAACCCACTTTGCCAGCCAGCACAATGCTGGTGATGGTGGGAGCCAGCTCCAGAATGGTCATTTCGCGCACCATGTAGCCGATGGTGGACTGCGGAATGAGCGGGTTGGTGAGGTTATAGGCAATCTGGACGCAGGTTACGGCCCCAATGAAGGCCGACACGATGGAGACGATGACGATGGAATCGACGCCGATGAGGATGGCTTCGTCGATGGTGCGGTTCCAGAGCACCCGAAACCGCTCGGTGCGCGTGACCATGCCGCGCAGGAAGAGGACGAACGAGCCTAGTGTTGTTAGCATAAATTATGGTTGAGAATTAAAACCGAAGTTTGGGCCGTGGAGTTGCGGTGAGGGCCGATTGCGGCAACCCCGGACTTTACGTAAAAACCAGCGAAAACAGTGCAAACGAACGAAAAATTAATTGTCGTGACCGGCGGCAGCAAAGGTATTGGCCGCGCCGTAGTGTCGCGCTTTCTGCGGGCGGGGTTTCCGGTGGCCACCTGCGCCCGCTCGGCGGCCGACCTGGCCGCCCTCACAACCGAAATGGCAGACGATGTTCCCGGCGCCCTACTGCATACCCAGGCCGCCGACCTCAGCCAGCCCGCCGATTGCGCCCGCTTTGCCGCCTTCGTGCTGAGCCTGGGCCTGCCCGTGGAGGTACTGGTGAACAACGCGGGTGCCTTCGTGCCCGGCCGCCTGCAAGACGAGCCCGCCGACGGCTCGCAGCTACGCCAGATGCTGGCCGTGAACCTGCTCAGCGCCTACGACGTGACGCTGCCCCTGCTGCCCGGCTTCATTGCCCGCGGGCGCGGCCATATTTTCACCATCTGCTCCACGGCCAGCATTACGGCCTACCCCAACGGCGGCTCCTACGGCATTGCCAAACACGCCCTGCTGGGCTTCACCAAAAACCTGCGCGAAGAGCTGAAGCCGGCAGGCGTGCGCGTGACGGCCGTGCTGCCCGGCCCCACCCTCACGGCCAGCTGGGCCGGTGTGGAGCTACCGAAAGAGCGGTTTGTGCAGGCCGAAGACGTGGCCGAAGCGGTGTTTGGCACCTATTCGCTCTCGCCCCACGCCGTGGTGGAGGAGCTGCTGATTCGGCCGCAACTGGGGGATTTGTAGGCGTTAGGAAGCCACTTGGTTGGGGCGCTGAATCCACCGTTGGTAGATATACAGCAAGGCCATTGTCCAGAAAAGCACTTCGGCAAGGCCGGCAACCGGCTTTATAAAGGCATGAAAAACGAAGGCCACCACGACGGCGCAGGTGGCCAACACCCAGGCCAGCTTGACATGGTCGAGTAGGCGGCGCTGAAGTTTGGCGCGGTACCACCAACCGTAGCTGCCGGCCAGTAGAGCGGCGCCCGATAGCATCAGCACATCGGCAAATGCCCAATGCTCAATTTTGAATAGCGCACCAATGGCGGTGAACGCAGCGCCAGCCACAACCAGTACATTCAGCAGCCAACCACCTTTGCGCCAAAAAGCACTCGTGACAAGCAGTAGCACAAGCAACGTCCACTTTATTATCTGGTACACCAACCCCATATTCAACGAGGAATACTCAGGTAGATTCATAGGATTTAGTGAAAATCACTCCGCTTTTTTACCGCCTTTGCCCGTGACCCGAATGTCGGTGGTGGCGGGCGGGCCGCCGTAGTAGAGCGTGCCGTTGCCGGCCACGGTGCCGCCAATGGCATCGGTGGCGCGCACGTGGGCGCTGCCGTCGCTGTCGCGGGTCATGTTGAAGTAGCAGCGGCGGGCGGCCAGGCCCTGCGCAAACAGGCGACCCGACCCACCCAGCGTGAAGTTCAGCTCGGTAGTAGAGCCGCGCACGGTGAGGTCGCCAAGCTCGTACTGGTCGAGGAAAAGTTGTTTAGCGCGCACGGTCAGGTCGTAGTCGCCGGCTCCGATGAGGTGGAAGAAGATGGTATCCTGCGCGAATTCGCCCACGGTGCTGCCGTTGCCCTGGCCGCGCAGAAACACACTGGAGACGCGCGGCAGGTGCAATGTGACTTCGCGGGGCGAGTCGTAGCTGCGGGCCCAGTTGCAGCGGCTGGTGTTGGCGATTTCGAGGCTGTTGCCTTTGCGGGTGAGTACGATGTCGCCAATCAGGTTTTCGCCGGCGCGCACTTCGGCGTAGGTTTGGGTGTCTTGCACGAGGCGCAGGTCCACGTTGTCGAAGGCGGTGACGGTGGTGAGGCCGACGGCCACTTCGCGGCGCTCGGTGATGATGTCGCCGGTGCTTTTCAGGCAGTCGGTGCCGTGGCCGGGGCCGCAGGTCGTCAATCCGGTAGCCAGCGTCAGGCCCAGCGCCCATGATGCCAAGCTGCGCAGTACCCCAAACCCCTTCAGGCCGCTAACTTGCGGCCGCAAACTCATCTTGCGCATTTGCTTCCTTACTTTTCCCAAAGATAAATGGACCTCAGCGGTAAAGTTGCCATCGTGACCGGCGCCAGCAAAGGAATTGGCCGGGCCACCGTCGAAGCACTGCTGGCGCGGGGCGCCGCTGTGGCCGGCTGGGCCCGCTCGGCCCCGGATGGCTTGGTGCACGACCGGTTCCAGTTTTTTGCCTGCGACGTACAGGACGAGCATTCCGTCACCGAAGCATTCACCAACACCCAGCGCGAACTGGGCCCCGAAATACATGTGCTGGTGAACAACGCCGGCCTGGGCATTATGGGCGACGTGGACGGCTTCAAAACCGAGGACTGGAAAACGATGTTCGACACCAACGTGCTGGGCACCTTCCTGTGTACCCGCGCCGTGCTGCCCCAAATGAAGCGGCAGAAGCAAGGCCACATCGTGAATGTGGCGTCGCTGGCCAGCACGGCGGGTACGGCCGGCATGTCGGGCTACTGCGCCACCAAGTTTGCGGTGCGCGGCTTTTCGGATGCGTTATTTAAGGAAGTGCGGCCGGCCGGGATTCGTGTTACGTGCATCATGCCGGGCTCGGTGGAAACCAACTTCAACGGCAAAGAACCCGGCGCCACGCCCGACCCGCACAAGATGCAGCCCGAAGATATTGCCGCCGCCATTGTGCACGCCGTGGAAGCGCCGGACACGGCCATGATTTCGGAAATCCAGCTGCGGCCGGCGCAGGTGAAGTAACAATGTTCTTCATTCCCGGGCTTGTTTTACTGTGGTATACCGTTCGCCAATGGCGGGCTTCCGAACCTCGCTGGAAACGAACCAAAGGCTTATTTGTGTGGATAGCCGTTATTTGGCTGATTATCCAACTGGCACCTTTGGCTACAGCCTGGGCAGTTGTTTAAAGAATTGATATATGGTAGAAATTGAGCACCTGACCAAAACCTACGGCACCCAAAATGCCGTGGACAACATCAGCTTCACGGCGGGCAAGGGCGAAATCGTGGGCTTCCTCGGGCCGAACGGCGCGGGCAAAAGCACCACCATGAAAATTGCCACCGGTTACCTCCCTCCTACCGCCGGCACCGTGCGCGTGGCCGGCCACGATGTGCTCACCGACAGCCTGGCCGTGCGCCGCCACGTGGGCTACCTGCCCGAGCACAACCCGCTCTACCTCGACATGTACGTGCACGAGTACCTCGAATTCATCGGTTCGGTGCATGGCCTGAGTGGTAAAAACCTGCGCGCCCGCGTGGCCGAGCTGGTGCGGCGTGTGGGCCTCAGCCGGGAGCAGAACAAACAGATTGGCGCGCTGAGCAAGGGCTACCGGCAGCGCGTAGGGCTGGCCCAGGCCCTCATTCACGACCCGGACGTGCTTATTCTCGACGAGCCCACCACCGGCCTCGACCCCAACCAGATTCTGGAAATCCGCCAGCTCATCCGCGAGGTAGGCGAGGATAAAACCGTCATTTTCAGCACCCACATTTTGCCCGAGGTCACGGCGCTGTGCTCCCGCGTGCTCATCATCAGCCGCGGCAAGCTGGTGGCCGACAGCCCGGTGGCCGAGTTGGCCGCCCGCGCCGCCGGCGAAACCATCGTTCGCGCCGAGTTTGAAGGCGCCGTGGACACGGCCAAGCTGGCCCAGCTCCCGAACGTGCGCCACGTGGAAGCCGCGCCCGATGGGGCAGTACTGCTCCGCGCCGCGCCGGGCGTGGACGTGCGCGCCGCCGTGTCGCGCCTGGCCGGGCAGGAAGGCTGGATTCTGCTGGGGCTGCGGCAGGAGCACCAGAGCCTGGAGGAGGTGTTTGGGGAATTGACGAAGTAAAACAATTTAATCGACTGTCATCCTGAGCATAGCGAAGGACCTTATGACAGTTGAACAGCCAGCCGCAGCCATCTTGCGGCTAACGTGATAAAGTCCTTCGCTGCGCTCAGGATGACTAACGATAACAAATGCTAACGATACTCCAAAAAGAATTCAACGCTTTTCTGAACTCCCCCGTGGCCTACGTGGTGCTGGGGGTTTTCCTGATTGCGACGGGCCTGTTCGTCTGGGTTTTTCCTGATAGCAGCGTGCTCGACTACGGCTACGCCGACCTGCAGACGCTGTTCAATCTGGCGCCGTGGATATTCCTGTTCCTGATTCCGGCCATCACAATGCGCACGTTTGCGGAGGAGAAGAAGGCCGGCACCATTGAGCTGCTGCTGACGCGCCCGCTCACGGATGGGCAAATAATTGGCGGCAAATACCTGGCGTGTTTCCTGCTGGCGCTACTGGCACTGATTCCGACGCTGCTCTATTATTACTCGGTGTATAAGCTGGGCAGCCCGGAAGGCAACATCGACTCGGCCGCCACGGTGGGTTCTTACCTGGGGCTGGCGCTGCTGGCGGCGGTGTTCGCGGCCATTGGCATTCTGGCGTCGGCCCTCACGCGCGACCAGATTATTGCGTTTCTGGTGGCGGTGGTGGGCTGTTTTCTGGTGTATTCGGGGTTCGATTCTTTAGCCTCGGTGCTGCAGGGCAGCTCGGCTTATTACGTGAGCCAACTGGGTATTGCGGCGCATTACCGCGACCTGAGCAAAGGCCTGATTGACTCGCGGGATTTGGTTTATTTTTTCAGTGTGGTAGCCGTGGCGTTGCAGGCCACCCGCCTCGCTCTTCGCAGCCGGAACTGGTAATGGAAAATACGTTGACTACCGCCCCGGCTCCGATTCCTGCCTCGCGCAAGCAGCGCGACTTGCTGCAATTCGCGGCCGTTCTGGGCTTGTTGCTGCTGTTCAATTTCACGGCGCAACGCTTCTTTTTCCGGCTCGATTTGACCGAGGAGAAGCGCTACACCATGTCGGATGCAACCAAGAAACTGTTGCGCGACCTCAAGCAGCCGGTCACCATTACAGTGTATCTCACCGGCGACTTCCCGCCCGCCTTCCGACGGCTAGAGCAAGGTGTGCGCGAGACGCTAACCGAATTCCAGGTATACGGCGGCGCCAATTTGAACTACATTTTCATCGACCCCAGTGCTGGCAGCACCGAAGCAGCGCGCAACGCCTTCTACACCTCGCTGTTCAAAAAAGGTCTGAAACCCACCAATCTCGGCGCCACCGAAAATGGCAAGCGCGTGGAGAAAATCATCTTTCCTTACGCCGTGGTGAGCGTGGGCGGAAAGGATAAAAACGTGCTGCTGCTGCGCGGCAACCAGGCCGCCCCGGCCGACGTGCGCCTCAACCAAAGCATTGAGGGCCTGGAATACGAGTTGGCCAGCACCATCCGCACGCTGGTGCCGGCGCTGCGCAAGCGCATTGGCGTGGTGGAAGGCCACGGCGAACTGACCAACGTGCAGGCCGGCGACATCCTCGGTACCTGGCAGCAGCAGTACGACGTGTTTCGCGTGACGCTGAGCAAGGTGAAGGACCTGAGCGCGCTCGACGCCATTGTGGTAGCCCAGCCCAAAACGCCTTATTCCGAGGACGACAAGTTCAAACTCGATCAATTCATCACCCAGGGCGGCCGGGCGCTGTTTTTCGTCGATGCCCTGCGCGTGGACCTGGATAGCGTGAGCCGCAACGGCGTGGCCCTGGCGACGCCCTACGACCTCAACCTCGACGACCTGTTCTTCAAATACGGCTTGCGCCTTAACCAGAATCTGCTCCTCGACCTCAACAGCGGCCAGATTCCGCTCGTGACCGGCATGGACGGCAACAAGCCCAAAATCGAGCCCATGCCCTGGCAGCTCTACCCGCTCATAAACCGGTTCAGCCCCCACCCAATCACCCGCAACCTCGATGCCGTGTACCTCAAGTTCACGGGCAACCTCGACACGGTGAAGGCCACCGGCATCCGCAAAACGGCGCTGCTAAGCACTTCGCGTTACACCCGCGTGCTGCCCGCCCCGGTGCCCATCAACTTCAACGACGCGCGCTTGGAGCCCAACCCCAAGCTCTACCAGAAAGGCTTCCAGCCGGTGGGCTATTTGCTCGAAGGCCAGTTCACCTCGCTCTTCGCCAACCGCGCCCGGCCCGGCACCCTGCAGTTCCAGCCCGAAAAGCCGGCCAACGCCAAGCCCAGCAAAATCCTGGTCATCTCCGACGGCGACTTCATTCGCTCCGACATCGACCCCAAAACCGGAAACCCCTACCGCCTGGGCTTCGACCGCCTCGCCAACACCGAATTTGCCAACCGCGAACTGGTGCTGAATGCCACCGACTACCTGCTCGACGAAACCGGCCTTATCGCTGTGCGCGGCAAGCAAATCACCCTCCGCCCTCTGGACAAGGTGAAGCTGGCCGAGCAGCGCCGCCGCTGGCAGCTGCTGAACCTTGGCGCGCCGCTGGCGTTGCTGGGGCTGTTCGGAGCCGTGCGGGCGTGGCGCCGCAAGCGGCGCTATGCGGCTTTTGGGGCGTAAGTGCCAAATGCCAGAACTGCCTGCTCAGAGGTGAATCGTGTCATCGGCTACGAAGCTGGCCAACACCGCGTGCAAACCCGCATCGGCGTTCTGGGTTGGTTGATTCAGATAACCGTCTTTGGCGGGGTCGACGTAACCTTGGAGGTGCGTGAACTCCTCGGGATTCAAAGATTTGAAGCCCATCGACCATTGTGAAAAATTTCGCGCGGCAATGGGCCCATCGGATAATTTTACTACCCGGCCGTGCCGCGCATCCTGCGCAATGCGGGTGAAAATGTAGCTCACTTCCTCTTCGGTGCCTTCCAGCACCTGCATGATGTCGCCGTTACTGTACAGCAGCAGCCCGGTAAGCCCGTGCCCGTGGTTCCAGGCTCGCGACTGGGTGAGCAACGAGGTTAATTCGGCTTCGTTCAGCCCGGTAGTAGCTGAGCTTTGATAAACTAAATGGTGTAAAGATGTCATAAGTGGAAAGGCGTGCATTCAGGCAGCAAATAACCTTGCTTGCCGGAGCCTTCGCAATGGCCGAGGTTATAATTATTTGCCAGGAAGCTTATCTGTCTCTCCGATAGGCCCACTGCCCATCCACCAGCGTGCCGAGGATAGCCGACGGGTCGGCGGTGTACACCACGGCGGGCAGTAGGTGCTGCTGCCCGGCCTGCGCCAGCAATGGGTGACTGGAATCGTATACCACCGCATCGAGCGGCTGGCCGAGGGCGAAATAATCCGTAGGGGTGCGCCCGGCGGCTTTGTGCCCGGCGAAGAACGTCTTGTCGACCAGCACCGAAGCGCCATCGGCGAAGATGTTGCGGCGGCGGTGGATGAGCCGCTGGGCGTAGTCGAGCCAGCGCAGGTCTTCCAACGGGTTGAGGCTGATGTGGCTGTCGGTGCCGATGGACCAGCGGCCGCCGGCTTCGGCGTACTCCACGAGCGGGAAAATGCCGTCGCCTAAGTTGCCTTCGGTGCCGGGGCAGAGCACAACCTGCGCGCCGGAGCGGGCCAGGCGCGTTGTCTCATCTGTGGTCATGTGGGTGCAGTGCACGAGGTGGAACCGGTCGTTGAGCGGTAGGTTGTCGAGCAGCCACTCCACGGGGCGGGCACCCAGGTGGGCTAGGCTGCGCTCCACCTCCAGGGTTTGCTCGGCGGCATGGAGGTGGAAGGGCAGGTCGGCAGGCCCCTGGGCGTGGGTGGCCAGCACGTCGGCCGCCTCCACGGCCCGGAGCGAATGCACACCGAAGCCCAGGCTGGCGCGCTCGTAGTGCTTCACGGCATCGCGGTTTGCCCCCAGCAGGCGCAGGTATTCATCCACCGTATTTGAGATGAACCGGCGTTGCCGGGGCTGGGGTTCGCGGCCGAAATCCCCTTTCTGGTAAAACACCGGCACCAGCGTGATTTTAATACCGGCCGTGCGGGCGGCGGCCACCAGGCGCTCGCCCATTTCGGCCAGGTTGGCGTAAGGGCGGCCGGTAGGGTCGTGGTGCAGGTAGTGAAACTCGACTACCGACGTGTAGCCGTTGCGCAGCAGATGGCGGTACAAGGTGGTGGCCACCTGCTCATTCTGCTCGGGGCTGAATGTTTCGGCGCAGGCGTACATGGCTTCGCGCCAGCTCCAGAAATCGTCGCGCGCGCCCACAGCATGTTGCTCGGCCTGCCCCGCCATGCCATATTGGAAAGCGTGCGAATGAGCGTTCTGGAAGCCCGGCAAGGCCACGCCGGCCACTGGTTGCACGGCCGCGCCGGGCTCGGCCGGCGGCTCTGATTCCAGGTATCCAATAAGGCCCTGCGCATCAATACCAACGTAGGCCGGGCTGAGCCAGCCATCTTTCAAAAGCAGGGAAGCAAAATGGTAGTACTCCATGGGCGAGCGGCCGGATAGGGCTGGCGAAGCAGCCGGTTGGTTGTTTTTAATATGGCTTGAGCATCTGGCTCAGTGTGAGCAGCGTTTGGCGCAACACCGCTCGCACTTGCGCGGCGCGCGATTCATCGTAAGCCCGCTCTGCGTCGTCCAGATACAGGTTTTTGGACATTTCGAGTTGGAGCGCGTGCTGCCGGGCTTCGGGGCGGCCGAAGTGCCGCGTGATGTAGCCGCCCTTGAAAGGCGTGTTGTGGCGAAGCGAGAACGGACCCGCGCCCAACTGCTGCAAGGCCGCGCCAATGACTTCGGCCGAAGCCGAGGTTTCGTCGGCGCTGCCGAGAATCAAATCCGGGAACGGCCCGGCGTGAATGGACGGCACCGCGCGCCGGATGGAATGGCAGTCCCAGAGCAATACCTCGCCAAACAGGACGTGGGTGTCGTCCAGCAATTCCTGCAGCGCCTGGTGGTAGGGTTCAAAATACAGGGTTTTGCGCCGGACTACTTCGGCGGGTGCCACCTCAGGCCGCTCGTCGGTATAGATGGGCTCGCCGAGAAAGGTGGTGCTGGTGCAGAGGCCCGTGAGCACGCGGCCGTCGTGGTAGAGCGGGCTGCTGTCAGGGTTGCGGTTGAGGTCGACGACCCACCGGCTGTAGTTGGCTTTAATGATGGGAATGCCCAACTCAGTGGCAAAGTCATAGAGCTGATGCACAAACCAGTCGGTATCGTCAGGCGGCAGCAGGTTGGGTTTCAACTCGGCGCGGATGTCATCCGGGAATTCGGTGCCGGCGTGGGGCACGCTGATGACGATGGGAACCCGTGGCGCCGTGAGCGGCGCAATCTCAAAAAGCTTCATGGTTTTCGGGTGAGCCAGCCGGGTTGCTGCTTAATTTCTTTGGCAAAACAACTGTCCTTTCAATCAATGAGCGAAGGTAAGCCGGTTTTTTACCGCCAGAGTTGGTCCGCAACTCGATGGACGGCCGTACTTAATGAAACGGCCGGCCAGCCCCCGCCAAAAGAAGTATTGCCCCCGGCCGGCTGTCCTTTTCAAAGCCCAACCCCACCCCCTATCTTTGCCCTCCCTAATTCCTAGCCTTAGCCTCGCACCATGAAATTCATTGTTTCCTCCTCCGCGCTGCTCAAGCAGCTGCAAAGCATCAACGGCGTGGTTACGAACAACCCCGTGGTGCCCATTCTGGAGAACTTTCTCTTTGAGATTGAGGCCGGTAAGCTCACCATCACCGCCTCCGACCTGGAGACGAGTATGATTACCGAGCTGCCCGTGGAGGCCCGCGACACCGGCCGCATTGCCGCGCCCGCCCGCATCCTGCTCGATACCCTCAAGAACCTGCCCGACCAGCCCGTGACCTTCACGCTGGACGAGGAAACATATACCATCGAAATCAGCTCTTCCAACGGGCGCTACAAGCTGGCCGGCGAGAACGCCGCCGACTTCCCCCGCGTGCCGGTGGTGAAGGGCTCGGCCCCGATTGAGATGCCCTCGTCGTCGCTGGCCCGGGCCATTAACAAAACCATTTTCGCGGTGAGCACCGACGAACTGCGCCCGGCCATGACCGGCATTCTGGTGCAGCTGGCCGACTCGCAGGTGACCTTCGTGGCCACCGACGGGCACCGCCTGCTGCGCTACCGCCGCCAGGACGTGGGCGCCGGCCAAACCGCCAACCTCATTATCCCCCGCAAAGCCTTCAACCTGCTGAAAGGCACGCTGCCCTCCGAGGCTACGCCGGTGAAGATGGAGTTTAATCAAAGCAACGCCTTTTTCAGCTTCAACCAGATGCGCCTCGTGTGCCGCCTCATTGACGAGCGGTACCCGGACTACGAGAACGTGATTCCGGTGAGCAACCCCAACAAGCTCATCATCAACCGCTCGGAACTGCTGAATTCGGTGCGCCGCATCAGCATCTACTCCAACAAAACTACCCACCAGGTGCGCCTGCGCCTCGCTGGTTCGGAGCTGGTGGTTTCGGCCGAAGACCTCGATTTCAGCAACGAAGCCAAGGAAACCCTCACCTGCCAGTACGACGGCGAGGACATGGAAATCGGCTTCAACGCCCGCTTCCTGCTTGAAATGCTCTCGAACATCGACTCCGAGGAAATCACGCTGGAACTGAGCACGCCCAACCGCGCCGGCCTGCTCATGCCCACCACCCCCGACGACAACGAAAGCATCCTGATGCTGGTGATGCCGGTGATGCTGAATAACTACGTCTAAACTTTTATTGCACTGACTCAGAACGTCATGCTGAGCGCAGTCGAAGCATCTCTACCGCGCAAGTAACTTGATTACTGCTGCACGCGAGATGCTTCGACTGCGCTCAGCATGACGTTCTGCTTTCTTCTTTACAACCCATGAAAAAATCAGAAATCCGCTTCAGCATTGCTCTCGACGACAACAAAGTACCCGAGGCCATCAGTTGGTCGGCCACCGACGCGGGGCCGGATATTCACTTCGCCAAGGCCATCAACATCGCGCTGTGGGACCGGGAGCAGGTAGGTACCATGAAAATCGACCTTTGGACCAAGGACATGCCCGTGGACGAGATGAAGCGCTTCGTGGTGGATAACATTGGTTCGATGGCTGAGAACATCGTGACCGCCACCGACGACAAAGAAATGGCCATGAAGATGCGCGCGCTCTGCAAGGAGCTGTCGGAGTATCTGGACAAGCAGGAACAGGGGCAATAGCCCGGCAGCACTTGCTATAGCTTGTGCTTCTCTAAAAATACGTAATGACGAAAGAGCCCCGCCGGCAATGCCAGCGGGGCTCTTTCGTCATTACGTAGTGTAGCTAAAGAAGTGAACTACCGAGCGTTGCGGCCCAGGTTTCCGGCCGGGCGGTTAGCTGGCCGTTCGGGCGTGGGGGCAATAGTGGCATCGTTGGCCCGGGCGGGGCTGGGGTTCTGCACCGAGTTAGTCAGCAAAATGCTGGCCGACTGCGATGCATAATCCTTGTCGTACCGGTAGTAGGTGGCGCGGGAACCGAAGTAGCTGCTGTACTGGTCGTTGCTGAGCACGGCCATCAGTTCCTTGTCGCGCTCCTTGCACACACCGTTGCATTCTTCGTCGATAAGCTTTTGATTGCCCGCATTCTTGCGCTCAATGGCGGCCATCTTGGCCACTTTATCGGCATTGATGGCGCGGAGCTTGGTTGCCTGGTAATTGTTCAGGTGCAGGTCGCGCACCATGTGGTTGCTAAGCCGGTCGGCGCGCTCGGCCACGGGATTGAGGCGCGGGCTCGACTGGGTTTTGTCCTGTGGCTGGACGTTGGAAGCGCGGGAGGCCTGCTGGGCGCTGGCCGAGCCAGCTAGCAACGCCAGAATCAGGGAAGCAAATGCTGTTTTCGTAGTCATCGTCGTAGGGGGCTTTGGTAACACACTGACGCAAGGACCGGGCCAGAGTAGAGGGGCTCAGTATGGGTTTAAACGCACCAAACGATGTTCCGGTTCGGAATTAACCCGACTACATAGCCCCAGCCGAATATGCTACCATTGGTTTTTCCACATCATCGACTCCACTGGTTTGTCGGTCCGGTCGTTGTATTTGGCGTTTTGCTTGCGGTTGTAGAAGGTCGCCACATCGCCCTGCACCACGAAATAAATTAATTGGCCAATGGGCATGTTGCGGTAAACCCGCACGGGCATCGACACGCTGATTTCCAGCGTCCAGTGGTTGCAAAAGCCCACGTCGCCCTTGCCGGCGGTGGCATGAATGTCGATGCCGAGGCGGCCCACGCTGCTCTTGCCTTCGAGGAAAGGCACGGTGGCGTGGGTTTCGGTGTACTCCTGCGTCACGCCCAGGTAGAGCTTGCCGGGTTCCAGCACGAAACCTTCTTCGGGGATTTCGAAAGTGTCGATTTCGTTGTGCTTGCGCGCGTCCAGCACCGCGTCGCGGTAGGTGGCCAGGTACTTGCCCAGGTGCACATCGTAGGAGTTGGTGCCCAGGCAGCTACGGTCGTAAGGCTCGATAACGATGGTCCCTTTTTCGATTTCCGCGAGGATTTGCTGGTCGGTAAGAATCATGAAATGGTGGGGGTACTTTTTTAAACGTCTTGTTTATTAGAGCGGCATGCGGCGCACAGCGAAGCATGCCGCTCTTTTTAAGCTTATTTGCTCAGTCATCCTCGTGCCGCGCCGGGCCGGCGGGCTCAAAGTCATCGTCTTCGTCCTCGTCGTAGCGGTCTTCGCGCAGGCCGGGCGAGCGGGTGGGCCGCAGCCGGCTGGCCAGGCTGCGTGGCTCGGGTTCGGGCTCCGGCTCGGCGGCCAGGTTGTTGATGCGGCGGCTGAGGGCGGGCAGCACGTTGGTGGTCAAGTAGAGCAGGGTCAGGAAACTGCCCAGGCTGAGCAGAAACGTGAAATAGTCGAGCCAGTCGTGGCGCGGCGCGGGGCCACTCACGACGGGGGCACTCGTGAGCGGCGCCTCATCAGAAGCAACCGGAGTTTCGGCTTCCGGGCTGCCGGGGTTTGGGGCGGCGGTGGTGAGTGGCGCCGTGACGGGCGCTTCCGGTTGGGCTTCGGTTTCGGCCGCTTCGGCGGCCGGGCCGGCGGGCTGGCCGGAATCATTGAACTGGGCCGAAGCCTGCTGAATGAGCCGCTGCTCGGCCCGGATGAGGGCCACCCGCTCGTCGCGCGGCAGGTTGTGGATGAAGAACTCGAAGTTCTTGTCCAGCAGCACCGATTTGAGCTGTTTGTCGAACTCAGCCAGAGTCATTGGCCCGTTGCCGAAACGGTTTTTGTACCGCTCGGCGATGCCGTTGTAGTTCATAAACAGCTGCTTGAGCGCAGCATTGGTACCGAAGCCATCGAACTGGCGGCGAGCGGCGGCGGTGCGCAGCGTGAGCGGGAATTTGCCGCGGGTGAACGACTTGTCGTACACCGTTTCCATGGTGCGGAAGTTCAGCTCGTCGATGGTTTTATCGAAGAGGCGCTTGTTGGCCTGGGCGGGCGTTTCGGCACGGGCCAGTGGCCCAAGCAGCAGCAGGAGAGCCAGAAAAAGCTGTTTTACCATGGCGCAAAGGTATAGCGCAAGGTTACGCAAGGTGAAAAAAGGTTTCGCAAGGTTGAGTTGAACGTCAGCTTTGCGAGCCGAAAGGAGACGTATTCAAACCTTGCGAAACCTCTTTTCACCTTGCGAAACCTCGCGCTACTGGGCGCGATGGGCTTCTATCAGCGACTCGCGGCAGGCCTTCAGGTAAATTTCCACCAACTCGTCGGTGATGGCCGTGGACACGAACAGGGCCTCAAACTGCGAGGGGGCCAGATAGATGCCACGGTCCAGCATGGCGTGGAAGTAGCGGCCGAACGCGGCGGTATCGCACTTCTTGGCGTCGTCGAGGTTAGTGACGGGCTCGGAGGTGAAAAACAGGCTGAACATGGAGCCTACCCGGTTCACGGTGTAGTTCAGGCCCAGTTCGGCGGCAATCTGGCGGGTGCCGTCGGCGAGGCGGGCGCTGTTGGCTTCGAGGGCGGTGTAGAGCTCGGGGTGCTCGTGCAGGTAGCGCAGCTGGGCCATGCCGGCGGCGGTGGCCATGGGGTTGCCGGAGAGCGTACCGGCCTGGTATACCTTGCCCGCGGGCGCCACGCAGTTCATGATGTCTTCGCGGCCGCCATAGGCGCCCACCGGCAGGCCACCGCCGATGATTTTGCCCAGCGTCGTCATGTCGGCCGTGATGCCGTAGAGCTGCTGCGCGCCGCCCGGCGCGAGGCGGAAACCGGTCATTACTTCATCGAAAATAAGAACGATGCCGTGCTCGGTACACAGGGCACGAAGGGCTTGCAGGAAACTTTCGGCCGGAGCCACAAGGCCCATGTTGCCTACCACAGGCTCCAGGATTAGGGCGGCAATCTGGCCGGGGTTGGCGGCGATGAGGGCCTCGACGGCGGGCAGGTCGTTGTAGGGCGCAGTGAGGGTATCCTGGGCCACACCCTGGGTCACGCCGGCCGAATCGGGCTCGCCGGCGGTGAGGGCGCCGCTGCCGGCCGCAATCAGGAAGGCGTCGCCGTGGCCGTGGTAGCAGCCTTCAAACTTGATGATTTTGTTGCGGCCCGTGTAGCCGCGTGCGGCCCGGATGGCCGACATGCACGCTTCCGTGCCGGAGTTCACGAGGCGGACCTTCTCAATGCTGGGCACCATTTGCCGAATCAGTTCGGCCATTTCTACCTCGCGATGAGTGGGCGCGCCGAAGCTCAGCGAATGCGGCAGGGCTTCTTTCACGGCGTCGAGCACCACGGCCGGGGCGTGGCCGAGAATCATCGGCCCCCAGGAGTTGATGAAGTCCACATAGCGGTTGCCGTCGACGTCGGTGAGCCAGGCGCCGCTGGCGCTTTGCATAAACACCGGCGAGCCGCCCACCGAGCGAAAGGCCCGCACCGGCGAGTTAACGCCGCCGGGAATGAGCGTTTTGGCGCGTTCGAAGAGAGCAGCGGAAGTGGTGAGGTTGAGCATGTTAGAAATCAAATTAAAAATCAAAAATTGAATGAATAAGAACGTCATGCTGAGCGCAGCCGAAGCATCTCTACCGCAGTAGTAATCCCTTTCGATTGGATTAGTATTGCGGTAGAGATGCTTCGGCTGCGCTCAGCATGACGGGCTGTTTTTTGTAAAGCCAGACAAGGCACCTACCGCAGCACCTGCAGCTCCAGGTTGCTGAGCTTGACGATGGGCACCACCTGGTTGTCGTGGGCGCCGCCGGTGTAGTTCATGCCATCGAAGATGACGCCCGGCATGGCACCGGCACTGGCCAAGTTGGCCTGGAAAGCCGGGCCGTACTGGAACAGCGCCGTGCCGAAATACATCAGCAGCTCGAAGCCCTGGCTGGCGAACAGCGACGGCGGCAGGTGCTGACGCTGCAAATACAACTGCCGGAAGCGGCGGAAGCCCGGACCCTGCTCGTCGTAGTATTTGGGCTGGATGAAATACACGCCCGGCATGCCGAGCTGCGACACGTCGAGGCGCGGGTTTTCGAGCCAGGAGCCGGGAGCCAGCAGCGGCACCCGCGTGGCAGCGGGCTGCTGCTGCCACTGGCTGAAGGTGTAAGGCCCCAGCCGGCGGTTGTCGGAAAACACCATCAGGTGGCTGGCGTTGGGCAGGTCGAGGGCGGCGAAGGCGGTGCTCAGGCTTTCGTCCACGTCGGGGTTGAAGCGGCGGACCAGGCCGATTTTGCCGCCCTGGCTTTCGTATTCGGCCTTGTAGGCGTTGGCGAAAGCGGCGTCATCCTTGCTGTCTTCGTGCAGCAGCACGCCCGGGCGCCCCCCGCCGAACGACGTGAGGGCAAACTGCGCAGCTACCCGGCCCTGCGTGGCGGTGCTGGGCGAAAAAAGGTAGTGCCAGGGGTTATCAATCACCAAATCAGCATCCTGCGAAAGCGGGTTGACGCAGATAATCTGGTGCTCGCGGGCGTAGCGGCCCAGCAGCTTGGCGCCCGACTTATACACTGGGCCAATGAGCAAATCCATGCTGGCCAACTCGGGCAGGGCTAGCACCTGCTTGAGGGTCAGGGTGTCGGCGCCGGTGTCGTAGGCGAAAAGCTGGAGCGGGCGGCCGGCGCGCTGCAGGCTGTCCTGGGCCAGCCGCAGGCCGGCGTATAGGTCGGTCACAAACTGGTTTTTGCGCACCGTCTGCCAGCTCGGGTCGTTCAGCTCGAAGGGCAGCAGCACGGCCACGTTGTAGCTGCTTTTTTTGGCCACGGTGCGGGGCCGCGGCGTGTAGCGGTTGCGGTCGAGGCCGAATTTGGTGATGAGGTCGTTGAGCTGGCCCTGGTCGGCGTCGGTGTAGGCGCCGCCGAACACGAGGCGGTCGGCGTAAGCGCGGGCCAGTGTGGCGTCGTCGGGGTAGCGGCGCAGGTTGCGCAGCCACGTGTTGCGCTCCTTGATGCGCGGCAGATAGGTGGCTTTCATGCCCTCGCGCTCGGGGCCAAACTTGCCGGCGGGCAGTGCGGCCAGGGTTTTCAGGGCCGTGTCAAAATCCTCCTGCTCAAAGGAAACCTGGCCTTGCAGCAGCAGCGCATCGGGTAGGTTCGGGTAGGTGGGGTACTCGGTGCGCAGCAGGTTGAGGAGCTGTTCGGCCTCGGGCCACTGCTTGAGGCGGGCGGCGGCCACGGCGGCCAGGTAGGCGGCATCGGCGGCACGGGCGAAGCGGGCGGTGGGCTGGGCCAGCGGCTCCAGCTGCGCCAGGGCGGCGGCGTAGTTGCCCTGGTCGAGCTGGGCTTTGGCGGTGCGGTAGCGGGCGGTAGGGTCGGCGGCCGGGGGCGCGGCGGGGCGCGGTTTGGCCGGCGTCTGGGCAAGGGCGGGCGCGCTCAGCAGCAGGCCGGCCACCAGCCACCGAAACGAATGAAGCCGCGTAAAAGGAAATAACATCAAGCCAGGAAAAGGGCTTTCCTTCTATGGAAAGCAACGCAAAATTAGCCACAAAAGCGGGCGCCTGGCCCGCCGTAGGGTCGGGGCGTATACGCAACCCTCGGCCCGGGGCGTTATCTTTCCTCACTCACCATTGCTGCCTGCCGTGTTGCTCACTTCCGCCCTCCCCCTCTCGCGCACCCGCCTCACGCTCATGTTCGTGCTCGGCACCTCGCTCACGCTCAGCTTCCTGCTGATTGTGGGACGCGTGCTGATGACGGGCCATTACACGTTCCTGTTCCTGATTTGGAACTTGTTTCTGGCCGTTATTCCCTTCGCCCTGAGCACCTTGCTCGGCATCGCCCAGGGGCCGCTGCAAACCCGGATGCTGGTGCCGGTAGGCGCGGTGTGGCTGCTGTTTTTCCCCAACGCGCCCTACATCCTCACCGATTTGTTCCACCTCGACACCCGCCCCGGCGTGCCGCAGTGGTACGATTTGGCCCTCATCCTGAGCTGCGCCTGGAACGGCCTGATGCTGGCCTACGCGTCGCTGTCCGACATGCAGCGGCTGGTGCAGGCGCGGCTGGGCTTCTGGCCGGGGTGGGCGTTTGCCACGGTGGCGCTGCTGCTTAGTAGCTTCGGCATCTATTTGGGCCGCTACCTGCGCTTCAATTCCTGGGACATTTTGACTAATCCGCTCACGCTGTTCTACGACATTGTGAACCGGATTCTGCACCCCTTCTCCTTCCCCGGTACCTGGGGCGTGACACTGGTTTTCGGGCTTTTCCTGCTGGTGGGCTATGGCACGGTGCGGCTCATGGGCCGGGCGCAGGAGGATGTGTAACGGTTACGCAGTTGCTGTAAAGCCGTCATGCAGAGCGGAGCGAAGCATCTTGCCCGCCACCACTAATTCTGTCGATTGGCTTACTGCTTCGTCAAAGACGCTTCTTAGCGCTCTGCATGACGTTCTGGCGCCAAAGCTTAATTTCTCGCCACCGTCCACCAATACCACAACCCCGGCAGCGCCAATAGCAACCCGAAATCAATGGGCATCGACCACGTGCCCAGTCCTTTTGCTTGCCCGGTAGCCACCTGCGCGGTTTGATACAGAAGCTGCACAAACACCAGCACAAACCCGATTCGCAGGCTCCGGGCCACTCGGATGGCACCGCGGTACTGGCCAAGCGCATTAGCGGGCGTGATGGTGACGGGATAATTCAAGGCGCGTGGGTTTCTGCCTACGGCATTTGCGACCACCGTCATCGCCGCAAACAGCGCGGTGGCCATGAGCGATAACACGGCCAAGGTGCCCTTTTCGTCGTAGCGGTCAGGTTCGCCGGCGGCGTTGAAATGTATTGGAATGGTATCGGGCAGGCGGAAAAGATACCAGGTGGTGAGGGCCCAAAGGGCCGCCAGCGCACCCCAGGCGGCTACATCGGCAGCCTTGTCGGCGGGCGTCTGGGGCACCTCGATTTTCGGTCTCGATTCCATTTTGAGGTAGAAATTGGACTTTGGTTCTTGCTGCCTCAGTAATCGCCGAAGCCAATCGGTCATTACCAGCGCAGACCAAAAATTCACTCAGCCGGCAATGATGCGCAAGGTTTTCTCGTCCTGCTTGCCGCTATAAAACTTATCCAGCACCTGCCGAAAAACCGCCGGGGCGCCGGGCAACGACGCGAATAAGGTCATGGACGATTGCAGCTTCATGTCGTCGGGGCTGCCGAGAATGGCGTGCGCGTCGTTCGATTGCAGCGCCAGCAAGGCCGCACTGATGTCCACCAGCCGCTGGCCCAACACCGGGTGTTGGGCGTAGGCCTCGGCTTCGCGCAGGTCTTTTATCGCGTAAAACCGGGCGGTTTCGCTCAGGCCCAGGCCCTGAATTTGGGGGAAGACGTACCACATCCAGTGCGTGCGCTTGCGGCCGCTTTTAATTTCGGAGAGGGCGTCCTGGTAGTTGGCGGCCTGCGCGTCGAGGAATCGGGTTAAGCTGTTCTTGCTGTCCATCCGAAGTAAAGCGTTTGGAAAAATGGGAAACGGCCAGCCTACGCGTGGCACGTAAGATGACAGACGAAAAAAACGGTCGAGGGCGCCAAGATAGCCGGCCGTGGCCTGAATAGTAGTCAGTAATGGCCTGCTGAGGTCGATTGAACGACCTCTCCAACCCGGGCTAATTCAACTACTCCGGCGGCATACCGTAGCTTCGTACCAGCATATAGCCTTCCCCACTGGCCCGCCCGCCGCTCGCATGAACAAACTCCTACCCCTCGCCCTCCTGGCCCTTCTACCCGGCCTCACCCTGGCCCAACGCCGCCCCAAACTCAAGCCAGCCGCGCCGGTGAAAGTAGCCACCGGCCCCTACTTTCAGCAGGAAGTTAATTATTCCATTGATGTGAAGCTGGATGACAAGGCACACCAGCTGCGCGGCCACGAGGAATTGACTTACCTCAACAACTCACCGCAGGCGCTGAGCTTCATCTGGTTTCATCTGTGGCCCAATGCTTACCGCGACAACAACACCGCTTTCGGGCGGGAACAAAAACGGCAGGGCAACCGCAAGTTTCTGTTTGCCAAAGCCGAAGACCGGGGCTTCATCGACAGCCTCGCTTTCCAAGTGAACGGCCAGCCGGCCAAGCTCGAATTCGACCCCGAAAACCCCGACATTGCCAAGCTGGTGCTGCCGCAGGCGCTGGCGCCGGGCGCCACGGCCACCATTGCCACGCCGTTTCGGGTGAAGCTGCCCGCGTCGTTTTCGCGCATGGGGCACGTGGGCCAGAGCTACCAGATTTCGCAGTGGTACCCCAAGCCGGCGGTGCTCGACCGGCGCGGCTGGCACCCCATCCCCTACCTGAGCCAAGGCGAGTTTTATTCGGAATACGGCTCGTTTGATGTGAGCATCACGCTGCCCAGCAACTACACCGTGGGCGCCACCGGCGTGCTGCAAAACCCCGACGAGCAGGCTCGGATGGCCGGTCTGGCCGCCGCCACCGCCCGCAAGAAAACGGCCGACGATTTCGGCAAGGACCTGGCCTTCCCGGCCTCGGCCCCCACCACCAAAACCCTGCGCTACCGGCAGGACCGGGTGCACGACTTCGCCTGGTTTGCCGACAAGCGCTTCAACGTGCTGCGCGACTCGGTGCGGCTGCCCTCGGGGCGCGTGGTCACGTCGTGGGTGCTCTTCACCAACCGGCAGGCCGAGCGGTGGATAAAGGGTTTGCAAGAGGTGAACGACGCCCTCATCAACTACTCGAAATGGGTGGGCGAATACCCTTACGCCAGCGCCACCGCCGTAGACGGCGCCCTCTCGGCCGGCTCCGGCATGGAATACCCCATGGTGACCGTGACCGAGCCCGACGCCATTGTACACGAGGTGGGCCACAACTGGTTTTACGGCATTCTGGGGTCGAATGAGCGCGACTATCCGTGGATGGACGAAGGCGTGAACACCTACGAGCAAATCCGCGTCGAGGAGCTCACCAATCCGCAGGCCGGCATGCTGTCCGTCCTCCAGAAAGTGAAGCCCGTGGCCAACGCTTTCGGCCTCGAAAACCTGCCCGGCACGGCCCTGAGCCAACTGCCCTACCAGGCGCTGGCCACGCGCGGCCTGGCCCAGCCGGTGCAGGGCCCCACCTCGGCCGACTACACGCAGGTAAACTACGCGGCCACGGTGTACGAGAAAACCGGCGTGTCGCTTAAGTACCTGGCCGGCTACCTGGGCCAGGAGAAATTCGACGCTGCCATGCACCTGTACTACACGCGCTGGCAGTTCAAGCACCCCTATCCGGAGGACATGCAGGTCGTGTTTGAGGAAAGCACGGGGCAAAAGCTGGGCTGGTTTTTCCGCGATTTCCTGACCACCGCCCAGCCCTACGAGGCCGACCTGAGTGCCGTGGCCGTGTTCAACGACGTGGTGAAAGTGCTGGTGCGCACCGAATCGGAGCGGCCCTGGTCGGTGCCCGTTTCGACGGTGGACGCGCAGAACAACGTCCTCGAAACCCTCTGGACGCCGCCCTTCGGCAACACCGACCCCAACGCCGACGAGGAAGTGACGAGCCAGTTGAACTTCAAGCGCGACAACGTGGTGGCCGTGGTGGTCGATGCCGGCTACCTCACGCCCCAGCTCAACCGCCGCAACGACCGCCTGCGCCTCGAAAACGGCCCCGGCGACCGGTCCGAGCCCGTGCGCCTGCGCCCGCTTTTCAGCGTGGAGCGCTGGGACAAGGCCACCATCAACTGGCTGCCCGTGGTGGGGGCCAACACGTCCGATAAGCTCATGCTCGGCGCCGCGTTCTACAACAACCCCATCGCGCCCAAGAAGCTGCAGTATCTGGCCATGCCCATGTACAGCTTCAACCGCAACGAGCTCAACGGCATCGGCCGCATCCAGCTGAATTCCTTACCCCAGCGCGGCGCGCGGCAGTTCATCACGGCCCTCACCGTGCAGCGGTTCGAGCGCTATTTCAAGACCGAGCCCAGCTTCACGTTTGTGCTCCCGCACCGCATCGGCTACGTGCCCCAGCAGCAGGTGCAGGTGGCGTTTACGTCCGTCACGGACCAGGACCGCAACCGCACCAGCAGCATCATCACGGGCGAATACTCGGTGCGCCACGACAACGCCATCAACAGCTGGTCGGCCAACGTGGAGCTCAACCACCTGCTGGCCAATGCCACTGAAAGCAACGACCAGGGCGCCATTTTGCTGCGCGCCTCGGCCGCCTTGCAGCACTTCTACACCAAGGACAAGCGCATCCAACTGCGTCTGTTTGGCGGCCGCTTCCTGCAAAGTAGCACCAACACCGGCTTCGTGCTGGGCCTGAGTGGCAGCCCCGACTACCGCCGCCAAACCCCGTTCCTCGACCGCCAGCAGATTTCCCACGCCCTCACTGCCCAGCTGCACCAAACCGACAACCGCGACGGCGCCTTCAAGGCCTTCGTGCCCGTGTACAGCGCGCGCTGGCTCAGCGCCCTCAATGCCCAGATTGACGTGCCCGGCCTGCCGCTGGCCGTTTTCGGCGACGTGGGCGCCACCAGCGAAGGCCAGTTCCTAGCGGGCCGCACCGCGCAGCGCGTGTTCTACGATGCCGGTTTCACGCTGCCCATCGCGCGGCAGATTTTCGAGATTTACGTGCCCGTGGCCGGCTCGCAGTTTGCCGACGGCCTGCCCGGCAGCCGCCAAGAATTCACCGACGGCATCCGCTTCGTGCTGAACCTGAACAAGCTCAGCCCCTTCCGTTTGCTGGATGAGAACCTGACGCGGTAATTTGCCTCGCCTGTCATCCTGAGCGCAGCGAAGGACCTTATCACGCTCAAACGACTTGTTCTGACGTGATAAGGTCCTTCGCTGCGCTCAGGATGACAGAAAACACACTCACATATCCACTCCTTTGGCCCAAATGTCCTGGCCGCGCCTGCTCTCGCCGCGCCGCTTCCCCGACCAAAAGCTCACGACTCCAAACGTCCTCCCCGAGCGCGGCGACTTTGTGCGCGACTACGACCGGGTGGTGTTCAGCTCGGCCTTTCGGCGCTTGCAGCGCAAAACCCAGGTGATGCCCCTGCCCGAAACCGACTTCGTGCACACCCGCCTCACCCACTCGCTCGAAACCGCCGTGGTGGGCCGCTCCCTGGGCCGCCTCGCCGCCCGCCACCTCATGGAGGCCGACGCCGCCCTGGCCCAACAGCTGCCTAACCTCGACCAGGACTGCGGCGACATCGTGGCCGCCGCCTGCTTAGCCCACGACATCGGCAACCCGCCCTTCGGCCATTCCGGCGAGGACGCCATCAGCAGCTACTTCCTCAGCCCTGCCGCCGCCCCATACCTAGCGCAGCTAAGTGCCGCCGAAGTAGCCGATTTGCAGCACTTCGAGGGCAATGCGGCAGGCTTCCGCATCCTCACACACACCTACGCGGCGCACAGCAGCGGCACCGCCGGCCTGGGCCTCACCTACGCTACGCTGGGCGCTTTCACCAAATATCCGAAGCCTAGTCTTGTGCCCGAAGCCGCCAAAGTGGGCGGCGCCTCGGAGAAGAAATACGGCCACTTCCAGACCGAAGCCGCCCGCTTCCAGCACGTGGCCGCCGAGCTGGGTTTGCTGCCCAAAGACGCCGCGGCCGGCTTCTACCACCGCCACCCGCTGGCTTTCCTGGTCGAAGCCGCCGACGACCTCTGCTACCGCATTATCGACTTCGAGGACGGCCTCAAACTGGGCCTTATCGCGCCCGAAACCGGCCTGCCCCTGCTCAAAAAGATGCTCAACGACCCGGCCGGGCGCAAAGGCAGCGTGCAGTGGCACGACTGGCGCGAGGAGTTGGGCTACATCCGCGCCCGCCTCATCGGCAAGCTGGCGGCCGAGCTGGCCGAGTTGTTTGGGCAGCACGCCCCCGCCATCCTCCGCGGCGAGTACGACCAGTCCCTCATCAAAGAGCTCAGCTGCTGGGTCGATTTGCAGGAAGTGCAGCGCCTGAGCATCAACCAGCTCTACCGCAGCCGCCCGGTGCTCGAAATTGAAGCCGCCGGTTTCGAAGTCCTCGGCGGCCTGCTCGACGCATTTCTCGCCGCCGTGTTCGATGCCAGCCAGGGCCACCGTAGCCGCAAGTTGCTGCTGCTCCTGCCTGAGCAGTTCCGCGCCGAAGGCCAGCAAGCCCACGTCTCGGCCTACGAAAAGATTCTGTTGCTCACTGATTTCGTGGCCGGTATGACCGACCAGAACGCACTGAGTTTGTACAAGACCATCAAGGGGATTGAGTTGCCGAAGGGGTTTTAGCAAACCTTTCCGGCAGCCAAGGCGCTGGGCAGTCACGCGCTACGCGCTAAACTGCGGCCAGCGCCTTGGCTGCCGCCTCCCTTTCGTGCAGCGCCACCAGATTCTCCAGTAGCGTTTCCAGCAGTTTGCGCCCCTTCCAGACGGACTTCAGCCGGCCGCGAATTTGCTGCGCCGTCTGCACGAACTCCTGTTCCTCGGCCTGCTCGTGGTTTTCATCGGCTATCAGTTGCTCCACCATAGCCACCGTCATTTCGGGGTGAAACTGCAGGCCAATTACGCCGTCGCCCCACACGAAGCCCTGCGTGGCCGTAGCCGCCGACATGCCTACGCGCAGCGCGCCCGGCGGCACTGTAAACGTATCCAGGTGCCAGTGCAGCACAGCGGCTTTTTCGGGCCATCCGCGCAGCAGCGGATGCTCCAGCGACTTGGCCGAAAACCGCACCGTCCAGAAGCCGATTTCCGGCGCGTGGTTGGGCCGTACCTCGCCACCCAGCGCCTCGGCTACCAACTGCGCCCCCAGGCAAATGGCCAACGTGATTTTGCCCGCCCGCAATGCCTCGCGGATGAATATTTTTTCGTCGCGCAGCCATGGCAGTCGGTCCTCGTCGTGCACACTCATGGCGCCACCCAGAATCAGCAATCCGTCGAAATCGGCCAGCGCCGGAAACACTGGGTTGGGCTCAAACAGCTTTGTGAACGTGAGCGGATGGTCGTGCGCCGCCAGCCAGTCGGCCGCGTGGCCGGGGCCTTCGTGGGGCATGTGTTGGAGGCAGTGGAAGCGCATGTTTATTCCGGCTAATGGTGGCAGAGAAGAACGTCCTGCTGAGCGCAGCCGAAGCATCTCTACCGCGAGAGTAAATGATTACTCTCGCGGTAGAGATGCTTCGGCTGCGCTCAGCAGGACGTTCTGAATTATCGTTTCAAGCTTACCCTACTCCCACTCAATCGTCGCCGGGGGCTTGCTCGAAATATCGTACACCACGCGGTTGATGCCGCGCACCTGGTTGATGATTTTATTCGAAACCTCGGCCAGGAAATCGTAGGGCAGGTGGGCCCAGTCGGCGGTCATACCGTCTACGCTGGTCACGGCGCGCAAGGCCACTACCCGCTCGTAAGTGCGCTCGTCGCCCATCACGCCCACGCTTTGCACCGGCAGCAGCATGGCGCCCGCCTGCCACACGTGCTCATAGAGGCCATGCTGCTTGAGCAGGTTGATAAACACGCCGTCGGCGCGCTGCAGCAGGTCCACTTTTTCGGGCGTAATGTCGCCGAGGATGCGGATGCCCAGGCCGGGGCCGGGGAAGGGATGGCGGTTCAGTATTTCGGCCGGCAGCTCCAGCGCCGCGCCCACCTCCCGCACCTCGTCCTTGAAGAGCATGCGTAGCGGCTCCACAATTTTCAGGTTCATCTTCTCCGGCAGGCCGCCCACGTTGTGGTGGCTCTTGATGGTGACGGACGAGCCGTGTACCGACACCGACTCAATCACATCGGGGTAAATGGTGCCCTGGGCCAGCCAGCGCGCACCCTGCACCTTCTGCGCCTCGCGGTCGAACACCTCAATAAATGTGCGGCCAATAGCCTTGCGCTTGCCCTCCGGGTCGCTGATGCCGGCCAGCGCGGCGTAGAACTCGGGCGCGGCGTTCACGCCGGTCACGTTCAGGCCGAGGCCCTCGTAGGCCTTCAGCACGGTGGCAAACTCATCCTGGCGCAGCAGGCCGTTATCCACGAAAATGCCGTGTAGGCGCGGGCCGATGGCGCGGTGCAGCAGCAGGGCCGCCACGCTGCTATCAACGCCGCCGGAGAGGCCCAGAATCACCTGGTCGTCGGGGCCGATGGTGTTTTGCAGCGCTTCTACGGCCGAGTCTACGAAGTGGTCGGGCGTCCAGCTTTGGGCGCACTGGCAGATGTTCACCACGAAGTTGTAGAGCAGCTGCTTGCCCTCGGTCGAGTGCGTCACCTCGGGGTGGAACTGGATGCCGTAGGTTTCCTGGCCTTCGATTTTAAAGGCGGCCACGTCTACTTCGGGCGTGCTGGCGATGATGTTGTAGCCGGCCGGCAGCACCTTAATCGTATCGCCGTGCGACATCCACACCTGAGAGTCGGTATGCATATCGGTGAGCAGCGGCGAGCTGCCATCGAGCGAGGTGAGGCGGGCGCGGCCGTACTCGCGGATGGTGGCGGGCAGCACCTCGCCCCCGCCCTGCTGGGCCAGCAGCTGCGCGCCGTAGCACACGCCCAGTACCGGCACTTGGCCCAGGATGTGGCTCAGGTCGGGATTGGGCGAGTTTTCGTCGCGCACCGAGCAGGGCGAGCCGGAAAGAACAACGCCCCGAATATCGTCGCTGAGGACGAGGTTCGAGGCGTGGGTGTAGGGGTGAATTTCGCAGAACACATGCAATTCGCGAATGCGTCGGGCTATCAATTGCGTGTACTGCGAGCCGAAATCAAGGATGATAAGTCGTTCCATGCCGCAAAGCTAACCACGGATTGGCCCGGATTTTAACGGATTTCACGGATTTCGGGGACAGCATTGCTTGATATAGCCCGTTCGCAAAAAACAGCAAACGGAGGCAGCGCAATCATAATCAACCACCTACCAATACTTCCTTAACAGGCCGGCTACAAAATCTATGAAATTCGCAAAAATTCGTGCCAATCCGTGGCTCCGTGTATTATCTTTGCAGCGGCAAGTCAGAACGACCAGCTCCTGCTGAACTCCCCCAGGACCGGAAGGTAGCAAGGGTAGGTGGTTGTAGCGGTGCGATTTTGGCTTGCTTTTTTTTGCCCTTTCGCGTCGGCCCCGATGCTGCTCAGTTCTGCTAATTGGCGGGCGTATGAGTAGCTTTGGGGCCGACTTTTTTTATTCCTGACTGCATGAAATTCTTCATCGACACCGCCAATCTGGACGAAATCCGCGAAGCCGTCGAGCTGGGCGTCCTCGACGGCGTGACCACCAACCCCTCGCTGATGGCCAAGGAAGGCATCCGCGGCCTCGATGCCGTGATGGCCCACTACCGCCAAATCTGCGAACTGGTAGACGGCGACGTGTCGGCCGAAGTCATTGCCACCGATTTTGACGGCATTATCCGAGAAGGTGAGGCGCTGGCCGACCTGCACCCCAACATCGTGGTGAAGGTGCCCATGATTAAGGAAGGCATCAAGGCCATCAAGTACTTCGCCGATAAGGGCATCAAAACCAACTGCACGCTGGTGTTCACCGCCGGGCAGGCCCTGCTGGCCGCCAAAGCCGGCGCCACCTACGTTTCGCCCTTCGTGGGCCGGCTCGATGACATCGGGCACGATGGCCTGCAGCTCATCGAACAGATTGTGCAGATTTTCAGCAACTACGGCTACCCGACCGAAGTGCTGGCCGCCTCGGTGCGCCACGTGCCGCACCTAATTCAGTGCGCTGAAATCGGCGCCGATGTGGTGACCTGTCCACTCAACGTCATCACCGGCCTGCTCAACCATCCACTCACGGACAAAGGGCTGGCCACGTTCTTGGCCGACCACAAAAAAGTAAATGGATAGATTGCCGAATGGCTAAATGGCTGAATTGTTTAATAGCACGCATTCCACCGGTTCAGCTGATGCTTCCAAATTCAGTACACCAATTCAGCCATTCGACCATTTAGCCATACCTCTCATGTACATCATCAAAGTAAAAGGCAAAGCCAAAATTCCGGATTATATCCAGTTGCGAGACGAGGCCTTCGTACTGATTGCCTACTTCCGGGCCGACCGGCCGTTGAAAGACCTGCACCGCTACGGTCTGGAAGGCAAGGAAACTGAGCTGGCGGCGGTGATTTCCGGGCTGGAATTTGGCAAACTGCAGCCGCTGAGCTTGTAAGGACTATGACCGAAAACGTGATTGAGCTGCACGACGCCACCATCATGCAGGAAGAGCAGGCCGTGCTGCAAGGCGTAACTTTTTCGCTGGAAAAAGGCGCTTTTTGCTACCTGGTGGGCCGCACCGGCTCGGGCAAGTCGTCGCTGCTGAAAACGCTATATGCCGACTTGCCGCTGCAAAGCGGCATGGGCACCGTGGCCGGCTTCCCGCTGGCCAAACTGCCGGCCAGTAAGGTGCCGTATCTGCGCCGCCGGCTGGGCATTGTGTTTCAGGACTTTCAGTTGCTGAGCGACCGCACGGTGGCCGAGAACCTGCTGTTCGTGCTCAACGCCACGGGTTGGAAGGGCAAGGCCAAAAAGCAGCAACGCGTGAGCGACGTGCTCACGCAAGTGGGCCTCAACGGCGCCGCCAACCGCATGCCGCACCGCCTCTCGGGCGGCGAGCAGCAGCGCGTGGTCATTGCCCGCGCCATGCTCAACGAGCCCGTGCTGCTACTGGCCGACGAGCCCACCGGTAACCTCGACCCGGAAGTGTCGGATAGCATCATGCGGCTATTTGCGGAGATAAATAACGCGGGCACAGCTATTTTGATGGCGACGCATAACTTCCAATTACTGGAGAAATATCCGCACCGCGTACTCACCTGTAAGGACGGTGAGTTACTGGATTCGGCCCGACAGTAAACCAGCATTGGCGTCGCATAATTGTTGATTGAACATTAGTAATTAACAATTATTATGACTGCTGGGCTATCGGTATTAATTCCGGTTTATAATTGGAGAATTGATGAATTAATTCATTCGATAATAGCCCAACAAGCCTCTTGGCCTGGCCCAGTTGAAATACTGTTATTCGACGACGGCTCGACGGAAGAATTTCGGCAGTTGAACCGGCCGCTGGGCGTTCTGCCCGGCGTGCGTTACCACGAATTGCCGCGCAACGTGGGCCGCGCCGCCATTCGCAACCAACTGGCCGTCGCCGCGCAGCACGAGTGGCTGCTGCTGCTCGACAACGACAGCCTGCCGCCCGATGCGCAGTTTCTGGCTCGGTACGCGGCGGCCCGCAGGCAGGCGCCGGTACTCGTTGGGGGCACCTGCTACCGCGCCGCGCCGCCAGTTGAAGCTGAACTGCATCTGCGCTGGCTTTATGGCCAGGCCCGGGAGGCACGGCCGGCAGCCGTGCGCCAGGCCACGCCATATAGCCAGCTGACCATCAACAATGCGCTGATACAGGCAGACATTTTTCGGGGGTTTCCGCTCGATGAAAGTCTAACCGGCTACGGCCACGAAGACACCCGGTTTGGCACCGCGCTGGCCGCGGCCGGCATCCCGCTGGTGCATATAGAGAACCCGGTGCTGCACGAAGGGCTGGAGCCGGCCGCTGTTTTCCTGCAAAAGAGCGAGCAGGCGGTGCGCAACCTGGTCCAGGTATACCGCACCGAAGGCCTGGGCCTGGACTCTCGCTTGCTGCAAACGGCCCTGCGCCTGCAGCGGCTTGGGCTGGCAGGCGCGGCCCGCCCTACACTGGCCGCCCTGGCCCCAATGCTGCGTCGGCAGTTGCTTTCAGCTACGCCTCAGCTGCGGCTTTTCGACCTGCTGAAACTGCATTGGCTGCTGCGGGAACTGGCCTGAGTTTGCCCAGTATCTTTGGCGGCTCCTGTTTCCTGCGCTGCTTTGATACTTCCCGCCCCGCCCTCCCCTGTTTTACTCCTCGATTTGGTGGCTGAACACGCCGCTCTGCAGCCGGCTTTGAACGCCGCCATGCAGGAGGTGCTCGATTCGGCGGCGTTCATTCAGGGGCCGGCCGTGGGCCAGTTTGCGGCGGAACTGGGCGAGTACCTGGGCGGCGCGCACGTGGTGCCCTGCGCCAACGGCACCGACGCCCTCACGCTGGCCCTGATGAGCCTGGAGTTGCCGGCCGGGGCCGAAGTCATTGTGCCCGCCTTCACCTACGTGGCTACCCTGGAAGCCGCCGCGCTACTGGGCCTGCGTCCGGTGCTAGTGGATGTGCTGCCCGACACTTTCAATATCGACCCGGCCGCCGTGGAGGCAGCCCTCACGCCGCGCACCGGTGCTGTGGTGGCGGTGCATTTGTTTGGGCAGTGCGCCGATTTGGAAACGCTGGGGGCCATTTCTGCCCGCCACGGCGTGGCCTTGATTGAGGACAATGCCCAAGCCCTTGGCGCCACTTTCCAACTGAAAAACGGCGAGACGGCTGAGGCCGGCACCGTGGGCGCGGTAGGCACGACATCCTTTTTCCCCTCCAAAAACCTCGGCTGCCTGGGCGACGGCGGCGCCCTGCTCACCTGTGACCCGGCTCGCGCCGCCTTGCTCCGCCAGCTCGCCAACCACGGCCAGAGCCAGAAATACCACCACCAGCGCATCGGCCTCAACTCCCGCCTCGACACGCTGCAGGCCGCCCTGCTGCGCGTGAAGCTGCGGCAGCTGCCCGCTAATACCGCCGCTCGCCAGGCCGTGGCCGCCCGCTACGATGCCGCGCTGGCGGGCGTGGCCGGCATTGCCATTCCGGCCCGGGATTCGCGTAGCACGCACGTTTTTCACCAATATACCATCCAAGTGCGCGACGCCGGGCGGCGCGACGAGTTACAGCACTACCTTAAACGCTGCGGGGTACCCACGATGATTTACTACCCGCTGCCGGTGCACGCACAGCCAGCGTATGCTTACCTGGGCTACCAGGCAGGGCAGTTTCCGGTGGCTGAGCACTTGTGTGGCGCGGTGCTGTCGCTGCCGATTCACCCGCTGCTGACGGTGGAGCAGCAAGAATACGTCATCGGGCGCGTTGGGGCTTTCTTTGGGAATTAATTCCACTCCGTGCCTGATTTTACCTCCAAAGTTCGCTTCGTCATCTGTGGCGTGGGCCACATCGGCCGCCGCCACGCCACGCTGGTTTCCCGCCACAACGGAGCCGAATTAGCCGCCCTGATTGACATTCGCGCCGACTTGCAGCCCGGGCTGGCCGCCGAGTTTCCGGGCGTGCCTTTCTTCGCTTCGCTCGAAGAATACCTGCAAAACGGCCCCGCCGCCGACGTGCTCACCGTGGCCACGCCCAACGGCCTGCACGCCCCGCAGGCGGTAGCCGGCCTGCGCCACGGCTTGCACGTCGTCATCGAAAAGCCCATTGCCCTGCACAAGACCGATGCCGAAACCATCGTGCACACGGCGCTGCAAACCGGCCGGCTGGTGTTCGGCGTCATGCAAAACCGCTACTCGCCCCCCGCCACCTGGCTGAAGCAGATTGTCGACGAAGGACGCTTGGGCCAGGTGTTTCTGGTGCAGCTGAACTGCTTCTGGAACCGCGACGCGCGCTACTACCGGCCCGGCGGCTGGAAGGGCACGCAGGCGCTGGATGGCGGCACGCTCTTCACCCAATTCAGCCACTTCGTCGATTTGCTGTACTGGGTGTTCGGCGACATCGCCAACATTTCGGCCCGCTTCCGCGACTTTACCCACGCGGGGCTGACCGAGTTTGAAGACAGCGGCTTCGTCACCTTCGACCTCGTGCGCGGCGGCAGCGGCACGCTCAGCTACAGCACCGCCGTGTGGGACCGCAACCTCGAAAGCTCCCTCACCGTGGTGGCCGAGCGCGGCAGCCTGCGCATTGCGGGCCAGTACATGGATAAGGTAGAATATTGCCACCTCGACGGCTACCAGATGCCGGAACTGGCGCCCACCAACCCCGCCAATAACTACGGCGCCTTCCAGGGCTCGGCCGCCAACCACGTGCAGGTCATCGAAAACGTGGTGGACACCGTGCAGCAGCGCAGCCACGCCACCACCAACGCGTTGGAAGGGCTGAAAGTGGTGGAAATTATTGAACGTATTTATGCGCTGCGCCCTGCCTAAATTGCCTTAACCAACCACTTACTCAGCTTTTCCAAATGAAACATTTGCTACTCGCCTTAATTCTGCTGGTAAGCTTTCCTGCTCTTTGCCAGGACCTGGCCGTTGGCCAGCCCCTCCCCGCTTTCACCGTCAGCAACGACCAGCAGACGATAAAATCGTTGGATTTAAAAGGCAAGGTTGTGCTGATTAATTTCTTTGCCACCTGGTGTGGGCCCTGCATGCAGGAGTTGCCGCAGATGCAGCAGCTTTGGGCAACGCACAAAAGCAATAAGAACCTGGTAATCTTGGTCATCGGGCGCGAGCACACGCAAAGTGAAATTACCGCTTTCAAGGCCAAGAAAGGGTTTGAACTGCCGATGTACCCCGACGAAAACCGAGCGGTTTATTCACTCTTTGCCACGCAATACATTCCCCGCAACTACCTCATCGACGCCAAGGGTAACATTGCCTACGTATCCGTGGGATTTGAGCAAGGCGAATTCAACAAGATGCTGAGCAAGGTCGACGAGTTGTTGAAACAGCAGCGATAATAGTCCGCCCCCTGAGTTCGGCTTGTTGTTGCCAGCCGGCTTCGGCGCGCACCATGTTTACTTCTTCGCGTCCGTGAAATTCTGCACCGCATACGCCACCCCGATGGTAAGGCCCTGCGAGTATTGCAGGCCGTGGTCCTGGTCGTAGTCGTAGAGGGCGATGCCGTTGAGGGCCACGTTGATGTACTTGCCTACTTTGGCGGTGAGGCCCACGTCGAGGCGGTGGTCGATTTCCCGGGGGGTGAGGTTGCGGTAGTTGGCGAAGAGCAGGTAGCGGGCCTTGAGGTTGACGTTGGGGCTGATGTTGCGGTCGTATTCGGCCAGAATTTGGGCGGCCAGCACCTCGAAGCGGGTGCTGTGGCCGGGGTTTACGCCGTAGGGCGTGTCGCCGAGGGCGGCCACGAAGCGGTCGGCGCGGTTCACCACCGTGAGGCGCGGGGCGAAGGGCGAAAGGCGCAGGTGGAAGTACGTGGCCGGGTGGTACTCAAAGCCGTAGGCGGCCGTGAGGAAGGCGGGCGCAAAAAAATCGGAGGTAAGCCGGGCATTGTCGCCGTCGTATTTGTAGCCGGGTGCGAACTGGGAAAGCAGGTTCAGCGACAGGAACATGTCCCACTGGCTGCTCATGGCCCGGCCGTATTTGGTATCGAGATAGAGGCGGTCCTGGCCTTTGCGGTAGCCCAGGCCGCGGGTTTGGGAAAAAGCGAACAGGAAATCGGCCTCGTTGTCGAAGCTATGGATGCCGCTTTTGCGGTTGGCCTTGGCGTTAAAGAGGGCATTGAAGCCAATGGTGTTCACGCCGCCGCCTTTCCAATTGGTACTGAGCAGCGACTCGTTCAAGCCCAGTCCGGTTTTGAGGCTTTTGCGCCAGAGCGGGTCCGGGGCGGGCGCCGTGGGGGCTGGGTCGGGGATGACGGTGGGCGTGGTTTGGGCACGGGCTGGCAAAACCAGCAGGGCCATCAGGGACAGAAGTAGTGTTGCTTTCATGAGAACGGCCAGAAGGGAAGACGTAAAATAAGCGTTTATCAGGAGCCCACCCGCCGCCCAGACAAAGGCAGCTCGTGGCAGCCGGCTCAGCAGCAAGCATCCAACATTACATATAAATTTACGTATATTATTCTTCTATCTAGTGCCTTTCCGGTGGTTGGTGCTGAGTTTGTCTTTCAATTGAGCGCGCATGGGACTGTACCAGCTATTGTATCAAAGCCAGTCGCTCGTGCCTTTCGCCCCGGCCGAGCTTTCGGCCCTGCTGAAGCAGGCGCGGACGTTCAACCGTGGCCACCACATCACGGGCCTGCTGCTCTACACGCCCGACGGCCGTTTTTTTCAGCTGCTTGAAGGCGAGTACGAAGAGGTGCGAAACCTTTACTACAACCACATTGCCCTCGACCCGCGCCATTTCAATTGCCAGATTCAGGGCGAAGGCCCCTGCCAGGCCCGCACCTTTGCCGACTGGTCGATGGGCTTTCGGGCCACCACAGCCGCCGACCTGCGCCGCCTGCTGGGCCACGTCCTCCCCGACAGTCCGGCCCTGCTCATCCCTCGCCCCCACACCCGCCCCGAGCTGCTGGAGCTCCTCCTGGAACTAGTGGCACAGGGCGAAACCGAAGGCTGGCCGGAATCGCAGGCGTAACCCGGTTTACTTTTTGGCCCCTCAGGCTGAGCGCAGCCGAAGCATGAGGTGGTAAAGGCCAGCACCCATTCCCCCCGCCCGGGTATCTTTACGCAGATGCCCAACCTACCTGCTTCCGCCGTCATTTCTGCCCCTGATGCGCCCTTGGCGGCGCCTGTTTCATTCCTGGCCGCCACCGCCCGCGAATTGCTCGACCGCTACGGCTCTGGCCCGCTCGATGAGCTGTCCGACATCGTGGTGATTGTGCCCACGCGCCGCGCCGTGGTGTATCTGAAGAACGAATTGGCGATGAATCTGCCGATGGGCGCGCCCCTGTGGGCCCCGCGCGTGGCGGCCATGGAGGACTACATGGTGGAGCTGGCCGGCGTGCAGGTGGAGGAGCCCATTGCCCTCCAGCTCCTGCTGTATGATATTCTGAAAGGCATCGACACAAAGCTCGATTTCGACCAGTTTGTGGGCTGGGCCGGCCTGCTGCTCAGCGACTTCTCCAACCTCGACCAGAACCTGGCCGACACCCACGCCGTGTTCGAATACCTGAGCGAAGCCAAGGCCCTGGAGCGCTGGGACCTGGCCGAGCTGCCGCCCAAAAGCCAGGCCGCCGCCCACTCCTTCGGCTTCTGGAACCAGCTCGAACGCGTGTACCACCAGCTCAAAAAGCGCATGCTGGCCAACCACCTCGCCTATCCCGGCCTGGCCTACCGCCGCGCCGTAGAACGCCTGGAAAAGCAGCTGAAAGACCCCGCCGCTCCTACGCCGGCTATGCATGTCTTCGTGGGCCTGGGCAATTTGTCGGCGTCGGAAGAAAAGCTCATCCGGCTGCTGCTGAACGTGGGCCGCGCCGAAATCCGCTTCGACGCCGACCCGTTTTACCTCGAAAAAGACTCGCCCAACCGCGCCGGCCAGCACCTGCGCCGCTATTACGACAAGTGGAAATTGCCGCTCGATAACTTCGGCGGCGGCGTGGAGTACCTGCGCGGCCGGCCCCACCACGTCCGCTACCTGGGCGTGGCCAACCCCAGCATGCAGGGCAAGCTGGCCGGCCAGCTCCTGGCCGAAGCCCGCCAGCGCTACCCCGACGCCACCGTGGCCGTGGTGCTGCCCGACGAAACCCTCCTCCTGCCCGTGCTCCACGGCCTGCCGCCCGACGAGGTGCCTGACTACAACGTGACCATGGGCCTGAGCTTTCAGGCCACGCCCCTGTTCAACCTGGTCGATTTGCTGTTCGAGGTGCACCTCACCGGCATCCGCGAAGGCAGCCCGGAAACCGGCTACGGCGTGCCACGCTACCACCACCTGGCCGTGACCAAGCTGCTGAGCCACCCCTTCCTGCGCCGCTACCAGCAGTGGCAGGACCAACAGGCCGACCAGCCCCAGTACCACGGCGTGCTCGACCAGATTTGCCGCGAAATCGTGCGCGTGAATGCCGTGCTGCTGCCCGCCGAAGAGCTGCTACGCATGGGCGCCCACCACCCGCTCATTGAGGCCCTGTTCAAAACCTGGGACAACTGCGATGACATCATCCGGGCCTGCCATACGTTGATTGACCTGTTGCGGCAGGTTTACTCCGCCGAAGTGGCCGACTCAGACCGCGAAACCAGCATTGGGGCCGAGTACCTATACCTGTTCTACACCCTCGTCAAGCAGCTCGATTCGGCCTTCGACTGCCGCGAGCAGCGCCTGTCGGTGCGCTCGTTCCGCCGCTTCCTGTACGAACAGATGGGCCGCACCCGGCTGCCTTTCTCGGGTGAGCCGCTGGCCGATGTACAGGTGATGGGCCTGCTCGAAACCCGGGCTCTGGATTTCGACCATCTCATCATCCTCAGCTGCAACGAAGGCGTGCTGCCGGCCCCCAAGCGCCAACAGTCGCTGTTTCCCTACGACGTGCTTACCACCGCCGGCCTGCCCACCTACGCCGACGCCGAGGCCATCACGGCCTACAATTTCTGGCGCCTGCTGCAACGCGCCCAACGCGTTGATTTGGTACACGTGCTGCCCGGGGCCGAGGGCATGAAAAGCGGCGAGCGTAGTCGTTTCCTGCTGCAATTGCAAAACGACCTGCTGCCCCAGAACCCCCAGCTCACGCTGGAGGACTTGACCGTTTCGGTAGCGGGGCCGGAGGTTGAAGTGGGGACGAACCAATACGAAGGCGACCTCCTTCTGGAGAAAGACCCAGAAATGCTGGCCGCCCTGCGCGGGGTGTTGGAACGTAACATTTCGCCCTCGCGCCTCAACGATTTTCTGGCCTGCTCTCTGCGCTTCTACTTCTCGAAAGTGGCCCGCTTCCACGAAAACGACGCCGTGGAAGAAACGCTGGAAGCCAGCAGCTTCGGCACGATGGTGCACGAGGCGCTGGAAAACCTGATGCGCCCCTTCGAGCAGGATGCCCGCCAGATTACCGCCGATGATATTCCCGAGCTCATCCGGCAGGCCCCGGCCGAAGTACAAAAGGCTCTGCGCCAAGAAGAAACCGAAAAGCACGCCCGTGCCGACGAAGGCCTGAACCACGTGTACGGCCAGGTGGCTACCCGCCTCGTGGTGCGCCTGCTCGAAAGCCTAACGGAGCAGCCTGGCCTGCTCCCCATCCGCCTCTTTGGCCTGGAGAAAGAGCTGGCTGCCACCGTTTTCGTGGACGTGCCGGGCCTCGCTGAGCCGCTGGCCGTGCGCCTCTTCGGTTTCGCCGACCGCGTGGACGAACTGCCCGACGGCCGCCTGCGCGTGGTCGACTACAAGTCCGGCCTCGTGAAGCGCAGCGACCTGCAGCTGCGCGGCTACCGCGACAAGCTCACCCCCGCCGAAGCCGTTGACCGCCTCCTGCACGAGGCCAGCAGCAGCGTCGACAAAGTGCGCCAGCTTTGGCTCTACCGCCTCATGCTGGCCCACACTGCCCAGCGCGAAACCGCCGAAACCGCCATCCTCTCCCTGCGCAACATCGACGAAGGCCTGCTCTCCGCCGACCTCGGCTTCCTCACCGAAGGCGGCGAGGACTTCGTCGCCGTTTCCGAAGAGTTGGTGCGTAAAATTGCCCTGCGGATTCTCGACCCTACCGAGCCCATCCGCAAAACCGACGACTTCACCAAGTGTGAGTATTGTCCCTATAAAGGCATCTGCGCGCGGTAAATTCAATAAAATATGTTCATTGCATTTACCGCTCCGTTGGCCTTATTGCTGCTGGACATTTTATCTACCGGAATTAGCCTACGGATTTACAAGTCCACCCGCTCTGCAACCCGTAATGCAGCCTTTACTTATGGGCGTTTGCTATTGCTCACCGGCGTATTGCAAGTCGTGTTTGTCGCCTTGCTCCTAGGTGTCGACCTGAACTTCCGCCTCAGCATGCGCCAGAATGAAATGGCACTTTACGCTTTGCTGCTGAGTGCTTTTCTTATTCCCCCTTTGCTGCTGTGGTGGAAGCACCGGCAGTATTTCAATCAATCATAACCTGATACATTCCATGGATGAATTCATGCAAGCCGCCATCGACGAAGCCCGCCTGGGCCGCTCACAAGGTGGTATTCCCATCGGCTCCGTGCTCGTGCGCGACGGCAAAATCATTGGCCAGGGCCACAACAAGCGCGTGCAGGAAGACAGCGCCATCAAGCACGGCGAGATGGACTGCCTCACCAACGCCGGCCGCCAGCGTAGCTACCGCGACACCGTCATCTACACCACGCTGATGCCCTGCTACATGTGCGCCGGCACCATCGTGCAGTTTAAAATCCCGAAGGTGATGGTGGGCGAGTCGCGCACGTTCGGCGAGTCGCGCGCTTTTTTGGAAAGCCACGGCGTGGAGGTTGTCGACCTCGACCTGCAGGAGTGCGTGGACATGATGAACGAGTTCATCGAAGCCGAGCCTACGCTCTGGAACGAAGACATCATGGAGCTGTAGGGCTTCGATTGACCAGCGGCACTCGGCCGCTCAAAGCCTTACATAACGCTGGAACCACAAAGCAACGCACTAACAAGCTGAATTTATGCATTTGATAATCAGGCAAGTGAGTATACACTTACCGATAGTGAGCTAACACTCATACGGCATTAGTACACCCTCACCTACTTTTGTATTGTTATCGGAGCACAAATTGACTGGTTGCCCTGATAACCAATTCCCACGTTCTCTTTCGCTGGATGTATCCCACCCCATCCAGGAAGCAATTGGTTGAATCCGTTCGGTCTCCGTCCTAGGAGCTACGGCATGCGGAGTTCGACACGTTACAGCCGGTTAAATCGAACCCGTTCGATTTAACCGGCTGTATTGTTTCAGGGCCTGCTGGCTGACAGGCAGCCCGCCGCGGGCACTAAGCAGTGCCGCGGCGGCTGGTGGCCTAAGCAATATTTGATGGCTACCAGTGCAATTTGCGGCGCGACGGAAGCGGCAAATGCCTGCTGTCGGCCTTATCTTGCCGCAGTTCCTGGCCAGAAAATGGCCTGAGCGTTGATTTTTGGCAGTTTATTATTATTCGGTTGGGCTATGACCAGTCATTCCAAAATAGAGCAGGCAGCCCTGCAGCTTTTCGGAGAGCGAGGCTACGATAGCACCTCCACCCTATTGATTGCCAAAGGCGCCGGCGTATCGGAAGCCCTGCTGTTCAAGTATTTCCAGAGCAAGGAAAAGCTGTTTGAATACCTCATCAAGCAGGGGTTCCGGCGCATTGTGGAAGCCAACCGCGGCATCCTGACCGAGCAAAACCCGCGCGTGCTCATCGAAAACGTCATCGACCTGCCCTACAAACTGGTGCACGACGAGCCCGACTTCTGGAAAATGCAGGACAAAGAGTTTAACCGCCCGCTGGTGCAGAAATATTTTCAGCGCTTCATGAGCCCCATCGACAGCCTGTTACAGCAGGCCTTCAAGGACGTGGGCGCCGATGCCGCCGAGATGACGACGCAGCTCCTGCTACTCATCATTCAGAGCCTATGGCGCAACCTGCTCTACGAACACGACGCCAGCCTGCTGAAGCTGGGCGACCATTTGAAGCGGACTTACCTGCAGCGCCCAGCCGCTGCGAAATAGCAGGTGTTTTAGACCGTCATGTCGAGCGCAGCCGAGACATCTCGCGTGGCCCACTAAATCAATCGTTAAAAAGGATTAGTGGTGGCAAGCGAGTTGTCTCGGCTGCGCTCGACATGACGTTTTGAGCGGCCTGAAAGAGCGGCATTTCACAGAGCGCACATCTACCGGCATTTTTTTTGCGTTGGTACGCTAGCGCCAACCTTCTGCTGCCCCTATGCCCCACCACGCCGTCCACCGATTGCTGCGTCCGCTGTTAGTGTGGCGGGCCCGCCACATCAGCGAGCGGATGTATATGCTGCTGTTGAGCGTGCTGGTGGGCGGGGGCGCGGGGCTGGCGGCGGTGCTGCTGAAAACCTCGGTGCACTGGGGACAGGAAATGTTGCGGGAAGGCATTTCGGAGCCGAGCCGCGTGTTTGCCCTGTCGGTTTATCCGGTGATTGGCATCACACTTACGGTGCTGTTTACCAAGTTTTTTCTGGGGGGTCAGTTGGGCCGGGGCATCGGGCCCATCATCTACAACACGGCCCGGGAGGGCAGCGTGGTGCCGCGCTCCAAGCTATACTCGCAGCTCATAACGGCTTTTCTCACGGTCACTTTTGGCGGCTCGGCCGGTACGGAGGCGCCCATCTCCGTGACGGGCTCGGCGCTGGGCTCCAACGCGGGCCGCGTACTGCACTTGGACCGACGGCGCCGGCGCCTGCTCACGGGTTGCGGGGCGGCGGCGGGCGTGGCGGCCATCTTCAACTCGCCAATTTCGGGCGTGCTGTTTGCCGTTGAAACCATTTTGCTGGAACTGCCGGCGCAGTATTTCATTCCGCTGCTCATCTCGTCGGCCACGGCCACGGTGGTGTCGAAGGCGCTGTATGCGGGGCAGCCGTTCGTGCTCATCACCACGAGCTGGCCGGTTGATGCGGTGCCGTTTTACGTGCTGCTGGGCTTGTTTACGGCTTTTTTCTCGGTTTACATGATTCGGACCTATCACTGGTTCGACCATTTTTTTGAGCGGTGGCCGGGGCTGGACTGGCGAAAGGTGGCACTGGGCGGCATCGCGCTGGGCGGGCTTATTTTCCTGTTTCCTACGCTCTACGGCGAGGGCTACAACACGGTAGAATTGCTGCTACGCGGCCATCCAGAGCACATCACCGACGGCAGCATCTTCTCAGTGTATCAGGACAACAACCCTTGGCTGCTGCTGTTGCTGGTGCTGTTCAGCATGATGCTGAAAGTGGTGGCCACCAGCATCACGGTGGGCAGCGGCGGCAACGGCGGCATGTTCGGCTCGTCGTTGTTTGCGGGGGCGCTGGCAGGGTTTTTCTTTGCCCGCTTGATTAATCTGAGCGGGCTGGTGCACATTCCGGAGGTGCATTTCATTGTGCTGGGCATGGCGGGCACGCTGGCGGGCGTCATTCACGCGCCGCTCACGGCCATCTTCCTCATTGCCGAAATCACGGGCGGCTACGCGCTGTTTGTGCCGCTGATGGTGGTAACCAGCTCCTCCTACCTGATTACCAAATACTTTGAGCCCTATTCGGTGTACACGCGCAAACTCACTTTGAAAGGCGTGGACGTATACGCCAACCGCGACCGGGGCCTGCTGGCCCAGCTCGACCCGCGCAAGCTGCTGGCCACCGATTTTATTCCGGTGCGGCCCAGCACGACGCTGGGTGAGCTGGTAGATATTTTCCGGCATTCCTCGCGCGACTTGTTTCCGGTGGTGGCGGCCGGGGGGCGGCTGCTGGGCGTGGTCAGCCTGAATTCGGTGCGCGATGCCTTGTTTGACGACGCGCACTACAGCACCACCCACGTGCGCGAGCTAATGAAGCCCGCCCCTGCCGTGGTAGGCCCGGCCGACGACCTGGAACACACCCTCAGCCTCCTTGACCGCTACGGCTACTGGGCCCTGCCGGTGTGCGAGGAAGACGGCCGCTACCTCGGCTTCATCCTGAAAACCGACATTCTGGCCCGCTACCGCCGCCAACTTATTCAGGAAAGCGAGGCGTAAAGTCTGCGGCTCAATACTCGCCCAGCTCCGGCGCTTGGCGGGCTAGCTGCAGGCCCACCATCATGAGCAGGCCCGTGAGCAGGATGACGACGAAAAGAATGTTTTCGCTCACTTCACCGATTAAAAACCGGGCCGGAATGCTGTAGAATAACAGCACCGAAATGAGGCCTTTGGGCGCGATGAAAAGCTCGGGAACGAGGTCGGTGCGGGCCACGTAGCGTAGGTACACGTAGCGTACCAGCGTGAGCACGCCCACAATGAGCCCGCCTTGCAGCAGCAGGCTCACGCTCACTAAGTTGCTCAGGGTGATGGAGTAGCCAAAGAGGAGAAAGAAAAACGTGCGAATCAGAAAAGCCGATTCGGCGGTGATGCTTTTGAGCTGGTGCAGTTCGCCGGCCAGCTGCTCGGGGTGCAGGAAGCGGCGCAGCAGCGGGTGCTTCAGCAGCTGGTCGGCGTTGTTGACGGCCAGGCCAAAGGCCAGCACCAGCACCAACGACGAGAGGTGCAGCTTTTTGGCAATGCTATAGATGAGCACCAGAAAGGCGAACAGCAGAAAAAACTTGACGTGCGAGCGCAGCCGCCCCAGCAGCCAGGCCAGCAGCGCTGTGCTCAGCACGGCCACCACGCCCACAGCCAGCACATCGCGCCCAAACGTGACGACGGACCAGCCCTGGGCGAAATCATCCTGCAGGATGAAATTGAACAGCATGATGCCCACGATGTCGGAAAAAGTGCTTTCGTAGATGATGAATTCCTGCTTGGCGCCACCCAGGCCGGCCACGCTGGGGATGGCCACGGCGCTGCTCACTACGGCCAGCGGCACGGCATTGAGCAGGCAGCTTTGCCAGCGGGCCCCCACGTAGAAATGCAATAAGGCCGCAATGGCTGCCACCTGCACCCCCATGATGAGTACCGCCGCCAGAAACGAGCGGCGAATGAGCGGCGCCTTGTCGCGGGTGAGACGCAAATCGAGGGAACCCTCCAGCACAATGAGGATAAGACCCACGATGCCAAACAATTGCAGTAAAACCGACGGCACAGCCACGGCCACGCCCCAGTACGTGGCCGCCTGGCTTAGTGCAATGCCGGAAAGCAGGAGCAGCAGCACCGACGGCACCTTGGTAGCCCGCGCGGCGAGGTCGAACACGTAAGAAAGCAGCACGGCCAGGCTCAGGCCGATAAGAATGGTATATGGTCCCATAGATGCCTTGGCTAACGGCTGCGCTACGGTTGGGGTTAAGCCCGGCCGCACCGGGAGCGTACCTTTGGTGGCCTGTTTTCGAGGTGCGCGATGGTTGTTTTCACTTGCTATTGGATATGAATGAGCGCCGTGAATGGGTGGCCATCATCGGGGGCGGGCCGGCGGGCCTCATGGCCGCCCAGCGCCTGGCCGAGGCCGGGCTGCCGGTGCAGGTATTTGAGGCCCAGGCCACGGTGGGCCGCAAGTTTCTGGTGGCGGGCCACGGCGGCTTCAACCTGAGCAATGCGGAGGACAAACGGCATTTTGCCAGCCGCTACGGAGCCGAGGAAACGCGCTTTGAAGCTTTACTAAACCACTTTTCACCCACCGACCTCCGCACTTGGGCGGCCGACCTGGGCATCGAAACTTTTGTGGGCACCAGCGGGCGCATCTTTCCCGTGGCGGCGCACAAGCCCGCCGATTTGCTTCGCGCCTGGCTGCACCGGCTGCGGGAGTTGGGCGTGCAAATCCATACCCGGCACCGCTGGCTGGGCTTTGCGGACGCTACCGGCCTGCGCCTGCGCAACGAAATTTCGGGAGCAGAAACCACGATTGAGCCCGCGGCCACCGTGCTGGCCCTGGGCGGCGCCAGTTGGGCCAAAACTGGCTCTGATGGCGCCTGGGTGCCCCTGCTGCAGGAAATTGGCGTGCCGGTGACGCCTTTCGCACCGGCCAACTGCGGCGCGGAAGTGGCTTGGTCGGAGTTTTTCAAAACGAAAGTGGGCCGCGCGCCGCTCAAAAACATTGGCCTGCGAGTGCATGATGGCCCCATGGTGCGCGGCGAACTCATGCTGACGGACTATGGCGTGGAGGGCACGCCGGTATACGCCCTGACGCCGCAGGTGCGGCAGGCGCTACACCGTGGCGGCTCTGCCACGTTGTTCCTGAACCTGAAACCCGACCTGCCTCCCTCAACGCTGCTGGCTAGGCTGCAGCAGCGGCGCAACGGCGCGTCGCTGCCCGATTTTCTGCGCAAAGCCTTGAGCTTGGCGCCGCCGGTTCCCACGCTGCTCCGTGAGCTGGCGCCCGAAGTTTCTACCTTGAAACCGGAAGCGTTGGCGGCACTGCTCAAGGCCCTACCGCTGCCCGTTGCGGCCCTGCGGCCGCTGGATGAGGCCATTTCCACGGCCGGCGGCATCCCCTTTTCCGCCGTCGATGAACACCTGATGCTGCGGCAGCGGCCCGGCACATTCGTGGCCGGCGAGATGCTGGATTGGGAAGCCCCCACGGGCGGCTACCTGCTGCAGGGCTGCTTCAGCACCGGCGCCTGGGTGGCACGAGGGGTGGCGCTACGCTTGGGGTAAGCAATGAGCAGTAAGCAAAAAGAACGTCCTGCTGAGCACAGCCGAAGCATCTCTACCGCGCAATGTAATCATTTACTACTGCGGTAGAGATGCTTCGGTTGCGCTGAGCAGGACGGTCCGTTCCGTGTTACTTACTCGTTCTTTATTCCTTGTTCTTCGCTAAACGCAGCACCTTTTCCCGCTCCTCGGCTTCGCGCAGGAGTTGGCGGGCTTCGTTGAGCAGGCGGCGGCCGGGGTTCAGCTCGTCGCGGGCGATGAGGGCGAAGAGCAGGAAAAACGAGGCGATGGGCACCAGCCAGCCGAGCGCAAACCACAGCCAGAACGAGCGGCCCCGGCTCTGGGCGCAGTAGCCCGTGAGGATGGGAATGAAAGAAATGGCCAGCGCCACCACAAAAAGCATGTCGACGAAGAGCATAGGCGGGCTTTTGAGGTTGGCGGTGGAAGGGGCGGCTGAAAGGGCCGGCGATAGCCCGAAGATACGATTTTCCGGGTCGGCAAAGAAGCACTGAAATGGGAAATTTGTTTCGGAACGCCACTTTCCACCGGTTTTTTCCGTAGTTCGGGGCGAAGTCGGGGCCCCAACGTGGCCCGGCTGTCTTGAATCTGCCCATGTGGGAACACCAAAGTCTGTTTCGCGTTTCGGCCCAACTCTTTGCCGAGGGGGTTTTTAACTTGCTCGACCGCAACCTGCGGCCCGAGGTTTTTCTTCTGGGCTTCGCCTCGGCCAGGGAGGCCGACGAGCCCGAGGCCGTGGTGGTGGAACCGCCCACGGCCCGCTACGCGCCCGCCGATTTTCGCGAAGTAAAAACCAATGCCGCCGCCCTCGAAGCTGACACCGGCCCGCAGGGCTCCGTGTACCACCTGCACCCCAACGACCACGACCGGTTTGAGAAGCAGCACTGGTACGAGCTGATGTGCCGCGCCACCGAGACCGCGCTCAACAGCATCACGGCGGCGCGCCACGAAAACCGCCGCTCGTTCTGCTCGGTGCCCGTGAGCTTGCAGGGGTACCTCGTGACGGTGGTGCTCCAGCTCTCGGCTGACTGCTACGACGGGTATTATTCGCTGCCCAAGCCCAGCAGCGGCCGCCCCGCCAACCTGCCCCACGCCACGGTGATGGAGTTTTTGCACGACTGCGCTCGGGCCCTGCGCGAAGCCGACACGGCCGACAACGACCAGCCTGTGCTCGACCGCGACTACAACGAGCTGCTGCGCTCGGCCGGCCGCCGGCTGATGCTGCGCGTGGCCCCCGCCGGCACCCACGGCCTGTATGACGCCTGCAACGGCGTGGCCGCCCTGCGCCACGAGGGCGACGAAGGCATTGGCACCATGCTGATTAGCCGGCGCCTGCACCCGGCCATCGTGCCGGTGCTCACGCTGGAAACGCCGGTGCCCATGCGCGACCACCGCTCCATCCGGAAGCTGCTGGAGCTGAGCGAGGGCCACACGGCCCTGATTTCGGACGCCTCGCACGTCTTTGGCCTGGGCCAGCTGGTGCCGGAGTCCGACGCGCAGTTTGAGCCGCTCGTGACGGTGCATTTCACCAACCACTATAGCTGGGAAATGAGCCACAACGGCCAGGTGCTGATGCGCGTGGTGAGCAACACGCCGCGCCTGCCCCAGGGCCGAGTGGCGGCCGACAATTTCGCCCGCATCATCCGCATCGTGTTTCCCAGCCTCGACGTGGACAGCACCGACTACCTCTGGGACTTGGCCCAAAAGGCTACCACCCAGCCCAATGGCACTATCCTGGTCATCACCACCGGGGCGGCGCAGGAGGCCCAGCGCCTGGCCCGGCAATGCTTCCGGGTGGTGCCGCGCATCATGACGCCCTCGGTGCTGCGCCTCGTCACTAACATCGACGGGGCCGTGCTCATTGAGCCCAACGGCATGTGCCACGCCATTGGCGCCATTCTGGATGGCTTGGCCACGGAGAAGGGCGATTCGTCGCGCGGGTCGCGCTACAATTCGGCCCTGCGCTACGCCCACAGCAGCAAATACCCCGTGCTGGCCGTGGTGGTGAGCGAGGACGGCTGGATTGATTTGCTGCCCAGCTAATGCCGGCCTGGGCTCTTGCAGCCGACTTGGCCGACCTTGAGCAGAATCCAGCCTTACGCGAAGAACTGAATTTTACCGGCCGGGCCGAGGCGCTGGATACTCTTGATTTTCACATCATTGAACAGCTCGCAAGCCTGCCACCAGCCCCGGGCTCGTCGGCGCTGCAGCGTCGGGCCGAGTTGCTGAAGCAGCAATTGGAAGCCATTGATACAGGGCTTTTTGAGCGGCTAAGGGCCGGGATTCACGCGGGGCAGTACCGGGGCGCGGCATTTCGGGCGATGGTGGAAACGTACGTGAGCCGCCCGCCTGGTGCCCGCCCGCAGGCCGGGTATGACCTGCTCGATGTGTTTACCAACGGCCTGTTTCCTCTGCCGGTGCTGCCGCGGGAAACCGCGGCCCGCGAGCCGGAAATGGTGCACTACCAGAAAACGCCGGCCCGCGTCATTTTCGAGCTGGCGAAAAGGGCGGCTTTCAATCACAACGATGTATTTGTGGACGTAGGCGCGGGGTTGGGTCACGTGGCGCTGTTGGTACATCTGCTCAGCGGCTTGCCGGCCCAGGGCATTGAAATAGAGCCGGTTTATTGCGCGCTGGCTACTGGCTGGGCCACAGATTTGGGTTTGCCGCAGGTGACTTTCATGGAAGCCGATGCGCGCTACGCTAATTATGCCTGCGGCACAGTTTTCTTTCTCTACACGCCTTTCAGGGGCCATATGCTGGTGCAAGTGTTGGAACGGCTGCGCACCGAAGCACGTCGGCGCCCAATCCGGCTTTTCACCTACGGGCCCTGCACGTTGGAAGTAGCCCGCCAGCCTTGGCTGCACTGCGCCGATGCAGCGAAGATTCAGGCCGACCAGCTGGTTGAGTTTAAAAGCTAAACGGGCACCGGCCGGCCGTGCCTGTGCTCCGCGCCGGCCGTACCTTTGGGGCGTGAAAAATTCCTGCAAAAACTCGCTGCGGGTAGCGCTGGCCGCCTTGATTCCGGTGCTGGCCGCCTGCTCCTCGCCCAACAAGCCCACCACGGAAAACGGCGCGCCCTCGCCCACCAGCGCGGCCGAGATAGCCCTCATGAGCAAGCACGACTCGCTGATGGCCCAAACCGACCAGCTCTACAAGCTCAAAACCAAGCTCTCGGGCTACCACTCGGAGGCCCCGGCGCCCTACATCCAGGGCCTGAAGGCCGCTGATGCGGCCATGATGAACTGGATGCACCAATACAAGGCGTCTGACAGCACGGCCACCCCAGAGGCACGCCTGGCTTATTTCCAGCAGCAACAGCAAATGCTGAACACCGTGCAGCGGCAGTTCCGGTCGTCGCTCGACTCGGCCACCCGCTTCCTCACCCAGCACCCGCCCGCTGGCGAAGTGCAATCCACGCCTGCCAAATAACTACCGCTATGCTTCTCAATCGCCTTTTGCTGCTGGCCGGGCTAGCGGCCATTTTGGCCGCGCCGGCCTGCACCGAAAAACCCAAGGAAGTGGCCCGCCTGCCCATCATGGGCGAGCGCGACGTGGTGCCCCGCGCCGACGGCGGCCCCGCCGATACCGTCTTTGCCACCGTGCCCCGCTTCCGCCTCATCGACCAGGCCGGCCAGACCCTCACCAACCAAAGCTTTGCCGGCCGGGCCTACGTGGCCGATTTTTTCTTCGCCACCTGCCCCGGCATCTGCCCCAAAATGCAGGGCGAGCTGCTGAAGGTGTACCACCAGTTCGAGAAAGACCCGCGCGTGGTGTTCCTCTCGCACACCATCGACCCGGCCCACGATTCCATTCTGGTGCTCAAGGACTACGCCCAGCGCCTGGGCATTGCCGATGCCAGCCGCTGGCACTTCGCCACCACCGGCGCCCACGGCGAGCCCACGGCCCGCGACACGGTGTTTCAGCTGGCCCGCGCCTATTTCACCGCCGCCCAGCCCGACAAAGAGGCGCCCGGCGGCTTCGCCCACAACGGCACCTTCGCGTTGGTGGACGACCAGGGCCACATCCGCGGCCTCTACGACAGCCTGAACCCCACCGAAGTGGCGCGGCTGCAAAAAGAGCTGCCCGTGCTGCTGGCCGAAATTGACAGCCGCAAGGCCGGCACGGCCGGGAAGTAAGGGGAAATCGGCTGTCATCGTGAGCGCAGCGAAGGACCTTGTAAAGACAGAACAGTTTGCAGTAATTAAATCGTTTATCGTGATAAGGTCCTTCGCTGCGCTCAGGATGACAGCCGATTTTCATCACCTCGTGCCCATTCATCAATGTCTCTCGCACGCCTCTTCGCCAGCTTTCTACTGCTCCCTGCCCTCACCGGCTGCTTCAGCAACAACCGGCACCAGGGCGAGAAGCTCTACGCGCAGCGCTGTGCCAGCTGCCACGGCGAGCAGGGCCAGGGCTTGGGCCGCCTCATTCCGCCCATTGCCGGCTCCGACTACCTTGCCGACCATCGCGACGAGCTGCCCTGCCTGCTGCGCAACGGCCAGAACGAGGTGATTGTGGTGAACGGCGTGGGCTACCACAACGTGATGCCTGGCAACAAAAGCCTCAGCCCCGCCCAGGTAACCAACCTGCTGAACTACATCGAAAGCCATTGGGGCAACGAGGCCGCGCCGCGCACCATCAGCGACGTGCAGGCCCAGTTGGATAAGTGCCATTGAGGTTAGAGGCACGTCGGGCCGCAGAACGTCATGCTGAGCTTATCGAAGCATCTCTACTGCGCAACGCAATTGATTACGACTTCGGTAGAGATGCTTCGGCTGCGCTCAGCATGACGGCCTATTTTCTTCTAGTCCGGCACCTACCAACCCGCATTTCTCCAGCCAAAAACTCGTTTTTCGCCGTAGATTGCACTCCCAATTCACTTGCTTGCTTATCCTTTATGGGCCTGTTAGACTTTCTGAAAAATAAACCCGCCGAGACTCCGGCAACCCCTCCCACCCCGAACGCCGCCCCCAACGCGGCCCCGGCCGACAAAGCTGCCGGCGGCCCCCGCTACCAGGGTTCCAAGTTCGTGGCGCCGGCTGAGCCCGTGGCCCCGGCCCCGCCGGTCTATCAGATTCCGGAGCCCCTCCCCATGCCTTTCGAGCCCGAAAACGTGCTGGAGCAGCTTCTGCTGCTGGCCGCTACGGACGAAAACGCCAGGCCCGCCTTCTACCAGGCGCTGCTGCAGGAGGAGATTCTGATGATTCTGGCGCCCATGGAAGGCATCGAGCCCGGCGAAGTGGTGCTCAGCGAAGGCCAGGAAATCCAGCTGCAGGTGCTGAACGACGGTAAATTGCCCATTTTCAGCTCGGTGCCACGCCTCACCGACGGCGGCATCGATAACGGCCCCGTGCCCTACGTGCGCATCCCCGGCCACGCCTTCTTCCAGATGATTCAGGGCCAGGACTGCGTGCTAAACCCCTTCTCGCCCGCTGGCAAGCTGCTGCCCAAAGACGAGTTGGCCGCCCTGCTCAACGGGCAGCTCACCGGCCCGCTTTCGCCCGGCGGCGGCGATGCCCAGGTGCTGCTCAGCCAGCCCGCCGAACAGCCCCAGGCCGTGGCCGATGCCATTGCCGCCTGGGCCGCCACCCAGCCGCACATCGAAGCCGCCTACCTGGCCCAGATGCAGCTCGCCGACAACCCCGACGTGCCGCGCCTGCTGCTGGCCTTCATCAGCACCAACCCCGACCCCAGCTTCATGCAGGAGCTCGGCCCCGTGCTCGAAGGCAAAACCAACGTGTACCAGTTCGTGGATTTGATGCTGCTGGACATGAATTCAGAGGAAGGCGTGAACCCGTATTTCCGCACCATCGAGCCGTTTTATAAGGCTTAGTTAAGCGCAAGCTCAGCAGATGATAAGAACGTCATGCTGAGCGAAGCCGAAGCATCTCTACCGTGCAAGTAATCTATTTACTTCTGCGGTAGAGATGCTTCGGCTTCGCTCAGCATGACGTTCTTTTTGCTTCTACTTTTCGATTCGCCCCCTACCTTCCCGCCATGAAACTCGCCGCCGTCCTCCTGGCCCTCGCGCCCTTCGCCGCCTTTGCCCAAAAGCCCGCCCCGCTCCTGCCGCCCGCCGACCCCGCCATTCAAAAGCTAGTGGACGAGATTTCGGCCAAAAACCTCGAAGCCGACATCCGCAAGCTGGTTTCCTTCGGCACGCGTCACACCCTGAGCGACACGCAGAGCCCCACCCGCGGCATCGGCGCGGCCCGCAACTACGTGCGCGACGAGTTCCTGAAATACAGCAAAGCCGGCGGCGGAAGGATGACCGTGGAGATGGACACCTTCACCGTGAAGCCCGACGGCCGGCGCATCAACCGGCCCGTGCTGATGGCCAACGTGCTGGCCACCCTGCCCGGCACCGACCCGGCGGACACCCGCGTCATTCTGGTGAGCGGCCACATCGACTCGCGGGTAACCGACGTGATGAACGCCACCGCCGACGCGCCCGGCGCCAACGACGACGGCTCCGGTACCGTGCTGGTGATGGAACTGGCCCGGGTGCTGGCCGGCCAGAAATTTCCCTGCACGCTCAAATTTGTAGCCGTACAGGGCGAGGAGCAGGGCCTCTACGGCTCGGGCCACCTGGCCGAGCGCGCCAAAAAGGAAGGCTGGAATTTGGTTGCGATGCTCAACAACGACATCGTGGGCAACTCCCACGGCTTCGACCCCGAAATCAGCGACGCCACGCAGGTGCGGGTGTTCAGCGAAGGCGTGCCGGCCAACGAAACGCCCGACCAGGCCAAAATCCGCCGCCAGCTCAGTTCCGAAAACGACGCGCCCAGCCGCCAGCTGGCCCGCTTCATCAACCGCACGGCCCAGCTCTACGGCCACGGCCACAAAGCCACGTTGGAGTACCGCCCCGACCGGTTTCTGCGCGGCGGCGACCACACGCCCTTCAACCAGCAGGGCTTCGCGGCCGTCCGTTTCACCGAGATGAACGAGGATTTCACCCACCAGCACCAGGACCTGCGCACCGAAAAGGGACGCCCCTACGGCGACGTGACCGAAGGCGTGGACTTCGCCTACCTGCGCCGCAACGCCGGCATCAACCTCGCCACGATGGTGGCCCTGGCCAAAGCCCCCGCCGCCCCCGCCAAAGTCGAAGTCCTCACCGCCAACCTCACCAACCGCACCGAGCTGCGCTGGCAGGCCCCCGCCGCCGGCCCCAAGCCCAGCGGCTACGTGGTGCTGGTGCGCGAAACCAGCACGCCGCAATGGCAGCAGCGCTTCCCGGTTTCGGATACCAAAGCCGATTTGCCCATCAGCAAGGACAACTTCATTTTCGGCGTGGCTTCGATTGATGCGGCCGGACACGAGAGCGTAGCGGTGCTACCGGTGGTGGGGCGGTAATAATTGCGCCATAATGAAATGGGATATTCATTTATAATTCCGGCAACATTTCTTCTTTCAATTTCCTTATCGCAAGGCCAGACGATTCAACGAAAAAGCGCAGAAACCACCGAGCAATTCGCAACCAGGCTGAAACCGCGCGTTCGCCAACTGGCGCACCCAGTGCTGGAAACCACAGCTTGGGGCGGCCAAAAGGCCATTATTGCGCTATATGGTTACGACGATACCAAGGATGACAATATTGGCTACAACCGAATAGAAGGGCATATTTATCTTCAGGAATCGCCGGGTCAATACCGGAATATTGCGTTTGGTCCAATTGAAGAGGATGGTGGATACCCGGAAATTCTTTCGGTATTCTTTGCCAATTCGGATACTGATGCCGCTAAAGAATTAATTATTCTTTGCAAATACCCACAAAACCATTACGACTACGAAGGTGCCTTTTATGAAACCTTCATTTTTGATAATCCCGGTCAAAAAAATCAGCTCACATATTTAAAAAAGACCAGCGAAAAATTCACTGGCTGCGAATGTGATTGGAGGGACGGAAAAACGGAAATTGCCAAATACAAAACTGCCGCAGCTGTGAAATCGCGGTTAAAAGGGCTGGGGTTTAAGCAGCAATAATTATTTATAATTGATTCGCTGTAATTCCTAGCCTCTCACCGCGATACATCACCCAAAACCTCACCAACCCCAACCCACCATGTTGCTGTACATCCTTTTAATTGTTGTTGCAATCCTGCTTTCCGGCATTCGCATTGCGCAGGAATACGAGCGGGCCATTGTGTTTCGGCTGGGCCGGTTTGTGGGCACGCGCGGGCCGGGGCTGTTCTGGATAATTCCGTTTTTCGAGCGCCAGCAAACCATCGACATCCGCACCAAAACGGTGGATTTGGAGCAGCAGGAAACCATCACCAAGGACAGCGTGACCATCAAGGTAAACGCCGTGCTGTGGTTTCGGGTGACGAACCCGGCCGATGCCATCATCAAAGTAGCCAATTTCAACCAGGCGGTTTACCAGCTGTCGGTCACGGCGTTGCGCAACATCATTGGCCAACATCAGTTGGATGAAGTGTTGCGCGAGCGCCAGCAAATCAACTCGGCACTGTTGCAGATTGTGGATACCGCCACCGAAAACTGGGGCGTGAGCGTGGAACTGGTCGAAATCAAGGACGTAGAAATTCCCGAATCCATGCAGCGGGCCATGGCACGCGAGGCGGAGGCCATCCGGGAGAAACGCGCCCGCATCATCAAGGCCGAGGCGGAATTGGAAGCCTCCATCAAGCTCACGCAGGGCGCCAAGCAGATGGAGGAAAGCCCCATTGCGCTGGAGCTGCGCCGCATGCAGATGCTGTCGGAAATCGGTATTGACAACAACACGACGACGGTGGTGCTCATCCCGTCGGAGTTCACCAACGCGGCCAAGAGCTTCTCGAAAATGGTAGAGCAGCACGACAAGCCGAGCGAGTAGGCTGGCAGGTCACCATTCCTGTCATCCTGAGCAAAGCGAAGGACCTTATCACGATACAACATGTCGTTCTATCGTGATAAGGTCCTTCGCTTTGCTCAGGATGACAGAAGTTACAAAAAGCCCTATTTCCGCCCTCCTGCGGCGGCCAGCACTTCCTGGTTCAGGCGGGTGTATTCGGCTTTTGAAACTTCGTTTTTATCGGCCTGCACCAGCTCCAGCGACTTGTTGGCGGCTTCGATGGCTTCTTTGTTTTTGCCCTGCTTTTGTAGCAGCTTGGCTTTCCAATAGTAGCCGTAGTAGCTGGGGCTGGCTTTGATGGCCTCGTCGACCCAGCCAATAGCGGGCGTGAGGTCTTTGCCAGTGTTGTAGTAATACTGCGCGGCCGTGATGTAAGGCTTCTTTTCGCCCTTCATGGCTTGCTCAATCTGGCCCATCACAATGCGGTCGGGGTCGGCGGTGATGGGCAGGGCCACTTGGGTGCGGTCCCAGGTCACGACGAGGTCGGCGGTGGCAGGGCGCAGGTTTTCCACGGTTAGCGACATGGTTTCGACGGGCGCGGCCAGCTTGGTGGGCTTGGCTTTTACGCGCAGCACGTCGAGGGCCTGCTTGTACTCGTAGCTGCCCCACTGGGCCGTGTCGCGGTTCAGAATGAACGTCCACTCCTTGGCATCGGGAATGGTGAGCAGGGCGTAGGCGCCGGCCGGCACCGTCTGGCCGTTGATTTTCACTTCCTCGCCGAAACGCACCTTGGTGATGGTGTTGGCCCCCGTGCGCCATACCGTGCCGTTGGGCACGAGGCTGCCGAACGCCGTGCGCCCCCGCAGCGACGGCCGCGAATACGTGAGGTCGATGTAGGACGTGGAAAAGCGCTGCTGGATGTGCGTGGTGGGGCTCAGCGGGGGCATGCTGAGCTTGGTTTGGGCCTGGGCGCCGGCGGCCAGCAGCAGGCTGGTGGCGAGAAGTGGTATAGCGTGTTTCATGAAAGTAAAGATGGGAGTTGGCAGCATAGGGTTGCGGCCCGCCCAGGCCGGGCTGCGAACAACTCGGCGCTAGGACCGTTCAACTTATGCAGGCCCAGCTTTTCCAATACGGCCACTACCCGCATGAAAATCCTCCTCACTGGCGCCACCGGCTACATTGGCCAGCGCCTGCTCCCGCTGCTGGCCGCCGACCACGAGGTGGTGTGCCTGGTGCGCGACGCCCGCCGCTTCGCCCTAACCGACATCCTGCCCGAGGCGCTGCAAAGCCGCGTGAGCGTGGCCCAGGGCGACCTGCTCAAGCCCGATTCGCTGGCCGACGTGCCCACTGACATCGACGTGGCTTATTACCTGGTGCATTCGATGAGCGGCGGTAGCGCCAACTTCTTTCAGCTGGAGCAGCAGTCGGCCCACAACTTCACGCAGTTTCTGGACACCACCACGGCGCGGCAGGTCATCTACCTTTCCGGCATTGCCAACGACGAAGGCCTGAGCAAGCACCTGCGCTCCCGCCACGCCGTGGAGGCCGTGCTGAGCGAAGCGAAAAAGGCCCGACTCACGGTGTTGCGCGCCAGCATCATCATCGGCTCGGGGTCGGCGTCGTTTGAAATCATTCGGGATTTAGTGGAGAAGCTGCCCGTAATGGTGACGCCGCGCTGGCTGAACTCGCGCTGCCAACCCATTGGCATTCGCGATATTATGTTCTACCTCACGGCGGTACTGGATAACGAGGCGTGCTTTGGCCGGGCCTTCGACGTGGGCGGGCCAGACGTGCTGACCTACCGCCAGATGCTGCTGGGCCTGGCCGCCGAGCGCGGCTACAAGCGCTGGATAGTGACGGTGCCCGTGCTTACGCCGCGGCTGTCGTCGTGGTGGCTGTACCTGGTCACGAGCACCACGTTTTCATTGGCGCAAAGCCTGGTCGAAAGCCTGAAAAACGACACCGTGTGCGACCCCGCCCGCAGCATCAGCCAGGTCATTCCGCACGCGTGCATGAGCTACCGCGCCGCGCTGGCGCTGGCTTTCCAGCGCATCGAGCAAAACGAGGTGGTGAGCAGCTGGAGCGACGCCATCAGCAGCGGCACCATGCGCCAGAACTACATGGACGCCATCCAGATTCCGAAAAACGGCATGTTCTTCGACCGCCAGTTTCGGCACTTTACCCGGCCGGTGGCCGAGGTGCTGGACAACATCTGGCGCATCGGCGGCGACCGGGGCTGGTACAAAACCGACTGGCTCTGGCGCATCCGGGGCATCATGGACAAGGCCGTGGGCGGGCCGGGCCTGCGCCGGGGCCGCCGCTCGCCCTCGCGTCTGCGTGCCGGCGACCCGCTCGATTTCTGGCGCGTGCTGGTGGCCGACAAGCCCGGCCGCCGCCTGCTGCTCTACGCCGAAATGAAACTCCCCGGCGAGGCCTGGCTGCAGTTCCGCATCGTGGACCAGCCCGACGGCACCCACGCCTTGGAGCAGCTGGCCGCCTACCGCCCACGCGGGCTGGCCGGGCGTTTGTACTGGTACTCGGTGCTGCCCTTCCACGGCATCATCTTCAAGGGAATGGTGAAGAATATTGTGGAGTACCGGGAAAGCCCGGCGCTGCCCACCAGCCAGCCCGAGCTGACAAAGCAGTAGTATCTGCACGTATCTCAAAGTCCAAATATTATTCATCTATTTATTGAATAACAATCATTTATACAGGAGTACATCTGCTGTAAAAGTCTGATATTCGCAGAAGTTGGGTTTCATTCTTTTCAGTTAAGAGGGTAGGTTTAGCAGCCGCTATTCGCGGTGCCACCTCACACCTCCTGACCGACTATGCTGATTCCTTACGCGCCGGGCCACGACTCGTACACCCCATTCTACCTGTTGGCCACACTCACCAACGTGCTGCTGCTGCTGTGGGAAGGCTGGCGGCGCGGCTTCCCGCTCCGGTCCTGGCTCACGCTGGTGGCAGCCAGCAGTTTGGCTCTCATCCTGGGCACCAAGCTCATCACCCACCCGGTAGGCGAATGGAACAGCCTGCTGTTCACCAACGCCCCAACTGATACCGCCCGCTCCATTCTGGGCGGCGGGCTGGCGGCGGCGCTCACGGTGGTGGCCCTGCGGCGCTGGCTGGGCCTGAGCTGGGCCGTGCTGGATGCGCTGGCCCTGCCCCTGTGCGCCGCGCTGGCGGTACAATGCGTGGGCTGCTTGCTGACGGGGTGCTGCTTCGGGGAGCCTACTAGCGCCGCCTGGGGCCTTACGTATGCGGCCGGCACCCTGCCCTGGGCGACGCAGGTGCAAGCCGGGTTGCTGCCCGCTACGGCCGCCCACAGCCTGCCGGTGGTGCCCACGCAGGTGCTGGCCCTGGCGCTGTGCGCGGCCGTGGGTGGCGTGTTGCTGGCCACGCGCCGACGGCGCTGGCCGGTAGGCTCGTGGCTGCTGCTGCAAACGGGCTTGCTGCTGCTGGGGCGCTTTGGGCTGGCTTTCGGGCGCGATGCGGCCGGTGAGCCGGTGGCCGGCGATGGGCATTGGGTGCTGGGCGGGCGGTGGCTGGAGCTGCAGCTGTGGCTACTGCCGCTGGGGGTGCTGGCGCTGGGGCTGTGGGCGTGGCGCGTGCGCGGCGGCGCTTTGACCACGTCGGCCGATGCCGTTGCCTCCCCTTCCGCCCCGTGGCCCCGGCTCATCACGGTGGTTGGCATGCTGGCCATTACGGCGCTGCTGGGGCCGGCGGCCCTCACGCTGCCGGAGGTGCTGGTGGTGAAGGCCCTGCTGCTGGTCGTGCTGGTGGCGGAAGTGGGCGCTGCCCTGGCACCCGGGGCCAACGCCCGCACTTTGCGCCTGGCCGGACTGCCGCTCAGCCTGCTGCTGATGGGCCTTATTGCCATCAGCACCGCGCAGGCTCCGGCCCCTGAGCAAACCCCACCTCCCGGCGCGGGCCCCACCAAAACCCTGACGGTGACCGGGGGCGTGCTGGCGAACCAGCACGATGCGGACCAAAAAATTCTGGTGAATAACTCCGGTTGCAGCGGCAGCCAGCGACTGGCGCTGCAGCAGCAAGTGTCGGCGGTGGGGGGCGAAATGGCGGTTGAAACCGCCAGCGAAAACAACGACTTCGACCAGCCCACCGGCAAAACCAATACCTGGGGCGGGGGCCTGTGGGTGGGCCAGCAGCGCATCAACGCTCAGCCCTTGCCCGAACCCAACGGCTATAATTCCATTACCGACCGAGATACGACTTTCCACCGCACCCTGGTCGATGTCCACATCTACAAGCAGATTCATCGTGAAAACGGCTGGAAGAGCATCGACGCCCGGTTTGGCCTGCACATGGGCCAACTCGGGTACTTCAGCTACTTTGGCGACGGCGAATCGAAGGAGAGCGCCTTTTTGATGCCGGAATTCATGCTTCGCATGGGCAAGCCGGAGGCATTTTTTGGGCAGGCCGACTTTTGCTACGGGGCCGAAAACGTGCTAGGCGGCTATACCTCGCGCCTGGGGCTGGGTTCCGGCCTGGGCATCCGCAACGGGCCGCAACTGCTGCTGGGCTACGCGCACTCGCCGCACAACCCCAGCCCGGGCATGGGGTTTGCCAGCGCCCTGCTACGCCTGCCCAACCGGCCCGGACTCACCCTGGAACCCTACTTGGCCACCAATTTCGGCCGGCACAACAGCTTCAGCCTGAAGCTGAACTACCGGCTTGGGCGCTAGAGCTTAAGCCCTGGGTTTCCGCGTTCAACAGAGCCATCCACATGTCCTAACCTGCGCTGACATGTTAACCTACTTCTCGCCGCTTCGCAAGGTTGCTACTGGTTTCCTTGCCCGTGTGGACGCAATGGCAGGGGCGCTTTTGCCCGCCCTGTTCCTGAGCCCGGCTCCGGCAATGGGCCAGGCGCGCGCGCTCAGCTTTTCGGCTGAAACCGCACAGGGCCAATACCAGGACGATGTGGTGCGCCAATCCAGCAGCAACAGCATCCTTTGTACCTTTTGCGGCAGTGGCTATTCGGTCCGGCGCATGGGCTACTACCATGACTACACGCTGGCCGGGGTGGCCATGGCTTACGATTTGCGTCCGAAATCTGCTACCGGCATTCAGTCTGTTGGGATAGGCCTGCGAGGTGGCCGCCAGCGCACCGGCTTCCGCCCGCTCGCGCCCGGGGCACCCTTCGAAGCAGCAGAACCACCCTTCGCCAGCAGCCTAGCCCTGTATGACCTCAACCCTTATCTGGAAGGGCGCGCCCGCCTGTGGGGCCTCGACCTGGGCTATCGGGCGGGGCTGCACCTGGGCCAACTGCGCTACACGGCCACCGTGGCCGCCGATTCGTCGCTACGTAACGATTGGCTGGCCCCGGATGCTGAGTTATGGGTGGGCGTCCGGCGGGTGTTGTTTGCACAGGTCGACGCAGGCACGGGCATGCTAGCTTTGGGCAACCATACTTCCCGCTTTGCTTTGGGCACTGGTTTAGGGGCCGACGACGGGCGCCACCTGCTGGCTGGGCTGGCGGTAGCCCGGCACGAGTCTGGCTATGGCATGGGCTTTCTCAGCGCGCGTATTCCCTTGCTTCGGTCCCGGCTCCTGGCCGAGCCGTATGTCGCCACGAATTTCTCCCGGCATCACCAACTGCACTTTTGCCTGAGCTACCAACTGCCGTTGAATGAATAGCTTAAGCACCCTGCTTTACCCAAACACCGGCACCACGCGCCCCTCTTCCACCTTCAGCGCGGCGTCGTATTTCTTGCCGGTTTTGGAGGAGATGAAGCCTTTAATGACGCTGGTTTCGCCCTTGCGCAGTAGTTGCTTGAGCTGCGTTTCGGTGAGCTGCTTGCCGCCCCACTCGAAGGCGACGCGAAACTGGCAGTCTTCGCGGAAGCGCGAGCAGCCGTAGGCCGTCTTGCCTTTGAGCATGGTGCCGAGCTTGCACACCGGGCACGGTATCAGGCCCGAATCGGGCGCCGCGCCGGGCTTGCTCTCGGCTACTTGCAATAGGATGGGCTGGAAGCTGTTGTCGAGGCCGATGGCGGCGTCGAACTTCTGGCCGTCGGCGCCGATGAAGCCTTTCATCACGGGGGTGCGGCCTTTGGCGAGCAGGGCTTTCACCTGCGGGTCGCTCAGTTTTTTGCCGTGCACTTCGGCCGGCAGGCGGAAGGTGCAGCCCTCGCGGAAGCGCACGCAGCCGAAGGCCGTTTTGCCGCGCACCACATGGCCGGTTTTGCAGGCGGGGCAGTAGCCCAGGCCGTTGGCCCCGGGCAGTGGGGCCGAGCCGTGGGGCGTGGTAGGCCGGCCGCCGGTCATGCCGGCGGGTACTTTGCCAGCGCCGGCCTGCGCCTGCTGCACGGCCAGCTCGGCGCTGCCGGAGGTCACCATGCGGCCGCGGCCGTCGTTCTTCACCTCGGCCACCATCTCCTTCACCAGCCCCGAAAGCTCGCCCAGAAAGCCCTCCGACGACAGCTCGCCGCGCTCAATCTGGCGCAGCTTGTGCTCCCATTGGCCCGTCAGCTCAGCCGATTTCAGGGTCGGATTTCGGATGAGGCCAATCAACTCCACGCCGGTGGGCGTGGGCACGATGCGCTTTTTCTCGCGCTTAATGTAGTTGCGCTTGAACAGGGTTTCGATGATGGCGGCGCGGGTGCTGGGGCGGCCGATGCCGTTTTCCTTCATGGCCTGGCGCAGCTCCTCGTCGTCGATGTTGCGGCCGGCCGTTTCCATGCCGCGCAGCAGCGTGGCCTCGGTGTAGTCCTTGGGCGGCTGGGTCATCTTGCTTTCCAGGCGCGGGTCGTGGGGGCCGCTTTCGCCTTTCACGAAGTTGGGCAGCACCGTCGAAACGGCGTCGTCATCGGCTTCGGCAGCGGCACCAGCCGCACCTGGCGCAGGCGCGGGCTTGGGGGCGGCCTGCTGGGTGGGGTCGCCGTAGACCACGCGCCAGCCGGGGTTCAGAATCTGGCGGCCGCGCACACGGAAGGGGCGCTCGGCGGCTTCGGCCAGTACGGTGGTGTTGCTCACCTCGCAATCGGGGTAGAAGGCAGCGATGAAGCGGCGCGCGATGATGTCGTACACGCTGGTTTCCATGCCGCCGCCGGGGCCGGCCGCGCCCGTCGGAATGATGGCGTGGTGGTCGGTGACTTTGTTGTTGTTGAAAACCTTGGGCGTCTTCGGAATCTTGGTGGCCAGCAGCGGCTTGGTCAGCGCATCGTAGCCGATGCCGCGCAGGATGCCGGGGATTTTGGCGTACTGGTCGTCAGGCAGAAACGTGGTATCGACGCGCGGGTAGCTCACGGCTTTCTTCTCGTACAGCGCCTGCACGATTTTCAGCGTGTCTTCAGCCGAGAGGCCCAGCTGGTTGTTGCACTGCACCTGCAGCGAAGTCAAATCGAACAAGCGCGGCGGCGATTCGCGGCCTTTCTTAATCTCCACATCCGTGACGCGCAGCGGCGCGGGGCGCACGGCTTCCAGGGCTTCGCGGGCTTCTTCCTCGGTCACGAAATAGCCCAGGGCGCGCAGGCGCGACTTTGTATCGGGGGCAGCGTCGGCGTCTTTGGCTTTGTCGGGCGCGGCCATGTGGCTGAAAAGGGTGCCCCGGTATTCCGTCTTCAGCACCCAGTACGGCTCGGGGCGGAAGTTCTGGATTTCGTGCCAGCGCTCCACCAGCAGGGCCAGCGTGGGGGTTTGCACGCGCCCGATGCTCAGCAGTTGCTTGTCCTGGTAGGTGGTGTATTTGAGGGTGAAGAGGCGCGTGGCGTTCAGGCCCAGCAGCCAGTCGCCCACGGCGCGGCTTTTGCCAGCTTGATATAAGGAGTCGAACTCCCTGGCCTCGCGCAGGTTGGCGAAGCCCTGGCGGATGGCCTCTTCCGTCAGCGACGAAATCCAGAGACGCTTCACGGGCTTGCGGCACTTAGCCTCCTGCAGCACCCAGCGCTGAATCACCTCCCCTTCCTGGCCGGCGTCGCCGCAGTTTATCACTTCCGTGGCCTCATCCACCAGCTTTTTGATGGTGTGGAACTGCTTCACCACGCCTTCGTCGCGGCGCATGAGCTTGATGCCGAACTTGTCCGGAATCATGGGCAGGTTGTGCAGGCTCCAGCGCTTCCACTCGGGCTGGTAGTCGTCGGGCTCCTTGAGCTGGCAGAAGTGGCCGAACGTCCAGGTCACCTGGTAGCCGTTGCCTTCCATGTAGCCGTCCATGCGGCGGGTGGCGCCCAGCACGTTGGCAATTTCACGGGCCACGCTGGGCTTTTCGGCAATGCAAACTATCACGGAATTCGGAGCTGATTAATCGAAGGTCGCCGCCGGATTGCAGCGCGAAGAATCAACAAAGATAACCGCGAAAAAGGTCGGTTTTGGGCATTCAGGCCGAGTGGTGCCGCCGGGTGGCGCAACTGGCTCAGAGGCAGGCGAAGGCGGCGCTACACCAAGACCCGGTGCGGGAACTCAAGATATTTGAATGTACCGTATCAAATAAAGCCCATTCGTGCATAGCTTTCCGAAACTTATGCCGGCACTGTTTTGGCGAACCGCCTCCTCGTCATTGCCCCACGCTCTTCCGCGCCTCCCACCCACCTGTTGCATCTAATTTCCAACCAACCATCCCCTCAACCACCCCACATGAAAAAACCTTTTACCAGCCTACCACGCCTGGTTTTACTGGCACTGGCGAGCGTCTGCACGCTGACCGCCCGGGCCCAGACCTACACCCCGGTGCCCCTGACCGGGTTCACCCACGACATCATCGCCAACGGCACCGGGGCCGTGAGCGCCAGCACCACGGCCGACATCGACGGGGCGGCGGCCACCGGCGGCACCGGCTACACCCTGATGGCGCAGGACTACGTGGGCCCCGCCGGCCAGGTGCCCAACAGCACCACCTACCCGGCGGCCACCTACCCGGCCCTCGAAACCAGCGGGCTGATTACCAGTGTGCTCAACAGCGCCATTACGTATCAGCTGGCGTCGTATTCGGCCAATAATGCCCTGCGCTTGTACGGCGCCAGCGCTTCGGGCACGCTTTCGTTTGCCACGCCCAGCCCGGCCGCCGAGCTGTATGTGATTGGCACCTCGGGCAACGCCAACAGTGTGCTGGACATCACCGTTACTTTTGCCGACGGGACCACGCAACTATTTCCCAGCCAGACCATTGCCGACTGGTTTGCCGCCAGCCAGACCAACGTGGTGCGCGAAAAGCTGGGCCGCGTGAGCCGCGGCGACAACACCGTGCAATACACCGGCACGCCCGTTGGCCCGCGCATCTACCAGCTGAAACTGGTGCTGAGCCCGGCCAACGTGACGAAAAACATCACGGGCATCACCTTCACGAAACCGCTGGCTGCCGGCAACACCGTGTTGCTGGCCGTGACGGCCGGCGTGCTGCCGGTGTGCGCCGCGGCCCCCACGGGCCTGACCACCGCCGCCACCACCACCAGCGGCGGCACCACATCCCTCACCACGGCCTGCTCCTCCACCAGCATCTATCTGGCGGTGAGCGGCCTGGCCAACCAGTCGGGCTATACTTATCAGTGGCAGTCATCGACGAATGGCAGCACCTACACGGACATCAGTGGCGCAACCAGCGCTACGTACACGGCCACGGGCCAGCTGGCAGCCACGTACTACCGGGCGCGCGTAGCCTGCCTCTACGATGGCGCGGGCGGTACGGCGGTATCCTCGGCTCCGGTGCAGGTGGCCCAAACGGCTTTCGACAATTGCTACTGCACGCCCAGCAGCAGCAGCGGCTGTGGCACTTACGCCCAGCTGCTTAAGGTAGAAATTCCCGGCACCACGCTGTCGAACACCTCTACCTGCTCGTCGTCGCCTTACTACACCAACTACACCACCGGCGCGGCCACCACGGCCACGCTCAGCCCCGGCGCCAGCTACCCGATGTCCATCACACTGGGGCGCTACGCCAAGGCCGGCCTGTGGATAGACTACGACCACAGCGGCACCTTCGACGCGTCGGAATACCTCGTGGTGGGCACCAACTCAACCAACACCTCCGGCAGCACCGCCACCGTGACGCCCACCCTGACCATTCCGGCCACAGCCCTGACGGGCACGACCCGGATGCGGGTTCGGACCCAATATTTCCTGGTTTCGACTTCCTACCCGCTTGACGGCACCAGTGCCTGCATCAGCACTACGTACGGCGAAACGGAGGATTACACCATCACCATCGCGCCCGCCACGGCTTGCACGGGCACACCGCCAGCCATCACACTGGCGACTTCGGCAGCCACGGTTTGCGGCGGCACCGGCTTCACGCTTACGGCCAGCGGCGTCGCCGCCGGCACCACGGGCCTGTCGTACCAATTCCAAAGCAGCCCGGCCGGCGCCAATACCTTCACTAACCTAGGCGCGGCACAGGCTACAGCCGCTTATGCCGTGGCCAGCCAAACGGCTGCCACCGACTACCGCGTGGTGGTAACCTGCACGGCCAGCGGCCAGTCGGCCACTTCTACTGTGGCGGCCGTGGCCCAAAGCCCTTTCCTGAATTGCTACTGCACGCCGGTAACCTCGGGCCTTGGCTCCGATGGCATCACCAACGTGACGCTGGGGCCGCTGGTCAGCGCGTCTTCGGCCACTAATGCCTCGCCGTATTACACGGATTATTCAGCTACGCAAACGGCCGGCACCCTCCAGATTCCGGCGCTGTTCCAGGGCGGCACGGCTTCGGTTTCGGTTACGATGGGCTCCGACGGCTCGCAGTACAGCGGCGTTTGGCTTGACTTCGACCACAGCGGCACCTTCGATGCCAGCGAGTTTTTCACGCTGGGCACCAATGCCGGCAGCGGCGGCACGTCGGTTATTCCGATTACCATTCCGGCCGGGGCCCTGACGGGCCAGACCAAGATGCGCGTACGCGGCGGCAACGACGTGGTGCTGCTCAGCAGCCAGTCGTGCACGGCGGCTTCCAGCACTTCCAACTACGGCGAAGTAGAAGACTACCTGGTGACCATTGCGGCCCCCATTGCCTGCACGGGCACGCCGCCCACCACCACGGCCACGGCTTCGGCCACCACGGCATGCACCGGCACCGGCTTCACGCTGAACGCCACGGGCATTGCCGCCGGCACCACCGGCTTGAGCTACCAGTGGCAGAGCAGCCCGGCCGGCGCCAACACCTTCACCAACCTGGGGGCAGCGCAGGCCACGGCCGGCTATTCGGTGACTGCCCAAACGGCCGCCACCGACTACCGCCTTGTCGTGACCTGCACGGCCAGCGGCCAATCGGCCACTTCCAGCGTGGTGAGCGTGGCCCAAACCTCGTTCCTGAGCTGCTACTGCACGCCGGTGAGCACGGGCACCAACGAATACATCAAGAGCGTGACCCTGCCGGGCACCCCCGGCTTCACCAACGCCACCAACGCCAACTCGACCAACGGCTTTGGCGACTTCACGGCCAGCACCACCAACACCACGACTCTCGTGCAGGGCGTGACCTACACGAACGGCGTGAGCGTGATTGTGCGCTCGAATAATGCCAACTCGCAGGGCGGCATGTGGATTGACTACGACCACAGCGGCACCTTCGACGCGAGCGAATACACCCTCATCGGCTCGTCCAGCCTCACGGCCGCCGACGTTACCTTCCCGGTGACACTGACGGTGCCCGCCACCGCCCTGCTCGGCAACACCCGCGTGCGGGTGCGCTGGCGCAACGGCGTCTTCACCTCGGCCGATGCCTGCGTATCGGGCGCCACGGCCTGGTATGGCGAGACGGAAGACTATGTGGTCAATATTGTGGCCTGCACGGCCAGCCCGACGGCCTTCAGCTACGGCCCAGCCGCTACCTACTGCGTATCGGGCGCTACCAACCCGGCGGTTGTGCTGGGCACGGGTGCCGTGGCCGGTACCTTCACCTCCACGGCGGGCCTGACTATTGACGCCACCACCGGCGCCATCACCCTGGCTAGCTCCACGCCCGGCACCTACACTGTCACCAACAGCGTACCGGCCTCCACCACGCTGTGCGGCTCGACGGCGACGGCAACCATCACCATCACGGCGGCGCCCACGGCGGACTTCTCCTACGCCGCCACTACGTACTGCGTATCGGGCACCAGCAACCCCGCTCCCGCTCTGGCTACGGGCGCCACGGCCGGCACGTTCTCGTCCACCACGGGCCTGAGCCTCAATGCCACCACCGGCGCCATTGCCCTGGCCAGCAGCACGCCTGGCACCTACACCATCACCAATACGGTGGCGGCTGCCAACGGCTGCGCGGCGGTAACCAGCACGGCCAACGTGACCATCACGGCGGCCCCGACGGCCGGCTTCAGCTACCCCGCTACGGCCATTTGCGCCGGCAGCAGCGCCACACTGTCGCCCACCATGGCCACCGGCGCCACCGTGGGCACATTTTCGCTGCCCACCGCCACTGGCCTGAGCGTTAACCCGAACGGGGTGGTGACGGTAGGCGCTACGGCAGCCGCTGGCACGTACACCGTGACCAACACCGTAGCCGCCGCCAACGGCTGCGCGCAGGTAACCAGCACGGCCACCTTCACGGTTGCGCCCCAAACGACGGCCACCTTCACCTACCCGGCCGCTACTTACTGCGTGAGCGGTACGACCAGCCCCACGCCCACAATCACGGGCACGGCAGGTGGCACGTTCAGCGCCGGCACCGGTCTGACCATCAACCCAACCACGGGCGTTGTGGCGCTGAGCAGCAGCACGCCCGGCACCTACACCGTGACCTACACGGTGGCCGGAAACTGCGGCAGCAGCAGCACCCAGACGCTGAGCATCAGCGCGCCCCTGGTAGCTGGCTTCAGCTACGGCGGCGGGTCGTTCTGCGTGAGCGGGGCCGCCAACCCGGCGGTGACGCTGGCTTCGGGCGCCACAGCGGGCACCTTTGGCTCGACGGCCGGCCTGAGCCTGAATGCCACCACGGGTGCCATCACCCTGGCTTCCTCGACGCCCGGCACCTACACCGTGACCAACACCGTAGCGGCTGCCAACGGCTGCGCCGCCGTGACCAGCACGGCCACCGTGACCATCACGGCCGCCCCGACGGCCGCCTTCGCCTACCCCACGGCCACGACCTGCGCGGGCAGCACCGCCACCCTCACGCCCGCCCTGGGCACCGGCGCTACGGCGGGCACCTTCACGCTGCCAGCGGCTACCGGCCTCACGGTGAACGCCACCACGGGTGCCATCACGGTGGGCGCAACGGCCACGGCTGGCACTTACACCGTGACCAACACCGTGGCCGCCTCCGGCGGCTGCGCGGCCGTCACCAGCACCAGCAGCTTCACGCTCACGGCGCCCAGCACGGCTACGTTCACCTACCCGGCCGCTACCTACTGCCTGAGCGGCACCAACCCCGCCGCTACCATCACGGGCACAGCGGGCGGCACCTTCAGCTCGGCCACGGGCCTGAGCCTTAACGCCAGCACGGGCACCATCAACCTGAGCGGCAGCACGGCCGGCACCTACACCGTGACCTACACCGTGAGCGGCACCTGCGGCAGCAGCAGCACCCAGACGGTGACCCTCACGAACGCACCGGTGGCCACGTTCAGCTACGCTACGGCAACCGGCTGCGTGGGCTCGGCATCGGCGGCGACGCCCACGCTGGGCACGGGGGCTTCGGCCGGTACCTTCAGCTCGACCGCGGGCCTGACCATCAATGCCACGACCGGCGCCATCACGCTCTCGACTTCGACGGCGGGCACCTACACCGTGACCAACACGCTAGCTGCTTCCGGCGGTTGCGCAGCGGCTACGGCCACGACGACCTTCACGGTGAACCCGCGCCCGGCCACGCCCACCATCACGCCAACGTACAACGGCACGACCACCACGCTCACTTCGAGCGCCACCACCGGCAACCAGTGGTACCTGGGCAGCGGCATTGTGACCGGCGCCACCGGCCAGACGCTGGTGCTCACCGGCCTGCCCGCGCAGTTGGGCTCCTACACCGTGACCACCACCAACGCCAACGGCTGCGTGTCGCTGCCCTCCAACCCGCTGGTGGTAACCTCGGCCAAGGGTGGCATTGCCGGCACCACGCTCACCCTCTACCCCAACCCCACGCCCAATGGCCGCCTCACGCTGGAGCTGGGCGGCTACCGCGAGGCCGTGACCCTCACCGTGCTCAACGCCCTCGGGCAGCGGGTGTACGAGGGCTCGGTGACGGGCAGCGCCCTCACGCAGCAGCAAACGCTCAACCTGAGCGCCCTGCCCAGCGGCGTGTACATGCTGCAGGCCCGCACGGCCAGCGGCGGCGTGGAAGTGCGCCGCTTCGTGCGCGAATAGCGCAGAGCAACTCCGCTTAAAACAAGAAAGCCTGCCGCATTGCGGCAGGCTTTCTTTGTTTTGGCGTAGCGGGAGCTTTTAGTTCGCGGGCCTGAACGATGCCCGGGCGATGCCGACGGTGCGGGGACGCGCACTGAAAGTCCGCGCTGCGTTGCTGACGGGGCAGTTACCGCACGGATTTGAGGGCGGCCTGCAGCTCGCGGTAGAGCGTCTGGGCCAGGTAGCGGGCCTCGTCGAGGCGGGAGGCGGTGTAGCCCTGGGCGTCGGCGGTGTCGGTGGTTTCTTCCCACTGGCCCAGTTTGGCCAGGGTGGTGAGGCGGTTGAGCGACTGCTGCACGGGGCCGTCGAGGCGGGTGCGCAGGGTGGCCATCAGGGCGGGGTTGGTAGCCTGGGCCGCTTGCAGGCGCAGCAGCTCCTGGGCCACGAGGGCCAGCTCCTTCAGCAATTCGCCCTCCTGCGGTGTGAGCTGGCGGGGGCGGCGGTCCATCACGCAGAGGCTGCCCACGGCCAGGCCGTCGGGAGTGCGCAGGGCCTGGCCGGCGTAGAATCCCAGGTTCATGTGCTGGGCCACGAAGGGGTTGACCAGCTCACAGGGGTCGGCGGCCACGTCGGTAAATTCGGTCAGGCCGTCATTCAGAATGGCCACGGAGCACATGCTGTCTTCGCGGGCCACCACCAGGGCTTCGGGCAGGCCCTCGTTGCCGATGAACACCACGTCGTCGGCCCGCACGAGGCTGACGAGGGCAATGGGCATGTCGAAAAGCCGGGCCACCACGCTCACGAAGTCGTTGAACACCTCCTGGCCCGGGGTGCCCAGCACCTGGTAGGGCTGCAGGGCCTCCAGGCGCTCGTGCTCGTAAGAAGGTATCAGGCCCGGGTACTTCGTAGAATCCATAGAACAAAGAAAACAGCTGCGATTGCAGGGGCCAACTGCTGGGGTTGGGGAATGGTTCGGGTGGGCCGGCAAAAGGCACCGGGTACCGGGCGGGCGCGTATTCGTGAAGTCCCTAAAAGGACTGCCTGTTGGCCGGCATGCCTCATAGTTGCCGGTATTTCGGGCTAGTCAGAAAGTCTGATGTGGTGCTATTTCGACTTGCGAACCTTCGGGAAGCATCCCTACCTTTTGGTTTTCACTCTTTTTGACATTCCTGACATGCGCCGGTCCTTACCAGCCCTGTTACTGGGCACCCTGCTTCTTGGCGGCACTTCGTGCAGAAAGGACGGTCCTGAAGCGGAGGAAGGCCTTTCCTACGTTAACGGCTTGCCGTATTATCATTTCACGAGCCAAGACCAGCCTTGGCTTCAGGCCAAAACAGGGGACAGCTGGACGTTTGAAAACGGGCGGGGTGTGCGGCATACGTATGCCATTCAAGTGGGGCAATACCCGCAACGTGCCTACGAGACGTTTGCCCCTTACGGGCTATTGGGCACCAAGTACACGGTGGTTAGCTACTACGATGAAACCGTCTTGAGTGCATTTAGCCCCGACACCTCCGGAACGGGCAGTGGAGGCAATTTTCACTTTTATCGAGACGCTACCGTCAGGCCTTACAACGAAGTCGGCACCGGCCCCAGCCGATTGTATGCGGAAGGCTACTGGGGCAAGTTTGTTGGCAATACCGACCTCCACAGCGACTATTACAGCTGTCGCGGGGTCAAGTTTCCCAGCGGAACGGCCCTGAACGGCCCTTTTCAGCAGCTCACTGTGCGCGGCCGGACCTATACCGATGTGGTGGCTTTCATCGGCACCTCGCGCGGCCCCAACTGCCAACCGGTTTCCTCCGCCTACCTGCAGGAAATGTACTACGACCGCCAAGCCGGCCTGGTGCGCTTGGTCAGCCTTGGGGGCGAAGTGTGGGACCGGGTGCCCTAGCCCCCTCCCCGGCGGCCGCAATGCCCGCCACCACCCGGCGAAGCCCACTCCGGCCGTCTGGAATGGACTCTGCCGTGTGGCGAAGCCCATTCCAGACGGCCGGAACGGGGTCCACCGTCCGGCGAAGTCCGTTCCAGGCAGCCGGAGTACCCATCACCGCCCGGCTAAGCTCGCTCCAGACGGCCGGAGCACTCCCCACCGCACAGAAAAGCCCGCTCCGGCGGACCGGAACGGGCTTTTCCGCTTTAGGGCGGTTCTACTAGGCTTTTGGGACGCCGGGCGGGGTGGTTTTGGCCTTTTTCGTGCCCGTATCGGCACGGCTCAAATCGAAAAACGCCGCCACCCGCTGGGGCTTGTCGGCAAATTCGAGCAGCAGCGTGGCGTACACCCGGAACAGGGCCAGGCAGGTGGCTTCGCGGCCGTCGTGCAGGTCGAGGCGCTGGGTGTCGGCGGTTTTGGCGATGCCGTCGGCCCGCTTCAGGGCGGCCGAGAGGGCGGCCAGCACGGCGCGGCCCTCGGCGCGCACGGGCGAGGTGAAGGCCGTGGGGCGGGCATCGAGGGCGTCGAGGAAGGCCGTGAAGGCGTCTTCCACTTTGGCCTGGTTGCTCTTGGTGAGGGCGGCGCGGCCCTTGGGGAAGATGGCCAGCAGGTCGGGGCTGCCCTCCTCGTAGGTGGGGATGATGACCTTGCGCTCCACCTTTTTCACGTAGGCCTTGAAGTCGGCCAGGGCCTGGGCCACGGTGACGGTGGCAGCCTGGCCCTCGCCCGAGAGCTGGCCGGCGTGGGCGGTGCGGTAATCGGTAAGGGCCACTTCGAGGGGGTCGGCCACGGCGTCGTACCGGCCCTTGGCTTCCTGCTGCAGGGCCTGCAGGGTGAAGGCGGCCATGTCGGCAAACTGGTCGCGGTTGAGGCGCAGGTTGGCGAAGAAGTTTTCGAACCGGGCGGCGTATTTGGGCTGGGCCATGCGGTAGATGTGGGGGGTTGGTGAAAGCGGCGGCCGGGCACCCTGCCAAGCACGGCCGTAAGGTAGCCGAAATCCGGCAGCCCTGGCGCGGGGCACCGGAAACCGGACGCCCCCACGGCCGTAGAACCCCGCACACCGTCCCCCCATCGCCATGCCCCGTACCGTCGTCGGCCTGTTCACGAGCGCCACCGAAGCCCAGTTTGCCATCGAGCGCCTGCTGGCCGCCGGCTTCGAGCGCACCAATCTGCACCTGGCCACGCAGGCCACCCTGCAAGCCGAACACCTGCCCGCCAGCGCCAGCACCCCGCCCACCGAAACCTTTGAGGACGGCCTCGTCCGGTTTTTCAGCGACATTTTTGCCGGTGCCAATAACGACGACGCCCAGGCCCACATCGCCGCCACCGGCCCCGACCACGCCGTGGTCACCGTGGCCGCCGCCACCGACGAGCAGGCCGACCAGGCCCGCGCTACCCTGGATGCCAACGGGGCCATCGACGTGTACAAGCAGGCCCAGCCGTCGCCGAACCCCATCCCTGGCGATGACGTGGTAGACCTGGAAGGCCGCCTGAGCCGCGTGCGCGACGACGACGAGCTGGACGCCAACGGGCTGACCACGCATTGACCGTTAAGAGTTGGGACCGTCTGTCATCCTGAGCGCAGCGAAGGACCTTCTCACGTCTGCGGCGGATGAATTTCTAGAATTCGTTCACGCGTGATAAGGTCCTTCGCTGCGCTCAGGATGACAGACGCCTCTTAACTCCTAACTTTTAACTCCCTCCTGCGCCAGCCGCAGCTTGCTGTGCCTGCGGCCGTAGCCAAAATAAATCAGCAGGCCCAGCGCCAGCCACACCACGAGGCGCAGCCACGTTTCCCAGGGCAGCGAGGCCATCATCACGAGGCACACCACAATGCCCAGAATGGGCACCACCGGCACCCACGGCGTACGGAACGAGCGGGGGGCGTCGGGGTTGGTGCGGCGCATGATGAGCACGCCCAGACACACCATCACGAAGGCCAGCAGCGTGCCGATGCTGGTCATCTCGCCCACCACCGAGATGGGCACGAAGCCTGCAAATAGCGCAATGAACAAGCCCAGCAGCAGGCTGGACTGAAACGGCGTGTTGTATTTGGCGTGAATGCGCGAGAACACCGGCGGCAGCAGCCCGTCCTTCGACATGGAGAAAAATACCCGCGACTGCCCCAGCAAATCGACCAGGATAACCGACGTGTAGCCCACCAGAATGGCCAGAATCACGGCCGAAGAAAGCCAGGCATAAGGCGTTTTCTCAATGGCAATGGCCACCGGTGCCGCGCTGTTTTTGAACTCGGTATAATTGGCCAAACCCGTCAGCACGTGCCCAAACAGCACGAACAAGACCGTGCAAACCGCCAGCGAGCCGAGGATGCCCACGGGCATGTTGCGCTGCGGATTCTTGGTTTCCTGCGCCATGGTTGCCACGATGTCGAAGCCGATAAAGACGAAGAAAATAACGCCCGCCCCGCGCAAAATCCCGCTCAGGCCGAACTCGCCAAACGTGCCGGTGTTGGCCGGAATGTAGGGTTGGTAGTTGGCGGGGTCGATGTACTGCCAGCCCAGCGCAATGAACACCAGCACCACCGCCACCTTCAAGGCCACCACCAGCGCATTGAACCACGCCGACCCTTTGGTACCGCGCGTGACAATGGCCGTAATGGCCAGCACGATGAGCATGGCCGGCACGTTCACGAAACCGCTCACGGTAGAGCCGTCGGCCAGCGTCGCGCTTTCGAATGGCGACATCACCAATTGAGCCGGGATGTGCAGCCCGTATTTTCCCAGAAACTTGATGAGATACTGCGACCAGCTGATGGCCACCGTGGCCGCGCCCACCGAGTACTCCAGCACCAAATCCCAGCCGATAATCCAGGCAAACAGCTCGCCCATAGTGGCGTAGGAATACGTATAAGCCGAGCCCGACACGGGCACCAGCGCCGCAAACTCGGCGTAGCATAGCGCCGAGAAGGCGCAGCCCACGGCCGCCACCACAAAGGAGAGCGTCACGGCCGGCCCCGCGTTGTTGGCCGCCGCAATGCCGGTGAGCGAGAACAGGCCCGCCCCGATGATAACCCCAATGCCGATAGCAATCAGGCTGACGCCGTTGAGGCTGCGTTTGAGGGTGTTCGCCCCCGTTTCGGCCGCTTCGGCACGAAGCAGTTCGAGTGATTTTTTAAGCATGTAGTTGTTGAAACGCGCCGGTTGTGGCGCATAGAAAAAGAACGTCATGCTGAGCGCAGCCGAAGCATCTCTACCGCAGCAGTAAATGATTTGCTTGCGCGGTAGAGATGCTTCGACTGCGCTCAGCATGACGACCCATTGAACAGCTTTGTCGTCAGTAGCCTTCGCTACGCCAGCACCTGAATAACCGACTCCGAAAACCGCTCCATTTCTTCCAGTTGCGGACTGGCTTGCAGCAGGAAGAAGTCCACTCCCACATTCTCGAACTCGCCAATACGGTCCTGCAGCTGGGCAGGCGTGCCCGTGAGACCCGTGCGCAGCCCGCGGTTCGATACGGAGTAGTCGTGCAGCGACACTTGCTGCTCCAGCTGGGTGCCGGCCAGCCACTGCTGGTAGTTGCCGTAGCCCGAAGCGGAGGCCTGCACGTTGGTGATGCGGTCCAGCTCCTTCTTCACCTCTTGCTCGGTGTTGCGCACAATGGAGTAGCCGGCCACGCCGAACTTCATCGGCGGCAGGCCTTTCTGCTCGCGGCGACGGCGCATGTCGGCAATGCGCGCGCCGATGAGCTCCGGCGAGTCGCCGTGCATCACGTAGCCGTCGCACTGGGTCGAAATGAGGTCTTTGGCCGCCTCCGACTCGCCGCCGGCGTAGAGGAACGGGGCTTTGGCGGGCTTGGGCTGCAGGATGTTGTCGGCCACCTGGTAGTACTTGCCGTCGTAGCTGAAATGGTCCTGCTTCCACACGTTGGTCACTACGTCGAGCCACTCGCGGGTGCGGGCGTACCGGTCGTCGTGCTGCTCGAAGTGCAGGCCGTACTTGGTGGCTTCGTCGCGCCACCAGCTCGATACCACGTTGAGCGACAGCCGGCCGGGCGCAATCAAATCAATATTGGCGGCTTGCTTGGCCAGCAGCGCGGGGTTGTGGAAGGTGGGGCGCACGGCCACCATTATTTCCAGCTGCTCGGTCACGGCGGCCAAGGCGGCAGCCGTGCTCCACGCTTCCAGCGACGGCGCCTCGGTGCCCTTGATGTCGTTTAAGTACAGTTCGGCGATGAGCGTGAGGTCGTAGCCCCAGCCCTCGCTGCGCTGCGCCAGCTGCTTCACGTAGCTCCAGTCGGTGGGCATCTGCTCGTCTTCGACGTTGCGCAGCCAGCCCCCAAAAATGGGCATCCAATATCCGAATTTCATTGCCTTGGCGATTTAAAAGAACGTCATGCTGAGCGCAGCCGAAGCATCTCTACTTGGTGAGTAATCAACTTCGCTGCAACGAAGCGGTAGAGATGCTTCGGCTGCGCTCAGCATGACCGGTTTATTATGGTGATTAGGACGGTTAAGCCGTTGCCAGTTCTACCGGCGCGGCCACCGCAGCCGGCAGCTGCGTTTCCAGATAGTCCACGAAGCGGGCGTAAGGGTCGAAGCCGACCACGTTCACGGCATCGGCCACGAAGTTGGACAGGGCGTTGATGTCGTAGAACAGCACGTCGCCGGTGCGGTCGTCGATGAGGTATTCGATGCCGCCGACGTCAATTTTGGCGGCGGCCACGATGCGCTCCACGGCGGCCACGACCTCGGCCGGCGGCGTGAAGGCCTCCACCTGAATGCCTTTTTTCGGCGCTTCCGTCAGGCAAAACTCGGCCGACTGCTCTTCGGGAATCTGGCAGATTTCGGCCGGGCACAGGTTGAAACTCTCGCCGGTGGTGAACACCTTCATGGCGTAGAGGAACTTGCCGTCCAGCGTTTCGACGCGGTGGATGTTGCCGCCGCGGGGCGTCACATACTCCTGCACCAGCGCCGTTTGGTCGATGCCGAGGTCAATCTGGTTGGCGTCCACGGCCGCCTGCAGCCCCTCGATGGTATCGAAGCGGATGATGCCCGCGCCACTGCCGCCGATGTTCACCTTCACCACGATGGGAAAGCGCAACTCCCGCGCCGCATCCACCGCCCGCGAGGCGTGGTTGATGACGCGCGAGGCCGGGTATTTCAGCCCCAGCGACTCAAACAGCGACAGTTGCCGGGCCTTGTTCGTTTCAATGGCCGTGGCCGCCGAGCCGTTGATGATGCGCGTGCCGATGCGCTCCAGGTGCGTGGCGTAGCCAGCCGTGTGGAAGATGCCCTGCCCGTGCCCGCGCAGGTAGGCCGAAGAGCTCATGCGGTTGACCACCAGGCTGTAACGGCTTTCCTTTTCGGAGGGGTTGAAGAGGTGATGGGCGGCGTCAATTTTTTCGTAGGGCAAGCCGCGGCGGTCTAGCTCGGCGAAGAGCGGCTTGAACCATTCGGGGTGCTCGAAGTAGATGCCAATGGGCTTTTGGACAGCGGACATGATATTGAAAAAGGTGGTTGATTGAGCAGTAAGGGCAGCGAGGCGACGACGCTAAGCGCCTCCTCATCGAACCCGGAAAATGAGAAATGTAACAGCTTGCCTGTGAGCCCCAACGCCACCCCAAAACCAGTCCGGCAACTATGCGGGCCGGCCGCAAGCCTGCAGTGCAGCACGCCCGACAACCCGCCTGCACTCAGCGCAGAGCAGGATTATTACCCGGATTTTTTTGGAACGCGGACGCTACGACGACCCGCAAATAGGCCGGCGCAGCAGCGCCAGTGGCTTCTGCTCACGCCTGTTTACCCGCGAATCATCACTCAGTAGCGGTTAAGCCAGACAACAACAGCAACAACACGCCATGCCAGCCCGGTGCATAGGCGCGAGGCGGGCATTGAAAGCAGCAGGAAATACGGGTTGGTTGTTGGAGGCTTCCACGGCAACTTGTTTTTATATGGTCAGGAATTGGCACCGTTTCAGGAGTATCCTAAATGGTTGCCGACGCGTCGTAGAGCCTGTCTCTCAGCGTCTCTGTATAAAAACAATCCTTTGGGGAGAAAGAATTGATACGGCAAAGATACAGCAAGGCCCCTCGATTTGTTCAAACCGAGGGGCCTTGCTGGTGAAAATGGCCTACTTGCGCAGCGCCAGCCGCAGGCCGCCCATCAGCCAGCGGGTGGGCATCTGGGCGCCCAAGAGGTCGGAGTATTTCTCGTTGAACAGGTTCTGCACCTGCCCCGTGAGCCAGAGCCGCTGGGGCAGCAGGGCCACTTCCAGGCGGGCGTTGAACACGGTATACTCCGCATTATTCACGCGGTTGATGGCCGCGGCGGCGCTGGCGTCGCGCTGCTTCCAGAGGCCGCTGAGGCTGCCGTTCACGCGCTTGGCGGTAAAGCTGACGGTACCCGACACCACCTGCCGGGCAATGTTGGCGAGGTACTGCGAGGCGATGTTGTCGGCGTTACTCACCTTCACCAGCAGGTAGCCCACGCTACCGTCGAAGCGCGTGGAGGGTGAAAATTGGCGTTGGTACACCAGCTCCGTTTCCAGGCCGCGGGTGGTCACGTCGAACAGGTTTTGGGCGTAGCGGTAGGTAGCGGCGGGGTTGAGGTTGGTGAGGCCGCTGGCTTCGATGACCCGGGCGCCGGGCGTGGGCACGTAGTCAATCTGGTTGTTGCCCTTGCGCAGAAATCCGGTGGCTTTGACAATGAGGCCGGGCAGCGGGCGGTAGTCGGCGCCCGCTTCGTAGTTCATCGTGCGCTCGGCCTGCAAGCCAGCGTTGCCCACGTTGAAGCCGCTGGGCACGGTGCCGGGTCGGCCGTTCGAGTTGTAACGCTCCGTAAAATCGGGGGCGCGAATGGCCCGGCCAATGGCCCCGCGCACGGTCAGCTCCTCTCCTATTTGCTGGCTCACGTTGAGTTGGGGAACCACTTCGGTACCGTAGGCCTGGTCGTGGTCGAGGCGCAGGCCGCCGGTGAGGGCCAGGCCCGCCGTGGGCGTGAGGGCCACCACGCCGAACGCGGCGTAGTGCCACTGGTCGTGGTTGCCCCGGTCGTTGCTCACCACCGAACGGTGGTCGGCCTGCCCGCCGAGGGTGGCGCGCAGCTTGTCCGAAAACTGCTGCTGGTGGCTGAGCAGCACGTTGGTGTAGTGCGTGAGGTGGTCGCTGGCCACCGACGTAGGCGTGTAGAGGTAGTAATCGGTGCCGCGGCTGCTGGAAACCTGGGCTTCGGTGCGGGCGCGCTCGTTGTGCTGGTAGCGCAGCTGGCCCTGGTACCAGTTCTTGTTGGTGGTTTCGCGCGCGAGGTCGCCGATGGCGGTGGTGTAGAAATACTGGGCGCTGTAGTCGCGCCGGTCGAGGCTGACGCGGGCAGCAGCGCTGAGCTTGGGCATCAGTTCATAAGCCGCCGAGAGGGAGTAGGTTTTCAGGTCGACATCGCTGCGCTGGGTGCTGGGGTAGTCACGCAGCTGGCCATCCGTTTTATTCAACAAAACGCCGCCGCCCACCCGCAGCTTATCGGCCGCCAGAAAGCCGCTGGTGTTGGTGTGCCACAAGTTGTACTCGCCGCGCAATGTAGTACTGGTGAGCTCGGCCTCGTGGCGGCGCTCGGTGGCGGCGAAGGTTTTGGTGACGATATTGATGACGCCGCCCACAGCATCGGGGCCGTAGAGGGCCGCGCCGGCGCCGCGAATGATTTCAATCTGCTCAATCTCGCTGGGCGTAATGGGCATATAGGCGCCGAAATGGCCCGTGAGCGGGTCGTTCAGCCGCATGCCATCGAGCAGGAAAAGCACTTGGTTGAAGGTGCTGCCACGCATGCTCACGTCGGCCTGCGCCCCGAAGCTGCCGCGGCTCTGAATCTCCAGTGCCGGCAGGCATCGCAGCAAGTCATCGATGGAATTGACGGGGTAGCGCGCCACACTGGCGCCGGAAATAACCGTGACGGCGTGGCCGGTCTGGTTGCCAGGCTGGGTGAGGCGCGAGGCAAAAACGGTGACTTCGCGCAGGCTGCGGGCGCTGTCGGCAGGCGTCTGGGCCAGGGCGTTGAGGGTGATGAAGAAGCAGAAAAACGGGGCGGCGTAGCGCGTAAGTCGCATTTAGCGGGGCGTTGATGAGGCCGCAAACTTACTGTAGCGTGGACGCTGCGAGTCCGCGTCTCGCTGCAAAGCGGCGAATAATCGCCTGCCGTCGTCGGCCGGATACCGGGCATTTCCGCATTCGCCGCGCTGCAGCGAGACGCGGACTTGCAGCGTCCGCGCTAATTTCGTGGCCGGGCCACGCAACTCCCGCGCCGCGGCCCGGTCCTTCGCGCGAAACTCTATTTTCACTCACCACTTTTTGATGAAACATCTTTCTCTGCTGGGCCTGCTCGGCCTTGTAGCCACCAGCGCCGCCTACGCCCAGGCGCCCGGCGCCAAGCCCGAATCGCCTTACCGCGCTTCGGCCACCAAGATTAACGACCTGGTGCACACCAAGCTCGACGTGCGCTTCGACTACAAAAAGCGCTACCTCTATGGCAAGGAATGGGTGACGCTGAAGCCCCACGCCTACCCCACCGATACGCTGCGCCTCGATGCCAAAGGCATGGACATCAAGGCCGTGGCGATGATGAACGGCGGCCAGCAAACCCCGCTCAAGTACACCTACGCCGATGGCATGAACCTGCGCATCAACCTGGGCCGCACCTTCAAGCCGGGCGAGGAGTACACCATTTACATCGATTACACCTCGAAGCCCGACGAGCTAAAAGTGCAGGGCTCGGCCGCTATTACCGACGCGAAGGGCCTGTATTTCATTAACCCTGATTCGGCCGTGGCGGGCAAGCCGGTGCAAATCTGGACGCAGGGCGAGACCGAAGGCTCCTCGGCCTGGTTCCCCACCATCGACCGGCCCAACCAGAAAACCACCGAAGAAATCTCGATGACCGTGCCCGCCAAGTACGTGACGCTCAGCAACGGTAAGCTGGTGAGCAGCACGCCCGCCGGCCCCGGCCTGCGCACCGACGTATGGAAAATGGACCTGCCGCACGCGCCCTACCTGTTTATGATGGCCGTGGGCGACTTCAAAAAAACCACCGATACCTGGCGCGGCAAGGAAGTGAGCTACTATCTGGAGCCCAAGTACGCGCCCTTCGCCAAGCAGATTTTCGGCAACACCACCGACATGCTGGAGTTCTACTCCAACCGCCTCGGCGTGGAGTACCCCTGGAATAAATACGCCCAGATTGTGGCCCGCGACTACGTGAGCGGCGCCATGGAAAACACCACCGCCACCCTGCACGGCGAGCAGGTGCAAATGACCGACCGCGAACTGCTCGACCGCCAGTTTTCGAGCGAATCGGTGATTGCCCACGAACTGTTTCACCAGTGGTTTGGCGACTACGTGACGGCCGAAAGCTGGAGCAACATCACCGTGAACGAGACAATGGCCGACTTTTCGGAAGGCCTTTACGCGGAGCACAAGTACGGCAAGGACGCCGCCGACGCGCACTACTACACCTACCTGCGCCGCTACCTGATGAGCCCGCGCGACGCGGCCAAAACCCTGGTGCGCTTTCACTACGACCAGCAGGAAGAGGTGTTCGACTTGGTGAGCTACCAGAAAGGCGGCGCCATCATGGACATGCTGCGGACGTATCTGGGCGATGACGTATTCTTCGCCGGCTTGCAGAAATACCTGCAGGACAACAAGTTCGGTAACGGCGAGGCGCATCAGATGCGCTTGGCGTTCGAGGCCGTGTCGGGCCAGGATTTGAACTGGTTCTACAACCAGTGGTACTACTCGCCGGGCCACCCCGTCGTGACCATTGACTACGCCTGGGATGCCGCTAAGAAGGTCCAGTCCGTGACAGTAAAGCAGACCCAGCCGGGCACGCCCTTCCAGCTGCCCTTCACCATCGACTACTACGTGGGCGGCAAGGTGATGCACCAGCCCGTGACCATGACCGAAGCCACCCAAACCTTCAGCATGCCCTTGGCCGCCAAGCCCGAGCTGGTGAACGTGGACGCCAACAAGAAGCTGCTTTGGAACAAAACCGACAACAAATCGGCCGCTGAATTTGCCTACCAGTACAGCCACGCGCCGCTGTATGTGGACCGCCGCGAGGCCGTGGCCGCCGCCGCTAAGGACCAAACCACCAACGCCGCTTCGCGCGCCGTGCTGCTGGCGGCCCTCAACGACAAGTTCTACGCCATTCGCGGCGCGGCCGCGCAGGCGCTGAAACTCGACGACAAAACCGTGGCCAAAGCCGCCGCGCCGGCCCTGCGCAAGCTGGCCGCCAGCGAGAAAAATACCGTGGTTCTGGCCCAGGTGCTCACGTCGCTGGCGCAGTTAAAAGACAAGAAAGACGAGAAGCTGTTCAACCAGAACCTCAACAGCCAGTCCTACAGCGTGCAGGCTGCTGCGCTGCGGGGCTTGGCCGCCGTGCAACCCGCCCAGGCCCTGACCCGCGCCAAAGCCCTGGAAAAAGAAAGCAACGGCGCCCTTGCCCAGGCCGTGACGCAGGCTTACGCCCAAGGCGGCGGGGTGGCCGAGTGGGCTTACATCCGCGACAAATTCGACGCGGCCCGCCCCAATGGTCAGTTTGGTATGATGGAGTCCATCGGTACGATGGCCGGCCGCCTCAACGATGCCACCGCCATTACCGAAGGCGTCACCCGCCTCAAGACTATGGGCGTGAAGTACAAGATGTACGGGGCCGACAAACCCGTCATCGAGCAGTTGAAATCCATTGCCGACAAACAAGCCAAAGGCCCCAACGCCGCGCTGGCCAAGGAGCAAACCGACAAAGCCATTGCCGAAATCGAGGCAGCTAAATAGGCTTTGCCCCTTCGTCCATTCAGGCTACAAAAAAGCCTGCCGCGAATTGCGGCAGGCTTTTTTGTGGGTGGCGGGTGGGCCGGGGAAAACTTATTTCTTGGCCTTGGCTTCGAAGCCGGGCACTACTTCGGCCGGGTCCTCGGTGGGGCCTTCGTAGGAATTGGCCTGGTTGTCGGCTTGCTGGGTGGGTTCCGCAGCTACGGCTTCGGTGGCGTAGATGTGCTCCATTTCGTGCATCATCTCTTCGCCGTCCACCCGCAGGTCCTTGAGCACGCCGTCGGCGATGTCGTAGACGAGGCCGTGCAGGCGGGGCGGGTTGTCGCCGCGCATGGCGTTCTGGATGATGTTGGTTTTGGCCAGGTTGCGCACCTGCTCAATCACGTTGAGCTCCACCAGGCGGCGGGCCCGCTGGGCGTCGTCCTTGATGCGCAGGTACTCGGTTTCGTGCGCCCGAATCACGTCGCGGATGTTCACCAGCCAGTTGTCTATCAGGCCGTACTGCTTGTTGCTGGCCGCCGCGGCCACGCCGCCGCAGCCGTAGTGGCCCACCACCAGAATGTCCTGCACGCCCAGTACTTCCACCGCGTATTGCAGCACGCTCAGCAGGTTCATGTCGGTGTGCACCACCATGTTGGCAATGTTGCGGTGCACAAACATCTCGCCCGGGCCCGTGCCGGTAATGCCCGACGCCGGCACCCGCGAATCGGAACAGCCGATGAACAGGTACTTGGGTTTCTGGCCATTGGCCAGGTTTTTAAAGAAGTTGGGGTCTTTCGCGTTACGCTCCGACACCCATTTTTTATTGTTTTCGAGAATTTTGCTGATTCCAGCCATAGCATGAAAAGGGTAAGTTGACAGCCAGCCCGACTGCTCCGAGCAGTAGCCTGACTATACGCGCCGCAGCCAAATCCGGCTGTCGGTCACGGTCCGATGGCGCCCAAGGTAGCGCCTAAATCGCAGGGCAAAAGTATGGGTTGGGCAACGCCCCGGCTAGTGCGTGCCCAGCGCCACCTGCCGGATGCCGCGCAGTTCTAGCTCGATGCCTCGGGCCGGGGCCGCCTGCCGGAAGGCCTCGATGGCTTCGAGCACGTCGTGGTCGATGACGTCGGAGCGGCTGCCGTCCAGAATAACCCGGCTGTTGGTGGGCAGCTGCTCTAGCGTGGTCACGATGCTGGCTTTGTTGAGGAAGGACACGTGCTCGGGCAGGCGCAGGTGCAGCGGGGCGTCGGGGGTTTCGGCGTGGTCGTCCGAGTCGTCGCGGCGCAGGTAGGAGCCGGCCTTGGCGTTGTCGCGCAGAATGAAGAAGAAGCCCAGCACCAGCCCGATGCTCACGCCCTTCAGCAAATCGGTGAACAGCACCGCCACAATGGTGATGATAAAGGGCACGAACTGCTCACGGCCCAGCTTCCACTGCTTGCAGTAGAGGGCCGGCGGCGTCAGCTTGTAGCCCACCAGCAGCAGCACCGCCGCCAGCGCCGAGAGCGGAATCAAATTCAGCACTGCGCCCAGAAACAGCAAACTGGTGAGCAGCAGCAGGCCATGAATGAAGGCTGACAGCTTGGTTTGCGCGCCGGCCGCGATATTGGCCGATGAGCGCACAATAACGGCCGTGAGCGGCAGGCCGCCCAACAGGCCGCTCACCAAATTGCCCGCGCCCTGGGCCAGCAGCTCGCGGTTGGTGGGCGTGTGGCGCTTCTGCGGGTCGAGGTTATCCACGGCCTCCACGCTGAGCAGCGTTTCGAGCGAGGCCACCACGGCAATGGTGAAGGCCACGCCGTAGGTGGCCGGCCGCCGCAGGGCCTCAAAATCGGGAAAGGTCATTTCGCGGGCCAGTTGGCCCAGCGACGACAGCACCGGCAGCTTCACCAGATGCTCGGGGCGCACCTGCATGTCGGGGGCTAGTCTTTTCAGCAATTCGTTGATGCCCACAGCAGTCAGTACCGCAATCAGCGCCCCCGGCACCAGCCGCGACCACGACTGCCGCCGAATCGGGGCCGTGTTCCACAGCAGCAAAATCACCAGCGATACCACTCCCACCAGCACCGAGCCGGGGCTCAAACCCTTCATGGCCGCGCCAATAGCGGAGAACGTGTTCAGGCCATTGAACTGCAGGAAGTTCATGTCCTCAAAGTAGTCGGCGTCAGCTCCAAAAAAGTGCGGCAGCTGCTTCAGAATCAGAATAATACCAATGGCCGCCAGCATGCCGCGGATTACCGCCGCCGGGAAGTACAGGGCAATAATGCCGGCCCGGGCCAGCCCCAACCCAATTTGAATAACGCCCGCCACGGCCGTCGCGGCCAGCACCGCCGGCCACGACCCCAGCGTCGAAATGGCCGACAGCACCACCACCGTGAGGCCCGCCGCCGGCCCGCTCACGCTCACCGCCGAGCCGCTGAGCACACTCACCAGCACCCCGCCCACGATGCCGGCAATGACGCCCGCCAGCAAGGGCGCACCCGAGGCCAGCGAAATGCCCAGACACAGCGGCAGCGCCACCAGAAACACCACCAACCCCGCCGGCGCATCCTGCCCAATGGTGCTGAACAGCGACGGCTTGGACCGGGGCGCGGTGGCCTCCGGGATAGGCGATGCCGTTGCAATAGGCGCCCCGGTGCGGGACGGCGAGGAAACTACCTGGGTCATGACGTGTAGGGTTATTCAACCTCGAAGCGCCCACCTGAAGGCGCCAAAAGGGAATTCTGCTACAAGGTTACCAAGGCCCTATTAAGACGGAATTAAAGGCGAATTAAAAGGAAATTAAAACCAGTTTGGGGGGCTTGATTGAACAAACCAGAACGTCATGTCGAGCGCAGCCGAGACATCTCGCGTGCTGAAGCAATCGAATTGTCCGGCTCCCCTCTCCTTCGGGAGAGGGGCCGGGGGTGAGGCGCCCCGCCAGAACGAAGCACGCGAGATGTCTCGGCTGCGCTCTGCCTGACGGCCTTTCATCAGTTCATGCGCCCCGCGGCACCGGCCACTCCAGCCATACCTGGGTTCCCTGGCCGGGCTCGCTCTCCACCCGCACCATGCCGCCGTGCAGGGCCATGATGCGCGCCGTGAGCGGCAGCCCGATGCCGTGGCCCGGCACCGCCCGGGCCGACGCCGCCCGGAAAAACGGCACAAATACCTGCTCCAGGTCGGCAGCCGAAAGGCCGGGGCCTTCGTCGCTCACCAGCAACGTCAGGTGCTGGCGGGTGCGGGCCAGGGTGGCCGTCACGGTGCCACCGCTTTCCTTCGAGAACTTGCAGGCGTTGTCCAGCACGTTGAGCACGGCCGATAGCAGCAGCGCCTCATTACCACGCACGATGAAGGATTCAGCGTCGCCAAAATCCAAATCGACCCGGCAAGTGGCGTGGCGCCGCAGCAGCTGCTCGTGGGCCTGCAGCAGCAGCTCATCGAGGCGCACGTCGGTCATCGGCACCTGTGAGGGGTCGTCGGAAGCGCGGGCAATTTGCAACAGCCCGTTGGTGAGGCTGTTGAGTTGGCGGGCCGAATCCAGCGTGCTTTGCAGCACGCGGCGGTACTCGGCCGGCGGGCGTTCGGCCTGTAGCAGCGATACTTCCAACTCGCCGATGAGGGCCGTGAGCGGAGTGCGCAGTTCGTGCGAGGCATCGCGCACAAAGGTGCGTTGGCCCACGAAGGCCGCTTCCAGGCGGTCGAGCAGGCGGTTGAAGCGCAGAGTGAGCAGGCCGATTTCGTCGGTGGTTTCGCCGGCGCGGGTCAGGCGCTGGCTCAGGTCGGTGGCCGTGATGCCGTCGACTTCGCGCACCATGCGGCGCAGGGGCCGCAGCGCCTGCCCGGCAAACACCCAACTGCCGATGCCCATCACGGCCACCGCCGCCAGCAGGCCACCGGCCAGCAGTTGCCGCAGCTCGCGCAGCTGCTGGCGGCTGTCTTCGTCCACCGACGAGGCCACCACCACCAGCGCCCCCAGCCGGGCGTCGTGGTAAAGCAGGCCCACGGTTTCGTGGTAGTTGGTTTCGGGCTCCAGCACGGCCCGGCCGCTTCCGCGCACTTCGGCCAGCCAGTTGACAGGCACGGGCCGCGTGGCCCCCTGCCCTTCCCGAAACACCAGCTGGTTGTCGGCATCGTATACCCGGCCCTGCTCGGCGGGCAGCGTGCGGTAGAGCTGGCGCAGGTAGTTGCGGTAGGAAGCCTCGTCGCCGGCGTTGTCGCGCTCGTTCTGGCCGGCCACGTAGGCATGGCCCACCACCAGCGTGCGCTTAAACAGGTTCTGGGTGAATAGCTCGCGCCGCGACTGCTGCGTGACGAAGTAAATGGCCAATGCAAACAGCACCAGCGTCACGGCCAGAATGGTCCCGAACTGCAGCGCAAGGCGAAGGCGAATGGTCACGTGAGCAAGCTTTATAGCGGGACGAATTGATTACAAGAACGTCATGCTGAGCGAAGTCGAAGCATCTCTACCGTTTCGTTGCAATTAGTCATAATACTTGCCTGGTAGAGATGCTTCGACTGCGCTCAGCATGACGTTCTTATTTAACGCCCTATTCACCCTTCTGTCTTCATCACATAGCCCATGCCCACCAGTGTGTGAATGAGTTTGGGTTCAAATCCCTTATCCACTTTTTTGCGCAAAAAGTTGATGTACACATCAATCACATTGGAACCGGTATCGAAGCTCAAATCCCAGACGTGCTCCAGCAAATCGGCCCGCGACACCACACGGCCCTGGTTACGCAGCAGGTATTCCAGCAGCGCAAACTCCCGGGCCGTGAGTTGAATGGCCTGCCCGGCGCGCTCCACCCGCTTGGCGGCGGGGTCGAGGGTGAGGTCGGCGAGGCGCAGGGGCGCTTTAGGCGCGGGGGCTTCGGTGCGGCGGCGCACCAGGGCGCGCAGCCGGGCCAGCAGCTCGTCGAAGGCGAAAGGCTTCACCAAGTAATCGTCGGCCCCGGCGTCGAGGCCGCGGATTTTATCGTCGGTTTCGCCCAGCGCCGTCAGCATCAGGATGGGCACACCGGGGTCGTGGGCGCGCACTTGCCGGCACACTTCCAGGCCGCTGAGGCCGGGCAGCATCTGGTCCAGAATCAGGCAGTCGTAGTGCGTGGTTTGGGCGCGGCTGAGGCCCAGCAGGCCATCGGCGGCCAGGTCCACGGTGTAGTCCTGCTCCGTCAGGCCCTGGTGCAGGAAGGCCGCCACGGAGGGTTCATCTTCAATTAAAAGGATTTTCATGGGGCCGGAAGGTAGCGCTGCCGACCGAAAAAAGCCGTCGGCTGCTTCTTTAACGCAAGCGCCGGAAACAGGGCCGAAACCAGCGAATGCGAACAGCTGACGGGCCTAGGAGGCTAACGCATGGCCAAATCACCGGCTGCCCGGTGCAACGGAGCAACAACCTGTTGCTCAGAGCCCGACTGTTCCGGCGGTGGCACCGACTCGCCCAGTGGTGCAGCTTGCCATCGAATACCGGCCAGAAGCAACCCAAACAGAAAGGTTGCCAGATAAAAACGGAAATAGCGTTGGAAATTTTTCAGCATCATTCAAATCCAAAAGCAATATGGACCGGTCCCGGCCTATTGCTTTTTCGATACAAAATTACCTTTTACCGGACAACACCGCGCACTTTCTGGCTTAATTGAAATTATTGCCGGGCGAATCCTTTGGATTCCTCGTTGAACGATGCACCCTAATCAAACCGGGAAATGCAGGGTGCCGCACGGCACTACCTTCCTTTATGATGTTTGCAGAAATAAGCACAATGCATAACGCGTTGTATTTCTGACAATACAGCGTCAATAATGGGAGTTTTTGGAGGCGCGCTAAAAATTCATTGTCCGCAGTTATGGCTGATAATTAATACTCCCGTACTGTTTGGTTGTGCTTATTAGAGGCAACCCGCTTTCCGATTATCAAACCTAGGAAAACACGGATGAAAAAGCGCCCGTAGGCAAGTAACAGTACCCGAAACCTTAAGCTATTCGCCCTTATGAGCCAAGTTACCCAAGCTCCGCTCGGCCGCCCACCGGTGGCCCTGGCCCCCACCCAGCCCGTCAGTCTCAACATCAACGGCCAAGCCCACACGCTCCAGATTGCGCCCTGGACCACCCTGCTCGACGCCCTGCGCGAGTACCTCGACCTGACCGGCACCAAGAAAGGCTGCGACCACGGCCAGTGCGGCGCCTGCACCGTGCTGGTTGATGGCAAACGCGTAAATTCCTGCCTTTCGCTGGCCGTGATGCACGAAGATTCGCACATCCAGACCATCGAAGGCTTGGGCACAGAGGACAAGCTAAGCCCCTTGCAACAGGCGTTTATCGACCACGACGCTTTCCAGTGCGGCTACTGCACCCCGGGCCAAATTTGCTCGGCCCAGGGCCTCATCAACGAAGGCAAGGCCAAGACCGAAGCCCAGGTGCGCGAGCTGATGAGCGGCAACGTGTGCCGCTGCGGCGCCTACAGCAACATCCTGAGCGCCGTAATGGAAGTGCTTAATAAAGAAGGACTAATCATTGAGGACAAAGGCTGGTCGGCTGGCACGACGAAGCCGGAGATGGCCCCGGTTGAACCGCCGAAGAAATAATCCTTCACTCCTCATTTCAGTACAATGAACAGTTTCACTTTCACCCAAGCCACCGCTGTGGCGGGCGCCGTGCAGGACAAAGCCGCGCACGACGACGCGGCCTACATCGGCGGCGGCACCAACCTGATTGACCTGATGAAGGAAAACGTGGCCCGCCCCACGCACCTCATCGGCCTCAAAAAGCTGGGCCTCGACACCATCGAAGCCACGCCCGACGGCGGCCTGCGCCTCGGCGCCCTCGCCACCAACGCCGACACCGCCTGGCACCCCGAGGTTGAGAAGCGCTACCCGTTACTGAACCAGGCCATTCTGGCCGGGGCCAGCCCGCAGCTGCGCAACATGGCCACCGACGGCGGCAATCTCATGCAGCGCACCCGCTGCTATTATTTCTACGACCTGGCCACGCCCTGCAACAAGCGCGAGCCGGGCTCGGGCTGCTCGGCCATTGGCGGCTACAACCGCGTGTGCGGCATCCTGGGCACCAGCGACCAATGCATCGCCACCCACCCCTCGGATATGTGCGTGGCCCTGGCCGCCCTCGATACCACCGTGCGCGTGAGCGGCCCCAACGGCGAGCGCACTATCAAGTTTGAGGATTTTCATCGCCTGCCCGGCGACCACCCCGAGCGCGACAACACCCTGGAACCTGGCGAACTCATCACTGGCCTCGACCTGCCCGCCAAGGGCTTCGAGAAAAACTTCAGCTACCTGAAGCTGCGCGACCGCACCAGCTACGCCTTTGCGCTGGTGAGTGTGGCAGCGGCTTTGGAGCTGGAAGGCACCCTCATCAAAGATGCCCGACTGGCACTGGGCGGGGTGGCCCACAAGCCTTGGCGCGACAAAGAAGCCGAGGCCATGCTCGTCGGTCAGCCCGCTACCGCCGACACCTTCCGACGTGTGGCCGCCAAGGTGCTCGAAAACGCCAAAGGCTACGGCGCCAACACGTTTAAGATTGAGCTGGCCAAGCGCGCCATTGTGCGCGCCCTCAAGCAAGCCACCGAAATGAATCAGGTGCTCGACACCAACGCCTTTCAAAATTCCAACCCATGAGCCACACCACCGACTACATCGGCAAACCCACCAACCGCGTCGATGGCCCGGCTAAAGTGGCCGGCACCGCCAAGTACGCCGCCGAATTCAGCGTGCCCAATCTGCTCTACGGATACGTAGTGAGCAGCCCGATTGCCAAAGGGAAAATAACGAAAATCGACACCGCCCCAGTGCTGGCTTTGCCCGGTGTGCAGGAAGTTTTCACCCACGAAAACGTGCCCTCGCTGGCCTTCCTCGACCGCAGCTATAAGGACGACGTGGCCCCCGGCGGCTCGCCCTTCCGCCCGCTTCACGATGCCGAAATCAAGTATAGCATGCAGCCCGTGGCGCTGGTGGTGGCCGACACGTTTGAGCTGGCCCGCTACGCCGCGTCAATCCTGCACATTGAGTACCAGGAGGAAGCGCACGAAACCGAGTTGGTAAAGCACATCGACGAGGCATTCGAGCCCGGCCGTGGTAAAACCGGCTACAAGCCGCCGAAGTCGCGCGGCAACTTCGGCAAGGGCTGGAAGCAGGGTGTGGCGCACATCGAGGCGAATTATTCGCACCACGCCCAGCACCACAACCCCATGGAGATGTTCGCCACCACGGTGGAATGGCTCGGGGATAAGAAGCTGACGGTGTACGACAAAACGCAGGGCGTTTTCAACAGCCAGCAGTACATCAGTAAGATTTTCGGGCTGAGCAAGGATGAGGCGCGGGTGATTTCAAAGTACACCGGCGGCGGCTTCGGCTCCGGCCTGCGGCCGCAGTACCAGCTGTTTCTGGCCGTAATGGCCTCGCTGCAGCTGGAACGCTCGGTACGCGTGTCGCTCACCCGCGAGCAGATGTTCAGCTTCGGCCACCGGCCCGAAACCTTGCAGCACGTAGCCATGGCTACGGCTGAGGACGGTTCGCTCACCGGCATCAACCACTTTGCGGTGGCCGAAACCTCGCAGTTCGAGGATTTCACCGAAAATGTGGTGGGCTGGACCGGCACGCTCTACGACTGCAAAAACGTGGAACTGGGCTACCGTCTGAGCAAGCTCGACGTGTTTTCGCCGCTCGATATGCGCGCGCCCGGCGCGGCCTCGGGCTCCATCGCGTTGGAAATTGCGATGGACGAAATGGCCTACGCCGCCGGCCTCGACCCGCTCGAATTCCGCATCCGCAACTACTCCGATTTCGACCAGGCCCAGAACCTCCCCTACTCCAGCAAGGCCCTCCGCAAGTGCTACACCGAGGGCGCGGCTAAATTTGGCTGGGAGAAGCGCACCGCCGAGCCTGGCTCGATGCGCGACGGCAAGATGCTGGTCGGCTGGGGCATGGGCGGCGGCATCTGGGATGCTTCCAAGATGCCCGCCGTGGTAAAAGCCAGCCTCGACGCCGACGGCCACCTCACCGTGAGCAGCGGCACCAACGACATCGGCACCGGCACCTACACCATCATGACGCAGATTGCGGCCGAAAGCATGGGCCTACCCATCGAAGCCGTCACCTTCGTGCTGGGCGACACCACGCTGCCCGAGTCGCCCCTGCAAGGCGGCTCCTGGACGGCCGCCTCCGTGGGTAATTCCGTGGTGGAAGCCTGCACCAAGCTCGGCGAAGCCCTGCTGAAACAGGCCCAGAAAATGGACCACCCAGCCTTCAAGGACGCCAAAATCGCCGACGTTCAGTTTGCCAACGGCCAGCTGCGCCTGCGCTCCGATGAAACCCAGGCCGTAGTCCTGCGCGACCTTGTGCAAGCCAGCGGCGAGCCCAAAATCGAAGCTGAAAACTCTACGGTGCTGGCCAAGCTGGAAATGCTGAAGCCGCCGAAATACTCCATGCACGCCCACAATGCCGTGTTTGTGGAAGTGAAAGTGGACCCCGACCTGATGACCGTGCACGTCACCCGCGTAGTGAATGCCGTAGCCGCCGGCCGCATCATCAACCCCAAAACGGCCCGCAGCCAGGTCCTCGGCTCCGTAGTGTGGGGTATCAGCTCGGCCTTGATGGAGGAATCGGTGATGGACCACCGCTTCGGCCGCTACATGAACCACAACTACGCCGAATACCACGTCCCCGTGAATGCCGACATCCACGACATCGACGTGATTTTCGTGAGCGAGGAAGACGACAAAGTCAACCCCCTCGGCATCAAAGGCCTGGGCGAAGTGGGACTGCTGGGCGTAGCCGCCGCCGTGACAAATGCCATCTACCACGCCACCGGCAAGCGCGTGCGCGACCTGCCCGTGACGATTGACAAGCTGCTGTAGAAACTCCGGCGGCAAGTGCCGCTAAAGTGACATAGAAACGCCCCGCAACTAGTTAGTTGCGGGGCGTTTTTGCGTTTACGGTTTCGGCTAATTAATAATTTTTGCATTCGAATCCGCTCTAAGATTCGCCAGCCTCTCGCGCCACAGTTGGAGTTCTTCGGGTGTTATTCTCACCCAATCCGTTACTTCGCCAACGATTTTCAAGGGTGCCTGACTGCGATACGAGCGAGTCGGATTACCAGGAAATTTCTTATCCGTAACGTTCGGGTCATTTTCAAAGCTGCCCGTCGGCTCAACGATGTACACACGTTCGTCCCCATCACCTTTGGCTAGGGCCGCGGCAAGTCCCGCCCCATTGGCTAGAGCAGTGAAATAGATGTGATTCATGATGACTTCAGGGTGGTAATTCGAGTTGAATCCTGCTGCCAGCAATCCACCAATCGGCAAATCTGCCCTCGTACCGTGGTAAAAGGGGCCGTTGTCCAGCACGTCAGGCATATTAGATTTGATGGTTTCGCTTTTCATGTTTGTAATGCTGGGTTTTGAGAGTCTGTCACCAAATATTTTTTTGATTCACCTGTTAGCGCCACCGAATTTTCTCGCCCGACTTGCCCGCGCGCAACCGAGTAGGCACGCTGGCCAGAATCAACTCCCGTAACGCGGTGAGCAACGTCGTGCGCACAAAGCCGTGGTGCACCACTAGGCTCACCTCGCGCACCGGGGTTGGGGCCACGAAGCGCTTGAGTAGCGGGTTGCTATCGACTTCGTCCAGCACGGCCAGCTCGGGCACCAGCGTGTAGCCGTGGTGGTGGCGCACCAGTTCTTTCAGCGTTTCGATGGAGCCACTTTCGTAGGCCACCGCGCCGGTGGAAGCCGCTCGGCCGCACAGATTCAGGACTTGGTTGCGGAAGCAGTGGCCCTCCTGCATCAGCCACAGGCCGGGGCTGGCCAGGTCGGCCGGGCTCACCGTGGCGCGGGCGGCCAGCGGGTGGTCCTCGGAGGCGAGCAGCAGGAAAGGCTCGTCCAGCAGGGGTAGCTCGTGCAGCAGCCGGTCATCGAGCGGCGTGACCAGCAGGCCCACATCCAGCCGGTAGTCCTTGAGGCGTAGCATGATTTCTTCCGAGCGCAGCTCCTCGATGTGGACGCGCAGATTGGGGTAGGCCGTGCTGAGGCCCACCAGGAAGCGCGGCACCAGGTACGGGGCCAGTGTGGAGATGACGCCCAGGCGCAGCTCGCCCACCACCTCGCCTTTGGCCACCTGCACCAGCTCGCGCAGCTGCTGGGCTTCGTGCAGCACGCGCCGGGCCTGGGCAATGACCTGGGCCCCAACGGCCGTGGGCTCGGCCCCGCGCTGGGTGCGGTCGAACAGCAACACGCCCAGCTCCTCTTCCAGCTTTTGCACCTGCACGCTGAGCGCGGGCTGGCTCACGAAGCTTTTTTCGGCGGCCAGGCCAAACTGGCGGTGCGTATCCAAGGCCACGAGGTAGCCGAGTTGTTGGAGATTCATGGCGGATGAGCAGCGCGCTGCTTATAGGTTTTGGTTATAAATTTATAAACAAAATCGATTTTGATTATGCATTTGCACCAAGTAGCTTTGTGCAAAGCTGCTGCCCACTGCCCTGCTTCAGCCCCTCAAAACGGCTTCCCAGGCAAGCCCGCAAACTTTTTAATTCACCCGGCCATTTACAAGGCCGACCACCAAAACCACTTTCAAGATGAGCGCCAACCTGCACGACCTCCCCGCAGACAACTCCATCCTCCACGACCTGAACGCGGACGCCGCCCAGTGCCCCTTCCTCAACGGCGCGGTGAAGCAGACGGCCGGTGGCGGCCGCACCAACCGCGAGTGGTGGCCCAACATGCTCAAGCTGAGCATTCTGCGCCAGCACTCGTCCTTGACCGACCCGATGGACAAGGATTTTAACTACGCCGAAGAATTCAAAAAGCTGGACCTGAACGCCGTGAAGCAGGACCTGTTCGAGCTGATGACCAACTCGCAGGACTGGTGGCCGGCCGACTACGGCCACTACGGCCCCTTCTTCATCCGGATGGCCTGGCACAGCGCCGGCACCTACCGCATTGCCGACGGCCGCGGCGGTGCGGGCGCGGGCATGCAGCGCTTCGCCCCCCTCAATAGCTGGCCCGACAACGCCAACCTCGACAAAGCCCGCCTCCTGCTGTGGCCCATCAAGCAGAAATACGGCAAGCAAATCTCCTGGGCCGACCTCATGATTCTGACCGGCAACTGCGCCCTCGAGTCGATGGGCCTGAAGCCGTTCGGCTTCGCCGGTGGCCGCGCCGACGTGTGGGAGCCGCAGGAAGACGTGTACTGGGGCCCCGAAACCGAGTGGCTCGGCGATAAGCGCTACGTGGACGACCGGCAGCTGGAAAACCCGCTGGCCGCCGTGCAAATGGGCCTCATCTACGTGAACCCCGAAGGACCGGACGGTGAGCCCATCCCCGAGCGCTCGGCCCGCGACATCCGCGAAACCTTCGGCCGCATGGCCATGAACGACGAAGAAACCGTGGCCCTTATTGCCGGCGGCCACACCTTCGGCAAAACCCACGGCGCGGCCGAGCCCGCCAAATTCGTGGCCCGCGAGCCCGCCGGCGCGCCCCTCGAAGAGCTGGGCCAGGGCTGGCGCAACAGCTTCGGCAAAGGCCACTCCGAGCACACCATCACCAGCGGCCTCGAAGGTGCCTGGACCCGCACCCCCGCGAAGTGGAGCAACGACTACTTCGACAACCTGTTCGGTTTCGAGTGGGAGCTGACCAAGAGCCCCGCCGGTGCGCACCAGTGGCGCCCCGTGAACGGCGGCGGCGCCGGCACCATCCCCGATGCCCACGACCCGGCCGTGAAGCACGCCCCCTTCATGCTGACCTCGGACATCGCCCTGCGCGCCGACCCGGCGTATGAGGCCATTTCGCGCCGCTTCCACGAAAACCCCGACCAGTTTGCCGACGCCTTCGCCCGCGCCTGGTTCAAGCTGACGCACCGCGACATGGGTCCCAAGGAGCGCTACCTCGGCCCCGAAGTGCCCACCGAAGAACTGCTCTGGCAAGACCCGATTCCCGCCGTTACTTACCAGGTAATTGACGACCAGGATGTAGCCGCGCTGAAAGGCAAAATTGCCGCTGCCGGCCTCACTGTGTCGCAATTGGTATCTACCGCCTGGGCTTCGGCCTCCACCTACCGCGGCTCCGACAAGCGCGGCGGCACCAACGGCGGCCGCCTCCGCCTGGCCCCGCAGCGCTACTGGGAAGTGAACAACCCCGCCCAGCTTTCCACCGTGCTCAACAAGCTCGGCGGCATTCAGCAAGAGTTCAACACGGCCCAGACCGGCGGCAAGCAGGTTTCGATGGCCGACCTCATCGTGCTGGCCGGCGTGGTCGGCATCGAGCAGGCCGCCAAAAACGCCGGCCACACCGTGACCGTGCCCTTCACCCCCGGCCGCGCCGATGCCACCCAGGAGCAAACCGACGTGGTATCGTTCCAGGCCCTGGAGCCGGCCGCCGATGGCTTCCGCAATTACCTGAAAACGCATCACCGCGCCGCCGCCGAGGAGCTGCTGATTGACAAAGCCCAACTCCTGACCCTAACCGCCCCCGAGTTGACCGTCCTGTTCGGTGGCCTGCGCGCCATCAACATCAACTTCGACGGCTCGAACAACGGCGTGTTCACCACCCAGGCCGGCGCGCTCACCAACGACTACTTCCTGAACCTGCTCGACCTGAACACCACCTGGGGCAGCACCTCGGACGCCCAAAACCTCTTCAACGGCCGCGACCGCAAAACCGGCCAGACGAAGTGGACCGGCACCCGCGTCGACCTGATTTTCGGCTCGAACTCCGAACTGCGCGCCCTGGCCGAAGTGTACGCCTGCGCCGACTCGCAGGAGAAATTCGTGAAGGACTTCGTGGCCGTGTGGGCCAAGGTGATGAACCTCGGCCGCTTCGACCTGGCCAAGTCGTAATGCCACCCGCCAGCGCTTCCGCCCCGCAAGGTGCGGCAGTAGCTGAAGCCTCAAAAGAAACGCCCCGTAACGAATTCGTTGCGGGGCGTTTCTATGTACATCAGTTAAATCGGTATCTTTTTTCCCTCATAACAAAGGCTTCTTTACCCCCTTCGACAATATCAGCAATATGCTGTCTAATACCCATGGATTTTAGGACGTCTGTCTCTGTATTTAGTTTTTCGAAGGAGTTTTCAATTGCACCATTTATATAATCAAACTTAAATGGGCTCGTAGAATTATCGTCACTTTGGCCTTTTTGATTAGCCACGATGACGTTTTCAGCATCTGCGTTCACAACAACGTTAGCATTATGCGTCACAATGATTATTTGCCTGTCAAGTTTCTTATTTCTAAGATAATCAACCAAATCAGCTGTTATTGACCTATTATCTAGGTTATCTTCAGGTTGGTCAATCAGAATCGGCGCTTTAGACTTACTCAGCCCAACGATTAGCATTAGTATAACAAAGCTTGCCTTACCGGTAGACATTTCTCCCAAACGGTCATTCTTATAAGAAATTTGCCAGTAATCAAAGAAGAAGTCATCCAATACTAATTTGACAGCATTGGCAATGGAAATCTTGTTGGTAATCTTATAAATACCAACTGTTATATCTTTAAAAAGCTGTTTGACACTGTCAAGAATTAGCTTGAAGTCAACTTCATCAGTTGCCTTTTTAGCTTCTGACAGAATATCATACTGATTATATGAAGCTCTTCTGCCGTCACTTACAGGTATTAGCTGCTTTCTTAACTTGACAAAATTAAATTGAGCTTTGCCCACAATCTTGAGCCCATCCTTCTCTAGTTCAACAGTTCTCTCTTTGAGCTGCTCTATGATACTTAAGTATTCTTTAAAACTATTTTCATATATTTTAAATATTTCTGCCTCAGCCGTATCAAGACCTTTCTTTTTATCCGCTATTTTTTTTGTTATGGATGTAATATCATGTAACGCTTTTCTATCATTTGATATTGAGGCATTTAGCTCATCAACAGCTTTTCTGACCTCTTCATCTTTCTGATAAGGCTCAATTTCAACATGTAATCGTTTCTGCTCTTCATTAAGACGGGATATAACCTGCTTAAAAGTGCAGTCATTTTTAAACCTTCGCTTTCCTTCCTCATTCACTTCAACTTGCAATGAAGTCTCCACGGCTTCTGATAATGCGACAAGATTATCTATCAAGGCATATTCTTTCTGATAGTATTCCTTGATTTCATCCAACATTAGATTATCTAGCAAAGAAGTTTTTCTACTAGCTAGACCTTTTAAAGTCTGCAGAAGCTCATAATTGAAAGCCTTTATTGCAGATAAGTCTTCCTTATAGCTTTTGAATTTGGTACCGTTTGCATCCAAACTTGTTTGAAGCTTTTTGTATTCTTCAACTTGCTCTTTTGTCAAACCGTTGCCTTTATTTAACTCCTCGACTTTCCTTATATTTGATTCGATGTTATTCGACAATACATCACTTTTAGACTTGGTCTTGAGTTCTTCCTCCAGTGCCTCAATTTCTTCTCGCGTTTCGAAGTAGAAATCAATTTGTGCGTTTCTCAGCCTATCCCCTTGAGTTACCTTGCTGAGAAAGCCCTGGTAAGCCTCTTTAGAAGAGTCGTCTTCAATAATTAAATCCCTGACAATTTTATTTAGCGACTCTCCCGTTTTATTCAATTCGGGCTCTGCAAGTCTCACGAGATAACCTTGAGGAATATATTTTATTTCCGGCAATATGGAGTTTTCCCCATCAGCTCTGTTGAGCCGTTGGCTAAATCCGCCCTTAGTAGTTATTTCAAAATCGAAATCCTTTTCGATTTTATTTAAATCATACTTGTATGAATCATCCCCACGTTTCAAAACTGATGAATCTGCAGAAAGGGTTTTCGCAATTGCGTATAGTAAAATAGATTTTCCTGACGATTTTCCACCAATAATAACATTTAGATTAGGATTGAAATGAATCGCATTGGTAGAAAAAACACTGTTAGGTGACACAAATTTCACCTTCTCAATCAGAAGCTTTTCCTCCTTGAAATCCGGCGCATTATTCTGAATTCTAACTCGATACTCTGGCTCGAAACAAATTTGTCTCAATCCTTCGAAACTTAAGTCTGCTTTAACCCATGTAAACCTTTTAAAAAGGTCTTGTTCCTTATGGGCGTCACAGCCAACAATGCACGGCTTCAAAGAACCTATTTCGTCAAGCGTTTGCTCCAGCTCTAGCTTGTATAATGCTTCATTATAATTATCCTTTCCTTCCGACTTTTTTCCAAGAAAATATTTGATTGCACCTGGGCTTGTAGCAAAAATAGCATCCGATAAATAATAAATAGATTTACGCACCCCACCCATACTTCCACCATCATTTCCAAACAATTCGTAGCTTTCTTGTAAACCAGAAGCTCCATCACGGTCAGAGTTGCTGACAACGAACAACGTATTATCTCTGAATTGCTTATTTTTAGCCAGTTCTTTCAAGTCGCTTAAACTCACAGCGAAGTTGTCAATACCTTTCTTATACTGTCCCTCCGGTGTAGAAATGGAATCGTCTAGCAGTCTACCATAGCTTGTGATACCATGGCGGTTCATCTTTTTACCTTCTTGGTTGGTAATATGTGAGAAGAAATCATTATCTAGTTCGTTTACATAGTCCGGATTGAACAAACAATGTATATTAATCAAGTTAGCTTTTCCAGTTGAAGGCAACATTCTAAGCTCTACATTTGGAAACAAAAATATTTTGCTTATAAATAAGATTTCAGCCTCATCAAATAGCTTTATTCCATTCGAATCCACCTTATTATTAATCTGCCTTCTATATTCAACTGCATCATGGTATCTCTCTATTGAGAAGTAATCCGTTATGCCAATAGCAGATACTTGGTTGTTGTATGCTTCTTTAAAGAATATCAAAAAGAAATCATCCATAGTTTGGGATGAGAACTGATTGTTCTTATTTGTTCCTTTTGTATGTACATGAAAGTTCCACTTTCTCCACTGTGAGCCTGCATTCATGATGATTGAGTTTTGGTTAAAAAATAAAAAAATCTAAAACGAATTTTAATAGTTCGTCTTCTGTAAATCAGGCTTTGTTGCTGAAGCAGCTGGTATCCGAAATAACGGTTCTAGGCATTCGCTATGTCACTGGCTAAATCAGATGCCGGCGAATTGAATATCGACACGTCATAACTGCCTAGTAGTTCGGCAAAAGCCCGTTTCGTCAAACCCGCTACTTCTGCTGCCTGGCCCAGTGAGAGCTTGCCTTGCTCATACAGGCGAGTTGAGACAATCATTGCGATGTCCCGATTGTCCAAATCAAGCGCATCCGGTATGCTAAGGGTTAAAGTCTTCATAGTTCGATGGTGAAAGCAGTAGCCTGTCTGCTTATCGTCATGGCTTGGGGGATGAATTAAAGGTAACAAGGAAGGCTTCACATTCCTCACCAACCCGCCCCGCTCCCAGGCCCAAAAGTGCCTCTGGACGCGGCAGATGCGGGCCGGAAAATAAAAATTCATCTTCATAAACCTTCATTTCCGCTTCATGCCATCGGGGGGAAGTTTGTATTGTCACCCCATGACCCAGGCCGCGCGGCCTCGCCCTTCCCACCCTGCGATGCGCGCTTTTGGCTTGGTTTGGCCCCGGCAGGTTGCTGATGGCCAAGGACGTTCTGCTAGTTGAGCGGCGCCTTTCGTGAAGTATGAATAACCCCCAAACCGGTTAGTCCGGCCCTACCCATCTGCCGGCCGCGCCCAGCGTCGCGGGCTTCCCCCACTGCATTCTGGGTTTGGCCGGCCGCTGGGTGTTTCCCGCCGCATTACCGCTTTCTATGCAATACCCCCCGCTTGTCACGTTACCCCAGGTTCTTATGAAAAGAGTATTCATGCTGCTGAGTTGCGGCGTTTTGTGCTACACCACCGGCTGCAAGGAAGAGAAAAAACAAGTCGAAGAGCAGATTAGACTGGTGGCCACCAGCCCCTTGCAGAAGGACACCACCATCACGAAGGAGTACGTGGCCCAGATTCACTCCTTCCAGCGCATCGAGCTGCGGGCGTTGGAGAAGGGCTACCTGGAGAAGATTTTCGTGGACGAGGGCCAGAAGGTAGCGCAGGGCCAGACCATGTTCCAGATTAAGCCCACTGTGTACCAGGCCGAACTGAAGAAGTCGCAGGCCGAGGCACACTACGTGCAGATGGAATACCAGAACACCAAGAACCTGGCCGACAAGAACATCGTGTCGAAGAGCGAGTTGGCGCTGTCGCAGGCTAAGTACGACAAGGCTAACGCCGACGTGTCGCTGGCCCAGGCCCACCTGCAATTCACGACAGTGAAGGCCCCGTTCACCGGCATCATGGACCACTTCCAGGGCCGGCTGGGCAGCCTCGTGGACGAGGGCGACTTGCTGACGACGCTGTCGGACAATAGCAAAATGTGGGTGTACTACAACGTGCCCGAGGCCGAGTACCTGGCCTATAAGGAGCACGCCAAGTCGAACGACAAGGCCGCGCACGTGAAGCTGCGCATGGCCAACAACGAGGTATTCGACCAGACCGGCATCGTGCAAACCATTGAGGCTGATTTCAATAACGAAACCGGCAACATTGCCTTCCGCGCCACCTTCCCCAACCCCGACGGGCTGCTGCGCAACGGCGAAACCGGCAGCGTGCTCATGACCGTGCCGCTGAAACACGCCCTCATCATCCCGCAGAAAGCCACCTTCGAAATCCTCGAAAAGAAGTACGTTTTCGTGGTGGATAAGAACAACGTAGTGCATCAGCGCGAAGTCGGCATCGCCTCCGAAATGCCTGACCTGTACATCATTGGTTCCGGCATCACGCCCAACGACCGTATCCTCCTGGAAGGCCTGCGCAAGGTGAAAGACGGCGACAAGGTGACCTACGACTACAAGGCGCCGCAGGGGGTTCTCTCGAATTTGAAGGTGACGGCCGAGTAAGCGTTAGGGCGCCGCCCGGCGGGGTGTAGCGTGGACTCTGCGAGTCCGCGCCCGGGCGAACATCCCGCCATGCGCGGACTCGCAGAGTCCACGCTACAGGTGCCCGGCATCTCTACCAATAATATCCACACAGCCAGAAGAATATGTTTAGTAAATTCATTCGCAGGCCCGTATTTGCCATTGTTATTTCGGTGTCCATTCTGCTCATGGGCGGGCTGGCCATCATGCAGCTGCCCACGTCGCAGTTTCCGGAGATTTCGCCGCCGCTCGTGATGGTGAGCGCCTCCTACCCTGGCGCTAGCGCTAAAGTGCTGACCGAGTCGGTGCTGATTCCGCTGGAGCAGGCGGTGAACGGGGTGCCGGGCATGAAGTACATGACCTCCGACGCCGTATCGGCCGGTGAGGCCAACATTCAGATTGTCTTCAACCTGGGCACCAACCCCGACCAAGCGGTGGTGAACGTGAACACCCGCATTGCGCAGGTGCTCAACCGCCTGCCGCTGATTGTGCAGCGCGAGGGCGTGATTGTGAACCGCGTGGTGCCGAACATGCTGATGTACGTGAACTTGTACTCGAAAGACAAGAACACGGACATGAAGTACCTATTCAACTTCGCCGGCGTGAACATGATACCCGAGCTGCAGCGCCTCGGCGGCATTGGCCGGGCCAGCATTCTGGGGAGCCGGCAGTACGCCATGCGCGTGTGGCTGAAGCCCGACCGCATGCGGGCCTACAACATCTCGGTGGACGACGTGATGAAGGCGCTGGATGAGCAAAGCGTGATTGGTTCGCCGGGCCGGATTGGCCGCGCCGATGGCAAGAATGCGCAGTCGCTGGAATACGTGCTGAGCTACCAGGGCCGCTTCAACGACGTGGAACAGTATAAGAACGTGATTCTGAGGGCCAACCCGAACGGGGAAAGCCTGCACCTGAAGGACGTGGCCAACGTGGAGCTGGGCTCGGAATACTATGACATCTACTCCAACCTGAACCAGTACCCTTCGGCCGCTATCGTATTGAAGCAGACCTACGGCTCGAACGCTTCGGATGTTATTAAAGAAGTGAAGGCCAAGCTGGAAGAGCTGAAAAAGAGCAGCTTCCCGCCCGGCATGGACTACAAAATCACCTACGACGTGTCGAACTTCCTCGACGCCTCGATTGAGAACGTGATTCACACCCTGCGCGATGCCTTTATTCTGGTGGCGCTGGTGGTGTTCATCTTCCTCGGCGACTGGCGCTCGACGCTGATTCCGGCGCTGGCCGTGCCGGTGTCGCTGGTGGGCTCGTTCATTGCGATGCAGGCGTTTGGCCTCACCATCAACATGATTACGCTCTTCGCGCTGGTGCTTTCGATTGGTATTGTGGTAGATAACGCCATTGTGGTGATTGAGGCGGTGCACGCCAAGATGGACGAGCAGCACCTATCGCCTTATAATGCAGTCCGACAAGTGGTTGGGGAAATCAGCGGCGCTATTATTGGTATCACCATCATGATGACGGCCGTGTTCATTCCGGTGTCGTTCATGAGCGGCCCGGTAGGCATTTTCTACCGCCAGTTCTCCATTACCATGGCCACGGCCATCGTGATTTCGGGCCTCGTGGCCCTGACGTTGACGCCGGTGCTTTGCGCCATGATTCTGAAAAACCACCACGGCCAACCCAAGAAGCAAACGCCTCTGCAGCGCTTCTTCGACTGGTTCAACCGCGGCTTTGAGAAGCTGACCAATGCGTATGTGGGTTTGCTGCAGCGCATTGTGGCCAACCGCATTGTGACGTTCGTGATGCTGGTGGCCTTCGGGCTGGGCATCTGGGCCATCTCGGCGGGGCTGCCGGCCGGCTTTATTCCGAGCGAAGACCAGGGCCTGATTTACGCCATTGTGCAGACGCCGCCCGGCACCACGCTGGAGCAAACCAACGCCGTATCGAAGCGCCTGCGCGACCTGGCCAAGGACGTGCCCGGCATCGCCAACATCTCGACGCTGGCCGGCTACGAAGTACTGACCGAAGGCCGCGGCTCGAACGCCGGTACTTGCTTGATTGACTTGAAGCCGTGGTCGGAGCGCAAGGAATCCATTGCCGAGATTGTGGAGGCGCTGGAGAAGAAAGCCCACGAGATTCCCGGCGCGACCATCGAATTCTTCGAGCCGCCGGCAGTGCCGGGTTACGGCGCAGCCGGTGGTTTCCAGCTGCAAATGCTCGACAAAACCAGCACCGGCGACTACAAGGCCCTGGAACGGGTGAACAACGAGTTCATCGCCAAGCTGAAAAAGCGCAAGGAGCTGGCGGGCGTGTTCACCTTCTTCTCGGCCAATTACCCGCAGTACGAACTTAAGATTGACAACGAGCTGGCCATGCAAAAGGGCGTGAGCATCGGCAACGCCATGAACACGCTGAGCATTCTGGTGGGCTCGACCTACGAGCTGGGCTTCATCAAGTACCAGCGCTTCTTTAAGGTGTTCGTGCAGGCCTCGCCGGAGTATCGCAAGCTGCCCGAAGACATCCTGAACATGTGGGCCAAGAACGACAAGGGCGAGATGGTGCCGTTTTCGGCCTTCATGAAAATCGTGAAGAGCCAGGGCGCCAACGAAATCAACCGCTACAACATGTACCCCACCGGCTCCATCCGGGGCGGCGCGGCGCCGGGCTACAGCTCGGGCGAAGCCATCAAAGCGGTGCAGGAAGTGGCCGAAACCCTGCCCCACGGCTACGGCATCGACTGGGGCGGCTTGTCGAAAGACGAAGTGAGCCGCGGCAACGAGTCGACCGTGATTTTCCTCATCGTGCTGGTGTTCGTGTACCTAGTGCTGGCCGCGCAGTATGAAAGCTTCCTGCTGCCGCTGGCCGTTATTCTCTCGCTGGTAGCAGGGGTGTTTGGCTCGTTCCTGTTCATCAAGATGTTTGGCCTGGCCAACGACATCTACGCCCAGGTGGGTCTGGTAATGCTCGTGGGTCTGCTAGGTAAAAACGCGGTACTGATTGTGGAATTCGCGGCCCTGAAACACGAAGAAGGCATGAGCGTCCGCGACGCGGCTATCGAAGGTGCGAAGACTCGATTCCGCCCGATTCTGATGACCTCGTTCGCCTTCATCGCCGGCCTGATTCCGCTGGTGGTGGCCACCGGCGCCGGTGCCATCGGCAACCGCACCATCGGTAGCTCGGCGCTGGGCGGCATGCTGTTCGGTACCGTGTTCGGGGTAATCATCATCCCCGGCTTGTACTACTTCTTCGGCACCCTGGCCGGCAACAGCAAACTGATTCGCGACGAAAATGAGTCGCCCATCCTGGAAGGCGTAGAGCCCCGCGTGACACTAGAAGAAATGGAGCCTTATGCTTAAGAAACGAATTTATCAAGTCCTCGGCGCGGCCGGCCTGGCCCTCGCCGTGGGTGCCTGCAAAACGCCCGAGCTGGTCGTAAAAAACGAAAACCGCAACGTGCCGGGCAGCTATTCGACCGCTGCCCCGGCCACGTCGGCCGGCACGCTCGACAGCACCAACTCCGGCCGCGTGCAGTGGAAGCAGTTTTTCACCGACCCTAACCTGCAGGAACTGATTGCAACTGCCCTGCAAAACAACCAGGAGCTGAACATCACGCTCCAGGAGATTGAGATTGCCAAGAATGAAATCCGCGCCCGCCAGGGCGAGTACCTGCCCTTCGTGAGCCTCGGCGCCCGCGCCGACGTGGAGAAAGTGGGCCGCTACACCCTGCAAGGCGCCACCGAGGAGCAGGTCCAGATTAAGGAAGACCGCCGCACGCCCGACCCGCTCACCAATTTCCAGCTGGGCGCGTTTGCCACCTGGGAGGTCGATATCTGGCACAAGCTGCGCAATGCAAAGAAGGCGGCGGCCATCCGCTACCTGGCCACCGTGGAGGGCAAAAACTTCATGGTGACCAACCTGATTGCCGAAATTGCCAACTCCTACTACGAGCTGCTGGCCTACGACAACCAGCTGGCCATCGTGCAGCAGAACATCGGCATCCAGAGCAACGCCCTGGAGCTGGTGCGGCTGCAGAAGGAGTCGGCCCGCGCCACCGAACTGGCCGTGAAACGCTTCGAGGCCCAGGTAGAGCATACCCGCGCCCTGCAGTTCAAGCTGCAGCAAAGCATCGTCGAAACCGAGAACAAGCTGAACTACCTGGCCGGCCGCTACCCGCAGACGGTGACGCGCAGCACGCAGTCGTTCAACGAATTGGCGCCGCTGGCCAGCCAGGTGGGCTCGCCTGCACAGCTGCTCAACAACCGCCCCGACATCCGGCAGGCCGAGCAGCAGCTGGCCGCCGCCAAGGTCGACGTGCAGGTGGCCCGGGCCAACTTCTATCCCTCGCTGGGCCTGACCGGCGGCGTCGGGCTGGCGGCCTTCACGCCCGGCCTGCTGGTGAGCACGCCCCAGTCGATGCTCTACGCGCTGGGCGCCGACCTGGCCGGCCCGCTCTTCAACCGCAACGGCATCAAAGCGGCCTACTACACCGCCAACGCCGCCCAGACGCAGGCTGTGTACCAGTATGAGAAAACGGTGCTGAACGCCTACATCGAGGTATCGAACCAAGTGGCCAACATCAGCAACCTGGCCAAGAGCTATGACGCGAAAGCCAAGGAAGTGGCTGCCCTCAACCAGTCGGTGGACATTTCCAACAGCCTCTTCCGTTACGCCCGCGCCGACTACACGGAAGTCCTCTTCACCCAGCGCGACGCTTTGGAGTCGAAGTTCGACCTCATCGAAACCCGCATGCAGCAGCTCAACGCCTCGGTGAACGTGTACCGCGCCCTGGGCGGCGGCTGGCAGTAACCGGGCACCGCGAGTAGCTAAAGCAGCTTAGGCCGCAAAAAAAACGCCCCGCAACTGGTTGGTTGTGGGGCGTTTCTTTTGCAGGCCTTGAGAAACATTTGATTTATGTAGCATGAATTACCATAAATGAAATTGCTCCAGCCTAAAATTTACAGCTACATCCAAAGCACTTGGTCTTGATTCAGTCGACGAACTAACATCTGCCCCTGCTAATATAAGAACAGTAAAAATTCTCCTGATTTGCTCTAACAAAATGCCATTAGCTACATCTGCCTTTGGATTATCAATCATTTGTCTTGAATCCAAAATTGCTCTATGCAGGCAATTATTACCATAAGAATCTATTGCATTGGGATTGGCTTTTTTATCCAGCATTAATTGAAGCAGTGAAAATGCATTATCAAATTTAGCTGTGTCCTTTTGAACGGTATATGAATTAAAAATCGTCGCTCTGATGCTATCATGCAAAACCGGAGCAGTCCACTCATTGATATTTGATGTTTCTATAAAATCAATATCTGCACCCTGGTCAATTAAGAATTGAGCAATATCAAAATTACCCGTCTTGAATGCTACTTGAAGCCCTGATTGCCCATCATCTTTTTTAGGAGGCGCGAAGTTCGTAGCTGATAAGTACTCTCTGTTATCAGACACTAGTTCAACAACTTTCTGAATGTCCCTACTTCTTATAGCGTTAAAAAAAGTCTTTATATCTTTCTTCTTCATAATAGGTGGGCAAGCATTCAAATTGGTTGATTCTGTCGCTTGAGTAGTTGCTTTACGACGTTTAGCTGTTCCGAGAAGTGCCCCTGCCGCGAACCGCAGCGATGGCCGAATAAATGAGCCCTGATAAGATTGTCAGTGAATCAGCGTCGCCTGTTAGTCCGACAGTTTGTAAACATACTCTTCAACCTCCACCTGCCGCGCATTGGCAAAACCCTTATCCGTTCCGGTTTTTTCAAACCCGCACTTCTCCAAAACCTTTTGGGAGCCGTGGTTGTCAAAGGCGGCACGGCCGTAGATGGGGCGGGCTGGTTCGAGTTGCAGAAAGGCTTGCAGGGCAGTGGTAGCTATTCCGTGCCCCCAATACTTTCTATCAATCCAATAGGTGATTTCAGCGTCGCCGTGCATCAGGAATTTTGCGATGCTGCCCACAATTTCATTGTCGGCTTTTATGGTCCGCATGTGGATGGTCGGGTCTGCTAAGTGCTTGGCGTATTTTTCGAGATAGGCTGCTTTGTCGCTGGGGTCTTTCGGGGTGAACGCGGCCAAACGAATGGCTTCTTCGTCTGTCTGAAACAGAAACAGCGTGTCTAAATCGTCGCTTACGGTTTCAGTTAAGGTGATATTGCGGGCTGTCATTGTGCGGGAATCGTTGCTATTGGCAGCGTCAAGCTACCCAATATTGGCTGAATAACCGCTGTTGCGAATCAGAAAACGACAAAGGCCTACTCCCAGACAGAAACGCCCCGCAACCAAACAGTTGCGGGGCGTTTCGGCTGCTACCAACTTACTTCTCAAAATAATCCCCCTGCTCCAGGTCGGCCAGCAGGCCGGGATGGGTGGGGTGCCAGCCCAGCCACTGCTGGGTGAGGGCACTGGACGCCGACAGGTCCAGCCCGGCGAAGCGCGCCATCCAGCCGAAATGGTCGGCGGCTTCCTCGGGCGTTTTCGATACGACGGGCAGGTTCAGGTGCCGGCCGATGACGGCGGCTAGGTCGCGCATGGCAATACCTTCGTCGGCCACGCCGTGGTAGTTGGTGCCGGCAGTGCCCTGCTCCAGCACCAGCCGATAGAGGCGCGCGGCGTCGAGGCGGTGCACGGCGGGCCAGCGGCTGCGGCCGTCGCCGATGTAGGCCGCTTCGCCTTTTTGGCGGGCCGTTTCGATGAGCACCGGCACGAAGCCGTGGTCGCCGCGGTCGTGCACGGAAGCGGCCAGGCGCACCACCATGGCGCGCACGCCCTGCGCGGCCAACTGCATGGCCGCTGCTTCCGACTGGCGCGGCGAGGCGGCGGGGTTGTCATCCTCAGTGGCGGGGCGGCCCAGGTTGAAGCCCGCCAGCCCGGACGTGACGATGAGCGGACGGTCGGAGCCCGCCAGGGATTCGCCGAGGGCCTCGATGGCCTGGCGGTCGGTCTGGCCCGCGGCGGCGTATTGCGAAAAGTCGTGGTTGTAGGCCGTGTGGATGACGCCATCGGCTCCGGCCGCGCCGCGCCGCAGGCTGTCGAGGTCGTCGAGTGAGCCGCGGTGCACCTCTGCGCTGACAGCAGCAAGCGCCCGGGCCGACGCTTCGGAGCGGGCGAGGCCGAGCACCTGATGGCCCGCGCCGAGTAATTCCTGAACAATGGCGGAGCCGACAAAGCCCGACGCGCCGGTTACGAAAACACGCATGTGAATGTCCTTTAAAAGTGGGGATTGATTACGCCACAAAGGACCGGCGCGTGAATAATGGCGGCACTGCGCAGGATAAACAATTTGCTGAATAATTCAAACAATTGCTGCGTTCAGCCCAAACGGTGTAGAGACGCATACTTGCGTTTCGTCGGCTGCGCCGTTCGAGCGTCGTTCAATTCCGTAGTTCAACGACGAGACGCAAGTATGCATCCCCTACCCCCGAAAATCCCCCGGCGTCAGGCCCGTCTGCCGCTTGAAAAAGTTGCAGAAGTGCGCCACATCGGCAAAGCTCAGGCTGTCGGCGATTTCGGAAACAGTCCAACTCGTTTGCTTCAGCAAGATTTTGGCCTCCTGCCCTACCCGGCTGCTAATGAGGGCGGTGGTGGTTTGGCCGGTGGTGTCCTTGAGCACGCGGTTGAGGTGGTTGACGTGCACGGCCAGGTGGGCGGCGTAGTCGGTGGCGGTGCGCAGGCGCAGGCGCTGCTGCGGCGACTCGAGGGGAAACTGCCGCTCCAGCAGGTCGGCAAACTGGGCAGTCAGGCGGGCCGAGGCGTTTTGCGTGGGTGCCGCTGCCGGGGCCGGCTGCAGCTTCTGCACGTAGTACACCATCTCCAGCAGGTAGGCGCGCAACAGGTCGTATTTATAGGCGAAGTCGGAGGCAATTTCCTGCTCCATCTTCTGGAAAATAGCTTCTATTGCAGCGAATTCCGGGTCGGCTATCCGCACAATCGGGTAAGCGCCGGGCTGGTAGAATGGTAGCTCTTCCAGCGCCGTGCGGCCCTTTGTGGGCTGCAGAAACTCCTCGGTGAAGATGCAGAAATGGCCGGTTTGGTTCTGGTCGTGCGGCAGCCAACGGTACGGCACCCGCGAGGAGGCAAACCACAGCGCCCCGCCCGTCACTTCCGCCACCTGGTCGGCAAACTCGATGCGGCTGCGGCCCCGAATCAGGCTGATTTTATAGAAGGCGCGCCGGTCGAAAGTCATGGGCGGCCGGTCGCGGTTGGCCAGCATCAGGTCCGCTACATTGAACACGTTGAAGTGGCCGACTTCGCGGGGCCGCTCCGGCAGCAAAAGCGCCTCGGCTGCTTCGGGGGATAGTTTGGTATAGAGTTCGGAAAGCGGGCGGGACGACATTGCGGAGAGCTGTACAAATCAAAGGTAACTTCCTCCGCAGTATATCCATTACCAGAACGTCATGCTGAGCGCAGCCGAAGCATCTTTACCGCAATAATAGAATTGATTAGTTGTGCGGTAGAGATGCTTCGGCTGCGCTCAGCATGACGTTCTTGTTTGCTCACCTACTCCCTAAAAATTCGCCGCGAATTCCCGGGCAAAATCCTCCAGTTTCACCTGACCCAATGCCGGCCGGTGCTGCCAGTAGTCCTCGCCCAACCGGCCGCTATTGATGCTGGCATAGATGTCCACCACTTCATCGGCCCTGTTTGCGGGCACCCCGTGGCTGGTCATGTTTTCCCGCATTTGCGCATCCGTGAAAGCGACCCATTTCAGGCCGGGCTTGCCAATAGCGGCCCCAATGGCCTGAGCCACTTCATCGGCAGTCCGCTCGTCGCTGGCTACGTAGCGCACGTTCTGGCCGGCGGCAGTGGCTGGTTTGGTAAGCTCTTCGGCCGCCGCCACCGCAATATCGCGCGGATGAACGAAGGAGACGGTGATGTCGCCCGCGTAATTGGCGCCCATCATGCCCGCGCCATTTATCATCCCGACGGAGGTATAAAAATTGGTGTAAAATGACGTGGGGCGCAGGTGAGTGAGCTCAATACCCGGCACTTCGCGCAGAAGGACTTCGACGTCATGCGTGCCAAGAATGCCGCCGGTGCCCTCGGCCAGGTGCGCGCCCCAGCTGCTAAGCTGCACCACGCGCCGCACGCCCGCTTGCTGAACAGCCTGGGCATAGTTGCGGCCAATTTGCTGGTGGTAGGTCCGCGAATCAGCCACGGCGAAGTGGGGCGGCACCATGAGGTACACGGCATCGGCCCCCGTGAAAGTGGCGGCGAGAAATCCCGCATCGTCTACCGAGCCAATGGCAGCGGTAGCGCCCAACGCTTCGATTTCCGCCTGCTTGTCTGGCTTGGTGCTGATGACCGTGACGGCGTGGCCCTGCTGCACCAGCGCGGTGGCCAGCGGTTTGCTGATGTTCCCGAGGGAACCGGTGAGGATGATTTTCATATGGCAAAGCTCCGGCCGGCCCCCTCAGCGATAAAGGGCCAAACGGCGGGAAGTTTGGGCCAAAAGGCGGAAAGTGAGGTGAAGAAGAACAGAACGGTCATGCTCATCTGGCGTCTGCGCAGCCGAAGTATGACCACCATTACGGAGTGTTGCTTAAACGCCTTACAGCCGCTGCCGATAAATAGCCGGGGCCACGCCAACGCTTTTCCGGAAAAACCGGCCAAATGTAGATTGGTCGGCGAAATGCAGCGTATCGGCAATCTGGCCGATGGTAAGGGCCGGGTTTTGGAGCAGCACGTGGGCCTCCAGCAACACGGCTTCGGCCAGCCACTCCACGGAGCGCTTGCCGGTAGATTCAGCAACGGTTTCGGTGAGGCACTTGAGTCTGACACATAGCTTGCTGGCATAAAATCCCAGGTACGATGGCCCGGAATCTGGCCCCGGAAAAAACACCGGCGCCGGCTTTTCCATCGTTTCGGCGAGAGTGCTTATTCTTAGTTGATGGAAGAGAATGGTGGCAGTTATGAAACGGACTTACGATGTGCGATGCTAGCCAACAGCGCGCTTCTGAATCCAAACCGCGCAGCCGGCCCGGTAGTTACATAACCTCGCCCCGCCACCCGGCGTACTTCCCCCGCCCACTACATCCCCCCATGACTGAACTGCAACGCCTGCTCCTGGCCTATGACCGCCACCGTGCCGAAGCCCGCCCCTGTGCCCTGGCCACCGTGGTGGAAGTGTTGGGTTCGGCCTACCGCCGCCCCGGCGCCCGCATGCTCGTGACCGAAGACGGGGAGTTGACCGGCGCCATCAGCGGGGGCTGCCTGGAGGGCGATGCGCGCCAGCGGGCCCGGCAGGCCATTTTCCGGGGCCAACCGGCGCTGGTCACCTACGACACCCGCGACGAGGACGACCCCCGCCACGGCCTCGGCCCCGGCTGCCAGGGCGTGGTCCGCATCCTGCTGGAGCCCCTAGACTTTGCCGCCCCCGACAACCCCGTGGAACTGCTGCGCGGCTTCGCCCGGCACCCCGAGCCGGCCGTGCTGGCCACGGTGTTCGAAACCGATGCTTCGGGCCTGAAAGCGGCCGTCGGGCAGCGCTTGTTGCTTTCGGCAGCCGGTGGTTTTCGGGGCACTCCCCTCCTGGCCGCGCCCTTGGCTAAAGCCGCCAAAATCGTGCTCGACCAAGGCCAATCGCAGATTCTGGACGTGGAAACCGATGCCGGGCCGGTGCGGGCGCTGCTGGAGGTGCTGCGGCCGCCGCTGCGCCTAGTGGTGTACGGCGCCGGCAACGATGCGCAGCCGCTGGTGCACCTGGCCGCCTCGCTCGGCTGGCACATCACCGTGGTCGATGGCCGGCCCAACCTGGCCACCGCTGCCCGGTTTCCGGAGGCGGCCGATGTGCGCATTGTGCCCGTGCGCGAGTTGGAAACCCGGACGCCGGATGCCGGCGCCTACCACGTGCTGCTCAGTCACAATTACGCTTACGACCTGGCGGCGCTGCAAATACTACTCCCCACGGCCGTGCCCTACATCGGCCTGCTGGGGCCGCGCGCCAAGGCTGGGCGCCTGTTGAGCGAAGAGGAGTTGAATTTGTCCGAAGCTGAAATTCCGGGCATTATGCAAAACCGCCTGCACAGCCCCATCGGCCTGGGCTTAGGCGGCGAAACACCAGAGGAAATCGCGCTGGCGATTATCGCCGAAATTCAGGCAGTAAAGAACAAGCGGCAGCCGCAGCACCTGCGCGACACGAAGGCTGCTATTCACAATGATTCGCCAAAGGCAGGCCCGCAAACAGCCGTCGAGGTCTTGCCAGCCGCGGAGGCGGCCTGAGCCGCCGGCAGCACCCTATCGCAGCACTCGTTGATAGTCAATTAACAAGCCTCACGGAGCCGGCACCCGGTAGCTCAGCGCCAGCCGGAAAGCCACCCCCTTTTCCAGACGGGGGCTGAGCGGCGTGGGCGCGGTTCCCAGCCCAATATAGTCGATGGTGGCGGGCCATTGGTCGTCCCGGGCGTACACTTCCATGCGCCGCGTCACGGCGTAGGCGGCCGTGGCTCGCAGCGCCCAATGCGCGCTCAGGTAGGTTTCGGCGAATAAACCGTAATGGCCCTGCTGGTACTGGAAATACCGGTCCTGCTCCTGCAAGCGGTAGGCGGTATTAATCCCGTTTAGGTTGAAACCCACGTTTACCCGCGGCGTCGCGGCGTAGCTGATGTTGAACGTGGTGGGCAGGTCGCCAAACGCTCGCCACCGCTCGCCCAGCCGCCAGTCAAGGCCCAGCAGCAGCACGTATTGCGGCCCGTAGAACTGCTGCCGGTAGCCCACCGTGAGGCGATAGGCGCGCCGGGAATTAACGCGGTAAGCGGCCCGCACCACGCCACCCCACGTCACATCGGCCCCGCGCACATCGTGCAGGTCCGAGTTGAGCGCAGGCAGCACCAGCGCCGTAAGCTCGGTGCGGGACGAGAGGCGCTGCCGGTAACCCAGCACCGGCGTGATGCCATACACATTACGCACGGCAAAACCTGGCCGAATCCCACTAAAGCGCAATGTTTCGAGGTTCAGCCCGACCAGCACGGCATGCGAACTATCGGCCGCCGCAGCTACGGGCACAATGATATTGGCTCGGAAAATATCGCCCCGAAACGTGGTGTCGCGGTTGCCCACCTGCTTCAGGGGCAACACCTCATAGCTCAGGCCAATGCCCTCCACGTAGCCCTGCGCGTGGCTGCCCAACGGCCGCAGGCCAACAATCAGCAGGAAGACCAGAAACCGGACAATCGAAGCGTAACTGTAAGAACTCATGTACAAAACCGAAAGGTAGAACCCAAAGAAAGGACGCCCCGGCCAATAACGCAGCCCCTTACCGGTAGCTGCCTCCCTGAATCGCCACCGCTTCGGCCATGGTAGCACCTGCTTGGCCCGGCGCTATGCAAAAGGGCCGCCCGTTTTCACGGGCGGCCCTTTGTGGCGCGAATCAATCAGGAGTTAACGGCGACGGCTGTGGCCGCCGCCGTAGTTACCGCCGCCACCATGGTAGCCCCCATTGCCGCGGTAGCCATCGGAATAGCCGCCGCGGTAGGGCCGGGCAGGCACAATCACGGCCGGACGAGGATTATAGTAGTACGGACGAGCATAATACGGCCTAACCGGCGCGTAGTAAGCGCCGCCATAGCCATAGTCGTAGCCGGTGCCCACGGAGGCCACGCAGCCACTCAACAACATCAGGCAAATGCCCAGGGCAAAAATCAACGATTTCGTTTTCATGATATGGAAAGGCGGCCGAAGCGCGTCAATTTAGAGGTGATGTAACTTATACGTCAATCAACAAATTGCGGACCATAATTAGTGCCGGCCAACCGTCTCTTAATTCGCCCTAAGCCTCGGCCGGTACCGTCGTTTCGCCGTTGATAATGCGGGCTTTGCCGGGCAGGGTTTTGTGGCGCTCCTTGCCCAGCGCGGCGCTGGGCTCGGGCACCCAGTGGTGGCGGCCACCGGCCTTTTCGTCCTCAAATTCGGTGGGCGCGGTGCCGGCTTCGGTGCGCTCTTTCCAGGTGAGGTGCTCGGTGCCGGAGTCGGTTTGCTCCATCGTGATGCACTGCTCCACGGGGCATACCAGCGAGCACAGGTTGCAGCCCACGCAGTTTTCCTCAATGATTTCGGGCACGCGCGTGCCGGCGTTGAGCCGGATGGCTTGGTGGGCACCGTCTTCGCAGGCCGTGTAGCACAGCTGGCAGCCAATGCACTTGTCCTCGTTGATGTTGGCCGTCACCTTGTACTTCATATTCAGGTCTTCCCAGTGCAGCACGTTGGGCAGCGCTTTCCCCACCATTTCATCAATGGTCTGGAAGCCCTTTTCCACCATGTACTGCTCCAGGCCGGAAGTCATTTCGCGAATAATGCCAAAACCGAAGTGCATCACCGCCGTGCACACCTGCACCGAGCTGGCGCCCAGCAAAATGTGTTCCACCGCATCGCGCCAGTTCTCGATGCCCCCAATGCCCGAAATGGGCAGCTTGATATCGGGGTGCTGAGCGCAGTTTTTCACCATGTTCAGGGCAATGGGCTTCACGGCCGGGCCGCAGTAGCCGCCGTTGGTGCCCTTGCCGTCCACAATCGGGTACGGCGCGAACTTATCCAGGTCAACGCCCACGATGCTCTGAATGGTGTTGATGAGCGAAATAGCATCGGCCCCACCGCGCCGGGCGGCCATGGCAGGCTCCGTAATGTCCGAAATGTTGGGCGTGAGCTTCACGATGACGGGCTTTTGGGCCACTTCCATCACCCATTCCACTATCATCTGGAGCACCTTCGGCTCCTGCCCCACCGCCGAGCCCATGCCCCGCTCGCACATGCCGTGCGGGCAGCCGAAATTCAGCTCGAAGCCGTCGGCGCCGGCGTCCTGGCTTTGGCGCACGATGTCGTGCCATTCCTGCCGGCTCTGCACCATGAGCGAGGCGATGACGGCGTGGTTGGGAAAGCGCTTTTTCACTTCCTCAATCTCGCGCAGGTTGTGCGAAAGCGGCCGGTCCGAAATCAGCTCGATGTTGTTGAAGCCCACCAAGCGTTTGTCCCGATAATTCACGCCGCCGTAGCGGCTGGAAACATTGACGACAGGCACGCCGAGCGTCTTCCACACCGCGCCGCCCCAGCCGGCGTCGAAGGCTTTCATCACCTGGTAGCCGGAATTGGTGGGCGGGGCCGAAGCCAGCCAGAACGGGTTCGGCGATTTGATGCCGGCGAAATTAATTGAGAGGTCAGGCATAATGTAGCGCGGACTTTTAGTCCACGATTGATACGAAATGAGGGAGATGAACTCAACTCGCGGACTAAAAGTCCGCGCTACTTGCTCAAGTAAGCGTGAATACCGCGGGCCGTGAGCTTGGCCTCAGCGGCCGCGTTCACCACTTCCGCGCCGCCGTTCCAAGCATCGCCGGAGGCGAAGTACTTAGGGTTCGACGTCTGCCCAGTGTGGGCATCGGCGATGATGCGGCCTTTGCCGTCCAGCTTCAGGCCCGGAATCAGGTTCAGAAATTCGGTCTGCTTAGCCTGTCCAGTAGCTTTTATCACCATATCGCAAGGCTCGACAAATTCCGAACCGGCAATTTCTGAAACCTTGCCGTCCTTGGTTTCGGTGCGAATAAATTTCACGCCCGCCACGTAGCCATTACCGGTAATTTCCACCGGCGCCACATTGAACAGGCCCTTCACGCCGACTCCTTTGGCCAGGTCATACTCGAACTCGTAAGCGCCCATTTCTTCTTTGGCCCGGCGGTAGGCCAGAATGACGTTTTCCGCGCCCAGACGCGAAGATTCCGAAGCGGCGTCCATAGCCGTGTTGCCGCCCCCCAGCACAATCACCTTGCGGCCCACGGCTACCTTGTGCTGATGCTGGCGCAACTCGGCAATAAATTCAACCGCGCCGGTGCAATTGATTTTATCCTCGCCTGGCAAACCCAATTCGTTGGTTTTGCCCAAGCCAATTCCCAGGAAAATAGCGTCGTATTTATCTTCCAGCTTTTCTAATTCTTTCCGCGAAGAAATAGCCGAATTGAAATGCACATTATACCCGAATTGCGCCTGCAAATAAGCCATTTCGGCCAGTGTTTCTTCGTTAGTGATTTTGTAAGGCGCCACGCCATAAACCGTCAGGCCCGACGGCTGCGCTTTAGCTTCAAAAACATCAACGCCGTAGCCTAGTGAACGAAGTTCGCAAGCGGCCGAAATACCAGCCGGACCCGCGCCAATTACGGCCACTTTTTTGCCATTATCTGCCCCGGGGCCAAACAGCTTTTCGCCGCTTTTAATCACCTTGGTGGTGGCAAAGCTTTGCAGACGACCAATCTCAATCGGCTTCACTTCCTGCAGGTTATATACGCAGGCACCTTCGCACAGCACTTCGGTGGGGCACACTTTGCCGCAGGCGTTGCCGAAGTAATTCGCCTCGTAAATAGTGCGCGCCGCGCCGGTGTCGTTACCTGAATTAATCTGGCGGATAAACTGCGGAATATCAATCCCCGATGGGCACGCTTTTATACACGGCGCATCGAAGCAAAAGAGGCAGCGGGAGCTTTCGTACAGCGCCTCGGTGCGGTTCATCACCGGCTTCAATTGCGCAAAATTTTCCGCGAATTGCTGCTCGGTGGTGGGTGTAGAAAATTCGGCCATGGATGGGCTGGTTATTTCAAAATGTTAAGATAATAAAACGGTCATGCTGAGCGCAGCCGAAGCATCTCTACCGCGCAACTAATTCTCACTAATTGCAACGAAGCGGTAGAAATGCTTCGACTGCGCTCAGCATGACCGTTTACCTGTCAGCTAATGGCCTACAATTCCACTAGTTTCTCGTAAGTCTCAGGGCGGCGGTCACGGAAGAACTGCCAGGTATTGCGCACTTCCTCAATCATATCGAGGTCGAATTCAGCAATCAGCAATTCATCTTTATACTCATCAGCCTGCGCGATGATTTGGCCGCGCGGGTCCACGAAATAGGAGGTGCCGTAGAAGCGGCCCAGGTTCCAGGGCTTCTCCTCGCCTACGCGGTTGATGCAGCCCATGAAATAGCCGTTGGCAGCGGCGTGCGCGGGCTGCTCCAGCTTCCAGAGGTACTGCGAGAGGCCGGCCACGGTGGCCGAGGGGTTGTACACGATTTCGGCGCCGTTCAGGCCCAAGATGCGGGCGCCGTCGGGGAAGTGGCGGTCGTAGCAGATGTAGACGCCCACTTTGGCGTACTTGGTCTGGAACACCGGGTAGCCCATGTTACCGGGCTTGAAGAAGAACTTCTCCCAGAAGCCGGTGGTGTGCGGGATGTGGTTTTTGCGGTACTTGCCGAGGTAGGTGCCATCGGCGTCAATCACGGCGGCGGTGTTGTAGAGGAAACCGGCCGACTCGCGCTCGTACACGGGCACAATCATCACCATGTTGTATTTCTTGGCGTATTCGGCCATGCGGTCCGTGGTCGGGCCGGGCACCGATTCGGCCGAGGCGTACCAGGCTTTGTCCTGGCCGGGGCAGAAATACGGGGTATTGAAGATTTCCTGCAGGCAGAGAATCTGCACGCCCTGGCGGCCGGCTTCTTCAATGAGCGGAATGTGCTTGGCTTCCATGGCGGCCATGATTTCCTGAATCGTGCCTTCACCTTCGGTCATCGGCAGGCTCATCTGAATGAGGCCGGATTTAATAATTCTGGGCATTGTGGGATTGGTGGGGATGAGAGTTTGGAGTCTTGTTGAATTAGCACGTCATTCCGAGCGAAGCCGAGGAATCTCGCGTGCTTCCGCTAATTATTGACGTTGTTACAATTGAATTACTAAGACACGCGAGATTCCTCGCCTTCGCTCGGAATGACGTGCTGGTTTACTCGTTCTAAATATTCGTCTTGCCGCGCTTGATAAACTGCCCGTAGCCTTTCGCAACTTTCGTTTCACCAGCATCAACAGCTACTTTGCCACGCAATAATACCGTATCAATTTTACCGGTCAATTCCCAGTCCTCGTAAGCTGAGTAGTCGCAGTTCATGTGGTGAGTATCGGCCGAAATCGTGTGTTTTTTATTGGGGTCGAAAATAACCAAATCCGCATCGGCGCCAATGCTGATGGTGCCTTTGCGCGGGAACATGCCGAAGATTTTGGCAGCGTTGGTCGAAGTCACTTCCACAAATTTCTGCGGAGTGATTTTGCCTTTGTTTACGCCTTCCGAAAATAGCAATTCCATGCGGTGTTCGATGGCAGGATGGCCGTTCGGAATTTTCGAAAAGTCGTCCTTGCCCATCAGCTTCTGCTCCCACATAAAGGGGCAATGGTCGGTACCCACCACATTCACAAGGCCTTGGTTCAGACCGGCCCAGAGCGTAGCCTGGTCCTTTTTTTCACGCAGTGGCGGTGACATTACCACTTTCGCGCCGTTGGCTTCGTCTTCGTACAGCGACGCATCCAACACCAGGTACTGGATGCAGGTTTCGACCAGTACGCGCTGGTTGCGCTCGGTGGCGCGGCGCACCTGGTTGAGGGCGCCCTCACAGGTGAGGTGCACGATGTAGGCGTTCACGCCCGTGTAGTTGGCGATGTCGGCGAAACGGCCCGATGCCTCTGCTTCGGTCACTTCGGGCTGCGATAAGTAGTGGTAGAGCGGCGTGAGTTTGCCCTGGGCCCGGTGCTGAGCAATGAGCGTGTCAATCATGTCGCCGTTGGTGGCGTGGGCCGTCACGAGGCCGCCGTGCTTTTTCACTTCCTGCATCAGGCCCACCATCTGCGCGTCGTCAATCATGAGCGCGCCCTTGTAGGCCATGAAGGTTTTGAAGGAGGTGATGCCCTCGGCAATCATGTCCTTGATTTCTTCCTTGGTGCTCGGGTTAAAATCCGTCACGGCCATGTGGAAGCTGTAGTCGCCCACGGCGTTGCCGGTGGCGCGGCCACTCCACTCCTCAAAGGCCGAACGCAGCGAATTGCCCTGCTTTTGCAGAATGAAATCGATGACGGTGGTGGTACCCCCGTGCAGCGCGGCGCGAGTGCCGGTTTCGTAGGTATCCGACGAAAACGTGCCCATGAAGGGCATTTCGAGGTGCACGTGCGGGTCGATACCGCCGGGCATCACCATTTTGCCGGTGCAGTCAATTACCTCCGCGCCATCGGCCGACAGGTTGCGGCCGATGGAAACGATGGTTTCGCCTTCAATCAGAATATCGCAGACGGCGTCCGAATCGGCGGTGACGACGCGGCCGTTTTTGAGGAGGATGGACATATAGAAAAAGTAGCGCAGACTTTCAGTCCGCGGCCTTACACAGTTAGTGGTAGCTCAATTTGTGTCTGTCGCGGACTGAAAGTCCGCGCTACGTGCTAATTCACGTACTTATCGGCGATACTAATGGCCTCCGAAATGATGGCCAAACCTTCATCAATCTCCTCCTTATTAATCGTGAGCGGGGGGCAGATGAAAATGTAGTTCCAGCGCACGAAGGTGTACATACCCAGCTCGCGGATTTTGGCGGCCACCTGGTTCATGATGTCCATTTGGGCGGGCGTGGCGTTCCAAGGGGCCATGGGCTCTTTGGTGTCGCGGTTTTTCACCAGCTCCAGGCAGCCGAAGAGGCCGGTGTTGCGCCAGTCGCCGATGCTGGGGTGGTGACGCGTGAGCTGAGCCACTTGCTCGTCCATGTACTTGCCCATTTCCACGGTGTTTTCGAGCAGGTTGTCGCTCTCGTAGATATCGAGCACGGCCACGGCGGCGGCGCAGGAAACTGGGTGGGCCGAGTACGTGAGGCCCAGCGGCAGGGGCTTGTCGTCGAAGGATTTGGCAATTTTCTCGTCCACCATCACGGCACCCAGGGGCAGGTAGCCGGCGGTAATGCCCTTGGCCATGCACATGATGTCGATTTTGACGTTGTGGTGGTCGGAGCCGAACCACTTGCCAGTGCGGCCGAAGCCCGACATCACCTCGTCGGCAATGAGCAGGATACCGTGCTTGTCGCAGATTTCGCGCACCCGCGTCCAGTAGCCGGGAGGATATTTGATGCAGCCCGACGTGCCCGACTCGCCTTCCATGATGATGGCGGCTACGCTGCCGGGGTTCTCGTAGCCAATGATGCGCTCCATGGCGTCGGCGGCGCGCTGGGCGCACTGCTCGGGCGTTTCGGAGTACCAGGGGCAGCGGTAGAAATAGGGGTTTTCGACGTGCACGGTGCCGGGCATAGCTTGGCTATCCACGGCAAATTTGCGGGGGTCGCCGCCCACGCTCATGGCGCCGTAGCTGGCTCCGTGAAACGACTGATACAGCGACACAATCTTGTGGCGGCCGGTGTACACCCGCGCCAGCTTGATGGCGTTTTCAATGGCCTCGGCCCCGCCCAGCGTGAAAAACGCCTTGGTGAGGTTGGGCGCCGTAATTTCGGCCAGGCGCCGGCCGAGGTCGCCACGGGCCTTGGTAATCATGCCGGGGTACACGTAGCTGAGCTCGCGCATCTGGGCGGCCACAGCTTCGGTCACGCGCTGGTCGCCGTGTCCGATGTTCACGTTCATGAGCTGGGCCGAGAAGTCGATGTAGCGCTTGCCGTCGCGGTCGTACACGTACACGCCTTCGGCGCGCTCGGCGTTGATGGGATTCAGGCCCGTTTGCTTCGACCACGAGAAGAGCGTGTGGTCGAGATTGTCGTGCAGAATTTGGTCTTTATCGGTGGCGAAGGTGGTTTCCATGGGTATCGGTTTGGCAATAATGCCGTCTGTCATCCTGAGCGCAGCGAAGGACCTTATCACGTCCTCGCCGCCGGCTCTTTTAATAATTACTACGAATCGTTCAGCTGTCTTTAGGTCCTTCGCTGCGCTCAGGATGACAGTTTTTCCTCACTAGCTCATCCAGTTCACACGCGACTCGGGGTTCCACTTCGTCGTGGTCTTCTTCAATTGCGTCCAGAACTCGATGGAGCTTTTACCCGTGATGTCGCAGGCACCGAATTTCGAGTCGTTCCAGCCGCCGAAGGAGAAGGGCTCGCGGGGCACGGGCACGCCGATGTTCACGCCAATCATGCCGGCGTTGGCGTGGTCCATCACGTAGCGGGCGCTGCTGCCGCTGCTGGTGAAAACGGCGGCGGCGTTGCCGTAGGGGTTGGCGTTTTCGATGGCCAAAGCCTCGTCCAGCGTATCGGTACGCATGATGGCAAGCACCGGGCCGAAGACTTCTTCCTGGGCGATGCGCATGTCGGGCGTCACGTAGTCGATGACGGTGGCGCCCACGTAGTAGCCGTCTTCTTGGCCGGGCACCACGGCGTTGCGGCCGTCGAGCAGGACTTTTGCGCCAGCGGCTTCGGCTTCGGTGATGTGCTGCTCGATGCGCGCTTTGGCTTCTTTGCTGATGACGGAGCCGAGGTTTTGGCCAGCCACAATCTTCTTGGCTTCTTCCACGATTTTGGCCACAATGCCGTCAACAGCCCCCACTCCTACCATCGTCGAGCCAGCCATGCAGCGCTGGCCTGCGCAGCCCGACATGCTGGCGGCCACGTTCGAGGCCGTCATGTCGGGGTGGGCGTCGGGCAGCACCATTAGGTGGTTTTTGGCACCGCCAAGGGCTACGCAGCGCTTGAGGTTGCTGGTGGCGCGGATGTACACCACTTTGGCAATTTTGGTGGAGCCCACGAAGCTCACGGCCTGAATATCCGGGTGGTCGCAGATGGCTTCCACGATTTCCTTGTCACCGTTCACGATGTTGAGCACACCGTCGGGCAGGCCGGCTTCCTTCAGCAGTTCAGCAATTTTTACGGCACTCAGGGGCACCTGCTCTGAGGGTTTCAGAATCATGGTGTTGCCGAGCACAATGGCGTTTGGGATGGTCCAATGGGGCACCATATTGGGGAAGTTGAACGGGGCGATGCTGGCCACCACGCCCAGCGGCTTGCGCTCGGCGCGGGCTTCCACACCCTTGCTCACTTCGAGGAATTCGCCCTGGATGAGCTGGGGCATGGAGCAGGCAAACTCGGTCAGCTCAATGGCTTTTTCGACTTCGGCGCGGGCTTCGTCGTAGGTTTTGCCGTTTTCCTCGCGCACGAGGTCGGCCAGGACTTTCATGTCGCGCTCGAGCAGGGTTTTGTAGCGGTAAAAAATCTGCACCCGCTCCTTAATGGGCGTGGCTGACCACGAGGGGAATGCAGCTTTGGCAGCTTGCACAGCAGCGTCGAGCGCGGCGGCATTGCTGAGCGGCAACGTGGAAATCAACTGCCCACTGAGGGGACTAAATACGTCCATGGTGGGCGTAGAGGCACTTTCAACCGACTGGCCTGCCACATAGTTACGAATGGCCGGATACTTCAATGTTTGGACTTCCATGTTACCTTAATGTTAAGCGGGGTGCAAGCTAAGGGTTTTGCCGGAGACGGCATAACAACCCCAATCGTTTCCGGAAAAAATATTCCGCCATTGCCCGCGCCAATTTGAGCCTGGCGCAAGCTTTCGCAAAGTAATCAGCCTGTTGCAAAAAATTGGGCAGCGCGGCGCTTTTCTGGCTTTCGGGCTGCACAAAACCATAAATGGTGCAACGGGGCAGCCCGAGCAGCAGATTGCCGCCTTACTTCACCTCTACGCCGTGATTATCAATCAAAAAGCTGCGGCCTTTCTGGGTGACGCGGGCCTGGCCGTTGGCAAAGTCACTGGCGCGTTGGTAGCGGCCGAAGGGCTCGGTGCCCTCGCTGGGGTCGTTGAGGTAATCGGCGGTGATGTAAGTGAAGCCGTCGGCCAGTCGCACCCGGGCCAGGCCATCCACGAAGGAGTATGCTTCCTTGAATATCACCGGCTTTTCGGGCTCCTCGGGGCCATCGATGTAGTGCCAGCCCCGGTGGTCGAGCACGGCGGCATGGGCTTCGGCAAAGTCGAGGGCATTGAAGTAGTACGTGTCGAACTCCTCCCCTTTTCCGTCGATGAACGTGTAGGCATCACCCACCCGGGCCCGGGCGTACCCGCCAGCGTAGGGATTCAGGGCGTCGTAAGCGGGCGCTATTATTTCCTTGCCGTCCTCGCTCACCACGCCGTAGGCGCCGTCTTTGGCCACCACGGCGCGGCCGTTTTTAAACGGCTCAGCGGCGGTGAACTGGGCCGGAATCACGAGCCGACCGCCGGAATCGGCGAAGCCCCAGCGGCCGTTTTCCTGGTGCGGCACGGGCGGGCTGCCGCCAAGATGGCTCAGGCCCCACCCGGCTAGGCCCAGCACTGCCACCCCGCCGGCCAACATGGCTACGCGCGGCAGCCGCTGCCACTCCCGCAACTGCCCAAACTTCAGCCCGGCCAAGGCCTGCGCGCTCTCCTGAGCCGCAAATGCGGCCCGACGAACAGAGGCCGCGACCGATGCAAATGAAGGCACGCCTGAAACCGGGCTTGTCGTGCCGAGAGGCGGCGTCGCGACATTATTAGTTTTCGCAGTTTGCTTGCCGAGGCTGGTAGTCGGCGGCGGGGCCACTGGCGGCTTGTTGGCGGTTTCCACGGCCGGGGGTGGCGCTCCGGCGCTGACGGCGGATGCGGCTACGGACGGCGCAACCGGCGCCGCAGGCGGAGGTGCGGCCGGGGGCTGGGGCGAATTGAGTCGCTCAATGAGCTGGCTGAGCTGCTGAATTTTGGCGTCCAGCTCGCGGTTGCGGGCGTCCGACTCGGCCCGCGATGCCTCCATCTGGGCTTCCAGGGCCGCTTTTTCGCGGGTTTCGGCGCCGAGGCGCGACACCAGGGCGGTGGCATCGGCGGCCACGGGCGGGGCCTGGGCCAGCTCGGCCTTAAGCTGGGCAATGCTGCGCTCGCGCTCGGCCTCGCGGGCTTCGAGGGCCTGGAGCTGGGCGGCCACATCGGCCTGCATTTGCTGGCGCAGGGTTTCGAGGCGCTGCTTCTCTTCGCGGCGGGCGGCGGCGGGGTCGATGCCGTAGGGCGGGTCATCGTCGGGCACATCGGCGGCGCCCAGCCAGCCCCAGACGGCGCGGGCTTTCCGGGCCAGCACATTGTCGGCCGGCGCGGGAGCCGGGGCAGCGGACGTAGGCGCGGCAGCCGGCTGCTCGCCCAAACCAGCGGGCGCGGTAGCCGCAGCGGCAAAATCGGCCCATTCGGCGGCCCAATCGGCGATGTCGGCGGGGCTGAGGTTGATGTCGGAAGTGGCTAGCTCGCGGAGACTGCCCGGCAGTTCGGCCGGGCTGCTCAGCAGCGCAAACCCGGCGGGTGCGGCGCTGAGGGCCGGCATCACGTCGGGAGCCAGGTCGATGGGCTTGGCAAACAATACAATGCCGGAAATAGCTTTCAGATTGGCCTGCGCGGGGCCGAAGCGGGGGCGCAACCAGTCGGCCACGGCTTGTTTCTGCTGCACAAACTGTTCAAAAGGGTTATCGAACGCCCCGGCCGTTGGCAACCCGGCGCCGGCCAGCTGCCAGCGGCCGTAGCCCAGCGCCGGCACACTCAGCCAGCCGCCGCCGGGCACCAGCACCAGCAGCGTGAGGCTGTGCGGCCGCACCACCAGCGCATCGATGGGCTCGGCGCCGTCTTCCAGCACGAGGTTGCCCAGCAGCAAGGTGTCGGTGGGGGATTCGGACCGCAGGGCGGCGGCCACGGCCGCAAACTGGGCCGCGCGGGCCGCATCATCAAAAGGAGAAGCGAGAAACTGGTGAACCATGGAATGAATACGAGCGCAGAATAAGAGGGGCGGCGGCGGGCGGCGGGCCTAGTCGTCCTCCCCTTTCCAGCGGCCGTGGCCCCGGCCTTTGCCGTGCTTCTTTTTCGGTTTCTTGACTTTATGATAGTCCCGGCCCTCATCTTCGGCCCCACCAAAGAGGGCATCGAGCACGGAGCGCGGAGGCAGGGGACCGGGGGCCGGGCGGGCCGCCGCCGCGGGCGTGGCCAGGGCTAGCCGGCCATCGGGCGTGGTGCGCACGGCCACGGGGCGGCCGCGCAGGTCGCAGCCCTGGCCTTCGGCCAATTCGGTGCGCTGGCCGGTGGCGTTCACGATGAAGCCGTCTTTGGTGACGGTGGCGCCGGTGGGCAGGTGGGCGTCGCGGGTCATGGGGCGGGCCTGGCCGTTGCGCACCACCTCCATCTGGCCGTTGCGGCGGCGAAAGCCGTCGTTGTTGGCCGACGACTGGGCGTGCGCCGCCCAGGCCGAGGCCAGGCACAAAAGGCCCGCCATGCAGTGTGGCCGAAGGGTACTCATGGGCATAATCAAAAGCGCACTCGACGCGCGCGGCGGGGGCAGTGGTCCGGCCCCGACGGCGGCTATACGTCAAATACGGCGCCAGGCTGCTTTTTTTCGCCAAAGGCCACCCGGTTCGGGCCACTGGGCCGGCCGGCCGGGACCGCCGGACCGGGGGCAAACACCACGCGCAGCCGGTGCTGGGTCCCGGATTCGGCCAGCTGATACTCAAGCCCAAAGCCGTAGTAGCCACAAATCTGCTGCACGATGCTCAGGCCCAGGCCCGGCGATTCGGAGGCGGCGTTGTGCTTGCGGAAACGCTCGAAGAAGCGGGCCGGGTCGCCGGCCACCGCGGGGCCGGTGTTGGTGACGATAAGCTCCGTGTTCGACAAGAAGATGGCCAGCTCGCCGCCGCGCACGTTGTGCTTCACGGCATTTTGCAGCAGGTTCTGGAGCAGCGAATCGGCCAGGCCGGGGTGCATCTGCACCACCACGGGCGCGTGGGCAATGTTGAGGCCGTAGCGCAGCTCGCGGGCATCGAAAAGGGGTTCGAGTTGCGTTATTCGTTCTTCCAGCAACTGGTCGAGGCGTACGGGCTGAGCCTGGGCAAACTGGCGGTTTTCAATTTTGCTGAGCAAGCTCAGGGCCTGGTGCAGGCGCGAAAGGCGCAGGGTGGCGCCGTAGAGGTCGGCCACGAGCGGGGCGGCGGCGGGGTCTTCGGCCAGGGCGGGCACCTGGAGCAGTTGCTCCAGTTGGGCCTGCATGATGGCCAGCGGGGTTTGGGTTTCGTGGGCGGCGTTGGCCGTGAACTCGCGCAGGCTCTCGTAATCGGCCACTAGGCGCTGGCTGAAGCCGTTGAGGGCCTGGTTGAGCTCCGTGAATTCGGCCACCGGCGCGGGGGGCAGCGCCAGGGCTTGGTGCTGCTGCAAATCGTACCGGCGCAGCACCGCCAGCGTGTGCCGGAAGGGCGCCCACAGCCGGGCCGACAGCCAGCGGTTGAGCAGCACCGTGCCGGCCAGCAGCAGGGCCAATACGCTCAGCATCACCACCAATACCACGCCCAGTAGGTCTTCGGCCTCCACCAAGGATTTGCGCAGCGACACCCACACCGGCCCCTCGCCGCGCACCACCATGGGGAAGGTCAGTTGCCGGTGCGGCACCCACTCCTGCTCGGTGCGGTCGAGCAGCAGGGTGTCGCGGAAGCCTACCGGGCGGGGCGTGCGGCTGACGTCGAGCAAGATGGCCAGCTGGCTCACGGGGGGCAGCTGGTTGGCATGGGCCTTGGCCAGCAGCTCGCGCCGACGCTCGGTTAGCTGCTCGCTCACCTCGGTGCGCAGCGCCCAGTTGATGCCGTGGTAGAGGCCCACGCTGCCCACCGCAAACAGCAGCAGGGCCAGAAACAAGTAGTAGCGGGTGGTGGCGTGGAGGAGGTTCATGACAGAAAAGTGGCCGCCCGCGGCGACGCGAATAATAACAGTAGTGGCGGCGCACGGCTTTTGTTTCCGGTGCCGCGCGCCGCCCGGTCCTTACTCGTGGCTCAGCTTGTAGCCCACGCCGTACATGGTGCGGATGTAGTTGTCGGCGCCCTTTTCCTGAAGCTTTTTGCGCAGGTTTTTGAGGTGGGTGTAGATGAAGTCGAACGAGTCGGCGGCATCCACGGCGTCGCCGCAGAGGTGCTCGGCAATGGCTTCCTTGGTGAGGACGCGGCCGGGGTTGGCGAGGAGGTAGAGCAGCAGGTCGTACTCCTTCTTGGTGAGGGTGAGGGCCTCGCCGCGCACCTGCACTTCGGCCAGCTCGGGCAGCACCACCAGGTCGCGGAACATGATTTGCTGCTGGCCCTGGAACTGGCGGCGGCGGATGATGGCCCGGAGCCGGGCATTGAGCTCGGAGAGGTGGAAAGGCTTGATGAGGTAGTCGTCGGCCCCGAGGTCGAGGCCGGTGATTTTGTCGGTGAGGGCGTCGCGGGCCGTGATGATGAGCACGCCGGCCGGCGATTTCTGCGCCTTGAGGGCGCGGAGCAGGTCGAGGCCGGACCCGTCGGGCAGGGTCAGGTCGAGCAACACGCAGTCGTATTGGTAGAGGCCGATTTTTTCGTAAGCCTGGGCGCAGTCGGCGGCGGCTTCCACTAGGTAGCCGGCTTGCTTCAACGAGCCCATCAGGGCAGTGCGCAGAGCCGCTTCGTCTTCAATGAGGAGAATTTTCATAAACAGGAGGCCGAAAGGCGGGCGGCCCGGCCGCGAAGGAAGGGCCAAAGTTTGTATATATTCTGTGAGCTTATGCGTATGAAGGACTGCTGCCGGGCAAGTGGCCGATTTTCTTCAGAATTGCCCCGCAGCTTTGTGGCGCTTACTATCCTCCCCTATCTGTTGTTCGCTCGCTTTCCCCGCCTGATTTGGTGCCTGGCTTTCGGCAGTGCATTGCTCACTGGCCCCCGTGTGGCCCGCGCCCAAACCGGCGCGACTCCGGCCGTGCTGGCGCCGCTGCCGGCCGTGCCCACGGCCTCGCTCAGCCCGCGCCGGCTTGAGGATTTCCTGCTCGTGGCCCGCCAGAACAGCCCGCTGCTGCGCGAAACCGCCAACCAAGTACGCCAAAACCGTCTCGACAGCCTGGTGCGAGCCCGTCAGAACGGCGTGCAGGTGGCCGGCATTGGCTCGGCGCTGTACTACCCATCCGTGACGAACAGCCAGGGCGAGAGCGTGCTGGGCTACGATAACGCCATTTCCAACGGCGGCAACTACGCCGCCATCGCCCAGGCCAGCAAGCCCATTCTCAACCGCTTCCAGCTCCAGAACGACTACCAGATTCTGGCCAGCCAGGGCCAGGTGCTGCGCAACACGGGGCGCTTGTCGGCCCTGGATTTGCGGCGCAACATCACCGACCAGTTCCTGACCGCCTACGCCGCCGAAACGCAGCTCAGCTTCAGCCGCACGCTGCTCGCCCAGCTGCGCCAGCAAGACCAGATGCTGCGCCAGTTGGTGAACGGCGGCATTTTCAAGCAAACGCAATACCTGAGCTTCTACCTCTCGGTGCGCACCCAGGAGGTGACCGTGGAGCAGAACCGCCTGGCCTACCGCCGCGAGCTGGGCACCCTGCGCGCCTTAGCCGGCGTGGCCGATACGGCCCTCGTTGCCCTCGAAGCCCCTACCCCGCCCACCCATCGCCCCCTGGCGGGCCTGCTGGCCCCGGCGCAGCGCCAGTACACCCTCGACAGCCTGCGCCTACTGCTCGACCGGCGGGCCGTGGACGCCAACTACCGCCCCAAGCTCAGCGCCGTGGTGGATGCGGGCCTGCAATCGTCGTCGTACCTGCCCGTGGCGCTGGCCCACAGCGTGGGCATCGGGGGCGGCCTGCAGTTGGGCATTCCCATTTTCGATGGCCACCAGCGCCAGCTGCAATACCAGCGCCTGGAGCTGAGCGAGCAGAGCCGCCGCGGCTACCGGCAGTTCCTCACGGTGCAGCGGCAGCAGCAGTACGAGCAGCTGGAAGGACTCATTCGGGCCTCTGATGCGCTGCTGGGCCGCATCAGGGAGCAGCTGCGGGTGGCGGAGGCGCTGGTGGGCGCCGCCCGGCAGCAGCTGGCCACGGGCGACGTGGCCATTCTCGACTACCTGAACCTGGTGACCAGCTACCGGACCTTGCAGTTCAGCCTGACGCAGGCCCAGACCGACCAGCTCAGGAACCGGTTTGCGCTGGATTACCTGGCCGAGCAGTAGCGTGGACTATGCGAGTGCGCGAGTGAGCGCAGCGAGCGCAGCGAGCCGGACGAACCACCCTGTGTGCCGGACGCCGGATGTTCGCTACGCTCGCTCGCGGACTCGCAGAGTCCACGCTAAAATTTCCTACTTGTTTTCATGAATTCTCTCCATCGTCTCCTTTTCCTCTTTGCCTTTGCCGGCCTCAGCGCCTGCGGGTCGAAAGACCCGGCCGCTGCCGGTGAGGCCGCCGCGCCCGCCGATGGTGAGGAAGAAGCCGCCGTGAAGCCCAAAGCGCTGGTCACCGTCGGCACAATTCAAACCGACACGCTCACCGACGTGCTGCGGCTGAGCGCCGTGTCGGCCTTTCCGGCCAAGGATGCGCTGCGGGCCACCACCACCGGCTACGTGCTGCCGCCCACGCCCGTGGTGGGCCAGCGGGTGCGCGCCGGCCAAACGGTATTCACCATCCAGACCAAGGAATCGAAAACCCTGCACCTCGACCAGCTCACTGGTGACCCGCGCCTTAAATTCAGCGGCATCATTCAGATAAAATCGGCCCGCGCCGGCATCCTGGCCACCGTGGACAAGCTGGCCGGCGACTACGTGCAGGACGGCGAGCAGCTCGGCCTCACCTACGACAAAAGCCGCTTCGGCTTCATCCTCGACGTGCCCGTGACCCAGCTGCGCTACGTGCACACCGGCCAGACCTGCCGCCTCCTTCTGCCCGATGGCCGCGTACTGCCCGGCCGCGTGGCCGAAGTGCTCGCCACGGCCGACGTCAGCATCCAAACCCAGCGCTACACCATTCGCCCCACCGGCCCGGTGCCGGATTTGCCCGAAAACCTGGCCGTACAGGTCGAACTCGATAAAACCGCCCCGCACCTGGCCCGCACCCTACCACGCGGCGCCGTGCTCACGGATGAAACCCAAACTGAATTCTGGGTGATGAAGCTGGTGAACGACTCGACCGCCGTTAAAGTCCCGGTGATGGTGGGCGCGCAGGAGAAGGACCACGTTGAAATCAAAGCGCCCAGCTTTAATCCGCGCGACAAGATTCTGCTGAGCGGCAACTTCGGGCTGGACGACACGGCCGCCGTGAAGGTGACGCGGCCGGTGGCAGCGGAGAAGGAGTAGCTGTTGAAACAACCGAATAAGAACGGTCATGCTGAGCTCATTCGAAGCATCTCTACCTCAACACTAATTCAATCGGAGCAACGAAGCGGCAGAGATGCTTCGAATGAGCTCAGCATGACCGTTCTGTAATTCTCGATAATAGTCATCCAATGCCCAACCGTCCCTCCCTCTTCCAAGCCTACAAAGCGCCCATTGCGGTGCTGCTGGCACTGGCCCTGGCGCTGGGCACGGTGGCCTACCGGCGTATCAACGTGGCGCTGTTTCCGGAGGTGACGTTTCCGAAAGTGAAGGTGATTGCCGAGAACGGGCTAGAGCCGGTCGACCGCATGATGGTGACCGTGACCAAGCCCATGGAAGACGCCATGAAGCGGGTGCCGGGCCTGAAGCTGTTGCGCAGCACCACCAGCCGGGGCAGCTGCGAAATCTCCGCCTTTCTGGATTGGGGCGTGAACGTTGCCACCAGCCAGACGCTCATTGAGTCGCGCCTGAACCAGATTCGCGGCGACCTGCCGCCGACCGTGAACATCTCGGTCGAGCGCATGAACCCGGCCATTCTGCCGGTGATGGGCTACACGCTGGAGGCCCCGGGCCGCTCGGCGCTGGAGCTGCGCAAGCTGGCGCTCTACACCATCAAGCCCTTTCTCTCGCAGGTGGAGGGCGTGTCGTCGGTGGCCATCCAGGGCGGGCGCACGAAGGAATACCAGATTCAGCTGCTGCCCGACCAGCTGGCCGCCCTCGCCCTCGGGCCCGACGATGTGACCAAGGCCCTCACCGCCACCAACTTCGTGCAGAGCAACGGCTACCTGAGCGACTACCGCCGCCTCTACCTTACCGTGACGGACGCCACCATCGTCCAGAAGGAGGACCTCGAAAACCTGGTGCTCCGCAACGACGGCCGCCGCATCGTGCGCCTCGCCGACGTGGCCACCGTCAGCTTGGGCGAGCAGCCCGAGTACACCCGCATCAACGCCAACGGTTCCGACGCCGTCCTCATCTCCATCCTGCGCCAGCCCGATGCCAACGTGGTGCAGGTATCCGACGGGGTCAAGGCCAAAGTGGCAGCCCTGAAATCGGGCCTGCCGCGTGGCGTGCGCATGGCGCCGTATTACGACCAGGCCGATTTCGTGGCCGAAGTCGTGCGCTCGGTGCAGGATGCGCTCTGGATTGGCCTGGCGCTGGCGCTGGTAGTCACGGCGCTGTTTCTGCGCTCCTTCCGCGCCACGATGACTATCCTCGGGGCCATTCCGGTGGCGCTGGCGCTCACCATTGCGGTGCTCTATTTCGGCCTCGGTTACTCCTTCAATATCATGACGCTGGGCGCCATCGCCGCCGCCATCGGCCTCATGATTGACGACGCCGTGGTGATGGTGGAGCAGCTGCACCGCGTGGGCGAAGACCACCCCGGCGCCACGCCCGGCGAAGTGGTGCGCCGCTCGGTGGGCCATTTGCTGCCCGCGCTCGTCGGGTCTTCACTGAGTACGATTGTGATTTTCCTGCCGTTTGCGTTGCTGGGCGGCGTGGCGGGGGCCTACTTTAAGGTACTGGCTACCACAATGGTGGTGGCGCTGGTGTGCTCGTTTCTGGTGGCGTGGCTGGGGCTGCCGGTGATTTATCTGCTGCTGAGCCGCCGTCGCAAAGCGGAGGTGGTGGCAGTGGTGCCGCCCCATGCAGCGGATGGTCCGGCAGCGGCAAGTGACCCATACTTCAGCGACGAAACCCATGCCTTGGCTCCTAATGCTGCCGCCGCTACTTTGGCAGCTGCTGAAACGCCTGCCAAAGCCGATTCTGCCCACCACGAAATCCCCTGGGTGCGCGCCGTCATCCGGCACCCCGCCTATAGCATTATCGGCATTTTGGTATTGATAGGCAGCATGGTGCTCATCATCCCGCGCCTGGCCACCGGCTTTTTGCCCGACATGGACGAAGGCGCCATCGTGCTCGACTACAACTCGCCGCCCGGCACCAGCATTGAGGAAACCGACCGCATGCTGCGCCAGGCCGAAAAGCTCATTGTGAAGGTGCCGGAGGTGGCCAGCTACTCGCGCCGCACCGGCACTCAAATGGGCTTTTTCATCACCGAGCCCAACCGGGGCGACTACCTCATCCGCTTGAAAACCGACCGCCAGCGCACCACCGAGGAAGTTATTTCCGACATCCGCGAGCGCATCGAGGCCACCCAGCCGGCCCTCACCATCGACTTCGGCCAGGTTATCGGCGACATGCTCGGCGACCTGATGAGCACCGTGCAGCCCATCGAAATCAAAGTCTTCGGGCCCGATGCCACCAAGCGCTACGCCCTAGCCGAGCAGGTGACCAAAGTGGTGGAAGGCGTGAGCGGCACCGCCGACGTGTTCGACGGCATCGTGCGCATGGGCCCGAGCGTGGACGTGCGCCCCGACCCGCGCCGCCTCGCCCAGTACGGCCTCACTGCCACCGATTTCCAGACCCAGCTGCAAACCCAGCTAGCCGGCACCACGGCCGGCAATGTGCTCGAAGGCGAGCAGCTCCTCAACATTAGGATGCGCTACCCCAACGCCGCCCAGGCCACCCTGGCCCAGATGCGCGGCGAGCCCATCTTCCTGCCCAACGGCCAGCGCCGCCGCCTCGACGAGCTGGCCACCGTGAGCGTGACGGCCGGCGATGCCGAGTTGGAGCGCGAAAACCTGCAGGCCATGACCGCCGTCACGGCCCGCCTCGACGGCCGCGACCTGGGCGGGGCCATGAGCGAAATCCGCCAGAGGCTGGAGCGTGACGTACCGCTGCCGCCGGGCTACTTCATTCAGTACGGCGGCTCGTATGCCGAGCAGCAGCAGTCGTTTCAGGAGTTGCTGACGATTCTGGGCACGGCGTGTCTGCTGGTATTTGCGGTGGCGCTGTTCCTGTTTCGGGACTTGAAAGCGGCCGGACTTATTCTCTTGATTGCCGTGCTGGGGCCGGCCGGCGGCTCGCTGGCGCTGTTCCTGACGGGCACGCCGCTGAACGTGGGCTCCTACACCGGCCTCATTATGGTGGTGGGCATCATCGGCGAAAATGCCATCTTCACCTTTCAGCAGTTCTTCGAGATTCTGGAAGAGGGCCGGCCCGTGGAGCAGGCCGTGGGTTACGCCATTGCGGCCCGCCTGCGGCCCAAGCTGATGACGGCCCTCTCGGCCATCGCGGCGCTGCTGCCGCTGGCCCTCGGCATCGGGGCGGGCGCGCAGCTGCACCAGCCGCTGGCCATTGCCGTGATTGGCGGGCTACTGCTGGCGCTGCCGCTGCTATTGGTGGTGTTGCCCAGCCTCTTGCGCCTCTCCTACCAGCAGCAAACGTTGCCGACAAAACCGGCATTAAGCACGACTGTTGCGTAGTGGATGCTCAGTCCTGAATTGCGCTGCCCCCGTCGATAAAACACCCCCTCCCCGTCGATGAAAACGCCCCTGGCGGCCAGAGGGGGTTAATTTTGCGCGATATTCTTAACAAAAACCTGTGCGCAGGAGTTAAGAGTCCTTGCAGTCGCAACGCTGCCCCGACCTACGCAGAAAACAAACATATGTGGATAGTTAGACTAGCGCTGGCGCGCCCCTACACCTTTGTGGTGATGGCGCTGCTAATTCTGGTGGGCGGCGGCCTCACCATTCAGCGGATGGCGGTGGACATTTTTCCCGACATCCCGATTCCGGTGGTGGGCGTGGTGTGGGGCTATTCGGGCATTTCGCCCGAGGAGATGAACCAGCGCATCATCATCCCGGTGGAGCGCGCCATTACCACCACCGTCAACAACGTGGAGCACCAGGAAAGCCAGAGCCTGAAGGGCGTGGGCCTGATTAAGGTGTTTTTTCAGCCCGGCTCCAACCCCGATGCGGGCGTGGCCCAGCTCACGGCCATCACCCAGACGCTACTGCGGGTGCTGCCCACCGGCATCACGCCCCCGCTCATCATCCGCTACTCGGCCTCCAACGTGCCGATTGCGCAAACTTCCCTCAGCTCCGAAACGCTGGGCGAATCCGACCTGTTCGATGCGGCCAACGCCTTCATCCGGCCCGGCCTGGCGGTGGTGCAGGGCGCCTCAGTGCTGCTGCCGAACGGCGGCAAACCAAAGCAGATTATGGTCGACCTCGACCCCGATAAGCTGGCCGGCAAAAACCTGAGCGGCAACGACGTGGTAACGGCCCTGCTGGCCCAAAACCTCATCATCCCGGCCGGCTCGGCCAAGATTGGCGACCGGGAGTATGACGTGAAGCTGAACTCCAGCCCCGAGGCTATTGCCACGCTCAACGACCTGCCCATCAAGACGGTCAACGGCACGACCACCTACATCCGCGATGTGGCTTTCGTGCACGAGGGCGCGGCCGTGCAAACCAACATCGTGCGCCAGAACGGCCGCCGCACCGCCATCATCCCGATTCTGAAAAGCGGCGCGGCCAGCACACTGGATATCATTGAGAAAATCAAGAAGGCGCTGCCTAACATTCAGGCCAACGCGCCCCCGGCCCTGAACATCAAGCTGCTGTTCGACCAGTCGTTTTTTGTGCGGGCCAGCATCAAGGGCGTTATCATCGAAGCCTGCATCGCGGCAGCCCTCACGGCGCTCATGATTTTGCTGTTTCTGGGCTCCTGGCGCTCCACGCTGATTATCGCGACGAGTATTCCGCTGAGCATTCTGGTCAGCATTATCATGATGAATATTCTGGGGCAAACTCTGAATATCATGACCTTGGGCGGCCTCTCGCTGGCCGTGGGCATTCTGGTAGATGACGCCACGGTGGAAATCGAGAACATCCACCGCAACATGGGGATGAAGAAGCTGCTCAAGCGTAGCATTTTGGATGGAGCTCAGCAGATTGCCACGCCCGCGCTGGTGGCCACGCTGGCCATTTGCATCGTGTTTGTGCCGGTGTTTTTTCTCGGCGGGGTGGCATCGGCCATTTTCGCTCCGCTGGCCACGGCCGTGATTTTCGCCATGCTGGCTTCCTACATCCTCAGCCGTACGCTGGTACCTACGCTGGTGATGTATTTGCTACGCAAGGAGTTGCCCATCTACCACGCCCAGGAGGAGCCCGACCTGCCCAGCCAGCACGTCCGCAACGGCCAGCCCGTGAGCCAGGTAGAGCGCGATTTGGAGCGCATCCGCCGCGAGCAGTTCGAGAAGGCCCACCCCAGCGGCACACCCGAGGAAGAGGCTGAAGATGAAATCACCGATTCGGAACGCGAAGCTGGCCAGGCCATCACTCAAACCTGGGTTTGGAAGCTGCACAAGGGCTTCGAGCACCAATTTGAGAAGTTTCGCCGTGTATACGGCGGAGCACTGGACTGGGCCCTGAGCAACCGCCCGATGGTCATTGTAGCTTTCCTGGTGCTATTTATTGGTTCGCTTGGGCTGTTCCCGCTCATCGGCCAGAATTTCTTCCCGACCGTGGATGCCGGCCAGCTGCGCTTGCACGTGCGGGTGCCCACCGGCACGCGGGTAGAGGAAACGGAAGTGCGTTTCCGGCAGGTGGAAAACGTGATTCGGCAGGTGATTCCGGCCGATGAACTGGACCTCGTGCTCGACAACATCGGCCTGCCGGTGATTCCCATCAACCTGCTGCTGAGCGACAACCCGACCATCGGGGCGGGTGATGGCGAAATCCTGGTGAGCATGAAGGAGGAGCACGGCCCCACCGGCGAGTACATCAACGAAATCCGCCGCCAGCTGCACAAACAGTACCCGGACCTGACCATCTTCTTCCAGCCGGCCGACATCGTGAACCAGACCCTGAACTTCGGCCTGCCCGCCCCGATTGACATTCAGGTAATTGGCCGAGACAAAATGGCCAACCAGCGCATTGCGGGCGAAATCAAGGAGAAAATTGTGAAGATTCCCGGTCTCGTCGATGCCTTCGTGTACCAGGCCTTCGACCAGCCCCAGCTGCGCCTCGACATCGACCGCGTGCGCGCTCAGGAAGCCGGCCTCTCGCAGCGCGACATCGCCAACAACGTGCTCGTGAACCTGAGCAGCAGCACCCAAACCAGCCCCAACCAGTGGCTGAACCCCACCACCGGCGTGAGCTACACCGTGGCCGTGCAAACGCCGCCCCGCGCCCTCTCCACCCTCGATGAAGTCGGCAACATCGGCGTAACCGGAGCCGGCCAGGACCAGGCCCAGCTGCTGAGCAACTTCGCCACGGTGCGCCGCTCCCAGGCGCTGGCTGTGGTGTCCGATTACAACATCCAGCGCACCGTGGATGTGTACGCCAGCGTTTCGGGCCGCGACCTGGGCGGCGTGAGCAAGGATATCCGCAAGATTCTGGCTGACACGGAGAAGACCCTCCCGAAAGGCACCACCCTGGCCCTGCGCGGGCAGGCCGATTCCATGCGCACGTCTTTCGCCGGGCTGGGCCTGGGGCTGGCCGGGGCCATCATTCTGGTATACCTGCTGATGGTGGTGAATTTCCAGAGCTGGATGGACCCGCTCATCATCATCACGGCCCTACCCGGCGCGCTGGCGGGCATCTTGTGGATGCTGTTCGTGACGCAAACCACGCTCAGCGTACCGGCTTTGATGGGTGCCATCATGTGCATTGGCGTGGCCACGGCCAACAGTATTCTGCTCGTCACCTTTGCCAATGAGCGGCGCGAGGAAGAGCCGGATTTGAGCCCGCGTGATGCGGCGTTGGATGCCGGCTTCACCCGCTTGCGCCCGGTGCTGATGACGGCCCTGGCCATGATTATCGGTCTGCTGCCCATGTCGTTGGGCATGGGCGAGGGTGGCGAGCAAAACGCCCCGCTCGGCCGCGCCGTGATTGGTGGGCTGATGCTGGCCACGGTGACGACACTGTTTTTTGTGCCGATTATGTTCTCATACCTGAAAAAAGCCAAGCCGGTAGCCACGGCGCAGGCTTAATTTTTTAGCCCGCAGAGGAGTTGAGGTTTGCGCAGCAGTCGCGCGGAATGTTCAGCGTCCTCTACGGTCTAAAAATCCTCTGACCCCGATTTCCCCGATAATGTCTGATTCTAATTCTTCCGGCTCTGGCCGGTTCTGGCTGATAATTCTACTTGTGCTAGCTGTTTTCGCCGGCTTGTTCGTGCTTGGCTATATGCCGCGCCACAAGCAGGAAAAGGCCCGCAACGCCGAAGCCAAAGCCATTACCAACGAGGCCCCCACCGTGACCGTGGCGCCGGCCAAAGCCGCGCCCGACACCACCACCGTGACCTTGCCCGCCGATACCAAGTCGCTGCGCGAAACCTTCGTGTTTGCTCAAGCCAATGGCTTTGTGAAATCGTGGAGCGCCGACATCGGTCAGAAAGTACGCGCCGGCCAGGTGCTGGCCGAAGTGACCACGCCCGAGCTCGACCAGCAGGTGGCCCAGGCCCGTGCCAACCTCGGCCTGGCCAAAACCAGCTACAACCGCCTGGCCGGCGTGGCCCTGCCCGGTGCCATCTCCAAGCAGGAGCTGGACGTGGCCAAATCGCAGTATTCGGTGCAGCAGGCGGCGTTGCAGCAACTGCTGGCGCAGCAGAGTTTCCGCCGCATCACGGCCCCATTCAGCGGCATCGTCACGCAGCGCAATGTGGAAGTGGGCAGCCTCGTGAGCAGCAGCAACGCGCCGGGCTCGCAGCTGTTCAAGATTGAGCAAACCGAGAAGCTGCGCGCCTACGTGCAAGTGCCGCAGAACTTCGCGCCGGCCATCAAAAACGGCATGACGGCCGATTATCTGGTGCCGGAATTTGTGGGCAAGCACTTCAAAGGCAAAGTGGTGCGTGATGCCGGTGCCCTCGACCCCAACACCCGCACCCTGCTCACCGAAGTGCAGGTTCCGAATCCCAATGGTCAGCTGCGCCCCGGCTCCTACGCCCAAGTGAAATTCTACCTGCCGCGCACCGCGCCCAGCGTCATCATCCCGGCCAACGCGCTGGTGCCCGGCGGCACCGACAGCCGCGTGGCGATGGTGCAGGATGGCAAAATCCACTACCAACCCATCACCACCGCCCGCGACTTCGGCAACCAGATTGAAGTATCGCAGGGCCTGAATGGCGGCGAGCAGCTGGTGCTGAACCCCGCTGAAACGCTGACCGAAGGCCAGGCCGTGCAAACCAAAGCTTTCACCCCACCCGCCAAGCCCGCCGGCCCTCCGCCCGCCAAGCCCCGCCCGAACGACCCGGACGCGCCCCGCGTGTCGTCGCCGGTGAAGTAGGTTGGTTGCGAAAAGAACGTCATGCTTCATCTCGCGTCCGCGAAGTTGAAGCATCTCTACCGCGCAACCAACTCAATTAAAAGAATTACTACTGCGGTAGAGATGCTTCGACTTCGCGGACGCGAGATGAAGCATGACCGCCAGATTTGACTTTGCTCCGCCGCAATGACCCTCCGCCTCTCCCCTTTTCTTCTCCTTGCGCTGCTGGCCGGCTGCGTGCGGCCGCCCAGCTACGCGCCGCCCAGCCTGCCCACCCCCGCCGCCTGGAAAAACGTGGCCGACAGCCTCACTGCTGCCACCCCGCCGGCCGCCGTGGCCAGCAGCATGCCGCCTACCGTGGACAACCCGCCCGCCCCCGGCAATTGGTGGACGCTCTTTAACGACCCCGGCCTGAACACGCTGGAACAGCAGGCCACCGCCCAGAATTTCAGCCTGCAAGCTGCCGTGGCCCGCGTGGAAAGCGCCCGCGCCAACGTGCGTGTGGCCAGTTCCTACCGCTCGCCCCTTGTGACAGTGGACCCGCAGGTGTACCGCTCGCGGCTGTCGGCGCTGCGGCCGCTGCCGTTTCCGGTGGCCTCCAACAACCTGGGCGTGGTGCAGACGCAGTATTACATTCCCATCAACGCCAGCTACGAGTTTGATGTGTGGGGCCGCATTCGCAGCAGCATCCGCGCCGCCGAGGCCGATGCGCAGGTGCAGGAAGCCAACCGGCGCACTGTGCTGCTCTCGCTCACGGCCGATGCCGCGACATATTACTTCAACATCCGCGGCCTCGATGCGCAGCTATTGGTGCTCGATACCGCCCGCCTCGACCGCCAGCGCAGCCTGGAGCTGACCCGCGCCCGCTACGAGGCCGGCGTCGACAACGAGATTGCCGTGCACCGCGCCGAAACCGAGTTGGCCAATGTGGACGCCAGCGTGGTAGAAACCCGCCGCCAGCGCCTCGGCCTCGAAGCCTCGCTGGCCACGGTGCTGGGCGTGCCGGCCAGCGGCTTCGCGGTAGCGCCGCAGCCCGGGCCGCTGGCCGCGCCGGTGGTGCCGGCTTCGCTGCCGGCATCGCTGCTGGCTCGGCGGCCCGATTTGCAGCAAGCCGAGCGCCGCCTGGCCGCCGCCAGCGCCCGCGTGGACGTGGCCAAGCTCACGCGCCTGCCCACTGTGCGCCTCAACGGCTACCTCGGCCCGCAAAGCGCCCAGCTGGGCGACATCGTGCGCGTGGCCGACAACTATACCTACTACGTGGGTGGCGGCGTCAGCATCCCCGTCTTCAACGGCGGCCGCAACCGCGCCAACGAGCAGGTGGCCCGCTCCGAAGCCGAAGCCCTGGTGGCCGACTACCGTCAGGCTGCCCTCGTGGCGTTCGAGGAAGTGGAAACCAGCCAGGCCGATGTGCGCCAGTACCAAGCCCAGGCGTTGGCCCGCCAGCGCGCCTACCGCGCCGCGCGCCTGGCCAGCGCCCTCACCAAGGAGCGCTACCGCGCCGGCCTCACCACCTACTTCGAAGTGGTGGATGCCGACCGCCAGACCCTTGACGCGGCCACGCTCCTCACGCAGGCCCAGAGCAACCTACTGGGCGCCAGCGTGGCGCTGGTACGGGCCCTGGGCGGCGGTTGGGAATAACCGTTACATCAACAGATTTCGCACAGGATTTGAAGTCTCCACCAACCCGGTGGGGACTTTTTTTGCGCCTATAATATCCAGTCAACCAATATACTACAATTTTCATCGTAGCTAACTATTACGTTTATGTTAGCAGGCCCGTAGTAATAAGCGCTTACCCTGCTTACCCCTAATTTTTTATTTCATGCGCTCCTTTTTAATTACCCGTTTCGCTGCCGCTATGCTGCTGTTCGGGGCCGTTCATCCGGTTCAGGCCCAGGTAAACCCTGTCCCCACCGACACCACCAAGAAATACGCAAACCCCGGCGGAGTGTCAGCGCCCGGCAGCAAGCCCTTTTTCAAAAGCAAGCTTTTTAAAGCCGTGGCTATTCCGGCGGTGATGATAACCTACGGCGCCATCACGGCGCAGGGCGATGCGGGCATCAACCACGATGCCCGCACGTTTGTGCAGAAGCAGTTCCGGCCAGTCAATACCATGATTGACAATACGGTCATCTTCCTGCCCTATCTGGAGCTTGGCGCCGTGGCGCTGGCCGGCGTGGAGTCGCGCAACGACCGTATCAATACGCTGCTCATTATTGCCAAGGGCGAGGCCATCATGCTGGCCAGCACCTTCGCGGTGAAGTACCTGGCCAACGAAACGCGCCCTAACGGGGCCGATAATCTGTCGTTTCCGTCGGGCCACACGGCGCAGGCGTTTCTGGCAGCCAGTATTGTGCACACCGAGTTTCGGGACAAGAGCCAGTGGTACGGCATCGGCGCCTACACCATTGCCACCAGCGTGGCCGCCCTGCGCATGATTAATGACAAGCACTGGCAAAGCGACGTGGTGGCCGGTGCGGGCTTCGGCATCCTCTCGGCCCACTTGGCTTACCTGAGCCACCGCAACCGCTGGGGCCGCAAAAGCATCGGCCGCGACATCGGCATGGCGCCGGCTTACTTCGGCAGCGGCGCCTCGGGTGTGAGCCTCACCTGGCGGCCCACCAACCACTAAATAAGTGAAACCTTCACTCCAAACGAAGCCCCGAGTCTGAAAAGATTCGGGGCTTTTTCAATTCAATTCGCGCCGCTGTTGCCTTTGTCAGCAGTCTGTGGCGATGCCAATCCTAAACAAAACAGACTTTTTTGAGCAATAGCGCAACGCTAGCCGCAACGGCTGGTCTTTTTCATTAAGATTTGTACCCATCTTTACGAATCTGCTGCCCCTATTTCCAAATAACTACGCTGCTTTGAAACGACGCGACTTTGTGGGACTCTCTGGCTTGGCGGCCGGAGCCCTGTTCCTGCCCCATTTCCCAAGCCTGGGCGGCACGCCCGTAGACGCCGCCCGCCTGCTGGAACCCGGCCTCGACCCCGCCCAGAAAAAACGCCTGGCCGATGCGGCCCTCAACGCCGCCAAAAGCGCCGGCGCCAGCTACGCCGACGTACGCATCGGCCGCTACCTCAACCAAAGCATCTTCACCCGCGAAAAACAGGTGCAGAACATTGCCAGCGGCGAGAGTTTCGGCTGCGGCGTGCGGGTGCTGGCCAACGGTACCTGGGGCTTCGCCGCCACCAACACCGTGACCGAAGCCGGCCTGGCCAAAGCCGCGCAGTTGGCCGTGGCCATCGCCAAAGCCAACTCGAAAGTGCAGAAGGAAAAGGTGCAGCTGGCCCCGCAAAAGGGCTACGGCGAAGTCACCTGGCGCACGCCCATCAAGCAGAATGCCTTCGAGGTGCCGGTGGCGCAGAAGGTGGAACTGCTGCTGGCCGCCAACGCCCGGGCCACCGACAACGGCGCGAGCTTCGTGAATTCCTCGCTGTTTCAGATTAACGAGCAGAAATACTTCGCCAGCACCGACGGCTCCTACATCGACCAGGACGTGCACCGCATCTGGCCCACGTTTTCGGTCACGGGCATCGACCGGGCCAGCGGCAAATTCCGCTCACGCGACGCCCTCAGCGCACCCATGGGCCTGGGCTATGAGTACCTTACGCCCCAGGCCGCCGACAAAATTCCGGGGGCCAGCGGCACCGGCCTCATCGGCTACCGCAACTCCTACGACATGCTGGAAGACGCCGCCCTAGCCGCCAAACAGGTGAAGGAAAAGCTGACCGCGAAGTCGGTAACCGCCGGCAAATACGACCTCGTGCTCGACCCCAACCACCTGGGTCTGACCATCCACGAAAGCGTGGGCCACCCGCTGGAACTGGACCGCGTGCTGGGTTACGAGGCCAATTACGCCGGCACTTCGTTTGCCACGCTGGAGTGGAAAGCCAAGCAGATTCCCTATGGCTCGAAGCTGGTCAACATTGTGGCCGACAAGCTGCAGCCGGGCTCGCTGGGCGCGGTGGGCTACGACGACGAAGGCGTGAAAACCAAGCGCTGGGACCTCATCAAGGACGGCATGCTGGTGAACTACGAAAAAATCCGCGACCAGGCCCACATCGTGGGCCAGACCGAATCGGACGGCTGCTGCTACGCCGATTCCTGGGACTCGGTGCAGTTCCAGCGCATGCCCAACGTGAGTTTGCAGCCCGGCAAGGCCAAAATGAGCGTCGACGACCTGATTAAAGGCGTGGATAAGGGCATTTACATCGCCGGACGCGGCTCCTACTCCATCGACCAGCAGCGCTACAACTTCCAGTTCGGCGGCCAGGTGTTCTACGCCATCGAAAAAGGCCAGATTGCGGGCATGATTGAGGACGTGGCCTACCAGGCCAACACCCAGGAATTCTGGAACTCCTGCGCCGCGATTTGCGACGAGTCGGACTACCGCCTGTTCGGTTCCTTCTTCGATGGCAAGGGCCAGCCGAGCCAGGTTTCGGCCGTGAGCCACGGCTCGGCCACCACGCGCTTTAATGGCGTGAACGTGATTAACACGGCCCGCAAACTCGGGTAATAGGTAACAGAACGTCATGCTGAGCGCAGTCGAAGCATCTCTACTGCGCAAGTAAATCAAGGCTATTGCAACGAAGCGGTAGAGATGCTTCGACTGCGCTCAGCATGACGTTCTGAAATAATCCAGCATTTCTACATAAAAAACTCAATGGCCATTCTCTCCAAAGACGAAGCCCAGACGATACTCAAAAAAGTCCTCAGCTTCAGCACTGCCGACGAGTGCGAGGCCACGCTGACCGGCAACACCGGCGGCAACGTGCGCTCGGCGCGCAACTCCATCAGCACCGCCGGCGCGGCTGAGAACGTGGCGCTGGCGGTGCAGGCGCGCTTCGGCAAGCGCAGCGGCACCGCCACTTGCAATGAGTTCGACGAAGCCTCGCTGCGCCGCTGCGTGCAGCGGGCCGAGGAAATTGCGCGCCTCGCCCCTGAAAGCCCCGAATACGTGCCGCTGCTCGGGCCGCAGACCTACCTGGCGTCGCCCGGCTCGTTTGCGGCGCGCACGGCCGCCATCACGCCCGACTACCGGGCCGAGCAGATTGGGGCCAGCATGGCGCTGTGCGAGCAGAAGAAGCTGAGCTCCGCCGGCTTCTTTAATGATTCGGCGGGTTTCGTGGCCAAGCGCAACTCCAAAGGTTTGGAGGCTTACCAGCAGGTGAGCAGCGTGGACTTTTCCATCACCGTGCGCACTGCCGACGGCACCGGCTCCGGCTACGCCATTGCCAATTACACCGATTTGGCGAAGTTCGACGCGGCCCGCCTCACGCGGGTGGCGGCCGATAAGGCGGCTTCGTCGGTGGGCGCCAAGGCCATTGAGCCGGGCAAGTACACCGTGATTCTGGAGCCGGCGGCGGCTATTGATTTGCTCAACAATATGATGGGTGCTATGGACGCCCGCAACGCCGACGAGGGCCGCAGCTTCCTCAGCAAAAAAGGCGGCGGGAACAAGAAGGGTGAAAAGGTCTTCGACGAGCGGGTGACCATCTACTCCGACCCGACCAACGCCGAGGTACCCGACCTGACCTTCGCCAACGACGGCCGCCCGCAACAGAAAGTGACGTGGGTGGAAAAAGGCATCGTGAAAAACCTCTACACCTCGCGCTACTGGGCCCAGAAATCGGGCGTGCCCGACATCCCCCCGCCCAACGGCTGGATTATGGCCGGCGGCACCCTAAGCACCGCCGAGCTCATCAAAGGCACGGCCAAAGGCATTCTCGTAACACGCCTCTACTACATTCGGGCCGTCGACCCGCAGACGCTGCTCTACACGGGCCTGACGCGCGACGGCACGTTCTACATCGAAAACGGCGTCATCAAATTCCCGGTGAAAAACTTCCGCTTCAACGAAAGCCCGGTCATTATGCTGAACAACCTGGAGGCACTGGGCAAGCCCGTGCGCCTGAACGGCAGCCTCGTGCCGCCGCTCAAAATCCGCGATTTCACCTTTACCAGCCTCTCAGACGCGGTGTAGCTTGTAGCGCGGACTTTTAGTCCGCGAATTAAACGTGACTTTTTTTCCATGCAAACCACTCGCGGACTAAAAGTCCGCGCTACACTCACCTTATGAAAAGACGCGACTTTGTGGGCCTAACCGGCCTGGCCACCGGGGCCCTGTTTCTGCCCAGCTTCCCCAGCCTGGGCAACACCGTTGACCCGCTGCGACTGCTGGAGCCGGGCCTCGACGTGGCCCAGAAAAAACGCCTGGCCGACGTGGGCCTAAACGCCGCCAAAAGCGCCGGCGCCAGCTACGCCGACGTGCGCATCGGCCGCTACCTCAACCAGAGCATCTTCACCCGCGAAAAGCAGGTGCAGGGCATCAGCAGCACCGAGAGTTTCGGCTGCGGCATCCGGGTGATTGCCAACGGCACCTGGGGCTTTGCCTCGACCAATAATGTGACTGACGCGGGCATTGCCAAAGCCGCGCAGCTGGCCGTGCAGATTGCCAAGGCCAACTCGAAAGTGCAGAAGGAAAAGGTGCAGCTGGCCCCGCAACGCGGCTACGGCGAAGTGAGCTGGAAGGCGCCTATTCAGACAAACGCCTTTGAGGTGCCCATCAAAGACAAGGTGGATTTGCTGCTGGGCGTGAACGCCAAGGCCCTGGATTTGGGCGTGTCGTTTGTGAACTCGATTCTCTCGCAGGTGAATGAGCAGAAGTACTTTGCCAGCACCGACGGCTCTTACATCGACCAGGACATTCACCGGATTTACCCCTCGTTCGGCGTCACGGCCATCGACCGGGCCAGCGGCAAGTTCCGCTCGCGGCAGGCGCTGAGTTCCCCGGTGGGCATGGGCTACGAGTACCTCACGCCCAAAGCCGCCGACAAAGTGGCCGGCCCCACGGGCTCCGATATCATCGGCTACAAAAACAGCTACGACATGCTGGAAGACGTGGCCGCCGCCGCCAAGCAGGTGAAGCAGAAGCTGACCGCGAAGTCGGTGGTGCCCGGCAAGTACGACCTCGTGCTCGACCCGCACCACCTCGGTCTGACCATTCACGAGAGTGTCGGCCACCCGCTCGAACTCGACCGCGTGCTGGGCTATGAGGCCAACTACGCAGGTACCAGCTTTGCCACGCTGGAATGGAAGGCCAAGGGTATCCCCTACGGCTCGAAGCAGGTGAATATTGTGGCCGACAAGGTGACACCCGGCACGCTGGGCGCGGTTGGTTACGATGACGAAGGCGTGAAAACCAAGCGCTGGGACCTCATCAAAGAGGGCCGCTTGGTGGACTACGAGAAAATCCGCGACCAGGCGCACATGGTGGGCCAAAAGGAATCGGACGGCTGCTGCTACTCGCAGAGCTGGCAGGACGTGCAGTTCCAGCGCATGCCCAACGTGAGCCTGCAGCCCGGCAAGGACCGCCTGAGCGTGGACGAGCTGGTGAGCAAGGTCGACAAAGGCATTTACATTGCCGGCAACGGTTCGTTCAGCATCGACCAGCAGCGCTACAATTTCCAGTTCGGCGGCCAGGTCTTCTACGCCATCGAGAAGGGCAAAATCACCGAAATGCTGGAAGACGTGGCCTACCAGGCCAACACCCAGGAATTCTGGAACAGCTGCGCCGCCACCTGCGACGAGCGCGACTTCCGCTTCTTCGGCGCCTTCAACGACGGCAAGGGCCAGCCCAGCCAGAGCTCGGCGGTGAGCCACGGCTCAGCCACCACGCGGTTTAATGGCGTGAACGTGATTAACACGGCCCGCAAACTCGGGTAATTGAATGGCTTTGTAAGAACGTCATGTCGAGCGCAGCCGAGGCATCTCGCCCGCATCGTTGCAATCGTCGTGATTACGGCTGCACGCGAGATGCCTCGGCTGCGCTCGGCATGACGCTCCGAAATAATTCAGCCCTCAACATTCAAAACTCAACACTTCTCTCATGGCCATTCTCTCCAAAGACGAAGCCCAAACCATACTCAAAAAGGTCCTCAGCTTCAGCACCGCCGACGAGTGCGACGCGACGCTGAGCGGCAACGTTGGCGGCAACGTGCGCTCGGCGCGCAACTCCATCAGCACCGCCGGGGCGAGCGACAATACCTCCCTCGCCGTGGAAAGCCGCTTCGGCCGCCGGGCCGGCACTGCCACCTGCAACGAGTTCGACGACGCCACCCTGCGCCGCTGCGTGCAGCGGGCCGAGGAAATTGCGCGCCTCGCGCCCGAAAGCCCTGAATACATGCCGCTGCTCGGGCCGCAGCAGTACCTCGATGGCAGCCGCTCCTATGTGGCCGCCACGGCCGGCATCACGCCCGACTACCGGGCCGCGCAAATAGGGGCCAGCATGGCGCTCTGCGACCAGCGCAAGCTCAGCTCGGCCGCCTTTCTGGACGATTCGCACGGCTTCGTGGCCAAGCGAAACTCCAAAGGCTTGGAAGCTTACCAGCAGGTGAGCAACGTAACGTTTTCGGTGACGGTGCGCACGCCCGACGGCACCGGCTCGGGCTACGCCTCGGGCGATTACGTGGACGCAGCCAAGATGGACGCCGCCCGCTTCACCAAAATTGCGGCCGATAAGGCTTCGTCATCGGTAAAAGCGCGGGCCATCGAGCCGGGCAAGTACACCGTCATTCTAGAGCCGAACGCGCTGCTTTCCAATGTGGATACGTCCTTACTCGGTGCACTCATGGGTTCGCTCGATGCGCGGAACGCCGACGAGGGCCGCAGCTTCCTCAGCAAGAAGGGCGGCGGCAACAATAAGGGCGAAAAGCTGTTCGATGAGCGGGTTACGATTTATTCCGACCCGCTGAACCCGGAAATCAGCGACCTGACTTTCAGTGGCGACGGCCGGCCGCAGCAGCGCACCACCTGGATTGAAAAAGGTGTGGTGAAGAACCTATACTCCTCGCGCTTCTGGGCCCGGAAAGCCGGCATCCCCGACCTGCCCCGCCCCAACGGCTGGATTATGGAAGGCGGCACCCAAAGCACCGCCGACCTCATCAAGGGCACGGCCAAGGGCATTCTCGTGACGCGCCTGTGGTACATCCGCCCCGTCGACCCGCAGACGCTGCTGTTTACGGGCCTGACGCGCGACGGCACGTTCTACATCGAAAACGGCCAAATCAAGTTCCCGGTGAAGAACTTCCGCTTCAACGAAAGCCCGGTCATCATGCTCAACAACCTGGAAGCCATTGGTAAACCGGTGCGCCTGAACGGCAACCTCGTGCCGCCGCTCAAGATTCGGGACTTCACGTTTACCAGCTTGTCGGACGCTGTTTAAACAAGCTTCAAATCAGACAACAACAGAACGTCATGCTGAGCGCAGTCGAAGCATCTCTACCGCGCTAGTAAATGATTACGTTGCGCGGTAGAGATGCTTCGACTGCGCTCAGCATGACGTTTTTTTTAATTCTAACCACACCTTTACCCTTCTGCAACCTTATGAAAAGACGCGACTTTGTGGGCCTTACCGGACTTGCCGCCGGCGCCCTGTTTCTGCCGAGCCTGCCGGGCTTCGGCCACACGCCCGTCGACCCCGCCCGCCTGCTGGAGCCGGGCGCCGATGTGGCCGTGAAAAAACGCCTGGCCGACGCGGCCCTGAACGCCGCCAAAGCCGCCGGGGCCGACTACGCCGACGTGCGCATCGGCCGCTCGCTGAACCAGTACGTCTTCACCCGCGAGAAGCAGGTGCAGAACATCGTGAGCACCGAAAGCTACGGCGTGGGCATTCGCGTACTGGTGGCCGGCTGCTGGGGCTTCGCCTCCACCAGCGTGGTGACGGAGGCCAACCTGGCCGCCACCGCCCGCGAGGCCGTGAGCATCGCCAAGGCCAACAAGCTGGTGATGAAAGAGCCCGTGCAGCTAGCCCCGCAAACCGGCTACGGGGAGGTGAATTGGAAAACGCCCATTCAGCAAAGCGCCTTCGAGGTACCGATTAAGCAGAAAGTGGATTTGCTGCTGGCTGCCAACGCCGCCGCGCTCGACGCCGGGGCCAGCTACATCAATTCAGCCCTGTTTCAGGTGAACGAGCAGAAGTATTTCGCCAGCACCGATGGTTCGTATATCGACCAGGATATTCACCGGCTCTGGCCCACCTTCTCGGCCACGGCGGTAGACACGAAGTCGGGCAAATTCCGCTCGCGCGAGTCGCTGAGCGCGCCGGTGGGGCTGGGCTTTGAATACCTCACGCCCAACGCGGCCGAGCAGGTGCGCGGGCCGCAGGGCACCGACACCATCGGCTACAAGCTGCGCTACGACATGCTGGCCGATGCGGCGCTGGCCGGCAAGCAGGCCAAAGCCAAGCTGACCATGAAGTCCGTCGTGCCCGGCAAGTACGATTTGGTGCTCGACCCTGGGCACCTGGGCCTCACGATTCACGAATCCGTCGGCCACCCCACGGAGCTTGACCGGGTGCTGGGCTATGAGGCCAATTTTGCCGGCACCTCGTTCGCCACGCTCGATTGGAAGGCCAAAAACCTGCCCTACGGCTCGAAAGCGGTGAACATTGTGGCCGACAAGCTCCAGCCCGGCTCCGTCGGCAACGTGGGCTACGACGACGAGGGCGTAAAAACCCGCGAGTGGGACCTTATCAAGGAAGGCAAGCTGGTGAACTACCAGAAAATCAGGGACCAGGCGCACATCGTGGGCCAGAAAGAATCGGACGGCTGCGCCTACGCCCAGAGCTGGGAAGACGTGCAGTTCCAGCGCATGCCCAACGTGAGCCTGCGCCCTGGCACCGCCAAAATGAGCCCCGACGAAATGGTGAAGGGCGTGGACAAGGGCATTTACATTGCCGGAGCCGGCTCGTTCAGCATCGACCAGCAGCGCTTCAACTTCCAGTTTGGCGGGCAGCTGTTTTTTGCCATCGAAAAGGGCAAAATCACTGAGCCGCTGGAAGACGTGGCTTACCAGTCGAACACCCAGGAATTCTGGGGCGCCTGCGCCGGCTCGTGCGATGCCTCGGATTACCGCCTGTTCGGCACCTTCTTCGACGGCAAGGGCCAGCCGGCGCAGGTGTCGTCGGTCAGCCACGGCTCGGCCACCACACGGTTTAATGGCGTGAACGTTATCAACACGGCCCGCAAAGTTTAGCCTTCCCCTTCCCCACATTTCTGCAAATCATCATGGCTATTCTCTCCAAAGACGAAGCCCAGGCTCTTCTGAAAAAAGTCCTCAGCTACAGCACCGCCGACGAATGCGCGGTGTCGCTGAACGGGCGCACTACCGGCAACATTCGCTACGCCCGCAACAGCGTAAGCACGGCGGGCTCGCAAAATTCAGTGTCGCTGGCTGTGGAAAGCCGCTTTGGCAAGCGCAGCGGCATCGCCACCTGCAACGAGTTCGACGACGCCACTCTGAAACGTTGCGTGCAGCGCGCCGAGGAAATTGCGAAGCTCGCCCCCGAAAGCCCCGAATACGTGCCCCTGCTCGGCCCGCAAACCTATGTGAGCCCGCCTTCCACGGCCGCCACGCTGCTCACGGCTGCCACCCGCGCCCAGGCCGCCGCCGACAGCATGGCCCTGTGCGCCGCCAAAAACCTCACCGCTGCCGGCTTCCTAGATGGCGGCACCCGCTTCCAGGCCCTGCGCAATTCGAAGGGCCTCGAAGCCTACCAGCAGTCCACCAACACCGACTTTTCGGTGACGGTGCGCACCGCCGACGGGCGCGGCTCGGGCTACGCCATTGCCGACGTGACGGACCCGGCCAAGCTCAACGCCAAAGCCCTCACCCAGCGCGCCGCCGACAAGGCCCTGAATTCAGTGAATGCCAAAGCCATTGAGCCCGGCAAGTACACCGTAATTCTGGAGCCGGCCGCGCTGATGGACGGCGGCGATTTGTCGCTGCTTGGCGGGCTGATGTATGGGCTGGACGCCCGCTCCGCCGACGAGGGCCGCAGCTTCATGACCAAGAAAGGCGGCGGCAACCGCAAGGGCGAAAAGCTGTTCGATGAGCGCATCAATATCTACTCCGACCCCATGAATGCCGAGGTGCCCGGCAGCGCCTTCGACGGCGAGGGCCTGCCCACCAAACGCCTGAGCTGGATTGAGAAAGGCGTGGTGAAGCAGCTGTACTATTCGCGTTTCTGGGCCGAAAAGAACAAGACGGCCGCCACCGCCTTCCCCAGCGGCTTCATCATGACCGGCGGCACCCAAAGCACCGCCGAGCTCATCAAGAGCACCGCCAAAGGCATATTGGTCACACGCTTGTGGTACATCCGCGAAGTCGACCCGCAGACGCTGCTCTACACCGGCCTCACCCGCGACGGCACGTTCTACATCGAAAACGGGGCCATCAAGTTCCCTATCAAGAACCTGCGCTTCAACGAAAGCCCGATTATTATGCTGAACAACATCGAGGCCATCGGCCGGCCCCAGCGCCTGGCCGGCTGCCTGATTCCGCCACTGAAAATTCGGGACTTCACGTTTACCAGCTTGTCGGACGCCATATAGGGAAGCTCGTTTGTCATCCTGAGCGCAGCGAAAGACCTCATCACGTTTGCATGCATTGTTCAAGCGTGATGAGTTCCTTCGCTGCGCTCAGGATGACAAACGGGTTTACTTCTTCCCGCCAAACTGCAGCGCGGCATACACCTGAAACACGCGGTTTTGCAGGCGCGGGTCGTTGATGCCGGATAGGTTTTTGGCGTCGTTGATGTCGTTGAGGCCCGCCACGAGGCGGCCGCCGAGCGAAAAGCCGCTGGACAGCTTGAGGCCCACGCCGCCCACCACGCTGAAGTCGCCGCGCTTGAACTCGCTGGTGGCCGGGCGCGACTCGTTGCCGTAGGCCGGCTGGCCATCCGGGGTGAAGCCCACCTGCAGCTTGCCCGATTGATTGGCACTGAGCAGCAGGCCGAACTGCGGGCCGGCTTCCACAAACACCGGGCCCACGGTGAGCTTGGCCAGAATGGGCACCGTGAGGTAATGCAACTGGTTGTCGTAATTGGTGAAGGCCGATTTCAGGTTGCCGCCCTGCAGCGAATACTGCACTTCGGGCTGAATGGCCAGCGGCCCCAGGATGTTGGCCTGATAGAAGATACCGACGTGGTAAAAGGCTTTGTAGGAGGCCTCTTCGCCGTCGCGGCCCTGCAGCTCGGCCACGTTCAGACCGCCTTTGATGCCGAATTGCGCTTGCGCCAGCGGCGTCAGGCCCAGGCTCAGGAGTGCGATAATCAACAGCTTTTTCATAGTGAGTAATGGCTATAACGTGTGCAAAAGGATGGTGCGTATCTGAAATTTCGGCCGTAGTTTCGGCATGACCGATTTGTGCCGGCGCGGAAACAGATACTGGTAGTGGCGGGCAGAATGTTGCGGACCAGCCTTCCTGGCCGGAGAATTTCCGCCCAAAATTCAACGCCGGAAGCAACCGGTTTATTTCTCTTCCGACTATCCTTAGATTGTCAGGTTGGCTTTTTCAATTTTCATACCCTTCTACCCGCCTGCCCGTGCCCGCTGCTCCTTTCACGTTTGTGCGCCTGAAATACCACTCCGGCGACTGGGACGCGGTGGACGAGCGCATGCCCGCCAACCTGCTGCATTCGCTGGTGCAGTACACCAAAGTGCCCGTCGACCCCAAGGAAAAAGTAGTGGCCCTGGACAGCCCCGAACTGTTCAACTACCCCTTCTGCTACCTGAGTGGGCACCGGCTGGTGCAGTTTTCGGGCGCTGAAAAGCAGAACTTTACCCAATACGTGCGCAACGGCGGCTTTGTGTTCGTCGACGACTGCAACCACGACATCGACGGCCTGTTTGCCCGCTCCTTCGAGGAGCAGATGCGTCAGTGTTTCGGCAGCGGCGCGCTGAAGAAAATCCCCAAAACCCACCCCATCTACTCTCAGTTTTTCACCTTCAAAGACGGCCCGCCAAATACGGGTTTTGAATTGAACGGCTGGGGCGATGACCTGGTGCACGACTACCTCAAAGCCGTCGAAATCAAGGGCCGCATCGGCGTGCTGTATTCTAACAAAGACTACGGCTGCGAGTGGGACTACGACTTCCGCAACAAGCGCTTTTTAGCGGAAGACAATACGAAGTTTGGGGTGAATATTCTGCTGTATGCCTTGACTTGAATAATGGGTGACCGTCATGCTGAGCGCAGCCGAAGCATCTCGTGTGCCGCCACTAATTACAATCGTAAAGAATTAATTACTACTGCACGCGAGATGCTTCGGCTGCGCTCAGCATGACGTTCTTTTCCACTTCTGATATCCGAATGACCGAACAAGAAGTAAACACGCTCCTCGCTAAGCTGCCGGTGCTGAAGGCCGAAATCGCCAAGGTCATCGTGGGCCAGGAAACCGTGCTCGATGAGGTGCTGGTGGCGCTGCTGGCCGGCGGGCACGCCCTGCTCGAAGGCGTGCCCGGCCTGGCCAAAACGCTGCTGGTGCGCACGCTGGCCGCCGCCACGGATTTGCCTTTCCGCCGCATCCAGTTCACGCCGGATTTGATGCCGACTGACATTCTCGGCACCGAAGTGCTGGAGGAAGACCACGGCACGGGCCGCCGCTCGTTCAAGTTCAACCCCGGGCCGATTTTCGCCAGCCTGGTGCTGGCCGACGAAATCAACCGGACGCCGCCCAAAACCCAGGCGGCCCTGCTGGAGGCCATGCAGGAGGGCCACGTCACCTACGCCGGGCAGGAGCATGCGCTGCCCAAGCCCTTCTTCCTGCTGGCCACCCAAAACCCCATCGAGCAATCAGGCACCTACCCGCTGCCCGAGGCCCAGCTCGACCGGTTTTTGCTCTATGTCCGCATCGGCTACCCCACGGCCGAGGAGGAACTGGCGGTGCTGCGCGGCACCACCGGCGCAGCCGGCCAGGCGGTGCAGCCAGTGCTGGGCGGGGCCGATATCCGGGCTTTGCAGGCGCTGGTGCGGCAGGTGAGTTTGAGCCCCGAACTGATGGATTTCGTGAACCGGCTGGTGCGGGCCACGCGGCCGGCCACGTCGGAGGTGAAGTTCATCAAGGACTACGGGCGCTGGGGCGCGGGGCCACGCGCCGGGCAGGCGCTGATACTTTGCGCCAAGGCGCGGGCGCTGCTCCACGGCCGCTTCGCCGCCACGCTGGAGGACATTCGCATGCTGGCGCCCCCCGTGCTGCGGCACCGGGTACTGCTGAATTTCAACGCCGAGGCCGAGAACCTGACGCCCGATAACGCCGTGGCGGAGCTGCTGAAAGCGGTGGCGGTGTAGCGCGGACTTTTAGTCCGCGAGGGTATCGCCATTCATACAACCATTCGATTCGCGGACTAAAAGTCCGCGCTACTTGATGCTTACTCCCGAACTTCTCCACGGCTTGCGCAACCTGTCCCTCGCCGCTAGGCAAGCGGCCGAGGGCTTCCTGAATGGCGCGCACGCCAGCCGGCGGCACGGCGCGGGCATGGAGTTCAGCCAGTACCGCCCCTACCAGCCCGGCGACGACCTGCGCCGCCTCGACTGGCGCCTGGCCGCCCGCTCGGACAGATATTATCTGAGAGAATCGGAAATCGACACGAGCCTGACGGTGCACCTGCTCCTCGATGCCAGCGCCAGCATGAACCACCGCGATAACAACGGCCTCACCAAGCTCGACTACGCCCGACTGCTGCTGGGCGCGCTGGCCTACATTGCCACGCAGCAGGGCGACGCCGTGGGCCTGAGTATTCTCAGTCCCGCTGGGCTGCGCCACCTCGCGCCCCGGGCCGATGCCCGCCAACTCCCCCGCCTCTACCACGCCCTGGAAACGGTGGAGGCCACCGGCCACTTCCCCGCCCCCGAAACGCTGGCCCCGCTCACGGCCCGGCGGCAGCGCGCCCTCACGGTGTGCGTGAGTGACTTGTACGAGGAAGGGACTGAAATCAACAGCCTGCTCACGCGCCTGCGCGCCACCAGCGGCGATGTGCTGCTGCTGCACCTGATGGCGCACAACGAGCTGGCTTTCACCTACCAGGGCGCCATTACGTTTCGGGATTTGGAAACCGGCCAGACCTTGCAAATCGATGCTGGCCCGCAGCGCGCCGCCTACCAGCAGCAGTTGCAGGAGTGGCTGCGCACCACGGCGCAACAAGCCCGCCGCCAAGGGTTCGACTACCATTTGCTCGATACTGCGCAGCCGCTCGATGCGGCGATGCGGGAGTTTCTCCGGCGGCGCAACCTGAGCAGTTAGCCCAAAGCCACCTAGCCGCTATTTTTCCGTTTGTTCTCCCAATTCTGATTTCGCCAGCTATTGTTCGCTCTGCTTAACCCTGCCGCGCTGCTGGCCCTTCTGGGCTTAATGGTGCCGGTGGCCATTCATCTCTGGAACCGCCGGCCGGGCCGCGAGGTAGCCGTGGGCAGCCTGCGCTGGCTGGCCGCGGGCGCCAACCGCCGCCTGCGCAACCTGCAGCTGGAGCACCTTGGGCTGCTGCTGTTGCGGGCGGCGCTGCTGGCGGTGCTGGCCGTGGCGGTGGCCGGGCCGGTGTGGCGGCGGGCACTGCCGGCGGGGCGCGGACAGGTGCTGCTGAGCCCCGAGGTGCTAAGTAACCCGGCCCTGGGGTCCCTGCGGCCGGGCATCGACTCGTTGCGGGCGCGCGGCTACGGGCTGCGCTGGCTGGCGGCGGGCTTTCCGAAGATGTCGGGTGCCGCGTGGCGGGCCAATGCCGTGGGGCCGCGTGACAGCGCCCGCCTGCTGAGCGTCGGCTCACGGGCAGCAGGCTTTGGCTGGGTCCGCGTGCAGCAGGCGGCGGCGGCGTTTGCGGGGCAGCCGCTTTATGTGCTGACGCCGGCTACGCTGGCGGGCTTGCAGGGGGCGCACCCGCCGCTTCGGGCCGGCATTACCTGGCAAACGCTGCCCGGCGCCACCCCGGCCACCTGGGTGCAGGAAATTGATGCGCGTGGCGACAGCCTGCACGTGCTCATTGGCCGGAGCACGGAAACGCAAACCACCTTTTCCCGCAAAGCCGCTGCTAGGCCTAAGCCCAGCCAGTTGCTCCGCGTGGCGGGCGTACTGCCTATGCGCCTGCAGCCGGGCCCTGACAGCACCTCGAAACTGGTGGCGGCAGCTCCCGACACAGCTACCAAGACAGCCCCGGCGGTTGAGGTTGCTCCGCCCCTGACGGCCCTTATTTACACCACTCCGGCTTTCGCCCAGGATGCCCGCTACCTGCGGGCAGCCATTCGGGCAGCGGCGGCGGGCCTAGCTTCGAGCCCGGTTATCGAACTAACTGATACTCCGCCGACTGATGCGCGGGCGCAGTGGTTGTTCTGGCTTTCGGAGGAGCCCTTGCCTGCCAAATGGCGCACGGCGGTGCAACGCGGGAGCCAGGTGTGGCAGGAAGCCTCTGGACCGGGCGTGCCCGACGAAGCGCGGCTGGTGCCCCTAGCCGCGGCCGAAACGCCAGCATCCATCATTCGGCGCGGCGGCGAGCCGGCCGCGCCCGGCAGCATTCCCGTGTGGGTCGATGGACAGGGCCGGGCGGTATTGTCGCGCCGCACGTTCGGCGCGGGCGCTTTCTACCGGCTGCATACGCGCCTGGACCCGACCTGGAGCACCCTGGCCGACAACCCCGCGCTGCCCGGCCGCCTGCTGGCCCTGCTGCATCCGGCCGCCGCTGATGGTACCGGGCTGGCTCCCGACAACCCGGCGCTTGCAGCGCAGGACAAGCGCATCATCGACTTGGCGCAACTGCCTGTCCGGCAGTCGGACCGGCCGAATAGCAAGGCGGCTACCACGAAAAACTATCAGGCAGACGACCTGCGGCCGTGGCTGGTGTTGGCCGTGGGGCTGCTTTTTGCCCTCGAACGCCTGCTGGCCAGCCGCCGGGAACACAAGTCCCTCATTTCTACGCCATGAGCCAAACTATCAGCCATTCGCCGGCATCATCCATCGCCTCGGCGCAGGTACAACTGCGGGCCGTGCGGCGTAGCTGGGCGGGGCGCCGGGCGCTGGCCGTGCTGGCGCCGGCCGTGGCGGCGGGCCTGCTGCTGGGGCTGCTGGGGCATCGCTGGCCGGCGGCACAGAATATCATCTTTGGCTTCGCAGTGCTGGGGCTGATGGCGACCGGCTGGCTGCTGTGGCCGCTTGGGCAGCTGCGGGCGGGCACGGTGGCGGCCCGGCTCGACCGGCAGTTTCCCGAACTGGAAGACAGCACCGGCCTGCTCTGGCGCAATGCCGAAGACTTGAATTTGCTGGAGCAGCTGCAGCAGCAGCGGGTGGCGCGGCGGCTGCAGGAGCTGCAGAACGCTGACAAGCTGGCGCTGCCGGTTTCGTTTCGCGTTTCAGGCTGGACAACGTTGCTTTTGCTGCTGGCGGCCGCGGCCGTGTGGTGGTGGCCGGTGCGCCCGGCGCCGGGCGTGCCGCAATCGGTAGCGGTGCATTTCCCGGCGCAGGTCCCGGCCGCCAAGGGCACGATGCCCGCGCGCATCATCGAAACCCGGCTGCTGGTGACCCCGCCCGCCTACACCCGCCTGGCGGCCTTTGCGCCCACCCAGGCATCATTCCAATGCCCGGAAGGCTCGCGCGTGCGCTGGCAGGTGCAAACCAGCGGCTCCGACAAGGCCGTGCCGCTGCTGGAAATTGGCCGCCAACAACGCCCCCTGCAGCCAGTAGCCGGGCAGCGCGGCACTTTTTTCACCGAACTGATACTCAAGTCTTCAACGCTGTACCGCTTACGCTTCCAAGCCACGGTGTCGGATGACTACGCCATCGACGTGCGTGCCGACCAGGCGCCGGTGTTGCGCATCCAAACCCCCAAGCCCTACACCCTAGTGCCCGCCTACGGCCAGCAGCCCGAAGTGGCCATACGAGCCACCGCGCACGACGACTACGGCCTGAGCCACGCCGAGCTGGTGATAACCGTGGCTCAAGGCCAGGGCGAGGCCGTGAAATTTCACGAAGTGCGGCGCAACCTGACGGCGGCGCTCAGCAGCGGCAGTGCGCAAACCAGCCTGCGTAGCGCCCTCAGCCTGCCCCACCTGGGGCTCACGTATGGCGACGAACTGTATTTCTACCTCACGGCCCGCGACAACGCCGGCCACACCGCGCGCACCGATGCCTACCTGGTGCAGTGGCAGGACACGGCCGTGGCCGACAGCCCCGCCGACCTGGGCATGGGCGTGAAAGTGGCCCCCGCCTACTTCCGCAGCCAGCGCCAGATTATCATCGACACCGAAAAGCTCATCGCCGAAAAGCCCCGGCTGGACGCCGCCACCGTGGCCAATCGGGCCAATGCTCTGGGATTCGACCAGCAGACGCTGCGCCTGCGCTACGGCAAGTTTATGGGCGAAGAAGCCGAGGCCGGAATTGGGGCGCAGGCGCCACGTGCGCCCATTGCGGAGGATGAAGACGCCCCCGCCTCCCCCACCGCCGAAGCGCCGGAGCACGACGAGCATGACCACGCAGCCCCGGCCACTTCGCCCGCCAAAACCTCGCCCACGGCCGAAACCGATGCCCTGATGGAGCCCTACATCCACAAGCACGACGATTCCGAAACGGCCGATTTCCTGGAGCCCGCCGTGAAGGCTAAGCTGCGCGCCGTGCTCGACCAGATGTGGGCGGCCGAGCTGCGCCTGCGCACCGGCCAACTGGCGGCGGCCCGCCCCTACGAGTACCGCGCCCTGCGCCTGCTGAAGGAGGTGCAGCAGCAAACCCGCGTGTTCGTGAAGAAAGCCGGTTTCACGCCCCCGCCCCTGCCCGAGGCCACCGTGCGCCTCACCGGCGAGTTGGCCGGCGCGGCCGTGCCCCACCGCCAGCAGCAGGTGGCCGCCCCGGTCACGCAGCCGGCCGTGCGGGCGGCGTTGCACTGGCTGGCGGCCCGGGCGCCCGGCGCCCCCACTAAGCCCGCCGATGCTCAGCTGCTCGACCAGGCCGGCGCGGTGCTGGCCGGGGCCGCCCTGCAGCGGCCGGGCGTGTACTTACCGGCTTTAAAGGCCCTGCGCCAGCTGGTGGCCGACGTGCGCGCCGGCCGCCTGGCCTGCGCCGAGTGCCGCCCGCCCGTGGAGCGCGCCCTCACCGACCTGCTGGCGGCTCCGGACCCCACGCCGGTTTCGGCCGCTGGCCCCGACCGTTTGGGTCGCCATTATTTCCAGGAATTAAGCCGCTAGCATGCCTGCCACCCTTCCGCATCCGACCGCCTATTTCGTTCTGCTGGCTTTTTGTGGGCTGTTGGGGCTGGGACTACTGGCGTTGGCCTGGCGCGGCCAGCGCCGGCGGGTGGCCCGGGCGCTGTTGGGGCTGGTGGCTGCAGGGGCCCTGTGGTTCAGCGCGTTTCCGCCCAGCCGCCAGGTGGCGGCGGCTCGGGGCCAGGCCATTCTGCTCACCGAAAACTACTCGCCCGATACCCTTCGCCAGCTGCTGCGCCGGCTGGGTGCGGGCACGCCGGTCTGGAATTACGGGGGTTTACCAACAACGACCAGGGCGCACTCGCTGAACTCTTTGCTGACGCTGGCGGAGCAGCGGCCGGCGCTGCGGGGCCTGCACCTTATGGGGCGGGGGCTGAGTGCGGCAGAGCTGCCCGTGCTGGGCGCAGTGCCCATTTGGTGGCATCCTGCGGCGGTTGCGGCGGGCTTCCGGTCGGCTTTCTGGCAGGAGCAGGTGGAGCTGGGTGAGGTGCTGGAAGTGGAAGGGTCGGCTCTGGTACCGAAAGCGGCGGCTCCGGCCTGGGTGTGCCTGCGGGCAGCGGGCGCGGTGCGCGATTCGGTGCGGGTGCCCGCGGGCGGGGGCGCTTTCCACCTGCACTTTCAGCCTAAAACGGCGGGCCTGACAGTGTATGAGCTGCAACTGCGCCAAGCCGGCCAACTGCTGGCCGCCGAGCCGGTGCCGGTAGAAGTGACCACCCCGACGCTGCCCGCCGTGCTGCTGCTCACGGCCACGCCCTCCTTTGAGTTTAAATACCTCAAAAGCTCCCTCGCCGAAGCCCATTACCCGACGGCCCTGCGCACCAGCGTGAGCCGGGGCTTGGTTCAAACCGATTTCACGAACCTCCCCGCCACGCCCCTCGACCGCCTCACGCCGGCTCTGTTGGCGCGCTACGCCATTGTGGTGGCCGATGCCGCTACCTTGGCGGCGCTAACGGCGGCCGAAACCATCGCGTTGCAGGCAGCCACCAGTGGCGGGCGGCTGGGCCTGGTGGTGGTGGCCGAAGTAGCAGCGCTGCCCCGGGCCGTGCCCGGCCGGGCCAGTTTTGCCGTGGTACCGCGGGCAGCAGCGCAAGCCACCGCGCAGCCCCTCACCTGGCCCGGGGCGCCTGCCGAAGCCCGGGCCCCGCTGCCCGCGCAGCTGCGGCCGGCTGCGGCATTGCGCCCCTTAGCTAGCGGCCCGAGCCAGGCGTTGGCCGCTGCCAGCCGGCGGGTTGGGCTGGGACTTGTGGTGGTATCGATGGTGCCCGAAACCTGCCAATGGGGCTTGCAGGGGCGCGCCGCGCTCTACCGCTCGTTCTGGAACCGGCTGCTGGCGGCGGCCCGCCCGCCTGCGGCCACCGTGGCAGCCTGGCGCACCGGCACCCGGTGGCCGCGGCCCGGTCAGCCCCTTACGCTTCACTTGGCCGCGGCTTTCCCGCAAGCGCTGCCCCAGGTGCGGGTAGTGTCCGGCGGCCCCACGGTTCGCCTGGCCCTGCGGCAGGACACCCGCTTGCCCGAGTGGAGCACGGCGCAATTCTGGCCCCTGACCACGGGTTGGCACCAGGTGACCGGACCGGGCCGTACCACGCACCGCTTCTACGTGTACCCCGCCACCGCCTGGGCCGGGCCGGAGCAACAGGCGCGCCGGCTGGCCCTGGCGCAACAGAAATCCGCTGCCGCGCCAGCAAGCGTGGCAGCCGAAACGGTGGCGCAGCCGTGGCCGGCCGGGTGGTTTTTTGGGCTGTTTCTGCTGGCCGCCGGGTTTCTGTGGCTCGAAGAGAAGCTCTGAGTGTTAGCAAAACACTAGACAGAACAACCGCAGAAGAACGTCATGCTGAGCGCAGCCGAAGCATGACGTTCAAAATGATTCTCTTAGACTGCGCTTCCTGGCCTTCTATTTGGAACCCTCCGCCCGCTTTTGCCAGGCCGGATATTCTTTTTCGATTAGCTCGGCGGGCCAGGTGCTGGCGTAGATGTAGCCGGCCCGGCGCTCATTTTCAATCTCGCTGAGTTGGTAGTGCACCTGGCTGTCGCGGCCCACGTAAATGGGCCGGTTCGTGCCCAACTCGTAGAAGCGGGCCCACAGCACCGCGCCCGGCTGGGGCACTATCACCCGGTCGCGGTGGCTTTTTTCCTGCGGTGCGGCCACTTCCTTCAGCGCGAAGCCCGTCATTTTCACCTGCCCAAACCACGCCACGGCGCCCTCAATGGCGGCTTTCACGGCGGGCGTGGCGGGCTCGTCCATCAAAAAGCGCACGATGCCCACCGACTCGGCCCCACTGAGCGAAGGCAGCTCGAAGGCGCGGGCTTTGGCGGGCAGCAGGCTCACTTCGTCGTATTGGGCGCACCAGGCGGTGGAGCGGCCGTTTTGCACCACCTGCGTTTTCAGGATGCAGTCGACGCCGCGGGCCACGGCGGCTTTGGCCAGCGGTACCAGTTCGGGGTCGACCACGGCGTACCGTTCTTCCCGCCGGGCCACGCGGCGCAGCACGGTCAGGGCCCGCACCATGGCGTCGTCGTTGAAGGTGATTTCGCGCCGGTACCCGCTCAGGTCGGGGTAAAACTGCGGAAAGCCGCCGTTGGCGTACTGCATTTTCAGCAGGTAGCGAATGCCGTTTTCGGCGCCCTGGCGGTAGGCCGGGTTGTGCGTTTGCTGGTAGGCCTTGAGCAGGTAGTGGATTTCGCGGGTCGTCGCGTCGTTATCGATGGTGGCGTCGTTTTGGTTTTTGCTGTCGATGAGGCCGGCGCGGGCCCCGGCGCTCAGGCGCGTCGCGTAGTTAATTTTCACTTCGCCCAGCGCCTTGGGCCAGCCGCCCACGGAGCGCTGGTAGAGCAGCATGTTGTCGGCAATGGTATCGGTTGGCGCCGCTGGGGCGGCGGGCGCAGCGGCTACGGCGCCCGTCAGCGGGTTCCAGCGGCCGCCGAAAGTCCAGGCGGGCGTCAGGTCCTGGGGCTTGGGGGCGCCCTCGGCGGTGGCGAGGTTGTCCTTCATCCAGGCGTAGTCGCCGCCCTGGCGGTGGCAGCCCGCGTAGTACACGCGGCGGCCCCACTGTTTCGGCCCGGGCCCTGAGGCGGCGTGGTAAATATCGGCATTGGCCATGTTCTTCGCAAACTGGCAGTTGACCAGGTAAAACTGCGCCTCCCGGTGAAACCGGCCCAGCTTGAAGCCGTCGTCGCCCGTGAAAGTGCAGTTGCGGAGCACCGTTTTAGAGTCGCGGCTGCCCGAGCCGTCGTGCCAGATGGCGGCTTCCTGGCTGTGGCAGACGAAGCGGCAGTTTTCGGCGTAGGCCCAGCCGCGCGGGCAGTAGAAATCCACGCCACCTTCCATGGTGCAGTCCTTAAAATAGTAGGCACCGGCTTCCGTGTCCCAGGGGCTCACCGTGTCGCCGCCCAGCGCCCGGAACGTGCAGTGCCGCACGATGAGCCGCGTGGCGCCGGGCAGCGCGCGCAGGGCCATCTGGTGACTGGTTTTGCGCACGGTTTTGTGGCCGTCGGGCGCGGTGGGGCAATCGATGGTGACATCACCGGCGGCACCGAAACCGTAGCTGTTGACGACGCTTAGGGTTTCGAGGGTGAGGTCGGGGCAGTTGCGCAGGTTGAGCGTGGCCACGCCCCAGTCGCCGGCCTTGGCGTCGGGGCCGCACAGCCACTGGTCGCGGGCCTGCGCGTAGGTCAGTACCACGCCCTTCTCGCTTTGCCCTTTGAGCACAACGTTGGCCTTGCCATCGATGTAGACCTTCTCGCGGTAAGTCCCGTTTTTGATGAGCACCGTGCGCGGCTTGGCGGCCGTGGCCGGCAGGCTGTTGATGGCCTCCTGAATGGTGCGGAAGTTGCCGGAGCCGTCCGGAGCCACCGTCACGGTTTGGGCCAAAGCCGGGCGCAGGCACAGGCCCAGCAACAGCAGTATCAGCAGCCCCAGCAGGCGCAGCGCAGTTGTTTTCATTGGTAAAAAGCAGATAGCGGCTTACGCCAGAAAGTCGTCGCGTTGGGGCGTGAAGGCATCGACCAGCACGCCGGCTTCGAGGCACACCACGCCGTGCCAGGCCAGCGGCGGCACGTAGCAGCTGTCGCCGGCGCGCAGGGTCTGCGTTTCTTCGGCAATGGTGTAGTCGAACGCGCCGCTTTCCACATAGCTCAGCTGGGCGTGCGGGTGGTTGTGCACGGCTCCCACGGCCCCAGCCCCGAAGGCCACCCGTGTGAGCATCAGGTCGGGGCCGTGGGCCAGCACCTTGCGGCGCACGCCGGGGCCGGTGGTTTCCCATTCGGCCCGGCCGTCGGGCACAAAGGAAGGGCGCGTGGGTTGTTCGGGGGCAGAGGAGTTCATGCAACAACAGCCTTGGAGTAGTTAAGGGCCACTAAAAGTCCGACGGGTTTATGCGCCAGCCAAGCCCTTGGCCACATTTACTTGCGCAATCGTTCCCGAAAGCAGCACCGCTGCGCACCCTCATTTTCATCATGCGCCCACGTAACAGGCAACAAAAAAAAGCCCCCGCATTGGCGGGGGCTTTTTCACGGCTTCTATCGGGCCTAGCCCGAGGTCAGCAATTAGTTTTTCACGATGCGGCGCACGGCGAATACTTCGCCCTGACGCACTTCGAGCACATACACGCCAGCGGCCAGGCCGGCCGGCAGCACCACTTCCTTGTTGGCACCCAGCGTGGCGGGGGCCAGCAGCAGGCGGCCAGCCAGGTCGCGCAGGGCCACCGTGGCAGCGCCCGAGCCGGGCAGGGTCAGCGTCACGCGGTCGGTAGCGGGGTTCGGGAACACCGTGAGGCCGGGCAGGGCCTGGCTGGCCGCTACGGCCGACACCAAGTTGAAGGTAGCGGTGCTGGTGGCCGTGCCGCCGGGCGTCACCACCGTGATGAGGCCGGCTACGCTGCCCGTGCCGCCGGGCACCACAAACGTGATGGTCGTGCCGTTCACCACCGTGTAGTTCGTCACGGTGAAGCTGCCGATGCGCACGGCCGTAGCTCCTGTGAAGTTGGTGCCGGTCACCGTCACCGTGGTGCCAGGGCCGCCCGTGGTGGGCGTGAAGCTGGTGATGGTGGGTGCAGCCGGGGCCGTGTAGTTCGAAATCGAGATGTCGTCGATGTTGATGCGCGAAGTGGTGGCGGTCGACGTGCTGGTGATGCGGAAACGCACGTTGCCGGCCTGGTTCACCGTGAAGGTGTAGGGAGTAATGACGTTGGTAAGGGTGGCCGGAGCGCCGGGCACCGTGGTGAAGGTCACCCCGCCGTCGGTCGATTTCTCCAGGATGAAGCTGGCTCCCGTGTCGACGCCGAACGTACCGGCGTTCACGATAACCGTACCGGCACCGGTGGGCTTGTCGAAGTCCATGCGGATGAAGCCCACGCGGATACGCGCCGATTTCAGGCCGTTGGCGCGGTCATTGAAAGCCGTGCCAATTAGCGCATCGGAGAAGGTCCAGGAGCCGCTGGCCAGGGTGACCGAGGCCGCGGCATACCCCGTTTTGGTACCGGTTTCGAAATCTTCGAAAGCGCCGGGCGTGCTCACGTTGTTCACCGTGAAGGTGAAGGCGTTAGACGTACCGGCCGAGTTCGTCACCGTAACGGGGAAAGAACCCACCGTGGTGAAGGCCGTGGCCGGAATCAGGGCCTCAATGCTGGTGGCCGTGCTGGTGGTCTGCGGGTAAGAAACGCCGTTGAAGCTCACGGTGGAAGTCGGCGTGAAGCCCGTTCCCGTAATCACAAACGTCATGGCGCCGCCACCAACTACTTGCACACCAGGTGCGAGCTGCGTAATCGTGGGCGTCACGGCAGCGGGCGTTACGGTGAAGGTGCCGGTGCTGGTGGCCGTGCCGCCGGGCGTGGTCACGGCGATGGTGCCGCTGGTTGCGCCGGTGGCGGGCACGGTGAAGGTAATGGTCGTGGCGTTCACCACCGTGAAGCCGGTGATGGCCACGCCGTTCAGCGTCAGGCCTGTAGCACCAGTCAGGTTAGTACCCGTGATGGTTACGGTAGCGCCGGCCGCGCCGCTGGTGGGCGTGAAGCTCGTGATGGTGGGCACGGCCACAGCCGCCGTCACCGTGAAGGTGCTGGCGGCCGAGGTGCCACCGCTGGCGGCGGGGTTGGCCACCGTTACGCTATAAGTACCGGCCGTGGCAATGGCGCTGGCCGGCACGGCCGCCGTGAGCGACGTAGCCGATACAAACGTAGTAGTGAGGGCCGTGGTGCCGAAATTCACCACCGAACCCGCCACGAAGCCCGTGCCGGTAACGGTGAGCGTGAAGGCTGCGCCGCCGGCCACAGCCGTAGCCGGGCTCAGGCTCGTGATGGTGGGCGCCGAAGCGGCCGGCGTCACGGTGAAGGTGCCGGTGCTGGTGGCCGTGCCGCCGGGCGTAGTCACGGCGATGGTGCCGCTGGTCGCACCCGTAGCGGGCACGGTGAAGGTGATGGTTGTGGCGTTCACCACCGTGAAGCCGGTGATGGCCACGCCGTTGAGCGTCACAGCCGTGGCGCCCGTGAAGTCAGTGCCGGTGACGGTAACGGTAGCACCGGCCGCGCCGCTGGTGGGCGTGAAGCTCGTGATGGTGGGCGCAGCTGTGGCGGCCACCGGGGCGAAGGTTACCCCGCGGAAGTTGGCGTTGGTGCCGGAGGTGGCAATGGCCGTAGGCAGGGCTGTGGTGCTGGGCGCAGCGTTGTAGCCGGCGTTGTCGGTGATTAAGTACAGGCTGGTGCTGCTGCTGGTGGCCAACGAAACGGTGGTACCGCTCGTGCTGCCGTTCAGGCCGCGCAGGCCCGGGCCGGCCGTAGTAGCCGTGGCGCCGGTGATGACGCCGTTGTAGGTCCAGGTGCCGCTTACTAGGCTCCACTTCTGCACCCCACCGTCTACGGTAGTGCGGTCGTCCGCCACGTATACCACGTCCAGACCGGCTACGGTCGTGCTCAGGTCGGCAAAATAGAAGCCGTAGGCGCTGGGGCCGGAGGCCGTGGGGAAGCCAGGCAGCGGGGTGCTGGTTTGGCCGGTGGTGGTGGGCAGGCCGGTGCCTACTTGGGAGATGCCCAAAAAGTTGCCGCCAGTAGTGGTCGACGAGGATACGTACAAGTTGCCGCCGTAAATGCCCACGCCCCGGTTGTTGGAAGGCACGGCCGTAATCACCGTGCTGGTGCCGGAAGCCGGGTTGCCCAGGGGCGCGTAGCGCACGCCGCCCGTCGAGCCCACGGCGTAAAAGGTAGTGCCGTCCACGGAGGCAGCCGAGCGGATGTTGCCCCCGCTGAAGCCGTCGCTCAGACGGGTGCTGGTGTCGAAGGTGCCGTCGGCGGCGATGCGGCCGATGATGCGGTTGTTGGCGGCGGAGGTAGTGCCGGCCAGGGTCGCGGTACCTACGGCAGCGTCGTAGCCGGTCAGTATCAGGTAAGCACCGTTCACCGAGCGGGTCAGCAGGGCGTCGGAGCCCGAAGACCCGGTGTTGGTCAGAATGCTGTTGTTGCCGGCTGCGGCCGTGGGCAGGGCGATGGTTTGCACCAGCACGCCGGCCGGAGTGTATTCCAATAGGAAAGTGGGAGCCGCCGACGTCGACAAGGCCGTCGCGCCGCCGTCGCCTACACGCACTACCACGAGGTTACCGGGGGTGAAAGGCGCGGCCGAACCCACCAAAGGCCATAAGCACGCCAAAAACATCAGGCACTTAAGCAGCCTGCCAGCGAAGAATTGTTTCATACAAAGAAGGAGTAAAAGTGAACGGTAATATGAAAAATGAAGAAGTGATGAAAAGCGGTGTGCCGCAAAGATAGGCGACGGCAGGTGCCGGAAAGTTACGGAATGATGACCCTGCACCAGCCCAATTGGTTGCCCGCGTTTACTCCCACAGCGGGTAGTGTTCCAGATGCACTTCCTGCTCGAAGAAAATGCGCGTGCTTTCCTCAAACGAGCGGGTGAAATCGGATACGTAGAAGTGGTGGGCCGGTGGCGTGGCCGCAGCCGGCGCCAGCAGCCCGTGCGCGGCCAGGTAGGCCTCGGCCTCGGCGGCCACCACGTCGGAAGCGTCCAGCACATCCACGCGGCCGGCGTAGTAGCGCGCAATCTGCTCCTTGATGAGCGGGTAGTGCGTGCAGGCCAGCACCAGCGCGTCGATGTCGGCCAGGGCGGCGTTGCCGAGGTAGGTGCCGATGATGTCGTCGGAAATGGCATTTCGGAAAAAGCCTTCCTCAATCATGGGCACCAGCAGCGGGGTGGCCAGCGACTGCAGGTCGACGCCCGCGTCGAGGTCGTCGACTTTCTTCTTGTACACGTTGGAATTTACCGTCTGCTTCGTGCCGATGAGGCCCACGCGGCGGCCGGCATAGGCCCGGCCCAGGTGCGCCACAATGGGGTCTATTACGCTCAGCACCCGGGCTTTGCTGCCCACGTACTCACGCACCAGCTCATAAGCCGCGGCCGAAGCCGAGTTGCAGGCGATGACAATTAGCTTACAATGCTGGCGCAGCAGCAGGTCGCAGATTTTGACGGAATAAGCCTGGATAGCAGCGGCGCTTTTGTCGCCGTAGGGCAGGTGGGCGGTGTCGCCGAAGTACACGATGCGTTCGTGGGGCAGGCGCCGGGCCACCGCCCGCGCTACCGTGAGGCCGCCGATGCCGGAGTCGAACATGCCAATGGGCCGGGCCGCCAGGGCCGCCGCGGCGGCAGGCGCAGCAGGTACAGCAGTTGTCATGGGGCAAAGGTAGGCGCGGCCGCCGGGCCGGGGCACGGGCGCGGCAGATGTTGGCGGCCTATTTTTCGATGTTGAAAAACCTCGTTATATTTCCGCCCCGTTTTTAGCTCACTTTTAGCTCATGAGCACGATATTAGCCGAAATCGACCACGCTTTGGCGGCCCACGACGCCCGCCAGGGACGTCCCGTGGCCATTTACCTCGGCACGCATAAGCTGACCCAGCTCACCCTCGACGCCGCCCGCGCGCCCCTCCCCAACCTCAGCACCGACGCCGGCCGCCCCCTCGCCTACCGCAACCTGGAGCTGCTGCGCGACGAGGTGAACACCGACGGCCTGCGGGTGATATAGTAGCGCGGACTTTGTAGTCCGCGTCCCCGGCGAAAATCCGGGCGACTTTAAATACACTGAAACGCGGACTACAAAGTCTGCGCTACTTCAGCAACGGCCGCAGCACCGCCCACACCGTGCGGGCCACAATGCGGTGCCCGGCGGGCGTAGGATGAATGCCATCGGCTTGGTTCAGCGTCCGGTCGCCGCCCACGCCTTCGAGCAGAAAGGGAATGAGGACCAGCTTGTTTCGGGTGGCAATGTCCTGGTAGATGGCTTTGAAGTCGTTGGCGTAGGCTTGGCCCAGGTTGGGTGGAATCTGCATGCCGGCCAGCACGATTTGGGCGCCGGGGCTGCGGCGGCGCACCGTATCGATGATGCCCTGGAGGTTTTCGCGGGTGGCCGAGAGGGGCAGGCCGCGGAGGCCGTCGTTGCCGCCCAGCTCCAGCACGAATACATCGACCGGCTGCTTGAGAATCCAGCCCACGCGGCTGCGGCCGCCGGCGGTGGTTTCGCCGCTCAGGCCGGCGTTTATGACTACGTAAGGCAGCTTGAGGGAATCGATTTTCTGGCCGATGAGGCCGGCAAAGGCTTGTTCGGGCTCCACACCGTAGCCGGCCGTGAGGCTGTTGCCGAAGAACAGCAGGCGCTTTTTGCCCGTGGCCGTGCCGGGCGGTGTACTCGTGGCGGCGGTGGTAGTAGCGGCGGCCGGCGCCTGGGCGGTTTCAGGGGTGGAGTTGGAATTGCAGGCGGCCAGGGCGAGGCCGAACAGGGTGGCAAAGGACAGGTTCAGGAATTTCATAAGCGGCAGTTGGAGCATGAAACCTTAAAGCGGGAAAACATCCAACAGGTTTCAACGTCTTGGGTAACGAACGAGTGGTGGCGCGGTTGTGCGGTGCGGGCTTGGTATTTGGAAAGCACCCATCGAAGGCACGTCAGGCTGAGCGCAGCCGAAGCATCTCTACTGCGCAACGCAAACATTTTGTTTTGATTACTCCCGCGATAGAGATGCTTCGGCTGCGCTCAGGATGACAGCCTTTTCACCTTCTACCCACCTCCCCCCTTTCCCCTACTACCCCAACGAAATGTCCATTCTCCGCGTCGATAATCTCACTAAAACCTACCCCAGCGCCAGCCAGCCGCTCACGGTGCTCCACGCCGTCAGCTTCGACCTGCAGGCCGGCGACACCTTCGCCATCGTCGGGCCCTCGGGCTCGGGCAAAACCACGCTGCTGGGCCTCTGCGCCGGCCTCGACCGCGCCACCTCGGGCAGCGTGTGGGTCAACGGCATTCAGCTCGATGACCTGAGCGAAGACCAGCGCGCCGCCGTGCGCAACGAGCACGTCGGCTTCATCTTCCAGAATTTCCAATTGCTGCCTACCCTCACGGCCCTCGAAAACGTGCTGGTGCCGCTGGAGCTGCGCGGCCAGCGCGGCGCCACCAAAACGGCCCTCGACCTGCTCGACCGCGTGGGCTTGGCCGCCCGCGCCGGCCACTACCCGGCCCAGCTTTCGGGCGGCGAGCAGCAACGCGTGAGCCTGGCCCGCGCCTTCGCCAACCGCCCCGCCGTGCTCTTCGCCGACGAGCCCACCGGCAACCTTGACCCCGATACCAGCGAACGGGTGGTGAATTTATTATTTGACCTCAACCGCGAAGCCGGCACCACGCTGGTGCTCGTGACGCACGATTTGGAACTGGCCGCCAAAACCCAGCGCACGCTGCGGCTTCGCGGCGGCAAGGTGGTGGAGGAGTTGGCGCGTTAAATCAGCAGAAGAAATAGCCGCAAGCCAGCAGTCATTGCATTATTGTTTAGTATGCCCTCTTTTCAGATTTGGCTGTCGAAACGTCGGAGTCGGCTTGCTGCCATCAGTTTTTTTACCTGGTGAAGTTGATTTTAGATAGGGAGAAACCCGGCCGCCAAATGACTTAGCGAAACGACCATTCCGGTATTTATAAATATCGTTCAGCCACGAAAATTTCAATTCGACCCGCCGGTTCAGTTGTCGCTCTTCAGGGGAGTGATTGTATGCCGCCGGCCGCTGCGCGCCGTAGCTCACCATAAATAGCTTGTTGCCGGGAATTCCATTTTTTTCCAGATAGGCGCAGGTTGCTCTGGCTCGCTCCCACCCAATGCCTATTAGGTATTGCTCGCGGTTGAGGTAGCCACTGGGGACTTCCCCTGGCTCGGCATGGCCTTCGACGATTACGGCGAGACTATCAGCATCAGCATCCTTAAACCGCTTAATGAAGTAGTCTACCCGAGGCAAAAACGCTGGTTTTAGCGTGGCTTGGTTTACAGCAAAAAAAGTTTGATACATCGGCATCTCTTCCTCTTCTACTTCATCATAGCTGAGATAGAAATTCTGCACCACGCCAAGCGAGTCAATACCTGCGTGGCGAAGCGACACTTCCAGCAGCTCAAGGGTGACTCCGTGTATCATCAGCGCCACCTGATACAGTGGTCTTTCGGTCACGGCTAAATGGTATTCGCCCTTTGCGTTGGTGGTGCTGGTTCGGCTTTCCAGAACGGAATCAGAACTTAGGCTTCTGAAAACGACATCGAGGCCCGGAAACCCACGAGTTGAATCGCCGGGATGGCAGACCCTGCCGTGGACCGTTAAAGTGCGCTCCACCAGATGTGCAGTCGTGGGCAACGTCTGTTCCGCACTGGCTTCTGGTGCGGCTGGCATAGCGGTTTTGCAGGCATTTAGCATCAGCCAACTAACCCCCAAAATCATTCTCAGCCAATACCGTCGCCGCCAGTCACCGTTGCCTGATTTACCCACGGAGCGGCTCACTTGTGTAGTCATTTGGCGTAAGTACTGGTTGCGGGGCATGATGAGCGACGAGGTAGTAGGCGCAAGATGCTGCTAAGCCGCTTAAAATGTGCCGGCTTCTTTTCCGTCTTGGTTCATGTTAGCCACCTGTATTCCTATTCCTTTCCTTTCGTGACGACTCCTCCCCTGCCCGCCTCCCGCACCTCTACCTCCTGGCTGTTCCGCATGGCGTGGCGCGACAGCCGCCGCAGCCGGGCACGGCTGCTGCTCTTCATGGCCAGCATCGTGTTGGGCATTGCGGCGCTGGTGGGCATCAATTCCTTCGGCGACAACCTGGCCCGCAGTATCAATGCGCAGGCGCGGGAGTTGCTCGGGGCCGACCTCGTGCTGAGCGCCAATCAGCCCTTCGATGCCAAGCTGGAACCGGCGCTGAAAAACCTCGGCACGGCCCGCACGCAGGAAGTGTCGTTTGCCTCGCTGGTGCAGTTCCGGCCGGGCCGCGGTACCCGGCTGGCCCAGGTGCGGGCCCGCGACGGCGGCTTTTTCTATGGTGCCTGGGAGACGGAGCCCAAGAGCGCTGCTGCCCGTTTCGCTGATACCACGGCCGCCCCTGGCGCGCTGGTTGATGATGTGCTGCTGACGCAGTTCGGGGCCAAAATCGGGGATTCGGTGCAAGTGGGCAACGTGGTGTTGCCCATCATCGGGCGGGTGCTGAAGACGCCGGGGCAGTCGGGCATTACCTCGGCGGTGGCGCCTACGGTGTTTTTGCCTTTGAAAGAAGTGACGGCCACCGGGCTGGTGCAGCGCGGCAGCCGCGTGCGCTACACCCGCAGCTACCAATTTGCGCCGGGCGCCGACGTGGCGGCCACCGTCAAAACCCTGCAGGCCCGGCTGGATGCGGCCGACATTGATACCGACACCGTGGCCGAGCGCCAGCGCAGCACCGGCCGCGCCTTCGCCGACCTCACCCGTTACCTCGGCCTGGTGGCCTTCGTGGCGCTGCTGCTGGGCTGCGTGGGCGTGGCCAGCGCCGTGAACCTCTACGTGCGCGAAAAGCTGGCCGCCGTGGCCGTGTTGCGCTGCCTGGGCGCCAGCGGCCGGCAAGCCTTACTGATTTATTTGATTCAAACAGCCGGCCTCGGCTTCATCGGCGCGGTGCTGGGCGCGGCCCTGGGGGCGGCCGTGCAAACGCTGCTGCCGCGCGTGCTGGGCGACTTTCTGCCCGTTGATATCACGGTGAGCGTCTCGTGGGGCGCCATCGGCACGGGGCTGCTCACGGGGCTGCTGATGGCGGTGCTGTTTGCGCTGCTGCCGCTGCTGAGCATCCGGCGGGTGTCGCCGCTGCGGGTGCTGCGCACGGCGTTTGAAGACGATACGGCCGGGCCCGACCCGGTGCGGGGCGTGGTGCTGGGCGTGATTGGCTTATTCATCCTCGCCTTCGCCTATGGCCAGACGCGCGACTGGAAGCTCACGCTGGGCTTCGGGGCGGGGCTGCTGGCGGCCTTCGGGGCGCTGGCCGGGCTGGGCCGGTTGCTGATGGGGGCCGTGCGGCGCTTTTTCCCCGCCGGCTGGGGCTACGTGTGGCGGCAGGGCCTGGCCAATCTGTACCGCCCCCAGAACCAGACGCTGACGCTGGTCACGTCCATCGGGTTGGGCACGTTTCTGCTGGCCACACTCTTTCTCACTCAGGCCATGCTGCTGGGCCGGGTGCAGATTGCGGAGCAGAAATCGGCCGCCAACCTCGTGCTGTTCGACATTCAGCCCGAGCAGCGCGCCGGCGTGGAGGCCCTGCTCACGGCCCAGCAGCTGCCCGTGCTCCAGCGCGTGCCCATCGTGACGATGCGCCTGACGGCCATCAACGGCACCTCCGTGTCCGTCATCAAAAAGGACACCGCCCGCGGCATCCCCGCCTGGGCCCTCACCCGCGAGTACCGCGTGACGTACCGCGACTCGCTGAACTCCTCCGAAAAGCTCGTGGCCGGCACCGCGCCCGTCATCGGCCCCGACAAAATCCCGCGCATCTCCGTGGAGAGCGGCTATTTGGAACGCGCCAAGCTTCACCTCGGCGATACGCTCGATTTCAACGTGCAGGGCCTGCCGCAGCGCACCATCATCGGCGGCACGCGCGAGATTGACCGCAGCCGGGTGCAGCCCAGCTTCTTGGTCATCTTCCCGGCCGGGGTGCTGGAGGGCGCGCCGCAGTTTCAGGTGGTGCTCACGCACACGCCCAACAACGCCGCGCTGGCCACGGTGCAGCAGCAACTGGTGCAGCAATTTCCCAACGTGTCGGCCATCGACCTGGGCCTGATTCTGACCACCTTGAACGACATCATCGACAAAATCTCCTTCGTGATTCGTTTCATGGCGGGTTTCAGCATCCTCACCGGCTTGCTGGTGCTCAGCAGCTCGGTGGTCATCAGCCGCTACCAGCGCGTGCGCGAAAGCGTGCTGCTGCGCACGCTGGGCGCCAGCCGGGCCCAGATTCTGCGCATCACGCTGGTAGAATATGGGCTGCTGGGGCTGCTGGCGGCGCTGGCCGGCATCGGGCTGGCGGTGCTGGCGGCCTGGGCACTGGCCGTGTGGGTGTTCGAGGCCAGCTTCGGGCCGGCGGTGCTGCCGCTGCTGGGGCTGGCGGGGCTGGTGACGGTGCTCACGGCGGGCATCGGGCTGTTCAACAGCCGCGACGTGCTGCGCCGCTCGCCGCTGGAGGTGCTGCGGGCGGAGGGCTGACCCATCGGCTCCGGCCCCGCTGCCTGAGCAAAATCAGGTGCTTTTCTGAGCCCGCGCATACCCATAGCATCGGGCAAAACGCATATTGAGAAAACTTCATCCCTCAATTGCCTGGCCCCATGAAACCTTCCGCCCTCGCACCCGCCCTGCTGCTGGCTTTTCTGTCGGCGTGCATCGCCGATTCCGACCAGCACAAAACCGCCGAAACCGGTGGCATCCCGCCCGCTCCTCCCGTCCGCAACGCGGTGCTCCGCACCCCGCCCCCCAGCAAGCACGGCTTCAAAAGCAACATCGAACAGGACACCCGCGCCAACCGCGACTTCCGCCACGTGCGCTACACCGGCCAGCACCTGCAGCTGGTGCTCATGAGCCTGCAGCCCGGCGAGGAAATCGGCAGCGAAACCCACGCCAACGCCGACCAGTTCTTCCGCTTCGAAGAAGGCACGGGCAAGTGCGTCGTCGACGGCCACGAATACCTGGTGCGCGACGGCGACGCGGTGATTGCACCGGCCGGGTCCGTGCACAACGTCATCAACACCAGCCCCACCAGGGCCCTGAAGCTCTACACTATTTTCGCCGCCCCCCAGCACCAGGACGGCGTGGTGCGGGCCACCAAGCGGGAAGCCGAGCAGCACGAAACCAAATTCGACGGCAAAACCACGGAGTAGTCCCACTTGTGCCCCGCCGCTGATGCCGCCCGGCGAGGCAACCGGACTTTAGCGGCCCAGCAGCACGTCGGCCTTGGTGCGGTGAAAATGCTTGCGGCGCAGTTTCCGGCGCACATCAGCCGGAATGGGCCAGCCGTTGGCGTAGCTGCTCAGGATAGCCGCCTCCCGCGCGGCGCTGTACCGATTGGCCTGGCTGAGCCCCACGGCGGCGGGGGCAGCGCCCACCGCCAGCCCGCTCACCGCGCCGGCCACGGTGCTTGAGCTCACCATTTCGCCGGCCGCGGCCAGCAAGCCGTCGCTGCCGTGCCGGCGCTGCACAAACAACTTATGCACCGCAAACGCCGTGTCGCGCCCTTGTCCATAGCCCGGCAGCCCTACTCCTCCCCACAGCACAGTACCCAGTAACCAGATTTTCATCATAAAATGTGTGTGAATGGACGGTTTTACGCAGTAATTCTACGCGTATGAATACTTCAAAAAAACCGACCGACTCTATTGAGGCTGGCCAGGGGCTGATTGGTTGCAAGGCAGCGAAGACCACAACCGTTCGTCCCAGGCGGCGGGCTGCCTCCCCACCGACACGACACCAGGGACCCGGTGCGAAACCCGCGCCAGCTTCAGGGATTCCCGAGGCCGCTGACCAGTAGCCCGCGTGAAGCCGGTTTGCGTATAAACCGGCGTTTTTCACGGATTCCCACCCCAAACTTCCGCCGGCCATGCACTTCCTCCCCATTCTGCTACTCACCAGTGCGGCCGTGCTGGCCACGCCCGGCCCGCGCTACCTGGTGGTACCCGGCCGCAGCATCGGCACCGTGGCCATTGGCACCGACCCGCTCAAATCCCTGGCCGCCCTCGGGCCGCCCACCCACACCGAAGGGGCCCTGGGCGAGTCGTGGAACACCTGGGTGGGCAAGGAAACCGTGGCCGGCAACCGACCCAGCCAGCTCGACGTGTATTGGGCCCGCCCGGCCGGGGCCGCGCCCAGCTCCAAGGCCCGCACCGTGCAGCTCATCCGCACCACCTCGCCGGCCTTTCAGCTGGCCAACGGCCTGCACATCGGCTCGCCGGTGGCCGACATTGCCCCCCTCTACCCGCGCCACGACAAAGCCTTCAACCTGCAGCTCGGCACCGAAGAGCCCCGCTCCCTCCTCGACGCGCCCTTCGACGGCATCGGCTTCGAGCTGAGCCGGCCCACGCGCGGCCATTCGGCGGCCATTGTGGCCTTCATCGTTCACGCGCCCGGCGTCACCCTCTACAACCACGACTTCGGCCTGAAAGCCTACCTCGAAGCCCAGGCCCGGCGGTGAGGACTGCAGTTGCGCCCCCACCGCGACGGGGCGTGTCGGGGGCCGCGCCAGGGGCGACATTTACAAGGCTACTCCCAATTATTCCATTCAAGTCCATCACTATCTCGCCACAATCCTTTGCCAATTTCTAGATGGACTACTGGCTCCAAAGATTTATCAATTCCAATTAGTAGCCCTAACGGAACAATACGCATTTCCTCTTTTGGCGTATCGGGGCCGGCTCCTGAAAATATTTCCCACCCATCCTTTTCCCATCTTGTTGCTTCAATAGCTCTTTCTCCAAAAAGCACAGCCAAATTAGTAACCGCCATCGAACCGCTCGGAACGGGGTAATTCCACTTTCGAGATAGCCACTGCCAGATTGGTTGTGCAGAAACTTCAAAATTCTTTGACATATCAGGCACGTCCAGCGTGCGATGATTAGCATCTGGCAAAATTTGCCAAACCTGAATTTCAGTTTGGTTATAATAATCGAACACGCCTAGTGTGAGCAATTTACTCCAAGACTTATCGGCTTGGACAACAGAAAAACTACCCAACGATGCGATGCTTACAGACAAATTATGCCAATCGGATTCTTTCTTGGCAGTTGACGCTGTTTCATTAAAAATTTCACTGATATCGAATTGAGAATAGTTTTCACCGCCGGCAAAAACGAATTCCGAACCCAAGGTTTCTTTACAACCAATTGTATAGGCAAACCGGGGTAGTTCACTACCTGTAACTATGGTTACATGGTAGCCATGCTGGCTAATGTTCGATTCTATCTTACGCAGAAAATCTTCTCTCTGTATCATGCGCTCTTGTGCGGGTTGCTAGGCTGAGTGAGTAACACAGCAGCTAATGTAAGTGTAGCACCTGCCCCACCCCGCCCGCCCCGGCCGTACCTTTGCGGCCTATGAACCTGTTATCCGCCGAGAACATCTCGAAGAATTACGCCGACCGCTGGCTGTTTAAAGACCTCAACTTCGGCCTCAACCAGGGCCAGCGCGTGGCTTTTGTGGGCATCAACGGCACCGGCAAAACCACCCTCATGAAGGTGCTGGCCGGCCTCGAAGCCCCCGACACCGGCTCGGTGAGCGTGCGCAAGGGCATCCGCGTCACCTACCTGGGCCAGAACCCCGTGTTCGACGAAAGCCTGAGCGTGGAGGCCACCATCTTCGCCAGCCAGAACGACACGCTCCGCGCCATCCAGGAGTACGAGCACGTCGTGAACGACCCCAACCACAAGCCCGACGACCTGCAGCGCGTGCTCGAACGCATGGACGCCCTCAACGCCTGGGACTACGAAGCCCAGGTGCAGCAGATTCTGGGCAAGCTCGGCATCCTCGGCGAGTTGCTCACCCGCAACGTGAGCCAGCTCTCGGGCGGGCAGCGCAAGCGCGTGGCCCTGGCCCGCGTCCTCATCGAAGAGCCCGACGTGCTGCTCCTCGACGAGCCCACCAATCACCTCGACCTGGCCACCATCGAGTGGCTCGAAAACCGCCTGAACTCGCCCAGCCTCACCCTGCTGATGGTGACCCACGACCGCTACTTCCTCGACAAAGTGGCCAACGAAATCGTGGAGCTCGACAAGGGCCAGGTGTACCGCTACCAGGGCAACTACGCCTATTTCGTGGAGAAAAAGGCCGACCGCGAAATGCGCGAAACCGTGGAAGTAGAAAAGGCCCGCCAGCTCTTCAAAAAGGAGCTGGAGTGGATGCGCCGCATGCCCCAGGCCCGCGGCACCAAGCAAAAAGCCCGCATCGACGCCTTCTACGTCACCAAGGAAAAGGCCAGCACTAACCTCAACAAGCAGCAGATTGAGCTGAGCGTGAAAACCACCCGCCAGGGCGGCAAAATCATCGAAGCCGAGCACCTGACCAAGAAATTCGGCGACCTTACCGTCCTGAACGACTTCAACTACGTCTTCAAGAAGAAGGACCGCATTGGCCTCGTCGGCCCCAACGGCGCGGGCAAGTCCACGCTGCTCAACATGCTCACCGGCAAGCTGCAGCCCGACAGCGGCACCATCGACGTGGGCACCAACACCGTGTTCGGCTACTACACCCAGACCGAGCTGGAATTCGACCCCACCCAGCGCGTCATCGACATCGTGAAGGAAGTGGCCGAAGTGGTGGAGCTGGCCAACGGCGACGTCCTCACCGCCAGCCAGTTCCTCAACCTGTTCCTGTTCCCGCCCGCCCAGCAGTACACGCTGGTAAGCAAGCTGAGCGGCGGCGAAAAGCGCCGCCTGCAGCTGCTGCGCGTGCTCATTAAAAACCCCAACTTCCTCATTCTCGACGAGCCGACCAACGACCTGGACCTGGCCACGCTCAACATCCTGGAAGACTTCCTGCTGCACTTCACCGGCTGCCTGCTCATCGTGAGCCACGACCGGTACTTCCTCGACCATCTCGCCGAGCACCTCTTCGTGCTGGAGCCCGGCGGGGCCGTCCTCAACTTCCCCGGCAACTACACCGACTACCGCGAATACCTCGAAGAGCGCGAAGCCGAAGCTGCGCTAATCGAAGAGGAAAAAGCCGCCAAAGCCGCCCGCGCCGCCGCCAAAGCGGCCATCACGCCAGCCGCCGTGAGCACCGCCGTTGCTCCCTCACCACAAAAGCGCCGCGCCACCTTCGCCGAGAAAAAGGAGTACGAGCAACTCGAAAAAGCCATGGCGGCCTTGGAAACCGAGAAGCAGGAAATCACCGCCAAGCTGAACGGCGGCAGCGGTTCGCCGCAGGACTTTGCGGCCTGGGGCGCGCGCTTGTCGGCGTTGAATCAGGAATTGGAGGAGAAGGAATTGCGCTGGCTGGAACTGGCGGAACTGGGCTAGGTAAGAAACAACTGTCATTGCGAGGGCTGCTCCCTCGCAATGACAGTTGTTTCTTACCACTTACTGCCGCGTCCGCACCTGCGCGAACTCCAGCGGAACCACGCTGCTGCCCACGGGCGCCTTCAGCACGAAGCCATCGGCGGCATCGTATCGGGGGAAGTAAAGGTAGCCGCGCACCTGCTGGCCGGGCTCCAGCGTCACTTTGCGCAGAGCGTAGTCTTGCAGCATGGCGGCGCGCTGTTGTAGCACGTCGGCGGCTACGGCATGCTCTACTTTGTTGGCGGCCGAAATGACGCTATACGTCACCGCCGCATCGTGAATGGCGGCCCGGCTCTGGTATTGGGCCGGGGTTTCGCGCTTGCCGATGCTGGCCACGTCGCTGGCCACGCTGGCCACGCTCAGAGCCACCCCGAACCAATCGATGCGCGAAGCTCTTTCAGCTTCTTTTTCAGCCTTAGCTCGCAGAGCCGATATTTCGGGCTCGGGGTCGAAGGCAGATACGGACTGGGGCGGCAAGGGAGGCAGCGGCAGGGCCATACTAGCGGCGGCGATGGCGGCGCTTACTTCGGCGCCGGGCAGGGGCTTGGGGCGCTTGGCTTTGGGGTCGGGCGCGGGGCTTGGCAGCCGGTTGGCTTCGTATTGGAAGGCCGCTGGGTCGACCACCAGCGAGCGGCGGGTGGGGTTGCGGTACTCGGCCTCGAATACTACGCGGTTGGCCTCGTAGCACACGAAGCTGAGGCGCACTTCCACGCTGTCGGCCACGGCCTGGGCCTGCTCGCGCCCTTCGGCGAAAAGGCCGGTGGATTTGCTTGGCTTCAGCCCCAGCTGGTAAGTAGGCGCGCAAGCGACGGCCCCACCCACCAGGGCCAGCCAGCACAACGGACGGATGTAAAAAGGCAGCATAAAACTGACGATTTAAGGTGTTGCTTCTGGGCGGAAGATGCAGCCCGGGAACCGGAGGTTGCACGGCTGCTCAGAAATTATTTTGCTGAATCGGCCAGTTCGGCCGGCAGTTGGAAATTGCCGGCTTCATCGGGAGCAAACGGCCACGTGCGCCGCACCGCCGCCAGCGGCACCGCCCCGAAAACATGCGCAAAATGCTGCCCGCGGCTGGCCACCCATTCGCGCTCCACGCGCACGCTGGCAGCAGCCAGCGCGTCCTCGTCCCATTCCAGCAAAACCAAATCGGCCCGCTCGGCATAGTACCGGCGGGCCGTATCGAGAATCTGGTGCTGCTCCGAGGAATGAATAAAACCCTCGGCCGCGAGGTCGGCGCTGGCGAAAAAGCCGGTGTGCTGGGCGCACTGCCAGTCGGCAGGCTCGGCAAGGCGGTAAAGCATATTGATTTGGGATAGAGGGAAATTAAGATAGTGGAAAAACAGAACGTCATGCTGAGCGTAGCCGAAGCATCTCTACCGCAGTGGTAATCCAATCCATAGGATTAGTTACGCGGTAGAGATGCTTCGGCTGCGCTCAGCATGACGTTCCTGGTTTGTTCCGGCGAAACCGTCAGCCTATGCTTTCCACAGCTCCTGCTGCACCTGCTTGCCCACGGTGAGCATGATGCGCACGGGATTCGGAATCAGCGTAATGCGGGCTTCCTTGCCGGGGTATTTTTCCGAATCAACCCACACGCCTTCTTTGGGTGAGGGCGTGGAATTGGGGTTGCTGGGCAGGTAGGCGGTGGGCAGCAGCACATCGGTGTCCGATTTCAGGTCGGTGTGCACCTTGTCGAGCGCCGATTCCAGGAAGTCGCCGTACTCGTCGTTGAAATCGTCTTCGAGGTCGTGCAGGGCCTCTTCCACGTCGTCGTAGCGGGCGTCGTCGTAGGTAAGGGTGTGCAGCTCGGCCTTTTTTTCAATCAGGGCCACGAGGGCGCGGTTCAGTTCTTCGGTATTCATGGGAGCACTAAGGCAGATGATTGGCCACAAAAATGGGAATGATTTGGCAAACCTACGCGCCGCGACGACTCGGCGCCCTGCTTAACGAACTGAACACGGCCGCGAACCAATCAAACCCGTATTTTTACCCCGTCAACCCCCACCCTCAAAATCCTCTTCCCCGCCACATGCAAACCATGACCTCGCCCGAAGTGCTGGCCCAGCCCGCCCAGGACTTCCTCCCCCTCAAAGGCACCGACTTCGTCGAATTCTACGTCGGCAACGCCAAGCAGTCGGCCTACTACTACCAGGCCGCGTTCGGCTACGAGTTGGTGGCTTACGCCGGCCCCGAAACCGGCCTGCGCGACCGCGCCAGCTACGTGCTGCAGCAGGGCAAAATCCGGCTGGTGCTCACCACCTCCCTCCTCCCCGACTCCGAAATCACCCAGCACGTGGCCAAGCACGGCGACGGCGTGAAGGTGATGGCCCTGTGGGTGGACGACGCCCGCAAATCCTATGAGGAAACCACCAAGCGCGGCGCCCGCTCGGCTTTCGAGCCTTATACCATTGAAGATGAGCACGGCAGCGTAACGCTGGCCGGCATTTATACCTATGGCGAAAGCATCCACACCTTTGTGGAGCGCACCAACTACACGGGCCCGTTTATGCCCGGCTTCGTGGCCAAAAGCAGCCTTGTGCCGCAAGGCGCGCCGGTGGGCCTGCTGCACGTCGACCACTGCGTGGGCAACGTGGGCTGGGGCGAAATGAACCAGTGGGTGAAGTTTTACGAGGACGTGATGGGCTTCAAGCTGCTCCTCACCTTCGATGACGAAGACATTTCGACCGAGTATTCGGCCCTGATGAGCAAGGTCGTTTCCAACGGCAACGGCTACGTGAAATTCCCCATCAACGAGCCCGCCGAAGGCAAGAAGAAGTCGCAGATTGAGGAATACCTCGACTACTACCACTCGCCCGGCGTGCAGCACATTGCCATTGCCACCAACGACATCCGCAGCACCGTGACGGAATTGCGCCGCCGCGGGGTGGAGTTCCTGAGTGTGCCCGGCGCCTACTACGAAGACCTGTTGGAGCGCATCGGCGCCATTGATGAAGACCTGGAATCACTCAAAGCCCTGAACCTGCTCGTCGACCGCGACGAGGAAGGCTACTTGCTCCAGATTTTCACTAAGCCCGTAGAAGACCGGCCCACGGTGTTCTACGAAATTATCCAGCGCAAAGGCGCTAAGAGCTTCGGCAAAGGCAATTTCAAGGCGCTGTTTGAGAGCATCGAGCGCGAACAAGCGCTGCGGGGGAATCTGTAGAATCGTGAAGTTTCGGCTGATGTGAGAACGTCATGCTGAGTGCAGCCGAAGCATCTCTACCGTGTTAGTAATTTGTTTACTATTGCGGTAGAGATGCTTCGGCTGCGCTCAGCATGACGTGCTTTCTTTCTGTCGGTATGTTCAAAACCCTTACCTATTACCTGCTGCTCCTACTAGTGGCGCTGGCCACCGCCACCGCCCGGGCCCAAACCGGCTGCCCCGACCCGCGCGCCACCAACTACACCCCCGGCGCCACCGTCAACGATGGCTCCTGCCAGTACGCCACCACCAGTACCACGCTCACCATCAAAGCCCCGCTGGCCGGCGCCGTGCCCGAAAGCTCGGGCCTGCAGCTCACCAGCCAGGGCCTGTGGACGTTCAACGACAGCGGCAACGGCCCCGTTTTATTCAAGGTCGATTCCACGTCGGGCAATGTGCTGCAGCAGGTCACCATCACCAACTTTCCGAACGTGGACTGGGAAGACATTGCGGCCGACGCGCAGTACTTGTACGTGGGGGATTTCGGCAACAACAACGGCGACCGGCGCGATTTGAAAGTGCTGAAGGTGTTAAAGTCGGCCATCGGCACCTCGGCTTCGGAGTCGGTCACGGCCCAGGCCATCAATTTCAGCTACCCCGACCAAACGAATTTCAGCCCCGGCACCAACAACCACAATTTCGACTGCGAAGCCTTTTTCTACTTCAACGATTCGCTGCACCTCTTCACCAAAAACTGGGCCGACCTGCGCACCCGTTACTATACCATTCCGGCCCAGCCCGGCACCCATGTGGCGCATTTGAAAGGCAGCTTCAACGTGAATGGCCTGGTTACGGCGGCCGACCTGAACGCCGCCGGCACCGGCGCGGGCCTGCTGGGCTACAATGCCAGCACCGGGGCCACCTTTCTGTGGCTCCTGTCGGATTTCCGCAACGGGCAGTTTTTGCGTGGCAACAAACGCCGGATTGAGCTACCCAGCGCCCTGCTCATCGGCCAAGCCGAAGGGTTGACTTTTATAGACCCGTACCGCGTGTTTATTTCCAATGAGCGGGTCAGCAGCATCGTCAGCATCCCGGCGCGGCTTTATATGCTGAACACCCGCCCCTGGCTGGCGCCGGCCGTGCCCACGGCCGCTACCACGGCCGCCGAGGCCGTGGAGGTTTCGATTGCACCCAATCCGGCGCGGCAAATCATTCGCATTGCGCGCGCTGGCGGTTCGGCCGGTTTGCTGCAGTTGCAGCTGCGGGATTCGCAGGGCCGAACGGTGGCCGAAGGGTTGCTACCCACGGGCGCCGCCGCGCACGAGCTCAAGGTTTCGGGCCTCGCGGCGGGCCTGTACGTATTGAAGATTCAATCGGCCAGCGGCTTCGTTTTCAAAAAAATAGAGCTGCTGTAGCCGGGCTACTGCCGGCCCCTGCCACCAAAAAACGGGCGGGCAACCCGCAGGCGCCGGGCAGTTATGCGCCAACTTTCTTTCCTTTACGGCCGTTTCCGGCCCACCCGAACTCATTTCTTTCTCCCCATGGCCCTCACCCCCGAAATCCAGCACACCATCAACACCTGGCTCACGCCCGCCTACGACGCCGACACCCAGGCCGCCATCCGCCAGCTGCAGGCCGACGGCCAGGACGACCAGCTCACCGACGCTTTCTACCGCACCCTCGAATTTGGCACCGGCGGCCTGCGCGGCATCATGGGGCTAGGCTCGAACCGCATGAACCGCTACACGCTGGGCATGGCCACGCAGGGCCTGTGCAACTACTTGTTGCAGAGCTTTCCCGGCCAGCAAATCAAGGTGGCCATTGCGCACGACTCGCGCAACAATAGCCGCGCCTTTGCCGAAATCGCGGCTGGCATTTTCTCGGCCAATGGCATCATTGCCTACCTGTTTGAAGCCCTGCGGCCCACCCCGGAACTATCGTTTGCCATTCGCGAATTGCAGTGCCAGAGCGGCTGCGTCATCACCGCTTCGCACAATCCCAAGGAGTACAACGGCTACAAGGTGTACTGGAACGACGGCTCGCAGGTAGTGGCTCCGCACGACCAGAACATCATCGCTGAAGTCAACAAAATCACCAGCCCCACCGAGGTAAAATTCGAGGCTGACCCGTCGAAAATCATCAGCATCGGCGCTGATATTGATGCGAAGTATTTTGCCGCCGCCAAGAAGCTCAGCATCGACCCGGCCGCCATTCAGCGCCAGCACGATTTGAACATCGTGTACACGCCCATCCACGGCTCGGGTGTGACGCTGGTACCGGGCTTGCTGCGCGAGTTCGGTTTCACAAACGTGAACGTGGTGCAGGCCCAGGCCACGCCCGATGGCAACTTTCCCACCGTGCAGTCGCCCAACCCGGAGGAGAAAAGCGCCATGCAGTTGGCCCTCGACCAGGCCAAAGCCACCGATGCCGACATCGTGCTGGCCACCGACCCCGACGCCGACCGCGTGGGCGTCGGCGTGAAAAACGACAAGGGCGAGTGGGTGCTGCTCAACGGCAACCAGACGGCCGCCGTGCTCACCAACTACCTGCTTTCGGCCCGCCACCGCGCCGGCCAGAGCACCCCGCAGGACTTCATCGTGTACACCATCGTGACGAGCGAGGTGCTGGGCGATATTGCCCGCCACTACAACGTGAAGAGCTACCGCACGCTCACCGGCTTCAAGTACATTGCCGGCCTCATCCGCGAGAAGGAAGGCCGCGAAACCTACATCGGCGGCGGCGAGGAAAGCTACGGCTTCCTCATCGGCGATTTCGTGCGCGATAAGGACGCCATTTCGGCCTGCGCGCTGGTGGCCGAGATGGCCGCCGTGGCCAAGGACAAGGGCCGCACGCTCTACCAGGAAATGGTGGACATGTATGCCCAGTACGGCCTCTATGTGGAAGACCTGATTTCCCTCACCAAAAAAGGCCAGCGCGGCGCCGAAGAAATTCAGGAAATGATGGCCAGCCTGCGCGCCAACCCGCCCGCCACCATCGCCGGCATGAAAGTAGTGGAAATCCGCGACTACAAAACCGGCCGCATCCACGACCTCAGCACCGGCCTGGCCACCGACACCGGTGTGGAAAGCTCCAACGTGCTCCAGTTCCTCACCGACGACGGCAGCAAAATTTCGGCCCGCCCCAGCGGCACCGAGCCGAAAATCAAGTTCTATTTCAGCGTGAAGCAGCCCCTGAAATCAGCCGTTGATTTTGATTTGGCGCAGCGGCAGGCGCACGAGAAGATTCAGGCGATAATTGCGGATATGAAGCTGCAATAACATGCTGAAAATAGCATTGCCACGCACCCGGAACTACGTTCTGGGTGCGTTTATTTTTGCCTTTCCATTTTACACACTTTTTAATAAGGAACTCTATTTCGGTATTCCAAGCCTGCTGTTAGCCATATGCACTGCTACAACTTATAATTATATCGCGCTTGATTTCGCGGATGGCTATAAGGGAGAATTTACTTGCTTATTTGGCCTCATCCCACTTGGAGGCTGGGAACGACTACCAGCTATCAACCACTTATTTATCAAGCATTTTTCTGAACTCGTAAAGGACGAAATAAGTGATTCCAGTATTTATCAGACGCTGAAACAACAGCGTTACCTGATTATGTTCGCTGTATCTAATTCTAGCGAAGGCATGTTGGCGGTGCAAGTTCAGGATATTAATAGGGCCCGAAACATTGCTCAAAGTATCGCCACAACTGGTGCTTTAGAGTTGAGGGATTATACCCGTTGAAATAACCGACAAAGCGGTATTACAAAGAAGCCCCAGAGCCTCGCCCCAGCAGGTAAAACCAGCACCGACTACCCGGCCAAAACGCGCTGCGTATTTTCCGCCATGCGTGCGCGGGGCGTGTCCTCGCGGCTTACTTTTACAAGCTATTCAGTTCATGTTTTAATTTTTCTGATGCGTTTACCCTTACTCTTATCTTTTTTGGTTTCTACCTCGGCTGTTTTTGCCCAGCAGTCTTCGTCCGACTACCTCGTCAAAACCAACGGCGACACCCTCCGCGGGCGCGTCCAACTTAATAGTGGCAAAGGGACGATACGGCTGTTTCGCCCGGGTCAGCCGGCGGCCGACTTTAGTGCCGGCGAAGCCCGCAGCTACGGTGGCGCCCGGGGCCCGGCGGGCGTGAGCCGCCTGGTGGGGCGCCAGGGCACGCCGCATTTTGTGGTGCCGCTGGTGGAGGGACCGGTCAGCCTATTTGCCGGGGAGAACGAGCAGCGGGACAAGCGCTTTTACCTGCAGGTGCCCGATTCGAGCTATGTAATTGAAGTGCAGCCCCTTACCTATCAGCTTACCCTGGCCCGCCAACTGGGCGACTGTACGACGCTGGAAATTGGCAGCAATGCTTTCCAACGGCGCTACCCTTACTCCCAAAGCCACCTCGCGGCGCTGGTGATGGACTACAACCGCTGCCGCACTCCGCAGGCACCCAGCCATTTGGTGAAGCACGACTCCGGCCTGCGCGCCGCCTGGGGCGTGAAAGCAGGCATCAATTCGGTCCGGTTCGACCTCAATGTTCCCTCTTTTGCCAACGGGCCCCACACCGGCACGGTAGGCTATCAGGCAGGACTGATGCTCAACTTGTATGGCCGCAGCCATTTTTCGGCACAAATGGAAGCCGTGTATACCACCCTGCGCAGCGCATACGGGCAGTTTGACCTGTATGCGTACAACAGCGGCTCCCCCACCAACACCGTGACCGCCAACGTGCACTATAGCCAGGTGCAGCTGCCGTTGCTGCTGCGCTACTCGGTCGGACACGGGGTTTTCCGGCCCTTCGTCAATGCCGGTCCACTGGTGGCCGTCAACTTTGGCAATACCTCAACCACTTCGTTTCCGCTGACCAAAATGGCCGACCAGCCCATCGAAACCGGAACGTTGAACTATGGCTACGCGGCCGGCGCTGGCGCCTGGCTCAAGCTGCCAGCACTCCCGGCCTTGACGGCCGAGTTGCGATATTCTCAGCTTGAAAACAACGGCGAAAAGGTGAATTTCAACGCCTATAATGTGGTAAAATGCCAGTTGATTCGCCTCGATGTGGGCCTGTTGTTTTGAGCCGGCGCGCCGCCTACAGCCGCACCCCAATGCCCGGCCCCAGCATGAAAAACCACTGGGTGGTGCCTAGCAGATAGCCGCCGCCCAGGTAAAGCGGGAAGGTGAACTTGGCCTCGCGCCGCGTGGGATACACCGAGCCGAGGATGACGACGCCCAGGTCGCGGTTGGCGGTGCTGCTGCCGAGGTTGAAGGCGTTGAGGGCCACGAAGCCGGCGCCGATTTTATAGGGGCGCAAGCGGTTGATTTTGTTGGGGCTGTAGAAGCTGAACTGGGCCAGTGTGGCCAGCGAGATACCGCCCAGGTCGCCGAATTTATCCTCCTTCTGCTTGCGGGTGAGCAGGCCGGCCGGGAAGCTCACGTCGATGTCGAACTTGTAGGTGCGCTTAAGCACGAGCTCCACGGTTTGGGTGTAGCCGGTTTCGGAGTACTGGCTAGCCTGGTGCTTCACCGTCACAAAAATGCGGCTCCACTCGTCGAGGTCGTAGGTTTTGCGGCTCAGGATGGCATTGAGGCTCAGCGGGTCGGTACGGCACTGTTTGTCGGCGTAGAAAGCGGCGCGGGGCGAATTGTCGCCGGGGCAAATGACGATGTTGTCGATGTTGCGCAGCTCCACTAGGTCGCCCTTGGCGTTTACGGTGCGGATTTCAAAGCTCAGAAACTGCTTGCCAAACAGCACATCGGCCTGGTCGATGCCGGCCGGGTTGAACTGAAACACCACGTCGCGGATGGTGCCGTCGTAGAGCACCGGGCCGTTGAGGCGGGTGATGGGCCGGGCCGCGTCGCCATACGTCACCGACACGAAATCTAACGGGTGCGGCCGCTGGAACTCGCGCACACTGAGCGCATAGCCCGTGGCTTGGCCCAGGTTGTAAATCGTGCTTTTGCGCTTGTCGAAATTCACCGGCACCCGCACCCGAAACACCAGCCGCGCATCGGTCCGCACCGACGAATCGGACGGGATGATGGGCAGGTCTTCGAACGATACGCGGGCTTTTTGCAGGCCCTCGCCTTCGAGGCGCACGTCCACGGTTTCGCCGGGGCTCACGCTCAGGCCGGGGCTCCATTCGCCGCCGCGGTGCAGCACCTGCACGTTGCGAATCACGGTTTGGGGCGTGATGTCGAGGTTGGTGAGGTAACGGGCGGCGTCGTTTTCCTTGATGTAGAGGTAGCCTTCGGTCTGGCGGTGGGTGTTGTAGGGGCGCAGGTAGCACAGCACCCGGTCGTTGCTGAGGAACTGCCGGGTAAAGATGTCGGCAATCAGCTCGCCGCCAGGCTCTTCCTGGTCTTCCACGCGGTAGGTGCGGTGCAGCTCGAAGCTGCGGCCGTTGTCGAGAATCAGCTCTACGCCCTTGCGGCGGCTGGCTTCGTCCATGGTCACGTTGCGCTTGTCGGGCGAGAGGAAGCGCAGGCGGCTGGCCTTCACGTTGAACTCCTGCCGGAGCACGGGCAATTGGTAGCTGAGCTTGTTTCCGGGTAGCAGCGTGGGCCGCTCGGTTTGCAGCTTCACCTGCAACGTGCGCACGCCCAGCTGGTTGGGCAGCACGTGCAGGCGCAGCGTGCCGTTGGCCTCGGCCACCAGGCGGTAGTCGAACTCGGGGCCGCGCACCCACTCGCCGGCCGCGTGCACGTTGCGCGGGTTCGAGCTGGTGAGCTCAAATACTTTCTCCTCGCCCACAAACAGCTCGTTATCGGGCACGCGCAGGGCCAGCGTGGTGCGGGCCAGCGGCAGCAGCGGTACCACCTGGCGCAGGGCCGGCCGGCCGGCCGTATCAGCCGCCTGCTCCACCACCAGCCGCAAAAACTGGCTGCTGGTCAGGTTCTGAAACTTGAGCCGCGTGCGAAACCCGCCGTCCTCCTCTTTGGTAAGCGAATCGAGCTGCTGGTAATCGGGCGTGCGGCGCAGACGGAGCGGCTTAGCGCTAGCCGCATTGGCCGGGTAGAGGCGCAGTTCCAGGGTTTCATCGTCGCGTCGAAACCAGAAATACAGCGCCGACGTGCCCTGCATCAGAGCGGTGTTGCGACTCAGCAGGTAGGTGGCGGTGTCGGTGCGCAGGCTGGCTTCGCGCAGCACCGGTGGGCCAGCCGGGGCGGTTTGGGCCGTTGCCAGCTGCGGCAGCACTTCCAGTAAAATCCCAATTAAAATTTGAACTATGCGGGAGTAAAACGGAGCAGGCATGTAATCACGCAGGCAGAAATAGGACCTACGGCGCAAAGGTCGGGCTTTAAGAGTCCGGCAGCCAAGCCTTCGCGCAAGGTTTCGCGAGGTGAAAAGGGGTATCGCAAGTTTGCATTCAACGTCAACCTTGCAAAACCCCTTCTGACCTCGCAAAATCCTGCGCTCACTTCTCTCGCCGCCCAGTGCCGAGTAGCAGCAAAATCAGCAGCATGAAGCCCGTGGCACCGAGGCTCCACCACGTAATTTCGGGCACACCGCGGTGGTAGGGCATGTCGGGCGAGTAGTGGCCCAGCAGCGTGAGGCCCGAAAACAGCAGCCCGCCCACGCCCAGCAGCGCCAGAATAGTGCGGCTCACGAGCTGGTCGGCTTTGCGCAGCAGGGTTTGGTAGCCCACCAGCTCGAACTTCAGCCGAAGTTCGCCCTTGCTGATTTTGCGCACAATCTGGCGCACATCGGCGGGCAGTGTCTGGAGCAGCGCCAGCAGCTGGGTGCCGGTGTATTCGGCCTCGCTGAGCAGGTTTTGGCGGGAGTATTGCTCCCGAATAATCTTGGCGCCGTAGGGCGCCACGAACTCGAAGGTGTTGAAATTGGGGTGCAACACCTTGCCGATGCCTTCGAGAATCACCAGTGCCCGCAGGATGAGAAACACCGCGCCTGGCACCTGCAATTTGTAGTTGTAAATGATGGTCTGGAGGGCATCGGCGAGGTCGCTCATGCTCATCTCCTTCACGTCGAGCATCGCAAAATCCTCAATCAGCTGGCTTAAATCGGCTTCGAAGGCCCGCATATCCGGAATTTCTGCCGTGAGGGCCAGTCGCCGGAAATTGAGCGCCATGCTACGTGCATCCTGCCGCGCCATGCCGATGAACACGCCCGCGAAGGCGTATTTCTGCTGCTTGGTGAGGCGGCCCACCATGCCGAAATCGATGAGCACAATGGTGCCGTCGGGGCGCACCAGCACGTTGCCGGGGTGCGGGTCGGCGTGGAAAATCCCGAACTCAAAAATCTGGGTCAGGTAAATGTCCATGCCGTTTTCGGCCACCGTGGCGGGGCTCAGGTCCCAGGCCAGCAGTTGCGTCTTATCGGTTATTTTGCAGCCGCTCACGAACTCGATGACGAGAATGCGCGCCGTGCTCAGCTCACGGTAAGGCTTGGGCACGTAGAAGGTGGTGTAGTTTTCGTAGAGCTTGCGAAACTGCTCCATGGAGCGGGCTTCGGCCGTGTAATCCAGCTCCTTGCTCATGCTGCGCTCAAAGGCGTCCACGATGTCCTGCGGGTTGGCCAGGCCCTGCTTTTGCAGGAAGCCGGCTGTGAGGCGCACCAGCTCGTGCAGCAGCGCCAGGTCTGATTTCACCTTTTGCTGCACGCCGGGGCGCTGCACCTTCACCACCACTTCCTCGCCCGTGAGCAGCCGCGCCCGGTGCACCTGCCCAATGCTGGCCGAGCCCAGCGTCACGTCGTCAAACTCGCTGAAAACTTCCGAAATCGGCCGGCCCAGCTCTTCCTCGATAATCTGGCGGGCCAGGGCCGTTTCGAAGGGCGGCACATTGCTTTGCAGCTTCTCAAACTCGTCAATCAGGGCCTCGGGCAGCAAGTCGGCCCGGTTGCTCATGGCCTGGGCCAACTTAATGAAGGTGGGGCCCAGCTCCTCAATTATCAGGCGCACCCGCTCCCAGCGCGTGGTTTCGAACACCGGCCGGTCTTCGCGCTGCCAGCTCAGGCGGCGGCTTTTGCTCACGAGGCGGCGCAGCGGCGTGGTCGTCACCACGTCCTCGAAGCCGTAGCGCAGCAGCACTTCCGCCACTTGCCGGATGCGGGTGAGGTTGGAAATCGTGTTTTTGAACATCAGACCGCAGATTTACGCAGATTAAACCGATTTCGCAGATTCAGCGTGGGTCAGCGGCCCTGCTTTTTGTTAAAAAACCCCGCTTGCCTGGCGCAAGCGGGGTTTTTGCTTCTGGTATTGGCTGTGTCTTAGGATTGCTGGTCCGTCTGGGAAGCAGAGGCGGCGGGCTTCTTGGCAGCGGGCTTTTTGGCAGCAGCAGGCTTGGCAGCGCCAGCTTTGGCGGCGGCCGATTTCTGGGCCGAGCCGGCGGCGCTGCTCACTTTGTCGGCGGCTTTTTTCACGGTGCTGGCGGCTTTGCTGGTGACGCTGGTGGCGGCGGGCTTGGCGGCGGCTTTGGGAGCGGGCTTTTTGGCGGCAGGCTTGGCTTTCGATTTGGAATCGCCCAGGCCGACGGATTTTTTCACGCTATCGGCCAGGCCCTGGAACTGCTTTTCGAGCTCGGCGCGCTTGGTTTCGCCGCTTTTCAACAGCTCGTCCACAATTTTCTTGCCCTCTTCCTGGGTCATCTTGTTGTCCTTCACCAACTTCTCGATGGTGCTTTGCACCGTCTTGCTGCCCTGGGCAATGTAACCGACTCCGGCATTGACGAACTTCTTAAACAAATCTTCCATGGGTGTGAAACGGAATGAGGTGAAAGGTAAAAAGGCGAAACGGTTGAAGCAAAAGCTATTGACGGACAAAAGTAGTATGCAAGCCGACTATTTTCGATGCAAACCTACGAACACTCTGCAATATAGTTGAGTTGTGTACGCCGTTTGGGTGTTAAAGTGGCTGTAAGCCATGAAAATGTGTGATATTTTTTCTCTGCAGGGCAAATATCAGTTCGACTTTAGCCAGAACGCTGTAGCGCCGCGGGGGCTCGGCCCCCTTTGGCCTTCCCCCTGGGCCGGCGGCCCTTTTGGGTGGGGGCGGGTGGGCGGGGGGC
>NZ_JAUQON010000007.1 GCF_030580955.1 Hymenobacter convexus | reverse complement strand
CCCCCCCGGGGGGGGGGGGGGGCCCAACCCCTTTTTTCCAAAATTCTTTTTTAAGCGCCCCCCCCCCCCCCCCGCCCCCCCCCCCCCGGGGAGGGGGGCCCCGGGGGGGGGTGGCGAACCATTAGAACGATGAACTTACAACCCACTTTCCTCAGCTGCGACTGGGGCACCTCGTCTTTCCGCCTGCGCCTTGTGGAGCGCGAGACATTGAAGGTGCTGGCCGAGGAAAGCTCCAAAGAAGGCAACGCCGCCACGGCCGAGCTGTGGCAGCAGGCCGGCCAGCCGCCGGAACAGCGTGTGGCGTTCTACCGGGCCATTATCCAGGCGCATCTGAAGAAGCTGGAGGAAGCCGTGGAAACCGCGTTGGATGAGGTACCCGTAGTGATTTCGGGCATGGCCTCGTCCACCATCGGCATGCTGGAGGTGCCGTATAAGCCGCTGCCGTTTGCGGCGGACGGTTCCGATTTGGCCGTCAAAATCCTGGCGCCGACGCCGGATTTTAAGCACGCCGTGCTGCTGATTTCGGGGGTGAAAAGCGACGATGACGTGATGCGCGGCGAGGAAGTGCAGTTGGTAGGCTGCCGCTTCGTGCGCACCGCAGAGGCGCAGCTATTCCTCCATCCCGGCACGCACGCCAAGCACGTGCTGGTGCAAAATGGCCAGGCCACTACCCTGAAAACCTACATGACCGGCGAGTTTTTCTCGCTGCTTTCCACCAAAAGCATCCTGGCGGCTTCGGTGGAGGAAAGCGGCAAATTGGAGGAGGGAAATAACCTTAAGTGGTTCGAAAAAGGCGTGCACGACAGCCAGGAAGCCAATTTACTACACAATGCCTTTCTGGTTCGTACCAACGACCTGTTCAAAAAAGCCAGCAAGCCGGAAAATTATTTCTACCTGAGCGGCCTGCTCATCGGCAGCGAATGCCACGACCTGGTGGCGCACCCGCCCGCCCGCATCACCTTGGCCGGCGAACCTGTGCTGGTGGCATTGTACGGCGCCGCCCTGCACGCGCTGGGCATTGATAGCCAATGCCCCGTGCAAACCAAAACGGCCGAGGAAGTGACCCTCACCGGCCAGGCCGCCGTATTGCAGCACCACCTCGCCGAATTGAAGCATTCCTAACGCTGCCGCGCCATGCAAGCCACTTCCATTTTGCACGCACAGGCGCTATTGGGCGAAGGTGCCCTCTGGAACCCGGCCTCGGAGCGGCTGTATTGGGTGGACATTGAGGGCCGGGCGCTGCACATTTTCGACCCTGCCACGGGCGACGACCGCCGCTACCCGGTGGGCAAACGCATTGGTACGGTGGTGCCCCTGCGCAACGGCAATGCCCTGGTGGCCCTGCAAACCGGCATCCACGAAATCGACCTCACTACCGGCGCCCTCGCCCGCTTAGCCGACCCCATCACCGACCAGTACCTGCGCTTCAACGACGGCAAATGCGACCCGGCGGGCCGCTTCTGGGTGGGCACGTTCGACCTGCAGCTGCGCCCCCACGCCAGCACCCTCTACCGCTTCGACCCCGACGGCAGCACCCACATCATGCTCCGCCGCATCACCAACTCCAACGGTATCGCGTGGTCGCTGGACCACTCCACGATGTACTACATCGACACGCCCACGCTGGCCGTGCAGGCCTTCGATTACGACAACGCGACGGGTGCCATTGCCCATCCCCGCGTCGTCATTCGCATTCCCGAAAGCCTGGGCGGCCCCGATGGCATGACAATCGACGCCGAGGGCAAGCTCTGGGTGGCGCTGTGGGGCGCGGGGCGTGTGCACCGCTATGACCCCGCCACGGGGGCGCTGCTCCAGGCCGTTGAGGTGCCGGCGCCCCATACCTCGTCGTGCGCCTTCGGCGGGCCGGGCCTGAAAACGCTGTTCATCACCACGGCCCGGGGCGGGCTCACGGCGCAGCAGCTGCGGGAGTTCCCGCTCAGCGGCAACGTGTTTGCGGTGCAGCCGGGCGTGGCGGGCGTGCCGGCCTGCTTTTTTGGGGCGAGTGAACAGTAGACTCAAAAGTCAGGCGAGGCGCTCCAGCAATTCGCGTTGCACGGCGCGCCAGTCTTTGTACTCGTCGCTCTCTTCCCAAAGCTCACGCAACTCTGATTCTTTCAAAATGGCCTTTACAGCCTTGCGCGCCAGCTTTTTGACTAACTCAGGTTCGGCAATCCGGATGGCTGCCGCGCTGGTGAGGGCATCTGGCGGAAAGTCAGCCGCCGGCTTTTGTTGGTTGGCCGCAATTATTTCGGCGGCGGCCAACGCTTCGCTGGCCGCATCGGCGTCCAGATAATCGTCCTCAACGGCGGCCTCTAACGTTGCCACAAGGTCGGCTTCCGACAAGCCTTCGCGTAAGCCCGCCAGGTAGTCGGCGGCCATGTCATTGTCAAAATTGCGGTGTCCCCAGGCGCCCATTGGTCGTTTTATCAGGTCAGGATTTGAAATTCAACAGCATTAGTGCGAAGTAAGCTACAACTCCGCCACCTGCAATTGAATATCCACGTTGCGGCCGTGGTCGTCGGCGCAGGAAATTTTAACCGTGCCGCTGGGTGGCCGGAAAAACACCCGCTCCGTAGCCGACGCGGCCCGCAGAAACCGGTCGTTCACGTACCAGAATACCTGCCGCACCTCGCTGCCCGCCGCGCAGCTCAGCAGCATCTGCTGCTTGTCGTGGCGGTCGAGCACGTATTCGGCGTGGTCGAGGGGAGAGGTGATGGCCAGGGCTGCGCCCGCGCCTTCTTCGGTGCTGCGCACCAGCCGGCAGGCGGCGTTGTGCGGGGGCAGGCGATTGGATGGCAGCCCCTGCGCCTCCCGAAACGCCAGCACCTCGGGCAGCGGGTTGGGGAAGAGCTGGCGCCGGAAACCAGTGGCGGGCACGCAGGCGCGGCAATAAGCCACAGCGCCATCGGCCGATACCAGCGCCTCCTTCTGGTGCTCGCAATGGCGGGCCGACGACGTGCCGGGCAGGTAATAATCAATGAGCTGGTTGGGGCAGTGCTCGCCGGGCACGAGGCCGGTTTCGGCGCATACCAACCGGAAATCCAGCGTGGCGGGTGGCACGGCCCAGCGGTTGGGCGAGTCATAGGCCAGGGCATTGAACAGGTCGAAGAGCAGGGGCGAGGCCACGTCGGCGCCCGTCAGGGCCGGGCTGCCCTGGCCGCTGAAGTTGCCCACCCACACCCCGATGGTGTAATCGGCATTATAGCCGATGCTCCAGGCATCGCGGCGGCCGTAGCTGGTGCCGGTTTTCCAGGCAATTTTGGGCAGGTGGCGGCTGTTTTGGTAGCCCATCGGCAGGTCGGGCCGGGTGCGCTGGGCGAGGATGTCGGTGACGAGGAAGGCGGCGGCGGGCGAAACCAATGGCTCACGCCCCGGCCCTTCGTTCAAAAGAGCGGAAGAGCCTCGCGATTTTTGTGTGCTGGCTAATGTCTTTCCGCGCTTCTGGAGAGGCGTCGGGAGTGAAGTTTCGCCGGGCGGTAAGGTGAGTCGTACGGCCCGGTACCTCCCACCATCGGCCAGTGCCGCATACAGTCCCGTCAGTTCTTCCAGCGTGGCACCGCAGCCGCCCAGAATGGTGCTCAAGCCCAGTAGGGGCGCAGCTTTGGCCACGCTTTTGAAGCCCGCGGCCCGCAGCTTATCCGTGAAAACGGGCATGCCCACCTCAGCCAGCACCCGCACGGCCGGGATGTTGAGCGAGTACGTCAGGGCGCGCTCCACGGTCACTTCGCCGGCGCAGCTTTTGTCGAAATTCTCGGGCCGGAAACCGCTGAAGTTGGTGGGCACGTCGGGCAGCTTCAGCTTCGGCGTCGCAATGCCCCTATCAACGGCCAGCGCATACAAAAACGGCTTCAGCGTACTGCCCGGCGAGCGAATGGCCCGCACGCCATCCACCTGCCCGCTGCTGGCCGCATCCTGGAAGTCGGCTGAGCCCACGTAGGCCTCCACGGCGCGGGTGCGGTTGTTCACCACCAGCACGGCGGCCTGCGAAATGCCCAGCTCGCGCAGGCGGCGCACGTAGTTGCGGGTCAGGTCCTCGGCCTTGGCCTGCGGGGTGCGCTGTAGCGTCGAATGAATGATGGGCTGGCCGGGAAACCGCGTCACCAGCCGCCGCGCCAGGTGCGGGGCCAGCGCGGGCGCGGCGCGGCGCTGCATATCGAGCGGCTCATGCAGCGCGTCTTCAATCGCCTGGTCAGGGAACAGGTGCTGCTGTCGGAACTGCCGCAGCCAGCGGTTGCGCTCGGCCAGAATCCGGTCGTTGTTTTTGCCCAGCACCAGCACGCGCGGCTGGTTCGGGATGATGGCCAGCGTCACCGTCTGGGCCAGCGACAGGTAGTCGGGCGGCTGCTGGAAGTAAAGCAGCGCCGCCGATTTTACCCCTTCGATGTTGCCGCCGTAGGGCACCAGGTTCAGGTAGAGCTGCAGGATTTCGGCTTTGCTATAATGCGCCTCCAACTGCGTGGCGCGCAGCATTTCCAGTAGCTTATTGCCGAAGGTGCGCTCCTTGGGTTCCAGCAGCCGGGCCACCTGCATGGTGATGGTGCTGGCCCCCGTAGTGCGGCCGGTTTTGAAAATATTGCGCCCGGCGGCCTGCATGATGGCCACGGGATTCACCCCGAAGTGGTAGCGGAAATACCGGTCTTCCTTATTGATAATGGCCTGCTGCAACGCCGGCGTGATTTCCGCCAGCTCGGTTTTCATCCGCCATTTCTGGGTGGGGTTCAGATAGGCGTGGAGCACGCTGCCATCGGCGGCCAGCACAATGGGGGAGTAGCGCGGCGCTGGCGGTAGGGGAAAAAGGCAGTCAAGCGCGAGCAGCAGGCACAGCCCGGCTGCGCCTGCCACCATAAAATTCCGAAGCCGAGGACGTAAACGCATCCTTAAAAATACAGCAAGTCGCCAATGCCCGCGTCCGCCAATGCATCCCGCGCCTACCAAGCCGCCCAACCCGCGCCCGCGCCCGTGTTCCGGCCACCTGGATTTTGTGGCGGAGGTTGCGCAGACGGGTCGCGTCGGCGTGCGCCTCCTGCGCACGAGCGCCTGCCGTGGCTCCAGGGCGGCCGCTACACCAGTGGCACAGCCTTTGGCCTGCGCGCCGCGCGCCTGGTTCCCGTCCCGATGCGCTTGGCGAGCGCATTATAAGGCATAGGGCAGTTGCGCATGGTGCCCGTTGGCTGGCTTTCAATTGCCATGCTTATCAAGCAGCCGGTTTGGGTTGGTGATGCGCATGGGCTTGGTTGCCTTGCCGCCTCCAGTGCCAGGTACTTCCCATTCTCTGACCTGAACGAGGACTGTGAAGAATGCATCAGCCAACTGCTAGACAAGAAACTATCAAATAAAAGTATATATTAAATATAATTTTTTATCGACTTTTTAAATTTGGTCTTGTTAATCAATTGTATACGGGTAAAGTATTATGACTTTTATCAGTTAATGTACTGATTAGGTAATATTATTTTAAAGAATAATCACATAATGTTTTTTCTTATGGGTTTAACACGCATATATTTGTTTCATCTTAAAAAAAACAAAAAAACTTCTAAAATCATAAACCGTTATGAAGACGCTTACCAACTCCGCCCTCCTCCTTTGCGGTCTCATCTTCGCCACCGGCTGCGAAAAAGCATCGGTAGCACCTGAACTGGCTGCCCCCTCTTCGCAAAACGAGGCTAAAATGGCGGCTGCCACAACGTCGAAAGACCGCGGCATCGAAACTCGTGTCACGGGGCAGTACAACGGCCAAAACTTCATAGCTACGTTGCGCGTTAGCTCCTTCGCATTCGGGAGCTACGGCTTGGTTGCCAATGGCAGCCTGCAGCAAATCGGCGGTGGCCTGTCCCGCACCGACGCTGCCGCACTGGAAAGCACTTCGGTGACGTTCAATATCAACCAAGTGGTGAACGAAGGTGCTTATCGCAGCTTCTACTACAACAACCTGAACGACGCCACGGCCGTTTATCCCTTCGACGTAGCCACCGAAAGCTTCACGCTGTCGCTGTCTCCCTACAGCGGGCCGAGCATTACGCTCGGCGCTGTGGATGCGACCGGTACTTTCGTGCCGTCGTACACCTCGCTCGTTCTTAGTGCGGCCGTCACTCCTCGCTTCAACAGAGTAAGCTCGATGGTAGCTGCTCTGCCCACCGTGTATGACCGCCACAACGCGACGTTCGTGAACGGAGCCAATGGTGAGCTTCTGGCCGCTGGCTATGCCGAGCTGGGCGCCCGCCTCGACGCCATTGCCGACGTGGTTGGCCGGTACTAAATTGTAGGGCTTAGGCCCTTGCCCGCAGAAAAGCCAACCGACGGAAGAAGCAAACTTCCCACGTCGGTTGGCTTTTCTGCGTTCAGAGGTTTCGATTTGGGCAGGTTGGTAGGCCCCGTATGAATGAGTGTTTTCTGCATTTGGGCACCAGGCTGGTCTGTAAAGCGGCAGTACCACTCATTAAGATTCAGCAGGCACCACGGGGAGCGATACTAAGCATTGCTTTTAGTTCCTGAATTCAGGGCGCTCAATGCTCAAAACCTATCTCAGCTCCTAGCACCCGCCAGAAATTTTTTACTGTCTATAAAGTACAGTTCAAAGCTGGGAGTTATTGCGGGTTAGCCGCTGAGCCGTTCCATAGGGAGTTATCAGCTCTGGTTGTGGTGGCAATCTATTTGTAAAAAGGGGAATGAGAAGTTTTACGAGGCAGAAGTCATGCTTTGTACCCTTGGTGTGCGGGCAGAAGCAGCCTTACAGTGCATGCACATGCCCGTCATATCCCAGTATGTTCGACATAACGGGCATGCATACACAGATTCAGTTAACGGACCCGTACCGTTCCCGCTCCATTATAGCTGTGGTAGTCCGCATTGTACATCGCATCCGCATTCACCGGCCCCAGCTTGAAGGTGCCTTTCGACACTGCCCGGCACAGATAATAAAAATGCTTCGGCGCGCCCGTGGCGGTAGTGAACATATTAATCCGGTCATCGCGCACGTCCAGATAATCTGGCGTCGAAGCATCCTTGGCCCAGGCCAGCTCGCGCAATGCGCCGATACGCGGGTTCTCGATTTCTAACCCAGCCGGCAGCAAATCCGTGATGGCCACATTCTTGATTTCGCCGGCCGCGTCACCGGCTTCGATGCTGATGCGCACCACCACCAAATCGTTCTGGCGGAAGGTGGGGGTGCCCAACGGCACGCCGTCGCGGTTCAGGAACTGGCGGCGGACTTTCAGGTAGGCGTCTTCTTCCTTCACCTGGCCGCTGGCCGAGATGCCTTCGGTTTCCCAGAAGTAGTAGAGGCTGCCCTGGCCGGCGGTACGGATGCTGACGTTGCGGTTGGCTACGTTGCGTAGCGTGAGGTCTTTGCCATCAAATTTTCCTGCGGGTTTGCCGTCGATGAGCAGGCTCGCGGTGGCGGTGCTCTTGGCGTTCTGGCGGGCTATTTTGCCGAGGGCGAGGAGGGCGAAGGCACTTTCCTGGGTGCTGAGCCAGTAGGCCTGCTTCATCTGGCGGCTGAGCTGGCGGGCGATGCCGGGGATTTGCGGGTTGTTGGGGTCGGTGCTGACGAGGGCGTTGAGGATGAGGCCTTCGTCGCGGATGGGGGAGTAGAACGAGCCGTCGAGGGCGCGCCGGGCGGCCCGCTCGCTGCCGAACTTGGTGGGCAGCAGCTCGCGGAAGGCGCGCTGGTTGCCGAGCAGGCTCTGGGTGCAGGCGAGCAGGAACCGGGAGTCTTCGGTGAGCAGGGGGCGGTTGGCGCGGTAGTAGTTCATGGCCACGGGGTCCTGGCGGCCGGCCAGGGCGAGGACGTAGAGCGAGTAGGCGATTTCCTTGCTGGCTATCGTGCGCTGGCGGGCAATGTTGCTGACGTCGAAGTACTGGTAGGGCTCGGTTTCGCGCTTTTTGAGGCGGAAGGCCAGGTATTTCAGCACCTTGTCGAGCACGGATTTATTCACCGCGAAGCCGGCCTGCTGGGCTTCCTGCAGGAAATGGGCGGCGTAGGCGGTGGCCCACCAGTTATCGTAGTCGCCGCCCGGCCAGTAGCTCAGGCTGCCGTTGTAGAGCTGCATGCTCTCAATCTTGCGGATGGCTTCCTGGACGTGGTAGTTCGGATTGTAGCGCTGGGCCTTGGCGGCGGCCCCGGTTTTCTGCTGCAAAGTGGCCGCCAAATCGGCGTAGTAGAGCTGCGGGAAGGCGGCCGACACAGTTTGCTCCAGGCAGCCGTAGGGGTATTGCAGCAGGTAGCGCAAATCCTTGCTGAACTCCGTGAGCGGCGAGCGGCTCACCACCAGCCGACTGCTGAGCGAGGTGGGCAGGAAATCGGTTTTCAGGTTGAGCGGGAGCGTGGCCCCGCCGGCAATTACGCCGCTGCCGGTGCGCTTTTCGAGCGAGGCGGCGGGGCGCACGGGGAGTTCGATGGTTTCGGTGAAAGTTTCGGTTGTTCCCTTCAATCCAGTGGCGGAAATCTTAACGCTACCGCCGCCAATAGTTTGCCGTGCTGCTACGTGAAAGGTAACTCTGTTTTCAGCGTTAGGGCGCAGTAAAACGGACCATTCTTCGTTTCTGCCTTTGACACTGACTCCATCAACTCCGTTCAGTTCTTCTATGGGTTCAGCAGACACAAGCGGGCCGGAAAGTTGCTTAGTGACTTTCACCGCAATCAGATTTTTGGTCGTATTCGTCAGCGTTACCGGCACGTCAATCGTGTCGCCAGGACTCATAAACCGTGGTAGCGCCGTAGAAATCACCACTGGGTCGGCCACCTTCATCGTGAATTCGGCCGAGCCGAAGGCATCGTCTTTGTAGGCCACGGCCATGATGCGGAGCGCCCCGCTGAACTGCGGCACGCGCACCCGGTAGCGCACTTTGCCGTCGCCGTCAGCGGTGAGGACGCCGCTCCATTTCGAGACCAGTTTCACGCGGCGGTTGGGCACGGGGTTGGTGCGGTTGCGCAGGTCGGCCGCGTCGCCGCCGCTGCTGCTGGTGCCGAGTTCCGGGAGGAGGAAGGGGTACACGTCGAAGGCCGATACTTCGAGGGCGCGCTTCTGGTAGAAGTAGGCGTGCGGGTCGGGCGTCTGGTAGTTTTTGAGCTGGAGAATGCCTTCGTCCACCACGGCCAGGGTGAGCTGGGCGCGGGGCGCGGTGGTGATTTCCACGGTTTGCCAGGTCTGGGAGCGGCTTGCTGCCGGCGCGGCAATGGCCACGGCGAGGCGCGAATCGGCCTTTTCCACGGTCAGGGGCAGGAAGCCGCGGGCCACGGTGAGGGGCAGGCGGTCCTGGGCGGTGTGGGCGCGCACGGCGGTGGCGGTCACGTACACATTGGGCACGTGCTCGGCTTTGATGGGGATTTTGACCTCGGCCGCCTTGCCGTCGGTGGTCACGTAGAAATGGTCGAGCACGTTGGCCCGCTCCACCGTCACCAGAATGCGGCCGGCGAAGGGCGATTTCAGCAGCAGGTTGGCCGTTTCGCCGGGCGCGTACTTGGGCTTGTCCGCCTCAATGGTCACCTCGCCCTCGTTGTTCACCTCGAAGGAATTGGCCTGGGTATCGCCGTAGCCGTAGGCGTAAAACCGCTGCGTGACGTAGCTGCTGGCGCCCGGCCGGCTCACGCGCACCTCGTATTCGCCCGAGTAGATGGGGGTGAAGCTGAAGCTGGTTTCGGCCCCCACGGCGCGGCTCTGGCTCAAAATCACCTGGTCGCGCTGCTGCGAATTGTACACGTAGCGGCCGCCCTGGCGCTCCAGCACGGTTTCCCAGAGCTTGCGCACTACCTTGATATCGGCCGGGGCCGACGTGGGTTTGCCGGCGGGCGTGAGGGCCAGCAGCTTCACCGTGAGGGCCTGTTTGGTGCTGATGAGGTCGGGCAGGTTGGCGATGCCGAACATCGTGGCCTGGGTTTGCACGTCGAAGGTGGCGAGGCGGTTCACGGGCCGGCCGGTTTCGTCGAACACCGTGGCGAAGGCCACGCCCTCCAGCGTGCCGAGGTCGCGGTAGTCGGGCACGGTGTAAGCGGCCGTGCCGTGGCCGGCGGCGTCGGTGGTGCCTTCGCGCACGGTTTTCTCGAAGCGGGCGGTGAGGGCGCTTTCGCTGGCTTCCTCGCCGTCCTCGTTGGTGGTCCGGCGCTTCTCGCCGCTGTTGATGGTGAAGCTGTAGTCGGGGTATTTCGGGGCCGAGAAAACCTTCTGCTTGAGCGAGAATTCGACCTCAAACTTGCGGTCGGCGGCGGGCGGGCCGAAGAGGTTCACGGCCGTGATGCTGGCCGTCACGTCCTGGCCCGGTTTCACGGTTTTGGGGGCGGCCGTCACGGTCACCTTCATGCGGTCGGGGATGAACTCTTCGACGCTGATTTGGCGCGAGGTCAGCAGCACGTCGTTGCCGGTCAGCACCTCCATCGTGTAGAGGCCCGTCATGATGGTGGGCGGCAGAATGAAGCGGCTTTCGAAGCTGCCCGCCGCGCTGAGTTTCTGCTGTAAGCTGCTATATTCCTTGCCGCTGGGCAGCAGTAGGCGGATTTTCATGGGCAGACCCGAAGGCGGGTTTTTCCAGTCCTCGGTGCGGATGACGGTGTTGGTCCGCACCGTGTCGCCGGGCCGGTACAGGTTGCGGTCGCCGTACAGAAACGCCTGATAGTGGGCGGCGTTCGAGGTCAGCCCGCCCACCTCAAAACGCGAGGTTTCAACCCGGCTTTTGGTCAAATCCAGAAAGGAAAAGTCGGCATCCTTCACCGCCGTAATCATGCCCAGCGTGAAGCGCTTCATGCTGGCTGCCGAATCGAACTGCGCCACGCCGGATTTGTCGGTCGTAGTCGTGCCAATCACCTGATTATTCGAGCTCACGAGATTCACCGTGACGCCCGATAACGGCTCGGCCGTGCGGATGGAATTGGCGAACACCGTGGTGCCGCCCGTCGCGCCCTGCTTCACGATGAGGCCGAGGTCCGTCACGGCCACCAGCTTGCTCACCTGCAGCCACTGCCGCTCGGTATCCTGCACGCGGATGACGTACAGGCCCTTCAGCGGCCCCTGAAATTCGAGGTCTTTCAGATTGAGATTGAGCAGGCGCAGGCCGCCCTCCTTGGGTAGGCCATCGACGGAAATCGTGCGTTCCGACAGCACGTTACCGATGTTTTCGGTGTCGTAATACTGGAAGCTGCGGTCGATGTAGTCGCCGTTTTCGTCGGTGTTCGATTCGCGGGGCTCGTCCTCGTCGTATTCGGGGTAGCCGTACTGCTTTTCGCCGCGCAGCAGCTGCTGAATGTTGTTGGCGTAGACCTTGGCAATGGTCACCTTCACCTTGGCCACTTCGTTAATGCGCAAACCCAGGTTCCGGTTCCCCAGCGCATCGAGGTACATGGCCTTGTCGCTGCTGGTGAAGCTCAGACTTGGCCGCTCATCCCCAAACGAAACCGCCTGCGTGAACGCCTCGCCCAGGCTGCCGCCCAGCAGCCCGCGCGTGCCGGCCGCCAGCGAAATTTGGTAGGTTTTGCCTACCTCGAAGCTGCCGCGCAGGGCAAAACCGCTTTCCAGCGCCTCCACCGAAAACGCCACGGCGGGCGTCACCTTCAAATTGGGCTGCACGTCGGTGGCGCTCACGGGCTGGTTGAGCAGCAGCGTCACCACCGGCTGGCCGTTGAGCAGGGAGCCGGTCAGCTCGCGCACTTCCAGCGTGCTTTGGTCGGGGATTTCGGCCTGGGCGGTGAGGACTTTCTCGGTGGCCTTGGTCCCGGCCGCCGGGCGCAGGCCGGGCGCGATGTCAATCTGCACCGGCGTGCCCGCCTGCACGTCCTGCATAAACGTGACGGCCACCAGCGCATCCGGCTCGGCCGAATTTACTTCCACGGCCACGGGCTTGCCACCCTGCGTCACCTTGAGGCGCGACTTCACATCGGAGGGCCGCACGGGGTAGTTGAATACCAGGTTGGCGCGCAATTCGGCCGTGCCCGCCGCCCGCTTCGAGCTACCGTAGAACACCTGCGGCGCGGCCATACCCAGATACGGCGTGTGGAATTTGGGCCGGTTCAGCGCCAGCTTCTGCTTGTCACTGGGCAGCGTTTCGGGCCTTAACGAGGCTGAGAAAACGGTGCTGGGCCGGAAGGGCTCCAGCGGCGAAAAGGTCAATTCCCGGTCGCCGGTCCACTTGAACTTGCCGCGGATGTTGGGCGAGAACGTGACGTAGCGGGTGGTGTCCCAGCGGTTTTGCCGGGCCTCGTCCACCACCTTTTCATCGAAGGTGAACACTAGGTTGGAGTAGGGGTCGATTTCGTCGCCGTCGGTCTGGGCCGTTTCGACGGCTTGCTCCTGGGCGGTTTTTTTCGAGCACGAGGCAGCCGCCAGCAGCATCAGCAGCAGGGGCAAGAAGCGGTAACGGGCCAGCATGGAGGAGAGGGAGTGGGGAAAGCCGCAGGGAAGGTAGGCAGAAGCCCGGATTTTATTGCAACGCGAAAAGCGCAACGGTATTGGGCCGCGCGGCGGGCTGCTTTACCAGTTGCAAATAGTGGAATGCCGGGCCATATATGCTTGCAATTCAGCAATAGATTTCCCCTCCAACTCCAATAAGGCCGCGTACGGGTTGCCGGGCAATTGCAATAAATTAGCAAACGCGGGCTCCGTCTTCAGGCCCTGCTTTTTCAAGCGGCGCACGGCCCGCCGCCACGCTTCGCCCCCGGCTTCCAGCACGGCAGCCTCCACTAGCAAATGGCGGAAACCGTTTTGCTGAGCCGTCGGCAATGCCTGCCCAAATACTTCCACTTCGCGGCCCCGGTAGCGGAAGCTGCTGACAATGCATGACTGGCCATCAATGGAATGCCGCGCCGACTGGAAGCTGTGGCGGTAGCCGTAGTATTGCTGCAGCAGCTCCACGAAACGGGGTGTTTCTGCGGGAGGTACTTCGCACAAAACGTCCAAATCGCTGCCTGCAACGTCGATGCCGAGCGGAATCGTGCCGGCCAGCACCGGCTTGAAATCGGCCAGGACGGGCCAGAGGTTTAGCGCTTGCAGTAACGAATGGGCGCGTTGCTGGCGCTGGTTGCCGGTTAATAGATAGCGCAGGTCGGCCCAGTCTGGCATTGTGGAAATAGCAGGTCTAGAATTGTAGAGACGCGACACTTCGCGTCTCGGCGTTGAACGACGCTGTAAGGCCGGTGCGGGCGCCGAGACGCGAAGTGTCGCGTCTCTACAGATTAATGCACCAAATCCAGCACCTCGCGCAGCCGCTCCACCGCCCGGAATTCCACGCCCGCCAGCAGCTCGGCCGGCACGTGCTCATGTATCCAGTTGGTGTGGTAGGGGACGTGGATGGCCGGGAAACCCAGCTTGGCCACCGGCAGAATATCCGATTTCAGCGAGTTGCCAATCATCACGAAGTTCTCGGGCGTGGCGCCGAGGCGGGCGAACAGACGATTGTAAGTGGGTACGTCTTTCTCGCTCACAATTTCGACGTAGTCGAAAAAGTCGCCCAGGCCGGAGCGGGCTATTTTACTTTCCTGGTCGAACAGGTCGCCTTTGGTGAGGAGGATGAGTTTATGGCCGCGCTCTTTTAGCTCCGTGAGCACGTCCACCACATCGGGCAACGGCTCGATGGCGAAGCGCAGCAAGTCCTTGCCCAAGTCCAGAATCCGCTGGATTTCGCTGCCCACCACCGCGCCGCCCGAAAGCTGAATGGTCGTCTCAATCATCGAGAGCATAAACGACTTGGCCCCGTAGCCAAACAGCTGCATGTTGGCCCGCTGCACGTCGTAGAGCCGCGCGTTGATGGTGGCATGGTCAGCATACGGGGCCAGAATCTGGAGCAGCTGGGCCTCGACGTGGTCGAAATGCGGCTGGTTGGGCCAGAGGGTATCGTCGGCGTCGAAGGCAATGAAGGTTTGCGTGGGCATGGCATTGCAGATGTAGGGGCGGGGCCTGCCCCCGCCCGTCGTTGAATGGTGGCGTCAATTGGCGGCGCGAACGGCGGGCGGGGGCAGGCCCCGCCCCTACGTCAGCCAGATACCTCGCCCAACCCCGCAAAGCTACCGACCTTTGCTCGCCATGAAGCACCTGATTGACCTCGAAACCTGGCCCCGCCGCGAGCATTTTGCCTTCTTTTCGGCCTTCGAAGAGCCCTTCTTCGGCCTCACGGCCAACGTGGACTGCACCAGCGCGCAGGGTGAAGCCAAGCGGCTGGGCGTGTCGTTTTTCCTCTACTACCTCTACCACGCCCTGGAGGCGGCCAACGAAGTCGAAGCCTTCCGCTACCGCATCGAAAATGGCCAGGTTTTCTTGTATAACCGCATTCACGCCTCTGCCACCCTCGGCCGGCCCGACCACACGTTTGCCTTTTCCTTCATCGAGCAAAACGACACGCTGCCCGGCTTCATCGCCGCCGCCGCCGCCGAAATCGCGGCCGTGCAGGCCAGCACCGGCCTGCGCCTGAATGACACTACCGGCCGGCCCGATGTGGTGCACTGCTCGGCCCTGCCGTGGGTGCGCTTCACCAGCCTCTCGCACGCCCGCAGCTTCACGCACCCCGACAGCTGCCCCAAAATATCCTTCGGCCAGGTTTTTCAGGAAGGCGAGACATTGCAAATGCCGGTGTCGGTGCACCTGCACCACGGGCTTGGTGATGGCTACCACGTGGGCTTGTTTCTAGCCGCGTTTCAGCGGCGGCTGGGGGTGTGAAGGGAATTTAAAATGGCTCAGCTAAGCACGGAGAATGATTTCAAATTTTTAATTCGTCATTTTTAATTCCCCGCCCTTGCTCTCGCACCCGCACGAAGTCTTTCTCGAAGTAGCCCAGCGCCTGAGCTTCACCAAGGCCAGCCAGGCCTTGTTCACCAGCCAGTCGGCCGTGAGCAAGCAGGTGAAAGCCTTGGAAGAGCACTACAAAACCGGTCTGTTCGAACGCCTGGGCAGCAGCATCCAACTCACGCCGGCCGGCCGCAAGCTCTACGAGAAACTGCTACAAGCCAAGCAGCTGCAGCAGGAGCTGCACCAGGAAATGAGCGCGCTCAGCCCTGATTTCGCGCCCAGCCAGCACCTGCTCATCGGGGCCAGCACCACCATTTCGCTTTATGTGCTGCCGCCCGTGGTGTCGGCCTACCTGCAGAAGCACCCCAACCGCCAGCTCAGCCTCAAAAACCGCAATTCCGACAACATCCTGCGTGCTTTGCTCGACCATGAAATTGAGCTGGGCATCATCGAAGGCATTCACAAAGTGAGTAACGTGACCTACACGCCGCTGCTCACGGATGATGTAGTGGCCGTGTGCGCGGCGGGCAATCCCTTGGAAAAACGCACCCTCGAAGTGCACGACCTGCTCACCACGCCGCTGGCCCTGCGGGAGGCTGGCTCCGGCACGCTGGCGGTGCTGGAAGAAGCCCTGGCCCGGCACCGCATCAAGCTGGCCGCCCTGCCCGTGCGCGTGCGCCTGGGCGGCACCGAAGCCCTCAAAAACTTCGTGCGCGTCGATACCTGCCTGGCTTTTCTGCCCCGCCAGGCGGTGGTGAAAGAACTTGCTTCGGGCGAGTTTTCGGAGGTCAAAATCAAGGGTTTCGCGCTGAAACGGGAGTTCAATTTTATCCAGCGCAAGGGCACGGAGAACAATGCGCCCTACAAGGATTTCCTGCAATTCACGCGGCGCTACTATTCCGGAAAGGCATAGACTATTCCAAATGCCTATCCCAAACAGGCATGCCCCGGGTGAAGGTCCTCCGTACTTTGCCCCATGAAACTGATTGCTTCCGAATCCCTTTCCCGCCTCACCGCGCTGCACTGCTCCGCCTGCGGCACTGAATATTCCGCTTTCGACTTGCAGCGGGTTTCGGCCTGCTGCCAGGTGCCGCTCTTGGCCGACTACGACCTGCACGAGCCCCTGAGCCGCTCTGTCATCGACCAGGCCGATGCCTCCATGTGGCGCTACGGGGCCCTGCTGCCCTTGCTACACCCGGAAAACAAAGTCACGCTAGGCGAAGGCCTGACCCCGCTGCTGCGCTTGCCGCGCCTGGCCGCGCGCTACGAGCTGTCCTCCCTTGTGCTCAAGGACGAAGGCCAAAATCCCACCGGTTCGTTTAAAGCGCGCGGCCTTAGCATGGCCGTTTCCAAAGCTAAGGAGTTGGGCGTCGAGGGCTGCATCATTCCCACGGCCGGCAACGCGGGCGTGGCCCTGGCCGCCTACTGCGCCCGCGCCGGCCTGCGCGCCGTGGTGGTGATGCCGCGCCACACGCCCGCCGCTTTCAAAGAAGAATGCTACTGGTACGGGGCCGAAGTGGAGCTGGTCGATGGCCTCATCAGCGACTGCGGGGCCCGGGTGCGCCAGCGCAACGCCGACGGTGCCCTCCTCGACATCTCAACCCTGAAAGAGCCCTACCGCCTCGAAGGCAAGAAAACGATGGGCTACGAAATTGCCGAACAGATGAACTGGACGCTGCCCGACGTGCTGCTCTACCCCGCCGGCGGTGGCACCGGCCTCATTGGCATCTGGAAGGCGTTTCAGGAAATGAAGCAGCTCGGCTGGCTCGCGCCCGAGGTGAAATTGCCCCGCATGGTGGCCGTGCAGGCCGAAAACTGCTGCCCGCTCCTCGAAACCTACGAAGGCCGCCAGTCCAACTGCCACGCCTACCAGGGCCGCGCCACGCTGGCCAATGGCCTGGCCGTGCCCCACCCGCTGGGCGAGGCCATGATGCTGCGTGTGCTGCGCGAATCAAACGGCACCGTAGTGAGCGTGAGCGAAGAAGGCATGCTGGCCGGCATGCGCGACCTTGGCCAGCACGAGGGCCTGTTCGTAGCTCCCGAAGGCGGCGCGGTGTGGACGGCCGCCCGCCAATTGCTGGCCACTGGCGAAATCCAGCCCGATGAGAAAATCCTGCTCCTGAACACCGGCAACGGCCAGAAGTATATGGACAACGTAGCCGGGCGTGCGTGGGGATAGTGGCTCGTTACGGCCGGATGGAAGCCGAGTCACTCGGCGCTGAATAGATGCGGCGCAGAATCTCGCGGCCCACTTTGGGGCGGTAGTGTGAGTCTTCGTAGTAGTTGCCGTTCTGGCTGGTGAATTCGTTGGTACCGCTGAAATCGTGGATGTGGCTGGCGCCGAAGGTGCGCTGCAGGATGGAAATATCGGCCGGGTTGAGGTGCTGCTGGTAGTAGAGCGGGCTGACGACGAACTGGAAATTGGTGTTGTGGCGGGCAAACACGTTGCGGATGGCCACCAGCTGCCGCAGCTGCTCGGCCCCAATCACGGCTTTGAATACGCTGGGCTTGCGGGCGCGCTTGAGCCGGTCGTTTTTGGTGTAGAAGCCCAGCGAATCCCGCTTGATTTCCTGCTCCACATCGGGCAGGGTCAGGTCGTTGGTGGTCGGGTCATAGGCCACCCGGCGGCCTTCCAGAATCTCTTCCAGCTCCGGCGTGAACTTGCCGGTAGCCCGCTGATACAGATACTGATAAAAGAATGTGTTGGAGAAATACGCCTTCACGAACGAGAGCTGGAAGGCAAACGTGGAGGCGCCGGTGGTGCGCGGGTCTTTGCGCAGCAGGTGGCTGTCGTAGTCGTCCACTTTCTTCAGCAACTCGTGGTCGCAGATTATCAGCACGTTTTTCAGGGCCGCATGGTGCTGCTCCAGAAACAAAAGCTTCTGCCAGATGCCGTAGAGCGACTCCGAAGAAGCGTCGTAGTGGAACGACAGCGAGTCGCCGGTGAGCTTGGCCCAGTCGCGGGTGAGGTAGCCCATCGTGCGCGAGTTGCCCAGAATGAAGCTGCTATAGGGGCGGCGCTCGTAGGTATTGAGGTAGGTTTGGGTGCTGATGTAGTCGCGGTTGGCAATGGCCACCAGCGGCCCCTCAAACCTCTGGTAGTGATAAAGCACCCGGAACGGGTCGAACACGAAGTAAGTAATCAGGATGGCCAGAAAGGGGCTGCCGAGCAGCAGCACTTTGAGCAGCAGGCGCCCGGCGCCGCCCGTTTTGGGGGCCTGAGGATGCTGGTGCATGGCCTGCGCGGCAGCGGGGCCGCCCGTTTTGGGAGATTGAGTAGCGGACATGCGGCCTAGAACTGGAAGTAGATGAACTGAACGTGCTCGAAAGCCCCCAGCAGGGCGATGTACAGCACAATGCCGTAGTACATGGCCCAGCGCACGGGCGTGGCCTGCTGCGCCAGCCAGTTGCCGATGGACAGGCGGAACTGGTATTTCTCCACCACAAACAGCACGGCCAGGGCCCCGGCCAGCGCCAGCCACTCGTTGCGCTTATAAAAGACCTTCACCGCCGAGATGTGCCACAGGTCGGGGCTGAGGTCGAGCGTGTGTCGGATGACGTACACGGCATCGTGCAGGGTATTGGCCCGGAAGAAAATCCAGGCGAATGCCACCAGCCCGTAGGTGAGGGCGGTGTTCAGCAGGGCGTTGTTGAGGAAGGTGAGGTTGGTGCGCTCGATGAAGCGGTTGCGCGCGCTCTTGGTGAGCATGCCCACCACCAGGTAGATGCCATGCAGTGCGCCCCACACGATGAACGTCCAGTTGGCCCCGTGCCACAGGCCGCTCACCATGAACACAAAAAACAGGTTGAAGCAGGCCCGGGGCAGGGCCACGCGGTTGCCGCCCAGGCTGATGTAGAGGTAGTCTTTGAACCAGGTAGAGAGCGAAATGTGCCAGCGCCGCCAGAATTCCGAAATGCTCTTGGAAAAATAAGGCCGGTCGAAGTTCTTCATCAGTTCGAAGCCCATCACGCGGGCCGCCCCCAGGGCCATGTCGGAATAGCCCGAGAAGTCGCAGTAAATCTGGACCGAGAAGAAGATGGTGGCCACCAGCAGCGGCAGGCCCCGGTAGTCGTGCGGCGTGTTGTACACCTCGTTCACCAGGTAAGCCATGCGGTCGGCAATTACCACTTTCTTGAACAGGCCCCAGGCCATGAGGCGCAGCCCGCTGGCCACCCGGCTGTAGTTGAAATACTGGCGCTGATGAAACTGGTAAAGCACGTTTTGCGGCCGCTCGATGGGGCCAGCCACCAGCTGCGGGTAAAACATCACGTACAGCGCGTAGATGCCGAAATGGCGCTCGGCCGGCTGGTTGCGCCGGTACACCTCAATGGTATAGCTCATGGCCTGAAACGTGTGAAACGACAGGCCAATGGGGAGAATGATGTTGAGCAGCGGCAACGACGCCGTGGGGTTGCTCAGGTGCAACAGCGAGTTGACGTTGTCGATGAAGAAGTTGTAATACTTGAAAACGGCCAGCACGCCGATGTTGGCCACTAGGCTCATGGCCAGGTAAAACCGTCGCTGACTGCCCTCGGCATTCTCGATGAGAATGCCGGCGTAGTAATCAACGACAATGGTAAGTAGCAGTATAAGAATATAAATCGGAATAAACGCCATGTAGAAACCGCAGCTGGCCACCAGCAGGTGCAGCCAGCGGTAGCGGTGCGGAATCAGAAAAAACAGAACGGTAACGACCGGAAAGAAAATCAGAAACTCAAATGAGTTAAACAGCATATATGCGTATTAGCCTAAAAAAAAGCAAATTCAGCTTGCGGTTGAGCTTAATGCAAGTATACGTCCAACTAACAGCCAGTTGCATCATCTAGCCAAGAGGTAATAAAGCTGATTAGGGTTGTTTTAAGCAAAACACTAGCGAATGATTACTCCGCGATAATTCGGACCACGCCCGGCCACGCGTTACGGGGACTGCTCCGTTCAGGCTCCGCGTCCGGCAATACCTTTGCCCCATGCGCATACTCCACGTTCTGTCGGCTGAGTTTTTTGCGGGCTCGGTGGCCTACGCCGTGCAGCTGGCCGAAGCGCACCGTGCCCAGGGCCACCAAGTGTGGCTGCTATCCGACTCCGACCAGCTGCCCACCGGCGCCACGCAACTGAAAGTGCCCATCGTGAACCGCCGCTACGGCCAGCGCCTGCGCAACGCCCGGCGCATCCGGCAACTGGTGCGGCGGGAGGGCATCGACGTGGTCCACGCCCACTCCCGCGCCGCCAGCTGGGTGAGCTACTTCGCCCTGCGCGGCTTGGCCGTGCCGCTGGTGAGCACCGTGCACGGCCGCCAGCATCTGCACACGTCCACCTCGCTGTTCGACATCTACGGCGATAAAGTCATCGCCATTTGCGAAAACCTGCGCCAGCACCTCATCACAGAAGTGAAGATGGCGCCCGCCAAAATCGCGGCCATTCCCAACGGCGTGGCCTTCAACGCTTCGCTTAATGAAGAATTAACAATTAAGAATGAAGAATTGGGGGCGTCCAATAATTCTTCATTCTCAATTGTTAATTCTTCATTAAGCGAAGCGCCCCGGCTTGCGTTTGTCGGGCGATTTAATGGGGGCAAGGGCGAGCGGGCGGCGGCCCTGCTGGAGCAGGTGTTTCCGGCGCTGTTGCGCGAGTTTCCGGCGCTGCGGGTGGCCCTCATCGGCGGCGAGTTGGCGCATTTGCCGGCGGCGGGTAAGGCCGCGCTGGCGCAGTTGCAAGCCGAGTTTGGCGAGCGAATGGAAGTAGTGGGTTTCACCACCAACGTGCCCGGCTGGCTGGCGCGCACCACGCTCGTGATTGGGGCCGGGCGGGTGGCCATGGAGGCGCTGGGGGCCGGCCGGGCCGTGCTGGCGCTGGGCGAGGCCAGCTACGAAGGCCTGGTGTCAGAGGAAACTTTTGCGGCAGCGGCGGCTTCTAACTTCGGCGACATCTCAGCCAGCCAGGCAGGTATGGAAGTAGATTTTGCAGCTTTGCTGGCCGATGCGCGGGCTTTTCTGCGGACCCCCCGGCCGGTTTCCTCAGCGTTGCAAGAGCGGGTGCGGGCCCATTACGACCTGACTAACGTGGCCGCGCGCGTGCTCGAAACCTACCAGGCCGCGCGCATGCAAAAGGCCGGTATCGGCTACATCCCGGTGCTGATGTACCACAAAATTCCTGATACCCCGCTGGCCACCAAGCACCAGATTTACGTCACGAAGGAGAACTTTGAGAAGCATCTGGCTTACTTCAAAAGGCGCAAGCTGACCCCCATTACCTTCGCCGACTATCTGCAGTACGCCGGCGGCGAGCGGCCGTTCAGCCAGTTCCCGGCCCGGCCCATCATCCTCACCTTCGATGATGGCTACACGGACAATTATACCAACCTGCTGCCCCTCATGCAGCAATACGGCTACCGCGGCGTGCTCTACCTGCTCGGCGATTTTGGGGTGCGCTTCAACCAGTGGGACCTGGCCACCGACCCCACCGAGCCGCGTTCCGACATCATGAGCGCGGAGCAAAAGCACGCTTTCGTAGCCGCCGGCTGGGAAATTGGCGCCCACACCATGTCGCACCCGCGCCTCACCGCGCTGCCGCTGCCCGAAGCCGCCGCCGAAATCAGCCGCAGCAAAGCCGCCCTGGAAACCGCGCTGCACACCAAAATAGTGAGCTTCGCCTATCCCTACGGCGACCTAAACGACGCCGTGAAGCAGGCCGTGCGCGCCGCCGGTTTCGCTCTCGGCGTTTCGACCGATACCGGCGGCCTGACCATTGAGGATGACCGAATGCAGGTATTTCGGGTGAATATGTTTCCGAACGAGTCGACCAGTAGTCTGTTCAAAAAGACCTCGCCTTGGTACCGCCGGTACTACCGCTGGAAACGGGGGAAATAGGGGGGTAGTCAATTAAAAAAAAGGCGTCATGCTGAGCGCAGTCGAAGCATCTCTACCGCTTCGTTGCACTAGTAGCTGAATTACTCACGCAGTAGAGATGCTTCGACTGCGCTCAGCATGACGTGCTTGATGTGCTGTCTTGCCAATTCTTACCGCAACGCGAAAACCCAGGTGTAAATCACCGCGCCGACGACGAAGGCGAGAAAGACCGTGCCGGCGACGGCTAGGTTCATCACCCCGAGGGCCACGCTGAGCAGGCCCACGGCGGCCAGCCCGAAGCCCGCCCAGCGCGAGCGTTGCCAGGCCGGGGTGCCCGCTGGCAGCCGCCAAGTGCCGGCCAGTGGAAACAGCAGGCCCAGCGCCACCATCGCCAGCAAATCCATGCCCGGCGCGCCCGGCACTGCCAGCCGCACGGCCAGCCCGCCCGCCGCCACGGCCAGCAACCCCAGAAACTGGTTGGAATGCCGGGTTTGCCGGTCGGTAAGGGCCATGCGGCCGTAGGCGCTGATGCGCAGCAGGCTCTCAAACAGCACGTCCGAAAACCAGCTCATGAACACAAATGCCAGGTAAATGGGCAGCAGCACCGGCACGAAGCGCACCACCAGCCAGGCCCCCAGAAACATGCCGCGCCGCACCCCGTCGCTCAGCGTGCCCGACCAGTACACGAACCGCATAAACGAACGGTACACCCAATACCGGGCCTTGAGGGCTTCCACCAAGCCTTCGCGGGCAAAGTCCGATTCGGGGTCGAGGCGCAGGGCTTCGCGGAAGTGTTCGAGGGCTTCTTTGGGGCGGTTGGTTTCGAGGGCCACCCAGCCGGCCTGGGCTTGGGTGGAGCTGCTGCTGGCCGCATAGCTAAGAGCTGAGCGGGCGGCGTGGCTGGCCTCGTCGGGGCGGCCCTGGCGGGCCAGGGCGCGGGCGTGCAGGCCGTGCAGGCCCGCGTGCTCGGCATCGAGGCCGAGCCCGGTTTGGGCGGCTTGCAGGGCGGCCTGCCACTGCCCGCTTTGCAGGCGCAGCTGGCCCAGCAGGTGGTAGTAGTCGGCGTCGTTGGGGTCGAGGGCCAGGGCTTCGTTGATGGCGGCCAGGGCCTGCTTGGGGCGGTGGGCGCGGTGCTCAATCAGGGCCAGGGCGTAGAAGGCGAAGTCGTACTCGGGGGCCAGATGAATGGCCAGCTCGGCTTCGGACTGCGCTTCGGCCAGCTGCTCCTGCTCCAGCAGGCACACGGCCAGCAGGGCGTGGGCCACCGGGTCGTGCGGGTCCTGCGCGAGTTGGCGGCGCAGCTCCTGGGCGGCGTGGGCGTGGCGGTTCTGGCTCAGCAGCAGCTGCACGCGGGGGAGGTAGTCGGTCGTGTTTTCCAAGTACGAGGGAGGGCAAGTAGTGCGGGCAGCGGTGTTTTTGCAGGCAGCTAAATCACTGGCTCAATGAACCGTCCGCCATGGCGCATCGGTAGCGGAAGATGGCTGGCAGGGAATCAGTCGGCCCGCTGCTTTTCCATAAACGCCCGTATCAGCGCCGTAAAGAAAATGACCAGTGTGAAGGGCGGCAATTCAAAGGTAATGAAGGCGTAGAGGAAGCCCGGGATAAAAAGCACCAGCCCACCTATCACCAGCCAGCGGCGCAACACGGCCGCGCGTTGGCCTGGAATTCGCTCCCGAAAAAACGGGTCGTGGCGGGTGTGCCACCGGCTGCGCAGCTGAAAGTAGGGCGTGAGCAGGCCCGCCGCCGGGCCCCGCCAGCTAAACGGGAAGCCGTTGCTCCAGTCGAGCCGCCGCTTCTGCTGCAGCTGCAGCAGCCACGCGGGCCACAGTTGCTGCCGGCGGGCGTTTTGCAGCGCCGGTATCACCTCGCGGCGGGTGGGGTCAAGGCGGAGGGCTTCGGCCAGGTGCGCCGCTGCCTGCCGGGGTTCGTAGCGCTCCAGCAGCTGGAGGCCGCGCTGCGCGTGCACCAGCGCGCTGGCCGGCGCCGCCCGCAGCACCCGCGCAAAATCTTCATCGGCCGCGCCGGGCTGGTCGAGGCGCTCCTGGGCCAGGGCGCGCCACAGCAGGCAGTCGGCGTGGCCGGCATCGAGGCGCAGGCCGGCCGCCGCGCAGGCCACCGCTTCCTGCGTACGCTGCTGCAGCAGCAACAGCTGCGCGGCAAAACCATAATATTCGGCCGAAACCGGGTTCAGCTGGATGGCCTGCGTGATGAGCATTTCCGCCTTCGCCAGTTGGCCCTGCTGCCCCACCACCCGCGCATAAGCCGCAAACGCGCTGGCCGACTCCGGCGCCGAGCCGATGGCGGCCTTGGCGGCCTCTGCCGCCTCGGGCAGGCGCTGCAGCTGCCGCAGTGCCTCGATGCGGGCCAGTTGCGGCGGCAGGGCCATGGGGGCGTGTGCCAGCAGCTGCTCGGCCAGCGTGAGGGCCAGGGCTGGCCGGTGCACCTGCAGTAGCTGCCAGATTTGGCTGATGTCGGGAAATGGCGTCAGGGAGCCGCGTTCGGGCGATTTCTGCATAACGAGCAAGGAGGCGATGAAGTCAATGCTGTCCGCGATGCCTTTTCATATACCAGGCAAGGACCTGCAAAATAATGGCTGGTAGCAACCCGGCTATCACCGGAAAACCCAGCCACCCGCAAATGCTAACCAGTCCGGCAATACCCGCAATAATAGCCAGCACCAGGCCCCACACCTTCAACTGTCGGCGCCATTCCGGGTTCGGGTTGGGTGGCAGGCGCTGATGGAAAATAGGGTCGTGCCGGGTGCGCCACCACGCCCGCGCCACCGCGCCGGTGGCCCAAATCCGCTTCAGCAGCACGCCCAGGCCGGGGTCGCGGCCCTGGGCGCGGCGCTCGGCCCACCGGCGCTCGCTGCGCAAAAACCAGTCGGGCCAATGCTGCCGGCGCCGGGCCAGCCGGAGCAGGGGCACCAGCTCGGCGGCCAGGTTGGGGTCTTGGCGCAGGGCTTCGGCAAGGTGCTGGTCGGCCGCGGCGGGCTGGTAGCGGTTGAGCAGCACCCGGCCCAGGCGAGCGTGCACCAGCTCGCTTTCCGGGGCCACGCGCAACAAGCGCTGGAAGTCCTCGTTGGCGGCGGAGGGCTGGTCAAGGCGCTCCTGCGAGAGGGCGCGCCACAGCAGGCAATCGGCGTGTTCGGGCGCCAGCCGCAGGCCCTCTTCAGCGCAGGCGATGGCCGCGTTGTAGCTCTGCTGCAGGTAAAAAAGCTGGGCCCGAAACCCGTGGTAGCGCGGCACCCGCGGGCTCAGCCGCAGGGCCTGGCGCACGGCAGCTTCGGCCTGGCGCAGGTGGCCCAGGCGGCCCAGCGCCTGCGCCAGCGCAAAGTGCGCCTGGTGGGCATTGGCCTCGGCCCGAATGGCGGCCGCGGCCGTATCGGCGGCTGCCACCAGTTGGTTTTGCTGCTGCTGCGCTTCGGCCAGGGCCAGCAGGTTTTCCCAGTTAGCGGGGTCGGCAGCTAAGCGTTGCCGCGCCGCCGCTTCGGCCAGCGCGGGCCGGTGCAACTCCAGCAGCTGCCAGATGCTGGCTAGCGAGGGAAGGCTTGGCGAAGTGGGTGGCACGGGAAAAGTGGGAAGCAAATGGAAACAGGAATCTTGGCCGATTACGGCTGGTTGCGGCTGGTAAAATTATTCCGATACCTGGGGCTGAGTGAAAGTCATAATGCTAAGTGCCGCCGCGTAGCCAAACAAGGTCAGCCGCGCCCGAAAGGCCGGTGGCGTGTCATCGAGCCAGAAAAGAAACACCACGGCGACTGCCCCCACCACCCAAAACCATTCCACGTGGCGGCGGTCGGGCTCGGGGACGGGCTCGCCCCACACCTCGCGCCACACCCCCACCGCGGCCAGCCCGGCCATGGTGGCGGCCACCACCGGCAGTTGCGTAGGCAGCAGCACGGCCAACACCAAGGCCCCCAGGCACCCCACGCCGGCCACCGCCAGCCGCCAGTTCAGCGGCCCCAGCCAGGCCAAGGGGCGGCCCCGCAGCTGCAGCACCACGGGCGCCAGCCGCCAGCGCAGATACGCCCAGCCATACAGCAGCCCCAGCGGCAGGCACAGCAGCGAGCAAACCAGCACCAACCCAATAAACAGCAGCGGATATCCCGCCTTGCCCAGCCGGGCCTCCAGCCACTCACCGGTTTTGATGAGGGGCGTGTCCAGCTTTTCCATCTGGCGGGGCAGCCAGTAGCGCTGCTTCCAGGTAATGGACAAGCCATTTTTGGCGTCCTGCGAGCTGGGTTCCAGCCGTAGGGCAGTGCGAAAATGCTCTTCGGCCGGCAGGTAGGCCTCGCGCAGCAACAGCAGCTCGCCCAGGGCCAGGTGCGCTCGCCAATAGCCCGGATTCAGGCCGATGATGGTGCGGGCGGTGGTTTCGGCGCGGGCGTTGTCATCGAGCCGGCGCAACGCCCGCAGCAATTGGTACAGGCAATCCGGATGCTTGGGATTCCAGCGCAGGCCGGCTTCGGCCGTGGCCCGGGCCTGGGCCGGGAAGTCCCAGGCCAGCTCCAGTTGGCTGCGCAGGGCGTAGAATTTCGGGTCGCTCGGGTCCAGCTCCAGCGCCGTGTCGATGGCGGCACCAGCTTCGGTGGCGCGCTTCTGGTTGATGAGGCCGACGGCCAGCAGGTAGTAGGCCTCGCCATATAGCGGGCGCACGGCGATGGCGCTGCGGGCCGCCGCTTCAGCTTCAGCATAACGTTTCTGCTCGCTCAGCACCATACTCAGCACCGTGAGCGCCACGGCCGAGCGCGGGTTCCGGGCCAATTCCCGGCGGGTCAGTTCTTCGGCCAGCGCATAGCGGCGCACCGCCACCAGGTTGCGGGCCTGCACAAACCAATCGGCTTCGTGCTGAAGCGGTTGGCCCTCCGTCATCACAGCCCGCCCGGCTTCTTCACGCCCAGGTACACCAAAATGTCATCGTACAGCCCGCCTTCGTTCGAATACAGGGCATAGTTGCGGGCCGTGGCAAACCACTCCTTGGTGCTGGGCTTCACCACCTTGGCGGCGTCCAGCAGGTGGCTTTGCTCGATGGGCAGGGGGCGGCCGCTACGCATGGAAGCCCGCAGGCACACGTCCACGGCGCCGTCCACCAGCGCCATCAGGTCGGCACCGCTCAGGCCGGCGGTGCGGGCGGCCACGGCGGCGGTGTTCACGCCGGGCGCCAGCGGCTTGCCGCGCAGCAGGATGTCGAGAATGGCGGCGCGGGCCGGCTCGTCGGGCGGCGTCACGAGCGTGATGCGGTCGAAGCGGCCGGGGCGGCGGAAAGCGGGGTCGAGGTGCCAGGGCGCGTTGGTGGCGGCCATGATGAGCACGCCCTCGTTGGAGCGCGTGGCCCCGTCCAACTCCTCCAGAAACTGGTTGATGACGGTGCGGCCGGCGCTCTGGCGCAGGTCGTGGCGGTTGGCGGCTAGGGCGTCCACTTCGTCAAAAAACAGCACGCACGGCGCCTGACTGCGGGCCAGTTCGAACAACTGGTGCAGGTTTTTCTCGGAGTTGCCCAGCCACATATCCAGAATATCCGCAATGCCCACGCTGATGAAGCTGGCCTGCACCTCGCCGGCTGTGGCGCGGGCCAGGTGGGTTTTGCCGCAGCCGGGCGGGCCGTAGAGCAGCAGCCCGCCGCCGCTGGCCTTGCCGTAGGCTTTGTACAAATCCGGAAACTGCAGCGGGTGGATGATTTTGAGCCGAATTTCATCCTTCACCGCCTCCATGCCGCCCACGTCGGAGAAGTTTATTTTGGGCCTCTCCAGCCCTAGCAGCTTGGCCTGGGCGCTGGGCTCGTCCTCGTGAGGAGCGGGTGCGGGCGCGTAGCCGCCGTTGGCGGGCGCGGGCACGCGCTTGGCGGGCGCGGCGGCTTCCAGGGCCTGGCCGAGGTCGCGGTCGGCCAGGCCGGGGTTGATTTCCAGGGCGTGGGCGTAGGCTTCGCGGGCTTCGGTGGGCTGGCCGGCGGCCAGCAGCAGGCGGGCGTGCAGCAGGTGGGCGGCGGCGTTGTCGGCGCGTTGGTCCAGCAACTCTTCCACCACCACAAAGGCGGCCGAATGCTTGTTGCCAGCAAAGTAGGCTTCGGCCAGGCTCAGGCGCAGGGCATCGTCGGCGGGGTGCTGGCGCAGGCCTTCGCGGCACAGAGTTTCGGCCTCCTGGTGGCGGCCGGTGGCGTTGAGCTGGCGGGCCAGGTGCTGGCGCAGGGGCAGGTTATCGGGCGAAAATTGCAGGGCGTCGAGCAGCGGCTGGAGGTCGGCAGACATAGCAGTAGGGGAGGGCTGAGAAATTCAGGTGGAAAGTTAGCACCCACCGGCGGCTGGTGCACCGTCGCCTCATTTCCCGGCCGGGAGTTGCGCCAGCCGCTGGGCGCCCTCTTCCTCGCTTATCCCCTCAATCTCGACTTTCTTAAATGGCGCCGTGTGGCCGCTAAGCAGCATCACGCGGCTTTTGGGCACGCCGAAGGTTTCGGCCAGAAGCGCCAGCAGCACCGCATTGGCCTGGCCTTCTTGTGGCGGCGCTTTCAGCCGCACGGTGAGGGTGCCGTCGGCGGCGCGGAGCAACTGGTTGGCGCGGGCATTGGGCTTGGCGCGCAGGTGCAGAATCATGATGAGTGGTTTTGAAATCAATCACAAATAATAGCCCGTCATGCTGAGCGCAGTCGAAGCATCTCTACCGCTTCGTTGCAATGGTATTGATTACTTGCGCAGTAGAGATGCTTCGGCTGCGCTCAGCATGACGTTTCTTTTACCAATTCACCCATCAACTGCCCCCACCCATCCGCGCCTGCCCAAACGGGCACTGGTCCAGCACCACGCAGCGATGGCAGGCGGGCCCGCTGAAATAGCAGCACTTCTGCCCGTGGAACATGAGTGCTTCGTGGTGGTCGTACACCTGCTGGGCGTCCCAGCCGGGCGGCAGCAGGGCCTCCAGCAGCTTATGGGCCGGGCCTTCACCTACCTTCGGCCCGATAAGGCCCAGGCGCTGGGCCACGCGGTGGTGGTGGCTATCGACGGGCATGGCCGGAATGCGCAGGGTGCTGAACAGCAGGGTAGCCGCGCTGGTTTTAGGGCCCACGCCGCTGATGCTTTCCAGCCAGGCCCGGGCCTCGGGTACGGGCATTTCGGCCAGAAAATCCAACGAGCACGGCGCATCCGACCCGCACCGCTCGCTGATTTCGCGCAGCACCGCCTGAATGCGCGGCGCTTTCTGCTCGGGCCAGGTGCAGGCCCGGATGGCGTGCTGCACAGCCTCGGTGGGTGCGTCGCGCACGGTTGCCCAGTCGGGAAAAGTGGCCGTGAGCTCCTGATAGGCGCGGTGCGAATCGGCGTTTTTGGTGCGGTGCGACAGCAGGGCGCTCACCAGTTCGCTCAGCGGGTCTTTGGTGCTGAAGAAGCGGAACGGGGCCCCGTATTCGGCGCACAGCCGCTCGTGCACCAGCAGCGCCTTGGCCTGGCGGGCCGCAAAATCAGGAGCGGAAATTTCAGGAGTAGCGGCAGGCAGTTTCATCCTGCGCCTACGCGGGCGGGCGGGGCTGGGGTTGCCGGAGGGAAGGAGAAACGGTCATTGCGAGGCGGAGCCGAAGCAATCCGTCCTATCAAAACCAGACGTATTCTTTTGCGACAAGCCTTCGTCGACAAGCAAAAAGCCCCGGCACTGCGCAGTGCCGGGGCTTTGTCACATTATGAGGGTAATTGCTGAGAACAGGACGGATTGATTCGGCTCTGCCTCGCAATGACAGGCTCTTCCTTTAGAACAGGCATCCTCTATCGCCCGGCGTTATACAGGGCAATGGCTTGGCGCTGGTTATTCGCCTGCTTGCTCTGCAGCACGATAGGCACGATGAGCACGGGAATGGCCGCGTATACCAGCGGCGAGATGGAGCGGCCGGCATCGGTGGGCCGCACACTTTGCAGCAGGCCCGCCACCAGCAGGCCGCCGCCCACCACGTAGCTGGCCACGGTGGCCTGCTGATAGCGTCGGGCGTCAAAAAGCAGCTGCTGGGCGCCGGCGTTGTCGCTGGTGGCCAGCATCAGGTTGCGCGAGGTAAGGTTTTGGATGGGCCCGTTGTCTTTCGAGAAGTATTCGGTTTTCACGGTGCGGTAGCCGCCGTAGGGGTAGCCGCCGAAACCGCCGTAGCCATAGCCGCCGTAGCCGTAGCCATACCCCGGGTAGCCAAAGCCGCCCGGCCCCGAGCTGTACTGCGTGGTGGTGATGGAATAGAGGCTAATACGGCCGGTTTTCTCGCGCCGCAAGGTGGTCTCGCGCGACGAGCCGGGCAGGTTGGTGCGCACGTAATGGCCCGTTTCGTCGTCGTAGAAACCCACCTCGGCCATCTCAAACTTGCGCTGCCCATCGAGCAGCAGGTACGGCCGGCCAAAGAGCGGGTTCTTCGTTTCCACGTCGTTGCCGCTGTACACCATGCCGTTTTTCAGGCCCACCTGGAAGCGGGGTGCGCGGGTGTTGCTGCCCGGCAGCTGGCCCGCCGGCGTGGGCGCATACACCGGCGCGGGCATGGGCGCCGGCAGCGGGGCCGTCACGGCCGCCCGGCGGGTGGTGTCGGGCGGGGCCACGGGCACGGCATCGAGCTGGCGCGGGGCAGGCGCCGGGCGCGGCTTGGGTGCATTGGGCATCGCGGGCGGAGCACCGAGCTGGCGCGGGCCATCGTCTTGAGCGTGAGCGGCCTGCCCACCGAGCAGCACTGTCAGCAAAACCGGAAAAACAACGGGAATTCTCATAACAAAGACAGCAGGAACGGCAATGAGACTGAACAAGGTAGCAACGGCTGGCAAATACGCGGCGCCTGGCCTTCATTGGCTGGTGCCACGGCTCCGCAATAAACCCCGAAACCACCAGGAATCCCTACAAATTCCGGCGCCGCCTATGAAGTTCGAATGAGCGGCCGACGCTAGTTCAGGAGCTTCTCGAGCAGGCTAAGGCTATCCGAAAGGTCGGTGCCGGTTTCAAAGTCCAACGGTTTGAGAATGTAGCCGCTCACGCCCAGCCGGTCGGTGTTAAGGCGGTCCACATCCATGCTGGAAGTGGTGGTAATGAACACCGGAATGTGCTGAAATTCGGGGTTGGCGCGCAGCTCGGTCAGGAACTCGACGCCGTTCATGCGCGGCATGTTCAGGTCGAGCAAGATGACTTCGGGCAGCGGGCGCAGGGCCTCGGTACCATTGCGGCCTATCAGCAGGTCGAGGGCTTCTTCGCCGTTGAAGGCGGTGTGCAGCTGGTGCGGTACGTTGAATTTGGCGAAGGACTTCTCCGCCGTCATGGTATCAAAAATATCGTCTTCGACGAGTAAAACAGAACGCATAAAAAAACAAAGAATAGGGCAGGCCGGCCAACAAAAACCGAACCCGAATAAGGCTAAAACGGGTCAGACTGGTTCCCGCGCGCCGGAGTTTACTTCGGCCACGTAAAGATAAAACCCGCGCCCTGGCCCGGCGCCGATTCCACCCGAATGGTCCCCTTTTGCTCGTCAATGATTTTCTGCACGATGCTCAGGCCAATGCCCGTGCTTTCGGCCGTGTGCCGGTCGCGCAGCGTCTGGAAGAGCAGAAAAATCTTCTGATGATATTCCGGCGCAATGCCCGGTCCGTCGTCCTGCACCCGAAATTCGTAGCAGCGGCCAATGTCCTGGCACGTCACCTCAAGGTGTCCGGCGCCGCGGTGATGGTACTTCACGGCGTTCGAAAGCAGGTTGGTGAACACCTGCTGCAGGCCCAGGCGGTCGGTGACGAGTGTGGGCATATCGGTGCCGATGCGCAGCGTAAAATCGGGCGGCACCACCAGTTCGGCCACTTCACCCAGCAGCTGGGCCACGTCCACGGGGGCGGGCGGCTGGGCGGTGCGGCCCACGCGGGCGTAGGCCAGCAGACCGTTGATGAGGTCTTCGAGGCGGCTGAGGCGGCCCTTCATCTGGTCGAGGTAGGTGCGCAGCTGGGGCGACAGCTCGGCCGCCAGCTCGTCCTCAATCCATTTCACAATGGTGGTCACGCCGCGCAGGGGCGCCTTGAGGTCGTGCGAGGCCACGTAGGCAAACTGGTCGAGTTCCTGGTTGCGCTTTTCGAGGGCGCTGAAGCTCTCGTCCAGCGTCTGGGTCATGCGGTTGAGGGAAATGGCCAGGCCGCCAAGATTATCGGCCTCCGAATCGGTAATCTTTACGGTGTAATCGCCCTGCACCACCTGCTCAGCCAAGGCCCGAATCTGTGCGATGCGCCGGCTCACTTCGGCATTGATGTTCGTCAGCTCGCCCTGCAGGCGGCGGTTGTCGGCCAGCTCGCTCACGATTTTCATCACCAGCCACACCACAATCAACACCGCCAACACCGCCGACACCAGCACCACAATGGGCGTGGCCGTTTCAAAAATATCCTGCAATTCGCTGCGCTGGGCCAGCAGCGCCAGCTCGTTGCGCTTGATGCGGGCGTACAGCACGCGCACCTGGCGCAGCGTCTGGCGGTCGGTGTCCAGCAGCGTCTGCATAGCCGACTGGCTCATGGCTTTCTTGATTTCGGTGAGCGGGCGCAGAATACGGAATTCCTGCTCCACCAGCATCTGCAGCGAATCGAGGCGGGCGCGCTGTTCCGGGTTGTCCACGGTGAGGTCGCGCATGCGCGCCAGCGCGTCGGGCAACTGGTTGGATGCCATGCTGTAAGGCCGCAAATACACCGTGTCGCCGGTGAGAAGGTAGCCGCGGGTGCCGGCCTGCGCATCCTTGAGCACGGCCGTGATGGATTCGGCTTCCTGCAGCACCTGGTAGGTGTGCTGCACGCGCCCGGTCTGCACTTTCAGCCCGCGAATGCTCCAGAACGAGGCCGCCGCCGTGAGCAGCAGCACGCCCACCGCCAGCGCCAGGCCCACAACGATTTTAGGGTCAATTTTCGATTTCATTGGCAACGAAGGTAATGGCCCGCCCTACGCCCGCGCTGCCGCCAAGGTTAGGTTGAAGTTGGGCCCGGCGCGCCGCCGGGTATCTTTGCGCCCATGCCCTTCGTCCCGACTGACCGCCTCAGCAGCCCCCAAAACCCCCGCATCAAGCAGCTGCTCAAGCTGCAGCAGAAGTCGGCCGAGCGCCGCTTCCTGGGCCTCACCCTGGTCGAAGGCCTGCGCGAGCTCACCATTGCCGTCGAGGCGAGCGTGGCCGTCGCCACTCTCTACACCTGCCCCGAGCTGGTCGGCGAAACCGGCCTGGCCGAGTTGCACAGCCTGTTTTCTAGCAAAAAAGACGTGCCCGAGTGGTTCGAGGTCACCCGACCCGTCTTCGAGAAAGTAGCCTACCGCGAAGGCTCCGACGGCCTGCTGGCCGTGCTCAAAACCCCCGCCCGCACCCTCGCCGACCTGCACCTGCCGCCCAATCCCTTGGTCTTGGTACTCGAAGCCGTGGAGAAGCCCGGCAACCTCGGCGCCATCCTCCGCACCGCCGACGCGGCGCCCGTCGATGCCGTGCTCATCGGCGACCCGCGTACCGACCTGTTCAACCCCAACACCATCCGCTCCAGCATCGGCTGCGTCTTTTCGGTGCCCGTCGTGGCCGCGCCGATGGCCGAAATCTTCGATTTCCTGCGTCAGAAAGGCATCCGCAGCTACGCCGCCGCGCTCACGCCCCAGGCGCATTCCTACCTGGAGTGCGACTTCCGCCCGCCCACGGCCCTCGTCCTCGGCACCGAAGCCGACGGCCTCACGCCCGCCGCCCAGGCCGCCTGCGACGAAACCATCATCATCCCCATGATGGGCCGCATCGACTCGCTCAACGTGAGCGTGGCCGGGGCGGTGCTGGCGTTTGAGGCCGTGCGCCAGCGCGGCCAGCGCTAGTAAATCGTCACCCCGAAACCAAGCTCCTTAGCCAACTGGCGGGCTTCTTCCGCTTGCGCATCGGCCACCACGCTCAGGGCATACGAGTCACTATCCAGCGTAAATAGCACCACCGCCAGCCCAACCGGCTCGGCCAAATCCTGCACGATGTCCAGCGCTTCGGGGCCGGTCACGGTGGCGCGTCCACTGGCCGGCTCAGCCAGCCGCACCGGCTGCTTTTGCTGCGTCAGCGTTTCATTGATGCCATAAACCAGGTCAGCAGCCGGGTCTTTCCAGTCGCTTTCCCAGAGCAATTCTTCGGCTAGCAGCGCATCAATCAGCGCCAAATCACGCAGCTCCTGTGCTGGCAGCGCCGCCACGATGCCGCGTTCTTCCAATTCTTCAGCAAATTGTTTCTGATAAGCGGCTGAGTCGCGCAACACTAGGGCCAGTCGCTCGCTCACGCGTTGAGTAGCCTCCGCGTCATTCAGGGTAAAAAGCTGCACGAAGCGGCTCAGATTCTCTTGGTTCATAAAGCAAAAAATAATAGTCGGGAAATGAAAAAGGGCGCGACCAAAGCCGCGCCCTCTTCAAAATCATTCCATTAAGAATAATTAGTCGGCCTGCTTGGCGTAGCGCAGACGCTCGTTTTCGTCGAGCAGAATCTTACGCATCCGAATCGACTTCGGCGTTACCTCCAAGTACTCATCCTTCTGGATGTATTCCATGGCTTCTTCCAGCGAGAACTGACGTTTGGGCACAATCTTGGCGTTGTCGTCGGTGCCCGAAGCACGCATGTTGGTCAGCTTCTTGCCCTTCTGGATGTTCACCGTCAGGTCATTCGGGCGGGTGTGCTCGCCGATAACCTGGCCGCCGTACACTTCCTCGCCCGGGTCCACGAAGAACGAGCCCCGGTCCTGCAGCTTGTCGATGGTGTACGCCGTGCCGGGACCGGCTTCCAGCGAAATCAGCGAACCCGCGATACGGCCGGGGATGGTGCCTTTGTAGTCCTCATAGTCCACAAAGCGGTGGTTCATGATGGCCTCGCCGCCGGTGGCAGTCAACACGTTGTTACGCAGGCCAATCAGGCCGCGCGACGGAATCATGAACTCTAGGTGCTGCAAGTCGCCCTTGGGCTCCATGATGGTCATTTCGCCTTTGCGCATGCTCACCAGCTCAATTACCTTGCCGGCCGATTCCTCGGGCACGTCCACCACGAGCAACTCGATGGGCTCCTGGCGTTTGCCGTTGTCATCTTCCTTGAAAATAACCTGGGGCTGGCCCACTTGCAGCTCGTAACCTTCGCGGCGCATCGTCTCGATGAGTACCGACAAGTGCAGAATGCCGCGGCCGAATACCAAGAACGAGTCCTCTTTATCGGTGGCCTGCACGCGCAGGGCGAGGTTTTTCTCGGTTTCCTTAAACAGACGGTCACGCAGGTGACGCGACGTTACAAATTTGCCCTCCTTGCCGAAGAACGGCGAGTTGTTGATGGTGAACAACATGTTCATCGTCGGCTCATCGATGCTGATGCGCTCCAGAGCCTCCGGGTTGTCGGCATCGGCCAGCGTGTCGCCAATATCGAAGCCTTCGATGCCCGAAACGGCGCAGATTTCGCCGCTGCTCACTTCCGAAACCTTCACGCGGCCGAGGCCTTCAAATACGTGTAGCTCGCGGATTTTCACCTTCTTGATGCTGCCATCCGCCTTCATCAGGCTCATGTTGCCGCCTTCTTTCAGCGTACCGCGGTGCACGCGGCCGATGGCGATACGACCCACGAACGACGAGTAGTCGAGCGAGGTAATCTGCATCTGGGGCGTGCCTTCCAAGGTGGGGGCAGCCGGAATCGACTCGATAACCGCGTCAAGCAGCGGAATCAGGTTGTCAGTTTTGTGCTTCCAGTCGGTGCTCATCCAGCCCTGCTTCGAGGAGCCGTACAAGGTCACGAAATCGAGCTGGTCTTCCGAGGCGCCGAGGTTGAACATGAGGTCGAACACCTGCTCGTGCACCTCGTCGGGGCGGCAGTTTTCCTTGTCTACTTTGTTCACCACCACAATGGGCTTTAGGCCCAGGGCAATGGCTTTGCCGAGCACAAAACGGGTCTGCGGCATGGCGCCTTCGAAGGCATCCACGAGCAGCAGTACGCCGTCGGCCAGCTTCAACACGCGCTCTACCTCACCGCCGAAGTCGGCGTGACCAGGGGTGTCGATGATGTTGATTTTGGTGCCGTTGTAGCGCACCGATACGTTCTTGGAAACGATGGTAATGCCGCGCTCGCGCTCCAGGTCGTTGTTGTCAAGAATCAGGTCGTCGAAGTGCTGGTGCGCGTCGAAAATCTTGGAAGCGTGGATAATCTTATCCACCAGGGTGGTCTTGCCGTGGTCAACGTGAGCGATGATGGCAATGTTCCGGATATTGTTGGCCATATGGGTTGGTTTTGCGGGTGCAAAGGTACGGATAAAATAGCGCAAAGCCTTGTGGTACTCAACTATTAACACGAGCCCGGCTGCCGCACCCCGCCGCGCAGCCAAGCTCGTCGCCCTAAATCGATTAGCTGGGGTGTAAGGTTCCCGGCCTTCTTTCGTCTACCCAGCCGACCAAACCGGGTACCGCCGCCGTATGTTGGTCAACCGTCATTCAACCCCATCTTCGCCATGCGTTTTTCCCTGCTGTTCTTACTCGTTTCGGTGTTCTCGCTCAATTCGGCCTGCTCGCAGAAGCGCGACGTGGCCGCCAACACTGCGCCGGCCGCCCGCACCACGTCCGGTAAAACCTACTTTCAGCCCAAGCCCGTGACCGGCAAGCCCGACGAATTCCCGGTGCGCCACACCGAGGCTGAATGGAAGAAACTGCTCACGCCCGACCAGTATTACATCCTGCGTGAGCAGGGCACTGAGCGCGCCTTCACCGGCAAATACCACGACAACCACGCCGCCGGCACCTACTACTGCGCCGCCGACCACAACCTGCTTTTCACCTCCGACACCAAGTTTGAATCGGGCACCGGCTGGCCCAGCTTCTACGCCCCGGCCACTGACAACAGCGTGAAAGTGGCTTCCGACAACAGCTTCGGCATGAGCCGCGACGAAATAGTATGCGCCAAATGCGGCGGCCACCTCGGCCACGTCTTCAACGACGGCCCCAAGCCCACCGGCCAGCGCTATTGCATGGACGGCAACGCGCTGGTGTTTGAGAAGAAAAAGTAGAGTGTACTGTATTATTCTGTGAAAATTCACAAATGGTAGCCCCTGTGAAAACCAATCACAGGGGCTATTTCGTTGACATACAAAAGCAGTTGCTCTGAAACAGGTGCGCTGACCAGGAATGCATTTCTTTAAATATTTATAATTTACATCTTTTCTCTATGGAAGCTACTTCGGACCCAATCGAATTTTTGCAGCAAGAAGTGGCTTCCACTCGCCGGCTGTTGCTCAACAATAACCTCTATCACAGCATTCAGACCCTGGCCGATTTGCGCCTATTCATGGAGCACCACGTGTATGCCGTGTGGGATTTTATGTCCTTGCTCAAAGCCCTGCAGCGGGATTTAACCTGCGTGCAGGTGCCTTGGATACCCAGCGCCCGGCCGGCCATGCGCCGCCTCATCAACGAAATCGTGCTGGAAGAAGAATCGGATGTGGACCTGCAAGGCCAGCCCATCAGCCATTTTGAGTTGTATGTGCGCGCCATGGAGGAGTGCGGAGCCGACACGGCGCCCATCCGCCGGCTGGTGGCGGCCGTGGCTGAGGGCCGCACCGTGGAGCGGGCCCTGGAAATCGCCAACGCCCCCGATTCGGTGCGCGCCTTTGTGCTCACCACTTTCGACGTCATCGCCGCCAATAAGCCGCACGTCACCGCCGCAGCCTTCACTTTCGGCCGCGAAGACCTGATTCCGGACATGTTTCGCCGGCTGGTGAGCGACCTGAATACCCGCTTCCCCGGCCAGCTCGATACTTTCCTTTACTACCTCAATCGCCACATCGAGCTCGATGAGGACGTACACGCCCCGCTGGCTCACCAGATGGTGCGCGAGCTGTGCGCTGATGCCCCCGAACGCTGGCTGGAGGCGCAGCAGGTGTCCGTCCGTTGCCTCGAAGCCCGCATGGCGCTCTGGGATGGCGTGAAGCTCGGCCAGCCAAGCGCGGCATTGGCTTAAATTCAGCCAACCACAAGGGCTCGCGCCGCGTTTGAAGCAAGCAGCCTGTTCCGGCTGACTTTTCCGGCGCCTCCACATGATGCACTTTCCGATTACCCTGGCCCGTCCGTGGCTGGCCCTGAGCCTGGCGCTGGCCCTCCCGGCCTGCACGGCCACCGAACAGACCGCCGAAACGGCCGTGCCCACTTCCGTCAATTCCGATGCCGACCGCCGGGCCATCTATAACAGCAATGGCACGGGTACCGTGGGTGGCCGCGAACTGCCCGACGCCACCCCCAACCGCGTGCGCCTGGGCGAGCAGGCCGCTGGCATCAACAGCCAGAAGCGCATTGAAAATGTGAACACCAACGACCCCAACAACACCACGCCCGAAACCCGCATTCAGCGCCTCAACTACGACCCGCCCGTCGATACCACCCGCCGGCCCTAGGAAAGACTTTCTTAAATGTCCTTTCCGGAATGCCATGTCTCGGCTGCGCTCAATACGATGGGCTCACAGGCATCTAAGCAGTTTCAACAATAAAAAAGCCCGTTCCGAGTCTCGGAACGGGCTTTTTTTGACTGGCATTGCAACCGAAATCTATGCGCTTACCTCGCCAGTACTCGGGCTGTCGGCCGAGTTCAGCAGCCCGGTGGCTTCGGGCTCGGCGGCCGGAGTGGCCACGCGGGGCTTGGGGCCGCGGCGGGCACCGGTAGCGGGCGTGCCGGGCTTGGGGCCGCGACGGGTAGGCGCGGCGGCCGCAGCAGCGGGCTTGGGGCCACGCTTGGCACCAGTGGCCGGTTTGCGGCCGGCTGTTGCGGCTGGCGCAGCGGTATCCTCGGCGGTGTCGGCATCATCGGCGCGGGCGGCGCGGGGTTTGCGGGGTGAGCCGTCCTTGTTCAGGGTCTGGCCTTTTTTGCGGCCGCGGCCCGAGGGAGCAGCGCTAGTAGCGGCCGCGCTGTTAGCACCGGCTGCGCCCGAAACGGAATCGTAATGCCGCACAATGGTGTGCAGGGCTTCTTCAAACATGCGCTCCGTGTCGCCATCGAGGCGGCGCGTAGCTTCTTTCACCACTTCCTTCAGCTTGGCTTTCGTTTCTTTGCGAATGCGAGCCACCACTTCACTCATGCGGTTGTTCAACTCTTTCTGCAATTGCTTGGCCGCCGTTTTCAACGATTTTTTCTGGCTGGCCTTGGTGTTGGCCTGGTCATCGTTCAGAGCGGCAGTGGCACGACCGGCGTTTTTAGCCGATTTGCGAGCCGCTTTTTCTTCGGGCGTGCGCTTGGCGCGTTTTTCCGGTTTTGTCGGAGAAGCAGGTTTTTTCATGTGAAAAAAAATGATTGATGAAGGTGAAAAAGAAGAGGGTAGAAATGCGTATTTGTACACCGACCTTAAACAGGCGCGGTCAAATATAAAATGAATTAGTTGTCAAACGGTTTCGCCTGTTTTTAGGTTGATTTAATTCCAACCTTTTTTGTATTGTTCTTTTGTTTAGTACGGCCGCGCTGTCTGTTTTTTTAAATAAAACGTTTAGTCCGCCGTTCTCTTTTTTTGTTTTTTATGTCTTCACTTCCCAAACGTTATACCGTCACCGCTGCATTGCCTTACGCCAATGGGCCGGTGCATATTGGCCATTTGGCAGGCGTTTATTTGCCGGCCGACATCTATGTGCGGTATTTGCGGTCGGCGGGACGCGACGTTAAATTCATCTGCGGTTCCGATGAGCACGGCGTTCCCATCACCATTCGCGCCCAAAAAGAAGGCGTGACGCCGCAGCAGGTGGTTGATAAATACCACGCCCTGATTCGGGACTCGTTTAAAGATTTTAACGTGTCGTTCGATGTGTATTCGCGCACGTCGTCGGCCACGCACGCCGAAGTTTCGAGTGGGTTTTTCACTAAGCTCAATAATGAAGGGAAATTCATCGAGCAAACCACCCAGCAATACTTCGATGAAAAGGCGCAGCAATTTCTGGCCGACCGCTACATCGTGGGCACCTGCCCAAATTGTGGCAACGAAAATGCCTACGGCGACCAGTGCGAGCGCTGCGGCACTTCGCTCAGCCCAACGGAATTAATTAATCCACGCAGCATGCTCAGCGGCGCGCAGCCCATTTTGCGCGATACCAAGCACTGGTTTCTGCCCCTCGACCAATACGAACCCTGGCTGCGCGAATGGATAGTGGAAGGCCACAAAAACGACTGGAAAACCAACGTGTACGGCCAGTGCAAATCCTGGATTGACCAGGGCCTGCACCCCCGCGCCGTGACGCGCGACCTCGACTGGGGTGTGCCCGTGCCGGTGCCCGGCGCCGAGGGTAAAGTGTTGTATGTGTGGTTCGATGCACCCATTGGCTACATCTCGGCCACCAAAGAAGCTTTTCCCAACGAGTGGGAAACTTATTGGAAAGACAAGGATTCCAAACTGGTGCATTTTATTGGCAAAGACAACATCGTTTTCCACTGCATTATTTTCCCGGTAATGCTGAAAGCGCACGGCGACTACGTGCTGCCGGACAACGTGCCAGCCAATGAATTTCTAAATCTGGAAGGCGATAAAATCAGCACTTCGCGCAACTGGGCCGTGTGGCTGCACGAATATTTAGCCGATTTCCCCGGCCAGGCCGATGTGCTCCGCTACGTGCTGTGCGCCAACGCCCCCGAAACCAAGGACAACGACTTCACCTGGAAGGATTTTCAGGCCCGGAATAACAACGAATTAGTAGCTACGCTCGGCAATTTCGTAAACCGCGCCACGGTGCTCACGCACAAATTCTTTGAAGGCAAAGTGCCGGAATTAGGTGAGTTAGCGCCAATTGATGAAGATGCCTTTGCGCAGCTGGCCGAATTTCCTGCCAAAATTGGGGAGTTGATTGAAAATTATCGTTTCCGCGACGCGTTGGCCGAAGTGTTGAATCTGGCGCGTTTGGGAAATAAATATTTGGCCGAAACGCAGCCCTGGCACCTCATTAAAACCGATGCCGCGCGTACCGGCACGGTGTTGCATGTGGCCCTGCAAATTGCCGCCGCCCTGGCGCCGTTGCTGGAGCCTTTCCTGCCCGAATCGGCCCAAAAACTGGCCGATATGCTTAACCTGGAATTGGGCAACTGGGTCAGCGCCGGCCGCCGCGATGCCCTGCCTGCCGGCCACGAGCTGCGCGAAGCCGCGCTGCTATTCGCCAAAATCGAAGACGCGGTGGTTGAAACGCAAGTGCAAAAACTGCTCGATACCAAAAAGGAAAATCAACTAGCCAACACGCCCGTCACGCCCACAAAACCCGACGTTTCATTCGATGATTTCGGCCGGATGGATTTGCGCATTGGCACCGTCGTTGCCGCCGAAAAAGTGGCCAAAACCAAAAAGCTGCTCAAACTCACCGTCGATTTAGGGCTAGAGCAGCGCACCATTGTAAGCGGCATTGCCGAATATTTTATTCCCGAGGCCCTCATCGGCCAGCAAGTGCAGGTTTTGCTGAATTTGGCACCGCGCGAAATCAAAGGAATTCAAAGCCAGGGTATGTTACTCATGGCCGAAAATGCCGATGGCACGCTGGCACTGATGCAGCCCAGCGCGCCGGTGCGCAACGGTAGCGGCGTGGCGTAATTAGTGTCGGTCGTCGTCTGTCATTGCGAGTGGAGCGTAGCGTAACGCGGCAATCCTCATGTCAAAACCACGAACTTCTTTTTACCAGAAAGCCCCGGCACAGCGCAGTGCCGGGGCTTTTTAATTGGCGTTGTCACATTATTTGGCTAGTCGCTAAGAGAGGACGGATTGCCGTGCTGCGCTCGCAATGACAGATGCTACTTCACATTCACAATGTTCATCGCCCGTTCCAAACCCATTGCGCCAAACGCCAACACGGCATCACCCGCTTTCTCAATGCGCGTCGGCAATTCAATTAATTCGTCGGCCGAAAACGGATTCAATACATAATCCACCTGTCGGCCTTTTGGGAAATTAGCATCCACACCGAAGCGCAGGCGGGCGTATACATCGGTGCCCAGCGTGGCCTGAATGTCCTTCAGGCCGTTGTGGCCGCCGGCGGAGCCCTGGCCTTTCAGCCGCAACTTGCCAAAGGGGAGGGCGAGGTCGTCCGTCACCACCACCATGTTTTCGGTGGGTATTTTCAGGGTGGACAGCCAGTGCGCCGCGGCTTTACCGCTCAGGTTCATGTAGGTGGTGGGTTTCACCAGCACGTAGGTGTGGCCTTTGTGCTTAAACTCGGTGGTGAAGGCGTGGCGGCCGATTTCGAAGCGCGGCGCGTCGAATTTCGCGGCCAGGTAATCGGCCACCATGAAGCCGATGTTGTGGCGCGTGTCGGCGTATTCGGGGCCAATGTTGCCCAAGCAAAGAACCAGAAATTTCATCTGAACCGCAGATTAAATGGATTAAACGGATTGCACAGATTCCGGCGTCACTGCTCGGAAACGGCTGCTACTTGGTGTAGCAAAGTGCGCGAGGCTTTCGCACCCAAATAAAAAGCCGCCCCAAAATTGGAGCGGCTTTTTGATTGAAGCGCAAATCAATGGATACAAGAATCTGTGCAATCCGTTAAATCCGTTAAATCTGCGGTTCAGAATTACTTGTTGCCGGCCAGTTCGCCTTTCAGGGCGCGCGGGATGGTGATGGTGGCAATGGGAGCCGCCGCGTTGGTCAGGATGGTGTAGCCTTTGGGCTCAACGGCACCCACTTTGATGGATTTGCCGAGCTCCATGCCGCCAATGTTCACTTCCACGTAGTCGGGGAGGTTGTCCATCGTGGCGCGCACGCGCACTTTGCGCAGCTTGCTCACCAGCTTGCCGCCGGCCAGCACGCCCGGCGAAACGCCGATGTACTTCACGGGGATGTCCATTTTCACCTCTTTGCCGGCTTCCAGTTCGAGGAAGTCAACGTGGAGGAGCATTTCGTTTACGGGGTGGAACTGCGCGTCCTGCACAATGGCCTTGTACAGCGTGCCTTCCACGTTCAGGTCCACAATGTGCGCCTCCGGCGTGTACAACAACTCGCGGAACAGGATGGCGGGCACGGAGAAGTGCACGGTGTCCTTGCCGCCATACAATACGCACGGTACTTGAGCGTCGAGGCGCAATGCCTTGGCGTCCGTTTTACCGAGATTCGCTCTTTTAAACCCTACAATCTCGAGGCTTTTCATAAAAGTGGTCTTTTGAAGATAAAAAAATGGCCCGTTTGCTTCCGACGTTGGAGGCAAACGGGCCGCAAAGGTAGGGCTAAATCGGCCGAAAAGCCAACTGGTTACGAAGAAAAACCGGCTGAGCTAGTTCACCATTGGCACGCTCTTCAGTTGTTCCTGCACCAGCGCCTGCGCCTGCATCCGGTCGTTCAGCACGCGCAGGTATTGGCGGGCCTGTGCGTTGTTGCAGGTGAAAGCCGCCTTCTTGGCCCAGTCGATGGCACCCGGTAGGTCGCCGCGCACCTCGCTAGCCACGGCCAGGTTGTAAAAGGCCCGGCCGGCAATCTTGGGATTGAGGTGGCGGGCCGACTGTTGCCAGAGGGTGGCGGCGCCCGCCCAGTCACCGGCTTCGGCGCGCTGAGCGGCTTCTTTCATGCGGACATCTTTTTTGGCCTGCGCGAAGTAGTCGCGGTGCAGGTCGATGTAGGATGGCGCAATGCGTCGCGCATAGCCGTCGCCGGCCCGCTGGGCCACCCGGCGGATGCACTCCTCGGGCGGGGGCAGCCGGCGCAGGGCGTCGCGGTAGGAGTCGCCCTCCCCCCGGAACACCAGTTGGTCTTCCTGGCGGGCCTGGTCAAGCACGAAGCCTTGGGCCGCGCCATACGTGCGGAAGCCACTCACGACTTTCATCACCATTTCTACGCTCACGGTGGGCACTTTGTATTCCTTGCCCTCCTTGTCTTTGTAGGTGCGGAAGCCGTTGGTGTGGCTCAGCAGCATGTCGGAGTCGAAGGCTTCGAGCACCACGAGGCCATCCACCTGGGTGCGGCGGCACAAGTCCTGCACGTAGCGCGGGGCCAGCGGTGGCAGGAAAAACTCCCGGCTGCGGCCCAGCAACTGCAGCTGCGCCTGCGTCACCTTAAATCGGTAACTGTTGTTGGCCAGGGCCTGGCCCACCACGTTCACGCACTCGTCGGCTCCGGCGCGGTCCACGCCCACACCTTCGCCGGTGAAGGCGCCTTCCATCATGTCGAAGAATTTATCGCGGCGCGATTCCGGAATAATGCGGTTAGCCGTGGCCACGCTTTGCAGGTTGGCCGGCATGGGCACCGCCGCTGGCGCCAGCGCCCGAATGTGGACTGAAGAGACACAGGCGCTCAGTAGCAGCGCCGCGAAAAGGGTGAGGGCGGAAGTGTAAAGCTTGTGCATCACGTTTGCAGAAAAAGGTTCCAGTTGGGAATTCTATTCTACAAAATTGTGCCAGTTTCAAGGCGATGGAGTAAGTAACGCCGATAAACAAAATGTCATGCTGAGCGCAGCCGAAGCATCTCTGCCGCGAAGAGTAATTGTTTACTTCCTCGGTAGAGATGCTTGGGCTGCGCTCAGCATGACGTTCTATGCTGTGGACCGGAAACGCCTTCCTTACACAAACAGCGAGCTGATGCTCTCGTGCGTCACCACGTTGCGAATAGCTGCCGCAAACAGCGGTGCCAGCGAAATCACGCGGATTTTGTCGTTCTCTTCGCGCAATGGAATAGTATCGGTCGTAATCAGCTCGGTGAGCTGCGAGGCGCGGATGCGCTCGTGGGCCGGGCCACTGAGCAGCGGGTGCGTGATGACGGCGCGCACCGAGTTGGCGCCGCGCTCCATCACCAGGTCGGCGGCTTTGCAAATGGTGCCGGCCGTGTCCACCATGTCGTCCACAAACACCACGTCCATTCCTTTCACGTCGCCAATTACCTGCATCGAGGCAATCTCGTTGGCCCGCAGGCGCATTTTATCGCAGACTACAATTTCGGCCCCAAACTTCTTGGCGAATGCGCGGGTGCGCACCACGCCGCCCACGTCGGGCGAGGCAAAAATCAGGTTTTTCAGGTTGAGCGACTTGATGTAGGGGGCCGTGACGGTGGCGCCGTCGAGGTGGTCGACTGGGATGTCGAAGAAGCCCTGGATTTGGCCGGCGTGCAGGTCGCAGGTCATGAGGCGGTCGGTGCCCACGCTCTGGATGATGTTGGCCACCACTTTGGCGCCGATGCTCACGCGCGGCTTGTCCTTGCGGTCTTGCCGGGCGTAGCCCATGTAGGGCATCACGATTACAACTTTGTGGGCCGAGGCGCGCTTGGCCGCGTCCACCATCAGCATGAGCTCCATGAGGTGCTCGGCGGGCGGGCAAGTGCTTTGCACGAGGAACACCTCGCAGCCGCGCACGCTTTCGTTGAAGCTTGGGCCCATCTCGTTATCGGCGAAGCGCTGGAGGCTGAGGTCGCCGAGGGTGGTGCCGTAGGCGGCGGCGATGTTTTCGGCGAGGGCCCGGGAGGCGCTACCAGCGAATATTTTGACCTGTTTCATAGGGGAAGGTGCTAGTAATGAGTTGCTGCGCGAGGCCAGTCAGAAAGGCGGCCGATGAATTGGAAGAAGATATAAAAGCGAAAGGCGCTGACCACTCCGGAAATTGGAGAAGCCAGCGCCTTTTCGTTTACTCGAGCGTTGTCGTTGTCCGACCAGGGCTCGAACCTGGACTTTCTTGAATCAAAATCAAGCGTGTTGCCAGTTACACCATCGGACAATTTCCCGGCGGGCTACGTGCCGTTTGGGAGTGCAAATGTACTACCGGAAAAATTCGAGGCAAGGATTTTTTGAAAAATTTTTGAAGAAAAAAACGACGGTACCGGCCCGGAAAGCGGCTTTCGGTTCATTGGTGCCTGATTTTCACAGGGTAGGGTGTCGCGGGTTTGTTTCCGATGGGGCCGGCTGCCGCAAACGTTATGGTTGGAAAAGCCGCGCTTCTACCGTAATTTTGCGGCCTGAAAAGAGCATTAACTTCATCATAAATACAACCAAATGGCCAATACCGGCAAAATCACCCAGGTCATCGGACCCGTCGTGGACGTAAGCTTCGCGGGTGAAAACACGAAGCTGCCCAACATCCTCGACGCCCTCGAAGTAACCAAAGAGAACGGCCAAGTGGTAGTGCTGGAGTGCCAGCAGCACCTGGGCGAAGACCGGGTTCGGACCATTGCCATGGACTCGACCGAGGGCCTGGCCCGCGGTGCTGAGGTGCGCGACATGGGTACGCCCATCTCGATGCCCACCGGCGACGGCGTGAAAGGCCGCCTGTTCAACGTTATTGGTCAGGCCATTGACGGCATTCCGCAGCCCAAGAGCGGCGAGCGGCTGTCGATTCACCGCAACGCCCCGGCGTTTGAGGAACTGGCAACGTCGTCGGAAGTATTCTTCACCGGCATCAAGGTTATCGACCTGCTCGCTCCTTATGTAAAGGGTGGTAAAATTGGTCTGTTCGGTGGTGCTGGTGTAGGCAAAACCGTACTGATTCAGGAGCTTATCAACAACGTGGCCAAGGCCTACGAAGGTCTGTCGGTGTTTGCCGGCGTGGGTGAGCGTACCCGCGAGGGCAACGACTTGCTGCGCGAATTCATCGAATCCAACATCATTCTGTACGGCGATGCCTTCAAGCATTCGATGGAAGAGGGTGGCTGGGACCTTACGAAAGTTGACATGGCGGCGATGGAAAAATCGCAGGCTACCCTCGTGTTTGGCCAGATGAACGAGCCCCCCGGAGCCCGTGCTCGCGTGGCCCTGTCGGGTCTGACCATTGCCGAAAGCTTCCGCGATGGCGACGGCACCGGTGCCGGCCGCGACATCCTGTTCTTCATCGACAACATTTTCCGCTTCACCCAGGCGGGTTCGGAAGTATCGGCTCTCTTGGGTCGTATGCCTTCGGCCGTAGGTTACCAGCCCACGCTGGCCACCGAAATGGGTGCCATGCAGGAGCGCATCACCTCGACCAAGCGCGGTTCAATCACCTCGGTACAGGCCGTTTACGTACCTGCTGATGACTTGACTGACCCGGCTCCGGCCAACACCTTTGCCCACTTGGACGCCACGACGGTACTGAGCCGCAAAATCGCCGAGTTGGGCATCTACCCGGCCGTTGACCCGCTGGACTCGACCTCGCGCATCCTGTCGGCCGACGTGCTCGGTGCTGACCACTACAACACCGCCCAGCGCGTGAAAGAGCTGCTCCAGCGCTACAAGGAACTGCAGGACATCATCGCCATCTTGGGTATGGACGAGCTGTCGGAAGAGGACAAGCAGGTGGTAAACCGCGCCCGTCGCGTGCAGCGTTTCCTGTCGCAGCCCTTCTTCGTGGCTGAGCAGTTCACCGGCCTGAAAGGCGTGCTCGTTGACATCAAGGACACCATCAAAGGCTTCAACGAAATCATCGACGGCAAGCACGACCACCTCCCCGAGGCGGCCTTCAACCTGGTTGGTAACATTGAGGATGCCGTGGCCAAAGGCGAGCGCCTGATTGCCGAAGCGAAATAGTTTTAGTTGTCAGTTGCTCGTTGTCAGTTGTTAGCATTGCTGGCACGGCAACGAGCTACTGAAGCCTAACAACTGACAACGAACAACTGACAACTAAGAAATGCACCTAGAAATCATCACCCCCGACCGCAAGGTATTTGAAGGCGAAGTGACGTCGGCCCAGTTTCCGGGCGCCGATGGCTCGTTTGAAGTGCTGAACAACCACGCTCCGCTGATTGCCGCGCTCAAAGCCGGCGACGTGACGCTGACCGGCGGCGCGGGTGGCCGCGAGGTTATCCGCATTGAAGGCGGCGTGGTGGAAGTGCTGCGCAACAACGTAATTGTGCTGGCCGAAGGCGCGCTGGCGTAGTCAATCCGCCAATTCTAATTCAAAAAAAGCCGTTTCTGCTCAGCAGAAACGGCTTTTTTTGTGCCTTCGTGGCCAGCCAAACCCCGGCATTGCCGTATAGAAGAATCTAATGCTGTGCTTTTGCTAACCTTATGAAAGAAATCCGTACCCCGTTTACGGCCGTCGAAAACATTTACACGCCGCGGCAGCGCTACGTGCTGCTGGTGTGCTCCATTCTGGCACTGGCGGGGCTGATGCTGTTTGGGCTGGCGCAATACCTGACGGCTTTTTTAGCGGCGGGCATCCTGTTTGTGGTGTTTCGGCCGTGGTGGGTGGCGCTGGTGTACCGGCGCCGCTGGAACCAGCGGCTGGTGACGGTGGGCATTCTGCTGGTGACGGTGGTGGTGCTGGTGGTGCCGTTTTACGCGCTCAGCTCGCTGCTGCTTGACCGGCTGGTGGCCTTTGCCAGGAATCCGGAGCAGATTCTGGTGGTGGTGCACAAGATTGAAGTGGCGACGGGCTTCAAGGTGGCCGAGCAGCTGAACGTGCGGGAATTGCTGCTGCAGGGCGGCGCCAAGGTGAGCGGCTGGCTGCCTACGCTGGCCAGCAGCGCGCTCAATTTTCTGGTGATTGTGGGCCTGATGCTGTTCACGATGTACTACCTGTTTATGCAGGAAACGTACTTTCTGCTGGGCCTGCACCGCTACCTGCCGTTTCGCAACGAAACGCTGATAGAGCTGGGCGAATCGTTGAAAAACAACGTGAACGCCAATGTGCTGGGGCAGGTGATTGTGGCCCTGGTGCAGGCTGTGCTGACGGGGCTGACACTGTGGATTTTTGGGGTGCCGGATGCATTATTCTGGGGCGTGGTGGCGTTTTTTATGGCGTTTCTGCCGGTGCTGGGCACACCACTGGTGTGGGGGCCGGCGGCGCTGTATCAGTTTTCGCAAGGGCACAACGGGCAGGCCATTGGCATTCTGCTGGTGGGATTTATTGTGATTATCAACGTGGACAACTTGCTGCGCATCATGCTGGCCAAGCGCATGGGCGACATTCATCCGCTGGTGACGCTAGTGGGGCTGGTGCTGGGCGTGGAGATTTTCGGGCTCATTGGGCTGGTGGTGGGGCCGCTGCTGGTGTCGTATTTCCTGGTATTGATGGAGGTGTTCCGGCGTGAAAACCGCATGCATAAAGTTGCACAGGCGGAAAGCGGCAAAGCGGAGTAGGTGCGACCTTTGTGCTTCCCATCCCTGCTTTGCCGCCTTCATGAGCCTTCCCCGCATTCAGCCCAAAATCACGCCTATCTACCAAACGTCGGTCTTCAAATTTGAAGACCTGGACGCCGTGCAGCAGTACTTCGACGAGCCGGGCAGCCGCTACCTGTACTCGCGCAACGGCAACCCCAACTCCGACGAGCTGGCCGAGGCCGTGAACCACTGGGAAGGCGGCGCGGGCGCCGTGGCCACGGGCTCGGGCATGGCCGCCATTTTTGCGGCCCTGCTGACCTACTGCCAGGCCGGCGACCACGTGCTGTGTGCGGCCGATATCTACGGCGGCTCGGCGGCGCTGCTGAACCTAGAACTGTCGCGGCTGGGCATTGCGGTGAGCTACGTGCCGTTCGAAGAGCTTTATGACCTGAAGGCGTACGTGCAAAGCACCACCCGGCTGCTGCTCTGTGAAACGATGAGCAACCCGCTGCTGCGCGTGGTGGACCTGCGCGCCGCCGCCGCCGAGTGCCACCGCCACGGCCTGAAGCTGGTGATAGACAACACCTTCGCCACGCCGGTGCTCACCAAGCCGCTGGCTTTAGGGGCCGACCTGGTGCTGCATAGCGTGACTAAATACCTGGCTGGCCACTCCGATGTGACGGCCGGGGCCGTGGTGGCCGGTACGCCCGAAGACGCGGCTCGCCTGCGCCAGATAGGCACCGTTTTCGGCCTCACCCTCAGCCCCATGGAAAGCTGGCTGAGCGTGCGCGGCCTGAAAACCCTGCGCCTGCGGGTGGCCGCGCACAGCCACAATGCCCAGCAGATTGCCGAGTTTCTGGAGGTGCACCCGGCCGTGGAAGCGGTGTACTACCCGGGCCTGCCCACGCACCCACAGCACGCGCTGGCCACGGTGCAGGGCCACGGGCTGTTCAGCGGCATGATGTCGATGCGGCTGGCCGATGACGCGGCGGTGGTGAACCGGTTTATGCAGCGCAGCCAGCGGTTTCCGTTTGCGCCCTCGCTGGCGGGGGTTGATTCGTCGTGCTCGCACCCGCTCTATACTTCGCACCGGGCGCTCACGGATGCGCAGCGGGCTGAATTGGGCATCACCGTGGGGCTGGTGCGGCTGAGCATCGGCATCGAGCCGGTGGAGGAGCTTTTGGCCGATTTGGCATATGCGCTGGAATAGAGGAGCTATTGAGCCGTCATGTCGAGCTTGCCGAGACATCTCGCGTGTGGTAGTAACTCAATCGGTCAACGATTTTAATTACTTCGGCACGCGAGATGTCTCGGCTGCGCTCGACATGACGTGCTAATGACACCACCTATTCAACTCCTGAATCCGGCGTTTGCTGCCTACCTTCATAAGACCAATGAAGAGGCCTTCGATTTACGTAGAAACCCGCATCTGCTGCCCCATGGAGCAGCTGTGGGCCCACACCCAGCAGCCCGAATTGCACCAGCAATGGGACCTGCGCTTCACCGAGATTGAGTACTTGCCGCGGGCTTCGGAAGCCGAGCCGCAGCAGTTTCTGTATGCCACGCGCATCGGGTTTGGGCTGGGCGTGGCGGGCTGCGGCGAGAGCCTGGGCACGCGGGAGAAGAACGGGGAGCGCACGTCGGTGCTCAAGTTCTGGTCCGATGAAAAGGTGTCGCTAATTCGGGAGGGTGCGGGCTTCTGGAAATACGTGTCGACGGACGACGGCCTGCGGTTTTTTACACGCTACGACTACCAGACGCGCTTCGGCACGGCCGGCGCGTGGCTCGACCGGCTGGCGTTTCGGCCGCTCATTGGTTGGGCCACGGCCTGGGGTTTCGATAGCCTACGGCTGTGGCTGGAGCAGGGACAGCGGCCGGCGGTGTCGCGGGCATTGGGGTTGATAATGGCGCTGGTGCGCTTCACGCTGGGCTTTGTGTGGATTTATCAGGGCGTGGTGCCAAAGCTGCTGTACCCCAATACCGGCGAGTTGAGCATTTTGCAGGGGGCGGGCTTCTCGGCGGGTGCGGCGCACGGGGTGGCGGCTGCCGTGGGCGTGGGCGAAATCCTATTCGGGCTGCTGTTCTGGGTGCTGCCGATGAATAAGCTGCGGCCGGTGTACTGGCTGAATATGCTGGGCCTGCTGGTGCTGGGCGCGGGCGCGCTGTTCAGCCAGCCAGCGGTGTTCGTGGCGCCCTTCAACCCACTCACCCTGAACCTGGCCCTGATGGCGCTGGCGGCGGTGGCCCTCGCCATTCCCACGGAGCTGGTGCCCAGCGCCGCGCGCTGCCTGCGCCAGCCGCCCGAAGGCTTACGCACGACCGATAAAGTACCGCAGGAAGCACCTGCGGCCGTCGCCTAACTTCTACCCGAACGCCATGCCTTCCATTTATCAGCAGCAGCTGGGCGCCGATTTCGACAAGCTGCACCCGCGCATTCAGGAGCGGCTGGGGTTCAGCAGCGCCGATAACCGGGCCTTTGTGGGCGAGGGCGTGATGGAGCGGGTGTGGCACGGGCCCTTCTTCACGCAGCCGTTTTTGCGGGCTGGGCTTTCGCACCAAATCACCTTCCCCGAAACGGGCTCCAACGTGCCGTTTCGCATCGAGAACTACGCCTACGTCGACCCACTGGGCCGCGAAACCGTGACTTGGATTCGGCGCTTTCACTTCCCGAAGCACACCCGCTGCTTCGATGCGACGATGATACGCAGCGCCGCCCGCCACGCCATCGTCGATTACCTGGGCACGCACCAGCACGTGGCTGTGGACATTGACATGGCCGTGACGGCGCGGGGCGGCCTGCGGCTGCGCTCCGGGGCTCAGCGCTTCCGGGCGGGGCGGCTGGCGTTTCGGCTGCCGGGCCTGTTGGCTGCGCTGGCCGATGTGGAGGAGTGGTACGACGACGCGGCCGACTGCTACCGCATCGAAGTGGTGGTGCGCAACCCGGTTATCGGCAAGCTGTTTGGGTATTATGGCTCGTTTCAATCCTCTTGGCGCGTGGTGGCGCCGGCTCAGATTCCGGCGTATGCGCTGCCGCAGCGGTACGAGGCGCGGGAGTGAGGGCGGGCGCCATGCCTGTCATCCTGAGCGCAGCGAAGGACCTCATCACACTCGAATAGTTTGCAGCAAATTAGGTAATGCAGCCGTGATAAGGTCCTTCGCTGCGCTCAGGATGACAGATGAGTTTATTTCGTTCACCTGTTTTTTTATTGCCCATGAAACTCGAACTCACTCCCGCCCAGCGGCGCGTTGAGCTGGCCCGGCCCTGGGTGCTGTTGGCGCTGTATGTGAGCCTGGCACTAGCCGGCTGGTGGTGGCTAGCGGTGCCGCTGGCCGCGGTGGTGTGCCTGGCGGCTTTCGTGATGATGCATGACGCTATGCACAACTCCCTGGGCTTGGCCAAGCCCACCAACGAGTGGGTGCTCACCCTGGCCGGCCTGCTCATTCTGAAAAGCGGCCACGGCCTGCAGGTGACGCACCTGCGCCACCACGGCCGCTGCCTCACCGAGGCCGACCCAGAGGGCGCACCCGCTACCTGGAGTTTCTCGCGGGTGCTGTGGCAAGGGCCCCGGCACACGCTCATGCTGCGGCGCGAGTCGCTGCGCATCGCGCCCAATACGCGCCGCATTCAGCTTATCGAAACCGGGCTGACGCTGGGCTTGCTGGTGGCTTTCGTGGCCTTGTACTGGGCCACGGGTTCGTTGGTGGGGCTGGTGTACTGGGGCGTGGCGTTTGTGATGAGCGCGACGATGCCCATCTGGGCGTCGTACGTGCCGCACCACGTGTCGTCGCGCAACCCGGCGGCGCGCACGGCCGCCGCCCTGGCCCAGGCCTGGACGCCCATCACGGCCTCGTTCGCCTTCCATCACCTGCACCACCACTACCCACGCGTGCCCACGGCCCTGCTCTACCGCGCCGCCGCCGAACTGCCCCCGCCGCCCGAGGAGGAACATCACCATCATTAAACCCAAAAAAGCCCCGACAGATTAGCTGCCGGGGCTTTTTGTTATGGATGTGGGCTTACAGCTTGTCCGAAACCTGGTCGGAAAGCTGGCGGGCGGTGCGCAGGGTCTGAAACTCGGCCTGCTGGGCCCGGATGTTCACCTTGTCATCGAAGGAGAAGCTGCTGCGGAGCTGCTCGTAGCGGCCGTTGAGGGCACTCATAACGTTGGCGGCCAGGGCCCAGTCGGCCGGCTTCCAGCCCGAACGGTCGCTGTGCACGCGGTCCAGAAGGCGGCTGTAGGCATCGAGCAGGCCGCTGGTAGTGAGGGTGGAAACGGTGGTTTTCTTCTTCAGAAAAGCGGTGACCTGCGCATCGGAAGCCGGCGAGGCGGGCAAGTCGCTCGCGGTGGTCGTCGTGGTGCTGGGTCGGGTCGTGGTGGTGGTCGATGGGGTGGTGCCCACGGGCACGTTGACGGTGCGGGTGGTGCGCCGGATAACCTTGCCGGTGGCCGGGTCGAGCTCTTCGACTACCTCGGTTTGCTGCTGGGTGCCGGCCGGGGCGGGCGTCGTGGTCGTGGTTTTGGTGGGGCTCGTGGTGGGGGTGGTTTGCGCGGCGGCGGCCAGGGGCAACGCCAGGAGCAGCGCAAAAACGGGCGAAGTTTTCATGATATAAAATGGATGGATGCGCCTTTAACGGCAAAATGCGTCCGAACGATGGATTCGGGTGACAGCCGCAAGGCACGAATCGGGCCAATTGCTTGGAAAAATTGCCCCAGACAGGCTCACGCCGATAATGCTTCCGTCAGCGCTTCTTTCACGCGGCGTAATTCCGCGTCGCCCATGGCCGTGCCGCTGGGCAGGCACAGGCCCCGGGCGAAAAGGTCGGCGCACACGGCGCCGCCGTACACGGGCGCGTCGGCGAAGAGGGGCTGCAGGTGCAGGGGTTTCCAGAGGGGCCGGCTTTCGATGTTGCGGGTTTCGAGGTGCCGGCGCAGGGTTTCGGGGGTGAGGTTGGAAACTGTTTCTGCGTCCGGGTCGGCGGGGTTGAGGAGGATAGTGGTGAGCCAGCGGTTGGAGCGGCTGCCGGCCGGCTCGGGCGCCAGGGCCACGGTGAGGCCAGGCAGGTTGGCGAGGTGCTCGCGGTACCAGGCGAAGATTTCGCGGCGGCGCTTCACCCGGTCGTGCAGCAGCTCCATCTGGCCGCGGCCGATGCCGGCCAGCACGTTGCTCAGGCGGTAATTGTAGCCCAGCTGCGAGTGCTGGTAGTGGGGCGCGTCGTCCTTGGCCTGGGTGGCCAGGAAGCGGGCGCGCTCGGCCAGGGCCCGGTCGTAAGTGACGAGGGCGCCGCCGCCGCTGGTGGTCAGAATCTTGTTGCCATTAAACGAAAACACCCCCACCCGCCCGAAGCCGCCCAGCGGCTGCTGCTGCCACTCCGAGCCCAGGGCCTCGGCGGCGTCTTCCAGAATGGGAATTTCGAATTCCTGCGCCAGGGCCAGGATTTCGGGCAGCTTGGCCGGCATGCCGTAGAGGTGCACCAAGATGAGGGCTTTAGGCTTTTTGCCTTTCGCCATACGGTCCAGAATGGCTTCGCGCAGGCGCTCGGGGCAGAGGTTCCAGGTAGCGGGCTCGCTGTCGACGAACACCGGCGTGGCGCCGAGGTACACAATGGGGTTGGCCGTGGCCACGAAGGTGAACGAAGGGCACAGCACCTCATCACCCGGCCCCACGCCCAGCAAAATCAATCCCAGATGAATGGCGGCGGTGCCCGAGCTCAGCGCCACGCAATACGGCACGCCCACCGCCGCACAGATATCCGCCTCGAACCCGGCCAGGTTGGGCCCGGCGGGTGCTACCCAGTTGTCCTCAATGGCCTTGCTCACATAGTTGAGCTCGTGCCGGCCGAGGTGGGGCGGCGAAAGGTAGAGACGGTCGTAATCCTGGCTACGCATGGTGCTTCGCTTAATGAAGAATTATAAAGAACGTCATGTCGAGCTTGCCGAGATATCTCGCGTGGGGTAGTAACTAATTACTTTGGCACGCGAGATGTCTCGGCAAGCTCGACATGACGTTCTGATTGGTTACAGTTCACTATCAAAGCGCCCTCGCCGGTACGCCCACGGCCGTCACGCCGGCCTGCAGGTCGCGCACCACCACGGCCCCCGCACCCACCGTGCTGCCCTCGCCCACGGCCACCCCTTGTATCACGGTGGCGTTGGTGCCCAGGTAGCAGCCGATGCCCAGCCGGACCGCGCCGCTCACGTTGGCGTGCGGCATCAGGGAGCAGAAATCTTCGAGCACGGCATCGTGGCCCACGGTGCAGCCCAGGTTGAGCAGCACGAAACGGCCCAGTGAAATATCGCAGGTGAGCAGGCAGCCCTGCTGGATGATGCAGCCCTCGCCCAGTGTGACGCGCTGGTCGGCGTCCGGTTCTGACTGCGGATGGACCAGCGCCGGAAAGGTGAGTTTGCTGGAAGTGAGCCGGCCGACCACAGCGGCGCGGCCCGCGGAGTTGCCCACGGCCACGGCCACGGCCAGCGGCTCGGCAGTGGCGTTGAGGTCGGCGGCGGTGCCGAGGTAGGGGAGGCCGGCCACGGTGGGCGTGGCGGGCGGCTGGTCGTCGTAGAAGCCACGCACCTCCCAGGTAGGGTGCCGGGCGTTGAGCTGCCGCAGCAGCAGCAGCACCTCGCGGCCCAGCCCGCCGGCCCCAAAAATAACGAGTGGTGCGCCGGTTTCGCCGGCTTCGTAATCGGAAAAAAACAAGGTGGTCATGCCTGCAATCTACGGGGAAACGGGGGGCGGCGGCGTGCCTCGGAAGGCCGTGGTGGTGGCCTGGCCGGGCGCGGCCACGCCGCTGCCGCGCAGCACGCGGCCGGCGGTGCGCCACAAAATGGTCATATCCAGCCGCCAGCTCAGGTGGTCGACGTACCACACGTCGAAGGCAAATTTTTCTTCCCAGCCAATGGCGTTGCGGCCGTTCACCTGCGCCCAGCCCGTGAGGCCGGGCCGCACCTCGTGCCGCCGCGCCTGGGTGGGGGAGTACAGCGGCAGGTACACGGGCAGCAGCGGGCGCGGCCCCACCAGGCTAAGGTCGCCGCGCAGGATGTTCCAGAGCTGGGGCAGCTCGTCGAGCGAGGTGGCGCGCAGCCAGCGGCCCAGCGGGGGCAGGCGCGCGGCATCGGGCAGGAGCTGGCCGGCCGCGTCTTGCGCATCGGTCATGGTTTGCAGCTTGTAGAGCGTGAACAGCCGCCCGTGCCAGCCCGGCCGCTGCTGCCGAAACAGCCAGCGCCCGCGGTTCTGGGCTGCTGCCAGCGCCGCCGCGCCCGCCAGCAGCGGCAGCGTGAGCAGCAACAGCGGCAGGCTGACGGCCACATCAAGCCAGCGCTTGCCGTGGCGAACGTAGAAGGAAGCTGGTGCAGACACGGCACAAAAGTACCTTTGCCGCCGCCGGCTTTGGCCCGCGCTCCTGCCATGCTCGTTTTCCCCAACGCCAAACTCAACCTCGGCCTCTACGTCACCCAGCGCCGGCCCGACGGCTTTCACAACCTCGAATCGGTGTTTATCCCTCTGCCGTGGACCGATGCGTTGGAAATTCTGCCCGTCGCGCCCGGCCAGCCCACCAGCATCACCCTCACGGGCCGCCCCATCCCCGGCGACCCGGCCACCAACCTCTGCGTGCGGGCTTATGAGCTGTTGCAGGCCGATTTTCCGCAGCTCCCCCCGGCCCAGCTCTACCTTCACAAAATTGTCCCCATCGGCGCCGGCCTGGGTGGCGGCTCGGCCGATGCCGCCTTTGCTCTGAAAGCCACCAATGATTTATTCAGCCTGAATCTTTCGGCCGAAGCATTGGAAAAATACGCCCGCCGTTTGGGCTCCGACTGCGCGTTTTTCATCCGAAACAAGCCCGTGCTGGCCGTGGAGAAAGGCGATGTATTCGAAGAAATCAACCTGAATCTGGCGGGTACCGCCTGCGTGGTGGTGTATCCCAACCTGCACATTGGCACGGCCGAGGCGTACAGTCGCATTGTGCCGCAGCAGCCCCAATTCCCACTACGCGAAGCAATAGCCCAATCCATGAACACCTGGCGCGGAACCGTCAGCAACGATTTCGAAACGGCCCTGACGCCCGCGCACCCCGTCCTGGCCGAGATTAAGCAGCAGCTTTATGAAGCCGGGGCCACTTATGCCAGCCTGTCGGGCTCGGGCTCGGCGGTGTATGGGCTGTGGGAAACAGGAGAGCCCGCGGCGCTGTCGTGGCCAGCGGAATATACGGTGTGGCAGGGCGTGCTCTAAACCGGCACCACCGGCTCCAAATCCGGCTCCTTGTCCTTCATCAGCCGGGCCACCAGCGGGTGAATCAGCACGCTGAGCACAATGAGCAGTGTGCCAATGTAGAAGCCCGTGCTCATGCGCTCGCCGTTGAATTGCGGCGCGTGAAGCAGGCCTTTGACGTGCAGCCAATAAATGGCCGCAGCCATCGAGATGCCATAAACCGGCTCCAGATTGATGGTCAGGTTTACGGCAAAAGGGGAGAGGCGCTTCATCAGTTCCACCGATGTGGAAAAGGCGTACACCGTGCAAACGCCGGCCAGCAGGCCCAGCCACAGCCAATCGAGCCCGTGCCAGGCCAGTTGCAGGCCCCGGCCCTGCGTGAAATAATGACTGTAAACCGGGAAGAACAGCGCAATGCTTATGCAAGCCCCCAGCATCTCGTAAAACGTGAGCCGCAACGGCGGGTGCTGCTTGATTAGCTTGGAATTCAGTACGCTGAACAGCGCCGACAAACCCGCCGACAGCACCGCCACGCCCAGGCCCAGCAGCTGGTCCAGCTCGGCCTGGCTCACCAAGTACAGCCCCACCATCGTAATCAGCCCCAGCCCCACCTCGTAGCCGCGCACCCGGCGCCAGAGCAGCAACGGCTCCAGCAATGACGTCCACAAGGCCAGCGTAGCTAGCCCGGCCAAACACACGCTCACCGACGACAGCCGCGCGGCCAGAAAAAAGGTAATCCAATGCGTGGCCACCAGCGCGCCCACCGCCAGCAGCCGCAACACCTGCCCCGCCGGCACACGCCACGGCATGCGCCGCGCCCCCAGCAGCACCGCCAGCCCCGTGGCCGCCAGCAGCGTGCGCCAGAACACCAGCTCTACCGAAGGCAGCGCAATCAGCTTGCCTAGAATGGCCGTGAAGCCCCACAGGAGCACGATGAAATGAAGCTTGAGGTAGTCGCGAAGCAAGGGCAGGAAGATTGAATTGGGAAAAGAAGAACGGTCATGCTGAGCGCAGCCGAAGCATCTCTACTGCGAGAGTAACTAATTACTGCTGCAGTAGAGATGCTTCGGCTGCGCTCAGCATGACCGGCTGGAGGCCAGTCATTTTGCCTACTTCGGCACAAACCGGTACAGCGCTAGCCCAATCACGCTGAATACCGTGGTGGGCACCCAGGCCGCCACCAGCGGTGAAAGGCTGCCCACCTGCGCCAGGTTGCGGCTCAGCATCACAAAAATGATGAACACAAAGGCCAGCACGAAGCCCAGCGCAATCTGCCCGCCCACGCCGGCGCGCGACTTCCGGGCGCTCAGCGTCACGCCAATCAGGGTGAGCACCACGATGGCGAAGGGGTAAGAATACCGCTCGTACTTGTCGCTCAGGTAAATCTGGGTGTCGTCGGCCCCGCGCTCGATTTTGGTGCGGATGAAGGCATTCAGCTCCGGCAGCGTGAGGGTTTCGGCAATTTTGTAGTTGCTGGCGAAGTCCTTCGGGTAGAGGTTCAGGGTTGTGTCGCGGGCCGGCAACGTCTGCAGGGTTTCGTCCTGCGGGCCGCGAAACGTGCGCACCAGCTGCGGCGACAAATGCCACATGTGCTTCGTCGAGTCCCAGTTGATGGCGTCGGCCGTCATCCGGCGGCGCAACACGGTGCCGTCAATGGTTTCAAAAGCAAAATGGAAGCCGATGTTGTTAGTGTTGTCATAGCTTTCCATGAAGACGTAGGTGCGCGGCCCTTCCTTGAAGTGCACGTTGCGCCCCTGAAACCGGTAGGGTAGCTTGATGTACGCCCGCTCAAACGCCACGCGCGACTTGCTGCCCACCGGCAGCACCCAGCCAATTAGCCCAAATATCAGCAGCCCCACCACCGAGCCGCCCACCGCATACGGCAGCATCAGCCGCTTAAAGCTCACCCCACTGGCCAGAATCGCCACAATTTCGGTGCGCGCCGCCAATTGTGCCGTCACAAATACCACCGCGATAAAAATGGTAATTGGCGAAAGCAGGTTGGCGAAATAGGGAAACAGGTAAATGTAATAGCCGAAAATAATTTGCCCCATCGACAAATTATGCTGAATAAAGTCGTCGTTTTTCTCCGTGAAATCAATGACGCAAATCACCGACACGAGAATCACCACCGAGAAAAAAAACGCGGTCAGAAACTTCTTAATGATGTATTTGTCGAGGATATTCATTGCTGGTGCAATTGTAATTCGGCGGTCATGCTGAGCGCAGCCGAAGCATCTCTACTACGGGAGTAAATAATTGCGTTGCGCGGTAGAGATGCTTCGGCTGCGCTCAGCATGACGTTACTTAAAGTCTAGAGGCGCGTCATCACCTGCTTCACCATGCGCTCTTTCCAAGGGCCAAACGTGCCGGCGAGGATTTCCTTGCGGGCCTCCTTCACCAGCCACAGATAAAAGGCCAGGTTCTGGGCCGAGGCAATCTGCGGGCCCAGCATTTCCTTGCACTGAAACAGGTGGCGCACGTACGAACGCGAGTAGAACGTGCTGGCGTGCCCGCCAAGTTCGGGGTCGAGGGGCGAGAAGTCGGTTTCCCACTTCTTGTTGGTGATGTTCACGATGCCCTGCGTGGTGAACAACATGCCGTTGCGGGCGTTGCGGGTCGGCATCACGCAGTCGAACATATCCACGCCCAAGGCAATGTTTTCCAGAATGTTGGCCGGCGTGCCCACGCCCATCAGGTAGCGCGGCTTGTCCTGGGGCAGAATGTCGCACACCAACTCTGTCATCTCGTACATCAGCTCGGCGGGCTCGCCCACGCTCAGCCCGCCGATGGCATTGCCGGCCCGGCCCTGCTCGGCAATAAATTCGGCCGATTTCACGCGCAAATCCCGGAATGTGCTGCCCTGCACAATCGGAAACAGGTTCTGCTCGTAGCCATAAAGGCCCTCGGTGCTGTCGAAACGCTGGATGCAGCGCTTCAGCCACCGGTGCGTCATATCCAGCGAGCGGGCGGCGTAGTCGTACTCGCAGGGCCAGGGCGTGCACTCATCAAAGGCCATAATAATATCGGCCCCGATGACGCGCTGAATGTCCATCACGCCCTCCGGCGAAAACAAATGCTGGCTGCCGTCCACGTGCGAGCGGAATTTCACGCCCTCCTCCTTAATCTTCCGCGTGTTGCTCAGCGAATACACCTGGTAGCCGCCCGAGTCCGTCAGAATCGGCCGGTCCCAGCCGTTGAACTGGTGCAGGCCACCGGCCGCCTTCAGTACATCGAGCCCCGGCCGCAGGTAGAGGTGGTAAGTGTTGCCAAGAATAATCTGGGCGTTAACGTCGGTTTTGAGCGTTTGCTGCGACACCGCTTTCACGGTGCCGGCCGTGCCCACGGGCATAAAAATGGGCGTTTCAATCGTGCCGTGGGCCGTTTCGAGGCGGCCGGCGCGGGCTTTGGTGGCGGGGTCCTGGGCGAGAAGGTCGAAGGTCATGCGGAAATGGAAGCGGATTATTAGCCCGTCATGCAGAGCGCAGCGAAGCATCTTGCCCGCCACCACTAACTCATTTGATTGAATTACTTACTGCGGGCAAGATGCTTCGCTGCGCTCTGCATGACGGGCTATCGGCGCTACTTCCCGCAAAGATACCCTGGCCGCCCGGCGTCCCGTACTTTTGCAAGTCCATTCACGCCGCCGTTCCCTTGCCGATACCCATACCCACTTCCCCGTTTTTCTGGCTGCTGCTGGCGTGCGTGGCGGTGCAGCTTATTTACGCCGCCTATTTCTTCTGGCCCTTCGCCCGCCGCCCCCTCGAAGCGCCTGCCGACACCTCCGGGCCCGATTCGGAGCCCGTCTCCATCGTCGTCTGCGCCCACAACGAGCTCGACAACCTGCGCCGCCTCCTGCCGCTGCTGCTCCAGCAGGATTACCCGGCCGGCTTCGAAATCGTCCTCATCGACGACCGCAGCGACGACGATACCTATCTATACGCCCAGCAGCTGGCCCAGTATTACCACGAAAAAGTGCGCCTCGTGAGCGTGGCCCGCACCCCCCGCGGCTTCGGACCCAAGAAATACGCCCTCACGCTCGGCATCAAAACCACCCGCTTCGCCCGCCTGCTTTTCACCGACGCCGACTGCATTCCGGCCACCAACCAGTGGCTGCGCCTCATGCAGCGCGGTTTTGCGCACGGCAGCGGGGCCGATGTCGTGCTGGGCTTCTCGGCCTACGCCCCGGCGCCCGGCTTCCTCAACCAGCTCATCCGCTACGAAACACTACTCACCGCCGCGCAGTACCTCAGCTTTGCCTGGCGCGGCTGGCCCTACATGGGCGTGGGCCGCAACCTGGCCTACACCCGCGCCTGCTTCAACGCCACCAAAGGATTTGCCTCGCACATGCGCCTGCTTTCCGGCGACGACGACCTCATGGTGCAGGACGCCGTGCGCTACGGCCAGCGCATCACCGTGGTGGCCGACCCGCCCGCCCACACCCTAAGCGAACCCGCGCCCACCTGGCGCGCGTGGTGGCGCCAGAAGCGCCGCCACCTCTCCGCCGGCCGCGCCTATCGGTTGGCCGACCGTTTGCGAATTGGCACCTTCGTGCTGGCCAATATGTTGTTCTATTTGACTACCGCCGTGCTAGTTTTTTCGCCAAACAATTGGGTACCTTTGGCGGTGGTATGGGTTCTCCGAACTTTGTTCGTGAGTGCCGTGTATGCCCGTCTCAGCCGCCGGCTTGAGCAGCCCGTAATCGTCGGGCTCCTGCCAGTGCTCGATGTGGTTTATTTTTTTCAATACCTGGCCCTAGGAATCTCGCTGTTCCTTAACCGCACCCTTCGATGGAAGTAAACAACCAAGACATTCAAAAGCAGTTTTCAGCCAAAGCCAAGCACGACTTCAAGCTGATTCGCGCCGCCGTGGACCACGGCGACGAGAAGGCCTACGCCGAGCTGATGCACATCTACAAAAAGCCTGTGTACCACGTGGTGCTCAAGATGGTGCGCAACCAGGACGACGCCGAAGACCTCACCATCGAAGCCTTCGCCAAAGCCTTCCGCAACCTGCACAAGTTCAACCCGGAGTATGCGTTCAGCACTTGGCTGTTTCGCATTGCTACCAACAACTGCATCGACTTTATTCGCAAGAATAAAATCAAAACCATGTCGATTGATTCGGCCATCAAGGTCGACAACGGCGACGAAATCACCATCGATTTCCGCGACAACGACCTGAACCCGGCCGAGCACGCCGTGCGCAACCAGAAAATCGAAATCATGCGCCACGTCGTTTCGCGCCTGCCCGATAAGTACCAGCGCCTCGTGAGCCTGCGCTATTTCGACGAGCTCAGCTACGAAGAAATTGCCACCGAGCTCAAAGCCCCCCTCGGCACCGTGAAAGCCCAGCTGCACCGCGCCCGCGAGCTGCTCTATGACATGGTGAAGCACACCAAGCAGATTATTTAATCGTGAAAAAGCCCCGATGCGAGTCGGGGCTTTTTTGTTGGCGTTTTGGGCTGGACGATAAAAGACGGAACGTCATGCTTCGACTGCGCTCAGCATGACGTTCTATTTCGTAGCAAAGGCCCAAACCGTGCACCTTTGCACCCATGAACCTTTTGCAGCACTACTTCCCCGCGCTCACGCCCCAGCAGCTCCAGCTTTTCCAGCAGCTCGAAACCGAGTTTCGGGCCACCAACGAAGCCATCAATCTCGTGTCGCGCACCGACATGGACAATTTCGTGGAGCGCCACGTGTTGCATTCGTTGGGCATTGCCAAGGTCATCCAGTTCCCCAAAGGCAGCGCCGTGCTCGACGTGGGCACCGGCGGCGGCTTGCCCGGCCTGCCGCTGGCCATCATGTTCCCGGAGGTCCATTTTCACCTCGTCGATAGCATCGGTAAGAAAATCCGCGCCGTACAGTTCATGGCCGCCGCCCTGGGCCTGAACAACGTCACCGCCGAGCAAACCCGCGCCGAGCAGCTCCGCACCAAATACGACTACGTGGTGAGCCGCGCCGTGGCTCGCCTCGCCACCTTCCATCCCTGGATTGCCCACCGCTTCAAGCCCCAGGGCCAGCCCGGCTCAGGCCTGTATTATTTGAAAGGCGGCGACCTGACCGAAGAAATCGCCGAGTCGGGTCTGAAGGCGAAAGTGACGGATTTGAGCGACTTTTATAAAGAGGAGTTTTTCGAAACGAAGAAGGTCGTTTTCGTGCCCGCGAAGTAGGTTTTCGCCGGTCATTGCCACAGCCCGCGGCCTCGCAATGACCGGCGCTACGCCGGTACCTCCGCCGTCAGAAATTCCACTGCGCGGCGCTCCGAATAATACTCCCCGTTACTCTCGGCGAAGCCCACGTGCCCGCCATCGGCCGGGGTTTCTAGGAATACAAAGGGCGACTGCTCCGCCACATCCCGCGGGAAGCAGGAGGCGGGCAGGAACGGGTCGTTCTGCGCATTTACCAGCAGCGTGGGCACCCGAATGCCGCTCAGGTAGCGCCCGGAGCTGGCGTATTGGTAGTAGGCATCGGCCGAGTCGAAGCCATGCATAGGCGCGGTGTATTTGTCATCGAACTGCGGAAAATTGCGCAGTTCTTCCAGCCCTTCCACGTCGACCTGTCCGGGCAGCAAGGCCGCTTTATCGCGGATTTTCTGGCGCAATGATTTCAGGAAGCGCCGCATATACACCTGGTTTTGCGGCCGGCCGATGTGCTCGGAGCTGGCCCGCAAGTCTGTCGGCACCGAAAACACGGCGGCCCGCTGCACTTCGGCCGGCACACGGCTGGCATCTTCGCCCAAGTACTTCAGCGTCACGTTGCCGCCCGCCGAAAAGCCCAGCAGGTAGGCCCGCTGGTAGCGGCCCGTGGCTAGCGCGTGGCGCAGCACCGTGTCCAAGTCATCGGTGTCGCCGAGGTGGTAGGAGCGGAGCAGGCGGTTCATCTCGCCGCCGCAGCTGCGGTAGTTCCACGCCAGGGCATCGAGGCCGGCGCGGTTGAGGGCGCGCACCATGCCGCGCACGTAGGGCCGGGAGGCGTCGCCTTCGAGGCCGTGCGAAACGATGGCGAGGCCGTCGGTGGGGCGCATTCCGGGTAGGCGGCTCCAGTCCAGGTTCAGGAAGTCGCCGTCGGGCAGTTCCAGGCGCTCGCGCTGGTAAGCTACATCAGGCACGGTGCGCCATAAGCTGGGCACGATGGTCTGCAAATGGCCGTTGAACAAGTAGAACGGCGGCTGATAATGGGGTTGGGCGACGAGGGGCATGGCGCGGATAAGTTAAGCGGTGATAAGCGGCACGCTGGGCGGAATTGGGTAGGAGGTAAAGTTCGGACTTAATCGGCATGCATACTAATTTAGCGGCCCTAAAGTGAAATGGACATGAGTTTGAACAGTTTTTGCAATGATTCTGCTCTGTTGCCGAAAAGTTGAAGCAGCTTTCACTCAAGATTTTTGCCGGCAGGGTTTGAATTTGTCAGTCGGATTCGTACCTTTGCCCTCCCAAACACAGAACTCAAGCATAACGCTCCTCTATATTTCCTGCTCATGGCAAACCATAAGTCGGCCCTCAAACGCATCCGCAGCAACGAAGCCAAGCGCGTGTTGAACCGTTACCAGCACAAATCCACCCGCACGGCTATCAAAAAGCTCCGTACGACGACCGACAAAACGGCCGCCCAGGAACTGCTGAAAAAGGTGTCTTCGATGCTGGACCGTCTGGCCAAGAAGAACATCATCCACAAAAACAAAGCTGCTAACAACAAAAGCAAGCTGACAAAGCTCGTTAACGCGCTCTAGTGCGACTACGAGTCTAGGAAGGCCAGACTGCGCCGCCCCAAGGTCTGGTCTTCCGCTCATCACAGAAGCCCCGCTCGGAAACGTGCGGGGCTTCTTGCGTTTGGCTGGGCGCAGCGGTTGGTAAATTGGTCGGATTGTGTACCTTATGGCACTTTTCCACCACCAAATGCTCCGAAAGCATGAAACACCACTACCGCTGGCTGCGGCCCCTGCTGGCCGCCTCGTTATTAACCCTGGGCTTTGGCGCCCGCGCCCAACAACTCTGGCGGCCGTTCCGGCCGGGGCTGATTTATGCTTACGAATCTCCAACTGCTACGCCCGCGGGCATGTATGTCACCAAAGGGATTTATACGCTTCGACTCGATTCGGCTTATGTGACAGCTGCGGGCGACTCGGCTTGGGCTTTCAATCGAGTGATGCGGGAAACCCAGGGCCGGACCCCCGGCGAATCGTACACCAACCGATTCCGGAAAAGCCGTAATAACTTGTTTGGCCAGCGTTTGCTTTGGGAGCCCGGCTCGTCAGAATTTACGCTTGAAACCATCACCGAAGGCACTGCCCAAATTGGAAACACGCTGCGCTTGCGCCCGCGTGCGCCGGTAGCCAGTACGTGGGTGGCCAACTCGGCGCTTGGCATTAATGCCACGCTCAGCAGCCGCGGCTTGCAGATGGTGAACGGGCAGGCCGATACCGTGGCCACCATCACCCTCAGTTCAGGGCCCGTGGTGCGCCTGAGCCGGCGTTTTGGCTTGATAGAAGGTCCGCAATGGCTGGCCCTGAGCAACAGCCCGGGGCAATGGACGGCCACGCAACTGCCGGTGGCGCTGCCTCAGTCGCCGTATAGCCCCTTGCGGTTGTTTGACTTGCAGCCCGGGGATGAGTTAGGTTATACCGACGACCCAATAGCCATCACGCCCTTTTCCTGCTCGTTAGGACAAATTTTGCGCAAAGTCCTGACAAAGACGCAGACCTCCGATTCCCTCGTGTATACTTATCTGGAGCAGAGCAAGTACACTTACTCGGGCGCACCCGGCTGCGGTCCTGCAGCCGGCACCCAAAATAGTAGCATTGCCACTCGCCGCTGGGCGTTGGCGTTGCGCACGGGCCAGTCCAATCAGTTCCAATTCATGCCCTTGCTTACCGGGGAATACCGTCTAACCGCGTCCGGAATTACCCTTAGCCTGGGGGTGGTGCAACTGCAGCCGGGCGGAGGCGGCTGTGTTGGCGACCAGCGGCTGGTGTACGACAATCTGTATACCTACGGTGCCAACAATGGCACATTCGGTCACGTTCCGGACTTGTATACGCAAGTTCATTTTTCATCAGCGCTTGGGTTGGGCCCAATTGGCAACAATAGCGTTTTTCTGACTTACTACCGTCGCACCCGCAGCGGAGTAACAACAACCTGCGGCTCGCCTTCAACTTTTGTTAATCTGCTTCCTTCCCGCGCCGCCCAGGCCGCCGCCCTGGCCACGCTGCACCCCAACCCCGCCGCCGAAGCCGCCACGCTCACCCTGGCCCAGCCCGCCCGCGCTGGCCAGACGCTGCGCCTGACCGACGCGCTGGGCCGCGCCGTGTGGCAAGCCTCGGTAGCCGCCGGCCAAACGGCCCTGACTGTGCCGCTGGCTGAGCAACCCGCTGGTCTGTATCTGTTGCACTTGAGCGGCAGCAACGGCAGCAAGGCAACCTGGAAACTGATTCACGAATAGTGCATCTCGCACCAAAAAGCCTCCGTAGCTAGCGCTGCGGAGGCTTTTTGGTGTCAATCTGTTTTCAGCAACGCCTTAGGCAATGCTCACTTTCACCATGTTGGCTTTGCCCTTGTCCTGAATGGGCATCGAGCCGGTATTGATGAAAATATCGCCGGCTTCGAGGTGGCCGGTGGTGGTGAGGACGTAGCGGATGTCGGCCACCGTGCTGTCGGTGCTCACCAAGCGGTCGTAGTAGAAGCTTCGCACGCCCCACACCAGGCTCAGCACGGTGAGCAAGGGGCGGTTATCGGTGAAGATGAAGATGTTGGCTTTCGGGCGGTACTTGGCCAATTGGAAGGCCGTGTAGCCGTGGTGCGTCATGCCGGTAATGGCCTTCGAACCCGTGTTTTTAGCCAGGTGGCAGGAGGCAGACAGTACGCTGTCAGCCATGAAGTTGGGACCGGTGGGGTCGATGGGCCACCAGCGGTGGAAGAGCTGCGGGCTGCGGCTTTCCACGCTCAGGATGGTGCCCACCATCGAGCGAATGACCTCGGCGGGGTAGGCGCCCACGGCGGTTTCGGCGGAGAGCATCACGGCATCGGCGCCGTCGAGGACGGCGTTGGCCACGTCGCTGGTTTCGGCGCGGGTGGGGCGGGGGGCCGTAATCATCGATTCCATCATCTGCGTGGCTACGATGACGGGCTTGCCGGCGGCGTTGCACTTGGCAATAATCATTTTCTGGGCCATGGGCACCTCTTCCATCTTCACCTCCACGCCAAGGTCGCCGCGCGCCACCATGATGGCATCGGTGATGGCAATGATTTCGTCGATGTTGCGCAGGCCGTCGGGTGTTTCGATTTTGGCCACCACGCGGGTGGTTTTGCCCGATTGCGCAATCAGGTTCTTGATGAAGCGAATGTCGTCGGCCTTGCGGGCGAAGCTCAGCGCCACCCAGTCCACGTCATGCTCAAGGCCAAACTGCAGGTCCTCAATGTCCTTCTCGGTCATGCTCGGAGCCGAAACTTCCGAGTCGGGCAGGTTGATGCCCTTGCGGGGCTTCACCAAGCCGCCATACACCACCTCCACGTCCACTTCTTTGTCGCGGTCGGTGGCCAGCACCTTTAGCTCAATCTTGCCGTCGTCAATCAGAATCATGTCGCCGGCCTTCACGTCGCGGGCCAGGCCCAGGTAAATCGTGCTCAGACGCGTAGCCGTGCTGATTTCCTTCTCGCCGCACACCAGCTTCAGCTTGTCGCCGGCTTTGATTTCGACGCCGCCGCCTTCTACCTCGCCGAGGCGGATTTTGGGGCCCTGCAAGTCCTGTAGCAGGCCCACCGACGTTTTCATGTCCTTGTTCAGCCGCCGCACCGTGTTGATGACCGAGAGGTGGTCTTCGTAGGAGCCGTGCGAGAAGTTGAGGCGGAACACATCGACGCCCTCGCGCATGAGAATGCCGAGGCGCTCGTAGGTGTTGGAAGCGGGGCCTACCGTGGCCACAATTTTGGTCTTGTTGAAAACAGGATGTTTTTCCATGCGGGAGTCGTCGGAAATAGCAGAACAAAAAAACTCCCCTCCTTAAATTGAGGAGGGGACATTTCGCCGAAGGCAAAATTGATTGAGATTAAGCAGAAGCGTGCACAATGGGGGCAAAACGAAGGCCCTACCAGCGCAAAAGTCGTTCAATTAAATTGAAATGCCTATTGATGAAGCCCAATCGTTGTGAAAACGATTGCTCAAAGTGGCCAGTGGCCATTGCAGCGCCCTAATCATAAGGTGAAATTTATGGGCTGCAAGCCACCCAGGAACTCAAAGAATCAGGTTCTCTTTGTACTTGAGGGTATTGGGGTCGAACTGGCAGACGTACTGCACGGCATCGAGGGCGGCGAGCTGTTCCAGCAGGGCCTCGTCGGCCAGGGCGCCGGTGCCGTTGCTCACGGCCAGCAGGTAGTCGTATTCCTTGATGTCGGGGGCCAGGAAGGGCTTTTTTAGGGTGGAGGGAGCCACCGAACGATTGCGCAGCAGCCGGAACGTGAGGGCCTCGGTGGCGTGCAGGTAATGCGTGAACACCAGCCGGCCGCGGCTGAGCAGGTTCAGCAGCAGCTCGGGCTGTTTCACGAGGCGCAGGCGCAGGGCCCGGTTCAGGTTCCAAGCCAGGGTATAGTCGCGGGTGCTGCTCACCAGCCCGAAAAGGGCAAAGTCGCACTCGTAATCAACGTCGAGGGTGAAGGTCTTCATAGGGGCCGCAAAAAGGGCACCCGCGGGGCGGGCAGGGCAAAGCTACGGCCTGCCGGGGCCGCTTGCCAGCCGCGCGGCCATAATGTTGTACCCCGAAATGAAAAGCGCGTCGGTGGGTTAGATGAAAATTCTCTCGTTACTTTGTGCCATAGTTTTCCTTAAACCCCCCACGGAGATGTCTGAAATCGCAGAAAAAGTAAAGGCCATTATTATTGATAAACTGGGCGTTGAAGCCTCGGAGGTGACCCCGGAAGCAAGCTTCACCAACGACTTGGGTGCTGACTCGCTGGATACCGTTGAGCTCATTATGGAGTTCGAAAAGGAGTTCAACGTGAGCATCCCCGACGACCAGGCCGAGAACATCGGCACCGTGGGCCAAGCCATCAGCTACCTCGAAGAGCACGCTAAGTAGTCCTTTTTCATCCCCGCGAAGCGCGAAATTTGAGTTGTAGCCTTTACGCTGATTTCCTGTTTCGCGCGGTATGACCCCCATACTGCGCATACCGGCCGGCCCGCCGCCGGCCGGTTTTGCTGTTTTATCCCGCTTCATCATTCGCGCCAGTGGCGCTTGCTCTGTATGACGTCCATCCGACGGGTTGTCGTTACCGGCCTCGGGGCCATCACGCCCCTGGGCAACACCGCCCCAGCCTACTGGGAAGGCCTACGCACGGGCACCAGCGGTGCCGCCACCATCACGCGCTTCGACCCGGCCAAGTTCAAAACCCGCTTTGCCTGCGAAGTGAAGGATTACAATCCCGATACCTACTTCGACCGCAAGGAGCACCGCAAAATGGACCTGTTCACGCAGTTCGCGGTGATTGCCTCCGACGAAGCCATTGCCGATTCGGGCCTGCTCGAGAGCGGCGTGGACAAGGACCGGGTGGGCGTAATCTGGGGCTCCGGCATCGGCGGCCTGAAATCGCTGCAGGAAGAATGCTTCCAGTTTGAGCGCGGCGACGGCACGCCCCGCTACTCGCCGTTCTTTATTCCGCGCATGATTGCTGACTCCTCGTCAGGCAACATCAGCATCAAGAACGGCTTCCGCGGCCCGAATTTCGTGACGACCTCAGCCTGCGCCTCGTCGAACGACGCCATCATCGCGGCCTTCAACAACATCCGCCTCGGCCTGGCCGACGCCGTGGTGACGGGTGGTTCCGAAGCGGCCATCACCGAATCGGGCGTGGGCGGCTTCAACGCCCTCAAGGCCATGAGCGAGCGCAACGACGACCCGGCCTCGGCCTCGCGGCCTTATGATAAGGACCGCGACGGTTTCGTGCTGGGCGAGGGCGCCGGCGCGCTGGTGCTCGAAGAGTACGAGCACGCCCAGGCGCGCGGCGCCAAAATCTACTGCGAGCTGATTGGCGGCGGCATGTCGTCGGATGCTTACCACATCACCGCGCCCGACCCGAGCGGCGAAGGCGTGGTGCTGGTGATGAAAAACGCCCTGCGCGACGCTGGTATTCAGCCCGAGGAAGTTGATTACATCAACACCCACGGCACGAGCACGCCGCTGGGCGACGGCGCCGAAATCAAGGCCATCGAAAAGGTATTCGGCGCACACGCCGAGAAGCTGAACATCTCCTCGACCAAAAGCATGACCGGCCACCTGCTGGGCGGGGCCGGCGGTATTGAGGCGGTGGCCTGCATTATGGCGATGCAGCACGGACTGGTGCCGCCCACCATCAACCTGAACACGCCCGACCCGGAAATCAACCAGGCGCTGAATTTCACGCCGAACACGGCGCAGGAGCGCGACGTGCGCGTGGCCATGAGCAACACGTTTGGCTTTGGCGGCCACAACACGTCGGTGATTTTCCGCAAGCTGTAGGCGCGTTGTTTCAGCAGTTCAAAAAAGAACGTCATGCTGAGCGCAGCCGAAGCATCTCTACCGCGCAACTAATCCTTTCGATTGAGTTAGTATTGCGGTAGAGATGCTTCGGCTGCGCTCAGCATGACGTTCTTTTTTGGCGTTTTTTAGGCCAAATTATTCTACCAGAATCTAAATTTCTCTTCCCTTGCTCGGTTTCGTTTCCCGTCTTTTTGCTTCTGATAAGTCGTTTCGTCAGGCCGTGGCGACCGTGACGGGCCAGCGGCCCAAAAACGCCAAGCTTTACCGGCTGGCGTTCACGCACTCCTCGGCGGTGCGGCAGCAGCCCACCATCGGCCGCCACCAGACGAATGAGCGACTGGAGTTTCTCGGCGATGCTGTGCTGGGCACGGTGGTGGCCGAGTACCTGTTCAAGAAGTACCCCTACGAGCAGGAAGGCTTCCTGACGGAGGTGCGCTCACGCATTGTGAACCGCGAAAGCCTGAATGGCATCGCCCTGAAACTGGGCCTCGATAAATTGGTGCAACTGGATACGGCGCAGGGCCGCGCCGCCCGCTCGCGCTCGGTGAATGGCAACGCGCTGGAGGCGCTGGTGGGGGCGGTTTATTTGGATTTAGGCTACCAGTCGGCCCGAAAATTCATCCTCACGCGCTTGGTGAAGGGTTTTGTGGACGTGCATACGCTCACGACGACCACGGCCAATTTCAAGAGCAAGCTGGTAGAATGGGCGCAGCGCGAGGGCAAAACCCTGCGCTACGACATCACCGGCGAGGCGCGGCCCGGCGGCATGATGGAGTTCACGGCCAACGTGCTGCTGGACGAGGAAATCGTGGCTACTGGCATGGGCCTGAGCAAAAAGCAAGCAGAGCAGCTGGCCGCCGAGCGGGCGCTGACGGAGCTGGGCGTGGCCTAGCGGCGGCATTCTTTTTCCTTTCCACCAATCTTCCCGCTTTTGCCTCACCCGCGGGCGCGCTGCTACATGAAGTATCTGTTGTTGCTGGCGGGCCTGCTGGGACTGGCCGTATCGGCGGGCGCTGCGCCCACCGTCAGTGTGCAAATGCGCGTGATTCCGGCCACGCACTCCTTCGTTTGTCGCTACACCATGGCCCTGGCCGCCGACGACACGGCCACTACCCTGGACCTGAACCTGGGCCGGCAGCTGCGGATTGAGAACCTGCTCAGCTCCGGGAGCAAGCCGCCGCGCGCAACGCGGGTGTACTATCCGTATTTCGGCGATACGCTGCAACAGGTGGTGGCGCGCTTCAACGGCCGGGCACGCATGGTGAGCGTGACGTATTCGGGCACGCTGGAAGGGCGCTTGTTTAATGAGCAGGTGATGGTTTTCAGTGGGCATTCGGGCTGGCTGCCCTTCCGGCCCTACCGCGAGTACGAGGCCGTGAACTACGTGCTGGAAGTGCAGGCGCCGGACGGCTACCAGGTAGAAAGCACGTCGTCGGCCGTGGAGCAGCGGGCGGGGCGCTGGCTTTTCCGGGGCCGCGCCGGGGCCATCGAAATCACGGCGCTGGTGGCCCGGCAGTTTCAGCAACTAGCTTCGGCTGGAACCCCGGGCATTCGGGTGGTGAAGGCGGGGCCGGCGCTGGCGCGCACCGATACTGTGCTGCTGCGCAAGGCCGAACGCATTATCGCCTACTACAACCGGAGCATCGGGCAGCAGGACCCGATTACGCAGTTCACCATTTTGCTGCCCGGCACCAATGCCGATGCGTTCGGGCTGCTCGAAAATGCCACGGTGATTACCTACACCGATTTTGATGTGGCCACCGACCGGGAGGCGCTGCTGATTCTGGCGCACGAAATCAGCCACAAATGGTGGGGCTACGGCTCGGTGCACAACTACAACGACTGGTTGAACGAGGCCTTCGCTACCTACTCAAGCCTGTTGTTTCTGCGCGAAGACGGCGACGAGGCCGGCTACCGGGCAGAACTGGCCAAGCGCGTCGCGACCGTGGGCGACGCCCCGCCGATTCGGGGCTTCGATTACCAGAAATATCCCCGGCCCGTGTACCGGCGCGTGGTGTATAACAAGGGCACCAGGGTGCTGGCCGCACTGCACGAGCGCCTTGGCACCGCGCCGTTTGTACGGCTGCTGGCCACCGTGGCCGCCGGGCATGTGAGCAATACCGATACTTTGCTGGAAATTGTGGCGCAAACCAGCGGCCCGGCCACCCGTGCCTGGCTGCTGGCCGAGCTAAGCCGCTAGGCAAAAATTGGCCGTTGGGCGGGCGCGGCTGACAACCGGCGCCGGCCCTTTGGGGTTATTCCATCAACCCCGTTCCTCCTTTGTTCTCTTTCTCGCCCATTCCTCATGCGCATCGCCGGAGCTGCTCTCAACCAGATTCCCATTGATTGGGAAAACAACCTTCGCAACATCAAAACGGCCATTGAGCAGGCCAAGGCGGCGGGCGTGCAGCTGCTGTGCCTGCCCGAGTTGTGCCTGACCGGCTACGCCTGCGAGGACCTGTTTCTGAGCGACTGGATGCCCGAGTCTGCCCTGGCCCACCTGCAAGCCGTGCGGCCCTGGACGGACGGTATCTGCGTGGTGGTGGGCCTGCCGGTGCGCCTCAACCACCGCACCTATAACACGGCGGCGGTGCTGCGCGACGGCCAGATTCTGGGTTTCGCGGCTAAGCAGTTTCTAGCTAATGACGGGGTGCATTATGAGACGCGCTTCTTCGTGCCCTGGCTGGCGGGCGAGCAAGCCACCGTGAGTTGCGACGGTGAAACCTGGCCGCTGGGCGACCTGATTTTTGAGCACGAGGGCGTGCGCTTCGGCTTCGAGATATGCGAGGATGCGTGGCGGGCCGATAACGTGCGGCCGGCCTGCCGGCTCCAAGGCAAAGTCGATTTGATTGTGAATCCCTCGGCCAGCCACTTTGCGATGAGCAAAACCGACGTGCGCTACCAGCTGGTGATGAAGGCTTCGCGCACGTTTAACTGCACCTATCTCTACGCCAACTTGCTGGGCAACGAGGCCGGGCGCATCATCTTCGACGGCGAGATATTGGTGGCCCGTAACGGGCACCTGCTGAAGCGCAACCAGTTGCTGAGCTTCAAGGAAGTGGATTTGGAGTGGGTGGACGTGGATTTCACGGCCATGCAGGAGCCGGCGGCCGAAATTGTGCCGCTGCCCGCGCCCGATGAGTACAAAGAGCTGAACCAGGCCATGAGCCTGGCGCTGTTCGACTACCTGCGCAAGGCGCGCAGCCGCGGCTTCGTGCTGAGCCTGAGCGGCGGGGCCGACTCGTGCTTCTGCGCCGTGGGTGTGGCCGAGATGGTGCGCCTGGGCGTGGAGGAGTTGGGTTTGGAAGAATTCAAGCGCCGCAGCGGCTGCTTCCCGGCCGCAAATGAAACGGTTGTGACGCAGGAAGGCGCCGGCGGTAAAGCCGCGCAGGTGGTGGAAAGCCCGGCGCCGGCAAGCACCTTGAGCACCAACCAGCAGCTGGTGCAGCAACTGCTCACCTGTGCCTACCAGGGCACGGTCAATTCTTCAGACGATACATTTAATTCCGCTAAGGAACTGGCCGACAGCATTGGGGCACGGTTTTATAACTGGACCATTGATGAGGAAGTGACGGGCTATGTGGGTAAAATCCAGCAGGTGCTGGGCCGGGCGCTGACCTGGCAAACCGATGATTTGGCGCTGCAGAACATTCAGGCCCGGGTGCGGGCCCCCGCCATCTGGCTGCTGGCCAACGTGCAGAACTGCCTGCTCATCACCACCTCCAACCGCTCCGAAGCCAGCGTGGGCTATTGTACCATGGACGGCGATACGGCCGGCAGCATCTCGCCCATTGCGGGCGTCGACAAGGACTTTGTGAAAAAGTGGCTGCGTTGGGCCGAAACCGAGTTGGGCTACCCCGCCCTGCGCCACGTGAACGCCCTGCAGCCCACCGCCGAGCTGCGCCCACTCGAAGACAAACAGACCGACGAGCGCGACCTCATGCCCTACACCCTGCTCAACCGCATCGAGCGTCTGGCCTTCTACGACCGCCTCAGCCCGAAACAGGTGCTGGCCATGCTGGAAGGCGAAGGCACGGGCTTCGACGAAGAGCAGCTGAAAGCCTACGTGCGCCGCTTCTACAACCTCTGGAGCCGCAACCAGTGGAAGCGTGAGCGGTATGCGCCCAGCTTCCACCTCGACGATTATAACGTGGACCCGCGCTCCTGGCTGCGCTTTCCCATTCTCAGCGGCGGCTTTGCCGAGGAGCTGGCGGGACTGTAGCAGCGGCTTGCATTGCAACGAGTACCTTGAAGCACGGCTTTGGGGTACTCGTTTCACCATGTTTTAGGTGCTGAAAAATAAAATGAGCCACCCGCGCAAGTTTGGCCGCCGAATGGGACCTATTGCAGTGTAGCTTCCGGCCCGTTGAGTTCCGGCGTAGCCTTTCACCGACCCTTCTGCTTTCGTTTCTGTGGCTTGCGCAATCCCGTTGTTTTTGGTCGATGAGCCGCCATCGGTTGGCCCCTGTTTGATGGATTCGGCTGTGACGGCCGAGGCCGAACTAGTGGTGCAGCTGCAGCAGGGGAGCGAAGCGGCTTTTCGGACGCTGGTCGAGCAGTACCAGGACCGCATCTACCGCGTGGTTTTTTCGCTGCTGCGCTCCCCGGAAGAGGCCGAAGACGTGGCGCAAGAAGTGTTTGTGGAGGTGCACCAGACCATTGGCCGGTTTCGGGGCGAGGCATCGTTGAGCACCTGGCTCTATCGCCTGGCCACGTCGCGGGCGCTGAAAAACCTGCGCCGGGCCCGGGCCAAAAAGCGCTTTGCCTATTTCACCAGCCTGCTGGGCTTCGGCAATGAGGTGCTACACGAGGCGCCCACCCACGCGCATCCGCTGGCGCTGCTGGAGGGCCAGCAGCAACTGGGCCTGCTGCTGGAACACATTGCCCGCCTGCCCGGCCAGCAGCAGGTGGCCTTCACCCTGCGCCACGAGCAGGAGCTGAGCTACGAGCAAATCGCGGCCGTGCTCAACACCACCGTGCCCGCCGTGGAGTCGCTCCTGTTCCGGGCCCGCAAAACCCTTCGCGAACGTGTTCAACCCAACTTTCGCCATGACTAAGCCTGACTTCCGCCCCGCTGCCGACGAAGCTTGGGATGCTTTGCTGCGCCAGCTGCCCCACCAGCCCCAGGCCCGGCCCCGGCCGTTTTTCTACGGCCGGGTGCAGGCCCGCCTCGCCGCCCAGGCATCGGCGGCGAGGCCGCTGGTGCCCGGCTGGCTGCGGCGGCCGGCCTTCGCGGCCCTGCTGGGCGCGTTGGTGCTGAGCCTCAGCGGCGACTGCGCGGCCGGGGGCACTGCCGCCGGGGCGGCCGGGCCGGTGTATGCCGCGCCGCCTATGCCGCCGCGCTAGGCTCATTCATCATCATGCTTTGTTTCGGCCCAGGGCCGGGGCGGGGCTTTCTTTGGTTCGCCGGGCGATGAGCCCGGGGGCTGAGTACCTTTGAACCCTTATTCATCTTTGCCCCGCATGTCGCCCTTCCTCGCCGCCATTTATTGGAACATCAACCCCATCATTGCCCACATTGGCTGGGTGACCCTGCGCTGGTACGGGCTGTTTTTCATGCTGCCCTTCGTGGTGGGCACGTTCATCCTCACGCACATCTACCGCTCCGAGCGGGTGTCGCCGCAGTGGGTCGATGTGATTACGATTTACATGCTCATCGGCACCATTGTGGGCGCGCGGCTGGGCCACATGCTGTTTTATGATTTTGAGGCGCTGATGGCCGACCCCATGGTCGTGTTCAAAATCTGGCAGGGCGGCCTGGCCAGCCACGGCGCTACCATCGGTATCCTGCTGGCCTGCTGGCTGTTTGCCCGCAACAACAAGTTTGATTACCTGTGGGTGCTTGACCGCATTGTGATTGTGGTGGCGCTGGGCGGCGCCTGCATCCGCACCGGCAATCTGATGAACTCCGAGATTGTGGGCAAGCCCACCAACGTGCCGTGGGCCTTTGTGTTTCCGCGCGACGTGGAGCACTGGAAGCATTTTGAGCCCAACCAGCCCGTGCCCGCCGGCTCCTACGCCGTGCAGCGGATAGCCAGTCCCGAGAAAGACCGCGAGCCCAGCATTGTGAGCCAGCCCGTTAACGGTTCCGTCACGCGCGATACCAACGTGGCCGTGCCGCGCCACCCCACCCAGATTTACGAGGCGCTGTTCTGCATTTTCCTGCTCGCGCTGCTCTACTCCATGTGGAACCGGACCAAGGAGCGCACGCCGCGCGGGCAGCTGTTCGGGCTGTTTGTGGTGCTGCTGTTCACGCAACGCTTTTTGGGCGAATACCTGAAGGAAAACCAGGTGGCGTTTGAAGACGGCCACCTCTTCAACCAGGGCCAGCTGCTGAGCATTCCGCTCATTTTCATTGGCATCTGGGTGCTGTGGCGGGCGGGCAAAGACCCGAAAAACCCTTATGGCTACGCCCCGCGCGATTTGGAGGAAAAGGATGCAGCGGCGTTGCCATCCAAAGCACAGTAAAAGGCGCTGCGTGTTTTGGATAATGTGCAGGTAATTTATTGATAAATAAATGCATAGGTAGCGTTGATTCTCAAAAAGCTTGGTGCGGGCTTTTCATTCGGCGCGGCCGATGGCTGGTTCAACGCTTGCGCAATCGGGTTAAACGAATAAGCATGCCTTAAGAGGCTGAGGCGCGATAGCTTGCCGTCATTCGGCAGGCGAAAATTCTCATCATAACGAAGTGAGATTGAGTGCTGTCGATGTTCACCCTGGCGGTGGCTCCGGCTGACGGGGCTGCTCAGCCCTCTTGATGTGCCCACCGATGCAGCCGCTTGCTCCGCTCACCTGTCTAGTTGTCGACGACAACGAGATGAACCGCCTCAACCTCGAGCACCTCATCGAGCTCACGCCGCAGCTGGAGCTGGCAGGGTCGTTTGCCAACGGGGTCGATTGCCTGAATTTCTTCACGCAGGGCGGGCAGGCCGACGTGCTGTTTCTCGACATCGAAATGCCCCAGCTCACGGGCCTCGATTTGGTGCGCATCCTGCCTGTGCCTCCGCCCGACATCGTGCTCGTGACTTCGCACCGCGACTACGCCGTGGATGCCTTCGACCTAAGCGTGACCGACTACGTGGTGAAGCCCGTGGAGCTGCCGCGCTTCCTGCAGGCCGTGCAAAGGGTAGTGCAACACCGCCAAGCCGCTTCGGCTGCCGCCGAGCCCCGCCCCAGCCTGGCGGCCTCGGCCACCGAAAACGAGTTTCTGTTCGTGAAAGTGAACAAGAAGCTGGTGCAGGTTCGCCTCGATGACATTCTCTACATCGAAGCTCTGTCGGACTACTGCGTGCTGGTGCTCGACAAGCAGAAGCTCATCGTGTACAGCACCCTGCGGCGCCTGGAGGAGCGGCTGCCGGCCCCGCGCTTCGTGCGGGTGCACCGTTCCTACATCATCAACATGCGCCGCATCGAGTCGGTTGAGGACCACATGGTGCAGTTTGCCAAGGTAGAAGTGCCCGTGGGCAAGTCGTACCAGGAAAGCTTTCAGCGCCAGCTCCGGGAGTTTTAGTTCTGCGTTTCGGCGGGCAGTTCGGCGGGCACGGCGGCCAGCGCCCGCGCTACCAGCGCCACCAGCTGCGCCACCAGGGCGGGCCGCTCAGTGGCGGCCTGGGTGGGGCCCGGCACTTTTTCGAGCACCGCCACGAGGTGGGCCACCCCGGCCACGCCCATCATTTCCAGGCTGGGCTTGATGTGGTGCGTGATTTCGGCCACCCAGTTCCACTGGCTGGCCGTGGCGGCTTCCTGTAGCTGCGCCAGGCTGGCGGGCGTGTTGGTGAGAAACGAGCGAATGATTTTCGTCACGAAGGCATCGCGGCCGTGGGCCATGGTGCGCAGCTTGGTCAGGTCGTACGCGGCCGCGCCGCGGGGCAGGGCGCGCAGGGCTTCGAGCTTAGTGTAGAGCTCGTGCTCGTCGAAGGGCTTGGCCAGCGTGTCGTTCATGCCGGCGGCGCGGTAGCGCTCGTTGTCTTCGCGGAAGGCATTGGCGGTGAGGGCCAGAATGGGAATCTGGGCGCGCACGGGGTCGGGCAGCAGGCGCACGGCCTGGGTCACTTCCACGCCACTGAGCAGGGGCATCTGAATGTCCATCAGGGCCACATCGTAGTCGTGCCGGCTGAGCATACGCAGGCCCTGCTCGCCGTCGACGGCTTCGTCCAGCACCACGCCCCATTCCTCCAGCATGAAGCGGGCTACTTCGCGGTTGATTTCGTTGTCTTCGACCAGCAAGGCCCGCAGGCCCGCCAGCGTGCCCGTGTTGATGGCGCCCCGCTCCGGCGCGGCCAGGGAGGGCGCCTCGGCGGTGGGAAGCGTCAGCGTGAAGGCGAAGGTGCTGCCGGTGCCCGGCGCGCTGTCTACCGTGAGCGCGCCGCCCAGCTGCGTCACCAGCGCCCGGCTGATGCTCAGGCCCAGGCCCGTGCCACCGAAGTGGCGGGTGGTGTCGGCATACGCCTGGGTGAAGCCCTCAAACATCTGGGCCTGCCGGTCGGCCGGAATGCCGATGCCCGTATCGGTAACGCGGAACTCGACGGTGAGGTGCGTGGCGGTTTCGGCCACCGGGCGCGCCGCTACCGCGACACTGCCCTGTTTGGTGAACTTGATGGCGTTGCTGACCAGGTTGAGCAGGATTTGGTTGAGCCGGTAAGGGTCGCCCACCACCCAGGCGGGCGGCAAACTCTTTGCGGTGAGTTGGTTACAGAAAGTGAGGCCTTTCTCCTGCGCCTGCAACTGGCTGGGCTGCAGCGCCTGGTTCATCGAGTCGAAGAGGTTGAACGCCACCTGCTCGAAGTCGAGCTTGCCCGCCGAAATCTTGGCCATGTCCAACACGTCGTTGATGACGCCCAGCAAGTGCTGGCCCGAGGTGTTGATAACGCGCAGCAATTCCTGCTGGTGGGCATCGAGACGGGTTTTGCCCAGCTGCCGGGCCATGCCCAGCACCCCGTTCAGGGGCGTGCGAATCTCGTGGCTCATGTTGGCCAGGAAGTTTTCCTTGGCCCGCGAGGCCGACTCGGCCGCTTCCTTGGCGCGCTTCATTTCGTGCTCGGCCCGGATGCGCTCCGTGATGTCGTGCGAGTGGGCAATGACGTAGGCCGGCTGGCCCGGCTCGCTCACCAAAAAGTTACGATAGAGCAGGTAGCGCAACTCCTGGCTACCGTGCGGGCGCACCCGCTGCACGCCCGAAGCCTGGTGCTCGGCCGCAATGCGCTGCAGGTATTGAGCGTAGGCGGCGTGGTCTTCGGGCGGCATCACATCGGCCACATTACTGCCGATGAGGGCTTCGGCCGGACAGTTGAGGCGTTCGCCCAGCGCAGGGTTGGCGGTGAGTACCGTGCCGTCGAGGGTGTGGGTGCAAATGAGGGCCTGGGCGTAGTGCATCAGGTCGCGGTACTGCTTTTCGCTGTGTTCCAGCGTGCGCTGGGTTTGCTTGAGGGCGGTGATGTCGGTGCTCACGCCCAGCACGTGCACGGTGCCATCGGGCCGCACCAGGGGCCGCTTCACGGTCTGGAACACCCGTTGCACGCCGTCGCGCTGGGTGAGAGTTTCTTCGATGGTTAGCTCCCGGCCGGTGGTCAGCACGGCCAGGTCGTTGGCCGCGAGCTGGGCCACCTCGCGGGCTTCCACGCTGCCGGGGGCCAGGGCCTCGCCGGTCAGGTGCCGCGCCACCGCGCGAACAGTCTGCATCGCGGTGTTCTCAAAAATGATTTCGTGCTGGGCATTGCGCACGTAAATCACGCTCGGGCTGGCGTCGAGAATGCTTTGGGTGAATTCCTGCTGCTCGCGCAGTTGCTGGCGCGTGGTTTCCTGCTCCGTCACATCCAGGCCGTAGCCGATGACCAGGCGCACGTCGTCGCCGGCTTCGGGCACGGGCTGCAGGCGGCGCAGCACGTGGCGCGGGCCGTCGTTGCCGAGGCTTTCGAGCCACTCGTGGCGCTGGCGGCCGCTCAGTACCTCCTGCAGGCGCGCCTGGCGCTGCTGGGCCACGGTGGTGGGGTGGCCGCGCCGGGCGCTGTACTCGGTGTTGGTGCGGCCCAGCATCCACTGGCGCAGTGCCGGGTCGGGCACGGCGGCGGGGTTCACGTAGCGGTAGCGGTACTCGGGGTCGACCACAAAAATTTCGGCCGGCAGCTCGTTGAGAATACTTTCGTAGAACTGCTTCTGCTCCCGCACCTGGGCTTCGGCCAGCACGCGGGCGGTGGTTTCGGTCAGGTAGAGGTTCACGTAGCCGTCGGCGGTAAAAGGCACCACGCGCACGGTGAAAAACCGTTCGCCGAAGGCTAATTCGGCCTGCTGTGGGGCCCCCTCGGTGAGGGCCGGGCCGGCCAGCGCCCGCAGCTGCCGCTGCACGCGTACCCGTTCGGGGCGGGCCAGGCTCAGGCCCAGCGCCCGAGCGGCTTCGTTGGCAAATACCAGCTGCCCCGAAGCCGCCAGGCGCAGCACGGGGTTGGGGTTTTGCTCCGGAATGCGGGCCAGGGACTCTTTTTCAACGGCTAGCCGGTGCTGTTCCGTTACTTCGTGCAGGCACAGAAGCCACTGGCCCGGCTCGCCCACGCCGGCCGGCGCGGCCACCATGTCGCCGGCCAGGAAACGGCCGTCGCGCAGGACCAGTATTTCGCCGCGAATGCCCGTGCCAGCCAGTGGCAACGCCCGGCCGCGAGCAGCAAAAGCGCAGGGATTCAGCACCTGGGTTTGCACACGGGCCCGCAGCTCGGTGCCGGTCCGGCCCAGCCAATCAGCGGGGACATCGGGCAAGTTGTAGAGCGCAAAAAAGCGCCGGTTGATAGCTTCCACGCGGCCATCGGTCCCGAACAGCACGACGCCCTCGGGCAATAGGTCGAGTAGCAGGGCGAGCTGCCGGGCGCAGGCGGCGCTGTCGGAAGCGACCGTGTTCGGGGCGGAGGGAAAAAGTGTCGTCAACGGAGCGGGAAGAAGTGGCAAGGCTTCTTGAAGCAGCAAGATGGGCGCAATGGTGCCTCGCATGCACAGCAATCAGGGCCAAAGACCTCTTTTACTGGCCGAAGCGCGGCCCCGACTGGCCGGAGCCGCGTTCCAAAATCTGATTATCCGCCAATAGTCCGCTCGCGTTGGGCGGCGGTTGCTTCCTCATCTCCTTTCCGGCCCTATGGCAGCGTATACTCAAACAGGCCGCCCTGCTCGGTGCTGATGAGCAGCGTGTTGTCGTCTTTGAATACGGCCCCTTCGGTTTGGCCGGCGCCGGTGAGGGGCACCTGGCGGGGCGTCGCTTTCAGAATTTCCGCCCACGAGTTGCCGTCCAGAATAAACAGCTCGCCGCGGCCCAGCAGCACGAGGCGGCGGCCGTCGGCGCGCAGGGTGGCGTCGGTCACCTCGCCGGGAATGGCCAGCGACGTGACCTTCTTGGCGGTGTAATTGCCGGGCTGGTCGGGCACGGTGTACACGTTGCTGGTGCTGGACTGGCCCCGGTCTTTGGTGAACAGCCACACCTGGCCGTCGTGCCAGAGGCTGGCTTCGCAGTCGAAGTTGCGCTGCTTTTTCTTAGGCGGAAACTCGGTCTGGTCGGGGTAGGTGAAGGCGATGGTGCCCACCTTGGCAGGCGCATCGGGCCGGAACTTGTAGATGCTCAGGTCGCGGCGGGTGCTTTCGTTGTTGCCGCAGTTGCCGATGTAGTAGTTGCCCTGGCCATCGCGGCTCAGGCTTTCCCAGTCGACGTTGTCGGCGGGTACATCAATGGTGCCCACACCCTGGCCCGTGCCGGTGATTTCGTAGAGAATGGGCCGGTTGCCGTCGTCGCCGAAGCTGTAGTAGTGGCCCGCCGTGGGGGCCGGGGCCAGGCCCGAACTTTCGGGCACCACGCCCTTCAGCGAGCCTACTTTGCGCAGGCCGGCCACTTCGGCGGCGGCGTTTTTGTCTTTGCGGCGGTCGCCGCCCTTGGCGGCCCCTTTTTTGTTTTTGCCGCCCTTTTCGGCGGTGTCGGATTGGGCCTGCGAGCAGGAAGCGGTGGTGAGCAACAAGGCCAACGCGGCCGGCAGGAGGGAAGTCAAGCGCATCGAAGGGAGTTCAGGTGATGAGCTTTTCCTATACGCAAGCCCCCGATTAGGGTACGGGGTCGTAGCCGTGGCCCCCCCAGGGGTGGCAGCTGGCAATGCGCTTCAGCGCCAGCCACCCGCCCCGCCACGGCCCGTATTTGTTGATGGCCTGCACCGCATATACCGAGCATGTAGGCGCGTACCGGCAACTCGGCGCCGTGAGCGGCGAGATGAAGCGCTGGTAGAACCAGACAAGGCCCAGGAATAGGGCGCGGAACAGGCGGGAAAGCATAGGGCAAAGTTTTTTATTGCTACTTCGGCAGCGCGTTCAGCTCCGCTTTCCAACGCTCCCAGTCGGGCAGCAGGCGGGCTTGCAGGTCGTAGAACGCTTTGGAGTGGTCGCCCACCAGCAGGTGGCAGCATTCGTGCAACAGCACGTAGTCGAGGCACTCGGGGCGGGCGCGCACCAGTTCCGGCGAGAGGCGGATGCGGGCCGTGCGCGGCGTGCAGCTGCCCCAGCGCGTGCGCATCTGGCGCACCGCAAGGGTGGGCCGGGGGAGGTTGAACTCGGCGAAGCGCGGCCACACCCGGGCCAGGGATTCAGCGAAGAGTGGGCCGGCCTGCCGGGCGTACCAGGCGTGCAGCAGGGCTTCGGTCTGGGCTTCGGTGAGCGGCGCGGGGCTGCTCAGCACCAGCTCTTCGCCTTCCAGGGCCACGCCGGGCCGCCGGGCTTCGACGAAGCGCAGGGCGTAGGGCTGGCCCTGGTAGAAATGCGGGCTGCCGGCTTCGTAGCGGCGGCTGGGCCCGGGCGCCGGGCGGCTGGCAAAGGTTTCTTGGTGCTTGAGAATCCAGTCGGCTTTGCGCAGCACCTGCTGGGCCACCCACTCGGGCGAAGTGCCGGCGGGCGCGCTGATGTGCACGCTGCCATCGGGCCGCACGGCGAAGCCGATGGTGCGGCGCGAACGGAAAACCAGGGTGTAGTGCAGGGATTGGTTGCGGTAAAGCAGGGTTTCGCGGCGGGGCGCGGCAGAGAAGGAGCGGGGCATAAGGCGGCAAGTTCGGCAGGGGCGCCGGAATGGATAACCGCTGGGCTGGCCAAAATAATTTCGAAATCAGGCTGAACCAATTGCCGCCGCGTGCTACCTTCCCCGCATGCAACACTGTTTACCTCGGTATCTTTCAATTATTGGTTTCTTTTTAGCTTACTCGAGCTGGCTACCGGCGGCGGCGCAGGGCAACGGCCCGGGCGTGCGCGGCGCCCGTGCGGCTGGTCTGAGCAACGCCTCGGTGGCGCTGGCCGGCGAGGTGTGGAGCATGGGCAACAACGTGGCCGGCATCAGCGAGATTAAGCAGCCCAGCGTGGGGTTCTACGGCGAAAACCGCTATTTCAGCTCGGCCCTGAACGTGGGCGCCCTTACGCTGGCCCTGCCGCTGGGCCGCCAGCCCAATGCGAGCACGCCCACCGATGGCATGGCCGCTCCCCAGGTGGTGACGCCCGTTGCCCGCACCTGGGCCCGCCACGGCGTGGTGGCTTTCGAGGCCCAGCGCTTCGGCGGCGCGCTCTACAACGAAACCCGCGTGGGCGCCGGCTACGGCTACCGCTTCGGCCAAATCAGCCTCGGCGCCCGCGTCGACATGCTGCAGGTGAGCATCGAAGGGCTGGGCAGCCGGCGCGTGGTGCTGGGCACGCTCGGCGGCCAGATTGAGATTCTGCCCAACCGCCTCACCTTCGGCGCCTCGCTTTACAACCTGGGCCAAACTAAGCTGTCCAGCTACCAGGACGAGCGGGTGCCCACCATTCTCAAGGCCGGCCTGGCCTACCGGCCCGGTGCGCAGGTGTTGCTGGTGGTCGAAACCGAAAAAGACGTGGAGCGCGACGCCAATTTCAAGGCCGGGCTAGAATACCGGCCGGTGCCGGTGCTGGCCGTGCGCCTGGGGCTGGCTTCGCTCACGGAGCAGGCCAGCGCAGGCATTGGCGTGGCGGCCGGGGCATTTCAGATTGACTACGCGGCGGCGTTTCAGCAGGCGCTGGGCTTCAGCCAGCATTTGAGCATCAGCAAATCGTGGGGCGGCAAGTAATGAGAAAAAATCTACGCTTAATTGCTTCGGGGAGAATGCGCAACGGTTTGGCCGGGCTGCTGGCGGGTAGCGCTTTGCTGCTAAGTCATTCGCTGAAAGCCCAGGACTACGTGCGACGCCCGCCCGACTTGGACCGGCTGACGCAGGAGCTGTTTGCCGAAATTCAGAGCGACGAGGTGCCGTACGAGGACCTGTATGAAACCCTGCTGCAGTACTACCAAACGCCCATCAACCTCAACACCGCCACCCGCGAGGAGCTGCGGGCGCTGCTGCTGCTCAACGAAAACCAAATCACCACGCTGCTCAAGCACCGCCAGGAAAACGGCGACCTGCTGAGCGTGTACGAGCTGCAAAGCATTGAGGGCTACGACCTGCGCACCATCAATCGCATTCTGCCTTTTGTGGGCGTGCAAAGCAGCAGCGCCAACCGCAGCCGCGGCACGCTGTGGCAGCGCATCGCCAAAGAAGACAACAACGCCCTGTTTCTGCGCTACGAGCGGGTGCTGCAGCAGCGCCAAGGCTACACGCCGCCCACCATCTACCAGGGCCAACCCACCACGCGCTACCTCGGCTCAGCCGACAAGATGCTCATTCGCTACCGCGTGAGCCACACCAAGGACTTCAGCCTGGGCTTTTCGATGGAAAAGGACGCCGGCGAACAGCTCATCTGGAACCCGAAGAACGGGCAGTTTGGGGCCGATTATGTGTCGGCGCACTTCGTGCTGCAGGAGCGGGGGCGGCTGAAAACGTTGGCGCTGGGCGACTACCAGCTGCAGTTTGGGCAGGGGCTCTTGCTGTCGTCGGGCCTGGGCGTGGGCAAAGGGGCCGAGACGATAACGACGCTGCGGCGCTCGTCGCTGGGCGTGCGGGCGTATTCTTCCTTGCTCGAAAACACGTTTTTTCGGGGCGGCGCGGCCACGGTGCAGGTGGCGCCCACGGTGCAGGCCACGGCGTTTGTGTCGCACAAAAACGTGGATGCCAACCTGCAGCAAAGCCAGGATTCGCTGGCGCAGTACGACGAGTTTACGTCGGGGCTGCTCTACACCGGCTTCCACCGCACGGCCTCGGAGCTGGCCAACCGCCACCAGCTGCAGGAAACCATCGGGGGCGGCAACGCCACTTACACCAGCCGCGACGGCAACCTGGCCATCGGGGCCACGGGCGTGTTCACGCACTACGGCACGGCCCTGCTCAAACGCCCCGAGCCCTACAACCGCTTCGAATTTAGCGGCAAGGAAAACCTGGCGCTCAGCCTAAACTACAGTTACGTGTACCGCAACTTCCTGCTCTTTGGCGAGACGGCGCGCAGCACCGGCGGCGGCCTGGGTACCGTGAACGGCCTGCTCGCCAGCCTCGGCCCGCAGGTGGACGCGGCCCTGCTGGTGCGGCACTACGACGCCAACTTCCACACCCTCTACGGCAATGCATTCAGCGAAAATACCCGCAACATCAACGAAACCGGCGTCTACATTGGCCTGAAGGTGCGGCCCATTGCGCAGTGGGAAATATCGGCCTACTACGACCAGTTCCGCTTCCCATGGCTGCGCTACCGGGCCAGTGCCCCCACCGACGGCCACGACGCCCTGGTACGCGTGGCCTACTCGCCCACCAAAACCAGCCTGCTCTACGTGCAGGCCCGCCAGCGCCTCAAACCCCGCGACCTGGCCACCGCCGACCTGCTCAACCTCGCCGCCAACCGCGTGCTGCCCCTGCCCGGCGAACAGCTCCGCCAAAGCCTGCTGGTGTATTACAACACCGACATCAGCACCGCGCTCAGCCTGCGCACCCGCCTGCAGGCCTCGCGCCTGCGCGACGACACCGGCCTGGCCTGGCGCAGCGGTTACGCCCTGGCCCAGGACGTGAGCTACCAGCTCAACCGCAGCCTCAAGCTCACGACCCGCTACTCGCTCTTCGACGCCGACGACTACGACACCCGCCAGTACGTGTACGAGCAGGATGTGCTGCTGGCCGTCTCCATCCCCGCCCTCTACGGCCAGGGCACCCGCGTCTACGGCATCGCCGAAATCCGCCTCAACCGCTCCATGACCCTGTGGCTGCGCTACGCCGAAACCCGCTACCGCCACCAGAACACCGTCGGCAGCGGCCTCGAAACCATTCAGGGCGCGCTCCGCAACGAGGTGAAGGCGCAGCTGCGGGTGAAGTTTTAATGGGAAATTGCCTGCTCAGAGAAGCTGCCGACAAACCAGTATAAACTTATTGCTCAACTTTTTCTGGTACTCGCCGTCTAATCTGCGCCTTCTTTGGTTGATAACTCAGATGGTAAAGACTATCTGTAACGCATCAGGAAATTCTATATGAAACCTTTCGTAATGGCACTGGTCGCCGGTATGGTCTGTGTGACTGTTGGTTGCTTCCTGTTTATCACGGGCAATAAAACGCCGGGGCACGCATTTCTGGCTGTGGGCGGGCTGGTAGAAATAGCTGCTGTATTGCTGCTTTTAGGCAGAGTGATACGGCGTAAAACGGCGATTTAAGCCGCTCAGTGACTACCAGTCAAAACCAAAAAGCCCCGGCTCTGCGCAGCGCCGGGGCTTTCCATTTATCATAAAACCAAACTAGGGCCGCCCCACGGGTACGGGTTGCCCGTCCGTCTTCCCGGCCGCTTCGGCCTGCTCCCGAAGCTTGCGAAACCGTTCCTGAATCATCAGCCGGCGCTCGTATTGCTCCGGGGTGAGCGTGGCCTTCAACTCGTTCTCAAACTTCTGGCCGATGGCGGCGCTTTCTCCCTGCAGGGAGTCGTGGTTGGTGAGGGCGTTGTGCTTTTTGAGCAGCGCCAGCCGCTCCTGCGACTCCACCAGCGCGGCGGCCCGCACCCGCGCCGTTTGCTCGGGGCTGAGGGCGAGCTGCCCGGTCAGCTGGGACGCCTTCCGGTCGGCATCCTGCTCGGGGTTGATGTCGTTCACGCCCCGGCGCTCGCGTCTAACCGTGATGTACGACTGTTCAGTGCCGGGCGCGGTGGGCTGGGTCTGGGCGGTGGCGGCGGTGGCCAGGCTGAGCAGCACGCCGAGGAAAAGAAGCTTTTTAGCCATAACGGGAAAGAAAACCGGGGGATGGACCGGGCCGGCGAAGATACTCAGCTCTCGGTTTGCAGCAGCACCACTTGCGCCTTGTCGGCAGCGCTGATTTTGCGGCGGAAATCGAGGTAGCCGGCGTAGGCGGTGGCCGGGAGCTGGCCGCGCTTCATTTCGAGGCGCCGCACGTACTGAATGGTGCCGTCGGCCAACGTCTGGAACTGGCTGGAGTAGCTGCCATAAATGGTGCTGAGCTGCATTGGCGCGGGCAGGTTTTCGGGCTTGAAGCCGGCGGGCAGGTGCAGGCGCACGGTGTCGGCGTGCACGCAGGCGCTGGACAGCCACACGGGCGTCTGGCGTTCGCCCACCTGGGCGGGCAGCGCGGGTAGGCGGCTCAATAAATTGGGCGCGATGAACACGCGCTTGCCGCTGGGCGCCGCGAAGCCTGGCAGCGCCAGGTTCAGGGTTTCGACTACGCCGGGCGCCGCCTTGGTGGGCGCCGCCGCCAGGTTGAAGCGGGTGAGGGTGAAGGTGGGCAGCTTGAGGTGGTCGGTGATGTATTTCTTCTGGTCCGTCGGGCCCAGCTCGTGCATCAGCTGGGCATACAGGTCCTGTTCCTCGCCGGTGCGCAGGGTGCGAGCCGTGGCCGTGGCCCCGCCCTTGTCGTCGAGAAACAGGTCGAGGCGGCGCTCCTGGCGGTTTTCGGCGGCGCCGTAGCGGGGCGTGGCCACCAGCTGGCCGCCCTGGGGCGTCACCAGCAGCGCGTGGCGGTTGCCGGTGAAGCTGCCCATGTAGCCAAACGGCGCGGTCTGGCTGGTGCATTCCAGCCACAGGGTATCGGGCTTGCCGGCCTGGGCCAGCGGTACGCACACAATGGCGTGGTTGAACTGCGAGCTGGGGAAGTCGGCGCGCAGGTCGGGGCGGTCGGAGCCGGCGCCCACCAGGGCCACGTAGGCGGGCACGCCGGCGGCGCCCAGCAGGGCGGTGGTGTAGTTGCTCAGGGCTTTGCAGTCGCCGTAGCCGTTGCTGGCCACCGCGCTGGCCGGAAAGGTCTGCCAGCCGCCCAGGCCCAGCTGCACCGAGATGTAGCGGGTGCTGCCCTGCAGCATTTCGTACACGCGCCGGGCTTTGGTGCGGGCGTCGGGGGCGTCCTTCACCAGGGCCTGGACCTTGGCGATGGTGGCGGGCGGCAGCACGTCGCGGCCGGCATTCAGCTCGTAGCTCCACTGGCCCAGGCCCTGCCAGGTGGCGGCCGTGCCCTTGTGGCCCTGCACCTCAAACGTGCCCGGGGCCAGCACCACGGCGGGCGTGGTGTAGGCCAGGGGCGGGGCGGCGTCTTCTTCGTCCACGGCGGGTAGGTTGGCCAGCTGCCACTGGTAGGTTTCCTGGCTGCCGGTGGTGTTGCGCGCCACGGTGGCGCCTTTGGGCAACTTCCGCTCCTGATAGCGCAGGGGCAGGGCGGCCGGGGTCGTCACTTTGAAGGTGGCGTTTTCCACGGCCAGGCCTTCTTCTTCCTGCGGCTGCCAGTCGGGATAAAACAAGGCATTTTCGGACGCCACTTCGTAGTCGAACTCCACTGTGTAAGGCATTTGGGGCTGGCGCAGGTCGGCGTAGCGAATGCGCACATCGGTCATGAAGCTGCCGCCCGCGTCGCCCACGCCCTGGTCGTGGATTTCGGCGGCGCGCAGCTGGTGCAGCAGGTGGCCATCGGCGTCGTACACGGCGCCGCGCAGGTAGCCCAGCGTGTTGAGGGCGTCGTAGCTCACGGCGTGGCGGCCAAAGTCGTCGCCGGCTGGGTCGAGCACCGTCACCACGCGGTGCACGGCGCGCACCACCCGCCCGGCCGATTTCACGGTCACCACTTCGTCATCGGCCCGCAGCACAGCGTGGGCGCCCTCGCGCAAGGCCGCCGGAATATCGGCCACCGCGTACTTGGGCGCCGGCGCGGCCGGCAGCAGCAGGAAGCTGCTGAGCGGCAGGGCGGCCAACAGGGGTAGTAGGGGTTTCATAGAGAGTGATGAATTGCGGAGAGAGAAAAGGGGGTAATGAACCCGTAAGGCGTCCTGCTTCGGCTGCGCGGACGCCAGATGAGCAGGACCGTTCTGGTTTTCCTTGTTTCAAGAAACTACGCCTTCTTTCTAATCACCAATTTCTCGCCCTGCTTCTCCAGCATGAGGCGGTAGAACTCGCGCAGGCTGGCGTATTCGGCGGCGGTGTAGGAGGGCTTGCGCAGGTTGAGGCGGCTGGTGAGCTGCACCACGCCCGGCGCGGTCGTGGCCACGCTGTAGAGGAAGCGGCCGCCGCCGTCGGGCAGGTCCATTACCGTGGGCTTGGGCATTTCGGCCAGCTCGTAGCCGGCGGGCAGCGTCAGGGTAATCATGCGGGTTTCCTCCTTGGGCGCGCCAAAATCGACCGGAAACAGGCGGTCGTCGTGCCGGAAGGGGTTTTGCTCGCTGATGAACTCGCGCAGCGGGCTCAGGTAGAAGGTGCCCACCGCTGCGCTGTTCTCGGCGGTCTGGGTAAACTCGTAGTCCAGGCCCAGGGGCTTGTCTACGTTTTCGCGGTCGGCCACGACAAACTTGGGCACGGTCCAGCTGCTGTGCGGGCGCGCCATTTCGCTGGCGTATTTTTTCTCGCCCAGGCTGGCCAGCTCCCGGCGGGCCTCGGCGCCGGCGTAGCCGCCGCGCTCCTCGTGTACCTTGCCGCTGAGGCCGCCTTGGGCATCCAGCGTCAGGCTCACTTGCTGGTAATGCACGTAGCGCTGGTTGGTGGCCAGCGCCACCCAGCGGCCCTCGGCCGAATTCTTCATGATGAGGCGGCCGGCGCCGTTGAGGCAGCGCTCGGGCAGCACGCCGCAGGGCAGCAGGGGCTCGGTAGCGTCCACCAGCAGGTCTTGGCCATCGGGCAGGCCCACGTGGGCGGCCACGTAGTTGAAGCGGTCGAGCAAGGGCTGCGACTCGTTCACGCGGCCGTGATTGCGGGTGCTCAGCAGCAGGGGGTTGGCCGGAACGCCGGCCTCGCGCAGGGCTGCGATGAGCAGCAGGTTCACATCGGCCGCGTTGCCGTGGTGGGCATCGTACGCCTTGCGCAATGGGCCGGTGGTGTAGAAACCGTTGGACCCGTCGTAGCGCACGGCGCCCATCACGAGGCGGCGCACGGCGGCGGTGCGGGTAGCCACATCGGGGTACTGAGCCACCAAGGCTTGCAGTTGGTCTTTCAGAAAGCCAACGTGGCCCAGTTGCTGGCCAAAGCTTTCGCTGTTGAGCAAGTCCAGGTCGATTTTGCCCCAAGTGCCGGCCACGTTCTGGTAAGGACGCTCGGGAAATTGCAGGCCTGCCAACTGGAAGCTGATGCGGTCCACGTAGTCGTTGGCAGTGGTCATGAAAGGCTCGTCGCGGAAGGCCGGTACGTCCTTCATGGCCCAGTGGTAAGTGGTGGTTTGCATGTTCACCATGTTGCCGCTCGGAGAACCTCCTGGCGCGTAGGCCAGCGTGGCCTGGCTGCCGTTCTCTTGGGTATTCACCGCCAGGGCATGGTAGCCCTGCATTAGCATCTTGTATTTGTAGTATTCCGGAATGGTAGCTCGAAATTCGCTCCAACGCACCGGAATGTCGCGCTGAAACGTCCAGTCTTGGAAGTTGAAGAAAAAGTCTGACATGACGGTGTAGGTGTATTCTATCACCGACCCCTCGCGCACGTCCGGCAGCGTGAACTTGCGCATGCGCAAGTTGGGCGTCAGCTCCTCCACGAAGATGTTACTGCCGTCGAGCTTGGTAGGCACAGGCTTGCCGCCCACCAGGTTGTAGGTGGTGCCGCGCAGGCCGCTGATTTTTTCCGATTGCGTGCCGTAGTGGTAGAGCGGAACTTGCACCGTGGCGTTTTCAAACCCTGCTTTCTTCAGGATTTTGATGCGTGTCACCCGTTCCGACACCAGCTGAAACTCGTTGCTAATGAGCTGGATGCTGGTAGTGCCGTAGTCGCAGAGCACCACGGCCGTGGCCGCGCTGTCGCCCACAAACGGCGCGGCCGTGAGGTCTTTCGGGTCAATTTTCCCGAACTTAATGGGTTCGGGCTGGGCTTGAGCGGCAGTGGCGCTCAGCAGCACAGCGGCCAGCGCCGCCAGGATGGGTAAAGTTTGTTTCATGCAAAATGGGATTGTAACAAGTGGCGGAATCTACCGGGCCGTCATGTCGAGTTTGCCGGGACATGACGGGCCCGTGTTTTCCGAATGGCTTCGTTAGCAAGCGACGCGAAGCCCACGCGGTATCCGAAAGGCGCGTGGTGCTACCCGCCCGCCTTCTTCTGAATGACGAGCTTTTCGGCCTGATGGGCCATTAGCTGGGTATAAAGCTCGCGCAGGCTGGTGTACTCGGCCGCCGTGTACACGGGCTTGCGCAGGTTGAGGCGGCTGGTGAGCTGCACCACGCCCGGCGCGGTGGAGGTCACACTGTAGAGGAAGCGGCCGCCGCCGTCGGGCATCTCCACCACGGCAGGCTTAGGCACGCTGGCCAACTCGTAGCCGGCGGGCAGCGTCAGGGTCACCATCAGGGTTTCTTCCTGGGGCATGCCGAAGTCCACGGCAAAGTTCCGGTCCTCGTGCCGAAACGGGTTCTGGCCAGGGCCGAACTCGCTCAGCGGGCTCAGGTAGAGGGGGCCGGTGGGGGCGTTGTCGGGGGCCGGCTGGCGGAATTCATAATCCAGGGTGAGGGGTTTGTCTACGGTTTCGGCCTGGCCCACGGTCAGCTTGGGCACCGCCCAGCCTTCGTGGCGCTGCAGCAGGCCGGCCAGGTATTTCTTCTCGCCCTGGCTGGCCAGCGCGGCGCGGGCATGGGCGGCCGCGTAGCCGCCGCGCTCGTCGTGCACCTTCCCGCTGAGGCCACCCTGCGCGTCCAGCGCCAGGCTCACCTGCTGGAAGCGCACCTGCCGCTGGCTGGGCGCCAGGTCAATCCAGCGGCCATCGGCTTCCTTTTTGGCAATGAGGCGGCCGGCGCCGTTGAGGCAGCGCTCGGGCAATACGCCGCAGGGCAGCAGCGGCTCGGTGGCGTCCACCAGCAGGTCTCTGCCATCGGCCAGCGGCACCACTGCCACCACGTAGTTGAAGCGTTCGAGCAGCAGAAACTCCTTGCTCACGCGGCCGTGGTCGCGGGTGCTCAGCAGCAGCGGGTGGGCCTCGATGCCGGCCTCGCGCAGAGCCGCGATGAGCAGCAGGTTCACGTCGGCCACGCTGCCTTGGCGGGCGTCGTAGGCCTTGCGCAGGGGCTCCTGGGCGTAGCAGCGGTTCTGGCCGTTGTAGCGCAGGGCGGCCATCACCAGCTCGCGTACGGCGGCGGTGCGCTCCACTACAGTGGGGTATTGGGTGGCCAGAGCCTGGGCTTGCTCCTTCAGCGGGCCCGAGCGGCTGAGGCGGCCGCCGAAGTCCTCATCGGCCAGCAGGGTGGCATTGTTGGTGGCCCAGGTGCCGCTCAGGTCGTGGTAGTCGGAGTCGTTCCACTGCTCGCCCACCAGCTCGAAATCGAGGCGGGGCACGTAGTCGCGATACGTCGTCATGAAGGGCTCTTCGCGAAACGCGGGCAGGTTTTTCAGCACCCACTGGTGCTCCTCGGTGGGCGCCGTGATGCCCAGCGTGCCGCTGGTGGTGCCGGCCGCCACGCCCCCGCCCGAGGGGATTTTGTTGTCGACGGTGAGGCCCACCACGCCGGTTTTGGCCACGTCCGTGTCAAACTTCTGGTTGCCCTGGTAGATAATCTTGTACTTGTAAAACGCCGGAATGCTCACCCGGTACTCGCTCCAGCGCACCGGCACGTCGCGCTGAAACGTCCAGTCCTGAAAGTTGAACAGAAAGTCTGACCGCAGCGTGTAGGCGTACTCAATCACGGAGCCTTCGCGCACGTTGGGCAGGGTGAATTTCTGAATGTTGGTGGTCGGCGTGCGCTTTTCCAGGAAGGCGCCGGCGGCTTCGAGGCGGGTTTTTTCCACCGCGCCATTCACCAGGTTGTAAGTGAAGCCACGCAGGTTCGACACCTTTTCCTGGTTTTCGTCGCGGTGATAGAGCGGAATCTCGACGGTGGCATTGTCAAACCCCGCCTTCCGCAGAATCTTGATGCGCGTCACGCGCTCGAACACCACCTGTAGGCCAGAGCCGTGGCCTTCCATGCGCGAGCGGCCGAAGTCGCAGAGCACCACGGCTGTGGCCGCGCTGTCGCCCACAAACGGTGCGGCCGTGAGGTCGGCCTTGTCAACCTGGCCGAATTTAATGGGTTCGGGCTGGGCCTGGGCCGTGAAGGCGCCAAGGCAGGCGGCCGCCAGCAAAGGGAGCCGCCGCCGCCCGCGGGGCAGCAGGAGCAGTAAAGATGTTGCCATCAGCAAAAAAGAATGGAGTAGACAGTCTTTGAAACCCTAAAAATAGAAGAATCTATTTGAACTTCATCAACTATTCACCATTCTTTTTTGCCGCTTACTAAGCGCTTTATACCACCTCTTCGGCCGCCGGCTCCGCTCCTGATTCCGAAGGTTTTAGGGTGATGACGGGCCCGGTGCTTTTGATGCTCAGCAAATAAACCACGGCCATGAGCACGCACGCCAGGCTCAGGCCGTGCACGTAGGGGAGGCGGCCGGGCTGGTTGGCAAATATCCAGCCCGCCAATAGCGCGCCAATGCCAATGCCCACTTCGAGGGCGATGTACATGGTGGCCACGCCCCGGCCGCGCCGCTCGGGCAGGCTCAGGTCGATGGTCCAGGCGTAGAGCGTGGGCGAGTTCAGGCCGGTGCCCACGCCAAAGACGACGGCCCCCAGCAGAAACACCGGCACCGAGGGCGCCCACGCCAGCAGCGCCAGTCCCACCGCCAGCACGCCCGCCGACCACCGCAGCACCGGCACCCGGCCGTAGGTGTCGGAGGCCTTGCCGGCCAGCAGCCGCACCACCAGCGCCGCCACCGTGTAGTAGATGTAGAACAGGCCCTTGCTGGGCAGCCCCAGCACCTTGCTTTGGTCGGGGATGACGGTGAGCACCGCCCCGAACGGAAACAGGCACAGAATGGTGACCAGCGCCGGCGCAAACACGCGGGGCTCGAGCACCTCCTGCCGCCAGTCCAGCTTCAGCAGCGCGAAGCTGAACCGCCGCCGCTGCGCCAGCGGCAGGGTTTCGGTGAGGGAGCCCTGCACCAGCACCGAAAGCAGCGCCATGCCCGCCGAGCAGTAAAACATGGTGTTGAGGGAAAAATGCTCGGCCACCTGCGTGCCCAGCCACGGCCCGATGGCCATGCCCAGACTGCCCGTCATGCCCAGCAGGCCCATGGCCTCGCCGCGCTTTTCGGCGGGCACAATGTCGGCCACAAAAGCGGCCGTGCCCGTGGGCTTGAAGCCCGTGCTGAAGCCGTGCAGCAGCCGCAGCCCCAGAAAGCTGCCCACCGTGAGCGCCCACGGATACACCAGCCCGCACACCACGCACACCAACGACCCCAGCACCATCACCGGAATGCGCCCCACGGTATCGGCCAGCTTGCCCGAAAACGGCCGCGATATGGCCGCCGTGAGCGTAAACAGCGCAATAATGAAGCCCTTGTACTCGCCGCCTCCCATCCGGGAGAGGTGCTCGGGCAGCTCCGGCAGCAACAGGTTGAAGCTGGCAAAAAACAGAAACGACGACAGGCACATCAGCCAGAACCCGAGAGAATAAGTTCGGCCTGCCGGAGTCGGTGAAAAAGCGGGATTGGAAGCAGTCAAGAGGGTTTGGCTAAATCAGGGTAGGCTACGGTGCGCCAGAATCTACACGCACTTGCCACCCTTTTTGCCACCCTTTCAGGTCGATTGGCGAGCCGTCCGGCGGTACCAGTCCAGCAGCTCGGCCTCGTTGACGCCGAGGTAGTGGTTGAAGCTGGCTTCGGTCTGGTGGCCGGTGGTCATCATCACCTGGGAGCGGGGCACGCCCTGGGCGACTTTGAGGGTGGCGAAGGTTTTGCGGCCGGTGTGAAACAGCACCGGCAGGCGCGTGATGCCGGCCAGGTGCTGCACGTGCGGCAGGTAAAGGTACGGAAAGGTGACGCGGGGCAGGCACCACCTGGGGTCGGAGCCGGCGTGCAGGGCCAGGAGCCGGGCCGGCTGGAACACGTGGTCGTCGACGAGCGGGATGATGCAGGTGACGCCGGTTTTGCCCGCCTTCACCCGGGCCACGTCGCCGTGCAGCTGCCGGGGCGTGAGCCGGTCGGCGTCGCCGATGCGCAGGGCCGTGTAGGTGCAGAGCAGAAACTTGTCGCGCGTGAGCCAGAGGCGGCGCAGGTGCTCCTCGGTGGTAATCATGCGACGGATGCCAGCGCTGGCCTGCTCGGGGAACTGCGCCTGTACGTAGGCCCGCACGGCCGGGCTGGTGAAGTCGATGGCGGCGATGGCGAGCACCTCGTCCTCGGTGAAGGACTCGACGAAGGTGTGGTGCTCGACGGGCTGCAGCACTTCCTTGAACCGGGGGTTGACCGGATGGCCCTCCAGTACGGCCCAGAGCAGGAAGGCCCGCAGCAGGCCCAGGTAGTGATTGTAGGTGCCGGGCCCGCGGCCGAGCACGCCGAGCAGGTGGTTGCGAAAGGCCTCGTTGAAGCGGGCGTCAATGCCGGGGTAAGTGAGGGGCTGGGGCCAGGCCGCGGCAAAGCTGGCCAGGTCGGCGGCCGCCCGGCGGTGGTTCTGCACCACCTTGGTGGCGATGGGCCGGCCGGTGCGCCGCGAGATGCGGGCGGCCACCACCGTCTCGACCCAGTGGGCCATTTCCTCGGCCACGGTGCGCGGGGCCGGCGTCGGCGGGGCCGGTACGTCAGGCAGGCCGGCGGCCTCGCGGGTGAGTTGCTCGAACCGCTCCTCAATGGCGGCGCGCATGGCGTCCTTGCCCAGCACCTGGCCGCGCATCTTGGCCTCGTGCTCCACGGCCGTGGCGGCGTCGGTGTAGCGCTGCAGCACGGTGTTGACGTCGCCCAGAAAGGTGCCGGGCTTGGCCTTGGCCCGGTGCTGGCGGGCATCCCAGTCCCTGGGCGCCACCTTCTGGCCGCTGCTCAGGCGCAGGCGCTGGCCCGCCCAACAGAAGGTGAGCTGGATGCGGGCCAGGCCTTTTTTACTGGCCCGCTCGGCGAGGAGCTGGCGGGTTACTTCCATTCTTCGTCTGCTCTAGGCGTTCTGCCACTACAGCGGCGACGCGGTCGGTCGTCACCTGCAAAAATTTGACTCGTGTTTCATGTTCCCAGACCCTGATTGGCAACCAACCCATTTCCCGCAACTGCTCGTCAACCTGGCCGTCCCGTTCTTTGTTGCGCGCAATCTTGGCTGCCCAGAATTCGGGATTGGTCTTGGGAGAGGTGCCGTGGATGGGGCAGCCATGCCAGAAACAGCCGTCGACAAACACAGCGATTTTCGCCTTGATGAAAAGAATATCAGGGGTTCCTGGTAGCTTTTTTAGCGCTTTTAGTCGGAATCTTAGGCCTCTTTGGTGCAGGGACTGCCGGAGCTTTAGTTCCGGCGATGTGCCCCTTTGCCTTACTCTTCCCATGAGCCGGCTTCGCTGCTCCTTTGTCAGTTGGTCCGTCATCGTCGTCTGTGAGGTCGGTAGTCCCTATTGTCGCTTCTAGCTCTGTTCCGGACTCGCCATCTATTTCATGAATCAATTTGTCAATGCTGTCGAGCTCCTCGGTGCGGTCCAAATATGCGCCATACGATGTCAGGGCCCTGCTAATCAACATGTCGTAAGTAATTACTCGGGCGTTCATAGCCACTAACACCTGGCGGAGCTGTTTACTCATACCCCTGACCGATTTAGGCCCTACGACAAAAACCAAGCGGATTATCGGTTCACCTCCTTCTTCGTCCGAGTCCACTTCGTGTTTCAGACAGGAAGCCAGAATTTCACGATAGAACTCTCCTTGGTCGATAAGCTCCCCCAAGGAAGTAGTCGCCTCTGGGCGCTTGAGTTCTACCAGAATATGTTCGCCCGACACCGTTTTATAACGCAGGTCGTAACGTTTATTTTCTGCCTTGTCGAAATCTTCCCCCATGACTTCTTTGAACAAGCTCTTTTTCTTTTTCCAGAACTCGCTCAAAAACTTCTTTTCCATTCGCAAGCTGTCAGTGGCCGCTTCCCAAGCGGCGTCCAACAACCATAGGTTTTTGAACATGTGCTGTTGCAACACCCGTTCCTTCTCGTTGTCGTCAGTGATGCCGATAAAATGCCTTATCGTGTCCAGCCTCGACTTGATGATATCCCTGTACATGGATGCCTCCAAGTCGCTCGCATCGGACAACAGTGGTAACAGATGCTCCGCCGTCATCATTGTCTGACTATCCAATGCTGCGCTTTGGTCACGTAATCTCAACCTTTCAAAGGCCAAAACACCAGCTTTATACATCGCTTTTCGGGTCTTGCCGCTATCGTCCGGCAAACCTCGTATTTGGCCCAGCATCTTACGCGCGACCCGCTGTTGGTCGCCCTTCATTTTGCCAATCCAAGATTCGAATACCGGGTTTTCCCTAATTGCATCCTCTGCTCTCGCCTCTCCACGTAGTCTGTTCCACTCTTCGTCGATTCCTGTCAGCTTTGCTTTAAGGTAGTTGAGAAGCGCCTTATAACGTGGGTCGTCTTCAATCACTCGTTGGCGGTCGCTGGTAGCGATGTCGCTTTCCTTGGTGTCATCGAGAAAGTCGGCTTGGAGTTGCCCTGTCAGATAGTTGGCGTAGAATTTAGCAGAGCCGATATCCTTTAGGATATCCTCTTGAATCAATCGCCCTCTAGAGAGTACTACCAAACCATTCAGTTTATCTCCTTCGGCATTTTTCAGGTCTTTGGGCTCCGGTACCGCGCCAATCCAACCAGTCACTTTCCAGCCGTGCTCCTCGCTGACTACATCGTCGAGTTTTAAGTGCTGGACTTTGGCTGGCAAGTCATCGGTTTCGACCATCGTCTGTTTACCTATCTCCCAGAAGAACTCCAGATTTTTTACGTCTGCTCGTTCCTTTGCTTTTAGCAGTTCTCCGTTGACATATACTTCGAACGTATCGGCTCCGTGCCGACCGATGACCGAAAAGCGCCGCGATACTCTTTCTCGCAAAGCCTGCTCGGTTATATCCCATCGTTTACCATCTATTTCTCGCAACACCAAGCAGGTACCTTGCTCCAAATCGCCAATAGGCGACACAGGTCTAGGACGATATTCCTTTTTGGTCTTCATCGTCTTTTTGATGTCCTTCATGGACATTTCGAAAGCTTGGCGTTTGCCTCCGATGGCAGTATGCACCTGGACGACGTCGGCAAGTGAGAAGAAGGAGAGCTTGCCGATGCCTTTACGTCCCATGATTTTCCGCTTCTTGACCGTTTCGTCGCCCGAACCTTTTCGCCTACCGTAACCGACTGTAAGAAATCGGTCGTTGATGGCTCCGAGGTCCATCCCACAGCCATTGTCACGAATGACAATCTCTTGAATTTCCTTGCCTTTGCCGTCGTTGATAGTGATATCGACTCGGGTAGCATCGGCATCCCAAGCATTGGCAACTGCTTCCGATAGAACCGCTGCCTTGTTGCTGTAGAGGTTTATCCCCAAGTGATTGAGAATATTCAAGTCGATTCTCATCAGGTAAGGCGAATTTACCGCCTTTAGTGATGTCGTCTTGGTGGGCTTTACAGGAGCAGCTTTGGCCGGGGCCCCAGCGGCAGCTTTGGGTGGGGTAGACTTGGGTGGCATTGGAGAGGGAAATGGAAGGGTTGGCCTACTTGACCAGAGAATTTTTAGTGGGGGGCTTCTTGACGAGATGCTTCTTGAAGTGTTCACCGATGGCTGTACCCAGTTTTGGAGGGACAGCATTGCCTATCAGGCGGCCGGTACCGGCAAAAGTGATTTGAGCAGGTTCGGCGAACTGATAGTGGTCTGGGAAACTCTGAATCATGGCCGCTTCTCGCAGTGTTATGGCTCTGTCCTGCTCTGGGTGCCCGAAGCGCCCCGTGCCGTAGTTATGGCTCTGCGTCGTGATGGTGGGGCTCGGCTTGTCCCACTCCATGCGGGCATACACACTCTGGAAAGAGGCACCCGATTTCTTAGTGTGACACTCGGACCGGATTTCCACCGGCCAATCCATCCAGGTGCCGCCTGGTTTGGACTGACGGATGCGTTTTAAATTCAAATCGTTCAGCCCCACAGCACGATGCAACGGGTCGGGTACGTAGACTTTGCCGGACTCTACTTCGGGAAGTTTCTCTATCGTTTTGCGCACCGAAGGGTAGTCGGCTGGCTCATATAGTGGCTTCAGTGGAGCAATGGGTCCCAGGCGGGAAGCGATGAGCACCAGACGACGCCGTTGTTGTGGAATTCCGTAGGCTGGGCAGTATACGACTTGGACGTCAACCTCGTATTTCTGACTCTTCAGTTTGGCGACGAACTGTTTGAATACATCCTTGCTGCGTAACGGAGGGACGTTCTCCATCGTGACCAGGTCGGGCTGGACTTCATCGACCAAGCGGCTGAATTCGTCGAGCAGAGTCCATTTTTCGTCTTCTTCGTTGCTGTCTTTTGTGTTGCGGAACGAAGAGAACGGCTGGCATGGGGCGCACCCTGCCAGCATTTTAGTAGCGCCTGGCGAGTACAGGGCATTCAATTCGGCGGATGTTATTTTCCTTACGTCTCTTTTGAGAAAAGTAGCCTTGATGTTTTTTTCGAACGGGTACTGGCACGCTTTATCAACGTCAATGCCAGCAAGAACCTTGATGCCGGCTTGCTGTAAGCCATACGAAAGGCCGCCTGCCCCGCAGAATACATCAATTGCCTCTATATTAGGTAGTTTGGACATGGATGTACAGCGTTGGTAAATCAATCGGTTGCTACCGATGTTAGTAAACCAGCGAATGTACTGTACAAAAAGCCATTCTATGGTTACAAGGCAAAAATTAGTGGCTTTACCAGAGGCTTGATAGCTATATCGAAGGGGCAAGTAGTTTCGGAGTACTCCACTGGACAGAAGTCCCGTCTATATTTACCGGCTACCAATCCTTGACCCATCTACCCGATGTCTACCGTTCACTGGAGTCCTGCCGAAATCGAAGCGGCCGTAGATGCTTACTCCGCCGTTTTCGAACGGCGCAACAGGGGTGAGGTGGTGCCTCTACGGCCCGTGTTCGAAGCGCTGGCCAGCCAATACGGCCGTTCCACCAGCGCCTACCAATACCGGTTTCGGAATATCTCGCACGTACTGGCCGTGATGGGCCTGGCGTGGCTACCAGGCCAGCCGCCAGCCGAGCACGTTGGGCCGACGGCAGAGGCTACCATCCGGCAGGTGATTGAAGCGAAGAACTACTTTGGGGAAGAACTGGTCGAGCCCACGGCTGACCCGGCGCAGCTCGAACGCAGAACGCGGGCCTTGCTGCTACGCGGTGTCCCCAGTGCGCCATTGGGAAGGAAGGAACCGCAACGGGTGACCACGTCGGTGGAGCGTTTCGTGCGTGACCCGGCCGTCAAGGCAGCGGTGCTGGAGGCCGCAGTTGGGAATTGTGAAAATTGCGGGCAGCCTGCTCCTTTTGTGCAGGAAGATGGCACGCCGTTCTTAGAGGTTCATCACGTCAAATGGCTGGCCCAAGGTGGGAGTGACACCGTCACTAACGCCGTAGCTATTTGCCCCAATTGCCACCGCCAATTTCACTATGGAATCGACAAGGAGCATCTCGCCACCAGTTTGATAGGTCGCATCGCACGCCTGGTATCGGAGTCCTAGACGCATAGGTATAAGCTGTGCTACTTGTGCATCCAGCGGATTTGGCTATGCTATTTTGTAACAACCAACTATAAACCTCAAATGGAAAAAGAAATCCTGGAAGAAGAGCCTTATCTGCCGGTGCATTCTGTTAAAAAAGTGCTTGATGGTTTTAAGGAAAATATGCATTCCATAACTTATTTTTTTAATAATTTCGGTGAACTGGCACACAAGGCAGATTTTGATGAGGCAATGGCAGCCAAGGACGAAATGGCAGCAAAATTCGATAGCATTGGAATAGGCATTGAATCCTTGATGAGTGGTGAACTTGGCAAAGAAGGATTTATGAATGCGATGAATGAGGCCTTGGAGAATCAGCCTGATGATTTAGAGGAATTGTTAGTGGCACTCGATTCGAACGTGCCTTTTGCAAAGAATTTCGGCATTCTTTCCAGAAGTTCATTTTTGATGCTGAATAATTACTTCGAATACCTTTTGGCTGATTTGCTATCTTACTACTACAACAAATACCAAAATAGCCTGGATGATAAAAAATTCGATTTCACATTGCGGGAAATAAACGAATACGACAGCATAAAGGAGGCTTCGAAAGCCTTCATAGTTAAAGTCGTCGAATCGATGCTAGTAGAGCTTTCCTTTACCGACCTCATCAAGCACTTCGACTCAGTGCTTAAAATAAGCAGTGAAAGCGACAGTATCAATTGGGATTTAATCAACGAATGCCGTGAACGTCGCCATCTGATTGTACACAACTCGTCCGTTGTCAATAAGAAGTATCTTACTCGTACAAAGAACCCCTTCAAACTCAATGTCGGTGACACGGTTAGCATCAGCCAAGACTACTTTTTGCGAGCTTGCAACGAGTTTTACCTAGCAGGGTTACTGTTGTCTTACAATTGTTGGGGAAAATGGGATAGCGAAGAAATCGACGAATGTGTAGGTGATATACTTGATGAATCGGTAAAGCTACTTATTCGTAAAGACTATGAAACCAACTACCGGCTTGCCAATTACGCCACAAAAAATATCGAGCCGCGTAGTGAAGACCAGGAGGACTTGCTTAGCCGAATAAACGTCAATCGACTCATAAGCCTTAAAAAACAGGGCAAGCAGGCAGCGCTTGCCAAAGAGTTGAAAAAAATAAAAATTGGTACGGCTGCGCCAATTTTCAAATTAGCACACGCAATCCTATCGGACAATCACGAAAACATCGTCGTGCTCTTCCGGCGAGCTATTGCAGCGGAAGAGATGGATGCGACCCACTATCTAGAGTGGCCCATATTCGAGTTCCTACATGATGTAGATGCTGTGCACGAAGCCGTCAAAATCGAGTTGAGTATAGTTGAAGAATCGAGCACTAAAGACGAAGTTATCGATTACCAAATCTGATAAACGGAAATGGTGTTTCAGACTGGAAACGTATCTGCGAAGAAGCCAATCCGCATCGTTATAAGTCGGTTTATGGGAACAGATGGCTGTTAGCTGTTTTAAACTGCTCCACCGCCTTGGCACATTCTTCGAAGTACTCGTTGAGTGACGACCTCACAGTGGCAGCTGTGTGCACCAATGATTGGTCGGCGTAGATAGTCAATTCGAACATCGAGTTTTCGTCTGCCTCCAGCGTCGCTTTTCCCTCATCGTTCGGTGTAAAGAGGTAGACTCGATTGAGTCGAAAGCTGCGAACTACATCGATTCTGAACTGAGAGACGAGGTCAATAAATTCTTGTTCGTGCGCCCCGACATCAAGCAAGAACCATGAGGAGAAAAGGTGGTTTATATCGATTTTGTACCCGTTGACTATGTCTTCCCAATCCCGATTGTATACGAACTTGTCAATGTGTTCGACACCGCTGTTTACTGCCCGAAAAATTCTGATGAAAGGAACAGATTCGAGTGCCAGTTTGAACCTGTCGAATCCAGCGACGGCGTCCTGCTCCTCCTGTTTTATTATAGAAGCTAGGTCGGCATACTGCTTTGCAGCCTCTTCGCGTGTCCGTTTCCGCGGCACACCTTGACGAGAACCGTGCAGGTAAGGAGTATAATAGTCATAATGGTCTTTGTCGTAATGGTCGCTGTAAGGGTGGTAGGGACGGACGATGACATCGAACGAATAGCTTTGACCATCCTCTAGGCACCACCCGTGGCCTAGTGCCTTCGCTACCCACGCCGAAGAAACACGAGGGGGTTCGTTAGAAGGAAACATGTAGTCCAGGTCCCAGTTGTAACCACCATTCTTGTCGTCGAAATTGACGGAGCGAATTCGGATGAAATGGCCTTCTCCTAGTTGCGCATCGATTTTTTCGATGTCGTTTATGCGCGCATCAATGCTGGAGAAGTGGCCGGGGTCGGTGGAGCCTATTCTATTCGACAGATGAAAGTGATAGCCTCGGTAGTTCGTTATCCATTCGTTCGGCCGTTCGGTGGCATAGACTTCCCAAGTAGAATTTCTACTCGATACGGGAAAGAATAGCTGGGCCACTCGCCAAAGTATAGGCGTCGACAGCTTCTGTTCTATTATCGTTGCATCCCAGTAGGCGGCTGTTATCCGCACAGTGGGGTTGTTTGTAATGCCTTCTAACCTGTTGACTACGCCGGAGGAGGGTACGGTGCTACAAACCAATAAATAGGCATCGGCCCCATGCTGACCGCAGGAAGAAATGATGTCGTCCAAATCGCCGACGCCGACGCTACCCCCGCCGTGCGCGTTGTGCTTACATTGGATAAGCCACGTTTTGCGGTCGGCCTGGAATTCACTGGGACGGTCTTCGTAGCATATCATGTCGCGGCCTCCATCGGGGCCCTTTCCGCTCCAATGCACATGGAATCCTTTAACCAATAGGAGCTCTCGAATCAATAGTTCGAATGCATCGCCGTCTTTAGGCAACTCTTTAAAATCGAGCATCAGTTCGGTCGGTTATGCCCTACGCGTAGCAAGCTGAGCGTTTCTTCATTGGCCTCCAGCAGCGCTTAGGCCATAATGAGTTGCTGACAGAGATTTGTTATTGCGCTGCGCGAATGAGCTCAAGAATTGCCTCTCGTGTTTCGCTAACATGATAGACGCCATTGCCTACGACTAGAGTAATGGCTGTAACGGGACGGTTATTTTTGAACTCTCCTTTTAACAAGGCAATCGAGTAGATGCCAACTGTGAATTTACCGCCATCGAAGAAAGTGAGTTCGATAAAGCCTTTGGGGTGTGGAGCGGTTGTTCGCGTATCCATTTTTCAGATTAGTTATTAGTTTAGGCGGTTATACCCCGCCCAGAAGGCTTCAGTTGCTGCCCCTAGTGGCACACCCAGCATGGCTCCATGCGGGCCTGCGCGGTGCGCAGGGCAATCTTGTCAATTGTAGCCGAGCAGTTCTCCAGGCCGCGGCAGGTAGGGGAGGCGTGGTACTTGACGGTGTAGCCGCTGGCGCAGTAGTAGGCCACGGGCGTGGCTTTGGGCTTCGGTGCAATGCGGCGGTGACCTACTGGCTGCGGAGCTGCTTTGGGGTGGGGTGCCTGGGTTGGCGCGTTGAGCAGGCAGGAGAGCAATGGTAGAAGTGTGAGCATGAGGCTACGCCGCCTTCCCCAACTCCCGCTCCGGCGCGGCTGCCCCTATCTGCTGGACTTGGCTACCAGGCTGCATCGGCTGCCCGAGCCGGCGCACCTGGCCACCGGGTTGCACCGGCTGCTGCTCCCACCGCTGAGGTGCGCCGCCCAAGGCCTTGGGCTCTGGCTCGTTCGCGACGGTCACATGCAAATGCAGGTGTTTGTGGTTGTGATAATTGAGGTTGTTGCGTTGCTTGTTGCGATACCCGTTCTGATTGACAACGCCGATTTGCATCTGCAAGGCATTAACCATCCGGTCAGCGCACTGTCTGCCGAGTGCTGCGGTTAAGTAGTCCACCAGAGGCGGCCCCAATGCCTTGAACAAGGCATACATCTCCGATTGCGTTAGTTCTCCGGTTTCATAAATTTCCACCAGCCGCGCGCGTGGAATCTGTGTCTTGCGGCTTAGGCGAAGCACATTAGTGCCGAGGCGCTTGAGCAACTGCTGTAGTGCCGGAGGGATGGTAGATTTTCTGGGCATGCAAGTGGGTAGGAAGTAGAAGGAAGAGCCAAAAAAGACGTGCCCCCAAAGCCAGTACCGTACAGTACAACTTTGGGGGCACTAAGTAGCAGAAAAAACTTGAGCTTTTTAGCTTAAAGTATTAGAAATGGCAATTCTAATATTGGGAAAGTGCTTCAACTGTCTGCAAGTGCTTAGTAAGCTACTATTGCCCCAGCGTTACAGGGCTGGATTTTAGGGGCGCACGTCGGTGAAGGTGCCATCGGTGAAGCTGACCGGTATGGGTAGGTAGGAGTTGTTACTCGAGAAAGTGCCGGAATAGCCCCCGCTGGGGGAAGTGGTCACCGACCATGAATTTACGCCGTAGGACGCTTCCACCATCCCGTTGACGACCCGTTGAAGTTGGACGGGCGTGTAGCCAGAAACCGGCCGGTTGCTGTCCTTGCGGAAGATGAGCCGTAGGGCCTCCGGGCCCGTTGCGGGTTGGGGCTTGGTGGTGAGCACGAGGGTCAACACGTCCACGCCGATGCTGCTTTGCACCAAGGCGGTGGCGGTGCAGTCGGTCGGCCTTCCGTTATACACGTAGTGGCCCTCGTTGCGGCCCACGCTGGGGGCAGGGGGAGGGGCTGGGTCTTCTTTCTTGGAGCAGCCCATGGTGCTGAACAGGAGCGCAGCGGATAGAAGCAGGCGTAGATGCATAGGAAATTAATTGGGCCGGTTGAACTGGCTGCGCAGCAGCGAAAGCATCTCCTCCTTGGCCGCGATGAGTTGGTCCTTCATCGACAGTTGCTGGCGGAGGAACTCTACCTCGGCCTTGTAGGCGTCGCGTTCCCTTTCGCATTCGGATAAGACGATGTTGGTCTGCTCGGCCTTGCCAATGCTACCACCAACTATGCCGCCCTTGTTGCCTTTTACTATCTGCTTATTCTTGCTGCCCGCTTGATTGATTTTTCCAGTCTGCGAGATACTACCTGCGGGGTCAGATAAGAAAGGTTCGCCTTGGCCAGTAAGTAACCAAGCGGGATTAATGCTTCCGAAGTGAAGCATTATTTTTTCTAGATAATCAGCTTTCGGCTGTGCAAAACGTGGCTCTAGGTAGTTCTGGGTGTTATTGTCTGGCACCCCTACGGCACGGCTAAAGTCTCTGGCGCTCAAGGATAGAGCGTCGAGTAGAAATTTTATTCGCTGATTAATAGGCTTTTCCACTATAAGTAATCATGTTCTTACTATAAGTGGTGTACTACTAATAGTAAGACTGCGTATGTTTGTGCAGTGTACAGTACAGAGCGGCTGCAAGAAAGCAACTGCCGGATGAATTGTGCCAAACACGAATCATGACCGAGCGTCAGAAGTACCTGCGGCTGCTCTCCCTCGTCATTGAGGACTTGCCTAGCGATTCCGTTGATACCGCCGTGCGCGACGGCTACGAGGCCAAGACCACCATGCTCAACAACGTGCGCATAGGCCGCGTGATGAACCTGGAACACCTCGTGGCGCTGGTGGGCTACGGCCTGCCCAAGTACCAGATTCCGGCCGAGCTGCTGCCGGCCCCCGTCCCCGTTCCCCTCGGCCTGTAATGGAAGCGCCGGCACCCTACCACGCGGCCCCCAAGGGCCCCCGCGACCTCTCGGCGCCGCTGGCCGCGTGGCTGCGCACGCAGGGCTTCACGGCCGTGGAGCAGGTGCGCCCGACGATGGCCACTGTGGCCGCCCACTGGCACGGCCCGCAGGGCGAGCGGTTCCAGCTCGACTACACCTGGCTCAGCGGCCCGGTGCCCGGCGCTACCTGCTGGCTCACGGTGCAATACCCCGGTCAGCTGCAGCCCGAAACGCTGTTCACCGGCCAGCAGGTGCGCCGCCTCCGCGAGGCCCGCCAGTTGCTGCTCGGCAGCGTGCGCTACGCCAACGCCCGTCTGCTGGCACCCATCGTCAGCCCTTCTTCCTGTTCCTAATCGCTTTTCTTTACTCCATGCAAGCCACCCTCCACCTGCCCGGCGCCGCCCCGCGCCTCCTCACCGGTTCCGAACTCGCCACCCTGGGCATCCACGCGGGCGCCGGGGGCCCGGCGCTGGACTTTGTCGCCGCCGCGCCCGCCCTGCGCGCGCTGCTGGGCACGGCCATCCCGGTCGAGACGTTCGCCGGCGGCCCAGGTTACCTCATCCTGGTGCCGGAAAACGCGGCCGACTACGATTTCGGCCTCACGCCCAGCGCCTCGGCCGACGTTGAGCGCCTGACCGGGGTGGCCATTGACGAGGAGGACCCGCTGACCGGGCCGCTGCTCATCATCGAGGCCTAAGCTTCCTGGAGTAGGAAATCCGACGCGTGTGCGCCGGCCGCCAGCCCCCTGGCAGTCGGCGGACGGTACCCCCATGCCCTTTGGTTTTTACCATCGTTTTACTTAACCGGTTCACTTTCATGCACCTGAACACCGACCCCGCCGTGCCGATGCGCAAGCCCTGCATCCGCGATTTGGCCACCCTCACCGCCACGCTGCTGCCCCCGGCGCTGGTGCAGCTCACGCCCCTGAAGCAGCTGCGCCGACGGGTGCGCGAAATCAACGCCACCCACCCGCACTACCAGGAAGAAACCCCGCTGGTGCTGGCCTGGGAAGAGCAGCGCCGCGAGCGCCTGCGCGGCGAGCTTACGGTGGCGGGCCGCGGGGCCCCGGCGCCGGCTTCGGCCCCGCAGTTTCGGCCCGCGTCGGCATGAAAAAGTTCGCCACCCGCGTCTCGCTCACCGACGCGCGCACCGGCAAGCGCCTGCGCCTCGACGCGCTGCCGGCGGGCGCGGCCCTCGTGGAGCCCATCCTGGGCTACTGCTACCAGGCGGGCCACCTGACGGTGTACGTCAACGGCTCGATGCCGCTCGACCTGCGCGCCGCCCACCAGGACGGCCGCACCGACGCCGAAATGTGGCTCGTGCAGCCCCTGCCCACCGGCATCCGCGAAATCGACTGGACCGACTGCCGCCACGATTTCCAACTGCTTTTGCCCGACACCCCTCAAGCTGCCTGACCTGCCATGACTGCCGCCGATTTGCTGACCGTGGGCTTTTTCGACCAGTGGGCCCGCGCCCTGCTCGCCCGCGTGGAGGCCCGCCCCGCCGCCACCGCCGCCCCCAGCGAGGTGGTGCTCTACAGCATCGCCAAGCTGGCGGCCGTCTGCGACGTGGACGTGGCCACCGTGCGCCGCTGGCTCAAAACCGGCAAAACCGGCCGCAGCGGCCAGCCCATCACGCTCCAGGCCTACTACTTCACCTCCGAGGCCCGCATTCCCTGGCCCGCGCTGCTGGCCTACGAGCGCGGCGAGGCCTTCGACCTCTCCACGCTGCCCGCTCCGGTGCTCTCGGCACCCGAAGAGGTGCGCCCGGCCGTGCCGCCCCGCCCCGAGCCGGCCGCCGACGCCGAGAACCTGCGCCTGGCTTCCTGATTCCCGCCATCCCCTTTCTCTCTTTCTTAAGCATGGTTATCAACGTCTACACCTCGAACCCCGCCGACCAAGGGCTGGCCGGGTTCGCCGTGGCCCTGAGCCACAACCTGTGCCGCCCGGTGCAGCTGCTGCCCCTCTCCCAGCTGCCCCTGCCCGACCCGCTGCGCCGGCAGGCCCTGCGCGTCGAGCACGCCGAGCTGGTCGAGTCCATCGCCCAGGTCGAGCACGACCTGGAGCGCCTGGCCTACGGCGACGTGCCGGCCGACGCCGGCCGCGAGAACGGCCTGAAAGCCGACCTGAACGCCCTGCAAACGCGCCTACGGGCGGTCAATGCCACGCTGGGACTGGGGAAAGGAGGGGAGGATAATGGCTAAGCAAGCGCACCAAATTGGGTGGGCCAGCACCAAGCCAGGCCGCACCAAGTACCACTTTTACCAGGCCACCGGTGAGTCGTTGTGCAACTATCATCGCCAGCCCGGCGAGCTACACTTCGCCATGCCAAGAGACCTGCAGCCGCGGCAGTTCTGCGAGGCCTGCAACTCTCACCGCTATTCCGCCCTACGGCTGCAACTGTTGTTAGCCGAAGTGACCAAGCAGTACGACCCACGGGCATTTGAGGACGCATACCGCTTGGTCAAAGACGAAGTACTCGCGGCAAACCTGCCGGCTTTCAGCACCCTGGACCAGAATTTCTATTACGTGGGCGTCGGTCCTGCGCCCAGAGGCACCGGTTACTGGCTACACGAGCCCGTCGGCAATTTCCTAGACGTAGAAACGGCAAAGCGCTTTGCCCGCCGCTTTTTCGAAGCCACGAAGGGCACCGTGCCGCGCGGCTACTTAGACCCAATTGCGTGCTGCCGCGTGACGCTTATCGATGGCAAGCCGCCCGGTAAGCGCGACGTGGTGCTGGAGCTGCCGGAACAGGAAGGAGGGCCGAAGCATGGAGCCTAACGACACCCTCGTGGCCTTCACCAGCCTGTCGGAGGGCATGCAATCGGCCGTGGCCAAAACCATCAAGGACGAGATGGAAGGCCGCACCGGCATCCAGACCAAGGGCGTGGGCGAGTGGGTGCGCGTCATGACGCTGGGCGCCACCCAACTGCTCATCAACTACGCCACGCGCAAAATGAACGTGGAGCCCCAGAGCAAGGTGGTGCTGGAGCTGCTGGTCCGGCAGTACCTGCTCGTGGGCGTGAAGGCCCCGCAGTCATGAGCACCGGGTCCACCGCCTGGCCCGGCATGTTCACCCCGCCGGCCGAATTGCTCGAGTGGCTGAGTACGCAGCGCCCGCAGGACCGGGTCGGCCAGAAAGCCGTGGTCACCCTGCGCTGGCTGGTGCACGCGGAGCTGGAGCGCCGCGGGCCCGACCCGCCGCCGGGCCGCGCCGATTTCCCGCCGGACGACGGCCCCCGGGCCGACTAAGTTTTTTCCCCGAGCCCACCGAGGGCACCTGTGTGGAGCAGGCACCCGGCGTCGAAGCCGGTCGGAGCGCACAGGGTCTGCAGCCGCAGCTCCGGCGCCGGGTAGGAGGGGAGCACACGCCCCTTTGGTCTGGCGCCGCCTTTTTCCTTCGCTTTCCTCACCCCTCAGCACGTTCCCGAGAATGTTGCCACTCCCCCTTACCCTGGCCCAGGCCCGCCGGCTCTGGCACCAGGACTTCGAAGCCCGGTGCGCCGCCCTGCCGCTGCAGCTGCGCTGCCGCACCCACCGCGCCAAGGTCGACGCCGAGGGCCGCGTGCTCGTGCCGGCCCGCACCGAGCGCTACTACGTGCAGCCCAAGGCCGCCCCGGCCACGGCCAAGAACACGATGAGCGACTTGATTCTGCTCGGCATCCGCGCCCTGGAGCGCCAGAACCGCGATGGCCTGGACCTGCCGGGCCCGGTGGGCGCCGATGGCCGGCCCCAGCCCCCGAGCATTTCCGTCAACTGCAAGCTGCTGGCCGAGCGCTGCTCGATGTCGGCGCGCTCGGTGCGCACCCACCTGGACCTGCTACTGAAAATGGGCGCGCTCACGGCCAAGGCCTGGCACGGCACGCGCGCCGATTTCGAGCTGTGGATAAACCCGAAATACCTGTGGCAAACCCCCGAAAACGCGCCAGAAAGCGATTTGGACCGCCTGCAAATCGGCGCGATTCTCCAGGGTGAGCAAACAAAATTTCCACTTAGTGTAGCATTTGAAACACCTGAGACACGGAAACGGGAAACTAGCCAGGTGGAAAAATTACTGCCGCACGAGGCTCCGGCCGGCGGCGCGGCACCGGGACTGGCAACACCGACTGGCAACACAGGGCCGCAGGCCGACGCGGAACGGCCCGCCCTGGCGCCGGAAACCGCTTCCGCCGGGGCGCGGCGCCAGCCTCGGGCCACCGCCCGGAAAATGGCCCAGCCCGCGCCCAGCGCGCCAAAAACGGGTATTCCCCGCGCCGAGCAGCTGCGGCTGGTGATGGCGCTCTGGGCCTACGCCCGGGTGCAGCTCTACGGCGGGATGGCCTTCGACGAGCAGCAGCACCGAAAGGCCCAGAACGCCATCTGGGCCGGGGTTTTCGCCCGCTTCCAGGCTGAGCTCAGCCCTAGCGAATGGCAGCTCTACCTGCAGCAGGCCCTCGAGCGCATCGACCTGGTGGCCGACTGGCTCAAGCGGGACCCCGGCCGCTTCCTGCCGGCTCCCTACGCCGAACTGGTGCAGGGCCGCGGCTACTTCGACCGCGAAAACACCCAGGGCTTCGTGAGCACCGAGGAGTGGCTGGCCCAGAAGATGCTGCGCCGCCACGAGTACCACGTGGCCACCACCCTGCGCCGGGCCGGGGCCGAGCTGCGCGGCTGGCGCCTGAAAACGGCCAGCAAGCGCGTGCTGGCCCTGACCCTGTCGCAGCTCTACCACAAGCACCTGAAGAAAGTGCAGGCCCTGCGCGACCCCCGCGCGCTGGACAAGTTCTACCTCATCGCCGCCGGCGGCAAAGCCTGCGGCAAACTCGCCGACTAATCCTGATTCCATTTCATCCCCTTTCTCCACTACCCATGCCCTTTACTCCCTCGGCCGCTGGCCAGAAACTCAAAGAAGCCGCTTCGGTGAAGCTGCTGGTCTACTTCAAGGACGGCAACGCCCGCACCTGGTACGGCCGCCCCAACGCCTCGTCCTACACGCCGGCCGACCCGCGCGAGCTGGAGATAAAGCGCCTGAAGCGCTACGCCGACAGCGTGCAGGCGCGCATCAACGTGGCCATGCTCTACGACCTGCGCACGGGCCAGGAGATTGCCCGGATGAAAAACGGGGCCTGGTCGTGAGCCTGGCCCACCTCGACCAGGTCATTGCCCTCGAGCACGGCCAGGCGCGTCAGCTTTTCTGGGAAATCGGCAACGTGCTGCGCCGGGTCGCCCTCGGCTCCGCGCGGCAGCCGCCCCGGCGAGTGGAGGCCGCCTTGTTTCTGGCCTTGCCGGTGCTCCAGCGCGTGGCCCGGCGGCTCTACCGCGTGGCGCAGCGGGAAGCCGATGCCCTGGGGCCACCCCGCCGACGGCCGTGGCGTTTCCGCCTGAAGCCGGAGGAAGTCGTGGCCATCGTGCTGCACGTGCTGCCCGGCGCGACCGGCGCTTTGCCAGAACTGGGCAAAGTGCAGCAGCAAAGCCTGAATCTGACGCAGTGGGTGCGGTTTTCTCCGGATTGAATGCCTGCGCGCCCGGCGTTGTTTGGCGCGCAGGCGGCCCTTCCGGCGCTCCTTTCATTCCCGTTATTTCCTGCAGTATGCCCCACGGTTACGCGCCCCCGCGCCAAGCGGCTTGTGCGACTTATTCGTCCTTTCCCTCACGACCCCTGCGCACGAGGTTTGTGCCTTCCAAGTCTGCTCCCCACGTGAAGAGAATCGATTTTCCCATCCGCCCCTACCTGCTCAAGTACTTGCAGGTGCATCTCAAGCTGGCCCGTATCGGCGAGGACCCGCTCCAGCTCGAAGATTACGTGCTCTCGAAAGCCAACCGCTTCGGCCTGGCGCTGGACCTGCTGCTGCGCAAGCCGGTGAAATCGGCCCGCCACGAGGGCAGCATCGACGACTGCACGGCCACGCTGGGGGTCAATCTGCGCAATTTCAACGCGGCGTACTTTGACCTGACCCGCGGCAAGCTCACGCCCTACGCCATCTTCCAGTTCAACGACACGGTGGACGACCACTTCAATGCCGAGCTCTACTGGTGGGTGGGCAAGCACGTTGACCGGCGGGCCACCATCAAGGATGCCATCCGCTCCTTCATGGTCTTCTACGACATCATGGAGGACGACCGCAGTTATGAGTCGCTACGCAAGCTGGTTCAGCGCAACGCCGAGTTGGTGCCCAAGAAAAAAAAGAAAGCCAAACCCGAGAATTTTTCGATGAATTCGTCCCAAAAAATCGGCGAAGTGTCTCGAAAAAAGGGCGTTGTGTCCCAAAAAATCGGCGTTATGTCTCACAAGGATATGTTCAGGTCTGTGCGTGAGCAACTTATGAGGCTGCCGATTGCGCTCTTCGAGACCGAATTCTACCATGCTCGCTCCTAACGCCTACAGCTTTCGGAACGTGGTGCAGGAGCCGGCCGACAACCTGGGCGGCATCGAGGCGCTGTGGTACGCCCGCGCGGCTGACCTGCTCCACTTCCCGGCCCTCGGTGAGCTGGCCATCACCGAAAACCTGCAGCTGGCGCCCGGCGCGTTCTGGTACCAGCTGGTGAGCGTGCGCCACACGGTGCGCTACAAGCAGACGCCGGTGGCGCTGGCCCGGCACGCCGACGTGTACGGCCAGGCGCTGACCGGCACGCTGGCCCGCCACACGGCGGCCCTGGCCGCCGGTCTCGAAGCGCTGGCGGGCCAGGAGCTGGTGGTGCTCTACCGCGACCGCAACGGCGAGGTGCAGCTCGTGGGCACGCCCGAGCAGCCGCTGAGCTGGAAGGACACCTACGACTCCGGCCTCGACGCGCTCACCCGCAACAACTACGACTGGACCCTCTCGGGCCAAACGCCGCGCCGGGCCCGGCCCTACCTGGGCACCTGGGACGTGTCGGCCGTGGGGCTGCAGGGCGGCCTCGTGCTGCAGGGCCAGGGCGGGCAAGTCCTCATCCGCGACCGGCGCGGCAATATCATGGCCACCGTGGCCGCCGGCAGCACCGTGGTGTTGCGCTCGGGCTTCCGGGTGGCCTTCAGCATCACTTAATTTTTTATGAACACGACGCCCCCGCCGGTGGTGATACCGCTCGCCGAGCCATTCTTGTCGAGTTGGCTCTACGCCTTCCGTGACAACGAATTCCAGAACATCACGGAAGCGACGTTCCGCAACTTTGCCACCGACATCGACGGCAAGTTTGCGCGGCTCGACACGCTCAACACCAACCAGGTGCGCGGCGCCCTCTTCCGCGTGCCCTACGTGCAGCTGGTGAACGGGGAGCCCACGGTCCCCACCGCGCTGATTCCGGCCCGGTTTCGCATCCAGGGCATGGACGCGCGGGCCATCAACGGCACCGACCAGACCTCCACGGCCGGCGGCGTGAAGGCCGACCCGATTGATTTCCGGCTGATTGCCAACACGGCCGGCACCATCGATGCGCTGGTGGACGAGAAGGGCACCACGACGGCCACCGTGAAGTGCGCCTGGGTGCGGACTTCCGGTACCGACGCGGAAAAGGTGGCCTCGTTCCCGGTTTTCATTCTGGAAGACCACGCCTACAAAGCCGGCGACGTATTCCAGTACACCTTTGCCGGCGGGCAAACGCGGCTGTTGGAGGTAATCAACGACCTGAACGTAACGCAGAACCCGCTGCCCACCGGCCTCGACACCGACCCGAACTATAAGTCCTTCGCGCCGCTCACGGCTGGCACTGGCGGCGTTTCGCAGGCATCCTTTGATGCGCTCGAAGGCCGGGTGACGCAAGCCGAAGCGGATTTGGTATTTCTGGAGCAGGAAGTAACGGACCTGCAGAATGAGCACGCCGACCTGCAAACCGAAAACACGCAGACGCGCGGCTGGATTGGCACGTTGGGCAGCCTGCTCACCTCAACCAAGGGTAATTTGGTGGCGGCCATCAACGAGGTGCTGGGTAAGATTCCCGTGGCCTACACACGCTTGGGCTTCAATTCGGATGGCTACCTGACGCAAGCCTACGCCACGACCATTCTGGCCACGAAGGCCGCCACGGCCTACACGCCCAACTACCAGGTAGAAGTCGCGGCCGGGGGCACGCTCTCCCCCGGGCTGAACGGGGGCAAGTCCTATACGCTGAACGGAACCAACGTGCAGCTCGACAATCCAGCCACGGACCCGAGCAGCTACGGCAAGGTGGACCTGTACCGCGTCATCGGCCAGCAGACGGCGAAGCTGACTGCGGCACCGGGCGCGACCATCGACGGCAACCCCAGCGTGACGTTTCAGCCCGGCGAGTGGTTTGTGTTGAAGCAGCAGGCCGGCGGCCATACCATTGTTATGCGCGCCAGCACCCTCACGCCCACGCCCGGCGCCGGCAGCACCTACACCGCCGGCGCGGGCATCAACATCAGCCCGCAGAACGTCATCAGCGCCACGAGCACCGGCAGCAGCGGCGCCCTCGACTACGTGAACTTCGTGGCGCACGCCACCAACACCGTGCTGAGCGTGGCTGACATGGGCAAGCACCATGTTTTCACCGGCACCGGACAGTCGCTGTGGACGGTGGCGCTGCCGGCGGCGGCCGACGTGGCCGGCAAGCTCATCAGCATGCAGGTTGGCAACTCGGCCAGCGGCATGTGGGAGCTGCAGGCCGCCGACATCGACGGCGAACCCGCCCGGCGCATGTGGTCGCGGGAGGTGGCCCTGCTGTGGAGCAACGGCACGAGCTGGCGAAAGCTGGGCGGACGCTCCATCCCGCTGGTGCTCACCGTGGGCTTCCCCAACGGCAACCAGGCGCTGGGGGGACAGCAAATTACCACCCTCAACTTCACGCAGAAGGTCAGCGGCAACGCCCCGGACGAGATGCTGTTCGCGGCGGGCCTGGCCATCCGGGCCCTGCGCAAGGGCCTCTACGAGCCGGCGCTCACGGCTTATTGCATCGGCAGCAGCCAGTTCCGGCCCATCCAGGCCATTGCATCGGTGAACGGCGACTACGGCAGCGCGCGCTCGGTGAACACGCCCTGCCTGGTGGGGGCGGACGGCGCGGGCCTGTTCTACTCCTCGCTGAGCATGGCCAGCAACCCGCTGGCCCTGGATGCGGGCGACTACGTGAACATCAAAACCTACACGGATGCCGCCATCGAGGTGCAGAACTACGACGCCCTGCGCCCGCGCTTTTCCCTCAACGAAGTCTTAACCTGGTAGCCCCATGCCGCTCGTCCTTTCCGCCCCGCCCTTCATCGACCGCGCCATCCGCCCGCTGCGCATCGGCCCGTTGGTCTTTCAGCGCGTGCAGCGCTACCTGACGCACTACCCGGTGCAGGACCCGCTCACCGGCAACGTGGAAGTGTTTGTGGAGGTGTGGGTGTTGCACTTTTTCACCAACGCGGACGGCACGGCCGGCGCCGATGCCGGCGCCGTGGTGGCCAACTACAAAGCCACCTACAAGGCCCTCAATTCGGAAATCATCGACGTCCGGACGCAGGAGATTGTCTACACCCGCAAGCGGGAAACCGACCAGGAGTGGGCCGACCTGCTGGCGGGCGACCCGCGCCCGCTGGCCGAGCGCGGCAACGCCTTCGGCCAGCAGATGCACACGCTGCCCACGGTGACGCAGGCCCAGCAGCTGGAGGCGGCGATGGACGCCGCCGATGGCCCGCCCTGGTACCGCTTCGGCCGCGACGAGGAGCCTGCTGCCTGATGCCGCGCACCTTCGCCACCTACCTGCGGGCGGCCCTGCTCGTGCTGCTGGCCGCCGGCATCATCGTCGCCTGCTGGCACTGGCCACTGAGTTAACTACCGAAGCCCCGCCCCACCCGGCGGGGCTTTTTTGTGTCCTTTTTCCCGGTTTGGGCGGCGGGCAGCTTTGCATCATTCAATCCTGAACGATGCTCGGTTTAATCTCCCGCCTATCCGCCTCGCCCTGGGCCATTTCCCTGGAGCACGCGCAGTCTTATATGCCGATGCTGGCCAGCCTGTTGACCAACAACACGCCGCTGGTAACGGGCCAGAACATGGCCGAACTGCGGGCAGAAGCCGCGCCCAAGGACTACGCCGCCACGGTCTCGGCCGGCGGCATCATTGCCTACGGCGCCCGGCAGCAGGCCGGCGGCGCCACTGGTGGCCCGACCGATGGCATCGTGGTGCGCGTGATGGGCGTGGCCGGCCCACTGATGAAGGCCGACCAGGAGTGCGGCCCGCGCGGGCTCATGTCGCTGGCCAACGACCTGCAGCGGGCCGCGAAAGACCAGGACATCAGCGCCGTGCTGCTGCGCGTGGACTCGCCCGGTGGGCAAGTGTTCGGCACCCAGAGCGTCGTCGACGGCATCCGGGCCTGCCAGGCCGCCGGCAAGCCGGTGGTGGCGCTGTGCGAGGACGGCCTGATGTGCTCGGCCGCCTACTGGATTGGCTCCACGGCCGACACCATCATCGCCACCCACGAGACGTGCACCATCGGCAGCATCGGCGTGATGGCCAGCTGGATGGACGCCCAGCCCTACTTCGAGAAAATGGGCGTGAAGTTCCACGAGGTGTACGCCGAGCAGAGTACCCAGAAGAACGCCGACTTCGCCGCTGCTGCGAAGGGCGATTACAAGCCGGTTCAGGCCAACCTGACGGCCATTGCCGGCGGCTTCCTGGGCGCCGTGCGCACCAACCGGGGCAGCCGCCTCAATGAAAAGCTCTTCGAAAAGTCCGGCGCCTCGGCCGGCAAAACCGGCTTTGCCAGCTGGGCCGGTGAAATCGGCCTCATCGACGCCATGGGCTCCTTCCAGGATGCCATTGGCGAGTGCGTGCGCTTGGTGCAGGCCCAAAAACGCTCCTAACTCCAACCCCATTTTTTCAATAACCCCATGTTAAATCTGTTCAATAAAGCGGGTGCTGCCCTCGTCTTTGGCGCTGCCATGACGGCCCTGGTGGGCAAAGAAACCGTGTCGGCCGAAGAGGCCGTCGCCGCCAACGAGGAGTTGACGGAAGCCGGCATCAAAGGTGCCCAGCTCATCAACGAGGCGTCGTTCAACGAGCTGACCGAGAAGGCCGGCCGCGTCGACGTGGCGGAGAAAGCCGCGGCCGATGCCGCCAAAGCCACCACCGACGCCCTCGCGGCCGCCGGCGCCGAGTCCATCGAAGCCCTCGTGGCCCAGCGCGACGGCTACAAGGTGAAGGCCGACAAGTTCGACAAGCAGCCCGGCGCGGGCCACACCACCCCGGTGCTGGAGGCCGGCCACTCGGACGTGGAGCAAACCGAACCGGATGCCCACCAGCAGGCCATCGACGAGTTGCCCCACAACAAGGCCATCGACGGCCACCCGATGTTCGGCTAATCAACTAAACACCCGCCCCTTGCGGCAACCAGCCGGCCTTCTCCACGTGAGGGGGCCGGCTTTGGCGGCGACGCTCAATTCATTCCACCTCAACCACTTATCAGATGGATATCCAAGATATCATCACCGAGTACGGCAACTACTACCGCAACGGGGGCCAGAACCTCTCGCGCATCCTGAAGAAGCCTTACATTTCGTCGCAAACGGAGGCCCTCTTCGGCCTGATTCCGACCGACGACACCTCGTACCAGATGGGCTCGACCGAGCTCAGCCGCGTGCTGCAGCCCTTCCAGCCCGGCTGGACGCCGCTGGGGGAGCTGAAGGCCGCGCCCATCGTCCTCACCCAGACGCCCTTCAAGGTGGACCTGGAGGAGAACCCGGACAAGCTGGAGTCGTCGTGGCTCGGCTTCCTGGCCGACCAGAACCTCGACCGCGCCCAGTGGCCCTTCGTGCGCTACCTCGTGGAGGAGCACCTCTACGCCCGCATGGACGAGGACTACGAGCTGAACGAAATCTATTTCGGCAAGTTCGTGGCCCCGACCACCGGCACGCCCGGCGCCGCCGGCACCGGCATGGACGGCATCCGCACGGTCATCAACCGCGCCATCTCCCAGAGCAAAATCACGCCCATCGCCCTGGGCGCCATCCCCACCGACCCGCAGGCCTTCTGCGACTACGTGGAGGCCTTCGCCGCCAGCTTCACCCTCCGCTACCGGGGCCGGGCCATGGAGGTGTGCATGAACACCACGCTGGCCCGCCGCTACGCCGTGGGGCGGCACGCCAAGTACCGGCTGGACACCAACGCCACCGATGCCAACCCCATCATCGACGGCAACGGCGACCAGCTGCAGTCCTACCCGATTGAGTTCACCAACCACCGCGTGGTGGGCCTCAACTCGATGGGCGACTCCCAGAAAATCTGGGCTTCGCACAAGGACAACCGCAAGCGCCTGACCAAAAAAGCGGTCAACACCCGCGCCGTGCGCATCGAGAGCGCCAAGCGCCAGGTGTTCATCTACACCGACTTCTACAAAGGCCTGGGCTTCCCGGTGCTGGAGGCGGTGTTCACCAACGACAAGGACCTCACCTTATAAGGAATGGCCCCCCCCGGCCGGCCCTCGTGACCGGCCGGGTGCGTCCGTTGGCATTCAAAAAGGCAGATAGATTCTCTCATTTCTCAAGCTAAATCCCGCCTCATCATGGCAAAAGAACTAACGCCCGAGCAGCAAATCGAGGCATTGAAAAAGCAGCTGGCTGAGCAGGCCAAAACCCACGGCGACGAGCTGCGCGCCGCCAAAGAAGAATCGGAGGCCCAGAACGCCGTCGTCGAAGGCCTGGCCCAGCAGCTGGCTGCCGCCAAGGCCCAGGGCGCCGGCCAACTCTCGGTGGTGACCCACGAGGGCCAGCACTACCAGGTGCTGGCCGGCCAGTTCACCACCGCCGAAGGCAAGCTGGTGAAACACGACGAGTTGCAGGGCAACCCGGAGTTGGTGAAGCAACTGCTCGCCGACGAGTCGGGCCTGCTCCAGCTCCTCGAGGCTTCGGCCGAATAGTTGGGGTCGGCCCGGCTATCAATCAATTATCAACGCTTTAAGTAATTCGACATGAATACTTTTGCACTGAGCAACCTCGAAGGCCCCCAGGGCGACGACAACACGCCGGGCTTGCTCGGCTACGTGCTGACGGCCCGCGAGGATGACTTCGAAACCATCGCCAAGGCGCCCAAAACCGGCGCCGCGCCCGGCGACACGGCCCGCATCGTCGCGGACCACGTCTTCAAAGCCGGCAAGGGCTTCACCAAGCAGTACATCACGCTCGACTCCAACCAGCTCAAAGCCGCGATTGTCGGCGAGCGCGACGGCCGCGGCCTGAAGGTGAGCTTCGAGGGCTTCCACCCCGGCAACCGCGCCGCGGCCCTGGAATTCGCCCGCGTGGTGAAAAACCTCGGCCTCATCATGCTGGTGCCGGACGCCGACGGCACCTACCTGCAGGTGGGCTCGGAAGGCCTGCCGGTGGAGCTGGCCTGCGACTACGACTCGGGCAAGCTGAGCAGCGGCCGTCGGGGCTTCACCGTGAAGGGGGAGTGCTACGCCAACGGCCTCTACATCTACGAGGGCGACGTCCTCATGAAGCCCTAAGCCGTGGCAACGTCTATTCACCAGCTCCCGCCCGAGGTCGCCGCCAAGTACCGCGCCTCTGTCGTGCCCACCCGAATTGTGCTACAACGCCTGGGGCGCACGATAGACCTGCGCCGGCTCACGCTGGCCGAAGCCGACGAGCTGGTGAAAGACCCTTTGTTCACCTACTTAGTCCCGCGACGGAAAGCACGCAAGGCGGCGAAATAGAAGGCCAGGTGAACCCAGGGAAAAGGCCCCGGTGCAACGCGCACCGGGGCCTTTTTACGTCCTTTTTTGCCGTGGCAGGCACCGGCAACTTCGGGGCATGGAACTTGGCAAAATCACCGCCTGGCTGGCTTCGGAGCAGCGTTACGCGTCCGGCGCGGCCCTCTACGCCCAGATGGGCACCAACCCGACCTACCTGCGCCTCTTCGCCCTGCCCGAGACCGCCTTCAGCCGCCAGGCGCTGGTGCGGGAGTTGCGCACGCTGGTGGGTCAGGTGAAGGACGAAATAGCCGTCTTAGACAGCCCCGCTCGGCCGCCGGAGCCGCCGGCTGCAGCCGACCCCGCGCCAGCCCCAGTGGTGCCGAGCACGCCGGTGGGCGTGGGCAGCCCCGCGTTGGCCCCTGTGCGCGACCAGCTGCGTGCCGTGCGCGACGAGCGCAGCCACACCCATGCGCAGTTCACCGCGCGCAACCTGGGCAAAAAAGCCCGCTACGCGCTGGCGGCCCGCATCCTGGAGCTGACCGACCAGGAGCTCAAGCTGAAGGACGCGGAGGCGCACGTGCTGGCGCACGGCCGGCTGCCGGGTCCGGTGCCCACGGCCGAAGTCTCCGATACCGGCGTGCTGCGCCAGCGCCTGGCCAACCTCTGCAGCCTCCGCTCCAAACTCAAGAAGAAACCCGACCGCGCCGAGGACCTGGCCACGGCCGAAGCTGAAATCACCCTTATCCGCTCAAAACTCAATCCCTAAGCCGTGTCTGACGAATTAATCCCCCTGCAGTGGCACAACGCCCAGCGCCGCGTGCGCGACCTCGTGCCCCTGAGCTACAACCCGCGCACCCTCACCGACGAAGGCCGGGAGCGCCTGCAGGCGAGCCTGGCCAAGTTCAACCTGGTCGAAATCCCCGCTATTAATACCGATGACGTCGTCGTGGCCGGCCACCAGCGCCTGGCCATGCTCATCGATGCGGGCCGTGGCGACGAAATCATCGACGTGCGGATGCCCAACCGGCAGCTGACGAAAGACGAGCTCGACGAGTACAACATCGTGAGCAACGTCGGGGCCGGCGTCTGGGACTACCAGAGCCTGCTCGATAACTTCAGCCACCTCAACCTCGACGCCATCATGGACGTGGGCTCGCTCGATGCGCTGGCCAAGCTCACGGCCTCGCTGCTGCCGCCGGCCGAAGAGCAGGAGTTCGACCCCACGCCGCCGGCCGTGCCGGTGTCGGTGCTGGGCGACGAGTACGAGTTCCACAGCGACGGCCAGGCGCTGCTGCACCGCCTGGTGTGCGGCTCCTCGACCGATTCGGACGTGGTGGCCCGCGCGGTAGGCGAGGGCGTGCTCATCGACCTGGTCGACACCGACCCGCCCTATAACGTCGACTACCAGGGCAAAACAAAGGATGCGCTGAAGATTGAAAACGACTCGATGGGGGACGAAGCCTTCCGGCTGTTTCTCTACGACTTCTATGTCAACTGCTTCACGTTCATGCGCCCCGGAGCACCCATTTACGTGTTCCACGCCGACTCGGAAGGCGCCAACTTCCGTCTGGCTTTCAAGGAGGCTGGGTTGAAGCTGAGCCAGTGCCTGGTGTGGGTCAAGCAGCAGTTCGTGATGGGCCGACAGGACTTCCACTGGCAGCACGAGCCCATTTTGTACGGCTGGAAGGAAGGCGCGGCCCACACCTGGTGCTCCGACCGCAAGCAGACCACCGTGCTGCAGTTCGACCGGCCGCAGCGCAATGCGGAGCATCCAACGATGAAACCACTCGACATCCAGGTGTACCTGGTCGAGTGCTCCAGCAAGCCCGGCGCCATCGTGTTCGACGGCTTCGGGGGCTCGGGCACCATGCTCATCGTGTGCGAAATGACGGGCCGCCAGGGCCGCTTCGTGGAGCTGGACCCGCGCTACGTCGACGTGCACGTGCGGCGCTACGTGAAGTTTATGCGCGACAACAACCGTCGCTTCACCATCACCCGCAACGGGGAGGAACTGACCGATGAGCAACTCGCTGCCTTCGCCGAATAACCTCCCCGGTGCCGACCAGGTGCTGCTGCTGAAATCCACGGCCGTGGAGCGCATTTTCGCGGCCTACCACGACGAAAACGGTCCTGGGCTGGACGGCCTGAGCCGCGACGACAAAGTGGTGCACAGCCAGCTGGAGGCCGCGTATGGGTTGATTCTGAACTACCATTCCTTCGAGCAGGCCTGGCCGCTGCTGGCGAAGCAATTCTCCATCAGCCGCGCCACCTGCTACCGCCGGCTGCGCGACGCCCAGAACCTGTTTGGGGACGTGAAAAAAGTGAAGAAGGAGGGCCGCCGGGCCGTGCTGCTGGAGTTTGCCCGCAAGCTGCTGCAGCTTTGCCTCACGATGCGCCCACCGGACACCAAGGGCGCCCTGGCGGCCATGAAGTTCGAGGCCATGGTGTCGGGCCTGCTCCGGGCCGATTCGGCAACGGACGAGGGCGGCAGTGGCTCCGGCAACACGTCCTACGTCATCAACCTGACGGTGGAGGGCCGCAAAACGCGCGCCTTCGACATCAGCAAGATGGATGATATCTCGGATGCCGATTTCGAGTTGATTCAGGATGCGGTGCAGGACAACGTGTTTGGGGCCGAAGCGATGGAGGTGATGCTGGCCGAAACCAGTGGAAAGGAGGTGGGCGGTGGTAATCGTTGACCAGGTAAAACTCACCTTTAACCAGCCCCAGCTGCGGTACGTCACGGCCCGCCGGAAAAAGGAGGGCGTCAGCGTCTGGGGGCGCGGCACCGGCAAGTCCAGCATCATCGCCTGGGATATTCACATGATTGTGTCAACGATGCCCCGCAGCTGCTGGGTCATCGTCGGCTCGACCTATAAGCAGGTGCTCACCCGGACGCTGCCCTCGACGGTAGCGTCCCTCGAGCGTTTAGGCTACCGGCTGAACCGGGATTATTACATCGGCCGCAAGCCGCCGCCCAACCTGAACTGGGACCGGCCCTTCGAGGGCCCGCTGAGCTACGACCACTTCATCATTTTCAAGAACGGCACCGGTTTCCACTTGGTGTCGCTCGATGCCGGTGGCTCGGCCTCGCGGGGTTTGAACGTGGATGGCTTTATCGGCGACGAGGCCCTGTTGTTCGATAAAAACAAGCTGGATGCCGACCTCTCGGCCACCAACCGCGGCAACGGCCAGTATTTCGGTAAAAACCCGATGCACCACGGCGTTTTCCTGTTTTCGTCGATGCCCTGGGGCGATAACGGCCGCTGGCTGCTGGATAAGTCGAAATACTACGAGGACGAAGGCATCGACCTAGTAGAGCGCCAAAACGAGTTGATTGACGCCCAGGTGCGCTTCCTGGACGCGAAAACGGACGAGGAAAAGCTCGAAATCTGGAAAACAGAGGTACTGAAGTTCATGCGGGACATCCGTTACTTCCCTTCGGCCAAGGACAAGGGTACGTTCTATTCGGAGGCCAATGCCTTCGATAACATCCACAACCTGGGTTTGCAGTACCTGCTCGACCAGCGGCGCTTCATGACGGACTTCACGTTCATGATTGAGATGATGAACCGTCGCCCCACGACCGTGGAAGGCGGTTTTTATCCGCAGCTGAACCAGGCCCGCCACGTGGTCGAGTGTGCCGATGACGACTTCGTGCTGGGCCTGATACTGGGTCAGGAGCTGAAGGCTAAGGCATTGAAGGTGCTGGCCGATAAGGCCGACAATCACTTGGAGAGTGATAGCCGCATGGACAGCGACTGCCGGGCCCACCGGCCCCTGCGGGTGTCGGTGGACTGGGGCGCCAAGATTACCACCATGGTGGTCGGCCAGCCCCACCCGGACAAGGGCGAGTACCGCTTCCTGAAGGGCTTCCACGTTAAGCACCCGGCCTTCATCGATGACCTGGTCGAGGATTTCACGAACTACTATGCGTACCACGGGAAGCGCGAGATAGAGCTGCTGCCCGATAGTGAGCGGGGCGATAACCGGCGTGAAGACAGTGAGCTGACCCTGAACGAATCGCTTATCAAGGCCTTCAATGCTCGGGGGTGGCGCGTGCGTCGGATGAACATCGGCCGGGCACCCAGCCACGGCACGCGCTACCTGCTGGCCCAGAAGCTGCTTGGGGAGCGCGACCCCAAGCTCACGCGCATCCGCTTCAACAAGGTCAACTGCAAGGACGTGGTCACGGCCATGCTGCTGGCCCCGGTGAGCCAGGACAGCAAGGGCCGCATCATGAAGGTGAAGACCAGTGAGAAGAAGGCCAGCTTCCCCCAGGAGCACGCCACCCACTACACCGACAACGTCGACATGCACCTGCTCAGCGTGGGCACCGACGTGGTCAATGCCGGCATCGACTTCACCCAGCTCATCATCGTGAGCAGCTAGGCCCACCTGCCTCCAGTGCCAAAGCCCCGACCCTGCGGTCGGGGCTTTTTGTTTGCCCGAACCCCAGCACCGTCGACGGCCGAAGAGGGTAGGTCCCCACAGATATCCCCGAGGCAGCCCCCGGCAATTGCCAACGGCCGACAGTGCAAGCCGGGGTCTTGCGCTCGACTGGTGAGACTATGAAACACCGTCGCACCCTAAAAAGGCCGATTCCGGCGCGCAAACGCAATAGGCCGTGAGATTGGCTTTTTGTGCCATTTCGGGGCCTCTGATGCGGTTTTGTGTCCTTTTCCCTGCCTCGGTGCCGGGCCTACTTCGTGGCACCAATGGAAAGCCCCGCCACCATCCGATTAAAAGACGCCTTGGACCTGCTCGACGGGCCCGCGCCCGTTGCCGTGCAGTGGGTAAAGTGCGACCGGCGCCGCAAAACCGGCGGCGATTTTGGCAAGCTGCCGGCGGCGCGCATCGGCCGGGGCCACCGCCAGGCGGCCGGGGAGCTGCGCGCGCCGCGGGAAGGGGAGGAGACCGACGCCGACCGCGCCCGCGTCGCGGCCGACGGGCAGGTGCCGGTGCCGGCCGGCCCCAAAAACCCGGACCACTGGCGCCATGCCACCCGCAACCTGGTCGATACCCGCACCGGGGCCCTCGTGAAAATTCACATTTACCTGCTCACGCACGTCGCGGGGCGCAAAGTGTACATCTAAATGGAGCAATTCCTTTTTTCCGGCAACGGCGTCGTGTACCACCGGGCCACCGGCAACATCCTGCGCGCGCCGGGGGCGCTGGGTGCTTCGGGCATGCGGGCCGGCCGCAACAGCGCCAAGCCCGGCGGCGCGGCGCCCACCACGCCCGTCTCGAGGGAAACGGCCACCGGCGTCATTGCGCCCTGGGGGCCGGGCAACGACTTCCCGCAGCAGGTGCTGGCCGCCATTGGCAAGAGCACCATCATCAAGCCGGTACTGGACTGGAAAACCCGCGCCGTGTACGGCAAGGGCATCATTTACGGCAAGGTCATCGGCTTCAAGGAGGACGGCTCGGAGATATTCCAGCGCGTGAACGACCACGTGGTGAAGGAGTTTTTTCGCAAATCCAACCTGGGCCGCTTCGGGTTCGAGGGCATTCAGGGGCTGATGTACTTCGCCAACGCCTTTCCGGAGCTGGTGCTCAGCAACGACCGCAGCCAGATTACCAGCATCTGCATCCAGGACACGCCGTTCTGCCGCTACTCGGCGCAGGCGGCCGGCGAGGCGGTGCCGAAGTGGGTGTACATCTCGGCCAACTGGCCGGCGGCCCAGCCCGGCGACGGCTACACCACGCAGGTGCCGGTGCTCGACCCCTACTTCGACGTGGTGGAAAGCCTGCGCAACGACACGCGCGGCTTCAAGTACATCTTCCCGCTCTCGCTGCCCAGCCCCGGCCAGGCGCTTTACCAGCTGGCGGTGTGGAACGTCATCGTCAAGTCGGGCTGGCTCGACGTGGCGCAGGCCATTCCCGAGTTCAAGAAGCAGCTCTTCATCAACCAGCTCTCGATTAAGTACATCATCGAGGCCGATGTCCGCTACTGGGAGTGGAAATACCCGGACTGGGCCGAGAAGAAGGAAGGCGACCGCAAAAGCATCATTGCCGAGGAGCTGGAGGCCTTCGAGAAGACGATGGCGGGCACGGACGGGGCCGGCAAATCGGTGCTGGCCGTGACCATGCCCGACCCCAACGGCGGCCCGCCTGTCAAGGTGTTCACCGTCACAGCCATCGACGACAAAATCAAGTCGGGCCTCTACATCGAGGACTCGCAGGAGGCCAGCAGCCACATCTACACCGCCCTGCAGGTGGACCCCACGCTCAGCGGCATTTCGCCCGGCAAGGGCATGGGGGCGGGGAGTGGCTCCGACAAGCGCGTGGCCTTCAATGCCTTCGTCGCTACCCACGCTTTCTACCAGGATTTGATTCTGGAGGTGCTCAACCTGGTGCGCGATTACAACGGCTGGGACCCCGAGCTGGAGTTCCGCTTCCTCAACCCCGAAATCAACACGTTGGACAAGAACAGCGAAACCACGCCTAACACGACGCCCTGATGTCCCTCCTCAAAACCATCGACGAGCTGCGGCAATTCGTCTCGATTGACGCCAAGGAAATCCCGCCGGCCATCGCCATCGCCCTGCGCGACGTGGAGCGCACCGCCATCCGGCAGCTGCTGGGCCGGCCGCTGGCCGACTGGCTGCAGGCCGCCTACGACGCCGACGGCTTCGACCCCGACTCGCCCGACGACCTGGCCGCGGAGGTGCTGCGCCTGGTGCAGGCGCCGCTGGCCCGCCTGGCCACCGCCATCGGCCTGCCCGAGCACCAGGTCGTCATCGACGGCACCGGCGTGCACATCATCGTGTCGGAAACCAGCAAGACGGCCTTTCAGTGGCAAACCAACCAGGCGCAGGCCGTGCTGCAGCGCCGCGGGCTGCGCGACGTCGACACGCTGGTGCAGTGGCTGGAGGACAATTACCCGTCCTCGCCCGAGCTGCAGGCCTGGGCCACGTCCGACGCCGGCCAGCGCCACCGCCGGGAGTTGTTCACCAGCACGGCCGCCTTCCAGGAGTACGAGAACATCGGCGACTCGCGGGCCGTGTTTGCGCTGCTGGGCCCGGTGCGCCGCCGGCTGGAGCACTTCGAGCTGGGCCGCGTGCTGGGCCACGAGTTCCTGCAGGAGCTGCGCGAGCAGACGCTGGCCCGCGCGCTCACCTCGGACAACCAGAACCTGCTGCGCACCTACGTGCTGCCGGCGCTGGCCAGCCTGACGGTGGGCCACGCCACGCCCGAAATGGGCCTGCGCTTCACCGGCGACGGCATTGAGCTGATGGTGGCCCGCATCGATGACAGCAACTCGAAGGAAGCCGACGCCGGCCTCGACCAGCTGCTGAAGAGCAAGGCCGACCAGGCGCTGCTCACCGGCGCCCGGTGGCTGCGCCAGCTCACGGCCTACCTCGACCGCACGGCCTCGGCCACCCGTTTCGCCACCTACTTCCATTCCAGCGCCTACACCGCGCCCGCCGCTCCACAGGCCCGCGACTACACCGCCAAAACCTACAGAGCCTGCTAAGATGACGCCCGACGTGACCCCCGAAAAAATCGAAATCAGCCAGCATCAAACCCGCAACTGGATACTGGTGGGCGTGTGCGCCTTCCTGCTGCTGCTGGTGCAGGGCCTCTACACTTTCGCCATTAACTCCACCGGCACGGAGATGCGCGAAACCAACCGCAACCTGCTGGAGCTGCTCACCACCGTCAAAGTGCAGGGCGCCCAAATCGAGGACCTGAAGCAAAACGGCAAGGAAGAGCAGGCCGCCCACCGAATTTATGACACCCGCCTCAACTCGCTGGAGCAGCGTGCCGCCCTGCACGATCAGTGGATTCAGGCCCACAACCACTAATCGTTATGCCCATCCCCAACTACATCCGCCAGGCCACCAAGGGTCTGTTTGCTACCGGCCTCATTTTCGTGGTGCTGCCGCCGGTGCTGCGCATCCTCGACCCCACGGCTGGCGCATTCGGTATCGAAATCCTCAACGTGCTGGGCCTGGCGGCCCTGCTCATGAGTGGGGTGCTGCACGGCAGCTTGTTCGTGTACGAGAAGTTTCTGCCGCGCTTCCACGAGTACCAGGCCGAGAGCCTGGAGGGCGAAGCCAAGCTCTTCGAAAACCTCACGGAGGAGTTGCGCAAGCCGCTTTATGAGGAGGCCAACATTTACCCCGCCCGCCTGGCACAGCTGACCGAGCGGCGCAAAGTCAACCAGTTCACTTTTCTCATCCGATGCGTACGCTTATCCTTCTGCTTGTTATCCTTGGCCTATGTGCTGCACCTGGCCACGCAGCTGGTGACGGTGGCCATGACGGCGGTGCCGGCCTCCGCGCCCGCATCGTGGCCGAAGCCAACCGGCTCGTCGGCATCCGGGAGCGTGGATTCAACCGCGGTAAGGAAGTCGAAGCCCTTATCCGCGAAGCCGGCGGCCGGGCCGGCGACGCCTGGTGCTCGTGGACGGTCGTCGTCGAGCTACGCCGGGCAGGGCTCCTCGTGCCGCGCTTCGGCAAAGCCAAGGCCTGGTTCGACGCCGCCCACACCATTTGGCGCAACGGCGTGCAACTGGCCGGCCGCCCCCTGCCTCAGCCCGGTGACTTGCTGGGTTTTACGTGGGGGCACGCCGAAATCTGCCACGTCGAGATGCTCATCGTCTGGGGCAGCGGGCCCAGCTGCCGCGCGGTAGGGGGCAACACCGGCGGAAGCGGGGCCCTGCAGCGCGAAGGCGAGGGCGTGTTCGTGAACTGGCGACTCAAGCGCATGGTGGCGGCCGTGGCCAACGTCGTCGACAATCCCCAATACAAATGAGTGGCGGCCGTGGCCAACGTCGTCGACAATCCCCAATACAAATGAAGAAGCTCCTAATTGTCTGTTGCCTGTCGTCAGTGATGGGCTGCAGCCGTGCGGTCTGGCGGGTGCCCATGGTCACGACCAACGACACACTGCCCCTGATGCCAGCGCTGCAGGCGAAGAAAATCACCATCACCGGCCCGGTGAATTTCATCACGCAGGCCGGTACCGGCAACGTGGCCACGCCCACCGCCACCGACAATACGAAAGCCGGCCAGCGGGCCACCGCGCCGGCCATCGGCGCCGGCAGCACCGCCACTGCTACCGAAAAGCGCACCCCCTGGGGCTGGATACTAGGGGCTGGGCTGGCCTTGCTGGCCCTGGGATTCTGGCTCCGGGGGCATAGACTGCTACCGTGCCGGGCGAATTAAACCGCCCGCCAGCACCCAGCGCAGGCGGGCGGTTTTGCTATCTTTGCCAAGCAAACACTTCTGGATAATTACCCCGTTCGCTTCGGCCGTCAGAAAACGGCCGGGGAAGTAGTGGCGGAGCGTGACCGCTATGCTCAGGGCGAACGGCCCAGAAGTGTTTGCAGCGATTTTCCCCGGCTTGCCCGACTGCTGCTATGGCTAAGAGTAAAAAGACCCCGCCCATCGGCTTTGGCCGCAATCCTGATGACGATGACGGCGGCGCCAAGACCCCACCGCCTGAAAAAGTGCTGGAGCCCCCGCTGGCGGAGCCCATCTTCGTCGACACGGTGGTGATGTACGAGATGTTCAAGCGCTACAACCTCTTCCCGCTCACGCCGGTGAGCACCTTTGAATTGCAACTTGTGCAGGTCATCGGGGGACTAGAGCAGCGAATCCGTGAGATAGAGCACATTTTGTAAATATCTAATTGAAATTGAACCCCAGCCATACAGCTGGGGTTCTTTTATGACAGTATAAATAAATTATTTAATTTTTTAAACAAAAAAATAATGGATTACAAAACAGCAATTGACCAATTGAAATTGGTCCAGCAGGAGATGGGCAATGCATCTTCAGTTTACGCACTTGACAGTTATGTCGACAGAGCTGCGAGAATTATTAGCGCGGTTGAACTCCAGCCACAGCATCAGCCAGGGCCTGGGTCTATGTTTGTCAACAAGGAGTTTGATATCAGACACGATGCTATCCAAAGCCTCGGTTACACGTTGGATAGAGAAGGTGGATGGGCAAAAAATTCAAAGCGTACAGAAGCCCAGCGGTTTCTTAACAAAGCCATCCATCAGTTACAAGCTGACATTGACAACTTCATAAGCACACTCCAGATGGAAACGCTTAGTTAGGTCAACCTGCTTGCAGACAATAAAATAGCATCTTTTCCACCCACATTTAAGTACTGTAAACGATGAACTTTGATATGCTTGGCCGCCAAGTCACGGCAAGAACCGACGAGGAGCTTTTTGATGCCTTACACAACGCTTGGTTATCAACCGCTAGCCCCGAAGGGTTTATGCATACCATTTACAAGCTAGCGCATGACCAACGTGGCGTAGATGTTCGCATTGATTCACGCAGTAATTTTCTAACCGACTTACAGCTCTTCGGCCTGCTTAAAACTACCGAGGACCCGTGGCGCATGTTTGGCCTTGACCGCATTAAGCTCGGCTTGGCTACATCTCCCACTGCCGCTAATTGGGAGCACCGGCTTATATGGTCGGATGAATTGCCACGCATTGCATCAATCTCACCTGACGGCAGAAGCGTAGTCCGACCGGTTCACTTAAGCAGCTTGCCCGAACCGAACTTTCAACAAGAGTGGCTACAAGACTATTTGAACCACCTCCGCCGTTTGTAATACTAACCGGTGCACGAAGCCCCGCCCCACCCGGCGGGGCTTTTTTGTGTCCTTTCCTGCCGTGGCAGGGGCCGGCAATTTCGGGGCATGAATACCCTGCAAATCGGCACCACCACCAAACAGGTGCCTTCCACTTGGAACGAGATGACGCGCCGGCAGCTGCTGCAGGTGCTGGCCCACTTCTACGGCACCGCCTTGAACGCGGGCTGGCGGCTGGAAATGCTCAGCCTGCTCACCGACTTCCAGCTCCCCCTGCTCTGCGCCCTGGAGTCCGACGTGCTGGCCCAGCTCCTGCCGCTCACGGACTTCGTCTTATCGGATGACCACCGGCTCACGGCGCAGTTGCTGCCCACCCTGCGCATTCCCGGCCGCCACTGGCGCGAGGGCGTGACCACCTGGCACGGCCCGCGCGCCAGCTTCAGCAACCTCACCTTCGGCGAGTTCATGTTCGCCGACACCTTTTTCGTGCAGTACCACCTGCTCGGCCAGCGGGTCCGGCTCAACAACCGCTCTACCTACCTCGACCAGTTCCTAGCCGTGCTCTACCGCCCAGCCCGCCGGGTCACCGTGGCCGGCGGCATGGTGGAGCAGAACGCCTCCCCCACCGACCCGGACTGGAACGGCGACGTGCGTGTGCCCTTCAACGAGCACCAGCTGGAGCTGCGCACCCCGCGCGTGGCAGCCCTGCCCGAAATCGAGAAGCTGGCCGTGCTCACCTGGTACCGCGGCTGCCGCGCCCAGCTGGCCGTCGAATTTCCCGACGTGTTTGCCATGGCCGACGAAGATGACAAGCGCCCGCAAAAAGGCCCGCAGTGGGAGCCGGTGCTGCGCAAGCTATCCGGCGGGGCCTTCGGCACGGTGCAGCAAACCGCTGGCCAGCCCGCGCGCCTCATCCTGGCCGAAATGCAGGACCTGGCCGTGCAATACCAGGAACGCCTCAAAGCCCAAAAAGCCACTTCGTAATGCGCAATTCCACTTACAGCGCCCTGTTTCAGACCATCGCCGGGCGCAACAACCTCATCCGCCACCGCGCGGACTCGCCCCGCTTCGCCCGCATCATCGTCAGCGTCGACCCGCTGCAGCGCCAGGTCGACCTGCTGGAGATGCAGGAAACGCTCCTCGGCCGCTACCTGAAGCCCGGCGCCGGGGAGCAGGTGCTCGTGCTCGAAAGCCTGCAGACCCAGTACCGCGACAACAACGGCGACAACTACCAGCGCACCGCGCGCGGGGCCTTCTTTCTGCTCGAGCAGAAAACCAAGGGGGGCGACGCCTGGGCGCTGCTCGACCGCACCGAGGAAAATGGAGAGCAGGTGCTGGCCGCGGCCCGCAAGCAGTACGAGGACCAGGTGAAGGTGCGCTGGCCGGTGGGCAGCATCGTGGCCGACGCCGTGGGCCCCATCGGCGACAACTGGTACGGCACCCGCTTCGACTTCGAAATCATCTCGCCGGCCAACGCCGGCCTCACCTACAACCCCGCCGCCTTCAGCGGCTAATCGTCATGCTGATTCAACTCAAGCTCACCTGGCGCTACGACCACTCCTACGTCGACCCCAACGACAGCCGCATTTCGGGCGACTTTTACTACGCCGACGAGTGGAATTTCGACACGGCCACGCGCCTGGTCGTGTACACGCCCTCGACCGACCCCAACGCGCAGCAGTACGACTTTTACACCGGCGCGCAGGGCAACAACAACCCGCCGGTGGACTTCAGCCGCCCCACTACGGTGGAGTTCTTCCACTACGTGAGCGGCGCCACCCGCACCGGCTATTTCCACGACGGGGCCGGCGGCGTGACGCTGCAGGTGCAAACCCTGACGCTGGCCAGCACCGTGGTGAGCTGCACCTGCTACGGCGACAACACGGCCGCCATCGACCTGCAGGTGAGCGGCCTGCCCGGCCCCTATACCTATTTGTGGGACGACGGCCCCACCGTGGAGGACCGCGGCCTGCTGCGCGCCGGCACTTACCGGGTAGCCGTGACCGACGTGCCCAGCGGCGCCATCGCGCGCGCCACCATCCAGGTGGGCAGCAACCCCGAGCTCGACGTGCTGATTCAGAAAGTGGGCGGCGCCGTGAGCCTGGTCGTGACCGGCGGCGTGGGCCTCTACACGTATTTGTGGAGCGACGGCAGCACCGCGCGGGATCGCACCGGCCTGACTACCGGCACCCACTCGTGCACCATCACCGACGTGCTGGGCTGCCGCAAGACCATCACGGTGGAGGTCCGCACCGACCTGTTTTTCTGGTCGCGCAACCCCATCACCCTGGCCCTGGATGCCGGCGCCGCCTACCGCGCCGACCCCACCACCAAACCCCACCTCACCTTCCTCTGCGAGGTGTGGGTGGAGCCGGACTACCTCAGCAACGTGTTCGAGCAAGTGGGCGGCGTACTGGAGCAACCGGCCGACCGCGAAGGCCGCACCACCTTCGAAGTGCAGGCGCTACTGGACGTGTTCCTGCAGCACCACGTGCCGCCGGTGGCCGCCACCCGGACCCTGCGCGCCGACCCCATGTTCCGGCGCTTCTACCTCAAGTACGCCGAGAGCTTCGGCGCCACGCCGGTGCGCGCCGGCACCACGGTGCTCACCCAGAACTACGTCGTGCTGGGCGGGCTGAGCTTTTACGAGTCCCGCACCCGCACCTTCTTCGACAGCTACCAGAACGACGTGAAGCCGTTTCTCACCTGGGAGCCGCCGGTGAAGCCGGCCTTGGCTGACCAGCCCGAGTACCTGTATTACCTGGTGAAGGAGTCGCTGGCCGGCTTCCGCTTCCAGGTGCGGGTGCAGTACGAGGACGGCACGAGCGAAACCGTGAACGTGGGCGGCGTCAACAACGTGAACCTGCACGAGGTGTACTGCCGGCCGGTGGGCTACGCGGCCCTGGGCCTGGCGGCGCTGGCCGGCACCAAGCGGGTGCGGTGGTGGGAGGTGTACGTGACCAGCCCCGACGAGCTGACGGTGCTCAGCGAAACCCGGCGCTACGTGCTGGACCGGCGCGTCTTCCCGCACCGGCGCTATTTCCTGTTTGCCACCAGCCTGGGCGGCATGGCCACCTACGTCGCCACCGGCGACGTGCAGGTCGACGCCGAGGTCACCGGCGCCGAGTCGGCCCGCACGCTGACACCGGACTCCGACCCGCTCGACGGCGACACCGACGTGCAAACCCGCTCGCTGCGCGCGGTGGTGAAGGTGGCCAGCGGCGTGCGGACCCGCGCCCAGCTGCAGGCCTCGCAGGACTTGCTGCTGTCGCGGCGCGTGCTGCTGCTGCGCGACGGCCGCTGGCTGCCGGGCTACGTGAAGGCCAAAACCAGCCCCCTGCTCGACGAAACCAAGCCGGTGCCGACCCAGGAGTTTGAGTTCTACCTCCCGGCCGAGGAGCTGTACACGCCCGCGCTGGGCCGCAACCAGGTCACCTATTCCCAGCCGCTGCTATGATTGGCCTGAAGACAAGCCGGGGCTGGCTCACGCTGGCGCCCGGCACCATCACGATGGACATCAGCAGCCCACTCTTCAGCACCGACACCGTGCCGGGCACCATCAGCTACCCGTTCGGCCTGCCGATGGAAGGCAACCTGGTGCCGCTCAACTTCCCGCACCTGCGCGCCGACCAGGGCGAGCAAATCGCGCCCGAGCCGGTGGAGTTCTACATCGACCAGCAGCTGCGCTGGGTGGGCTCGCTGCTCTACCTGGACTGCGACGAGGACAAGGGCCTGTTCTCGTACAACTTCGTGGCCGACGCCGCCGACCTGCAGGCGCGCATTGAGGGCGTGACGCTGCCCTCGCTGGACCTGGGCCGGGTGGCGCTCGTGCTGGTGCCCAACGCCGCCGATTACGCCCTGCCCTGCGTGCGCAACGCCGCTTTTTACGGCGCGAAGCTGGCCGGCGCCAGCCCGATTCTCAACTACTACGCGGCCGGCGCCTACGACCGGAGCCCCGGCGGCCACCGCAGCGCCGTGGTGCCGTTCCTGCGCCTGCTGCCGCTGCTGGCGCGCGTGATGGGCGCGCTGGGCTACGCCCTGAGCGGGCCCTGGCTGGCCGAGCCCGAAGCGCAGGCCGCGGTGCTTTACTCCGACCGGGCCGTGGAAAATGCGGACGGCACGCTGCCGGCCGACTTCGCCGTGAACCGGCACGTGCCCAACATCGGCGTGGGCGACCTGCTGCTGGCCCTGCAGAAGTTTTTCGGCCTGGCCTACCGCTTCCACCCGGTGCGCCGCGAAATGGCGGTTTACGCCCTGCGCGACCTCATCGCCGACGAGGCGTACGTGGCGCGCACCGGCGGCCCGGCCCGCACCACGGCCGTGACGGCGACCGGCTTCGCGCTGGAGATGGCGCTGGAGGACGCGGACGACCTGAACAAAACCCTCGACACCAGCTGGGCCACGCTGCGCGTGGGCGCCGGCCAGCAGGCCCTGCGCACGGAGGCCGGCACGCTGCACGTGGTGCGCGAAGTGGACCCGCACGACGCGGGCCTGCGCGAGTGGCTGCTGCCGGCGGTGGCGGCCAAGGGTGCCTCGCCGGCTTACGAGCTGGGCGACGACAGCCGCTGCGGCCTGCGCCTGCTCTTCGACCGCGGCCTGCAGGCCGACAAATTCGGCCAGCGCTACCCGCTGGCCACCTCGGGCAACGAGGACTTTGATGGCTTCGCGGTGGGCACCAGCACGCTGCACTGGGACGGGCCTGACGGGCTGTACGAAACCTGGCACCGGGGCTGGCTCGGCTTCCTCGACCGGGCCAGCACGCGCGAAGCCACCATGGATTTTCACGTCGCCGACCTGCTCACCCTCGACCCCGGCCGCAAGGAGCTGGTGAACCACCGCAAGTACCTCTGGGAGAAAGTCTCGCTCCGCCTCAACACCACCGGCCGCTACCTCGAAACGGCCGACTTTACCTACCGCTTCACCCGCCTATGAGCCCGACCCTATCCCCGCGCGAGTTGGCGGTGCAGTGGCTCGACATCACCGTGGAGCGCTTCGTGGGCAACATGCGCCGGCTCCGGATTGAGCACACCGGCACGCTGCTGGCCTCCTTTCGCAAGGAAGTCATCGGCGCCGCCGGCAGCGACCTGTTCCGCATCCGCCTGAGCTACGCCCTCTATGGCAAGTTCGTGGACATGGGCGTCGGCCGCGGCATGGGCGCCGGCATCCGGAAGGGCGACGACGGCTACGACCGCATTCGAAAAACCCGCGGGCAGCTGCGACGCCACGAGCGCAAGGCCCGCGCCTGGTACTCGAAGGAAGTGGCCCACCAGACCAAACGCCTCTCCGAGCTGATGCTCGACCTCTACGGGCAGGTGCTCGTGGCCAAGGCCACCGATGCCCTGCCCGGCGAAACCATCATTAACTTTTAAGTGAAGTCCCCATGGCTGCCGATAAAGAAACCCGGGAGTTAGAAATACTCCTCAATGCCCAGCAGGCCAACGCCAGCATCAAAGACATGGCCGCGGGCGTGGCCCTGATGAACAACCAACTGGCCAAAATGAGCCAGGACGACCCGCGCCGGCAGCAGCTGCAGCGCGACTTCCAGGTGCTGACCCAGCGCGTGGGCGCGGCCCGCGCCGAGATGCGGACCTACGTGCAGACGGAGGAGGAAGTGCGCGCCGCCACCGAGAAGATGAACCGGGAAAACCTGCAGGTCATCCTCAACGGGCAGAAAATCAACGCCTCGTTCACCGACATGAAGGCCTCGGCCGCCCAACTGGAGAAGCAGCTGGAGGCGATGAACGGCGACGACCCGGGCCGGAAGAAGATGCTGGCCGATTACCACGCCCTGCAGGACCGCATTGCCGGCGTGAGCAAGGAAATGAAGGGCGCCACCGAGGGCACCGGCTTCCTGAAGCAGGGCTTCGCCAGCGCGTTCGGCTTCCTCACGGCCGGCGGCATCCTGGGCGTGGTACAGCAGTTGTTCGGCTTCTTTTCGTCATCCCGCGAGGAGTTTCAGGGCAGCGCCAGGTCGGCCGCCGACCTCGAAGCCACGCTCCACGCCACCAAGAACGCCGCCGGGCTGACCGCTGCCGAAATCCGCAAAATCGGCGAGGAGCGGGCCAAGGTGACGCTCTTCGACGACGACGAAACCAACCGGGCCAGCGCCATGCTGCTCACGTTCAAAAACGTGAAGAAGGGCGTGTTCGAGGACGCCATCCCCGCCATTCAGGACCTGGCCACCAAGATGGCCGGCGACGGGCCGGCCGACATGAAAGGGGCCAGCATTCAGCTGGGCAAGGCCCTGAACGACCCCATTGGCGGCATCAAGGCCCTCACGCGGGTGGGCGTCACCTTCACCGACCAGCAGAAGGAGCAGATTGCGGCCATGGTGAAAGCCGGCGACACGGCCGGCGCCCAGAAGCTGATTCTGGCCGAGCTGAATTCCGAGTTTGGCGGCGCCGCCAAAGCGGCGCGCGAAGCCGGCGGGGGCATGGCCACGCTCTCGATGCGCTGGAACGAGATGAAGGAAACCGTGGGCGGCTTCGTGAGCGAGGGCCTGACCAAGCTCAGCTCGTGGCTCGGCCGCGTGCTGGAGAACTCACAACCCATCGTCGACATCTTCGTGGACCTGGGTGCGGAAGTGGTGAGTTTGTGGCACGACGTGAGCGACCTGGTCGACGGGCTGGGGCTGTTTGGGGAGAAGGGCGACTCGGCCGTGTCGGTGGCCAATTTCCTGAAGGGCGCCATCACGCTGCTCGTGGCACCGCTGCGGCTGTGCGCGTCGGTGATGCACGCCATCATCGACGGCTTCATCGAACTCTATAATAAGAGCGAGTTGGTGCGCGGCGTACTCGGCGGCCTCGGGGCGATGATTGTGAGCGTGTTCACCACCATCAAGGACGACGCGCTCAAGATTCTGGGCGGGGTGGGCGACATCCTGGTGGGCATTTTCACCCTCGATAAAAACAAGATTGTCGCCGGCTTCAAGGCCTCGCTGGCGGGCACGGCCGACCTGGCGCTGGAGAGTGGGCAGAAGGCCGCCAAAGCCTTTCTGGAGGGCTACGAGGCCAACAAAAACAACCAGATTAAGCGCTCCGTGCGCGTGGAAACGACCGAAACCAGCTCCGGCGGGGGCGGGGCCGCCAGCAACGGCGAGGACGCGCCGGCCGGCGAGTCGGCCAAAGCCAAAAAGGAACGGGAGGCCGCCGAGAAAAAGGCCCAGCAGGCCCGCGACAAAGCCGACCGGGAGCGCCTGGCGGCCATGAAAGCCTGGATTAAGGAGGAGGGCAACCTGCTGGAGTACCGCAACACGCTGAAAGCGGGCATCGACCAGCGGGGGATGACGGATGAGTTGCTGCGCCTGGAGCAGCAGCGGCAGGCCATCATGGATGCCGCCACCAAAAAGGTAGAGGCCCTCACCGGCCAGGAGGCCGACTACACCGAGCAGGTGGCGGCCATCGTCGCCGAGCGCGACCTGCGCCTGCGCGAGTTGTCGACCAAAAACAGCGAGGCGGCCGAGAAAGACCGGCAGGCGCGCATCGACCAGCAGATTGCCCAAGCCAAGGCCGATGCCGAGGTGCTGCTGGCCGAGGCCGACCTGAACCTGGCCAACAAGCTGCTCACCGAGCAGCAGTACCAGGACGCCGTCTACGCCATCAAGCAGGCGGCGATGCAACGGGAGCTGGACCTCATTAAGCAGCGCGACCAGGCCGAGTCGGTGGCGTGGAAGAAGCTGCAGGCCGACAAAATCAAGGACGAGGCGGGCCACATCAAAAAGCTGCAAACCGAGGACGAAGGCCTGGCGCTGTTCAAAAAGCGGATGGCCCTCGTCGATAAGACGATGCAGGACGACAACGTCAAAAACCTCGAAGACGCTCTCGACCAGCAGACCATCTTATATAAGGTATTCAAAGCGGCCCGGAAAGCGGAAGCCATTGCCAACATCGGCATCAACTACATCGACGAGGTGCAGGGCTATTGGAAAACAGCCGCGAACATGGGCCCGGTGGCGGGCCCCCTCTACGGCCTCGGCATGAGCGCGGTGGCCACGATTCGCGCGGGCATGGCCGGCGCCAAGGTGATGGGCTTCGCCAAGGGCGGCGCCACCGGCCAGGCCGCGCCGATGACGGCCGGCACCGGCAGCATGTGGGACATCTTCAGCATGGCCACCGGCATGAACGTCGGCAGCAACGGCAAGCTGATGGACGACAGTGGACACGCCGTGGCCGGCATCGTGCACGAGGACGAGTACGTCATCCCGAAGTGGCTGCGCGAAGACCCGCAGGTGATGCAGGTGGAGGGCTGGCTGGAGCAGCGCCGGCAGCGGGGCTACTACGAGGGCGGCCCCACCACCAAGGGCACGGCCGCCAGGGCGGGCGAGGAGGCCGGTGCCAGCGACGCTGGCAGCACCGACCAGCGGCTGCTGCGGGTACTGGAGTCGTTGGACAGGAAACTCGAAGGGGTCGAGCAGTGGGCCACAACGCTGGAGGTGGTGCAGGACGTGCTCGGCCTCGACCGCGACCTGGAGCGGGTGAAGAAGGTGAAGAGCAAAGGCCATATTCAGGCGACCAAGCCATCCAATTAACGGTCGTTTACTGGAGGGTTTATACAGGAGCTCAAACGGCCCGGAAACGCAGGTTTTCCGAGCCGTTTTCTTAAACCGTTTATTGGATGGTTAACTTTGAGTATTACGCGATTCCTTTCTTGCTTAATAATAACACTTTTTTGAATCTGTTCTATGGCTTTAGTAAACCCCAAGGAACTTATCATTCCATTTGCTGCTGCCCATCAGGCAATTGATGTGCAATACACCGAACCTACCATGGGTTTGAGGCAGCATTTAAATTTTGGCACTATTGCCTTCAACAATGCTGGGTTCTTGCCTGATGATTACGCAGTAATATGGGCTATCTCAGCACATCAAATAACGCCTGAGATATTGAAGCAATACATTGATATGCGGAGTTTGATAGCAAACCAATCGGCAAATGCAGAGCAAATTAATTCTCATTTTCTTCGACTTAATAAATACGCACTCGGAAAGACTGATGCAGAACTCAATGTGCCGGGTGCAAGAGATTTCATGGCTTTAAAAAACAATATTGTCAGTTATGTGAAACGCGATGCTAAAACAAAGCATACACTTTCCAAAGAACTTCGGACGGATTTAGAGCATTTCGTTACATACCGTAACATTTTCACGCATGGAAAGCTGGGCTTGCTATGTATTGCCCCAGAGGGTTTTGTTGATTGTGGAGGCAAGTCACCCAGTGACCTGGATGGCAAGCACAGAATTACTACTAGGCGGGGGCGCCCTTCTACCTATGAATGGTATATCTCTTTTTTGAATGGCGCTAACGAAACTGTGTCTATAAAAATCACGCGGCAATTACTTGAGGCATATCTAAAGGTGTACGAAGACACTCTCAGCTTTATCCGCGCCTTCCAAGAAATAATGCCGTTTACTGATTCATTAAGTCAAGCATTGCAAAAGGGCTTAGACAAACTAAATGGTATAATCAGAGAATGAGAGTAGCCATCTACGCCCGCGTGTCGACGAAAGACAAAGGCCAAGACCCGGAGAACCAAGTGCACCAGCTGCGCGAGTTTGCCGAGAAGCATGGCACCATCTATAAGGTGTTCACCGAGGAGGTGTCGGGCGGTAAGTCCGACCGCAGCCAGTTTAAGCAGTTGCTACTGGAAGCCTACCAGAAGAAATTCGACCTGGTCGTGTTCTGGCGCCTGGACCGCTTCAGCCGCGAGGGCGCCCTGCCCACGCTCAAGTACCTGAAGGAACTGCGCGACCACGGCGTCAACTACAAGTCCTTCACCGAGCCCTACCTCGACAGCCTCGGGCCCTTCGGCGACGTGATTGTCTCGATGCTGGCCACCATCGCCGCGCAGGACCTGATTAAAATTTCGGAGAACACCAAGGCGGCCCTGGCCAAGAAGAAGGCCGCTGGCGCCAAACTCGGGGCACCGACGAAAGCGGCAGCCGTGGTGGCCCAGGCGCGGGCCCTGAAAGGGGAGGGGAAGTCCAACGGCTACATCGCCCGGACCCTGGCAATATCCCCCAGCACGGTGGCTAAATACGTCACAACAATGGCGTGATTTGCCACCCTTTTTGCCACCTTTTTTTGCAAAAAGTGCGAAATCAAGCTGAAAACAAAATATTGTTAGTTCTCAGCCAGAACCCGAGAGAATACGTTCGGCCGGCTGGAGTCGGTGAAATAGAAGGATTGGAATCAGTCAAGAGGGTTTGGTTAAATCAGGGTGTGCTACAGCGCGCCAGAATGTACACGCATTTGCCACCCTTTCAGGTCGATTGGCGGGCCGTCCGGCGGTGCGATGCTGCCGCTGCCGCGCAGTTGGTAGAGGTATGGTAAAGGGCCTAGGGCCTGGCGTTGGTGAAGGTGCCGTTGACGATGGTATAATCCGTTTGGTTGGGGGTGCCTACTTGCTCGCTGCACTTGGCCGAAAACATGCCCGAGAAGCCACCGCTGGGGGTGGGGATAATCGTGGCTACATCGTCGGTGAATAAGGCGTATGGTGCGGCATTGAGGTAGTAGGCTCCGCCAAAGTACCGGTACGCCGTAGCGGGCTGCCCTTTGGCTTTGATGAAGGTCAGCAGGAGGTGCTCTTCGCCGGTGGCCGGCTTAGGAATAGTGGTGAAGCGTACCTCCAGCTGGTCGTTGACATTGTCGGAAGTGACGACCGTACGCACTTGCGCGCTGATTTGGCGGCTGGCCACCGCGCCGCTGCTGGGGATGCGGCTGTTGAGGTCGTAGATGCCGGCGCTTGGAGCGGGGGTGGTGGGCGCGTAGGGCTCTGTTTTTTTGGAACAACCGGCACTCAGTACTAAAAAAGCCGCAATCATCAGCGAAGGGAAAAACGGTCGTGCCATCATAAAATGTTAGTTTAGAACGGTTGAACTGGTGGCGGCGCGGCGCCGGGAGCTGCCTCACGGGCAGTTTTCCAGCAATTGGTCAGCTAAGTCGATGGGGATGCAATTACAGACTTTTGTCGTGCGCACAATGCAGCGGTTGCTCGTAAAGGCGTTGTCGTTCAGCCGCAACTCAAAGCGGTAAAACCCCCGGGCCGCTCAGCGCCATCCGATTCCCGGCTACCTGCCGCTGAAACGTGGCGTTTGCCTGGCTCACCCCCGCAGAGAAATCGCGCATGGCGTTGTTCGCGCTGGGGTTGGTGGTGCTGAAGCCGGTGGTATGTTGGGCCACGGCGTGCAGCGGAGGCGCCAACAGCAGGAGTAGGGGTAGTCGCATCGGGCGAGGAAAAGGAGTAGACCTAGTTGGTTCGGCGGCGTGCGGTGCGGGGGAAGGTAGCAGCCGCCGGGCCGTCATTTGCCGCTCCCCTGCTGCTGCGTGCGGTGCGTAATGGCGGCTTTTGCAGGGCGCACGGCGGCCACCGCTTCCTCAGCGGTTGAGGTAGGCCTGCACGTCGGCCGCGAGTGGGCCCACGGCCAGCACGGCGTTGCGCAGGCGGGTTTCGGTGCAGTTGAAGGTCTGGCACCAGTAGTTCACGTCGATGGTGGACTGGACGTTGATGCGGGCAGGGTCGGCGGGCGGGCGCAAGGGGAGGGTAGAATTTAGGGATGAAAAACGGGGGAATCGGGTCAAATTTACATCAGCCAGACGCGGGCAATGGAAGCCCGAATTGCCAGGCGCAGCCAGACTGCGCTGAGCCATGGCCCGCTGCCACCCCTTACGGATGCCGATTGGAACAAATCAGCCAGCGGCATCAAGCACCGTGCAGGGCCGGCTCTCGCCGCAGAGCTGCTTCTGCTGCCGGAAGTTACTGGGATATGCCCAAATAATTGCCTGCTGCCGGGGCCAGGGCCGGGCTGCTGGTAGAGCAGGCGGGTTGGCGTTGTCCACCATGCTGTTTAACTTGCCTGGGCTGAACCTGTAAAATTCAGGCAGCCCTCAACGGGGCTGTGGTAGCGCACAGAATTGCCAGTAACCGGCAGCTTTCAGCCCGAAACGGCACCCCACCACCTTTCCACTTTATTCGATGCAGCTTTCTTCCCGAGCTTTCCTGTCTGGGCTGGTCGCCCTGGCGTTGCCCGTAGCGGGCCATGCGCAAACCACCACAGCGGCCCCTGCTTCGGCCGCCCTGGCCGAAACCACTGCCCTGCCTGCCCCGGCCGCCGATGCTCCCAGCCATCCGGCGTTTCTGCGGATGGGCGTGGGCCGCACCGAAGCCGCGGGCCCCACCTACCACTGCCTGCGCGTAGCCGTGGAATACACCCGGCTGCTATGCCGCCATTGGGGCGCATCCGGGCGCTTGGTGGGTATCGGCGGCCAGCCGCAGGAGGGCATGGCCAGCCAGCTGCCGAACCAGAACTACCGGGCCGGCTACGCCGAAGCCGAGGCGCTGTGGTATCCCTTCGGCAACGCGCGCCGCGTCCTGTTTGCGGTGGGCGCGGGCGGTTTCGCGGGCTACTACCAGCACAACGGCTACAGCTTCGTGGGCAATTACGCTGAGGCGCCTTACCTGCGCTACAGCCTGGCCACCTGGCAAGGCGCGCACGCCGGCCTGCTGGGCTCCCTCAACCTGGAAGTGGGCCTGGGCACCACGCAGCGCTGGCGCGTAGGCGGCAAGGTGATGAAGGAAACCGGGCTGGGCGGCGTCACGGCCTTCACTTCGCACAGCCTGACGCTGGCCCGCCGGTTTTAACTCAGTACCGGCCCCAGCGCCTCGTGCAGCGGCACCGCCCGCCGCAACGAGCGGCGGCAGCATTCCTCGCGCAGCAAACACGCCACGAGGCACTCCGTGAGCTCCAGGGCCCGCGCGGCCGACACCCGGCACCGGCACTGCACCGAGTGCTGCACCCGGCCCCAGAGCTGCTCCAGGCGCTGTTGCACGGGCTCGTGCTGGTCGGCCAGCAGTTCGTCAGAATTATGGGTGAGCAGCAGGCGCACCAGGTAATAAAGCTGGGTAGGCAGTGGCTGAACTAGCCGCTGGTGGCAGCACGAGAGGGGAGGGCACATGGCATAAAAAGCGGAAAAAAGCGTGAAAGGAAGCGCCCTGCGTGGCAGGCTGCGGGCACGCATGATATAACTATACCAAGTTGCTTCGGATGGCCGGGCTTATAAAAAATATATTTTTGGTTCCCTAAAACGCGCGATTTTTGGTGCAGCATTTTGGCGTGGGGCCGCGGTGCCGCGTGTCAACTGGCCCACCCGCAGTTTCCGGCCGGCTTTGATACGAAGAAGCCCCCGCCGCTGGCGGGGCGGGGGCTGCCGAGAGATACCCCATCTTCCCCTTAACCGCAACGCCATAACTTGCGGCCCCGCTGGCGCCAGCGGGGCCGGTCAGGCTGCTAGCGTCGCGTCTTCCTCGCTCTTTTTGAACTTGCCCAACCGGTTCAGACCCGCCCCGCGACCGTCCCAGCCCACCCCCCGGCCCGCCGCCCGCCCCATGACCATTCTCCTGAGCTGCCTGTTCTTTCTCAATCTGCTGTGTTTCCTGCTCTTCGCCCTGGACAAGCGCAAAGCGCAACGGGGCCAGCGGCGCATTGCCGAAAAAACGCTGCACCTCGCCACGCTGCCGGGCGCGGCCCCCGGCGCGTGGGCCGCCATCTGGCTGTTGCACCATAAAAACCGCAAAACCGCTTTCTGGGGCGTTACCCTGGGGCTGACGCTGCTACAAGGGGCAGTGCTCTATTTCGCGTGGCCCTATTTGCCGACAGAGTTTTAACCGGGGCGACTGGCTACTGTGGCTGGTGCTGATGCCGGTCAAAAACGAAAGAAGCCCCCGCCGCTGGCGGGGCGGGGGCTGCTGGGGAAACGGTGAGTCGTGGCTGGGTTTCTTGGGCGCTGCCAGGGCTGCGGCGGCCGGTTGCCGAGGCGTGGAGTAGACTAGGATGCCGAGCGTTTGTTGTTTGGTTGCCTGCGGATTTTCAGCTTCGGTCAAAAAGGGCTTCCCACACGGTTTTGGAGACTCCCTCATCGTCTACCAAGCAGGTGTGTCGCTCTAGGGTAGTCCGGTCAATGGAAACAAATCCGTGTTGCTGCACAGTTCGAAATACCGCCCGTGACTCCTCCGTGGCGGGTTGTTCAACAAGGCACTCTCGGTCCACAAGGGAATCAAAGAGCAGAAAAAACTTGCCTACCAGCGAGAGCAACAAGCAGTGCTCTTCTTGCTGACACAAGTGGTAAACCATGGCCGAATCGTAGTTCAGGTCGGTGGTGTCCGTGATGGCAAACCGCGACGCAAGTTCAGCTACCAACGGCTGATAGGGCCGCTTATCGTACGTCTTCTGCAAAAAACCATAGTGCGGAACTGTGGCCGAACCGTGCGCAACAACAATGGCTTGGTTGATGGTGTCCAAAAGTGTTGACTGCTGCATTGAATTGTGGAATGGAACTATGGACGTATTGGGGGAATAAGCCGTTCAAGTTCAGCTAGACGGTGAGTTAAGCTGCTAGTTAGTGCTTAATCCCGAGCATCCTAGTAGCCCCTCATGCCCGCCTGTCAACCCACTACCAAGACCAGAAACCCGAGAAGCACTGTTGCCCATGAGGCCAAGCGCGCTACCGCCGCCAGAACCGAACCAAACCCGCCAGCAATAAAAAAGGCCCTCACCGTCAGGTGAGGGCCTTTTTCGTGGTCGTGCCAAGCCGCCGCACCGCCGTGCACACCCTTATACCGTCCCGTCCGGTTTCGGCGGGGTTCCCTTTTTGGCTTTGCCAGCGCGTTTGGGCAGGCCCCGCCGCTTGTTGGCCTCCTTAAAAGCCGCATAAAAGGCCGGCCACTGAAACGCCGGGTCCGTATCGGTGCGCTGGCCCTTGAGCAGCGTCTCCATCAGGCGCAGGGCGGCGCTGAGGCGGCGCAGCAGCTCGGGCAGCGCCAGCGTGGCCAGGCGCGGGGCCGCTTTGGCGTCGGTCTGGTCGTCGGCGGCGTCTTCGAACAGCTTCGCCGCGTCGGCCGGGGCCTGAATCACGGCATCGCTCAGGCGGTAGTCTTTGCGCACCTGGGCGGGCAGGGCCGCCACGGCCTTCACCAGGTCGCGCACGTGGTTCACGTCCTCGGTGGCCTCGCCGTAGCGCACGTCGGCGTAGGAGAGGGTGAAGGCCTGCTTCAACCCCAGCTGCCCGGTGGCCAGCGCGTAGCCCACCGCCTTGGCCGAGAGCGTAGCCGTGGCCTGCGCCATTTTTTCGCGGGCGTCGTCCTTATCGGTCGTCGCGGGCGTGGTGCGGGTGTCCTGGGCTTGCTGCTGGGCCTCGATGGCGGTCACCAGCTCGGCGCGGTCCGTGTTGGCGGCTTGCAGGGGCAGGAAGTCCGCCAGCTCTTTGGGATAATCGGCGGCGACCAGGCCCACGCGCTGGCCGCTGTCGAGGATGGAGGTGTCTTGGGCATCCATAAAAAGGGTAGTTGGGTTGGGAATGATGAGGCAGTAAGCTACCCATTCTCCCCCGTAGTAGGTAGGTATTCCTGACTTTGCTCCACTTGTCTTCCCCGCTATCCGCTCCTATTCGCAGTGGACGGGGTTTTAGCTGCCAAAAATTTGTTGGGGCCGGAGCCTGGCATGTAGGAGCGGCCACTTGGCGTGTAGGAGTAAGCCCGTGGCGTGTAGGAGGAGGCGCGAGATGTGTAGGAGCAGCCCCGTGGCGTGTAGGAGCAAGCCCGTGGCGTGTAGGAGCGCGCCCGAGATGCGTAGGAGCACGTCCGTGGCGTGTAGAAGGGGCCGCGTGGCGTGTAAGCGGCCCCGGCCGGAACCGCCAGCAGCCCCAGCCGCTGGCGGGGCGGGGGCTGCTTGAGATAGCATTACAGCAAGTAATACTAAGCGGGAGTAGAAGGTGTATGTAACTTTCTAAATGTGACAAATGGCGTCGACCCAGCCAGATTTACAGCTGTAACTATCCAACCGCGTCGAGCCCATAACCTAGCCCTTATTTTATTTTCTGTCCACCAAGCTATATGTTCGTAAGCAGCTGTTGGCAATTTCATGCTTAGCATTTTCTCTAGCGAAGCAAAAGAAATACTGTACACTTCTCTAGGTGTCGCCAGTTCTTTATTAACCGCATTTAATCTGGTTGCGATAAATCCATAACCATGTTTGGAAATATCATTTTCGCCTGGTGGAACAATAAGTCTCTGCTCAATATTTAGAGCCGAGTCTGTTTCGGAAGGTGTAACATCCGGATTATTATCATCAGACTTTACCTCTTGTTGAACAGGTTGGTGGGCCTTGTACCATTCTGCACAATAACGAAGCTTTGTTCGTTCTACTGGAGATATATCGCCTCGAAAATGAACTAGTTTATTGCGTATCTCCCTGACAGCATCCATCATTTCTGACCATGCATTCTTAGGTAGGCTGAACGTTGGATTGAGCTTAGGCCAAACTTTGTGGGCAAACTGTATATATTCCGATAATGTTAGGCTGTCAAAAGTGCGCGATTTACCGGTTATTGGAAAGAATTTATTAATAATTTCATCTGCCTCTTCTGTACTTAATTCTATAGCCTTCTTTTTGCTAAATTCATTTAAAGCTGCATAGCTTTTTTTTCTGGTTTCGTCAAGTGTAGTATTCAAACTGGCAATACCAGTAAGTAATTCTTCACTGTCTTCCGTTTGCGCATTATGCACTGCCCGTATGTGCGACTTCAATGTGCTCTCAATATCTTCAACAAGTACGATGTCTTCTGCGCGTTGCCTAAAATACTGTGTTGTATCGTAGTCAGTTATGATGCCAATAAGTTTGCCTTCTGTGTCGACTATAAATACCGCAGATGCTTTGAGTAAATAATCTAACAGATAAAGTAAATCTTCATCAGCGTGGAAAATAGGAGGTTTGGTAAAAACGTCTTTTACTCTGATTTCTTTGACATTCGTGCCAAGTGTGAGCAACGCGCGCGTAATCCCATCAGTCGTGACAATTCCTTGCGGCTTAAAAGCATCATCTACAACTGGCAATTGACTGAAATCATGTTCAATCATCAGTGCTAATGCATGTGTAAGCTTCGCGTCAAGGTCGACAGTAACTAGATTGTTTTGATGCTGAACTAAGTGTTTGGCAGGAATCGGCATTTTTTGTGGCTTATAAAGCGAACTACAATCACCATGTGCGATGCTAACTGCATCTTGCGTGAGTGTACAATGTTATGAAGTATTGTTAGTAGCTACAATGTTTATATGAGTCGGCCCACGTCCCCTGCCAAAACGGCCGCCCCCCAAACCCGGCCCCAACCTTGCCCACGCCCGGGCCATGTTTGACTTCCTGAAATCCATCTCCGCCAAGAACCCCAACGCCGGGCGCGGCCCCGAAAAGCCCGCCGTGAGCGTGCGCGAGCGGGTATCGGCCCTGCGCCACCTGCCCGCCTTCCTGAAACTCATCTGGGCCACCAGCCCCGCGCTGGCCTCCGCCAACCTCGTGCTGCGCCTGCTGCGCGCGTTTCTGCCGCTGGCCACGCTCTACGTCGGCCGCCTGATTATCGACGACGTGGTGGCCCTCACCAAGCTGCCCGCCGCCGCCCGCCAGCTCACGCCCGTGCTCACCCTCGTGGGCCTCGAGTTCGGCCTCGTGCTGCTCGCCGATGCCCTGGGCCGCGGCGTGGCCCTGCTCGACTCGCTGCTCGGCGACCTGTTCGCCAACCAGTCCTCCATCCGCCTCATGGAGCACGCCGCCCGCCTCGACCTCGACCAGTTCGAAGACAGCACCTTCTACGACAAGCTCGAGCGCGCCCGCCGCCAAACCCTCTCCCGCACCGTGCTCATGAGCCAGGTGCTCAGCCAGGGCCAGGATGTCATCACCCTCGTGCTGCTCGCCGGCGGCCTCGTCGCCTTCCAGCCCTGGCTGCTGGGGCTGCTGCTGCTGGCCGTGGTGCCCGCCTTCCTCGGCGAGTCGCACTTCAACGAGCGCAGCTACTCCCTCTCGCACTCCTGGACGCCCGAGCGCCGCGAGCTCGACTACCTCCGCCAAACCGGCGCCTCCGACGAAACCGCCAAGGAAGTCAAGATTTTCGGCCTCTCCGATTTCCTCATCGGCCGCTTCCGCACCCTCTCCGACGACTTCTACCGCCAAAACAAATCCCTCGTGCTGCGCCGCGCCGGCTGGGGCACCCTCTTCGCCGCCATCGGCGCCGCCGGCTACTACGGCGCCTACGTCTACATCATCGCCCGCACCGCGGCCGGCAGCATCTCGCTCGGCCAGCTCACCTTCCTGGCCGGCTCCTTCGCCCGCCTGCGCGCCCTGCTCGAAGGCATCCTCAGCCGCTTCAGCTCCGTGGCCGACGGCGCCTTGTATCTCCAGGATTTCTTCGACTTCTTTGCGCTGCGGCCGCGCATCGTGCGCCAGGAGCTCACCGGCGAACGGCCCATTCCCTTTCCCCGGCCCATTCAGCAGGGTTTTCAGTTTGAAAACGTCGGCTTCCAGTACAAGAATGGTACAAAATGGGCCATTCGTAACCTCAGCTTCACCCTGCAAGCCGGCGAAAAGCTGGCCCTCGTGGGCGAAAACGGCGCCGGCAAAACCACCCTCGTCAAGCTCCTCGCCCGCCTCTACGACCCCACCGAAGGCCGCATCCTGCTCGACGGCCACGACCTGCGCGAATACGACCCCGCCGAATTGCGCCAGGAAATCGGCGTCATCTTCCAGGATTTCGTGCGCTTCCAGCTCCCCGCCGGCCAGAACCTCGCCGTCGGCCGCATCGAGGAGCGCCACAACCAGCCCCGCATCGAAACCGCCGCCCAGCAGAGCCTCGCCGATACCGTCATTGCCAAACTCCCCAACGGCTACGACCAGATGATTGGCCGCCGCTTCAACGGCGGCGTGGACCTCAGCGGCGGCGAGTGGCAGAAAATTGCTCTCGGCCGCGCCTACATGCGCGACGCCCAACTCCTCATCCTCGACGAACCAACAGCAGCACTAGACGCCCGCGCCGAATACGAAGTCTTCCAGCGCTTCAAGGAGCTCACCCAGGGCAAAACCGCCGTCCTCATCAGCCACCGTTTCAGCACCGTCCGCATGGCCGACCGCATCCTGGTCATCGAAAATGGCCAGTTTGTGGAAATCGGCAGCCACGAGAAGCTGCTGGCCAAGGGCGGGCGCTACGCCGAGCTGTTCCAGCTGCAGGCGGCCGGGTACCGGTAGGAGCGGGCCGGTGAAAGCCTGTCATCCTGAGCGCAGCGAAGGACCTTATTACGCTCGAACAGTTTGCAGTAAATCGGACGATAAAGCCGTGATAAGGTCCTTCGCTGCGCTCAGGATGACAGGCGTTTTGATTGGCTAATTATTCCGCCTCTTTCGCCGCAAAGCCCGCCGTCATCGGCGCCAGGCCTGCTTCCTCATAAATCTGCACCAGCGTCATCGTCAAATTCAGCTCGGGAATAAAGACGGCATCGATGGCTCGGCAGGGCCGTGTAGCTCCACACGCCGTGCTCGCTCAACTGGTACCACTCCACCAACCGGTTTTTGCGACATCAATAGCTAATGCCGCAAGGAAGGGGATTTGTATTGATTCAAATCCAGGCCGCGGTTGTCGGTTTCAACGGAAGGCGCTTCAACGCGGGCTGGCGGGGGAGGATGCCAGGCCCATCCCAAGTCTACCGACAGGTCCTAAATGCGGCTACGATTGAAATGGGGCCGATTCATTGAAAAAATCATAATTTTATCACCCTTCTTCAAGCCGCTAAGTGCCTTAGGTTTCGTATATTGGTAGTCCTTAACCCGATTATCGTTTTCCATATGAAACCTACGATTACGCTACTGTTGCTGGCCGCCCTGGGCTTCACGGGCTGCATGACCACCCGCGAAGCCCGCGTGGATTCGGACTACAGCTACCGCGGCAATTTCCGCCACTACCGCACCTACGATTTCGTGACCGGCACCGGCCTCACCTCCGACAGCAGCCGCCTGGGCCAGACGCTGCGCGAGGCCATCCAGCAGCGCTTCCTGGCCCAGGGCTACCGCAAAGCCACCCGCCGCCCCGACATGCTGGTGAATTTCCGCGTGTACGAGGGCGACATGAACTTCCACGGCTTCCAGCAGGAAGACCTCAGCCAGTGGATTAAGCGCAACATCGAGGAAAACGACGATACGCCCAAGGAAGACCGCCAGGGCTACCAGCCCGTGCGCCTGCTGCTGGCCGAGGGCACGCTCCTCGTCACCCTCATCGACGTGAAAACCAACCGCGCCGTGTGGAACGGCTACGCTTCGGGCGTGACCGTGCCCGAAGGCCCCATGGGCGAAATCGTGCTCAAGCGCTCCGTCCGCTCCATCCTCGACCGCTACCGCGTCTTCACCGAAGAATTCGCCAACGGCAACGTGAACCCCACCGGCGCCAGCGACGCGGAACGGTAGGGACGTCTTGGTTGCAAGGCACCCCTAGCTGAACAAAGCAAAAAGCACGTCATGCTGAGCGTAGTCGAAGCATCTCTAGCGCCGTAGCAATCCAATCGACAGGATTATTACGGTAGAGATGCTTCGACTACGCTCAGCATGACGTTCTTTTTGCTCACGACTCATTGCTCCGCCGCACCTGTATCAGTTCTGCGGCAATGCTGATGGCAATTTCCTCCGGCGTCTGGCTCTGAATGGGCAAGCCGATGGGGCCACGCAGGCGCGCGATTTCGTCGGCGGAAAAACCGTCTTCCCGCAGCCCCCGCCGCAACTCGGCTACTTTGGCCACGCTGCCCATCACGCCCAGGTAGCGGTAGGGCCGGCTGAGCAAGTGGCGCAGCACCACGGCATCGCTGCGGTAGCCCACGGTCATCACCACCACGTAGCGGTGCGGGCCGGCTGGCACGGCGGCGGCCACGTTTTCATAGTCGATAACGTGCCTGTGGTGGGCGGCGTGGTTGCTTTCGAACGTGGGCAGGTCAGCGCGGTCGTCGAGCACGGTGAGCTCAAAATCCAGTGCCGCCGCCACATTCGACAAGGCCAAGCTCACGTGCCCGCCCCCCACGATAGTTAGCTTGTCGCGGAAGCCCAGCCTTTCGCGGTAGTGCCACACCGGGCCAGGCTGGTACTCGTAAAATAGTGTTTTTGAAGATTCAAAAGCTACTTCAGCTGCTGCCGTCATAAGCAGGCCAGCCGCCGGGCTAAACGCCAGGTAGCCGCCCGAATTTATTAGCAAGGCGCTTTCAATGGCCTCCACCGTGGGCAAGTCGGCCGCCGCGAGGGGCCACAGCAGCACTTCCTGCTCGCCCGAGCACATCATGCCGGAGCGGTCGACCGGCGCCTCCCGCCGGTGAATCTGGGGGCGCAGCAGCGGCTCAGGCGCTGGGTCGCGCAGGCGCTGGCGGGCCAGCTCCACCCACTTGTGCTCCATGATGCCCCCGCCGATGGAACCGGCCACGGTGTCGGCTGTCACGGCCATTTTGAAGCCCTGGCGGCCGGGGCTGCTGCCCGCGCTGCGCACCACGCACAGCAGCGCCACCGGCGTGCCGGCCCGCAGGCTGGCCGCCGCCAGGGTCCAAACGGGGAGGTCGCGGGGAAAGGAGGGCATGAGGTAAGGGGTTGAAAAATAACGTCATGCGGAGCGCAGTCGAAGCATCTCGCGTGCAATAGTAAATAAATTACTTACCCTGTAGAGATGCTTCGACTGCGCTCTGCATGACGTTCAAACGGTTGTTGGCATCGGCTACTTATTCTGCGCTCCCTGGTTAATCCAGCACGCAATGAGGTCACGCTCCTCCTGGGTAATCTGGGTTTTGTTGTTCTGGGGCATCGTTTTTGTCACCACCACGCGCTGCATGATTTTGTCTTTCAGACGAATGATGTCCTCCGGCGTGTCATATACCACGCCGTTGGGCGGCGACTTGAAAACGTCGTCGGTGGGGTGGGCGGAGTGGCACTGGATGCAGCGCTTCTGCACAATCATGTTCACCTGGCTCATGGGCACCTGCTGAGTGCAGGCCGAAGCCGTACCGGCCGAGCCGCCCGATTGGGCGGGTGGGGCCGTCACGAATACCACGGCCAGCAGCACGCCCACGGCAGCGGGCAGCACCCATACGGCGGTGTCGGTCTGGTGCTTCTCGCGCAGATTCAGCCAGTGCTTCACGCCGGCGGTGCCCAGCGTGATGGCCGCCAGAATGGCCCACGGGTAGGCGTGCCCAAAGGTGCTGGGAAAGTGGTTGCTGACCATCACAAACAGCACCGGCAGCGTAAAGTAGTTGTTGTGCAGCGAGCGGGCCAGGGCGTTTTTGCCCAGCTGCGGGTCGAGGGGAGTGCCTTCGGTGGCGGCCTTCACCATGGCTTTTTGAGCCGGGATGATGGTGAAAAACACGTTGCCCACCATGAGCGTGCCCAGCATGGCCCCGAAGTGGATGTAGGCCGCCCGCGCGCTGAACACCTGCGCGTAGAAAAACGCAAATCCCGTGGCCAGGATGAAACCCACCACCTTGAACCACGGGCTGCGCACGAAATCGGTGCGGCACAGCCCGTCGTACAGCAGCCACGCCGCCACAAACGAGCCCACGCCGATGCCCACGCCCGCCAGCGGCGAAATGTCCAGCACCCGCGGGTCAATCAGCATGGAGCTGGCGTTGAAATAGTACACCACGAACAGCAGGCTAAACCCCGACAGCCAGGTGAAATAGGCCTCGTACTTAAACCAGTGCAGGCTTTTGGGAATGACTTTGGGGGCCGTCTTATACTTTTCGAGGTAGTAGAAGCCGCCGCCGTGCACGGCCCAGAGGTTGCCGGCCAGTTCGTCGCGCACGTTGTCGGTGCGGTTGAGGGCGTTTTCGAGGAATACAAAGTAAAACGAGGCGCCAATCCAGGCGATGCCGAAGGTGATGTGCATCAGGCGCACCACGATGTTGAGCCATTCCATGATGTGGCCCGACCACGGCGAGTCGCGCGCCAGCACGTAGGCAATGCCCACCGCCGCGATGACGGCCAGCAGAATCAGCGCGTAGGAATAGCCTTCGAGGGTGAAGCTACCGTCGCCCACGGCCCCGCCGCCGGGCCGCGTTTTGGCCACCCGCTGCAAGGCGAAGATGACGCCCAGCAGCAGCAGAAAGGTGAGAATCAGGGCAAACAGGGTAACGTATTGGAGCATGGAAGGGCAGGGCGGCGTGTCAGTGGGAAGGACTTAGCGTGTCATGCAGAGCGCAGCGAAGCATCTTTACCGCTTCGTTGTAACAGTATTAATTACTTGCGGCGGGCAAGATGCTTCGCTGCGCTCTGCATGACGTTCTTTCTTGGTTTGAATTCCTCTCCCGCTAAATAATTAAACCGGGAAAAAGCCCCCAATTTAGCGCCAAATTCCCTACCCATGCCAACTCTCGCTTTGCGCAGCCAGCGCGTCGTCACGCCCGAGGGCGAGCGCGCCGCCACCATCCTTATTGAAAACGGCCGCATCAGTGCCCTATTGCCCCACGATGCCGACGTGGCCGGCGCCACGCTGCTCGACGTGGGCACCCGCGCCATTTTGCCCGGCGTCATCGACCCGCACGTGCACATCAACGAGCCCGGCCGCACCGACTGGGAAGGCTTCGACACGGCCACCCGCGCCGCGCTGGCCGGCGGCCTCACCTCGCTGGTGGATATGCCGCTGAACTCGGCGCCCGTCACCACCTCGGTGGCCAATCTGGAAATCAAGCGCGCCGCCACCCAGGGTCAACTGCATACAAACGTGGGTTTCTGGGGTGGCGTGGTACCAGGCAATGCTGATGAGATTGAGCCACTGATTGCGGCCGGGGTGCTCGGTTTCAAGGCGTTTCTGACGCACTCCGGGATTGATGATTTTCCGAACGCGACGGAGGACGATTTGCGGCGGGTGATGCTAATTCTGGCGCGGCACCGGCTGCCGCTGCTGGTGCATTGCGAGCTGTCTGAAGACGATGATGCGTGGAAGCGGAACGACCACCGCTCGTACCCTAACTACCTGGCGTCGCGTCCCAAAAAGTGGGAAGATGATGCCATTGCCATGATGATTCGCCTGTGCGAGGAAACGGGGTGCTGTGTGCACATCGTGCATCTTTCGTCGGCCGATTCCATTGCGCCCATCGCCGCCGCCAAAGCCAAAGGGCTGCCGCTGACCGTGGAAACCGGCCAGCACTACCTTTATTTCAACGCCGAGGACATTGCCGACGGCCAGACGCAGTTCAAATGCGCGCCGCCCATCCGCGAAAAGGCTAACAACGACCAGTTGTGGGCCGCTTTGGAAGCCGGAATTATCGATTTCGTAGCCACTGACCACTCGCCCGCGCCGCCCGATTTGAAGCAGCTCGACAGCGGCGATTTTACTACCGCCTGGGGCGGCATTGCCTCGCTGCAATTCGCCCTGCCCGTGCTCTGGACAGCAGCTCAAAAGCGCGGCGCCAGCCTGTCCGACCTCATGAAATGGCTAAGCACCAACCCCGCCAAACTGGCCGGCCAAAGCCAGCGCAAAGGCCGGATTACGCCCGGCTTCGACGCCGATTTAATTGTGTTTGACCCCGAAATGACCTTTGAGGTGACCGAAGAACTGATTCTGCATAAACACAAAGTGTCGCCTTACATTTGCCAGGAATTGGCGGGCGTGGTGGAATTAACTTTTCTCAAAGGCGAACAGGTTTTCCAGCGCCCGAATTTCCTCCGCCTCAACCACGGCGAATTTTTAACCCGGTAGCGGAATGCAGCAGGAATACACCGCGCGCGCTGAGCGAATTATGCAGCGCATCAACGAGTTGGCCGCCATCAGCGAAGACGCCGATGGCGTGACGCGCACCTTCGGCACGCCCGCCTTCGTCGAAGGCCGCGACCTGGTGCAAGGCTGGCTCGAAGCCGCCGGCATTCACCACCGTATCGACGGCATCGGCAACCTGCGCGCCCGCCTCGAAAGCCCAAACCCCGACGCCAAAACCTTCGTGCTGGCCTCGCACATCGATACGGTGGTGAATGCCGGCAAATTCGACGGTCCGCTGGGCGTACTCATGGGCCTCGATTTGCTGGAAAACCTCCTGGCGCAAAAAGCCGAATTGCCTTTTCACATCGAGTTGATTGCCTTCAGCGACGAGGAAGGCGTGCGCTTCCACACTACGTATCTGGGCAGCAAAGTAGTAACGGGCGCTTTCGACCCTGCTCTGCTGGGCCGCTGCGACGCCGCCGGCATTTCCCTCGACCAGGCCCTGGTGGCCATGGGTGGCGATGCCTCGCAGCTGAGCTTGGATGCCATTCCGGCTGCCGAGTGGCTGGGCTACTTCGAGATGCACATCGAGCAGGGCCCGGTGCTCTGGGAGCGCAACGTGCCCGTGGCGCTGGTGACGGCCATTGCCGGCCAGCAGCGCGTGGAACTGACCTTTCGGGGCATGGCCGGCCACGCCGGCACCGTGCCCATGAACATGCGTCAGGATGCCCTGTGTGCCGCGGCCGAGTTTGTGCTCACGGCCGAGCAGTTTGCGCAGGTGCACGGCCGCGGGTTGGTGGCCACGGTGGGCAAGCTGGCCATCGGCCACGCGGCTAGCAACGTCATCCCCGGCGAAGTAACGTGCAGCCTCGACCTGCGCAGCCCCGACGAGCAGCAGCTGGCCCAGGCCTACGACTACCTCCGCGGCCACGCCGAAGCCGTGGCCGGCCACCGCAACGTGGACCTAGACTGGAACTTGGTGCAGAAAACCGCGCCCGTAACCTGCGACGCTGGCCTGAACACGCTGCTAACCCAGGCCATTGCCGCCAGCGGCTACGAAACCATTGCGCTGGTGAGCGGTGCCGGCCACGACGCTGTGCCCGTGTCGTTTGTAGCGCCGGCCACGATGATGTTCATTCGCTGCTACAAAGGCATCAGCCACAACCCGCTGGAGAACGTGGAATTGGCCGATTTGGCCGCTGCCGTGGCCGTGGCCGACCAGTTTATCGCTCTTCTCCGCACCCAAAATCCCACCCGCTAATATGGAAATGTCCGCCCTAACGCGCTCGGTTGTGAAGCGCAACCACGCCATCATTGCCCCCGATGGCTACATCAACAGCAACGTGCCCGGCTGGACCGGCTGTACCACCAACGTCATCATCAACGAGCAGATGGGTGCCCGCCTCTGCCAAACGCTCATCACCCTCACCGAAGCCGGCCGCGTGCAGGGCGAAACCGAGGCCTCGCAGATTTTCTTCTACGTGGTGCAGGGCGGCTGCACGGCTACGGTGGACGGCGAAACCCGCGCCCTGAAAGTGGGCGAGTACGTGTACGTGCCCGTGGGCCACGCCTACGATTTCAGCCAGCCCGAAGCCGGCACGCAGTTGCTCACCTTCCACAAAGTGTACGAGTCGCTGGCGGGCCACGCCACGCCGGGCATCTTCTGGGGCGCGCGCGACTACAGCAAAGCGCCGGTATACATGAACGACGAGGCCCTGCGCATCCAGGAGTTGCTGCCCAACGAGCCGGGCTTCGACATGGCCGTCAACATCTTCACCTACGGGCTGGGCGGCAACCTGCCGATGGTGGAAACCCACATCATGGAGCACGGCCTGATGTACCTCGAAGGCCAAGCCATCTACATGCTCGACCAGTGCTGGTACCCCGTCAAAAAAGGCGATTCCATCTGGATGGCACCCTACTGCCAGCAGTGGGCCACGGCCATGGGCCAGGAGCCGTCGGTATACATCTACTACAAGAACGTGAACCGCTTCCCGACGGTGATTTAAACTAAAAGGGTGTGGGAAATAGACCTCCTGATGGGTTTTGGTTCGACTTGTCAAGCGCAACAGATGGCAAGTATTTGTATGCCGAAGTGTACTACGGGAAATTATCTTTATGTCACGTTGATACGGAGAAAGGTGAGTTTAACGTCAGCTTTTACAACGACGCTAAAATCAATTACGGCATGCCCGACCATATCACTGTCAACTTGAATGAATTTATCAGCACGATGGAAAGGGCAAAAAAAGAATTGCTGAAACACTACAATGGAATAAATGACCCTCTCTGAACTCAATAACCTGCCCAAGCCTGCCCTCGCCGAAGCCCTACAAAAGTGCTGCGGCTCCACGGCGTGGGTAGAAAATATGGCCGCGCTATTTCCATTTGCTAACGCCGAAACCTTAATGCAGGAAGCCACTGCTCAGTGGAATAAACTAACCGAAGCCGACTGGCGCGAAGCCTTTACGCACCACCCCAAAATCGGCGGCAGTGTAGAAGCGCTGCGCGAGAAATTTGCCAGTACCAGCCAATGGGCGGAAGGTGAGCAAGCGTCCGTTAAACAGGCTTCCCAGGCCACTTTGGAGGCCTTGGCGACAGGGAACGAAGACTATGAGCGCAAATTCGGCTACATCTTCATTGTGTGCGCCACGGGCAAAACAGCCGACGAAATGCTGGCCCTGCTGCAAGCTCGCCTGCCTAACAAACCGGAAGATGAAATCCTGATTGCCGCCGGCGAGCAGGATAAAATCACCCGTATTCGCCTCGAAAAACTCCTCGCCGCATGAGCCAGATAACCACTCACATTCTCGATACCACCAAGGGCAAGCCGGCGGCCAATGTCAGTATTGCGCTGCTACAACAAGTAGGCGATAATTGGCAGGAAATTGCGCGCGGCAAAACCAATGCCGACGGCCGCATTCCGGATTTATTGCCGAAAGAAAAACAGGTGGAATTGGGCGTGTATAAAATGAAATTCTACACCCAAGAGTATTTCGCGCAAAACGGCACAGCAAATTTTTACCCCTTCGTGGAAATTGTGTTCAACGTGGCCGAAAATGCCCATTACCACGTGCCGCTGCTGCTGAACCCGTTCGGCTATTCTACTTACCGCGGCTCCTGAAAACGATGTAGCGCGAAGCTCCCGCTTCGCATTTCGGCCGCGCCATTACAACGATTACCGTTCAACGATACGCGAAGCGGGAGCTTCGCGCTACATCCCGCCAATTCCCACCATGAAACTCAGCCTACCCGAATCCGACAAAGCCGCCCTGCTCAACCAGCTGGGCGCGGCCAACATTAAGTTCCAGCAGACCTACCCCGGCGACCGGCCCGACCGCCAGCCCGTGCACACCGTGTACGGCGGCGCCAACCTCTTCAAGGCCGATACCTGCGTACGTATGGGCGAAATCGCCCTCAACAACCTGCTCACCTACGCGCCCAACTTCGTGGAGCTGGCCCGCGCGCTGCAATTCAAAAACCACGAACACCTGCCGCACCTGGAGGTCGACGTGGCCGCCCTCACCGCCAAGCTCGACGCCATGAGCCCCGAGGACCGCAAGCAGGAGCCCGCTTGGCTGGCCTACTCGGTCTACAATAAGATTGTGGCCAAGCTGAAGCGCGAGGCCGTGGAAGACTTCCGCGTCGATTTCGAGGATGGCTTCGGCAACCGGCCCGATGCTGAAGAGGACGAAACCGCCGTGCGCGCCGCCAAGGAAGTAGCCAAGGGCATGCAACAGGGCACACTGTCGCCCTTTATCGGCATTCGCATCAAGCCCTTCACCGAAGACCTCAAGCAGCGCGGCGTACGCACGCTGGATATTTTCCTGACCACGCTGCTGGCCGAAACCGGCGGCCAGCTGCCCGACAACTTCGTGGTGATGCTGCCCAAGGTGACCATCCCCGAGCAGATGACGACAATGGTGCGCCTGTTTGAGCTGCTGGAAAAGGCCAGCGGCCTGGCCCCCGGCACCCTCAAAATGGAAACGATGGTGGAGGCCACGCAAATCATCATGGACGAGGAGGGGCGCAACCCGCTCATGCGCATCATCCGGGCCAGCGAGGGACGCTGCATCGCGGCTCACTTCGGTACCTACGATTACACCGCCAGTTGCGGCATTACGGCCAAGTACCAGACCATGGGCCACCCTGTGAACGACTTCGCCCACCACATGACCAAGGTGGCGCTGGGCGGCACCGGCATTTTCCTCTCCGACGGGGCCACCAACGTGATGCCCATCGGCCCGCACCGCGGCGACAACCTGACGTTTGCCCAGTTGCGCGAAAACCGTGAGTCGGTGCACAACGCCTGGCGCCAGGCCTACCACCACAGCACGCACTCGCTCATCAACGGCTTCTACCAAGGCTGGGACCTGAACCCCGCGCAGCTGCCGATGCGCTACGCCGCCACCTACAATTTCTTCCTGAGCAGCTACGACGACGCGGTGTTCCGCCTGAAAACTTTCGTGGAGCGCGCCGCCATTTCCACCCTCACGGGCGACATTTTCGACGACGCCGCCACCGGCCAGGGCCTGCTCAATTTCTTCCTGAAAGCCCTGAACTGCGGCGCGATTTCGGAAGAGGAAATCCTGGCCACCGGCCTCACCCTGGAAGAGGTGCAGACCCGCTCTTTCTACCGCATTTTGCAGGGCCGGCGGGCTAAGGCGGCGCACTAAAAAACAGGGGGCGACGCCGCGAGGCGTCGCCCCCTGCCAACCCGTTAGCTTATCCAGTGTCGGGCCGCGGCGGCTAGCGCCACCTTGACCGTTTCCAGAACCAGCCACCACCAGAAACCTTTTTCGGGCGTTGGTGGTATGGGTTTACGAAGAACGACTTTCCGCCGTATCTTCGCCGCACGATTTTTTCTCATTGGACCGAGAATTAGGTGCTTATTCCACCTTCTTCTTCGAAGCCCTCGGTGCTCCAACACCGGGGGCTTCACCTTTTCAGGGGCAGCCGTGTGGTGAGGTGGAAAAACCGTGCGGTAGGGCAAAAGTAACCGGCTGCCGCGCTCGGCCGCCTGCCAACCAGTGTTCGGCCCGATAGCCGGCCCGCCCAACTCCTTCCCCAAAGCCCTGAGCTGCGGCAGAAACGAGAAGAGGCTGAAGCTACGGGAGCTTCAGCCTCTTTCTGTTTCTATTATTCATGGTTACTGAATTTCCATTGAATTAACTGCTTGTTGAGAAGCGTTAAAATTCGCGTTTTTTGGCGCTGGCGTATCGGCTGTATAACTGCAAAAAGCTTTGCACCTTTTTCCGCCAATTATCCAGATTTGCAGCAAAGAAGAGCCTTTGCGTTCGGTATAGTAAACAGCTTTTCGATTCGGTAAAGAAATTATTTTCGCTGTAGGATGACTTTCGATGGTGTTCTGTAATTCCTCACTAATGCTAAAATCTGGTATTGTGTCATGCGTAGCTCGGTACGCGGATATTTGGAATGCCCAACTTGGGTCGTGTGCTTCTGTGAAGGTGTAGATATCGTCTTCGGATTCTATTTGCCAAGATGCTGGGTAAATTAGCTTGAACCACTTATTCTCTGGTTCAAATTGTTCCGTCTTTTGCATATTGAAGCAGTTTGTAAGTGTCGCCGCAACAAGGAAGTAAAATGCTGGCAGAATTGTACACTTTAATATCGCAGATATTTTGTTGAAGCCTGAAGCTACTGATGCCACTGTTGCTTTTTTAGATTTCTATCACAGCGTATGTCCTTGACGCATTCAGCTAATGAACTGAACTCAAAAAAATAAGTGCCTCGCCGACAGAATTGAAACTGACCAATTTCCCAAATGCTTCTTTAGGGTCAATTATTTCAAATATTGTCTTTGTTTCAGGCTTGAGGCCACAAAAAACCAAGTTGTAAGGGCTTTGATTCGCCAGCTTTTCCTTGAGCATTAAAATCTCCGAACCCATTACATTGATGGAAGTCAATTCACCAATATCGACGATGATATTGGTCGCTTTTTTAATGGCTTCCGAATAATAAAGCGTCATTACTTCGGAGAGTTTTTCTATGTCGTAGTCCTTCCCAATCGAAAAAATGATGACATTGCCTCTCCATTCAATGGATGATTTACGGGGCGAAGGCCGCAGCCATTCTGTTAACCAGCGCCACATTAGGCTGGCTAATTAACAGATGCCACCGCAGGCGTGGGTTCATGAGAAAACTCCGGGTACAAGCTCACTAGAACCTTTTCCGGCGTCATCGGCGCGGAAAACGGCAGCGCTGTGTGGCCCTGGAAGGCCCGCACCGCGTCGCGCAGGGCGAAGTAGGTGCCGATGCCGTACATGAGCGGCGGCTCGCCCACGGCCTTGGAGCGCAGGATGGCCTTGGGGTGGCCCGGCGTGTCGAGGAAATGCACGTCGAGCACCCGGGGGGCGGCGTAGATGTCGGGGATTTTGTAGCTGTTGAGCGAGTTGCTGAGCAGGCGGCCCTCGGCGTTGTAGGCCACTTCTTCCATGGTCATCCAGCCGATGCCCTGCACCGCGCCGCCCTCAATCTGGCCCCGGTCGATGACTTCGTTGAAGCTCTGGCCGAAATCGTGGGCAATGCGCAGGGCATCCACAGTGTAGGTGCCGCGCAGGCAGTCCACCGTTACGCTGGTGAGGGCCGTGCCGTACACGTGGTAGGCGAAGGGGTGGCCCTGGTTCACGGTGGCGTCGAAATGCAGGTCGGGGGTGGCGTAGTGGGCGTTTTCGGTGAGGGCCACGCGCTTCCAGAAGGCCGACGACACCAGCTTCTCCCAGTTGGTATCGGCGGGCACGCCGGCGGCCAGCACCTGCTCGTCGTGGATTTCGAGGCCCTCGTAGTTGAGCGTGTACTCGGTGCTGGCGTGCTCGAGCAGGCGCTGGCGCAGGGCGGCGCAGGCCATTTCGGTGGCCTTGCCGTTGAGGTCGGCGGTGGCGCTGGCGGCGCTGGGGGAGGTGTTGGCCACGCGGGTGGTGTTGGTGGTTTCGATTTTGATGCGCGAAATCGAGATGCCCAGCGTGCGGGCCGCCACCTGCGCGATTTTCGTGTTCACGCCCTGGCCCATCTCCACCGCGCCCGTGCTGATGCCCACCGAGCCGTCGGAGTAGATGTGCACCAGCGCCCGCGTCTGGTTCATGGGCGTTTTGGTGAACGAGATGCCGAAGCAGATGGGCATCACCGCGAAGCCCTTCTTCTTCAGCTTATGGGTTTGATTGAACTGGTCGACTTCGGCCCGCATGCCGGCCAGGTCGAACTCGCGGGCGGCCGTGTCCCAGGCCTGCTCGGCGTGGCACATTTCGGCCGCCTGCCGGTACGAGAACAGGTCGCCCTCGCGCAGCAGGTTGCGCCGCTGCAGCTCGTGGGTGGGCAGGCCCAGCTCCTCGGCCGCCTTGGCCAGGGCCGACTCTATCACGAACATGCCCTGCGGCCCGCCGAAGCCCCGGAAGGCCGTGTTGGGCGGCAGGTTAGTGCGGCACGAAAAGGCCGTGGCCGTCACGTTGGGCACGAAATAGGCGTTGGTGGCGTGGAAGAGCGTGCGCTCCATCACGGCCGGCGAGAGGTCGGCCGCCGCGCCCGCGTTCTGGTAGAACGTGACTTCGTAGGCCACGATTTTCAGGTCGGCATCGAAGCCGATTTTGAAATCGGACGAGTAGGGGTGGCGCTTGCCGGTCATGCGCATGTCGGCCATGCGGTCGAGCACCAGCTTCACCGGCTTCTTGGTGATGAAGGCGCCCAGCGCGGCCAGGGCGCCCCAGGGCGTGGCCTGGTCTTCCTTGCCGCCGAAACCGCCGCCGAGGCGCGTCACGTCCACTTCCACCTGGTGCATGCCCAGGCCCAGCACCACGGCCGTGTGGCGCTGCACGGCCGTCGGCCCCTGCGTCGAGGAAATCATCCGCACGCCGCCCATCTCGGTGGGGAAGGCGTAGGCGCCCTGCGTTTCGATGTACAAATGCTCCTGCCCGCCGTTCTCGGCCACGCCCTCAAACACGTGCGCGCAAGTAGCCCAGGCCGCCGCCGAATCACCGATTTTAAAGGTGCGCGGCGGTACGATGAACTCGCCCTGCGACGCCGCCACCCGCGGGTCGGTGATGATGGGCAGCGGGTCGATTTCGACCTTGATGAGCTTGAGGGCAGCGTGGGCCTGCGCCTCGGTGCGGGCCAGCACCAGCGCCACCGGCTGCCCCCGAAAATGCACATGCCCCTCGGCCAGCAGCGGCTCATCGGGCACAATGCCGCCAATCTGGTTCTCGCCGGGAATGTCCTGGGCCGTGAGCACGCGCACCACGCCGGGCGCCGTGAGCGCGGCGCTGAAATCGAGGCTTTTGAGCACGCCGTGGGCCAGCGGGCTTTCAAATACGGCCGCAAACAGGGTGCCCTGCTGCACGGGCACGTCGTCGAGGTACTGCGATTCGCCGCGCACGTGGCGGTTGGGGTCGAGGTGGTTCATGGCGAGAACTAAAGCAAATATTAACGAACGGGTAGGGTGGGGAAACCCGATTTCCAGCTACGCTCCCGCGAATTCCACATCAGGTAAGGGCCGTCGAAGCCTTTAACAAAGGTTAATTCGTAAGCGTCGCTGGCAAGATGGTGGTATTCCGGGTTGGCTGCATTCAACTCGGCTTCCGTGAAGCCTAGCTGTTTTAGAAGCGCCCAGTCATTTGTGGCAGGTAATGTGTGGTGTTGGCGATAGAAAGCGTCCAGTTGCTGGGCCAATACTGTTCCCCGACTCACTTCTTCGTAGTGGGATATTGGTGTAGGCAATAACCAATAAGCTAATCCAGCCAGTAGAGCAACAGCCAAAAGGGGCTTGCTTCCTCTTTTAAAGTATCGTGATTCGCCCCACAGAAAGCGTTGGATAGCGAAGCGGTTCATGGGAGTGCAGTTGAGGTGGAGAATATTAAATCAATTCATCCACCGCCAATTCCGGCGCGAACTCCAGAAAATGCGCCCACAGCAGCTGACGCAGCAGCAGTCGCTTGTAGTCGGCAGTGCCGCGCACGTCGGAAATCGGGCTGATTTCCTCTTGCATCACGGCGTTAGCGGCGCTCACGGTTTCGGCCGTCAGCTCGCGGCCTTGCAGGAAGGCGCTGGTGCGGGCCAGCAGCAGCGGCACCGGCCCCACGCCACCCGCCGAGATGCGGGCGGCTTGGATGAGGCCGTTTTCGACGCGCAGCCAGGCGGCGGAATTCACGCTGGCGATGTCGAGGTGGGTGCGCTTGGATACTTTCTCGAAGTGGAAGAAGTCGCCGGCCAGCGGAGCAGGGAAGCTGATTTCGATAACCTGCTCGTCAGCGGCTTTCGCCAGTTTTTTGTAGCCGAGATAGAGGTCGGGCAAGGCCAGTTCGCGGGTGGCGCCGGCTGCGTCGAGCAGCGTGATAGACGCGCCCAGGGCCAGGAACATGATGGTAAGGTCCCCGATGGGTGAGCCGTTGATGAAGTTGCCGGCCACCGTGCCCATGTTGCGGATGGGCGTGCTCGATACTAGTTTCAGGTACTGCGGCAGGTTGGGCAGCAGGCCGCGCATCAGGTTCGATTCGAGCAACTGGCTGGCCGTGGTGGCGGCGCCCAGCACCACGCGCCCGGTGGTTTCGTGGCGGATGCCGCGCCGGCCGGGCTGGTCGAAAATCAGCCGCACGCCCGGCTGCTCGCGCAACTCTTCGAGGCGCTGCACCAGCAGGTCGGTGCCGCCGCCCACGAGCGGGTGGGTGAGGGGCGCCGGGGCGCCGTGGCCCTGGTCGTTTTGGTTTTGGGCGTGACCGTTGGGCGAGGTCGAAACGTAGCCCGCAGCCTTCGCTGCGGCTCCCTCCGGCCCCGAAGATGTTTCGGATACTTGGGCAGCAGTAGCCCGCAGCCCGGCCAGCTTAGCCGGAATGTCAGCAAAGTAGCCGGGTACGAACTGCTTCTCGCTCAGCCAGGCCAGCGCATTTTCCGCCGGGCGCTGTTCCAACTCGGCCGTGAGCCGAGCGGCAGCTCGCTCCAAAGATTTATATCCTGTGCAGCGGCAGATGTTGCCGTCGATGGCGGCGATGGTGCTTTTCTCGGTGGCGGGCTGGCTGCTCAGGCTGTGGCCCGTCAGCGACATCACGAAGCCTACCGTGCAGAAGCCGCACTGCGAACCGCCCTCGTCCACGATGGCCTGCTGCACGGGGGTGAGCTGGCTGCCGGCCGCGTTGATGCCTTCCACCGTGACGATGTGCTTGCCGGCGGCGTTGCCCAACGGCGTAAGGCAGCTGGTCATGCTCTGGTAGTTCACGGTCTGGCCGTCGGCCGCCAGTTCGCCCACCAGCACGGTGCAGGCGCCGCAGTCGCCCTCGCGGCAGCCGATTTTGGTGCCCTTCAGCTGCTCGTGGTAGCGCACAAAATCAAGCAACGCGCTGGCCGGGGCCTCGCTGGTGCGAATGGGCTGGTCGTTGAGATAGAATTCAATCATGAATCAGGAAACAATAAAAGCACGTCATGCTGAGCTTGTCGAAGCATCTCTACCGCGCAACTAACTCAAATGGATTACTACTGCGGTAGAGATGCTTCGACAAGCTCAGCATGACCGCCTCTTTTGCGCGCTTCCGGCGCTGCTAACTACTAATACTCGGTCTTGCCTTCCAGTTCCGTCCAGGCTTGGAAACCGGCCAGCGCCTCGTCGCGCAGCAGTTGCGTCATGGGCAATTTACGGTTTTCCATGGGCTGGTCCAGCTCTTCGTAGATGAACTGGTCGTCGAAGCCGATGGCGGCCGCGTCGGCTTTGGTATTGCCGTAGAACACGCGGCGCGGGCGGGCCCAGTAAATGGCGCCCAGGCACATGGGGCAGGGCTCGCAGCTGGTGTAGAGGTCGCAGCCGTCGAGCTGGAAGGTGCCTAATTCTTTGCAGGCTTTGCGGATGGCGTCGACTTCGGCGTGGCAGGTGGGGTCGTGGGTGGTGGTGACCTGGTTGAAGCCGCGGGCAATGATTTGGCCGTCCTTCACCACCACTGCGCCGAAGGGGCCGCCGTGCCCGGCCTGCATTTTCTCAATGGACAGGCGAATGGCTTCGCGCATGAATTCGGGGTTGGGAGCTTCCATAGGGTGGGAAAGTGGAATGGCAGACGAAGCCTAAAGTTTTGAAAAACGGGCAACAAAGAAAGGCACAGAATGCCGGATTCGTCGTGCACGGCTTTGGTTCGGCGAGTGAACCGTATGCCCTCAACCCCAAAAAAGCCGGGGCGGTGCCACGCCCAATAAGTCGTGGTACCGCCCCGGCTGGGGTTTGGCCCTGTGTGGCGGCTACTTCGTGAAATTGGGAATGCGTAGCTGGAAGCCCAGTGAGGGCACCACCGTCACGCCGCTCAGCGAGGTGCTTTGGCCGTTGAGCAGGGCGTAATCGCCGTAGTTTTGGTAGAAGAGCGACACGGCCGGAATGACGTAGAAATAGCGGTAGCCGAGCTTCAGGTTGAGGAAGCCGCCGAAGGAGGAGAAGTTGCGCGACTGCAACGGCAGCTCCGGCACCTGCACCGAACCGGTGTAGATTTTGGTGGGCGCAAAGCCGTAACTCACCCAGCTGTGGGCGTACACCAGACCGTAGCTGATGGCCCCGATTTCTTCCTCCGGCCCGAACGAGTTGCTGAACGTGAGCGGGATGAGCAAGTCGTTGCGGGTGGCCCGGAAGTTGAGCAGCGAGTTAATATCCGAGAGGAAGGCCAGGCTGGGCAGCTTGGCGCGCTGGGTAGCAAACTGCAGGCCGATGCTGGCGTAGGTGGTGCCGGTGGTGGCGCCGACGCCGGGGTCTTCGGGCGTGCCGGTGGGGCCCAACAACTGGTAGGCCGCATCAAAAACGTGCGAGCCGAAAGCGTATTTGTAGCCCGCATCGAGGCGAGGCACGATGCCGTAGCGGATGTTGAGGTCGGCGGTGGGCTGCACGGGGTCCAGCACGTAGGCCAGGGCGGCGGCCTGCAGTTGGGTGGTGGCGTCGGTGTAGTCCACTTTTTGCTGCGTCACGGCCTGGGCGGCGGCTTCCTTCACGGCGCTGCCCACCTTGCTGAGCGAAGCCGTGGCCACGTTAAAGCCCTGGTTGTAGCCCACCCGGAATTCGCCCTGCGGCGTGACTTTGCCGGTAGCCACAATGGCGCGCGGCGCGGTGCAGGAAGTGGCCAGTAGCAGGGCCGAAGCGGCCAGCAGGCCGGCAGGAGCGAGGGGAAGAGAGGTTTTCATAGAAGGCATATTAGCGAGAATGGGCTAAAAACGAAAATCAGGCCGAAATAGCCGGAACCCGGGGCTTCAGGCCGTTGTCTTTCCGAGACTTGAGTCTAACGGCCGGCCGCCGTATCTTCGCGTATGCCCCTGCTTTACTTGTTGCTCAGTTACTTAAGCGCCTTGGTGGCGGCGCCAGCGCCGCGGGCCACGGTGTATGTTTTTCTGGCCGATACCTGCCCCATCAGCCAGGCGGCCACGCTGCCGCTGCGCGAGCTGCACGGGCAATACGCGGCGCAGGGCATCCGGTTCGTGGGCGTGTTTCCGGCCGCCGATGCCACGCCCGGCGCGTTGGCGGCTTTTGGCAAAACCTATCAGATTCCCTTTCCGCTGCAAGCCGACGCGGGCCACCGGCTCACCAAAAAGCTGCACGCCCGCGTGACGCCCGAAGCGGTAGTACTAGCAGCGGATGGCAAAACTACCCTATACCAGGGCCGCCTGAACGACGCCTACGCTGGCCTCGGCCAGCACCGCCCCGTGACGCGCCACCACGAGCTGGCCGATGCGCTGGCCGACGTGGTGGCGAGCCGCCCGGTGGCCGTGCCGCGCACCGAGCCGGTGGGATGTTTTATTGAGTATTAATTGATTAATATTGAACGTCATGCTCATCTGGCGTCCGCGCAGCCGAAGCATCTCTACCGCTTCGTTGCATCTGCTATTTGATTAGTTACGCGGTAGAGATGCTTCGACTGCGCTCAGCATGACCGCCTTTTCTTTGTTTATGAAACACCTCTTCTCCCTTCTTTTCCTTGCCACCCTGCTGGCCGCGTCCGGCGCCCGGGCCCAAACCGGCGCGCAAGTCACATTCAGCCAGCACATTGCGCCGCTGGTATACCAGCACTGCACGCCCTGCCACCGCACGGGCGAGGTGGCGCCGTTTCCGCTCACCACCTACGCGGAAGTGGCCAGCCACGGCCTCACCATGAAGTATGTGACGGGCACCAAGTACATGCCGCCGTGGAAGCCCGACGCCAACTACCGCCACTACCTCGACGAGAACACGCTCACGACCACCGAAATCCAGCAGATTCGGGATTGGGTCGATAACGGCATGCCGCAAGGCAACCCGGCCCAGACGCCGCCGGTGCCCACGTACCCGAGCGGTTCGCAGCTGGGCACGCCCGATTTGGTGATTCCAATGGCGCAGAAATTCACGCACCAAGGCAACGGCCAGGACATGTACCGCATTTTTGTGCTGCCCGTGAACCTGCCCGCCGACCGCGACATCGCGGCCATTGAATTCCGGGCCGGCAACAAGCGCATCGTGCACCACGTCATCATCGGCATGGACACCACGCAGCAGGCCCAGGCCCTCGACGCGGCCGACCCCGGCTACGGCTACACCCGCTTCGGCGGCTTCGGCTTCTCGCCGCTCGAAGACGTGTTTGCGGCCTGGGTGCCCGGCATGCAGGCGCGCTTCTACCCCACGGGCATGGGCAAAAAGCTCTACCGCCGGGCCTCGCTGCTGCTCCAGATTCATTACGGCCCCAACTTCGTGACGCAAACCGACTCGTCGGTGGTCAACATCTTTTTCGCCCGTCAGCCCGTCACCCGCTTCGTGCAAACGGTGCCCGCCGTGTCGCCCAACATCCTCACCAACGGCCCGTTCGTGATTCCGGCCAACCAAGTGAAAACCTTCCACGCCCAGCTCACCGTGCCGGCCGATGTGACGGTGCTCAGCGTGTCGCCGCACGCCCACTACCTCAGCAAAAGCTGGAAGGTATGGGCCGTGAAGCCCAACGGCGATACCATCCGGCTGGTGAAAATCAACGACTGGGACTTCCGCTGGCAGGGCAACTACCGCTTCACCAGCCTGCAGCGGGTGCCGGCCGGCGCGCGCCTCATGGCCGATGCCACCTACGACAACACCACCAACAACCCGCGCAACCCCAACACCCCGCCCCGGCAAGTGACCTGGGGCGAAAGCACCACCGCCGAGATGCTGCTCACTTATTTCGAGCTGCTGGCCTACCAGCCCGGCGATGAAAACATCGTGCTCAGCACCCTGCCCGGCGTGGCCACCACCCCCGGCACCGTACAAATGGCCGTATTCCCGAACCCCGGCAGCGGCAGTTCAGCCGTTAGCTTCCAGCTGGCAAAGCCCGGGCCCGTCACTGTGTCGCTGCTCGATGCCACCGGCCGCGTGGTGAAGGTTTTAACCCGCGAAAGAGCTTATCCCGCCGGCCCGCAGCAGGTGCCACTGCCGCTGGAAGGCGTGGCCGCTGGTATTTACTTCGTGAAGCTGGAATCGAACGAAGGAACGCGCAATGAGAAGCTGGTGGTGAAGTAGGAGTGGAGCTTATCGAGAAAAGTAAAAGAACGTCATGCTTCGACTTCGCTCAGCATGACGTTCTTTTACTTTTCATTCCTCCTTCCATTTCCTCATTCCAAAGAATGAACATCCTATACGGAGTGCCCGGCGAGGGCCTGGGCCACGCCACCCGCAGCAAAGTCGTCATTGGCCACCTCTTGGCGCAGGGCCACCAGGTGTGTGTGGTGAGCAGCAGCCGCGCCTACAAAATGCTGGCCGCCGCCTTTCCCGGCCGGGTCCACGAAATTCGGGGCTTCCACCTAGCCTACAATGGGCTGGCGGTGAGCAAGCTGCGCACGGCCGCCCTCACGCTGCGCACCGCGCCGGAGGATTTGCGCATCAACTTCGCCAAGTACCGCGAACTGCTCTGCGATTTCGAGCCCGAGGTGGTGGTGTCGGATTTTGAGTCCTTCACCTACCTGTTTGCCAAGATGCAACGGCTGCCCATCGTCAGCATTGATAATATGCAGATTATCAGCCGGGCCAAGCTGAATATGGCGGTGCCCAAAGCCGAGCGCAGCAACTACAATCTGGCCAAAAGCATTGTGCGGGCCAAGCTGCCACACAGCCGCCATTATTTCGTGACGACCTTCTTCGAACTGCCGCTGGAGAAGGAGCGCACCACGCTGGTGCCACCCATTATCCGGCCCGAAATCCTGGCGGCCCCGCCCTCTAAGGGCAGCCATGTGCTGGTGTACCAGTCGGCCACCACGCAGCAAAACCTGGTGCCGCTGCTTCAACAGCTGCCCGACCAGGAGTTCCGCGTCTACGGCTTCAACAAGCAGGAAAGCCACGGCAACGTGCAGCTCTGCGCCTTCTCGGAGGCTGGTTTCATTGCCGACTTGGCCAGCGCCCGCGCCGTGGTCACCAACGGTGGCTTTTCGCTGATTTCGGAGGCCGTGTTTCTGCACAAGCCGATTTGCGCCATTCCCATTCCGGCGCAGTTTGAGCAGTGGCTGAACGCCGCCGAAGTAGAGAAAATGGGCTACGGCCGTCACTTCGAAGCCATCACGGCCGACAACCTGCGGGCCTTCCTCTACGGTCTGGCCAGCTTTGAGAAATCCCTGGCCAGCTACCAGCAGCAGGGCAACGAGGTGCTTTTTGCCCGTCTCGATGAGGAATTGAAAGAAATTGGCAGCCGCCACCTGCCCGCCGAGCTGGCAGCGCAGGAGGCATCATGGGGTGGCGAATAGAGGTGAGTTAAGAGTTAAAGAGCGTCATGCTGAGCGCAGCCGAAGCATCTCTACCGCGTAACTAAATATGACGATTAGGTTTGCTACCGAGGTAGAGATGCTTCGACTGCGCTCAGCATGACGTTCTTTCTTTAAATCTTGACTGAAGAGCAAAGCTCTCCCTGCTACATTTACCGCATGCCCCACCGCTCCTTTCGCTACTGGCCGCTGCTGTTGCTGGCGGCCGCCTGCGCCCGCACGCCCCGCGCCAGCACCGACCTCGCCAACAAGTACCACGACGCCACCATTCGCCAAATCGGCACGGCCCAGGACGAGCGCAACACGCCCGCGCTGCTGCCTTTCCTGACCAATAACAACTCCAATTACCGCCGCGAAGCCGCCCTAGCTTTCGCCTCGGTGCAGGCGCCGGCAGCCGTGCCCGGCCTGCTGCCGCTGCTGCGCGATGCCGACCCCACGGTGCGCCGCGCCGCCGCCTATGCTCTGGGCCAAATCGGCGACAGCAGCGCCGTTGACACCCTGCGCGTGCGCGTGCTGAAGGAAAACGACCCCGTGGTGCGCCGCTACGTGCACGAGGCCCTGGGCCGCACCGTGACGCGCCGCAGCTTGCCCGAACTGTGGCGCGTGGAAACCCTGAACGACACCGCCCGCGCCGCCGCTCTGGCTTGGGGCCTGAGCCGCGCCGCCCTGCGCGGCCTCACCTCGCCGGAAAGCATCCGGCGCACGGTGGCGGTGCTCAACTCGCCCAAGCTGCCCGCTCGGGGACGGCTGGCGGCCGTGGTGGGCCTGTCGCGCACCCGGGGCTATGATGCCGATTTGCAGCGGCTGGCCGAGTCCACGCTGGTGCGGGTGGCGCAGAAAGACCGGTCGTATGCCGTGAGGGCGGCGGCGGCGGCCACGCTGGGCAAAATCGCGGCGCTTAGCTCAGCGGCACCCGGGGGAGGCGCGGCAACTGTCGCTCCGGTGACTTCGGCTGCTTCAGCAACGGTGCCGGCCAGTGGCAGCCCGGCGGCGGTACTGGCGCGCCTAGCTACCAAAGATGCTGATTACCGGGTGCGGCTGAGCGCCATTCGGGCCCTGCCGTTTGGGACTGAAACCTATGCCGCCAGCCGCAAGGCCGTGTTCACGGCCCTGAGCCGCGACCAGCCCGCCGTGGCACTCACGGCGGCCGAGTGGCTGTTGGCTCACGCAAAAGGGGAGAATGGCGCGGCGCTGGCGGCCCTGGCCGATGGCAACAAGCAAGCCTCGCCGCGGGTGCGGGCGGCGTTGCTACAAGCGGCCGTGCGCCACGCCAGCCCGGCCGCCCGGCCCAGCCTGGTCGAAACCATCGAGAAGCGCTACCCAGCCGCGCCCACCACGTACGAAAAGAGCTTTTTGCTGCAAGCTCTGGGTGAAGACCCGGCCGCGTTCGACTTTGCGCGCACCGAAGCATTTGCTGCCGGGCAGGCGCCGGTGGTAGCCGGCGCGGCGCTCACGGCGCTGCTGGCCATGCGCCGCCACGCCGACTTCCCCGCTGCCCGACAAGCCGATTTCGCCGCTGCTATGCGCCAAGCTTTGTTCGAAGGTGACGTGGCCCAGCTTGGCACCGCCGCCGAAGCCTACGCCGACCCCAAGCTCTTCCCTGAGCCCCAGGCGGCTGACCTCACGGCCTTGCACCAGGCCCAGGCCAGGCTGCGGCTGCCCCGCGAGATTGAGGCCTGGCAGGGCTTGCAGCAGGCGCTGGATAAGCTGGAGAAGAAGAAAGTGCCCACGCCTTCGCCCGTGGCCACGGCCGCGCAGCATCCCATCAACTGGGCCGTGGTGCAGGCCGTGCCGGTGGGCCAGCAGGTGCGGCTGCGCACCAGCAAAGGCATTATTTTGCTCGAGCTGAAACCCAACGAGGCGCCCGGCGCCGTGGCCAGCTTTGTGGCGCTGCTCAACGAGCATTTCTACGACAAGCTGTACTTCCACCGCGTGGTGCCCAATTTCGTGGCCCAGGGCGGCGACCCGCGCGGCGACGGCAACGGCAGCGCCCCCTACAACCTGCGCTCCGAATTCGGCGACCTGCGCTATCAGGAGGGCAGCGTGGGCCTGGCTTCGGCCGGCAAGGACACCGAAAGCTGCCAGTTTTTTATCACCCACACGCCCACGCCGCACCTCGACGGACGCTACCCCATTTTTGCCCAGGTGGTGGGCGGCATGGATGTGGTGCATAAGCTCGACATCGGCGACCAGATTCTGGGCGTGGAGCTGGTGAAGCTGCCGTAGTCTTGGTTTGGAAATGGAATAAAACGTCATGCTGAGCGCAGCCGAAGCATCTCTACCGCGCAACGTAATTCATCCGTTGAGATTAGTATTGCGGTAGTGATGCTTCGGCTGCGCTCAGCATGACTTTCTTTTTATATCAATCGTTATTCCTTCTTTCCTGCTATGAACCAAGTCGCTACCTACGCCCAGCAGTTGCAAACGCTCGTCCTCCTCTACCTGCCCCGTGTGCTAATGGCCGCTGTGGCGCTGCTGGTGGGCTGGTGGCTCATTGGGTGGGCCAGTCGGCTGATTGCCACGGCCACCCGGCGGCTCGATGTGTCGCTGGCTTCGTTTATGACCAGCCTGGTCAATATTGTGCTCAAGGTGCTGCTGCTGATTTCGGTGGCGGGCATGGTGGGCTTCGAAACCACCTCGTTTGTGGCCATTCTGGGAGCGGCGGGCCTGGCGGTGGGGCTGGCCTTGCAGGGCACGCTGGCCAACTTCGCGGGCGGGGTATTGATTCTGATTTTCAAGCCCTACGTGGTGGGCGATACCATTGAGTCGCAGGGCAAATCGGGTGAGGTGAAGGAAATCCAGATTTTCAACACCATCCTCGTCACGCCGCAGGGCGATACCGTCATCCTGCCCAACGGGGCCACGTCGAACAACGTCATTGTGAATAAAACGGCCCAGAACAAAGCCCTGGTGGAGATTGTGGCCGAAGTCGACAACAGCACCCAGCTGGACGAGCTGCGCGGCTGGGCCGTGCCTCTCATGCAGGCCGACGAGCAGGTGCTGCCCGCGCCCGCGCCGCAGGTGGTGGTCACGGGACTCAAGCCCGGCGGCATGACGGTGGCCTTCCGGGCCTACACGGCGGCCGGCCACAACGGCGGCGCCCAGGCCCGCCTCATCGAGCAGATACAGCAGGCGCTGGCCCAGAAGGGCGTGAACGGCCCGGTGCCCGTGTCGCACAGCTACGTGCGCACGCTGCCCAATTAACCACCGTCTTAAGCCAATATCAGGTGCTCAATGAAGCAAGTGGCTATAGCAGAAGCTGGTTGAGGGCATCTACTTAGACCGCTTGAACGTAATTTGATTGCAAGCCTACAGCCATTGGCCGGAGCGCTGCGCTGATGGCCCGCTCGGGTGCTCTACGCGGCGGCCCCCTTTTTTGAGTGCCAACCCGCCACCTCCGTGCCCATGCCCATGACCCGAGCAGAGCTAGAAAACGCACTGGCCCAGCAACAGGCCGAGAATGCGGTGCTACGAGCGGCCCTGGCCCAGGCCACGGTATCGCCCGGCGCCACCCCTCCGGAGCTGCCCAACCAGCAGGAGCTGTTGCAGCTGATGGAGGAAATGTACACGGCCGTGGTGCTCACCGATACCGATTTCCGGGTGACGTGGGTGAACAAGGGCTTCACCACCCTGTGCGGCTTCGAGCCGCACGAGGTGGTGGGGCTGCCGCCGGCCGCGTTCCTGCGGCCGGGGCTGGACGATGAGAAGACCCTTCGGTACATTGAGGAAAGCCTGCAGGCGCGGCTGCCGTTTCACTACGAGGTGCGCAGCCACCACCCGAAGGCCGCCGCCCGCTGGATTCGGGTGAAGGTGCAGCCCATCTACAACGAGCGGGGCGAAATGGTGATGGCCGGGCTGCTGGAAAATATTTCGGAGTGGAAAGAGGCCCAGTCGAATCTGGCCGAGAGCGAAAACCGGTTTCGGGCGCTGGCTGAGAACGTGCCCGGCGTGCTTTATGAGTGGCGCGAAAACGCGGATGGCACCGGCCATTTCCTGTACGTCAGCCCCAAGCTGTTCGAGCTATTCGATATTCAGCCCTCGGAAGTAGAACGCGTGCTGAGCTACGTGCACCCCGACGATATCCAAAACCTGCGCGAGTCCATTGCCGAGGCCAACCGCACCCAAACCCCGTGGTCTTACGAAGGGCGGGTAGTGGTGCCCGGACGGCCGTTGCGCTGGTTCCGGGGCAATGCGGTGGTCACCAGCCGCGATGCCGGAGGTGTCACCTACAGCGGCATTCTGCAGGATATTACGCCCCTGAAACAAGCCCTAACGGCCCTGCGCGAAAGGGAACTGCGCTGGCACCTGGCCATTGAAGGCTTCGGCGATGGCACCTGGGAGCGCGACATGCGCTCGAACGCCGTTTTTTACTCGGCCGATTACCGGGCCATGCTGGGCGGCTACACCGAGGAGGAGTTTCCGAACGACTACAACAGCTGGCTCACCCACATGCACCCCGACGACCTGGAGCCGGCCCAGCGCAGCGCCTGGGCCTACCTGCGCGGCGAGGCGCCGATGATGGCCGTCGAGTTTCGGATGCGCTGCAAAGACGGCAGCTACAAGTGGGTGCTGAGCCGGGCCCTCATTACCAAGCGCGGGCCCGACGGCGAGCCGCTGATTTTCACGGGCACCCACACCGATATTTCGGAGCTGAAAAAGGCCCGCGAAGCCCTCGATACTTCCAACCAGCGCCTCACGGCCGTCATCGCCAACTTCCACGAGGGCGTGGTGCTGGAAGATGAAAACCGGCACATTGTGCTGGCCAACCAAGCTTTTGCCCGCCTGCTGCACGTGCCCGCGCCCCCCGAGAACTTGATGGGGCAGGAGGGAACCACCCTGGCCGAAGGCGTGCGCGACCTGGTGCAACACCCCAACCAGTACGTGGCGCGCATCACGGCGCTGCTGCGCCGCCGCAAGCCCGTGGCGGGCGATGTGCTGACCCTGCGCGACGGCCGGATTCTGCAGCGCGACTTCGCCCCGATTTTCGACCAGCACCGCTACATCGGCCACCTCTGGAAGTATGAAGACATTACGGCCCGCGCCCGCGCCGAGGAAGACCTCAAGCGCCGCGAGGAGAAATACCGCGGCATCATCGAAAATATGTCGCTGGGCCTGGTAGAGGCCGATTTGGACGACTACCTGCTGTATGCCAACCAGAGCTTCTGCGACATGACCGGCTTCTGCACCGACGAGCTAAAGGGCCGCAAGCTCTCGCCATTACTGCTCTCCGGCGACGACCTGGAACTGGTGGAAAGCAAGCTCGAAATGCGCCAGGACGGCATTGCCGACTCTTACGAAATAGCCGTGACCACCAAAAACGGCGAAGTGAAATGGCTGCTGGTGAGCGGCGCCCCGCTCTACGACAACGACCAGCGGCTGGTGGGCTCCATCGGCATCTACCTCGACGTGACGCCCCAGAAACACCTCGAAACCAGCCTGCGCGAGGCCAAGGGCCTGGCCGAAATCAGCACCCAGGCCAAGCAGAATTTTCTGGCCAACATGAGCCACGAAATTCGCACGCCCATGAACGCCATTCTGGGCATGAGCCAGCTGCTGGCCAAAACCGACCTCAGTACCCCGCAGGCCAGCTATTTGCACGCCATCACGTCGTCGGCCGAAAACCTGCTGGTCATCATCAACGACATTCTGGACCTTTCCAAAATTGAATCGGGCCGGTTGGCCGTGGAGAAAATCGGCTTTAGCGTGTGCCAGGTGTGCGCGCAGGTGGAGAAAACCCTGCACTACAAAGCCGCCGAAAAAGGCCTGAATTTCGTGACGCACTGCGACGCCGCCATGCCCGCCGTGCTGCTCGGCGACCCCTACCGCATCACCCAGGTGCTGCTGAACCTGGCCGGCAACTCCGTAAAATTCACTGAGCGAGGCACCGTGCATTCTTCCTGCGCGCTGCGCGGCTACACGGCCACGGGCGAAGCCATGGTTGAATTTACGGTCCGGGACACCGGCATTGGCATCGATGCGGAGTACCTGGCGCAGGTGTTTGATGAGTTCAGCCAGGAAGATTCGTCGGTTACGCGGCAGTTTGGCGGCACGGGGCTGGGGCTGGGCATCAGCAAGAAGCTGGTGGAGCTGCTGGGCGGCGAGCTGCACATCGAAAGCCGGAAACACCACGGCACCACCAGCCGCTTCGTGCTGCACCTGCCCGTGGGGGGAGTGCACGACGTGCCCCAAAAGGAGGGCGCCGACATTGCCGGCCTGCAGCACGCCCTGCGCGGCAAGCAGGTGCTGCTGGTAGAAGACAATGTATTCAACCGCATGCTGGCGTCTATTTTCCTGAGCAATGCCGAGCTGGAAGTGACGGAAGCCGGCAACGGCGAAATAGCCGTCGAACTGGCCCGCGCCCAAGCCTTCGACCTGATTCTGATGGACGTGCAAATGCCCGTCATGAACGGCTACGAGGCCACCATCCTCATCCGGGAGGCGCTGGGGCCGGCCGTGCCCATCATCGCCCTCACCGCCAATGCCATTGAGGGCGAGCGCGAAAAGTGCCTCGCTGCGGGCATGAACGACTACATCACCAAGCCTTTTCAGGAGGCTTCACTGGTGAAGATGGTGTACGACTGGGTGCTGGGGCCGCGCCGGCAGGAAGCGGTTGGAGTGGGGCAGGAGTAAACGGAAACCGCCTGTCATCCTGAGCGCAGCGAAGGACTTTCTCACGTTTGAACAACAGGTTCTGACGTGAGAAGGTCCTTCGCTGCGCTCAGGATGACAGGCGGTTTTTGCGGCCAATGTAGCTTTTAACCCTACTTCCCCTCGCGGCCGTGCACCTGCGCCGGGGGCGACGTGGCCTCCACGGCCGAGAAGGTTTCGAGAATCTTGTAGGTGTGCTCGGCGCCCTGGGGCACCACCCAGGAGTTGCCGGGCTCCAGCAGCACCATCTGGCCGGCCAGGTGAAATTCAGCCCGGCCGCTGAGCACGTAGCCCACGGTTTCGTAGGGGCGCGTGGCGGGGGCTTTGGCTTCGCCGGGCTCTTCGTTTTCCCACATGCGCATGGCCACGTGCTTGCCCGAGGCCAGGTATTTCTCGCCGTCGGGGCCTTTGGGCGAATGCTGCGAATCGACTTTGATGATGGTGGTATCGGCCATGAGGTGTTGGATTAAGAAAGGGGAGGAGTATCTTTTGGCCGGGAGCCGCGGGGGCCGCCGGCCGTTTCTTAACGGCCGAAGCCGCCCGGCCGTTGCTGCGGCTGGCCGAAAACCTTCGCCGGCCCGCCTGGTTAAACTCCCCGCTTCATCACCTTCCTTTTTTCTGTTTCCGTGCTTCCCGAATCTTTCGCTATCGAGCTGGCCCAGGCCCATGCTTCCGTGCCCGATGCCCTGCCCGGCGCCGCCTTTTGCGCCCTGGCCGATGGCCTGTTGGGCCTGCTGTTCCCGTACCGGGCCGAACGGCCCCTCCCCAATGCCGACGTAGTGGCCGCCGAGCTCTACCATTTCCGCTCCGAACTGGCCGTGCTGCTGGCCAAGGTGCCGGCCCTGCCGGCCCCCGCCGCCGAGCTGGCCGACGAGTTCACTTCCCAACTGCCGGCCCTGCGTGCCGCCCTGCTGCGCGATGCCACCGCCATTCTGGCCAGCGACCCCGCCGCCCAGGGCCTGGCCGAAATCATCGGTTCCTACCCCGGTTTCTACGCCACGGCGCTCTACCGCATTGCCCATGCCCTGCACCAGCGCGGGCTGCCGCGCCTGCCGCGCCTGCTGAGCGAGCACGCCCACCAGCGCACGGGCGTCGACATTCACCCCGGCGCGCACATCGGCCCGGCTTTCTGCATCGACCACGGCACGGGCCTCGTCATCGGCGAAACGGCCATCATCGGGGCCAATGTGCAGATTTACCAGGGCGTAACCCTGGGCGCCATGAGCGTGACCAAGGGCCTGCAGGGCCAGAAGCGCCACCCCACCATCGAAGACCATGTGGTGATTTACGCCGGGGCTACCATCCTGGGCGGCAGTACGGTAGTGGGCGCACATAGCGTCATCGGCGGCAACGTGTGGCTGACCGAGAGCGTACCCTCGCACTCCCGCGTGTATCACCGCGCCCACATCAACATCTCCCGCAGCGTGGACCCCGCCGCGGAGTTGGTTTTTTCAATTTGATTGTAGCGTGGACTCTGCGAGTCCGCGCGTTTTTGAACGACCAATGCGCGGACTCGCAGAGTCCATGCTACAAATACCTAAACATCACACCACTTCATCACATGAAAGCCAATACCATTCTCGACACCATTGGCAACACGCCGCTGGTGCGCCTCAACCGAATATTCGCCACCGTTCGCCCCGACGTGGAGGTGTGGGTGAAGCTGGAGCGCGCCAACCCCGGCGGTTCCATCAAAGACCGCATTGCCCTGAGCATGATTGAGCAAGCCGAGCGCGACGGCCTGCTCACCAAAGACAGCCTGATTGTGGAGCCCACCTCCGGCAACACCGGTGTGGGCCTGGCCCTGGTGGCCGCCGTGAAAGGCTACAAGCTGACGCTGGTGATGCCCGAGAGCATGAGCATCGAGCGCCGCCGCCTGATGGCTGCTTACGGTGCCAACTTGGAGCTCACGCCCCGCGAAAAAGGCATGAAGGGCGCCATCGAGCGAGCCCGTGAAATTGTGGCCAGCACGCCTGGCGCCTGGCTGCCCATGCAGTTTTCGAACCCTGCCAACCCGAAAATCCACGCCGAAACCACGGCCCAGGAAATCCTGCGCGATGCGCCCGAAGGCTTCGACTTCCACATCACGGGCGTGGGCACCGGCGGCCACATCACGGCCGTCACGGAGGTGCTCAAGCCCCACTTCCCCAAGATGAAAACCTTTGCGGTGGAGCCCGAGGCGTCGCCCGTCATCAGCGGCGGGGCGCCGGGGCCGCACCCCATCCAGGGCATCGGCGCGGGCTTCATTCCCGAAAACCTGCACGTGAACGTGCTGGACGGCGCCATTCAGGTAAGCCAGCAGGAAGCGTACGAGATGACGCGCCGCGCCGCCCGCGAGGAAGGAATGTTCGTGGGCGTGTCGTCGGGGGCGTCGTTGGCGGCCATTGCCAAAAAGCTGCCCGACATGCCGCAGGGGAGCCGCGTGCTCACCTTCTGCTACGATACCGGCGAGCGGTATTTGTCGGTAGAGGGCTTGTTTGTGTAAGTAGTAGTCAGGATTGCGCGGCTGATTTGTTTGGCTGCGTCTATGCCGGGGATTTGCCAGGGGCCGTCCTTTTTAGGGCGGCCCTTTTGCGTGCGTTGGGTTACTGTTTGGGTAGTTCAAAAGGGCGGTTGGCGGAGCGTTGATGGTAGAAGCCCGCCAGCAGTGAAGCTGCATGGCGATGGCCTGAATTTGTAATAATATAAATAATGGTTGAAATAATTTAACTAAAATAAAGACCCTGATTGCGAAATACACTACGCGCTGATTTTTAGTTTAATAAATGGTTTTAGCAAAATATTATTTATCGCGTTGGTTTTATGAAATTCATTCATTGGAGAAATAAAAAATAACGAACTATCCATTATTAAAAGAATAAGTTAACAAATTCTAAATGTGAAGTTTTTTGGTCGTTAAAATTTGATTTTACATTTAGCCGGCTAACGATTCTTCGTTGGGTGAAAAGAACAACTACTGTTCTATAGCGTCGGGTCTGGCCTTGTCAGCCATTGACTTACATTTCTTAACTCTTTCTTCTTTTATGCAAAAACCTTTACCTTTTTTGCGCCGGTTGCTTTCGCTGGCGGTGGCACTGGGTGCCGGCTACGCCGCCCAAGCCCAGGTGATTCCGCAGCCGGTGCCCCTGGCGGGCAGCAGCTTCAATGCAGACATTGTGGCCAACGGCACGGCCCAGACGGCTGCTGGCGGCTCGGCCGTCGACATTGATGGCGGCGGCTACTTCTTTCCGTCGGTTGACTACACGACGAGCGGGGCGGCCGGCTTTTTTCACCCGTCGCTGGGCTTGCCGTTCGGGCAGTCGTTTCTGAGCGTGGGCACGCCCAACGTCCGGTTCAATCTGGCCGGGTATGGGAGTAGCAATGCCCTGCGCCTCACGGGCACCAACTCGGGTACGCTCACTATGGCTTCGCCGGTCAACTCCCAGACGCTGTACGTGCTGGTGACGGGCGGGGGCGTGGGCACCGCCACGGCCAACAACCTGCGCCTGACGGTGAATTTTGCCGACGGCAGCTCGCAGGTGTTTGCACGCATTGTGCCCGACTGGTATTCCACCATCGTGCAGCCCTACCACACCACCACGGCCTTTGTGCTGAACACCCGCGTGAATGGCACCGGCACCAATAATACGTTTGAGCTGCCCGGCAACAACCCGCGCCTATTCCAGCTGGTGCTGCCCCTGGACCAGACCCGGGCCACGAGCAGCGCCGTAACGAGCATTCAGGTAGATAAAATTGTCAGCACGGGCATCATTCATGTGCTGGCGGTGAGCGGCGGCGGGGGCGCCTACGCGCCGGTGGCCCTGACGCTGCCGGCCGCCGGCACGCCCAGCGCCAACAGCGCCACCGGGCAGGACGTGGTAGCCAACGGCACCAGCCAATCATCGCCCAATAACTCGGCCACCGACGTGGACGGGGCCGGCTACTTTCTGGTATCGGCCGATTACACCAAGTCGACGACGGGCACGCCCCTGAGCGTGACGCAGGGCCTGCCGCTGAACGGCTCCATTCCAAGCCTGACCGTGCCCGGCCTCACGTACCAGCTGCAGCCCTACACGGGCGTTAACGCGCTCCAGATACGGGGGGCAGCGTCGGGCACGCTGGCCTTCGCCACCCCCACGTCGGCCACGGAAGTGTACGTGCTGGCCAATACGGTCGTCACGTCGGGCTTGCCGGGGGCGGGTACGATGGTGGTGAACTTCTCGGATGGCACCTCGCATTCCTTCTCGCCAACCTTCTATAACTGGTTTACGACGACGGGCGTGGCGGCCCCCACCTACGTGGGCTACAGCCCCAACGCCCGCGTGCAGGGCTACACCTCGGGCGGCGCTTCCAACACGACCAACGCCATCACTAGCTACATCAGCACCACGACCGGGGTGGCCAGCAACACGCCCAACCTGTTCGAGTTTAAGCTGGCGCTGAGCCCTGCCGAATACGGCAAAACCGTCACGGGTGTGACGGTGACCGGCCTGAGCAACACCATTCTGAGCGTGCTGGCCGCCAGCATCAACCCCGGCGCGCCCACCACCTGCGCCCTGAGCAGCGGCGGCCTGAGCGTGGCGGCCAACTCGGCCACGGCCTGCGCCTCCACCAGCCTCAATCTAGTGCTGACCGGCGTGCCGCCCCAGTTGGGCTACACCTACCAGTGGCAGTACCAGAAGGGTAGTGGCACCGCATGGGCCAACATTCCCACCACAGCCAGCACCACCGAGCCGGTGACGACCAACGCCACCAGCGCCACCTGCACGCTGACCAACCAGACCGCAGCCACCAGTTACCGCTGCGTGGTGACCTGCGCCAACGGCACGAGCGTTACCTCGGGCGAGCTGGCCGTGGGCCAGACCGATGTCATCAACTGCTATTGCAACCCGCCCCAATCCACCACCAACAGCAGCTGCGGCGTCAACGGCACCATCACGGCCGTAAACCTCAACGGGGGCAGCGGCTTGGCGCAAACCGGCATCAGCTGCCCGACGGCGCCTTACGGCTCGTTCGGCATTGTGCCCACGGCCACGGCTACCGGCACGCTCACGCAAGCCACTGCTTATACTTTGACGGTGAATGTGTCGAATGCCTCGCGGGTGGCGGCCTGGTTCGACGCCAACCAGAACGGGGTGTTCGAGGCCAGCGAATACCTGACGGCGGGCACCACCACGGGCGCGGGCACCGTCACGCTCAGCATTCCGGCCGCGCTCACGGCGGGCGCCGCGGTGGGCACCACCAAGCTCCGCATTCGTAGCGAAAGCAACTCCGGTTCGGTGCTCACGAACTCGGCCAACACCTGTGCCGCTACGGTGTATGGCGAAACGCTGGACTACACGCTGACGGTGACGGCCGGCATGGCCTGCGCGGGCGCGCCAGCGGCCACCACAGCCACCAGCACGGCCACGTCGGTGTGCGGCGGTACGGGCTTCACGCTGGATGCCACGGGCATCACGACCGGCGTTACCGGCCTGAGCTACCAGTGGCAGAGCAGCCCGGCCGGCGCCAACAATTTCACCAACCTGGGCAGCGCCCAAGCGGCCTCCACTTATGCGGTGAGCAGCATTGCCGCCTCGACCGATTACCGCTTGGTGGTAACCTGCACGGCCAGCGGGCAGTCGACGACTTCCAGCATCATTAGCGTGACGCGCGCTTACCTGAACTGCTACTGCACGGTATTGAGCACGGGTACCAACGAGTACATTAAGAGCGTGACCTTCCCCGGCACGTCGGGCTTCACCAATACCACCGGCGCCAACTCCACCAACGGCACCGGCGACTTCACCGGAAACTCCACTTACACGACGACCCTCAACCAAGGCGCTACTTATGCAAATGGCGTGAGCCTCACGGCGCGCGTGAACAGCAACGGCGCGCAGGGCGGCATGTGGATTGACTACGACCACAGCGGCACCTTCGACGCCGGCGAATACATTGCCCTGGGCAACGCCGACCTGCCTTCCCGCGACGTTATCCTGACCACGACGCTGACGGTACCCCTCACGGCCCTCACCGGCCCGACCCGGGTGCGGGTGCGCTGGCGCAACAGCAGCATTGCCGCCACCGATGCCTGCACCACGAACACGGCCGCCGGCTGCGTCAACGGCTGCGTGTGGTACGGCGAAACGGAGGATTACCTCATCACCATCGCGGCGCCCGCCACTTGCACGGCCCCGCCCAGCAGCATCGCGGCTACGGCCAGCACCGCCAACGCCTGCGCGAACTCCTCGTTCACGCTCTCGACCAACAGCATTCCGACTACGCTGGGCGGCTACACCTTCCAGTGGCAGAGCAGCCCGGCGGGCGCCGGCACGTTTGCCAACATCAGCGGCGCTACTACGCAGAACTACACGGTGGCCAGCCAGACGGCCGCCACCGACTACCAGCTCGTGGTAAGCTGCCAGTACGGCGGCACGCCCGTTACTTCGAACGTGGTGAGCGTGGGGCAGAATGCATTTGACCAGTGCTACTGCACCACTTCCTCGACCAGCGGCTGCACCAACTACGGCTCGATTTCTAATGTGAGCATCGGCACCCTCAACAACAGCTCGGGCTGCGCGGCCTCGGCCTACACGCTGTATCCGGCCAGCACCGCCACCACCAACCTGAACGCCGGCACTAGCACCCCGCTGTCGCTGACCATTGCCAACGCCGGCGCCGGTTACCGCTACGGCGTCTGGATTGACTTCAACCAGAACGGCACCTTTGATGCGTCGGAATTCGTGGCCAGCAGCACCACCAGCACCACGGCCTCGCCCACGGCTACCGTGGTCATTCCGGCCACGGCCCTGGCCGGCGCCACCCGCATGCGCGTGCGGACCAAGGCGGGCATCACGTCGTATGGCGATTTTGGGGCCGGCGACGCCTGCGTGGCGCAGTTCGACGGCGAAACCGAGGACTACACCGTCACCATTGTGGCGCCCACGGCTTGCGCGGGCGCCCCGGCGGCCCTGGTGGCCTCCGGCACGGCCAGCAGCGTTTGCGCGGGCAGCTCGTTCACCCTGTCGGCTTCCAACCCCGGCAACATCACCGGCCTGAACTACCAGTGGCAGAGCAGCCCGGCGGGCACCGGCACGTTTGCCAACATCGGCGGCGCCACTGCGTTGAGCTACACCGTGGCCAGCCAAACGGCCGCCACTGACTACCGCCTGCAAGTAACCTGCACGGCCAGCGGCCAGACCACATCCTCCAACGTGGTAGCGGTGGGGCAGAACAACTTCGCCAACTGCTACTGCACGCCCACGGGCGGCGACTGCTCCAACGAGTACATCCGGGGCGTGACGCTGAACACGCTCAGCAACGTGGGCACCGGCACCACCGGCACCGGTTGCACCAGCGGCGGCTACGTCAATTACACCGCCAACCCGGCCCTGACCACCACCCTCAGCCAAGGCATTACCTACGCCTTGGGCCTGAACCTGCGCATCAACTCGAACCCCGCCGGGGCCGGCGTCTGGCTTGACTTCAACCAGAACGGCATCTTCGAGGCCAGCGAATACACTTCGGTGTATAGCAACACGACGCTGACCGGGGCCAACGACGTGTCGGCCTCCGCTAACATCACCATCCCGGCCACCGCCCTCACCGGCCCAACACGGATGCGGGTGCGCTCGGCCAACAGCACGGTGTCCATTAGCGCCGGCTCGGCCTGCACCAACAACTATTTCGGCGAAGTAGAGGACTACCTCGTCACCATCAGCAGCAGCCTGCCCGACCTGACGGTGAGCACCGCCGCCACCATTCCGGCCGGTACTTATAATAACGTGACCGTGACCGGCACCGGCACCGGCACCCTCACCGGCGCGACGGCGGTGAACGGCACGCTGGCCGTGCTGCCCGGCGGCACCCTGAACACCGCCTGCCAGCCCCTGACCGGCCCCGGCACCTTCGCCCTGGCTGCCGGCGCCACCCTGAACATCTGCGACCCGGCCGGCATCACGCTGAGCGGCGCGACTGGCGCCATTCAGCTGGCCACGCGTAAGTTCTCGATTGCGGGTACCTACGGCTACAACGGCAGCGCGGCCCAGGTCACGGGTTCGGGCCTCCCCGCGCAGGTGCGCAACCTGACGGTGAACAACCCAGCCGGCCTCACCCTGAGCCAGCCCGTGGCCCTGCGCCGCCTGCTCACCCTGACCAGCGGTAACCTGCTGGGCGGCCAGAACCTGACCCTGCGCTCCGACGCCGACTCGACGGCCCTGGTGGCTGTGGGCGCCAGCGGCGGCACCGTGACGGGCGCGGCCACCGTGCAGCGCTACATCAGCCCGGCCACGAATGCCGGCCTGGGCTACCGCCACTTCGCCGCCCCGGTGACGAACACGACGGTGGCCGACCTGACCACCGCCAGCTTCAGCCCCAGCGTGAGCCAGGGCGCGGCCTACAACGCCTCGGCCACGCCGGGCACCGTGACGCCCTTCCCCAACGTGTTCGGCTACAGCGAAGCCCAGCAGGCCACCAGCCCCGCCACCAGCTATTCGGTATTCGACCGCGGCTGGCTGGCCCCGACTTCGACCGCCGACCCGCTGACTTCGGGCAAAGGCTACACCGTGAACCTGGCCGCCGGCCAGATGGTGGACTTCGTGGGCACGCTGGGCACGGGCAACGTGTCGCAGGCTCTCACCCGCGGCACCACGCCTGATGCCGGCTGGAACCTGCTCGGCAACCCGTACCCCTCGACCCTGAACTGGGACAACGTGACCATTCCGGCCGGCGTGGATGCGGCCGTGTATGTGTACCAGAGCACCAGCCAGTACGCGGGCAGCTACACCAGCTACACCAACGGCCTGGGCACGGGCACTCGCTCGGCCACCATCGGCATGGGCCAGGGCTTCTTCGTGCGGGTGAGCCCCGGCACGACGGCCGCCACCTTCACCCTGACCAACGCCGCCCGCAGCACCGACTTCGGCACCGGGGGCAGCTTCCAGCGCGGCAACGACCCCCGCGCCCGCGTGCGCCTGGCCCTGGAAAATACCGGCGCCACGCTCTCGGACGCCGCCTATGTGTACTTTGAAAACGGCGCCACCGCGGGCATCGATGCCCGCTACGATGCCGTGAAGCTGGCCAACCCCACCGGCCTCGGCCTGGCGGCGGTAGCGGCTGGCACCGAGTTGGCCATCAACGGCCTGCCGCTAACCAGCACCGCCACCGTGGTGCCCCTGACGGTGAACGTGCCCCAGGCCGGTACCTACACCTTGCGCGCCGACGAGCTGCTGAACCTGCCCGCCGGCCCGGTGTACCTGCGCGACGCCCTCACCGGCCAGCAGATTGACCTGCTCCAGCAGGCCAGCTACCGCTTCAGTACCACCGGCACGGCCAGCATCGCGGGCCGCTTCACGCTGAACTTCTCGCCCATGGCCAGCCCGCTGGCCGCGCAGCTCGGTCTCACAGCCGCGAGCGTGAGTGTATATCCCAACCCGGCCCATACCAGCGTCACGGTGCTGCTGCCGGCCGTGCCGGGTGCCAAAGAAGCCCAGCTGACCTTGTTCAACAGCCTCGGCCAGCGCGTGCGCGAGCAAACCGTGGCCCTCAGCGCCGCCGGTGCCCAAACGGTGCTGTCGGTGAAAGACCTGGCCGCCGGCGTGTACACCCTGCATCTGCAGGTAGCCGGCCAAGGCGCTGTAACCCGCCGGGTAGTGGTGGAATAACCGGCTAGCCCCGCGCTACCATTCAGAAAGCTCCTGCCGGCCCGTCCGGCGGGAGCTTTTCTGTGAGTGGGGGTAGGGGAATTACATGTTTAAAGCGCGTCACTTACCGAAACTCACGGACGAGGCGCTACTTTTAAATTCAGGACTTGCCCACCGTCTGCTTCCCTGTTTAACCTCTTCACCAACACCTTTTTCATGAAACAAAAATTTACAAATTATGCCAAGCTGGCGCTCTGTGCGCTGGGGCTGGGCGCGGCCACGCGGGCGCAGGCCGCCTACGTGCCCGTGGCGCTCACGGGCTACAACCACGACGTGGTGGCCAACGGCACGGGCGTGTCCACCAATTCAACCACGGTGGGCGTCGACGACAGCAACTACGTCTTCATGGCCCAGGACTACAACCCCACGGGCACCTCGTACCTGCCCAACAACGGCCTCATCAACAGCGCCGCCACGGCGGGCCTGGCCTACCAGTTGGCGCCTTACACCGGCAGCAATTCGCTGCGGATGCCGGCCACGGCCACGGGCACGGGCACGGGTTCGGGCACGCTCACCTTCACCACGCCGCAGTCGGCGGGCGAGGTGTATGTGCTGGCTACATCGGGCAGCGGGGCCAGCACGGCCACCATCACCGTCACGTTTACTGACGGCACCACGCAGGTGTTCAGCGGCCAGACGGTATCGGACTGGTACGGCGGCTCGGGCTACGCCATCCTGGGCCTGGGCCGGGTGCAGCGCGGCGTCGAAAATCGCGAAAATAACGCTTCCGACCCGCGCCTGTATCAACTGCGCCTCACCATTGCCAGCACCAATTTCGCCAAGCAAATCCAGAGCGTGGGCTTTGCCAAAACCTCGACCACGGGTGTGCTCAACGTCATGGGCATCACCATCAATTCGGTGTGCAGCGGCACGCCGGCTGCCGGGGTGCCGGCCGCCAGCACCGCCAGCGCCTGCACCAACAACAGCTTCACGCTGAGCCTCACCGGGGCCGCTTCCGGCTCGGGCATCAGCTACCAGTGGCAGAGCAGCCCGGCCGGCGCCAATGCCTTCGCCAACATCGCGGGCGCCACCACCGTGCCCTACACCGTGGCCAGCCAGACGGCCGCTACCGACTACCGCGTGGTCGTCACCTGTTCGGGCAGCGGCATCTCGTCCACGTCGCCACTCGTGAACGTGCCCCAGAACTCCTTCCTGAACTGCTACTGCACCCCCACCGGCGGCAGCTGCGCCAACGAATGGATTCGGGGCGTGACGCTGGCCTCACTGGGCAACACCGGCACCACCTGCAGCTCCGGCGGCTACGCCAGCTACACCACCAACGCGGCCCTCACCACCACGCTCAGCCAGGGCGCCACCTACCCGGTCACGCTCGATTTGCGGGTAAATGCCACCAACAGTGCCGCCGGCATTTGGATTGACTACGACCACAGCGGCACCTTCGACGCCAGCGAGTATACCCTCGTCGGCACCGGCCCGGCCACCGGCTTCGCCACCCTCGACCTGAGCCTCACCGCAAACGTGACTATTCCGGCCACGGCCCTCACCGGCCCCACCCGCCTGCGCGTGCGTTCCAACAACGGCGGCGTGGTGGGCAACCAGGCCTGCTTCAACAACTACTTCGGCGAAGTGGAAGACTATGTGGTCACCATCGCGGCGCCCACCGCCTGCGCCGGCACGCCCAGCGGCGGCACGGCCACGGCCTCCAGCCCGGCGGTGTGCCCGGCCACGGCCTTCACCTTGCGCGCCAGCGGCTACTCCACCGGCGCTACGGGCCTCACTTACCAGTGGCAAAGCAGCCCGGCCGGCGCCAACACCTTCACCAACATCGCGGGCGCTACCACCGTGCCCTACACCGTGGCCAGCCTCACGGCCGCTACCGACTACCGCCTGCAGGTGACCTGCGCGGCCGGCAGCGCCACGGCCCTGTCGGCGCCGGTGAGCGTGACGCTGGCTCCGTTCACGCAGTGCTACTGCACGCCCACCTACGTGAGCGGCGGCAACACCGACATCATCAAAACCGTGACGCTGCGGAACCTAGCCAACAACACCAGCACCTTGGGCAATGTGGCGCCCTACTACCACGACTACAGCGCCCAGCAAACGGGTGCGTCGGGCCTGGCCGTACCGGAAGTAGTGGTAGGCTTCCAGAATAATGTGGTGCTCACCTTCGGCGCGGAGCCTTCCCAGTACAGCGCCCTGTGGATTGATTTCAACCACAACGGCATCTTTGATGGCAGCGAATATTTCACGTCGGGCACCAATGCGGGCGCCAACGGCACGGCTACCATCAACGTGGTGGTGCCAACAGGAGCGTTGTTAGGTCAAACCAAAATGCGCATTCGCGGCGGTGACGACTCGGTGCCGTTGGCCACCCAGGCCTGCGGCGCCTCACAGTCTGACTATGGCGAAGCCGAGGACTATCTGGTCAACATCGCCATCGTGACGGCCAGCCGTACCGGGCAGCCGGAAGTAGCCCTCAACGCCTTCCCCAACCCGGCCACCAATTCTCTCGCCGTAACGGTAGCCACCGCCGGCCCCCGCGCCCAGCTTAGCCTGACGGACCTGACCGGCCGCGCGCTCCAAACCCAGCCCGTAACGAGCCAAACGGCCCGTTTCGACCTCAGTAGCCTGCCTGCCGGCATCTACCTGGTACGCTACCAGGACGACAGCCGCATCAGCACCATCAAGGTGAGCAAGCAATAGCCCCGCGCATTTGCTGGACAACAAAAAGCCCCCGCAGTACACTGCGGGGGCTTTTTGCATTCAAGGTGTGAGGGTTAGGAAAGGGGAGGTGGTGTTTTTTGTCATGTAGCTAATAATAAGAACGTCATGCTGAGCGAAGTCGAAGCATCTCTGCCGCGCCAACTAATCAATTTCGCTGCAGCGAAGAGGTAGAGATGCTTCGACTTCGCTCAGCATGACGTTCTTTCGACTCACTGTGAAAACCTAATCAATCACCAGGCGGCGGTTCAGCGTCGTGCCGTCGGCCAGGCGCACTTCGAGGGCGTACACGCCCGGCGCTACGCCGTCGAGGGCGAGCTGCTGCACGGTGGATTTCACCTGGGGCAGGGTGCGGGCCCACACGCGACGGCCCAGGGCATCTACCACGCGCAACTGCACGTCCTGGGTGGCGGGCAGGTTGAGGTCGAAAGTGAAACGGCCGTCGTGGCTGGGGTTGGGGTACACGTCCAGCGCGCTCAGCAGCTTCTGGTTGGCCACGCCCGACACCGTGCCGGCTACCTGGAAATTGAGCGTGTACTCGCAGCCGAAGTCTCCGTTGATAATGTTCAGCGCGTTGCCCGCCGAGTTCAGGATGCGCATGGTGCCCACCGTGGCCGGCGAAGCCCACCACGAGAAGCCGTCGCAGCCCAGGTCGGTCACGCGCAGCGAGTAGCAGCCCGGCACCAGGCGCACGTTGTCGTTGTAGGTAGTGCTGGCGGCGGCGTTCACGCGCTGGCCCACCACGTTGCCGGCCACGTCGATAATCTGCCAGCTGGTTTCGTTGTAGAGGCCGTTGCGGGCGTTGTTGGTGACCATGTTTACCGTGATGGAGCCGGGCAGCTGGATGGACGGCGAGAAGCGCGTGGTCAGCGTGTCGTTGTAGGCGTTCTGGTCGCGGGTGCCGTTGGGCGTGGCCGTCCAGGCCTGGAAGCGGCCGCCGGCGGTGTTGTTCATCAGGGTGCTCAGAGGCGGCAGGGCCACCAGCGTGTCGCGGCCGTAGGCCAGGTCGCCGGTCCAGTTGTAGGTTTGAGTGGGGCCGCGGCCCTGCACGCGGTAGGCAATGGTCACGGCCGTGAGGCGGTTGCTGCCCAGGTTGCGCAGCCGCACCTGCGGCCCGCCGCAAATCGGGTTTTCGCGCTTGTAATTCTCGTTCGAGTTCGGGGCCATGATTTCATCCAGCGAAGCATCCGTCCGGAAATTGATGGCGCCCGACGTCACCAGCTGGCTGCTCCAGATGTACTGGGCCGAAGCGGAGGTCTGGTTGTTGGCCGTGTAGGGCTGCATGTCCACGTCCAGCGTGAAGGGCTGGCCGGGCGTGGTCACCCCGCTGAGGGGCTGCACAATGCGCCGCACCACCGCGCCGGGGCACCAGTTGCCGCGGTCATACACCCAGGTGCCGGTTTGCGGGTACACTTCGTTCTTGCCGCAGTCGTCGCGCCACAGCGAGGTGGTGCTGTTCCACTGGCCATTAATGAGCAGCTGGTAGTAGCGGCGGCAGAACTCGGCGCAGCCCGCCGGGTCGGAGCCGTGGCCCGAAATAAGGCTCTTCAAGGCAATGGTACCGGCCGAGGGGGCCACCAGCGCGCGGGCCGGCAGGTGGCTGTCGATGGGGTCGGTGGTGCGGCCGTAGGCAAACGTGCCGTCGTACACGTTGCGCACGTCCACGGGGTCCTGCGGCGGCGTGCCCTCGATGAAGTCCAGCCGCACCGTCACCGTGAAGCCCCAGGAGTAGCCCTGGTAGTCGAAGCGCATGCCGGGGCTGCCCACCAGCAGGGGCGCGTAGTCGGTCACGTCCACCACGTAGTCGTGGGTTTTGTTGGTGGCCAGCCAGTCGGTAGCGTAGGGCGTCATGATGCGCACCATTTCCAGGCTGTCGTGGGCCGGCGGGCGCAGAATCAGGCGCGTGGTGTAGTCCCACGAGCCGCAGTACTGCGAGCCCGGCGCGCAGGCGTAGCGTCCCAGAATGTAGTGCATCAGCACCTTGCGGTAGCGCCGGCCGGCGGCCGGCATCACCGCCGTGGTGTCATAAAAGCCGTAGTGCGTGAGCTTGCGCTGGTTGAAAATGGTGACGCGGGTTGTGTCGCCCGGGGCCGCTTGCGCGCGTTCCGACAGGGCCAGGCCCGCCAGGAGAAGCAATACCAGAATACGTAATCGTTTTAGCATTGAGCAGTTGGTTGATTTCCTGCTCAATATAAAACCGGAAATGGCGACCAGCCTATTCCAAACGTGCCCCGGGCGTACCGCCCATTGCTTGCTTATGGCCTGCTGGGCCAGGAAGCTTGCGAGCTTCGCTTTTCCGGGCCGGCTTTTGCGGCAAGCTGGCAACGATTCTGCGCGTTGGCTGCTGAAATTTTTAATTCAGCCCAAAACCATATTTTTCACCTCTGCCCTCAACTTCACTGGCCAAGGCCGCACACCCCAAAAACAAAACAGGCAGCCGCAACCGAAGTCGCAACTGCCTGTTTGTGGGTGTATCAGTGGAGAATATCGGAGTCGAACCGATGACCTCTTGCATGCCATGCAAGCGCTCTAGCCAGCTGAGCTAATCCCCCTGATTTGCTTGTTACCGCCGTGCCTATTGCGCTTTGGTTCGACAAAAGTACAGCCCGCAGCCGGTTTGGCAAGCCCTGGGCGCACTTTTTTTGTTGAAATAGCGCAAGGCCCAAACAATCAGCCACAAAAAAAGAGGGCAGGAATTTCTTCCCGCCCTCTTTCCGGAGCTACGCTAAGCCAGCGGGCTTAGTTGAAGATGTAGCGGATGCCAATCTGGCCCTGCCAGCGCGAGCCGATACCGCCCGTGTCTTTGCGGAAGGTGTCGGTGAGCACCGTGCCGGGCGTTACCACGGCGGTCGAGGTGCCGGCCGTGCCGCTCACAAGCACGGGGTTGGTCAGGTAGGGGAACGTGAACGTGGGCTGGCCCTGGGCGTTGTAGTTCGTGAAGGTCAGCGGGTTCACCTTGTTAGCCGTCTGGAAGGTACCCCAGTTGCTGTTGAGCAGGTTGCCGATGTTGAAGATGTCGAGGCTCAGCTGCAGCGTGTTGCGGTTTTCGCCGATGTTGGTGAAAATGTCCTGCAACAGGCGGAAGTCCAAGCGGTTCTGCCAGGGGCGCACGGCACCGTTACGCTCGGCGTACTCGCCGCGGCGCTTGCTCAGGTAGGGGTCCTGGTTGATGAAGTTGTCCAGGTCGGTCCACTGCTGGGCGGCCGTGTACACGCCACCGCCCTGAGCGGCCGTGAGGGTGATGGGGTTCAGGATGATTTCGCTCTGCGAACGGGGCACGTACATCAGGTCGTTGGCCGTCTGGCCGTCGCCGTTCATGTCACCCGAGTACACGTACGAGTAGCGGCCGGCCGGAGCGGCTTCGTAGAACAGCGAGAGCGTAGTAGCCAGGTGGCCCACATACTCCTTGCGGTACGATGCCGAGGCAATCACGCGGTGCTGCTGCAGGAAGTTAGAATAGCTCAACACGTTGGCGTTGGGGTCGCCCGATACCGAGCGGTCACGCCAGATAGACTGGGCAATCGAGCCACCATCGTTCACCGAGCGTGCGTCGGAGTAGTTGTAGGCTACGCTGGCGTAGAAGCCGCTGGCGAACGACTTCTGCAGCTGCGCCGTGATGGCGTAGGAGTAGCCTTTGTTCGTGTTGCGCATCAGGATGGCGTCGCTGATGTTCGGGCGGGCGGCGGAGTTGCCGTTGGGCAGGTTCGTAGGGTTGGGGCTCGGCGCGGGAAGCTGACCGTAAATCTGATTGTTTTTGGTATTGGTACCGGGAACGTAGAAAATCGGACGGTTATCGGCGCCAACGGCGCGGTTGTACGGGTTGGCTTCGGTGCCGGGCAGGTTCACGTTCTGGTGATACACGGCGTTGAGGTCTTTCGTATAGAAAGCTTCCAACGTGCCGATTACACCGCCGGGCAGTTCCTGGTCAATGGCCAGGTTTGTACGCCACACCTGCGGGAATTTGAAGTCGCTGGCCGTTACGGCAATGTTGTAAGCCGTGTTAGCCGCAGCGTTTTGCGGACGGTAGGCGTCCACGCTGGGGCTGAAGTACGCGGGGGTCGTGCCGGTCGGCACGGTGGTGGCGTTGCCGATGGAGCTGAACGAGCCGAACTGCACGCCGTTGTTGCTGGCCTGGTTCGAGAGCCACACGAACGGCACACGGCCGGTGAAGATACCCGTACCACCGCGCAACTGCGTTTTGCGGTCGTCGTTCACGTCCCAGTTGAAACCAACGCGGGGCGAGAACAGCACGCTCTTCTTCGGGGCGTTACCCGTGTTAAGCTGCACACCATCGCGGAAGCCGGTCAGGGCAGCCACGTTTGCGTTCTGCTGCAGGTCCGAGGTCAGGTAGGGCAGGTCGGCGCGGACGCCGTAGGTTACTTTCAGGTTGCTGCGGGGCGACCATTCGTCCTGCACGTACAAGCCCAGCTGCGCGGCCGAAATTTCGGCGAAGGGGAAGCCGCCCGGCAATGCCGAGTAGGAGAGGTTGTAGCGCTGCGCGCCCAGGGCACCTTCGGCCTGCGTGCGGGGCGTGAGGGTGCCGGCCGTGCGGTTGTAGTTGTAGCCATACGGAGCGAGGCCGTAGGGCGAGCTGCTGTTCGTGTTTACCGCCGAAGCATAGAAGTCTTCCAGCGAGTTGTAGGCGTAGTTGCCGTAGTAGTTCGGCGAGAAGCCGTTCTTGAACTTGTAGAATTCGTTGTAGGTACCCACCGTCACGTTGTGCTTGCCGAGGTAAGCCGTGAAGTTGTCGCCAATCTGCCACACGTCCGAGTTCAGGATGTTGAAGGCCGAGAAGGGCTCATAGCCAAACGAGGTCAGCGAGTTCGAAGCCGTCACGTTGGCCGAGCCCAGAGCCGTCCGGCTCGTGCCGGTGCCAATGTCAACCAGCGGGAAAATACCGCCGCTGCTTTCGCGGAAGTCGCGGAACGCCGAGTAGCCGCCCGTCAGGTTATTCGAGTATTTGCCGCCGCCCAGGGTGCTGTTCAGTTCGGCAATAATCGAGTTCAGGTTGTTGTTGATGCGGTAGTACGACGAGAGGAAGGGCAGGCCAAACTGCGACTGCGAACGTTGGTTGTTGATGCCGCCCGAGGTGCTGGGGGCAATGTCCGCGTACGACTTCAGGTAGTTGTACTTGATATTGAAGCGGTGGTTGTTGCTGATGTTCCAGTCGATTTTAACCGTGGCCTTGTCGCTGTTTTGCTTCAGGTTGTAGCTCTCGTAGGGGCCGGGGTTGTAGCCGTACTGCTGCTGCAGGAAGTTGCTCAGGAAGTCCAGGTCGCGGCTCGAAGCGTTGGAAATGGTGCTGCCGGCAGGCGCGGCCGAGCCATCGGTGGCACGGTTGGCGGTGAAGTTGCCGGTGGGCGGGTCATTCCGACGCTCCGACTCGGCGTTCACGAAGAAGAACAGCTTGTCTTTGATAATCGGGCCGCCCACGCGGAAGCCCACGTTGTTCAGGTTGAACTTGGGGTAGTCCGACTTGATGTCGCCCACCTTGTTGCCCACCAGGTCCTGGTTGCGGTAGAAGTCGTACACCGACGCCTGAAACTTGTTCGAGCCCGAGCGGGTCACCACGTTGATGCCGGCACCCGTGAACGAGCCCTGGCGCACGTCGAACGGCGCAATGCTCACCTGAATCTGGTCGATGGCGTCGAGCGAGATGGGCTGGGCGCTGGCCTGGCCCCCTACCGTCGACGACAAGCCAAAGGCGTTGTTGAAGATGGCACCATCCACGGTGATGTTGTTGAAGCTGCCGCTGCGGCCGCCGAAGTTCTGGCCGTTGGCCTGGGGCGTGAGGCGGGTGAAGTCGTTCAGCGAACGGTTCAGGGTGGGCAGGCGCTCAATGGTTTCGCGCTGCACCGTGGTGCTGGCGCCGGTGTGGTCGGCGTTCATCACCGGGTCGCGGCGGCCGCTCACGGTCACTTCCTGCAGTTCGGTGGTGGCGTCGCTCAGCTGCTGGTCGAAGCGCAGGTTCTGGCCCAGGGTCAGGAACAGGCCGTCGCGGTTCAGGTCTTTGTAACCCACAAAGGTCACTTTCACCGTGTAGGGACCACCTACGCGCATGCCCTGAATGTTGAAGCGGCCGTCGGAGTTCGTCGGGGCCACATACTGGGTGTTGGTGGGCGTGTGCACGGCAATTACCGTGGCGCCGGGCAGGCCCGCACCCGTTTTGTCCGTAATAAGGCCGCTCATGGCCGCCGTGGTGGAGCCTTGGCTCCAGCCGGCGTGAGCGCCGAGGAGCATCAGCGCCAGCAGAAAAAAGTGGCGTAATCGTAAATTATTCATACGAAAAAGAGTTGGTGAAACAGTGGGACTAGTGAGAAGCTGGTGAGAGCAGAATTCAAAGGCAAAGGTACAACCCGGCCGAAAGAGCCAATATTACGGTAGTTTTACCATTGTTTAGAAAGGGCATGCCGGACCGTTACGTCACAAAGGTAGCGGCGGAATATTACAAACGAGGCCGCACCGCCCGAATAAACCGGCTGAGGTAATAATCAGATTCTAAACTATTCTCCACCACCCCTAATGAGGTGGAGGCGTGGATAAAATCAACCCCTTCGTCGTCGGCCACCGTCACCAGGCCCACGTGGGTGATGGTGCGGCTGCCGGGCGAGGCCCCGAAAAAAATCAAATCGCCGGGTTGCAATTCGGTGGATTTCACCGGCTCGCCCCACACGGCCTGCTCGTTGGAGGAGCGGGGGATGCTCACGCCGGCCGCGCCGAACGAAAGCTGCAACAGGCCCGAGCAGTCGAGGCCCAGGCGCGTGGTGCCGCCGTAGAGGTAGGGCGTGCCCTGGTAGGAGCGGGCCACGTCGATGACGGACGCCAGCGTGCCGGTGGCGCTGCCCACGCGGGCCGGGCGCTTCACCACCACCTTGGTTTTGCCGCCGCTGGGTGTGGCGCCCACCACTTTCACCTTGTTGCCGGGCCGGGCGGGGGCCGCGCGCCCGCCTTTTTTCAGCCGCACCATTTCGCGGGCCGAGCGGTACTGGCCGTCGCGGTAGTTGAGCTTGCGGTGGCAGCCGGCCAGCAAGACCAAAGTCAGCAGCAGCAGTAGCGGTAGTATCTTCGTTGTCACCCTCCCCATCGGCCGCAAAGATAGTTTGCGCGGCCATTCTAGTTTTGCCGCTCATGGAATTTAACGCTTTGACCCCCGAATTATTGGTTGCCTTCGAGGCCATTGTCGGGCCTGCGCACGTGCTCACGGCCCAGCGCGCCGCAGCCGCCGCCACCGCCGATGCCTACGCCGATTACGGCCGCGACCACACCGAAGACTTCCACTTCGCGCCCGACGTGGTGCTGCGCCCCGGCTCGGCCGAGGAAATTGGCGCCATCATGCGCCTCTGCCACGAACACCGCCTGCCGGTCACGCCCCGCGGCGCCGGCACCGGCCTGAGCGGCGGCGCCCTGCCCATTCACCACGGCGTGGTGCTAAGCACCGAGCGGCTCAATAAAATTCTCGACATCGACGAACGCAACCTGCAGGCCACCGTGGAGCCCGGCGTGGTGAACGAGGTGTTCCAGAACGCGGTGAAGGAAGTGGGCTTGTTCTATCCACCCGACCCAGCCAGCAAGGGCAGCTGCTCGCTGGGCGGCAACCTGGCCCACAGCAGCGGCGGCCCCAAAGCCGTGAAATACGGCACCACCAAAGACTACGTGCTCAACCTGCAGGTGGTGCTGCCCACCGGCGACATCATCTGGACGGCCGCCAACACCCTCAAAAACTCCACCGGCTACAACCTCACCCAGCTGATGGTGGGCTCGGAGGGCACGCTGGGCATCATCACCAAGGTGGTGTTCCGCCTGCTGCCCTTCCCGAAGCACAACATTCTAATGCTGGTGCCTTTCCGCACGGAAGAGGAGGCGGCCGACGCGGTTTCAGCCGTGTTCCGGGCCGGCATCATCCCCTCGGGCATGGAGTTTATGGAGCGTGAGGCCATTGCCTGGTCTTCCGATTACCTCAAAATCCCCCTCACGCTGCCCGAAGACATCAAAGCCCACCTGCTCATCGAACTCGACGGCCAGGACCTGGACGAGCTCTATAAGGAAGCCGAGCAGGTGTATGGCGTGCTGGAGAAGTACGATGTGGGCGAAATCCTGCTGGCCGACACCGCCGGCCAGAAAGACGACCTCTGGAAAATTCGCCGCAACATCGGCAATTCGGTGCGCTACAACTCCGTCTATAAGGAGGAGGACACCGTGGTACCCCGTGCCGAGTTGCCCACGCTACTTAAAGGCGTGAAGGAAATCGGCGCCCGCTACGGCTTCAAAAGCGTGTGCTACGGCCACGCCGGCGATGGCAACCTGCACGTCAACATCATCCGCGGCGAGCTTTCCGACGAGATGTGGAACGTGGGCCTGCGCCAGCCCATCACCGAAATTTTCGAGCTCTGCGTGAAGCTGGGCGGCACCATTTCCGGCGAACACGGCATCGGCCTGGTGCAGAAAGGCTACATCGGCATCGCCCTGAAAGAAGTTAACTTGGACCTGATGCGCGGCATCAAGCGCGTGTTCGACCCGCACGGGATTCTCAACCCGGGCAAGATTTTCTAAACGCTCCCTGCGCGTAGGTTGGCGGCCCGCCCGGGCTCTGGTGTGGAACCAGAGCTTGGACGGGCCATTTTTATGGAGCGCGCTTGAGCAGCCATGCTGGCCAGTATTTAGTGGATAAAAGCAAAAAATTATAAAAAATATAATCTGTTACTGCTCAAGGTTAACAGAGGTCTAGCCTTAAGGTTGGCCCGGGATGGCCTTGGCATTATTGCGGGTGCGGCGGCTTGATTTGACAACTGTTAATCAAAGTATTGCGTCAGGTGAAATGCGGTAGCAACGGCCTTGTTGCCGGCCTTATCCATTTCACACCAATCTTTTATTGCTGTATGAAGAAGTTACTTACCAAACCGTTGCTGGGCTTGGGCCTGGGCTCGGCCGTGCTTGCGGGCACGCTGGCGCTCGGAGTCAGGCCGGGCAACCTGGAGGCCTCCAGCCACCGCGAGGCACCGCTGATTTCCTACGACCCTTTGGCCGACAACACCGACGTGTATGCTTTCCGCAGTCCGGACGACCCGAACACGGTGACCATTATTGCGAACTACATTCCGTTTCAACTGCCGCAGGGCGGCCCGGTGTATTACAATTTCGGCGAGAACGTGCGCTACGAAATTCACATCAAAAACCGGCCTTCGATAGCCACGGCGCCCGGCGTGCCCACTTCGGCCGGCGACGACATCACTTACCGCTTTACTTTTACGCTGACCAACGAGGACCTCACCACGCACTTCCGCATTCGCAATGCCGGGGCCGGGGTGAAGGAAAACCAGAAGGCCACCTACACCTGCGAGGTGAGCCGCGACAACGGCGCCACGTTCACGACCATCGTGACCGGCGGCGTAGTGCCGCCCTATAACGTGGGGCCCCGCGCCATTTCCAATGCCACCGTGGGCTTTGGGGCCGCCAACTACCGCCAGCTGATTACGAATTCCATTCAGACGGTGAGCGGCGGGACCAGCGCGGGCACCAAGGTGTTCTGCGGCACCGCCGATGACCCGTTCTTTGTTGACATTGGAGCGGTGGAAGACCTGGGCAACATCCGGGCCACCCGCGCCCGCGACGGGCTCTACCATAAGAATGTGAACTGCATTGCCCTGCAAATCCCCATTGCGCAGCTCCAGCGCGACGGCCTGCAGGTGTCGGCCGCCACCAGCATTCTCGACCCGGCCTTCGTGATTGGGGTGTGGGCTTCGGCCAGCCGCCCGGCCCTGCGCACCATTGTGGCTCCCGACGCCAGCGGCAACACCACCGGCGCCCAAACCACTTCCGGCAACTACGTGCAGGTATCGCGCCTGGGCATGCCGCTCACCAACGAAGTGGTGAGCAACTACGGCAACAAAAACGAGTTCAACGCCCGCACGCCCTACTCCGAAAACCGGACCTACGACGTGAACTTCACCAACCCGGAACTGGCCCTGTATATGGCCGACAATGTTCCAACGGGCACCACGGCCCCCAAGCCGGCCGGCCAGACGTACTTCGGCGAAGCGGTGCCGGGCTTCAGCATGCTGCGGATTCAGAGCAAGTCGCTGGCCGGGGCCACGGGCCTTCCGGCCGCCGGGTTCGACTTCCGCAACGGCGCGGCGGGCCTCTCGGGGCTGGCCGGCAGCACGGCCGTGGCCGGCACGGCGCTGGCGCCCATCGCGCAGGGTGGCTACGGCGAGTACCTGCTGCGGGCCGGCCAGCCGCGTTCGGTGGATATTCTGCCCATTTTCCACACCGGCGTGCCCAACGTGCCGCCCTTCCAGCTGGCCACTGGCAAAAACGGCAACCCGCTGGCCGCTGGCAAGCCGTTCATCAACAACTTCCTGCCAGTGGGTACCACCGCCAGCCTGGGCGGCGACATGCTGCGCCTGAACATGGCCGTGCCCGTAACGCCCCGCACCGACCCCGATTTCAGCTCGGAAGGCCTGCTGGCCGCCGCCAAGCTCGGCCTGACGGATGCCCGCTTCAATACCACGACAACGCTGCAGAACATTCCGAACATGGACGGCTTCCCCAACGGCCGCCGCCTGGAAGACGACGCCCCGCGCATTGAGCTGCAAACCGTGAGCGGAGTGGTGCTGGCCTCGCTGGGCCTGTGGTACGACGACTACACCGCGGGGGCAACCAACCCGGTGACGGCGCAGTTGAACAACGTGCTGACTTTCACGACGGGGGTGGAACGCAACGACACCACCATCCGCACGGCCTGGCCGTTCATGCAAGACCCCTGGAGTGGTACCAAAGCCCAGCCCACGGTGACGTCGCAGCGCCAGAGCAACGGCCTGGGCCTGCAAGCCGGCACGGTGAGCGCGAAAGCCTTTCCGAACCCGGTAGTGGACCAAACCACGATACGCTACGACTTGGCCGCCCGCGCCACGCTCACCTTCACGGTGACCGATATGGCCGGACGCAAAATAGCGACGCTGGCCACGGATAAGACCCAGAACCCGGGTACCTATGACCTGGTTTGGAAGCCCGCCAGCAGCGTAGCACCCGGCCAGTACATCTTGGTCATTGCCGCTGGCAAAACGGTGCTCCAATCCATTCATTTGGAGAAGCACTAGCTTAGAAACGGTAACGCTTGGCAAAAAAACAGCCGACCCAAATTGGGTTGGCTGTTTTTTTATGCCGGGGCATCGCGCAGCTGCTATACCACCGTCGGCAGGAATTTCGGCGCCGCCCGCTTGTGCGTGGACTGCTCATACGCGTAGCCCAATCCCAGCAACTGTCCTTCCTGGTACGCCGAGCCCACAAACGACAGCCCCACCGGCAGCCCCAGCACCTGCCCCATCGGCACGGTGAGGTGCGGGTAGCCGGCCATGGCGGCGGGGGAGGAGAAGTCCACGCCCGTGGAGTAGTCGCCATTTGCCCAATCGATGCACCACGCCGGCCCGGTCGTTACGCCGATAATGGCGGTGAGCTGGTGCGTTTTCAGCAGGCCATCGATGGCCTGGCGGGCGCCAGTCACGGTTTTCTGCACGGCGGCCATGTATTTGGCATTGCCCAGGCCGTCGGTGGCTTCGGCCCGAATCAGGGTTTCCTGTTCGAAAATGGGCATGGCCTCGGCGGCGTGGGCTTTATTGTAGGCAATGACATCGGCCAGGTTTTTCACTGTTGCGTCCGCGCCCGCCAGGTATTTGTTCACGCCGTCCTTAAACTCGTAGAGCAGCACATCAAATTCGGCCTCACCCAGCGGGTTTATCAGCTTGTTCAACTCAATTTCGACCACCTCGGCGCCCTGGGCTTTGAGCGCGGCCACGGCAGCTTTCAGCAGCGCAGCCACTTTGGGCGGGCCATTCAAGTGGGCTTTTTCAACGCCCAGCCGTTGCCCTTTCAGCGCATCGGCTTTCAAGAAAGACGTGTAGTCGGTGGGTGTGCCGGCCGGAATGGGCAGCCGAGCCGCATCGGCGGGGTCCACGCCTTGCAGGGCAGCGAGGAGCAGAGCCGCGTCGCGCACGGTGCGGGCCATGGGGCCGGCCGTGTCCTGCGTGCTCGAAATCGGAATGATGCCGCTGCGGCTCAGCAGCCCCACCGTAGGCTTGAGACCCACCAGCCCGTTGCACGAAGCCGGCGACACCACCGAACCGTCCGTTTCGGTCCCAATGGCCACGGCGCACAAATTAGCGGCCACCGCCGCCCCCGAGCCCGAGCTGCTGCCGCTGGTGCTGCGGTCGAGCACGTAGGGGTTGCGGCTCTGGCGGCCCCGGCTGCTCCAGCCGCTCACCGAGTGCGAGGAGCGGAAATTGGCCCACTCGCTCAGGTTGGTTTTGCCCAGCAGCACGGCCCCGGCGGCGCGCAGCTTCTGCACGATAAAGGCGTCCTGCTTCGCCTTGTGCCCGATGAGCGCCGAGGCCCCGGCCGTGGTCATCATCTGGTCGCCGCTGTCAATATTGTCTTTAATAAGCACCGGAATGCCGTGCAGCGGCCCGCGCAGCTTGCCTGCTTTGCGCTCCTTATCCAGGCCGTCGGCAATATTCAGTGCCTCCGGGTTGGTTTCGATGACGGCGCGCAGCATCGGCCCGGCCTCGTTCAGGGCCTTGATGCGGGCCAGGTATTTCTCGCTCAAGCTACGGGCCGTTTCGGTGCCCTTGGCCATGCGGTCCTGCAAGTCGGCCACGGTCAATTCATCCAACTCAAACTTCGCAACGCCGCCGGAACCGGGCGTGTCTGCCGTCGCTGGTGTTTCAGCCGGTACGCCAGTTGCTGGCTTATCGGTGGTCGGCTGGCAGGCCACGGCGGGCAGCAGGGCGGCGGTAAGGGCCACGCGCGTGCCCTGATTCAGAAAAAGACGACGGTCCATTGGGAAGTGAGCGAAGGCGGAGTAGGAGGGAGGATGGCTGGTTAATCAGGCAATGATACGGCCTGCCAACTGTCGGCCCCTCCACAAGTTTTGGTTGAGTCCTTGCTGCATAAAAAAAGGCCGGCTCCCGAAAGAGAGCCAGCCTTTTTTATGGAGTTTCGCAACGGCGAATTACTTCGCCTGCTGGCCTTTCAGCTTGTCCTCGCCGCCGTAGGGCGCGCCGGCCGTGATGTCGCCCCGTAGCCCGCCGTGGTCGGTGGTTTTGGGGGCGCCGGTCTGGCCGTCGGTGGGTACTTCGCTGGCCTCGGTGGCCGTGCCGCTGGCGCCGGCTACCTCAGCGGCCTTGGCCACGTAGCGGCGCTTGGCTTCCTCCTCCGACACGCCCTTGAACTGGTTCCACGAGTCCCACTGGGCCTGCGAGAGGCCGGCGGGGCCGCTGGCTTTATCGGCAGAATTGGCATCGACTTCGCCGGGCTGCATGTTCACGTCGCCCTCGGTGGCCTGCTTATAAAGGCCGTAAAACTCGTTCATGTGCTGGGCGGCCTGGTCGCCGGGCAGGTTGTTTACTTTATCGGCCGCGGCCTGGAATTGCGCATTAAGGTCCATGGGAAAGAAAATAGGAGGTGATGAAAAGGAGTGGCCGTCGAAAATCACGAATCAAAACCGGGCTACGTGTTCACGCATTCAGCACCCGGCGTTAGCAGTAAAGCCGAATCCTGCTCTACCAATCTGCGTCTACGAAATCCGATAAATCCGGCGAATCCGATAATTCCGTGGTTCAGACAATACCCCGCTGCGGACCTTTAGGTTGCGGGGTCGTACTTTTGCGGCCGACTATGTGTGGAATAACCGGAGTATTTGCCTTTACCGAAACGGGTCGCCAGTCGCTGGCCAACCTGCAGGCGTCGACCGACGCCATCATTCGCCGCGGTCCCGATTCGGAGGGCCACTACGTATACGACCAGTGCGGGCTGGGTTTCCGCCGCCTGGCCATTCTCGACCTCTCGGCCGACGGCAACCAGCCGATGACCGACGAGTCGGGCCGCTACACCATCGTGTTCAACGGCGAAATCTTCAACTACCGCGAGCTGCGCGAAAAGCTCATCAAGCGCGGCTGTAAGTTCCATTCCCAGACCGACACGGAAGTCATTCTGCAGCTCTACATCACCGAGGGCCGCAGCTTCATCAAGAAACTCAACGGCTTCTTCGGCTTCGCGATTTATGACAAGGAGGAAAACTCCCTACTCATCGCCCGCGACCGGTTCGGCGTGAAGCCCCTGCTCATTTACCGCGACGAGGACAAGCTGTTCTTCGCCTCGGAAATGAAGTCGATGATGGCGCTGGGCGTGCCCCGCAAGCTCGACTATGTTGCCCTGAGCCAGTACCTCCAGCTCAACTACATTCCCGGTCCGGCCAGCATTTTCAAGGGCGTGAAAAAGCTGCTGCCCGGCCACTACCTCTACATCAAAGGCGGAAAAGTGGTGGGCAAAGCCTGGTACAAAATCCCCTACGACCCCAAAAAGGTCGCCAAAAACAAGCTCAGCTACGAGCAGCAGCAGCATAAGCTGGTGGAGCTGATGGACGGCGCCGTGCAGCGCCGCCTCGTGGCCGACGTGCCCTTGGGCGCCTTCCTCAGCGGCGGCATCGACTCCAGCGTCATCACCGCGCTGGCCGCCCGCCACACCCCGCACCTCAATACGTTCAGCATCGGCTTCAAAGACGAGCCGTTCTTCGACGAAACCAAGTACGCCAACCTCGTGGCCGAGCGCCACAAGACCAACCACACGGTTTTCTCGCTCACCAACGACGACCTCTACGAGCACATCCACAGCATGTTGGATTACCTCGACGAGCCGTTTGCCGACTCCTCGGCCCTGGCCGTGTACATCCTCAGCCAGCGCACCCGCCAGAAGGTGACCGTGGCCCTGAGCGGCGACGGCGCCGACGAGATGTTCGGCGGCTACAACAAGCACATGGGCGAGTTCAAGGTGCGCCAGGGCGGCGTGAAGGCCGAAGCCGTCACGGCCCTGGGCTTTGTGTGGGACGCGCTGCCCAAGTCGCGCAACAGCTTCCTGGGCAACCGCGTGCGGCAGCTCCAGCGCTTCGCCCGCGGCATGACGGCCGGCGTGAAAGACCGGTACTGGGATTGGGCCAGCTTTGCCTCGGCCAGCGATGCCCGCAGCCTGCTCAGCGCCGCCAGCCGCCGCAAGGTGGGCAAGAAAGCCGCCGCCAAGCGCCGCAAAGACATTCTGGAAGACCTGCACGCCGACGGCGACCTCAACGAGGTGCTGCTCACCGACATGAAGCTGGTGCTGCCCTACGACATGCTCACGAAAGTCGACCTGATGAGCATGGCCAATTCGCTGGAAGTGCGCACGCCCTTCCTCGACTACAAAGTGGTCAATTTCGCCTTTTCTATCCCCGTCACCAGCAAGGTCGACGCCACGATGAAGAAGCGCATCGTGCAGGACGCCTTCCGCTCCGAGCTGCCCGCCGAGCTTTACGACCGGCCCAAGCACGGCTTCGAAGTGCCCCTGCTGAAGTGGATGCGCGGCGAGCTGCGCGGCCTCATCGAAAACGACCTGCTGCGCGACGACTTCATCGAGGCCCAAGGCATTTTCGACGTGGACGCCATTCGGGCCCTGAAAACGCAGCTCTTCTCGCGCAGCCCCGGCGATGTGCACGCCCGCATCTGGGGCCTCATCGTGTTCCAGACCTGGTGGAAGCAGTACATGGCTTAATTAAATTCAACTCCTCCAAATAATACCGTACCGAAACACCGCTTATGAAACTTTCTATTGTCATTCCTGCCTACAACGAGGGTCCAACGATTCATGAAATTTTGAATTTGATTGCAAATGTGCAATTGATAGGCGGCGTAGACAAAGAGATTATTATCGTGAACGATTGTTCAAAAGATAATACAGAAGAAGCTGTACACCGGTACATGCGTGAAAACCCAGAGTTGCCAATTACATACCATGCGCATGCCGTGAATATGGGCAAGGGAGCAGCCCTGCATACGGGTATTCGGGTGGCTACTGGCGATTATGTTATCATCCAGGATGCTGATTTGGAATACGACCCGGAAGAATATAACGTGATGTTGCGCCCGGTGCTGAAAGGCTTTGCGGACGTAGTGTTTGGCTCCCGATTTATGGGCGGCCGTCCGCACCGCATCTTATTCTTCTGGCACAGCATCGGCAACAAATGGTTGACGCAACTTTCCAATGCCTTCAACAATCTGAACCTCACGGATATGGAGACTTGCTATAAGTTGTTTCGGCGCGACATCATTCAAGGCCTCACTTTGGTTGAGAACCGGTTTGGATTTGAGCCTGAGGTGACAGCAAAAGTTGCTCGCGTACCAGATGTCAGGATATACGAGGTAGGGATAAGCTATTATGGCCGCACCTATGCAGAGGGGAAAAAAATTGGATGGCGTGATGGTTTCAGAGCAATTTACTGCATTGTAAAATTTGGTTTGTTTAAGTCGTAGGCGTTGCTATTTCCCCATGTGTTGCACCTGTTCATGGCGCAGCCTAAAAATAAAATAAATGGCTTACGCTATACAAAATAAGCAAAACCGGTCGTTGATAGCAGGAATTACCATCGCTATATTGGTTATTTCAGTAGCACGGTTTTTTCTTGTTGGAAAGGGAGCAATGATGTTCCCCGATGAAACGAGGTATTACAACTCGTTAAAGGCAGCAGAGTATTTAATGCATGGGAACGTGCAACTCTTCTTTCATGAGCTTTCCGGTACTTATGGGCGCCCAGGCGATGCCTTGGTTAGATTGTTGCCCGCTCTTCTGCAGGAGGGTGCGTTTTCGATGTTTGGACTGAATACGAATAACCCGGATTCATTGATTATTCCGGTTTTATTCAACTGCATCATCGTTTCTATATCCTTGTTCTTGTTTTATAGAATCAGTCTGCTCTTGCTCGCTGATAAAACAAGCGCTTTAGTTGCCACTTTAATTTATGGCTCGCTCGTAAATAGCAATATTTACATTCGGCACATATTGCCCTACGACACCGCACTGTGCCTAATGCTCTACTTGGTATATTATGTGCTGAAAAGGAGAAGAGAGGCGGTTATTAACCGAAAAGATTACGCCTTGGTTGGGGCACTGTCCGCTCTGCTGATAGCGATATATCCGGGCTTTTACATGGCGCCGTTTTTGGCTTTTGCACTGCTAATTCAATGGGATGCTCCCCTGACTTTTGTTAAAGAGAAGCTGGATTGCTTCGTTGCTTATGCGATAGGTGGTTCAGCAGTGCTCTCCTTTTTTGAGTTGCTGTCGAGAGCAGGCGGCAAATCGTACCTGCTGTCGAGTTTTCACCTAGCCCATACCATCGACCAGGGAAGCTACGAAGAGGGGTATTCTTTTCTTTTCAAGTACTTGGCTCAGGTAGAAGGCATTCTGGGTGTTGTTTTGATAATCATGTTCAGCATCTACTTTGTGCTGTTTGTAAGAAACCTTATTTCTTACAAACTTAAATTTTTGGCGATGAGTAGTGACCTGGATATCCTGGTTTTCACGGCTCTCGGTTTTTTTCTGCTTCATGCCACCGCGACATTTTTCCTGCATAAAATGGTTTTCTACGGACGGCTAACGCATCATTTTATTCCGTTCATGGTGATTGCGGCAGTTTACGGCGTCAAGCATTTGCTAAGCAACAAGCTTGGCGACTATGCTATGGCATCGGTTGGTGTGTTGGCCGTAGTTTCGTTTGCGGTTTTCTTTTTCAGTTATCAAAAGGTAGAATATCCTTTTGACCTGCTATATAGTCGGTATTCGAATAATTATGCCGGTGAGCAGTTTTCTTATTTCAACGAAATAGGCGCATCACCGGGCCTGAAATACGATATGCCGCAGCCACGGTGGGCAACCACGAAATCACCTGCCAGTCTGAAGCAGGACACCACCGCGCTGGTGAATTTTGCATTCCTTTTCCCGATTCGCGTTATTCCCGGTCCCAACCCACTGCTCAATAAAAGGAACAAAGTGCTGTACTCTGCGCCGCACTTTATCAATTTCAAACCGTATCAGTTTGAGGGTTACAATATTCAAGAGCGTGAGTTGCTTCAAAAAGCACAATACAAGTATCAAATCGTGACTGAATAGTCCGTCAAAGTCGGCCGAAGACCAATGTCGTGTCGACGAGGACTAACGTCAACAGATTGATTACTTTCGAACTTAACCTTTCATTTTTTCTGAATCATATATGAAGATTGCAATTGTAGGCACTGGCTACGTTGGCTTGGTAACAGGAACGTGCTTTGCTGAAGTCGGCATTGACGTGACGTGCATCGACATCGACCAAAAGAAAATCGACAACCTGCACCAAGGCATCTTGCCGATTTACGAGCCGGGCCTGGAAGAAATGGTGAGCCGTAACGTGGAAAAGGGCCGCCTGCACTTTTCCACCAACATCGGCGAAGCCATCAAGGATTGCGACGTGGCGTTCATCGCCGTGGGCACCCCCCCCGGCGAAGACGGCTCGGCCGACCTGAAATACGTGCTGGCCGTGGCCCGCGCCATTGGCGAAAACATGAACAGCTACGGCGTCATCGTGACCAAGAGCACGGTGCCCGTGGGCACGGCCGCCAAGGTGCGCACCGAAATCGAGCAAGCTCTAGCCAAGCGCGGTGCCGACATCGAGTTCGACGTGGCCTCTAATCCCGAATTCCTGAAGGAAGGTGCCGCCATCGACGACTTCCTCAAGCCCGACCGCATTGTGGTGGGCGTGTCGTCGGAGCGCGCCGAGGAGGTGATGCGCCGCCTCTACAAGCCCTTCCTGCTGAATGGCCACCCCATCATCTTTATGGACATTCCATCGGCGGAGATGACGAAATACGCGGCCAACTCCATGCTGGCCACCAAAATCAGCTTCATGAACGACGTGGCCAACCTGTGCGAAATCATGGGCGCCGACGTAAACAAGGTGCGCCAGGGCATCGGCTCCGACGCCCGCATTGGCACCAAGTTCATTTACCCCGGCATTGGTTACGGCGGCTCCTGCTTTCCCAAAGACGTGAAAGCCCTCATCAAAACGGCCGAAGACAACGGCTACCAGATGCAGGTGCTCAAAGCCGTGGAAAGCGTGAACGAGGACCAGAAATCGGTGCTCTTCAACAAAGTAAGCCGCCATTTCGGCGGCGACCTGCGGGGCCTGAAAATCGCCATCTGGGGCTTGTCCTTCAAGCCCAAGACCGACGACATGCGCGAAGCCCCTTCTCTCGTCATCATCGAAAAGTTGCTGGCTGCCGGCTGCACCGTAACGGCCTACGACCCCGTGGCCATGAAGGAAGCCGAGCACACGCTGGGCGACAGCATCACCTATGCCAAGGACGAGTTTGCCGCCCTCATCGACGCCGACGCCCTGCTGGTGGTGACGGAATGGCCCGATTTCCGTTCGCCCAATTTCGACGTGGTGGCCCGCCTGATGAAGCAGAAAGTCATTTTCGATGGCCGCAACATCTACGAAGCCAGCGAGTTGAAAGCCATCGGCTTTGCCTACCATTGCATTGGCGTGAAAACCGACCATAAGGAGCCGGTGAAGGCGTAACCAAACCATAGCTGTCATCCTGAACGCAGCGAAGGACCTTATCACCGCTGCACCTCTCAGGATTACCATTTACCCGGGCTCGCGGACGTGAGAAGGTCCTTCGCTGCGCTCAGGATGACAAGAAAAATTTATGACTGACAATACCACCGAAGAAAAAAAACGCATCCTGATTACCGGCGGAGCCGGTTTTCTGGGCTCGCACCTCTGCGACCGGTTCCTGAAGGAAGGCTACCACGTCATTGCCATGGACAACCTGATTACGGGTTCGCTCCAGAACATTGAGCACCTGTTTGGCCGGCCCGATTTCGAGTTCCATCAGGCCGACGTGAGCAAGTTCGTATTCGTGCCCGGCAAGTTGGACTACATCCTGCACTTCGCCTCGCCGGCCTCGCCGATTGACTACCTCAAGATTCCGATTCAGACCCTGAAAGTGGGCTCGCTCGGCACACACAACCTGCTGGGCCTGGCCCGCGTGAAAGGCGCCCGCATGCTCATTGCCAGCACCTCGGAAGTATACGGCGACCCGGAAATTCACCCGCAGGTGGAAGAATACTTCGGCAACGTGAACCCCGTAGGTCCGCGCGGCTGCTACGACGAAGCCAAGCGTTTCCAGGAGGCCATCACCATGGCCTACCACAACCACCACGGCCTGGAGACGCGCATCATCCGCATCTTCAACACCTACGGCCCGCGCATGCGCCTCGACGACGGCCGCGTGCTGCCGGCTTTCCTGTCGCAGGCCCTGCGCGGCGAGAACCTGACCGTATTCGGCGACGGCTCCCAGACCCGCTCGTTCTGCTACGTGGACGACCTGGTGGAAGGCATTTACCGCCTGCTGCTCAGCGACTATCACTTGCCCGTGAACATCGGCAACCCGTCGGAAATCACCATTAAGGAGTTTGGCGAGGAAATCGCGCGCCTCACCGGCGTCGAGTTCAAGCCGACCTACCAAGCCCTGCCCGAAAATGACCCCATGAAGCGCCGGCCCGACATCACCAAGGCCAAGGAAATCCTGGGCTGGGAGCCCAAGGTGGACCGCGCCGAAGGCCTGCGCCGCACGCTGGAGTACTTCAAGGAGCACGTGAAGTAGAGCCGGTATGACTACATTCTCTCCCCCGTACCTGATAGAGTTTCCGAAGCTGGGGGCGCCTGAAATCGGCTATATCTCGGTCACTGAGCAGCAGAAGCTGGTGCCGTTTGACGTGCAGCGCATTTTCTGGACGTATTACACGCCCGAAAGCATTGTGCGGGGCCGCCACGCGCACCACCAAACGCAGCAAGTGCTCGTGGCCGTGTCGGGGCGCATCACCGTCACGACCGAGCTGGCCGATGGTACCATTCAGACGTTTCGTCTGGAAGACCCTAACGTGGGCTTGTACGTGCCGCCCAATGCCTGGCACACCATGCAGTATTCGCACTCGGCGGTGCAGCTGGTGATGGCTTCGGCCGCTTATGACGAGGCCGACTACATCCGCCAGTACGAACAGTTTCGGACGGTATGGCAGGCCCAGCAGTAACTCCCGCTTTGGTCGGCGTTGACGAAGCCCTGCTGGCTAGCCGGGCGGAAATGCTGGCCTTGCACTCGCCTTATCAGTTCCTGCGGGAATTGCCGCTGGATGTGCAGCAGGAGCGGTTTGGCACAGGCGCCGCGCGGCGCTTCGCGGCCGAGCCGCACGCCGAAGTGTTGGCCATGACGGCCGGCAGCGGGCAGTGGCTGGTGCAACAGCTGGCTTGGGACTCCGAGTACTTCGGAACGCCTACCTACCGCCTCTTCACCGGTCTTTTTGCCGATGATGCGGCGCCGGCCGACTTAGCGGCTGCCGCAGCCACCTTGCGCGAGCAATTGACTGCGCGCGGCCCTTTCTACGCCTTCAGCGTGGTGCCGGCCGAAGACATTGCCTTGCTGCAGGCCCTAACGGGCGGCGGCTGGCGGCTGGTAGAAACCCGGCTGAACCTGCACTGCCCGACCGACGCGGCCACGCTGCCACCGCCGTCGCCGGTGCGCTTGGCCCGGCCCGACGAAGCGGCGCACATTGGCCGGGTTTCGGCCACCGCCCGCAATCCCTACGACCGGTTCCACGCCGACCCCTGGTTTGGGCCGGAGCGGGGCGATGCTTTTCTGGCCCGCTACGCCGAAGCGGCCGTGAGCGGCAGCTTTGCCGATGCGGTGCTGGTGCCCGATGAGCCGGGCTTGCCCGTCGATTCTTTCCTGGCCATTGGCGACCTGCGCGCCGATGCCGAAGCGCTGGGCATGGGCTTCTCGCGGGTGTTGCTCACGGCCGTAGGGCCGCTCAACCGCGGGTGGCACCTGCGCCTGACGGCCGAAACGGTGCGCCGGGCCCGGGAGCTGGGTTTTGAACAGGTCATGATGACGACGCAGGCCACGAACCGGGCCGTGTTCAGAACTTGCGAAAAATTGGGCTTCCGGCTGGGGGCCACCAGCCACGTTTTGGCCTGTCATTTCTCCTGATATCTTTTTTGACTAGTATTATGAGTGTTCCCTTTTTGTCTTTCCAGCCCCAGCACGAGCCGGCCCGCGAGGAAATTATGGCCGCCATTGGGCGCGTGTACGATTCGTACTGGTATGTGCTGGGCGAAGAGGTACAGAAGTTCGAGCAGGCCTATTCGGGCTACAACCAGGTAGCCCATACCGTGGGCGTGGCCAATGGCCTCGACGCGCTGGTGCTGGCCCTGCGCGTGCTGGAAATCGGCCCCGGCGATGAAGTCATCGTGCCTTCCAATACCTACATCGCCACCTGGCTGGCCGTGACGCAGGTGGGCGGCACCCCCGTGCCCGTGGAGCCCGACCCCGCCACCAGCAACCTCGACCCCGCCCGCATTGCGGCGGCCATCACGCCCCGCACCCGCGCCATCATGCCCGTGCACCTGTACGGCCAAGCCTGCCGCATGACGGAAATCATGGCCCTGGCCAAGCAGTACAACCTGCACGTGGTGGAAGACAATGCCCAGTCGCAGGGCGCGGCGTTCGACGGCGGCCTCACCGGCAGCTTCGGGGCCGTGAATGGCACCAGCTTCTACCCGGGCAAAAACCTGGGCGCCCTGGGAGATGCCGGCGCCGTGACCACCAACGACGCCGACCTGGCCCAGAAAGTGCGGGTGCTGCGCAACTACGGCTCGCAGCAGAAATACTACAACGAAGTAGTGGGCTACAACTCGCGCCTCGATGAGCTGCAGGCCGCCGTGCTCGGCGTGAAGCTGAACCACCTGCCCGAATGGACGCGCCAGCGCCAGCAAGTGGCCGCCTGGTACGACCAGCACCTGGCAGGCATCGCCGACCTGCGCCTGCCGGTGGTGGCTCCGGGGGCCACCCACGTCTACCATCTCTACGTGGTGCACACGCCGCACCGCGCCGCGCTGCAGCAGCACCTCACGGCCCAGGGCATTGGCACGCTCATCCACTACCCCGTGCCGCCCCACCTGCAGCAGGCCTATGCCAGCATGCAACTGCCCGCGGGCGCCTTCCCCATTGCCGAAGAGCTGGCCGCCACCTGCCTGAGCCTGCCCATGTGGCCGGGCATGACGGAGGAGCACGTGGCCGCCGTTGCGGCCGCCATTCGCAGCTTTCCGCAGCAATAGGCCCCCACGCGGCTCCTGCAAGGGAGACGCTTTGCTGCCGGGGCTTGCTGCCCCGGTGGTCATTCCCTAATGCCCTTCCCCATGCCCAAGCTTTCGGTTGTAATTCCCTGCTACTTCAACGAAGACAACATTCCCGTCACGGCGCGCGAACTCGTGGCCAACGAGGCCAACTTCCCCCCGGAGGTAAGCTTCGAGTATGTGTTCGTGAACGACGGCTCCGGCGATGACACCATCGGGGCTTTGCAGCGCGCGCAGGCTGCCTACCCGGGCAAAATCCGCATCGTGGACCTGGCGGCCAACGTGGGCTCTTACAACGCCATCGTGGCGGGCATGGCCCACGCCACCGGCGACTGCCTGGCCGTCATCACCGCCGACATGCAGGACCCGCCGGAGTTGATGGTGCAGATGTACGACTACTGGAAAAAGGGCTTCAAGCTGGTCATCGGCAACCGACAGGACCGCGAGGAAACCGGCCCTTCGCGTTGGTTTGCCCAAACGTTTCATTGGCTGATGAAGCGTTTGGCCCTGAAAAATATCCCGGACGGCGGCTTCGATTTCGTCTTCTTCGACCGCATTGTGAGCGAAGAAGTGGTGGCCCTGCGCGAGCGCAACTCCAACGTGTTTTACCTCATGGTGTGGCTGGGCTTTCCGTACGTGAACATCCCCTACGTGCGGCGCAAGCGCGAGATTGGCAAGTCGCGGTGGACGCTATCCAAAAAAATCAAGCTGCTCATCGACTCGCTGCTGTCCTTTTCCTACTTCCCGGTGCGCGCCATTTCGGCCGTCGGGCTGGGGCTGGGCGGGGTGGCGCTCATCTACGGCCTCTACATCATTCTGTTGAAAGTGGTGAGCCCCGATGAGCCGGCCGGCTGGACTACCCTGATGGTGGTGTTGCTCTTCGTTTCGGCTTTTCAGATGGTGGCGCTCGGAGTTATCGGCGAATACGTATGGCGCGGGCTTGACGCCGCCCGGCAGCGCCCGCTCTACGTGGTGAAGGAGCTGCACGAACCCACGGCGGCCCCGGCCAGCCCGGCCCCGCGTGCCGCCTGATGGGGCGCCGCGACCAACCAACATTCGACTCGAATTTCTGACCAAAGCCCTTATGCTTCCAACCAGTACCGCCGCGCCGTTAACCAACGAGTCCCTCGCCGATAAAGTCTACCGGTCACCCCTGTGGGTTTGCTTGGCTTTGTCGACGATTTTGTCGCTGTGGTACATCTTTTTTCCGGACATCATTCCCTTGCACAACGGCTTTGCCTGGGAGGGCGAGTACTACCGACGGATTGCCATTGACCTGAACCACAACCTGTTCGATTTACGCGTCAACAGCTACAGTATTCAGCGCATTTTGCCGTTTGTTGTGCTGCATGGTTTTTTTGAGCTGTTCGGCATTCCGTTTCAGGACCACAACCTGATTTTGTGGATGCAGGTCTTTAACCTGCTGTTGGGAGGCATCATCGTATATGCCTGGCACCGTATTGCGGCGCAGCTCCAACTGTCGCTGCCCGCCGAATGGGTGGGCTACCTGGCGTTGCTGGCCAACTTCGCCTTCGCCAAATATGACCTCTACATTCCCTTCACCACCGACCGGCTCAGCACCACCGTCGGCATTCTGAGCCTGCATTTCTATTTGCGGGGCAAAACGCTGGGCCTCTGGCTCACGGCGCTGCTGTCGCTGGCCATCTGGCCCACGGCGCTGGCCTACAATACGCTGCTGCTGCTTATTCCGCGCCAGGAGCCCCTGCCCCGCACGCACAACCCCCTGCTGAGCCAACTGTGGGCGGCGGGCATCGCTGCCTTCTTCAGCCTGCTCTTCGTTGGGGTGCTGTACGTGCGCAACGTGCCCATCCCGCCGCGCATGGCGCCCGATGTGCATCCGTTGCTGCCGGTCGGCATCGTTCTCACGGCGGCGTATCTCTACTACACGCAGCTCACGCTGGCCCGGCGTGTGCTGCCCGGCTGGGCCGAAATGTGGGCGCTGGTGAAGCAAGTGCTGCGCCCGCGCCTGGAATGGCTGGCCGTGCTGACGCTGGTGGTGGCCTATGTGGCCCTCACGCGTGGCCTGGGCGACCCCACCCGGCCGTACCTGCCCTTCAAGACTTTCCTGATTAACACGACTTTCGCGGTGCTACAGCGGCCGCTCCAGTTCCTGGTGTCGCACGGCGTGTACTACGGCCTGCCGGCGCTGGTCATGATTCTGTTCTGGCCGCGGGTGCTGGTGGCCGTGCAGCGGCTGGGCTTGGGCCTGGGCCTGATGCTCATGGTGGTGATGGTGCAGGGCATCAACAGCGAAACCCGGCAGCTGGCCAATGTGCTGCCGCTGCTGGCGCTGGTCACCGCCGTAGTGGCCGACGCGCTGCCCATCCGCCGCGCGGCCATTGCCTGGACGGCCGCGCTGCTGCTGCTCATTTCCAAAATGTGGCTGCCCTTCAATTGGTTCGACCCCACCTTCGGACAGCCCGACGACCGGTTTCCGTCCTTTTCCTTCGTGCACACCGGCATCATGCTGCACTGGCCCTTCCAGGTCTATTTCATGAACCAGGGCCCCTGGATTAGCAATGAATACCTGATAGGGCAGGGGCTGGTGCTCGTGGTAGTGGGCTGGATAATCTACCGGCTGTTCCGGCCCGCGCCGGGCCTACCCGCTGCGCGCCCGTAGCTAGCTCCCCTTGAGCATGCGCTTGGTGTGGTAGAGCACATCGCGCAGAAACTTGCTGTCATTGGGCACCTTGAGCAGGTAAGAGAATGCCGCGCGGTAGCCTGCCCCAAACCGGCCGGCGTTAAAGGCCGTGATGGCCGCCTGCTTCGTGCCAATCTCGCCGTGCGCGGCCAGGTAAGCCGGAATCGCCGTTGGCAAGCGCTGCACCAGCGCCTGCACGGCCGCCCGCTGCGCATCGGCCGACAAGGCCAGAAAATCGGCATTAATCGTTTCGGCCAGCAAGGCGTCGGCAGCTACCTTCTTGTCGCCTTCCCAGTAGTGGTACACGTAGTCGATGGCCGGCTCGATGATGTCGCGGGTTTGCAGCACCAGCGAGAAGGCAATCTGCTCCACAATGTGCCAGTGGGAGTTGGCGTACAGGTAGTCAATGAGTTGGTACACGTCGGGCAGATACGCTGCCACGCTGGGGGCCAGACCCAGCACACCCGAGTTCCAGCACTGCTGGGTGCGCGAAAACCGCTCGGGGCCGCGCGAAAGCGCAAACGGCTTCTCTTCGAGCAGCTTATTGAAATCGTTGACCGTCTTGCCGTTGGGCAGCGCCACCTGCGCTTGGTCGGCAAACGTGAATTCCACGGTATGCATCAGGCTGGTGCCGGGGGCAATGCGGGCCAGCAGTGGGCCGGGGTGCTGGGTGAAAAAGGTATCGGAATCGAAGAACAGCAGGTTGTCCTGCGGGAAGCGCAGGAGCGTGTCGCCCACCACCACCGCCTTGATGCGGTGCCGGTAGCCCACGGTCCCCATCATGGCCGTTTGCTGCGCCGACGTCAGTATGACGTATTCGACCGGCAGATGCCCCAGATACTTCGAGAAATAATCCGAGCTGTCCGTGAATAAAATAACCCGTACCTCTGGGGCAGCCTCCCCGGCTTTGTAGTAGCTGAAAAAGCTCAGCACGGCGAGCACCGCCCGGCGGTATTCGTTTTGGCTCCCGTAGGAGAGAAGGACAAGGTTGGTCATGGGGCAGGTTGGAGGCCCGGCGTGGGCTGGCCGCTGCGGTGCGCCAGCCCACGCCGCCCGGCAAAATTACCCGGCATTTGCCACAGTGAACACGCCGGCCCATCGAAGCCGGCCGGCCGTTGGAGCGGGAGCGGGGTCTTTGCGCGGGGGTAATGAGCTGCCAATCAAACGACTATTGCGGTGGTAGTCCTGGCAAAGGGCAGGTGTTTTTGGCTGCAAGACGAAAATAGGCGAACTTTGCCCGGCCAATTGACCGGGCTTCTTCGTCTTTTTATTCCGAAAGAAGGAGCGCCCCGGGCTTGGCAAAGTGGCAATCCTGCCCCGCCGATAACATTTTAGCACGTTGGACAACGCATCAAACCCGGAAATCAGGCTTTCCTATTACATCACCACGTTTCAAAAGCTGCCCTACCTGAAGGTGGTGCTGCAGGACCTGATTGACAACCGCCAGCCCGACGAGGAGATTGTGATAGCCGATGGCGGCAGCAAAGACGGCACCGTGGAATGGCTGGAGCAATTGTTCGCCGAAAAGAAAATCCAGTACTACACTTCCGCGCCCGACCGCGGCGAGGCCCACGGCGTGAACCGCGCCCTCATGGCCTGCAAGGGCCAGCTGCTGAAGTGGATTAACGACGACGACGTGTTCTGCTACCCGGCCATTGCCGAATGCAAGGAGTTTTTGCTCACGCACCCGGAGTACGACGTGGTGGGCGCCGACGGCTTCGACAACTACACCGGCCAGGAGCTGGAGCTGGTGACGCACCTGCCCCACTTCACGAAGTGGAAAAACGAGAAAGAGCCCTTCGGTTTCTACGGCCCCGGCCTGATGATACGCCGCTCGGCCCTCACGCTCATCGGCCTCACGCACGCCCTCAGCCGCTTTGTCGACAACGAATACACCTACCGCATCACCTCGCTGCCCATCAAGATGGCCTGGTACCGCAAACCGGTGTTCGTGCGCATCATCAACCCCGACAGCAACACGCTGAAATTCATCAATATCAAGCGCGTGGAGCAGGGCCTCAACGACGTGTACCGCGAAATTGCCACCGGCCGCCCCGTGGCCCAGGCCAAGCGCGAGCGCATGATTAACTCCGTGAAGCGCAAGGTATACGACCTGATTTACCGCCGCTCTTCCACCATTGTGCCCGAGAAATACGAACTGACGGACTTCGGCACGCTCTACGCCAAGCACCGCGCCACGCTCTACGAGGCTTACAAAACGGCCAAGGGCGAAGCCTTCCTGGCGTAGCGGCCGGAAAGCCGGTGCTTGTCCCGTTTATCCGTTTCGTCATTTGTTAGCTTCGTGAAAACTACTTCCATCATTAACGTGGGCCTGCTGGGCTTTGGCAGCGCCGGCCGCATCTACCACGCCCCCTTTCTGAATGCCTATGCCGGCTACCGGCTGAGCAAGGTGCGGACCACGAGCACCAGCCCCGAGATTCATGCCCGCGAGTTGCACGGCCACACGCAGGTGGTGGCCACCAGCGGGGCCATCTTCGACGACCCGGAAATTGACCTCGTGGTGGTGGCGGCCCCCAACAGCCTGCACCACTCGCTGGCCAAGCAGGCCCTCGAAGCCGGCAAGCACGTGGTGGTCGACAAGCCGTTTACGCTCACGGTGGCCGAAGCCGACGAACTTATCGAACTGGCCGCCCGGCACAAGCGGGTGCTGAGTATTTACCACAACCGCCGGTTTTCCAGCGACTTCCGCACTGTAAAGAAGGTGTGTGAGAGCGGCATGCTCGGGCGCATCGTGGAGTACGAAGCCCACTTCGACCGTTTCCGCAACAGCATCCGGGCCGGCTCGTGGAAAGAAGACGAAGGCCCCGGCGGCGGCATTTTCTACGACATGGGCACCCACCTCATCGACCAGGCCCTGCAGCTCTTCGGTCTGCCCGAGGCCGTGCGCGCCGATTTGCGGGTGCAGCGCACCGGCGGTCAGTCGTGCGACAGCTTCGAGGTGGTGCTGGAATACCCGAACCTAAAGGCCACGCTCAAGGGCAGCATGCTGGCCAAGGAGCCGTTTCCGCAGTTTACCGTGTTCGGCGACCAGGGCACGTTCATGAAATACGGCCGCGATGTGCAGGACGACGCCCTGCGCCAGGGCGTGGTGCCGCACCTCGGCCCCGACTGGGGCCTGGAGCCCGAGAACTTCTGGGGCCGCATCAATACCCAGGTCAACGGCTTGGAAATAAACGGCATCGTGCGAAGCGAGCTGGGTAATTTTGGCGATTTCTACCGCAACATCCACGGCGTCATCACCGCCGGGGCCGACCTGCTGGTGCGGCCCGAGGAAGCCCGCGAGGTCATCCGCATCATCGAGCTGGCCGAGGAAAGCAGCCGCCAGCGCCGCACCCTGCCCTTCGAGCGCTAACCCTTGGCCCGAACCGCAATGCGCAGCGCAACGGCAGGGGAGGGCCGCTGCGGTATCTTTGCGCCTTCAAGCCACGATAGTTTCATGACCGGTATTGCCGACACGCCCCCTTTCTCAGGTGGCCAGCCCATCCCGCTGTTTGCGACCTTCGTGCATCCCACGGCCCCGCAACGGGTGGCCGAGGTGTTGGCCAGCACCATGCTCAGCGAAGGCGAGCAGGTAAAGGAATTCGAAACGCAGCTAGCCGCGCAGCTTGGGCTGCTGCACCCGGCGGCGCTCAACAGCGGCACCAGCGCCTTGCACCTCGCCCTCGAAGTGGCCGGTGTGGGCGCCGGCGATGAAGTCATTCTGGCCGCCCAGACCTTTATTGCGTCGGCCATGACCATCCTGCAAACCGGCGCCAAACCCGTCTTCGCCGACATCCAGTACGACAACGGCAACCTCGACCCGGCCGACATTGAGCACCGCATCACGCCGCGCACCCGGGCCATCATGGCCGTGCACTGGGGCGGCTACCCGTGCGACATGGCCGAAATCCACGCCGTTGCGGCCCGGCACCGGCTGGTGGTCATCGAGGACGCGGCCCATGCCATTGGGGCCACGTACCGGGGGCAAGCCATTGGGACGATTTCCGACTACACGTGCTTTAGCTTTCAGGCCATTAAGCACCTCACTACCGGCGACGGGGGCGCCCTCTGTGCCCGCGACCCGGCCAAGGCCGAGGAGGTGTTTCGCCGCCGCTGGTTCGGCATCGACCGGGCCCACTCGCCGATATCCGAAACCGGCGAGCGCCAATACGACCTGACCCAGGTTGGTTTCAAATACCACCTGTCGGACTACGCCGCCGCCCTCGGGCTGGCCAACCTGACCGGCTTCGAGGAGCGCATGGCGCAGCGGCGGCAGCGGGTGGCGCAATACCGGCAGGGCCTGCAAAGCGTACCCGGGCTAACTCATTTCCAGCACCAGTCCGACCGCGAAAGCGCCCACTGGCTGTTCGGCTTTCACGTAGAAGCCCGGCCGGCGTTCATGCGTCACCTCCATGCGCACGGCATTGCCTCTTCTGTCGTACACGACGGCATCGACCGCAATACGCTGTTTGGCGGCAAGCGGCCGGAGCTGGTGCAGCAGCGGCGCTTCGACGAAACCCAGGTGCACGTGCCTTTGCACGACGCCCTGACCGCCGAGCAGGTGGCCTACATTATTGACATCATCAAACAAGGGTGGTAACGCCCTTTTCTTAATTTGCTTACCATGAAAGTTGTTTTGTTTGGAGCCAAGGGCTTCGCCGGCCGCAATGTGGCCAATGACTTGCGCAGTCACAACATCGACGTAATCGAAAGCTCGCTCAGCGACGGCTTGGACTTGCGCGATACGGCCGCTGCCACCGCGTTTCTGCAGGAGCACCAGCCCACGCACATCGTCAACTGCGCGGCCCACGTGGGCAGCCTGAATTACGTGACCGAAAAAGCCGCCACCGTGGTGGCCGACAACTCGCGCATGATTCTGGGCATGTACGAAGCCATTGCCCAGGCGTGCCCGCTGGCCCTGGTAATCAACCCGATTGCCAACTGCGCCTACCCGGCCAAGGCCGATTTGTTCCGCGAAGACGAGTGGTGGGACGGCCACCTGCACCGCTCGGTGCTGAGCTACGGCGCCACCCGCCGCCTGTTGTGGGCCACGGCCGAGTGCTTCCAGATGCAGTACGGCATCCGCAGCATCAACCTGCTCACGCCGAACATGTACGGCCCCTACGATTCGACCGACCCCAACAAAGCCCACGCCCTGAACGCCCTGATTTCCAAGTTTGTGAAGGCCGAGAAAACCGCGCAGGCCGAGCTGCCCATCTGGGGCACGGGCGTGGCCATTCGCGAATGGCTTTACGCCCCCGACTTTGCCCGCATCGTGCGCGCCGTGCTCCTGCAGCCCGACCGCCCCGGCCTGGAAAATCCGCTCAACGTGGCCCAGAACGATGGCCTGAGCGTGAAAGAACTGGTGGACATCATCCAGAGCAAATTCGATTACAAAGGCAACGTGGTGTGGGACCACACCAAGCCCGACGGTGCCCCCAAGAAGGTGATGGACGACACCCGTTTCCGCCAGGTATTCCCGGACTTTGAGTTCACGGATTTCGAAGAAGGCATTGCCAACACCATCACCTACTACGAATCGGTTTTCCCGTATTAGGCCCTAACGGCTGGCCCGGAAGCGGCCGGTTCGTTGGCGACGCCAGCGGGCCGGCCGCTTCTTGCCGCCTCCCCTTACCAAGTCCCGCCATGGCAGCTATTTCCGATTCGGCCCAGTACGACAAGGCGCAGCTGAAAAGCTGCGGCGAAGACGTATTTATCAGTGCCCGGGTAGAAATTCGTCGGCCGCATCTCGTCACGGTGGGCAGCCACGTCGCCATCGATTCGGGGGTGTACCTGACCACCGCCGCGCAAATCGGCGACTACGTGCACCTGTCGCCCTATATCACCAGCATCGGCGGCGCGCAAAGCACCCTTGTGGTGGAAGATTTTGTGACCATTGCCGCCGGGAGCCGGCTCATTTGCGGTTCCGACCGGTTTATGGGCGACGGTTTCACCAGCGTCACGGTGCCGGAGGAATTCCGCGACACCGTGGATTTTGGCACCATTCGGTGCGCGCGCTTCGCGGGTGTCGGCACCAACGCCGTCATCATGCCCAACGTGACGCTGGGCGAGGGCAGCGTGGTGGGCGCCTGCTCCTTCGTGACCGAAGACACCGAACCCTGGACGGTGTACGTGGGCGTGCCGGCCCGGCCCGTCAAGGCGCGCCCCCGCGAAAAGATGCTGGAATACGCCCGCCGGCTGGGCTACTAGCCCGCGCCGGCCGGGCAGTGGTTGCCGGGCCCATCCCTGACTATTATCCTTATGTACACGCTTTCCTACGTTCTGACGACTTACAACAAGCTGCCTTTCCTGCGGCAGGTGGTGGAGCGGCTGATTGCGGCCCGCCAGCCCGACGAGGAAATTGTGGTGTGCGACGGCGGCAGCAAGGACGGCACCAAGGAATACCTGCAAGGACTGTTCGAGGCCGGCAAAATCCAGCAGTTTGTGTCGGAGCGCGACAAAGGAGAAGCGCACGGGTTCAACAAGGGCTTCCTGCGGGCCCAAGGCGTATTGCTGAAGCTCATCACCGACGACGACGCGTTTTGCTACCAGGCCATCGCCGAAGCCAAGCAATTCATGCTGGCCAACCCGGAAGTGGATGTGCTCACCGGCAACACCGGCCTGATTCACCTGGAGCACCTCGAAACCGTCAGTTTTTACGACGATGTGGCCGAAAACTTCCGCCGCTGGCTCGACAAAAAAGAAGTGGTCTGGATGATTGGCCTGCCCTTGCTCATTCGCCGCGAATCACTGGCCCTCACCGGCTTGCTGCACACCGGCACCGTGCAGGTCGACACCGAGTTCACCTACCGCATCACCAGCCTTAACGTCAATCTGGCCTGGAGCACGGCCATAATGAGCGTGCGCCTCGAAAACCCGCAAAGCAATTTCCGGGTGATGAACAGCGGCCAGAAATGGCGCCGGGCCAGCGACGAGGAAGCCGACCGCATCCGCTACTATTACGACAAGCGCTACAGCAGCCTGAAAAACGTGCTCACGCAGCGCGTGCCCTTCGACTGGCTGAAAAAGCCGCTCCGGCCCCTCAAGCGCGCCCTGTTCGACTTGCTGAACCGGCCGCAATACCAGGGCAACACGGCTGTGGCCACGGGCTACGTAGCCACCGGCGTGCTCGACGAAACCACGCGCCTGTCCGTCGCCTTCGAAGTGGCCGACCGGTTTATGGCCGCGCACAACGCCGCCAATCCCACCCGGTTTCTGTTCAAAACCAACCCAATTACCAAGGCGCTATCCGCAACGTGAGGTGCCGCCCCAAAATGCGCTGGCCGTTGGCAGGCCATTTCCACTGCCTTACAACCGGCGCCGCCGCCAGTCGGAACGCGGCCCATCGGCCATCTGCGACGGTCCATCAACGAGGCGTAAGCAAATGAGTTTAGGTTGATAATTATTTGAATGTTAATTGGTTGTAAATGCATTGTTTTGAGCGTAGCTGGGCTTTGGGGAACTGCCAACCGCGAATAGGGTTGCTTGTCAGTCAGCATTATGCGTTACCTTTGCCGAACCGATTGGTTTTTACAATCGCCAAATACTAGATGGAGTACCGCATTTCATACGTCGTATCTACTTACAACAAGCTGCCTTATTTGCGCCACATCATGGCGCGACTGGTGGCCGCCCGGCAGCCCGACGAGGAAATCATAGTGTGCGACGGCGGCAGTAACGACGGCACCCCGGCCTACTTGCAAAGCCTCTACGACGAAGGCAAAATTCAGAGCTTCGTGTCGGAGCGCGACAAAGGCCAGTCGCACGGGCTCAACAAAGGCTTTTTGATGGCGAAGGGCGAAATCATCAAGTCCATCAGCGACGATGACGCCTACTGGTATCCCACGATTCGGATGGCGGCCGATTTCATGATTGCGCACCCCGACGTGGACGTGATGCTGGGCCACACCGCTTTCGGCCAGCTTTACGACCAGACATTTGCCCGCGTAGGCGAAAAAAAGGTAGACGAGTACAAGAACTGGCTGGCCACGAAGGAGCCCTTCTGGATGATTGACATGCCCATGCTGGTGCGGCGCAAGTCGCTGGCCATCACCGGGTTGTTTCATACGGGTATTGTGATGGTTGATGCCGAGTTCATCTTCCGCATCACCCGCCTAAACGTGAACATTGCCTGGTGCACCGGCGTGCTGAGCATGCACCTAAACAACCCCAAGGGCAATTTCAACAACATGAGCCCCCGCAGCATCGCCGACGAAGCCCGGCGCGTGCAGATATTCTACGACGTGCGCAAATCGCCTTTCTCCCTGAACGGTGCCATTGCGCTCAGCAAGGAATTTGTGGAAAGCCTAAAGCGGCCTTTGCGGCCGATGAAGCGGCGCTTTTTTGCACAAGCTGGCCTGCCCCAGGTGCAAGACCCCGAACGTTATAGCACCGGTTACGTACCCCGCCCCGGAGAAGACCAGTTGGAGGCCGCCTACCGCGTCTGCGACGAGTTTATGGCGGCCCGTAACGCCGAGCGGGAAATCACCTTTATTTATCGTCCCAACGAGGTTACGAAAGCGCTGCAAAAAGCCTAGCGCGCCTCTTTTTCGCATTCATTGTCATACCGTGCCCCATTCCGGGCCTGAAGAGTTTTACCATACTGCATCTTATGAAAGTAGCCCTTATCACTGGAATCACTGGCCAGGACGGAGCTTATTTGGCCGAACTTCTCCTTGAAAAAGGCTACGAAGTGCACGGCATCAAACGCCGCTCGTCGTTGTTCAACACCGACCGCATCGACCACCTGATTGCGAACGACCGGGGGGTAAAAAACCCGCGCTTCACCAACCACTACGGCGACCTCACGGACTCGACCAACCTGATTCGCATCATTCAGGAAGTGCAGCCCGACGAGATTTATAACCTCGGCGCCATGTCGCACGTGAAGGTGTCGTTCGACTCGCCCGAGTACGTAGCCGACGTCGACGGCATTGGCACGCTGCGCATTCTCGAAGCCGTGCGCCTGCTGAACCTGACCAAAAAGACGCGCATCTACCAGGCCAGCACCTCGGAGTTGTACGGCCTGGTGCAGGAAGTGCCGCAGTCGGAAACGACGCCCTTCTACCCGCGCTCGCCCTACGCCGTGGCCAAAATGTACGGCTTCTGGATTACGGTGAACTACCGCGAGGCCTACGGCATGTTTGCCTGCAACGGCATACTCTTCAACCACGAAAGCCCGCTGCGCGGCGAGACTTTCGTAACCCGCAAAATCACCCGCGGCGTGGCGCAGATTGCCCTGGGCATGCGCAACGACCTGAAACTGGGTAACCTGGACGCCAAGCGCGACTGGGGCCACGCCAAAGACTACGTGGAGGCCATGTGGCGCATCCTGCAGCAGGACGAGCCCGAGGACTTCGTGATTGCCACCGGCGTGACCACCACCGTGCGCGATTTCGTGCAGATGGCGTTTGCCGAGGCCGGTATCGAAGTGGCCTTCGAAGGCGAAGGCATCAAGGAAGTGGGCCGCGTGGTGAGCGTTTCGGGCAAATACCACGTGCCGGTTGGCCAGGTAGTGGTGAGCGTAGATGCCGCCTACTTCCGCCCCACGGAAGTGGACCTGCTTATCGGCGACCCCACCAAGTCGAAAACCAAGCTGGGCTGGGAGCCGCGCTACGACCTGCCGGCCCTGGTGAAGGATATGATGCAGGCCGATATGTCGCTGTTCGAGCGCGATGCTTACCTGATGAAGGGCGGCCACAAGGTGTTCAGCCAGCACGAGTAAATCTCATTGTCGTTTAGGGGTGCGACCGGGTGAGCTTGCTTTGCAAACCACGGCCGCACAAACCACGAAGCGCTGTTTTTCAACCATCTGAAGGGTTGGGAAGCAGCGCTTCTACTAAACAAGCAGGGCGGTCCGGCTTGTCGTTTTGCCGGGCGCCGGGCGGCTTGCTGCCTCACGCGGACGGGCGCTGCCGGGTTCCGTATTCATCTCCTCATCAGTAAGCGGTTGCCGCCTGCTTTCATGCGCCAACGACTCCAACAATTTTATCAGCAAAACGTCAGCTCGCTGCGTCAGAAGGGGTCGTTTACCCGCAACCTGGCCATCACACTTTCGGGGTCGACGCTGAGCACCATCATCGGGATTTTGCTTACGCCGGTGGTGTCGCGCATTTATCCGCCGGCTGCCTACGGGCAGTTTGCGGTGTATAATGCGCTTATCAGCAACCTGAACCTGCTGACCACTTTGTCGTACCCGGGGGCGTTTCTGCTGCCGCGCCGCCGGTCGCAGTTTCTCGCCCTGGTTCAGCTCACGGTGTTGATATCGGTGGTTACCTGCGGCCTGCTGGCCGTGGGGCTGGGCATTGTGGGGCCGTGGCTGGTAAAGCAGCTACACGTGGAGGCAATGGGGGCATGGTTTTACACGCTGCCGCTGATGCTGCTGATGTTTAACCTGAACAACATCCTCAGCACCTGGTACATGCGCGACAAGCAGTTTGGCAAGCGGGTGGGGGTGGATATTGCCACTAATCTGGCCAGCCGTGCCTTCACCATTGGCTACGGCTTGCTGGCGCACGGCAACGTGGTGGGGCTGCTGCTGGCCGATTTTTTTAACCGCATCACGGCCACGGTAACCCTGGCCGTGGGCAGCATTCGCCACGAGTTCAAAGGCTTGTTTCGCCAGGTGTCGTGGAAGCGCATGCGGCTGGTGGCCCACAAATACCGCGATTTCCCGCTGGTGTACATGCCGGGCGGCTACGTTTACGTGGCTTCGACTCAACTCCCGATTTTCCTGCTGGCCCCGGCCTTCGGCGCCGAAGCCGTTGGCCTCTATTCGTTTTCGATGAGCCTGCTCGAAATGCCTATCAACGTGCTAGGGGCCGCCATTGCGCCGGTATACATGCAAAAGGCGGCCGAAACCTACCAGGAAGCGCCCGAGCGCCTGCCGGGCATCACGCTCAATCTGTACTATAAGCTGCTGTACATCGGAGTGCTGCCGTTCAGTATCGTGACGGTGTACGGCGACGTGATTTTCCGGGTCGTGTTCGGGGCCAAATGGGAAATGGCGGGCGTGTTTACCAGCTACCTGGGGTTTTACTCGCTGTTCAAGCTGCTGTCGCTGGGCACGGCGGGCATCTACACCATCATGGAGCGGCAGAAGTATTATCTGTACGCCAATATCGGGCTGCTCATCGTACGGGCCGCCGGCCTGAGCTTTGGCGTTGCCACCCACAACCTCGACCTCGCGTTGCTGCTCTTCGGCGTCGGGAGCCTTCTCTCCACGTTTGCCGTCGATTTGCACGTGCTGTCGTTGCTAAAGCTGCCAGTGGCGCGCATTGCGCTGCGCACGCTGTTGCTCATTGGGGCCGCGCTGCTGCTCGTGAAGCTCTCGCGCTGGGGCCTCACGCCGCTCTTTCCCAAATTCCTGGCCGCCACGGTGCGGCCCTAAGCGGCTCCCGCGGCCGGCCGTTGCTAAATTTGCGCGGGTGCCCGCGCGCCATTCGTTTGTCATTGCTCGCCGGGGCTGCTGCGGCCGGGCCGAATTCCTTCTCATGCCGACTGCCGTTTCCATCCTTGTCAAATCCTTCAATCGGCCGTTTTACCTGGACCGTTGCCTGCGCAGCATCTACGCGCACGTAACGGGGGATTTTACCATTACGGTGCTCGACGACGGCACCCCACCGGCCTACCTCGCTGAAATAGCGCGCCGTTACCCGCAGGTCGAAATCAAGCGTTCTGAGCTGTACGACGCCAAAGTGGCGCAGCTGGAAGCGCACGTGGCGGGCGGGCCGAAGTTCTCCTTGCGCGTTATCCCCACCAAGCTCTGGATTGAAGGCGTGGAAGCGGCCACGCCGGTATTTTGTTTGCTGGAAGACGACATATGGATGACCCAGCCGGTAAATTTTAGCGAGATGGCCGACTACATGCAGTCGCGCCAGGTCGTAATGACCAAGTTTTACTGGGGCAGCAACATCACCACGTTCCAGGCCAATATGGGCGTGCGGAGCAAGGGGCTGCAGGAATACGAACTCTCGTTGCCCGCCGGCCCCGAGTGGTGGCTGCGCGCCCTGCTGCTCAACCGGTTCAAACTGCATTCGGTGCTGCACCGGTTGGGTCTGGCTAAAGAGGGCATCTACTTTCAGCTGCCGTTCTATAGCCTGTATTCGGTGGCCTCGGCGGCATTTAGCAAAGATTACTGGCTGAACCTGTGGTCGGCGGGCCAGCAGCAGGCCGACGAAGTGCACCAGCTGGCCCGCGCCCTGCGCTGGACGCGGCAGCGCCTCTCGCGCTTCGCCAAATCCGAAGTCGAACTCACCCAGACTTCGTTTATTTCGTCGGCGACCAACATGTTCAAGGGCGTTGATTTCGACGTCATCGCGGCCAACCATTACCTGAACCAGGCGTGGCTGCACGGGCGGCTTGACGCCATGCAAAACTACCCGCGCGACTTCGACCCCGCAGCGTTGCAGTTCGTGTTCGACGAAGCCAACGACCCGCGCTGCACCTACGCCAACTGGCTGCTGTGGATTGCAAGTTTCAAGCAAGTGTACGCCAGCATGGGCGTGGTGGTGGATTGAGGCCACTTACACTGCTAACACGGCAAGGGGCGTTTACTGCGCCTGCAAAAGCTATTAATTTTAATTCGTTGGCATTGATTTGATAATCAATGCTTTGTCTAGCATTTTGATTTAAATATCTTCATGGAGTCAGTATCGCAAGCAGCTGTTCAGCAACATAAAGCTGAGAAACCAACTGCTCGAATATTCTTCCCAAACTTGAATGGTCTTCGTTTTCTGGCGGTGATGCTTGTTATCATCGACCACGTAGAGGAAAACAGGGAGCAATTCAAGCTGTCAAATTACTGGAATGTGCCGGCGATTCCACTTCTAGGCCAGTTAGGAGTCGATTTATTTTTCGTGCTAAGTGGTTTTCTGATTACCTATTTATTGTTGGCCGAAAAGCAAAAATTAGGTACCATCGACTTTCGGGCTTTCTATTTGAGACGGGTGCTTCGTATCTGGCCCCTTTATTTTTTGGTAGTAGGCATGTCCTTTTTTGTGTTTCCGTACATTGAGGTGTTGTATTTCCCGGAATTGACGCCTTTGGTCAGCCAGCAGCTGGGATATAAACTGTTGCTATACGTACTGATATTGCCTAATGCAGTCACGCATTTGTTTCCAATAGTACCTTATGTATCGCATGCATGGTCTATCGGGGTTGAGGAGCAATTTTATGTGATATGGCCGATATTGGTCTGCTATTCAAGGCGTTATATTCGCAATTTCTTGCTTTTAGCAGGTGTAATTATCGTGATGACAAATATTATGTGGGCGCTAACAACCCCAGCGCGGCATATTTTGCCTATCAACGAAATCACTACGTTCATCAAATATTTTCTGGCATTCTTTCGCATTCAATGCATGGCAATTGGTGGCGTGTTTGCTGTGTTGTTATTTCATCAGCGTACCCAACTACTGCGCTTGCTCACGGCGCGTCCGGTGCAATGGATTCTTTGGCCGCTGCTAACAATTCTAATAATCCGCGGCCAGCAGATTCCCTACTTTACGCACGAGCTTTACGCCGTACTCTTCGGTATGCTGGTATTGAACCTAGCGCTGACTGATACTTCTGTTGTAAGCCTGCGTTTGCCCGGCCTCGACTACATGGGGCGCATTTCGTATGGCTTGTACATGCTGCATCCGCTGGCTATTGTGCTTGCCATCAGAATAGCAACTGCGGTGGGAATCGCCGCCGGGCCAACCCATCACGCTGCCGTATATTTAATAGCGGTGGCTGTTGCGATATTCCTGGCCGCTGCCTCTTACCAATGGGTAGAAATGCCTTTTTTGAATCTGAAAAAACGATTCGCTCACGTGTCAAGTGGCGCATAATCTGCATCCGACCTGTAGGGATTAAATTGACCCAAGGCGGGTATTAAATAATTGCGTTGTGAAAGAAGTTTTTTTCAGTATTGTCATTCCCACCTACAACCGCGCCGACCTTATTGGCCTGACGTTGCAGTCGGTGCTGGGCCAAACCTACCCGCACCTAGAAATTCTGGTAGTGGACGATGGCAGCAAGGACAACACCGCCGAAGTGGTGCAGCGCTACGCCACCGATGCGCGCCTGCGCTACTTTCCCAAGGAAAACGCCGAGCGGGGCGCGGCCCGCAACTACGGCTTCGCCCGTGCCGTTGGCGAGTACGTGCTGTTTCTGGATTCGGACGACCGGTTCCACCCTGAGCATCTGGCCACGCTACACGCCAAAATTCAGGAGCTGAAGCAGCCCAATTTCATTGCCACGAAGTACGACTTTGACCGGGCCGGCCAGCACGCCGACAGCGACACGGCCGCCCTGGCCGAGGGCTGGTACGGCCTCGACACCTTTGTGCGCGGCAATGCACTGGCCTGCAACATCTGCATCCGGCGCCAGAACCCGGGCCTGCATCTCTTCGAGGAAGACCGCCGCTACGCCGCCGTGGAGGACTGGATGTTTATGTTGGAAAACACGCAGCAGGACCGGGTGTACCTCGTCGATGCCGTGACGCTCACCATGAACGACCACGACCAGCGCTCGATGCGCTCCGATAACTCGGCCCTGGTGCGCCGCCTCGAACTGGCCCTGGCCTGGATGCTAGACCGGGTGGCCCTCACGCCGGAGCAGCGCCGCACGCTCACGGGCCGGGTGTACTACCTCTGCGCCATCCATGCCTACGCCGACCACCACCGCGGCCAGGCCTGGGGCTACGCGCGCAAGGCCGCGCCCTATTTGCCTGTGCGCACGGCGGCCCTGCTGCTGGCCCGCTGCCTGGTAGGCGAAGGTGTGGTGCAAAGCCTGAAAAAGCTGCGCACCTAAGCCCGGCCCCGCCGCCGACCTATTTCATTCCGCTCGTTGTTACCGTTGCTATGCGCATTCTATTCTTGAGTTATTGGGGCCTGCACGACGGCTTGACTACTTCGACCGTTTTTCCGCACCTGCGCGTGTTGCAGAACCGCGCCGACGTGAGCGCCGTGCGCTTGGTAACCATTGAGCGCGGCCCCGATGCCCAGGCCGAATTGCAGTTCACTCCAGGCTTTGTGGCCGATAAAATCTCCTTTGAGCCCTTGCGTTCCCGGCCGGGCCGCAACGTGATTCTCAATAAAATCGAGGATTTTACGCGCTTCCCGCAGGAGCTTATCCGGCAAGTAGCCGAGTTCAAGCCCGACTTTATTCTGGCTCGCGGGGCGCCGGCCGGCGCATTGGCGTACTTGGTGTGGCAGAAAACCAAGCTGCCCTTCTACGTGGAATCCTTCGAGCCCCACGCCGCTTACATGCGCGAATCGGGGGTGTGGCGCGCCTACGACCCGCGCTACCTGTTTCAGCGGCACTGGGAGAAGCGTCAGAAGCAGCTCGCCAAAGGCCTGATGCCCGTGGCCGAAAACTACCGGCAGCAGCTCATCAGCGAAGGCGTACCGGCCCAGCGCATTGTGACGGTGCCTTGTTCGGTTGATGCTCAGACTTTTGCTTTTGATGAGACGGCGGCCCGGCGGGTGCGCCAGCGCCTGGGCTACCCGGCCACGGCGGTGGTGGGCATCTACGTGGGCAAGTTTGGCGACATCTATTACGACCAGGAAGCCTTCGACCTTTTCCGCGCTGCGGCCGACCATTTCGGACCTGATTTCCGGCTCATCGTGCTCACGCCCAATGCCGAAGCCGACGTGCGCCGCAAGCTGCAAGCCGTAGGCCTGGGCCCCGACCAGGCTTTCGTGACCAAAGCCCCGCACGCCGAAGTGCCCGACTACCTGTCGGCGGCTGACTTTGCGTTTTCGCCCATTCGACCGGCGCCGTGCCGGTTGTTTTGCTCGGCCATCAAGATTGGCGAATACTGGGCCAGCGGCCTGCCTGTACTGGTAACGCCCGGCGTGGGCGACGACTCGGCTATTATCGAAGCCGAGCGCGGCGGGGCCGTGTTCGACCTCACGCAGCCGGGAAGCGTGCCCGCGGCTCTGGCCCGCCTCGCGGCGCTGATGCACGAGCCCGAATACCGCACCCGCATCCACGAGCTGGCGGTGCGCCACCGCAGCCTCACGCGCGTGCAGGAAGCCTACACCCAGCTGCTGCCTTAAGCTGCTGGCCATGAGGGATAACGCATCGGTCGAACTCCTGGCTTGGGACAGCGCGTGGCTGGGCTATTCCGTGGGGCGTGCCACGGCCCACACCCCGCAACAGGTGACCGATGCAATGGCCAATGCCCAGGCGGCGGGCTTGCAATTGCTGTATCTGGTAGTGGATGCCGGAGCCGAAGCGGCTATTGCCAGCGCGCAAGCTACCGCCGCGTGGCTGGCCGATGTGCGGCTGACATATGCCATGGCGCTGCCTGGCGTGGCTCTGCCCAATGAAGCAAAAACGCCTGGCCTTGCCTATCAACTGGTGACCGAACCCTCGGCCGCGCTCCACCAGCTGGCCCAGCAAAGTAGCCAGTACTCCCGCTTTCGGCGCGATGCCCGAATCCCCGCCCAGGCCTGCGACCAACTCTATGCCGAGTGGCTGAGCCAGGCACTGGCCAGCGGCACGGCCTGGGCTGCCGTGCGGCAGGGCACGCCGGTAGGGTTGCTCACGCTCGGCGTCCGTGAGGGCCACGCCAGCATCGAGCTGCTGGCAGTAAGCCCGGCCGCCCGGCACCAGCGCATCGGGCAAGGGCTGGTGCGGGTGGCGCAGCTGGAGGCGCGCCGGCAGGGACGGGAAGCGCTGCAAGTGGTGACGCAGGAGGCCAATAGGGCCGCGCAGCTTTTTTACGAACACTGCGGTTTTCGGCTGGCCCGGCGCGAGTACGTGTTTCATCTTTGGCAGCAGCCCGAGTAGGCTGCTGTGCGCCGTATCTTTGCGGGCCCGATGAGTGACCTGATTCCCTTCAACAAACCTTATTTTTCCGGCAACGAGTCGCGCTACATCGAAGAAGCGGTGCGTTCCGGCAAAATTTCCGGGGATGGCATGTTCACGCAGCGCGTGCACCGCTACTTCGAAGAACAGTTGGGGTTTCGCAAGGTGCTGCTCACCACCTCGTGCACCGACGCCCTGGAAATGGCGGCCCTGCTGCTGGACGTGCAGCCCGGCGATGAGATAATCATGCCCTCGTTTACGTTTGTGAGCACGGCCAACGCCTTTGTGCTGCGCGGCGCTACCATCGTTTTTGCCGACAGTACCGCGCTCAACCCCAACATGGGCACTGCCGAGTTGGAACAGCTCGTGACCCCGCGCACCCGGGCCATTGTGCCGGTGCACTACGCCGGCATTGCCTGCGACATGGACGCCATTCAGGAGGTAGCAAACCGCCACGGGCTGGCTGTGGTAGAAGACGCCGCGCACGCCATCGATAGCTACTACCGGGGCCGGCCGCTGGGGAGCCTGGGCACCATGGCCACGTTCTCGTTTCACGAAACCAAGAATATTATTTCCGGCGAGGGCGGCATGCTCGTTATCAACGAAGCCCGCTACGATGCACGGGCCGAGGTCATTCGCGAGAAAGGAACCACCCGCTCGGCCTTCCACCGGGGCGAAGTAGACAAGTACGGCTGGGTCGACGTGGGGTCGTCTTTTTTGCCCTCCGACATCATTGCCGCCTACTTGTGGGCCCAGCTTGAGCAGATGGACGACATTCAGCGGGTGCGCCGGGCGGTGTGGCAGCGCTACTACCAGGCGCTGGCCCCGCTGGCCGCGCTGGGCATTGGCCTGCCCGTGGTGCCCGACTACGCCACCAACAACGGCCACCTGTTCTACCTCGTTTGCCGCAGCCTGGCCGAGCGCACCGCGTTGCTGGCCCACCTGAAAGAGCGGCAGGTGTGGGCCGTTTTTCATTACCTGCCCCTGCACCGGAGCGCCTACTACGCCGCCAAGCACGACGGCCGCGCCCTGCCGTGGGCCGACTACTACGGCGAGCGGCTGGTGCGGCTGCCCCTGTTCTACGAGCTGGCCGAGCACGACCAGCAACGGGTTATTGAGGCCGTATTGGAGTTTTATTTTAACCGAGCTACCCTGGAGTTGCTCTAGCATCACTCGTTGCCAGGCTGCTTTCGCGCCGGCTTATTTTCGTCATTTTATGCGTATTCTGTTCATCGTTCCTTATCCGGCCGGCCGGGCACCGTCGCAGCGGTTTCGCTTTGAGCAATACTTCGACATCCTCACCGCCGCCGGGCACCGCTACGAAGTGGCGCCCTTTATTTCGGTGGCTACCTGGAATATTCTCTACAAGCCGGGCCAAAGCCTGCGCAAGGCGCAAGGCATTCTGATGGGATTTCTGCGCCGGTTTGCGCTGCTGTTTTCGGTGCCGGCTTTCGATTTCGTTTTCATTCACCGGGAAGCGGCTCCCGTAGGTCCGCCCGTGTTCGAGTGGATAATCAGCAAGCTGCTACGCAAGAAAATTATTTACGATTTTGATGATGCTATCTGGCTGGCCAACACCTCCGAAGCCAATAAAATAGCGGCCGGCGTGAAATGGCACCACAAGGTGGCCGACATCTGCGCCTGGGCCTATAAAAACAGCTGCGGCAATGCCTACTTGGCCGCTTACGCCCGGCAATTCAACCCGGTGGCCGTGGTCAACCCGACCACCATCGACACCGTGCATCTGCACAACCAGGTGCGCGACCAGGCCGCGCCCGGCCGCCTCATCATTGGCTGGACGGGCACGCACTCCACCCTCAAGTACCTCGACCAGGTGGTGCCCGTGCTGGCCAAGCTGGAAGCCGAAGGACTGGATTTTGAGTTCCGCGTCATTTCCAACCAGCCGCCTCAGTTTCCGCTGCGCTCTTTGGTTTTTTTGCCCTGGCGCAAAGAAACTGAAATTGCCGACCTGCTGGGCTTCCACGTGGGCCTGATGCCGCTGGAAGACGACCCCTGGGCCAAGGGTAAATGTGCATTCAAGGCCTTGCAATACATGGCGTTGGGCGTACCGGCATTGGTGTCGCCGGTGGGTATGAACACCGAAGTGGTGCAGCACGGCTACAACGGCTTTGTGTGCGCCACGCCCGCCGAGTGGGAAGCCAGCCTGCGGCAGCTGCTGGCCGATGCCGGCCTGCGCCAGCGCCTGGGCCAGGCGGCCCGCGCTACTATCGAAGCCCGTTATTCGGTTCTATCGAACACCGCCAATTTTCTGGCGCTGTTTCAATAACAGGCGAGGGGCTAAGCCGCCACTTGCGGTCGCAGCCGGGCGGCGGGCCTGCCTACCTGCGAAGCAGACCCGGACGCCCGGCGCGTGGCCATATCCTGCAGAATGTACAACCCGCTGAGGTAGAAAGGTATCATCGGGATTTTGTAGCGCACCAGCGTGCCGAAGTTGGAACTCGTGATGCCAACCGAAGCCGCAAACACCAGCGCAAACACAAAGCAGAGGAGCAGAATTGGGTTGCTACCGATGACGCCGAACGTACGGAAGAAACCGGTGCGCCAGAAAATGCGCAACGTGAAAAGCAGAAAGAACCCTGCTTCCAGCGCCGACAGGAGCATTACCGGGTTGTGCGCCTCCCAGATGAAGGGCCGATAGATGGCCGTCCCAATAGCCTGAGGCGCCAGCTTCACCATACTGCCGAGGCTGCCATCGAGCTCGCCCAGGGAATAACCGGCGCCTTCCTGCTTCATGCTTTGCTGGTAGAGGTAGTCGGCGGTAATCTTGCTGCGCTCCCCAATTTTGTCCACGTCGTACTTATCGTCGCCTTTGGTGAGGTTGGTGGCCGCGTAAAACGCAACAATGGCTCCCACACTCAGAAACAGCGGGCGGGCAACCAGACGCAAGGCCTTGCTTTTAATGCGGTCGTTGGTTTCGTTGAATATCCACACCAAGGCTGCGGGCAGGAAGCACAGCAGAATGTAAACCTTGATAGATAGCAGCGCATAAACAGCTAGTGCGCCAATCGTCAGGCATTTAATTAGCGCTTGCCGCTGAATGATACCCCGGTACATGGCGTAAAAAAGCCAGCCCAAAGCCCCCAGGCACAACGAGTCTTTCAGCAGCCCCGACCCCCAGAAAAACATGGATGGCACGTAAAACATCGTCCAGCCCAACTGCTTATAAACGTGCGGCCTTATTTTGGCAAAAGCAATGAACATGGCCCAAACCCCACTGAAGCTGACAACCGCAAAAAACAGCGCTATCACCGTGTAGCAATTGAAGCATAGAAGGCCAAAAAATGCCGCAATGCGGGCCACCAGAAACTCCGTGGAGTTGGTCTGGTGCCAGAACATGCGGGCGATGTAGGGAGCCGTTTCGGGGGTGTTGCCACTGCCGTTGTCGAGCAACAGCTGAAAACCGGTCGAAAAGGATTTGCCGAAGGCCTCGTGAATAATGGTGGCGTGGCGGTAGTAGTTGAAAGTGTCGCCGCCGCCGTAGTAAAATTGATAAATCATCCCCAGGCTGATGGCTCCGATGAACTTCAGCGTGAGGGCCGGAATGAAGAAGGGCTTGGTAAAGTGGTTGGTAACGGCTGGCCTTACCGCAAAGGCGATAGCATATAATATCGCCAAATAAAATGGCGCAATGAATAGGTCGGATAACTCCATGATAATCTAACTCTTCCCGTTCTTTTTAAGCCACCCTTTGGCTTCCTTGTATTGCTCCGATTTGTGGTCGGCTTTGTCGGCTATCACGGCGTAGTAGCGTTTGGCCGCCGTGGCATCCTTTTCTTTCACGGCTAGGCGGGCCAGGTTCACGTTGGCGAACAAATAAAAACCGCCGGAAGTGTCCCCGGTGCTTTCCGAAAACACGATGCACCGCTGGTAGTAGTCCTTGGCCTTGGCCATGTCGCGGTAGCGGTTCTGCATCAGGTAGCCCAGGAAGTAGCTGGCGTAGCGCCCGCTAATGCCTTCGTAGCCGGGCATGCCTTTGTTAATCTTATCGAGAATTTCCCGGCTCACCCGTTCGCAGTCGGCAAATTCGCCCTGGTCGTAGGCCAGTAGGGCGTAGAAGCGCTGGAAATAACCGTTGTCGGGAAAGGTGCTGGCCAGGTAGCGCGCTACCGGAATGGCTTCCTCGGCGTTATTTTCCTCGTTTTTAAGAATGCGCATGAGGAACACGCGGGCCTCGGTGGCGGTGTAGAAGCCGTTGTTAGCCACGCTGCGCAGCTGCTGCATGCCCAGCTTTTTATCGCCTTTCGGGAAAAACAGCAGCACCGGCTTTAGCAGCGGATAATTGTCCGGAATCCAAACGGCGTAGTAGTTGAACAGCGCCTGGCCGAACTGAAACTCCGGGCTCAGGCCGTTGGCTTCCTGGCTCTTTTTGAGGAAGTTGAGCGAGCGTCGGGCACCCACGGTGGCCTTGCGCCAGTCGTGGCGCTCGGCGTGCAGGCGGGCATCGAAACCGTAGGCAGCCGAGAGGAAGAAGCTGGCTTCGTAGTTGTTGTTGTCGGCGTCGTAGAGCTTTTGGGCTTTGGTGGCCGCCGTGTCCATGTATGCGAAGAAGGTCTTGTCGTATTGCTCGGTCTGGAAGTTGGTGGGCATGATTTTCCACCACGTGCTCAGGCCCAGCAAGAAGTAGGGCATGGGGTGGTTGGGGTAGCGCCGCCGCAGCGAGCGGAACTGCTTTTCGGCCCGCTCATACTTGAAATTGTAGATGTTGTGCACCGCCCCGTCGAGCTCCAGTTGGATGTCTTTGTCGAGCAGCAGCCAGCCTTTGGTGTCGATGGCCGAAGGCAGCACGCCCACGGTGTCGAGGGCCACCGTCTTCATGGGCGGGGGAGTGCGAATTGTATCGGGCTTCTGGGCCCTGGCCAGATTCGGCAGTAGGAGCAGGCCCCAACAGATACAAAACAGCGAACGCAGCATAGATAGAAAGTCGAAGGCGGGCCCAAGGTGGGGCTCGGGCAGAATTCGGCCAAAGCAAACAGGTCTGCTAAAGTACGGACTTTGGCCTAGCTTTAGGCGTAAATTCCTTTTCATATGCAATTGCTGCATGCACTTTGCCGCGTGGCGGCCCCGGCCGGCAACGAAGCGCCCTTGTCCCGTTTCGTGCTCGACTACGTGCGCCAGCACCAGGGCAGCTGGCGGTACCAACCCCAGATTATTGCCGACGAACGGTTCCAGGACTGCCTTCTGCTGGTGTTTGGGCAGCCGCGCACGGCCGTATTTGCCCACCTCGACAGCATCGGCTTCACCGTGCGCTACGGCCGGCAGCTGGTGCGCATTGGCGGGCCGCAGGCCGAAGCCGGCTACCGTTTGGTGGGGCACGATTCGCAAGGGGAAATAGACTGCACGCTGACCATAGACGAGGAAACGGGCGAACTGGGCTACGCGTTCCACCGCGAAATCGACCGCGGCACGGAGCTCACCTTCTACTGCGACTTCCGCGAAACCGAAACCACCGTGCAAAGCTGCTACCTCGACAACCGCCTCGGCGTGTGGAACGCCCTGCGCCTCTGCGAAACGCTGGAGCACGGCATCATCGCCTTCTCATGCTGGGAAGAGCACGGCGGAGGCTCAGTGGCCTACTTGGCCAAATACATCCACGACACCTACGGCGTGCGCCAGGCCCTCATTTCCGACATTACGTGGGTGACCGAAGGCGTGCACGCGGGCCAGGGCTGCGCCATTTCGCTACGCGACTCACTCATTCCGCGTCGTACCTACGTCGACCGCATCCGGGCCATTGCCGCCGCCTCGGGCATCCCGCATCAGCTTGAAGTGGAAGGCAGCGGCGGCTCCGACGCCAAGGAGCTGCAGCACGCCGCCGCGCCTTGGGACTGGTGCTTCATTGGGGCGCCCGAAGACCACGTGCACTCGCCCGATGAGCTGGTGGATAAGCGCGATATCGATAGCATGCTCGCCCTCTATCAGGTGTTGATGCGCGAACTGTAAGCCGACGCGTTATTGACCAGTAGCCACAGTTGGCTAAACTGCCTGTGATTCTGCGCAAAGGGAGAAAGCACGGGTAGGAAAAAATTGAAACGGCGGTAGCTAAATGCAGGAAAATTGGATTCGCTTCAATTTCCCCTATTTTGCGCACCGAAAACCGCGTAACTCACTTTTTCCCACCCATTCATCCCTTATGACGAATTACCTCTACGCAGTGCCCGCGTTGGGCATTTTTGCCTTGCTCTATACCTGGCTGCGCGCCGGCTGGGTGGCCCGGCAGGACGCCGGCGATGCCCGCATGACGACCATTGCCGGCTTTATCGCCGACGGCGCCATCGCCTTCCTCAAGGCCGAATACAAGGTGCTGGCCCTGTTTGGCCTCATCGCCGGGGCGTTCCTGTTCTACCTGGGCAGCACCAGCGGCAACTCCAGCCCCGTCATCGTCATTGCCTTCATCATCGGCGCGGTATTCTCGGCTTTGGCAGGATTCATCGGGATGAAGATTGCCACCAAGGCCAACGTGCGCACCGCGCAGGCCGCCAAAACCAGCCTCAGCACCGCGCTCAACGTGTCGTTTTCGGGCGGCTCGGTGATGGGCATGGGCGTGGCCGGCCTGGCCGTGCTGGGTTTGGGTTCATTGTTCATTGTGTTTTATAAAATGTTCGTGCCCAGCGGCCTCGCTAACGGCACGGAGATGGAGAAAGCCCTCGAAGTACTCACCGGCTTCTCGCTTGGGGCCGAAAGCATTGCCCTGTTTGCGCGCGTGGGCGGCGGCATTTACACCAAAGCGGCCGACGTCGGGGCCGACCTCGTGGGCAAAGTTGAAGCCGGCATCCCGGAAGACGACCCCCGCAACCCGGCTACCATCGCCGACAACGTGGGCGACAACGTGGGCGACGTGGCTGGCATGGGCGCCGACTTGTTCGGCTCTTACGTGGCTACCATTCTGGCTACCATGGTATTGGGCCGCGAAGTAACCGTGACTGGCGACCAGTTCGGTGGCCTCTCGCCCATCTTCCTGCCAATGGCCATTGCCGGCATGGGCATCATTGCCTCGCTTATCGGCATCCTCTGCGTGCGGGTGAAAGAGGGCGGCAACGTGCAGGCCGCTCTCAACCTGGGCAACTACATCTCGGTTATTGTATCGGCGGTAGCTTCGTACTTCCTCATTATGTGGATTTTGCCTTCGGGTACTTTCACCATTCGCAGCATCAGCTTCGACGCCTTGCACGTGTTCTACGCCGTGGTGGTAGGCCTGATTGTGGGCACGCTGATGAGCATCATAACCGAATACTACACCGCCATGGGCAAGCGCCCGGTGATGAGCATCGTGCAGCAAAGCAGCACCGGCCACGCCACCACCGTCATCGGTGGTTTGGCCGTGGGCATGGAATCGACGGTATTGCCGATTCTGGTGCTGGCCGCTGGTATCGTGCTCAGCTTCAAAGCTGCTGGCCTCTACGGCGTGGCCATTGCCGCCGCCGGTATGATGGCCACCACGGCCATGCAGCTGGCCATCGACGCTTTCGGCCCCATTGCCGACAACGCCGGCGGCATCGCCGAAATGTGCGAGCTGCCCAAGGAAGTGCGCGAGCGCACCGACATTCTGGATGCCGTGGGCAACACCACCGCCGCCACCGGCAAGGGCTTTGCCATTGCCTCGGCCGCCCTCACCTCGCTGGCGCTGTTTGCCGCTTTCATGGGCACGGCCCACATCGACACCATCGATATTTCCAATGCCGAAGTGCTGGCCGGTCTGTTTGTGGGCGCCATGATTCCGTTCATCTTCTCGGCCCTGGCCATCAAGGCAGTAGGGGAGGCGGCCATGGCCATGGTGCAGGAAGTGCGCCGCCAGTTCCGCGAGATTCCGGGCATCATGGAAGGCACCGGCAAGCCCGAGTACGAGAAGTGCGTGGCCATCAGCACCGAAGCGGCCATCAAGAAAATGATTGCGCCCGGCGCCATTGCCCTGCTCTCGCCCATCATTGTGGGCTTCCTCTTTGGCCCGCATGTGCTGGGCGGCCTGCTGGCCGGCGTCACGGTGAGCGGCGTGCTCATGGCCATGTTCCAGAGCAACGCCGGCGGCGCCTGGGACAACGCCAAGAAGTCCTTCGAGAAAGGTGTGATGGTGAACGGCAAGATGGAGTACAAAGGCTCCGATGCCCACAAAGCCTCGGTAACCGGCGATACCGTCGGCGACCCTTTCAAGGACACTTCCGGCCCGAGCATGAATATCCTCATCAAGCTGATGAGCATCGTGTCGCTGGTCATCGCGCCTCACATTGCCCAGAAAGGCGGCGAGCGCGGCATGGCCCCGGTGCAGCTCGAAAAAGAGCGGGTAGAACTCGTTTCGCGCCCCCACGTGCGCTACGCCTTCGCCGAAGCCGCTCCGGCTGCCGCGCGCTTCATCTACACGGCGCTTGCGAAATAGCCTGAACCACGGATTCGGCGGATTTTTCGGATTGGTCGGATGTTAGGGACGATTGAAAAAGACGCACTGACGAAAGGCCGCTTCCTAACCGGAGGCGGCCTTTTTGCTGCTTAATTTTTCGCTTGGTGGCCCTGTTGCCCATGGAGCCGCCTGCTCCCCGCCCACAAAAGCCGCCCAATCCGGGAAATCCGATAAATTCACGGTTCCGTCATCCATCAGTAGCTTTGCGGCTCCATCACACCCCCCGCGCCGCATGGCCCACGCCAACGTTACCATCCATAGCAAAGAATTTCGGCCATATCTGTCGGCTAGTCAATTGGATGAAGCGGTGGCCGGGCTGGCGGCCCGCCTGAGCGCCGACTACGCCGGGCGCCAGCCGCTGTTTGTGGTGGTGCTCACGGGAGGCTTCATGTTTGCCTCCGATTTGCTGAAGCGCTACCAGGGCGAGTGCGAGATTGTCTTCATCCGCGTGGCCTCCTACGAGGGCACGGGCAGCACCGGTGTGGTGCAGGAAGTGCTGGGCCTGCGCGAAGAAGTGCAGGGCCGCCACATCGTCCTCGTCGAAGACATCGTGGACACCGGCACCACCATGCACCACCTGCTGCCCACGCTCATGAGCAAAGGCCCGGCGTCGGTGGAGATTGCCACGCTGTTTTTCAAGCCCGAAAGCCTGCGCCACGAGTTGTCTATCCGCTACGTGGCCAAGGAAATCCCCAACGATTTTGTGGTGGGCTACGGCCTGGATTACGACGGGCTGGGCCGCAACCTGCCCGATGTATACGTGGCCGTGTAGCAGCATTTCTGCCCCCGATTGACTAACTTGCCCAACCCCACCTTACCACTTGCCTCCGCGCAACTCTCCTCGTTCATGTTGAATATCGTGCTGTTCGGCCCCCCCGGCGCCGGCAAAGGAACCCAGAGCCAGAAACTCATTGCTAAGTACAACCTCGTGCACCTGAGCACCGGCGACCTGCTGCGCGCCCAGATTGCCGAAGGCACCGAGTTGGGCCTGAAAGCCAAGAAGCTGATGGATGAGGGCCTGCTTGTGCCCGATGCTGTGGTCATCGGCATGATTGGCCACGCCCTGGAAACCAATCCCCAGGCCGGCGGCTTCATCTTCGACGGCTTCCCCCGCACCGTGGCCCAGGCCGAAAGCCTCGACCAGCTCATGGCCTCGCACAACACCCACATCGGTTGCATGATTGCGCTGGAAGTGCAGGAAGAAGAGTTGGTGAAGCGCCTGCTGGAGCGCGGCAAAACCAGCAACCGCCCCGACGACCAGGACGAAACCAAAATCCGCCGCCGCGTGACGGTGTACAACACCGAAACTGCCCAAGTGGCCGGCTACTACGCCGCCCAGCAGAAATTCCACGCCCTCAACGGCATCGGTCCCATCGACAGTATCTTCGGCCAGATTTGCGGCCTGATTGACCAGCACCAGGCCGCCAAGCCCGAAGCGCCCGCCGAAGCGACCAAAGAAGTAAAGGCGTAACTTTACGCCTTTAACACGACTGTCAGTTCTTAATACGACTGTCATCCTGAGCGTAGCGAAGGACCTTATCACGCTTGCACGGTTTAGCGTTACTGCAAATCGTTCGACTGTGATAAGGTCCTTCGCTACGCTCAGGATGACCGTTTTTTTACCTTAATACCCCAATTCCTGTGGCCTCCAATAACTTCATCGACTACGTCAAACTCATCTGCCGCTCGGGCAAAGGCGGTGCCGGCTCGCACCACTTCTTCCGGGCCAAGGGCCTGCCTAATGGCGGCCCCGATGGCGGCGACGGCGGCCGCGGCGGCCACATCATCCTCGAAGGCAACTCGCAGCTCTGGACGCTGCTACACCTGCAATATCAGAAACACGTCTTCGCCAAAGACGGCGAGGGTGGGGGCGAAAACCTGCGCTCCGGCGCGCAGGGCGAAGACATTGTGCTGCAAGTGCCCCTCGGCACCGTAGCCCGCGATGCCGCCACCGGCGAGCAGATGCTCGAAATCACGGAGCACGGCCAGCGGCTCATTCTCGTGCCCGGTGGGCGCGGCGGCTGGGGCAACGACCATTTCAAGAACTCCATCAACCAGGCCCCGCAGTACGCGCAGCCCGGCGAGCCGGCCATCGAGGTCATTATCATCCTGGAGCTGAAGCTGCTGGCCGACGTAGGCCTCGTGGGCTTCCCCAACGCGGGCAAGAGCACGCTGCTGTCGGTGGTGAGCGCGGCCAAGCCCAAGATTGCCGACTACGCCTTCACCACCCTCGTGCCCAACCTGGGCGTGGTGGCCTACCGCGACTACAAGTCGTTCGTGATGGCCGACATTCCCGGCATCATTGAGGGCGCGGCCGAGGGCAAGGGCCTGGGCACCCGCTTCCTGCGCCACATCGAGCGCAACTCCATGCTGCTCTTCATGATAAGCTGCGACTCGCCCGACATCAACGCCGAATACAACGTGCTAATCGGCGAGTTGGAGCAGTTCAACCCCGACCTGCTGGAGAAGAAGCGCCTGCTGGCCATCACCAAGTCCGACATGATTGACGAGGAACTGGAGGCCGAAATCCGGGCTACGCTGCCGGAAGGAGTGCCCGCCATATTCATTTCCAGCCTTACGAATAAGAACATCGTGCCACTGAAAGACATGATTTGGAAGGCATTGGAAGAAACTCGGCGCGATGCTGCCCCAACTAAGCGCCAAGGCCTTGGCGAAGAGGAAGGCGACGAAGAATGGCCTTCTTAGCGCGCTAGGTGTGATTTGGAAGGCGTTGCACGGTTAATTCTGTGGGCCGATGTTAAGTCCGATAAATGAATATGCATTGAGGTCAGCGTCATCCGGTAATTGGCCTATTGTTATGTAAATCATAAAATCGGCGTCGCAATGGGTGCGCATGTCTTCGGGAACACGACTTAGACGTTCCTCCCATTCTGGGTCGAGTTGAATAGTCGCTGCAGTATTCGGTGGAAAACAGACGGCCAGACCGTCCGTTCCTGGAACGACAATTCCGGTTCGTGGCTGCCACTCTTCTTCGCCGTCAGGTTTATCTATGATGAAGACAATGCCTAAAGGGTGATTCAATAACTCTCGAAATGTGGTCATCAGCGACAGGCAATCTGTTAAACGTTTGCTAAAAGTAACACTGATTGCCAATGCCACTATGGCAGCCCGCGCCCCTTTGGCAAGTGAATTGCGCCCGCAGCTTGACTAACCGGCTAACCCCGTGAAAAACCCCTTCCGACGAATATTTCCGCAAATGGCTAACGAGCAAAACCTGCCCCAGGACGACAACCTGACCGCTGACCCCAACCACGTAGCTGGCGAAATGGCCGATGCCGACGGCGAAACCACCGACACCGCCGCTGCCGCCGAAGCTTCCGCCTCGGCCGCGCCGAAAGCCGAAGCCTCGCGCACTGATGCCGAGCTGGCCGAAATCAAAGACAAGTACCTACGCCTGGCCGCCGAGTTTGAGAACTACAAGCGCCGCACCAGCAAGGAGCGTATCGACCTGTTTAAAACTGCCAACCAAGAGCTGATGACGGCGCTGCTGCCCGTGCTTGACGACTTCGAGCGCGCCCGCACTGCCACCGCCAGCACCACCGATGCCAACGCCGTGCGCGAAAGCATCGACATTATTCAGAGCAAGCTGAACAAAACCCTGCAGCAAAAGGGTTTGACCGCCATGGAAGCCAAGGGGGGCGACTTCGATGCTGAGCTGCACGAGGCCATCACTCAGATTCCCGCGCCCAGCGACGACCTGAAAGGGAAAATCGTGGACGTGGTAGAGCAGGGCTACTATTTAGGTGATAAGGTCATTCGCCACGCCAAAGTGGTGCTTGGGCAGTAATTTTAGGGTTTGGATTTAGAACAATAAATAAAGACGGTCATGCTGAGCGAAGTCGAAGCATCTCTACCGCGAGAGTAACTGATTACTTCCTCGGTAGAGATGCTTCGACTTCGCTCAGCATGACCGGTCGGATAACACCACGCAGATGGCTACGAAGCGCGATTATTACGAGGTATTAGGCATTACCAAAACGGCGGAAGGCGACGTTATCAAGTCGGCTTACCGCAAGATGGCCATCAAGTACCACCCCGATAAAAACCCCGACGACCCGACCGCCGAGGACAAGTTCAAGGAAGCCGCCGAGGCGTACGAAGTCCTCAGCAACGCGGATAAGCGGGCGCGCTACGACCGGTACGGCCACCAGGGCGTGGGCGGCGGCAACGGCGGCGGGCCCAACATGGAAGACATCTTCTCGCAGTTCGGCGATATTTTTGGCGGGGGCGGGGGCTTCGAAGGCTTCTTCGGGGGCGGGCGCCAGGGCGGCGGCCGGCGCCAGAAAAAGGGTTCGAACCTGCGCATCAAGCTGAAGCTTGATTTGGAGGAAATTGCCAACGGCGTCGAGAAGAAAATTAAGGTGAAACGCTATGTGGCCTGCCAGCCGTGCAGCGGCACCGGCGCCAAAAACGGCACCGACCTCAAAACCTGCCCCACCTGCCAGGGCCAGGGCCAAACCAAGCGTGTGGTGAACACCATGCTGGGCCAGATGGTGAGCAGCAGCACCTGCCCCACCTGCAACGGCGAAGGCAAAACCATCGTGACGACCTGCGACGTGTGCAAAGGTGAAGGCCGCCAGCTGCACGAGGAAGTGATTCCCATCAACATCCCCGCCGGCGTGGCCAACGACATGCAGTTGAGCATGAACGGTAAGGGCAACTTCCCCGAGCGCGGTGGCGTGCCCGGCGACCTGCTCATCCAGATTGAGGAGGAGCCGCACGAGTTCCTGAAGCGCGACGGCAACAACATCATGTTCGAGCAGTACATCTCGTTCGTGGATGCCGCTTTGGGTGCGAGCCTGGAAGTGCCGACCATCGAGGGCAAGGTGAAAATCAAGGTGGACCCCGGCACCCAGCCGGGTAAAATTTTGCGTCTGCGCGGCAAAGGCATTAAGGACCTCAACGGCTACGGCCGCGGCGACCAGCTAATTCACCTAAATGTATGGACGCCCAAGAATGTGAGCAACCAGGAGCGCGAGCTGCTGGAAAAGCTGCGCGACTCGGACAATTTCACGCCGCACCCCGGCAAGAACGAGAAAGGATTCTTTGAGAAGGTGAAGGAGTACTTCGCGTAATTCTTGATTGGAATAGTTATGAAAAGCCCCGGCTGGCCATTGGTCAGGCGGGGCTTTTTATTTGATACACGGCCAATAAAGAACGTCATGCTTCGGCTGCGCTTGGCATGATGTTCTTGTGGGCTTCCGAAAAAATCGAGCATTCTTGTAATGCTTCTTAATCGGCTGCGATTCACCTGCCTGAAACACTCTTACCCCCGCATGGCTTCCGCCACCCCGTCTGCTGATTTTGTTGCCGCGCTACACGAGTACCAGCCGCTGCTGCGGCGCGTGGCTCGGCTCTACTGCCAGGATGCCGACGACCGCCAGGACTTGTTCCAGGAAATGGTGCTGCAGCTGTGGCGGGCGTGGCCGCGCTACGTGCCGCAGGCCAATGCCAAGCTCAGCACCTGGCTCTACCGCATTGCCCTGAACGTAGCCATCTCGAACCTGCGCCAGCGCACCCGCCGCCCGGCCCCGAGCGAGCTGGACGCCGAGGCGCTGGCCGTGGCCCAGGCACCGGAAACGGGTTTCGATGCCGATGACCGCGCCCAGCTCTACCGCGCCATTGGCCGGCTGTCGGACGTGGACAAGGCTTTCATTTTGCTCTATCTCGAAGACCGGCCTTATGATGAGATGGCCGACATTCTGGGCATTACCCAAAACAATGTGCGCGTGAAAATGCACCGCGTGCAGGAAAAACTTCGCGCCCTCTTAGTCCCCGCCACCCGATGCTAGAACTCGATGACCTCCGCCGCCAATGGCAGCAGCCCGAGCCGGCCGCGCCACCCATAAACCAAGCAGCGCTTAGCCGCCTGTTAGCCCAGCGTTCGGATGGACTCGTGGAAAAAATGCGCCGCAATGCCCGGTGGGAATTGGGTTTTGTAGTGGTGATGGCGGTGGCAATGCCGCTGATAATAAGGTTTGCCAGTAATTTTCTGGAGCGGGCGCAGGTGGTGAGCCTATTTCTCGTGTCGCTGGTGATGCTGGGGTACTACTACCGCAAATTGGCCATGTTGAAGCAGATGACCCAGCCCGAGGGGCATGTGCTGGGCAACCTGCGGCGCTTAAGCGCCGGGCTGCGGAGCATGCTGCGCTTCAATTATCGGCTGACCCTGGCCATGCCGCCTGCTTCGCTGCTGCTGGCGTTCGAATTTGTGGCCGGCAAAGAATGGGGCCGGCCCGGCGGGGTGCGCATCGGTATGCTGCTCGGCCTGGGGGCGGCGCTGCTTGTGCTGGGCCTGCTCTTGCAATGGGCCGTGGTACGGGCCGCCCGCTGGTACTTGCAGCGTCTCTATGGTCAGCACCTCGACCGCCTGGAAGCCAGCCTGCACGAACTTGCTGATGCCGAACCGGCGCGCTGATTGGGCTGCTCCGTTCATCTCGGTTACTCACCGTTTGGGGACGCTATGCCGCTGTTTGGCGCCCGTCCATTGGCGACTGACGGCGGCACCTGATACATTTGTCAAGCGACATTCCTCTACATTTAACCCGCCAACCAACCCTTCTTTCTGTGAAACCAATTCTGGAAGCCATCGACGTGCGCAAGGCCTACGCCAACCACGTCGCCCTCTCGGGCGTGAGCCTGGAAATTCCCGAGGGCAGCATTTTCGGCCTGCTCGGGCCCAACGGCGCGGGCAAAACCTCGCTCATCCGCATCATCACCCAGATTACCGGGGCCGATGAGGGCGAAATCCGCTTCCGCGGCGAGCGGCTCAACCCCAGCCACATTGCCCAGATTGGCTATTTGCCCGAGGAGCGCGGCCTCTACAAAAAGATGAAAGTGGGCGAGCAGCTGCTCTACCTGGCCCAGCTGCGCGGCCTGAGCCGCAGCGATGCCACGGCGCGCATCAAGCATTGGCTGAACCGTTTCGAGATAAAAGAGTGGGCCGGCAAAAACGTGGAAGACCTCAGCAAGGGCATGCAGCAAAAGGTGCAGTTCATTGCCACGGTGCTGCACGACCCCAAGCTGATTATTCTGGATGAGCCGTTTTCGGGCTTCGACCCGATTAACGCCAACCTGATTAAAGACGAGATTCTGGAGCTGCGCAAGCAGGGCGCCACCATCATTTTCTCGACGCACCGCATGGAATCGGTGGAGGAGATGTGCGACAACATTGCCCTCATCAACCGCTCGCGCAAGGTACTCGACGGGCCCATTAACCTGATTCGGGACCAGTTCAAAACCAATACCTATGAGGTGGAAGGCAAGGGCAAGCTCATTCTGGTGCACCCCGATTTTGAGGTGGTGGAGCAGAAAGAGCGCGAAAACGGCCACTTCTACGCCCGGGTGCAGTTGCACGCCGGCGTGCGGCCCAACGACCTGCTGCGCTACCTCATCGGGGCGGTGGAAGTGGAAGCCTTCCGCGAGAAAATCCCGAGCATCAACGAGATTTTCATCCGGCGCGTGCGCGAAACCATGCCCGAAACCCTCACCGAAACCGCTAACGCGTTGCTTTAATCCGCCATGGCTTCTAAATTTTTACTCGTCGCCCAACGCGAATACCTCACCCGCGTTCGCAAAAAATCCTTCATCATTCTCACGCTGGCCGTGCCGCTGCTGCTGGCGGCGTTCGGCTTCATCATCGCCAAAGTGGCCAGCTCCGACAACGACACCACCGACGTGGTGGAGGTGCGCGACGACTCCGGCCTGAACGTGGCCAGCCGCCTCGTGAGCACCCCGCAGCTGCGCTTCGAAACCGCCAGCGGCACGCTGGCCGAAGCCAAAAAAGGCTTCCAGAAAGCCAAGCACGACGGCCTGGTGTACCTGCCCGCCGGCCTCGACGTGGAGAAGCCCACCGGCGTGCAGTTTTTCGGCAAAGGCAACATCAGCCTGAAAAAGCAACTGGCCGTCGAGAATGCCCTGAACAAGGCCTTTTCTGAACTCAAAATGCAGAAATCAGGCCTCACGCAGGACCAACTCGACCGCTTGCGCTCGAAGGTGGATTTGCAAGCCATCAGCCTCGACGAGAGCGGCAAGGAAGCCGACAGCAACGCCCTGGCCACCTCGGGCACAGCCTACGCGCTGGCGCTGGCCATTTACCTGTTCATTTTCATCTACGGTGTGCAGATTATGCGCGGCGTGGGAGAGGAGAAGTCGAGCCGCATCATGGAGGTGATGCTGTCGTCGGTGAAGCCGTTTGACTTGATGATGGGCAAGATTGTGGGCATTGCGGCCGTGGGCCTCACCCAGTTTCTGCTGTGGGGCGTGCTCTCGTTCGGCGTATCGTCGGTGGTAATGCCGATGCTGATGCACGACGACAAGCCTAAAACCGAAGTGGCCGCTACGCCCGCCCCCGGCGCTGCCAAAGCTGCGGCCGATGACGAGCCTCGCTCAGCGGCGGCGGCCTTCGATAAAGGCATGGATGCCCAGAAACAGCAACCCATGATGACCGGCCGTTTCAAGGTTTTTGAAGTGCTGGCCAACCTGCCGCTGGGCACCATCCTGTTCGGCTTCATCATCTACTTCCTGGGCGGCTACCTGCTGTACGGGGCACTGTTTGGGGCCGTGGGCGCGGCCGTGGACGACCAGACCGATACCCAGCAATTCATGTTTCCGATTACCATGCCGCTCATTCTGAGCTACATCGTGGGCGTGTCGGTGATACTGCGCAACCCCGACGGGCCGGTGGCTTTCTGGATGTCGATGTTTCCGCTCACCTCGCCCATTGCCATGGTTATCCGCCTGCCATTTGGCGTGCCGATGTGGCAGCTGGGGCTGTCCATCTTCCTGCTCATTCTGGGTTTCATCGGCACGGTGTGGGTGGCGGCGCGCATCTACCGGGTGGGCATCCTGATGTACGGTAAGAAGGTGACGTACAAAGAGCTGGGAAAATGGATGTTCTATAAGGGCTAGATTTCCCGACTCGCCGAGCGAACTTTGAACGTCATGCTGAGCTTGTCGAAGCATCTCTACCGCAGCAGTGATTAATTACTTGCGCGGTAGAGATGCTTCGACAAGCTCAGCATGACGTTTTTTTGTTGCAACGCCTCTCAAATTATGCGCTTCCTTCGCCTCATCAGCTTCTTCCTGCTGCTCCTCGGCCTCGCCAGCTTCGCCGCCGACCGACCCGCTTACCGCCTCTTCACCGCCGCCGGCCCGCCGGCTGATTATGACCAGATGCTGCAGGAACTGGCTCAGGCCGACGTGGTGCTCTTCGGCGAGCAGCACAACGACGCCCTCACGCACTGGCTGGAGCTGCAAGTGGCCAGGGACTTGCTGAAGCTGAAGAAACCCGGCCAGCTGGTGCTGGGCATGGAGATGTTTGAGCGCGACGTGCAGCCGCTGGTGGCCGCCTACTCCACCGGCGAGCTGGCCGATACCGCCTTCGAGCGCCAGGCCCGCCCGTGGCCCAACTACGCCACCGATTACCGCCCGCTGCTGCTGTTCGCCCGCGAAAACCACCTGCCCATCGTTGGCACCAACGCCCCACGCCCCTTCGCCAAAGTGGTGGCCCAGCGCAGCCTCACCGCCCTCGACAAGCTCCCGGCCGTGGACCGCGCCCTGCTGGCCCCGCTGCCGTTGAAAGTAGACTACGACCTGCCCGGCTATAAAAACATGGCCGCCATGTTCGGCGGCACCGGCAGCGCGCACGGCGGGGGCGCCCAGAACATCATCCAGGCCCAGGCGCTGAAGGATGCCACCATGGCCCACTTCATCCAGGCCAGCCGCCAGCCCGGCCAAACGCTGCTGCACGTCAACGGCAGCTACCACTCCGACCACCACGACGGCATTGTGGCCTGGCTGCGCCAGTACGCCCCCAAGCTGCGCGTGCGCACCCTGAGCGTGGTGACGCAGGAGCAGCTCCAGACGCTGGAGAAAGAGCAGCTCAACATTGCTGATTTTGTGGTGGTGGTGCCGGCCGATGCGGCGAAGACGTATTAGAAAAAAGGCAGAGTGGGCACAGTACATTACTTTTGCCCGATTAAGAACACCCATTTTCTATGTCCGATACCGATTCCCAGAAGCGCGCCCTGTTTCATCAGGTGGCCCAGACGCTGAAGCAGCAAGGCTTCAACATTGCCAAAGAAGACCCGACACGCCCCTGGGGTGGCTTTTTCGTAATTGACGAAGACCAAGCCCAGCAATTTGCTGACACTTATTTTGATGGCCTCGCAGTTGACAACCTGCGCATTTCGGGCAAGCTGAGCCCGAAGGTGCTGCTGGTGGCGCCGCACCAGCGCCTGAGCTGGCAATACCACCACCGCCGTGCCGAAATCTGGCAGGTGGTGCAGGGCCCCGTGGGCGTGGCCACCAGCGACACCGACGAGCAGGGCGAAGTGAAAAGCTACCAAGTGGGCGAGCGCATCGTGCTTAAGCAAGGCGAGCGCCACCGCCTCGTGGGCCTCAAGGACTGGGGCGTGCTGGCCGAAATCTGGCAGCACACCGACGCCAGCAACCCGTCGGACGAAGATGACATCGTGCGGGTGCAGGACGATTTTGGCCGGTAGAAAGCGGTAACATTGTAGTCGTTAGGCTGAGCGTAGCCGAAGCAACTCTTCCACCCCAACCCTCTACTGCCCATGACCCCTTCGGACGCCAACGCCGCCTCCGCCTTCGACAAGGCCCGCACCGGCCTCTGGACTAGCCTGCAAAAGCACTTGGCCGGTGTGTACGAGGCCGAAACGACTTTTGCGCGGGCCACGGCTTTTGCCGAAGCGTTTCCGTTTGCGGTGTCGGGGGCCAGCGCCGGGCAGCTGGCCGATTATTGGACGGCGCGCAATGCCCTGCGCGACCTATTCACCGATGAAACTACCCAGCTCGACACGCTCAACAAGGCCATTCGCACCAAGGGCTACGCCGAGGCCGAGAAGAAACAGCTCTACCTGCTGCTGCTCGGCTACATGGACATCGCCGCAACCATCTTCGAGCGCCTGCACACCGACGTGCCCAACGCTCTGCCCCCCGACGAGGAACTGGCCGAAACCACCGCCCGCTTCGACCGTGTGCGCAAGTTTGCCCGCCTCAACGTGAAAGGCATTGCCGGCCTGCTGACGCTCCCTGCCAAGTAGATATTGGGCCCCTTGATAGCGTCGTTTCAAAAAACAAGGCAAAGCCGGAATAGCGAATAGCTACTCCGGCTTTACTTTTTTCAGCGCCTCGGCCAGCGACTGCTGGAGCTGGGCGCCGGAGTCGGCCGGGGCTTTTTCGCTGATGTTGTATTGCTTTTGCAGCCGCTCCCATTCGGCAATCGGAATAAAAACGCCGGTGATTTTGCCTTTGTCGTCGGAAAGATATTTGATGTCCATTAGGGAAGAGGTGTAGTAAGATTGTGAAAAAAGAACGTCATGCTGAGCGTAGTCGAAGCATGACGTTCAGGGAAGCCTGTTACTGCCCCGGATGGTACGTCTTCTCCGCGTGCGCCTGCACGTCTTCCGGATAAAAGCGCACGTCTTTGAAGCGCCCGTTGGTGTATAAGTCGGCTTGGTCGGTGAAGTGCGGGGTACCGGGCCGGCTGCTTTGCCCACCCGTGACGACGGAGCGCGCCACTACGCGCGTCCCAAACTCCACCACGGCCACGAAGCTGTTGCCTACGCTGCCGTAGCGCTTTTTCGTGCCGGGGTAGGCCTGCGCTTTGAACGATGCCAGCGAGCCCCAGGCCGACGACGTGAACGCCACCGGCAGGCTGAGCTGCTGGTCGTCATACGTCTCCTCGATGCGGCCGGTGAGGCGCTGGAAGCGGTTCACGTCGCCCCAGGGCATCTTCCAGGTGCCAAAGGCGCGGGTCAGGTCGTCGAGGGCTTCGGTGAGGGCGGCGGTTTTTTCCGCCGGACTGGTGTTGGCCAGGGCAAATTTCGTGAAGCTGATGTAGTCGAGCTGGGGCTGGGCCGCCGGGACGCGGGCCCGGGCCTTGGCCAGCAGCCGCTCGGCCCAGTAAATGGCCACGGTCTGGGCCACGGAGGTTTTGCTGTAGCTGCGGTTCCAGGCGCGCAGCATTTCAATGGCTTCGGCCAGGGCCGGGGCCGCGGCTTTTTCGGCCGACGTGGGCTGGTAGGCCGTGAGCAGCGGCGGCAGCATGTCATCGAAAGCCGTGAGGTGCGGGTCGTTGGCGGCGGCAATGAGCGTATCGAGGTTGAAAACGGCCTTCCGGCTGAGTACACGCACGGCGTTCAGGCCCCGATAGTTTTCGGCATCGGGGGCCATGTAGCTGGGGTATTTGCCCGGGGCAGGGCTGCTGCCGGGGCCGGCCACCGTGAAGGGCGTCGAGTTGCAGTTCTGAATAAAGCCGCTGGTGGGGTTGTGCACCTGTACCAGTTCACTCACGGGGTGCAGGCCCTGCCATTCGGTAGCAGGAGTGCTGCCGTCCACGGGCTGGCTCCAATCGAATTTTGGGTCGCGCCGGGGCATAAAATTGCCGTGCCAGTAGGCAATGCTGCCCTTGCTATCGGCAAAAACGGTGTTGTTGGTGGCGTTGCCGTTCAGCTTCATCAACTGCTGAAAGCTGGCGTAGTCGGTGGCTTTGGTGCGCAGGTAGGACTGCTGCAGCGCGGCCAGCGGCGTGTTCATCATGCGCAAAGTCACCCACTGCTGGTCGGTTTTCTGGCCCACCACCGGGCCGTGGTGGGTGCGGTACAAGGTGAAAGTCCGGCGCAGCATCTGGTTGCCGGCGCGGTAGGGCAGCGTCACCTTTTCGGCCTGCACCGGCCGCAGCTTGCCGCCGTAGCGGTAGAAGTAGGCCCCGTTTTTCTTTTCAATGGTTTCCAGATATTCATCCATCGAGTCGGCCTGGCTGGAGGTGTGCATCCAGCCGCAGTGCTCATTAAAGCCCTGGTAAACAAAAAACTGGCCCCAGGTCACGGCCCCGTAGGCGTTCAGGCCCTGCTGGCTGGCCATCTGCACCTCGGAGCGAAAGTAGAACGAGGTGTGCGGGTTGATGAGCAGCAGGGCGTGGCCGTTGGCGCTTTTGGCCGGTGCAATAGCGAAGCCGTTCGAGCCGATTTCGTCGCGGTCGGGCTGCCCGGCGTCGGGTTTTTGCCAGGAAGTAGATTTCTGCTGGCTGTAAAACGCCTTCAGCCGTTCCAGACTCACCACGCTGATGTTGCCGCCAATACTGCCTTCGCTAAACATCAGCGGCATCCAGGGCTGGAAACGGCGCAGCAGCCGCGGATGCACGGTGGGGTGGGTGGCCAGGTAGTAGTTGGTGCCGGCCGCGAAGGCGTCGAGCAGCTTCTTCATATCGGCCGGGCTCTGTTTGTAGATGCCGATGGCCTGCGTGCTGTCCAGAAACAGCCGGGCCCGCAAGTCGTGGTACAACTGCGCCTCGCCCTCTACCTCCGCCAACCGGCCAATGGCATCCAGGTAATTGGTTTCGAGGCGGTCAAAATCGTCCTCGCACTGCGTGTAGAGCAGGCCGAAAACCGCGTCGGCATCGGTTTTGCCGTAGATGTGCGGCACGCCGTACGTGTCGCGCGTGATGCTGACCTGCTGCGCCTGTTGCTTCCAGCGGGCCAGTTCAGCCGGGCTGAATTTTTGCGCCCGGGCCACGAAACTGGCAAGAATCAACAGCAGCGAAAGAGGCAAGCGCATCGGGGAAGGAGTTAGGAAACCGTGGGCGCGAAAGTAAACGAAAAAGCCCCAGCCGGTGGGCCAGGGCTTTTTTGTATATAAGTTTAGATGGGACTATGCCGAGAACGACGAGCCGCAACCGCAGGTGCTCTTGGCCTGGGGGTTGTTGAAGACGAAGCCGCGGGCGTTGAGGCCGTCCTGGAAGTCGACTTCCATGCCCAGCACGTACATGGCGTGCTTTTTATCCATGATGAGCTTCAGGCCGTCGAGGTCGTAGGTTTCGTCGGCGTCTTTGGCTTTGTCGAAGCCCAGCAGGTAGCTCATGCCCGAGCAGCCGCCGCCCTGCACGCCAATGCGCAGGCCGTAATCGGCGGGCACGTTCTTTTCCTGAATGATGTTTTTCACCTCCACTACGGCGCGGTCGGTGAGGGTAATGGGGGCGAGGGTGGCAACAGCAGCCATAGTGATAAGTCGATTTAGAGAGGTGGATGGCAAAGATACGGCAGTATCGGAGCGTAAACAGCGGTTGGGGCCCGGCGGTTCACGGCGTAAGTTTGCGGGCTGCGCGCGCAACAAGTACGTCATGCAGAGCGCAGCGCAGCATCTTTACCTCAATACTAAATCAATTGAAGCAACGAAGCGGTAAAGATGCTTCGCTGCGCTCTGCATGACGTTCTGAAAATCAAAAAACAACATGGATTCGACCACGTATTTCTACGACCTGCTCAAGATTATTCTGCCCGCCCTCATCGTAGCCGGCGCCATTTATTTGCTCTTCAAGCAATTTTTGGAAAAAGAGCAGCAGCGCCGCCTGATTGAACTGCGCCTCGAAAGCAACAAAACCACCTTGCCCCTGCGCCTGCAGGCCTACGAGCGGGTGGTGCTTTTTCTGGAGCGCATCTCGCCCAACAACATTCTTGTGCGCTTGAGCAGCGCCGGCTCCACGGCGCCCGAGTTTCATCGGCTGCTCCAGCAGGAAATCCGGGCCGAATTTGAGCACAACCTCTCGCAGCAGCTCTACATATCGGCCGACGCCTGGACGCTGGTGAAGGAAGCCAAGGAAAACGTGCTCACGATGGTGAACCGCGCCTTTCACGGCATCCAGAACCCGGCCCAGGCGCGCGGCACGGAGCTGGCCAAGCGCATCCTCGAAGGCCTGATGATGGACGGCGCCGAGCCCACCGCGCAGGCCCTGGCCGTAGTGAAGAACGAGGCAGCGGGGCTGTTTTAGCGCCTGCTGTTTAGATGTCATTGCGAGTGGAGCGCAGCGCAACGCGGCAACCTGTCCTGTCAAAACCATAAGCTCCCTTTAAATAGAAAGCCCCGGCACTGCACAGTGCCGGGGCTTTCTATTTAAAGCCTTTGTCGTAACTCAAAGCTGGTCGCGTTGAGAGGACGGATTGCCACGGCCTGCGGCCTCGCAATGACAACCGATTATACCGCTGCCGCTATGGCTTCTATTGCCTGACGGTAGCATTCCTCGTATTTGGGCACGATAAACTCTACGTCGAATTCCTCGGCGCGGGCGCGGGCGGCGGCTTTAAAGCGGGGCAGGTTCTCGTCGGCGAGCACGAAGAGGGCGTTTTTTACCATGTCGGGTACGTCGCCGATTTCGCTGAGCATGCCCGTCACGCCGTGCACATTTAGTTCGGGGATGCCGCCGGCGTTGGTGCTCACTACGGGCACTTCGCAGGCCATGGCTTCGAGGGCGGCGAGGCCGAAGCTTTCGTTTTCGGAGGGCATCAGGAACAGGTCGCCCACGCTGAGCACTTCCTCCACGGCTTCGAGCTTGCCCAGGAAGCGCAGGTCGCGGTGGCAGTCGAGCTCACGGGCCAGCTTTTCCATGCGGTTGCGGTCGGGGCCGTCGCCCACGAGCAACAGCTTGGCCGGCATCACGGCCCGCACCCCGCAGAAGATGCGCAACACGTCCTCTACCCGCTTCACGGTGCGGAAGTTGCTGGTGTGAATGAGCAGCTTCTCGCCCTCAGGCGCGATGGCGGCCCGGAAATGGCTCTTTTCCTGCTTCTTGAAGCGGTGCAGGTCGATGAAGTTGGGGATGACGGTGATGTCCTTTTCGACGGCGAAATACTCGTAGGTTTCGCGCCGCAAATCATCCGAAACAGAGGTTACCCCGTCGCTCTGGTTGATACTGAACGTGACCACCGGCTCGAAGCTGGCGTCCTTGCCCACCAGCGTAATATCGGTGCCGTGCAGCGTCGTCACCACTGGAATCTGGATGCCGCGCGAGCGCAGAATCTGCTTAGCCATGTAGGCCGCCGAGGCGTGCGGAATGGCGTAATGCACGTGCAGCACGTCAAGCTTTTCGTTCTGCACGATGTCGACCATCTTGCTGGTCAGGGCCAGCTCATAAGGCGGGAACTGGAACAGCGGGTAAGCCGGCACATACACCTCGTGGTAGAAGAGGTTTTCGTTGAAGAAGTCGAGCCGCACCGGCTGGCTGTAGGTGATGAAGTGCACGCGGTGGCCGCGCTGGGCCAGGGCCTTGCCCAGTTCCGTGGCCACCACGCCGGAGCCGCCAAAGGTGGGGTAACAAACGATGCCGATGTTCATAGATTATGCTGTTGCGCTTAGCCAACCGGGAAACGCATGGTTTGTTGCGTTGACGAATGAGCCAGCCAAATGCTGCATTGGACGTAGCTTTAGCGGCGTCTACTTCCTACGTAAATCTGATGAAACTACGTTGTTCAGGTTATGCAATACTTGCGCTGCTGTTGGCTGCCGGTCATGTTCAAGCCCAAAAATGGTATACTCTCGACGTGGCCAGAGAAGTTGGCATAGTGCCTTGTGGTAAGGCCGACTGCATATTGGGCCGTGGAGATGAAAAGCCTATCAAAATAGGAGCAGGGCAGATAACAGCAGTGACAATGTTTTACTTTGATACTACTGCCACCCACGTGCAAGGTCGAATCGTTGATATTGCGACTGGAAAGCCCATAAAAGGCGCAACAATTCAAACCTCTTATACCTGTTGGGAGGGCTGCGACGTGAAAACAGCCGCTGCCAATGAGGCCGGATTTTTCCGCTTGGGATGGGTCGGCTGTCATGGCTTGAAAAGCTCAACAGCCAATCGACCGCTCTTGATAAAAGCCGCAGGTTACCAGCCAATCACTACGGAGGCAGTCCGCTTCGGCGGTGGTGCCTACCTGCACATTGAACTCGCCGCACTGCCCAAAGGTCGCTAGCTACTCCTTCGCCTTTCCCGCCGCCAACGACTTATAAATCACCTCGTGAATGCGCGTGCGGATGTTGTACTGGCGCAACTTGTTGTTACCGGCGTCGGGGTACACGCGGTTGGAGAGGAAAACGTAGAGAATCTGGTTGTCCGGGTCCATCCACACGCAGGTGCCCGTGAAGCCGGTGTGGCCGAAGGTGCTGGCCGGCGAGAGGTTGCTGGTGGGGCCTTCGGGCTTGCTGGGGTCGCCGTGGTCCCAGCCCAGGCCGCGCCGGCCGCCGTTCTGGGGGCGGGCAAACTCAGAAACCACCGGGTTCTGAAAGTAGCGCGAGCCGCCGTAGTTGCCGTTTTGCAGGTTCATCTGCATCAGCACGGCCAGGTCGTTGGCCGTGGCGAAGAGGCCGGCGTGGCCGCCCACGCCGCCCACGAGGGCGGCGGTTTGGTCGTGCACGGTGCCTTGCAGCTGCTCGCGGCGGTAGTAGGTGTCCTTTTCGGTGGGTGCGATGCAGCTTTTGGGGAAGCGCTGCAGCGGGTTGTAGGTCATGCTGCCCAGGCCCAGCGGCCGGTAAAAATTATCCTCTAGAAAATTCTCAATCGGCTGCTTGAGAATCTTCTCGCACACCCGCTTCATTACAATAAAGCTCAGGTCGGAATATTCGGTGGGGTACTTGCCTTTCACCTTCGGCAGCAGACCGGAGCGCATGGTCCAGGCCCACACCGAGTCGTCGGCGGCTTTGGTGCTGTACTCGCCGGGCGCCACTTCGTTGGGGAAGTCGTCGGAGCGGATGCTGGCGTAGAAGGTAGGCTTGAGCTGGCCGTCGCGCATGGTGCGCTCCCAAGTCGGGATGCCGGGCTTGAGGCCGGCTTGGTGCAGCAGCACGTCGCGAATGGTCATGTCGCGCTTGTTGGTGCGGGCCAGTTCGGGCAGGTAAGTAGCCACCTTCTCCTCAATATTCAGCTTGCCCTGGTCTTTGAGGTACATCACCGCTTGCAAGGTGCCAGCCACTTTCGTCACTGAGGCCAGGTCGTATAAGGTGCTGCTGGTCACGGGCTGCGTCTCGTCGTAGGTGCAGTAGCCGTAGCTCTGGTCGAACACCACGGTGCCGTTTTTAGCCACCAGCACCTGGCAGCCGGGGGCGGCGGCATAGGTCTGGCTTTCGAGGGCAATGTTGTCAATCTGGGCCAGCACGCGCGAGCTTAGGCCTTGGCTTTCGGGCACGGCGTAGCGCAGGCGGTGCAGGTCGGGCGTGGCAATGCCGGTGGCCACGGGCATGGTGGGCGACACCGTGACGGGCAGCTTGCCCCGCGCCGGCAGCGCCCCAAACAGCACCTGCGGCACCACCAGCTGCGCCGCGTAATGGTCCTCGTAACCGCACACCAGCGTGCGGGCACCTTCCAGAAACTTCAGCGAATAGGCGTTGCCCATGGCCACCACCACCGTTTTGAAGCGCTTGTTGCTTTGCAACTGCTTGATGAACTTCAACGCCCCATCGCCGATGCCGTAGCTGTGGCTGGGCGTGTTGTTCATGGCATGCAGGCTCACCACCACCACATTATAGCCAGTCAGGCGGCTGCTGATGCGGGCAAACGTGCTATCGGGCGCGTAGCGGTCGGGCACGGCGTACACCGGGCCGGGCTGGTACTTATTGAAAATGGTGGCGTACGGCCCCTCGGCCTGCGTGCCGATGGTGATGGCCGCCATGCGCAGCGTGTCGAGCCGCTGGAAGGGGAGGAGCTTGTCCTCGTTCTTCACCACGGTCACGGCGTGCTCGAAAATTTCCTGCGCCAGCACCTTCGATTTGGGCAGGTTCAGGCTGTCGCGTAGCGTGGCCAGGTTCACGGGCCGGTATTTATTGAGCCCCGCCCAGTACTTGGCGCGTAGAATCTTTTTTACGCGCAAATCCAAATCTTCCTGCTTGAGCGTGCCAGCCGCCACCGCTTCCCGAATGCGCAGCAGCGCCGACGGCACATCCTCCGAAAACAACAGAATGTCGTTGCCCGCGGCCAGGGCCATGGCGTCGAGCTCGCCGTCTTTGTAGAGCTTGCTCACGCTCTTCATGTTGAGCGCATCGGTGAAAACTAGGCCCTTAAAGCCCATCTTGTCCTTCAGCAGGTCCGTGACGAGGGCGTGCGAGAGCGTGGTGGTTTTGGCGTTCGTCGTGTCAAACAGCGGCATGTAGAGGTGGGCCACCATCACGCCCATGATTCCTTCTTCGAACGACTTCTGGAAGGGCACCAAATCAACCTTCGTCAGCCGGGCCAGGTCGGTATTGATGACCGGCAGGGCCACGTGGGAGTCGGTATCGGTGTCGCCGTGGCCGGGGAAGTGCTTGGCTACGGCCATCACTTTGTTGTCCTGCAACCCCTTGAGGTACTGCGTGCCCAGGGCCGCCACGCGGTTCTGGTCTTCGCCAAACGAGCGGTTGCCAATCACGGGGTTGCCGGGGTTGGAGTTCACGTCGAGCACCGGGGCGAAGTCGATGTGCACGCCCAGGTTGCGCATTTTGCGGGCAATGTCCTGGCCCATCTGGTACACGTACTTGGGGTCGTCCATGGCGCCCAGCGTCATCTGCTTGGCGAAGTGGGCCGAGGAGTCGAGGCGCATGTCAAGGCCCCATTCGGCGTCCATGGCCACCAGCAGCGGCACCTTGGCGGCGGCCTGCAGGCGGTTGGCCATGATGGCCTGGCGCTTGGGGCCACCCTGCATAAACATCACGCCGCCAATGTTTTGGGTGCGTACCAGGCGCTCGATGCGTTCCACGTGGCTGCGGTCCTTGTTGGAATACGCGGCCACCATGAAGAACTGGCCCAGACGCTGGTCCGGCGTGAGCGAGTTGAACACGCTATCCACCCACGCCACCTCGGCGGGCGAGTTGGTGAACGGGTCGGCGGGAAGTTTCCTGACTTCCGAAAACGACAGCAGCAGGCCCGCCGCCAGTACCAACGCGGCAATGCTCAGCTGAAAAGGGATGCGCAACAGCCCCGTGGGGTTGGTGGGTTGGTTCAAGAGGCAAACGGGCCGCGGGGGCCGTACTTTTGTCGTGGGTAGCAGCGGAACCCGCTGGCTGGGTTTGGAGGTTCCAAACGTGGCCGGCGGCGGCACGAAAATCGAATGGCAAATGCCGGAAAGTTTCGTGCTGAAATCCCGCTATTTAGCCGCGAAGGTACGCACAAAACCCGGGTGCGGGTTTAAAACGCCGCGTCTTTCTGGTTATTGCCGGGCACGTTTCCGCTTGTTTTTGTGCCGGTTAGCTCACCCTTGATTTCCCGGCGCGGCCTCACCCGCGTACTTCTGCCCATGCCCGATATCATTCACCTGCTCCCCGAATACCTCGCCAACCAGATTGCGGCCGGCGAGGTGGTGCAGCGCCCCGCCTCGGTGGTGAAGGAGCTGCTGGAAAACGCCGTCGATGCCGGCGCCACTCAGGTTCAACTCATTGTGAAAGAGGCTGGCAAGCAGCTCGTGCAGGTGGTCGACAACGGCGCCGGCATGTCGCCCACCGACGCCCGCATGAGCCTGGAGCGTCACGCCACCAGCAAAATCCGCAGCACCGAAGATTTATTTAAAATTCGCACCCTTGGCTTCCGCGGCGAGGCCCTGGCCAGCATTGCGGCGGTGGCGCAGGTCGAAATTCGGACCAAGCAGCGCGAGCACGACACCGGCAGCCTGCTCTTGGTGGAAGGCTCCCAAATCACCAGCCAGCAGCCCACCGCCTGCCCCGACGGCACCAGCATCGCCGTCAAGAACTTGTTCTTCAACGTGCCCGCCCGGCGCAACTTCCTCAAGAGCAACGCCGTGGAAATGCGGCACATTCTCGACGAGTTTCAGCACGTGGCGCTGGCCAACCCGCAGATTGCCTTCTCGCTCTACCAGAATGATTTGGAGGTGTTTGGGCTGCCGGCGGGCAAGCTCAGCCAGCGCATTGTGGCCCTGCTGGGCAACGGCTACAAGGAGCAGCTCGCGGCCTGCGAGGAGGTAACGCATTCCATTTCCGTTCGCGGCTTCGTGGGCAAGCCGGAGTCGAGCAAGAAAAGCCGGGGCGACCAGTTTTTCTTCGTCAACAACCGCTTCATCCGCTCGGCCTACCTCAACCACGCCGTGCTGGCGGCCTACGAAGGCCTGCTGGCCCGCGACACGCACCCGTTCTACGTGCTGTTTCTGGAGCTCGACCCCAAGGCCATTGATATCAACGTGCACCCCACGAAGACGGAAATAAAGTTCGAGGACGAGAAAACCGTCTATGCCGTGGTGCGCGCCGCCGTGAAGCAAAGCCTGGGCATCCACAACATTGCGCCGTCGCTGGATTTCGACGGTGACGTGAACTTCGCGCCCATCCGCCCGCTGCGGGCCGGCAAGGGTACCGGCGACGCGCCCACCACTACCGACGACCACCTGCCCGCCGCCACGCCCGCCGCCCGGGCTGCTGCCAGCCACGACAGCTTCCGCCCCGATGCGCTGGCCGCCGCCGCTTCGGCCGCCACGCGTGGCCCCGCCAGCAACAATTCTGGTTTCTCCAACTTCTCGCCCGAAACCCGGCGCGACGGCTATGAGCGCCAGCTGCCGCCGCGTCCCACCGAGCAGGCCCGCCGCGAACTGGAAGCCTTCTACCGCGAGCTGGGCCAGCCCGTGCGCGACGACCAGACTGTAAGCGCCGATAATCCGGTAGCGCGCAGCTTCGAAGCCGATTTCTCGGCCGCGCCGGTGGCAGTCACGCCTGCCGTCCCCGATTTTTCGCTGGGCCTGACGGGGCCGGAAACGCCGACCGCGCCAAGTGTGCCGGCCCGCGAAGGCGGTGCCGGCAGCCGGGCCGTGCAGGTGCAGCAGCGCTTCGTGCTGGTGCCCGTGAAATCGGGCGTGCTGCTGATTGACCAGGAAGCGGCGCGGGAACGCATTCTCTACGAGCAGTACCGGCAGGAGCTGGGCCGGGCCGTGGGCACCTCGCAAACGCTGCTGTTTCCGCGCACGGTCACGTTTTCGCCCGCCGATTTTGCGGTGCTGCGCGAGCTGACGGAGCCGCTGCACGCGCTGGGCTTCATCTTCGTGGAGTTCGGGCCGAACACCATCGCCGTGGAAGCTATTCCGGCCGGCATGCCGGCCCAGAACGAAAAAGAGCTGCTCGAAAGCCTGATTGAGCAGTTCCGCACCACGGCCGGCCCGCTCAAGCTCGACCAGCGCGAAAGCCTGGCCCGGGCGCTGGCCCGCCGGGTGGCCGTCGGCACGGCCGCCACGCGCCTGCCCGAAACCGAGCTCAACGCCCTGGCCGACCGCCTTTTTGCCTGCCAGACCCCCGGCTACACCCCCGACGGCCGCAAAACCCTGGTGCTGCTGGACGGGCAGCAGCTGGCCGATTTTTTCCGTAAGTAAGCCCTGGCCACGCGGCTTGCGCGGCGCTTTTCTTCGCTTCATGTTCAACATCACCCCCACGGTTCGCAACCTGCTCATCGCGAATGTGCTTTTCCTTGTGGCCCAGAATAGCCTGCTGCCACTGCTGACCCAGGTGGGCAGCTTGTACCCCATCGGCTCGCCGTATTTCTATCCGTGGCAGTTCTTTACCTACATGTTTCTGCATGCCGACTGGGGGCACTTGTTTTCCAACATGCTGGGCTTGATAGTTTTCGGGCCGTTGCTGGAACAGCGCTGGGGGGCGTCGCGCTTTCTCACCTTCTGGCTGATTTGTGGCGTGGGCGCCGGCCTGCTCTACGAAGGCGTGCGGGGCTTCGAACTGCACCGCATGGAAGTGGCACGCCAGGAGTTTCACCAGTCGCCCACCGGGCCCGAATACGAGCAGTTCTTCCGCAAGACCTTCCCCGATGCTTCGGGCTACGAGCCGCTGGCCCGTGCCATGGCGCAGGACCCCAGTAACTCCGAATACATCGCCGCTGCCGAGCGCAACGTCGACAAGGCCGTGTCCGACACCTGGAACTCGCCCCACGGCGGCATGCTGGGGGCATCGGGCGCGCTGTTTGGGCTCATCTTCGCATTTGCCTACCTTTTTCCGAACACCCAGCTTTTTCTTTTCCCCTTTCCGTTTCCGATTGCCGCCAAATACCTGGCTTTCGGCTATACCATGCTGGAGCTTTACCAGGGCATCCACCGTGTGCCCGGCGACAACGTGGCCCACTTCGCCCACCTCGGCGGCTTGCTGATTGGGTTCATTGTGGTGAAGTTTTGGGAAGGCGGCCGGGAACGGTTTTACTAAAACGCGGTTGATGCAGCAACCCGCCGCCGGGCCACTCCCGGCCCGCTACTTTCGTTGCCACAGTTTTAATCCCTGACACGAGCCATGAGCATCGTTCAAGACATCCGCACCGCCTTCAGCCGGCGCGACAACGCCCTCGTTAAGCTTATCTGGCTTAATGTGCTGGTGTTTGTGGCCGTTGTGCTGCTCGAGGCCATCACTTACCTCACCCAGTCGCCCGGCATCCTGTTTCGGGTGATGAGCCAGCTGGAGCTTTCGGCCAACCTCGGCGAAGTGGTTCGCCATCCCTGGACGCTGCTCACGTATGCCTTCACCCACCAGGCTTTCCTGCATATTCTGTTCAATATGTTACAGTTGTACTGGTTTGGCCAGCTGCTGCAGGAATACCTCGGCGACCGCCGCCTGGTGAGTATCTACATCTTGGGTACCCTGGCCGGGGCCGCCGTGTTTCTGCTCGGCTACAACCTGATTCCGGTGCTGATGCCGTTTGCCGCGGCTGGCCAGCTTGTGTTGGGCGCTTCAGGCGCGGTTACGGCCATCATCGTGGCCGCGGCCACGCTGCTGCCCAACTACACCTTTATGCTGATTCTCATCGGACCGGTCAAGATTAAATGGATTGCGGCGGTGGTCATTATCCTGTCGGTGGCGGGGCTGTCGGGCAACCCGGGCGGCATGCTGGCCCACCTGGGCGGCGCCTTGCTCGGCTTCGTGTTCATCAAGCAACTCCAAGCCGGGCGCGACCTTGGCCGCCCCGTGCAGGCCGTGGGCAATTTCTTCAGCAACCTCACCAGCAGCCGGCCCGCCATGCGCGTGAGCAGCACCACCCGCCGCCCCGAAACCGTGACGGCTACCTCGGCCGGCGGGGCCAAGAAGCCCGCCGCCCCCGGCCAGCCGTTGCAAGACGAAATCGACACCATCCTGGATAAGATTTCGCGCTCCGGCTACGAAAGCCTGAGCAAGGAAGAGAAGCAGAAGCTGTTCCGGGCCAGCCAGCAGTAGCGCCATCGGGGAGCAAACGCTATTTTTAGCCGCTTATCACCCCGGCGAACTTATGCGGCTGTCTTTAAACCAGTTGGTTATTTTCGGCTTGTTGCTGCTGGCAAATCCGGCCGCCGCGTGCTTCAACGACCACGTGGCCACCAAATTGGATGGCTCCTACCAGAGTTCGGACGATACGGACCTGACCATGCCCTTGCCGCCGGTAGGGCGGAACCTGGCGGCCGAAGCCCCGGACAACCGCCGCCGCCTGCAGGTGCTCGACAGCCTGTGGCGCACCCGCCATCGGCTGGCCGACTACGCGGGCTACGGCCTGACGCTGGCGTATCTGGGGCGCTACGCGGAGGCTCGTGCCGTGTTTGAACAGCTCAATGCCTGGCAGCCAAATCAATACGAAACCGCTGCCAATCTCGGCACCGTGTACGAGTTGCTGGGCCAGAACCAGCTGGCGTTGCGATGGATAGAAAAGGCTATTCAACTGAATCCCCGCTCGCACCGCGGCACGGAGTGGCTGCACGCCAACATTCTGCGCGCCAAGCTGCGCGGAGCCGCGGCTATCAATTCCGTTGATTTACTGGGCGTTGATTTCGGCTCGGCAGCGGCCCCGGTGCCCGCGTTGCGTGGCGGTTGGCCCCTCGATTCTATTCAATTCGCCCTCCAGTATCAGCTTCGGGAGCGGCTGAGCTTTGTGCCCCCGCCCGACCCCATTGTGGCCGAGCTGCTCTTCGACCTTGGCAATGCCTACGCCCTGACCAGCAACGTGGAATCGGCGGAGCGGGTGTATGCGCAGGCCGAGCAGTTTGGCTATGATGGCAATTTGCTGATGAAGCGAAAAGCCTATTTCTGGTGGTTGCGGGAGGGCGCAGATATCATACCCCAACTTATTCTGCTGGGGCTGCTGGGTCTGGCCGGGTTTGGCCTGTGGCGGCTGGGCCGGGGCCTGCGGCGTCGCTTTGCCTAACGCATCAGCCTTCGCGCAGCCAGCTCTTGGCCAGCTCGATGTCCTCAAAAAGGCGCATTTCGAATTGCGTGCCCACCCGCGTCACCATCTCGGCCGCCGAGGCTTGCCCGAAAATGCCCGGCGATACGATGTGCGCAAAGCGCTTCAGGCCCAGGCGCAGCACCTGTGGCATCCAGTTGTGGGCTATCCATTCGTTGGCCGCACTCCACGAACCCACCACTTCGCGGTTGTCGTTGAGCATGTGCGGACAGGGGTTTTCCCGCAGAAAATCGATGGTGGCCTGGCAGCCCTGAATCACCTTTTCGGTGGGCAGCACGCCCCGCCAGTTGTTGTAAATCCAGCTGTTGGCCGCGTCAAACTCGATGGTCAGGTACACCTTGTCGAATGAATTGGTGAGTTCTTTTTTCATCGATGCAGCAAGGCGGGCCAGTGGGAATAAGAGGTGTAAAGTAAGCACTTTGCCGGGTAAGTCGCGGCCGATTCGGTGGTTGGGCTGGAATTAGCTTGGCCGTGAAGCCGGATGCTGCCGACGGGTCTATTTTAGCGGCCTCAACGCTACCCTGCGCCCATGTTTTCTGCCGCCCGTATTCAAGCCCTGCGCAAAAGCAGAGGCTATTCACAAGAGCTGCTGGCCGAGCAATCGGGTGTGAGCCTGCGCACCATCCAGCGGGTAGAGCAGGGCGAAACCGTGCCACGCGGCCACACCGTGCAGGCCCTGGCCACGGCCCTCGACGTGCCGCTGGAGGCGTTGCTGACCACGCCCACGCCCGCGGCTGAGCCGGCCCTTGCGGCGGTGATTCCACCGACTGTCCCCGCGCCGCCGGCCGTGGTGCCCGTGCCCGCCAGTGGCCCTACGGTGCGCGACGAAATGCAGCTGCTGCAACTGCTCAACCTGAGTGCGCTGTGCCTGCTGGTATTCCCCTTACTCAACCTGCTGGTGCCCTACCTGCTCTGGCGCAAGCACCGCCACGACACCGTGCATGCTGGCGAAGTGGGCCGGCGGGTGCTGGGGTTTCAGGTGCTGTGGCAGGTGGCCAGTTTCTTCAGCTACCTGATGGTGCTGCTGCTGCAAGCGGCCATGTTCTTCTACTTCGGAGTGGTGTTAAAGGGCGTGTTTCTCGGCGTTTTTGTGCTCACTTATCTGGTCAATGTGGTCACGGTGGGCTACAGCCAGCTGTTGCTGCGTCGGGGCCGGCTCGATATCTATCCCATTAGACTTTAGAGGGCGACAAAATTTATCAATTGCAGGTCAGCGTGTTGCGTGAAGTGGCGGTAAAATGTCGCCCAAATGACGCCGGGAATGGGGGAGGAGGCCGGGTAGGTTTGACCCAGTCTTCCCCCTCTTTTTCTGCACCCATGAAAGTTCTGACAAAAACCCTGCTGGCCATCTTCGCCCTGTTCGTGCTGAGCAGCATCGGCGGCTACTTCTATTTCCGCAAGCAGTTCCAGGCGCCCGCCAACCAGCTCACGGTTTCGCAGCTGCCGGCCGCTTCCCGCTTCGAGTGGCAGGCCAACACCACGGCCGGCCACACCATGCCGCACGCCGTGCTGCTAATGCCCGTGACGCTGCCCAACTGCCCGCGCCCCTGCTACCTGCAGTTCGATACCGGCGCGCCCTACTCGCTGCTCTATTCCCACGCGCTGGCTGCCCTGCAGGCCCGCTACCCCGCCACCGGCCAAACCCTTACACCCCAAGCCGATGCGCTGGCCAATTTTCAGTTTGCCATCGGCCAGGGCCAGGTGGCGGCGCACAGTATCCGGGTGCGGCCAATGGGCGCCCACGCGCTGCCGGCCGATAGCACCGCGCCCTTTGTCATCGGCACCCTAGGCACCGATGTGCTGGACGGCCGCGTGCTCGTCATCGACTACGCCCGGCAGCGCTTTGAACTGCGCACCAGCGTGCCCGACAGCCTCGCCCGCCAGGCCGTATTTGCCCCGCTCGATTTTGAGCAGCGCCGCGTGCTGCTCCGCGCCGGCCTGCAGGGCTCTTCCAAACAGTTGCTTTTCGACTCGGGCAGCAGCGCCTTCGCCTTGCTCACCTCGCAGGCTTCGTGGCAGAAACTGGCCCGGCCGGGCGCGCCCGAGCAGGCCACGCCGGTCAATTCCTGGGGCAAAACCCTGATAGCACACACCGCGCCTACCGCCGCTAGCCTGCAGGTCGGCACCACGGCCCTGCCGCTGGGCACCGTCACCTACATCGACGGCACCGGTTTCATGGAGCGCATGCTGATGCGTTTCTCCGGCATGGGCGGCATGCTCGGCAACGAGGTATTCAGCCAGCGCACCCTGATTCTGGATGTGCAGGGCGGCCGGTTTGGGATAGTGGCCCGGTAGTACTGCCATCCACGGTTCTGCGGCATTGCTTAGTGGATGTTGTACTTGATGTCGGAGCGGTTGTGGGTGTAGAAGTAGGCATAATTCGCGCACATTTCTTCCCAGCCCGCTTCGGTGGTAAACTTCTCCCGCATCACATCTTCCCAGGCCAGCCGCATTTGCCGGGCGCACACCAGCGGCCGGACCTGCCCTACGCCCGTCCCCAGCCCCGGCACCGCAATGCGCTGAATTTTCTCCGCCACCAACTCCCCAGCCGGCAGCCGGCCGTAGCGAAGCAGCTGCAGAATGGCTTTCATGGCCAGGTACACGTTGGGCCCGCGCGTGATGGTCATGGGCGTGCGCATGGTGGGGGCCGCAATCAGGTAGGGAAAATCGGCGTGGCCGGTGGAAATGACTTCCGCCTGCCCCACCAGCAACTCCCCGTAATATTTCTCGCGAATGACCCGTTGCAGGTCTTTTTCCAGATGCCAGCCCAGGTTTTTGGAGATGGCAAAATCCAGCCCGCCGTTCATGTAGCCGAAGCTGTTGGCTGGGCTGACGAGGGCATCGGCCGGATAATCAAAGATGGAGCCGAGGCGAACGGTGACCTGCGGCACGTCGGCAAAAACTTTTTCCCAGGCGTCGGTTACCTCCGGGTTGGTATCAATCAGGTTCAGGTGCATGAATAATCGTTAACCCGCAAGATACTGGCTTCCATTAATAACTGCACAAAAAAGGCCGCCCCGCGTGAAGCGGAGCGGCCCAAATACCTAAGCAGATGCTTCGGAAACTAAGCAGCCGGCTGGGCGGCGCTCATCTTGTCCAGCGCGTCCATCACCTCTTTCACGTGGCCGCGTGAGGTTTCGAGCAGGGCTTTCTCGTCGTCGTTGAGCTGCAGTTCAATCACGCGCTCAATGCCGTTTTTGCCCAAAATAACCGGGGCGCCGAGGTACACGCCGTCGATGCCGTACTCGCCTTCCAGCTTGATGCACACCGGGAACACGCGGCGCTGGTCGCGCACAATGGCTTCCACCATTTGGGCCGCAGCGGCGCCGGGCGCATACCAGGCCGAGGTGCCCATCAGCTTCACCAGCTCGCCACCGCCGTTGGTGGTGCGGGCCACAATGGCGTCCAGTTCTTCTTTGCCAATCAGCTCCGTCACGGGGATGCCGCCCACGGTGGTGTAGCGGGGCAGGGGCACCATGGTGTCGCCGTGGCCGCCCATGAGCACGGCCTGAATGTCTTTGGGGCTCACGTTCAGGGCCTCGGCCAGGAAGGCGCGGTAGCGGGCCGTGTCCAGGATGCCGGCCATACCGAACACCTTGGTGCGGTCGAGGCCGGAGGTGAGGTGGGCCTGGTAGGTCATCACGTCGAGCGGGTTACTCACGATGATGATGATGGCGTTGGGCGAGTATTTCACCACCTGCTCGGTCACCGATTTCACGATGCCGGCGTTGGTCGAAATCAGGTCGTCGCGGGTCATGCCGGGCTTGCGGGGCAGGCCCGAGGTAATCACCACCACGTCCGAACCCGCCGTTTTCGCGTAGTCGTTGGTCACGCCCACGGTGCGCGAGTCGTAGCCAATAACCGGCGCTTTCTGCCAGATATCGAGGGCTTTGCCTTGGGCAAAACCTTCTTTGATGTCAACCAGAACAATTTCGTTGGCGATTTCACGCGTGGCGAGCACATCGGCGCAGGTTGCGCCCACGTTGCCGGCTCCGACTACGGTAACTTTCATAATAGAGGAATTGGGAGGGTTGGAGTTTCGCGGGTAAAAGTACGGCCGGGCCGCCGATGCTTTGAATGAAGACCGGAGTTTTTCCGGCCGAACTACATCCGCTGCACCGTGAGCACCCGCTCGGTGGCCTCTTCCACCTTAAAACGGTCGTCGACGCGCCAGCCCACCACCCAGCAGATTTTGCCATCGGCCGAGGTCAGCACCCGCACGTCGTCTTTGAGGTTGAGCGGCACTTTCTGGTCGATGAGGAAGTCGCTGAGCAGCTTTTTGCCCTTCATGCCCAGCGGCATAAACCAGTCGCCTTCCTGCCAGCGGCGCAGCGTGAGCGGGAATTTCAGCTTGTCGGCATCAAAAGCCGCCGTGCTTTTCGAGCGCGGAATGATGAAGTGCCGCGCGTCGTCGTGCAGCTCGGCCTTCAGGCGCATGCCGTCGGCTAACAAGTCCGTTTGGCCCGCCGCCAGCTGAAAGGTGCCGAATTTGCTGAGCCGCCGCGGGGTAATGACCAGATTCTCGCGGTCCTTCACCAGCCGGTGCGTGGGCGAGTCGAACCGCCGGCCGCTTTCGCCGCCAAAGGCCGCTACAATGTCCTTCACCACCAGCCACGAGAAGCCGAAGGGCCGCAGAATATCGTGCAGCACTAAGGCCGTGGCCGCCGTTTTTTGCAGGGTGCTGATGTTCAGATAGGTCACTTCGTCCTCGTCGCGGCGGGCCTGGGCGGCGGTGTCCGCCACGTAGCGGCGCACAATTTCTTCGGCCCCGCCCACGCGTTCGGCGGTGGCGGCCATGGTCTGGTCGAGGTTGGGGTTGATTTCGCGCAGCACGGGCAGCACCTCGATGCGCAGCAGGTTGCGCTGGTACACGGGGCTGTCGTTGCTGTCGTCTTCGCGCCAGCGCAGGCCGCGCTCCACCAGGTATTCGTACAGGTCGTCGCGGCCCAGACCCAGCAGCGGGCGCACAATGTGCCCATTCTTCACCTGAATACCGTGCAGGCCGGCCAGGCCGGTGCCGTGCGTGAGGTTGAGCAGCATGGTTTCGGTCTGGTCGCGCTGGTGGTGGGCGGTGGCAACGTAGGAGAGCTGCTCGCGCTGCCGCACCTGCTCAAACCAGCGGTAGCGCAGAAAACGGGCCGCCATCTGGGTCGAAATACCTTCCTGCTCGGCAAATTCCTTGGTCTGGAAAAACTCGGCGAAGTATGGGAGGCCGTACTGCTTGGCCAGCTTGCGCACAAACTGCTCGTCGGCGTCGGCATCTTCGCCGCGTAGGCCGAAGTGGCAGTGCGCCACCGCCACCTGCGCGCCCAGCTTGTGCAGCACATCCAGCAGCACCACCGAATCGAGGCCGCCGCTCACGGCTACCAGAATGGGGTCGTTTTCGATGGAAAAAAGGTCGTGCTCCTCAATGAAGCGGCGAACGGCATCAAGCATATATGATGTAATAACGTGTTAAGAAAGGCCGTCATGCTGAGCGCTTGGATAATGAAGCGCGGATGCTAAGCCACACAAACGCGCCCAGCGGGCACTATGCTGCAAAGATGGCCGTTAGCGCGGGCCCGGTCCGTACCTTTGGCCCCCGAATGTCTCTCTTCCGCTTTTTAGTTCTGCTCTTTGTGCTGGGGCCGCTGCTGGGCAGGGGCCAAAACCCCAACGCGCCGCGCCCCGGTGCCCCGCAGGCGCCCGCGGCCGCCGCTCCGCGCCCGGCCACGGGCGCCCCGCCCAAAAAAGGAGAGCCTATTAGGCTGCTGCCCGGTGCCGGTGTTCTGACAGGGGGGATATACAACGGCGTAAAAATTCGGAAGATTATCGGGAACGTTAGTTTCCAGCAGGGCGATGTGTTTCTGTATTGCGATTCGGCCTATCAATACCTTGATAATAACCAGGTAGAAGCTTTCAGCAACGTGCGCGTGGTGCAGAGCGACACCATGACCATTACCGGCGACCACGGCTTCTACGACGCCACCAAGCGCACAGCCCGCATGACCGGCAACGTGGTGATGCGCGACACGCGCATGACCCTCACGGCCCCGTCGCTGGAGTACGACATGAACCGGAAAACGGCCTACTATACCGAAACCGGCCACCTCACCGACCCGCAGAATACCCTCGACAGCCAAGAGGGCTTCTACGACCGGAACTCCAAGGTCTTTCTTTTCAAGCGCAACGTGCACCTGGTGACGCCCGACTCGGAGCTGAACAACGACACGCTGCGCTACAACACCGTCACCAAAATTGCCTACTTCAACGGCCCCACGCGCATCAAGGGCAAGCAGGGCAACCTCTACGCCGAAGCGGGCAACTACAACACCATCACCCGGCAGTCGGATTTCAAGAAAAATGCTAAAGTAGACACGCCCAACTACTTACTAGGTGGCGACCGGCTGATATACAACGAAACTACGCTCTATGGCGTGGCCGATGGGCACGTGTCGCTCACCTCCAAGAAGGACAACCTCGTGCTGCGGGGCGACCACGGCAAGTACTGGCGCGGGCTAGGCCGCACCAAGCTTTACGGCGGCCGGCCGGTGGTGCGCAACATCGGCAGCGAGAAAGACACGCTCTACATGGCCGCCGACACGCTCATCAGCATCGAGGCGCGGCCCGGCCAGACCACCACCCGCACCGTGCTCTACGCCTACCCGAAGGTGCAGATTTTTCGGGGCAACCTGCAGGGCATCTGCGACTCGCTGACTTACGACCGGCAGGACAGCATCATCTACCTCAACCAGGACCCCGTGCTGTGGCAGGCCAAAAACCAGCTCACGGCCGACTCCATGGAAATTCGCTCGAAGCGCGGCAAGGTGGACGAGATGCGCCTCTACGCCAACGCGTTTGCCGTGAGCCAGGACACGCTTCTGAACTTTAACCAGACGAAGGGGCGAAATATGATTTCGTATTTCCGCGACAATAAAATCCGGCGCGTCGATGTGCTGGGCAACGCGGAAAGCATCTTCTACGCCCTCGACGGCGACACCGTGACCACCGGCATGAACCGGGTGCTCTCGGCCAACATGCGGCTGCTGTTTCTGGAAAGCAAGCTCAACAAGATATCCGTACTCTCGAACCCCGAGGCCCGGTTCATCCCGCCCCACGAGCTCAAGCCCGATGACGAGCGCCTGAAAAACTTCCGCTGGCGCGCCAAGGAACGGCCCACCCGCCGCCAGGTGTTAGGCAAGCAGTTCGACGACCGGCCCAAGAAGCGCAAAATCGTTAAGAAAAAGACCAAAACTGTTCCCAGGAAAAACGCCAAAGCCAAGCCCGCTCCGAAAAAGGCGCCCGCCAACTCCCTGAAGCCTGCGCCCGCGCCCAAAACCGCGGCGCCGGTTACCAAGCCGGCCGCCAGCGCCTTGCCGGCCAAAACCCCGGCCAAGGTCCCGGCCGTGCGGCGCTAGCTGCAACCTTTGGCCGCTGCCACGCACTCTAGTGGCGGGCGGCCCGCCCGATTCGGCGCCCCGTTTGCCTTCGCCGGCTCAAATCGTTACCTTTGCACCCCTTATGCCGATTTCCCGCCTCACGGTTCTCTTTCTGCTGGTTAGCACGCTCTTGCTGGGCTCATGCGCCAGCGGCTACCAAAAGTTGCTGAAAAGCACCGACGTCAATAAAAAGTACGAGGCTGCGGTGCAGTACTACGACAAGGGCGACTATTTCCGGGCCGGCACCCTGCTCGAAGACCTGATTCCGTTGCTCAAAGGCCGCCCCGAGGCCGAAAAAGCCCAGTTTTACTTCGCCAACACCAACTACAAGCAGCGCAACTACGTGCTGAGTGCGTTCTATTTCAAGCAGTTCATCGACACGTATCCGAACTCGGACTACACCGAGGAAGCCACGTTCCTGAATGCCAAGTCGCTGTTTCTGGACTCGCCTGGCTACGAGCTCGACCAGACCAATACGGTATCGGCCCTCGAATCCATCCAGGATTTCCTGAACCGCTACCCCGAAAGCAAGTTCAAGGCCGAAACCGACAACATGGCCCAGGAGCTGCAGAAGAAGCTGGAAAACAAAGCCTTCGAAAGCGCCCGCCTCTACTATCAGCTGCGCTACAACCAAGCCGCCGTGGTGGCCCTCACCAACTTCCAGCTGCAATATCCCGCTTCGGCTTATGCCGAGCAGGCGGCTTTCCTGCGCGTCAGTGCCCAGTATGCCTGGGCCAAGGAAAGCATTGAAACCAAGCAGCGCGAACGTTATTTGGAAGCCGTTAGCTTCTACCAGCAGTTCATCGATGCCTACCCAAAGAGCAAAAGCCTCAAAGCCGCGCAGGACATGTACGATTTCAGCCAGAGCGAAATTGCCCGTCTGAAATCCGTGCCCACGGCCGCATCCAATTAATCTTTCGTTGTTGGTTTCCGGTTGCTGGTTACCAGAACCACTCCGGCAGCCGCCCGCATTGCCCGACAACGAACAAGCAGTAATTAATAATTAACCTGTGCCCATGAAACCTAATCCCAACGCCGTCTCGAGCTCCATCGTAACGCGCAACGTCGCCGACATCACCGGCGATAACGGCAACGTGTACGAGGCCATCGCCGTGATTTCCAAGCGCGCCAACCAACTGTCGGTGAAGCTGAAAGAAGAGCTCAACGACCGCTTGGCCGAGTTCGCCTCCACGGTCGACAACCTGGAGGAAGTGTTTGAGAACCGCGAGCAAATCGAGGTTTCCAAACAGTACGAGCGCATGCCCAAGCCCACCAGCCTCGCCATTGAGGAGTTCCTGCAGGGCAAAATCTACTACAGCACCCCCGAGCCGGAAGAAATTCCGGTGCCCCGCGAGCTGTTCTAAGCCGCAGCGGCGAGCAGCCGAAAAGTAAAAAGAACGTCATGTCGAGCTTGCCGAGACATCTCGCGTGCTTCACTAACTCAATCGATTGGATTGGTGGTGGCACGCGAGATGTCTCGGCAAGCTCGACATGACGTTCTTTTGTCAACAGCAACTTACCCATTATGGCCGACCTCACTCCGCACTCAACTGCCCTGCACGGCCGCCGCATCTTGCTGGGCGTGAGCGGCAGCATTGCGGCTTACAAAGCCGCGCCGCTCACCCGCCTGCTGGTGAAGGCCGGCGCCGAGGTGCAGGTCATCCTCACCGAGGCGGCCACGGCCTTTGTCACGCCGCTCACGCTGGGTACGCTCTCCAAAAAGCCCGTGCTCACGGGCTTCCTGCGTGATGCCGCGGCCGGCGAGTGGCACAACCACGTGGAGTTGGGCCTCTGGGCCGATGCGCTGCTGATTGCGCCCGCCAGCGCCAACACCATTGGCCAACTGGCCAATGGGCTGTGCCCCAATCTACTGTGCGCGGTGTACCTGTCGGCCCGCTGCCCCGTGTTCCTGGCGCCAGCCATGGACCTGGACATGTACGCCCACCCGGCCGTGACGCAGAATCTGGCGCGCCTGCGTTCCTTCGGCAACCACGTGTTCGACTCGCCCAGCGGCGAGCTGGCCAGCGGCCTCAGCGGCCACGGCCGCATGCTGGAACCGGAGGACATGATGGCGGAGCTGACGAAGTTTTTCGCCGGTTTTGTTTCAAAATAGCACGTCATGCTGAGCGTAGCCGAAGCATCTCTACCACGAGAGTAATTATTTACTTACCCGGTAGAGATGCTTCGGCTACGCTCAGCATGACGTTCTTTGGGTTCGCAATTTCCTCTCCGCACACAACATGCGCGTCCTCATCACCGCCGGCCCGACCTACGAACCACTCGACCCCGTCCGCTTTCTCGGCAACCGCTCGACGGGCAAGATGGGCTACGCACTGGCCGAAGCCTTCGCGGCTGAGGGAGCCCGGGTGACGCTGGTGAGCGGCCCCAGCCAACTGCCCAATCCGGCCATTTCCTTGATTGAAACGGTGCGGGTCGAAACGGCCGCGGAGATGTTCGCCGCCGCTTCGATGGTGGCTGCTGAGGCCGATGTGTGGGTATTTGCAGCGGCGGTGGCCGACTACCGGCCGGCCCAGGTAGCTGCCGAAAAGATTAAGAAATCGGGCGAAACGCTCACCCTGGAGCTGGTGAAGAACGTGGACATCGCCGCCACGCTCGGCCAGCAGAAGCGGGCTGAACAATTTGCCGTCGGTTTTGCGTTGGAGACTACGAACGAGCTGGCCCACGCCCAAGACAAGCTGCGCCGCAAAAACTTCGACCTTGTGGTGTTGAATTCGCTGCGCGACGCGGGCGCTGGTTTCGGCCACGACACCAATAAGGTGACGGTGCTGGATGCCAGGGGCCAAGTCGTTAATTTTGAACTGCAGTCCAAGGCCGACGTGGCCCGCGGGCTGGTAAGCCTGATTCTGGCCCGCCGGGCCGTAACCTCCTGATGCTCATGTTGCGAAAATTCCGCTCGACCTTGTCTCTGTTTGCGCTGCTGTTGCTGGCTGGCTCTGCCGCCCATGCGCAGGAGCTGCAGGCCGACGTGCAGGTAACGACCCAGAACGTCACCATCACCGACCCCACGCTGGTGACGCAGATGCAGAACGAAATTCGCAACCTGCTCAACACGCAGGCCTGGACTTCGCAAACCTACCGGCCCGAGGAGCGCATCAAGGTGCGCATGTTCATCGGCATCACGGCCATCCCGCAAAACGGCACCTACAATGCCACCATGCGCCTGATTTCGACGCGCCCGGTGTACGGCACCGGCTACGAAACCAATGTCATCAGCCTCACCGACCGCAGCTTCAACTTCAACTACTCGCCCCAAAACCCCATTGCCTTCTCGCAAAACAGCTTCACGTCGAACCTAGCGTCGCTGCTGGGCTACTACGCTTACCTGGTCATCGGCATCGACCGCGACACGTTTGGGCGGCTCGGGGGCACGCCGTATTATGAATTGGCGCGCAACGTCGTCAACTATTCGGCCAACCAAACCCTCACCAACGAAGTCGACGAGGGCTGGCGCGGCTCGGGCTCGCGCGAGCGCCATTTCCTGCTCGACAACCTGACCGACCCGCAGCTTGAAGCTTTCCGCACCGGCCTCTACAGCTACTACCGGCTGGGCATGGACGTGTTCATCGAAAAGCCCGAGGAAGCCCGCGCCTCGGTGATGACGGCCCTCACGGGCATTCAAAAAGCGGTGATTACGCGCCCCGGCGCGTTGTTGACCCGGGCGTTTTTTGACGCCAAGTCCGATGAAATTGCCAATATTTTCCGCACCAGCTCCGACCAGAACCAGAAGCAGCAGCTCGTGGCCATGCTGACGGAAGTAGACCCCGGCAATTCGGCAAAATATCAAACGGTGCTTAAATAAATCAGAATCAAATTAGAATAAATAATGAAAAGAACGTCATGCTGAGCGAAGTCGAAGCATCTCTATTGTAGGAGTAATTATTTACTGTGGCGGTAGAGAAGCTTCGACTTCGCTCAGCATGACATTCCGCTTTTTTCGCAAGGGTTATGCTAGTCGATTTACGGATTAAAAACTACGCGCTGATTGAGCAGCTGGAGCTGCGTCCTTCGCCGCTGTTGAATATTATTACGGGCGAAACCGGTGCTGGCAAATCCATTATGCTGGGTGCCATTGGCCTGCTGCTCGGCAACCGGGCCGACTCGCGCATGCTGTTCGATACCGAGCGCAAGTGCGTGATTGAAGGGCAGTTTGATATTGCCAACTACCAACTGCAGGATATCTTCGAATCGGAAGATTTGGACTACGACGCGCACTGCATTCTGCGGCGCGAAATCAGCCCGAACGGTAAGTCGCGCGCCTTTGTGAACGACACGCCCGTGACGCTGGAAGCCCTGCGGAAAATCGGCGCCAACCTGATGGACATCCACTCGCAGCACGATACGCTGCTGCTGGGCGACGGGGTTTTTCAGCTCAACCTGCTCGATTTGTACGCCGGGCTGGTGCCGCAGCGCACCATGTACAGCAGCGCTTTCCGGCAGTACCGCAAGCTGGAAGTTGATTTGCAGGCGTTGGAAAGCCAGGCTGCGCAGGCCAGCAAGGAGCTGGATTACAACAGCTTTTTGCTGAACGAGCTGGAAGAGGCCCGCCTCGATACCGAAGACCAGGATGCGCTGGAGCAGGAGGTGAAGCAGCTGGAGCACGCCGAGGAAATCAAGTACAAGCTGAGCCAGGCGCTGCACGGGCTGCGCGACAGCGAAAGCTGTGCCACCGGCACCATGAAGGATGCTTCGGTGCTACTGGGCCAGGTGGCCAACTACGCCGACAATTTCAAGGAGCTACGCGAGCGGCTGGAAAGCTGCCTGATTGAGCTGCACGACATTGCCGACGAAGTGGAAGTGGCCGAGCGCCGCACCGAAGGTGACCCTGCCCGCGCCGAGGAGCTGCAGGACCGCCTGAACGTGCTCTACACCTTGCAGCGCAAGCACCAGGCCCGCGACCTGCCCGCCCTGATTGCCGTGCGCGACACGCTGCGCCAGAAAGTGAGCTCGGTGCTGAATCTGGACAAGGAAATCAACCGCCTGCGTAAGGATTCGGATGCCGCACTGGCCGCCGTGACCAAGCAGGCCGCCAAGCTCTCGGAAAGCCGCCGCAAGTCGTTTCCGAACTTCGAGAAACAGCTGGGCCTGCTGCTGGCCGACCTCGGCATGCCCAACGCCCGCATTGTGATTCAGCACAGCACCGGCGCCCCCGCCGCCAGCGGCACCGACGTGGTGAACATCCTCTTCACGGCCAACAAAGGCGCTCAGCCTCAAACCTTGAGCAAGGCCGCATCGGGCGGCGAGTTCTCGCGCCTGATGCTGTGCATCAAGTATATGCTGGCCGATAAGACGGCGCTGCCCACGATAGTATTTGACGAAATTGATACCGGTATTTCGGGCGAAATTGCCGTGAAAGTGGGCCGCATGATGCAGCAGATGGCGCAGAAACACCAGTTGGTGACCATTTCGCACCTGCCGCAAATGGCCGCCGCCGGCGACGTGCACTACTTCGTGTACAAGGAAGACCGGGCCGACCGCACTGTGAGCCGCATCCGTGAGCTGAACCAGGAGGACCGTATTAAAGAAATTGCGCACATGATTGCGGGCGCCAAGCCTAGCGAAAATGCCTTCCAGAGCGCCCGCGAGCTGCTGGCGCTGCGGGGCGAGGTGGCGGCATAAGGCGGCCGTCTGTCATTGCGAGTGGAGTGGAGCGAAACGCGGCAATCCGTCCGCTCTAAGCGACCAACCTGATAATGTGACAAAGCCAACTGCTAACTTGCCGCCGCAAACCCAACGGTTGGGCTTGTCGCATCTAATAAGCTGGTCGCTGAGAACAGGACGCATTGCTTCGGCTCTGCCTCGCAATGACAGGCGACTCACATCTCACCATTCCACCAAACCACCCCATGGCTAACAATCTCCTCGCCGGCAAAGTCGGCATCATTTCCGGCGCGCTCAACGAACATTCCATTGCCTGGAAAGTGGCCCAGCGGGCCCACGCCGAAGGCGCCCGCTTCGTGCTCACCAACGCGCCGCTGGCCATGCGCATGGGCGAAATCAACAAGCTGAGCGAGGAATGCAACGCCCCGATTATTCCGGCCGATGCCACCTCGACGGAGGAGCTGGAGGCGCTTTTTTCGGGCGCGCAGGAGAAGCTGGGCGGCAAGATTGACTTCGTGCTGCACAGCATTGGCATGAGCGCCAACATCCGCAAAAAGAAGCACTACGGCGAGCTGGACTACAAATTCTTCCAGCAAACCATCGATGTGTCGGCCATGTCGTTTCACAAGATGATGGCCGTGGCCGAGAAGCAGGACGCCATGAACGAGTGGGGCAGCATTGTGGCCCTGAGCTACATCGCTTCGCAGCGTGCTTTCCTCGATTATACCGATATGACGCAGGCCAAGGCCATGCTCGAAAGCATTGCCCGCAGCTACGGCCAGCGCTTCGGCAAGCTCAAGAAAGTGCGCGTGAACACGGTGTCGCAGTCGCCCACCAAAACCACGGCCGGCACCGGCATCACCGGCTTCGACGCCTTCTACAACTTCGCCGACATGATGTCGCCGCTGGGCAACGCCCCGGCCGAAGCCTGCGCCGACTACTGCATTTCGCTCTTTTCGGACCTGACGCGCTACGTAACCATGCAGAACCTGATGCACGACGGCGGCTTCAGCACCACCGGCATCTCGGCCGAAATCGTGGATGTGCTGACGAAGGTTTCCGGCATGCAGGAGTAACCTGACCTAATTGATAAAGCGAAAGCCCGGCCGGTTGGCCGGGCTTTTTGCGTGTGCTTAAGCTTAACATTTGCTAATACACCAACTGCACGAGCGTGGCTAAAAGAACGTGCGGTTTAGCACTAGCGAAACTTCCGAATAATGCGGAAGCTGGTTGAACGCTACGCCGGCTTGCAGCCCCCAGCCAAACCCATGCGTCAGCTGCCCCTGAAACTGCCAGTAGTCATCCCAGCGGGTGGCTTGCGCACTATAAAAAAGGTGAAAGGCATGGAGCCACGAATCGTGGTTCAGGCCGAAGCTGTAACCGAAAGACGCCCGCTCTGCAGCCGCTTCGGGTTGTAGCGCCCGCAAGCGGGCGTAGCCGCCGCCAAGCAGCAGCGTTGGCATGCGCACCGGCCCAATGCGGTACAAGCCGATTGAAAATGTACCGGTGTAGCTGCGAAAATGGAGGCTAACGGGGATGGCTTGAAGTCGTTGGTAGCCAAGGGATTCAGATATTGTAAGCCGCCTGCGTTGGTAGAGCGCAGGTAGCGTGAGCCTGGCAAGTAGCGCGTTATTGTCTCTGAAATTGGTTTGGTAGCTTATCGAGGCGCTCACGGGCACATGGAGCAGCCGTGTCCCGTAAAGCCTCAACGAGCCGCCGTATGGCGCATAGCGCAGCCCACTGCTGAGCCCCAACTCACAAAGAGGGTAAAGAATGGTGGTACACACGATGGCTCGGGTATTGACTGCCAGCCGAATGTTGCGGCTACGGCCCGCCCGTATCCAGACCTGCTGCCGCACGTAGCCGATAAATGAAACGGTCAGGGCAACGCTGTCCAGTCTGCCGGGCACAGTCAACGTGAAATTGCCTTCGGCATCGGACGAGGCGCCATTGGTGGTGCCGGTTTGCAGGATGGTAGCGCCCGCTACCCCGACGTCTTTGGTGCTGTCGAGCTCCAGAACCCGGCCCGAAACAGTCGTTTTCTGGGCCATAGCTGGAAGTGTGAGCAGGAAGGAGCAGCAGATTAGTAGCAGAATGCGCATCGGACAAGGGCTTGGGTTTGAGAAGCCGATGCCCGATAGGGTAGAAGTGCACAAGGCCGGAAGTCTTTTTCCGCCGCGCGGCCGGCAACGATTGCGCAGAAATTGCGTGCTTTTGGGGTTGCCAGCCGCTAGGTTTACGGTCGATTTAACTTGCTGTCATGAAGATTCTGTTGTTGCTAATACTGCTGAGTGGCCTGTCGTTGGGCCGGGCCTTTGGCTACGATTTCGTGGTGGCGCAGGACGGCAGCGGCCGGTTTCGCACCGTGCAGGAGGCTTTTAATGCGGTGCCGGATTTCCGCAAAAAAGTCACGACCATCTTTATCAAAAAGGGGATTTATAAGGAGAAATTAATCCTGGCTGGTTCCAAGCAAATGGTCAGAATCATTGGCGAAGACCGGGACAAAACCATCCTGACTTACGACGACTACAACCAGAAGAAAAACATCTTTGGGGAAGATAAAGGCACCTCGGGCTCGGCCAGCTGCTACCTCTACGGCTCCGATTTTTCGGCCGAGAACCTGACGTTTCAGAACTCGTCGGGGCCGGTGGGGCAGGCGGTGGCCGTGTGGGTTGATGGCGACAAGGCCGCGTTTGTGAACTGCCGGTTTCTGGGATTTCAGGACACGCTCTACACGTATGGGCGCGGCAGCCGGCAGTTTTACAAGAATTGCTACATTGAAGGCACCGTGGATTTTATCTTCGGCTCCAGCACGGCGTGGTTTGAGGACTGCGAGATTTTCTGCAAAAAAGGCGGATTCGTGACGGCCGCCAGCACGCCCGATACGGCGCGGTTTGGCTACGTGTTCAGCCGTTGCCGCATCACCGGCGACGCCCCGGCGGGCAGCTTCGGCCTGGGCCGGCCCTGGCGCCCCTACGCCAAAACCGTGTACCTGAACTGCGCATTGAGCGCCGTGATTCGGCCCGAAGGCTGGGACCCGTGGGATAAAGAGTCGAACAAGAAAACGGCCTATTACGCCGAGTACCAGTCAACCGGCCCCGGCGCCGCGCCCACCCGCCGCGCGCCCTGGTCGCACCAGCTCACCGAGACCGAAGCCAAAGCATACACCCGCGAAAACGTGCTGCACGGCTGGCAGCCGGAAGCAAAATAGTTGTAGCGTGGACTCTGCGAGTCCGCACTTGCCCGAACGACACCCGCCACGCACGGACTCGCAGAGTCCACGCTACATCCCATCCCAAATGAAACTACTGATTCTTGCGTTGTTGGCCGCCACCCCAGCCTTCGCCCAAACCGCCCCGAAAACCGGCCCCATCACCGTGGCGCAGGACGGCACCGGCACCTACCGCACCGTGCAGGAAGCCGTGGACGCCGTGCCCAACCAGTCGCAAAAGCCCGTCACCATCCGCATCAAAAAGGGCACTTACCGCGAAAAGCTGGTGGTGCCCACCCTCAAAACGTGCATCCGGCTGGTGGGCGAGGACAAGGCCAGCACCATCCTCACCTTCGACGACCACACCGGCGACGCGGGCGGGCACAACACGTATAGCTCGCACTCGGTGCTGGTGCAAGGCAACGACTTTTCGGCCGAAAACCTGACGTTTGAAAACACGGCAGGCTACACCGCCGGCCAGGCCGTGGCCCTGCATGTGGAGGCCGACCGCGCCACCTTCACCAACTGCCGCATGGTGGGCAACCAGGACGTGCTGTTTCTGGCCACCGACCACACCCGGCAGTATTTCAAAAACTGCTACATTGAGGGCACGACGGATTTTATTTTCGGCGCCAGTACGGCCGTGTTCGACCATTGCACCGTTCTCAGTAAGAAGAACTCGTTCATCACGGCGGCTTCTACGCCGCCCCAGCAGACGTTTGGCTTCGTGTTTTTGAATTGCAAATTGCTCGCCGATACCGCCCGCGCCAAGAAGGTGTACCTGGGCCGGCCCTGGCGCCCCAACGCCCGCGTGGTGTATATCAATACCGAAATGGGCGGCCACATCGCCGCCCCCGGCTGGGATAACTGGAAGAACCCGGAAAACGAGAAAACGGCCTATTTCGCGGAGTATAAGTCGTCCGGCCCGGGGGCTAATCCGGCGGGGCGGGTGGGCTGGTCGTATCAAATGACGGCCGCGGAAGCCAAATCGTACACGCTCAAAGCCATTTTCGCGGCAAAGGAGCCATGGCTGCCGCGGTAGTGGAGTGGTAAGATTGTGGGCCCACGCCTGTCATCCTGAGCGGAGCGAAGGACCTTATCAGGTTTGCATCAATCGAATTACTGCAAGCTGTTCTTCGGTGTAAGGTCCTTCGTTTCACTCAGGATGACAGGCGTGGGCAAACGCTCTTATCATCCTGCCTAATACCCCTTACTCAGTTCCACCAGATTCTCCAGGGGCTGGCCGTTGCGAAGCTGCTCCAGGTTGTGGAGCAGGACGTCGACTTTGCTTTCGTCTTCGAGGGCCTGGCCACCGCCGGTGTGCTGGGTGAGCAGCACGTTGGGCAGGGTCCAGAGCGGGTTGTCAGCGGGCAGGGGCTCGATGGCCGTCACGTCGAGCACGGCGCCGCCGAGGTAGCCGGCTTGCAGCAGACGCAGCAGTTCCGGTTCATCGGTGGTATTGCCGCGGCCCACGCTGGCATAGATGCTGCCCGGGCGCATGGCCTGCACCAAATCGGCCGAGAAATAGCCGTCGGCGCTGCCGGGTAGGGTGTTGATGACAATGTCGGTTTCGGGCAGCACGGCCTTCAGCTGCTCTTTGGTGTGGAGCTGGGCCGAAGGGTCGGTGCGGGCCAGCAGCTGCACCTGGCACTCGAAGCCGCCGAGCTGCTGGCGGACGGCCACCCCAATGGCGCCGGCGCCCAGCACCACCACGCGCTTGCCGCGCAGCAGGCCGGCGCGGTTGCGCACGAAGGCCCCGCCCACCCATTTTTTCTGCGATTGGAGCACGGCCAGTTCGGGCAGGTGGCGGTAGAGGGCCAGCAGGCCGCCCACCATGGTTTCGGCGCAGGGCCAGGCAAAGAAGTCGCCCATGTTGGCCACCGGAATGGGCAAGTCCAGATGACGGTAGCGCTCGAAGCCGGCCGAGTCGATTTGCCAGAAGCGCAGCAGCGGCGGCGGGCCCGCCGTGAACCAGGCCGGCGGCGGGTTTCCCATCAGCAGCGCCGTTTCCTGAAAAGCCGGAAACTGCTGCTCCGTGGGCAAATCATTGCAAAAAGTAATTTCCAGGTTATCCGGCGCGAGTCGCTGCAAATATTGGCGTGCCGAGGCACTCAGGGGAGAAAAAACGAAAAGACGCATGTAATAGCCGCCCAAAAGGCCGCAGCGGGAAGAAAAGGCGAAAAACGGAAGCGAAACCGTAAAGTTGTCGCGTCAAAAGCATAATTCTCATGAAGCTAAAATATCCTCGTCGGCCAAAGCGCTGCTGCACTTCGGCCAACGGGGATATTTGCTGCTCCGCGAGTAATTTATAAATAAGGCATGCGCTAGCGGGCGCTCTCGTCGCCGTCGACCGGCGCGCTCTGCTTGTGCACCTGAGCGGCCACCAGCGGGTCGGGCATCACCTTGCTGAAGCCCACCTGCACGTTGTTCATCACCCCAGCAATGATGCGGCCTTCGCCCTTCATCAGGGCTTTGTAGCCTTCCTTGGCCACGTCGGCGGGTTCCATGCCCTGGCCTTCGGCCACGTTTTTGGCCTGCGTCATGTGGGCTTTGTTGAAGAAATCCGTCTTCGTGATGCCCGGCAACAGGTTGGTGATGGTTACGTTCGAATCTTTATTTTCCTCCTGAATGGACTCCACGAAGGAATTCACGAAGGCTTTGGTGCCGTGGTACACCGCTTGCAGCGGGCCGGGCAACTCGCCCGCAATGCTGCCCACAAACAGGATTTTGCCTTCGTTGCGGGCCTTGAATTCCTGCAGGTAGAGCTTGGCAAATACCACGTAGGCGCCAATATTGAGCTGAATGATGTCGAGCTCGCGGTTGATGTCGGTGGTGTCGAAGGTGCCGTACTGGCCCTGGCCGGCGTCGTTCACCAGCACGTCAATCTGGGTGCCTTTCTGCTTGATTTCGTTGTAGACCTCGAACGGCGCGTCGCGTTTGAACAGGTCCTTGGCAATGGTCGTGACTTCGACGCCGAACTGCTGGCGGATTTCCGAAGCGGCTTTGTCGAGCAGGTCGGGCTCCAGGGCCACGAGGACGAGGTTGTATTTGTCTTGCGCGAAGCAGTTGGCCAGCTCGCGGCCGATGCCGCTGCTGGCCCCGGTGATGAGGGCGGTTTGGTTTGCCATTTTATGTGGAAAGGTTAGAATGTGGATGGTTTCCTAACGCTTCCGGCTTGGCAGGGGTTATGGTCGGGCTTTAAACAACCTCTCTCTTCCGATATAAAGGCAACGCTGTTGACGCAGCCTATGAGCCCAGCAAAATTTGCTTGCCGGGCTTCTCCTGGGGGTAGTTGGCGATGATGTCGCGCAGAATCAGCATGTCTTTGGGACAAGCTTGGGCGAAGGCCTGCCAGTGCTCCAACACCACGCAATCCGGCATTTCGACCACGGCGATGATGGCGTCCCAGAAGGCGTCCCAGCTCACGCCGTACCAGTCGGGGAAGTGCAGCTCGCGCTTCATCAGGTGGTGAAAGGCAGCTTTGGTGTCGACGTGGGTGAGGTCGATGGTCATGGTCTTGCTGGCGCGCGTATTCAGCTACTGGTTTTCTTTGTTCAGCCAGTCGTGCATGGTTTGCACGGTCCAGCCTTGCTGCTCCCAGGCGTGGTCGGCCAGCTTGGTGAGGCGCTGGGCGAAGTACTGGCCAATCAGCGTGCGGATGTTGAGCAGGTCCGTTTCGCTGACTTGCTGGGCGTACAGTTTCAGGAGTTCCTGTTGCAGGTTGGTGAGCGGTTGGTTCGGGGCCATGGTCAGCGAATTTACGAATCTAGAAGCATTTGCCGCCCCCGCTGAAGCACAGATGCACGCCCCATTTCAGGTCCTCGGTGGTGCCGGGCAGGCGCAGGCAAAGGGCTTGCAGGTCTTCGATGGTTATTTGTTGCGTTGTGCTTTTCTTTTCATCAAAGCAATGAACATCTTATTTAAGTCGCTATTTCTTTCGGATGAACTCTCTTGTGCCAACTCGTTGATAGCAAGAGGGTATTTTCCCTGCAAACTGTATATGAAAGCGCTTGCATAGTAAGCCCCTGATTCATCCTTAAAGAGCTTTTTCATTTGTTGGCATCTCCGCAATCCTTCCGCTAATCTTCTAGCTCCAATATTCTTTGCGATTAGCTCATTCAGCACTGCTTTCTTGGCAGTATCGGGAATAGATGCCGTTTGAAATCTGCTTTCTAATGTTTTGATGGAATTCAGATTAGCTACTGAGCTATCAACAGGGTACGTTTTTTCATATAACGTTTCGAATTCTGACCCAAAAGCATCACATGAAACAACCATAGTCTGCATCATCGCAGACATGTCAGCTGCCTTCCTTGAATTCATGGAATCTACTTTAGATTTCATATTTTCCACCGCTGCAACTGAGTCTTGTATACTATATCCTTCTGGAAGCTCGACTTTCTGAGAGAAAGTTGTGCTCTTTATACAAGGTGCCATCCGAGCATCAATATCACCTTTTTGCTTGCTAAAACAATCGCATGCTTCTTGGCTCATTTCTGCAATTGACTTCTCCTTATTTTCGGTGCTTGTAACCTCAGTAGAATAATTAATCTCACAGGAGTAAGCAAGAAGCAAAATGCAAAGCCAGAGAAAGGGCGTGCAAAAAAAATTACTGGTATATCGTGGAATCATAGCTCAAATGTACAGTTCTCACGAAGCCGTATCCAGCACCTCGTCCCCGTCGTCGGCCATGGTCTTGGCCAGCTTCTCAATGTTTAAACTCCGGGCCGAGGCGTCGAAAATTTCGCGGTAGGTGCCGTGGCGGGCGTAGAGCTCGTCGTGGGTGCCGCTTTCCACGAGGCGGCCTTTTTTCATGACGTGGATGCAGTCCGAATCCACGATTTGGGCGAGGCTGTGGGAGATGATGACCACCGTGCGGCCCTGCTTGATGGCGTCGAGCGAGTTTTTGATTTGCTCGGTGGCGATGGCGTCGAGGCTGGCGGTGGGCTCGTCGAGGAAGATGATGGGCGGGTTTTTGAGGAAGAGCCGGGCGATGGCGATGCGCTGCTGCTGGCCGCCGCTGAGCTGCTGGGCATCGGACTGGTACTGGCGGGGCAGGTCCAGAATCTGGTCGTGCAGGTAGGCTTGCTTGGCGGCGGCTTCGATTTGGGCCTGGGTGGAGGCGAAGTCGCCGTAGCGGATGTTTTCTTCGATGGTGCCCTTGAAAATGTGGTTTTTCTGGAGCACCAAGCCGATGCGCTGGCGCAGGGCGTGGGTGTCGTAGTCGGCCAGGGGGCGGCCGTCGAGGAGCAGTTGGCCGGAATCGGGGGCGTAGAACTTGCAGAGCAGGTTGATGATGGTGCTTTTGCCGGCGCCGCTGAGGCCGACGAGGGCAGTGGTTTTGCCTTCTTCGATGGTGAGGCAGACGTCGTGCAGGGCCTGGGTGCCGCTGGGGTAGGTAAAATCGACGTTGCAGATTTCGAAGGTGCCGCGCACGTCGGCCGGCTGCAGCGGGCCGGTTTCTTCGATGGCGGCGTCGGCGTCGAGGATGGCGAAGAAACCTTCGGAGTAGGTGAGGGCCTCGTTCATCTCGTCGTAGATGCGGTGGAGCTGCCGGATGGGCGCCGACACGTTGTTGAAGAGCAGGATGTGGAACATGATGGCGCCGATGGAAATCTGGCGGTCGAGCACGAGGTAGGCCGTGAGGATGATGATGACGACCACGCCAATCTGCTCGACGAAGGTTTTGAGGCCGTCGTAGCGGAAGTTGGTTTTGCGCGTCACCAGCTGGGCGCTCACCAGCTTCTGCTGGGTGTCGGCCTGCTTGTTGGCCTCAAAGGCTTCGCGCACAAAGCTTTTGATGATCACAATCGAGTCGATGATGCTGATGAGGCCGTGGTTTTTCTCCTCGCGCAGCTTTTGCAGGCCGCGGCGCACGCCCTGCAACCGGTCGGCCTGCCGGAAGCTCAGCCAGAAGTACACCGGCAGGATGGCCAGCGCCACCAGCCCCACCCATTTGTTGGCCACGAACATCACCACCAGAGCCACCAGGGCGTTGGCAAACAGCGGCAGGATGTCGATGAAGAAGTTTTGGACCAGCTTCATGAGGCTTTCTACGCCGCGGTCGATGCGGGTCTGGAGCTTGCCGGTCTGGTTGCCCTCGTCGGAGAAAAAGCCCAGCTCGTAGCTCAGAATCCGGCTCACGGCCTGCTGAGACAAGGTGCTGCTCACGTTGATGCGGATTTTCTCGCCGTAGTATTTCTGCCCGAAAGTGATGAAGGTGTTGACGACTTCCTTGCCCAGCAGGATGCCGCTCACCGCCGCCAGCATGGGCCAGCCGGCGGCCAGCGCCTCGTGCCGGTCGAGCAGGCCCTGCACGTTGTCGACAATGTAGCGCAGCACGAAGGGGTTGACCTGCGCGGCCAGCGAGCCCACCAGCGTGAGCAACAGCGTGGCAATGACCAGCGGCCGGTAAGGCCGCACGAAGGGCAGCAGGCGTTTAATAATTTCCCAAAGGCTCATCTAAGCGGGCGGTAAGTGGAGCCGGTTAGACGGGCGGGGCGGGGGCGGGGTTGTTGTGGACTAATGGCCACTTTTAAGTTCTGTGCGAATGGCCTGCACTAAATCAATGGATGCTTGACTTCCATCCAGAACATTGGAATAGGAGTAGTAAGTAGGAAATAATTTATTTTGCTCTTTGTGAAGAAATAAAACATAGGTTTTGTCCATGCTAAATAGCATGTCACAATTGGAATAGGTAGAGTGTATTTCAATAATATCACCGGCCTTGTATCTGCCTTTAAAGTCGTTTTCAATAATAATTCGCATAGAATACCCTCGCGAAATCGTGTCTTGAATACCAATGCTGCGCAAAAAGTTATGGTAGTCTCTTCCTTCTCTGGTATTACCGTCCAATATCTCAAGTGCCTTTCCTGTAAGTAGATAAGGGGTTGATTTAATATGTTGCTGAACTGGAGTCATTATACAGTCACACGCTAATGTGGCTTGACTATACGCGACAAAAAGTAAGAGCAGAAATAATTTTTTCATCCTAGTGAACTGTTTTAGGGGCTTTGAAACAGAAAGATGCATCCTTTGACTGAAATGCACACCCATCATTTATTCTGTGCAAACAAGTTGTGCATCTGCAGTAACTGCGGTGGCTGCAGTTGCTAGCGCGGCGGGTGGAAACGCCAGAAAGCTCCCCGGCGGGCCGCAATTCAGCGGCCCGCCGGGGAGCTTTCTGGCTACATTCGTTCAACAATTACTTGCCGTACACGCCCGCCAAGTACGTTTTCAAACCCGTCGGCTTGCGGCCCAACAGTTGCTCAAACGCGGGGCTGGCCGCGTCGAACTCGCCGTCTTTTATTGCCTGGTTCATGCCCAGCAGCAGGTTGATGAAGGGCTCGGGCACTTGGTGCTGACGCATGCCGGCCGCAATGTCCTCGCCCGATACGGGCACGTAGGCTACGGGCTGGCCGGTCACTTCGCTCAAGCCGTTGGCAATATCCTGGAAGGAGTAGGCGGGGCCGGGGGCGATGTCGTACACCTGGTTTTCGTGGCCTTGGCCGGCCAGCACGTTGGCCAACGCCTCGCCAATTTCAGCGCGCAGGGCGTAGCTCACCTTGCCATCGCCGGCCGAGGCGTAAAGCTGGCCGCTGGGCAGCGTGCCTTCGCCCACCAGCATCGGGATGATGTCAAGGTAGAGCGTGTTGCGCAAAATGGTATAGGTCAGGCCCGAGGCGCGCAGGTATTCTTCGGTAGCGAAGTGGCCGGGCGACGCGCCGAACGCCGATTCTGCCGATGGATTGACCACGCTGGTGTACACGAGGTGGCGTACTCCCGCTTGCCTGGCGGCGTCAATCACGTTTTTGTGCTCGCGCATCCGCGCTTCGTATTCCAGCTCGCTGGTGGAGATGAGCAGCACGGTTTCGACGCCCTGGAAGGCGGCGAGGAGCGAGGCCGGGTCGTTGTAGTCGCCCTGGCGCACCACCACGCCCTGCGGGAGGGTGTCAGCGGCTTTTTGCGGGTCGCGCACCACGGCGACGATTTCGGAAGGCGCGATTTTGGCGGTGAGTGCTTGGATGGTGGCGAGGCCGAGGTGGCCGGTGGCGCCGGTGATGGCAATCATATAGTTGGGAGTTTAAGGGCCAATGGTTACTTTTGGTAACTCAAAGGTATTCGGCCCTTTTGTCCCGGCGCAAGAAGGCATTTAATTCTGCCCAAGGCACATGGAAGTAACTGTTGTTGAAAATCAAGCCGCTGAAGTTCGGGCGGCGGCCAAAAAAATTATTACCGTGCCGGTCAACGGCTTCGGCCTGTGCCCCGTGCGCGACATTCTGGACCGCATCGGCGACAAATGGTCTTTGCTGTCTATTCTGCACCTGGGCAGCACCGACAGCCTGCGCTTCAATGAATTACGCAAGCGCATCGACGGCATTTCGCAGCGCATGCTCACGGTCACGCTCCGGGCGCTGGAAGCCGATGGGCTGGTGGCGCGCACTGTATATGCCGAGGTGCCGCCTCGCGTGGAATACGCTCTCACCGAACTGGGCCAAAGCCTGCTGGGTGCCGTGATTGAATTCGGCAACTGGGCCGCGGCGCATGCGCCGGCCATTGCCGAGGCCCGGAAGCGGGTGGCCGTGGCAGCGTGAGGATGTAGCGCGGACGCTGTAGTGCGCGCCCCCGGCGGACACCCGAACAATTTTAACGGTGTGCGGACGCGGACTGCAACGTCCGCGTTATGTCCGGTTGCCCAAACCATTCCGGGCAATTGGGTGAAACGCCCGCCATACCATGCCGTACAGCCAGGGTATTATTCTACCCAACTGCTATGGAAAATACTCCGCCAGCCCCGCCCAGCACCGGGGCCCCGCTCAACCGCGTGGATGGCCGCTTGAAAGTGACCGGCCGGGCCCGCTACGCCGCCGAATACGCCCTGCCGGATTGCGCGCACGGCGTGCTGGTGTGCAGTGCCATTGCCCGCGGCCGCATCCGGCGGCTCGACGTGGCGGCGGCCGAGCAGGCGCCCGGCGTGCTGCGCATCGTGTCGCACCTGAACGCGCCCAAAGTACCCGGCTACCTGAAGGCCGAAACTGCCAAAAACCCGCGCGTGGAAGGCCAGGAAGTGAAGGTTTTCTTCGACGACCAGCTGCATTTCAGCAACCAGCCCGTGGCCTTGGCTGTGGCCGAAACACTGGAGCAGGCGCAATACGCCGCCTCGCTTATTCGGGTAGAATATGAAACGAGCCCGCACCAGACAGACCTGGCGAAAAGCCTCGCCCAAAACCTGACGCCGAAAAAAGAAGGCGAGTACCTGCGCGGCCAGCCCGACGCCTATAAAACAGCGCCCGTGCACATTGAGCAGGAATACCGTACGCCCCTGCAGGTGCACCACCCCATGGAAATGCACGCCGTGGTGGCGCTTTGGGAAGGTGAGAAGCTGACGGTCTATACCAAAACGCAGGGGCCCAAATTGGCGCAGCAGGATTTGATGCGCATGTTCCAATTGCCGGCCGAGAGTGTGCAGGTGCATTCGCAGTTTGTGGGCGGGGCATTCGGGGGCTCGTCGCGCATCTGGCCGCCGGAAGTGGCCGCTATTTTGGGAGCGAAGCTGGTGGGCCGGCCGGTGAAGCTGATGAACCAGCGAGACCACGAGTTCAACCAAGTGGGCTACCGGCCGCAGTCCATCCAACGCCTGGGCCTCGGCGCCCAGGCCGATGGCACGTTGGTGGGCCTCACACACCGAGCCTACGGCGGCACCTCGCGCCACGAGCAGTTCGAGGAGCGCATTGTGCACCCCACCAAATCGGCCTACGCGGTGCCCAACCTGAACACCCACTACCGTCTTGTGCCCCTCGACCTGAGCACGCCGGCCTGGACGCGCGGCCCCGGCGAAACCAGCGGCTCCTTTGCCCTGGAAAGCGCTATGGACGAACTAGCCGTGGCCCTCAACATGGACCCGCTGGCCCTGCGCCTGAAAAACTACGCCGACCGCGACCCCGAAACCGGCAAACCCTGGAGCAGCAAGCATCTGCGCCAATGCTACGAGCGCGGCGCGGCGCTCTTCGGCTGGAGCAAACGCCTGCCCGCGCCCCGCTCTATGCAGGCCGACGGCTATCTCGTGGGCTGGGGCATGAGCACCGGCATTTACAAAGCCGAGCGCAGCGCGGCCACTGCCCGCGCCCGCCTGCTGCCCGATGGCACCCTGCTGGTGCAAAGCGCCACCGCCGACACCGGCCCCGGCACCGCCACCATCATGACGCAGATTGCGGCCGATGCCAGCGGGGTGCCCGCCGCCAGCATCCACTTCGAGCTGGGCGAGTCCGCGCTGCCGGACGCGCCCTTGCAGGCCGGCTCGCACACGGCTACGTCGGTGGGCTCGGCCGTGCACAAGGTGTGCGCGGCGCTGAAAAAGCAGCTGCTGGATTTGGCCGTGAGCGTGCCGGGCAAGGCACTAGGCAAGGTTAAAGCCGAAGAATTGACCGTCGATAGTGGCTTCGTCATCTCCGCCAAAAAGAACGGCCGACGCCTGAGTTTCGGCGAGGTGCTGAAGCAGCACAGGCTGCCGGCGCTGGAGGTGACGCAGAAAGCCGAAGAGTCGCCGGAGATGAAAAACTACTCGGGTAAGTCGTTTTGCGCCAATTTCGTGGAAGTGCGGGTGCATCCGCTCACCCGCGAGGTGCGGGTGAGCCGGGTGGTGAGCGTGGTAGACGCGGGCCGGGTGCTCAACGCCAAAACCGCCCGCAGCCAGGTGCTGGGCTCGGTGGTGTGGGGAATAGGAATTGCCCTGCTGGAAGAAGCCCGCCTCGACCACCGCTACGGCCGCGTGGTGAACCACGACCTGGCCGACTACCACCTGCCCGTGAACGCCGACATTCCCGCCATTGAAGTCGAGTTCATCAATGAGCCCGACCCGGTCCTCGACCCCATTGGCGCCAAGGGCTTGGGCGAAATCGGGCTGGTGGGCTTCAGTGCCGCCGTGGCCAACGCCGTGTACCACGCCACCGGCCGGCGCGTGCGCGAGTTGCCCATCACCCCCGACAAGCTGCTGGGTCCGCTGGTTTGAGGCGTTTACACTGCCGGATAGGAAGAACGTCATGCTGAGCTTGTCGAAGCATCTCTACCGCACTAGTAAATAATTACGTTGCGCGGTAGAGATGCTTCGACAAGCTCAGCATGACGTTAATCTATAGGGTTCTAAATGCCTGAAAAACAAAAAGCCCCGGCCAGATAGCCGGGGCTTTTGTCTAAACAGTGCCGGGAGCAACGGCTTAGTTAGTGGTTTTCGTCTTTACGTCATCGACTTTGGTCTTCACCTTGTCGCCCTTTACTTTGACTTTTTCGCCGTCGTCCGTTTTGGCTTTCATCTTGTCGATGCTGGCGCCATCAACGGGCCGGCCGTCCATGCCACCGGGGCCGCCCATGCCACGGCCGCCGCCGCGGTTCATGCGGTTCGCCTCCATGGCGGTGTATTTGGTGTACTGGTCGGCGGTCAGCACTTCTTTAAACTGGGCGTCGTATTTGGTGCGGCTGGCCTGCATTTGCTCGCGCATCTTGTCGCGGTCGCCGCCGGCCTGGCCGCGCATGGCCTGCATTTCCTGGCCGCGGGCCAGCATGATTTGCTGCACTTTGGCCGACTGGTCGGCGCTGAGGCCGAGCTCCTGGGTCATGCGCTCGGTCTGGCGCTTGGCCATCTCATCAGGATTGCCTTGCATACGGCCGTAGCCGCCGCCTTGGCCTTGCATGCCATCGCCGGGGGTGGTTTGGGCAGCGGCGCTGCCAATGGTGATGGCGCAGGCGGCCAGCAGGAGCAACAGGGACTTTTTCATGAAATTGGTTGGAATGGTTGGGAGGTGAGAAACGGAAATGGGTCTTGCAAAAGCGTTGTACGAAAAAGTCCCAACGAGAGTAATCAAGCGGGACTTTTTGCGTCAGTTCGGGCCGGTGCGCGGCTTAGCGGCGCCCGTCGTTGCGGTGGGCGGCCTCCCAGCGGGCGCGTTCCTCGTTCGTTACGCGGTGCTTTTTGTCGAAGCCGTAGTTGAAATCTTTGTCGTTGCGGTCGTCGCGCTTGTCGTACTTCCGCTCGTCTTTGCGGTCATGCTTGTCGTCTTTGCGGTCGTTGCGGTGGGCTTCTTCCCAGCGCTTGCGCTCGTCGGGCGTCACGCGGTGCTTCTTATCGAAGCCGTAATTGAAGTCCTTGTCGTTGCGGTCGTTCTGCCGGTCGTAGGGGTTCTGCAGCACGGTGGCGGCAGTGTGGCTGGTGGCGGGCGCGGCTATTGCCGTGCTGGCCATCAGGCTGGCTGCCGCGAGGATGGAAAGGAATGAGGTTTTCATGGGTTTGGTGGGGGGTGATGTTAAAAAAAGAATAGAGGGCAAGACTGCTGGAAAGGGCCCCCGACACCGCAGTGCCGGGGGCCACATCTCCACGGGTGGTTCACACAAGCAGTGCAAACGTGGGGCGGAAAGCCAGCGCTGGCGCATTAAGCTGGACCAAGAGGTCCGAATCATCGCCCAAATCAGGCTTTAGCGCCGGCCGGCCATCTTAGCGGTGGCCATATTGGCGGTGAGTTGCTTCGTAACGGGCGCGCTCCTGAGCTTCGCGCTGGGCCCGTTCCTGAGCTTCGCGCTGAGCACGTTGTTGGGCTTCCCAGCGGGCACGTTCCTGGGCCGTTACGCGGTGGTTGCGGTCGAAGCCATAGTTCTGGTTGCGGTCGAAATGGTCGTCGTCGCGGTCGTTGCGGCGGTCGTCATCCCGGCGGCCGTCGTTGCGGTGGGCAGCTTCCCAGCGGGCTTTTTCGGCATTGCTTACGCGGTGGTTACGGTCGTAGCCGTAGTTGAAGTCTTTGCTGTTGCGGTCGTCACGGCCATCGTAGCGGTGGTCGAAGGGCCCCTCGGCGGCAAAGGCGGCGGAGGAAGTGAAGAGGGCAGCAGCGGCGATGATGGAAAACAAGGAAGCTTTCATGGTTTCTAGATGAAGAGGGGTGAAGAAGGGAAGTGAAAAAAGCTGGGCTCGAATGCTGCAGACAGCGGGCGCCGGAGGTGAGAATCGACTCATCCTGCCAGGGTATTTGCAAACCACCGGCCGAACTGCGACCAAAAACGCCAGGGTGGACGGGGAGGCGCCAGGCACCGACCAACCGGTGCTATTGCCAGACCGAACCACGGAAAGCGTCTCCAGGAATGCCGCGAGGAGCCGGTTTTCAGGCTTTTGGGGCTTCATGCCCGCTGCCACACGTTTGCCGTTTTGCTTACCTTAGACCGATACAAAAGCCCATTCAATCCCCTTTCAATGAACAAACTGATGCTCCTGGCCCTGGCCGGCACGCTGGCTACAGCAGCGCCCGCCTGGGCCCAAACGGCTGAAAAACTCGACGCGGCGGCCCTCGCCAAAATCCGCGACGAAGGCATGAACCGCTCCAAGGTGATGGAAACCGCCTTTTACCTCACCGACGTGAACGGCCCGCGCCTCGCCAACTCCGACGGCCTGAAGCGCGCCAACGAGTGGACCAAAGCCCAGCTCGCCAAATACGGCCTCGTGAACGCCAACATCGAAGCCTGGGGCGACTTCGGCCGCGGCTGGGACATCGAGAAGTCGTACGTGGCCATGACGGCGCCCTACTACCACACCATCGTAGGCATCCCGAAGGCCTGGACGCCCAGCACGCCCGGCCCCGTGCGCAAGCAGGTTGTCGTAATGAAAGCCGCCACCGAAGCCGACCTGGCCCAGTACAAAGGCCAGCTGCGCGATAAAATCGTGGTGATGAGCGTGGCTACCCCGCCCAAGCCCGCCACCGAGGGCGCCATCCGCCGCTATTCCGACGAGGACCTCAAAAAGATGACCGAGCCGGCCACCGCCCCAGCCCGCACCGCGCCCGATGCCACCATGCTGGCCTCCCGCAAAGCCATGGCCGCCCTGCGCACCGCCGTGGCCGAGATGCTGGTGAGCGAAGGCGCGGCCGGCGTGCTCAGTGCCCGCGGCGGCATCTACGGCACCTTCAACACCAGCAACGGCGCCCCCTACGCCGCCGATGCCAAGCCCGCGCTGCCTGAAATTGAAACCGCGCCCGAGGACCAGCTGCGCCTCATTCGGCTGGTGGAAGCCGGCGTGCCGGTAGAAGTGGAGATGGAAACCAAAACCCGCTTCCAGACTCAGGATTTGAAAGGCTACAACGTGGTGGCCGAAATTCCCGGCACCGACAAAAAGCTGAAATCCGAAGTCGTCATGCTCGGCGGCCACCTCGATTCCTGGCACGCCGCCACCGGCGCTACGGATAATGCCGCCGGCTGTGCCGTGATGATGGAGGCCGTCCGCATCCTCAAAGCCAGCGGCCTGAAGCCGCGCCGCACCATCCGCATTGCCCTGTGGGGCGAGGAGGAAGAGGGCCTGCACGGCTCGCGCGGCTACGTGAAAAACCACTTCGCCGACCCCACCACCATGCAGCTCAAGCCCGAGCACGAGAAGCTGGCCGCCTACTTTAACCTCGACAACGGCGCCGGCAAAATCCGCGGCATTTACGCCCAGGGCAACGAGGCTGTGGCGCCCATCTTCCAGCAGTGGCTCGCGCCCTTCGCCGACCTCGGCGCCAGCACCGTGACGCTGCGCAACACCGGTAGCACCGACCACATCGCCTTCGACGCCGTGGGCCTGCCCGGCTTCCAGTTTATCCAAGATGGCCTCGACTATTTCCCCACCACCCACCACACCAACCAGGACACCTACGACCGCCTCATCGCCGACGACTTGAAACAGGCGTCCGTGGTAGTAGCCAGCTTCGTGTACGATGCCGCCATGCGCGACCAGAAACTGCCCCGTAAGCCGCTGCCTGCAGCGGCGAAGCCGCAGTAGAGCACGTTGGCGGTATGCGCTAAAAAAAAAAACGTCATGCTGAGCGCAGCCGAAGCATCTCTACCGAGGAGGTAATTATTTACTCCTGCGGTAGAGATGCTTCGGCTGCGCTCAGCATGACGTTTTTTTAGTTAGTCAAACGCTGGTTCACTCCACCAGCCCCAGCGTGCGCGTCAGCCCGTTCTTCGGAATACTCACTTTCAGGTTTTGGTCACCGGTTTCGGAGCGTTTGCGGCGGCGGTCCATGATGTCCTGCACTTTGCTTTTGCCGTCGGAGCTGCGCGAAAACAGCGCCGCCGCCACGTCCGTCACCAGCGACACGGCGCGGGGCACCGGCACCGTCACCTGCTGATAGTCAGGGTCAGTAACGGGTTGCCGCGCCGGGGATGGCTGGCTTTGGGCCATGCTGCTCGTGGCTTTGAAGGCCAAGGCAGCGAAGAGAAGGGGTAGCTTCTTACGCGACATGAGTACCGGTCGATACCGCAAAGATGCCGCTAAAACCGCCGCGGTTGCCCAACTATCCCAGTTTTTCCTTGAATAGTTTCAGGGTGCGGTCCCAGGCCAGCTTGGCGGCTTCGGCGTTGTAGCGGGCCGGCGAGGTGTCGTTGTTGAAGGCGTGGTTGGCACCCTCGTACACATACAGCTCGTACTTGGTGCCGGCCGCTTTCAGGGCTGCCTCGTAGGCCGGAATGCCAGCATTAATGCGCGTATCGAGTCCGCCGTAGTGCAGCAGCAGGGCGGCCTTTATTTTGGGCACATCCTCGGCCTTGGGCTGGGCACCGTAGTAGGCCACGCCGGCGTTCAGTTTGGGGTCGTGCACGGCCAACTGGTTCACCAGGCCGCCGCCCCAGCAGAAGCCCACGGCGCCGGTGCGGCCGTTGCAGTCGGGCCGGCCGCGCAGATAGGTGAGGGCCGCGAGGTAGTTGTTCAGGTTTTTCAGCGGGTCGAGCTGGCCGATGAGCTTCCGGCCCTCGTCCTCGTCGGCCGGCGTGCCACCTACCACGCTCAGCGCATCCACACCCAGCGCCAGGTAGCCCGCCTGCGCTACGCGCCGCGTCACGTCCTTAATGTGCGGCGTCAGCCCCCGGTTTTCGTGGATGACGACCACGGCACCGCGCTTTTTCTTGCCTTTCGGATTCACCAGGTAGCCGCGTACGGTGGCGCCGTCGCCGGGCCAGCTCACTTCCTCGGTTTCCAGGTTATCGTCTTCTGGTACCACGGTGGCGGCGGCCGCGTAGCCGGGCTCTAGTACCGAGAGGGCCGAAAAGGCCAGGGCGGTGCCGCCAGCCAGTTTCACCAGCCGCTCCATGAAATCCTTGCGGGACAGCGGGGCGTGGGTGTATTCGTCGAAGAGGTCGATGATGCGTTGGTCCATGCGGCTAAATGTACTGACTTAATGGAAAATACGATGGTTATTCAGCCTCGCGGTTCACCGTGTCGGGGCTGAAGGCCGGCACGCAAATAGACCAGTACTCACACTCATCATTAAAGGGATTGGAGTAGCGCACCCGCGCCCCGCCTTTTATCAGCAAGGCCTGCCCGGCCTGCAATTCCACCACGTCGCCATCGATTTCAAACCGCTTCCGGCCGCGCACCACAATGGTGATTTCGTCGAAGCTGGGCGTCTGGTGCGGCTCGCTCCAGAGCGGCGGGGCCACCATGTGGGCCAGGCTGTAGGCCGAGGTGCCGGTGCTGGCACCGCCCACGTGTTCTTCGATGAGCTTGCCATCGGTAGTGGGCACCACGAAAGGGGAGGGGTTGAGGACGTAGCGTTTTTCGGGCATATATTTGAAAATAAGAGTGTTAATTAGGATTAACAGGCCGTCATGCAGAGCTCAGCGAAGCATCTTTACCGCACAACGCAATTCAATCATCCGGATTAGTAGTAGCGGGCAAGATGCTTCGCTGCGCTCTGCATGACGTTCTCTTTTGATGTTCAACTATTACGGTTTCACGCGCTCCAACAGCTCAAAAAGCCGCGAATTATACTTCCACACAAAGAAATACGGCGTTTGCACCGCCCCAAACTGCACCCGGATGCGCTCCACCGCGGGCAGCATGCTGCCCTCAAAATCGAAGCAGGCCAGCTCCAATACCTCGCTGGCGTAGCGAATGGCCTCCCAAATTAGCAGGATGCCCGCGCCGCTGTCGCGCAGGGCTGGGTCGTCGCCGGCGAGGTGATAATAGGCCGCTTGCTTATCCCAAATCAAATACGAAGCCGAGTGGACCTGCCCCTGCGCATCCACGGCGAAGAAAAACTGCCGGGCGCTGTTGGCCGCCAGCGCCGCATCGTGCCGTTGAAACTGCGCCCAGGAATAGGGCATGGGCAGGCCCTGCCGGTCGAAGCTCATTTTGTTGAGCTCATAAAACCGTTCGGGGCCGAGGCTATGCACCACTTGCACCTGCTCGCGCGCCTTGTGCAGGTTGCGCCGGATGTTGCGGTTGATACCCGCTTCAATCTGGGCCAGGTTGTGCAAGCCATTGAGGCGGTATGTGTAGTAAGTGGTTTGGCGGTATTTCTCCCAGTAAAACGGCAGCCAGTTGGTGGTGCTGGGGTAAAAATTCTGCTTGAAAGCCGCCAAAGCAGGCAACTGCTTAATCAACTCCTCCAGTAGCAAATGCTCCTTCTTCAACACCCCCCGAAACTCGGGCAGCAGGTACGGCCCCAGCCATTTCACAAACGGCGGCATGGTGGCGTAGCGAAATGGGCCTTTCTGCTTAAAGAAATACGGCAGCGCCGCTACCACATGGCCGTTTTCTTCGGCCAGCGCCACGTCCCAGGCGCCGCCTTCGGCGCAGGCATCCAGGTACCAGGGCTGCGCAAACACCGGCACGTCGGGCGCGGTGCGGCAGAAGTCGCGGTAACGGTCTTGAGCGGTTGGCAACGGGGAATTGGGATTATTTGGGCTGAGCCTCGGGGCAGGGGCCTTTGGTGAAGGTGCGCACGCCCGCATTGCCAGCCACGCAGGGGTTGGAGTAGGTTTTGCCGTCGCAGCCGCACACGGGCTCGTATTGCATGGTGCAGATGCCGTCGGGCTTCACTTTGCTCGGGTCGATGCAGTCGGCGTCGGCGGTGGCGGGCGTGGCGCGTTGGCAGGCTGGGGCCAGCAGCAGGGCGGCGTAAAGAAGCAAGGGTGATTTCATGGTGCCAGGCATGGGGAGGGGCGAATCTACGCCTACGGGCGCAGAATCGGGCGAGGCCAGACCGACAGGGCCCTTTAGGTGTGGCCCGATTCGGAAAATTTATTCCTAAGCTCAACCCCTGACCATAGCCTTCGTATAGGCAGCCAGACCAAACGCGGCGCTAAAACAGAATATTTCGTTTTGTGTTCGAGCCGCGCCTCCTCAGATTCTTTCACCCATTCACCCTTCATTACCATTACCATGTCGTACCACGAAGAAGAAAACAACGCCGGTAAAATCCTTTTGGCTGCCCTCGCGGGTGCAGGCGCTGGCATCATCGCCGGTATGCTGCTGGCCCCCGACAAAGGCTCGGCCACGCGCGAAAACTGGAAAGGTGTTGCTTCCAAATACAGCGGCCAGCTCGGCGAGCAGGCTACCAAACTGGGCTCCGACCTCGAAGCTAAATTCAAAGAGTACGCCGGCAAGCTCGAAGACCTCGGCGTAACGCTGCCCGGCAGCAGCCTGAAAATCAAAGGCAACTGGGACGAAGTAAAAGGCAAGTTGAAGCAGCAATACGCTCAACTGACCGACGAAGACCTGACCTATACCGAAGGCAAAGGCGACGAGCTGGTGGGCAAGCTGCAAGACAAGCTTGGCAAAGGCAAAGCCGAAATCACCAAAATGCTGAACGACCTGTAGGTCTTCCCAGCTATTTGCTGAAGCTTAAAAGCCCCGCGCCGCAAGACGTGGGGCTTTTTGCTGCCCCCAACAACGCGGCCCGCTTCTGCGTTATGCAATCAATCAAGTATCTCTCTTTTCCCGCAACACCATGAAAGACGACAAAGGCAAAGTCATCATTTCGCTGCTGGCCGGCGCCACAGCCGGCATCGTGGCCGGGCTGCTCCTGGCACCCGAAACCGGCGATGAAACCCGTTCCGGCCTCAAGCGCACCGCTTCCAAGTGGAGCGGCGACCTCAGCAAGCTCTTCAAAGACACCCTGGCCAAAGCGCAGGGCCAAACGCCCGGCCACACCAACTCCGAAGCCTTCGTACCTGAAGACAAGCAGGCCGCCAACCGACTCCTCGAAGGCCTCGACGCCCCCGGCAACTATCCGGATGCCGATACTGACTACGACGGCAGCGGCGATGATTTCCGCCACCAACCCCTGCTGTAGCGGCCCTTGGTAGAAGGAACATAATTATGGCATTTTTGCCCCTGTTGTAACTTCCACCACCTCGCTTCGTAAAACTCCTCACAACCAACTTGAAAGAAGGCCGAAAATATTATCAGTAAAATTGCCGGTCGTAGGAGCTTCTGCTGAAATTGGTCAAACAACTCAGCAGTAAAATCAGACGAATCCATCGCAAGCTTCTGTTAAGAAAAGCGGTTTGAAGGGTAAGAAGGTTGTAAAAAGAAAAGCCCCGCACGACATTTCGTGCGGGGCTTTTCGATTTTTAGCGTATTTAAATCGTCTGTCATCCTGAGCGCAGCGAAGGACCTTATCACCCAAGAACAGTTCACAGCTGTTCCAAACGTAATAAGGTCCTTCGCTGCGCTCAGGATGACAGACGTTGGAATTATTTCTCCTCCTGCTTTTCTTTCTGTACGTTTTCCGGCTTCATCTGCGGGAAAAACAGCACGTCCTGAATGGAGTGTGAGTTGGTCATAATCATGCTCAGGCGGTCGATACCGATGCCCAGGCCGGCCGTGGGCGGCATGCCGTACTCCAGCGCCCGCAGGAAGTCCTCATCGAGCACCATAGCTTCGGTGTCGCCGCGCTTGCCCAGCTCCAGCTGGTCCTCGAAGCGCTGGCGCTGGTCGATGGGGTCGTTGAGCTCCGAGAAGGCGTTGCAGATTTCCTTGCCGTTGCAAATGGCCTCGAAGCGCTCCACCATGCCGGGCCGGTCGCGGTGCTTCTTGGCCAGCGGCGACATTTCTACCGGGTAATCGGTGATGAATGTGGGCTGGATGAGCTTGGGCTCCACGTGCTCGCCAAAAATCTCGTCGATGATTTTGGCTTTGCCCATGCTGGGGTCGAGGTGCACGTTCAGCTCTTGCGCCGTTGCGCGCAAAGCCGCTTCGTCCATCTCGCCGATGGCCTTGCCGGTGTACTTCTCGATGGCCTCGAACATGGTGTAGCGCTGCCAGGGCCGCTGGAAGTTGATAACGTTCTGACCCACCTGCACCTCCGTCTGGCCGTGCAGGGCCATGGCCACGCGCTCTACCATTTCCTCCACCAGGTCCATCATCCAGGCGTAGTCTTTGTAGGCCACGTAGAGTTCCATCTGCGTGAACTCCGGATTGTGGAAGCGCGACATGCCTTCGTTGCGGAAGTCCTTGCTGAACTCGTACACTCCATCGAACCCGCCTACAATCAGGCGCTTGAGGTACAACTCGTTGGCAATGCGCAAGTACAGCGTCATGTCCAGCGTGTTGTGGTGCGTGGTGAAAGGCCGCGCCGCCGCCCCGCCATAAAGTGGCTGCAGAATCGGCGTTTCTACCTCCAAATAGCCTTTGTCGTTCAGAAAATTGCGCATCGACTGCACCAGCTGCGTGCGCTTGATGAAGGTGTCGCGCACGCTGGGGTTCACCACTAGGTCCACGTAGCGCTGGCGGTAGCGCTGCTCGGGGTCGGTGAAGGCGTCGTAGGTCGTCACCTCGCCGGTGGTTTCGTCCTTATGGGTTTTCACCACGGGCAGCGGGCGGAGGGCTTTCGAGAGCAGTTTCAGTTCCGTTACGTGCACCGACGTTTCGCCCACCTGCGTCTTAAACACGTGGCCTTTCACGCCAATGAAGTCGCCCAAATCGAGTAGCTTCTTGAATACCACGTTATACAGCGTCTTGTCCTCGCCGGGGCAGATTTCGTCGCGGTTGATGTAGAGCTGAATGCGGCCCGAGGTGTCCATCAGCTCCGCAAACGAGGCCTTGCCCATCACGCGCGACGACATCAAACGGCCCGCCAGCGTCACTTCCTGGAAGTTATTCAGCTCGGGGTGGTAGTTGTCATGGATTTCCTTGGCGTAAAACGTCACGTCAAATAATTCCGACGGATACGCTTCAATGCCCAGCTTTTCCAGCTCTTCGAGTTTCTGGCGGCGCTGAATTTCCTGTTCGCTGAGGTGCTGCATAATGATGTCTGAACCACGGATTGGCTTCGCCGAACTTCGTTTCGCTCGGATTTTCGGATTCCACGGATTTCGTGGACGATTCAAGCGAGCCAATCGGAACACTTAGAAGCCAAGTGCTCAGCCGTGATAAATAAAAAGTGAACCACAAAAGTACGGCACGAAAAAGCCGCTCCGAAACCGGAGCGGCTTTCCATTAGCAAAATCCGCGAAATCCAAAAAATATGCCTGAATCCGCGGTCCAGACTAAGCGGCCATGCGGTACTGCGGAGCCTCGGCGTTGAGGGCCGGGGCGCTCGGCGGCGTGGGCGCCAGCACCGGCTCAACGCGGGTATGCAGCCGCTCCTGCACGAAGCCCGACTGCAGGTGCACCGGCAGCTCGGCCACCAGCTGGCGGTAGCGCTCCAGGCCCAAGGCCTTGGCCACGTAGGTTTCGTGCACGCCGTTGAGGTAGCTCACAATGTTGAGCAGCGAGGCGTGAAACAGGCTGAAATCAATATCAGCTTCCACATAGCGTTCAATCTCGCGGGTCGATTCCGATATGCGCAGGCGGCCCAGCAGGTCGAAGATGGTGGTGTAGCCCAAGCGCCAGGTAATCTGCTGCCAGTGAGCCGACGTCCACTTATCCAGCGGGCGGCCCGTCTTCTGGCTGCGGATGGCCGTGTTGGGGTTGGCCTGCACCTGCGCGCGGGTCCACTGCGCCTTCATCTTGCGCGTGGTGCGCAGGAACTGGCCAATCTGGGCCTGGGCATCAATCTCCTTGCTGGCAATGTGCAGCCCGGCCTTGTAGCCAGCTAGCGGCAAGCGATGAATGCTGAAGTCACCATAAGCGCCAGCCGCGTAAAACGATACCGGGCGCGGGTAGGCATTCTTCACCACCAGCCGTCCCACTTCGCGGCGGGTGAGCTGGCTGTTGGTCGAGCGCACACCCGTGGTGTACAGGAAGGCCTGCAGGCCCGACTGAATGGCATGATAAGCCTGCGGGAAAGTCCAGTGCAGGGCGTTGCGCAGGAAGTTTTCATCGCCCAGCTCGGCCGTGGCGCGTAGGGCGTACTCCGTGCTCCAGCTGGTGTGCAGCAGTTTAGTGAGCGCAGCTACGTCGGCGTCGTTCAGCTCGGCCGTGTGGCTGCGGAAGAACGGCAGGTTCTGGAGCCCGCCGAGCAAGTCGTCGTTTTCCTGAATGTGATAGTTAATGGCAAAGAAATAGTTGAGGAAAACCTGCGCCGGAATTGACTTGCGCCAGTTTTCATCAGCCAATTTCTGCTGAAGCTCATCGGCAGGAGCGTCTACCTGCGGGTTGAGCGGAATGATGCGGGTTTCCTCTTGAGTCGTCATGCTAAGTAAACAGCAGTAGGCATGTTTTTAGTTGCTTTAATGCTAACTTTTTTGTCAATTTAAAATGTGCACCATGTTTCTGTTAATCAGTAATTTGCATGCATATTACAAAAATATTTTTCAATTAATTAATGACTATCGTTTGCTATTGAGGTTGTCATTCTAAAAATGTGCCAAAAAAGCCCCCGCACCAGATGATGCGGGGGCTTTCGTTCAACCGAGTGTTTACGGTGGTTAGCAGGCCATAAATGGCTTCAAACCACCCTGACTCCTCTACTTTTGCTTGATTTCGTCCTGAATCACCGCCACGGCCTCGCCGATGGTGATATCCTTCTTGAGGCCATTGGTGAGGCGGGCGGCCCGGTTGATGCGCACCGTGTCGCCACCCAGCACCCGCAAATCGGCCGCGAGGGGCGAGAAGGCCAGGGGCAAAGTGGTTTTCTGAGCGGCTTCGTAGCGGTCCGAAATAGCTTTCGATTGCCGCTGCTCGGCCTGATAGGCGCTGAGCTTGAGCGAAACCGTAGTTTCGTCCTTGCGCTTGCGCATGCTCTTTGCCATTTCTTCCATCACCCGGAAGCTGGCGTTGGTGGCCACCCGGGCTTTGCTGGCGGCGCGCAGCTTCTCAATGTTGGGCGCATCACCCCAGGTCTTGTACCGAGCCGGCTGAATCTCGTCCCATTTCAGCGGGTAGTCCGATTCCTTTTCGCCGTCGTCGAGGTAGGAGTAGAGGTCGGGCAGCACAATGTCCGAAGCTACACCTTTGAACTGGGTCGAGCCCCCATTTATGCGGTAGAACTTCTGCATCGTCAGCTTGAGCGAGCCAATCGGCTTCACGCTGCTCAGTTCGGCCGGCAGGGCGTCGTCGAGGTCGAATACCTGTTGTACAGTGCCCTTGCCGTAGGTGCTGGTCGAGCCCATAATAACGCCGCGGTGGTAGTCCTGCATGGCCGCGGCCAGAATCTCCGATGCCGAGGCGCTGTGCTTGTCCACCAGCACCACCAGCGGGCCGCTGTACTGCACGCGGGGGTCGTTGTCGTTCCGCACCTGCGCATGGCCCTGGCCGTCGCGCACCTGCACCATCGGCCCGGATTCCACGAAGAGGCCCGCCATCGACACGGCATCGCTAAGCGAGCCGCCTCCGTTGAAGCGCAAATCCAGAATCACACCTTTCACGCCTTCCGCATTGAGCTTGGCGAGCTCATTGCGCACGTCGTCCGAGGAGTTGCGGCCACCGTTGTCGCTGAAATCAGCATAAAAGCTGGGCAGGCGCAGGTAGCCAAACTTCTGGCCTTTGTCGGTAATCACCGATGATTGGGCGTATTTGTCATCAACCACCACCACGTCGCGGATGATGGAAATAATTTTGGTACTGCCATCGGGCTTCTTCACCGTGAGACGCACTTCGGAGCCTTTCTTGCCCTTAATCAGCGTCACGGCTTTGCTCGTGTGCCAGCCCTCAATGCTCACCGGCTCGGCGGCACCCTGGGCTACGCGCAGCAGGGCGTCGCCCTTTTTCAACTCGCCCTGCCGGGCCGAAGCCGAGCCGGGAATGATTTCTTCGATGTAAATCAGGCCGTCTTTTTCGCGAAGTGTAGCCCCGATGCCTTCGAAGCGGCCGGTCATTTCGTAGTCGAAATCTTCCTTGGCTTTGGGCGCAAAGTACTCAGTATGCGGGTCGTAAGTGTTGGCAATGGCATTGGCATACTCGGCCAGGCGGTCGTTTGCGTCGGTTTCGCCGAGTTCCTCAAACTGCTCGTCGTAGTATTTCAGCACGCGCTTGCGGGCCTCGGCCTCCATTTGGGCGGGAGTGCGCATGGGCTCGGCAGCGGTGGGGGCAGCCGCGCTGGCGGCGCTGGGCGCGGCGGTTGCGCCGGTAGGTTTGGCTTCTTTGGCCTTCTCCTGGGCTTCCATCATTTCCGACACGCGGCTGAGGGTTTCGTACTTCAGCAGCTTGCGCCACACCTCGCGCTGGGCCGCTTTGTTGGCCGGAAAGGCGGCTTTATCAAAGTCCGTCTGGAAGGACTCTTCCACAGTGAAGTCGAAGGGCTTCGACAGGATATCGCGGTAGAGGCCCTGCACGTCCTTGGTGCGCTCCAGTATAAGTTTGGTGCTCAGGTCCAGAAACTCGTGGCTGCCACGCTTCACCTGGTCGTCAATCTGAGACTGGTAACGGCGCAGCTGGTCCACATCGGTAGCCAGCAGGAACTGCTTACGATAGTCCAGCCGCTTCAAATAGAGGTCGAAAACGCGCTTCGAAAAGGCGTCGTCAACTTTTTCGGGCTGGTAGTGCTGAGAGGTGAGGCCGCTCATCATGAGGCCAATCAGCACTTGGTCTTTACTCGGCACCACCGAGTCGGTCCGGCGGAACAGCCGGTAAGATGCCAGAACAAACACGGCTGTCACCAAAAAGGCGTACAGTCCGACCTTCAAGCGGGAGGATGACATTGGCAAGAATAAAACAGGATGAAATTCAAATATACGGCCGGTGCCATGCACCTGCGGGCAGTTTTGCCTACTTCCGAAACGCCCCGGCACAGGCAATAAGTGCCCGTGCGGAAAACTGCCTGACCATTACCTCCTAAGAACTGTGCCGGCCGGCCGAAGGTTGCAACAAAAAAGCCTTTCCCAGACGGGAAAGGCTTTTTTCATGACAAACAGGTCGGAACCTGCGACGAGCTTAGTACTTGTAAATCTTGTCGCCGTTGTGGCGACGGAACTCATCTTCGAAGTACTTGGCATCTTCGGCGTTGCGGGGCTTCACGCCCATCACAATGCCGCCATTCTTAATGCCTTCTTCGTACTCAGCGGCGTGCTCCTCGGGAATACCCGAGCCCACCAGAGCGCCTACCAGGCCACCCGTGAGGCCACCGGCACCGGCACCCGCCAGCGCAGCGGCCAGCGGACCGGCAATGATGAGGCCCAGACCGGGCAGCGCTACCGACGTACCAATGGCAGCAATAGCGCCAATGATAGCACCGGCGGTGCCGCCGATGGCCGAACCTACGCCAGCACCTTCCATGGCTTTGTCGCCAAGCTCGGTGTGAGCGGTGTCGTCACCGAAGTGGGTTTTGCGGGTTTCATCCGACATCAGCACGTTCACGTCGTCTTTGCCGTAGCCACGCGACGAGAGCGACTGGTAAGCCTTCTCGGCGCTGCTGCGGTCGCGGAACATGCCGGTCATGTTGGTGCTGGGGGTGTCGTCGTAAGGACGGCCGGTTACGGCGTGAGCCGCTTCGTCGGCCGTGTTCTGCACGCCGTCGATGGCGCGGCCTACTACGGCGCCGGGGGTGCCGGCAATGGCAGCACCTTTGGCAGTGGCGCTGAAGTCGTCAGCGTCCGTCGAATTAGTCGTGTTGCCCAGCGAAGCGCCGGAAGACGATGAGGTACCCGTGCCGGAAGTCGAGCCGGTGCCAGCGTTGTAGCTGGTGCCTTCATTGCTCAGACCGGTGCTGTTGCCCATGCCGGTGCCGGTATTTTGGGTGCCGTAGTTAGAGCCTGCGCCGGTGCCGGTGTTTTGCGGGTTGTTCGAATCGTTGGTATTCATGCTAGGGAAGGAATGAAAATGTGGAAAGTGAGCCAACCTACCGGCTGGTTGAGGCTCTTAACGGGGGGACCGCAGCAGAGGTTACATCCTGCTTATTTTACAACATTTTCGCGCTTCTTCCCTACGGCTTGTGCCAAGCTGATTAAACAAGAAGGCCGCCCTGCCACGCGCAATGGAAGCAGCAGGAAGGCCTCTTAGGCACTGTTTCTCAATTACTCATGCTGTCCGAGTAGGGCAAACTTCTGGAAGTTGGCTTCGTCGCGCCAGAACTCGCGGCAGTCGCGGATGAGGGTTTTCAGAAACTCCTCATCCTGCTTGAGGCTGCGCCACTCGCCCATGCCCATTTTTTCGCAGAGTTTATAGAAATTATCGCCTTGACCTTTAGAGCCTTGCACTTTCACAAGGCAGCTCAGCGGCGGGCGCCCTTCTTCCTGCTCGGTCAGGGAAATTTCGGCCAGCATCTCGTTAAGACGGGATTTTTCATGCGAAATCTCCAGATTCAATCCCAATTCGGCTTCCTGCACCAGGGTGAGGTAGCTCACCGTTCCGGTTTGTAACCGGGCATAACGAATTAAATACGTGCGAATGCGACCAATCATGATAGGGGTTCAAGTGAACAAAAACCGATTTGGGGGCTGAAAATTAGCGAATTTAAATGGCACGGCCCAGGGTTTTGCCGGGCCATAGCTAGCTAATTTCAGCCCCTTTGGGCTTGCTCGTACCCACAATCATTCCAAATTATTCAGAGTCGGCAGTATTTGTGCTGTAACTATTTGATTGATAGGTAATTATAATTTTATGATATAGGTCGTTACTTGCCCTGACGGCGCCGAATTTCTTTCTGAATAAGTAGAAATTCGCGGCTGCTCTGGCCGGCGATGGCCGTGTTTTCATCGGCCCGGCGTAGCAGGTAGGGCATCACGGCGGCCACCGGACCGTAAGGCAGGTACTTGGCGGTGTTGTAGCCGGCGTTGGCCAGGTTATAGGTGAGGTTGTCGCTCATGCCGTAGAGCTGGGCAAACCACACGCGTGGGTCCTGGGGGGGTAGGCCGGCCTGCTGCATGAGCTGGGTGAGCAGCAAGGAACTGGCCTCGTTGTGCGTGCCAGCGCAGATGCTGATGCGGTCGATGTGCGCCACGCAGTAGCGCAGCGACTCGTCGTAGAGGGCGTCAGTGGCGTTTTTGGTGGGGTTGATGGGGTTTTGATAGCCGCGTTGCTTGGCTACGCGGGCCTCCTTTTCCATGTAGGCGCCGCGCACCAGCTTGGCGCCGATGTAGTAGCCGGCTTCGGCCGCGGCGTCGTGGGCGGCCTTCAGCGCGTCGAGGCGGTCGTGGCGGTAGAGTTGGTAGGTGTTCCAGACAATGGCCTTCTCGCGGTTATACTTGGCCATCATGTCGTAGGCCAGCAAATCGATGGTGTGCTGAAACCAGCTTTCCTCAGCATCCACAAACAGGCGGACGCCGTGCTGATGGGCACGGGCACAAATGGCTTCCACGCGGGCCACGGCGCGGGCGTGGGCAGCCTCCTCCTGGGCCGTGAGCAGCTGCCCGGCCTGGATTTTCTCCAGAATGGCCACGTTGGCCACGCCGGTTACTTTGAATACCGAGAAGGGAATGTGCTTCGACCGATGCGCTTCGTCAATGGTGGCCAGGATTTCGTCGCGGGTGTGGTCGTAGCTGGCGTCGCTGCCTTTGCCTTCCACCGAGTAGTCGAGGATGGTGCCGATGTTGTACTTGCCCAGCTCAGCCGTGACGGGGCGGCATTCGGCAATGGTTTCGCCGCCGCAAAACTGCTCAAAAATGGAATGCTTGATGAGGAATTTCGTGCCAGGCACGCCCCATTTCAGTGCCGTTTTCATCAGGCCGCTGCCGGTTTTCACCAGGGTGCCGTTGTTCATGGCCGCAAACAGCGCGTACACTTTGCGCAGCTGAGCATCGGACTTGGAAGCAAAGGCTACGCGGGTATCCTCGAAGGAAATGGGTGGGGCTTGGGTGGGAGCGGCGGGCGACATAGGCGGTGGGGCAGGAGGTGGGATTTTGAGCAGAACCGTTCGGGCCGGCGAAGGTAACCGGTAAACAACGTTCCCTTGAAACGAGTTACGTTTGCCGGGCCTTTCGGCTCCCAGTTGGGAAATCCGCTTCATTTGGCCCCTTCCGATGCCCGCCGCTACTAATACGTTCTTCACCCGCATGTTGGCCCAAAAGGGCCAGCCCATCCTCATTGCCGGCCCCTGCTCGGCCGAAACCGAAGAACAGGTGATGACTACCGCCCGCGGCCTCAAGGCGCTGGGCAAAATTGATTTGTTCCGGGCCGGCATCTGGAAGCCGCGCACCCGGCCGGGCTCGTTTGAGGGCATGGGGGCGGTGGCGCTGCCCTGGCTGCAGCGGGTGAAGGCCGAAACCGGCATTCCCACCACCATTGAGGTGGCCACGCCGCGCCACGTGGAAGAAGCCCTGGCCCACGGCATCGACGTGCTCTGGATTGGGGCGCGCACCACCGTGAACCCCTTCGCGGTGCAGGAGCTGGCCGATGTGCTGGCCGGTACCGGCGTGCCCGTGATGGTGAAAAACCCCGTGAACCCCGACGTGGCCCTGTGGGCCGGCGCGCTGGAGCGGCTGGAGCGGGCCGGGATTCAGGATTTAGCAGCTATTCATCGGGGGTTCAGTACGTTTGCTCCAAGCCGCTACCGCAACGCGCCGACGTGGATTCTGCCCATTGAGCTGAAAACGCGCTTCCCGCACATCCCCCTCATCTGCGACCCCAGCCACATCGGCGGCCGGCGCGACCTGCTGCTGCCCATCGCCCAAAAGGCCCTGGATTTGGACTACGATGGCCTCATCATCGAAACCCACCCCGACCCGGACCACGCCCTGAGCGACGCCGAGCAGCAGGTGACGCCCCAGCGCCTGGGCGAAATCCTGAATGAGTTGAAATACCGCTACCGTTCCTCCAACAACGCCGAATACCTCAACAAAGCCGAGGAACTGCGCCAGAAAATGGACGTGGCCGACCGCGAAATTGTGGAGGCCCTGGCCCGCCGCATGGCGCTGGTGGAAGAACTAGCTGAGTATAAGAAGGAAAATAACGTAAAAATCCTGCAGTTCGACCGCTGGCAGGAGATTTTCAATACCCGCACCGAGTGGGCCGGCAAGCTGAACGTGAACGACAAGTTTGTGGCCGAGCTCTACAAACTGATTCACATCGAGAGCATTCGCAAGCAAACCGAGGTGCTTAACGGCCGCCCGCAGGTAGACGGGGTGTCGCACCTCGGGCCGGGGCTATAGGCGCTAGTGCAGGCGTAGGTAGGTGTCGACGGGCGCATCGCAGGGGCCGCCGTAGTTGAGCACCAGCGAGTCGCCATGCTGAGTGATGATGGCATCGCGCGTGCCCAGGTTGGCGGCGTCCACCAAGCGAATGCCAGGGGCAGGCATGGGAATGCCGCAGGCCGTGACCGAAGCAGCGGAATAGGTGCCGCTAGAAATCGGCTGGTTGTTTTTGAAGAACGAAAAACGGGTGTCTGTGAAAGTGGCCGTTTCATTGGGCGGAGGACCGGGCGTGCAGTAGCACAGCCGGTGAACCAGGCGCCAGTTGCCGGCCAAGCCGACTTGGGTGGGCGTGGCTTCCTCCTCATCGGGCGCGCAACTCACTAAGGCAAGGGCGGCAATTAGAGAAAAAAGCAGCGGGAGGCGAAACGGCGTATTCATGGTGAAAAAGGGGAATGCCGCGGGCTTAGCGACGGGTGTAGTAGTAGCCCCGGCCATCGGCATAGTCTTCCACGATGACCAGCTGATTGGGCGAAAGCCGTTCGATAAACGCCTTTTCCGTACCGCTTCGGCGGCCGTAAGCCACGAAGGTCTGGGGCCGACGGTTGACGTAGGAGTTGGCTTGGAATAGCGTGTACCTGGCTTTGTGGCTGACGGCGCCATTCACCAAAAACGTGGCCTGCTGATTATTGTCGAAGACAATTTCCTGCCGTTGGGCCGGGTTGGCGGGGCTCACCTGGCCCGTGAGGCCCCCGTCGGTTTGGGTGAGCTGCCAGCGGCCCACCAGCAGGTCGGCTTTTTCGGCTTCGGGCGAGACGGAGCCTTTGGTGCAGCCGGCAAACGCGCCGGCTGCCAGGAGCAGAAAAAAGGAGTTGAAGTAAAAAGAGCGTTTCATAGCGGAGAAGAGAAGGTAGAAGCAGTGGGTGAGGGCAAAGTGTGTTTGCCAGCGGCCCACTTAGCCCCTTGACCGACGCACCGGCCAAATGGTTGCTCTGGCGGTGCCCGTAGAACTGAAAAATTTATCCTGACTTTTGCCCCATGGACAACTCCGTCATCATTGGTCCCAACGCCCTGCCTGCGCTGGCCGAACTCCTGTACCGGCCGGCCGTGAGCCGGGTGTTTGTGCTGGTCGATTCGCACACGGTGCGCGCCTGCCTGCCGCTGCTCGAATCGCATTTGCCGGCCAATTACTGCCTCATCGAAATCCCGGCCGGTGAGGAGTATAAGTCGCTGGCCAGCTGTGAAGTGGTGTGGAACCATCTCACCGAGCAGCGCGCCGACCGGCACGCCGTACTAGTGAACCTGGGCGGCGGCGTGGTCACGGACCTGGGCGGTTTCGCGGCGGCGCTCTACAAGCGCGGTATCCGCTTCGTGCAGGTGCCCACCACGCTACTGGCGCAGGTGGATGCCAGCGTGGGCGGCAAAACCGGCATCGATTTCCAGGGCTATAAAAACCAGCTGGGCGTATTTCAAGCGCCGGCTGCCGTGTTCATCGACCCCAAATTTCTGCAAACCCTCGACCCGCGCCAGGTAAAATCCGGCTACGCCGAAGTCATCAAGCACTGGCTCATTGCCGATGCCGACGCCTTCAACACCAACCGCCGCCTGGGCTGGCTCACCGACGACTGGACTCCCATTATCAGCGAATCGGTGGCGCTCAAGCAGCGCATCGTGGCCGACGACCCCCTGGAGGCCGGGCCGCGCAAGCTGCTCAACTTCGGCCACACCGTGGGCCACGCCCTCGAAAGCTACCTGCTGCTCCAGCCCGGCCGCGAGGCGCTGCACGGCGAGGCCGTGGCTGCCGGCCTGGTGTGCGAAAGCTGGCTCTCGGTGCAGCGCGGCCTATTGAGCACCGACGAGCTGGACAAAATCGAAACCTTCGTGTTTTCGGTGTTCGACAAGCTTTCTTTCGTGCTGATAGAAACGACGGCTATTGCCGAATTTGCCTTGCAGGACAAGAAAAACGCGGGCGCCACCATCAATTGCACCTTGCTGGAAGGCATTGGCCACGGCGTGTACGACCAGCCGGTGACGGTAGCCGAAATAGCGGAGTCGTTGCGCTACTACCATCGATTGCAGGCGTAGCCTCAGGCGCAAGCTTCGGCTTGCGCCCATCCGAACATTACAACTAAATAATAGCGCATGCGAAAGCATGCGCTTCAAGCTCATGTACTTATCCTGGCCCGGCGGCCCGTTGCGCGGCACCGCCCTCCTCCCGGCTTCCAAAAGCGAAGCCAACCGCGCCCTCATCCTGCAAGCACTGGCCGAGGGCGGCACGGTCGATAATCTATCCGATGCCAACGACACGCAGCTTATGCAACGCTTGCTGAAAGAGGCTTCTAATGCGGAGGTGCTTGATGCTGAGGATGCCGGCACCGTGATGCGTTTCCTAACGGCTTATCTGGCCGTGACGGGCTGGCGCGGGCGCCTGACGGGCACCACGCGCGCACAGGAGCGGCCCATTGCTGTGCTAGTGGAGGCGCTGCGGCAGGCCGGGGCCAATATTTCGTATTTAAACGGGGAGGGCTACCCACCGCTGGAATTTGGAGGCTTCACGGCGGCGCCTGATGCAACGGAGCCTACGGCGCTGTCGGTGCGCGGCGACATCAGCAGCCAGTACATCTCGGCCCTGCTGATGGTGGGGCCACGGCTGCCCGGCGGCCTGCGCCTCACGCTCATCGGCCACGTGGGCTCGCGCCCTTACATCGACATGACCGTGGCGCTGATGCAGCTTTTCGGCGGTGCTGCCTCGGTCGATGGCGCGACGCTGACGGTGCAGCCCGGCCAGTACCAGCCCACCAATTACACAGTGGAGTCGGACTGGTCAGCGGCCAGCTACTGGTACTCGTTGGTGGCATTGGCGCCGACGGGCGCTGAAATTACCTTGCCAGGCCTGCGGCAAAAGTCCTTGCAGGGCGACCAGGCCATTGCCCAAATAATGACGCAATTTGGCGTAAAAACTACGTTTTTGCCCAACGGCATCCACTTGCAGCAAGTGCCACTCGCGCCACAGACCGAAATTAAGACCGTCGATTTCAGCGACTGCCCCGACCTCGCCCAAACCGTAGCTGTAGTAGCCGCCGCCCTCAACCGGCCCGTGGACCTGACCGGACTCGAAAGCCTGCGCATCAAGGAAACCGACCGAATTGCAGCCTTGCAAACGGAGCTGGCCAAATTCGGCGGCGACCTGCGCGACCTGGGTGACGGCCGTTTCCGGGCCGAATCTAAAGAATTTGCGGTTGAAAATCAGTCAGTGGCAACTTATCACGACCACCGCATGGCCATGGCCTTCGCGCCGTTGGCCCTGCGCGGCCCGCTCCATATCGAAGCGCCGTCAGTGGTGCGGAAATCATACCCGCAATACTGGAATGAGTTGGCAAAAGCAGGATTTATAATCAGCGAAGCTGACTAAAATAAGCCGCTGACTTCCGCAAGCGGCTACCGTACCAGCTGAATAATTCGCCGTCGACAATCTCAATTTCCGCGTCGGGACAAATAGCCTGAAATTCGGCTAGGTGTTTTTCGCCGAACGGGTAGGGCTCAGAGGATAGAAAAATGCGCTGCGGGGCTGCGGCAGCTAACTGCTCAGCGGTTATTTCCGGATAGCGGACTTGTTTAGCAAAGGCATTGGTGAAGCCGGCCCGGCTCAGTATGGCATCAATAAAAGTGCCCGTGGTGGCTACCATGTAAGGTTTGCGCCAAATGAAGTAAGCCACAGATACAGGCGAGGCCTCTTTTGTAGAAGTGGCCAAAGCGACGAAAGAAGCATCTATTTCGGCAGCCAGCGCCTCTGCCTTCTCCTTCGCACCGGCAATAAAGCCAACGCGCCGAATCATATCCAGTGCTTCCGGCAGGTTACTGATGTCGCTCAGCCACACCGGGTAGTCGGCCGCTAATTGTTCGATTCCAGCCTGATAGTTTTCTTCCTTGTTACCGATAATTAAATCGGGTTTCAGCGCGGCTATTTTTTCAAAGTCGAAGTTTTTCGTGCCGCCAATAACAGTGGCTTTTGTGCGGGCTTCGGGTGGATGAACGCAGAATTTGGTGACGCCAATAACTTTCTCTCCAAGCCCCAAATCAAACAGCAATTCCGTTTGGGAAGGCACCAGTGACACAATGCGCCGCGGCGGAAAAGGCACGGCCACGCGCCGGCCCATTTGGTCGGTGACGGTGAGTGGGAGGGAAGGAATTATTGGTAGTTCCATCTGCGAAATGCTGCCATCCTAAGCAAAGCGAAGGACCTTATCACGTTGAGGCAAACGGCTCAGTCGTGATAAGGTCCTTCGCTCTGCTCAGGCTGACAGACGGTTTTAAATGCCTACTTGAAATAACGGAAGTCGTGGCCGTCCTCGATACGGAGCAGCGTTTCGTAAATCAGGCGCGTTACGCTTTCCACGTCGTCTTTGTGCACGGTTTCCACTGTGGTATGCATGTATTTGAGGGGCAGCGAAATCAGGGCCGAGGCCACGCCGGAGCCGGAGTAGGCGAAGGCATCGGTGTCAGTGCCGGTAGCGCGGGTAGCAGCGGCGCGCTGGAAGGGAATTTCGGCCTGCTTTGCCGTTTCGAGGATGAGGTCGCGCAGGTTGTTCTGCACGGCGGGGCCGTAGGTAATCACCGGGCCTTTGCCACAGCTGATGTCACCGGCCGTCTTTTTCTCATACATCGGCGACTGGCTGTCGTGCGTCACATCGGTGATGATAGCCACGTCGGGATTGATGCGGTGGGCCACCATTTCGGCGCCGCGCAGGCCAATTTCCTCCTGCACCGCATTCACGATGTAGAGGCCAAAGGGCAGCTTCTTGTTGTTCTCTTTCAGCATGCGGGCCACCTCGGCAATCATGAAGCCACCCACGCGGTTGTCAAGCGCCCGGCCCACGTAAAATTTGTCGTTCAGCACCGTGAATTCGTCCTCGAACGTCACTACCGAACCTACATGGATGCCCATTTCGGCCACCTCATCGGCGCTGCTTGCGCCGCAGTCCAGAAACACGGTTTCGATGGTCGGCGCCTTGTCCTGCTCCACCTTGCGCACGTGGATGGCCGGCCAGCCAAAAATACCCTTCACAATGCCCTTTTCGCCGAAAATATTCACGCGCTTGCTCGGCGCCACCAGCGGGTCGGAGCCGCCATTGCGGCGCAGGTAGAGGTAGCCTTCCTTAGTGATGTAGTTCACAAAGTAGGAAATCTCATCGGCGTGGGCTTCGATGACGACTTTGTATTTCGCCTCGGGATTAATGACACCCACTACGGTGCCGTAGGTATCCACGAAATATTCGTCGATGTAGGGCTTGAGGTAGTCCAGCCACAGTTTCTGGCCCTCCTTTTCGAAGCCAGTGGGAGAGGGGTTATTGAGGTATTTTTGAAGGAATTCGAACGATTCTGGACGCATGGTAGGGGGTTTGAGCGTTTATATGTAAAAGGCAGCAATTGCAAATACGAAACAAATTGCGCTACCTATAATTGATGCATTGCTGACCTCAACGGAATCTTTAGACTCTCCTATAGAAGGGGCTGTAGTGTTTCCTAATACTGCTACAATTAGCAGGATGATGTCGAGTGCAATACGTCCAATTTTAAATCTGACGAGGGCACTAAATAGCAAGAGGGAAAAACCGATTACCGCCCAGATAGCCATAATAAGTCAATATTACAGCGGAATATTGCCGTGCTTCTTGCGCGGCATGGTGTCCACTTTATTTTCCAGCATTTTAAATGCCCGAATTAGCTTCTGACGGGTCTGCGAAGGTAGAATTACTTCGTCCACGAAGCCGCGGTGGGCGGCGCGGTAGGGGGTAGCAAATTTTTCCTGGTATTCGTCCACCTTTTCTTGGAGCTTGGCTTCAGGGTTTTCGGCGGCAGCGATTTCGCGCTTGAAAATGATTTCAGCCGCGCCCTTGGCGCCCATCACGGCGATTTCGGCCGTGGGCCAGGCGTAGTTCAAATCGGCCCCGATGTGCTTGGAATTCATCACGTCATACGCGCCGCCGTAGGCCTTGCGGGTAATCACGGTGATGCGCGGCACGGTGGCTTCGCAGAAGGCGTAGAGCAGCTTGGCGCCATTGGTGATGATGCCGCGCCATTCCTGGTCAGTGCCGGGCAGGAAGCCAGGCACGTCTTCCAGCACCAGCAGCGGGATATTAAACGAGTCGCAGAAGCGCACGAAACGCGCGGCTTTGGTGCTAGCGTTGATGTCGAGCACACCGGCCAGCACCGCCGGCTGGTTACCCACAATGCCGATGCTGCGGCCCGCCAGACGCGCAAAACCCACCACGATATTCTCGGCGAAATTCTGGTGTACTTCGAGGAAGGAATTCGCGTCGATGATGCCTTCAATCACCTCACGCATGTCGTAGGGCTGGTTGGCATTCTCGGGAATCAGCTTGTCGAGCACGGCGCGGCTTTCGTCGCCGCTGGCTTCGTAGGGCTGATGCGGGGCGGTTTCCTCACAGTTCTGCGGCATGTAGCTTAGCAGCTGCTTGATGTGGTTGATGGCCACCACCTCGTTGGCGCACGAGAAGTGCGTGACGCCGCTCTTGGCCGAGTGCGTGCTGGCGCCGCCCAGTTCTTCGCTGGTCACTTCCTCGTGGGTCACGGTTTTCACCACGTTGGGGCCGGTCACGAACATATAGCTCGTGTGCTCCACCATCAGAATGAAGTCCGTAATGGCCGGCGAGTACACCGCGCCACCCGCGCACGGCCCCATAATGGCCGAAAGCTGCGGCACCACGCCCGATGCCAGTGTATTCTTATAGAAGATATCGGCGTAGCCGCCGAGGCTCACCACGCCCTCCTGAATACGGGCGCCGCCCGAATCGTTGAGGCCGATAACCGGGGCGCCGTTTTTCATGGCAAGGTCCATGATTTTGACGATTTTCTCAGCGTGGGTTTCGCTCAGCGAGCCGCCAAACACCGTGAAATCCTGCGAGAAAACGTAGACCAGTCGGCCGTTCACGGTGCCGTAGCCCGTCACCACGCCATCGCCGAGGTAATGCTCTTTATCGAGGCCAAAGTCCTTGGCCCGGTGCATCACAAATTTGCCGATTTCTTCGAAAGAGCCTTCATCCATCAGCAAATCAATCCGCTCGCGGGCGGTGAGCTTGCCTTTTTTGTGCTGGGCATCGATGCGGGCCTGGCCGCCGCCGAGCAGGGCTTCTTCGTTTTTGCGGGCCAGCAATTCGGTTTTGGAAAGGTGCGCGTGGGCGTGTGGGTCGGGCATAAGTCAGGTTAAGCGCGCGGGTGGGAGGAAAGTGCGCTGATGGGAGGCCAAAGGTAGGTTACGGGTAGATTATGAGCCATTGAAATTGTTGCATCGGGGTATCCTACAAACCCAGAACGTCATGCTGAGCGGAGCCGAAGTATCTCTACCGCAATACTAAAATTGATTAGTTGCGCGGTAGAGATGCTTCGGCTCCGCTCAGCATGACGTTCCTTTTTTTAACAACAATAAAAAAGCCGGCCCCATTGCTGGAACCGGCTTCTCCTGACGGGCACACGCTAGAGCTTATGCCATAATCTTACTTCTTCGTGTCGGCATCGGGCGCTTCCGGCTTGTCGGCGGGGCGCTCGTCGCTGGCAAGGTTCTGGGCCTCCCCGCTCTTGCTCACGGCGAAAGTCAGTTCCTCGGCGCCTTCGGTGTAGTCGGCAGTGATAACATCGCCGTGTACTACCTGGGCTTTGAGGATTTCCTCGGCAATCGGGTCTTCGATGTACTTCTGGATGGCGCGGTTCAGCGGGCGGGCGCCGTACTTGGGGTCGTAGCCTTTATCGGCCACAAAGTCCTTGGCGGCTTCCGTCAACTCGACACGGTAGCCGAGGGCTTGCACCCGCGAGAGGAGCTTGCTGAGGCTGATGTCGATGATGCGGTGGATGTCTTTCTTCTCCAGCGAATTGAAGACGATGACGTCGTCCAAACGGTTGAGGAACTCGGGCGAGAACGTCTTTTTCAGGGCGTTGGTGATTGTGCCCTTCGTCAGCTCGTCCATGTTCTCCTGGCGGGCCTTCGTGCCGAAGCCAATGCCGGCGCCGAAGTCCTGCAGGTCACGCGCCCCGATGTTCGAGGTCATGATGATGATGGTATTACGGAAGTCCACCTTGCGGCCGAGGCCGTCGGTCAGGATACCGTCATCCAGCACTTGCAGGAGCAGGTTGTACACATCCGGGTGCGCCTTCTCAATCTCGTCGAGCAGGATAACCGAGTACGGCTTGCGGCGGATTTTCTCCGTCAACTGGCCGCCCTCTTCATAGCCTACGTAGCCGGGAGGCGCGCCCACCAGGCGCGATACGCTGAATTTCTCCATGTACTCCGACATATCCACGCGCACCAGCGCATCTTCCTTGTCGAAGAGATAAGTAGCGAGCACCTTGGCCAGCTCCGTCTTACCCACACCCGTCGGGCCGAGGAACACGAACGAGCCGATGGGCTTCTTGGGGTCCTTCAGGCCAACGCGGGTGCGCTGAATGGCTTTCACCAACTGCTTGATGGCTTTGTCCTGGCCAATTACTTTGCCTTGCAGCTCCTCGTTCATGTTGAGGAGCTTCTGGCTCTCGTTCTGGGCCACGCGCGAAACGGGGATGCCGGTCATCATGGCGATAACCTCGGCCACGTTCTCCTCTTTCACCGTGTAGCGCTTCTTCTTGGTTTCCTCTTCCCAGCTCTTTTTAGCCGTTTCGAGTTGGTCCAGCAACTTCTTCTCGGTGTCACGGAGCTTGGCGGCTTCCTCGTATTTCTGCGATTTCACCACGCGGTTTTTCTCGCCTTTGATGTTCTCAATCTGCTCTTCGAGCGTGAGAATGTCCTCGGGCACCACGATGTTGTTGATGTGCACGCGGGCACCGGCTTCATCAAGAATGTCGATGGCCTTGTCCGGCAGGAAACGGTCCGACATGTAGCGGTCCGACAGCATCACGCACTGCTCAATGGCCTTATCGGTGTACACCACGTGGTGGTGGTCCTGATACTTGTCCTTGATGTTGTGCAGGATTTCGATGGTTTCCTCGGGCGTGGTGGGGTCCACCATCACCATCTGGAAACGACGGGCCAAGGCACCGTCCTTCTCGATGTACTGACGGTATTCGTCCAGCGTGGTGGCGCCGATGCATTGAATCTCGCCGCGGGCCAGCGCCGGCTTGAACATGTTCGAAGCGTCGAGCGAGCCCGAAGCGCCGCCGGCGCCCACGATGGTATGCAACTCATCGATGAAGAGAATCACGTCAGGCGACTTTTCCAGCTCGTTCATCACGGCCTTCATGCGCTCTTCGAACTGGCCGCGGTATTTGGTGCCGGCTACCAGCGAAGCCAAGTCGAGCGTCACCACGCGCTTGTTGAAGAGCACGCGGCTCACCTTTTTCTGAATGATGCGCAGGGCGAGACCTTCGGCGATGGCGGTTTTGCCCACGCCGGGCTCGCCGATGAGGATGGGGTTATTCTTTTTGCGGCGGCTCAGAATTTGGGCTACGCGCTCAATTTCCTTTTCGCGGCCTACGATGGGGTCAAGTTTGTCCTCCTCAGCGAGTTTGGTGAGGTCTCGGCCGAAGTTGTCGAGCACCGGGGTGCGCGATTTTTCGCCGGGCTTTTTGGTGGTGCCGCCAGCACTGGCGCCGCCGCGGCCGCCACCGGGGCCCGAGGCCCCAAAGAGGCGGTCGTTGTCGTCGTCGTCCGTGTCGGGCGTACGGTTTTGCGGAGCAGAACCGGCATTACCGTGGTAATCCAGCGAGTCGCGCACAGTTTCGTAGTTCACGTTGAATTTGCTGAGAATTTGGGAAGATATGTTGTCTTCGTCCCGCAGGATGGACAACAGAAGGTGTTCGGTACCAATGATTTCCGATTTGAAAATCTTGGCTTCAAGGTAGGTGATTTTCAGCACCTTCTCGGTCTGCTTGGTGAGCGGAATAGAGCCGGTGATGCTGGTGCCCTGCGTGGCGGTGTTGCGCGTGGCTTGTTCGAGCGAGAATTTGAGCTCATCGATGCTCACGCCCAGCTTGCGCAGCAGGCCGAGGGCCGTGCCTTCGGCTTCGCGAATCATGCCGAGCAAGAGGTGCTCGGTGCCGATATAGTCGTGGCCGAGGCGGATGGCTTCCTCCCGGCTGAGGGAAATGACCTCCTTGACGCGGTTTGAGAATTTAGCTTCCATGCCAATAAACGTAGTGAAAAATCAAATAAGCCCCGCGTCGGGCGTGAAACACGGATAACGGGTTGGGCCGGGTTGACTTGAAAACAAGCCGGTTCGGGCGATGGTTCGAACCAAAATACGGTTCACACCGGGTAATTCAAACGCTGGCTGAAATTTGCGAGTTATTGCAAAAACCGGCCGGCCGCCGGGCCCTGCGAAAACAGCAGGTCCAGCACACTCAGGCCGGGCTCAAAACCTGGGCCAAACACCTGCGGGTAGGGCCGCACGAGGGCGGAGGCTGCCGGAGTGTCAGGTTTGGAGGCAATAGAGGCGGCTTTGGGTGTCAGCCAGTCGCGGCGGTCGGCTACGGCTGGCGGGCTAGTACTTAGACTATTATTTTCGGCAGAAGGTTGCGCCGGGTAGTGCGCGTGGTATTCGGCGGTGAGCTGCACGGGCAGCGGCAGCCGGAAACACTTCAGCATAAGCTGCAGGAACTGCAGGTTCAAGTCGAAAAGCCGGGAGGGCTTGCGGGCGTAGATGTCGTGCAGGTAATCGGCGTAGTATTCAAAATACGGGCTGTTGCCGTAGGCGGTTTGGAGCGTGCGCCAGTGGCGGTGAATCCAGTTCTGGCGGTAGTCGATTTCAATCTCCGAGACGCTCACTTTTTCGGCCCGGTTGCCGTCGAGCACGGGCACGGTGAGGGGCTGCACGCCCTGCGCCGTGCGGATGAGGCAGCGGTTGCGGTAGGTTTGCTTGCGGTAGTGCTCGTGGGCTTCTATTAATAGGCCATCGGCGTTCATGAGCGCCGCGAAGAGGGCGGCGGGCGGGTGGTAGTGGAGTTCGGTGAGGAGAATCATAGTTGGGACGATGGGAGCGAGCGCAAAACACAGCGAAACGTCATGCAGAGCGCAGCGCAGCATCTTTACCGCAATAGTAAATGATTACTGGCAGCGGGCAAGATGCTTCGCTGCGCTCTGCATGACGTTTGTATTACTCGTCCCCGCCCTGGCCTTTACTCCGCTCGGCGTCCAGAAAATACGCGCCTTTGACAACCAGATGCGTGGTGTCAGCCAGCTTATCGAGCGGGCGCACGGCTACCTGGCCCTGGTCGGTGGCGCCGGGGCGGAGGCTGAAACGACGGAAGGTGCTGCCTTTGGCATCGGACTTTACCTGGTAATAACCGTAGCTGACTTCGCCGCCGGGCACGAGGGCGTCTTCGGGCAAGGTGCGCTGGGGCGTGCGGCCGGTGAGAATGCGGGCACTGACGTATTGGCCGGGCAGCAGGGCAGCGGTGGCAGCGGCATCGGGGCCGGTGTCGTGCAGGTGGGCGTGGACGCTCACGGTGCGGCCGTCATCATCGAATGCTTTGCCCACGAGGAAGACGGTGGCGGGCAGCGGCTGGGCGCTGGCTCCCTGGGCCGGCACGCGGAATAGGATGTCTTGGCCCACTTTCACCTTGGCGATGTCGCGCTCGAATACTTTAAGCTCCAAGTGCAGGTCGGAGCGGTCGACTAGTTCGATGAGGACATCCTGCGGGTTGACGAACTGGCCGGGATTCACCATCACAGCCTTCACATAGCCGCTGATGGGGGCGATGAGCGGCACGCTGGGCTGAATATTCGTGGCGGTGATGCGTTCCGGTTTCAGGCCGATGAGGCGCAGCTGGGCGGCGAGGCTGCCGGCGGCGGCCTGCTCGGTGCGCAACTCGGAAGTGGCTTGCTGGAGCTTGCGGCGCGCTCCCACATCCTCATCGTTGAGGACTTGCTGGCGGGCGGTTTCCTGCTTCAGAAACACAATGCGGGCCTGGCTCTGGAGGTAGTCCTGCTGCAGTTTGAGGTAGTCGGGGTTACGCAGGGTTGCGAGCACGCTGCCTTGTAGTACGTGCTGGCCGGGCAGTACCGGCAGCTGCTGTACGTAGCCGCCCATCACGGCGGTGATGGAAACTTTGTGGCTGGGAGGCACGTCAATCTGGCCGGTGGCCTGCACTTCGGTACCGAGGTCGCGGCGGGTGAAAGTGCCGAGTTCGATGCCGGCGGCCTGAATTTGGGCTTTGGAGAGGAAAACCTCGTTGGGCGCGCGGGGCGGGGGCGGCGTGGGCTTGTCAGCGGCCTTTTCGGTTTTGCTGCCGCAGGCGATGACGAAGGGGAGGAGGGCGATGTAGGAGAGGACTTTCATGGGAGGAGTTAGAGAAATATTCTGCCGGTCATGCAGAGCGCAGCGAAGCATCTCGCGTGCAATAGTGAATCAATCGTATTTGATTAGTGGCGGCACGCGAGATGCTTCGCTGCGCTCTGCATGACGGCTTTACGGTGCATCTGCCCCAGCCAATGCCTGGATATTGACCACCAGCTCGTTGTACTGTCGCAGTTGCTCGAAATACGCTTCCTGAATCTGCCAGGCGGGCTGGGTATTCACCACGTATTCCACGTATTCGATATCGCCGGCGCGGTGGCTTTTTTCGGCGGTATCGAGGATTAAGCGGGCTTGCGGGAGGGCGTAGTTCTCGTAATAAAGCAGCGACGCCTGGGCGCGGGCCAGCTGTTGGCGCAGGGTGCTGAGCTGGGTGCCGAACTGCGTGTTGGCGTAGTTCAACTGTACCTGCGCAGCTTCCTCGCCGATTTTGGCGGCAGCAATGCGGGCGCGCTGGGCGCCGCCCAGCAGCGGCACTGCGATGCCGGCCTGGGCCACATTGAAGCCTCTTTCCTGGTTGATGGTCTGGTTGAAATAGCCGGCGCGCAGGTCGGGCAGGCGGCGAAGCTTTTCGAGCTTGGTTTGCTGCTGGCTGAGGGTGAGCTGCTGCTGGTAGAGCGCCAGCGTGGGGTTGGTGGCGGGCGTGAGCGCCGCCGTATCGGCGGGCAGCAGCACGGCGCGGGGGCTGGCCGTGGTATCGATGCTGGCTAGGTTGGGCTGGCCCAGCAGCAGGGCCAACTGGCGGCGCTGCACCAGCAGTTCGGAGCGCAGGGTAGCGAGGCGGTTTTGCAACTCACGGGACCGGGCTTCGGCTGATACCTGCTCCAGGCGGTTGGTTTCGCCCACCTGGTAGCGGATGCGGGCGGCGCGGGCGGCCCGTTGGTAGAGGCTGTCTTGCCGGCGCAGCAGGGCCACGAGGCGGTAAGTCACCAGCAGATTGTAGTAGCCCGAGCGAATGCTGCGGCTCAGCTCGCGGCGCTGGGCGCGGGCGCGGATGGTGCCGGCCTCGGCCGTGGTTTGCAATACTTTACGTTGCGCCCCGTACACGGTGGGAAAGGCCGACTGCTGCAGCACGTTGAAGCTATGGTCGGCCAGCGGCCCGGAAATCTGGCCGTACTGGTAGTCGAACACGAGGCGCGGCAGGTCGTAGCCGGTACGGGTGAGGGCCTGCTGCTGCTGGGCCTGCAAGGTGGCGGCTTGCACCAGTGGGCTCTGGGCCAGGCCGGTACTCAGCGCCTGCGAGATGCTGAGCGGGCCATCCGTCGGGGCCTTCTGGGCGCGGGCGGTGGCAGGCAGCAGGGCGGCCAGGGCCACTAGCAGCAGCAAGACCACGGCCGAAACGCCGGACGCGCCCGCTGCGCCTGCATCTTTCGCATCAGGGCTAGCCGGTTTCGGTGCTTCGCCGGTTTCGGCCTGAATTTTTGCCTCTTCGGCTTCTTCGGCGGCTACTTCGGGGCTGGGCTCGTCGTCATCCACAAAGAAGGTGTAAAGCACCGGCAGCACCACCAGCGTGAGCAGGGTGGCCGTTATCAGCCCGCCGATAACCACGGTGGCCAGCGGCTTCTGCACTTCCGCACCGGCCGAGCCGGACAGTGCCATCGGCAGGAAACCCAGCGAGGCTACCGAGGCCGTGAGCAGCACCGGCCGGAACCGCTCCTCGGTAGCGCGCAGCACCCGCTCGCGGATTTTCTTCACGCCGGCCGTAGCCAGCTCGTTCAGGCTGGCGACCAGCACTATGCCGTTGAGTACCGCCACGCCGAACAGGGCGATAAAGCCTACGCCGGCCGAAATACTGAATGGCATCCCGCGCAGGCCCAGCGCCAGCACGCCGCCGATGGCCGCCAGCGGAATACCCGTAAAAATCAGCAGCGCCTCCTTCACCGAGCGGAAGGCCAGGAACAACAGCATGAAAATCAATACCAACGACACCGGCACGGCAATAGCCAGGCGGGCCTTGGCGTGGTTCAGGTTCTCGAACTGGCCTCCGTACACGATGCTGTAGCCGGCGGGCAGGCTCAAGCCGGTTTTTAGCTTGCTTTGAATGTCCTGCACGAGGCTTTGCACGTCGCGGCCGCGCACATTTACGCCGATGTTGACGCGGCGGCGGGCGTCGTCGCGCGAGATTTGGGCCGGGGCGGGTTTCAGCGTCACGGTGGCCACTTCGCTGAGGGGAATCTGGTTGCCATCGGGCAGCGAGACGAGGAGCTGGTTGAGGTCGTCGGGGCCGCGGCGATGCAGCGAATCGAGGCGCAGCACGAGGTCGAAGCGGCGCTCGCCTTCGTACACCTGGCCGGTGGTCTGGCCGGCAAAAGCGGTTTGCAGCAGCGTATTAAGGTCCATCACGCGCAGGCCGTACTGGGCCAGCTTGGTGCGGTCGTAGCTCACGCGCAGCTGCGGCAGGCCGATAATCTGCTCCACTTTAATGTCGCCCACGCCCTGTAGCGGGCGAATGAGCGCGGCGGCCTCGTCGGCCTTGGCCTTAAGCACGTCGAGGTCGTCGCCGTAAATCTTTACCGATACGTCCGATTTTACGCCCGAAATCAGCTCGTTGAACCGCATCTGGATGGGCTGCTGAAACTCCAGGCTCACGCCGGGCACGCCAGCCAGGGCGGCCTGCATCTTGTTGGCCAGCTCCTCGCGGGTGTGGGCGCTGGTCCAGTCGGCGTGGTCTTTCAGGATAATCATCTGGTCGGAATCTTCCAGCGACATGGGGTCGGTGGGGATTTCCGAAGTGCCGATTTTGCCCACCACCTGAATGACTTCCGGGAATTTGCTTTTCAGAATGCGCTGTATCCGAGACGTGAGCAGGATGCTTTCGTCCAAAGAAGAGCCCGGCGCGAGCGTTACGTTCATGGCAAAGTCGCCCTCGTCGAGCTGCGGAATAAACTCGCCGCCCAGCCGCGAAAACACGAAGCCGCCCAGCGCCAGCAGCCCCACGGCCACGCCCACCACTAGCCAGCGCGCCCCCAGCGCCGCCCGAATAATAGGGTCGTACCCGCGGTGCAGGAAGCCCACAATGCGGTCGGCCAGGTTGGGCTTTTCGCTAATATTCTTCTTCAAAGCCCAGGCCGTGACGGCCGGCACGTAGGTCAGGCACATAATCATGGCCCCGAGAATGGCGAAGCTCACCGTGAGGGCCATGGGCCGAAACATCTTGCCTTCCACGCCGGTGAGTGAGAGGATGGGCAGGTACACAATCAGGATGATGAGTTGGCCGAACAGGGCCGATTTCATGAGCCGGTTGGTGACGCCCTCGGTGATGTCGTCCATGGTTTCGTGGGCGGCTTTGAGGCGCTCGTGCAGCAGGTGGGCGATGACGGCCTCCACGATAATTACGGCCCCGTCCACGATGAGACCGAAGTCCAACGCGCCCAGGCTCATGAGGTTGGCAGATACGCCGAAGGTTCGCATCATGCCCAGTGCGAAGAGCATGCACAGCGGAATCATGCCCGCCACCACCAGCCCGGCCCGCAGGTTGCCGAGCAGGAGCAGCAACACTACCACCACAATAACGCCGCCCTCAATCAGGTTTTTGACCACCGTATGAATAGCCTTGTCCACTAGCTTCGTGCGGTCCAGAAACGGGTCAATTTCCAGGCCTTTAGGCAGCGTTTGCTGGATTTCGGCCACCCGGGCCTTCACGTTTTTGATGGTGGCTTCGGAACTGGCGCCTTTCAGCATGAGCACTACGCCGCCCACAGTTTCGCCGAGGCCGTCGCGGTCCATGGCCCCGTAACGCACGGCGTGACCGAAGCGCACGGCCGCCACATCGCGCACCAGCAGCGGCGCGCCGCCCTGGCCGGGCCGGGCCACAGGCTTCACCACGATGTTGCCGATATCCTGCAGCGACGTGGCCCGGCCCTCGCCCCTAATGAAGAAGGCGCGCGGGCCGCGCTCGAGGTAGCTGCCGCCGGCGTTGCCGTTGTTTGCCTGCAGCGCTTCGTAGAGTTCGGCCATGCTCACGCCCGCGCCGGCCAGGCGGGCGGGGTCCACGCTCACTTCGTACTCGCGCACGTAGCCGCCGAAGCTGCTCACGTCGACCACGCCGTCCACGCCGGCCAGGCGGCGCTTCACCAGCCAGTCCTGGATTTCGCGCAGTTGGGCCAGGCCGTACTGCTTTTCGTAGCCCTTTTTGACTTTGATGGTGTACTGATAAATCTCGCCCAGGCCGGTGGTGATGGGCGCCATGCCCGGCGCGCCCAGGCCTTGGCCGAGGTCGGCTTCGGCCACTTTGAGCTTCTCGGCCACCAGCTGGCGGGTGTGGTAGGTGTCCACGTCTTCCTCAAACACCACGGTAATCACCGAGAGCCCGAAGCGGGAAATCGACCGGATTTCCGTGACGCCCGGAATGGTGCGCAGCTGCAATTCGAGCGGCACGGTGATGAGCTGCTCGACTTCCTGCGCCGCCAGCGCGGGGCTTTGGGTGATGACCTGGACCTGGTTGTTGGTGACGTCCGGAATGGCGTCGAGCGGCAGGCTGGCGGCCGAAAATACGCCCCAGGCAATGAGGCCCGCCAGCATCAAACCCACCAGTAGCTTGTTGCGGATGCTGAAATTAATAATCGCCGAAATCATGCGAATACGGTGCAATATGGCCTGGCCCGGACGCGGCCAATGGCCGGCCCGGGAGGCGCTGATAATCCAATAAGAGAGGGGAGGGGCCGGGATTTTGGTGCCGGGACCTGGTTAGGCGCGGGCACACTGCGTCCGGGGGCGCGGGCGGGCTAGGCTCGGGGCGGCTGGCCCAGCGAGGCGCTGAAGCTGAAGGCGTAGCGCGGCGCAGCAGCGGCACGGTAGGCGGGGGCAGCCACTATTTCCGGCCGGGCTACAAAAAGTAGCCGCGTGACGGAAGCTACCACGAAGCTCACCGTGCCGCAACCGTGGTGGGAGCGCAGGGGCAGGTTGTGGTGGTCCTGCTGGTGGCGGGGCGAGAGGGTGCAGCCCGCGTAGTGCTTGGTGCCCGCGCCGTAATGCTCGGCAATGAACTGGCCGAAATTCAGCCCGCCGCCGGCTGCCGAGTGGTGGTATTCGTAGTGCTTCACCAGTTCGGGCAGCTTGGCCAGCTCGCCCAGGTCATTCTCGGGCACGAAGCTGCCCAGCAGCATCAGAATTCCCAGAATGAAGGCAACGGTAGAGCGCATAGCGGCTGGTAAACGAAGCGGGCGCGGTAAATGTTTGGCGGGTTGTTGGCACAAAAATAGAACAGAACGTCATGCCAGGACGAATCGTAGCGTGGACTCTGCGAGTCCGCGCATTGTTTAGATGTTCGCCCGGGCGCGGACTCGCAGAGTCCACGCTACATCACGCCCACCGTACTTTTGCCTTATGCGCTACTTCCTGACTCTCCTCGTCGCTTTCGCCACACTGGCTGCCCACGCCGGGCCACCCCAAATTCTGCTCGACGTGGCCCGCTTCCGCAACCTGAACCGGGTGGAGAAAGGCGCCGAGGTGGAAATCTACGTCACGGTACCCACCCAGTCGCTGCAGTACCGGCAGCGGGCGCCCAAGGCGTTCCAATCGTCGGCCGTGGTCACGCTGGACATTCTCAAAGCCGATGGCACTTCCGCCTACCACGAAGTCATCACGCTGAAGCCGCCGGTGCTGAATGACACCACCATTGCCATTAAAAACCCGCAGAGCTTCCTCAAGCGCATCCTGCTGCCCGATGGCAAATACACCCTGCGCGGCACCGTGAAGGACCAATACCGCAGTGCCGGCGGCGAAACCACCGTCGAAAAGCCGCTGGTGCTGGAAGGGCCGGCCGGCCCGTTTATCTCGGATGTAGTGCTGCTCTCGCGCCCGGCCGCCAAGAGTGGGGGCGACGATAATTTCGCCCGCGGCGGCTACCGTCTCACTCGCGCCGCCGGCGGCGTCTATGGCCGCGGGGCCGATAACGTGTTCTTCTACACCGAGCTGCACAACGCGCCCGTGGGCCAGCCCCTGCGCGTGCATTACCACCTCACCACCCCCGACGGCTCAGCCGCCGATGCTGACGCCGACCTCACCCCCCAAAGCGGCCGGCCCACCACCATCGTGGGTCAGATGCCACTGGGGCCGCTGCCCGATGGGCCGTTCACGCTGTTCATTGAGGTGTATGGCGGCCCCGGCAACAAGAAGCTGCTCGCAGGGCACCGCGCCATTGGCCAGCGCGCCTCGGCCGAGTTTGGGCAGGTAAGCGCCCCGGCCGCTAAATAGGCATGGCCACGAAAGGCGCTTCTTCCGGCACCGGCCGGCCCTATGCCTGGTACTTCGAGCCGTTGCGCTGGCTGCTGCTGGGCCTGGCGCACCTGCCGCTGGCGGTGCTGTATGTGTTTGCGGAGCTGATTTACCTGTTGCTGGCCTACGTGGTGCGCTACCGCTGGCGCGTGGTGACGGAAAACCTGCGCAACTCCTTTCCGGAGAAAATGCCGGCCGAGATTGAGCGCACGGGCCGGGCTTTCTATCGTCACTTTTCGCAGGTAGTAGTCGAGATTCTGAAGCTGGCGGCCATTTCGCCCGAGGAGTTGCGGCAGCGCATGCGCTTCACCAATCCTGAGTTGATGACGCGCCACTTTGATGAGAAGCGGCTGGTGCTGTCGCTAGGCTCGCACATGGGCAACTGGGAGTGGATTCTGAGCGGGGCGGCGCTGGAGTTTCCCGGCCGGGCGGCCGGTGTGTATAAGCCGTTGAATAATCTGTTCTTCGAGAGCTTCATGCGGCGCCTGCGCACCCGCCTCGGTGCCGATGCCGTGCCCATGCTGGCCACGCTGCGCTACTTGGTGGCCCACCGCGGCCAGGGCCACACCCTCAGCTTGCTCTCCGACCAGGCCGCCGGCCCCGAAGACAAGCCCTACTGGACCAATTTTCTGAATCAGGACACGAGCTTCTACACCAGCGCCGACCGGCTGGCCGTGCAGCTCGACTGCGCGGTGCTCTACGTGGGCATCCGCCGCGTGCGGCGCGGCTACTACGAAGTCACGTTCACGGAACTCCCCGATGGCCGGGTGGCCAAATTGGCGCCGGCCGGTACCTTTCCGGTCACCGAATCCTTTGCCCGGCAGCTGGAAACGGATATGCGCGCCTCGCCGGAGCAGTATCTGTGGACGCACCGACGGTGGAAGCACAAACGGTAGAGAGTCGTTTGTCATTGCGAGCAGAGCGTAGCGAAACGCGGCAATCCGTCCATTTCTCAGCGACTAGCCCTGAGAAATGACAAGCCTATCAACCCATTTAACAAAGCACAAAGCCCCGGCACTGCGCAGTGCCGGGGCTTTGTGGTGAAAGAAAGTGTCTGGTTTTGACAGAACGGATTAGCTACGCTGACCTTCGGTTGCCACGGCCTGCGGCCTCGCAATGACAGGCGGAGCCCAATGCCTACAAATATGGCTCGATGTCGCCGGCGCCTTCGCGCACCAGCTCGAAGTCGTCGTTGGTGCAGTCGATGATGGTGCTGGGGGTGTTGCCGCCGAAACCGCCGTCAATTACCAGGTCCACCAGCAGGCGGTATTTTTCGTAAATCAGGTCCGGGTCGGTTACGTATTCTTCGAGGGTTTCCTCGCTTTCGCGCACCGAGGTGCTCACGATGGGGTTGCCCAACTCCTTCACCAGCTGGCGAATAATCTGGTTGTCGGGCACACGGATGCCGACGGTTTTGCGCTTGGTGCCGCCGAAGCGGGGGGCGTTGGCGCTGGCTTCGAACAGGAAAGTGAACGGGCCGGGCAGGGCTTTTTTGATGACCTTATACGTGGCCGTGTTGATGCCGTGCGCGTAGTCGGAAATGTGCGACAGGTCGTAGCAGATGAAGCTCAGGTTGGCTTTTTCGGGGTTGATGCCCTTGATGCGGCACACGCGTTCCACGGCCTTGGCATTGGTTACATCGCAGCCGATGCCGTACACGGTATCGGTGGGGTAAATGATAACTCCCCCTTTGCGCAACACGTCAACAGCTTGCTGAATACGGTTTTGTGGCGGATTTTCGGGGTGAATGCGGAGAAGGGTGGCGGGCATGAGGTGGGGGATGATTGAATGCGTGAGGGCCAGCCGCAGCCGGCAATGGACAGCTCCCGGCGGCGGCGCGGGGCCGGCCAGTGCCGAAGAGGCGGGCAAGGTACTACGCCTAGCCGAAACGAAACAACTACGCGGGCCGTGTGCGCCCGGGTTGCCGGCCTTCGTACTTTTGGCCCCGCTCCTTTGCTATCCGCTTTATTTCCCATGGCCAAACCTGCCCAAAAGTCCGTCCTCGAACGCCGCGATGATGCCCTCAAACGTCGCAAACGCTGGGGCGTGGTCAGCGTCGTGTTCACGCTCGCGCTGGTGTGCTTTTCGTATTATTTCTACCAGGTGTTCTTCACCGCCAACATCGAAACCAAGGGCAAGCCTACCTACGTGGTGATTCCGCGCGGGGCCACCTGGAAAACCGCCCTCGATGCCATCGACAAAACCGGCGCCGTGGTCGACAAGCTCTCGCTGCACTTCGTGGCCCGGCTGATGAAGTACGACAAGCCCGGCGCCGTGAAGCCCGGCAACTACGAGCTGAAGGACGGCTTCACCAACCGCCAGCTCATCAACGTGCTCAAGAGCGGCGCCCAGTCGCCGGTGAAGCTCACCTTCAACACCGTGCGCCTGCGCAACGAGCTGGTGACCAAGCTCGCCAGCCAGGTCGACGTGCCCGCCGCCCGGCTCGACTCGCTGCTGCGCGACCCGGCTTACACCAAAAGCCTGGGCTTCGATACCACCACGGTGCTCACCATGTTCATCCCGAATACCTACGATGTGTACTGGAACACCTCGGCCAAGCGCCTGATGCAGCGGCTGAAAACGTCCTATGAGCAATTCTGGACGCCGGCGCGCGACGCCGAGCGCGAGAAGCTGCACCTTACCCGCGCCCAGGTGAGCACCCTGGCCAGCATTGTGGAAGCCGAGCAGCAGCAGCACGCCGACGAGCGGCCCCGCATCGCCGGCGTGTACCTGAACCGCCTCAAGCGCGGCATGAAGCTGCAGGCCGACCCCACCGTGGTCTACGCCAACCACGACTTCACCATCAAGCGCGTGCTCAACGTGCACCTGCAAAAGGACTCGCCCTACAACACCTATAAGTACGCCGGCCTGCCGCCCGGCCCCATCAACCTGCCCAGCATCGCCAGCATCGACGCGGTGCTCAAGCCGGAGAGCAACAATTACTTGTATTTCTGCGCCAAAGAGGATTTCAGCGGCTACCACGCCTTTGCTACAAACGAGACGGAGCACATTGCCAATGCGCGGCGCTACCAAGCGGCGCTGAACAGAGCTGGTATTAAATAACCGGCGTGCGTTTATGAAAACACACAAGCTGAGCTACGAAGAATATCAAGAAACATTCGCGGCACCGATGCTGGATGTGTCGCAAACTGCGGAGCCTGTTCTAGACATTTGGCCCTATGTTGAAGCAGTACCAGAATCGGATTTAGAAGGCTTCAATTTATTAGATGGGATAGTCCGCTATGTCTATCAGAGCCCATCAGGTCAGTACCTACACGTATCGGTTTCTACAGATGATGAAAATGCTTTTTTGGTGCTAGTCATCGATTTGCATTTGGTGAAAATAATTGGCCATTACCTGTTGGATTTGGTTACCCTCTACGACCTAAATTCCACCGAAGAAATATAAGCCCATGTATCAATCCGACATCCAAATCCGCGTGCGCTACGCCGAAACCGACCAGATGGGCTACGTCTACCACGGCAACTACGCGGCGTATTTTGAAGTGGCGCGCACCGAGGCGTTTCGCAAGCTCGGCATCAGCTACAAGGAGCTGGAGGCCGATGGCGTGGGCATGCCAGTAGGGGAGCTGCGCACCCGCTTCCGCCGCCCGGCGCGCTACGACGACCTGCTGACCGTGCGCCTGCTGCTGCGCCAGCCGCCCGAAGGCACGCGGGTGCTGTTTGAGTACGAGATTTACAACGAAGCCCACGAGCTGCTCACCGAAGGCCACACGCTCATGGTGTTTGTGAAAACCACCACCGGTCGGCCCGTGCCCATCCCGGAAAGCATCCAGCAGCAGCTGGCGCCGTATTTTAGCGATGACGACCTGGAAAGCCCGGTGCTGCCCAAGCCCGGTGCCATTCTGCCCGATGCGCCCGCCCCGGCTGCGTTCAGAAAGTAGTTAGATTTACAGAAAGGAGCACGTCATGCTCATCTGGCGTCCGCGCAGCCGAAGCATCTCTACTGCGCAAGTAATCAGATTTACTGTTGCAGTAGAGATGCTTCGGGTGCGCGGGCGGCTGTTGTGCTTGATGTTTTTTTTCTGAAT
>NZ_JAUQON010000006.1 GCF_030580955.1 Hymenobacter convexus | reverse complement strand
GGCGGCAGCGGCGGTGGCGACTACGGCGGCGGCGGCGGCGGCGGCTACTACGGCGGCGGCGGCGGGGCAGGCGACGGGGCGGGCGGCGGCGGCGGCTCGTCGTATGCGGGGGCCGGCACCAGCGCCGTGGCCCACACCCAGGGTTTTCAGGGCGGCAACGGCTACGTAACCTTCACGGACAACTCCGTGCCCCCCAACCTGCCGGCGCCTTACCTGGACCCCCGCAACATCGCGGGCGTGATTCGGAGCCAAACCACCCCGCAGGTGGGGGCCAACTTCAACATCACCGGCGACGGCACCATTGGCGGCACCGGCACCGTGACGGGCAACAGTGTGGTGGGCGGCAACAGCCTCGTGAGCGGCAATGTGGGCATCGGCACCACCGCCCCGCTCACGCGCCTGAGCATCAGCCCCAACGCCACTGAGCCCAAGCTGACCCTCTACGGCGGCGGCGGCAACGACCATTACGGCCTGGGCGTGAGCGGCAACCAGTTCAACTACCACGTGCTGACCACCGCCGACCGGCACGTGTTTTACGCCGGGGGTAAGAACGGCGACGGCACCGAGTTGATGCGCATTCAGGGCAACGGCAGCGTGGGCATTGGCATGGGCGCCCCCGATGCCTCGGCCGCGCTCGACGTGAACAGCACCACCAAGGGCCTGCTGCCGCCCCGCCTGAACACGACGCAGCGCAACGCCATTGCCAGCCCGGCGGCGGGCCTCACCATCTACAACACCAACACCAAAAAGCTCAATACCTGGAACGGCACCAGTTGGACGGAAGCCCTGACTACGACCGAGCCGGTGTACCAGGAAACCCTGACCTTCGGCTACACCGGCGGGCCGCAAACTTACACCGTGCCCTACGGCGTCACGCGCCTGGCCATCGATGCGCGCGGAGCCTCGGGCGGGGATGAAACCTATTACCAGAACCGGGGCGGCCTGGGGGCGCGGGTGCAGGCCACGCTGGCCGTGACGGCGGGCCAGGTATTCCAGATTTATGTGGGTGAGGCTGGGTACGTCTCGGCCAGTGGTTCCATTGCCGGCAGCTTCAATGGCGGGGGCGGGGTGAACTACACCGGTGGCAGCGGCGGCGGGGCCACCGACCTGCGCAGCAGCGGCGGCACGCTGGCCGACCGCCTGCTGGTGGCCGGGGGCGGGGGCGGGGCCTCCTACATCCAGGGCGGCTCGCAGGGGGGGCGTGGCGGGGCCCCCAACGGGGGCAACGGCACGGGCGGCAACAATCCCGGCACCGGGGCCACGCAAGCAGCCGGCGGCTCGCCCGGCGGCAGCCTGGGCCAGGGCGGCTACGGCGGGGGCACCGCCGGGGGCGGCGGCGGGGGCGGCTACTACGGCGGCGGCGGCAGCAACGGCTTTTCCAGCGGCGGGGGCGGCTCGTCGTGGGTGACGCCGACGGGCAGCTCGGCCATTACGATGACGGCCGGGGCCAACTCCGGCAACGGCAGCCTCACCATCACCCAAAACCCCGTGTACGCGGCCCCGGTGCTCGACGCCAGCAACTTCATCAACGTGCCCGGCGACAACCTGGGCAACCACACGGCTACCCAGAACCTGAACCTGGCGGCCTACAAACTCGTGGGCAACGGCGGCAGCACCGGCCTGGCCATCGGCAGCACCGGCAACGTGGGCATCGGCACCAGCCCCACGGCCACGCTCGACGTGAACGGCAGCACCCGCCTGCGGGGGTTGAGTACGGCGGGCGTGGTGACGACCGACGCCAGCGGCAACCTGGGCAGCAGCAGTGCCACTGCGGCCTTTGGCACGAGCTTCATCCAGAACACGACCACGCAGCAGGCTAGCAGCAACTTCAACATTAGCGGCAACGGCACGGTGGGCGGCACCCTCACGGCGGCCAATGCCAGCATCACCACCGCCCTCACCGGCAACGGGGGCAACATCGGCACCGTGGTGGGCCTGGGCGTGCGGGCCGACGGGGGCCTCAACATCGGGCAGAACACCGGCGGCAACAACATTGCCCTGGGCTACGCCGCCGGGGCCGTGAGCACGGGCGCGAAAAACCAGTTCATCGGCTACGCCGCCGGCTCGGGCAGCACTTCGGGCAACAACAACGCGTTCAGCGGCTACGCCAGCGGCAACGCCAACACCACCGGCGGCTACAATACGTTTGAGGGAGCTTTCAGCGGCAACGGCAACACCGGGGGCAACTTCAACGCCTTCTTCGGGGCCACCGCCGGTGTCTACAACACCACGGGCAGCAACAACACGGCCCTGGGCTACAACAGCGGCCCGGCCCAGGGCAGCGGGGCCCTCGACAACGCCACTGCCCTCGGGGCCAACGTCACGCTGACCACCAGCAACACCGTGGTGCTGGGCAACGGGGCCAACGTGGGCATCGGCACCCCGGCCCCGGCCGCGGGCCTGCACGTGCTCACCGGCAATGGTGGGGTGAGCAGCGGCACCGGGGTTCTCATCAGCGGCCTGCCCACCGCCAACCCCAACATCGAGCTGCGCGGCGGCGGCACGGCTGTCACGCCCTACATCGACTTCGCTGAAACCAGCGGCGTGGACTACTCCACCCGCTTGCGCAGCATCAGCGGCGTGCTGAACGTGGAAGGCAGCGGCAGCGGCGGGCTGCTCTTTAAGGTTAACGGCAACGTGCAAGCCACCAATGTGACCTACACCTCCGACGCCCGCTTCAAAACCCACGTGCGCCCCATCGGCGCGGCCCTGGCCTCGGTGTTGGCCCTGCGCGGGGTGCGCTACGAGTGGAACGCACTGGGCGTGCAGCGCGGCGGCAAAGCCGGCGCCGGGCAGGTGGGCCTCATCGCCCAGGAGCTGGAAAAGGTGTACCCCGAGCTGGTGTTTACCGACGCGCAGGGTTACAAAAGCGTGAACTACGCCCAGCTTACGCCCGTGCTCATTGAGGCCCTCAAGGAGCAGCAGGCCCAGATTGAGGCGCTGAAGCAGCAAAACACTGCCCTGAAAGCTGAAACCACGGCCACCACCGAAGCCTTCGAGGCGCGGCTGCGGCGGCTGGAGGCAGCCGGCGCGCAGGCCCGTCGGTAATTAATTGATTACGTGCCGGGCCAGACTGTCTGCCCCGGCACCTTTCCTGATGTTCTTCCTCTTGTTGTGCCCATGAAAATAGCCCTAACTCTCTCGCTACTGCTGCCCGCCCTAGCCGGCTTGGCCCAGACCACGCTCACCAACGACGGCAGCACCATCACCGTGGGCAGCGGGGCCGTGCTCTACGTGGCCGGCGGCGTGCAGAACTACGCCGGCGGCACCCTGAGCAACGCCGGCACCGTGCAACTCACCGGCGACTTGAACAACGCGGGCACGCTGGCTTCTGGCGGCACGCTGCTGTTCAGCGGCACCACCAATCAGGTGTTCACGCCGGGCACGGCCACAGTGGCCACGCTCGTGCTCAACAACACCGGCGCCCTGGGCCAGCGCACCCTTGGCCTGCCCGCCGACCTGACCGTGAACACGGCCTTGACGCTGCAAAGCGGGCTGCTGCGCACCGCTCCCACGGCCACCCTCACCCTGCCCGATGGGGCCACGCTCAGCGGCGAAACAACCGGCCAGTACGTGCAGGGCAACCTGCGCATCATCCGCGCCGCCGGCTCCGGCGTGCTCGACTTCGGCCACGGCCTGACCTTGGACCGCAGTGGCCTGGGCCAGGTCGCCGCCACCCGCACGGCCGGCTTGCTCACCGACAACCTGAGCCGCGGCGTCAACTTCAACAATACGGCCCTCAAAGGCATCGACCGCATCTGGAACGTGGAACCCACCACCGCCCCCAGCGCCGCCGTGTCCGTCACCCTGCAGTGGCTCTCCGACGATGACAACGGTCTGACCAGCTTCGCCCAGACCCAGGCCTGGCGTGCCAACCTGAACGCCGCCACCTGGGCGGTAGCCGGCGTGCCCCAGGCCGCCACGGTGAGCGGCAGCACCCGCAGCTTCTCGTTTGCTACCGTTGCGCTGGGCCGCCTCACCGTCAGCAACAGCGCCAACCCGCTGCCGGTGGAACTGGTGCGCTTCACCGCCGAGCCCCAGCAGGCCGACGCGCTGCTGAAGTGGGCCACCGCCTCGGAGAAAAACAACGACCGTTTCGAGGTGGAAGCCAGCGCCGACGGGCGCACGTTCCGCCGCATTGGCCATGTAGCCGGCCACGGCAGCACCACGCAGGCGCACGAGTATCAGTTCACGGACCCGGCCATTGTCCGCTACGGCACCAGCCTAGTGTACTACCGCCTGCGGCAGGTAGACTTGGACGGCACGTTCGCCTACTCGCTGGTGCGCACCGTGGCCGTGCGCGGGCTGGCCGGGCTGGCCCTGTTCCCGAACCCGACAACACAGGCCGCCACGCTCACCGGCGCGAAGCCCGGCGCGGCCGTGACGGTGTTTGATGCCGTCGGCCGGCTGGTGCTGGCAATCCCGGCCGATGCGGCTGGCACTGCCCAACTGGCCTTGCCCGATGGCTTTGCCACCGGCGTATACGTGGTGCGCACGGGCAGCATAGCCCTGCGCCTTGTTGTGGAGTAAGCCTAGCCGGTTGCCAGCCAGCCGCCCAGGTCTTGAAACCAGACGACCACAAAACCCTCCTTTTCCTGTTCGGACCCTTTGGGTATACGCCTGATTGCCCGGCGGCTACTTCTTACCGGTGCCCCGGCCGGTGCTATCTTGGCCGATGCAAATACCGCCATGAACATCGCCGCCATGAAACGGGCCCTGGGTCCACCGCTGTGCCTGCTCGCGTGTGCGGCCATCTCCCTGGCGTGTGGGTGCCGGTGGTTTGACACCGAAGCGCAACTGCAGCAGCTGTGCGCGCAATCCGACGCCGTTTTGGTGGGGCAAGCCGTCGCGGCCATCGGCCCCCGGAACGCGCGCAGGAGCCCCCGCTTTTTGGGCGACGACGTCCTGGTGCGCGTCATCGCCTGGAAGAAAGGGCCGGTTCGGCGCGATACCGTCGTGGTCATGCAAGCGGACGGGAACTGCAACCGCCCGTTCGTCGCGGGCGACACGGTGTACATCTTTGCGCGCGCCATCCGCGGGGTTCGGGCACTGCCCCGGCAGGACGAAGAGCACTCCTATTCCTACTTTGAGGAAGAGAAACAAGTCTTTTATAAGGACGGCGGGGCCGCGGCCGTGCAGCAATACCGGGAATGGGCCCGGCGTTTTCCGGCCATCACCACCAATCAATGCACCTCCTTCACGAAGCAACACCGGTTGGTGCCGGCCTTTTTCCTCGCCTTGAAGGAGAAATAGCGACACGCTGCCTTCGCCAACAACCGTTCACCTTGCAACCGTTTCCGGGCACTGAGAAGGTGAGAGTAGCTTCGTGTACATTTTCACCGGCTGACCCTATGACAGCTCATGCCCTGGCTTGCGCGGCCGTAGTAGAGCGGCTGGCCCAGGCGGGCATCCGGCATGAGGTGCAGGTGTTTCCCTCCGGTACCATCATGCTCGATGTCTGGGGCCGAGACCGGTTCTACGTGCTGCAGTTCGAAGAAGGGGTGTTGGGCATCTCCGAGATAACCGAGGCTAATCCGGACTTTTCAACCATTCCGGATGAACAAGTCAAAGACGTGGCCACTTTACTGGCCAAGGTCGAATCGCTCCTGTTGGCTTAGTAGAAATCCTCGTTTCTTTGAATGGAGGGCGTTTAAGCCGACCGTTTGGCTAGACTAGAAAAGAACTTACTGTTTGCGGTCGAACCGTCCCTCGGTAACCGTGAGGGTCCTAGTGGGGTCGAGATTACTGACGGCGGTAAATTCAAAAGTGCCCGCTATAACAGTGTTGTTCAAAGTGCTTAAATCCACATAAGTAATATTGACTTGTCCCGTATGGCTGGCGTCCGTTGAGTACACCTCTTGGCGGGAGTCATTCGGAAAAAATGCTGCATAGCTCTTGCATTGAGAGGATATAGCAGCTGGCAACACTGGCGTATTTTGATTGAGAGAATAGGGTCTAATCAGCTTTTGATTTCTGTTACTCGGGAAGCCATCCAGAAAGAGGTGCAGACTCCCTTCCCGGTCGCCGAATTTTCCGTTCAGGCGCAGATAGTACGCGCTGTCATAGGCAAACCCGCCGCCGATGCCTTTGACTTTGCCCGGGCCGCTGCCCCAGCCAGAGGCCACGAATACTTGGCCATTTATGCGGCAGCCGGCGGTGTTGGCCCCGGTGTGGGTGGCGGCGGGCAGGCTGGCTTCTGGGTCGTCCTTGGAGCAGGCGGCCAAGGCCAGTAGCAGGAAGCAACACAGTTGTCCTTTCATGGGGGGGCGCTTGGGGAGGGGTGAATAAAGTTAACGCCCGGCCTGCCAAGGCCAAAGACGAATTATCCGCTTGGCAGACTTTTGAAACGGAGCGATAACCACCCCTGCATACGCCCTGGTGGCGGTAAGCGCAGCGCTTAGCCCTGAAATGAAGCCGAATAAAGGACTTTACGTGCTGCTCGTACTCATGTCCGTACTAGCATTTAGAGACGGCCGCAAAGCTTAACGCTCGGTTTACTAAACTACACCAGCAGCTCGGGAAAAGATGGCTAAAAGGCCATTGCAACACTTGGCGAGTTTAAGGAACTCGTCTATGAATCAAAGTTTACGAAACGCGCCAAGTAGATGAGTTTCGTAAACTCGGGGGCCTCCAAAAAACGTCCGTATTCTGGAGGGTTTTTCACCCCGCTCAAACGGCCTGAAAACGCCGGTTTTCCGGGCCGTTTTTGCACACCTTTTTTTGGAGGGTAAATTGGGGGATGAGAGTAGCCATCTACGCCCGGGTGTCGACGAACGACAAAGGCCAAGACCCCGACAACCAAGTGCACCAGTTGCGCGCCTTCGCCGAGAAGCACGGCACCATCCACAAGGTGTACACCGAGGAGGTCTCGGGCGGCAAGTCCGACCGCGCGCAGTTCAAGCTGCTGCTGCTGGAGGCCTACCAGAAGAAGTTTGACCTGGTCGTGTTCTGGCGGCTGGACCGCTTCAGCCGCGAGGGGGCGCTGCCCACGCTCAAGTACCTGAAGGAGCTGCGCGACCACGGCGTCGATTGTAAATCCTTCACCGAGCCCTACCTCGATAGCCTTGGTCCGTTCGGCGACGTCATCGTCTCGATGCTGGCCACCATCGCGGCCCAGGACCTGATTAAAATTTCGGAAAACACCAAGGCCGCCCTGGCCAAGAAGAAGGCGGCCGGCACAAAGCTGGGCGCACCAACGAAAGCGGCAGCGGTGGTAGAGAATGCCCGGGCCTTGAAAGGGGAGGGGAAGTCGAACGGCTACATCGCCCGGATGCTAGGCATCTCCCCGAGCACCGTGGCCAAGTATGTGGCAGCATAGTTTACGTGTCATTTTTTGGATTGCTATCCGTCAAAGCGGAATCGAACTGACACGGAAACTGACACGGAGATAATAAAAAAGGCCCTCACAGCGATGTGAGGGCCTTTTTGGTGGTCGTGTAAGGACTACAACTCTGTATTCAGTAATATATCAAGGGTAGAAGAAACAGCTTCTAAATGGCTTTAGTGGGGGATTTGCTGAAATATTCTACCCTTTGCCGGCTAATACATCTTGATTAACATTCCCCATTACATTCCCCGATGTATCTTCGTTGCGAACCCCTAATCTTCGCAAATGGCCGTTGTTTCCTTTCACCTACGGGACAAAAATGCAACTGAACCCACGCCCATTTTTATGTCGCTCTACGCCGACTATAAGCAGACGAAGATAAAGACGGGCCTGCGGGTGGAGCCGAAGCAGTGGGACATGGAGGGACAGAAGTGTAAGACGAGGGGCAAAGGGCTGGACAAAAGCAACGGCCAAACGAACGACGACCTGACCGGGATGGCGGAAAGGGCCATCGCCTACTATGGCGCGCAGCGGGCGATGGGGCGCGTACCAAAGGGCGCGGAGATTTGGGAGGCGATTAAGCCGGTGGAAGACGAGGCTGACCCCGTGGTGGATAACGGCCCGCAACCGCTCGCCGACTTTGAGGCATACATTCTCCATGTCACGCCCAAAAGCAGCCCCTCTACCATCAAGGCCAAGCGTACCACCTTGCGCCACCTTACGGACTACATCGAGTCCACCGGGCAGCCGTTCGGGTACACCAATTTCACCCGTGAGTTTAAGGAAAAGTTTGCCGCCTATCTAGCTAATCGCGTGGGACTGGCTGACAACACGCTGGCGAAAGTGCTCACGATATTGAAGGGCTTTCTGTCCTACGCTGCCGAGCACCATCGCACTCCACGTATTGACGTTACTGGGTGGGGGTGGAAGTTCAAGGAGCCGGACATTGTGGCTCTGACAACGGCCGAGTTAGAGTCCATCGAGCAGTTAAGCAATCTGCAACCGTACCTGAGCAATGCCCGCGACCTGTTTCTGCTCATGTGCTACACGGGACTGCGCTACTCAGATGCCGTGCGCTTGAAACCCGAGCACGATAAGAAGGACTATCTGGAGCTTACGGCACAGAAAACGAAGGACGTGCTCACCATCTACATTCGCCGCGCCCTGCGGCCAATCCTGAGCAAGTATTGGAGTGGCGAACTCCGACTCATTAGCAATCAGAAACTCAACAAGTTTATCAAAGAGCTGGGCGAACTGGCGGCCATTGATACCCCTATTGAAATCACCCGGTCCTATGGGCAGACGAGCCAGCCGGTGCAGGAAACTCGTCCTAAGCACGAGCTAATTGGTTGCCATACGGGCCGGCGCACATTCGTCACGCTCTCCATTGACCGTGACGCACCCGCCGATGTGGTGATGCAGGCCACGGGCCACAAGAACCACCGGACCATGCAGCGATATAATAAAACGACCCCGGCCCGGCAGGTAGCAGCTATGCGCAAGGTGCTAGGGGAGGAGGGGGAGTAGCTACCGGATGGCTTTGCCATAAAGGGGGTGCTCGTCGCCGGGCTTTTGAGGGGCTCCGTAGGTCGCACCGGTCTGCGAGTCGATAACAAAACTTCCATCAGGGCTGGCAACATAGCGGCCCGTTTGCGAATGCTCGTGCAAAACATAAAGCAGGGCGCAGCCAAAAAGGACCAGTAGGGCAAGGCGTAGGTTTTGCATGTCACCGTAACGCGTGGTCTTGAGGCCAAGTATAGTAACTTAAACTATATTGCTCCAGTAATGGGGCAAGGCACCCTGATAAAAGAGGTATATTCGGCCTCACTCGTAGCCTGGCATAGCGCGCCACGAGTGAGGCCGGCAGTTCGTTTACGGTAGCCCGGAAGGACATCCACTCTATCTGGGAGGTGAGGGAAACCTATGGGGTTGTGCCAGCGCAATTGGTCGCTTAACATTCACTCAACCTCTACTTTTATCCATCTCTTCTACTTTATGAAAAAAGTGTGTTTATGAAAAAAGTGTGCGAACAAGTATTAGAGGATTTTCCTCGGTATGAACGGTTACTTCTAGGTAGAAAAGGGACTAGAGGAGCAGGGATTTACGTCACGGACCTTAAACCATCCAGCAATCGTTGGAAGGTGTGCCGCACTCGTGTAGAACATGGTACCGAGCGTTCTGAGCCCATTATGTTGCACACAGAAGTAAGTTGCCACGAGGAAAAAAACTTTAAGTTTCTGCTATTTGCACATGATTACATGCCTGTGCCCCTAGTGAATTTTGATTCGCAAGGGGCTACTCACCGCAACGCGCGAAATGTCCCCTTTCCAGCTCAAGCGGTTACTACTCCTCACTTCAATCGCTACGATTCTGGTGGCCATAGATACGCTTATAAAACTGCTCCTCTACAAGACCCAGCAGCCCTAGCTCAATTGGCTATCGTGGGCAATTGCATCATCCATTTTTACGATGAATTCAACATGCACCACGACCCTGCCCAATACCCCTCAGTTTATCTGAGCAATCCCTTGTTGCCAGAGTTGTTTGCGAATCCAGTTAACGATGACCCCCTCGCCGATGTCACCCAGTTTTGAGGAGTTCTACCACGAGGTGGCTCGTGACTATGGCTCCATGTGGGACTTTAAATTCCGGGGGCGTTCTCTGGAAATCATTACTCCCCACTCAACCATTAGTGATAAATTTGTTTCTGTTTTTTTAACGGAACGAGGTCAGGAAATAATTGTATCAGATGGAGGCTACTTGTATCTGGGCGAATACATTGAAAACGAAGATGTACAACAGAACAAGTGTTACAACCAGACTGTAACCCACTTAGAGGATTACTATAAAGTCCAGCGGGTATTAGACCGTCACGAAAAAGTAATTTTTTACTTGAAAACACAGCGGCGCGACTTAGTTAGTTCTTTAGTACACGACATGGCCAGCTTCATCACTGGAGTAGTTAATGCCCAGCAAATAACACTGGAGTCCGACCGTGAGGTGGAAACGCGCCAGCGCTTTGCTAAAAAGGCTGGCTCCTTCTTAATCGATGTGTTTCCAGCACGCATGGTGAAGTTTCATCAGCCTTTAAGAGTTGGGGACCGCATCAATTTCAGTGCGGGCATTTGGCGAGAGTCAAAAGTTAACCTTATACAATTTGTAACGGGTTCCACGCCCTATCATTTTGCCAATAGCATGGCAAAGGCTACCATGAATTTTCTGGCCGTAGGAGGAAGTGCTTTGGCACCCAGTGTAAACCATAAGGTGAGCTTTATAGACACGTCTGCAAGTGGGTACCGGACTAATGGCAATCCTTCATACGCAAGTTTATTAAATGGTGCAAGCGAAGTATTGGCTTGGGAGGAGCGAGCGAGGATAGTAGAGATGGTTGAAGCACCGCTGGAGTAATATTGATGACGGCATGAAAAAGCCCCGCCCTCACCCAGCGGGGCTTTTTCATGCCTGCTCACTACCTTGCCACCCATGACTCTCGACCACTTCAACACCCTGCCCTACGAGCAGCAACTCGCCCTCGTGTATGCCGACGGCAGCTACGTGGCCACGCGCTGGCAGGAGGTGTACGAAGCGGTGCTCCTCTACGAAATGCCGGGCCGCTTCTTCGTGGAACTGACCTACGACACCGAGACGAACGAGGTCCAGTACCTGTTCGCCTTCGAAGCAGGAGGGGAAGATGACCGGCTACCGGACTACGCCATGTTTGTGAAGCTGCCGGACTGGCTGCCGGAGGCGGAGTAATGCGCAGCGCCACAGGGCAGCCCTAGTTCAATCACCAATGGAGGTACTTTAACCGTTTGACGCAACTAACCACATATAGCGCATCACTTTTTGGCAATTCCAAACTGGCTAACGCTAAGCGGGTTATAGTTGCTTCAACTGTAAATTGGCATTAAAGGCCTGTCTATCATAGCTAAAGGAAAGCTATGCCCAACCTTATGCCTCGATATGGTGGGAGTGTATTGAAAATTATACATAATAATTTGTGCCGCTTGTTTGGAATCCACCCACTCGGCATCCTTCATTTGCACAGAGTTCCGCCGTCCCTCCACCGGTGTTCTTGTCTTTCTGTTCCTGCGCTACTTCCACTACCGCAGGAGCTTCCCCGCAGCCTTTAGCTGCTTGTTGGTTCCGCTGCCATCTGTATCTGGATGCCGGAGCCACTCATCGTCGCGGAACTGTGCGCCGGATTCCGGCTCAGTCCCGTTTCTACATTCTATGTGTCAAGAAATTCTGACACCCCCCCTTTTCGTCACTGCGCCGAGCTTTTTGAGCCGCCGATGATAAGCATTCGTTTGCCTCCTTTTCACGAAAGGCAAGGCAACCGTGCGCCCCAAGCAGCAACAGCTACCATTTGCCCTGCCCCCTATATGATTCAACCTGTAGTTCTGCCACGGTTTTTAAAAGTTCTATCCACGTCATGGGACCGTTACGTCTGCCGCTTGCCGTTTGTAAAGGCGCTGTGCGTGACCCTGAGCATCTGGATGCTGATGCCGCCCGATGCCGTAGCGCAGACAACGCCGCCAGCCACCGAACCGTTGCCGGCCTCGTTCCTGCCCCAATCCCCCACCGTAGCCCACCTTCCACGGTTTGACGCGCAGCAGAACGTTGACTTGAAGAGCGGGGCGGCGCAGGCCTCGGTGCCACTGGTCGAAATCAGCAGTGGGCCGTTGAAATTGCCGGTGTCCTTGGCTTATTCCTTTTCGGGCCTGCGGGTCAACCAGCCCGTCGATTTGGTGGGCCTGGGTTGGTCGCTGCAAGCCGGTGGCAGCATCAGCCGCCAAGTCGTTGGAACACTCGACGACGCCGCGGGCAACCGGGGCTACAACTCCGACAGCGTGTTTGCGCACAGCGTTAATGGCAACGCAGCCACCCCTAACAATTGGCATCTAGACTTTTTGCGCAATGCGTACAAAGGGGACGTAGACGTAGCCCCGGACATCTACACGTTTTCGGTGGCCGGGTACACCGGGCGTTTCGTGTTACGCGACACCACCGTGGTCCTGCTACCCGCTCAACCCGTGCAGATACGGGTGCTCTCGGTCAATAATCAGCGTGTATTTCAATTGGCCACCGAGGCAGGGGTGCGGTACCTATTCGGCGCCCAGGAGCACACCATTCCGAATAGCAAAAACTTTGGTAAAATCAGCCAGTACGTCTCGGCCTGGCACCTGACCCGCGTCGTTTCTGCCAATGATGCGGATACCATTCACTTGCACTACGCCCCGTATCCCTACAGTGAGCAAAGCCGTCTCGCCATGACCACCGGCCGGCAGTTCGTCGAATCCCGTTCGAACGACCCTAACGGCGCAACCTCTTGCGCCGGGGGCTTCACGTTTCAGAACGTCCATTCATACGGGTCACGAATAGACGCGCTGGTGTTAACCGGCATCAGTACCCGCAGGTCACGGGTCGTGTTCACACGCGATGCGGCCCATGTCCTGAAGAGGGTGCAACTCTTGGCCACCGCCGCAGGCACGAGCCACGAGGTGCGCTCATTTACTTTAGGGCAAACCGTTTTTGCTGCCAGGCAACTGGCGGCTCTGGCAGGCAACTGGCTTCGCTTGGACCGGGTGCAGGAAGGAAACGGCCCAGTGCAGCTGCCGCCTTACACGTTCGCGTACGACACCACCCACCTGCTACCGGTGCGCGGAAGCACGGGCCAGGACCATTGGGGCTACTACAACGGGGAGGACAACAACGGAAACGGCGGCACCTCGTCGGCGTTCTTGCCGGACGCGCTGAAAGGGCCGCTGGCCGCATCCCAACTGGGAAACATGGCGGCCAACCGGTCGCCGAACGTGGGCTTTGCCATGACCGGTGCCCTGCTGCGCATGGGCTACCCCACCGGCGGTCATACCGACTTTGCGTACGAAGGCAACCGCTACGCCATCGATTACAACTACATCATCCACCAGGGCCGCGAGCTACTCGCAGCATACGACCCGACTCCTCAGGTGCACTTGGATGCGGCACGGCTTCCGAGCAATCGTGCTGTACTGGCCACGTTATCAGGCGATTCGATGCGGTTCACGTTGACCGCTCCCACCGAAGTAAAGTTTACGCTTTTCCGCTCGGGTGCCCAGCCCGACCCATACGACAGAAACTACCTCGCGGACTTTTTGCTGGTGGCGCCCCGGCCCGCTGCGGATTCTATCATCGAAGACCGGGGGATAGATTTCAACGGGAGGGAGGTATTCCTCACCCTGCCCGCCGGCACGTACGTGGCCTGGGCCCTGTGCGACAGAGGCGAAACCAATGTGTCAGTAGTCGTCGAATTCCCGCAGCGAGTGTTTCGGTACGATGCGCCAGGGCCCGGGGTGCGGGTGCGTCAGACCACGACTTCAGCGGCGGGGGCGCCTTCCCTGATTCGCCGCTACGAGTACACCCTCACCGACGCCAATGGAACCCATTCGTCCGGCAAGACCCTGCTCCCTATATTAGAGGACGGCACACCTGGTTACCCTTTTCATCGTGTTGAAAATCAGAGAGTTGGTGGTGGAATTATAGATAGGTGCTGGTATAATGACATTTCCTCCAATTATACCGAATTTGGTCTTGAATACAGCAAGCAAACGTTCTTCTACGAGCAGGTGCTGGAGCGCACCGGGCCTGTCGGGCAAGACCAGGGAACGACCCGCAGCCGGTTCCAGCTTCAGCCGGATAACCTCAACGACGTAGTACTGAGCGAACAAGCCGTTTACCGGCAGGGAGCTACTGCTCCGGCCCAACTCGCGCAGCGCGAGCGTTACCATTACGGCGTTTACGAACCCGGCGTGCATTTGTCCGCCCTCCAGGTCTGGCAGGTTTTGTCCATTTCTCTTAATGGCGGCGGGTGTTTTGTGCGTTGCGAGGACTACGAAACGCAGGCCTTCCGCCTAAGCACGCGCTTTGCGGCACCGGACACGACCGTGTTGGTGCGCTACGGTTTGCGCGGCGACTCGGTGGTCACCGTCACCGCCACCGAGTACCGCGACCAGCGGCCGGTGCGCATGGCGGCACGCAGCAACGGCCGGTGGAACATCACAGCCCTAAAGCGGCTGCGAGAGTACGACCCGACCTTACCGGGGATGACGTCCTTGCTGCGCCACAACTTCAACCCCGTGCTGGAAACCCAAACGTGGCAGCGAGCCCTCAATGGAGCAGACTCGGTGCTGACGGGTGGCCAGACGACCCTGTACGACCCCCGATGGCGGGCACCGGCCAGCACATGGCGCCTGGACTTGGCCCGCCCGGTGACCGGAGCCAACAACGAATTGCGTACCGCCGCCGGACGCTACGCCGCTTGGCTAAGCGATACGCGCTACCGCCTGGTTGCCCGCGAGGGATACGACCCCGCCACGGGGGACCCGGTTGAGCAACGCCGCGCCCACGGGCCGGCCACGGCCTACGTCTGGGGCTACGCCGGCACCGAAACCGTGGCCGTGGTGGAGAACGCGACCGCCGCGCAGGTGGCCTACGCTGGCTTTGAAGCGGGGGAACTGGGGCGGTGGCAGGGGGACGCGGCCCAGCTCAGCACCCCAGGCTATACTGGGCAGGTGGGGTATGTGCTGACCGCACTGGGCTTGCAATGCGACGGCTTATCCAGCGGCACCTACCGCGTGACGTGCTGGCAACCGGCCGGGGGCGCCCCGCTGACGGCCAATGGGGTAGCCTTGCAGCCCACCGGCCCAGCCGTGCGCGGCTGGACCCCGCTGGGTGCTTCGGTGGCGGTCGGGGCTGCGGGCACGGTCACCCTGGCCGGTACGGGCCGGGTGGACGAACTGCGCTTGTGCCCCGCGGACGCTCGCATGACCACGTACACCCATATCCCGCTCGTGGGCGTCGCGTCGCAAACCGACCCCAGCGGCCGGACCACCACCTACGAGTACGATGTCTTGGGCCGCTTGGTGCGCACCAGTGACGAGCAAGGGCGCATCCTCTCCCAGCAACAGTACCACTTCGCGCAGCACTAAGCGCCGCCCATTCCCTCCCGTCCTTTCTTGCCGCTTTCTATGATTGCTTTCTACACCGTTCGTGGCGTGGTGCGCCGTGCCTTTTTTCTCGCATGTGCTTGCCTAGCGGCCGTGGGGAGCGCGCGCGCCCAGAGCGTGCCCCCGGGCGAGGGGCTGGTCGCTGACTCCACTGAACTGCGCGTGTTGCGCGAGTTGTACGCGGCCACCGGCGGCCCGAACTGGACCCACCGCGACCAGTGGCTGACGGGAACCACCCTGGCCAATGTTGCGACTTGGTACGGCGTGCAGACGGACGGCGGGGACGTGGTGGGTTTGACGTTGGAAGAGAACGGGCTGAACGGCGCCTTGCCTCCGGCGCTGGGCCGCCTGGCGGGGCTGCGCAACTTGAACCTGTACCACAACGCCCTGCACGGGGCCGTGCCGGTCACCATTGGCCAGTTGCGCCACCTCGGGGACTTGGTGCTGGCGTCCAACCAATTCACGGGTTCACTACCGACTGAAGTGGGGCGATGCACCGAATTAAGGGTGCTCAACCTGTCGGAGAACCACTTCTCCGGGCCGCTGCCCGACTCGCTGGGCCGCTGCACCCGCCTGCTTTTGCTCTACCTGGGCAGCAACGGCTTTACCGGCCAGTTGCCAGTCAGCTTGGGCAACTTGCGCAGCTTGCAACAGTTCTACGCCCCCGACAACGCGCTGGAAGGGCCGCTGCCCGCGAGTTTGAGCAACCTGCGGTCCATGTGGGTGCTGCATCTGAACAGCAACCGCCTCAGCGGGGCCGTCCCCCCGGAATGGGGCCGGCTCCACCTCGGGCAGCTATTCCTCGGCAACAACCGCTTGAGCGGGTCGTTGCCCGACAGCCTGGGCCGACTAGGAAGTATTGATGTCCTGGAACTAAACAACAACCGCTTCACGGGGACCGTGCCGGCATCGTACAAGCGCCTGCACCCCTCCCGCCTGTCGCTGGCCTACAACGACCTGTCGGGCCCACTCCCCGACTCGCTCGATGCTGCGTTTCTTTGGTTGGACCACAACCGCTTCACCGGCGCCGTGCCGGCCAGTTTTGTGACGAGTTCGCGCCAGTTCCAGCTCAAGCTCGACAATAATGAGCTCACCCAACTCCCCGACTTTCACGCCTCGCGTTCTTGGCCTAACCAGCAGGTTACCATTACGGGCAACTACTTTGAGTTCGACTCCTACGAGCGCAACCTGCGTGCGCCCGGCGTGTACCAGTTCTTTTACGACTATGGCCAGCGCACCCGAGAGCCCGCCGATACCACGCTGAAAATTGCGGGCGAAATGGCCAATCTGTCCGGGGCCATCGGCGGGGCGCACAACCACTACCAGTGGCAGCGGCTGGTGGGCAACCAGTGGGCCGACATGCCCGGCGACACGCTGGCCACGCGCCATTTTGCCGCCACCACACCCGCTGATGCCGGTTCCTACCGCACGCGCGTAACCAATCGCTGGGTGGTGGCCATCACCCTGTACTCGCGTACCCAGTACCTGGATGTGCTGCCGTATCTGGCCCGTGACCGTAACTTGCCTGTCGATGCCAACCGGGCCGATTCGCTCCGACGGCCGCTTACGGCCGTTGACACACTCGCGGCTCCCGTGGCCGACATGAATTTTGTGCGCACTTGGACCCCACGCGTGGCGCTCACGGATGCCGGCCACGCTGACCGGGGGACGCTGTTGCGCGAACAATGGGACAACGTGGGCGGCGTAGCCGGCGTGGCGGACGTGCCCGTGAACAGCGCCCCGACAAGCCAGAGCTTCGTGTCCTCGTTCGAAGGCCCCGTTGACCTGGCCAACAATTACGGGTCCCGCCTGCGCGGATACCTTTTCCCGCCCCAGACCGGCAATTACACGCTGTGGCTGGCCGCCGACGACGTGGCCGAACTCTGGCTAAGCACCGACGCGGACCCGGCCCACCGGGTGCGCATTGCTTACGTGCAGGTTTGGACCGCGTCGCGCGAGTGGAATAAGTACCCGGAGCAACACTCCGTACCAGTGATGTTGGAAGCTGGGCGCCGCTACTACGTGGAGGTACTCCATCGGGAATTCGGCGGTGGCGACAATCTGGCCGTGGCGTGGCAGCGGCCCGACGGCACGTTTGAGGGCCCTATTGCAGGCCAATACCTGGCCCCGCCCGGCACCGCTCCGGGGAACGTAGCCGAGGCCCCGGATTGGACCGTAGACGAGGCGCAGCGCTCGACCACATACCTAGACGGGCTGGGCCGCCCCGTGCAAACGGTGCTACACCAAGCCTCGCCTGCGCGCCGCGACCTAGTGCAGCCTCAAGCATACGACGCCCTTGGCCGGGAGATAAAACAGTTCCTACCCTACGCGGACACGGCGCACACCACGGCACAAGGTTACCACTACCGCGCCCTGAACGACCAGCAATGGTTCTATCGCCGGACCACTCCACCCAATGGAGGCTTGGGCCCTTTGGCATCAGATGACCCCACCGTGGGCGTGGCACGCACAGGGGCTGCCTTTGCTGAGACGCACTTCGAAGCCTCGCCGCTGAACCGGGTGGCAGCTCAAGGCGCGGCTGGCGAACCGTGGCAGCTCACGGCAGGCCACGTAGTGGAGCGTACCGAGCGGCCCAACACCGAAGCTGACTCGGTGCTACGCTTCCAGCCCGGCTACGACCCGGCTGTGGTAGACCCCGGTTATCAGGGCTTCTACGCGCCCGGTGAATTATGGGGCACAGACGTAGCCGACGCCCACGGACCCAATGAGCCCGGCGCCCACGGCTACCGCACGGTGGAGTGGAAAGACAAGGAAGGCCGGGTGGTGCTGCGCCAAGTAGAAGCGGCCCGTACCGGCACGGTCAGCGGCAATAACATACACAGCCGCTGGCTGCGCACGGCCTACGCCTACGACGACTTTGGCTACTTGCGCTACGTAGTGCAGCCCGAAGGCACGAAGCGGCTGCTGCCCCTGGGCGACACCGTGGCCGCGCTGCCTTCGGCCGCAGCCCCGTACCTGTTCCACTACCGCTACGACGGGCGCGGCCGACAAATCGCCAAGCAGGTGCCGGGCACCGACGGTGAAACCGTGGTGGTGTTCGACCAACTGGACCGGCCGGTGCTGAGCCAAGACGCGGCGCAACGCCTGCGCCAAGAATGGAGCTGGACCAAATACGACGCACTGGGCCGGGTGATTCTTTCGGGGGTAGTCCAGCGCCCCGATGGTGCGGGGCGGGAAACGTTGCAGGCCCTGGCGGCGGCCGACACCCTCGCCATAAACCAGTACGAGCAACGCACGGCGGATAGCACCACGTTCCGGCACTTCTATACGACCAATCACTCCTTCCCACGTCTGGGACAAAACGGCTTTACCAACGGGTACTTGCTGAGCGCAACGTACTACGACGACTACAATTTTAACAACGACGCGGCTGGCACGGCTGACGCCAGCTACAATACCAGCACCGATGCCCAGTTTCCCAACGGGGCCGCGCCGGTGGCCGATGCCTTGCGTACCACGGGCCTGGCCACGCGCACAAAAACGCGGGTGTTGGGCGTGGAGGCAAGCGACCAAGACCAAGCCGATTGGCTTACCACCACGACCTTCTACGACGAGCGCGCCCGGCCCGTGCAGGTGCAGACGACCAACGCGCGCAAAAACCGGCTCACGGGCAATCCATTTACGGACCTGCTCACCACCCAACTCGACTTCACGGGCAAGGTGGTGCAGAGCGTAGCCGTGCACGCAGGGCCCTCGCATACCCCGATGACGGTGGCCGAGTTCTTCACCTACGACCACACCGGCCGCCTGCTCACCACGCGCCAGCAACTGCCGGGCGAAGCGCAGCCGATGCAGATTGCCAGCGTGCAGTACAACGAAATCGGACAGGCCGTGCAGAAGACGATGGGCACGGGCCGGCTGGCCCAGACGGTGAAGTACGAATACAACATCCGCGGCTGGCTCACCCAGCTCAACAACCCGTACTACCCCGAGGCCCAGAACCTGTTCAACCTGAGTTTGCACTACGACCGGGGCTTCACCACGGGCTACGAGCAGTACAACGGCAACCTGACGGGCCAGACCTGGCGGGGCCGCGACGGCGTGCACCGGGCCTACGGCTACGTGTACGACCCGCTCAACCGCCTGCTGCAAGGCGACTTCGTGGCCCGGGCGGGCACCGGGGGGCTGACCAACACCACGGGGGCGTGGACGGGCGAGTTCGATAACTACCGCCTTTCCTTTGCCAGCTACGACGACAACGGCAACCTGCTGACCCTGCGCCGCCGGGGCCTGCTGGCCAACGCCACCCATGCCACGACGAAGCAATTCGGGCCGGTGGACAACCTGCTTTACGCCTATGTCGGCAACCATCTGCAAGCTGTGAACGACAACGTGACAGGCAACCAACTGCCCCGTCCGCGCGGCTATGAGGGGGCACCTACCTCGCTGGCGGGCGACTTTCAGGAGGGCGGCACACACCTGGTCCAAGAGTACCTCTACGACGCCAACGGCAACCTGACGCAGGACCGCAACAAGGGCATCACAGGCATCGCCTACAACCACCTGAACCTGCCCCGGCAGATTCATTTCGGCATCGGGGGCGATAGTATTGTATTCCGCTACACGGCCGCCGGACAGAAGGTGGCCAAGCTGGTCTACCAAAGCGGCAAGCCGACGTTGCGCACCGACTACCTGGGCCCCTACCAATACGAGCAGGACTCGTTGCGCTTCTTCCCCCACGCCGAGGGCCGGGTGCTACGCTTTGCGCAACGCGACGCGGCCCGGCAGTGGCATGTGCGCTACGAGCGCGAGTTCACTTTTAAAGACCACCTGGGCAACATGCGCATGGCTTACCGCTCTGGTCATGTCCGTACGCTGGACGCCACGCTTGAACAAGACTCCACCATACACAGGCGCGAAAGCCAGCAGTTTGATTCGCTAAGCGTGAGTTCGCCCGTAGCCCAAAACGTGAGCAATGTAGGGGGGCGCAACATGGCCCGCACCGGCAGCTACGTGGCCCTACTCAACGCCGCACCTCATGCCGTGCCCGCTACCCCCGGCGCGCAGGTGGGCCCGACTCCGCTAGGGCCGCTCACCCAGTTTGCCGTGCAGAAGGGCGACACGGTGCGCGCCACGGCCTTCGGTCTCTACCCGCAAGCCACGAGCAGCAACTCTGCCTTCTCGCTGGTCGGCTTCATTGCCTCTCTGTTGCAACCCGCCCCCGCAACGGGCGTCCCAGCGGGGCCCGATGGCTCACGGCGCGGAGCTTTGCCCTTATTGCAGGTAGGGCTGAACGCGGCTCCATTGGCTATGGCGCTGACGCAATTGCCGGGTGGGGTACCTAAAGGGTACTTGCGTATGCTGGTGTTCAACGAGGATTCGGTGCTTGTGGGGTCGCCCATTACCGTCCAGCTACAAAGCACGGCACTTAATAATTACGATTCGCTTAACATCCGGCCATTCATCATCCAGCAGAACGGCTACGTGAGCGTGTACGTGGGCAACGAGAGCGCCGCCGATGTGTACTTCGACGACGTGACCATCGAGCACCGCCAGGGCCTGCAAGTGCAGGAAAACCAGTACGACCCCTTCGGCCTGGACCTGGCCGGGGCCAACTACGCCTCGCCGGGCATCAAGTCGTTGAGCCAGTACAAGTTCAACGGCAAGGAGTTCCAGGCCGACCTGGGACTGAACTGGAACCACCAAGACTGGCGCTTCTTCGACTACCAGATTGGCCAGTGGCATGCCGTAGACCCAGAAATTGAAAACGGACAGGAATCTTGGACACCTTATTCCTTTGGTTACGACAATGCTGTGCGCTATGCGGATGCTAATGGACGCTGCCCTGGCGGCTGCCCGCCTCCTGACCCTGCTGTGGTCGGCACCATTAGTCAACATCAGCCTAATAGGGCAGAAAAATTGTCCACCGCTATTGACGTAGTGAGTACCCTCCCGGGTGGAGAAGGGATAGGATTGGCCGCTCGGGTACTCTATAATGTCGCCAATGACGCTCACGTTTATGCTACTGGTTTTTTTGATAGAGGAAATGCTACTACTTTGGAAGGGCATACCGTTAATCGCAATGAATACCAACAGGCTGGCTTTAGTACTCTTACAACGTTGGGTAATCTTGCTATGGGGGGAGCGGCTTCAGGCGCTGCTCGCGAGGCTGCTTCTTTAGCTCCTGCTGCGGCTAGTGAGCCCACCGCCGCACAACAAGCTGCTGGTTGGCAAGGAAAAGGCAATTATCCGGGGGTAGACAAATGGCGTGATGTGACCCTTAAGCCGGGTACAGTAGTCCACGCAGGGGAGCCTGGTGGTGGCAATTTTGCCACTACTAGCAGAGGACTACAAAGGGCTGGGGGTAGTGCTTCAAAATTTTCCCAGGGCCTACAAGTGGGCCCGCACCCTGTTCACGGCTACCGTCCTACAACCGCTGCTTATACGATAACCAGCGAAACTCCTGCCGCAATGGGCACGACTTATGCAAATCCTCAACATGGTGTAGGAGGATTACCTCAACTTTACATCCCAAACTTGCAGCAAGTTGCACAAAAAGGCGCTGTTACTCCATTTGTGACCCCATGACAATCAACATCTTTAAGGGTGAGTTTATCATCTACAACGAAAAATTTGACGCATCAACGTCCCAAGACTCGTTAATCAAAATCAAGCAAAAAGGCAAACTGACTTTGGTTGTTGATAATGAAAATTGGAAAACATTCTCATTTGTGCCAGTTGATAATCAGCCAGATATGAACTTGGCTTGTAACTACGTTTTTCATAATCAATTTCTAAAAAACATAAACGTGTCCAGTAGATATGCTGACCCTGACTACAGCTTGCTCAAGCGCGCATTCATACACTTAACTGGACTTAATAGTCTTCAAGAGCGCATCACGCACAATGGGATGGTAGTTGAGTACTTCACCGATTTTAAAAGTTCATACGATTATATATGCATTTCTTTTAGCGAATAAGCAATAATACACGCGAACAGCTTTCTGCTTCTACCTATCATGCACATGAGTGCTTCCTTTTCAGCCGCTGCCGGTCCCCAGGCGTTGAGCTACCTCTACCAAGCCCAGTATGCGCTCTACGCCCTGCTCACGGCCTATGGCGAAGAGTCCGCCCTCATCCTGGAAGGGCTGGACGACGTGGAGATGCAAAGCGCGACGGCGACCGAACTCCAGCAGCTCAAGCACCACCTGAGCACCAAACGGCAGGCGGTCTTGTCGAATCGCAGCACCGACTGGTGGAAGACGCTTCGGGTCTGGGGCGACTTGTTGCAGAAGCAGCAGTGGGACCCCCTGCGCACCCGGCTGGCCCTCATCACGACGGCCACCGCCGCCCCGGGCTCCATCCCCAGCCTGTTGCGGGACGATGCCGCCCGCGTGAGCGCAGGTATGCGTGTCGTTGCGATTAGTTTAAAACAAAAGCCCCTCCACGGAACAAACCGGGAGGGGCTTTGCGCGTGGCCGATTACCGAATGCTGGACAACACTTCGAGCGGCTACAACGCAGCCGGAGGCGGTAAAAGTGTCGCGGCCCTGTGCGCCCCAGTCTAATGCTGATTGGGGCGCAGTCGGTGGTTTAGTTCAGGCAGGCGTTGTCAGCCCAACGGCCGGCGAGTTCCCAAGCCATTTCCGTGTTCACGGCTACGACCTCGTAGGCGCTGCATGCATCGACCTCGGGCAAGGCTTGGCCGGTGCGGCTGCCCACGTAGTACGTGCCGTTGTGGCGGGCGTATTCGATGAGCGGGAACACCTCGCTGCCTTTGCCCTCTTGCCCTTGCCGTCATCGTTGCCCGCACCCTACCTACCAGTGCCCCGCCCGTTGCCCTGCTGACGGGTGGCAGGCTGAGCCAATAGAAAGAAGCTGTTTATTCGCCGACACCCCCACCGGCAAGCGTTTGGAGGGGACCGGGTTTGGGGATTCGGATTGCCCGTGAACCGTGGCCTTCTGTCGGCAGCCCCCTTGGTCAAACATCATGGGCACAGCACAATTTTCGGCCCCATTGGGCACAAAAAACCCGGCCTTTATTACTGGCCGGGCTTCGTGCAGAAAACAGGAGGGAATTAACGGCTGGCGTAGGAACCGCGAATTGTGCGCGGGGTCGGAGCGGTGGGTACGGGTGGGGTGGGGTTGCGAATCAGGCGCACAGGAACACCGGGGGCGGCCATGACTTCCTCGGCCGGCAATTCGGCGGCGCGTTGGGCAAGCATGGCGGGGTTGACTACTTGGCCGGGCTGCTCACTGGCGGCAAAATTGCCTGACCGGATGAGGCGGGCCGTAGTGGGGGCGCGGAGGGCGTTCACGGCCGCGTCAGGGAAAGCGTAAACGCCGGGGTTGGCCGCGCCGCGCTCCATGAGCTGCTGCTTGGCTTGGTCGAACACGGCCTGCTCGTAGGCGGCGGGCGTGGGAGCCTGGGGCAAGCGGTTGGCGGCACGATAGGCTTCGAGGACGGCCGCCTTCTGCGGGCCTTTCATCATCTGCTGCACCTCGCCGTAGGTGATGCTTTTGGTCGGTTCGAGCGGGTGGGGAATGGTTAGGGCCTCGCGGTAGAAGCCCTGCGCGCCGGGGTCATTCGGGTCTATCGCAGACAAGAACTCCGCCGTCTTGTTGCTGCCCTTGCCGTGAAGCTGGGGCGTGGTGGCGCCGTCATAGGAGCCGGTTGTGGTGGGCGTCGTAGCGCCGCGAATGGTGCGGCCAGATTGTTTGTTTTCGGGCATTCAGGCAGAGGCGGTGTTGCTTCTCCAAGATACTACATCTGGAGGGAAGAATTGCCATAAAAAACCATGGCCCGACTTGTCAAGGGTCGGACCATCGCGTTATCAATTTCCACATATGGAACGGTATTTGCAACTCCTAAAAGGGCGGCCGTGGCCGGCGTAGCTAGGTATGGTGCTTGCAGCGTAGGAGCTAGGCCATCATTGCTGACAAAGCTCACGTTGACTGTTAACACTACCTAAGAGACTTTAGCTGTAAGTTCTTTTACAATGTGCTCTAATTGGGTAACTAGCTGCCCTAATCGCTGAATCTCTTTTTCGTTTGACTGATATTTATCTGATTCATTTGGCATGCTGGTGCGGGACCACTTGGCAACTTGTGCTTGGGCACCTAGTTTCACCAGCATTCCGTACTCAGGCTCACGGAGCATTTCGCTGATGCCTTTTACATCTAATTCAGGATATATCTCCTCGATGTAAAAAGCCATCAAGCAAAGCTCTGCTAGGTGGTTATTCTCAGCCATATAGTCCTCATTCATATTATTTATCCATGTGGGATTGACTATTGTTCCCTTGTCGTCCCAATGCCATATCATTGCCTCTAAACCAGAATAAAAAGTGGCGACTCTACTACCTTTTTTAAGGCGCACATACACACGATGATATTCAACGTCATCTTCTTTTTTGTGCAAGTAGGGTGTTGCTGTAAGCTTAGGTGCTTTCATGCTAGTGCGTTTGGATTTGGTGTGGGCCAAAGGTATCGCACACTTTCTAATGTGTTTTAACTATTTTGGAGTTAACTTGTTGATAGTTACTAAATTGTTAGAAGAAATTGCTACATTCTTGTAACATGCTAAGTGTGATTACAAATGCAATGAGATTGACAGAATTCAATGTTTGACCATCGGCCGTGTAGAGGTTTTGCGTGGTATCTTGTAGAATGAACTTAGCGACTTACTCGCCCCCCGAAAATCACCCTGCGCTGGTCGAGGCCACGCGCAAAGCATTGCGATTTTACCCTGGACTATGCACCGACGAGCACCCGTTAGAAGTGGTAGCGGAGGCCATTAGCCGGACCCTCTCAATGGGTGACCCTGGCATGGTGGTGTTTAGCTGGGGCCGGGCATTGGCGGCGGATATTTTTGCCAACATAAAGGGGATGGACGACGACGAGCGAGTGGTGAAGTTGTACGCGGCCATCGGGGCGTGTGCCTCTATTCGTGACAACGAAGGCCAGCAGGATTCGATTGATTTCTATACAGCCGAAATGCCGCCCGTTGCGCCGGAGCCGGAGCATTCACCGCCTCCAACCCCTGATGAACTGCATTTGCGCGAGCTATTGCAGAACGTGTATATGCAACATGGCTACGAGCTGCCCGAGGGCATATTTGGCCCCACCTACGAAGGCTGGGAGCACCGATTCAGCCAGCCCATTAAGTTCGACGCAGAAGCCAGTTGCCTCTCCTTGGGAATGGGTGGGTGGACAGTGATGGCTTTCGGCCGGGAATACAGTAAGCACATTTTGGCGGCGATGGAGCAAGCCGGATTCTTTGAGTTATGCAGTCCGTTGCGGGCCGCCATAAAGTCGGGCGTCAGCCCGTTCGACGCGCTAGGCTACCTCCCGCCTGACGCGCCGCAGCTCAATAAATGGCTTAACTCCGCTACGTGAGGAATACCAAAGTAAAGCCCCGCATCCTCATTGGCGCAGGGCTTTCCTCTACTCGTCGTCTTTGTCCTCGGCGGGCTCGTCCTTGCCCTTTAGCGACATGAGGTCTGCAAAAAACACCAAGTTCTACGTGCAAGGCCAGGAGTTGGGTCTTGCTTCTTGGACGAGGAACAGGCCCCGAGGAAGACCAAGGGAAGGCATTAGAGAGCTTTTATATTGACTATGCTTGACTATCAATTAGTTACAGACCTGGGGCCCGTTATATCGTAGGGCAGGTTTTACCTTTCCAACAGTTTGGGTAGGTAATCTAACGCGGCCCTGTCGCGGTCTAGGAAATACTTAGGTGCGCTATTAGGCAGCCAATGATTATCAATGTACTGAATGAATAGTGGCAATAATTCATTGGGGTACTGACGGGCCTGCACTTCGCTGCCGTTGGGAAAGCGGTGCGAGTACCTGGTATAGTTGTCGGCCACGGATGGGTGATGCGCGGTTAAGAATGCCGAGAACCCCCGGCCCACACTCACGTCAGGGCGAATTTCGGCGCCCGTTGCAAATGCCTTATCGGGGATGCGATACCCTATTTGCTCAAAACGACCATAAAGGCGGATGAACAGTTCGCTGATAACTGAAAAGTGGCCTCGTGAGGTGCGGTCCCAGTTATCGTTGTAACGAGTGACAAATATGGGGAGGGGGCTCCTAGGCACCCCAAAAGCACCCGTTTTGCGAATAGTGGGCAGCACTACATTGGTAATCCACTTGCGAAATTTCTTGGCGCTCGGCTTGTTACTGCGAAAAATGAGCGTGTATAAACCACTTTCATTCACAATGTTAACATTTCTGACCTGGCCTGATGTCGGTAAAGCCGACACTAGCTTTTCGTCATCATCAAGCGACGCAACAGCATCTCGCGGATTTTTGATGTCCAGAAGCGCGCATATCTCGTTCGCAACAAACCACGGTTCGCCATCAATATCTATCGTGGTCAACTCGCTTAAGGGTTGTTCCTCTTCCTTGTCTTCGTATTTGAATATCGCAAGCTGCATCGACATGGTTACTGAGTTTAGTGAGCGACTAATGTAGTTCCTTATTTAGTTTATGCGATAAATAAAAAGGCCACCAAATATGGCGGCCTTTTGTGTGGTTGAGTCTTGTTACTCGTCGGCTTCGGTTTCGCTATCAGAATCCCGGCCTTTCAAAGACATAAAGTCAGCGACGCTCATTCTAGGGGGAGCAGTCCACAATTCATTATCTGGGTCATCTGGGTAATAAGAACTCCACTTCTTGTCCTTGTCGCCCAGCGGGTGCGGGGTCAGGGTTTCGGGCCGGGCGCCCACGCGCCACCGCGCCGGGGCTTGGTAGCGGTTGTAGTAGGGCTCGTGGATGTTGAGCCGGCCGACGCCGGGGATGTAGGGCTTGCTGAGTTCAAGGTCGATGTTCGAGCCGAATAGTATGTAGTTGTAGTCGCAGCGGTATTGCTCGAACAGGCGCTTGATGTTGACCGGGGACACGCCCCGCATCCCGGCCCGAATCGCCGACACCGCGCCGTTTTCCAGGCCGCAGTCCCGCTCTAGGATGATGCGCTTCTCCACGCGGCCGTCGCGCTCCATGCGCTCGACCTCCCGCACGAAGCGGTAGTCGATTTCCCACTGACTGACCTTGTCGCGCTGCCGCTGGTTGAGCGGCAGTAGGCGGCGCTGCCGTTTGCCGTCGGCATCCCGGACGAATACAGGGAATTTATTCTCGCGTTTTGCGGGCTTCTCCGGTTGGTTGATGAGTACTTTGGGCATGGCTTTCTGCGATTGATTGCCGGGCGAAAGTATAGGACGGGGGCGAATTTGTAACAGGATTGCAGAGAAATATTTCTGCAATACCGGGTTAGGCTCGACGGAGGGCTTGCGTTACCTCGCGGAGCTGGCGGGCGAAGGTGTGCCCCACGCCAAGGCCGGTCAGGGTCAGGCGCAGCCACGGCCCACGGGTGCGAACCACCAGCCCAGCCTTAATCAGTTCCGCAATATTGGCGCGGAGCAGGGTCTTGCTGGCGGTCTTTGCTGTCTGTAGTTGGCCGGAACTGGTGAAAACGCCGCATGATTCGCGGTAAATGATAGCATTTGCGACCCTTATTGCCCCAGTGGACACATTGAATTTGGCGGCTGTCTGACGCAAGGCCTTTGGGGCGGCAAAAGATATAAGTAGTTCGTAATCAGCAGGTGTTTCTTTGGGCATGGGGTCGAAACGCCTACAAACTAGGCGCGGCAGAAAGGTGTAGGTACATGGATTATTTCTAGTAGTCGTTCACACCTACACCCATTATTTCAAAAATCCAGCGCAATCGGCGCAAAATTGCGCTCATTAACGGGTGGTTGACTTGTGGTTAGGTGCTGGTTGACTTGGTGGTTGGGCTGGGGCGAAATCGGCGCGTAAATAGCTGGATATATTGGGGTTGCGGCCGGTTTTGGGTGGTTGATTTGATGGTTAAGTACTGGTTGATTCGTGGTTGGGCTTGTGTGGTTAGCTATGCGAGCCTTGTCACGGTGATAACCCTACCCGTTAGAAACCCTTTCTACCCTCGGGTTGGAAACCGTGTCTAAGTGGGGTTTTGTAAGGTCGGTTACAGTTTGGTTACCCGAATTTGTAAGGGTACTTACTCCACAGGTAAGCACCCTTACTTTCGTTGACGTTTCGTTGGCCTTTTTCTCAACGTCCGTTGGATTTGGCCTAGCAACAGTCTAGCAAATGCTAAGCAAATGCCACGGTTCCGAACATTCGGCCCATCCCGAGGCGTTCGGTCAGGTTGTCCATGTCCTCGCACTCGGCCAGTTCCATGCGGGCGTCGATGAGGCGCTGTGCTTTGGTAATGGCCCGCCGCAGACCGGCGTTACCCTTCACCTTCATGCCCATCAACACGTCCTCGTCACAGGTTAGAAACACGGATACCGCCTGACTGTACTCTGCCGACGGGTAGGCGCACAGCCAGTGGTCGCCCACTTGCGTTACGTAGCAATCGAATACAATTGACCATTGCAGTCCCGCGCCGGCATAGTCGATGGATTGATGAATGAGCTGGCAATCGGGGGCGGCGGTTTGGTAAAGGTTCATAACGTGCTGGTTGGAGTGGGGAATGGGGTAGAAACAGGATAAGACAAAAGCAATTGCTTCCGCTGGGAAAGCAATTGCTTTTATTCTGAAAGCTATGGCTTTCCAGACAGTGGGGTTGGTTGTGCTGGCCGGGTTATACAATCCGCCGCATTAAGCCAGTTATGGTTTAACGAACCATACGCCATCAATTACACGACTAGTAAGCATGCCATTATTAATCCAACGGTACACCTGTTGGCGACTCATGTTATTCGCCTTGGCATATGAGGAAGCGCGGAGAAGGCCGGCTGGAATTGCGTTGGTTGCCATGATGTGTGGAAGGAGCGTGAGTGATAGGCTTCTCGTTGTTGTTGCGTCTAAATGATAGGCTAAGATACAACATTATCAACGATTTACAAAGTTTACAACAAATAAATCTGGCGAAACATTCTTGCACCGCGAGATTTTTAAGCTCGACTGTCAGTTCCGGCGCCGTAACCAACGGTTACCCCTTAACCAACGGTTACCCCGTGGAGCGTAGTGGGGAGGGGGTGGAGCGTAGTGCGGCACCCCTGCCACTCGGGACAGGGTGTCCATACCCTTGGGACAGGGTGTCCATAGTGGTCGAGTCGGGACACCCGGTCCTACCCCGTGGGACACCCTGTCCTACCCCCCCCCCCCCCTAGCACACCCTGCCCGACCCGCTGGGGTTACGCACCCCTTCTAACCCCCCTTACGCACCCCGCTTAACCCCCCTTTAAACCCCCCTCCCTCAGACAAGGGTAATCATTCCGCGATAATGCAAATTGTTTAGGGTAAACATTGCGGAATAGTGCAAATTGATTACCCCCGGTCAACCGCATGTTTACCCTCTGGCCCACTTTTTACCAAACTGGTAAATTCTTTTTTACCACTTTTGAGGACTTTTTACCACTTTCAAACATTACCACTTCGGTAAGGTAACGTTACCACTTCGGTAAGGTCTGAGTTGGGGCATGGAGGGTATCGCTCCATCCCCTCGGAGGGTATCGCGGATAGCCCGGAGGGTATCGCTCCAAGGGGGCTCGGAGCGTAGTGCTCCATCCCTCGGAGCGTAGTGCGGATAGGGTCGGCGAGTAACTGTGGCATAAACTCAAGGGAAGGCCACAAAACCGGGATAACTGTGACAGAAACCATGCGTAGGTTGGTTTTTGGTTAACCTAAGTACGTAAAGTGCAAAATGTTAAGGCGGATAATGCAAAATGTTAAGGCTGATGTTAAGGCTCGGTGAGGTCGGCGTAAAATTGTGCCGATTGAACTGCCGCCACTTTTACCACGGATAGCGGTAGTTGGACTTTGTGGGCAGGAATTGCACCACAATCCACCGTTGATGGAATCCATGAGAGGTGGAATCCACCGTTGGTGGATTGCCTCGTTTCAGGGGAGACTAAACCGCAGGTTAAGTGACAAGGCAGCCAGGATGGTCGGTATGTTACAACAAAGTAGTGAACTGAATCTGCATTGTATGGAAATAAGGCGAAGACGTTACAGTATTGTGGCAACTAAAAACGGCCAACCCAATGAAGGGCCGGCCGCTGAGGGCTTGATTGGATGGTTGAGCGCAATGTAAACCGCCTGTTGATGGGTAAGGCGGCCAAGGATGGGCGAAAAGTAAAGAGGCCAGCACATTGCCGCATTAGTTATACGAAATACGGATTCAATTGCTCTGGTTTCACGGTGGGCGCCACGCCCACACTAATTAAAAACGCTTGAATAATCAGCGCCTTCACGTTCTCCTGGTGCTCTCTCAGTACAACTACCGAATCATGGATGGTGGCGTGCCAGATGCCTTCTTGTGCGAGTTGAGCAGAGATTGTTTTGAGAATAACGCCTGCCTCTCTGCGCTGCATCGTGATGGCTAACTGCTCGTAACCCCGCTCTTTGTAGAGGTCGATTAGAGCGGCGACTTCGGGGAAATGAGCGCGGAACACCTTGCCTTCGGCGCTTGCTTTTGAAGTTTGGGTTTTGCAGAAGAACAGAGTAGCAAAAAACCTCTTTTTAAAGGCGATACGCTGGGCCTTGTCGGTAGAATCCAATGGAAGGCCCATCAGCTCCATCATGTGTTCGTAGAACTCTCCATTGGCGGTGAGCGCGATATAGTGAGACACGCTGTCGGGTACGATGCCTCCACGGTATTTATCCATAAGCAGCAGGGAGAACAGGTAAGGCTGGCTGTTGCGAATGTCCAGATTAATCAATTCTTTGCGTACATGCTCCGAGTGGTAGAGGAACTGGCGAAGGTGTCCACTTAGGTTGCTTAGGTTTGTGAAAACGCGGCTCTCAGGGTCTGGCTGCTCAATAAAGAAATCGCTCACTGCTAGTTTTTGAATGCTGCGCAGGTCACTATTATACTTGCCGTACAACAAGCTTCGCAGGTATTTGTCAAGATTAACACATTGATTATCATGGCTAAGCGTGGCATTTATTATCAATTGTAGCGGAATAAGGGAGTAGGGTGTGGGTGTGGGGGTTCTTTCCTTCCTTTCCCCTTGTTCCTGCTCCCTGAAAGCCTCTGTTATTTTTTGGCACGCTTCCTCTATGGCCTTTCTGTTTTCTCTGAGCATCGGCACCTGTGTTTCCGTTTGGTGGCTGTCGAGTATGTCAAGGGATGCGTTGAGTTTGGCATCTATGTGTTCTAGCGCTTCTGTTGTGCGTATGCGCAGCTTTGTTAGGTGCTTCCACCTGAGCGACCTTGAATGCCTCTGCTTGTAACTGAGTGCTCTTTCGCGTAGCTTCTTGCCCATTGTTTCATCCTTGAAAACGTTTCGCAGGATTGCCTTCGACTCAAAGTCTGGGTGGATGCGGTAGCCATAGGACTTAGACCCGTAGTCGCCGTACAGCTTCTTCCCGTCGCACTGGATGATTCCCTTCCGTAGCAGGGTTTTAATAACCTCGCTAGCATAGCGACTTCCAATGACCGAGCGCACTGTGTCAAGGTGAAGGCATGAATATCCACCTGATTCAATGGACGAGTCGAACACCTTGCGTTCCTCTATGAGGTGCAAAATGTAATTGAACTTGTCCTGGTGGTCGTAAATGTACCGTTCGCTGTACCCCAAGCCAGAAAGTATGGCGGGTATGTCGATGCTGGATGGCACAAGAAATTGCTGTTGAATCATCAGTCTATTTGCCTAAAGGCCCGTAACAACTGTTACATTTTGGACACGAGTTTCCCTTGTGGCTACAAACCAGAAAGTATGGCGGAGTGTAAGTCGGCTGGTTGTCGTCGCTCACCACTAGCGAATGCGCTTTGCGCTGGGGTCGAGTTGCTGTATGCCAATGCCTAATCCTATTAGCCCTGCAAATAGCGGTGTTGCCTTTTTGGTCACGACAGCGGCCTCGTCAATAGGGATGCCCCGAAGTAATAGGCTGTCTGCAAGTGACATGCAGCAAGCAACGGCGGGCTGCGTCTGGCGCAGGACCTCCTTAGCCGATTTGAGAAACTTGGTCGGAAGGCCCGCCGCCCGCGCTTGTGCCACAATAACGTTGGGCCGTTTGCCCGTGTGGATTTCGCAACTGCGCTGGCTGTACCCAATTGCACCGCCTTTGCCTCCTGTTTCAAAATTTAGTTTGTTGGCGGCCTTAGAATTAGATAATTGTATAGCCCGCTCAGTATGCTCAGCAAGATTGATGGGCTGGTTTCGGAGAGCAAGCTCGCTCCTCATCTTCTCAAACTGGGCGATGTAGCCCTGCTTGAAAATTGCCGCCCGCTTCCCTGTGAATCCAGTGACGAGGAAGGTAAAGCCCGCCTCGGTCATTACCACGAAGCGTTGTTGTTTGCCCCGCCCGTCGGTGTAAGTTGACGAATGGAAATTCATTCGTGAGAATGTGGCATCGCACTCCATTCGGTCGATGGCTTGCAGGACGTTGCCGTGGGTTTTCCCGAACCCAGCCGCCACTTTCAGCGAGTCGGTAATGGGGTTGCCCGTCGTCGGGCTTTTGCGAACGAGCGTGTCGGCCGTGGGCTTGAGTGCGGCTTTCTTCTTGGGTTTGGGTACTACTTGGGTCATTCGGCTTGGGGTTGTGGGGTTTTGTTGATTTATGCCGAACTTTGTGTTGCTGGCAAGCGCATTACAAAGTCAGGGGTTGGTCGGGGTTCGCTTCGGCGGCCCCTGCTTTTTTGTGGTGTGGGTCACTACGCGCCTTTTTGTTTGTGTGGCCCACGCCCCTCCAACTCCCCTTGATGGTTCCGTCAGGCCGGCGCAGGCGGTTCACGGCATCATCGCACGGGCCGGTTAGGTAAGACCAGTGACCGAAGCCGCCCGTGGGGCGTTCCGCCTTCAAAATGCCGTTGCGCGCCCACTCCTGAATACGCTTCAGGCTGACGCCGTATCGCTCGGCCATTTCGCTGGAACTGCGGCGCACGGCTCGCTCGCGCTCCTGCTCCTGTTGCAATAAGAGGGCTTCGAGTTTTTGATTGGCCCTAGAATCGGCGCGTTGCTCAATCCAATTATTCAGGTCGAAGTCGGGCGGAAGTTGGCAAGCAAATTCGCCTATGAGCTGATGGGTTGTGTGTAACATAGGGTAGGAAGGGTTGGGTTTTGAAATCGCGGTCACCTGAAATCAGGTGCTTTTGACTCCATAAAGGTACGGATAAAAATTCAAATGATACGACAATGTAGAAATAAGTTCTACAATGCAAAGCATTTTGCAAAAGCAGTTACGCCATTGTGGATTAGATGATGCCGGTTGACTTGCGCAGGGCATGGGCTAGTCGCTCGAAGTCGGCGGCGCTCTCGGCCTTGCCGAACAGCTCGCACCACCAAACGCCATCTGCTATCAGCCTGCTCACTTTGTCGGCAACCCCAAACGGCAGGGCTTTGAACACCACCCCGCCGCCGAAGCGCGTCAGGCCGAGTGCCCGCGCCTGTTGCTTGGCGAATTGCAGCAGCTCGCTCAGGTTGGGCAGGTCGTCGGGCCTTGCGCTTCCGATGCGCTCCTGCACAGAGTCAGGCGAAGCGAAGTATTGCGCGACCCGCTGGCGCAGCACCTCGGGCGATTCCACGTTTTCGAGCACGGCAATGGCCCCCACGTAGGCGTCGTGTAGGTTCACCAGGGCAGCGGCCACGACCCGGCAATGGTAGTAGATGCCGGATGCAGTCGGGAAAGAAGGGGAGTCGCCCACGAAGCGCAGGGTTCGGAGGCTGATACGCGGGGCCAACGGCTCGGCAATCTCTTGAAGGTGAGTAATGTACTGATTAAGCAGCGCGGCCAAACGGTTGTCGGCGGGGATGGTCTGAAACATGGGGTTGTATTGGTGGTGGCCCGCGCCGATACTGACGCGGGCCGGGGTGGACTACTTAATGGGCGGCTTCGGCTGATACGCGGCAAGTACCGCCTCTTTGCCCGCTGCTATCGAGTTCTTGCGGAGGCGCTGCACCACCTTCTGCGCGAGGGCGGCGGGCATCTCCCGCAGGGTCATATTTGCGTCCGAGCCGGCTGCCAGAATCGCGTTGCGCGTGGCGGTAGGCAGGCCGGGGGCTTCGCTGGGTTTGAGCATAGCGGCCCGCAACCCGTCGCGAAAGAATTTTCCGCGAGCCACCATGAGTACCTTGAACTCCGCCCCCGACGGGGGCCGCTGCTTCTGGCCGTCGAAGATGCTCAGCGAGGGGTCGGTGATGCGGCAACGCTTCGGCATCAGCCCGCGCTCAGCCAGGAAGTCGAGGTTGGCTTGGTCAGCCGGGGTGCGTTCTTCGGGGAGGAAGCCCCACAGGCGCGTACTGCTCAATCGCATTGGCTGGCCGAACACGTCAATCGCATCTTCGGCCGAGTCGCGCAGCCAAGGCAAATCACCGACCAAGGAATTGTGCGCGGCCGACCACGCATCATCGGAAACGGTTTCCTTCACGTTCTCGCCGCGTAGGATATTGAATCCACGCAACATCTGTCCGTCAAGGGCCGCGAGCGGCACCATGTTCTTGGCGGCGTTGGCCCCGAAGCGTGCGAAGTACTTCATGCTCTGGTCGGGGCTGCGCGAGGCGTCGAGGATGCCCTTGGTGAACTGGTCTAACCCGGTAGACGGGCCAACGCTCGCCGAGTATTGGGCAATCAACGCGAGGGCCACGGCCATGCGCTTCCCGTCACCGGCCGGCTTGCCTTTCTTGGCCTGCCGACGGTCATAGTCAAGCAGGTTGCCGATGGTGGCAAGTTCCAGTTCCACGGGCCAGCCCTTGTAGCTTACGAACAAGCCGTTGGGAAATTTGATGCTGTACTCGGGCTCCTGTTCTTCCTTGTCTTTGTCGTTCTGGTAGCCCCCGGTCAGGACAATTTGCCCGGCCCTTGCCATTCCGTAGAGGGTGAGCGCCCCGACGGTGCCGAGGATGGCGCGGGTGGCGCTTTTCTGCCGCTGCTCCACGGTCAGCTCGCGGAAGTGCTTGCCACCGCCAAACTCTTTGGGACCGTGGCTGCCGCGAACGGCACGCACCAAGCCCCATGCGGTGTAGTCAAGGTGGCGGTCAAGTACGCTGGCGGCAATGCGCGTGAAGGGGGCCACTATGCGCAGGATGGGCAGGCCGACAACGGGAATATCCCCGACCTTGCCAACGAGGCTGGCGAACGCTCCCACGGTGCCAGGTAGTCCATCGTTGAACGTGTTTTCCTTGGCGAACTGCTGAGCGTCAGCGACAATATTGGCGGGCATGGCCTCCTGCTGCAATTCTCCAACCCGTTGCGCTTTGTCGAGGCCCGCGAGCCCTTCGCTTTCGGCCTGCTGCTCCCACCCGTCGAGGCGTGACTGCACGGCTTCGTTCACGAGTTCCATCACGCGGGCCTGCTTGGCTTTGCCGGTCAGGTTCTCCGCGTCGGCCTGGCTATCGGCGGCGGCGTGGAGCCCGTCAATGCCGTACAGCTTGCCGAGGGCAGCAGAGTATGCCCGTTCATAGAGGCCGGCGCTGTTCAGCTTCTCGCCGCTCAGGCCGGAGTCTTTGCGCACCTCGCGGTAGGCTTCTTTGATAGCAACCTCCCACGCCCTCAGGCCCTGCAAGGTGTACGAAGCATAGTTGTCCTCGGCCACGAGTGCCCGCTGCACGTATTTCAACGAGTTCAGCGGTGTAGCAATGCCTGAGAACTGCTTGTTTTCCAGATAGTTCTTGCCGCCAGCGTCAAACTTCTCATTGCCGGGGCCAGAATATCCGGTTTTCACCACGCGGGCAGCCTCGGCCCATGCTCGTTGCTGTGCCCGCCCGACGCCCCGCAGCGGGCCGGTGGCGGCTTTCAGGGAGCCGGTGCTCGCCCATGTATGAAGCACGGAAATGGCGGTTTCGGCAATCCCTTGGTGGGCGTTGCTGACCACGTTCGTAACGTGAGTAAGCGGGCCGCTCAGGGTGTTAGCGAACCACATGGCCTGCGCGGCGGTGCTCCAATCCACGTCCTCCAACCGACCCAGCTCGCGCATCAGGTCTTGCACGCGGTCTGCGCGTTGGTTGCCGGGCTTGGCGTTGCGCACGGCTTCGGCCAGCTTCACGAACTTGTCGGCCTGCTCGGGCGTGATGTTCGGGAGTTTGAGCTGGGCCTTCAACAAGTCGGCGGCGCTGGTAGGGTCCACCGCCAGGTTCAGGGTGTTGAGCAGCTTATCCACGGCCGTTGCGGCGTTGCGGCCCAAAAGCACCCGCGTTGAGAAGGTCAGGATGCGAGTGCGCAGCTTGGCCTTACGGGCGTGTACCTGCGCGGTGAACTCCTTCTCGATGGCGGCGGCGTAAGTGGCCGCGTCCTTCGGGTCAAGGGCCGCCTCGGCGGCGAAGCGTTCGGCCAGCGTCTTTCCTTTAGGCCCAATGCCTGCGGCCTGCTCACGGGCTATCTTATCCAAGGTCGTGCCGAGCGACTTCATGCCCTTCCGCACGGCACCAGGGGCCACCAACGCGGCTACTTCGGCGGGCTCGGTGAAGCCCTCGTTTTTGCCGCCCTTTGCCACGAACTGTTCGCAGGCAGTCTGGTAGGCGGCGGGCAGCAAGTCCTTGTAACGTGCGCCGATTTCTCGCGTGATTCTGCGGCTCACGTCGGCAAATCCACGGGTGCCGGCTTCCAAGTGATAGCCGACGAGGTGGATAAGTTCGGGCGGAATAAAGCTCGACAGACCCAACTTGCGCAGGGCGGCGCGGGCCTCAGCAGCTTTGGCTTTTGTGAAAAAACGATTAGAAGCGCCATAACCAGTGGGTTCCACAATTGGCTTCTCAACCGGCGCAAGCTGGGCTTTCGGGGCTGTCACAGCCTCCCGCGCTTTCTGAACGGCGGGCGCTTTCAGGGCCTCCTTCATGGCCGACTGGCGCTCACGGGTGGCAATGTCGGCCACGCGAGCACCGGCTTTCTCAGCCTTTGCCAGCTTAGGTTTGCGGAGTTTTTCGGTTTCCTTTATAGCCAAATCCAACACACTGTCGGGGTCATCGGCTACAAAGCCAGCTACTTGTGCAAGGCTCTGGCCTGCTTCGGTCAGCCTGTTTGCCTTAGCTGCGCGGGCGTCCTTCGACTTCTGCCAAAATTCCTCACCCTGCTCGGGGTTGCCAGCCTTGCGCGCCTCGTCGCTCAGCTTGCGGTAGGCCACGGCCACAGCTTCCTGAATCTCGATGTGGTCGGCCGCGCTGATGCCTTCGGGGCGGTCCAGTGCCACGGCGTAGGCGTTCTCAATGCCCACCTGCCGAATGTAGGCGTCGGCATCTGCACGATTCTCTACGACCCTGCGGGGCATATACTTGGCCTGGTCCTCGGTGAAGCTCTCGCGGGTGGCTTGGTCGTAGCGTTCGGCGTGCTTGCGGGCCTTTAGCGCCTGTTTGCCAGGCTTCAGTTTGGGCACGATGCCGGCGCTCTGCTGCACCTCTCTCACCATGGCTTTCAGGGCTTCGTTGCTCACGCCGGTTTCGGCCTCAGTGCCAACGTCGGTGCGGAAGCGGGCGCGCATTTCCTTGCCGCTCACCACGCCTTCGTCAGCGTAGCTCTCCAACACGGTGCGGTAGTCGGCCATGTCCTCGTCGGAAACGCCGTAGGGTGCCAATTCCTCCCACACACGGGGAACGGGCGTTGGTCCAATCCAGTCCGCACTAATTTTTTTTCCGAAGGGGTCTTGACTTATCTCACCGCGCAACGTTTTGCCGGTAACGTCCAGCGCGTCGAATAGCACGCCTTTTTCAATCAGCGACCTTATGTTGTACTCATTAGGAGCGATATAGGCCCCGTCTTTCGGCTTGTCCATGTAAGCCGCAAACTTGCCTTTGGGCTTTGGCAGGTTGACAAGGATAACGTGGGGCGAGCCCGTGTCCCGCGCAAACTTGCGAATCGCCGCCTCGCCGCGTGCCCGGCCGGGTGCAGTCCCTAATTTGGCGTAGCCCACGAGCGTTGCCAACGGCATCCGACCAATGGCCTTCACCCGCCCATTAGTGCCACGTCCAACCAGATGCACAATGTCCTTGCGTTGCTCTAATTCTTTGCTCAGGCGTGCCATGTCCAACGCGCTGGTAATGTTGCGCCCCAGCAACGGGCCGGGTATCGAGGGTTGAAGTAGCGGGTCTTCGGTGAAGGAGTACGTTTCGTTGCTCCACGCGCCGGGAAGGAGTTTGGATTCCTCCACGTACAGCGTTGTCTTGCCGCCTACTTTACTGGCAGTTATCAGGCCGTATCTCTTGTGATTGATGATTATGTGCCCCTTGAAGCCGGGCACGTTCTCAACAACAAACTGGGTAAAATCAATATCAGCCTGCGAGGCGCCGGTATTGCCCGAGGGGTGGTTGTGCTGGCAATAGTAACCGTCTGCCCCGTGGGAGGCCATCTGCTGCTTTAGCCAGTCGGCCGCCGAGGCGCCGCCGCGCTGGGAAGCGTCCGGGAAGCCGGGCGCGGTGCCGGGCATACGGGCCGACATGGTGCTCTCGCCCACGATTTCCTCGCTGCCATCGGCCAGCTTCTTGACGAAGTAATACTTGAATGTTTCCCAGCGCGGGTCACGCATGACCTGTGCCATTGTTGCCAAGTCCTTAACGGTCTTGATGATGCGCCCCACGAAGACGGCCGAACCCTTGTCGCGCAGGTCGGCGGATATGTCGGATTGGGTTATTTCCGCCGCCGCCCGGTTGAGCGGGGCGCCGGGGTTGGCGTCATTTCGTAGGGGGCGAAGCTCTCCACTATCATTCCCGTCTGTGGGCAGAAGCCGCCCTTTCCCTCTACGACCTGCTTTTTCGGCGGCGGCGAGGGCTTGGTGGCCGGTTTCTCGGATGCTTTCGGGTTCGCCTTCACGGAGTTTATAATCTTGGGTGAATTTTTCGCTAACGCTGGTCGGGCCGTTTTGTTGTGCGCGGCGGGCTTTAATCTTGTCGAGGGCGGCCTGACGCTTGGCGGCGGGGCTGTCTAGTTGTTCTGCGGGCGTGTTTCGTCCTGGCTGTTGAGGATTTGCAGCATCAGGTTGTGTGGTGCGCTGTGCGTTTTCTGCCGGGCCTTCCATTCCTCGTGTCGGGGATGGCGCGGGTCGCCCGTCGGCAGCACTTGGTCGAGTCGCGCCTTGCGCTCCTGGGGTGTTTTGGGGGTTTTCATCGGTTACGGAGAAGGTTTTTTGTACGGCATCGGCCCGGCTCAGCGCGGGCGTGGGGTCAAACAGGGTGGAGGGGTTGCCGTTGGCGGCGTAGGCGTACTGCGCAAACGCCTTGGCAATGTGCGTCGGGCGCTTTTCCTCGGCAAGCAACTTAATCAGGGCCAGCTCCAACGGGGAATACCGCTCGGCGGGGGTGCGCTGCCCGTCGGGGGCGAACAGGTTGGGGGTGCGCGTCCAGATGGAGAACGACGCGCCGCTGTTGCGGTACTCGTGGACGCCGGCAATGGCGTTCTGAATTTCAGGCGTCAGGCTTTTCTCGTCAGCCACGCCGGCCAGATAGCCAGCGGCGCGGTCTAGGCCGTTCTGCGCGGCGGCGGGCAGCTCCTGGAACAGCTCGGGCAGGTTGGGGTCGCCCTCCGCGAATAGCAGTTGACGGTGGAGGGCGGTAATGTCTTCCACGCCGTTCGGGGTCAGCGTGCCGTCGGGCCGGAACAGGGTTTGGAGTTGGGTGGTGTTGGCGAGGCGGTGCTTTTGCAGGAAGCGCAGCACGGCTCCCTCGTTGGCGCGGATGGCTTCGGTCAGGGTGCCGCCTTCGGGCGGGGTGAGCAAGCGGCCGAGGTCGGCGCGGGCTTCGGGGTCCATGCGCCCGGCTGCCTGCTTCACGTCCAAACGGCGCGTCCCACCGCTCTCGGTGTCGGCGGCGGTGTAGTTGCCTAGCTCGCGTGCTTTCGCGTCGCTCACGTCGGCGATTCGCACAAGCACGGGCTTTTTCATGGCGGCGGCCTGCGCGGGGTCGATGCCCACGGCCTGCGCCTCTTTCAGAACGCCCTTGCGGTAAGCCTTGCCGTCCTGGCGGTAGTGCTGCCGGATGCCTTCGCCCCGGCCATTGCCTTGGATGATTTCGCCCCGGCCGTTGATGATGGGCGCCCCGGCATACGCGGTGGGGGATTGCGCGAGCTGGGCCACGTCGGGGTTGGCGGCGATGTTGTCAATCGCTACCTGGCTGGCTTGGTCGAAGGCGGCGCTGCGGTTTTTGGGTTGGGCCTCGGGAAGAAAGTGGTTGAGGTTTTGGCTGCCCCCGGTGTGCGAGGGTTGCAACTCGTCGGCTTCGATGAGTGCGTAGCGCACGGGGACATTTACCCCGTCGGCAAAGGTGGCCGTGGACGCTCTGCCCTGAACGGCACGGGAACCGATGGGCTCCTGGCGGGTGTAGGTTCGCCCGTCTTTTTGGAACGCTCCGGCCTCCCGGTTGGCGCTGGGCGTGCCGTAGGTGGGCACGGGTTTAGCCGGCTCACTTTTGACTTGGCCCTGTGGTTCAGTTGGTTGTGAGTCGGGGTTACTTTCTGATAAGTTATTGACTGTCAGTGATGACGGGATTCCCGTCATCACTTCGCGGGCGTTCAGCTCAGCCAGGGCGGCCTTGCCGTCGGGGTTGTTGGCTACGATGATGCGGCTGCCGTTCTTACCCGTCACCATCACGGCGTCAATCTCGCCGGCTGCGTTGCGCGTCACGTCCTCGATGGGCAGGTCGAGCCCGCCCACGCTCACGGTGTCGCCGGGCTTGATGGCGCTTGGCTTGGCGTTATTCTCGCGGCTCACTTTTGCGCCGCGAGATTGGGGAGCAGTCGGCGTGGCATCCAGCAGGAAGTCGGTGGCCGGGTGGTCGAACTGTTGGCCTTTGTCGAGCACGCTGATTTGCCCGTCGGCGTGGTGCAGCTCCACGTCGCCCTCGGCATTACGAAAAGCTCGTACTGGCTGCCCGCCCATATTCAGGTCGAGCGGCGCGGCCTCGGTGGCAGACTCAGGCACCAACTCGCCCAAGGTGGGGCCGCTTACTGCACTATTCCCGCCCGCGCTTACGTCTGCCCTTTCTGTGAAATTCACAGTTTGGGTTTCGGCTGCTTGCGGGCGGGAGTTGGTTGGAATCGGGTCGCGGGTAGGCCCGGGGTCAGTGCGTGGGGTGGCGGGTAGAGCCGGGGTAGGAGCTTTGGTTGGAGAGGTAGTGAAAACGTTGCTTTGGGCGTGCTTGCTGAGCTTGCCGTTTGTATCGCGCACGATGATGGCGCGGTTCTCGCCTGTGCCCGTGACGTGGTGAATTTTGCCTAGCTGGGTCATGCCTGCGTCGTCGCGCACCACCACGGCCTTGCCCAGCAGCCGGGCGGCCGGGCGGTCAGCGGTGATGGGGGCGGTGCCTTCGGGCGCGCGACGGCGCTGTACCACTTGCTCGTCGGCCGGGGCTTCGGGGGGGTGCTCGCCGTGGAAGGCGGTGCTGGCAAGCCCACCGGCTGCGAAGCCACCGATGGCCTGTTCCAGCGGGCTTTTCACGAGCGCGTCGTAAGCCGTGGTGCCGTAGCGGCCCTTACCGGCTGGGGCTGAACTGTTGCCGCGCACCTTATCCGCCGTGAGTTGGGCAATGCCTTCGGCCTCCCCTTGCAGGAACTCCGTCACGGCCTCGCCTGCGCCGTGGCTGGCGGCGGATTTCACCACGCCCGGCAGAATAGCGGCCACGGACTTGGCGAGGGCCGATTGGGTGAGCTTGCCGCCGCCCTCGGCCAGTGCCCGGCCCACGATGGTTTTGGTGAGTAGCCCCGTGATGGCCTTGTTCTTGGTGATGATGCCCGCGCCCATTTCTTCCAAAACGCCCTGAATCGGAGCGAGGGCGGTGGCCGTGTACATGGCCTCGGTTTCGCTCAGCCCGGCCTGACGGGCGGCATCCTTGGTGGAGCTAATGCCGAGCGCGCCGCCCATCGTCACGCCACCCAGCGGCCCGCCTGCCAGTGATGCCGCGCCAACCTGTACAATGGAGTTTGCGCCCTGCCCGAGTAGGTTGCCCCATGCCGCGCCGTTCGTGGGGTCGTCCAGCACACTCTTGCGGGCGTTGTCGGCGATTTTGAACTTGATGCTCTCGCCCGCGTCCCGCATCGTCGCGCCCATTTGGTCCGAGGGCTTGTTGTCGGTGACCACGCCCACTTCGTCCTCGTAGCCGGGGGCCACGTCGGACTTGGGGGTAAGGTATTTCTGGTTAACGTCGCCGAGGTAGTCGAGGGCGTTGCCGCCTGCGCGCACCAGGTCGCCGGGAATGTTGCCGATGTTCTTGCCCAAGGCCGAGAGAAACGATTCCTGCGGGGCGGCTGGTGCCTGCTCGGGGTTGAGCTGGCCGGCCTGCGAGGCGGGGGAAAGGTATTCGGTGCCCTCGGCCACCGTGCCCGAGTCCTCGCGCTTCTGGTAGGTGCCCGCCGGGCGCGGGCCGGTGAACGAAGCCGGGAATACTTGCTCGGTGGCATCCGGCGCACCGTTGAGGGCGGCCAAGGCGTCGTAGGGCTGGGCGGGAGTAAGCCCGGGCAGGGGCGCGGCGTCAGTGGCTACTTGCTCAAACGGCCTATCGCCCGGCAGACCATTTGCCACCACTGAGGCAGTCCCCGGCGTAGCGGCAGAGGGCATCCCACCATCGACGGACTGCACTTTTTTTTTATAGCCGAGGGCATCCGTTAGCTCCTGCCCGCTCATCTTGAACTTCGGATTGAGTTGGCCCACGTACTGCACGAACTCGTCGCGCTTCGTGTCGTCGGTCAGAATGGCCTCCAACTTGGCGTCGTCCAGCGGTTCCCCGCCATCAAGCTCGGTAAATTTGGCTAGGAATTTACTGCGCTTGGCCTTGAAGTCGGGCGGTGCAGTCGGGGTGGTGGGTTCCTGGGCGGGAGTGTCCTGGGTGTAGAGTTCGGCCATGTATTAGAGCATCCCGCCCGAATTACCGGCGGCGGCGTTGGTGGTTTTGTTGTTGGTGACTTTCTTGGCTTTCTGGCCCGTAGTGGGCGCGTTCAGGAAGGCCGGCCGCTGGGGCTTGGTTTTGGGGTTGGTAGCTTTCTCGGCCTCGCGTTGGGCGTGGCTGTAGGGGCTCACGAACTTGCCGCCGCGCTTGGTTACCTCGCGCAGCAGGGCGGCTTGGGCCGGGGAGGGCTTGTAGTGGCTCCACTTGCCGCCCGTGGCGCGGGCCAACTGCTCGTCGGCTTCCTGGGTGATGGGGAAAAGCACCGTGCGCTCGGTTTTGGCAACTGAATTATCAGGCGCCATTTTTCCGGTTTCGCCTCGATTTTTCGCTGGCTGGTACACCAACGGAGCGCCCCCGAGCCCGCCCAAACCGTCGCCTGCTGTGCGCGCGGCGTCCTCAACGATTCCGCGTCCTTCCACCCGCAATTCAAGGTCCTGGGGCTTGGGGTATTCGCGGGCAATTTTCAGGGCGTAGTCGGCCGCCTCCTGGTCGGTGGCAAATGCTTCGGGCCGCCCGAGGCGCTTGCCGGACTTCGTGTAGAGCACGTAGGAGCGGGTTTGCGCCTTCACCTTCGTATTGCCGCCGCCCTTGATGTGGTTGGTGTCGGTGGGCTTGCCATCCTGGCCGATGATGGTCATGTTGGCCGTGGGAACAGACACCTCCACGTAGGGCTTGGCTGCGCTGCCAAAGCTCTGGCCCACCTCGGCGTAGTGGTTAGTTACCTGGCCGCGCATCGGGTGTACGTAGTCCGACTGGCGGGCGCCTGCGTAGTCGCTCACCACCACCTTGTTGGGGTTGTCTTTGGCGGCGGCGCGATTGCGGGGCACCAGTGCGTTCAGTCCTTCATCTTTGGTCGTGTCGTAGAACGCGAGCGGGCCAACCATTTGCGCGTGATGCCCGCGCCGCGTCATAATGGGCAACACGGGAACGGTAGGGTCGGCGGCGTTGGCCTCAATGCTTTTCTGGCGTTCCGCGTCGTAGGCCGCCACACGAGCATCTGTCTTTAATTTGAATAGCGGGTCGCTGTCGAGCAGGTTGTCCATGTCGGCGGTCAGGTTGAGCTTGGGGCTGCCATCGGCGTTGAGCATGGGGTGACCCTTGCCGTCGAAGGCCACGAGGCGCCCGCGCACAGTATCGGCCGTGTGCTGGCCTCCGAGTTGCCCGGCCTCGGCAATCTTCTGGCTGATGATGGGAAACAGGCCCTTGGTGGTGTGGTCAATCACCGCTTTCTCGTTATAAAGCTGGTGGTCGCCGAGCAGGCCCGCCTTCCACGCTTCCTCGTCAAACTCCGAGGGGAGCAGGCCGGAGCCATCCTTCCCGCGCAGGGCTTTGGCTAGGTGCTCGGTGGCGTACTTGGCGTTGTAGAGCGGGTCGTTCTGATACTTCCTGATGGCATCGTTCAGGTAGGCCGTTTTCGCGTCGGACTGCTTCGTTTCATTTCCAACCCGCTGCTTCAACGGCTCCGCTGCCATCTGCCGCCCCATCCGGTCAAGGTCGCGCTTCTCGTAGATGCCTCGCAGCTCCCCCACAAAGGGCTTATATACCTTCTCGTTCAGTTGCTGGGCGAAGTACGGCGAACCACTTTGCTCGTACTTTACCGAGTCGTGGTAATCCTTCGCGTCTTGCTCAACCCGCTTGGCTTGGCGGTTGGCTTCCTGCTGCGCGGCAATGGCCGACGAGCGGCGGCCGGCTTCGAGCAGCGAGAGGGCGTCCGGCCCGGTACGGCCGAGTATGAAACTGGCCCCGGTCCCGGCCACGCCTCTCGGCACTGAATTTTCTCCGTTTACTTCTGCCACTGTTTAGAGGTATGCTGTACTTGCAAGATACAACAATGTAGACGAAGTAAACTCTTTATCATCCTACAGGACAGAACTTAGGCGGAGCCCACAAGAAAAGCAAACCACTTGACTCGCCTTTGCTACTGAAATGGCTTGATACAGGCCCTTCATGCCCTCCAACATTCCCCGAAAAGCAAAAAACCGCCCTCACAGTATCGTGAGAGCGGTTTCTAGTGGTCGTGTAAGGAGTCGAACCTTAAACCTTCTGATTCGTAGTCAGATGCTCTATCCAATTGAGCTACACAACCCTTTTCCCGTGTTGGGAGCACAAAGGTAGGGAGAGAAAAACCGGCTTCACAAGCCCGCTGCGAGTTTTTTGGCAATAATTTTTCGATTTTCACGCAAGCGGCTCAGAATCAAGGCTGCTTTTTTGTGTCGGCGGCGCTGTTGTGGAGGGCCCGCTTGAGTGCGTGGTTGAAAATATAGTAGAGGCCGAAGAATGACAGCGCCACCAACGCTAGGAGCAGCAGCTTGCCGGTGGTGCCGGTGCCGGGGTCTTTGAGCAGCGTGAAGACGTCCTGCGCCTTCGTGCCCAGCCAGTAGAAGAACAGGCTGCGCGGCAGCATGCCGGCAATGGAGGCAAACAGAAAGGGCCCGCGCCGCACCCGCATAATGGCCAGGATGAACGTCATCAGGGCAAACGGCGTGACGGGCGACACGCGGGTGAGGAAAATGAGCTGCCAACTGTCGGTTTTCAGCTCCTTCATCACGGCGTCGGCCTTGGGGAAGTGGCTGAGGAAAGCCAGCATCTTGCCGTGGTCGAGGGTGGTGGCAATTTGGTAGCCCACCAGCGCGGCCAGCGCATAGGCCACCACCATGCCCGGAAACCCGCTCCAGCCCAAATAAAAGCCCGTAATGAGCACCACGGCGGTGGTGTTGACCAGCGAAAAGGCCATGGCCACGCCCACGATGACGAAGTAGAGCAGGCTTTGGGCAGTGGTGAGGTTTTCGAGAAACTGCTGGTTGCGGTAGAGCACAAACGTGAGCGACGAGCTGCCCAGCAACGGCACGGCCACCAGCAGCACCATGGACAGCAGCGTGGAGAAGTTTTTTTGAAAAAGCTCGCGCAGAAATTTCATAGGCAGCGAAGGTAAGGCCCCGCAGGGGCAGGGCCCTGCCTTTATGCTGCCTTTACGCGCCGCCGGGGCGGGCGGCTACGCTTCTTTGCTGCCGAAGCCGAAAAACCGCTTGATGGCCGCCCAAGCGCCCGCAATGGCGAGCATGCCCAGCTTCCAGAATTTGAGGATGACAGCAAACAGCCCCACTTTGGCCAATACCTTGCCCGCCACCAGGCCGCCGATGGTGTAGGCGGCCACCTCGTCGAGGCCGGCGTCGAAGTCGGTGTACTGCTGGCCCTTGGTGAAGGTGACGTTGGAGAGCAGCCCGGGAATGCTGGCTTTGACTTCGGCCAATTGGCTGGGGTCGCCGATGGCGTTCAGAATGAGCACGCCTTTGCGGCCGAGCAGGCGCACGTTGTAGTTGAGCACCGTGTCGGTGTCGGTGCCGAAGCGCAGGGACTTGGCCCAGTGCAGGGCGTGGGTGTTTTTGTCGTAGTAAGGGTTAGCGGCCCAGCCCAGCAGGTAGACGGGGTCGAAGCCGGCTTTTTCGCGCTCCCGGTTGTTTTCGCGGGTGTCGTCCTGCATTTCCATCAGCAGGTCGTTGTAGTCGATATCGTCGGCGTCATCGTCCTTCACATAGCCCATGGCGTCGAAATCGATGGAATAGGCCCAGTGGTTGCGGTCCACGGGGCCGCGGTCGACGGGGAAGAGCATGCCCAGGCTTTCGCCGTTGGGGTTGCCCCAGAGCTGGACCAGCACGCGGCGGCTCTGGGCCGAATCGAGGTAGCGGAAGCCGCGCGGCACGGTGAGCTCGCCGATGCCGCCGGGCAGCACGATGTGGCCCTGCTGGTAGTGCAGGGTGGCATTCACGGAATCGACGTAGGCTTTTTCGGCGGCGCGCCACATGGCCACCGAATCGGCGGCGGTGAGGATGGGCTTGGCCTTGGGTTTGGCGAGGGCGGTGCCGAAAGCCAGCAGCAAGGAAAGGAAGAGTAGCGGTTTTCTCATGGGAAAGGTTGGCAGCGGGTAAAAGGTTGAGGGTTATGAGGTAGCCAAACGACGAATATAGCCGGCGGCCAGCGTTTCGGCCGTGCCTTGGCTGGCTTCCGTAACTTGCCGGCCCAAGGCGCCCGGGCGTTAGTCCGGCGCTTGGCTCATCCCAGACCAATTCCCACCATCACCATGAAATTCGCCACCAAAGCCATTCATGCCGGCGTGCACCCGGACCCCGCCACCGGGGCCATCATGACCCCCATCTACCAGACGTCGACCTACGTGCAGACCTCGCCCGGCAAAAACCAGGGCTTCGAGTACTCGCGCACCCACAACCCCACCCGCTCGCAGCTGCAGGACGCCGTGGCCGCCCTCGACAACGGCAAGCACGGCATCGCCTTCGCTTCCGGCATGGCCGCCATCGACTGCGTGATGAAGCTGCTGCAGCCCGGCGACGAGGTGATTTCGACCAATGACCTCTACGGCGGCAGCTACCGCCTCTTCACGAAAGTGTACGAGGTATTCGGCATCAAATTCCATTTCGTGCCCATGCACGACATGGCCGCCGTGCGCGCCGTGGCCAGCGAGAAAACCAAGCTAATTTGGGTGGAAACGCCCACCAACCCGCTGCTCAACGTCATCGACATTGCTGCCGCCGCCGCCGTGGCCAAGGAGTGCGGCGCCCTGCTGGCCGTCGACAACACCTTCAGCACGCCCTACCTGCAAACCCCGATGGACCTGGGGGCCGACATCGTGATGTACTCGCTGACCAAGTACATGGCCGGCCACTCCGACACCGTGATGGGCGCGCTGGTGGTGAACGACGACGAGTTGCACCAGCGCCTGAGCTTCTACCAGAACGCCTGCGGTGGCACGCCCGGCCCGCAGGACTGCTTCCTGGTGCTGCGCGGGCTAAAGACGCTGCACATCCGCATGCAGCGGCACTGCGAAAACGGCCGCGCCGTGGCCGAGTACCTGCGCCAGCACCCCAAAGTGGAACGCGTGTACTGGCCCGGCTTTGAAAACCACCCCAACCACGCCGTGGCGGCCAAGCAGATGCGTGACTTCGGCGGGATGATTTCCTTTGTTTTGAAAGGAGATAAGCAGGAAGACGCCATTGCTGTGCTGGAGAAGTTCAAATACTTCACCCTGGCCGAAAGCCTGGGCGGCGTGGAAAGCCTTAGCGGCCACCCGGCTACCATGACGCACGCCAGCATCCCGGCCGAGCAGCGCCGCAAGTCGGGCCTGAGCGACTCACTCATTCGCCTGAGCGTGGGCATTGAGGACGCCGAGGATTTGATTGACGATTTGGCCCAGGCCATTGGCTAACGTTTCGCCGCTTGGCTTGAAGCCGTGCCCCGGGGGAGTGCTCCGGGGCATTTGCGTGCCGGGGCGTTGGGCTCGGCCGGGTTTGCGCCCGTTCGCGGCGCTAAATAACCGTTCGTCCAAATTGCCTTTTGGATGGGAAAGGAGTGGGGTAGGTTTGAGGCATCAATCACCCCAAACCACTCCAACGCCATGAATTACGCTGCCCTCCGCCGTCCTTTTGCCGCCCTGTTGCTCGGCGTGGCCCTGGCCCAACCGGCCGTTGCGGCCGAACGGCCCGCCGCCCGGGCCGCCAGTTCCACCCCTGTGGATAACCCCGCCGCCCATCCCAGCTTCACGGTGCGCGTGGTGGGCAAGGGCCGCCCCGTGCTGCTGATTCCGGGCCTGACCTGCCCCGGCGCGGTGTGGGACGAGACAGTGGCTCACTACCAAAGCCGCTACCAATGCCACGTGCTGAGCCTCGCCGGCTTTGGCGGCGCGGCGCCGGTGGCCGGCGGCCCGGCGGCCGGCTTGCTGCCCGCCGTGCGCGACCAGCTGCTGGCCTACGTCAAAACCCAGAAGCTCGACCGGCCCGCCGTCATCGGGCACAGCCTGGGCGGCTTCATGGGCCTGTGGCTGAGCACCACGCAGCCCAACGCCGTGGGCCCGCTCGTCATTCTCGATTCGCTGCCCTTCCTGGCCGCCGTGCAAAACCCGGCCCTGACCGCCGAAGCCGCCCGCCCCATGGCCCAGGGCATGCGCCAGCAGATGAGCGCCGGCCGGATGCCCCTGGCCCAGCAGCGCCAAATGGTGGCCACCATGGTGACTGACACGGCCCACCAAGCCCTGGTGACGCGCTGGGGCCAGGCGTCGGACCCCGCCAGCGTGGCCCAGGCCATGTACGAGCTCTACACCACCGACCTGCGCGCCGACCTTGGGGCCGTGCGGCAGCCCGCGCTGGTGCTGGGCACTTGGGCCGCCTACCAGCCCTACGGCGCCACCCTGGCCTCGACGCAGGCCATTTTTGAGGCGCAGTACGCCAAGCTGCCGCAGCACCGCATCGAGATGTCGCCGGCCGGCAAGCACTTTGTGATGTACGACGACAAAGCCTGGTTTTTCCAGCAGGCCGACGCATTTTTGCAGGCCCACTACGCGGCCCGCAAGTAACCTCGTGCGCTTTTCTCTTTTCCGCCATTGCTCATGCCCGCTGCCGTTAGCCCCGCCCTTGTTCTGAACCAACTCCGGCTGGAAGTGTCCGTGAAAGCCAAGAACGGCCTGGACTTTATTGTGGCCGCCACGCTGGTGTGGGCCGCCATTGCCAGGGTGTGGCTGCTGCCCAATTCGGCCAGCCGCAGCGGCTTCATCACCTTCTTTGTGGGGGCGCTCACCTTGCCGCTAGCCCGCCTGCTCTCGAAGCCCTTGCGCACCACCTGGACGCTGCCGCACAACCCCCTGCAGCCGCTGGGGCTGTGGCTGAACTTTGCGCAACTCTTCTACTTCCCGTTGCTGATGTTTATGTTCGGCCGCTACCCGCAGCACTTCCTCATGGCCTACGGCATCGTCACGGGCGCCCATTTCTTTCCCTATGCCTGGTTTTACCGGGCACCGGCCTTCGCCGTGATGGCCGGGGTGATAAGCGTGGGCTGCCTGCTGCTGGGGCTGCGCCTGGCGCCGGCCCAGCACTACCTCATTGCGGTTTTCGTGGCCGTGTGCCTGGCGGTGCTGGCGGCGCTGCTGGTGCGCTCTTATCGCCAGAACCAACGCCTTTTTCAGCCCCTGGCTTATGCTGAAAACTAGCTTGCCTTCGTCGCGGCCCTCGCCGCCGGGCCGCTACTACTGGCGCGCCCAGGTGCTGGCCTGGACGCTGTACGGCCTGTTCAATCTGATTATTTTCCGGGTGTTTGTGCCGGCAAACGGGCACACGCCGGCCTGGGTGTTCGGGGCGATGAGCGGCATCATTGCGGCCTCGTCCCTGGGGGCCTCGCACGTGCTGCGGCAGCTGCTGTGGCGCGGCAACTGGCTGGCCCGGCCGCCGCTGGCGCTGCTGGGCCGGCTGCTGCTTGCCAACGCGGCCTTGTCCGTGGGCTGCGTGCTGGTGATTGGGTTGGTGGCGCGGCTGGTGCTGCCGCGGTCAATTGCGGGGCAGGGGCCGCCGGGCTGGGGCGAGCAGCTGGGCTATGCGTTGAACATCAGCATCCTGCTTTCGCTGTGGGCGGCGGCCTACGTGGGCTGGCACTACCTGCAACGCTCGCGCCGGGCCGAGATTGAAAAGTGGCGCCTGACCGCCGCCGTGCGCGAGGCCGAACTGAACACGCTGCGGGCCCAGCTCAACCCGCATTTTTTGTTCAACGGCCTCAACAACATCCGGGGCCTGGTGAGCGAAGACCCCGCCCGCGCCCGCCAGGCCCTGGCCCACTTGGCCGAGCTGCTGCGCTACGTGATGCAGCACAGCGCCACGCCGCTGGTGCCGCTGGCGCAGGAGTTGGAAATCGTGGCCGATTACCTGGCCCTGGAAGCCCTGCAACTGGAAGACCGGCTGCGCTATTCCCTCGACGTGGACCCCGCCGCCCGGGCCGCCCCGCTGCCGCCCCTCACGGTGCAGCTGCTGGTCGAGAATGCCATCAAGCACGGCGTGGCCCCGCGGCCGGCCGGGGGCTTCGTGGCCCTCACGGCCCAGCTCGACGCCGCCGGCTGGCTCTGCCTCACGGTGCGCAGCACCGGGCGCTACGCCCCGGAGCAGGCGGTGGCCGGCAGCGGGCTGGGCCTGCGCGGCCTGCGCGAGCGGCTGACGCAGGCGTTTGGCCCGGTGGCGGAATTCCGCCTGGAAAACGAGCCCGCCGCGGCCGATGCGGTGCTGGCGACGCTGCGCCTGCCCGTCCTCGCTTTTGCGCCACCGGGCCAGGCCCTCAGCCCTGCCACGCACCCCGCCGCTCATTCCCCCATTTACTCATTCACCCCTTGATGAAAGTGCTGCTGGTTGATGATTCGCGCCTGGCCCGCGCCGAGCTGCGCCGCCTGCTGGAAGCCTTCCCCGACGTGGAAGTGGCCGGCGAAGCCCGCGACGCGGCCGAGGCCCGCGTGCAAATCGCCGCCCAGCGGCCCGATTTGCTGCTGCTCGACATCCACATGCCCGGCGAAACCGGCTTCGAACTGCTGGCCACGCTGGACGCGGCACCGCCCGTGGTGTTCACCACCGCCTACGACGCCCACGCCCTGCGCGCCTTCGAAGTCAACGCCCTTGATTACCTGCTGAAGCCCGTGCAGGAAGCCCGGCTGGCCGCGGCGCTCGACAAGGTGCGGGCCCAGCTGCCGGCTCCGGCGCCCCGCCCGGCGCCGGAAACTGCGCCGCCCGCCGCCCCGCTCACCGAGCAGGACCAGGTGTTTGTGAAGGACGGGGAGCGGTGCTGGTTTGTGCGGCTGGCCGAGGTGCGGCTCTTTGAAATCAACGGCAGCTACACCCAGATTTCCTTCGACCAGCACCGCCCGCTCATTCCGCGCACGCTGGCCCAGCTCGAAGCCCGCCTCGACCCGAAGGTGTTTTTCCGGGCCAACCGCCAGCAGATTATCAACCTGAACTTTGTGGCAAGCGTCGAACCCTGGTTCAGCCACAGCCTGCGCCTGACGCTGCGCGGCGGGGGCGAGGTGGTGGAAGTATCGCGCCAGCAGTCGCAGCGCTTCCGCGAGCTGCTGAGTTTGTAGCGGGGGCTGGTTGGTTGAAGGAACGGATTGAACGTCATGCTGAGCGCAGCCGAAGCATGACGTTCAATTACCCACTTTTCAACCATACTCGCTATAATTGGGCATGACGTCAGCCCCGCCCATCCCCATCGAAACCCGGCCGCTCTTTGCCGAACTGGACCGCCTGCTGCTGGAGCTGCTGCGCTCCCTCGCGCCCGACGACTGGCAGCGGCCCACCCTGGCCCGGCTTTGGACGGTGAAGGACGTAGCCGCCCACCTGCTCGACGGTAACCTCCGCACTCTCTCCATGCTGCGCGACGGCTACTTTGGCGAAGCCCCCGACGACTTTTCCTACGCCGGCCTCGTGGCCTACCTCAACCGCCTGAATGCCGACTGGGTGCGGGCCGCCCGCCGCCTGAGCCCGGCCGTGCTGACGGACCTGCTAGCCCAGTCGGGCGCCGAATACACCGCCTACCTGCGCACCCTCGACCCGTGGGCGCCGGCCGCGTTTTCGGTGGCCTGGGCCGGCGAGGCCGAGTCGCTGAACTGGTTTCACATTGCCCGCGACTACACCGAAAAGTGGCACCACCAGCAGCAAATCCGGACTGCCGTGGGCCAGACCGACGCGCTGATGACGCCGGCCTTGTTTCGGCCCTTCATTGAAACGCTGCTGCGCGGCTTGCCGCACGCCTACCGCGCGGTGACGGCGCCGGCGGGCACGCGGGTGCGGGTGGGCATCGAGGGCGGCGGCACTTGGGATTTGCTCAAAACGGCCGAAGCCTGGCAACTGGCGCCACCTACCGCGGCGGCATCCAGCGCCGAAATTACCCTGCCGCCCGACGTGGCGTGGCGTCTGTTCACCAAAGGGATGAGCCCGGCTGAAGCGGAGCCGCTGGTGCAGCTGGCGGGCGATGCGCAACTGGCAAAAGCCGCCCTGAACCTAGTGGCCGTGATGGGCTGAGCAGCGCTCCGCCAGGCGCGGCACTAGTGGCCGCAGGGCTGGACGCTGCCGCGAGCGTATTGCCCTGAAACCGAATTAAAAGCGGATTAAATGCCAACCCTTACTGCGTGGCGGGGGTTTAAGGCATGATTCTGTTTTAATTCTGGTTTTTTATCGGCCTTCCGAGATAGGCTTTTTGCTATGCTTACTTTTACCAAGTTGTATCGCCGGGCGCGGGTAGTGCCCGCGCTGGCGCTGCTGGGTTTGGGGGGCTGTAACCTCATCGAGTTCAGTCCCAACGACCACCGCGTCCCCGAAGAATTTACCAACCTCACCGAGAAAAACCTGGCCCGGCTGCAGGCCAAGCCCCTGGCGGCCGGCGACACGCTGCGCTTCATCTTCACCGGCGACTCGCAGCAGTTCTACGATGAAGCCGAAGCCCTGGTGGCCAGCGCCAATCAGCAGCCCGGCATCTCCTTTCTGGTGGTGGCCGGCGATATTTCCGATTTCGGCCTGGCCCGCGAAATGCAGTGGGTGGACGAGAAGCTGCGCCGCCTGACGGTGCCCTACGTCACGGTCATCGGCAACCACGACCTGGTGGGCAACGGCCGCCCCACCTACGGCCACATTTTCGGGGCTTACAATTACTCTTTTGTGTACGGCGACACCAAGTTCATCATGGTGGACACCAACGGCCGCGAATACAACTTCGACGGCACGGCGCCCGACATGGGCTGGCTGCGCCCCCAACTGGCCAACCGCGACGGCGCCCGCCGCCAGGTGGTCATCAGCCACGTGCCGCCCACCAACGACGATTTCGACCCCGCCCTGCGCCAGCCCTACGTGCGCGCCCTGGCCGAAGCCCAGAACCTGGTGTTTGAGATGAACGGCCACAACCACTCCTTCAGCATCACGCAGCCCTACAAAGACGGCGTGACTTACGTGAATTCCGACGCCTTTTCGGAGCGGCACTACATGGTGGTGACGGTGTGGGGCGACAAGCAGTTTCGCATCAAACGGGTCAAGTTCTAATGAAAAAGCTTTTTCTCCCGACCCTGCTGCTGGCCGCGCTGGCCGCCAATGCTGCCCCCGCTCCGGCGGATACTACAGCTGCCATTGCCGCTACGCCGGCCCCGGCCGCCACGCCGCCCGCTGCCACTACCGAGCGCAAGTGGTTTCGACCCAAGCACCTGATGCTGCAAACCGGCGGCGGCCTGGGCATGGTGGCTGCCGGCGCCGGCTACGAATTCGCGAAAGACCGGCTTGAAACCGACATTCTCATCGGCTACGTGCCCAAGCACTACGCCGGCTCCACACTCAGCCTGGCTTCGTTGAAGTTTATGTACTCGCCGTTCCGGCTGCCGGTGGGCGAGAAATTTCAGGTGGTGCCGCTCACGGTGGGTGCCTATTTCAGCTACACCCACGGCACTCTCAACGACGAGCTGAAGGGCCAGTATTCGGCCGATTACTACTGGTTTTCGACCGATACGCGTTATGGCCCGTTGCTGGGCAGCCGCCTCACGTTTCTGGCGCCGCCGGTGGCCGCCACGGGCCAGCCGCGCAAAATTTCGGTGTACTACGAGTTGGGCAGCAACGACTTGTACCTGGCCAGCTGGCTCAACAACCGCAACGGCGGCCTGGGCTTCGGCCAGCTGCTGACGCTGGCGCTGGGCGTGAAGGCTGATTTTTGATTTTTCAATGCCCTAAAGCCAAACGGCCTCGACGCTCACCCGTAGCGTTGGGGCCGTTTAATTTTAGAGGCCAAGTAGGGAAAGTGGCGACGCAACTTTTGGGCGGGATGGCCGGTCATGGGGGAGCACGGCGCGCGCAGCGGCGGGGCCAATTCCTTCCATTTCTGATGAAAAAGTATCTACTCCTGTGGCCTTTGCTGGCCCTGGCGGCGCCGGTAGCCGCGCAGCACACCGAAATCCAGGCCCGGGCGGGCGTGGGCTTGTCGCGTTTTGGCGGGCCGGATGCGCAAAGCACCTCCTTCATCAACTACACTGATTTTCCGGGGGCCAGCTACACCAACAGCCCGTACGGCAGCCGCTGGGGCGTGGGCGTGGCCCTGGGTGGCCGCGCCGAGCGGGTGAGTGCGCGCAATGGCCTGCTGGCTTTCGACCTCGGGTATGAGTGGCTGCAAAGCCGCACCAACATCACCGCGCTATCGGGGGCAATTCCTATTTATAGCTCTTATGTCGGTTCTTACAGCGCTGACGGCAGCACGGCCCTGCAAACCCACAACCTGACGGGCTTTCTGGGCTTCGGTCATCGCTTCGGGGCCGGTAAGCTGAACGTGGACGTTTTGGCCGGGCCCGAAGTGGCATACGTTTTTAACTTCCGGGAAAAAGGAAGCGGCTCCTTCGACTACAACGGCAGCGCCACCTGGAGCACCGATGTGGACCACCGTGCCTTCAACCGTTTCGATGCGCGCCTGCGGGCCGATGCCACGGTATGGTACCAGCGCCTGGGTTTCAACGCCAGCTACTCGCACGGCCTGCTCAACTACCAGGGCGGCCTAGTAGGCGGCAGCCGGCAGGTGTATGCGCGCGTGTTGCGCCTGGGGCTGGCCTACCGGCTGCGCTAGGCCCGGCCAAAATATGTAGGCTGTTGCTGCGTCTGCGCGAGCAAGCCGCCGAACGCGGCTGTTTTTCAGCCCCCATTTCATGCAGCTTCAAGCCCCCCACAACGGCAAAGTTTACCAGAACGCTATTCCGACTTCCGTCAGCCCGCCCTCCGGCTACGGCGCCCTGCTGAAGCGCTGGCTGTTTGAAAAAGCCGAACGCGAGCCCCGGAAGCCGCTCGGTCCTTTCCGGGCCGATGCCGCCGCACTGGCCGCGCCCGTGCCCGCCGATGCGCTGCGGGCTACCTGGCTGGGCCACAGTACCCTGCTGCTCGAAATCGACGGCCGCCGCCTCCTCACCGACCCGGTGTGGAGCGAGCGGGCATCGCCCTCGCAGTTGATGGGCCCGAAGCGGTTTTTCGCCCCGCCGCTACCGCTCGATAAGCTGCCGAAGCTGGACGCCGTGGTGCTCTCGCACGACCATTACGACCACCTCGACCCGGCCGCCATTCGCGTGCTGGGCCGCACGAGCGTGCCGTTTTTCTGCCCCCTGGGTGTGGGCGCGCACCTGCGCCGCTGGGGCGTGGCGAGTAATAAAATCACCGAGCTGAACTGGTGGGAGCAGGCCGCACTGGCGCCCGATTTCACGCTGGTGGCCACGCCGGCCCGGCACTTCTCGGGCCGCGGCCTCACCCGCAACGACACGCTGTGGGCCTCGTGGTGCCTGCTGGGGCCGATGCATAAGGTGTTTTTTGGCGGCGACTCGGGCCCGCTCGACGAGGGGTTTCGTCAGATAGGGGAGGCCTACGGTCCGTTCGATTTGGTGATGCTCGAAATCGGGGCTTCCGACCCCGAATGGGCCGACATCCACCTCGGCCCCGACCAGGCCCTCGTGGCGCACCGGCTGCTGGGCGGCGGCCCGCTGCTGCCCCTGCACTGGGGCACATTCAACCTGGCGTTTCATGCCTGGCGGCAGCCCGTGCAGCGCCTGCTCGAAGCCGCTGGCCCCCAAGTGTCGCTGCTGCTGCCCGCCCCCGGCCAGCGCGTGGATGCGGCTGTCGGCCCGCTCAACTCGCGCTGGTGGGAGCGATAACGATTCTGCAAAACCGTCTGTCATCCTGAGCGCAGCGAAGGACCTTGTCACGATAGAATGAGTTGCAGCAGTTACTGCTCCAAGCGTGATAAGGTCCTTCGCTGCGCTCAGGATGACGGCGTTTTTGAATAGCAAAGCTGCTTTGGAAACATTTTTCGCGCCCGCCGCTTATACCCGCTCGATGCCGGCCCGCAGTCGTGGTACCGGAATCCGACTTTATTTTTGCCCCGTGATACAAACCCTCGCAGCCGCTCCTTCCCTGGGAAATCGGCTGGCTTCCACCAGCTTTTCCCCCAACCTTGCCAGCCTGCCGGTGCCCATGTGTGCCGCCGTGGCAGGGTGCTGTTGCTGTTGTGGGTAGAATAGGGCGTTAGCCGGTAGGATGTCGTTTCCTTACCCGGCCGAATGCCAAACCAGAAAAATGCGGGAATATGCCCCGGCGCCCCAGTTGCCGCCGGGTAGCTGCGCAATAACCTTTTAGGTATTTCTGGTATATATACTTTATTGAGTGTTGGTGGATGCCTTTTGGCGTTGGGGCTGCCTCGTAGGCGGTTCCCGCCGATGGCTGCTGTGGCTTTTCTTTTTCCTGGGATTATTCGGTTTGAAATGCCCGTGTGGCCGCCGGAATCCCGCTTCATTCCCCTCTTTTCTTGTTATGACACACGCAACAACTACCCGAATCGGGCTGCTGGCGCTGCTTTTGTGGCTGACCACGGCCGCCGCCTGGGCCCAGAACCTCACCGTAACCGGCCGCGTGCTCGACGCCGCGGGCCAAAGCCAGCCCGGCGTGACCGTGCTGGAGCAAGGCACCGCCAATGGCACCAGCACCGACGGCGACGGCCGTTTTTCGCTCAGTAACGTGCCCGGCACGGCCACGCTGGTATTTTCCGCCGTGGGCTCGCTCACCCAAACCGTACCGCTGAACGGCCGCACCAGCCTTGAAATTCGCCTCGCCGCCAACCAGACCGAGTTGAACGAAGTGGTGGTGACGGGCTCGCGCGCCACCGAAGGCCGCTCCAACATCCTCACCACCGCGCCGGTGGACGTGATTTCGGCCCGCGAAATCAAGGCCTACGCCCAAACCGACGTCACCCAGATTCTGACCTACATAGCGCCCTCGTTCCAGAGCACGCGCCAGACCGTGACCGACGGCACCGATTTTGTGGACCCCGCCACCCTGCGCGGCCTCGGCCCCGACCAGGTGCTGGTGCTCGTGAACGGCAAGCGCCGCCACACCTCGGCCCTCGTCAACATCAACGGCACGCCCGGGCGCGGCTCGGTGGGTACCGATATGAACGTGATTCCGCCCGCCGCCATCAAGCGGATTGAGGTGCTGCGCGACGGCGCGGCCGCCCAGTACGGCTCCGACGCCATTGCCGGCGTCATCAACATCCAGTTGAAGGACGACACCACCGGCGTGAGCGTGAGCAGCACCGCCGGCCAGACCGCCAAGAGCGACGGCCAGCTTTTCCAGGCCGATGCCAACCTGGGCTTTGGCCTCGGCCGCCGGGGCTTCGTGAACGTGAGCGGGCAATTCTCGAACCGCAGCTTTGTGGACCGCAGCGGCGCCGACACGGCCCCGCTCATCTACCTAGGCACCAGCGGCGGCGCCTACCCCGGCGGCCTGAGCGACGCGCAAAAGCTCGACCTGAAGGCACGCGACAACGCCCTGGTGGCCCAAAACGGCTTCAATCGCCGCGACATCCGGGTGGGCAGCGCCGACACGCGCACCTACGGCAGCTTCGTGAACGCGGCCTACACGCTGGCCCCCAGCATTGGTCTCGAAGCCTACGTTGCGGGTGGCCTCACGCGCCGCACGGGCCGCTCGGGCGCGCTCTACCGGCTGCCCACGCAGGTGACCCAAACCGATGCCAGCATCTACCCGAACGGCTTTTTGCCCTTCATCAACAGCACCGTGAACGATGGCTCGGCCATCATGGGCCTGCGCGGCCAGGTGCTGGGCTTCGCCGCCGATTTGAGCAATACCTACGGCCGCAACGCCCTCGACTACGACATCACCAATACCCTCAACGCCTCGCTGCCAGCGGGCACCAGCCCCACCAGCTTCTACGCCGGCCAGCTGGCTTTCCAGCAAAATACCACCAACCTGGGCTTCACCCGCAAATTCACCGAAATAGGCCCGCTGGCGACGCTGAACGTGGCTTTTGGCGGCGAATTTCGGGTGGATAATTTCCAGATTAACGCCGGCGAATCGGGTTCCTACATCCTCGGGCCGCGCTTGGTGAACGGCACGCCGGCCGCCGCCGGCTCGCAGGGATTTGCTGGCTACCGGCCGTCTGATGCCTTGAACCAGAGCCGCAACAACGTGTCGGGCTATATCGATTTGGAGAGTGACCTGACCGATAAGCTGCTGGTGGACGTGGCCGGCCGGGCCGAGCGCTACTCTGACTTTGGCTCCAACGTGAGCGGCAAAGTGGCTGCCCGCTACAGCATTCTCAACGGGCTGGCGTTGCGCGGGGCCCTCAGCAACGGCTTTCGGGCGCCCTCGCTGCAGCAGCGCTACTTCACCAACTCCAGCACCCAGTTCACCAGCGGCGAGCTGCGCGAAGTGCTGACCACCAACAACGACGACCCTATCACCAAAGCCTTCGGCATTGGCTCGCTGAAGCAGGAAAAATCGACCAATTACAGCGTGGGCCTCACGGCGCGCATTCTGAAAACCATTACCTTGACGGTGGATGCCTACCAGATTGACATCCGCGACCGGATTGTCCTTAGCTCGCAGTTCAGCCGGGGCAATGCCGTGGTGGCGGGCATTCTCACCGCCAACCAGCGCCCCGGCCAGAACCCCGTGCAGGGCGTGCAGTTCTTCGCCAACGCCGTGAACACCCGCACCCAGGGCATCGACATCGTGGCCAACGAGCGCCTCACCCTCAGCCCCGACAGCCGCCTGACCCTGACGGCCGCCGCCAACTTCAACGAAACGCTGGTGCGCAGCTTCAACAGCTCCGCCTTTATCGACAACAACGCCAGCCTGCAAAACACGCTTTTCGACCGCGCCCAGCGCGCCCGCCTCGAAAACGGCCAGCCCCGCAGTAAAATCAACCTCAGCGCCGACTACGGCTACAAAATCTTCGGCGTGAACCTGCGCACCGTGCGCTTCGGCGAGGTGCAAACCAAAGACGCCGACCCCACCCGCTCGTTCATCGACCAGACCTTCTCGGCCAAATGGGTGACCGACCTGACCATCAGCGCGCAGGTTATCAAGAACATCGGCCTGAGCGTGGGCGTGAACAACCTGTTCAACGTGTACCCCGACCGCCTCTACCAGGACCCTAACAACAACGAGCAGAACCTGGCCTACTCGACGCTGGATGCCACCAACCGCGGCCGCTTCCCTTACAACTCCAACCAGTTCGGCTTCAACGGTGCGTTCTACTTCGGACGGTTGAATTTCACGCTGTAATCATTTCGATTGGTAAACGAAAAGGCCATTCAGCATGCTGAATGGCCTTTTCGTTTTAGGCGTTCGGTATGTTTGCCAGACCGCTTAATTGCCGCTGTACTGCAGCCGTGCCACCTGCGTGCCCGCCGCATTCCGGGCAAAGTAGAGGCCGGCGGGCAAAGCCGCGGCGGGCTGCCACGCCACGCGGCCATCGGTAGCCGTTTCGAGATGCGCCACAGTGCGGCCCAAGGCATCGGTGATGATGACGGGCTGGACGCCCGGCCCCGCAAACTGAAACCGCACCACCTCGCTGAACGGCACCGGGAAGGGAGCTTGTGCCAGCGGCTGTTGTGTGGTAGTGGCCAGCACCTGTTGCGTCACCAGCACCGAAATAGTCGCCACGGTGAATGCCGGTGCCGCGCAGTAGTTGTCGAGCGCCGTAGCGGCCAGCTGATAACGGCCGGGGGGGAGCATGGCGGGCACCTGCCAGTTCAGTTGGGCCTGCCCGCCGCCCAAGTCCTGAACCGTGACGCCGGGCACCGTGCCGGCAGTGCTGCCAAGTAGGGTCAGCGTCTGGCCGGCGTCGGGGTCGGTGGCCGTGAGCCGGAGCGCCAGCTGGGTCCCCGGATTGACGCGGATGGTCTGGCCCAATAGCTGGCCGCTGGGCGCGCTGGCCAGCGCCACGCGGGTGAAAACCGGCACCTGGTTGTTGCCAGCCAGTACGAAGTAGGTCATGTCGCGGGTGATGCTCCCGATTTGTTGCCAGGTGCCGTTCAGGCGGCGGTATTCATCGACGCGGGCGGCCAGGGCGTAGCGGCCCTGCTGCGTGGGACCGGCCACCGTAAGCAACTCGCCGGTAGCGGCGTTGGCCTGGAATTGTGGCGCAATGGCGCCCGTGGTGGGCGTACCGCACAAGGCCGTCGGCGTCGGGCTGGCGAGGGGCTGCACCAACTGGTACACCAGCGAATCGCCATCGCTGTCGAACGCTCCGATGCTGTAGCGCTGCTGGGCCTGCGAGCTGGTGAGCTGAATAAGGCGGTCGACGAGGAAGCGGGGCGAGGAATTGAGGAGGCCACTGGTGCTGTTCAGCGCCGCTTTTACGAAGATGCTTTGCAGCTGCGAGTTGGCGATATTTGCCACGCCCGAGGCTCGGTTCTGCGTATCGAGGCTGAGCGTCCAGCTGGCTGGTGGCAGCTGCACGAGGCCATCGTACGTGCTGAGCGCATAGTTGATGGGGGTGCTGTTGCAACTCGCCGAAATCGTTGTGCTGCTGGTGCGTGGCACCGTCACGGTGAAGCTGCCGGATGTTGCCGTACCACAGCCGTTGCGGCCACAAGTCAACGTCACGAAAGGGTCATCAACCAGCGAGCCCAGGTCCCGGAACAGCCGCACTGTGACATGGTACTGGTCGGGACTGGCCGCGGTGCCGGCGTATTCATAGCTAATGTCGGCGCCCAGCGCATGCGAAGCCCAGGCCACGGAGACGCTCCCCAGCCACAAAAAAAGGACGGCAGACAGACTGCGAAAGCGGAAAATTGAAAACATAAGGGAGAGAAAAGAAAGGATGAGCCACCGGCCTCCGACCGTCGAATTGCCGCACTTCTCAGGCAGCAAAAATCAGGCCTCTTCCCTTGCTTAACTCCTTATTTGCCAGCGGGTGCGGCCGGCGTGCTCGAATTGCTGCCCAGAATCTGAAACAGCTCATCCAGCTTGGGGGTGAGGATGATTTCGGTGCGGCGGTTCATGGCCTTGTTCTGGGGCGTGTCGTTGGCGGCCACGGGTACATACTGGCCGCGCCCCGAGGCGGTGACGCGCTCCGGCGACACGCCGCTGGTGGTGAGCAGGCGCGCAATTTCAGTGGCGCGCAGGGCGCTCAGGTCCCAGTTGTCGGTCATGCCGGCCGTGCCGCGCAGGATGGGCACGTTATCGGTGTGGCCTTCCACCACCACGTTCACGTCTTTCTGCTCCTGGAGCACGGTGGCCAGCTTTTTCAGGGCCTCCTGGCCTTTGGGGTCCACTTTCGTGGAGCCCGATTTGAAGAGCAGCTGCTCGGAAAGCGACACATATACCTTGCCGTCCTTGAGCTTCACCTGCAGGTCGTTGCCGCTGAAGCTGAGCAAGGCCTTGCTCACGCGGGCTTTCAGGTCGTCCACGGCTTTGTCCTTGTCGGCCAGGGCCTGGGTAAGTTCGGTGAGGCGGGCTTCGCGGGTTTTCAGGTCGGCGGCGAGGCGGTCATTGTTGGCTTTGCTTTTCTGGAGCGTGGTTTCCAGCTCGCCCAGCTCGGCTTCGCGGCGGGCCAGGTCCTTGGCCACTTTGTTGTAGTCGGAAGACTTGTTGGCCAGCTCCCGGTCGCTGTTTTTGAGTAGCTTGTCGTAGCTGTTGTTGAGCTCGTTGTAGAGGGTGCGGGTTTTGCGGTAGGCGGCGCCGGTTTCGGCCGAGTCGTTCACCAGCCGCTTTTGGGTGAGGCGGAGCTGGGCCAACTCGTCGGAAGCCTTTTGCAGCTCGGCAGTGGTGCTGCGGAGCTGGCGCTCGGCGGCGTCTTTGCCTTGGGCGTCGGCTTTTTGGCGGGCGCTCAGGTCGTCGTATTTGCGGGCCGTCACGCAGCCGTTGAGGGTGGAGGCAGCTAACAGCGAAAGGCCCAGCAGGGCAGGGGAGAAGCGTTTCACGGGCAGAAAAGGGCACCAGGCCAAGCCATCGGCGGCCGGACTGCCCGGCCGCGTTGGCAGGGCAAGGTAGCGCTTAATGCGCGTCTGGCCCCCTAAAAACCCGTTCTGCCTCCTTTGCGGGCTATATTTGCTTACACCACCCGGCGCGCGTTGGCTGGTTGTCTTCTTCCTGTTTCACCCCGTTCCGCATGGCTGCCTCCCTGTCCCTGAGTCCTGAGAACGAAGCCCTGCTCGCCTACACGGCCGTGGTGAGCAAGGAACTGCTGCACGCCCCCGGCCCCGACTTTCTGGACCGCAGCTTCGGGCCCGGTAGCCGCCCGCCGCAGGTGCTGCGCAGCCTCGGCGCGCTGTATCACCACGGCCGGCTGGCCGGCACCGGCTACGTGAGCATGCTGCCCGTCGACCAGGGCATTGAGCACACCGCCGGCTCCGCCTTCGGCCCGAACCCGATGTATTTCGACCCCGAAAACATCCTGCGGCTGGCTCTGGAAGGCGGCTGCAACGCCGTAGCCACCACCTTCGGCACGTTCGGCACGGTGGCCCGGAAGTATGCGCACAAAATCCCGTTCGTGGTCAAAATCAACCACAACGAGCTGCTGACCTACCCCAATAAGTTCGACCAGATTATGTTCGGCTCGGTGCGGCAGGCCTGGGACCTGGGCGCTACCGCCGTGGGGGCCACCGTTTACTTCGGCTCCGAGGAAAGCAACCGCCAGATTATCGAAGTCAGCCGGGCTTTTGAGGAGGCCCACGCCCTGGGCCTGGCCACTGTGCTCTGGTGCTACACCCGCAACAACGCCTTCAAAACCGCCGATAAGGACTACCACGTATCCGCCGACCTCACCGGGCAGGCCAACCACCTGGGCGTGACCATGGGCGCCGACATCATCAAGCAGAAGCTGCCCGAAAATAACGGCGGCTTCCGCACCCTGAAATTCGGCAAAACCTTTCCGGCCATGTACGATACCCTCAGCACCGACCACCCCATCGACCTGACCCGCTACCAGGTGCTGAACTGCTACGCCGGCCGCATCGGCCTCATCAATTCAGGCGGCGAAAGCCTCGGGGCCGGCGACCTGGAAGCCGCCGTGCGCACGGCCATCATCAACAAGCGCGCCGGGGGGCAGGGGCTGATTTCGGGCCGCAAAGCTTTCCAGCGGCCTTTTGCAGAAGGGGTAGCGTTGCTCCACGCCATTCAGGATGTATACCTCGACGAAAAAATCACGCTCGCGTAAATAGCGGACGGGCCGCCGCCTTCCGCTCGCACAGCATCGACAGGCGCCGCGTTTGACTTATCTTTGACGCCCTGTTTATCAATGGCCGCCAGCCCGAAGCCAGCGGCTCATCCAATGTATTTTAAAGCTACTAGCCACCCGCTAACAGCTCACAGCTAACGATATATGGCCTGGTTTAAGCGCGTAGAAAAGGGCATTGTGACCCCCACCGAGCAGAAAAAAGAAACCCCGGATGGCCTCTGGCACAAGTGCCCCGAATGCAAAACCGTGGTGACCATGGCCGAGCACAAGCGCCATTTGTTCGTGTGCAGCAACTGCAACCACCACGACCGCATCGACGCCGCCGACTACTTCGAGTTTCTCTTCGACGGCGGCCAGTTCACCGAGCTCGACGCCAACCTGACGTCGGGCGACCCGCTGCACTTCGTCGATACCAAGGAGTACCCCAAGCGCGTGGCTGCCACCGAGCGCAATACCGGCCTGAAAGATGCCGTGCGCACGGCCCACGGCCTATCGGCGGGCCAGCCGCTGGTGGTAGCCGCCATGGATTTTAAGTTTATCGGGGGCTCGATGGGCTCGGTGGTGGGCGAAAAAATTGCCCGCGCCATCGACTACGCCCGCCAAACCCGCACGCCGTTCCTCATGATTTCGCGCTCCGGCGGCGCCCGCATGATGGAAGCCGGCTACTCGCTGATGCAAATGGCCAAAACCTCGGCCAAGCTGGCCCTGCTTTCGGAAGCCGGCGTGCCCTACGTAAGCCTGCTCACCGACCCCACCACGGGGGGCGTCACGGCCTCGTTTGCCATGCTGGGCGACTTTAACATTGCCGAGCCGGGCGCGCTCATCGGCTTTGCCGGGCCGCGCGTCATCAAGGAAACCATCGGCAAAGACCTGCCCAAGGGCTTCCAGAGCGCCGAATTTGTGCTGGAGCACGGCTTCCTTGATTTCATCGTGGACCGCCGCGAGATGAAGCAGCGCCTCGCCGACCTGCTGGGCATGCTCCGGCCGGTTCCGGCCGCCGCCCCCGAGCAGCGCGAAGCCCGCCGCACCGCCACAAAAGCCCATTAGCGCGCTGCGAGGGCCGTTTTTTGCTTTCGGCACACTTCTTGAAAAGCCCGTTTCCGATACCGGAGCGGGCTTTTCCCGTATAAGGCTGCATATTCACCAATTCTTCATTTCATGAACACCTCCAAATCCCTTCTTTCGGTCTTGATGGCCTTCGTGCTACTGTTTAGCTCCTGCGCCACCTCGCAGCAAGCCAGCACCACCCAGCCCGACCTTTCGACCAATAACGGCACCGGCGCTCGCAAAACGGGCATGAGCAAAACCACCAAGGGCGGCCTGCTGGGCGCCGGTGGCGGGGCCGTGCTGGGCGGCGTAGTGGGCGGCCTGCTGGGCGGCGGCAAGGGCACGGCCATTGGCGCCATTGTGGGCGCTGCCGCGGGTGGCACCACCGGCGCTATCATCGGCCGCAAGATGGACAAAGCTGCGGCTGAACTGCAAACCGACATGAAAGGCGCCCGCGTAGAGCGCGTAGGCGAGGGCATCAAGATTACCTTCGATTCGGGCATTTTGTTCGATACCAACTCGGCTACGCTGCGTCCGGCTTCGGAAGCCGACATCGCCAAAATGGCTGCCGTGCTCCAAAAATACCCCGACACCAACGTGCTGATTGAAGGCCACACCGACAACTCCGGCACCGACGCCATCAACCAGCCCCTGTCGGAGCGCCGGGCCCAGTCCGTGGCCAACTCCACCATTGCCAAAGGCGTTGCGTCGAGCCGCATCACCACCCAGGGCTACGGCTCGACCCAGCCGGTGGGCGACAACACCACGCCCGAGGGCAAGCAGGCCAACCGTCGTGTAGAAGTTGCCATCTATGCCAACGAGAAGATGAAAAAGGCTGCCGAGCAAGGCCGCCTGTAAACCACGCCCTGACTCCCACGCTGCTTTGCAGCTTGGGTTGAACTTAAAAAAAGGCCGCCCGATTGGGCGGCCTTTTTTTAGATTTTTTCTGGCTGGAACCGGCGGAAGTAATAATGACAAAACCTCTGCGCGCACGTCCTCGTTTAACTCCCGTTGTTTCTGTTTTTCATTCAAAATCAACTTTCGTCATGAAGACTTTCAAAATATATTTCCTGTTGGTAATGGCCTTTTTGATGCTGGCCGGTTCGGCCGCTCAGGCCCAAACGCCCAAGAAGGGCTGGAGCAATAAGGCCAAAGGCGCGGCCATTGGCGGTGGAGCCGGTGCCGTGACCGGCGCGGTGCTGGGCGGCGGCAAGGGCGCCCTGATTGGCGGTGCGGCCGGCGTGGTGGGCGGCGGCCTCATTGGCCGCAACAAAGACAAGAAGAAAGACCCGGCCCGCTACAACGCCTACCACAACAAGAAATAAGCCGGAGCGCGGCCCGGTAATTGTTTCGAACAAAAAGGCCCTGTCTTCACGACAGGGCCTTTTTTTGTGGTCGTACGGCCGAGCCTGAATAGTTTGGCAAGGTGGTTGCAAATAGCGTACTTGCCGCCTCATTGCTCCAGTTGCGCCTGTGGCTGGCCTCTTTTATCCAAACCCTTTTTTAAACATGAAATTTCTTCGTTCGTCCCTCACATTTCTGCTGGCCCTGCTGCTGTTGGTAAACAATTTTGCGCAGGCCCAAACTTCGACCGTTTCGACGGATAAGCCCAAAGGCATGAGCAAAACCCTCAAAGGCGGCCTCATTGGCGGCCTGGGTGGCGCGGTGGCCGGCGGCGTGGCGGGCCGCCTGATTGGCGGCAAGTCGGGCACGGCCAAGGGTGCCATCATTGGCGCTGTGGTGGGTGGTGCCGGTGGGGCCCTCATCGGCCGCAAAATGGACAAGCAAGCCGCCGAGCTGCGCCGCGACCTGGAAGGCGCCACGGTAGAGCGCGTGGGCGAAGGCATCAAAATTACCTTTGCTTCGGGCATCCTGTTCGGCACTAATTCGTCGAGCCTGACCCCGGAAGCGGCCGGCAACATCGACCAACTGGCCGCCACCCTCAAGAAGTACGCCGACACCAACGTGCTGATTGAAGGCCACACCGATGCTTCGGGCTCGGACGCCATCAACCAGCCCCTGTCGGAGCGCCGTGCGCAGGCCGTGTCGAATGAGATTCAGGCCCAGGGTGTTGACTCCGGCCGCATTCAGGCCAAAGGCTACGGCTCGAGCCAGCCCGTGGGCGACAACAGCACGGTAGCCGGCAAAGCCGCCAACCGCCGCGTGGAAGTGGCCATTTTCGCCAACGAGAAAATGCAGAAGGCCGCCAAAAAAGGCCAGCTGTAAGACAAAGCCGGCTGCGGCAAGCGCAGCCGGTATTCAACTAAAAAAGGCCGCCCGGTTAGGCGGCCTTTTTTTATGCTTTGGAGCCTGAACTGGCGCGCCAAAGCAACCTTGTAGCGGGGCCTTGGGTACAACCCGAATGCCTTCTCCCGACGCTACCTACACCTCATCGGCCGCTGAAAAAGCCTGGGCCGACCACCAGATTCTCGACCATTTCTACGGCCACCTGCCGCCCGAGCCGCGCCGCACGCCCATGCGGGAGTTGATTTCAACCGTGTTGTCGCACCGCACCACCCACGCCGACGAGGAATTGGCCTACGACCGCATGCTGGAAGCCTTCGGCAACTGGGCCGGCGTGGAGGCCGCGCCCACCCAGGAGCTGGCCCACGCCATCCGAACCACGCGCTGGCCCGATACGCAGGCGCCGCGCATTCAGGAGATTCTGCGGCGCATTCAGGCCGAAACAGGCGGGCCGTTCGACCTGGATTTCCTGGCCGACTGGCCCACGGAAAAAGGCATGTCCTGGCTCACGGATATGCCCGGCATTGGCCTGAAAACAGCCTCGCTGCTGCTACTTTTCAATTACCACAAGCCGGTGCTGCCCGTCGATACGCATGTGCACCGGGTGGCGCAGCGGGTAGGTTTCCTGGGGCCGAAGGTGTCGGTGGAGAAGGCGCACAGCGTGCTGCTGGCCCTGTTGCCGGCCGATGGGGAAACGTTGTTCAACTTCCATAAGCACAACTACTGGCACGGCCAGCAGATTTGCTTTTTCCTGAAGCCGAACTGTGCGCGGTGCCCGTTGAAGGGCTTTTGCAATTATTACCAGGAGCATTATGGGGAGGCTACTACTGAGGCGCTGGCCTCCACGCCGACGCAGTGGGACCCGGCCGCCTGGGGCAAGCTGCCGCATTAGCTTTGTAGCGCGGACTTTTAGTCCGCGAGTTGAAAACCATTCAGGTGCGTGCTAGGTAGTCCGCGGTTGAAAGTCAGTTCACGCACGGACTAAAAGTCCGCGCTCCCGCCATGCGCCTCGTCAAGCACCCCGTTCTCTGCAATTACTACGTCACCTACCGCTGCAATGCGAAGTGCGCGTTTTGCGACATCTGGGAGAAGCCCTCGCCCTACATCACGCTCGAGGACGTGACACAGAACCTGCGCGACCTCAAGCGGTTGGGCGTGTCGGTGATTGACTTCACCGGCGGCGAGCCGCTGCTGCACCGGCAGCTACCCGAGTTTCTGGGGCTGGCGCGGGAAATGGGCTTCATCACCACCGTGACGACCAACGGCCTGCTCTACCCCAAAAATGCCGAAAAGCTGCGCGGCAAGGTCGATATGCTGCACTTTTCGCTCGACTCGGCCGACCGCGATACGCACGACCTGGGCCGCGGCGTGGCCTGCTACGATTTCGTGCTCGAAAGCATTCGGGTGGCCAAAGAGCTGGGCGAGCGGCCGGATATTCTCTTCACCGTATTCCGCAAAAACCTGAAGGACCTGGAAGCCGTGTACCGCGACATTACCCAGCCCAACGGCCTCGTGCTCATCCTCAACCCCGCCTTCGAGTACGGCGACGTGGAAACCGGCGAGCAGCTTACGCCCGAGGAACTGGATTACCTCTCGGCTTTTGGCAAGCGCAAGGGCGTGTATTTGAACGAAGCCTTCATTCAGCTGCGGCGCGACGGCGGCAACCATGTGGCCGCGCCCGTGTGCCGGGCCGCCAGCACCACGCTGGTCATCTCGCCAAGCAACGAGTTAGTATTGCCCTGCTACCACCTCGGCGAGCAGAAATTCCCCATCGAGGGCCAGTTGTTCGACCTCTACAACGCGCCCGAAACCCAGCGCCTGGCCGCGCTCGAAGGCCGCCTGCCGGCCTGCGAGGGCTGCACCATCAACTGCTACATGCAGCCCAGCTTCGCGGTCGAAACCAGCAAATATTTCTGGCAGGCGCTGCCGAGCACGCTCAAGTATAACTGGGAGAAAGGCACCTGGAAGCGGCTTATTGGCGTTTAAGCCGCAGGCGCCACCGTGCTTAAGCCGGGTATCGCCAGTTGCCCCAGCGCCTGGGTGATTTCGGCGGGGCGCTGGGTGCCCAGCAACAGGCGGTTGCCGTCGCGTAGCACGAGCTGCAGGCCCTGGTCGCCGGAGATGTTGAGGGCGCGGTTGCTGCTTCGGCCTTTCAGGCCCCAGCCGCCGTACTCGCCCAGCGGGTCGTAGGCGCGTACGTAGGCCTGTGCGATTGAGGCCCAGGGCCGGGAGCGCCAGGTCCATTGCAGCGGAAACAGGCGGTAGTGAGCCCCGGCCGCGTCCAGCCGCGTTTCAAGGCGTAGCGTGAGCAGCAGGCAGACACTCAGTAGTACCACCACACCTGCCACCACGGCCGACCAGTCGGCGCGAAAGGGCTTGGCCGGCAGTAGCCAAACCAGCGTGATAATTACCACGGCCGGCGTCAGCAGCAGCGGCCACCAGCGGCGGATAAAAAGCTGACGTTCCTGAAAAAGCATGGGATAAGAAACAAGCTGTTGAACCATAAACGGCCGCATATTTACGGCCGAACTAACTCTTGTATCGCTATGCCCGCCCTCGTATTACCCGTTCACGGCATTTTTCCGCAAATTCCGGCCGACTGCTTCGTGGCCGACAACGCCACCATTATTGGCGATGTGGTGCTGGGCGCGCGGTGCACCGTTTGGTTCACGGCCGTGATTCGGGGCGACGTGCATAGCATCCGCATCGGCGATGAGACCAACGTCCAGGACGGGGCCGTGTTGCACTGCACATACCAAAAAGCGCCCCTCAGCATCGGCAGCCGCGTGAGCATCGGGCACCGGGCGCTGGTGCACGGCTGCACCGTGGCCGACGATGTGCTCATCGGCATGGGCGCCATCGTGATGGACCACGCGGTGGTGGGCACGGGCTGCATCATCGCGGCCGGGGCCGTGGTGCTCGAAAATTTCGTGTGCGAGCCCGGCTTCCTCTACGCCGGCGTACCAGCCAAAAAAATCAAGCCTGTGACGGAAGCGCAGCGCGAAGGCTTGAAGCGAACAGCTGCTAATTATCAGACCTACGCCAGCTGGCTGTAAAGCTAAACTTTGAGTCTTAAAATCCAAAAAAGCCCGTCTGAGATAACAGGCAGGCTTTTTGAACTTTAAGTGGCGTTACAGCTCGTCGCTCAGTTCGCCGCGCGGGGCTTCGCGCTCGGTGGGCGTGGTCACACGTAGCTGCACCAGCTCCACGGCGCGGCGCGAGCGTTGGAGCACCCGAAATTCGTAGGGGTCGAGCACGGCCACGTCGCCCACCTCGGGGATGCTGCCGTAGATGACGTTGAGCAGGCCGCCCACGGTTTCGTAGTCTTCGCCCTCGGGCAGGGGGAAGGGGAGGTACTCGTTGGCGTCGGAAATGGGCGTGGCGGGGTTCACGCGGTACTCATCCTCGGCCACCTTCTCCACCACGGGCACCTCGTTGTCGTACTCGTCCTGGATTTCGCCCACCAGCTCCTCCATGATGTCCTCGATGGTGACGATGCCCGACACGCCACCGAACTCGTCGCTCACGATGGCCATCACAATGTGCTTGCGCTGGAACTGGCGCAGCAGGCGGTTGATTTTCTTGGTTTCGGGCACGAAGTAGGGCGGCCGCATGATGCGGGCCAGCTCCACGGGCTCCTGCCGCCGGATGATGGGCAGCAGGTCCTTCACGTTGAGCACGCCCACGATGTTGTCGATGTTGCCCTCGTACACCGGCAGGCGCGAGTAGCCTTCGGTGAAGATGATGTCGAGAATCTGGTCGGCCGGCGCGTTCACGTCCAGGGCCGAAAGCTTGGTGCGGGGCACCATTATCTGCTTCACCATCCGGTCGTTGAACTGGAACACGTTCTCAATCAGCTCGTGCTCGGAGTCCTGAATTTCGCCGCTCTCCTTGCTCTGGTCCAGCAGCAGGCGTAGCTCGTCGGAAGTGTGCGCTTCGGTGCCGTGCAGGTTGGTGACGCCCACTAGGCCCAGCATGAAATTGGAGGCCTTCGACAAAAACCACGTCAGCGGCAGCGTCACGTAGTAGAATATCCGCAGCGGCAGGGCCAGGGCCATGCTCACCGATTCGGAGCGCTGGATAGCCAAGGCCTTCGGAAATAGCTCGCCAAACAGTACGTGCAGAATGGTGATGATGATGAGGCCAATAACCACCGAAAGCGTGTGCGCGGCGGCCGGGGCAATGGTGAAGCCCGACTTCTCCACCACGCTCTTGATGAGTTCGGTGGTGACCTCCTCACCCACGGCACCCAATATCAGGGAAGCAATGGTGACGCCCAGCTGCGTGGCCGACAAGTAGGCGTAGAGGTTGTGAAGGATGCTCAGAACCAGCTTGGCCAGGCGGCTGCCTTCCTTCGCTTTAATCTCAATGGCCGACATTCGGACCCGGATGAGGGAGAATTCGGCGGCGACGAAAAAGCCATTCAGCAAAACGAGCAGAATGGTGATTAGTATTTTTAAACCCATGTCGGCGGCCCCCGCGACGCGGTCGGTCTGGAGGCCATTATGCTTCAAAAGTACGCAGTTTGGCGCAGGTAGTTGGCTCGATGAACTTTTGCCTCATCTATTTGTCATCAGCCCAACCTTATTTTGTGAGGCCTAAACCAAACCTGCGGCCACCAGTTGCGGCGGGTGCTTAGTGCCTTCAGAGGCGAATGCTGCAACGAGAACCGAGCTTTTTCGGTTATTACCCATCCCGCCCCGCACGCTTGGGGGCTGGCTATCTAGCACGAATGAATACTTCCCGGATACTTAAATTCTTGTTGCTCTGGTTGGGGCTGGCTACGTCAGCCGGCGCCCAAATCCTGACGCCCACGCACTTGACCACCGCCCTCAGCAAGCCCACCGCCAAAGTAGGCGAGGAGGTCGAGCTGATTATCAACGCCCGCATCGACGACAAGTGGCACCTCTACGCCTCCGATTTCAGCGACGAAGTCGGCCCCGTCGTTTTCACCATGGCCTTCAAGCCCGGCCCGGGCTACGCCCTGGTGGGCAAGCTGCAATCCATCAAGTCACACCACGAGCAGGACGAAGTATTTAAAGGCGAAGTAGCGTTCTGGGAAAAAACCGGCCAGATGCGCCAGCGCATCAAAATATTGCAGCCCGGCCCGCTCACCATCAGCGGCACCGCCGACTATCAGTCCTGCACCACCGTCGACGGCCGCTGCGTGCCCGGCAACGAAACTCTCACCTTCGGCCCCCTCACCGTGACGGGCGCCGCCACTGCCGCCCCGGCCAAGCCCACCGGCGCCGTGGTGCCCCCCGCCGATGCACCAACTAAAGCTACTTCGGTGACGACAGCCCCTGCCGCCACCGAAGTAGCCACCGCGCCCGCCGCCGCTGTTGATACGGCAACGCAGGCAACTGCCCTGGCTACTCCCGCTCAGCCGGCAGCCGCAGCAACCGTAGCAACTGCCCCCAGCATTCAGGTGCCCGATGCGGCTCCCGCCACCACCGTGGCGGCGGCCACCCCCTCCAACCAGGCGGGCGGCGCGGGCCTGGGGCTGTGGCAGTACTTGCTGCTGGCATTCGGCGGCGGCCTGCTGGCCGTGATTATGCCTTGCGTGTACCCGATGCTGCCCATGACGGTGTCGTACTTCACCAACATGGGCGGCACGCGGCGCCGCAGCGTACTCATGGCCTGCGGCTACGGCCTCTCGATTATGGCCATTTATACCGGCGCCGGGGTGTTGCTCAGTCTGCTGTTTGGAGCCGACGCGGCCAATTTCATCAGTTCGCACTGGCTGCCGAACGTGATTTCGTTCCTCATTTTCATCGTGTTCGGCCTGTCATTTCTGGGCCTGTTTGAAATCAACGCGCCCTCGGCTTTGGTGAACAAGGCCGATGCACAGGCCGATAAGGGCGGCTGGACGGGACTGTTCTTCATGGCGGCCACGCTGGTGCTGGTGTCGTTTTCGTGCACGGTGCCCATCGTGGGCTCGGTAGCTATTGCGGCGGCCAATGGCGAGTTGCTGCGGCCCACGCTGGGCATGCTGGCTTTTTCGCTGGCCTTTGCCCTGCCGTTCATCGTCTTTGCCTTGTTTCCTACCTGGCTCAAGTCCCTGCCCCGCTCGGGCGGCTGGCTGAACGTATTGAAGGTGGTGCTCGGCTTCGTGGAGCTGGGCATGGCGTTTAAATTTTTGAGCTCCGCCGACTTGTCTTACCACTGGGGCCTGGTGCCGCGCCCGCTATTCCTCACCATCTGGATAGTGCTGGCCGCCGTGCTGGGATTCTATCTGCTGGGCAAAATAAAGCTGCCCCACGACAGCGAAACGGTGCACGTGAGCGTGCCGCGCCTCGTGCTGTCGATGGTGGCGTTTATGTTCGCTGTGTACCTGGTGCCGGGCCTGTTTGGGGCGCCGCTGCCTACGCTGTCGGCTATTGTGCCGCCCGCTACGCGCCACGATTTCAACCTAGCCACGGCCGGCACCTCCCTGCCCGTCACGCCGGTCGCAGGGGCCGACAACTGCGACCCTGCTCGTTACGCCGATATTCTGGAACTGCCGCTGGGCCTGAATGGCTACTTCACTCTGCAGGAAGCCATCAAGTGCGCTAAGCAGCAGGGCAAGCCGATTTTCGTCGATTTCACGGGCCACAACTGCGGCAACTGCCGCCGCATGGAAGCCGATGTGTGGTCGCACGAAGAAGTGTTGCGCCAGCTGCGCGAGAAGTACGTGGTGGTGGCCCTCTATGCCGACGATAAGACGACCCTGCCCGCTACCGATTGGTACACCTCGCCGCGCGACAACCGCCAGAAAACCAGCATCGGCGAGCAGAATCTGGACTTCCAGATTAGCAAATTCAACGCCAACGCCCAGCCGTACTACGTGCTGCTCAACCCCGATGACGCCACCAACAAGCCGCTGCTGGCTCCCATTGCCTACGAGCCCGACGTGGCCAAATTCAGCGCCTATCTGGAAGCGGGCGTGAAGCAATATCAGAGCCAGCGCACCCCCGTAGCGACCCGCTAATGCCGCGTGCTAACCCTCTAGTTTTCAGAGGTAGCTTGTTTCCGCAATCGTTTTAAACCACGAAGAGGCGACCCCCACCCAGAGGTCGCCTCTCACTTGTGTGAGGCGCGCACCCACCCAGATGCGCTGCCTCGTTTTCCCCTCTTCTCCTCCGTATCCAACCACGGCAGCTGCGAAAATAACCGGCCCTGTTTGAGGGGGGTAGCTTGCAATTAGGCCGGAGATACTCCGTTTCTTTGCAAGCTCATCTTTTGCAACCTTTGCGCCGTGGCCTTCTGCCTTGGATTGTGACAAATGTAAGAGGAGAACTGAGGTGGTGCAAATATTTTTGTGGTTCAACTCAAAATTTGCAATAAAATTAATATTAACACCTTAATTTTGTAAAGCATTCAATACACTCCTGCAAAAAATGGCTAGAAATTACGAACTTGATGACACCGACCGTAACATCCTGAACCTGTTGATTCAGGATGCCAAAATGCCGTACACGGAAATCGCCCGCAAAGTCAACGTTTCGGGCGGCACCGTGCACGTGCGCATGGCCCGGCTCGAAGAAATCGGCATTGTGCAGGGCGCTACCCTGCGCATTGACTATCAGAAGCTTGGATACGGCGTGAGTGCCTTCCTGGGCATCTACCTGCTGAAAAGCTCGGTGTACACCAGCGTGGTGACGCAGTTGAAGGAAATTCCGGAGGTGGTGAGCATTCACTTCACCACCGGGGCCTACGGTGTGTTCGCCCGCCTCGTGTGCCGCGACACCCAGCATCTGCGCGACGTGCTCCACGACCGCATTCAACCTATCGACGGCATCGAGCGCACTGAAACGCTCATTTCGCTGGAAGAAGTAGTGAACCGCCCCACGCAATTGACATAGGGCTGGCCGGACAAGAAAACGGCTGCCCAACAAGCCGCGCACAAAGCAGAACGTCATGCTGAGCGCAGCCGAAGCATCTCTACCGCAAGAGTTAATAACTACTCTCGTGGTAGAGATGCTTCGGCTGCGCTCAGCATGACGTTCTTTTTATTCCCTTATGCTTCTATAGCTCTTTCGATTCGGAAGAAGCTGAGGGTTGTGCCGCGTTTGGCGGTAGGGGAGGAGTAGCCGCTGGAGCAGTGTTAGTCAGCTGAGCGGTTTGCTGCTGGGCCAATAGACCGATGAGGGCTTCGACCAGCCCGCCGCCCGCGCCGGTGCCGCCGCCGTTGGCCTGCACCTCGGGCACAATTTTCACCTGCCGGTCGCCGATAATCTGCATCAGCTGCAGGCCGGTGAACTCGCGGGTGCCCAAGGCCTCGACGCCCACGCGGTAGGCTTCGGCCTTGGCGTTACCGATGGCGCGAATGGCTTCGGCCTCGCCCACGCCGCGCAGGCGGGTGGCTTCGGAATCGGCAATGGCGCGGAGGCGGGTGCTTTCGGCCTCGCCGCCGGCGCGCAACTTGGCGGCTTCGGCTTCGCCGCGCACCTTTTTCACCTGGGCATTGGCTTGCAGCTCGGCAATGTTGACGCCCTGCTCGCTTTGCACGAGCGAGTTCTGAATGTCGGCGATGCTGGTTTCGCGCACCAGGGCCTGGCGCTGGGTTTGGGCGGCCTGCTGCACCTCGTAGGTTTTCTTCTGTTCCTCGGCCAGCTTACGGTCGGTCTGGGTGGTCATGAGCTGGGCCGGGGGCACAATGTCGCCGATGAGCGTGTCGACGGCCTGCACGTTGTACTCGCTCAGGGCGGTGCGGATGTAGGCAGAGGCCTCGCGCTGGCGCTCGGCGCGGTTGGTGAGGTAGTCGAGCACGGTGAATTCCTGGCTGGAATTACGGAAGTAGTTGCCCACGATGGGCTCCAACACGTGGTCGACCAGGTTTTTCATCGAGCCTACGCGGGAGATGACGCGGGGCGCGTCGAGCGCGCCGACGTGGATAATCTGGGCCACGTCGAGGTTGAAGGAGAAGCCGTCGCGCGAGCGTACCGTGATGCTGCTCAAATGGTCGTCGTAGTGGTGGGCTTCGGTGCGCACAGCCCAGTTGAGCACGATGTTGGTGGTGGGCATGAGCTCCACTTTCATGATGTGCGTGTTCAGGGGCTGGCGGCCGGGGTAGAGCGGCGTGGCCCAGATGCCCTTGTGGCCCACTTCCACGAGGTTGCCGTGGGTGAAATCGGCCCCGCTCACGTCCACGGCCGGGCGCCCCACGAAGGAAATGACCACGCCGACGTGGCCGATGGGAATTTCCGTCATGGGCACCTGCTCGACGCGGGCAAACCAGGGATTCAGGTTCCAGGAGCCGGACAGCAGAATTTGCTCCTGCAGGCCGCGGCTGCCGCCGGCCGAGAGGAAGGCCTGCGCATCCTGAAAGTTGTTGTGGTTGGGAATGACCGGACCGGCAATTTCGCCGGGCGTGATGGGCACGCCGTCGAGCGTGGTGACGATGCCCACCGCGTCGGGCGCCACGCGGTAGATGAACAATTCCTCAGGCCGCATGCCCATGGTAGCGGCCGTGCGCTGGGTGATGACCGTGAACAGGGCCGTGTTGATGCGGTAGGTGCCGGCCGTGAGCATGCCGATTTGCCGGCCTTTTTCGCCGCCCTTGGTGAGAAAGGCGCGGGCATCCTGGAAGTTGTCGCAGTCGATTTCGCGAGCCAGAATGTGGCTGGGCGGGATGGGCTCGCCGCCGTTGGCCACTACCAGGCCGATTTCGCCCTGCGGCACGATGACCACCGGCTCTTTGGTGACGTCGTATTGCCAGGGCCAGAGGAAGAAATGCCAGCCCGGGGCCAGCGTATCGGCCTGGTAGCCGGCCTCGCCTTCGAGGGCGATGAGGCGGCCGGCGGCCAGGTTGCGGCGCGAGAATTTTTTGGCCACCACGCCCACCTGCATCTCGCCGATGACGACGATGCCGAGTAAGGATTTGGCCAGCAGCACCAGCAGCAGCAGGCCGATGAGGATGCCGAACAAGGTGTAAGCCAAGGTAACGGTAATGACTAAAAGCATAAGCAGAGTAGAAAAAATGATTGGTGAAGCATTCTGCAGCCCCTGAATCGATGAATCGGACCAAAGATTACAGGCCCAGCCAATAATTACACAGGCTAGAACCGGGCTGAAAGGTAGGCGTTGGGCTGAACAGTGCAACAGCCGCTGCTGAAGGTGGCTGGCCCGGCGTAATTTTGCGCTACCCCATGCCCGATTCGCCCCAAGCCACGCTGCTCATCCAAACCGCTTTCATCGGTGACGTCATCCTGATGACGGCGCTGCTGGAATACCTGCACCACGCCGAGCCCGCTACGCCCGTGGATGTGCTGGTGCGGCGCGGCAACGAAGGCCTGCTGACCGGCCACCCACACGTGCGCCAAGTGCTCATCTGGGACAAAAAGCACCGCAAATACGCCGCCCTGTGGGACTTGCTGGGCCAGATTCGGGCCGCGCACTACGGCCGTGTCGTGACCTTGCAACGCTTCGCCAGCACGGGTTTCCTCACCGCTTTTTCGAAAGCGAAGGAGCGGGTGGGCTTTGCCAAAAACCCGCTCAGCCGGTTTTTCACGCGCCGCGTGCCGCACCACATCGGCGACGGGACGCACGAAGTGACACGCAACCTGCGCCTGCTGAGCAAAGCCGTGCCGACGCCACTGGTACCGCCGCGCTTGTACCCGTCGGCGGCCGATGAAGCGGCGGTAGCGGGCTACGCGGCGGCCGGGCCCTACATCTGCCTGGCACCTACCTCGGTCTGGTTCACCAAGCAATACCCGGAAGCCAAGTGGCTGGAACTGCTGGCCACATTGCCCCCGAAGGTGCGGGTGTACCTACTGGGCGGCCCGCCCGACGTAGCCGCCTGCGAGCGCCTGGCCGCCGCCAGCGGGCGCGAAAACGTGGTCAGCATTGCCGGTAAAATCGGCCTGTTGGCCTCGGCGGCCCTCATGCGCGGGGCCGTGATGAACTACGTGAACGACTCGGCCCCCATGCACCTGTGTTCGGCGGTGGGCGCGCCCGTCACGGCAGTGTTTTGCAGCACGGTGCCCGCGTTTGGGTTTGGGCCACTAGCGCCGACCTCGTTCGTGGTCGAAACCCGGGAGCCGCTGGACTGCCGGCCCTGCGGGCTGCACGGTCACGGCGCCTGCCCGCTGGGGCACTTTCGCTGCGCCTACGGCATTGAAGTGGGGCAACTACTGGCCACCTTGCCGGTTGATGTAGCGCGGACTTTGTAGTCCGCGTTTCGCGTCGTTTGTGCCGCGTCATTTATAACAATATCGTTTTGGGACGCGGACTACAAAGTCCGCGCTACGGTACCTTTGCATTACTTATGCTCGATTATCACATTCACGAATATCCTAACGGCATCCGCCTCTTACACAAGCAGGTACCGCACACTAAAATAGCGCATTGCGGGTTTTTGCTCGACATCGGCTCGCGCGATGAGGCCCCGCATCAGCAGGGGTTGGCCCACTTCTGGGAGCACATGGCCTTCAAAGGCACCGAGAAGCGCAAGAGCTTTCACATTCTGAACCGCCTCGAAACGGTGGGTGGCGAGCTGAACGCCTACACCACTAAGGAGAAAATCTGCTTCTACGCCGCGCTGCTCAGCACGCATTTCGAGCGGGCATTTGAGCTGCTGACGGACCTCACGTTCAATTCCGTGTTTCCGGGCCGCGAGGTGGAGAAGGAGCGGGGCGTGATTCTGGAAGAAATGAGCATGTACCAGGACGCCCCCGAGGATGCCATCATCGACGATTTTGACACCGTGATTTTCGGCGACCACCCGCTGGGTGTCAACATCCTGGGCACCCGCGAGAGCGTGAGCCGGTTCCAAACGGCCGATTTCCACGCCTTTTTGCAGGAGCAGATGCGCACCGACCGGCTGGTGTTCAGCTCGGTGAGCAACCTGCCGTTTGAGGCGGTGAAGAAGCTGGCCGACAAGTTTCTGGCGCCGCTGCCGGCCCGGCGCGGGCCGCGGGTGCGCCGCGCGGTGGGCAGCTACGCCCGCAAAACGCAGACGGAAACCCGGCCCATTTCGCAGGCGCACTGCCTAGTGGGCGGCCCGGCCTACGCGCTGACGGACCCGCGCCGCATCCCGTTTTTCATGTTGAACAACATCCTCGGCGGGCCGGGCATGAACTCGCGCCTGAACCTGGCCGTGCGGGAGAAGTACGGCCTTGTGTACACCATCGACAGCACCTACTCGCCCTACACCGACACCGGCCTGTTTGGCATCTACTTTGGCACCGAGGGCAAGCAGCTCAACCGCACGCTGGGCCTGGTGCAAAAGGAGCTGAAGCTGCTGCGTGAAAAGTCCCTCACCACCAACCAGCTGCATACGGCCAAGCACCAGCTCATGGGCCAGCTGGCCATGAGCGAGGAAAGCAACAGCGGCCTGATGCAACTGCTCGGCAAAAGCACCCTCGACCTGGGCCGTGTGGAGCCGCTAAGCGAGATTTTCGAGAAAATCGAGCGCGTTTCGGCCGCGCAATTGCAGGACATGGCCAACGAGGTGCTGACCGAGGACCACCTGAGCGTGTTGCAATACGTGCCGGAAGGGAAGTAAGCAATGCGCAGGATGAGCGGTGTAGCGGTTTGGTTACTAGTGCTTTTTGCGTTGGCGGCCCCGGCGACCGCGCAAACCGTGCAGCGGCAGCGCGTGCAGCCAACGGACCCCGCCGACCTTTACCGGAACGGCAAACACGCCAAAGAACTTGCTTACTACTCGTTGGCTCCGACGGGCCCGCCGCGCGGGGTCTTGCTGTTATTGCCGGGCTTCGGCGGCCCCGCCGAGCGGGTTTTGAAGGAAACGGACCTAGCCCAGGACGCCGCTCGTGCGGGCTTCGTGGCCGTGGTGCCGACGCTGAACAACCGCTTGCACCTGGATTCGGCTGGGATGCGCTTGCTGGGGCAGGTACTGGGCCGGGTGGCGCGGCAATATCCCGCTGCGGGCCGTAACCTGTGCATCGGCGGCTTCTCGGCCGGCGGGCAGCTTGCGCTGGCGTATGCCGAGACACTGCTGCTCGATACAACCCGGCAAACGTGGCGGGTGAAGGCCGTTTTTGGGGTAGACCCGCCCGCCGATTTGGCCAACTTGTGGCACATGGGCCAACGTCGCATCGACCAGAATTGCAGCTCCTTGCTCGTGCGCGAAGGGCATTCCTTGCTTGAAACGCTGGGGCGTGCCTTCGGCGGCTCGCCGGAGCAATTTCCGACCGTGTACCAGCAGTATTCGGCTTTTATCAATACCAGCCCGACCGGCGGCAACCTGGCCCGGCTAGCGGCCACACCCGTGCGGATGTATTGTGAGCCGGATATGGCCTTCTGGCGGTGGCACTTCTGCGCTAGCATGCAACTCGAAGACCTGAACGCGGTGATGCTCCGGCAACTGGTGGCTTGCCTGCAGCGCCAAGGCAACACCCGCGCCGAGTATATTGAAACTACCGGTAAGGGAAGAACGAACGGGCGCCCGTTTCCTCACTCCTGGTCGATAGTGGATGCGCCCGAATGTGTTCAGTGGCTGCAAACCTGTTTAAACCGCTAAGCTCATGCCAGTCCCCGTTTTCGGCCACCCAGGCACCTACCGGCCCGGCGACACCTTCCGCAACCGCATCGACCTGTCCTTGAGCGGCGTGCACCGGCCGCGCCGGGCTGGCGTGTGCGGTACCCCGCTGCTGGGCGCCGAAAGCATTGTGCTGGCCGGCCAATACGAGGAGGATGACTTCGGCGAAGAAGAAATCCTGTACTCCGGCAACGGCGGGCGCGACCCCGAAACCGGCCGCCAAATCATGGACCAGGTGGCCACCACCGGCATCCTGGCGTTGCTGAGAAGCGTCGAAACTGGCCGGCCCGTGCGGGTGCTGCGCAAGGTGCCCGCCGAGGACGGCGGGCTGGAGGTGTACCGCTACGAAGGCCTGTATCGGGTGATGAGCTCCAGCTACGGACCGGGAAAATCAGGCTTTCAGGTGTACATATTTCGGCTGCGGCCACTGCTGGGATAAAACAGTTCTGCGTCCTGCCGCAAAAACCTCCGCGTACCTCTGCAGCGACTTCCCGAACGCCCCATTAGTAAATCTATGACCGACCCCTTCCAAACCTACGCCGAGCTGCACACCGTGCCCGAGCCGCCGCTGCTGGCCCAGCTCACCCGCGAAACCCACCTGCAGCTGCTGATGCCGCGCATGAGCAGCGGCCACCTGCAGGGCCGCTTCCTGAGCATGCTCAGCCACCTGATGCGTCCCCGGCGCATCCTCGAAATCGGCACGTTTTGCGGCTACGCGGCCTTATGCCTGGCCGAAGGGTTGGCGGAGGATGGCCAGTTGCACACCATCGAAATCGACCCGGAGCGGGAGGCGCGCATTCGGCGCTACGTGGCGGCGGCGGGCCTTACGGCACAGGTTCAGCTCTATATCGGCGCGGCGCTCGATGTTTTGCCGGGCTTGGTCGATGAAGTGTGGGACTTGGTCTTTATTGACGCCGACAAGCGCAACAACGACGCGTACTTTGAAGCCGTCATTGAACAGGTGCGGCCGGGCGGGCTGCTCATCGTCGACAACGTGCTGTGGGGCGGCAAGGTGCTGCCCGAACACCCGTTGAAAACCGGCGATAAGGATACGCCCCTGGTTCGAGCTTTCAACGACAAAATAGCCCGGGATGCGCGCGTGGAGCCGGTTTTTCTGCCCCTGCGCGATGGGCTGCTGCTGCTTCGCAAGAAGTAGAGGCTACACAATCGATTGTTTCGATTATCGAACCTTGCCCGACGGATTGCCGTCAGACTTATTTTCAGCGCTTTACTTATCTCTATGCGGCACGTTTTCCTGTTTCTTCTCTTGCTGCTGAGCTTGAGCGCGGCCCGGGCGCAGGCGCCCACCACGGTGAGTGGCCGCGTGGCCGATGGCAAAGACCAGTCGCCGCTCATCGGGGCCAACGTGCTGCTCATTCACTTGCCCGACTCGGTGAAGCGCGGCACGGCCGTGGACGCCGACGGCAAGTTTCAGTTCGACAACGTGGCCGCCGGGCGCTACGTGCTCGATGCCTCCTTTGTGGGCTACGCCAAGCTGAGCCAGGCCCTGACGGTGAGCGGCACGCCCGTGCAGACGGGTACGCTGGCCCTGCAAACGGGTGGCGTGCAACTCAAAGGCGTGGTGGTGACGGGCGCCGCCGCCCAAAGCGTGCAGAAGGGCGACACCACCCAGTTCAACGCCCGCGCCTTCAAAACCAACCCCGACGCCACCACCGGCGACCTGCTGGAGAAGATGCCCGGCGTGGCCCGCGGGGCCGACGGCAAGATTCAGGCCCAGGGCGAAAATGTGGCCCAGGTACTGGTAGATGGTAAGCCCTTCTTCGGCACCGACCCCGACGCGGTGCTCAAAAACCTGCCCGCCGAAATGGTGGACAAGGTGGAAGTATTTGACCAGCGCAGCGAGCAGAGCCGCTTTTCGGGCTTCGACGATGGCAATACGACCAAGACCATCAACATTGTGACCAAGATTGAATTCCGCAACGGCACCTTTGGGCGCGTGGTGGGCGGCGCCGGCCCCGACCACTACAAGGCCAGCGGCAACATCAATAAGTTCAACGGCGCGCAACGGGTGGCCGTGCTGGCCCAGAGCAACAACGTGAACGAGCAGAACTTCGGCACCGAGGACCTGCTGGGCGTGGTGGGCAACTCCAACTCCGGCGGCGGCGGCCGTGGGGGTGGGGGTGCCCGCGCCGGCGGGGGCGGCGGCGGCAACGGCGGCAACGCCGGCGACTTTCTGGTGAACCAGAGCGGCGGCATCACGACCACCAATGCGGCGGGCCTGAACTACTCGAACAACTGGAACAAGAAAACCGACCTCTCGGCCAGCTACTTCTTCAACCACGCCAACAACGCCCTGAGCAGCACCACCCAGCGCTACTACGTCGACACGGCCAACACGCGCTACAACCAGGCCGCCATCGGCCGCAGCCTCAACACCAACCACCGCTTCAACCTGCGGCTGGAGCACAAAATCGACTCGGCCAACTCCATCCTGTTCCGGCCCCGGTTCAGCTCGCAAACCAACAATTCCAACAGCTTGCTCAACGGCATCACCAGCCGCCGCGGTACCGAGCAAAGCCGCATCAACAGCACTTACACCGGCGAAAACCAGGGCCTGAACACCGGCGGCGACCTGCTGCTGCGCCACCGCTTCGCCAAAATCGGCCGCACGGCCAGCCTCAGCATCGGCGGCACGTACAGCCAGAAAACGGCCACTACCACCTTACAAACCGAGGACACGGGCTCGGCCCTGAACAACCTCAACCAGCTGAGCACCCTGAAGCAAAACGGCGGCAGCATCAATGCCAACCTGGCGCTGACGGAGGCTATTTCGCGGCAAAATCAGGTGCAGGCCAACTACGCCATCAGCTACGCGCCCAACCACTCCGATAAATACACCTACGACCGGCTGAACGGCGACACCCGCCAGCTGAACGAGGGGCTGAGCAACGTGTTTGATAACTACTACCTTAACCAGTCGGGCGGAGTCACGTTCCGGCACGTTACGCAGAAGTTCCAGGCGGGTATTGGGGTGGCGGGGCAGTACTCGGAACTGTACAGCGACGCGCAATACCCGCGGCCCAGCATCGGGCGCTACTACTTCGTGAACGTGCTGCCCAACGCCAACCTGAACTACCGCTTCACGCGCCAGAAAAACCTGCGTCTGTTCTACCGTACCAACACCAACCCGCCCAGCGTGAGCCAGTTGCAGGCCGTGGTGAACAACTCGAACCCGCTGCAGCTCACCATCGGCAACCCCACGCTGCGCCAGGAATTCCAGCATTCTGTTAACGTCCGCTACTCTGCTTCGAATCCCGAGGTGTCGAGCAACTTCTTCGCCTTGCTCTCGGGCTCTTACACCCAGAATCCGATTTCGAACCGCACCATTGTGGCCGCCCGCGAAACGACGGTTACGCCCGAAGGCGCCCCGCCCGTCACCATCCCGGCCGGCGGCCAGCTCACCCAGCCCACCAACCTGAGCCAGGAGTACAACGTCCGCTCGCTCATCAGCTACGGCCGGCCCATCAAGCCCATCAAAACCAACGTGAACCTGAGCGGCAACGCCGGCTTCACCCAAACGCCGGGCCTCGTGAACGGCGGCCTGAACTACGCCCGCGTGCCTTCGTTCGGGGCCGGCCTCACGCTCAGCTCCAACATCAGCGCCAACCTCGACTTCACGGCCTCCACCACGTCGAGCAAGAACTACGTCATCAACACCCTGCAAACGCGCTTGAACACCAACTACTTCTCGCAGGTGACGCGCGGCCGCCTGAACTGGATTGTGGGGCCCGGCATCAACATTGCCACCGACGTGGTGCACCAGGCCTATGCGGGCCTCTCGGCCGGCTACAACCAGCAGTACATTCTCTGGAACGCCAGCATCGGCAAGAAGCTGTTTCCCGGCCAGCGCGGCGAAATCAAGGTGTACGCCTTCGACCTGTTGGGCCAGAACCGCAGCATCTCGCGCAACGTGACCGATGCCTACTACGAAGACGTGCAAACCAACATTCTGCAGCGCTACTTCATGCTCATGTTCACCTACAACATCCGCAGCGGCAACGTGATAGCGCCTACCTCTGAAGGTGGCAGCCGCGAAGGCCGGGGCGAGGGCCGCGGCGGTTTCGGTGGCCCTCCCGGTGGAGGAATGGGCGGCGGCATGGGCGGCCCGCCTCCCGGCGGTGGGGGAGGGCCACAATAAGAACGCAGTCAGAACGTCATGCTGAGCGCAGCGAAGTATCTCGCGTGAGGTAGTACCTCAATCGGCTGTGCTCAGGATGACAGGCGGCGCGAGCGAGATGTATCGGCAAAGCGTGACATGACGGGCTTTTTGCTCAAAAATCAGGTTCTTTGCAACTTCCGGGCGGGAGGGGGCCGCGGTGGCCCCCTCCCGCCCGTCTTGCTTATGCGAAATTCTGTTGCCCTGCTCCTGGGCCTGAGCCTGTTCTTGATACGGCCGCTGGCCGCTCAGTCCATTCCTCCAATGCACCCCACCGTGCCCGCCGCGATGGATGTGGCCGGCCTGCACCTCGTGCTGAACGCCGAAGCCCAACGCCTGGTGCAGCAAAAAGCCGACGGCCTGAGCCGCCACCAGCCCTCCTTCCAGGCCCGGGTCGATTTGGCCGATGCCTCGTTCCCCATCGTCGACCGCGTGCTGCGCGAGGAAGGCGTGCCGCTCGATTTTCGTTACCTGGCCTTGCAGGAAAGCGCCCTCATCGGCGACGCCCGCAGCAACCACGACGCCGTGGGCTACTGGCAGCTCAAGCAGGAAACTGCCACCGGCCTGGGCCTCACCGTGAACGGCGCCGTGGACGAGCGCCAGCACCTGGCCGCCAGCACCCGCGCCGCCGCCCGCTACCTCACCCGCAACAACAACGCGCTGCACAACTGGCTCAACGCCCTGCTGAGCTACTACACCGGCCCGAGCGGCGTGCAGCCCTACACGCTCCCTTCGGATTTCGATGCCACCGAAATGGCCGTCACCGAAGCCACCTCGCCCTATGTGCTGATGTTTCTGGCCCACAAGGTGGCCTTCGAGCCGGCCTGCGGGCTGAACCCCACGCCTCCCCTGCGCCTGCAGGAGTTTCCGGCCACCGCTGGCCAGTCGCTCGACGCCCAGGCCCTGGCCCTGCACGTCGACCCCGCCGCCCTGGCCACCCACAACCACTGGCTGCTGGCTGCCGCCGTACCCGCCGACCGTCCCTACTCGCTGATAGTGCCCGTGGGCGACGTGACGCAGGCCGCCGGCATCGCGGCCAACCAGCGCCTGCAAAGCACCGGCCAGCTGCTGAACCTGCCCACCGTGGCCGGCAACACCGCCGAGGTGCGCATCAACAAGCTGCGCGCCCTCATTGCCCTGCCCGGCGAAAGCACCGCCGACCTGGCCCGCCGCGCCCACCAGCGCCTGGGCGAGTTTCTAAAGCACAACGAGCTGAAAGCCTTTGATGTGGCCGTGACGGGCCGCCCGTACTACCTGCAAAGCAAGCGCGACGCGGCCGCCGTAGAATACCACGTGCTGCAGCCCGGCGAAAGCATTTTCGACGTGGCCCAGAAATATGGCGTGCGCCAGAAAGCGGTATTCAACAAAAACCGCATGGCCCGCAACGAGGAGTTGCGCCCCGGCCGCGTGCTCTGGCTGCAGCACACCCGCCCGCGCGAAACGGCCGTGGAATATCGCTCTCTGAATGAAGCCGTAGCCCTGGAGCGCCCCACTGCGGCCCCAACTGCCGCCGAGCAGGAAACCGATGCCCTAGTGAGCACCGCCAACGAAGCAGTGGCCCTGCCCCGGCGCGTGACCACCGAAAGCGGCCAGGTGAAGGTGAAAGTGAAGGTGAAAAGCGAGGACGGCAAAACCAAGTCCAAGCGCGTGGTGACCGACGATGCCGACGGCTGGGGCGAAACCCTGGCCACGGCGGCTGCCACGGCGGCCACCGCCCCCATGCCGGCTCCTGCGCCAGTGCCCACAGCGCCCGCCGTAGTAGCCGCCGCACCTCCGACGCCAGTGCCTCCAACATCGGCGCCGCCCCGCCCATTGCCGCCCCCCGTAGCACCCCGTCCCTCGGCGGCCAAAGTCACTTACCTGCCGCCTGCCGCCGCGGCCCCGGCGCCCGCCCCCCTCGCCGATGAGCCCGGTGAGCCGGAAGCGCCCAGCGCGCCGGCACCCGCGCCCAAGCCGGTCTTGGTGAAAGAAGAAACGGTGAAGGCCCCGGCGCCGGTAGCCAGTGCGCCCAAGCCCGTAGCTGTGGTGCCCGAGCCGGGAGCGGCTGCTTTAGTCCGGCCGGTCAGCGGCAGCCGCACGCACGTTGTAGCGCCGCACGAATCGGTGTATTCCATTGCTCGCCTCTACCAGATGGCCCCGGCGGCCCTGATTGCCGCCAACCAGTTGCCGCCCCCGTATGGCCTGACCGTGGGCCAGGTGCTGGCGTTGCGGGAAGCGGCAACCGAAGCTTCCCCAGCGCCAAAGCCAGAGCCGGCCGCGGCAGCCCACCCCGCCGCGCGGGCGAATCCGGCGCTTTACGTGCCGAAAGCGGCCGCCGCGGCCGCCGCGGGGCCTGCCGCGCCCGGCGCCATTCTTCACACTGTAGCCAAGGGCGAAACGCTTTACAGCATTGCCCGCCAGTATAAGGTAACCGTTGCCGAGTTACAGGCCTGGAACGGCAAGGCGCCCGAAGATGCCTCGGCCAAAATTGGTGAGGTGTTGCGCGTGCAGGCCCCCGCTAAGTAAGAGCCGTGGGGGACAATTGAACTGTCCGTTTGCTTACTTAAAATCAAGGAGACTAACCGGTTTGCAGCTGCGGAAGGCTAGAGAAAACAAAGGTTTTTATGCACATTTGCAACAACCTTTCTTTCATCTAAACTTCATGAAAAACCGTTACGCTACCCTCGCCTGGTTGTTGCTGGGCAGTCCGGCCTGGGCCCAGACAGTCAGCAGCCTTGTGCCCGCACGCAATGCTTCGGCGGCATCCCGTGCCACTGTAGTTTCCGCTACCCTGGTCGCACCGGCGCCGGCGGCCGCGCTGCGCGTGTTCAGCGCCCAGACGGGAGGCCGAAAAGCCGGCAGCGGCACCGTGAGCGGCAATACCGTGACGTTTGACCCGGCGGTGGATTTTCGGGCCGGTGAAACGGTGACTAGCAGTCTCACCGGGGCCGCGCCGCACGTGTGGCAGTTTGTGGCGGCGGCCACGGGCGGCACGGGCACGTTCACCACCGCCAGCTCGGTCGATACGGCGCCCGGCCAAACCAGCGGCAGCACCTCCACCATCACCCCGGCCGACCTCGACGGCGACGGCGACCTCGACGTGCTGGTGCCGGGCGGGTTTGGGTCGCTGCTGATGTGGTATTCGAACGACGGCACCGGCCGGCTCTCCAACCCCAACCGCTCCATCCCTACGACGAACATTGCGCAGAATGTGGCCGTGGGCGACATCGATGCCGACGGCGACCTGGACGTGGTGGCCGCCGCCGCCCGGCCCTCGCAGTTTGACATCGCCCGCAACGACGGCGCCGGCAATTTCACCGTTTCGGCCTTATCCACGTCGGCCACCAACACGTCGGCCAGCGGCCTGCTTTTGTTCGATGCCGACGGCGATGCCGACCTCGACCTGGTGTATTACAACTGGAACAGCGCGGCCGCCCGTCAGATTGAGGTGCGGCTCAACAACGGCACCGGGGTATTTGGGGCCGCCATGGTTTCGGCGGTGCCTACGCAATACGGCTTTGCCACCATCCAACCGGCCGACCTCGACCAGGACGGCGACCTGGATTTGCTGCTCTGCTGCAACTCGACCCTGAACGGGAGCAATGGCTTTGCGCAGTCCTTTTTCAACAACGGGACCGGTAGCTACACGGCCGGCGCCGTTTACCCGGCCGCCAACTACTCGGGCGGTGCCGCACTGGGCGACGTCGACCAGGACGGCGACCTCGACCTGGCCGTGGTGGATTACCAATCGGCCAGCCCCGTTCGGCTGTTGCTCAACAACGGGACCGGCGTCTTCGCGGCGGGCACCACACTCACGTCCGGCTCTGGCGGGCAGCGCGCTGCTTTCGCCGACCTCGACGGCGACGGCGACCTGGACCTGCTGATGCACGGCGTCGGCGACTTTGTGCACCTCAACGACGGCCGGGGAAATTTTGGCGCGGCCGCCACGGTGGCCACCACCGGGGCCCCCAACGGCCTGGCCGTGGTCGATATGGACAACGACGGCGATTTGGATTTGCTCACCATCGAATCGGCCGCCAATGCGCCGCTGCTGGTGCGCCGCAACACCAACAGCACCACCACGGCCACGCGCCCTCATTCCGCCACCGCCTTTCGTTGCGGGCCCAACCCCGTGGCATCAACAGGCCAGTTGCGGGTAGAATTGCAAGCCCCCGCCGCCGCTACCGCCACCCTGCGCAACGCCCTGGGCCGGCTGGTGCAGCGGCAGGCGTTTAGTGGTCAGGCTACTTTCTTGAGCACCAACGGTCTGTGCCCGGGCGTGTACCTGCTCACCGTACAAGCCGCCGCCCAAGCCCCGCTGACGCAGCGCGTGGTAGTTGAATAATGGCAGGTAAAACGCAGCGCTCAGGGAATCAGCGGGCAGCAAAATGGGGTTTGGGAATGCCCGCCGGACGGGGGTATCTTTACTAAAACCGTTTCGCCCGATTATCAACAGCTCACTGCTAATTGATAACTGATAACTGAAAAAATGCCTGTTTTCTCGCACCTTCACTCGCACACGCAATACTCGCTGCTCGACGGCCAGGCCAGCATTTCGGCCCTGATGAAGAAGGCCCAGAAGGACGGCATGCCCGCCGTGGCCCTCACCGACCACGGCAACATGTTCGGCGCGTTCAACTTCGTGGCCGAGGCCAATAAGTACAACGTGAAGCCCATCGTGGGCTGCGAGTTCTATTTGGTAGAAGACCGCCACAAAAAGGCGTTCAGCCGCGAAAAAGGGGAGCGCGACACCCGCCACCACCAACTCCTGCTGGCCAAAGACCAGGCCGGCTACCACAACCTGGCCAAGCTCTGTTCCATGAGCTTTATCGAGGGTGTGTACTCCAAGTTTCCGCGTATCGACAAGGAGCTGCTGGTGAAATACCACGAGGGCCTGATTGCCACAAGCTGCTGCATCGGCGCCGAGATTCCGCAAACCATCCTCTTCGGCACGGAGGCCGAGGCCGAGGAAAAACTGAAGTGGTGGCTCGATTTGTTTGGCGACGACTACTACATCGAAATCCAGCGCCACGGCCTGATGAACTTCGACGGCACCGGCAAAAGCCAGGAAGACGTGAACCAGATTCTGCTGGGCTTTGCGAAGAAGTATAACGTCAAAGTCATCTGCACCAACGACTCGCACTACGTCGACCAGACCGACTACGCCGCCCACGACCTGCTGCTGTGCGTGAACACCGGCGAGGAGCACAGCATCCCGGTGGGCGACATCCGCACCAATTACTACACCCTGATGACGGGCAAGGGCGAGGTGAAATACGACCTGCTCGACAACCTGCGCCGCGACCACTCGCGCGACGAAAACGCCCAGCGCCAGTTGCGCCGCATCGACGAGGAACTGCAGAAGCCCAAGCCGCACACCCGCTTCGGCTTCGCCAACGACCAGTTCTTCTTCAAGACCCAGGCGCAGATGAACGAGCTGTTCGCCGACGTGCCCGAGAGCCTGGATAACACGAACGAAATTGTCGACAAAATCACGCCTCCGAAGCTGGCGCGCGACATTCTGTTGCCGAACTTCCCCATCCCCGCGCCCTTCGCCAACGCCGACGAGTTCCTGCGCGAATTGACCTACGTGGGCGCCTTCGGCCCCAGTGCCGGCCAGGGCGTCGTGACGATGAGCAAGCCCCCGCGTTACTCCGAGCGCACGCCCGAAATTGAAGAACGGCTTGATTACGAGCTGCGCATTATCCAGACGATGGGCTTCGCGGGCTACTTCCTCATCACCCAGGACTTCATCAACCACGGCCGCAACATCGGCGTGGCCGTGGGCCCGGGCCGGGGCTCGGCCGCCGGCTCGGCGGTGGCCTACTGCGTGGGTATCACCAACATCGACCCCATCAAGTACTCGCTGCTGTTCGAGCGCTTCCTCAACCCCGAGCGCGTGTCGATGCCCGATATCGACATTGACTTTGACGACGTGAACCGTCAGAAAGTCATTGACTACGTGGTGAATAAGTACGGCAAGACGCAGGTGGCCCAAATTATCACCTTTGGCACCATGGCTGCCAAATCGTCCATCAAGGACGTGGCACGCGCCATGGAATTGCCCCTGCCGCACACCAACGACCTCACCAAGATGGTGCCCGATAAGCCGGGCACCACCTTGGCTGGTGCCTTCGCCGAAAACCAGGAGCTGGACATGATTCGGCGCGACGAAAGCCCCGAGAACCTGAAGGGCCAGATTCTGCGCCTCGCTACCCAGCTCGAAGGCTCGGTGCGCAACACGGGCATTCACGCGGCCGGCGTCATCATCGCCCCGGACGACATTACCAAGTACATCCCCGTTTCGACATCTAAGGACTCGGACCTGCTCATCACGCAGTTCGACGGCAAGGTGATTGAGTCGGCCGGCATGCTGAAGATGGACTTTCTGGGCCTCAAAACCCTAACGGTCATCGTGGACGCCATGAATCTGATTGAGCGCAACCACGGCGTGAAAATCGACATCGACAACATTCCGCTCGACGACGAGAAAACCTATGCGCTCTACCAGCGCGGCGATACCATCGGCACGTTCCAGTTTGAATCTGAGGGCATGCGACAGTATCTCAAGGACTTGAAGCCGACCAACATCGAGGACCTGATTGCCATGAACGCCCTCTACCGCCCGGGCCCCATGCAGTTCATCCCGAACTTCATCAACCGCAAGCACGGCCGCGAGGAGGTGGAATACCCGCACGAGCTGCTGAAACCCATCCTGGAATACAGCCAGGGCATCATGGTGTACCAGGAGCAAATCATGCAGACGGCCCAGATTCTGGCTGGCTACTCGCTCGGCGGCGCCGACCTTTTGCGCCGCGCCATGGGTAAGAAGGACATGAAAAAGATGGCTCTGGAGCGGGAGAAATTCATCGAAGGCGCCAAAACCATCCACGGTATTCCGGCCAAGAAGGCCAACGACGTGTTCGACGTAATGGAGAAGTTTGCCGAGTACGGCTTCAACCGTTCGCACTCGGCCGCCTACTCGGTGGTGGCCTACCAGACTGGTTACCTGAAGGCTAACTACCCGGCCGAGTACATGGCCGCCGTGCTCACCAACAACATGGGCGACATCAAGAAAGTGACCTTCTTCATAGAGGAAGCCCGCAAGCAGGGTGTGCCCGTGCTCGGGCCCGACGTGAACGAAAGCCTCCTGAAATTCAACGTGAACCAGGAAGGTGCCATCCGCTTCGGCATGGGCGCGGTGAAGGGTGCGGGCGAATTGGCGGTGGAAAGCATGGTGCAGGAACGCGAAAAAGCCGGCGAATACACCGATATTTTCGACTTCTCGAAGCGCGTGAACCTGCGCACGGTGAACAAGAAAACCTTCGAAAGCCTGGCCCAGGCTGGCGCGTTCGATGGCTTCGGCAAGCACCGCCGCCTGTATCTGGACTCGCCGGCCGGCGACCAGAACCTGATTGAGAAGGCCATGCGCGTGGGCCAGCAGCATGCGGCGGCCAAGGAATCGGCCCAGCACAGCCTGTTTGGCGCGGGCGCATTCGGCGCGGTGGCCGCGCCTATGCCCAAAATCCACGAGATGGAGCCGTGGAGCAAAACCGAGCAGCTGCGCCGCGAAAAAGAAGTGGTGGGCTTCTACCTCTCGGGCCACCCGCTGGATAGCTACAAGCTGGAATTGGACGCTTACTGCACCTGTGGGCTGGAGAAAGTTGACGAAATCAAGAACAAGGAAATGGCGGTGGCGGGCCTCATTACCAACGTCTTGTTTAAGACCACCAAAACCGGCCAGCCCTTCTGCACCTTCACGCTGGAGGACTACGAGACGAGCATCAACCCCGCCCTTTTCCGCGACGACTACACCAAGTTTGCGCCCCTCATCAACCCGCGCAACTACCCCAACGAGCAGGTGCCGCCCATGTACGTGCGCCTGAAACAGGAGCTGCGCCGCCACACCCAGGACCAGTGGGACCTGCGCATCCTTACCATGGAACCGCTGGCCGACGTGGCCGAGAAGCGCAGCAAAGGCGTGCGCGTACGCCTCGACTTGCGCACCGTGACCGCGCCCATGCTCGACCGCTTGGAAGAAGCCATTGAGCATGCGCCCGGCGGCAAGCGTCTGGAAATTCAATTTGTGGAGCCACACGAGCATTTGGCGGTAGACATGTTCTCGCGCCGCTTTCAGATTGAGCCCAAGGCCTTTATCGAAAAGATGAAGGAGCTGGATATGGAAGTGTGTACGCTGATTTAGGTTTTCTGTGAAACTCCGAACGTCCTGCTGAACGCCGCGAAGCATCTCGCGTGCTACCATTGATTATTGACGATTGGTTTACTGCGGCATGCGAGATGCTTTGACTACGCTCAGCAGGACGGGCGGCCGATTCAGATAGCAATTCCGGCCATTCGCCGGCCAGCCGCTCGCCCAACCTAGCCCCGCTGAACTTTCCCCCGGCCACCATGTTAAGCATCCAATATCTGCTACCTTGCGACCCCGTTGGCCGTATACGCCAGACTTTCATTAACCCCAACCCAAATTGAAATGGGACACAAAGCAATTGAAATAACCGACGCCAACTTTGAAGAAATCATCGCCGGCGACAAACCCGTACTGGTTGACTTCTGGGCCGAATGGTGCGGCCCCTGCCGCATGGTAGGCCCCGTGGTGGAAGAACTGGCCGGCGAGTACGAAGGCAAAGTCGTGGTAGGCAAGGTGGACGTGGACGCCAACCCCCAGACCTCGATGAAGTTCGGTATCCGCAGCATTCCGACGCTGCTGGTCTTCAAAAACGGCCAAATCGTTGATAAACAAGTCGGCGCCGTGCCCAAGCACGTACTCGCCCAGAAACTTGAAGCCCAGGTAACGGCTTAAGGCTCCTCCTAGGCACAAAAAAATCCCCTTGCTGCATCAGCAAGGGGATTTTTTTGTGCCTAGGAGGAGCCAGTTATCAGTCGTGGGTGTGGCTGCGGCGGATGCGCGACATGAACTTGGCGTGCGTTTTCAGCTGCTTCTGGTGACCGTGGAGCTGGCGCCTGAGTTGGCGGGGCGAGGTCACGGTTTTGCTTTCCTGCAGGCCCAGCACCACCAGCACCATACGCTCCATCTTGGCCGTGAAGCGGCGCGATTTAACCGAAAGCTTTTTCATTTTTGAAACCTGTTTAGCAGCCGTGGCTTTCTCACGGGCGGCCGCTTTCTGCTCGGCCGCGGCGGCTTTGCGCTGGGCATCGGCGGGGTTTTCGGTGGTGGGGAGGCTGCGGACGGCAGCCGTCGCAAAGTTGGGGTTGAAACACAGGAGCCCAACAATAGCCAGTAATGCGTAGAAGTGTTTTTTCATGAGACGGAGGATGTAGGGTGTGAAAGTGTGCTTAGAATATGCACTAAAGTAGTAATAGGTATCATATTCACAAAATAAAGTAATAATAATTCGAGATATGTTCAAAAAATACAACCCAGAGACGTGTTCTGCCTTAATATGTACAATGCGAAGAATGGGTTGGCAGGCAATAATGCATCATCAAATCTTACCTGAGTATTCTGGTAAATAGAAATAGACAAATTATTTCGGCGAACCTCAACTATGCCGGTGGAAGTAGCGTAGGAGGCCCATCTCACACCCTTTTTTCTCTTTCAACATGAAGCGTATCCTCGGTTTTCTTGTATCCCTGAGCTTGTTGGGTGGCACGGCTGCCCTTGCCCAGACGCCCGCGGCCACGATGCCCGCGCCGGCCTCGACCAAGATGAGCAGCAGCTCGTCGACCATGACCACCAAAACGACCCAGCCCGGCACGAAAACCACTGTGAAGTCGAGCACGATGCAAAACCCGGCGGGTATGTCAAAATCGAGCACGACCACCAAAAGCGCGGGCACGATGAGCAAGTCGAGCACCATGACCACGCCCTCGGGCACGACCAAGTCGTCCTCGACGTCGAGCAGCACCCACCTGAAGGCCGACGGCACCGCCGACATGCGCTACAAGGAAAGCAAAATGACCAAAACCACCGGCCCGCTGAAAGCCGACGGCACGCCCGATATGCGCTATAAAGCCAACAAAACGACGGTGAAATCGACTAAAACCAAAATGTAAGGTCTGGCCGTTATGGATTTCGAAAAGCCCTTGCCGCCCCGGCAAGGGCTTTTTTTATTTATCGGCGCGAAGCGGCGGGCCACCGCAACGGCGGCCGGCCTAACTTGCGCCTCCCATTCCCAACTTCCCCTTGCCCATGCGCTACGCTCCCCTTGCCCCCGAGCTTTTTGTTGAGAACCGCCGCCGTTTCCGCGAACTGCTGCCCCCGGCGTCGCTGGCCATTTTCCAGAGCAACGACGTGATGCCAACCAACGCCGACGGCACCATGGCCTTCCGCCAAAACAACGACCTGTTCTACCTGAGCGGCGTGGACCAGGAGGAAAGCATCCTCGTGATTTTCCCGGATGCGCGCCTGCCGCAGTACCGCGAAATCCTGTTTTTGAAGGAAACTTCCGAGCACATTCTCATCTGGGAAGGCTACAAGCTGACCAAGGACGAGGCGCGCCAGAACTCCAGTATCCGCACCATTATGTGGCTCGACAGCTTCAAGTCGGTATTGCCTGCGCTGATGAATGAGGCCGAAAACGTGTACCTGAACTCGAATGAGCACATCCGGGCCGTGGTGGAAGTGGAAACGCGCGACGCCCGTTTCGTGAAAATGCTGCAGAGCCAGTACCCGCTGCATAGCTACCGCCGCGCCGCGCGCCTGTTGCACCAGCTGCGCGCCATCAAGAGCCCGGAGGAAATCCGGGTGATGCGGCAGGCCTGCGACATCACGGGCAAGGCGTTTCGGCGGCTGCTGGGCTTCGTGAAGCCGGGCGTGTGGGAGTTCGAGATTGAGGCCGAAATCGTGCACGAGTTCATGCGCAACCGCAGCCGCGGGCCGGCCTACGGCAGCATTGTGGCCAGCGGCAAAAATGCCAACGTGCTGCACTATACCACCAACGACAACCAGTGCCAGGACGGCGACGTGATTCTGCTGGATTTCGGCGCCGAATACGCCAACTACGCGGCCGACCTCTCGCGCTCCATCCCCGTCAACGGCAAATTTACCACCCGCCAGCGGCAGGTGTACGACTCGGTGCTGGCCGTGATGGCCTTCGCCAAAACGCGCCTTGTGGCCGGCGCCGAAATCGAGGAATACCACCGGCTGGTGGGCGAGTGCATGGAGCAGGAACTCATCAAGCTCGACCTGCTGAATGCCTCGGACGTAAAAAACCAGGACCCCGCCGCGCCGCTCTACAAGAAGTATTTCATGCACGGCACCAGCCACTACCTGGGCCTTGATGTGCACGACGTGGGCTACAAATACCGAGTTTTCGAGCCCGGTATGGTGTATACCATTGAGCCAGGCATCTACATTCCCGCCGAAGGCCTGGGCATTCGGCTGGAGAATGACGTTCTCATCACGCCCGGCGGCAACGAGGACCTGATGGCCGATATTCCGCTGCAAGCCGATACGATTGAGGATTTGATGGCAGCAGGGCGGTAGAGTCAAGCCGGAAAAAGCAGAACGTCATGCTGAGCGTAGCCGAAGCATCTCGCGTGCAATAGTAAACCCAATCGTCAGGTTTAGTTATGCGGTAAAGATGCTTCGATTACGCTCAGCATGACGGTCTTTTTCTGGTGCTTTTTGACCAGCTAAGTGCGCGCTACTTTGCCGTGGCCTGCACCAGCTGCGGCAGGTACTTGCCCAGCGCTTCCACTTGCGACTTGGTGAAATTGCCCTGCACCGAAACCAGCACGAACGAATCGGCCACATCCGGCAACGTGCCGAGGGCGGCAAATTCCGACACGCTGTTGCCCGAGCCGCGGGTGGAAATGGCGTAGTTGCTCCCGCCAAAGCCGGCCGTGGAAAGTGGGTCGTACTTGTTATTTTGGAGGATGCCGGCGGCTTCGGCGCGCAGGCCTTGGGCGGCCAGTTCTTTGGCCGAAGTGGTGGTGGGCGTGAAGCTGATGACGCGGGCCGAGCGAATGCCGGTGATGCCGTTGGTGAGGTCGGAGCCGCCGAGGAGCTTGGCGGCTTTCACCAGGGCAAGGCGCTGGAGCAGGTCGGCTGACCATTCGGTGGCCTTGAAGCCTTCGCGGTTTTCGTATTTGGAAAAGAAGGAGGCCACGGTTTTGGCCGGCGTGCCGGGCCCGCCGGCGCGGCAACTGGCCAGCAGCAGAATGAGGAAAAGGGCAGGAAGACGCAGTTTGGTAAGCATACAGGAGCGGTGGGATGAATGAGGAACGGAAAATCAGCGTACGAAAAGAATAGAAAAAACGTCATGTCGAGCTTGCCGAGACATCTCGCGTGCTTTACAAACCCAATCGTTAAAAGGGGATTATTTCGGCACGCGAGATGTCTCGGCAAGCTCGACATGACGTTGCTTTTCCTCGTTTTGCTTTTCCGTTACTCTGCCTAAAAAACCACCGCATTCAGGAAGAATACCTGGCGGTCGGGGCCGTGCTCCACTTTCACACGCTGGTAGCCGGTCGCCACGAAGCGGCTGCCGAACCACGGCAGCAGGTCGGCCTGCGAGGTGTCGGTCACGCGCTCGGGAGCGGTTTCAGCGGGGCCGCTGCCGGTCCTGATGACGACCTGCTGGTCGTTTGGGGCGTCTTCGCCGCGACGCACCACCTTATAGTGCAGCTTTTCTTCGTCGAGGTAAGCCAGCACGAGGCGGCCATCGGGGAGGGTTTGCAGGCGTACGGCTTCCTCAAGCTCGACGCGGCGCAGGTTTTCTACCACGAACGTGTTGTCCCAGATGAGGGCCCCGGTCCGGTCGAAGCCGCACACCACGGCGTGGGTGGTCTGGTAGCCGTCGAACACCCGGGAGTTGGCGTAGGGGGAAGTGCCAAACTGGTTGCCCAGATTGTTGAACGGGCCGGTGTAGGTGCCGTAGCTGTTGTAGCGGTAGTGGGGCACGTAGGCTTCGGCCACCAGCACGTAGCCGCCGTCGGGCTGGGGCAGCAGCTCGTGCAGCAGCAGGCGGTAGTGCCAGCGCATGGGCGGCGCGGAGTGGGCCAGGCGGCGGGCCATGCGCTTGCGCAGCCGGGCCTGGCGCGAAGGCTTGAGGTAGTCGAAAAAGTGCTTCAGGTGCAGAAAATCGTAGAAACGCAGCGGCTGCTTGGTGCCGGGGCTGGCCGCCGTGCTCAGGTCGGTGGCAAAAAGACCCTGCGCATAATCGAGGCCGCGCAACGCATACGTGCCCATGAGCAGGCGGGCGGTGGTGTCCTGCGGGGGCGTCACCTGGGCCGTGATGAGGCTGCGCTCGCTCTCGGCCTGCACGAATTCGGACTTCACGAGTTGGCCTTTTTCGGTGAGCTGCTTGAGCAGCAGGCGGGTTTTGCGGCCGTTGGTCTGGCTCAGCACGTACTCGGCGCGGCGGGTGGCGGCATCGGCCACAAAGGTGAGCTGCGTGGGCAGCGGCTCGTACACCGAGGGCAGGTACTGCATCTGGCCGGTGGCCAGGTCGAGGAGCAGGGCCGTGACGTGCAACTGGTCATTCAGCAGCACCGTGGCAAACAGGCGGCTGTCGAGCGCTTTCAGCTCCACCACTTCGCGGCTCAGCTTGGTTTCGAACTGCTGGGTGCGTACCTGGGCCAGGTGGCCGTTGTAGGCGGCGGCCCACAAGCGGCCGGGGTTGCTGTGCGACGAAAACAGGGCGTACACGGTACTGCCTTCGGCGCACATGCGCGTGAAATCGAACTCGTCGGGCACTTCCAGCGGGGTTTCCTGCCGCAGGTGCAGGTTGCGGTCGTACTGCTGAAAGGTGAACGTGGACTTGCTCGACAGCGGCCGGTCGCGGCCCAGCAGGATAACCACGGTGCTGTCGGCGGGCAGGGCCTGCACGTGCACTTCGCTGTCGGAGGGTTCGAGGGGCAACTCGGTGCGGGCCGTTTGCACGGGCGCGCCGGGCGCCGGAATGGCCGCCAGCTGGCCCCGTTTCTGACCGAGCGCGCCGGAGACTCCCGCGCAGGTGCAGACCCAGGTTAGCAGAAGAAAGGAGCGGAGTTTCATGCCCGTGTGCTCAATAAAAGCAGTTGGAAATACCTACTCCAACGAGCGGTTGCTTCGCTAAAGTTAAGCCCAAATGCAGCGGTTTCGTGCCCCGTCAAATCAGTTTATTTCGCCCCTAATGCCAGCACCACGTCGAACTCCTCGGGCCGCACCGGCAGCACCGACAGGCGCGACTGGCGTAGCAGGGCCAGCTCGCCCAGCCGGGCATCGGCTTTGATTTGGGCCAGGCTCACGGGCTGGGGCAGGCGCTGCACGGGGCGCAGCTGCACGGCCACCCAGGGCGAACCGGCCTCGGCGGTGGCATCGGGAGCGGCCGGGGCGGCCACTTCGGCAATGCCTACCACGGCTTTTTCGCTCACACTGTGGTAGTAGAGCACGAGGTCGCCGGGCTGCATCAGGTTCAGGTTGTTGCGGGCCTGGTAGTTGCGCACGCCGGTCCAGGCCGTGCCGTCTTCGGCCACAAAAGTGGCCCAGGAGTATTTGTCGGGTTCTGATTTAACGAGCCAGTGTTTCAAGGTAAATGAGCAAATGAATAATGGAGGAAATGGGCGCACACGCAAAACGGCCGGCACAGGCATAGATGCCGGCCGGCCGCTGGTTTGCACACCGCAAAGGAAATAAATCGGCGTCTTAGTTGCGCGCCAAGCTAAAGCGCAAAGCCCAAATCGAAGCTGATGATGTTGGCTTTCAGGTCGGCGCGGTCGGCGGTGGTGTAGATGGTCGAGCCGGTTTGCTGGTAGTTGGCGTAGCGCAAATCCAGCGACTTGAGCCGCATCACGCGCGGCCGGCCCTGCCCGTCCTGCCCCGGCACGCGGAAGCGCGTGATGCCGTACACCGGCGAGTAGCGCAGGCCCAGGCCAATTTTGTTGGCCGAAAAAGCCGCCAGGTCGTAATCCGACGTGTAATACGTGTCGGCAATAGAGTGCTGGGCGAAAGGCGCGAAGTAAGTGGCGGCCGTCTGGGTGTGGTAGCGGTAGAAGGGGTAGAGCGCGAAAAACTGCGTCACCTTCACCGGCAGTTCCACCTCAAACGTGTGAGCCCGAACGCCGAAATTGTCATTGTAGAAGCGGTAGAATCCGCGCACCTGCACCAGGTCGGTGGCGTAGAAATTCAGGCGCAGGCTCACCGGGTATTTGAAGCGCGAGCGGGGCAGGTTTTCGATGCGGGCCGCCGTAGGGAAGCGCGTCGAAAAATCGCTGCCCAGTGCTGGGGCCGGGTTCAGGTCGGGATTGTCGCGGAAGTAAACGCGGTGAAACGGCGTGCTCAGCAGCCCGTTCTGAGACACCAGCTCGGTGCTCACGGCCGCCTGCAGCCGCTTGGTAAGCACCTGCGAGTAGGTGGCGGTTAAATTGTACGTCTGGCGCTTGTCGGTGCCGTAGTTTTTCTCGCCGCGGCTGCTGGCAGAGCCCGCCACGTAGCCCGCCCGTAGCTCATAGGGCGTAATCAGCGTCACTTGGTCGAGGAACACCTGCCCGGCCAGGCTCAGCTGGCGGTTGCCGTCCTTCGAGGTTTTAGCAAACGAGCCGGCCACGTTGAAGGACAGGTAGTCGTATTCTTTCGATACGCCCGCGCCCACGCCCCAGATGGTGCCGTTGTACTTATGCTCGCGGCTGTAGCCGAAGTCGCCGTGGTAGCGCACGTCGTGGGCCGAGGGCGTGCTCAGCGCGAAATCAATCCGGTCGGTCGAGGCCGAGGCGTAGAAATCGGCGCCCACATTGGCCGTGAGGCGGCTCACCGTATCCAGCGGCACGTTCACGATAATGGCCGGGGGCACGTCGGTGAGTTGCTGGGTGCCGCGGCCACCCTCCACGGCGCCGTGGCTGCCGGTCTGCTGGTAGTACCCGCCGATGATGTCGATGGTGGTTTCCTCGGCGGCCCGGCTGGTGGGCACCGCTGGGTTCACCGGCGCTCCGTAGCCGTCGATGCGATTGGGGTTTTGGGTGGTGCCGGTCTGGGCCATGGCCGGGGCGGCCAAAGCGGAGAAGGCTAATAGGGGAAGAAGTAATTTTTTCACAGGAGAACTAATAATTCTGGGCGGTCATGCTGAGCGCAGTCGAAGCATCTCTACCGCTTCGTTGAAACGACATTGATTACTGTTGCAGTAGAGATGCTATGGCTTCGCTCAGCATGACGTTCTTTTTCTAACCGCCAACTTCTTGCCCTAATTACAGCCACAGCCGCCGCCTACTTTGCCGCCATTGGCGCCGCCGGCGCCTTCGCGGTAGCTCTCGAAATTGGTTTCGGGCGTTTCCACAGTTTTGCTGGCCAGCTTCATGTCCTCATCGTTGAGATACACTTTTTGGTAGGCCGCTACCGATACGCAACTGGGCAGCGCCGCGCCCAGAGGGAGCAGGAGCAGGGCCAGCGCCAGGCGGGGATGGGAGAGGATTTTTTGCATGGAATGAGTACGTAAAATCAAGGCTGGGTGGCGGTACTGCCGTGGTAGTAATTCAGCTTCATGCCCCTGGACACGAGTGTGCGGTTGTCGTCGGTTATCAACGTGCAATCAACATTTTTCAAGCCGTTTATAAACGCCAAACCGGCGGTTGGGCCTTTCACGAAGACGACTTCGTCTAATCCATCGGCCAGTTCCACATCGGGGCACAGAATGGTGACCGAGCGCAAACCCACCGACGGGTAGCCCGTGTGCGGGTTGATGATGTGCCCGTACACCTGCGGGCCCACCGTGAAATACTGCTCGTAGTTGCCGGCCGTCACCACGGCCATGTCGGTCACGTCAATCCAGGCGGCCACGCTGCGCGGGTGGTCGGGGTCGCCAATGGCCACGCGCCAGAGCGAGCCGTCGGCCTGCCGGCCCCAGCAGTAGATGTCGCCCGAGCCGTTCATCAGCCCGCCTTTGATGCCCATTTGGTCGAGCACCTGCTTGGCCCGGCGCAGGCCGTAGCCCTGCAGAATGCCCGCCAGATTAATTCGCATGCCCTTTTCGGGCAAGAAAACGGTATGCTGCGCGGCATCCATTTTAATTTTCTGCCAGCCAATGCGGCGCACCGAAGCCCGCACCGTGGCCGAATCGGGCAGGCCGGCGTGGGCCTGCCGGTCGAACTTGTACAGCTTGTCGGCGCTGGCGAAGGTGATGTCGAAGGCGCCGTCGCTAAGCTGCGAGAGGCGCAGCGTGCGGCTAATCAAATCAAACGTTTCGGGCGACACAGCCACCGGCCGGATGCCGGCCATGCGGTTGACGCGTACCACTTCGGAGGTGGAGTCCCAGAACGACATCAGCCGGTCGATGCGACGCACTTCGAGCAGACCGGCGCGCAGGGCCCGCTGTCCGGCCGAGTCGTCGGCGGCCACCACCGTGAAGGTGAAGTGCGAGCCCATGAGGTGGGCACTGCGCGTGAAGGTGTGGCGCTGGGCCGGCGCCGCGGTTTGGGCGCGGCCGGTCTGGCTGCTCAGTAGCCCCAGCAGCAATAGAATCAGCAGAAGTTTGCGGGGCGTTAGCAAAGGGATGGCGCTGTAGAGACGCGACGCTTCGCGGCATTGAACGGAATCGGTGAGATGGCGCGGACGCCGAGACGCGAACCGAAGGTCGGCGTAGCCAAGTGGCGCGTTTCTACAGCGTGGGCACCACTTTTTTCAAATATGCCTCAAAGGCGGCGGGGCCGCCGGCAATGTAGCCGGTTTTGGCCAGCACCTTGCCTTCGGGCGAGAGTACCACAGCCAGCGGGAAATCACCCTCACGGTTGAGCTGGGCAGCCGCTGCCTCGTTCAGCTTGAGCTGAGCGGCGGAGGGCTGGTTGCGCTTCTGGCGCGGGAAATCGAAGTGGGCCAGCACCAGCTTGTCCTTGGCGTAGGCCGCGAATTCCGGCTTGGCAAATACTTCCTGCTCGTACATGATGCAGGGCTTGCACCAGTCAGAACCCGAAAAAACCGCCAGAATGGGCCGGTTGGTGGCTTTGGCCTGCGCCTGCGCGGCGCCCAGGTCCGAAATCCAGCCCGTAATGCCTTCGGCTTTGGCTTCCACGGGCGCGGTGGCCACAGCCATGGTGGCCGGTTGCACCACTTGCGGAGCCGAAGCTACCGGCGACGTAGGCTGCGGGGCCGCCGGGGCGGTGGTAGCGGCTACCGTCTTGGTTTTGCTCACGGTGCCATCGGCCGCTGTGGTTTTGGCCTTGACTTTATCGTTCTTGGCTTTGAGGGTGGTTTTCTGGGCCAGCGCGGGGCCGGCGCTAATGGCCAGACCCAGCAGAATGGCGGGCACAAGGCCGAAGGAAGTGCAGCGTGACATGGGAATAAAGAACTGAGTGGAGGGACTGAAACAACCGTTGTCAGCCACGAATGGGTTCTTACGCGGGGCCGCAACGGATGTTATCGTCCGTTGCAACGACCGTGCCTTGCTCCCGTAAAGCTGCCGCCGCTTCATGAACGAGGCATGAGTAACGGCGGTGTCCGTCGCCCAATGGCAGAAAGGAATCGGCCAATGGGCAAGCTCGACATGACCGTTTTAGTATTTGGCCTCCCTATCGGGCCTTTTCAACCGGTTGCTTGCGGAGCTTGAGAACCTTGTTTTTCAGGGAGAAAACCTCCATCTCGTAATCGGGCTCCTGGCCTTCGTTGAGGTGAATGCGAACCTTGTTGAGGCTGTTGCCCTCAATAACCCAGGTGCCGGGGCGGCCGGTCAGGCCGTCGGTGGGCGCAATGTCGAACTGTTCGAAACGGCCGTATTCCTTGAACGCAAAGCCCGTGCGGCCGCGGGCCGGCGGGAAATGGTAGGTGTTGGGCCGGTATACCAGCGTATCGCCGGCGTTTTCCTCGTGCGAGTTGAGCCAGGTGCCTTCGAGCTGTTTCATGGACGCCGGGGAGTAGATGACGACCGACTTGCGGCGTTCGCAAGCCGCCACGAGCAGCAGAAAGGCCACCGCCAGTGGGCGCATGGAGGGGCGGAATATCATAGCAAAATCAAAAAGGTGGGCGCGCCAAGGTAAGGCGTTTCAGGCGCGTACGCTGAAATGGCCCGGCTGGCCGTGGGGGCCGCTTTCCGCGTAAGCACCCGGGTACGCTACATTCGTTCTCCCAACAACAACTCTCCCGTGGATAACCGCGCCCTGACCCGCGCCTTCAAGCTGGCCGCCCAGCTAATGGAGCTGCACGACGAAAACCCGTTTAAAATCCGCGCCATCGAAGGCACGGCCAACGCCCTCGATGCGCTGAGCTTCCCGGTGGCCGAGGTGGAGCGCTCCGGCCTGCCCGACCGCACCGGCCTGAGCAAAACCGCCGCCGCCAAAGTGGCCGAGCTGCTCGACACCGGCACGTTCTCGGACCTGCAGCGCCTGCTGGAAATCACGCCACCCGGCGTGGTGGAGATGCTGAAAATTAAGGGTATTGGTCCGAAAAAAATCCGCAGCCTGTGGCGCGAGCTGGGCCTCGAAAGCATTGAGCAGCTGCGCGAGGCCGCCGAAACCGACCAGGTGAGCAAGCTCAAAGGCTTCGGCAAAAAGACCCAGGAAAGCATTCTGGAAGCGTTGGAATTTGCCGGCCAGAGCCAGGGCAAACTGCTCTATCCACAGGCCGAACAGCTGGCCGACGACCTCGCCCGCCGTCTGCGCGAAGCCCTGAAAACCGAGCAGGTGGCTGTGGCCGGCGAAATCCGCCGCCGCCTCGAAACCGTGGAAACCGTGCGCCTCGTGGCCGCCACCGATAGCCCGGTGCAGGCCCACGAACTACTAAACGGCCTGGACGGCCTCACGCCCGACCCGCGCCGCTCGGGCCCGTTTGCCTGGCGCGGCCGCGCCACCGAGTCGGGGGTGCAGGTGGAAGTGCTGCTGGTGGCGCCCGCCACTTTTGCCACCGAAGTTTTCCTGAACTCCGCCGCCGAAGCGCATTTGGGTGAGCTAATTCCAAATTCCACCGGTCCCAACTCCACCCTGCGCCAGTGGGCGCGGCGCGAGCAATTTCAGCAGGAAGAAGCGCTGTATGAAAAGGCGGGCCTGCAATTCATCGTGCCTGAATTGCGCGAGGGCCTGGGCGAAATCGCCCTCGCCGCCGACAAAAAGCTGCCGCATCTGGTGGAAGACGGCGACCTGCGCGGCTCCCTGCACAACCACAGCACCTACTCCGACGGCAACCACAGCATCCGCGAAATGGCCACCTGGCTGCGCGACCACGGTTACGAGTACCTCGGCCTCTGCGACCACAGCCAGGCCGCCCACTACGCCAACGGCCTGAGCGTGGAGCGCGTGCGCCAGCAGCACCTCGAAATCGACAAGCTGAACGCCGAGCTGGCCCCGTTCCGCATCTTCAAAGGCATTGAAAGCGACATTCTCGGCGACGGCTCGCTCGACTACCCCAGCGACGTGCTGGCCAGCTTCGATTTCGTCGTGGCCAGCATCCATTCCAACCTGAAAATGGACGAGCGCAAGGCTACCGACCGCCTGTTGCGCGCCATCGAAAACCCTTACACCACCATGCTGGGCCACCCCACCGGCCGCCTGCTGCTGCGCCGCCAGGGCTACCCCATCGACTACAAAGCCGTCATCGACGCCTGCGCCCAGCATAAAGTCATCATCGAAATCAACGCCAACCCCTGGCGCCTCGACCTCGACTGGCGCTGGGTGCGCTATGCGCTGGACCAGGGCGTGATGCTGAGCATCAACCCCGATGCCCACCACACCAACGGCTACGAAGACATGCGCTACGGCGTGCTGATGGGCCGCAAAGGCCACCTGACGAAAGAAATGACCTTCAATGCCAAGTCGGTGGAGGAAGTGGCCGCCTATTTTGAGCAGCGCAAAGCCAACATCACGCCGCCGCTGGAATATAAGAAGTCGTTGTTTGAGTAGCTGAAGCTGCGCAAGGATTACCATTGAACGTCATGCTGAGCGCAGCCGAAGCATCTCTACCGCGAAAAGTAATTCAATTCAGCAGGTTTACTACTGCGGTAGAGATGCTTCGGCTGCGCTCAGTATGACGTTCTTTTTGCCTGTTGCTGGCCATTAACCAATGAAAATCCTCGTTCTCCGCTTTTCGTCCATCGGCGACATCGTGTTGACCACGCCGGTGGTGCGGGCGCTGGCCCAACAGGTGCCCGATGCGGAAGTGCATTTTGCCACCAAGCCCGCCTACCGCGGCCTGTTGGAGCCCAACCCCTACATCACCAAAGTCCACTGCCTCACCGGCAGCCTGGGCGAGCTGGTGCGGACGCTGAAAGCCGAGCGGTTCGACTACATCATCGACCTGCACAACAACCTGCGTACACGTCTCATCAAGCTGCAGTTGGGTGTGAAATCCAGCAGTTTCGATAAGCTTAATTGGCAGAAGTGGCTGCTGGTCAACTTCAAGATTGACCGGCTGCCGCGCGTGCACATCGTGCAACGATACTTAGACGCCGCCGCGCCGCTGGGCGTGCAGGACGATGGCCGCGGCCTTGACTATTTCATTCCCGCCGGTCAGGAAATTGACCTGACGACGCTGCCCGCGCCCTTCCAGCGCGGTGGCTATGTGGCCGTGGCCATCGGCGCACAGCACGCCACCAAGCGCCTGCCACTGGAGAAACTGGTGGAACTGTGCCAGCGGCTGGCCCCGCGCCCCGTTCTGTTGCTAGGCGGCCCAGAGGATGCACCAATAGCCGAGGCGATTATTGCGGCATTAACAGCTTCGGAAACCAAGTCTCTAAGTCCCCAAGTCCCCAATCCTCCAATCCACAACGGCTGCGGGCGCTACTCGCTGCATCAATCGGCGTCGCTGGTGCGGCAGGCGCAGTTTGTGGTGAGCCACGATACTGGGCTGATGCACATTGCGGCCGCTTTTGGCAAGCAGATTTTCAGTGTGTGGGGTAATACCGTGCCCGCCTTCGGCATGTACCCTTACAAAACCGATTTCCAGTCGCTGGAAGTGCAGGGGCTGCCCTGTCGGCCGTGCTCTAAAATCGGCTTCGCCAAGTGCCCGCAAGGCCATTTCAAGTGCATGCGCGACCAGAATCTGAACCTGGATTGGGCGTCGCAGAGTGACTAGGCCTCGGCCTGCTGCTTTATTTCCAGTACGATGATAATGGCGTCGTTGCTTAGCGCTTCCAGTTCAATTTCGCCCGCATTCCACAGCGCCAGCCCGTCTTTCTCGTGCATCAGCCGTCCTTCCACTTCGAAAGCCCCGGCCAGCACAAAGGCGAAAAAGCTGGATTCTATATTGCCCATCTGGTAAATGGCCTCCTGACGGCCCGCAAAGCGGCCCAGGCTTAGGGCCACGGGTAGCGCAACCCCAGCTGGCTCGGGAACCAAGAGTTGTAGTTGCCCAGGCGCCGCTTCCAGGCTGAATGTGGCTTGTTGGATGGTTACGGCCGACACCGGCGCATCGGCTAGCAGCCACACGTGCAGAAAGCTGACTAACTCTTCCGGGTAAGGATTTTGCACGCGCAATATGCTGCCAGCGGGCACGGTCAGTACCAGCATTTCTTCCACGTCCACGGCGGTTTCAAGCGTTTCGCTGGCAACCAGCGTCACCGCGCCGGTGACGGGGATGATGAGAACGTGCGAGGCCTCGGCCACCGTGAAATCCAGGGCGTGCCCGCCCGCCAGCGTTTCCTCATTCCAGCCATACAGCCGCCCAAATGGCCCCTTGTGCGGATGAGCGAACAACCCAAAGCTGAACGTGCTGAACCGTCGGAACCGGTCCGATTCGGCCACGCCCCGCTCATCGGCAAGAAGGATTTTACCCGGCGTTGGCTGGCGCATGAGGTTCAGGCGTTTGAATAGAATAAATACTCAAAAAGGGCTGCAACTGGACCAGATGCGTCAGCATCTCGCCCGCCGCCGGTACGGCCGCGGCCTCCGATACCAGCAGTAATTGACCCACCGTGTCGTGCCACCGCAGCGGCGTCGACACAAAGTTGATGGCCACCTGATGCTTGCTCTTATCCTGTAAATCGGAGTTAATCAGCTCGAACTGAAATCGCTCGAAGCGCAGGAAATGCCGGCCCAGGTTGTTGAGAATGTCCGGCATCCGTTCGTTGAGCTGCTGCACGTAGCCCGTCACGGCCCCGCTCACCAGGAAGTGCAGCCGCTCGGCGCCCGGCACATAATGCAGGATTTCGCCGAAGGAGCGGTAGCGGTTTTCGGGGTTGAAATTCTGCGCCTGCAGCCGAAATTCCGCGTAGCTGTCGTCCCACACCAGCTTGTCCCAGGGCCGGGTACTGCTGGCATCGATGATTTTGCGGTAGCACAGGCAGATGGTGCGGTCGGGCATGGGGTTTGTAGGAAAGAAAGAGAACGTCATGCTGAGCGTAGCCGAAGCATCTCGCGTGCAGCAGTAATCCAATCGTTTCAACGAAGCGGTAGAGATGCTTCGACTGCGCTCAGCATGACGGGCATGATTAATTCTTCATCACGCCGGCACCGCCAGTGCCCACGCCAGCTGGAAACCAGCTAAGGTGCTGCCCGTCACGGTGGCCAGTTCCAGGGCCACGCCGTCGCTGAACACGTTGTCGCTGGCGTTGGAAGTGTAGCCGCTCAGGCCTTTGGCGTAGCCGTTCACGGCCGCCACGGCCGTGCCGCTGCCTTCGGGGAAGGCAATCTGGGTCACTTTCAGCGAGGTGCCGGTGGCTGAATACACGTGCACGTGGATGTGCGTGGCCCGGCCCGAATACCAACCCGGGAAGATGCTCGTGAACGTGACCTGCCCGGCCGCGTTGGTCACCTGCCGGCCGCGCAGAAAGTGTACCGACTGGTAATTAGTCGCCTGCATGCCCGTGCCGCCGTATTCCGAGTAGTTGCCCTCGGCGTCGCAATGCCAGATGTCGACCAGCGCGCCGGCCAGGGCCGCGCAACTGGCGTTGCTGTTGTTCACGGTGATGGTGATGGTCAGCGCGTAGCCGGTTTTGCCGTCCGTGATGTTGCTGCGCACGTAGGAAGCCGGCGTTTTGGTGGGGAAAGGGCCTTCGGTTTCGGTGGGGGCCACGGTGCAGCTGCCCGAGCCGCTGGTGGTGCCCGTGGTTCCGGTGGTGCCCGAGGTAGTGCTGGTGCCCGATGTGGGCGAAACGGTGTCTTTGCCGCAGGCCGAAAGCAGCACCGGCGTCGAAGCGGCTCCCAGCAACAGGCTCTTCAAAAAATGTTTTCTTTCCATGACGTTGGGGGAGGGGATAAGGTGAGGTGAAAGACTGCGGTTGCTGACTGACAATCCGAAGTTGCCGTCCAGGATTCCCCATTGCGACCTCCAATCGCCGGTTGGCGGGCTGTAGTCGACAGTTGCACCGTTTGGGGCGGGGGAATGGATAGTTGAATAATTCCCTTTTTTCGCTCTTTGCCTGCCGGCCCATTGCCCGTCGCTTCCTACCTTCAACCCATGCCTCAGCCCTGCCAGCACCTCACCAGCCTCACCAGCCTCAAAACCGCCCCTTCGCACGTTTGTCCCGAATGCGTGGCCCTCGGCGACACCTGGGTGCACCTGCGCGTATGCCAGGACTGCGGCCACGTCGGCTGCTGCGACAATTCCAAAAACCAACACGCCACCAAGCACTTTCACGCCACCCAGCACCCCGTCATCGCCTCCGCCGAGCCCGGCGAACGGTGGCTCTGGTGCTATGTGGACGAGGAAATGGCCGAGTATTAACCGCCTCGCGTTTGGCCCTTCTGTCATTGCGAGTAGAGCGCAGCGCAACGCGGCAATCTGTCCTTTTCTCAGCGCCCAGTCTTCCAATGTGGCAAACGCTAAAATCGCAAAAAGCCCCGGCACTGCGCAGTGTCGGGGCTTTCTGGTAAAAGAAAGTGTCTGGTTTTGACAGGACAGATTGCCGCGTTCCGCTACGCTCCACTCGCAATGACAACCGGCTGCCCACACCCGACGCCTACCCAATCCGGCTGAACCCGCAATACGAGTGTAGCACGGCCGGCAGCTCAATGCCATCGCTCGTCTGGTTGTTCTCCAGCAGCGCGGCCACGATGCGCGGCAGTGCCAATGCCGAGCCGTTCAAGGTGTGCAGTAGCTGGGTTTTGCCGCCGTCGGCCTTGTAGCGGCACTTGAGGCGGTTGGCCTGGTAGGTTTCAAAGTTCGACGCCGACGACACTTCCAGCCAGCGGCCCTGGGCGGCGCTCCACACCTCTAAATCATACGTCAGGGCGCTGGTGAAGCCCATATCGCCACCGCAGAGGCGCAGCACGCGGTAGGGGAGGCCCAGCTGTTGGAGCAGGCTTTCGATGTGGGCCACCATGGTATCGAGGGCCGCGTAGCTGTGCTCGGGCTCCGTGATTTGCACGATTTCCACCTTGTCGAACTGGTGCAGGCGGTTGAGGCCGCGCACGTCGGCGCCCCACGAGCCGGCCTCGCGGCGGAAGCAGGGCGTGTGGCCGGTGATGCGGATGGGCAGCTTCTCGACCGGAATAATCTCGTCGCGGTAGATGTTGGTCAGCGGGACCTCGGCGGTCGGAATCAGGTACAGGTCGTCCTTGGCGTCGTGGTACATCTGGCCCTCCTTGTCGGGGAGCTGACCGGTGCCGTAGCCGCTGGCCTCGTTCACCAGAATGGGCGGCTGCATCTCCGTATAGCCGGCGCTGCGGGCCTCATCAAGGAAAAAGTTGATGAGCGCGCGCTGCAAACGGGCGCCCTGGCCCTTGTACACTGGAAAGCCCGCGCCCGTGATTTTCACGCCCAGCTCGAAGTCGATGATGTCGTACTTCTTAATCAGGTCCCAGTGCGGCAGGGCGTCGGCGCCCAGCTCGGGCTTGGCGCCGTGCTCGCGCACCACTTCGTTGTCGGCGGCGGCGCGGCCTTCGGGCACGCTGGCGTGGGGCAGGTTGGGCAGCTTATACAGCAGCTGTTGCTGCTCTTTTTCCACCTGGGCCAGCTCGGCGGCAGCACTCTGGGTGTGCTGCTTGAGTTCGGCGGTGCGGATTTTCAGGGTTTCGGCGCCGGCTTTGTCGCCGGATTTCATCAGGCCGCCGATTTGCTGGGCCAGCTTGTTGGCTTCGGCCTGGGCCGAGTCGTGGCTGGTTTGGAGCTGGCGGCGGCGCTGGTCGAGGTCGAGGATGGCGGCCACGTCGGCGGGGCCGGTGGCGTAGCGCTTTTTGGCGAGGCCGGCCAGCACGAGGTCGGTCTGGTCGCGGAGAACGGAAAGTTGCAGCATAAATCGGGATGGAATGCGGGCAAAGGTCGGAAGAAAAACGACCCGTGCCGCGCCCTCGGGCCGCGACCTTGACCATGCACCGCAACTTATTTCCCGGCGCCGCGCGTTTAAACCCCACTGAGCCGCATCCGATTTGGCGGTTTGCCCGTAATGCTCTAACATTGCGGGAGCAACCGGCCGCCGTGGCTGGATTCGCGGGCCGCAGTGCCCGTCTCCGGCCCGTCACTTGCTGAAAATTCCAGCGGCCCATTCTGCACCTCATTTCCTGCTTATTCCGATTGCGCCCCGGGCGCTTATCCGGTGCCGTTTGCGCACCCCGCGAGTACTAGCTGCGGTTTTGCCGCCTTGTGCCGTTGCTGGCCCCGCAAGCCCATTTTGGGTTTATGCCAAGCTGCCAGCCCTCTCCTCGCTCTAAGACGATGTTTCCCCCTTATTCCCTTTATGTACACCATTAACGAGCTCAAGGACCGGCTGCTGTCCGACCTCAAAGAGATTGCCGAAAAAATGAACGTGGGCAATTTCAAACGGCTGAGCAAGCAGGATTTGATATACAAAATCCTCGACCAGCAGGCCCTGACTCCCACCGCCGCCGAGCAGCCGGCCGCCGCGCCTGCCCCGGCGCCGGCCGTAGCCGAAGCCCCCGCCGCTGTGGCAACTGCCCCGGCCCGTGCCAACAAGCCCGCCGCCCGCCGCCCGGCCCCCAGCACCGTCGAGCAGCCTTTTTCCGACGTGGCCCCGCCCACTCGCAAAGCCCAACCCGCCCGCCCGGCCCGCGAGCCGCGCCGCGAAGCTGCCCCGACCGCCGAAACCGCTGCCGCCACCGTCGAAATACTCGACCCAATTGAAGGTTTGGCCCTAGTGCCCGCTGCCGCCGCCACCGGCGCCGTGCTAGCTGCCGAGCCCGATACTTCTTTTACTTCAGTAGTAGAAGCTGCGCCAGAAACCCCAACCGCTGCCCTTGAAACCTCGGCCGAAAACGCGGCTAGCGACCAAAACGGCAACGCAACTGCTGCCCAGCCCCGCCGCCGGGAGCGCGTGGACCGCGCCGGCCGCCCCATCACCGAGCAGCGCGCCGCCGAGATGGCCGCCGAAAAAGCCGCCAATGAAGCAGCCGCCGCTGCCGCGAAACTGGCCGATAACGGCACTGAAAACCGCGAAAACAACTCCGAAAACCGCCGTCGCGAGTTCGGTGGCAATGGCTTTGCCGACCGCCGCGAGAACCGGGCCGACCGTTTCGAGCGCGACACCCGCGAACAGCCGCTGCGCGACAACCGCGACCAGCAGCGCCCCGCTCGCCAGGACCAGCAGCCCCGCGAACAGCAGCCACGCCAGGATAATCAGCCTCGCGAGCAGCGCAACGACCAACCGCGCGAAGCCCGGCAGGACCAGCCGCGCGATAACAATCAGCCCCGCGAAAACCGCGACGGCCAGCCGCGTCAGGACCAACTCCGCAACAATAACAATAATAACAACCAGGACCAGCCGCGCGACAACCGCAACCTGACCCGCGAGGAGCGCTACGCCCTACGCGACCAGCAACGCCAGCAGCGCCAGCAAAACCCCGACAGCACGCCTCGCACCGACCAGCCGCAAGGCCAGAACCAGCAACAGCATCGTCCCCAGCGCCAGGACTTGGATTTGGTGGTGCCTGGCGGTGGCACGTTTGAGCTGATGCCTGACGGCGGCTACGGCTTCCTGCGTTCGCCGTATTACAACTACCTCAGCTCGCCCGACGACATTTATGTGTCGCCGCAGCAGGTGAAGCAGTTTGCCATGAAGGCCGGCGACACGGTGGTCTGCACCATCCGGCCGCCGCGCGAGGGCGAGAAATACTTTGCCCTGGTGGGCGTGGAAAGCATGAACGGCCGTACCGTGGAGGAAGTACGCGACCGGGTGCCGTTCAGCCACCTCACGCCGCTTTTTGCCGATTCTAAGCTGAAGCTGACCACGAAGTCGACCCAAATCAGCACCCGTGTGCTCGACTTGTTCGCGCCCATTGGCAAGGGCCAGCGCGGCCTCATCGTGGCCCAGCCCAAAACCGGCAAAACCGTGCTGTTGCAGGAAGTGGCCAATTCCATTGCCGAAAACCACCCTGAAGTCTACCTCATGGTGCTGCTCATTGATGAGCGCCCCGAGGAAGTGACCGACATGGCCCGCACCGTGAGGGCCGAAGTACTCAGCTCAACCTTCGACGAAACGGCCGACCGCCACGTGAAAATCGCCGAAATGGCGTTGGATAAGGCGCGTCGTTTGGTCGAATGCGGCCACGACGTGGTGATTCTGCTCGACTCCATCACCCGCCTGGCGCGGGCCTATAACACGGTGCAGCCCAGCTCGTCGCGCATTCTCTCGGGTGGTATCGACGCGGGCGCGCTGCAAAAGCCCAAGCGTTTCTTCGGCGCGGCCCGCAATGTGGAAGGCGGCGGCTCGCTCACCATCATCGCCACGGCCCTCATCGAAACCGGCTCCAAGATGGACGAGGTTATCTTCGAGGAATTCAAGGGCACCGGCAACATGGAACTGCAGCTCGACCGCAAGCTGGCCAACAAGCGTGTATTCCCGGCCATTGACATCCCGGCTTCCGGCACCCGCCGCGAAGACCTGCTGATGAGCAAAGACGAACTGAACCGCGTGTGGGTACTCCGCAAGTTTATGTCGGACATGACGGCCACCGAGGCCATGGAATTCCTCAAGGACCGCATCAAAGGCACCAAGGACAACGAAGAATTCCTGCTGGCCATGAACGGCTAAGCCCGTTTCGTTGGCGCATAAAAAAGGCCCGCTGCAGCAATGCAGCGGGCCTTTTTCTATAAATCACAAATAACCTGTTGTCCTATCGATAAGCTAACCTAGCACCGCACAAACCAGGGGCCCGTCAAATAAATTCACCGCCGGCCCAAAACTTCGGTAGTCGATAGAAATAGCGCCGACCAGCGCCAGCAGGGGCTACTTTTGCGGCAGATTATTTCCCCGCCATGACGCCCACACCAGCCGAAAACCGGCCCGAACTGCTTTACATTCAGGACCCGCTCTGCGGCTGGTGCTACGGCACAAGCCCGGTCATCAACCGTCTGCAGGAAGAGTTTGCGGGTCGCGTTGACGTATCCGTCCTCTGCGGCGGCATGGTGAAGGGTGAGGACGTGGGCCCGATTGCTGAAATATGGGATGGCTTGAAAACCAGCCTTAACGACGTGGAAGATGTAACCGGCGTGCAGTTCGGTGAAGCCTTTAAAGCCCTTGCCGCGGCCGGCCACTACCGCTACGACTCGGAGCCGCCGAGCCGGGCCATTGCTACTTTCCGCCAGCTCACGCAGGACCCATCCCGCGCCGTGGCCTTCGCCCACGCCGTGCAAACGGCCCTTTTCCGCGATGGCCACGACTTAAACGACCCTTCGACCTACAACGAGCTGCTGGTGCCGTTTGGAGTGGACGTGGTGGAATTTCAGCGCCGCTGGGCCGCACTGGAAAGCGCCCGGGCCGCGCAGCAAGAGTTTGCGGCCGTGGCCCGCATTGGCGTGGAGGGGTTTCCCACGGCCGTGGTGCGCATCGGCGAGCAGGGCTACGTGCTGGCCCGCGGCTTTCAGCCTTATGAGCAGATGCGGGCGGGACTGGAGCAGCTGTTGCGCGAGGAAACTGAGCGTTAAAAAGACGCTATTGCACCCGAACCACCTGTTTCTTAAGCGGCGACCAAGCAATGCGCTGCCGGTCTTCCTTGCCTTTCAGATAATCGAAGCCGATGGCGTCGGGCCGGTGCTGCAAATCGTCCCAGGTGGCGCGTTCAAGGTTCACCAGGTCTGCCGGAAACTCGGTGCTGGGGTCGATGGCCGGGGTGTGGAACTGCGAAGGCACGAAAAACCGGTCGATGCGGCGCAGCACGAAGGTTTCGCGCTCGGCACGGCTGGCGGTGGGGTTTTTCATCTCATACACCAATGAAGCTTCAAGGTCGGGCTCGGTCAGCATCTCGCGGAAAATGACCTGGCCGCTGGGGTCGGTGATGGTGAATTCGCCGGTGCCTTCGAGGATGGACGGGCCGCGAAACACCAGCTTGAACAAATCGGCCGGGCCCTTGGGGTTGCTGAAATTGTGCTTCTGGCGCACAGTGCGCAACGTGTCGCTTACGGCCGAAACGGCTTTGGTGCTGGCGGTATCGGGCGTGGGCAGCACCCCGGTGCTATCGGCCGGACTCGTTTGGTCGGCTGCGCCGAAGCCCGGTTCCCCATTCTCCGACGAAGGATTGGAATTGCAGGCTGCCAGCAGCGGCAGCAACAGGAGCCAGGAGTAACGCATAGCCAAAATGGATTGGTGGAATGAAGCCCCGATAATACGCGCCAAGGGCTGAAATAAGTTGCCGGCCTACCTGCCGCCGACACTTAGTGCCACAGCAACATCGCTATAAAAGCTGCGCTCAAACACAACGACGAAACCTGATTCATCCGCATGGTGTGCTCAAAGTCGGCGGCCTTTTCATCGTGCCATACGGCCCAGGCCCAGCGGCTGAACAGGAACACCACCGGCCCCGTAGCTACCAGAAAAATGAGCAGCGGCCGTATTTCGTGCCGTAGCCAGTAGGCCAGCCCCAGCGCCGCCGCGCCCGCCAGCAGCCCCACCGCCGCAAACACGAACGTGCCCCGAACACCCAGCCGCAAGCTCAGCGTGCGGTCGCCGCGCCGGGCGTCCTCCTCGTGCTGGTACACTTGCGTAAGCGGGTAGGAGCCGCACAAAAACAAGGTGCTCACCAGCGCCAGCAGCAGGTTGGTTTTCTCGAAAAGCTGCGCCGGCGTGGCGCCCACGCCCACCTGCGTCATGAGGAGTGTGAAGGCGCCTTGGAAGACCACCACCACCAGCGTGCTCAGCAGCGGGTACTTTTTTAGCCGAATGCCCTCATAGCTGTACGCCTTCGAAATCAGCAGATAGACAACTACCAGCGCCGCAAACGGCCACGAGAGCAGCGCCGCGCCCGCCACGGCCAGCGCATCGAAGAGCCACACCAGATGCAGCAGTTCCGGCGTCACTTTGGGAGGGGCTTTCAGGCCGCCGATGCTGCCTTCGTCCTTGTCGTAGTAGGAATTGTAACCGTTGGAGGCCGGGTACGCCAGCAGGTGCAGCACCACAAACACCGCTGCTGCCCGCCATCCGCTCCAGGGCCCGCGCAGGGCGCTCAGCCCAAACCAGAACACCGGCATGAGGTACACCGAAAACGGGATGCGCAGCAGCAGCAGGGCTTTTTTGTAGTTGGCGAGACGCAATTAACGGGAAGCAATGAGTGGTGAGAAACAAAGGCTGTAAAGAACGTCATGCTGAGCGCAGCGAAGCATCTTTACAGCACAACTATTCAATTTTAGGATTGCGGTAGAGATGCTTCGGCTGCGCTCAGCATGACGTCCCAAATCATTTACTCTTTGGGCCACCCAATCAGATACGTCACCTGCGGCCCCCACCAGTGGCGCTTTTTGCCGGCCTGCCAAGCGAAGCGGCTCTCCGGGTCGGCGGCGTGGGCCAGGGCCAGCAACTCCTCAGCCGTGTACATGCGCAGCACCGACACTGTGCCATCCCAGATGGTGCAGAGCGGGATGAGCGGCACGAGGTAGGTAAATACCAGCCGGCTGAGCCGGAACGGCCGAAAAAAAGGCGTGAGCAGCAGTTGCGCCACCGGCAGCACCGTCCAGGCCAGCAGCAGCTCCAGCCAGTGCTTGCCCGCGCCCTCAAATACGCCGATGCCGGTATTGGCCCGCACGGCATCGCGTAGCAGGGCGGTAGCCGCCTCGGGCGGGAAGTGGTGGAAGGCCGAAAAAAGGATGCGAAAGCCCGTTAAATGCGCGGGCACGGCCAGCGCATTCACCGAGGCCGGCTCGTAGGCGATGGCGCCGCGGGTGCGCTCGGCAATGTCGGCCCAGGCGGCGGGCTGGGGGTAGAGGTCGGTGAGGAGGATGGTGGCTTGGGACTGGCCGTGGGCGCGCAGGGCCGCCAGCACAGTTTCGGTGCCGCCGCCGGCGCCGGCGCCCAACTCCAGCACGCGGGTCTGGCCGGTGCGGGCCAGGCCCTCGGCCAGCAGCGGCGCGATGGGCCGGTAGGTGCCCAGCGCGGAAATCATGAACCGCAAATAATCCATCATCCCGGCCCGGATGACGGCCGGAAACCACGGCAAATCTTCAAACTCAAACAACCGCAGGCGTAGGCGCATGGCCCATCAGTACGCACAAACGCCGAATCCGGCCGGTTTTGTCGGCTTAAACCCGCGTTGCCTGCCCAGGGCTAATGCGCCAGATTCGCCAGGGGCTGCTTAGCTGCGCGCTGCCGCCACGCGCTGAGCAGCGGAGCGGAGCGGGATGGGCGGGGCCGCGCCAGCCGCCCGGCCACGGGTTGTGGCCAGTACAGCCACGCTACGGTGAGCACGGCGGCGGCCAGATAGGGCCACGTCATGCGCAGCAGACTTTCCGGTGGGCCCAAAGGCAGCCAGTGCAACAGCAGATAGTTGGCCGCGGCAAAGGCGAGCAACACCCCAGCCAAAGCCGTGAGGCGGCATTTCCAGCCCGTGCAGGCGCGCTGGGCCAACGCGAAAATGGGCAACGCGAAAGGCACGGCAACCAGCGAAACCACACCTGTCAGCAGGCCGATGAGCAGCGGTATCTGCAAATCCTGGGGTTCCTCAAAGCCAAAATCAGCAATGAGCTTTGCCGTGCCGCCTAAGTTGCTGAACAGCCAGATATACAGCGTGCTGGCCAGGGCCGAAGGATAAGCGACGGGTGCGGTGGCAGGGTAAGTCAACTTCATAGCAGCAAAAAAGGAGAGTAGGGAGAGCTAACCAGCAAAAAGCGTGCGCGAATAAGCGCGGGCTTTTGAGCAGGCTGATTTACGGTGCGCTGTAAATGAGCGGTTTGCGGTAGTTGTTGTTATATTTTTGGGAATAATCCGGCCATTTTGGGACGCTTGGTCTATTGCGACTTTGTGAAGTTTGCGTAATGAAAATCAATACGTTGAAAAATATCGAATTTTGTATCTAAACTTAATTTCCGAGAGGGTTCCTGTTTTGGGAAATGACGTCAGATGCTGTCGGATGGATAACGCCCGATTGGATGACTGCATTGTCCGAGAATTGTGGCAAAGCCAGGCTTTTTCAAATGGGTGCAGTTGGCGCCAGCTACATAAGTAGTAGCGCCGCAAACCAATTGGTCGCTAGCCTAAAAACAGCCATTAATGATTCGCCTTCCCGGACCAATGGCTGCTGGACACCACGGCAAGGCTCTGAGCGCTCAGTTGCGGCGCGCTTGTCTGGCGCTAAAGGGTTGGCTCGTCCTGCGGGGCTTCTTGGGCCTGCATCATTTTGTAAGCCGTTTGAAGCGAAGCACACAGCCAGGGCAAGCTGGCAAGCTGGCAAAGCATCCCATTGCTAATTGGATACCAACGAGCCGGGCTGATGAAAAAGGCAAGCAGTATTACCGGAGTCTCAAAAATGACCAAGGTGCCGAACAGTAAGCCCACCATATCGGGGCCCGCCGGGTCGCTTAGACAATGCCTGAACAACCAGTTCATAGGCCAAATTCTCAGCAAGCCGACCAGAGCTGCCGGAATGCCTAGGAAAATACTGCTCCAGAATACGGCCCCCATTGTATACACCGCCAAAGTGATGCCACCAGAAGTAACCCAGGTGCTCAGCGGCACATTCGTCGTTAGATAGCCATTGTTGCCCCACGTCAGGTAGGCCAGCGTCGCCACCATTGCGCAGGGTATCAGATACAAGAAACCCAACGCAGTAGCCCGGGCCCAGTGCGTAGTGGCCAAGGAGGAATTGTGTGCGCGGCTCACGACTAAAAAAACTTTACCCAAATAACGAAAAATCTGGTCGTTTAAGTTAGCTTTGCACTACAAAGTACTTCTATGGTTATGAAGCCTGCCAACCCCGACCCATTAGCCCAACTCACCGAAATCCGCGCCATCATGGAGCGCAGCTCGCGCTTTTTGTCGCTCTCCGGCCTGAGCGGGGTAGGGGCTGGCGTGGTGGCGCTGCTGGGCACGGCCTTCAGTATGCGGTTCTTGGAGAGTGCCTTTCAGGATGAATCCGTGGTGGGCGGTTATGCGCGCCTGCTGCACTCCTCGGCCGAAGCGCGGCAGCGGGAGTTGCCCGGCCTGCTGTTCCTCACGGGTGGTATGATTGCGCTGGCGGTGCTGGTGGCGTTTTACTTCACCCGGCGCCGCACCCACGACGGCGGCCAGAAGCTGTGGAGCGCCCCCGGCCGGCGGCTGGCCGTGGCCCTGGCGGTGCCGCTGGTGGCGGGCGGCCTATTCTGCCTGCGCCTGTACCTGGGCGCCGACGTGGCCATGGTGATGCCGGGCCTGCTGGTCTTCTACGGTCTTGCGTTGCTCAACGCCAGCAAGTACACGCTGGACGAAATCCGCTGGCTGGGCGTGACGCAAATCGGGCTGGGGCTGGTGTGCATGCTGCTGCCCGAGTACGGGCTGCTTTTCTTTGCGCTCGGTTTCGGCCTGGGCCATATCGGTTATGGCCTGGTGATGTATAACCGCTACGAGCGGCCGGGCGCGGCTGCCAAACCTGTCGTCTCTTCGTGAAGCACCTCATCCACACCCTCAACAAGGCTTTCGACCACCGCGTGCGGCTGGGCGTGATGGCTGTGCTGATGGCCAACGAATCCGTAAGCTTCAACGACCTCAAAGAAGCCCTCGACCTCACCGATGGCAACCTCGCCAGCCACGTGGCCGCCCTCGAAAAAGCCGAGTACGTGCTGGTCAGCAAGCAGTTTGTGGGCAAAAAACCCAACACCACCTACACCGCCACCGCCGCCGGCAAAGTGGCTTTCCAGCAGCACCTCGCCACGCTGGAAAAGCTGCTGCGGGGGTAGGCCGTCTGTCATCCTGAGCGGAGCGAAGGACCTTATCAAGCCATAACTATGTCTGGTAATTCGGTCGTGAGAAGGTCCTTCGCTCCGCTCAGGATGACAGCCAGAATTAGTTAGCTCTCTTTTTTTGTCCATAAACTTTGAAATGCAAAGTTCTTTAAAATGAAAGTAAAACTCATTCTCCCCGCTCTTACCGAAGCCACCAGCCCGTACTGGCGGCCCATCAAGTACTCGCTGTTCCCGCCGCTGGGGCTGGCCACGCTGGCAGCCTACCTGCCGGGCGAGTGGGAAGCCGATATGCAGGACGAACACGTGGAAACGCTGCGCCTGGACGATGCGCCCGACCTTGTCATCATCCAGGTGTACATCACGAATGCCTACCGGGCCTACGCGCTGGCCGACCACTACCGCGCCCGCGGCGCCTACGTGTGCCTGGGCGGCCTGCACGTGACGAGCCTGCCCGAGGAAGCCGCGCCTCACGCCGACAGCATCTTTCTGGGGCCGGGCGAGGAGATATTCCCGGCGTTTCTGCGCGACTGGCAGGCGGGGCGGGCCCGGCCGCGCTACGTGTCGGGCGCGGGGCGCACACTGGTGGGCGTGCCGCCCATCCGGCGCGATTTGATTAAGCGGGAGCGCTACCTCGTGCCCAACTCCATTGTGGTGACGCGCGGCTGCCCGCACCACTGCGACTTCTGCTACAAAGACGCTTTTTTTGAGGGCGGCAAGGGCTTTTACACCCAGACCGTGGACGACGCACTGGCCGAAATCGACCGCCTGCCCGGCCGGCATCTGTACTTCCTCGACGACCATTTGCTGGGGCACACGCGTTTTGCGGCGGGGCTGTTTGAGGGCATGCGCGGCATGGGGCGGCTGTTTCAGGGAGCCGCCACGGTGGACAGTATTCTGCGCGACAACGGGCTGCTGGAAAAGGCGGCGCAGGCGGGATTGCGCAGCTTGTTCGTGGGCTTTGAAACGCTGAGCCCGGTGAACCTGAAAGCCAGCAACAAGCCTCAGAACCTGGGCCGCGACTACGCCGCCGCCATCCAGCGGCTGCACGATTTGGGCATCATGGTGAATGGCAGCTTCGTGTTCGGGCTCGACGACGACCGGCCCGATGTGTTCCGGCGCACCGTGGATTGGGCGGTGGGCCAGGGCATCACCACGGCCACCTTCCACATTGCCACACCCTACCCCGGCACGGCCCTTTTCCAGCGCATGGAGGCTGAGGGCCGCCTGCTGCACCGCCGCTGGAACGAGTACGACACCCGCACCGTGGTGTGCCAGCCGGGCCCGCACCTGACGGTCCGCCAACTCAAGGAGGGCTACGATGGCGCCTACCGCGACTTCTACTCCTGGGCCAACATCACCAAAGCCAGCCTGGTGCACGACACCCTGCGCCACCAGCTCAAGCACTTCGCCTATGCCGGCGGTTGGAAAAAATTCGAGCCCCTCTGGAATTTCATGATAAAGTCGCGCCACCTCGACTCGATGCGCCCGCTCTTGGAAGCCATTCTGAGCAAGGTGCGCGGCAAGGACGGGAAGGCTGGCCCGGGAGCGTTGACGCCGACGGCGAGTGATTCCGGGATGCTGTTGCCACTGCCGGTGCTGCAGCAGTGAGAGCATCGGCTGACTGAGGATTTGCAAGCTTTTTATAGACAGATTATTGATGCGTAACCCCTTCGAAGTACCCGTAACCTTGCCGCAATGGCTGGTCAGCAGCTTGTGCTGGGCGGCTAGTTGTGTAGTTGTTTTTAACCTGTTCAGCTGGGGTAGTATGTGGCTGTGGAAGAGTGATGATGGTATGTATTCAGTCTTTGCCGCAGCCGGGCTGGTCTGCATCCTAATGTGGAAACGCGCCATTAAAGTTGGGTGGCGCCTTTGGTCCGACAACAAGGCTGGACTATCCATCAACATCGTGGGAGGATTGTGGCTGCTGCTCCTCACGGCGGCGTTCGTTTTGTCTGTCCTCGGCATTGCCTTTGGAACCCTGATATGGATAGCGCTTTCCGGTGACTCGAGCGGAAGCAGCGTGGGGTGGGGGGATTTTTAAACAACAAACGCTCACTTCAATCACATGACTTTCACCGACGTCAAAACCTACTTCCAGGCCAACCGCGGCAGCGCCGCCGGGCTGCCCTGGCATGACGCCCAGCCGCTTACACCAGCCGAGCAGCGCGCCGTGCGTACCTCCCTCCAAACCTTCCAGCGCGGCGAAGGTACCGGCGGCGACCACCTGCTGGACCTGGCCCGGCAGTACGGTGTGCCCGACTACGCGGCGGCCATGCAGCTGTTCATCGAAGAAGAGGAGGGGCACGCCGCCATGCTGGGGCGGTTTATGGACCAGCAGCACATTCCGCAGCTGCAAACGCACTGGCTGCACGAGGTTTTCCGCACGCTGGGGCGGCCGCTGGGCCTGGAGCACATGGTGCGCGTGATTCTAACCGCCGAAGTAGTGGCCGCCGTCTACTACCGGGCGCTGCGCCAGGCCACGGGGTCGGCGCTGCTGCGGGGCATTTGCCGGCGCATTCTGCTCGATGAGGAAATGCACCTAGTGTATCACTGCGTGGCCATTCGGCAGTGGTCGTTTGGGCGCGGCCGGCTGGCTAAGTGGCTGTGGCGGCAGTTCTACCGCGGGCTGATGGCGGGCACGGCGTTGGTGGTGTACACGGCCAGCCGGCGCACATTCCAGGCCGGCGGCTACAGCGTTGGGCGCTTCGGCGCGGCCATTGCGGCCGAGTACGCACGCCTCGAACGCATGCAGCAAGCCGGCGGCACTCTGGCACTACGCCAGGAAAGCGAGTTGATGGATGTAATGAAACATGAGCCGGGCATCACCCAAGCAACAGTGCCCCCGCCAATTGAACGTCATGCTGAGCTTGTTGAAGCATCTCTGCCGCTTCGTCAGGCTCCCCTCTCCTTGGGGAGAGGGGCCGGGGGTGAGGCGTAACGTCAGAACGAAGCGGTAGAGATGCTTCGACAAGCTCAGCATGACGGTCTTGAGACCTTCGACCCATAGCCGCACGGCTAATTTTTTTGAAAATCTACTTTGAAATACAAAGCGTTTTAATTGATGGAAACTTCCCTTCAACCCGGGGCCCAATGGCCCGCTGCTGCCTCAGCGGCAACTTTTGCTACCACCACGCCTCACCCGCCGCTCACCAAGGCGCAGAAAGTGCTGCTGCCGCTGGGCATGGTGCTGTTCGACTGGCTGTTCTGGCAGGAGAAGGGCGGTGTAAACATGCTCGTTTTCACGCTTTTTGTAGTGGTGGCGCAACTGCTTTTGTTGCCACGCATGGCGGCGGTGCGCCGCTCGGGCTACTTCTGGCTGGCGGTGGCCGGCACACTGTTCAGCGGCGGCATGATGGCCGTGTACGGCTCGGGCGCAGCGGCGCTGGCCTGCTGGGCCTCGGTGCTGCTGCTGCTGGGCTACGTGAACCAGCCCCACCTGAAACTGGTGCTTTACGCGGTGCTAACGGCCACCAACAGCGTGGCGCAAGCCTGGCTGCGGGTGCTGCGCGGGCTGCGGGCACCGCGCCACGGTGGCGCGGGCGTGCGCCGAAGCTGGTTCTACGGCCGGCTGCTGGTGGTGCCGCTGGTCATTCTGGGTGCGTTTCACCTGCTCTTCGCGGTGGCTAATCCGGAGTATGAACGTATCAGCGGGCGGGCGCTGGCACTGCTGGGCAGCTGGCTGGCCCGGCTGATTCCGGATGTTTCGCTGGCGCATTTGCTGTTCGTGGGCGTGGGCTTCGTGCTGGTGGCCGGGGTGCTGGTGGCGGTGCCGGTCTACGTGTTTGCCGACCACGAATCACGCTTCGGCGAGTTTATCCGGCGGCAGCGCGATGGGGTGGCCTCTTTCGGCGTGCGCCGGCCCGACTTCCGCCTGAAAACCCGGCGGGCGCTGGACTTGCGCAAGGAATTCTACGCGGCGGCGGCGGTGTTCGGCCTCGTCAACCTGCTCTTGTTGGTGGTGAACGCCATCGACATCCGCTGGCTGTGGTTCGGCTTCGAGCCCGCGCCGGGCTTCAACCTGATGCAGTTTGTGCACGAGGGCACGTATGTGCTCATCTTCAGCATCTTGCTGGCCATGGGCATTGTGCTGTGGTTTTTCCGCCGCAACCTCAATTTTTACCAGCCCGGCCTGCCCTGGCTGCGCGGCGGGGCCACGGTGTGGGTGGTGCAGAATGCGGTGCTGGCCGTGTCGGTGGGTTTGCGCAACTACTACTACATTCTGCACTGCGGGGTGGCCTACAAGCGCATTGGGGTGTGTTTCTTCCTGCTGCTGGTGTTTTTCGGGCTGGGCACGGTGCTGCTCAAAATCTGGCAGCGCCGCTCGGCCTACAGCCTCGTGCGGCTCAATGCACTGGCCGTGTACACCGTTTTACTGCTGCTGGCCGCCGGCAACTGGGAAGTCTGGATGGCTGAATACAACCTGCAGGCCCGCTTCCGCAGCATCGACATCGGCTTTTTGCTTACCATGCCCGACCGGGTGCTGCCCACGCTGCAGGCCCGCCGCGCCGTGCTCAACCAAGTGCCCCAACTCACCGCCGACACCGAGTACGGCACCTACCAGGTCGTCGACGCCGCCGAAGCTCAGCGCCGCCTCGATGTTGCCCTGGCCAACGCCCGCGCCGCCTACGCTGCCCCCACCGACTGGCAAAGCTTCACCTACGCCAATTGGCAAACGGCCCAGGCGCTGAAATAACCATCCCAACTATCTCACCCTCTCCCCATGAATGCCCTTCCCCAGTTCGCCCTCACTTTTCTCGGTATCCTGTTTTGCATCGGCGACGTGGCCGCCCTGGGCGTGCTGCTCACCTGGCAGGAGCGGGGCGCCACGCCCGATGTGCGGTGGCAGCGCCTGGTGCGCGGCGTACTGCCGGCCACGGTGGTGCTGCTGGGCCTGCTGCTGCTGGCCTTCACGCAGCTCATGTTGCTGTGGTCGTCGAAGTAAGCCTTGGTACCAGCTCTGCTTTCCGCTTTCTCCATTTGCTTGTTTATGCTACATCACCATTTGCGGCACTATTTGCCCTACTGGCCGGAGGTGCCGCCCCGGCTGTGGCTCACGGGCGCGGGCATTGCGCTGGCCGGCCTGAATCTGCAGTTCGAGCAGGAAATCTGGCGCAACTCGCCGCAGGCCGTGTTCTGGACCTGGGTAGCCCTGACCTTTTTGCTGCTGGCGGGCGGGCTGCAAACCATCGGCGTGCTGCTGCGCTGGCCCATCAGCTACAGCGGGCCGCGTTGGCTGCGGTTTGCGCTGGGCTGCATTTCGCTGGCTCTGGGGCTGGGCGTGGCGCTGGTCACGCTGCTGCTGTCGTTTCTCAGCGGCCTGCGAGCGGCGTTTCTGAGCTACGGCTGAGGCCAGAGCGAAAAGCTGTGAGCAAACAGGAGACAGGTGGCCGCCTTTAATAGGAGCTTTGCTATAAAAAAATTGATTCTAAACAAGAAGACGGGCCGGTAATAGCGGCGAATTTGCATTGCCAATGCGCCGATTTACAGCTAGTCAGCACGCGCAATGGCGAAAGCGAGTTGACGGCTGAATAGTAACGAATCCAAGTTTCTTGTTTAGCTTGGCGGCCCGTTGGGCTTTCCACGTCTGAGAAAGGCCCGGCCCGGCTTCACGCTTGCCTTTGCTTCATGGCCCGTACGCTGCTTTTGGTTGTGTTATCCATCGCTCTGCTCCTTGAGGTGGCGCTGACGGGCGGCGCGTTCTTCGCACCGGCTTTCACCCTCACGCAGTTCGGTGTGAAATACGGCCCCGAAACCACTTTTCTGACATATATCGTGGGCTGGCTGCTGGGGTTTGTGTCGCTGGTGGCACTGGTGGCGCTGGTGCAGGTGTGGCAGCGCCAACGGGGCTACGCTACGTGGTGCTACGTGCTGGGACTGTGGTGGATTGGCATTGGCATCGGGATTTACTACGCCTTCGGCAAGCCCGACAACCTGCTGCTGGATTCCGTAAAAGGCCTGCTCATCGTGATTCTCACCTGGCGCTGCCAGGCCAGCCGCGTCATGCTGCGCCGCTACTAGCGGCGGTTGCCTATCTTGGCAGCGTATTGGCCTCTGTTTCTGCCCGCGCTATGCCCACGACGCACCTACACCCGCTGCCTTCCATCCCGAAAATTTCGCGCCTGGGCCGTGGCCTGGCCGCCGCGCAGGTATTGAAGGAAACGCTCAGCATTGTGTTTCTGGGCCTGCCGCTGGTGCAGGAAGAGCCGCTGGTGCTGCTGTCGGCGCTGCCGGGTCTCACGCTCTACCTGCTACACTGGCAGCTGGCGCTGGGCCGGGTAGGGCGGGTGTTTGCCGGCGTGGTGTGGGTGCTCACGCTGCTCGATGAGTTGTGGGGCCTGCTGCTGTTCAAGGAGTTGGAGGCGCCCACGCGGGGGCAGGTGCGCATGCTGCACTGGAGCTACTTCCTGGGGCTGGGCTTCATTCTGCTGGCGCTGGCTGAGCTGGGCTGGCGCTGGCAGCGCAACAAGGCCCGGGCCCGGCGCAACGTGCACCACCAAGCCATCCTGGCCGGCCGGCAGCGCCGCTAGCCGCCCCCCACCGTTTCGCTTCCGTATGGCTTGGTGCTGATTTTTGGGGCCATGAACCGGTATATTTGTTGTTCTTCGCGGCGGAGCTTCGGCTCCGCTTCCCACTCTGTTGCCTCGCATGGCCGATTCCCAACCGACAAGCTCTTCTGCCTCTTCAGCCCCCAAACCGAAACCGCGCCGCCGCCGCTGGCCTCTGCGGCTGGCCAGCTGGGCCTGGGTGCTGTTCGGGCTCGTCGTCATCCTGTTTCTGGTGTACCCGTTTCTGGTGAGCACCAATTTCATGTTTCTCTTCGGCAAGTCGCCCAGCCTGGCCGATTTGGAGAACCCCAAGGTGGAGCAGGCGTCGGAAATCTATACGTCTGATGGGGTGCTTATCGGCAAGTATTTCCGCGAAAACCGCTCGCCGGTGGCCCTTAACCAGATGTCGCCGCTGCTCATCAAGGCCCTGATTGCGACCGAGGACGTGCGCTTTTACGAGCACTCGGGCATCGACCTGCAGGCCGTGGTGGGCGGCGCGTTTTCGTCGTTGCGCGGCGAGAAGCGCGGCGGCTCCACCATCACCCAGCAACTCGCCAAAAACCTGTATAAAATCCGCCGCCAGCAGAGCCGCGGCGCCCTGGGCTACATTCCGGTGGTGAGCACCATCGTGGCCAAAACCAAGGAATGGCTCACGGCCGTGGACCTGGAGCAGCGCTACACCAAGGAGGAAATCCTGCGGATGTACCTCAATACCGTGGAGTACGGCTCCAGCGCCTTCGGCATCAAGGTGGCGGCCAAAACCTTCTTCCACACCTCGCCCGACAGCCTCAAGCCCGAGGAAGCCGCCATGCTGGTGGGTGTGCTCAACAACCCTACGGCCTACAACCCCAAGTTCCACCCGGCCGCCGCCCTGCGCCGCCGCAACGTGGTACTCGACCGCATGGGCCAGGCCGGCGTGCTGCCCGCCGCCCAAATCAAGGCCCTCAAGGCCACGCCCATCGTGCTCAACTACCACGTCGAGCCCCACATCGACGGGCCCGATACCTACTTCCGCAGCGCCATCAGCCAGTTTGTGGATGCTTGGTGCGACAGCACCGGCCACGACATGTACCGCGACGGCATGAAAATCTACCTGAGCATCGACTCCCGCATGCAGGCCCACGCCGAGGAAGCCCTGCACGAGCGCATGAAGGCCCTGCAACGCCAGTTCGACAACTTCTGGCGCAACCGCGGCTCCAACCCCTGGGTGGACGAGAAAGGCCAAGAAATCCCCGACTTCATCCTCACCCAGATGAAGCGCACCGAGAGCTACAAGAGTCTCGCCAACCGCTACCGCAACCAGCCCCAGCGCCTCGATTCGGCCCTGAACGCCAAGCGGCCGATGAAAGTCTTCACCTGGAAGCACGACGACAACGACACCACGCTGGTGATGTCGCCGCTCGATTCGCTGGCCTACTACAAGCACTTCCTGCAATCGGGCATGATGTGCATGGACCCCTTCACCGGCCAGATTAAGGCCTGGGTGGGCGGGCTCGACTTCCGCTTTTTCCAGTACGACCACGTGAAGCAGGGCAGGCGTCAGGCCGGCTCCACGTTCAAGCCCTTCGTGTACCTCACGGCCCTCGACAACGGCTACTCGCCCTGCGACCGCATTCGGGACCAGCGCGTGACCATCAACTACGTCGAAAACGGCCAGCCCATGGAGTGGAAGCCCGACAACGTGACCCGCGAATACACCGGCATCAACATGACCCTGCGCCACGCCATGGCCCGCTCCGTGAACTCGGTGACGGCCCAGCTGACCGAGAAAGTGGGCTGGGAAAACGTGGCCAAGTACGCCCACAAAGTCGGCATCACCTCGCCGCTGCTGCCGGTGCCCAGCATCGGCCTGGGCTCGGCCGGCGACGTGAGCGTGTACGAAATGGTGGACGCCTACAGCACCTTCCTCAACAACGGCTTCCGCTCCGACCCGCGCCTCGTCACCCGCATCGAGGACCGCAACGGCAACGTCATCCAGCAGTTCGACCCCGTGCAGCACCGCGCCATCCCGGCCGAAACCGCCTGGCTGATGACCTACATGCTGCGCGGCGGCATGGAAGAGCCCGGCGGCACCTCCCAGGCCCTCTGGGACTACGAACTGTGGAAAAACGACAACCAAATCGGCGGCAAAACCGGTACCACCAGCAACTATTCCGACGGCTGGTACATGGGCATGACCAAGGACCTGATGACCGGCGTGTGGGTGGGCGGCGAAGACCGCAGCATCCACTTCGTGGGCTCGCAGCAGGGCGAGGGCGGCCGCACGGCCCTGCCCATCTTCGGCAAGTTCATGGAGAAAATCTACCAGGACAAGGAGCTGGGCTACACGCCCGGCCACTTCCCCAAGCCCACCGTCAAAATCAACAAGAAGTACACCTGCGTGTCCGAATCGGAGCCGCGTCGCCGCGCCGTGGCCGTCGATACCATCGCCGCCGACAACCTGCTGGAGCAGATGAACAACGGCGGCGGCGTGCCGGATAGTTTGCGGCGCTAGTGAATCCCGAGTTGCTGGCGCATGTCGTTGCTGAACATCCAAAGCTCTTGGATGGGCACTGGTTTCCGCATAACCTTATTGATTTTCTTGCCTTCTGTGGTGAATAAAAAAGGGTAACAACTGATGCCTTGGTTGCCATTGAGACTGGCTACTTCCTGCTGCCAGCCTTTCCAACGCATCTTGCCATAAAACTTTTCCAAATCGCCGGAAAAGCAGAAAACCAAAAAATCAGAATAGCCTTTGTTTAGCGGCTCCCACTCCAGGTTTTCGGGTGCGAGGTAATAAATTTTGCCGAGCGTAGCTTGTCCAAAAGCGCCGCCATTGACCGCAAAAAAGCCTCCCAATGCATCATCGGCAATCAGCAGAAGCCCTTTCTGCTTGTCCTTGTTCCAACCCATCAGGTCTCGGTCGAGGCCCGGCGAACCAGAACCCAGGATGCGGAGCCAGCCATTATCCACGAGGATGCCGCCCGTTTCGTGAACCACCGCGCCCATTGGCGAACGGGTCGTTACCTGTGCTGCCAGTAAGGCGCTGTCGGCACGGGCCGCCGTTTTGGGCAATACTTGCACCTTGTTCTTCGCGGCTGCAATCCAGCCCTGCACCAACGGCCAGCCCGGGTCTTGGGTATTAATAAGCTCAGTCAGTGGACGGGTTTGCATCGATTGGGCACATGAGCAAACTGCTTTAAGCAGGAAAAGGGCAAGTAGAAAGACAATGCGCATAAGCGAAACTACTCTTCACCCTCGTCACCTCAGCTACTCAACGCTTCAATGGCCGCATACACCGTCCGCACGGTCATGCGGTCCAGCTCCTTGGCCGGCTCGCTGAGCTGGGCATAAGGCACCATCAGCTCCTCGCCGGTTTCGCTCTGGCGGGTGGTCACGCCCTGGTCCTGCTTGGTTTTCATCCAAGACTCGTGGACTTTCTCGGCTACTAACTCAAGGTCGGGTAATGCAGGCATGGGGAATTGCTAAGAGGGAAAGGAAACGCATCGTTAAACGTGTTTCCGGATGCATTGGCTGACTTTTACTCCCCTCCATACAGCGCCTCCAGCGCCCCGCGCAGCTCCGGATACTCAAACCGGAAGCCCCGCGCCAGCACCTTGGCCGCGCTCACGTTCTGCGAGGCCAGCACGATTTCGCTCATCTCGCCCATCGCCAGCTTCAGCCCGAAGGCCGGCACTTTGGGCAGAATCAGCGGCCGGTGCAGCACCTGCGCCAGCACCTCGGTGAAAGCCTGATTGGTGGCGGGGTAGGGAGCCACCGCGTTATAAGTGCCCTCCCAGGCCGGGTCTTCCAGCATGGCGATGAACAGGCGACAGATGTCATCCAAGTGAATCCAGGACATGTATTGCTTGCCGCTGCCCAGGGCCGCGCCCGCGCCCAGCTTCACCGGCTTGGCAATCTGGGGCAGGGCGCCGCCCTCCGTGCTCAGCACCACGCCAATGCGCGGAATCACCGTCCGGATGCCCAGCGCCGCAATGGGCGCCGCGGCCAGCTCCCACTGGTGCGACACATCGGCCAGAAAATCATTGGTAGGCAGGGCGGGAGGCGTTTCTTCCGTCACCACCTGCTCGCCGGCATCGCCATAAATGCCCACCGCCGAAGCCGAAATCACGGCCTGCACATGGTGGCCGGGCTTGGCCAGCTCGCGGGTCAGCAGCTTCAGCCCGCCCAGCCGGCTGGTCATAATCTCGCGCTTGCGCTCATCGGTCCACTTGCCGTCGCTCACGCTGGCGCCGGCCAGGCTCACAATGTAGTCGGCATAGGGCACGGCCGCCTCGTCGATGGTGCCCGCCTGCGGGTCCCAGCGGAAGCTGCGGAAGTGGTTGCTTTTGGCAGGTTCGCGGCTCAACAAAGCCACTTCGTAGCCGCTGTCAATCAGCATTTCGGCCAAGCGGGTGCCAATGAGCCCGGTGCCGCCAGTGATGAGGACTTTGCGAGAAGAAGTTTCGGTCATGGAAGTTATTTCAGACAAAAGTAAAACCGCTGCTCTGCACCAACATCGAACCGGGCCCACAGCCCCGCCCGCCAAACCTAAACCACACCTTCCTTACTTCCCAATCTGCCGCAGAAACTCGTTACGCAACGCTTCGTCAGTGGCAAAGCGGCCGCTGTATTCGCTGGTCAGAGTCGAACTGCTGGTATCGTTCACGCCGCGGCTCATCACGCAGAGGTGGTCGGCTTCGATGAGCACGGCCACGTCGTCGGTGCCCAGGCTTTGCTTCAGCTCCTCCGCAATCTGGCGCGTGAGGCGCTCCTGCACCTGTGGGCGGCGCGCGTAATACTGCACCACTCGGTTGAGCTTGCTCAGGCCCACCACGTGGCTGCCCGGCAGGTACGCCACGTGCGCTTTGCCGATGATGGGCACAAAATGGTGCTCACAGCACGAAAACAGCGTAATGTCGCGCTCCACCAGCAGCTGGTGGTAGTCGTAGCGGTTGTCGAACATGCGCACTTCCGGTCGGTTGGCCGGGTCAAGGCCCTTAAACCATTCCTTCACGTACATCTTGGCCACCCGGCGTGGGGTGCCGGCCAGGCTGTCGTCGGTCAGGTCGAGGCCCAGCTCCCGCATAATGGCCTCGAAATGGCCGCTGATGGCCGCAATTTTCTCCTCATCGCTGCGCGCGAATGCGTCGTCGCGGAGCGGGGTGCGCAGGCCCGTGGGCAGGTGCGAATCGGTTGCCGGGGCCGGCCCGGAAGGATTATCCATGGTATTCTACAAAGTTACGGTCCGTCTCGTAGAGGGTGACCGATAAGGCCAGGCCGGCGTCCAGATGTGGCCGCAGGCGCTGCCAAATGACCACGGCGATATTTTCGGCCGTGGGGTTCAGGGTACGGAATTCTTCCGTATCGAGGTTTAAGTTGCGGTGGTCGAAGCGGTTAAGCACCTCGTGCTTAATAAGGTCGCTCAGGCGCTTCAGGTCGTACACATAGCCCGTTTCGGGGTCGACCGGGCCGGTCAGGCGCACAGTCAGGTTGTAGTTGTGGCCGTGGTAGTTGGGGTTGTTGCACAGCCCGAAAACCCGCTGGTTTTGCTCGTCGCTCCACGCGGGGTTGTGCAGGCGGTGGGCGGCATTAAAGTGCTCGGTACGGCAAACGGTGATTTGCATAGGGCCTTACAACTCACACGCACCAGCCTTTGTTACGATTGGCAAGAACATCCGAAGCATTCAACGAATTGGCCTATTGTTAATTCGTATACTTAACGGATTATGAGTTGTACTAAAATAATAAAAACAGTATTATTCCTAAAAAAATCCTTGGGAAAAGAATTTGCATGAAAGAAAGGTCTTAAATTTGAAAAACCGGAAAAAGACACTGACGTCTTAACCCTTTGCACAGGCCATCTTTAAAGTTCTCATTAAGTTATTATTACCATGAAACGAAGCCTACTCATCTTACTTCTTGTATGCTTGGCTACACTGGGCGTTTATGCTCAGAAATCCCCTGTGGATGAGGCCGATATGTCAATCGGCAACGTGCCCCGCACGGGCCAGCGCGTGAGCATGCAGCTCGATAACAAGCGCGTGGAAGCGGCTTGGCTGAAGCAGCTGAACGACAAGTTTGGCAGCAAGGTAAAGAACACGAAAGGCGTGGTGACGATGGACGGCGTCATCATCGAAGAAATTGCACCTACCCCCATTCGGGTCATTTCAAAAGTAGATGCCACGCCCACCGGCACCACCGTGTGGTGGAGCATCGACTTGGGCAACGCCTACTTGGCTAAAGACAAAACGCCGGTGCAGTGGAAGTCGGCCGAAAAGTACCTCAAGGACTTCGCCCGCATGATGTACCGCGAAGACCTGGTGTCGCAGATTGCGGAAGCTGAGCGCGCCCTCGTTGCCTCGCAAAACAACCACATGGCGGTGATTACCAAGGCTGAAACCATCAAGAAAGACATCGAGAAGAACAAAGCGCGCAAAATTGAAATCCAGCAGATGCTGGCGGCCAACGCGGCCGAATTGCAGCAGTTCAACAACCTCATCGATGCCAACTTGAAAGAGCAGGAAGCCGCCCGCGGCGACATTGTGAGCATGCGCGTGGCCCTGGAAGCCGTGAAAGACCGCATGAACAAGATTGAGTAAACGCAACGCTGCTTTCGGGCCCAAACAAAAAGCCCCGCCAACTCCGGCGGGGCTTTTTGTTTGGGCCCTGGGGCCAACCCCCGGGGGCTTTGCTACGTTGGCAAGAACGGCGGCACGCCAAGCGCCGCCGTTGCCCACCGATTACCAACAACACCCCACCCATGGAAAAGAAAGATTCGCAGCACCAAGTGCACCTCGACGGCGCCATTCACCTGCTCACCGGCGACCTCGCCGCTACCACCGAAAAAGCCGGCCTCGACAACCAGCTGCAGCGCTGGATTGAAGACCTGAAGGAAGCCAACAACCCGGCCCTGCACCAGTTGGTGGTCGACCTGCAGGCCCTGAAGGCCCACTTCGGCAGCGGCACGCTCGACGTGAATGTCATTGCTCCGCTGCTGGCCCGCTTGGGCACCGGCACCACCCAGGCCGCCAATTTCGCCGAAAACGTGAATACGGCTACCCGCGTAACCAAACTGGGCGAAGTCCTCACGGCCGTGGCCCAGCAGCTGCAAGGCAGCTCGGTGGAAGTGGACGGCAGCCTGCCGCAGGACTTTTCGTCGCATAGCTAGGCATTTGGCAAAGCATCCGGAAGGTTATTGCTTGCCGGATGGTAAACCCAAAAAAGCCGGCCCCACGCGTGGGGCCGGCTTTTTGTTTTATAGGCAGCTGATGGGCTGCGGCGGAGCTTAGGCGGTAGCCTTGGCCACCACGTTCAAGCGACGCTCTTTGATACGAGCTTGTTTGCCCGACAGGCCGCGCAGGTAGAACAGACGGGCGCGACGCACTTTACCGCGACGCACTACCTCGATTTTCTCGATGTTAGGCGACAGCAGGGGGAAAATACGCTCAGTGCCGATTTGGTTCGAAATCTTGCGCACGGTGAAGGTTTCGCCGTTCGAGCTGGGGTTGCGACGCTGCAGCACCACGCCCTGGAACTGCTGAATGCGCTCCTTGGCACCCTCGCGGATTTTCACGTGCACGTTAATGGTGTCGCCGGCGGCAAAGTCGGGGAAGCTGGCGCGGCGCTCCTGCGATTCGGCCTGGATAAAGTCAAGTAGTACGCTCATGGCTGAGAAAATTGCGAAAGACGGCGCCGCCGTCGGGAATTAGTATTTTACGAAACGGAGCGCAAAGATAGCGCTTTCCGGTGATGATAGCAAGTCATTGCCAGAACAACCTTCAGCTTGTTCCTTGATTTGCTGTTAATTCGATTGGTCGCAAGCGGAAGCCTGCGCTACTGAAGTAAATCGGGGCGGCGCTGCTGGGTGCGGGCCAGGGCCTGCTCGTGCCGCCACTCCTCAATTTTGGGCGTGTTGCCCGATAACAGAATGTCGGGCACGGCTTGGCCGCGCCATTCGGCCGGGCGGGTGTATACGGGCGGCGCCAGCAGGTCGTCCTGAAAAGAATCGGACAGCGCCGACTCCTCATTGCCCAGCACGCCGGGCAGCAGCCGCACCACGGCATCGACCAGGATGGCCGCGCCCAGCTCACCGCCGCTCAGTACATAGTCGCCCACGCTGATTTCGTGGGTGATGTAGGTTTGACGGATGCGCTCATCGATGCCCTTGTAGTGGCCGCAGAGCATGATGATGTTCTGCATCAGCGACAGGCGATTGGCCAGCGGCTGGCGCAGCGTCTCGCCATCGGGCGTGAGGTAGATGATGGCGTCGTAGGGACGTTCGGCCTGCAGCGCGTCCATCCACGCGGCAATGGGCTCCACGCGCAGCACCATGCCCGCGCCGCCGCCAAACACAAAGTCGTCAATCTGGCCGTGCTTGTTGATGGCGTGCTCGCGCAGCTGGTGCACGTGGATTTCGGCCAGGCCCTTGTCCTGCGCCCGCTTCACGATGGAATGGGCAAAGGGGCTGACCAGCAGCTCCGGCAGGCAGGTGAGGATGTCGATTCTCATGCAAGTAGCGCGGACTTTGTAGTCCGCGAGTCGTTCAATTCATTTGGCGTTCAGGCACTCGCGAACTACAAAGTCCGCGCTACTCTGCCTCGTCGGCTTCGTCTTGCTGGCGGGTGCTGGGCTTGAGGTACACGTCGAGCAAGCCGTCGGGCAGGTTTACGTAGACCTGCTTTTTGGCGTGGTCGGCGTGGCTCACCAGCTCGTCTACTACCGGAATCAGCACTTCCTGGCCTTGGTAGCGCATGGCCAGCATGTCCTGTTGAGGCAACTCGTAGAAGTTCTCCACGGTGCCCAGTTCGCCCAGGTTTTCATCGACCACGGTGAAGCCGATAACGTCGTGGAAGTAGAACTGGTCGTCTTCCAGTTCGGGCAGGGCGGCCAGGGGCAGGTGTAATTGGGAGCCGCGTAATAGCTCGGCTTCCTCGATACGCTCGATGCCTTTCAGCTTGAGCAGCACTTTGTTGCCGGACTGGGGCTGCACCTTCTCTACTTTGTGCTCCACCAGCTTAGTAGGGGCGCCGGGCAGCGTGAGGTACACCGTCTTGAGCTTGAGGTAGTCGGCTACGTCGTCCACGTCGAAGTGGGCGGCAACGTGGCCGCGCAGGCCGTGCGTTTTGAGGATATAGCCGAGCTGATAGGTTTCGTCGAGGGTCATGGCGGGGAGAGGGGAAACGAAAAAGCGTTTGGGGGTTGCCAGCCGGTCCGGCTCACAACTCCCAAACGCTTTCGGTTTTCAGAAACCTAAAAACTACTCGGCAGCAGCTTCGGTAGCTTCTTCGGCCGGAGCCTCGGTAGCTTCTTCAGCGGCCGGAGCGGGGGCGTTAGCAGCCAGCAAAGCAGCAGCTTTCTGACGCTGCGCTTCGGCGCGGGCTTCTTTCACCTTGGTTTCGGCGTCGAAAGCAGCTTTCTTGGCGGTAGCCTTGGCATCAACGAGGCCGGTGCGCTTACCTTCAATCTTCGCATCTTTCTCTTCTTTCCAGGCGCTGAAGCGCTGGTCAGCCACTTCCTGGGTGATGGCACCCTTGTCGACACCCAGCTGCAGGTGACGACGGTAGAGCACGCCGCGGTAGCTAAGCATGGCCCGAACGGTGTCGGTGGGCTGCGCACCGGTCATCATCCAGTAGAACGCGCGGTCGGCGTCGTAGTTGATGGTGGCGGGGTTGGTTTGGGGGTTGTAGGTGCCGAGTTTCTCGATGAAACGGCCGTCGCGCGGGGCGCGAGCGTCAGCTACTACGATGTCGTAAGTCGCGGCCTTCTTGCGGCCACGGCGGGCGAGGCGGATTTTAACTGCCATAAACCGGTGGGGTTGTGCGACGCAACTCGTGCGTCTGGTGAGGGTTTCCCGAAATTGGGAGTGCAAAGGTAGCGTTTGTTCAGGGCATTAGCTAGCGTCGGTACAAAAAAGCCGCCCTGCGCACAAGGCTATTTGCTGTCGGCCTGCTGGCAGTTGTCGGGCGTGAGCTTGGCCATGTCGCGCTTGGCGGTGTTCTCGGTCACTTCCGAGAGCTCCATGCGGGCCCGGGTGATGCTGGTTTTGATGTCGCCGCGCACGTAGTATTTGTGCCCAGCCTCCACGGTCAGCTCCAGGCCGGTTTCTTTTTTGAAAACCTCCACGCCGCCGTTTTTGGCCATGATGTCGAGCTTGCCGGGCTTGGCTTTGTACTCAATGTAACGCTCGTTGCTGAGCTTACAGATTTTTTGGCCGTTGACGTACACGGCGTAGTTGGCGAGGGCGCCCATGAACTGGCCGCCACGGTAGATGCACACGGTGGCCATGTCGTCATCGGCGGCAGGGGCTGGGCGGAAGGCGGAAGAGAAGGCAGCCATCAGGATAACGGCCGGGAAGAGAACCAATTTTTTCATAAAAAAAAGAAGGGGAAAGAAGATGAAGTCGCAAATGAACGACAAATCTTCTTTCCCCCAACTCACTCTTTTTTAGCCGGTGGTGCTGAATCTTTTTAGCAACTCAGTCATGCCTACTTGTGCTTCATCTGTCATCCTGAGTGCAACGAAGGACCTTATCACGTTGGAACAAATTGTTCACTCGTAATAAGGTCCCTCGCTGCGCTCGGGATGACAAACGTGTTTTTACGCAGCTACGGCCTCGCGTTTGGTCCGAACCTGTTTGGAAATCGTGTTCAGGTTCATGTTTTTGCGCTTCACCTTGATGATGCCCACCTTGTCGAGACCCCAGATGGCGACGTAGGTCGGGTCGAATTCCCACCACTTCACGCCGAAGTTGACGCGCATGGGCAGCTTGTGGTGGTTGTTCTGGAACAGCTCGCCGAAGGCGAGAAAATCCAGGGCCAGCGTGTTCATCGACTTATCGTTGTTGTCGAAATTCTGGTAGCCGTATTTGTGGCCGCCCCAGTTCACGATGGCGCCGTGGATGGGGCCCATCAGGAAGTGGATGGGCAGCAGCAGGTACTGCCACCAGGCCGTGGCAAAGTTGATGTAAAACAGCACGTAGGCCGTGCCCCAGCCCAGACGCGAATATGCCGTGCCGCCAAACTTATCGAGCCAGTTCCACTCCGGAATGTCGCCCTCGAAGCGCTTGGCGCCCTCGTGGTTGTGGTTCACCACGTCGTTGTAAATCACCTTGGTTTTCCACATCATATCGAACGCATTGTTCGAGAAGTGGGGCGAGTGCGGGTCCAGCTCAGTGTCGGAGTAGGCGTGGTGCATGCGGTGCAGCAGCGCGTAGGCCCGGGGCGAGAGGAAGCTGCTGCCTTGGCAGAGGTAGGTGAAGAGGAAGAAGAACTTCTCCCAAAACTTGTTCATTGTAAACATTTTATGCGCCGCATAACGGTGCAGGTAAAACGTCTGCGTGAACAGCGAGAGGTAGTAATGGGCAATGAAGAAAACGAGAATCGCCATAAAGGTTGCTAAAGCTGAACTGACCGCACAAGCAAAACGCCGACGCTTAGGTTCAGTGGTATGAACGCAAAATTACGGCCTATGCGAAGGCAGCTGGATTTTCAGTCCCGGAAGGCCAAAATCTTGCACCTTTGGCCGCAGGGTAGAAGCTGCGCTCAGGATGACGAATGCCTACGCTTCCTGATAAAACGCGCGGGCCGCGTCCCAGTGCGGGGCATCGGGTAGGGGCGCGGTGAAGGTCAGGGCTTCTTTCGTGACGGGGTGCTGCAGCTGCAGCTGGCGGGCGTGCAGGGCAATGCTCACGTCGGGCAGTGGGGCGATGAAACCGTACTTCACATCGCCCACGATGGGCGTGTTCAGGCCGGTGGCCAACTGGGTCCGAATCTGGTGGGGGCGGCCCGTTACGGGATTTACCTGGAGCAGGTAGCGGTTGCCGGCCGGGCCTAGCAGCTCGTATTTGAGCTCGGAACGCAGGCCCTGGCCGTGGGCGGTGGGGTAGGCCTTGGTTACGTTGCGCACGGTGTCCTTCACCAGCCAATGGATGAGCGTGCCGCTTTCGGGGATGGGCGGCTTGCCGGTGAGGGCCCAGTAGGTTTTGTGAATCTTGTCGTCCCGAAACATCTCGTTCAGACGGCTCAGGGCCTTGCTGGTTTTGGCCAGAATGACGATGCCCGACACCGGCCGGTCGATGCGGTGGCACACGCCCACGAAGGCCTCGCCCGGCTTCTTGTACTTGAAACGGAGGTACTCGGCGGCTTTTTTGGAGAGGGGCTCGTCGCCGGTGGCGTCGCCCTGCACGAGGATGCCGGCGGGCTTGTTGATGACGAGGAGGTGGTTGTCTTCGAACAGAATTTCTCTGCCTTCAGACCAGAGGTTTGGTCGATTCACGCGGCGGGGGCGGGAGGTTGAGAGGGAGCAGGAGCGGGCCAGGGGCCCCTCGGGGGCTTCCGCACGTCATCAGACCACACTCACCGGGCGCTCCGCTCTTGCTTTTGCTGGCGCGAAGATACAACGCCGCGCGGAAGCGAAACCGGAGCGGCTCAAGCCACTGCCGACACGTCGCCGGGCAGCTCAGGCGCAGCCGGCAACTCGGGCGCGGGGTTATACCAGTTTACGTTGCGCGAGAGGAACATCACCGCGCCCAGCACCACTACTAGGCCCAGGCTGCCCACCAACAGGGCGTAATCCTGCAGCTGGAGCACTACGAAAATAAAGGCGTACACCAGCGTGAGCACGCCGGCCGTGACCAGCGTGAGGCGCCGCTGCCGGAAGCTGGCCGCCGCGTAACTCGTCACGAGGCCCACAATCACCAGCGCCGACAGGCCGTAGGCGGCATTGAAGGGCATTTGCTCGGCCAGGGCCAGCAGCAGCACGTAGAAAATAACCAACGCCAACCCCACCAGAATGTATTGAAACGGGTGGAACCGCCGCCGCGTGAGCACCTCCACAAAGAAGAAAATAAGGAAAGTGAGGGTGAGCGGCAGCAGGGCGTATTTGGCGGCGCGCATGGTTTTCTGGTATTCGTTCACGGGCACCAGCAGGCGCACGCCAAAGGTCGACTCGTCTACGGCGGGGCGGTCGGTGTCGGTGCGCCAGTGCTGGGGGAAGTTGCGGTTGAGGTGCAGTACCTGCCAGTCGGCCGTGAAATCCTTGCCGGTGAGGGTGCGGCGAGTGGGCAGGAAGGCCCCGATGAAGCTCGGGTCGGCCCACGGAGCGCTGAGGTGCAGGGTGGTTTGGCGGCCGAGGGGCGCCAGCAGCAGGCCGGTACTGCCGTTCAGGTCGAGGTCGAAGGAGAAGGTGTGGCGGCGGGTGAGGGCGGCCTCGTCGGGCATCGGAATGGCCACGTTCAGGCCATTGGTGGCCGAGCCGCTGTTGCGTTCATCGTCGTCGCCCTGGTACTTGGAGTAGCGCCGCCGCTCGTTCAGCACCGTGCTGAACTGCGTGGAAACGGTGGGCGCGCTGCCCGCGGGCAGCACCGCGGCGTTGGGCACGCCGGGCTCGAAGGGGTGGCTACGGCCGTCCCAATTCAGCGCCAGACCGTTGCGGATGCCTTTCATGTCGGAAATGCCCACGGCCACAAAGGCTTCGGACCAGCGCACATCGCCGGCCGGCACGCCCAGGTCGGCCAGCGGCGGCGCCTGAAACGCCCCCCGCACACGCAAGCCTGCCCGGTACACCACCGCCTCGTAGATGCCGCGGTGGCGGCGCTCGGGCGCCAGGGTTCCTGTCGTGGCCAGGGTATCGGGCAGCAGGCTGAGGTAGCGGGTTTCCTCCGTTATCACGCCCTTTTCGCTTTGCGAGCGCACCGTGTAGGGCAGCACCAGCACGGGGCCCAGCACCAACTGCGGCCCGCCCCACTGGCTGCTGATTTCGGCGGTGGCCGCGTCGCGGTTTTCGGCGCGCTCGGTTATCAGGCCTTCCACCATGTTTGAGGGGATGAGCAGCAGCACCAGCAGCACCGAAATGATGACGAGCTTGATGCTGATTGCCCAACTGCTGGAGGAATTCTGGCGGGTGGGGAAGGCGGCGAAAGGGCCCATGTTTTATTTAATCACGAAGTTCTTTGATTGGCAAAGCTAACGAAGTGAATGGAATAATTGATATATGCTTGAAGAAAATAAAAAAAGGCCGGGGCCGACGCACAAAAACGTGCGTCGGCCCCGGCCTTTCCTGTGCCTTTAGGCACGGCTATTAAACTAGTAACCTTCCTCTTTGCTCGGAAATTCGCGGTTTTTTACATCGGCTACGTAGTGCTGCACGGCCTCGGTCATGATGTCGTGCAACTCGGCGTAGCGGCGTAGGAAGCGGGGTTTAAATTCCTTGGTGAGGCCCAGCATGTCGTGCACCACCAGCACCTGGCCGTCCACGTCGGGGCCGGCGCCGATGCCGATGACCGGAATGGTCAGCTCCTCGGCTACTTGCTTGGCCAGGGAGGCCGGAATTTTCTCCAGTACCAACCCGAAACAGCCGATTTCCTGCAGCAGGCGGGCGTCTTCGAGCAGCTTCTGGGCCTCGGCTTCTTCCTTGGCGCGCACGGTGTAGGTGCCGAATTTGTAGATGGACTGGGGCGTGAGGCCCAAGTGGCCCATCACCGGAATGCCGGCCGTGAGGATGCGGATGATGCTGTCCTTCACTTCGGCGCCGCCTTCGAGCTTGACGCCGTGGCCGCCGCTTTCCTTCATAATGCGGATGGCCGAGCGCAGGGCCTCGCTGGAGTTGCCCTGGTAGGAGCCAAAGGGCATATCAACCACCACAAACGCGCGCTTCACGGCCCGCACCACGCCCTGGGCGTGGTAAATAATCTGGTCGAGCGTGATGGGCAGGGTAGTTTCGTGCCCGGCCATGACGTTGGAGGCCGAGTCGCCGACGAGCAGCACGTCGATGCCGGCGCCGTCGAGAATCTGGGCCATCGAGTAGTCGTAGGCCGTGAGCATGGAAATTTTTTCCCCCCGCTGCTTCATGGCGAGCATCTGGTGGGTGGTGATGAGTTTGACTTCCTTGTGCTGGGACATGGGGATGGGCCAAACGGCAGTGGTTGGGGTGAGGGGGCCGTTTGGCGGGGCAAAGCTGGCAACAATTTCGTTACCCGGCACGCCACAGCCACAAAAAGCCCCTGGCCGAAGCACAGGGGCTGAATTATTCGCCAGAAAAAAAGGCATTCAAACCAAGCGGCCGCTTACGCCGCTTCCCCGGCTTCGGGGTCGATGGCCGCTTCGGGCAGCGACGAGGCTTCGGAATGGCTGGGCCAACTGGCGGACGGTATTTGCCGCGCCAGCAGGCTGGGCAACTCGGCTGGGTCCGTCACAACGATGATGGGTGTGGGTGCCAGCACGTGGCGCGCCAGGGCTTCGGCCAGGCCCTCCTCGCCGGGGCCGCCGGGCTGGGGGGCGCTGAGCACCACCAGGTCGGGATGGACCAGGCGGGCGGCTTTGAGGGCAGCGTCGCTACGGGCCTCCACGCGCACCACTTCGTGGCCGGCATCGTGCAGGTAGTGCTCAAGGGCAGCGGCTTCGCGGGCCGAATCGGCGGCCAGCAGCACGCGGAGGAAGAAGGGGTTCATGGCAGTTGCGGAAAACAGAACGTTTTCAAAACAACCAACTGGCCAGCGGCCGTGCCGGCAATGGCGTCCAACACGATGCCCCGCCCCGCCAACGCGGCCAATCCCTCTGCGAACGAAACCGGCCCTACTGGAACTGCGCGTAGCGGTTCCGATTAATCTTTAAATCCTGCAATAAACTGCTCTTCGCCGCAATGGTGAAATTGTAGCCCTTCGTGATTCCGAAGGGAATCCAGGTGCCGTTGATTTGCCAGCAGTGCAAATCGCGGAAGAAGGTGATGTTGGGGTACGTCACGCTTTGGTTGGTGATGTCGTAACCTAGGTTGTAGCTCAGGCGCAGGTTCTCGGTGAGCTTGACGGAGCCCGTGACGCCCACCGTGTTCAGGGCCAGAATGGGCGGCCGGCCGTTGGCCCGGATGTACTCGGCCGTGAGCGGCGCCGTGTTGGTGGTGTAGCCAGCCGCGTAGGTGAGGGCCAGCTCCCACGGAATGTCGAAATCGACGTAGTCGGCGTAGTAGTTGGTGGGGCCCACCGTGCCCAGGGTGGGGTCGTTGGACGGGGCCACGGCGCGCGGAACGGTGCTTTTCTTCTTGCCCGTGGCGGGGTTGAAGCTGTAGGTGGCCCCGAAGCTGGCCGACGACAAGCGCAGCAGCTTGCGCGGGTCCGATTCGAACAGGAACTTGTTGATGACGCGGCCGTTGGCGTCGCGCTGGTAGGCGATGAAGCTGGCGTTGCTGTTCAGGTTCAGCTTCTTGGCAATCTGGGTGCGGAAGTTCACGCCCAGCGGCGTGAGTTTGAGGGTGTCGCCGGGTGCATTGAAGTTGTAGCCGATGTTGAAGTCGAGCCCTTCAATGAGGTTGGATTTCCTGAACGGGTTGAGGCCAGTGGTGTCGTTGGAGTCGCGGATTTTCATTTCCACCGCGTTTTGCAGGCTGAAGGAAATCTGGCTCTGCGCCGTGCCGCCAGGCGTGCCGTAGAGGAAGCTCTGGTAGTTGTCGAACGTGTAGTTATTGAGCAGTAATGCGTCGGCGGTGATGCGATTGTCGAGCTTCCGCCCAAACTGGTCGACGTACCCGTTTAGCACCGACGAGCCCAGCGGGAACCGGTCTTCGGTGCGCAGGTTGGGCGCGAAGGTGTAGTTGAGGCTGGGCGTCATCTTGTGGCGCAGGGCCTGAATCTTGTGCGTACCCCGGCGCACCACCGTGCCGTAGATGGTGGTGTTGAGGCTGGCCGAGGCGGAGTAGGTATTCAGGCGGTTGAAGCCATAGGTTGTGTCAATGCGCACAGCCTGGGCTACGGGGCTGTACACGTATTTCAGGCTCTTGGCGTACCACACCTCGCTGTAGCTCACCGAGGGGCTGAGTTTGACGTGCGGCCCCAGGTTGTAGGAGCCCAGCCCGATGCCGAACTGGTGCTGCATGCCGTTGTTGGAGTTTTGCAGCAGCCGGCCCAGGGTGGCGAAGCTGAACGGAATGCGCGTATCGGTGGTGGTGCCGCCCAGCAGGGGCAGGCCGTTGGCCAGCGTGCGGGCGCCGATGACGTTACTCACCTCGTTGCGGGCCGTCAGGTTGTAGCTCAGCGTGAACTGCTCGTAGGTGGCCGCCCCCAACTTGCCGCCCTGGCCGGGCTTGATGCCGAACCACTGATAAGGGTATTGCCGGGCCACGCCCACGCTGATGTCGGGCAGCGTGAAAGTCATGCGGCCGTCGGTGCCCTGGCTCTGGCTCAGGCGCACGTCGTAGTTGACGGGCGAGTTGCGGATTTGCTTCGAGTAACTGATGCTCGAGCTGAACTGCGTGGACAGGTAGCGCCGGGCGTCGAGGCTATTGATTTGGTTGTAGCTGCTGGTGCCCGCGTTCACGCTGGCCGAGAAGCGGCCGCCGCCGGGCTTGGCCTGGGGCGTGTGGTTCCAAGTAATCCAGAACGAGTTGGCGGCCGGCGGCCGAATGTAGGTCTGGCCCACGCCCACGGCATCCTGGGTCAGAATCTGGTTGCTGGGCCGCGTCGAGAAGCGGAAGTTGAAGTTGCCCTGGTAAGTGTAGCGCTTCAGGTAGCTCACGTCGGCCGTGGCGCCCCAGCCGCCGAAGGTGTCGGCGTTGCCGGCGTAGATGTCGCCGGTCAGGCGCACGCCGATGTAGTCGTTCGGCGCAAAATAATAGCCGCCGTTGGTGAGGTAGTAGCCCCGGTCAGCGGCCTGCCCGAAGGTCGGAATTAGCACGCCCGAGCCCCGGCTCCGGTTCGGCGTCGGGAAGAAGCCAAACAGAAAGCCCAGCGGCGTGGGCACGTCGCCAATGACGAGGTTGAACGGCCCGGTCACCACCTTATCGCCCGGAATCACCTTCATCTTCTTGGCCTGAATGTAAAAGTGCGGGTGTTCCAGGTTGCAAGTGGTGTAGCGGCCCATCAGGCCGTTGATTTCGCCGCTGGGCAGGCGCTTGATAACCTGCGCGCCCACGTAGCCTTCGCCCTGGGTGGTCACGGCCTCGGTCACCTTGGCTTTCTTGCTCTTGAAATTGTAGGCAATGCTGCGGGCCTGGTATTTCTGGCCGTTGTCGGTGAGGATGGGCGTGCCCACCCGCTTGTTTTTTACCGTATCCTGCCGGCCCTCGGCCTGCATGGTGTTGTTGCCGTAGTTCACCGTGATGAGGGCGGCTTTCAGGTCGGTTTGGCCATACACCACGCTGGCGCTTTCATACAGCCGCGCAATCTTTTTGGGCACGTCGAACTGAATAGAGTCCTTGGCCGTGTAGGTGATGGTGGTGGAAATCTGGCCTTTGGGCCGGGCAGCCACTTGCAAGGAGTCGCCGTTGCCGCGCACGCCGTTCACCAGCCCGCTGGTGTCGGTGGGCGCCGTGCCGCGCTGCCGGGCGGTGCCGCCCGGGGCCAGCGTGTCGGGCACGGGCTGGTGCGAGGCGCCGGGCACGCGCGACTGGCCGGTGTTGCGCACGCCGGGCGGCGGCGGCCCCACGGGGTCGCGCGGGTCGGCCGAAATGTTGCGCACCGGCGGGGTAGGGGCCGAGGCGGGCCGCTGGCCGGGCTTGGCCGGGGCCACCGTGGCGCCGCGCCGCGGCGTGGCCACGGTGCTGGAATCGACGCCCGGCGTGGTGGGCGCCTGCCGAATGGCGCGGGCCCGGGCCTTGCGGGCCTGGATTTTGGCCTTGCGCTGGGTCTTTTTGGGCGTGGGCTGCACCGTCTGGCCCCAGGCCGAACCTGCGAGGCCGAACAACAGTAGAAAGAGGCACCCTAGCACGCCAGGGCGAAGCCGCGCCGCCGTCAGGCAGAGCGGCCGGGGCCGAAACCCGGCTTCGGGACGAAGGCTAAACCTAGCAGGCAAAGTATAGTAGCGGTTAATTCGTTTACTTTTGGGGCTTCTACAAAGGTAGCAGGTCGCTACCGCCTCTTCAACGAACAACGTGCGGATTATTGTCATCCTGGCCAGCGCCGCCCTTCTGCTTTTGGGCGCCGCCAGCGGCGAGTGGAAAGCGAAAGCCCAGACCACGGCCGACTCCACCCGTGACGCTCCCGACCCGGCCCCCGCGGCGGCGCCCGATTCGCCCGACCGCTACCGCCTGCGCACCGTGGTGCTCGACGCCGGCCACGGCGGCAAGGACCGGGGCTGCGCCGGCGCCAGCGCCCGCGAGGCCGACGTGGCCCTGGGCATCATCCTGGCCCTGGGCAAGCAAATTGAGGACAACCTGCCCGATGTGAAGGTGGTGTACACCCGCAAAACCAACGTGTTTGTGGAGCTCGACGAGCGCGCCGCCATTGCCAACCGCAACCACGCCGACCTGTTCATCTCGGTGCATTGCAACGCCGGCCCCAGCGCCGGCCACGGCACCGAGGTGTGGACCATGGGCCTGCACAAAACCACCGCCAACCTGGGCGTGGCCCAGCGCGAAAACTCGGTTATCCTGCAGGAAAAAAACTATCAGACCCGCTACAACGGCTTCGACCCGAACTCGCCCCAGAGCCACATCATGTTCTCGCTGTTTCAGTCGGCCTACATCACCAACAGCCTGCGCTTTGCCCAGCGCGTGGAGCGGCAGCTGCGCACCAGCGTGAAACGCCCCAGCCGCGGCGTGAAGCAGGCCGGTTTCATCGTGCTCTGGAAATCGACCATGCCCTCGGTGCTCATCGAATCCGGCTTCCTCACCAACCCGGCCGAGGAGCAGTATTTGAACGACAAAGCCAATCAATCGTATATGGCCGCGGGCATCTACCGCGCGTTCCGCGAATACAAGCGCGAGCTCGAAGGCGGGTAGCTTCCGGGGGCTACGGTCGGGGCTACTCTTTCGCCCCCGACCGACCTTTTGGCGGCTGGCTCTCGTAGGTTGTCAAGCGCATCGGCCTATTCCTCCATTTATCACTCAATACCTCGACACGTGTCTAAAGAAATAAAAGTGGCGCTGCTGGCCATCGTCGCCATTGCTGCCCTGGTCATAGGCTATAACTTCTTGAAGGGCAGTAACCTGCTTTCCAATGACCGCACTTACTACGCGGTGTATCCCTCGGCCGACGGCCTGACGGTGGGCGCCCAGGTGCTGCTCAACGGCATCAAGGTAGGGCAGGTGAAAAACCTGGAGTTGCAGCCCGAAAAGGGCAACACCGTGCGCGCCACCCTGGAACTGGAAAAAGGCATCACCGTGGGCGACTCCACCACGGCCGGCCTCAGCGGCTCGCTGCTGGGCTCGAAGAGTATCACGCTGTTTATGGGCAAAAACACCAAGGAGTTCAGCGGCGGCGAGGAGCTGCGCACCAAGTCGGCCATCAGCAGCATCGACGCCTTTCAGGCCAAAGCCCTGCCCGTGCTCGACACCGTGGGCGCCACGCTGGCCCACATCAACGGCTTCCTGAACAAGGACGCCCAGAGCAATATCCAGGGCACGCTGCTCGGCGCCCGCGCCAGCACCGAGGCATTGCAGAAGCTTATCATCGCCAACCAGGCCAACGTGGCGCTCATCACCCGCAACCTAGCGCAGATGAGCACGGCGTTAAATAAGACGACCAGCAAGCTTGACCGCATCGCCGTGAACTTTGGCCAATTGTCTGACTCGCTGAAAGCTGCGCCCGTGGGACCGGCTCTGCGCCGCCTCAACTCTACCTTGGCCGATGCCCAAACCACCGTGCAAAGCCTCAACACCGCTCTCAGCGACCAGAAAGGCTCGATGGGCCGCCTGTTGCACGACTCCACGCTCTACAACAACTTGGCCGCCACCACCGCCAGTTCCAACGACCTGCTGATGGACCTGAAGGCCAACCCCAAGCGCTACGTACACTTCTCGGTGTTTGGCGGTGGCGGTAGCAAGAAGAAAACCGAGGTAGAAACCACCACGACCAAGCCCAACGGCAGCGTGGTGGAAACGGAGAAAAAGACGACGGTTAAGTAAACCATTCGGCTGTCATCCTGAGCGCAGCGAAGGACCTTATCACGTCTGAACAGTTTGCAGTAACTACGGGCTGCGGACGTGATAAAGTCCTTCGCTGCGCTCAGGATGACAGCCGAGTTTTAGGCAACGTTCTGATAGCCCGCCGTACCTTTGAAATCCGCCTTCGGGCGGATTTTTTTGTGCCGATTCCCACCAAATTCCCACCCGCTTTTCTTATGAACGTCGAGTTCAACCGCAACGAAGACCAACTCAAGCAACTCAGCTTCAACCTCACCCAAAAGCTCCAGAAAGTCGCCCTCGGCGGCGGCCCAAAGCGCATCGAAGCCCACAAGGCCAAGGGCAAGCTCACCGCCCGCGAGCGGATTGAATACCTGCTCGATAAGGGCGCGGCGCAGGTGGAGATTGGCGCTTTCGCGGGCGAAGGCATGTATAAGGAGGAGGGCGGCTGCCCCGGCGGCGGCGTGGTCGTCGTTATCGGCTACGTGGCCGGGCGGCAGTGCGTGGTGGTGGCCAACGATGCCACCGTAAAGGCCGGCGCGTGGTTCCCCATCACCGCCAAGAAGAACCTGCGCGCCCAGGAAATCAGCATCGAGAACAAGCTGCCGATTATCTACCTCGTCGACTCGGCCGGGGTGTACCTGCCCATGCAGGACGAGATTTTCCCCGATAAGGAGCATTTCGGCCGCATCTTCCGCAACAACGCGGTAATGAGCAGCATGGGCATCGTGCAGATTTCGGCCATTATGGGGCCGTGCGTGGCCGGTGGGGCGTATTTGCCCATCATGTCCGACGAGGCCATGATTGTGAACGGCACGGGCTCGGTGTTCCTGGCCGGCTCGTATCTGGTGAAATCGGCCATTGGCGAAAGCATTGATAACGAGGCACTGGGCGGCGCGAGCATGCACTCCGAAATCTCGGGCGTGACGGACTACAAGTTCGATACCGACGAGGAGTGCCTAACGCACATCCGCAATATCTTCGACAAGATGGGCGGGCAGGCCACGGCCGGTTTCAGCCGCGCTACGCCAGCCAAGCCGGCACAGGACGAGCAGGAAATCTACGGCCTGCTGCCGTCGGACCGCGTGAAGCCCTACGACATGATGGACATCATCAACCGGCTGGTCGATAACTCCGAATTCGAGCCCTACAAGGACCTGTACGGCCAGACGCTTATTTGCGGGCTGGCGCGCATTGATGGCTGGGCCGTGGGCATCGTGGCCAACCAGCGCAAAATCGTGAAGAGCAAGAAAACCGGCATGCAGATGGGCGGCGTCATCTACTCCGACTCGGCCGACAAGGCGGCGCGCTTCATCATGAACTGCAACCAGAAGCGCATCCCACTGGTGTTTCTGCACGACGTGTCGGGCTTCATGGTGGGCAGCCAGAGTGAGCAGGGCGGCATCATCAAGGACGGCGCCAAGATGGTGAATGCCATGAGCAACTCGGTGGTGCCCAAGTTCACGGTCATCGTGGGCAACAGCTACGGGGCCGGCAACTACGCCATGTGCGGCAAGGCCTACGACCCGCGCCTCATAGTGGCCTGGCCCACCGCCCAACTGGCCGTAATGAGTGGCGCGGCCGCCGCCAACACCCTGCTGCAAATCCAGGTAGCCTCCCTCAAAGCCAGAGGCGAAGTCATTACCCCCGAAGCCGAAAAGGAGTTGCTCGACCGCATCAAGGCCCGCTACGAGGAGCAACTCTCGCCCTACTACGCCGCCGCCCGCCTCTGGGTCGACGCCGTGATTGACCCGCTGGAAACCCGCAAGGTGATTTCGGAAGGCATTGCGGCCGCCAACCATGCGCCCATTGAGAAGGCGTATAACGTGGGGATTATTCAGGTGTGAGGTTTAGTTACAATTACCGACGATGTACTACGACTTGAATAAGCAGCAGCAAGCACTCGCAAGTTTGATGAGTGACATCTCGGAAGAGGGTTAGGCGGCCGGTTGGATGGATGGTTTGGAGTATGCACTGTGGCACATGGTGCTACATGACCCAGCGCGATACGGCTTCAAATTCGTGGACGAACAAACCATTCAGCAACTTAATTCTCTTTCGCAACAGGCAGGGTGTTGGATAGTATTTGACGATGTGACGGACGAAAGGGCAGTTTCATTAGCCGATTGGCAGCGAATTTTCCAAGCGGCCAATCCTGCGGATTTTCATTTGGGTATGCCCGACATAGACTGATGAAAACCCTTTACCTCCTGGCCGGCTGCAACGGCGCGGGCAAAGCCGCCGCCACCTTCACCCTGCTGCCCGGCTTGCTGGCCTGCTGCGAGTTCGTGAATACAACTAGGAAGAGGCAGCAATGACTTAAACCGCCCCAATTCCCTCCGCCACCCGCTCAAAAAGCGGCATGCCGTGCAGCGCGGCAAACTCCTTGATGTGGCTGCGCAGCCGGGTTTCTTCGGCCGCATCGGTGCCTACGGCGAAGTGCAGTTCCACCAGCCAGATGTGGACCTGGAAATAGTCGAGCAGCCAGCTGTTGGTTTCCAGGTTGAAGAGGGAGTGCAGGTGCGGGGCGCGGGCGCTGATGAGCCCGGTGCGCAGTTCGGCCACGGCCTGGAAGGCCCGCAGCAACTGGTCGAATACGTTGGTTTCGAGCCAGGCCAGGTCGGGAAACTCGCGGTTGGTGAACGCCAGCCAGTCGAGCAGCGCCGGAAACTGGCCGGTGAGAAACAGCGCCTCGGCCACAAAGAAGTGGTAGCCGGCCGGAAACAGGTTGTAAAACGCCGGCAGCGGGGCCTGGGGCACCACGGTGCGCGGCACGCTGGCGGCCTCCTTGCGTATCTGGAAGAGAAGTTCGGCGGGCACCACGCCGTCGGGCGCGTCGTGCCAGGCCGTCACGATTTCGGCAAACGCCCGCCGGCCCCGGGGGAAAGCGTGGACTTCGGGCGGCACCGGCAACTCCCGCACCACGGCTAGGCGGCGGCGCCAGGCCGGCTCGTCCTGAGCCAGAAATTCGGCCAGAAACAGGGCCGCGTGGCCGAAAAGCTGGGCCTCGGGCGTGTGCTTGTGCTGGAGGTAAGTAGTTAGCACTTCGCCAAACGCGCCGGTGAGGTGGGCCAGGTCCACGAACGATTCGACGTAGAATTCCTGGCCCGCCGGGTGGGTTGCCAACTGCAGCGCCAGCGGCGCGGCCGGGCCCCCGGGCTGGGCCGGCCGCGTGATGCGGCCCAGAAAATACCCCAGCAGCAGGCGCTCGGGGTAGGCCAGCTGCTCCATGGCCAGCAGTTCGGGGATGTCGATAGCCGCACCCGGAACAGTGGTTTCCTTCATGGCCAAGCCCGAAACCGACTGGCCGAAGGCGGCAAAGTCGGCGTGGCCGGCGTAGCGGGCTAGGGTGTCGAGGGTGTGCAGGTGGTAGCCGCCGTCTTTATCAACCAAGCCAAAGAAGCGCCGCAGGGTACTGGGGCTCAGGCGGCGGCCGGCGGTGGCGGCGTTCTGCTGCAGCTCCAGTTCGAGGGCATCGCAGTGGCTGGGGTAGCGCAGCGGCTGGCCAAAACGGGCCGCTACGGCCTCACGCAGCGCGGTTTGCAAGGGGAGGGGAAGGCGAGGCACGGCAAGAATGGTAGATTCTATACAAAGAAAAAGAAATTTTTGACCTTCGCATCGTCCTACGCGGCCCTTGGATATTTGAAGTTTCGTTAGCAGCCAGATATTTTATGCAAACCAAGTATTGCGAACGTGGCCACATCGTGCTGGGCGATACCTGTAGCCACTGCGCCCGGCGCAACCGGCTGGCCATTGTGGGCAGAAGGCAGAAAGCCACCGTCGGCACCGGCCCCAATGCCACCCTGACGGAACTACGCGCCCTGAAATGCCTGCTGGAGCAAGCCCTCATCACGGAAGCAGAGTACGATGAGCGACGCAACCTCATTCTGGCGAGCTTTTAGGGGGTTGTAGTGCCTATTTGAACGTCATGCTGAGCGCAGTCGAAGCATCCCTACCGCAGGAGTAATCCAATCGCTGCAACGAAGCGGTAGAGATGCTTCGACTGCGCTCAGCATGACCTTATTACAATGCGCTAAGTAAATTTCTAACTGCAAAAAGCCCTTTTTTCATTGGAAAGGGCTTTTTCGTGCCGTCTGAAAAATAAAGTTTGCGCAGATGCAAAACGTCCGCTTATGTTTGTGGTGTGCTAGATAATTAGTACACTAAAACAACAAGCACATGGTGCGCATCCGAAACCTCGATTTTGGGTACTCCCGGCGGGTCCCGCTCTTCCAAAACCTCAACCTCTCGCTCGACCGCGGCCACATTTACGGGCTGCTGGGCAAGAACGGGGCGGGCAAAACCACGCTGCTCAAGAACATTGTGGGGCTGGCCTTCCCCTGGACCGGCACCTGCCTTATTGACGAGCAACCGGCTTCGGCCCGCCGGCCCGAGGTGCTGGAAGACCTGTTTTTCCTGCCCGAAGAAGTGTATGCGCCGGCCCTCACGGCCGAGCAGTTTGTGGCGCACACGGCCGGCTTCTACCCGCGCTTCAACGCCGAGCAACTGTATGAGTACCTGCAGGAGCTGGAGGTGCCGCGCGGGGCCAAGCTCAACAAGTTCTCGCACGGCCAGCAGAAGAAGTTCATGATTGCCTTCGCGCTGGCCGCCAACACCGGCCTGCTGGTGCTCGACGAGCCCACCAACGGGCTGGATATCCCCAGCAAAGTGCAGTTCCGCAAAATCCTGGCCTCGGCTCTGAGCGAGGAGCGCTGCATGGTGATTTCAACCCACCAGGTGCGCGACCTCGAAAGCCTGATTGACACGGTGGTGGTGGTGCACAACCGCGAAATCGTGCTCAACGAGGAAATCGACCAGCTGGCCGAGCGGCTCACCTTCGCCACGGGCCCGGAGGCCGAGGCGCCGGGCGCCTTCCACACCGGCATGTCGGTGCGCGGGCCGGTGGCCATCCGGCCCAACGACACCGGCGCCTACAGCCGCGTCGATTTGGAGCTGCTCTTCAACGCCCTCACCGACGCGAACGCCGCTAAACTCTATTCCTACCTCAACCAGCCCAGCCATGCGTCCGTCCAGTAACCAAACCTTCAGCTTTCCGCGTTTCGCACGCCTGTTTGGCCGGCACACGGCCGAGCACCTGCCGGCCTACCTCCTCACGGCGGCCGTGGGCCTGGGCCTCATGTTTGTGGTGATGGGGTTGCTCACCTACCTGCAAAAAAGCGCCCCCAGCGTCATGGCGCAGGGTATTTTCTTTATGCTGTTTCTGCTGGCCGGCGGGGTTGTATTCGCCAGCACGGTGTTTGCGCAGTTTGGCGAGCGGCGGCGGGCTTCGGTGGCGCTGCTGTTGCCGGCCTCGCACTTCGAGAAATGGCTGGTGGCCTGGCTCTACTCGTTGCCGATTTTTTTGCTGGTGTTCACGCCGCTGTTCTACCTGGCCGACGTGGCGGTGGTGCACGCCGGGGCCGCGCCGGGGCAAGCGCCGGAAGTGGTGAACATCTTCGCCGCTTCGGTCCGCGAAAATATCGTGTCCGTGCTCTGGTTTCTGCTGCTGCTGAACGGCGTGGGCCTGTGGGGCGCCATCTATTTTGAGAAAGGGCACTTCATCAAAACCGCGTTTGCCGTGCTGCTGCTGATGGGTGTGCTCTCGGTGCTGAACCACCAAGTGCTTAAAGTGCTGGTGGGCTCGGCCGACCTGCGCCCGGCCCCGCCATTCACGGGCGTGGTGTTCGCGAATGGGCAGCAGTTTTACACTATTAGCCTGCCCGAAAACCAAGCCACCTGGATGGCCTGGGTGCCCGTGCTGCTGGCCGGGCTGCTGTGGGCGGCCTCGTATTTCCGCGTGACGGAAAAGCAGCTTTAATCTTCATAAATCCCCATGGAATTCCGCGATAACGAAGCCATTTACCTGCAGATAGCCGGGTACGTGAGCGAAAAAATCCTGCGCCAGCAGTGGCCGCCCGACGACAAAATCCCCTCGGTGCGCGACCTAGCCAGCGAGCTGCAAGTGAACCCCAACACGGTGATGCGGACCTACGAATACCTGCAAAACCAGGGCGTGGTGTACAACAAGCGCGGCATCGGCTTCTTCGTGGCCCCCGATGCCGGCCAGAAAGTCAAGCAGATGCGCCGGGCGCGCTTCCTGGAGCAGGAACTGCCCGAAGTGTTCAAAACCATTTTCCTGCTCGACATCAGCCTCGAAGAGCTGGAGCAGCGCTACACCGAGTTCAAAGCCGGGCAACCGGCCAGTCTTTCCATTCCCACCGCAACTTCCAACGGACAATGAAAACCAGTAATAAATGGCTGCTGGCGGCCCTGCTGCTGCTGCTGGGCTCCCTCACGGCCTACAACATGGGCCTGCGCGCCGAGTTCCGCAAAGGCACCTATAAGGACCCCATGTACGACACCGTGGCCCTCAATTTCAAGGATTTTACCGAAATCGACCTGCAGGCGGCCAACGTGGTGGGCCTGAAAGTGGTGGCTGGCCCCTATAGCGTGCGCCTGAACAAAGCCGCCGAAAAGTATGTGAAACTGACCCAGCAGGGCCAGCGCCTGACCATTGCGCTGGTTTTCCCCGAGGACCGGCAGTCGCTGAACAGCCGCCAGAACCTGACCATCAGCCTGCCCCAGTTGGCCAAGCTCACTGCCACCGGGACCTACCTGATGAACGGCAAGCCCGTGACTGAAAAGCACCACACCGGCGTCTCCCTGCGCATTGAGGGCTTCCACCAGGACAGCCTGAACGTGCAGCAGGACCACGGCACCCAGGTAGAGCTGGCCCGCAACCAGCTGGGCTTCCTGCGGGCCGAGGCCGGCCACAGCCCCGGCAGCCACCCCGTGTTGCGCATCGAAAACAGCAACCGCATAGCCGCCGCCTACCTGAGCGTGCAGAGCGAAGGCCAGCTGCAGCTCGATGCCGGCGGCATTGCTAACCTGCGCACCCAGTTCGGCGACAGTGCCCGGGCCACCCTCACCGGCGCCGGGCTGCACAACCTGGGCCAGCGCTAAAAACTACGCTTTTCTCATCCTTTTCTGCAACAGAGGGGCCGGCTGCGGGCGAATCGATGGATTCGTTGGCGGCCGGCTTTTTTGCTTTTCAAACAGCACTACCAGTTGTCTTCGTTTGCTCCAAGGTGCCAGTAGCTTTGCGCCTCGAACGGGTGGCCCGGCTTCTGCCACTGCAATACACGAATGAACAAAACGGCAACAGGTGCACTACTACTGGCTTTTTCAGCGGCCGCAAGCTTCCGAGCCCACGCCCAAGCGCCCCTCAACCCCGTGCAGCCCTGGGGCAGCTGGGTGATTCTCACGGCCCAGCTACCCGGCAGCGCCGAGCACCGCTGGGGCGGCTACGTGGAGCTGCAGGGCCGTTCCAACGCCCTGGCCCGGCAGTTTTTCTATTACGAGATAAAAGGAGGGGCCAGCTTCGACATCGACCCCAATTTCACGGTGCTGGTGGGCGGCGGCCGCTACTCCACCTCCGACTACCGCGCCCTGGAAGACGGCCCCCTGAACACCGAAAAGCGCCTTTGGGAGCAACTCGTGCTCACCCAATACTCCAAGCGGCTCAAGCTGGAACACCGCTACCGCATCGAGCAGCGCTGGTTCTCGTTCCGCGACGACAGCACGGCCTTCCGCCAGCGCATCCGCTACCGGCTCAACGGGTTTTTCCCGCTCAACAAGAAAACCATCACCACCGGCACGCTCTTCCTCTCGGCCTACGACGAGATTTTTCTGAACCCCAACGGGCCCGTGTTCGAGCGCAACCGCGTGTATGGCGGCGTGGGCTACCAGTTCACCAAGCACCTCATCGTGCAGCTGGGCTACGTGAACCAGGCCAACTACAACTACACCACCCGCCAGGGCCAGTTTGTGCTGCAAAACACGGCGGCCAAAAACAACATCGTGCTGGCCCTCACCTACAAGTTCTCGCACCGCGCCGTGCCGCCGGGCCAGGAACGCCTGCCCTCGCAGCAGGATTAGCGAACAGCGTTTTCTGCGAATAAAAGGCCCGGCAAATACTGCCGGGCCTTTTGTTTTCGCGTACAGCCTTTGTTACTAACGCAGAAAGCCATGCCCAAAAAATCCGTAGCTGAAATCATTGTCGACACCCTCGTAGCCGCCGGCGTTAAGCGCGTCTTCGGTGTGGTGGGCGACTCCCTCAACGGCATCACCGACAACATTCGTACCCGCGCCGACATTGAATTCATCGCCGTGCGCCACGAGGAAGGCGGCGCCTTCGCCGCTGGCGCCGAGGCCCACCTGACGGGCGACCTGGCCGTGTGCGCCGGCTCCTGCGGGCCCGGCAACACCCACCTCATCAACGGCCTGTTCGACTGCCACCGCAGCCGCGTGCCCGTGCTGGCCCTCGCCGCCCAGATTCCGAACGTGGAAATTGGCACCGGCTACTTCCAGGAAACCCACCCTGAGCGACTGTTCAAAGAGTGCAGCCACTACTGCGAGCTGATTTCGGTGCCCGAGCAGGCCGTGCGCACCATCGAAAGCGCCGTGGCGGCCGCCCTGGGCCAGCGCGGCGTGGCCGTGGTGGTGCTGCCCGGCGACGTAGCCTATCTGGAAACCGAAGCGCCCGAAACCCTGCTGCCTACGCACGGCCGCCGCAGCGCTTTGCGCCCTTCGGAAACCGATATTAAACAGGCGGCTGAATTGCTAAACGCGGGCGAAAAGGTGACCATTCTGGCCGGTATCGGCTGTGCCGGGGCGCTGGATGAGCTGGTGCACACGGCCGCTGCGTTGCAGGCTCCGGTTGTTCACGCCCTGCGCGGCAAGGAACACGTGGAGCCCGGCAACCCCTACGATGTGGGCCTGACGGGCCTGCTGGGCATGCCCGCCGCCTACCACGCCCTGATGGACGCCGACACCATTCTCATGCTGGGCACCGACTTCCCGTACCGCCAGTTCTACCCTGAAAAGGCCCGCGTGGTGCAGGTTGATATCCGGCCCGAAAACATCGGCCGGCGCACCCGCGTCGAAATCGGCCTGGCCGGCGACGTAGCCGATACCCTGCGCCAGCTGCTGCCCCACCTCACGCCGCGCACCGACCGCGCCCACCTCGAAGAAGCCCAGCAGCGCCACCGCGACGACGATGCCCACCTCGCCGAACTGGCCACCGGCGACGCCGGCGATACCAGCCTGCACCCCCAGCACGTAGCCCGGTTATTGGATGAAATAGCCGCCGAAAACGCGATTTTCACCTGCGACGTAGGCACGCCTACCATCTGGGCCGCCCGCTATCTGCACATGAATGGGCAGCGTCGGCTCCTCGGCTCGTTCGTGCACGGCAGCATGGCCAACGCCGTGTCGCAGGCCTACGGCGCGGCCCTGGTGGAGCCCGGCCGGCAGGTCATCGCCATGTGCGGCGACGGCGGCCTGGCCATGCTGCTAAGTGAGCTGCTGACCATTCGCCAGCACAAAATCCCGGTCAAAATCATCGTTTTCAACAACTCTGCCCTCAGCTTCGTGGAGCTGGAAATGAAGGCCGCCGGCATCATCGAATACGGCACTGAATTGGACAACCCCGATTTCGGCGCGTTGGCCACGGCCGCCGGCCTCAAAGGCTTTCGCGTGAGCGACCCGGCCAAGCTGGAAAGCGTGCTCCGCGAAGCCCTGGCCCATGACGGCCCCGTGCTGGTGGATGCCGTGGTGAAGCGCCAGGAACTGAGCATGCCGCCCAGCATCGAACTGAAGCAGGCGCAGGGCTTCGGGCTGTACGCGCTGAAAGCCCTGATGAACGGAAAAGGTAGTGAACTGCTGGAACTGGCCAAGACGAACCTGTTTCGGTAGGAATTTGCTCGCGCCGTCTGTCATCCTGAGCGAAGCGAAGGACCTTATCAGGCCTGAATGGTTTGCAGTAATTTATTAGGCACAGACGTGATAAGGTCCTTCGCTTCGCTCAGGATGACACTCTTTTTAATGCTGTCAATTACCGCTACGAAACCCAAAAGGCCCTTCCGCGTGTTAAATTCGGCCCCGCAACCCTAGCGGCGGCCGTTTCGCATCCAATGACCAACAAAGAAATAAAAGCCCTCATCTCGCTGCTCGACGACCCGGAAATCGCGCCCCAGATTCAGGATAAAATTCAGAACCTGGGCGAGAGCATCATTCCGTTTCTGGAAGAAAGCTGGGAGGAAACCCTCGACGGCCAGCAGCAGCAGCGCCTGGAGGACCTCATTCACCACCTGCAATTTGAAGGCCTGCAGCAGCGCCTGAAGGTATGGCGCGAAGCCGGCGCCACCGACCTGCTCGAAGGCATGTGGCTGCTCAATACCTATCAATACCCCGACGCCGACTACCAGGCCCTGAACCGCGCCATCGAGCAGCTCCGCTTTGAGGCCTGGACCGCTCTGCGCCCCGAAATGCATCCCGCCGACCAAGTGCAAACCCTGAACTATGTGATGTTCCGCACGCACAAGTTCGCGGCCAACACCCAGCACTTCCACTCGCCGGCCAATTCCATGCTGCAGCGTGTGATTGAAACCAAGCGCGGCAACCCGCTCACCCTCTGCGTGATTTACCTGCTGGTGGCCCAGCGCCTCAAGCTGCCGGTTTTCGGTGTGAACCTGCCCAACCTGTTCGTGCTCACCTTCCGCCCCGAAATCAAGGGTGCCGAGCCGTTTTACATCAATTGCTACAACCGCGGCCTCGTGCTCTCGCGCACCGATATTGAGCACTACGTTTCGCAGCTCAACATCTCCTCCAACCCGATGTTCTACGAGCCCTGCTCCAACCTCGACATCGTGCGCCGCGCCCTGCGCAACCTGCAAATGAGCTTCGAGAAGCTGCAGGAGCCGATGAAAGCGGCGGAGGTTGCGGTGCTGCTGAGCATCCTAGAGTAGTTGTGTCGCCTGTCATTGCGAGGCCGCAGGCCGTGGTAATCCGTCCTGTTCTCAGCGGCCAGCCTGCTAATGTGATAAAGCTCTAAAACGTGAAAAGCCCCGGTACTGCGCAGTGCCGGGGCTTTTCACGTTTTAGAGCGGGTCTGATTTTGCTAGGACGGATTGCCACGGCCTGCGGCCTCGCAATGACAGTTTTCCTTACCGCTTAATCAGACAGCCGGCGGCGCGCTTGTCCTCCACGCCGGCGGGTCGGCCGGCCAGCACGTTATCAAGCACTTGCTTGAGGTAGTATTGTTGCACGCTGCCCGCTACCTGCGGGTTGTCGTCGATGGCGCCACGGTAGCGCACGGCAAAGCCGCCGGATACAGGCTGCAGTACCACGGCTTCAGCGGTTTTGCTTACACCGAGCAGGCCGGCCACCTGCTGGCTGGCGTCGGTGAGGGTGGGCAATTCGACTTCGCCGGGGGCGGCGGTGCCGGGCGCGTCGAGGTTGATGGGCACGTTGATGAACAGAAACTGCACGCCCCGGCTCCGGTAGCTGCTGCTGAGCGAGGCCAGCCGCTCCTGGTAGAGGCGCGAGAAAGCGCAGGCCGGGTTCAGAAAAACCACCACCACGGCCTTGTCGCTGGCGTAGCTTTTCAGGCTCACGTCGGCGTTGGCAGCGGTTTTGAGGGTGAAATCGGTGACGGTGCCACCGCCCTGGGCGCGGGCCACCCCGACAGCCAGCGTGAGGGCCAGAAGCGCAACGGCGGCAACAATGGAAATTCGGCGGAAGGACATGGCAAGGGAGTTAATCAATCAAATGTAAGAGCCGGCGGCTAGGCGTGCGGTTCGTGGCAATACGTAAGTACATAGCCCGGTGCCGGTTGATAGTAGCAAATGCAGTGCCGCGTCTGCAAACCATTCAGTACCAACGTAGCCGGGATTTCGCCGGATTCGCGGGGCTCAAAATACCCTAGCAAAAGCTGCGTCTTGAAAATAATGCCGCGCTGGGCCGCCAGCTTATACAAAGTCTCTTTGGCGCTCCACAGCAGCGTGTAGTGGGCGCTGGCATCGGTACTATCAGTCTGGCTGACAGCCTGTGCAGCGTTCCATTCATCGGGGGCCAGAAACTTGCTGGCCAGGCGGTGCGCTTTATCGCGAATCTCCTCCACATCGACGCCGGCCCGGCTGCCCTGGGCCAATACCGCCGCCACCCAGGTGCCGGAATGCGACAGCGAAACCGTTAACCCTGGCTCGGCGCCGGCTAGCCAGGGGCGGCCAGTAGCCTCGTTTTGCACCAGCACTTTGGCTGCCAGCGGGGCTTGCATTTCGGCCAAAAGGTGGTGTACCAGCACCCGGCCGCCCAGCCACTGCGCCTGTCGCTTGGCATCAGCGGTGGCGGGCAGCAGCGCTTGGTACGCATCCGGCTGCGGCAACAGCGGCCACAGTTCTGCGGGCGTTTCGGTGAGCTGCCAAAGGCCCAGCACGGCGGTAGGGGAGAGGCGCTGGAGGAAGTGAAGGGGCATAGTTAAAGAGTCGTCGCTAGCAAAGAACGTCATGCTGAGCGCAGCCGAAGCATCTCTACTGCATCGCTAAATGAAGATTAGTTGCGCGGTAGAGATGTTTCGGCTGCGCTCAGCATGACGTTCTGGTTTATTTCGTGCTCATCCAAGTGGCTCGAAGCTACCTTTGCGGCCCCTGTATGTCTGAAATCTTCCGCCCGCCCGTTACCAAAATTGCCACCTTGGCTGGCCACCGCGACGCGGTGTACGCCCTCACCGGCGGCGCGGGCAGCACCGTATACTCGGGCAGTGCCGATGGCATGGTGGTGGGCTGGGACACCGCCGAACCCGCCCGCGACGGCGAGCTGCTGGCCCGCGTCGAAAACTCCGTGTATGCCCTGCGCCACCTGCCGGAACTGAATCTGCTGGTGCTGGGGCACAATTTCCAGGGCATTCAGGCCATCGATTTAGCGCAGCGCAAACTGGCCCACGCCACGGCCCTGCCGCCGGTGGCCATCTTCGAAATCGTGTATTCGGCCAGCCGACAGCGGCTCTACGTGGCCATGGGCGACGGCACGCTGGCCGTGCTGGCCCTGCCTGATTTTCGGCTGGAAAAATTCCTGCGCCTGGCCGATAAAAGCCTGCGCTGCCTGGCCCTGCACGAGGGCCGCGCCGAGCTGGCCGTGGGCAGCTCCGATACCTTCACCCGCATTCTGGATTTGGATTTGCTGGAAACCAAGTACACGCTGGGCGAGAGCACAAATTCGGTGTTCTCGGTGGCGTATTCGCCCGACGGCGCGCGCCTGCTCACGGCCGGCCGCGATGCCCAGATTCGGACCTGGGACGTGGCGGCCGGTTATGCGCTGGCCGGCACCGTGCCGGCCCACATGTATACCATCAACCACCTGGCGTTTAGCCCCAGTGGGCAGTACGTGGCCTCCTGCAGCCTCGATAAAAGCATTAAATTGTGGGATGCGGCCACGCTCACATTGCTGCGCGTACTGGACCGGGCGCGCTCGGCCGGGCACGGCACGTCGGTGAACCGGCTGGTTTGGCCGGGCGCCGAAAACCGGCTAGTTTCGTGTAGCGACGACCGCAGCCTAGCCGTATGGCAATTAGCAGTTAGCAATTAACAGGGAACAGTTAGTAGAAAACCTGCTTGACGCTCACTTTATCCCCCTAAACTGTCAACTGCTCACTGATAACTGTTAACTGAAAATGAAAATCACCGCCCTCGACATCCGCCAGAAAACGTTTGAAAAATCCTTTCGTGGGGTTGATAAAGACGAGGTGCAAGCCTTTTTGAACACCGTTTCGCAGCAGTGGGAGCGGATGGGCGACGAAAACCGCGAGCTACGCCTCAAGCTCGAACACGCCCAGCAGGACGTGCAGAAGATGCGCGAGGTGGAAAGCAGCCTCTACCGCACCCTGAAAACGGCCGAAGACACCGGCAATAACATCACCGAGCAGGCCCAGCGCGACGCCGACCTGCGCATCCGCGAAGCCCAGTTTCAGGCCGAAACCATCCTCAACGACGCCCGCCAGCGCGCCCGCGAAGTGGTGGACGGCGCCTACCAGCAGGCCGAAAAGACCGTGGCCGACATGCAGCGCGAGGTATCGGGCCTGGGCCAGGAGTGCCAGCGCCTCGAGCAGCAGCTCGACGGCCTGGTGCGCGACCTGCACCACCTCGCTTCCGATGCCCTCGATAAAGTAGAAAAAGCCCGCAACCGGCCCAAGGGCGGCACAGCGGCCATCCTTTCCCGCGCCGCCCGCGTACACGTGGAGCGGCCGAAAGAACCGGTCGCTGAGTCCACTCCTGAGCCCACTCCCGCCATGCAGGTCACTACTTCTTCCGCCGTTTCGCCCGCCGCTGCCGTGGCCGGCGCTACACCCGTTTCGTTTGTTCCCTCCGCCCTCGGCCGCGCCGAAGAGCAGCTGGAGCGCGCCGCCGAAACCACCGGCTACAACCCCAAGCCCGGCCAGCAGCCCGACCCCGGCGCCCCGGCCCAAAACCCGCACCCCGAGATTGAGCGCCCCGGCGCTCCCGCCGAAAACCCCGGCATCTCGCCCGCGCCCCACATCGACCCGCCCGCTCCTTCGCAGGTGCCCGAGCCCAACCCGCCCTACGTACAGCCCGCCGCCCCCGATATTCAGCCCGTGACGCCTAACCACCCCGAGATTGCGCAGCCTGAACCGGCCATTCACCCCGGCCAGCCCGGTATGGCGGTTAAGACGCCCGAACCAGCCGTGGCCGTGGCGGAAAAGTCGTTTTTTGACGAAATTTAGACCACGGATTTATTGGATTCGACGGATTCATCAGATTGTGCAGTCGAGTTCAGCTGAAAAGCCCGTCCGTGAGGACGGGCTTTCTTTTTTGTGGCTGACCTTTGCGCGGCATTACTGTTGCTGGAGCAATAGTGGGGGTTGCTGCTTTAGCACGGCGTTATAATGTCATACAGAGCGCAGCGAAGCATCTCGCGTGCTGTCACTAACCCCTGACGATTGAGTTATTACCACACACGAGATGCTTCGCTGCGCTCTGCATGACGTTTGTATTCAATTGTTAGTCTCCAACTCGCACCTCATTCTTTACTATCTCACCTCATGGGCCAAATCGCACTCGAAGGCATGGAGTTTTTCGCTTTCCACGGCTACTACGACGAGGAGCAGAAAATCGGCAACAAGTACGGCGTCGACTTATACATCGGCACCAACCTGCTGGCCGCCGGTGCTTCGGATAAGCTGCAGCAAACCGTGAACTATGAGGTATTATACCGGCTCGTGGCCGAAGAAATGCGGGCCCCCGCGCGGCTACTGGAACACGTGGCTCACCGCGTGCTCGACCGCATCATGGCCGAATTGCCGCACGTGCGCAAGGTGAAAATCAACGTGAGCAAGTTTAACCCGCCGCTGGGCGGCATCTGCCACCGCGCCCGCGTGACGCTGGTAAAGCGGCGAAAGCAACTGGAGTAATCCCAGGACGATGTAGAGACGCAACACTTTGCGTCTCTCGTTGAACGACGTTCAGCGGAATCATTACGGGTATTGGGTAGCAGCTGCGCCAGAAACCCTTTGGCATTGCGCGCCTTATTCAGGAATATTTAACTTCCCTGGTAAAAATTATACGCCTTTAAACCAATAGATTAAGAGGCAATTGCTCATTATACGAATTATTTCGTAGCATATTCTTGCAACTACGAATGTGTTCGTACCATCTTTGCCTCATCCTACGAAATAATTCGTAGTAACCTCACGTTTCCACGGCATGAGCAAAGCACCGCCCCCCAAACCTACGGATTCCGAACTGGAAATCCTGCACGTGCTCTGGCAGCACGGGCCCGCCACGGTGCGGGCCATCAACGACCACCTGAGCCAGCGCCGCCAGGCGGAGGTGGGCTACACCACCACGCTCAAGCTGTGCCAGCTGATGCTGGAAAAAGGCTTGGTGCGGCGCGACGACGCCGACCGCAGCCACGTGTACCGGGCCGCAGTGCGCGAGCAGGAAACCCAGGGCCTGCTTCTCGACAAGTTCGTGGACGCCACCTTCGGCGGCTCGGCCCTGAAGCTGGTGATGCAGGCCCTGGGCAGCCGTCAGACCTCGGCCGATGAGCTGGCGCAAATCCGCCGCCTGCTGAATGACATTGAAATCCAGAATTCCACTCCTAACCCCGACGACGATGACCGCGCTTGAGAATTTCGTTTCGCCTGCTCTGACGCGGGCTTTGGGCTGGACGCTGCTGCACTCGCTGTGGCAGGGCGCTCTGGTGGCCGCCGTGCTGGCCGGCGCGCTGCTGTTGCTGCGCCGCCAGCGGGCCGAGGTGCGCTACGTGGCGTCGGCCGGGGCGCTGGGCATAGTGGTGGCGCTGGCCGGCATCACGTTTGGGCTGTATTTCAACTCAGCTGCTGAACAGAATGGGGCGCTAGTGCCCACTGCTTTGAAAGTTTCGCAGCTGCAATTGCGGCAGGCCGAAGCTCCTGCAAAACATGCTACGCCAGCCACTGCCATGACATCGGCAGCGGAGGCGATGGGCTCAAGAACAACGGTAGCCAACGCCGCAATGCCGCTTCCTGCGGCAAGACCGCAGCGGCCAGCTTCGGCCAATTGGCTGGTGGCTGGGCTGCGCTATTTCGACAAGCACATGCCGCTGCTGGTGGTGGGCTGGCTGCTGGGCCTGCTGGCCATGAGCCTGCGCATGCTGGGCGGCCTGCTGTATGTGCAGCGGCTGAAGCGCTACCGGGTGCGGGCCGTGAGCGCGGCCTGGCAGGAGCGGCTGGCGGCGCTGGCGGCCCGCGGCGGCCTGCGCCGGCCGGTGGCGCTGCTGGAATCGGCGCTGGTGCAGGTGCCGCTGGTGGTGGGCCACGTGCGCCCCGTGATTCTGCTGCCGCTGGGCGCGGTGGCGGGGCTGTCGGTGGCGCATCTGGAAGCCATTCTGGCCCACGAGCTGGCCCACGTGCTGCGCCGCGACTACCTCGTGAACCTGCTGCAGACGGTAGCCGAAGCGCTGTTTTTCTACCACCCGGCCGTGTGGTTTATGGCCAACTGCGTGCGCACTGAGCGCGAAAACTGCTGCGATGACACCGCCACGGCCCTGTGCGGCGGCGATGCGCTGCGGCTGGCCCGCGCCCTCACGGCGCTGGCCGAATGGAGCCAGAGCGCCGTGGTGCCCACCGCGCCGCGGCTGGCGCTGGCCGCCATGGGAGGCCGCGGCGCCCTGCTGAACCGCGTGCGCCGCCTGGTGCAGCGCCGGCCGGCCGCGCCCACGCTCGCCGAGGGCTTTATGGCCGGGGCGCTGGTGCTGGGCGGGCTGGGCTTGCTGGGCGGCAGCGTGGCGCTGGCCGGGCCGCTGGCCCAGCCGGCTACTCCCGCCAAACCGGCCGCAATTGACTGGCAAACCGGCCCGGCCACACCCAAAGCCCCCGGGGCGACTGATACCACGAAAACCATCACCAGAACCGCTACCTCGACGACCAGCTCCGTTTCCGATTCGGCTGAGCCCACCGAACGACGTCGCAAATCCATTGCGACCCAAAACGGAGCCGCCCCCGACCAGGACCGGCCGCGCCCCCGGCGCCGCGACCGCCGCGCCGGTGAGCATACCCAAATCATCAGCCCGATGCCTTTTGCTGGCAACCCCGGCACGGTTGTCATCACCAAAGACAAGAAGGGCCGCGTGACCGACCTCGTGGTGAATGGCCAGCGCGTGGAAACCGAAACCGGCAAGGTCAAAATCAAGGTGAAGAAGGACCGCGACGACCTGGGCCAATCGGTGCAGATTATTCAGGTGCCGATGACGCCCGAGGCGCGGGCCTTCGTGTACCGGACCGATACCGACGGGCAGCGGCGGCTGTTTGGGCGCAGCATCCAACGCGGGCAGAGCTTCCAGTACCAACTGCAGGATTTGCAGCCGCTGCGCAACCAGCAGTTCCAAACGCTCGCGCTCAACGGCAACCGGGGCTTTCAGACACTGACGCTCAATGGTAATCGTAATCTCGATTTGGCGCTCAATGGCTCGTTGAACCGCGCCTTGCAACTGCAGCCCAAAGTCGCCTTGAGCCTGCGGCAGGACGGCGGCGGGCAGCGCGAAGCCCTGCGCAGCGCCGAGCGCGCGCTGCAGGAGGCCAGCACGGCCAAAAACCTCAGTGCCGCGCAACGCAAGCGCATCAGCGAAAGCCTGGAAAAAGTACGCGCTCAACTCAAGCAGTCCAGCCAGGTAGCTTCGACGCAGCGCCTGCGCCTCAGCGGAGCTGATGACCAGGACCTGGCGCAGGAACTGCGCGACCGGGAGCAGGAACTGCGCGACCGGGAGCAGGAAATACGCGACCAGCAACAAGCTTTGCTGGACCGTCAGCAGGAAAAGCGCGACCGGGAACAGGAGATTCGCGAGCGCCAGCAGGAAGCGCGGGTACTCCGGGAGGAATTGCGGGAGCGCATCCACGAAGAGAAAGCCGAGCGCGCCGAGCGCGAGCGGGAACGCGCCGACCGCCGCCGTGAGCAGGACGATGCCCTGGTCGACCAGCTGCTGAAAGACGGTCTGATTAAAGACAAGGACAATTTTCAGCTCAAGCTCACGGCCAGCAGCCTCACGGTGAACGGCAAGGTGCAGTCGCAGAAAGTGTTTCAGAAATACCTGAAGCTGTACGAAAGCACGCACCCCGACCGCAAAATGGGCCCCACCGGTTCGATGGTGATAACCCGCAACGGCAGCCAGTCAACTTTCCGCGACGGTGAGGGCCCCCGGCCACCGCGCCCGCCCCGGCCGCCTCGCGCCCCGCAGGCGCCCGGCGCGATGATGGCGCCGCCGGCTCCCATGGCTCCACCGGCGCCCATGTCGCCGCCGCCGCCGCCGCCCGCGCCGCCCCGTGTCGATTCGGAGGATTTGCGGAGCGAATTGCGCAAGGACGGCCTGATTGGGGCCGACGACAAGAGCTTCCAGCTACAGCTCAGCCCCACGGGTATGACGGTGAACGGCAAGGCCCAATCGGCCGAAGCGGCCGTGAAATACCGCAAGCTGCTGGGCCACGAGAAAGGCACTTATAACATGACGATTTCCAACGACTAAGCCGTTGGAAGCTTAAACGCAAAAGCCGGTTTCCTGCGTGGGAATCCGGCTTTTTGCCATCGTAGGAGTGTGCGAAACGGAATTATTCGCTTGAAATAAGCAACTCTTGGGCCAGGCCTGCATCTCTTGGCCTCCCCGAATCAAATAACCGGGACCGTATATGCTTCGTCTTTTACTGTGTTGTTGGTTGGTGTTGTGTGGGGGCGTGGCCCTGGGCCAGGAGAAGCCAGCGCCGGCTGGCGCTTCAGCTACCACGCCCGCGCCCAAGCGGCAGCTGCAGGCCGTGCGCACCAGCACGCCGCCCAAGCTCGACGGCCTGCTTGATGAAGCCGTGTGGCAGTCGGCGCCCATTGCCACAAAGTTTACCGAGCAGGAGCCCACGCCGGGCCGCCCCGAAAAATACCCCACCGAAGTGCGCGTGCTGTACGACGACAACGCCATTTACGTGGGCGCCATCATGCACGACATGTCGCAGGACTCCATTTTGCGCGAGCTGAGTAACCGGGACAATATTGGCAATTCGGACTGGTTTGGGGTGTTTTTTGATACCTACAACGACCATCTGAACGGCTACGAGTTCATCGTGACCTCCGGGGGCGTGCAGGTCGATTTGCGGCAGTCGCCGGCCAATGGCGAGGACGGCTCCTGGAATGCGGTGTGGGACTCGCGCACGGCTTTGCACGGCAACGACTGGGTGGCCGAATTGCGCATTCCCTACTCGGCCATTCGCTTCAGCAAGGCCACGGAGCAGGTGTGGGGGCTGAATTTTGGGCGCCAGCGCCGGGCCAGCCGGCAGAAGTTTTTCTGGAACGAGGTGAAGCCGCAGGTGTCGGGTTTCGTGAACCAGTGGGGCGAGCTGACCGGCCTGCGCGACCTCAAGCCGCCGCTGCGCCTCTCGCTCACGCCCTACGTGAGCACCTACGTCAACCATTACCCCTTCAACGAGCAGGGCAAGAAGAACATGAGCACCAGCTTCAACGGCGGGGCCGACGTGAAGTGGGGCATCAACGAAAGTTTCACGCTGGACGCCACGCTGGTGCCCGATTTCGGCCAGGTGCAGAGCGACAACCAGGTGCTCAACCTTTCGCCCTTCGAGGTGCAGTACAACGAAAACCGGGCGTTTTTCACCGAAGGTACCGAACTGTTCAATAAGGGCAACCTATTCTATTCGAGAAGGGTAGGGGCCACGCCCATTGGCTTTGGCGGCGTGAGCGGGCAGCTGCGCGTGGGCGCGCGGCAGGCCGACGGCACCCGGCAGGCCGGCGAATTCATCGTGCAAAACCCCGGCGTGACACGCCTGTTGAACGCCACCAAAGTATCGGGCCGTACCAGCAAGGGGCTGGGCGTGGGCGTGTTCAACGCCGTCAGCAACGACGTGTACGCCACGGTGCAGGACAGCACCACCGGTGCCCGGCGCGACGTGCTGACCCAGCCGCTGAGCAACTACAACATCGTGGTGCTCGACCAAAGCCTGAAAAATAACTCCTACGTCTCGCTCATCAACACCAACGTGACGCGCGCCGGCGCCACCTACGACGCCAACGTGACCAGTGCCCTCTTCCGCCTCGCCAACAAGAAGAACTCCTACGCCGTGAACGGCGGTGTAGTGTATTCCAACCGCCGCGGCAAGCTGTTTGGCAAGCCCGACGAGGTTTCGGACCGCGACGGCTACAAGTACTATGTGGGCTTCAATAAAATCTCGGGCAATTTCACCTGGGGCATGGACCACGGCATCGAGTCGCACAGCTACAACCCCAACGACCTGGGCCTGCTCTTCGGCAACAACAATATTTCACAGTCGCTCTATGCCAATTACCGCATCTACAAGCCGTTCTGGAAGCTAAACAAGCTGAGTACCTATGCCAGCATCAGCCATTCGCTGCTGGAGCGGCCCACGCTGTACCAGGACATGGGCTTTTACGCGGGCGGCAACACCACCTTCACCAAAAACTTCCTCAGCGTGGGGCTCGATTTCTCGGCCAACCCCGTCACCCGCGACTACTACGACCCGCGCCGCGCGCCGCTGGGCCGCTACTACGTGCGCAAGCCCGCCGGCGCCAGCTTGAGCGGTTTCATCTCGTCCGACTACCGCAAGAAATTCGCCTATGACATCAGCGGCGGCGTCCGGCTTTTCGCGGCCGACGGCGACCGCACCGGCCGTCGCTCCATGTCGCTCACCCTGAGCCCGCGCTACCGCGTGAGCAACCAGCTCAGCTTCGTGTACGCGCTGAGCATGGAGCGCAACCAGAACCAGATTGGCTACGCCGGCGGCCTCGACGGCAGCCTGCCCTACGACAACGGTTTCCTCACCACTTTCGGCGGCGACGGGGCCGACGTGCTGCTGGGCCGCCGCAACGTAACTACTTTCACCAACACGGCCACCGGCACCTACACCTTCACCAACCGCATGTCGTTCAACATCCGGCTGCGCCACTACGTGAGCAACGTGCACTACCGTGACTTCTCGCGCCTGCACCCCGACGGGCTCGAAACGCCCGAGCCCACCTACGCCCGCAACCGCGACAACACCTTCAACGCCTTCAACATTGACGCCGTGTACTCGTGGTGGTTTGCGCCGGGCTCGCAGGTCAGCATCGTCTGGAAAAACGCCAGCGCCTCCTTCTTCGAGGCCAACGCCGCCACCCCGCTCTACTTCGACAACCTGAACAACACCATCAACACGCCGCACAACAACAACGTGTCCATCAAGGTGCTGTATTATCTGGACTACTTGGCCCTGCGGCCCCGGCGGGGGTAGGAATGTAGCGTGGACTCTGCGAGTCCGCACCTGAGCGAACGATTCAGGCGCGGACTTTCACAGAAAGTATTTGAAACCAGATGTGTTTAAGTTGTCAATTCAACTTTCTGATTGACAGTTGGTCACCATAATCGATGGTGTGCGCGATGGTTATCCCGTTTCCAAGGTGAAAAGTCAAATTCCCCTCTTCGCCTTCGGTTAAATCAACTATCGTTTGTCCTTTGAAAGTAAGTGCTTCGGGTAAATCCCAATTCTCATTTGTTAACTCAATTAGCGTATCGGCGGCCTTCCATTCAAAAAGAGAGTCATAGTCAAAAACCCATTGGCTTTTGTCGTCCAATTCCATGATTGTTGAAAAAAAATAGGCCGGGCGAATCCCCGGCCTATAGTCATAGGGTCCATCCTGCTTGGTGAAAAACAAATTCGTGAGGGTTTTGCCTTTCACCAATCTGCGATATTTTTCAGCATCGTTCATTAAATAGTATGGGTTATTGATTACCATAAGGTGCGAGACAGTATCGCGCGCCTTCCTTACTAACCGACCAAGCGCGGACTCGCAGAGTCCACGCTACAGTTACTTCTTCGCCGTCAGTTGGTCGGCCAGCTTTACGGCTTCGTAGAGGTTGGCGATGCCGCCCGATTTGGAGAGCGTGGCGAAATCGACCATTTCCTTGGTGCCGGGCTTGAGGACCTGCGTGTGGTAAGGCGTGGCCGACTGCTCGATAATCTGCTTGAGCTGCACGGCCGTGAGCTGCGGGAAGTACGACTTGAGCACTGCCGCCATGCCGGCCACCACCGGCGCCGCCATGCTCGTGCCGCTGAGTGGGGCGTAGGTGTTGCCCGTGGTGGACGAGTAGATGTCGACGCCGGGTGCGAAGACGTCCACCGTCTGCTTGCCGTAGTTAGAGAAAGGGGCGGCCAGGGCCGAGGTGTTGAGGCGGCTGCTGGCGCCTACCGTGATTTCGTTCGGGATGAACTTGCCGTTGAGGTAGCGGGCCGAGGGGTAGTTGTTTTCCTTGTCGGTGTTGAGGCTGCTGTTGCCGGCGGCGTGCACCAGCAGCACGTTCTTTTTGGCGGCGTACTGCATGGCGTCGTCCACCACGCCCTTTTCCGGCGAAAAGTCTTTGCCAAAGCTCATGCTGATAATTTGGGCGCCGTTGTCCACGGCGTAGCGGATGGCGTTGGCCACGTCCTTGTCGCGCTCGTCGCCGCTGGGCGTGGAGCGCACGCCCATGATGCGCACCATGTCGCCGGCCACGCCGTCGGCGCCCAGCCCGTTGCCGCGCACGCCCCCGATAATGCCCGCGCAGTGGGTGCCGTGGGTGGCGTCGGGCCCTTGAATGTCGGCGTTGCCGTAGTGGCTTTCGCGCAGGTCGGCGAGGTTGTCGCCCACAATGGCGCGCGGGTTGTAATCGGGGTTGAGGCTCATTTCGACCCGGTCGTGCGAGCGTTTGATGGCGGCATTCAGCGCTTTCACCGCGTCCTCGTCGCTGGCGAAGCCGGCCCGGCGCATGAAGGCGTACACCGGGCCGGCTTCGGCCACGGCGGGCTGCCGGGTGGCGGCCTGGTGCATCAGGGCCGAATCGAGGCGCGTCACGCCCAGGGTTTGCTTCAGCCGCTCGAAGGTGGCCGTGTTGCTGGCCAGGGCGTCGGTGTAGCGGGCCAGCCGGGCTTCTTCGGCTTTTTTGTCTTTCTCATAAGCCGCCTTGGCTAGCTCGTACACGTCGAACTTAGCCCGGTCGGCCTTGGAGAGCTGCTGGCGGGTTTTGCCCTCGAACTGCCCGCGGTACTGGGCATAGATGCGGGTTTGCTCCAGGGTTTCGACGGCGATGTTGCGGCCGTCAGGGCCACCCAGGAAGCTCCAGCCGCGCACGTCGTCCACGTAGCCGTTCTTGTCGTCGTCGAGGCCGTTGCCGGCCATCTCTTTCGCGTTGCGCCACAAAATAGGCTTCAAATCAACGTGCGCTGTGTCAATGCCCGAGTCGATGACGGCCACCAGCACCGGCGTGGGCACGCGGCTGCCCAGCAGCTCGCGGTAAGCCTTGTCGGCGCTGATGCCGGGCACGCCGTCGGCCTGCAGGTCGAGGTGCTGCCAGCGGCGCACCTGCTCAGCCGTTGGGGCCGTTTGGGCGCGGCCGCTGTAGGCACTGATGGAAAGCAGGCCCAGCAGGGCCAGACGCGAAAACGGCAAACGGGCAGCAAACGACATAAGCGGTGGGAAAATGCAAGGAAGAAATGAAAACCCAAGCCGGGAGGAATGGGGCAACGAAGCTATTTAAAAAGAAGCAAAGGCGCCACCGGTGGCATTTCGCCGCGCCGGGTCCGGGTGGCGGGTTAGTCTTTCACCGTCGTGTAAAGGGCCAGGGCCGGCCGCAGGCCCAGCAGCGGCACGTTGCTTTTGAAAGTCGGCTTAATCCAGGCGGCCTGGCTGGTGCGCCGCATGTAGAGCTGCAGGCCGCCCGCCTTCAGCGCGCCCCCGAAGCCGATGCGCTTGGTGAAATCAGCTTCGGGCGCGCCTTGGGGCGCTTTCACCCACTCCAGCGCCAGCAGAAAGTCCTGGTCGAGCACCACCCGGTTGGCGCCCAGGTCCACGCTCAGCACGCCGGCCTGCGGCTGGGCCGTCACGAAAACGTCGTGGGCCATTAGCTTTTCAGTGGTGGGCACGCCCTTGGCGTCGAGCCGGTATAGGTTGAGGCGGAAGGTGAGCGGGCCGGCCTCGTTTTTCACCACGGCCACGTGCAGGCTTTGCACCAGCGCCGGGTGCCGGTCGAGGTGCACAATGGTTCCGATTTCGGTGCCCAGCTCGTTGGACATCATGTGAAAGTTCAGGTGAGAACTGGGCTTATCCAGCCCCACCGTGTGCGTGCGGCGGTAAGCCCCGGCGGCCGTCACGCTCACTTCGTTGAGGGCCACCTCTTCCGGCACGAGGCGGATGGCGGGGGCGGCCAGCAAAGCCGCAAACGGCACGAGTTGCGCCCGGAAACCGACGCTGGAAATCCGCACCGTGTCGGTGGCGTACGCGGCGTTGTAGGCCAGGCGGTAGTGGCCCTGTTCGTCGCTCACGGTGCCCAGGCCCCGGCGGGGCAGGCCAATGTTCACGAACGGCACGCCCTGCTGGGTGGCCTCGCTGGTAACGGTACCGCTGAAGGTTTGGGCCAGAATGCGGCCGGGTAACAGGCAAAAAGCAGCCGGCAAAAAGGTTAGCAACAGGGAGCGAAGGACCAAGACAGGCGAATAGAGAAGGTGAGCCGGTAAAAAACGAAGGTAGCAAAACCGCACCACCAGTCGCGGCCAGCCCCGGCTTGCTGTCCAATAGTAGTGTTCGCCTTGTTAAAAATGGCTTTTTCAGGCCTGAAATCTACCTTTTCAAATTGGTGTAGCCCGGAGTGTTCGGATTTGAACACCTGCCCGACAGTGAACAGAATTATACAGCGTGATTTGGTTGTTATGTTAATTAAAGTACTGATTTTGAAAGAGATAAAAAGTTGGCACAGGAATAGAATTCTACCACATGACCCTGGGCCGCTACCGCTCAAAACCGGACACGAGCGGCGCGCTGGCGCCGGCCTTGCCAGGGACGACCATTCATCCAACAAACCCCTTTTTTCTGCAAAACCATGAAAACTACCTTCCACTTCCGCCTGGCCCAACTTGCCACTCCAGTTTCAGCCGCTGCCCAAGGCGCTCGCGCATTCGCCATCGGCGCCCTGGTCCTGCTGGGGGCCGCCGTAACTCAGCCGGCACAAGCCCAAACGTTGGCCACCGAGCCCGTGCAGGTGACCCAGCCCGACGCCGAAAGCCTGCGCGTCCGCATCAGCAACCCCGCTCAGCAAAAGGCCAGCATGCAGGTCATTGACCTCAACACCAACCAGACGCTGCTCAACGAAACCTACCGCACGCCGGCCTACGGCACCCGGCTCAAGTTCAACGGCTTGCCGACGGGCCGCTATGTGGTGCAGTGCCGGGTGGGCGCCAGCCGCTACCGCTACACTGTAGACGTGGATGCCAGGCAGGTCGGCAGCACCAGCATCGCCGTGCGCGAAACCGCCACGCGCCGCGTGGAAAGCGGGCTGGCGACGGCGGCGCTGTAGGGGTTTAGTAAGCGCCGTCCGCCGGTCATGCTGAGCGCAGTCGAAGCATCTCTGCCGCAATAGTAAATCCTTGTCGATTGGATTAGTGCTGCGGTAGAGATGCTTCGACTGCGCTCAGCATGACCAGTTATGAACCGGCCTATTCTCCCGCCGTCAGGTCCAGCAGCTCCGTGGCCGCTGCGAAGGGCGTAACCCTTCCGGCGGCCACGGCTTGTTGGAGGGCGGGCAGGCGCTGGCGCACGGCGGCATCGGCGTAAAAGCGCGTTTCCAGCTCCTGGGCAATGCTTTGGTGCAGCCATTGGAGCTGTTGCTGCTGGCGGCGCTGCTCGAAATAACCGCTTTGCCGGGTGGCCGCGGCGTAGGCTTCGATGGCCTGCCACACCTCGGCCAGGCCCGTGCCGCTCACGGCCGAGGTGAGCAACACCGGCGGCACCTGCCCCGACGGCGCGGCCGGAAACAGGTGCAGGGCGCTCTGGTAATCGACTTTGGCGCGGCGGGCGGCCTGCTCGTTGCCGTGGTCGGCTTTGGTGATGCACAGGGCGTCGGCCATTTCCATGATGCCGCGCTTCATGCCCTGCAGCTCGTCGCCGGCGCCGGCCAGCAGCAGCAGCAGAAAGAAATCGACCATGCCGTGCACAGTGGTTTCGGACTGGCCCACGCCCACGGTTTCGACGAAAATGACGTCGTGGCCGGCGGCTTCGCACAGCAGCACGGCCTCGCGGGTGGCGCGGGCCACGCCGCCGAGGCTGCTGCCGGCGGGGGAGGGGCGGATGAAGGCGGCCTCGTGCGCGGCCAGCCAGGGCATGCGGGTTTTATCGCCCAGAATGCTGCCGCCGCCGCGCTGGCTGCTGGGGTCCACGGCCAGCACGGCCAGCCGGTGGCCCTTGGTTTCGACCAAAAAGCGGCCCAAAGCTTCAATAAACGTGCTTTTGCCCACGCCCGGCACGCCCGTGATGCCCACGCGCAGGCTGCGGCCGGTGTGGGGCAGCACGGCCTGGAGCACCTGCTGGGCCAGGGCCTGGTCGGAGGGCAAGGTGCTTTCGACCAGCGTGATGGCCCGGCCCAGCACCGTGCGGGACCCGGCCCGGATGCCGGCAGCGTATTCGGCGACGGAAAGACGTTTGGGAGGCAAAATATTGAAAAGGAGGCGTTAGCTTGCGGCTGCAAAGAACGGGCGTTTCGGCCATCAAGGTCGAAGCCCGGCAGTGGTCGACGCTCCCCCGGCGTTGGGCGACTGTGCTTGGCACCGCTGGCCGCACGCGGGTTCTTTGCGCACGCCCTTCCCCTCCCGCCTCCCCATTCGTCCACCTTTTTCACCTGCCTTCAACTATGAAAGCACCTTTTCACTATGCGCTGCTGGCCCTCGGGCTGGCGCTTCCGGGCTCGGCGTGGGCCCAGAACGAGTTGAGCAACTTCTCGGCCACTGGCCGGGGCGGTGTCATCAACACCTTCGCCACCGACTACCAGGTCATCGGCATCAACCCGGCCAACCTGGGCCGCGGCACCGACTTCAAGGTGGCCTTCACCATCGCCGAAACCGGGGCGGGCGCGGGGTCGCAGTCGCTCACCAAAACCATGTTCAAGCACATCCTCTACGATGGCAAGCAGGCCCTGACACCCGCCGACCGCACGCTGCTGGTGCAGCAGCTTTCGGGCGACAACGTGCTGAACCTGAACGTGGACGTGACCACGCTGGGCCTGGCCGTGACCTTGCCCAACGGCCTGGGCGGCATTGCCTTCAGCAACCGCCAGCGCGTGGCCGGCCACCTGGCCCTGAACGGCAACGCGGCCGACATCATCGTGAACGGCCAGAACGCGGCCATCGTGAAGCAGTATTACCCCACGCCCAACACCAGCGGCAACGCCACGCCCACCAACCCCAACGCCCCCCTGATTTCGACGGTGCTCGATGGCACCAACATCCAGGCGGCCTGGACCAGCGAATACAATATTTCCTACGGCCTGCAGGTGCTTGATAAGACGGGCTTCAAGCTTTCGGCCGGCGTGGGCTACCGTTATATTCAGGGCATCGGCATTGCCGATGTGCGCGTGAGCGGCGGCAACTTGTATGCCTACAGCGCACTGTCGCCACTGTTTAATATCAACTACGGCAGCCTAGCTACCAACCCCAACTTCAACCTGGAAAGCGGCACGGGCCTGCGGCCGGTGGGCAAAGGCAACGGGTTCGACTTCGGCCTGGCGGCCGAGGTGGGCAAAATCGTGCGGCTGGGCGCGTCGGTTACCGACATCGGCTCGATGACCTGGACCGGCAACGTGCTGCAAGCCAGCGACCAGAAGCTGCAGCAAACCGCCTCGACCGGCCTGACGACCTACGACGTGTTCACCGAAATCAGCAAGCAGTTCGACCAGGACAAGCAAAGCCTGTTCACCTACGAAGCGGCCAAGGAGCGCAAGGCTTCGTTGCCGGCCAAGTTGCGGCTGGGCGGCGGCGTGCGCATCAGCCAGTTTTTCGAAGCCGGCCTCGACGTGACCTTGCCCCTCAACAAAGTGGCCGGCAACCTCACCTCGCCCTTCGTGGGCGTGGGCGTCGACTACAAGCCCCTGCACTGGCTCAAGCTGAGCAGCGGCTTCACCGACGGCGCCGGCTACGGCAAAAGCCTGCCGCTGGGCCTCACCTTCGTGACGCCCGTGTGGGAAGCCGGTATCAGCACCCGCGACCTGGTGGGTTTGCTGAGCGAAGAATCACCCTATACTTCGGTGGCATTCGGCGTGCTGCGCTTCAAGATTGGCGGCGAGTCGACGACGAACTAAGGGCTGAAGAACAAGAGAAAACGCCTGTCATCCTGAGCGCAGCGAAGGACCTTATCCCGTTGACAGCAGTAATTACTGCAAATGTTCTATCGTGATAAGGTCCTTCGCTGCGCTCAGGATGACAGGCGGTTTGTTTCTACGCCTACGGCACCACCACAAACGCCGGCAGGCCCAGCTTGCTGCGCCGGCCGCCCAGCTTCAGGCCTTCGTCCACGTACTTGCAGTCCTTGCCCAGGGCGTTGGGCTGCTCGATGACGCCGAGGTTGGGGTTGTCTTCGCGGGCCACGTAGATGCGGCCGTCGGGCCCGAGTTGTAGGGCGCCGATTTTGCGGTTGGCCGAGGTGCCGACCAGCGTTTTGCTCTTGGTTTTGAGGTCGAACTGCCAGATTTGAGTTTCGCCGCCGCCCACGCCGTTGCAGGTGCCGTACACCTTGGAGCCGTCGGGCGAAAACTCCACGCCGTAGGCTTCGGCAAAGGGCCCGAAGCTGCGCGGGTTGGTCACTTTGCCGGTGGCGCGGTCAAAATCGTAGATTTCAAACTTGTTGGTTTCGCGCCAGAGCGCGGCGGCCAGGTGCTTGCCGTCGGGCGAGAACTTGAGGGCGCCGATGGCGTTGCGGCCGGGGCCGGCGTTCATGCTGCCCACGTTGCTCATGATGGGCTTGCCGGCCACGCCCTCGGCCGTGACGAGGTAGCTCACGAAGGCGTTGGAGTTCCAGCGGTGGGCCACCACCCAGGTGTCGCGGCCGTTCTGGTGGCGCACGGCGGCCAGCTTTTCGGCCACCGGCTGAATGAGCAGCAGGTTCACGCGGGGCAGGTCGCCGAATCCGTCGTCGCGGGTCATGTCCACTATCGAGTAGCGCAGACCGTTGGGCGTACCCTGCGGCGCCACCGTGAAGATGTAGAACACGTTGCCGGAGCCGGGGTCGGGCACGATGAGGGCCGATTGGGTGCTGCTGCCGCTGCCCATCAGCTTGCGGCCGTTGGGCATGGGCTGGTGTTTGCGGTTCCACACGGTTTCGCCGTTGGTGTAGAAGAGCAGCTCGCCCTTGGCGGTGGTGGCCACGGCGCAGCCTTCGTAGGTGCTCATCTTGCCGTCGTTCAGCGGCTTGGGGGTGCCGTCGGCGAAGGTGAGGCCGGCTTGCTGGCCGAAATACCACAGGTCGGTAGGCCGTTGGGCCTGGGCAGCGAGGGTGAAAAACAACGACGACAACGCAAGAAAAAGGCGTTTCATGGGCAAGGGAAATCAGGTTGGTTTTGCGGCTAAACGAAAAAACCGTGCCCAATGGTGCGTTTGGAGGTAGGGGTGACCCGTAGCGTGGACTCTGCGAGTCCGCGCATTGCTGGAACGTTCGCCCAGGCGCGGACTCGCAGAGTCCATGCTACAAGCCCTCTACCGCGCCACTACCAGCGCCCCGGCTCCCATTACCTCATGGTGCTGCTCGAAATACGCGTAGCCCGGCAGCAAACCCCGCCAAAAGGCCTGGTGCGGGCTATTGCGGCGTTTGGCCAGCTCGGCTTCGGTGATGGCAAAGGGGAAAAGGTGCACCGGAATGACAGCCTGCCCGGCGGCCCGCGCCGCCACGGCCAGCAGGTACACCTCCTCGATGCCGGCGTCGGTGATGGGCAGGCAGCCGATGGAGGCCGCGCCGCCGTGGATGAAGATGTCGCCACCTGGGTTGGGCTCGCCCAGGGCGCGGTCGGCGGCGTTGGGGTAGTTCAGGCCCAGCGAGAGGTGGTAGTTGCTTTTGGGATTGAAGCGGTCGATTTCGTAGAAGCCCTCGGGCACCTGGTAGTCGCCGGCCCGGCGCTTGGGCCCTAGCGTGCCCGACGTGGCCGATAGCGGGTAGGTTTCGAGCAGCTGAAAAGGGCCGCTGCCTTGGTTGCGGGCCCACACTTCCAGCTCGGCGCGGCTTTTTATCATTCGAATGAAGATTTCCAACTGCTTGGAATCGAGCGAGTGCGTACGCAGCCGCGTGGCCAGCGCCGGCCCTATGGCTGCCTGCGCCGCCCGCACCCGCGGAAACCGCAGCTGCTCTTTCCAGAAAGCCGCCGGGTTTTTGCCAATCAAACTATCGGCAGCCGTTGTGCTGCTCATGGTGCAGCCCTGGGCAAACAGTTGGAAAACAGACAGCATGAGCAACCCGCAGCACGACAGACGACGCAGCATAAAAACCCGATGATGAGATGGAGAGTGCGCTTACAACGGCACTCGGGTGTTTCTATTTTGTGGCTGAATGCAAATGGTTGTTCTGGTGAGGCGTTTTTCGTAATCGTTCGGCTTCCTCTTTCCTTTGGGAGAGGTGGCCGGGCGGTGAGGTGCCCGTAAGAACGACCTCCCGCGCCCACCGGCTACCTTCGCATCGGCTAGCGCCGCCAAGCCACGGCGCTGCTTTTGCTTATGATTTTATCCAAAATAAACCGCCGCCTCGCCCCGCTACTGCCGCTGCTCGCGCTGCTCAGCTGCACCGGCAACTCCGGCCAAAAACCTGCGCCCGAGGCGCCCGGCGTGCTGCCCGGCCCCATTGCCGGCACCACCCAAACCCGCCTGCCCAACGGCTGGAAGCTGAGCCCGGCCGGCACCGCCACCCCGCTCGGCGACCTGCCCCTGAACCTGCAAATCAGCCCCGACGGCCGCCTGGCCGCCGTGGTGAACGCCGGCTGGGGCAAAAACTCGGTGCAGCTGCTGGACGTGGCCACCGGCAAGCTGCTCGACACCCAGGAGGTGCCGGCCGCTTGGGCCGGGCTGGCCTTCGCGCCCGACGGCCGCACGCTTTACGCCTCCGGCGGGCAGCACAACCGCATTCATTCTTTCAAAATAGAGGGCCAGAAACTGCGCGTCGACAGCGCCCTGGTGCTGGGCCAGAAGTGGCCGAAGCAAAAAATCGGGGTGACCGGCCTGGCCGTGGACGGCCGCCGCCAGCAGCTCTACGCCGTGACGCGCGAGGATAATTCGCTCTACACCTTCGACCTGAAAACGCGCCAAATCCTGCGCACCCTCAAGCTGCCGGCCGAAGCCTACGCCGCCCTGCTCAGCCCCGACGGCGCGCGCCTCTACATCAGCCTGTGGGGCGGGCACGCGGTGGCGGTGTACGACGTGGAGAAGCAGCAGTTGCTGCCCAGCGTCCCCGTTGAAAGCCATCCCAACGACCTGGCCCTGACCCGCGACGGCCGCCGCCTGTTCGTGGCCAACGCCAACAGCAACTCGGTGTCCGTCATCGATACCCGCGCTGGCCGCGTGACCGAAACCCTGAACACGGCCCTGTTTCCGGCCTCGCCCGCCGGCAGCACGCCCGACGGCGTGGCCCTGAGCGCCGACGACTCCCAGCTGTTCATCGCCAACGCCGACAACAACTGCGTGGCCGTATTCGACGTGCGCGACGCGGCGGCCAGCCGGCCGCTGGGCTTCGTGCCCACCGGCTGGTACCCCACGGCGGTGCGCGTGGCCGGCGCGCAGCTGTTGGTAGCCAATGGCAAAGGCAGCACCTCGCTGCCCAATCCCAACGGCCCCAACCCTGTGCGCGACGTGGGAGAGAAGGGCGCCGGCTACATCGGCGGGCTGCTGAAGGGCGCGCTCACGCGCCTGCCCCTGCCCGATGAGAAGGCCCTGGCCGCTTTCTCGGCCCAAGTGTACGCCAACACGCCTTTCAGCAAAAACCGGGAAGCGGCGCCCGACGTGCCGGCCGGCAGCCCCGTGCCGCAGCGGGTGGGGGAGCAGTCGCCCATCAAGCACGTCTTCTACATCATCAAGGAAAACCGCACCTACGACCAGGTTTTGGGCGATTTGCCGGCTGGCAACGGCGACGCTAGCCTCTGCCTCTTCCCCGAAAAGGTGACGCCCAACCACCACGCCCTCACCCGGGAGTTTGTGCTGCTCGATAATTTTTACGTCGATGCCGAGGTAAGCGCCGACGGCCACAACTGGAGCACGGCCGCCTACGCCACCGATTTCGTGGAGAAAACCTGGCCCAGCAACTACAGCGGCCGGGGCGGCGACTACGACTTCGAGGGCAGCAAGGGCGAAGTGGCCGAGCCCAAAGATGGTTTCCTGTGGGACTACTGCCTGCGCGCGGGCCGCACGTTCCGCAGCTACGGCGAGTTCGTGTTCGGCGGCAAGCCCACCAAGCCGGCCATCGCGGCCAACTACTGCAAGGAGTACGCGGGCTTCAACCTGCACGTGAAAGACGTAGACCGCGAGAAGGTGTGGGAAAAGGATTTCGACCAGCTCGTGGCCGCCGGTAAGCTGCCCGACCTCAGCATCATTCGCCTGCCCAACGACCACACCTACGGCGCCCGCAAGGGCGAGCTGCACCCCCTGAGCTACGCCGCCGACAACGACCTGGCCCTGGGCCGCCTCATCGAGCACCTTTCGAACAGCCCCGTCTGGAAAGAATCGGTGGTGATGATAGTGGAAGACGACGCCCAGAACGGCCCCGACCACGTCGATGCGCACCGCTCCACGGCCTACCTCATCGGGCCCTACATCCGGCGCAATGCCGTGGTGCATACGGCCTACACCACGTCGGGCATGCTGCGCACGCTGGAGCTCATTCTCGGCCTTCCGCCCATGAGCCAGTACGACGCCGCGGCCCTGCCGCTCTGGGCCTGCTTCACGCCGAAACCCAATTTCAAACCTTACACCCTGCGTCCCGCCACCACCCCGCAGGACGTGCGCAACACCGCCTTCAACGCCCCCGCCCGCCGTTCCCTCAAGTTCGATATGAGCCGCGAAGACGCCGCGCCCGATTTGGCTTTCAACGAAAATATCTGGCAGGCCATTCGAGGCGAGAAGAGCGTCATGCCCGCCCCGCGCCGCGCCGCTTTTCTGCGCGAGGCAAAGGCCGAGCGCGAGGAGGCAGAGGAGGGCGACGACGACTGAAAGAAAAGAAAAGCACTTCATGCTGAGCACAGCCGAAGCATCTCTACCGCGCAACTAATCAGATTTAGTATGGCAGTAGAGATGCTTCGGCTGTGCTCAGCATGACGTTCAGTGTAGAAACACTTTATCGCCCGAACCCACCGCTCATGCAGCTCAAGCCACTTTTTACTTTCCTCACCGCCCTCGCCAAGCACAACGACCGCGCCTGGTTCCAGGAGCGCAAGCCCACTTACGACCAGCTGCGCAAGCAGTTCGAGGAAGACGCCGATTTCTGGTTCAGGGAACTGCAGAAGCTCGACCCCGCGCTGGCCGGGCCGCAGGGCCGCAAAAGCATCTTCCGCATCTACCGCGACGTGCGGTTCAGCAACAATAAGGACCCGTACAAGCTGCACTTTTCGGCCTATTTCACCGCCAGCGGCAAAGACATTGAAACGCCCGGCTACTACGTGCAGCTGGGCCCCAACGGCAGCACGCTCATCGGCGGCGGCCTCTACCAGCCCGACAAGGAGCAGTTGGCCGCCATCCGCCAAGAAATCGACTACAACGCCGACGAACTCAAGGCGCTGTTGGCCGCGCCCGATTTCCAGCGCTATTTCGGTGGCATGAGCGGCGAGCGGCTGAAGAAATCCCCCGCCGCCTACTCCGTCGACCACCCCGAAATTGAGCTGTTGAAGCACAAAAGCTTCATCGCCTCGCACCACATGGCCGATGCTGACGTGCTGGCGCACCCCGATTTCCGGGCGCATGTAGTGGACGTGTTTCGGGCGATGGTGCCCTTCAGCCAGTTTCTGCGCGGGGCCTTGGACAAGTAGCCGGAGGGCCGCGGAATGAAATTTTTTGGTGCCCGGTGGTTTACCAGTTGATGGTTTCCTGTTCGTGGCCGGCGCGGAAGAGGGCGCTCTGTTTCTTGCCATTGGCTTCGATGTTGACGATGTTCATCTCGTCGCCGAACACATCGAGCATCATGGCCTGCCGGAGCTGAATGCCAGACAGCGCATCTGCCACCGGTACCTTGCAATAGAGCCAGTAGCCGTCGTTTTCGGCCTGCATGCCCAGCACCTGCACCTGCAGCGGCGCCCCCGCAAGGGTCCGAATCTGCAGGGTGCGCTGCACGTAGGCCGTGGCCAGGGCTAGCGGGCGCGGGCCGGCGGCAGCCAAGCTGACGGAGGCCGGCTGGCCCTGCGACAGCGCCTTCTCAAAATCATCGGTAAACACCTTCACCGACAGCTCCAGCTGCTTCTTGGCCGCGTTGTAGCGCAGCTCCGTGATGGTGCTGTGGTAGGCGTGCAGGGCCGCGCCGGTGAGGGGCAACAGCAACACGAGTGCAACAAAAGCAGCAAGCAGGCGCATGAGATGGGAATAGGGAAAGGGGAAAAAAGAACGTCATGCTGAGCGTAGTCGAAGCATCTCTACCGAGGAAGTAAATAATTACTACTGCGATAAAGATGCTTCGACTTCGCTCAGCATGACGAGCAGGCTACTTTCGTGCCAGCGCAGCCGCTTAGTTAAATAGCTTCAGCACCTGCTTGAACACCAGTACGTAGGCCATCAAAGCCAGAATCAGAAACGTGCCCACGCGCTGGGCGCCTTCCAGAAACGCATCCGACGGCTTGCGGCGCAGAATCATCTCGTAGAGCAGGAACACCACGTGACCGCCGTCGAGGGCCGGCACGGGCAGCAGGTTCATAAACGCGAGCACCATGCTCAGAATGCCGGCCAGGCCCCAGAAGTGCTGCCAGTCCCATACGCCGCCAAACTGCTGGGCAATTTCGACGGGGCCGCCCAGGTTCTTGGCCGAAGCCTTGCCGGTCAGAATCTTGCCGAAGGCGCGGGCCTGCACCCACACAATGCCGAAGGCCTTCTTCGTACCCACTGGCACGGCCTCGGCCACCGAGTAGTGGCGAGTGCCAAAGGTGAGCGTCGACTTGCGCTCGAAGCCGATGTGGCCTTCGCCGTCCACCGCCACTTGGAGGGTGGTGGGCTGGCCGGCGCGCTGCACGTTCAGGTCGATGGTTTTGCCTTTGTTGGCCAGCAGGGTGGCCTGTAGCTCGTCGAAAAACTGCACCGGCCGGCCCGCCACCGTCGTGATGACGTCGCCAACCTGCAGGCCGGCTTTGGCAGCGTTGCCGCCGGGCGTCACGCGGTCCACGGCAAAGGTTTCGCGGGGGCGGAGCAGCAAGCTGTCCTCGGTTTGTTTGCTCGATTTGTCGAGGAAGTTGGCGGGCAGCTTCACGTCGGCCAGTTGGCCGTTGCGCTCCACGGTGAAGTAGGTGTTGTCGCCGAGCAGCACCTCGGGCTTGTAGATTTCGTCGAACTCAGTGAACGGGCGGCCGTTGATTTTCACCACCTTGTCGCCGGTCTGGAAGCCCACTTCGCGGGCCAGGCCGTTGGGCAGCACGCCGTATTTCACGGCCGAAGCCGGCAGGTAGGTTTCGCCGTAGTAGGCCGTCATGGCCGTGAAAATGGCAATGCCCAAAATGACGTTCATGATGATGCCGCCGAGCATCACCAGCAGGCGCTGCCAGGCCGGCTTGCCGCGGAATTCGTCGGGCTGCGGCGGGCCGGCCAGCGCGTCGGCGTCCTGCGTCTCGTCAATCATGCCGTGAATCTGCACGTAGCCGCCAAGCGGAAACCAGCCGATGCCGTACTCCGTCCCGCCAATCTTCTTTTTGACCAGCGCGAAATTGGCCACGTTGGGCATCGGAAACAGAAAGTCGAAGAAGATGTAGAACTTATCGACCCGGATTTTAAAGAGCTTAGCGAAGGCGAAATGGCCGAATTCGTGCAAGCCAACAAGGATGGAAAGCGCCAGCACAAGCTGGCCAATCATGGTGAGGATAGCCAAAGGAAATTTTTGTTAATCTGTCATCCTGAGCGGAGCGAAGGACCTTATCACGCTCGCGCTGCCTATTGTGAGTAAATCTGACGAAGGCAGCCGTGATAAGATGCTTCCTTCGTCAGCATGACAACGATTATTAAACCAAGGTTTCGGCCAGTCGGCGCGTCTCCGCGTCGGTGGCCACCAGGTCGGCCAATATTGGCTCCGCAAGGTACGATACCCGCGCCAGGCATTCGGCCACGAGGTCGGACATCTGGCGGAAGCCGACCTGCTCCCGCAAAAATGCGGCCACGGCCACTTCGTTGGCTGCGTTGAGCACGCAGGGCGCGTTGCCGCCCCGCCGCATGGCTCCAAACGCCAGTTCCAGGTTGGGGAAAGCCACGCGGTCGGGCGCCTCGAAGGTGAGGGTGGGGTAGTCGAGGAAGGAAAAGCGCGGGAAGGTGTTGGCCAGCCGCTGCGGGTAGCCCAGGGCGTACTGGATGGGCAGTTTCATATCAGGCAAACCCAGCTGTGCCTTCAGCGAACCGTCCTCGAACTGCACCAGCGAATGCACGATGCTCTGCGGGTGCACCACCACGTCAATCTGCTCATTGGTCAGGCCGAACAGCCACTTGGCCTCAATTACCTCCAAGCCCTTGTTCATGAGCGAGGCCGAATCGATAGTGATTTTGGCGCCCATGTCCCAGTTAGGGTGCTTCAGGGCCTGGGCCTTGGTGACGGCTTCCATGTCGCGGGCCGAGCGGCCGCGAAAGGGGCCGCCCGAGGCCGTGAGAATAATTTTCTCAATGGGATTCTGCTCTTCGCCCACCAAACACTGGAAGATGGCCGAGTGCTCCGAGTCGACGGGCAGCAGGCGCACGTTGTGCTGCTTGATGAGGCCCGTAATCAGTTCGCCGGCTACCACCAGGGTTTCCTTGTTGGCGAGGGCAATGTCCTTGCCGGCTCGGATGGCGGCCACCGTGGGCAGCAGCCCGGCGTAGCCCACCAGCGCGGTGAGGACGATGTCGATTTCGGGCCGGGTCACCACCTCGGCCAGGGCGGCCGAACCGGCCAGCACTTCGGTTTCGGGCTGGTCGGCCAAAGCGGCTTTCAGGGGCTGGTAAGCGCTTTCATCGCCGATGACGACCACGGCGGGCCGGAACTCGCGCGCCTGCTGCGCCAGCAGCTCCCACTGCCGCTGCGCGCTGAGCACCGCCACCCGAAACCGGCCCGGCTGCTGCCGCACCACCTCCAGCGCCTGCGTGCCGATGGAGCCCGTGGCGCCCAGCAACGCCAGCGTTTTTACCTCGTTTTTTTCAACCATAATGCTACAGACACAGAAACGTCGCAAAAGTACGCCTGTTGTTATTCCGACGCGGGAGGAATCTGGTAAAACGGCTTCATGGCTTTCTCCGGATTCCCTCCGCGTCGGAATGCCAGAAAGCTACACCCGTTTCAAAGTGGCGGCCACGAACTGGTCGACGGTGCCGGCAATGGCTTTCACCTCGGCCACCACGGCGTCGGTGAGCTGGGCGGAACCGCCGGGGGGGGTGGTGCGCTCGGCCAGCGCATTGAGGCGAGCCAGCTGCCCGCCGATGGCGCCGTACACCGGGGTCCAGAGCACGGCGGTGCTGTCGGCGTGGGCGCCCAGGGTGCGGCGCAGCTCCAGCAGGCGCATCACCAGGCCGGCCAGGGTGGCCAGCAGGGCGCGCTCGACGGGCGAAAACTGCCGCGGTGGGCCGTCGTACACGCACAGCGAGCCGAGGTTGAAGCCTTCGGGGGTGCGCAGGTTGTGGCCGGCGTAGAAGCTCAGGCCCAGCTGCTGGAGCAGGGAAATATCGACGCCGGGGGCGCTGGCCAGGTTCATGTTTTCGTACACCGCCGTCTCATCCTGCAAAATGGTGGCCGAGCACAGGCTTTGGTTCCGCGGCACCCGCTCAATGGCCACGGGCAAGTTGTAGGGGGCTTTCACCAGCACCTCGTCCTTCTCCACGATGGAGAGCATGGCGTTGGACACGCCGAAGAGCCGGGCGGTGGCGGCCACCACGTCGTCGAGCACTTTTTCGCTGCGCGCGTCCAGCAGCTGGTAGCCTTCGAGGGCCTGCAGGCGGGCCGCGTCGTTGGCCGGTATGAGGGAGGGGGAATTATCAACCAAAATAAGGAGTCAAGGAGAGCCGACCGGCATGAAACAGCCGCTTGCCGGCCGCGAGGCAAATGCCCACACTGCTGCGCTGTCAGCTGCTGCTTGTACCGCTGGCGCGGGGGCAGGGTTGCGTAGCCGAACTGGTATTGGGCCATTTTCCTCCGACAAGCCTTTTTCCGCAGATGTTCCCGCATCGGTAGGCGGCGCGGCAATTAGCGGCGTTGCAGCGTCGAAGCCAGAAACTGGTCGATAATACTCACGATGGCACTGGCTTCCAGCGCCACGGCCGGCGAGAGCTGCCGGCTGGCCGCGGGCCGGGCGCGCTGGGTGAGGGCGGCCAGCCGCTCCAGCTGCTCACTGATGGCCCGGTACACGATTTCCCAGAGCGACGACGTGGCGCCGGCGTGGGCACCCAGGGTGCGGCGCAGCTCCAGCAGGCGCATCACCATGCCGGCCAGGCGGCTCAGGAGCGTGCGTTCGGAGGGGGTGAACTGGCGGGGCGGGCCATCGAGCAGGCACAGCGTGCCGAGGTTGAGGCCGTCGGGGGTGCGCAGGCGGTGGCCGGCGTAGAAATGCAGGCCCATCTGCCGCACCAGCGTCAGGTCGACGCCGGGCACGCCGGTTTTTTCCACGTCTTCGAACACCGTCGTGTCGTCCTGTAGAATGGCGGCGGAGCAGATGCTCTGCTCGCGGGGCACCCGCTCAATGGGCGCGGGCAGGTTGTAGGGGGCTTTCACCAGCACCGTGTCCTTCTCCACGATGGAGAGCATGGCGTTGGACACGCGAAACAGGCTGGCGGTGGTGGCCACCACGTCGTCGAGTACTTTTTCGCTGCGCGCGTCGAGCAGCTGGTAGCGGTCGAGGGCCTTTAAGCGGGCATCCTCGTTGGCCGGAATCAGGGAAGCGAGTAGAGAATTCACAGTCCGGAAGGGTAAGGAGATGGTAGCAAGCTAACGAAAAAACAGAACGGTTGGCTGCCCCGGCGCGGCTTTGGCCCAAATTGGGAAAACAGCCTGGTACTCTTGTTTCGAAATAAAATCGCCCGTTGGCGCATGAAAAGCCGCACGGCGCCACTCGTTACCTTTGGCATCGTGTCTGTTTCTCCCGAAAATACTCTTGCCTACGACGTCGCCATCATCGGGGCCGGGCCGGCCGGCGCAGCCTGCGCGCTGGCCCTGCGCCAGCGCGGCCTGCGCGTGGCGCTGCTGGACAAAGCCCAATTCCCGCGCGACAAAGTGTGCGGCGACGCCATTCCCGGCCAGGCCTTCAAGGCCCTGCGCCAGCTCGACCCCGCGTTTGTAGCGCAGCTCTGGCCGCTGCAGCCGCGCGACGATGTGCGCGATTCCCGCCTCGTGGCGCCCAGTGGTGCCAGCCTCACGCTGCAATGGAAGCTGCCCAGCTTCAACAGCCCCCGCGAAACGTTTGACGCGGCCCTGCTGGGCTTGGTGCGGATGCATTCCGACACCACTATTTTGGAAAATACGGTGCTCAAAAGCGTGCACATTGATGCGGAGTGCGTGCACCTGCACCTGGCCGAAGGTGCCGAACTCACCTGCCAGGTCGTCATCGGCTGCGACGGGGCCAACTCCGTGGTGGGCCGCAAGCTGCTGCCCGCGCCGCTCGACCGTGCCCATCACTGCGCGGGGGTGCGGGCCTACTATGAAAACGTGGCCGGCGCCAGCAGCGGCACCACCGAGTTTTTTCTCAGCAGCGACTATCTGGCGGGCTATGTGTGGTTGTTTCCGGTGGGCGCGGGCCGTTATAATGTGGGGCTGGGCATGCTGTCCGAAATTGTGGCCAAGCACAAAGTCGACCTGAAGGAAGTGATGATGCGCGTGCTGGCCACCCATCCCGAACTGGCCGGCCGCTTCGCCGGGGCGCGGCAGCTGGGGCCCATTGTGGGCTTTGGGCTGCCGCTGGGCGGCGGGCGGGAGCGCAGCATCAGCGGCGCGCGGTTTATGCTGTGCGGCGACGCGGCTTCGCTCATCGACCCGCTGCAGGGCCACGGCATCGATACGGCCATTCAGAGCGGGATTCTGGCCGGCGAGCAGGCAGCGGCCTGTTTTGAAAAACAGGATTTCAGCGCCGAACGCATGCGGGAATACGATGCGCGGGTGGCCCACAAAATCGGCCGGAAGCTGGCCAAAAGCTACCGCCTCATGCGTTTCCTCAGCAATAAGGCGTGGCTGGTGAATGCGGCCGTGCGCCTGGCCCGCGTGCCCGGGCTGAAGCCGTGGGTGCAGCGGGCGATAGGGTAGGCCCGTTTGGCCAGCGAAGCGGTTTGTAGGATGAGGTGCCGTCGAACGACGTAGGGGCGTACAACGATTAAGAAACCGCTCCAATCAACTGTATCCAATGGCTTTCAGCGACATCGAATACCGGGAGATGAAGCCGCCGGCGGCGCTGGTCGAATTCGTGGAAAGCTTTTGGATGCTCGTCAATCATTCCGCTGCCGAGCAGCCGGTGGTGCTCGTGCCCGACGGCCGCGTGGACACCTTTTTCTCCTGTTCGGCGGCGGAGCCCTACCACGTCATGCTGCGGGGGCTGGATGGCGGGCCGGGCGCTCAGGTGGTTTCCGGGCGAATAACCACATTTGCCATTAGCTGGAAGCTGCTGGCGGTGGAGTACCTGCTGCCGGTGCGGCTGGCCGGCCTGCTGGATGGCGGCTGCTACCTGCCGCCGGATTTTCTGGGCATCACGGAAGCTGACCTGGGCAACTTTGATGCGTTTTGCGCCAAAGCCACTGCACGCATTGCGCAACTGATTCCCCCTGAAATCGATGCCCGGAAGCGCCAGCTATTCGACTTGCTCTACGCCTCCGATGGGGCGCTGCCGGTGGAGGCCCTAGCCAAGGCGGCGGGCTGGAGCAGCCGGCAAATCAATCGGTACTTCACCCGGATGTTTGGCCTTTCGCTGAAGAACTACGCCAATATTTTGCGGTTTCGGGCGTCGCTGCCGCAGCTCAAAGCCGGCCGGCTTTTTCCCGAGGAAAACTTCGCCGACCAGGCCCATTTTATTCGGGAAATTAAAAAATACGCGGGTGTGGTGCCCAAGGAGTTGGCCCGGAACCAGGACGACCGATTTATACAATTATCCGCTTTGCCGAAGAAATAATTTTGGGCTGAATCTTACTTATTCAGTCAGTTATGTTGCTTCAAAACAAACAGGTAGCCATTGTGGGCGGCGGCCCCGGCGGCCTTACCCTGGCCCGCCTGCTCCAGCAGGCGGGCGCTGCCGTCACCGTGTATGAGCGCGACCTGAACCGCCACGAGCGGGTGCAGGGCGGCACGCTGGACCTGCACGACGAATCGGCCCTGGCCGCCCTGCGCGCGGCGGGCCTGCTGGAGGAATTCAAAGCCCGCTACCGCCCCGGGGCCGACAAGCTGCGCCTGACCGACCAGCACGCCACCGTCGTGTTTGATGAGCACGCGGAAGCCCCCACCGGCACCTTCGGCGATGCCGCTTTCCGCCCCGAAATTGACCGCGGCCCCCTGCGCGACATGCTGCTTGATTGCCTTCAGCCCGGTACCGTGGTTTGGAACAGCCAACTGGCTTCGATGCAGCCCGTGGGGGCCGGTTGGCAGCTCACGTTCCAGAATGGCGCCACGGCCCCGGCCGACCTTGTCATCGGAGCCGACGGGGCCAACTCCAAAATCCGTCCGCTGCTGACCCCCATCCGGCCGTTCTACTCGGGCGTGACGGTGGTGGAGGGCACGGTGTTCGATTCGGCGCGCAATGCGCCGCGCATCCACGAGCTGCTGGCGGGTGGAAAAATTTTCGCGCTGGCGGACTCGAAAACACTGGTCGTAAGTGCCAAAGGCGATGGCAGTCTGAACTTTTACACCGGCTGCAAAACAGCCGAAACCTGGGCTCACGACAGCGGCATCGACTTCGCCGAGGCCGCGCAGGTGCGGGCCTGGTTCCGTCAGGCGTTTGCGGGTTGGGACGACATCTGGCAGGAGCTTTTCGCTTCCGAAACGACGCGTTGCGTGCCCCGCCCGCAGTACTGCATGCCGCTCGACCAAACCTGGCCGGCCCAGCCCAACCTCACGCTCCTCGGCGACGCCGCCCACCTCATGCCGCCCTACGCCGGCGAGGGCGTGAACATGGCCATGCTCGACGCGCTGGAGCTGAGCAGCTGCCTGACCAGCGCCCAATTTCCGGATGTGCAAGCTGCCATTGCCCACTACGAAGCCCAGATGCGCCAGCGGTCCTCCGCTGTGGCCGCCGAAACGATGGAGCAGACCGAGGCTTTGCATTCGCCGGGGGCGCTGGAATATTTGGTGGGCCTGTTTGGCGGCCACGAAATGCCGGAATAGGATAGGATTGAAGTGCAGTTGACAATGCCTGGCAAGTGCGTCGGCAGCGTTATTGAAAGCCCGTATTTTAACGTGTTTTTAATTCCGTTTTTAACGGCCTTCTTTTTAATAGCACGTACAAGCAGTTGGTTCATTCAATGACTATTAACGCTGCTTATTATGCTGTTTTCTTTCCTTTCGCCCAAAGCCTGGCCGGTACTTCTCCCACAAATTATTCGGCCGGCTGCGCTGGCAGTTGGTTTTTTGAGCCTGCTGGCCAGCTGCTCCAAAGACGACACGCCCGCCACCCCGGCCGCCGCCGCTCCGGCGCGCATCAGCGTGCCGCAGGCCGGTATCTATCCCGAAGGCATTCAGTGGGACGAGGCCAGCAAGCGCTTCTACGTGAGCTCCCGCGCCAAAGGCACCGTGGGCACCGTGCGCGACGACAGCACCTACACGGAATTTGGCAAGGATTCCCGCCTGATTTCCACCATCGGCCTCAACCTCGACGCCAGCCGCCAGCGCCTGCTGGCCGCCGTGTCGGACAACGGCTTCAACCCCAGCGTGGTGAACGCCCCCACCAAGGGTAAGCTGGCGGCGCTGGCCGTCTTCAACAGCAGCACCGGCGCGCTCACCAGCTATGTCGATTTAGGGAGCCGTGCTGACCCCGTAAGGTACCCCAACCACTTCGCCAATGATATTGCCGTGGACAAAGACGGCAACGCCTACATTACCGACAGCATGTCACCCATTATTTACAAAGTGGATTTGCAGGGCAACGCCACGGTTTTTCTGGAGAATGCGCAGCTAAGCGGCGGTGTGGGCTTCGGCCTGAATGGCATCGTGTACCACCCCGATGGCTACCTGCTCACGGCCAAAACCAGTGACGGCACTTTGTTCAAGGTGCCCATTAACAACCCTTTGAATTTTACAACGGTAACCAAAACGCAAAGCCTCGTAGGTGCCGACGGCCTGCTGCTGTTCGATAACACTACGCTGCTGGTGGTGGCCGGCAGCCAGAGCACCGTGTACCGCATGACCAGCGCCGATGCCTGGGCCAGCACCACCGCCACGGGCAACTTTGCCACGGGCGCGGTCAGCCCCACCACCATCACCAAGCGCGGCTCCGATGCTTATGTACTGTACCCCTACACCGCCACCGCGCCGCGGTTTAAGATTGTGAAGGTGAGTTTCTAATCGTAGGTGAGCTTGTTGAAACGGCGGGCTGCTGGCGTACCACAGGTGTCGCCAGCAGCCCGCCGTTTTTTTTGAAGCCGGCGTCAGGTATGGTTGAGACGCCCTCCACAAGCTGACCGAACGCTACCACCGCGCCGGCAAAACCCTGCACCTGCGCCACCTCAGCCCCGATTGCCGCCAGCTGCTGAGCAACGCGGGGGCGCTTATTGATATGAACGTGGAGGAAGACCCGCTGTACACTGTGGCGGGGGAGGAGCGGGCGGGTTGATAGCAAGTATTTCGTCGCCCCACAGTATGTTTAGGTGCAAAACACTTCACACTTTGAGCTAACTGCCATGGGAATGGATTACTACATAATACCGGAAGAGGAAACAGCCTGTGAGGACAGTTTTCCCGATGGCCTTTCTTTCTTTTTTGAACAGGTAGGCGGCTATGGCGAAGCAGCCGAAGTAGAACAGATTAGCAGAATATTGCAGATTGATTTATCTGTATTTCAGGAAACAAGCCTCAATGAAGACGCTGGATTTGAGGATGAGGACGGGACGATGTATGAAGGAAATGAAGCAGAGGATATTTGGCACGATACTGATGCTGTCGCTGCGGTAGTCGATGAGTTTTTGACCAAGATTGAGGCATTTCCCGATTACTATAAGCAGGTTCTGCACAATCCGAACCGGAATCAGGACCTTGAATCATTGTTGCAGATAACTACTATCGGCGACGAAGCCAAAATGGTCCGGCAGTTTCAAGAACTGGAAAACCAACCGCTTTTTTCTTACCCTCCCGACCATGGGTATTTGAGCCAAGGAAAAATTGTGGAAGACTTGAAAATGCTACGGCAAACTCTAGCGTGCTATAAAAGCAACGGTGTTACCCGATTTAAGCTACTTTATATGTAGTCAATTGAAAAGGCCCGGAATTGGTTAATTCCGGGCCTTTTCAATTGATAGCTATAGGACATTTACGCAAACATCCCCACCGCATTCTTGCTCGGCAGCGCGGTCTTGCCGGTCAGCAGCAAATCCACTTGCCGGGCGGCTTCGCGGCCTTCCGAGATGGCCCAGACGACCAGCGACTGGCCGCGGCGCATGTCGCCGGCCACGAAGACGTTGGGCTGATTCGTAACGAAAGTTTTGTCGTCGGCCAGCACGTTGCCGCGCTGGTCGAGGTCGATTTCCAGCTCGTTCAGGAGTCCTTCCACGCGGGGGCCAGTGAAGCCCAGGGCCAGTAGCACGCGCTGGCAGGGGATTTCGCGGTCGGAATTGGGCACTTCCTCGAAGCGGATGCGGCGCCCCATGACGTCGGTTTCCCAGGTCACGTCGCTCACGCGCAGGGCCCGGAGCCGGCCGGCCTCATCGGCCAGAAACGCCTTGGTATTGATGCCCCAGTAGCGCTGGCAGCCTTCTTCGTGCGAGGTGCTGCTGCGGAAAATATGCGGCTCCAGCGGCCAGGGCGTGTGGGCGGGACGCTCGGCGCCGGGCTGGTGCATGAGGGCAAACTGCGTGACGGAGCGGGCCCGCTGGCGGTTGGCCGTGCCCACGCAGTCGGAGCCCGTGTCGCCGCTGCCGATGACCACCACGTCCTCGCCTTCCACCCAGATGGGCGCATCGGGCAGGTCCAGCTCGCTCACCCGGCGGTTGTGCTGGGTGAGGTAGTCCATGGCGAAGTGGATGCCCGGCAGCTCCCGGCCGGAAATGTGGAGGTCGCGCGGCACGCTGGCGCCGCCGGCCAGCACCACCGCGTGAAAGTCGCGGGTGAGCTGGGCGAAGGGCAGGTCGCGGCCGATTTCGGTATTGCAGCGGAAGCTGATGCCGTCTTCCTTCAGCAGGTCGATGCGGCGGTCGATAACCCACTTATCGAGCTTGAAATCGGGGATGCCGTAGCGGAGCAGGCCGCCGGGCCGGTCGTCGCGCTCGAAGACGGTGACGGTGTGGCCGGCCCGCGCCAGCTGTGCTGCGGCCGCCAGTCCCGCCGGACCAGAACCTACCACGGCCACCGTTTTGCCCGATTTTAACACCGGAGCCGTCGGCTGCACGTAGCCCTTCGCAAAGGCGATTTCGATGATGTGCTTCTCGATTTCCTCAATCGCAACCGGGCTGCTGTGGATGCTGAGCACACACGCCGCCTCGCACGGCGCGGGGCAGATGCGGCCGGTGAACTCGGGGAAGTTGTTGGTGGCGCTGAGAATCTGATAGGCATCTTCCCACTTTTCCTCGCGCACGGCGTCGTTGAATTCGGGGATGATGTTGCCCAGCGGGCAGCCGGAATGGCAGAACGGGATGCCGCAATCCATGCAGCGGGCCGCCTGCTGGGTGAGCTGCCCTTCGGAGTAGGTGCCGACGAACTCGTGGTTGTGGGCCACGCGCTCCTGCGGTGCGGCTTTGGGAGGGAGTTCGCGGGAGAATTCTTTGAAACCGGTTGGGTTAGGCATAATTGTGTTGAATTAGTTGTTTTGGCGGCGCGGCCGTGGGGCCTCACTCCCTGACCCCTCTCCGGTGGAGAGGGGGCACCGGTTCTGCGCGGACTGTAGCGTGGACTCTGCGAGTCCGCGCATGGGCGAACGTTCCGGCAGGCGCGGACTCGCAGAGTCCACGCTACAAGTCGGCTGGCTCCCCTCTCCTTTTCGGAGAGGGGTCGGGGGGGAAGCGCCCCTGTGAGGAATTACCCTACTTCCGCATACCGCGCCCTTTGCAGCACCTTCTTGTACTCACTCGGAAACACCTTCACGAACTTCCCGGCCTCCTCATTCCAATTGCCTAGCAGAAACGCCGCCACCTGGCTACCCGTCAGCTCCACATGCTTCCGCAGCAGCTCCTGAATCTGGTCTTCGTCGTCAGCATCGAGCGGGTCAAGTTCCACCATTTCGGGGTTGCAGTTGGCAGGGAAGGTGCCGTTGGGGTCGTAAATCCAGGCGATGCCGCCGCTCATGCCGGCGGCGAAGTTGCGGCCCGTCTGGCCCAGGATAAGGGCACGGCCGCCCGTCATGTACTCGCAGCCGTGGTCGCCCACGCCTTCGACTACGGCCGTCGCGCCGGAATTGCGGACGGCAAACCGCTCGCCGGCCTGCCCGCGCACGAACAGCGCGCCGGAGGTGGCCCCGTACAGCGCCACGTTGCCGATGATAATGTTTTGCTCGGGCACGAAGTGGGCGGCGGGGGAGGGGAAAATGGCCAGCTGCGCGCCGCTCAGGCCCTTGCCCACGTAGTCGTTGGCCTCGCCTTCGAGCGCAAACGACAAGCCGCGCACGCTGAAGGCCCCGAAGCTCTGCCCCGCCGAACCGCGGAAGCGGTAGTTGATAGTATTGTCGGGCAGACCAGCGGCGTGGTAGCGCTTGGCAATTTCATTGGAAAGCAGCGTGCCGATGGTGCGGTCGATGTTCTGCACCTCAAACTCACCGAATACTGGCGTCTGCTCGTTCAGGGCCGGCTGGGCGTGTTCAAGCAACTGCCAATCCAGGATGCCGCGGATGCCGTGGTCCTGCGCCTCGCTGTGGTAGAGGGTGCCGCCGGAGATGTTCACGGCGGGGTGCAACATGTCGGTCAGGTCGAGGTGGCGGGCTTTCCAGTGGGTAATGCCTTCGCGCACTTTCAGGAATTCGGGGCGGCCCACCATCTCATTGATGGTGCGGAAACCCAGCTCGGCCATGATTTCGCGCAGCTCCTCGGCCAGGAAGCGGAAGAGATTCACGACGTGCTCGGGCTGGCCGGTGAAGAGCTTGCGCAGCTCTGGGTCCTGGGTGGCGACGCCTACGGGGCAGGTGTTGAGGTGGCATTTGCGCATCATCACGCAGCCGCCGGCTACCAGCGCGGCCGTGGCTATGCCCCATTCTTCGGCCCCCAAAAGCGCGGCTACGGCCAGGTCGCGGCCGGTTTTTAGCTGGCCGTCGGCTTGCAGCACCACGCGGCTGCGGAGTTGGTTGCGGACCAACGTTTGGTGGGCTTCGGCCAGGCCCAGCTCCCAAGGCAGGCCGGCGTGCTTGATGGAACTGATGGGCGAAGCGCCCGTACCGCCGTCGTATCCGGCAATCAGAATCACGTCGGCGTGGGCTTTGGCTACGCCGGCCGCGATGGTGCCCACGCCTGCCTTGCTCACCAGCTTCACGTTGATGCGGGCGGCGCGGTTGGCGTTTTTCAGGTCGAAGATGAGCTGGGCCAGGTCTTCGATGGAGTAGATGTCGTGGTGGGGCGGGGGCGAAATCAGGCCGACGCCGGGCGTGGCGTGGCGCACTTTGGCAATCCATTCGTCCACCTTGTGGCCGGGGAGCTGGCCGCCCTCGCCCGGCTTGGCGCCCTGGGCCATTTTGATTTGCAACTCGTCGGCGTTGGTGAGGTAGTGCGCCGTGACGCCGAAGCGGGCCGAGGCCACCTGCTTGATGGCCGAGCGCATGGAGTCACCGTTGGGCATCGTTTCGTAGCGCAACGGGTCTTCGCCGCCCTCGCCGGTGTTGCTCTTGCCGCCGATGCGGTTCATGGCAATGGCTAAGGTGCTGTGCGCCTCGTGCGAAATCGAGCCAAACGACATGGCCCCGGTCGCAAACCGCTTCATGATACCCTCGGCCGGCTCCACTTCGTCCAGCGAAATCGGGTCGCGGTGGTGAGCAAAATCCAGCAGGCCGCGCAGGGTGAACATGCGCTCCGGCTGCTCATTAATCAGCTTCGCATAGCGCTGATAGGTAGCGTAGTTGTTGGTGCGCGTCGCCAGTTGCAGCAGATGCACCGTTTCGGGGTTGAACATGTGCGCCTCGCCGCGCCGCCGCCAGTGGTAGAGGCCGCCGTCGGGCAGCAAAGTCTGCTCCTCAGGCGTGGTGCTTTTGAAGCCTTGGAAGTGCTTGTAGAGCGTTTCGCGGGCAATTTCATCCAGCCCCAGCCCGCCGATGCGCGTGACGGCACCGCAGAAATAGGCGTCCACCACGGCCTGATTCAGGCCTAGAATTTCGAACACCTGCGCGCCGTGGTAGCTCTGCAAGGTCGAAATTCCCATCTTCGAGAAAATCTTCAGCAGCCCGTCGCATACAGCTTTGATGTAGTTGTAATTCAGCTGCTCATGGTCCAGCGTGGTGTTAAACTGGCCCGCCTCGTGCATGGTCCGGATGGTGGCCAGCGCCAGGTAGGGGTTGATGGCCGTGGCCCCGAACGACAGCAAACAGGCGAAATGGTGCACTTCCCACACGTCGCCGGCTTCCACCACGAGGCCCACCGTGCCCCGGCAGCCCAGCTTAATGAGATGGTGATGCACGGCCGAAACCGCCAGCAGCGACGGGATGGGTGCGTGCAGCGAATCCACACCGCGGTCCGACAAAATCAGGACTTCGTAGCCGTCGTTCACCGCATCCTCGGCGTAGCGGCAGAGGCGGGCGAGGCCGCGTTCCAGCGCGCCGGGCTGCTCGTCGGCCTTGAAGTAGGTCAGCAAGGTCTTGGCGTTGAACAGGCCCGTATCGATGCTGCGCAGCTTTTCCAGTTCCAGATTGCTGAGAATGGGCTGGCGTAGCGCTACGCAGTGGCAGTGGTGCTTGTCCTCGTCCAGAATGTTGCCGTTGTTGCCCAGGAACGTGGCCAGGCTCATCACCAGCCGTTCCCGAATGGGGTCGATGGGCGGGTTGGTGACCTGCGCGAAAAACTGCTTAAAGTAGCTGCTCAGGTGCTGCGGCTGGTCACTCAGCACCGCCAGCGGCACGTCTACGCCCATTGAGCCGATGGGTTCCTTGGCCTCCAGCGCCATGGGCGTGATGAGTACGTCGATGTCCTCGCGGGTATAGCCGAAGACCTGGTGGTATTTGAACACCGAATCGGCGGCTAACTCCGTGAACACCTGGCGCGGCTCGGGCAATTCCTCCAGCCGAATCTGGTACTCGTTCAGCCACGCTCCGTAGGGCTGGCGGCCGGCGGCCTGGGCCTTCAATTCTTCATCGGTGATGATGCGGCCGGCCACGGTGTCGACCAGCAGCATTTTGCCGGGCTGGAGGCGGCCCTTCTGCACCACGGTGGCGGGGTCGATGCCCAGCACACCGGCTTCGGAGGCCACCAGCACGCGGCCGTCGGTGGTTTCGAGGTAGCGCAGCGGGCGCAGGCCGTTGCGGTCCAGCATGGCCCCGATGAGCTTGCCATCGGTGAAAAGCAGGGCGGCCGGGCCGTCCCAGGGCTCCATAAACGTGGCGTGGAACTCGTAGAAGGCCTTTTTGAGCGGGTCCATCTGGGTGTTGCCGTCCCAGGCTTCGGGCACGAGCATCATCATCACGTGCGGCAGCGGGCGGCCCGAGTGCAGCAGGATTTCCACCACGTTATCGAGGCAGGCCGAGTCCGACTGCCCGGCATCGACCACCGGCAGCAGCATGTCCATTTCCTCGGCCGAGAAATACGGCGACACGTAGCTGCGCAAGCCCGCATAAAACCAGTTCAGATTGCCCCGCAGCGTATTAATCTCGCCATTGTGCGCCAAAAACCGGAACGGCTGGGCCAGCTTCCAGCTCGGAAACGTGTTGGTCGAAAACCGCGAATGCACCAGCCCGAACGCCGACGTCACCCGCTCGTCGCTAAGGTCAGGGAAGTAGCCGCGCACCTGGTAGGTGGTTAGCTGGCCCTTGTACACAATGGTTTTGCACGAGAGCGAGGCGAAGTAAAAAACATCCATCGCGGCCGTCACCGTCTCGCGCACTGTCTTGAAAATCAGCCGGCGCAGCACGTACAGCTTGCGCTCGAAATCATCAGGATTGGTAATGCCCACCGGACGGCCGAAAAATACCTGCTCCATCACCGGTTCGGCCGCCAGCGCCGTGGGGCCGATACCGGTCGGGTTCACCGGCACCGGCCGGTAGCCCAGCAGCGGAAATCCCAGCCGTGCCGCGGCCCCGTTAATAACCTCGCGACAGGCTTCGCGCAACTTTTCGTCCTTGGGTAAATAGGCAAAACCCACGCCGTAGCTGCCCGGCTCGGGCAGGCGGATATTCAGGGCCACGCACTCTTCCAGCAGAAACCAGTGCGGAATCTGGATGAGCAGGCCGGCGCCGTCGCCGGAGTCGGAATCGCAGCCGCAGGCGCCGCGGTGCTCCATGTTTTCCAGCATGGTCAGCGCGTCGCCGATAGTTTGATGCGTTTTGCGGCCGTTTAGGTAGGTGATGAAACCGGTCCCGCAGGCATCGTGCTCAAATTCGGGGCGGTACAAGCCCTGCGGAGCGTCGGTGGATGGTATCGGGGCGTTGAAAGTCATAGGGGAGGGGCCGCCGTTCAGCGGGTACATTAGCAGTGGCCGGCGTAAAATCAGCCATCGGCACGCAGTCATTTACAAGAAACGTCTCGGCGCTGGCGGGTAAAATGGTTGTATCAGCAGCTTTACTATTTCCACTTAGTGGTGTTGGTCAGTAAACTATTGGTGGTTAGTAGCTTGTATATATGGTTTGTACAAAGTCAAAATCGGCCACCAACACGGCATATAGCTTCTGGAGGCCCTTCGCCAGGCAGCACCGGATTCCAAGTTACGGGCGCTTTTTCCAGATTCAGCAGATAATCCAAGAAGTTTGGGTTACTTTTTCGAAAAAATCCAACCTGCCTTAAAATTCGGGTGCCCCAAACGTTTCCAATATTCATTTCCATCAAATCCCCTACTAAATGCAAGGCCTGCTACCCATTTTATTTGCTTCCGTAGCCGGAATGGGTCACGCATTTGAACCCGACCACCTACTGGCCGTGGGCAACCTTATTTCGCGCCGTGACACCCTGGCCAAAGCCCTGCGCGACGGCATCTATTGGGGCCTAGGCCACACCACCACGCTGGTAGTCGTGGGTGCCATCATCCTGCTGGGTCGCGTCACGTTCCTCACCTCTGGCTACTTCGAAGCCGCCGTGGGGCTGATGCTCGTTGTCATGGGCATCAGCCGGCTGCTGGAGCAGCGTAAGCCTCCCGCCAAAGTCCGGCCCGGCGCCACGCCCTCCCGCGCCGCCTACGCCGTGGGCCTGCTCCACGGCCTGGCCGGCAGCGGCGCGCTGGTGCTGCTGGTGATGAGTGAAATTCGCGACCCGTGGCTGAGCGTGGGGTACTTTGTGGTATTCGGCATCGGTTCCATCCTGGGTATGTTCATCGTGGCCGGGCTGTGCAGCGTGCCGTTCACGAAGCGCATGAAAATCAGTCGGACGTTGAAGTTTAGTACCATTACCTTGTCGTCGCTGCTATGCATCGGGTACGGCGGCTGGATGATTTATGGGAATGTGCGATGGTAGAACGACGACCCAGAACGTCATGCCGAGCGCAGCCGAGGCATCTCGCGTGCCACCACTAACCAATGACGCCCTCACGATTGAATTACCACCCCACGCGAGATGCTTCGCTGCGCTCTGCATGACGTTCTTTATCGCTTCCTGATTATGCATCTCTCCCCCAAAGACCTCGACAAGCTCGTTCTCCACCAGGCCGGTTTCGTGGCGCAGAAGCGCTACGCCCGCGGCCTGCTCCTGAACTACCCCGAAGCCCTGGCCCTCATTGCCACGCAGCTGCTGGAGTTCATCCGCGACGGCGAGCGGGTGGCCGTGCTCATGGACAAGGGCAAGCAGCTGCTGGGCCTGGCCGACGTGCTGCCCGGCGTGGCCGACATGCTCCACGAAGTCCAAATCGAAGGCACCTTCCCCGACGGCACCAAGCTTGTGACCGTGCACCACCCCATCTGCCGCGAAACCGGCGATGCCGCCCTGGCCCTCTACGGCTCTGGCCTGAGCAAAGCCCCGGCCCCCGGCGCCGCGCCCGCCAACGCCAGCCACCCCCAGCCCGGCGAATACCAGTTGCACCCGGCCGATATCATCCTCAACGAAAGCCGCGCCACGGTGGACGTGGACGTCGTGAACATGGGCGACCGGCCCGTGCAGGTCGGCTCGCACTATCCCTTCTTCGAAACCAACGCGGCGCTGCACTTCGACCGCGCCGCTGCCTATGGTTTCCGCCTCAACATCCCGGCCGGCACGGCGGTGCGCTTCGAGCCCGGCGAGCGCAAGCGCGTGCGCCTGGTGGCCCTGGCCGGCGAGCGCATCGTGTACGGCGGCAATGGGCTCATTGATGGGAAGCTGGATGAGGCTGGAAAGAAGCAGCAGGCGCTGGAGAAACTTGAGAAATAATATTTACTAATCAGCGACTATTATACTTTTTTTGCTGGGTCAATTATGAACTGTAATTACAAATTCATAAACGCCTTTTTATTGAGCAGAATATCACCTTTCTCAAGTAATAAATCCCGCAACGACCGAGCATATTTCATGTTCTGTTCTTCTTCAGACAAAACTTCATAAGCATTTCCTTTCAAATTCAGCAGCTTATAAATCTCGTGGTCTTCTAAACATTTAATCGTTTCTTCTTTCGTTCTACAGCATATATAAAAGCCGTGGTCCTTTGTAAACGAGTAATCATACGAGAAATTAACTTCCAAATAACTAGAGGAGAATAATGTTCTGCTTGAAGAAAATTCAACCTTGCCCTTATACTCCCTTGTCACTTTAAAGCCTCTACTTTCCAACACAGGAGATAAAATCTGTTTTACGATTTCGTTAAAGAACATAATTGGTTGGTTTCAAGAGTGCGGTTAAAAATACACACATATCCATGTCCCTCCCCATCTCCCGTCGCGCGTATGCCGACATGTACGGCCCCACCACCGGCGACCGGGTGCGCCTCGGCGATACCGGCCTGCTGATTGAAGTTGAACGCGACTACTGCGTGTACGGCGAGGAATGCAAGTTCGGCGGCGGCAAGGTGCTGCGCGACGGCATGGGCCAGGCCGCCGGCATCGGCCCGGCCGATGCGTTGGATTTGGTCATCACCAACGCGCTGGTGGTCGATTACACCGGCATTTTCAAGGCCGACATCGGCATCAAGGGCGGGCGCATCGTGGGCATCGGCAAGGCCGGCAACCCGCACATTATGCCCGGCGTGACGCCCGGCATGGTGGTGGGCGTCACCACCGAAGTCATTGCCGGCGAAGGCCAGCTGCTCACCGCCGGTGGCATCGACTGCCACATCCATTTCATCAGCCCCCAGCAGATTCCCGAGGCGCTGGCCTCCGGGGTGACGACCATGATTGGGGGCGGCACCGGGCCGGCGGCGGGCACCAACGCCACCACCTGCACGCCCGGCGCGTTCTACCTCGAAACGATGCTGAAGGCCACTGAGGCCTACCCGCTCAACTTCGGGTTTCTGGGCAAGGGCAACGCCTCGAAGCCCGAGGGATTGCGCGAGCAGGCCGAGGCCGGGGCGCTGGGCTTCAAACTGCACGAGGACTGGGGCACCACCCCGGCGGCCATCGATATGTGCCTCAGCATTGCCGAGGAATACGACGTGCAGGTCTGCATCCACACCGATACGCTGAACGAGAGCGGCTTCGTGGAAACCAGCACGGCCGCGTTTAAGGGCCGCACCATCCATTCCTACCACACCGAAGGCGCCGGCGGTGGCCACGCGCCCGACATCATCAAAATCTGCGGCGAGCCCAACGTCATCCCATCCAGCACCAACCCCACGCGGCCCTTCACGGTGAACACCATCGACGAGCACCTCGACATGCTCATGGTCTGCCACCACCTCGACCGCAACATTCCCGAAGACGTGGCCTTCGCCGAAAGCCGCATCCGGGGCGAAACCATCGCCGCCGAAGACATCCTGCACGACCTGGGCGCGCTCAGCATCATCAGCTCCGACTCGCAGGCCATGGGCCGGGTGGGCGAGGTCATCACCCGCACCTGGCAAACGGCCCACAAAATGAAGCAGCAGCGCGGCCCCCTGCCCGAAGACGCCGCCAGCGCCGCCGACAACTTCCGCGTGCGCCGCTACGTGGCCAAGTACACCATCAACCCGGCCCGCGCCCACGGCATCGCGCACGAAGTCGGCTCCGTCGAAATCGGCAAGCTGGCCGATTTGGTGCTCTGGAAACCCGCCTTTTTCGGAGCCCGCCCCGAGATGATAATCAAGGGCGGCATCATCGCCCAATCCCAGATGGGCGACGCCAACGCCTCCATCCCCACGCCGCAGCCCTCGTTCTCGCGCCCCATGTTCGGCGCGCTGGGCGGGGCCATTGGGAAGAGTTCGATGGTGTTCGTGTCGGGGGCTTCGGTAGAGCGGGTGCGGGCTGATTATGGTTTGACGAAGCAGGTGGTAGCCGTGAAAAACTGCCGGAATATTGGGAAAAAGGATATGGCCTTGAACGACTACCTGCCCAATATTTCTGTCGACCCCGAGACTTATCGGGTTATGGTGGACGGTGTGCACCTTACCTGTGAGCCGGCTGAAGTGTTGCCGCTGGCACAGCTGTATAATTTGTTCTAAGGTGTAGCGCGGACTTTTAGTCCGCGAGTCAACCCACCCGCTCGCGGACTAAAAGTCCGCGCTACAATCCATGCAATTCGCCCGCCTCCTACACCTCGTCGATTCGGCCATTCCCACTGGCTCGTTCGCCTATTCCTACGGGCTGGAAAGCAGCATCACCTTCGGGCTGGTGAACACGCCGTTTGCGCTGCGGAATTACCTATATTCCTACTTGCAGCAAGCCGGCAGCGCCGAATTACCCTTCATTCATTCCACCTTCCACCTCACCGAAAAAGCCACCGAATTTCAAGCCGTCGCCGAAGAATACGACGCCCAGCTACTCGTGCCCGCGCTCTACAAAGCCAGCGCCGTGCAGGGCCGCAACTGGCTGAAACTGCTGGCCACTTTCTACCCGGAAGTTGCCTTGGAAACCATCACGAACTGGTTTGCCGCGCAGGAAATTCCGCCACATTTCACGCTGGTTTTCACGCTGGCCTTGCAGCGAGTCGGCTTTGGGCTGGAGGAGCTAAAGGCCATGTACCTGCATATGCTGCTGCGCGACCAGCTCAGTGCCGCCATTCGCCTCGGCTTCCTCGGGCCGCTGGAGGGGCACCAGTTGCAGCACGATTTCTACGCGGTGTTCGAGCATATTCTGGCGGCGCAGGCGGGGAAGGGGTACGGTGAAGCAACCCGTTCGGCATTTTTGTTGGATGCGGCGCAGGTGCTGCACGAGGATATTTATTCTAAGCTTTTCCAGAACTAATGTAGCGCGGACTTTTAGTCCGCGAGTACCCATCATTCCAATTATTCGCGGACTAAAAGTCCGCGCTACTGCTTATGGCTTTTGTCGAAAAACTCGCCCTTCTCCTCCACGGCCACCAGCACGAAGCTTACGAATCACCCGGCGACTTTAACGAGCGCGAAACCCGCCGGCTGCCCAGCTACCGCAACTTTCGCAAGCGCGCCTTCACCGTGGGCATCGGCGGGCCGGTGGGCACGGGCAAAACGGCGTTGCTAAAAGCCTTGTGCGAGCGCATGCGCCACGAGTTTGAGCTGGGCGTAGTTACCAATGACATTTTCACCCGCGAAGATGCCGAATTTCTCATCCGTAATAGTGCACTGGACGAAAACCGCATTGTAGGCGTAGAAACCGGTGGCTGCCCGCACGCCGCCATCCGCGAGGATATTTCCCTGAACATGGACGCCCTCGAAGGCCTCATGCAGCGCTTCGACTACGGCCTCGATTACCTCTTCGTGGAAAGCGGCGGCGACAACCTGGCCGCCCACTTCAGTCGCGAGCTGGTGGACTATTCCATCTACGTCATCGACGTGTCGGGCGGCGACAAAATCCCGCGCAAGGGCGGCCCCGGCATCACGCAGTCGGACCTGCTCATTATCAATAAAATCGACCTCAAAGATTTGATAAAAGCTGATTTGGGCGTGATGGAGCGCGATTCCAAGAAGATGCGCGGCGAAGGCCCGTTTCTGTTTGCGCGGGCCATTGATGGGCATGGGCTGGAGGAAATTATCGACCACATCAAAGCTGCAAAAGCCCGCGCCCTGGCCGCCGTGCGGGAGGATAGGCGGTAGTAGCGCGGACTTTTAGTCCGCGAATGTTTGGAAACGTTGCTTCACTCGCGGACTAAAAGTCCGCGCTACTGCTCCCGTATCAACTTATACAGCTGCTCACGGTACGTGTCGCTCACCGGAACTTCCTTGTCCTGGATGTAAATCGTGTTGCCGTCCACCATCCGAATCTTGTCGAGCGACACAATAAAGGACTTGTGCACCCGCAGAAACGGCGGCTGCGGCAGCGTCTCGGCCAGTTCCTTCAGCGTTTGGTAGGTGACCACGCGCTGCGCCGGCAAGTGGATGGACACGTAGTTGCTCAAGCCTTCGATGTAGAGGATATCGGCGTAGTTGACGCGCAAAAATTTGTTCTTGCTCTCGCCCTTCACGAACATATGACCGGCGGCGGGCGGCGCGGCTACCGAAACGGGCGCGCCTGCGGGAACTGGAGCAACGGCCTGCATCGGCGGCGGGCCGGGCAGCAGCGCCAGCGCCTTCTGGGCCGCCTTGAAGAACCGCTCGAAGGAAATGGGCTTGAGCAGGTAGTCCACCACGTCGTTTTCGTAGCCTTCGAGGGCGTATTCGGGGTAGGCGGTGGTGAGGATGACCTTGCACTTGTTGCCGGCCAGCTTGAGAAACTGCAAGCCGGTGAGCTTGGGCATCTGAATGTCGAGAAACACCAAATCGACCTGGCCCTGCTGCACCAACGTCAGCGCCTCGATGGGGTTGGTGGTGGTGCCCACCAATTCCAGGAAGGGTAGCTGGCCGATGTAGTCGGCCAGGATGAGCAGGGCAGGAGCTTCGTCATCGACGGCGAGGCAGCGAATCATGGGCGGAGTGGTTTGGAGGGGTGAAGAACGGCGTGTAAGAGCACATCTGTCATCCTGAGCGCAGCGAAGGACCTTATCACCAATGAACAATTTGTAGTGAATAAGTCGATTAATGCGTTTCGTTCAGCAGTGATAAGGTCCTTCGCTCTGCTCAGGATGACAGACGATTCTACCCCACCAGCCGCAGCGAAGTCGTGAACTGCCCATCTTCTGCCGCCACTTGCAGCGCGTGCCGCTCCGGATACAGCAGCTCCAGTCGGCGGCGCAGGTTGGGCAGGCCAATGCCGGTGGTGGTGTCTTTGTTATCGTCGCTGCGCTGGTTTTCGACTTCAAATTGCAGCTGTTTACCTTCGATGTTCAGGCGAATGTGGACCGGGTTTTCCGGGTCATCCAGCACGCCGTGCTTGATGGCGTTTTCGACGAAGGGGATGAGCACGAGCGGGGCCACGCGGCGGCCGACGGGGTCGCCGGTTACCGTGAAATCGACGTGGAAGCTGTCGGGGAAGCGCAGGCGGTAGAGGGCCAGGTAGTTGCGCAGGTAGTCGATTTCCTTTTCCAAATCAACCAGGCCGTCGGGCGTGTCGTGCAGCATGTAGCGCATCAGCTCCGAGAGTTTCAGGATGGCGTTGGCGACCGGTTTGGCCACGGGGTAGGCCATGCTGAACAGCATATTGAGGGTATTGTAGAGGAAGTGCGGGTTGATTTGGGTTTTAAGAAAAGCCGCTTCGGCGGCGCGCTTCTCCGCGCGGAGCTGGCGGTTTTCGCGCTCGCGGCGCAGGGCCGTTTGCGTTGCCCAGATAGCCGCGCTGACGACAATCACAGGAACGACAAAATAGAGGTTATCGCCGAAATAATACCCGATTTTATAAGTCAAAGGGCCGTCGATGGTATAGTTATGAAACCCCAGCACTGCCGGGTAGATGACTTCCTCAATGAAGGCGCGCAGACCCATATAAAAGACCACCACGCTGCCCAGCGCCGCACCCAGCGCCACCGTGCGTTCGGCACGCAAAAACCGGGGATACAGCAGCAAGTAGCACACGTAGAATACGACCAGCCGGACAAGTACAAATGAAAGCGCGAACCACAGCTTCATGCGCAGCGGAGTGTTCGAATGCTCCAAAAACTTGCCTGCTACCTCGTAGCTGCTATAGAGCAGCCAGCCCAGGATATGCCAGCGGATGACCTTGTTTTTCATGCGAAAAAAGCAATGTAAGCGTGGTAAAGCTAGCCCCGGCGCACCCGGCCGCTGCCGCTGGTGCGGCTGCTGATGCGGGCCGGGCCGGTGACCAGCACCGAGCCGCTGCCGCTGATGCGGGCCTCCACGGTGCGGGCCGCCTGCACCTGGCAGCCGCCCGAGCCGCTAAGCCGGGCCAGGCAGGTTTCGGTGGCCAGCCCGGCCGCCCGGATGTGCCCGGAGCCGCTGATGCCCACCGACAGCCGCGGGCAGCTGCCCGCCACCGTGATGCTGCCCGAGCCGGCCGTGGCCGCCCGCAGCGTATCGGCCCGCAACTGGGCAATTTCCAGATGGCCGGAGCCCGACACGCCGGCCCGCACCGTGGTGGCCTGTACCGGCCCGGTGGCCAGCCGGCCCGAGCCGGAAACGGCCAGCGCGAGCCGGCCGGTTTGAAACTCATCCGCTTTCAGCACGCCCGAACCGCTCACGGCCAGCCGCTGAATGGCGGGCACGGTGAGGCGCACCGTGACCTTGCCCAGATGGGGAAAATTTCCCCAGAAGCTTTTCCAGCCTACTTCTTTCTTGACGCGGATGGTGAGCTGGCCGTTGTTGACGAGCGTTTCGAGGCGGCCCAGGTCTTCCGCCGACGCTTCGACCGTGACCTGCTGCGGGCTGCCCTGCCGCACCAGCACCGTGGCCGAAGTGGCCAGCGCCACGCCACTGAAAACGGCTACTTCGCGCACCTCCGCAGTAGGAGCGGGACCGGTGGCCAGCGGCCGGAAAGAAACCAGGAAGCTGGCTGCCACAAGCAGCGCCGGGCACAGGAAACGGGACATCATCATAACGGAGGGGTTGAAGCAGGTGCTGAACGGAACCTGGAAGACGACTGCAAACCTACCGCCCCCCGCCAGCGCCCGCACCTTTTTTATGCGAAAGCCCGGTTTTGGAATGCGAAACCGGGAAACGCCGAAAACGGCCGGTAACAGCCGGTTTTGGGGCGTTGGAATAATGTTTTTTACCCGGAAAAAGGCCCGGCTCACCTTTGAGCCATCAAACCGCTAACGCCTTTTTCGATGCACGCCTTCTTCTGCTTCCGCCGCTTTTTTATCCTGTTGCTGCTGGCCCTGCCGATGCTCTCACAGCGGGCCGCCGCCCAGGCCACCGCCACCGGCACCGTGCTCGACCGCGCCGGCCAGCCGCTGGCTTTCGCCACCGCCGTGCTGGTGGCGCTGCCCGATTCGGCCATTGCCAACTCCCAGACTACCACCGAGCAGGGCGGCTACGCTTTCAACAATATAAAGCCCGGCCGCTACTGCGTGAAGGCCCTGCTGATGAGCTACCGCAGCGCCCACAGTGCCGCCTTCGTGGTGGGCCAGGAGCCGGTAGCGGTGCCGGCCCTGCGCCTGGCCCCCGCCGCCACCGCCCTGAAAGAAGTGACCGTAACCGGCACCACCCCCATGCTGGAGCAGCACGCCGACCGCACCGTGGTGAACGTGGACCGCCTGAACACGGCCGGCGAAACCGCCCTCGAAATTATGAAAAAAGCACCCGGTGTGACGCTGGACAAGGACGACAACATCGTGTACCGGGGCAGCACCGGTGTGAACGTGATGATTGACGGCAAGCTCACTTACATGAGCGGCGCGGCCCTGAGCAACTACCTCAAGTCGCTGCCCGCTTCGGCCATCAGCCAGATTGAGCTGCTGCCCAACCCGCCCGCCTCGATGGACGCCGCCGGCACGGCCGGCGTGCTCAACATCAAGCTGAAGCGCAGCCAGCTGCCGGGCCTGAGCGGCACCTACAACCTGGGCCTGGGCTACGGCCGCTACGAGAAAAGCTGGGCCGGCACCAACCTGAGCTACAACGTGGGCAAGGTGCGCCTCTTCGCCCGCCTCGACGGCGGCCGCTACAACTCCTTCAACCGCCTGACTATGATTCGCACCATCCGCGACAGCCTCTTCAACCAGGAAAACCTCTGGCGGCCGCTCATGTACTCCGGCACCTACGCCACCGGAGCCGACGTAGCCCTGACCGTCCGCCAGAACATTGGCCTGCAGCTGCGTGGCAGCGCCGACCAAACCACCGCCCTGCGCACCAGCAACTCGGTAACCACCGACCTGGCCGGCAACCCCGGCAGCCGCCGCCAGCTGCTGAACCCCAGCAACGGCACCAACTCCAACCAGGCCCTGAACCTGTACTACCGCTTCGCCCTCGACAGCACCGGCCGTGAGCTGAGCGCCGACGCAGACTACGTGCGCTACGCCAGCAACAACGACCAAAGCTTCAACAACGTGGTATTTGCCGCGAGCAGCGAGCAGGGCCGCCCGGCCGAGCAGCTGCGCAGCGCTACGTCGTCGGAAACCACCATCCGGGCTGCCAAAATCGACTACGTGCATCCCTTCGCCGGCACCAAGTGGCGGGCCGAAACGGGCGCGAAAACCAGTTGGGTGACTTCGCGCAGCGCCATTCAGTTTGATAAATTGATGGACAGCGGCTGGCAGCTGGATGCCCTGCGCACCAACCAGTTTCAGTACGACGAGCACATCACGGCCGGCTACGTGAGCGCCAACACCAGCTACGGCCGCCTAGAGCTGAAAGCCGGCCTGCGCGGCGAGCTCACCCAGACCACCGGCCGCTCGGCCACCACCGGCCAGCAGGTCGACCGTAGTTACTTCCAGCTGTTTCCCAGCGTCTTCGCCAGCTACAAAATCACGGAGCACGACCAGGTGAGTGCCTCGGTGAGCCGCCGCATCAGCCGCCCCAACTACCAAAGCCTGAACCCCTTTCTCAACTACAGCGACTTCTACACCGCCCAGCAGGGCAACCCCTTTCTGGCGCCCTCGCTCTCGCAGTCGTTCGTGTTCAACTACCTGCACAAGGGTTTCCAGGTGCTGAGCCTGAGCTACCTGCACGAAACCAACTCGGTGAACAACGTGCTGACCCAGAACGACGACACCAAAGTATCGACCAGCACCCCCCAAAACCTGGCCCAAACCAGCACCCTCATCCTGAGCTCGGGCGGCCACACCGACATCACCAAGTGGTGGGGCGTGGATAACCAGCTGAGCGGCAGCTACACACAGGTCGAAACTCAGATTCAGGCCCAGCCCGTGCGCCTGGCCAGCTACAGCTGGGAGGCCAGCTCCGACCACACCTTCCTGCTGCCCCGCCGCTACAAGCTGCTGGTGGGCGGCGGCTACAGCTCGCCCGTGGTGCAGGGCCTCTACCGCGCCAAAGCCAGCGGCTTGGTGAACCTGGGCCTGAAAAAGCAAATCTGGGCCGAGCGCGCCAGCTTCAGCCTCAAAGTGGCCGACGTGTTCAACACCAACCGCTTCCGCAGCACCATCCAGTACGCCAACGTGAACCAGACCTGGAACAACCAGTGGGAAAGCCGCCGCGTGACGCTGACCTTCACCTGCAAAATTGGGAGTGGCAAAACCCAGGCCCGCCACGCCGCCGCCAGCGCCGACGAAGAAGGCCGCGTGGGGAATTAGAAGAAGCCCGTTCGTCATGCTGAGCGTAGCCGAAGCATCTCTGCCGTTCAACTAATCCAATCGACCGGATATAGTATTGCGGTAGAGATGCTTCAACTGCGCTCAGCATGACAGGCTGTTTTGCTAATACTTCCGCGCCAATGGGTTATAGCCCAGCAGCCGTTCATCGGCCAGTGCCGCCAGCATCTGCTCGCACAACGGCTGCAGGGCCATGCGGCTATGCGCCGCCGCCCGCAGCACCCACACATTCTCCCGTGCCCGCGCCACCGACACCACGTACGGCTGGCTGCTGATGCTGAAATGCGGGCCCGTGCCGCCCGGCATCTTCTGACGCGTCAGTATTTCTCCCAAAAACTGAAACCGCGCATCCTCGGGGCTGCCCACCAGGAAGACGGAGAAGAAGGTTTGATACTCGGCGAAGTTGGCGGGCGAGGTGGCAATGTTTTCAGCGGGCTCAAAGCCAAATCGGTCCAGCACCACCAGCCGGCCCGCCACCCGCACGCGCAGCTCCGAGTGCAGCGAGGTAAAGGCGAACCGCTCGCCCCGGTCCATACGGCCGGAGTGGAACCAGTCGACCAGCAGCAGCAGCGACGTGGGCTGCAGGTGCCATTCCTGCACCTGGCGGTAGCGGCTCTCGGCCTGCAGCACCACCGGGTCGGGGAAGATGACGGCCAGCGCGTTTTCTGCCAGCTCGCCCACGGTGTGCTGCTCGGCCACGGCTCCATCTATCGAGCGAAAAACCCTGGTGCTGGCCTGCGTGGTGAGAACAAGCCGCGAATCGGCCTGCCCCGTAATGCGCAGCCGTATAACGTCGCCGGCCACCAGGCCGCCGCCGTAGCTGCTCAGCACCACGTGGGCGGCGGGGCCGTGCGAGGCCGGCTGTAGCAGCTTCAGCGGCTGGATATTCTTGCAGGCCACCAGGCGCGAGCGGCCGCGCACTTCGGCCACGTCCAGCACGCTCCAGGCGGGCGCGGCAGGCGTTGGGGGAGGAGGAGGAAAGAGCGGGGCAGCCGAATCGATAGTCATCAGGTTGCGAAGTACGGCCCGGCGGCCCGTCAATCCCGCACGGCGGCGCCCGCCGGAAAGCAGCTTTTGCCCGGCCGAAGCAATAGCCCGCGGCCCGGTTGCGTTTTGAAATGGCCCGGCGGCCTGTATTTTAGGACCTTGCCGCGCTTTCACTTATGCAGAACTATTACCGCGTGCTGGGCGTGCCCCCGGCGGCCACGAGCCAGGAAATCGAGCAGGCCTACGTGCGCCAGCGCGCCCGCCTCAAGCGCCTGGCCGCCGCCGACCGCGCCATGAAAGCGCGCCTGGCCGAGGTCGAAACCGGCTACGAAATCCTGGGCAACCCGCGCCGCCGCGTGGCCTACGACCTGCTCCTGACCCAGGAGCCCGCGGCTCCGGTGTCGGAGCGCCAGCGCTACGACGAACGGATGGGCCGGCTGGCCCGCGTGGGCCGCCGCCTCAACGCGGCCCTGTTGGCGTGCTGCCTGCTGCTGGGCCTCGACTGGGGCCTGCCGCTGCGCCACTTTGCCCACGAAACCGTGCGCAGCCGCTTCCCCGTCTCGGTTTCCGTGTCGCTCTCCGACCCACAGCTGGCCTACCGCGTGCACACCGAGCACACCGAGTTCCGGCTGCCCAGCGCCATCAGCTACCGGGTGCGGGCCGGGCAGCGCATCGAGGTGTGGCAAACGCCGCTGCTGGGCGTGGTGAGCCAGGTGCGCGCGGCCGACTCGCCCGACGGGCCGGCGCCGTTTCGGCCCTATGCGGGCACCATCTACGGCACGTTTTTGCTGCTGCCGGTGCTGCTGGCGGCGGTGGCCGCCGTGGGCGTGTGGCCGGGCCGCTCCGCCGAAACTTACGTAAACACGGCCGTCGTGAGCGGGTTGTTGGCCATCATCACCATCACCATCATGGTGCGTTTTTGAGGCCGGTGCTGCGGGCGGGGCAGCCCGGACCCGGGCTTTGCCGTATCAGCAGCCGATTGTCAACCATCACCGTTTTCCGATTTCATGTCACCTACTTCCGCGCAGCCCGAAGATTTGTTGTTTGATGCCGCCCGCCGCGGCGACGTTTCCACCCTGCACGAGCTGCTGGGCCGGGGCCTCAATGTCGACACCACCAACGACAAGGGCTTCACTCCCCTCATCCTGGCCGCCTACGACGACCACTACGATGCCGTGGTGATGCTGCTCAATTCCGGCGCCAACCCCAACGTGCAGGATGCCAGCGGCAATACCGCCCTGATGGGCGTCAGCTTCAAGGGCTACCCCGACATTGCCCGCCTGCTCATCGAGCGCGGCGCCGACCTCAACCTGCAAAACGGCAACGGCGGCACGGCCCTCATGTTCGCCACCATGTTTGGCCGCAACGCCTTGGTGCGCCTGCTCCTCGATGCCGGCGCCAGCCAAACCATTGCCGACCGCCGCGGCCTCACCGCCCTGCACCTGGCCGGCCAGCAAGGCAACGAAGAAGCTTGGGCCCTGCTCGGCGGCGAGCCCCCGCAGGCGTAGGGCATCGCGGGCCGCTTATTGCCTGTTTCCGGCTTTCAGCACGTCATGCTGAGCGCAGCCGAAGCATCTCGCGTGCCGAAGTAATCTAATCGCGAGAAAAGAATTACTACCACACGCGAGATGCTTCGGCTGCGCTCAGCATGACGTTTATGTCTTGATTGTCTACCCCTTGCGGCTGGTGCACTGCCGCCGCAGTTCGTCGAGGCGCCGGGCCAGGGCGGCTACCTCCTTTTCATTATCTGTATTGAGGCCGAGGGTGATGGTGGAGGCCAGGCTCGACGAATTCGACTTGCCCTTGGGTTGCTCGCGGCGTTTCACGGTCAGCTCGTAGTAGCGGCCACCACCCTTGTCGTGCTGCTTGGCGGCGTAGGTCACGGAGCCCACTTCGGCCCATTCCTGGGCCAGGGTGAGTTCCATCTCCACGTTTTCGTTGCTTTTGAAGCCCCAGCTGCTGCCGTTTTTGCTGTTGCTCACGGCAATGTTGGTGGTGCTGGTTTTGTCGGGCTTGCGGTATTTGCGAATGGTTTGGCGGAACCCGCAGTCGGCCAACGACACCCGCACTTCGGTGTCGTCGTCCTGGTCTTTGGGGTCCACCAGCAATTGGTTGAGGCGGGCGGTGAGGGCCTTTACCTCGGCGGCCGGGGCCTGGGCCCGGGCTACGCTGCTCACCAGCAGGGCGCTGGCCAGCAGGAGCTTCGATTTAAACATTTGCAGAAAGGTGAGGCGTGCAAGAAAAAACGCGGTGGTGCCGGCCCCGCACGGGTAAGGCCGGCACCACCGCGCCAGATGCACGCCGCGCACCGCCGGTTGCCCGGCGCTACTAAAAAGTTAAAGGGCGGTTATGCCGAGCGTAGCAAGCATCTCGTGTGCCGAAGTAACTCTTTCTGTTGACTTTCTATTGAGTTACTCCCACACGCGAGATGCTTCGCTGCGCTCGGCATGACCGCCCTAATTAATTTCGAACTGCTGCTTAGCCGATGCTGCGAATCACGCCGCCATCCACGCGCACGGAGGCGCCGTTGGTGGCGGCCGCCAGCGGGCTGCACAGGAAGGCCACCATGTTGGCCACCTCGTCGGTGCTGATGAAGCGCTGGAGCAAAGAAGTTGGCCGGTCGTTCTGGAAGAAGTCGTGCTCGGCTTCCGCTTTGCTCTTGCCATCGGCGGCCATTTTTTTGATGAACTCGTCGACGCCTTCCGAGGCCGTGGGGCCGGGCAGCACCGAGTTGACGGTGATGCCGGTGCCCTTGGTGAGCTCGGCCAGGCCGCGCGCTACGGCCAACTGGGCGGTTTTGGTGGTGCCGTAGTGTATCATCTCCTGCGGAATCTGCAGGGCCGATTCGCTTGAAATAAACAGGATGCGGCCCCAGTTCCCGGCCAGCATCAGCGGGAAATACTGGCGCGTGAGGCGCACCCCGCTCAGCACGTTCACCTCGAAGAACCGCACCCAGTCCTCGTCGGGAATTTCGGTGAAGGGCTTGGGCTCGAAGATGCCCACGTTGTTCACCAGAATATCGACTTTGGGCACTTCGCGCAGCAGGTGCGCTACTTCCTCGGCCTTGCCAAAATCGACGGCCACGCCGCGCACCCGGGCCTGCGGCGTTTCGGCCAGAATGGTGGCGCAGGCCTCCGCAATGCGCCCTTCGGTGCGGCCGGTGATGATGACTTCGGCGCCCTCGGCGGCCAGGCGGCGCGCAATGGCCAGCCCAATGCCAGCCGTGGAGCCCGTGACGAGGGCCAGTTTATGAGTGAGTTGCAAATCCATGGGAATAGCCAAGGGGGAAAGTGAAATTCCCTCCTAAACCAGCCAGCGCCCGAATAGTATGCCGCGCCGGCCACAAAACCGGTTGCAATGACTATTTGCCGCCGGTGGCCGGCGTGCGCAGCCACGCCCGGGCCGCTTCCGGCGTGTCGAAATACTGAAAGCGCAGGCCCGTGCCCATGTCGGCGCCCACGGCGCGGGCCGCCAGCCGGCTGAGCGGGGAGTTGGCCTCCACCACGGCGCATCGGGCGTAGCCCACCGTGGCCACGGCGCGGGGCATCCAGTCGTGCGCCAGCCAGGCCTGTACCTCGGGCGGCATGGGCGGGCGCTGGTTGTGCACGGTCATCAGGGCCGTGGTGCGGTGGTGCTGCATGGCGTGCAGCACGTGTTCGTAGATGGCGCGCAGCTCGTTGGCCGACGCCGCTATCGGCTGCCAGTCGAGGCACACGTAGCCTTCCGGCGCGTAGGAAATAACGGCGGCAGGGTTGCTGAAATAGCGAAGGGCGGGGCTCACCCAACAAAAATAGGCCGCCGCGTTGTTACGCCAGCCACACCGCCGCCAGGGCCAGTAGCGCCGGGACGGTTTGCACCAGCAGGATGCGCCGCCCCGCCGTGGCGGCCCCGTACAGCCCCGCCACCGCCACGCAGCCCAGAAAAAAGCTGGCCACGTTGCGATGCCAGGCCGGGTCGGCAATCAGCAGCGCCCAAATGAGGCCGGCGGCCAGAAAACCGTTGTACAGCCCTTGGTTGGCGGCCAGCACCTTGGTGGGTTCGAACAGCTCGGGCCGTAGCGAACGGAAGGTTTTGGGCCCGCGTGTGGTCCAGGCAAACATTTCCAGCCACAAAATATAGAGGTGGATGGCGGCTACGAGGCCGATGAGAACTTGGGCGAGCAGGTGCATGGCTGATGTATAGCAGTTTGATTACGCCAAGCTAAGGTTTATTCGAGCTGAAACTTTTGCAGCACCCGCTGCTCCTGTTCCGGCGCCAGGGGGCGCAGGTCGTCGAGGTCGGCTTTGAGGCGGTCGAGGGCGGGGAAGGGGAGCATGAGGAAGGGATTATGCTTTTGCTTTGGTCAATATCCTTCGAGCTGTTGTAATGGTGATTGGCTCATCACTTTGCTGAATCAGGGTGGTTAGCGTGCCGAAATAATCAGGTAGAAACAGGTAGCTTCCGGATGAGGTACGCAGGCGGGAAGGCCACATTAAGCTGGATTCAAGCCAGATGAATTCGCTGGCGGGAAACTGCACCCAAAGCCCATAATTCCTGACGCGGATGAAGGATTCATTATAGGCAACGTGGCGGATTCTCACGGAGATTATGAGCACAAACAGCAGCCACATGGCTAAACCGAAAGCCGCTACCACCGCATGTAATTCTAACAGCCAATGCTGAGTAATTATCAGGACCACATACACTCCCAATCCCAACAGCGTTACGATGGGAATAACGACCTTATAAGCCAGTGTCAGGCGACTGGAAAGAAGGGTAAATGGCATGGCTTACTCCCCAAGCTTCCCCAGAATCTCCAGCGCCGCCGTGGCGATGACCGTGCCGGGACCGTACACGCCGGCCACGCCGGCATCGTATAGAAACTTATAGTCCTGCGCCGGAATCACGCCGCCGGCAATCACCAGAATGTCCTCGCGGCCGAGCTGTTTTAGCTCCGTCAGTAGCTGGGGGAGCAGGGTTTTGTGGCCGGCGGCGAGGCTGCTCACGCCCACTACGTGCACGTCGTTGTCAGCGGCCTGGCGGGCTACTTCGGCGGGCGTCTGGAAGAGGGGCGCGAGGTCGACGTCGAAGCCCACATCGGCGAAGCTCGTGGCGATGATTTTGGCGCCGCGGTCGTGGCCATCCTGGCCCATTTTGGCCACGAGCATGCGGGGGCGGCGGCCTTCGCGGGCGGCAAAGGCATCGGCCGCAGCGCGGGCTTGTTCGAAGGCTGCGTTATGCGACATTTCCTGTGAATAAACGCCGGCCACGGTACGCGTGGTGGCCTGGTGCCGGCCAAACTGGGCCTCAAGGGCATCGGAGATTTCGCCGAGGGTGGCACGGGCGCGGGCTGCGGTGATGGCCAGGGCCAGTAGATTATTAGTTGTTAGTTGCTCGTTGTCAGTTGTCAGTTTCGATTTAGCTAGTTCTTCTACTCTAATGCCGGCGGCTTCGGTGAGCGCAGCTAATGCCACTTTCACGGCCACGGGGTCGCGGTCGGCGCGCACTTGCTTGAGGCGGGCAATCTGGCTTTCGCGTACGGCGTCGTTGTCGATGTCGAGCACTTCGACTTCCGTGCGTTCGGTGGTTTGGTACTTGTTCACGCCCACGATGATTTCCTTGCCCGAGTCGATGCGGGCCTGCTTGCGGGCGGCGGCTTCCTCGATGCGCAGCTTGGGCAGGCCGGTTTCGATGGCCTGGGCCATGCCGCCCAGCGCTTCCACTTCCTGAATGAGGGCCCAGGCCTTATCGGCCAGTTCGTGCGTCAGGGTTTCGACGTAGTAGGAGCCGCCCCAGGGGTCCACGACTTTGGTGATGTCGGTTTCGTGCTGGAGGTAGAGCTGGGTGTTGCGCGCGATGCGGGCCGAGAAGTCGGTGGGCAGCGCAATGGCTTCGTCCAGCGCGTTGGTGTGCAGGCTTTGGGTGCCGCCCAGCGCGGCGGCCAGCGCCTCAATGGCGGTGCGGGCCACGTTGTTATAGGGGTCCTGCTCGGTGAGGGAGTAGCCCGACGTCTGGCAGTGGGTGCGCAGGGCCAGGCTTTTGGGGTTGGTGGGGTTGAACTGCTGGATGAGCTTAGCCCAGAGCAGGCGGCCGGCGCGCAGCTTGGCAATCTCCATGAAATGGTTCATACCAATGGCCCAGAAGAAGCTCAGGCGCGGCGCAAACTCGTCAATCTTCATGCCCGCCGCCAGGCCGGCGCGCACGTATTCCAAGCCGTCGGCCAGGGTATAGGCCAGCTCCAAATCGGCCGTTGCGCCGGCCTCCTGCATGTGGTAGCCCGAGATGGAAATCGAGTTGAATTTGGGCATCTTCGCCGCCGTGAAGCTGAAAATATCGGCGATGATGCGCATGCTCGGCGCGGGCGGGTAAATGTAGGTGTTGCGCACCATGAACTCCTTCAAAATGTCGTTCTGAATGGTGCCGGCCAGCTGTTCGGGCTTCACGCCCTGCTCCTCGGCCGCCACAATGTAGAAGGCCAGCACCGGCAGCACGGCCCCGTTCATGGTCATGCTCACCGACATCTGGTCCAGCGGAATCTGGTCGAAGAGAATTTTCATGTCCTCCACCGAGTCGATGGCGACGCCGGCCTTGCCCACGTCGCCCTGCACCCGCGGGTGGTCGGAGTCGTAGCCCCGGTGCGTAGCCAAATCGAAGGCCACGCTCAGCCCTTTCTGCCCACCGGCCAAGTTGCGGCGGTAAAAGGCGTTCGATTCCTCGGCCGTCGAAAAGCCGGCGTACTGCCGGATGGTCCACGGGTTCTGCACATACATGCTGGCGTAGGGCCCGCGCAGGTAGGGCGCCTGCCCCGCGCCAAAACCCAGGTGGTCGAGGTGGGCCACATCGGCCGCCGTGTACACGGGCTTGATGGCAATGCCCTCGGGCGTGGGCGTAGCGGCGGTTTCGGAAGCAACAGCGGCGGCGGGGGCAGCCGCCGCGTTGTAGGGAATCGAAGAGAAGTCGGGCTTCATAGGGTGGGATTATTGGAACTGGTAGAACGTCATGCAGAGCGCAGCGAAGCATCTCGCTTGCAGTGGTAATTCAATCAGAAGGATTAGCTGCACGGTAGAGATGCTTCGGCTTCGCTCAGCATGACGTGCTTATAGACGTTCATTTAAGTTTACCGTCCCTGCAAACGCGCCAGCACTTCTTCCGTGGTGTAGCCCTGCACCTTCATCTCCTTGAAGCCGAACACGCGCACGGCCTCGTGCAGCGTAGCCATGTCGGAACTGAGGAGGGCGGGCGGAATGAAGTGCTGCTTTTCGGTCGGAATCTGGTAGATGAAGCGGGCGAATTTCTGGAACTGCTCGGGCGTGGCGTACATCAGCGTGGCCTCCTCGGGCGAGGAGTACAGCAGCGAAAGCGTGCCCAGCGGGTGGCTGGCCGCTATTTCGGGGCGCTCGTGCGGCTGGAGCATCTGCACGAAAGTTTCGACGATGACTTGGTTGGTGTTGGTGCCCAGCAACACCACGGCGGCGCGCTTGCTCTTTTTCTCGCGGCGCTCGAAGTGCAGGGCCGTGGCCAGGCGCAACACCTCGGTGGGGTAGGCCGCGCGCGTCACATCGAAGGCCGAGGAGCGCAACAGCTTCTTGGGGTGGAAGCTGAACTGCTCCTGCTGGTTCTGAAAGCGGTTCGTGCCCACAATCACCTGCTGGCCGCTGGCAATGCGCCGGAAGGTCTCGGTGGTCACGGCCTTTATTTCTTCCAGCATCTGCCCGCGCGCGGCCGGGAGCCCCCCGGCCGCCTCAATGCGCTGGAACTGCAGCCAGGCTTCCTGGGCCAGCTGGTCGGTGAGGGTTTCGAGGTAGTAGGAGCCGGCGGCGGGGTCCTGCACCCGGCCCAGGCTGGCTTCCTCGCGCAGCAGCACCGAGAGGTTGCGGGCCAGCCGACCGGAAAAGTCGTTGGCTTCGGCAAACAGCGCGTCGAACGGTGCCACGCTCAGCGAATCGGCGCCGCCCAGCACGGCGCTCATGGCCTCGGTGGTGTGGCGCAGCAGGTTGGTGTGCGGGTCAAGCGTCGTAAGCGTCCACGAAGACGTAGCGGCGTGAATGCGCAGATTGGCATTCAGCGAAGCCGGCAGCCCAAAGCTGTGCAGTAGCGTGGCCCACAGCTGGCGCAGGGCGCGCAGCTTGGCCAACTCGGGGAAGTAGCTGGGCGCCACCGCCATGTGCACATGCAGCGTAGCCGCCACCTGCGCGGCGCTGATTTCTTCGTTTGGCAGCTCGGCCAGCAGCGCGGCCGCCGTGTTCAGGGTGAAAGCGAGCTGCTGCGTGGCCGTGGCGCCGCGGTTGCCAAAAAAGGCCCCATTCACCGCCAGGGCGCGGAAGTCGGGCATGCCTGTAGTCAGGCTCACGCAGCGACGCAGGGCGGTGCGGTAGTCGGCCATTTCGGCGCCCTCGGGCACGGGGCCGGGGGCAAAACGTAGAAAGCCGCGCAACGCCGTACCGGGCGCGGCTTCCACCAGCTGGCTGAGCAGGGAGTCGGGGCCGCCCGTCACGGTGTAGCCAATGAAGGTGCGGGCCAGCGGCAGCCGCTCGGCCAGGTAATGCACGGCAAAGGCCGCAGCATCGGTCAAAATAAAGTGAATGCCGTCGGCGCCGTTGGCCAGGGCCGCCGCGGCCTCGTCGATTTGCTCGCGGCCTTCGCCGGCCGGCACCTGCAGGGCGGGCACGTTCAGCCAGGGCGCCACGGGGTGGGGCAGGGGCGCGGGGGCGCCGCCCAGGGCCGCCAGCGCCTCGCGGTGGTAGAAAGGCTCCACGCTGAAGCCATCGGGCAGCGGCCAGCGCAGGGTGGCCAGGTCCTGGCCCTTGAGGTCGCGGGCGAGGCGGGCCTGCCATTCGGCGGTGGTCACGGCCGGAAATTCGGCGAAGGAAACGGGGAGCGCGACCGGGGTATCGGACATAAAGACTTTTCGTAGCAAGCAGGACGCAGCCGCACCACTCCGGGCAACTAGCATCGTTCAAAATAGGCCGAAAGATACCGCCTTGCCCGGAGAAAAGTCGTTGCGTTGCGCAACGGGCGTAGCTTTGTGGGGCAGCATCTGCTTCCTGCTTTTTTATTTATACGCCGGGTTATACGCCGGGCTTCGCCTTTGTGATGAAAAGACTTTACCTGCTACTGCTTGGGACTGTTGTGCTGAGTGGACTGACGCCTACGCGCCTGCTGGCCCAAGCCAACTTCCAGCCTGGCTATGTGCTACCGCTGGTCGGTGATACGTTGCGTGGGGAAGTTGATTTGCAGGAGGGCCGGCTTAATGCGCAAGCGTGCCGATTCCGGCCTATGGCAGCGGCCGAGGTTGTGGCGTATCGGCCCGAGCAGTTGCGCGCCTACGGTTTCACCACCCAGGTCCGCCACTACCGGAGCCTGCCGGTGACGTTGGAGGAAAATGCGGCCCCGCAGCGTTATTTCCTGGAAGTGCTGGCGGATGGGCCGGCCAGCTTGTACTTCCTGCGCACGGCCAGCCAGCGGGAAGAGTACTTTGTGGGACTGCAAAACCAGCCGCTGGCCATTCTTCGGCACGGCATGGTGCAGCGGGCCGCGGGTGCCACCGAATTCAAAACGGTGATGGATACCGGCTACCGCAACACGCTGCAGGCCGCGCTGGCGGATTGTCCGGCCGTCGAGAAAAAACTGCGAACCCTGCCGTTTCAGGAAAATGCGCTCATCAGCGTCATCAACACCTACAATGGCAAATGCCGCGGCCAGCAGTCTCGCAACCAGAGCGTTGCCGCCGTATCGCATTTTACGATTGGCCTTGTTGCCGGTGGCGCTTTGCACACCTTAACGTATGACGGGTTTCCGTTTGGGAATGATTTTAAGCAAAAAAATACCTCTGTTGGATTTGCACTCGGCCCCACAGTGCAATACCGCTCTGAACGGCTGAGCCAGCGAATTTCCCTGGTGGCCTCGCTGCTTTATGAGCCGGAGAAGTACGAGATTGGCCTTGATAATATAAATCTCGCGGGTGCGGGTGCCCGCATTCAGTTTGATTTTGCCTACCTGCGCCTCCCTTTGATGGTGCGCTACACTTACCCGCGCGGCAAAGTTGTGCCAATTGCGGAGGTGGGCCTGACGGCGGCTTACGCGGTGAAAACCGATGTATCCTCCGGCACGGTTACGAACGGGCAGTACACGGCCTATCCCGGACCCGTCACCGACATTCTGACCAGTGCTTCCCGTTCCAGCCAGGTTGGGTTTGGGGGCGGGGTCGGGGTGGGCATTCGCCCTGCTGGCGGGCACGCCATGGCTCTGTTGTTGCGCGCAGAACGAACCAATGGCTTCGTCGATGGCTTTGGCATCGGTACGGCTACGCTGCATTTTTATGGGCTCTTAGCTTATGACCTAACCAAATAGCCGGTTCGCAATAATTTAGCGCATACCTGCTCGCATTGTGCCAGCTCCTTCTTCCAAAAAATGATTTTTCGTCAATCACCTGTCCGGTCACTGGCCTCCCTTGTTCTGGCCTTGGCCCTTGCCACCGGCTGCCAGCGCGCGGCCTACGCGCCCACGGCCCACTTTGCGCCCGTCACCAGCCAGCCGGTAGGCAAAACCCAAGCCGAAGACCCGGCCATCGCGGCCCTCATCGCGCCCTACCACGACAAAGTGACGGCCCAGATGAACGAGGTGCTGGGCAACGCCCCGGCGGGCCTCACCAAAGCCGCTGGCGAGAATCCCCTGTCCAACTTCGTGGCCGACCTGCAGCGCGTGCGGGCCAGCAAGGAACTGAAAGAGCCCATCGCGCTGGGCGTGATGACCAACGGCGGCCTGCGCGCCGGCTTCGCGCCCGGCCCCGTCACCCTGGGCTCGGTGTTTGAGCTGATGCCGTTTGAGAACGAGCTGGTGGTGCTCGACGCGCCCGGCCCGGTGGTGCAGCAGCTGTTCGACTACGCCGCGCACATCAAGATGGCCGTGTCCGGCGCCACCTACACCGTCACCTTCGATGGCCAGCCGAAGGATATCCGCATCGGCGGCCAGCCTTTCGACGTGAACGACGCCCGTACCTATCCCATTGCCATTTCCGACTACCTAGCCACAGGCGGCGACAACATGGTGTTCTTCAAAACCATCGTGCCACGCCACACCAACGTGCTGCTCCGCACCGCCATCGCCGACTACATCCGCGACCTCACCAAAGCCGGCCAGCCGGTCGCGGCCCGCATCGAAGGCCGGGTGAAGGCCAATTAGAGCTGATTAAAAATTGATTCTCATGAAGCGCCGCGAATTTCTCCGTAATTCCCTCCTTGGCACCGCCGGCCTCACCGTGCTGGGCGGCCTGGCCAGCTCGGCCGAAGCCGCCGCTACAGCCAAGGCCCCGCTCAAGCTCACCATCCTGCACACCAACGACATGCACTCGCGCATCGAGCCTTTCCCCGATAACGGCGGGCAGTGGGCCGGGCTGGGCGGCATGGCGCGGCGCGCGGCCCTCATCAAGGACATTCGCGCCAAGGAGGCCAACGTGCTGCTGCTCGATTCGGGCGATATCTTCCAGGGCACGCCCTACTTCAACTTCTTCGGCGGCGAGTTGGAATATAAGCTCATGAGCCAGATGCAGTACGACGCCAGCACGCTCGGCAACCACGACTTCGACAACGGCCTCGATGGCCTGCAGCGCCAGCTGCCCCACGCCACTTTCCCCTTCCTCATCGCCAATTACGACTTCTCGAAAACACCGCTGGCCGGTCGTTTCGCACCTTACAAGGTGTTCGAGAAGCAGGGCATTCGCATTGGCGTCTTTGGCATCGGCATCGAGCTGGCCGGGCTGGTGGCCGATAAAAACTTCGGCCAAACCGTGTACCTCGACCCCGTGGCCAAGGCCAAGGAAATGGCCGCCCAGCTGCGTGGCCCCGAGCGCTGCGACTTGGTTATTTGCCTTTCGCACCTCGGCTACAAGTACGAAAACGCCAAGCTCGACGACCGCAAGCTGGCGGCCCAGGTTTCCGGCATCGACCTCATACTCGGCGGCCATACCCACACGTTCATGGACGCGCCCGAGCCCATCGCCAGCCCCGATGGCCACGCCACCCTCATCAATCAGGTGGGCTGGTCGGGTATCAATCTGGGAAGATTGGATTATGAGTTTTCGGTGAAAAATAAACGAGCCGGCTTGGCAAGCGCTTCCGTGGTGCCGGTTCGGGCGGCCTGCTAAAAGCACGACATAAACAAGGCCTTTTCGGCTTTTTTAAGTGCGAAGTTTTCCACAATTTTGTCCCCCTCTAAAAAATAACGCCCCTTCCAGGCGCTTGTTTTCGGCCCTTTTTTTGTTCCCGGTTTGTTGCCGGTTTTCTCTTAATTGTTCACATGCTCAAGGATTTTCGCACGGTTTGGGCTGGCTGTTTGCGCAGCATCTCGGCGGAAATCGGGGAGCAGAGCTTTAAGACCTGGTTCCAGCCCATTGTGCCGGTGGAGCTGAAAGGCAACGTGCTGACCATTCAGGTGCCCAGCGCCTATTTCTACGATTGGCTGGAGGAGCACTACGTGGACGAGCTGCGCCGCGCCCTCTTCCAGCAACTCGGTTCCGAAGGCCGCTTGGAATACAGTGTGGTGGTCGACCAGGGCAACTCGCAGTCGCAGCCCAAAACGTTGCACCTGCCCCCGCCCCGCAAAGCCGCCGCTCCTGACCCGCGCGACGCGCCCCAGCCGCAAGCCCCCGCGCCCGCCCCGGCCAACAACCCGCTGGCCGGCAGCGCCCGCGCCGCCTCGGCCCGCTATGTGAACTCCAGCGCTGTGCGGCCCGTGCAGCGCAGCAACTTCGGTAACAACAGCCTGGCCGGCACCGAAACCCTCGCCCCGCCGCGCAACCCCTTCGACACGGCCCGGCCGATGGACGGCAACATCGTGCCTTCCCAACTCAACGGCTCCTACACCTTCGATAACTACATTGAGGGCGACTGCAACCGCCTGGCCCGCTCGGCCGGCCTCGCGGTGGCCAACAAGCCCGGCACCACCAGCTTCAATCCGCTGATGGTGTACGGCGGCGTGGGCTTGGGCAAAACGCACCTTGTGCAGGCCATCGGCAACCACATCAAGGCCACGGCGCCCGAGCGGTTTGTGCTCTATGTGTCGGCCGAGAAGTTCACCAACCAGTTCATCGACAGCGTGCAGCGCGCGCAGGTGCAGGACTTCGCGAACTTCTACCTGCAAGTCGACGCATTGATTCTGGACGACGTGCAGTTTCTGGCCAACAAGGGCAAGACGCAGGAGATGTTCTTCCACATCTTCAACCACTTGCACCAGTCGGGCAAGCAGATTGTGATGACCTCCGACCGGCCGCCCAAAGACCTGCTAGGCCTGGAAGACCGCCTGCTCAACCGCTTCAAGTGGGGCCTAACGGCCGATGTGCAAAGCCCGGACTTTGAGACGCGCGTGGCCATCATCCGCAATAAAATGGAGCAGGACGGCATCGACATTCCGCCGGACTACGTGGTGGACTACCTCGCCAACTCGGTGCACACCAACGTGCGCGAGCTGGAAGGCGTCATTGCGTCCCTCGTGGCCCAAAGCAGCCTGAGCCGCCGCGACATTGATTTGGAGATGGTGAAGCAGGCGCTTCGCCACATCATCGAGGAAGTGGAGGCCGAGGTGAACCTCGACTTCATTCAGAAGACCGTGGCCGCGTATTTCAACATCTCGGTGGAGCTGCTGAAGGACAAAACCCGCAAAAAGGAAGTGGTGACGGCCCGGCAGGTCGCCATGTACTTTGCCAAGCACCACACCTCGCACACGTTAAAAACCATTGGTTTCCACTTCGGTGGCCGCGACCATACCACGGTGATGCACTCGGTGCAAACCGTGTCGGACCTGGTGGATTCGGACAAGAAATTCCGCGACCAGGTGGACGAGCTGCGGAAGAAATTCGCCAAGAAATAGGGGCACCTATTTCCGGGCCCGCCGCGTTACATTTGGGAAAACCTTCGCCCTATGGAAACCCTTGCCCTGGAAATTTCCGACTACGAGCTCGAACGCGGAAAGCCCATGCCCAGCATCAATCACAGCGCCATTCAACTCAACATCGGTTTTGAGTTGAAAACCCGTTACCGGGAGCAATTCCGGTTCTTGTCAGAAATTAACGTTGCTATCGCGGGACGGGTGATGGTACCGGATATTGGCATTTTCCCCAAAATGGCCCTTGATATGGCCAATGATAGCATCGTTGTGCAGCAAGTGCCCCTGAGTACTATCGAAATTCTCTCGCCCTCACAGGCATTGAGTGAATTAATTGGCAAAGCCAATGCGTATTTCCAAGCCGGGGTGAAATCCTGCTGGATTGTGCTGCCCGAAGTGAGCGGGATTTTTGTGTATGCGGCTCCGGGAAAATACACGTTTTTCCACGATGGCGAAACGCTGATGGACGCTGCTACGGGCATTGAACTGCCGCTCGCGCCGCTGTTTGAATAGCTAAGCCGCCGTCGTCGGGCTTGTTTCCTGCAAGGGTACGTTGTGCTTGGCGGCAAACTCGCGCACCTGCTCGCGGAAGCTTAGTTTGCGGCGCTTGCCTTTCACTTCGCGCAGGTTGAGAGCGTAGATTTCGCCGTCTTTCTGGCGCACGCGCAGCACGGCGGGTTTCAGTTCGAGGGCGGCAATGTTTTCGGCGGCGAATACCTGTTTGGGGCGGAACAGGCCGTTTTTGTGTACAATGTAACCGGGCGTGAACTCGAGGTAGCTCTGGGTGCCGAAAATGGGCGCGTTGTTGACCAGCACGTAGCCCAGGTACACGAGCGTGAACACCAAGAATACCCAGTGCAGAAAGTGGTAGTCCGTCGCGCCGGTGTTGCTCAGGATACCAAACAGCACGTAGGCCAGCCAGAAGCCGCCAATGGCGAGCTGGCCCCAGAAGGAGATGCGGGAGTTGTTGGCGGGGCGGAGACGGATGCGGGTGGTACCAGTGGGCATAGCGACAAATTTAGTTGCTAGTTGTTAGTTGTCGGTTGTCAGCAACAAAAAGAACGTCATACTAAGCGTAGCCGAAGCATCTCGCATGGGTTGGTAAATCGTTTCTTGCGATTGGATTACTGCCCCGAGCGAGATGCTTCGGCTGCGCTCAGCATGACGTTCTAACTGATTCAACGAACCAGAAGACCTAGCCCAGGAACTTGGCTTCCAGCGTCATTTTGGGCACGGCGCTGAGCACTTTCGATACCGGGCAGTTTTCCTTGGCATCTTCGGCGTGCTTCTGGAAGTCGTCGGCGGTGATGTTGCCGCCCGTGACGTGGCCTTCGGTGCTCACGTGGATGTGCTCGATGACGGGGTGGCCGTTGTTGGGGTTCATCGTCACGGTGCTGGTGGTTTTGATGTTCTGCACCTGATGGCCGTGCTTGGTGAGCACGCTGGTGAGGTACATGGTGTAGCAGCCGGCGTGGGCCGCGCCAATCAACTCTTCGGGGTTGGTGCCCTGCTTGCCTTCGAAGCGGCTGCCAACGGAGTAGGGGGCGTTGAGCGCGCCGCTTTCGGTGGTGAGGATGCCGCTGCCTTTGATGTCGCCGGTCCAGGCGGCGGTGCCTTTGTGGTCTGCCATGATGATGGGGAAGTGTGAAATGGTGAATGGATGGGTAAGCCCTGGCAGGCCGTAGTGGCCGCTGGGCTCGAAAGCTTAACGGTGGCAAGCTACTCAGGTTGCCGGGCAACCCCGGCCCGACTCGGCCAACGTACCTTCGCAGCCCCTCCAACGGCGTTTTACTTCGGATTTATGGGATTGAAAGCCACTCTTAGCCATCCCCTGGCCCGCTACATTGCCCAGCGCTACCAGCGCTGGCAGCACCGCCCCGAAACTACTCAACGCGAGCTGCTGGCGAAGCTGGCGGCCACGGCGGCCGGCACCGCCTTCGGCCGCGCGCACAACTTGGGTGGCGTGCGCACGCCTGCCGATTTGGCCCGGCAGGTGCCCGTGCGCGACTACGAGGCCCTCAAGCCCTGGTTCGACCGCACCCAGGCTGGGGAGGCCGACGTGCTTTGGCCCGGCCGGCCGCTGTACCTGGCCAAGACCAGCGGCACCACCAGTGGCACCAAATACATCCCGATTACCAAGGACAGCATCCCGAACCACATCGAAGGCGCGCGCGATGCCCTGCTTTACTACATCTACCGCACCGGCCGCAGCCGGTTTCTGGATGGCAAGCTGATATTCCTGTCGGGCTCGCCGGAGCTGGAAATGCATCACGGCATCCGCACGGGCCGGCTTTCGGGCATTGCCAACCACCACGTGCCCGCCTATCTGCGCCGCAACCAGTTGCCCAGCTACGCCACGAACATCATCGAAGACTGGGAAACCAAGCTCGAACGCATCGTGGACGAAACGCTGGGCGAGAAAATGACGCTCATATCCGGCATCCCGCCTTGGGTGCAGATGTACTTCGACCGACTCACGGCCCGCACTGGCCGGCCCATCAAGGACTTGTTTCCCGATTTCAACCTGTTCGTGTACGGCGGCGTCAATTTCGAGCCCTACCGCGCCAAGCTTTTCGAAAGCATTGGCCGGCCGGTGGATAGCATCGAGCTTTTTCCCGCCTCCGAAGGCTTCCTGGCCTTCCAGGACGAGCCCGGCAACCCGGGCCTGCTACTGCTGCTCAACAGCGGCATCTTCTACGAATTCATCCCCGCCGAGCGGTTCTTCGAGCCCGACGCGCCCCGCCTCACCATTGCCGATGTGGAGCTGGACCGCAACTACGCCGTGGTGCTCACCTCCAATGCCGGCCTGTGGGGCTACAGTATCGGCGACACGGTGCGCTTTGTGAGCCTGCGCCCCCACCGCGTGGTGGTCACAGGCCGCATCAAGCACTTTCTTTCGGCCTTTGGCGAGCATGTAATAGGGGAGGAGGTAGAGCAGGCCCTGCGCGAAACCATGGCCCAGTTTCCGGAGGTCGAAGTCACCGAATTCACCGTGGCCCCGCTCGTGAGCGACGACCCCGCCACGCTCTCGCGCCACGAGTGGCTGGTGGAATTTGGCCGCGCTCCACAAGATATGGCGGGTTTCGCGGCAACTTTGGATGCTGCGCTACGCCGCCGCAACAGCTATTACGAGGACTTGCGCAAGGGCAATATTCTTGTGCCGCTGCAACTCACGCCGCTGCCGGCCGGGGCCTTCCAGCGCTACATGAAAAGCATGGGCCGGCTGGGCGGGCAGAACAAAGTGCCGCGGCTAGGGAATGATAGGAAAGTGGCGGAGGGGCTCTTTAACTCGACACAGGTATGAAACAAGGAAGAATAACAGTTGAAGCTACTATTGAAGGATGGTTTCCAGTAGGAGAAGGTGAGTTTGAGGTCACAATTTCGAGAGGCTCAATACAGCACAGCTTAAGATTTTACGGCAGTGGAGAAAATTGGAGGACTTTCGGAAATCGACTACTTGATTTTCCGCTCAGCGTTAAAGACCAAGTTCAATTTGAAATGGGGTCGAACAACTCAGCGCTGATGCTTGTCGCCTATTGTTACGACGAAAAGGGCCACATTGCTTTGAGAGTAGTTATGAATGCAAATGAAGATGAGCCTCACAGTTGTCAACTTGCATTCTCAATACCTGCCGAAGCTGCATCAATTAACCAGCTAGGCTTTCTCTTATCGAATTGGCAAGCCACCAATGGCTCTGAAATAACGTGGGAAGCCCAAACCAGCTGATGACGAAACCCGCCCTCCACGCCCTCTGCCACGCCTTCATCGAGCAGCGCATTGCCGCCGCCCGCACCGCCATGCAGGCGGCCCAGGAATCGTCCTCGTCCGAAACCAAGAGCAGCGCCGGCGACAAGTATGAAACCGGCCGCGAAATGGCCAACGCCGAGCGCGACCGCAACGCCGCCCACATGCAGCAGGCCCAGCAGCTGCAAGCCGAACTGGCCCGCATCAGCCCCGACGCGGCCTGCGACACGGTGCGGCCCGGCGCCCTGGTCAGCACCAGCTTGGGCCGGTTCTACATCAGCATCAGCGCGGGCAAGCTGGACGGGACGGACGTGTTTGCCGTATCGGTGGCCGCGCCGGTGGCCGTGGCGCTGAAAGGACTACGGGCCGGCGAGCAGGCCGTGTTCAATGGCAAAGAGGTGCGGGTGGAAGCTGTGGAATAACGGTGTAGCGTGGACTCTGCGAGTCCGCGCCGGGAAGAACGTTCTGCAGTGCGCGGACTCGCAGAGTCCACGCTACGGCGCGCTACTTCCAGTCCGCGCCGCCGTCGGCGGGCTTGTCGCCATCGGGCTTAATGAGTTTGAACTCGACGCGGCGGTTCACCTTGGCGTCGGCGTCGGTCAGCTCGTCCTTGAGCGGTTTGCTGGAGCCGTAGCCGAAGCTCTCGATGCGGTTGGGCTTGAGCTTGCCCTTGCGCTCGATGTATTTGCGGATTTCCTCGGCGCGGTCTTGCGAGAGCTTTTCGTTCACTTCCGGGTCGCCGCGGCTGTCGGTGTGGCCCGCGATGCTGAGCCGGAAGGCCGGATGGTCGACCAGAAACAGGGCAATGCGGTCCAGGGTGGGGTACATGGCGGGCAGCACGTTCGCCCGGTTGGCCTCAAACTCGAGATTTCGGAAAATGAGCGGCAGCTTGTAATCAATGCTGTTGGTGAGCAGGGTCATCACCGTGTCGCCCTTCAGCGCAAACTGCTTTTCCACCGAGAAAAAGTCTGGGCTCTGGATGAGCATGGCGTAGTGCGAGCCCTCAATCAATTCAAAATCGAACGTGCCGTCGGGCCGGATAAACTTGCTGGCTACTTCAATGCCGTTGTCGGTATCGATGATGCTCACGATGCCCTTAAGCGGCTTGCTGCTCACCGAATCCACCAGCGTGCCCTCCACGCGGGTGGTGGCCAGCGGCTGGGCCTCCATGGGCAGCGGGAAGGAGTAGAGGTCGAGGTTGTTGATTTCCTGGGCTTCGGAGCGGGCGTAGTAGAGGTTGCGGCTTTCGCGGTCGATGGTGAAGTAGTATTCCGAACCCTTGCCGTTCACGAGCGGGCCAATGTTTTTCGGCTCCTGCCAGCGGCCCTGCACGCGGTAGGTTTTGTAGATGTCAAAATCGCCAAAATTGAGCAGTTGCCCGCGCGAGCTGAAATACAGCACGTGGTAGAGCGGGTGGTAAAACGGGCTCACCTCGTTTTCGCGGGTGTTGATGACCGGGCCCATGTTTTCGGCCGGGCTCCACTGCCCGTTTTTCAGCTTGTGGGTGAAGTAAATGTCCGACAGACCAAAACCGCCCAGTCTATCCGAGGCAAAGTACAGCGTGTCCTCGCCCTGCGAGAGCGTGGGCTGCGAGTCCCAGGCGAAGGAATTCACCAGCGGGCCAAGGCTTTTGGGCGTGCCCCACTTGCCATCCTTGCCGCGCGTGGCGGTGTAGAGGTCGCAGTTGCCGTGGCAGGTGCTGCACTCGCAACGGGCGAAAAAGATGGTTTTACCGTCTTTGCTCAGGCAGGCCGAGCCCTCGTTGTTGGGCGAGTTGATAGGTTTGGGCAGCGGCTCGGCGTCGGTCCAGCTCACGCCCTCGCGGCGCGAGGTGTACAGGTCCTCGTCCACCACGCCGGTGATGCCGCGCCGCTTGCGCTTGCTGCTGAAAATCAGCAGCGAGTCGTTGCCGCCCAGCGCGGGCCCGTAGTCCGGTGCCTTGCTGTTGATGGCGTCGCCCATGGTCGTGTACACGCCCTTGGGCGGGTGGAAGGTGTTGAGGTTCTTGCGGTACTCCACCAGGTCGTAGTACGTTTTGAGAGGCACGTACAGGTCCGTATTCTTCTGTTCCAGCGAGTCGTAGTAGAGCTGAATCTTGCTGATGTCCTTGCGGCTGTGCTTGAGGGCGAGGCGGAAGTAGGCCCGCGCCTTCACGTTCTGGCTGTCGCGCTCCAGCAGCTGGCCCAGGCGCCAGAGCATGTCGGTGTTTTTTTCAAAATTGACCGGCCCGAACTTGGCCACGTAGTCTTCGAGCAGCAGCCGGGCGGCGTGGTACTGCCGCCGCTTTTCGGCCTTGCCGATGGCCTTTAGCGCCTTCTTATCCTCGAAAAACGGGTAGCGGTTGATGAACACGAAGTCGGGCGTGCCATCCGGCCGCAGGTGCAGCTTGCGGCTCACGCGGCTGTTGAGGCCGCGCACGCGGTAGGTGCCCGGCGCAATGGCCGGCTTCGGCGCACTGGTTTTGACGGGTGCGGGGCGGGCCGTTCCCTTGCGGGGGGTGGCCGAGGCACCGCCGCTGGTGGTATCGGCCGAGGGCGAAGCCGCGGCGGGAATGCGCTTCACCGGCCGGCGCTGGGCCCGGGCCTGAAACGCCAGCATCATCCCGGCCAGAAGCAGAAAAAGGACCGCGCACCGACGCAATAAAAAGGGCATTAGTAGAGTAATAAAAATAATTGGAGGCGCAAGTTGCCACCAAATTAGCGATTTATGCCTTGCCGGTGAGCGGCTCCGCACCCGGCTATGCGCCGCTTTGGCGGAATCGGCGCGCTGGCACGGCGCTTGACGTCCAAACGCGGTGGGATGCCGTACCTTGTATGCCCCACTTCCGTAAGCGGCGGGCTGCCAATGTGGCACCAGTCGCCTTTGTTTCTGGCTTTATCCTCGTCCATGCGCCTGGCATCTGTTTCTTCTTCGGCTGCGTTCCCCCTGCAAGCCCTCAGCGACCCCAACTCCCAACCCGAAGCCATTGCCATCATGGCCGCCGACCCCGACCACCTGCTGCGCGGCGACGATGCCCCGCCCACCCTGGCGCTGCTGCCCGTGCGCAACACCGTGCTGTTTCCCGGCGTGGTGCTGCCCGTGACGGTGACGCGTAAAAAAAGCGTGAAGCTGGTGCGCAAAGCTTACGCCGCCGACAAACTCCTCGGAGTAGTGGCCCAGCTCAATCCCGACGCCGACGAGCCCACCGTGGCCGAGCTGCACCCCGTGGGCACGCTGGCCCGCATCCTGAAGCTGCTGGAACAGCCCGATGGCCAGATTACCATCATCCTCCAAGGCCAGGTGCGCTTCACCATTGAAGAAGAACTGAGCTTTGCGCCGCTTACGGCCCGCGTCAGCTACTTCTCGGAAGTGGCCCTGAACCCCGAGATTCCGGGTGAATTTGGCCTGTTGCAGGCCCTGCGCGAAGCGGCCACCAAAGTGCTGGAACTTACGCCCGAGATTCCGATGGAAGCCCGGGCCATGCTCGACGGCATTCAGTCGCCCGCTTTCCTCACGCACTTCCTGTCCAGCAACGTGCAGCTCGACCTGCCCGCCAAGCAGCGCCTGCTGGAGTTGGCCGACCCCGAGCAGCAGGCCCGCCAGCTCCTCGAAGCGTTGCTTAGCCAAGCTGAATTGCTGGAAATCAAGCAGGATATCCGCTCGAAAACCCACACCGGCATTGATGCCCAGCAGCGCGAGTATTTCCTGCGCCAGCAGCTCAAAACCCTGCAGGACGAGTTGGGCCAGGAAGGCCCCGACGAGGACGTGAACCGCCTGCGCGCCCGCGCCGAAGCCAAAAAATGGCCCGAGTCGGTGGCGCTCCACTTCAAAAAGGAGATGGAAAAGCTGGCCCGCACCAATCCCATGGCCCCCGACTATTCGGTGAGCATCAACTACGTGGAGTTTCTGCTCGATTTGCCCTGGGGCGAGTTCACCAAGGACAAATTCAACCTCAAGCAAACTAAGAAAATCCTCGACGCCGACCATTTCGGCATCGAGAAAGTGAAGGAGCGGATTCTGGAGTACATCGCCGTGCTCAAGCTGAAGCAGGACCTCAAGGCGCCGATTCTGTGCCTCTACGGCCCGCCCGGCGTGGGCAAGACCAGCCTGGGCCGCAGCATTGCCAACGCCATGGGCCGCAAATATATCCGCATGAGCCTGGGCGGCGTGCGCGACGAGGCCGAGATTCGCGGGCACCGCAAAACCTACGTGGGCGCCATGCCCGGCCGCATCATCTCGCAGATTAAAAAGGCCGGCACCAGCAACCCCGTCATCATTCTCGACGAGATTGACAAGGTGAGCAGTGACTTCCGCGGCGACCCCAGCTCGGCCCTGCTCGAAGTGCTGGACCCCGAGCAGAACGCCACCTTCACCGATAACTACTTGGAGGTGGAATACGACCTCTCGAAGGTCCTGTTCATCGCCACGGCCAACTCGCTCGATACCATTCAGCCCGCCCTGCGCGACCGGATGGAAATCATCGACCTGACCGGCTACACCCAAGAGGAAAAAGTCCTTATTGCCAAAAAGCACCTCTGGCCCAAGCAGTTGAAAGAGCACGGCCTGGGCGAGAGCGAGGTGAAAATCACCGATGCCGCCCTGCACCACGTGGCCGACGACTACACCCGCGAAAGCGGCGTGCGCGGCTTGGAGCGCAAGCTGGCCGCCGTGACACGCAACCTGGCCCGTCGCAAGGCCGGCAAGGAGCCCTTGCCCGCCGTGATGGAGCCCGCCGAAATCCGCAAAATCCTCGGCGCCGCCATTTTCGACCGCGACCAGTACCAGGACAACGACACCGCCGGCGTGGTGACGGGCCTGGCCTGGACGTCGGTAGGCGGCGACATTCTGTTTGTGGAAAGCCTGCTGAGCCGGGGCCGCGGCAAGCTCACGCTTTCGGGCCAGTTGGGCGACGTGATGAAGGAATCGGCCATTACGGCGCTGAGCTACCTGCGCTCGCGGGCCGACGAAATCGGCATCGACTACCGCCTATTTGAGCAGTACGACCTGCACATTCACTTCCCCGAAGGCGCCGTGCCGAAGGACGGGCCCAGCGCGGGCATTGCCATTTTCACCAGCATGGCTTCGGCTTTCACCCAGCGCCGGGTGCGCGCCAAGCTGGCCATGACCGGCGAAATTACCCTGCGCGGCAAAGTATTGCCCGTGGGCGGCATCAAGGAAAAGCTGCTGGCTGCCCGCCGGGCGGGCATGAAGGACATCATTCTTTGTCCTAAAAACCGCAAGGACATCGAGGAAATCCAGGAAGATTACCTCAAGGGCCTCACCATTCACTACGCCGACCGCGTGGACGACGTGTTGCGCGTGGCCCTGCTCGATGAGCTGGTGCCGCACCCGCAGAAGCTGCCCGTGCGCGACGAGCCCGTACCCGCCGTGGGGCCGAGCGTGGAGGTACAATAAGGGCTCATACAGCCGATTAAGGTTAAAAAGCACGTCATGCTGAGCGCAGTCGAAGCATCTCTGCAACGAGAGTAATCCAATCGAAGGGATTTACTACTATGGTAGAGATGCTTCGACTGCGCTCAGCATGACGTGCTTTAATTATGCTAACAAAACGCGCCGGAATAATTTCCCTGCCACCCATTGCGTTATCGGCCCAGAAGGCTTTTGTTCTTCCGTACCTTAGCTATATGAAGCATTTTTCCGCTTGCCGGCTTGCCGGGTTTGGCCTTTTGCTGGGCATTTTGGGCACGAATCCCGTGGCGGCGCAGCAACTGGGCGGCCACACCGTGTTTCCGTTTCTGGACCTGCCGCCGAGCGCCCACTTGGCGGCCTTGGGCGGTATGAACGTCTCGACTCGCACCGACGACCCCACTATGCTGTTCGGCAATCCGGCACTGCTGAATGCCGACATGGATGGCCGGCTGGCGTTGAGCTACGTGGCCTACGTGGCCGATATCAAGCAGAGCACGGCGGCTTATGCATTTAATACGGAGAAATACGGCCGCTTTGGTGTGGGCGTTACCTACCTCAATTACGGGGATTTTCAGAGCTACGACCCTGCCGGCAATAGCCTGGGTACGTTCGGTGTGAACGAGTACACCGTGGGCGTGTCCGACTCTTACACCAAGGGCAAAGTCACCTTCGGAGCCACTACTAAGCTGGCCGTGAGCAGTATTGCCGGGAGCCGCTCGCTGGCCGGTGTGGCCGACGTAGGCATTGTCTACAAACATCCGACCTCCGACTTCACGGCCGGGCTGGCGGTAAAAAATGCGGGTTATCAGTTCGTCGCCTACCCGGGTACCAGTCGTGGCCAGTTGCCGCTTGATGTGCAAATTGGAGCCACCGTGAAGCCTGAACACATGCCGCTACAGCTGTCGCTTACCGTCCACCACTTGCAGCAGTGGGACATTCAATACCTCGACCCCAACGCCCGCGGCCCGCTCGATGCCAACAACCAACCGAAGCAACCCACCAAAAGCTTTGGCGATAACCTGGCCCGGCACTTCACGGCCAGCGCCGCGCTGATATTGGGGAAAGGCTTCAACCTGCGCGTGGGCTACAACCACCTGCAGCGCCGCGAGTTGCGCCTCGACAACACCAGCGGCAGCGCCGGCCTCAGCTTTGGCGCCATGCTCAAGATTAGCTCGTTTCAACTGGAGTACACCCACGCCACGCTCCAGGCCGCCGGCTCCAGCGAGTACATTACTGTTTCCCGTAACCTGAACTCTTTGTTTAAGAAGAAAGAATAGCTGTCTTGTTGAATCAAGTCTGTCATCCTGAGCGCAGCGAAGGACCTTGTCAAGTACGAACGGCTTTCGTTCAACCATGATAGGTTCCTTCGCTGCGCTCAGGATGACATCTTTTATATACCCCCACCATCTTTCCGAATTCCGTACACTACCCATGCTCAACGACTCTTTCCTGACCCCGGCCCAAATCGTGGCCGAGCTTGACAAATACATCATCGGCCAGCACGACGCCAAGCGCCACGTGGCCATTGCCCTGCGCAACCGTTGGCGCCGCCTGCACGCCCCGGCCGACATGCAGGCCGAAATCGTGCCCAACAACATCCTTATGATTGGCGCCACGGGCGTGGGCAAAACCGAAATTGCCCGCCGCCTGGCCCACCTCGCTGACGCGCCCTTCGTGAAGGTGGAAGCCAGCAAATTCACCGAAGTGGGCTACGTGGGCCGCGACGTGGAAAGCATGGTGCGCGACCTGGCCGAGCAAAGCGTGAACCGCGTGAAAGCCCGCCGCCAGGAAGCCGTGAAAGCCCAGGCCGCCGACGCCGTGGAGGAAATCATCCTCGACGCCCTTATTCCGGCCATTTCTCAACCAGTCGGTGCCAAAACCGGCCTTGGTTTCGGAAGTGGGGGAGGGGCCGACGATATGCCCAGTTCCGACGCCGAGCTGAACGAGCGCACCCGCGAGCGGTTCCGCCAGAAAATCAAAAACGGCGAGCTCGAAGACCGCAAGATTGAAATCCAGGTAGCCCAGTCTGGGCCCAGCGTGGGCATCATGGGCGCGCCTCCCGGCATGGACGAAGGCACGCTTTCGGGCTTGCAGGACATGCTGGGCAACATGCTGCCCAAGAAAACCCGCAAGCGCAAGGTGACCGTGGCCGAAGCCCGCAAGCTGCTACTCGATGAAGAAGCCGCCAAACTCATCGATATGGACGAGGTGAAGGACGAAGCCATTCGGCAGTGCGAAAACGCGGGTATCATCTTCATCGACGAAATCGACAAAGTAGCCACCAGCGGCGGCAGCGGCAAAGGCGGCCCCGATGTGAGCCGCCAGGGCGTGCAGCGCGACTTGCTGCCCATCGTGGAAGGCTCAGCCGTGAGCACCAAGTACGGCATCGTCAACACCGACCACATTCTGTTCATTGCCGCCGGCGCCTTCCACGTCTCGAAGCCCAGCGACCTGATACCCGAGCTGCAAGGCCGCTTTCCCATCCGCGTCGAGCTGCAAAGCCTGACCAAAGAAGACTTCTTCCGCATTCTGAAAGACCCCAAAAATGCCCTCACTAAGCAATACGAGGCTCTGCTGAAAGCCGAGGAAGTAGAGTTAACGTTCGACGATGCGGCTCTGGAACGGCTGGCCGAAATTGCTTCCGAAGTAAATGCTGAGGTCGAAAACATTGGTGCCCGGCGCTTGCACACGGTGATGAGCCGGCTGCTCAACGACATCCTCTACGATGTGCCGGACAAGATTGGGGCCCATGCCCACGTGCAAATCACGGCCGCGCTCGTAGATGAGCGACTAGCCGATATGGTGAAGAACCGCGACCTGAGCCAGTATATCCTTTAGCAACGCTGATTGTAGACATAAAAAAAGCCCCGGCCAATCTGGCCGGGGCTTTTTTTATGTTAGAACATTACAGAATGAGTGCCTAGTAAAGAGGGTTCTGAGCAATCAAATTGTTGGTTACCTGAACTTCCCGGAGCGGAATTGGGAACAGATTCCGGTAGGCTTGCGAAGTAGGCTGTACAACCTGAACCCGGTTGGTGCGACGCAGGTCGAACCAATAATGTCCTTCGTAGGTAAGCTCCAGACGGCGCTGCAACAGAATATCCGTGATGAGCGACGCCGCCGCATTGGGCGTAGTGGGCGTGATAGTGGTGGCTGCCAGCCCGGCCCGGGTCCGAATAATGTTGAGATTGGCAATTGCCGTAGCCAAGTCGCCCGTTTGAGCAGCTGCTTCGGCAATGGTGAGCACCACCTCGGCGTAGCGGACCATATTAAAACGGTCATCCCGAGTAGACGTGCGGTAGTACTTCTGGGTGGTACCGGCCAATAAAGTAAATGGAGTGCCAGAGACAGTAACAGTGCTCGTAGCTGTGACTACGTTAATGGGCAGGCGGCGGTCACCGGTAGGATGAACTGCCGCCAAGCTGGTGCCCGGGTCGAATTCATTCCGTCCACCGGGAGCAGGATACCAATAGAAGGCATACTGGCTTTGGTCGGTATTGGAGAAAAACAACGACCAAATGGCATCAGGAGAAGTCGTCCCCGTCGCTTCGGCAGTGGCGAACCCGGCCACGGAGGGCGTAGCGGGCACCTGCTGAGCAAAGGTCAGGGCATCGGTGTACTTCCGCTGTTGGAGTTCGAAACGGGCACGCAGAGCCAGGGCTGAGTTTTTGGTAACGCGGTTGCCGCCAGCGCCGGTAGGTAGGTTGGCAATGGCGAAGTCCAAATCGGCACGAATAGCGGCCGCAACTTCCGCTTCGGAGGCGCGGGGAATGGCTTCGGTTTCGGGCCCGATGGAAGTGGTGGGGCTTAGGCGCAGCGGCACACCCAGGCCACCGGCATAGCCGTAGCCTTCAGGAGTTCCGCCCCACAAGGCCAGCAGGTTCATGTAACTCAACGCGCGCAACGCCCGGGCCTCGCCTTGGGTGGTGAGCTTGGGGAAAGCTGGGTCGGAAATTTTCTCGCTTTGTTGCAGCAAGTAGTTTGTGCGGCTGATGGCGAGGTAAATGGCATTCCAGGTAGTACCAACCGAAACGTTGTCGGGCAGTACCTGATTCTGGCTGATGACGCCATACGTCGAAGCAAAAGTGCCAACAAACCGGATTTCGCCCGAAATCAAATCGGTAATCGACGGGAAATCCAGGCCATAGTAGCTCGTGGATTGCAGCGCATCGTAGCAACCCAGCAGCGCAGCGGCAGCGTCTTCTTTGGTTGTAAAGCCCCGGTCCGAGCTGATGCTGTTCGAGGGCTCAACGTTAATGGCCTTGTCGCATCCCCCTACGGAAAGTCCCAGGCTCAACAGGAGCGCCGAGCGGGTGGCAAGCTGACGAAAATTTATTGATTGCATGGTGATATGTAAAGAGGATTAGAAGCCGAGCGTCACGCCACCCGTGATGGTCCGCGCCTGCGGGAAGGTGAAGAAGTCGGTGTTGAGGGCCGTGTTCGAGGTGTTCGAAGTGTTGACTTCGGGGTCGAGGCCGGAGTACTTCGTGAACGTCACCAGGTTCTGCGACGACACGTAGATGCGAGCCGTGCGCATGTGCACACGGGTGGCCAGCGTGGTCGGCAGGGTGTAGCCCAGGGTTACGTTTTTGAAGCGGGCATACGAGCCATCCTCCAGGAAACGGTCCGAGTTACGGTTGTTCTGGTTGGGGTCGCCGTACACAGCGCGCGGAATGTCGGTATTCGTATTGGTGGGCGTCCAGCGGTTCAGCACGTCCACGTCCTGGCTGTAGGTGGTGCTCATGCCCTGGGTGTAGCTCTTGCTGGAGTTAAACACTTTGGCACCGACGTTGAATTGCAGGAAGGCGGTGAAGTCAAAGCCCATGTAGCGGAGTGTGTTGGTGATGCCGCCGTAGAACTTCGGCTGCGCGGTACCAATGATTTCCTGGTCATCGGCCGTGATGCGGCCATCCCCGTTCAAGTCTTTGAACATAATGTCACCGGGGCGGGTCACCGTCGAGCCACCCTGGTAAAGCAATGCCGGATTGTTGCCCTTGGCCTGAGCGAGGCCGTTGGCCGCGTCAATTTCTCCCTGGTTCTGGAAAATGTGGTCAACGCGGTAGCCGTAGAAAGCTCCCAGGGGCTGGCCCACAATCAGGCGGCTGGCGAAGCCCTGAGCCGAGCCGGTGAGGGCCTGGTCCGAAAGCTTGGTTACTTCGTTGCGGTTGAAGCTGATGTTGAAATTGGTTTCCCAGTTGAAGCCGGTGCCTTCGTTACGGAAGTTGATAGTAGTCAGGGCAACCTCCAGGCCTTTGTTCTGGATGCTGCCAATGTTGGCACTGTAGCTTGCGAAGCCGGTGTCGTTAGGCAGGCGTTGCGCGAGCAGCAGGTCGGTCGTGTTGCGCTGGTAGATGTCGGCCGAAACGTAGAAGCGGTTCTGCAGGAAGCCAAAGTCTACGCCCACGTTGGTTTGCTTCGTGCGCTCCCATTTCAGGTTGGGGTTAGCCAGCTGAGTGAGGGCCAAGCCACCCTGGTCGAGATAGTTGGCGCCCGGGCCAATCAGGCCACGCGAGCCAAAGTTGCCCGAAGGCTGGTTACCGGTTTCGCCGTAGCTGCCCCGTAACTTCAGTTCGCTCAGCACCGTCTGGTCTTTCAGGAAAGATTCTTCCAGTACGCGCCAGCCTGCCGAGAAAGCTGGGAAGTAGCCGACCTGATTGTCCGCACCGAAGCGCGAGCCCTGGTCCCGACGAACCGAAGCACCCAATAGGTAACGGCCTTTGTACGAGTAGTCGATTTTAGCCAGCGACCCGAACAAGGCATTGCCCGTCGAGCTGGAAGTAGCCGCCGTTTTGGTGGCACCAGCCGAAAGCTCCCGAATGGCGTTGCTCGGGAAGCCAGTAGCCTGTGAGTAAGCGTCGCTGTAAGAATCACGCTGGTATTCAAATACCAGCAAGCCGCTCAACGTGTGGTCTTCCCCGAACGTCTTCGAGTAGTTGAAAGCACTGATGTGGTTGTAGTTCAGGTCCTGTAGCGTGGCCAGCGTGGCCTCACCGCGTACGGCGGCACCCGGGTTGGTCAGCGTAGAATAGAAACGGTCATCGCGGCCGTAGGTGTAGTCGAGGCCGAAGGTAGCGCGGTATTTCAGGTTTTTGATAAGTTCAAATTCCGTGTATTGTGAAGCAATCAGGCGGTTGTTGACGCTTCGAATAAACGGTTCCTTGGCAGCGGCAATGGGGTTTTCCAGCGAACCGTTCTTGAAATAGGTGCCGTCGGTATTATAAATGGGCAGGTCGGTTGCGTAGAGGCGAGCCGTCGTCAGTACACCGTAAATGTTGTTATCGTTATTGATACGGTTGCTAATGCTCTGGGTAAGACCCAAGGAGGCGCCCATCCGTACTTTTTCCGAGAGTTTGTTATCTACGCTCAAGCGGGCGCTGCCGCGCTTGAAGCCAGAGCCCACTATCGTGCCTTGCTGGTCGAAGTAGTTCACGGCCAAGCGGTAACGCGAGGCATCATTTCCACCCGAAAAAGTCAGGCCGTAGTTGCTAATGGGCGCGGTGCGAAGTACTTGGCTCACATAGTCGCTGTTGGTAGACGTGCTGGGGGTTTGGAACTGGCTCAGCGGACGATAAGTGTTGGGCACCGGTTGCGCGTACGACCGCACACCGTTTACCGCAGCCGTAACGCCGCCAGGACCGTAGAGATAAGCAGCTAGGTCGGCGTTAGTGCTGAAAACGTAGCGTCCAGTTGCCGGGCCTAAATCCGTGGGGTAATTTCCGGCTGCGTTGGCTGGATAGCGGCTGGCGGCAGCATCCAGAAAAAGCTGCGTCTGCTGCTCACCCGTTATCACCTTAGGCTTTTTCCACACCGTTTGAGCGCCGGTGTAGTAATCTACGTCCACCCGGGCTTTACCCGATTTGCCACGCTTGGTCGTAATCAGGACAACGCCATTCGACGCGCGCGAGCCGTAAATAGCGGCTGAAGCAGCATCTTTCAGCACTTCGATGGATTCGATGTCGTTCGGGTTGATGTCGTTGAGGCCGTTAGTCAACTGGCCACCGGAAGCCAGCTGCGATGTGTTGCCGGTGTTAATGGGCAGCCCATCAACAACATACAGCGGTTCGTTGCTGGCGCCAATGGAAGCTGCGCCACGTACCCGTACGCTGATACCACCGCCGGGAGTCCCCGAGTTTTGCGTCACCTGAACGCCTGCGGCCCGGCCCTGCAAAGCCTGGTCGACGCCAATGATTGGCTGGTCTTTGAAATCCGAAGCTTTTACCGAGGCAATAGACCCAATCACGTCGCGCCGCTCCTGCTGTGCGCCGTAGCCCGTTACCACCACTTCGTTCAGTTGCTTGGTATCGGTTGCCAGAGCCACCGTGAACTGCGAGTCCGAACCGATGGCGCGCTCCTGGGTCGTCATGCCCACCGAGCTGAAAATCAGGGTGCCGCCCGCTTCAGGTACGGTCAAGCTGAATGCGCCATCCGAATTCGTGGAAACACCGTTGGTGGTGCCTTTGAGCAGGACGGTGACCCCCGGCAGGCCGCCGCCCGTTGCCTGGTCGGTTACCCGTCCGGTAACGGTGCGCGTCTGCGCCATCGCTCCGTGTAGGAGAGTAAACATGAGCACAAGGCTCATGAGTAAGATTTTTTTCATGGACAAAAGGTTAAAAATTAAAATGGTAATGGTGAGTTTACATTGTAAAAATAAGTCATACCAGTTGGATAAACGCAAAAAAAAAGGGTATTGCTCATGAAATTTTCAGAATAAAACCAAAAGGCTTGTACAGAATATGGCATACCTTCTGAAAGGGCAACCAATGCTTCGTTGTTACTATGAGCCTAGATGAACATATGATTCTAAACCAAATAAATGGGCGTACAGTAAAGATTACGCCCTGTCTTACTAACAGGCTAATTAGGGGCTGAGCAGCAATGGCTATATGGCATACGTCCGATTTTGAGCATTATCATGGATTTTCGAGGAGAGCTGTGTCAAGCCGTTCAAGCAAAGCGGAGCCAGTTGGCGCTCATGCCAAAACTTGTTTCTGAGCCTGCGCCGTGCCTTCCTTGGGCCGCACGCGCTGAGGGATACTTTGTAAAGAAGCCAAAAAGACAGCGGCAGCAAAAAGACGGTGAAGTCCTTCTGCTGCCGCTGCAAAAATCTGCTGTTGTTAGCAGCAATGCTTAGCGATGGAATCTAAGCGTGGATTTCTGTAATTATATCCCCGGGCGGAACTCCGCAATCGCCGCGTAAGGTGGATTGATGAACGTGCCCGTTGGAGCACCTGCGGAACTGGTCGAAGTCGAAAGTGGTGTGAGGGTAATGCGCCGGCCGTCTTTCATGACGTATTCGAACGTGAACACTATAGCATCACCGTTCAACGTACGGTTAGGGCTCGTGTCGTTCGGTCCCAAGACGGCAGTTGTATTATTCATTGGATTGGCGAAAAACAGGTCACGAGAAGCGTTCTGACTATTTATCGAAACCGTTGCAGGGAAGGTGGTCAAGTCAAATGCCTTCACGCGAGGGCCGAGTACGTCTTTGCGCCGAATGCTTTTGTATACTTCTACCGTTTGGATTTCAGAATAACCTTGCGAAGGGTTAACGACGAATTCAAATACGGGACGGGTCCACCCTGAATCGGCAACCATCTTGTTTGAGGGACGGCTGAAGCGAGAGTCGAAAAAAGACTTCTGGGGGTTGATTTCCGGGATGATGAGTGGAATGCTTTCCGTGGTGGGGGCAGGCAGCTTGCTGTCTTCACGGCAGGCAACGAGCGAACCCGCGACTGTCAGCAACAGGAAGAAACGGGTGAGGTACGAATTCATGGTGATTTTCACGTTAAGAAAAGTCAAGAAAGGCGGAGCGACCTACAGGTCCCAGAAAATGCGCGAGGTAACCGGCGCCTGCGTCCGCGGCGAATTGGGATTCAGAATTAAATCGTTGGTCGGATAGTACAGGCGGTAAGGGAAAATGCCGTTCGATACCGTCTGGCCGTCGTCGGGCAGCAGGCCCCGGCCGGGCGTGGCCGCAGCTGCGGCCTGCGATACCCGGATAGCCGGGTGGTGCGTGCGCCGGAAATCGGTGTACACATCCACGCCGTAGCCAAAGCTGGCCACGTACTTCTCGTACATAATCACCTCCAGTTTGTCTTCGGTGGTGGTGGCGCGGTCGAAACGGTTGAGCGGACCCGAGTTGGCTGCTGTGGTATTGACGCGGGTGATATACCCCGAAATTTGGGCCGCCGTCATGACGGGGCTGCCGTCTGCCGCCGCAACGGTGTTCACCTTGTTAAAAGCTGCTGTGAGCGCATCAGACAATGCGACCCGGGCAGCGGCGGGGTTGTTGAGGACCACGAGCTGCAACTCCGCTTCCGTGAACTTGCGGGCATAGTAAGTAAGAAGGCGTTGGGGAGCCTCATATTTCGCCTGCGGGCGACCATTGCCGCCGGGGCTGCCTTTGCCGTCGTCATAACGTCCACCTATGGGGTACAAGCCCTGCAGGGTTTGCACGGCCGCTGTAGAAGCCGAGCTGGTGTACTGCCCGGTTGAGCCCGGCCGTACCGTAACAAAGCTGCCATTGATGTAATCCTGTTGGGTTATCGCAACGCCCGGCGGAACCTGGTTGAAGAAGTAATAGGGTATACGCGGGTCATTTTTGTCCTTCATGTCCTCATAGAAGTAGCGGCCAATGCGGTTTTCCGGATTGGGGCCGTAGTCCACCACCGCACCGGGGTTGCGGGTATCGGGTTGGATGCTGTTCTTATAAGCCAGCTGCAGGTCGCCACCTTCTTCCATCAGGGGCGAAGTCAGAAGCGGCGCTATCTGGGCAGCCACTACCGCGTTCGAGTTCGTCTTGCGAATCTGATTGTAGAGCTTCAGCTTAAGCGTGCGGCCAAAACGCGCCCATTTCTCGATTGAACCGCCATAAATCAGGTCGGCCCGGCCCAGCGTTGAGTTGGTCGAAGGTTTCGCCAGGTTGGCCAAACCCTCATCAATTAAGGCAAAGAGGCCTTTCACTTTGCCATCGGCCGAACCGTTATAGATTTCCGAGTCCTTGTCGAAACGCGGGGCTAGGTTGTTTACCCCCTGCAGGGATTCCGAATAAGGGATGTCGCCCCACATATCCACCATCTGGCTAAACACGTACGCTTTCTGCAGTTGCGCGATGCCCACGTAGCTCCATTGCCCTTCGGCCGTGCCTTGGGTGATGATGATTTCGTTGTTCGGGAGCATGTTGCCGTAGAGCTCCGACCAGGGGCCCCCAAAAGAGCCACCGGTTTGCACGAAGTTGCCAATGCCCCGGGTGCTGTACAATTGCTGCATCAGGCCCATCGTGTACTGGCTCAGGCCGCCCACGTTGTCGCCCAAGCCGCTGGCCATGCTCACTTGTGTGATGGGCAGCAGGTTATTGATGGTGGTAGAAGTAGGATAGAGCGGGTTGACGTTGGTGTTGTAAAAGTCCTTGCAGCCGGAGGCTGTGGCGAGCATCCCGACAAAAGCCAGTGTTGCCCCAATTTGGTGGAATTTCATGGAATACTATATAAAGAGCCCGAAGGCGCAATGCTGAGATTAGAAAGTTACCCGCAGGTTCACGCCGTAACGCTTGGTGTTCGGCGCGTTGGTCAACTCGATGCCCTGCACGTTGCTCGAGCCGAAGGTGTTGGTTTCGGGGTCGAAGTTTGAGTTCTTGGGCAGGTTGGGGGAGTACCAGTACAGGTTGCGGCCCGACACCGAGATGTTGACCACGCTGAACGGCGACTTGCCGAGGATGGACTTGGGCAGGTCGTAGCCCACCGTCACTTCGCGCAGGCGCACGGTAGTAGCATCGTATATCGACTGTTCGTTGTAGCCGTTGGTGGCAGCCCCGCCGCCCACGCCGGCCGACGAGAAATACAGGTCGTTGACGCTGATGGCCTTGGTGTTGCGGATGGGATTGCCATCGCTATCCAGGGCGGCACCGCCCGTGGCGGGGTTGTAGCGCACGCCGTCGATGATGAGCAGGCGGTTGCGGTCTTCGGTATCCTTCGTCACGCCCCGGCCCAGCTCTTCCTGCAGGGTGGTCGAAAACAGCGCACCACCTTTGCGGTAGTCAATCAGCGTGTTCAGCGTAATGCCTTTGTAAGTGAACTGGTTGATGAAGCCCATGATGAAATCAGCGTTGGGGTTGCCAATAACCTTGTTGCCACCGGGCACCAGACGGCCGCTCACGGGGTCAACAAGCAGATTGCCGTTGCCGTCGCGCTTGGCCGTGGAGCCGTACAGCACGCCGTAGGGCTGGCCAGGAATGAGCAGTGCCGCCACGTTGAAGCCGCCCAGCGTGAGGGTATCGCCTTTGTCGGTCGTTTTCTCTACGATGTTGCGATTGCGGGTGAAGTTGAACGTGCTGCTCCAGCGGAAGCCCGACGTTTCCACCGGCACCACCGTCAGGGCCACCTCAAAGCCTTTGTTGGAAATGGCGCCGAAGTTGGTCCAGTACTGGCTGTAGCCAGTAGCAGACGGCAGAATGCGCGGCGCAATCTGGTTGGTCGACTGCTTGTTGTAGTACGTGCCGTTGAACGAGATGCGGTTGCGGAAAAGGGCCAGTTCAGTGCCTACTTCCAGTTCCGTCGAGAATTCGGGCGTCAGGTTTGGGTTGTTGATAACGCTGCTGATGGAAACACCTGCCGTAGGTTGTCCCTGCGCCGCCGGATTCGGGTTGTAAAAGGGGAAAATGCCGCCCGGATTGATGTCGTACGTGCTGGGGCCCGAACGGTAGGGGGGAGCGTCGCGTCCTACCCGGCCGTAGGCCACACGCACTTTGGCCAAATCCAGCCAGCGGAAATCCCATTTTAGCGCTTCGTTGAGCACCAGCGAGCCGGCCGCGCTGGAGTAGAAGAAGGAGCGGCCGGTGTTGCCAATGATTCCGCCTTTATTGAGCGTAGAGGAGAAGTCGTTGCGGCCAGTCAGGGTCAGGAACGCAAAGTTCTTGTAGCCCAGCGTTGCGTTGCCGAGCAAGCCCATCAAGCGGCGCTCCGAGTAGGCGTAGCCGTAGGTGCCTTTCTGGTTGGTGTTCTCGATGTTGTCAATGCCAAAAGTGACAATGTCGTAGCCAATGTTCGAGCGACCGTCAAACTTGCGGGCGTTGATGTTCTGGCCCACGCTAGCGGTCAGGCTCAGGTCCTCGGTCAGGTTCTTGTTGAAGTTCAGCAGCAAGGTCTGTTCCAGTTCCGTGTTCTGGATGTTGTCTTCCAGAACGGAACTCACCCCATAGTTGGCGTTTGAGCCCGGCCGGATGGTGGTGCGGCGCGAGTCGGTGTAGGTGTTGATGCCGCCGGTGTAGGTCAGCACCAACCAGTCTTTGATGGCGTACGACAAGCCCACGCTGCCCACCACCCGGTCGACACGGGAGGTATAGAGGGCGTTTTCAACCGACCACAGCGGGTTGTCGGCCTGCCGCGACAGCCACGCGAAGGTGGAAGCGTGCGTAACAGGGTCGATGTAGGGCAGGCCCTGCAGGTCGAGGCTGCGGGTCAGGAACAGCGTACGCGCGAAGGCCGAGGCATTACCGGCCAGCAGGTTGTTGGCGCCCGTTAGTGGGCCCTTCTGTGTGGTGTTCGTGTAGGCCACGTTGCCGCTGATGGTGAACTTGTTGAACTTGCCCGAGCCGCCGGTGCTCACGTTGTTGCGCACAAACGACGAGTTGGGGATGATGCCCTGCTGGTCGGCCCGCGAAATGATGGTGGTGAACGTGGCGTTGTCGCTGGTGCTGTTCAACGATACCGAATTCTCGTACAGGTGGCCCGTTTTGAAGAAATCCTTCACGTTGTTCGGGTACGCCTTATAAGGAATTGTGGCAGTATCGGCAATGCTGGGAAAGTCAGGGTTGCCTGCCTGTGGGTGACGAATGCGTGCGGGCGCGCCCTGAGCGGTATTGCCAAACTCGGGGCCCCAAGAACCGTTAGCATCCGAGTTGACGAAGTTGGCGCCTGCGCCGTACTTGTTCTGGTAGTTGGGCAGGGCCGCTACCTTCTCAATGGAGTAGCCCGTAGTATAGCCAATCTGGATGCCTTTGGGGCCGCGCTGGCCCCCGCCACCGGTTTTGGTGGTGATAACAATAACGCCACCGGCTGCGCGCGAGCCATAAAGCGCCGCTGCTGCCGCCCCTTTCAGCACGTTGATGGACGCAATGTTGTTCGGGTCCACGTCGGCCGTGCGGCTCGAGTAGGAGGCGCCGTTGGTGATGGGGTTGTCCGATTCCGTCTGGGAGTTGTCGTAGGGCACGCCATCCACCACGAACAGGGGCTGGTTTTCGCCGTAGAACGACGTGTTGCCCCGGATGGTGATGCGCGACGAAGCGCCTGGTACCCCGCTCGAGCTGATAATGTTCACGCCCGGCACTTTGCCCGACAGCGTGCGCAGCAGGTCGGGTTCCGACTTCTGCACCACCTGCTCCGATTTCACTTCCGAAACGGCATAGCCCAGGGCCCGCTTCTCGCGCGAGATGCCCAAGGCCGTCACGGTTACTTCGTCGAGCTGCTTGTTGTCAACGGCCATGGCCACGTCCACTGTGCTGGAAGTGCCCACCGGCTGCTCGGTCGTGAGGTAACCCAGGTATTTGAATTGCAGCACCGCCGTTGGGGCGGGCACGCTCAGCGTAAACTTGCCGTCGGCGTCGGTGGCGGTCCCGGTAGTGGTTCCCTTCACGATGACACTTACGCCCGGCAATCCTTCGTTGGTGCTTTTGTCGAGCACACGCCCCGATACGGAGCGACTCTGGGCCCAGCTCCGCCCGGCCAGGGTCAGGAGCAGGAGCAGGCTCATTAGTAAGGTTCTCTTCATTGAGTTGTTTAAAGTGGGTGTGATTAAGAAAAGGGAAAAAGAAACAGAAGGGTGGTATTTTAAAAGTTGAAAGTACTGCTGCCAGCCAAAATTTCAACCATAAACCCAATATTCTCCGTGATAATCGGCCCGGCATCTGGCTCAAAATGAGCGTCAGAGCAACTGTACTTCTTCCCGATGCCTCAACCCCGCATACTGCACACGGCCGTGCCCGGCAACCAAGCAGGATGCCGGTGCGGCCCCTCTTTACTGCCTTGTAGAAAGCAGTTTTCTTATTGCCACCCCAAAGCCCAATGTTCGATAATTTCATTTCTCGCCCGGAACCTTTGGGATGATTCAGCAGGCCGCCAACTTTGATTACATAAGTCTCACCTATCCACTTTATTTTTTGTAAATTAGCTAATGTAATTAAATCAGTCTTTTAAATGATTTATTCCAGGGGCAGGCTGTGGCTAGTACGAAATAGCTGCCAAAAACAAATTGGCACTTAAGTTATATATTATTTAAACCTGTGGCAGGAGGATGAGCCAGAATGGGTTTAAGCCTCGTTTCTGGAAGTTCAAGCAAAAAAAAACTGCATAAACCATTCTGGCGAAACCGATTCCCGTGCGAAAAGAAGCCGAAACGCCAATAGTCAATTTTGGCAAACGAGTGTTAGCTTTGGGCGCATTGCCGACATGTTACCATTCTTTCGAAACGGATAACATTGGATACATACAGGATGCTTTTGGGTGGGATAGTATCATTTTCATAGTGGGCCAAGACAAAATGACCCTTATCTGTCGAACAACGCAGAACCTATTGGACGCGCTAACATTCAGCAGTTTGCCAGTAGCTTAAGTATCTTTCATGAATGGCTGATGAGGTTCTGGCGCAGGTGCTGTTCCTCCAAAAGCTATTTTCCTTGTATAATTGCCGTTTCACTCACCTTACTTTTTACCTTTTCACTCACCAACCAACCAGTCAAATGAAAAAACTCTTATGTATGGTCATGCTTCTAATGACCGGCCTGTTGCAGCAGGTCTATGCCCAAGACCGGACGATATCCGGGCGCGTAACTGACCGGGCATCCGGTCAGGGCCTGCCCGGCGCTACCGTACTGGTAAAAGGCACCACTATTGGAGCTTCAACAAATGCCGATGGCGCTTTCAGCCTCAGTGTTCCTTCTTCGGCCACTTCGCTGACCATCAGTTCTATTGGTTACGCTTCGGTTGAGCAGCCAATTGGCTCGAACAGCACGTTCAACGTCGCGCTGGCATCCGATGTGAAGCAGTTGGGCGAAGTAGTTGTAACCGGTGCACTGGGCGTACAGCGCCAGGCCCGTGAAATCGGCTACGCCACGGCTACGCTCGACACCAAAGAAATCAACCAGGCCCGCGTGACTAACGTCACCAACGGCTTGGCAGGCAAGGTATCGGGTTTGCAAATCCAGACCCTGTCGAACGGCGTCAATCCCAGCGTACGCGTTACCCTGCGCGGTGCCCGCTCGGCAACCGGTGAAAACCAGGCTCTGGTAGTAGTTGACGGTGTACTCTCGACTTCGGAAGTACTGACCGCCCTGAACCCCGACGACATCGACAACATCACCGTGCTGAAAGGTGCCAACGCTGCCGCTCTCTACGGCTCGCAGGCTTCGAACGGCGCTTTGATTATCACCACGAAGAAAGGTGCCAACGGCGTTGCCGTGACCTTCTCGCACACCTCGCAGTTTGAGTCGATTTCGTTCCTGCCCAAGCTGCAGAACGAGTTCGGCCTGGGTGCGCAGGAATATGCTTACAACTACCCCTTGTTCCCGGCTGCCGGGGAGGACTCGACGGCGCTGACTTACAACGCCCAGTACAACAACATGGAGAACCAGCAGTACGGCCCCCGTTTCGACGGTCGTCGGGTGCGTCTGGGTCTGGCCCTGGAAAATGGCCAGCAGCAGTACACCACCTACGATTCCAAGCCGAACGAGCGTCGTGACTTCTTCAACACCGGCTACCAGATGCAGAACAACGTTTCGTTCTCCGGTGGTGACGACAAGAGCAAAATCTTCGTTTCGTTCCAGAACGTGAAGAACAACGGCATCGTCCCCAAAGACGAGTACAACCGGAACGCCTTCCGCCTGAACGCTTCGCGTGATTTCGGCAAACTGACCGTGGGCTTCAACACTTCGTATGCCCGCAAAATGGTAGACGCTACGTCGAACCTGAGTGCCGCCAACTCGGTGTACTATAGCATTGTCAACACCTCGTCGATGGTGCCGCTCACCCAGTACAAGGATTGGCAGAACAATCCTTTCGCTAACCCGAACGGCTACTACAACGAGTACTACCAGAACCCTTACTACGTTATCGACAACAACCGTACGCACCTGAAGGAGAACTACTTCATCGGTGATGTCAACCTGGGCTACAAAGTGTTCGACTGGATGAGCCTGCAGTACCGCTTCGGTGCTACGCTGGTGAATCAGTCCAACCAGAACACCCGCGACCGGTTTGCCTACACGCCTTATGTATCTGCCTTCGGCCGTAATGCCAGTGCTACTAACGGTTTCGTGCAGGAATCAACCATCGATTACACCCGACTCAATTCTGACTTTTTCATCAACATTGATAAGACTTTCGGTGATTTCACCACGAAAGTCATTTTGGGTAACAACACGCAGTCAGGTACTTCGAACTTACTGGCCGCTAGCTCCACTGGCCTGGCAACTCCGGGTCTGTTCAACCTCGTGAACCGCGTAGGTCAGGTACAGGGTTCGGCCGCTCGCTACACCTATCACCAGACTTCGCTGTTTGCTGATGCTACCGTGGGCTACAAAGAGTTCGTTTATCTGCACGCTTCGGGCCGTAACGACTGGTCGTCGCTGCTGCTGAAGTCGAACCGTTCGTTCTTCTACCCCAGCGTTGACCTCTCCGTAATCTTCACCGAAGCCATTCCGGTGCTGAAAGAAGCTTCGTTTATCGACTACGGTAAAATCCGCGGCGGCATTGCCAAAGTGGGCCAAGTTAACCTGGGTGGTACCGGCGTAGGCGGTAACCTGGGTGCTTATCGCCTCGACCCGTTCTTCAACCTGGGCGGCGGTTTCCCCTTCGGTCCTTTGACCTCGTTCACGCAGAGCAACCAGGCAATTTCTCCTGACTTGAAGCCGGAATTCACCCGTTCGATTGAAGCCGGTATCGAATTGAGCTTCCTGAAGCGCCGCGTTTCGACCTCGGCTACTTACTACAAGCAGAACACGACCAACCAAACCCTCACCCCCGGTGTTTCCGGTGCTTCCGGCTTCTCGAGCGTTCTGCTCAACGCTGGTGAAATCCAAAACAGCGGTGTGGAACTTGACCTGAACCTGGTTCCGGTTCGTACGGAAACCGGCTTTGAGTGGCGCGTTGGTGCCAACTACAACTACAACGACAGCAAGGTGCTCTCGCTGGCGCCCGGCGTAGACGAACTGGCCCTGACCACCGGTGGCAACGCCAACGTGTACGCCGTGGTAGGCCAGCCGTTCCCCATCCTGCGCGGCTCGTACTATGTGCGCGACGACCAGAACCGCGTTATCCTGGACAAAGGCTTCGAGCCCGGCACCACCAACGAGGTGTATTTCCCCCGGAAAGCCTCTGATTTGAAAGTTCTGGGCAACACCCTGCCCAAGCACAAGTACGGCTTCAACACCAGCTTCAGCTACAAAGGCATCACGCTGGCCGGCCAGGCTGAATACCGCACGGGCTACGTGGTGTACCACTCCATCGGTGAAGACCTCGACTTCACGGGCGCTTCGGCTGTTAGCGCCTCGTATGGCCGCCAGCCCTTCCTGTACCCCAACTCGTCGATTCTCGGTTCGGACGGCGTGACCTACGTGGCCAATACCGACAAACTGACCCCCGGCGGTGCCGAGTTCTGGGCCAACGACTCTTACCGTCGCTCGGTGGCTGAGAACTACGTGACCAAAGGCGACTTCTTCAAAATCCGCGAGTTGTCGCTGAGCTACAACCTGCCCACCAGCATGCTGTCGGGTGCCAAGTTTGTTAAAGGCGTAAGCGTGAACGTTTTTGCCCGGAATTTGTATACCTGGGTACCCAAGGAGAACCAGTACACGGACCCCGAGTTTAGCTTCGGCAACTCCTCTGCAAACGGTGTTGGTATCAACACCATTCTGCAGACGCCGCCTACTAAGTTCTACGGTGCAACTCTTTCCGCAACTTTCTAATCTCTCCGTATATGAAAAATACTGCTAAGATACTGGCGGTGAGCTCCCTATCGGTGCTGGCTGCTAGCTGTGATTCTTTTCTCGACATCAACCAAAACCCGAACAACCCGCTGACGGTAACGGCCGACGCCGTTCTGGCTCAGGCCCTGACCACCACGGCTAATACCTACTCGATTAACTACAACCCGTATTCGGCTTTTGCCGCCGGGTACATTGCAAAGTCGGGTACGGTGAACGGCTACGCCCCGGAGCGTACCTACAATTACAACAGCACGTTCAGCCAGACGCTGTTCAACAACACCTTCGACAACATTTATGATTACGACATCATCGAGCGTCAGGGAAAGGCTGCCAATCAGCCCTACCACTCGGCGATTGCCAAAATCATGAAGGTGTACAACTACCAGCTGCTGGTGGACGAGTACGGGGATATCCCGTACACCAAGGCACTGGGCGGTTTGGCTAACATCACCCCCGTGTACGACAAGGCCGATGCTATCTACAAAGATTTCATCGTGAAGCTCAACGAGGCCATCGCCGAGATTGACGCTGCCAACAAGCAGACTTCGCCCATTCCGCGTACGGTTGGTGCCGAGGACGTGGTATTCCAGGGCACTATGGCGAACTGGGTTCGCTTTGCCAACTCGCTGAAGCTGCGCATTCTGATGCGTCAGTCGAGCCAGCCCTCCTTGGATGCTTACGTGCGTACCGAGATGACGCGCCTGCAGGCTTCCATTGCTGCCGGCACCCCCGGTGCTGCTGGTTTCATCGCCTCCGACGTGGTAGTAAACCCCGGCTACACGCAGGCTTCCGGCCAGCAAAACCCTTTCTGGGACCGTTACCGTGCTGACGCAGGTGGCACTTCCGCCACCGAGCGCCTGTACACGATTCCGACTAAGTACCTGCTTGCCCAGTTCCTGCTCAACCGCGACCCCCGCGGCTACCGCATCTTCAACACCACTGCCACCGGTTACGCGGGTGGTGCTGAACTCGGAGAGAGCGCTCCGATTGCGGGCAACGTGGCCACGCGCTTCCGCGATTTTGGCGGCGTGTTCAAAGGCCCCGATTCGCCGGTGCCGCTGATGCTGCGCGCTGAAGACCTCTTCAGCCAGGCCGAAGCCCGCGAGCGTGGCTTCTTCACTGGCGGTAGCGCCAAGAACGACTTCAACGCCGGCATCACCGCCTCGTTCAACTACTTCTACACGCCTTCGCCGGCCAACCGCCAGAACGCTACCCGCGACTCGTCGGCTTTCGTAGCGGCTAAGGTGACGAAGTACCTCACGGCTCCCGTGAACGTGAACAATGGCCTGGTGAACTGGGATGTGACTACTACCCAGATTCCGGACGCAAATATTTTGGGTGGTCCTCTTTTGCGGGCCACTACCTACGCGGTCCGTCTCACGACTCCGCGCCCGGTAACGAATCAGGAGAAAATCATCTACCAGAAGTACCTGGCGATGACGGGTGTAGCCAGCACCGAGGCTTGGGACGACTACCGCCGGACGGGTTACCCCCGCTTCGCGCCGTCGCTCCAGACCACCTCGACCCGCCCCGACAAGCTGCCGACGCGTTTGCTGTACCCGCAGACGGAGATTACGACCAACGTTGGCAACCTGCCGCAAGGCATCAGCCAGTTCACCACCCTCATTTTCTGGGACCCGAACTAAGCTAGCTCAAGGTGCTTAACAAAAAGAGACCGGGATTTCCCGGTCTCTTTTTTGTTTGAGCCGGAGTCCTGCCATGTCACCAAAAAGCCCGCTTGATGCTTCAAGCGGGCTTTTTGGTAGGTGAGAGCGAACGACGGTGGGCGTTCTAGCTCTGCATCAGAAACCCTTTAATGAACTCGTCTAGGTCGCCGTCCAGCACGTTCTGCACGTCGGTGCGCTCGATGCCGGTGCGCAGGTCCTTGATGAGCTTGTAGGGGTGTAACACGTAGTTGCGAATCTGAGAGCCGAAGTCAATGCGCTTCTTGGTGGCTTCCACTTTGTCGCGCTCGGCGTGGCGCTTGTCCATCTCAATCTGGTAAAGGCGCGATTTGAGCATGCGCAGGGCGTGTTCCTTATTCATGAGCTGGCTGCGCTCAATCTGGACGGCGATGATGATGCCGGAGGGCGCGTGCGTGAGGCGCACGGCGGTTTCTACCTTGTTCACGTTTTGCCCGCCCGCGCCGCCAGCCCGGAAGGTATCCCAGGAGATGTCGGCAGGGTTGATTTCGATGTTGATGGTGTCATCAATCACCGGGTAGGCAAATACGGAGGCAAACGACGTGTGGCGCCGGCCGCTGCTATCAAACGGCGACATGCGCACCAACCGGTGCACCCCGATTTCACTTTTGAGGTAGCCGTAGGCAAAATCGCCGTCGATTTCGAGCGACGCCGACTTGATGCCCGCGCCTTCGCCGGGCTGGTAGCTGATTTGCTTCACCCCAAAGCCGTGGCTTTCGGCCCACATGATGTACATGCGCATGAGCATTTCGGCCCAGTCCTGGCTTTCGGTGCCGCCGGCGCCGGGGTTGATGTCGATAATGGCCGAAAGCTGGTCTTCCTCGTCGCTCAGCATGCGCTTGAATTCGAGGGCTTCCAGCTTTTTGAGCGCGGTTTCGTAGTCGGCCTGCATTTCGGCTTCCGACACATCGCCATCCTTGTAGAAGTCGTAGAGCACTTCGGTGTCGGCCAGCGTTTGCTGCACGGCCTCGAAGTCATCGGTCCAGGTTTTGATGGGCTTGATTTCGCGGAGCGTGGCTTCGGCTGCCTTAGAGTCGTCCCAGAAGCCGGGGGCGGTGGTTTTGGCCTCGTAAGCGGCTAATTGTTCTTTGCGGGCATCGTAGTCAAAGATACCTCCTCAGGGCCTCGGCGCGGCCCTTCAAGTCCTTAATCTGGTCTTGGGTCATGGGTGGGGAAAAAATGAGGAGCGCGGGGCACGGGGGGTTTGAGGCTCCGTTGCGACCGGGCAAAAAGATGAAGCGCAAAAGTACCTCTTTCTGAGCCGGAAGGTGCTGCAAGCCCGCGAACCGGCCAAATTTGCACCAGCCCCTAACGACGTTTCGGTTCTTTGGGAGGCCTTTTCGTATAGTACGTGCGGGCCATCTGGCGCGCTGCCTAACTTTGCGTATGACGGTTGAAGAATTAAAGCAGGATTTTGATTCGGCGCGCATCAAGCACGTTCATTTCAAGAGCAAGCTGCGTTCATACTTATTTGGAAATGGGGGAGAAGAAGGGCCGTTGCGCGACCCGGAAGTTTGCAGCCTCGGCCAATGGATTGCCAGCCGCCTGCGCGGCCGCGGGGTGTATGCCCACTTGCCCGAAGCCCGGCAGTTCGACCGCCAGCACAACCTCATCCACCAGGAAGCCAACCGGCTGATGGATTTGCACGATGCCGGCCGGCCGGGCGATGCCAGCGCCGGCTACGGTCCGCTGCAGGTCATTGCCGACGAAATGCTGACTCTGCTCCAAACCATGGAGGCGCGGATGCGTAGGGAGGCCTGAACCAAGCGCCTGGGCGCATCAGCATGAAAATTACGCTTACCACCAAGCTTTTTGCAGGATTTGTGCTGTTGCTGGCGCTTTTTGCGGTGGTTGTGGTGTTTTATTATCAGCTGGCCGGGCAGGTGCTGCGCAATTCGCGGAAGGTTGAGGCCTCGCAGCAGGTGTCGAACCGGGCGTCGAACCTGTTGCGCAACATTATCGACATGGAAACGGGCTTCCGTGGCTACCTGCTCATTGGGAATGAGCAAACGCTGGAACCGTACTACGATGGCGAGCGCCAGCTCATTGGCCGGTTTGCCGAGCTGCGCGACCTGGTGATGGATTCGCCCGAACAAACCAAGCTCATCGACCAGACGCAGCGGCTGTTTCAGCAATGGTCGGGCTACAGCCACCTCATGGTGGCCGAAAAGCGCGAAGCCCGCCGCCGTATTCCCGCCCAGACCGGCCTGGATGGGATGGCGCACCGTCGCCTCACCGAAGGCCTGAACGGCAAGCACGTGATGGACAACATCCGGGAGCGGCTGGCGGCTTTCGAAAGCCGCGAATCGGAAACCCGCAAACAGCTGCGGCTTGAGCTGGACGAGAGCATCCTGCGCGCCGAATGGTTGTCGGCGGGCCTGGCCATTGCGGCGCTGGTGCTGGGGCTGCTGTGGGCCGTTTACATTGTGCGGGTGTTTGGCCGCCGGCTGCGTAGCATGCTCGATTTGGCCCGGCGCATGGCCGATGGTGACTACACCAGCCAGATTCTCGACACCGAGCAGGACGAGGTGAGCGAGCTGACCTCGGCCCTCAACGTGATGGCCCGCACCGTGGGCGCCAACATCAGCCAGCTCGAAAACCGCAACCAAGAGCTCGACCAGTTCGCCTACGTGGTATCGCACGACTTGAAAGCGCCCTTGCGCGGCATCGAGAGTGCTTCGCGCTGGATTGAGGAAGATATGGGCACGGCACAGCTACCGCCCCACATCCGCGAGTTTCTGGGCATGATGCGGCAGCGCGTGCACCGCATGGAAAAGCTCATTACCGGCATTCTGGACCTGGCCCGCATTGGCCGGGTGGCGCAGGCCGATGAAACGGTGTTTGTGCGCACGCTGCTGCGCGAAGTCGTCGATACCCTCAACCCGCCGCCCGGATTCAAGGTCGAATTGCCGTTTTTTTTGCCCACGCTCACCACCAACGCGGTGCAGCTGCAGCAGGTGTTCACCAACCTCATCAGCAACGCGCTGAAGTACCACCACCACCCCGAGACCGGCACCGTGCACATCAGCTGCGACGACGCCGGCGACTTCTACCTTTTTTCCGTAGCCGACGACGGCCCCGGCATCGCTCCGGAATACCACGACCGTATTTTCATCATCTTCCAGACCCTGACCGAGCGCGATACCATCGAAAGCACGGGTGTGGGGCTGGCCATTGTGAAAAAAATTGTGGAGCGCCAGGGTGGGCGCATTGGGGTGAAATCGGCGGAGGGACAGGGGGCTAAGTTCATCTTTACCTGGCCCAAGGTGCCGCCCAAAGCCAAAAAAACCGGCGCAACCGTGGCCACGGGCGCCGGTTCTACCGTATCAATGGCAACCTGACGGCCGCGTGCGACCGTTTTGCGGGCATATTCCCGCCGTTGATTAGTATTTAGCTTATGTCCGCCGATTATCCCACGCCCAGCATTTTGCTCGTGGAAGACGACCAGATGGACGTCATGAACGTGCAGCGCGAGCTGCGCCGCCAAAACATCGATGTCCCGCTGATACACGCCCGCAACGGGCGCGACGCGCTGCGAATGCTGCGCGGCGAAGGCGATGAGCCAAAAATAGCCCGCCCCAGCCTCGTGATGCTCGACATCAACATGCCCCGCATGAACGGGCTGGAGCTGCTCGAAGTGCTGCGTTCCGACCCCGAGTTTGTGGGGTTGAATGTGTTCATTATGACGACCTCCGACCTCGAATCGGACCGCCTGAAGGCGCAGGAGCTGGCTGTAAGCGGCTACATCATCAAGCCGTTGAGCTTTGATAAGTTTGGGGAAGGCGGTACCAGCGTGGATGGTTTCAGCTTGTTCCTGGATTTGCTGAAGCTGAAGAATTAGCTTCTCGCCCGTTCAATGCCTGTCTTAAAGCAGCCGGAAACCCATGCGGTGGTGCGGGCTGGGCCCGTGCGTGCGAATGGCGTTGCGGTGCTGAGCGGTGGGGTAGCCCGCGTTTTGCTCCCAGCCGTATTCGGGAAACTCGGCGGCCAGCACAGTCATGTAGTCATCGCGAAACGTTTTGGCGAGTACCGACGCTGCCGCAATGTGCCGGTACAGGCCGTCGCCCCCGATGATGCAGGTGTGCGGGTAACCCTCCAAGGCCCGAAAGCGGTTGCCATCAACCAGGAGATGTTCTGGGCTTACGGATAGCGCCGCCACCGCGCGGTGCATGGCCAAGTAGCTGGCCTGCACGATGTTGAGGCTGCTGATTTCGGCTTCCGACGCCTGGCCGATGGCCCAGGCTACGGCTTCGGCGCAGATTTCGGGGCGTAAGGCCTCGCGCCGCCTGGCGCTGAGCTGCTTGGAATCGTTGAGGAAGCGCGGGCTGAAATCGGGCGGGAGAATGACGGCCGCCGCGAAAACCGGACCCGCCAGGCAGCCGCGGCCGGCTTCGTCGAGGCCCGCTTCGAGCGCAAAACCGGAATAATTAGCAAGCAGCACAGGTTGAAATAAAAAGAGCGGTGAGCAAATCAGCCCCAAAGTAAAGGCTCGATTTGCTCACCGCTCTTTTTTGCGCGGGGCGGTTTAGTGGCGCCCGGCGGTGCTGCCTTCGTCCGAAGGGTCGGTTTCGCCGCGGCGCTGGCCCTGGCTGTCGCGCGGGCCTTCGTCGATTTCGGAGTCTTCGTCGGTGGTCACATATTCGTTCGTGACGGGGCCAAGGCCATTGGTGTTCTGGGCCAGGTCGGCTTCGGCCTGGGCGTGCTTGAGGTTGAACAGCGGGTCGTGCTCGTCTTGCTTGGAATTTTGGTTGGGCTTCGAATTGGACTGGGCCATGGGAGGGTAGGTGCCGGCCGGGATGTGGGCGGCCGGGGTATGGGTGGTACGGCGGCAGCGCGGTTCAGGTTGAAAGCGCAGCCGTGGAGCCTGGCCAAACCCAACAAAAAAGGCCGTCGCACAAGTGCGACGGCCTTAAAGTGGCGGGTCCGGCTTAGAGGTGTCTACCCCACCTTTTCAGCCAGAGCGCCGCCGCACGAGAGGTCCTTCCTTTCCACATTTCCAGCCCGTGCGGGGGTACTTATGGGTCAAAGATACTAGGCTGGCAGGGGGGAGCGCAATATTTTTTGGATTAATGGCAGGCTTTAGTCGCCCAACGAAACCTTTGACACGGCGGATGACGACATCTAGCCGACGATTGGAAAGCCGGGCTGGCGCCGCTCGCCGTAATTTTACGGTTCGTATTAATCGTTTTTTGGCTATGTCCCTATCTTCTGCCCCCGTTGTTGACGAAAATCACAACCCCTGGCAAACCCTCAGCTCGGAGGTGAAATACCATAACCCCTGGATTTCGGTGCGCGAAGACCAAGTGCTAAACCCCGGCGGCGGCCGCGGCATCTACGGCGTGGTAAGCATGAAAAATAAGGCGCTTGGCATTATTCCCGTCGATGCCGACGGTAACACCTGGCTGGTGGGTCAGTACCGCTACACCCTGAACGAGTACAGCTGGGAAATTCCAATGGGTGGCGGCCTGATTGAGCGGGATATTCTGGAATCGGCCCAGCGCGAGCTGAAGGAAGAAACCGGCCTGCTGGCCGCCCGCTGGACGCGCATTGCCCGCCTCCACACTTCTAATTCAGTGACCGACGAAGAAGGCTTCGTGTTCCTGGCCGAAGACCTGACCCAGGGCGACGTGGAGCCTGAAGAAACCGAGGACCTGCGCCTCTGGAAGCTGCCGCTGGCCGAAGCCGTGCGCATGGCCATGGACGACCGCATCACCGACGCCATCAGCGTGGCGGGCTTGCTGAAGGCGGAGCGGGTGCTGGCCGGGCGGAGGTGACAACAGAACGTCATGCTCATCTGGCGTCCGCGCAGCCGAAGCATCTCTACCGCTAGAGTAATCCAAACGAAGGGATTCACTGCTGCGGTAGAGATGCTTCGGCGGCGCTCAGCATGACAGTTTTGTGCACGACGTTCTTTTTTCCTGTAACCTACCTTTGCAGCTATGCGCCATCTGCTTCGTTACCTCGGCCAGCGCCTGTACACTACGTGGGCCACGTTCTGGTTTGTGCTGCCGTTTGTGCTCACGTTTCCCTTGCAGTGGTTTTACAGCCGCCGGCCGGGGGGCGAGTTTGTGGTACACGCCATCAACCGCTGGTGGTCGTGGCTGTCCATCACCATGTGGGGCGTGCCCGTGGAAGTGGTGCGCGAAACCACGGCCCCCAACCCGCAGCCTTGCGTGTATGTGTCGAACCACGGCTCGTACATCGACATCATGATGCTGTTCAAGTACATACCGGGATTTTTGAACATGATGGGCAAGGCCTCGCTGGCCAAAACGCCGGTGTGGGGTCCTATTTTCGAGCGTGTCTACATCACCGTGGACCGGGCCAGCGCCGTCAGCCGCGGCAAGGCCATGGTGCAGGCCCGGCGCAGCCTGGCGGCGGGCAAGAGCATCGCCATTTTCGCCGAGGGCCGGATTTCGCACCTGCCGGGCAAGGAACTGCTGCCGCTGTTGGACGGCGCTTTCCAGATGGCCATTGAGGCGGGTGTGCCCATCGTGCCCGTGGGCCAGCCCCTGAACCACATGTTCATGCCCGATGTGAAGGGCAGCCTGCGGGTGCGCTACCACCGCCTCAAAATCGTTTTTCACAAGCCCATTCCTACCGTCGGCCTCACGCTGGCCGATATTCCGGCCCTGAAGGAGCAGGTGGCTGCCCTGCTCGCCGGTGATTTCCTGCCCGAGGGCGCCGTAAAGCCCGGCCCGAGTACTTGGCGGAACCCGGCCAACGTGGTGGCCGAAGAAGCGCCGCAAGCCGCCAATTCTTAATTTTCAACGCATAACTCTCAACCATAAATGAGCACCGACCTTGGCACCCTGCGCGGCTTGGCCCACTTGGCCCGCCTCGAATTTGACGCCACCCGCGAGCAGCAGATGCTCGGCGACCTGAACAACATCCTCGACTTCGTGGCCCAGCTCGAAGGCCTCGACACCACCGGCGTGGAGCCGCTGGTGCACCTTTCGCAGGAAGTGAACGTGCTGCGCGACGACGAAGCCCGCAACACCGTGAGCCACGCCGAAGGCCTGCGCAACGCCCCGCGCAAGGATTCGGACTACTTCCGCGTGCCCAAAGTGCTGGAATAGTTGAATCCGAAACAAGCTTCGACGCCCGCCTGGCGGCCCACCTGGCGGGGGCTGTTGGCGACGCTGGCCGTGGGGCTGGCCATTTTTTATTACTTCACCGGCCCCGATAGCACCCTGCCCATGCAGCTGGTGCCGCACCTAGAAGCCGTGCCCCTCACGCTGGCTGAAGTGGCTGCCGGGCCGGCGCGTGTGCCCGTGCAGGCCAGCGGCTTTATCGTGAGCCTGACCCACGATATGGTGGGGCCGTTCACGCAGCCGGTGGCGGCGGCGCTATTTCTGGCGCTGCTGGCGCTGGTGCTGGTGAGCTGGGTGGCGGTGGCCAGCACGCTGGCCCGGCCAGCTTTTGTGGCAGGCATGATACCAGTCATTTTCCTGCTGCTGTCGCTCAACACCGAGTCGCTGGGTCTGTTTAATACCAGTGAGCGGTATTTTCTGTACCTGATGCTGGGGCTGGTGGGCGGCGGCGCCTATGGCCTGCACGCCTTCGCCGAAGACTGGCCCCTACGCCGTCGGGTGCTATTGCTGGGTGCCGTGGTGGCGGGCCTAGCCGGCCTGCTGTACACCCAAAGCCAGCTGCCCGCCGCCGAAACCACGCTGCAACTCGCGGCTTATGCCACCACCGGCGGTGCGGTGCTGGTGGCGCTGCTGGTGCTGTGGGTAGGGGTGGAGAATATCCGGGCGCTGCTGTGGCTGAATGCGCAGGCCGAGCAGCCCGCCAGCCGCTTTGGGCTGGGGCCGTTTGTGGCGGCTAGTCTGCTGTACCTGGGTGTGTTGTTGCTGTATGCGTGGAACGATGGCCTGCAGTTGCTGCCCGGGCTGAATTTCGACCCGTTGGTGCTGCTGCTACCGGCGGTGCTGGCCGGCGGGCTGGGCCTGCGCCTGCGGGCGCCCAGCTACGCCGATTCGGTGCCGTATGCCTATGCCGCGGTGCTCTACTCGCTGGTGGTGACGGGCGCTGCCGCCGCGCTGGCCTACGCCTTCGCCACCGACAACACGCCGCTGCTGGCGGCGGCCCGCAGCTTCACGGGACTGGCTTTGCTGCTGGTGGGCGGGGCGTTCTGGCTGTATGTGCTCATCAACTTTATGCCGCTCATTCAGCAGCGGCTGCGGGTGTACCGGGTGGCGTTTGAGCCACGCCGGCTGCCGTTCTACACGGTGTATGTGCTGGCGATAGGGGGCATCCTCATCATTCAATCGCGCCGCAGCTTCCCGCTGCCCGACCAGGTACAGGCCGGCCAGTACAACAACCTCGGCGACCTGGCCCGGCAGCAAAGTGAAGCCGCACCCGACGACTTGGGCCTGGCCGCACTGGCCGAGCGCTACTACGCCGAAAGTGGCGACGTGCTCTACCGCGCCAACCTGCACGCCCAGTTTGGCCGGGCGGCGCTGTACCGCTTCCGGCAGCAGCGCGGCAACGAGCTGGTGGCCCTGAACCGCGCCCTGCTGCGCGGCCCCAGCGAAAAGGTGTCGGTGCGCCTCGGCGCGCTCTACACCCAGCCCGATGACTTATTCGAAGGGCTGGACATCCTGCGGCGCGGCCTGAAAGCGCAGCCCCACAGCGCCGCCCTGGCCGGCGACCTGGCCCAGCTTTTCACCAAAACGACGGTTACCGACTCGGTCGGCTACTACCTGGACCAAGCCGAACGCTTAAATCCGGGCAGCTACGCCAGCCGCACCAACCAGTTGGGCTTCCTCATTAGCCAGCATCTGTATGAAGAAGCCCGCAAGCAGCCTGCCAGCAGCAAACTGGCCACCGAGCCGGCCCTCATAGCCAACCAATTGCTGCTGGGCCTGCTCACCAAAGCGACGAAAACGCCGGCTCCCGCTACGCCCACGCCCCTGGTGCTGGATGATGCCACTTTCGCTGCCCTCTACCACGCCGTGCTGACGGACGTGAAAGCGGGCAATGCGCCTGGCCTGCAGCAGCAACTGCGGCCGTTGAGTACCCTGGCCCGGGCCGAGGCCAATGCGCCCTATTATGAGCAGCTGCTGTTTCTGCAAGCCTATTCGCGGCACGCGTTGGGGCAGGAAATGGCGGCCCGCCAACAGCTGCTGCCGCTGGCCACGGGCACCTCCGGCACGGCCGCTTATTACCAGATGCTGCTGGGCCTGTGGCAATTGCAGCAGGGACAGTACGCCACGGCGGCCGACCAGCTGGCCTTTGCCGTGGCCCACGGCGCTACGCAGGCCAGCGAGGCGCGGGCCTACGCGCTGGCCTTAGCCGGCCGGGTCGATTCGGCGCAGGCCCAGGCGACGCGCTTGGCAGCTTCGCCCGATACGAGCCTGCAACGGCTGGGCCACCGGGCGCAGGCGCAACTGGCCGCTGCATCGTTTCGGCCGGCAGCGGGCGGGCCACCGCGGGTGGGCCAGCAGTGGCTAAACCAGGCCCGGCAGGCCGCGCAGGCCAACCGCCCAGGCGTTGCCGATAAGCTCTACCAGCGCATTGTGCGTGAGGCGCCATTCAACGAAGAAGCCATTTTGGCGGCGGCGCGCTTCTACACCCAACGGCGCAACCGCACGGGCGCCTACGGTGCCCTTCGGGCGGGGCTGGATGAAAACCCGGAGTCGCTGCCGCTGTTGAAGGCCTACGTGCTGGCAGCGGCCGACGCCGGCCTCACCGAATACGCCGGCGAGGCGCTGGGCCGCTTACGGCAGCAGCTGCCACCGGCCACTTATGTTACTTTAGCAGCCGAATATGCCCGGCACCGGGCCGGCCGGGCAGCGGAGGCGGATTCCTTTTCCGCTGCGCCGGCGGCTGTACCTTTTCTGCAATAAAGTTTTTCGCGCCATGAATGCCAACGTCATTGAAACCACGGACATCGCCAAAAATTACGTGATGGGGGCCGAGGTCATCCACGCCCTGCGCTCGGTCAGCATCCAGATTCCCCGGGGCGAGTACGTGGCGTTTATGGGGCCGTCGGGTTCGGGCAAGTCCACGCTGATGAACATCGTGGGTTGCCTCGACACGCCCAGCAAGGGCCAGTACATCCTCAATGGGCAGGATGTGAGCCGCATGAGCGACAACCAGCTGGCCGAGGTGCGCAACAAGGAAATCGGCTTCGTCTTTCAAAGCTTCAACCTGCTGCCTCGCGCCAGCGCGCTCGATAACGTGGCCCTGCCGCTTATTTATGCCGGCCTCAGCAAGCGCGAGCGCAACGAGCGGGCTTTAGAATCGCTCCGCTCGGTGGGCCTGGCCGACCGCGCCTCGCACCGCCCCAACGAGTTGTCGGGCGGGCAGCGCCAGCGGGTGGCCATTGCCCGCGCCCTCGTGAACAACCCCAGCGTGCTGCTGGCCGACGAACCCACCGGCGCCCTCGATTCGAAAACCAGCCACGAAATCATGGATTTGTTCGAGGCACTGTACTCGAAGGGCAACACAATCATCATGGTGACGCACGAGGAAGACATTGCCCGCTACGCCCACCGCATTGTGCGCCTGCGCGACGGGTTGATTGAAACCGATGAGGTGAACCACGACATCACGACCCACGCGGCGGTGGGGCATTAGCGGAACACCACACCGAAAAAGAATGGTCATGCTGAGCGAAGCCGAAACATCTCTACCGCGCAATGCAGTCCATTTCATTGAATTTACTATTGCGGTAGAGATGCCTCGACTTCGCTCAGCATGACCGTTGCAAAGACTTACGCAAAATGAAAATCTATACTAAAACCGGAGACAAAGGCCTCACCTCGCTCATTGGCGGCACGCGGGTGCCCAAGAGCAGCCTGCGCATCGAGTGCTACGGCACCGTGGACGAGCTGAACGCCCACATCGGCCTCGTGCGCGACCAGGACGTGAACGCCGTCCGCCGGCCTTTGCTGAAGGAAATCCAGGACCGGCTGTTCACCATCGGCTCGGCCCTGGCGGCCGACCCGGAGAAGTCGCGCATGAAGCTGCCCGACCTGCACGCCGCCGATGTGACGCTGCTGGAAGACGAAATGGACCGCCTCAACCTTGATTTGCCCGAGCTGCGCGCCTTTATCCTGCCGGGCGGGCACCCGGCCGTGAGCCACGCGCACGTGGCCCGCTGCGTGTGCCGCCGCGCCGAACGGCTGGCCATTCACTTGGGCGAAGAGTCGTTTGTGGCCGAATTAGTGGTGGTGTATTTGAACCGCCTGTCCGATTTTCTGTTTGTGCTGAGCCGGGCCATGGCCCACGAGCTGGGCGTAGAAGAAGTGACCTGGCAGGCACGACTTTGACCAAAGTGGTGTCTGCTTACCACTGCCGGCAGGCATCCTTCGGCAGTAGCCCGACGTTCTTAGGACAATTTCCCGGTGCCCTGGCGCGCCACCGCTCACTTCCATCTTCTCCAAATCCCACCCACCTCCCGTTTCCTGAAATTCAAGCTCATGATTGACATTCTTCCCATTCGCACTCAGACCACCACGGCGTCCCGTCTGGCTTCGGTCAACCTCTCGCAACTCGAATTCGGCAAAGTTTTTTCCGACCACATGCTGGTGGTGGACTACCGCGACGGCGAGTGGCAGGAGCCCGAGATAGTGCCCTACGGCGACATGAGTGTGAGCCCGGCCAACTCGGCCCTGCACTACGGCCAGGCCATTTTTGAGGGCATGAAGGCCTACCACCAGCACGACGGTGGCGTGGCCCTGTTCCGCCCCCTCGACAACTGGGCCCGCCTCAACGCCTCGGCCGAGCGTATGTGCATGCCCACCATCCCGGAAGAGCTGTTTATGCAGGGCTTGCGCGAACTGATTAAGCAGGATGCCGCCTGGGTGCCGTCGGACGAAGGCTCGTCGCTCTACATCCGTCCTTTCATGTTCGGCACGGATGGCCTGCTGGGCGTGCGCCCCTCGGATACCTACCGCTTCATGATTATTACCTGCCCGGTGGGCCTGTACTTCAGCAAGCCGCTGCGCGTGCGCTTCGAGCAGAAATACGTGCGCTCGGCCGAAGGCGGCGCGGGCTACGCCAAGAACGCCGGCAACTACGGTGCCGCTATGTACCCCACCAAAGTAGCCCAGAACGAGGGCTACAACCAACTCATCTGGACCGATGCCTCGCAGCACCAATACGTGGAAGAATCGGGCACAATGAACGCCATTTTCGTCATTGACGGCAAGGTGGTGACGCCTGCCCTGAGCACGAGCATCCTCGACGGCATCACGCGCCGTAGCGTGCTGGCACTGGCCCGCGACATGGGCCTGACCGTGGAAGAGCGCAAAGTGGGCAGCCGCGAAGTGATGGACGCCCTGGCCGCCGGCAAGCTCAACGAAGCCTTTGGCGTGGGCACGGCCGCAACCATCGCGCCTATTGCCACCATCGGCTACGAAAACCACGACTACGACCTGCCTGCCACGGATGCCAATGCATTCTCGAAGCGCGTGAGCGCGGCGCTGGATGCCATTCGGACTGGCGCCGGCGCCGACCCACACAACTGGATGGTACGGGTGTAATCGAACTTCGTCTGTCATCCTGAGCGCAGCGAAGGACCTTATCACATTGGGAGCATTATTTACTGCAAGTTGTTCAGCGGTGATAAGGTCCTTCGCTGCGCTCAGGATGACAGAAAAGGAAAAAGCCGCTTCGGTTTGAAGCGGCTTTTCTTTTTTGTCCCACCTTTGTAGCGCAATCCCACCAACCCGCCAATCCATCCCCTTCGCTCCATGACTGTTTCTCTGAAAACCGTTACTCTCAACGACACGCACCGCGCGCTGGGTGCCAAAATGGTGCCTTTTGCCGGTTACGACATGCCGGTGCGTTATTCCTCCGACCTCGATGAACACCACACGGTGCGCCGCGCGGTGGGGATTTTTGACGTGTCGCACATGGGCGAGTTCCGGTTGCGTGGCCCGCAGGCCCTCGACCTCATCCAGCGCGTGACCAGCAACGACGCCAGCAAGCTCACCGACGGCAAAGCCCAGTATTCCTGCCTGCCCAACCACGACGGCGGCATCGTGGACGACCTGCTGGTGTACAAGCTGGCCGACGAGGACTACCTCTTGGTAGTCAATGCCTCCAACATCGAAAAAGACTGGAACTGGATTCAGCACCACAACACGCAGGGCGTGGAGATGGAGGATATTTCGGACCGCACCAGCCTCTTCGCCGTGCAGGGCCCCAAGGCCCAGGCGGCGCTGCAGTCGCTGACCGACGTGGATTTGAGCAGTATTCCCTACTATTCCTTCGTGCAGGGCACCTTCGCCGGTGCGCCCGACGTCATCATTTCGGCCACCGGCTACACCGGCGCGGGCGGCTTCGAGCTGTACATCCCCAACGAAAGCGCGGCGCAGGTGTGGGAGAAAATCATGCTGGCCGGCCAGTCTTACGGCATCAAGCCCATTGGCCTGGGCGCGCGCGACACCCTGCGCCTGGAAATGGGCTATTGCCTTTACGGCAACGACATCGACGACACGACTTCACCCCTGGAAGCCGGCTTGGGCTGGATTACCAAGTTCACCAAGGAGTTCACCAACTCCGAAAACCTGAAAAAGCAGAAGGAAGCGGGCGTGACCAAAAAGCTGGTCGGCTTCGTGATGGACGGCCCCGGCATCCCGCGTGGCCACTACGAGCTAGTGGACGCCGACGGCCAGAAAATCGGCGACGTAACCAGCGGAACGCAGTCGCCTTCGCTGAGCAAGGGCATCGGCCTGGGCTACGTGAAAACGGAATTTGCCGCGCCGGGCACGCCCATTTTCGTGCAGATTCGCGGCAAAAACTTGCCCGCTACGGTAAGCAAGCTGCCGCTGACCAAGGGCACGGAGGAATAAATTAGTTGTCAGTTGCTCGTTGTCAGTTGTTAGCCTGGGACGATTGTGCTGAATGCCTAACAACTGACAACGAGCAACTGACAACTAAAAACAATGCCCAAACTGGATATCTGCTTCTCGCCGGAGCTGTTGCATCTGTATGACCTGCGCGGCAAAATTGCCGTCATCGTGGACATTCTGCGGGCGTCGAGCACCATCGTGACGGCGCTGGGGGAAGGCGTGACGCACGTTTTTCCGGTGGCGTCGCTCGACGAATGCACCGCCTACGGCCAGCAGCACGGCTGCCTCACCGCCGCCGAGCGCGACGGCCTGCCCGCCCCCGGCTTCGACCTTGGTAATTCACCTTTCGGCTTTCTGGATGCGGCCCGGCCGGTGCGGGGCCGGGCCCTCACCATCAGCACCACCAACGGCACGGCGGCGCTGCGCCGCTCGCTGGCGGCTGAGGCCGTGGTAGTAGGTGCGTTTCTGAATCTGGAAGCCATTGCCGATTTTGCCCGCGCGCAGCAACGCAACGTGCTGGTGGTGTGCGCCGGCTGGAAAGGCCAGTTTTGCCTCGAAGACACGGTATTCGGCGGTGCGCTGGCCGAGCGGCTGGCGCCGGAGTTCGACGTACGCAGCTCTGATGCGACGCTGGCGGCGCTGCATCTGTGGCAGCAGGGGAAAGTCAATTTATCGAGCTATCTGCTGCAGTCGGCGCACGTGCGGCGGCTCAATTCGCTGGAAGCCAGCAAGGACTTTGAGTTTTGCCTGCGCTTGGACGCGTACGCTGGCGTACTGCCCATTTGGCGTGACGACCGGCTGGTGACGTTGGAATAGTTGCTGTCATTGCGAGGCGCAGCCGAAGCAATCCGTCCTGTCAAAACCAGCCCCTTTCTTTTGTGACACAGCCCCGATACTACGCAGTGCCGGGGCTGTGTCACATTATCAGGCTACTCGCTGAGAACAAGACGGATTGCTTCGGCTACGCCTCGCAATGACGGGTGCTACTTCAGCTTCTCATTATCCTTGTGACGCTGGCTGTCGCGCTGGTTTTTTTTGGCCAGGTTGCGGGCTAGGGCCTCGGTGAGATTGATGCCGGTTTGGTTGGCGAGGCAGATGACGACGAACAGCACGTCGGCCAGCTCGTCGCCGAGGTCTTTGCCTTTATCGGATTCCTTGAAGGACTGCTCGCCGTACTGCCGGGAAATGAGGCGCGCCACTTCGCCCACTTCTTCGGTGAGAATGGCCATGTTGGTCAGCTCGCTGAAATAGCGCACACCGTTGGCTTTAATCCAGTTATCAACTGTTTGCTGGGCTTCTTCGATGGTCATGGAAGTGGCGGGATGGTAGGTTGGTATTAGGCCGGTGAGTCGAGCACGATGGTGACCGGGCCGTCGTTGACGAGGCTCACCTGCATGTCGGCCCCGAAGACGCCGGTGGGCACGAGCTGGCCCAACTCGGCGGCCACCAGCGCCACGAATTGCTCGTAGAGCGGTTCGGCAATGGGCGGCGGGGCGGCCCCGATGTAGCTGGGGCGGTTGCCTTTGCGTGCATCGGCCAGCAGCGTGAACTGGCTCACCACCAGCACCTGGCCGCCCACATCCTGCACGCTGCGGTTCATCTGGCCGTTTTCATCGCCGAAAATGCGGAGCTGCACCAGCTTGCGGCACATCCAGGCAAGGGCCGTGGTTGTATCGGTGGGGGCGAAGCCGGCCAGCGCCAGCAGGCCCGGCCCAATCTGGCCAGTGACCTGGCCATCGACAGTGACCTGCGCGCTGCGAACGCGCTGAATGACGAGACGCATGGATAAGGGGGAGTAGACGACCGGAATTGACCGCGAAGCTACGGCGCCCAACGCGCGGTTCGAGATTTGGCCCTGTCGGGAGGCGAGCCAAAAATTACCTACGCGGCCCGGTAGCCCACGCCGTTCACCGTTTCCAGAAAATCGGGGGGGGCGAAAGGAGCCAGCGCCCGGCGCACGTTCATGATGTGCACGTCGATGAAGTTCGACGCCTCCGGCGGGGTTGTGTGGCGCCGGCCAATGTGCGCCCCTAGCTGCTCGCGGGTGAGCACCTTGCCGCGGTGCAGCAACAGGTGGTGCAGCACATCGAACTGCTTGCGGCTGAGGTGCACGTTGTGCGGGCCGTGGCAGAGCCTGCGGGCCGCTAAATCGAGCACAAAACCCCGCCCGAAATGAATGGCGGGCCGTTTCAGCCCCACCCGCTGCCGGATGATGACGCGCATGCGGCGTTCCAGTTCGGCCAGCGAAACTGGCTTGGCCAAGCATTCATCGGCGCCCAAAGCAAAGCCGCGCAGGCGGTGCTCCACATCGGGCGTGGCCGTGAAAACAATGCACGAAGTGGGGTGACTCTCGTGGCGGGTAGCCAGCCGAATAAGTGGCATGCCGTCACCGTCGGGCAGGGCCTGGGCCAGCAGCACAAAATCGTAGGCCCGGCCGGCTAGGTAGGCAACTGCTTCGGCAAAGGTGGACGCCACGTCTATTTGGTATTGGGCGTGTTGCAGAAAACGGTGCAACAGCTGCCGCGGCCGCCCTTCGGCTTCAACTAAAAGAACTTCCATCGCATGGGGATTTGGTGGATAATCGGCTTAGAGGATGGCGGCCGGGCTTGCGTCGGCGTTGGCTACTGCTTCGGGCAGCACCCGCACCTGGGCGTGCATGCCGGGCTTTAGCAAGTGGCCGGGGTTGGCCAGCACGCAACGCACGGTCATGGTCTTGCTCTCGTGGTCGAGCACGTGGTACACACGGTCGATGCGGCCGCGCACCGGGGCGTCAGGGTAGCTCAGGGTGGTAATTTCCACCGCTTGGCCTTCGTGCACCCGGCCCATGTCCGATTCAAAAACATTGGCCAGCACCCACACTTGGTCCAGGTTGGCCACAGTGAAGGCCGCCTGTAAATCCGCGGCGTTGAAGCGCATGCCTGGGCTCAGTTTCTTCTCCATGATGTAGCCGGCCAGGGGCGCCGTCAGGCGGTAGGTGGCGCCGGGCGCTACGCCATAAGTGCCCAGCAGGCGGCGGCTTTTGGTGGCCGTGCCAGCGGCGCGCTGCATTTCCTTGCGGGCTTTGTACACGTCCTGCGCGGCGCTTAGGCCCGCCTGGTGCAGTTCCTCGGCCACGGCCAGGTTCTTGGTGGCCACGGCCAAGTCGGCGGTGGCGGCGGTGTGCTGGTTCTGAAATTCGGCTATTTCGCTGCTCTTGAGCACGGCCAGCACCTGGCCCGCGCGAACTTCGTCGCCCAGGTCCACGCCCACGCGCAGCACCTCGCCGCCCACCCGCGGAAACACGCGGGCAGTGTGGTCGGCGTCGGCGGCTATTTCGCCGCTCAGCACCAGTTCGGGCTGGGCTTCTGCCCTGGCAGCTGATGCCGCCGCCGGGCCCTCAAATTGCGAAACCGGCAGTCCCGGCGTGATTTCCTCGGCAGTTTCGGCCTGCGGTGAAGAGCAGGCCCCGAGGGCTAATGCGCCCAGAAACAGCCCGCGCCAGCCCGCGTTGCGCAGGCTCGTTTTCCGGGTTAGCCCCGGCAGTAGATTAGGCTTTCTCATAGTAGTGCGGCAATGATGACAGCCGCAAGACTACTGGCGAGGTATTAAAATGTGATTAGAAAGCCTTAAAATTTACAAAGGTGGCGTAAGAGCGGGGGCGTCCCCGGTAGGAATTGCCTCTACGCCGTGGGCAGCTGCACCACTACCGTTGTGCCGTGCCCAAGCTGCGAGCTCAGGTGCAGCTGACCGCCGTGCTGCTCGATGATTTTGCGGGCCAGCGCGAGGCCCACGCCATGCCCGGCCACGAGACGCGCATTGGCCGCCCGGAAAAACGGCTCGGACACTTGGGGCAGGTCGGCCTCCGCAATGCCAATGCCTTCGTCGCGGATGCGGAGCTGCACCTCGCCGGGCGCGTAGGCCAGCGCCACCTGCACCGGCTGGGGTGCCGAGTACTTCAGCGCGTTTTCCAGCAGGTTGCTGAGCGCGCGGATGAGCAGCGTGCGGTTGCCGGTGAGCTCCAGCTGCTCGGGCTCGGCGGGCAGGCGGCCGGTGTGCACCTGCAAGCGCGGGCGCTGGGCGGGCTCCACGGCCGCGCAAGCCTCGGCCAGCAGCTCGTCGACGCGGATGCAGGCGTCGTATTCGGGCAGGTGCACGTCGGCCTGGGCCAGTTCCAGCAGGTGGTTGAGGAGCTGGTTGAGTTGGGTGAGGTCGGCCAGCATATCGTGCAGGGCGGCACGGTAGGCGGCCGGCTCCCGCTCGCGGGCCAGGGCCAGCTGGGCCTCGCCAATGCTGGCGGCCAGCGGCGTGCGTAGCTCGTGCGAGGCGTAGCGCACGAAGGCCCGCTGGGCCTCGAAGCTGCCTTCGAGTCGGTCGAGGAGGCGGTTGAACGTGTGCGCCAGGCGCGACAGCTCGTCCTTCTCGCGGTTCGATAGTCCCTCGGCCACGCGCAGGTGTAGGTCGTGGGCGGTGATGCGCTCCATTTGGTCGTTGATGGCGGAAATGGGCGCCAGCGCCCGGCCCGCAAACACCCGCCCCACGCCGTAAATCAGCAGCAGGCTCAGCACAAACAACGAGGCCAAAATGGTGGCCAGGTAGCGCAGGCGGGCCTGGCCATACAGGTTTTCGGCGCCGGCCACCACCACGAAGGAGCCCTGGTTGTCGCGGTAGAAAATGCCCACGGCCTGCCGCGAGCCGTCGGTGAAATACTCTTCGTGCCCTTCCACAATGCGGGCCAGCACCGCGGGCGGTACTTCCAGGCGGGCGTCTTCGCGCACGAAGCGCACCTCGCCGGTGGTGTCGTAAATCTGAATGATTTCTTCGGTGAGGGTGCGTTGGTAGCGCTTCTGAAATTCCTGAAAGATGGAGCTGCGCAACTCGTCTTTTTCCAGGAAAATGTAGGCCGCTACCTCCGCTCGGTCGCGCAGGCGCTGCCGAAACTCGCGTTGGCTGTAGTCGTGCTGCAGCAGAAACGCCGTGGTGAGCACGATAAGGAGAATAAAACCCACCAGCCCCACAAACAGCCAGATGAGGCGATTACGAATGGTCATGGGTGGGAGGGGATGAGGTATTGAAAAAGAGAAATAGCCAGCGCGTCATGCTGAGCGCAGCGAAGCATCTCTACCGCGCAATGCAATCGGTTACTATTGAGGTAAAGATGCTTCGCTGCGCTCTGCATGACGTGCTGGTTTTGTTCAAACTCGCCTATTCCTGCCGCAGCACGTAGCCCGCCCCCGTCACCGTATGGATGAGCTTGGTGGCAAATCCCTGGTCAACTTTTTTACGCAAGTAGCTCACGTACACATCAATGACATTGCTGCCCGCGTCGAAGGCCTCGTCCCAGCCGTGCTCGGCAATCTGGCTGCGGCTGAGCACCCGGCCGGGGTGGCGGAGCAGCAGCTCCAGCAGGTTGAACTCGCGGGTGGTGAGGCGCAGGGGCTGGCCGGCCCGCGTCACGGTGCGGCTGGGGATGTCGAGCACCACATCGGCAAAGGTGAGGCGGGAGCCCTTGGGGTGGGGGTTGCCACGCCGGGTGAGGGCGCGCACCCGGGCCACCAGCTCGGCAAAATCGAAGGGTTTCACCAGGTAGTCATCGGCGCCGCCACCGAAGCCGTTGAGCTTGTCGGTGGTGGTGCCCAGGGCCGTGAGCATGAGCACGGGCACCTCGGCATTTTGCTCTCGGATGGCGGCCAGCACCTCCAGGCCGCTGCGCTGGGGCAGCAGCACATCAAGAATGATGAGGTCGAAGGGCTGGGTGAGGGCCATTTCCTGACCGGTCTGCCCGTCCTGGGCCACGGCCACGGTCAGCTGCTCTTCTTCCAGCCCCCGTCGGATGAGGGCGGAGAGGCGCGGGTCGTCTTCTACCAGCAGAATGTTCATAGCAAAGCGAGACCGGGGAGGAATGTTCAGCGGGGGCTGCCGACCTTCGCGCCAGCCCGCATTCAGCCTGCTTATGTCTCCCCGTCCCGCCACAAATAACGCGCCTCCGCCGCCAAGCCACCGCCTGTGGCTGCTGGCGGCCCTGCTCGCGGTGGCCGTGCTGCGTCTCTGGCGTCTGCCCGAAGCCGGTGCGCCCGACTACGACTCGGTGCGCAACTGGCAGGCCGTGCAGGCCCTCACGCACGGCGATTTCTCGCGGCTGTTTATGCCCGGCTGCCCGGCGTTTCTGCTTTCATACGCATTAGTGGCGCTTTTTACCCGCAGCTTTCTGGTGTTTCAAACCATCAACGCGCTGCTGGGGGTAGCGGGCCTGGGCTTCTTCGCCGCCTGGGTGAGCCGGCAGGCCCGGCTTACGGGCCCCGAAACGGCCGGCCTCACGCTACTGGCCGGCACCGGGCTGCTGCTCACCTTTGCGGGGCGCGATTTCACGCCCAATTCCATTAGCCTGCTGCTGTGCGCGGGGCTGCTGCAAAGCCATTTTGCCCGGCTGGAGCGGCCCAACCCGGCGGCGCTGGTGCGTGTGGCCGCATGGCTGGCGCTGGGGCTCAGCTTTAGCTACAAATTTCTGTTTACGCTGCCCATTTTACTGGTACTGGAGCTGCTGCGGACCGATGGACTGTGGCGGGCACGCTGGGTGTGGGTGTGGGTGCGGGTGCTGGCCGTACTGGCCACGCCCTACGTGCTGTTTGGGGCGCTGGGCGTGGCGGTAGGGCTGCCCTGGTACCGCTGGCTGGCGTTCTACGTGCGCACGGTGGTGCCCGTGGCGGCCAACGTGGCGGGCCGCCAGGCCACCATCAAACCCGATTTTCTTTACTACCTGCGCTACCTGGCCGAATTTGAGTCGCCGCTGCTGCTGCTGGGCCTCGGGGTGGCGGCGTGGCTGGCGTGGCGCGGGTGGCGCGGCGGCTGGCGCCCTGGCATCGGGCCCTGGCCGCTGCTGCCGTATCTGCTGTTTTGGGTGGTGTGCCTGCTGGCGGGCATGTCGCTGCTGCTAAAGGCCCCGCGCGGGCTGTTGTTTGCCTTGCTGCCGCTGGCGGCGCTGGCCGTGTTGGCTGGGCGGCGGGTGCTGCCGGGGTGGGCACTGCTTGGCCTGTTGGCGGTGGCGGCGGGGCTGAATGTGCGGCACATCCAGCGCGCAATCTACACCTCGCTGCCCACGCCCTACGCGCAGGTAGCGGCGTGGCTGTGGGAGCACGGCACTCACAAAGTGGCCAGCACCGTGGGGTTGGGGCTGGCGCCTTTTCTGGCCGAAAGTGAAACGCTAACCGTCGTCAACGACGAAAAAATGCTGGCCCGCTTGCGGGCGCAGGGCTACGACTACGTGTTGCTCGATAGCTACTGGCGCGTGGCCGGTGTGGCGCATTTCGACTCGCTGCGCCGGCAAACGCCCGTGGCGGCCTGGCCGGCCCCGCAGCTGCAGCAGCCGCTGCTGTTTCTGGAGCATTCCGAATACACCGGCCGGGGTTTCGCCGAAACGCTGGCCGCCAGCAGCGCCGCGGCCGCCGACTCGCTGCCCTTGCGGCTCTACCGGCTGCGCTGATAAACAATGTCCCCCGAAGCACCGCTCCGGGGGACACGTTCTGGAAGTGCAAATAGCCGAGGAAACATCTGGCGCCCTCGCGGCCCAGGTTACTGGGCTACGGACGGCAGGCTGTTGGCGTCGATGGCCGGAATATTGGCCTTGTAGGCTTTGTTGATGGCCGAAATGAAGGCGTTGGCTATCAAGGCATTGCCGCGGGGCGTCGGAGTGTAGTAATCCAGCGAGAAAAAGTTGCCACGCACCGGCTCGGCCGAGTACAGCACGCCGCCCACCGAAATCGCACTGCCCACGTAGTCCGGCATTGCCACATTCAAATCCAGCGTGCTGGACTTGGTGCTGGAATCGATAATGGGCATTTTATAGGTAGTAGTCGCCAAATCGTTCAGGGCGGTGTTGTACCGGCTTACAACGTCATTAATGCGGCTCATCTCGTCGTAATCCATCACGTCGGCATCGCGAATCGGGTTGCGAATATCGCGGCCGTAGGGCAGCATGAGGGTAGTGGTGCCGACCACCACCGGCGTGAGCCGGCCAATGCGCGGGATAGTCGTTGCCAGTACGTAGCTGGCGTCGGTGATGCGCATGCCCACGGTGCCGAAAGGGTCCTGAATGTACAGCGACGCGGTGTCGGCAAAGCTGGTCTGCAGGCGTTTTTCCAGGTTCCGGCCCTGGCCGAGGCGCAGCAGGGGCAGCGTATTCAGGTCGGGCAGGCGGGCAATGATGCCCGGGCGGCCGCCCGCCGTGAGCTTATCGAGTACCTTCTTGGCGTTATTCTTCAGCAGGGTGTTGTAGGCAGTGTTCAGCGTTGGGCCGCACTCACCGCCGCTGCGCACATAAACCAGCACTTCGTCGAGGCCCATGAAGTAGGTGAAGAACGTGGCCGGCGCGGCGGCATCGGTCACGGCCTGCAGGTAGGTGCGGGGGTCGGCGGCGGGCAGAAGGCGCTCGAAATACGGGTTGAAATTGCCCGTGGGCGTGGCATTGGTTGTTTCGTTGCCCAAGCCCGCCACTTCAATCTGGCCCAGGCGCAGGCCGGGCACGCCCAGGTTCTGGGGCAGGGTGTTGGGCGCATCGGTGCGCGTGAGCAGGCGCACGGTATCGGCGCCGCCGCAGGCTGCGGGATTGATGACTTGGCGGCGCACGGCCGGGCCCGGCACGCGGCGCGTGCGCGGAAAGCCCAGCGCCGTGAAATCGACCAGATTGAAATAGCCCGAGCCGGCTCCGGCCGGCAGCAGCGGCTGGCTGAAGGTGGCATCGGCCTGCGCGCCCCGCAGCTGCTGGGCCAGCAGGTTCGGGAACGAATATTCCTGGCTGGCCAGCGTGAGGCCGCCCGCACTCAGCCCCGCGGTGTAGCTGTCGCCCACGGCCAGGTAGCGGCTCACATTCACCCCAATGGTGGGCGTGGGCGTGTCCTGGCCCGGCGCGCAGGCATTCAGCGCCAGGGTGGCCACGGCGGTCAGGCCGACGCGGCTCCACAAATTCAGGCAAAAATTCTTCATCACTAAAAGGGGAATCAGCAAGAAAAGTTGAGAGGAGAAGCCGCGCGGCTTAGAACGCCACCGCCAGGCCAATGGAAGCCGTGCTGGTGGCCGTGCGGTAGGAGCCGCCCACGTTCGACACGGTGGCATTGAGCGGGTTGGCCCGCGCCAGGCGCTGCTGGCCGTAGCTGAAGGAGTAGGCTCCTTCCAACGCAAAGCGGGGGGTGAGCTGGTAGCTGAGGCCCGCCGACGCCCCGAGGCGGTTGGCGTCGATGAACTCGGGGTTGATGTACTCGTCGCGAATCGGCGACTCGTCGTAGTTCAGGCCGCCGAGCAGGGTGAGCTTGGGGCTGGCCTGGTACTCGGCCCCTACCCGGAAGGCCAGGGCGTCTTCGTAGCGGCGGGCCGTGTTGAGGCGCTGGGCCGGGGCCGTACCGCTGGCGGCCACGTCAAGCTTGAGCGAGTCGAGGGTGCTCCAGCCACTAAGCGTGAAGTCGAAGGTGAGCAGCAGGTTCTTGGTGATGCGGTCGGCCAGGCCCACCGACAGCGTGCTGGGCAGGTTAATCTGGGTCTTGAAGTTGGCCGAGGCCGGGTACAGGCCCGCGTCGCGGGCGGGCACGCCGCTGGTGCTGATGGTGCCGTTGTTCATTTTCAGCTGCACGCCGCTGCGGTAGCTAATGCCGAAGGCCAGGTTGTCGCCGGAGCGGCCGTAGAGGCCCACGTTCACGCCGTAGCCCGAGCCGCTGCTGCTGAGCTGGTAGCTGGTGTTGGCGGCGTCGTACTGCCCCAGGGCGTGGCGCTGGCTGTATTTGCCGTAGGCGTATACGAAACCCACGCCGGCGCTGAAGTTGTCGTTCAGCTTAAAGCCCACCGTGGGCTGGGCGAAGTAGGTGTTGAGCTGGCTTTCCTGAATCACGGAGCGGCCTTCCCAGTTTTCGGGCCACTTGGTGTGGTAGCCGTAGGGCGAAGTAATGGCCAGGCCCACGCTCACGCGCTTGCTCACGGCGCGAGTGGCGTAAAAGTAGCCGCCGGGCAGCACGGTCAGGTCCTGGTCGGTGCGCTTATAGGTGTCCTGGCCGATGAAGGAGGAGCGGCGAATCTGGCCGAAGCCGCCCAGGCTGATGCGGGTGAGCGAGTCGCCCCACTGGCTCAGCAGGCCGGGGTTCACGCTCAGGCCGGCAATGCTGCCGATGTAGGCCGTGCTGGCGCCGCCCAGGCCCAGCACCCGGGCGCCCTGTGGGCAGGTGTCGAAGCCGCTGGCCGCAGCCGTCAACCCAGAGAAGAAAGGAAGCAAAAAAAGAAGACGTGCACGCATACGGACGGTTTTGCGGAAAATTGGGAAACAAAAGTACGCAGCCCAACGCTAGCAGCCCACCGACCAGCCTCCCATAAAACCACCGAACTTCCCCAGTGCGTCCGCACGGGCCTTCTGCGCCGGTTATGAAATGATTACGGGGCGGCCCCAACTCAGCGCTTCACGCCCAGGCTGTCGAGGCGGCGCTGGTAGCGCCGGGCGTTGAGCTTGTGCTGGGCGTAGGTTTCGGCGAAGTCGGAAAAGCCGCTGCCGTCGGGCCGGGCGCAGAAAAACAGGTTTTTATTGTGCGCCGGTTTCAGCACGGCATCCAGGCTCGACGGCCGCGGCGTGGTGATGGGGCCGGGCGGCAGGCCCTTGTGGCGGTAGGTATTGTAAGGCGAATCGACTTTCTTGTCCACGTTCAGCACGCGCTTGCGGGTACCCAGGCCGTGCAGGGGCCACAGCAGGGTGGGGTCGGCCTGCAGGGGCTGGCCGTTGCGCAGGCGGTTGAGGTACACGGCGGCAATGAGCGGCTTGTCGGTGGCTTGCGCCGTTTCGCGCTGTACAATGCTGGCCAGCACGCTCACCTGGGTGCGCGTCATCTTCAGCGAGTCGGCCCGGGCCTGGCGTTGCGCCGTCCAGAACCGGCGGTAGCGGGCGGCTGTCGAATCCAGAAATCCCTGCGCGGTGGTATTCCACAAGTGCCGGTAAGTGCCCGGAATGAACATCGTGCGAATGGTGCCGGTGTCGAGGCCGTAGCGGCGTTGCAGCCCGGCGTTGTCGCCCAGCAGCAAGTCCAGCTTAAAGGAATCGGCCTCCAGTTGCCGCGTCACCTGGCGCGGCAGCTGCTCCAGGTAATGGAACGAGTTCAATTCGAACTTCACCGTATCCTGCCGGCCAGCCAGCAGCATGCGCAGCAGGTCGCCGTTGCCCATGCCGGGGTCGAGGCGGTAGCGGCCGGGCTGCACGTGCGGCGGGTAGTCGTGGGTTTCGGCCACCCATTTGAAGGTGGCAGGTTCCAGCAGCAGCTCGTATTTATGCAGCGAATCAAGCACGGCCGCGTAGCCCGTACCGGTACGGATGTAGAGGTAGGCCGGGCCCTCGGCAAATTCGCGCACATTGGGGCGGTAGAACACCCGCCACGCCGCGTACGCGCCCGCCAGCAGCACCAGTAGCAACACCAGTCCCCCAATAAGCCAGCCGCGCCGCATCAGGTGTTGGTGTTAGGAAAAAAGGTGGGGGAAGCTGGGCGCAAAGGGCAGTTGAATGAGCTAAACAAAGGACGTCATGCTGAGCGCAGCCGAAGCATCTCTACCGCGTAACTAATCAGTTTTAGTGTTGCGGTAGAGATGCTTCGGCTGCGCTCAGCATGACGTCCTAATCATCGATTGTCGGAACTCCACTACGCCTGAAACGGCGCCGCAATCTGCTCGTAGCTCTCGCCGTGGCGCTCGGCCGACTCGCGCAGGAGCTGCTGCTGCCAGGGACGCAGGGCCGCGTCGGCGCCCAACTCAATGATGTCGGCGATGAGGCGGTTGCTGAGCACCATGTTGGCCATGGTGGTGCCGTGGTCGGTGGCCAAGTGGCCTTTCATGGCGTTGAGCATGGTTTCGCGGGCCTCGGCGCGGGTGGCAGCGGGGCCGCTCAGGCGGCGCCGGAACGGAAACTTGCGCTGGTCGGGCGGGAGCGGGGCATCAGGAGCCAGGTCGGTCGTGCCGATGGCCAGCAGCTGCTCGGCGTAGGGCGAGCGTTTCAGTTCGGGGTGCAGGCCGTTGGCGGTGCGGAGCTGCAGCGAAGTTTCGATGGGGTTGCGCGTCAGCTCGGCCAGCTTGTCGTTGCTCAGTACGTGGTAGGGCGGGCGGTCGAGCTGCCGGGCCACGGCGTCGCGCAGCAGGTACAGTTCCCGGAAAACGGGCATTTCCTGCGGCGTTATCTTGTACTTGGCCGCATTGCGCGACCACGGGCGGGGGTCGTCGCGGCCGTAGCGCACGGCCTCCAGGGCCAGGTTCTCCTGGGCGGCCCAGTCGGCGCGGCCCAGTTCCAGCAGGCGCGCGCTGAGGCGGTCGGTGAGCTCAAACAGGTAGAGCACGTCGTTGGCGGCGTATTCCTTTTGGGCTTCGGTGAGGGGGCGCTTCAGCCAGTTCGACTTCTGCTCACCCTTGTCCACCTCAAAGCCCAGCTCGGCCTGAATGAGGCGGCCCAGCGAAATATTGTTGTCCTCGGCCGCCAGCAGCGTGAACTGCACGCTGGTATCCACGATGTTGCGGCAGTTTACGCTGAACACCTCGTCGAGGAGCAGAATATCGGATTTGCAGGAGTGGAACACCTTGGCAACGGCAGGGTCGCGCAGTACCGCGAAGAGCGGCTCCAGGCCGGCGGCCATGTCCGTGAGCGGCAGCGGGTCGATGAGGTACACCTCCTGCCCATCAAACACCTGAATGAGCGCCAAGTGGCGCCCGTAGCGGTGGCGCATGTCGTCAAACTCCAGGTCGATGCCGATGCGCGGCAGGGTGGCAAAATGCGCGGCCGCGGTGGCAATGGCGTCGGCGGTGGTCAGGTAATGGATGGTGGGCATTGAAGCAGGAAGCAAGTCGGCGGCGCTGGCACCGGGCCGCGCCCGGTTGGCGCGGTAAAGGTAGGCATCTGCGGCAGCAAACCGCGTTTTGGCCCGCAAGGCCATTGGCGGCCCGCGCCAGCGCCGGCGTAGCTTCTACGAACCAGTTTCCAAAGCAGTTATTTGTCGCCGAGCAGCAGTTGTGGCGTGGGGCCCCGGCCGCCGCCCATGATGATGACCTTGGCGTTGGGCGAGGTGGCAATGGCCTGGTTGGCCTTAATGGTTTCGTACTGCAGCAGCTTGTCGCTCAGCTCGGTATTCACAATGCGCTGATAATCAGCAATACCCTGGGCTTCTACGCGTTTGCGCTCGGCTTCCTGCTTTTCCTTCTGCAGCACAAACTGCATCTTCTGGGCGTCCTGCTCGGCCGAAATCTTGCTCTCGATGCTGCGCTTCACCGACTGCGGCAGCTGAATGTTGCGAATGAGCAACTGGTCGAGCTGCAAGCCGTTGGTCCGAAAGTCCTTTTCAATGGCCGCCAGAATACGGGTTTGGAACTCCTCGCGGCGCGTCGAGTACAAGGCCACGGCATCGTAATAAACCGCGTTGTCGCGGATGCGGGTGCGCGAAATGGCCCGCACAATTTTGTCCTGGTAATCCTCGCCGATGGTGGCCAGAATGCGCGGCGCCTGCGCCGGCACCACGTGGTAGAGCACCGTGAGGTCAATCACCACTTCCAGCCCGTCGGCCGAAAGCACGCGGATGGCGTCGTCGCCGGCCTGCGCGCCTTCGCCGTGCTGCGCCGACATGGTATAGTTCTGGGTGCGGGTGTCGAAGCGCGTTACGTCCACCAGCGGGTTCACCACGTTCAGGCCGGGGTAAAGCAGGCGCGGCTGCACCTTACCAAACAACGTCTGGACGCCCACCTGGCCCACGCCTACCTGCACCACCGTGCTCAGGGCCAGCCCCAGCAGTAGAAACGCCACGCCCAGGAAGACGAGCCCGGCGCGCATGCGCTCCACGCGCTCCGAAAACCGCGAGGCGCTAAAGCCCAGCACCACCAGAATGAAACCCAGAATACTTAGGAACATGGCAATTTTAGTTAACAATTAACAGTGAGCAGTGAACAGCTTTTATGTGCGCCCTGCATGGCGTTTCTACTCCTCGTCCTCGTCGCGCTCAAAATCCAGCGTGCGGGCCAGGTCCACGCCTTCCTGCGCTACTTCTTCCAGCAGCTCGGGCGCATCGGCGTCGAGGGTGCGGCCGAAGAGGTTGAGCAATTCCTCGCCCTCCTCGTTCACGTACAGGTCCTCGTAGAGGCGGTCGAACAGCTTGGCGTCGCGGCCCACAATCCGGTCGATGTCTTCCGGGGAGCGGGCTTCGTTCAGGGCGCGGTGCAGCACGTCGAGCACCTGCCGGCTGGCGTCGTGGTCGCCCAGCTCGCTCACCAGCTTCAGCAGGCTCATGGCCAGGCCGAGGCGCACCTGCTCGAACCGGAACGGCCGCTGGGCCGGCGCGGCGGTGCGCAGTTGGTCGTAGGCCTGCCGGGCCGTGGGCGTGAGGTAATACTTCACATCGTTGGGAGCAGTGAAGGCGAGGTGCAGCAGTTGTTCGTAGGGCGACATAAGGGAAGGCAGGAGCCGAAACACGGCCCGATTCGGTGCGTAAGCTAAAAGCCGAAAGGTACGCGAGGAAGCACGGCCACTTGCTTCATCGCCGGCCGCGGCCCTGCATTACACCCGTATCCAACTATTCCCCTTTCCTATGACACACAAATCGAAGTGGCTCCTGTTTTCCCCGCTGGGGCTGATGGCCATCGGAGCCGGAGCCTGCCTGGTGCAATGGGCCGGCCGCATGAAACACAAAGGCGCGCCCGCCAAAGACTGGGTGCTGGCCGGCACGGCCGCCCTCACGGTGTTCAACGCCGGCGTCAGCCTGTTTGGGCAGGGCGTGGTCGAAAAGGTGCTGCACGAAGTGCGCGAAAAGTCGCAACAGCCTTAACCACGACTTTTTTAAAACCTCAAAAGCATAAAAAACCCCGGCCTAAGCAGGCCGGGGTTTTTGGGGAAATGCGAAAGGGGAAGTGTGGATTCAGCCGAACCTATTCGGTTTTGGCTTCCATTTTGGCGGTGCCTTCTTTGGTTTTCTCGCCTACTTTGTGGGCGCCGTGCTTCACGGCAGCGCCGGTCTTCTTGGCGCCGCGCTTGATGGCGTGACCGGTTTTCTTGGCTACGTTGCCGGCGGCATCCTTGGTGTTGTCGATGGCCTGGCCGGCGTTGGTTTTGCCGGTTTTGGTCACGACTTTGGTGGTGCCGTTGTCACGCACTTTCACTTCGGTCGAAGGCGTGGTTTGGGCGAAGCTGGTGGTGGCGAAAGCGCACAGGGCGAGCAGCAAGGTTACTTTTTTCATGGTCAGAAGTTGAATTAAAGGGTAAGTGGGGCATTGTACGGCCCCTGTTTTCAAAGGTTCTGACAAGAGCCGTGCCGCAATTATTTGCTGCCACTCACTGCCGTGGCTGGGCTTTGGCGCTCAAGCGCTACGGTAGCAGCAGGGAGCTGTCGCCGTAGCTCAGAAACCGGTAGCCATTCGCCAGGGCGTGCGCATACACATCGCGCCAGCCAGGGCCTAATAGAGCCGCTACCAGCAGCAGCAAGGTGCTTTCGGGCTGATGAAAATTAGTGATGAGCCCATCGACCAGCCGAAACAAGTAACCCGGCGCGATGAGCAGCTGCGTGCGGGCCTCCAGCGTATCGGTGCCCGCCGTTTCAAGGTGCTGCAGCAGGGCAGTCAGGGCCGTTTCGGCGGTGATGCTGGCGGCGGCTTCGGCCCATTCGTAGGGCTGCCACTGCGTGACGAGTAGCTCGGAATTGCTTGGTGCTTCTTTTTTCAACAAGCTCACGCCCAGCCAATACAGCGTTTCTAGTGTCCGCAGGCTGGTGGTGCCCACGGCTATCACCGGGCGCGGGCGGTGCGCGAGCAGCTGCCGCAGCAGCGCGGCCGTCACCAATATCGGTTCGGTGTGCATGGGATGGTCGGCCATGCGGTCGGCCTTCACGGGCTGGAAGGTGCCGGCGCCCACGTGCAGCGTGACGTGGCCGATTTCAAAGCCCTTCTCCTGCAGTTCCGCCAATATCTCGGGGGTGAAGTGCAGGCCGGCGGTGGGGGCGGCCACGGCGCCCTCGGTGGCGGCGTACACGGTTTGGTAGCGCACAGCATCGGCGGCGGTGTCGGGCCGGTCGATGTAGGGCGGCAGGGGCAGATGGCCGGCGGCGCGCAATACCTCGGCAAACGGCAGTTCGGCGGGTTCCCAGCGGAAATCAATCAGGGCCGTGCCGCTTTCCTGGGCCTGGCGCTCGGCGGTGAGGGTGGCGGTTTGGCCGCCGGAAGTGGTGAATTCCAGCGTCACGGGGCCTGCTTTCCAGCGGCGGCCGTTGCCCACCAAGCAGCGCCAGGTGCAGTGGCCGGTTTGCTGCAGGGCCAGCTCCAGGCTGCGGTGCGGCGCCACCGGCTCCAGGCAAAACAGCTCGACCTGCCCGCCGGTGGGGCGCCGGGCCAGCAGCCGGGCCCGCACCACCCGCGTGTCGTTGAAGATGAGCAGCGCGCCGGGCGGCAATTCGCCGGGCAGGTCGCGGAACTGCTTATCGACCAACTCGCCGTGGCGGCTCAGGAGCAGGCGGCTGGCGGCGCGGTCGGGCAGGGGCTCGGGCGCGATGCGCTCGGGCGGGAGGGGGTAGGTGAAATCGTGAATGGAAAGCTGGCGCGGGTCGGGGGTCGTCATAGGCCCGCAAAGGTCGGAAACGGAGAGACAGAAGTCAGAAGTGAAGTGTCATGAGCTGAAAAAGGCCGCCTGATAATTCAGACGGCCTTTTCAGCTTTTCATGCTTGATTACTTGCGCCGAAACAGCAGCAGGTGCTGCTGGGGCAGGGTTTCCACGGTTTCGACGAACTCCAGGCCCACGGCGGCCATTTCCTTGCGGGCCTGCTCCACGCTCATCTTGTGAATGCGCTTGATGGGCACGTTGGGGTCTTCGGCCCGGTACTCGACCAGCGCCAGGCGGCCGGTGCCGGGTTTCAGCGCGCGCCGGATGGCCCGGCCCATCTCGCGCGGGTGGTCGAATTCGTGGTAGGCGTCTACGATGAGCACTAGGTCCACGCTGTCGGCGGGGAGGGCGGGGCTGGTGGTGGTGCCCAGCACGGGGCGCACGTTGGTGACTTTCAGCTTGCGCTTGTTGTCTTGCAGCGCCGTCATCATCTCGGGCTGAATATCGACGGCCAGCACCTCGCCTTTCGGTACTTTTTTAGCCAGCTGGAACGAGAAAAAGCCCGTGCCGGCGCCGATGTCGGCCACTACGTCGGTGGGCTTCAGCTTGAGCTCTTTCAACAGCAAATCGGTGCCTTCTTCCTGGCGGCGGCCACTGCGCTCCAGCCAGCTGGCGCCCTCGTGGCCCATGACGTGGGCAATCTGGCGGCCCAGGTAGTAGGTGCCAATGCCATTGGGGTCGCGGGGCGGGGCGGTTTCATAGCCGCTGGTATCGGCTTGCACCACGGCCTGCATGCGCTGGGCGGCGAAGGCCGACGGCCGCGTTTCGGCGGGCAATTGGGTGCAACTGGTCAGCAGTAGCAGGCCGGCGCTGCCGCTCGTGCCTACAGTATTTAATGCCCGTTGCCAGGATGAAAAACGATACCTCATACAATTCGCAAGTAAGCACATCCAAGGCAGTCAACAGCAATTCGCGGCGGGGCGTTCAGCAATTTTTAAAGCCCTTGGCGGCCAGCGTCCGCGTCCGGCAATAGCGTTTAAAAGAAAGATGAGAATTGATTAAACAGGGAAAATGCTTGAAACGAACCACCCGGCCCCGACATTCGCCGTAGAACGCGCATTCTGCTTACCCATTACCCTTTTCAGATTATGAAAAACCTTTTTCCCTCCATCAGCAAATTTGCGGCCGTCGCGCTCTGCGCCCTCGCAATGGGCAGCTGCAACCGGGCCGAATACGCCATGCTGCCCCAGGGCGCTTCTTACCACGGCGTGACGCGCGCCGCCACGCCCGTGCCGGCCAAGCCCGCCACCGTGGCCGTGCAGGCCCCCGCCGCCCCGGCCGAAGCCGCCGCGCCCGCTGTAGAAACGACAGCCCCCGCCGCCGAGGCAACCGTGGCCACGAAGGCTACCAACAAAGCCCCCAAGGCCTTTGCCGAACCCGCAACTCCAAAAGCCCTGACTGCGGAAGAAAATGCTACCGTAGCCGCTGCCGTGGCGTCCATGCCCCAGGCCCAGGCGCCCCAGAAAATGACCCGCGTGCAGAAATTCGCCGCCACGCGCCTTGTGCGCACCATGAGTAAGGTTTCGGGAATCAGCCAGTTTCAGAAAACGCTGAACGTGGCCAAGGCCCAGAAAGTGAGCGGCAACCTGCGCACCGGCATCATCCTGATTCTGCTGGGCATCCTCATTTCGCTGTTCAACCGGGTTAGCAGCATTTTCGGATTGATTGGCGCCATTATCGCCATCATCGGCTTGTTTTTCATCATCCTGTGGCTGTTGGATAACTTGTAAGAGTTGCCCATTCAGCACAGCAAAAAGCCCCGGCTACGTTGGTAGTTGGGGCTTTTTCTATGGTCGAAAAAAAGCGTTTTACATCGGGTCCACATCGGCCACCAGGCGGGCCTGCCGGAATTCCTTTTGGTCGCGTACCACGTCCATGGCGTCCATAATCTGCTGCTTGGCGTGCTTGAGCACCGTGTGAGCACGGTCGAGCTTTATGGTGATTTCCTGCAGGAAGAAGTTGCGGATGCGGAAAATGTAGGGCGCCTCAGGACCCAGCACGGCGGCCTGGCCCAGGCGCTCCACCAACTCCTGAGCGAGGCGAATGGCGGCTTCCTCGCCCACTTGCTGGTCGACGTGCTTTACCGTCATCTTGATGATGCGCATGAAGGGCGGGTAGCCGTGCTCGTGGCGCTGCACGATTTCGTAGTTATAAAACTCCACGTAATCGTTGCGAATCACCTTGTCGAAAATCACCTGCGTCGGGTCGGCCGTCTGGATGATGACCTTGCCCTTTTTGCCTTTGCGCCCGGCCCGGCCGCTTACCTGCACAAACATCTGGTAGGCCCGCTCGTGGGCCCGGAAATCGGGGTAGTGGATGATGCTGTCGGCGTTGATGATGCCCACGAGGCTCACGTTGGCAAAATCGAGGCCTTTGGTCACCATCTGGGTGCCGACCAGCACGTTAGTCGTCTGCTTCTCGAAGTCGCCGATGATTTGCTGGTAGCTGTTTTTGGCGCGGGTCGTGTCCAGGTCCATGCGCTGGATGTTGGCCTGCGGGAGCATGATTTTGAGGTCGTCCTCAATCTTCTCGGTGCCGAAACCCTGGGTTTTCACGGCGCGGGAGCCGCAGGCGGGGCACTTGGTCACCATGGGGTCGTGGTAGCCGCAGTAGTGGCAGCGCAGCTCGTGGCTGTGCTTGTGGTAACTGAGGCTCACGGCACAGTTAGTGCATTTGGGTATCCAGCCGCAGTCCTGGCAGGCCACCACGGGCGCGTAGCCGCGCCGGTTCTGGAACAGGATGACCTGCTCCTTGGCCCCCAGCTTCCGCTCGATTTCGCCCAGCAAATCGGCCGTGAAGTGGTTGTGCATGGTTTTGTGCTCGCGGGCCTTGCGGGTGTCCACCAGCTCAATGTCGGGCATTCCGGCTTCCCCAAAGCGTTTGGTGAGACTTACGAGGCCGTAGCGGCCCTGCTTGGCTTGGTAGTAAGTCTCCACGGCCGGTGTGGCCGAGCCCAGCAGGGTTTTGGCGCCCTGGAAGTTGGCCATCATCAGGGCCACTTCGCGGGCGTTGTAGCGCGGGGCGGGGTCGTACTGCTTATAGCTCGATTCATGCTCTTCGTCCACGATGATGAGGGCGAGGTTATCGAACGGCAAGAATACCGCCGAGCGCACCCCAATCACTACCTGGAAGCGGCCCGAGAGCACGCCGTTCCACACTTCCACCCGCTCATTATCCGAGAATTTGGAGTGGTACACGCCCAGCCGCGAGCCGAACACGCGCATGAGGCGCGTCACAATCTGGGCCGTGAGGGCAATTTCGGGCAGCAGGTAGAGCACCTGACCGCCGCTGTCCAGGGCCGTGCGGATGAGGTCGATGTAAATCTCGGTTTTGCCCGCGCCCGTCACGCCGTGCAGCAATACGATATCCTGTTTGCTAAAATGGCCCATGATTTCGTCGCGCGCCGCAGTCTGGGCCTCGGTGAGCGAGAAGTTCATCTGGATGGCGCCCTCGTTTTCGAGCGGGAAGCGACTCACAATCTGGTCGAACTGCTCCAGTACGCCGTTTTTGATGAGCGTGTTCACGGCCGAGGCCGAGAGGTGCGGGCTGCTGGTGAGGTAGGCTTTCTCCAGGCCCGCTTGGTTGGCGTGCTCGTTCTGGTACACCGGCACGCGCTGCATGAATTTCATCAGCACATCGAGCTGCTTGGGCTTGCTGCTGAGTTGCTCAAAGAGTTGCTCCAGTGAGGCTTCCGACACGAAATGATGCGCCAGCCGCACCTTCTTCACCACTTTGGGCGCGTACTTATCGGCCGTGTGCTCGAAGAGGAAAATGACGTCCTTGTGCATCAGTGACTTTATCACCTTGTGAAAAGACGTGACGCCCAGCAAGTCGCCCACTTCAGTGAAGGTCAGCGCTTTGCCTTGGTCGACGGTGCCCAGCGCGTCCACAATCAACTCCTCTTGCGTGGAAAGCGGGTACTCGTTGTCCTCGCGCGAAAAGCCGGGATGCAGCTGAATGCGCGACTCCGAGCTGAGCTTCAGGGCCGAGGGCAGGGCCGCGTTTATTACCTCGCCGATGGTGCAGAGGTAGTAGTCGGCCATCCAGCGGAACAGCTTAAGCTGCGGCTGCGTGACGACGGGCGCGTCGTCGATAAATTCGAGAATGTACTTGGCCTGGTAGTCCTTGGGCGCGGTTTCGTGCACGGCCGCCACGATGCAGCTGAGTGTGCGCTTGGCCCCAAACTGCACGATGACGCGCCCGCCAATCACCACGTTGTCATTCAGCTCATACGGCACCCGGTAGGTATAAAGCCGGGGCAGGGGCAAGGGCAAAATAACGTCGGCAAACAGCGTCACCCGGTCAGCCGAAGGGGCTGCGGCGGGCGAAATAAAATCAAGCGCGAGATTCAAAACGGGGATAACAAAGGGGCGGATAGTAAAGATAGCACGGCCGTAGCGGCGCACCATGCTCGGCCGCTACAAGGCTTTCAGCGCATCAGAAACGCTATATACGGGCGCTAAACAGGCCTGATTGCGGCACACATGAATGGCAGTCTGGCCGTTGTTGGCTGTTTTCAGCAACTGCAGCAACGGCAATTTCGAGGCTTGCTCAGTGCCGGCCAATATGGTATCAAACAAGAAATGCCGGCTAAGTTCTTCGCGGAATTCTTCCGCCTCCGGGCCGACGATGGATATTTCAGCCCCCGGCCGCAGCAGGGCGGCGTAGAGCGACGCCCAGTTGGCGAGGTGCTGGGCGTCCTTCACCACGAGGTGCCGCACCTGGGCCAGCATATCGGCGGCTAAAGTGGTGTAGCGTGAGTTTTCGAGGTGGCGGCCCAGCCGGCGCAGGTTGTGCGCCATCACCGAGTTGGAGCCGGGAATGACGTTGTCGAACAATTCCTTTTTGCGGGCAATGAGGGCTTCGGCCTGGCTGTCAGTGTAGAAAAACAGGGTTTCGGTAGGGTCGAAGAAATTGGCCAGCACGTATTCTGTCAGCGTCTGGGCTTCGCGAAGCCAGCTTTCCACAAAGCTCACTTCGTAGAGACTGATGTAGGCCTGAATAACCAGCGCGTAGTCTTCGAGGAAGCCGCTGATGCTGGCCCGGCCGTTTTTGCAGGTTCGGAACAGGCCCGCGCCGTTGCGCAGGTTGGCTTCGATGAAGCGGGCGTTGTGCTCGGCCATTACCAGAAACTCTGGTTCGCCGAAGGCACGGTAGGCGTCCGTCAGGCCTTGTAGCATGAGGGCGTTCCAGCTGGTTAGCACTTTGTCGTCGAGGCCGGGGCGCACGCGGGTAGCGCGCACGGCCATGATTTTTTGCCTCCAGCCGGCCACCAGCTCGGGCACGATGCCGGGCGTGAGCTGGTGCGCGGCGGCAAAGTCGGCTTCGGACTGGCGGCGGTGCAGGATGTTACGGCCGTGCTCCCAGTTGCCCAGCGCCGTGCAGTTGTAGTAGTCGGAAAACAGCGGCTCCTCCTCGCCCAGTATCTCGCGCAGCTCGTCTTTGGTGAAGACATAAAACTTGCCCTCTTCGCCCTCGCTGTCGGCATCGAGCGAGGAATAGAAGCCGCCCTCGTCATTGGTCAGTTCCAGTCGGATGAATTCGATGGTGTCATACACCGTTTCCCGAAACAGCTCGTCCTGCGTGAGTTGAAAGGCCTCGCTGTACAAGCTCACTAGCTGGCCGTTGTCGTACAGCATCTTCTCAAAGTGCGGCGCTAGCCACTCCGCGTCTACCGAATAGCGGGCGAAACCGCCGTGCGCCTGGTCGTAAATGCCGCCCCAAGCCATCTCGCGCAAAGTCAGCACGGCCTGGTCGAGCACCGCCTGGCTGCCGCTGATGGCGTAAGCGCGAAGCAAAAACCGCCAGATGCTAGGCATCGGAAACTTGGGCGCCCGGTTCAGGCCGCCGCGCTCCCGGTCGAACTGCGTGCTGAGGTTGTACACCAGCAGCTGAAACTCATCTTCCGAAACGCCGGCCGGCCCGGTTTCGGGCGCCACGCCAATGGCTTGCAATGCCGAATAGTCGGCTTCCTGCGCCGCGCTGCGGTTCTGCGCGCCGTATTTCCTAAGTTCACTGGCGCCGATAACGTCCATAAACCGCTCAGCTGACTGTTCCAGCTCGGCGCGGTGCTCACCGGCGTAAGCTTCGCCGATATTGGCCAGCAGCTTCATCCAGTTGCCTTTCGGGAAGTAGGTGCCGCCATAAAACGGCTTGGCTTCGGAGGTCAGAAACACATTTAGCGGCCAGCCGCCCTGCAGGCCCATAGCGTGCACGGCCTCCATGTACACCTGGTCCACATCAGGCCGCTCCTCGCGGTCCACCTTGATGCAGATGAAATGCTGGTTCATCACCTCAGCCACGGCTGTATTCTCGAACGACTCGCGCTCCATCACGTGGCACCAGTGGCAGGCCGCGTAGCCAATACTCACCAGAATGGGCTTTTGCTCGGCTTTGGCCCGGTTCAGCGCCCCAGGGCCCCACGGATACCAGTCCACGGGGTTGTAGGCGTGCTGTTGCAGGTAAGGGCTGGTTTCCTGGGCGAGGCGATTGGCGGAAGGCGAAGCGTGGGCCATAGCGGGAAGGGTAGGGGAGGTACTCAAACAACAAACCCGGCGAAAAGGCCGGGTTTGAAATTTATTAGGCCGGTTTCGCGGGCTTCTTGGGCGGCTTGGGCTTGGCGGCCGGTGTCGACGCGGCGGCTTTGGCCGTTGTCGTCTTAGGCTTTGCAGCTACTTTCGGGGCCACTTTGGATGCGGCAGCTTTAGAAGCGGCTTTGGGCGCAGCTTTATCAGCAGTGGCTTTCGCTTTTGCAGATGGCTTAGGCTTGGGACTGATTGCGGGCACAACTGGCGCCGAAGGCACTATTTCCAGTGTTGCTGCCAGCACCTCCGATACAGGAGCCGCAGCCGGAACCGACTTAGCTTTGGGCTTCGATGATGCAGGCTTTTTGGCCACACTCGCTTTCGGCGTTTCTGTTTCTGGCGTGTTGGCTTTTGGCGCTTCTGGCTCTGCTGCAGCCACTTTTGGCGCTGCTTTAGCTGTTGAGGCCTTCTTAGATGCAGCAGGCTTTTTCAGCGGAGCCGTCGGCTCAACCAAGGAAGCGGAAGAGCCCGTCAACCGGCCTGCCGCCACCTGCGTCCGCAGCTGCGACGCATCTTGCACGGGCACTACCGGCGTATCAAATTCCGGCTTTTCCGACCGCGCGCCGCTGACGGCGCGGCCCTTGGACCGGCGCGGCGAGCGGGAGGCGGGCGCGGCTGGTACAGGCGCAGTCACGGCGGCCGCAGCTTCTATGGTTGCAGAAACAGGCGTTGCGGCCGCTTCCTGACCACGGTCATTGGTTTCGGCCTCAGTAGTAGCTGCTGAGACCCCCGAAAGCTGCTCTGCAGTGCCAATAACCGGACTGATTTGCGGAACAGCTTCTGCACCAGCATCAGCTGTTGCGTTTGCCTCAACAGGCTCTGATGAAACCGCATTCGCTCTGGCCGCACTTTTCTTTTTCCGGTTGCGGCTATTGCGCGATTTCGACCCGCCGGGTACTGATTCTGAGGTAACATCAGAATTCAACACTTCTGGCAGTTCAACCGGAGCTACTGACAGGGCCGGCGGCGCCAGTTCTGCATCGCCAGTTACCGGAGTTACGGCATCCGGCTCGGCGGCAGCAGCAAACAGGGGGACCCGGGGCACACGCCCGGGGGCGTCGCGGCGCCCACCCCGCTTCACTGGCACAGATTTTACGATAACGCTCGACTTTTGACGCTCCGGCGGCTGCGTTGATTGGATAGCCGCAGCTTCAGCCGGGCTATTAGGCTCGGTCGAATCATCAGTTGCCTCACTTCCTTCCGGCATCAGACCCTGTTCAGCTGCGAGGCGCAAGGCGTGTTTCCGGGCCGTACGCTTCGCTCCGCCTCGTGAACGGCGCTTCTTTTTCTTGGCTTGCTCTGAACCGGCGGTTGCGTCCATACCAGCCGCCGCATCAGTTGCACCGGCACTCAGTTCCGTCAGCTCTGCTTCAAGAGAGGCCACTGACTCCGCCCGCGCATCCGGCATGATTGGCAATACCTCCGTTACCTCATCAGCAGCGGCAGAAAGCTGGAATTGCTCATTTTCGCTCGGTTGTGCCTGACGGTTTTTGCCGCGCCCATCGCGTCGGCCCCGCTCCGGCCGTCCGCCACGTTCCGCCCGTTGCGCCCGAAACTCTTCCGGCGACAAACGCGGCGGACGGCTTTCCGCCTCTGCGGGCTTAGCCGTGGCAGCCGCCAATGCAGCCTCAGCAGCTTGGGCTACTTCGGCGGTAGTAGCATCAGAACGGTCCACAGTCGAAACCACCGAGCCCTCACCAATATCAATCCGCTCTTCGCCATCCTCAATTTCTGCTACAGGCTCTGGCTGACGCGGCGCCGGCAGCGCCGCCAACTGCGTGCGAACCGTCCGCAACTCGTCGCTCACCTCCACGCGGCGCAAACTCATCTGCTCCAGCTTCTGCAGCGTGCTTTCCAGAAACTGCCGATGCTCCGGTGCCCCCGCGTGCAGCGGCCGGTGCCCCAGCGACTGCCGCACCGAAGCCCATTCCTTGCGGAACCGACCAAAATCAGCGTCGAAATACGCCCGCGCAAACTTCTCCCAGATGTAATCCTCGGCTACTTCCGACGGATGTAGCATGTCGGCCGCATAAAAACGGTAGTCGCGCAAGTCATCCACCAGCAGCTCGTAAGCTGGGAAATAAGCCACGCCCGGCAGCAAATCACTCACAATGTGCGTGGCCACCCGCAGCACCGACTTGCTCACCGTATTCAGCTGCAGCGTTTCCTTCAAATGCCGGACCGGACTCACCGTCAGCACAAAGCGCAGCTTCGGATTGATGCGGCGCAGGTAAGCATGCGTTTCAGCAAGCGCATTGATGATTTCATCCGGCGTCAGCAGCTCGCGCACAAACAGGTCGGCTGACTGCTTGTGGCAGTTGTTCACCAGCTGGCCGGTTTCGCGCAGGCGGTAGGCCCAGGCGGTGCCCAGCGTCAGCAACACCACGTCGGCCTGCCGCACAAACTCGCCGGTGCGGCGCACCAACTCCTGAATGTGCTGCAACAACTCCACCGGCGAGTCGGCCCCGATGCTGCCGTGCAGGTCGTAGCTCTGCCAGCGGCCGCGGGCCTCCACTAGGTGCCGCTGCCAGTCCACGTCCTCGCCTGCCGCGGCGCGCAAAAGCTGCGCCAGCGCTAGGGGCTGAAACACGGTGCCAAACGGGTTCACCAAGGCATCCACCTTGTTGGCCAGCAGGCGCGAGCCGATGCTGTCGGCAAAGCAGGAACCCATGGTCAGGACCCGCGCCGTGCGCGAAAGCTGGTCCGTGGCTGGAGCAATAGAAAGTTCAGTTCTAAACATTACAGCAAAAATAGCCCGCCGGCCGGGAAAGCGCCGGTGGCCGGAATAAAAAAAGCCCTGCCAGCAGGCAGGGCTTTTTCATACGAGTTGCGCAGCCGAAACTACTCAGCTACCACGCGGAATTTCACCGTGTGCTTCACTTCCTTGTGCAGGTTAGCGGTGGCGGTGTAGTCGCCAGCAGCCGAAGGCTCCTGGTCGAACGACAGACGCTTGCGGTCTACATCCACACCTTTCGCTTTCAGCGCGTCGGCCAATTGCAGGGTTGTTACGCGGCCGAAGATTTTGCCGCTTTCGCCCACCTTGGCGGGGATTTCCAGTACCGTGTCGCCGATTTGGTCGGCAATGGCCTGGGCGTCGCCCTGGATTTTGTCGGCTTTGTGAGCGGCTTGACGCACGTTCTCGGCCGTGATTTTCTTGTTGGTCTTGTCAGCCAGAATAGCCAGACCCTGCGGCAGCAGGTAGTTGCGGCCGTAGCCCGATTTCACGGTTACGGTGTCGTTCTTGTACCCGAGGCCCTTAACGTCGTCTTTGAGGATAATTTCCATTGTCTTGATTAAGATTTGAGAACCTGGAGCTTAGAGTCAAAAGCAGCAATTGCAGCCGATGATTCTCCATTCTGAGTTCTCAGGTCTAAGGTCTATTTCAGAGCGTCGGCTACGTACGGCATCAGGGCGAGGTGGCGGGCCTTTGCGATGGCCTGGGTCACTTTGCGCTGGAATTTCAGGCTGGTGCCGGTGAGGCGGCGGGGCAGCACGCGGCCTTGCTCGTTCACAAACTTCAGCAGGAAGTTCGGGTCTTTGTAGTCCACGTACTTAATGCCGTTCTTCTTGAAGCGGCAGTATTTCTTACGGGTATCCTGCGGCTTGTTCATAGCCGACCGGTCGTTGTTGCGGTTGAATGCGGGAGATGCCATGTCGTTGCTAAATTATTGGGCTACGGCTTCGGTTTCCTTGGCAGCCTTCTGCTGGTTCATTTCGCCGTTGCGGCGGCGGTTGTTGTATTCCACGGCGTGCTTATCGAGCACGGTCGTGAGGAAGCGGATAACACGCTCGTCGCGGCGGAACGCCAGCTCAAGCACGTCCACGATGTTGCCTTCGCCAGTGTAGCTCAGGCAGAAGTAGTAGCCGGTGCTTTTCTTTTGAATCGGGTAAGCCAGCTTGCGCAGGCCCCAGGCTTCGGTGGACAAAAGGGCGGCGCTATTTTCCTTAAGCACCTGGGTGAACTTCTCGACCGTTTCTTGCACTTGGCTCTCGTTCAGAACGGGAGTCACAATGAAGACCGTCTCGTAATTTCTAACTTCCATTACGATGGTGGTGAATGTGGGGGTGAAAAAATTAATTGGGGTGCAAAGGTACTGACTTACCGGCACATTGCCAAGCCTGTGTCGTGGATATCCTTATTATAAGGTATGGTCAGTGCCACTCCCCATAAATAATCCCTCGGCCTTGTCCCTCCGGCGCTCCCAAGCTTATCCGACGGGAGTCACAAATTCCTTGACCAGATTCAGGTAAATAGAAGGGCCAATTTTTATTGCCAATACCCAACAAAAACCTTGGAGGAGGGGTTGCTCAATAGTGGATTAACCGGCCAATGGTAGCCTCTAAATGAGCAGGTAAGCTTGACCTAAGCTCTGGTATGCTCCGGCCAGCAATATTGGGCTAGCGTAGGAGCCAAGCATATAAATGAGCCAATAGGAACGCTCCGGACTGCCCAGAAATTGTATTTCGCTTTTTGCCGCCTACGATTCCTGACCTACATTTGTGGCCTTGAAATGCCCCTAGCGTTTCGTTTTACCGTCTATTTTCGTATGAATAGCATTCGTCTCCGTTCCTTACCTCATCTGTTGCTGGCATTTGTGCTCACGTTTGCCGGCATCCAGCAGGCTTCGGCCCAAGCTGCCGCCGACGTGAAAAAAGAAGGGGTAGCCCCCGGCGGTGCCGCTGCCGCTACCCCCGCTACGGCTGCTGCCCCCGCCGCCGGTGGCGGTGATGCCGCCGCTGTAGCCGCCGGCGATGCTCTGTTTAAAGGCAATTGTGCCCAGTGCCACGCCGTGAACGAGCAAGTGGTAGGACCGGCCCTCGCTGGCATCACCAAGCGCCGCCCCATCTCCTGGATTTTGCCTTGGGTAAAAAACTCCAGCAAAGTGGTAGCCAGCGGCGACGACTATGCGGTAGCTCTTTTCAACAAGTTCAACAAGCAGCAGATGCCCTCGTTCGCACTGTCGGACAAGGAAATCACATCCATTGTTGCCTATGTGACTTCGGAGGAAGGCAAAGGTAGCCAACAGGCTAAAGCAGGCCCTACGGCTGAAAACCAGCCAACAACTGCTGGTGGCGCTGACGAAGCTGGCGCAGGCAAATACGTTGATATTCTGTTAATTGTCCTCGTAGTCGTGCTGATTGTGCTGGTGGTGACGCTCGTTATCATTGGCAATCTGATGAAGGATGTGCTGCGCGGACGCAAGGACCTCGACGGCCGCGACGTGGAGATTTTGGAGCAGCGCTTCGACTGGGGCAAGTTTTACCGCTCGCCCGTGCTGCGTGGCATTGTAGGTGTCGTTTTCGCGCTGGTTTTACTTTATGAAGGCGTGCAAAGCGTGATGGCCGTGGGTTTGACCCAGGGCTACCAGCCCACCCAGCCTATTGCTTTCTCGCACAAGCTGCACGCCGGCGAACACCAGATTAACTGCGCCTACTGCCACACCTCGGTGTACAAGAGCAAGTCGGCCAACATTCCATCGGCCAATATCTGTATGAACTGCCACTCGCAGATTAAAACGGAGTCGCCCGAAATCAAGAAAATCTACCGGGCCATCGAGCGCAAGCAGCCCATCCAGTGGGTGCGCATCCACAACCTGCCTGACCTGGCTTACTTCAACCACTCGCAGCACACGCAGGTGGCCGGCCTCCAGTGCCAGACCTGCCACGGCCCCATCCAGAACATGGAAGTGGTGTACCAGTATTCGGCCCTCACCATGGGCTGGTGCATCAACTGCCACCGCGAGATGCCCATCAACTCGAAGGACAACAAGTACTACGACAACCTCGTGAAACTGCACGACAGCAAAAATGCTGGTGCTCCTTTCACCGTGTCGTCGAACGGCGGTACCGAGTGCTCGAAGTGCCACTACTAAGCTAAAACTGATTGTAGTAGACAGTACTGGGTAGTCAGTATTGAGACTACTGATTATTTGACTACTGACTACCCAATACCGACTACTGATTACCATTTCAAATGAAGTACTGGAAAGGAATTGAGGAACTGGAAAGCGCTCCGGAATTTATGAAATCGGCTTTTGCCGAATTCATGCCGGTGAAGGAAAGCCATGAGAGCAAGGACGATACCTCGGCTCCCCGCCGCGACTTCCTCAAACTCATGGGCTTCGGCGTAGGCGCCGCCGTGCTTGCTTCGTGCGAAACGCCGGTTATTAAGGCCATTCCGTATCTGAACAAGCCCGAGGAAATTGACCCGCTCATTTCCAACTTCTACGCTTCCACCTACTTCACCGGCTCGGACTACAACGCCGTATTGGTAAAGTCCCGCGAAGGCCGGCCGATTAAGCTGGAAGGCAACCCCGAGTCGCCCATCACCAAAGGCGGCTTGTCGGCCCGCGGCCAGGCCGCCGTGCTGAGCCTTTATGACGGTGGCCGCCTGCAGCATTTTGCCATTAAAGGCCAGAAGGCCGAGGTGAAGCAGGTTGACCAGGAAATCCGCACGAAACTGGCGGGCACCACGGGCCGCATTGCCATCGTGTCGCCCACCATCATCAGCCCCAGCACGAAGAAGGCCATTGCCGAATTCGCCAGCCGCTACCCCAACACCACGCACGTGATGTATGACGCGCAGTCGGCCAGCGGCCTGCTGCAGGCCAACGGCGGTGTAGTGCCCGGCTACGACTTCAGCAAAGCCACCGTCATCGTAAGCCTCGGCGCCGACTTCCTTGGTACCTGGATTTCGCCGGTTGAGTACGCCAAGCAATACGTGGTGAACCGTAAGGTAAGCTCAGCCAAGCGCACGATGTCGCGCCACTTCCAGTTCGAAACTACCATGTCGCTCACCGGCTCCAACGCCGATGTGCGCGTGCCGGTGAAGCCTTCGGAGATGGGAGCTACCGCACTGGCGCTGTATAACGCTGTGGTAAACGGCGGCGGCGACACGAAAACCAAAGTAGGCATGGCTGCCGCTGAGCTGAAAGCTGCCGGCAGCACTGGTCTTGTGGTGTCGGGCTCGAACGACCCGGCCGTGCAGACGCTGGTTACCGCTATCAACCAAACGCTGGGCAACGCGGGCACTACCATCGGTGCCGCCGCCAGCAACCTGCGCCAGGGCGACGACGCCCGTATGGCTGCGCTGGTAAACGATATGAACAACGGCACCGTTGGCGCCGTGATTTTCTACAACGCGAACCCGGTGTTCAACCACCCGCTGGGCACGAAAGTGAAGTCGGGCATTGCCAAAGTGCCGCTGACCATTTCGCTCAATGACCGTCTGGACGAAACCGGCAGCCTCTGCCAATATGCTGCTCCCGACAACCACTGGTTGGAATCGTGGAACGACTTTGAGCCTAAAGCCGGCTACCTCAGCTTGGCCCAACCGGTTATCACGCCGCTCTTCACTACGCGCCAGGCGCAGGAGAGCTTGCTGAAATGGGCTGGCAACAACACGACTTACTACAAATACCTGCGGGCCAACTGGCGCGGCATCACCCCGACGGACGCCGCCTGGGATAAGGCCGTGCACGATGGCGTAATGATGGGCACCGCGCTGCCCGCCGCTCAGGCTCCCGCTACGGCCGCTTTGAGCCCGGCTGCCGCCGCCGCTCAAATCAGCGGTGCTGCCAAGCCGACCGGTATCGAACTGGCGCTGTACGAGAAAGTAGGTTTGAGCGCAAATGGTAGCGAAGCCAACAACCCCTTCCTGCAGGAACTGCCCGACCCAATTTCGAAAGCTACTTGGGGCAACTACGTGGCTGTACCGCGTAAGATGGCTATCGAGCAGAAGTGGGAGCAGGGCGACGTGCTGAAAGTGAGCGCCAACGGCTACAGCGTGGAATTGCCCGTGCTGATTCAGCCCGGCCAGACCAACGGCACGGTGAGCATTGCGCTCGGCTACGGCCGTACCGCCGCTGGTAAGGCTGGCGATAAAGTAGGGGAGAACGCCGCGCCGCTGGCGATGACGGCCAACGGTATTCAGTACATGAACACCGTGACGCTGGCTAAAACCGAAGCCACTTCGCCCATTGCCCAGACCCAGACGCACCAGACCCTGATGGACCGCAAGCCGGTCGTACAGGAGAATTCGCTGGCGAACTACATCAAAAACCCGAAAGAAGTAACCGAGTACGAGAAGATTTCCACGCCCGATGGCTTGGAAGCTCCGAATAAGGTTTCGCTGTGGCAGGACTACCAGTACAACAACCACCACTGGGGAATGGCCATCGACCTCAACTCGTGCATCGGCTGCGGCTCGTGCGTGATTGGATGCCAGACCGAGAACAACACCGCCGTGGTGGGCAAGCAGCAGGTGATTAACCGCCGCGAAATGCACTGGATGCGTATCGACCGCTACTATAGCTCGGATACGCACAAAGATTCGTTCGATACCAAAGGTAAGGTGGCTACCTACGCCGCCATGGAGGACCCTTCGGAAAACCCGCAGGTGATTCACCAGCCGATGATGTGCCAGCAGTGCAACCACGCGCCCTGCGAAACGGTGTGCCCGGTACTGGCTACCACGCACAGTTCGGAAGGTCTCAACCAGATGACCTACAACCGTTGCATCGGCACGCGCTACTGCGCCAACAACTGCCCCTATAAAGTGCGTCGTTTCAACTGGTTCTCGTACTACTCGAACGAGAAGTTCGAAATCGTGAACGGCCACATGTTCACCGACCTCGGCCGCATGGTGCTGAACCCGGACGTAACCGTACGGGCCCGTGGTGTGATGGAGAAATGCTCGTTCTGCGTGCAGCGCATCCAGCTCGGCAAACTCGAAGCCAAGAAACAGAAGCGCCGCCCGGTGGATGGTGAGATTGTAACGGCTTGCGCTCAGTCGTGCCCCACCGAAGCCATCGTGTTCGGTGACATGAAGGACCCCAAGAGCCGCATCAGCCAGTTGCTCCGCCGCGAGGACGGCGAGCGCGCCTTCCACTCGCTCGACTCCATCAACGTGCAGCCGAACGTGACCTACCTGACGAAGATTCGTAACGCCGAATCGGAGTTCTTTGCTAAAGAAGAAAACGCTTAATACTTACCATATATGCAGCACGTATCATCCTTACGCGAGCCGCTCGTCACTGGCGGTAAGACGTTACACGACGTAACGCAGGACATCTGCTACCAGGTAGAGGCCAAGCCCAACCTGCGCTGGATGGCCGCCCTGAGCGTGGCCCTGTTTTTCCTGGGCGTTTTCTTCTACTCGGTATACCGCACTGTATGGTACGGCATCGGCGAGTGGGGCCTGAACAAAACCGTGAACTGGGCCTGGGACATCACCAACTTCGTGTGGTGGGTAGGTATCGGCCACGCCGGTACCCTGATTTCGGCGGTATTGCTGCTGTTCCGTCAGAAATGGCGCAGCTCCATCAACCGCGCGGCTGAGGCCATGACCATCTTCGCCGTAATCTGCGCTGCCATGTTCCCGGTGTTGCACATGGGCCGTCCTTGGTTGGCATTCTACGTTTTCCCGTTCCAGAACACGCTGGGTTCGCTCTGGGCTAACTTCAACTCGCCCCTGTTGTGGGACGTGTTCGCCATCTCGACCTACTTCACTGTGTCGCTGGTGTTCTGGTACATCGGTCTGATTCCCGACTTCGCTTCGATTCGTGACCGCGCCAAAGGCCCCATCGCCAAGTTCAGCTACTCCATGCTGAGCTTCGGCTGGAAAGGTTCGGCAAAGGCTTGGTCGCGCTACGAAACGGTTTCGCTGATTCTGGCCGGTGTTTCGACTCCGCTGGTACTCTCGGTACACACAATTGTATCGATGGACTTTGCAACGTCGGTAGTACCGGGCTGGCACACCACCATCTTCCCGCCCTACTTTGTGGCTGGTGCTATCTTCTCGGGTTTCGCCATGGTGCTTACCCTGATGCTGATTACCCGCGTGGTGTTCCGTCTCGAAGATTACATCACGCTGGAGCATATCGCGCTGATGAACAAAATCATGATGGTGACCGGCTCCATTGTAGGCGTGGCTTACATCACGGAGTTCTTCATTGCCTGGTACTCGCAGGTGGAGTTTGAGCAGTACGCCTTCATCAACCGCGCTACCGGTCCGTACTGGTGGGCTTACGCTTCGATGATGACCTGCAACGTGATTACGCCGCAGCTGGTGTGGTTCCGCCGCGTACGCTACAGCATTCCGCTCACGTTCATCCTGTCCATCATTGTGAACATCGGCATGTGGTTCGAGCGCTTCGTAATCATCGTGACCTCGCTGCACCGCGACTACCTGCCGTCGAGCTGGGCCATGTTCTCGCCCTCGATTATCGACATCGGCCTGTACGTGGGTACGCTCGGTCTGTTCTTCACGCTGTTCCTGCTCTTCGCCAAGTTCTTCCCCGTGATTAACATGGCCGAGGTGAAAACCATCCTTAAGTACACCGGCGACAACGGCCCGACATACAATCCCAAGGCCCACGCTGCACACGCTCACCATCCTGCCACCCACGGGGCACCGGCTTCGGCACCTGTAACCTACAACCAGCATGACTAAGCAATATGCCCTCGGCATCTTCGAGGACGAAGATGTGCTGCTGCACGCCGTCGAGAACGTGCGCGCGGCGGGAGTGAAAATCTACGACGTGTTTTCACCTTACCCGGTGCACGGCATCGACGATGCCCTCGGTATCGAACGCTCGCGCCTGCCCATTGCCGCCTTCTTCTTTGGCCTGACGGGTTTGTCGTTCGCGCTGTGGATGCAGATTTATATGCTGGGTTTCGATTGGCCGATGATTATCGGTGGCAAGCCGCACATTGGTCTGCCCGCCTTCGTGCCGGTTGCCTTCGAATTGACGGTGTTCTTCACTTGCCACGGCATGGCCCTTACCTTCTTCACGATTACTGGTCTATACCCGCGCTTCAAGGTGCCGGTAATGGATGTGCGTGCCACCGACGACAAGTTCGTAATGGCCATCGAGCTGGATGAAACCGGTTCGCAGTTTTCTCGGCTGACTCAACTGCTACGCGACAACGGCGCTTCGGAAGTCAACCAAAAAGAAATGACCAATAACTAATGACGCATCCGCTGACCCTGAGCCTGCGCGTTTCGGCGCTGCTGCTGTCCCTGGGACTGGCCACGACGGCCTGCACCCACGATGGAAACGACCCTGGCGTGGAGTACGCCCCGGAGATGTACGAGTCTATCCCGTACGAGCCTCTGCGCCAAACCAGCTTCAACACCATCAACTCGTTTGGCATCAACGAGCGCACGCCTGCCAACGGCACCATCCCGCGCGGTAAGCTGAACTACTTCGACCACATACCAAAGGATAGTGTGCGCATGGCCGAGCGTATGCTCCACAATCCGTATGCTTACACCAAAGCCAATCTGGAAGAGGGCAAAGTGTTGTACACGCGTATTTGCTCACACTGTCACGGTGAGCAAGGCGATGGTCAAGGTCTAGTTGGTGCCAAATTTAAAGGCGTACCGAACTACTCAACCGGTGCTTACAAGACGATGAATGATGGCCACATCTACCACGTCATCCAGTGGGGCCGTAACCGCATGATGCCACACGGCTCGATTGTGAATCCTGAGGAACGTTGGAAAATCGCCATGTACGTGCGGGTGTTGCAGCGTGGTGAAGGCCCCGATGCGCTAAGCAAACTGGTGGCCAAAGGCCCGACCAGCACTGTCACCAGCGATTCCACTGAAACCCGCGACGCCGCCAACACAGCACCGGTAGGGCAGGCCCAGGCCGGCACCGGTGCGGCAACCCCGGGCGAAGGCAAAACCAAAGCAACTAACGGCACCGCCAACTAACGCACTATGGCAACTCTGACGCACCACGAAAGCGCCACGGCTGAACAGCTCGTCGTTACGGATGGCGCCCGTAAAACATTCTTTGCCATCATCGCCGCCGGCGTGCTGGTACTCATTCTCGGTATCTTGGCTCAGGTAATGGGTTGGGGTGCCGAAGAGCACGCGGCTGCCGCGCATGCTGCTGGCGGTCACGCCGCTGCGGCGCACGAGGAAGGTAGCTCCACGCTTGTTAAGCGTATTCTGGTAAGCCTCTGGCATAGCAATGTGTTCTTCCTGGGCGTTTCTACCATCGGTACCGTGTTCATGGCCATCAACTACGTAGCCTACGCAGGCTGGTCGGTGATGGTAAAGCGTATCTCGGAAGCCCTAAGCGCTTGGATTATCCCCGGTGCGGTGATTATGCTGGTCGTATTCCTGCTCGGCCGTCACGACATTTTCCACTGGACCCACGAGGGTATCATGGACAAAATGGTGAATGGCAAGCCGAACCCCGGTTACGATGCCATCATCGCCGGCAAGAGCGGTTTCCTCAACCTGCCTTTCTATCTGATTCGTACGATTGTTTACCTCGCTATCTGGGCTTTTTTCAGCTACAAACTGCGTCAGTTGTCACTGGCCGAAGACCAGTTGGGTGGTACGGTATGGTTCCACAAGAGCGTGAATGCTTCGGCTCTTTTCCTAGTGCTTTACGCCGTGACTTCCTCCATGTCGGCTTGGGACTGGGTGATGTCAGTTGACACGCACTGGTTCAGCACTATGTTCGGCTGGTACGTTTTCGCTTCGTGGTGGGTGTCGGGCATCGCTGCCATCGCCCTCACGGCCATCTTCCTGAAACAAGCTGGCTACCTGCGTGCTTTGTCCTCCAACCACCTGCACGATTTGGGCAAGCTGATGTTCGGCTTTAGCATCTTCTGGACCTACGTATGGTTTGCGCAGTTCATGCTGATTTGGTATGCCAACCTGCCTGAAGAAGCGGTGTACTACAACCAGCGCCTTGGTGGCTATGAAGGCCGCTACACGGGCATGTTCTTCTTCAACATCATCATCAACTTCGTTTTCCCTTTCCTCGGGTTAATGACGCGGGATGCCAAACGCCAGATGATTATCATGAAAATCGTCTGCATCGCCATTCTGGTAGGCCACTGGTCCGACTTTTATTTGATGTTCATGCCGGCAACTTTGCGCGGTGAGAATGGGTTCTTGATTGAGATTGGCATTGCTGCTATTTTCTTAGGCACTTTCCTGATTCTGTTCACGCGCCGTCTGGCTTCGGCCTCGCTCGTTCCGGTAAACCACCCCTTCCTGGACGAAAGCATTCACCATACTACCTAAGTTTATAGTAGGAAGTATTGCGACGCAACCGCCTAGCTGGCGTTGCGCTCAATCCTCAATACTGAGTACACAATACAAAAAACTCAATGACTGCTCTGACCATTTTGCTGGTGTTGGTGTTGCTGTTGGTCGTGTTCGGCCTGCTGTTCCGCTTGCAGATTCTGACTTCCATTTTTTCGGGCACGTTCACTCGTGACATCGGCATGAGCAATAGCGTTAACGCTATTCTGATGCTCGTTTTCCTCGTCTTTGGTGGCGCATGGTTCGCGTATTCGTTTGTTGAAAACTTCAACAAGATGAACCCGCCCATTGCCTCTATTCACGGCCACCAGATGGAGCGCATGTTCTGGACGACCATGGCGGTTATTGGCGTAGCTTTCGCCATCACCCAGACGCTGCTGTTTGTTTATTCTTACAAATACCAGCACAAAGAAGGCCGTCGGGCTTACTTCTTCGCGCACAACAACAAGATTGAAGTTATCTGGACGGTGATTCCGGCAATCGTAATGGCCGCGCTGATTTTCGCTGGTTGGAAAGCCTGGACTCGCATCACCGGCCCGGCTCCGAAGAACTCAGTGGTTGTGGAAGTAATGGGCAAGCAGTTCAACTGGCTGGTGCGTTATCCTGGCCGGGACATGAAACTTGGTGTAATCAACTACCGCATGATTGATGCCGTGAACGAATGGGGTTTCGACTTGAGCGATAAGTCGGCCCTTGATGATTTTACTACCAACGAAATCCACGTGCCGAAGGGTGTGCCGGTACTGATTAAGATTCGTTCGCGTGACGTTTTGCACGCTGTGTACATGCCGCACTTCCGCGTGCAGATGTATGCTGTGCCCGGTATGCCGACGCGTTTCTGGTTTACGCCTACGATTTCGACTGATGAGATGCGCGCTAAGTTGGGCAATCCCAAGTTCAACTATGAATTGGCCTGCAACCAGGTGTGCGGCGGCAGCCACTTCGCTATGAAAGCGACGGTGATTGTTGATGAACCAGATGATTATCAGAACTGGTATGCCGCACAACAGTCTTTCTCTGCCAAAAACCCTGAGGTGATGGCTGCTTTAAAACAGAAAGCCAAAACGTTGGTTAATCCAGTAGTCGCGCAGCCCGAAGTGGAGGCCGCGCCTATGCCCTTAGCCGCCTCGAACTAACTACTCAAACGGTATCCTGCTATGTCAGACCTGACACCCAAACCCAATTTTTCGGCCAGCGTGCAAGCGTCGGGCGGCGTGGGCTCTGCCCCAGTGCCAACTACTGAGCACGGCGACCACCTGTTGCACGACGACCACGACCACGAGCATCACGACCAGCACTGGCTGTGGAAGTACGTGTTCAGCCAGGACCACAAGCAAATTGCCAAGCAGTTCCTGATTACGGGCATGTTCTGGGCCATTTTGGGCGGTACGCTGTCCAGCTTGTTCCGTTTGCAGCTGGGCTGGCCGGAAGGGTCGATGCAATGGCTAACGCCCTTCCTCGGCCATTGGATTCAGGCTGGTAAACTCAACCCGGAGTTCTATCTGGCGCTGGTGACGATGCACGGCACCATTATGGTATTCTTCGTGCTCACTGCCGGTCTGTCGGGTACGTTCTCCAACTTCCTGATTCCGCTGCAAGTAGGTGCCCGCGATATGGCATCCGGCTTTATGAACATGCTGTCTTACTGGTTCTTCTTTATTTCCAGTGTGATTATGTTCTCGTCGCTGTTTATTGAGACGGGCCCGGCTGCTGCCGGCTGGACAATCTACCCGCCGCTGAGCGCTCTGCCGCAGGCTATTCCCGGTTCCGGCATGGGCATGACGCTCTGGCTGGTGAGCATGGTGTTCTTCATCGTGTCGCAGTTGTTGGGCGGTGTTAACTACGTGACGACGGTTATCAACCTGCGTACCCGCGGCATGAGCATGAGCAAGCTGCCGCTCACCATTTGGGCTTTCTTCCTGACAGCTATCCTCGGCATTCTGTCGTTCCCGGTACTATTCTCGGCTGCATTGCTGCTGGTGTTCGACCGTTCGTTTGGTACTTCGTTCTTCCTGTCGGATATCTACATTGCTGGTCAAGCGTTGAGCAACCAGGGCGGTTCGCCAGTTCTCTTCCAGCACTTGTTCTGGTTCCTGGGTCACCCCGAGGTATACATTGTGATTATGCCTGCGATGGGCATGGTATCGGAAGTTCTCTCGACCAATGCTCGTAAGCCTATCTTCGGCTACCGTGCCATGATTGGTTCGCTGATTGGCATTTCGCTACTGTCGTTCGTGGTGTGGGCTCACCACATGTTCGTGACGGGCATGAACCCTTTCCTGGGTTCGGTATTCATGTTCCTGACGCTGATTATTGCTGTGCCTTCGGGCGTGAAGGTGTTCAACTGGCTGGCCACGCTGTGGCGCGGCAATATCCGCTTCACGGCCGCTATGCTGTTTTCTATTGGCTTCGTGTCGCTGTTCATCTCGGGTGGTCTAACGGGCATTATCCTTGGCAATGCTACCCTCGATATTCAGATGCACAACACTTACTTCGTGGTAGCTCACTTCCACTTGGTAATGGGTAGTTCGGCCTTCTTCGGTCTGTTTGCCGGTGTTTACCACTGGTTCCCGAAGATGTTTGGTCGCATGATGGACGAGAAGCTGGGATACATCCACTTCTGGCTGACGTTTGCTGGAGTATACCTTGTGTTCATGCCGATGCACTACGTAGGTATCGCCGGCTTCCCCCGTCGTTACTACGCCTGGACTGGCTTTGATGCCTTCTCGCAATTCGCCGACATGAACAAATTCATCTCGATTGCAGCCATCATTGCCTTCTTAGGTCAGTTCATCTTCATCTTCAACTTCTTCTACAGCATCTTCCGCGGCCGTCGTGCTACCCAGAACCCCTGGAACTCGACCACGCTGGAATGGACGACGCCCATCGAGCCCGGCCACGGCAACTGGCCCGGCGAAATTCCCGCCGTCTATCGCTGGCCATACGACTACAGCAAGCCCGGCTCCGATGTGGACTTCATTCCGCAAAACGTGCCGCTCTCGCAAACGCAGTCGTCGAACCTGCCCTACGAGCAGGAAATGGCCGACTAGTTTGGCTGAAGTAATAAAGTCCCGAAGCGGGCCGCCTGACCGGCGGCCCGTTTTGTTTTCTGCAAAATCCCAAATCTAAAAATATGGCTAGTCTGACGATAAGCCCGGTCGTGCGTCGATTCCGTTTCGTAGGGCTGCTGACGGTGGTAGCCGTTTACCTGTTGATTCTGGTCGGTGGCGTCGTGCGCAGCACCGGTAGCGGCATGGGCTGCCCCGATTGGCCCAAATGCTTCGGCAGTTGGGTGCCGCCGACTAAAGCCAGCGAGTTACCCGCCAACTACAAAGAGGTATATACAACTCAGCGAGTAGCGAAGAACCAGAAGCTGGCGCGGACCCTGCAGCGCTTGGGTTTTGCGCAGGTAGCGGGCAGCATTTTCGCGCATCCTACGCAGTATGTTGAAACCGATTTCAATCCGGTGAAAACCTGGATTGAGTATGTCAACCGCTTGCTCGGCGCGCTGATTGGTATCTTCGTCTTTCTGACGGTGGTGTTTGCACTGCCTTACTGGCGCCGCGACCGCCCCATCTTTTGGCTTGCTTTCGCGTCGTTCATTCTCACCGGCGTGCAGGGATATCTGGGCTCATTAGTGGTGTCGACCAACCTGCTGCCTGTGATGGTGACGGTGCATATGGCTTTGGCGCTGCTTATTGTGGCTTTGCTATTGTATGCAGTGGACCGCGCTCGGTGGGTAAGGCGAGGAGTAACGCAAGAACACCAAGAATTGACCGATAGCACTGCCGAAGCGCAGTTGCTTGAAGACTCGGGCCCAGTACCTAGCATAGGCTTGAACTTATGGCTGTGGGCAGCCCTGTTGCTCACCTTCTGGCAAATCGTGCTTGGTACCCAAGTGCGGGAGCAGATTGATATAGTCTCGGCGGCAGCGAATTATGCCGGGCGTGAAATGTGGATATCGAAGCTGGGAACCACGTTTAGCATTCATCGCACGGTATCGGCGGTTGTGCTGCTGTTCAATGTTTATATCGGGTATGAGCTGTGGCAGTTGGGCCGTGAGCGTTTGCGCAGGCTGGTAGTTGTTACACTAGCCGTCATTGGACTGGAAATTCTCGCAGGCATCATTCTCGCCTCATTTTCCTTCCCGGCTTGGGTGCAGCCAGTGCACCTTACGCTGGCCACCGTCTTGTTCGGTGTTCAGTTTCTAACCTTGCTAGCCGTGGCGCGGGCGCGAAAAGTTCCGGAAACTATTGCGCCGACGGATGCCGCCCGGCGCGTTGTTGCGTAACTTTGCGGCCCGTTTGGCGCTCGTCTGTTTTACAGACTAAACCGACTGATTCATTTTTCGAGGTATTGATGGTTAAGGCCCGCGCCTATTTTCAGCTGCTCAAATTCCGGCTTTCGCTCACTGTAGCGTTTTCCAGCGCAATTGGGTATCTGCTGGGGGCGCATGAGTTCAACTGGAGCCGGGCGCTGCTGGTATTGCTGGGTGGTTTGCTCGTGACGGGTTCCGCCAACATCATCAATCAGATTCACGAGCGGGAACTCGACAAGCTTATGACCCGCACGGCCAAACGGCCGCTGCCGTTGGGCATTATCTCCCCGGCCGAGGCGTGGGTGTTTTGCGTACTATTGGGTGTGGCCGGACTGGGGCTGCTGGCTTATGTATTCAATCCGCTGACAGCCGTATTGTCGCTGCTGTCACTTATTCTCTACGGCTTCATTTACACGCCGCTTAAGACGATTTCGCCCATCTGTGTGGCTGTAGGGGCTATTCCAGGTGGATTGCCGCCGCTGATTGGCTGGGTGGCCGCTACGGGCCATTTGGGCGTGGAAGCGTGGGTGCTGTTCGGCATTCAGTTTATGTGGCAGTTTCCGCATTTCTGGGCCATTGCCTGGGTGGCTGATGAGGACTACAAGCGGGCGGGCTTTAAGATGCTGCCGTCGCCGGGCAACCGTGACATCCGCACAGCTTTCCAAATCATGACTTACACGTTGCTGTTGATTCCGCTCAGCCTGCTGCCGCTCGAATTCAATATCTCGGGCCGGATTTCAGCATTGGTGGCGGTGGTATGCGGTGTGCTGTTTCTACTGCTCACAGTGCAACTCATGCGGACGCAGTCGCGCAAGGCGGCGCTGCGCATCATGTTCGCGTCTTTTTTATACCTGCCCATCGTTCAAATTGCGCTGGTGCTGGACAAAATCTAGCTGTCGATTGTTAGGTATTTGTTGTGATGGTAACGAGCCAATTTGCTTGAAAACCCACTGACATCGCCCAATTATTCATTAATAACTAGCACATGAATCCTCAACCCGAGCTTTTATCCGAAAAGGAAGTTGGCCTTGGCTGGCACCCGAAGCGCGTGCTGCTCATCCTGCTCATTTTCAGTATTGTGATGATGTTTGCTGCCTTCACCAGCGGCTACATCGTGCGGCGCGACGAGGGCAACTGGCGCGAATTTGACCTGCCCGCTTCGTTACTCATCAATTCTATTCTCATTGCCCTGAGCAGTGCCAGCATGCAATGGGCTTATTTCTCAGCACGTAAGGATGAAATCAGCCGAGTCAAAATCGGCCTGATTATCACGCTGGTGCTGGGCCTGGCCTTTCTGGTAGGGCAGTACCACTCCTTCGGCGATTTGGTGGCTGGTAACACCTACTTTGGTGGTGCTGACGCCAATCCTTCCGGTTCATTCGTATACGTGCTGATGGGCGTGCACGCTTTTCACTTGGTAACGGGGTTAATTTTTCTGGCGGTTGTGCTGCGCCGGACCCTTAATTATCAGGTGCATTCGCGCGCAATGCTTTCCATTGGCAACGCTACCTTATACTGGCACTTCCTGGGCGGACTTTGGCTGTACCTGTATTTGTTCTTACTTTTGAACCACTAAAACGACGTTTACGCTGTCCGCTATGGCCCAATCGACCACTTTGCAGTCACCCGCTGCTGCCGCTACTCACGACGCTCCACGCACCGGAAACTGGGATGGCGGCAACGAACCCTTCAAGGCGAGCTACGGCAAGCTGATGATGTGGTTCTTCCTCCTGTCTGATGCTTTCACCTTTGCCGCCTTCCTCACCACTTATGGCATGATTCGCCACAAGCACGAGGTATTCACTGGCGAGGCCAAGGATTTCGTGTTCAGCACGCGGTGGTGGCCGATTCCGGACCACGTTTTCAACGCCTTCCCGGGCATGGGCGAAGCCAACGTGCCCCTGGGCTTTGTGGCTTTGATGACCATGATTCTGATTTTGAGCTCCGTGACGATGGTGCTGGCCGTAGAAGCCGGCCACCGCATGGATAAGAAAGACGTGCAGAAGTGGTTGCTCTGGACCATCCTGTTCGGCAGCACCTTCCTGCTAAGCCAGGCTTGGGAGTGGAGCCACTTCATCCACGGCCACGCCGAGCCCACCATTATGGCCGACGGCACCAAGCTTTTCGGCGCCAACCTGGCCATGAACCAGTACGGCCCGGTACTTTTCGCCGACCTGTTCTTCTTCATCACCGGCTTCCACGGCACGCACGTATTCTCAGGCGTCTGCCTGCTGGTGTGGTGCTTCATCGCCACCACCAACGGCACGTTTGAGAAGCGTGGCCACTACGAAATGATTGAGAAAATCGGCCTCTATTGGCACTTTGTAGATTTGGTGTGGGTGTTCGTATTCACCTTCTTCTACCTCGTTTAATTAAGAGTGTTGCATGCTGAATGTGGCGTGCTGAGTTTCAACTTCAGCCCACGTTCAACCCCTAACCCTCAACATTCAAAACTTCAAAAATGGCTTCCCACGCAACTACTGAGCATACGCTCACACCCGGCGAAATCGCCAAACCCAATACCGGCTGGATTTGGCGCGTATTCGGCATTCTGGTGCTGATTACGGCCGTTGAATTCGTGTTTGTGTTCCTGATGCACCCGAGCACCCTGCGCAACAGCATTTTCATTGTTCTCACCATCTTCAAGGCCTTCTTTATCGTGGGCGAGTTCATGCACTTGAAGCATGAAACCAAAGGCCTCATTTGGACCATTCTGGTGCCCGTGGCGCTGTTGGTGTGGCTGCTCGTGGCATTGATTACCGAAGGCTCGTTCATCGGCGAAGTCCTGCAAAATATGTTCAAGTAGCCGATGCGGCCCCGCCAAACCCTGTTGTTGGGGCTGTTGCTACTGCTGCCGGTACTGGCTTTTCTGTTCCTGTTCAGCTTCGGCAAAAACCGTTACGCGCTGCCCACTTACCTGCCCGACCGCGTGGATTCCACGCAAGTCGGCGGGGAGTGGCGGCGCGATACTGTTTTCCACCAAATCGCGCCGTTTGAGCTTTCGGCATCTACCGGCCGCCCAGTGAGCAGTGAGGAACTGGGGACAGGGCTCTACGTTGCGCAATTCTACGACGACAACGCTGCCAGCTCTGCTACCGCCCGGTTTTTGATACGGGTGCAGGAGAAATTCCGGAAAGAGCCAAGAGTTCGGCTGGTGACCTTTGTGCTGGACGGCGGAAAACGCGAAGATGCCCTTCTAACGAGCTTAGCCGAGCGGTATGGAACAATTGCCGGGAAATGGTTTTTCCTGACGGGAACGCGGGAGGAAACGTGCCGATTGACCCAACAGGAGTTTCGCCTCACTTCCGACCCCAAGCGCCTGCCGGGCGCCGTGTACACGGCCAACATCCCGGCGGGCCGGCTGTTGTTGATTGACAATCAGCGCCGCGTGCGCGGTATCTACGACGGTACCGATGGCCGCGAAATAGACCGATTACTCACGGAAATCACCGTGCAGCTTTACGATTATGAGCACCCCCACTGAGCAACTGCACCCCCCGGTGCTCCAACCCGGCGATTATACGCGCTACAAAATCATCCTTGGCACTTTGGGCGCGGTGGTGCCCCTGCTGGTAGCCGTGCTGTATTATTTCCCCGAGACGTTCCGCATTCCTGGCGCGCAGGTTAAGTTTTTGCCCGCGCTGAATGCAGTGCTCAACTCGCTCACGGCGGTGTGCCTGCTAGCGGGCTTTTACTTCATTCGCCAGAAGGATGTGCTAAAGCACCGCGCCATGATGGGCACGGCTTTCGCGCTGGGCGGCGTGTTTCTGCTGTCGTACGTGGCCTACCATTCGCAGGTGGCCAGCACACACTTTGGAGGCGTAGGACTGATTCGTTCGGTCTATTTTTTCCTGTTGCTCACGCATATCAGCTTGGCGGTGGTGACAGTGGCATTGGTGCTCTTCACGCTTTATTTTGCCCTAACCGGGCAGTACACCAAGCACAAAGCCATTGCGCGGTGGACGTTTCCGGTGTGGCTGTACGTGTCTGTCACGGGTGTCATCGTTTATTTCATGATTTCACCTTATTATACTTAACTTGAGTCAAAAGTTGGAGCTCGAATCCGCTCGCTTCCAAGAACTTTACCGCCATTCTGGTGTTCCATTCTTATGAAAAAGACCCTTTTCTCCCCCGTTTTTGCTCTGTTGCTGGGCGTGCTCTTGAGTGTGGCGCCACTGGCGGTTCGTGCGCAATGCGTGATGTGTAAATCGCAGGTAGAATCGGCTCGGCAGGAGCGCGACGACTACGATGTGGCCGGCCTCAATAAAGGAATCGTGTATATGATGACCGTGCCGTACATTTTGATGGGCGCCGTGGGCTACTTCTGGTACCGCCGCACCCACCCCAGAGCCAAACAGGCGCGAGCCTAATGCTGCCGCTCACGGCTATCAATTCGACGCCGATGGCGTTGCTGCATTTGAGGTGTCCGCGCTGCCACACGGGGGCTCTGTTTACACATCCGGGACTGAGTACCAGTTTTATGGACATGCCGGATGCCTGCCCGGTGTGCCGCCAGACGTATGAGCCGGAGCCCGGATTTTATTACGGGGCCATGTATATCAGCTCGGGGTTTTCGACAGGTTTGCTGCTCGCCATCGGCTTTCTGTTGTTCTACCTGGCACACGACCCGCCGCTGTGGGTGTACATTGTATCGGTAGCGGGGGCCGTGCTAGCAGTGGCACCGTTGCTATTTCGGTACTCGCGCGCCGTGATGCTTTATGCGTTTGGCGGGACCCGGTTTGACCCTCGTTATGCTACGCCTTAGAGCAATGGTTTGCGTATGTACTGAGATGCCGCCTTCGGGCGGCATTTTTATTAGGCTCAGATTTTGCGGGGGCTAGTGCGGAGCTAAATGTCAGCGCCTGATTTACTCGTTTAATTTGAGTTGAAAACTTAGCTCTGGTCCACTTTAAGGCACTTTCTTGTTGCAGACTTCTACACCTTCCGGCAAAATTGGGGTTTCTGAGCCGGCGTGGCGGCATTTGCCGTGGTGGCTGTTGTTGGCGGCGGCCGTGTGTTTTGTCGGCGGCTACCTGGCCAGCCGTTACGCTCAGGCGCCGGGGGTGGTGCAGCGAACCGACGTGGCACGCCTGCAACAGCTGGTGCGCACGGCCGAAACCCAGGCCCGCCGCGAGGCCGACACGGTAGCCGCCCAATTGCCGCGCGGCAATTACAGCTTTCAGCAGCTGCTCGCCCAGACCATCTACCCCGTCTGCATTCTCGAAAACGGCGCCCTGCGCTATTGGTCCGATGCCACGCTGCGGCCCGAGGCCGAAGCCATCAGGCCGGCTTCCGAGCAGCTGATTGAAACGTCGGTGGGCAGTTTTCTGCTGTTGCGGCGCATGGCCGGGCGGTTCACTATTCTCACCTACGTGCCGCTGGAGCGGCATTATAATATCAAAAACCGCTACCTGACGGAGGGGGACCAGCACGCGCTTTTCCGCGGCTTGGAGTTGAAGGTGGTGGCCGATAGCGCCGGGGCTGGCCGCGCACGGTTCGAAGCGGCCGATGGGCACTACCTGTTTTCCATTGAGCGCCAGCAGCCGAACCCCCTGACGGGGCAATATGTGCCGCTGGCGCTGCTATGCGTGGGCAGCCTGCTGTATGCGGCCGGCTGGCTGCTGCTGGCCCTGCGCTGGTGGCGGGCGCGGCGGGCGGGGGCGGCCGTGGTGGCGCTGGTGGGCCCGCTGGCCGTGCTGCGGGGGGCGCTGCTCTACCTGGGTTTGCCGTATTCGTTCATCGAACTGCCTTTGTTCGACCCGCGGGTGTATGCGGCAGTGTGGTGGGCGCCTTCTTTGGGCGATTTGCTGCTCGACGCGCTGCTGGCTTTGCTGGTAGCTGCGGCGGGCATCGCGCTCTGGCGGCATTGGGGCATGCTGGGCCGGGTGCGCGCCCCGCGCAAGCCGGCTGGGCAGCTGCTGGCGGCGGCGGGGGTAGGCGCGGCGTTCTGCGGCTGGCTGGCGGCGCTGTTTGTGTACTACACCACTGTTTTTGGCAGCTCGCAGCTGAGCCTGGATGTGTCGCACAATCTGCAGGTGACGAGCTTTTGGCTGCTGCTGGCCTTGGCGGCGCTGCTGCATACGGCGGCTTGGCTCGTCGGCTTTTTCGGGCTGACGCAGCTGGCGGGCGCCCTGCTGCAGCACGTGCCCCGGCGGGCGCTGCTGCTGGGGCCGGCGCTGTTGGCGCTGCCGGTGCTGGGCGTGGGCGTGGCCTGGGGGCTGCCCTGGGTGTTGCTGGCGGGCGTGTTGCTGCTGTTTGCTTCGCTGGTGCGCTCGGCGGGCTTGCAGGCGGCGCCCACCACGGGCAGCTACCAGTCGACAATACTGCTTGTGCTGCTGCTGGCTCTGACGTCGGCCACTGGGGCACTGGCCCTGTATGCGCATTTCGAAAAGCAACTGCTGATTGACAAGCAGCGTCTGGCAGGCAACATGCTTGTCGATAACGACTTGCAGGGTGAATATCTGTTGGGGGAACGGATGCGTGAAATTGCCGCCGACCCCTTTGTGCGGCGGTCCTTGGCGGCCGCTTTCGGACGGCCCGAAGTGGTGCGGCAGCGCGTGGCGCGGCAATACCTGAGCGACTATTTCGACAAATACGAGAGCACCGTCACGCTCTATGACGAAGCCGGCGACCCCATCGGGGCTGCGCCGGGCACCGCGGGCCTGGTGGCGGCGCGCACCGAGCTGGAGCGTACCGCCACCCCAACCGAACAGCAAGGGGTTTACTTGGTGAATTCGGCCAACCCGTTTAGCTCGCGGCGGTACGTGGCCTACATCACGGTGCCGGGCACGCGGGTGAACGGCGTGGGCTTGCCCCTGGGAGCGGTGCGGGTGGAACTGACGCTCAAAAAGCTCACCACCTACAGCGTGCTGCCCGAACTGCTGGTGGACCAGAAATTTTTCCAGCCGGGCCTGGCCACCGAGTTGAGCTACGCGGGCTACAACCGAGGCCGACTGGTGTACAGCGAAGGTGATTTCGACTACGCTAACCGCTTGCCCGAAGCCTTGCTGGGCGACACTACTTCCCGTCTTTACGTGGGCGGCCTGAGCCGGCGCGGCTACCACCACCTGGCCGTGTTGGGCTCGCACCACCGCACCGTGGTGGTGACGACGGCCACGTATTCGGTAGGCGACTGGCTCGCCAATTTTTCGTTTCAATTCCTGCTCTCGTCCTTTTTTTGGCTGCTGCTGGCCGGCCTCGGGCTTTTGGTGCGCGGTCGGACGGCACGCCTGCAGCTCAACTTTAGTACGCGCATTCAGCTGTTGCTCAACGTGGGCATTGTGGTGCCGCTGCTGGTGGTGAGCGTGGCCACGGCCAGCCAGCTGATTGATTCGTACAAGCGGGATTTGTCGCACACCTACGAGCGGCGCGGGCAGCTGGCCCTCGAAAGCCTCCGCCGCCAGCGCCACCTGCTTAACGACAGCAGCGCCCGGCCCACGCTGGCCGTGCTGGCCCGCAACGTGGCCGCCCTCACCGAAACCGACCTCAACCTGTATGACGCCCACGGCGAGCTGCTGGCCAGCAGCCAGCCCCTGATTTTCGACGCCGGCCTGCTGGGGCCGCTGCTCAATCCGCAGGCCATGGTGGCCTTGAATGAGCGCAACCGGCCCCGGGCCCTGCTCACGGAGCAGGCGGGTTCGCTTTCGTTCAACTCGTTGTATTTGCCGGTGCGGGCCAGTGAGGGCGAGGCCGTGGTGACTGATTTGGCCGGCCATGCGCTGGCGCACGGTGGGCTGGGGAAAGCGCGCCGGACTTCCGCCACGCCGGAGTTTGACGACGACGACGGCTCGTCGGACGATGAGGTGGCCATGCCGACCGGGCCGATTCTGGGCTACGTGGGTATTCCGTTTTTCGACTCGGAGAAGGAGCTGAATACCAAGCTGACGGAGCTGTTCACAACCATTCTCAACATCTTCACGCCGATGTTTCTGCTGTTTCTGGGGCTGGCGTTTGTGGCGGCGCGCCAGCTCACGGCGCCCCTCAAGCTCATTACCGAAAAACTGACGAAAACTACCCTTACCGGCGAAAACGAGCTGCTGGACTACCGCAGCTCCGACGACGAAATCGGCCTGCTGGTGCGCGAATACAACACCATGCTCACCAAGCTGGAAGCCAGCAAGCGCGAGCTGGCCGCCCAGGAAAAGGAGGCCGCTTGGCGCGAAATGGCTCGGCAGGTGGCCCACGAAATCAAGAACCCGCTCACGCCCATGAAGCTGAGCCTGCAGTTTCTGCAGAAAGCCATCAACGAGCGCCGGCCGAATGCGGAGGAGCTGATTGGCCGCATCAGCCAGACGCTGATTACGCAGATTGACGTGTTGAGCGACATTGCCACCAGCTTCAGCACCTTCACCAACCTGCCCACCATGCGGCCCGAGCGGCTGGACGTGGCCGCCGTGCTGCGCCGTTGCGCCGCCCTGCACCAGCCCGATGCCACCGACGGCGCTCTGGCCCTGCACCTGCCGCCCGATGCCGAAACCGGCCGGTACGTGGTGTTTGCCGATGAAAACCTGCTGGTGCGCACCTTCAACAACCTGCTGATAAACGCCCGCCAAGCCGTGCCGGAGGGCCGGGAACCCCACATCGATGTATCGCTGGCGCCCGTGAACGGCAGCAGCGTGCGCGTGGCCATCCGCGACAACGGCGCCGGCATCCCCGACGAAGTGCGCGAAAAAGTATTCGTGCCCAACTTCACCACCAAGGCCAGCGGCTCGGGCATTGGCCTGGCAGTGGCCAAGCGCGGCATTGAAAGCGCGGGCGGCAAAATCTGGTTTGAAACCGAAGTGGGGGCGGGGACGGACTTCTTCATCGAGCTGCCGCTGGCGGGATGAAGACGGTTAGCCCGCAGCTGTGAAGTGGCCAGAAACGGAACTTTGGGCGGCTAATCGATGACCAATCGGGCGGTAGCTGCTCCGCAGCGCACGGTGTAGAGGCCGGGTTGCAGGCGGGCCAAATCAAGCACCAGCGTGCCGGACTGGGCCGGTAGGGTCTGCTGGCGCACCACCCGGCCCAGCGCATCGACCACGACCACGGCGCGGGCACTTGGGCCGGCCGCCAGCGTGAGGGTGGCGCTGGTTTGGGCGGGGCTGGGATGCAGAGCGAGGCCAGAAGCAGGCGTGGCGCTTTGCGCTGCCGTAGGCGTGAGCACCGAAAAATCGGTGGTGCTCGTGACCGTGCCATTGGGCGTGACGACGCGCACCCGGCCGCTGGCGGCGCCGCTGGGCACCACAACGCCCGTAATCTGGGTGCCGGCGGCGTTCACTGCGAATCCGCTGCTTACACTGCGCGTGCCCGCACCCTCGAAAACCACGGCCACTGCGCCTTGCAAATTGCTGCCGGCCAAGCTGATGGTGCTGCCTAAGGCGCCGCTGCTCGGGCTCGGGCTGGTTAGGGTCAGCGGCGCGGGAGTTGCGTTTAACAAGACGCCCACCGAGGACGTCGCCGAGTTGGTGGTGACAATATCTGGCCGGCCATCGTTGTTCACGTCGCCCAATTTTACGGCGTAAGGGACGGTGCCGGTCCCGGTGAAGTATAGAAATGGGGCGCTGAAACCGCCCGGGTAGCCGAGAAAAACCCCGACGGAATTGGCCCGGGGGCTGGCCAGCACAAGGTCGGGCCAGGTGTCGGCATTGACATCGCCCACGGCTACGCTGTTTGACAGGAGGCCGCCTGCTGGATAATATGTAATGGGCCCCAGGCCGCCGGGCTGGCCCAGCAATACGCCCAGGGTAGCGCTGCTCAACGTGTCTTGCGTCGTCACCACCACGTCCAGCCGGCTATCGGCGTTCACATCGGCCAAGGCCATGCCCAGGAAAGGAATGAAGTTGCCACTCGACCCATTGCGAAAAGCACTGTAGGTGACCAAAGGCGCAAACCCGCCGGCCTGGCCTTGCAGCACCCCAATGGTGGACGACTTGGCGTTGCCCACCACGATGTCGAGCCGCCCGTCGCCGTTGAGGTCGCCGAGCGCCACCGCAAACGGGGAGCTGTTGGGGCCCATGGAATACCGGGTGATGGGGGTGGGGGCGAACCCGCCGGCCTGGCCCCGTAGTAGGTTAACGGTGCTGTTGCCCATGTCGGCCACTACGAGGTCGGGTAGGCCGTCGCCGGTTACATCGCCCACGGCAATACCCTGGACGATGCCGCCGCCCGTCTGGTAGGTGGTCAGGGCGCCGAAGCCGCCGCCGGGCTGCCCAAGCTGCAGTGCCGCCTGGGCGACGCCGTTGCAGCCGGTCACGAGGTCGGGGCGTCCGTCCAGGTTCACGTCGGTCACGGCCAGGTCCCAGGAGCCGGGTACCGACGGATAGGCCGTGGCCGTGCCAAAGCTACCGCCCGGCTGGCCCAGCAGTATGCTGGTGGTGTGGATGTTGGCATTGTTGTCGCCGGCCACGATGTCGAGCCTTCCGTCGCCGTTGATATCACTCAGCGCCAAGCCGTAGGGGCGGGTGCCGGCCACGGTGGGGTAGGCGATTACCGGGTCGAAGCCCTGGGCCTGGGCCGGCGAACCCACTGTGGCCAGGCCCAGCAACAGGCTACAGAGATAGAAACGGCAAGTGCCGGGCAAGCAGGGTAGTGGTAAAATCATGGCGCGGAAGGGAAGCCTGGTCAGCAACGAACTGCCAAGTCTGCCAAAGTAAAGAAAAACAATCTGCATGGCAGCGGCTTATGCCGGCCCGCCGGGCACCAAAATTCGGCAGCGTAGCGTTGTGCCCCCGCTACTCCCGACCTTTACCGCATGATTCGCCGCCTACGCCTGTGCTTCCCCTTCGCGGGCCTGCTCTTCGCGGCGCTATTCTTTCTAAATCAGGCGGCAGCGGCCCAAACCCGGCCGGCCACAACCGGCCAAGCGCCGCCGCCCAGCACGCGGCGCTGCCGCTGGGTGCGCCTGGCGCCGGGCCGCGACACCACCTATTTCAAGCTAACGGATACGCTCACGGTGGTGCCTTCGTCCGTCATCGCCCAGCGGCGCGGGCTCGATTATGACGGCCGTACCGACCGGTTTCGCTGGGTGCGGCCGGCCCCGCGCGACAGCAGCGGCGCGCCGCTGGCCGACTCGCTGGAGGTGTGCTACCGGGTGCTGCCGCTACGCCTCACGGCCGCGCGCTACCGCCGGCCCATCGGGCTCATGGACAGCCTGAGCTTTCGGAAGCCAATGCTGAACATGGAGGATTTTTCGGTGAAGGAGCAGATTCTGAGCACACCGGGCATCAACAAAACGGGTAATCTGGCGCGGGGCATCAGCTTTGGCAATACTCAGAACGTGTTTGTGAACTCGGCTCTGAACCTGCAGCTCGAAGGCAAGTTGGCCGAAAACATTAACCTCACGGCCGCCATTTCCGACCAGAACGTGCCTTTCCAACCCGAGGGCAACACCCAGCAGCTGCAGCAGTTCGACAAAATCTACATCACCCTCACCAACCCCAACTGGAGCCTGACGGCCGGCGACGTGGTGCTGCGCAACAAGCCCGACTACTTTCTGCGCTACTACAAAAACATCCAGGGTGCGGCCGCGGAGGCCAATTTTGGGCCGCCCATCGTTGGCCTGTCCGGCACAGGGGCCTCGCAGGGCGTGTCGAATGCCACGTTTCTGAACGGCCAGCAGGGCCAGGTGGTGAATGGCAGCCTGCCCGCCGGGCCGGGCAACACTACGGCCCCGGCCACCCTGAACCCGCCCGCCATTAGCCAGCCCCAGCTGACGGACCCCAACCGGCAGGGCAGCACGGGCGCAGCCCCGCCGCTGCCCCAGGGCGACGCCGCGCCCGTGGCCGGCGCCACCGTGAACAGCGGCGGCGTGCGCAAGGGGCTGGTGTGGCGCTCTTCCACGGCCATAGCGGGCGGGGTGGCCAAAGGCAAGTTTGCCAGCATCGACGTGCCGCCGATTGACAACGTGCAGGGCCCGTACCGCCTCAGCGGGCCCAACGGTGAGCCCTACATTATTGTGCTGGCCAACTCGGAGAAGGTGTACCTCGATGGGCGCTTGCAAAGCCGGGGGTTCGATGCCGACTACACCATTGATTATAATCTGGCCGAGGTCACGTTCACGCCGCGCCACCTCATCACGCGCAACTCGCGCATCAAGATTGACTTTGAGTATTCGGACCTGAACTACTCCCGCTCGCTCGTCACGGCCAGCCACTACCAGCAGCTGGGCCGCCTGAGCGTGCACGGCAACTTCTATCAGGAAGCCGACAACCCCAACAGCCCCCTCAATATCAGCTTGCAGGATACTACCCTCGTGCGCCAGCTGACGCAGGCGGGCAACGTGGGCGTGGCCGCCGTGGCAGGGGGCGACTCCACTGCCTACAACCGCCGCATTGTGCAGTACCACCGCGAGTTTCGGGTGGTGGCCGGGCGGCGCGTGCCGGTGTTCACCTACGTGGGCGCCGACTCGCCCGTGGATTCGGTGCGGGGTTCCTATACGGTGCTTTTCACGGACGTGGGGCAGGGCAATGGCGACTACGAGCGCAGCCTTGACCCCCGTTTCCAGAGCACCAACGGCACCGTGTACAACTACCTGGGGCCGGGCCTGGGCCGCTACCAGCCGATACGGCGCATTGCCACGCCGCTGCGCAAGCAGATGATAGCCGGTGGCCTAAGCTACCAGGTGGATAGCAGCACCACAGTTTTTGTGGACGCCGCCCAGTCGCGCCTCGACCGCAACCGGTTTTCCTCGGCCAGCGACCAGGACGGGGCCGTGCGCGTGGGCTACGTGATGCAGGACCGCCGCCTGCCCGCCGCCCTGGCCGGGGGCGCGCTGCGCGGCTACCGCCTGCGCTCGACATTGGACTACGAGTACACCGGCAAGCGCTTTTCGCCGATTGACCGCTACCGCGACGTGGAGTTTGAGCGCAACTGGAGCAATGGCAGCACCCAGCAGAGCACCGGCGTAGCCTCGGTGGCGCGGGAGGACAATATCCTGAATTTCAGCGTGGGCGCGGCGAAGGATTTTAACAACAACGTGAATTACCGCCTGAGCCGGCGCTACCGGCCGGGCGAGGTGAGCGGCCTGCAGCACTGGCTGGATGCGGCCCAGAAGCTGGGCAATGTGGAGCTGCGCGGCTCGCTGTTTGTGCTGAATTCGGACGCCGGGCGCTTCCATTCCAGCTGGGCGCGGGGCGAGGCCACCGGGCGCCTGGTGGGCGGACGCGTGGTGCCGGGCTATACCTATCGGTTCGATAAAAACCGCGTCAGCTCAACCCGCACCGATACCATTCGCTCGGCCAACTACTTCGACGAGCACAACATTTTCCTGCAGAGCCGCGACTCGGCCCGCACCCAGTTCCGGCTCGACTACAGCTACCGCCGCGACCAAACGCCCAACAAGGAGCAAAACGCCCTGCAAAGCCGCGGCACGGCCCAAACCTGGCAGGGCACCATGGCCGCCCGCCTAAGCAAAAACCAGGACCTGCGCCTGCTAGGCACCTACCGCGACATCGACTCCCTGGGCCTCGCGCGCAACCGCACCGTGCTGGGCCAGGTGTTCTACAACGCCAGCCTGCTCCAAAACCAGGTGCGCTCCGAGCTGAACTACAGCGTGGCCACCGGCCGCGAGCTGAAGCGCGACTACTCATTCCTGGCCGTGCCCGCTGGCCAGGGCACCCACTACTACGCCGGCGACCTCAACGGCAACCTGCGCGAGGACAAGGAGGAATTTTTCGAGGCCCAGACGCCCGACGCGCAATACCGCACTTACATCAAGGTGTACCTGCCCACCACCGACTACATCACCGCCTTCACCAACCGCCTCAGCTACCGCCTCACCACGGCCGCCCCGCGCGGCTGGCGCGAAGCCGGCGGCTGGCGGGCGGCCGCCTCGCGCTTCGCCACCCTTACCAGCATCACCGTCGACCGCCGCACCACCGACCCGCGGCTGCTCTCGCGCCTCAGCCCTTTCAGCTACGACAAGGAGGACGACCAGCTGCTGGCCTTTAACCAGCTGTTTCGGAACACGCTGTATTTCAACCGTTCCAACCCGGTGTTCGGGGGCGAGTTCACGGTGCAGCAAACCCAGCAGAAAACCCTGCTGGCCCAGGGCCGCGACCTGCGCAACCTGAGCACCCAGAGCCTGCTGCTGCGCCGCACGCTGGCCACCTCATTCACGGGCCGCCTCACGGCCACGCGCGACATCCGCGAAGCTGCCAGCAGCTACCTGCTCACCCGCAACTACCGCCTGCTGATTTACACCCTGCAGCCCGAAATCAGCTACCAGCCCTCACCCAGCCTGCGCTTCACCGGCACCTACCTGCGCACCCACAAGCAAAACACCCTCACCGCCGACCTAAAAACGTATCCTAACCCCACGCCGGCCCAAACCAACCCTGGCATCTTCGATGAGTTGGGCATCGAAACCCGCGTGAGCCAGGTTAACAAGCGCACCATTACGGCCGCCACGCGCTTCACCCGCGTGCAGTTCGATGTAGCCAAGCCCGAAGACCTCAACTCCGTGGTCGCCATCGAAATCCTCAACGCCCTGCGCCCCGGCAGCAACTTCACCTGGAACCTGAACATTGAGCAGCGCCTGAGTAACGGCCTGAACATCACCCTGGCCTACGACGGCCGCAAAGCCCAGGGATTGAACGCTGTACATACCGGTCGCATGCAGGTGGCGGTACTGTTTTAAGACAACCATCTGTCATTCTGAGCGCAGCGAAGGACCTTATCAGGTCAGAACGAAAGCCGTGCTAACGTGATAAGGTCCTTCGCTGCGCTCAGGACGACAGGCGATATAGTTACTACGAATACGCCATTTTCGCGGCCCGCGCCGCCAGTCCGGCCGTGAGCTCGCGCTGCTTGTAGCACAGCGGCAGCGCCGTGCCCGACTGGAACGCCCGTACCGTGATTTCGGCGCAGGCGCGCGCGTCGCTCAGCGCGTCGTGGTGGTTGAGCGGAATGCCGAAATGCCCGGCCACGTGGTCGAGTTTGTGGCGTTCCAGAAAGGGCCAGCACACCTTGGCCAGCTTCACCGAGCACAGGGCGTGGAAGTCGGGAATGGGGAGACCGAAATCGCGACAGCTGTATTCAAGCACGCTCACGTCGAAGGCCGAATTGTGGGCCACCACGGGCTGCTCGTGCAGGTAGGGCAGCAGGTGGGCCCATACATCGGCCAGGGTGGGGGCGTCGTGCAGCTGCTCTTCGGCGATGCCGTGTACCTGCTGGTTGCGCCAGTCCACGCGCAGCACGCGGGGGCGGAGCAGGGTGGCGTAGGTTTCCACAATCTGGCCGCCGCGCACCCGCACCACCCCCACGGCGCAGGCGCTGGCCCGCTGCTCATTAGCGGTTTCGAAGTCGATGGCCGTGAAGTTGAGGTTGGCCAGGGCCTGGGTAATGGCAGCTTTCATGCTGGCAAGTTAAGGCCGCGGTGCGGTTGAGAGAGATGCATCAGGGATAGGAATACAAAAAGGAAGAACATCATGCTGAGCGGAGTCGAAGCATCTCTACCACGCAAGTAATTCATTTAGTATTGCGAGAGAGATGCTTCGGCTGCGCGCAGCATGACGTTCTTATTGCACCGTGCGCATGGTATCGCAGCACACATCGGGTACTTCGAAGTACCGCTCCATCACGCCGTTAATGTTGCCTTCGCAGCCGGGCGTGAGGTCAATATCGAACTCAATATCGTTGCTAAACCGGCGCAGCGGAATCAGCACCCGGCCGTAGGGGAGGCGCAGGGGAGGCAGCGTCACATTGGGCTGCCCGGTGCGGTGGGCGGCGCGCAGCGCGGCGAAGCGGGTTTGCATCTGAGCATCGAAAGACGCGGCGCTGGTAAGCAATTCGCGCCAGGCCTCGGGCACGTGGCCGGTCAGGAACACGCCGGTTAGCAGCAGGGGGGGCACCAAGCCGGTGCGCAGCCAATTCGGCCAGTTGGTCGTGGCCCCGAAAACTTGTTGTGCGGCCAGCCAAGCCAGCAGAGCCGTTGAAATCAGCATCACCAGCAGAATTTCGTTTTGCGCGCGCATGAGCGGCGGGCCCACCACGACGTAGCGAAACAGCAAAAAGCCAGCGAAATGGAGCGCCCCAAACGCGGCCAGCAGCACCCACCACTGCCGTCGGCTCACCGAAACAACTACGCCGCCCGCCTGGCGGTACCAGCGGCCCAGCCACCCGCCGGCGCCGGCCGCAGCCAGCAAACTCAGCAGAATTTGCGGCTTGAGAAGAAACAAGGCCAGCGAGTACAACGTGCGCGGCCCCAGCACCAGCCAGCGGTAGGCGTGCAACGGGTCGGATGGCGGCGCCATGGCGATGACGCGGGCCCAGTTGCCGGGCGCTACTACTGCCGCTGCCGTGGCCGCGCCGCCTACCGCCAGCCAGAGCCACAATTTTGGCCGCGCTGCGGTGGGCAAAAAGGAGCCCAGCACGACCAGCACCGGCAGGGCCTGTACCAGCGTTAGCTCGTTGCCCACCAGGGCCAGCACCAACGGCACGCAAGCCCAGCCGGCGGTGCGCCAGGGCCGCGCCGGCTGGCCCCAGCCCACGCGCAAGGCCAGCGCCGTGAAATTGAGCAACCCAATCAGCGGCACCTGGTAAGCCACCGCGCCGCAAAACCAGTACAAAAACGAAAAAGGCGCGGGCGCCGCGTTGCAAAAAAGCGCCAGCAGCAGCCCCGCCACCCAAAACGCCGTACCCCAAGAGCACGCCACCCGCAAAGCCCTGTGAAAGAGCACCCGGATAAGATGCGCAACACTGAGCCACTGCGCCACAAAAAGCGCAGCTGTGATGGGCTTCACCCCGCCCAGCCAGCCGTAGGTGACGGGGTTGAGCCAAGTCATAAAAACCGTGGAGGTGTAGCGGCCGGTCCAGGTCAGGTACAGCCAGCTTTGTACGCCGGCCAGACCATGTTGCCGCGTCCAGTAAGCATCGCGGAAATCATCGAAAAACGGCTGATTGAACGCTGTCAATAGCAAAAAAGGAGCCAGCGCCAGCAGCAGGCCCAGCCGCAACAGCAGCTTGAGCTGCTGCCTTCCCAAGGTGTCGGAGTCGGGCATCACGGGGCCGAAACACCCGTTAAGGCCAGTTTCCGGGCCGTTTTCACCACGGCCAGCTCGGCCTGCCCGGCCGGCGCCTGGGCTGCATCCAGCGTCTTCCTGGCCGCGGCCAGCCACGCCGCCGAAGGTGTCTGGCCGGCTTGCAACTGCGTGAGACGCTCCAGCAGTAGCCGGGCCACCGCCGCCAGATTGGTGGAAAGCGGGGCGTACTCGCGCAGCGTCGGACTCAGCAGAAACTGCGGTTGCAGCACCACGTCGTTGGCCTGCCAGCGTAGCAGTTGGGCCCGTAGCGCGGCTGTCTGCCGTTGCGAGGCGGCCGTGCGGCCCGCCGCCGTGGCGCCGCCCGCCAGCACGCTATCCACCAGCACCCCAAAGCGTCGGGCCACTTCCGACTCGGCCGGGGCGGCGTCCACCAGCCGGTTGAGCGGCGTAGCGGTTGTGTAGGTGAAGCCCTGAAAATGCCGCTTGTATTCCTTCACCGGTTCCAGCACCTCGGCCAGCGTGTGCAGTGGCGCCACATTGGTGCTACCGGCCATCTGCTTGAGCAGCAGTTCGGGCACGATGCGGTGGCGCAAACCCAGCGTTTCCAGTTCGGCCGAAATGACGGGCAGGCGGCGGTGGAAGTCGGCCACGCTCTGGGTGGCGGCCTGGGGCGACCACAGCCGCTCGGCCACGGCCGCTGCCCGCGGCCAGATGCGGGAGTCCAGCACCACGGAATCGGCGAATTCCGCCCACATGGCCGCTTCGCCGCCCAGCACCAGCTTCTGCTCAGCGGGCGTGAGGGGCGTGTCGGGCGGCAGTGGGTCGGTGAGGTAGGAACTGGCGGCGGTGTTGTTCAGGTCGAGGTAGTACCCGTTCGAGAGCAGCACCGGGTGGCCCAGCTGGGCCGCATCCACCAAGCCTTTTTTGCCGCGCCAGCTTTGAATAACGGTTTCCTTGGGCAAATCAGGGCCGAGGATTTCATCCCAGCCAATCATCGTTTTGCCGCGCTTTTGCAGCAACGCCAGCACGCGGCGATTGAAATAAGTTTGCAGCTGGTGCTTATCCACGGTTTTACCGTCAGCTTTCACCATTTTGTTGGCCTGCATATAGGCCACGATGCGCGGCGTGCGGCGCCAGTTGCGCCCGTCGTTCTCGTCGCCCCCGGCGTGGAAATACGGGTCCGGAAACAGCGCCGTCATCTCGGTAAACAGCGAATCCAGGAAGGTATAGGTGGTTTCGCGCGTGGGGTCGATGGCCACGTTGGTGGTGCGCCACGAAGTGTAGGGCGCGTAGGTCGAGTCGTTGGATTTCAGGCGTGGGTAGGCCACAATCCAGCTGGTGGTGTGGCTAGGCATGTCGAACTCCGGTACTACCCGAATGCCCCGCGCCGCCGCGTAGGCCAGCACCTCGCGCACCTCGGCCTGGGTATAAAACAGGCCGTCGGTGCTGCCCACCGTGTGCAGGCGCGGAAACACCAGGCTCTCGACGCGAAAGCCCTGGTCATCGGTCAGGTGCCAGTGCAGCACGTTCAGTTTCACGGCCGCCATGCCATCAATATTTCGCTTGATAACGGCCACGGGCATGAAATGCCGCGCTGCGTCAATCAGCAGCCCGCGCCAGGCAAAGCGCGGCTGGTCCTGAATGTCTACCTCGGGCAGGTAGCGCTGTTTTTTCTCGGCGATGGGCAGCTGCTCCAGCGTGGCCAGCGCCCGCAGCACGCCCAGGCTGGTGGGGGCGTCGATGCTCACGCCCATCGGTGTCACGCGCAACGAGTACCGCTCCTCGTCAAACTTCTCGGGCTTACCCACGCGGCCGTACCGGATTTGCAGCACCGGGCCGGTGGGCGGCTCGGCCGGCCCTTGCAGGCGCGTGAGCAGCCGGCGCACGGCTGGGCGCACTGCCGGGTCGGGCGAGTTGTCAAGCTGAAGCCTGAGTGGCTTGCTGAGGCTCAGGCGGCCTTTGCCCCAGCGCATTTCGGCGGGCACGGGCAGCAATGTCGATGCCGGCTGAGCCCGTCCCGATTGGGCCGCCAGCATAAGCAACGCCAGCAGCCAAAGTCCCATTTTTTTTAGTCTGTCGGCCTTCCGCATCATGTTTCGCTAAAGATTTTTCCTGCCACAGCTTACAAATACGCGTCCACAACCGAAGGTCAGCAAAGCTAAAATCCGTGGAATCTGAAAAAAACCGAGCGAAACGAAGTTCGGCGTAGCCAATCCGTGGTCTATATCAACCCGCGGGCCTTGAATTCCAGGTACTTGTTGATTGTGTTCACCGTCAAATCCTTCGGCGCCGTCAGCAACGAATAAATGCCGTAGCGCTGCAATTCGAGCACAATCTGGCGCTTTTCCTGCGCAAATTTCTCGGCGATGGTCTGATTGTACACGTCCTCCGTCGTTTCGGCCGGCGTCTCTAAAAACTCCCGCAGCTCGGTGTTCTCGAAGAAAACCACCAGCAGCAGGTGGTCTTTCGACATGCGGCGCAGGTAGGGCAGCTGCCGCTGCATGCCGTGCAGCGTCTCGAAATTAGTGAATAGAATCAGCAGGCTGCGCTGCTTGATGCGGGCCCGAACCGTGGCGTAGAGCAATTCGAAATCGGTTTCGAGGTACTTGGTTTTCTGGCGGTAGAGGATTTCGAGCAGCTTGAGTAGGTGGCCGGGGCGGCGGTCGGCGGCCAGGGTGGCGCCGGGTTGATTTGAAAAGGTGAGCAGGCCGGCCTTGTCGTGCTTGAGCAAGGCAATATTGCTGACCACCAGCGTGGCATTGATGGCGTAATCGAGCAAACTCAGCCCGTCGAAGGGCATGCGCATCACCCGGCCTTTGTCGATGAGGCAGTACACCTGCTGGGCGCGCTCGTCCTGGAAGTGGTTCACCACCAGTGCATCGGCCGCGCCCGTGCCGCTGCGGCGGGCGGTGGCTTTCCAGTTGATGCTGCGCGGGTCGTCGCCGGGCACGTAGGGCCGGATTTGCTCGAACTCCATGCTGTGGCCCACGCGCCGGATGCGCTTCACGCCTACTTCCGTGAGGCGGTTGTGGATGGCCAGCAGCTCGAACTGCCGCATCTGCAGAAACGAGGGATACACCGGCACCGTGCGGCCCTGCTCGTAGCGGAAGCGCCGCCGCACCAGCCCCAGCGGCGAGGCGGCGTAGATGTTCAGCGCCCCGAACTCGTACTCGCCGCGCTTGGTAGGCCGCACCTGGTAGTTGATGATGGTGGTTTCGCCCGGCTTCACGGCGGCCCGAAACAGCACATCGCGCCGCTGAAACTGGTGCGGAATCTCGTCAATTGTCTCCGTCCGAATCGGGAAGCGGTAGCGGTTCTCGAGGTAAATCTGCACGTCGTTGTCCGAGCCGTTGGCCAGCTTGTCGCCCATCACGCGGCGGCCGAACACGGGTGCGGTTTTGTTTTTCGACGGAGCATAAAGCAGCAGCGCATCGAGTAGCGCCAAGACCACGAACACGCCTAGCGCAATCTGCATCGGCCCCAGCAGCCACGGCAGGAAAAAAGCCACGATGAAGCCGATGGCCAGAATAGTCACTAGCAGGAAAAAGCGCCGGGTCAGGAAAAAGCTCATTATTATGCAGCAGCGGCTGAGAGTCTTAAGTGGCAGAATTATTACCATCCCAAATCGTATATCCACCGCCATGATTAGCAATAATAAGGTAGTGGTGCGGGTCTTCTTCGGGGCTCCCTTTACCAATCTGCCAGGGCTCTGTGCAAGTCTTGTCGGCGGGCTGACCACGGAAAGCCAGATTTCGGCCGTTGTCGAAGTTGATTGTCAAAGTGCCTGTATCACTGCACTGAATTCCAATAATCTTTCTCAGATTGATACGACTGAATAAAATCAGCGCCTGTTCGTTGTTGGATAGATTTGAAGAGTTGAAATCCAGATTATTAGAGAATATTTCAGTGTCAATTGAAAGTGTGTGGTCTTCAGGAGTATCATCTCTGAACACAATGCATAGAAACTGATGAAAGAGCCCAAAGCTTTCTACTGACGCGCCCAAAAGCTTGCGTTTTAGGAGTGCGTCGGCGGCTTTGGTGTTACTATTCATGAGTTTGGACGGTAGGTTGTGCGGTATCACATCTCAGGGCTGGTCGCATTGGGAGGACGGATTGCCGCGTTCCGCTGCGCTTCACTCGCAATGACAGACGATTTTAGCGCGGCACCTCAATCTGCTGCATAATCTGCTTCACCACGTCGTCGGGCGTGCCGCCTTCCATCTCGCGCTCGGGCGTGAGCATGATGCGGTGACGCAGCACGCTGGGGGCCAGGAACTGCACGTCTTCGGGCGTCACGAAGTCGCGGCCGCGCAGGGCGGCCAGGGCTTTGGCGCCGTTGAGCAAGGCCAGCGAGGCGCGGGGCGAGGCGCCCAGGTACAGCGACTTGTGCGCCCGCGTCTGGCCCACCAGCTTGGCGATGTATTCCAAAATGTTGGCTTCCACGCGCTGCTGGCGCACTTGCTGGCGCAGCGTGGCTAGGTCAGCGGCGCTGAGGATGGGCTGCACGGCTTCCAGGTGGGTGCTGCCCAGGCCGGCGTGGTGGCCGCTGAGAATCTGCACTTCCTCGGCCAGCGTGGGGTAGCCCACGTGCAGCTTGAACAGGAAGCGGTCGAGTTGGGCTTCGGGCAGGCGGTAGGTGCCTTCCTGCTCCACCGGGTTTTGGGTGGCCAGCACCAGGAAGGGCTCCTGCATTCCGTAGGTGGTGCCGTCCTGCGTCACGGTGCGCTCCTCCATCACCTCAAACAGCGCCGACTGCGTCTTGGCGGGCGCGCGGTTGATTTCGTCAATCAGCACCACGCTGGCGAAAATAGGGCCGGGCCGAAACTCAAAATCCGCCTTGCTCTGCCGAAATACCGAGGTACCCAGCACGTCGCTCGGCATCAAATCGGGGGTGAACTGAATGCGGCTGAACGGTACTTCCAGCGTGCGCGCCAGCAGCTTGGCCATGAGGGTTTTGGCCACGCCCGGCACGCCTTCGAGCAGCACGTGCCCATCGGCCAGAATGGCGGTGAGCAGCAGCTCCAGCAAGTCGGTCTGGCCCACGATGATTTTACCGATTTCCGCCTTAATGGCTTCGGTTTTGGCCGTGAGGCGGGCGAAGTCGGTGCGCGGGCCGAAGGTGTTTTCTGGCGCGATGATGGCCTCAGAGGCGGACTGAGTTTCAGGAGCAGCAGGCGTTTCCGAGGCGTCAGTGGCCGGTCGGATGTCGGCGGGCTGGGATGCGGCTGGGGTACTGCCCGCCGTGTTGGGGGCCGGGGTAGGGGAGGTCAGGTCGGGGTTTTCGTTTTCCATTTACAAAGTGCTGGCGTAGCCAATGAATGTCTGGGCGGTTTCCTCATCGGCGCAGGCCGCGAGCAGTTCCGCATGAATTTTAGCGGCGTAATCAGCCGAAACGAGTTGGTGATGATAGCGCTTCAGGTCTTGCAGCAGCTCGGCCAGGTTGTTCCAGTCGAGGCCATCCATCAGGGCCATTTCGGTAGCCGAAGCCTGCTTGTAGAAGTGCCGCAAATCCCACTGGTATTTGATGAGCACGGCGAGCTTTTCAACGGTGAGCAAGTGCGCATTCATCGGCCGGCCTCCCGTTTAAAATCACCGAGTGCCTTGCTTAGCTGCAGCAGCTGCTGGTCCGTCATTTGGGGCGCAGTGCGGGCAAAGTTTACCAGCCGCAGCAGCTCATCCACGCGCTGGCGGGTGAGGCCCGATTTCTGGCTTAGCCGCTCGCGGAAGTCGGCGTCGGCAAAGTCGGGATTGGTTTCCTGGAAGCGTTGGCGCAGATAGTCCATAAACAGGGCCACCTTCTTTTCCCCAATCAGCGCGTGGTTGCTGCCCTGCCGGTAGAGGCTGGCCACGGTGCGCGTAAATAGCAGCGTGGTATTGGGCAATGGCTTGATGGTGGGAATGATGCGCTGCCGACGCCGCGCTTCAATCAGCACAAACAGCAAGCCGCCGAACAAACACAAATAATACGCCCAGCGCAAAGCCTCGTGGGCAAATACCACCCGCAACAGCGACTGCTCGCCCACCGGCCCCTGCTTCAGGTACTCGTCCCATAAGGCCCGGCGCGCGGGCAGATACGCCAGTGCCGCCTCAGCAAACCGCGCCGTGCGCGGCCGCAGCAGATAGTAGTTGGTGAAAGCCACCGGCGCCGTGCAGAGGTAAAAATGCCCCCGCCCGTAATCAATGCGAACAAATACGGCGTGGCCCTGCGCATCCGTGGCCAGGGTGCGCCCCACGCGCCCCGAATCCACCTCCAGGTACTGCTCCACGCTGACGCCGGGCAGCCGGATGTGGGCCCGCGCCAGAGCCGGATTGGTGAAGCGCAGGTCGACGGAATCGATGGAAAAAATGCCCTTCAGGTTTTTGGAAGACGTAAGCGCCCGCTCTTTCACACCGAAGCCCAGGCTGTCGCGCAGTAGCCCGCGCTGGCTGCGGAAGTATTTGGCCGCCACGAAGGCATTGTTGCCCCGGGCTACGTACTGCAGCAGCGCCCGGGCGTCGGTCCGACTCAACTCAAAGCCTTCATTAATAAACAAGTAGTTGGCCAAGCCCGCGCGGAGCGGAATGGCGTCGGCCGATTCTTCCGGCTCCTCTTCCTCGTATACTTCGTCCTCATCAGCTGCCGTCTGAGCGGTCGAATCGGTGGCGGCCGATGCCGTGGCGGTGGAGTCAGCCTCCTCGTTCGTCACCGAGTCGGCCGGTTCCGCGGCAGCCGCCACGGTGGCCGAATCCGTTGCCTCAGACGTCGCCGTGGTATCGGTCGACGCTTTGTGCTTGCGCCCGCGCAGGAGGTCTTCGGGCGTGGGCGCCCGGAGGCCATCATATTCATCCTGCGTCAGGCCGGTGAGTTGGCTGTACACGGGCAGGCGCACGGTTTCCACCGAGTCGGTGCCGAGCAGGCGCGGCAGTTGGTCATACAGCACGTAGGTGCCGTAGGGAATCTTGTCTTTGTTGATGTAGGTCGGGCTCCAGTCCAGGGGCTTGGGCCGGTTGTATTCCAGCGTCACGTAGCCCGCAAACAGCAGCGCCACGCCCAATAAATAGAGGCGAAAGGTGGTGAGCTGCGGCATCAGGCGGGCTGGGGAATAGAGGCCGAAACGGACGCCGGGCGGCCCGCGAGCAGGCTACTCACGGCGCGCTGGCTGGCGCGGGCCTGTTGGTAAAGCACGGCATTGAGGCGCAGGTCGCCGTACCACACGTACTCAAACTCGCGCGTAGCCCCGCGGAAAGCCTCGCGCAACGGCCCGGCCGCCAGCTCCGCCAGGTAGGCGTGGTTGGTTTTGTCGGGCTGCCATTGAATAAAGCCGCCATCGGTCAGGTGCTTCAGCACTTCGAGGTAGCCCAGGCGGGTGGCCAGGCGGAAGTTGCCGGCGGCCTCGGCCTCGGCAATACGAGTGCGGAAGTCCACTTCGTGAATATTCTCCGAAGCCGTGTCGTAGGCCAACTGCCCGCGCCGGCCCGAGCGCCCGAAGGCGGCCGTCACGTCCACCTGCATCAGCTTGAGCACGGCATACACCAGCAAGGCCAGGACCACCGCGTACACGCCGTATTTCCAGCTCAGGCGGCCGGTGGGCGTGTCGAACAAGCTGCCCAGCCAGCGCCAGATGCGCGCCCAAAAGGCCGCCCAACCGTCGGTGCTGGCGCTGGGCTCTTCGTAGCGGAAATCGCGCTGGCTGGCCAGCTCGCGCAGGCGGGCCGCGTCGAGGTGGCGCGAGGGCAGGGCCGTGGTGCGGTCGGGCGGCAGCGGCTTCGGGCGAAATTCGGCCTGCGCGGTTTTCGGCCCAGGCGTCGGCTTGGGCGCCGCCTGAGTGCCCAAGCCAGCCGCCAGCAGGCACCCGGCCAGCAGCAGGCGCCGGGCCACGCGGCCACCCGGCCGGCTGCCCTTCGTCAATACAAGCTTTCCCAGGGACTCACGCACGCCAAAAACAGACAACGGCCGTAATCAATCGGTTATAATTTCGCCAAAGCTAGCCGCCGGGCGCTAGTATTCGCCCTCCTCGTCGGGGCGATAGGTGGCGCTGCTCACCTGCGGCGCCGTGGTTTGGCCCAACTGGCTTATCAGCTGGCGCAGGCCCACGCCCTCGCGGCGCTCCACCAGGTTGAAGTACTGGAACAGCATGGCCACCAGCGGCAGCACCGCCGTGAACACCCAGCCCAGGGCGTAAAAGCTCATGGCCGCCACGCTCAGCAGCTCCATGTCGAACTCCCAGTGCAGCAAGACCTTGCTCATCATCAAGGCATAGAAGGGAATGATGAACAGATAATTGATGACGCCCGTGATAAAGCTGATTATCAAATACAAACCCAGCGTCGACCACCATTTGCCCTTTATCAGGTAAAACGAGCGGCGGAAAGCGGCTGTCACGCCGCCGTCTTCCATCCAAAGGGCCGGGAAATACAGCGACAGGCACACGCCCACCCACAGCAGCAGGGGCCCCATCAGCACGATGAAGCCCGGACCGATGAGGCTCAGCGCGCCGCCAATCACGCCCATCCCAATCACCATGATGATGCTGATGAGCAGCCAGGCGCCAATTACGCGGCCCAGCCGGGCCCACACCACGGCCCACACGCGGCCGGGCTCCACCCGCTCTTCGGGCGGCGTGGCCATGCGCACGCGCACAAAGCCGTACACCGTGCTCGAAAGCAGGATGAACGCCGCCAGAAAGCCCAGCGCCGTGAGGCCGATGCCCAGCACGGCGGTGGCATTGGCGAAGGGGTTGGTGGGGTCGTATTGTTGCGCAATCTGCACCGGCCCGCCCAGCCGGTTGCGGCCAGTGGGGCCACTAGGTAGCATGCCCAGCAATTTGCTCATAAAGAGGCCCATGCCGATGCCTGCCAGCAGCGCACCCGGCAGCACAAAGTAGAGCAGGCACTTCATAAGCGGCTTAAACTGGGCCACCACAAACTCGAAGGTAGCGCCGACTTTGGCCCCAAAATCCCGCTCGCGCCGGAAGTCGGCTTCGCGGGTAAATCTGCTTTTTGCTGGCATCACCGAAAGGTAGGAGTGTGCGTTGAAATGGTTGAAATGGCTGAAAGGCGGTTGGCTGGCTGAACCCGCCAAGGGTTAATACTCGCCTTCGTCGGTGGGCTGGTAGGTGGCGCTGCGAACCTGCGGGGCAGGGGTTTTACCCAGCGTATCCACCAGCAGGCGCAGGCCGGAGCCTTCGTGGCGCTCCACCAAGTTGAAATACTGGAAAGCCAGCGCCAGCAGCAGCGGCGGGTAAAGCAACAGCGTGGAAAGGCTGGCAATGCAGGCAATGACCACGCTCATCAGCGGCGACCGGGTTTGTGCGGCCTGCAACATGGCCGAGAACCCGCCCGAAGCCAGCACTGCCACGCCGCCAACACCTGCAACGACCACATAGTAGAGTAGCAGCACCAGGGCAATGAGGCCGAACGTCGACCACCACTTGCCGCGCACGAGGAGCCAGCAACGGCTGAGCGTGGCGCCAAAGCCGCGGCCTTCGTTGAGCTGGACGATGAAAAACAGGCTCAACACAACGCCGAGGTACAACCCGGGAACCAGCAGCAGAAAGAAGCTTGCCCCCACGAGCAAACCCACCATCCAAAGCGACAGGAAGGAGCTTAATAAGTTGCCGCGCACTTCGGCCCACACCTCCGCCACCGTGGGCGCCGGGCCGGGCGTGCGCCGCTGGGCCAGCAGCGTCACATAGCCATAAAGGCTTAAAATCAGCAGAATAAACGAAATGGAGCCAACCAGCGAACCGAGCCAGTAGGCCGGCGAAAAGAAAAAGCTTTTTAAGTAGCCGGCCTGCAACTCCGTTGTGCCGCCGGGGCGGGTAAACTGGTCGGGCGCCGGGCGTGAAAACACCACTGGCAGGTAGCGCTGAATCAGGGCCTGCAACACGCTGCGGACCAACAGAACGGGCAGCATCACATAAGCCAGCACCCGGCCCAGCGGCCGCCAGTGGGCGCCGATGAACTCCAGCGTGGCCGAGATTTTCTGGCCGAAGTCCCGCTCGTGGTAAAAATCAGCAGCCTGGGTAAAAGGGAGACGCATGAGCAGCCCGTGAGAAACCTAAGTGGAAGAAACCAGGGCTTGCCGCCGTGCCAGCTGGCGCGGGTAGAGCCCGAAATACCAGCCGATGAAGGCCGCCGACGTGCCAATAATGCCCAAGCTGGCGGCCAGCGGCATTTCGGTGTGGCGCGTCACGAAGCCTTCCAGAAAGCCGGCCACCACAAAAATGGGCACCAGCCCAATGGCGATTTTCAGGCCGTCGCGCGCGGCTAGCCGGAAGGCTTCGGCCCGGCTGAATGTGCCCGGAAACAGGATGCCCCGCGCCATGACAAACCCCGCCGCCCCGGCCACGACGATGGCCGAAATCTCCAGCGTGCCGTGAATCCAGATGGTAAGCACCGAGGCCTTCAGCACGTGGTAGTGGTGGAAAAAATACTGGAACGCGCCCAGCATCAACGCATTCTTAAACATCATATACAGCGTGCCCCCGCCCAGCGTGACGCCCATCACGAACGTCATCAGGGCCACATAAATGTTGTTGGCCGTAATGCCCAGAAACATTAGTGTTTCGCCCTCCTTCTTATACACCGCCATGGGGTCGCCTTTGCGGATGTTTTCGATGGTCTGGTTCACGTAGCCATCGCCGAGGATAACGCGCACAAACGAGTCGTCATAAGCCGCCGAAAGCGCGCCCAGGGCCGTGAACACCAGAAAGATGAGCGCCGTGAAGGCCAGTGTGCGGTGGTGCCGCGCCACCACCAGCGGCAACTCCACGGCCCAGAAGCGAGCGAAGCGGCCGTGGTCCTGGCGCTTGTTGGCGTAGAGGCGCTGGTGCACCTTGCCGGCCAGCCCGTTGAGGTAGGCCGTGGTGGGCGAGGTGGGGTAGAAGGTTTGGGCGTAGGCCAGGTCGTCGGTGAGGGCCACAAAGCGGGCAGCCAGCTCGTCGGGGCCCACCTGGGGCCGCTTTTCGTACTGCTGCCAGCGCACTTGGTTCTGGCGCAAAAAAACGGCTTCTCGCATGGTTCAGAATTGAAGGCCTTAAAGATAGGAAGCCGTCGTTACCAAACTACCCGCGCCGAAGCGGGCAGCGGCGAAGTTTTGCGCGGCGCCGGTTTTCCCGTTTCTTCGTTCGAAATTCCAATTGCTACCGCATGGCCACCGTCCGCGTCCACACTGCCCAAAACGTTTCGCTCGAATACGAAGTCGCCAGCCTCGGCGACCGCATCGTGGCCGCCATTCTCGACTATCTCGTGCTCGGGGCCTGGATATTTGCCTGCGGGCTGGTGTACTCCGGGCTGAGCCTCCAGGGCAATGCCGCCTCGGTAGGGCTGGGGTTGGCGATTGGCGTGCCCTACGTGTTCTATCATCTTATCAGTGAGGTGTTCTTCAACGGCCAGAGCATTGGTAAGCGGGCCCGCGACATCCGGGTGATGCGCCTCGACGGCACCGCGCCCAGCGTGGGCGACTACCTGCTACGCTGGCTGCTGCGCCTCATCGATACCGGTTTGTTTGGCGGTCTCGTGGCCATCATCACCATCGCGGCCAACGGGCGCGGGCAGCGCCTCGGCGACCTGGCCGCCGGCACCACCGTGGTGAAAGTGCGTCCGCTGGCTACGTCGCCGCTGGCCCCCGGCCTCAGCCCCATTGCCGGCTACCAGCCGGTATTTCCACAAGCCGCCCTGCTCGCCGACCACGACGTGGCCTTGGTGCGCCAACTGGTGCAGCAAGCCAGTGCCCGCGGCAACTACGAGGTACTCAACGAAGTAGCCAACAAGGTGAAGGAAATCACCGGCATTCGTACTGATTTGCAGGATGGGCCCTTCCTCCAAACCGTGCTGCGCGACCACGCCCACCTGGCCGCCAGCGCGTAGAAAAATAGCCTGCATCAGAACGCAAAAAAGCGGCTTGCCCAGTCTGGGCAAGCCGCTTTTTTGCGGTTGCAGCCGAAGCTTACGGGCGCCTAGTTGCGCGTCATCAGTTTGTTGGTAGCCAGCTCGGTCGAGGGAATTGGCCACACGTAGATGGTGTTGGTGGGGTCGATGGCCGGTACGGAGCTTTTGGCCGGAATCGTCGCCAGCAAGCGCATCAGGTCATGGTTGCGAATGCCTTCACCCAGAAACTCAATGCGCCGTTCCAGCACAATGGCATCAGCCATGGCGGCCGCCGACGTGAAGCTGGCAGCCGTGTAAACGCCGGCCGCATTCGAGCGGCCCCGCACCGCGTTGAGCAGTAGCAGCGCCTGCGGGTCGATGGTGTTAGTGGAGCGCACGCGGGCTTCGGCCAGGCTCAGCAGCACCTCGGCGTAGCGAATGGCGGGCGCTTTGTCGGTGTAGGGCGAGCCCGTGGGGTACTTCTTGAGGAAGGATTCGGAGGAAGTCCCCGTAGTCACCACCGCCACAAAGCTGGTGCGGCGCGCATCAGTAGCGGCAAAAGCCGGGTTTGCCAGAATGCCGCCCGCGGCGGTATTCAAGCCGTACTCACCGCCGCCACCCAACGAGGTAGGTAGGAAGTAGTAGGCCAGCTGGTTTTGGGTTCCGGGCGGGTCCTGTGCCGTGAAGGGGAAGCTCAGGATGCTCTCCGTGGTTTCCTGCGGCACGGCAAATACGGCGGCAACGGAGGCGTTCAGGGAGTTGGGCACCCCCGTGGCAGCCGTGAAGGGCGCTGCAGCGGGCACAATCTTGTTGGCTTCGGTGATGACGTTGGCATACTGGCCCATGCTCAGATACACCCGGGTTTTCAGGGCAATGGCCGTGTTGCGGTGAGCGCGGGTCGTGTTCAGGGTGCTGGCGGCGGCACTGGTGCCGTAGGTCAGCGGCAGGTTCTGCTCGGCAAAGTTCAGGTCGGCCAGAATCTGGGCGTACACTTCGGCCACCGAGCTGCGAGCCAGGTCGTTGCCGGTGTCGTCGGTTTCGGCGCGCAGGCGCAGGGGCAGGCCGGGCTTGCTGCCGTTGCCGTCGGCGTAAGGCCGGGCGTAAAGCTGCAGCAGCGAGTAGTAGCAAAGCGCCCGCAGCAGCCGAGCCTCGCCCCGGTACTGGTTGGCGGTGGTGCCAAAGTCGGTCGGGAACGTGGGCGCCACAAACTTGGCCGCGTTGGCGTCCATGCCGGCCAGAAACACGTTGATTTGGTTGATGGCAGCGTAGCCGGCCCCCCAGGTGTTGATAACGTCGTTCTGGGACGCTTCGGTGAGGGTGTGGTTCCACACGCTCTGCCCTGTCACGCCGTTCGATGTGCGGTTGATGAAGTCATTGGCCCGGATGTCGCTGAAAATCTGGTACCGGCCGCCCAGAAAGCTGCCGCTCTTCGTGTAACTGTACAGGTTGTTCACCTGCAGGGCAATGCGGGCCGGGGTGTCGAAAACGACTTTATCAGAAAAGGCAGTAGTCGGCGTGGGGTTCAGCAGGTCGGGGCGGCAGGAGAAAGTACCCAGGGCCAGAAATGCTGCACAAGCTGCCAAAGCGGCCTTTTTGGTTATAATTCGGTTCATCGGAGATAGTCGGTTAGAAGCCAATGTTGAAGCCAACGGTGTAGGTGCGGGCCTGGCCCACCGAGTTGCGGTCGACGCCGGCGGCGGCATTGTTGGCGCCGTTGGTGGAAATCTCGGGGTCGATGCCCGAGTACTTGGTCACGAGGGCAGCGTTTTGCACTTGCACGTAGAGGCGGGCGCTGGCCACGTTCACGCGGCTGAGCAGCGTCTGGCCGAAATTGTAGCCGAGCGACACCTGGCGCAAACGGGCAAAATCACCCTTTTCCACGTTCGACGACATCACGATGGTCGAGCCGTTCGACACGTTGTCGCCATACACCACCCGCGGCCATTTGGCGCCGGTATTGTCAGCCGTCCAGTGGTCGAGGATGTCCGATTTGTTGTTCCAGAAGCGCTGGTCGTGCAGGCCGGCATTGGTGCCGTTGTAGATGTAGTTGCCGCCTGAAAACTGCACGAACACGCCCAAATCAAAGCCCTGGTAGCGGAACGTGTTGTCGAGGCCGCCGTAGTAGGTTGGCAGCACGGGGCCGTAGTACTTGCCGTCGGCCAGCTGCGTGGGGGCCGGCACGTTCGCGCCGTCCATAGTGGTCCAGCCCGTCGAGCCCACGCCCGTGGTGCCCTGGTGGTTGTATTCCACCACCGAGCCATCGGCCCGTTGCAGCATGCGGCGGCCGTTGCGCGGGTCGACGCCCAGCGAGGGAACGGCCAGAATTTCGCCAATCGAATGGCCCACTTCGGTGTAGTTCGACGTTTCGAGGCCGCCCGAGGAGGGCGTGCCGATGCGCTGGCCTTCGCTAGCCAGGGTCAGAACGCGGTTTTTCAGCGTGGTGACGTTGCCGCTCACCGTCCAGGTAAAGGCCTTGTTCTGAATGGCATTGAAGGTGAGATTCAGCTCAATGCCCGTGTTTTGCATCGAGCCCACGTTGGCCAGGATGGTGTTGTTGAGCGTCGTGCTGGGAATGCCCTTCGATGGTGCTTGCGGGGCACTCAAAATCAGCCCGTCCACGAGGTTGCGGTAGTAGGCGAAATCACCCCGCAGGCGGTCCTGCAAAAAGCCAAATGACAAGCCGACGTCAGTTTTCTTGCTCACCTCCCAGGTCAGGTTGCTGTTGGCGGCGTTGGCGAAGTACAGCGAAGAATTAGCGCCGTAATACCCCGAGGAGTAGGAGGAAAGAAACGCAAAGTCGTCGATGCCCTGGTTGTTGCCCACGCTGCCGTAGCTGCCGGTCAGCTTCAGGAACGAAAACGCCTGGGCAAACGAGGAGTTTTTCCAGAAATCTTCTTCCGACACCACGTAGCCCAACGAGGCGCCGTAAAAGTTGCCGTACTTTTTCACGAAAGCCGAGTAGCCGTCGCGGCGCACGGTGAGGCTGGCCAGATACTTGCGGTCGTAGTTATAGTTGAGACGCCCGAAAAACGACACCAGGTAGTTAGTACCCTGGTAGTTGCCTGCCGCCGCAATGTTGGTGAAGTTGCCCTGGAAGGTGTTGAAAAGCGGGTCGGCTACGCCCGTCCGGGTAGCGCCCCAGCGCTGAATGTCGGTGGCCTGCTGCTCGTTGCCCAGCAGCACCGACAGGTTGTGCTTTTCGCCAAACGTGTGGTCGTACTGCGCGGTGTTCTGCCAGTTCCAGCGCTTGTTGGTGCGGTAGTAGTTGCTCGCCGAACCCACGGTGGAGTAGCCATCGCCGGCCAGCGCCGTGTAAAACGACTTGTCTTCGAAGGAAATGTTGTTCAAACCTACCGTGCTGCGCACGTGCAGACCCTTGGCAAGCTCCACGTCGGCATACACGCTGCCTTCAATCTGGCTGCCATCGGAATTGAAGTAGTTGTTGTCCAGGTCCACTACCGGGTTGTAGTAGCCCGGCAGCAGCGCGGCCCCCGTGGTGGGGTTGATGTTGGGCCCGGCCCCGATGCCGGCGCCGTTGGTTGCGGGGGTGCCGTCGGCGTTGTAAGCCGGAATGTTGGGGGGCAGCACCAGCGGCAAGCGGCCCAGACCGGCCGTGCCAAAGGCGCCTTCGCCCACCGAGCCCGAGTTGGGCGACGCGTTGCGGGTGCTCGAATAGCCCACGCGCATGCCCACCGTTAGCCGGTCAAACACCTTATGGTCCACGTTCAGGCGGGCCGAGATGCGCTTGAAGCTGTTGCCCACCAGCATGCCTTTCTGGTCGGTGTAGCCCACCGAGCTGTAAAACGACGTCTTTTCCGTGCCACCCGAGAAGTTCAGGTTATGCGACTGCGAGAAGCCCGTGCGGTAGATGTAGTCGTACCAGCGGGTGTCGTAGGCATTGCCGTTGGCGTCGGCCAACTTGAAGCCCTCGATGTTGGAGCCGGCCGCCCCGATGGCCACGCGGTTGGCGTTCAGGTTGCGCACGGCTTCGTTTTTGATGTTCACGTAGTCTTGGGCGCCCAGCACGTTGTAGAGGCGCACCGGCTTGGTCCAGCCCACCCACGTGTCGTAGCTGACGTGGCTCTGGCCCTTGCGGCCCTTCTTGGTGGTAACGAGGATGACCCCACCGGCCGCCCGCGAGCCGTAAATGGCCGTAGCCGAGGCATCTTTCAGCACTTCCATGCTTTCAATGTCGGCCGGGTTCAGGTTGCTCAGCGGGTTGTTTGGCACGCTGCCCACCGCCGACGAGTTGCCGCTGAACGCCGGAATGCCGTCAATCACCACCAGCGGCGCCGAGCTCAGGTTGATAGAATTTACCCCGCGGATGCGGATAACGGGCGGGTTGTTGAGCACGCCGTTGGGGGTGGTGATGTTTACGCCCGGCGCGCGGCCCTGCAAGGCCTGGTCGAAGCTTTGCACCGGAGCCGTGGCAATTTCTTTGCCGGTAATGGTGGCCACGTTGCCGGTCAGGTCGCGGCGTAGCTGGGTGCCGTAGCCCACCACTACCACTTCGTCGAGGCCTTTGGCATCGGTCACCAAGCCAACATTGATGGTCGATTTGTTGCCGATGGCCAGTTCCTGCGTGGCGTAGCCCACATAGGAAAAAACCAGCGTGCTGGCCGTTGGAGGCACCGCGATGGAGTACTTGCCCTCGACATCGGTCGAGGTGCCGAGCTTGGTGCCTTTCACAAGCACCGTCACGCCCGGAATCGAAGCGCCGTCGGAGCCTGCCACGGTGCCGGTCACCGTGCGGTCCTGGGCCCGCACGGTGTGGCACGTCAGCACCAGCAGCAGGGCCAAAAAGAGGAGTAAGGTTCTTCTCATGAGAGTAAAATTTTGATTAAAAAATGGTGAGTGAATTGGCGAATATAGAGAATGGATTTTTGACAACGGAAGCGCTGAATCGCATTAATTTTTTTAATCGGTTTTTGGGATTGGATGATTCGTTAGCGGTAATAATGAAGTTAATTAAAAGAAATGCCAAAGCAGATATAGTGAGTGATGCATCACTGCCCGGAATTACACACTGCTGAACATTAAAGCCCTGATTGATTTTGCTGAACAAAGGGTTGAATCATAAAAAAAGTCCGCTGAGCAGGGCTCAGCGGACTTTTTCGGAAAGCAGGATTTTCAGCCGCGACTCACTGGGCGCACTGCCCGGGCCGCAGCGTGCCTACCACGGCACGGGCTGGCCCTGCCAGGTCAGGAAGCTGCCGTTTTCTTCGGCGTGTAGTTGCTCGGCCAGCCGGATGATGCCGCGGGCCGAGTCGGCGGGCTCCTGGGTGGCGTGGTCGCCTCCCATGTCGGTGCGCATCCAGCCCGGGTCTACGAGCACCGAAATCAGGCCCATGTGGCCGACTTCGGCGGCCAGGCTGCGCATGTACATGTTCAGGGCGGCCTTGCTGGCGCTGTAGTGGTAGGGGTCGCCGGTGGCTTTCCACGTCAGGGAGCCCTGGCCCGATGAAATGCTCAGGATGCGGCCTTTCTGGCCGGCGCGCAGCAGCGGCAGCAGCGCCTGCGCTACCAGCAGCGGCCCAATGGCGTTCACCTGCATGGTTTCGATGGCGTCGTCGTGGGTGAGCTGGCCCAGGCGCTGGTGGGCATCGCCCGAGCCCGCGTGTGGGTACACGCCGGCGTTGTTGATGAGCACGTCGAGGGCATCGGTGTTGCTTCGCACGGCCTGCACGGCGGCGGTAATGGAATCGGCGCTGGCCACGTCGAGGGGCAGCAGCACGAGGCGGTCGGCATACTGCTGGTGCAGCTGCTGCAACTCGGTGGCTTGGGCCGGCTGCCGGCTGGCGGCAAACACCTGGTCGCCGCGCTCCAGGTACTGGCGGGTGAGTTCGAGGCCCAGGCCCCGGTTGGCTCCGGTGATGAAAACGCGCATGACTTGCGAAGGGATTGGTGGAGAAAGCGTGAGAATTTGGGGCTGCAGTTTACGCACAAAAGCCCGCCGGTTCAGCAGAGCCAGCGGGCTTTTCTCTGATTTAGAGGGATTGAAAAAGGGTTTCCGCCGGGTTATTACCCAGCCGCCACGGCCTTGCGGCGGCTGGGGCGCGCCAGTCGCTCGGTTCCCTGTTCCAGCAGCTCCTCGTCGCGGTCGGTCTTTTTCACGGTCCAGCTCAGCGAGTAGAGGTCCTTGCGGCGGTCGCGCAGGTTACGCACGGCGCCGCTGGTGTTCAGGTCCTTGAGCAGGTCCAGGTCCAGGTCGGCAATGAGCGTCATCTCCGTGTTGGGCGTGGCCTCGGCCACGATGGCATCGTGCGGAAACGCAAAGTCCGAGGGGCTGAACACGGCCGACTGCGAGTACTGAATGTCCATGTTTTCGACGCGCGGCAGGTTGCCCACCGAGCCGGTGATGGCCACGTAGCACTCGTTTTCGATGGCCCGGGCCTGGGCGCAGATGCGCACGCGCTGGTAGGCGTTCTTGGTATCGGTCCAGAAGGGCACGAACAGGATTTTCACGCCCTCGTCGCTGAGCATGCGGGCCAACTCTGGGAATTCAATGTCGTAGCACACCAGAATGCCGATTTTGCCGAAGTCCGTGTCGAAGCATTTCAGCTTGTCGCCGCCGCGCATGCCCCAGTAGCTGGCCTCGTCGGGCGTCACGTGCAGCTTGTACTGCTCGTCCACGGTGCCGTCGCGGCGGCAGAGGTAGGCCACGTTAAACAGCTTGCCTTCTTCGTACACCGGCATCGAGCCGGCCACGATGTTGATGTTGTAGCTCACGGCCAGCTCCATCATCTTGATTTTGATGGGCTCGGTGAAGGCCGCCATGGCCCGGATAGCCACCGACGGCGAGTCCTCGTTGGTGAGGGCCATGAGCGGGGCGTTGAAAAACTCCGGAAACATCACGCAGTCAGACTTATAACCACTCACCGTGTCCACGAAGAACTCCATCTGCTGCAGCAAGTCTTCCAGGCTGCGGGTGGCGCGCATCTGCCACTGCACAATGCCAATGCGGACGTTGGACTTGGTGTTGCCGATGAGCTTTTCCGTCTCTTCGTAATACACGTTAATCCACTCCAGCAGCGTGGCATAAGCCTTTGATTCGGAGTCATAAGGCAAATAGCCGCGGATGAGCTTACGCACGTAGAACTCGTTCGAAAGCTGGAAGGTGAGGATGGGGTCGACCAGCTCCTTGTTGCGCACCATTTCCACGTACTTGGCGGGCGTCATCTCGTTGGCATAAGCCGCGTAGCCGGGGATGCGGCCGCCGGCCACCATGGCGCGCAGGTTCAGGTTCTCGCATAGCTCCTTGCGGGCATCATAAAGGCGGCGGCCCAGGCGCAGGCTGCGGTACTCAGGGTCGACGAATACATCGACGCCGTAGAGGGTGTCGCCGTCGGGGTCGTGGGTGTCAAATTTGCCGTTGCCCGTGATTTTGGCGTAGGTGTGCTTATCGCCGTACTCGCTGTATTCCACGATGATGGCCAACGCAGCGGCCACCAACCGGCCGTTGTCCTCGATGCCAATCTGGCCCTCCGGAAACTTGCGGAGCAGGGCCGCAAACTCATCGGCCGCCCAGGCGCCTTCCATGTTGGAATACACCTTGTCCATGATGTCCTTGATGGCCTTGAAGTCGGAGCGGCGCAGGGTGCGCAGCACCAGCTTGTGGGCCGGCACGGCCGTGGGCGTGAGGCGCTCGGCCACCAGCGCGGCGGTGGGCGTGGGAACTTTTTTGGCGTGGGCGCCGCCGGGGGCAGCTTTGCCGTTCGCGGCGGGCGTGGTTTTGCCGTTGGAGTTGGAAGAAGAACTCATAAAATCAAAATTGAAAGTGCGGGGGAATAGCGGGCCGCCGCAGGAAGCTGCGAAGCCAAAGCCAGCCCCCACAAAATTACCCATGAAAAAACCCGTTGGCCGGGGTAGCCAACGGGTAAGCAAACGAAATACCGCGCAAAACGGTGCAGTTTGGGCCAAAATTACTCCCGCACCACGCGCCGGGTAGCCGTGCCCCGGGCCGTGCTGATGGTGAGCAGCGCCACGCCGCGAAAGCTGCCAAAAGCCGCCGCATCCAGCGTCAGCACCGGCCCCGACCCATTGAAAGCGCGCCGGAAAAGCTGCCGGCCCACCAAGTCGGTGGCTGTCACGGTGAGTGGCCCGGTGCCAGCCGGCACGCCCAGCGTGAGCGGACTGCCTACCACCGAAGGGTTGGGGTAAGCACTCAGCCCCGCATCCGTTGCGGCGTCGCGGGTGGCGAGGCGCACAATGCGGCGGTAAATGTCGCGGTACTCAACGCCGGTGATGGTTTCCTGGCCCGCCACCATCGTAGTGGTGATGGTGAGCACCGGCACGTGCTGGGTTTTGGCCAGCCACTTGTACTCGCGCGTCACCGGCACATCAAATCCCTGGCTGATGCCGCCCACCGAAACGCTGTCGTGGTCCTGCAGGCGCGTCACCACCCGCACCGTCTGGAAGGTGCCGAAGGGCGTGGTGAGCGTGCCCCAGGCGTCGGGCTTGTTCACGCGCTTGCGCTTCTGGCTGAGGTAGCCCACCCCTGCGGCCGCCGAGGGCGTGGTGAAGTAGGAGTTGCTCGAATCGGCCGCGCTGGCGAAGCTCAGCGGAAAGCGGTAAATAATGTCCTGCTGGCCCTGGCTGGCATACGTAACCGGCACGGCCGTGCCCGCCAGCGTACCCCCAAAGCCCACCGAACGGAAGTCCTGCACCGCCGCGGTACCGGTCGAAAGCTTGTAGAACTGGTAGGTATCGGTGATGGGCAGCACACCGGCCGCGGCCAGCGGCAGGGGCTGCTGCGCGGCCACCGTGGCTTGGTTCACGCCCCCAAACGGCCCGAACGTGAGGGCATATAACAACGACGTGGCCGTGACGGTGGTCAGCGGCACATACGTTTCCACGCGCTGCGAGGTGGGCACCAGGCTGGCGTAGTTCCAGGTCTGGTTGGCGCCGCGCCGGGTGAGGGGCGGCGCCGCGGCGGGCAGCACCGGGCTGGCCACGCTCAGGCGCAGCGAATCGATGCCCGCGGTGAGCGAGGGCATATCCGTGCGGTCGATGACAGGCGACGTCTGGGCCAGGGCCGGGCCGGCCAGCAGCAGCAAAAAGGGTAGGAGTGAGCGCATAAAGTCGGGAAAATGGGGGGCTACGAAGATACGTGCCGAACCACTTTCCAACTCCATGCGCCGCGTTGGGCTTTAAAGCGCCATCTCGGGCACTTCGCCCGCTGGCACCACCAGCTTGCCAGCGGTAGCGGCCACAATTTGCTCTACCGTCACGCCGGGCGCCCGCTCGCGCAGCACGAAGCCGTCGGGCGTCACGTCCATCACGGCCAGTTCGGTCACGATTTTCTTTACGCAGCGCAGGCCGGTGATGGGCAACGTGCAATCGGACAGAAGCTTGCTGCTGCCGTCTTTGGCCACGTGCTGCATGGCCACGATGATGTTTTTGGCCGAGGCCACCAGGTCCATGGCGCCGCCCATGCCCTTCACCATCTTGCCGGGAATCTTCCAGTTGGCAATGTCGCCGCGCTCCGACACTTCCATGGCGCCCAGAATGGTCAAATCCACGTGCTCGCCGCGAATCATGCCGAACGAGTCGGCCGAGGAGAAGATGCTGGAACCGGGCAGCGTGGTCACGGTCTGCTTGCCGGCGTTGATGAGGTCGGGGTCGACCTGGTCTTCCGTCGGGAAGGGGCCCATGCCGAGCAGGCCGTTTTCCGACTGCAGCTCCACGTTGATGCCGGCGGGTATGTAGTTGGCTACCAGCGTGGGAATGCCGATGCCGAGGTTGACGTAGGAGCCGTCTTTCACTTCCTGGGCAATTCGTTTGGCGATGCCGTGTTTGTCGAGCATGATAAAGGGATTTCGGGGTGGGAGGGGAGATGATTTTAATAGTAGAACGTCATGCAGAACCTAGCGAAGCATCTCGCGTGCAGCAGTTAATTAAATTAGCGACTGCGGTAAAGATGCTTCGCTTTGCATGACGTTCTTTTTTGCTTTTCGCAGCCGGCCTACGGCTTCTGTTCCGGTACAAACGCCTCGTAAACGGCCGCCTTAAACTTGCCGGCCAGGTCGCGGCCGGTGGAGTTGGGGTACTTCTGGGTGTAGATGAGGGCCACCAGCTTCGTCTTGGGGTCGACCCAATACGTGGTGCCAAAGATGCCGCCCCACTCATACGAGCCGGCCGATAGGCCGGGCACCTTGGCATTCTGGGGTGTCACGATGCTAAAGCCCAGGCCGAACTTGTTGCCGCCCTGGCTCACCTCGCCCATCTGGTTCTGCGTAATCAGGGCCACGGTGGCGGGTTTGAGCAGCTGGCGGCCGCTGTAAGAGCCATTGTTGAGCATCATTTGCAGGAAGTGGGCGTAGTCGTCAATGGTGGACGAAAGGCCCGCGCCGCCCGAAAAGTACGTGCCGCCCGATGCCTTCGGGTAGTTCGGATACATGCCGTCGTGCGGCTCCATGGGCACTGTCGCCTTGTTTTTGTCTTCTGTGTAGAGCCATGCGAGGCGCGCCTGCTTGTCGGCGGGCAGGTAAAACCAGGTATCCTGCATGCCCAGCGGCTCAAATAGACGCGTGCGCAGGTACTTATCCAGCGGCTGGCCCGAGAGCACCTCAATCAGCCGGCCCAGCACGTCCACGCTCAGCCCGTAGGTGAACCGCTCGCCGGGCTGGTGCATGAGCGGCAGCTTGCCTAGCGCATCCATCGACACCGCCAGCGAGCCCGATGGTGTACCAATGCCGCTCGGAATGTGCGCTTTGGCATAAATGGCCGTGGCTTCCCTGCTGCCAATAATCGGGTAGCCGATGCCCGACGTGTGCGTGAACAACTGCCGGATGGTGATTTCGCTCCGGGCCGGCACCGTGGTGTAGGTGGTGTCTTTTTCGTTGAAGGTAGCCAGCACCGTGGGGTTTTTGAACGCCGGCAGGTACTTCGAAATGGGGTCGTCGAGCTGGAATTTACCCTCGTCGTAGAGCAGCATCAGCCCGATGCTTGTAATGGCCTTGGTCTGGGAGGCAATGCGCACGATGGCGTCGGTGCGCAGCGGCGTTTGGGTGAACATGTTGTCGACGCCAAAGGCCTTGCGGTACACCACCTTGCCGTCGCGTAGCACCAGCGCGATGGCGCCGGGCACGTGCTTGTCGTAGCGGCGGATGGAACCGGCCGCCGTCGGCAGCGACAACGGGCCGTACGCGCCGCGCGAGCCCACGTCGGCGGTGTATTGGGTCAGCAGCTCGTCGATGCGCTGGGCCTCGGCCGGGTCGACGACGGGCGGGACTACTGCAGGGGCCGAGGGACGCTGCTTCTGCACGACGGCCGGGCGGGCCGGCGCCTTCCGGGCGGGGGCTGCCACCTGCGCCACCGCGCCGTAGCCGCTCAGTAGCAGCAGCAGTACGAAGGGTTCTTTGCGTAAAATCATGTAAAAGAATGATTTATTGAGCTATGAGGCCTTGGGAAGGGAACGGGCTGCCCGCCCGGCCGCTGCCAACCGCCGCAGCTGAAACCACTGCACCACCCGCACGCCCACCAGCAGCACCAGCAACCCGGGAATCAGCAGCAGCAGCACCCAGGTATTGGCTTCGTTGTAAGACGTGTGCGTGCGATTGGCCAGGTTCACCATGAAATCGGTGCAGTACCAGAACGCGAAATGTACAAATCGGGCGCCCCACGCAATCAAACTATTCACGGTACTGCGCTTTAAGTTGTCGGATGAGCACCGCATTGCGCAGTGCCCCATACGTGAGGCCCAGCAGCAAAAGCGGAATCAAAACCAGGTAAAAGGCAATATTGGCGGCTGCATACCACTTGCGCCCTCCGCCCATCAACCCCTGAATAGTGGCCACAAACAGCGGACGTAGCTTATAATAAGCCGGACTGTTGGCCGGCGTGGCGTGCGGGCAGCCGTAGGCTTCGCAGTAGCGCGAGCAGCGGCCGGCCAGCCGAGCAGTAGTAGGCGGCGGGCTGGTTTCGTTGATGTACACCCCGAAAGCCACCGGCACGGTGGCCAGCACCAACACCAGCAGCGCCAGCAGCAGGCGGATACGCAGCGCAACTCGCATAGCTCAAGGGGCTTAATTGAGATTACACCGCCGCCCGTACCGTGCGCTGCTCGATGCGCTTCTCGTACCGCTCACCCTGGTAGATGCGCTGCACGAAAATGCCCGGCGTGTGAATCTGGTTGGGGTCGAGCTCGCCGGCGGGCACCAGCTCTTCCACCTCGGCCACCGTGATTTTGCCGGCAGTGGCCATCATCGGGTTGAAGTTGCGGGCCGTGCCCTTGTAGATGAGGTTGCCGGCCGTGTCGCCCTTCCAGGCTTTTACGAAGGCAAAATCGGCGTGCAGCGCGGTTTCGAGCAAATACATCTTGCCGTTGAACTCGCGGCTTTCCTTGCCTGCGCCCACCTCCGTGCCGTAGCCGGCCGGCGTGAAAAAGGCCGGAATGCCCGCGCCGCCGGCCCGGCAGCGCTCGGCCAGCGTGCCCTGCGGAATCAGCTCCACTTCCAGCTCGCCGCTCAGCAGCTGGCGCTCAAACTCGGCATTCTCGCCCACGTAGCTCGAAATCATCTTGCGCACCTGCTTGGTCTGGAGCAGCAGGCCGATGCCGAAGTCATCGACGCCGGCGTTGTTCGAGATGCAGGTCAGCTCCTTCACCCCAAGGCGCAGGATTTCCTGAATCGAGTTTTCGGGGATGCCGCAGAGGCCGAAGCCGCCGAGCATCAAGGTCATGCCATCGGCGAGGCCCTGGAGGGCTTCCCGGGCGTTGGAAACGGTTTTGTTTATCATCGGGTGGGTTGGGATGGCGGGGCCGCCGGAGCTGGCGGCAGGTAATTCACGGGTAAAAATTCACCCATTTTTTCGAACCCCCAGTATTCGTCGGTGAATACGGCCAGCGGGTTCGCCAGTTGGCCGTTGGGCTGAATCTCAATTTCGGGCACCATCAGCACCAGCTGCGACACCTGCCGGTCGCTGGGCGGAAAGGGCGCGTTGGTGGGCAGCGCGGTCCGAATCTGGTAGTTCGGGTCGGGGCCTTCGCGCAGGTAGCTCACCTGCAGGTTGTCCACGAAGCGCAGGAAAACGTGCTGGCCATCAGGCGATACGCGCCGCAGGCTGTCGAGCGGCCGGGGCCGGGTGTAGAGCATCGAAAACGCCGGCGGTACCTTGGCCCAGCGCGCCATCGAATCCTGGTCGGCGCGCGAAAAAACTGAATTCATCCGCTCGCGCCGCAGCTGCCGCATCAGGCTGTCGGCTCTCGGGAAACGCTTGTTAGGCACGATGCGCAGCCGCTGGGCCAGAAAGCCCGCTGCGGTGACGTCGCCGTCGTGCACGCTCTTCAGAAAGTGCGTGAGCGAGCCGTTGTAGGCCTTCGCGCGGTTGGCCTCCCAGCGGCGCTGCTGGCGGGCGTTGCCTGTCATTTCCTCAAACACCGGCTGGCCATAGAAGCTGACCACGTGCTGGGTGAAATTGGTGTTGAACTGCAGGCCGTAGTACTTGATGCGGTAGCCCAGCGCTTGGTTATCCACCTGCACAAACTTGTAGGCCGACGCCGTCAGCTCGTTTTTGTCCGCATCGAAATCGACCAGCACGTCGTCGGGATTCCGAATGCGGCACTGCGCCGAAAAGGTAGTGCGACCCAGAAAAAGCTCCACAAATTTTCGATAATCGTCGGCCCGGTGCGGGTTGGGGCGCACCACTACTTCGCCCAGCCGGTTGGCCGTGGGGCCCAGCCGCAGCGTGAACTGCTGGGGCGCGGTGCCCACCGTCACGGCCTGTTTGGCCAAGCGGTAGCCCACGTAGGAGCCCACCACGTCGTAGTTGCCGGCCGGCACCTTAGGAAAGGTGAAGGTGCCCTGTTCGGTCGTCGTCACGCCCAGGGTGGTGTTGGCCAGAAACACGCTGGCAAACGCCAGCGGCGCGTGCGTCGCCGAGTCCTGCACCACGCCGCTCAGGCTGCTCTGGGCCCGGGCAAATCCCGGCCCCAGCACCAGGGCCAGCAATAGGAGCAGGCCGCGCCGCATTATTGGCGAACCCCCGTAGCAGCCGGCGGCAGGCTGCCGGGCACGTAGTCAACCGGCAAAAACTCGCCAATCTTCTCGAAGCCCCAATACTCGCCGTTGAAGATGTCCAGCGGGTTCAGCGGCGTGCCGTTGGCCTGAATCTGGGCCTCGCGCCCCTGCAGCTTCAGGCGCGACACCTCCCGTGGGCCCACCGGAAACGGCGTTTTGGGGTAGCCCAGCGGCGACATCGGCCGCTTGTAAAGCGGGTCGGGTGCTTCGCCAAAGTAGGCTACCTGCAGCTCGCCGTTGAAGCGCAAAAACGTGCGCTTGCCCCCCGGCCCCACCCGCCGGATGCTGTCGATGGGCACCGGCTCCTGGTTGAGCGTCGCCAGCACGGGCGCCAGGGTATCCCACTGGTCGAGCGAATCCTGCTCGGCGGCGGTATAGGGGCCGTTCGGCTTGCTGGCGGTCAGAGCTTTGCGCTGCTCCTCGGCCCGCACGTAGCGGGGGTTGTCAAACACCCGAATCTGCTGCGCATAAAAGCCCTCGGCCTTCAACCGGTCATTGTACACGCTGCGCAGGAAGTGCATAAAAGAGCCTTTGTAGGCCGAGAGGCGGTTGGCGGCCCAGAGCTTGCGCTGGCGGTCGTCCTTCGGCTTCAACTCCTCAAACACCGGCTGGCCGTAGTAAAAAACCGACCGGTCCTCGTCGTTGAAGGAGAATTGCAGGCCGTAATATTTCAGGCGGTAGCCCAGGGCCTCGTTGTCAATCTGCACAAATTCCTTGGCGTAGGCCGTCAGCTCCTTGGTCGAGTCGTCGTAGAGCACCTGCACATCGTCGGGATTGCTGATGCGGCACTGCGCCGAAAAGGTGCTGCCGCCCAGGAATAGCTTCGAGAATTTCTGGTATTCCTCGGGCTTATTCGGCGCCGGTTTCACCACCACTTCGCCCAACTGGTTGCCGGTCGAAGCCAGCTTAAGGGTCACCTCCTGCGCCTCTTTGCCCATAGTGATGCTCTGCTTGGCCAGGCGGTAGCCCACGTAGGAGCCCACCACATCATACGTACCAGCCGGCACCTTTGGGAATACAAACGTGCCCTGCTCGGTGGTGGTCACGCCCAGTGTGGTATTGGCCAGAAATACGCTGGCAAACGACAGCGGCTCGTTCGTGGCCGAGTCGCGCACCACGCCGGTCAGCTTGCCCTGGGCCTGCGCCGCGACTGTGGTAAATAGCGTGAGGCAACCAATTAGCAATAAGCGGAAATAACTCATGGGTAAGAATAGAAGTTAGAATAACCGGAAAAACTAGGCCAGCGCCGCCCGCGTGGACTGAGCATCCAACGCCAATTGGGTCGTTAGCGCGTCCAGACCGTCGTATTTTTCTTCGGCCCGCAGCCAGGCCACAAATTCCAGGGTCAGCAACTGGTCGTATAAATCGCCGCTGAAGTCAAGCAAATTCACCTCAATAGTTTGTTCCAAATCTGTGCCAATGGTAGGCCGCACACCAATGCTGAGCATGGCCCGGTGCCGCGTGCCCGCCGCCGTAATGGCCCACACCGCGTAAATGCCCCGGGCTGGCACCAGCTTCAGCGGTTCCGTGGTCACCATGTTGGCCGTGGGGTAGCCTATTGTGCGGCCCAGTTTCTGGCCATGCACCACCAGGCCGGTGAGGGGGTAGTGGTAGCCAAGGTAGCGGTTGGCGGTGGCCACGTCGCCCTGCCGCAGCGCCTGCCGGATGCGGGTGCTGCTCACGCCCACGGCGTCCACGTCTTCGCGCGGAATCTCTTCCACCGTGAGGCCGTAGCGGTCAGCGTTCTGGCTGAGGTAGTCAAAACCGCCTTCCCGGTTTTTGCCGAAGCGGTGGTCGTAGCCAATAACGAGCTGCTTGGCGCCCACGGTTTTAAGCAGCAGATTTTGAATGTATTCCTCCGACGTCCACTGCGCAAATTCCTTGGTGAAGGGCACAATGAGCAAGTATTCCACGCCCAATTCGGCCAGCTTGGCAATGCGCTCGTCCAAGGTGTTGAGGAGTTGCAGTTCCAGCAGTTCGGGGTGGGAGGGCGGCGGGCCCAGCACCAGCCGCGGGTGCGGCCAGTAGGTGATGACCACCGACGGCCCGCCGCTGGCCTGCGCCACCTCGCGCAACCGCGCCAGAATGCGCTGGTGCCCCAAATGGACGCCATCGAACGTGCCGCTGGTGACGACGGCATTGCCAAGAAACGGAAACTGAGCCGGGTCGCGGATGACGTGCATGAGGGCGCCGGGAAAGCTAATGAATGAAGAGAAACGGCGCCGCGAAGGTAACGGGTACTGGCCTGAATGGTCGGTATCCGGGAATTAGCCGCACGATGTAGAGACGCGACACTTCGCGTCTCGGATTCCGCGCCAAATGGGTGACGTTCTGCGGTAGGCGTTCAATGCCGAGACGCGAAGTGTCGCGTCTCTACTGCTCGTCCGCCGCCTCAGAAGCCGCGGCTTCTTCTGCCGCCTGCCGGGCTTGCACCGCCAGCGCATCGGCCTGCAGCGCGGCAAAGTATTGCAGGCCAGCGCGGTTTGGCGCGGTGCCAGGCCGCTCGGCGCGTGGGGTGCGCTGCGCGTCTTCGGGCCGGGGCGGGCGCAGGGCCTGGATGTCGTCCAGCGTGAAAGCATCCTCTACCCGGTACTCGCCGATGCGCGTGCGCACCAGCCGCGTAAGGTGGGCGCCGCAACCCAGCGCCAAGCCAAAGTCGCGCGCCAGGCTGCGTACGTAAGTGCCTTTGGAACAGACAATGCGAAAATCAACCTCGGGCAGCGCAATGCGCGTCAGTTCAAAGGCTTTGATTTCGACGGTTTTGGCTTTGATTTCGGCGTCGAGGCCCTTACGGGCGATTTCGTAGGCGCGCTTGCCGTCGATTTTTACCGCCGAAAACAACGGCGGCGTTTGCTGAATATGGCCAAGGAAGGGCGTCACAGCCGCTTGAATCTGCTCCTCGGTGAGGTGCGCGTAGGGGCGGGCCATATCCACGGCCGTTTCCAGGTCGAAGCTGGGCGTGGTTTCGCCGAGGCGGAAAGTGCCGGTGTACTCCTTTTCCTGCGCCTGAATGAGGTCGATTTCCTTGGTTTTGCGGCCCGTGCAGAGGATGAGCAGACCCGTGGCCAGGGGGTCGAGGGTGCCGGCGTGGCCGATTTTCTTGATGCGCAGGGCATTCTTCACCTTGCGCACCACGTCGAAGGAAGTCCACGTCAGGGGCTTGTTCAGCAACAGGACTTCCCCCGTTTCAAAATCAAAATCGGCCAGGCTTTTGGTACTCATAGCACGTTCAAAGGAAGTTTCAGGGCCAGCATAATCAGCAGCACCCCGCCCGCAACGATGCGGTAGATACCAAAGGCTCGAAAGCCGTATTTCGCCACAAAGCCTACAAACAGCCGGATGGCCAGCAGCGCCACCACAAAGGCCACCACGTTGCCCAAGGCCAGCATCTTCAGCTCGGTGCCCGAAAACAGGTGCGCCACGTCCACACCGTGGAGTTTGGCTTCTTTGTAGTAGTCATAAATGTCCTTCACGGCCGCCGCCGCCATGGTGGGCATGGCCAAGAAGAAGGCAAACTCAGCCGCCGCGCGGCGTGTGAGCTTCTGGGTGAGGCCGCCGATGATGGTGGCCGCCGAGCGGCTGGTGCCCGGCACCACCGCCAGGCACTGAAACAGGCCGATAATCAGCGCTTCTTTAAAGCTGGGGTTCGTGACCGGGTGGCCGCCCTCCTGCGGGTCTTCCTGCGGAAACCAGCGGTCGATGAACAGCAACACCACGCCACCGATGACAAGCATCACGGCCACCGTCGTTACCGATTCCAGCAGCGCATCAATGTGTTTTTTGAATAGCAGGCCCACCAGCACGATGGGCAAAAAGGCCACCAGCAGCTTCAAATAGAAGTCGATGCTCTGAAAAAAGCGCTTCCAGTACACTACCAGCACCGACAGAATTGCCCCCAACTGGATAACCACCAGATAAAGCTTGAAAAACGGCGTGGCCGGAATGCCCAGAAGCGCCGAGGCAATAATCATGTGCCCCGTGCTGGAAACGGGCAAAAACTCAGTCAGGCCCTCCACAATAGCGAGGAGCAGCGCGTGCCAATAGGTCATTTTTTATCTATTAATAGTCAATGATTAGTGGTCAATGGCCGATGCATTAATCATTGACCACCAACCGCTAACCATCAAATTACAGGCGCTTGTAGGCCGGGGCAGAAGGGGCTGACGGCACCACAGGCGCATTAGCAGCCGCCACGGCATCGGCGGAGGTGAGGCCGGGCACCGAGGTTGGGGCGGGGGGCGCGGGCGCCACCACCAGCGACTGGTCGCGCACCATAATGGCCGCAAACTCGATGCAAAAGCCCGCAATGAGCAGCAGCGGCCCCAGCGTGATGCCCACGAAATCTTCGCCGTAGTTGTCCTTGTCGCCAAACATCATGGTGATGAAGCCGGCGGCCAGCACGGCCAGGCCAATCCACATCAGGCGGTAGTTGCGGGGGCCGAAGGCGAAGCGCGGAGCAGGTTTGGTGGGTTGCATAATTTCAGTGGACAGTTAACAGTGAGCAGTGAACAGTTATTCGGTTGGCAGAAAGCAACCGGGCATTGCTCACTGTTAACTGTTCACTGTTAATTGGTTTAATACAGGTCGTCGAGCGACATTTTGAGGTATTTGTGCACGGCGCGGGCCGAGCTGAAAAAGCCGATGACCACGCCCAGTAGCACCACGCCCAGCAGCAGCAGGCCGAGGTTTACATCGTCGCGCAGCAGGCGTAGCTCGCTCACTTCCAGGTAGGCATATTGCAGCAGGGCAATGAGAATAAGCGCCGCCAGCACGCCGGCTGCCAGCCCCTGCCACGTAGCGCGCCGCAAAAACGGCTGCTGGATAAAGAGGCGCGTGGCGCCCACCAGTTGCATGGACCGGATAAGAAAACGCTGCGAAAACAGCGCCAGCTTGATGGTGTTGTTAATGAGAATGACTACCACCAGCACCAGCACCGCCGCGAAGCCCAGCAGCACCAGGCTCACCCGGGTCAGGTTGTTGTTGATGCTGGCGAAAAGGTCCTGCGGGTACTGCATTTCGAACACGCCGCGCTGGGTGCTGACGCTGCGCTCCAACTGGTGCAGGTGCAGGGTGTCGGTGTATTCGGGCTTAATTTTGAGGGCGTAAGCGTCACGCAGCGGGTTGTCGCCGAGGAACTGGCGGAAGTCTTCGCCGGTGCTTTGCAGCAGCTGGCGGGCGCCTTCTTCCTTGCTCACGAAGCGGATTTGGGGCTTGCCGTCGCGCTCGGCCACCTGGGGCAGTTGGCCCAGGTCCTGCTGCAGGCGAAGCAGCTCGGTTTCGGGCAGGTCGCGGTCGAGGTACACTTGCACCTCCAAGTTCTCGCGCACCACTTCCGAAAGTTTGTGGGCGTGCACCAGCAGCAGGCCAAACAAGCCAATCACCACCAACGCCAGCGTAATGCTGAACACCACGAGCAGAGTGGGGTAGGAGCCAAGCTTCTTTTTGCGGGTGTGGGGAGCGGTGGGGGTGGCCATATTCGGGCAAAGGTAGCAAACGAGGCTAGTAGAACGTCATGTCAAGCTTGCCGAGACATGACGTTCTCAACTCATTCACCACTGCTAACACCTCACAGATTTGTGCGCGGGTCTTCATCTACGTTCAGCACTTCCCGGCCTTCGCGGGCGCGCTGGGTGCGGCGTTCGTTTTTCTTGGGGTTTTTGCGGCTGAACAGCTCCCCGAAGGTGTTGAACTGTTCGGTGTGCAGCAGCGAGAGGCCCGCCCGCGGCTGGTTGATGGTTTCGAGGTCGCGCGGAGTGGTTTCGTAGCGCAGCTTGGTGCGGAACTTCCCGTCGGGCCGCAGGTAGTATTCCAGGCTCAGGTCGCCGAGCAGGGAAGCCTGGCCGGCGGTGTTGCCGGTGGGAATACCGCCCGTGCCACTGTTTGGGAGACCTACCAAGTTGGCATTGCTGGTGAAGCCGCCTTCGCGGGTCAGGCGCAGCCGGCCGTTCAGGAAGGAGTAGCTTAGGCGCACCTGTAAGGCCTGCAACTGCTCGGCGGTGAGGCCGTTGATGTTGAAGTCAATTTCCAGGTTCTGGTCAATTTGCGAAGTGAGCAGGCCCAGCTGCGTGCTCAAAATCTGGCCCAGGCTGTTTTGCACGGTATTGTCTTGGCCGCGCAGCGAAATAGTATTGCCAAAAGAACCCGGCGGCGACAGCTGTTTAAAAACCAGTAAGCTGAATACCTGTCGGTTAAGCTCCTGCTCATCATTGCGTAGCGAGGTCGTAAACGCCGCCAAATCGCCCTGCAGAGCGCCCGGCGCGTCGTTGAATTCCAGGCCCAGCCGAATGGCGGGCAGCAGCAGCGGCCCGGTCAGGTTCATCACGGCCGTCACGGGTACCACGGCGGCCGCGCCGTTGGTGTTGGTGCCCAGCACCGGCGCCAGCGAGGTGCGCTGCGTGTAGGTGGCCGTAATGTTCATCTCGCCGGCCAGCGGGTCGCCGTTCCACGACACAATGCCGCCGGGCCGCACCAGAAATTCTTTGTTGATAAGCCCTTGCAACGTGAAATTGTAGGCCCCGCGTACGATTTCCACCTGCCCGAACATGTTGAACTCGCCGCGCGTGTCGATGGCCATGCGCAGCTGCCCCGCTGCCGAGCCCCGAATCACGTCGCCGGTGCTTTCGTCGAGCAGGATTTCGAGGTAGGCGTCCGGCGTCACGGTCAGGTTCATGTTGAGGGTGATGCCCGAGAGGTCGATTTTATCCTGCGCGGCGGCCACCAGCTTGGCCTTGTGTATCAGCACGGTGTCGCCCACCGGGTTGTTATTCACAAACTTGATGTAGCCGGCTTTCTGAGCACTGGCGGCGTTGTCGAAGGGCAGCGACATGCGGGTGCCGGCTTCGCTGGTGGCGCGCACGGTCACGGTCAGGTCGTCGGTGGGGCCCGTCACACGGGCCGTGCCGGTGGCGTAGGCCGTGCCGAAATACAGGTCGTTGTCCTTGCGGGTTGTGTTGAGCACCTGCATCTTCCGGAAGCTGGCCGCAATGTCCAGGCTCATGTCCTTAAAGCCGTGGTGGCTCACCACGCCGTCCACGGTGCCGGTGTTGCCCAGCGCATCGTGCAGCTTGATGTTGCGAAACGCAATGCTGGTGTTGGTGAAGCTGATGCGGTCGGCAAAGGTGTAGGTGGTGCCCAGGTAACCGAAGGTGAAGCGCCCGTTGCTCACGTCCACGGCCCCAATCAGGTTGGGCGAGCCAAACAGGCCGGTGAGGCGCAGCTCGCCCCGACCCGTGCCGCTCAGGTTTTTCATGATGGACCCTAGGAACGGCTGCGCCAGCACAATAGGCGCATCGTTGAGGGTGCCCGCGAGGTTGAGTTGGTTGGTATTGTCGCGCGGCGCGATGTCGCCCAGCACCGTCAGCACCGACTGGCCGGCGCGGGCCACGTCCAGGTTCACGCGCAGCTTGCTGGCGGCGTTGTCCCAGTCGCCGCGCCCGGCTACCTGCCCGATGAGCGTGCCATCGTAGGTCAGCGAGTCCACGCCCAGCGTGCTGTTGATGGTGAGCGGACCGTACACGCCGCTCATGGTGCCCTGCGCGTTCACGCGGCCGCCCAGGCGCTGGCCAGTCAGCGTATTCAACGTGGCCAGTTGAAAGTCTTTCACCTGCAATTGCAAGGGCGGCTTGCTGGCATCGGGCGAGATGAAGCCCTGCGCGCCCACAAACTGCACGCCGTTGCTAAAGGTCAGGTTCTTAATGTCAAACTCGCGGCCGTAGTCCGAAATTCGCACCGAGTTGTCGGCCGCAATGGTCCAGTCTTTATCGAGCAGGTGCACGCCCGACTGCCGGAACACCACTTCCACCGCCCGCGGCAGGAAGCCCATTGAGCCGTTGATGGTCGCCTTGTTTGTAGTGCCCGTTTGGGCCAGCGAAGTGGAGAAATTGATGTGCTGCTGGTCCCACACGCCCTCCACGATGAACTTTTCGGTTTTGCCCAGTCCGGGCAGCACCTGCCGGTCGCTGGTAATGCTGGCCTGGGCCAGGATGTCGGACTTATAAGGCAGCTTCGATGTCAGGAAGTCGAAGTCGTCGTTCACGGTCATCACCGGGCCGTAGCGCAGGCTGTCGAGGTGGCCGCCGAGCTGGAAAATCGACGTCTCGCCGTTGCGGAACGAGCCGTCGATGCGGCTGCCGTTGGCCACCTCCAGCTCGGGCACAAACAGCCCCAGAACCGGGTTGGGCTTTTTTAAATTAAGCTTAAAATCAACCTGATACACCGGCAGGGCGCGCTGGCGCTTGCGGCGGTAGTAGTCGGCCGTGGCGGTGGCATTGCTCTCAAAGTTGAGGCGGTACTCGGTGAGCAGCGTCTGCACATCGCGCACCACATCGGAGGTGTTGAAGGTGCCGGCCACGTTGGCGTTCACGGCTTCGGAGCGCAGCGTCACGCGGCGCTGATTCAGGCGGTTGCGGGTGCTCACCACGTCCAGGGTGTCGAGGCGCAGCCGGCGCTTGCCCATCGTAAACAGGGACTTGCGCAGGTAGGCGTGCCCGATGAGCGAATCGAGCTGCACGCCCTTAAACTGCACGTCGGCCGTGGTCGAAACCACCAGCGGCTGGCTCATCAGGCCCAAGGCGCGCAGGTCGGCGCGGTCAATTTTGGTTTTGACGGACACGTTTTCGTGCTTGCGCTCCAAGTCGATAAGGCCGTCGGCCACGAGGCGCACGGCCGGGTCGTTCACGCTCACGTGGCCGTTGAAGTGCTGGGGGCGGAAGTCGCCATCGAAGGCCACGTTGCGGTAGCGGTGCCCGCTCAGCCAAATGGCCGGCACCGTCAGCTTAGCCCGGCCCTGCGCGGTTTCCGGCAGGAAGCCCACGCCGGCCACGTGCCCGTTCAGCGTCACATCCCGAATCACCGATTCATCGCCCAAAAACTTGCCCAATTGGAAGGCATTGCTGCGCACCGTGCCTTCGTAGGCGGCGTGGGTGAGGTCAGTTTTGGTTTTCAGGTTCACGTCCGTGGCCACGAAGCCCAACGCGGTATCGAACGAGGCGTCGGCCACGAAGTCATCGTAAAAGCCCAGTACCGTGCCCTGCAGCTTTACGGTGCCCAGCTTCTGCACAAACTTGTTGGCCGAAGCCGGCAGCCAGTGCCGGATGTCGCTGGTTTTCACCACCGACGGCAGCAGACGCAGGTCCACGAAGCTCTCCTTGAAGTTGGGCAGGCCGTCGGCGTGGGCGCGCTTGGCCACAATGTGCGTGCCCGAGCCGTAGCGCACATCCAGGTTGTTCACCTTGAAATCGCGCACGTAGCCTTCGGCATCGCCCGAAATGGCCACCGATTCCTTCAAATCGCGCAGCTGCGGCGCAAACTTGGCAATGTCATCGGAGTAAACCCGGGAATTGCGCAGCCGCGCAATGGTCTTCATCGAGTCGTTGTAGTCCGTGAAATTACTGAATACCCGGAACTCAAAGCGCACATAATCTTTAATTTGGCTGCGGCCCACGCGCAAGCTCAAATCCTTAAACTCCCAAAAATGCGGCCCGTACGTCATGTCGGCCGTGATTTCGCGCAGCTGCGACTGCGACGGCGTTTCCACGGCGTGCAAGTGGCTGATGCGCAGCCCCAGCGTGTCGCCCAGCTTTATTTTGGAAATGTCGGCATAGATGCTGTCCACCAGCAAATGGTCATAGTCGATGCTCTGGCCGTAAGTTTTGGCCCGGGGCACGTCGCCTTTCTCAATGGCAAAATGCCCATTTCGCAGGGCCACGCTTCCCACCTGGAAGTCAAAGGGCTGCGACGTGGCCGTGTCCTTCGACGGCCCAATCATGCGCTTCATCGCCGCCATAAACTGGCTGAACGTGGTCGAATCGGGCTGGCCGGGGAGGTTTTTTAGCTCGAACCGCGGCTCATTGAGCGTGAGCGTGCTGATGTGCAGGTGGCGCGGGTCGAACACCGAAAACAGCGAAATACTGGCGTCAGCCTGCCCAATGCCGAACAACTCGCCCCCGCGCCGGTCCTTCACGCTCACCGAATCGAGCAGCACGCGCGAAAACGGCCGGATATCCACCCCGCCGATGGTGACCTGCTGGCCCAGTTTTCGGGTGAGCACGTCGGCCACCTCGTGGCCGATGCGGGTTTGCACGCTGGGCACCCGCAGCGCAATCAGGGCTCCCACCACGGCCAACACCACTAGGAGCACAAAGCCCAGCAGTATTTTTAGCAGAATGGCGAAGAAACGACGCACCGGAACAGAACAGTTGAAGGCGAAAAACGCGGGTTAATCCGCAAAGTTGCGGTTTTTTAGTCGTTTGGTTAAAACCACAAAACCGCCCAGCCAATTATCAGGCCAACGGAACGGCCCGCGGCAAGCCGTGGTTCAGTTCTCTTACGGCGAATTCAAGCCCGTAACGCGAACTTTGCAACTCAAGTCCCGCGACAGCGAGAAATCGGCCCAAAAATCGACCTGGCCGGCCAATTCATCTACCAGCAGCGCGGACTTTGCAGTCCGCTTCCTGGGTGAATACCCGGCCAACTGCCTAATGGCGTAGTGGCGCGGACTGCAAAGTTTGTGCTACGGCCCACCGCAAAACTTACGTACCAAATACCATGGCTTCACCCGCTCACCCCATCATCCTCGCCATCGAATCTTCCTGCGATGACACCGGCGCGGCCGTGCTGGCCGGCGGCCAACTGCTGAGCAACGTTGTGGCTACCCAGAAAGTCCACGAGCAGTACGGCGGCGTGGTGCCCGAGCTGGCCTCGCGGGCGCACCAGCAGCATTTGCTGCCCGTCGTGACGGCTGCTTTAAAAGAAGCCGGCCTCACCAAAGCCGACCTCGACGCCGTGGCCGTGACGCAGGGGCCCGGCCTGCTGGGCTCCTTATTAGTAGGGGGGATGTTTGCCAAGACGCTGGCGCTGGCGCTCGACAAGCCGCTGCTGGCCGTGAACCACATGCGCGCCCACATTCTGGCCCACTTTATCCGCGACCCCAAGCCCAGTTTCCCCTTCCTCTGCCTCACCGTGAGCGGCGGCCACACGCAGCTGGTGGTGGTGAAGTCGGCCCTGGAAATGGACGTCATCGGCCAAACCATCGACGACGCCGCCGGCGAGGCCTTCGACAAAACCGCCAAGCTACTGGGCCTGCCGTATCCCGGCGGCCCGCACCTCGACAAGCTGGCCCGCCAGGGCAACCCCGAGCGGTTTGCCTTCCCCGTGGGCACCATGCCAGGATACGATTTCTCCTTCAGCGGCCTGAAAACGGCAGTGCTTTATTTCCTGAAAAAGGAAACCGCCGCCAACCCCGACTTCGTGCAGGAAAACTTGGCCGACCTCTGCGCCAGCATTCAGCACACCATCGTGGCCACGCTGTTGCGCCAGCTCCGCCGCGCCGCCGCCGATACCGGCCTCACGCAGGTGGCCCTGGCCGGCGGTGTGGCCGCCAACTCCGGCCTGCGCACCGCTCTGGAGGCCGAAGCCGCTGCGCAGGGCTGGCAGGTGTTCATCCCGGAATTCCAGTTCTGCACCGACAACGCGGCCATGGTGGCCATGACGGCTCACTTCCAGTACGAAGCCGGCGACTTCGCCGACCAGCTCACCAGCCCCAACCCGCGCCTGAAGCTGACGTAGGCGTAGCTTCGCGCCCCGTTTGCGACGTACCGCTAGTGCATAGGCTTGCGCTTGTGTGCCGTTGCGCATTTCCGGCACCAGCGAAAGCCGGTGCTACAATCCGACCATCATGGCCAAAGAAGCTAAACCCGTCATCATCAACATCAAAAACCGTCGCGCCAGCCACGAATACACTTTCCTGGCCAAGTACGACGCGGGCGTGATGCTGCAAGGCACCGAAATAAAAAGCATCCGCGAAGGCAACGTGAACCTGACCGATGGCTACTGCACTTTCGACCACAAAGGCGACCTCTGGATTCACAGCATCCGAATCGCGCCCTATTCCTTAGGTACTTACAATAACCACGACGCCATGCGCGCCCGCAAGCTTCTGCTCAACAAGCGCGAGCTGAAGCAGCTGGCTGGCAAAAGCGTCGACCAGGGCCTCACCATCATCCCCCTGCGCCTGTTCGTGACGGACCGCGGCTTCGCCAAAATCGAAATTGCCCTCGCCCAGGGCAAAAAGCTTTACGACAAGCGCAACGACCTCAAGGAAAAAGCTCAGAAGCGCGACATGGAGCGGATGTAATTTTATTGTATTCAGTATCAGGTAGTCAGTATTCAGATAATTGATTTGGGCGTTGGCTCCCGAGATTGTGCTGAATATTGTGCTGAAATGTAGTTGTCTGACTACTTGATACCCGATACTGAATTACTCAATTATAATGAATCCCGGCATCTGCGCCCTGAGCGCCGTCCCCGCCCGCGCCGAGCCCAACGACCGGGCCGAACTCGTCACCCAGTTGCTCTTTGGCGAGTGCTACCAGATTCTCGTCACCGAGGGCAACTGGCTGCAGGTGCAGCTGGCCGCCGATGACTACGTGGGCTGGATGGATATCAAGCAGCACACGCCCGTATCGCCCGAATACCTAGCGGCCTGGAAGGCGCAGGACCATCCCCGCGCCCTCGACGTGGTGCAGGCCGTGAGCGACGCCACCACCAAAATTCCGCTAACGCTGGGCTGCCGCCTGCCGTTTTTCGATGGCATGAACGTGCGCATCGGCGACCGGACCTACTTCTACAACGGCACCGCCACCAACCCCACCGCCGCGCCCGATGCCGCCCGCCAAGCCGCACTGCTGCGCAAAATGGCCCTCGTCTATTTGAAAGCGCCCTACGTGTGGGGCGGCAAAAGCGTCTTTGGCCTCGACTGCTCCGGCTTGTGCCAGCAACTCTACGGCCTAGTGGGCATTCAACTCCCGCGCGATGCCCGCCAGCAGATTGACCACGGCCGCACCGTCGATTTTGTGACCCAGGCCCGCCCCGGCGACCTCGCCTTCTTCGACAACGCCGAGGGCCGCATCGTGCACGTGGGCATGGTGTTCGACGAAGGACAGATTCTGCACGCCCACGGCGAGGTCCGCATCGACCCGCTCGACCACAACGGCATTTTCAACCGCGACCGGCAGCGGTACAGCCACAAGCTGCGCCTGATAAAGCGCCTGCTGCCGGAGTAGGAGGGGAGGGTAGAACGACAGAAAGGCACGTCATGCAGAGCGCAGCGAAGCATCTTGCCCGCTACCAGTAAATCTTTTCGATTGGATTACTGGTAGCGGGCAAGATGCTTCGCTGCGCTCTGCATGACGTGCCTATATATCCTTAAGTCGACAGCTGAACTTAACCCTCACACGCTTGTTTATCTGCTCGGAAACCGCTAGCTTTCGGCGGGTTACCCGAGCCCCAAGCGTGTATGGACCAAAAAGTGTTAGTGCTGAATGGCGACTATACCGCCATCACCCTGTGCAGCGTGCAGAAGGCGTTTGTGCTCCTGTTTCTCGATAAGGCGGAAATGGTGGCCAAGTCCGACGGCACCCTGCGCACGATTTCGCAAGCTTACCCCAAGCCGAGCATCATCCGCTTGCAGCGCTACGTGCGCGTGCCATACAAAGGCATTGCCCTGAGCCGCCACAACATCTTCAAGCGCGACCATTTTGAGTGCCAATATTGCGGCTCCACGAAAAATTTAACGCTCGACCACGTGTTGCCACGCTCCCGGGGTGGAGAATCTTCGTGGACCAACCTGCTCACGGCCTGCGCACGGTGCAACCACGCCAAAGGCCACCACACGCCCAATGAAGCGGGTTTGACCATCCGGCAGCAGCCCAAAAAGCCCACGCTGGCCGGCTTCCTTAAGCTCTCGGCGGGCACCATCGACCAGAACTGGCACGCGTACCTGAATTAAGTTCTGCCGTATAGGGTTAGGCGGGGGTACCTTTGACCATATTCCACCCCCAATTCTTGCCTATGGCCCTGCCCAAGTTCGCTGCAACCCGCTCGTTTCACACCGAGCTCAAAACCCGTATAAATCACTATTTCGAGGAATCGGGGCAGCGGATGACAGGTGACACCAGTCTCATTTTCAAGGGCGTGCTGCTCGTGGGAATGATGGCTGCTCTCTACGTACATCTGGTGTTCTTCACGCCGGCCTGGGGCTGGGCTCTGCTCGAATGCGCTTTGCTGGGCTGTGTCATCGCCGCCATCGGCTTCAACGTGATGCACGATGGCGCCCACGGCAGCTTCTCGCGCTTTGCGTGGGTGAACAAGCTGGCGGCCTACACGCTGGGCGTGCTCGGCGGCAGCCCCTACATGTGGAACTCCAAGCACAACCTCATTCACCACACCTATACTAACATCGAGGGCCACGACGACGACATCAACATCCAGCCCTGGATGCGCATGACGCCCGAGCAGCCCAAGCACGCCCTGCACCGCTACCAGCACTTCTATTTCTGGGCGCTTTACTGCATGCTCTACACGTCCTGGATTTTCGCCATGGACTACCAGAAATACTTCTCCCGCCAAATCGGCGCCATCGGCCTCAAGCCCATGAACACCGGCGAGCACGTCAGCTTCTGGGGCTTTAAAGTGCTGAACCTCTTGCTCTACGTGGTGTTGCCCATCTACATGGTTGGTTTCCTGCCCTGGTTTGCCGGCTTCATGCTGAGCACCGCCGTGGCCGGCCTCGTGCTGAGCATGGTGTTCCAACTGGCCCACACCGTGGAGGACGCCGCTTTCCCAGTGCCCCACGCCACCACCCACAAGCTGGAAGACGAGTGGGCCATCCACCAGGTTCGCACCACGGCCAACTTCGCTACCGATAACAAAGTGGTTAGCTGGCTGGTAGGTGGCCTCAACTTCCAGATTGAGCATCACCTCTTCCCCAAAATCTCGCACGTGCACTACCCCGCCATCAGTAAGATTGTGCAGCAGGTATGCAGCGAGTTCGACATTACTTATAACAACTACGCCCGCACCCGCTCCGCCGTGGTGTCGCACGTTATGTTCCTGCGGGAAATGGGCCGCGCTGCGTAGAGACGCATATTTGCGTCTCGTCGTTGAAGATGACAGAAAATACAAAAGGCCCCGACGCTATTGCATCGGGGCCTTTTGCATTGTTGCGGAGTGGCTACTATTTGCCAATAAAGGTCAGCAAATCAGCCGTCAGCTTGTCCTTCTCAGTGAAGAACAAACCATGCGGCGCCCCTTCGTACACCTTCAGTTCGGCGCCGGAAACCATTTTGGCCGTGCGCTCGCCGCTCACCGGGTAAGGCACCGTCTGGTCCTTGTCGCCGTGAATCACCAGCGTCGGCACCGTCACTTTCTTGAGGTCGTCGCGGAAGTCAGTGCCTGAGAACGAGGTCACGCAGTCGTCCGTCGCGTTGGGCGCGGCCAGTGTGGTCACGGTCTGGTTCCAGTTCAGCACGGCCTGGCTCACCGGGTGGCTGATGAGGCTCTGGCCGTAGAAATCCTTGGCGAAGCCTTCCAGGAAGGCGAAACGGTCCTTGGCGATGCCTTCGTGCATCTGGTCGAACACCTTTTGCGGCACGCCGTCGGGGTTGTCGCCGGTTTGCAGCATGTAGGGCGTCACAGCGCTCACAAAGGCCACGCGGGCCACCCGCGCCTGCCCGTAGTTGCCAATGTAGCGGGCAATTTCGCCGCCGCCCATCGAGAAGCCCACCAGCGTCACGCCGGTCAGGTTCAGTTCCGTCAGCAGCGCGTTCAAGTCCGATGCCAGCGTGTCGTAGTCGTAGCCACCCCACGGGCGCGACGAACGGCCGAAACCGCGGCGGTCGTAGGCAATCACACGCTTGCCGGCCTTAGCCAGCGCCACCGCCTGATGCTCCCACATGGTATGGTCGAGCGGCCAGCCGTGGATGAGCACCACTGGGGCGCCCTGGCCCCAGTCTTCGTAGAAAATATTAATCGGGTTGCCGGCTGTGTCTTCGCCTGCTTTGATATAGGCCATTAGAGTAAGGTGTTTGGGGTGAATGAATACCTTCTCCTTACGGGCGTGGCGTTGCGCGGGGTTTGGCGGGGTAGTGTTAAGATTGTGAATTAGGAAAATTCAAGCATATAGCGCACAACTATTGAAAACAATTTCGAAATGAGCAAACCCCGACTAACTAACCGGGAGAAGTTGCAAAAGCTACTAAAAGAAGCTGAAGCAGATTCAACCTTGCATGAAGAGCTTTTAGCTGTGAAATCTGCTATAGAAAAGCCAAATTATCAGGCTGTAACGACGCTAATCAAATTGTTGGGGCAAATTCAAAACCAGTCAGTAAAAGAGCTTGTCGCCAAGATAATTGCTTCAACAAAAGACAATAGGGCAACTCAGGCGCTGCTCCGAGCGGCAGGTGACTCGCAAAATGAAGGCTACCGTGCTAACTATCTATGGCCGCTCGAACGAAATGGAATCGACTGCACCCAATATGTATCTAGGCTGGTAAACCTCTTGGTCACAAGAACCGGATTCGACGAAATGACTTGGGTTTGCATTGAGCTTATTCGCAAAATGGAAGGCCCTTTTGAGCCAATGGCAGCTCGAAAATGCGTTCGCAAATTGCTAGCTGAAATCAAGCAGCCACTTTCGGAAAAAGAGTTGATTTCAACCCATGCCAATCGGTTGGAAGCAGCCGACGTCATCATGTGCGCATATTTCAATCAAACACGGCGGACATACTGGAAAAAATGGAACAAGGGCGAATGGCATACGGAGGACAGTTAGCAAAACCGCCTCATAATCCGTACCTTTGCGGCCCCGCCAAGGTGGCGGGCCTTGCGCCCTAACGGCAAGAGGTTCAAAAGCAACGGCGTAGCAGTCTGGGCTTCGGCCGCTGCGCTTTTACATAGAAGCCCGCATACAAGTATGGCAACTGAATTAGTTGACGATTTTGATTGGGACAACGTTGGAGCCACTGGCTTCGGCGGCAACTATTCTTCGGACCAGCGCGCTGAGATGGAGAAAATGTACGGCGACACCCTGACGACCGTACAGGAAGAAGAAGTGGTGAAAGGCACCGTGGTAGGCATCACCGACCGCGACGTAATCCTGAACATCGGCTTCAAATCCGATGGCTTGGTGTCCATCACCGAATTCCGCGACCTGCCCGACCTGAAAATCGGTGACGAGGTGGAGGTGTTCATCGAAGACCAGGAAGACATCAACGGCCAGCTCATCCTGAGCCGTAAGAAGGCTAAAATCAAGCAAGCCTGGAAGGCTATTTACGATGCCCTCGAGTTGGATACCATCCTCGAAGGTGTGGTGAAGCGTCGCACCAAAGGCGGCCTCATCATGGAGCTCGACGGCGTGGAAGCTTTCCTGCCCGGCTCGCAAATCGACGTGAAACCCATCCGCGACTTCGACATTTATGTGGGCCGTCGCATGGAAGTGAAAGTGGTGAAAATCAACTCCGCTTTCGATAACGTGGTGGTTTCGCACAAAGTACTCATCGAGAAAGACCTCGAGAAGCAGCGTGAGGCCATCCTGAACAACCTCGAAAAAGGTCAGATTCTGGAAGGCAACATCAAGAACATGACCAACTTCGGCGTGTTCATCGACCTCGGCGGTGTCGACGGTCTGCTGCACATCACGGACATCTCGTGGGGCCGCATCGCTCACCCGAGCGAAGTGCTGACCCTGGACCAGAAGCTGAACATCGTGGTATTGGACTTCGACGAAGCCAAAAAGCGCATCAGCCTAGGCCTGAAGCAGCTGACGCCCCACCCGTGGGATTCGCTGCCGGCCGACCTGCAGCCGGGCTCCAAAGTATCGGGCCGCATCGTGAACGTGGCCGACTACGGCGCTTTCATGGAAGTGGTACCCGGTGTGGAAGGCCTCATCCACGTGTCGGAAATGAGCTGGAGCCAGCACCTGCGCAACCCGCAGGACTTCATCAAGCAGGGCGACACGGTGGAAGCGCAGATTCTGACGCTCGACCGCGAAGACCGCAAGATGAGCCTCGGCATCAAGCAGCTGACCGAAGACCCGTGGACCCGTGGCGACTTCGCCTCGACCTACGCCGTGGGCACCAAGCACAGCGGCACCGTGCGTAACCTGACCAACTTCGGCCTGTTTGTAGAACTGGAAGAGGGCGTGGACGGCCTCGTGCACGTGTCTGACCTGAGCTGGACCAAGAAAATCAAACACCCCTCCGAAATGGTGAAGGTGGGCGACAAGCTCGACGTAGTGGTACTGGAACTGGACCTCGGCGCCCGTCGCCTAGCCCTGGGCCACAAGCAACTGGAAGAAAACCCCTGGGATACCTTCCAGACGGTGTTCACCCCCGGCTCGGTGCACAAGGCTACCATCACCGAGAAGTCGGAGCGTGGCGCGGTACTCGAATTGCCTTACGGCATCGAGGGCTTCGCTTACCCCAAGTCGCTGGTGAAGGAAGACGGCACGACCGCCGAGAACGGTGAGTCGCTCGACTTCCGCGTAACGGAGTTCTCGAAGGACGACCGCCGCATTGTGCTCTCGCACACGGCCGTGTTCAACAAGGAAGCCGCCGCTGAGGACGACAGCCGCAACGCCAAGTTCAAGAAGAAAACCAACACCAAGGCTGGCGAAACCCAGGGTGAAGGCAAAATCAGCGACCTGAAGAAGAACGACGAGAAGTCGACCCTCGGCGACCTCGACGCCCTGAGCGCCCTGCGCGACCAGATGATGGGCAACGAGCGCAAGGCCGGTGAGCAGAAGCTCGCCGCCGCTGCCAAGCCCGCCGCTGCTCCCAAGGCTGAAAAGGTTGAGGCTGCTTCGGCTGCCGAAGCCCCCAAGGCTGAGGAAGCTTCTGCTGCTGACGCTCCGGCTGAAGGTGGCCTGCTGGCCGGTATCACGGGCGCTGCTTCGGCTGCCTTCGACACCGTGAAGCACGCTGCTTCGGACGCCGTGGACGCTGTGACGCACTCGGAAGCCTTCCACAAAGCTTCGGAAGTAGCCGGCGACCTTGTTGACAAAGCCAAAGGCCTGGTGGCCGGCGACGATGCCGACAAAAAAGACGACGAGGCCAAAGCCTAACCGCTTAGCCTAGTTGCAGAAAGGAGCCCCGGCCGCAACGCCGGGGCTTTTTTTGTGCCGAAACCTTGCCTACGCCAAACCGCTTGCCTACCTTTGCGCTCCCAAAAGACCACAACTGGTGACGTGACCGAGTGGCTAGGTAGAGGTCTGCAAAACCTCCTACAGCGGTTCGAATCCGCTCGTCACCTCTTCTTAATTGCTTGTTGCTGAGAGCCCCGACTGTTTCGCTACAGTCGGGGCTTTTTTGTGCCCAAAAGCCAGCGAAGGTTTTAGCGCCATATTCTCCCAACAATTCGGCTGCATTGCCCAGAAATGCCGTAATTGCTGCCAAAGCGCCTTTTTTTCCGGTTTATGAAGATAATTGACATCCGCACCATGCGCGGGCCCAGCTACTGGTCCGTGAAACACACCAAGCTCATTGTCTCGAAAGTGGACCTGGAGGAATTTGCGGGCACGTGGTCGAACGGCATTCCGGACTTTCCGGCGCAGTTCATGCAGCTGTTTCCCAAGATTGGGCAGCCGCAGCCAGGCGGCATCAGCGGGCGGCAGTCGCCGAAGCACGCGCCGCTGAATGAAGACCAACTCAACGACGGCGAGCCGCTGGGCCACGTCATCCAGCACGTGGCGCTGGAGTTGCAGCGCCTGGCGGGCATGCCGGTGTACTGGGGCAAAAGCTACCCGGCCCGCGAAGAAGGGGTAGAGTACGTGGTGTTTGCTTACCAGGAGGAGCGGGCCGGCCGCCGGGCGGCCGAATATGCCGTGGAGATTGTGGAGGCGCTGTGCAAGCAGGAGCCCGTCAACCTGAAGCCCATCATCGACGAGCTGCACGAAATTCGGGAGGATGAGTTCATCGGGCCGAGCACCTATAGCATTGTAGCCGAGGCCGCTTCGCGCAATATTCCGTACATCCAGCTCAAAAACAGCAGCATCATTCAGCTGGGCTATGGGGTAAACCAGAAGCGCATCTGGGCCACCACCACCAGCTTCACCTCGCACGCCGGGGTGGAAGTGGCCGGTAATAAGAACCGTACCAAGGCCATGCTCAACGACGCAGGCGTGCCCGTGCCACGCGGCACCACGGTGTATTCGGAGGACGGGCTGCGCGATGCCATCGACGAGCTGGGCTTCCCCATCGTGACCAAGCCGCTCGACGGCAACCACGGCAAGGGCGCCACCATCCGCATCATGAACTGGGAGGATGCCGCCGCCGGCCTCAAGGCCGCGCAGGAGTACTCGCGGGCCGTGATTGTGGAGCAGTTTGTGGAAGGCTTCGACTTCCGCCTGCTGGTGGTGAACGGCAAGCTGATAGCGGCCGCCAAGCGAACGCCCGCCGCCGTGACCGGCGACGGGAGCAGCACCATCAAACAACTCATCGACAAAGTGAACGAGGACCCGCGCCGCGGCGTGGGCCACGAGAAGGTGCTCACGAGCATCAAAGCCGACAAGCACACGCTCGACATTCTGGAAGGCAAGGGCCTGACGCTGGAATCGGTGTTGCCGGCCGGCGAAACCCTGTATTTGAAAAGCACGGCCAACATCAGCACCGGCGGCACGGCCACTGACGTGACCGACAACATGCACCCATACAATGTGTTGCTGGCCGAGCGTGTGGCCGGCATCGTGGGCTTGGACATCTGCGGTATCGATTTGATGGCCACCGACATTGCCGTGCCGCTCAACGAGAGCCGCGGCGCCGTGATTGAGGTGAACGCCGCGCCGGGCTTCCGGATGCACATTGCACCTGCCGAAGGGCTGCCCCGCAACGTGGCCGCGCCGGTGGTGGATATGCTATTCCCGCCCGGCAGCACGGCCCGCATTCCCATTATTGCCATCACGGGCACCAACGGCAAGACGACCACCACGCGCCTCATTGCGCACATGGTGGCCAGTAAGGGCTACAAGGTGGGCTTCACCACTACCGACGGCATCTACATTCAGGGCGTGCAGCTGCAGAAGGGCGACTGCACCGGCGGCCAAAGCGCCGAGTTTGTGCTGAAAGACCCCACCGTGAACTACGCCGTGCTCGAAACCGCGCGCGGCGGCATGCTGCGCTCGGGCCTGGGCTTCCATACCTGCGACATTGCGGTGGTGACCAACGTGGCGGCCGACCACCTGGGTTTGCGCGACATTTACACCGTGGAGGAAATGGCGGCCGTGAAGGGCGTGCTGCCCCGCACGGTGCGCAAAAATGGCTGGGCCGTGCTCAACGCCGACGACGACTTGGTGTACGCCATGGCCCGCACCGTGGACTGCCGCGTGGCCCTGTTCAGCATGCGCGACGACAACCCGCGCATTCAGGAGCACGTGGAGGCCGGCGGCGTGGCGGCTGTGTACGAGGAAGGGTACGTGACCATTTACCGCAACAGCTACAAGCTGCGCATCGACCGGGCCGCCGAGTTTCCTATCACCCTGGGCGGGCGCGCGGGCTTCAACATCGAGAACAGCCTGGCCGCCGCGCTGGCCGGCTACTTGGCCGGGTTCGACAAGGACGAAATCAAGACGGCGCTGCGCACCTTCATCCCCTCGGCCACCAAAACGCCGGGCCGGATGAATATCTACAAATTCGCAGACTTTGAAGTCGTTGTGGACTACGCCCACAACACGGCGGGCATCACCAAATTTGCCGAGTTCATGGAGGCCACGCCGGCCACCCGCAAAATCGGCATCGTATCGGGCCTTGGCGACCGCCGCGACGAGGACACGCTGGGCTTCGCCCGCATTGCCGGCCGCATCTTCGACGAGGTGATTCTGCGCCAGGACCGCGACCTGCGCGGCAAGTCGGCCGAGTTCCTGCGCGAGATTATGGAGCGCGGCCTGCGCCTCGACAAGCCGGACCTGAAAATCATCTACATCGAAAACGAGCCCGACGCCATCGACCACCTGCTGCAGCACACGCCGCAGGGCGGCGTCGGCGTCATCTTCACCGAGAACATCAGCGCCACCCTGGCCAAGCTGGACGAGTTCGAGAAGACGAGCGCGGAGAGCTAGAGGCCGCTGTTAATCAAGTCGAAAGAGGGAGCGGGATTCGTCCAGCTCCCTCTTTTTATATTGCGTCCTATCTGAAACCTCCATTTCCTTTCCTTTATGGTTAACTTTTCCTCTCTACCTCCCGCCGCGCTGGTTCGCACTCTGGTGGCTTTGTTTCTATTGGCTCTGCGGTTCCCGGCGGCGGGTCAGGCGCCGGCTTGGCAGTCGGCGCGGGCGGTGGCGGTGGCCACGGCGGCAGGAACAGGCAATTACTCCTCAGTAAGCGCTACGTCGGTTGATGCAGCGGGCAACGTGTATTTGGCTGGCAGTTTTGTGAACACGGTAGTGCTGGGCAACACTACCTTAAGCTGCCGTGGAGGCAGAGACATGTTTGTAGCCAAGTTTATTCCTTCAAGTAATCAATTTGCGTGGGTACAGCAGGCTGGAGGAGCAGGGGTGGATAATGTAGGGGCGGTGGCTGTAGTTGGAGGTAACGTGTACATAGCAGGTAGTTTTGGGGGCCCTGCCGCGGATTTTGGCCCAATTACTTTATCCGGTATGAACATGGGCAATGCGGGGAGCACTGATATATTTGTGGCCAAACTAACCGATACCGGCAGCTTTGTATGGGCACAACGGGCTGGCGGTACGAGTATCGATGATGCTAGCGCGTTGGCCGTAAACGGTAGCAGCGTGTATGTGGCAGGCCTTTTTTACAGTACTACAGCCAGCTTCGGACTCAACACTTTGACAAACGCTGGCAGTGGGGATGTGTTTGTGGCCAAACTGACCGATGCGGGCAGTACAGCAGACTTCGTGTGGGCACAACGGGCCGGCGGCACAAACTATGACGATGCCTCCGGACTGGCTGTGAGTGGAACCAGTATATACATGACTGGGAATTTTCGGAGTTCGGTGATGGATTTTGGCTCTGTCACTCTGACCAAGGCAAGCACCAATTCCTTTACTTATAATGGGTTTGTGGCCAAACTCATCGATATAGGCAATGCTAGCAGCTTCGTGTGGGCGCAGCGTGCAAGCGGCACGGGAGATAATACTATCAGTGCGTTGGGCGTGAGCGGCAGCAACGTATATGTGGCCGGAGGATTCAATTCTACCATTAACGTTGGCCCCAATACATTCACCCACATGGGCAACGGAGATATTTTTGTGGCCAAACTAGCGGATGCAGGCAGCACCGCTAATTTCGTGTGGGGTCAGCGGGCGGGCGGCACCGGTGTAGATGGTTCTTCCACATTGGCCGTGAGCGGGAACTACATATACGTAGGCAGCATGTTCCGCAGCGCTACAGCCGACTTTGGTGCCACCACCCTGACCAATGCCGGCAATAATACCGGCGACATGTGTGTGGCCAAACTGACCGATGCGGGCAATACGGGGAGTTTCGTGTGGGCGCAGCGAGCCGGTAGTGTCAATGAGGAAATACCTTATGCACTGGCTATAAATGGCACCAGCCTTTATGTGGTGGGAGAGTTTGAGGGTACTACAGCCGGCTTTGGGTCTATTACTATTTCCAATGCACCTTATTTCGGAAACACCGGCTTCCTCGCCTCCCTCACCGACCCCACCCTGACGGCCACCACGGCCGCCATCCCCCGCGAGCCAGCCCAACTCTACCCCAACCCCGCCCGGCACGCAGCCACCTTGCGCCTGCCCGCCGGCACGGCCCCCGCGCCCCTCACCCTCACCGACGCGCTGGGCCGCCCCGTGCGCCGCTACCCCGCCCCGGCTGGCCCCGAAACCTCCCTCGACCTGCGCGGCCTGCCCGCCGGCCTCTACCTGCTGCGCGGCGCCGGCCCGGCCCAGCGCCTGGCAGTGGAGTAGGGGAGGAACAACCAAGCACAAAAAAGCCGCTTCAGCAACTGAAGCGGCTTTTTTAATGGATGGTGCTTGAAAGGTCCGGTTGCGAGCGTCAGGCGCTGGTCGAATCCGTTCTTATCCGTTAAATCTGCGGCAATCTGCGGTTCAGACCTACTTCAGCGTGAAGGTGGTTTTACCCATCAACTGGCCACTTTCATACAGCTCTACCGTGTGTTGGCCCTTTTTGTAGTCGGCGCCTTTGGCGTAGATGAATTCCAGCTTTTGCTTGGTATTATCATACACCACATCCTGCTTTTGGGTGTAGAAAGCCTCCTGGCCGTCCACGGTGAAGGTGCCGCCGCCCGTGCTCAGGTTGTAGAGGGCCGCGCCGTCGGGCTCCAGAATGCGCATGTAGATGGCTTTGGTTTCTTTGGGCGACACGTCGTTGCGGGCCAGGTTGAAGGTCACTTTTACCTTCTCGACGCGCTTGGCTTTAAACTCTTCCTTGTCGTCCTCCTTCTCCTTGTTTTTGGAAGTGATGATGGCCACTTTGATGTTGTCGGCCTGCAGGCGTGAGGCAATGCCCACTTTCTCGGTCAGCTCCTTGTTGCTGCGCACCACCGTGCTGATGGTGTCGGCCAGCTTGTTCTGCTTTTCCTTAAGGGTGGTGGTTTCGGTGTAGAGGGTTTCGTTGTCCTTCTTCAGCTGGGCAATGTCGTCGTCCTTCTTGCGCAACTGGCCTTCCAGGTTCTGGGCGCGCTGCTTAAACAGGTTTTGCTGGGCAATGGAGAAGCTGCCGGCCTTAAAGGAACGCAGCTTCAGCAGGTCGGCGTTCACGGCGGCGATTTTGGCCGTGAGGGAGTCGTTGCTCAGGCCCAGGGCTTGCAGCTCCTGGCTTTGGCGCTCAAAATCGGCCTTCAAGGCTTCGTATTGCTTGATTTGTTCCTGCAGCTTGCTGTCTTTGGCCTTTACTTCGGTGGTCAGTACTTCGTTTTGCTGGCCCTTCTGCTGGTTCAGGTAGAACAGGACGCCATTGATGCCAAGCAGCACCAGCACGAGGGCTACCCAGAGCAGGACGCGGCTATTGTTGGAGCGGGGTTCGGGCGTTTCGTTAGGGTCCATGCGGGAATTGATTAAGCGAGAAAAGCGAAGAGAAAGCAGGGCACCCGCCACAGTGTAGCACGTACCTTTGGGCGTAAAAATAGGGGACTTCCGCGCCCTGGCAAGTTTTTACTATACTTCACCAGCATGCAAACGGTTTTTCCAGACTTCGATGCCGCCTACTGGCAAGGCCGTTACGCCGCCGGGCGCGACGGCTGGGACGCCCACGCCATCACCCCGCCGCTGCGGGCTTATTTCGACCAGCTCGACGTGGCCCGGCAACCCCGCATCCTCATCCCCGGCGCCGGCCGCGCCTACGAGGCCGAGTACCTGCACCGGCGTGGCTTCCAGCACGTTTTCGTGGCCGACATTGCCCCCGAAGCCTTGGCGGCGCTGGCCCAACGCGTGCCCGATTTCCCCGCTGAACACCTATTGCTGGCTGATTTCTTTACCCTACCCAACGAGCCGGCCTACGATTTGATTGTGGAGCAAACATTCTTTTGCGCCCTCAACCCCGCCTTGCGTTCAACCTACGCCCGGCAATGCGCCCACTTGTTACGGCCCGGCGACACGCTCATGGGCCTGCTGTTTGACACCGATTTTGGCCCGGTGCAGGAGCCGCCGTTTGGCGGCAGCAAGGAGGAATACCGCGCCTATTTCGCACCGTATTTTGAATTTAAGTACTTCGAAACGGCTACCAATTCGCTCAAGCCCCGGCAGGGGCGGGAGCTGTTTATTTGTTTGAAACGGAAATAATTGTATAATTCAGAACGTCATGCTGAGCGCAGCCGAAGCATCTCTACCGCGCAACGTAATTCATTTACTATTGCGGTAGAGATGCTTCGACTATGCTCAGCATGACGTTCCTACTGCTCACCACTCACTACCTCCCTCATGCTCCAAGCCCTCGCCAACACGCTTCCGCACTTCCGCCACACCAACTCCGGCCAGTTTTTCCTCATGGCCGGCCCCTGCGTCATCGAAGGCGAGAACATGGCCCTGCGCATTGCCGAGCGCATCAAGCGCATGACGGACAAGCTGCAGATTCCCTACATCTTCAAGGGTTCGTACCGCAAGGCCAACCGCTCGCGGCTCGACTCCTTCACCGGCATTGGCGACGAAACGGCGCTGCGCATTCTGCAGAAAGTGGGCCGCGAAATTGGGGTGCCCACTGTGACGGACATCCACGAATCGAGCGAAGCGGCACTGGCGGCGGAGTACGTCGACGTGCTACAAATTCCGGCTTTCCTGTGCCGGCAGACCGATTTGCTCATTGCCGCCGCCCAAACCGGCAAGGTGGTGAATGTGAAAAAAGGCCAATTCCTGAGCGGCGAGGCCATGAAATGGGCCGTGGATAAAATCCGTCAGTCGGGCAACCCGCACGTCATCCTCACCGAGCGCGGCAACTCCTTCGGCTATTCCGACCTGGTGGTGGATTTTCGCAACCTGCCCGCCATGCGCGAGTTTGAGGTGCCCGTGGTGATGGACGTGACGCACTCGTTGCAGCGCCCCAACCAGAGTAGCGGCGTGACTGGCGGCCAGCCCGCCCTCATCGAAACCATTGCCAAAGCCGCCATCGCCGTGGGCGCCGACGGCCTGTTCATCGAAACCCACCCTACGCCCGCCACCGCCCTCTCCGACGGCGCCAACATGCTGCCCCTCGACCAGTTGGAGGCCCTTTTGGTGAAGCTCACACGGGTGCGCGACGCCCTGCGGCCCATGCCCGGCATCGATACGCAAGGGTTGAATGCCTAACCACGTAAATTCCGGTACGCAGGAGTTCCGGCTCTATAAGTCGCCCTGGAAAGCGCTGAAGCTGCTGGCGGGCTGCGCGGCTTTCGTCGCCATCGGCTGCCTGATGCTGAGCCGGCCCGACGCGCCGAGGTGGGTGGCCTGGATGAGCATTATGTTTTTCGGGCTGGGACTACCCGTGAGCCTCTTTCAACTGCTTGACCATCGGCCGCAGATAATCGTCAACGACGTCGGGGTGTTCGACCGGACAATGCACCACGAATTCATCAACTGGACCCTTATTCAGGATGTGTACCTGGCCGAAGTGAACAAGCAGAAATTCCTTTGCCTAGTGGTGGATGAGGCGTTTGAGCCATCGCGGCACAAAGGCAAGTTCAAGCAGGGAATGGCCAGCCTGAACAAGGGAATGGGCTTTCAGGAACTGAATATTTCGCTGGGCTTTGTCAACATCGATGCCTTCCGCTTTGCTGAATTCATTCTGGCCATGCGCGGCGCGGCGCGGCCCGAGCGGGACGAACTGGTTAGGAAAGCCATTGCGAATCTCTAGCATGCCCGGACTCGCAGAATCCAAGCTACTGGCTCAGGTGCGCAGCCAGAAGTGCTGCTTGGGCTGATTCTTTCGGAAAAACACCAGCCCAATGTAGAACAAGTCCACCGTTAGCGTCACGTCGGGGTGGGCTTTGATGGTTTCCCAGGCGCGCTCCATGTCTTCCGACCAGTGAATGTCATCGAAGACGAACACCGAGTGCTCGGTGCGGTGGGCCAGGCACTGCTCGAAGTAGCGCAGGGTGGGCTCGTAGCGGTGGTTGCCATCGAAAAAGGCGAAGTCGATGGGAGCGGAGAGGGCAGCCAGGGCCGGGGCCAGGGTCTGGTCGATGTTGCCCTCGATGAGGTCGATGTTGCGCAGCTGCAGGGCCGCGAAGGTTTCGCGGGCCACGGCGGCCACGTTGGGACAACCCTCGAAAGTGACGACGCGGCTCCGGGAGTCGGCCGCAGCCAGGTAGGCTGTGGTGAGGCCCAGCGAGGTGCCCAGCTCCAGAATGGTGGCCGGCCGGAAGTAGTTGGCCAGCCGGAAGAGCAGTTGCGCCAGCTGCGGCGGCTTGGCCGCCGTGCGGGCAATGTCGGCCACGCGGCGCTGCCGGCCCGCGCCGGTGTGCGAGCCCGCCCCAAAATCTGTAACACTAATGCTGGCAGCGCTGCTGAGCAGCTGTCGGCGCCGCGTTTCGACGGCGGCGTAGGTCTTGTAAAGGCCGGTGTGGCGCACCGCCGAGGTGTAGAGGCCGAACACAAAGGGCGAATGCAGCCCGTGGGCATTGCCCGAACGAAGCCAGAAACGGAGGTAAGCGAGGAGTTGAAACAAAATAGTTGTTTGTTGTTAGTTGTCCGTTGTCAGGCAAACACGACAACCACGGTACAAACTAACAACCGACAACGAGCAACTGACAACCAAACGCTAGTTCAGCCGGTACGGCACCATGAGGGTGAACTCCGGAATTTCGACCGTGAATTCCTGGCCGTTGGCCAGCCGCTCCATCAGGTAGGTGCCGCGCATCTTGCCCACGCCCGATTTCAGGTTGCAGCCGCTCACGTACTGGTGGGCCTCGCCGGGCTCCAGCACGGGCTGGCGGCCCACCACGCCTTCGCCCTCCACTTCGCGCACCACGCCGTTGGCGTCGTGAATGTGCCAGTGGCGGCGCAACAGCTTCACCGTGAACTCGCTGTTGTTGCGAATCTCAATCTTGTAGGCAAACACGAAATGCTCCTGGCCGGGGCTGGAATAGTCGGGCAGGTAGTTGGTCGTAACCGAAACGGTGACGCCTTGCGTAGTGGTGGTGGGCATAGGTGTCGGAGCTAAGAGGGGCTGCGGGCGTAACAGCCGCCCGCCGAAATTGGTTTTACGCAAAAGCGGCCTTCTAACGCCGCATCTACCCGATTATTTTTCTTCCCAATTTCCATGGTAAAGATAGCCGAAAGCTGGCGGCCGGTGCTGGCCGATGAGTTCGAAAAGCCCTATTTTCAACGCTTAATTGCCTTTGTGAAAGGGGAGTATGCCACGGCCACGGTGTACCCGGCCGGCTCGCAGATATTCCACGCCTTCGACGCCACGCCGTTCGACAATGTCAAAGTCGTCATCCTGGGCCAGGACCCCTACCACGGCAAAAACCAGGCGCACGGCCTCTCGTTTTCGGTGCAGGACGGGCAACGCACGCCGCCGTCGCTTGTCAATATTTTCAAGGAGCTGCAAACCGACGTTCCCGGCACGCCGCCCGCTCCCAACGGCAACCTCGACCGCTGGGCCCGCCAAGGCGTGCTACTCCTCAACGCCACCCTCACCGTACGGGCCGCCGAGCCGGCCTCGCACCAGAAAAAAGGTTGGGAAGAATTCACCGATGCCGTTATCCGCAAGATTTCGGCGGAAAAGCAGCACGTCGTGTTCATCCTCTGGGGCGCCTACGCGGGCAAAAAGTCGGAGCTGATTGACGAACGCAAGCACCTGGTCTTGAAATCCGTCCATCCCTCGCCTTACGCAGCCGACAAAGGCTTTTTTGGCAGCAAGCCTTTCAGCAAAGCCAACGCCTGGCTGCAAAGCAAAGGGCTGGAGCCGATTGAGTGGTAAGGGCTACTGAGCGTCGCCCGTCATTGCGAGCGAAACGAAGTGGAGCGTGGCAATCCGTTCTGTTCTCAGCGACCAGCTTTGAGAAGTGACGAAGCCTTTTTAGCCAAAAAGTCCCGGCTCTGCGCAGAGCCGGGACTTTTTATATTGGAAGGTGAGTCGCTGAGAACAGGACGGATTGCCACGGCCTGCGGCCTCGCAATGACAGGAGCTTAATGGATGATATTGAAGAGGCGGCTCCAGCGGATTTTGTGCCAGAAGTCGGCGTTGGGGTCGACGGACAGCCAGATGAGGACGGCTTTGCCCACCACGTGGTCTTCGGGCACGAAGCCCCAAAAGCGCGAATCCTCGGAGTTGTGGCGGTTGTCGCCCATCATCATGTAATAGTTCTGCTTGATTTTATAGCTGGTCAGCTGCTTGCCGTTCTGGTAAATCATGCCGTCCTGGTTGTTCCAGGTCACGTTTTCGTTGTGCTCGTAGCGGGCAATTATTTTGAAATAAATGGCCGCATTGGCGGGGCTGAGCGTGATGGTCTGGCCCTTTTTGGGGATGGGCAGCGGGCCGTACTTGTCGAGGTTCCACTTGCGGGGGGTGATGCTGGTGGCGTCGGAATTGGTGAAATCGGCCTTGTCTGGGAACAGGCCCGTCACCGGTGGGTTGTACACCTCGAGGGCTTTCACGTAGGGCTGCTTGCGAAAAAAATCGGCCGTGGCCTGCGTGCAGCTGATTTTGTAGATGAACGAGCCGGGCTTGTCGCCGCTGCCCACGGCCTGCGGCACGCCGCCGGGCATCAGGTAGTCGACCACCCCGTGCTCGCGCAAGGCGGTCGTCACCTCGTCGTTGGGGTTGTCAATCTGCATCAGGTAGTCGGTTTGCAGGCCGGGCACGGCCTCGCCGGGCTTGCCGTTGAGGAACACCTGGCCGTTGCGGATTTCCAGGGTGTCGCCGGCCACGGCCACGCAGCGCTTGATGTAGTTGGTGCGCAAATCGGCGGGGTACTGCGTCTCATGCGGCACATGGAACACCACCACGTCGTTGCGCTTGATTTCGGAGAAGCCAGGCAGCCGGTAGGTGGGCAGCTGAATCAGCTCCGAATAGCTTTGCAGGCCCGTGCCCCAGATGGTTTGGTGGGTGAGGGGCACCTGCAGCGGCGTTTGGGGCGTGATGGGGCCGTAGTGCAGCTTGCTCACAAACAGGTAGTCGCCCACCAGCAGGGAGTTTTCCATGCTGGGCGAGGGAATGGTGTAGGCCTCAAACGTGGCCCAGCGGATGAGCGTGGCGGCCACAATGGCAAAAATCAGCGAATCGGCCCATTCGCGGGTTTTCGTTTTAGGCGGCTTGGGGGGAGCGGTGGGGTCGGTTTTGAGCAAAGACATGGAGAAGCAAGCTTGGGCTTGGCAATTTAAAATCAGGCAAAGAAACGCAGCAGAACGCCAGCAAACCGGCGCCACGACTGCCAACGAGTGAGACGCTTACAGCCCCAGCAACTCTTTCATGCCGAACACACCGTGGCGGCCGGGCAGCCACTCGGCCGCCAGCAGCGCCCCCAGTGCGAAGCCCTCGCGGCTGTGCGCGGCGTGGCTGAGCTCGAGCGTGTCCACGTCGGAGGTGTAGGTGACGATGTGCGTGCCCACGGCGTCGCCGATGCGCTCGCTGATGACGGCCAGCTCGGCCGGCGATTCGGCCGGGGCGTTGCGCCAGGTGGTTTTGGCCGGGAAGTGGTGCATAATGCCTTCGGCGGTGGTGAGGGCCGTGCCACTGGGCTGGTCGATTTTCTGGGTATGGTGGATTTCGCGCACGGCCACGTCGTAGCCGCCAAACTGGTTCATTTTGGCCGCGATGTACTCGTTGAAATGAAAGAACAGGTTCACGCCTACGCTATAGTTGGAGGCGTAGAATAGGCTGCCGCCCAGCTCTTTGGTCAGGGCCGTGGCTTCCTCAAAATGGTGTAGCCAGCCCGTGGAGCCGCACACCACCGGAATGCCTTGGCGCAGGCAGGCCGCCACGTTGCCGAAGGCCGAATCGGGGTGGGTGAACTCGATGGCCACGTCGACGGTGGCGGGGGTGAAGTCGGCAATGGTGGCCGGGCTGGCGTGCAGGTCGACAATGCCGGCGATTTCGTGGCCGCGCTGGGTGGCCAGGGCGCCAATGGTCTGGCCCATTTTGCCGTAGCCGATGAGGAGGATTTTCATGTGAATAAGGTAAATCGTCTGTCATCCTGAGCACAGCGAAGGACCTTCTCACGCTTGAATAGCTTGCTCATACGTGAGAAAGTCCTTCGCTGTGCTCAGGATGACAGGCAAATAAGATGTCACTTACTTCACGCGCAGCGCAAGTGAGAGGCCCGGGGCCGTGGGCAGCCCCAGCGCCTGGCCGGGCACCGGCAGCAGGGCCGGCTCCCAGTGCAGGCTGAGGTCGTCGCTCACGTCAAAATCTTTGAGGTGGGCGTCCACCAGCGCATCCACTACCTGCAGGCCGTAGGCCAAGCCGATATAGAGGTAAAACAGGTCGCGGTTGCCGCGGTAGAAAACGATGCCGCTTTTGATGCCATCGGCGGAGTTGTAGAGCATAGCTTGGCTGCCCAGCGCCGGCGAGCGGAGCGGCAACTTGCCCGTCGTCACGGCGTCGTAGGCATCCACAAACTCGTTGAAGCGCATCTGGTAGAACACCTCAAGGCCCACCACCGTGCCCAGCGACCCGTACACGAGCGGCAATTTCCACCAGCGGCGGTTGTAAATCTGGCCTGCGCCGGGCAGAATGGCCGCCAGCAGCGCCGCCTTGCCCGGCCGCGTGAGGCGAATGCCTTTGTAGCCAAACGCCCGGAACATGTGCTCGGTGCGCTTGGCCGAGTCGGCGGCGGCTTTCTGCCGTTTGGCGGCGGGCGTCACCACCACTTCGCGGCGCTCGGTGGTATCGGCCAGAATTTTGGCGGGGTCGACGGGCGTCGTAGTGGGCGAAAATACCTGGGCCCGGCTGGCTGGGCCAGCCAGCAGCAAGCCCAGGCACAGCAGCACCGCTGCGAGGTAGGAATACGATTTGTTCATAGTAAACCCGCTAACGGAAAAGCCGGATTTTTAGCGTGTTGCACCATTGGCGGGCACAGGGAGCGATATGTGCCGTCCCAGTGGTTCAGCCGCGCTTTAGGAGGGATGCAGAATGTGCAGGATGCGCTGCATGTCCTCAATCGAGTCGAAGGCGATTTTAATTTCGCCGCTGCCTTTGGCCGTGGGGCGCACCTGCACGCGCGAGCCAAACCGGTCGGTGAGGTGGCGCTCGGTGCGGCGCAGCTCGGCGGCGGGCACGGCGGGCTGCGCCGGGGCGGCGTTGGCTTCGCCGTTGGGGCTGGCGGGGGCCGCGTTCCGGCCGAAGCCGCCGCGCACGAGTTCCTCCACGCGGCGCACGGACAGCTCCTCGGCCACGATTTTGCGGAACAACTCCACTTGGGCCTTGGCGTCGTCGAGGCCGATGAGGGCGCGGGCGTGGCCCATGCTGATTTCGGCGTCGCGCAAGCCAATCTGCACGTCGGGCGGCAGCTTGAGCAGGCGCAGGTAGTTGGTCACGGTCGAGCGGTTTTTGCCCACCCGGTCGCCCAGCTCTTCCTGGCGCAGGTTGCACTCGCTCAGCAGGCGCTGGTAGCTGAGGGCAATTTCGATGGCATTCAGGTTTTCGCGCTGAATGTTCTCAATCAGGGCCATTTCCAGCATCTGCTGGTCGTCGGCCTTGCGGATGTAGGCCGGAATCGTCTCCAAACCCGCCAGCTTCGAGGCCTGCAAGCGGCGCTCGCCCGAGATGAGCTGGTAGGAGTTGGTGCCGAGCTGGCGCAGCGTCACGGGCTGAATAATGCCCTGAATTTTGATGCTGTCGGCCAGTTCCTGCAGGGCTTGCTGGTCGAAGTGGGTGCGGGGCTGGTAGGGGTTGGCCTCGATGTGCTCGACGGAAATGAAGCCCACCGAGTTGACGGGGTGTGACACGAGCCGGTCGCTGGAGCCGGGCCGCTCGCCTTTTTTCTCGTAGCTGCCCTCAATCAGGGCGTTGAGGCCGCGGCCCAGGCCACCCTTGCGTTTCACGGCGGCGGCGGCCGCCAGGGCCGCTTGCAACTTCTCTTCGTTCTTCTCTAGTGGCATAGTGCATCGGCCAGGCCCATAAAAGGCGGTTGGCAACCGAACGTCAAATTTACGGATAGTTGGCCGAAGGGCAAGCCGGAAGTTTTGGGGGCGTTCTAACGGGCGCCTCACCCCCCGGCCCCCTCTCCTCAGGGAGAGGGGGAGCCAGACGTAAAACCTGAATAACGAGCCCCACCGTAACTGGGCGCTCGGGCTATGACTTCGGGTTCTGGTGAAGCGCCAGCACCTCAACCACTTCGCAAACGCCAATTCTGTTGCCTTCGTGGATGTGGCCTTTCACGCCAACGCTGATGTGCTGGCAATGAAAATTTCGGAAAGCTGGATTGACAATAAACATATCCGCTAATCCGTGCCGGGGCATGGGCTCGCCCTCGGGCAGCACCTCGCCAGTAGATGAAACAAACTCCGGCCAAATCATAAAGGCTTGGCCCGGTTTGCCGATATTTTCGTCTTCGTAAGAGAAATCCCAGCGAATACCTTGGAAATGCGGGGTCTTTCGCCCGCCCTCTTCGACGCTGAAGAGGCTGTATGTCACTCGAAAGTCTGGTGGCAGGTGCTCAGCGTAAGAATCCGTTGCTGTCTGCATCAGGATGAAGGATTTTCAAGCCAAGTCGACATACATCAATTTGTCGATTGCCCTTATTAAAACCGCAAAACTGTCCGCTGATTACGCTTCCAATAGCAGGGTAGTCGTCAGGAAATACCAAGCCATTTGGTTTTATTAACCCAAATTCAATGACTCTCATCAAAACCATGAATCCCAAACCGGCATCAATAAAAACGCCGAACGGAGCTTGATGAACGACTTTGCCAGTGATAATTGAGCCAATTGGCAGGCGTTGCTTTAGTGTCTCCCATTCGTCAACTCCAAAGCCCGGCTTGAAGAACATTCCGCCTTCGTAATAGGCATCTTCAATTTCTTCAGGCTGCATCGGGTTTACTATAAACCCCTAAATCCGCTCGTCCTCGGCCGTTTCCTCCGTCGCCTCCACGCTGTTCTTTTCCACGATTTCGCGCGCCAAGTTCAGGTAGCTGATGGAGCCTTTGCTCTCGGCGTCGTGCAGGATGACGGGGATGCCGAAACTGGGCGACTCGCTCAGCTTCACATTGCGCGGGATAATGGTGTCGAAGGCCAGCTGCTGGAAGTGCATGCGGACTTCTTCCACCACCTGGTTGCTCAGGCGCAGGCGCACGTCGTACATCGTGAGCAAGATGCCTTCGATTTCCAGCTCGGTGTTGAGGCGGCTCTGAATGATTTTAATGGTATTCAGGAGCTTACCCAAGCCTTCCAGGGCGAAATACTCGCACTGCACCGGGATGATGACCGAGTGCGCGGCCGTGAGGGCGTTGACGGTGATGAGGCCGAGCGAGGGCGAGCAGTCGATGATGATGAAGTCGTACTCGGCGGCGAGGGGGCGCAGGGCCTCCTTCATCTTTTCTTCGCGGTTGGGCAGGTTTATCATCTCCACCTCGGCGCCCACCAGGTCGATGTGGGAGGGCATGAGGTCGAGGTGGGGCAGGATGTTGGTGGGCACGATGATGTCCTGGGCGTTGATGCCGTCCACCATGCACTCGTAGATGCTGTTCTGGATGTCCTTGGGGTCGTAGCCCACGCCGGACGTGGCGTTGGCCTGGGGGTCGGCGTCGACGAGCAGGGTCCGGTAGTCCAGGGCGGCCAGGGACGCCGCGAGGTTAATGGAAGTAGTGGTTTTGCCCACTCCGCCCTTCTGATTGGCTACCGCGATGATTTTTCCCATTGGATTTAGTTGTCAGTTGTCAGTTGTTCGTTGCCAGTTGCTGGTTGTTTGGTGTTCAGGGTCAGTTCGCAGGCTTTCTAAGCGTAGCAGACTAACAACTGACAACGAACAACTGACAACTAATAACTAGTAACTTTTGCCGTAGCATTGTGACAAAGATACATTCTTTCCCTGTTCGCATGGCCCCTTTTTTGGCTCGTTGGGCTAGCTTCTCGGCTAAACTATTTGGATTTTCGGCAGCGGCGCTGGCCCTGGCCGGCTGCCACGACGCGGCCCGCCCGGCTGCCGATGAACGCCGCGTGTTTCGCTACAACCAGCCCGAAGCCCTTTCGTCGCTCGACCCCGCTTTTGCCCGCAACCAAGCCAACTGGTGGGCCGTGAACCAGCTCTACAATGGTTTGGTCGAACTGGATTCGACCTTGCAGCCGGTACCAGCGCTGGCCCGGCGCTACAGCATTTCGCCCGATGGGCGTACCTATACTTTCGTGTTGCGCAAGGGGGTGTTTTTTCACGAAGATTCGGCAGTTTTTAAGCCCTCTGAAGCATCTTTGCGAGCTATGGCCGAACAGGAGGCACGGGACCATCACCGGCCGGTTGATTACGACCACCTAGAATCTTACCCGGTTCCCACTCGTCAGGTTAAGGCGCAGGACTTCGTTTATTCCTTCAGGCGCATCCTCGACCCGGCCACGGCCAGCACCGGCGGCTGGATTTTTCGGGGCAAAATCCTGGAAAAGCCGGATGGCAGCCCCAGCGATACCGCCTTCGTGGCCGCCAACGATTCCACGCTGCGCATCCATTTGAAGGAGCCGTTTGTGCCCTTTCTGGGAATCCTAACCATGCCCTATGCCTACGTGGTGCCGCACGAGGCGGTGGAGAAATACGGCAAAGATTTCCGCGAGCATCCGGTGGGCACGGGCCCGTTCCGCTTCAAGCTGTGGGACGAGGGCAACATTTTGCTTTATGAGCGCAACCCCAGCTACTGGCGGCGCGACCGGCAGGGCAAGGCGCTGCCGTATCTGGACGCCGTGGCTATCAGCTTCTTGCCCGACCGCAAGACCGAGTTTCTGACATTCATGCAGGGCAAGCTGGATTTTCTGTCCGGCATCCGGGCCGGCTCGCGCGACCTGATTATGCACCAGGACGGCAGTATTCGGGAAGATTTCAAGGGCAAATTCACGGTCCAGAAAGTGCCGTACCTGAACAACGAGTACTTGGGCTTTCAGCTCGATTCGGCGAACCTGACCGGCGAGCAGGCCGCGCAGGGCCGCGCCCTGCGCGACAAGCGCGTGCGCCAGGCCCTCAACTACGCCCTGAACAAGCCCGAAATGCTCAAATACCTGCTCAACGGCGTGGGCGACCCGGGCACCTCGGGCTTCGTGCCCAAGGCCCTGCCTTCGTTCTCCGAAAAGGAAGTGCCCGGCTACAGCTACCAGCCGCAAAAGGCCCGCCAGTTGCTGCGCGCCGCCGGCTACGGCCCCCAGCGACCCCTGAAGCTGCGCCTCAGCACTGTGCTGGAACGCAAGGAGATAGGCGAATACCTGCAAAAGCAGTGGGCCGACGTGGGCGTGCAGGTCCAGATTGACATCAACCAATCGGCTGCGCAGCAGGATTTGGTGGATAATGGCCGGGTGGCCTTCTTCGCCAAAAGCTGGTTGGGCGACTACCCCGACGCCGAAAACTACCTGGCCCTGTTCTACAGCCCCAATTTCAGCCCCGGCGGCCCCGACAAAACCCACTTCAAAAGCGCCGTCTACGACAAGCTTTACGACGAAGCCCGCCGCACCCAGGACGTAGCCCGGCGCACGGCCCTCTATCAGGCCATGGACCGCATTGTGGTGGAGGAATCGCCCGTCATCAGCCTCTATTATGACGTGGTGGTGCGCCTGACGCAGAACAACGTGCGCGGCCTCACCCCCAACCCCATGAATACTCTGCTGCTGGAGCGGGTGCGTAAGGAGTCGCCGCATCTTTTCCAGAAGACTCTGCGTCGTTGAGCCGGATAAATCTCATTCCAACATTGCCAATGAACCGCTTCCGCATCGCTGTTTTTTTGATGGTCGGCCTTTTGGGGCTTTTCGGGGCGCATGGTCAGGCCGTGGGGCCGGTATCGGGACCGGTGCCGCTGGTGATGGGCCAGACGTTTACCATTGCCTCCAAAAGCCTGGCGGAGACCCGGCGCATCAACGTGTACCTGCCGGCGGGCTATGCTGAATCGGCCACGCTGCGGCTGCCGGTGCTCTACATGCCCGATGGCGGGATGCAGGAAGATTTCCTGCACGTGGCGGGCCTGGTGCAGGTACTGGTGGGCAATGGCACGATGCGGCCTTTCATCCTGGTCGGCATCGAAAATACCCAGCGGCGGCGCGACCTCACCGGCCCCACCACCAACGAAAAGGACAAGCAGATTGCGCCCAAAGTGGGCGGCTCGGCCGCGTACCGGCAGTTTATCCGTGAGGAGCTAATGCCGGCGGTGAAGCAGCGCTACCGCACCACGGCCGAAACGGCCATCGTGGGCGAGTCACTCGCCGGCCTGTTCGTGGTCGAAACCCTGCTGCTCGAACCCTCTTTATTCAACACCTACCTCGCCTTCGACCCCAGCCTGTGGTGGAATAATGGCCAATTGGCCGCGCAAGCCGCAACGCAACTCCAGAAAACGCGCCCCGCCGCCACGGTGTACCTCGCCACCAGCATCCATGGAGACACGGTCGTCACGCCCCATTTGGTAGAGTTGGCCCGCCAGCAGGCGGCGCGCCTGGGCAACTGGCATTACGAGGCCATGCCCCAAGAAACGCACGCCACCATCTACCATCCGGCGGCGCTACGGGCTTTTCGGGCGGTGTTTGCGCCGCAAGCTGCTGGCGCGAAGCATTGATTTGGGTGCGGGTCTGAGCGCTGTAGAGACGCGACACTTCGCGTCTCTACGTTGAACGACCGGAACAGTACCGTTCCCACGTCATTCAAACGAGGAGACGCGAAGTGTCGCGTCTCCTCGTTTGAATGACTCCTTATTTCTCCGCGCCTTTCAGCTGGGCCAGCGCATCGAACTGCGTGGTGAGGAAGGTGAAATAGCTTTGCACGTTCTCGGGGATGTTCGATTCGGCCGTTACTTTTTTGAGGGTGCCGTCGGGCTGGCGAATGGCCACAATGGTGCTGGGCATGTCCGTAACGCCGCTTCGGTACTGCGTTTCGAACGTTTCGAAACGGGCTTCTTTGGCTTGGCGCAACATATCGGCCACCACGGTAGCGGGTAGTTTCAGGGCCTGTTTGCCCATCAGGGGCACGTGGCTGCGGCCTTCGTAGGCCACGCGCCCGTCGGCGTACACCTGCATCGTGTAAGCCGGGCAGGTGCCGAAACACGGCGTGCGCTCGTAGGTGAGCACGGGGCCGGCTTCGGTGGGCGCGGCCTTTTTGCTGGCCTTCTTGGTCTTGGTTTTCTGGACCGTGGCCTTCTGGGCGCAGGCGGGTAGGATGCAGCTAAAGAAACTGAGGAGCAGGAGGAGCGGAAGGTGGCGCATGGTGAATCGAAGCATTATGGCCGTGAAAGTAGGCACACAAAAAACCGACAGAACGAAAACCGTGCCTACGGTTGCGTTCTGTCGGTTTGGAAGGTTGTCTGCAATTACTACGAACGTCATGCAGAGCGCAGCGGAGCATGACGGTTTTCTATCAGTCGTCCTGATTACGACTTGCGCTTGGCCTGGGCTTCGCGCTCCTGTGCGGCTTTCATCGCTTCGGCGATGCGGCCTTGCAGGCCGCCGGGCTTCTTGTCCTTGTTCTTGATTTTGTTGGCGTCGAGCTGGGCGCGGATTTTGGTGTCATCCACCAGGGCGCGGGTGAGGGCCTGCTGGGCGAAGGTGATGACGTTCGACACGAAGTAGTACCAGGTGAGGCCGGCCGCAAAGCTGTTCAGTACGAACAGGAAGATGATGGGCATCAGGTAGCTGTACGTCTTCATGGGGCCCTGCATGGCCGTGTTGGTCTGGTTGCTCTGCCAGGTCATGAGCAGGGTGGAGGCCGTCATGAGCAGCGTGAACATCGACACGTGGTCACCGTACCATTTCACGTAGAAGGGCAGCTTCACAAACACGTCGTAGCTGCTCAGGTCCTTGGCCCAGAGGAAGGTCTGCTGCCGCAGCTCGATGGCGTTGGGGAAGAACTGGAACATGGCAAACAGGATGGGCAGCGTGAGCAGCGTGGGCACGCAGCCACTGAGCGGGCTCACACCGAAGGTCGAGTAGAGCTTCATCGTTTCCTGCTGCACTTTCGTCTGGTCGTCGCCGTACTTGGCTTTCAGCTCGTCAATCTCCGGCTTCAGCACTTTCATGCGGGCCTGGCTCTCGTAGGTTTTGTAGGTCAACGGCCAGGTTACCAGCTTAATGAGTACCACCAGCAACAGGATGATAATGCCATAGGAACTGATGTACTGCTCCAAGAAGTGGAACACCGGCAGCACCACAAAGCGGTTCACCCAGCGGAACAGGCCCCAGCCCAGGTACACGTTGCGGTCAAATTCGGGCGTCACGGCCTTCAACAGATTGAACGAGTTCGGGCCGAAGAAGAAGCGGTATTGGCCGCGGCCCTGCTCCACCTCCGCCACCGGAATGGTGAGGGTGGTGCTCAGCGTTTTGATGGTGCTGGAATCGGCCAGGTTCACGTTCGAGTTGAACGCACCGCCGGCGAAGGGCTGCTGGTCGGCGATGAGGCCAGCCACGAAAAAGTCGTGCTTGTGGGCCGCCCATTTCACCGGGCCGCTGGCCTTGATTTCCTCGGGCTTCTCGCTGGCTTCGGCCAGGGCGCCCTGGTCGCCGGCGGCCAGGTAGTGGTTGATGGTGGTGTGGTTGCGGTTCTGCTTAAGGTCCTGCTCGGTCTGGCGCACCTCGTCGATGAACGAGAAGGTGAGCGGCTCCTGGGCCACGGTGCGGTCCAGGCCGTTGAGGCGCAGGTCGTACTTCACCTCGAAGCTGTTGGCGGGCAATGTGTACGTCTGCACGATGCTGCCACCGGCCACGGGCGCCGTGAAGGTGAGCATCGAGCCGCCACCCGCCGCCTGCGAAGGCACGGCCTGGAAATTCAAATCCGAAAACTGCACGGTTTTGCCGTCCAGGGTCCGGAATTTGGTGTCCATGCGCGCGCTGTTGGCGTCGAACAAGTCCATCGGCTTGCCGAAGAACGTCTTGTACTTCAACAGGCGCACGGCCGAAATCCGGCCGCCCCGCGTCGAGAGCGTCACGTCGAGGTTGGCGTTGGTCAGGTGCAGGTCCTGGGCTGGGCCGGCGGTGGTATCAAGAGTAGCTTCCGGGGCCAGGGCCGTGGTGAGTACGGCGGGCGCTTTGGCGGCGGCCGTGGTGGCCGGCGGGGTTTTGCCGGCGGCTTTTTCATCCGTCTTCTTCGGGCTGAAGAAGAACAGGTACACGAGAAGCAAGGCCGAAATCAGAAAAAGGCCGGTTGCTGAATTTTTATCCATCAGTTGTTAAGGGTTGCGAAGGGGCAAAGGTACGGCGGGACGCTGCGCTTAAGGAAGAATGAAAAATGAGGAATGAAGAACTGGGGACGCCTGTCATCCTGAGCGTAGCGAAGGACCTTATCGCGCTTGAGTAAAAAGAATTACAACAAGCTACTCTGGCGTGATAAGGTCCTTCGCTACGCTCAGGATGACAGGCGTCCCCAATTTCTTAGTAAGCCGCAGGCAGCCTATCCCTTGCGGTGCTGAATAGCAGCCCGCACGAAGCGCACGAACAGCGGGTGGGGCTGTTCCACGGTGCTTTTCAGCTCGGGGTGGAACTGGCCGGCCACGAACCAAGGGTGCGTGGGCAGCTCAATTACCTCCACGAGGCCGGTTTCGGGGTTGGTGCCGGTGGCTTGCAGGCCGGAGTCCTCGAACTGCTTGAGGTAGTCGTTGTTGAACTCGTAGCGGTGGCGGTGCCGCTCGCTGATGTGGTTTTTGGCGTAGGCTTTGGCGGCTTTCGAGCCGCGGCGCAGGTCGCAGGCGTAGGCGCCGAGGCGCATGGTGCCGCCTTTGAGGGTCACGTTTTTCTGCTCTTCCATCATGGCCACCACGGGATTGGGCGTGAGGGCGTCCATCTCGGTGGAGTTGGCGTTGGGCAGGCCCAGCACGTTGCGGGCGTACTCCACCACGGCCACCTGCATGCCCAGGCAGATGCCGAAGAACGGAATGTTGTGCTCGCGCACGTACTGCACGGCCACAATCTTGCCCTCAAATCCCCGCTCGCCGAAGCCGGGCGCCACCAGCACGCCGTCGCAGCCGTGGAGCAGGGCGGCGATGTTTTCGTGAGTGATGTTGTCGGACTGAATGCTGCGCACCGTGACCTTGCACTCGTTCTGAGCGCCGGCGTGCACGAAGGCTTCGTTGATGGATTTGTAGGCGTCGGGCAGCTCCACGTATTTGCCCACGAGGGCAATGGTCACTTCCTCGGTCGGGTTTTTTAGCTTGCCGAGGAAGTCCTTCCAAGCTTCTAAATCGGGCTGCTGGGCGCCGCCGGTCAGTTTCAGGCGCTTGATAACCCGCTCATCGAGGCCCTCTTTGCGCATCAGCAAGGGCACCGAATAGATGCTGTCGGCATCGAGGCTTTCGATAACCGAGTTGATTTTGACGTTGCAGAACAGCGCGATTTTGCGGCGCATTTCCACCGGAATCGGATGCTCGGAGCGGCAGACGAGGATGTCGGGCTGCAAACCAGCTTCGCGTAAGTCGCGCACCGAGTGCTGGGTGGGCTTGGTTTTGAGCTCGCCGGCCGCCTTGAGGTAAGGCAGCAGCGTGAGGTGAATGACCAGCGAGTCGTACTCGGGCAATTCCCAGCGGAGCTGGCGCACGGCCTCTACGAAGGGTAGGCTCTCGATATCGCCGATGCAGCCGCCGATTTCGGTGATGACGACGTCGAACTGGCCGGTTTGGCCCAGCAGCAGCATGCGGCGCTTAATTTCGTCGGTGATGTGGGGCACCACCTGCACGGTTTTGCCGAGAAAGGCGCCTTCGCGCTCGCGGCGGATGACGTGGTCGTAGATGCGGCCGGTGGTGACGTTGTTGGCCTGCGAGGTGGGCGTGTTCAGGAACCGCTCGTAGTGGCCGAGGTCGAGGTCGGTTTCGGCCCCGTCATCGGTCACGTAGCACTCGCCGTGCTCGTACGGGTTGAGCGTACCGGGGTCGATGTTGATGTAGGGGTCGAACTTCTGGATGGTGACTCGGAAGCCGCGGGCCTGCAAAAGCTTGGCCAGCGAGGCGGAAATAATTCCTTTGCCGAGTGAAGAAGTGACGCCGCCGGTAACGAAAATGAATTTCGCAGCCGACGCGGAGGGGGAGGGGGTTTGGCGTTCGGGCATGACGGGAGTCAAAAGTACGGCACCCAAATTTGGGATGCCGGAAAAAATGCGCCGGTTGCCGCCGACTCACTGCCTGCCCCGGCCTCCAATTGTCTGAGCCCCGCCTATTCAGGCAGCTTGACTACCAGCTAAAAAAAGACTCCACAGCCGAGCAGCGGTGGAGGCGAAAGTTCAAACCCGGGACGCGAAGCGAGCTATTCGACCACCACGCGTTTGGTCAGAGCGTGGCCGCCGGCGTGCAGCCGTAGGGTGTAGATGCCCGCGTTCAGGCCAGCCGTTTCCATGGTGAGTGTGGCCCCGGCGGTAGGCTGCGCCGCGCGGGTTGCTACCACTTGGCCCAGCGCGTTCAGCAACTCGGCCCGCACGGGGGCGGCGCCCCAGGCGGCGGGCAGCTGCACCGCGAAGCTGCCCCGCGCCGGGTTGGGAAACAGAGTTACTTCAGCGGCTGCCGCAGCGGCGGGCGTGGCGGCCAGGGGCGTGAACGTGCCGGTGTTGAGCAGTACCGCGACCGCGCCGTTCCTAGAGTTCCCCGTCAAAAGGTCGGGCCGGCCATCGCCGTTCACGTCAGCCACGGCAATGCCATCGGGGCCGCTAGCGGTGCCGGTAGAATAAGTGCTGACTGGGGCAAAGCCGCCGCTGGCGAGCCCCAGCAATACCCCGGCCGTGTTGCTGCCGGTATTGGCCGTCACAATGTCGGGCCGACCGTCGCCGTTGACGTCGCCTACAGCTACGCTAAGGGGGGAGCCGCCGGTGCCAGATGGGTAGTTATTGACTGGGGCAAAGCCGCCGCTGGCGAGCCCCAGCAATACCCCGGCCGTGTTGCTGCCGGTATTGGCCGTCACAATG
>NZ_JAUQON010000005.1 GCF_030580955.1 Hymenobacter convexus | reverse complement strand
GCCGGCCACGTAGCCGTTGCCGGCCACCCGGAAGCCGCCGGCCTGGTCGGCGCCGGTCTGGTTCTGGATGAAGCTGCTGCTGCCGACCGCCGTAGTCTGAATGGTGTTGTCGGGAAAGCGGAAACCGCCGGTGCTGCTGAACACCTGCCCGGCCACCTCCAGCTTCTGGCCGGGGTTGGTGGTGCCGATGCCCACGTTGCCGGCGGTGGTCACGCGCAGACGCTCGGCCTCGCTGCCGGAAGGGCCGGTGCTCACCAATACGCTGCCGCCGTCGCGGCCGGCCAGCACCAAGCGCTGGCCGTTGGTGCGCAGCACGGCATCGCCGGCCTGGGCCAGACTGGAATACTCGCCGTTGTTGGCGGCCAGGGCCAAGTTGAGCGAGCCGCTGTTGTTGCTGATGCCCACGCTGGCCGGCTGGGCCGTGCCCGTGCTCGCGGTCAGCTGCAGGCTGCCGTCTTTAATTTCGAGCTTCTCGGCGGGCGTGGCGGTGGTGCCAATGCCCACCCGGCCGCCTACCGTGCCGCTGCCGCCGATATTGAAATTGGCCCCGCTTTGCAGTGCGGTCTGGTTGAGCACGGCACTGCCGCCGGTCAGGCCCGCCGTGGTCTGAATGGTGTTGTCGGGAAAGCGGAAGCCGCCGGTGCTGCTGAACACCTGCCCGGCCACCTCCAGCTTCTGGCCGGGGCTGGTGGTGCCCACGCCCACGTTGCCGGCCACGTAGCCGTTGCCGGCCACCCGGAAGCCGCCGGCCTGGTCGGCGCCGGTCTGGTTCTGGATAAAAGTGGCGCTGCTGGCCGAGATGGCCGCCGTGGTTTGCACCGTGTTATCGGGAAAGCGGAAGCCGCCGGTGCTGCTGAACACCTGCCCGGCCACTTCCAGCCGCTGGCCGGGGCTGGTGGTGCCGATGCCCACGTTGCCACCGTCCTTCACGAAAAGCCGGCCGCTGGCCACGCTGCTCTCGCTCAGGTTCAGGCCCCCGCCTTGCAGGCTGAAATTATACTTGTCGACCCCGGCGGCAGTGTTCACGCCCAGCACCCGGTTGCCGCCGTCGGCCTGCACCGTGAGCGGGTGGCCGGGGGCCGTGGTGCCAATGCCCACGTTGCCGCCCACGTAGCTGTTGCCGCTCACGTTGGCGTTGCCCGCCACGTCGAGCCGCTGGCCGGGGGTGCTGGTGCCAATGCCCACGTTGCCGCTCACGGTGGCGTTGCCGGCGTTGTCGATGCGCAGGCCGTTGGCGTTGCCGGGGGCGTTGCTGAGGTAGTTGCCGTTGAGGCCCAGGTTGGTGGTGGCCGTGTGGTTGCCGAGGTTGTCGCCGGGCACGTTCTGGAAGTTCACCCCGCTCAGCACGGGGGCGGCCAGGGTGGAGGTGGGCGTGAGGACGATGACGCCGTTGCCGGCCTGCGCGCCGGCCGTCATGGTGGTGGCGCTGGTGCCGGCGGGCGCTACGTAAGAGCTGCCGCCCCCGCCGGCCCCGCCGCCGCTGGCGCCGAAGCGCCCGCCCCAGTAGCCGCCGCCGCCGCCGCCCGCATACTGGTTGGAGAAGTTGCTGCCGCCCTGGCCCAGGGCGTTGCCGCTGGTTTGGGTGGCCCCGGCCCCGCCGCCGGTGCCGCTGCCCGCCGCCCCGTCGGGGGCCCCGCCCACCCCGCCCGCGTTGCCGGTAGCGCCGCCGCCGCCGGCCGCCACCACCAGGCGGTCGGTGTAGGCCGGGCCGCTGGCGCTGCTGCGCACGTCGCTGGCCCCGCCGCCGCCCCCGCCGCCGAGGCCGCCGTTGCCGCCCCCGTTGTAGCCGCCCCCGTTGCTGAAGGCCAGGCTGCCGGCCCCGCCCACGTAGAGGTACAGCGTCTGGCCCGGGGTCACGGCCAGCTGGGTTTGCACCTGGGCCCCTTTGCCGCCGGAAGCGTAGTTGCTTCCGACCCCGCCCTGGGCTCCGCTGGCACTCACGCGCAGGCTGTTCACGCCGGCCGGCACCGTGTAGGGTTGCACCGCCCCCGTGTAGCTAAACGTGACGGCCGGCAGCTGCCCGGCCTGGAGCGCCGTGCTCAGGGCCTCATCCCAGGCCGTGCCGTTCCAGGTGTTGAGCTTGTTGGTGTCGGTGTTGTAAATGGTGAGGCCGGCCGCCGGGCTGGCAATGGCGTCGCGCTGGGCCACGGTCAGGCGCGGGGGCAGCAGGCCCTTGCTGGTGCTGCTCACGTCGAGCGCGGCCGAGGCATTGGGAGTGGTGGTGCCGATGCCCACGCTCCCGGTGGGCGTTTGGGCGTGGGCCAGGCGTGGGGAGGCCAGCAGCAGGGCGGCGACCAGCGGGGCGAGGAGGTATCGGTGCAGCATAGAATCAGGAATAACAAAGCCAGACACAACCCACCCCCGCCGTGCAGCGGCGCCAGCCCCGAGGGCTGTCCTCAGGGGCCGGCGCGCCGCCCGCGCGGGGTGGCGCGGTGGCCGAAGGGATTCGGGGTGCCGGGGCGATGGCCGACCGGCTCCGGCGCTGCAAACCTGGCCTCGCCCTAGCCCGCTTTCCTAAAATAGAGCGTAGACAAAGTATGGACAGCTTTGATAAGCCACCTGATAATTAGCCCGTTATTTCCTACCTGAAGCCGAACCGGATTCTTCGGCGGGTTACTGCTCGGCTGCTGGCTCGTCGGGCGGCGCGGGGGCGGGGGCGCGGCCGGCGGCCAAGTCGGCGGCCAGGTCGGCGGCCGCAATCTTCTTGAAAAGGCGGGTTTTGGCCCGGCGCACGCTAGCCGGGTCGATATTAAGCAGGGCCGCAATTTCCTTCGTGGCCAGCTTGATGTGGAAGTAGCAATACAGCCGCTGCTCGTTGTTGGTGAGGGCCGGGTAGCGGGCCTGCAACTCCTCGAAAAAGCGCGGGTGCACCTGCTCGAAGTGCAGCTTGAACCGGCCCCAGTCCTCGTCGAGGTACAGGTTGGTTTGCAGGATGGACTTGATGCCGGACAGCTCTTTCTGCTGGCCCGGGCGCTGCACGTTCAACTCCTGAATCTGCTCTTTCAACTCGGCCAGCAAAGCGTTTTTCTGCTGCACGTAGAGGCTGGTGGAGGCCAGCTCGCGCTGGTTGGCTTCGAGCTGCGCTTGTAATTCCTGGTTGGTGGCCTGGTGCTGCTGGTTGTCTTCGCTGAGTTGCTGGGCGTGCTGCTCGCGCGCCTGCTGCCGCTGCTCCAGGGCCAGCAGTGCCGTTTGAATGTGCTGGTTTTTGAGCACGATTTCGCGGTTGCGCAATTCTTTCTCCTGTATATCCAGCGCCAGGGAATCGGCTTCCCGCTCCTTGGCCACCAACGTCTGCTGCAGGCTTTGGGAGCGAATGCTCAAGGCCACCGAAAAGCACAGCGCGTGCGCGAGAATGGCCATATCCGGCAGCAGTTGGTTGCCAGTATTGTCGTAGTTGATGAAAACGTGGTACCCCGCAATAAACAGAATGAAGCACAGCGGCAGCACGTTGGCCAGCAGGAAGGGCCATGCCAGCGGCAGCCGCCGCTGGTGCGCCACCACCCCAATGGCCAGCAACAGCCCCACCACGCCCAGCACCAGCAGGTTGTCGTAGGGTAGGCTGTACTGGTTGAGATAGAAGCCGTTGAGGTTCACCAGTGCCACCACCACCGTGAAACCGAAGTAGCCGCGCAGGGCGTAGCGCAACGCAGCATCGAGGCGGGGCAACCGGGCCGGGGTGAGCAGGAAGGCCCGGGTCATCTGCCCGAACCCCAAGAGCATCAACACCACGCTCAGGTGCATGGCCACGTTGTTGAGGGTGTAGGCGTAGCTGCGGCCGTCGGGCAGCACCAATTGGCTGAACACCGGGGCCGGCCATAGCATTTTGAAATACCCTCGAAACGCGGTGACGTACAGCACCGCCCCCACCTGCGAGCAGAGGTAAAACAACGTGCTGCGGTCGCGGTAGCGCACATACGTGGGCAGGTTGGTGAGCAGCAGCAGCAGCAGCGCCGTGAGCGACACGGCCCAGGCCGTGCTGTAGAAGCGGTCCACTTGCTGGGCCACGGCCTGTTTTTCCAGGTGTAGCTGTAGGCGAATGGCGGCCGGGAGCGTGGCACCGGGGCTCAGGTCGACTCGGACGTACAGCGTGGTGGTGCTGCGGGTCGGCAGCCGCACCGGCAGCCCGCCCTTCACGCGCTGGCTGTCGGTGGGGGCGGCCACGCCCGCGCGGCGCGTGCGCCACGCCCGGGCATCGCGGTCGAAATTAAAAAGCGTATTGTCCAGATTGGGGAGCACCGTGAGCCGGTAGGCTTCGGCGTAGCGGCTGCGGTTGGTCAGGGCCAGCTTCAGCCAATACCGGCGGCACCGGGCCGGACGCAGCGAGTCGACGGGGCCAAAGACCAAGGTTGTATCGCTGCGAATTCTATCCCAATCATAGCCCCGGTCTGGCAGCACACCTAGGTTTGCCACGCTGATGCCAGCGGGCACCAGCACCGCTGGCACGGGCTGAGCGAACAACTGCAGCAGGCTGGCAAAAAAGAGGAGAAGAAGCGTAAAAGTCTTTTTCGTCACAAAAAAGCTGGTGAGGGCCTATGCGCAAACTGAACAATTAGCATACGCGCATCTGGCAACAAAAAAGGTTCTCCGGATGACCGGAGAACCTTTTGATTGGTTTTGAACAGTGCCGTTAGTTCACGGGCGTGGTTTTCAGCACCTCGGCCAGCTTGGCGGCCAGCGCTTCGCCGCGCAGGTTCTTCGCAATGATTTTGCCCTGCGGGTCGAGCAGGAAGGACTGCGGAATGGATTTCACGCCGTACGCCGCGCCGGCCACGCTGTTCCAGCCGGCCAGGTCCGACACGTGGTGCCAGGTAAGGCCGTCGGAGGCAATGGCTTTCTCCCACTTGCCCTTGTCCTGGTCCAGCGATACGGAGTAGATGGTGAAGCCTTTACCCTTGTCCTTGAAGGCGTTGTAGGCCTTCACTACGTTGGGGTTTTCCTGGCGGCAGGGACCGCACCAGCTGGCCCAGAAGTCAATCAGCACGTACTTGCCGCGCAGGCTACTGAGGGCCAGCTTGGTGCCGTCGGGCTGCATCAGGTTGATTTCCGGCGCCTGGGTGCCGGTGGCCGTGGCGCGCATGGGTTCGAGGCGGGCCGCCAGGTCTTTGGTGAAGGGAGAGTTGGGATTGGCCTTGTGCTGCACGGTGGCAATGGAATCGGCAAAGGCGAAATCGGCTTCCGGGTCGAGAAACGCGCCCACGGCAAAGCCGCTCACCACGGCCGTCGGATTGCGCCGGATGAGGCCCTTCACTTTGGCACCCTTCGCATCCACAATGGCCATGAACTGCTTCTGGATGGCCTCCATCTCGGCCGTTTTGCCGGCCTGGCCGGCGGTGTTGTAGCGCTGCTTCAGGCTTTCCATCTCGTCCTGGCCGCCCATGGAGGTCTGAATGAGCTGGCGCAGAATCTCGGCGTCCTTGCTGCCCTTCACGGTATAGGTGGCGGGCAGGCTTTTGGCGTCGCCGTTGAGCTGCACGTGGGTTTTGTTGTCAAGCAGCAGCAGTACTTGGTTGGCTTCATCCAGCTTGAGCTGGAAAATGCCCGGCGTGGCCGACAAGCCTTTCAGCGTGAAATTGCCGGAAGCATCGGTCTTGGTCTGCCCCTTCTCCACGAACTGGTTCGACGTCAGCTCCGAAAGGTGCAGCACGGTGCCGGCCGGCGCGTTTTTGAGCTGGCCCGTCACTTCGTAGCCTTCGGCGGCGGAAGCCGGCTGGCAGGCGTTGGCGAAACCCAGCACCGTGGCGGCAATGAAAACAGATTTTATCATAGGATGGAGCATGTGCTGATGCGTAAAAATAGCCAACGCCAGGCAGAAAAGTTATTGTTCCACAGAACCGTCTGTTATGTCAAATACGGTACGTCATGCAGAGCGCAGCGAAGCTTCTTGCCCGCCACCACTAACTTAAGTCGATTGGTTTGCTCCGGCACGCGAGATGCTTCGCTGCGCTCTGCATGACGGCCTCTTGTATCGTTCAATTCCTACCCTTCCAGCGCGGCGCGCAGGAGCTGGTTGGCCAGCTTGGGGTCGGCTTTGCCACTAGTTAGCTTCATGAGTTCGCCCATGAACATGCCGGTGAGCGACTTTTTGCCGGCGCGGTACTCGGCTACCTTGGCGGGATTGCCGGCCAGCACCTGCTCCACCAGCGCGGCTAGTTCGCCGTTGTCGGCTTGCTGGAGCAGGCCGAGACTTTCGGCGGCACCGGTGGCGTTGGCGGTGGGGTGCTCGAGGAAGTGCGGAAACAGCTGCTTGCTGGCCACCGAGTAGTTGATTTTGCCCGCGTCAATCAGTTCGATGATGCCGGCCAGCTGGGCGGCGTCGAGCGGGAAATCGGCCATGGTGAGGGCGCGCTCGTTGAGGTAGCTTTTCACCGGGCCCATCACCCAGTTGGCGGCGGCTTTGGCGTTGGGCGTGAGGCGCGAGAGGTCGTCGAAAAACAGGGCCACCTCCTTCTGGTCAATCAACACGGAGGCGTCGTAGTCGCTGAGGCCCAGCTCGCCCACGAAGCGCGAGTAAAGCTGCTGCGGCAGGGCCGGCAGTTCGGCGGCCACGCGGTGCAGCCATTCGTCCGAAATCACCAGCGGGGGCAGGTCGGGCTCGGGGAAGTAGCGGTAGTCGTTGAGGGTTTCCTTGCTGCGCTGGCCGTTGGTGGTGCCGCTGGCGGCGTCAAAGCCGCGGGTTTCGCTGTCCACTTCGCCGCCGGCCTCAATGATGGTGATTTGGCGTTCAATCTCGTAGGCAATGGCGCGCTGCACGTTGCGGAAGGAGTTCATGTTCTTCACCTCCACCTTCATGCCGAACTGGGTAGCGCCCTTTTTCATCACCGAAATGTTGGCGTCGCAGCGCAGGGAGCCTTCTTCCATGTTGCCGTCGCAGATGCCGAGGTATTCCACCAGCTTCTTGATTTCGGTCAGGTAGGCGTAGGCTTCCTCGCCGGTGCGGATGTCGGGCTCGCTCACAATCTCGATGAGCGGCACACCGGCGCGGTTCAGGTCCACGAGGGTTTCGGTTTCGCCGGCCAGGTGCATCGATTTGCCCGCGTCTTCCTCCATGTGAATACGCGTGACGCCAATTTTCTTCACGCCGTCGGCCACCCGAATGTCGACGTGGCCGTCGTAGCAAATCGGGGTTTTGTCCTGCGTAATCTGGTAGCCCTTGGGCAGGTCGGGGTAAAAGTAGTTTTTGCGGGCAAACAGGTTGTCGCGCCGAATCTGGCAGTTGGTGGCCAGGCCCATTTTCATGGCAAACTCCACGGCCGTGCGGTTCACCTTGGGCAAGGTGCCGGGGTGGCCGAGGGTGATAACCGACAGGTTGGTATTGGGCGCAACGCCGTACTCGTTCTCATCGGCCGAGTACATTTTGCTGTGCGTCAGCAACTGAGCGTGTACTTCGAGGCCGATAACGGGCTGGTATTGGGCAAGGGTGGCTTCGTCCATAACAAGAAAACGCGGGGTACTAAAAGCTATTCAGCCTTAAAGGTAACGGCTGCGGTCAAGCCCGCCACGCTGGACCGCCCCCAAAAGCCCGCCACATGCCCGCAAACCTGTTTATTTCACCCCCCGCAACCGCCCGTGGCTGGCGGCTACCAGCCCCGCGCCGCCCGCGGGTAATAAGCGCCACCGGCCGTTCGGGCCGGCAGTTCCATGGTGTAGTACACGGGCACGGTGTAGCGGCTTTGCACGGTTTGGCCGTCGCGCCGGGCGGGCACAAACTGCCGCTTGAGCTTGGCCACGGCCCGCAGCGCGGCCTCGTTGAGGAACGACGAGCTCGATTTCACCACCTTGGCGTTGGCAATGCGGCCGTCTTCGCCCACCAGCAGCTCCACGTCGACTTCGCGGTTCAGGCCGGCGCGGGCCATGCGGTACAGGTGGGCGCTTTCGCGGCGCATGGCGTCCATTTCCCGGGGGGTGAGGCGCACGCCTTTGGCCAGCTCCTTGGTGAGCTGGGCTTCGCCGCCGGGGTAAAGCGGCAGTTGCTCGTAGATGAAATAGGGCACCGGCGCGCCGTTGGGGCCGTAGCAATTGCCGATGCCGCAAAGGCCCTTCTCGTAATGGTCGCGCCGCTTCAGGGTGCCGTCGGGGTAGTAGGTGAGCAGGTCGCCGTGCCGCTGGCCGTTGTAGAAGTCCTCTTTGGTACGCATCCGGCCATCTTCGTACCAGGTGGTGAGGGTGCCGTGCACGGTCTGGCGGTAGGCATTGCTATACGGAATGTATTGCCGCAGCGCGCCTGAAGGATAATACACCCGCGTGACGGCGGCCAGGCTGTCGCGAAACGTGGTTTCGGCGCAGTAGGCCGTGGTATCGGCCGGGGTGGTGAGCTGAAAATCGGGCGTGTAAAAAGTGGCCGGCGGCTGGGGCAGGGCCGGCCCCTGCGCCAGGCTAGCCAGCGGCAAGCCTATCAAAAACCCAAACGCGAATAGCTGTGCTTTCACCGGATAATAGTAGAGGCCGAAATGCCGCAGAACCTTTGCGGGCGGCTACAAACCTAAAGTTACGCACAAGCTACGCAGGAGTTGATGCCAGCTAAAATTTCTTTTCGAATGGTGCACTAAGCACCCGCCCTTAGTGGTCAGTCGCGTCCGTCAAGAAGTTAACTTTCGGCGAATCATAATAGGCGTTTGGCATGTTCCAGCCTTGGGGCGGCGCACCAAGCTTGATGGGCAGCGTGTAAATAACAGCCACGTTTTCGCCATCAATGGTGGGGGGTGCCTGGAACGGGGCTATCCGTTTCAGGGCATCCAGTACGGCCTGACCCATGCTTTCCGAGGGCGCTTTCAGTACGGTGGCCCCCGTAATCTTGGCGTGCTCGTCCACAATAAATTTAAGGGTGGCGATGCCATAATTGCGCTTCACCATGTACTCCGGAGGCAGCACAACAGCTTTTTGAATGTCTCTCATCAGGCCGGTCATGCCCTCCGGGTACTGGGGCGCGTGCTTTTCTTCCTGGCACCCGGTGGCCTGCCCCGTGGCAGTGAAGCACTGTTGGCTCACCAGTTTGTCATGCTGGTATACTTTCGTGCGGCTCAGGGCGCCGCTGGCGTCGAACAGTTGCACCTCGCCTTGCCGGTGCCCGCCCACGTATTCCTCCCGCTTGCGCAGCTTGCCCGCTTCGTCGTAACTCATGGCTACCCCGTGGCGGATTCCCATCCCGACGTGGGCCAAGGGCACTACGCGCCACAGTTTGCCCGACGGATAGTATTCCCGCATAAGGCCGCTCGCGCTGTCGCGCATCGTGATTTCGGCGCGGTGGTCGGCTCCGTCGGCCGTGAGCATTTGCTCGCCCTGCGCCGTGAGGTAAACCATGACTTTGCGTGGGTAAGTAGTCGGACCTGATTGGGCGGCGCCTGGCAGGGCCCAACCCAAGCCCATAGCAGACAGGCATGCTGCTTTCGCCCAGCTTCTGAGTGAATTCGAGCCCAAAGCCCCCGTTTGGTTAAATGGCATGGTCGAAATCGGTTAGTCGTTCATTACCGGCACGTAGGTATCCATAAAAGCGGCCGAGGTGCGGTTGTAAGCTTCGTTGAACTTCTGGTTCTGGGTGTTGAAGGTGTTGATGTGCGTGTTGATGGTTTGGGCGTCTACTTTGGTGAGGTGGTCTTTGTTTTTCATCAGCTCGGCCACTTGCACAAACTGCTTGGCGCACATCACCATGTAGAGGTTGGCAAAGTCGCGGGCGGCGTTGCGGTAGGCCATGTCCTTGCCCCGAAAGGCCGGCACGGCCGACAGCTCGGCGGCCGATTTTTCGGCCTCGGCGGCCAGGGTCACGCGGGCGGCTTCGAAAGCGGCGGCGTCCTGGGCGTTGAGGGCGTCTGTTAGTTTGGCACTGGCTTTCTGCACCCGGAAATAGGGCAGGAAAACCTGGTGCTGGTACTTGTTCACAGCCGTGACCTGGCGGGTGTATTCGGCCAGTTTGACCGACTCGCGCGTCGACTCGATGTTCATGCCGAACTGCTTGGCAAAGCGCCGTTGGGCGGCGTTCACGCTGTCGTCCACCACGGCCAGCTTGGCTTCGGCGGCTTCCTGGGCGGCGTAGTAGCGTTCCATGGCTTCAAAGCTTTCGGTGCGGGTGGCGGCCAGGGCGTTCACCTGCTTGTAGTCGGCCGAGTACACTTCCAGCATGGTTTTGAAGGCTTTCAGGGCCGCCGCGCGCAGCTCGGCGTTGCCTTGGTAGGCGGCGGGTATGCGCTGCACGTTGGCCACGGCCACTTTGTTTTGCTCCACCACTTCAAGGCGGCGGTTTTCAATCTTGCGGTCGTTTTCGCTGTGCGCGGCCTTGCTGATGTAGCGCAGGTTTTTCTTGAGCAGGTCGACCTGCTCGTTCACGATGGCGTTGTTGTAGCTGGCCGGGTCGCTGAAAGTTTGGGCCGCGGCGGGCAGGGCACAGGTCGAGAAAAAGCAGCCAACGACGATTTGGGTAAAAAAGCGCATAAGCAAAAAAAATGGAGATGGTGGGAATTGGACCGCCGCAAAGTTGCCAACTTGTTCCAATTATCCAACCGCTGCCCGCCCTTCTTTTTGCCTGCACCCTCGCTCACCCAACCCTGGTTACTGGATACGGAACGTGACCGGCACCGTGAAGGAAACGGCCACCGGCTCGCCGTCTTGCCGGCCCGGCGCGAAGGGCTTAAGCTGGCGCACGGCACTCACGGCCGCTTCCTGCAAGGACTGGTAGGCGCGGGCCAGGTTTTTGGGCACCTCCCCTTCCTTGGGCTGGTTGGGCTCGATGTCCTCCACGCGGCCGTCGCGGCTCACCACAAACTTCACCTTCACCACCCCAAATACCCGCTGTTTCAGGGCCTCCACGGGGTAGCGGGTGTTCAGCATCACGGCGCGCACCACGGCGGCGTTGTCGCCGGCGCCTTCCGAATACACCGGCATCTGCTCGTAAGGAAAGTAAGCCACCGGCTGGCCATCAGGCCCGAAGCATTCGCCCGTCACGGGCTGGTCGGGCTGGTGATGGTCGCGCCGCTTGAGTTTGCCATCGGCGTAGTAAGTCACCAAATCGCCCACCACTTTGCCGGCCCGAAACGTGGCCTGGTAGCGCAGCTGGCCGCCCTCGTAATACTCGCTCACGGTGCCGTGGCGCAGGAATGAGCGCACATTGGCCAGCGGCACAAAGGACTTGAGCTTGCCCGAGGGCAGATAATAAGTGCGCGTGGTACCGCCTACCGAGTCGCGGTACGTGGTTTCCTTGCGCTCAATGGCCCCGGCTGCGGAAGGCAGCTTATGGCGGTTGGCGTCGAGGTACACGATTTCGACGGGGCGGGCGGCGGGCAGAGCGGTGCTCGGCGGGGTGGACTGGTCCTGGGCCCGCCCAGCCGCCGCGAAGCTCAGCAGGCCGGCCGTGAGCAACAGGCGGTGGCAGGTCATCGACATGGGGAGGCTATTGAATGGCAAACGTGACCGGGATGGTGAACGGGACCGCCACGGGCTGGCCGTCCTGCTGGCCGGGGATGAAGGGTTTCAGGCGCTGCACAGACTGCACCACTTGCTCATCGAGCGACGGAAAAACGCCCTGCACCACCTTGACATCAGCCACCGCCCCCGTTTTGGTTACTTTGAAGCTCACAAATACCCGCCCGGATTTACCGGCCTTCAAGGCATCCTTCGGGTATTTCACCCCGCGCTGAATAGCGTAGACCACGGCCCCGAGGCCACCGTCACCGACGGGATAAACGGGCAGCTTTTCGTACTCAAAAAACGGCACCGACTGTCCGTCGGGCCCGAAGCACTCGCCACTCGACGTGAAGTCGCTGGTGTAGCTGGCGCGCCGCTTGAGCTGGCCGTTGGGGTAATAAAGCCGCATTTCGCCCAGACGGCGGCCGTGCACATACGTTTCGTGCCGGCTCAGCTGGCCGTTATCGTGCCAGGCCTCCACCGAACCGTGGGGCACCGGGAAGCCTTTTTGAAACTCTACTTCCCGGACGGATTCGCGCCGGCCAGTCATGGCAAAGGTGCGCATAATGCCTTTATCGGCATCCAAATGCTCCGTTTCGCAACGGAAAGCGGCCCCCTGCGCCGAAGGCAGCACCACGCCGGCCGAATCCAGGTATTCCGTTTTCAGATTGGCCGGAGCTTGTTGGGCCGCGGCCGGGGCCACGCCGCGCAGCGCGAACACCAGGCCGGCCAGGGACAGGTAGCGGTAGAAAGGCATCAAGGCAATGCAACAGGCCTGTATCGACCCGATAAAAGTGAGCGAAGAAAGGAACTTCAAAGATGCAAACCAGCCGGCGCCCCGGCAACCCGGGCGGGCTAGTGCCGGGGCAGGAAGTCGACGTTGACCATGTAGAAGGACTCGACCGGCTCGTTGTCCTTCAGTTCCGGGGTCCAGGTGGCGCGCAGGTTTTCGACCACGCGCAGGGCTTCACGGTCGTGTTCGGGGCCCACGCTTTTGTAGATGCGGGTTTCGTGAATCTGGCCATCAACGCCCACCATGCAGGCCACAATCACCCGCTCGCCCCGGCTGCCGGGCGGCAGCGGCACGAAGCGCACCGTATGGCTCACCTCCTCGCCCAGCATCAGCGGCCCGCGCCGATAGCGGGCATACACCAGCGCACCGTCGGCAGTAGTCGGGCAGCTCGTGACCTTGCCCGCAGCATCGAAGCACAGCCGGGTTTTGCTGTCGCCCTTTTCGTACAGTTCCAGCTGGCGCAGGGTCCCGTCGGGGTAATAGGCCTGCAACTGGCCTTCGAGCTGGCCGGCGCGATATACACGGCGGCCCTTCAACTCGCCGCCGGGGTACCAGCTCAGCGCCATGCCCTCGCGCATCTTACCCGCTTTATCGGAATAGGGAATCTGCTCTAGTCGGCGGCCGCTGCGGTTGAAAACATGCTGCACCATTCCGCCCGCCGCGGTGGGCGTGGTCACGATGCTGCGAACGGCGCCCGCCCGGGTGGGCAGGCATTCGGCCGCGGCGTTGTAGTAGATAGTATCAGCGCTGGGGGCGTTTTGGGCAACTGCGGCCAGGGGCGCGGCCACCAGCGCCACCACGGCATGACGGAAAAGAAGGAAATACATGGCCGAATTAGCGGGGGAAGCCTTGGGTTGCTCCGCCGAAACCTTGGTTTTGGGCGGGGAATGCGGGCGGCGCCTGCGTAATGCGATAAGTAATGGGCAGGGTAAACGTGACGGCGGCGGGTTCGCCGTCCTGCATGCCGGGCGTGAAGTTGGAGAGTTTTTTTACGGCCGCTATGGTTTCCGCATCCAGGGCGCTACCCAGCCCTCTGACGACTCTCACGTCCTCCACGGCACCCGTGGCCGACACGCGAAACGACACGAACACCCGGCCCTCGGTGCCATTGCGCAGCGCCTCGGCCGGATACCGCACGTTGGCCTGAATGGCGCGCACTATTTTCTCGGTGCCGCCGCCCTTGTATGTGGGCATCACTTCGTAAGGGTAATAAGGGAGCACACTCCCATCGGGGGCGTAGCATTCGGCGGTTTTGCGCTCGTTGGCTTCGTAGGTTTCGCGACGCTTCACCTTGCCGTCCGGGTAATACACCACGAATTCGCCCTGGCGCTTGTTGGCCACCAGGTCTTCTTTGGTGTGCGTAGCGCCGGAGTCGTAATACGTGGTGCGGGGCCCCAGCGTGATGTGGCGGGCCATATCCGCATACGGGGTTATCTCCTTAATCCGACCGGCCGCGTCGTAAATCCTAACCGAGCCCGTCAAACTATCCCGAAAGATGCGCTCCGTCCGATGGTCTGCTCCTTCGGGCCCGGGCAGCACATGGTTGTCAGGGGCAATGTATTCAACGGTTTTATACGGGTAGGTCGGCCGCGTCTGCGCCCAACCTACCTGCGCACTCAATAAAGCAGCCGTTAGCCAAGCTAATTTCATAAAAACGAAAGGTTAAGCCCGCGCCGCCGCCACCGTCGCCTCTGCCTTGGCAATGGCCGCGCCCAGCCCGGCCACGTTCTTGCCGCCAGCCGTAGCAAAGAACGGCTGCCCGCCGCCACCGCCCTGGATTTCCTTGGCCAGCTCGCGCACCAGCGTACTGGCGTTGAGTTTGCCGCCTTTGGCAATTTCGTCGTCCAGCATCACGGCCAGTTGGGGCTTGCCGTCGATTTCAGCCCCAAGCACGGCCACCAAATTCGGCACGGCCTGGCGCAGGTTGAAAGCCAGGGTTTTCAACGACTCGGCCGAGCTGGCCTGCACCTGCGCGGCCAGGAAGTTCACGCCGTTCAGGTCCTTCACCTGGCCCACCAGCTGGTCTTTCTGCTGGTTGATGCTTTGCTGGGCGAACTGCTCGATTTGCTTGCGCAGGCCGGCAATTTCCTCGTTCTGCTTCTCGATGCTGGTGATGAGGTGCTGGGGGTTGCCCAGCGTCTCGCGCACCTGGGCCAGCAGGTCGAGCTGCGCGGCCACGTAGGCTTCGGCCGCGCCGGCCGTTACCGCCTCGATGCGGCGCACACCAGCGCCCACGGCACTTTCGGCCGTGATTTTGAAGTAGCCGATGCTGCCGGTGTTCTGCACGTGCAGGCCGCCGCAGAGCTCCACGGAGTAGTCCTTATCGAAGGTGATGACGCGCACAAAATCGCCGTACTTCTCGCCGAATAAGGCCATGGCGCCCAGGTTCTTGGCCTCGGCGATGGGCACGTTGCGGCGCTCCACCAGCGGAATTTGCTGGCGGATGCGCTCGTTCACGATGGTTTCAATCTCGCGCAGTTGCTCATCCGTCACCTTGGTGAAGTGCGAGAAATCGAAGCGCAGCAGCTTCTCGTTCACGAGCGAGCCCTTTTGCTGCACGTGGCTGCCCAGCACGGTGCGCAGGGCGGCTTGCAGCAAGTGCGTGGCCGTGTGGTTGTTCTTGATGAGAGCACGGCGGGCGGCATCGGGCCGGGCCAGGAACTCAGCCTCCAAATCCTGGGGCAAATCCAAGGTGGTGTGGATGATGAGGTCGTTTTCCTTCTTGGTGTCAATCACGCGCACCTTGCTCAGAGGCGATTCTAAGTAGCCGGTGTCGCCAATCTGGCCGCCGCTTTCGGCGTAGAACGGGGTTTGGTCGAACACCAGCTGGTACTCGGTTTTGCCCTTCTTGTCGACTTTGCGGTAGCGCAGCAGGCGGGCCGTGGCCTCGTCCTGGTCGTAGCCCACGAAGACGTTCGGGGCGTCGGTTTCGGTCACGGTCACCCAGTCGCTCTGCTCGGTTTCCTGGGCGTTGCGGCTGCGGTTCTTCTGCTGCTCCAGTTCCTTTTTGAAGCCTTCCTCGTCCACCGTCAGGCCCTTCTCGCGGGCAATAAGAGCCGTGAGGTCAAGCGGGAAGCCGAAGGTATCGGACAGCTCAAAGGCGGTTTTGCCGTCTATGACGCCACCGTTGGCGCGGGCGCTTTCTTCCAGCGCATCCAGCCGGCGCAGGCCGGTTTCCAGCGTTTTCAGGAAGGCAATTTCCTCCTCTTCAATCACGCGCTGCACAAAGGCCGTCTGGGCTTTCAGCTCGGGGAAGATGCCGGCCATCTGGTCGGCTAGCACGGGCACCAGCTTATATAGAAAGGGTTGCTTCTGATTGAGCGACGAAAAGGCGTAGCGCACGGCCCTACGCAAAATGCGACGGATGACGTAGCCAGCCTTCACGTTGCTGGGGAGTTGGCCGTCGGCAATGGTAAAGGCGATGGTGCGGATGTGGTCGGCGATGACCCGGATGGCGATGTCCGTTTTCTCGTTCTCGGTGGCCGGCTGGTCGTTCACCGTGGCGGGCGCGGTGCCGTAGTATTCCAGGCCCACTTCCTTGGCGATGAACTTAATGAGCGGCTGAAATACGTCGGTGTCGTAGTTCGACTTCACGCCCGACACGGCCATCATCAGGCGCTCGAAGCCCATGCCGGTGTCCACGCTCTGCTCGGGCAGCTTGATGAGGGACTTGTCGGCCAAGCGCTGGAATTCCATGAACACGTTGTTCCAGATTTCTACCACCTGCGGGTGGTCGGCGTTCACCAGTTCGCGGCCGGGCTTGGCGGCGCGCTCCTCCTCGGAGCGCAGGTCGATGTGGATTTCGGTGCAGGGGCCGCAGGGGCCGGTATCGCCCATCTCCCAGAAGTTGTCCTTCTTGTTGCCGGGCAAAATCCGGTCGTCGGTCGTGTATTTACGCCACAGGTTCTGGGTTTCGGTGTCGGCGGCGGTGCCGTCCTTCTGGTCACCTTCGAAATAGGTAACGTAGAGGCGGTCTTTCTCCAGCTTGTACACCTCCGTCAGCAGTTCCCAGGCCCAGGCAATGGCGTCGGTTTTGAAGTAGTCGCCGAACGACCAGTTGCCCAGCATCTCAAACATGGTGTGATGGTAGGTATCGTAGCCAACCTCCTCCAAATCGTTGTGCTTACCGCTCACGCGCAGACACTTCTGGGTATCGGCAATGCGCTTATAGGGCGCGGGCTTGTTGCCCAGGAAATAGTCCTTGAACGGGGCCATGCCCGAGTTGATGAACAGCAGCGTGGGGTCGTCCTTCACCACAATCGGGGCCGAGGGCACGATGTGGTGGCCTTTGCTGGCGAAGAAATCGAGGAATTGCTGGCGGACAGCGGAAGCGGTGGGGAGTGACATAAGAAGCAGAAGAAAAGGGCCCGCATCCGGCGAGGAATTGGTTTTGCCACGGGGCCAGGGCTACAAAGGTAACAAACGCCTCCCCGGCCCCGGTTGCCCTGCTGCCCGTAACTTGCGCACCCCTCGCAAGTAGCATTTTCGTTGTCCTTAGAACGTCATGCAGAGCGCAGCGAGCATCTCGCGTGTGGAAGTGACTCAATCGTGGAAACGTGGCCGAGCGAGATGCTTCGCTGCGCTCTGCATGACGTTCTGCTTTTCTCCCGCATCCAACTCTTATGCCCCACTTACGTCTCCCCCACTTCGCTACCCTATTGCTTCTGCTGGTTCTAAGCAGCGCCAGCGCTGCCCCCCTCAAGCCGCGCCGGCCCCGGCTGGGAAAGGTGCTGGGCGCCGACATTTCCTTCCTGCCCCAGCTCGAAGCCCGCGGCGTCAAATTCTTGGATAAGGGCGTGGAGAAAGACGCCATTCAGATTCTGAAAGACCACGGCTTCAACTACATCCGGCTGCGCATTTTCAACAACCCGGCGGCCGACAGCGGCTACTCGCCCGGCAAAGGCTTCTGCGACCTCGCCCACACCTTGGCCATGGCCAAGCGTGTGAAAGAAGCCAACCTTAAGCTGCTGCTCGATTTCCACTACTCCGACACCTGGGCCGACCCGCAGAAGCAGTTCAAGCCCCTGGCCTGGAAAACGCTGAGCGGCGCAGCCCTGGAGCGCGGCGTGCACGACTACACCCGCGAGGTGCTACAGGCCCTGGCCGCCCAGGGCACCGCGCCCGACATGGTGCAGGTGGGCAACGAAATCAACCACGGCATGATTTGGCCCGACGGCGACGTCCAGAAAGCCGACAGCCTCGCCCGCTTCGACACGCTCGCCGGCCTGGCCAAAGCCGGCGCCAGCGCCGTGCGCGAAACCACGCCCAGCGCGCTGGTGATGATGCACATTGCCCTGGGCGGTCAGAACGGCCTTTCGGAGCTGTGGCTCGACCGGATGGTGGCGCGCAAGGTGGATTTTGATGTCATCGGCGAGTCGTATTACCCAAAGTGGCACGGCACCATTCCGGACCTGAAAAACAACCTCACGGCGCTGGCCCGCAAGTACCCGCAGGATATTGTGGTGGTCGAATATTCGGAGCGCAAGCGCGAAGTCAACGACATCGCCTTCAAGCTGCCGCACGGCAAAGGCAGGGGCAGTTTCATCTGGGAGCCGCTCAACACCTGGGAATCCATTTTCGACAAACAGGGAAAGGCGAACGAGTTGTTGTTAATTTACGACGAAATCAGCCGGAAATACCGCGTCCGTTAGCCTTCCCCCGGCCCCCCACCCATGCCCTACAAAGAGCGCAGCATCGAAAAACAATACTTCACCATTGGCGAAGTGGCCGCCCAGTTCAAGGTGGCCGAGTCGCTGGTGCGCTTCTGGGAAACCGAGTTTGACGAGCTACGCCCCCGCCGCAGCAAGAAGGGCAACCGCCTCTACACTCCGCAGGACATCGAGGTGTTCCGCACCATCTACCACCTGGTGAAGGAGCGCGGCTACACCATCCCCGGCGCCCGCGACATGCTCAAGCAGAAGGGCCCGCAGCTCAAGGAGAAGATTGACGTGGTGCAGAGCCTGGAGAAGGTGCGGGCGTTTCTGATGAGCCTCAAGAAGGAAGTGGACGCGGCGGGCAAGGCCGACCCCGACGCCGCCGAATAGCCTTCTATGCCCAATTCTACCAACTCCGACACCCTTTTCCACGAGCTGGCCCTCACGCTGCTGCCCGGCATCGGCCCGCAGCTCACACGACAGCTGATGAGCTACGGCGGCTCAGCTAAAAACGTGCTGATGATGCCGCCGGGCAAGCTGCGCCGCATCCCCGGCGTGGGCGAGGCCACAGTGAAAATGCTGACCGGAGCCGAGCGGGAAAAGGCGTTTCGCAAAGCGGAAGCGGACCTGAAAAAGGCCGAAAAGGACGGCGTGGAAATCATTTTCTACACCAGCAAGCGCTTCCCCAGCCGCCTCAAGCTGATTCCGGACGCCCCGGCCATCCTCTACTACCAGGGCACGGCCGACCTGAACGCCCTAAAAACGGTAGCCCTCGTGGGCACCCGCAAAAACACCGATTACGGCCGCGAGCAAACCGAGCGCATTATCGCGGGGCTGGTGCCGCACCGCCCGCTGGTGGTGAGCGGCCTGGCTTACGGCATCGACATCATTGCCCACCGCGCCGCTTTGCAGGAGGGCCTGGAAACTGTGGGCGTGATGGCTACCGGCCTGGACCGCATCTACCCGCACACCCACCAGAAAACTGCCGAAAAAATGCGCGAGCAGGGCGGCCTGCTCACTGAATTTCCCTTCGGCACGCCGCCTGACCGCTACAACTTCCCGGCCCGCAACCGCATCATCGCCGGCCTGAGCGACGGCACCGTGGTGGTAGAAGCGGCCATCAAGGGCGGCGCGCTGATAACCGCCGAGTTGGCCCTGAGCTACGACCGCGACGTGCTGGCCGTGCCCGGCAACCTCGGCTCCGCGGCTTCTGAGGGCTGCAATGCACTCATTAAGAGTAATAAGGCCGCCATGTACACCGAGCCGCTGGACCTGGAGCAGTTGCTGAACTGGGACGCGGCCCTGCACCAGTCGGGCAAATTCCGGCCGGTGCCCTCCTACTCGGCCGATGATTTTACGGCGGAGGAATTTGCCATCATCACCGTGCTGGCCGCTGCCACCGGCCGCGAGCTGCAAATGGACGACATTGCCTGGCAAGCCCAGATTGCCATCTACGCCGTGGCCTCGCTGCTGCTGGGGCTGGAGTTTCGGGGCGTGGTGCGGGCAATGCCGGGGAAGAAGTTTGCGTTGGTGTAATCAGCGGCATGCATTCCCGCTGATACGTCGAACCGATGAACAAAACAGGGCAACGTTTAGGGGGCATCGTCCTGTTTGCCGGCTTGTGCACCGCCGGCTGGCTGTACCGCACCACGCAATTACAGCAGGAAAAGGTGTTGCGAGAGATTTCCGGCATTGAAACGGTTCTAACAGTCAACAACCGGCAGGCGGCCCGGCAGGCCCGTGGCGTGGTCGGCTACATTGCCAAAGAAGTTTGTCGTAATCAAAACCAGACCCGCGACCTTGCCGTCCTGCACCAGAGCCAGCAGATTCTTGCCCGTACTCAGACGTTGAGCGACACGCTACGGGCCCTGGGCCGTCAGCGCTATGACCAATCTCAGACGATTGTGACGCCCGAACTGGAGCACTACCTCGACCGTTACACGGAGTTCATCCGCGCTTACGTACCCAGCACCCACACCTTAACCCGTGAATTCCCGGGTGCCCCTGACCCGGGCTGGCTAAACCGGGTTTACTTCCAGCATATGCCCCCAGCGGCCCGCCGCGCCACCCTCACCAAATTGGAAGCGATGGCGCGGCGCAGCGCATCGGCGGCGTTGAGCCAGGAAGCCCAGAAAATCGGTTCATGTTGCTGGTGCTTCTCCCGAATCAGCGCCCAGGCAGTAGCCGCGAGCGAAACCGTGGCCCCGGGCAGCGAATACCAGGCCCGGCTATTTCTGGGGGAAGCAATTCCCTTGAATCCTTCCACCATGGAGTTTACAGCCAACAGCCGACGACTCCCGGTTGATTTGCGGCAGGCCCTGGCCCAAGTGGCCATTCCGGTGCCGCCCGCCGCGCCGGGCCAGCCCGATACCGTCCGGGCCCGGTGGCACGGCACAATCCGGGCTAGGATATGCCCCACCGACACCGTTTTTGAAGTTGATGTGCCCTATATCATTGTGAAGCCCCAACGCTGAGATGAGAACTTCTGCTGCCATCCTCACCATAACGCTGCTGGCCGTTGTTGGCAGCATCGGCTACGTGCTTTATGCACAATATTCTACCCAAATCCGCTTATATCAGCAGCTAGCGCAGCTTGACGAGGTGCTGGCCCTGGACAACGATGACGCCGCCCACGCCGCCCAGAACACCTTGAAAGGACTGGAAGCCGAGGTTAAAAAAAACAATAACCAACCCCACGACCTCGCGTTGTTTGCCCGTGCTGCGGCCTTTGCCAGATGTGCCGATTCGCTGGTGAGCACCTTGCGCGACTGCCGGCAAGAAATGCTCCCCGCCACCGGCAATGGCCGGCCTCCCGGCTCCGGGCTGCCTAACCCAGGGGCAGCGGTGGCCACGCAGCTTGGCGCCGGCACGGCCAGCTACCGTACCCTCACTCGCCAGCTGGCCGATTATGCCAGAGCACAACAGCAGCTCTACCCGGCTAATCCGGCTTTGTTGTCGGCCACTGATGGTGATAAAATGCCGGTAGTGGCGGCGCTGGCCCACCTCACGCGGCTGGAGAGCGACGTGCGGACCATGGAAATCGCTACGCTTCAGCACCTGGCCCCGGAACTGGGCGCGCGCAAGCTACAGGGACGCATCATGGCCGTAGCCACTGCGGGGGCCGGGTCGGTGGCGCCGGGCTCCACCTACCGCGCCCGGCTGTACTTGGCCAAAGTGTTGCAGGGCATTCGGGTTTCGATGGCCTGCAACGGCCAGCCCGTGCACGTGGGCCCCGATGGCCAGGGGTGGGTGCGGTTCAGGGCCGGCCGGCGGCCCGGCCCGGCGGTCTGGCTCGGCGCCGTTCACCTGCAGCAAAACGGGCGCGACTCCATATTCCAGGTGCGCGTGCCCTATCGGGTGGCCCGGCGCTAGCTTTGGCCCATGCTTTTGCTGAACAACGAACTTCTGCCCACGGCCGCCCTGCCCCTGCCCAACCGCGGCCTGGCTTTTGGCGACGGCTTCTTCGAAACGTTGGTTTTCGCCGAAAACCGCCTGCGCCTTGCCGCCTACCACCATGCCCGCATGCAGCAGGCCGCCGCCGCGCTCTACCTCACGCTGCCCGCTGCCCTGGCCACCCCGAAAGCCCTGGAAACTGCCTTGGCTCAGCTCGCAGCCGCCAACCGCCTCCCCACCGCCCGCCTGCGCCTACAGCTGTGGCGCACGGGTGGCGGCCGCTACACGCCCCCCACCGACGCAGCCGAATGGCTCGCCACTGCCGAACCCTTCGTGCCCGATGACTCGCCCATCCACAAGGCCGATTTTGCCCGGAACACCCATTCCATCTATTCTCCGCTCAGCTTTTGCAAAGGCCCGCAGGCGTGGCTCTACGTGCGCGCGGCCCACGAGCGGCAGCAGCGCGGCCTCGATGAAATCATCCTATGCGACGCGGCCGGTCATGTGGCAGAAGCCGGCGCAGCGGCCATTTTCTGGGTCAAAGACAACGTGTTGTTTACGCCTTCGCTGGCCAGCGGCTGCGTGGCGGGCGTGCGCCGGGCGCAGGTCTTGCAAGCGGCGTGGGAGGCAGGCGTGGAATACCGGGAAGGGTTATATGGGCAGAACGAGCTATTGGCGGCGGAAGCTGTTTTTACAGCCAATGTGGCGGCTATTCGGCCCGTACTTGCCATCGGAAAAACGTCTTTCCAGGTCAGAATCCCTCTTTTCATTCAAATACAAACCGCTGAATGACCGTCACGGTATCCGCAGAAATGGCCGCCGGCTCGAATTGCATCTGAGAAACGACCCGAATTACTTCGGCGTCCAGCGCCGCTTCGGCGGCGGGTGTGGCGCCATCAATCGACGCCGTTGCATCCAGCAGGCGACGCGTAATGCGTACCGCCCCCACCTTTCCATTGGGTAAAACGGTTAGCAGGGCCGCCACGCTGCCGCCCACGCCAGCCCGCAGGGAAGTGGCGGGATATTTAACGTTTTGCCGTTGAAACTGGTAATAATTCCTGCCAGCCTGCGAACGTGCAGGCTCTTCTAAATGCCAGAATCGCCGAAAGACCGGAGAATTGATTGGCAGGAATGCAGGTGCCGCTGGCAGCGGTTTTTTAACTACTGTAGTGGCTGTTTTTCGCCCGGGCCGAGGCGCAGGGGCCCTAACGACGCCTGGAACTCTCACCGCCATGCCCGGCGATGCATACACTTCGTCCCGCTGTTGGGCGGCAACACTGCACAAACCGACTGAGCCGCCAAGAACAACCGCTACAACTCCCGTTGCGAATTTCATCGGGCCGGGCTACACCGCCACCGGCGCTTTTATGGCGGGCCAGGGCTCGTAATTTACCAGCTCAAAGTCTTCGTACCGGAAGCTGAAAATATCCTTCACGGCGGGGTTGATGCGCATCTGGGGCAGCGGGCGGGGCTCGCGGGTGAGCTGCAGCCTGGCTTGCTCCAGGTGGTTGCTGTAGAGGTGAGTGTCGCCGCCGGTCCAAATAAAATCGCCGGGCTGCAGGCCCACCACCTGCGCCACCATGAGGGTGAGCAGCGCGTAGCTGGCAATGTTGAAGGGCACTCCCAGAAAGACGTCGGCCGAGCGCTGGTAGAGTTGGCAGGACAGCTTGCCATCGGCCACGTAAAATTGGAACAGGGCGTGGCAGGGCTGCAACTTCATCTCGGGCAGTTCGGCCACGTTCCAGGCCGAAACGAGGATGCGGCGCGAGTCGGGCTGGGTTTTCAGCTGCTGAATAATCTGCGCAATCTGGTCGATGTGGCCGCCGTGGCCGTCGGGCCAGGAGCGCCACTGGTGGCCGTACACGGGGCCGAGGTCGCCGTTGGCATCGGCCCACTCGTCCCAGATTTTCACGCCGTGCTCCCGGAGGTAGGCAATATTGGTGTCGCCCTGCAAAAACCACAGCAGCTCGTGGATGATGCTCTTCAGATGCACCTTCTTGGTCGTCACCAGCGGGAAGCCCTCGGCCAGGTTGAACCGCATCTGCGGGCCGAAAATGGACACGGTGCCGGTGCCGGTGCGGTCGGTTTTCACGGTGCCGGTGTCGAGGATTTGGCGGAGCAGGGCTTGGTATTGGCGCATGGAAAACGAGGCTTTTGATTGGGTAAAAATAAGGCCGCCAGCGCGGGGTCGAATCAGAAACTTAATTACTTTTGGCTATTCACCGTTGGCTCAGTCCCATGCAAGACGAACAGCTTAAAAACTCAGATTTGGAGGATGTCAATGATGTGTTGAAGCAAATTGAAACCTCGTTTGGCATAAACTTCGGTACTAATGAGTTGCAGCATATAAAGACTTTTGGGGAGTTGTGCGACATCGTTGAAAGTAAAATTCACCTCTTCAACGCCACGACCTGCACTTCTCAGCAAGCATTTTATAAGCTCCGAAAAGCGTTAAAAGTATATACGGAAAGTTCCTGTATCACTTCAGCGAGTCTGCTCTCCGACTTGCTCCCCGCCCGTAGACGCAAATTGATATGGCGCTCGGTAGAGCATCAGCTAGGCTTCAAGCTGGATATTATGGGCATGTCGTCAACAGTAAGCACGGCACTTGTTTTAGCCTTTCTGGCTTCGTTGCTAGCATTTTTTATCGACAAGAAAGTGGCTATCATTTCTCTGGTAGCTTGGGGATTGTGCACCAATTTCGCGGCCAAAACAGGCAATACCCTGCAGGTACAAACCATACAGGAATGTGTTGAAAAAATGACCCGCGAACAATACATAAAATCCCGGCGAAATCCTGCCACATTCAATCAACAAGAAATATTCCAGCAGGTGCAGCAGTTATTTATAAAAGGGCTATATCTACCTGCCTCTGCGTTGGGCCGGGATGCTACTTTCGCATAACGCATTTCCTGTTTCCCACAAGTCTATAAAAAAGCCGCCTCTTTACCGAAGCGGCTTTTTGTTGCCTGAGCGTCCACATAATTTGCCCAATCCAAAATTACTGAGCGAATTCGTGGTCAATTCTTCGCCCGCCACAAACGCCACCACGGGAGGTACGGTTGGTCATGGTGCTCGTAGTGGTACCCGAAGAAATAGCAGCTCGCAAAGGCCCACAGGTGGTGCCGAAACTGGCTGCGCGACTTGTGCGGGTTGTCGGCAGCGTGCTCGCCGCGGTGCGGCAGGTAAGTACCGAAGAAAAACAGTTGCAAAGTGCCCAGCACCGCCGGTATCATCCAGAAGGCGATGACGTTGGCCTGCGGGAAAAACAACTTGAGTACGTTGTAGGTCACGGCCATGAGCAGCACCTGCCACCACGTCACGTAGTTCCAGGCGAAGCGCCCGAACCAAGGCAGGAAGCCCGGGTGGCGGCCATCGTGGAAATCGGGGTCGTCAGCAGTGCCCACGTGGCGGTGGTGGGCGTGGTGCTTGGCCAGCATGCCGGGAAACCAATTGTAGGCAAAAAGCCCGGCGGCCAGGATGCCCAAGCTGTTATTCAGCCGCTTATGGGGGCTCACCACGCCGTGCATGGCGTCGTGCGCCGTGATGAACAGGCCGGTATAGAGGTGCGTTTGCAGCAGCGCCAGCAAGTAGGGCGCGGGCGAGTGCCAGTCGGGTCGGTAGCGGGCCAGCAGAAAACCCAACAGCGCTGCCCACAACACCACAATCAGTCCCCCAATGGCTACGCCGGTAGTGCCGACGGGCGCGGGGGCTACGCGCTTGGCAGGAATATCCGCAGTGCTATTCATGCCCCAATTACAAAGCCATCAACCGGTCGCGCACCTGCTCCATCAGCCACATGGGCGTGCTGGTGGCCCCACAAATCCCCACGGACTGGCCCGGCTGGAACCATACGGGGTCTATTTCGGCTACGTTGGAGATGAAGTGCGTCTGCGGGTTGGTTTCCTTGCACACCTGGTAGAGCACCTTACCGTTGGAGCTTTTGGTGCCCGACACGAACACAATCTGGTCGTACTGCGCGGCAAAGCGGCGTAGGTCCTTGTCGCGGTTGCTCACCTGCCGGCAAATGGTGTCGTTGGCATTCACCTGGTAGCCCCGGGTTTCCAGCTGGTTCTTAATGTTGTAGAAGCTGCTGGTGCTCTTGGTGGTTTGGCTGTAGAGGGTGATATTCTCGGGCAACTCGTGGCTCAGCAGCTCGTCGAGGTTCTCAAAAACGACAGCGTTGCCGCTGGTCTGGCCCAGTAGACCCAGCACTTCGGCGTGGCCGTGCTTGCCGTAAATGAATATTTTTTCCTGCTTGTCGTAGCTGGTTTTGATGCGGTTTTGCAGCTTGAGCACCACCGGGCAGCTGGCATCAATCAGCGTCAGGTTGTTTTCCATGGCCATCTGGTAGGTGGCCGGCGGCTCGCCGTGGGCCCGAATGAGCACGGCTTCGTCGCGCAGCTCGGCCAGCCGCTCGTGGCAAATGATGCGCAAGCCGCGCGCTTCCAGGCGCTGCACCTCCTCGTCGTTGTGCACGATATCGCCCAGGCAATAGAGGTAGCCCTGCTCATCGAGCAGGTCTTCGGCCATTTGAATGGCGTAAATCACGCCAAAGCAAAAACCAGAGTTGGGGTCAATTCGGACGCTGAGCGACAGGTTCGGCATAGGACCTCGGTAACCAGCAACCTACCCGCAAGGTTGCATAAATCGGGCCGGGTAGCCGAAAATACGTTAGTCTGGCCCAATTGAGTTTGGACTAGCCCAAAATGTAGCACAAGCTTCAGCTTGAATTGACCATAAGCCTCAGCTGGTGACGAGCTTAACCAGTTTGGATGCTCATCGCAAGGTGAAGCGGATGCTACCAGCCGTCTATTCCTTCACTTTACTCAACTTCTGGGCGTCTTCCTCGCTCACGTGCCCGCGTCCTACCAGAAAACCGCGCACCGTGCGAAAAGCCTCGGCATCGAGTCCCGAACCGGGATGACTGAGGGCGGCGTTGAGCAGCAGCTCTTTGTCTTCGTCGACGTGCTTACTTAGGCCCAGAAAGGCCGGCAGGTTGCTCTCTACCGAAAAGCGCAGGAAGCGGATTTCCGGGTTGCGCGGGTCGAGGCTCACGGCCTGCTCGAAGGTGCGGGCGGCATCCTGCACGTAGGTGAGCTTGTTAAACATCGACGCGTCGCGGGCCCGAATGGCCTCGGCGGCAGCTTTGTAGCCCAGCACCAGGGCATCGCGGTCCTTGTAGTCGGCCAGCAGCTTGTAAAATTTCTCACCGGCGGCTTTGTCGGCGGCGGCTTGCTCGTAATGGCGGCGCAGAATGGCAGGATGGTAGGGCGACGAAGACACAGCGTTGGGGTTTAAGAAGTTGAATGCAATAGTGCCAGCCGCAGGAAGCGCACCGGCCGCCGAGACCGAGTCCTGAGCAAGGGCCTTTATTGACGGGGCCATCTTAAATAAATCGGCCGCCGAGGACGACGACCAAACCACGGACAGCACCGCTAGAAAAGGAACCTTGGGAATACGCATATCGGCAAAACTACGGCTGATGGCCGAAAGCAGATTGCGCCCAGGCAAATGCCGGGCCCAAAAACGACCTCAAATGCGCGACAGTCGATAGCGGAAGTACGAGCCCAGCAGCAGGAGCAGCTTGGTGTTGTCGGGCACGCGCACCCGCTCGCCCAGGATGCGCGCCGCCGGCAGCTTTTTAATTTTATAGAACAGCTTCAGGTAGTACACATACGCCAGGTACACGCCCAGCTTGGCCGAGCGCGGCAGCTGCTGAATGCCCGCGTAGGCCGCCTCAAAATCGGCCCTGATGTCGGCCTCAATCTCGGTTTTGGTTGCGTCGTTGAAGCGCGAATACACCACGCCGGGAAAGTACACGCGGCCCCGGTCCTCGTAGTCGGAGCGGATATCGCGCAGGAAATTCACCTTCTGAAATGCCGAGCCCAGCCGCCGGGCCGGCTCGCGCAGCCGCTCAAACATTGCATCGTCACCGTCGCAAAAGATGCGCAGGCACATCAGCCCCACGACTTCGGCCGAGCCGTAGATGTACTCGTTGTACAAGTCAGGGTGGTAGCTCTGGTCTTCCAAATCAAGCGCCATGCTGTGCAGAAACGCCTCAATAAACTCCCGGTCGATGCCATAGCGCCGCACCACGGCCTGAAACGCGTGTAGCACCGGGTTAAAGCTCAGGCCGGCATCGAGGGCCTCGTAGGTCTGGCGGCGGAAGTCGGCCAGCAGCGCGGCCTTGTCGTGGTCGTGGAAGGTGTCCACGATTTCATCGGCCCAGCGCACGAAGCCATACACGGCGTACACCGGCAGGTGCAGCCGCTCATCGAGCGTGCGGATGCCCAGCGTGAACGAGGTGCTGTAGCGCCCCGTGATGAGCTTGCTGCACGCGAGGCTGGTGTCGGTGAAGAGTTTAACGTGGTCCAATTGGTTGAATTATTAAGAACGTCATGCAGAGCGTAGCGAAGCATCTTTACTTCGGTAGTAATCCCTTGTGATTGAATTGCGTCGCGCGGTAAAGATGCTGCGCTACGCTCTGCATGACGTTCTATTTATTCTCTTTTAAAACTTCGCCCGCCACCACCTGGCCCGAGATGAGCGAAGGCGGCACACCTGGCCCAGGCACGGTGAGCTGGCCCGTGAAATACAAATTTGTCACTTTTTTGCTCTTCAGTGTAGGCTTCAAGATAGCCGTCTGTTTCAGTGTGTTGGCCAGCCCGTAAGCATTGCCCTTGAAGCTGTGGTAGTCAGCAATGAAGTCGCGGTGGGCGTAGCTGCGCTTGAACACTACCGCGTCGCGGATGGGATGGCCGCAGTGCTTTTCGAGGCGGTCCATGAGCAAATCGTAATACCGTTCGCGGGTGGCCTCGTCATCGGTCAGGCCCGGCGCTACCGGAATGAGGAGGAAGAGGTTTTCCTGGCCTTCGGGTGCCACGGTGGGGTCGGTTTTGCTGGGCACCGAGGCGTAGTAGAGCGGGCGCGTGGGCCACTGCGGCTGCTCATAAATCTCGCGGGCGTGCTGGTTCAGGTCCTCGTCGAAGAAGAGGTTGTGGTGGCGCAGTTTGTTGAGCTTGCGGTTCACGCCGAGGTAGAACAGCAGGCTCGACGGAGCCATGGTGCGCGAATCCCAGTACTGCTTATCGTAGTGGCGAAACTCCGGCTTGAGCACCTGCTGCTCGATGTGGTGGTAGTCGGCCCCGGCCACCACGGCATCGGCGGCGTGGAAGCCGCTGGCAGTGCGGACGCCGGTGCTGCGGCCGTTTTCGACCACGATTTCCGTCACCTCTTGGTTGTATTCGATGCGTACGCCCAACTCCTCGGCCAGGCGCACCATGCCTTCCACAATCTTATGCATGCCGCCCTTGGGGTACCAAGTGCCCAGCGCCAGGTCGGCGTAGTTCATGAGGGAGTAGAGCGCAGGTGTGTTCTCCGACGTGGCGCCGAGGAAAAGAATAGGAAACTCCACCAGCTCCAGTAGGCGTGGGTCTTTAAAGAAGCGGCGCACGTGCTTGTGCATGCTTTGCAGCACGTCCATCCGCACCATATCGACCAACAGCTTCGGGTCGGCAAACTCGAAGATGGAGCGGCTCGGCGCATACACCAGCCGGTTGATACCCACCTCGTATTTGTAAGCGGCCTGCTTCAGAAACTCATCGAGGCGGGCGGCGCTGCCGGGCTCGTAACGCTCGAAGAGGGCCCGCAGCTCGCTCATTCGGGCCGGGATGTCCACCGCCTCGGGCCCTTTGAAAATCACCTGATACGACGGGTCCAAGCGCACCAGCTCGTAGTAGTCGGCCACTTTTTTGCCGAAGCGGGCGAAGTATTTCTCGAACACATCGGGCATCCAGTACCAGCTCGGGCCCATGTCGAAGGTGAAGCCTTGCGCCCGGAAAACCCGCGCCCGCCCGCCGGGGCCCTCATTCTTTTCGAGGATAGCGACGCGCCAGCCGGCTTGCGCCAGCGTGGTGGCCGCCGCCAGCCCCGCGAAGCCGGCACCAATAACAACAGCAGAACGAGCAGCAGGGGAAGAATTCAGCAAACCGGAGTACGAGTGAAGATGCCGCAAGCTACAATCCGGCCGAAGACTTTGTTTCGGCGGGCTGCTGCTGGCAAGTCCCTTGAAAGGACCATTCACCCAGTCAAATCCCCTATTTCATAAATCCCTTTTTTCATTCACAAGCACTTGTTATACATTATTTTGATTATTTAAAATCATTAGATTAAAAGTCTGGCAACTGCAAAAATACGCTTTACAAGGCTAGGGCATTTATACACCTTTGGCAAGGAATAACACGGCAGCAATTCCTACCGCCGATTCCGTACCGCTGCCCCTCACCTACCCTTTTCTGCTTATGAAACGCCGTGACTTTCTATTCCGAACCGCTCTGGGCGCGGGTTTTGCGCTGCTGGGGCCGCTGCGGCAGGCCGCCCAAGCCCGCACGGCCGGGGCCGCCGCCCAGGCGCGCTGGGCCGAGCTGGTCGATTACGCCCGCTGGTCACCCTCGCCGCACAATGTGCAGCCGTGGAAACTGCTGGTACTAAGTAAAACGGAAGCTCGCCTCTACTACGAGCCGGCCCGCCTGCTGCCCCACACCGACCCTACTTCCTGCTTCACCATCATCGGGCTGGGCATGTTCATTGAGAGCCTGCGCATAGCTGCCGCTCCGCTGGGCTACGGCCTCGAAGCCCGCCATACCGCGGAGCCCCGGCTTAATTACGCGGCCACCACGCCGCAGCTTTTCGCCGATTTGCGCCTGGTGCCAGCCGCCCAAGCCAGCCCCGTCCCGGCCTTCGACCGGGAGTTGCTCAAGCAGCGCCGCACTTCGCGCCTGCACTACGACGGCCGCCCCGTGGCCGCTGAGGTTCAGCAGCAGTTGACGCGGCTGGTGGCGGCTCACGGCCACCAGCTCGCCTGCTCCACAGAGGCGGAAATGGTCGACTTCGTTCTCGACCTCAATCGCCAGACGCTGTTCACCGACCTCGACGACGTGCCCGTGCGTCAGGAGCTGGCTGGCCTCATCCGTACTACCGACGCTGAGGCGCACGCTAAGAAAGATGGCCTCTGGAGCCGTTGCATGGGTTTTCCGGGCCGGCTGATGCACAACTTCTTCTTCCACCCCGAGCGGTTTCACAGCCCGTGGAAGCGAGGCGTGCTGGGCAAGGTTTACCAACATTCGATGCACGGTACCAGCACGGTGGCCTGGCTGCAGGGGCGCTTCGAAACCCGCGCCGACTGGCTGCAGGCGGGCACGCTCATGCAGCGCCTGTGGCTGGAAATGACGCGCCACGGCGTGTACCTCCACCCCTTCGGCTCGGTGGTGACGAATGAAGCAGCCCACCGCCAGTTTCTCGAAAAAGTCGGCCACCAGCCCACCGATGCGCCGCTCTGGCTGCTGGTGCGACTGGGCTACAGCACCGAGCCACCCCGCAGCCTTCGGCTTAATACACAAGATATTTTCCTTAACGCCACGCCTTCGTAATCATGAAAACCAACCTGAGAACCTATTTCCTGGTCGCCCTCGTGCAAGTGCTGGAAGGCTGGCGCCACCTGCTGGAGCTGCGCAACGGCACCATGCTCCTGCTGTTTTTGCCGCACATGGAGCGCCTGCGTTGGAATCTGGGCAAGCTCAAAGCCCTGGCCGTGTTTGAGGAAGCGCGCCGGCGCACGCCGGCCTACCGGCAGTTTCTGGCCGAGCACCCGTTTGGGCGTGTACGCTTCCGCAACCTGCTGGTGCCCGACCTGGGCCGCGTGCCGGTGATGGACAAGGAAAACTACGTGAAGCGCTTCGACATTGGCGCCCGCTGCCAGGGCGGGCGTGTGCCGGCCCACGGCGTGATTGTGGATGAGTCGTCGGGCAGCAGCGGCGTGCCCACCAACTGGGTGCGCGGCCACGCCGAGCGGCAGGCCAATAAGCGCATGCTTGAATTTGGCCTCACCCGCCTCATCGGAACGGGCCCGCACTTCATTATCAACGCGTTTGCGATGGGCCCCTGGGCCACGGGCGTCAACATCACCATGGGCCTCACCGACATTTCCATGCTGAAATCGACCGGCCCCGACGTACCCAAAATTGCCAATACGCTCCGGTTTTTCGGGCCCGGCCACCGTTACCTCATCCTCGGCTACCCGCCGTTTCTTAAGTTGCTGGTCGACACGGCCGGCATTAACTGGGGCGAGTACGACGTGAGCATGATTTACGGCGGCGAGGGCATCAGCGAACTGATGCGCGACTACTTGTTGAGCAAAGGCATTCGGCGCGTGTATGGCTCGCTGGGGGCATCGGATTTGGAGTTGAACATTGCCGCCGAGAATGATTTCACCATTGGCCTGCGCAAGGCCCTGCTGGCCAGCCCTGCCCTGCGCGCCAAGCTGCTGCACTTTCCCGGTGCGGTGCCGGTGGTGTTCCAGTTCAACCCCGCCGATTTCCACCTCGAAACCAATCACGCAGGTGAGTTGCTGGTGACGCTATGCCGGCCCAATTACCTGTCGCCCAAAATCCGCTACAACCTGCACGACCGCGCCCAAATCATCCGCTTCCCCGAGCTGAAGCGTCTGCTCCGCAGTTGCGGCCTGCGCCCCGAGGACTTCGCCCTCTCCTACTCCGACCTGCCCATTCTGCTGCACTACGGCCGCGCCGACATGACGGTGGCCTACTTCGGCTGCAAAGTCTCGCCGCCCGATGTGCAGGAAGCCCTACTGGGGGTGCCCGAACTGGCCGAACGGGTGGCTTCGTTCACGCTCTTCACCAGCGAAGGCCCGCAAGCCGACAAACAGCTGCGCATCTGCTTCGAGCTGGCCGAGCGCCAGCCTCTGCGCATCCGAAATGATGCCGCGTTGAATGACTTGTTCTTCGAGGAGCTGCGGCGTATTAATCAGGACTTCCGCGAATCTTGGCGCATGGTGCCCGAGGGCCAGAAGCCGCAAGTGGAATTCTTTGCCTACAAAACCGGGCCGTTTGCGGATGAGGACATCCGCATCAAACGCCGGTATATCCAGGCAGCGTAGGAGTAGTAGCGCGGACTTTTAGTCCGCGAGTGTACTGTTTCAGTCGCGGACTAAAAGTCCGCGCTACAACAAAAACGCCCGCCGCTTCCAGATGGAAACGGCGGGCGTTCAATTAATAACTCGAAAACCTATTCTTCCACTACATCGCCGCCGGCGCTGGCCCCTACCGGCGCGTACACCTGTAGGGCAGCTTTCAGGTCCTTGCGGGCAATGTGGATGCGGTTTTTAACGGTACCGATGGGGATTTGCAGCTTCTCGGCAATCTCCATGTACTTGTAGCCGATGTAGTACATCATGAACGGCGTGCGGTAATCGGTGCCGAGGCTGGAAATGGCCTCGTTGATGTCGCGCACCACGAAATCGGACGTGGCCCCGTTGTGGGTGATGTAGTTCTGGTCGGTGTTGAAATACTGGAAGTACTCCGTCGAATCGATGTTGGAGCTACGCTTGGTAATCTTGTTGTAGTTGTTGATGAAGGTGTTGCGCATGATGGTATACAACCACGCCTTCAGGTTGGTACCGGCCTTAAACTTGTCCTTATTTAGCAGGGCCTTGAGGAGGGTTTCCTGCACTAAATCTTTGGCGTCGTCAGCGTCTCGCGTCAAGTTCATGGCGGCGGGCCGGAGCGTCAGCGAAATTTTCTGCACTTGCGAGGTGAATTCGAGCGAAGTCATGCTGTTTAGCTTTTCGTGACCGATTGTTAAACAAATATACGAGCCCGCCGCAAATTCAGCTAGCCCCGGCCAAACTATTTCGCTCGGCACGCCTACTTCTTTTGAGCCGGCGCGGCAAGGTACACCCGGCCAAGGATTTGCCGGGCTCTGGTTCCGCCTTTCCCCATTATCAAATAATGAAGCTTGCCGACCAACTACGAGCCATTGCCGTCCGGCGGTTTGAATTGGGAGGCTAAGCGGCCACTGGCTCGGTGGTGTATTCGGCCACCAGGGCTAGAAAGTCCGTCATCAGCTCCGGCGAAACGCAATTTTTGGGCAACACCAGCCCTTCCTGCCGGGCCAACTGTCCATACAGCACCACCAATTTATCGGGGCAGCAGTCCGAAACTGCCTGCGCAAACTCCCCCACCCGGCTGCGCTCGGGCTGGGTGGTAAGCACCGTAGCCAGCGCATCGGGCTGGTAGGTTTCGCACACGGCATTCAATTCCTCAACTGGCATGTTCTGGCCCAGGTAGAGCGTATGCTGGCCCCGGGCCCTCAGCACGTAGTTCATAAACAGCAGGGCCAGCTCGTGCAGCTCGTTGGCCGGCAGAAACAGCACCCAGCGCCGGGCGGTGGCGGGCACGCAGGGCAAAGAATCGGTAGCGGCCAATATTTTCTGACGCAGCAAATGGGCCAGCAGGTGCTCCTGCGCCGGATTGACGGTGCCGGCCAGCCACATCAGGCCAATGCGCTGCAGCAGCGGGTAGGCTACAAACAGCATCATTTTCTCGAAGCCCAGCCGGGCGCTGGCCTCGTTCAGCAGGTAGTTCAGACGCTGCTCGTCGAAGCCGAGCATGGCGGCCAGCAGGGCATTCACCTGCTGGTGGTAGTCGTGCACATCGTTGCAACAGGCCAGCACGGCCGCCTGAATTTCGGCATCGCTCAAACGGGCCACCTGCGAGATGCGCTGGCCCCGGCTGCACAGCGTGGTCACGTTGAGCAGACGGCGCAGGTCGCTCTCGCAATAGGTGCGGATGTTGGTGGCCGTGCGCACGGGCCGCAGCAGGCCGTAGCGCTGCTCCCACATCCGAATGGTGTGCGCCTTGATGCCCGAAAGCTGCTCTAAGTCGCTGATGGAGAAGTGGCCCATGAGGGTGGTGAAGGTGAGTAGAAGAACGTCATGCTGAGCGAAGCCGAAGCATCTCTATCGCACAACTAATCCAATTTTAAGTGTTTACTACCGAGGTAAAGATGCTTCGCTACGTTCAGCATGACCTACCGGATTTTGGCGTTTATTGGCTCGGTTTTGGGCCTGTTTCCGGGCCAGTTCCAGGTATTTCGGCGACACCCACAGCAGGCCAAATTCAGCCGAGCCATCGCGGCCGGTGGTTTTGTGGTGGGTTTTGTGGGCCATGTTGAGGGCCCGGAGGTAGATGTTGTCTGACTTTTTCCAAAAGCGCAGCCGGCCGTGTATCAGCACGTCATGCACGAAAAAGTAGACTGTGCCATAGGCCGCGATACCCACCCCTACCCAGAACCACCAACGGCCGCCGTTGTCGCCGGTGATGAACAGCACGGCCGAAATAGCGCCGTAAATAAGGAAAAACAGGTCGTTGCGCTCCACCGGGTGCGGGTGGCGCACGTGGTGCGAGCGGTGCAGAAACCACAGCGGCCCGTGCTGCACAAACTTGTGCATGAACCACGCCCAGAATTCCATGAATCCGAAGGTGGCGAGGGTGATGCCAATGGCGGCCAATGCGTTCATGCGGAAGTAACCCGAACGGGAAAGGGGTTGTTTGGAAATGACGCCGAAACGCCGCTTCGCGCCGGATTAATTCCGAAGACAAAGCGGCGTTTTGAGGGTTGAGGCTACGAATAAACAGCTTTTTGCCTACCAGCCAATCTTCTCCTTGCTTAGAAAAGCGGCAATGCCGCGGCGGCAGTCGTCGGAGCCGCGGGCTTCGGCGTTGCGCTGCGCAGCGTAGCGCAGGCCTTCTTCGAGGTCCATTTCGGGCAGGCGGGCCAGCATTTCCTTGGTCACTTCCATGCTTTGGGCTGAGTTTTCGCGGCACAGGCGCTGGGCGTAGATGCGGACGGTTTCGGCCAGCTCGGCTTTGGGCACCATGAAGGTGATGAGGCCCATATCGAGGGCTGTTTGGGCCGCAATGGGGTCGCCACTGAGCAACAGCTGCTTGGTGCGGGCCTCCCCAATTTTGCGTACCAGAAATACGCTTACAATAGCCGGCAGGAAGCCGATTTTCACTTCGGTATAGCCAAACTTGGCTTCGGGCACGGCAAACGTCATGTCACAGATGGCCGCCAGGCCGCAGCCGCCCGCCAGCGCATGGCCCTGCACCTGGCCAATAACCACTTTTTTGAGGGTGTAAATCTGGTGGAAGAGCTGCATGAGGTGCGTCGAGTCTTCCAGATTATCGGTATAGCCGAAGCCCTGCAAGTCCTGGATATAGGCCAAATCGGCGCCGGCACAGAATACATCGCCGGCGGCGCGCAGCACCACTACTTTTACATTTTCATCGTTTTCGGCAAATTCGAAGGCTTGTTTGAGCTCCGTTACCACATCGGCATTCAGCGCGTTGCGCTTGTCGGGGCGGTTGAGGGTGATGTAGCCGATGCGGTCCTGGGCTTCGTAGCGGATGTAGCGGAGGGCTTCGAGTTCGGGCGTGAGCAGGTTTTCCATGAGGAGCGGGGTCGGCGCGGACGGATGGTTGTAAGCAGGACGCCACTTGGGGTGTAATGGTGGCATCCTACTAAGCAATAAACGAAAAAAAGAGGCACTTGGTCGGATGGGCTCGACCAAGTCGCGCCCCACGCCGCCCAAATAGCTTGGCTACAAGGCTGAACGGCACATTGTTGGCAACTCGGGCCAAATTGGCAGCAGGGTTGCCTGGGTTGGGGTGAAAACCGCTAAGCCGCAACTCTACTGCGGCGGCGCGCAGCGAAAAGCGCCCTGCGCCGTCACGTCCCAAGTGCGAAAACCGTGGGCGCGCAGGCTGGAATCCTGCCGGGCCACGTACCAGATTTTGCAACTCGAATCGAACACCACTTTAGCTTTGGCACCAAACACGGCGGCGAGGGTTTCGGGTTTCACGCGGGCGTTGCGGCGCAGCACCAGCACATCGACGGGCACCGGCTGCGTGGCCGAAGAAATGCGACTCGAAACGAAACCCACGCGCAGGCCGCGCCACTGGGCCAGCACCACCGGTCCGGCCCGAAAAAACGGGTTCTCTGAAGTGCTGTCGGTATCCCTCAACCGCTGCACCGGCACAGTAGTACCGCGCCAGCCCACGCTGTAGTGCGTGCGCCGGGCCGCTTTGCGGATGATGCCAGGCAGCAGCCTGTACGTGCGCTCCGTTTCGTTGAGCGGAACCGAATCGGGCGTGACAAACTCGGCGCTGGCCCCCTGCCAAAAACCCACTGCCGAGCGGCGCGGAATACTATAAACAATGAACTCCTCGGTAGGCGCTACGGCGCGGGCTTCGGCCACGCGGCTGCTCGCGTAGCACAGCAGTAGCAGCGCCATGCCGCGCAGCCATCCCAACTGCCGGGTGTTGAGCCAGGCCAGAAAGGCGCCGATGAGGCCGAAAATCAGCACCGTTTGCAGGGCTGAAACGTGGATTTCGCGCACCACCCAGCCCGAGAAGTAGCGGCTGATGAGGAAGATGTATTCGTTGAAAAGCCAGACCATTTTTTCGAAAACCCAGGCAATGCTCTTGGGGGCCCAGTCCATGTAGTTGGCCACTGATGGAAACCACATGCTGGGCAATGCGATGAGGCCTTTTACCGCCAGCAATGCCAGCCCCACGTAAACGGCTCCGCTCGAAATAGGCACGGCTACCAGATTGGAGAACAAAAAGCTGAACGGGAACTGGTGGAAATAATACAGCCCCAGCCCGAACGTAGCCACCTGTGCCGCCAGCGACAGCGCCACGGCTTGCCACACCTTATCCAGAAACCAGCCCTGCGCCCGCCAAATCCATTGCGTGGGTTTCGACTGCCAGGGCCGCTGCCGGGCGTAGAAATAGTCCTTGATTTCCAGCCAGCTGGCAATGCGCGGCTGAATGTACACGATGCTTAGCACCGCCAGAAACGACAGCTGAAACCCCACGTCGGCTACCAGAAACGGATTCCAGAGCAGCAGAAAAAACGCCGCCACGGCCAGTGTATTGAAGATGGAGCTTTGCCGCCCCCAGGCCCGCCCTATGATGAGAAACGTGAACATCACCGTGGCCCGCAGCACCGACGCCGACAGCCCCGTCACGAAGGCGTAGCCCCAGATAACCGTCAGCCCCAGCAGCGCCGACCACAGCCGGAAGCCTGGCATCCGCCCGAAAAGCTTCTGCAGCAGCCAAGTTAGCGCCAGATACAAAAGGCCCACCTGCAGGCCACTTACAGCCATGATGTGCGAGGTCCCGGTACTGCTGTAGGCCTGCTTGGTGTCGGCGTCCACGTCATCCTTGATGCCCAGCACCAGCGCCGAGGCAATGGCGTATTCGCGTTTGGCTTTGATGTACTCACGGAATACGCCATCCAGCTTTTCAGCAAACAGCATGCTCCAAAACACCAGGATATTGGGCGGCACGGTGTTCAGCACCCTGTATTGGTCGGGGTGAATGTATTGCTGATGGTACACCTGCCGATACGCCAGATACTGCCGGTAATCGAATTCGCCGGGGTTCAGCGGCGGCTTGCTGGGGTCGGGGTGGCCGCGAATGAGCCAGACTTCGCCGTAGCGCGGCTGGGCAATGCCCGCCACCCGCGGCAACGACACCCGCACGCCGCCCGTAGCCCGCTGCCAGCGCCCGCCCACGCGCACCGATTGCACGCGCAGCGTGGTGGCAAAAGTGGCTTTCCGCACCACGGTAGCCTCATCGACCACGGCCTGGTAGCAGTCAATTTTATCAGCGAAGTGAAAAAGATGGTCGGCCCGGCGGCTTTCGGTGGCACGCTGGGTGAGCGCCGCGCCGAACACGACAACTGCCATTAACGCCACGATGCCGGCCGCGTCGCTCGCAGCCGGCTTCCGCTGGCGGATGGCCCAGGCAATGAACATAATGGCCACCACCGCCAGCCCTACGACCGCCGGCCACAGCTCCGGCCAGGCCTCGCCCAGGTAGAGGTAAGCGACGATGCCGCCCATCAGGGCCGGCGTGTAGCGAACGAAAGGGAACGTGGCCCAGGTAACCATTGGCGGCAGAGAAAGAGGCGTATTAGGCTGGCAATGTAGCGGTTTAGCCGTACATCACCACACGCCTACTCGGTCCGGCCGCAAGCTCATGGCTTACTCCAGTACCATCTTGTAATGCTGAATATTGGCTTCCTCAAACATTTCGCCTTCGGTTTTGAAGCCGTGGCGGGCATAAAAGGGCACGGCCCGCAGCTGCGCGTTGAGATATACTGGGGCGTCGGGCAGTTCGGCCCGTACATCGGCCAGCACGGCGTGGAGCAGCACGGCTCCAATTTCCTGGTTGCGGAAGCCTTCCAGCACGGCAAAGCGCTCCAGCTTCACCCCGTTTTCGGTTTCGCGCCAGCGGGCAGCGCCAGCGGGCGTGCCATCGGCAGCGCGGGCCAGGTAGTGGCGGGCATCGGTGCGGTCGTGCACGTCGTTTTCGAGGGTGGCGGGCACGCCTTGGCCTTCCACAAATACCTTTTCGCGGATGGTAAAGGCAGCGTCGAGGTCGCGCAAGTCGGTGATGCGGTGGGCGGTGGCGGACATATCGGGTATTGATAAGACATTAGAAACCTGTCATCCTGAGCGCAGCGAAGGACCTTATCACGTTCGCATTGCTTGCGTTTTGACGTGATAAGGTCCTTCGTTGCGCTCAGGATGACAGATTAAAGAAAGCAGAAGTTACATCGCCTGCTCGTGGTTTACGGGCAGTTCCGTTTCCGACTCGGCCTGGCTGGCATCTGTCAGCAGGCCCTGCTCGCGCAGACGGCGCTCGTGGCGCTCGTCGCGGCGCTGGCCGTTGGCGGCGCTTTGCTGGCCCTGGCGCATCTGCTCCTCGTTGTCGAATTTATCGTAGGCCTCCACAATTTCCTTTACCAAGCGGTGGCGCACCACGTCCTCGGACGTCATCTCGACATAGCCAATGCCCTCCACGTTCTTCAGAATATCAAGCGCCTGCATCAGGCCCGATTTCTGGCGGGTGGGCAGGTCAATCTGGCTGCGGTCGCCGTTCACCATCACCTTGGCCGTGGGGCCCATGCGGGTCAGGAACATCTTGAGCTGCGAGGGCGTGGTGTTCTGGGCTTCGTCGAGCAGCACGAAGGCGTTGTTCAGCGTCCGGCCGCGCATATAGGCCAGCGGGGCGATTTCGATGATTTTGTTTTCCTGGTAAAACTTCAGCTTTTCGGCCGGAATCATGTCTTCCAGGGCATCGTAAATCGGCCGCAGGTAGGGGTCGACCTTCTCCTTCATGTCGCCGGGCAGGAAGCCCAGGCTTTCGCCGGCCTCCACCACGGGGCGCGAGATGATGATTTTCTTCACCTCCTTGTTTTTGAGCGCGCGCACGGCCAGGGCTACCGAAATGTATGTTTTACCGGTGCCGGCGGGGCCCAGGGTGAAAGTCAAATCATGGGCCATTACGGCATCAATCAGCTTTTGCTGGTTGGGCGTTTTGGCTTTGATGACGCCGCCTTTGGCCCCAAACAGGAGCACGTCGGGCGAGGCGGCCAGCACCCGGCCCTCGGCTTCCTCACTGGTGGCGGAGAGGTATTGGTTCACCGTTTTATCGGTGACGGCGCCGTATTGGTGGTAGTGCTCGATAAGCGACGACAATAAATCGTTGATGCGGGAAATAATTGCCGGCTGGCCCTGAATCTTGATTTCATTGCCGCGGCTGATGATTTTAGAACCCGGGAAAGCGGCGGCTAACTGACGGATATTCTGGTTGTCGGGGCCGAGAAAGTCGACCAGGGACATGTTTTCGAGGGTGATGATTTTTTCGACCAATGGCGGAGAGAGGGGGAAGAAAGGGAGTGAGCAGGCAAAAAAGAAACAGGCCTTTCCGCATAAACCGGCTACTTTTGCCCCGGTTCGGGCGGCCCGACAATACTACGAAAAACTACCGAACGCAGGCATGGGCTTGATTACATTGCTGACCGATTTTGGCTACCGCGACCATTACGTGGCGGCGCTGAAAGCGCGACTTCTGCAATTGGCCCCGGCCACCGCCGTGGTCGATATCAGCCACGGTGTCGAACCCTTTAACATCGCGCACGCCGTTCACGTTCTCCAATCCGTATTTCGCGATTTCCCCGAGGGCACGGCGCACGTCATTGGCGTCGACGACCACGGCGCCGGGCCCGAGCCGGGCTGGCAGGTGGCGCGCTTCGAAGGGCACTACTTCCTGGCCGGCGACAACGGCATTCTGGCCCTGCTCACCAACAGCGCCCCCGAGGAGCTGGTGGCGCTACCGGCCGCCGTCACCGCCTCTCCTACCCGCGACGTGCTGTTGCCGGCCGCCGTGGCCCTGGCCCAAGGCGAGCCGCTGACCTCGCTGGGCCCCGTGGTGCAGGATTTCCACCGCCTCAACAACCGGCAGCTCCGCATTCAGGACCACCGCATCACCGGCCACGTGGCACACGTGGACCACTACGGCAACCTGATTACCAACATCTCCCGCACGGCCGTGGAGGCCGTGGGCCACGGCCGCAACTTCGCCGTGCACTTCGGGCGCGACGTGGTGCGCGAGGTGCACCCGCACTTCTCGGCCGCGCCTCCCGGCGAGGCCGTGGCCGTGTTCAACAGCCAGAACTGCCTGTGCCTGGGCATTTGCCAGGGCAATGCCGCGGAGCTGCTGGGCCTGCATTTCGATTCGCAGGTGGACGTGCGGTTTCCGGTGGAGTAGGTTCCTGGCTGCGCATAAAAAAAAAGAACGTCATGCTGAGCCTAGCCGAGGCATCTCGCGTGTGGGACTAATCAAAACCGTTGAACGGTTGATTTGCTCCTGCGGTAGAGATGCTTCGACTGCGCTCAGCATGACGTTCTAGGTCAGCTTTTAAAAGCCGAAACGCTTACTTCAGCGCGCCTTTTAGGTCGCTGACGGCGACGCCCTGGGCGTCTTTGGCTTCGGGTACTACGGCGGCCATGCCGAAGAATTCGTGGGTGGTGCCGTCGTACTTCTTGTAGTTGGTTTTCACGCCGGCGGCGGTGAGCTTATCGGCCAGGGTTTTGCCTTCGCTGGTGAGCGGGTCGTAGTCGGCGGCGATGATGGTGGTGGGCTCCAGGCCTTTCAGGTTGGCGGCCACAAGGTTGATGCGCGGGTCTTTCAAGTCCGCCGGGGTGCGCTGGTAGTTCTTGAAAAACCACTCCATGCCGCCCTTGTTAAGCGGGGCGGTTTCGGTGTTGGCCTGATAAGAAGGCGTATTGGTATCGGAGCCGGCAATGGGGTACACCAGCACCTGGTACTTGGGCAGGGCCACTTTCTTGTCGCGGGCCATGATGCTCACGTTGCAGGCCAGGTTGCCGCCGGCGCTTTCGCCCACTACGGCAATCTTGTTGGGGTCGCCCTTCATGCTGGCGGCGTTCTTCAGCACGTACTGGTAGGCAGCGAAGGAATCGTCGTGCGCGGTCGGGAATTTATGTTCCGGGCCTTTGCGGTACTCCACCGACACCACCACGGCGCCCACCTGCTCGCACAGCGCTTGAGCCGAGGCGGCATAGGTGTCATTCGTGGCAATAACCCAGCCGCCGCCGTGGTAATACACGATGACCGGGAACGGGCCGGCGCCGCCCTTGGGCGTGTAGATGCGGGCGCTCACGCCGGGCATCAGCACCTTGGTCACGGTGTCGCAGTTCAGGGGCGGCGCGGGGATGCCGCTCACGCGCATCTGCTTCATGGCCGCATCGGCGGCGCTGGGCTGCTTGCGGGCCTGCGCGGCGGTGAGCTCGGGGAACGGCTTGTTTTTGAAGCTCATGAGCTGCTCAATCACGGCCTGCATCTCGGGCTTGAGGTTGGGCCCCCAGGCCGGTTTGGCCATCGTGGGTTTCACTTCGCCGGGCGTGCCGGCCGTGGCGGCGCTGTCGGGCTTGGCAGCCGTGCCGGCACTGTCGGCGGGCGCGCTGGTGGTGGTGGTTTCGGTAGTGGTGTTGCTGCCGCAGCTGCTGAGGAGCAGGCTGCCGGTCAGGGCCGGGCCAATCAGGAAAGTCAGTGTGAGCGGGCGTCGAATAAGGTGTTTCATGAAAGTGAAAAGTGTGGTGGGTAATGGGTGAAAGATGTGCGGCTTATGGTTACGAGTGCTTAAGGCGGGGGTTGGAATCGTTGTATTTTTTCAATCCCTTACGCGACACTTGCAGCGGTCGGACTTATCGGGGCATCAATTTATTTTTACGGAGGAGGCAAATTAAATTCTCGATAACACGACAATTCCCGCCGACATCGCCTGACGGGATGCGGCGGGAATTGTCGTGTTAGAGCCAGCCAGAGCAGGCAATGGCGATTTTTATTTGGCCATGGTGGTATCGGTGCCCATGGCGGAGCTATCGGCCTTCGCGGTGGTGGCGGCGCTATCGGAGGCGGCGTTGGTGTCGCTCGAAACCACGGTGGCGGTTTTGTCGACTTCGGTGGCTTTGGGTTCGCTGTTGCAGCTGCTCAGCAGCAGGCCACCGGCCAGGGCCGGCACAACAAACCAGGCAGATGCGGCCGAACGAATGAGAGAAGATTTCATAGAAAACAAAAGGGGAAATTGTAACGTGTGAAAGAAGAGATTTTGAAAATCCCTTACGGTGAGCCTGGCCAATAGTTGGCTATGCGACTGTGGTTTAGCAGGGCGGGGAGCTTCGAAGCGCGGCATGCAGTTATTCCCGCAATCCTTTGTGATTGGGCTGAAACAGCCTTTTTGCGGGTTTCCGGGGAAGGGCAGGATTTTGTAAATTTGTGGTCCCTCCCACCCTGAATTTTAAGTACTAGATGAGAAGACGTTACGCTTTGCTGGCGCTGTGGCTGCTGGCTTTGCTGGGCCAGTTTCCTGCCGCCGCCCAAACCACCGTGAAGCGCGTGGTGCTGCAAGCCTTTTGGTGGGACTACTACAATGGCAACTACCGCTTCAAGTGGGCCGACTACCTCACGGAGCTGGCCCCGCGCCTCAAAAGCCTGGGCATTGACGCCGTCTGGATTCCGCCCACGCCCAAAAACAAGAACGCCACCAACGACGTGGGCTACTCGCCCTTCGACCACTACGACTTGGGCGACAAGTACCAAAAGGGCGACGTGCGCACCCGCTTCGGCTCGAAGGACGAGTTTTTGCGCATGGTGGCCGTGCTACACGCCAACGGCATCGAAGTCATTCAGGACGTGGTGCTGAACCACGCCGACGGGGCCGGCTCGGCCGCCAACGGCGACGGCGGCCAAGACCCTGAGCCCACTTACTCGATGGCCACCAACAGTGGCTATAAAACCTTCCGCTACAGCTCCTTTGCTACCCCGCAGCCCGAGGCCGGCGACAACGGCGCCGCCTACGCCGCCCGCCAGGGCCGCTGGCCGAAAAACTACGCCAATTTCCACCCCCATCTGGGCCACAACGACACCAGCACCGACATGACGGGCGCCTTCTTTGGCCCCGATTTCTGCTACGGCAACGACGGCGGCAATGACGGCTACGGCCCGCTCAGCCCCGGCTACCTGGCCCTGTACCCCGGCGCCTACAACCCCATCCAAACCGCCGGCTACAGCCAGACGCAGGCCCGCAACTGGGCCCTGTGGATGAAGAAGCAAACCGGCGTCGACGGCTTCCGGTGGGACGCGGTGAAGCACTTCAGCTACAACGCGCAGCAGGACCTGAGCTTCAACCTGAAATACAACGCCGGCTGGGCCAACGGCGGCGAAAGCATGTTCAACGTGGGCGAGTTTGTGGGCGGCAAATCGGACCTGGATGGCTACATCAACAACGTGAAAGGCCAGAACGGCGGCAACGACTTCCTGATGGGCACCTTTGATTTTGGGCTGCGCGGGGCCATATATGGGATGGTGAGCGGCAACGGTGGCTATAACCTGAGCGACATTCCGGCCCAGCAGCAGGACCAGCGCGTGGCCTACTACGCGGCCTCGGATACCTACGTGCACCGCACCGTGCCCTTCGTGAACAACCACGACACGTTCCGGCCCCAGCTTGACGCCACCGGCAACTACACGGGCTGGAACACCAATCAGGAGCTAGCCGCGCACATCGACCCGTTCGACCCGCGCCTGTCGGCCGCCTACGCCGTCACGTTTGCCGTGGACGGCAATCCGCAGCTCTTTTTCGAAGACCTGTTCAACATCGGGGGAACGGGAAAGCGCTGGACCCACCTGCCCACCTCCACCGCCGACCTGCCCGTGCGCGACGACCTGGTGAACCTGATTTGGTGCCACCAGCACCTTAACTTTAAGGATGGCGCTTATAAAGTGCCTTATGCCTCCGGCGACCACCTCGTGATTGAGCGCAGCACCAAGGCCCTCATCGGCATCAACGACAACTACAACACCTGGCAGAACAACACGGTACGGACCGATTTTGCGGTGGGCACCCAGCTCAAGGATTATTCTGGCGCCAACGGTACAGCTGTGCACACTGTGTTCCGAGGCAACGACGGCAACGCCTACGTGGACGTGAACACGCCGCCCTGCGACGGCACCGCCCTGCTGGGCCGCCGGGGCTACTCGGTGTGGGCGCCGGTGGGCCAGGATAATTCGACTTACAATCCGGCGCGCGCCGCCGAAACCACCCAGGAATGGGAAATGGCCGACGACCTCGGCGACCTGAACTGCGGCAGCCTGGGCCAGGGCGGCGCGCTGCCTTCAAATTCGACCAATACGCGGCTGGTGGGCAAAATATTTGTGCAAGCCGGGCAGCCCGTGAGCTACAACCTCTACCCCGAAGACCCCAGCGGCAACACCAGCAACCTCACCGTTGGGGTGTATGACCTGCGCGGGCAGCTGCTGAGCAGCGCCACCGGCAGCGGCACCACTAACACGGCCGCTGCCAGCGGCACTTACACTGCCAGCACCACCGGCTGGCTGGCGCTGAAAGTACGCAACGCGACCGCCACTGTAGCTGGCCAAAAATGCTTTGTGAAGGTGAGTTACACGGCCCCAACGGCTGTGAATACCCTCACCGCCCCGTTACCGACCAACCAAGTGGCCATCTGGACCAGCAACGACGCCTCGGCCGACCCCGCCGACTGCCGCAACTGGGAAGCCGGCGTGACGCCCACCGCCAGCACCGACGTGCTGATTCCGGCCGGCACCAGCTTTGCGCCACAACTCGGCGCGGGCACCTTGGCCGCGCATAATCTGACGGTGGAAAGCGGGGCCAGCCTGACGCTGGCCGTCGGCACTACCTGGCAGGTAAGCGGCAACGTGCTGGCCGCGGGCGCCATCGGTGGCCCCGGCACGCTAGAGCTGAACGGCAATTCCGAACAAACGCTGAGCACCGGTAGCAGCGCAACGCTGCCTATCAGCATTCTCAAAATTAACAATATGTCTAATGTGCGTCTGCTCAGTCCCGTGAGTGTCAGCGACGCCCTCACCTTCACCACCGGCCACTTGGTAGTCGACAACCAAGGCCTGACCCTGAGCAGCACCGCCACCATCAGCGGCGCCAATGCTAGCCGCTACGTGATAACGCCCGAAGTAGCGGCCGGCGGCGGCTACGTGGCACGGCCCGTGCCCGCGGGAGGGACGGCAGTGGTTTTTCCGGTGGGCACGGCGGCCTCTTATGCGCCTGTCACGCTTACCAATTCGGGCGTCAGCACCACGTTCCAGGTGCGCACTTTCAGCGGGCTGTTGGCCAATGGGCGCAGCGGCACACCGTATGCCCGGCAGGCCGATTTTGTGAACCGGACCTGGGAGGCCACGCCGGCCCTGACCACGGGTCCGGTAGTGGACGTGAGCGTCCAGTTTGAAGCCGCTGACCAGAATGCCGCCTTCGTACCGGCCCAGGCCAGCCTCTATGGCAACGCAGGCAATACGGGCAGCACCTGGACGGAACTGGGCCGCGTGGGCGTGGCCGGAGCCGGGCCATTTGTGGCTACGCGGAGTGGCGTGAACAGCTTCCCGCTGTTTGCCTTAGGCAATGGCACCGCACCCCTCCCAGTCACCCTCACGCAGTTTGCCGCGCAGCGCAGCGGTTCAAACGCTGTGCGCGTGAGCTGGGCCACGGCGCAGGAAAAAAACAACGCCGGCTTCGAAATCGAAAAATCAATCGATGGCAAAGCCTTCGCCCTTGTAGCTACGGTGGCAGCGCATGGCGGCACTCAGCCCGCCAGCTATACATACACTGACCGAGAAGCCCCAACCGCCGCCTTCTACCGCCTGCGCCAGCGCGACCTGGATGGCAGCACCCACTTCAGCCAAGTGGTCTATGTACCGGCCGCGGCCAGCCCTTACGTATTGGTGCCCAACCCCAGCCGCGGCGAGGCGCTGCAACTGCTCGGCGGGCCAATTCTGAATGAGGACGCACCGTTGCGCCTTACGCTGAGCAACGTGGTGGGCCGCATCCTTTTTGCCCCGGCGCCAGCTTCGCGCGCGGTGCTGGCGGAGCAGTTGGGCAGTTTCCTACGGCAGGCCGCACCGGGCGTGTACGTAATCAGCATCAGCGGGCCCGATGGGGTGCCCCAGCGCCTGCAGATGGTGCGAGAGTAGCCTGGTGTAAAGGCAGGGTTGGAGCCCATCCAGAAAGCCCCGGTTTCGCGTTGCGGAGCCGGGGCTTTCTACTTTCGCAGCCTCAAAGACGCTATTTCAAATGCTGATTCGCATTGTTCGCATGACGTTTGCGCCGGAACAGGTGCCGGCCTTTCTCACGCTTTTTCACGCCACCAAGCAGCGCATCCGGCAGCAGCCGGGCTGCCGACACCTGGAGCTTTGGCAAGATGCCGAAAGCCCCAACATCTACTACACCCACAGCCATTGGGACAACGAAACCGCGCTCAACGGCTACCGAAAATCGGCGCTTTTTGGCGAGGTGTGGCCGGCTACGAAAAGGTTGTTTTCGGCCCCGCCGGTGGCCTTTTCCTCGCACTCGGTAACCGTCGTGGAATAAAGTGGGCGCCTCCTGCCTAGCGCCAGCCGCCGCCCAGCGCATGGTAGAGGTCGGTAGTGGCCTGCAGCTGTTGCAGGCGGTCATTAATGCTGCTGAGTTCAGCCGCGAGTAGGCTCTGCTGGGAGGTCAGCACATCGGTGTAATTGGCCGAGCTGTAGCGCAATAGCTCCTGCGTGAAATCGACAGCCCGGCGCAGCGAAGCCAGCTGGTTGACGCGAATGGCGGCTTTCTCACCGGCAGTTTGGTAGGCAAACAGCGCGTTCGATACTTCCTGCCCGGCCGTGAGCAAGGTCTGCTGGTAAGTGTAGCGGTACTCCTCCTGCAAGGCCTGGGCATTGCGCAGCCGCGCCCGGTTGAGGCCCTGGTTGAAGATGGGTTGTAGTACGCCACCCACCAGCGTGCCGAAAATGGCGTTGGGCGAAAACAGGTCGGTGATGGTGGTGTTGGTGAGGCCGCCGTTGGCGGTGATGGTGAACGAGGGGTAGAAATAGGCCCGCGCCGCGTTGGTTTGCTCGAAATAGGACCGGTAGGCGGCTTCGGCCTCCTGCACGTCGGGGCGGTTGCGCAGCAGCTGGCTGGGCACACCGGTTTGGAGCAATTCGGGCTGGGCCTGGGCCGCCAGCGTGCTGCGCTCAATGGCGCCCGGTGAGCGGTTGACTAGGATGCTGATGGTATTTTCCGTTTCGCGGATGCTGCGCTGCAAGTCGGGTATCGACACCTGGGCAGCGTAAAGGTTGGCTTCGCTCTGGGCCACGGCGGCGCCGGTTACGATGGCCGCGGTTTTCAGCAGTTTAGTCACCTCTACATCTTTGAGGCGGAATTCCACTGTCTGGCGCGTGATTTCCAGCTGCGCATCGTAGGCCAGCAGCAGGTAGTAATTGTTGGCAATATCGGCCAGCAGCTGCGTTTGCACGGCGCGGCGGTAGGCCTCGCTTTGCAGCAGCGTAGCCACGTAGCTGCGCTTAGTGCTGCGCAACTTGCCCCACACATCGGCCTCCCAGCTGGAGCTGAGTGTGAGCAGGTATTGCTGGCTGTAGCGGCTGGTGACTACGGTGCTGGGGTCGGTGGTGCCGGTAGTTCCGCCTGTGCCGGTGCCGCCGGTTCCAGTTCCGCCTGTGCCCCCGGTGCCGGTGCCACCTGTACCAGTACCTCCGGTTCCTGTACCGCCTGTACCGGTGCCGCCCGTCCCGGTGGTACCGGTACCCGTCACCGTGCCCACGCCGGTGTTGCCGTTCGAAACGCGGGCTACGGTGGCCGTGCCGCGCGCTGAGAGGCTGGGCAGAAACGCCGCCCGGCTCTGCGCCAGGTTCGCCTCGGCGCGCTGAATGCGGGTGAGGGCAATGCGCAAATCTAGGTTCTGGTTGAGGCCCTCTTCGAGCAGCTTTTGCAGCTGGGCATCGGCAAACACGGAGCGCCAGGGCATGGTGGCCACGGAGGTCGTGTCGGTGGTGCTCACGCCGCGGTAGAGATTGGCGGCAGCGTCGTCAGGTTTTTTGTAAGGGTGCAGCGTAGCGCACGAAGCCAGCAATGGCAGCAGCCACAGCCACGGCCTGCAGCGGCGCGCAGGGCTGGTTTGCGGATGAATTATCGATTTCGGGTTAAGCATGATGCCCTCTTCTTTAAGCTTTACAAAACTTCTGGCCCTTAACCGGCTGCGGGCGCGAGGGCCTGCTTTTCGTCGGGAGCCGGCTTTTCATCCGGCGCCGGAGCCGCATCGGGCTCTTCCTCTTCTTCACGCTTCATCTGCTCCATTTTCTCTTTCGGCTCGCCGCTGATGCGCTCCTGCAGGCCCTCAAAAATCATGTACAACACCGGAATCACGAACACGCCCAGCAGCGTGCCGAATAGCATGCCCCCGATGGCCCCGGCCCCGATGGAGCGGTTGCCGTTGGCGCCCGCACCGCTGGCAAAAAGCAGTGGCATCAGCCCGAATATGAAGGCAAACGACGTCATCAAAATGGGCCGCAGGCGGGCCTTAGCGCCTTCGAGGGCGGCATCCTGAATACTCATGCCGGTGAGCCGGCGCTCGACGGCAAACTCCACGATGAGGATGGCATTCTTGGAAAGCAGGCCGATGAGCATAATCACCGAAATCTGCAGGTAGATGTTGTTGTCAATGCCAAAAAGCTTGGCAAACACATACGTACCCGTAAGGCCCACCGGCAACGACAGCAGCACCGCAAAAGGCAGCAAGTAGCTCTCGTACTGCGCGCTAAGCAGCAGATATACAAAAATCAGACACAGCGCAAACACGTAGGTGGCCTGCGAGCCGCTGTTCTGCTCCTCCCGGCTCAGGCCCGAAAACTCGTAGCTGTAGCCCGGCGGCAGGCTCTGCTTGGCCACTTCCTCGATGGCCGTGAGGGCCTGGCCGGTGCTGAAGCCCTCGTTGGGCGAGCCCTGCACGGCCATGGAATTGTAGAGGTTGAAGCGGGCCACGCTTTCGGGGCCGTACACGCGTTCCAGGTTCACAAATTCGGTGATGGGCGCCATCACGTTGTTGCCGGTGCGCACCTGCACCTTTCCCAGTCCGGCAATGTTGGCCCGGTAGTTTGTATCAGCTTGAATGATAACGCGGTATTGCTTGCCGAAATCGTTGAAGTTGGACGCGTAGAGGCTGCCGTAATAGCCCTGCATCACGGCCAGCACGCCGCTCACGGGCACGCCGGCTTCGGCGCATTTCACAGCGTTCACCGTCATCAAATACTGCGGAAACGTGGGGTTGAATGAGGTGGTGGCGTACTGGATTTCCTCACGCTTGGCCAGCGCGGCCAGGAAGCTCTGGGCCACTTTGTAGAACTCATCCACGCTGTGGGCGCCCCGGTCCTGCAGCTGAAACTCGAAGCCGCCGTTCAGCCCGAAACCCGAGATGGTGGGCAGCGAGGTGAACACCAGCTTGGCGTCGCGGATGTGCGCCGTTTTCTTTTTCATGAGGGCGATGACGTCCTCGTTGCTTACTTTCTTGCGTTCGTCCCAGTTTTTGAGGGCGATGATTTCCTGCGCGTAAGAGCTGCCCTGGCCGGCCAGGGCGTTCTGGCCCACCGTGCGCAGGGCATTCTGAACTTGCGGAATGGTGCGGGCCAAGCTGTCGACCTCATCGGCCACGGCGGCGCTACGCTCCAACGAAGCGGCCGGCGGCAGGGTAATGTTGACGAAAATCACGCCCATGTCCTCGCGCGGCACGAAGCTCGATGGCGTATTTTTCATCAGCAGAAACAAAGCCCCGCCGAACACGCCCACGGCCACCAGCGCCACCCACTTGCGGGCCGCCAGGAAGCCAATAACGCCGCTGTATTTCTCTACCAGAGCATCGTAAGCCGCATTGAAAGCAATGCTGAACCGCTTCATAAAGCCGGGTTTCTTCTCGGCCTCGGCCGGTGCATCCTCCTTGGACTTGTCTTCGCCGTCCTTGGGCTCCTCTCCTTCCTTGGCCTTTTCGCCGTCTTTCACGGCTTCGCCCTCCTTCCCTTTCTGGTGCTCCGGGACCTTGAGAAACAGCGCCGCCAGCGCCGGGCACAGCGTTAGCGCATTCACGGCCGAAATCAGGATGGCAATGGCCAGCGTGATGCCGAACTGCCGGTAAAAAACGCCCGACGAGCCCGTGATGAACGTGACCGGCAGAAACACTGCCGCCATCACCAGCGTGATGCTCACAATGGCGCCGCTGATTTCGCTCATCGCATCAATGGCCGCCTTGCGCGGCGACTTATAGCCGTTTTCCAGCTTGGCGTGCACGGCCTCCACCACCACAATGGCATCATCGACCACAATGCCAATGGCCAGCACCATGGCAAAGAGCGTCAGTAGGTTGATGCTGAACCCGAAGACGTAGAGAAAGAAAAACGTGCCGATGATGGACACCGGCACCGACACGCCGTGAATGATGGTGGACCGGAAATCCTGCAGGAAAATGAAAATCACCAGAAACACCAGCGCGAAGCATTCCAGCAGCGTGTGAATCACCTTATCAATACTGGCATCCAGGAACTTGTTGATGTCGACCAGCAGCGTGTAATGCACGCCCGAGGGAAAATCTTTGGCCGCCAACGCCAGCGCTTTTTTAGAATCCTCGATGACCTGCGAGGCATTGGAGCCCGCCACCTGGTTCACCGACACGCTGACTGAGGGCTTGCCGTTCACCGTGACGCGGGTGTTGTAGGCCTGGGCGCCCAACTCGATGCGGGCCACGTCCTTGAGGCGCAGAATCTGGCCCTGGGCCTGGTCGCGCAGGATGATGTTGCCGAAGGCTTCCGGCGATTTCAGCTTGCCGCTGTATTTGATGATGTACTGGAAGGATTGGTCGCCATTTTCGCCAAACTTGCCGGGTGCCGCTTCCAGGCTTTGCTGGTTGAGGGCGGTGCTGATGTCGGCCGGCGTGAGGCCGTAGTTGGCCATCACGTCGGGTTTCAGCCAGATGCGCATGGAGTAGGTGCGCTGGCCCGAGGCCGTGGCGTCGCCCACGCCGTTCACCCGCTTGAGCTGCGGGATGATGTTGATTTCGGCGTAGTTCTGCAGGAAGGTCTGGTCGTAGGCCGGATTGTCGCTGTAGATGGAGGCCGTTATCAGGTTGCTGGTCTGGCGCTTGCGCACCTGCACGCCAGCCTGCGTTACCTCCTGCGGTAGCACGCTGGTGGCGCTGGCCACGCGGTTCTGCACATTCACGGCGGCCTGGTCGCCATTGGTGCCCACCTTGAAATAGACTTGGATGTTGGCGCCGCCCTCGTTGGTGGCCGTAGAGGTCATGTAGGTCATGCCTTCCACGCCGTTGATTTGCTCTTCCAGCGGCACAATCACGCTTTTCTGCACCACGTCGGCGCTGGCCCCGCCGTAGCTGGCCGACACCTGCACCGTAGGCGGCGAGATGTCGGGGTACTGCGCAATGGGCAGCGCATACAGCCCCAGCAGGCCCAGCAGCACGATGAGCACGGAAATCACCGTGGACAAAACCGGCCGCTCAATGAATATTTTCAGCATAAAGAAAGGAATCGTTGAGCGCCCTGCTGAGCGGAGCCGAAGCATCTCTACTGCGCCGCTAATCAGATGTAGTGTTGCGGGAGAGACGCTTCGGCTCCGCTCAGCAGAACGGCCTCTTTTTATAACTCGTTACTTGTTCTCGCCCGCGCCCGCCTTATGCTCGGCAAAAACGCTGTCGGCCTTTGCTGGGCGCGGCTTAATTTGCATGTTGTCCTTGAGGCCGTTCACACCTTCGAGCACCACGTTTTGACCGGCTTTCAACCCGGCTTGCACCACGAAAAACTGGCCGTCGGGAGTAGGCACTACAGTTACTTCGGTGTTTTTCACCTTATTGCCTGCCCCCACGGTGTAGATGAAACGCTTGCCCTGCAGCTCATAAGTTGCGCTTTGGGGCACCAGCAGGGCCTTGGGCAGGGTGCGCGGTGCCCGCACCGTGCCGCTGCCGCCGTTGCGCAACAGCCCCTGCGGGTTGGCAAACGAAGCGCGGAAGCCGCTGGAACCCGTTTCGGTGTTGATTTGGCCGATGGCTGTTTCTACACGGCCCTTTTGCGAGTACACCGTGCCGTCGGCCAGTAGCAGCTGCACGGCAGGCATGTGGGCTAGTTTGTCCTGCAGGGTAGTGCCGGGGATGTCTCGAGTGAAATTGAGCAGGCTTTTTTCGTTGACTGAGAAGTAGGCGTAGATGTTGGCAATGCCCGTGACGGTGGTCAGCGGGTCGGCGGCGGCGCTGGTCACCAGGCTGCCGATTTTGTTGGGAATGGTGCCCACCACGCCATTTACTGGGCTTGTGATGTGGGTGTAGCCCACGTTGGTGCGGGCATTGGCCAGCGTGGCCTGGGCCTGGGCCAACGCCGCCTCCTTGGCTTGTAGGTTATACTGCGCTTCTTTCAGCGCATACGGGCTGATAATGTCCTTTTCGACCAGCGGGCGCAGCTTTTCCACGCCCATGCGGGCCGTGTTCACGTCGGCCAAGGCCGTTTTGATGCCCGCCTGGGCTGTGCGCACTTCCTCTTCATACTGCGGCGCGCTGATGTGAAACAGCGGCTGGCCCTTCTTCACCGAGGCGCCTTCATCCACGTAAATGGCCTCGACAAAGCCATCGACTTTAGGCCGAATCTCAACGTTTTGCTGGCCCTGAATGGTGGCCGGAAAGTCGTTGTAGAGCACCGTGGAGCGGGGCTGCACGGCCACCACAGCGTAGGGCAGAATTTTGGGCGGGCCGCCGTCCTTACCGTCAGGGCCTTTGCCCCCGCCGCCTTTGCCGCCCCCGGCGTCGCCGCCATCATCGGCTTTTTTGCCGCCACAGGCTGCCGCACCCAACAGCAAGCTCAGCAGCACGTGCCGCAGGAAAGAAAGTTTTGGAGCCAAAGCTGCAGGAATTAGAAGAGAATAAAGAGCAGATTGCCCACAGTTACGAAAGGGTTAGCGCTCAGGGTTAGATTGGTAAGAAGATAATCGGCCAACCCGGGAATTGTGAAGCTGAAATGGACCAAACCATCGGGCTGCTTTGCCGGTAAGAGCGCCTGAGCGCCCGCCGATTTCCCTACCTTCGCCCCATGCCCAACGCCCCCGATTACTTCGCATTCTACGGCCTGCCTGAATCTTTCCGGCCCGATGCAACTGCCCTCAAGCGCCTCTACTACGCCAAAAGCCGCGAAACCCATCCCGATTTCCACGCCACTTCCTCGCCCGAAAACCAGGCCGAGATGCTGCGCCAAGCCACCCTCAACACCGATGCCTACCGCACCCTCGCCGACGCCGACCAGCGCATGGCCTACCTGCTCCGCCTGCACGGCCTGCTCGAAGAAGGTAAGCAGGAGCAGCTCCCGCCCGATTTCCTGATGGACATGATGGACCTCAACGAGGAGCTCATGGAGCTGGAAATGGCGCCCGATGCCGCCGCCCATGCCAAAGTAGCCCAAGAAGTGCTGGCTTTGGCCCAAACGCTCGACGCCGGCATCGAGCCTATACTCGTTGGCTATGAGCAACTCCCGGCCGACCATCGCTCGGCCGCGCTCCAGCAAATCCGCACCTACTACCTAAAAAAGCGGTATCTGTTGCGCATCCAGCAACAGCTAACTACCTTTGCAGCCCGCTCCTGATACCGGCAGAGCGGAATTGTTCTAAAAAAAGCTCATCCTGCCCGGATGGCGGAACCGGTAGACGCGTTGGTCTCAAACACCAATACCGCAAGGTGTGCCGGTTCGACTCCGGCTCCGGGTACTTGTAGAGGTTAATACCCCTACCAAAATCAAGCCTCAAAAGCTGTAAATCTGGCAACAGATGCAGTTTTTGAGGCTTTTTTGCGTTCAGGCCAATTGGGGTTTGCCAGCGTTAATACCTGGACATAATAATGGCTAACATAAAACAGCCCGTTCTGCAAAGGCGGGAACTTTGCAGGACGGGCTGAGGGGTTGGGTGTTGAGCTTTACTTAGCGGCCGGGTACCAGTTGCGCAGCCGGACGTCGATTTTTTTGTCGGCCGCGTTCACCTGCTTCTTGAAGGCGGCCACGTCGCTCAGCCCGTTCTGGCCCCGGTAGTGGTAGGGATACACGATGCCCGGCTTGAAGGCCAACACGCCCTGCGCGGCTTGGTTGACGTCCATGGTATAGGGCAGGTTCATGCACACAAAGGCCACGTCGATGCCTTTGAGGGCGCGCATTTCGGGAATATCTTCGGTGTCGCCAGACAAGTACACGTTTTTGCCGCCCAGGCCCAGCACGTAGCCGTTGCCGCGGCCTTTAGTGTGGGGCGCGTCGGCGGCTTCGGGGAGATTATACATCGGAATGGCCGACACGCTCATGCCCAACGTATCGAGCCGTTGGCCGTTGCTCAGGATGCGGACCTGCGCTTTGTACTCGGCGGGGAGCTTTTCAACCACTGCTTTGGGCACTACCATCAGGGCTTTGCCCACGGAGAGGCCCGCCAGCGTTTTGGGGTCCAGGTGGTCGCCGTGGATGTCGGTAATCAGGATGACATCGGGCGCGGCCAGCCCGGCAAAAGCCTCCGCTCCGCCGTAGGGGTCTACATAAATGGTTTTGCCGTTCCAAGTGAACACCACGCTGCCGTGCGTGATGGGCTGCACCGTGAGCGGGCCCTTTTTGGTCGCAATCTGGTCAGCTGCCGCGCGGGATGCGGCCGCCGAAGTGGCTGTTTGGGCTGGCGCCTGAAGGACAAACGCGGCCAGCGCAGCCGTGAAAAGCAGGGTTGATTTCATCATTTTTTGAAGGTTGAGTAAGCTAGATTAATAGCCTATTTCAGCAGCTATAGGCTTGCAGCAACAGGAGGCATAACTGAAAAGCGTGACCATAACCCGGCAGGCGCATACAAGTTTGGGCGGGCCGTGTTCTGCGAATTAAGCAGAGGCAAAGCAGCTTGCCACGTCTGAACGGTTTGCGCAGACTTGGCCGGCTATCTCGCCAGGCTCAATGCGAAACAAGATTGCGCTACTACGGCACCCAGGATGTCTCGGCAAGCCCGACATGCCGTGCCTGAGCCTGCTCCGGCATCTTCAACGGCTACTGGCTCCATAAAAGGTAGAATCGGCGGCCATGTCAATGGCCAGTTCCTGCGCGTAGCGCTGGTCGTCCGAGAGCGTGGGGTCGGTGAGGGCCAGCAGGTGTTTTTGGCGGATGGCACGTTCCTGTACGGGCGAGAGGAAGACGTAGTTTACCGCCAGGCCGGCTGATTGGGCCAGCGTGGCGCTGACCTGGTAAAATTTGCCGGGAATGTGCTGCTCCCGCAGCGCCCGCTGCACGAGCTGAAACAGGCGCGGGTCGGGCGACTCGTTGGCTTGGTACAAAGCCGACTGATAAATGCGCCGCCCAAAATGAAAGCGCAGGGTCCCGTCGGCGTGCTGGCACCCGTCGCGCACTTGGTTAGGCCCGAAACGGCCATTGCTGGCTTTCTGCAAAACGTTCAGCAGGCGGGCGTAGGACCAGCTGCGGTACTGCGGATAGCCGTGATACTCGGCCACACGGCCGGGCACGGAATGCAGCACCTCCTCGCGGGCGATGAGCCGGACCTGGCGCAGGCACGCTTCGGCAGTTGTGCGCTGGGCCGGGCTCCGGTGGCTTAAGAAGCCGAGGGCGGCGAATGCGCGAAGGGCGGCCGTCACCGTATCGGAGGGGAGCACCCTGAAGCTTTCGTGGTCCTCCGGCCACAAACCGGAAAATTCCAGCGTATCGATGGCCTCGGCTTGCGGGGCAGTCAGGCACCAGAGGCCAAAGCGTTGTTGGCCCCCAATGGTGAAACGGGCTTGCGCGGAGCGAATGAACATCAACCGGTAAGGACTGCCCTGGTCGGCCAGCGCCTGATTGAAAATGCCGTAAAATTTGCTGTCGTCGATAGTTGGCCAGTTTCGGCCATCCAGCCCGTAGCCGGGGTGCCACTCGCTGCGCTGCGCGTACTGCCGGGAGCCGATTTGCAGCTGCACCAGCACGTCTTCCGCGCCCATACAACTGGGGCACGACGCCGCCTCATCACGCCGGATAACCCGGGCGCGGAAGTTGCTGAATTGCAGGCCCGGCACCAGCCGTGCCGCGTCGCGGTGCAGCTGCTCCAGGTAGGGAAGCCCGGCAGCAGGGTACTGCCGCCGGCTGAAAATACGGGCGTGGGGCAATCGGGCGAGGAGGTCCACGGGGTCGGTGAAAAGGCCGGTCCGCAGGTCGCACGCCAACCGTTCGGTTTCCGGCTTCGATAGCAGCCCAAGCTGCTGCAGCATGGGCGGCAGGCCACGGCTGTGGCGTAGGCTTTCAGCCGCCCGGGCCAGCTCATTGAAAGTCGTGAGCAGGTTGCGGCGGCTGTAGAACTCGCCGGCCATGGCCAGCGGCAGGGTTCGGCGGTACTCGGCGGCCGTGAGCAAACCCGCCCGCTGCAGTTGCTGCATGAGTTGAATGGCTTGACGGCGGGCCAGGGCTTTGGCGGCCGGACTGTTCGGCAGGCGAATCAGGGTCACCATGGGCGGGGGCGGCGGGCCGCGTAGCTCGGCCGCCGCGGGCGGGGGCGGCTGCACCGAATCGGGGTTGAGCGTTTGGTGGTCTTCGATGCGCTCCTCGTAATCGGCCAGCCAGGCCCGCACCTCGCGCGGCGTGCGGCCCAGGCGGAAGTACTCCCGGCGGGTGGTATCGGCGAAGAGCAGCCAGCGCCGGTGCCGGCCCGCTACCAGCCCGGTGCGCAACAAGGCCTGCCCGTAAGAACGGGCCCCCGGCGCGGCTTCAGCCCCGGCGGCGTCGCGGGATTGGTTGCTGCCGCAGGCGCCCGACCAAGGCAGCAGCAACAGGCAAAGCCCACACAGGAAAAAACGGCGATAAAGTGGCGGCATGGCAGCAACGAAAGTAATGGACGCAATAATCACTGCATCAATAAATCATCATCGCCAATGCCCTCCTCCAAATGACTACCTGCTCTCAGGTTTGCTACCCGTGATGCCGGATGTTTTTCTTCCGCTATTGACCGCAACCGGCCGGTTGAAACCGCGAAAAAGGCGACTATTTCTTTAACAACGACAGCAAAGTCAATCCGGCTGTCCTCGGCCTCAGCAACCGGCTGCGAGTAGCGCAGCGCCTACATTTGCGCCACACTTTTGGGGCTGAAACGAAAAGAGCGCGCGGCCGTTCCTGCGCAAGCCAAAGCAGCTTGTTCCCACCCCGGAAGTCACGCGGCGACTGATGTTCGTCACGGGTTGCCACAGTGCGTTTTTCCGCCGCAGGCACGCTTTTTTGATTTGATTTCTGCCTCCCGTTCCTGGCTTCACGCATCTTCCCTCCTACCAATGCTGCACTACCTGGGCTATTTCGCGGCCATTTTCATTGGGCTTTCGCTGGGCATCATGGGCGGTGGCGGGTCCATCCTCACGGTGCCGGTGCTGGTGTACCTGATGGGGGTGAGCCCGGTGCTGAGCACGGCCTACTCGCTGTTTGTGGTGGGGTCCACTTCGCTGGTGGGGGCGTCGCGGTATTTTCGCAAGGGGCTGGTGTCGCTGCGCACGGCCATTGTTTTTCTGATTCCCTCGCTGGCGGCGGTGTTGGCGGTGCGCAAGGTGCTGATGCCGGCCATCCCGCACGAGTTGTTCACTGTGGGAAAGGTAGTGTTTACCAAAGATTTGCTGGTGCTGGTGGCCTTTGCCGGGCTGATGGTAGCGGCGGCCACGTCGATGATTCGCAGCCGGCAGGCCGAAGACATTCTCGATGAGGAATTGCACCACCGGCACCCCTTCAACTACCCGCTCATTCTCACCATTGGGCTGGTGGTGGGCACGCTCACGGGCTTTGTGGGGGCCGGCGGGGGCTTTCTCATCATTCCGGCGCTGGTGCTGGGCGCGCGGCTGCCCATGAAACTGGCCGTTGGGACTTCGCTGGCCATCATTGCCCTCAATTCGCTCATTGGCTTTGGCGGCGACTTGAGTGTGGGCACACCTGTGGCCTGGGGTTTTCTGCTTGGTTTTCTGATGTTTGCACTGGGCGGCATCGTGCTGGGCACCTACCTGGCCCGCTTCATTCCGGGGGCCCGGCTGAAGCCCGCATTTGGCTGGTTTACACTCGCGATGGGCACCTTTATTCTGCTGCGCGAGCTGGTGTTTGCACACCCGCGCTAGGCAGATAAACACCAGCCACCCAAAGCCACTACCGCGCTGTTTATCAGTTCGCCAGCAACGTCCCCAAGCTCATCAACCGGACGCTGCACAACATGAAAAAAACGCTGGAAGTCCCGCGCCTCAAGGGCAAGTTGGAACTGGCCGATGGCTGGTGTCGCCCTAAGCTGGTGTAGCCCTAAGTAGGAAGGCATTTCGAATTTGGTGGCTTCTTCAGGCAAGCAAACCTATACGCTCTGCAAAATGACGTAAAGCGAGCTTACCGAAATCACCACCCACAGCACCGTGCCAAGCACGAATGGCCGCGCCCCAACGGCCCGCACCACCCGCACCGACAGCCCGGCGCCGATAAAAAACAGCGTTACGGTCAGGCCTATTTTGGCCAGGTGCGTCAGCAGCGGCGCCAGGGGGCGCACGGCGGGCACGTAGGTATTGACCAGCATGGCCGCGATGAACCCGAGAATGAAGTACGGAACCTGCACCTTCACGCCTTGCTGCCGGAATGCCAGGGCCGTACCGATGGAAACCGGAATTATCCAGAGGGCGCGGGCCAGCTTTACCGTAGTGGCCACTTGCAGGGCCTGGGTGCCGTAGGCGGCGGCAGCCCCCACCACGGAGCTGGTGTCGTGGATGGCGATGGCGCACCAGAGGCCAAACTGGTTTTGCGTGAGGGCCAGGGCATGGCCGATGGGTGGAAAGGCGAACAGCGCCAGTGCATTGAGCACGAACACCGTGCCCAGCGCCACCGACATTTCTTCGTCTTTGGCCCGCAACACGGGCCCCACGGCCGCAATGGCCGAGCCCCCGCAAATGGCAGTGCCGCACGAAATAAGGTGTACCACGTGGCGCCCCAGCCCCAGCCATTTGCCCACCAGATAACCCAGTCCCAATGTCCCCACCACCGACACCACGGTGAACAAAATACCTTCCTTGCCGGCCTGCAAAGCCGCATGGGCATTCATGCCGAAGCCCAGGCCGACCACCGAAAACTGCAGCAGGTATTTGGTGAGGCGTTTGGTTTGGGAAGTAAAGGGATTGCCAACCGTTTGGGCCAGGATTAGGCCCAGCGCCAGGGCCAACGGCGGCGACGCCCAAGGCGTGAGGCACAACCCCAGCGCCGCCCCAAACACTACCTGTTGCAACGTGAACCCTCGCCCGAAAAGCCGGCGTGGCGCGTGCAGGTTTCGAAAAAAAGGCGAGCTACTTCCTACCTCAGCGCCGGTGGCAGGCGGTGCGGTTTGCCGGCTAGGCTGGGATTGGGCAGAGGTTTGGGTGCTCATGAAGGCCGTAGTGTTTTCTACCCAAAAATACGGCCAGGCCAAAGCCATAGGTTATACAAAATAGTTATTGGTCATTACCGTTGGTAATTAAAGGGCGTAGCTAGTTTGAAAATTCAGTTGCTCTGCATCAGGACAACCAGCTTTACATTCATCCTACTAAAGCTATTAAAATCACGCCTTGGCCCGGGCCTGCACAAACGACAGGAACCGCTGCCCAGCCCGCAGCAACGGCTGGCCCTGCACCCACACGGCGTCGAATTGCCGGGGCAAATGCAGGCCCTCGATGGGGACGATTTCGAGCACGCCACCGGCTAGCTCGCGGGCCAGGGCCCGGCGCGACACAAAGCCGATGGCATCGGGCGCGGCCTCCAGATACGCTTTGATGGCTTCGGTATTATCGAAATAGAAAGCCACGCGCAGGCTACTCAGCCTCACTTGCCGCTCGCGCAGAGCGTATTCGAGCACTTCAAGGGTGCCCGAGCCGCGCTCCCGCAGCACCAGCGGATGGGCCAACGCCTCGGCCAGCGACAGGGCCACTGGCTGACGGCGGCTAGGCGTGGCCCGGCGCACGGCCACCAGCTCGTCGGGCAGCAGCAACTCGTAGTGCAGGTCGCGGGAGCGGGAACGGCCCTCCACCATGCCCAGGTCGAGGTCGCCGCGCAGCAGGGCCTGGGCGATGTGCTCGGAATTGGCATTGAGCAGCGTGAGCTGCACCCGCGGATGGGCCGCCTGGAAGGCGGGCAGCAGGCCGGGCAGCACGTACTGGCTGAGCGTGGTGCTGGCACCCAGGCGCAGGCGGCCGGTGGCTTCGTCGGGGTGGTGCAGGGCCTGAAGCTGGTCGTCGAGGAGTTGGGCCGAGGCGGCCACGGCTTCGGCGTGAGCCAGCAGCAGGCGGCCGGCCTCGGTGAGGGCGATGCGGCTCCCGCTGCGCTCCAGCAGGCGCTGGCCGTGGGTGCGCTCCAGCTCGTGGATGTGCTTGGTGACGGCCGGCTGCGTGACGAAAAGCTCCTGCGCCGCCTTGGTGAAGTTGAGGTGCCGGGCCACGGCCTGGAATACCCGCAGGCGAAAATCTGACATGCGCACAAGGTAGTAAGCCCCCCTCGCCCACCCGCAGCATCTGGTCAGGCAGCGCAGCCGGCCCATTGTCCGTACGCACTCGCTGAGCAAGGGCACCGCCGCTGGCCTCGGGACCGAACTTTTCGCACCTTTGCAGCCATACCCTTCGTGCTGATGACCTCTCCTTCTTCGTTTCCCAAGTTTCGGCGGGCCCTGGCGGCTGGCGTCGGTTCCCTTGTCCTCCTTTCCGTCGCGGGCTGCAGCAAGCCGGCCGCCAAAAGCATGAGCCGCGACTACCTGGTTTATTTCGGCACCAATGTGAGCTCGGAGCAGGAAAACTCGATTTTCCTCTACCGCCTCACCACCGCTACCGGGCTGCTCACGCCCGTGAGCGCCTACCGGGGCGGGGCCAGCCCCACCTACCTCACCATGCCCGCCGGGCGCCGCAACCTGTACGCGGTGAGCGAAACCCAGACGTTCCAAGGGGCCAAGGGCGGGGGCGTGAGCTCCTTCGCCGTCGACCAGCACACGGGAGCCCTCACGCTGCTCAACCAGCAGCCGTCCACCGGCGCGTCGCCGTGCTACATCGCCCTCGACCGCGCCGAGAAGGCGGCCCTGGTGGCCAACTATGTGGGCGGCAATGTGGCCATGCTCCCCATCGGGGCCAACGGCCAGCTGGCCGCGCCCAGCGCCACCGACCAGCACCAGGGCTCGGGCCCGCACAAAAACCAGACGGGTGCCCACGCCCACTGCATCATCCCGGACCCGGCCAATACCTACGCCTTTGCCGTGGACCTGGGCACCGACCAGGTGGTGGCCTACCGCCTGGGGGCCGCCCAAGGCCAGCTCACGCGCCTGCCCGAGCCGGCGTTTGTGGCCAAGCCCGGCGCCGGCCCGCGCCACCTCGTTTTCCATCCCAATGGCAAGCAGGCGTATTTGATAAACGAGCTGAACTCGACCGTGACGGCGCTGGCGTACGATGCCTCGGCGGGCAAGTTCAAGGAACTGCAATCGGTGTCGACGCTGCCCAAGGGCTTCACCGGCGAAAATTCCTGCGCCGACATCCATGTTTCGCCCGACGGCCTGTACCTCTACGCCTCCAACCGCGGCCACAACAGCATCGCGGTGTTTGCCATCGATACGTCTAATGGCACGCTGGCCCCCATTCAGTACATGAGCACCCAGGGCAAGACGCCGCGCAACTTCGCGCTCACGCCCTCGGGCCGCCTGCTACTGGTGGCCAACCAGAACTCCAACAACGTAGTGACTTTCCGGGTAGATGGGCAAAACGGCCTGCTTGCTCCCACCGGCCAAACCATTGAGGTGCCCTCGCCCATGTTCGTGCAGATTGTTGAGGACTTTACGCGCTAAGGAGTGAGGCCTTGATTGGGTTAGCACAGCTTGGGGGCACCCGTTCTGCCAACCCAACCAGGTTTTCAGGGTAGCGCCAACGCCATAGCTGAGCTTACGGGAGCAACATGCGGCGCCGGGCCGCGTAAGTGGGCGTGCCACCCCCCATTGCCGGGCCGGCTCCACGTCCCCTCCCATGCCCGAAACCTACGAACCTGCCCGCGAGCTGCAATTTCCGCTTTATGTGAAAGCGCCGCTGATACTGCTGGGCCTGGCCCTAGCGGTGTTCACCATTCACATTGCCAGCGAAATCATCTTTCCGCTGTTTTTCGCGGCCATTTTTGCCATCATGCTGCACCCCGTGGAGCAGTGGCTGCTGCGGCACCGGGTGCCCAAGCTGCTGGCCATCACCCTTACGGTGGTGCTGGGCGTGACGGCCCTGCTGGGCCTGCTCTACTTCATCTACTTGGAAGCCTCGCAGCTGTCCAGCCAGATGCCGCTCTTCAAAAAGAAGTTTGCCGAAACCACGGCTGAGGTGCACCAGTGGCTGCAAGCGCGCTTTGGCGTGAGCGACCAGAAACTGCAGGGCTACCTCAGCGAAGCCGGCAACCGGGCGTCGGCGCTGCTGGGCGGCACCCTTTCGGCGGTGTCGGGGCTGCTGGTGGTGGCCACGCTCATTCCGGTTTATATTTTTCTACTGTTTCTGTACCAGCGGCGGTTGGTCGATTTTCTAACCCAGGTATTCTCGGGCCACCGGCAGGATACCGGCGTGGCCGAGGTGCTGCGCGAGAGCAAGGCCACCATTCAGAGCTACATGGTGGGTTTGCTCATCGAGGCTAGCATCGTGGCCACGCTCAACACCACGGGCCTGCTCATCATTGGGGTGCCCTATGCGCTGCTGCTGGGCGTGCTGGGCGCGCTGCTCAACTTTATCCCCTACATCGGCGGGCTCATTGCCATTGCGCTGCCCATGCTTATGGCCTTCGTCACGAAGCCCGGCTACGGCCACGCACTGGCCGTGCTGGCCGTTTACATGCTCATCCAATTTATTGATAACCATTACCTCATCCCGCGCATTGTAGCCTCCAAGATTAAGGTCAATGCCCTGGTGGCCATTGTGGGGGTGCTGGTGGGCAACGCCATTGGCGGCATCGCAGGCATGTTTCTGGCCCTGCCGGTCATCGCCATCCTCAAAATCGTATTCGACCGCATCACTCCCCTCAAGCCCTGGGGCATGCTGCTGGGCGACGAGGAAACCCCGCGCGGCCGCCGCATCAACCCGCCTTCCAAAGCCGCTGTGGCCTCAGAGAAGGTTACTTCTACTGCGGTAGAGTAGGCCGGGATTAATTGCCGAAGTCAATGTTAAAGGAGAACGTCATGCTGAGCGCAGCCGAAGCATCTCTACTGTGCCAGTAATAATTACTGATGCACGCGAGATGCTTCGGCTGCGCTCAGCATGACGTTCTTGTAAAGGACGTGCTTATTGGCAATCGGTGGCTAAAGCACCTTACACCACCACGCTTTTCAGCCAGGTTTCGGCGGCCTCGACTGTGGAGAAGCGCTGGAATAAAAACCCGTTCGGCGAGGCCGACACCACCGATTGGGTGGACAGCCGGTGCAGCGGGTCGGCTCCTTCCACAATGGCGCAGTGCCGGGTGCGGGCCTGGCTCATGGCGCGCGGAATCCAGTTGGTGGTCAGCCACTCCTGGGCCGCAGCCGGCAGCGGCGCCCGCTGGCCGTGGTCGGACAGAATTTTGCGCGCGTTGGTGTTCAGCAGCAAAGCCAGCACCTGTTCGTAGAACGCCTTGATGTGGTCCAGCGTGGGGCGCTCGGCACTCCAGGCCAGGCGCGCATAGCCCGAAGCATGGTGAAATACCTTCCCGGCCGCGTTCTGAAAATAGAGCGTCTCCTGGGCTCGGGGCAGCGAATTCATAAGTTGAAGAGGGGTAGAAAAGCCCGGTGGGCGCTGCAAGAGCCAATAAAACTACCAACAAAATTACGGCCTGCAGGGGAATGTCGGCGTTTTATTTCTCAACAAAACGGCCCTGCTTTCGTACATCGGCGCAGCTAAAGACCTGCCTGGCAGCTGCGCCCATTAGATTATCTGTTATTTCATTTATTATCAACGTATTATCTGTTATTGATTAACACATGCGTTTATATTTTGAAAACCCCGTCGGGCGTTTGCTTGAGCATCCCGACGGCTATGCCCTGGTTCAGTATGCACCCGGCGCGCGCGACTTCCCAACGTTTCAGGCCTTCCTCACCCACACCAGCCAGTTGCTGCGGCGCCACGGCTGGCACAAGATGCTGGCCGACCAGCGCCAAATGGCCCCCTACACCGACGAGGAACGCACCTGGATTCGGGAGTTCTGGCTGGCTCGCAGCGAAAGCGAAGGCTACGAGATGTTCGGCGCCATCCTCCTGCCAGCCGATGTATTTGCCCAGCTTACGCTCAACCAGGTTATGAGGGACTCGCAGCAGTCGTCGCTCACCTACCGCCTGTTCGACGGCGAGCCCGCGGCAGTGGCGTGGCTGAAGGAATTGGCTTAAGGGGCCACTTTCACGGTTCCGTCAGGGTGATTTCGGCCACGACGGCGGTGCTGCCGCCCGCATCGTCGTCGGTCACGAGCAGCAGTTCCCAATGGCCCGGGCCAATGCTCTGCCGCACGGCAAGGCCTTCCACTTTGCCGCAGTATGCCCGCCCATCGCGCCAAACCAGGCGGGCAAACACCACCTTCTGCGTTTCCAGGTCGACCACCCCAACGAACGAGCCCAAAACCTCGCCATCGAGCACGGCGTCCTGGGTGTTTTCGACGGATGCCGTCACGAACAGCAGGCCATCGACAAACGTGGCACCCGAAAATCCGGCCGGGCTGCCGGCAATTTCCGGCAGCTCGAACAACTGTTGCCGCACCGCTGGCTCGGCCCCGCCGTGGGCCAGAAAGGCCAGCGTAGCCGCTAGCGGCAGCCGAAACAGTACCGCCGCATCGGCCCGCCCCACGGTGCGCTGAAACAGCAGCAGCTCGGTTTCGGAAGTGGCAGCCGCTTCGAGGTTGAGTACCACACCCAATGCCAGGTAGGGTTGCAGCAGTGCGTAGAGCGGGGCTAAGTCCACGGATTCGGGCGCGGGCGCATCGGTTTCGGTGTGCACAAACCAGCCACGGGCCCGGTTGGGCCGGCTTCCCGAGCCCAGTAGCAGCAGGCCCGCCCGGCCATCGGGCCAGGTCAGAGCGGCCATGCATTCGAGGTCGGGCTTGTCGGCCTTGGGCAGCCGGCCGGTGTCGAAAGCAGTGGTTTCAAATAGCGGCACCCGGCCCGTAACGGCCAGCGTGCGGGCGTCGAGCTGGTAGAGCAGCGGCGCGTCGTCGCCGATGACATAGGCCGTGGCGCCGATGATTTCAACCCCGGAAGCCGAGGGCAGGTTGGGGATGCTGGTTTCGGCAAGAATGCTAGCAGTCATGGCAGCGGCGGCAAAAGCCTACTTCACAATTACCAGCTCTACGCGGCGGTTGAGGCGGCGGGTTTCCTCCCGGTCGTTGCTGTACTTCGGCTTCGAGCCTCCGAAACCGACCGTGGTGATGCGGGTTTCGGCCACGCCCCGGCCCACCAGATAGCGCTTCACCTCGGCCACCCGGTCTTCGGAAAGCTGCTGATTTTTGTCGGCGGGCGGCTCGTTGGAGGTGTGGCCTTCGAGGCGGATTTCGGTGCCGGGGCTGGCTTGCAGGGCAATGGCCAGGCGGTTCAGCTCGGCGTAGGCGGTGCCTAGCAGCGTGGCTTTGCCTTGGGCAAACAAGATGCTGGGCAGGTCGATTTTGGCGCCCACCGCGGCGGGTAGCAGCAGCAGGTCGCGCCGGGGCGAGCCGGCGATGACGACCGTGTCGCCCACCGTGAGGAAGCCGCCGCCGGTGGCCGTGAGGTAGTATTTGCCCGGCAACAAGGACATCTGGTAGCCGCCGGTATTATCGGAGCGGCTGGTGGCATTGTATTGTGCACCGGCGGCGTTGGCCAGCAAATTGGCTTTCACCACGGCGCTGGCCACGGGCTGCTTGCTGCGGGCATCGAGCACGCGCCCGCTCAGGAAGGCGCGCGCAGTGGGGTCGAAGGCAGCGGCCACCGCGGGCGCGGTGGGTACCGAATCGGGGGCCACGGCGCGGCCGGTGCGCCAGATGTCGCTGGTGGCATTGGGCGCGGGCGACGACGAGTAGTAGGCCGTTTTGCCGTCGGGCGTCAGGCTGAGGTAGGCGTTGAAGCCGGGGCCGTTCAGGGCCGGGCCCAGGTTGCGGGGCTCGCTCCACTTGCTCCAGCTGTCGTCGAGGCGCTGGCTCACAAAAATATCGGCCGAGCCGTAGCCCATGTGCCCGTAGGAAGCAAAGTACAGGGTTTTGCCATCGGGCGTGAGCCAGGGCGCGAAGTCGAAGCCGGGCGAATTGAGCACCGGCCCCAGGCTGGTGGGCTCGCCAAAACCGCCTTTGCCGTCGGGCCGGCTCAGGTAGATGTCGTTGCCGCCCTCGGAGTCGCCCCGCTCCAGCGAGAGCAACAGCAGTTGGCCGTCGTTGCTCACGAAATAGCCCGCCCCGGGCACGGCCGTGTAGAAATTGCTAATGCCCACCGGCGTGGGCCGCGCGCCTTTGGCCAGGCCGCTGCTGGCCGCCGCCGTGCTCACCTTGCTCACGCCCTCGTCCCGAAACCCGTTAGAATCATACGTGCCGCGCACAAACAGGGCGCGGCCATCCGGCCCGGTAACGGCCACCACCTCGTTGTTTTGGGCGGTGTTCACGCCGTCGAGGCGCGTGGGGGCGCCCCAGGTCTGGCCCTTGTCGGGGCTCTGGCTCACCCAGGCGTCGCCGGAATCGGTGTTGCCTTCGGTGTTGCCGGCAAATTTGGTGCGGGCGAAATACAAGGTGTTGCCATCGGGACTGAGGATGGGGTGCAACTCGTTGCCGGGCGAGTTGAGGACGGCCAGGGGCTTGGGCGCGCCGAATGGCGAGGGGCCTTCCAGCACATTCAGGCGCAGCCGAAACAGGCGCCACTGCTGGCTGGCCCGGCCGTTGCCCTTCTGGCCCACCACCGGCGTGCCGTTAAACTTATCCGAAGCCGAAAGGGCCGCCACCCGGCTTTCGCTGCGGTTTTCGAGCTGGAAGCTGCCGGCCGGGCCCGCCGGCACCAGCCGCCACTGCTGCGGCTCGCCGCCCTGGTACGGGCGCTGTACCAGCGGCATGTTCTCGCCGGGCTTATCGGCAGTCAGGCACAGGCCGCTGTTTTTTGACTCGATGCGGTAATACTCGCTGCCCTGCCGGATGGGCACAAAGCGCCACTGCTGGCTATTGGCATGGGTGAACTCCCACTGCACGGCGGCGGCGCCGCTGGTGGTACTGGCACTGGCCACGTCGAGACAGCGCCCGCTGCCCCGGTCAATCAGGCCGTAATACGCCCGCTCATCGGGCACGAAAGAAGCTTGAGCATGAGCAAAAAAAGGCAGCAGCAGAATCAGCGAAAGCAATCGAAACATCAGCGGGGGCGCAAAAAAGGGCGCGTGGGTGCATAACGCAAAAGAACGCCGAAATGATGGGAATGGCGGCTCGGCCGTAGGCCCGACGGCGTGTGGGCTATGCAGCTGGGCGCGCTTCACTATCTGACCAAGGGAGATTCCGACGACCAAATGCTGGTGGTGGAGCGGGCCATGGGAAAGGCCCGCCTGTATGACCTCATGCGCGTGCCGCCGGAAAGTCAATCGGACCCGGTGCCGGCGGCGGTATTGGCTGGCAAGCTGCTGCTACACAAGGCGTAGCTGATACAATGGCCCGGCCCTGTAAAGCCTTCTCGGCCTCCGGCAAAATTTCGCAGTTATCCCAGATGCCCGTCAGGAGCGTGTGGGCATAGGAGTCGGGCAGCCCCTTGGCCCGCATCAACTGATGGGCCCTGCCGTTGTCGTAGGTAAAGGCGTGAAAGGTGTAGCTGAACACGCCGTTGGTGTCATCGAGCAGCAAGTACCAGACCCGCGGGGTGCCGTCGTTGGCGGGCATTCCAATCACGCCCGCGTTGAGCCAGTGGTGTCCGGCCCGCGCATCGACAAAGGGTAGTCCGGCGTGGCCGGCCAGTATCACCTCGGCCCCGGTGGCGGCAAAGCTGGTTTTTTTCACCGGCCAGGGCGTGGAAGCGAACACGAAATCGGCGATGCCGGTGGCGGCCCCGTGCAGCACAGCCACCGCCTTGCTCGCGTACCGGAAAGACAGCTGCAGCGGCAGCGTACTCAGCCAGACAACCGAGCCGGCCGACAGGCTCCGCACCGCGTAGGGAAACCAGGCGCGGGACAACAGGTCGCACCGGCTGCCCTCGGCGAAGTTGCAGCCGCAGTCGTCTTCGCCCCGGATGATGTTCTGCTCCACATTGCCCTGAATGGCGTGCACCCCCCACTCTTTCACAAACTGCACCGCGGCCTCGGGCTGGGCGCAGTAGCCCACGATGTCGCCGGTGCAGATGATGTTGCCAACGGGAATCTGCAGCTGGTCGGCAATGGCCTTGAGCGTCTCCAGGGCCTGCAGGTTTGAGTAGGGCCCGCCGAAAACGAGCAGCCGGCCATCTAGCGTGCCGAGGTCTTGGGGGAGTAGATTATTCATGAGCGGGCTTTTTTTGGAGAAGAGCGCAGAGCCCGAATACCGCGAAACAGAAAGCCGACGTAATCAGGTTCGTGCTGAGCAGCGCCCCGTATTTGCCGTCGCCCAGATGCAGGGCATCGGGCAGGGGAAATACGGTGAGCAAACCGCCCAGCACCAGCCCCCCCACTACCGACAGGTGAAAGGCCAGGCGCGGTACGCGGACGTGCCAGAATAAAAACACGGGGGCTAGGCCCAGCACCAGCGTGCCGCTGATGGTGGTAGCCGACAGAATGGCGGGGTTGAAAAACACGGGAATGGTGCCCAGTACCGTCAGCACCACCATGGCCCACCGGCCCCGCGATACGCTGGGCACGGCCGCTTTGCTTAGGTCGATACTGATGAGCTTGGAGAACGAGGCCATAGCCGAATCGAGGGTCGACGAAGCCGAGGTCACCATGATGAGGTTCATGAGCAGCAGCATCGGCACGCCGAAGTAGCGCGCCACGGCCACCGGGGCTTCGCCGGTCAGGGCGTTGAGCTTGGCGAAGATGCCCACGAAGCTAAAAAAAATGATGCAGGCCGAGCCGATGGCCCCCGCCCAGAGGTAAGACCGCAGCGTGGTGCGCGTATCGGAGATGAACCCCCGGTCGGTGAGCACCGGGTCGTGAAACGGGTAGCTGAAGCACTGCACCAACGCCACCAGCAGCAAATCGACGCCCCGCCCCAAGGTCCATTCCCCGCTGCTGAGAAAGGGCTTCAAGCTACCCCCGTACTGCGGCAGGATGAAGCCCAGAATAACCGTGAGCAGCACCACAAAGAGCGAGAGCTGAATTACGTCGGTCATAATCGAGCTGCTCATGCCGCCCTTGAGCGTGTAGGCCAGCGTGAGCAGGGTGAACACCACAATGGCGACGTAATAACTGCTCGTGCCCTGAACGCCAAAATACGAGCCGATGACGATGGTATTGGACCAGATTTCGTTGTACAGCCGAATGATAATCAGAAAAGTAAAGACGACCACCGCCCCCGCCCCAAATTTCGATTCCAGAAAATGGTGGATGCTGCGGTAGCCCCCTCGGTTGCGCATGGCGACGATGACAAAACCGGCCACCAGAAACGACAGGTAATACCCCGCGTAGGCCACGCCCCCCACCAGCCCGAAGCTTTGGCCCAGGTTGGCAGCATTGGTAATCGACTTGGCAAACAGCCAGGAGATAACCAGGCTACTCGTCAGAAAAACAGTATTGGGGGTGCGCTCTTTGCGGGCGCCCCGGAAAAATTCGGCCGCGGTGCGCGACAGCGGCGACACGAAAAACAGCGTGACGCTGGATGCCAGGACCAACGCCCACTGCAACAGGGTGGTGCTCATACAAGGGAAATCAGCGGGCCCACCACACGGGGACGTTGATGCTGTTGTTTTGGGTGTTGTCGGCCGCTATTCTGTACTGCGCCGCGTTCAGGGCGCTTTCTGTGGCGGGATAGGGCATGCGCACGGGAATCAGTCCGTTGTTGAGGCTGGCCGAAACCGTTTTCAGGCGGGGAAACCCCGTCCGGCGGTACTCGGTCCAGCCTTCGTAAGCATTGTTGATGTTGCCCAGCCATTTCTGCGTCAGTATCTGCTCGATGGGGTTTTGGCCATTCTGGCCGTAAGCCACCCGGCTGCTGGTGAGGTAACTAGCGGGCAGCGTCGTGCCCCAGTAGGCAAACGACTGGGTAATGCCCTGCTCGTACAAGGTCCGCGCCGAGGCGGATATCAGCCCGCGCTCGGCGGCTTCGGCCAGCCAGAAACTGGTTTCGGCCGCGGTCAGGTAGTTGGCCGATAACCGGTCGGAGTTTTCCCGGAAGATGGTGCCCGTAAGCGAGTAATCGGCCAGCGAGATGGAAAGTCTGGAGGCATCGGGTCCATTCAGCAGGCCTTTGTAGGTCCCTGGCGTAGCCGCCGCGGGGCGGAAATACGTGGCTATTCGGGGGTCGCCCAACCCCGTCAGCAGCTCCTCGCTGGTTTTGGACATAATAAACAGGTTGAAATCACCGATGCGGGCGGTTGCCATGCGAAAATTGTTGGGCTGGGCCAGCGAGAAGCGGAAGGCGGCATTGTCCGCATTCGTCCGGATGTAATTGCCATCGGTCACGACTCTTTGCAGGGCAGCCTGCACGTTTACTTTGCGCGATATGCGCATCAGGCATTTAATCTTCAGCGAGTTGGCAAACAGCACCCATTTGCTGCGGTTGCCCCCATAGAGGATATCACCGTCGAGCGCCGTAGCCCCTTTGTAATTGTTGATGGAAGCGATGCCCTGGTCGAGGTTGTCGAGGATGCCGCCGGGGGCCGTGTAGATGGATTCCTGGCTGTCGTAGGCCGGCGTAATCACGCCCGCTTTGCCCTGCAGCGCCTGGCTGTAGGGCACGTCGCCGTACAGGTCGGTCAGCGCGGCGGCGATGAAGGCTTTCATAATCAGGGCGGGGCCTTCGTACACCCCGAAAGCCGCATTGGCGCGCGCTTTCTGCAGCAGAATCTCGTTGTCGCGCAGGTTGCTGTACATAAACGGCCAGGGGTTGCCCCCGTACTGCGGCTCGCTCAGGCTGTGCCGGTCGAACAGGTTGAAGTCGATGGCCGTGAAGTACTGCCCCAGCAGGTTGCCCGCCACGAAGGCTTCGTACGACATCTGCTCGCCGTAGTCGAAGATGACTTTGCGCAGCAGCAGCGACGGTTGCACGTCGACCGGCGCATTGGGGTTCGTGTTGATTTCCTCGAATCTGTCCGTACAACCGGGCAGTGAGCCGGCCAAGGCAGTCAGCAGCAGGAGGCTATATAGTTTCCGTTTCATGGTCTGGTTGGAGGGCTTAGAAGTTCGCGCTTAGTTTCAAGCCCAGGTTGCGGGTGGTTGGGTAGGTCATGTCCTCAACCCCGGTTTGCAGCTGGTTTTGCTGGAAGGAGGTCTGCTCGGGGTCGAAGTGCGGAATGTGCGAGAAGGCCAGCAGGTTCCGGCCTATCAGGGCAATGGTGAGCTGCTGGGTATGCAGTTTTTTGGTCAGCCAGGCCGATTGAGGCACGCTGTAGCCGATGGTCAATTCCCGCAGCTTCACATAGGAAGCATCGTAGGTGCTGTTCTCTTCGTTGTTCCGGTCGTAGTACATGCGGTAGTAGGTTTCGGCCGGAATCGCCTTCGTATTCGGCTGGTAGACTGGGTTTTCGGGGGTGCCGGTATTCACCACGCCTTTCGCCACGATGCCCGCATCGGGCCGGTCGGCCGTTTCAATCAGCTGGCCCGCCACGCCGGCCAAAGCCAGCGTGCGCGACACCAGCACGCCGCCCTGCCGCCAGTCGAGCAGAAAGCCGAGATTAAAATTGCCGAGGCTGAACTGGTTCGACAGGCCCACCATGAAGTCGGGGTTGTAGTTGCCCAGCTTCCGGAGGGTGTTGTCGGCAATGTACTGCCCGTTGCTGCCCACGATGAAGTCGCCCTGGGCGTTGCGCAGGTAGCCCGTGCCCCACATGTCGCCCATGCGGTCGCCCTGCCGCACCTGGTACCACACCGTCTGGTTCACGTTGTCGTAGATGCGGTTGTAGCCCAGCGTCAGGGTGCCGGCTTCTGCGGGCAGCGACACCACGGTGGTGCGGTTGCGGCTGAAGTTCAGGCTGGCATTCCACCGGAAGCGGCTCGTTTGCACGGGCGTGGCGCTCACCACCGCCTCAATGCCCCGCGACTGTACCTCTCCCCCGTTGATGACCCGTTCGCTGTAGCCCGTCGGGATGGCAATGGGCAGCGACAGAATCTGGTTGCGGGTGCGGGCGTTGTAATAGGTCAGGTCGAAGCCCAGCCGGTCGTTGAAGAAGCGGACATCCGCCCCCACTTCCAGCGAGGTAATCGACTCCGGTTTCAGGTTGGTATTGGCGATGGTGCTCTGGTCGCTGAACGCCGGCTGCGAAAAAACCGGGTTCCGGGCGGTGTATACCCCTGCGGTCTGGTAGGGGCTGGTGTCGTTGCCAACGTTGGCGGCGCTGGCCCGCACCTTGGCAAACGACACTACCGTGGGCAGCTGGAACTGGTTCGACAGCACCCAGCTGGCCGATGCCGACGGGTAGAAGAAGGACGTATTGGCCGTGGACGTGGGCGTGGCCAGGGCGCTCGACCAGTCGTTGCGCCCGGTGATGTCGAGAAACAAGAGGTTTTTATACCCCAGCTTGGCCAGCGCATACAGGCTGTTAATGCGCTTGCGGCCGCTCTGCTGGTACACTTCCACCGGCGAGGCGGCGTTGTTGAGCTTGAACACGCCCGGCTGGGCCAGCGTCAGGGCCTGGTACTGGTCGAACGAGGCCAGCTGGTCCAGGCGGTTGCCCCCGGCCGATACGTCGAGTGACAGCGGCCCCAGGCTGCGGGTGTAGTTGAGCAAGAAGTCGGTATTGATTTCCCGGAAAAACACGCCGTTTTCGGCATAAGCGCCGCTCTTGAAGCGGTTGCTGCTGAAGGCCCGCCGAAACTGGCGATTCTCGTTGGAGTAGTCCATGCCGCTGCGCACCAGCAGGGTCAGGTTGTTGGCCAGTTCGCCCGTGATGGCCACGTTGCCGATGAGCCGGTCGCGCGTAAACGAGTTGCGGTTTTCGTAGAGGGTAAAATACGGGTTGTCGAAATAGGTATAATTGTAGGAAAATTGCTGAATGCCTTCCAGCCCCGGCTGCCAGTACTGCTTCATGGGGTTGATGTCGGTTTGGCGGCCCAGCCAGGCACTCAGGGCGTAGTTGATGTTTTCCGAGCCGTACTTGGTGGCGGGGCGATTGGCGCTGGCGCTGTTGATGTAGTTAATCGACGAACTGATTTTCAGCCGCCGCACCGGGTCGAACTGCAGCCGGGCGGCCAGGGTTTTGCGCTTCAGGTCCACCCCCGGAATAATCGACTGGCTGTTGAGGTCCGTGTAAGAAAGCCGGTAGCTGCCCTTGTCGTAGTCGCCCGCCACCGCCAGGTTGTTGATGGCCGTGTGGCCCGTCTGGTAAAAATCGCGCAGGTTGTTGGGGTGCGACACAAACGGCGTCGGGGTGATGGGCAGGCCGCTGTAAAGATTCGTATCGGCGCCGCGCACCACCTGGCCGTTGGGCAGCGTCACGGGGCTGTCGTACTGCGGAATCAGCAGGCCAGCGTCCAGCTTCGGGCCGTAGCTGTACGAAATGTTGTCGTTGACTCCCCCGCCCAGGCCGTCGCCGTACTTGAACGCCCCGCTGTTGCCCTGCCCGTAGGTGTTCTGAAAGCGGGGCAGCTGAAACGGCTGCTCGGCGTAGAAGGTGCTGTTGAAGCTCACGCCAATGCCTTTGCCCGCCGACGTGCCGTCCTTGGTCGTAATCAGGATGACGCCATTGGAGGCCCGGGTGCCGTACAGGGCCGCCGCGCTGGGCCCTTTCAGCACCGACACCGACGCCACGTCGTCGGGGTTGATTTCCCCGGCCCCGTTGCCGAAATCGATTTCCTGAAACCCGTTGGCATCGTCGTTGACGCGGTTGACCACCGTGGCGTTGTTTATCACAATGCCGTCGACCACAAAGAGGGGGTTGTTGTTGGTGAAGGACGATTCGCCCCGGATGGTAATGCGCGACGACGCCCCCACCCCCGTGGAGCCGGCCGTGACCATGACGCCCGCCACCTTGCCCGCCAGGTTGTCGAGGAAGTTGGCCGCCTTCACTTCGCTCACCTGCCGGCCCTCTACCTTCTGCACCGCGTAGCCCAGGCCCTGGGCGTTGCGCTCCAGCCCCAGGGCCGTAACGACGACCTCATTGAGGGCAAGGCCCGCCACCAGCTTCACCGTCAGGGTGGCCTGGCCCGTGTACTGAACTTTCTGCGACTCGTAGCCGAGCGATGTAAAAACCAGTGTGTCGGCGGGCTGAAGGTTGGTCAGCGTGAACGTGCCCGCGGCATTCGTGAGCGCCCCCGCCTGCATGCGTTTTACCTGCACGGTAGCCCCCGGAATTGGCTGCGACGAGGCATTGTCTACCACCTGCCCGGCAAGTTTCTGGGCAACTGCAGATGCGGATGGCAAGGAAAAAACGGCAATCAGAAGTAATAATGCTCGCATTTATGGGAGAAATTGAAAGAAAGAAATTTTGGCCATGTGACAGAATGCGGTGGCCTGGTAATGACGGACTGCCAACAGGCGCGTAGTTCTGCTGCGGTGGCAACCAAAACCGGCGGGGCGGCGCCCAACAAACGGCGTAGATACGACAACGGATTGAAGACCGAAGCCCTGCGCCCTTGAAAAAATGCACTTCATGTGCCGCAATACGCGTGAAGACGACCAGCCAGCAGCACTTTAACGGCTGTTACCTGCCTCATTCACCTATAATTAGGCAAAAGAGGCCACTCGGTGCAGCGGGCTAAGCACCCGGTTAATTGAGGCGAAAAATACTGTTCAGTCAAAGGGCCGAAGCTGTTGCCAAGCCCGGTGGGCAACGCGAAAGCGGCCTTATCGAGCCATTCAAGGCATATAACAGGCCCATTGGATAGCTTTTCCGTCTCGATTCGGGTCGTAAAACCTTCGCAAACAGGGCGTGGAACTACTTCTGCAACACCCACGCTCCGAATAGGATAATGGGCCTTGTTCACCGGAAGGAAGCCCACGCGAAGTACAGCACTGCCCCTTGCAGCAGCGTCAGCGCCAGGGTCACGCCCCAGAACGCGGCTTTGCGGGTTTTGTGGCGCAGCAGCCACATTGCCGCTCACGCCCCGGGTGCCGCGCCGGGCAGCGTCGCAAACATCTGTCTGGCAGCGCGTAGGAATCTTCAGTTTGCCTCGGCGGGGTTATCTAGTTCTCACTACTCGGCAAAATAGCATCCTACTTTTCCCGGCGCAGCGCCAGCTCCGGCCGGTCGGGCGTGAGAAGCGGAATATTCTCAATGGTGAGCGAGGAGTTATCCAGCCCAAAGCTCTCCTGCTGGCTGGAGCCCAGCCAGCGCAGCACGCCCGAAAACCGCGCCATCATCCGCTGCCAGGCGGTGAGCGACTGCGCGTAGGGCAGCGTGCGGTTGAGGATAACGAACTGAAAATCGCCCACCACATCCTGGTCGCGCAGGGAGGTGTAGCGCGAGGTAATGTCTATTTCCCTGGATTTCACCAGGTCGGTAATCACCTGCCGGAACATGTAGTTGATGGCGTGGTCGACGCGGAAGCCGAGGTGGAATTCCACCCGCACGAGGTCGTCTTCCAGGAGCGGGGTGGCGGTGTAGGCCTTGGTATAAGGCTCGTCGGTGGTGATGACGTGGAGCAGGAAATACACGTCGGCGCGCTTGGGGCTTTTGCGGAAAATGGAGTGGATAATGGCGTTTTCGACCAGTCTGGGGTTGTCGGACTCGGTGAGATAGACGAGGTGGGTGGCGAATTTGGGCACCGATTCGTCCACGCTCAGCTTGCGCAGCAGCGGCAGCGACTCGGCCAGCGGCACGTATTTTTCCAGCTCCGTGCGGATGCGGCGGCCCTGAATCCAGCTCACCATCACGAGCAGCAGCAAGGCCCCGAGCAGCACGCTGATGTAGCCGCCCTCGGGGAATTTGCGGAGGTTGGCCGCCAGGAACGAGCCTTCGACGGTGAAGTAGACAGCCAGCAGCAACACTATCCAGGCCGGATTCACGCGGCGCAGGCGCAGGTAGTAGGCCAGCAACACGGTGGTCATGAGCATGGTCACGGTCACGGCCAGGCCGAAGGCGGCTTCCATGCGGCTCGATTCCTGGAAGTGCAGCACCACGCCGATGCAGCCGGCGCAGAGTATCCAGTTGAGCGAGGGCACGTAGGCCTGGCCGCGCAGGTCGGTGGGGTAAGCCACTTTCACTTTGGGCCAGAAGTTGAGCCGCAGCGCCTCGATGACAAGCGTGAACGAGCCCGAAATGAGGGCCTGCGAGGCAATGATGGTGGCCAGCGTGCAGAGCGCAATGGCCGGCACCAGCCCCCAGGCCGGAATCAATTCGAAGAACAGATTCCGCTCGCCCAGCGGCGCGCCCAGGTGCTGGAGCAGCCACGCGCCCTGGCCCAGGTAGTTGAGCACCAGGCAGATTTTGACGAACGTCCACGACACGTAGATGTTGCGCCGCCCGACGTGCCCCATGTCTGCATACAGGGCCTCGGCCCCGGTGCTGCACAGGAATATCGAGCCCAGCAGCCAGAACGCGCCCGGAATGGTGGTGAGCATATGAATGGCGTAGTACGGATTCAGGGCCCGCAGAATGCTCCACTCGTGCGCCAGATGCACCACGCCCAGCACGGCCAGCATGCCAAAAAACAGCAGCATCACCGGCCCAAACAGCTTGCCGATAATGGCCGTGCCGAACTGCTGAAATGTGAACAGCCCCACCAGAATGCCCAGTATAATGGGCACCGTGTTCAGGTCGGGTTTAATCATGCGCAGCCCCTCAATGGCCGAGCCCACCGAAATGGGCGGCGTAATGATGCCATCGGCCAGCAGCGCCGCCGCCCCGATGATGGCCGGCAGGTACAGCCACTTCACCTTGAGCCGTCGCAGCCGGGCAAACAGCGCCAGAATGCCGCCCTCGCCGTGGTTGTCGGCCTTCATGGCGATGAAAACGTACTTAACGGTAGTAAGCAGCGTGAGTGTCCAGATGATGGCCGAAATGGTACCGAGCACCACTTCCTCGGTGATGGGACGGCCGGCGAACACGCCGCGCACGGTGTAGAGCGGCGAAGTGCCAATGTCGCCGTACACAATGCCGAGGGCGATGAGCGAGCCCGCCGCCGTGATGCGGGTGTGCAGGTGCGAATGGGAAGGCGTGGCGGTTCCGCCGGTCAGGGTAGTCGTGGGCATAAGCACGGTGGCGAGGTTGTGGAGAAGGTCCAGAACCGAATGAATACGGACAGCTGACGAAGATTAGTTGAGCTTGCCTCCTAGAGTGTGTGGACAATCGCCGACCTTTGGGTAGTGCGACGCAATGAACTCAAAGATGCCGATTGGGCGCGATTATCGCCCTTGTTGCCGGGCAAAGCCGGCGATGCGGGCCGCTCGGCCGCCGATAGCCGCATGTTTTTAAACGCCGTGCTCGGGCCGTGGAATTCAACGTACCGGCGCTTCCGCCGCTGCGCGCAAAAAGGCATCTGGCAGCGCGTGTTTGAGGCCGTGCAAGACCCGGACCTGGACTGGGCCATGCTCGATTCCACCAGCGTGCGGGCTCACCAGCAAGCTCCACGCCGTCGTAGACGCGCTGGGCAACCCGTTGCGGCTGGTGCTCACGCCGGGCCAGCAGGCCGACTGCACCGTCGCCACCGACTTGTTGGCGGGCTTGGCGGTGGGGGCCGTGCTGGCCGACAAAGCCTACGCCACCAACGCGTTGGTGGCCCGAATCAGTCAGGCCGGGGCCGTTGTCGTCGCCCAATGCGCCGCTACTTTCGTCTGGCTCCTGTAATTGTCCAAACGCCCTAGTGTGGCCTGGGCGCTGCGCGAAACTGATACAGGAAGTAGGCCCCCACCCCGCTCAGCAGTAGGATTATCAGGAACAGAAAGCCCAGGTCCAGCGTGATTTTGGATTTGATGGTGGCTTGCATGGAGGGAAAAAAGTGGAGGAAAATGATTGGGTAGCTGGAAAAAAGGACGGTCATGCTGAGCGCAGTCGAAGCATCTTGCCCGCATCGTTGGGCCGATTGGATTACTACCACAAGCGAAATGCTTCGACTGCGCTCAGCATGACGGCCTCTTTGCGCTAGCTTGCCACGGGCAGCGTGAAATGGAACGTGCTGCCGCTCCCCAACTCGCTCTCCACCCACAGCCGGCCGCCCTGCGTGGTGATGAACTCGCGGGCGATGCTCAGGCCCAGGCCCGAGCCGCCGCGGTAGCCGGTTTTGTCGGGCAATTGGGCGAAGCGTTGGAAGATGCGTTCGTGGTGCTCGGCCGCGATGCCGGGGCCGCGGTCCCGCACGCTCACCTGCACGAAGGACCCGGCCGGCGCGGCCCGCACGGTGAGCGTTTCGCCCAGCGGCGAGTAGCGAATGGCGTTGGCCAGCAGGTTGATGAGGACCCAGGTGGTTTTTTCCACATCGGCGCGGGCGGCGGGCAGGTCGGGGGCCAGCTGCAGGTCGAGGCGTAGGTTTTTATCGTCGAGCTGGGGCTGCACGGTGGCGGTAGCAAAGCCTACCACGTCGGCCAGGTTAGTGGGTTTGGCATCGAGCTGAATGCCCGCGCCGGCGTCGAGGCGGGAGATGTCGAGCAGTTCGGCCACCATGCGCTGGAGGCGCTGGGTTTCCTGGCGGATGAAGCCCGTGATGCGCTGGCGCTCGTCGGCCGGCAGGCGCTCGTCCTGCAGCAGCTTGGTGTTGAGGTTGATGCTGGACAGCGGCGTTTTCAATTCGTGCGACACGGTGGCCAGGAAGTTTGACTTCACCTGGTCGAGCTTCTTGAAATCCGACACGTTGCGCAGCGTCACAATCTGCCCCACGAACTCGTTCTTTTTGAGCGCGTCGTTGTAGGAAACCAGCTCCTGCACGGCCAGGCGGTAAAAAACTTCCTCGCCCTGCTGGGCAATGCGCAGCAGCGGCGCATCGGCCACGGCCTGCCCCCGGCGGGCGGCGTCGACCTGCAGCGGGCGCAGGATTTCGCGCAGCAGGTCGTTGCCCTCGGCCACGGCGGCAGCGGGCTGGCCCACGAGCTGCTCGGCGGGCAGGCCCAGTAGCGCGCACGCCATGGGATTGGCCAGGATGATGTGTCGGTGTTCATCAAGTAGCAGCAGGCCCTCGTCGAGCCCGCTCACGATGCTGGCCGTGCGGTTGCGGGCCGTGATGAGCTCGGCCATGGTGGAGCTGCGGTACTCCTGCAGCTGCACCAGCATGCGGTTGAAGGCCGTGGCGACGCGCCCAAACTCGCTGCCGCCCTCCACCGGAATGGTGGACGTGAAGTTGTTGTCCGTGGCGTGCTCCAAGCTGGTGGTGAGCTTGCGCAGCGGGTTCACGGCCGCTTCGGGCACGCTCAGCACAAACATCAGCCCCAGTAGAAAACTGATGGCGATGAAGGCCAGCAGGTAGCGGCCGGCCTGGGTGGCGTTCTGGTTGGCCAACTCGTTTTTGCGGGTCAGGGCGGCGGTGTTCAGCGCCACCATGCGGTAGGTTTGGCGGCGCAGTAGTTCCAGGGTGGGCGCGCGGGCGGCGGGCGGGGCACCGGCATCGAGCAGGCGCTGGAAGTCGGCCTGTCCTTGGGTGAGGCTGTCCACCACTTCCTTTTCGCCTTTTTCGGTGATGTTGCCGGCCTCACGGGTGAGGCTTTGGCGCAAGCGGGGCAGGCCGCCCGGCGCGTTGGGGTCTACTTCCATCTGGTCGAGGGCACGCTGCATCCGTTGGCCCAGCTCCACGGAGTAGAAGTTTTCTTTCAGCACGTTGCGCGAGCTGCGGTCCAGCCGGTGCACGGTGTAATAGGCATAGCCGCCGATGGCCAGCAGCAACGCCAGCATCGCCACGAAGCCGAGAGTGATGAGGGTTTTAAGATTCATGGCGAAGGAGAGGATTGAGAAAGGTAAATGGGTAATTTTCAGCCCGTCATACCGGGCCGGGCTTGTTCAGCGAACTCAATACGTTATCAGATAAACGTCCAAATCCGGGCTGTCGCGGGCCACGGCGCGGAGCAGGTCGAACGTGACGCCGCGCCGCGAAAGCTGGCTCCACAGACCTTTTTCCCCGGTGATGCCGCAGACCAGCAGCGTGGCGTTTTTTTCGGCGGCTACGCGCCGGATGGCGCCCACCACGTCGTCGTCCTTCACCCGTAAAATCTGCGCCCCGAGCTGGGTGGCGAGCTGCAGGTTGTTGAGCAGATGGCGTTGCGTAGCCAGGCCGATGCGGTCGGCCGATTCACGGCCGGTTTGCACGTAGAGCACATACCAGGCGGCGGCCGAAAACCGGTCGGCCAGCCGCGAGGTCTTGCGGATGATTTCCCTGGCGGCCGCGTCGTTGGAATTGATGCAGGCCAGCAGGCGGTCGTCGTTGCGGCGGGTGGGCAGCACGGCAGGCGCCCCACCGGCTTCGGACTCTACCTGCCGGCCGAGTAGCTGGGCCACTTCGCGCACCGCTAAGCGGCGCAGCTGAAGCAGGTTTTCGGCCTGGAAGAAATTGGCCAGCGCGGTAGGCACCTTGTCCGGGTCGTAAATTTTGCCTTCTTCGAGCCGAGTGCGCAGCTCGCCCACGGTCAGGTCCACGTTCACCACCTCGTCGGCCTGTTTCAGCAGCTGGTCGGGGATGCGCTCGGTCACGTCGGTGCCGGTTATTTTCAGCACCTGGTCGTGCAGGCTTTCGAGGTGCTGCACGTTCACGGCGGTTATCACCGAAATGCCCTGCGCCACAAGGTATTCCACGTCCTGCCAGCGCTTGTCGTGGCGCGAGCCCGGCACATTGCTATGGGCCAGCTCGTCTACGATAACGACTTGCGGACGGCGCTGCAGAATGGCTTCCACGTCCATTTCCTCCAGCGCCCTGCCCTTGTAAAAAACGTGCTTGCGCGGCAGCAGCGGCACGTCCTTCAGCTCGGCCACGGTGCCGGGTCGGTTGTGGGTTTCGATGTAGCCGAGCAGAACATCCACGCCGTGCTGGTGCAGGTCGTGGGCTTCCTGCAGCATGCGGTAGGTTTTGCCCACGCCAGCGGCCAGGCCCAGGTACACCTTGAGCGTGCCCCGCCGCTTGGCCTGCACCTGCCGCAGAAACCGCTCGGCGGACAGGTCGCGCTGGTTTTCCTCCGAGAGGGTCATGGGAATTAGAGGATGGTTGTTTTTTGAACGTCATGCTGAGCGCAGTCGAAGCATCTCCATCGCGAGAGCAGATGAATTACTTCAGCAGTAGAGATGCTTCGACTACGCTCAGCATGACGTTCTTCTTAAGCAGTTCATTTCTAAAATGTCAACCCCAGCAGCACCGTGGCGGCACCGTTGGTCTTCTTATAGGTCTTCTTTTCCAGGTACACGTCGTTCTGGTCCACAAACTGCTTGGCCTCAGCGCGCAGAATCACGCGGGGCACGGGCAGGTAGTCGAAGCCTAGGGAATAACCCACAGTATTGAGGCCACCGGCGCGGGTGGGGGCCAACACGCCGGCCGGGTCGTGGTAATACTCTACCCGACCCACGATGCCGGTGCGCGCGGTGGTGCGGCGGCGCACGATGAGCGAGGCGCCTTGCCAGGCGTTGTAGCCGCTTTGCTGGTATTTTTCCTCCCAGCCGGTATCGAAGGCAGCCGCGAGTTTCCACTTCGCCGAGGGGTCGTAAGTGACGTAGAAATTGTGGAAATAGCGCAGCTGCCGGCTGATGGAATCGGGGGCGTTGCGGCCCTCGCCCACGAAGGTGCTGGAGTTGAGCAGCCACTTGGGGCTGGGCCGGAACTGCACCTGCGTGCCCACGGCCTCGTTCTGGTTGCGGTCGCGGATGACTTGCCAGCCGTTGATGGCTAGGAAAGACACCAGCCACTTTTTGCCGGGGTCGTAGGTGAGCTTGGCCCCGGCCTCGTAGTAGGGCGAGTTGTCGGCCATGATGGAGCGCGTCAGGGTAAGGTTGTCGCGCGAGTTCGGTCCTTCCAGGCCGATGTGCGAGAGGAAAATACCGGCGTCGAGCCAGAGGTTTTTGGCCACTTTCACGCCGCCCCAGGCCTCGTAGATGTTCTTGAACACCCCCGGCTCGGCGGCGTAGTTGGCATCGGGGTAAGTGCCGGTCTGGATGGCGAAGGTGCCCCGGAACCGGTCGCTGGTGTAGCGCGCGCCCAGCAGGGCCAGGTTCACGGCAAACTGGTTGTGCAGGTTTTCGGAGTAGATGAAGCCCGGCCGCGTGAGGCTGGCGGGGTTGTTGAAATCGTAGCCGTAGTACACGCCCACGTAGCCGAAGAATTCGGGCTTGGGGTCGGCCTGGGCCGTGTCGGCCGCGGCGCTGGCAGTTTGGGCGGCAGCAGTGGCCGTGGGCGCGACGGGCGGTGCGGTGGTCGTGGGCGCCGGGGGCACGGCTTGGGCCTGCAGGCGTGCCGCCGGCCAGCCAGCCGCGACGAGGGCACAAAGTAGCGCTGCTGATTTCATGAGAAGACGGAAAAAAAAGGGAAAACGGCCGGCTGCGTAAGCCGGCCGTTTTCGGCGTGAAGAATGGGCGTTAGAGCCGGAAATTAACCGCGAAGATGAGGCGGTTCTCGTAGTCGCGCAGGTCGGGCTGCCAGTTGGCGGGCAGGGGCTGGTCGGCGTAGCCGCTGGGCGAGGTGGTGCCGCCGGGCCCGGCGAAATAGGGCACGTTGGCCGAGCGGTGCAGGTATTCCACGCGGAGGGTCACGTAGTCGGAGGGCATCAGGTCCAGGGTTAGCGTGGCTTCCTTGGCGGTAAGCTTGCTGGCGTCCGCATCGGTGAAGCCCACCACCGAGGGGTTGAAGCTGAGGTAGCGCGAGGGGTTTTTCACGAAGCCCACGCGGGTGGTGAGGGCCATTTTATTCTTGGCAAACCACAGGCGGTTGGCAAAGGAGCTTCCGAACATGAAGTTGTCGCGGGCCTTCACCTCGTTGCCGGCCGCATCGGTGCCGCTCTGGAAGCCGTAGTGCGTGTTCAGGCTAAACGCGGCCTGGGTGATGCCGCGCAGGGCTTTTGCCTTGTCCTTGTGATAGTAGCGCGCCACGATGGAGTTGTCGTGGTGGAAGCGGTTGACGTTGGGGTAGGCCGCCCGGCCGATGGCCGCCGAGTCGGTGCCGGGGCGCGAGTCGTTGCCGTAGTAGAAGTTGGCCACCAGCTGCAGGTTCTCGTTGGGCCGGAAGTAGTTGGAATTGCCGATGGACGGGCGCTTGTTGAATGTATTGTAGGTCTGCCAGCCGTTCATCAGCCACAGCTCGGTCTTGAACTTCTTGCTGGGGTAAAACTGCGCCCGTGCGCCCTGGAAATAGAAGGGCGTGAAGTCGCACACCAACGAGCGTTGATAGCTCCAGTTTTCCTGCGTCACGTAGCTTTCCAGGCCGATGTAGCTCATGAAAATGCCCAACTCTACGTTCAGGCCGTAGGCCACGTTGAAGTGGTAGCCGGCCGCCGCCTCGCGGATGTACTTCAGGTTGTTGCCGGTAATGCCCGTGCCGTTGTTCACGCCATTGGCCCCGATGGTAGTGCCCGTGTTGCGCCCACGTAGCACCGAGCCGTCGGTTTCCTGTACCACATTTAGCATCGAGCCGGTTTGCAGCCACAGCCGGCCGATAATATTCTTGTAGTTCGACTCGATGCCGATGCTGGCCAGGGCCAGCGAAAACTCGTTGGCGCGGCCCGTCACGGCCGAAATCGTCTGGGTATGGTCGAGCGGCCGGGCGAAGTTGTAGTTGTAGTAGCCATCCAGAAAAGTGGTGGCCGTGAGTACGGTTTCGCCGTCCTTGTCCTGGAACTGGAGCGGGAAATTCTGCTGGCGGTTCTGGCCGTTCACCCAGCTCAAATCCATGCCGTCGAAGGGGACTTTAGCAGTTGAAGCAGCGGTGGTATCGGCCTTGGTGGCCGGGTTTTGGGCGGTGGCCGTTTCGGTGGTCTGAGCCAGCGCGGCGGGGAGGGTGGCAGTGGCCAGCGCGGCTGTCAGCAAGGTAGCAGGCAGGGCGCGGCGGGAAATGTTTTTCATCGGAGATGGGGTGGGAAATAGTGCCTCCACCGGCTGCTGGGGCAGCACGGGGAGGACTTTTGAAATAGGAAATGCAGTAGAAAGCTTAGCGGGCGGCCAGCGCATCCAGCGCCAGGTTCAGTTTCAGCACATTCACCCGGTCGGGGCCGATGAGGTTGGTTTCAATCTGTTGCTGCACCAGCGCCTGCACGCGGGCCGCATCGAGCTTGCGGACGCGGGCCACGCGGGGCACCTGCACCAGGGCGCCGGCCGGCGAGAGGTGCGGGTCGAGCCCCGAGCCGCTGGCGGTAATGAGCTCAGCGGGCACGTCGGCCGCTTTCACGCCGGGGTTTTGCAGCAGAAAAGTGTCGAGGCGAGCTTTCACCACGGCCAGGTATTCGGGGTTGCTGGGTCCCTTATTGGAGCCAGAGCTGGCGTCGGCATGATAATCGGCCGCCGAAGGGCGCGAGTTGAAATACGCGGGCTTGTCGAACTTCTGGCCCACGTTGGCGAAGCCCACCACGCGGCCGTTGCGGCTGATTTGGACGCCTTCGCCCTGGCCGGGCGCCAGTTGGGCCACGGCCCACACCAGGGCGGGATATAACCCGCAGCACAGCACCATCAGGGCCAGGGTGAAACGCAGGACGGAAAAGAGTTGGGATTTCATGGGAACTTGGTTTTTGTCATCCTGAGCGCAGCGAAGGACCTTATCCCGACTGCACAAGCAGGGTGTAATTGATTTGGCTGATAAGGAAAGATGCGCAAGCGTGATAAGGTCCTTCGCTGCGTTCAGGATGACAGATATGATTACAGAAACGCCCCGACAATCAGGTCAATAATCTTAATGCCGATAAACGGCACCACCACCCCACCCAAGCCATAAATCAGCAGGTTCCGGCGGAGCAAAGCCGAGGCCCCAATCGGCGTATAAGCCACGCCCTTCAAGGCCAGCGGCACCAGCGCCGGGATGATTAGGGCGTTAAAAATCACGGCCGAGAGAATGGCCGACTGCGGCGACTTCAGGCCCATGATGTTGAGCGCGCCCAGGGCCGGAATGGCCACCATGAACAGCGCCGGCACGATGGCGAAGTACTTGGCCACGTCATTCGCAATCGAGAACGTGGTGAGCGTGCCGCGCGTCATGAGCAGCTGCTTGCCGATTTCGACCACTTCGATGAGCTTGGTGGGGTCGTTGTCAAGGTCGACCATGTTGCCGGCTTCCTTGGCGGCTTGGGTACCCGAGTTCATGGCCACGCCCACGTCGGCCTGGGCCAGGGCGGGGGCGTCGTTGGTGCCATCGCCCATCATGGCCACCAGCTTGCCCTGCTGCTGCTCGGTGCGGATGTACTGCATCTTGTCCTCTGGCTTGGCCTCAGCGATGAAGTCGTCCACACCGGCTTTTTCGGCGATGAAGCGGGCGGTGAGCGGGTTGTCGCCGGTCACCATCACGGTTTTGATGCCCATCTTCCGCAGCCGCTCAAATCGCTCCTGGATGCCGGGCTTGATGATGTCCTGCAATTCCACCACGCCCAGCACCCGGTCGTTTTCGCTCAGCACCAGCGGGGTGCCGCCGTTGCTGGCAATGGTCACCACCTGGTCGGCGGTGGCCTGCGGGAAATCGTTGCCGGCCGCGTTGCTCAGGGTCCGAATGGCATCAGAGGCGCCTTTGCGGATGCGGGTGCCGTCGCCCAGCGTCACGCCCGACGAGCGGGTCTCGGCGGTAAATTTGATAAGCTCGGCGCCATCGAGTCGGCGCTGCAGCGACGTGGGGTCCACCTTGTTGTCGCGGGCCAGCTCCACAATGCTTTTGCCTTCGGGAGTTTCATCGGTTAGCGAACTTAAGGTGGCGAATTCCACGAACTGCGTCATCGCCACGCCCGGCGCGGGCCAGAAATGCGTGGCTTTGCGGTTGCCAATGGTGATGGTACCAGTCTTATCGAGCAGCAAAACGTCGATGTCGCCGGCAGTCTCGACGGCCTTGCCGCTTTTGGTGATGACGTTGGCGCGCAGGGCGCGGTCCATGCCGGCGATGCCGATGGCCGAGAGCAGCCCGCCAATCGTGGTCGGAATCAGACACACAAACAGGGCGATAAACGAGGCCACCGCAATGGGCGTTTTCGAGTATTCGGCGAATGGCTGCAGGGTCACGCACACAATCACGAACACCAGCGTAAACCCGGCCAGCAGGATGGTGAGGGCAATTTCATTCGGTGTTTTCTGCCGCGAGGCGCCCTCCACCAGCGCAATCATCTTATCCAGAAACGACTCGCCGGGCGCCGTCGTCACCTGCACCACAATGCGGTCGCTCAGCACCTTCGTGCCGCCCGTGACGCTGGATTTATCGCCGCCCGCCTCCCGTATCACGGGGGCTGATTCGCCGGTAATGGCCGACTCATCAATGGTGGCGAGGCCCTCGATAATCTCGCCGTCGGTGGGGATAATTTCCCCGGCTTCGACTACGAAAATCTGGCCTTTTTGCAGCTGGGCCGAGCTCACGGCCATCATTTTGCCGTTGTCGAGGCGCACGTTGGCGGGCGTGTCCTGGCGGGTTTTGCGGAGCGAATCGGCCTGCGCTTTGCCGCGTGCTTCGGCAATGGCCTCAGCGAAATTGGCGAAGAGCAATGTCAAAAACAGCACGATGAACACCGTCAGGTTGTAGCCGAAGCTGCCCTGCGCCGCATCGGGCCGAAACAGCAGGCCGAGGGTGACGAAGAACATGACCACCGTGCCGATTTCCACGGTGAACATCACCGGGTTGCGGAACATGGTGCGCGGGTCGAGCTTCACGAAGGCCTGGCCGACGGCTTCGCGGACCAGCGCGGGTTGAAATAAAGAGGGGGATTGGGTTGCCATGGGAAATGTCATCCTGAGCGCAGCGAAGGACCTTATCACGCCCTCACTACTGGAGTTACTTGATGCGACGAAAGCAGCCGTGATAAGATGCTTCCTTCGTCAGCATGACAGATTTTAGTGCTAGTACAGCGTGAAATGCTCGGCCAGCGGCCCCAACGCCAGGGCCGGGAAAAAGGCCAGCGCGGCGATAATCCAAATCACGAAGAAGACCATCACGCCGAACGTGGCGGTATCAATGCGCAGGGTGCCGGCACTTTCGGGGATGAATTTCTTGCGAGCCAGCAGGCCGGCGATGGCCACCGGGCCGATGATGGGCAGGTAGCGGGCCAGTATCATCACGATGCCCGTCGAGATGTTCCACCACGGCGTGTTGTCGCCCAAGCCCTCGAAGCCGGAGCCGTTGTTGGCGGCCGAGGAAGTGAATTCGTAGAGCATTTCCGAGAAGCCGTGGTAGCCGGGGTTGGCCAGCCAGCCGGCGTATTCGGTGGGGTTGCCAGCGTAGATATGCGCCGACATCGCGGTGCCGGCCAGGATGAGCAGCGGGTGCAGCAGGGCCACGATGATGGCAATTTTCATCTCTCGCGCCTCAATCTTCTTGCCCAGCAGTTCCGGGGTGCGGCCCACCATCAGGCCCGAGATGAACACGGCGATGATGACAAAGACGAAGAAGTTGAGAAAGCCCACGCCCACGCCGCCGTAAAAGGCGTTGGTCATCATGCCCAGCAGCTCGGCCATGCCCGAAACGGGCATGTGGGAGTCGTGCATAGAGTTCACCGAGCCGCAGCTGATGACGGTGTTGGTGATGCCCCAGTAGGCCGAGGCCGCTGCGCCGATGCGCACTTCCTTGCCTTCCATGGCGCCCAGGCGCTGGTCGGCTCCCATGTGGGCGATGGCGGGGTTGCCGTGCATCTCATAGTACACGGTGGGTGCCAGCAGCATCAGGAAGCCCACCGTCATCACGCCCATCACCATGTAGGACAGCTTCGGCCGCTTGAGATAGTAGCCGAAAGCAAACACCATGGCCAGCGGAATGAGCACCAGGGCGAAGTTCTCGACGGCATTGGTGAGATAGGTGGGGTTTTCGAGCGGGTGGGCCGAGTTGGCTCCGAAGAAGCCGCCCCCGTTGGTGCCCAGCTCCTTGATGGCAATCATGGCGGCGGCCGGGCCGCGGCTCACGTTCACGGAATCGCCCTGCACGGTCATGATGGGGGCTTTGCCGGCCCAGTTCATGGGCGTGCCCTGGAACACCAGCACCAGCGCCACCGCCGTGGCAATGGGCAGCAGCACGCGGGTAATGCTCTTTACAAAGTAGTTGTAGAAGTTGCCCAGCTTCTCGGTGGTGCCCTCTTTCAGGGCGTTGAAGACGACCACAGCGGCGGCCATGCCGGTGGCGGCCGTCACGAATTGCAGGAAGGTGATGGCGAGCAGCTGCGAGAAGTACGTCGCGCCCGACTCGCCCGAATAGTGCTGCAGGTTGCAGTTCACCAGGAAGGCAATGGCCGTGTTAAACGCCTGGTCGGGCGTCATCGAGGGGTTGCTGTCGGGATTAAGTGGCAGGCTGCCTTGAAAGCAAAACACCAGCATGGCCCAGATAAACCAGGCCAGGTTGATGGTGAGCAGCGCCACCAGGTGCTGCTGCCAGGCCATGCCCCGATTGGCATCGATGCCACCGACGCGAAACAGCAGCCGCTCCAGCGGCGCCAGAAAATCGGTCCAGCTTTTGTCGCCGCGGTAAATCGTGGCCAGGTAGCGGCCCAGCGGCAGCGCCAGCAGCATGGTGCTGCCGAAGACGACGAGGATGCCGAGGAGGTCTTTGTTCATGGGTTTTAGGGGTTGCAGTAGCGCGTCATGCAGAGCGCAGCGAAGCATCTCGCTTGGGGAAGTAATTCAATCTGATTAGGTGAAGCATGCGAGATGCTTCGCTGCGCTCTACATGACGCTTTATTAAAATTTCTCGGGTCTGAGCAGCACGTAGCAGAGATAGCCGAACGTGGCAATGGCGAGCAGCAGCAGGGCGAACATCATGGCAGCTGGGGATTAAATGTTATCGAAAAAGTCAACCGACTTATAGAAAAGCCAGAAGCAGCCGAGGCCGGCAACGTAGAGCACCGGAATGAAAATGAGCGAGTTCATAAGAGGCGTGAAATGATGTCCAATACCCGCTGGCAAGGACTGGCCCCAACCTGGGCCAAGCGCCAGATTTTTGCTGTAAAAGCTTGACAAACAGAGGATATAAATTTTTATTCACCTCCTGAATGCCACTGGGTGAGGGCTTGTGCCGTAGCGTTTTGCTACGGGTGTCCGTGCGAAACGCTACCCTCGCTCCGGCTTAGGGCAGCGGGGCGTAGTGTAGGCGGGTGTAGGCCTGATACAGGCCCACGGGCATGAGCGGGCGGGCGAGCTGGTTGCCGTAGGTGCTGCCGTCGAGGCGCCGCCAACCGGTTAGTGCTGCACCGAGCGGTTGGCCAGTGGAACCGATGGGTTGAGGGCCTGGCATTTTGCTAGGGCAGGACTTGCAATGTGGAAGGGGGAAAACTAGCTAAAACCTGTTTAGATGCCTGAAAACAGGCTTTGGAAGGCCTGGCACCGCGTTGGCTCGGCTGTGGCTTGCTCACCGCCCCAATAGCCTCCCGTTTTATGCCCGACCTGCTCACCGAAATCACGAACGCCGCCAAAGCTTACTATGCGCAAGCCGGCTCCTTCACCCTGACCGCTACCGATTTCTATGATTGGATGGCAGAGCTGCCCGTGACCCGACAAGCAGAGGTATCAGCCCGCGGCTTCGGGGCCAGCCACGCCGAGCCCGATTTTCTGCGTCGCTGCCTGGAATGGCGCGGCTATAGTATGCGCGAATTCATGGCCGGGCGGCTGTCCGCCGATGCCTTTGCGCTGTGGATGAGCAACGGTCAGTTTAACGGCGACTTGCCCCCGCACGCGGTATGCCGTTAGGACAATACCGTTTGGAATATTACAGCCCGTATTCCTGAATTTTGCGGTAGAGCGTGGTGTGGGCCACGCCCAGCACCCGGGCGGCTTCGGCTTTATTACCACCTGTTTCGTGCAAAATGCGCTGCACGTGCTGTTTTTCCACGTTGCGCAGCGTCCGCCAATCGTCGGATGCCTCAGCCGGAGATTCGGGCATCACGGCCAGCTGCACTTCGATGGGCAGGCCCGCCACGGTGAGTGGTTCATCGGCCGGGGTGAGGATGGAGGCGCGCTCCAGCACGTTCTTGAGCTCGCGGACATTGCCCGGCCAGGAATAGGCTTCCAGGGCCTTCAAGGCTTCGGGCGTAAGCTCCAGCGGCTGCCGGCGCAGCTTGGCGGCAAAGTGCTGGGCAAAAAACCGGGCCAGGGCGGGCACATCCGTGCGCCGCTCGTGCAGCGACGGCACGGCAATGACCACCACGGAGAGGCGGTAGTACAAATCGGCCCGGAAATGGCCGGCGTCCACTTGCTGGCGCAGGGCCCGGTTGGTGGCGGCCACCACGCGCACGTTTACACGCGTCGGTTTGGAATCGCCCAGCTTGGTGAATTCCTGCGTTTCGAGCGCGCGCAGCAGCTTGGCTTGCGCCACCGTTTCCAGCTCTCCGATTTCATCCAGAAACAGCGTGCCCCCATTGGCTTCTTCAAACAAGCCTCTCTTGTCCCTGTCGGCCCCGGTGAAGGCGCCCTTGCGGTAGCCAAACAGTTCCGATTCCAGTAGCTCCTTCGGGAAGGCGCTGCAGTTCAGGGCCACAAACGGCTTGCTGCTGCGCGGGCTGGCGTGGTGAATGGCCTGGGCGAAAAGCTCCTTGCCCGCGCCGGTGGGGCCTTCCAGCAGCACGGTGGCCTCGGTCAGCGCCACTTGCCGCGCGGTCTGTTTGGCCTGCTCCAGCGTCGGCGACTGGCCAATCATAGAATCGAAGCTGTACTGCGCGCCCACGCGTTTTTCCAGGCTGGCGACGCGGCGTTGCAGGCGGGCTTTTTCGGCCGCCCGGTCCACCACCACCACAATCTGCTCGTCGGCATCGCCCTTGGTCAAATAGTCGAACGCGCCGAGCTTCATGGCCCGCACGCCATCGGCAATGGTGCCGTAGGCCGTCATCAGCACCACTTCGGCCAGCGGCGCGAGGGCTTTGTAGCGGGGCAGCAGGTCGAGGCCCCGGCCGTCGGGCAGCTTCACGTCGGAGAGCACCACCAGCACCTCTTCGGCGTGGTCGCGCAGCGTTTCCAAAGCGCGGTGAGCGTCGGGGGCTTGCAGCACGGTGTAGCCTTCCAGCTCCAGGGTGCGGGCCACGGCCTGGCGCAGCACGGTTTCATCGTCGATGAGCAGTAGGGTACCGTGGGGCATCAAAGAGAGTCAGCTAGAAAGCCATGGACGAGTCTCAAAAAACCAATAAAAGACTCGAGGGGCGCAAATAACGCCACGGAATGCTACATCAGGGCAACTGAACCGCTTTCATTGGGCTGCGCAGCAAAATGGACCGTGCGTAATAGAAGATTCAGGAGCAGTTCAGCCATAGGCAAATTCCTACGCACGATTCCAGCCCAGCGCACGAACTTTTGCGAATGTCCCCAACTCATATTTGCTCAATAGCGCTTGATATTTATACCCTGGCTGACAACGGTTCAGGCAAAATGCAAGTAATAATTACCTGACGCGGGTTCCGCCCACCGTTCTTATCCATCCTTCCTCCCTCCTTACCATGCGCAAAGGCACCAAAGTCACCTGGAAATACGGCACCGGCACGGCCACCGGCAAAATTGAGTCCGTCCACAAAGAACCCATTGCCCGCACCATCAAGGGCGCCGAAATCCATCGCAACGGCTCGGCCGACGACCCGGCCCTCGTCATCGTGCAGGAAAACGGCGACCGGGTGCTCAAGCTAAAAAGTGAGGTAAAATCGGCTACCTAAACACTTCACAGGGTCCCATCACGGCTGGAGCACGCTCATTCAGCAGCGGTTGTGTGCGAGCACCTACCTGACCAGAGTGTTTAACAAAGAAAAAACAAGTCGTTAAAAGTCAAAACAATCTGTATTATTTACTAATATTACAGATTGTTAATCGCCTTGCTTTTTTCTTTTTGAATGAATAACACCGTTACTCCATCAGCCGCCGCGCCACTGGAAGAGTCAGACCGTTCCGACCTTTTGGACGCCCTGCGCGGGTTCGCCCTTTTCGGCGTGTGCCTGGCCAATTTGTTCACCTCTTTTTCCCTCTGGGGCGAAACCGGTGCGTCGGCGCCGGCCAGCCTGGCCACCGCGGCCACCGACCCTACCGCCGCTTTCCTCATTCGAGCCTTGGTTGACGGCAAGTTTTACTCCCTGTTTTCCTTACTGTTTGGCATCGGCTTCGCAGTGCAGCTCCAACGCGCACAGGCCCGCGGCGATACCAAGCTGCGCACCTACCGGCGGCGCCTGTGGGTGCTGCTGGCAATTGGGCTGGTGCACCTGCTGCTGGTCTGGAACGGCGACATTCTGGCCTTTTACGCCCTGGTCGGCCTGCTGCTGGTGCGGCTACGCAATATTTCCGACCGGGCCCTGCTGCGCTGGGTCGTGGTGTTGCTGCTACTGCCGGTGCCACTCTGGGCTGTTTTCTGGCTGGGCGGTGGCTGGAAGGCCCCCGTGCCGCTCACGCCCGGCTTGCCGTTTTACGCTGTTGGCGGTGCCCTCGCCACTTCAATGAAGATGACCACCTTTTACCAGGCCGTAGCCACCAAAAACTGGGGCACATACCTGCGCGTTCTGCAGGGGCTGGTTTTCTTCCGGTTTGGCGGCTTGCTCTTTCAATGGCGGATTTGCAAGGTACTGGCCATGTTCCTGTTAGGACTTTGGGTGGGTCGGCACCAGATTTTCCGCAGTCCGGCGGCTCACCTGCCGCTGCTGCGGCGCGTGGCCGTGTGGGGCCTCGCCCTGGGCCTCCCCGCCAACCTGCTCAGCGCCTACCTCAATGCCGGCAGTGCCTACGACAATGGCGAGGCCCTGGGGCTGGCCCACGCCGCGCTCTATGCGCTGGGGGTGGGCCCCCTGGCCCTGGCGTTTGCGGCGCTTTTTGCGCTGGCCTGGCTGGGACCGGCCCGGGGCGTGCTGCGCCATTTGGCCCCAATGGGCCGCATGGCCCTCACCTGCTACCTTACCCAGAGCCTGATAGGCGTTTTTCTTTTCTACGGCATCGGGCTGGGCTGGATGGGCCACGTGGGCCCCACCCTGCTTTGGCCGCTGGCCATCGCCATCATTGCCGCGCAGCTCATGGTTTGCCGCTGGTGGCTGGCGCGCTTTCGCTTCGGGCCCGTGGAATGGCTGTGGCGCAGCCTCACCTACCGGCAGTGGCAGCCGTTGCGCCGGGCGGCTCCCGTGGCAGTCGCAGTTGGCTAGTTTTGCTGGTTGAAACGCGGAATGACGGGTACGAAGCAGCACCGGGCCGGGGTGCCATGGTTCATCCCATCAACTAAGTGCTTCCCTTCGCGTCTCCAACTTGTGCCATTCGTCTTCTTTTTCAGTATGGAAATAAAAAGGCATAAAAAAATCCCCGCCAGGTGACTAGCGGGGATTTTTTGTTTTAAGCAGACTCCATTACCGGTTATTCGGGTCGGGCTTGATGAAGGCTTCTTCCTCCATTTCGGTGGGCACCACCACCACACCCTTCTGGAGCATGGAGTTTTTCTTGCCGTAGAGGAAGTACACCACGAAGCCGAGCAGCATCCAGCCCAGGGCCAGTTTCAGCGTGTTCGAGTCGAGGGCCAGAATCATGAGCGTGCAGATGGCCGCGCCCAAAATGGGCACCAGCGGGAAACTGGCCGACGAAAGCGGCGAGCGGAACGGCCGGGGCTGGTCGGGGTCCGATTTGCGCATGAGCCACACGCCGATGCTCACCAGCACGAAGGCCAGCAGCGTACCAAACGAGGTCAAGTCGCCGGCCACCGAGCCGGGCACGAAGGCCGCAAACGCGCCCACGAACACCAGCAGGGCCAGGTTCGACTTATAGGGCGTGTTGAACTTCGGGTGCAAGTCGGAGAAGGCTTTGGGCATCAGGCCATCCTTGGCCATCGAGAAGAACACACGGCTCTGGCCCATGAGCATCACCAGGATAACCGACGAGAAGCCGAGCAGAATGGCCACCGTCACGGCCGTGCCGAGCCACTCGTAGCCGGGCATGTGCGCCTTGATGGCGTAGGTCACCGAAGCTTCGCCGCCCAGGGCCGGGTCGGCGAATTCGCGCCAGTTGGCCACGCCCGTCAGCACGTGGCCGAACAGGATGTAGAGCACCGTGCACACGGCCAGCGAGCCGAGAATGCCAATGGGCATGTCGCGCTTGGGGTTTTTGGCCTCCTGGGCGGCCGTGCTCACGGCATCGAACCCGATGAAAGCGAAGAACACAATGGCCGCGCCGCCGAGGACGCCGCCCCAGCCGTGCTTGTTCCAGGCGGTGTACTCGCGCACCACCACGCCGGCGGCGTTTTTCACGGGCGCGGCGTTGTCCGGAATCAGGTAGGGCGTGTGGTTGGCGGGGTTGATGAACTGCCAACCCACGGCAATGAACACCAGCACGATGGCTACCTTCAGCACCACCACAATGGCGTTGAACATGGCCGATTCCTGTGTGCCCTTGATGAGCAGCAGCGACAGCATCACGATAACGAACAGGGCCGGCAGGTTGATGAGGCCGTGTTCCATCACGCCATTGACCACGGCGCTTTCGAAGGGCGAGTGGCTGAGATTATACGGTAAACTGGTCCCGAATACCTGCAAGAGCTTGTTGAGGTATTCGCTCCAGGCAATGCTCACGGTGGCCGCGCCCAGCGCGTATTCCATAATCAGGGCCCAGCCAATCACCCAGGCCACAAACTCGCCCATGGTGGTGTAGGCATAGGTATAGGCCGAGCCGGCAATGGGAATCATGGCCGCGAACTCGGCGTAGCACAGGCCGGCGAACACGCAGCCGATGGCGGCCACAATGAAGGCCAGCGTCACGCCCGGCCCGGAGGCTTGGGCGGCGGCGGCGGCGGTGCGCACAAACAGGCCCGCCCCGATGATGGCGCCCACGCCCAGGGCCACGAGGTTGCCGGCGCCCAGCGTGCGCTGCAAGGTGCCGTGCCCGGTGGAGTTGGCCTCGCCCAGGAGCACGGCCAACGGTTTTTTGGCGAAAATACTTGCCATGTGTTAGGTGTAAAGGAGGAAGAAGTGTGAAATAAAAAAAGGTTGAAACAAGATGTTCCGACACCAATTGCCCAGGATTTCAACCACGGCACCAGCGGCGGGCCCGAAATATAGGCAGCAAACGTCCTTCTAGTTGGCCGGGAGGCTTCGCTCCGCAAACGTGGCCGGGGTTTCGCGGCGGCTCGTCGGCGCTTAAACCCGCCCAAGCGGCCGCCGTCCAAGCCCGTGTTTTACTACTTCCCTGCCCCTCCATGAAAAAGATACTCGTTTTGCTCGCCACGCTGCTCACCGTTGGCCACGCCGCCTCGGCACAGGCGCCAGCCAGCGCGGGTGCCACGCCGGCCCCGCAAAAATCGCCCGACCAACAAGCCGACCGCCGGGCCCAGTACCTCGCCAAGGAGCTCGGCCTCAGCGCCGACCAGCAGGCCCGGCTCACGCCCATTCTGCTGGCCCAGCGCCAGGACATGCTGGCCCTGCGCGACAAAGTGCAGGCCACCGGCCGCCAGCGCGGCATGGGCCAGGAGATGAAAGCCACCCAGGCCAAGTACATTGACCAAATCCGGGCCGTGCTCACGCCCGAACAGTTTGCCAAGTTTGAGCAGTTGAAAGATGAGCAGTGCGACAAGCTGCGCGAGCGCCGTGCCAACGGCCAGGGCCTGGGGGCAAGGCAATAATCGGTGGCCTTCATCTGCGAAAAAAGGCCGTTTATCGATGAATAAGGGACGGCTCAGCCGGTGCCTCACACTTGGCATACTGCTTGCAAATACCCTGGCAAGCAAACGCAGCAAGCCGCTTGTTGCTCTTTCCCTCTAAAACCACCCTTCATTCCTTCTTCTTAATCCTCATGAAAAAGACCCTGATGTTGCTCGCGGCCCTGGCCTTCACCACCGCCGGCACTAGTTTCGCCCAAACCGCCCCGACGGCTACTACCAAAGTAAAAATGCACGGTGGCAAAGGTGCCCACGGCCCGAAAGACCCCGCCAAGATGGCCGACCACAAAGCCGGCAAAATGGCCAAAGAACTGGGCCTCAGCGCCGACCAGGAAGCCAAAGTAGAACAGCTTTTCCTGGCCCGCCAGCAGGAAACCCAGGCCCTGAAAGCCAAGTACGGCGCCGACCGCAAAGCCGGCCGCACCGAGATGAAAGCCTCGCACGACAAATACGAAGCCCAGCTCAAATCCATCCTCACGCCCGAGCAATACGCCAAGTTCGACCAGATGAAGGACGAGCACCGCGGCCACGGCGGCAAAGGCCAGGCCGGCAAAATGAAAGTAAAAGCCAAAGCCTAATTGACCACTTGCAACCATAAAAAAGCCCCCACCTAGCAGTGGGGGCTTTTTGCGTTCATTTGTTTTCGTTGTGCCTAATGCATCACCGAGATTCGTTGCGTCGTAGCCACCCCACTGGGCTTCTTGATGGTAATGAAGTATAGCCCGGTAGGGGCAGCCGAGAAATCCAGCTCACCCGACATGCCGGTGAATGCCTGCACCCGGCCCGTCGCGTCATAAACCCTAACGGTGCTTCCTTCGCTATCGGGCAAATGAACGCGCCCGGTGGTCGGATTAGGATAGGCCAGCGCACCACTGGCCTTGGCGCTCTGGGTTGCCAATGGCGAGCCGGCATAGCGCAACACTACATCTGTTCCGGGAAACCCCGATGGAGGACTGTATGGAGCATTGTTCAGAAAGTTAACGGCCGACCAAAGTTGGTCGTCGGCGCCCAATGCTAAATCGACATAAGGCAAAGTATCAACGACTCGGGTTTGCCAGGTCAGGCCGTCGTCGGATGAAGTAGATATTGTACCAATCCCCGTCCAGAATAAGGCGCTGACATAGGTACCCGATGTGCCAGGTTTCGTCGTCATGCTATTTACCCCGTAGGGTAACGCGTTCACGACGGGCGTCCAGGTAAGGCCGCCGTCGGTGGTGCGGGCCAGGTGTTGGTAAGCATCGAAAGCCAACCCATTGAGAGCATCCCGAAATGCAATCCCGTGCAAGGTGGTACCCACTCCCGTACTGGTATAGGCCCAGGTCAGGCCACCGTCCAGCGTTTGCAGCACGCTGCCATTGGAAAGGGCGAACCACAGGTGTGAACCTTTGGCTGTTTTGGCTACAATGGTGCCCCCACCCGGGGGGACTGGCAGGGTAGCTGGCAGCATCGTCCAGGTAACGCCCGCATCGCTGCTACGGTAAATTTGCCAGGTGGTGCCATTGCTGCCCAAGGCCGGCGCAACGCCCGTCGTGGCATCAAAAAAATGTATTTTCTCAAAAAATGCGGGCAATGGTGAGGCGATAGTCACGAAACCAGGGGTAGCCGGGTTATTGCTGATACCGCTTGTAGTTCGTCTTAACGAGGCAGTTATAGGTGTAGGCCCACCATTCGTCCAACGATGGGTGAGTGACCACGCCGTATTGCCGTCAAGGGCGGACAAGTCCCATGGTACGTCGCCATCATACGTTCCACCAAAAGAATAATCTCGCTCACGTTGCCAGGTTAGTCCATTGTCAGAGGTCTTGAAAAACCCACCATACCTGATACGAAAGTCAAGGGTAGTATAGGTACCCCACAGAACGCCCGGCCCTGAGGCGACAATTTTAGTGACTTCAAATCTATCACCCGCATACTTGGGCGCATTGGGCATGGTTACCCAACTTTGGGCATGAGCTCGTTCGGGCAGGGCCAGGCACACGGACAACGCCGCCATTGCCAGCCCTTTGCGCATAGTAGAGTTAGGTAGCATCGGAATATAGAAAAAGTGGAGGACAGATAAATGTAGTTCGTTTTCCCCGATTCAATACAATAACACTCAATAACTAGCTTGCACCCGCACAGCTTTTTATTATTTAATTATTTTACAGAATAGTGGTAATCGCGCAAAATCATGCCGGCTCTGATTTCGGATGTTTGAAGCGCCACAGTTCACCGAACATTGACAAGCTAAATCTGTCTATGCTTTCCGCTGCTTGCTTATATTTGGCCAAACCACCCGGTTAAAAACCACCCCTCGCTATGCCTCCCCTCCCCAGTAGCACGGCCTCGGCCGTGCAAATACAGCAGTTTTACGACAAGGGCCTGGCCCATGCCAGCTACGCCGTACGCTGCGGCCGTCAGGTCGCCATCATCGACCCGGGCCGCGACCCCCAGCCCTACTACGACTTTGCCGACGAGCACGAGGCGCGCATCATCGCCGTGATTGAAACGCACCCGCACGCCGACTTTGTGTCGTCGCACCTGGAAATTGCCCAGGAAACCGAAGCCACCATTTACTGCAGCCAGCTGGTGGGCGCCAAGTACCCCCACAAAACCTTCGACGACGGCGACCGCCTCAAGCTGGGCAACTACGAGTTGCACGCCATCAACACCCCCGGCCACTCGCCCGACAGCATCAGCATCCTGCTGATGGACGACATGGCCCAGAGCCGGGCTGTGTTCACGGGCGACACGCTGTTTGTGGGCGACGTGGGCCGGCCCGACCTGCGCGAAGACGAGGCCGTGGGCGGCCACAAGCGCGAAGAGCTGGCCGCCCAGATGTACCGCAGCACCCGCAACAAGCTCATGACCCTGCCCGGCAGCACCAAGGTGTACCCCGCGCACGGCCCCGGCAGCCTTTGCGGCAAAACCACCAGCACCGACCTCGACTCCACCATTGCCAAGGAGCTGAAAACCAACTACGCCCTGCAACCCATGTCGCAGGATGAGTTTATCAAAGTTCTGCTCGAAGACCAGCCCTTTGTGCCCAAGTATTTCGGGCACGATGTCAAAATCAACAAGCTGGGCGCCCCCAGTTTCGAAGACAGCATCCGGGCGGTGCCGCACCCCGGCAGCGCCGCCCTGGAGCCCGGCGTGCTGGTTATCGACGCCCGCCCGGCCGCTAAATTCCGCGCCGGCCACCTGCCCGGCGCCATCAACCTGCAGGACGGCGGCAAATTCGAAACCTGGCTGGGCTCAGTGGTGGGCCCCAATGAGAAGTTCTACCTGCTGGCCGACTCGCAGATTGCGCTGGACACGGTGGTGCGTAAAACCGCCAAAATTGGCTACGAAGGCAACATTAAAGGTGCCCTGCTGGCTCCCACGCTCCTGCCCGAAACCGCCCCGGCCGTGGATGTTGAAGCCGTGCGTCAGCACCCGGAAGCTTTCACCATCGTCGACATCCGCAACCACGCCGAAGCCAAAACGCCGGTTTTTGACAATGCCCTGGTCATTCCGCTCCCCGAGCTGCGCGAACGAGCCCACGAAATCCCAACCGACAAGCCCGTCCTGATTCATTGTGCCGGTGGTTACCGCTCGGCGGCCGGGGCCAGCATTGTGCAGGCGGCGCTGCCCGGCGCGCAGGTGCTCGATTTAGGCGAGGCCATTACGGAGTTTCAGAAAGCGGCGGTGCATTAGCTGTCATTAACTAGTAGCGAGCAGTGCCGTCAGATAAATCCTGCATTTGTTTGACGGCATTGCTTGTTTAAAACAGCATCTTCTATTTCATTCTGTGGGAAAGTCCCGGCGCAGTTTTATCAAATATGGCTTAGCCCTCACAGCTGGAACAGTTGCAACGGACGCATTTTGGATTGAGAAGCATTTCTTTGAAATCAATGAGTTTCACCTCCGGGCTGCAACTGCGCAAGCCCCTAGTATCAAGCTTGTTCAGCTCTCGGATTTACATCTTCAGACTATCGATTCTCAAATATTTCGCCTGTCTCAAAAGATTAATGAGCTAAATCCTGACCTGCTTGCTATAACCGGCGATGCGCTGGATAAAACGGACAATATCTTGTTGCTTGACGATTTCTTAAGGCTAATTAATCCGTCTATTCAGAAGGTAGCTATTCTGGGAAACTGGGAGTACTGGGGTAAAATTGATTTAATTCAGCTGAACAATATTTACAAGCAATACAACTGCGAATTATTAATTAACCAGACTAAGCAGTATTCCTTTGCCGGCAAAACAATAGCCATTACAGGAATAGATGATTTCGTTGGCGGCAATTCCAATTTTGGCTTAGCAACAGAAAAAATTCAACCGAGCGACTACCACGTGGTGCTGAACCATTGCCCCGAATACAGCGCCCACATTGCCGCTGCAGCCAATGAGGCCCTTCCGATTGACTGTATTTTGTCGGGCCACACGCACGGCGGACAAATAACGCTGCTGGGCTATGCCCCTTTTCTCCCCCCGGGAAGTGGGAAATTTTTAAAAGGTTGGTATGAGTTTGACAACTGCCGGCTTTATGTGTCAAAAGGAATGGGTACCAGTATGATACCGGCCCGATTTGGAGCCCGGGCTGAAATAGCTGTTTTCCATTTCCCTGTTTAGCAGTTTCTTTCCCCAGCTATATTCTGGTTTTTTCAATTCTTCCTTTTCCTTCGCGTCTTGGGTATCTTTGAGATTCACTCTACCCTATGCGCGTCCTTCACACCGCCGATTGGCATCTTGGCCAGCATTTCCTCACCGGGCAGGAACGCACCACCGAGCAGCAGGCTTTTCTCGACTGGCTGCTGCTGACGGTGCAAACGCAGGCCATTGACGTACTGGTCATTGCAGGCGACATTTTTGATACCCAAACGCCGTCGTACACGGCGCAGGAGTTGTATTACACCTTTTTGGTGAAGATGCAGGCCACCGGCTGCCGCGACATCGTGGTGGTGGGCGGCAACCACGACTCCCCCACCATGCTCAACGCCTCGCGGCAGTTGCTGCGGCGCCTGCGCATCCATGTGGTGGGTGGCGTGCCCATCGACCCCACCGAGCAGATTCTGCACCTGAACGCGGCCGACGGCCGGCCGGGACTGGTGGTGTGCGCCGTACCTTTTTTGCGCGACCGCGACATTCGGCTGGCCGTGGCCGGCGAAACGCTCGACGACCGCCAAATCCGCATCCGCCAGAGCATTGCCGACCACTACGCCGGTCTGGCCAACCATGATTCGGTGCTGCGGCTGCGCGAGCAGGACGTGCCCGTGCTGGCCACCGGCCACCTCTACGCGGCCGGCGGCGAAGCCCGCGAAGGCGCCGAGCGTGACGTGCACATCGGCGGGCTGGGACTGATTGGGGCCGAGCATTTCCCCACGGCGTTCGACTACGTAGCGCTGGGCCACCTGCACCGCCCGCAGCTGGTGGGCGGGCGGGCGCATATCCGCTACTCGGGCTCGCCGGTGCCGCTGTCGTTCACCGAAGCCAACGACAAGCAGCAGGTGTTGCTGCTGGAGTTTAAGGGCGCGGGCGTGCCGGTCATTACTAGCCTGCCGGTGCCCGTGACGCGGCGCCTGCAGCGCTTCCACGGCACGCTGGAAGAAGTGGAGGCCGACATTCTGGCCTACGACAACTCGGCGTTTCAGCTGGTGGCCTGGGCCGATGTGCTGGTGCGCTCCGACGAAACGCCCGCCGAAGTGCAGCGCCGCGTGCAAGCCGTGCTGCAACTGCAAAAAGCCCAGGTCCTGGCTCCGAAAGGCATCCGCCACCAGCGCGCCACCGAAGCGCCAGACCTGGCCGAAAACGCCATCCCGCTGGCCTTGCTGCACGAGTTGACGGTGGATGAGGTGTTTGGCCGGCGCGTGGCGGGCCTGCCGCCGGAGCGGGCGGCGGCCCTCACGGCCACTTTCGGCGAGCTGCGACAACTGCTGAATGAGACCGACCCGCAGGCCTGGGGCGGTGAGTCGCTGTGAGAGAGCCAAGCACAACAAGAACGTCATGCTGAGCGCAGCCGAAGCATCTCACCCGCGCAAGTAATTGATTTACTATGGCATGCGAGATGCTTCGGCTGCGCTCAGCATGACGTTCTTGTTGTGCTTGGCGATTCTTAACTAGCCCGCTTCCTTCCCAATAGCCACAAGCTACCCAGCATCAGCGCCGCCACGCCCGCTGCCACAGCGACTACTGAAACTTGCTTTTTAATCACAGCGCCAGTTGGCTGCCGGGCAATATCCGCATCGCGGAAATTCTGGCCTGCGGTGGCGGCCAGAATTAGACGCACGGTTTCGGCGGGTTGGTCCCACTGCGGAAAGTGGCCGCAGTTTTCGAACCAGTAGAGGCGGGCGTCGGGGAATTTTTCGAGGGCTCGCGGGGCCTGGCGCGTAAGGCAAACCCGGTCCTGCCGGCCCCAACCGATGACCAGCGGCGCGTGGATGCTGCCCGCGGGCGCGCCCTGCTGCACCTCGCCGTAGGCCAGATTATCTAGTAACTCGTCGAATGAAGGCGCGTGCGCAAAGCTGCGCATCTCATCGAGCGCCACGTGGGCGGGCAACTGCCACGGGTGGGCCGAAAACTGGGCAAACAGGGCCGTGCGCGTCACGGCGTTGCCGGTCAGGAAGGGCATGACGGGCTGCAGGGCCCGTACCAGCTTCGTGGAAACCGCCACGCTGTGGTAGAAAACCGGAATTTCCCAGCCCTGCCAAAAGCCGCCGGGGTCGAGCGATACCACCGCGCCCAGCACGCCGCCCCGCCGGGCCAGCTCCAGCACCAGCCGGGCGCCCATGGAGCTGCCCACGGCGTCGATACCGAGCAGGTTTTGTTCGCGCAAAAATGCCGTTACGGCATCGGCCAGGGTGCCGATGGTGACGGGGCCGGCCAGCGGCGGCGTGTTGCCGAAACCCGGCAAATCGACGGCAATGACTTGGCGCTCAGCGGCCAGGTCTTCGATGATGGTTTGCCAGGAGCGCCAGCTGCCGCCGATGCCGTGCAGCAGCAGCAGGGGCTTGCCCGCTCCGCGTCGGATGTGATTCATAGTCATTGGATTGATTTTAGCGGCTTATTCGAGGTTGGCCTGCCGCCCGGGATTGGCAATTGCCGGTATGGGAGTGCTCAACGGCGCGGCGCGGGGCAGAGTTGTGGCCGGGCAGAGCGGCGGGCGCCCGATGCAGGGAACCCAAACCGGCCGGGCGGCCTTTTTCAGGCCGATTCTGCCGGGGGCCGCCGTACCTTCGGGAAAGTATTTTGGGAGAATTATCCGCATGAAAATTATCAGCGTCCGCTTCGCTAACCTGAACTCGCTGCCTGGTCCGTTCCTGATTCGCTTCGATGAAACGCCCCTGGCCGATACGGGGCTGTTTGCCATCACGGGGCCCACCGGCGCGGGCAAAAGCACGCTGCTCGACGCCATTTCGGTGGGCCTCTACGGCCGGGTGCCGCGCCACGACCGCCAGGTGGGCGAAATGGTGAGCCGCCACGCCAAGGACGCTTTTTCGGAGGTCGAATTTGAGGTGCACGAAACCAACGCCGACACCGGCGTGGTGGACCGGGTGCGCTACCGCTCGCGCTGGGAAGTGAAGCGCAAAGTGCGCGGCGAAGACAAAGGCGCCCTCAACCCCGATGCGATGACGCTGGTTTTCAGCCCCTCTAATGTGGCCGTTATCAGCGGCAAAGAAGCTGTGCCGAAGCGCGTGGGCGAGCTGTCAGGGCTGGATTTTGGGCAGTTTGAACAGTCGGTGCTGCTGAGCCAGGGCAAGTTTGCGCGCTTCCTGCACGCGCCCGAAAAAGAGCGCAGCGCCCTGCTCGAAAAGATGACTAACGTGGGCATCTATTCGCGGCTGAGCGTGGCGGCCTTTGAGAAAGCGAAGGAGGAGGAGCTGAAAACCAGGCTGCTGCGCGCCAAGCTGGACGCCACCCGCCTGCTGACCGAGGAAGAGCGCGCCGAACTGGAACGCCAGCTCGATGTGCTGAACGAGGCCGCCGAACAACACCACGAGGAAGAGCAGGAACTGACCGTGTGCCTGACCTGGCGCACCATTCTCGACCAGCTTGACCGGCAGCTCAGCGAAACCACCCGCGAAGCTGAGCGCCTGCGCCGCGACGACGAAACCCTGCAACCCGAGTTTGCCCGGCTCGATGGCCACCTGCGCGCCGCAGCCGTCGACAAGCCGTTGGAGCTGGCCGAAGCCGCCGAAAAAGAAGTCGGCAGCGACGAAAAGCAGCTCCACGAGTTGGAGGAAGCCCTTCCTCGCCTGACGCTGGCCGCCGAAACGGCCGTCACCACTCATACTGCTGCCACCGCAGCCCACGCCCAGGCCCAAGCTGAGGAAGACCGCCTGCGCCCGCTGCTCAGCCTAGCCCAGCAGCAGGATGCGGCCATCGCCGCCGCCCGCCACCAGCTCAAGCTGAAGCGTGATGCGCATGCCCAAAATCAGCTTGCGCATCAGAAAACGGCCGATGATTTGGGCCAGGAAGCCCGGGAAATTGAATCGCTGCAAAGCCGGAATGCTACGCTGGACCGCTGGCTCATTGAGCACAGCGCGGAGGTCGACCTGAAAAATCAGGTGCTGGCGCTGGACCGCGAAATCATTGACCTGCAGGGCGCACAAAAGGAAATAGCGGCCCGCGACGCCCGCCGCGCCGAGTTGCGCAAAAGCCAGGAGCAAACAGCCGCCGACCTGCGCCGCCAGCAAACCCTCGAAGCCGAGGCTAAGACCCGCAAACAAGCCATTGAGGACGAAGGCAAACCCTGTCGAATTGAGCGCGACGCCTTGCTGCTAGGCACTACGGCGGCGGAGCTGGCCCAGCGCGCCGATGACCTCACCGCCCGCCAGCAGGCATTGCAACAGCTGCTCCCGAAAGCCGAGGCTGCGCACGAGCACCTAACTCGCGCCGAAACGCTGGCCGCTCAGATTGAACAGGAAACACCAGCCCTGACCAAGGCCGAAACCGCCGCCCGCCACCTCGAAATCCGCCGGAGCGACGGCCAAAACCTCCTCGAAAGCTACCGGCGCGAACTGCGCGCCCAGCAGGCCCTGGCCGACCTCAACCAGCACCGCCAGCACCTGCAGCCGGGCCAGCCCTGCCCGCTGTGCGGCGCGCTGGAACACGCCTTCACCGCCGATTTTGCCGCCGAAGCCGACGAACAGGAGCAGCGCGTGACGCAGCAGCAACTGGCCCTGGCCAAGCTCGACGAAGAGCTGCGCCACGCCGCCACCGCCCTGGCCCGCTGCCAAACCGAGCAGCAGCAGCGCCAGAAGCTGCGGGCCGAAGCCCTGGCTGCGGCCGATATGGCCCGGCAGCAGGCTGCGGCGCTGGCCGCCGCGCTCACCCTCGCTCCGCCCCAACCCACCGACCCCACCGCCGTGCGCGCTCTGCTGGAAACCGCGACCCGCGAGCAGGCCACCGCCGTGGCGTCCCGGCGCCGGGTGGCAGAGCTGGACGAGCAGTTGGCCAAGCTGCGCGAGCAATATCTGAAGGAAGGCGAGGCCACCACGGCGGCCCAACGCGAGATTCCGCGCCTGCTGGAGCGGCAGGAAACCACCGAAGCCGACCTGGCCAAGCTGGCCGAGGAACTGCTACATTGGCAGGACCAGACCGATATTTTCCAAAGCACCATTCGCGATTTTCTGGCGCCGCACCGGTTGCAGCTGCCCAAGCAGCCGCCCTACGATGGCATTCTGGCTACGCTCCGGGAGCGGGCCGACCACTATGAGACGCAGGTGGCTGCGCTGAATGAGCTCGGCAAAATGCTGCTGGAAAAAACCAGCCAGCACAAAGCCCGCGCCGAAGCCCTGGCGCAGCAGGCCGCCCAACTCAACGCCGTCGCCGAGGCGCTAACAACTGAGCAGCAGGCTATCGACCAGCAAATGGCAGCCCGGCAGGCCCATTACTCCGGCCCCGACCCCGCCGCCGAAACAGAACAGCTACGCCAGGCCACCCAGCGCCTGGCAGATGCCGCCCAGCGCGCCCAAACGCAGCTGGCCGACCAGCAGAAAGCCTTGGAAATTCAGCAAAACCGACAGCGCGACCTACATGCGCAGCTGACCACGCACCGCGCCACCCACGCCCAGCGCCACACAGAGCTGGCCGCCGACCTGGCCGCCGCCGGCATTGCCACGGCTGCCGAAGCCCGCGCCCTGCTCCTGCCCGCGGCCGAAGCCGAGCGCCTGACGCAGCGCCGCCAGGACCACCTCACCGCCCGGGCGGCCACGGCCCGCCGCCTCACCGACCTCACCGCCGAGCTCACCCACCATGCCGAAGCCGGCCTCACACCTCACACCGCCGCCGAGCTTACTGCTCAACTCAATGCCCTATCGGCGGCCGACGACATTTTGCAGCAGAAGCTGGGCGCCGTGGGCAACCAACTGAAGCAGGACGACGACGCCCGCCAGCTGCTGTCGGCCGGCTTGCAGGAGCTGACATTGCGCCAGCAGGAGGAGCAGCGCTGGCAAGACCTGAGCGAGCAGATTGGCTCGGCGCGGGGCGACAAGTTCAGCCAGTTTGCGCAGGGCCTCACCCTTACGCACTTGGCCCGGCTGGCCAACCTGCGCCTGCGCCAGCTCACGGGCCGCTACACCATCTTCAAAACGCCCAACCGCAACCTGGAGCTGCAAATCATCGACCACGACCAGGCCGACACCGTGCGCCCCATGGCCTCGCTCTCGGGCGGCGAAAGCTTCCTGGTGAGCCTAGCGTTGGCCCTGGGCCTGAGCGAGTTGGCCGGCCACAAGGCCCGCATCGAGTCGTTGTTTATTGACGAAGGCTTTGGCACCCTCGACCCCGAAGCCCTGAACACGGCCCTCGATGCACTGGAACGCCTGCAGCATTCGGGCAAGATGATTGGCATCATCTCCCACGTCTCCGACCTCAAAGACCGGATAGGCACCCAAATTCGGGTGCGGCCCGGGGCGGGCGGCAACAGCACGGTGCATTTGGTGGGCATCATGGGCAACGAAACCAGCTGCGCAGTGCCGTAGCCGGCCGGCATCAGCGCCGGCCGCGCCGGCTGGTGATGCGCTCCACGCGCTGCTTGCGAATCCAGTTCAGGTAGGTTTGCAGGCCCTCGGCGGCGCGCAGGGCCTCCACGGTGGGATAGAGCCGGGCCAGCTCGCGGTTGCTCAGGAAACGGTGGACGCTGCTGTGGCAGGGCTGGCACAGGTCGACGGTAGGGCCGTACCTACCGCCTTCTTCGCGTGGCACCAGGTGGTGGCGTGAGGTGCTTTGCACGGTGCGCTCGCACAGGCCGCACCGGGGCTGGGCACTGGTTTCGGGGATGGGCCAGGCTGGGGGTTAGGAGCGTCGTCTTGGCATTACTTGCAACAAACCTATTCACGGGGGGGATTCTGTACTTGCGGAATTGAACAGCAGCGGCGGGCCGCAAGTTGCGGATTTGTTTTCAAGGCGTTAACTTGGCCTGTATTGAGCTTACTTGCATTTCTATGGTCGATTAGCTCCATCCCTCCATTTGCATTTTCCCCACTTTTTTCTTCGCCCCATGACAACAACTGTACGCTCTTTTTTTGCCATGCCCCGGGCCCGTCGGGCGGTGGGCGCGCTGGTGGCCTTGTGGCTGCTGAGTGCCACCCCCGCCGCCCACGCCCAAACGTGGATGGTGAGCACCACCGCCCAAATCAAACTGGGCATTCTCGACAAATACGGCCAGCTCGGGCCCTACACGGCCACTTTTGTGGTGCACAACGAAAAAACCGGCAAGGATTATTTCCTCGTGAAGCAGCTGGTGAAAAACCAGACGGGCATCGACGTGCTCTTCCCCACCGACCCGGCCGACCCTGATTATTTCAAAACCGAAGGCGGCGAGGCCGCCAACGCCACGCCCGGCCGCTACACTTGGGAGTGCCGCGTGAAAGGCGTGAAAGCCGTGAGCGGCCGCTTCGTTTTCCCGGAAGTGGGCAACGACGTAACGGTGATTAAGCAGTAGTTGCGATACTCCGTCGCCATTGCCTCAAGCCAAAAATCAGCGAAAGCCCGGCCACCTGCCGGGCTTTTTGCGTTTAAAGTCCTCTGCGTCTTCGCCACTTAATTCAGATTCCTCATCATGCCCCGCAAGTCCTTTTCCGAACTCATCAACAGCCCAGGAATGCCCGTTCTGGTCGATTTTTTCGCCACCTGGTGCGGCCCCTGCAAAACCATGGCCCCCATTCTGGAGCAGGTGGCAGCCCAGCACGGCGGCAAGCTGCGCGTCATCAAAATCGACGTGGATAAAAACCAGGCCGTGGCCCAGCAATACCGCGTGCAGAGCATTCCTACCCTGATTTTGTTTCATCAGGGGCAGCCGGTGTGGCGGCAGGCGGGCGTGGTGCCGGCCGCCCAAATCGCGCAGGTGCTGCAACCATTCGTGGGGAAAAGCTAATCGGTTGGGCGGTAGCCTGGCCGCCGGCAAACTATCTGGCTGACCCCGGCGTTGGGGAGGTGGCTACCTTTGCGCTACCCTCTCACTCGCTCTATGGTTTTTAGTTATTCTGCGCGTTATCTGTTTCTTATTCTTTTGCTTAGCTGGGCCGGGCCGCACGTAGCCCAGGCGCAGCAGCAAGCCCGTTTTACTGTCAGCGGCACTGTTCGCAGTGCCAAAGGCGAAGCATTACCCGGGGCCAGCGTGGCGGTACCGACCCTTGGCACGGGCACGGCGGCCGATTCGCTGGGCCATTTCAGCCTGAGTTTGCCGGCCGGCCGCCACCAGTTGCTCATCGCCTTCATCGGCTATCAGCAGCAAACCCGCGACCTCAACCTCACGCGCAACCAGCGCCTGAGCTTCGCCCTCGAAGAAGGCGGCAACGAGTTGGGCGAAGTGGTGGTGGAAGGCGCCGCTACGCTGCAGGAAAAGCTGAAAACCACCCAGATGGGCGTCGAACACATCAGCATGCGCGAGGCCAAGCTGCTGCCCGCGCTTTTTGGCGAAGTTGACATTCTGAAAACCCTGCAGCTCAAGCCCGGCGTGCAAAGCGGCGGTGAAGGCAGCAGCGGCTTATTTGTGCGCGGCGGCTCCTCAGACCAGAACCTGGTACTGCTGGACAATGCGCTGGTGTATAACCCCAACCACTTGTTTGGGCTGTTTTCGGTGTTTAATTCCGATGCGGTGCAAAGCGTGGACCTGTACAAATCGGGGTTTCCGGCCCAGTTTGGCGGGCGGCTGTCGTCGGTGGTGGATGTGAAGCTGCGCGAGGGCGACCGGCAGCACTACGTGGCTACGGGCGGCATCGGGCTCATTTCGTCGCGCCTCACGTATGAGGGACCCATCAACAAGGGCAAGGGCTCGTTCATCGTGAGTGGCCGGCGCACGTACTTCGACATTTTCACGCGGGCCCTGAACAAGGCCAATGAAGGAAAGGAGGACTACAGCCCCATTCCCGACTACTATTTCTATGACATGAACGCCAAGGCGAACTACACGCTGGGCGAGCATGACCACCTCTTTCTGACCGGCTACCTGGGGCGCGACGTGTTCGGGTTCAGCAGTACCGGCGGCTTCAACTTCAATTTCAGCTGGGGCAACACCATAGGCTCGCTGCGCTGGAACCACATTTTTTCGCCCAGGCTGTTCGTGAACACCAGCGTGTCGGTATCCGACTACCAGTACAACCTCACCAACAAGCTCGACACGTTCACCTTCGGCCTGGGCTCCAGCATCCGCGACTACACGGCCCGCACCGACTTCGAGTACACACCTTCCGACCGCCACCTCATCAAGGCCGGTGCCCTGGCCACGCAGCACCGCTTCGGCGTGGGCCGCCTCGATGCCAACTCCGGCGACGGCCGCGTGAACTTCGGCTCCGACGTGAACTACTACGGCCTGGAGGGCGCCCTCTACGCTTCCGACAACTACAAAGCCACCGACAAGCTGCAGCTCGAAGGCGGCCTGCGCCTCACCGGATTCCGCAGCGGCAGCGACCAGTACGGCGGCCTGGAGCCCCGCGCCGCCGCCCGCTACGCCCTCAACGACCGCACGTCGTTCAAGGTGAACTACGCCATGATGTACCAGTACGTGCACTTGGTGACGAACTCCGGCGCCACGCTGCCCACCGACATCTGGTACCCCTCGCGCCTGTCGGTGAAGCCCCAGCAGTCGCAGCAGGTGAGCGCCGGCGGCAGCTTTTTGCTAGGTGGCGGCAAGTATTTGCTCACTAATGAAGTGTACTACAAATGGGGTCGCAACCAAGTTGATTTTCGCGACGGCGCGCAGCTGTTCGTGAACCCAGAGCTGGACGCGGAGTTCATTTTTGGCAAAAGCTGGAGCTACGGCAATGAAATTTACCTGGAAAAGAAAACCGGCAAAACCACCGGCTGGATAGGCTACACCCTGGCCTGGAGCTGGCGCAATTTCCAGCCCCAGCGCGGCACCAACGGCGTGAACAACGGCCAGGATTTCCACCCCAACTACGACCGGCGCCACAACCTGACCGTGGTAGTGCTGCACCAGCTCAACGCCCGCATCAACCTCACGGCCAGCTTCATCTACACGTCCGGCAACCTGACCACACTGCCGCTGGGCCGCTTCGGAGTACAGGATATTCCCGGTTCCAGTGTGGGCATCGACCCGCGCCCGGTGCCCATCTACCCCGACCGCAACTCCTATCGACTCATCCCCTACCACCGCCTCGACCTGGGTGTGGTGTACAAAATCGGCGCCCGCCTCAACCAGGACCTCACCCTGAGCATTTACAACGCCTACAACCGCCGCAACGCCTACTTCGTGTTTTTCGACACGGTGAAGGACAAGGCGACGGGGCGCACCACCGGTTTTGCCGCTAAGCAGGTGTCGCTGTTTCCGGTAATCCCTTCGCTGACGTACAATTTCCGGTTCTAACCATGTTCAAGAAACCAACCGCCGCCTTGCTGCTGGGCCTGCTCGCGCTGGCCGGCTGCGGCAAGCTGCAAAACGACATCAACGTGCCGCTGCCCGTTTACTCGGCCGAGCTGGTGGTGGAGTGCTACCTCGAGCCCGGGAAGGTGCCCAGCCTGGCCGTCTCGACCTCGGTGCCTTACCTGGGCGCAGTTATTCCCCAGATTCCCACCGATGTCACCGTCACGCTCACCATGCCCAATGGCACGCAGGTGCCCCTGCCCTTCCAGCCCAACTACCAGGCATTGATTGACACGGTGTCGGGGGTGAAATTCCACTCGCACATCGGCCGCACGCCGCTGGTGGCCCGGCCCGGTGATGTGTTCAAAATCGACGTCGTGGACACCAAGGGCCGGCACGTGACGGGCACCACCACCATGCTGGCCCCCATCCCGATTGATTCGCTGAACTACAAGTTCAACGACAAAACCGGCTCCGAGCGCAAGGCGTATTTCCTCACCAATTTCCGCGACCCCATCAGCCTCGACGACTGCTACCGCCTGCAGCTGCACAAGGGCAATCCCGCCAAAGGCGCCCTGCTCAAAAGCCCGGAAGTGGACATGTCGGTGGAGGACCGGCTGCTCAACGGGCAGCCATTCGTGCTCGGCACCAGCTACCGCTTCAACGCCGGTGACACCGTGACGGCCACGCTCTACCACATCGAGCGCGCGTTCTACCGCTTCCGCCAGTCGACGCGCGACGCCCGCAACGCCAACGGCAACCCCTTTGCCCAGCCCTCGGCTATTTACAGCAACGTGCAGGGCGGCGTGGGCATTTTCGCCGTGCTGAGCGGCACTACAGCGACGAAAGTAGTGCGGTGACTTTGAACGTCATGCAGAGCGCAGCGAAGCATCTTGCCCGCGTAAGTAATCGGTTACTATTGCGGGCAAGATGCTTCGCTGCGCTCTGCATGACGTTCTTACAGCCCCGCTACTACGGCTTTTATCAGCGCCGTCAAACGGGGCTCGGCCGCGGCGGCGGCGGCAAAAATATCGGCCAGCACTACGGGTTTGAGGTGGCCGGGCGCGCACAAATCGGTGATAACCGACACGGCCAGCACCGGCAGGTTGAGCTGGCGGGCAGCAATGACTTCGGGCACCGTGCTCATGCCCACGGCATCGGCCCCGATGAGGCGCAGGTAGCGGTATTCGGCGGGGGTTTCGAGCATGGGGCCGGGCACGCTCACGTACACCCCGCGGCGCGTGGTGCCGACCTGACCCAGTGCACCGGCCGCCGCTTCGGCGCGGTCCAGCAAGCCGGCGTCGTAGGGCGCATACATGTCGGGGAAGCGCGGGCCTAGCTCGTCGAGGTTCGGACCGATGAGGGGGTTGGTGGGCTGCAGATTGATGTGGTCGTCAATGAGCATCAAATCGGCAATGTTGAAATCGGGGTTCAGCCCGCCGGCCGCATTACTCACCAGTAGCTGGCCGATGCCCAGCAGCTTGAGCACCCGCACCGGCATGGCTACCTGCTGCATGGTGTAGCCTTCGTAGTAATGAAAGCGGCCTTGCAGCACGGCCACCTTCCGGCCGCCCATACGGCCCAGCAGCAGGCGCCCGGCGTGGCTTTCCACGGTGCTGAGCGGGAAATGCGGGATGTCGGCGTAGTTGATTTCGTATTCAACTTCGACTTCCTTCGCCAGCGCGCCCAGCCCGGTACCGAGGATGATGCCCGTTTCGGGCTGAAAAGCTTGGGAGTTTTCCTTGATGTAGGCGGCGGCTTCGTGGAGTTGGTTGAGCATGGTGAGCGGTTGGTTGTTACGATAAGTTAAACGCCTGTCATCCTGAGCGCCGCGAAGGACCTTACCACGTCGGAACAACTTGTTCTTCGTTGATAAGGTCCTTCGCGGCGCTCAGGATGACAGGCGATGACGGGTTAAACTACTGAATGTCCAGCGTGTACGGCAGGCGGGCCTGCACGCCGCGCATCTGCATCAGCTGCTGGTACTGCGCATAGGCCGGGTAGAGCGGGCCAAGCTCCGTTTTCAGGGCGCGGGTTTTGGCTTCGTCATCATCGCCGGCGCCAAAGCGGGCCAGCAGGCTTTCGAGGCTCGATTTCTGGCGGGGCAGGCGCTGCACGCGGTAGTCATCGGCTTTGAGGTGGGCGCGGGCGGCGGCAATGTTCAAGGCATCCTGGTAGTCGCCCAGCACGTCCACGAGGCCGTTGCCTTTGGCTTCGAGGCCGCTCCAGACCCGGCCCGAGGCCAGACGGCGCAGGCGCTCCACGGGCATGTGGCGGCCCTGGGCGGCCTTGCTGGTGAAGTCGGCGTAGATGCGGTTCACTTCTTCCTGCAGCGTCCGTTTCTCAAACTCCGTGAGCGGGCGGGTGATGGTGGGCAGGTCGGAAAACTTGCCGGTGGTCACGCGGTCCACGGTAATGCCGAGCTTGTCGGCCAGCAGCGGCTGGATGTTGGGCAGTACGCCAAACACGCCGATGGAGCCCGTGATGGTGTTCGGATGGGCCACAATGGTATCGCAGGCCATGGCAATGTAGTAGCCGCCCGACGCCGCCACGTCGCTCATGCTGGCGATAATGGGCTTCACTTTTTTGGTCAGCAGCACTTCGCGGTAAATAATGTCGGAAGCCAGCGAGGAGCCACCGGGCGAGTTGATGCGCAGCACTACTGCCTTCACTTTTTCGTCGAGGCGGGCCTTGCGGATGGCCTCGGCAAACTTGGTACTGCCGATGTTGTCGTCGGAGCCGCGGCCGGTCACGATGTCGCCCTCGGCATATATCACGGCAATGCGGTTGCCGGTGGTTTTGCCCTCGCGCTCGTCGGCGTCCTTGTCCTCGGTATAGTCGCTCAGGCTCACGATGCTGGGCTTTTTGTCTTTTGCCAGGCCCAGCTTGCCGCGCATATAATCCTGGGCCTCATCGAAGTAGCCGAGCTTGGTCACCAGCTTCAGGCGCAGGGCGTCGGGGGCGTTATGCACCAACATCGAGTCGGAAATAACCTTGAGGCGGGCCGGGTTGATGCCGCGCGACTTGGCCACCTGCCCCACCATATAGCCGTTGATGGAGTTCAGGAACGACACGGTCTGGTAGCGGGCCGAATCGGAGAAATTCTCCCGAAAAAACGGCTCCACGGCGCTCTTGAACGAGCCCACGCGGAAAATGTAGGGCTCAATGCCGGCCTTGTCGAACAGCCGCTTGTAGAACATTACCTCCGAGCTCAGGCCGTTGAATTCGAGCGTGCCCTGCGGGTTGAGGTAGATTTCGTTGGCCACCGAGGCCAGGTAAAAGCTCTTCTCGGACGCGATTTCGTGGTAAGCCACCACGAATTTGCCACTCTTTTTGAAGTCAATCAGGGCGTCGCGCACTTCTTCCAGCGAGGCCATGCCGCCCTGCACAATGCCCAGGTTCAGCAAGATGCCCTTGATGTCGTCGTCGGACTTGGCCCGCTTGATGGCGGCTTTCAAGTTGACGAGGCCCGTGGAGGTATCGTTACCACCGAAGCTGAATTTACCGTCGCGGCCCCGCTCGGTGAGCGGCTCGTTGAGCTTGAGCTCCAGCACCGAGTTCGAGGCCGTTTCCTTGTGGTCGCCGGCGCTGGCCGCGGCCCCAATGATGCCAGCCAGCACCAGGAAACCAATGAAACTGAAAGCAACCAGCCCCACGATGGTGGCCAGCACAAACTTCAAAAATTGACGCATAAGAACGCAGGATTAACGGATTTCAACAGATTGGGGCGGCTTATTTGTGGCTTGGCGCCCTCGCACCAATTCCGGCCTGCCGCCCAATTGGCTGGCAAGTTACACGCGGTTATATCGTTTGACTTCGCCCGCCATTACAATGCCGGGCATTTGCCTGCGGAACCACAAATAATCCGTCCCAATCCGTTAAAATCAGCCGAATCTGCGGTCAGTAACCATACTTCTCGCCCCACCAGCCGCGCAGCCGCTCCTGAATCTTCGCCTCGCTGGGATTGTGGCCCGGTTCGTAAAAGCGCCGGCCGCTGAGCGCGTCGGGCAGAAACTCCTGCTCCTCGAAATTGCCCTCGCCGTTGTGCGAGTAGGCGTATTCCTTGCCGTAGCCGAGCTGCTTCATCAGGCGCGTGGGGGCGTTGCGCAAGGGCACCGGCACGGGGTACACGCCGTTGGCTTTCACCTCGGCCTGCGCCGCCCGGATGGCCATGTAGGCAGCGTTGCTCTTGGGCGAGGTGGCCAGGTAAATAACGGTCTGAGCCAGAATCAAATCCGACTCGGGCAGGCCGATGACGGTGCAGGCCTGGAAGCAGCTGGTGGCCAGCATCAGAGCGTTGGGGTTGGCGTTGCCGATGTCTTCGCTGGCCAGAATAAGCATGCGGCGGGCAATGAATTTTACGTCCTCGCCGCCTTCCAGCATCACGGCCAGGTAGTAGAGCGCCGCGTTGGGGTCGGAGCCGCGCATGCTTTTGATGAAAGCAGAAATCACATCGTAGTGCATTTCGCCGCCCTTGTCGTAGCGCGCCAGCGGGCGCTGAGCCACCTGCTGCACCACGGCATCGGTGATTTCGATGACGCCTTTTTTGTCGGGTGGCGTGCTTTGCACCACAATTTCCAAGAGGTTGAGCAGCTTGCGGGCGTCGCCGCCGCTCAGGGCCAGCAGGGCGTGGTCCTCCTTCAGCTTCACTTTTTTTTGCTTCAATGCAGCGTCTTCGGTCAGGGCTTTTTGCACCAGCCCGCGCAGGGTTTCCGCGCTCAGCGCCTCCAGCACATACACCTGGCAGCGCGAAAGCAAAGCCGGAATTACTTCAAACGACGGGTTCTCCGTGGTAGCCCCAATCAGCGTTACCGTGCCGTGCTCCACCGCGCCCAGCAGCGCATCCTGCTGCGCCTTGCTGAAGCGGTGGATTTCATCAATGAATAGCACCGTCCCGCGCTGCCGCTTCGCTTTTTCGATGACGTCGCGCACGTCCTTCACCCCGGCATTGATGGCGCTCAAGGCCGAAAACGGCTGTTTCAACTCCGAGGCCAGCAGGTGGGCCAGGGTGGTTTTGCCCACGCCGGGCGGCCCCCACAGAATGAGGCTGGGCAGCCGGCCCGAATTCAGGTAGCGGCGCAGCACGCCGGTTTCGCCCACCAGGTGCTGCTGGCCGGCGTAATCGGCTAGGCGGCGCGGGCGCTGGCGCTCGGCCAGGGGCGCGTCCGGGCCGGGCGCGGGCGCTGGGGTGAAGGCAGTGGGTTCGTCGTCGGGAAATAAAGAGGCCATGGGGAGCGAAGTAGCGCGAACTTTGTAGCTCGCGTCCCCGCGCCGTAACAACGACTCGGTTGGGGACGCGAACTACAAAGTTCGCGCTACCATGTCCAATCAACTCCGCGTCCACGCGGCCCTTTTCCTGGTCACCCTCATCTACGCGGCCAACTACTCGCTCTCCAAAGATGTGATGCCGGTGTATATGACGCCGTTTGGCATCGTTACGCTGCGGGTGCTGGGGGCTTCGAGCTTCTTTGCCCTCATCAAATACTTCGTGGCGCCGCAGGACAAAATTATCGGCTGGGCCGACAACCGGCGGTCCATCATCTGCGGCATTTGCGGCATTGGGGTCAACCAGCTCCTGTTTTTTTCGGGCCTGAACCTGACCTCGCCCATCAGCGCCTCGCTGCTGCAAACCATCGCGCCCATCGTGGTGGTCATTGCCTCGGCCATTCTGCTAAGCGAAAAAATCACGCTGCCGCGGGTGCTGGGCATTGCGGTGGGCGCCGCGGGGGCAGCCACACTCATCCTGAGCCGCAACGCGCAGGCGGCTGTGTATCCGCACGCCACGCTGGGCAACCTGTTCATTCTGGCTAATGCCACCGTGTTCGGCCTGTATCTGGTGCTGGTGCAGCCGCTCATGCGCAAATACCACGCCTTCACGGTGTTGGCGCGGGTGTTTCTGGTGGGGGCTATTATCGCCGTGCCTTTCGGCTGGCGCGATGCCCTGACGGCCAACTACGCCAGCTTCCCCCTCAAAATCTGGCTCGAAATCGGCTACATGGTGGTTTTCCTCACCATCCTGGCCTATCTGCTGAACAACTGGGCTCTGAAGTACGCCTCCCCGGCCCTGTTGGGCGTCTACATCTACCTGCAGCCGGTGCTGGCCGTGCTCATCGCCGTGGGCCTGGGCAAAGACCACCTCACCTGGGGCAAGGCCGGACAGGCGGCCCTCATCTTCCTGGGCGTGTGGCTGGTGAGCCAGAAACCTAAGGCAGCGAACGTGCCCACCGTAGCGGCGGAAGCGGTGCCGGATTAGTTATCTTGGTTAATCAGATTTACCACCAGCGTCACCATTGTGGCCTTGTCCTCCGGCTTGCTTTCGGCTATGAGCAGCGTGAGGGCCACCAGCGCATTGTCGGCCAGCCGGCGGGTGCCGTCGGGATGATACAGGCACTTATTGCGGTCGAGAAACCATACGAACAGAAAGGCCGCGATGCGCTTGTTGCCATCTGAAAACGAGTGGTTTTTCACCACAAAATACAACAGATTAGCGGCCTTCTCTTCCACGCTCGGGTACAGGTCTTCGCCATCAAAGCTCTGGTAAATCGTACGCACCGAACTTTGGAACGAGGCATCCTTTTCGCGCCCGAACAAAGCACTGCCGCCAAATTGCACACGGAGGCTGTCTACTGCTTCCAGCCCGGCTTCATAAGTCAGCTCAAAGGGTTCCTCCGTGGCCGTGCCGCGCACGAGCAGGCGTTGGTGGTCGTACTGGTCGAGCACATCGAGGGCGCGGGCGTAGTCGCCCAATACCCGCAACAGGGCATCCGATTGGTCAGAGGTCAATTCCTGATTCGCGGCTACTTCTCCTTGTAACTGCACGAGCCGCTTGAGGTCAGCTAGCTGGCGGGAGCTTTCGCGCAGGCGCTTTTCATTCAGGGCATACCCCTGCACGAGGTACTGGCGCAATATGTTGGTCGCCCACTGCCGAAAGTGCGTGCCGCGTAAGGATTTCACTCGGTAGCCGACGGAGATTATGACATCGAGATTGTAGTGTTGCACCAAGTAGTTTTTTCCATCAGAAGCAGTTGTCCGGGATTTCCGGACAACTGCTTCTGACACCAATTCTCCTTCTCGAAAAATATTTTGGATGTGTTCACTGACGGTTTTTTTCGAGACATCAAACAGTTCAACCATCTGCGCCTGCGTCAGCCACGCCGTTTCATGGTCGAGCTGCACTTCCAGTTGCGTTTGCCCATCAGGAGCTTGGTAGAGCAGAATATTATCGGCAGGATTCATGGATTGGATAGAAATTTGGATAGAAATATTTCCAGCAAGATAGCAACTCCAATCTTCGCTAAAACACAAGGAGGCCCGGCTGAATCAGCCGGGCCTCCTTGTGTTCAATCGAAATAAATCTACAAGTGAATCACCTCGCCATAAGCCGCTGCGGCGGCTTCCATAATGGCTTCCGACATGGTGGGGTGCGGGTGCACGGCCTTGATGATTTCCATGCCGGTGGTTTCCAGCTTGCGGGCCACTACGACTTCGGCAATCATCTCGGTCACGTTCATGCCAATCATGTGGGCGCCAAGCCACTCGCCGTATTTCTTGTCGAAAATGACTTTCACGAAGCCGTCTTTGGCGCCGGCGGCGCTGGCCTTGCCCGAGGCCGAGAAGGGGAATTTGCCCACCAGCACATCGTAGCCTTTGGCTTTGGCTTCGGCTTCGGTGTAGCCCACGCTGGCGATTTCGGGCGAGGCGTAGGTGCAGCCGGGGATGTTCTGGTAGTTGAGGGGCTCGGGGTGGTGGCCGGCAATTTTCTCAACGCAGATGATGCCCTCGGCCGAGGCCACGTGGGCCAGCGCGGGGCCGGGCACGATGTCGCCGATGGCGTAAATGCCGGGCACGTTGGTCTGGTAGAAGTCGTCGACCAGCACGCGGCCGCGCTCCACTTTGATGCCAAGCTCTTCGAGGCCGAGGTTTTCGAGGTTGGTGGTCACGCCCACGGCGCTCAGCACCACGTCGCAATCAATCACCTGCTCGCCTTTGGCGGTTTTGATGGTCACTTTGCAGCCTTCGCCGGCGGTGTCCACCTTGGTTACTTCGGCGCTGGTGAGCACGTTCACGCCGATTTTGCGGAACGACTTCTCCATCTGGCGCGACACTTCCTCGTCCTCCACGGGCACGATGCGGGGGAGAAATTCCACCACCGTCACCTCCGAGCCCATGGTGCGGTAGAAGTAGGCAAACTCGACGCCGATGGCACCCGAGCCCACCACCACGAGGCGCTTGGGCAGCTGCTCCATGGCCATGGCCTTACGGTAGCCGATGATTTTCTTGTTATCAACCGGCATGGTGGGCAGCTCGCGCGAGCGGGCGCCGGTGGCCAGGATGATGGATTTGGCCTCCACCGTTTCCTTACTGCCGTCGGCTTTGGTTACTTCCACCTTGCCGGGGGCTACCACTTTGCCGGTGCCCATCACGGTTTCAATCTTGTTCTTTTTGAACAGGAAGTTGATGCCCTTGCTCATGCCATCGGCCACGCCGCGGCTGCGCGAAATCACGGCCCCAAAATCGTAGCCAACCCCTTCGGCCCTCAGGCCGTAATCGGCGGCGTGGTTGAGGTATTCGAACACCTGCGCGCTCTTAAGCAGCGCCTTGGTGGGAATGCAGCCCCAGTTGAGGCAGATGCCGCCCAGCGACTCGCGCTCAATCACCCCCACTTTCAACCCCAACTGCGACGCCCGAATGGCGGCCACGTACCCTCCGGGGCCGCTGCCGACCACGACCAAATCAAATTGCAATGCCATAAAATGCTCGGAAAGAAAAAAGTACACCGGGTCCGGCTGGGGGACCCACCCATTTAGCGGAGCAAAGATAGCCGCCCTCCCCCACCGCGCCGCTATCCCGGCGGCGCCTCGTTATATTGCCTGCACTATTTTGGCTCGATGCGTGCTAGCAGCCAATCTTGGCAGTCTTCCGTATAAGCCCCCGGTTGCGGATTTGCTGCCCCGCACCTCACTTTTTTGACCTTATGAAATCACGTCTTCGCTTCCCATTGACCGCCCTCGGGCTGCTGGGTTTTCTCTCGAACTGCGCTACCACCGTCACGGAAAAGGAAAAACCTTCGGTGACGAGCCAGCCCATGGCGGCCCCCGTGGCTACCGGCGCCACCCGGCCTGACTCGACTGGCGCCGCGGCCACGGCTACCGATGCCCGCGTGGCCACCCCGGCCGCCGAGCCGGCTGCTGCCACCGCCGCTACCGACCTGCCGGCCGAAATGGCGGGCGCCCCGGCCACGGCCGCCCCGAACACTCCCACCGCCTCGGTGGCTTCGGCCGAGCGCGCCAAGGAGAAAAAAATGACGGCCGCCGACTACCGTATGATGCTGGAATCGGCCGACTCGCGCCTGAAAACCAGCCCACGCGACCCCGCCGCGCTGCTGCAGCGGGCCAAGGCCAAAAGCTACCTTAAGCAATACAAAGAGGCCATCCCGGACTACACGGCCGCCATCAAGTACCAGCGCAACAACCCCGACGCCTACTACAACCGCGGCGTGAACCGCCTGATGATGAAGCAGTACAAAGCAGCCGCCACGGACTTTTCGGGGGCCCTCAAGTACCGCCCCGACGACAAGGAATCGTTCTTCGGCCGCGGCGTAGCCAAGATGCAGATGTACCAGTACAAGCCCGCCGTTACCGATTTCACCCGGGCCATCCAGCTCGATTCGGCCTACGCCGACGCCTGGGAGTACCGCGGCATCAGCTACTCCTCGTTCGACAAGCTCTCCGAAGCCCGCCGCGACCTGGAGCGCGCCGCCAAGCTCAACCCCGAAGCCGAAAAGAGCCTGAAGCGCTACGTGGGCAACGACGGCCACGAGCCCATCAAAGCCGCGCCGGTGGCCAAGCCGGGCACCGGCTACCACCCGCGCCCTGGCTACAAAAAACCGGCAACTACGCCGGCGGCAAAGGCCCCAGTCCAGTAAACATGAAAGGCGCGAAACGTAGGTTTCGCGCCTTTTTTTGTTGAGTATATCTGGGTTGCAGACCTACTACACGTCATGCTGAGCGCAGCCGAAGCATCTCTACCGCAATACCAAATCCTGTCGATTGGATTGCTGTTGCGGTAGAGATGCTTCGGCTGCGCTCAGCATGACGTTCTTTTTTTATGGCCGGCGTTCGTTGCCCTACTTCCCGCCAAAAACCAGCTTGAAGTAGAAGCTGGGCTTGCGCAGCTGCTCGCGCAGGTCCAAGTCCATAAACATCATGGAGAGCGTGGCGGCCAGCGTGGGGTTGCTCACGGCGCGGTTGGCCACGATGTTGAACAGGCTGGGAAAGTTGAGGAGCCGCTGCATCACGCGGCTCAGGCGCAGTTCCTGGCCGAGGCGGTTGTACACGGCTTTGTCATAATTCTTAAGGAATTCGGGGCTGAAATCGGCCTTTTTCAACGCTTCCACGGCCCACACGGCGGCGTGACGGCCACTCACCATGGCGTGCGAGATGCCCTCGCCCGAAAACGGGTCGATGAGCGAGCCGGCGTCGCCGAGCAGGAAATAATGAGCGCCCGATAAGGCGCGCCGCTTCGAGCCCAGCGGCAGACCGAAACCTTTCACCGCGCCCAGCCGCGTGGCCCCGGCGAAGCGCGGCGCCAAGGCTGGGTGCGTGGCCAGAATCTCGTCGAGGCGCTGACGCAGGTTCACCTTTTTATCGGCCACGGTTTTGGAGAGCATGCCCACGCCCACGTTGGCTTGGCCGTTGGGCAGCGGAAAGACCCAGAGGTAGCCGGGCAGAAAGTCTTTAATGAAGTGCAGCTCGATGAAATTATCGGGGCTGAGGCCGCTCACGCCGTCGTAATAAGTGCGCAGGCCGGCGCAATGGTGGTCGGGCTCCAAGGCATGGCCGGCCACTTTGCGGGCAAATTCGGATTGGGCGCCGTTGGCGACGAGTAGCAGGCGGCAGGTGGCTATTTCATTTCCCCCTTTGTCAAATAATTGCCAGCCGTCAGGCGTGCGCTCGGTACGGGCCACATCCACGTTTTCGCGGAAGTCGATTTCGGGGCGCTGGCGCACTTCTTCGACCAGGAAATTATCGAAGTCGATGCGCTTGGCTACGTGGCCGGCGGTGGCGTCGTGGGCTTTGTCGAACTTGGGCTTGAAGGGGATGCTGAGCTTGCGGCCGTTGGGGGCAATGAAGTCGATGCCCCAGCTCGGAATCTGGATGGGCGAGGCGGCCAGCTTGGCGTGCAGGCCGGGCTCGATGCGCTTCAATTCGTTGATGACCTTGCCGCTGAGGGCGTCGCCGCAGGTTTTGTCGCGCGGGAAAGCGGCGCGGTCCAGCAGCAGGCAGCGCTGGCCGGCGTTGGCGAGGTGCAGGGCGGCGGCGGCCCCGCCGGGGCCCGCGCCCAGAATGCAGATGTCGTGGTGGGGCATAATATGCGGCGAAGTTAGCCTGCTGGAGCGCGGACTTTTAGACCGCGCCTGCGCCTTTCTGACTCGCGGACTAAAAGTCCGCGCTACTTACCTTCGCCCCATGACCAACACACTCACCGGAAAAGTGGCCCTCGTGACGGGCGCTTCCAAAGGAATTGGCCGCGCCATCGCGGCGCATTTTGCCCAGCTCGGCGCCGATGTCGCCTTCACGTATTTGTCCTCGGTTGAAAAAGGCCAGGCGCTGGAAACCGAACTTTCGGCCAACGGCACCAAGGTAAAAGGCTACCGCTCCGATGCTTCCGATTACGGCCAGGCCGAGAAGCTGATTGACGACGTGGTGGCCGATTTCGGCAAGCTCGACATCCTCGTCAACAACGCCGGCATCACGCAGGACGGCCTGCTCATGCGCATGAGCGAGCAGCAGTGGGACAACGTGCTGCAAGTCAACCTCAAGTCCGTGTTCAACCTCACCAAAGCCGCCACCAAGCCCATGATGCGCGCCAAAGCCGGCTCCATCATCAACATGACCAGCGTGGTGGGCATCAAGGGCAACGCCGGGCAGGCCAACTACGCCGCCAGCAAGGCCGGCATCATCGGCTTCACCAAATCGGTGGCCCTGGAGCTGGGCTCGCGCAACATTCGCTGCAACGCGGTGGCCCCCGGCTTCATCGAAACCGAAATGACCGACGCCCTCGACCCCAAACAGGTCGACGAGTGGCGCAAAGCCATCCCGCTCAAGCGCGGCGGCCGGCCCGAGGACGTGGCCAAGGCCACGGCGTTTCTGGCCTCGGATGATTCCAGCTACATCACCGGTCAGGTGCTGCAGGTAGATGGCGGGATGCTGACGTAGGATTTTATTTACTGAATGACAATAAAAAGCAGGGGTGCAGCGTATTGCGCCCCTGCTTTTTATTGAATAGCCGCTCAGTTCTTTAGCAAGTATTTAGCCATGCCCATCGCTCAGCCCTGAGACATGAAAAGAACTTCCCTCCTGCTTCTGGCGCTGGCCCTGCTCATTTCCGTCATTGCCCTCCGGCCCGTGCGCCGCGCCTACAGCCACCGCTTTGGGCAGGCGGCTGCCAACCGCCGGCTGTTCCGCGACGGTGACCTGGTTTTTCATACCAGCCGGTCCGAGCAAAGCCAGGCCATTCAGCTGGCTACGCACTCGCCTTACAGCCACTGCGGCCTGCTCTACCAGCAGAATGGGCAGTGGCTGGTGCTGGAAGCCATGCAGCCGGTGAAGGTGACGCCGCTGATGGAGTGGACCGGCCGGGGCCGCGGCGACCATTACGTGGTGAAGCGGCTGCGCGACGCGCAAACTGCCCTCACGCCCGCGGCCTTGCAACGGATGAAAGCCGTGGGCCAAGCCATGGTCGGCCGCGACTACGACGGCACCTTCGGCTGGTCCGATGACCGGATTTACTGCTCCGAACTCATCTGGAAAGTGTATGAGCGCGGGCTGGGCCGGCGCATTGGCCAACTCCAGCACCTGCGCGACTTCGACCTGAGCCACCCGGCCGTGCAGGCCAAGCTGCGCGAGCGCTACGGCAACGATTTGCCACTGAGCGAAACGGTGATTTCGCCGGCCAGCATCTTCAACAGTCCCGAACTGGTTACGGTGCTCAACCGTTGATGCAGCGGCAGGCTGCAACTTTAGCCGCGCCGGCCGACCTTTAGGCCTGATTCAATCCGATTTTCGTTTGCTGACCACCCAATATTCCCCCTGGCTCCTCCTCGTTTGCCTGCTCGTGGGCGCGGGCTATGCGGCCCTGCAATACTCGGCCAAAGCGCCCTGGAGCAAGCACCTGAACTACGCGCTGGCGGGCCTGCGCTTCGCCGTGGTGAGCTTTTTGTGCTACCTGCTGCTCGGGCCGTTTATCAAAAGCACCACCACGCACACCGAGCAGCCCACCGTGGTACTGGCCGTCGACAACTCGCAGTCGGTGGAGCTATTTACGCCCAAAAACGTGCTCAGCCAGGCTACCAGCGGCTTGGGCAAGCTGGCCGAAACGTTGCGCGGCCGGGGTTTCACCGTCGAAACCCGGACGCTGACGTCCACCACGGCGCGCCCGGCGGCGCTTGATTCGCTGCGCTTCGGCGCCGCCACTACCGACCTTGACCGGTTGCTAAGCGACACCCGCGAAACCTACGACGGCCGCAACCTGGCCGGGGTGGTGCTCCTGAGCGATGGCCTCGTGAACCAGGGCCGCAGCCCGGCTTATTCCGAGTTTAGCTTCCCGATATACAGCGTGGCGGTGGGCGACACCATCCCCAAAAAGGACCTGCGCCTGACCGGCCTGACTTATAACAGGGTAGCGTTCAGCGGCAATAAGTTTCCGATTGAGGCCGAGTTGGGCTTCGAGGGCTACGCGGGCGGGGCGGCCACCGTGGAGCTGCGCGACGGCAGCCGCGTGCTCGACTCGCGCCGGGTGGCCCTGCCCGCGGGCCGGCGCCGGGTGCGCACTACGTTCCAAATAGTGGCGCCCGCGCCGGGCAAACGGCGCTACGACGTCCGCATCGTGCCCCAGCCGGGCGAGTTTACGGCCCTGAACAACCAGCGCACGGCCTTCATCGAGATTGTGAAGGGCAAGCTGCGCGTGTTGCTGGCCGGGGCCGCCCCGCATCCCGACCTTAAGGCCCTGCGCGCCGCCATTCTGGCGAACGACAATTTCGACCTCACCCTGGCGCTGCCCGGCATGGAGCCGCTGAAAGCCGGCGCCGACTTCGACGTAGCCATTCTGCACCAGCTGCCGGCGCAGGGAGGCTTGGGCAACGAAATTCTGGCCCAGGTGAAGGCCCGCAAAACGCCGGCCTTCTACATTCTGGGGGCCCAATCGGACCTGGCGGCTTACAACCAGCTGGGCACGGGCCTCACCATTCAGCCGCGCGGCAGCCAGACCGATGAGGTGACGCCGGTGCCGAACCCCGGCTTCGCCCGCTTTGCCACAGACGAGGAATCGGCCCGCCGCTTTGCGCAGTACCCGCCCGCGCCGGTGCCGTTTGGCGACTACCGCCTCGGGGCCGGGGCCGAGGCGGCGCTCTGGCAGCAGGTGGGCCGCGTGGCCACCCAGAAGCCGCTGCTCGTGTTCGGTGGCCCCGCCGATGCCCGCCGCGCCACGCTGCTCACCGACGGCAGCTGGCAGTGGCGCCTGAGCGAAGCCGTGGCCCACGACGACCGGCCCGAAGCCTACGACCGCCTCGTCATCCGCACGCTCCAGCTGCTCACTCAAAACGCGAACAAAAAGCGCCTCGATGTATATCCTACGCAGGACGCTTTCGGCACCCAGGACGACGTGACGCTGGGCGCCGAAACCTATAACGCGGTATTCGAGCGGCTCTATAACCAGAAAATTGACCTCGTTTTGACAGATGGGAAGCAGCAGGCCCGCCGCTTTTCGTTTGCCAACGCTGAGGATGGCGCGCCCCTGCACCTGGGCCCGCTACCGGCTGGCCTGTATAAGTACCAGGCCCGCGCTGCCCTGGGCGGCCAGGCCCAGCAGGATGCGGGCGAGCTGCTGGTGCAGTCGCAGCCGCTGGAAGCACTGGAATCGAAGGCTGACCACAATTTATTGGCGCAGCTTTCGCGTCGCAACGGCTCGCGGCTCTATTACCCGGCGCAGCTCGATAAGCTGGCCCAGGACATCCTCAAGGCCAATTATAAGCCGGTCATTACGGCCGAGGAAGACCTGAAGGACTTGATAAATCTGAAGTGGCTTTTCTTCGTGATTCTGGCCTTTCTGACGGTGGAATGGGCCGTGCGGAAGTATTCGGGCAGTGTGTAAATCGGCACAATGTAAAACGTCATGCAGAGCGCAACGAAGCATGACGCGTCAGTTTCACCGTTCTTGTGGCTCCGGCGTAAAGTAGAACGCCGCCTTGCGCGTCCTCTCTCCTACTTTACCGCACCGATATGAAACTACGAGTCATCCTAACCGGCGCCACCGGCATGGTGGGCGAGGGCGTCCTGCTCGAATGCCTGCAAAATCCTACCGTGGAGCACGTGCTGGTGCTCACGCGCAAGCCCACCGGCCGCACGCACGCCAAGATGCGCGAGCTGCTGGTGCCCAACCTAGCCGACCTGAGCGCTGTGGAAACCCAACTGACGGGCTACAACGCCTGTTTTTTCTGCGCAGGCATTTCCTCGGTAGGCATTTCCAAGGAAGAATACGAGCGCATCACCCACGACATGACGCTGGCCGTGGGCCAAACCCTGGCCCGCCTCAACCCGGACCTGACGTTCATCTACGTATCGGGCGCGGGCACCGATAGCGCCGAAAAAAGCGGCCAGCACTGGGCCCGCGTGAAGGGCCGCACCGAAAACGAGCTGCTGGCCCTGCCCTTCCACGCTGCCTACATGTTCCGCCCGGGTTTTATGAAGGCCACCGAGGGGCAGCGCAACATTTTGAAGTGGTACGGCGCCATTGCCTGGCTCTACCCGCTGGCTCGGCGGCTGGCTCCAAACTTCGTGAGCACCATGCAGGAAGTGGGCCGGGCCATGATAAACGCGGCAGACTTTGGGTACTCCAAACCGGTGCTTGAAGTGCGCGACATCGTGGCCCTGGCCGGGGCGAGGTCCGTTACGGCTGGTGGTCAATAAAATGACTGTCATCCTGAGCGCAGGGAAGGACGTTCTCACCGCTGAGCCGGTGAAGCTACCGCAAGCCGTTCTGACGTGAGAAGGTCGTTCGCTGCGCTCAGGATGACAAACGTTCAAAACCTGTTTGCGCCCCATGCTACCCCATGCGTAAATCCTTAAAAATCTTCTTTATGGCGAGCAGCAGCTTACTCGGCGCGGCCATGATTGCCACGGCGGCCTTTGTCAGCCTCAGTCCGCAGCTGGGCGGCAAATCGACCAAGGCTGAGCGACAGGCCTATGTCAAATCGGGCCATTACAACGCGAAGAAGGGCGAATTCGTGAACCTGATTCCGACCCGGGAGATGACCGGCGGCAGCATGCCTTCGGTGATGTGGAAGTTTCTGTTTCATAAATCGCCGCAGGCCGCGCCGCCCGGCCCGCTGCCTCAGCAAGCACTCGATTCGCTGGCCATTACCCGCAAAACACCCGACATGGTGCGCGTGACGTGGTTCGGCCACTCGGCCAGCCTGGTTGAAATCGGTGGCCAGAACGTGCTACTCGACCCCATGCTGAGCGTGGAGATGGGCCCCGTGAGCTGGGCCACGCCCAAGCGCTACAACCCCAGCCTGGTCATTACGCCGGAAAAGCTGCCAGCCATTGCCGCCGTACTCATCTCGCACGACCATTACGACCACCTCGACTACGCCACCATCCGCAAAATCAAGGACAAGGTGGGCCATTTTTATGTGCCACTGGGCATAGCTCCGCATTTGCGCCGCTGGGGCGTGCCGGCCGCCAAAATCGTGGAGATGAACTGGGCCGACAGCGCCCGCGTAGCTCCCGGCCTGTTGGTGCGCTGCACCCCCAGTCGCCACTTTTCGGGCCGCGGCTTGGGCAACCGCAACTCCACGCTGTGGAGTTCGTGGGTGTTGCAGACGCCCGCCAAACGGGTATTCTACACCGGCGACGGGGGCTACGGGCCGCACTTCGCCGCTATCGGCCAGCAATTCGGGCCGTTCGACTTGGCGCTGGTGGAATGCGGACAGTACAACGACAGCTGGGCCGACATCCACATGCGCCCTGAGCAAAGCGTGCAGGCCGCCCGCGACGCGCGCGCCGCCGTGATGCTGCCCGTGCACTGGGGCGCCTTCACCGAGAGCCTCCACGCCTGGAACGAGCCCGTGACCCGCGCCACCGCCGAAGCGGCCCGCCTGGGCCAGCCCATCACCACGCCGCACCTGGGCGAGCCGGTAACTTTGGGCACCGAGCTGCCGAAATCGCGCTGGTGGGAGTAGCGCGGACTTTTAGTCCGCGACCACACTGCATTTGCTGGCCGTGCATGCCTCCACACCGTTATTTACTCGCGGACTGAAAGTCCGCGCTACTATGCGCTACATCCTGCTGAACAAGCCCTACGAAGTTCTTACTCAGTTCACCGACGAGCACGGCCGTGCCACGCTCAAGGATTTTGTGCCCGTGCCCGGTGTGTACCCCGTGGGCCGGCTCGATTTCGACAGCGAGGGTCTGCTGCTGCTCACCGACGACAAGCAGCTTCAGCACCGCCTCAGCGACCCCAAGTTCAAGGTCCCGAAAACTTATTGGGCGCAAGTGGAAGGCACGGTTTCGGAGCAGGCATTGGCGCAGCTGCGGCAAGGCGTGCAAATCAAAGAGGGCCTCACCGCGCCCGGCCAGGCGGCTGAATTGCCCGAGCCCGCCCACCTTTGGGCCCGCAACCCGCCCATCCGCTACCGGGCCAGCATCCCCACCAGCTGGCTGGAAATTCAGATTTCGCAGGGCATGAATCGGCAGGTGCGCAAGATGTGCGCCGCCGTGGGCCTGCCCTGCCTGCGCCTGGTGCGGGCGGCCATCGGCCCGCTCGGACTGGGCGAGCTGCAGCCCGGCCAGTGGCGCGACCTCACGGCCGCCGAAGTGGCGGAGCTGCGCAAAATATCGGGGGCATTGCGCCGTTACTAGCCCATTTTTCGCGCTTATGCAACGCCCCCAACGCCGCCGCTGGCTACTGCTGCTGTTTCTCGGCCTATTCGGGGCGATGAATACCGTGGCCTTTTTCCACGCCTGGCGCTTCACGCATTTCTCCAACGAGCCCGGCCTGCACTCCCCTAATCCCGAGCAGCTCAGCCCCGGCCAGAAGCTGTGGCTGCTCCTCACCGGCATCCGCAACCCCAAACCGCACAACGGCGCCAAGCCCGCCTTCCCGGTCGAAACCGTGACCATTACCAGCCCCAACGGCCCGCTGGAAGCCTGGTACGCCCGGCCCGACAGCGGCCGGGCCCGCGGCACGGTGGCCTTATTTCATGGCTACACCAGCAGCAAGTCGCACCTCACCCACGAGGCCGGCTTCTTCCGCCGCCTGGGCTACAACGTGCTGCTCGTGGACCAAGCCGGCAATGGCAACTCGGCCGGTTTCCGCACCACCGTGGGCTACCGCGAGGCCGACGACGTGGCCGCCGCGTTCCATTGGCTGAATGATTCAACCGCGACCAAAACCCAAAAACAACCAACCGAAAACCAGCCGCTGATTCTCTACGGCGTCAGCATGGGTGCCGTGGCTATCCTCCGTGCCGAGGCCGAGCTGGGCATTCACCCCGCCGCCAACATCCTGGAATGCCCCTACGGCAACATGCGCCAAACGGCCTACAACCGCTTCGAATCGATGCACGTGCCCGGGTTCCCGATGGCCGATTTGCTGGTGTTCTGGGGCGGCGTGCAAAACGGCTTCTGGGCGTTTGGCCTCAACGCCGAGCGCTACGCCACCCAAATCCACGCGCCCACCCTCCTGCTCTGGGGCACCGCCGACCCGCGCGTGAGCCGCGCCGAGACCGATGCCATCTTCGCCCATCTGGCCGGCCCCAAGGCCCGGCACGATTTCCCGGGCGTGGGTCATCAGCCCTATTGGCAGCGTTACGCCGCGGACTGGGAGCAGCAGATTGGGCAGTTTCTGGCGCGGCGGCGGTAGTGAGCGACCACAGGCGGCCATTGGCTTTGCTTCGTTGGCAACAAGGATGCGCCAAAGCGGCTAATTCGAACCAGTTATAATCCTGCTTATGCTCTATATTTGGAGGCCTGCAAGCATTGCTTCAGCGGTTCTATTTCTCTACCTCTCATGGCCGCGTCTCTACCTGATTTTGAGTATGATATTTTCATCAGCTACCGGCACAACGACAACCAATTTGATGGTTGGGTAACGGAGTTTGTGACCCATTTGAAGGACGAGCTGCGGGCCACCGTGAAGGGGGAGCTTCGGATTTATTTTGACGGCGACCGCACCGATGGGCTGGGCGAAACCCATCAGGTCGATGCCAGCCTGGGCCACCGCCTGCGCTCGCTCATTCTCATGCCGCTGCTCTCGCTCACGTACTGCGATACGGAGCGGTTTTCGTGGCAACACGAGTTTCTGCCCTTCCGGCAGCTCGCCAGCACCGACGCGCTGGGTCTCAACCTGCCCCTGGCCTCGGGCAACGTGGGCTCCCGCATCCTGCCCCTGCGCATCCACAACCTCGACGCCGACGATGTGCGCCTGCTGGAACACACCATGGGCGGCCCGCTGCGCAGCATCGATTTCGTGTACCAGGAGCTGGGCGTGAACCGCCCCCTGCGCCCCAAGGACGACGAACTGCCGCGCCCGCCCGGCGGCCTGCTCTACCGCAACCAGATTAACAAGGTGGCCAACGCCGTGAAGGAGCTGGTGCTGGCGGCGCGGCAGGCCACGGCAGCGCCGACCAGCCCTTTGCCTGTCGCGCCCGTGGTGGCCGCCGGTGCGGGCGCCGTACCGGCCGGTATAGCATTGCCACCCCTGGCCGCTGCGCCCCCGGCCGGGCCGGTTGTTTTTCTGGCCTGGACGTCGAAGGAACTGACGGCCCGCCGCGAAGAACTGGCGCTGGTGTGCGCCAAGGCGGGCCTGCGGGTAGTACCCGGCTTCGACTGCCCGCCCGACGAGGACGAGTACCGCGCCCGCACCCGGGAGGCCCTGGCCGAAGCCGACTGCGCCATCCACTTGCTGGGCAACGAGTTTGGCCGGCGCTTCGAGGACGACGAAGACTGCTCTTTTCCGATGTTTGCCTACCGCGAGGCCCGGGCCCGGGCCACCGACCGGTCGCTGTTCCGGCAGGTGGTGTGGTACAGCCCCGACGACACCCAGCCGGTGCGCCCGGCCCAACAGGCTTTTGTGGACGCCATCTACAACGAGTTGACCAAGCAATGCACCCTCACCACCGTGGGCAGCGCCATGCAGGTGGTGGAAAACGTGCGCGCCGCCCTGACCCGCGCTACCCCGCCGCCGGCCGCCGTTGAGAAAGAAAACGACATTTTTTTTGTGTACAACGAGCAGGACAGCGAGGAAGCCAACGCCATTACCGACCGCCTGAGCGAAGAATTTCCGCTTGATACGCTGGCCATCGAGCCCGACAGTGAAGAACTGTACAAGAATTTGGCGGTGCAGGCCATTCCGAAAAGCCGGCTGGCGGTGGTGTATTTCAAGTACAGCGCCGATTGGGCCCTGCCCTTCGTGAAGCAGGTGTGGCGGCTGGTGGGCGGCGCCCAATCGACCACCTCCATCCTGTTTGTGGGCGAAGACGACCCGGCCCAGAACCGAATGCGGGGCTTCAAGGCCCCGCGGGTGATTTCCAGCATCCGCCCCCATCTCGACGTGAGCGAGGAAGTGCGCCGCGTGCTAGGCATGCAGCCATGAGTGTAGCGCGGACTTTTAGTCCGCGACCCTGGCGGAAACCCTACCAATTTTAATGATGCGGGGACGCGGACTAAAAGTCCGCGCTACTGCCCCCAACATTCCCTTGCCCATGACCCCCGACGCCCCCATTTGCCCCTACACCGGCCTGCGCACCTTTACCGAGGACGAGGCCATTTACTTCCGGGGGCGCGAAGGACACGTGAGCAGCTGCCTGGAACTGCTGGCCGCGCAGCACTTCGTGATGGTGACCGGCGCGTCGGGCGATGGCAAGTCGTCGCTGGTGTTTGCCGGCATGCTGCCCGAGGTGCGCGCCGGCTTTGTGCGGGCGCGCTACAGCAACTGGACAGTGGCCACCTTCCGGCCCGAGCGCAGCCCGCTGCGCAACATGGCGGCGGCGCTGGCCGAAGCCCTGCGTTTGCCTGACCACGCCGACATCGTCGAAACCGAATTGCAGCAGGGGTTCTCGGCCCTCGTGCAGCTCTACGAAACGTCGGCGCTGTGCCCCCCACCACCCGACCCCGCCCTTCCCCCCGCCGAGCAGCGCCGCCAGCAGCGCCAAGCGGCTAATCTGCTGTTGGTAGTCGACCAGTTCGAAGAGTTCTTCACCAACCCCGAAAACTACGACGGCCCCGCCCCCAACGCCGCCGCTCAAGCCGTAGTGAACCTGCTGCTGGAAACTACCCGTCTGGCCCGGGAGCGCGGGTTGCCCATCTACATCGTCTGCACCATGCGCTCCGATTTTGTGGGGCAGTGCGCCGAGTTTCAGGGGCTGATTGAGCAGGTGGGCGCCAGCCAGTACTTCGTGCCCCGGCTGTTGCGCGAGGATTTTGTGCAGGTGATTCAGGACCCGGCCGAGTTGAGCGGCAACCGCATCAATGAGCGGCTGGTGCAGCGCCTGCTGGTGGATACAAACGAGGGCCAGGACCAGTTGCCGGTGCTGCAACACGCACTGCGCCGCATCTGGCTGGCCGCCGACGAGGGGCGCGAGGAAATGGACCTGCTGCACTATGCCATGGTGGGCGGCCTGAGCAGCGCGCTGCCCGCGGCCGACCGCGCCCGCTTCGCCAAATGGCAGGCCACGCTGCCGGCCGGCCAGCGCGCGTTTTTGCTGGATAATCCGTCGCTGCAAAACGTGCTCGACGCCCACGCCAACCAGCTTTTCGCCGAGGCCGAAGCCCTGTACAACCGTGACTTCACGCCCGCCCTGCCCCCCGGCGCGGCCGCCCGGGTAATTGAGCAAACCTTCCGGGTGCTGACGCGCACCGACGGCAAGCGCGTGGTGCGCAACCGCCTGACGGGCGCCGAAATCACGGCCATTCTCGACGACCCGGCCCTGCCCTGGCCGGTGGTGTGCCGCGTGCTGCGCCCCTTCCGCCTGCCCGATGCCACGTTCCTGTCGCCCTTCATCGGCCCGGACGACGACCCGATGGCGGTGCTGCCGGAAGACACCATCCTGGACATTACCCACGAAAGCCTGATTCGCAACTGGCAGCAGCTCAGCGCCTGGGCCGAGGCCGAGGCCCGCGACGTCCGCATCGCCACCAACCTGCTGCAGGAAGCCACCCGCTGGCAGGAAAACGGCGAAAGCCGCGGCTTCCTGCTGCCCATCGGGCTGTACTCGGTGTTTGCCCAATGGGTGGGAAATAAGAATAAGCACCGGCTCACCGGCTGGCTGGCCTACTACTTCGACGCCGCGCCGGACCCCGCCCAGCGCTGGGAAAAAGCCGAGCGCCAGTACGTGCTGCTCACGCGCTACCTCGACGCCAGCCGCCGCCGGCTGCGGGCGCAGCTGGTGCTGGCCCGCTACGGAATGTGGCGGTTGGCGCTGGCGGTGCTGGTGCCGCTGCTGCTGGCCGGCCTGGCCTGGCTGGGCTGGCAGTGGCGGCAGCGGCAGGACGACTATGTGGCCTACCACATCATCGAGCAGCGGGCCCCGTTGCTCACGTCCTCGTACGTGTCGGTGCGGGAGAAAGCGCTGTTTCTGCTGGCCGCCGACCGGCTGGGGGGCATGGCCTACCAGCCCTGGCTGGGCGGCCGCAACCCGAACGAGTACGCTTTCCCGCGCATGCTCAACGAGCTACACGACGACACCCTGGCTGCTGGCATCGCCCTGAGCATGTATTCGGCGGTGGATGCGGGCGGGCTGAGCTTCGATTCGGTGGAGCGCGAGAACCCGGCCGCCCTGCGCCTGGTCGGCGACCTGGCCACCCGCCTCGACCGGGCCAGCCACCTCGGCGAGGAGTCGGCCGCGCCGCTGGATGCGCGGGCGCGGGCGCTGGCCGTGCTCACGGCCCGCACCATCATGGCCCTCACGCACTACCAGCTCACGAGCGCCGAGCGACGGGAAGCCAAGCCTGCCCCGGCCACCACACGCCGCGCCCAGCTCGATAGCGTGGCTCGGCTGCGGCAGCACCTGCTGGACCGGCTGCTGGGCTACGTGCGCCGCGAGGTGGCCACCACCACCGGCCCCACGCCCGCGCCGGTGGGCCTGAGCTTCTGCCTGCGCGTGCTGCTTGGCCAGGGCAATTTTTCGCCTCATGAGCTGGCTTTTTTGCAGGGGCTGAACCCGCTGGGCACGGCGGCGGCCCGGCGGCAATTTGCGCGCCTCTACCCCGCCGACGATTACCTCTACGATGAGCACGGGGCCTATACCGGCCACAGCGGCGGCTACCTCACGGCCGCCATTGTGCTGGCTGCGCTCAGGCAGCCGGCCCAGGTGCAGCAGTGCCTGGAGCTGCTCCAACGGGACGTGCAGGGCATTCGCGAGGCCGATGGAGCCTTCGTGCTGCTGCCCTACCTGGTGAAGTACGAGCTGCTGACGCCGACAACTTTGTACCCCTTGCTGAACGCGTGCAGCCTGGTGGGCGATTTCTCGCTGAATGAAACCTACGCGGCGCTGGTGTACGGGCTGCTGAGCGTGCGGCCGGCTATCCAGTCGCACGAGGTGGGCCAGGTGGCCAGCTCCGTCATCCTCAACCAGCCCGACCAGGCGCGGCTGGGCGGCGTGAGCCCGGCCGGTCTTAATATCGACCGGGTGAGCTACTCCATCCCGTTGGCCAGCCGCGACCGGGCCTGGCAGGCGGCCCTGGCCGCCGTGCCCACCATTGCCGAAAACACCTTGATTTTCACGGGGCGTAAACCGGGCAATAGCTACGTCCGGGAAAAGGAGCTGCGCCGAACCGACGCCGACATGATGGGCAAGGTGGTGGCCGTGCGCACGCGGGGCCAGCTGCTGTTTCTGCGGTCTTTCACAGTGGCGCTGCACGGCATTTACCAGGAAACGCTGCAGCACCGGCCCACCGAAGCCGACCGGAGTTTTGTTGAGGCCGCCGCCGCCACCGAAGCGTTGCGGGCCATGCTCGCGGCGCTGGGCGGCTTCCGCAGCTATGCCCTCATTAACCCGGAGGAGTGGAACCTGGGCCTCGACCAGGCGGCGCGGTCAGTCACCGATGCCGTGGGGCAGGACCCCATCAGCTTCCTGCACCAGCCCAGCCGCCCCAAAACGCGCGACTTCGCCGGCTACTACACCTGCCCCTTTGACGCCTTGTTTGTGGACGAACTGCGCCGGGCTACCACCCCCGCCACCGCCGACCCGCAGCTGGTCCGCCAGCTCGACAGCCTGGCCTTCGTAGAAGCCGTCTTCCCCGACCGGTATTCGCGCACCCGCGCCCACTCGTTGTGGGCGTCGGCGCTGGGCCGGCTGCCCCAGTTCCAACCCAACCTGCGGTGGATGCGCGCCGTGGCCCGCTACCAAGTACCCGGCGACACCATCCGCCAACGGCGCAACGCCATGCTCCTGCGCCTGTCGGCGGCCATTCAGGATTCGGCGCGGCTGCACCGGGTGCGCCTCACGCCAGCGCTGCGCGCCTACATCCACCAGGTAGACCAGCGCCACGACTTTGCCCACGACAACTTTCAGGTGCTGCTTTCCGACCTGGCCGTGGCGCTGGCCCACGCCGGGCGCGAGGCCGACGCCTTCGCCCTGGCCGGCCTGCTCGACAAGTGGGACGCCACGCCCACCCGGCTGCGGGTGGCCGAGCAGATGCTTTTCACCGGCTACAGCGTCCGGCAGGGCCTCGCCGACAGCTTCCTGCTGGCCTACGGCGAGCGGGTGCGGCGCACGCCTCGCATCACACCCCTCAATGCCTTCGCCCTGTTCTACGGCCGCAGCTACCTGCGCACGCCCCGCGCCGGCCAGCTGCGCGACCTCGTGAACCGGCTGGCCGAAGAGGTGGACGTGCCCTACCTATTCTGCGAGCGGGCCATTGGCTATAGCCTGGCCGGCCAGAGCTACTTGGCCGTGCGCGAAACACCCACCAACCTGCCCGAACACCAGCGCCAGATGTATTACAACAACATCCTGCTCAGCCTGGCCCACATCCACGCCCAGTCCCACCTCAACGGCTGGCACGAGTATGACCACACGTTCCTCTCGGCCCCTATTCCCGGCACGCCTGACTATATCGGGCCGATGTATTAGGGCATTTCATGTCTGCGTGACGTAGGGGGCTGGCCCCCGCCCGCCGTTGAACGAAATCGTTCAGGCGTTGCAGAGGCTTAGAAACTTTACACCGCCGATTGGAAGCAACAGAAACTGGCATTTCTGAGCTGCTAAATGCGCTTTCTAGTTCGCGGTATTCTCGAAGAAAGAGTTAATTCTTTGTAGCAGTGGCGCTATTGATTTCCGACCAATCATGATGCTGTAAAACTGATTATTGACGGATAAATCGTGAACCTTACGGCCCTCGATTTTGAGCAAATACGGAAAGCCTTTTCGCGCTTCAATCCGGTAGAGCATGGTCGAAATGAATTTGCTATCGTCCCCGAAGTCCACTCTCTTTCCATTCACAAATACAACGTGCACGGCGGGGCCCAATTCCGGGACGATAACATCGCGGGCAAATTCAACGCTGCTTTTGCGACTGTTGTAGCAGAAGAAACAGGCCCCATTCATCCGAGCTAAAAATGAGGTGTATTCCTTCTCAAACTGTTTGTCATTAAAATAGGAATGGAGCAGCAAGAAAGGAATGAAGGGGATAATAACGATTGCAAAGAGTAGAACCACCGGCACAATGACCAGCAGCGCGGCGTTATCTGACAATTTTCTCCATAGCTGTCTCATCTGTTGTGCAAGAAAGCTGAATGCGAAGGTTTCGTTCTGCTGCTGCTAAAGGTAGCCAGCAAACCAATTGTGCCCGGCGGCCACCATCTCTCCGCCCCCTTGTCAGGAAAATTTTGGCCGCTTGCAACAAATCCCGCCACCGCGTCGGATAATCTTCCGCGCCGGGCCGAATCGGTGACAATCTGTCACCAAAACGACGCTGGTACGTTGCTTGTAATCCCCCGGTAGCGGCTGGAAAGCTGCTTCCAACCTGACAACATTCCCTTCTCAATCTTAACCAACACACCCCTCTCATGGGCAAAATAATCGGCATTGACCTCGGCACCACCAACTCGTGCGTAGCCGTAATGGAAGGCAACGAACCCGTTGTAATTCCCAACAGCGAAGGCCGCCGCACCACCCCCAGCATCGTCGCTTTCCTCGACGGGGGCAAGGGCGAGCGCAAAGTGGGCGACCCGGCTAAGCGCCAGGCCGTGACCAACCCCAAGAATACGATTTCCAGCATCAAGCGCTTCATGGGCCGCCACTTCAACGAAGTGACCGCCGAGCAGAAGCACGTTTCCTACGACGTCGTAGCCGGCCCCAACAACACGGTAGCCGTGAAGATTGGCGACCGCAACTACACGCCGCAGGAAATCTCGGCCATGGTGCTCCAGAAAATGAAGCAAACCGCTGAGGATTACCTCGGCACGACCGTAACCGAAGCCGTTATCACGGTGCCCGCTTACTTCAACGACGCCCAGCGCCAGGCCACCAAAGAAGCCGGTGCCATCGCCGGCCTCGACGTGAAGCGCATCATCAACGAGCCCACCGCCGCCGCCCTGGCGTACGGCCTCGACAAGAAGCACAAAGACCAGAAAATCGCCGTGTACGACCTCGGCGGTGGTACGTTCGATATTTCCATCCTGGAGCTGGGCGACGGCGTGTTTGAAGTACTGAGCACCAACGGTGACACCCACCTCGGCGGCGACGACTTCGACCAGGTTATCATCAACTTCTTGGCTGACCAGTTCAGCAGCGAAAACGAAGGCCTCGACCTGCGCAAAGACCCCATGGCCCTCCAGCGCCTCAAAGAAGCCGCTGAGAAAGCCAAAGTGGAGCTTTCCAGCTCGACCGAAACCGAAATCAACCTGCCCTATATCACCGCTACGGCCTCGGGCCCTAAGCACTTGGTAGTGAAACTGAGCCGCGCCAAGTTTGAGCAGCTCGCCGATGACCTCGTGCGCCGCTCGATGGACCCGGTGAAAAAAGCGCTGCAAGACGCTGGCCTGAGCACTTCGGACATCGACGAGGTTATCCTGGTGGGTGGTTCAACCCGCATTCCCCGCATCCAGGAGGAAGTGGAGAAGTTCTTCGGCAAGAAGCCTTCGAAAGGCGTCAACCCCGACGAAGTAGTGGCCATTGGTGCTGCTATCCAGGGCGGTGTACTGACCGGCGAGGTGAAGGACGTGCTGCTGCTCGACGTGACCCCGCTTTCGCTGGGCATCGAGACGATGGGCGGCGTGATGACCAAGCTCATCGAGTCGAACACGACCATCCCGACCAAGAAATCGGAAACCTTCTCGACGGCTTCGGACAACCAGCCTTCGGTAGAAATCCACGTGCTGCAAGGCGAGCGTCCGCTGGCTAGCCAGAACCGCACCATCGGCAAGTTCCACCTCGACAGCATCCCGCCCGCACCCCGTGGCGTGCCGCAAATTGAGGTAATCTTCGACATCGACGCCAACGGCATCCTGAACGTAACCGCCAAGGACAAAGGCACCGGTAAAGAGCAGAAAATCCGCATCGAAGCCAGCAGCGGCCTGAGCGAGGACGACATCAAGCGCATGCGCGACGAAGCCGCCGCCAACGCCGACGCCGATAAAGCCGAAACCGAGCGCATCGGCAAGATGAACGCCGCCGACTCGATGATTTTCCAGACCGAGAAGCAGCTGAAAGAGTACGGTGAGAAGCTGAGCGGTGGCAACAAAACCGCCATCGAAGGTGCGCTGGCCGACCTCAAATCGGCCCACGAAGCCAAAGACCTCGCCCGCATCGACACCGCCATGGAGGCCATCAACGCCGCCTGGCAGGCTGCCTCGCAGGAGATGTACGCCGCCGGTGGTGCCGAAGGTGGCCAGCCTGGTGCCGACGGCCAGCCGCAAGGCGGCAACGGCCAGCAGGGCCAGCCCGCTGACCACGTGACCGACGTGGACTACGAAGAAGTAGACGGCAAATAATCCCTGGTTATTGCCTGAATTGAAAAGGCCGGAAGCTCACGCTTCCGGCCTTTTTGCTTTATTTGTTGGGCCGTATTTGGCGGCGTGTTCTCCTATTTCTATGCTTGACTTTCTACCCTTCCAATCGTTCCCGTCAGCGGAGGCGGCGCAACCATTGCTTGCTATGTTGCGCCAACACGCCATCCCTTTTGAAACGGGGACCGATACGGGCGAGCCCGTGTTCAACCCGGCGTTCACTTTCAATAACACCTACGCCACCTTCGTGGTGAAGCTGCACGGCGCGGACTTTGAATGGGTGCGCCGCCTGCAGGAAGACGCCAACCGCGACGCCCTGGCCAACCTCAGCCCCGACCATTATCTATTCAGCTTCTCCGACGCCGAGCTGTTTGACCTGCTCGCCAAGCCCGAGGAGTGGAGCCCGCTCGATGTGACGCTGGCCGGGCAGCTGCTGCGGCAGCGCGGGCGCGATGTGTCGACTGATACCGTCCGGCTGCTGCGCGAGCACCGCGTAGTGGAGCAGAATAAGCCGGAGCCCAACAACGCCGGCCGCATTCGGCTGGGCTATTTGTTTGCGCTGCTGGGCGGGTTCGGGGCCATTTTCATGGGCTGGGAGCTGTATTCGCACAAGAAAATGCTGAACGACGGCCGCCAAATCCCCGGCTATTCGGCCCGCGACCGGGTGCACGGCCTGCGTATCATGACGCTGGGCGTGGCCAGCTTCATTATCTGGATTGCGTGCCGTGTCTGGCTACTGCCGCAGTAGCACGGCGGGGCTACCTTTGTAGACAGCCATTGGCCCGGCATTCGCGTAAGCACGCTCATGGTGGCGCTTATCGGCTACCTCTCTCCTTTTTCGATTCTGTTAGTTACTCCCTTTATGACTTCTTCCTATCTCACTTCTGCCCGGGCCCTGGCGTTGGGTTCTCTACTGCTAGCCGCTGCTTCGTGCAGCGTGAGCGAGCAGGTGAAAGATAAGCCCACCGGCAAAAATGTATCGGCCGAAGCCCTCGAGAACGAGGCTTACACCCTGATGCAGTACCGCCTCAACTTCGTGGATGAAGCCAAGCTTGGCGGCCAGGACATCCTGTTTGTGCGCCAGGCGGCCGACATTGCCTCGCTTCAGCAGGAGCAGCTGCAGGCCGCCCTCAAGAAAGGCAACCTGCCTCTGCACCTCAAAATGCGCGTGTACGCCAAAAACCCCAGCACCACCAGCGTGCAGCTCAAGCAGCTCGACTACAAAGTGTTGCTCGACGGCAAAGAACTAACCACAGGAACCACCGGTCTCAACACCCAGCTCGAAGCCAGCGCCATCGAAACGCTGCCCATCACGGTGGACATGAATGTGAAGCCGGCTCAGCTCGCGGGCAGCACCCCGGCGGCCTTTGCGGCCGGCTTCACCGATTTCACGGCTGCCAACCGCCGCCTCACCGTGCAGATTCGGCCCATGTACGTGGGCGCCAGCGGCCGCCAGGTGCCGGCTTCCAACTTCGAGCCCGTGCAGCTGGTGACGGTGAAAAAGGCCGTTTCGGCCAAGTAGCACAACCCGCCTGGAAAGCCAGCCCAGGCTGGATGGCAGAGAGCAAAAGAACGTCATGCTGAGCGCAGCCGAAGCATGACATTCCTTTGTTATTCCAAGAGGTTCTTTCCATTCAATGAAAAGCGCAAGAATCGGGTGTTTTAAACCGGCCCGAAGGCAGTCTTTTGTAGTCCATTAGCCTGCTAATTTCATGACCGACTATCAGCGCATTGCCGCGGCCCTAGCTTACGCCGGAACGCATTTTCAAACCCAGCCCAGCCTGGAAGAAATGGCGGCCCAGGCCCACTGGAGCCCGTTTCACTTCCAGCGCAAGTTTCAGGAGTGGGCCGGCGTCACGCCCAAGAAGTTTCTGCAGTTTCTGAGCCTGGAACACGCCAAGCAGCGCCTGCGCCAGCAGGCTCCCGTGGCCGAGGCCGCCTATTCCACCGGCCTGTCGGGCACGGGCCGGCTGCACGATTTATTTGTGGCGCTGGAAGCCATGACACCCGGCGAATACCGCCACGGCGGCGCTGAGCTGCGCATCGACTACAGCTTCGGCGACAGCGGTTTTGGTCGCTACCTGGTGGCGTCCACGGCCAAGGGCATCTGCTGGCTGGCGTTTGCGCAAAGCGAGGAAGCCGCCTTGCTGGAGTTGCGACAGCAATGGCCCAATGCCACCTTGGTTGCGGCGGCTACGGCCAGCCACGCCCAGGTGGCTCGCTTTTTTGCCCGCGACTTCACGTCCGCCGACCGGCTGCATCTGCACCTCAAAGGCACGCCGTTTCAGCTTAAAATATGGGCCGCGCTGCTGCGCATTCCCGAGGGCGAGCTGCGCACCTACGCCCAGCTTGCCGCCGCGGCCGATAATGGCGCGGCCGTGCGGGCCGCCGGCACCGCCATCGGGGCCAACCCGGTGGCCTACCTCATCCCCTGCCACCGCGTCATACGGGGCACCGGCGAACTGGGACAGTACCGTTGGGGCGCTCCGCGCAAGGCTGCGTTGCTGGGCTGGGAGGCGGCGCAGGTTATCATTTAACAGGAGGTATCCATTAACAGTTAACAGCCGTTCAACGAACCCCAAAGGGCCAGCTGAACGGCTGTTAACTGTTGATGGATACCTGTTAAATGAATCAGGAAATCCACTTGAACTTGTATTCCAGCTTGGGCACGGCCATGCGGTCGGACACGCGGCGCAGGCGGTTGGGCAGGGCCATGATGTAGTCGCGGGCTTTCTCGGCCTCGCCGGTCAGGCCGCCAATGTGCTCGATGTCCCAATCGGTGATGAGGGAGTCGAGAATGTCGGTATAGTCGGCACTGGTGTACACGCCCAGGCGCTGGGCGGCGTCGGTGAAGTGGCCGAAGGTTTTGCCCATCTCCACGCCCATTTCGCGCATGTAGTGGGCGGGCATCACAATTTTCTTGCGCATCATGTCCTCGAAGGCCAGCATCATTTCCGAGGGGTCGTACTTGAAAATCTCGGTCACGAAAGCCTTGTACACGCGGGCGTGGCGGGTTTCGTCGCCGGCAATCATGCCGCAGATTTTGGAGAGCTGGTCGTCGCCGGCCTTGCGGGCCAGCTGGCCCACGCGGCGGTGCGAGATGTTGGTGGCCTGCTCCTGGTAGCTGGTGTACACGAAGGCGCGGTAGGGGTCGTTGGCCGTGCCCAGGTCGAAGGCGTCGTTGATGAGGTACTGGGTGCTCACCTCAAACTCGCGCATGTTCACGCGGCCCGAGAGGTAGAGGTAGCGGTTGAGCAGGTCGCCGTGGCGGTTTTCTTCGGCCGTCCAGCCCCGAATCCACTCGGCCCAGCCGTTGTTGCGGTCGCGGTTGATGTTGTCGAGCTCGTGGAACCAGGCCTCGTAGTTGGGCAGCGCCTCCTCGGTGATGGTGTCGCCGATGAGCACAGCCAGCAGGTCGTAGCTCAGGGTGCCGGCTTTTTCGCGCAGCTCTTTTACTTCGTCAAAAAACGTGTCGCGGCGCGAATCGGGCAGGTAATCGGCGGGTTGCCAGCTGTCTTCCACGCTTTTGAGGAAGGTGCTCATGTTCGACTTCAAGAAGCCTTCCATTTGTTGCAGGACTTCGCCGCGGGTTGCTGATATGGAGGTTTGCATAGACACAGAACGAAAAAGCGTGAAAGATTGGTGAAGAAACGCTTTGACGGGTGCAAAGGTCCGCCTCAAGCCCAGCGGGGAGGGTATAAGATTATGTCATTCGACCGGCATGGAGGCCAAAAATCGGGCTTATGGCGCTACGGCAGCTGTTTCAGGCTCACGCTGTATTCCAATAAAGCCGAATGCGGCACCACCACTACCACCGGCCTGAATAGCAGCCGATGCCCCCCGGCCATACGCGTGCGGCGGGCAAGCCAGCGAACCGCTTCCGGCGTGAGCACCCATTTTGGAGCCAAGCCTTGCGGGCGGGCAGCCAGGCGGCGCAGGCATTCGGTTTGGTCGGTGGTGTGGCTGAGTGCGTAGCGCAAGGACGCCTGCGAAGCATCGTAAGAGGGCCAGCCGGTGAGTAATAGCACAGATGCGGGGGCGGCCCCGTAAGGCCGGAAAGGCGACAGGCTTTTGAGTAAATCATTGGTGCCGGCCATCAACACGACGCGCCCGGCTCCTATGCCGATGGTGCGCAGGGCCTCTTCGTGGCGCCCGCGCTCGGCGCTCAGCACCCACCAGCGGTGCCCCGTTTTCAAGCTATAGAGCCCGAAAACGGCCAGCGCCAGGGCCGCCACCAGGCCGGATGCTTTCCGGGAAAACACCGGTTTCGGGCCGCTGTTGCGCCAAACCACTGGCCGGGCCAGCAGAAAAGCGCCGTTGGCCAAGAGCCAGCAATCGAGCAGGGGTAGCGCCAGCCGGGGCGGCAGCTTCAGCACGCCGGCCAACAAAACCAGAGCCCCACCAAAGCCCGCCTGCACCAGCCAGAAACCGCGCCGGGGCCGCCCGCCGCGCTCGGCCACCACGGCCGTGGCGGCCAACGCGAGCAGCAGGGGAAAGTAGTCGCGCAGCAGCAGCCCGGCCCGCAGGCGCAGCTTGGCCGGCACTTCGCTCAGCCAGAAATCGGGGGCGTCGAAATGATAGACGCGCTGGCAAAAGGCCTCGTTGACTACGCTGGAATCGCCCAGCAGCCACAGGCGCACGGCCTCGGTGCCGAGGCTGTCGGCGGGGGTGCGAGGCTGCGGGCGCAACTGATTAAAATCGAGAATGCGGGCCAGATACGTATCGCGGGCCTGCGCCCGGGCCTGGCCGGGCGTTTGTATAAGTGCCGCCGCGCTGGTGGCCAGCACCAGCAGCGCCGCCCCGCCCACCAAAGCGGGCGCCGCGCGCCGCGCGCTCCCAGCCAGCCAGATGGCGCCCGGCAGCGCCGCCGCCAAACCCAGCCAAGCAGTGCTGGGCCGTAGCAGCCACGCAGCGCCCAGTCCCAGCAAACCCACGGCCAGCGCCCCCCGCCGCCCCGGCCGCTGGGCCGCGAATAGCACCGCCATAGCTGCTGCCACCAACGCTACCCGCACGTGGCTGAACCAAAGCCAATGTTCGAGCCAAGCCAATACGAAGAAGGCAACCAGCACCCCGACCAGCCCCGCCGGCCCGAAGTGGGGCCGCAGCAGGCGGTCGAGCACCGCAAAGGCCAGTACCGTGGCTCCGGCCAGCAGCCCGGCCAGCAACACGCCCAGCCAAGGCACGCCCGGCGCCGCCATATAAGCTGCCGCCAACAAGTGCCCGTACCCGTGAAAATAAAGGGGCAGGTAAACAACCGGCTTGAGCGCCAGCGTGCCATTGAAGAGCCAGGCCATCGACGTTTCGTCGCTGGTTTCGTAGTAGCTGCCCAGGCCGGCCACCGTGCTTCCAATCAAGCCCAGCGGCAGCAGCACCACTCGCAGGAAGATGGCAAAACGGGTGTGACGCGGCACGGCGGATAAGTTAAAAGGGAGGCCAGCACGCGCACCAGCCCGGCATGAAGCATCTGGCCCGCAATACTAACCCCATCCCCGAGAATTACCACGGCTTTCGCGTTGCGAGCGGCCGCAAAAGGGGGCAATTCTACCCAAACAGCCGGCTCCAGGTGGCCAGCGCGCGGTCGAGCCAGGTAAGGCGGCTGGTCTGGCGTAGCAGCGCGGCCAGCTGGCGGGCCTCGGCGTAGCGGTGGCGGCGCACAGCCTGGCGCAGCTCCCACCGCAGACGCACGGCCAGGGCGGCCCGTTCCGGGGGGGTGCGGATGAGAGCCAGTGCTTTTTCACACACCCGAATGGTAGAGGCCAGAAAGGGGTCGTGGGCCTGGTAGGCCTTCGCGCTCATGCTGCGCGGGTGCTTGCGCTTGCGGGTGGTCACGGCGTCGAGGTACAGGAACTGCCAGTCGCGGCTGGCGCGCACCCAGAAGTCAAAGTCTTCGTAGGCCAGCGTTTCGTCGTAGCCGCCCAGCGCCTGCAGGCAGGCGCGGCGCATGAGCATGGTGGGCGTGCTGATGAAGTAGCGGGCCAGCACATCGGCCAGCACCCAGCCGCTGGCGGGCGCCGGCTGCAGGCCGCCGTGGCCGTCGGGCCGGTGGTGCAGGCCCAGCAGCTGGCCGGCTTCGCTAATCAGCTCGGCATTGGAATACACCACGCCCACGTTGGCGGGCGCGCTTTGGAAGGCCTGCACCTGCTGGGCCACGCGCGCGGGCAGCAGCACGTCGTCGGTAGCAAAATCAATGATGAATTCGCCCTGGCTCTGGCGGAAAGCAAGGTTGAAAGCGCGGCAGTTGCCCACGTTTTCGGGCAGCAGCAGCAGGTGCCAGGCGGGGTGGCGGGCCGCGTATTCGCGCAGAATGTCCGGGCTGCCGTCGGTGCTGGCATCATCCACGAGCCACACTTCCAGCTGCGGGTAGGTTTGGGCCAGGATGGAATCCAGGGCCTCGCGCAGGAAGGGCGCGTGGTTGTGGCACAGGGCCACGATGGTGACCAGCGGTGCTTCGCTTGCGGAGGAAGGAGAAATGTCAGTTGTAGAATTGGCCATTGTGCAAGGGCACAAAAGAAACACAGAAACCACCGGGCGCGGCCAGCCAATGGGCCATGAGTGGGGGCTTGGGCGCAGGCAATAGGTGGCAGCCCGTTGGGTGGAACGTATTACTATACTCTGTCCGCTGGTTTGTTCCTTCCGAAAACCCCAAAAAATCCCACGCAAGCTACCAGCACCAGCGCATACCGGGCGGCGTGAGCCAGCACCGCCCCTTCCAGGCCGTAGCGCGGCAGCAGCACCGCCAGCAGCCCGGCAAATACCGCTGCCGATGCCGCCTGCACCGCGATGTAGGGCCCGGTGCGTGCCCGGGCCATGAGCTGAAAGATGAACAGCCAGCTCAGGAACTTGGCCCAGTCGCCGAGCAACTGGGGTGCCAGCAGCGCCCGCGCCGCCAGCAGGCGCGGCGCAAACAGCAGCGGCAGCAGCCAGTCGCGGCACACAAAAATCAGCCCCAGGCCGCCGGCCAGCAGCGGCGCCAGCAGGGCCAGCACGCTCAGCAGATAGCGCCGCGCAGCACGCGGCTGGCTGGCCAGCGCCGCCAGCCGGGGGTAGAACACGCTGCTCATCACCGCGCCAAAAACCATGGTGTAGTTGTCGGACAGCTTGGCCACCACCTGCCACAAGTCCGTCGGGCCTGGCCCGAAGGTGCCCAGCAGGTAGCCGCGCAAGGCATAATCAACGGCTTTGCCAAACAGCAGCGTGCTCACGGCCATCAGCAGGAACCGGCCCAGGCCGCGCAAGGCCACCCGGCTGACCGGCGCCCGCAGTTGCCAGCCCCGCAACAGCCCGGCCCGCGCCGCCAGCCCCCAGGCCGGAACCAGCGTCAGGCCCTGGGCCACCAGATACGCCAGCAACACCGTCGGCAAGGGGTAGCCCCACCACAAGGCGGCCGCTACGGCGCCGGTGCCCAGGGCCGCCAGCGTCACCGACAGGCCGATGTAGGCCCGCAGGCGCCCGGCAGCCAGCAGCGCGGCGCTCAGCAGCCCCTGGCCCGTGAGTAGCGCGATGCCCATCACGAATACCGCCAAGCTGCCCCAGCCCCAGTGCAGCAGCCCTTTGGTGGCCAGCACGGCGGCACCCAGCAGCAGGGCCAGCGCGTTCAGCACAGCGGCAGCGCCCAGCCAAGTGTGGTAGCGCGGGCTGCCCGGGCGCAGTGGCGCCAGGTATTTCACCACGCCCACGTGCACGCCGTCGTTCGGCAACGTGGTGAGCAGGGCCATCAGGTTTTGGAACTGCGCCAACAGCGTGAGGCCGCCGGCCGGCGCGTACAGGGCAAACAGCTTGTTCACAAGCAACGAGCCGGCGGCCCGGGCCACCACCGCCACGCCCGTGCCCAGCGAGCCCCGCACAAACTGCCGAATGGGTGACTTGGGTTGAGAAGTGTCGGGCATGCAGGTGCAAAGAACGGGGGCGTCTGTCATTGCGCGTGAAGCGCAGCGCAACGCGGCAATCCGTCCTGTCAGAACCAGATACTTCCTTTTACCAGAAAGCCCCGCCACCGGGTAGTAGCGCGGCTTTCGCTTGGCGTACTTTTAGTTGTCACGTTAGAAGGCTACTCGCTGAGAATAGAACGGATTAGCCACGCTGAAATTCGTTTGCCACGGCCTGCAGCCTCGCAATCGCAGAAGTCCTACAACTCCTTTTCCCAACTCAGCCGCAGGCCGGCCACGCCGCCCAGGTGGCGTTTGAAACGCAGCAACGAGGCATTGGGGCTGGCATTGAGGGTCGAGGTGCCGAGGTCGAGCACGGCTTGGTCGCTGGCCCGGGCGAAGGCGTGCAGGCCCTCGTTGAGCATCACGACCGGGCTCAGCGCGTTGCAGCGCAGCGGGCTGGCGGGGTAAAAATTATAGAGCGCCCGCTCGCTCACCCGAATGGCCACCGTGAGAGCCGCCCACTCGCCATCGGGCTGGCGCACCGAGAACAGGAAATGCTCGCGCGGAAACACCTTAAACAGCTGCTGCACCCGCTCCAACGACAGCGACAGCTCCTGCCCCCGCTCCTGTCGGCACGCCCGGATGAACTCGTAGGCCGCCGGCAGCAGAAAGGGCGGCTCCTGCTCGAAGTGCAGGCCGTGGCGGCGGCACTTGTGCAGGCGGCGGCGCTCGGAGGGGTGCAGGTGGGCCTCGTAGTCGCGCTGGGGGTCGAGGTGGTAGTTCTGCTCGGCCAGGGCCACGTGGTAGCTCCGTTGGCGCAGGGTTTCGGCCAATGTAGCGGCCCCGGCGGGGTCGTAGGCAAAGGGGTAGCCGCGCAGGGCCAGCCGGCGCAGGCCCCGCTGCCGGAGCTGCGCTTCCACCACAGCCAGCAGTTGGTGCAGAGCCTGTGGGCCGAGGCCACCTGCTAGCTGTACGGCGCCAAAAGGAGCCTGGGCGGGGCTGTGGGCCACGGACGCGGCCTCATCCAGGGCCACGTGCAGCTGGGCCACGGTGCGGCCGGCGCCGGTGTCTTCCAGGTAAAAACTCAGCACCGGCCCGGCTTCGGCCTGCAGGCGCTGGTGTTCGGGCCGCAGGTACAGGAACGACTCAAACGCCAGCGGCAGCCGCGGGGCCGCGGGGCCGTCTTCGGCCATCCACACGGTCAGGGACGCGGAATCTGGCAGCGGAGCGGCTTCGGGGGCAATGATGGTTTCCGTACTTTTCAAACGCGGGGCAAGTGGCTGAACGGGCAAAGTACGGCACGGAATGGGTGTCGGTGCTTGCAGTGGGCCGTGGTTCGCCGCTCCTGATGCCGCAACGGCACATCTTCATCCAACTGCCATACGTAGGCTGCCACATTGCTACTTTGCTTCCGACCTTACGCCGCATGAATCCGCTTAGCTCTTCCTCGTCAGCCGTGCCCAACCGCTCGCCCGCGCTGGGCGAGGTGCCCGGCACCGACACCGCCTACACCATCACCGACCGCGAGGCCACCCGGCAGGCGCGCTTTCAGCAGGTGGGCCAGCGCCCGGGCACGCTCAACATCCGCGAGGGCGCCCTCAAGCCGCGCCTGTTTCTGATGTCGTACGACGACACCACTTGCGCCGAAAACGAGTACACCGACCGCTACGACGAGCTGCTGGCCGAGCTCCGCACCCACCCCGAACTCAAGCACTGGATTGACGTGCGCGGCTACGGCGACCTGCCCCTGATGGAGCGTTTCCTGCAGGATTTCGGCCTCCATCCCCTGCAAATGGAAGACGTGCTAAACGACTACCAGCGGGCCAAGGTAGAGGTGTTCGACGACCACCGCCTCTTCATGGTGTCGCGCATGACCGACTTCACGCCCCTGCTCGAAATCGACGACGACCAGCTCTCCATCTTCACCGGCCCGAACTACGTCCTCACGTTTCAGGACGATTACGACGATTGCCTCGACACGCTGCGGGCGCGCATCCGGTCCAACTTCAGCACCCTGCGCCGCCACCCGGCCCTCTACCTGGCCTACGCCCTCACCGACGTGGTGCTCGACCACTACTACCCCACCATGGCCGCCATCGGCGACTACATTGAGGAGCTCGAAGAAGCCATTTTCGCCGACAAGCGCCCGCGCCGCCTGCTCAACCGCATCCTGCGCATCAAGAAAGACGTGGTGCGCTTCCGCCGGCTGGTGTATCCGGAGCGCGACAAAATCGCGGAAATCCTGCGCCTGCCCGAAGAAACGATGCCCGAAACGCTGAAAATATTCTATCGCGACGCCTACGACCACGCCATCCAGACCCTGGACCTAGCCGAAAGCTACCGCGACAACATCTCCTCCCTCACCGACCTCTACATGTCGGACCAGGGCAACCGCATGAACGAGGTGATGAAGGTGCTCACCATCATCAGCACCATTTTCATTCCCCTCAGCTTTGTGGTGGGCCTCTACGGTATGAACTTCCAGCGCCACGACGACCACGGCCGCACCCTGCCCTTCAACATGCCCGAACTCTACAGCCCCTGGGGCTACCCCATGGTACTCGGCATCATGGCGATGGTGGTGGGCACCCAGCTCTTTTATTTTTATCGAAAAGGCTGGCTGACAAACCGGTGAGTGGTGAGCAAAAGGAATATCATACTGAGCTTAGTCGAAGCAATTAAATTATTTGTCATCCTGAGCGTAGCGAAGGACCTTATCACCGAAAAACAATTTGCAGTTGTCAGATAAGGCTAACGTGAAAAGGTCCTTCGCTACGCTCAGGATGACAAACGAAGGCACGCGAGTTGTCTCGGCTGCGCTCGACATGACGTTTCTTATTGCTCACTAATGCCCAACACCGCCCGCACCTGCGCCACCCGCTCGGCCACGGTGCCCTCCACCAGCGTGAACGGGATGCCAAAGTAGTCGAGCTGCATCAGTATCATGCCGTGCTGGAAGCTGCGCAGGGCCTCCGGGCCGCGCCAGCCGTCTTGCTCGAAGGGAACGGTGGGCGCGCACACGAAGGTGTGGGCGTAGCGCTGCCCGCACACGGCCGCCATGGCTTGCAGGGCGGGGTCGCAGCGGTGAAAATAGTAGTAGGAATACAGTGCCGTAGTGGCTGCGTTGGTGTCGCAAAACAGCACGTCGTGCGCCTGCGCGGCGGCTTCGTCCTCCAGCTCGGCGTGGCGACGGGCAATGTAAAGCAGGTCGTCGTAGTCGAGCTGGCCGTTTTTCTGCTCGTGCAGGGTGCGGCCATATTCGGGCACCCACGCAGTGGCGCAGGCATCGGCCAGCGCCGCGCACAGCGTAGATTTCCCGCTGCTTTCGGCCCCCAGAAACACCACGCGCGGCACCGGCGCTGGCGGGCTCACGCCCAGCTGCGCCGCTACCAGCGGGTGCAGGTACTGCGCATAAGCAGCCGAATTATTCCGCACCAGCGTACCGGAAACCGGCACCCGTTGGCGGGCTTCATCTACCGCCACGTGCGCCGCGCCGATGTATTCCGCAAAGCCCGGTCCGTAAGCCTCACTGCTGAAAACCACCTCAATTGTGATGCCCTGCCGTGTCAGCCACTGGCGCACGAACTCGCGCTGAGTGGTATCATCGGCGGCATCGGGCGGCACGCCATCGGCGGTGGCCGAGAGCGCGAAAATGCGCAACGGCGTGCGGCCAATATGCGGCCCGGCACTCCCATCATCGCCGCGGTACAACATGCGCAGCCAGTCGGCCCGCAGGCTTGCCGGGTGCGCGGGCGAGTCCGGGTTGGCGTACACCAGCACCACCAGCTCCGCTACCTGGGCGGCGGCGGTTTCGAGCAGCAGCTGGTGGCCCCGGTGCGGCGGCCAGAATTTACCCACCACAAGGCCGGTGGTGAAGGTTTGAGACATGATGTAGTGGATTGGTTGACAAGCAGAAAGCAAATAACACAACATCATGCTGAGCGCAGTCGAAGCATCTGGCGTGTGGCAGTAATTCTATTGACAGAAAAGGATTAGTGGTGGCACGCGAGATGCTTCGACTGCGCTCAGCATGACGCTTTCCTAATTTGATAACTCGCCGACCACTCTACCGCCTTGCCAATCCACTATTACTGCCCATCCCGCAATTCGGTGCGGCGCAGCTCGCGGCCCACGATGCGAACCAGCTGAAAGGTGGCGGTGGTGGCATCGTAGCTCAGCCCCACGCCGGTCCCGGTGCTGGGCAAGGCATCGCCGCCGAGCAGCTGGCCTTTGGCGTCGTACAAAAAAACCTGCCCCGGCCCGGGCTCCGTGACGGCCACCATGCTCCGGTTGTTGCCAAAATCGAAGTACTGCACCGCCTTGTCGCCCGACGTTACGAAGCGCTGGGTGAACAGCGGCGCCGTTTGGTTGGGCAGGTACACGTCGAGCTGGTTGCCGTCTTCCCGGGTCAGCACGAAGGTGCGGCCGCGCAGGTCGGGCACCAGCCGGAAGCGGGCGGTGCGGCTCCAGGTGGCAATGCGGCGGCGGCTGAGCACGTCGCCGCTCAGATTGAAGTTCACCAGCTCGCCGTGCTGGTTTACCATGCTGAGGCGGGTGCGGGCGAGGGTGCTGCTGGCCTGCACCAGCACATCGCCGGCCAGCCGCGCCCCCATGCTGAGCGGGAAACCCGGCAGCAGCGCCCCTTCGCCATCGAAGGCATACACGTAGCCGTTTTGCAGGGGCGCCACCACCACGTTGCGCCCGCCTACGGCCAGCACCGCCGGCCGCCCGGCCAAGGGGAAATCGAGGCGTTTGGGCTGCCAGCCGGGGTATTGGCGCCCTTTGGCATCGAGCAACACCAGCGCATTGCCCGCCGTGACGGCCAGCAGGCGCGCTGGCACCTCGGGGCCGGGCGCAGCGGCCAGCAGGCCGGCCACACGCACGGTATCGGGCAGGTTCAGGGGGAAGGGTAGCACTTCGCGGCCGTCGTTGGCCAGCAGGTGCAGGCGCGGACCGGCGCCCAGCAGCAGGCCGCCGGGCACGCCGCCCCCGGCCGGGAGCAGGCTGGCGCCCACCGCCGGCCCGGCCAGCGTATCGGACCACAGCACGGCGTTTTCGGCGCTCACGTAGTGCAGTGTGTGCAGCGAGTCCTGCACCACCACGGCCGACACCCGCGTGCCCAGGGCGGGCAGCAGGGCCGGCGTGCCGGTGAGGGCGTGCTTGAAAGCCAGCACCCGGCTGTTGGCTGCGGCCCCGCCCGGCTGCATAGTGGCTGGGCCCAGGTTGGGCCGGTGCAGCAGCAGCTGGGTGAAATACTGGGCTTCCGGGTCGGATTCGTTGTCGGGCGGGGCCAGCTGCAGCGCTATTTGGGGGAAGCGCTTGAACAGGGCCTCGTTGCGCAGCAGGCCGGCCCGGCGGTCTTCGGTGAGCACGCCCAGCAGGGCGTTCCAGCTGTTGCGCGTATCGATGAAAATGCTCAAGCGGGCCCGGGGCAGGGTCTCCTGCAAAAAAGAAACCTGGGCCGGGGTTTGGGCCCAGGTACTACCGGCCACCACGTCGGCGAGGTAGGCATTCAGGGTTTGCTCGTCGGACAGTACCAGGTAGTTGTCGACCAGCACCCCGGCGCTGGCCACGACCTCCACGGCGGCGGGCCGGGCGGGGTCGAGCAGCGGCCCCAGCACCGATGCCTCGCTGAAGCCGACGGGGTGAATCTGGTACGGCCCCACGCGGGTGAAAGCCGGCGAGTTGCCCTGCAGCCGCCGCAGCCGGGCCAGCCAGGCGGCCGTGCGCGCCGGGGCCGGGCAGCGCACCATGGCCAGGCGCCCCGGCCGGCTGCCGGGGGTGGTAGTGGCCAGGTAGGCCACCGCCATTTCGCCCCCGAAGGTGGCCTGCAGGCTGTCGAGGGCACTGCCAATACCCAGCGAATCGGCGGCCCCAGCCGGCGCCGCCGGCCAGGCGCGGCCCGGCTTTGCCGCCAGGTGCAGCAGCATGGCCGTGCGCGTACTCATGATGCCAGTTAGGCCCAGGGGCTGCGCGGGCTGTCCCTGCAGCCGGTGCTGCAAAGCCCCTTTGGCCATTTCAGGGTTCGAAAAACCCTGAAAAATCGACTCGCGGCCGGCCAGCTTCACGCCCAGCAAACCCTGCGAAACCAGCCCGGTAAGCTGGTCGAACTGCCCGTGGGCATCGCGCCGGAAGAGCACATCCAGAAACTGCGGTAGCCGCCGATAGTTTACTAATACCGAAGCATCTACCCCCCGCAGCTTCAACAAGTCCGTGGAGTTGAAAGCGGCCAGCACCGTGGGCGTGTCGGGATGCGCCAGCCGGCGCACGGCCGCTTCTACCAGGCCCGGGTTGGCGCTGATGAGGAGGTGGTTGCGGTAGTTGAGAATCGTGATGCTGAACTCGCTGCGCTGCTCGGTGAGCACGGTCAGCTCCTGGTCCTCGTAGTCGCGGGTGCTGAGGCGGTAGCGGGCGTCGCGGCCCAGGGTTTCGAGCAGGCCGCGCACCTGCCGGTACTCGCTCACCTGGGTGAGTGGCACTTGGTAGAGTACGTCGAACTCGCCCGGCCCCGTGACGTGCAGCGAGGTGATGACCAGCTTGCGGCCCAGCAGGCTGAGCAGGCTGTTGCGGCGGGCGCTGCCGCCGTTCAGGCTGTCGGCCAGGGCCAGGTGGCCGGCGGCCTGCTGGAAGTAGCGCACCGCCGTGAGGTTGTCCCACAGTTCGGTTTCCTGCAGGTGGCGCACCAGGGCGGGGTGGTCGTGGGTGCTGAGGACCAGCACGGCATCGTCGGGCACCAGCGCGTAGGGGTCGACGGGCACGGCCGCCAGCGTGCGGCGGTAGTACACAAACGTGGCCAGCGCAAGCAGCAAAACAAGGGCCGTGAGAAGCGCCAGAAGCTTTCGGGACATGCGGAAGAAGCGGATGACGGGCGACGAAAGTACGGCAACCGGCGCGGCCCGCCACCAAAAGCCGCTGTATCTTTCGGTTCAATCCCAAGCCCCACAATTGGTTATGAAGCTCTGGTGTCGAAATTCTAACGGCCAGCCCCGGCCGCGGGGCCGCGCGCTGCTGCCGTTGCTGGGCTTACTGGCCCTGCCGGCCTGCTTCCAGCTGCGCGAGCCCGAGCCCGCCGGCGCGGCCAGCGAATGGATTCAGCCCACGCAGGTCGATATCCTGCTGAGCAACTTCATCACGGCTGTGCAACACGTCAACGTAGCCAACTACGAGCGCACCTTTAGCGGCCCTACCTACCGCTTCGTGCCCGACCCCACCAGCGCCGGCTCCTCGCCCGCCCTCTTCGCCAACTGGAGCGTGCCCGAGGAAACCACCTACTTCAGCAGCCTGCGCCGCCGCACCGCCGCCACCGTCAATAACACACTCATTCTCACCGACCGGCGCGACCAGCTTTACACCGCCGATTCAGTTGAAATAACGGCCCTCTACCAACTTAAAATTACCCAGCAGGATACGGCATTCCACGCCGGCACCCTGCAAGGCAACCTCCGCCTCATCCTGCGCCGGCGCAACAACGAGTGGCGCATCGTGGCCTGGCGCGACCAGCGCACCACCCCCGGCCTGTGCTGGACGGATTTGAAGAAGTATTTCAGTTCACACTGAAGAAAAGTGGAGAGATGGGGAGATTGACAATGCCGTCATGTCGAGCGCAGCCGAGGCATCTCGCGTGCCGAAGTAATTAGTTTCCCGCGGCGAGATGTCTCGGCTGCGCTCGACATGACATTCTACCTGTTCATCGTTTCCCTATCAATAATTCATCGCCAAACCCGTATATTTCGGCTCATGAAGCCTGGGCGCCCGTCATTTCCTTTTTTGCTGCTGGCTGGCATTGTGCTGGTGCTGACGGTGCCCGCCTGCAATCCGTTTGCGCCGGCCCTCGATGAGGTGCCCACCGACCAGAACGCGCTACTCGGCAACCCCGTGACGGTGCGCGGCTTTTTCGACCGCTTCCGGGCGTCGTATCAGTTGCGCGACTCGACGCTTTATGGCCAGCTGCTCTCCCCCAAGTTCAAGTTCACCTACCGCGACTTCGCCGCCAACGTGGACCGGACCTGGACCCGCGACGTGGACGCCAACACCACCTACCGCCTCTTCAAGGCCGCCCGCTCCACCAATTTGCAGTGGACGCAGTACCTGCCCAGCTCCGACACGCTGTCGTCGGACACGCTGGCCAGCGTGGAGCGCTCCTTCCTGCTCACCATTGAGCAGCGCGACGACCAGCGGTTTTCGGGCTCCGGCACCGCGCGCCTCGTGCTGGTGCGCAAGAACCGCAACGACCCCTGGCGCATGCGCAGCTGGTACGACCGCAGCGAGTTCTAGCTGGCTGGGCCGCTAAGGCTGCTTGCGAAACGCAATTATTTTGGAACAGCCGCTGCAATAGAAACTGCTTCCTGCATAAGCGCCGGCGGGCCGGCCGTTGTAGCGGTACTCGACGGTACTGGCGTAGCTAAAACCTTCCGGACAAGTACCCTCGGTCATAGCACCGTAAACGACGCGGGCTTCCACCGTATCGGTATCGGTACGGCTGAGCCGCAGGTAATACGTGAGCGTCTTGTCGCCGCCCGATTGGGGCAGGCCGTAGTCGTTGCCCAGGCCAAAACCCCACACTACTTTTTGGTCAACCAACACGGGCGAGTTGACGCTGTTGAACTTTTGCAGGGTATCGAGTGAAAACACACGGGGAGCAGCAAACCATTCCGCTCCGGTGCGGTCGTCGAGCAAGCTGAAGCGGACAGCGGCCGATGGCCAGGCATTGCCACAGTTCAGTTTTTCTTTCGAGCAGCCGATGGCCAACCCGCCGGTGGCAAGAAGCAACGCTGGCAGCGAAAGCCGGAAAACGGGGACCCAAGCGGATGATTTCATGGCAAAGCCGGTTGGTGAAGGGTTGAGCAGGAGCGCCCTGCTCCGGCCTGAAAGTACTTGCTGGCGCGCGCATTCGGCGCAGCCCTCTATCTTCCCAGCTTCATTCCTTAGATTTATGACCGAACCGCAACCCGACCAGCCGCATTTTAAGCGCGCCATCAATCTTTTCGACGCCATCATGCTCGTCACGGGCAGCATGATTGGCTCGGGTATCTTCATCGTGTCGGGCAACATTGCCCGGCAGGTGGGCAGCGCGGGCTGGCTGCTGGTGGTGTGGCTGCTCACGGGCTTCATCACCATGGCCGGCGCCATCAGCTACGGCGAGCTGGCCAGCATGTTTCCCAAAGTAGGCGGGCAATATGTGTACCTGCGCGAGGCCTTCGGGCGCCTCACGGCCTTCCTGTACGGCTGGACGCTATTTCTCGTCATCCAGACCGGCGTGATTGCGGCGGTGGCCGTGGCCTTTGCCAAGTTCACGGGTGTGCTCGTGCCGTGGTTCAGCGTGAAGCACGTGCTATTCAGCCTGGGCGGGCTCGAATTCAGCACGGTGCAGCTGCTGGCCATCATCCTGATTATCGGCATCACGGCCCTCAACGCGCAGGGCGTGCGCACCGGCAAGCTCATTCAGAACGTGCTGGGCAGCACCAAGCTCATTGCCCTGGCGCTGCTCATCATTTTTGGCATGGCGCTGGGCATTAACCACGAGGCTATTGCGGCCAACTTCCACGACTTGTGGGCGGCCACGCGCTACCCGGCACCCGGCGTGAGCGCGGCGCCGCTGCCCATCAGCGGCGGGGCCTTGCTCATTGCTATCGGCATGGCCATGTCGGGCTCGCTGTTTTCGTCCGATTCATGGAACAACATCGGCTTCGCGGGCGAGGAAATCCAAAACCCCGAGCGCACGCTGGTGCGCAGCATGGCCATCGGCACGGCCATCGTCACGGCGCTTTACATTCTTATCAACGTGGTGTATTTGCTGGTGCTGCCCCTGCACGGCTCGCCCGAGGCCGCTACGCTGGCCGGCCGCGGCATCCAGTATGCCACCGACGACCGGGTGGCTACGGCCGTGGCCGAGTCGATGCTGGGCAAGGGTGGCGCCTACGTGATGGCAGTGCTCATCATGCTCAGCACCTTTGGCGCCAACAACGGCATCATTCTCAGCGGCGCCCGCGCCTACTTCGCCATGGCCAAAGACGGGTTGTTTTTCCCCGGCCTAGCCCGCCTGAACGGGGCCAGCGTACCCGGCCGCGCCCTGTGGGCCCAGTGCCTCTGGGCCTGCCTGCTCTGCCTCAGCGGTTCCTACGGCCAGCTGCTCGATTACGTGATGTTTGCCGTGATTCTGTTCTACGTTGTCACCATCATCGGCATTTTCGTGCTGCGCCGCACCCGGCCCGACGCGCCCCGCCCCTACCGCGCCTGGGGCTACCCGGTGCTGCCGGGCCTGTACGTGCTGCTGGCCAGCGCGTTCTGCGTCATCCTGCTCATCGCACCCGACACGGCCGAGTTTTCGCGCCGGGGCTTGGGACTGGTGGCCTTGGGTATTCCCGTGTACTTTCTGCTGGGCAGGCGCTTTGACAAATCAGCTAATTAAGTCCAATGGCATAAGAACCGCAAAAGGTCCCATTTCCAGTTGAAAATGGGGCCTTTTGCGGTTCTTATGCCTTGATACTAGCGGCGCTTTTTAGCTTTGGCGCGGGGCGTGAGGGTCACGTTCACGGGCTGAGTGCCGCGGCTGTGCACTTCTTCGTCTTCGTAGCCGCCGTAGCCATACACCAGGGTGTTCTCGGCGCCAGCGGGCACGTCCATGGTGTAGTTGCCATTGGCGTCGGTGCTGGTGCCTTTGCTGCTGCCTTTCAGCAGCACGGTAGCCCCCACCAGGGGCTTGCCGTTTTCGTCTTCAATCTTGCCCGACATGGTGACGGACGCGGGCGCGGCTGGGGCGGCGGCCGGTGCCGGCGCGGCCGGAGCTTCTGGGGCGGCTTCGGGCGCGGCTGTGGGGGCTGCCGCGGGCGCAGGAGCTGCGGCAACTGCTGCCGTGGGGGTAGCCGCGCGGGTTGTGGTGGTCTTGGCGGCTTTTGTTTCCCTTACATAAGCGTCTTCGTCATCGACGGCTGGCGCGGTTTTGAGGCCAGCGGCAATGCTGTCTTCCGCCGTGGGCACCTTGGCGGTTACAGCGGCGTCATCGAGCATGAACGAGGGCGTGACGGACGCCAGGCCGGTGCCGTGCCCTTTCGGCAGGGCCACGTAGCCCACCACCAGCGCCAGGATAACACCCACCAGAATGTAAGTCAGGCGGTTATTGCCGCCCGAGGTCACGTCTTCGTCCTGCGCGTCGAGGTTGGGGTCGTAAGGCTGCTCTTCAGGTTTGGGTAAATTTTCCGGATTCATCGGCAAGGGCATCAACTAAGTGGGTGGGAAAAGTAGCAAAACCGCCGCGCTTGCAAATAGCACGGCAAAGGATATGCCCGGCAAGTTAATGATTTAGCACAGTTCCGCGCAGCAGGCCGCCGTTTTTTTGAATTATTCAGGGGTAAGCCGCGAATTTCGCCCCCCCTCGTCGCCCCACAAAAAGCGGGGCCAGCGCCTTCCCGTTAGGAAAAGCGCTGGCCCCGCTTTCGGGCCAGTGGCGCCGGGCGCCACGCCGGCTTATTCGTTGCTGATGGTTTCGCTATTGCCGGCGGGCTTGGCGGGGCCGCTGGGGGCTTCGTCGCCAAAGTTCTGGTCGCGGGTGCGCAGGTTGTGGTCGAGCTCATAGCTGCCTTCCGCCTCGAAGCCGGGGCCCTGGGCCTGCTCGCCGGCGTTGGTGTGGTCGTTGCCGCCCTGGGGGCTGGTTTCAGAGCCGCCGATGTGCAGGTTATCGAGCTGGTCTTTCTGGTTGTCGCGCTGGGTGTAGCCGTTGGCGCCGGTGTTGCGGGCCGCTGTGGGGTCGTTGCTGGCCTTGTTGTTGCTTTGGTCCTGCTGGTATTCCTTCTGTTTTTCCAGCTCTTCGTTTTTCGCGAAATGCTTGTTTTCAGTGATGTCGGCGTTTTCGCCTTCGTTGGGATTGGTGCCGTCGCCGGAAATATTGTCGGGAATCATGGGCTGAAGAATGCGTTGGAAACAATGGGAAGTAATGGGCTTACGCAGCCCTCCCCTTTCCGTTACGCCAAAGGGCGAAGCCAGCAACGGCTTCGCCCTTTGGCGTTGGTCATAGCTCAGTAACGGAGCCGCGCGCGGGCGGCGGCGGGCGGATTATTTCTGGTCGTTCAGGCTCCAGTTGTAGGGGTAATAATCGACGGCGAACCAGGAAGGCACCCGGTTGTCTTTGCGAAACTGATTCACGTAGAACAGACCGGTTTTGCCGCTGGCGCTGAAATCGGCTTCGTACCACTTAAATATTTCGGGCAGCTTCACCGTTTTATCGGCGGGGTTCACCTTCACGTACGTAGGGTCTAGAAGAGCAAAGCGGGCCTGATTGTTGAGCTGCACGAACAGGTCTTTGCCCACGTAGGCGGTGCGGCTCAGGCGCGGGCAGCTGTTGGTGCCGCACACGAGGGCAAAGTGCAGGCGCGGGTCGTCGTAAATCTTGCGCAGCTTGTCGGTTTCAATCTGGTCGAGGGTGAGCAGCTCGCGGCCCACCACCATACGGGTCTTGTTGAAAAAGCCCGGCATGTCCTGCACCGATTCGAGCGGGTAGTTGCGCACAATCTCCCCAATAACGAGGATGTTGTAGGCGTTGAGGTAGAAGGCATATTGGTCGGCGGCCGACGCCTTGGCCACGTCAAATTCCGCGATGCTGGTCAGCAGCTCATCCAGCTGCGCCGAACGGAACTGGATGGTGGCGTAATCTACCTTTCCATCTTTGTTCACAAATTTTTGCAGGAAGGCCGTAGTCTGGGCCGTAATAGCGGTGATGGACGGGCTGCCACCCGCCGCCGAAACCGGGCCGGCGCCGAACCCCAAAACCAACAACACCACCAGCCAGAATTTCCCAAAAGAGCGTAAAGATTTCATCGTATTTGCATGAAAAAGGGGAGTGAGAGATAGATAAACTACTATGCCCCGAAAACCTTGGATTTAGGGAATTTAAAGATTCCCAAATTGAGCCTAATGATGTTTCGAAAAAGCTTAACAGCGATGCAAAAACCCGATTTAGCACCGGATATTTCCAAAAAATAGTCTGGAAATCCTTTCATTCGCCGAGCAAATCCGACCATTCAGGGCCCTAAATCCACCGTTCACCCACCAAATCCATCCATTACCACTTGCTGCCCAGATACCGCCACAGACTGGGTGGCAAACTCTGGCTGGCAGCAGCATTGCACCCGCGGCGCCTACATTTGGCGCGCAGCTTCCCAACCCCTTTTTATGCATCTGGTCATTATCGGCAACGGCATCACGGGCGTCACCTGCGCGCTCACCGTCCGGCGCCTGCGCCCGGATGCCCGCATCACGCTGGTATCGGCCGAAAGTGCGTACCACTACGCCCGCACGGCGCTGATGTACGTGTACATGGGCCACCTGCGCCCGCAGGACATCAAACCCTACGAAGACTGGTTTTGGGCTGAAAACCGGCTGGCCCTGGTGCACGCCACCGCTACCGCCCTGAACACGGCCAAAAACCTGCTCGTGCTCGACAACGGCACCACCCTCGCCTACGACCAGTTGCTTCTGGCCACCGGCTCCGAGAGCCAGCGCTTCGGCTGGCCCGGCCAGCACCTGGCCGGCGTGCAGGGCCTCTACGGCCTGCCCGACTTGGAGGCCATGACCCGCGACACCCACGGCATTGCCCGCGGCGTGGTGGTGGGCGGCGGCCTCATCGGCGTGGAGCTGGCCGAAATGCTTCACTCGCGCGGCATCGAGCCCGTGGTGCTGGTGCGCGACGGCCACTACTGGGCCTCCGTGCTGCCGCCCGAAGAGGCCAACCTGGTGCACCAGCAGTTTGCGCAGAACCGCGTGGAAGTGCACTACCACACGCAATTGCGCGAGATTCTGGGCGACGCCCAGGGCCGCGTGCGGGCCGTGGTGACCACCAAAGGCGAAGAAATTGCCTGCCAATGGGTGGGCCTGGCTACCGGCGTGGCGCCCAATCTCGCGCTGGCCAAATCCTCGGCCGTGGAAACCGACCGGGGCATTCTGGTTGATGAGTTTCTGCGCACCAGCGTGCCCAACGTGTACGCGGCCGGCGACTGCGCCCAGCACCGCCAGCCCGCCGCCGGGGAGGTGCCCATCGAGCAGCTCTGGTACACAGGCCGCATGCAGGGCGAAACCGTGGCGCACACCCTTTGCGGCCAGCCCACGGCCTACCGCCGCGGCGTGTGGTTCAACTCGGCCAAATTCTTCAACCTCGAATACCAGACCTACGGGCAGGCGCCGGCCGGCGCCGCGCCGGGCCTCGACAGCTTTTATTGGGAGCATCCGGCGGCCAGCGTGGCGGTGCGCATCTACTTCCGGGCCGCCGCGCCGCACGCGGTGGTGGGCTTTAACGCCCTGGGCCTGCGTCTGCGCCAGGCCGTGTGCGAGCAATGGATAGCGCAGCGGGCGCCGGTGGCCACCGTGCTGGCCCACCTGGGCGCGGCTAATTTCGACCCTGAGTTTTTCCCCCAGCACGAAGCCGCCGTCGTGGCCGCGTTCAACCGGCAGTTTCCCCAGCAGACCGTGGTACTGGAGCGCCGGAAAGGGCTTTTTTTCAAGGAGAAATGAGCGATGGAGCTTTGCTTCACCTGACTCAACCGCAACGATTTCGCTTTCTTCATCCCTCATTTTCAGCACGTGGATTTTTCCAAGCTATACCGTCCCTCGGCCCTCAACAGCTTCCAGTTCATCGCCCTCACCGGCCTGCTGATGAGCGGTGGCGCGCACCTGATTCTCCACTTTTTTGTGGGTCGCACGCCGACGGGCTTCAACTGGCTCTACGTGTGCTGGACGGCCCTTTATGTCCTCGGCACGCTCCGCAACCTCTTCGGCAAGGCGAATGAGGGGCATCATCACCATCATTGATTTCATGAGGTTGTTCTCTATGACCTGTCATGCTGAGCGCAGCCGAAGCGTCTCTACCGCTTCAGCGCAGCCAATTGAATTACCGCTGCGGTAGAGATACTTCGACAAGCTCAGCATGACGTTCTAGACCTAGAACCCACTTTTCTTATTCTTCGACGCTGCCCCATGAACCCCACCCTCGTCACGCCTCCCCTGCCCGCCACCACACCCGCCGAAAAGCTCACCTTGGCCGTAGTGGCCGGCGGCCTGCTGGCGCTGCTGCTAGCATTGGCCGATGCTGACCCCGGCCGCCAACACCTGTGGTTCTACGCGGCGCTGGCGCTGGTGAGCGTCGGCACGCTGGCGTGGAGCTGGCTGAAATTCGGCGCGCATCCGGCCGGCGTGCGGCAAGACAACCTGTGGCTGCGCGCCAGCACCAGCCGCGGCGCTGTGGCCTGGGTGACGGGCCTGGTGCTCACGGGTTTCTACGTGGCGCTGTACTGGTTCAGTGGCGACGATGGCCACGGCCATTTTGGCGTGCTCGACCACCTTGTGCACCCGCTCGATGGCTTCAGCCAGGCCCTGCGGGGCCGGCCGGCCGACCAGTGGTTTCTCTACGGCACCTTCTACACGCTGGCCGTGCTGCTGATGGGCGCCCGGGCGCTGTGGAAGTACCGGCAGTCGCGCTACCAGCTCATTCGCACGGCGTCGGTGATGTTTTTCCAGCTGGGCTTTGCGTTTTTGATTCCCGGCGTGCTGCTGTTTTTTCAGCAGCCCGAGTTTTATTTCAGCTACTTCTGGCCGCTGAAATACGACTACCTGTTTCCGGGCACAGTCACTTCGCTGGTCAAAAACGGCGGTTTGGGCGTGTTCATGGTATTTTGGGGCGCGGCGATGTCGTTCATCGCCACGCCGGTGCTCACCTACTTTTTTGGCAAGCGCTGGTACTGCTCGTGGGTGTGCGGCTGCGGCGGGCTGGCCGAAACCGCCGGCGACCCCTACCGCCAGCTTTCCGACAAAAGCCGTGCCGCCTGGCGCTGGGAAGTACGGCTGATTTACCCCATTCTGGCCCTCATCGTGGCCATTACGGCGCTGCTGTGGGTGCATTTTGCCACCGGCGGCACGCTGCTGGGCGAGGCCGGCGCCGTGGCCGCCAAGTGGTACGGGTTTGCCATCGGCTCGGTGTTTTCGGGCGTGATTGGGGTAGGTTTTTACCCCATCCTGGGCTCGCGGGTGTGGTGCCGCTTCGGCTGCCCCATGGCGGCCTACCTGGGTTTGCTGCAAAAGCACTTCTCCCGCTTCCGCATCAGCACCAACGGGGGCCAATGCATCTCGTGCGGCAACTGCTCCAACGTGTGCGAAATGGGCATCGACGTGAAGCAGTACGCCCAGCGCGGCGAGCCCATCATCCGGGCCGCCTGCGTGGGCTGTGGACTGTGCAGCACCGCCTGCCCGCGCGGCGTGCTCAACCTGGAGAACGGGCCGCGTGAAGGGCGCTACCAGGCGTCGCCGCTCATTCATGCCGATTCGCTGCGGATATTGAGCTAGGCGCTGCTAACGGAATTATCCGGCTATATTATGAGAGAATTTTCTACCAGCCCTTTCTTGCGCAGACCTCGGTTTGCTTGGGCGCCAATGGGTGGGCTTGCTGCTGCCTTGAGCCTCGCAGGTTGTATGACCGTTCCGCCGTCAAGTTCCTATCCCGGGCTTTACAGCACCACGACGGGCCTGCAGAATTTATCGCCAGAAATGAACAGGCGCAGTTCCGACCTGCGCGACTACAACGTTCTTTCCTACCAGCTTGCCTCAACCTGCAAGGACACCTCGCAAGTGGTCAAGGGCGACTGGAGCGCGTTGAAATCGGTGCCACATGCCGCTCCCATCGGCATGCCGGGTTGCCTTCTCCTCACGAAGGATGGACTGGGAATTGACGAATCGGAAGTGCCGAATATTGAGTGGAAACGCTACCAGTTGCGTTTGGCAGCCCTTGGCCGAAGCATTGCGGATACGCAACCGGCGGCGGCTTCCCTGCCGGTTCCCGATTATTTCGCCAACTCTTTTTACGACTTTTACCCCGTTGTTGGCATCAGCTACGAGCAAGCTATTGCTTTTTGCCAGTGGCGCGGCCAAGCCATCGAAGAAGCACTCAACAAAGGCAAACCGGCCCTGTCCGATTCAAAATCGCCGGCTTACGTTGCGGTAGAATGCCGTTTGCCAACCGAAGCGGAGTGGGAAAAGGCGGCGCTGGCCGGCCGGGGCCAGCCCTACGGCAGCCGGTGCACCGAAGCACCCGTCAAGGTGAATCCCAAAGCGGCGGCTTACCTGAAGCTGCGCTCCGGCAGTACCGAGTCCGTTGAGAAGATTGAGGCCGATATTGAAGCCTACGATAAGCGCAAGCCGGTACGGTCTTTCATCGTCTGCAACCAGCCCGACCCTTATTTTTTGCAGCAAGCCACCCCAGCCTATGTCTTCCAAACGCCTTCTAACGACTACCAGGTTTTTCACCTTTTGGGCAACGTTTCGGAGATGATGCAGCAACGGGGTATTAGCAGAGGCGGCAGCTACCGCGACCCGTTATCGGCCTGCACTGTAGCGGCCCGCGGTACTTACGATGGCCCGGCGCCGACTATCGGCTTTCGCTGTGTGCTCCGCGCCACTTACCCCAATCAGCGCTGAGCTTACCCCAAAAAAGCCAGCAGCACCTTATAAAACTCCGCCGGCGCCTCAAGGTGCGGAATGTGGCCCACGTTGGGCAGCTCCACCAGCTTGGCGCCTTTAATTTGAGCGGCGGTGCGGCGGCCCAGGGCCGGGTACTGGCCCATTTTGGCCAGCGTTTTCGGGTCCTTTATCAGGCCTTTGCCCACCACGGTGCGGTCGGCTTGGCCGATGATGAGCAGCGTGGGCACGGCCACGCGGCCAAATTCGTAGCTCACGGGTTGCTGGAAAATCATGTCGTAGGTCAGGGCGTTGGCGCGGGCCACTTTGGCGAAATCGGGGCTGCGGGTTTGGGCGGCCAGGGGCAGCAGCCACTGGTCGTGCGCCGCCGGGTAGCCGTTGGGGTAATACGTCGCGTGGTACTTGCGGATGCTGGCCTCGGTGCTTTTGAGCTCGGTGGCTTCGGCCTGCGCCACGGGCTGGAAAGGCACGCCCACGCGGTAGTCTTCCAGGCCAATAGGGTTTTCGAGCACCAGCTTTTCGGTGGTTTCGGGGTACATCAGGGCGAAGCGCGTGGCCAACATGCCGCCCATGCTATGGCCTACAACGACGGCCTTTTTCACGCCCAGCGTGTCGAGCAGCTGCCTGGTATTGCGCGCCAGCTGGTGGAAGGAATAGTGAATATCGGCCTTGTTGGACTTGCCGAAGCCAATCTGGTCGGGCACCACCACGCGGAAGCCCGCCGCCGCCAGCGTCCGGATGGTTTCGCGCCAGTACGCCCCGAAGAAGTTTTTGCCGTGCAGCAGCACCACGGTGCGGCCGTTGGCTTTGGCCGTGGGCACCACGTCCATGTACGCCATGCGCAAGGCCTGCCCTTCGATTTTCAATGGCAGCATTTTGACTGGAAACGGGTACTCGTAGCCGTCTAGGATGGCATTGAGCGGGGCCGTTTGGGCTTGGGCATGCGTGGCCGCCAACAGCAGCGGAAGCAATAGAAACAGCAGAAAACGGGGCATAAGCAGTGCCATCGCAGATTGTTAGGTTAATCGTCGGTATCCTTCGCAGCGCCCACGATGCCAATGATTACTTACGCTTTAGGCGGACAACCCGGCCAGCACCTTCTTCGCATTGCTCACGTGGTCGGTGGCGCCGCTCAATGAGTTGAAGATGTATTGAATAACCCCTTCTTTGTCAATCACAAACGTGACGCGGCCGGGCAACAGGCCCAGCAAAGCGCGCGGCACTTCATACAGTTTCCGCACCTGCCCGTCGGTATCGGCCAGCAGTTCGAAGGGCAGGCGGTGCTTCTGGGTGAATTTCTGGTGCGAGGCCTCGCTGTCGGAGCTCACGCCCACCACTTCGGCGCCGAGGTCCTTGAAATCCTCGTACTGGTCGCGGAACGAACAGGCTTCGGCCGTGCAGCCGGGCGTGTCGTCTTTGGGGTAGAAATACAAGACAATTGATTTTTGTCCCCGATAGCTGGACAGGCTAAAAGTGCTTCCATTACCTGTTTTCAAAGAAAATTCAGGGGCTTTGTCTCCTATTTTGAGCATCGGTTTTGAGAGTTAAAGGGGTATTGTTACGAGGAAGTGGTTGTTCCCTGTAACGACCTGTGCCACAAACGGCTGTTCGGGCAGACTATTCGTGGCAATGTATTTTGAGGATTGAAATAGCTGAGCGCTACCGCAAGTAGACAGCCAACACCGCCAGTCTGTTCAGGTATACGCGCTTTCCACAAAAAGGCACCGCTGCGATGGCGGTGCTTTTTGCGCGGCATGGCGAAGCAGGTTTGCCCCTGCTAAACTGGTTCCCGGCCATGAACTACGTCAGGCGTTGCCATGATATTGCTCATTTTCTGGTGGTATGGCGCCGACGAATTTTGGCATACTGGGCTACGAGCAGTTCGTTGTCGTCTCGCTCTACCAGGTCTAAATTTTTTCTGGCCATGCGTTCGCAACGTTGGTTACCCTGGCTGCTGGCCTTGGCATTGGTGGGCTGCGAAAACCGCTTACGCCAGGAAAAAACCGGCGAGCCCAGCCGAGAAGTCCCCGTGGCGTCCACCCTGCCCACCGACACAAGCCATCAAGCCCGGCTGCCCCTGCCGCCCGCGCTGCCGCTCGATACAGAAATCGCGCCCACCTGGAGGCGCCTCCGAACGGCCCTGCGCCGACACGATGCGGCGCAGCTCAACCAGTTCCTCGACCCAAAGCTGGGCCTGTGGGTGCTGGAGGATGGCGACACGGGCCTGACAATTACCCGGGTAGCGGCGGGAACCGCATTCCAGCGGGCCTATGCCCGGGTGCCCGTGCCAAACCTTGACCGCCAGGCCTGTGCCACGCTGCTGGCCGTGACGGCGTTTCCGGAAGTTGATTGCGGCGACCGGGTGAGCGGGCGCTCGGGGTTTGCGCGGGATGGCTGCTTTGCCGGCCCGGCCACTGATTTCCAGGCGCTGGATATCTGGCCCCGCGCCCGGCTGCGGGGCGGCACGGCGGCCCAGGGCCGCGTGGCGCAGGCGCGGGTGGCGCGCACGGTGCTGCATACCGGCAGCGGCTTCCGGTTTCACTTTGCTCAGGCGCCGGGCGGGCGCTGGCACCTGGTGTTCGTCGACCTGCGCCCGCCGTGCATAAGCTGAAGCGGGGGGCCGGTGGGGCCGCGGGCTCCATGACCAGAATCAGGGGCAACCCTGATTGGCATCATGCCCGATGGCCGGTGGCTTTCAGACCTTTGGCCTGTTCTCCCCGGGCCGGATTCCCGGCCCGCACCACGGTATTTGGGCCTGCCGATGACTGGCGGCATGGCGGAGCAACTCGGCGCGCCTACGACGGGCCGCACCGGGCTCATCATGCACCTAAGCCTTTTTCACTCATGCGACAAAACGTTGGTTCCTTTGACCGGATGCTGCGCATTCTGCTTGCGGTCATCCTTGTGGGCGTGCTGTTGCAGCAGCAACGCACCGGCACGGCGCTTTACCTGTGGCTGGGGGTGGCGGCCGTGCTGCTCGGCACGGGCACCTTCGGGTATTGCCCCCTCTACGGCTTGCTGGGCGTCAGCACCCGCCGGGCCCTGCCGAGCTGAGGCACTCATGCGCCCCCGGAATACAGTTTTCCACCTTCTTCCGCTGTTTTATGAAAACATCTGTGCATCCACCGCGCCCGCGGAAACCGGCCCTCGTGCAGTGGTCGGCTTTCGGGGCAAGCATCCTGGCCGGGCTCACGGCGGGGGTGCTCTGGGCCCCGGCTTCGGGCCGCCACTCCCGCACGCGGCTCGCCGCCGGCTTCCGCGACTGGTCGCATCCCGTGGCCGGCCGCTGGAACCTGTGGAAGCCCTGGCCGCTGGCCTGCCCCGCCCGGCACCGGTTGCCCGCCGCGGCACACCCCGCCCCGGCTCCCGACCTCTCGATGCAGCCCAACCGCCTGCTTACCGAGGACTAAGACCGGAAATCCCGAAGCCCGGGCTGTACCAATCCATCCTTTTTTTCCAACCATTCTTTTTTCAAACGTCATGAACACGCTGCAAAAATTTCAGGACCCCATTTTTGACATTATGCCGACCACGTTCAGCACCATGCTGGACCGCTTTTTCAACGATACGGTGGCCACGCGCAACCAGCTGACGGCTTTCTCGCCCAAAGTGGACACCTACGAGACGGACAAAAGCTACGACATCGAAGCCGCCTTGCCGGGCCTGAAGCAGGACGACATCAAGGTCAATTTCGACCAGGGCATACTCACGATTTCGGGCGAGCGCAAGTTCGAGAAGGAAACCAACGGCCGCCAGTACCACCGCGTGGAAAGCTCCTACGGCTCGTTCACGCGCTCGTTCCAGCTGCCCAACGCCGCCGACCCCGGCAAGATTGACGCCTCCTTCGACAACGGGGTGCTGCACATCCACGTGCCCAAAAACGGCCACCAGCCCACGCAGCACCAGATTCCAATTCACGCCGGGCACAACGGCAAGTAGCCGCCTGCGGACGGGCCGCTCCAACGGCGGCCCGCCCCAGGGCAGGCGCCGGAACCCGGCTTTTGCCTCCACTTTTCCTTTCCAGCTATGAAAAAGTATGGGCGGTGGTCTGAACGCCAGGGGTGCGACGGCTTGGAATTGTCGCACGGCCCCGGTTTAGGCCACCGCCCGGCTTTTTTCTTGTCAATACTCACTTTCTCGCTATGAAACGCAACGAAACCGTGGTGGCCGTGTACGACACCCACCAGGCGGCCGAATCGGCCGTGAGAGAACTCCAGCAGGACGGCTACGACATGCGTAAGCTGTCCATCATCGGGGCCGACTACCAGACCGAGGAAAAGGTGCTGGGCTTCTACACCACCGGCCAGCGCATGAAGTCGTGGGGCGGCGTGGGGGCGTTTTGGGGCAGCATCTGGGGCATGCTGCTGGGGTCGGCCCTGTTCATTTTGCCCGGCATGGGGCCGCTGCTGATGGCCGGGCCGGTGGTGCTGACGCTGGTGAGCGCCCTGGAAGGCGCGCTGGTGGTGGGCGGCGCGAGTGCTTTGGTGGCCGCACTGGTGGGCTTGGGCATTCCGGAGCACGCGGCCCTGCACTACGAAGTGGAGCTCAAGGCCGGGAAATTCCTGCTGCTGGCCCACGGCACCGCGGCCGAGGTGGAGCACGCCCGCGAGCTGCTGCAGCAGCCCGTGGAGGCCTGAGTGACTGACGCTTCCCCACCCACAGGTGGCCAGGTCAGGGCCGGAAATGGCCCGACGAATTCTTACCCGTCATCCGCCGAAAGCCCTTCGGCTCCCCCCCCATTGCCATGAAACCGGCCTTTATCGTGCTCACCGACCTGACGGAGGCCGCCAATGTGGCCCTCGCCTACACCACCCGGCTGGCCGCGCGCCTGCACGGCCGCCTGGTGCTGCTGCACGTGTACCTGAACATCGACCCGCTGCGCGACCCCGAGGAATTCATCCTCACCACGGCCACCGAGCTGGCGGGGCGCCAACGCATCCAGGCCGACCTGCAGCGGCAGGCCCGGCAGCTGCCGGTGCCCACCGAAACGGAGCTCTCCATTGAGCCGCTGGCCACGGCGGTGGCCCGGGCCGTGGCCCTGCACCACCCGCAGCTGCTGGCCCTGGGCCGGGCCAAGCCGCGCACCCTGCTCGACCGCCTGCTGCCCCACGAAGCCGCGCCCGTGCTGCAAGCCGCAGGCTTTCCCATGCTGCTGGTGCCCGAAGGGTGGACCGAAACCGAGCTGCCCCTGCGCGTGATGGTGGCCGCCGACGGGCACCCGTTTGCGCTGAGCCCGCCCGCGCTGGCCCTGCACGAGCTGCTGGCCTCGTTGCAGGCGTCGGTTTCGGTGGTGCACGTGGCCCCGGCAGCCCACGGCCCTTCGCGCGGCGAGCAGGCCCTGGAATCGGTGCGGCACACGCACTTGTTTGGCCCGCTTGCCAACAACAGCCTCTACGAAGTGCGCGAGGAAACCCCGGCCGATGGCATCCTCCACGCCGCGGGCGAGGTGCGGGCCCAGCTGCTGGTGCTGCTGGCGCGGCCGCACACCTTTCTCGGCGGGCTGTTTCATCGCAGCGTGACGGCGCAGGTGCTGCGGCGCAGCCCCGTGCCGGTGCTGGTGCTGCCCACCCTCTCCTGATTGTGGTTGAACCCTTAACTTTTTGTCTTATGTCTACGCCTGTAAAGTTTCGCCGGCCCCGGTTGCGGCCCGCAGAGCCCGTTGCGGCAAAAACCCCTTCGCCGACGCTGATTGTCCTGACGAGTTTTTTCCCGGAAAGCCGCCGGGCCCTGCGGTTTACCGCCGAGCTGGCCGACCACCTGGCCAGTACGCTGGTCCTGCTGCACGTCGACGAGCTGGCCGCCCGCTACCCCGACATTCCGCTGCAAGCCACGCCCGCCGAAGTCCGCGAGCTGCGCCAGGATTTGCAGCCGCTCGCCGATGAGCTGCACCGCCCCGTCGCCATCGAGCTGGCCACGGGGCCCCTGAACCGCGTGTTGCCCGACATGGCCCGGCGCCACGCCCCGGCGCTGTTTGTGCTGGGCCGGAGCGCCGACGAGGACGCCGATTCCGAACTGAACCAAGCCATTGTGGACGAGTTGCGCGCGGCGCACCTTCCCCTGCTGCTGGTGCCCGAAATATACGCCGGGCCCGACCTGCCCCAGCACTTGGCCGTGGCCACCGACGACGAGCCCTTCGCGCTGCATGCCGGGGCGCGGGCCGCCCAACTCCTGCTGCGGCGCCTATTGCCCAGCCAGGTGACGGTGGTGACCGCCTCGCCCATTCAGGACGACAGCGTGTGCACCGCCGCGCTGCACCACGTGCGCACGAGTGGCCTGCTGCCGGAAGCCACGCCCGTGCCCACCGTGGAAGGTTTTTACGCCACCCAAACCGAACAGGGGCTGCTGCATGCCATTGCCAGCACCGAGGCCGATTGGCTGGTGCTGCTGGCGCGCCCGCGCCGCTTCCTCGACCAGCTGCTGCACCACAGCATCACCCGGCGCATGCTGCGCTGGAGCCCGGTGCCGGTGCTGGTGGTGCCCAGCCGCGCGGCCCGGTCGCGGGCCCCCAGGCGGCCCGGCAAACTGAACACCAACAGGTTAGAAAACGACCTGCTCATCTAACGCAGGAGCCACACGCCGATGCGGCATCCGGCCAGTTCTTCACTCCTGCCGCCATTCCCCTTAACCCAGGCCTTCCTTTCTGTTCTTTCCAATAATGACTCCAACCGCCCCCACCGCCCCCACTATGCCGCTGCCGGCACCAGTCCCGGCCGCCGCCCCTACGCTGGCCGAGCGCTTGGCCCAAATCCTGAGCAACTCCGTCACGGCCCGCACCGTGTACGGCGAGGCCGTGTCGCACGACGGCGTGACGGTGATTCCCGTAGCGCGGGCGGCGTACGGCTTCGGCGGGGGCAGCGGCACCGGGCCCAACGCGCAGGGCGGCTACGGGGGCGGCGGGGGCGTCAGCCTCACGCCCGTGGGCTTCATCGAATTGAAGGAAGGCCGCAGCCGCTTCCGGCCCATCCGGCGGTCGGTGGTGCCGCTGGTGGCCGTGAGCGGCGTGCTGGCGCTGTTGCTGCTGCGCAGCGTGCCAATGCTGCTGAAAAACCGCTAGTCGCGCGGCGGGCTAGGTTTAGGAGCCGGCCGCTGGTGGCCTTTCAGGCAGCGCGTTATCCTTTCACAAACCTGTTGGCCTGGCCCTGTCGCCATGAGCATCTGGCAAATTATCCGGCGCCTGTTTCCCTACGTGCGGCCCTACCGGGCGCTGGTGGCGGCCACGCTGCTGCTCACGCTGCTGGGCGCCCTCACGGCCCAGGTGAACCCCTTCGTGCTGCGCTACACCGTGGACACGGTGCAGCGCCTGCTGCACGAGCACCGCGGGCTGGCGGCGGGTTTTCCGCTGCTGCTGGGCATCAGCGGGATTTTGCTGGGCAAGGAGGTGATTAGCGCCGCGCTGGACTTTGGGCAAAGCTATTTCGGCGAGGAAATCCGGGTGTACGTGTCGAGCGCGCTGAGCCAGGACGCGGTGCGGCGCATTTTGTCGTACCGGCTGGGGTTTTACGCGGCAGGCAGCAACCAAACCGGCCGCCTCCAGACCCGCCTCGACAAGGGCGTGGACGCGCTGATGAAGCTGGTGCAGGACCTGTTTATCGATATTTTCCCGCTGCTGGCCAACGCGGCGGTGTCGCTGGTGGTCATGTTCGGGGCCAGCTGGCGGGTGGGGCTGGTGGCGCTGGCCGTGCTGCCGGTGTACTTCGGGCTGAGCTACCGGCAGGCCCTGCAGCTCAGCGGCGTGCGGCGCGCCATGCGCCACCTAAAGGAAGACAAAAACCACGGCTTGCTCAACCTCATGGACTCGGCGGTGGTCATCAAAAGCTTCGTGCGCGAGGGCTACGAGGAGGAAAAGCAGAACCACCTGCAACAGGAGCTGCGCGACACGCAGCTGCGCATGCGCAAAACCAACTTTCTCTACAACGGCCTCAAGTCCTTGGTGGAGCAGCTGGGCGTGGTGGCCGTGGTGGTGCTCACGGCCTACCTCGTGCTAGGCGGCGAGCTGTCCATTGGGGCCATCATGTTCAACATCATGCTGTTTCACAACGTGTCGGCGCCTATTCAGCAGCTGCACCGCATGTACGACGAACTGAACGAGGTGCACACCTATTCCGAAGCCTTTTTCGAGATGCTGGACGCGCCCGGTGCCGTGGAGCCCAGCGGCCCGGTGCAGCCCACGCACCTGCGCGGCACCTTTGAGCTGCGCCACGTCGACTTCAGCTACCCCAGCGGCACGCAGGCCCTGTACGACGTGAGCCTGACCATTGAGGCCGGCCGCACTACCGCCCTCATGGGCCTGAGCGGGGCCGGCAAGAGCACGGTGGTGAACCTGCTCTGCAAATTCTACGAGCCCCAGGGCGGGGAAATCTTGCTCGATGGCCGCCCGCTGACCGACTACGATACCCACGCCCTGCGCGAGCACATGGGCTTGGTGCTCCAGAAAAACCACATTTTCAAGGGTACCGTGGAGGAAAACATCCGCTACGGCAACCTGCACGCCACCGCCGAGCAGGTGCGGGACGCCGCCCGCCAGGCCCACCTGCACGACCAGCTGGCGCTGCTCCCCAACGGCTACCAGACCGACGCCCAGCAGCTCTCGGGCGGCCAGCAGCAGCGCATCGCCATTGCCCGGCTGTTTCTGAAAAACCCGCCCATCATTTTTCTCGACGAGCCCACCGCCAGCCTCGACGCCGTGACCACCGAGCAAATTAAGGCCAGCCTCGACGCCCTGAAGCAGGGCCGCACGGTGGTCATCATCTCGCACAGCCTCTCCCAGATTGTGGACGCCGACCGCACCTACGTGCTGGAGCAGGGCCGCGTGGTGGAAAACGGCGTCCACCAGGAATTGTACGAGCAGGGCGGCGCCTACCGGCGCATTTTTGATGCCTCGGCCCGCAGCCTCAACCTGGAAAAGCTGGCCCAAACCCTCACCTTCTAAGGCCTCATTACCATGCCCCTCCTCGTGCTTGTGCGCCACGGCCAGTCCGAAGCCAACCTGGCCAACGTCTTCACCGGCTGGCTCGATGTGCCGCTCACGTCCCAGGGCGAAGAAGAGGCCCGCGCCGCCGGCCGCAAGCTGCGCGGCCTGCACTTCGACGTCGCTTTCTGTTCCACGCTGGGCCGCTCGTTTCACACGCTGGAGCTGATGCTGGAAGAAATCGGCCAGCTCACGATTCCCGTGTACGCTTCCGATGCGCTGCGGGAGCGCATGTACGGGGCCCTGCAGGGCCACAACAAGCTGGAAGCCATGCACGAATACGGCGCCGAGCAAGTGGCCCGCTGGCGCCGCAGCTACGACGAGGCGCCCCCCGCCGGCGAGTCGCTGCACCAGACTCTTGACCGGGTGGTGAGCTACTACCACGACGTGCTGCTGCCCAGCCTCGAAGCCGGCCGCAACCTGCTGGTGGTGTCGCACGGCAACACGCTCCGCGCCCTGCGCATGAAGCTCGACGGCCTGAGCGTGGCCCAGGTCGAAGCGCTGGAGATTCCCACCGGTGCCATCCGGGTGTATGAGCTGACGCCCGCGCTGGCTATTCAGGCCGTGCGCGACTTGTAGCAGAACTGCAGACCGAAACTACCCGGAACTGCAAGGGTGGCATAAAAGGCGCATGACGACGGCGTAAAGCCCACGCCTGTTTTCTGCTTCAATGAGCGGCAGTACTTGGCCAGGCGAAGAATGCAGGCTACCGGGCAGGCGAGAGCCCACCCTTCTTGCCTAACCTATTTTCTGTTTTCAAGACTTTATGCCACAAGGCCATGAACTCGTCTTTACCACTGCTATTTCGCCGAGGCTGCTGCTGGATTATACCAGGGCTGTTGTTGCTGCTGCTGCTACTTTGTGCGGGCAATGCGCGGGCGCAGGCCCCCACTTGGCAATCGGCGGTGGCGGCCAGTGGCGCCCAGGTATACGCGGTGGCGGCGGACGCCGGCGGCAATGTGTACCTGGCCGGCAGCTTCGGTTCCTCGGCTACTTTCGGCAACATTACCCTGACCGGGGGACAGCAGGGGGATATTTTTGTGGCCAAATGGAGCGAAACGGCCGGCCGCTTCCTCTGGGCCCAGCAAGCCGGGGGCATCGGCAACGACTGGGCAACCGGAATCGCGGTGAGTGGTAATTCGGTATTTATCGTGGGCGATTTTACCAGTCCCACCATCAGATTCGGCGCCGGCACCCTCACCAATACCAACTCCACCCTCCCAACCGCCGATGTATTTGTGGCCAAGCTGACGGATGCGGGCACTACCGCCAGCTTTACCTGGGCCCGGCAGGCCGGCGGCTTCGGCGTCGACTTCGCCACCGACGTAGCCGTGAGTGGCAGTAGCATATACTTCACGGGGTATTATGAAAGCAGCACGATGACCTTTGGCAGCAACGTTATACTCAACCCGATGACACCCGGCGTAACCAGCACCGACCTCTTCGTGGCCAAGCTGACCGATGCGGGCAGCACCGGCACTTTCGACTGGGTGCGCGGCGCGGGCGGCGTCAGCAACGAGGTTGCTTACAGCATAGCCACCGCTGGCTCCAGCGTGTACGTAGTGGGCTATTTCACCAGTGTTGGCATCAACCTGGGAACGACGCTCTTCAACACGCAGGTGGGGTCCGAAGACGGTTTTGTTGCTAAACTCGACACCTCGGGCAGCTTTATCTGGGCCCTCCGCATTGGCGGGACGGGTTCTGAAAGTCCGATGGCCGTGGCGGCCAGCGGCAATGACGTTTTCGTGGCCGGTATGTTCACCAGCACCCCGGCCCTGTTTGGCAGCACTACGCTGGCCCTGTTTGGCAGCACTACGCTGGCCCCGGTCGGTGGCCCGCCCGATGCGTTTGTGGCCAAGGTAACGGATGCCGGAACGAGCGCCGCCTTTGCCTGGAGCCAGTGGGCGGGCGGCCCCGGCATCGACACACCTCGCGCCATTGCCGCAATTGGCACGGACGTGTACGTGACGGGCTATTTTAACAGCCCCACGGCCAGCTTTGGGGGTACTACTCTGGTGAACGTAGCACCGCCGGGCACAACGGCCAACGATATTTTCGTTGGCAAGCTAACCGGCACCGGCAACTTCGTGGGGGCCGTCCAGGCCGGCAGTCCAGCCAACGATTACGCGTACGACATTGCCACGAATGGCTCCACCGTCTACATCGCCGATAACACGGCCTTGCCTGCTGCCTTCGGCTCCACTATCCTGCAAGGGGGCAGCGACGCGGGCTTCCTGGCTTCGCTGAGCACTTCCGTCCTGGCCACGACCGAGCCAAGCCCGGTCGCCGAGCTGCTGCTGTACCCAAACCCCGCCCACAAAAGCACGACGGTAGTGGTGCCCGCCTTAGCTGGCCAGGGCAATGGGGTGCTCACCCTGACGGATGGCGTGGGGCGAATATTAGCTCAGCACCATACGGGGCCGACAGCGGCGGGACTGCGCTACACGCTGCCGCTTGATGGCCTCAGCCCGGGCCTGTACCTGCTGCGGGTGCAAACCGAACACGGCCAGTTGGTGCGCCAGCTTGTTGTTGAATAGCGATGCTCAGCCCCCGTTGAGGATGCGCCCGTCTTCCATTTCAATGATGCGGTGGGTTTTGGCGGCGAATTCAGGGTCGTGCGTCACGATGAGCAGGGCCTGGTGGTAGGTTTCGGCCAGCTCCTTGAAAATGTCGAACACGATTTCGCCGTTTTTTTTGTCGAGGTTGCCGGTGGGCTCGTCGCCCATGAGGATGAGCGGGTCGTTGATGAGGGCGCGGGCAATGGCCACGCGCTGCTTCTGGCCGCCCGAGAGCTGGTTGGGCTTCTTGAGCGCCTCGCCTTCGATGCCCAGGAGTTGAAGCTTTTCGTAGGCGCGGTGCTCGATTTCCTGGGTCGACAATTTTGCCAGCTTTTCGCCGGGCAGCATCACGTTGCGCAGCACCGAAAACTCGTTCAGCAGGTAGTGAAACTGGAACACGAAGCCGATTTGGGCGTTGCGCACGCGGGCCAGCTCGGCTTCTTTTTTGCCGCGCATGGGCACGCCGTCAATTAGCAGTTCGCCCTCGTAGGTCGTGTCCATGGTGGAGAGGATGTAGAGCAGCGTCGATTTGCCGCAGCCCGACTTGCCCACCACGGCCGCAAACTCGCCCCGGCCCAGCGCAAACGTGAGACCGTGCAGCACCTGCACCCGCACGGGGTCGTCGAAGTACTTGATAAGCTGGCGGGCTTCGAGCGCGGGCGTGTCCATGTTACGGGTTCGTCTTATTTGCCTCGGATGATGACGACCGGGTCAATCTGGCTGGCCTTGCGGGCCGGAAAAAATCCCGCCAAATACGTGGTAACGAGCGAAAACACCCCGCCAATCACATAAAAAAGCGGGTCGAAATTGACCGGGTAGTAGTGCACCGTGGGCAGCGAGGCCGGGTGAAACGGCACCCGCGCAATGAGCGCCGAGAGGCCGAACCCGCACAGCAGCCCGACCCCGCCGCCCGACAGCCCAATTGCCAGCGCCACCGCCACGAACAGCCGCCGCACATCGCTCCCTGAGAAGCCCACCGCCTTAAGGATGGCAATAGTGTCCATCTTCTCGTAAATCATCATGTTCAGGATGTTAAATATTCCAAAGCCCGCCACCGTGAGCAGCGTGATGCCCACGGCGTAGGAAATGAGCGTGCGGATGAACGTGCCGGTTTCGAACTCCGAATTGGCCGTCTGAATGTCGATGGCCTGCACCTCGTAGCGCTGCGCATACTCCCGGGCGAGCCGGGGCGCCAGCGTGAAATCGTAGAGCTTCACCTGCACGTCGGTGATGTAGTTGTTGGCCTCGCCTAGCAGCTTCTGGGCGGTGGCCAGGGAGGTGTAGCTCTGCACTTTATCGATGTCGAGCAGGCCCGACTGAAACAGGCCGACCACCTTGAGCTGCACGCGGTTGCCCTTCACGGTAGTCACCTGCACCACGTCGCCCACGTTCACCAGCATGATGTCGGCGGCGGCTTTGCCGAGGATGATGCTGTTGGCCACGGTTTTGAGGCTGAGCGGGTTGCCGGCCACCACGTAGTCGCCGAAAGCAAAAAGCCGGTCTTCCTCCTCGGCCTCGATGCCGCTGATGGTGCCGGTGAGGTTGATGGTGCCCACGTTGTAGAACACTTGAGCCTGGGTTTTGGGCGACACGCCGCGCACCCGCGGGTCGTGGCGCAGCGCCGCGATGATGGCCGCCACGTTGTGAATGCGCGGCAGCTCGTCGCTGGGCTTGATGGAGCGAATGAAATTGTGCTGCTTACGCCCCGCCGTGTAGCGGTCCACGGGCTGCTGCGGGGCGGGTTTTACTTCGTTGTAGAGGCGGACGTGGGGCGTGCGGTTGAGCACCAACCCATCCAGCAGCTGGTTGAGGCCCGACATGAAGCTGAGCAGCGCAATGAACATGGTGATGCTGAACGTGACCCCGACGGCCGCCACCAGCGTCTGCCGCCAGCGGGCCAGCAGCAGCGACAGGGCCACATCGTAGAGCAGGGGCAGTTTCATTTCGCACGGGCCGTGAGTTCGTCGGCGGGCGTGAGGCCCGCCAGGACTTCCACCATCTGGTAATCGCGCAGGCCGGATTTCACCCGCGCCAGCTTGCCGTCGCTTTTCCGCACCGTGGAGTCGTCCACCAGCAGGCGGCGCGGAATGAGCAGGGCCCGGGGCTTGGTTTGCAGCACAATGTTGGCCTCGAAGCTCACGAACGGGTAGAGCACCGGCGGCTGGCGCACGAAGGTCGCATCGACCTCAAACGTGCGGCTGCCGGTCCTCATCATGGGCGAAATCCTCGTCACGCGCGCCGTAAACACCTGCCCTTTGTAGCTGTCCAGCGTGACCAGCACTTGCTGGCCGGGCCGCACCCGCACGATGTCGGACTCGTCGACCTGCATTTCGAGCACGAAGTGGCGGGCGTCGCCCAGCAGCGCCAGCGGCGTTTGGGGCGTCACGGCCTCGCCCTTCTCACGGTAGAGCTGGTAGACGAGGCCGTTGATTTTGCTGCGCACCACGAAGTCGGCGGCTTGCGTGCGGGCAATCTGGAGGTTTTTGCGCGCCTGCGCGGCGGCGAAATCCAGCTGCTTTTTGAGCGTCTGGTAGCTCAGCACAGCCGATTCGTAGGCCGTTTTGGAGGCGGCGTAGGCCAGTTCCTTTTGTTCTAGGGTGAGCTTGGTGCCGATGGTTTGCTGCCAGAGCTGGCGCTGGCGCGTGAGCTGCAGCAGGTCGTTCTGCATGGTGCGGCGTTGCAGGGCAATGCGCTCGCGCGCTTCCTGCAGCTGGCTTTGGTTGGCGGCCACGGCGGCGTAGCGGGCGGCCAGGGCGGCGTTTTCCTGGTTGAGGCGCGGCACGTCGCTGGCAATGGAGAGCAGCGGCGCGCCCACCCGCAACGAGTCGCCCTCGCGCACAAAAACCGCCTGAATAACGCCGCTGCCGGTGGCAAAGGCCTGGTACTGCTGCCCGCTTTTGACGGTGCCGGCCGCGTACACCGACTCCGAAATGGCCGACCAGACGGGCTTCACCCGCTCTTCCTTATCGCCGCAGCTGGCCAGGAATGCCAGCAGCAGCACAGCGGGCCGGCAAGGCATCGGGTACTGGGTGACTTTCATGGGCGAGCATGCGGCTACTGGCCCCACTGGGGCGCCGGGTTTTCGGGGCAATTTCGGCCGGGGCCGCGCCGCAAAACATGAGCTTAATCAACTGAAATTTCGATTGTTGTCATGGGCCAAGATTGTAATCAGCCTTGCACCTGATTGTGCTCATGTTCGGCGCCGGCCGCATTTTCTATTTTTGACAAGCTGCCTGCGGATGGCCCCAGCGTCATGGATTGGCGGGTTTCCTTCTCACCCTTCACCCCCAACTTCCCATGAAAAACGCCATGCACCAACTACAGCTTAAGCTGGCCGAGGACATTCAGGCCAACCTGAGCGGGCTCAATGCCAAGTACGCCCGCCGGCTCGAAAAGCCGCTGGTGAACACCGTGCGCAAGCTCAGCCGCAAATTCACCAAGCTGCTGGATAAGTACAGCAAGACGCGCAACCGCAAGGCCACCCGCGCGGCAGCCAAATTCCTGGTGAAACGGCTGCGCAAATCCTTTCAGAAGCTCGGCAAAGCCGCGCTGTCCACGGCCACCAACCGAAGAACCCTGAGCCCGGCGTAGCCGGGCTCCGTACCGCAGGCTACATCTATGATTATGCTACATATATGATTATACTGTGTACGTGCATTTTATAGGCTGTTGGTTACCGCTTTGCCCCCCGGAAGCGGCGTGATTGAAATATCCGGCAATGGTCTGCCCTACAACCTTGTGGGTGCGGCAAGCAATGGCGCGCCCCTCAATGCTGCGCGCCATGAACTACTCCCTGCTTTACGATTTACTGGTTATCCTGCTCCTGTCGGTGGGCGTCACACTGCTGTTCAACCGCATCAAGCTGCCCAGCATCATCGGGTTTCTGGTGACGGGCATGCTGGCCGGGCCCTACGCGCTGGGCTTGGTGAAGCTGCCCGCCAAGGTGGACAACGTGGCCGAGATGGGCGTTATCATGCTCATGTTCACCATCGGGCTGGAGTTTTCGGTGCAAAGCCTGGGCCGCATCAAGCGGGCCGTTTTTCTGGGCGGCACCTTGCAGGTGGGCCTCACGGTGGCGGCCGTGGCGGTGCTGGGCGTGGCGGCGGGCAATACGTTCAGCTCGTCGGTGTTCTGGGGGTTTCTGCTGTCGCTGAGCAGCACGGCCATTGTGCTCCGGCTCATGCAGGAGCGCATGGAAGTGGAGTCGGTGCACGGGCAGATTGTGCTGGCCATCCTGCTGTTTCAGGATTTGGCGGTGGTGCCCATGATGCTGCTCATTCCGCTGCTCAGCGGGCAGGCCAGCGGCAACCCCGCGCTGGCCCTGGTCCTGATGGGCGCAAAAATCCTGGGTGTGGTGGCCGTGGTCGGCCTCGGGGTGCGCTACCTCATGCCCAAGGTGCTGCTGGCCGTGGCCCGCACCCGCAGCCGCGAGCTGTTTCTGCTCACCATCATCGGCACGTGCCTGGGCGTGGCCGTGCTCACCCAGCAAGCGGGGTTGTCGCTGGCGCTGGGCGCGTTTCTGGCCGGCCTCATCATCTCCGAATCGGAGTACAGCTACGAGGCCGTGAGCAGCGTGCTGCCGTTTCGGGAGGTGTTTGCCAGCTTCTTTTTCGTGTCCATCGGCATGCTCTTCGATGTGCACGTGCTGCTGGCCCACCCGGTTGAAATCGTGCTGCTCACCGTCGGGGTTATTTTGCTTAAAATGCTGCTCACGCCGGTGGCCACGGCCTTTTTGCGGGCGCCTGTGAACGAAGTGCTGCTCACCGGCATGGCCCTGGCGCAGGTGGGCGAGTTTGCCTTTGTGCTTTCGCGGGCCGGCTTGCAGGCCGGTCTCATCAAGCCCGACAGCTACCAGATTTTCCTGGCCATTTCGGTGCTCACCATGTGCGCCACGCCCGGCGTGCTGGCCCTGGCCCGGCCCGTGGTGGGCTGGGTGATGCGCCTGCCCTGGCCCCTGGAGCTGGAGCAGCGCCTGCACGTGAGCCCCAAGCCCCCCACCCCGGCCCTGGCCGTGGAAGCGCCGCCCCTCACCGACCACCTCGTCGTTGTGGGGTACGGCCTGAACGGGCGCAACCTGGTGCGGGCCGCCAAATTTGCCCACCTCCCCCACATCATCCTCGAAGCCGACGCCGACAAGGTGCACCGGGGCCTGAAGCGCGGCGAGCGCATCATCTACGGCGACGTGACCCACGAGCACGTGCTCGAGCACCTGGGCGTGGCCCGGGCCCGGGTCGTGGTCGTGGCCATTTCCGACCCTTCCGCCTCGCTCCGGGCCGTGGCGGCCATCCGGCGGCTCAATCCGCTGGTATGCATTCTGGTGCGCAGCCTGTATGTATACGAGCGCAAAAGCCTCTACCACGTAGGCGCGACCGAGGTCATTGCCCAGGAGCAGGAAACCTCCATGGAGGTGCTGGCGCACGTGCTGGCGCGGTTTCTGGTGCCGCTTGCCGACATCGAGGAGGTTATCGGCGAGCTGCGCCACGGCAGCCACGCCATGCTGCGGCCCCACTCGCTGAGCAGTGCCGCCTGGTCGAGCATTCACGTCGGGCTGAGCGGGGCCGAGGTGGCCACCGTTCCCGTCGAGGCCGACCCGCACACCTGCCTGGCCGGCGAGCAGCTGTCGGAAGTGGAACTGCGGCGCTTGGGGCTCTGCCTGCTGGGCATCCGGCGCGCGGGCGCCATGCTGGAATCCATTACCACCGACACCGAAATCGAGCTGCACGACACGCTGTACGTGTTCGGCAAGCCCGACAAGGTCAAGCAGCTCATGGGAAAAATTCAGGTGATGGAAGCCGCCTGAGCCGGCTAAAACAACCGCAGCTGCTCGACCAGGATTTCCTGCACGTCGGTGGGGCGGATGATGCCGCGCCGGGGCCGGTCGAGGTCCAGCGTGATGAACACCACCAGCGCCACCAGCAGGTGAAAAGTGCCCACGGCCAGCCAGTCGAACCGGGCGCGGTTGGCGCTCACGTAGCCCGAGAAAAACGCCGTGGTGAGGGCGATGATGAACAGCATGTACACCACGGCATCGGGCACGTGGGCGCGCAGCGAGGCCTGCCGGGCTATGCCGGTGGCCGTCACCTCGTCCAGGGCGTCCACCATTTTGTCGGTGGCCATGTCGTAGCGCCGGTCTGCCGACAGCCGCACCACGCGGTGCCACACCTCATGCAGGGCCGTATCGGCGCGCACCAGCGTGCCCTTGATTATTACGGAATCATACGGCGCTTTGCCGAAGGCAATGCGCGCCTCCAGGTAGCGGTGCAGTTCGCGCCGGAACCCGGCGCGCTCGGGCTCGGGGTACAAATCAGCCCGCAGCACGGCTGTGCGGAAGCTCGCGGCCAGCGCCACCAGGGCATCGCGCCGCACCTGAAACCGGTCGGAAGCCATCGAAAACGAGAAGGCCAGCAGCAGGCCCTGCAGGGCCAGCAGCGAGGCCACGGCCACCGACTGTTCGTTGGTGCTGGTGGCGTAGGGCTTGCGGCGGCGCCCCTCCCACAGCCCGGCCCAGGTGAAGAGCAGCAGCAGGCCGAAGAGAAGGAACACCAGCAGGCGCGAGTCGGTGCGGTACAGCAGCGAATATTCGCTCATCAGTTCCCGGCTTAAATGGCCCATGCTCGCCCGGCCGACCAACAACAAGCCGCCGGGCTGGCCGGGCAAAACCAGTGGGTCAATGAACGGCATCATGGGGTTTCCGGCAGGTGCTTCACGCCGTGAATATCCGGGCCACGCCGGCCCCGGGAATTGAGGAAAATCAAGTAGTCAACTGTTCGTTATCATGGCACGGTGATTAAAATCACCCGGGCAGCTGATTATACTCAGTGGGCCGGGTTGCTGCAGGGGCTCACATTTGCACACGGCCCGTGACTCCCGGCCGGACTTCCGGTGTATTTACAGCAGCAGAACCGGAAGCAAATGGAGCGAAAGAAAAGAAATATTATATAATTAATATATTTATAAATAAATTTGTATGGTTCAGGCTGGGTCGTAGTTTCTGCGGCGAAGCCATCGGCTGAGCGGCTTCTCTGAGCACCCTCAGCCGGTAGCTGCGGTAGCCAATATCACGGATTGGCCGCAGGCAATGCGTTCAGCCCAAGCGCTTCATTTTCCAGCCAACCTCCGCATGTTCGACACCACCCTAGATTCGTCGGTAATTGAGGCCGTTCCGGCTGTTCGGCCGCCTGGCCCGGATGTTCCGGGGGCCATCCTCGCCCATAGCCCACACCCGGTGCTGTGCTTCGACGCACGCGGGCAGCTGCAGTACGCCAACCCGGCCGCTGCCCGTGTGCAACGGGCGTTTCGGGAAAGCACGGCCGCCTTGTGGCAGGCCCTGTGCGACACCGCCGAATGGCTGCAAGTGCAGCCAGCGGGCGAGCCGGCGGTGCTGGAAGCCGACGGGCACTGCTGGCAGGTGACCAGCGCCACTGTTCCGAACGAGGGCCTCGTGCTTTTTTACCTCACCGACGTAACGGCCTGGCGCACCACCGAGCAGCAGCTGCGCCACCAGCAGGAATTCCGGCAGCTCATGCTCGACACCAGCTCGGCGCTTTTCACCGTGTACGACACGGCCGACCGGCCCGTTTTTTACAACCGGGCGGTGCGCGAGCTGCTGCAGCACCTGCAGAAGTACGACGGGCCGGCCCACCTCGACCCCGCCACCCCCGCCTACGCCGAACGCCGCCGGCGCGTCGAAATCAACGAGCAAGTGCGCAGAACCAACGGCGAGGTGCGGCAGGAAATGTCGCTGACCCTGGACTCGGGCGAACAGCGCTGGTACCAGACCGTGCGCTGCCCCCTGCACAACCCCGACGGCACGGTGTTCGTGCTGGGCGTGGGCACCGACATCACCGACCTGAAGCGCAGCCAGCAGCAGGCCGAGGCCAGCGCCCGGGCCCGGGAGGCTTTTCTGGCCAACATCAGCCACGAGGTGCGCACGCCCATCCACGGCATGCTGGGGCTGGCGGCCCAGCTCGGCAAAACCGACCTGACCGACCGACAGCAGCACTTATTGACCAGCATTTGCGCGGCCGGCGCGCACCTCACCGGCCTGCTCAACGATGTGCTGGACCTGAGCCGTCTCAACAGCGGCGCCGTCGAGCTCGAAGCCGTGCCGTTCGAACTGAGCGCCTCGGTGGAAGCGGTGCTGGGGCCGCTGGCGGCCCAGGCGCGGGAAAAAGGACTGCGGTTTCGGGGGGCCACGGCGGAGCGGCCGTTTCCGCGGTTCTGGGTACTGGGCGACCCGCTCCGCCTCAACCAGATTCTCATCAACCTGGTCAGCAACGCCCTCAAGTTTACGCCCCGGGGGGGCATCCGCGTAAGCTGCCGGGTGCTGGCCGAAACCGACACCGACCTGCGCGTGCGGTTTCGGGTGGCCGACACGGGCATTGGCATTGCCCCGGGCATGCTCACCAGCGTGTTCGACGACTTCACCCAGGCCAACGCCGGCACCAGCCGCCAGTACGGCGGCGCGGGCCTGGGCCTGAGCATCAGCCGCAACCTGGCCCGCCAGATGGGCGGCGAGCTGACTGTGCGCAGCCGGCTGGGCCAGGGCAGCTGCTTCACGCTGGAGCTGCCGCTGCCCAAAGCCCCGGCCGGCGCCCGGCCGGCGCCAACGGAGGTGCCCATCGCCCCGGAACGCCTGGCGGGCCTGCGGGTGCTGCTGGTGGACGACAACGAGATGAACCGCGAAGTCACGCGCCTGACCCTGGCTGATTGGGCCCTGGTGCCCACCGAAGCGGCCAACGGGGCGGAGGCCTTGCAGCTGCTGGCCGAACAGGACTTCGACGTGGTGCTGCTCGACATCCAGATGCCGGGCTTGAACGGGCTGAAGGCGGTGCAGCGGCTGCGCGCCCTGCCCCACCCGGCGCGGGCCCGCACGCCGGTCATCGCCTTCACGGCCGCTGCGCTGCCCCACAATGCCGGTTATTACCGGGAGCAGGGCATCATCGGCCAGCTGGCCAAGCCCTTCACCGAAGCCGATTTATACCGGCAGCTCCTGGCGTTGCCCCGGCCGGCGCGCCCGTATAGCCTAGCCGGCCTGCAGCAGTTTGCAAAAGGCAACCAAACGCTGGTTGGCCAGCTCGTTGCGTCGTTTTTGAACACCGCCCCCACGGTTCTCGACCGGCTGGGGGCCGCGGCGGCGGCCGGCGACTGGCTGACGGCCGCCCGGCAGGTGCATCACCTGCAGTTCAACCTGCATACCCTGGAAGTAACCGGCATCGAAGCCTGCGCCGCCACCTTGCTGCAACCCTTGCATCATGGCCCGCCAGACGGTCCGGCACCGGACCCGGCCCTTCTCAGGGCAGCGGCCCTCGAATTTACGACCGTCGTGGAAGGCGTGGTGCAGGCCCTGCGCCGCGACGCGGCCGCTGGCCCTACAAGCTCCGAATCGAGTTAAACAGCGTTTCCTGATAGGACTTGGCCAAGGGCACTTCGTAGGGCCCCACCACCAGCGTATTGTCTTCGATGCTGTCGATGAGGCGGGTGTTGACGATGTAGGAGCGGTGCACGCGCTGGAAATGCGCAAACGGCAGCCGCTCGGCCAGCTGCTTGAGGGTGGCGTGCACGATGTACTTGTGGTTGGCCATCACCAGCACCGAGTACATCGACATGGCTTCGATGTAGAGCACGTCGTCGAAGTTGAGCTTGACCAGCCGGTTGTTGACCTTCACGAATAGCTCCGACCAATTATCGAGCGTCCCGTTTTGGGCGGCCACGGGCAACGCGGCGGCAGCGGCCTGCGTCAGCGCGGCCCGCCGGCGGCGCACGGCCACGTCGATGGCCTGCCGGAACCGGGCGTAATCCAGCGGTTTCACCAGGTAGTCGGTGACGTGCAGCTCAAAAGCCTCCAGCGCGAAGCCGCGGTGTGTGGTGACGAGGATGATTTCCGGCTGCGGCGTGGGCAGCAGCGGGATGAGGGCCAGGCCGGTGAGCTCGGGCATTTCGATGTCGAGCAGCAGAATGTCGACCGGCGGCTGGGTTTGCAGGAAGTGCAGCGCCTGCACGCCGTCGGGCAGGCTGGCCACCAGCGCCAGCGACTCGGTGAGGCCGACCAGGTGCGCCAGCATGAGGCGGCTGGCTTCGTTGTCATCAACAATCAGGCAGCGGAGGGGTGCGGATTCAGCCATGGTGCTTAATGATGAATTCGGCAGAGAAAGCGGACAATTGCTTCAGTAGCAGGCGCCAGCGGGCAGGGACGAAATGTAGGATATATTTTTCGCATAACACTAAGGACAAGACTATTAGCCTACTGTTTTCTCAAGCGACAAAGCCAAGCATTAAGCCGGCTAAGTGGTTAGCGCAGTGCGACGTTGGGCGGCGCCTGCCAATGCTGAGCCGCCGCAAAAGCGCGGTAGCGAAATGCTTGCGGTGCCGAGTTCGGGCAATGCAATTGGGGCCTTCGTGGGCAATAAGCTACTTCCCGTTGCGGCGCGCAAGTGAGTATCCTCAATTTGGAAATTGATGCTCCTCATTTCGACGGCTGGGACCGGCGGCGAGTTTTGTCAGACCCATCCCACCGGCCTCGTTTTGCGGCATTTGCGCAGGTACGGCAGCCTGTGAGCAGCCCGCCACGAAGCCGCGGCGGGCCTCCCGACCCATCCTTTTTCGTCTCCCCATGCCGTCACTTCCCTCCTTCTGCCTGCGGTGGCTGCTGCCCGGCCTGGTGCTGCTGAGCAGTTGCGTGGCCCAGCGGCAGCTGCCCTACCTGCAAAGCCCCGGCTACTCCACGGCCACGGCCACGGCCGTGGCCAACGCGCGGCCCAGCTACCGCATTCAGCCCAACGACGTGCTGTCCATCCGGGTGCAGAGCCCGCAGCCGGAGTTCAACGAGTTGTTCAACGTGACCGATGCCCGAACCGCCATGTTCGGCAGCGACCCCGGCACTATGTTCTTGAGCGGCTACTCGGTGGGCGAAGACGGGCAGATTACCCTGCCCACGGTGGGCGCGCTCAAAGTGGTGGGGCTGGACGTGCCGGCCGTGCAGGCGCTGGTGCAGCAGCGCGTGGGCAGCTTCGTGCGCGGGGCCAACGTGGTGGTGAAGCTGCTGAGCTTCAAGCTGACGGTGCTGGGCGAGGTACGCAGCCCCGGCCGCTACTTCGTGTACAACGGCCAGGCCAGCGTGCTCGAAGGCCTGGGCCTGGCCGGCGACCTCACCGAATACGGCAACCGCCAGAACGTCAAGCTCATTCGCCAGACGCCCACCGGCGCGCAGGTGGTGCTGCTCGACCTCACCGACCCCGCCCTGCTCGCCTCGCCATATTACTACCTGCTGCCCAACGACGCCTTGTACGTGGAGCCCCTGAAGGCCCGCGCCGCCCGCGCCAACGCCGGCAACCTCGGCCTGGCTTTCGCGGGCGTGTCGGCCATCGTGCTGTTGCTCAGCTTTCTGAAATCCAACTAATAGAGGAGCCTCACCATCCCTATGAAAACTCCTCCCGAACCGGCCGCCGACGAACTGGATTTGAGCCGGCTGTTTTTCAAGCTGCGGCGGCGCTGGCCGCTGTTTGTGGGCGCGCTGATGCTGGCCGGGGCCCTGGCCTACGTGTATTTGCAGCTCACGCCGCCCGTGTATGGGCTGCGGGCCACCGTGCTGCTCGGCGACCAGGCCACGGGCTCGAAGCGGGCCCAGGAGCTGCTGCAGATTCTGGAAGTGCACGACAAGGGCCTGAAGATGGAAGACGAAATCGGCCTCATCACCTCGGCGGGCACCGTGCGCCAGGCCGTGCGCCGCCTGCCCTACGCCGTGGCCTACTTCCGCGAGCCCGCCACCTGGCTGAACCGCCTGCGGCCCGTGCAGCGGCGCGAGCAGCCCGCCGACGCCATGCCCTTCCGGGTGCTGCCCAACCTGGCCGCGCCCCAGCTCACCGATGTGCGCATTTACGTGAGCCCGGCCGGGGCCGGCCGCTACCGCCTGCGGGCCACCGCGGCCCGCGCCCACCTCGCCGACCTGCCCACCGGCCAGCCGGTGCGCGAGGTCTGGAACGTGCAGCTCGATACCATTGTCGCCGCCGGCGACACCCTGCGCCACCCGCTGCTGCAGCTGGCGGTGCAGCCCGTGCCGGGCGTGCCGTTTGAGGCCGGCACCGGGCGCTACTGCTTCACACTGAGCGACGTGGACGGGGCCGCCGGCCGCTACGCCAACGGCCTGGCCGTGCGCCCCATCGACCACGACTCGCGCATTGTGGAGCTGCGCCTGAAAAACAGCGTGCCCGCGCAAGGCCAGGCTTTCCTCGACACGCTGATGGCCGTGTACATCGCCGCCGACCTGCGCGCCAAAAACCAGACCGGCCGCAAAAGCCTGGCTTTTCTCGATGAGGAGATTGAGAAGCTGGCCCGCACGCGCCACCAGGCGGCGGGCGCGCTTTCCACGTTTCGGGCCTCGCGGGGCGTGGTGGACGTGCAGGCGCAGTCCTCGTCGGATATTGGCCGGCTGGCCGACCTGGAAGCCGCCCGGGCCCGCGCCGCCACCACCCGGCGCTACTGCGAAAGCATGCTGGCCTACCTGCAGGCCAACCGCGGCGGCGGCCAGATGGCCTCGCCCAGCAGCGCGGGCATCGACGACGGCGTGCTCAACAGCCTCATTCTGCAGCTCAACGAGCTGAACAGCCGCCGCGCCGCCCTTAGCGTGAACGGCAGCGACGCCAACCCCCTCCTGGTGGTGACGGACGAGCGCATTCGGAGCACCAAAGAGGCCCTGATGCAGACCCTGGCCAACATGAGCCGCAACGCCGGCATTGGCCTGCGCGACCTGGACGCCCAGCTGGCCCGGGTGCGCGGCCAAATCAGCCGCATGCCCGAAGACGAGCGCCAGCTGGCCTCGCTAAAGGGCGAAAGCGACTTCAACGAAAAGAACTACAGCTTCCTGGTGGAGAAGCGCAACGAGGCGGCCCTGGCTCTGGCCACCAACACCACCGACAAGCGCGTGGTGGACCGCGCCCAGCTCATCAGCACCGGGCCGGAATCGCCCAACCCGAAGCTGGTGGCCCTGATTGCGCTGCTGGCCGGGCTGCTGCTGCCTACTGGCCTGGTGCTGCTGCTCGACAAGGCCAACCAGACCGTGCAGGGCCAGGACGACCTGGCGCGCATCACCAGCATTCCGGTGCTGGGCGTGGTGGCCCACGGCTCCGGGGCCGACACCAAAGACCTGGCCCACCGCAACCGCGGGGCCATTGCCGAGTCGTTCCGCTCTATTCGGGTGAACCTGCAGTACCTCACGAGTGGGCCCGATAAGAAGGTGCTGGGCGTGACCTCCACGGTGCCCGGCGAGGGCAAAACCTTCTGCGCCGTGAACCTGGCCACCGAGCTGGCCCACTCGGGCCGCCGCGTGGTGCTGGTGGAAACCGACCTGCGGCGGCCCACCGTGGCCGGCTACTTCCCGCTGGCGGCCGGCAGCGCCCGGCACGGGCTGGCCGGCTACCTCGGCGAGGAAAGCACGCTGGACGAATGCCGCCGCTTCAGCGGCGTGCCGGGGCTCGACCTCATCACCTGCGGCGCGGTGCCGGACCGGCCCACGCAGCTGCTCGAAAACCCGCGCATGGCCACGCTGATGCGGTTGCTGCGGGCCGAGTACGACTACGTGGTGCTCGACACGCCGCCGGTGGGCTTCGTGGCCGAGTTCTTCGTGCTGATGCAGTACCTCGACGCCACGGTGTACGTGGTGCGTCACAACTACACCGACCGCGACCTGGTGAGCCGCATCAACGAGCTCTACCAGGACGAGAAAATCCGGCAGGTGTACCTGCTCATCAACGACGTGCGCTTTGCCGGCAGCTACGAGTACCGCCACCAGCGCAACGCCTACAGCTACTATAAATAACGCCCCCGCTCCCGCATGGCTTCCGCGAAAAACCTGACTACTTCCACGCTGCACAGCATCAGCTGGAGCACGGCCGCCACGGTGGTGATGGCCGTGCTCCAGCTGGGCTACACCGGCGTGATGGCCCGGCTGCTCACGCCAGCGGCCTTCGGGCTGGTGGCGCTGGCGGGCGTGGTCATCCGCTTCGGCACCTACTTTTCGCAGATTGGGCTGGAGCACGCCCTGGTGCAAAAGCCCGACATGAGCGAGGAAGACGTGCGGGCGGCCTTCACCTCGGCGGCGCTGCTGGGCGGGGTGTGCGCGCTGGCGCTGGCCGTGGGCGCCCCGCTGGCCCGGCTGGTGTTCGACGAGCCGGCCGTGGTGCCGCTGGTGCGCCTCATGGGGCTGGGACTTTTATTTAACGGGCTGTCGGCCACCGCGCTGAGCATTTTGCGCCGCCGCATGGCCTTCCGCACCCTAGCCATCATCGAAACCGCCGCCTATGTGTTGGCTTATGGCGGGCTGGGCATCGGCATGGCTTGGGGCGGCTGGGGCGTGTGGAGCCTGGTGGTGGCCAACCTAGCCCAGGGCCTGCTGGTGGCGCTGCTGGCCTACGCCGTGACGCGGCACAGCCTGCGGCTGTATTTCCGGTGGGCCCACTACCGGCCGCTGCTGGCCTACGGCACGCGCATCACCTTCACCAGCTTCATCGAATTCATCACCAGCTCGCTCGATACGCTGCTGATTGGGCGGCTGCTGGGCGCGGCCATGCTCGGCATCTACAACCGGGCCTCGATGCTGATAACCTTGCCCTTGTATCTGCTCACGCGCAGCGTGTCGCGGGTCATTTTCCCAGCCTTCAGCCAGGTGCAGGCCGACCGGGCCAAGCTGGGCGGCGTGTATCTGGGCAGCATCACGCTGGTGGCGGCGGGCATTCTGCCGCTGGGCGCGGGCGTGGCAGTGGCCGCGCCGGTGCTGGTGCGCGCCGTGCTGGGGCCGGGCTGGGAAGCCGCCGTGCCGGTGCTGCGCATTCTGTGCGCCGCCGTACCGCTGAGCCTCATTACCATGTTTGCGGGCATCGTGTGCGATGCCCGGGCGGCCCTGCCGGCCAAAATCAACGCCAACCTGCTGGCTCTTTGCAGCTTGATACTATTCTTCTTTTTTCTACGCAGCTACGGTCTGGCGGGCTTCGCCAGCGCTCTGGTTTTGAATGAGCTGGTGCGCACGGTCTTGTTCCTCCGGCTGATGCACCGCGAACTGGCCCTGCCCTACCCGCGCCTGTTGGCGGCCTACGGGCCGGGCCTGTTCCACGCGCTGGCGTTGGGCGCCTTGCTGGGCCTGCTGCATTGGGTTTTGAAGCCGCTGGTCTGGCCCGCCCCCGCCGCCCTCACCCTACTGATGCTGGCGGGCGCCCTGGGCTTGGGTGCGCTGATGTTATTGCGGCCCCGCCCGGCGCTGCGCGAGGAATTGCGCCGCTTCCTGGGGCGGCTGCGGCCGGGCAATGCGGCCAGCACCGGGGCCCGCTTCCTGGCCGGCTACCTGCGGTTTTTGGAGCGGCAGGCGCCGCTTAACTCATCATACACGCCCGGCTTTGGGCCGCAGCCTTCGCCGCTTCAGCCATGAACATTCTGCTGGTTTCGTTTTTGAAGCCCGACGCGCCCTCCGGGGTGCGGGTGCACTACGTGCGGTTGGCCGAGCAGCTGCGCCAGCGCGGCCATCGCGTGGACGTGGTGACGCCCGCTACCCTCACCGGGCCGCGGCGGCACCTGGTGGCGGGGCTGCGCCACCTGCTGCGGCGGCTGGGGCCGGTGCCCCGCGCGCTGGCCACCACAGTTGCCTATTATCTGCACATTCGCTGGGGAATTGACGCTTCCCGTCATTACGATGCAGTAAATGCCCAGGACCTGGGCAGCGGCCTGGCCGCCCGCCACGCCCTCGGCAACCGGGTGCCAGTGGTGGTAACGGGCCACTTCAACGCCCACCCCGCCGCCGACGAGCTGCGCCAGAAGCCGCGCGGCCCCGCGGCGGCGCGGGCCATTGAGCGCTGGTACGCCTACCTGCTGGCGCGCACCTGCTACTTCATTGGCGTGTCGCGCTTTGGCCTGGAGGCGGTACGGGCCGCCCTGCCGTCCCATTGCGAATGCCGCGTGGTGCCCAACGGCATCGACCTGGCCGCTGGACGCGCCGCCACACCCGACGCCGAGTTGCGCCAGCGCGCCGCCGGCCGCCACGTGCTGCTCAACATTGGCCAGCTCGAAAGCCGCAAAAACCAGCTGCTGCTGGTGCGGGCCGCCCACGCCCTGCGCCAGTTTCGGCAGGATTTTGTAGTGGGCCTGGTGGGCAAGGGCGAAGACGAACTAATGCTGCGCCGGCACATTGCCGAGCTGGGGCTGGACGACGTGGTGCTGCTGCTGGGCTACCACGAACACGAGCAGGTGCTGCCGCTGCTACGCGCCGCCGAACTCTATGTGCACGTGGCCACCCACGAAACCTTCGGGCTGGTGCTGGTGGAGGCCATGGCGGCCGGCGTGCCCGCGCTGGCCCTGGGCGTGGGCGGCGTGCCCGAGGTGCTGCACGCTACCCCGGCGTCGCTGCTGCCACCCGACATTACCCCGACTGGCCTGGCCGGCGTGCTGCACAGCTGGCTGAACGCGCCGGCCCTGCGCCGGCAGCTCAGCCGCGAGCAGGCCGCCTATGCCGCCGCCCACTTCGACGTGCGCCAGATGGTGGACGCCACCCTGAGCTTCTACGAGCACGCGCGGCGGCACTTCCGGGCCCCGCACGCGGCCGTGCCCGAACTCGTGCTTACCACGCTTTAACGTGCCACTGCGCCCCATGAAACTCAACCTGCGCTTTCTGTACCTGCTGCCGCTGCTGGCGGTGCTGTTCACGAATCCGGCCTTCAACGCCTTCTTTTTTGGGAAGGCCGACCAGGCCGGGCTGGGGCTGCGCTACGAGTACGCCCTGACGGCGCTGGCGCTGCTGGCGGCGGTGCGCTACTACGAGTACTTCCAGCCGGTGGTGCGGGTGTGGCTGGGGGTGCTGCTGGCCAGCATGGCGGGGCTGGGACTGGAGTCGTACGCCCTGTGGCACTCCTGGGCCAAGTATCCGCACGTGTTCAGCAAGCTCACGGCGCTGCTGCCGCTGTTTGGCATGTACGCGGTTTATCGGCGCTTACCGCCGCCGCCCTACCGGCAGCTGGCGGGGCTGATGCTGGTGACGCTGCTGCTGAGCCTGGTCGTCGTTTACCCGGAGGCGCTGTCGCTGGGCTCGTTTCTGGAAACGGAGCGGGGATTCAGCGTCACCTCGGCCTACCTGCTGCTGCCGGTGGCGCTGCTCTGCCTCAACTTCTATATCTGCTCCAACAACCTTGTTTACGGGCTGGCTTGCCTGCTGTGCGTGGCGCTGATAGTGTTTTTGCAGCACCGCACGGTGTGGGTGTGCACCACTTTGGCGCTGGTTATCGACCTGGGTTTGCTGGCCTTGCGGGTGCCGCGGGCGCGGGCCTGGGGCACGCGGCTGGCGGTGCTGGGGGCGCTGGGCCTCGGGCTGGGGCTGGCCAGCGGCCTGGCCGTGGTGCTCGACAACCCCGACGTGGTGCAGAAGCTGGCCAAAAGCATCAGCGACATCGAGCACCCCACCACGCAGGGCACCGGCACCTTCCGCATGCAGCAGTACGAGGCCTACCTGCCGCTGGTGCGCGAGCGGCCCATCGCCGGCTGGCGGCTGCAGGGCTTCGAGGTGCCCGTGCAGTTCTACAGCGACGACTCGGGCAAGCAGGTGTGGCCCGATTTCACCGGCCACCACTTCCACAGCTTGTACCTCGACCGGCTGTTTTACTTCGGCGGGCTGGGGGTGCTGCTGGTGCTGCTGGTGCCGGTGCTGCTGCTGGGCCGCTGCCTGCTCAGTTTCGCGCCCCTCGACGAGGGCCCGGCGGCGCTGCTGGCGTTTGTGGCCACGTTTCCGGTGTTCGGGCTTTCCTACGACTGGCCCAACTACGCCTACGGCTTCATTGGCATGCTGCTGGCCATCACCAGCAAGCCCGCGCCGGCGGTGGCCGAGCGGCGGCCAGCGAGGCGGACATTGCCGAAGACCAAGCCAGTGGCGGCCCTTGAATCTCCTGTTTTTCAATGCGCTGACCTTCTCGCCGCGCACCCGCCGCTGGTCGGGGCCGCGCCTTGGCGCACGGCGCGCTGGCTCGGTTTTTCCCTTCGCTTTTAATCCCTCTCGGCCATGAAAATCCTATGGCTTGCGGCCTACCCTTCGCCGCGCATCACCCGCGAACACCCCGTGCCCTGGATAGTGACGCTGGCCGACCTGCTCAGCCGCCACCCGCGGGTGCAGCTCACCATCCTGAGCTGGAACACCCGCCAGGAGCGACCGGTGGAGGAGCTCGACCACGAAGGCATTCATTTCATTTACCTGCGCACCCCGTCGTTCAGGCAGGATATTCTGACGCTTTATCAGCAGCGCATCAGCATTACGGCCAACTACTTGCGGCAGCACGCGCACCGCTACGACCTGCTGCACCTGCACGGCTCGGAGCTGCAGTTTCCGGCCGCTGCCGCCGGGCTCGACATGCCGCTGCTGCTTTCGGTGCAGGGGTTGGTATCGGAGTGCGTGAAGCACGTGCCGGGGCTGCTCTCGTGGCGCAAGGTGCAGTGGACGCTGGCCGGCTACTACGAGCGCAAGTACCTGCCGCGCATCCCCAACTTCTCGTGCCGCACGCACTGGGACGCCGCCCACATGGCCCGTTTCAACCCCAAAGCGCACATCTTCCACAACTGGGAGCCGCTGCGTGAGCCGTTTTTCCGGGCCGCACAGCAGCCCCGCGCCACTCCCGCCGACGGCCGGCCCGTGCTACTGTTCATGGGGGGCTCGCAGGTGATGAAGGGCTACCAGGAAACCTTGGCGGCCTTCGACATCCTTCGCCAAACCACCGACTTCAAGCTGGTGATTGCCGGCGGCCACTACCCCAACGAGGTGGCCGATGCCTACCGCCGCTACCCGCTGCGCCACCTGCGCCCCGATGACGTGGAGTACCGCGGCTACCAGAACGCCGAGCAGCTGGCCCGGCTCTGCCGCGAGGCCGAATGCCTCCTCCACCCGTCCTACATCGACAACAGTCCCAACAGCGTGTGCGAGGCCCAGGTAGCCGGCCTGCCCGTGGTGGCCACCAACGTGGGCGGCGTGAGTTCCCTCATCGAAGACGGCGAAACCGGCCTCTTCGCCGAGTTGTCGCCCGAAAGCCTGGCCGCCCAAGTGCTGCGCCTGCACCACGACCCGGACCTGCGCGCCCGCCTGGCCGCCCAGGCCCAGGCCGTGGCCCTAAGCCGCCACGACCCCGCCACGGTGGTCGGCCGCACCTATGAAATCTATCAGGCCGTGCGCTACGGCGTGGAAGTCAGCCCGCTGCCCAACATTCCTTTTATCCACTCTGCAAGCCTTACAAACCATGGTACCCTCGCCCCAACTCCCGCCTGCTGAAAAGACGTCTGCGCGCCCCGTTTGCGAAACGCCGGTGCTGTTTCTGGTTTTCAACCGCCCCGATGCCACCGCCCGGGTGCTGGAACGCCTGATGGTGGCCGGGGTGCGCCGCCTCTACGTGGCCGCCGACGGCGCCCGCCCCGACCACCCCACCGACGAGGCCCGCTGCGCCCAGGTGCGGGCCGTGGTGATGCAGACCACCGCCCGCTGGAACTGCGAAGTGCACACGTTTTTTCGCGTCAACAACGTGGGGTGCAGCACCGCCGTGTCGGAGGCCATCAACTGGTTTTTCACCCACGAGCCCGAGGGCATCATCGTGGAAGACGACTGCCTGCCCACGCCCGACTTCTTCCCGTTTTGCGCCGAGCTGCTGGCCCGCTACCGCCACGACACCCGCGTGATGCACATCGGGGGCAATAATTTTGGGGCCGACGCCGGCGCCGCGCTGGGCCCGAAGGCCGATTCCTACTACTTCTCGCAGCAGGTGCACACCTGGGGCTGGGCTACCTGGCGCCGCGCCTGGCAGCTCTACGACCTCAACCTGCGGGCCCTGCCCACCCTGGCCGGCCAGGGCCGGCTGCGCGGCAGCTTCAGCAGCCAGCTCGAAAGCCAGTATTTTCTGCGCAAGTTCTGGGAGCTGTACCACGGCCCGCGGCCCTTCACCACCTGGGACTACCAGTGGCACTTTGCGCGGGCGGCCCACGCCGGCCTCACCATCATGCCCAGCGTGAACATGGTCACCAACATCGGGTTTGGCCACGAGGAAGCCACCCACACCCAGGACGCCGCCGACCCCCACGCCGCCCTGCCCACCGGCCGGCTGCACTGGCCGCTGCGCCACCCCGGCCGGGTGCTCAACGACCGCCCGCGCGACCGGCAGCAGTTCCGCGCGTTTTTGGGCGGGCGGCTGCGGGCCAAGCTGCAGGGCCTGCTGAGCGCCCCCCGCCCGGCCAAGGCCACCATGTCCACCTCGTCCTTCGTCACTGTCGAAGCTGCTTCGAAATGAAAATCCTGCTTTCGGCTTATGCCTGCGACCCCACCCACGGCGGCGAAGGCGGCAATGGGTTCAACTGGGCGTGGGAAATGGCCAGCCTCGGCCACGAGGTGTGGTGCCTCACCACGCCCTGGGGCCAGGCCGCCATTCGGGCCGAAATGCGCGCCCGCGCCGCCAACCCCACCACCGGGCGCCTGCACTTTCTGTTTGTGAAGGTGCCGGGCTGGGTGGAATTCCTGTACCGCTGGCAATTTGGGGTGTACCTGCACTACATGGTGTGGCAGTACGAAGCCTGGCGGGTGGCGCGGCCCCTCGACCAGCGCGTGTGCTTCGATTTGGTGCACCACGTCACCTTCGGCAGCCTGCAGTTTGCCTCCTGGCTGTGGCGGCTGGGCCGGCCGCTGATTTTTGGGCCCGTGGGCGGCGGGCAGCGGGCCCCCTCGCTGCTGCGCTGCTACCTGCCCGATTGGTTCAAGACCGAAACCCTGCGCAACCTGGTGAGCTGGCTGCTGGTCACCTTCGACCCCAACGTGCGCCAGACCCTGCGCCACGCCGCCCTGGTATTTGCGGCCAACCGCGAAACCGCCCAGCTGGCCTGGCAATTGGGCGCCCGCCACGTGGAGCTGGCCATGAGCACGGCCCTGCCCCTGAGCTTTTTCCCCGACGAATACCCCGTGCGCGAGCCTCTGGCCGGCCGCGAGCTGCGCATCCTGTGGCTGGCCCGGCTGTTTCCGCGCAAGGGCCTGCACCTGGTGCTGGAGGCCCTTGGACAGGTGCACCCGCGGGTGAAGTTTCACCTCAACATCTACGGCGACGGGCCGGTGGCCCCGCTGCTGCCCGGCTGGATAGAAGCCGCCGGCCTGCAGGACCGCGTGACCTGGCACGGCAACGCGCCCTACGCCACCGTGCGCTCGGCCTTCCTGGCCCACGACCTGTTCATGCTCTGCAGCTTGCGCGACAGCTACGCCGCGCAGTACCTGGAATCGATGGCCATGGGCCTGCCCATTCTGACGCTGGACCACCACGGCGCCACCGATTTCATTCCCAACGAGGGCGGGGTGAAGGTGCCGGTGCAGTCGCCCGAGGCCACGGCCGCCGCCCTGGCCCGCGCCGTGGAGCACCTCTACGACCACCCCGCCGAGCTGGAAAACCTCGGCCGGGCCAGCTATGCCTACGCCCGCGAGCAAAGCTGGCCGGCGCTGGTGGCCCGCCTGCTGCTGCGTGCCGCCGAGGCCGCCCACGTGCTGTCGGACCTGGTACCGGTGCCCGCCGGGGCCGGGTAACTATTGATAATCAGCATTCCACTACTCCTAATCTACAGCTATGCTTTACGTTGTCATTCCCGTTTTCAACCGCTGGTCCTTCACGCAGGCCTGCCTGCAGTCGCTGCGGCAGCAAACGGTGCAGGACTTCCAGGTCGTTGTCGTCGATGATGGCTCGACCGACGGCACGGGCGAGCACCTGGCCCGCGAGTTTCCGGGGGTGCAGGTGCTGCCCGGCAGCGGTCAGCTCTTCTGGACGGCGGCCGTCAACCTGGGCATTCGCCACGCGCTGGCCCAGGGCGCCGACCGCATCATGACCCTCAACAACGACGTGGTGGCCCCGCCCGATTTCATTGAAAACGCCCTGCGCTGGGCCCGGCGCTACCCCAGCGCCCTGCTGGGGCCGGTGGAGCTGGACGCGGCCACCGGCCAGACCGTGTTTGGGGGCGAAACCTTCAATTTCCTGACGCACCAGCGCCACAGCCTGCTCCCCGCCCTGCCGCCCGAAGACCGGTGCGGGCTACACCCCGTCACCTACCTGCCCGGCCGCGGCCTGCTGATTCCGGCCGCGGTACTGCTCTCGCAGGGGCTGTTTGATGAGCGCCGCCTGCCCCACTACCTGGCCGACTACGACTTCACCAGCCAGGCCCGGCGGGCCGGGTTCCCGGTGTTCGTGAACTACGACACCCACCTGCTCACCTACCCCGACGACAGCGGCCAGGTCGAAACCCGGCGGCACCGCAGCCTGCGCGGCTACTACCAGCACCTGTTCGGCATTCGCGGCGGCGGCAACCTGGTCAATTTCACCCATTTCGCACTTAAAAACGCCCCGCTTTTTTTCCTGCCGTTCTTCCTGCTCAACGGCTATACGCGCCGCCTGCTGGGCTACTTTGTGCACTAAGCAGGTCAGTCAGCAGTAGTCCGTCCAATGGCCTGTTCACGTTGGCCCACAGCCCCATAGCCTCTACCCTCTTCATGGTCATTCTGGTAAAACGATTCGGGCAGCTGGGCAACCGGCTGTTTCTCTTTGCCCACCTCGTGGCCAACGCCGCCGAGTATGGCTACGCCGTGGCCAACCCCAGCTTTGCGGCCTACGCCCGGTTTTTCGTGGCTCCTTCCACCGATGACTTCGGCCCGTTGCCGGTGCGCCTGGCCATGCTGCCCCACCGGCGCCTGACCCGTATGCTGGAGCGCCTGCTGGGCCTGGTGCAACGGCCGCGGGTGTTTCGGTGGCTGGCCGCGCTGGGCCGCTGGCTGCCGGGACGGGCGCTGCTCCCGCAGCTGCTCTACCTCGACGACCGCGCCAACACCTTCGACCTGCGCTCGGCGCCCTACCTGGCGGCCGTGCGGCAGCGCACGGTGCTGCTGCACGGCTGGTGCTTCCGCGACCGGCCCAGCTTTGCGCGGCACGCCGGCCTTATCCGCCGGCTGTTTGCGCTGGTGCCGCCTCACCGCGCGGCGGTGGCGGCCGTGCTGGCCCGCTGCCGTGCCACCGCTGATGTGCTGGTGGGCGTGCACATCCGGCGCGGCGACTACGCCACCTTTGCCAACGGGCAGTACTTCTACAGCCCCGCCGTATATGCCGGCCAAATGCGTGCCCTGCAGGCGCAGTTTGCGCCCGGCCAGCGCGTGGAGTTTCTGCTGTGCTCCGATGAGGACCTGGACCTGGCCGACTTTGCCGGCCTGGCCGTGCACCGCGGCAGCGGGCATTTCGTGGAAGACCTGTACGCCTTGGCCGGCTGCGACTATTTGCTGGGGCCGCCCAGCTCCTACTCCATGTGGGCGTCGTTTTACGGCGAGGTACCGCTGTGCCACCTGCACCAGGCCGACCAGCGGGTGCGGCTGGCCGATTTTGCGGTTTTCCTCGACCAGTGAATGGGGCGCGGCAAGCTGCTCTGCATCAGGCCGCTCGCGCAGAACAGTTTTGAAGACCGGGCTGGCAGCCGCTTCTCATGTTTTTACTGGCTCAGCACCGCCAGCTCTGACGGCAATAACCTCGAAAAACAGGCTTCAATTCGCTGATATAGTGAGTTGAAGCCTTTCTTTTTTCATTTTTTTTGGGGCATTCCATCCATCAATAGGCGGCGGCCTAAGTGCCGCTAAATGAGGAGGTAAAGTAAAAATATTCTATTTCGATTTTCCATTGTTTGCATACTTCTATCATGAAACAAGTTCCTTGGGGTGAACCAAAACCGGTTTCGGATTGTAAATTTGCAACGAAGAGAAGGTCTTAATGTATCATTTTTACAAGATGAACATTAAGTGGGTTTCGAAGTTTATCGGTTTGACTCGCCTACTAAAGCGCGAATTCACCGGGAAACCAAGGACCAAAAACAGACGGCCAGGGGGCCGTCGGCCGAGGGTGTTGGAGTTGTGTTGTTGGAGTAAACGTCTGAACTACTTGCTAAAGTGAATTTCACAGGGTGATTTCCCGCGTTTATCGCGGTGAAAACCGAGGCCGTGCTGGCCGCATAACGCAGTCCGGAATGCGTTTGCAAACCCACGGCAGCCCATTGAACTTGCAGGTGCTGACATCGGCAACAATTGAACAAAAACAACCTGGGTGATTTCATTCATTGGCGGCGTTTTGCCGACTCCTGGGAGTCGAGCGCAGCGCTGTTGCTAAACCCAGAACCACCAGTTTGAAAGTTCAATCAAAGAATAATCGCATTTCGTCGCTGCTGCGTGCTGCTGGCCTGAGTCTGGCACTGGCACCGGCGCTGGCCCAGGCCCAGAACGTACCGAGTGTGACGTACCAGGGGCCCATTACCATTACCCAGGGCGGCACCTACACCGGCAACTACCGGAGCACCGATTCGAGCACGCCGGCCGTTACCATCGCCACGTCTTCGCCGGTGACGCTGCAGGGCTGCATCATCGTGGGGCCCGGCGATTTGATTCAGGCCAACGGCACGCCCGGCGACATTACGGTGCTCAACAGCCAGGCCTTCGGCACCACCCCCACGCAGGACAACCGCTACCGCGGGCGCTTCATTGCGGCCACCAATGCCAAGAACATCCGCGCCGAGAACAACTACCTGGAGCACACCACGGGCTTCACTATCTACCAGTTCAGCGGCGACGGCTCGGCCAGCCAGACGGTGCGCATCCTGCGCAACCGGGTGCTCGACATTGACGGACGCACCCGCAACGGCGGCACGCAGGGCGCCAACTTTGTGGGGCTCAACACGGTGCGCAACACCGCCAACATCGAAATTGCCTGGAACCAGGTGATTAACGAGCCCAACCAGTCGTCGGTAGAAGACAACATCAACTTCTACAACTCGGGCGGCACCTCGCAAAGCCCGGCCCTTGTGCACGACAACTACGTGCAGGGCGCTTACCCGTACCCGGCCACGTCCGGCACGTTTTCGGGCACGGGCATGACCACCGACGGCGACGGCGTGGCTTCGGCCAACCTGACGGCCTCTTTTGTCAATGCCTACAACAACCAGTTCATTTCGACCTGCAACGCGGGCATGAACATCGCGGCCGGCCACGACATCAGCTACTACAACAACCGCATCGTGACCAGCGCGATGCTGCCCGATGGCACGGCTCTGCCCGCCGTATACGCCGGCACGGCGGTGTTCAACGGCAACCAGGCCCCGTCGAGCATCTTCTACAACAACACCATCCACGACAACACCATTGGCTACCGCAGCCCGGGCTACAGCAACCCGTACGCCGACCGGCACGATGAATCGAACGGCGCCTGCTCCTCCTGCACCAACACCACGCACCTGCCCAACCCCATCACGGTGAGCGTGGAGCAGAACGAACTGACGCTCTGGCAGCAAAAGCTGACCCAGAACAACGTGACGCTTGGCCCGGGCGGCTCCGGCAGCGGCACCACCACGCCCACCAACACGCCGCCGACGGTGAGCCTGAGCGCGCCCTCGACGGGCACCGTGGGCACGGCCCTGACCCTGACGGCCACGGCCGCCGACGCCAACGGCACGGTGAGCAAGGTCGAGTTCTTCAGCGGCGCCACCAAGCTGGGCGAGGACCTGACCGCGCCTTACACGTATAGCTACACGCCCACCGCCGCCGGCACGCTCAGCCTCACGGCCCGCGCCACCGACAACGCCGGTGCCGCCACGACGTCGGCCCTCGTTAGCGTAACCGTAGGCACCAGCACTACTACGCCGCCCACCACCGTAGCCGGCGACCCAGCGAATTCGACCTTCTTCCGCGCCTTCAACCTGGGCGGCGCGGCGGCCACCATCGACGGCCGCAGCTGGGAGGCCAGCAGCGGCGCGGCCAACTTCAGCACCAACGCCTCCGGCTGGTCGAACCCCGGCGCTTCGCTGAACCCGGCCACTGACGCGGCCCGTGCGGGCATGATTACTTCGGCCCTGTTCGGCACCGGCCCGACCCTGGCGGTGAGCGGCGTGGCCAGCGGCACGTACTCGGTGTACCTGTACATTTGGGAGGATAACTCGCCTGAGACGTTGAACATCCAGCTCGAAGGCCAGACCGTGCGCACGGGCTACAGCACCGGCTCGGCCGGCCACTGGGAGCGGGTGGGCCCCTTCACGGCCAACGTGACCGACGGCACCATCAACGTGGGCACCACCGGCGGCAACGCCAACCTCTCGGGTCTTGAAATCTGGAAACAGAACAGCACCACGGCCCCGGCCAATACGCCGCCGACGGTGAGCCTGAGCGCGCCCTCGACGGGCACCGTGGGCACGGCCCTGACCCTGACGGCCACGGCCGCCGACGCCAACGGCACGGTGAGCAAGGTCGAGTTCTTCAGCGGCGCCACCAAGCTGGGCGAGGACCTGACCGCGCCTTACACGTATAGCTACACGCCCACCGCTGCCGGCACGCTCAGCCTCACGGCCCGCGCTACCGACAACGCCGGTGCGGCCACGACTTCGACGGCCGCGAACGTGACCGTGAGCGCGCCGGTGGCCACCAACCCGCTGGCCACCGGCCCGGCCAACGCCACTTTCTTCCGCGCCTTTAACCTGGGCGGCGCGGCGGCCACCATCGACGGCCGCAGCTGGGAGGCCAGCAGCGGCGCGGCCAACTTCAGCACCAACGCCTCGGCCTGGTCCAGCGCCTCGTCTACGCTCAACCCCAGTACCGACGCCGCTCGTGCGGGCATGATTCGCTCGGCCCTCTTTGGCACCGGCCCGACCCTGGCGGTGAGCGGCGTGGCCAGCGGCACGTACTCGGTGTACCTGTACATTTGGGAGGATAACTCGCCTGAGACGTTGAACATCCAGCTCGAAGGCCAGACCGTGCGCACGGGCTACAGCACCGGCTCGGCCGGCCACTGGGAGCGGGTGGGCCCCTTCACGGCCAACGTGACCGACGGCACCATCAACGTGGGCACCACCGGCGGCAACGCCAACCTCTCGGGTCTTGAAATCTGGAAGCATACCTCCACGGCCATGCGCGGCACTGCCCCGAGCACGAACGGCTTTGGCTTGTTCCCGGCCTCGGGACGCGCTGATGCGCAAGTGCAAATGGCCTCGGCCGCAACCGTGAAAGCGGGCCTGCGCCAGAGCAGCCGCCAGGCTACCCCGGCCCGGCGCCCGGGCATCGCCTTCGGGCCTGCTGCTCCCGGCCTGGCCGTGCTGACCGACAAACGGTCGGCCGGTGACTACCGCCCGACCTACCTGAACAGCTTGCCGTCAGGCAAGAACAATGGCTCGCTAATCTAGACGGCCACCCCCTCAAGCCCTTACTTCTTACCACTACACTGCTGAAAAAGCCTGGCCAGATTGGTCAGGCTTTTTTTATTGCCCCTGGCTGGTCTGCGGCCCAGCAGGCCCGCGCCAGGCGGGCCAAACCAGGGCACCGCATTAACTCAAATTCCATCCCGGGCGGCAGTGCCCGGCTGAAAACGATAAATAATCGGAACATCAGGCAAAGCGCGGCGGCAATCGAACGCAAAATTCAGACAGCCATTTTCGCAATAAAAGTAAAATTACTCCCGGGGTAGTACAATAAAAATAAGTTGTCATTAACCAAGTTGGAAATACCCTGACAAGCTGTACTGCGCCGAATATATAGTATTTTTCCTATCACTGGGTCTGGCCTCATAAACCTAAGTCAATTAAATCATTGATTAGTGGAAATGGCTTCCTTTCCTTCATCCCACATTCTCACAAAGCCCTGTTCGGCCGCTCCTTTCCTATGCCTCACTTCCACTCCTCAAGCTTATGGAACAATACGCGCACTACACCGACTCAAATCGGTTTATCCTGCCGGCGCTGGACATTGCCATCATCTTCGGGGCCTTCCGCCTGGCCAGCTTCCTGGTGTGGCACCACTGGGAATTCACGGGCTACGCGCCGTTTCTGTTCACCATTTTCGCCCTGCTCTGGTGGACGCTCTCGCGGCAATACGCCAATATTTTTCGCCTCGACCGCCTGATTAGCTACGCCGAGAAGCTGGGCTACCTGCTGCGCACGTTTCTGCTGCACGGCGGGCTGCTGCTGGGCGCGGCGCTGCTGTTCAACGTGCGGCAGTTTCCCTTTAAAGAGCTGCTGCTGGTGTACGGGCTGGCCGGCGTGGGCGTGGTGCTGGGGCGCTTTATGCTGGCGTTCTGCTACCGGGCCTACCAGCGCTACTTTGTCGAGCCCCACAGCCGCTTCGTGATAGTGGGCGCCAGCGAAAGCGGCCAGCGCCTCTACCACTTTCTGGCCGCCCACGACCCGACGGGCACCCAGTTCAAGGGCTTTTTTGCCGATGAGCCGGTGGCGCCGGCCCTGCGCCCCCTGGTGCGCGGCCCGGTGGCCGAAGTGAAGGCGTACTGCCAGCGCACGCCGGTGGATGAAATCTACTTCGCCCTGCCGTTCGACCACCACGAGCTCATCCGCGAGCTGTCGGACTTTGCCATCAACAACTTCCTCTCGTTTCGCATCGTGCCCGACTACCACGGCACCATGCGCCAGGACGTGAGCGTGTACCACTACGACCACCTGCCCGTGCTCACGGTGCGGCGCGAGCCGCTGGCCATCTGGACCAACCAGCTGCTCAAGCGCAGCTTCGACGTGGTGTTTTCGGGCCTGGTCATCGGGCTTTTGTTTCCGGTGCTGCTGCCGGTGCTGGCCCTGGTCATCAAGCTCGATTCGCGGGGGCCGGTGTTTTTCAAGCAGCTGCGGCCGGGACGGCGCAACCAGCTCTTTCCGTGCTACAAGCTGCGCACCATGCACACCGGCCACGGCCAGACCGAGCTGCAGGCCCGCAAGGGCGACCCCCGGGTGACGCGCGTGGGCTACTACCTGCGCAAATACAACCTCGACGAGCTGCCCCAATTCTTCAACGTGCTGCTGGGGCACATGTCGGTGGTGGGGCCGCGGCCCAACATGCTCTCGCAACTGCAGGAATACTCCAAGCGCATCAACACCTACCAGTGGCGCCACGCCGTCACGCCCGGCATCACGGGCTACGCCCAGGTGAACGGCTGCCGCGGCGAAACCCGCGCCCCCAACGCCATGGAAAAACGAGTTGAATACGACCTCAAGTACTTGGAAAACTGGTCGTTCATCCTCGATTTGAAAATCATCGGCCAAACCGTGGTCAACATGCTGCGCGGCGAAGAAAACGCCTACTGAGCCGGCGCCGAACCGGCGGCTTTCCCCCGCTGGGCTTTTACCCCCTCTCCCACCTGCCACCACCTTTTCACGCCTTTCCTATGTCAAGCCTGCTACTAAAACGCTCCTTGCTGGATGCCCGCATCTCGACCGGGGCCGTGCCGGATTTCATCGACGCCATTCTGAGGCTGGGCGCGGCCCGTACGTCGGCCTACGTGTGCTGCGCCAACGCCCACATGCTGGTGGAAGCCCACCAGAGCCTGGGGTTCCGCCGCATCCTCGACAAAGCCAGCGTGGTGACGCCCGACGGCAGCCCCGTGGCCGCCGCCCTGGGCTGGCTGCACGGCCGCCCGCAGCCCCGCGTGGCCGGCATGGATTTGCTGCCCGCGCTGCTGGCCGAGGCCGCCGTCCGGGGGCAGTCGGTGTACTTCTACGGCACCACCGTGGAGGTACTGGCGGCCATGGTGGCCCGGGCGCGCCGCGAGCTGCCCACGCTGCGGGTGGCCGGCTGGCAGGCCCCGCCCTTCCGCCCACTCACGCCGGCCGAGGACGAGTCGGCCGTGGCCGCCATCAATGCCGCCGACCCCGACCTGGTGTTTGTGGCGCTGGGCTGCCCCCGGCAGGAGCGCTGGATGGCCGAGCACCGCGGCCGGGTGCGGGCCTGCATGCTGGGCGTGGGCCAGGCCTTCCGGGTGTACGCCGGGCTGGAGCAACGCCTGCCGGAGTGGGCGCGCGGGCTGTGGCTGGAATGGGCCTTCCGCCTCTGGCTGGAGCCGCGCCGCCTGGCCCGGCGCTACCTCGTCACCAACACCTGGTTTGTGTGGCTGCTGGCCCGCCACCTGCTGGCCCGCTGGCAGGCCAAGGCCCAGCCAGTGCGGCTCGGCGGCCGCCGGGGTCTGCGCATGCACCTGCCCCACAACTCCTTGAAATCCCGGCGCACCGGCACCCTTTCCACCGTTCATTTCTAGCCATTTCAGTATGAAAGCAGTGATTCTGGCGGGGGGCTACGGCACCCGCATCAGCGAGGAAAGCGGGCTGCGGCCCAAGCCCATGGTCGAGATTGGCGGGCAGCCCATTCTGTGGCACATCCTAAAAATCTACGCCCACCACGGCATCACCGATTTTGTGATTTGCTGCGGCTACAAGGGCCACCTCATCAAGCAGTTTTTCGCCAACTACTTCCTGCACAACTCCGATGTGACGTTCCGCATGGACCGCAACGAGATGCAGGTGCGCTACCACCGCGCCGAGCCCTGGACCGTGACGCTGGTGGACACCGGCCAGGAAACCATGACCGGCGGCCGCCTGCGCCGCGTGCGCCGCTACCTGGACGAGGACGAAACCTTCTGCCTGACTTACGGCGACGGCGTGAGCGACGTCGACATTGCAGCCAGCATTGCCTTCCACCGGCAGCAGGGGCGGCTGGCCACCCTCACGGCCGTGCGCCAGCCGGGCCGCTTCGGGGTGTTCAACCTGGGCGAGGAGGACAGCCGGGTGAACAGCTTCAGCGAGAAGCCCGACGGCGGCCTGATGCCCTGGGTGAACGGCGGCTTTTTCGTGCTGGAGCCCGCCGTGCTCGACTACATCGCCGGCGACGCCACGGTGTGGGAGCGCGACCCGCTCGAACGCCTCGCCGCCGAGGGCCAGCTGGCCGCCTACCGCCACCTAGGCTTCTGGCAGCCGATGGACACACTGCGCGACCGCAACGTGCTGGAAGACCTCTGGCAGCGCGGCCAAGCCGCCTGGAAGGTGTGGGAACCCGCCCCCGAGGTGGCCCCCGAGCCCAGCAGCCCCGCCCTGGCGGCCTCCCGGCGCCGCCTGCCCACCCCGCTGGCGGGCGGCCGGCGCCTAGTGTTGCCCAGCCGCCAGGGGGCGAGCGTCGAAATCCCCACCGACTAAACTATTCGATTGCCTCACGGCTGCGCTTTTCTCACTGGGTGCCGCGGCGCCCCCTTTTCTCTGCGACATGGATTCTCCCCGCATTTTGATTACCGGCAACCTGGGCTACGTGGGCCCGGGCGTGGTGCGCCAGCTCCGGCAAGCCTTTCCCGACGCCGAGCTGATTGGCTACGACCTGGGTTTGTTTGCCCACTGCCTGACCGGCGTGAGCCGCCTGCCGGAAGTGTGCCTCGACCGCCAGGTGTTCGGCGACGTGCGCCACCTGCCCTCCGGCCTGCTGGCGGGCGTGAACGTGGTAGTGCACCTGGCCGCCATTTCCAACGACCCCATGGGCTCGGCCTACGAGGACGTGACCATGGCCATCAACCACGAGGCCAGCGTGCACCTGGCGCGGGTGGCCAAGGCGCACGGCGTGCGCTCGTTCGTGTTTGCCAGCTCGTGCAGCGTATACGGCCTGGGCGGCGACGAAAGCAAGACCGAGGACTCGGCTCTGCAGCCGCTCACGGCCTACGCCCGCTCGAAAGTGGCCACCGAGCGCGACCTGGCGCAGCTGGCCGACAGCCAGTTCCGGGTAACCTGCCTGCGCTTTGCCACCGCCTGCGGCTGGAGCGAGCGGCTGCGCCTCGACCTGGTGCTCAACGACTTCGTGGCCAGCGCCGTGGCCACGGGCGAAATCGTGATTCTGAGCGACGGCAAGCCCTGGCGGCCCCTCATTCACGTGCGCGACATGGCCCGCGCGGTGCTCTGGGCCACGGGGCGCACCTGCCAGCAGGGCGGCCCCTTCCTCTCGCTGAATGCGGGCAGCAACGACTGGAACTACCGGGTGCGCGAGCTGGCCGAGGCCGTGGCCCGCAACCGGACCGGAACCCGGGTCCGGCTCAGCCCGGCGGGGACCCCCGACCGGCGCTCTTACCGCGTCGATTTTGGCTTGTTCCGGCAATTGGCGCCGGAGCACCAGCCCCGGATGACGCTCGATGCCACCATCACCGAGCTCAGCGCCAAGCTGCTGGAAATGTGGTTCCACGACCCCGATTTCCGGACCTCGCGGCTGATGCGGCTGCGGGTGCTGGCGGCCCTGCGCGAGCAGGGCGAGCTCACCGCCGACCTGACCTGGACGCCGCTGCGCGAAACCGCCCCGCCCGCGGCGGCTCTGGTGCTGGCCTGATGGCTAGCCATTTACCCCCGCTTCATTGACAGTTCGCCGGTTCGGCGTCACTTGATTTCAGCCTTTGCCATGCACTTCACCGCTACCGAATTGCCGGGGGTTTTCCTCATCGACGTGGAACGCCTGGAGGACGAGCGGGGCTTTTTTGCCCGCACCTGGTGTGCCCGCGAGATGGCCCGGCACGGCGTGGAGCTGACCATGGTGCAGGGCAATGCATCGGTGAACCCGCGGCCGGGCACCCTGCGCGGGCTGCACTACCAGGCCGCGCCCCACGAAGAAACCAAGCTGGTGCGCTGCACCCGCGGGGCCATATTCGACGTGGTGGTGGACGTGCGGCCGGCCTCGCCCACCTGCGGGCAGTGGCTGGGCGTGGAGCTGCGGGCCGGCAGCTACCGGCAGCTGCTGGTGCCCGCCGGCTGCGCGCACGGTTTCCTCACGCTGGCCCCCAACACCGAGGTAACCTACCTGATGTCGGCCTGCTACGAGCCCGGCGCCGCGCGCGGCCTGCGCTGGAACGACCCCGCCATCGGCATTCGCTGGCCGCACTGGCCCGAGCTCATCTCGGCCAAAGACCTCAACTACCCCGACTGGCAGCCGCCCGCGGCAACGCCCCGGCTGCCCCCGGAGCCCGAGCGGCTGCGCAACAGCCTGCGCTAGCCGGCCGGCCCCACCGGCGCCGGCTTGTCTTCGAGTACCTGACCTTTTAACCCCTTTTGCTTATGAAAACGCTGCAATTCTGCTGGTTGGGCTTGGTGGGGATGGTCGCCACGGCCTGTGTGTCGGCGGGGCCGGCCATGTGGCAGGCGCCCTCGGCCGCCAATGCCAATCGCCTGCCGCCCCTGGAGGCGGTGACCGATATGGGCGAGCTGTACCTCACCGACGGCACGCAGCCCGACCAGCTGCTGCAGCTGTTCAGAAGCGAGCTGCACGGCAACCTGACCGAAACGGTCGGCCCCGACAAGTTCGGCTACGCCCGCCTGCAGGTGACGCAGGCCGCGGTGCGGCGCACCAGCCGGGCGCTGACAACCCTGCAGCTGGCTACGCTGCTCACGCCCAGCCTGTTTGGCGTGCCGCTCGAAACCTACCGCACCACCCTGACCGCGCAGCTGCAAATCCTGGATGCCGAAGGCAAACTGCTGGGCGAGTACGAGGGCCTGGGCGTGTCGCGGGTGCAGGTGGCCATGTTCAGCGGCTACTCCCAGCGCACGGCCCCCGCCCTCTCCGATGCCAATGCCCTGCGCGTGGCCCTGGCCCAGATTCGGGCGCAGGTCGACACAGCGGCCGGCCGGCTGCGGCCCCGGCTGCTGGCCGGCGGCGTGGTGCTGCCGGCCGAGCCCGCGGCCGCGCCGTCGGTGGCCACCAAACAATAGCCAGTCCTGCCCGCGCCCGGGCCAAGGGGGCCAAACCGCTTGGGGCCGGCGCTTTTTCCATTCGTTTCCTCACCCATCTACGCTGATATGAAGACCTTATTCTCCACCCCGAATTCCGCGCTGCCTGTTGCCGAAATCGCCGTAGAGGTGTCCGTTGCGCCCGCCGCGGCAGCGGCTGCCCCCTCCGGCTACTGCCGGTACTGCGGCACGCACCTGCGCCACACCTTTGTCGATTTGGGCACCTCGCCGCTGTGCCAGGACCACGTGCGGCCCGACCGGTTTGCCCACGCCGAAGCCTTCTACCCGCTGCATGCTTACGTGTGCGAAAAGTGCTTTCTGGTGCAGGTGGGCGAATTTGTGGGCCCGGACGAAGTGTTCCGGCAGGACTACGCGTACTTCTCCTCCTACTCGTCGTCGTGGCTGCAGCACGCCCGGCAGTACTGCGCCCTCGTCACCGAGCGGTTTGGCCTCGGCACCGACAGCCTGGTGATGGAAGTGGCCAGCAATGACGGCTACCTGCTGCAGTACTTTTTGGAAAAGAACATCCCGGTGCTCGGCATTGAGCCGGCCGGCAACGTGGCCGACGCGGCCGAGCAAAAAGGCGTGCCCACGCTGCGGCGCTTTTTTGGCAGTGCCACGGCCCGCGGGCTGGCCGAAAGCTGCGGGCAGGCCGACCTGCTCATCGGCAACAACGTGCTGGCCCACGTACCCGACCTCAACGATTTTGTGGCGGGCCTGCGCCTGGCCCTGAAGCCGGATGGCGTGGTCACGATGGAGTTTCCGCACCTGCTCCGGCTCATCGAGGGCTGCCAGTTCGACACCATTTACCACGAGCATTTCAGCTACTTCTCGTTCTGGACGGTGGAGCGCATTTTCGCCTACCACGGCCTCACCATTTTCGACGTGGAAGAGCTGCCCACCCACGGCGGCTCGCTGCGCATTTATGCCCGCCACGCGGCCGCCACCGCGCCGCGCCTGGCCCTGACCGACGCCGTGGCCGACCTGCGCCACCGCGAACTGACGGCCGGCGTGTGCAGCCTGGATTTCTACGCCGACTTTGCCGAGCAGGTGCGCGAAACCAAGCGCAAGCTCCTCGAATTCCTCATCGAGGCCAAGCGGGCCGGCAAGACGGTGGCCGGCTACGGCGCCCCCGGCAAGGGCAACACCCTGCTCAACTACTGCGGCATCCGCACTGATTTCGTGGACTATACGGTGGATTTGAACCCACACAAGCAGGGCAATTTCCTGCCTGGCACCCGCATTCCCATCCTCGCCCCGCAGCACATTCTGGAAACGCAGCCTGACTACCTGCTGATTCTGCCCTGGAACCTGCGCGCCGAAATCATGGAGCAGATGGCCGTCATCCGCGAGTGGGGCGGGCAGTTTGTGGTGCCCATTCCGAAACCACAGGTATTCGCTTAAGCTCTGCTAATCAGCTGTCTCACGTTTGCGCCCGTTCGCCTTTTGCCGCATTTGCCATGATTCCGCTTGCCGAAGTTCTTGCCCACCCGCCCGCCACCGCGCAAGCCGCCGCCATCAGTGGCGAGGACCTGCACGCGCTGGTGCGCCAGCTGTACCCCATTTGCCGCAGCATTACGGGCGATGGCGTGCGCCAGACGCTGGCCGTGCTGCAGGAATACCTGCCTGGCCTGGAGGTGCATGAGGTGCCTACCGGCACGCCCGTGCTCGACTGGCAGGTGCCGCGCGAGTGGAACATCCGCGACGCCTGGATTAAGGACCGGCGCGGCGAGCGGGTGGTGGATTTCCGGCAGCACAACCTGCACGTGCTGGGCTACAGCGTGCCGGTGCGCGGCACGTTCACGCTGGCGGAGCTGAAAAAGCACCTCTATACGCTGCCCGAGCAGCCGCATCTCATTCCCTACCGCACGGCCTACTACGCCGAAACCTGGGGCTTCTGCCTGGCACACGCGCAGCTGGAGGCCTTGCACGAGCCGGAGTACGAGGTGTGCATCGACAGCACCCTGGCGGCCGGCGCGCTCACCTACGGCGAGCTGCTGCTGCCCGGCGACACGGACGAAGAGGTGTTGATTTCAAGTCACATCTGCCACCCCTCGCTGGCCAACGACAACCTCTCGGGCATTGCGGTGGCCACGTTTCTGGCCCGGCACCTGCTGGGGCAGCCGCGCCGCTACAGCTACCGGTTTGTGTTTGCGCCCGGCACCATCGGGGCCATCACCTGGCTGAGCCAAAACGTCGGGGCGGTGGCCCGCATCCGGCACGGCTTGGTGCTGAGCTTGCTGGGCGAAACCGGCGCCTTCACCTTTAAGAAGTCGCGCCGCGGCACCGCCGAAATCGACCGCACCGTGGCGCTGGCCCTGCGCGAGGCGGCGGCCCCGCACCGCGTGGTCGACTTCGAGCCCTACGGCTACGACGAGCGGCAGTACTGCTCGCCGGGCTTCAACCTGCCGGTGGGCTGCCTCTCGCGCACGCCCTACGGCCAGTTTCCGGAGTACCACACCTCGGCCGACGACCTGGATTTTGTGCGGCCCGAGGCGCTGCTTGACTCCCTGCACCTAACCCAAGCGGTGATGCACATGCTGGAAGCCAACCACCGCTACCAGAACCTGAGCCCCTACGGCGAGCCCGAGCTGGGCCGGCGCGGCCTCTACGCCGCCGTGAGCGGCCGCCCTAATGCCGCCCGCGCACAGCTGGCCCTGCTCTGGGTGCTCAACCTCTCCGACGGGCAGCACAGCCTGCTCGACATCGCCGAGCGCGCGGGCCTGCCCTTCGCCCTGCTGCAGCACGCCGCCGAGCTGCTGCTGGCCCACGATTTACTCGCCCCATTAGCCGACTAAGCGCCATGACTGCTGTCTCTCCCCCCCCGCTCCACGCTTTGCCGGTTGAAAACCCGCCGCTGCTGACGCCCAACGACTTCGTGGGCTCGCGCCTGCTGCAGGAGCGCATGCACGCGGCCATCCCGGGCGGCAGCCACACCTATGCCAAGGGCGACGACCAGTTTCCGGAGTACATGGCCCCCTACTTGGTGCGCGGGCGCGGCTGCCGGGTGTGGGATGTCGATGAAAATGAGTTTATTGAATACGGCATGGGGCTGCGCTCCGTGACGCTGGGCCACGCCTACGGCCCGGTGGTGCACGCCGCCCAGCGGGCGATGACGCGCGGCACCAACCTGGGCCGGCCCACCACCCTGGAGCTAAGCACGGCCGAAGAGTTTCTGGCCTTCACGCAGGCCGGCGAGATGGTGAAGTTTGCTAAAAACGGCTCCGACGTGACCACGGCGGCCCTCAAGCTGGCCCGCGCCTACACCGGCCGCGACCTGGTGGCCTGCTGCGCCGACCACCCGTTTTTCTCCACCGACGACTGGTTTATGGGCACCACGCCGGTGGCGGCGGGCGTGCCGGCGGCCGTGCGCGCCCTCACGCTGCGCTTTCGCTACAACGACCTGGCCGGCGTGGAGCAGCTGTTTGCCGAGCACCCGCGCCAGCTGGCCGCCCTCATCCTGGAAGTGGAGCGCGATGTGCCGCCCGCGCCGGGCTTCCTGGCCGGCCTGCGCCGCCTCTGCGACCAGGAAGGCACGGTGCTCGTCTTCGACGAAATCATCACCGGGTTTCGCTGGCATCACGGCGGCGCCCAGGCCCTGCACGGCGTGCGCCCCGACCTGAGCACCTTCGCCAAGGCCCTGGGCAACGGCTTCGCCATTGCGGCCCTCACCGGCCGGCGCGAGCTGATGGAGCTGGGCGGCCTGCAGCACCAGCGCGAGCGGGTGTTCCTGCTCTCGACCACCTACGGAGCCGAAAGCCACGCCCTGGCCGTGGCCCGCGCCGTGATGCGCACCTATACCCTGGAGCCCGTGGTGGCCCACCTGCACGAGCAGGGCCGCCGCCTGCGCGAGGGCCTCGAAGCCGCCGCCCGCGACCAGGACGTGGCCCCCTATTTCCAAATTATGGGGCCGGCCTGCTGCCTGGCCTACGGCACCCGCGACGCCAACGGGCAGCCCTCGCAGGGCTTCCGGACGCTGTTTTTGCAGGAAACCCTGCGCCGGGGGCTGCTGCTGCCCTCTTTCGTCATCAGCTACGCGCACACGGCCAGCATCGTGGACCAGACGGTGGCCCGCGTGCACGAGGCCCTGGGCGTTTACCGCCGCGCCCTCACCGAGGGCCTCGACCACTACCTGCTGGGCCGCCCGGTGCAGCCTGTTTATCGGACCCACAACTAGCTCACTGTCAAATGAACCCATTCTTACAAAAGTCCTCCTGGCTTTCTGCGCCCTCCCTTGTCATGCACCGCTACATCGAGCGAATTATCCGTGTCAGCCGCCGGCTGCTGGACAACTACGCGGGCCTCCGCGAGCCGGAGGACAAAATCATTGCCGATTCGCAGGCCTTCTGGAACAACCTCTCGAACCAGGGGCGCGACGGCGGGCCGGCCCACTTCCGCGGCCAAAGCATCTTCGCCGACGACTCGCGCTGGGTGGGCCTGGGCCAGAACAGCCTGCGCATTTTTTACCGCCTGGCGGGCGAGGACTGGCTGGCGAAGAAGCCCCGCCGCATTCTGGACTGGGGCTGCGGCGGCGGCACCTGCGCGGTGCACTTCGCGCCCGGCGCGGCCTGCTACTACGGCGTCGACATCACCGAGGCCAGCCTGGCCGAATGCAACCGGCAGGTAGAGGCGCTGGGCCTGCACAATTTCAAGCCGGTGCTCTTCGCCGCGCCCGACCCCGAGCGCGTGGCCCGGCTCATTGATAAGCCCTGCGACCTGGTGCTCTCTACCTACGTGTTTGAGCTGCTGCCTTCGAAGGAATACGGCCGGCGCGTGCTGCGCACTATTCACGAGCTGCTGGCCGATGAAGGCCTGGCGTTCATTCAGATAAAGTACAGCACGCATAAGCTTAACAGCATGTCGTACCGCTGGGGCTACTCCAAAAACCTGGGCAACATGACCACCTACTTCATCGAGGAGTTCTGGACTATGGCCCGCGAGTGCGGCTTCGAGCCCCAGCTGCTGTACCTGGAGCCGGTGCAGCCCCTCAACAACGACCACCACTTCGCCTACTTCCTGATGGAGAAGGCGAAGAGCAGCTGAGCGCCATCAGAAGCTTCGCTACCGTTTCGTCAGGCTCCCCTCTCCTGTGGGAGAGGGGTCGGGGGTGAGGCGCCACGCCCGCCCGCCAACGAAGCGGTAGAGATGCTTCGACTGCGCTCAGCATGACGGTCTACTTCGTCAACAACTCACCCCAAAATTCCTACAATCCCACCCATGGAAAAGCTTATCGTACTGGTGCTGGAGGGCGACTACCGACTGACGGCGGCCGTGCTGTTTTGCCTGAGCCGCGACGAGCGGATGGTCGTGCACATGGTGTCGCGCGATGCCACGAGCCCGTTTCGCTACTCGCGCTACGTGCACTCGCACCACCGCCAGCCGCAGGGCGAGTTCGACGCCAACTTTGCAGAGTTTGTGCGGCAGGTAGCGGCGCGCACCCACGCCCAGGTGCTGCTGCCCATCGACGTGGAGGGCATGCGGTTCTGCATTGCCCACCAGCCGGCCCTGGAAACGGCGCTGCGCGTGCTGCCCCTGCCCAGCGCCCACGCCTACGAAATAGCGGCCGACAAAAGCTGGCTGGCCAGCTTCATGCGCCGCCACGACATTCCCGGCCCCCAAACCATCACCAACATCGGCCAGCACCTGCCCGAGCAGCTGGCCGCCCTCCGCTTCCCGGTGCTGCTGAAGCCCACGGGCGGCGAGGGCGGCCTCGGCATCGAGCTATTCCGGGAGGCCGGGCCGCTGCTCGAACGCATTGCCCACCTGCCGCCGGGCTGCAAATACATCATCCAGACCTACCTGGAGGGCTACGACATCGACTGCAACGTGCTGTATAAGGACGGCCGGCTGCTGGCCTACTCCGTGCAGCGCGGCCTGCTGCCGGCGGCCAATGCCTACGCGCCCACCCAAGCCATCGAATTTGTGGAAAACGACGCCGTGCTGGCCGTGGTCGACCGCCTGATGACGGCCCTGCACTGGAACGGCGTGGCCCACCTCGACTTGCGCTACGACGCCGCCAGCGGGGCCATCAACGTCATCGAAATCAACCCGCGCTTCTGGCTCACGGTGGTGGGCTCGGCCGTCACGGCCAAGGTCAATTTCCCGGTGCTGGCCTGCCTGGCAGCCCTCAACCAGCCGGTGGCCACGCCGCGCTTTGCGCTGGGCCGCTACATCCCTTTCAACAATTTCCTCAAGTACAAATACCTGTCGCGCCTGCGCGACAAGGTGAGCTTCACCTTCCGCAATACCAGCCTGCTGAACTTTCTGGGCGACCCGCTGCCCAAGCTTTTCTGCCTGCTCAACCGCCGGAGCGTGCGCATTGAATAAGCAGGCATCTCGCTCGATTTGTTCTGGCGGGCGCCTCCCCCCCCGGCCCCCTCTCCTCAGGGAGAGGGGGAGCCACGGCGGCGCGGGGTCTCCGGGTAGTCGGGACACAAGCCAGCCGGAAAGTGATTTTTTAAGCCTCCTGGCTCCCCCTCTCCTTTGGGAGAGGGGGCCGGGGGGTGAGGCGCCCGCCAGAACAAATCGAGCGAGATGCCACGCGCCGCAAGACGGCCCAATAGACCCATCCTTTTCCCTTTCCACTATCGCCATGAAAACGACGCTACTCCTTTTCCTGCTGTTCTTATTCAGTACTACTATGCGCGCCCAAACGCCGCCGGCGGGCTTTGTTTCCACCACCGTGTCGGCGGGCTGGGACGAGGCGGTGGGACTGACATTCAATAGCACGGGCAGCCGCATGTTTGTGTGGGAGCGGCCCGGCCGGGTGTGGACGGTGGCCAACGGCCAGCGCCAGCTGATGCTCGATATTTCGCCCGAAGTAGGCGCCTGGGAAGACCACGGCCTGCTGGGCTTCGCCCTCGACCCCAACTTCGACACCAACGGCTACTTCTACCTATTGTATGTAGTAGACCGCCACTACCTGCTCAACTTCGGCACGGCCAGCTACAGCGCCACCGCCAACGACTACTACAGCGCCACCATCGGGCGGCTCACGCGCTATACGGCCGTGCCCAGCGGCACGGGCTACACCGTGAACCCGGCCAGCCGGCTGGTGCTGCTGGGCGCCACCAAAACCACCGGCATCCCCTCCACCTTCGACGGCCACGTGACGGCCGCGCTGGCCTTTGGCACCGACGGCACGCTGCTCATCGCCACCGGCGACGGCGCCCACCCCTTCCAGGACATGGGCAACTACAACCTGAGCTACGCCGCCCAGGCCCTGGCCGACGGCATTATTACGGCCAAGGAAAACGTGGGCTCGCTGCGCGCCCAACTGGTGGACTGCCTGAACGGCAAGATTCTGCGCATCAACCCGGCCACCGGGGCCGGTGTGCCCAGCAACCCATTCTACGATGCGGCCAATCCCAGCGCGGCCCGTTCGCGGGTGTGGGCGCTGGGCTTCCGCAACCCCTTCCGGATGACGCTGAAGCCCGGCACCGGCAGCACCGACCCGGCGGCCGGCAACCCCGGCACCATCTACCTCGGCGACGTGGGCGCCGCCACCTGGGAGGAAGTGGACGTGATAGACCGGCCCCGCGTGAACTGCGGCTGGCCGTTGTTTGAGGGACTGACGCCGTTCACGGTGTTCCAAAACGCCAGCGTGGCCAACCTCGACGCGCCCAATCCGCTGTTTGGCACCGGCGGCTGCACGCAGCAGTATTTCACGTTCCAAAACCTGATAACGCAGGCCACGCCCACGGGCACGGCCACTTTTCCCAACCCCTGCAACGCGGCCCAGACGGTGCCAGCCAGCGTGCCCACTTTCGTGCACACCCGTCCGCTCATCGACTGGAACCACAACACCAGCGGACCGGCGCGCGCGGGCATTTTCAGCGGCGGCACGGCGGCCACGGTCAATATCGGGGCGGCGGGCTCGCCGGTGAGCGGGGCGCAGTTTGGGGGCAGCGCGGCCACGGGCGGTGTGTTTTACCCGTATGCCGACTGGCCGGCGCAGTACCGCAACACCTACTTTTTTGGCGACTACGTGGGCGGCTGGGTGCGCAGCCTGACGGTGAGCGGCACCAACCAGCCCAGCGCCGTGAACGACTTTGTGGGCAGCGGCGCGGTGCCGGTGGCCTTCGCCACCAGTCCTGGCGAAACGGGCTTGTTTTACGTCAACTTCTACCCTTCCGAGATTCGCAAAATCAGCTACGGTACCACCGGCACGCCGCCCGTGGCGGTGGCTTCGGTGAACAAAACCTTTGGGCCCAGTCCGCTGGCGGTGCAGTTTACGGGCAGTAATTCCACCGACCCGGCCGGCAGTTCGCTCACCTACTTGTGGAATTTTGGCGACGGCACCACCAGCTCTGCGGCCAACCCGGCGCACACCTTCACCACCCCAAATTCGGCTCCCGAAGCTTACACCGTGACCCTGACCGTGACCAACGGCCAGGGGCTGAGCAACCAGGCCACGGTGCTGGTGTCGGCCAACAACACGCCACCGCAGGTCACCATCACCAGCCCGGCCGCGGGCACCCTCTACCCGCTCACGGCCAACACCGTGTACCAACTTCGCGCCACCGTGACCGACGCCGAGCAGAGCGGCCACCTGCTTAGCTACCAGTGGCAAACCATTCTGCACCACCAGACGCACGAGCACCCCGACCCTATTGACACCACCCGCCAGACCAGCACCACCATTGTGCCCTACGGCTGCGGCACCGAAACCTACTACTACCGCATCCTGCTCACCGTCACCGATGCCGCGGGCCTGGCCACCACCCAGGAAGTGCGCCTCAACCCCGACTGCAACGCCACCAGCTTCACGCTTATAAATGCCGATACCGATACCGATATTCAGTCGCTGGTGAACGGCGCGGTACTCGACCTGGCCACGCTGCCCACCCGCAACCTGAATATCCGGGCCAATGCCAACCCGGCCACTACCGCCAGCGTGGTGTTCAGCCTGAGCGGCGCGGCCACCCAGGCCGCCACCGAAAACGTGGTGCCGTACGCCCTGTTTTCGGACGATGGTGGCAATTATTTCCCCTGGACGCCGCCCGTGGGCAGCTATGTGCTCACGGCCATGCCCTACTCGGCCTCGGGGGGCACCGGCACGCCCGGCCAGGCCCTGACCATTAGTTTTTCGGTGACGGACGGCGGGGCCACCGGGCCGTTCACGCTCAGCACCAGCACCGTGGGCAACGGCAGCGTGGCCGTGAGCCCCAGCCAGGCCACTTACCCCAATGGCACCAGCGTAACACTCACGGCCACCCCCGCGGCCGGCTACACCTTCAGCGGCTGGAGCGGGGCGGCTACGGGCAGCACTAACCCGCTTACCCTGACAATGAACGCCAACAAGGCCGTCACGGCCACGTTCACGGCCATTTCGACGGCGCAGAGCGTGGTGAGCTATACGCTGGTGAACGCCAGCACGGGGGCCGACATCCAGACCCTGGCTGCCGGGGCGGTGCTCAACCTGGCCACGCTGCCGAGCCGCAACCTGAACATTCGGGCCAATACCAACCCCGCCACCGTGGGCAGCGTGGTTTTTGCGCTGAGCGGTGCGGCCAGCCGCAGCCAGACCGAGTCGGTGGTGCCCTACGCGCTGTTTTCGGACGATGCGGCCGGCACTTACTACGCCTGGACGCCGGCCCTGGGCAGCTACACGCTGCTGGCCACGCCCTACACGGCGGGCGGCGGCACGGGCACGGCGGGCCCCCCCCTGAGCGTCGGCTTTAGTGTGATAGACCAGGCGGCGGGACCGTTCACGCTCACTACCAGCATAGTGGGCAATGGCAGCATCAGCAAAAACCCCAACCAAACCAGCTACGCCAGCGGCACGAGCGTGACGCTCACAGCCACGCCGGCTGCCGGCTACACCTTCAGCGGCTGGAGCGGCGATGCCACCGGCACCACCAACCCGCTGACCATCAGTATGACGGCCAATAAGGCCATCACAGCCACCTTCACGGCCGCCCCAACCCTCTACACCCTGTCGGTGAGCACCGTGGGCAGCGGCTCCGTGACCAAAAACCCGAATCAGACCAGCTACGCCAGCGGAACGACGGTGACGCTAACGGCCACGCCGGCTTCGGGCTACGCTTTCAGTGGGTGGAGCGGCGGGGCCACCGGCAGCACCAACCCACTGACCGTGACGATGACGGCCAACAAAACCATTACGGCCACCTTCACCGCGCTGCCAGCGCAGTACACCCTCACCACCACCGTGGCAGGCAGTGGCACCGTCACGAAAAACCCGAATCAGACCAGTTACGCCAGCGGTACAACCGTGACGCTCACGGCCACCCCGGCTTCGGGCTACGCTTTCAGTGGGTGGAGCGGCGGGGCCACCGGCAGTACCAATCCGCTGACCGTGACGATGACGGCCAACAAGGCCATCACGGCCACCTTCACGGCCACCACCGTGCGCTACACGCTCACGACGAGCGTGGTGGGCAGCGGCACCGTCACGAAAAACCCGAACGCCACCAATTACCTCAGCGGCAGCAGCGTCACGCTCACGGCCACGCCGGCGGCGGGCTTCCAGTTTGGGGGCTGGAGCGGCGCGGCCACCGGCACCACCAACCCGCTCACGGTGCTGATGACGGCCAACAAAACCATCACGGCCACCTTCACTGCGCAGCAGGTCACGGGCTTCGTGCTGGTGAACGCCGACACCGACCTCGACCTGCAGCCCTTGGCCAGCGGCGCCACGCTCAACCTGGCCACGCTGCCCACCCGCAACCTGGGCATTCGGGCCACCACCAACCCCGCCACCGTGGGCAGCGTGACCTTTAGCCTGACCGGGGCACAGGCCATGACGCACACCGAAAACCTGGTGCCCTACTCGCTGCTGGCCGATTCGGGCGGCGACTACCCGGCCTGGACGCCCCCCGTGGGCAGCTATACCCTGAAGGCCACGCCCTACTCGGGCGCCGATGCCTCGGGCACGGTGGGCACGGCGCTTAGCATCAGCTTCAGTGTGACCAGCGCGGCGGCGCGGCCGGCCGCCGGCGCGGCCCTGGCCACCGGCAGCACCCCGGTGCCCGCCGCGGCGCTGGCTCTCCAGACGCTGATTTACCCCAATCCCTCGCCCGACGGCCACTTCTGGCTGGTGCTGCCCGCCCACTGGCAGGGGCCGGTGCGCTATCGGGTGCTATCGGCGCTGGGGGCCACGGTGGCTTCCGGCGAGTTGGCAGCCAACGGCGGCAGTGGCCCGTTGCTGCTGGCGCCTCAAGGCATCACCACCGGATTTTACATGCTTTGGCTTGATTACCAAACTCCTGACCATCGTCCCGCCACGGCCCAGCTGCGGCTGCTGCGCGAGTAGCGCAGCGGCCCAGGATTTACGCTTTTCTCACGCTTTCCGCTTATGCTTTATTGGTTTCACTCTTTGCGCGCCGCCAGCCGGCGGCTCCTGCTGCGGGGCGGCCTGGCGGCGGCCGTGGCGGGCAGCTCTGCCGGTTTGGCGCAGGGCCAGGTGCGGGTATTGTTTGTGGGCAACAGCTACACGCTCGGAAATTTTGAGCCGGTGCTGACCTATAACCGGGCAAACGTCATCGACGAAAACGCCGGCTGGCCGTCCGGCGACCCGCGCTATGAAGACCCCGATGGCGGCCCGGCGGGCCCGTGGAGCGGCATTCCGGGCATTTTCAAAAAATTCACCACCCAGGCCGGCCTCAACTACGAGGTGCACCTCGAAGCCATCGGCGGGGCTATTCTGCAAGACCACCACACCCACGCCCTGGGCATCATCAGGCAAAGCCAGTGGGACCAGGTGGTGCTGCAGGAACGAAGCACGGTGCCCGTGCCGGTGGCACGGGGCGGCCAGCCGGCGCTGTTCAACGACTACGCTGCCCGGCTGGAGCAAGCCGTGCACATCGTCAATCCGGCCGCCCGGCTTTACTTATTCCAGACCTGGGCCCGCGCCGATTTTGTGGAATTCTCCAACCAACCCTACACGGGCTCTACCCTGGAGGTGATGACCCAGGACCTGCACGCTGCTTACTTCCAGCTGGCCGCCGCCAACGGCAACTTTGCGGCCGTGGCGCCGGTGGGCGACGCCTGGCTGCGGGCCATTCAGACCGGAGTGGCCCTGCGCGACCCTTTCAGCCCGCCGGCGGGCCGGCTCAACCTGTGGGCTTCCGACAACCACCACGCCAGCAAATGGGGCGCTTACCTGAGCGCCTGCGTGCTGTTTGGCCAACTCACCGGCCTCGACCCGCGCACGCTGGGCCCCGCCGAGCAGGCCGCCGTCGACCTCGACATTGCCCCGCCCCGGGCCGTGGCGCTGCAGGCCGTGGCGTACCAGCAACTCAGCGGCGGCACGCCGCTGCCGGTCGCGCTGGTGTCGGTGGCCGCCCAGCGCCTGGCCGCGGGCGTGCAGGTGCGCTGGGCCACGGCCAGCGAATCCAACAACGCCCGCTTCGAGGTGCAGCGCAGCGCCAACGGCAGCAGCTTTGCCACCGTGGCCACGGTGCCGGGCAAGGGCACCACCACGCAGCCCGCCACTTACGCCTGCCTCGACCAGCGCGCCCCGGCGGGCCAGCTCTACTACCGGCTGCGCCAGGTTGATTTCGATGGCACCGCCACGTTTTCGCCCGTGGTGGCCGTGGCCGAGGCCCCTCCCGAGCCAGCCCTATTTCCGAACCCGGCCCGGGAGCTGGTGGTGCTGGCCGGGCCGGCCGCCACGGCCTACCGCGTGCGCACGCCCCTGGGCCAGCTGGTGGCGCAGGGCCGCCTGGCCAACGGCACGGCCACCGTGCCGCTCGCGGGCCTGGCGCCGGGCTGCTACCTCATCGAATTGCAATCAGCCGACGGCTGGGTGGTGCGCCGGCTCGAAAAATACTGAAGCGCCGCCCGCCCGGCGAGGTAGCCCCACATCCGTCAACTTAAGCCGCTGCGCAAGCTGCTGGCTATTCCCGTTCATCTTTTCACCCCTAAAACCCTTACGAGCATGGAAAAGGACGCTAAAATTTACGTGGCCGGCCACCGCGGCATGGTGGGCTCGGCGCTGGTGCGGCGGCTCACGCAGGCCGGCTACCACAACCTGGTGACCCGCACGTTTCTGGAGCTGGACCTGCGCAATCAGGCCGACACCGCCGAGTTTTTTGCGCAGGAAAAGCCGGATTACGTGCTGCTGGCCGCTGCCCGGGTGGGCGGCATTGTGGCCAACAACACCTACCGGGCCGATTTTCTGCACGACAACCTGTTGATTCAGGACAACGTCATCAGCCTGAGCCACCGCTTCGGGGTGAAAAAGCTGCTGTTCCTGGGCTCCTCGTGCATCTACCCGCGCATGGCCCCGCAGCCCATCAAGGAAGAATACCTGCTTTCGGGCCCGCTGGAGCACACCAACGAGCCCTACGCCGTGGCCAAAATCGCGGGCATGAAGCTTTGCGAGGCCTACCACGACCAGTACGGCTGCCGCTTCATCAGCGTGATGCCCACCAACCTCTACGGCCCCGGCGACAACTACGACCTGCAAAACTCGCACGTGCTGCCCGCACTGCTGCGCAAGTTCCACGAAGCCCGCCTGCAAGGCCAGCCCGAGGTGGAAATCTGGGGCACCGGGGCTTGCTACCGCGAATTCCTGCACGTCGACGACCTGGCCGATGCCTGCCTGCACCTCATGCTGCACTACGAAGACGCGCTGCCCGTCAACATTGGCACGGGCAAGGACATTTCCATTGGCGACCTGGCCTGCCTGCTGCAGGAAATAACCGGCTACCAGGGCCGCATCCGCTTCGACGCCTCCAAGCCCGATGGCACCCCGCGCAAGCTGCTGGATGTGAGCCGCATGACGGCCATGGGCTGGCACTACCACACGGGGCTGCGCGAAGGCATCGCCGCCGTGTACGAGCAGGAATTCTGCTCCGCGCCCAACGTGCTGGTGGCCGCGTAGCCACCGGCGTGCGCCAGTCTGAAGCTGGCGGCGCAAGCAAAACCCCGGTAATGAGCGGCTGTATGGCCGCTCATTACCGGGGTTTTGCTTGCGGGGTGGTTGCCTGATTCAGCGCTGGGATTAGTAGGCAGACACTTTGGGCTAGGGCAACACAAAACGGCACGTAAAACGGCCTTCGCGGGTGGGCAGGTGTAGCACGTAAACGCCCGCCTGCAGGCCCGCCACCGGCACCGTGCCCGTCCCGGTGGCGCCCACGGGGTAGCGCCCGAGGCATTGCCCCAGCAGGTTGTAAAGCAGCACGGATTCGGTGCCGGTGAGTAGCCCCGAAAACGTGTATTGCACCTCTCCTGCCCCAGCCGGGTGCAGCCGCAAGGCCGCCGGCGCCGGGCTGCCCGCCACGGCCCGCACCGGCGAGTAGTGCGCGGTGCCATTGAAATCGAGCTGCCGCAGCCGGTAGTAGCGCGTGGGAGCGTCTGCGGCCGGGTCGGGGTCCGTAAATGCGTAGTCGTGCGGCGTGGTGCTGTTGCCCTGCCCGGGCACCCGGCCCATGAGGCTGAACTGTTGCCCGTCGAGGCTGCGCTGGATTTCGAACTCGCGGTTGTTGGTTTCGCTGGCGGTTTGCCAGCGCAGCAGCACGCGGCCATCGGCCAGGGCTTTGGCGCTGAAGGCCGCCAGCTCCACCGGTAGCGGAGCGGCCACCACCGAGAAATTCAGCGTGAGGCCGGCGCCGGCCACGCCGGCGCCGGCCGGGGCACTGAAGGGCGTGGCCGTGAGCGAGTAGGTGCCCGGCAAAAGCGGTTGGCCGAAATAATCACCCAACAGGTCGCTGAATAAGGCGTAGGGCGCCACGTTTTCCGTGGCCGTCCACACCACGGGGCCGCTGAGGCTGAAAACCACGCTGCCCGTGACGGCGGGGTTGGCATTGGCCCGAATGTTCAGCTGCTGGGTGGGCAGCGTATTCGTATTCAGCACCATGCCCGCCGTCAGGGCTTCTAAATCGAGGTCGGTGTCGGCATTGACCAAAGTAAACCCGGTCACGGCCAGGGCCGAATTCACTACCGAAAAGCTCAGGGTGAGCGGCGTGCCGGCGGGGCCGGTGCCGCCGCCCGCCGCGAAGGGCGTGGCCGTGAGCACGTAGCTGCCCAGCGGCGGCGTCCAAGCAAAGTAGTCGCCGCCGAAGTCCGAAAACAGCGCGTACGGCGCCAGGTTCTCGGTGGCCGCCTGGGCCTGGGCCCCGCTCAGGGCGAACGTGACGCTGCCCACCGGCGAGTCGACCTCGGCCCGGATGTTCAGGTTTTGCGTAGGCAATCCGTTCAAATCCAGCACCATGCCCGGCGTCAGCGTTATCAAATCGAGGTCGGTATCGGCATTCACCAGCACAAAGCCGGTGACCGTGGCTGCCTGGGCAGCGGCCCTGTTGGCCAGCAGCGGCCCCGCGCCGCACAGCACTAGCAGCAGCGCATAAAACTTAGTTTTCATAAATGGCGGATTTAGAAGTGAATAATTTGATGAATTTTCCTTCTGCGCTCTGCCTGCCACACCGCGCTTCCCTCCTTGGAAACGCCCTCCTCCTTCACTTGGCGCATGTTTTGAGCCCGTTTTTTCTGGCGGGCAAAGCCAGCGGCCTTCAGGCCGTGAATCCCACGGCGGCCGGCTCCGCGGCGGCCACCGCGCCGCTTGGCCGGGCCAGCGGGCCGCCCCGCGCCGCCCGCGCCTGAATGAGCCGCCGGCTGGCCAGAATGGCCGCCCGGTGCTGCCACACGAAGCGGTAGGCGCGCAGCGAGGCCCGCTCCGCCACCAGGGCGTAGAGCAGAATGCCCAGCTGCCGGGGCAGCGCCCGCAGCCAGTAGCCGGCCAGCTGCCGGCCCAGCGGGTTCTTGAGCAGCAGCAGCCACTGGTTTTTCACGGCATCGGCCTTGATGGCCCCGCTCAGGCGGCGGCGCAGGCGCCAGTCGGCGGGCCGGAACTGGCGGGGGTGCAGGGCGCAGCACGCGGGCTCAAACACGGTGCGCCAGCCGTAGAGCTGCCCGCGCCAGGCAATGTCCCAATCTTCCTTGTGGGCAAAAAACCGCTCGTCGAAAAACTGCCCTTCCACCCGCAAATCATCAATAAAAGCCCGGCGGTAGAGCGGCAGGGCCCCGTCGGCGCCGTCCACGGGGCCGGGCTCCAGCGGGGTTTCGTGCAGGAAGCGGCCGTGGTGGCGCAGGGCAAATCGGCCGTCGGGCAGGCGCACCAGGCCGGCGCTGTCGATGCGCGGCTGGGCGTCGGTGCTTTGCAGCAGCAGGCCGCACACCGTGCCGATGGCGGGGTCGGATTCCAGGGTTTCGAGGGCGCGGGCCAGGTAGTCGGGCTCCATCTCAATGTCGGGGTTCACGAGCAGCACGGCGGCCGAAGCGCTGCGGTCGAGGGCGTGGTTGTGGCCGCCGCAGAAGCCGGTGTTGCGCGGCAGCGGGTGCAGCTGCACGCGGGCGTCGCGGGCGGCCACGGCGGCCACCCGGGCGCAGGTGTCGTCGGCCGAGGCGTTGTCGACCACCCACACCTCGAAGTCCGAATACGTCTGGGCCAGCGCCGATGCCAGGCACGCGTCGATGACGTCGGCGCTGTTCCAGGTCACGATTGAGAGAACCACGTGCGGCATGAGGCAGGGGCTTAAAAGATTAATAGACTACACCTTGCCGGCCTGGCGCAGCATGCGGCGCACGGCGTTCAACAGCTGGCGGGGGTCCACAAACAGGTCGAGGTGCCGGGCGTGGTAGTAGGAAGTGCTGCGCTCGGAGTTGGGCCGGCAAGTGAGCCAGTGGTAGGGCAAGCCCACGCGGTAGGCCGTGTCCATCGACTCGGGCTCGACGAAGGTGTGCGGGTGCAATTCCAGCACCGGCGTGCCGGGCCGGGCAAACATCAGGTTGGCCATGCCCGCGCCCACCGTGGCCACAATGGCCTCGGCCCCGCTAAACAGCGCCACCTTTTCGATGAATGACAAGTCGCTGAGCACGTAGGTCTTGAAACCCAGCCCGGCGAGTATTTCCTCCGCCTCCGGCTCGTTGAGCACGCGCCGCATGCTGGCGTCGCGCCGGCTGATGTAGACCCGTGGCGCAAACCGATGCGTGCCGGCCGGCACCGGCAGGTAGGCCTGCTGCAAAAACGTGCGCACCCAGGGCGGCGAGTGCCGGCCCCCGCCCCGCACCGGCGAGGTCACTAGCAGGCGCTCGGCTTGCAGGTGGCGGTGGGTGGTCACGTCGATGATGCGTTCCTCGGCAATGCCCAGGTGCAGCAGCGAGTCGAGCACAAACCGGTTTTTCCGGTCGTACACCAGGAAGTAGTCGATTTCGTCGAACAGGCCTGCTTCGCGCAGCAGGTGCAGGCGCGGCAGCGAGTCGATGAGCCAGTGGTAGTAGTTGCCCATGGCCGCGCCCCCGCCCGAGAGCAAGCTCAGCACCGTGCCCGGCACCGGCACCGGCTCCAGGAAGTAGCGCTGGGCGAAGATGTTGTTGGCTTCGGGCGCGGTCAGCGTCCAGCCCAGCCGGTTGTGCTGAAACGACACGTCGCCCACCAGGTAGTTGTCGGGCGCAATCACGGCCACGCTGTCCCAGTTGTCGGCGTAGAGCCGGCCGCCCCGCAGCTCCAGCACGAAGGCTTCGGGCATGGCCTCCTCGGCGCGGGGCTTGCCGTGGGCGGTGCTTTCGTACACCGAAACCGCTTTATAAAAGCCCTCCGGGATAACCAGGCGCGAGGTGAAGGCCGGCACCACCGGGCGGTAGCGCACGGCCTCGGTGGTCTCGGCCAGCGCGCGGCTGCAACAGTGCACGCCCAGGGGGCGGTAGTGGTCGTTGTGGGGCAGCAGCTCGCGCAGCAGGCGGCCGGCGCGGCGCTGGGCGCGCCCCAGTATGTCGGGCATGGTAAGAAGCACAGGGAAAGGAAGTTGAGGTGGGCGGATAAATCCCCAGCAATCAAAAGCGAGGGTTCTTACACCCTGCCACGAAGGATGGCTGCACAAGCAGCCATTTGATTACCAATAGCTTACTTCAAATATTACAGATGACCTATACCCACAAAATGAGCAGCCTCACCAGTGAAATTGATATCGGTCATTTACAAGGCCTTACCCCCAACCCCATCTTTGTTTCATCACCCACAGGCACAGCCCCCGGCCCACCCGACGCCCCGGCGTTGGCCCCCGCCGCCGGAAACGGCGCCTGGCCGGCCGACTCGTTTTTTCCTGCCACACCCCCACCTTCACGCTCGCACCAAGCGCTTTCCTCCCACCAGTGCCCACCGCCAGCGGCGTAAAGCAGGGCGCCCCCCAGCTGCCCACCCCCACCCAGCGGCCTCACCTCCAGGGTAACGCGCTGGCCAACCCAACCGGCAGCTCCGCGCTGGCCCCTGCTTTTACAAAAAGGCCCATACGTTCTGTATGGGCCTTTTTTATGTGCGCGAGTAAAGGTTTTGCAGCGTTGGCCGGGTAGCTGCTACGCCAGCAGCTGCGCCAGGTCGGCATCGAGGGGGGCCAGGCGGCTGCCGTTGGCTTTCATCTTGCGCAGGATGTTGCGGCGGTGGGTTTTGACAGTGAAGTAGCTGATGAACAGGCTGTCGGCAATGGCCGCGGTGGTTTCGCCGGCCAGCATGCGCGCCAGAATTTCCTGCTCGCGGATGCTGAGCTCGTCGCCGGTGCGTTCCCGTTCGCCCTTGCGGGTGCGCAGCCACTGGGCAAAGTCGGGGTGGTCGAGGCTGAAGCGCACATCGGAAGACGTTTTGTGGCCCGTAATGTCGGTGAACAGGCTGCCCGTTATCAGCGGGTGACCGGTTTCGGAGTGGGCCAGCACGAAATTGTGGCGCAGCACCCGCCGGTAGTGCCCGTTGCGGCAGCGCAGGCGGTAGTCGATGCTGAAGCCGATGGGAAACGGCGGCCGGGCCGCCGCCGCCGGCTGCCCCGTGAGCTGCATAAACTCCATGGCCAGCTCCGAAGCCCGCGTCACCAGCGGCAGGTCGTCGGGGTGAATGGCATCGTAGAGCAGCGCCAGACTCATTTGTTCCGACGAATAGCCGAGCAGGGTTTCGGCCTGGGGGCTGGCGTAACAGCACCGCTGCTCCCACAGGTCGAAGGCCACCAGAAACTGGCTGGGGAGCAGGCAGCTGGCCAGCCGCAGGGCTTCCGGCGGCGCTGTGGTATCGGTTTCGAGCGTAGTGGACATGGCAAATAGGGTGGCTTCCAGTGAAAGGACAGCCGCACGGCCGGGCCCTCACGCCCTGGGCCGGCAGCGGGCAGCTCCGTAAAATTGGCGGCGCGGGCCCGCGGCCGCCATTGACCCGCGTCATTCCTAAAAGTGAGCCTGGTCATATCACTGGCACCATGCCGGCCACCCGCCCGGCACCGCGGTGGCGCGCTGCCCGTCCGCCGCCAACCGCGGCCGCCCGGCGAATTGACCAAGCTCATTTCCAGTATTATGCACGGTCATTTTGGCACTTCGCGCCCGTCAATACTTTTGCCAGCATCCTTCCCGGCCCGGCCCAATGCCGGCGGGCACCCATCACCCGTCAGGAGCCGCCCGGCAGGGCATCGCCCCGGGCACCGCTCTTCACATTCCCGTCCTTCGCCGCATGGATGCTTCCATTGTTATGCTCAGCCGTCCGCTCACCGACGCCGCCACGCAGTACGCGGCATCCCTGGCCCGGGTGTTGGCCGTGCGGCTGGTGCAGGCCCCGCCGGCCGGAGCGCCACCCGCCAGCCCGGCCCCGCCGGCGCACCAGCCGCTGCTGCTGGTGCTACCGGGCAGCGCCTCGGCCGAGCACCTGGCCGACGAGGCCCAGCGCACGCTCCGGGCCAGCGCGCTTCCGGTGCTGGTGGTGCCCTCGCCGGCAGCGGGCCGCATGCCGCCCCGCCGCATTGCCCTGGCGGCCGAGGGCGAGCCCTTTGTGCTGGGCACGGGCCTGCGCGCCCTCAACGCGCTGCTCCTCACGCTGCCCACGCGGCTCACGGTGCTGCATTCGCAACTGCCCCAGGGCCACTACTCCGCCGCCGATGCCCTGCACGCCGTGCAGGCGTGCGGGCTGGCCCTGCGCCACCTCACCATCGACGCCCGCGAGGTGCCCGCCCTCGACCCGGCGTCCGGCATTCTGGCGGGTGTGCAGGAGCTCGAAGCCGACCTGCTGGTGCTGCCCGTGCGGCCCCGCCGCCCGCACGGGCCGGCGTTTGCGGGCAGCGTGGTGGCCCGTGTGCTGGCGCGAAGCCCGGTGCCGGTGCTGCTGCTGCCCGTGGACACGCTGCGCGAAGGACGGTGGGCGGCTTAGTCGAAAAGGGTGGCGATTTCTACCAGTTTCACCGGTGCTAGAATGGTGATGGCGCTGCCCCGGGTGGTGAGAATGCCTTCGTTTTTGAACTCGGAGAGCATGCGCGTAGTGGTTTCCTTGGTGGTGCCCATCAGGGCGCCCAGGTCGTCGCGCGAGATGGCCAGCGTGAAGGGCTGCAGGTCGCCCTCGGTGCGGAAGGTGCGCATGAGCAGCAGCAGGGCTTCGGCCAGGCGCTCGCGCACGGGCTTGTAGGCCAGGTGCAGCATGCGGGCTTCGGCCTCGCTGAGCACCGTGGCCAGCAGTTGAATGAGGGCACCGGAAAAATTGGCGTTGGTGTTCAACTGCTGAAAAAAGTCCTGCTTCGGCACCAGGCACACGGTGCAGTCGTCGAGCGCCACCGCCGAGGCCGAGTGCGGCGTGCCCGTCACCAGCCCGCGGTAGCCGAGGGTGTCGCCGTTCCTGGCCAGCCGGATAATCTGCTCTTTGCCGTCGCCGCCGGTTTTGGTGACCTTGATTTTGCCGTCGTGCACGCAGTACAGGCCCAGCGAGCGGCTGCCTTCGCGGAAAATCACCTGCCCGGCGGCGTACTGCTGGCTGGTTTTGCCCAGCGAAATCATTTCCAGGTCGGCGTCGGCGCAGCAGCGGAGCAGCGAGTTGTGCTGGCTGGGGCAGCCCTGGCATTGCGGAGGTACGAATCGGTTCATAGCCAAAAGCCTAAAAAATGAAGTAAAGCAGCTGCCTGAGAAAACAGACAGCCTGATAACTCAATAGCCTATTTGCAGCCTTACCCCGGCCAGGCGCCTGCGCCCGGCGGGCCGGCCGCCTCAGGCCACTTGATAGAACTCCCGGAAGGCTTCGTCGCGGGACAACTCGCCGTTGAGGTAGCGCTGCAATAGCTCGTAGTCGCTGGGCAATACGGCCCGGCCGCCAAAGGCCCGGCAGAGTAGCTTGGTTTCGATTTCGTGCAGGCGCCGGGCGTAGGCCGCGGCTTCTTCCGGCGACTGGTGGGGGGCCGGTAAGTTGACTTGGAGCGAGGAACGAAGAAAAGCAAGTGCCATATTGTAGCCGATGAAAAAGTGGAAACGGGTTGTGCCCCTGGCCCAGCCGTCCGCAACAAGCCCTGGTGGCTCACAGTGGCCCGCAAAGGCCTAATTCGGGGCTGGAACTAGCGACCAGCTTATGTCGTCGTATGATTAAAGTTAAATTTTAAATATCCGTAGTTCTATCCAATCTTAGCGAATGGCGCATTTTACTATCCGAAGCAGCCCCGGCGTTAGCCAAACATATAGAAAATCTAATACTAAATTGGGCCGCCCGCTCCTCAGCCGGGTTCATTCGCCAACAAAAAGGCCCGGCTTGCATAGCCGGGCCTTTTTGTTGGCGAACAGTGGGGAGGGTATTGCTTAGTGGGAATACACCGAAGTGTAGGTTGAGACGCTGCCGTTCACGGCCGCGTCGGTGAAGCTCAGGCGCAGGCTGGCCGGCGTGAGTTCGGTGACGGCCAGCCGGCGGACCTGGCCGGGCAGGGTCACCGTAACGGAGTCGCTGGACGAATTGAGCTGCCAACGGCCCACCAGTGGGTTATTGGTGCCGCCTTTCAGCGCCGTATACACGCCATCGGCCTGGAAGGTGACCGATTGGTCGAGCGTGCCGGCGCTGACGTGCGAAAACAAGTCGGCCGACACGGTTTTGCCGCCGCTAACGGTGCTTACCGTCAGGCCGGTCTGGCGCCAGTTGCTGGCGGCCAGCTGCTCGGAGCGGGTGGCGTTGGCGGCTACGCTTTGGGGGGTGGGGGTTTCTTCGAGGTCTTTCTGGCAGGCGGGCAAACCGCATACGGCAGCCGCCAGGCCCAACATCAGGGTTACTTTCTTCATACAAACACGTTTGGGGGGTTCAACTTCACGCACCATTGCGTAGTTCTACTGCACTTACTCCTCTACACACTACTCTTCTCTAACTGCTCACCACGACCCACTACTTGTCGTCGGTCCCCCAACCAAGTCATGTATAGCAAGGTTCAGATTATCGCAAAAAAATCCTATTATTATAATTTTTAAATAAAAAAGTACTGTTTCTGGCTATCAATTACGCTGTTTCGGAAAAGCAATCGGTGTCCCAGTGCAATTGCAATATAGGCTTTGCGTTTTATATCCGCATTGCCTGCCTGCCCAGCTACCCTCGTACCAGCTTCCCCGGCATTTACCAGCGGTATGCCGGCCCCGGCACTTCAGGCGGCGCTACACGTCCCCCGGGTTGGTTATCGCCCCCAGCAAGGTCGCCCGCGGTTGAAGCAAGCGCGCGAAGGCCGCCGGGGCTGGCCGCTGGAGCCGGAACGGCCACGACATGACGACAATCAGGCGCTAACCTGATTGTGGGCAATGCGTTGGGGGGGCGAATCGCGGAAATTTACGCCATCCCGCTGGCTCACCGGCGCACATACGGCTCGTGTTGCAACCACCGCCATGGAAATTCTTTACGAAGCCTTCTTTAAGCTGCTGCTCGCCGTCGGGCTCATGGTCTTCCTGCCCGTGGTGCTGGCGTGGCTGGGCGAGCGACGGCGGTCCCGTTGGTAGCAGCCGGCCCCCTCGGCAGCAGCACCATGGCGTGCACGCAGCCTGTTTTTTTCTCACCCTCCCTCCCCGCTCATGGAAACCATTGAACACCCGACGCAAACTGCTGCGAATGAAAAAGTGGCAGACGCCGACATCACAGCGGCCATCGAAACGCTGTTTGAAACGCGGCGCGGCGTTTCGGCCCATCTCATCGACGTGGTGACCCACGACGGCGTGGTGGAGCTGACCGGCTTCACCGACAACCTGCTGGCCAGGCAGCGGGCCGAAGAAATTGCGCTGGCCGTGCGCGGGGTGCGCGCCGTGCTCAACGAAGTAGCCATTCGCACGCCGGAAATCTCCGATGCCGAGCTGCGCCGCCACGTGGGGCGCGCCCTGGCCCACGACCCCGCCACCAGCGACTATAACGTGACCTGCACCGTGGCCGACGGCGGCGTGACGGTGAGTGGCGCGGTGCAAAACTGGATGGAGAAACAGCTGGTGCTGCGCGTGTTGCGCGGCGTGCGCGGCGTGCACCGCCTCGACGTGACCGAGCTGCAGGTGCGCGGCGGCGAAAACCTGAATTCGGACGAGGAAATCACCACCGAAATTCGGGAACTGCTCGACTGGGACATTCGGGTGAACGGCGCGCTGGTGGACGTGCTCACCCAGCACCGGGCCGTGCGGCTGTCGGGCACCGTGGGCTCGGCCAGCGAGAAGGAACGGCTTATCAGCCTGGCGTATCAGGCCGGGGCCCGGCAGGTGGATGCGCACGATTTGTTTGTGGCCGACTGGGCGCTGGTGGGCGGCCTGCGGCGCGAAAAGTTCGCGGCCCGCGCCGACGAGGACATTGCCCAGGCCGTGCGCACCGCTTTCCGCTACGACCCGCGCGTGCGCTCCGCCGCGCCCGCCGTGCAGGTGTACCACGGCTACGTCACGCTTTCGGGCACCGTGGGCAACCTGCGCGCCAAGCTCGACGCTGAGCAGGACGCCCGCCACGTGGTAGGCGTGTGGGACGTACAGAACCGCCTGAAAGTGCGCCCGCCGCACACCCTTTTCGACCCCGAGATTCGCCAGAACATCAAGGACGCCCTGGCCCGGGACCCCTACCTGGCCGACTTTGGCCTGGGCGTGGTGGTGCTCAACGGCAAGGCCTATTTGGATGGCCACGTGGGCAACCACTTCGAGCAGGAACACGCCACCGACGTGGCCGCCGGCATTGGCGGGGTGGCCGAAGTGGCCAACCGCCTGGTGGTGGCGGGCACCACCTGCGCCACCGGGCTGCGCCTCCCGAACCCCGGCCCGGGGCGACGGCAGCCGGCCCCGCTCAACCCCGACCGGGCCCTGGCCGAGCGCATCCGGCGGCGCCTGCACTGGTCGGCCGAGCTCTACCACCAGGACGTGCACGTGAAGGCCGAGAACGAAGTGGTGACCCTGACGGGCACGGTCGACAGCTGGTTTGAGCGCGAACAGGCTGGGTTTGAGGCCTACGAGGCCGGCGCCTGCTTCGTGAACAACGACTTGCAGGTGCGCCCGGCGTAGCGGCGCGCCCGCTTTTTCAACCTCTAATGCTTCCTGATTATGTCGCCCTGCCTTGCAGTTCTGACCGATTTTTTCGCCGTTTCGAACCGGACGCTCTCCTACGCGGCCGGGCTGGCGGTGCCGCTGCGGGCGCACCTGCTGCTGGTGCACGTGCACCACGACGCCCTGCTGGCCCCCGAAGAATTCCGGGAACACCACACCTGGCGGGGTGAGCTGAAAACCTTTTACGCCCTGGAAAAGCTGGCCGCCGAGCAGCCGGTGCCCACCGAAGTCGACATCTCGAATGACGCCCTGGCCGATGCCGTGCGGGAAGTTGTCCGGGAGCGGGACCCGCTGCTATTGCTGCTGGGGCGCCCCGGCTACGAGGGCGCGCCGCCCGAGGTGCTCACGCGCACGGCCACGCGCCTGCTGCGGCACGTGCCGTTTCCGCTGCTGGTGGTGCCCGGCCCGGGCTGGGATAAATTTCCGCCCCGCCGCCTGCTGCTGGCCGTCGATGGCCACCATTTCCGCCTGGGCGTGCACCAAAGCGCGGTGCAACACCTGCTGGCGGCTACCGGCGGCACCCTCGACGTGGTGCACGTGACCGACGACGAGCACGCGCGGCCCGAGGTAGCCACCGTGCTGGAAACCATTGCCGAAAACGACCTGCCCGAAGCCCCCCTGACGGCCAGCCAGCTGCACGAGGTGTACCACCGCGATGTCCTGCGCGGCATTTTGGAAGAGGCGGCGCGGCAGGCAGCCGACCTGCTGGTGGTGGTGGCGCGGCGCCACAGCTTCCTGGGCAGCCTGTTCCACCGCAGCGTCACGGCCCGGCTCCTGCAGGAAAGCCCAATTCCCGTGCTGGTGCTGCCCGCCGAAGAATAGGATTCAGCTGAATGGGAAATTGGCCAAAACCGTAACGGCTACTTCATACATCGTTCCTATCCATTTATCACCCAATACCATGCAGCCTAAAACGTTTGATTCGGAAAGCGCGGCCCTGCGCGACCTGGCCCGGCGCGGCTACGTGCACGACTACAACCTGACCGGCGCCCAGCAGCCCAACCCCAACCTGGACATTCGGGTGAATCCGGCCCGCTTCCACATCCGCGAGGTGTACCGGTTCGAGGGCGATTCCAATCCGGCCGACGAGTGCGTGATTTACGCCATCGAGTCGGACAGCGCCGTAAAGGGCGTGCTCATCAACGGCTACGGCAGCGACGACGACGCCCGGGTATCGGAGCTGGTGCGCCTGCTCGCGCCGCCCGAAACCGCCGCAGCCCAATAGCCATTAAGCCCCCACCCACTGCCTTGACTGCCAACCGACCTGCCGCGGGCTTTCTGCCGTGAACGACAACTCGCTCCTGCCCCAAACCGGCCTGCTCACCCGCTTTGCCGGGCGGTTCTTCCGCGAGGCGTTTCGGGGGGCTTTTGAGTGGGGCGAGCTGGTGCGCCAGTGCTTTGCGGTGGGCTACCAGTCGCTGCTGCTGGTGGGCATCACAGCCTTCATCATGGGCCTGGTCATCACCATGCGGCTGCGGCCCGTCATGGTGCAGTTCGGGGCCGAGTCGTGGATTCCGTCCATGGTGGGCATCAGCATCATTCGCGAGATGGGGCCGCTCATCACGGGCCTGATGGTGGCCGGCAAGGTCAGCTCCAACATTGGGGCCGAGCTGGGCTCGATGCGCGTGACCGAGCAGATTGACGCCATGGAAGTATCGGGCGCCAACCCCTTCAAATACCTGGTGGTGACGCGGGTAGTGGCCGCCACGCTCATGGTGCCGGTGCTCTCGGTGCTGGCCGACGGCTTTAGCTTAACCGGGGCCTACCTGGGCATCAGCCTGCACGGCGACACCACGGTGGAGCTCTTTGCCAGCGACATTTTGAAGAAGCTCACCGTGGGCCACGTGCTGGAAGCCCTGGTCAAATCTGTCTTTTTCGGCTTCGCCATCGGGCTCATCGGCTGCTACAAAGGCTACTACGCCGTGGAAGGCACCGAAGGCGTGGGCCGGGCCGCCAACTCGGCCGTGGTGGTGGCCTCGCTGGTCGTCTTCGTGCTCGATTTGCTGACCGTGCAAGTCAGCACCATTCTGGGGATTAATTGAGGGGACTGGTCAAAAACTGCTTAGAACGGTCATGCTGAGCGGAGTCGAAGCATCTCTACTGCGCAACTAATTAATTTTAGTATTGCGGGAGAGATGCTTCGACTCCGCTCAGCATGACCGTTCCTTTTGGTACAGGCGTATAGTCAGAGCCATTCATAAACCACTGCTATGACGTCTACCTCCGCCCTTATTCAAAACGAACACCCAGCGCCCCGTTGGCTACCGCGCGCACCCCGCGCGGCCCTGAGGGGCCTGGGCTGGGCGCTGCCGTGGCTGGCCTGCCTCAAATTGGCTAAAGACATTCGTGACCCAAAAGGCTTTGCGCCCGACGAAAAGCTATTTGCCTGGCTGCAAGCCCACCGCAACCCGAAACTCGATAGGGCGGCAACCTGGCTTTCGCACGTGGGCGGCCCGGTGGGCATGGGTGCCGTGGGCCTGGGCCTGCTGGGCGGGCTGCTGCTGAATCGCCGCCGCTGGCAGGCCGGGCTGGTGGGCACCGGCATGGCCGGGGCGTGGCTGCTGGAGCTGGCCGGCAAAGCGCTGTTGCAGCGCACCCGCCCCCAGGAGTGGCGCCCGCTGATGAAATCCCCGATTCGGGCCACGGCCTACTCCTTCCCTAGCGGGCACGCCATTGCCTCGGCCGCGCTGGCTACCAGCGTGGTTTTGCTGCTCTGGCCTTCGCGCTGGCGCTGGCTGGCGGTGGGGCTGGGCGCGGGCTGGACGGGCACCATGGGCGCAGCGCGGGTGTACCTCGGCGCGCACTATCCGAGCGATGCGCTGGCCGGCTGGCTGGGTTCGGTGGGCTGGGTGATGGGCGTGTATGTGCTGGCTTTCCACCCCCCGCGCGTAGCCGCGCGCCGCGCATACCGCCGGTAAAACCACTGCTTCAGCGCCTCGGCGGCCAGCGCGTAGGTGGCCACGATGCCGAGAATGGCGCCGTACAAAGCCAGCGGCAGCGGCGCGAAACCCAGCACCCGCGCCAGCGGGCTCAGCGGCAGCAGCAGCACCGCCGCGCCCACGGCCGCCGTGCTCAGCAGCAGCCACTTGCCCGGCCGGCTGCGGTAGAAAACGCGCCGCGTGCGCACCACCAGCACGATGACGGAGGCCGAGAGCACCGACTCGACAAACCAGCCCGTGCGAAACAGCGTGGGCCCGGCCCCAAAGCCCCAGAGCAGCAGCCCGAAGCTCAGAAAATCGAACACCGAGCTGAGCAGGCCGAACGTGAGCATGAAGCGCCGGATGAAAGCCAGGTCCCAGCGGGCGGGCTGGCGCACGGCGGCCGGCTCCACGTTGTCCGACGAGATGGTCATTTCCGGCAGGTCGGTGAGCAGGTTGGTGAGCAGAATCTGGCCCGGCAGCAGCGGCAGAAACGCCAGAAACACCGACGCCCCGGCCATGCTTAGCATGTTGCCGAAGTTGGCGCTGGTGGCCATGAAGAGGTATTTCATGGTGTTGGCAAAAGTGCGTCGGCCCTCGCGCACGCCCTGTACCAATACTTTCAAATCGTGTTGCAAGAGCACAATATCGGCCGACTCCTTGGCCACATTCACGGCCGAATCGACGGAAATGCCCACGTCGGCCGCGTGCAGCGCGCTGGCGTCGTTGATGCCGTCGCCGAGGTAGCCCACCACGTAGCCGGCCTGCTGCAGGGCCCGAATCAGAGTTTCCTTCTGGTTGGGCTCGATTTCGGCAAACACGTGCACGCGGGCCACTTGGTGGCGCAGCGCCTCCGGGCTCAGCTGGCGCAGGGCCTCGCCGGTCAGCACCTCGCCGGCCCCGTTGATGTCCACGGTTTTGGCCACGGCGGCGGCCACCAGGGCGTTATCGCCGGTTATCATTTTCAGCTGAATGCCCAGTTCCTCCAGCTGGTCGAGGGTGTGGCGAATGCCTTCCTTGGGCGAATCGAACAGGGTGATGAAGCCCCGAAAGGTCATGCCCGTTTCGTCGGCCGCGCTGATATCGCGCCGGCCGCCGGTGGCCTTGATGGCCAGCCCCAGCGTGCGAAACCCCTGCGCGCTCAACTCCTCAAACCGGCGCTGAATCTCATCAGCATAGCCCGCCAACGGCTCGGGGGTGGGGCCGCCGGCATCGGCCCACTGGCACACGGCCAGCACGTTGGGTACGGCACCCTTGGTCACCATCAGGGGCTGGCCGTCGAGCTCGGTGAGGATGGTGAGGCGCTTGCGGATAAAGTCGTAGGGAATCTCGTCGAGGCGCGGGCAGGCGGCCACGTCGTCGGGCGCGAAGGCCAGGATGGCCGCATCGAGCGGGTTGCGGAAGCCCTGTTGCAACTGGGCGTTGATTTTGGCCAGCCGCTGCACCACCGGCGCAGGCTGCCCGTGCAGGTCGATGATGCGGGCCACGCGCACGGTGCCGTCGGTGAGGGTGCCGGTTTTGTCGGTGCAGAGCACGGTCATGCTGCCCAGGTTTTCAATCGAGGACAGCCGCTTCACCACTACCTGTTGCCGGGCCATGCGGCGCGCGCCCTGCGCCAGGTTGATGCTGATAATGGCCGGCAGCAGCTGCGGCGTGAGCCCCACGGCAATGGCTAGCGAAAACAAAAACGCTTCCAGCGCGGGCTTGTGCAGCAGCACGTTGCCGGCAAAAATGAGCAGCACCAGCACCAGCGTCAGCTCCAGCAGCAGGTAGCCAAACCGGCGGATGCCGCGCTCGAAATCGGTTTCCGGCGGGGCGGTTTCGAGGCGGGCGGCCAGGTGGCCCAGCTCGGTGGCGCGGCCGGTGCGCACCACCACGGCCGTGCCGCTGCCGCTCACCACGCTGGCGCCCAGCAGCAGCACGTTGGTACGGGCGGCCAGCGGGGCTTCGGCCGGCACGGGGCCGGGCTGCTTGGCCACCGGGAAAGTTTCGCCGGTGAGCGTGGCCTCGTTGAGAAATAGCTCGTTGCTGCTGAGCAACAGGCAGTCGGCGGGCACTAGGTCGCCGGCGCTGAGGCTGAGCACGTCGCCGGGCACCAGGGCCTCATCGGGCAGCGGCTGGGCACGGCCGTCGCGCCACACGCTCGTCTTCACCTGCACCAACGCCAGCAGCTGCTGCATGGCGGCCGAGGCGCCGTATTCTTGGCTGAAGCTGAGCACGCCGCTCACCAGAATAATCACCAGGATGATGCTGGCGTCCACCACGTCGCGCAGGAAGAACGACAGCCCGGCCGCGCCAATGAGAATAAGCGAAATCGGGCTCTGGAACTGCCGAAAAAACAAGCCCCACGCCGACGGGGCCGCGTGGGGCTTGAGGGTATTGGGGCCGGCGGTTTGCCGGATTTGCTGCGCTTCGGCGGTGGTCAGGCCGGCTTCGCGGGTGCGCAGCCGGGCCAGCACGTCGGCGCTGGGCAGCGCCCAGTAGGCCAGGAGGCCGTCATCAGCAGCCGAAGCCGGAGGGGGAAGCGAAGTCATAAATCGGAGGCCACAATGGCTGGCCAAAGACGCTACTATATCCGAATCCGGTTGTTCTTCACCACGCGGGTGATGCGGCCGTTTTCGTCGAGAAAGACCTTCTTGATTTCCTGGCCTTTCTGGATTTCCACCTTGTAGGCCACTTTGTCGTGGTCTTTGTGGATGGTGAATTTTTCCTTGTTGCCAATCACCTTCCAGTCGGGAAACTGCGTGGCGACGTTTTTCATGGCCTCGATGGGCAACGGCGTGTCTTTGAGCACCCGGCGCGAGCTAATCAAATTGCCATCCTGGTCGTAAACGGCGGTGTATTTCATGCCTTTGCTGCTGGCATTCACCTGGTAGTACTGCAGGTTGTCCTGGTTTCCGGTGGGCTTTGCCTCGGTGACTGACCATTCCTGGCCATACAAGGAGCCGGGAATGGCGGACATATCCTGGACAATGGAACCGGGAAAATCCTTCTCCAGCGCCGACATTACCTTCTGCGGCTCCTGGCCTTTTTTGACGTGGTGGATGGTGACGGTTTTGGCGGTGCCCGGGGCCTGGGCCCAGGCGGCGCCCAAGGACGCACTGGCGAACAACAGGGTAATCAGAGTCGTTTTCATGGTTATGAAAGAAGAATGGTGAGAAAAAGAGGAAGGAAAACGGCATCAGCAGGCGGGCGCCCGCGCCAGCCTGAGCCGGAAATGACTAAAAGCCGGCTTGGCCTGGAGCCTTACCACACAACGGGCAGCACCAGCACGGGCACGGGGCTGGTGCGCAGCAGCTCGGCCGTCACGTCGTGGTGAAACAGGCTGCCGGGGAAGGAATGGGGCCGGGGCATCACCACCAGCAGGTCGGCGTCCAGCTCCCGCACGGCGTGCAGCAGGCCGGCGGCCGGGGCAATCTCGCGCACGTCGTACACGCTGTTGCCATCGAGGGGGCCAAACAGGTTGGTTTGCCGCACGGCTTCCAGGGCCTCGGCGGCGCGGGAAGGGCCGTGGGCGTGAGCCGCCACGTGTACCACCGTGGTGGTGAGTGGCAGCCGGGCCAGCAGCGGGGCCAGGTTTTGGCAGGCGGCCGTCAGGGGCAGGGGTTCGCCGTCGGCCGCCACCACCGCGTGGCGCGGCAGCTCCGACCAAGGCCAGTCTTCGGGCACCAGCAGCACCGGTACGTGCGTTTCTTCCACCGCCGCCGCCGGGTGCGATTGCGTGAGCAGGTGCTCAAACCAGGCGTGGGCGTGGGCGCGGCCCAGCACTAGCAGCTGGGGGTAGCGGTGGGCCATCAGCCGGTGGAGCGCGGTGCCCAGCGGCGCGTCGGCCACTTCGGCTTCGGCCGGCACGGGCAGCTGCCGGGCCTCGTAGGTGAGCCGGCCCAGCACAGACGAGCGGCTGGCCGGTGGCCGCGAACGGAGCCGCGCGGCCACCGGCGCCAGCGGCGATTCGAGCAGCACCGGCACCTGGTCTTCAAGGACGTGCAGCAGCACCAGCTGGCCGTCTACCAGGTTGGCCAGGCGGGTGGCGTACGCCAGGGCGCCCTCGGCGGCGTCCGAAAAATCGGTCATTACCACAAACGTTGGTTGCATGGGGCCAGGAAAAAAAGGGTGCGCGAAGAGCCGCGGCGCTGCCTGAAGTGCGGCGGCCGGAACGACGCAAAGCTGCGCCGGCAGCGCGCCGGAAACTATGATTTGCATCAGCCGGCGGGCTAATCCTCAACAGGTGGCGCGGCATAGCCGCCGGCCCCGCCGTCTGCCCCACCCGAAAAAATGCCCCTAGCGCCCAGGTTACCGGCCCGGCGCAAACCCGCAAAGGTCACAATCAATTGATAGTCTGATTCTCATCATGGCGCGCCCCTGCTGCGTCGGCGTTCTTGCGCCTCTCAAAAAGCAGCATCCCCGCTTGCTTCCTGCCGGCCCGGCCGGCCAGCCAGCCCTGGCGGCCTGATTAATGGCTCTGCGCCCGGGCCCAGCTTATCCACTTCATACCCTGGGCCTATTTCGATGAAGGACAGCGCGCCACGCCTGAACGCGCCACTGTTAACTAGCTCACAACATTCACCTTACCCCCTTTCCGCTCATGCCTCACCTCTCCCCCCGCTGCCTACTGGCAGCTGCCGGCCTGTGCCTGCTTTGGCAGCCGGGCCGCGCCCAATCTTCGCAGCACCCGGCGGCGCCGCCCAGCCCCGCGCCTTCCACCTGCCTGATTCCCGAAACCTGGCTGGCCCACTACAACAGCGGTGTATCGGGGGATGACCGAGCCAGGGCAATAGTCGTGGACGAGCAAGGCGATGTTTACGTCACCGGCGCATCCGACAGCCGCCAAAACGAGCTGCATGATTTTGCCACCGTCAAGTACGACGCCCGCACCGGCCAGCAGCTGTGGGCCGCGCGCTACGCCGGCCCCGCCCACCAGGAAGACGTTGCCACGGCCATTGCCGTGGACAGAAACGGCAACGTCTACGTCACGGGCTATTCTTCCAACGGCAGCAACACTGACTACGTGACCATCAAATACAACGCCCAGACGGGCCAGCAACGCTGGCTGGCCCGCTACAACGGCCCGGCCAATGCCGACGACGAAGCCATTGGCCTGGCCGTGGATGCCGCCGGCGATGCCTACGTGACAGGCGCTTCGGTGGAGGGAACCGGCGGCGCTAACTACGTGACGCTGAAGTACGACGGACGCACCGGCCGGGCCAGCTGGCGCGCCAGCTACAACGGGCCCGCCAACCAGGCCGATACCCCCGTGGGCATCGCCCTCTCGCCAGCGGGCAGCGTGTACGTGACCGGGAGCTCCTACTGCGCCGCCGATTACGACTACGCCACCGTGCAGTACGACGGGCGCACGGGCCGCCAGCAGTGGGCCGCCCGCTTCGGCGGCACCAGCGGGCGCGACGACCGGGCCGCGGGCCTGGCCGTGGACGCGGCCGGCGATGTGTACGTCACCGGCAGCTCGGTGAACGCCGCCGGCAATGCCGATTATGCCACCGTGAAGTACGACGAGCGCACCGGCCAACCGCGCTGGGTGGCCCGCTACGCCGAAACGGCCACTTCCGCCGACGTCGCCACCGGCATTGCCGTGGACCAGGCCGGCAACGCCTACGTGACCGGCTCCTCCGATGGCCTCCGCGACCCGAATGCGCCTACCCCTTCCCCGCCCGGCTCTCCCCTTCCCGCCCCTAGCCCCCATTACGCCACTCTCAGGTACAGCGCGCGCACCGGGCAGCCGCGCTGGGTGGCCCGCTACTTTGGGGCCCAGGTGCAGGACGGTTTCATCACCGACACGAACGATATCCCCGTGGGCGTGGCGCTGGATGCCGCCGGCGATGTGTACGTCACCGGCACTTCGGATGTGCCCTTCCGCACCATCACTTCCACGCTGAAATACGACAAGCAAAGGGGCCGGGAATTGTGGCTGGCGCGCGGTTTTCACCAGGGCTACCGGTCCGTGACGGCGGTTGCGTTGGCCGTAAGTGCCCAGGGAGATGCCTACGTGACCGGCTTGTCCCTGAATACCGGCCCCGAGTACGTCGACTTCGGCACGGTGAAATACAGCCGCCACTCGGGCTGCCCCACTGCCACTCCCCGGCCCGGAACCAGCGCCCCGGTAGCCCTGGAAGCTTTTCCCAATCCGGCCACTGCCACTACAACCCTCCGTTTCCGGCAGCCGGCCACCGGGCCGGCGCAGGTGCAGGTTTACAACCAATACGGCACGCTGGTCGCCACGCCAACGACCGTGAGCACCGCCCCCGACGGCTGGCAAACCCTGACGCTGCCCACCGCCGCGCTGCCCAACGGCGTATACCTGTGCCGCCTGCTGCACGACCACCAGGTGGAGCAGTTGCGGCTGCAGGTGCAGCACTGAGCAATGACACAGTCCCGCGTAAGCGCGAGGCCTGTCGGCTTATGAAACCGACGAAAGCGCAGGCCGCCCCGGGGTGGCCTGCGCCGTTTATGGCCCGCCGGCCTACTCGCCCCAGGGATAAAGGTCGGGCGGCACGTTGGGTTGGGGCGCAGTGGGCAGCGGGTGCAGGGCCTGGGTACGGTCGAGGAAGAGAAAGGCGTCGTAGCGCTCGGGGATGAGCGAGGGCACGTAGTTGCCGAACTGCTCGAACTGCGGCCGGTACACCACCCCAATGGCGCGGTGGCCCACCGGCTGCTTCAAGTGCGGCAGGGTGCGCAGCTCGGCGGAAAGCAGCAGGGCGTTTTCGCCCTGGAGCTGCGCGTGCAGCTGGTGTTCCCAGAAGGGAGGCGCGCACGGCGCGGGGCATTTGTTTGAAGAGCCCGGCGCGCTGGAAGCCGTGGCCGCCGCCGCCGCCGACTGGTACCGGCGCTACCTCGGCTGAGCCGTTTGCCCACGCAACCGCCTTCGTTAACAAAACCGTTTTCGCCATGGAAGCCCCGTTTGCCAACCGCCAGATGGCCGCCCGACTGCTGGCCCAGCAGTTGCTGCACCTGCGCCGCCTGCCCGGCGTGGTGCTGGCCGTGCCCCGGGGGGCGTTGCCCATGGGTACGGTCATCGCCAGGGCCCTCGACTGGCCCCTGGACGTGGTGCTGACAAAGAAACTGGGCCATCCGCACAATCCCGAGTTCGCCATTGGGGCCGTGAGCGAGCAGGGCTACGTGCTCAGCCCCAACGTGGCCGTACCCGGCGCCTGGCTCACCGAGCGGGTGGCCGCTATTCAGGCCGAGCTGAAGACCCGGCGGCAGGCCTACCAAGGCCTGCGCCCGCCCCAGCCGCTGAACGGCCGCCCGGTGGTAGTGGTCGACGACGGCGCGGCCACCGGCCACACCCTGCTCGCCACCATCACGCTGGTGCGCCAGCAGCGGCCCCAGCGCATCATCGTGGCCGTGCCCGTCGCCTCGCCCGAGGCGCTGCGCCGCTTGCAGGCAGCCGCCGATGAGGTGGTGTGCCTGCTGGCGCCGCTGGATTTCCGGGCCGTGGGCCAGTACTACCAGGACTTCAGCGAGGTGACGGACGAAGAGGCGCTGGCGGTGTTCAGCCCTGCGCAGCACCCGGCATCCTGAGTCGCCGGGCGGGGTAACCTGATTAGAATCAGGGCTTCGGCTGATTGGCATCACCCCCCGGCGTTGTAGCCCCGGGCTACCTTTGTTTTGAGCACTCACTCCTGCTGCGGGCGAAAAGCTTTGGGCTTTGAGCCCGCAGCTTTGGGCGCGGTGCCTCCGAGGCTGTCGGCGGCTGATGTGCGGCCGCTTGGTCGCCCTCGCTGCCCGATTTACTGGCTTGCGCCGCCGCGGCTGGGCCCTTATCCATTTTTAGCCGTGTCAATCCCCTTTTCTTCAGTCGGCATCACCCCTGCGCAATGCCAGCGCTTCGTGCGCGAATTTGCCCAACGAGTGGTGGGCGATGCCCTGCTCGGCCGCGCCTTTCCCGCCCGGCCCCGTACGCCCCACGGCTCCGAGTACGCCTGGTGGGAGCAGGCGCTGGTGGGCGCGCACTACACCGGCCGGCCGCTGCACCGGGAAACCGCCCCGCTCTTCACCGCTTCGCAGATTGAGCGCTGGTGCAGCCTCTTGGAAACCAACCTGGACGAAGCCTTCGGCGAGGCCGCGGCTGGCGAAGCCAAGGGCCACGTGCTCAACCTGGCCACCATGCTGGCGCACTGGGAACTCAGCCAGCCGGCCGGTGGCCTGCGCCAGGGGCCGGTGGCGCCGCCGGCGCTGGCCGCGGCGTAGCCCCAGGGCTTCGAGGCCGCGTCTCATGCGTTCGGGCCCCGCCGGGGCTCGCTCCACTTCTTTTCTGCTTCCCAATGACTTCGCCCGCGCTCGTGGTGCTCACCGATTTTTTTGCGGACGAGCACGCCCTGGTGTACGCGGCCGGCCTGGCCGGGCACCTGCGGGCCCGGCTGGTGCTGCTGCACGTGCGCCAGGACGCCCTGCTGCTGCCCGACGAGTACCCCAACCGCCGCAGCCGGCGCACCGAGCGCCATACCCGCGCGGCCCTGCAGCAGCTGGCCCAGGCCCAGCTTGTGCCCACCGAAGTGGCCATTGCCGAGGAGTGGCTGCCCGAAGCCCTGGCGGCAGCGGCCCTGCAACACGACCCGCTGCTGCTGGTGCTGGGCCGCCCCGAGGCCGTGCCCATCGAAATCGTGACCAGTGCCGCGCTCGACCTGCTGCGCTACGTGTTTTGCCCGGTGCTGGTGGTGCCGGCCGGCGGGGCCGTCACCATTGCCCCGTGCTCCATGGCCCTGGCCGTGGACGGCGACGGGTTTGCCCTGGCCAACCCGCGCCGGCTGGCGGAGCTGCTCGACCGGCTGCAGGCCGGCATCACCTTGCTGCACGTGACGCACCGCAAAGACCCCGGCGCGGCGGCGGGCCACCGGGTTTTGTATGCCGTGCAGCACAGCGGCCTGCCCGCCCAGCCCGAAGGCCGCTGGCCCCACGTGGTGCGCCACCCCGATACCGCGGCGGGCATCTTGCGAGGCGCGGCCGAAACCAAGGCCGATGTGCTGGGGGTGGTGGCCCGGCGCCACAGCTTGCTGGCCAGTCTGTTTCACCGCAGCGTCACGGCCCAGCTCGTGGCCCTGAGCCCGCTCCCGCTGCTGCTGCTGCCGGCCTCCGCCGGCCAGCCGGGGTAGCCGCGCCCACCGGATTGGGGAGCTCCGCCTGACCGAAATCAGCTTCCGGCTTGAGCGGCATCATGGGGGCCGGTGGGGGCGGCGGGTAATTTTAAGCAGGCCCGGCACCCGCGCTTTTGGCCGGGCGGGGCGCTCCGGATTGCCAGTGCCGGGCCGCCCAAACGACCGGCGTGCCGCGCCGGGCCGGTGGCCGGCCCCGCTTTCGGGTGCTGGCGGGGGCCTGGCTCCTGCTGCTGGCCGCCTTGCCGGGGGCCGCGCAAGCCCCGGAAAAAGGCCCGGTGAAGCTGAGCCTGAAGGCCGGCGGCACCTACACCGGCCTCGCGGGCGATGACCTGAAGCAGCTTCTCGGCCCCGATTACACCACCCGCCTCGGCAACCGCTACCTGGCCTACCACGCGGGCGCGGCCCTGCGCATTCCCGTGTCCGGGCACGGCTCGGTGGCCCTGCAGCCCGAAGTGCTGCTCAACCTGCGCGGCTACCGCCTCACGGGGGAGCGCACCGCCGGGCTGGCCACGGGCGAAAAGCAGTGCTCCGTGAAGCAAACGCGGGTGCTGACCTACGCGGATGTGCCGGTGCTGGCGAATGTGAACGTGGCTGGTTGGTTTCTGGAATTCGGGCTCCAGTTTGGCTTCCTGGTGCACGCCAGGGCTGAAACGCAGACGACCACCAGCTACTCGACCGGGGTGCCGGACAAGGCCACGTTCGTGGCCAGCACCGACCGCGCCGACCTGAGCAGCTTCGACGTGGGCATCGTTGGCGGCGTGGGCTACCAGACGCTCAGCGGGCTCAGCCTCGGCCTGCGCCTCAACCGCGGGCTCACGCCCCTGCTCGACCCCGCCGGCGCGGCCTCCAAGCCTCGTGCCTACCACGACGCGCTGATGCTGCAGGTAGCGTATTTACTACCCTTCGACCGGGAGTTGCGCTAACCCATTCTGCTGGTGCTTCTTACCGGACATTAAAGGCCAGCGCCCTCAGCGGGGCGCTATGGCGACATTGCAATATTTGTGGTTATTGCAGAAAAGCAGCGTGAAAGCGTGCATCTGCCTATGCCGACCACCTTGTACCGCAACCCGCTCACGGATATTCTGTTCGAGCAGAGCAGGGAATTCATGGGCATCTACCACGTCGAACACGGCTGGTTTACGCACGTCAACACGGCGGGCTACCAGCTGCTGGGGTACCCCTCGGCCCAGGCCCTGTACGACGACCCGGTGCATACCCTGCGCACCCAGCAAATGACGCCCGCTGAATGGGACGGCCTGCGCGAGCGGGTGCTGCGCGACGGCCACTACGAATTTGAAGCCGAAATGCGGCGGCATGCGGGGCCGCCGTTCTGGGCCACCGTCGAACTCACGTTGCTCACCGTCGACCGTCAACACTATTTTCTCGTGCGCCTCACCAACACCGACCGCCTGCACACCGCCGAGCACCGCCTGGTGCAAAGCGTGGAGCAATTCGAGGCCGTGGTGAGCCACGCCACCATTGGCATCGTGATGTGCAACCAGGCCGGCGCCATTGTGCTGGCCAACAACAAGGCCCACGCCCTGTTTGGCTACCCCGACCATTCGTTGGTGGGCGTGCGCATCGAGGCGCTGGTGCCGACGGCGGTGCGCGGCTACCACGAGCAGCTGCGCGCTTCCTTCAACGCCCACCCCGCGGCGCGGGCCATGGGCCACAACCGCGACCTGCTGGCCCACCGCCGCGACGGCTCGGAGTTTCCGGTGGAGGTGAGCCTGAGCTATTTCCACCTCGACGAAGAGTTGTTCGTGGTGGCATACGTCATCGACATCACCTTCAAGAAAGACGCCGAGCGCGAGCTGCGCGCCCAGCACCAGCGCGTGGCCCGCCTCAACGCCGAGCTGGAGCAGAAGGTGGCCGACCGCACCCACGCCCTGGAAACCACCCTGGCCCAGCTGGAGCTGCGCAGCCAGGAGCTGAGCCAGGCCCTGGCCGCCGAGCGGGAGCTGGGCGAGCTGAAGTCGCGCTTCGTGAGCATGGCCTCGCACGAGTTTCGCACGCCGCTCACGGGCGTGCTCACTTCGGCCGCGCTCATTGAGAAATATACCGGGGCCGAGCAGCAGGACAAGCGCCAGCGCCACCTCGAGCGCATTCGCACCTCGGTGAAGCACCTGACCGATATTCTGGAAGAGTTTCTCTCGGTGGGCAAAATCGAGGAAGGCCGCCTCGAAGCCCACCCCACGCGCGTGGAGCTGCCCACCCTCCTGAGCGAAGCCCTGCAGGAAGCCGAGGGCCTGCGCAAGCCCGGCCAGCGGGTAGAACAGGATTTTCGGGCCGTGGAACCGCTGTGGCAGGACGCCTCGCTGCTGCGCAAGGTGCTGGTGAACCTGCTCGGCAATGCCTTTAAGTATTCGCCCGATAACACGGCCGTGGCGGTGCGCGCCACCACCCAGGACCAGTGGCTCACGCTGAGCGTGCAGGACCAGGGCATCGGCATTTCGGCCGAAGACCAGGAGCATTTGTTCGAGCGGTTTTTCCGGGCCCGCAACGCGGCCAACCTGCCCGGCACCGGCCTGGGGCTCTACATCGTGGCCCGCTACCTGGAGCTGCTGGGTGGCACCGTGAAGCTGCAGAGCGAGCTGGGCCGGGGCACCACCGTCACCATCACCCTCCCCTGTGGAAACCATTCTGCTGATTGATGACAGCGACCTGGTTCGCGAAAACACGGCCGAGGTTCTGGAGCGGGCCGGCTACGCGGTGCTGACGGCCGAAAACGGCAAAATCGGGGTCGAAAAAGCCCGCGCGGCTTAGCTACCTGCCGCTGCTGGAGCAGCGCCCGCACGCCGACCCAGCCGTGCTGCTCGACGACGCGGTGCTGCTCTCCATTCCGCAGGAAGACTTACGCAGCTGCTGCACCGGCCCCCGGCCGTGGGCGAGTAGTCTGTGCGCCTGCTGGCCGGCCGCGTGCACGAGCGCGAGCAGCAGCAGCTGGGCATGGCCTACAACTCGCTGCGCCGCCGCGTGGCCACCGCCCTGCTGCGCCTGCACGAGCAGGCGCCCGAGGCGGCCATTCAACTCTTGCGCGACGACCTGGCCGCCGTGGTGGGCAGCGCGCCGGAGTCGCTGATTCGGACGCTGAGCGAGTTCAAGCACAACGACCTGATTGAGCAAAACAACCAGATAATCAACATTTTGCAGACCGATAAACTACACCGGCACATTGGTAAACGGCAGCCTGGCCATCAGCAAGCGGTGCGGGTAGGTTTCAGAAACTGGCAATGGCGAATGTGGGCGGACCGGCCGCTCGAAGCCGCACCTGAGATATATCATGCGCTAAGCCAATATCAATCAGGGCGTACAGACCGGTGACCTAAGAGCTTTGCAGAGCTATTCAACAGGAGTTTCCGGGCAACGAGCCTTGAACAGTGGGCGTCGTGAGGGCCGCCACTCCAGCCGACTAGCATTTACGCGACACATCCACCGTAGCTGCTTGCGAGGCCATGAATGGCGAAGTTTTTTCCCCTGTGCACGTTGCGCCCCGCACCGAAGTGGAGGCGTGGATGCGCCAGTACCAGGACTGGCTTTGCCACCGGCTGGAAGCCGCCGATGGCAGCGGCACCCGGTTCAGCAGTGTAGAAAGCGCCTCCGAAAGCGGGGGGCTCACCTGCACCCGCGTGCTGCAGCAGGGCGCCGTGGTGGAGAAAGGCAGCGTGGTCTTCTCCTCCGTCCGGAACCAGATGAGCCGGCAGCCGGCCTCGGCCTCCACCAGCCCCAGCCCCCCCCGATTCGGCGCCAGCGTGCGGGTAGTGCAGCATCCGCGCAGCCCCATGGTGCCCATCTCGCACCTCAACCTGCGCTACGTGGAGGCCCGCAACGGGGACGCCTGGTTTGGCGGCGGCCTCGATTTAACCCCCATTTACGTGGACGAGCGCCAGGCCCGCTGGTTTCATGAACAGTTGGCCGAAGTGTGCCAGCAGCACGACCCGGGCTATTACGCGCGCTTCAAGCAGCGGGCCGATGAATACTTCTACCTGCCCCACCGCCGCGAAACGCGCGGCGTGGGCGGCCTCTGCTTCGACCGCCTCACCGTGGGCCGCGACGGGCTGTTTGAGGAGCTTTTCGCTTTTGTGCAAGACGTGGGCGAAGTCTACGGCCGCACCTACGGCACGCTGATGCGCCAAAACGCCGCCCTGCCCTACACCCCGCGCGAGCAGGCGTGGCAGCTCGTGCGGCGGGGCCGCTATGCCGAGTTCAGCTTACTCGTCGAACGGGCTGCCCTGGCCGGGGATGAAGCCGAACACCCCAACGCCCTCGGCCTGGGCCTGCCCCCGCAGGCAGCATGGCCGCCTACGGTGCCCGAACCCGACTCGCCCGAAGCCCATACCCAACGGCATCTTCGCCAGGGAATAGACTGGTTGAACGCCGCTTAGCTGCTCAGCGCGACCCGCCAGGCGCACGCCTTTGTGGCCGGGGCCTGATGCGCGGGCCCGCAGCGGCCCGGCGCCCCCAACCATTATCCATCCAAAAGCCAGCGCCATGTGTACCATCGCCACCCTAACTCTCAGCCCTGCCCTGGACAAAAGCACCCACGTGGCCGGCCTGGTGCCCGACCGGAAACTGCACTGCGCCCGGCCCACCGTCGACGCCGGCGGGGGCGGCATCAACGTGTCGCGCGGCCTGCGGCGGCTCGGCACCTTGTCGGTGGCGGTGTTTCCGGCCGGGGGGCCGGCGGGCCGCTGTTTGCAGGACTTGCTTGCCGCCGAGGGCATTGCCCACCGGGTGGTGCCCATTCAGGATGCAACGCGGGAAAATTTTGTGGTTCTTGACACCGCCACGCACCAACAGTACCGGTTTGGCATGCCGGCGGCCCGCCTCACCCCCGCCGAGCAGCACGAGGTGCTGGTGGCCTGCGCGCAGTTTGTGCGCCGGCCCGAACTGCTGGTGGTGAGCGGCAGCCTGCCGCCGGGTGTGTCGCCCACCTTTTTGGGCAAAGTGGTGCGCCAGGCCAGGCAGGCCGGCACCAAAGTCATCGTCGATACCTCGGGCCCGGCCCTGCGGCACGCCATTGAGGCCGGCGCCTACCTCATCAAGCCCAATTTGCGGGAGCTCAACGAACTCACCGGCGGGCCTGCGCTCGACCGGGCGGCCGTGCCCGGCGCGGCGCGCGAGCTGCTGAAGAACAGCAGTTGCGAAGCCGTGGTGGTGTCGTTGGGCCCGGACGGCGCCTGCCTCGTCACCCGCGACGGGGAGGACTTTGTGCCGGCCCCGCCCGTGACACGGCGCAGCACCGTGGGCGCCGGCGACAGCCTGGTGGCCGGCTTGGTGCACGCGCTGGCGCAGGGCCAAGGCCTGCCCGAAGCCGTGCGCCTGGGCGTGGCCTGCGGCACGGCCGCCACCCTGAACCCCGGCACCGAGCTGTTCCACCGCGCCGACGCGGAACGGCTCTACCAGAAGCTGCTCCAAACCATGCCGGCAGCCGGCGTAGCGGCATGAGCCACCCGAAGCCGGCCGAAAGCAAGTTCAACCCATCCCTTTTTTCACCTTTTCTGTCAAACCCTTCGCCATGATACCCACCACCATGAAAGCCGCCGTGTGCCACGGCTACGGCCAGCCCTTGCAAATTGAACAAGTCCCGGTGCCGGCGGTGCCGGCCGGCCGCATCCTCGTGCAAGTGGCCGCCTGCGGGGTGTGCCACACCGACTTGCACGCCATCAACGGCGACTGGCCGGTGAAGGCCGCGCTGCCCCTGATTCCGGGCCACGAGGGTGCGGGCACGGTGGTGGCCGTGGGCGCGGGCGTCGAGCACGTGAAAGTGGGCCACCGCGTGGGCGTGCCCTGGCTGCACACCACCTGCGGCCACTGCGAATACTGCCTCACGGGCTGGGAAACGCTGTGCCCGCAGCAGCAAAACACCGGCTACTCGGTGCCCGGCAGCTACGCCGAGTACATATTGGCCGACCCCAACTACGTGGGACTGCTGCCCGACAACCTCTCGTTTCAGGAGGCCGCGCCCATCCTGTGCGCGGGCGTCACGGTCTATAAAGGGCTGAAAGAAACCGAGGTGAAGCCGGGCCAGTGGGTGGTGATTTCGGGCGTGGGCGGGCTGGGCCACCTGGCCGTGCAATACGCCAAAGCCATGGGCATGCGCGTGGCCGCCGTCGACGTGCAGTCCGACAAGCTGCGCCTGGCGCAGGCCGTGGGTGCCGAAGTAGCCATAAATGCCTCGGAGGAAGACGCGGTGGCCGCCATTCAGCAGCGCATTGGCGGGGCGCACGGGGTGCTCATTACGGCGCCGTCGCAGCCGGCGTTTGCGCAGGGCGTGGGCATGCTGCGGCGCGGCGGCACGCTGGCGCTGGTGGGCCTGCCGCCCGGCGAGTTTCCGCTGAACATTTTCGAGGTGGTACTCACTCGCAAAACCGTGCGCGGCTCCATTGTGGGCACCCGGCAGGACCTCACCGAGAGCCTGGCCTTCGCCGCCACGGGCAAGGTGAAAGTGCACTACCGCTGCGAGCCCCTGGAAAATATCAACCAGGTGCTCGACGCCATGAAAGCCGGCACCATCGCGGGCCGCGTCGTGCTCGACCTGACCCTGCCCGCCCCTTCCAAGGCAGCAACGGCCGAAGCCCGACAACCCACCAAGCGTGCGCAAAACGAGCCCATTGCCATTTAATCGCCTTTTTCTGTCATGAAGAACATTCTTGTTCCCACCGATTTTTCGGCCGAATCCCACCATGCCTTTGAGGTAGCCGTGCGGCTGGCGGCGCGCACCGGCGGCCGGGTACTGCTGCTGCACGCCGTGGAGCTGCCCGAAACGGCCAACTTCAGCACCTACGGCGGCCCGGTAAATGGCTCGGAGCTGCCCAACAGCAATGGCAGCAGCCTGGACGACATCTTCGTCATCAAGCTCCTGGATATCACCAAACGTCGGCTGCACCGCCTCATAGCCGAAGCCGCCGCCCTCGCGCCCGGCGTGCCAGTGCAGGAGTTTGTGCAGGCCGCCCGCCTGAGCGAAGCCCTCACAAATATATTTGAGCACCAAGCCATTGATTTGGTGGCAATAGGCGCACAGGGCCACACCGCCACCGAACACTTTTTCTTCGGCTCGAATACCGAGCGGCTGGTGCGCACCGCTCCTTGCCCGGTGCTGGCAGTGAAGCATCCGGCCGGTGAATTTCACGTGCAGAAAATGGTGTTTCCCTCGGACTTCTCTTCCGAAACCGACCGTGCCGTGCCGGAGCTACGCCGCCTGCAGGCGCTGTTTCCTGAAGCCGTGTTGCACCTGTTGTGCGTGGTATCCGGAACGCGGCAGGAACCGGCTGCGCTGGAGCGGATGCTGGCTTTTGTCCAGCGCCATGAACTGGACCGTTATGAGATGCACGTGCGGCTTTCGGGTAGTCCCAGCGCCGGCATAACGGCATTTGCCCGGCAATTTCAGGCCGATTTGGTATTGCTCCCAACCCACGGCCGCACGGGACTGATCCGCTTCCTGCAAGCCAGCATTGCCGAAAATGTGGCTACGCACGCCTTCCCCCCAGTGCTAACATTTCAGATGGAATGACGCAAGCTCCACCGACGCAAAAAGGCCCGGAAACCGCCGTTTCCGGGCCTTTTTCGGCTTGGCGAGTGGGCCGGCTAGTCGGCATTGCGCCGGGCGACGGGGGCAGTGGCCGCCTTTTCGCGGGCCTGTTTTTTCTGCTGGCGGCGCAGGTAGCCGCGCAGCAGGAAGGTGTGCTGCAACGCGTCCATGCTGCGGCTGAAACCGGCCGTGCCTTGCTCCACGTGCTGCATGGTTTGGCGCAGCTGCCGGCTGGCGGCCGTGTCGGTGAGAATTGTATGCAGCGGGCCGGCCCCAATATTCAGCTGGGTTTTCAGGCCCGAAACCAGGGCGTTCAGGGTATCGGAGCTGCCGGCCAGGCGGCGCGAGACGTGCCCCAGCTGCCCGGCAAACGCGGTGTCGGTGAGCAGGTAGCCCAGCGGGCCCCGCCCCCGCCGCACGCCGCCGGTGAGGCCCGCCACATCCTGCGAGGCGGCGCTGAGCCGGGCGCTGGCCGTGGCGGCGTTGCGCAGGCTGCGGCGCAGGTTGTCGGCCAGGGCGCGGTCGTCGAGCAACTCCCACAGGGCATTGCTGCCGTTGAGCTTGCCGGTAATCTGGCGCAGGTCCTGGGTGATGCCAACCAGGTTTTTGTTCGATTTGTCGAAGGTGCCCAGCAGGTCATCTATGCCCACGGGGCGGCGGGTGCGCAGCTGGTCGCCGGGCTGCACGGGCGGGGCGGGGCCGGGCCGCGCCGCTAGGTTGATGATGGTATTGCCCACCAGCCCATCGGTGCCGATGGCGGCCACCGCGTTTTGGCGCACGAAGGGCTGGGCGTCGCGGTTCAGGTTGATGAATACGCGCACCGTACTGTCGTTGAGCAATTTAATTTGGCGAACGGTGCCTACCGTGATGCCACCCAGCCGCACATTATTACCGGTGAGCAGGCCCGACACGTTGCGAAAATCGGCCTGCACCACCAAGCTGCGGCTGAACAGGTTCTGCTGGCGCCCCAGCAGGTAGAGCGTGCCCAGCAGGCACACCAATCCCACGACCACGAACAGGCCCAGCTTCACATAATTTCCGGTCGGGCGTTCAGGCATGGGTTAAGCAATGAGCAATGAGCAATGAGCAATGAGCAATGAGCAATGAGCAATGAGCAAAAGGAACGTCATGCAGAGCGTAGCGAAGCATCTCGCGTGGGGTAGTAATTCAATCGTTAAAAAAGAATTAGTGATGGCAAGCGAGATGCTTCGCTACGCTCTGCATGACGTTCTCTCAAGCAAAAAACTCGCGCACTTTCGGATCTAGCTTATTGGCTAGCTCCTCATAAGTCCCCTTGGCGTAGCAGCGACCGTCCACGAGCAGCACCACGCGGTCGGCCACGAGGCGCACGCAGCTCATGTCGTGCGAAATGATGAGGGCCGAGGTGCGGTATTTCTGCTGCACCTCGCGGATGAGGTGGTCGATTTCACGGGCTGTCACGGGGTCGAGGCCGGTGGTGGGCTCGTCGTAGAGGATGATGTCGGGGCGCAGAATGAGGGTGCGGGCCAGCGCGATGCGCTTGCGCATGCCGCCCGAGAGTTCGGCCGGCATCATGTCGGCGGTGTGTTCCAGGCCCACGTCGGCCAGGGCCTGGCGCACCAGGGCGTCTTCCTCGGCCGGGCCGTGGTCCAGCCAGTGGCGGCGCAGCGGAAACAGCAAGTTGTCGCGCACGGTCATCGAGTCGTAGAGGGCGTTGCTTTGGAAGAGGAAGCCGACCTTGGCCCGCAGCCGGTCCATGGCTCCGTGGTCGAGGGTGGCCACGTCCTGGCCCAGCACCGTGATTTGGCCGGCATTGGGCGCCAGTAGGCCGATGATGCACTTGATGAGCACCGACTTGCCCGAGCCGGATTTGCCCAGCACCACCACGTTTTCGCCCCGGTGCAGGGCCAGCGAAAAGTCGCGCAGCACGTGGTTCTCACCAAACGACTTGCTGACGTGGTCCACCACGAGTACCGTTTCCGACGCCCCGGGCGGGGCGGCTACGCGGGGCATTTCCTGAATGATGGAGTCGGGTTGCATAGCCAATGAGCGTTAGTTAAGCCCCATCAAACCAGTTATTTGCACGGCCAGCAAGTCGAGCAGGAAAATGACCAGCGAGGCCACCACCACGGCCGAGTTGGCGGCCTGCCCCACGCCCTCGGTGCCCTTGTCGGAGAAATACCCTTTGTAGCAGCCGATGACGCCGATGGCAAAGCCAAAAAAGTAGGTCTTGATGAAGGCCGGCAGCACGTCGCCGAAGGAGAGCCCGCTCAGCACGTTGTTGGCAAAGAGCGCCAGCGTGGTGGTGCCCCGCATGTTGAGGCCCAGGTAGGAAGCGTACAATCCAATGGCATCGGCCAGCACCGTGAGCACCGGCAGCATGAGCGTGGTGGCCAGCACCCGCGTCACCACCAGGTACTTAAAGGGGTTGGTGCCCGAGACTTCCATGGCGTCAATCTGCTCGGTCACGCGCATCGAGCCCAGCTCGGCCCCGATGCTGGACCCGATTTTGCCCGCAAAAATCAGGGCCGTGATTATCGGCCCCATCTCCCGGATAATGGTCAGTCCCACCATCACCGGAATCCACGATTCGGCCCCGAACTGGGCCATGGTGGGCCGGCTTTGCAAGGTCAGCACCATGCCCATGATGAAGCCCGTGATGCCCACCATCGGCAGCGACTGGTAGCCCACCACGTAGCACTGGTGCAGCAGCTCGGCCACCTCATAGCGCGGCCGAAACCCCTCCCGAAAGAAGCGCCCCGCGAAGCTGGTCATCGCGCCGGTTTCAGCTAGAAGGGACTCGTCGGGCATGGGTGGAAGTGGGAAGTGAGATGGTGGGAAGTGAGAAAATGAACGTCATGCTGAGCGCAGCCGAAGCATCTCTACCTCGTGAGTAATCAACTTCGCTGCAACGAAGCGGTAGAGATGCTTCGGCTGCGCTCAGCATGACGTGCTTATAACTTCTCGCATCCTTTCCTACGGGTACTCATCCGCCACCACTTCCTCGGCGTGCACCATGTTGGCCATGCCTTTGAGCAGCGCGTCGGGCGTGAAGGAGATGCTGTCGATGCCCTGCTCGACCAAGAACTGGGCAAACTCCGGGTAGTCGCTCGGAGCCTGGCCGCAGAGGCCGATGGGCCGGCCGTGGGCCTTGGCGGCGCGTATCATCAGTTCCAGCAGCCGGGTCACGGCCTCGTTGCGCTCGTCGAAAAGCCCGCTCACGATGGCCGAGTCACGGTCCAAGCCCAGGGTGAGCTGGGTGAGGTCGTTCGAGCCGATGGAGAAGCCGTCGAACACCTGCGCGAACTCCTCGGCTAGGATGACGTTGCTCGGGATTTCGGCCATCACGTAGATTTCCAGGCCTTCCGCGCCCTGCTTCAGCCCGAAATCGGCCATGAGGTCGATGACTTGGCGGCCCTCGGCCACGGTGCGGCAGAAGGGCACCATCACCTTCACGTTGGTCAGGCCCATGTCGTGGCGTACGCGCTTCAGGGCCTCACATTCGAGCCGGAAGCCCTCGCGGTACTGCGGGCTGTAGTAGCGCGACGCGCCCCGGAAGCCCAGCATGGGGTTTTCCTCGGCCGGCTCGAACTGCCGCCCGCCCAGCAGGTTGGCGTACTCGTTGGTCTTGAAGTCGCTCAGGCGCACGATGACTTCGCGCGGATAAAACGCCGCCGCCACGAAGCCCAGGGCCTCGGCCAGCTTCTCGATGAAGTACTCGGGCTTACTGGGATAATGCTCAGTGAGGGCCGTGATTTCCGCGCGGGCGCGCGAGTCGGTGAGCTGGTCGAAGGCCACCAGGGCCATGGGGTGCACCCGAATGGCGTTGTTGATGATGAATTCCATGCGCAGCAGCCCCACGCCCTGGCTGGGGTAGCGGGCCAGTGTGAGGGCCCGGTCGGGGTCGGCGAGGATGAGCAGGGGCTTGGTGTGGGGCTGGGCCAGGTGCTCCAAATCCACCTCGGTTTCCTCAAAAGCCAGCTCGCCGTCGTAGATGTGGCCTTCGTCGCCCTCGGCGCATGAGACGGTGATGCGCTGGCCGTCCCGGATTTTCAGGGTCGCATCGAGCGTACCCACCACGGCCGAGAGGCCCAGCTCGCGCGCTACAATGGCGGCGTGGCTGGTGCGCCCGCCCTGGTTGGTGACGATGACGGCAGCCTTTTTGAGCACCGCGTTCCAGTCCGGGCTGGTGCTGTTGGTCACGAGGATGTCGCCGGGCTGCAGGCGGTGGCCGTCGGCCGGCGAGTCGATGAGGCGGGCCGTGCCGGTGGCAATCTGGCTGCCCACGGCCTTACCGGTGGCCAGCAGCGGGCCGCGCCCGGTGAGGTGGTACTCGTGCAGGCGCAGCGCCCGGCGGCCGTGGTGCACGGTTTCGGGCCGGGCCTGCACGATGTACAGCTCGTTGTTCAGGCCATCCTTGGCCCATTCGATGTCCATCGGCATGCCGTAGTGCTCCTCAATCTTCAGGCACCAGCGGCCCAGCAGCTCGGCTTCGGCGTCGCTGAGCACGAACTCGGCGCGGCGCCCGGCCGGGGTTTCGGTGTTTTTGGTGCCGGCGGCGCTGGCGCCGGGGCCGGTGGCGTAGCGCATGGTCAGGGCCTTGTCGCCGAGTTGCTTGCGCACCAGCGCCCGCTTGCCGTTGCGCAAGGCGGGCTTGAAGAGGTAGAACTCGTCGGGGTTCACGGCGCCCTGCACCACGTTTTCGCCCAGGCCCCAGCTGCCGGTGAGGTAGAGCAGGTTGTCGTGGCCGGTTTCGGGCTCGATGGTGAAGGCCACGCCGGCCGAGGCCAAATCCGACCGCACCATGGCTTGCACGCCCACCGAGAGAGCCACTTTCAGGTGCTCAAACCCGTTCTGCACCCGGTACTTGATGGCCCGGTCATTAAACAAGGAGAGAAAGCACTTGTGGCAGGCTTCCAGCACGCCGGCGGCGCTGCGCACGTCCAGAAAGGAGTCGTGCTGGCCAGCAAAGCTGGCCGTGGGCAGGTCCTCGGCCGTGGCGCTGCTGCGCACAGCTACCTGAATTTCGTGCTCGTAGCCGGCGCGCAGCTCATGGTAGGCATCGGTGATGGCCGTGGCCACCGGCGAAGGCAGCGCGGCCGCGCGCACCAGAGCCCGGGCCTGCGCCCCGATTTCGGGCAGGTTGGCGAACTCCTGGGTGTCGAGCTTCGCCAGCAGGGCCGTGAGCGGCTCGCGCAGGTGGTTTTCGTCCAGAAACAAGGCGTAGGCCTCGGCCGTGGTGGCAAACCCGTTCGGCACGTTGATGCCTTGGGCGCTGAGGCGGTTGAACATCTCGCCCAGGGAGGCGTTTTTGCCGCCTACCCGCGCCACCTGGCCGTTGTTCAGGTCTCGAAAAAACAGGACGAAGGGGTTGGCTGCCATGGCGCTAACGGGAGTTGAGAATGAGGTTGAAACAAAGCTAGAAACCCGCCGCACGGGCCGCACTGCGCGTTCTCAACCCCTGGCCTGATTAAAATCATGGCGTGGGACTGCGACCTCCCGGGCTGGCCCTCAAGGCACTACTCCCGCTTCAGCAGCTTGTAAACCTCCAGCCCGCCCGCGCCCAGCAGCGCGGCCAGCGCGCACCACCCCAGCGCCGCCGCCGGCACCGGCACGAAGACAAACAATTCCCGCGCCGCCGGCACGCCCAGCGCCCCGAGCAGCAGCGCCAGCGTAAGGCTCAGCATGAGCCAGAGCAGCCGGTTGGGCACCGCCAGGGTGCGCCACAGCGGCAGCGTGAACGAGCGGTTCACCAGCGTAAGCACCACGTTGCTGAGCACCAGCGTGGCAAACACCAGCGTGCGCACTTCCGCCGCGGGGCGGCCCAACCGCATGGCCGCGTAGTACACCGCCAGCACCGCCGCGGCAATGCCCAGCCCCTGCGCCAGGCTCCGGCCCAGCGCCGCGCCGCCCAGAAACGTGGCCGTGGGCACCCGGGGCGGGGCCAGCATCTGGTGGGTTTCGGCGGGCTCGTTTTCGAAAGCGATGGAGCAGGTCGGGCCCATCACCAGCTCCAGAAAAATGATGTGCACCGGGCCCAGCAGGTTGGCCAGGGGCCAGCCGGCCAGCAGCGGCACGGTTACCGTGAGGATGATGGGCAGGTGGATGGAAACGATGTAGGAAATGGCCTTGGTGAGGTTCTGGTAGATGCGCCGGCCCTCCGCCACGGCCGTTACCATGCTGGCGAGGTCGTCGTGCACCAGCACCAGCGAGGCGGCCTGGCGGGCCACTTCGGTGCCGCGCCCGCCCATTGCCACGCCGATGTGGGCGGCCTTCAGGGCGGGTGCGTCGTTTACGCCGTCGCCGGTCATGGCCACTACTTCGCCATTGGCTTTCAGGGCATTGACCACCCGCAGCTTGGCCTCCGGGAACATGCGGGCAAACACAGCCGTGCCCCCCACCCGCTGCCGCAGCGTGGCCGCGTCGAGGGCCAGCACGTCGGCGCCGGTGAGCAGGGTGTCGGCGCCGGGCAGGCCCACCTGCCGGGCAATGGCCTGGGCCGTTTCGGGAAAGTCGCCGGTTATCATCTTCACTTGAATACCGGCCTGGCCAAAAGCCTGAATCACCGCCGCAGCGTTGGCCTTGGGCGGGTTTTCTAGTGCCACCAGACCCAGAAACGACCAGGCAAAGTCGTCCTGCTGCGCCGGAAACCCCACTTCCGACGGGGCCGCGCCCCGGGCCACGCCCAGCACCCGGAAGCCCTGCGCCGAGAGTTTTCGGGTGAGGTCGCGCACCTGCCCGGCCACCGCCGGGGCCAGGTGGCACACGGCCACCACGTGCTCCACAGCGCCCTTTGCGGCTACCAGCAGCTGGCCGGTGGGCGCGCGGCGCACGTGCGTCATCATGGGCGGGGTGCCAGCCAACGGATACTCGTGCACCATGGGGTACACGGCGGCGACCACGGCCGGCGCGTGGGCAGCGCAGGCGGCGGCCAGGGCTTTTTCCATGGGGTCGAAGGGCTTGGTTTCGCTGGCCCAGTGGGCGTAGGTGAGCACGGCCACGGCCGAGGCGGGCAACGGCCCGGCCAAGGGCAGCAGCGTCCCGGCGGCGCCGTCGTACACCTGCTGCACCCGCATGCCGGGCTGGGTGATAGTACCGGTTTTATCGACGCAAATTACCGTGGCCGAGCCCAGGCTTTCCACGGTCTGGGGCTGTTTGGTGAGCACGCCGGCGCGGCTGAGGCGGGCCGCACCCAAAGCCATGAAGCTGCTGAACGCCACCGGAATTTCCTCGGGCAGGATGGACATGGCCAGCGTCAGGCCGTAGAGCAGGGCCGTGGCCCAGTCGCCCGAGCGGGCGAAGTTGATGCCCCACACCAGCGCAAACGCGCCCACGCCCGCCCACGCCATGCGGGTCACAAACCGGCTTACCTGCAGTTGCAACGGTGTTTTTTCGGTACCAATGGCGTCGAGGCTGCGCCCGATGCGGCCCAGTTCGGTGTGCTCGCCCACGGCGGTGAGGGTGAGCCAGGCGCTGCCCGACACCGCGCCGGTGCCGGCAAAAACGGGCTGGCCGGGCAGCTTGGCCACCGGCACGGCCTCGCCGGTGAGGATGGCCTCGTCGACGGCAAAATCGTTGGCGGCGTCCACGGTGCCGTCGGCGGGCAGGCGGCTGCCTTCTTCCACCAGCACGGCGTCGCCCACCACCAGGTCTTCCACGGGCACTTGCACCAGCGCGCCGTTGCGCCAGGCCTGGGCGCGGGGCTGGGTCAGTTCGCGCAGGGCGGCCAGGGCGCGGTCGCTGCGCACGCCCTGGTACACCGAAATGCCCGCCACCAGCAGCAGGGCCACCACCAGCGTGCTGCCTTCTTCCACCTGCCCCATGCAAAAATAGAGGGCGCAAGCGGCCAGCAGCAGCAAAAACATGGGCTCCGTGACGACCTCCCGCATCGTGCCCAGCCACCCCGCCCGGCCGGCCACGGCAAACACGTTGCGGCCGTGCGCGGCCCGGGAACGAGCCACGGCATCCGTTGTGGGAAGTCCTCTTTCAACCAGCGGCATGGAGTCCATGATTGCAGGGGGTGAGAAAAGTGACGTAGCGCGGACGTTTAGTCCGCGGCTCAGCACGCCATCCAAGCTGCGGGCGGCCCTAAAAGCGCACTCCTTTTCAACGGGCCAGGGCGCGGACTAAACGTCCGCGCTACTCCTGCTGGACGGCGGCGGCGTGCTCGGCCGCGGTGAGGCGGGGTTTCGATGAAGCGGTGGGCAGCACCAGCACCGGCACGGGGCAGTTCTCCAGCAACCGGGCCGTCACGCTGCGATGAAACAGGTCGCTCATGAAGCTGCGCTGGCGGCCCACCACCACCACTACGTCGGCCCGCGTTTCCTGCACGGCGGTGAGCAGGCCCTCGGCGTAGTCGCCGTCGCAGTAGCCGCGCAGCTCCGGCTTGCTGAACTCCAGCAGCGCGCTGCTGCGCACGGCGTGCAGGGCCGCGGCGCAGCCGTCGTCGTCCTCCACGCCGTCCGACACGTGGGCCACCAGCACCTCGGTGGCCAGCAGCGCCAGCGCCGGGCGCAGCGCCTCGGCCGCCGGGGCTAGCACGAACGGTTCGCGGTCGGCTCCAACCAGGAAGCGGCGGGGCGGCTTTCCGGCCGGGGCCGTGGTGGGCACGGCCAGCACCGGAAAGTGGCCGGCGCGCAGCAGCTCGGCGCACATGGCCGTCATGCCGGCAAAATCGGGGTGGTTTTCGTCGGGCTGGCCCAGCACGAACAGAGCCGGACCGTAGCGGGCGGCCAGCTCGCGGGCCACGTCGGGCAGCAGGTCGGTGGCCATTTCCACGCTGGCCGGCACGTGCAGGCCCTGGGCCAGCTCGCGCAGGGCGGCGGCCGTTTCGGTCTGGCCCTGCAGCTCCTGCCGGTGGTACTTCTCCCCCACTGCTCCCACCAGCTCGTAGGGGTCGAAGAGCGAGGCGCGGTTGACGTGCAGCAGCACCAGCTGCCCGTGCACGGCCTGGGCCAGGGTTTCGGCGTAGCGAATGGCGTGCCGGGCGGGCTCGTAAAAGCCCGAAAGAACGATGAGCGTGAGGGCCATGACGATGGATTATTAATGATTGATTATCAGCCCTCCAATAGCACCGGGCTGGGCGCGGTCAGATGGGCGGCCAGCAGCAGCACCGGCACATGGGTGTGGCGCAGCACGTGGTCAATCACGCTGCCGTCGAAGAGCTTGTGCATCACGCCGTGGTCCTGGTCGAGCAGGGCCAGCAGGTCGGCCTCCAGCTCGTCCACGGCATGCAGCACGCCGGTGGCGGGCCGCTCGCTCACCACTTTGTAGAGGCCGCACTGGGGCATCACGGCCGCCAGGCCACAGGCCTGGGCGGCGCGCAAGCCTTCCCACCCGCCCGTGCTTTCTTCGGGCGTCAACACCGTAACGGTCACCACGTCCAGCGCCAGCGCATCGAGCAGCGGGGCCACAGCCCGGGCCTGCGGCATCAGCCGAAACGGCCAGTCCTGCACGGCCAGGGCCAGCCGCTGGGGCAGGTGCAGGGCGCTGTCGGGCAGGTGTTCGGGCACGAGCAGCAGCGGGTAGCCGGTTTGGTGGGCCAGGGGTTGCGCGCGGTTGCCCAGCCATTCGCTGAGCCAGCCGCTGATAGCCGTGAGCCCGGCCACCACCAGCACGGGCCGGTACTTGTCCAGGGCCTCCTCGATGGCACCGGGCCAGTCGGCTTCCAGCACCTCGGCGGTGGCGGGCACGGGCATGGTGTCGGCCACCTGCTTCAGGTGGCGCTGGGTTTCGGGCACGTACCGGTCGTCGTGCATGGGCACCACCAAGCCGTACTCGGTGGCGATGGGCAGGAGAAAGTAGATGTGCACGAGATGCACTTCGGCTTTCAACGGCGCGGCCAGCACGGCGGCGTAGGCCCGGGCCCGCTCGGCGGCCAGCGAAAAATCGGTCAGAACAACAAGGTTGGGAGTCATGGCTTCAGGCGTTTGCAGTGGAAGGCCGCGGCCCGGCACTCGGGCAGCGCGCCGCTATAATCAGTCCCGGGCCGGCAGCAGCAGCACCGGAATGGGGCTTTCCTGGATGAGCTGGGCCGTGACGCTGCGGTGGAACAGGCTGCCGAGCAGGCTGTGGCGCCGCGCCACCACCACCAGCAGGTCGGCTTCCTGGCGGGCGGCTTCTTCCAGAATGCCCCCGGCAATGTGCTGGCGGCGCACCTCGTGCAAGCGGCCGGCGTCGGGCAGCTCGTCCACGATGTTGTTTTTCAGCAGGCGGTCGAGGATGGCCACGGCGTCGGGGCGGGCGCTGTCCTCGGCGGCGATGTGCACCACGTCGAGGGTGCCGTCGGTGGCTTGCAGCAGGCGCTGCACCACGCCCTGGTGGGGGTACAGGTGGAAGGGTTCCCCATCGACGGCCAGCAGCAGGCGGCGCGGCGGAAACGCGTCCCAGCCCACGGTGGGCACCACCAGCAGCGGGTGCGGCGCTTGGCGCAGCAGGTCCATGGCCGTGCTCACGATGATTTCTTCCGGGGCGTGGGCCAGGCCGGGGCGGCCCAGCACCAGCAGCAGCGGCTGGTGCCGGCGCACCACCTCCTGCACGGCTTCGGGCAGAAACTCCTCGGTGATGTCTACCTCGGCGGGCACGGGCTGGTTGGCGGCCAGCTTTTCCAGGGCGTGGCGCGTGTGCTGCGCGCCCGCGCGGGTGTGGCCGGCGTGGTATTCGGCCGGGGCCAGCAGGCCGTCGTGGCACACGTGCAGCAGCACGAGGTGGGCATTGAGGGGCACGGCCAGCCCGGCGGCGTACGAAAGCGCGCGGTTGGAAACGGCGAAGAAATCGGTCAGAACAACGAGGGAAGCACTCATGGCCAGCGGGGCATAAAAGGGTTAAGGCAAAAGGACAAGGGCCGGCGCCAGCAGCTTCTGGCCAGGGGCGGCGGCGGCAGGCGCCGGCGCAACGGGCTGCGGATAGTAGTCTTCCCAGTCGTCGAGGGCCATGGCGGCGTCGGCCTCCAGCGTGCGCTGGCGCGTGTCGGCGCTGACAAGCTGGGCAGCATCGTCAGCTCTTTGGAAAGAAGTAGAAAAGAGGGGCTGCGAAGGATATCTCATAGCTGGAATATTTATTTAAGAGGCCGCAACCAGGGGCGCACTCAGCGTCGGCGCCGCGCGCCAGACCCGCAGGTGGTTGTTCACGTCGCGGGCCCCCACCTCGTGGGCTTCGCGGGCAGCTTGCTGGCGCTCCAGCCACGAGTCGACCGTGCCGGTGAGCGTGACGCGGCCCCGGGCCACGGCCACTTCAATGGCCTGGTCGTGCAGCAGGGCCGACCAAGAATAGCGGGCGCGAATGTTCTCGGCCAGCTTGTCGTCCGGTACAGTCGCTTCAGCCACTGACAGGTCCCCGGTGAGGCCGCCGGCCAGGGCCTGGGCCGCCCGGTGGCCGTCGGGGTACACCGCTACCTGGTTTTCCACGTCCACTACCCCATTCACGCCCACGGCCACGTCGTAGACCTGCTCCTGCTCGAAGCGGTGGTTCACCCAGCCGTGCACGCTGGCCCGACCATTGAGCAGGCTGACGCTGAAGTGGTAGCTACTCAGGTAAGGGTCGCGGCGCAGGGCGGCGGCCACCCGCTGCCGCAGGTAGTCATCCGACCAGAACCGGCCATGGCTTACGGTGAGCTGGTTGTGCACCTCGCGCACGCCGGCCACGTGGCGGGCGTCGTGCTCGGCGCAGAGGCGGGCGCGGAGGTTGCCCACGGTCCCGCTCAGCGTCACGGCGCCCTTTTGCACCTGCACCAGCGGGTTCGCCTCCTGCAGGCGCGGGTCGCGCCGGAAAGTGTCGCGCACGGCTTTTTCAATGGCTTCATCGGTGCGCTCCAGGTCTTCTTCCCGCCCCAGCTCGGGGGCCAGCGCCCAGCGGGCCACAAACAGGTCGCGGCCGTCTACCCGGGCCGCCCCCAGCTCCAAAGCCAGGCCCTCGATGCGGTGCTTCACGGCCAGCGAGCCCACGGTGCCCGTCAGGTGCACCACCCGGTCGTTGGTGCGCACCTGGACCAGGCTTTTATTCACTCGCACGTCCCAGTCGAGCACCTCCAGCAGCTGAGCGGTAATGTCTGCGTCCGGCTTGGGCGGCCCGTCGCGGTTCACCCGCAGCTGGTCGGCCTGGATGTGGCGCACGCCGCGCACGCCTTCCACGGCGCGCAGGGCCAGCTGCTTTTCCGGCCACGAGCGCACCGTGCCCGTGAGCCAGACCGTGCCGCCCGACTCGTACACCCGCAGGTGGTAGTCGCGCACCACCGAGTCGTCGGCCAGGGCGTGCTCCACGTCGCGATGGAGCTGAGAATCGGGCACATCGTCGGCATTCACCACCAGCTCGTTCACCACGCCGCGCACGCCGCGCACGGCCATGGCAATTTCCTCGGCCCGGCGGCGCGCCAGCAGGCTGCCGGCCGCGCCGGTCAGCTCCACGATGCCCTCCTGGGTCGAGACCTCCATCAGATGCGAAGTCACGTCCTTGCTGGTGATAAAATGGCGTTCGACGGCAGCCGTAATTTCGGCATCGGCCCGCAGTTCCGCGCCGCTGCGCGAAGGACTTTCGAGGGTTTGCATCGCAGTAAGGAATTAGGGAGAATGGGAAAGGAAGAGCGCAGCTGGCCGCGGCCAATCGGCGCGCAGGCCAGAGCGGCTACCGGGCCTCGGGGCCGTGCGAGCGGCCGTGGTAGTAGGCGCTGGTGAGGGCCAGCACGGCCAGCAGCATCACCGAAAACATGAGAGAAGGCGTAATCATAATCTTGGTTAAAGGGCCCGCTACCGAAGCTTTGGGGAGTAAGGTGAACATCCCAAAATTCTCATTTTCCGGCCCGCAATCCTCTGACGGTGATTAGCTCGGCGCCTGATTTTCGTCAGGCCGGCTGGGGCTACTTCTACCCGGGTGCTCGGGCGCATTCAGGGCTTTGCTGCGGCGCCAAACAGCGCCCGGCGCACCCGCTCGTCGCGGTGGTACACGTCCGGAAAAAAGCGCAGCTGGCCGCCCTCGGCCACGCAGGTAGCGTAGCGCACGAACAGCGGCAGCGGGCGGGTGAGGCGCACGTCGCGCGGGGTTGGCTGGCGGGCGCACTCGGCCTCGCTGGGCAGCTGCACGGGGCGGCCTTCGCGGCGCAGCAGGTAGGCGGCCAGCGCCAGGGGCTCGGCCAGCCGGATGCAGCCGTGGCTGAGGGCGCGGACGGGCCGCTCAAAAAACTGCCGCGTGGGCGTGTCGTGCAAATACACCGAATACGGGTTGGCAAACCGAAACACCACGTTGCCCAGGGCATTTTCGCAGCCCGGCGCCTGCCGGATGGCGTAGGGAAAATGCGCCGCCGATACCGCCCCCCACCGCACGCTGAACGGGTCGCGCCAGCGGCCGCGCTCGTCGTACAGGGTTAGGTTATTCAGGGTCAGGTAGCCGGGATTTTCCCGCAGGCGCGGCAATATTTCTTTGGTGGCAATGGAGTGCGGCACGTGCCAGTCCGGGGCCAGGGTGAAGTACCGGATGACGCTGCTGAGCGTGGGGGTGGGCGTTTCGGGTTTGCCGATGATGACGCGGTGGCGCCGCCGCACCGAATCGTGCGCCACCACCTGCAGCTCATAAGCCGGCAGGTTGATGAAAATGTACTCCGCAGTGGGCGCCCAGGCCTCCCAGCGCCAGCGCTCCAGGGCCACGCCGGCCTGCTCGAAGCGGGCCTGGTACGGGGCGGCCGAGTCGGCCGGCACGGGCCGGGCCAGCCACTGCGCCAGCGCCCGCTGTAGCGCGCGGTACTCGCGGTTGGTGGGCTGGCCCGAGCGCATGGCGGCCACCACGCTGCCCCGGCTCAGGGCGGCCCTCAATTCTGTTACGGGCTGCCACTTCGCCCCTGCCCGGTCCCGCGCGGGCTCGTCGCGGGGGTGCAGCCGGCCGCGGTGCAGGTCGCGCATCAGGCGCAGTACCGCGTCGCTGAGCTGAATTTCCAGCCGGGCCCGCTGCCCGGCGCGCCGGTCCGGCGCGGCCGGCAAGGCCAACGAATCGCGCAAGTCCGCCAGGGCCGCCGGCACGTAGTCGGCCGGCAGGCCAAATTCCGCCGCGCGGCGCAGCTGCTGCCACGCCGCCGAGGCGGTCGCGGTGAGGCTGTCGGCCGTAGTCCAGACCGGCGCGCAGGCCGGACCGAACAGGGCGCGCACTTCCGGCCCGGCTTGCAGGCCCCGGCGCGCATCGGCGGCGCGGGCGCTGCCGGCGGCGCTGGTATCGAGCAAGGCCGCAATCAGCGCCGCAACCGGCACCTCCTGCGCAATAGGCTGGTGGATGCCCGGCACCTCCCGGCCCGGCGGGCCAGTAGCAGCCGGTTGGTCATTTGGCGCGGAGCTGCACCACGGCAGGGCCACGGCCAGGCCAAGGGCCAGGCATCGCCGCACAATAGCTAGGGTGGAGAACGTATTCACCGGAAAATCCTTTGGGCACAAGCCGGTAAACAGTGCTAAGAAAAGCGGTGGGGCCGAGCCGTTTTCGGCGGCCTGGCGGCGCCGTGGAGCCACCGCCCTGCCTGAATGAGCAGCACCGGCAGCAGGCCGCCGCCCGCAATCAGACCAATGGCGGTGGCGGGCAGGGGCACGATGCCGAGCACCGCCCGCAGGGCCGGCACCAGGTAGGAAACCAGCATCGCGGCACCGCACAGGGCCAGGGCGCCCCACACGTAAGGGTTACGCGTCACCTCGGAGCGGAGCAGCGTGCGGCGGTCGGCCGCGAAGTTGAACACGTGCAGCAGCTGGGCCAGCGCCATGCTGTAAAACAGCACATTGTTGCACACATCGGCGGGCAGCCCCAGCCCCCAGCGCGCGGAGCCGAACGCGCCCACGCCGCCCACGGTCAGGGCGGCGGCGTAGAGGGCCGCGCGGCGCCAGTCGGCAGCCCCGAGCAGCGGCTTTTTAGGCGAACGCGGCGGGCGCTGCATCAGGTGGTCGGCGCCGGGGCCGAGGGCCAGCGCCAGGGCCGGAAACACGTCGGTGAGCAGGTTCAAAAACAGGATTTGCAGCGGCCAGAGCGGCACAATGGGGTGCAGCAAAGCCACGATGGTCACAATCAATACCTCGCTCAGATTGCAGGATATGAGGTAGCTCAGGAAGGTGCGGATGTTTGCCAGAATGACGCGGCCCTGCGCAATGGCCACCACGATGGAGCCGAAAGCATCGTCCTGCAGCACGAGGTCGGCGGCTTCGGCGGCCACCTGGGTGCCGCGCTGGCCCATGGCAATGCCGATGTCGGCCCGGCGCAGGGCCGGCGCGTCGTTCACGCCGTCGCCGGTCATGCCCACTATGTGGCCGTGCTGCTGGTAGTAGGCAATGAGGTCGAGCTTCTGGGCCGGGCTCATGCGGGCAAATATCTGGGCCTGGTGCAGGCGCCGGCGGCCGGCCCCGTTGGGGTGGCGCAATAGGTCGGGCAGCTCGTCCCCGGTCACCACTTCGGCCTTGTCATTAGGGTTCAGCAGGCCCACCTGCAGGGCCACGGTGCGGGCCGTGGCGGGGTGGTCGCCGGTAGCGATGATGACCCGGATGCCGGCGGCCCGGCAGGCGGCCAGGGCCGGCGCCACTTCCAGCCGGGGCGGGTCGAGAAAGGCCACCAGGCCCACCCAATCCAGCTCGCGCACGAAGTCGGGGCCGGGATGCTCGGGCCATTCGGCGCTGGCGAAAGCCAGGGTGCGCAGCCCGCGCCCGGCCAGCCCTTCGGCCCGGGCCACCCAGGCGGCGCGGCCTTCCGCACTCAGCAGCTGCCGCTCGCCAGCGGCCGACCACTGGTAGCGGCAATGGGGCAGCACGGCCTCGGCAGCGCCCTTCACGGCCACCAGGCAGCGCCCGACGGCCAGCTGGTGCACCGTGCCCATCAGCCGGGTGTCGGAGCTGAAGGCCTGTTCGGCCAGGCGGGGCGCGGCGGTTTCCGCGTTGCTTAGGGTGGCGCCGGCCAGCTGCCAGAGGGCAATTTCGAGGGGGTCGCCGGTGGTGCGGCTGGGGTCGGTGGGATGGTAGGTGGCGTTGTTGCACAGCGCGGCCAGCAGCTGCAAATGCGCAAAGCCGGGACCGGCAAACACGCCGGGCGCGTCGGCAGTAGCGCTCAGGGCAAGGTCGCGTGCCTGGACTTCGGTGCAGCCCTCGGCCAGCCACACGGTGTGCGCCGCGATGTGGTTCTGGGTGAGCGTGCCGGTTTTATCGGTCACGATGACGCTGGTGCTGCCCAGGGTTTCCACGGCGGGCAGGCGCTTTACCAGCACCCGCTGCCGGGCCATGCGCAGCGTGCCCGCCGCCAGCGCCAGCGTGGCCACGATGGCCAGCCCTTCGGGAATGGCGGCCACGGCCAGCACAATGCCGGTTTTCACCACCTGCATCAGCGGCTGCTGGCCCTGCGCCCACACCAGCAGCACGTAGCCCAGCGTGAGCGCCCCGGTGAGCAGCAGGAGCTGCCGGGCCAGCGCGTCGAGCTTGGTTTCGAGGGGCGTGGGCGGGCGCTTGGTGGCCTGCACCAGCTGCGTGATGCGGCCCAGCTCGGTGCGCATGCCGGTGGCCACCACCACGGCGCGGCCGTTGCCGTCCACCACGGCCGTGCCCTTGAACACGCGCTGGCGCTGCTCGGCCAGCAGCGCCCCTGGAGCGGCCGGGCCGGGCGCCTTGCTGGCGGGCAGAGACTCGCCCGTCAGGGCCGATTCGTTGACTTGCAACTGGTGGGCGTCGAGCAGGTCGGCATCGGCGGGCACCACGTCGCCGCCTTCCAGCAGCAGCACGTCGCCGGGCACCAGGTCGGCGGCCGGCACCTGGCGGGGGTGGCCGTCGCGCAGGGCGCGCGCCTGGGGCACGTCGAGGGCGTGCAGGGCGTCCATGGAGGCGCGGGCCTGCCACTCCAGGGCAAAGCCAATGGCCGCGTTCAGCAGCACCACCGCCCCGATGGCGGCCGCCTCCAGGTAGTCGGCGCTGAAAGCCGACACGCCCGCCGCGCCCGCCAGTACCAGCACCGTAATGCTCTGAAACTGCCGCAGCGCCATGCGCAAAAGCGACTCGCGCGCGGCCGTGGCCAGCACGTTGGGACCGGTTTCCAGCAGGCGGCGCCGGGCGTCGGCCGTGGTCAGGCCCGCGGCGGCAGCGGGCGGCGCCACGGCCGGCCGCGCCGCTTCGAGTAGCACAGGCGCATGGAGGGGCAGCATGGCAGTAGGCATTTGGCGGGGCTAGATGACGGGTTGTGGCTCGCCGACAGCGCACAGCTCGTGCTCGGCGGGCCGGCCCTGCGCCCAGGCACTGAGGCTGTGAAAGGTGGCGTCGGCAATGTTGGTGAGGGCCTCGCGGGTGAGGTAGGCCTGGTGGCCGGTGAGCAGCACGTTGGAGAAGGTGAGCAGGCGGGCAAACGTGTCGTCGAGGAGCAGCTCCTGGCGGTGGTCGGCAAAAAAAAGGGCCTTCTCGTTTTCGTACACATCCAGCCCCAGAAAGCCCAGGCGGCCGCTTTTGAGGGCGCGCAGGGCGGCGGCCGTATCCAGCACGCCGCCGCGGCCGGTGTTGATGAGCATCGCGCCGCGCTTCATCTGGCGCAACAGCCGGTCGTCAATCAGGTGGTGGGTTTCGGCGGTGAGCGGGGTGTGCACGGAAATGATGTCGGCCTGCGCGCAGCACTCGGCCAGGGGCACGTAGCGCAGGCCGTACTTCTCGGTCAACTCGGGGTTGGGCTGCACATCCACGCCCAGCAGGCGGCAGCCGAAGCCGTGCAGGATGCGCGCCACCACGCCCCCAATGCGCCCCACGCCCAGAATGCCCACCGTTTTGCCGTGCAGGTCGAAGCCGATGAGGTGGTCGAGGCGGAAGTCGTTGGCCCGCAGCTGCTGGTCGGCCTGGCGCAGGTGGCGGCACAGGGCCAGCATGAGGGTCACGGCGTGCTCGGCCACGGCGTAGGGCGAGTATTCGGGCACGTTGGCCACGCACAGGCCCAGCCGGCGGGCGGCGGGGAGGTCCACGTTGTCGGTGCCGGTGGCACGCACGGCCACGTAGCGCACGCCCAGCTCGGCCAGCTGCTCCAGCACCGGGGCCGATACGTCGTCGCGCGTGAACACGCTCACCGCCAATGCGCCGTGCGCCAGGTGCGCAGTGTCGGCCGTGAGGGGCGTGTCGAGCAGCGTAAGCAGCTGCTGGCCCTGGTTGGCCCGCTTGAGAAAGTCCCGTTCGAAGTTCTGAACACTAAAAGCTGTGACGTTCATAAAGAGGCGGTTTGGCAAAGCGGCCACCCGGGCCTGATGGCCGAGACGGCAGGGTGAATAAGGTTTGAGGTGCTCGAAAGCCAACTCCTGCGCCACCAGCGGCGCGCAAGCCCGGCGGCCGACACGGCCAGCGCGGCCGGGCCGATGAGCCATGAGCATTTCGGATTCATTATGGAATGCTTTGATAATACTGCATTTGATTCCAATAGTGCGCCACCAGCCCAGCCCCAACCGGCCACCGTGCTAGTGGACAACGGCCGTAGCGTGGGCCGCGGCGTCCTCCATCGCGGCGGCTTGTTCGGCCTCCTTCACCAGCCCGGCCAGCGCGGGCAGGTCGAAGAGGCGGCCGCGCAGCACCACGGCCTGTATCAGGCGCAGGTTGTGGATGTCGTCGAGCGGGTTGCCGTTCAGCAGCACCGCATCGGCCAGGTAGCCGGCGTGAATGCGCCCGAGGTCGAAGCCGCGGCCGGTGGCCATGGCCGGGTTCACGGTGCCGGCGCGCAGGGCCTCGGCGGGCGTGAGGCCGATGGCCACGAGGCGTTCCAGCTCGTCGTGCAGGCTCCCGCCGTGGAACAGGTTGGGCGTGGCCGAGCCGGCGTCGGAGCCCGCCACCAGGCGCACACCCTGCCGGCCAAATGCGGCCACCATGCGGCGCTGCAACGAATCGATGGCCTGCAGCTGGGCCCGCCGGCTGTCGGTGAGGCGGGGCCGGACGCGGGCAGCCCGCTCCCACTGCTGGCGCACGGCGGCGGGCACCGAGCGAAAGCGCGGGTCTTCGGGGTCCGGGGCGCGCCGCAGGTCGAAGTCCTCCGCGCCCAGCGCGGGCACCACAAAGGCCCGGTACTGCACCAGCGCCTGGGCCAGCGCGGCGCAGCGCTCGGGGCTGAAGCTGGCCAGGATGTCGGGCTGCTGGGCTTTCACGCGGGCTTGCAGCGTGGCCAGGGGCCGGGGGCCGGCCAGGGCCTGGGCCCGGGCTTCCACCAGCTCGGCTTCGCGGCTGGAGCAGGCCAGCAGCAGCTTGTCGGGGTGGTCGATGCCGTTTTGGCCCGCCCCGATGGCGGCCAGCACGGGCACGGCTTCGGGCACGGGGCCGGCGAGGTGCACGCGCCCTTCCTGCGCGGCGGAGGCCACGCCCCAGAACGCGTCGTGCGAGAGCAGCGGCCCCGGCTGCAGGCTGCACCAGCCGGCCTTGATGAAGCCGGCGGCGCGGGCGCGGCCGGCGGCGCGCGAGGCGTTCAGGCCCAGGCCGGTGTGGCCATCGGCCGAGCCGTCGAGCACGGGGCCGGCCAGCTCGATGCGCGGCCCCGCGCGCTGGCCGGTTTCCAGGGCTACGTAGGTGCGCAGTAGGTCGTTGAGGGGCCGGGCCGTGGTCACGTCGCGGATGCTGGTGATGCCGTGGGCCACGTAGAGCGGCAGGGCCATGCGCTCGTCGGCGGCCGAGCCTAGGGCGTGGGTGTGGCCGTCCCAGAGGCCGGGCACGAGGTATTTGCCCTTACCGTCCACGGTCGGCACGCCCCGGCCGGCCGGCACCCATTTGCCCACCGAAACGATGAAGCCGTCGCGCATCACCACGTTCTGGTGGGGCTCAATTTCGCCCAGGTCCACGTTCACTACGCTCACATTGCTGATTACCAGCTCATCGACCATCGGGGACGCCACGGCCGGCGGAATAACCGGGTCCGGACGCTGGCCGGCGGCCCGGTGGCCGCAAAAGCTCAGCCCCAGCAGCAGCCCGACAAAAAGTTGTGTTTTCATGGCTAAGAAGTAGTTAGTTCAACCGGCTATTTATCTGACCATTACAACCCTTTAAAAAGACTGACGGTCTCCAGGTATTCGGGCACTTCCACGCAGGGCCAGTGCCGCTGGCGCAGGGTGGCGGCCAGGTCTTCGGCGGCGGGCGGCTCGCCGTGCACCACAAACGTGCGCTGCGGCGGGGCCTGAAACTGGTCGAGCCAGCGCAGCAGTTCCTGGCGGTCGGCGTGGGCCGAAAAGCCGTCGAGGTGCTCGACGTGGCAGCGCACGGGCACCAGGTCGCCGAACATTTTTATGGCTTTTTCACCGGCCAGCAGGCGGCGGCCGCGGGTGCCTTCGGCCTGGTAGCCGATGAGCAGCAGCGTGTCGGTGGGCCGGGGCAGGCGGTGGTGGAGGTGGTGCACAATGCGCCCGCCCGTGCACATTCCGCTGGCCGAGACGATGATGGCCAGCCCGGTTTTCTGGTTCAGGGCCTTGGACTGGGCCGCCTCGGCCACCAGGTGCAGGCCGGGGAAATCGAACACGTTGCCGTGGCCCAGGCGGTGCGCCGCCGGGTGCCGCGGAAACAGGTCGGCCACGCGCTGGGCCATGGGGCTGTCCACGTACACCGGCACGGGCGGGATGCGGCCGGCGGCCAGCAGCTTTTTCAGGTAGTAGAGCAGCGCCTGGGTGCGGCCCACGGCAAAGGCCGCGATGAGCAGCACGCCGCCCCGGTCCAGGGCCTCGTTCACGGTGCGGGCCAGCACGGTTTCCGGGTCGGGCAGGCGGGTGTTGCGGTCGCCGTAGGTCGATTCGACCAGCAGCACGTCGGCCTGGGTGACGCGGGCGGGGTCGTGCAGCACGGGGTTGTCGTAGCGGCCCAGGTCGCCCGAAAACACGAGGTGCCGGCGCTGGTGCGCGCCCTGCACGTCCATTTCCACCAGGGCCGAGCCCAGGATGTGGCCGGCTTCCCGGAACGTGAGCGTGAGGGCGCCGCCGAGCACGGCAAGCGGGGCCTCGTAGGCCACGCTTGCCACCAGCGCCAGCACCGCCTCCACGTCGGCCTGGGTGTATAGCGGCAGGGCCGGATGATGGCGGGAATAGCCTTTTTCGTTGGCGTAGGCGGCCTCCTCTTCCTGCAGCTTGGCCGAGTCGAGGAGCATGATGCTGAGCAGGTCGGCGGTGGCTTCGGTGCAAAAGATGCGGCCCCGAAAGCCGTCTTTCACCAGCTTGGGCAGGTAGCCGCTGTGGTCGATGTGGGCGTGCGTCAGCACCACGGCTTCGACCTCGGCCGGGGCCAGGGGCAGCTTTTCGCGGTTGCGCAGGCGCAGCTCCTTATAGCCCTGGAACAAGCCGCAATCGACCAGCACCTGGCGGCGCCGGCCGGGCTCCTCCAGCGTGAGCAGGTACTTGGAGCCCGTCACGCAGTGGGCCGCCCCGAGAAATTGCAGGTGGACGTTCATGGTCTTGGCACTGAGGCAAATTGCAGTGCAAGATGCCGGCCAAGGCCACCGGCAAAACATGAGCAAAATCACCTTTCGGCCTAATCTTGCGCAGGGCGCCCGTCCGCCCGAGGCGCGTGCTTTGTGCAGGGAACCAATTCCGTTTTTGCCTGCCTCCATGGACGCTTCGCTGCTCATCCTCACCGACTTTTTTCAGGCCGCCAACAAGGCCCTGGACTACGCCACCAACCTGGCCGGCCCGCTCAACGCGCGCCTGGTGCTGCTGCACGTGCGCCGCGATTCCATCCTCGACCCCGAGACGTTTACCGGCGGGCTTTCCAACCTGAGCCAGGAAGCCGTGGCCCTGGCCCTGAACAGCGTGGCCAGCAACCTGCCCGTGCCCGTGGTGGCCGAAGTGGGCCACGGCCGGGTGGCCTACGCCGTGGCCGACGCCGTGAGCCGCCACCACCCACTGCTGGTGGTGCTGGGCCGCCCCGACTACTCCGACACCCCCGACGAACTGGTCCAAACCACCTCGCTCGACCTGCTGCGCACGGCGCCCTACCCCATGCTGGTGGTGCCCCACGGCGTGGCCAGCACCGCCTTGCCCCGGCGCGTGCTGCTGGCCGTGGATGGGCACCCCTTCGCCCTCGGCGAGCATGCCGGTGCCATCCATCACCTGCTCGTAGCCCTGGGGGCGGAGGTCACCATTTTCCACGTCGTGCCCGATACCGGCCCCGACGAACTGCCGCCCCTGGTGCTCGATTCGGTCATGCGGACCGGGCTGGTGCTCGACCTGGCCCCGGCGCCGTGCCACACCGTGGTCAGCGCTCATGCCGCCACGGGCATTCTGGAGGCCGCCCAACCCGCCGATTACGACCTGGTGATGCTCATTGCCCGGCGGCGCAGCTTCATGGGCAGCCTTTTCCACCGCAGCGTCACGGCGCAGGTGCTGCTGCAGAGCAAGCTGCCGGTGCTGGTGCTGCCAGCGCAGTAGAAGAAACGAAACTGTCGGGGAAAAAGGCCGCCGTGCCGGGCCAGCCCGGTGCGGCTTTCCGGCGGCAGGGGCATCTTTGTGGTGCACATAGCGCCGGGCCCGCCTTTTCGTTTGGCGGCGCCGCGTCTTCGCACCGCCCATTTCATGCCTCAGCCCCGCATCAGCGTTATCATTCCGGCCCACAACGAAGCCGGCGCCATTGCCCTGGTGCTGAGTGAAATCCCGGCCGGCCTGGCGCAGGAAATCATTGTGGTCGACAATAATTCGACCGACGACACCGGCGCCATTGCCCGCGCCTGCGGGGCCACGGTGTTGCGCGAGCCCCGCCCCGGCTACGGCCACGCATGCCTGGCCGGCATGGCCCACGCCTTCGGCCGCCCGCAATCCGACTGGCCCGACATCGTCGTATTTCTCGACGGCGACCATTCCGATTACCCCGAACAAATGCCCGAATTACTGGCCCCGCTCCTGCGCGGGGAGGCCGACCTGGTCATTGGCTCGCGGGCCCTCGGCGAACGCGAAAAAGGCGCCCTGCTGCCCCAGCAGCGGTTCGGCAACTGGCTGGCGGCGCGGCTGCTCAACCTGCGCTACCAGGGCAATGTCACCGACCTGGGGCCGTTTCGGGCCGTCCTCGCCCCCGCCCTGCTGGCCATCGGCATGGATGACAAAACCTATGGCTGGACGGTGGAAATGCAGGTGAAAGCCTTTCGCCAAAACCTGCGCGTGGCCGAAGTGCCCGTGCGCTACCGCCGCCGCATTGGCACCAGCAAGGTGTCGGGCACGGTGCGGGGCACGCTGGGGGCCGGCTACAAAATTCTCTGGACCATCTTTCGGTATTGGTAATGCGCTTCATAAGTATCTGTCATCCTGAGCGCAGCGAAGGACCTTCTCACGTTCGAGTTAGTTTTTTCAACGGGATAAGGTCCTTCGCTGCGCTCCGGATGACAAGCGTTTTAATGTTGCCAATTTCTCCCCTCCTCGCTTGCTGATGCCGGTTCTGCCCATTTTGCTGGTGGTGGTTTACGGCCTGTGCCTGCTGTTTATTCTGGGGTTTAGCCTGGGCCAGTGGCAGCTCACGCGGCTGGCGCGGCGCGCCAACGCGGCCCCGCCGGCCCCGCTCCCGCCGGTGCCCGCCGCGTGGCCGCGCGTCACGGTGCAGCTGCCGCTTTACAATGAGCAGAACGTGGTAGAGCGCGTCATTGATGCCACCGCCGCCCTCGACTACCCGGCTGATTTGCTGCACATTCAGGTGCTCGATGACTCTACCGACGCCACCATTGGCCTGGCCGCCGCCCGCGTGGCCTACCACACCGCCCGGGGCCTGCGCATCAGCCACGTGCGCCGCCCCAGCCGCGAGGGCTACAAAGCCGGCGCCCTCCGCCACGGCCTGGAAGAAACCGACGGCGAATTCGTGGCCATTTTCGACGCCGATTTCGTGCCCGAAGCCGATTTCCTGCGGCGCACCATTCCGTATTTTTTGCAGGATGAAAAAATCGGCGTGGTGCAAACGCGCTGGGGCCACCTCAATGAGAACGAGTCCTTGCTCACGCGCCTGCAGGCCTTTGGGCTCGATGCCCACTTTCTCATCGAGCAGGTGGGCCGCACCTTTGCCGGCTTTTTCATCAATTTCAACGGCACCGGCGGCGTGTGGCGGCGCGCCTGTATCGACGATGCCGGCGGCTGGCACACCGACACCCTCACCGAAGACCTCGACCTGAGTTACCGCGCCCAGCTGCGCGGCTGGCGCTTCGTGTACCGCCCCGAAATAGTGGCACCCGCCGAGTTGCCGGCGGTGATGGACGCCCTCAAGTCGCAGCAGTTCCGCTGGACCAAGGGCGCGGCCGAAACCGCCCACAAGCACCTCGGCCCCATGTGGCGCTCCCGGCAGCCGCTGGCCGTGAAGCTGCAGGCCACCTTCCACCTGCTCAACAGCAGCGTCTACATCGTCATCATGCTCATGGCGTTGCTGAGCGTACCGCTGGTGTTCGTGCGGGCGCAGTTTCACGAATACAAGGTGGTTTTCCAGCTGGCATCGGTGTTTCTGGTGGGGTTCACGCCGCTCATCTACTACTACTATTCGGCCTGGCGCCTGGCCCACCCCGACAAGCCGCTGTGGCGCTACCCGGGCTTCTTCCTGCTGTTTCTGTCGGTGTCGATGGGCCTGGCCCTGCACAATGCCCGGGCCGTAATACTGGGCTGGCTGGGCCGCCGCACGCCCTTCGTGCGGACGCCCAAGGCTGGCACCGCGCCCGTGGCCCGGCGGCGGCGCTACCGCACGGGCGGCGTGGGCCCGCTGGTGGCGTTGGAGGGGTTGCTGGCGGCGTACTTTGCCTTTGGGCTGGGCGCGGGCATCTATTTTGATGATTTCGGGCTGCTGCCCTTTCACACCTTGCTCACGGTGGGGTTCGCAGCCATTTTCTACTATTCGGTGCGCCATGCCCGTTAAGCTTCCTTCGCTTTCGCAATGCGCGGCGCTGCTGCTGTCGGGCGCGGCCTACGCGGCGCTGGCCTACGCCACGCCACGGGTGCAATTTGGGCAGCTGGTGGGGCTGTTTGCGGTGGCGGGGCTGGCGTATTGGTGGCTGTTGCGCACGCGGCTGCCGCTGCGCTGGGGGCTGGGCGCGGCACTGATGTTCCGGCTGCTGTGGCTGCCCGCCATGCCCGCCCTGTCCGACGACCTTTACCGTTTCCGCTGGGACGGCCTGCTGGTGGCCAACGGCGTGAACCCCTTCCGTTTCCGGCCCGATGAGCTCATTGCCGACGGCGCCCGCACCGCCGTGCCCCGCGAAGCCGCCCGCGCCGCCGTGCTGCCCGAGTTGCAGCAGCTGTACCGGCAGCTCAACTCGCCGCACTACTACTCCGTGTATCCGCCCATCTGCCAGTTCGTATTCGGCACCGCCGCCAAGTTGTTTCCGACTTCCGATGCGGGTTTTGCGGCCTGCCTGCGCGTGGTTATTCTGGCGGCGGAAGTGGGCACGGCGTGGCTCCTGCTGGCCCTGCTGCCCGCGCTGGGCTGGCCGGCGCGCCGCGCGCTGAGCTACCTGCTGCACCCGCTGGTCGTGGTGGAGCTCACCGGCAACCTGCATTTTGAGGGGCTGGTGTTCGGCTTTATTCTGCTGGCAATTTGGCTCCTGAGCCGGCAGAAATGGGCCGGTTCGGCGGTGGCGCTGGGGCTGGGCGTGGCCACCAAGCTGCTGCCGCTGCTGGTGCTGCCGCTGCTGGTGCGGCGGCTGGGCGGGCGGCGCTTCGCGGCCTACGCGGCGCTGTGCCTGGGCACGGTGGCGCTGCTGTTCGGGCCGTTCTTATCGGTTGATTTATTTATCAATATCGCCCGCAGCCTCAAGCTTTACTTCCGCAGCTTCGAGTTTAATGCCAGCCTTTACTACCTGCTGCGGCCCATCGGCATCTGGCTCACCACCTACAACCAGATTGCCATTATCGGCCCTGGTCTGGCCATCCTGAGCGGGCTGGCGGGCCTGGCGCTGGCCTGGCGGGAGCGGCGCCGGGAGCTGGCTTCACTGGTACCGACGCTGCTGCTCATGCTCACGGCCTACTATGCGGCGGCCACCACCGTGCACCCCTGGTACCTCACGCTGCTGGTGGGCCTGAGCACGCTCACGCACTTTCGCTACGCCCGGGTGTGGGGCGGGCTGGCCGTCCTCTCCTACGCCGCCTACCAAACGTCCGCTTACTCCGAAAACCTTTGGCTGGTGGCGCTGGAATATGCGGGCACGTACGCCGTGCTGGCCTGGGAGCTGCGCGCTACTTGGGCCAGTAAGCGTACCGGCGCTGCGCTTTAAGCTGCAGGGTGCGGCCATCCCAGGTGGTTTGGCGCAGCAGCAGATTGGGGTATTCTGTGGCAAATAAATACGTATTCTCTTTGTCTGGCGCCAGTTGCACGGTCACGCGCCACGCGGCGGGGTTTAGTTTGTCGGCGGGCGCTTTGGCCGTGGTCAGGTGGGCCTGGTAGTACACGGGCGGCTTGGCGCGGTTGGTTTGCTGCAGGTCGAGCACCGTCAGGTCGAAGGCCGGTTTTTGGTCGAATTTCAGGCTGCGCAGGGTGTAGGGCAAGGCATCCTCCAGAAACACGTCGCGGCGCAGGTCGCGGCTGTTACTGCCCTCGCCGTCCCAGTACGAGTGGTACCACATTTCGAAGTTCACGCCGTCGTCGATGAGGGACTTGAACGTGTTGCCGCACCACTCCTGCGAGGAGGTGGTCATCTTATAAAGCGCCACGGGCTGGTCGCGCCGGAAAAAGAGCGACGTGAGGTAGTGGTACGGGTACTGGTCGGCCGGAATGGAACAAAACTGGTTGATTTTCATCACCGGAAACAAGTCATTCCGCTTGTAGTCGTCGGTTTTGACGTTGAATTCCTGGTTAAATTCCTCCTTCACCGTAATCATCGTGTACTCGAACGCGCGCTTCTTCTTGTAAATCACGCGCTCCGCATCGTAGGTCGCTACCTCGGCCAGGCCGTCTTCCCACAGCTTGTTCATGGCCCAGCCCTGGTCGAAGTAGGGCAGCACCGCCTGCAGCGCCTGCGCCGAGGCCGGCGCCCGCTTTTCCACTTTTTCCTTCGACGGGGCATTGCAGCCCAACAGCGTCGCGCTGAAAACCAATGGAAGCAAGGCTGTTCGAAGCGGGGAGCGAAGCATGTAAGGAAGTTGCATTGGCCGCAAATGTATCGGAAAGGCACCGTTTCATTTGGCTAATGCCGCGCGGCCGACAAATGCATACGCGAAAAAAGCCCCCCACAGATTGACCGCCGTCGTAAAAGTCCCCCTTGTGGCTACTTGTAAGCCTTACGCCCGCGCTTCAGCCACGGCCCCCACAGGGCCGAGTACGGGTGCACGTTGTGGGTGGGCCCGTCCGCATTCACCACCGGGTAGCCCTCGTTCACCCACTCGAACAAACCGCCGTACAGGTTGCGCACGTGGGCAAAACCCAGGGCCCGCAGCCGGTCGCCGAGCCGCTCGCTGCGGTAGCCCACCGAGCAGTACACCACCACCGGCCGGCTGCGGTCCACGCCCGCAAACTCGGCCGTGGGCACCGAATCGTAGGGCACCAGCTCGGCGCCGCGCAGGTGGCTCACGTTGTATTCGGCCGCGCTGCGGGCATCGAGCAGCAGCGGGGCCGTGGGCGAGTTGATTTCCTGCGCCAGCGTGGCCGGGGCCACTGTGGGCACCGTGTGCTTGTAGAGCAGCCGCAGCATGCTATCGTAGGCCGAGGACGAGCCGGCGGGGCGCCTGGCGTCGTCGGGGCTGCAGCTGCTCAGGCCAAACAGCCCCAGGCACAGGCACGAACAGGCAAAAAGGGGGAAATACATACCGAGAGGCGGCGGGGCCAGCACCGGCCCCGCCCGCCGGCTTACATGGACAGTTCTTTGGCTTTGTTCATCATCATGGTGGCGTGCACCAGGGTGGCTCCGCCCTTGATGGCGGCCCCCACGTGCACGGCTTCCATCATTTCGGCTTCGTCCACCCCTTTTTGCAACGCATCCGAAGTGTAAGCGTCGATGCAGTACGGGCACTGCACCACGTGGGCCACGGCCAAGGCAATCAGGGATTTTTCGCGCTCCGTGAGGGCGCCTTCCTTGAATACTTCGCCGTAATAGTCAAAGAACTTCTTGCCCATTTCGGGCTGCCAGTCGCTGATTTTACCAAATTTAGCCAGGTCGGCGGGGTTGTAGTAGGAGCTCATTGTTTGGAAGGTGGAATAACGTGAGTATTTGAAACAAAGTATAAAGAACGTCATGCTGAGCGAAGCCGAAGCATCTCTACCGCGGTGGTAATCCAATCGACTCAACGGAGCGGTAGAGATGCTTCGGCTTCGCTCAGCATGACGTGCTAATTTATTTCATATCCGAAACTACGCTAGCGGCGGCGCACGTGGATTCGCACCCGCTCGCCGTCTTCGGTAGTGGTGGGCTGCACGTCGATGCGGTCGGCTTCGTCGTAATAAGTAGCTAGGCCGCGCACAATGCCCACGGCCAGCCCGCCCATGCGGCGCGGCGACACGTAGTCAATATACAGCTCATTGGCGCTCAGGCGCGTAACATCAAGCACGGGCGGCGAATTCTCGGTGTGTTCCTGGCGCACCTGCTTGTGCATGGTCAGCTCGGTGTGCTCCAGCATGTCGAGCGTTTTCCATTCGGGCTTGAGGAGCTTCTGGTACATGTACATGAGGTCGGGCACGAGGTACTCGCCAAATTTCTCGTGTAGCTCCCCGGCCGGGATGCCGGTCATCTCGGCCGCGTGGCCCACCAGGGCGTAAATGTGCTCGTCGGGGTACACGGTTTTGTGGTCGAACTCGACATGCTCCAGGCCCGAAAGCTCCATGAGCTTCACCCACGTGCTGTGGTCGTATTGGGTTTGCACGTAGCGTTTTAGCAATGTAAGGATGGTGCCGTGCATAAACTAAACAGAGGTTGAGGTTGGGGCTGTTAAACAATTACCGCCCATCGGCCGGGCGGGCCAACGGGCGGTAACGGTTTGGCAGTTACGCGCGGGGCGGCAGACATGCTACCGCTCAGCCAGGCACATTGTTTCTTTAAATATTGCCAACTACCGTCATGGTGCTCAGCGTCGGATTCACACTGCCCCCTTCGGGCTCCACGGTCATGGCGAAGGTTTGGGCACTGGCAATGTCTTTCATCGGCTGCAGGCCCTGGCCCGAAGCCGTGCTGGCCGTGAGCACGCCGGCATCCACCGGCTTGCCTTTGTCGAGGGCCCAGAGCTGGTACTGCTTGCCGGCGGGCAGGGCCGGGAGGCTGCGCACATCTACGTACACTTTGTGAGTGGCGGCGTTGAAAAGCACGCGGGCGTGGGCCGTGGGGGCCGTTTTGGTACCAGCCAGCGCCACGGCTTTGAACTCGTCGTTGCGCAGCACCTGGTTTTCCTGGCGCAGCTCGCCCAGCTGCCGCTGCACCACCTGCGTGGTGGTGGCAAAGCGCGCCTGCTCGCTCTGCATGGCCACCAGCTCGGAGCTGGCATCTTTCCAGCGCGAATACAGCAAAGCATTAACGCCCAGGCTCAACAGCAGGGCCACCGAAGCAGCCATGGCCCACAGGGAGCGCGAAGCCGCGGGGGCCTCGGCTGCCGGGGTGAAGGGACGAACGGTGGCTTCACCAGCAGTGGGCTGGGCCGGGACGGCCGTGGCGCGGGGCGCCTGAGCGGCGGCATCAACGTCGGCACGCAAGGAGGCATTCGGCGTGACGGAGGGCGCCGCAATTTGGGCCATTACGTGGCCGAGCACCCGCTCGCGCAGGCCGGCCGGAGGCGTGATGGAATGGGCTTCGGCGTAAAAACCAAAAGCTTGCTGCACTTGGGCCAACTCCTCGCGAACCTCCGGGTGCCGGGCGGCTTCGGCTTCCACAGCAGCCTGCTCGGCCGGCGAAAGCTCTCCGAGAGCGTACTGCTCCAGGATGCCCGATTCTATATAGTCTTGGATGTTTTCCACGATTGAATTAGCGAATAAGTTTGCTGAGGACTTTGATGGCGGTGCGGGCACGGGTTTTCACCGTCCCCAAGGGGATGTTCAGCTCCTCCGCCACTTCACTTTGGGTGAAACCCTCGAAGTAGAGTAGGTCGATAATCTGCCGTTGTTCGGGAACCAGCTTTTGGGTGATTTCCTGCAGGCCGATGTGCTCGGGGCGGAAGGTCGTGGGCGCTGCTTGGCGTTGCGCGGTCAGACTATCATCCAGTCCCTGAGTGCGGCTACCTACGCGGTGCTGCCGTGAGCGGATTTTATCAATGCTCAGATTTCGGCAAATATTCAGCACCCAGGTGAAGAGGCGGCCCTTGCTGGCGTCGTAGCTGGCAAAGGCGTGCCAGATTTTGACCAGCGCTTCCTGCAGCACGTCCTCGGCTTCGTCTTCGGCCTTCACAATGCGGAAAATGACGCCGTAGAGCGCCGCCGAATATCGGTCGTAGAACAGCGTCATGGCCGATTCGTCGCGCGCCTGCAGGCGCCGGACGAGGTCCGCCTCGGCGGCGGGTGGGAGAGAGATTAAAGATGTATCGGACACGGGAGTGACTGAAAGTGAGAAATGAAGCCGGAACGGGCATCATGCAAAGCGCACGAAAATACGGCGGTGCCCGCCAATTGCCAGCGCCGTATACGGCCGCTGCCGTGTGCGTAACCGAACAAGCCGGCGCGGGGTTGAGTATGGGATAGAAAAAGAACGTTATACAGGAGCGCCCGGCCGCCCGCATAACTCCCCACCTCCCCTACCTCCCCCCATGCCCATCGAGTCCTTCAACCCCCACACCGGGCGCGTGCTGCGCCGTTTCACCGCCTTCAGCTGGGCCAAAACCGAGCGCATTCTCGGCCAGGCGCACCGCGCGGCGGCCGACTGGCGGGCCACCACCTTCGCCCACCGCGCCAGCGTATTGCGCCGGGCCGCCGCGCTGCTGCGCGAGCGCCAGGACGAGCTGGCCCGCCTTATGGCCCTGGAAATGGGCAAGCCCGTGACCGACGGCCGCGCCGAAGCTCTGAAGTGCGCCACCTGCTGCGACTTCTACGCCGAGCGCGCCGAGGGCTTTCTGGCCGACGAAGTGATTGAAACCGACGCCGGCCGCAGCTTTATCAGCTACCAGCCGCTGGGCGTGGTGCTGGCCATCATGCCCTGGAATTTTCCGTTGTGGCAGGTGGTGCGCTTCGCCGCCCCGGCCCTGATGGCCGGCAACGTGGGCCTGCTCAAGCACGCTTCCAACGTGCCGCAGTGCGCGCTGGCGCTGGAGAAAATATTTCACGACGCGGGGCTGCCGCTGGCTTGTTTCCGCACCTTGCTTATTGGCACTGAGCAGGTGGAAAAGCTGCTGGCCGACGACCGGGTGCGCGCCGCCACCCTCACCGGCAGCGAGGGTGCGGGCGCTACGGTGGGCGCCCTGGCCGGGCAGCACATCAAGAAAATGGTGCTGGAGCTGGGCGGGTCCGACCCATTCATTGTGCTGGCCGACGCCGACGTGGCCCTGGCCGCCAAAACCGCTGCCCAAAGCCGCATGATAAACAGCGGCCAAAGCTGCATCGCTGCCAAGCGCTTTATCGTGGAGAAGCCCGTGCTCAAGGATTTTCTCAACCAGCTGAAAACCCACCTCCTCGCCTTCCGCCCCGGCGACCCGCTCGACCCGGCCACGCAATACGGCCCCCTGGCCCGCCCCGACCTGGCCGACGAGCTCACCCAACAGGTGGAAGATTCCGTGGCGCAGGGTGCTAAAGTTGAACTCAACGGCGGCCAAGCCAAGCCCGGCACCGCCCTGTTCCGCCCCATGATTTTATCGAACGTTAAGCCCGGCCAGCGCGCTTACACCGAAGAATTTTTCGGGCCGGTGGCGCTGGTGCTCGAGGCCAAAAACGCCGACGACGCCGTGCGCCTGGCCAACGACTCCCGCTTCGGCCTGGGCGCGGCCGTGTGGACGGGCGATGCGAAGAAGGGCGAAGCAATGGCCCGCCGGATTGAAAGTGGCGCCGTATTCGTCAACGGGCTGGTGAAGTCGATGCCGGAGCTGCCCTTTGGCGGCGTGAAAAAGTCCGGCTATGGCCGGGAGCTTTCCTACCTCGGCATTCGGGAATTTGTAAACCAGAAGTCGATTTGGATTGGCAAAGAGGCCGGGGCTGAAGGCCGCAAGGTTGAGTGAGCAGTTGGGGGCAAGTGGTTGAGTTGCCTTCGCGCCCCTGTCGAACGGGGCGCTGGCCGGCGGTGGTCAGGTTCGTGCGGTGGCTGGAAAAACCTCACCAGCTACTTGCCGAATATATTCCGGTGATGTGCTAACCCCCACTCCGTCAGGGTATCGATGATTGTTTTGAGGGTTTTGCCGTGTTCCGTCAGCTCGTACTGCACCGTGATGGGCTGAGTATCCAGCACGGTGCGGATGACCAGCTGGTTGATTTCCAGCTCTTTTAGCTCCTTGCTTAGCATTTTATTGGAGATGCCGGGGATGTCCGTCAACATGTCCGAAAACCGGCGTTTGCTGTAGCAGCAGATAGAGGAAATGATGATGATTTTCCATTTCCCGTTCAGCACGTCCATGGAATCCTGGATGGCCCGCATGGCCCGTTTGTTTTCTTCGAATTGCTGAGGAATGCACTCCATTGTGTTACCAGGTTACCTCTGAGTTACTGTTACTTTTGGTTACAAAGTTGCCAAAGGGAACCTTGTAATCCTAGCTTTGCAGCTCAATTTTTCAACTAAATCAGAAAATGAGCAAGCTCCAGAACAAAGTCGCCATCGTGACCGGCGCCGCCAAAGGCATCGGCGCGGCCATTGCCACCCATTTTGCTGCCGAAGGGGCCCGCGTGGTGGTCAATTATGCCTCCAGCAAAGAAAGCGCCGACCATGTGGTACGCGCCATCGCGGCGGCCGGCGGCACGGCCATTGCCGTGCAGGCCGATGTATCGAACCCGGCCGATGTCGCACGCCTGTTTGCCGAAACCAACGCGGCGTTCGGCACCCTGGATATTTTGGTGAATAACGCGGTGTACCAGCAATTTCTGCCAATCGACCAGGCCTCGGCCGAAAAGTTTCATCAGCATTTCAACGTCAACGTGTTAGGGCCCGTCCTGACCATCCAGGCCGCCGTGAACCTGTTTGGCGGGAAGGGGGGCAACGTCATCAACATCAGCTCGGGGGCCAGCAAATCGCCGATGGCGGGCGTTTCGTTGTACTCGGCCACGAAGGCGGCCCTGGATGCCCTCACGGTTTCGTTATCGAAGGAGCTGGGGGCCAAAAACATTCGGGTCAATTCGATTTTGCCGGGCGCCACGGACACCGAAGGGGCAACGGCGGCGGGCGTCACGACGGGCAGTGACTACGAGAAAATGTTTGTGGCCAATACCCCCTTGGGGCGCCGGGGGCAGCCCGCCGACATTGCCAAAGCGGCCGTCTTCCTGGCGTCCGATGAAGCCGCCTGGATTACGGGTGAGCAAATTTCCGTGTCGGGCGGCATGTACGGTTTTTAAAAAGGTTAACCAGACGAGACCAGAAGGTCATTTTCACCATGAGTAAAGAAGAAACCACCCCAGCGAGCTACGCCATTATCGGCTTCGGCCCCATCGGCAAGGCCCTGGCCAAAGCGTTTGCCCGCAAGGGCGTCGAAGTAGCCGTGGCCACCACGCGCGCCCCGGAAAGCTTTGCCGCCGATGCCGCCGCCATCGGACCCGAAATTATTCCCGCCACCCTGGCGAAAGCCCTCGAAGCCGACGTTCTCTTTCTGGCGGTGCGTTTTGAAGTACACCCGGCGGTCGCCCAGGCGCGGCCGAGCTGGCAGGGGAAAACCATCGTCGATGTGACCAATGCCTACGGCGTACCCCTGGAGCGACTGGGCGGACGGTCGTCCGCCGAAGTCGTCGCGCAAGCTTTCACGGGGGGTAGCGTGGTAAAGGGCTTCAACCATTTGGGCGCGGCCATTCTGGGCCAAGACCCGGCTGTGCAGGGCGGCCGGCGCGTGGTGTTCCTGGCGAGCGACGAGGACGGCGCCGCCACGCAGATTGGGGCACTGGCCGAAAAGCTCGGTTTTTCACCGGTCAAGCTCGGCAGGCTTTCCGAAGGCGGCCTGCTGGTGCAGGCGCACGGCAACAGCTGGGGCCACCTGATATTCAAAGACCTGGTCAATTTCAAATGATGCGCCGGGCGCGCGAGCCTCGCTACGCGCCTGCTTCGCTGGCCAAGAAAACCACAGCCGGGCATTGGTAAACAAGCTGGGGAAAACCTCTCAGTTGGGAGGGGTTCCCCTGTTTATTTAACACCCTCCACGGAAGCCTACCTCAAAGGGGTGGCCAAAGCAACGACCGGCAGGCGGGGCTTCAACGCGGTTGCGCACTTCTGACAATCGACCTGCTGGGAAGTAGCGTGCGGTATTCCTCCATTCAGCCGGTAATACTGATTTGCCATCAACGTTCACCCCAACGCTAGTCCAACTACCCGACATTACAAATACCCCATTACCTTATACGTCAGCCAGCCGCTCACTTCGTGGATGAGCACGCTCAGGTTTTCCAGGGCGCTGGGGTTGGGCACGGCCCAATAGCCGGGCGACCAGCTGCGGTCGGCGCTGCGGTAGCCGGCCGGGAAGGCAATGGGCTGCAGGCCCACTTTGCGGAAGCAGGCCAGCGCGCGCCGCTCGTGGAAGGCGGAGGTGACCAGAATGAGCGTGTCGGTGCCCGGGTAGCGGGCCAGCAGGCGCTTGGTGTACAGGGCATTTTCGCGGGTGTTGCGGCTGCTGTCCTCCAGGATGATGGCCGAGTTGGGCACGCCGGCCAGGCGCAGCAAGGTGGCCAGGTCGGAGGCTTCGGTGTGGGCTTTTTGCAGCACGGCCCCCGAGCCGCCCGATACGATGATGCGACGCACCCGCCCGGCCCGGTACAGCCACAGGGCATTGGTGAGGCGGTCGGCGCCGGAGCCCAGGTAGGCCCGGTCGTGCGGCGACTTATCGACCTGGGTGATGCCGGTGAGCAGCACAGCGGCATCGGCGCGGGCGGGCAGGGCGGCCAGCGGCACGGTCGGCAATTCCCAGGCCAGCAGGGCCTCGTTGGTGAGGGCGGGGTTGGTGGCCAGCAGTGTGAGGGCGGCGGCCCCCATCAGCCATTGCCGCTGCCGGCGCGGCTGCCGGGCCAGCAGGGCGGCCAGCAGCAGGGCCAAAAGCCATACCGTGGGCAGTAAAACAAGGTCGAGGACCTTCGAGAGGATAAAAAACATGCCCAAAGGTAGGCTACCTGCGCGGCGGCCGTTCTTTGAGCACGGTTATAAACCGTCATGCTGAGCGCAGCCGAAGCGGCTCTACCGCAGCAGTAAAATGATTATGTTTCGCGGTAGAGATGCTTCGGCTGCGCTCAGCATGACGCACTAAAGACCTTGCATTCAGCCACTCACTGCTTATTCAGTGTGGGGCATGAAGGCGCGCAGGCGGTCAAGTTGGGCGCGCACTTCGGCTTCGGTGGTCAGGTTGTCGCACTCCAGCATACGGCCCTGGCAGTAGCTCACGAAGAAGGGCGCTACCTTTTGCTGCATCATCTTCTTGGCCACGGGGTTTTCGTCCGAGTTCAGGCGCACGAACAGGATGGATTCGTTGCCGGGGTCGTCCACGAATTTGGCGAAGGGCGGGGCCAGGGCCTGGCAAATGGCGCAATTCTCGGAGGTGAATTTGGCAAACACCTTCATGTGCTCGTGCGTGAGGCGGCGCAGGTGTTCGTCGTCGGTATCGACCACGTGTTTGCGTTCTTCTTCGGTCATGAGAAACGATTTTTAAACCGTCGCTTAAACTCCCAATATCCACCCAAGGTTGCCCCGGCCTACTTCCGCAGCATCAGCTCGCGGATGTACTTCACCGGCGCGCTGCCGTAGCTCAGGAAGTTTTCGTTGAAGGCTTTGAGGTCAAAATCCTTCCCTTCCTTTTTCTTCAGCTCCTCGCGCAGGGCGTAAATCTCGGTGTAACCCGTGAAGTAGCTGCTAAGCTGCACCTGGCTCAGGGTGGCGCGCAGCCACTTGCCGCGGGCCTCCGCTTCTTCCTGAAAGCCTTCGCGGCGCAGCAAACGCACCACCTCCTGCTCGCTCATGTTATCAACCTGAATGGCGTGGTCGATGACGGCGTTCAGCGTGGAGCGCATGTTCCATTTGTCCCACAGCAGCCACATTTCGTCGGAGTTGTTACCGTAGCCGTTTTCCAGCATCATGCGCTCGGCGTACACGGCCCAGCCCTCCACCATGGCCCCGTTGCCGAAGATGCTTTTCACCAGCGAGGGCGAGCGGTTGGCGTACACGAGCTGCGTGTAGTGGCCCGGAATGGCCTCGTGGATGTTGAGAATTTGCAGGGTGTAGTCGTTGTATTCGCGCAGGTAGCTTTCGGCCTGGGCGGGCGTCCACTCGGCCGGAATCGGCTCCACGTTGTAGTAGGTGTTGGCGCCCTTGTCGTAGGGCCCCGGGGCCGATACGCTGGCGCCCGCGCCGCTGCCGCGCATGTAAAGCGGGGTTTCGCGCACCACCAGCGGCTTGCCGGAGTCCTGGGTCAGCAGCTTTTTCTCATTCACAAACGCCACCAGCGTTGGAATCTGGCGCTTCACGGCATCCACGAAACCATCGCGCGGGGCGTGCTTTAAGGTGAGCTGGTTGATGACGGCCGTAATCAGGGCCAGGCTGTCGGCCGGAGCTTTCTGGCCGGGGAAGTACTTAAGGTAGAGGCGCGCGGCGCGGCGGCCCATGTCGTGCAGCAGGTCGGCCTTGTGCTGCTGGGCTTCCTGGTACAGCTCGGCCGCCGAAAAGCGCGACTGAATATCGTAGGCAAATTTCTGTTCAAACAGCTCCTTGCCGATACGGAACGGGCGGAACCGGCCCGCTGGTAGCACATCGCCTTCCAGAAATTCCATATACCCTTGCACGGCCGTGCGGGCGGCGGCCACGCGGTCCATCATCGTCTTTTTCTCGGCGGCGCTCAGACCCGACTTCATCACTGAATCAGCCAAAGCCTTGCCAAACACCGCCAGGCCACCGGCGCTCTGCTTGAGGGCCAGCGCGGTGTGTTCCTTGGTCGGGTTGCTGATATTGGCCTTCGCGGCGGCGTAATACTCGGGCGCGTGGCTGATTTTGTCGGAGATGTTGCGCAGGCGGCGGTCCAATCGGTAGTGGCGGCCGTTGAGCAAGTCGCCCACGGCGGCGCCGAGGTTGTAGCTGGCCGGGTTCCACTGCCAGCTTTTCAGGGTGTCGGCGTACCAGCGCTCGGCCCGCAGCTCGTTGCGGAGAAGGCGCAGGTCAATCTGGTTGTTGGGCGAGAGGCTGTCGAGGCCGAAGCCACCCAGTGCGGCCAGGTATTTCTGGGCGAAAGCGTCGTCACTTTGCCGTTGCGCCGCGTTGGGAATCAGCAGCAGCGAGTCGTAGCGGTGGTAGCCCTGGCTGCTGGCGTAGTCAGGGTTTTGCCGCCACAGCGCTTCGATAAACCGGTTTTTGAAGGCATCGAAGCGGGCGTCGGCGTTGGTACTGGCTTCGGTTTTGGTTTTATCGGCCTGAGAACAGCTGGCGAGGGCCAGGCCCAGCAGGGGCAGGTAGCGGAGTTTCATAAGGAAGGATTTACAGGATTAATTTCCCGCAGTGTGCGCAGTGGCATACGAACACCGCGGACACTGCGCCAACCACTGTGCACACTGCGGGAAATTGACATCGAACCAAAGCAAAGGAACACCCCAAACCGCTGCCCGTTGCAAAGCCCCGCCGTAGGTTTGTCCCGGCATTCGCCTAATCCGTAGAAGCTCCACCATTCCACCCAAAATTCCCGCATGAATTCTTCCCGCATCGAACACGATTTCCTCGGCGAACGCAGCCTGCCCGACACCGCCTACTACGGCATCCAGACACTGCGCGCCCTCGAAAACTTCGCCATCACCGGCATTCCGATTAAGAACGAGCCGCTCTTTGTGCAGGCCCTGGCCTACGTGAAAAAAGGCGCCGCCCTGGCCAACAAGGAGCTCGGCGTGCTGCCCGCCAACATTGCCGACGCTATTGCCGCCGCCTGCGACCGGGTGGCGGCTGGCGAGTTCGACAACCAGTTTCTGACCGACATGATTCAGGGCGGCGCGGGCACGTCGGTGAACATGAACGCCAACGAAGTCATCGCCAACGTGGCCCTCGAAATCATGGGCCACGCCAAAGGCGAGTACCAGTTCTGCCACCCCAACAACCACGTCAACTGCTCGCAAAGCACCAACGACGCCTACCCCACTGCTTTCCGCATCGCGCTCAACAACAAGCTGGTGGGCTACCGCGAAACGCTGAACGAGCTGGCTGACGCCTTCGCCCGGAAGGGCGAGGAATTCCGCGACATCCTCAAAATGGGCCGCACCCAGCTCCAAGACGCCGTGCCGATGAGCATGGGCGACGAATTCCGCGCCTTCGCCACCAACCTGCGCGAGGAGCTGCTGCGCATCGACGACTCGCGCCGCCTGATTGACGAAATCAACATGGGCGCCACGGCCATCGGCTCGCGCATCAACGCCCCCACCGGCTACCCCGAACTCGTGACCGAGCACCTGCGCGCCATCACCGGCCTCAACCTGAGCCTGGCCGGCGACTTGTTTGAAGCCACTTACGACACTGGCGCCTACGTGCAGCTCTCCGGCGTGCTGAAGCGCACGGCCGTGAAGCTCAGCAAAATCTGCAACGATTTGCGCCTGCTGTCGTCGGGCCCGCGCACGGGCATCAACGAAATCAACCTGCCGCCCCTGCAGCCGGGCTCCAGTATCATGCCCGGCAAGGTGAACCCCGTGGTGCCCGAAGTGGTGAACCAAACGGCTTTCTACGTCATCGGGGCCGACCTCACGGTGACCATGGCGGCCGAGGCCGGCCAGCTGCAGCTCAACGTGATGGAGCCGGTTATCAGCTTCGCGCTCTTCACCTCGATTTCGTACATGACCAACGCCTGCCGCACCCTGCGCGAGAAGTGCGTCATCGGCATCACGGCCAACAAGGAGCACGCCGAAAGCCTCGTGCGCAACAGCATCGGCATCGTCACGCAACTCAACCCGGTCATTGGCTACGAGGCCTCGGCCGAGATTGCCAAAGAGGCGCTGAAAACCGGCAAGTCGGTGCACGCCATTGCTGTGACGGAGCGCGGGCTTTTGACGCAGGAAAAGTGGGACGAAATTTTCACGTTCGAGAATCTGATTCGGCCGGTGTTCAAGCAGTAGTTACGAGTACCGTGAAGCGGTGCTTCGCCTTGCGTTAGAGCCAATCAGCAACAAAATGTTAACCTAACGCGAGGCGAAGCACCGCTTCGCGGTACTCTACTCGCCCGTTCTCATGCGCCCCCTTTTACTCCTCGCCTGCCTCCTCACTTTCTCCGCAGCCCGCGCCGCCAAAGTCGACACCCTGAGCATCCCCAGCGCGGCCATGCGCAAAACCTACCGCGCCGCCGTGGTGCTGCCGGCTTCTTACGCCAAGAACAAGAAGGCCAGCTACCCCGTGCTCTACCTGCTGCACGGCGCTTGGGGCCACTTCGACAACTGGCTGACTAAGACGCCCGACAAGCAGCTACTGCACCGCCTGGCCGATGAGTACAACCTGATTATCGTGACGCCCGAGGGCGAAACCTTCAGCTTCTACCTCGATAGTCCGGTGAAGGCCGACAGCCAGTTTGAAACCTACCTCACCAAGGAAGTCGTGCCGGCCATCGACCAAGCCTACCGCACCGTGCGTGACCGCAAGGGCCGCCTCATCACGGGCCTCTCGATGGGCGGCTTTGGGGCGCTATACCTCTCAGCCCGCCACCCCGATTTGTACGGCGCGGCCGGCAGCATGAGCGGCGCCCTGGAGCTGAGCAGCGCCAACCGCAAAGCCACGCCCGATGAAATTGCCTGGCGCAATAAAAACCTGACGCCCATCATCGGCTCGGAAGAGCAAAACCCCGCATTCTTCAGCACCAACTCGGTGATGAACATGGCCGACCAGATGCACAAAAACGGCTCGCCCCTCATCTTCGACTGCGGCGTGGACGACGGCCTCATCGAAATCAACCGCGAGATGCACCGCCGGCTGGTGTACAACCATACCCCACACGACTATACCGAGCGCCCCGGCGCCCACAACTGGGAGTACTGGCAAACTGCGCTGCCCTACCAGATGCTGTTTTTTGCGCAGGTGCTGCAGGCCAATGGCGTGGCGGTGCCACATTAAATCGGGCTTAAAATGCACCTTCCAGCGCCGGGCCGCCGTTTTAGCGGCAGTAACCTCCTCAGTTCCCCGCCCGTGTCCATTACCCTCCTTGTCTCAGGCCTGCTGCTGGCGCTACTCACTGGCTGCGGCCAGAAACCCGACGGCACGCCCTACGGTGTGAACCCCGATAAGCACCCCGATGGGCATTCCCTGGCCGCCGAGGACAGTATGCGTGTCAACCACGAAACCCGCGGCATGCCCAAGAGCGCCGAGGTCAACGCCATTAGCAACGGCGGCACGCAGGGGCAGGTGGGGCACCCGGGGCAGTAGGTGCAGGTGGGCAATTTAGGAAAAGGCCCGACGAAGGAACCGCCAACAATCCTGCAACAGACCGGTTCTACTCGGCACACTTTTCCTAAACACCTTTCCATGAAATACCACCTGCTGGGCCGCACCGGCCTGAAAGTTTCCGAGCTCTGCCTCGGCACCATGACGTTTGGCAGCGTCGGCGGCCGGTTTGCCGCCATCAACGGCGTTGACCAAGCCGGGGCCGATGCCCTGGTGAAGCGCGCCGTGGAAGCCGGCATCAACTTCATCGACACGGCCAATATTTACACCGAAGGCCAGTCGGAGGAAATCACCGGCCAGGCCATTCACAATCTCGGGCTGCGACGCGACTCGCTCATCCTGGCCACCAAGGTGCGCGGCAAGATGGGCGATGGCCCCAACGACGCCGGCCTCACCCGCCAGCACATCATGGCCCAGGTAGAGGCCAGCCTCAAGCGCCTGAAAACCGACTACATCGACCTCTACCAGACCCACTCCTACGACCCGCTCACGCCCTTCGAGGAAACCCTGCGCGCCCTCGACGACCTTGTGCGCCAGGGCAAAGTGCGCTACATCGGGGCCAGCAACGTGGCCGCCTGGCAGCTGATGAAGGCCCTCGGCATTTCGGAGCGCCAGCACCTGGAGCGCTACCAGAGCCTGCAGGCCTACTACACCATCGCGGGCCGCGACCTAGAGCGCGAGTTGGTGCCCCTGCTGCAAGACCAGCAGCTGGGCCTCATGGTATGGAGCCCCCTGGCGGGCGGCTTCCTCTCCGGCAAGTTCACCCGCGAAAACCCCACCGGTGAAGGCCGCCGCAGCAACTTCGATTTTCCGCCCGTGAATAAGGAGCTGGCCTTTGACATCATCGACAAGCTACGCCCCATGGCCGAGGCCAAAGGCACCACCGTGGCCGCCCTGGCGCTGGCCTGGCTGCTGCACCAGCCGGTGGTGAGCACCGTCATCATCGGCGCCAAAAAGATGGACCAGCTCGAAGACAACCTCAAAGCCGTGGACGTGCAGCTCACCCCCGACGAGCTGAAGCAGCTGGACGAGGTGAGCAAGCTGGCGCAAGAGTATCCCGGTTGGATGCTGAGCATGACCAGCGGCGACCGGCAGGCGTAAACCCGCGAAGGGCATGACATTCTAAAACAAAAAAGGCCCGCTGGAATGTCCAGCGGGCCTTTTTTGTGTCTGACAACTCAGCTACAGTCTACCGCCGACGGCCGAAAATGCGCAGCAAAAACAGGAACAGGTTCACGAAATCGAGGTACAGCGTGAGCGCGCCCATGATGGATGCTTTGTTGCTCACTTCCTCGCCTTCGGTTACGCCCAGCAGAGCCACGGCTTTCAGCTTCTGGGTGTCGTAGGCGGTGAGGGCTACGAAAAGCAGCACGCCAATGAAGGAAGTGATGGTTTCCAGCATGGAGTTGTTGAGAAAAATATTCACCACCATAGCCAGTACCAACCCAATGAGGGCCATGCTCAGCAGCTTGCCCCAGCCCGTGAGGTCGGCTTTGGTGAAATAGCCAAACAAACTCATAACACCGAACGTGGCGGCCGAAACGAAGAACGTGGAGGCGATAGACGCCGACGTATAGGCCAGGAACACGCAGCTCAGCGTCACGCCGTTGAGAATAGAGTAGCCTACGAAGGCCGCCTGCACCTTACCCAAGCTCCAGTCGAACAGGCGAGCCGACAGGAAACCAACCAGCAACAACTCAGCGACAATCAGGCCCAGAAATACGAAGCGCGTGCCAAACACAAACTCCATGAGCGCGGGCGACGACGCGGCAAACATGGCAATGCCGCCCGTCAGGCCCAGGCCAGCCGTCATCCAGCCGTAAACCTGGGTGAAAAAACTGGCTTGTACTTGGGCCGCTTCCTCGGCCGAGATGTAGACCGGTCTGGGCTCCGGGTTGAATTGGTTTTCTTCCATGAAAGAAGCAGAATGAAGGATTGGGGATGAGAATGAGGCGGCTAAGCTAAGCAGAAAGCAACACTCCGAAACCAAGGCGCTCACGCAGGCGCCCGAAGCCATATCTTCGCCCCCTATGCATATCCCGGCTTACCTCTCCACCGCTGCCTTGTTTGCCCTGCTGGCCTGCTCCCAGCAGTCGCCGGCTTCAGGCGAAACCCAAGTTTCTCAGGCGCCCGCCGCCCAGGTGCCGGCCGGCCAGCCGTTTCCTGAAACCTTCGAGGCCGGCAGCAAAGGCGCCTACGAAGAAGCCGATGAGCCGCTGGCCACCGGCCTCTGGCACTTCCAGGATGCCCTCATCGGCAGCAGCCCGCAGGACCACGCCAACGGCGCCCACGCGGCTCGCCTGCGCAACCTGGGCCGACTCTCGATGCGCTTCAACGCGGCGGCGGGTGTGCGCCGCATTCGCATTTCCGCCGCCGCTTATGGCTCCGACGGGCCCAGCACCTGGGAGCTGTGGCTGAGCCGCGACGGGGGCCGCACCTACAGCCGCACCGGCCAGCCGGTGGTCACGAGCGGGCCCGTCCTCACGGCGCACGTTTTCGCCGGTCTGGCCAACGAGCCGCTGCGGCTGGAAATCCGCAAAACCAGCGGCCCCGGCAACCGGCTTGACATCGACGACATCGTGCTTGAAACCGCTGCCGGCCCCGCCGCGGCCGTGGGCGGAGGCGTGACGGGCGGCTACTTCGAAACCCGCAACCAGCCGCAGCCGCCCCAAACCAGCCCGGCCCAGCAGCCTACCGTCGGCACGGGCACCGGCGTGGCTCAGGACCCCAACGACGCCAACCTGGCCCTGGGCAACCCCAGCGGCGCCACGTCCGACCCCGCCAACGCCAACAACTTCCTGCTGGTGCATCCCGAATTCACCATCGGCTACCACGCCGCGCGCGGCATCCCCACCTGGGTGAGCTGGCACTTAGATAAGGCCGACCTGGGCGAGGCGCCGCGCCAGAACAATTTCCGCCCCGACGCGGCCCTGCCCCGGCAGTTCTACCAGGTGACGCCCGCCAGCTACGCCCGCTCCGGTTTCGATAAAGGCCACAACTGCCCCAGCGGCGACCGCACCGCCGACCTCGACGCCAACGCCAACACCTTCCTGATGACCAACATGGTGCCCCAGGCGCCCAAAAACAACCAGCAAACCTGGGCCCACCTCGAAGAATACGGCCGCTCGCAAATTCAGCGCGGGCAGGAAATCTACGTCATCATGGGCAGCTACGGGCGCGGCGGCACCGGTGCCAACGGCTTCCTTCAAACCCTCGACCAGGGCCGCGTGACCGTGCCCGCCCGCATCTGGAAAATAATGGTGATTTTGCCCGACGGCCTCAACGACCTGAAGCGCATTGCTACCGACCCGGCCGTGCGCGTGCTGGCCATCGACACGCCCAACGACAACAACACCGTGAACCCCGACTGGCGGCAATACCTCACGTCGGTCGATAAAATCGAAGCCGCCACCGGCCTGGATTTGCTCAGCGCCCTGCCCCGCCCCGCCCAGGCCCGCCTCCAAAAGCTGGTAGACAGCGGCCGGGCCGAGTAACACCGCGGCTCAGAAGCGCCGCGTGAGCGACAGGCCGCTGCCCCCCGCCGGGCCGGGGAAGGTCACCACGCCCACGGTGGTTTTCTTCAAAGCCGCGTTGCGGTGGCTGATGAGATTCCAGGCGCTGAGGGCCAGCGTAGCGGTACCCATACCGATGTTGAGGTAGGAAATGGTGCGTTCGGTGCCGTAGGTGGTGCTCGGGCTCCAGTTGATGCCCTGCTGGTCGTTGGGCAGGCGCAGGGCGCCGGTCAGCAGCTGCCCGGTGCCACTCAGGATGCCGGCATAGGCGGCGCCCTTGCCAACCTCGGCACGGTTGAACTGGCTGGCATTGGCTGCGCCCAGCATCACGTTCACCCCGCCCCAAATGGCCGAACCCACGGCGTACGTTTTCACCTCGCCCTCGGTGGGCGGCGGGGGGCCGTAGGTGGGCTGAATGAGGGCGCACTCGGCGGTGGTAAGGCCGGAGGTTTTCACCCAATCGGCCAGCACGGGGGTACGCATGTTGGCAATCAGGTCGTATTTATGGGCGCGGTTGATGCTTTCGGCGGCGGGGCGGCCGGCGGTTTCGGCCACGAGGTAGCCCACGGCGCACAGGCGGCCGGCGCGGTCGATGAAGCAGGGCCGACGGCCTTCGGGGTGGTCGTAGTTGCGCGGAAACACCCCGGCCACCCAGTAGCGGTGCAGCAGGTCGAGCAACTGTCCGCGGCGCTGGGCCAGTGCGGGGCTCAGGCCGGTCGTGGAGTGCTGGCGCAATTGCTGCTCGGCGTAGGCAAGGTGGGCCTGCACGCGGGCGTCGTCGTTGGTGGCGGTGGTGGGCGCCTGGCCGGTGGCGGCCACGTAGCCGGCGTTGCCGACGAGCACATTCACTTGGTCGGTGGCCAGCGGCTCGGCGGGCTGGTGGTTGCAGGCATTTAGGCCGAAGCCGATGAACAGTAGTAAAAACAGCTTTTTCATGGTGAAGAAGGGTTGAAAGCAGGGCATTTCCTGTTTTCAGCCTGACCGACCTCGCCACCTCAAAGTTGCATTGCCTGCCCTAAGCTGCTTTTCCGGCCCGTCCACCAGCGTACGCCACAGCCTACGCCTGGCCTAGCCCCGTTTTCCCGCAGCCAGAAAGCGCGTCACCTCGCGCACGTACTTGTCGCCAAAGCTGACCTCGCTCAACACCACCATCCCTTGCAAATGCGTGCCCTCGAAGGCCAGCACCTGCCGCCGTTGTCGGCGCCGGGCGTCGCGCACCACGGCCACCGAGTCGGCCAGCGGGGTGTGCTTGTCGGCCGTGCCCCCAACCAGCAGCCACGGGCACCGGATGCGGGGCGCGTAGTGCGAATACGCAGCGGCTTCGGCGGGCAAACTCACCTGTTTCTGCCGGCTTTGCCACTGGTAAGCCACCAGGCATTGCGGGCTCGCCACGTAGCCTTCCGTCACCAGAAAGTCGCAGTGCGGGGCCGTGGCGGCCACTTCGCTGGCCATGATGCTGCCCATCGAGAAAGCCATGATGCCGGTGCGGTTGTGCGGGTAGCGCTGCCGCGCATCGGCCAGGGCCGCCGCCAAATCGACCGCAAACTCGTGGTAATAAAGCCGCTGGTTGTCGATGGCAAAGTCGGCGCTGTGTCCGAACCCCCGGTAATCGAACAGATACACCCGGTAGCCGGCCGCCGTCAGGGCCCGGGCCTGGTATAGCTCGTTCGACATGTTGCCGAAATCGCCGTATGCTACCACCATTGTGGTGCGGCGGTCCGCTACGCCCTGTGCTGGCTCAATCAGCCAGCCGGTTAGTTGCACATGGTCGGGCGTAGTCAGGGCCACGGTCTGGTAGCGCAGGCCCAGCGAGTCGGGGGTGGCTATCCAGTCGCGGCTGGGTTTCAGCGCCCAGGCCCACGAACTCATCGTCAAGAAGCAACCTATCAGTAAAAACCGACGCATAACCAGCACAAAAACAGGGGTGAAACACGGCCTTACAGACAGCATTTCACCCCCACCGTTGCAGCCCGCCCCTAAAAAGCCGGCTCGGAAGCTATTCTCACGTCTCCGTCAGCACCGTTTTGAAGCCGGCCAGGGTGCCGTCCATCGCCCGGCCCAGGGCGTAGGCGTGGATTTCGGGGCCCTTGCCCACGCGGTACACCTGCACGCCGTCCATGTCCTGCTTCATAAACATTTGCAGGGCCTTGTAGCGGTTGGCCAGCGCCACATCGTCCAGCACGCCATCGTCGGCCGTGTGGTTGCGCAGGAACTGGGTGAGCTCCACGGTTTCCACCTTGGCATCGGCGGGCTCGCCCAGCAGCTTGAGCAGCGCGGCGTTGCTGAGTTCGCCGCCCGGCGCGGCGTAGGCCACGGCTTCGAGCGGGGCGTCGGACTCGCTCAGGAAATGCAGGCCGGCCACCTGTTTTTGCAGCTCCGGTGGCACGGGCGCACCGGCGTCGGCGCCCGGTTTGGCCGCGCCCCGGGTTTCGCTCAGGCCGCTGCCGCCGTCCACTTTCGCGGCAATGGCGGCGGCCAGCTCCTGCATCCGGGCATCGGGCACTTTGATTTTGGGGTTGGTAAAGTTGATGTCCTGCACCGTTTGCATGGGTATCAGGTGGATGTGGGCATGCGGCACTTCCAGCCCAATTACGGCCACGCCCACGCGCTTGCAGGGCACGGCGGCTTTCAGCCCCTTGGCCACGCGTTGCGCAAACACGTGCAGGCTGGCCAGCTCATCGGCCGGCAGGTCGAAGATGTAGTCGATTTCCTGCTTGGGAATCACCAGCACGTGGCCTTCCACCAGGGGCGTGATGTCGAGAAACGCCAGGTGGCGGCCGTCTTCGGCTACTTTAAAAGCCGGCAGCTCGCCGGATACAATGCGGGAGAAAATCGAAGGCATGGGCGGGATAGTTGTCGGTTGTTCGTTGTCAGTTGTCAGGTCGCTGATGCAAATAAACGAGAACGTACGCCCCGGCATCGGCCATCGCCCAAAAAAGGAGAAAGGGCAGCACCTTGCGGCGCTGCCCTAACAATAGACAACGAGCAACTGATAACTACCGGCTAATTTCCAGAATCTGGAACTGCAGCTTGCCGGCAGGCACCGTGATTTCGGCCGTGTCGCCGGCCGATTTGCCCAGCAACCCTTTGCCAATGGGCGACTTCACCGAGATTTTGCCGGTGGCCAGGTTGGCTTCTTCCTCGGCCACCAGGGTGTAGTCGAGCACCATGTTGTTTTTCAGGTTTTTCAGCTTCACCTTGCTCATAATGAGCACCTTGCTGAAATCCATATTCGTCTCATCAATGAGGCGGGCGTTGCCCAGCACTTCTTCGAGCTTGGAAATTTTCAGCTCCAGCAGGCCCTGGGCGTCCTTGGCGGCGTCGTACTCGGCGTTCTCGCTCAGGTCGCCTTTGTCGCGGGCTTCGCGCAGGTCTTCGGCGGCTTTGGCGCGGCCCCGGATTTTGAGGTCCTGGAGCTCATCCTTCAGTTTTTGCAGGCCTTCGGGGGTGTAATAATTGATGGTGCTGGCCATGGGAGTAGATGCTTGACGGTTTGGCTAAAAAGCAAGGAGAACGGCTGGCACTGCCAACCGTTCTCCCTTCTTAGGTTCTGGACAAAGATACGCAAAACCAGTTAGCTCCCCACACCCGCCGTTTCGGCCCCGGCCCGAAATGCCCGAATTTTCTCCACCAGCACTTCGTTGATGCGGGCGTAACTCTCGTGCGTCCAGCCGCCCACGTGCGGCGTCAGCACCACGTTGGGCGCCTGCCGCAGGAAATCGAAATTGGCCTGCTGCGCCGCCGTAAGCGTGCCAAGCTTTTCGTTGTCGAGCACATCCAGCGCCGCACCGCGTACGTGCCCGGCTTGCAGCGCGCCCACCAGCGCCGCGTGGTCGAGCACCTCGCCCCGGGCCGTGTTCAGCAGCCAGATGGGTTTCGCAAAGCCCGCCAGCAGCGCCTCGTCCACAAAATGATGGTTGGCCGGCGAGTACGGAATGTGCAAACTCAGCACGTCGGCCCGGGTCTGCATCTCGGCTAAACTCACCAATTCCGCATTGCCATCGGTAGTGACCGCAGGGTCCACGTCGAGCGCCAGCACCGTGCAGCCGAACGCCCCCAGCCGCCGCGCAAACGCCCGGCCCATGTGCCCATAGCCGAGCAGCCCAATGGTTTTGCTCCCGATTTCCTCGCCCCGGTTGGCCTCGCGGTGCCACTCGCCGCGGCGCACCTCGCCATCGGCCCGCACAATGTTGCGGAGCAAGGCCAGCAATAGCCCCACCGCAAACTCGCCCACCGCGTCGCGGTTGCCCTCCGGCGCGTTAAGCAGCGCCACGCCGGCCGCGGCCATGGCGGCTTCGTCGATGTTGTCGGTGCCGGCGCCGGCGCGGGCCACGTAGCGCAGCTGCGGGCCGTGGGCCAGCAGAGCGGCCGTCACGCGCAGCTTACTGCGCACCACCAGTCCCTCGTAGGGCCGGGCGGCCAGCGCGGCGGGAATTTCCGCGGCCGTCAGGTCGGGCTGGTAGTCGGCCGCCACGCCGATGTCGGCCAGCAGCGGTAGCAGCGAAGGGTGCATTTCGTCGACGACGAGGCAGAGACTCATGGGTTTCTAGACGTATTTATTCCGCAATGTCGCTGGCATCCAAATCCGTCAGCACGGCGCCGCCGGCCTGGTGCTGGGCCACGCGCTGCGTGAGGCCCACAAACTCGGCCACGCCCAGCTGCTCGGCGCGCTTGTCAAAAACGGGGTCGGTGGTGGCCTCGGCGGGCATTCCGAAGGGCTTTAGGGCGTTGCGCAGCGTCTTGCGACGTGTCTGGAACGCCTGCTTCACCACCCGGAAAAACAGCTTCTCGTCGCAGTCCAAATGCAGCGTATCGTTGCGCGTCAGGCGCACCACGGCCGACTCCACCTTGGGCGGCGGGTTAAACACGTGCGGCGGCACCGTGAACAGGTACTCAATCTTATAATACGCCTGGAGCAGCACGCTCAGGATGCCGTAGGTTTTCGAGCCGGGCGGCTCGGCCAGGCGCTCGGCCACTTCCTTCTGAATCATGCCCACCACCTCGCGCACCTGCTGGCGGTTGTTGAGCACGGCGAAGAAAATCTGGCTGCTGATGTTGTAGGGGAAGTTGCCGATGATGGCCAGCGGCTGCCCGGGAAATAACTCCGCCAGGTTCTGCTTCAGGAAATCGGTGGCATAAATGCGCCCTTCCAACGCCGGATAGTGCTGCTTCAGGTACGCCACCGACTCGGTATCGATTTCGACCACGCTGGTTTGGTAAGCGGGGTTTTGGAGCAGGTATTGGGTGAGCACGCCCATGCCGGGGCCGATTTCGAGCACCGTCCGCACGGCGTCGGGCAGTTGGAGGGCGCCCACGATGTTGCGGGCAATGTTGGGGTCGGCCAGGAAGTGCTGACCAAGGTGTTTTTTGGGTCTGACCACAGAGAAGCGCGGCGGCGGCTAGGGACGCGGCGGCCCGGCAAAGGTAGTAGCCCCGCCGGGCGGGCCGTTATTGTACCCAAACTCAAAAAAACGTCATGCTCTGCATCTCCCAAACCCTGCATTTGTAATTACAAAATTTTGGCATTTACATTTGCCCCATCAATTCTTCCCGAAAAAGGATTGTTTTTATACAGAGGCGTGGAGAGACAGGCTCGACGAAACGCCGGCAACCCTCAGTGAACAACTGAAACGGTGCCAACCGAAGGTCCGCGACGCGAAGCCGCGGACATATAAAAACAAGTTGCCGTGGAAACCTCCAACAACGCCCGCCTGCATGCCTTCACCACCTTTGCCTTGTCGCAAGCGTGTTGTTGTATGCCGTGCCAGCCCGTCTGTACGACGACGGCAGCGGGTTGTTGGATGTAGTTCAACTCCCCCTCCGGCCGGTTTCGTAGCCCCGCGGTGCTGATTTCAGCACGCCCGGGCCGCACCACATTCTGACTGCTGCCGGCGCAGTCCGTTCCCGCGTTTGCACCACTCGGTTTGGTGCGCCGGGCTCCCCACTCCCATCGGTCTTTCGCCAACTCCCACCCGGGAAAGCCGCATCCGTTCCAAAGCATGCATGCCCCCACCGAGGCGCTGGTCGACGACCTGCGCCGCTACCTCGTGGGCCAGCCGGTGCCCGACACCCTGGCCCTGCTCGCCGACCACTTCGCCGGCCAAGCCTCGTTTTCAACGTCTTTCGGCATGGAAGACCAGATTATCACGCATTTCATTTTCGAAAACGACCTGCCCATCCGGGTGTTCACGCTCGATACCGGTCGCAATTTTCAGGAGACCTATTCAACCTGGAACAAGACCCTGCTGCGCTACGAAAAGCCCATTGAGGTATTTGCGCCGCAATATGCCAGCGTGGAAGAATTGATGCGGCAAAAAGGCCCCAACAGCTTCTACGAGAGCGTGGAGAACCGCAAGGAATGCTGCCACATCCGCAAGGTGGAGCCGTTGCGGCGGGCACTGGCGGGCCAGAAAATCTGGCTCACCGGCATCCGGGCCGAGCAGTCGGCCAACCGCCAGACCATGCACCCGGCCGAATGGGACGCCGGCCACCAGCTCATCAAGGTGCATCCACTCTTTGAATGGACTTGGGCACAGTGCCAGGATTTTGCGCAGGCCCACGGCATTCCGGTCAATCCGCTGCACCGGCAGGGGTTTGTAAGCATTGGCTGCGCGCCCTGCACCCGGGCCGTGGCCCCAGACGAGGACTTCCGCGCCGGCCGCTGGTGGTGGGAAGACCAAGCCGCCAAAGAGTGCGGCCTGCACGACACGGCCGCTGAAATCGTGGCTGAACGCTAGCCGGCCGGCCCGTCATGCTTCGCAGCGCGCTGCATGATGACCAAATCCCTTCAAGTTATTTCCAGTTATTTCCAGCGCTACTTATTTATCCTTCTGATGAGTTCAATTCCTCACCTAGACTACCTCGACCGGCTGGAAGCCGAAGCCATTCACATTCTGCGCGAAGTGGCCGGTCAATTCGAGCGGCCGGCGCTGCTGTTTTCGGGCGGCAAAGACTCCATTGTGCTGGTGCACTTGGCCAAGAAGGCCTTTCGGCCGGGCCGCTTCCCCTTCCCGCTGGTCCACATCGACACGGGTCACAACTTCCCCGAAGTGCTGGAATTCCGCGACCAGCTGGCCGCTGAGCTGGGCGAAAAGCTGGTGGTACGCTGCGTCGAGGACACGATTAAGAAGCAGAAGCTGCGTGATGCCACCGGCAAATTTCCCAGCCGCAACCCGCTTCAGACCTATACGCTGCTGGAGGTGATTGAGGAGTTTGAATTTGACGCCTGCATCGGCGGGGCGCGGCGCGACGAGGAGAAGGCCCGGGCCAAGGAGCGCATTTTCAGCATCCGCGACGAGTTTGGGCAGTGGGACCCCAAGCGCCAGCGCCCCGAGCTCTGGAACATCTACAACGGCCGCATTCAGAAGGGCGAAAACGTGCGCGTGTTCCCCATTTCGAACTGGACGGAGCTGGACGTGTGGCGCTACATCCAGCGCGAAAACATTGCTTTGCCGGCTATCTACTTTGGCCACCCGCGCACCTGCGTGGTGCTGCCCAGCGGCCAGCTTTTGGGTCTGAGCGAGCACCTGCATCTCGACGAAAACGACGAAATAGTAGAGCGCCAGGTGCGCTTCCGCACCGTGGGCGACTCGACCTGCACGGCCGCCGTGGAAAGCGACGCCGTGACCATCGATGACATCATTGCCGACCTGCTGTTAGCCAAAGTGAGCGAGCGCGGCGCCACCCGGCTCGACGACAACATCTCCGAAGCCGGCATGGAAGACCGCAAGCGCAACGGCTATTTCTAATCGAATTAAAATTATTGGCACGTCACGCTGAGCGCAGTCGAAGCATCTCTGCCGCTTCGTTGCAGCGAAGCCAGGACACTCACCGACAACTATTTACTTCCGCGGTAGAGATGCTTCGGCTGCGCTCGGCATGACGTTCTAAAAACTTGACCATACATAAAATGGACCTTCTCCGATTCATCACCTGCGGCAGCGTCGACGACGGCAAGAGCACGCTCATCGGGCGCCTGCTCTACGACAGCGACTCGGTGTCGCTCGACGTGCTAGCGGCCATCGAAAACCGACCGGCTGTGCACGGCGGCGTCGATTTGGCCTTGCTCACTGATGGCCTGCGGGCCGAGCGTGAGCAGGGCATTACCATTGATGTGGCGCACAAATACTTCACCACCCCGCGCCGCAAATTCATCATAACCGACGCGCCCGGCCACGTGCAATACACCCGGAACATGGTGACCGGCGCGAGCAACGCCGACCTCGCCATTGTACTGGTAGACGCCCGCCTGGGCGTGATTGAGCAAACCCGCCGCCATACGCTGGTGGCCGCGCTGCTGGGCATTCGGCACTTTGTGCTAGCCGTGAACAAGATGGACCTGGTGGGCAACGACGAGGCCGTTTTCAACCGCATCGTGGCCGAATATGCCACCGTGACGCGCCAGCTGCGCGTGTCCGATGCGGTGGCCATCCCGCTCAGCGCCCTGCACGGCGACAATGTGGTGCGCCGCTCCACCAAGCTGCCTTGGTACAGCGGCCCCAGCTTGCTCGAATATCTGGAGCAAATTGATGTGACCCAAGACGTGAGCGCCGACGAGCCCCGCTTCCAAGTGCAGTATGTGATTCGGCCCCAACAAGCTGATTTGCCCGATTACCGCGGCTATGCTGGCCGCATCCAGAGCGGTGTGTACCGCAAGGGCGACCGGGTGCGGGTGCTGCCCTCGGGCCTCGAAACCGAGATTGAAGCCTTGGAAGTGGGCCAGCAGGAAGTGGAAACGGCCGTGGCGCCGCAGGGCGTGGTCATCCGCCTGCGCGACGACGTGGACGTGAGCCGCGGCGATTCCATCATCGTGGCCAGCAGTACGCCCACCGTCACGCGCGCCCTCGAAGCCACCCTGTGCTGGATGGACGAGCGCACCTTGGAGGCGGGCCAGAAATTCCTGCTCCAGCACCACACCGCGCTGGTGAAAGCCTCCGTGTCGGCCCTACTCAGCAAAACCAGTGTGGAAACTCTGCACCGCTCCGCCGCCGAGTCGGCCCACCTGAACGACATCGTGCGGGTGCGCATCAAAACCGCCGTGCCGCTGGTGGTGGATGCCTACGCGAAGAATCGCACCACCGGCGCCTTCATCCTGCTCGACGAACAGACCGGCGCCACGCTGGCGGCCGGCATGATTGACGCCACCGAGTAGAACGCCCTGCCCGGCGCGGCCCAATTGCTTGGCAAGCCCCGCCCCTTTTGGTTACCCACTTCTTTCTGACCTATGAAAACGTGTTTCATCTCAAGACCGATTGCCCCTGCCAGCCTCACTGGCCGCTGTTGTTGAAGCTGCTCATTGCCTGTGGACACGCCGCATGCGGCGCGCCGAACCCTTGAAAAAATGCCGAATTCGTCGGCTCGGCAACTTCAATATTCCCCGCAATCACCTTCTGAGATGAAATTTTATACGCCTGCTTTTTGGCTGTTTATGCTTCTGCTGCTGGTCAGCACCACGGCCGCTTTTGCCCAAACCGAACTCATTGCCATCAGCGGCGAGGTGCGCGAAAAGGGCACCAACGAGCCCCTGCCCGGCGTGAGCGTGAGTGTAAAAGGCGCCACCGTAGGCACCCAGACCGATGCCGAGGGCAAGTTTGAGCTGCAAGCCAAGCTGCAGTACCCATTCGTACTGGTGTTCAACGCCATCGGGCACGATGCCCGCGAGATTGAAATAGCCCGCGGGAGCCGCCGCATTGCCGTGTCGCTCGACTCGCGCGAGATTATTACCAACGAAGTGGTAGTGTCGGCCTCGCGGGTGGAGGAAAGCCGGCTGAAGTCGCCGGTGGCCATTGAAAAGCTTGATATCCGAGCCATCAAGGAAACCCCCGCGCCTAGCTTTTACGATGCCTTGGAGAACGTGAAGGGCGTGCAGATGACCACCAGCAGCCTCACCTTTAAAGTGCCGAATACGCGCGGGTTCAATATCCCCAACAACTTCCGTTTCATGCAGTTGGTAGATGGCGTCGACATGCAGGCGGCCACGCTGGGCGTGCCGCTGGGCAACGCCATCGGGCCCACCGAACTCGACATTGCCAGCGTGGAAATTACGCCCGGCGCGGCCTCGGCGCTGTATGGCATGAATGCCATCAACGGCATGGCCAACCTCACCACCAAAAGCCCCTTCACCTACCAGGGCCTGAGCGTGTACCAGAAAGTGGGCGTGAACCACGTCGACGGCATCGACCGCAACCCGAGCGTGCTTAACGAAACGGCCGTGCGCTACGCCCAGGCGTTCAGCAACCGCCTCGCCTTCAAGGTGAACGGCAGCTTTATGCGCGGCACCGATTGGCTGGCCAACACCCAAACCGACCAGAACCCGCAAAACTTGGCTTCGGCCAACCCGCGCTTTCCGGACCTGAGCGGCGCGAATAACCCCGCCGCCGACCTCTGGAACCGCTACGGCGACGACAACGCCGGCAACGTGAGCATCCCCATCACCCTCAACGGCCGCACCGAAACCTTCAACGTGCGCCGGACCGGCTACTTCGAGCGCGACCTCACCAACCCCATCGTGCGCAACATCAAGGCCGACGCCAGCTTGCACTACAAGCTGCGCGACAACCTGGAGCTGAGCTACGGCTACCGCTTCGGGCTGATGGACGGCGTGTTTCAGCGCGGCAACAAGATTCAGCTCGACGGCGTGACCGTTCAAAACCACAAAGTGGAGCTGCGCGGCAAGGACTTTACCGCCCGCGCCTACATGCTGATTGAGAACACCGGCAATTCCTACAATCTCAATCCGCTGGCCCTCAACCTCGACCTGCAAAACGGCGCCACTGCGCTGTCGCCCGCCTCGGCTGCGGTGCGCAACAGTTGGGGCGACAAGTTTCAGACCTCCCTGCAAAGCCAGGTAAACCAAGGAGTGGCCCTGGCCGATGCCATGCGCCAGGCCCGCGCCGTGGCCGATGCCGGCCGCGCCACGCCCGGCACCGCCGCCTTCAACGACCTGAAAAACCAGATAATCCGCACCAACAACTGGGACAGCGGCGTGAACGTGCCGGGCGCGCCCATCCCCGGCGGCGCGGCCCTCATCCAGCGCAGCCACACCTACCACGCCGAGGGCACCTGGAGCCTGGGCGACCGTATCAAATTCGCCGATGTGCTCATCGGCGGCGATGCCCGCCTCTACGAAGTGCAGCCGGATGGCAACAATTTCGTGGATTTCAGCCGCCCGCTGGCCGAGCGGATTCAGCCCGGCGGCAACAATCAGTACTACAAGAAAGCGGGCGTTTTCGGCCAGGCCACCAAGCTGCTCCTCCAGGACAAGTTAAAGCTGACCGCCTCGCTGCGCGCCGACTACAACCCCGAATTCACGCCCAAAATCAACCCGCGCGTGGCCGCTGTGTACACCGTGGCCGGGAAGCACAACTTCCGCGCCTCCTATCAGAACGGCTGGCGTTTTCCCTCATTGTTCGAGGCGCTGTCCTTCGTGAACAACGGCAACGTGCGCCGCGTGGGCGGACTGGCCCGTGTGAACGAGGGCCTAAACTACCTCAACAACTCCTACACGCTGGCCAGCATCAGCACCTTCAACGCGGCGGTGAATGCCTACGTGGCGGCCAACGGCGGCACGGCGGCCCAGGCGGCCGTGCGCCCCGAGCTGCGCAGCCTGCTGGCCGTGGGCAACCTGCCCACCGAGCAGCCCGAGCAAATTAATGCCTACGAGGTGGGCTACCGCAGCGTATTGTTCGAGAACAAGCTGTCCATCGACGCCGATGCTTACTACAACATCTACTCCGGCTTCTTAGGCCAGGTGGAGGTGAGCGTGCCCAAAAACGCTGCCGGCCAGCAAGTAACTGTGGGTTCCGATGACGCCGTGCTGGCCGCGCTGAACAGCAACCGCTCGGCCCGCCAGGACCGGTACCGCGTGTACACCAACGCGTTGAACAAGTACAAAAGCTACGGCTCGACGCTGGGTTTGACCTACAATTTCTTCCAGAAATTCACCGTCGGCGGCAACGTGAACTACAACGTCATCACCACCAATTCGGCGTCCGACATCTTCGTCACGGGCTTCAACACGCCGCATTGGGCCACCAATGTGAGTTTCGGCAACCGCGAAGTGGTGCGCAACCTGGGTTTCAACGTGGTGTGGCGCCACCAAAGCACCTTCTACTGGGAAAGTCCGCTGGCCAACGGCCAGGTGCCCGCCTACCAAACCGTGGACGCCCAGGTAAACCTGCGCGTGCCCGCCCTTAAAACCACCATCAAAGTGGGCGGTGCCAACCTGCTGAATAATCGCTACATCCAGTACGCCGCCGGCCCCACCATCGGCGGGCTCTACTACGTGGCCCTCACCTTCGACAACACGGTCCTGCGCTAGTCGGCCACCCACGGCCTGAATTTTCCCGCTTGATTTCGCCGTAACTTATGGCCGTTGACCACATCGCCTTCCCCGCTTCCCGCGTGACCAACCCTCAAGCGCCGCCCACCGCCCCGCCCCAGACCAACGCCCTGTTTCCGGTTTTTCTAAACCTGGAGCAGTTCAACGTGCTGCTGGTCGGCGGCGGCAATGCGGGTCTGGAAATATTCACCGCCATTTTGCGCGACAGCCCCGCCACGCCTGTGATGGTGGTGGCTCCGCACATATTGCCCGCGCTGGCAGAGCTGGCCGCGCGCCACCCGCGGGTGCAGTTGCACGCCCGCCCCTATTCCGACGACGACCTCGACGACCAGGATTTTGTGTTCGTGGCCACCGACGACCCGGCCCTGAACCGCCACGTTAAAACCGCCGCCTCGGTCCGCCGCATCCTGACTAACGTGGCCGATACGCCCGACGAATGCGATTTCTACCTGTCGTCGGTGGTGCAGAAGGGCGACCTGAAAGTGGCCATTTCCACCAACGGCAAGGCGCCCACCGTGGGCCAGCGCCTGCGCGCCGTGCTGGAAGAAACCCTGCCCGGTGAGCTCCACACGCTGCTCCAAAACATGACCGTCATCCGGCGGCGGCTGGGCGGCGACTTTACCAGTAAAGTAAAAGCCCTCAATACCCTCACGGCCGAAATGGCCTACGGCCCGGCCTTTGAATCGCCAGCCACGGCTTACTGGCGGCGCATTGCCACGGGCGCGCTGGTCACGTTCGCGGGGTTCATTTTGCTCAACATCCTCTCCTATTATTTCACCTGGCAGCAGGCCTGGGGCGTCGTCAGTACTTCGGGCCTCTTCTACAAGTTCGTGGCGGTCGGCTTCATCGCCCAGTTGATTGACGGCATGCTCGGCATGGGCTACGGCGTGGTTTCGGCTATCAGTCTCATGTCGTTGGGCCTGAGCCCGGTATCGGTGAGCGCCAGCATCCACACGGCCGAGATGTTTGCCAGCGGCGCGTCGGGCTACAATCATTACCGCTTCGGCAACGTCAACAAAAAGCTGTTTCGGGTGCTGCTGCTGCCGGGCGTTCTCGGCTCGGTGAGCGGCGCCCTGCTGCTCTCTTACTTTGGCGAGCAATACGCCAATTACATCAAGCCCATTCTGGCCGCTTACCTGCTCATTCTGGGTTTGCGTATCATCAGCAAAGCCCTGCGCAAGCAAAAGGAAAAGCGCCGCAAAGTGAAGCACGCCGGCTGGCTGGCTGGCGCCGGCGGCTTCCTCGATTCGTTTGGCGGCGGCGGCTGGGGCCCGTTGGTTACCAGCACATTAATCACAAATGGGCGCACCCCGCGCTTCGTCATCGGCACGGTGAGCCTGGTCGAATTCTTCGTCACGTTTGCCAGCGCCCTCACCTTTTTCTCCCTTCTGGGCATCAAGCACTGGCAGATTGTGGCCGGCCTCATCGTGGGCGGCGTGGCGGCGGCCCCTCTCGCCGCCCGGCTGGCCGGCCGCATTCCCACCCGCTGGATGTTCCTCGGCGTGGGCCTGATGGTGATTGTGTGGAGCCTCTGGGCCCTGCGCAAGGTATTTTTCTGAGGAAAGCTACAACGCTTCAAACGCGCCAGCAGAAAACCAACCCCGGTTATATGGCCGGCGCTTTGGGCTTTTCCACTCTAACTACAACACCGAAACAACAGCCTGCTTTCACTGATTCTGAAGCTATTTCTGAACCCACATGGTATCAGTAATTACGAGGTCAGCGTTGTCACGATAGCATTTAAATAGGTAATAATCCGCCGTGCCGCCTAAAATCTCCGTGTGCAGGGGCACCGTTTTGCGCATGTGCTGAATGGAGTCCGGATACGGCTTGGTACTGCTGATGAGCCGCAAATCGTAGGCGCAGTCGCCGGTCCATTTCACCGCCAAGGTCGATACATCGCCGGTAAGTTCATCCCGCTCTATTTGCCGAGAATCGGTACGTTCAATCAGCGATGAAAAATGAAAGCCCTGCTCGTGATGCCGGAACTGAAAATGCCCGGTTTTGAACCGCTGGCACACCGCCTTTTCCGGGCTCCGATTACAAGTTGTCAGCCCAAGAGCCACGGCCAGCAAAAGGCCTAAAAACCTAGTTGAATGAAGATGAGAAGCGGAAAACGACATGAGGCTTCGTTTAAATAGACCGGCAAATTACAGGTGAACCTGCGCAGTGGAAGTAGTTCCTGCTGCGGGAAGTGGCAGCAGTGTCACCCAGCCGCTTTCCTTTGCTGATTGACGCGCTTTCATTTCAGAAACACCCACGCGAAAACGCCGAGTCCCCGGTACTCGGCTACCTTCGCGGTTCTATTATCTCAGCCATACCTGTCCATGTCCTTCGCTCTTGCCCATGTAACCGCCGCGCCGGCCCAGTCCACGCAGGTATTCATTCTGCCCCACGGCACCACCACGCTGCCCGCCTCCGCCGCCGGCGACCTGCCTGCCGCCGCCGCCCGCTACGTGGAAAAAGCGCTGGCCGACGACCAGAAGCTCGTGCATCTCAATCACTTCAGCCACCACCACTACTTCGTGGTGCTGGCCGATAAGCCCACCGCCGCCCAAGTAGCCGAGCAGCTGCGCCGCGCCGGCCACACCCTCCACGCCCAGCTCAAGGCCGAAAAAGTAGCCGAGGTCTTCATCGAAAACCACAGCGCCACGCCCAACGCCGCCCTGCTCCTGGCCGAAGGCCTGGCCCTGACCGCCTACCAGTTCGAAGGGTATAAAACCGATGAGAAGTCGCGCAAAGCGCCGGACCTCAAAGAAGTTTACTTGGTCGGCAACGCCGCCACAGTAGCCCAAATCCACGAGCTGGATGGCCTGCTGCAAGGAGTCGTCCTGGCCCGCGACCTTGTCAACGCCCCGCTCAATAAGCTGAACGCCGTGCAGTTTGCCGAGCGCATGGCCCAGGCCGGCGACGAAGCCGGCTACACCACCGACATCCTCGACCTGGCCAAAATCGAAGCCCTGCGCATGGGCGGCCTGCTCGCCGTCAACCTCGGCTCGCCCGAGCCGCCCACCTTCAGCATCCTCGAATACAAACCCGAAGGCGCCAAAAACGAGAAACCCTACGTCCTCGTCGGCAAAGGCGTGGTGTTCGATACCGGCGGCCTCAGCCTCAAGCCCACGCCCAACAGCATGGACATGATGAAGTGCGACATGGCCGGCGGCGCGGCCGTGGCCGGCACCCTGTTCGCCCTGGCCAAAAACCAGGTGCCGCTGCACGTCATCGGCCTCGTGCCCGCCACCGACAACCGCCCCGGCGGCCTCGCCTACGTCCCCGGCGACGTCATCACCATGCACTCCGGCCTTACCGTCGAGGTGCGCAACACCGATGCCGAAGGCCGCCTGCTTCTGGCCGATGCCTTGAGCTTCGCCAAGCGCTACGAGCCGGAATTGGTTATCGACCTGGCCACCCTCACCGGCGCCGCCGTGCGCGCCCTCGGCACCGAAGCCAGCGCCTCGATGGGCACCGCCTCGCCGACCACGCTGCAAAAGCTCGCCGAAGCCGGCTACACCGTACACGAGCGCCTGGTCGAGTTTCCGCTCTGGGACGAGTACGCCGACCACATCAAGTCCGATATTGCTGACATCAACAACCTCGGCAAGGGCGAAGCCGGCCACATCTCCGCCGCCAAATTCCTGGAGCGCTTCGCCGTCGGCTACCCCTGGATTCACCTTGACATCGCCGGCCCGGCCTACCTCACGGCCCCCGAGAGCTACCGCGGCAAGGGCGGCACCGGCGTGGGCGTGCGCCTGCTCTATGAGTTTCTGACCAAGCAGCTTGCCTAACCTATTAGCACGTCATGCTGAGCGAGCGCAGCGGAGTCGAAGCATCTCTACCGCTTCGTTGCCATCGGTAATGAATACTATTGAGGTAGAGATGCTTCGACTCCGCTGCGCTCGCTCAGCATGACCGCCTAGTACACAGTATGCCCCAAAACCTCCCCCGCCTCGGCTTTTCCGTGGGCGACCTCGCCGGCATCGGCCCCGAAGTCATCTACAAAACTCTGCTCGATGAGCGCCTGCTGAAAATCTGCACGCCCGTCATCTACGGCACGGCCACGGCCCTCTTCGACGACTTCCCCACCCCCGCCGATACCGAGCACCTGCAGTTCCGGCAGTTGCGCGATGCCGCCGACATTGCCCCTGGCCGCCTCAACGCCGTGACGTGCTGGGAAGAGGACTTTGTCCTCGCCCCCGGCCAGCCCTCCGCCGCCACCGGCGCCGCTGCCCGCGAAAGCCTGCTCTGCGCCGCCCGCGACCTTAAAGCCGGCAAGCTCGACGGCATCGTGACGGCTCCTATTAGCAAAGACAATACCCAGGCCGACGACTTCCGCTACCCCGGTCACACGGAGTTTCTCACCAGCTTCTTCGAGGCGCCCGAGAGCCTGATGTTTCTGGTCGATGAGGACGCCGGCCTGCGCATTGCCACCGTCACCGGCCACGTGCCGCTGAAGGATGTCCCCGCCAAGCTCACTGCCGAGCTGCTGCGCACTAAAATCACGCTCCTGCTCAAGTCGCTGAAGAATGATTTTGGCATCCTCAAGCCGCGCATCGCCGTGCTGGGCCTCAACCCCCACGCTGGCGAAAACGGCCTGCTGGGCAAGGAGGAAGGCGACATCGTGACGCCCGTCATCCAGCAATTTGCGCACGACGGCCACCTCGTCCTCGGCCCCTTCCCGGCCGATGGTTACTTCGGCACCCAGCAGTTCCGGCAGTTCGATGCCACGCTGGCGCTCTACCACGACCAGGGTCTGATTCCATTCAAGCTCATGGCCTTCGAGCGCGGCGTGAATTTTACCGCCGGCCTGCCCGTCATCCGCACCTCGCCCGACCACGGCACCGCCTACGGGCTCGCCGGCCAGTACCGGGCCGATGAATCATCGTTTCGCGCCGCCGTTTACCTGGCCTGCGACATCTGGAAACAGCGTTGGGCAGATGCTCAGCCCCGCTCAGCCCGGTAACCGTACAAGGGCCTTCCAGCCACCTTGCCACCGAGAAACTTAGCCGTTTTTTTGGCAAAAAGCCGGATTTTCACTACTTTTGCCCCCTGCTATCCAGCCGACCGTGAAAAAAGAAAGCAAATACGACCTCAACTTAGCCAAGCTGGCGCTGAAAACGCACCACTTTGAGTTCGAGTTGGGTCCCGAATTCTTCGCCTTATTCGACCAGCCCTTGGTAGAGCAAGGCCACTTGCACGCCGACGTGGAGCTTATCAAAACTGAGCGGCTGATGACGCTGAACTTCCACATCACTGGCACCGTGCAGCTCACCTGCGACCGGAGCCTCGATGAGTTCGACCAGCCGCTCGACATTCACGAACAACTATTGGTGCGCTTCGGCGACGAGGCCAAGGAGCTGGACGACAACGTGCTGCAAATCACGCCCGAAACCCAAACCCTGCCCCTCGCCCAGCACCTCTACGACTACATTGGTCTGGCCCTGCCCATGAAGAAGCTGCACCCGCGCTTCCAGGACGAGGCCGACGACAACCCCGACGCGCCGACCAAGCTCATCTTCAGCACCCGTCCTGCCGATGATGCGCCCGACGACGACGAGCCGGCCGACCCGCGTTGGGCCGCGCTGCGCAACCTGAATTAATCCGTCAGTGCCCCGAGTCGCTCCCCACTCGACAACCGCAACTTCAATCCCCTAATTTCAACTAAACCATGGCACATCCTAAGCGCCGCACCTCCTCCGCCGTTCGCGACAAGCGTCGTACCCACTACAAGCTGACCCCTAAGGCCGTGACTTTGTGCCCCAACACGGGCGAGCTGCACCTGCGCCACAAGGCGTACGTAGTAGACGGCGACCTGTACCACAACGGCCAGCTGGCCATCAAAAACTACGCGAAGACCAACGCTGCCCCTGCAGTTGATACTGCCGAAGACGACGAATAGCGCGTTTGGTTGTTACTTCGCGGCACCACTAGGTCCGGCTTCGCTCCTTTTTTAAGCCAGCGGGGCCGGATTTTTGGTACTTTCGCTTTCCGCTGACCTCCCTCCAAACACCTCTTTCATGAAAATAGCCCTCGACGCAATGGGCGGCGATTTCGCCCCCCAAGCCGCCGTGGCGGGTGCCCTCCTGGCTGCCGAGCAACTCGCCGGCCGGGCCACCATTGTCCTCATCGGTCAGGAAGACGCCGTCCGTCCCCTGCTTCAGGCTGCTGGGCCTGCCGCTGCCGCGCTCGAGTTCGTGGCCGCGTCGCAGGTTATCGAGATGGGCGAGCACCCCGCCAAAGCCTTCCAGCAGAAGCAGGATTCCAGCATTGCCGTGGGCTACAAAATGCTCCTCGCGGGCGAAGTCGATGCTTTCTGCTCGGCCGGCAACACGGGCGCCATGCTCGTGGGAGCCATGTTCACCGTGAAAACGGTGCCCGGCGTGATGCGCCCGGCCATTGCCAACTTCCTGCCCAAACTGCACAACAACGTGGGCATTCTGCTCGACGTGGGCGCCAACGCCGAGTGCAAGCCCGAGATGCTGGAGCAGTTCGGCGAGCTCGGCTCGCTCTACGCCCAGCACGTGCTGGGCATCGCCAACCCGCAGGTGGGCCTGATGAACATTGGCGAGGAAGAAGGCAAGGGTACGCCCATTATCCAGGAAGCCCACAAGCTGCTGAAAGACAACCCGCATATCCACTTTGTGGGCAACATAGAAGGCCGCGACCTGTTCAACGACAAGGCCGACGTGATTGTGTGCGACGGTTTTACGGGCAACATTATCCTCAAAATGGCCGAGTCGATTTACGATGCCATGGACGAGAAGCAGATTCAGGACCCGTTTTTTGATAAGTTCAACTACGAAGCGGTGGGCGGTTCGCCCATCCTGGGCATCAACGACAACGCCATCATCGGGCACGGCCGCAGCACGCCCCGCGCCATCGGCAACATGCTGATGCAGGGCTTCAACATGGCCGACTCGGGTATTGTTGACCAAATTAAGGCTACTTTTAAGTCCTAAACCACACCTCGCGCGGTGGGAAAACCTCCGGCTTCGGCCGGATTTTTTTTACATGCTTGGGGCTCATTACCGGAGCGTTGGCGCGGCCCGGCCCGCACATCATCAGGCCCAATGCCCATTTTTCGCTTGCCCCGCCTACTTTTGCTCGTATGAAGATTACCGCCGCCATCACGGGTGTGGGCGCCTATGTGCCCGACTACGTGCTTACTAATGCCGAGCTTGAAAAGCTGGTGGACACCAACGATGAATGGATTTTGTCGCGCACCGGCATTCGGGAGCGCCGCATTCTGAAGGGCGAAAACCAGGGCACTTCCGTGATGGGCGTAAAGGCCGTGCAGAACCTGCTCGATAAAACCGGCACCAATCCGGCCGACGTGGAGTTGCTGATTTGCGCCACCACCACGCCCGATGTGCTGTTTCCGGCCACGGCCAACATCATCAGCAACAAGGTGGGCATCGTGAATGCGTTCAGCTACGACATGAACGCGGCGTGTTCGACGTTCCTGTTTGCGCTGGCAACGGGCGCGCAGTTTATCCAGGCGGGCACCTACAAGAAGGTGATTGTGGTGGGCGCCGATAAAATGTCGTCCATTGTGGACTACACCGACCGCGCCAACTGCATCCTCTTCGGCGACGGCGCCGCCGCCGTGCTGCTCGAACCCAACACCGACGGCTTCGGCATTCTCGACCAAGTGCTACGCACCGACGGCTCGGGCGAAGCCTACCTGCACCAGAAAGCCGGCGGCAGCCGCCGCCCCCCAACGCACGAAACCGTCGACAACAAAGAGCATTACATTTACCAGGAAGGCGCCACGGTGTTCAAGTTTGCCGTGAAGAGCATGGCCGACGTGGCCGCCCAAGTGATGGAGCGCAACCACCTCAGCAACGACGACGTGGCCTGGCTGGTGCCCCACCAGGCCAACAAGCGCATCATCGACGCCACGGCCAACCGCATGGGCGTGGGCCCCGAGAAGGTGATGCTCAACATCAGCCGCTACGGCAACACCACCAACGGCACCATCCCGCTGTGCCTGGCCGACTATGAAAGCCAGCTGCGCCGCGGCGACAACCTCGTGCTGGCCGCCTTTGGCGGCGGCTTCACCTGGGGCTCGATTTACCTCAAATGGGCGTACGATGGTGATAAAGTAGCCAAGGCCTAGCCGTTAGCTAATAGCGGCTAGCTGTTAGCTTTGTTCTTATTTTCTGATATCTAAAGGCAAACGGCTAGCATTTGTAAGCCGTTTTGCTCAAAACCACCCACGAAAAGCGAATAGCCGCGGCTATTTGCTAAAAGCACAACAACCATGGCATCAACCGCCGACTTCCGCAACGGGCTCGTTCTCAACTACAACAACGAGCTGCACGTCATCACCGAGTTTCAGCACGTGAAGCCCGGCAAAGGCCCCGCCTTTGTGCGCACCAAGATGCGCAACATCAAAACCGGCCGCACCATCGACAACACCTTCAACGCTGGCGTGAAAGTGGAAACCGCTCGTGTGGAGCAGCGCCCGCACCAGTTTCTTTACAAGGACGACTACGGCTACACGTTCATGAATAAGGAAGATTTCGAGCAGGTGGTGCTGCCCGAGGAGATGGTGCCTTTCGCCGACCTGATGAAGGAAGGCCAAGACGTGACCATCCTCATGCACGCCGAAACCGAAATGCCCCTCACCGCCGAACTGCCCACTACTGTGGACCTGGTGGTGACCTACACCGAGCCCGGCCTGCGCGGCGACACCGCCACCAATACCCTGAAGCCCGCCACGGTGGAAACCGGCGCCCGCATCCAGGTGCCGCTGTTTATTGACGTAGACACCAAAATCCGCATCAAAACCAGCGACTACAGCTACGTCGAGCGCGTTAAGTAGCCTTTATCAAGCTGTTGGCTGACAGCGGTTAGCTGTTGGCTGACGTTCTGAAACAGCTTACCGCTAGCGGCTTATAGCTAGCAGCTAAAGAATATGTCAAACTCGCCCAAAAAGGAAAAAGACGCTGCCATGAAAGCCAAAGAACTCCAGGAGCTGCTCGATTTTATTGCGAAATCGGGTCTCAATAAAGTCAACATTGAAACCGAGGAATTTAAAATCTCGGTGCAGCGCGACCCCAACACCAAAACGGTATACAGCGCCGCTGCTCCAGCCGCTGCCGCGCCCGCAACACCGGCTCCGGTAGCCGCGGCTCCTGCGCCGGCTGCCGCCGCTGCACCCGCCCCCGTAGCGGCCACCGAAGCCTCGTCGGCCAGCCACAAGGCCCTAAAGGCGCCTATGATTGGCACCTTCTACCGCAGCAGCGGCCCCGACGCGCCGGCCTTCGTGCAAGTGGGTGATATGGTGGAGAAAGGCCAAGTTATCTGCATCATCGAAGCGATGAAGCTGTTCAACGAAATTGAAGCCGAAGAAAGCGGCCGCGTCGTGAAGGCGCTGGTGGATAACGCCACGCCGGTGGAATACGACCAGCCGCTGTTTTTGATTGAGTAGTTTTCGCCCGTTTGTCATTTGTTATCTGTCATCCTGAGCGCAGCGAAGGACCTTATCACCGCCGAACGATGCGCTGTAATTAAGTTACTGCCGATTGTTCAAACGCGATAAGGTCCTTCGTCTTTGCTTTATGCGCAAAATGCTCAGGATGACAGGTGTTTAACCTAAGACGTTCCCACCCACATGTTCAAGAAAATACTCATCGCCAACCGGGGCGAAATTGCGCTGCGCATCATCCGTACCTGCAAGGAAATGGGCATCAAAACGGTGGCTGTGTACTCGACCGCCGACCGGGAAAGCCTGCACGTGAAATTTGCCGATGAGGCCGTGTGCATTGGCCCGCCCGCCTCGAAAGACAGCTACCTGAGCATGCCCAACCTGATTGCGGCCTGCGAAATTACCAACGCCGACGCCATCCACCCCGGCTACGGCTTCCTGAGCGAAAACGCGGAATTCTCGCGCATCTGCGCCGAGAATGGCATCAAGTTCATCGGCGCTTCGCCCGAGATGATTAACCAAATGGGCGATAAGGCCACGGCCAAGGCTACTATGATTAAGGCCGGCGTGCCGGTAGTGCCGGGCTCGCAGGGCCTGCTCGAATCGGTGGAGCAGGGCAAGAAAATTGCCAACAAAATCAAGTACCCTGTCATCATCAAGGCCACAGCCGGCGGCGGCGGGCGCGGCATGCGCATCATTCACGGCGACGACGAGTTCCAGAAAGCCTGGGACGACGCGCGCACGGAATCGAAGGCAGCGTTTGGCAATGACGGCATGTACCTGGAGAAGTACGTGGTGGAGCCGCGCCACATCGAAGTGCAGATTGTGGGCGACCAGTTCGGGCACGTCTGCCACTTGTCGGAGCGCGACTGCAGCATCCAGCGCCGCCACCAGAAGCTGGTGGAGGAAGCGCCGTCGCCGTTTATGACCGACGCGCTGCGCGAGAAAATGGGCAAGGCGGCCATTGCGGGCGCTTCGGCCATTGGCTACGAGGGCGTGGGCACGATTGAGTTTCTGGTGGATGCCAACCGGGATTTCTACTTCATGGAGATGAACACCCGCATTCAGGTGGAGCACCCGGTGACGGAGGAAATCATCAACTACGACCTCATCAAGGAGCAAATCAAGGTGGCGGCGGGCATCCCCATTTCGGGTAAAAACTACTTCCCAAAGATGCACGCCATGGAGTGCCGCATCAACGCCGAGGACCCGCGCAACGGTTTCCGGCCCGCGCCGGGCCGCATCACCACGCTGCACATTCCCGGCGGCCACGGCGTGCGCGTGGACACGCATGTGTACGCGGGCTACCAGATTCCGCCGAACTACGATTCGATGATTGCCAAGCTCATTACTGTGGCCCAGACCCGCGAGGAGTGCATCGTGAAAATGAAGCGCGCTCTGAGCGAGTTTGTGGTAGAAGGCGTGAAAACAACCATCCCGTTCCACTTGGCCCTGATGGACAACGAGGATTTCAAGGCGGGCAATTTTACGACGGCGTTCATCGAGCAGTCGTTCGATTTCTCGACGATTTAATCGTTTCAATCAATGGCTGAATGGGTATTTGGCCTGCTAGCTCTTATGGGTTACAGCTTATGGCTGTATAGCAATCGGGAATTGGGAGGCTTCCAATTGTCGATTGCCCCACTCATTTGGGTGTTGTTAATTGCCCTTGTCTCGCTTACCCAAATGTCGGTTTTGCACAACCCCGTTGTAAGCGGCTATTCTCACAACGGTGCTTGGGAAAGCATGAACGACACCCAACATCCTGAAAGCTGGCAACTGGAATACAAAGGCGAGGACTGGCCCCTTTTACTCGCGCTGCTTGCGCCGGTGCTGGGCTGGCTGCTGCTCAAGCAAATCACGGAACCTGGAGCCCTGCGCGCCTGGCAGATGCGCCACTTCAGAAACCTCGGGTTCGTGGTGTGGCTGGGGCTGCTGATAACCTCCTGCGATACCGGCTATCGGCAGGAATATTACAATCAGGCTGAATTGCCAGCAATTGGCAGTCGGGTCAAACCTTAATTTCTACCGCATCCACTTCCTTCACAGCCCCGGCCGGGCGGCATTCGTTGGCACGGGTGGCGCCTTGTCGGGGCTGTGTTTTATCTGCTTACTCTCAGCCCATCATGCGTTACGTTACTAAATTCCTGCTGGTTTTACCGTTTGCCTGCCTCGCACTCTCCTCCTGCTCGCCAGCCTGCAACGGCAGTATCGAAACCACGGTGCTATTTGCCAAGCCGGGGCCGCAGGGCGTGGGGCGCAATATCTACGTGGACGTAGTCAACAAGCCTGACCTGGGCATCAAGAAAACGCTGCTGTACGAGGGCAAGGAATTCGGCACGTTTCCACACGTTGTCATCATCAATGACCCCACCAGCCGCTTTGCGTCGAATCGCACCATTTGCTTCTCGAAGTTTCGGAAAAACGCTGCCGCTACCGGCGGGGATTTGACGGAGGAGGGGCTGCCGGAAATTACAGTAGAAGAGTAGCGGGGCGCTGCAACTTTGCGGGAGCGCACAGGCTCTTCAGGTTGGTTGCGTCACTTTTCTGCACTTCATGGCCTTCCGAATTCTGCCTTTTCTCCTGTTGATTTCCATCGATATGCGCGCACAGGGCAACGGCCCGGTGCGCGATTCGGCCTATGCGGTACATAATTTATTCCGGCAGCGCCGGGGCAATGCTTTGAGCGAGGCCGGGTACGGATTGGCGGGGTTGGCCGGCACGGCGTTCGCGGCTTCCCGCGGGCAGGGAGCCGTGGCGGGGCTATTCACCCTCAATGCCTTAGTATCGTCGGTGCTGGCAATACACCATCTGGGGCGCTACAGCGAAAGCCGGGAGGCGGGTGTGGTGCGGCAGTATGAGCAGGGCTGGCCGTTGCCTGCGGACATCCGAAAACGACTGAAAATAAAATATTTCAGACCCTTGAAATAACCGGCCACGCCGCAATCGGGCCAAGGGGTTGCCCCGATGGTTTCAATTATTAAAACGCCCCTGCCGCGTATTGCGCCGGGGGCGTTCGGCTTTTGGGCTACCTTTGCGGCACCAAACTCCCACCCCACCCTTATTACCCCCAAATACCCCTCCTTACCTATGGCACGAGTGGAAATGACGATGCCCAAGATGGGCGAAAGCATCATGGAAGGCACCGTCCTGAAATGGCTCAAGCAAGTTGGCGACCCCATTGAGCAGGATGAATCAGTGCTGGAAGTAGCCACCGATAAAGTTGATACCGAAGTACCGGCCATCTACGCCGGCGTACTGGCCGAAATTCTGGTGCAGGAAGGCCAGGTCGTGGCCGTGGGCGCGCCCATCGCCATCGTGGAAACCGATGCCGCGTCGGCTGGCGCTACTGCCCCGGCTGCGGCTCCTGCCGCGCCCGAAGCAGCCCCCGCTCCTTCCAGTAATGGCAGCGCCGTGCCCTACGTACCCGAGGCTACCGTGCCCGCCGCGGCTCCGGCTGCCGGCGCCGAACACCAGCCCGGCCGCTTCCTCTCGCCTCTCGTGCTCAGCATTGCCCGCGAAGAAGGTGTGAGCATGAGCGACCTCGAATACCTGCCCGGCACGGGCAAGGAAGGCCGCGTGACCAAAAAGGACATCCTCGATTACGTGGCCGCGGGTAAGCCTTCGTTTACGGCTGCGCCAGCCGCCGCAACTGCCGCGCCGGCCGCAACTCCGGCACCGGCTGCCGCGCCCGCCCCACAGCCACAGGCCGCACCTGCAGCCGCCCCAGTTGCATCAGTAGCCAGCACCAAGCCCGCCCCGAGCGTGAGCGGCGGCCAGGAACTGATTGAGATGGACCGCATGCGCAAGATGATTGCGCAGCGCATGGTGGATTCGAAGCGCATTTCGCCCCACGTCACCAGCTTCGTGGAAGCCGATGTGACGGACATTGTGAACTGGCGCAACAAGCACAAGGACGCCTACAAAAAGCGCGAGGGGGAAAACCTGACGTTCACGCCCATTTTCGTCCAGGCCGTGGCCCGCGCCATTCAGGATTTCCCGATGATTAATGTGTCGATTGACGGTGACTACATCATCAAGAAACGCGACATCAATATCGGCATCGCCGTGGCTTTGCCCTCGGGCAACCTCATTGTGCCGGTCATTCACAACGCCGACCAGCTCAACCTCAACGGCCTCACCAAGAAGGTGAACGACTTGGCCAACCGCGCCCGCATCAACAAGCTCACGCCCACCGACCTCGAAGGCGGCACCTACACGCTGAGCAACGTGGGCTCGTTCGGCAATGTGATGGGCACGCCCATCATCATGCAGCCGCAGGTGGCCATCATGGCCGTGGGAGCCATCAAGAAAAAGCCGGCCGTGATTGAAACGCCGCAGGGCGATCTCATCGGCATCCGCCACTTTATGTTCCTGAGCCACAGCTACGACCACCGCGTGGTAGACGGCTCGCTCGGCGGCATGTTCGTGCGCAAAGTGGCCGACTATCTGGAGCAGTTCGACCCGAACACGGCTATTTAAAGTCAATTATTTGAACGATAACAGCACGTCGTGCTGAGCGAAGTCGAAGCATCTCTACCGCAGTAGTAAATGATTACTCTCGCGGTAGAGATGCTTCGACTTCGCTCAGCATGACGTTCTTGTTTTCCTTTTTCTTACTTATGAGAAATATTATTTACCTCGGGGCATTGGTACTGGCGCTGGGCCTTATCGGCTACCTCTACCAGCAGCTCAATGCCACTGAAAAGGCCCTGAAAGCATCGGAACAGCGCTTCGCCGATTGCCAGAAAGTCACCTTCCAGCTGCAAAACCAATTGGCTCCACTGCAGAAAAAGCAGCCGGGCGGCATCCCTCAGTAACCTATGTGACTGCTGCACCGGAAATAGAAAAGGGCGCTTCCTGAATCAGGAAGCGCCCTTTTCCGCGTTAAAACGGATGGCGTTTACAGTCCTTTCAGCGCCTGCTCCAACGCGGCGATTTTGGCTTCGGCATCGGCCAGCTTCTGACGTTCCTTTTCCAGCACTTCGGGCTTGGCGTTCTGGGCGAATTTCTCGTTGCCAAGTTTCTTCTGCACCGAGTCGCGGAAGCCCTGGGCATATTCCAGCTCCTTTTCGAGGCGGGCACGCTCGGCGGCCAGGTCGATGTGGCCCTCGAGCGGGATGAAAAACTCGCTGCCGCCCAGCACGAAGCTCACCGAGGCGGCGGGGCCGGCATCGGCAAAGCTCACCTCCAAAATGCTGCCCAGCTTGCGGATAATGCCTTCGTAGTCGGTCACCAGTTGCGGCTCGTCGGTTTTGGCTACCAGCGTGAGCGGCTTGTTGGGGCCGAGGTTTTTCTGGTTGCGCACGGTGCGGATGCCGGCCACGATGGCCAGCGCCTTATCCATGTTGGCCAGGGTTTCGGCGCTGTTGGCGGGCGCGGTGGCGCGGGGCCAGGGGGCCACGGTCACGTAGTCGCGGGGGCCGCGCTCAGCCAGCTCGTGCCACAGCTCTTCGGTGATAAAAGGCATGAATGGGTGCAGCAGCTTGAGCAGCGTTTCGAGGTAGGCCGTGGTGTGGCGTAGCGTTTCGGCGTCGATGGGATGCTGGTAGGCGGGCTTCACCATCTCTAGGTACTGGGCGCAGAAGTCGTCCCAAGTCAGCTTGTAGATGGTCATCAGCGCATCCGACATGCGGAACTTTTCGAAATGGTCGTCCATCTCCACAATGGCCGCCTGCAGCTTGGCGTTGAACCACTCCACGGGCTTGGCATTCACGAAGGGCAATGAGGCGTCGGCTTCCCAGCCTTTCACGAGGCGGAAGGCATTCCAGAGCTTGTTGCTGAAGTTGCGGCCCTGCTCCACCAGCTTCACATCGTAGAGCAGGTCGTTGCCAGCGGGAGCCGAGAACAACATGCCGGTGCGCACGCCGTCGGCGCCGTACTGGGCAATGAGGTCGAGCGGGTCAGGCGAGTTGCCGAGCTGCTTGCTCATTTTGCGGCCCTGCGCGTCGCGTACGATGCCGGTGAGGTACACGTTCTTGAACGGCACTTCCTGGCGGTATTCCAGGCCGGCCATAATCATGCGGGCCACCCAGAAGAACAGGATGTCCGGCCCCGTCACCAAGTCGTTGGTGGGGTAGAAATAGTTGATATCGGCGTTGTCGGGGTCTTTGAAGCCATCGAACACCGAAATCGGCCACAGCCACGATGAAAACCAGGTATCGAGTACATCCTCGTCCTGACGCAGGTCGCTCAGCTGCAGGTCCGCTTTGCCGGTTTGGGCAATAGCTTGTTGCAGGGCATCCTCGGCGGTGAGGGCGACTACGAAGGTGCCATCGGGCAGGTAGTAGGCCGGAATCTGCTGGCCCCACCAGAGCTGGCGCGAGATGCACCAGTCGCGCACGTTCTCCATCCAGGCCCGGTACATGTTTTTGAATTTGGGCGGGTGCAGCTTCACGGTATCGTTCTCCACCACGTCGAGCGCGGGCTTGGCCATCTGCTCCATCTTCATGAACCACTGCAACGAGAGCTTGGGCTCAATCACGGCCTTAGTGCGCTCCGAAGTTTGCACGATGCTGGCATACTCCTCGATTTTTTCGAGCAGCCCGGCTTCCTGCAAGTCCTTGGCAATCTGCTTGCGCACCGCGAAACGGTCCTGCCCCACGTAGAGCACGGCCTTCTCGTTCAGCGTGCCGTTATCGGCTAGAATGTCGATAACGGGCAGGTTGTGCTTCACGCCCAGCTCGTAGTCGTTCAGGTCGTGGGCGGGCGTCACCTTCAGCGCGCCCGTGCCGAAATCCATCGATACGTACTCGTCAAAAATCACCGGGATTTCGCGGCCCAACAGCGGAATGCGCACTTTCTGGCCGGCCAGGTGAGCGTAGCGCGGGTCATTGGGGTTCACGGCCACGGCCACGTCGGCCATGATGGTTTCGGGGCGCGAGGTGGCCACGGTCAGGAACTGGCCCTCCTGCCCTACCACGGCGTACTTCAGGTAGTACATCTTAGCCTGCACGTCCTTGGCAATCACCTCCTCGTCGGAGATGGCGGTGCGGCCTTCGGGGTCCCAGTTCACCATGCGTACGCCGCGGTAAATCAGGCCCTTATTATAAAGGTCCACGAACACGCGCAATACAGCATCGGTCAAATCCGGCTCCATAGTGAAGCGCGTGCGGTCCCAGTCGCACGAGGCACCGAGCTGCTTGAGTTGCTCTAGGATGATGCCGCCGTACTTGTCCTTCCACTCGAAGGCGTGGGCCAGGAATTGCTCGCGGGTGAGGTCGGTTTTGCTGATGCCCTGTTCCTTGAGCAAGGCCACTACTTTGGCCTCGGTGGCGATGCTGGCGTGGTCGGTGCCGGGCACCCAGCAGGCTTCCTTGCCCTGCATGCGGGCGCGGCGCACCAGCACATCCTGAATGGTGTTGTTGAGCATGTGCCCCATGTGGAGCACGCCCGTCACGTTCGGCGGCGGAATGACAACGGTGTAAGGCTTCTTCTTGGGGTTGGGTTTGGCTTTGAAAAAGCCCTGCTCCTGCCAACGCTGGTACCATTTGGCTTCAACGTCGGTGGGCGAGTAGGTGGTGGCGAGGGACATATGAAATTAAGAGAAGCAGAAAGGACAAAAATAGGCATTAGAAAGGCGGGGTAAAGCAAGGGCCGGCGCTCCCCGGTTTCAAATCCGATTTAAATCCGTCTTTTTTAAACTTCATATAAAATTCACTATGCCTTCCTCTGCGTCAGGGCAATGGCCTGTTTCACGGCTCACTAACCGGCTATTTGGGGTCAATCTGGGCCTTGTGCTTATTATATAAACGGGTTATTATTGCTTTTAATAACTATTTAATCTAGGGCCTGTTTGGGCTGCTTACCTTTGGTTGGCGACCATAAAAAGGCTTCCGAGTTTAATCCCGGCGTTGTACCTTACTAAATATTTCGCCCCTTTTTACTTGTTTTTTGCCAATGGCCGCGCTTTTCTCCTTCCGCAAACCGATTCCCCCCGCCGCCGCGCCGCCTGCGGTGCCGGCCCCGGTGGGTACCCTGCGCATGGGCATGGGCCAGCTTTTGGTGGAAGGCGGCGAGCCCGCCCGCAACCTGGCCCGCGCCGTGGAACAGATAGCCCAAGCCGCCGCTCAAAAGTGCGACCTGCTGCTGCTGCCTGAAACCCTCGATTTTGCCTGGACGCACCCCAGCGCCCTCTACGAAGCCCAGCCCATTCCGGGGCCATTCAGCGACGTGCTGTGCCGGGCCGCGGCCGAGCACGGCCTCTACGTGTGCGCCGGCCTCACGGAGCGCGCCGCCGATGGCCGCAACTACAACGCCGCCATCCTCATCAACCCCCAGGGCGAAATCATCGTCAAATACCACAAAATCAACCTACTGGCCGTTGAGCAGCCGTTTTATGCCGTGGGTCAGACGCTGAACGTGGTGGACACGCCGCTCGGCAAAATTGGGGTAAACGTGTGTGCCGATAACTACCTCGACGGCCTGCCCATTGGCCACACCCTGGCCCGCATGGGCGCCGAGTTCATCATTGCCCCCGCTTCCTGGACGGTGGACTACTCCATCACGGAGGAAAACGACCCTTACCAGGAGAAATGGGTGAAGCCCTTTTCAATCCTTGCCAAGCTCTACAACGTAGTGGTTATCAGCACCACGTCGGTGGGCTATATCGTGGGCGGGCCTTATGAGGGCAAGAAAAGCGTGGGCTGCTCGCTGGCCGTGGATGCCCACGGGGTGCAGGCCCAGGGCGCCTTCAATGAGTTTGCCGGCGAGTTGGTGGTGGCCGACCTGGCCCGCCCCCACCGCCCCGAGCGCGGCACCGACATCGGCCTCATGCTCCAGCGTAAAGGCTATAAGTTCGACCAGTTGCCCTAGTCTTTACGTATTGCCACCCGCATCCTACACGTCCTCCCAAACCACCGTCTATCGCCTTTCTCGCCCTTCCCTTTTGCTCTTCCAGCGGCTGCTACCACCCCCCTCTTTCGTAGCCTCCACCTTCAGTTTCCTTCCATTGCTTACACAAGTACACCCCGCCGAAGATTCTGTTTCGACATCGCGTCCGCCTGACCACCAGCGGTGTACGCGGTGCGTGATGGACACCACCGTGCCTGGCATTGCCTTCAACGACGCGGGCACCTGCTCTTTTTGCGAAGTGCACGACCGCATGGAGCAGGCCTTTCCCGTGGGCGAGGCCGGACTGAAAACCGTGAACCGGCTGGCCGACGAGATGCGGCGCGCCGGCCGGGGCCTGCGCTACGACTGCGTACTGGGCGTGAGCGGCGGCCGCGACAGCTCTTATACGTTGTGGTACTGCGTCACGCAGCTCAAGCTGCGCCCGCTGGCGGTGCATTTCAACGACGGCTTCGGCAACCCCGTGGCCGGCGAAAACATGGTGCGTGCCTGCCAGCGCCTGGGCGTGGAGCTGCGCACCATTACCTCGGACTGGCGCGAGTCGAAGGACCTGAAAATTGCGTTTCTCAAAGCCTCCGTGCCCGATATGGAGGAAGGCACCGACCTGGGCATTGCCACGGCGCTGTATGGCGTGGCGGCCAAGGAAGGCCTGCAGCACTTGGTCATCGGCCAGTCGTTTCGCACCGAAGGCATTGCGCCGCTGAGCTGGAACTTCCTGGATGGCAAGTACCTGCGGGCCGTGCACAAGCAGTTTGGCACCGTGCCACTACGCCCTTGGAAGCCCGCCGACCCGGGCTTCAATCTAGGCATCAAGGAAATGTTTTACTACGCTTTCCTGCGCCGCATCAAAACCGTGACGCTGCTTTACCACCTCGACTACGTGCGCACGGACGTGGACGAGCTGCTGGTGCGCGAGCTGGGCTGGAAAAGCCCCGGCGCTCATTACGCCGACGACCTGTACCAAAGCCTGATTTACTACCTCAACCGCGTCAAATTCAACATTGACCGGCGGCTGTTCAACTACTCCGCCCTGGTGCGCTCGGGGCAAATGAGCCGGGAAGTGGCCATGGAACGCATTTCGCACATCAATTCCATTGAAGACGAAACCGTTATTGCCTTGTGCATCAAGCGCTTGGGACTCACGCGGGCCGAATTTGAACAGATGGTGGTGGACCCGCCCAAAACGTTTCGCGACTATCCCAACAGCTACGCCTTGTTGCGCCTGTTGCGCTTGCCCATCAAGCTGATGAGCCGGCTCAATCTGATTCCGGAATCGGCTTACGACAAGTATTTTAATTGCGGCACCTGAGCAAGGCAATTGGCCCGGGCAGCGGAAGCAGAAACAGTAAAAAAGGGCTCTGAATACGCTTCAGGTTACATTTTTGTAGCAAAATTTCGGCTCAGGGTCAACCGAAAAAGGGTGCGTGACGTATCTTCGCCGCTACTATTTCGGCACTATTTCTCACCTCAACCACCCCCGCCCCGGCCATGATAGATGACGACGACCTGGACGACGACTTGCTCGACGACGACGATTCCCTGGACACTTACGCCAAGAAAGGCGGCGCTGCCGCCCTTGGCAATTCGGAAGACCGGCTTTCGGCCAAATACGCCGACTACCTGATGTGGACCGACACCGGCTCGTCGCACGACGAAGCCCTGGATTTGGCTAACATGACGGAGGAGGAATTTGTGGAAGCCGAACGGGCCGAAAATTCCGACCGCGGCGGCTTCACCAGCCTCGATGACGACGATGACGATGATTTCGCCGACGACGATGACGACGAAGACGAAGGCTATTCGGCTGGCCGTGGCAGCCGCCGCGGCAGCAGCTTCGACAGCGACGATTACTAGGCAAACAAGGCGTTAATGGCTAACCAGCCACGAAAAGGGCCCAACCGGAAATCCGGTTGGGCCCTTTTCAATAATGGCCTAATGGTTACGCTTAGCGGCCGAAAACCTGCTTGAGAATATCGGTGGTGCGGGCGGCCGGGTTCTTGCGAATCTTGGCTTCTTCTTGCGCCAGCAGGATGAACAGGCCATCGACGGCTTTTTGGGTGGTGTAGTCGGCGAGGCTGAGGTTGACCGGGGTCATCAGCGGAATCTTGTTGTATTTGTCGGTGATGGTGGCGTAGGCCCGGCCGGCGCCTACCTGGTCGATGGCGGCCTCAATGTCGGGGTGGAAGGCCGAAATCAGCTGGGCCTGGGTCGATTTGCGCAGGAACTGCGTGGCCGCGTCGGTCGAGCCACTCGTTACCAGCGACAGCGCGTCGGTGATGCTGATATTGGCCAGCGCGTTGAGGAAAATATCCTTGGCTTTGGGCGCGGCGGCTTCGGCGGCGCGGTTGAGCTGGGTTTCGAACTGGGTAAAGACGGTGGTCATGCCCGGCAGGCGTCCCACAGTGCTTTTCACGATGTCCAAATCGGGCGGCGTGGGGATGTGAATGTCGTCGTTGAGGTTGAAGCCGTCGGGCTCCGAGGCAAACTGAACGGCTTTGGTGATGCCTTTGTTGAGGGCGTCTTTGATGCCAGCGCTGGCTTGGGCCTCGGTGAGCGGCGCCGGGGCGGGCGTGACCACGGCGGGCGTGGCGGCTTTGGTAGTGGCTGCTTTTGCCGCCGCAGCTTTGGCGGCGGCAGCCTTCGCAGCGGCCGTTTTGGCGGCAGCGGCTTTCTGGGCGGCGGTTTGCGTGGTGGTTTTGGTGGTGGTCGTTTTCTTGGTAGTGGTTTTGGTTTGGGCCTGGGCGGCGGGAGCCGCGGCCAACAGGCCAGCTACCAGCAAAGAACCGGCGATGCGCGTAAACATGGAATAAACTGACGCGGCGGGAAAACCGGAAGGCCCCTATGGCTGTCCTTGGACCGTCGCTTGCGCAAATTGAAGACAATTTTGCGGCCAAACCTATTTTTTCGTCAAACCCATGCCTGCCTCCACCCCGCTTTCCGCTGCTTCGGCTGCCCCTGCCACGCCCGCCGCGCCGCCCGCCGTCGAAATCATGACCATCGGCGATGAGCTGCTGTACGGGCAGGTGGTGGATACCAATTCGGCCTTTATGGGCCAGGAGCTGGGCAAAATTGGCCTGCGCGTGCGCCAGATTTCCTCGGTATCGGACCGGGCCGATGAGATTGTGGCGGCGCTCGACCAGGCCCGGCAGCGGGCGCAGGTCGTGCTCATCACCGGCGGCCTGGGCCCCACCAAAGACGACCTCACCAAGCACGTGCTGGCCCGCTATTTCGGCACCGAGTTGGTGATGCACGAGCCCACGCTGCGCCACGTAGAGGAAATTTTCAAGCGCTTCCAGCGGCCCATGCTCGACGTGAACCGCCAGCAAGCCCTGGTGCCCGCCAACTGCGAGGTGCTGCACAACGCCGTGGGCACCGCGCCCGGCATGTGGTTCGAAGACCAGGGCACCGTGTTTGTGAGCATGCCCGGCGTGCCGTTCGAGATGAAGCGCCTGATGACCGACCACGTGCTGCCGCGCCTGCAAAGCCAGTTTCACATCGCGCCCATCGAACATGTTGTCATCATGACGGCTGGCCTGGGCGAGTCGTTTCTGGCGCAGAAAATCGAAGATTGGGAGGACGCCCTGCCCGCCAACATAAAGCTGGCCTACCTGCCCAGCTTCGGGGCCGTGCGCCTGCGCCTGACGGGCACCGACGACGGCCAGCCCGACCTGCGCGGCCGCATGCTGGCGCTGCTGCCCGCCCTGCGCGAGCGCATCGGCGAGTTCATTTTTGCCGAGGAAGAGACGACTATTGAAGCCGCCATCGGCCAGCTACTACTCGCCAAAGGCCTCACCGTGGGCACGGCCGAAAGCTGCACCGGCGGCCTGGTGGCCCAGCGCCTCACCAGCGTGCCGGGCAGCTCGGGCTACTTCCGGGGCGCCATTGTGGCCTACCACAACGACATCAAGCGGGAGGAATTGGGCGTGAAATCCGAAACGCTGGCCCAATACGGCGCCGTGAGCGAGGCCACCGTGCGCGAGATGGCCGAGGGTGCCCGCCGCCGCCTGGGCGTGGATGTGGCCGTGGCCACCAGCGGCATCGCCGGTCCCGGCGGCGCCACCGAAACCAAGAAAGTAGGCACTGTGTGCCTGGCCTACGCCGACGCGCACCAGACTATCAGCCGCGAATACGTGTTGGACCGCGGCCGGGCGCTGAACGTGGAATACGCCGCGCAGTCGCTGCTCACGCTGCTGCGGCAGCAGCTGGCGGCGCTGGGGTAGCCGGGCTAGGCAATAAGCTGGCGCGCGTTGGAGACGCGCGCCAGCGGGAGGGCCATCGGCACTGGGTTCTGGCAACCAGCCCCGAAATGCGAAAAGCCCCAGCACCTCAATAGTGCCGGGGCTTGTGCGTAAGCGCACATTTAAACACGTTACTCTACCCTTAGGTGCTGGGCCGGGCCTGCCCCCCGCACCAGATATAGGCCCGCCGACAGCCCGCGCAGGTCCAGCACTACCTCAGGGCCCGCAGCAGCGGCCGGGTAGCGGCGCACAGTCCGGCCCAGCGCGTCGGTCAGGGTGAGGGGCGCAGCGGTGGCGCCGACCGGCAGGTACAACGTGGCCGTGCCGTGGGCGGGGTTGGGGAAGAGCTGCGCGGATGCCAGGGCCCGGCCAGCGGCCGTGGCCGTGAGGGTGGGGTCGGCCAGGCTCGCCAGAAAGCCGGTGCCGATGTAGTTCGGATTCGCAACGATGATGGTGCCAAAGGTTGCCGTGAGGCCCCCAAACGAGCCGGCAACGTACACATTGGTGCCACTCAGGGCCACGGCCGCGGCGCCCTTGTAGCCGCTGCTGCCGCCGCCCTGCTGCGCCCACGCGAAGCTGCTGGTGCTCCCCGCGTCCAGCAGCCGGGCCACAAACAGGTCGCCCGTGCCGCCGTTTGTGAGCGTGGTCGAACCGAAGCTCACCGAAGTGCTGAACGACCCAACCACGTACACGCTGCTCCCACTCACGGCCAGCTCACCGACCGATTCGGCACCGGTGCTCCCGACCTGTTGCGTCCAATCGAAGCGGCCGGACGTACCGGCGTCGGTCAGCTTGGCCACGTAGGCATCGTAAGAGCCGGACGGCCCCACGTTGGTTAGGGTAGTAGCCCCAAACGCCGCCGTGGGGCTGACGAAATAGCCGCCCACGTACACATTCGGGCCGCTCACGGCCAGCGCGGTGGCGAAGTCATTGAGCGCGCCGCCAGCCCGCTGGGCCCACACAAAGCTGCCCGTAGGGCCCGCGTCGGTGAGCTTGGCCACAAACAGGTCGGTGGTGGCCGCGTTGCTGGCATTGGTCAGCGTGACGGGTCCAAACCCAGCCGTGCGGCTGCTGGTGTAGCCGGCCACATACACGTTTGCGCCGCTCACCGCCAGCACGGTGCCCAAGTCCGAGTCGGCACCGCCGGCCCGCTGGGCCCACACGAAGCTGGCCGTAGGGCCCGCGTCGGTGAGCTTGGTCACGAACACGTCCATGGTGCCTGCGCTGGTCAGGGTGGTAGTGCCGAACCGCACCGTGGGCGCCTCAAAGTAGCCGGCCACGTACACGCTCGTGCCGCTCACGACCAGCGCACTGGCAAAGTCGACCCCGCTGCTGCCGGCCCGGAGCGCCCACCCAAAGCTGCCCGTATCCGTCAGCTTGGCCACGTACACGTCGCTGTTTCCCGCGTTGGTCAGAGTGGTGGCACCAAAGTCCACCGTGGGGCTGTTGTAAAACCCGGTCACGTACACGCTGTTGCCACTCACGGCCAGCTTCTCTGCGCCGTCGAGGCCTGTGCCCCCGGCCCGTTGCGCCCACACAAACTGGTTGGTGGCCGGGCTGAATTTCGCCACGAAAATGTCCGTCGCCCCCACGCTGGTCAAGGCAATGGCGCCCAGCAGCACCGTGTTTCGGAAGGTGCCGGTCAGGTACACGTCGCCCGCCGCGTCCACCGCCGTAGCCTGCAGCTCTGACGCGTTGAAATTGGAGGCCGCCGTGGCCACCGCCACGGCCCGTGCCGTCTGCCACGCCGGTGCTTGCCCCGCCGCCGGCAGCCGGCCAGCCAGTAAGAGCAGCGCCAGCAGCAGGCGAAACCCGGTGGCCGAAAATAAGGAAGCGGAAACGTGCGTCATAAAAAAAGGAAAGTAGCGTGGCGTTACCCAAAAATAACCGGGCCGGAGCACTCCCCCGCGGTTTGCTCCGGCCCGGCGGGTGGGAGGCTTGAAGAAAAACCATGGCCTTGCCGCGCCGCCCAGCCGGCTTGCAGCCCATTCCGGAAGCCTTTCCGCTCTTTCCGGATGCCTTGCCACCGTTTCCGGACTACTTGTTGCCAGTCCCGGCCGGGCACGAAAAAGGCCAGCGTTGCGGCCGGCCTTTGTCGTAATTCCTAATCCAGTGGGCTAGGCTGAGTGGACAGTAAAAAACGTCATTCTTCGCAGCGCTCTGCATGACGTTTTGAATAGACTTTCCGATAACTGTCCACAGGCCTTACGCCGCTGGCGCGTCGGCCGGCGCCACCTGCATGATGCTGTGGCCCATTTTGTCGCGCTTGGTGGCTAAATAGGCTTCATTGTGCGGGTTGGCGTGGATTTCGATGGGCAGCGTGTCCACGATTTCGAGGCCGTAGCCGATGAGGCCGGTGCGCTTGCGCGGGTTGTTGGTGAGCAGGCGCATCTGGCGCACGCCGAGGTCGCGCAGGATGCTGGCGCCCACGCCGTAGTCGCGCTCGTCGCCTTTGAAGCCCAGGTCCTCGTTGGCTTGCACGGTGTCGCGGCCCTGCTCCTGCAGCTTGTAGGCTTTCAGCTTGTTGAGCAGGCCAATGCCGCGGCCTTCCTGGTTCATGTACACGATGACGCCGCGGCCTTCGCGCTCAATCTGGCGCATGGCCTGGTGCAGCTGCGGGCCGCAGTCGCAACGGCAGGAGCCGAAGATGTCGCCGGTTACGCAGGAGCTGTGCACGCGCACCAACACCGGCTCGGGGCCGCTGATGTCGCCCTTCACCAGGGCCAGGTGCTTGGCGCCGTTGGAATTCTGGGTGAAGGCGTAGAGGTCGAAGTCCCCGTCTTCGGTGGGCATCTTCACCGAGATTTCGCGGGTGATGAGGCTTTCCGTGGCGAGGCGGTACTTGATGAGGTCCTGCACCGAAATTAGCTTCAAGCCCCACTTTTTGGCCACAATTTCGAGGTCGGGCAGGCGGGCCATCTCGCCGTCCTCCTTCAGAATTTCGACCAACACGCCGGCCGGCTCAAACCCGGCCAGGCGGGCCAGGTCCACGGTGGCTTCGGTGTGGCCGGCGCGGCGCAGCACGCCTTCCTTGCGGGCCTTGAGGGGGAAAATATGGCCGGGTTTGCCCAGTTCCTCGGGCTTGGTGGCGGGGTCGATGAGGGCCAGAATGGTCTTGCTGCGGTCGGAGGCCGAGATGCCGGTGGTCACGCCGTTTTTCAGCAAATCGACCGAAACGGTGAACGCCGTAGCGTGCAGGGCCGTGTTGTGGCCCACCATCAGGTTCAGGCCCAATTCCTCGCAACGCTCCTCGGTAAGGGCTGTGCACACCAGGCCTCGGCCGTGGGTGGCCATAAAATTGATGACTTCGGGCGTGGCCGCGCGGGCGGCGCAAATGAAGTCGCCTTCGTTCTCACGGTCTTCGTCGTCGACCACAATGACGACTTTGCCAGCGCGAATGTCTTCGATGGCGGATTCGATGGTATCAAGCATGGGATGGGTATTTCGGGCCATAACAACGGCGGCGCCCGCAAAGTTAGCCCACGGGGCCGCGCCCTAGTAGAACAGCGCTTCCAGCTGCGCTGTGGCGCCGGCCCAGGTGTAGCGGGTTTTCACAAATTCCTGGCCGCGGGTAGCCAGTTCCGCCGCTGCGGCCGGGTTATCGAGCAGGCCGATAATATCGTTGGCAATGGCTTCGGCTGTTTCGGCCACGCAGAGTTCCTGCCCGTTGGTGCCGCCCAAGGCATTGTTGGCCAGGGGCGTCGTCACGCAGGGCAGCTGCATGGCCATGGCTTCGAGCAGCTTGTTTTGAAGGCCCGTGCCCACCCGCATGGGCGCCACAAACACCCGCGCCGCTGCATACGCCGCCCGGATATCGGGCACCCAGCCGCTCACCACCACGTGCGCCGAAGCCAACGCCTGCACGCGCGGCGCGGGCGTGGTACCGGCCACCAGCAGGCGGGCCTCGGGGTGGCGGGTGCGCACCAAAGGCATAATTTCCTCGGCCAGAAAGGCGGCGGCGTCCACGTTGGGGTGGTAGCTCATGTTGCCCGAAAACAGCACATCGTATTCCTTGGCCACCTCCGGCAGGGGCCGAAACCGCTCGGCATCGATGCCATTGAGCACCACCCGGATTTCCTGGCGGCGCGGGTGCCGGATGAGCTGCCGGTCCTGGTCGCTGATGATGGTGTGGTGTTGAAACCAGTCGAAGGCCCGGGCTTCGTAGGCCAGCAGGCGGCGGGCTTCCAGCACCATCACGGGGCGCTGCCAAAGGGGCGCCTGCGTGGCCCGCCGCGCCACCCCGGCCGAAAACACGTCCATGTAATCGAGCGTCATTGGCACGCGGCCGGCGTGGGGGCGCAGGTATTCGGCCATGCGAATGAGCTGGCAATACACATGGTCGGGCCGGAAGGTGCGCAACAGCTCATCGACCTCGCGCTGGGCCCCGGCATCGTAGAAATAGCCGACCTGCAGCGGCCGGCCGGCCGCCAGGGCCCGCGCCATGTTGGCCGCAATGCCGGGCCGGTACAGGCGGTGCACCCGCAGGCCACCGCGGCACAGGGGCCGCACGGCCGCGTCGGCCTCGGGGGTTACATCCTCGTCGGAAACGACGAAAAGGCAGATTTCATGGCGCTCGGCCAGGTATTTCAGCTGGTGGAAAGCGCGCAGCTTGTCGCCCTTGTCGAGCGGGTACGGGAAGCGCGAGAGGAGAACGAGCAGCTTCATGCGGGCGGCGAGTGGGCAAGCGTACCGGCCGGCGCGGGTAGAAGCAGTTGTTCGTACAAATCGACAAAGCGCTGCACCACGCGGCGGTTGTCGTAGACCTCGGTGGCGGTGCGGGCGGCATTGGCGCCGAGGGCAGCCAGGTCGGCTTCGCCCCGGGCCCAGGTGCGCAGAAAGGCCAGCCACTCGGCCGGCGAATCGCGCACGATGATGTCGTGGCCGTCGCGCACGGCAATGCCCTCGGCCCCCAGCCGGGTGCTGAGAATGGCTTTGCCCAGCGCCATGCCCTCAATAATTTTGACGCGCATGCCGCCGCCGCTCAGCAGCGGCACCAGCATCAGCCCGTGTTGCTGCATAAAGGCCGGGGCCGACTCCACGAAGCCGTGCATGATGACGTTAGCGGCTTTCAGGTTGAGCAGGTGTGGCGGGGCGTTACGGCCGGCTATGTGCAGCTCCACGTCGGGAAATTCGGCGTGGAAAGTAGGCCACACCTCACGCAGCAGCCATTCCACGCCTTCCTGGTTGGGCAGCCAGTCGAGCGAGCCAATCATGAACAGCGTGCGCGGCTGGGGCCGGATGGCGAGGTCGGGCTGCAGGCGGGCCAGGTCCGCGCCGGCGGGGATGAAGACGATGGGCTCGGGGCAATGCAGCGCGCGCAGGCGGTCGGCATCAGCCTCGGTGATGGCGGCGATGGCGTCGAACTGGCGCAGGTGGCGGCGCTCAAATTTCTCCAGCCGGTGGGCCATAGTTTTTAAGAACAGGCGCTTGAGCGGGTTGGTTTCGCGGCCGGCCAGCATCTGCCAGATGGTATATTCCACGTTGTGGGCGCGCAATACCAGCGGCGGCACCCGGAAATCCTGGCGGTGCTGGCGGCCCAGCAGTTCGGCGTAACAAGCCACAAATGTGCCTTCCAGCTGCACCACGTCCACGTCATCGGTGCCCAGAATTTCCAGCAGCTTCTCCCCCACCGCCGGGCTCATGAACCGTTCCACGTTGTAGGGCTGGCGGCTCAGCAACAGGTTTTTCAGGGCTTTGCTGGCCGAAATAGCGGTATCGACATCCACCAGCACCAGCCGCAGGTTGGGGCCGAGGTGGGCCAGCGCATCGGCGGGCTGGCGGTGCTTGGGCGTGTTGATGGCCAGCAGCGTGACGCGGTGCCCGGCCCGCACGAGGCCAGCCGCCACGTCGTACATGGCGATGGCGCCGCCATCGTGAGGTGGAAACGGGACGCGCGGACAGAGTTGCAGAATATGCATAGGGCCCGCAAAGGTAGAATAGGCCTGCGCTTAATCGGGAACTGTCATCCTGAGCGCAGCGAAGGACCTTATCACGTTTGCCCTACTGAAAATACGGCCACCTATTCATTGGTGATAAGGTCCTTTGCTGCGCTCAGGATGACAGTTTCGCACGGATACGCATTCTACAGCTGCCGAAACCGGACTTCGAAGTTCTCAATCTGCTCTTCGCTGCCCAGCACGAGCAGCACGTCGCCGGGGGCGGGCACGTAGTCCACGGGCGGGCTCACGAGGAGCGAACCTTCGGCCGTGCGCATGCCAATGATGGTGGCCCCCGTGACGGAGCGCACGTCGAGCTCGCGGATGCTGCGGCCGTGTAAATCGCGCCGCAACTGGTCAAACGTCATCTCTTCGAGGCGGAGCTTGTCGGCGCTGAGGCCGGAAATCAGGTCGAGAAAACGAATGACTTCGGGGCGCACCACCAGCTTGGCCATGTGCGAGCCGCCGATTTCGTCGGGCATCACCACCGAATCGGCCCCGGCCGAGATGAGTTTGCTTTCCGACGTTTTGAGCGAAGCACGGGCGATGATTTTCAAGCGCGGGTTCAGGGCCCGGGCCGAAAGGGCCACGAACACGTTGTCGGCATCCTTGGGCAGAGCCGTGATAAGGGCCGAAGCCCGTTCTACGCCGGCCTGCTTCAGCACGAGGTCGGTAGTGGCGTCGCCCATCACGGTGAAGATGTTGCCCCCGGCCACGCCGTCGCCGTCGTAGTCTTCGCCGGTGTGGCCCTCGGTGACGCTCTTCATCAAATTGTGATTCATTTCGATGACCACCACACGCACGCCGTTGGCGCGCAGTTCCTGGTAGGCGCGGCGGCCATTGCGGCCGAAGCCGCACACGATGACGTGCCCGCTGAAGCGTTTGATTTCTTGGTCGGTTTTTATCATTCGATAAATTTTGCGCAGCTCGCCGTCAAAGATAAAGGAGGAGAAAACCGACACGAGGTAGGCCACCACCACTAGGTTGTAGAGGATGTAGAACGAAACGAAAAGCCGCCCGGCTTCCGAAAACGTGTGAATTTCGCCAAAACCGACCGTGGCCACGGTCGTGACAGTCATATAAAACGCATCGACCGGGCCGTAATGCTCGATGTAGGTGAAGCCCGCCATGCCAATGACCAGGCTGGCCACGGTGAGCACGACGGCCAGAATCAGGCGATTGATGTTGAGGCGCTGGAGCATTTATAGGCGTAATCGGAACAGAAAAACAAAGAACGTCATGCAGCGCACAGTGAAGCATGACGTTCTTTCGTTTCGTTCAGGCGAATCAGGTGCCGCGCGCCACCACCGTGCCGAGCAGCGCGGCCAGCTCATTGTCCAGCTCCTTCAGCCGCTTGATGTCGCCGAGGATTTCGAACATCTCGGCGTCTTCCAGCGGGTGGCGCAGGCGTTCGAGGCACTGGTCGAGCTCGCGCTGGACGTGGACTTTGTTGAGGCGCAGCACGGCGTTGTCGCAGGCCAGTTGGGGCAGGTCGACTTCATTGAAGACGTAGATTTCCTTGGTGCGCCAGTTGGGACTGATTTCGTAGCGCTCGGTGGCCAGGTCGGTAATGAGCTGGCGGATGTCTTCGCGCTCGTTCTGGGCCAGCAGGCGGGCGTCGGGGAAGCGGCCAGCCAACAGCTCCTGGCGGCAGATTTCCCACATTTCGGCGTATAGCGGCTTGGTGAGCGGGTACTCGCCGAGCTGGCCCATGAGGTAGCCGGCCACGCTCATTTCGGGCTCAATTTCGCGGCCCGCGTAAAGCACCAGCAGGCGAAGCACCTCGCGCTCGCACACTTGCAGCATGTCGGGCGTTTCTTCCTCTTCGGCAGCTTTTTTTGGCGCTGCCGTGAAAGGCGTGCCCAGCGACTCGGCCGCTTCAGCGCCGCCGTACATCAGCATTTCGGCCTCTTCCTCGTCCGTCATCGGGCGCGCAGCCGGGGCCGAGCGCGGGTTGGAGCTGGGCGGGTAGCCGGTGTTGGCGCTGCCCGCGCCGTTGCCGTAGTTGCCGCGGTTGTCGCCGCCGCTGGGCTTGGTTTGCTGGGTGGGCGACTTTACGAGCTTGTTATATTCCGTGATGAGCACCTGCTCATCGATGCCAAACGTGGCCGAGGTCTGCTGCAAAAACACCTGGCGCTTAATGGCATCGGGCACTTTGGCGATGCTGTGCAGCACGTCGCGGATGGCCTCGGCCTTCTTCACGGGGTCGTTGCTGGCCTCGCGGGCCACGAGCGTGGTTTTGAAGGTGATGAAGTCCTGGCTCTTGGTTTCGATGTATTCGGTGAAGCGCTGGTCGCCCACTTTGCGGATGTAGCTGTCCGGGTCGTCACCGTCGGGGAAGAGCACCACGCGCACGTTCAGGCCGCCTTCGAGTAGCAAGTCAGTGCCGCGCAGCGAGGCTTTGATGCCGGCTGCGTCGCCATCATACAGCACGGTCACGTTATCGGAATACCGCTTGATGAGCCGAATCTGGCCTTCCGTGAGCGAAGTACCCGACGAGGCCACCACGTTTTTGATGCCGCCCTGGTAGAGTGACAGCACGTCGAGGTAACCTTCTACCAGATAGCAGACTTCCTGCGTGCGAATGGCCTGGCGGGCCTGAAACAGGCCATATAACACGTCCGACTTGTGGTAAATCTCCGACTCGGGCGAGTTCAGGTACTTCGCCATCTTGTCGTCGCGCTTCAGGGTGCGCGCCCCGAAGCCCACCACCCGGCCGCTAATATTGTGAATCGGGAACATCACGCGGCCCCGGAACCGGTCGTAGCGCCGGCCGGTGTCTTTGCCCTGGTCGTCGGTGCGAATGACGGTGAGGCCGGTTTTCTCCAGGTATTTCTTGTCGAAACCGGCCGTTTCGGCGGCTTTCATCAGGTCGTCCCAGCTGTCGAGCGAGTAGCCGAGCTCGAAGGTCTGGATGGTGCTCAGGTTGAGGCCGCGCTCCTTGAGGTAGCCGTAGCCGATGCTCATGCCCTCTTCGGAGTTCAGCAGCAGGCGGTGAAAGTGGTTTTTGGCGAAATCCGAAACGATGTACTGGGAGTCCCGCTCGTTCTGCTCCAGCTGCTGCTGGGGCGTCTTTTCTTCCTCCTGAATCTCGATGGCGTACTTCTTGGCCAGGTATTTCAGGGCCTCCACGTAGCTGGTGCCCTCCACGTCCATCACGAACTGCACCACGCCGCCGGCCTTGCCACAGCCGAAACACTTGTAGAGCGACTTGGCCGGGTTTACCGAAAACGACGGGGACTTTTCGTTGTGGAATGGACACGGCGCCCACAGATTCTGGCCCTTGCGCTTGAGCTGCACGAAGTCGCCGACGACTTCCACGATGTCGGCGGTCTGGATGATGTGGTCAACTAACTCTTTGGGGATGCGGGCCATGGGTGGCGGTTCGGGGGCAAATGGGGCGGGCAGCTAATAAAAGAACGTCATGTCGAGCATTCTGCGCATTAATGCAGAGGACCGAGAATTCTCGTGCGCAACCATTCCTTCAATCATCCAGCAATTTTAATCACCACCACACGCGAGATGTCCCGGCGGCGCTCGATATAACGTTGTGGTGATGCAGCGGGCTTGCTACGCAAAACTACGGCCGGCCGGGGCATAGCCCTTTATTTCGGCGGCGTCGCGGGCGCCAGCGTGCCACCCCACGCTCCGCCGCTCCCCATCCCCACGCATTGGTTTAACAACCATTCAAGGCCCATTTCATCCTTCGGGCTCGGATTTCCGTTAGAGCCAGCACTGATATAGTATAACCCAGGCAGTTTATAATACCGAAAATTTGCGATGCAGTGTGCATTGAATTCACTTTAATGCTAGAAGACACGAAACACTACTTTTCCAACGCCGTCGGCTCGGTCCTTTACGTTCCCGGCTCCTTCGTTTACCTGCACTGGACCGGCGAGGCCCTGCAAAGTGTGGAGCTGCGTGCCCTCTACGTGCACGCCCGCAACCTGATGCTGCGCTACCACCTGCACCGCATCGTGGCCGACCACCGCGCCATGCCCGCGGCCTTTTCGCCCACCGACCGCGACTGGCTGCTCACGGAATGGTTTCCACACACCACCGAGGAAATTTCGCGCGTGCGCTACGCCGCCCTGCCCAGCCCCGACCCACAGCGCCGCTTGCACACCGACGAGGTGCTGGAGGCCCTGCGGCGCCACGCCGAAGTGGCTATTTTTGATGACATTGCCACCGCTACTGCGTGGCTGGAAGCCGAGTAGCCCGGGCCGCCATTGGCCCGGCGCTGCGTCCACCCTTTAGTTCCGTATGGATTTACCTTTCCTGCGCTGGCTGCGCGCCCGCTTCGACTTGGCCCACGACATGGCCGACCCGGCCGAAATTGTAGCCGATGTCGAAGCCGGCATCGCCTTCAAAGGCACGAACTTGTGGGTGTTGTTTTTTGCCATTCTCGTAGCCTCGGTGGGGCTCAATGTCAATTCGACGGCCGTAATTATCGGGGCCATGCTCATATCGCCGCTCATGGGGCCGATTGTGGGCGTGGGTTTTGGAGCGGCCACTTCCAACGTGGATTTGGTGCGGCGGGGGCTGAAGAACCTGGGCATCGCGGCAGGGCTTAGCGTGCTGGTGTCGGCGCTGTATTTTCGCTTCACGCCGCTCACCGACGCCGGCTCCGAGCTGTTGGCCCGCACCACGCCCACCACCTGGGATGTGGCCATTGCCCTGTTTGGCGGGGCGGCCGGGGCCATCGGCTTCACCCGGCGCGAGGTGAGCAACGTGGTGCCAGGCGTGTCCATTGCCACGGCGCTTATGCCGCCGCTCTGCACCGTGGGCTACGGGCTGGCCACGGCACACTGGGCCTTCATGGCCGGGGCGCTGTATCTGTTTTGCATCAACGCGGCTTTTATCAGCCTGGCCATGTTTCTGGTGGCGCGCATTCTGCCGTTGCCCCACTACGCCTTTGAAAACCCGAAGCAGGCCCGGCGGGCCAAGATGCTGTTTTGGGCGGTGGCCGTGTCCACGGCCGTGCCCAGCGTGTGGCTGGCGGCCCGCATTGTGCGGCACACCACCTTCGAGCACAACGCCCAGCGCTTCGTGGACGAGGAACTGAACCTGCCGGGTGCCTACGTAGTAACGCGCCGCATCGAGGCCGAAAACCGCACCATCAACGTGCTGCTCACGGGGCGGGTGCTCACAGCCGCACAGCTGCGCGCCGTGCGCGCCCGCTTGAACGAATACCACCTGCGGGACGCTCAACTCATCATGCGCCAGGGCTTGGCTCAAATCGACTCGGCCGATGCCTACGCCTTGCGCACCAGCCTGCTGGAAGACGTGCGCAGCCGCAACGAGCAAACCCTGGCCGGCTACGACACCCGCCTGACTCAGCTCCAACAGCTCCTGACCCAGCAGGCCACCGCCGGCACCGCCCTGCCCACGTCCGAAACGCTGCTGCGCGAAGTGCAGGCCGAGCACCCCACCGTGCGCCAGTTGGGCCTGAGCCGCCTCGTGCGGCCCGCCACCGACTCGCTTCGGGCCGACACCACTGTGGTGGTGGCCGTGCGCACCTCGCGCCCCCTCCCCGCCGCCGAAAGCCAACGCCTCAGCCAGTGGCTCACGGTGCGCGCCGGCCGCCAGCCCGTGCGCCTGCTGCTGGAGTAATGACCGGGCCCGCTGGCCATGGTGGTGGCTGGCCTGATTGTGGGCGACCAGGGCCGGGAGTTGGGCATGCCGGACGAGACGCGCGAGTACCTCGACAAGTTCTGGGAGTTGCTGGACGAGATTTTCAACGCCATCCTCTTCGTGCTCATCGGCCTCAAAATGCTCATGCTCGACATCAGTCGCACCACGCTGGCGGTGGGCCTGGTGGCCATCGGGGTAGTGCTGGTGGCTCGTCGGGCCTCGGTAGGCCTGCCATGGTGCTGCCCAAGCGCTTCTGCCCCTTCGACCGACAGATGCTGCGGGTGCTCACCTGGGGCGGGCTGTGGGGCGGCATTTTGGTGGCCCTCGCCTTGTCCTTGCCCGCTCCGATGCCCCGCGACCTGATTGTGGGCGTCGCCTACGTTGTGGTCATTTTCAGCATCATCGGGCAGGGCCTCACCATTGGGCCACTGGTGCGGCGGCTGGGGCTGAGCACCGGCCCGGCTCCAGACGGCAGTGCTCACTGGCAGCCGCTCGCTATTGAAGCGGAGCCTCCCCCGTCTGTGCGGGGAACGTGCGGCTGAGTAAGAACTAAGCTTCGAATTCCCGCCCAAAAGGGCCCGCCCAAGAGGCGCGGGCTTCACCGCACGCTTACAAAGGCACCCGTCCTTTGCGCTTCTGCCTGCGTATCCCAACGAATGTCCGAATCCGATTCCCGTTATACCCGCCTGCTGGCCTGGCTCGACCGGCGCTTCCTCCAGCCCTTGTCCACCGACCGGGTGCGCCGCCTCATTCTCCAGAGTTTCCCGTTTTGGCTGGCTTCCATCCTGACCGGCATGGTGGCCGTGGGCTACGAGCGGGTATTTGGCTGGGCCGAGCAGACGAGCTTTTCCTGGCTCACGGCCACGCCTTGGCTGGCGTTTGGGCTCACGCCGCTGGCGTTTGGGGCGTCGTGGCTGCTGGTGCGGCAGTGGGCCCCGGCGGCGCGGGGCAGCGGCATTCCGCAGGTGATGGCCGGCATTCAGCTTTCGAGCCCGAGCCAGCACCACCGCACGGCCTACCTGCTCAGCCTGCGCGTGGCCCTGGTGAAGGTGCTGAGCAGCGTGCTGCTGCTGCTGGGCGGTGGCGTCATTGGCCGCGAAGGACCAACTATTCAGGGTTCGGCGGCCATTTTCCGGGCCATCAACAAGCTGCAGCCGGCCGGCTGGCCCCAGCTTTCGCGCCAGATTGCGCTGGTTACGGGCGGCGCGGCGGGCCTGGCGGCGGCCTTCAACACGCCGCTGGGCGGCATCGTATTCGTGGTGGAGGAGCTGACCCAGATGCACATGGCCCGCTTTCGGATGGCGGTGTTCACGGCCGTTATCATCGCCGGCCTCACGGCCCAGACGTTTTTGGGGCCTTACCTCTATCTGGGGTTTCCGAAAATCATTCCGGTGGCGGGCTGGGGGCAGCTGCTGGTAGTGGTGGTGGCCCTGGTGTGCGGCCTAGCCGGGGCCGTATTTGCTAAAACGCTGCTCTGGCTGGGGCGCTACCGGCAGCGCTTCACCACGCTAGCCGCGCAGGCGGGCTGGGTGCTGGGCTGCGGCCTGCTGCTGGGCGGGCTGGCCTACTGGGTGGGCCAGGAGGGCGTGGGCACGGGCAAGCCCATCATCAACCGCCTGCTGTTCCAGAACAACGGGGTGACGCCCTGGTACCTGTTTCCGGTGCGCTTCGCGGGCATGGCACTGAGCTACAGCAGCGGCGGGGCGGGCGGCGTGTTTGCCACTTCGCTCAGCGCCGGGGCCATTCTGGGCGATGGCATCTGCCAAATCTTCGACGTGGCCGTGCCCGACCGCAACCTGCTGATTCTGGTGAGCATGGTGAGCTTCCTAACCGGGGTGGTGCGCTCGCCGTTCACGGCCGCCATTCTGGTGCTGGAAATGACGGACCGGCACTCGGCCATTTTCCAGCTGCTCATCAGCGGCTTGCTGGCCCAGGGCGTGGCCTCGCTCATCGACCCGCACTCGCTCTATGAGCATCTCAAGGCCGGTTTCATCCGAGAAACGAGCGAGGTAGAGTCAGGAGTGAAGAGTTCGGAATGAAGAATTGGAGCGTCTGTCATCCTGAGCGGAGCGAAGAACCTTATCACGTTCGCATGAAATGTTCAGTTGTGATAAGTTCCTTCGCTCCGCTCAGGATAACAATTCCTAAATGGCTGATTCAACAATCGAATAAATCGTGCGAAACAGCCAAAATGCCGAGCCTTACCTTTGCCCGGAATAAACTCCGCGCAAGATGCCCGCATACCGTCCCGAAGAAATTGAAAAGAAGTGGCAGGCCCACTGGAAAGCGCACAGCACTTTCCGCACCGAGAACCACTCCGACAAGCCCAAGTACTACGTGCTCGACATGTTCCCCTACCCCTCCGGGGCGGGCCTGCACGTGGGGCACCCGCTGGGCTACATTGCCTCCGATATCGTGACGCGCTACAAGCGCCTGCGCGGCTTCAACGTGCTGCATCCCATGGGCTTCGACTCATTTGGCCTGCCCGCCGAGCAGTACGCCATCCAGACCGGCCAGCACCCCGCGCTCACCACCGAGAAGAACATCGAAACCTACGTGCAGCAGCTCAGCAGCCTCGGTTTCAGCTACGACTGGAGCCGCGAAGTGCGCACCTCCGACCCCAGCTACTACAAGTGGACGCAGTGGATTTTCCTCAAGCTGTTCAACTCCTGGTACAACCTCGATACCGACCGCGCCGAGCCCCTCACCGAACTCACCGCCCGCTTTGCCGCTACCGGCAGCGAGGGCATCCGCGCCGCCGGCGACGATGGCGACCGCCTCAGCTTCTCGGCCGGCCAGTGGGCCTTGTTCAGCGAAAAGCAGAAGCTGGCCGCCGTGCTCCCCTACCGCCTCGCCTACCAGCAGGACACCTACGTGAACTGGTGCCCCGGCCTGGGCACGGTGCTCTCAAACGATGAAGTGAAAGACGGCCTGAGCGAGCGCGGCGGCTTCCCCGTCGAGCGCCGCCTCATGCCCCAGTGGAACCTGCGCATCACCGCCTACGCCGACCGCCTCCTGCAGGGCCTCGACCAGCTCGACTGGCCCGACGCCGTAAAGGAGATGCAGCGCAACTGGATTGGCAAGAGCATCGGGGCCGAAGTCACCTTCCCGGTGCAGGGCTCCGAAACCGCCCAAATCAAGGTTTACACCACCCGCGTCGACACCATTTACGGGGCCACCTTCCTAGTTTTGGCCCCCGAGCATGAGTTGGTGGATGTGATTACCACGCCCGAGCAGCGTGCCGCCGTAGATGAGTACATCGCGGCCACCAAGCGCCGCTCGGAGCGCGACCGCATGACCGACGTGAAGGCCGTATCGGGCGTATTCACCGGCGCCTACGCCCTGAATCCGGTGAACAACGAGCCCGTGCAAATCTGGCTGGCCGACTACGTGCTGGCCGGCTACGGCACCGGCGCCGTGATGGCCGTGCCCAGCGGCGACCAGCGCGACTACTTGTTCGCCAAGCACTTCAACCTGCCCATCCCCGCCATTTCCGATGCCCAGCAGGGCCTCGACCAGCAGGCCGACCCCACCAAGGAAGGCCGCTACATCAACTCGGGCATCATCAATGGCCTCACCTATAAGGAGGCCACCCAAAAGCTCATCGCCTTCCTCGAAGAGAAGGGACTGGGCAAAGGCAAGGTGAATTTCCGCCAGCGCGACGCCATTTTCGGCCGCCAGCGCTACTGGGGCGAGCCCATTCCGATTTACTACAAGGACGGCACCGCCTACGGCATCGCCGAGAGCGACCTGCCGCTGGTGCTGCCCGAAATCGACGAATACAAGCCCACCGAAACCGGCGAGCCGCCCCTCGGCCGCGCCCAGGATTGGCTCTACAAGGGCCAGTACCCCTACGAGCTGAGCACCATGCCCGGCTGGGCGGGCTCGTCGTGGTACTACCTGCGCTACATGGACCCCACCAACGAAACCCGCTTCGTATCGGAGGAAGCCGAGCACTACTGGGGCAGCGTAGACCTCTACATGGGCGGGGCCGAGCACGCCACCGGTCACCTGCTCTACGCCCGCTTCTGGTACCTGTTCCTGAAAGACTTGGGCCTCGTCAGCAGCAACGAGCCGTTTCAGAAACTGATTAACCAGGGGATGATTCTGGGCCGGTCGAATTTCGTGTACCGGCTCAATATAGATTGGTATTTATCGCGTCGTGATGCCAAGTTCAGCCCCCCACCGAGTGACTTAAAATATCCATCACTGTTTGTTACCAGAAGTATTTACAGCCAAGCTATTAATCCTATTGATAATAGCGAAGCTGAAGCAATTGAAGGGATTATACAAGCTAGAGTTGACCAAATAGCGAGTGAATTAGCTGCGAAGTTTCCGGAGCATAAATTCATCAATGGTAACCTTGATTTGCAAAATGCATTCACTCCCTTGCATGTTGATGTTAACATGGTTGAGAATGATGTACTTGATGAAGCCGAATTCAAAAATTGGCGTGAAGAATACTCTGATGCTGAATTCCTTTACGAAAAAAACAACACATATCTCTGTGGCGTCGAAGTAGAGAAAATGTCAAAGTCGAAATACAATGTTGTTAACCCCAACATTCTAATCGACAAATACGGCGCCGACGCGCTGCGCCTCTACGAAATGTTCCTCGGCCCGCTGGAGCAGTACAAGCCTTGGAACACCAACGGCATCAGCGGCGTGGGCGGCTTCCTCAAGAAGTTCTGGCGCCTCTTCCACCCCGAAGACGGGGCCTGGGCCGTCACCGATGAGCCCGCGACGCCCGCCGAACTCAAGGTGCTGCACCGCGCCATCCAGAAGGCGCAGGAAGACATCGAGAAGTTCAGCTTCAACACCTCAGTCAGCCTGTTCATGATTACCGTCAACGAGCTCACGGCCCTCAAGTGCCACAAGCGCGCCATCCTGGAGCCGCTGGTGCTGCTGGTATCGCCCTACGCGCCGCACCTAGCCGAGGAGCTGTGGCAGGAGCTGGGCCACGCGGCCGGCAGCATCTCCACGGCCAGCTACCCCGAGTTCCGCGAAGAATTCCTGGTGGAAGACACCGTGACCTACCCGCTGGCCATCAACGGCAAAGTGCGCGAGCAGATGCAATTTGCCGCCACCGCCACCGCCGCCGAGATTGAAACTGCCGTCCTGGCCTCCGATTTCCTGGCCAAGCATGGCGAAGGCAAGTCAGCCAAGAAGGTGATTGTGGTGCCCGGCCGCATGGTGAACGTGGTGGTGTAGGCGCTGCTGATTTATTGTTACAAAAAAGGCCCGCTGCGATTGCAGCGGGCCTTTTTTTTAGAGGAGGCCGTTTTCTTTCAGCAGTTCGTCGCGTTCGTTATCAGTAATGGTGGCTTGTTCAGACTTATCGTAGATGGTTAGCAAGTAGACTTTCTGCCCGATAATTTTGACGCAGGTAATGACGCGGGCACCACCGCTTTTACCTGCATTCTTCGATTTGATACGCATGCGGACTTTGAAGCAGTCGCGCCCTAAAGCCTCGCCCAACGAAGGATTTGATTCCAGCTCGTCAAGTAGTCGTTCATAATCATCGTCTGCAGAAGCGTATTTCTTGCGAAAGCGCCGGATGTTGCGCTCGAAACGGTCGGTAGCAATGACTTCGAAACTCATTTTTCAGCCCGTAGTTCTGCGAGTAACTCACGGGCTGTTTTGAGCTGAATTTTTCCTTGCTGGTGCAGCTCCACCTCATTCAGCGCCTCGCGAAAATCGTCAATCCACTCCTGCTGCTCGGGCGTGTATTTCTTCGGCTTAGGTTGAGCCACGGCTTTTGCCTTCATGACGGGCTTGACAGTGAGGTTCAACTCGCGCAGGAGCTTCTTCACGAAATTCACCCGGTCGTCGGGCACGGTTACAATCAGGTCCATAACTCAAAGTTAAGGGTGGGTGGCGCAGAAGCAACCAATGGCCTCGACGGTTTTCTCTACCAAATTCAAACTCCATTCGCACTGCTTTTGTGCCCTACCTTGGAGCCAACAAAGCCATTTTCCGACCCTTTATGCTCCAACGCCTCCTGCGCTACAAACCACGTGCGGCTTCCGGCCAACATCTATTTTCGCGGCTGACCGTGCTGCTGGCCGCCACACTGCTCAGCTTCACCGCCCGCGCCCAAACCACCGATGCGGCCGGCCCGCTGCTCACGCCCGAGCAATTCCTGGGCTACAAGCTGGGCGCGCAGTTTACGCCCCACGCCGAGTTGCTGCGCTACGTGGCCCACATCACGGCCCACACGCCCGGCCGCATGAAACTGGTGCGCTACGGCCGCACCTACGAGCAGCGCCCGCTGGAAGTGGTGCAGGTAGCCAGCGCCGAAACTTTTGGCCGGCTCGAAGACGTGCGCCACAACAACCTGCGCCTCGCCGGCCTCGAAAGCGGCAGCGCCCAGCGCCAGCTGCCCGGCGTGTGCTGGCTGAGCTACAATGTGCACGGCAACGAAGCCGTGAGTTCCGAAGCTGTGATGCAGGTGCTCTACGACCTGGCCAACCCGCAGGACCAGCAGATGCAGGACTGGCTCCGCAACACCGTCGTCATCGTCGACCCCTGCATCAACCCCGACGGCCACGACCGGTACGTGAACTGGTACAACCGCGTGCGCAACCTCTCGCCCAACGCCGGCCCCGATTCCTGGGAACACCACGAGCCCTGGCCCGGCGGCCGCTTCAACCACTACTACTTCGACCTGAACCGCGACTGGGCCTGGCAAACCCAGCAGGAAACCCGCCAGCGCATCGCCCTCTACAACCAGTGGCTGCCCGAGGTGCACGCCGACTTCCACGAGATGGGGCCTAATAGCTCCTACTACTTCTCGCCCGCCGCCAAGCCTTACCACGCCGACCTCACGGCCTGGCAGCGCCAGTTTCAGGGCGTGCTGGGCGACTACAACAAGGTGGCTTTCGACAAGAACAACTGGCTGTATTTCACCCGCGAAATCTTCGACCTCTACGCCCCTACCTATGGCGACACCTGGCCCAGCTTCAACGGTGCCATTGGCATGACCTATGAGCAGGGCGGTGGCCCGGCCGGCGGCCTGGCTTACGCCCGCCTCGACGGCGACACCCTGACGCTGGCCCAGCGCATTGCCCACCACCACGCCGCCAGCCGCGCCACCATTCAGGCCACTGCCGAGCGGCACGACGATTTGGTGCGCGAGTTTCAGCGCTACTTCGCCAACGCGGCCGCCAAGCCGCAGGGCGAGTTCAAGAGCTACGTAATGGCGGCCGGCAACGACCCCGGCCAGCTCCGCGCCTTCACCCAATACCTCGACCGCAACCAGATTCGCTACGGCTACGCGCCCAAGCGCACCAAAACGCGCGGCTTCAACTACACCACCGGCAAAACCGGCGACGTCACCATTGAGCCGCGCGACGTGGTTATCAGCATGTACCAGCCCAAATCGACGCTGGTGAAGGTGCTGTTCGAGCCCAAGGCACAGCTCGAAGATTCGCTCACCTATGACATTACTTCCTGGGCCCTGCCTTACGCGTTTGGCCTGAAATCCTACGCCGTCGCCAGCCGCCTCGACGCCTCCGCCGGCGCACCTGCTACGGCCAGCGTGAAGGGCAGCGCCGCCACGGCGGACCGGCCCTACGCCTACCTGGCCCGCTGGAATTCCTTGCAGGACATCCGTTTCCTCAGCCGCCTGCTGCAACAGAAAGTGAAGGTGCGCTACGCTGAGAAGGCGTTTGAGTCGGAAGGCCAGCAGTACGCGCCCGGCACGCTCATCATCACCCGCACCGGCAACGAGGGCCTCGGGGCGCGCTTCGACCAGCTCGTGCGCGCCCAGGCCGACTCAGCCGGCACCACGGTCATGGCCGTGAAATCGGGCTTTTCCACTTCGGGCCGCGACCTGGGCTCCAGTTCGGTGCATTTTGTGAAGCAGCCCAACGTGGCCGTGGTGGCCGGGCCGGGCGTGGACCCGACGGCCTTTGGCGAAGTGTGGCACTTCTTCGAGCAGCAGCTTGGCTACCCGCTTACGGTGCTCGGCACCGACTACCTCAACCGCGTGAGTTTGAACAAGTACGACGTCCTCATCCTGCCCAACGGCGGCTACGCCGATGTGTACACCGACCGCAACCTCGAAAGCCTCAAAGCCTGGGTGCGCGACGGTGGCCGCCTCATTGCGCTCGAAGGCGCGGCCAAATTCCTGTCCGGCAAAAAAGATTTCCTCCTCAAACCCAAAACCACCGATTCCACTGCCATCAAGAAAGAGCTGAAGGCCAACCCCTACCGCCTGCTGCGCCGCTACGGCGACGCCGAACGCGAAGAAGCCGAAGACGCCGTACAGGGCAGCATCTACCGCGTGCAGCTCGACAACACCCACCCGCTGGCCTTCGGCTACGGCGACACCTACTTCGCCCTAGTACGCAACCCACTCAACTACAGCTTCTTGGGTAAAGGCGGCTGGAACGTAGGCGTTATCAAAAAAGACAGCTACTCGGCCGGCTTCACCGGCGCCAAGGCCCGCAAGGAACTCAGCGACACCTTCGTGGTCGGCACCCAGGATTTGGGCCGTGGCTCGGTGGTGTATCTGGGCGATAACCCGTTATTCCGCGCCTTCTGGCAGGGCGGCAAGCTGATGTTTGGCAACGCGGTTTTCCTGGTTGGGCAGTAGGGTTATTTATTCACGAAAAAGCCCCGCTGGGATTCCGGCGGGGCTTTTTCATTGATGTAGAGACGCGACACTTCGCGTCTCGTCGTGGAACGACGACGTTTGAACATAGCCCGGACGGCGCAACCGCCGAGACGCGAAGTATCGCGTCTCTACAGTTCCAAAGCCGCTTTCACGGCTTTCGGCAACGAAGCCCGCACCAAATCATACGAGTGGTCAATCAGCTGGCGGAGTTGGCCGCCGGGGATGCCCGTGCCGATGAGCACTGTGTTCCAGTGCTTCTTGTTCATGTGGTAGCCGGGCAGCACGTAGTCGTGGGCCTCGCGCAGCTCGGCGGCGCGCTCGGGGTCGCACTTCAGGTTGATGCTGCCGAAGGTATCGATATCAGTCAGGGCAAACACTTTGCCGCCGACTTTGAACACCAGGGTTTCGGGGCCGAAAGGCGTTTCTTCGGTTACGCCGGCTTTCAGCAGGCAATAGTCGCGGAAATCCTCGATATTCATTAGTGCCTGAGAGCGGGCAGAATGTAGCGCACAAACATCACCACCAGGCAAATCAGGAACATCGCCAGGCTCAACTTATTGATGAAGTGCATGGTCTTCATGTTGAAGTTGGACTTGCGGTTGGGGTCGTGCTTGCGGAAGTAGTAGCCGAGCACGGGGCCGAAGTTGAAGAGGTTCTTGCCGTTCATATCAGAGCAGGTTTGGGAGTAGCTAAGATAACACCGGGCGCGCCAGAAAGATTTGCAACGCGGCCGGCTTTCCGTCGTCGTTTGCTTTCTTAAAAAACCGAAACCATGAAGCTTTTTCCGCTCCTGTTGCTGCTGCCCGCCGCCATTCCCACCGCTCACGCCCAAAAAGCCGCTTCTGAAACGGAAGCCGTGCAGCAAACCGTCACCGCCTTTTTCGACGGCATGCGGCGCGGCGATAGCACCGCCGTGCGCCGCATACTGTCCCCGGCGGCCGTGTTCCACGGTTTCGGCGGCAAGCCCGGCCAGCCGCCCACGCTGGAAATCGAATCCATCAACGGCTTCCTTAAGGCCGTGGGCACGCCCCACCCCGCCGTCTGGGACGAGCGGGTGACGTTCGAGCGGGTGCTCATCGATGCCAACCTGGCCAGCGTGTGGGCACCCTACGAGTTCTACCTGGGCAGCAAATTCAGCCACTGCGGCTACGACTCGTTCCAGTTGGTGAAACTGGCCGACGGCTGGAAAATCGCGCACATCATCGACACGCGGCGCAAGGAGCAGTGCAGGTAGTTACTTATTAGTCAGCAACAGCCATTACACCACAATTCATTTCTACTGCTCGTTGTAATATCCTCTGCAAAGCAGCAAATTGCTCGCTTTTAGTGGCCTGAACAAGCTGCAGCTTATGCTTTACTTGCGCACTTGACCAGCGGAAGTCCTTATAAAACTCGAGATGATTTTCGATGATGTGAGTATACTGCGCCTGCTCGAACTCCAGCATTCTGATTCCACCAGCATACTCATCCTGTGCGAACGAATAGCTACTAGGTTCTTCATCTCTGATTAAGAAAAAGTCAAGCATGAGTGACATAACTATGCCCCTACCGGCTCGCCCAGCACCTCCTTCTCAATCCAGCGGCCGTCCTCGCGCATAAGCTCGATGAGTTCATCCACGGCGGCTTCTTCGGGCACAGATTTCTTGATGACTTCCTGGCCGCGGTAAAGGGAAATTTTGCCCTTGCCCACGCCCACGTAGCCGTAGTCGGCATCGGCCATTTCGCCGGGGCCGTTCACGATGCAGCCCATAATACCGATTTTGATGCCCTTGAGGTGGTCGGTGCGCTTGCGAATCATGGCCGTGGTTTCCTGTAGGTCGAACAGGGTGCGGCCACAGCTGGGACAGCTGATGTACTCGGTCTTGCTCATGCGGGTGCGGGCTGCCTGCAGAATCCCGAAGGAAAGCTGGTTCAGCATGTCGATATCGGCCAGCCAGGCCTCCTGAGGCCGGTCGACGGGCAACAGGCGGGCGCCCAGCACCACGCCATCGCCCAGGCCGTCAATGAGCAGCCCGCCGATGTCGGTGGCGGCATCAAGCTGCGTTTTTTCAGCCGTTTGTGGCGGGTAGAAACGGGCAATGACCACCGGGCAAGTCACACCGTGGTTAATGAGCTCGAAGAAGGCCCGGCGCAGGTCGGGCATGGCGTGGGGGTTGGGCGTATCGAGCACCAGCACCACAGTGCGGTCGGTGCGCAGGTGGTCAAGCAGGCGTTGGTCGAGGGCGCTCGGCTCCAGAAACAGGAAGTTCAGCTGGGGATGGCGGGCGGCGGGGGTATCTTCCAGGTAAGAACCGGCCGTCATCAGCGGGTAGTGGTCGGCGCGGCGGCCGGCATCTTTCCAAGCCGTGAACGTAACCACCTCCTTGAGGCCGTTGGGCAGCATGTAGGGCACCGGGCGCTCGCCGGTGTAGATGTAGTCGGCCCCGAGGTCCGACATCTGAAACTTGTCGAGAAACGGCGAATATAAGTGGCCGGCGGCGCGCAGGTCGGCGTACTCGCGGCGCGGCAGGCGCGACAAATCGGCGATGACACGCGGCACGTTCAGGCCCCCAAAATTGGCCACCTCGTGCGTGCTGCGGCGGTGGTACTGGAAGGGGTCGATGGGTTCCTCGCCCACCATGGGGCGAATGGGCTGGGCCAGCGCGGCGCGCTCGGTGTAGCGGTCAATCAGCATGCGAGCCACGGGCGCCTCCGCCTCGGGCGCTTCGGTGAGGCTCACGCGCACAGTGTCGCCGAGGCCATCCTCCAGCAGCGTGCCGATGCCCACGGCGCTCTTAATGCGGCCGTCTTCGGCCTCGCCGGCTTCGGTCACGCCCAGGTGCAGCGGGTAGGGCTGCAGGCCTTCCTCGTCCAGCTTCTGCACCAGCAGGCGGTAGGCCTGCACCATCACCTGGGTGTTGCTGGCCTTCATGCTCAGCACCACGTCGTAGTAGTTTTCTTCCTCGCACAGGCGCAAAAACTCCAGCGCCGACTCCACCATGCCGAGCGGCGTGTCGCCGTAGCGGCTCAGAATCCGGTCGCTCAACGAGCCGTGGTTGGTGCCGATGCGCATGGCCGTGCCGTGCTGCTTGCAAATCTGGACCAGCGGCCGGAACCGCTCGCGAATGCGCTCCACCTCGGCCGCGTAGCTGGCGTCGGTGTATTCAATTTCCTCGAACTTCTTTTTATCGGCGTAGTTGCCCGGGTTCACGCGCACTTTCTCCACGATGCGGGCGGCCAGCTCGGCGGCGTTGGGCGTGAAGTGGATGTCGGCGATGAGTGGCACGTTGCAGCCGCGCTTGCGCAGCTCCTTCTTGATTTCCAACAGGTTCTGTGCTTCCTTCATGCTGGGCGCGGTGATGCGCACGTACTCGCAGCCGGCCGCTACCATGCGCAGCGTCTGCTCCACCGAGCCCTGGGTGTCCATCGTGTCCACAGTGGTCATGCTCTGCACCCGGATGGGGTAGTCGCCGCCCATTGGCAAGCCGCCAATGTTGACCACGCGCGACACGCGGCGCTTGTATTCGGTGAGGCTGGGGCAATACGTCTTATTCATGGGCCAAAAACTACGGTCAGAGGGCGAAAGTTGCGCCGTAGCGCAAAGGTAAAGCCGTATCGGGCGGCGGCGCGTCACCAAATCCGGGCCATCGGCGGCAAACCGGCCAGCTTTCAGCCCGAAGCCACTTGGCGCCGACGGCTCTAAACCCGCGTCATTTTTGCCTCGACGGTAAGCGGGTTTAGCTACATTGCTTTCTTAGGCCAGGCATTGGCAGTTGCGTTGCAGCCAACCCCAACTCCCAAAAACGGGTATAGTGAAAAGGCCATTCCACATTACTAAAACATTATACTTCAATACAATGAACGAAGAAACCAAACTCAGCCGGCGTGAGGTCATCAGCGGTTTGGGCGCCAGCCTGGCGGTGGCGGCCGTGGCGCCGGTGCTATCGGCGCAGGGCGCGGTGGCGCCCACCGCAGCGGCGCCGGAGCCAATGGTGAACCCGATGGACAAATACCCCAAGCCGCCGTTCAAAGGGCAGTCGCAGCCCTGGCCCGGCCTGGCCAGCCAAATGGACCCGCGCCCCGACCACGGCGAGAAAAGCTACAAAGGCTCGGGCCGCCTGGCCGGCCGCAAGGCCCTGATTACGGGTGGCGACTCGGGCATGGGCCGCGCCGCCGCCATTGCCTACGCCCGCGAAGGCGCCGACGTGGCCATCAACTACCTGCCCGCCGAGGAAGCCGATGCCAAAGAAGTCATTGCGCTGATTAAAGCCGAAGGCCGCAAGGGCATCGCCATTCCGGGCGATTTGCGCGAGGAGGCCTTCTGCCAAAAGCTGGTAGCCGAGGCCGTACGCCAGCTCGGCGGGCTCGACATTGTGGTGAACAACGCTGGCCGGCAACAGCAGCGCCAGTCCATTCTGGAGCTGACCACCGCTGACTTCGACGCCACGATGAAAACCAACATCTACGCGCCGTTCTGGATTATTAAAGCCGCCCTGCCGCACCTGCCGCCCGGCGCGGCCATCATCGGCACCACCTCGGAGCAGGCCTACGACCCCTCGCCCAACCTCTACGACTACGCCCAAACCAAGGCTGCGACGATGAACTACGTGAAGTCGCTGGCCAAACAGCTCGCACCCAAGGGCATCCGCGTGAACGGCGTGGCCCCCGGTCCCGTCTGGACGCCGCTGCAGGTGAGCGGCGGCTCTACGCAGGAAAATTTGAAAGAGTTTGGCAAGAAAACGCCCATGGGCCGCCCCGGGCAGCCCGTTGAGTTGGCTTCCATCTACGTGCAGTTGGCCGCCAATGACGCCAGTTTCACCACGGGCCAGATTTACGGCGCGTCGGGCGGTGGCGGACAGCCGTAAGCGTGCACTTGACACTTACGCGGCCGTTATACCCACTGCCGATGCAACCTCCCACTGCCCTTTGCGGTTGGTGGGAGGTATTTGTTTGTACCATGAGTATGCTGAAATTCGTTTCGTTGGTGGGCGGCCTTTTGCTGTCCGCGTCTGCCTTCGGGCAAAGCGTCGCCGTCGTCAGGTTCCCCGATTTGCAAAAGCGGCTGGCCCGCCCCACCGATACAACTTACGTGGTGAATTTCTGGGCCACTTGGTGCGCGCCCTGCGTGAAGGAGCTGCCCGGGTTCGAGCAGCTGCGGGCGGCCAATGCGGGCAAAAAGGTGAAGGTGCTGCTGGTAAGCCTGGATTACGCGTCGCAGCTCGAAAAGAAGGTAAAACCCTTCGTGAAGCAGCGCGGCCTGAAATCGGAAGTGCTGCTGCTCAACGAGTCCGACCCCAATTCGTGGATGGATAAGCTGGACGCCAAATGGTCGGGCGCGCTGCCCTTCACGCTCATTATCAACAACAAGACCAATCAGCGCGCTACCTTCGAGCAGGAGCTTTCGCAAGCCGAGCTAACCGCCGCTTTGCAGAAATTCCAGAAATAGCTATTTTTAAGAATCACCCTTTACAAATCACCGCTTATGAAAAAGCTCCTGCCCTATTTCAGCTTCTGTTTTGTGCTGCTGCTGAGCAGCTTCATTGCCCGCCCCACCGCCGACGGCTACAAAGTGGGCGACAAAGCCACCGACTTCAAGCTCAAGAATATCGATGGCAAAATGGTGTCGCTGGCCGATAACAAGGCCGCCAAAGGCTACATCGTGGTGTTCACCTGCAACACCTGCCCTTTCGCCAAAGCTTACGAAAGCCGTATTGTGGAGCTGAACGCCAAATACGCGCCCAAAGGCTATCCCGTGGTGGCCATCAATCCCAACGACCCGGCCGTGGCCCCCGGCGACTCCTACGCCGACATGCAAAAAAAGAAGTACGCCTTCCCCTACCTGGTTGATGAATCGCAGCAGGTAGCCCGCACCTACGGCGCCACCCGCACGCCCCACCTCTACGTCCTCACCCGCAAGGGCAACGACTTCGTGGTAAGCTACATCGGCGCTATCGACGACAACTCGGAAGACGCCAAGCTGGTGAAAACCAAATACGTGGAAAACGCCATGACCGAAATTCTGGCCGGTAAGCCCGCCACCACCAACTCAACCAAAGCCATTGGCTGCACCATTAAGTGGAAGCAGGCGTAGGCTGATAAGTTCGCTTCCAGCACGTCATGCTGAGCGAAGCCGAAGCATCTCTACCGCAGCAGTGAATCCGGCCGATTGGATTAGTTGCGCGGTAGAGATGCTTCGGCTTCGCTCAGCATGACGTTTTTTATTTGGTTCTATTTCTATACTCCTACCTCCAACATAATCTTCCCAATGTGCGCGCTGCTCTCCATCAACGCATGCGCTGCCGCAGCCTCCGCCAGCGGAAACGTTTTATAGATAACCGGCCGGAACTTCCCCGCCACAATCAGCGGCCACACGTGTTGCTCCACGGCCGCGGCCAGGGCAGCCTTGAACTCAGCCGAGCGCGGCCGCAAGGTGCTGCCCGTGATGCTTAGCCGCCGCCGCATCACCTCCAGCGCGTTGAATTCGCCCTTGCCGCCCTGCATGGCATTCACGAATACCAGGCGGCCGTCGTCCTTCAGCAGGCGCAGGTTTTTGGCAATATAATCGCCGCCAATCATGTCCAGAATGACATCGACGCCCGGCTCGTTCAGCACCTGCTCGAAATCCTGGGTTTTGTAGTTAATGGCCCAGTCGGCCCCCAGCTCCAGGCAGGCCGAGCACTTGGTGTCGTCGCCGGCCGTGACGGCCACGTGGCTGCCCAAAGCGCGCGCCAGCTGAATGGCCGTGGTGCCAATGCCGCTGCTGCCGCCATGCACCAGCAGCGTCTCGCCCGCTTGCAGTGCCCCGCGCTGAAACACGTTGTGCCACACCGTAAATACGGTTTCGGGCAGGGCAGCCGCCTCCAGCATGCTCAATCCGGCGGGCACGGGCAGGCAGTGGCGGGCGTCCACCGTGGCGTATTCGGCGTAGCCACCAGCGGGCATAAGCGCGCACACGGCATCGCCGGGCTGCCAGCGCATGACCTCATTGCCGCAAGCAGCCACGGTGCCGGCTATTTCCAAACCGGGCACCATCCCCGCTACATCGCCGCTGCCGGCGTATTTGCCCTGCCGCATCAGCACATCGGGCCGGTTCAGGCCGGCCGCCTGGATGTGGACCAGCACCTCGTGGGCCGCTGGCTGCGGCTGGGGCAGTTGGCGCAACTGGAGAACGGCTGGCCCGCCAGGCTGCTGAATGGTGATGGCATTCATAGAAAACGTAAACTTGGACGCGAAGTAGGGCAACAGTGCTCAACAATACCGCTATAACGCAAAACGGCTCCGAAGAGCCGTTTTGAACAATCCTAATTTCCCTAACCCTACTTGCCAGCGGCCGCAGCCTCGCGCAGCTGCTTCACTTCGCGCTCCAAATCCAGGTTCCGGAACGTTACCTTGGCTTCAAGGTCGGAATACGCCAGTTCGAGCTGCTGCTGAAGTTCGCGCATGGCCGTCACGTCGGTATTGGTGCCCAACCAGCGCACCAGTTCGCCCTTTTCGTTGCGGATGGGCTCGGCGCGGGTCAGAAACCAACGGTACTGTCCGTCTTTGCCGCGCAACGGGAAGGTCATTTCCCAAGGCTGCCCAGCGGGCCAGGCTTTCGACACAAATTCTACCACGCTGTTGATGTAATCGGGGTGGTGCACTTTGTCCCAGCCCCAGCCCTTCATTTCCTCCAATGTAGTGCCGGTGTAGTCGTACCAGCGCCGGTTGTACCAGTAGATATAGCCATCGGGCCGCGTCATCCAAGCCAGTTGGGCCATGTTATCGGCCAGGGTGGTAAACTCTTCTTCGCGCTCCCGTTGGGCCTGCTGGGCCTGTTTCTGGTCTTGAATGTCGGTGCAAGTCCCAAACCAGGCAATGATGTGGCCGTCCTCGTCGCGCCGGGGCCGGGCCTGCCCCAGAAACCAGCGGTACTGCCCGTCGCGGCCCTTGAAGCGGTATTCAATTTCGTAATCATCGCCGGTGGCCAGCGAGTGGCCCCACACCTGCCGCGCGCGCGCTTGGTCGTCCGGGTGCAGCAGGTTGTTCCACATATCAGGCCCCACGCTGTCGGCCAGCGTGTAGCCGGTGTAATCAATCCAACGCTGGTTGAAATAAGTGTGGAAACCCGTCGGGTCCGTTATCCAGACCAGCTGCGGAATCATATCGGCCAGAAACGTAAACTGCTCGGGCCCCACCTGCCCTTGGGCTGCGCCATGGGGCAGCGCTTCGGCGGGCAATGGATTAACGGAAGACGAATTACTCACGAACGAAAATAAGTAAGGGTTCGGAAAGAAAACAATCAGGCGCGGTCGAGCTGCATTTCCATGCCCGACGCAAAATACAAGTTGAGCTGGCTGTGCAGACCGTCGGCCGAGCGGCGCAGGCGCGTCACCAAGGCACGCGTGGCTTCGTTGGGCAACTCGAAGTTCAGGTACGGACGGTTCAGAATTTCGTCCCGCATCACGGCCCACTGGCCAGTTTCGCTAGGGCCCGGCGGAATGGGCTTGGCCTCCAGTTGGCCCGGAGCCAGCACCAGCCGGGCGGCCCGCGCCAAGGGGCTGCCGGGGTCGTTGTGGTTCAGCACCCGGTTGGCTACCTGCCACTCGCCGCCGAAATACTCGTCCGGTGATTGTTGTAAATTTATATCCAGCAGCAAGTCTGACATACGGAATAATAAGGCACCATCAAGGCTACAATTTAACAAGCAATACGGCTTCAGGTTATTAATCTGACAGCCTCAAGCGGGGATTTAATTTCTTTTTAATTAATCCTGCTCCTTTGCTCACCGCCGGGCTTAACCCAAATTCCTTTCGCTGCGTTCCTACCCAACAAAATTAATACGCAGCCCTCCCAGCCGCCTTCTTCGCATGAAAAAACCCCGTTTCCTTCCTGCCCTCCTCGGCGCCGCTCGCGTCACCGGCCTGGCGGCCTGGCAAACGGGCCGCTTGTTTCGCCAGCTGGCTGCCCGCGCCCTCGATAGCGTGCAGGACGTACTACGGGCCGAAGTGGAGAAAGGCAACCTAAAGCTGGTGGCCGACTTTCTGGCCGACAAAGCCCTGCCCGCGGCCCGCGTGCTGCTGGTAGAACAAATGACCACCCGCCTGCTGCTGCGCCTGGGCTTGCGCGGCGCGCTAGCCTCCAACGTGGTGGGCTGGGTGCTGCCCTTCGTTATCGAAAAACTGATTGTAGCCGGCAACAAAAGCGGCTTGTTCGACAAGCTCAAGGCCAACCCCACTATTAGCGAAACGCTTGATAAACTCGACGAACTGCGTAGCGCCACCTGGCGCATGCTCGTGCCCGACCCCGGCAGCAGCGCTGAAGTAGTAGATGACGCCGAAGACGAACAGACCCCACGGATGCCGCTGCTCCTCGGTCCCTCCCAGCCCGCCAACATACTGGAGTAACCAAACCCTGCCGCCTACGTATCAGCAGCCATATTCCAACTACCCGCAATCGTTTGCGGCTACCGGCCAAAAAAAGGCACCTCACAGAGGTACCTCTTTAAAAACCGGGGCGCGGCGAGAATTCCCACCCAACACCGGACCCGATTCCGTCCGTCAGGAACTACCGGCTGAACAACAGTTCACGGTACTTCACCAGCGGCCAGTCCTCGTCGGCCACCATCTGTTCGAGCTTGTCTACGGCGCGGCGGATGGGGTCGAATTTTGGTTTTACCTGCTCGCAGTAGGTCACGGCGATTTCGCGGCCGTCTGCGATTTTATTGGCTTGCTTGCGTGCCTCCGTCATGGCGTCGGCATTGGTTTTAATGGTCGATACGTGGCGCGAGATGGCCTTAATCATCTCCACGGTCACCTGGCTGTGCTCGTCGTCAAGGCCCAGCTCGCGCAGGCCGCGCACGTTGTCAATCAGCTTGGTTTGGTATTGTAACGCAGTCGGGATGATATGGTTGATGGCCAAGTCGCCCAGCACGCGGCTTTCAATCTGGATTTTCTTCATGTACTCCTCCAGCAAAATCTCGTGGCGGGCATGAAGCTCCACGCGGGAGAAGATGCCGTGGCGGGCAAAAAGTTCCTCGGCGTCTTCACGCACGAGCGCATCGAGGGCCTGGGGCGTGGTGGCAATGTTGCTAAGGCCGCGGCGGGCGGCTTCCTCCTTCCACTCGTCGGAGTAGCCGTTGCCTTCGAAGCGGATGTCTTTCGAGGAGATGACGTACTCGCGCAGCACTTCCACGATGGCCACTTCCTTCTTCTTGCCTTGGTCAATTAGGGCATCAACGGCCGTTTTGAAGTCAATGAGCTGGTCGGCTACGATGGCGTTCAGCACGGTCATGGCCGAAGAGCAGTTGGCCGACGAGCCCACGGCGCGCAGCTCGAACTTGTTGCCGGTGAAGGCGAAAGGCGAGGTACGGTTGCGGTCGGTGTTGTCGAGCAGGATGGGCGGAATCTTGTCGATGCCCAGCTTGAGGTAGATGTTGTCGCCTTTGTCGAGCGGCAGCTTGGCCGTGCGCTCCAACTCATCGAGCACGCCGTCCAGCATCGAGCCAAGGAACACCGACATGATAGCCGGCGGGGCTTCGTTGGCGCCCAGGCGGTGGTCGTTGCTGGCCGAGGCAATGCTGGCGCGCAGCAGGTCGGCGTAGCGGTGCACGGCCTTGATGGTGGTGATGAGGAAGGCCAGGAATTGCAGGTTTTCCTTGGGGCGACGGCCGGGGGCGAGCAGGTTCACGCCGGTATCGGTGCTCATCGCCCAGTTGTTGTGCTTGCCGCTGCCGTTCACGCCGGCAAAGGGCTTCTCGTGCAGCAGCACTTTGAAGTTATGGCGCTCGGCCACGCGGTCCATCACATCCATCAGCAGCTGGTTGTGGTCCACGGCCAGGTTGGCGTCCTCGAAAGTGGGAGCGCACTCGAACTGGTTGGGAGCCACCTCGTTGTGGCGGGTACGCAGCGGAATACCGAGCAGGTTGGCTTCTTCCTCGAACTCCAGCATGAAACCGTGCACACGGGCCGGAATCGAGCCGAAGTAATGGTCGTCGAGCTGCTGGCCCTTGGCGGGCGTGTGGCCGAACAGGGTACGGCCGGTCATCACGAGGTCGGGGCGGGCGTCATACAGCGCTTTGTCAACCAGGAAGTACTCCTGCTCGATGCCCAGCGTGGTGTTCACGCGGCTCACGTCTTTGTCGAAATACTGGCAAACTTCCACGGCGGCCTTTTCCAGTACACCCAGCGACTTCAGCAGCGGGGCTTTATAGTCGAGCGCCTCGCCGGTGTAGGCCACGAAAATGGTGGGGATGCACAGCGTTTTGGCGCCTACAGTTTCGATGATGAAAGCGGGCGAGGTGGGGTCCCAGGCGGTGTAGCCACGGGCCTCGAAGGTGTTGCGAATGCCGCCGTTGGGGAACGACGAGGCGTCGGGCTCCTGCTGCACGAGGGCCGAGCCCTTGAAGTTTTCAATCGGCCGACCATCGGAGTTAAGGTCGAAGAAGGAGTCGTGCTTTTCGGCGGTGGCGCCGGTCAGGGGCTGGAACCAGTGGGTGTAGTGGGTGGCACCTTTGGCCATGGCCCAGGTTTTCATGGCCGAAGCCACGGCGTCGGCCACGTTGCGCTCCACGGTAGCGCCCTGCTTAATGGCGGCCTGCAGCTTCTTGAAATAGTCGCCGGGCATGGTGGCCCGCATGGCTTCCAGGTTGAACACGTTTTGCCCATAGCTGTCGGAACGGCGGGCGGCAGCCGGCACCACGGTGATGGGACGGCGGAGGTTGACGAGTTCGAGGGCTTTAAAGCGAAGGGTGGCCATAGACGAAAGAACCGACAGGGACTATTGACTGGATGAGTTATAAATTCTGAGGCAAAGATAAAGCAAGAATCAATTTTGGCCGTACCAACCCCTGATTTTTTGAGGTGATTTTCTAAATAAGGCTACTTTTTCTGGTCCTCCCCCTCCCAGAGACACCCGCATTTGAGCTTTTTTCAAAGAAAACCACATCGTTATGCTGAGTTGCGATTTTTAAGACCAGGCTGAGTCAGAGGCTATCTTTGCGGGGTGAAAAACCGCTTTGCGTTTCAGCCGCGCTACTTTTTATTCTGGCTGCTTTTTTTTGGACTGGGTCGGGCTCTCTTTTTGGGGTACGAGCATGCTGCCGCTTCACGTCTTTCGCTCGGCACGCTGGCGGCCACGTTTGGCTACGGCTTGCGGCTGGATGCTTCGGCGGCGGCCTATGTGTGCCTGATTCCTTTTCTATTGCTGGCGGTGGGCAGCCTCATTCCCCGCTTGCCCCTGCGCGGCTTGGTGAATGGTTATTCGGCGATAATTGGAACGCTGCTGGCATTGTTGATAATTGTCGACCTAGAGTTGTACCGCGCGTGGGGCTTTCGGCTCGATGACACGCCCTTGCAATACCTGAGCTCGCCGGCCGAGATGGCGGCATCGGCGGGCAGCGCGCCAGTGGCGGTGCTCCTGGCGCTGCTGGCGGGGCTGGGCCTGGGCAGCTGGGCGCTCTACAAGGTGGTGGTGGGCCGGTTGCCGGAGCTGGCGCCCTGGTTTGGGCGTGGGCGGGCGGCGCTGGCCGGCCTGCTTTACGCCGTGCTGCTGGTGGTGCCCCTGCGCGGCGGCACCCAGCAAATACCGGTGAACCAAAGCGACGTGTATTTCTCGCGCACGCCCTTTGCCAACCACGCGGCCCTGAATGCGCCCTGGAACTTTATGAGTGCCCTGGTGCTGCGGGCCGACGAGAAACCCCTCAAGCCCTTCATGGCCGATAGCACGGCCCGGCGGTTGGTGGCCGGCCTCTACCCGCTGGCCGTGGGCGCAGCCGCGCCCGCCGATTCGGCCGCCTCGGTGCTGACGACTACCCGGCCGAATGTGCTGTTTATCATCCTGGAGAGCTTTACCTCCAAGCTGGTGGGCAGCGTGGGTGGCGAAAAGGGCGTGACCCCCAGCCTGGACAGCCTGGCGCAAACGGGGGTGCTGTTCGACCACATTTACGCGGCCGGCGACCGCAGCCAGAAGGGCCTGGTGTCGCTGCTTTCGGGCTATCCCAACCAGCCCACCACAAGCATCATCAAGTTTCCGCGCAAAACGGAGAACCTGCCGCACCTGTGCCGCACGCTGAGCCTGGCAGGCTACAGCTCACGCTATTACTACGGCGGCGAGCTGGCTTTTGCCAACATGAAAAGCTACCTGCAAACGGCCGGCTACGAGCACCTCACCGAGCGGGCCGACTTTGCGGCCTCCGAGCAAAACTCGAAATGGGGGGCGCACGACGGCGTGCTTTTCAACCGCATGCTGGCCGAGCTGGGCCAGCAGCGCCAACCGTTTTTCGTGACGGCCTTCACCCTGAGCAGCCACGAGCCTTTTGACGTGCCCATGAAAACCCGGTTTCCCGGTACAACGGAAGTAGCCCAGTTCCGCAATTCGGTGTTTTACACGGATTATACCCTGGGGAAATTCCTGCAAGCGGCCCGAAAGCAGCCGTGGTACGCCAACACCCTGCTGGTACTCGTGGCCGACCACGGCCATATTCTACCGGGTAACTCGACCAACCAAAGTCCGAAGAAATTCCGGATTCCGCTGCTGCTGGCCGGGGGGGCCATCCGGCCCGAAAGCCGCGGGCGGGTGGTGCGCACCATCGGCTCGCAAACCGATGTGGCGGCCACGCTGCTGCACCAGCTGCGCCTGCCCGCGTCCAACTACGTGTGGAGCCGCGACTTGCTGGCCCCGCACGCCCGTCCGTTTGCGTTTTATACCTATAACGATGGATTTGGAGCCGTTTCGCCCGCCGGCATTGTGACCTACGACAACGTGAGCCGCCACACCTGGGAGCGCGACTACGCCGTGCCCGATGCTCAGATTCGCCTCGGCGAAGCGCTGGAACAGCTTTCGATGGAAGACTTTACCAAGCGGTAAGCCAGCCCGGTGGCACGTTCTGGCGCCCGGCCGTACCTTTGCGGGGCTATGCCTACCCCCCAATCCGTTGCCTTTTACACCCTCGGCTGCAAGCTGAACTTTTCCGAAACGTCGGCCATCGGCCGGCAGTTTGAGGAGAAGGGCTTTGAGAAAATTGCCTTCGAAGCCGGAGCCGACCTATACGTTATCAACACCTGCTCCGTGACCGACCACGCCGACCGCAAGTGCCGGAAAGTGGTTCAGCAGGCTCTCAAGCACAACCCCGAGGCGTTTGTGGCCATCGTGGGCTGCTACGCTCAACTCAAGCCGCAGGAAATCGCCACCATTCCCGGCGTGAGCGCCGTGCTGGGCGCAGCCGAGAAATTCCAGCTGGTCGATATTCTGGCTGATTTTAAGAAACCGGCCGCGGGCCAGCCGGGCGCGGTGCACGCCTCCCCCATCTCGGAAGCCACCGAGTTTGTGGCTGCGCACTCGTTCGGCGACCGCACCCGCACCTTCCTTAAGGTGCAGGACGGCTGCGACTACTCCTGCTCGTTCTGCACCATTCCGCTGGCGCGGGGCGGCAGCCGCTCGGGCAGCGTGGCCAGCGTGGTAGAGCGCGTGGAGAAGCTGGCCGAAACCGGCGTGAAAGAAATTGTGCTCACCGGCGTGAATCTGGGCGATTTTGGCCTGCAGGGCCCTGAGCGTGAGCGCCGCGAAGATTTCACCCAACTGGTGCAGGCCCTAGACGAGGTGAGTGGCATCCGCCGCTTCCGCATCAGCAGCTGCGAGCCCAACCTGCTGACCGACGAGATTCTGACCACGGTAGCCGCGTCGGAGCGATTTATGCCGCACTTCCACATCCCGCTGCAAAGCGGTTCGGACAAGATTCTCGGTCTCATGCGCCGCCGCTACCGCCGGGCGCTGTATGCTCAGCGCGTGGCCCGCATCAAGGAACTGATGCCGCACGCCTGCATTGGCGTGGATGTGATTGTGGGCTTTCCGGGCGAAACCGACGCCGATTTTCTGGATACTTACAATTTTCTAAACGAGCTGCCCATCTCCTACCTGCACGTTTTCCCCTACTCGGAACGGCCCGACACGCTGGCCCCCACCCTGCCCGGCCGCGTGCAGGACCGGGTGCGCCACGAGCGCACCACCCAGCTGCGTAGCCTCTCGGAAAAGAAAAAGCGCTACTTCTACGAGCAGCACCTGGGCCTGGAAACCGACGTGCTGTTTGAAGACGACGTGACCGATGGCCGCATGGAAGGCTTCACGCCCAACTACATCCGCGTGGCCGCCAAGTACGACCCGCTGCTGGTGGGCGAGATGAAAACGCTGCGCCTCACGGAGGTGAATGCGTTGGGTTTGATGGAAGCCGAAGAAGTGGGAATCTTCGCCTAAACCATGGCCTGCCGGGCCATGGCCAGCATCTCGCGCAACATCTGCTGCTGCTCTAATAGGTGCTGGTTGCGCATTTCGGCCATGGCCAACTGGTGTTGCAGGTGCTGGGCATGCAATGCGGCCGATATGTAAGCTTCGGGATTTGGAGCCGGAGCGGGCGCCACTGCTGCCGGGACCTGTGCGGTGGCCGCAACAGGCGCTGCTGCCTGAACCGGGGCAGGCGATGGCGGCGTGGGTGCCGGAGCCGGCTCAAGTGCCGGACTGGCAGTTGGCACGGGGGCAGTTGTGGGCTCTGGGGCAGCCGGGGTTTCAACCGCCGCGGGATGTTCCTGCGGTTGGTGGGTATGCCCGAAACCGTTCAGGGTGGGCGCAACTGCGCGGGCGGGCTGCTGGGCGGCCGTCGCCAAGGCGATGGTAGCCGCAATTTCGGCGGGCTGCAGGCGCGTACCGGCCACACCGGGGCCGGCGCGGCGGGTGCTGTGGGCTTCAATGTCGGACAAATCAATGGGCTCCAACGGCAGCTCGGTGGCAGCGGGTGCCGGGCGCGGCGCGGACCTGGCAATGGGTTCGCCGCCTACCAGCATGGGGCCGCGGCCCAGCAGCAACCAGTCCCTTGATACATTTGGGTAGACTTCAAAAACTTTGCACAGCAGGTCGTAGCCGGGCTTGTTGCGGCCGTCGATGAGGTGCTGCACCACGCTGGCGGTTTTGCCCAGCGAAATGGCAAAGCTGTTTTTGGTCAGCCCAAACTGCTGAATGAGTTCAGCAAAGCGCCGGTCAATGGTTTCGGAAGCGGGAATGGCGACCATGTTGCACAAATGAGGTTTGCGCAAATGTATAAAAACCGGCGTTGCTATTTGGTTTTGGGCTTTTTGGTGCCGGCCGCTTTTGCCAAGGGCACCAACAGGCCGCGCGGATGGATGCGCGCAAAGGGAAAAGTATAGACAGGGTCGGGCAGAAACGGAATGTCAATGCGGCTCATGCCCACGTTGTGGTACAACAGCAGGGCATGGTCATCCAGCGCAAAATCGGCGGTTTCAAGCCAGTATTTCATGTCCGAGGCACTTGCGGCCGAAGTGTCGGCGGCAGTGGGCTTCTGCTTAACCGTATTCCACTCCTCAAACCCATACAGCTGCGCCACGTGCGCGATAACGTCTGAGTCACCATAAACGGCCGCTACATCGGCTAATTCAGCCTTTAGGCGGCGGTCAATGGCCCACTCTAATCGCTGGGCAAGTTGCGCCGGTGGGTCGGCCACGAGGTCGCCCAACGTCAACCGTTTGCCTGTGCGCAGGTCAAAGGTCAGGTGTTCGGCATCCATTCTGGTCAGGCCATTATCATCCTTGGCAAACTCAAGCGAAAGCAAATAGCCTTGGTTCAGCAGTACCGTATAATCAGTGCCGGTGTAGCCAAGGCCGCCGGCCATCCAGCCTTTTGTTTCCTGGTCGTAACAACATTCCACCACCATCTGACGCACCTGCCTACGTGGGCTAGCGGTTGAATCCACGCTGCCAGTGTAGTCGACGCACTGCCGCAGCAGTTGCCGGTTGATGCGCCGGGCCACGGCTGCATTGGGGAGCCGCACCTGCGGCAACCTGAATTTTCCAACGCCGCCATCGGTCACGGTAAATACTTGAGCCAAGCTGCTTGCGGCCAGTTGCGCCCGGGCTTGCAGCGCGGCCAGCAGCAGGAACAGCTCAAGCAAGCGCGCTTTCATCAGCATCACTCCCGCCCTATTCGTAGCGCAACGAATCAATCGGGTCGAGCGCGGCGGCTTTGCTGGCTGGGTAGTAGCCCGACGACAGCCCCACGCCCACGCAAATAATCAGGCCCAACATCATCCAGCCCCACGGCACATAGAACGATTCGGACCCGATGAGCTTGGCCACACCGTTGCCGCCCAGCACGCCCAGCACGATGCCCAGCGTGCCGCCCAGCAGGCAAATCACGATGGCCTCAATCAGAAACTGCTGCCGGATTTGCACTGCCGTGGCGCCTAACGCCTTGCGAATCCCAATTTCGCGGGTGCGCTCCGTGACGGACACCAGCATGATGTTCATCAGGGCAATGCTGGCGCCCAGCAGCGTGATGAAGGCCATCACGCTGCCGCCGGCCTTCACCTTGCCCGAAATCGACTCCAGGTCGGCGGCCAGCGACTCGCTGCTTTCCACCGTGAAGCTGTCCTCCTGACCTAGGCGGTCGTGGCGCACGGCGCGCATCTTGCCCGTGGCCTGGCCCATCACGAAGGCCAGGGTGCCGGGCTTGTCGGTGGCGGTTTTGATGTCGTAGGTAAGGGCGCGCTGGCGGGGCATCTGGTTGCCGGTTTCGAGCGGCAGCAGAGCTAGGCGGTCGGCCCCGCCGCCGCCCATGCTACCGCCGCTTTTCTCCAGCAGGCCCACAATCAGGAAGCGGCGGCCCATGGCCGACACGTACTGGCCGATGGGGCTTTGCTTGGGAAACAGCTTCTGCTTGATTTCGTCGCCCACAATCAGCACGTTGGCGCCGCTGTTGAGCTCGGTTTGCGAAAATGTGCGGCCCTCGGTGAGGTTGTAGCCCTGAATTTTCAGGTAGTTTTCGTCGCCCGCGATTACCTGCATGTTGGGGTTGGTTTTGATGCCATTGGCCTTCATTTCAGTGGCGCCCGAGATGAAGGCCGACACGCCCACCTGCGCCTCGTCGCCCATGGCTTTTTTATAGAGCTTGGCCTGCAGGAAGTCGATGGGCGGGTACTGCTTGCCCTGCACGCCGCCGCGCCGGAAGCGGTTGGTGTAGCCCTTGGCGTGCAGCTCAAACGAGTTGGCCCCCAGGCTGGCGAAGGTTTCGGACAGCGAGTTTTTCATCGCGTCGATGCTGGTCAGAATGCCCACCAGCGCAAACAGCCCAATGCTCAGAATCAGGGCCGTGAGGACGGTGCGCAACAGGTTGGCGCGGATGGAGCGAAAGGCTTCGCGGACGTTTTCGAAAGGGCTCATGGCGTTTTTTTGCAGCAGGTTTTGGGCATCTGTCATCCTGAGCAGCGCGCAGGTTGACAGGCAGAGCTTGGGATGACGGACGGTGCAAATGCCGATAACCGGCCCCGCAACCGCCCAAAGTTCGGCGGCCGGCGCTTAACTTGAACCACCGCCGCCGCAACCTCGTTGCTGAGGGGCGTTTCTTTTGCTAAAATCCTATGCTGTTTAAGCGTTTTCTCCTCTTTGTGCTCTTGGCCGGGGCCGGCATGGCCGCGCCGCTGGCCGCCCGCGCTAACCACGTGTTCATTCCGATGGATAACACCCAGAAAGAGTGCCTTAAGGCCTACGGCGTGGCTTTCTGGCTGCTCCAGCGCGAGGTGCCCGTCGATTGGCTATTGAACTACCGGGGCGGCGCCTTCGCCTTCGAAACCAGTTCGGCGGCCGAGAACGAGCTGGCCGTGCGGGGCGTCACATTCCAGGTCATCAGCGAGGCCCAGTACACCGGCATTCTGCAGGAAATAGCCGACCCGAACGCCAACATGGACGTGATGAAGTTGGAGAAGGTGCCCAAAATCGCGGTGTATACGCCTAAAGGCAAGCAGCCCTGGGACGACGCCGTGACCATGGTGCTCACCTACGCCGAAATCCCCTACACCCAGATTTACGACGACGAGGTGCTGAAAGGCGAACTGCCGAAGTACGACTGGCTGCACCTGCACCACGAGGACTTTACCGGTGAATACGGCAAGTTTTACGCCACCTACCGCAACTACCCCTGGTACCAGCAGCAGGTGCGCGACGCTGAAGCTGCCGCCAAGCGCAACGGCTTCAATAAAGTGAGCGTGATGAAAGGTGCTGTGGCCACCAAGATGCAGGAATTTATTGCCGGCGGCGGCTTCCTGTTCGCCATGTGCTCGGCTACCGACAGCTACGACATTGCCCTGGCTGGTCTGGGCATCGACATGGTGGAAAGCATGTACGACGGCGACCCGGCCGACCCGGCGGCCCAATCGAAGCTCAATTTCAACCGCTGCCTGGCTTTCCAGAATTTCCAGCTGGAGCGCAACCCCATTCAGTACGAATACTCCAACATTGACATGCAGCCCAGCGAGCGGGGCCTCGGTGAGCAGAACGACTACTTCCAGCTCTTCACCTACTCGGCCAAGTACGACCCGGTACCCACCATGCTCACCCAGAACCACGAAAAAACCATCCACGGCTTCATGGGCCAGACCACGGCTTTCCGCAAAAGCCTCATCAAATCCGACGTGGTGATAATGGGCGACACCAAGCAAACCGGCGAGGCCCGCTACATCCACGGCAGCCTGGGCAAGGGCACCTGGACGTTTTACGGCGGCCACGACCCCGAGGACTACCAGCACCTCGTGGGCGAGGAACCCACCGACCTGGCCCTGCACCCCAACTCGCCCGGCTACCGGCTTATCCTGAACAACATTCTCTTCCCGGCCGCCAAAAAGAAGAAGCAAAAAACCTAAGCCGACTCGGCTGCAGGCGTAACCGAAAGCCTCACCCATGGCGGGTGAGGCTTTTTCATGGCCAGTGCTACCGGCTGGTCAGCAGCAGGCGTTGGCTTGGAAAAGGCTGCCGCTCACCGTTTTTTCTTTTATACAAGGCTTATATGAGGTTAATTTTAGAATCCACATTTACTTCCTGCCTACATGTTGATTCGCTTACGCTTATTCTTCCTGCTTTTGGCCGGTTGGCCGGCTGTTCAGGTTCGGGCGCAGGTTGCTGACACTGCTGCTGTCAGCACCGTGGCCCGGCCTGCTACCTTGGCCGGCACCAGGAAAGCGGTGTTGCTGCGCGTCGCCGTGCCGTCGGTGCTGATTGGCGTCGGGGTGCTGGCCCACAGCCCCAAAATCAACCAGACGATGTGCCAGGCCAAGCAGGATTTGCAGGCCGAAACGCAGGAGCTGTTTCGCGGCTTCAATTCCCATGGCATCGACGACTACACCCGCCACGTGCCGCTGGCCATGGCCTACGGCATGATGGCCACCGGCCATAAAGGCGAGCGCACCGCCGTGGGCTTCACCCTGATTTACCTCGTGGCGCACGAGCTGGACGAAGGCGTGGTGAGCCACCTCAAGCGCTACACGGCCGAGCCCCGCCCCTACAACCCGCAGGATTTGAGCTCTTTCCCGTCGTCGCACACCTCGCAGGCCTTCCTCACGGCTACGCTGCTGCACGAGCAGTACGGCCGCCAATACCCTTGGCTGAGCGTGAGCGGCTACGCGGTGGCCACCGCCACCGGCGCCATGCGCGTGATGGGCAACAAGCACTGGGTAACCGACGTGCTGGCCGGCGCCGCCATCGGTTTCCTCTCCGCCGAAACCGTGTGGCACGCCTACCCCGCCCTCACCAAGCTGCTGCCGCAGAAAGTAGCCCACAAGCTGCTGCTAGTGCCCAGCTACAGCCCGGCCGGCGGAGCGGGCTTTGCCATGGGGTTGCAGCTGTAGGGCTGTCAATAAAAATCGGCTGTCATCCTGAGCGCAGCGAAGGACCTTCTCACCGCTCAACGACATGCGTTCGACTGTGAGAAGGTCCTTCGCTGCGCTCAGGATGACAGATGCTCATCAAGCCAGGCTGTTCTACACGACGCTCTTTTTGCATCATTCCGGCCCCGAAGCCCGTTAGCAGTGACAGACAGGCGCCGCGCCATCATGCGGCGCCGACGTAGCATTGCCCGCATGGAGGACCTGAATCAATCGAATTACTCGCTTTCGGCCAGCCAGTCCGAGGAAGAAGCCCCCGAAGACTTCACCAACCCCCTGCCCCGCGCCGTGCTGCGCATGAACACCCACGTGCTGCTCGACGGCGAGTGGAGCTTTGCTCACGACGTGGAGGACAAAGGCCTGGAAGAAGAGTGGGCCCTGGAGCACACCTACGCGCACAAGGCCCAGTGGCCGGGCTCGGTGGAAGCCCACTTGGCGGAAGTGCGCGGCCAGCACGAAGGCGCCACCTGGCACGACAAAATAGTGGTGTGGTACGAGCGTGAATTCACCTTGCCCGAAATAGCCGAGCCCCAGCCCCGCTCGCTCATTCAGCTCACCTTTGGGGCCTGCGGCTACGAGACGCGGGTGTGGCTAAATGGACAGCCGCTGAAAACCATTGAGGGCGAGGAGGTGCACTACGGCGAATACACCTCGTTCAGCTACGAGCTGGATGCGGAAAACCTGCACCTCGTGAACCGGCTCACGGTGCGCATCGTGGACACGATGGATGCCGAAACGCCGCGCGGCAAGCAGGAGTCGCACGTGTACAAGCGCGGCGGCATCTGGTACCAGACCTACACCGGCGCCGTGCGCAGCGTGTGGCTCGAAACCGTGGAGCGCAACCGCCTGCGCTCCCGCGTGGGCGTGGTGAGCGTGGTGGAAGACCAGCTGGTGCGCTTCAACCTGACCTTGCGCATTCACGATGCGGGCAATTATACCATCCGGCTGCAGGTGTTCGACCCGACTACTACTGACCGCACCACGCCCCTGGCCGAGTCGGATTTTCCGCTTCACCTGGAGCCCGGGCAGTGGCAGCAGCGTGTGGTGCTGGAGGTGCCCGGCGCCGAGCTGTGGAGCCCCGAGGCACCCAACCGCTACCGCTTGGTGGCCCAGCTCATCGACCACGAAGGCTACGCGGCGCCCATCGAAACGCTGTTTGGGCTGCGCAAGATTGAGTCGCGCGGCCGTTACGTGTATCTCAACAACCAGCCTACCTACCTCGACGGCATCCTTTACCAGCCCGGCACGGCCACGCTGGACGAAATGCAGCGCCACATGCACGCCATGAAAGCCCTGGGCTGCAACCTGGTGCGCGTGCACATCGCCGGCGTCGACCCGCGCATCTACAACCTGGCCGATGAGCTGGGCCTGCTGCTGTGGGTGGAAGTGCCCAGCCCGCACAGCTCCACCGCGCGCAGCCGCGAAAACCACCGCGCCGAGCTGCTGCGCCTCGTCACGCTCAGCGAAACGCACCCCAGCATTGTCATTTGGAGCCTTTACAACGAAGACTGGGGCGCCCAGGACATCGCCACCAACCCCGCAACCCGCCAGTACATTGTGGAGATGTACCACTTCATGCAGATTGCCTACCCGCAGTTTCTGGTGGTGGACAACGACGGCTGGCACCACGTGTCCTACACCGGCCGCCTGAAGTCGGACCTGCTCACGGCCCACCTCTACACCCCCGACCTGGAGCGGTGGAAAGAGCTGCTCGACCGGCTGGTGGGCGGCGAGATGGAGGGCACTGCCGCCTTTCCGCTGGTGGTGGGCGACCCGTTTTTCTACCGTCGCCAGGTGCCGCTCATTGTGAGCGAATGGGGCGGTTTTGGCTTCTCCGACTACGGCGGGCCGGCCGATGCTGAAGCCCGCACCAACAGCATCCGGGCCTTCAAACAGGAGCTACGGCAGCGCCCCATTGCGGGCGACGTGTATACCCAGGCCACCAACATCGAGGACGAGCGCAACGGCCTCATCGACCCGCACACCGGCGCCCTCAGCGTGCCCGCCGGCCTGCTGGCCTCGCGGCTGATGGAACGGCTGGACTAGAGCAGCTTCCGGGTCGTGGAGCGACGCAGGGTCGCTCCTGTGCCGTTCTGCCACTCACAAGCTGGGCATTCAACGCTCAACCGATGAGCGGCCCTTCAGCGTGGCCGTGGTCGACCAGTCGGTGGGGTGGGCGGTGCTGCTCATTTGCAGGTCGCCAAGGGCAGTGCTGAGCACGGTGCTGCTGGCCGAGGCCGGAAGCACCCGCAAACCAGCGGTTTCGAGATGCTGGTGCAGGGCCGGAACTTTGGCGGCGCGGGGCACCACCAGCTTCACCACCACCACGGCGCTGTCCTGGTCGGGGCCATCCGAAAAACTGTATATTTCTACGTTTTGGGCACGAAATGCATGGTCGAGGTTCGGCATGGCGAAGGGTGGGGTAAGCGGTAAACGTATTACATTAGGATATCGTGAGCTGGTAAATATGGAAGTAATTCATCAAATTTTCATCAAGAAATTTCAATCCTTGGCTGGTTTTTTTATCTCCGCTAAAACTGCATTTTCGGCAGGCTCGAACCGGCCCGCCGCTTCCGGGGTTATCTTTGCAACCCGCCCATTCGGCGCTTAGCCTGCCCCATGACCATTACCAAAGAAGCCGTTCTCAAAGCCCTGAGCTACGTGGAAGAGCCCGACCTGGGCCAAGACCTCGTCGCGCTCAACATGATTGAGAATATCGAGATAACCGGCCTCACCGTCGCCTTCACCGTGGTGCTCACCACGCCCGCCTGCCCGCTCAAGCAGCTCATCCACGACGCCTGCGAGCGCGCCATCCACACGATGGTAGACAAGGACGCCAACGTGGTGATTACCATGACCTCGCGGGTAACCACCGGCCGCCACAACCGCGGTGACCTGCTCCCCGGCGTGAAAAACATCATCGCCATTGCCTCGGGCAAAGGCGGCGTGGGCAAAAGCACCGTGACGGCCAACCTGGCCGTGGCCCTGGCCGCTACCGGCGCCAAGGTGGGCTTGGTCGATGCCGATATTTCCGGCCCCAGCATGCCCGTCATGTTCAACGTGGAGAACGAGGCCCCGCACGTTTTTCAGGGCCCGAATGGCAAGAATCTGATTCAGCCCATCGAGAAATACGGCGTGAAATTGATGAGCATCGGCTTCCTGGCGCCGGCCGAATCGGCCATTGTGTGGCGCGGGCCCATGGCCTCGTCGGCGCTTAAGCAGTTCATCACCGAAGTAGACTGGGGCGAGCTGGATTACCTGCTGCTCGACCTGCCGCCCGGCACGTCCGACATTCACCTGACGCTGGTGCAAACCGTGCCCGTCACCGGCGCCGTTATCGTGACCACGCCGCAGAAAGTGGCGCTGGCCGATGCCCAGAAGGGTTTGCAGATGTTCCGGCAGCCGCAAATCAACGTGCCCGTGCTGGGCGTGGTGGAGAATATGGCGTGGTTTACGCCGGCCGAATTGCCCGACAGCAAGTACTATATCTTTGGCGAAGGGGGCGGCCAGCGCCTCGCCGCGCAGCACGACGTGCCGCTGCTGGGCCAGCTGCCGCTGGTGCAAAGCATCCGCGAAAACGGCGACCAGGGCCAGCCGGCCGTACTCGACCCGAAGTCGGCCGTGGGCCAGCTCTTCGCCGATTTGGCCGAAGCCGTGGCCCGGCAAGTGAGTATCCGCAACAACGTGGCGCCCAAAACGGCCGTCGTGCAGATGAATTCCTAACTACCCGTGGAAACGACAACCGCCCTCCCCACTTTCGACCATCCGCTGATGCCCCGCATCGAAGCGGCCCTCGACACCCTGCGCCCCTACCTGGCCACCGACGGCGGCAACGTGCGCGTGGCCAACATCACGCCCGAAGGCGTGCTTCAGCTGCAATGGGAAGGCGCCTGCGGAGCCTGCCCCATGTCGCCGATGACGCGCGCCGGCCTGGAGGATACCGTTAAGAAAGCCGTGCCGGAAATCACGGCCGTGGAGGCGCGTTAGGCTTCTTTTGCCGTTATTTGACTAAGCAGAACAGGACGTCATGCTGAGCGTAGCCGAAGCATCTCGCGTGTGGTAGTGACTCAATCGAGTGGTTTACTATTGCGGTAGAGATGCTTCGGCTACACTCAGCATGACGTCCTGTTTTGCCCCCATTTCCCCTCTCTTCTCCTCAACTCCCCTGCCCTCCCTGTCGCATGGCCACTTCGCCCAACTCGCCCACCCTTCGCTCCTGGATTGACATTCGCCCCGACAACGACTTTCCCATCCAGAACCTACCGTTTGGGGTGTTCGAAACCGAGGAGCGGGGGCCGCGCCTGGCGGTGGCTATTGGGGGCTACGTGCTCGATTTGTACGCCGTGAGCCAATACGGCTTTTTTGAGGACCTGACCGAGCTTGGCGACGCGCAGCCGAAGGTATTCCGGCGCCGCTCGCTCAATGCCTTTTTGCGGCTGGGGCGGCCGGCGTGGCGGGCCGTGCGCCAGCGCGTGAGCGAGTTGCTGCGCCACGACGAGCCCCGCCTGCGCGACCACGAAGAGGCCGTGCGCGCCTGCCTGCTCCGCCAAACCGAGGTGCGGATGTTGCGCCCCGTGAAGCCCGCCAACTACACCGATTTCTACAGCAGCATCGAACACGCCACCAACGTGGGCACCATGTTCCGCGACCCGGCCAACGCGCTGCTGCCCAACTGGCGCCACATCCCCATCGGCTACCACGGCCGCACCAGTAGCATCGTGGTGTCGGGCACCGACATCCGCCGGCCCAACGGCCAGCGCAAGGCGCCCGACGAAGCCGCGCCTACCTTCGGCCCCAGCCGCCAGCTAGATTTTGAGCTGGAAATGGCCTTCGTGGTGGGCACCGGCACCGAGTTGGGCAGCACCGTGCCCATCGCCGACGCCGAAAACCACATTTTCGGCCTTTGCCTTTTCAACGACTGGAGCGCCCGCGACCTGCAAAGCTGGGAATACGTGCCGCTGGGGCCGTTCCTGGGCAAGAACTTCGGCAGCAGCGTGGCGCCCTGGGTGGTCACGCTCGATGCCCTGGAGCCCTTCCGCATCGCCGGACCGGTGCAGGAGCCCGCGCCTCTGCCCTACCTCAGCCAGAGCGGCGCCCACAACTTCGATGTGCACCTCGAAGTGGCCCTCACGCCCGTCGGCGGCCCCGAAACCACCATCAGCCGCACCAATTTTGGCCTCATGTACTGGAGCATGGCCCAGCAGCTGGCCCACCACGCCTCCAACGGCTGCAACCTCGAAGCCGGCGACCTCTACGCCTCCGGCACCATCTCGGGCCCCACACCCGATTCGCTGGGCTCGATGCTGGAGTTGGCCTGGCGCGGCACCCGCCCCGTGCCCTTGGCCGACGGCTCAGAACGCAAGTTCCTGCTCGATGGCGACACGGTGACCATGCGCGGCTTTGCGGAAAAAGACGGCGTTCGGATTGGCTTTGGGGAGGTGCGCGGCACGGTGCTGCCGGCACTGTAGCCGGCAAAGACTATTTAAGCCGCGTTAGGTCAACAGTAAGTTGTCTGTACCCCAGGCTTGCGGCTTCAACCCTTTTGAGGTCAGCGCTTCTTTTAGCAGAAACACCTCCTGCTATATTAGTTAGCAAGGTATCAATCTTAGCAGGCGTTTGATAGACCAGCATTATGGTAGCCATTACTGGCTGTTGTGTCCCGACGTCTTTCACCTCAAATGATACGGAATCAGGCGAAATAACATTCATCCTCAACTGCATCTCATCCATCACAATGCAGCCATCCGGGTGGCCATCACCATAGTCAGGACGCCTTGTGATAATTCGGCTATTGTGCGCTTTTCCGTTGTAGGCAAACTCAGGAAGTTGATGATTATCAGCTATTACGCAACCTTCGAGCATGAGTAGGAAAAGGCTGAAAATATGGATACCCTTGTAGCACATGGAGGTGACAGCTTTTTGCTTAGTGCATGCGGTCGTCGCGCACCGGCAAATTGGTCACGATTTCGCCCTCGATAACGAGCAGTTCCTGCAGCCGCTCGTCCACTTGTTTGGGGTCACAATATTCCTTAGCCAAGTCGACGTAGCTCACGAAATGCGCGGCTTCCGACACCATCAGCTCGTAATAGAATTTGCTGAGCTCTTGGTCGGCAATGTTTTGCCAGAGCAGCTTGAACCGCTCGCAGCTGCGGGCTTCGATGAGAGCCGACACCAGGAGCTGGTCCATGAGCTGGCGCTCGCGGGCGCCGCCTTTGCGCACGTGGGCCAGTAGCTGCACCACGTATTCATCTTTGCGGGGGCGGCCCAGGGCGTAGCCGCGCTTGCGCAACTCCAGCAGCACCCGCTCGAAGTGGCTCCACTCCTCGGCCACGAGGTCGGTGAGTTCATCCACCAGCCGGGTTTTCTCGGGGTAGTGAATAATCATGCTGATGCCGGTGCTGGCGGCTTTTTGCTCGCACCAGGCGTGGTCAACCAGAATGTCCTCAATGTTTTTCTCGGCAATGTTCACCCAACGCGGGTCGGTGTTCAGCTTGAGCTTCAGGATGGTTTTCTCTTTCATTTGCTGGCTTTCTAATTGAAGAAATTCCACCGCACCCCGAACTGAAAACGCCGCGGGTAGCCCGTGTAGTAGGGCGTGGTGAAATAACCGTTCGAAATGATGCCTTGGTTGATGTAGGCCATTTTCAGAAACACCGACACTGCCTTGATATCGGCCGAGAAAAACACGTCGGCCACGGCGTGATTGGTGATGGTGAAATGGTCCTGCTGATAGAACTGCTGGGTGCTGGGGCTGTAATCGAACGCTTTGTAGGCCGACTGGTAATACACCTGCATCCCCACCTGGCTGAACAGCGCCTTGCGGAAGATGTAGCTCTCGTAGAACACCCGCGAGTTGGTCACCAGCTTCGGAATGCGAATGCCCGTCACGTCGCCGCCCTGCGTGTAGGTGGCTTGGTTGTCGAAGCCCACGCGCCCGAAATGCACCTGGTGGCGCGCGTGAACAATTTGCAGGTTCTTGGCCACGGTGGCCTGCTCCGGCATGCCCGCCGTGTTGTAATACACCAGATTGGTAAGGTTGACGAGGCTGGCGCTGGCCTCAAAGTGCTGCTGTGTGAAGCGGCCAAAATCGGGCAGCCGGAAGCGCAGGCGGCCGGTGAGCTGGGTGCTGCTGGTGTTGCTGAACTCGGTGGCTGTGCCCGGCAAGTGATGCCATTCGTAGTTGTTGCCCACCAGTTCCTGCTGCGTGAGCGTGGGCGAGTACGACGAGCGCAGGGCCTCTACCGACAGCGGCCCCGTGCGCACGGAGGCGCGCAGCCAGTACTCGTCAAACAGCTTGTATTCGCCGGCGGCTTCCACGGCGTAAATCTTGTGGTAGTTGAAGGCCACCGTGCCGCCCACAAACGCCTGGGTAAACGTGCGGGTAGGCGCACCCACCACCAGCGAGTCGCCGGTGGAGGCGCGCACGGGCCGGAACTGGTTCACGTAAAGCGTTTTGGTGGCCAGGCTGGCGTTGCGCAGGCGGCCATAGAGGCGGTATTCCACTACATCGGTGCGGCCCAGCACGCCGAAGGTATTTTCTACCTGCCGGAACTCGGCGCGGTCGAGAATGGCGGTGGTATTGCGCAGCACGCGCGGGTAAAAGAGCACCCGCGGATAGTATAGCTCGGCCGTGTTGAGGCGCTGCAGGGCTTGGTCGGAGTAGCTGTTGTACTGGCGCTTGGCGTCGAAGGTGTGGTAGGCGGTGAGGCCCCGGCCTAGCAGGCGGTAGGTTTGGGTGAAGTACAGCTCGTCGCGGTCCTCGGTGTTGATGGCCTTGGTGAGGTACACCCGTTCGGCGGCGTAGTTGAACAGCAGGTTGGGGGCCGACTCGCCGAGCGTGACGCTGTCGCTGCCCTGCTCGTTCAGCGCGCGCTGGGTGACCGGCCAGATGCCGCCCTGCTCCACGGCCCGGTGCCGGGCATTGCCAATGTTGAACAGCAAATGGTACCGTTCGTTCTCGGATTGCAGGCGGCCGTAGAGCATCAGGTTGGAGTGTTCCACCAGGCCCTTGCCCAAGCCGCCGCCGCTGGTGGCCAGCACCTTATTGGAGGCAATGCGCTCGTAGTTGAAGCCCACGCTGAAGTTTTTCTTCAGGCTGCGGCTGTAGTTGAACTCGAACACCTGCTCACCGGCGCCGGACTGGATGTAGCGGAAAAACGAGAACGGCGAGCGGGAGTCGTAGTACGGCACCTGACTGGCATCGTGGGCGTATTTATTGAACACGTCGCGCCCAAAACGGGCGCCCAGCTGCAGGTTGGGCTGGTAGAGCAAAGGCCGCGACGCCGTGCCCACGGCTCCCAAATCCTGCTGAAACGTGGTGTCGTGCATCCAGAACCGGTCCTGCGGAAAGTTCGTGAGCGTGGTATCGAGCGGCGTACCGCCGGTGGAGTCACGCAGCACCTCAGCCTCGTAGATGACGCGGGTAGTTTTCGGGCCATATACTGCCTTGGTGGAGTCGTCGAGCACCTGCGCATGAGCGTCGGGTGCGGCCAGCTTCAGCAGCAGCAACAGGGCCAGCAGCCGCGGCCACAGCCATAGTAATCCTCGTTGTGGGGCCTTCAAACAGGTAACGGATGCGCCGGAAGCCGGCAGGGTTAAAATCAAATCAAAGAGGAGCCAGGACGCGCATCGGGCAGTAGCAGCCGCAACTCTGCAGCGCTAGTGCCCAGGAACGCCACCCGCACCGGAATGGTATAGATGTCCAACTGCATGGCTGGTCGGCCGGCCCACAAACCAGGGTGGTCAAGGCGCGTAGCGTCCTTTTCCGTTGTAAAAATAGGCCAGCCCGGCTGCCAATGCGCCTGCAGCGCGTCGATATCCTCGCGCCGGAAGGCATGATGGTCGGGAAGCTGCTCGTGATGCCGAATGATATAGCCCTGACTTTCAAGATACTGATACAACGGCTGCGGCTGCGCAATGCCCGTCAGCAGCAGGGCCGCCCCCATCGTCGGCGTACGCGGCGAACCCGGCACTATGTCGTTTCCTACCCATTCCACCGTTGTTGCCAAAGACCGGGGTTCGGCGTACTCGTACGCCGAAAACAGTACCGGCACACCCGGCCGACTGTAGCGACCAATACGTTCCCGGATGGCCGCTTGCGCGGCTTCGCCTAAGTCGGGGTGGCATTTGGTGACGATAACGACATCGGCCCGGCCGGCGGCGCCGCGGCTTTCGCGCAGGCGCCCGGCCGGCAGCACGAAATCTTCATAAAACGGCCGCGCGTGCTCCGTCAGCAACACGTTGAGCGTGGCGCGCACGGCGCGGTGCTGGTAGGCATCATCGAGGACGACTACCGTGATTTCGGGATGGTTTTCCAATAGCAGCCGCACGCCCAGAGCGCGCTTTTCCGCCACCGCCACGGGCACGGCCAACCCAGCGAAGTGCCCGAAATACTGCCACGGCTCGTCGCCCACCGTACCGGCCGAATCGGCAGGGCCGGCCAGGCGCGGGCCGGTGGTTTGGCGGCCGTAGCCACGGCTCAGGATGGCTGGGCGGTGGCCTTGGCGCCGCAATTCTTCCACCAGCCAGATGACGTGCGGCGTTTTGCCGGTGCCGCCCACCCGCAGGTTGCCCACGCAAAGCAGTGGCACGGCAAAGACCTCCGATTTCTTCCAGCCCACGTCATACAACCAGTTGCGCACGGCCATCACGCCGGCGTAGAGCCAGGAAAACGGCAGCAGCAAAAATACCAGCAAACGGGCCATAAGCCCCCAAAAGTACGGCGGGTTTGGCCGGCACCCGGCGCGTACTTTTGGCCTATGTCTACCCCGGCCGACCGTCTGCTGCATTTCCTGACCACCTTCCACCTGCCCCAGTCCCTGCCCGCCGGCGTGGAAGCCCTCAGCCCCTTCCGCGAGCCGCCGGTGCGGGAACTGCTCACGCGCTTCGCTGAAAAATTTTATGCCGACAGCCAGCCCCGGGTGGCCCTGTTGGGCATCAACCCTGGCCGCCTGGGCATGGGCCGCACCGGCGTGGCCTTCACCGACCCGGCCGCGCTGGCCGAGCACTGCGGCATCGCCAACGACCTGCCGCGCGGCCGCCCCGAAACCTCCACCCAGTTCGTTTATAAAGTCGTCAACGCGATGGGCGGCCCGGCCGAGTTCTACCAACATTTTTACGTCGGCTCGCTCTATCCGCTGGTGCTGCTCAAAAACGGGCTCAACTACAATTACTACGACTCGCCGGCCCTCGTCAAAGCCCTGTGGCCGGATATTCAGCTTTCGCTGCGCCAGCAGGTAGCAGAACTGGGCCTGCGCCGCGACGTAGCCGTGAGCTTGGGCAAGCGCAATGGCGAGTACTTCAAGCGCCTGAACGCCGAGTTGGGCTTATTCGCTGAAATCATCGTTCTCGACCACCCGCGCTACCTTATGCAGTACCGCAGCCGCGACGAAGCCGCCAACGTGGCCCACTACGTGGAGGCCCTGGGCGGCTTAATCAGGGAATAATGTCCGTCATGCAGAGCGTAGCGAAGCATCTCGCCTGCCGCCACTAATTCTTTTGATTGCGTTGCGCAAGCGAGATGCTTTGTTGCGCTCTGCATGAATTTCTTGCTTCGTCCTTATTTCCCTAAAAAACATGCCCACCGTTCAAGACCTCGCCCGCCTGCTCGAAGCCGCCGCCCCCCTCGCCTACCAGGAAAGCTACGACAACGCCGGCCTGCAATGCGGCAGCCCGCAGACCGAAATCACCGGCGTGCTCATCACTTTGGATTGCACACCCGCCGTGTTAGCTGAGGCCGTGCGGCGCGGCTGCAACGTGGTGGTGGCCCACCACCCGGTCATTTTCCGCCCGCTCAAACGCCTCACCGGCGCCAACGAAGTAGAGCAAACCATCATTGCTGCCCTTAAAAACGACGTGGCCATCTACGCCGCCCACACCAACCTCGACAATGTGCGCGGCGGCGTGAACGATAAATTAGCCGAGAAATTAGGTCTGCTGAAAACCCGCGTGCTGGCTCCGCAAAGCGGCCTGCTGGCCCGCCTCATTACCTACGTGCCCAACCGGCCCGAAGACCAGCAGGCCGATGTGGCCGGCCGCGTACTGGCCGCCCTTTACGCCGCCGGTGCCGGCCAAGTGGGCCAGTATTCGGCCTGCAGCTTCCAGGCCGAAGGTACGGGCACCTTCACGCCCGGCGCCGGCACGCAGCCGGCCATCGGCGCCGAAAACCAGCCCGAAACTGTGCCCGAGAAGCGACTCGAAGTGCTGCTGCCGTTGCACCGGCAGGCGGCTGTGCTGCGGGCTTTGCGCGCCGCACATCCTTACGAAGAAGTTGCTTATGAACTCATTAAACTGGAAAACGTGCACCAGGAAGTGGGTGCCGGCCTGGTGGGCGAGCTGCCGGAAGCCCTAGACCCGGCCACGTTTCGGCACCTGCTAAAGCAGCAGCTGCTGGTGCCCGTGGTGCGCCATACGGCGTTTGAGAACCCCATCAAAACAGTGGCTATATGCGGCGGCGCGGGGGCGTTTCTCATTGGCGCGGCGCGGGCCAGCGGGGCCGATGCCTACGTGACCGGCGATGTGAAATACCATGAGTTTTTTGGAGCCGAAGGCCAGCTCATGCTCTGCGACGTGGGCCATTTTGAGAGCGAACAGTTCACCAGCGAGGTATTCCGGGATTTGCTAACGGCCGGATTTGGACGTACTTTTGCGGTCTTAATCGCTGAAACCCCTACGAACCCCGTTCAATATGACTGCTAAAAGTGCCGCCGTGGCTCCCGCCGACGTTCCCGTAGCCGCCAAGCTCGAAGCCCTGCTCACCCTGCAGCACCTCGACTCGCAGCTCGATGAAATCCGGCGCGTGCGCGGCGATTTGCCCGAGGAAGTGCGGGATTTGGAAGACGAAATCGCGGGCTACGAAGTGCGCGTGAAGAAATTCGACGAAGACATTCAGGGCCTCAACGACTTCATCAAGAGCCGCAAGCAGGCCAGCAAAGACGCCGAGTCGCTCATCAAAAAGTACGACGAGCAGCAGCAGAACGTGCGCAACAACCGCGAGTTCGAGGCCATTGCCAAGGAAATCGAGCTGCAGCGCCTGGAAATCCAGATTGCCGACAAGAAAATCAAGGAAGCCCAGTACCAGATTGACGTGAAGAATGCCGAAATCAGCGGCACCAAGTCGAAGCTGGACGAGCGTCGCAAGGACCTCGACAACAAGAAATCGGAACTCGACACCATCGTGGGCGAGAACGAGGAGGAGGAGCGCACCATCATGGCCCAGCGCGAGGAAGCCACCAAGCCGGTGGAAGACCGCCTGCTGACGGCCTACACCCGCATCCGCGGCAACGTGCGCAACGGCCTGGCCGTGGTGCTGGTGCGCCGCGACGCCTGCGGCGGCTGCTTCAACACGGTGCCGCCCCAGCGCCAGGCCGACATCATCTCGCACAAGAAAATCATCGTGTGCGAGCACTGTGGTCGCATTCTGGCCGACGTGGAGGCCCGCATCGCCTAAGCTCAACTAGCCAGCAACTCAGAAATCTGATTTACTGACTGAAAGCGTAAAGAAAGGAACGGCCCGGTGTCGTTCCTTTTTTTATTTATCAAGCCCAACATGGCATTTCTGGCCAACGTTTTTCACTGCTTAGCAAAGGTGCACCGTTCGGCGGCCGGGCGCGCAGGGCGGGTGGCTGGATGCGTGCTTTTGCTAAGCGGTGCCACCGATGCCGTACCAGCGGCTGGCCGCCCGGCACAGCCCACCGAAGCCACCGTTGCCCCGGGCGAGCTCACGCCCAGCAGTCGCCGGGCCTATGCCGAGGTGCTGAAGCTGCGCCTAGGGCCGGCGCGCGAACTGCTCCGGCCCGAGTTGGCCAGCACGCCCACGGCGCCCGCGCCTTTGCTGGTGGCCAACTGCATCGACTTTGCCGACCTGCTGCTCAGCCAGGACGCCGCTCGCTACGACGCCCTTGAAAGCGCCCAGGAAGCCCGCCTGACGGCCCTGGACAAGGCGCCGGCCAGCGCCCTGCGCGACTACGCCCGGGCCGAAATCACCCTGCACCTGGGCCTTTGCCAGCTGCTGTTTAAGCACCTGGTGATGGGCGGCTACCACTTGCGGAGCGGCTACCGCCAGATGCAGGATGTGGTGAAGCATTACCCGGCGTTTTTGCCAGCGCGCAAAACCCTGGGTATCTGTCAGTTTGCCATAGGCTCTTTGCCCGAGGGCTACCACTGGCTGCTGAGCTTACTTGGCCTGACGGCCAGCTCCAGTGAGGGCCTGAAAAACCTGGCGCTGGCGGCCGCGCAGCCCCACGACTTCCAGACCGAAAGCCAGATTTACCTGAGTTTGATTCGGGAGAGCTACTACAAAAAGCCCGAAGAAGCCCTGCACCTGGCGGAGCGCCTGCATGCCCAGCAGCCTGACAACCTGCTGATTTCCTACCTGCTCATCAGCATCAACAAGCGCCAGCACCACGGCGAGGCGGCCCTGGCCGCCTACCGCGCCCGCCCCACCGGCCCGGCATACACCCCCGTGCCCTACCTGCGCCACATGGCCGCCGACCTACTGCTCTACAAAGGCGACTATGATGACTCGGAGCGCGAAAACCTGGCGTTTCTGCGCGAGTACAAGGGCCTGCACTACCGCAAGGATGCGGCCTTTAAGCTCTACCTGGCGGCGTGGCTGGGCGGGGCGCCAGCGGCAGCTGTGGCCCGCTACCGCGCCCAAATCAACCAGCCCGGCCCCACCGATGTGGAGGAAGACAACTATGCCCAGCACTATTACCACGAAGCCGTGGCGCTGAACCCCATCCTCACCCGCGCCCGCCTGCAAACCGACGGCGGCTACAACCAACAGGCCCTAAGCACCTTGCGCAGCTTCCACAGCACGCCTGCAACCCTCTGGCGCGACCGCATTGAGGAACCCTACCGCCGGGCCCGCGCCTTCCAAGGCCTCGGCCGGCTTGATTCAGCCTGGTATTACTTCGAGCGCACCCAAACCGTGGCTGGCCCGAAAGCACCCTACTACTTTGCCCCCCAGGCCGCGCTGCAGCAGGGATACCTGGCCCAGGAAGCCGGGAAAAAGGCGCAGGCGCGGTTCTACTTTGAAAAGGCCCTGCACTACCCCTGGCACGAATACAAAAACAGCACCGATGCCAAGGCCACGCTTGCGTTGCGCGAATTGAAATGAGCTGGCCGAACGGCCTTTAGAAGGATTGATTATTTGAACATTGCGCGGTGATTTCGAGCCCTCTGGTTATTCCCCTTGCCGACCTGCCCGCCGACTTTCGGGTCCGGGCCCTGCACTGGGGCGCGCAGTTCCCGCTTTGTACCTACTTTGAGCACAACGACCTGACCTACCCGCAAGGCCCGTTTCGGCGCCTGCTAGCGGTGGCACCGGCGGAGGCAACAACCGTCGATTCGCTGGCGGAATTGGGGTGCACAACGGCGGCGCCGGCGCTACGCTGCGGTTTCATCAGCTACGATGTCAAGAATGATATTGAAGCCTTGTCTAGTCAGAACTTCAACGGCATGGACTGGCCGGAGCTGTCCTTCTTCGTTCCTCAAATTTGGTTGATTTGGCAGAGCGAAACGATTGAAATCCATGGGTTAACCGCAAACGTATTAAACCAGATTCTGGCCTACCCCATCCCGGTTTCTTCGGCACCACAGGTGCCGGTGCTGCGGCCCCGGATGGGCAGGGCCGACTACCTGCGCGCTGTCGAGGCCATTCGGACGGACATCCTCAACGGCGAGGTTTACGAGTTGAACCTGTGCCAGGAGTTCTACGCTGAAAACGTTGCCCTGCCGCCCGTCGATACGTTCTGGCGGCTGATGGCGGCCTCGCCCGCGCCCTTCGCGGGTTTTGTGCGCTGGCACGACCAGTTCCTGCTCTGTGCCTCGCCGGAGCGGTTTTTGGCGCGCCAGGGCTCCCGCATCCGCTCGCAGCCCATCAAGGGCACCATCCGCCGCGGCAGCACCCCGGCCGAGGACGCTCAGCAACGGGAGCAGCTGTTGAACGACGAAAAGGAGCGCGCCGAAAACCTGATGATTGTAGATTTGGTGCGCAACGACCTCGCCCGCGTGGCCCAAACCGGCACGGTGCGCGTACCAGAACTCTTTGGCCTCTACCCTTTTCGCCATCTCTGGCAAATGATTTCGACCGTCGAAGCCGAACTGGCTGCCGGCACAGGGCTGCCGGAAATACTTCGCGCTACTTTCCCGATGGGTTCGATGACGGGCGCGCCAAAAATCCGGGCCATGCAGCTCATCGAACACTACGAATGCACCCGGCGTGGCCTCTACAGCGGCAGCATCGGCTATGTATGGCCCAATGGCGACTTCGATTTTAATGTCGTCATCCGCTCGCTCCAATACCGGCAGGATACCGGCTACCTCAGCTTCGAAGTCGGCTCGGCCATTACCTACGACTCTGACCCGGAGCGGGAGTATGAGGAATGCCTGCTGAAAGCCAAGGCGTTGCTGGAAGTGCTGAATTCAGTTATCGGGGAGCTCTAAGCAGCTGCCATCCTGAGCGTGGCGAAGGACCTTGCTACGTTGTCCGTTGATTCTAATGTGATAAGGTCCTTCGTTGCACTCAGGATGACAAACCCAGCCAGCCATTATCCCCTGCCATTCTGTCATTTTACATCCGGTTGCCGTATCTTTGTCCTCCGCCGAAAAGCGTTTAGAATATGGCCCAGCCCCTGTTAACCTTAGATTTTTTAGATAAAGCCGCTCCTACCGCCGAGGCCACGCCCAGCGGCGAGGTGCGCGTAACGGCTGCCACCCGCACCGGCCGCCAGCGCAAGCTCTACATTGAGAGCTACGGCTGCCAGATGAACTTCTCGGACTCCGAAATCGTGTCGAGCATTCTGTTTGATGAAGGTTTCGATACCACCGACGACCTCGCCAACGCCGACCTCGTGTTGCTCAACACCTGCTCCATTCGCGAGAAGGCCGAGCAAACGGTGCGCATGCGCCTCAAGCAGATTAATTCGCACAAGAAGCGCAAGCCTGGGATGCTCGTGGGTGTGCTCGGCTGCATGGCTGAGCGCCTGAAAAGCAAGTTTTTGGAGGAAGAGAAAATTGTGGACCTCGTGGTGGGCCCCGATGCCTACCGCGACCTGCCCGGCCTCATTAGCCAGGTAGATAGTGGCCAGAAAGGCGTGAACGTGCTGTTGAGCCGCGAAGAAACTTACGCCGACATCACGCCCGTGCGCCTGAACTCGAACGGCGTGTCGGCCTTCATCAGCATCATGCGCGGCTGCGACAACATGTGCTCGTTCTGCGTGGTGCCTTTCACCCGCGGGCGCGAACGCAGCCGCGACGCCCACAGCATCATTCAGGAAGCCAGCGCCTTAGTAGCGGCCGGCTACAAGGAAGTGACTCTGCTGGGCCAGAACGTTGACTCCTACAAGTGGGCTTCGGCCGACGGCCTGGAGCACGTCAACTTCGCCCAGCTGCTGGAGCGCGTAGCCCTCATCAGCCCCGAGCTGCGGGTGCGCTTCTCCACCTCACACCCCAAGGACATCACCGACGAGGTGCTGCACACCATGGCGCGCCACGACAACATCTGCAAGTACATCCACCTGCCGGCCCAGAGCGGCAACTCCCGCGTGCTGGCCCTCATGAACCGCACCTACGACCGGCCCTGGTACGAGGAGCGGGTGCGCGCCATCCGCCGCATTCTGGGCGAGGACTGCGCCATCTCGACTGACATGATTTCGGGTTTCTGCTCCGAAACCGAGGAGGAGCACCAGGATTCCCTGAGCCTGCTCGACTTGGTGAAATACGACATGGCCTACAACTTCTTCTACTCGGAGCGCCCCGGCACGCTGGCCGCCCGCAAGCTCGAAGACGATATTCCGCTGGAAACCAAGAAGCGCCGCTTACAGGAAATCATTGATTTGCAGCAAGTGCATGCCCGCGCCCGCTACGCCCGCATGGTGGGCAGGGTGCACCAGGTGCTGGTGGAAGGGCCATCCAAACGCTCGGCCGAGCACCTGAGTGGCCGCAACGACCAGAACCAGGTCGTCATATTCCCCAAAGGCAGCGCCCGGAAAGGTGATTACGTGAACGTGTTGGCTACCAGCACGACCGGCGCGGCACTGCTGGGCGAGATGGTGTAGCAACGCGCCAAGGCGCACTCAGCGGCCTCACCGGTTGCAACGTTTAAGGGACAACATCCCAGCAAGCACGCGCCATGGCGCGCTCTTCCCGTTTTATTCCATTCCGACTTCCCTTTGACACCTTCCGAAATCCAATCCATCAAGCTCCGGTTCGGCATCATCGGCAACGCGCCGGCGCTGAATTACGCCATTCAGGTGGCCGCCCAGGTGGCACCCACCGACATGACGGTGCTCATCACCGGCGAAAGCGGGTCGGGCAAGGAGTCGTTTTCCAAGATTATTCACGCCCTCTCGCCGCGCAAGCACGGGCAGTTCATTGCCATCAACTGCGGCGCCATCCCCGAAGGCACCATTGATTCGGAGCTATTTGGGCACGAGAAAGGCTCCTTCACCGGCGCTAATGAGGCGCGCAAGGGCTACTTCGAGGTCACCAACGGCGGCACCATTTTCCTTGATGAAATCGGCGAGATGCCGCTGGGCACGCAAGCCCGCCTGCTGCGCGTGCTGGAGAATGGCGAGTTTATTCGGGTGGGCAGCAGCAAGGTGCAGAAAACCGACGTGCGTGTGGTGGCCGCCACCAACGTGAACCTGCTTGACCGCGTGCAGTCCGGCACCTTCCGCGAAGACCTGTACTACCGGCTGAATACGGTGCCCATCACGGTACCGCCACTGCGCGAGCGCGGCGAGGATATCTACCTGTTGTTCCGCAAGTTTGCTTCTGACTCGGCCGAGCGCTACCGGACGCGGCCCATCACGCTGCTGCCCGATGCGGTGCAGGCGCTGACGCGCTTCCGCTTCCCCGGCAACATCCGCCAGCTCAAAAACATCGCCGAGCAGATTTCGGTGCTGGAAACCGAGCGCGAGCTCGACGCCCGCCGCCTGGCCCCCTACCTGCCCCAGGACCAGACCAGCCGCCTACCCATGCTGCTGGGCCCCGGTGCCCCCGACGGCGCCACGGCCGGCTACTCGGAGCGCGATTTGCTCTACAAAATCCTGTTCGACATGCGCCGCGACATGACGGACCTCAAGAAAATGGTGCTCGAACTGGCCACCGGCCAGCGCCCCCAGGAAGCTCAGGAGCTGCTGCGCCAAAACAGCCACCTCTTCAGCAATACCGGCCCGGCCAGCGCGTTTGAGGGCAGCCCGGGCGCGGAGTATTTCCTGCCGCCCGCGCCCAGCACATACAACAGCGAGCCCGCCGCCGGCTACGACGACGAAGCCCCGGTAGAGGACATCCCGCACGAAACGGAGGAAGAAACGCTTTCCCTCGACGTGAAGGAACGCGAGATGATTCTCAAGGCCCTGAAGAAGCACAACAACAAACGCAAGTACGCCGCTCACGATTTGGGCATTTCGGAGCGCACGCTCTACCGCAAACTCAAGCAATATGACCTGGAGCAAGTTTGATTTTACGCCGCCAGCTGTCAGCCACACGCTGCAAGCCTTTGGCCAGGGCGCCGCCTGGCGCTACCTGCTGGCCTGCAGCTGGTGGCTGGTGGCTGGTGGCTTGCTGAGCGGCTGCGGCATTTATTCATTCAATGGCACCAACATTGACCCGGCGGTGCGCACCATCTCCATCTCCACAATTCAGAACAATTCGCCGACCGGCCCGGCCTTCCTCACGCAGCGCTTCACCGAGGATTTGAAAGACTATTTCCAGCGCAATACCAACCTGAAGCTGGTGCCGCGCGATGGCGACCTGCAATTCGACGGCAACATCGTGGCCTACGATTTTGCCCCGGCGTCCATTCAGCAGGTGAATGGCGTGAGCCAGGCCGGCTCCAACCGGCTCACCATTCAAGTCAAAATTCGCTTCACGAACACCAAGGACGACAAGCAAAGCTTCGAACAGATATTCCAGAACTTCGACGACTACGCCGCCGACCGCAACATCGCCACCATCAACAACGACCCCAACGCCGTACGGACCACCACCAACAAAATCATCACCGATATTTTCAATAAATCGGTGGCCAACTGGTAGGTACCGAACGCGGAGATTTTGGTAAATCACAAACCTTGAAGGCCTTGCCGCCAACCGCTGGCACGGGTCTGGGCTGAGCCTAATAAAACAGGTGGGGATTTGCGTAAATTGACGTAATGTTGCGCCCCCATTCTTCCGTCGCTCCGATGGGATAAAGGCAATTATTAGTTCGCTACTGCTTTTTAAAGTCTCTTTACCCTCGTGACCCGCGCCACGCTTCTACAGGTTCTTGCCCGCCCAACCGCCCTTGGCCCGGCGGAGGTGCGCGAGTTGGAGCAGCTGGCCCAGGCGTTTCCGTATTGCCAGACGGCCCACTTATTGCTGGCCAAAGCCGCCCACGACCACGGCACCATGCTGGCCGGCCAGCGCCTGCGCCGCGCCGCCACCTACGCCGCCGACCGCACCCTGCTGCGCCGCCTGATTGAGGAAGTGGCGCCCGTTGCAGAACCGGAGTCCGTTAGCGAAGTCGAAGTTGTACCCGCTGCGTTGGTTTCTGAGCAACTGGCAGCGGAATCCTCCATCGTGCTACCAGTAGTGGAGGCTCTGGCTCCCGTGCCGGCCGTTGTGCCCGCCCCGGTTGTTGAGGCCGCAGCAGTTTCGGCTCCCCTCCCGGTTGTTCAGGCCTCACCGGCAGCCCCGGTCGTTTCTGAAGCAGCCGCGGTGCCTAAGGTAGTGCCCGAAGCGGAAGTTTCGGCTTCGGTAATGGAGGCCGCTGCCCCGGTGGTGGTTCAGGCGCCTGCCGCACCAGCGGAAGCCACGCAGGCCCCTGCCCCGCCCTTGGCCGAAATTCCAACAAAGGAGATTGCGCCTGTTGCAACACCGATTGTTGACGCAGAAGCTCAGGCAGCGCCCACAGAAACTATACCTATGGCGGAGTCAGCGGGACCGATTGAGGCAGTCCCCGTCCTCGCTGCGGAAGCACAACCTGCGCCCGAAGCTGAGCGGGTTGAGATTTCTAACGCAGAGGAAACCTTAACTCCTGCTCCAAGCCCTGACGCGAGTATTTTGCCGGTACTCGTTGACCAGGAAGGCGTGCATATCCCTGCCGCTTCGCCTATGCCCGAGCCGATGCCGGAGGCAGTGCCCGAAGAGGAGCCCGACTTGCCCGCGCAGGCGCCGGCCATCCGGCCGCCGGTGGAAGCGGGCGAAGCGCGCTTTGAATTTGGTCTGGCCGAGCCGCCGCCCGCCCCACCGGCCTACGAGTTGCCGGGGCTGGTTGATGAGTGGGCCGCGGCCGCCGTCACCCTGAGCCTGGGGGGCCCTGCTCCTATTGCCGACCTCCTGCCAGCGGGCGCCAACGCTACGCCCGCGCCGCCGGTGCTCACCCCCGCTGCCTTTACCGGCGACACGACCATCGGGTATGGCTTTGGCGAAAGCAGCCGCCTGGGCTTTTCCATGCAGCTGTTGCACCTGCTCACCGATGAGGCCGAAAAAAACTTCGCCGAAACCGCCGCGCAGCCGCCTGCCGCCCCCCTGCCGCCTCCCGGTGCCTTCTTCGAACCCGACCCGCTCCTGCTCAACCATTGGGCCACGCACTGCCCGCCAGTGCCGGTGTTGCCGTCGTCGCTCGAGCTTATCAACAACTTCCTCAAGCGCCAGCCGCGCCTCACCCGGCCGGGGATGCTGCCGCCCGCGCCCGGCGGCCAGACCGACCTCAGCGTGCGCAGTACCCGTGCCGAACCCGATTTGGTGTCCGAAAACCTCGCCCGCATCTTCGTGCGCCAAGGCAAAACCGCCCGAGCCATTGAGATTTATGAGAAACTAATGGTGAAACAGCCGGAAAAAATGGCGTACTTTGCGGCCCAAATCCAATCTTTGCAACCTTTGGCGTAGTTCGCCTTTCTTCTTTTTGATTCCATGTATATCGCCATCATCGTTCTGATTCTTGTTGTGTGCTTTCTGCTGGCGCTTGTGGTGCTGGCCCAAAACCCCAAGGGCGGCGGAATTTCCAGCCAGTTTAGCGCCGGTGGCGCGGCCAGCATGATGGGCGTGAAACGCACCGGCGATTTGCTGGAGAAGCTCACCTGGGGCTTCGCCATCGGGTTGGTGGTGCTGTCGCTCGGCACCCACATGCTCACCGGCACCACCGGCGGCCCCGTGCGCAGCGTGAACCAGCAGCGCGCCCTCGAAACCAAGCTGCCCGCTCCGGCTCCGGCCCCGAGCTCGTCTGCGCCGGCCCCGGCTGGCACCGGCACGGCTCCGGCAGCACAGCCTGTTGCTCCGGCTACCACGCCTGAGCAGAAGCAATAACCGCCGCGCTTCCCAGCACTGTCCATTTGGAGAAAGCCGATGTTTCCCTTGCGGAAGCATCGGCTTTTTTTGTAGGCTACGGTTGCCAATAATCTAAGGCGGAAACTGAACAGGTAGCAGCCACTTCGGCGTTTCCGCCACTTCTGCCACTTGGCAGCGCCATACTCTACCCATTTTGTCAGGTTAGGCGGGCTGGCACGGGAAGTGCGACAGGGCCGGGCACCTAGTTTTTAACCTTAACCCAACCCAAATACACCCAAAATGGCACTTAGCATGAAACCGCTGGCCGACCGCGTCATTGTTCGCGCCGCCGCCGCCGAGGAGAAAACCAAATCCGGCATCATCATCCCCGATACGGCCAAGGAGAAGCCCCAGCGTGGCGAAGTTGTGGCCGTGGGCGAAGGCAAAACCGCTGATAGCGGCACCATCATCAAGCCGCAGGTGGCCGTGGGCGACCAGGTGCTCTATGGCAAGTACGCCGGCACCGAAATCACCGTCGACGGTGAGGACCTACTCATCATGCGCGAGTCGGACATTTTCGCTGTGCTCTAAGCCGGTTGAAAATTCCTAATTCTTTAATTTCTAATTCTTAATTCCCTCCCGCAGTGGCTAAGAACATCCAATTCGACACCGAAGGCCGCGCCCGCTTGCAGGCCGGTGTGAACAAACTGGCGAACGCCGTGAAAGTGACCCTCGGCCCGAAAGGCCGCAACGTCATCATCGACAAAAAATTTGGCGCGCCCTCCATCACCAAGGACGGCGTGACCGTGGCCAAGGAAATTGAGCTGCGCGACCCCATCGAGAACATGGGCGCCCAGCTCGTGAAGGAAGTGGCTTCGAAAACGGCCGACCAGGCTGGCGACGGCACCACGACGGCTACCGTATTGGCCCAGGCCATCTACACCGCCGGCTCGAAAAACGTGGCCGCCGGCGCCAACCCGATGGACTTGAAGCGTGGCATTGACAAGGCGGTTATCGCCGTGGTGGCCAACCTGAAGTCGCAGTCGAAGAAGATTGAAAACTCGGCCGAAATCGCCCAGGTGGGTGCCATTTCGGCCAACAACGACATGGAAATCGGCAAAATGATTGCCGACGCCATGGACAAAGTGGGCAAGGAAGGCGTCATCACGGTGGAAGAAGCCCGCGGCACCGAAACAGAGGTTAAAACGGTGGAAGGCATGCAGTTTGACCGTGGCTACCTCTCCCCTTACTTCGTGACCAACCCGGAGAAAATGGAGGTGGAGTTCGATTCGCCTTATGTCCTCATCTACGACAAAAAAGTGAGCACCATGAAGGAGCTCCTGCCCGTATTGGAGCAGGTGCTGCAGACTGGTAAGCCCCTCGTCATCATCTCGGAAGATGTGGACGGTGAAGCCCTCGCTACCTTGGTAGTAAACAAGCTGCGCGGTTCGCTGAAAATTGCGGCTGTGAAAGCTCCCGGCTTCGGCGACCGCCGCAAGGCCATGCTGGAAGACATTGCTACCCTCACGGGCGGTACCGTTATCAGCGAAGAGCAGGGCTACAAGCTCGAAAATGCTACCCTCGAGTACCTCGGTACGGCTGAGAAAATCATCATCGACAAGGACAACACCACCATCGTGAATGGCAAGGGCTCGAAGGACGCTATCAGCGGCCGCATCAGCCAGATTAAGGCCCAGATGGAAACCACTACGTCGGACTACGATAAGGAGAAACTGCAGGAGCGCCTCGCCAAGCTGAGCGGCGGCGTGGCTATTCTCTACATCGGCGCTTCGACTGAGGTGGAAATGAAAGAAAAGAAAGACCGGGTTGACGATGCCCTGCACGCCACCCGCGCCGCCGTTGAGGAAGGCGTGGTGCCCGGCGGCGGCGTGGCCCTGGTGCGCGCCCTGGAGGCTCTGGAGGCTGTGGACACACACAATGCCGACGAGCGCACCGGTGTGAACATCATCCGCACCGCGCTGGAGGCCCCCCTCCGCACCATTGTGGCCAATGCTGGCGGCGAAGGCTCGGTGGTGGTGCAGAAAGTGCGCGAAGGCAAAGGCGACTACGGCTACAACGCACGCGAAGACCGTTACGAAAACCTGGTGGCCGCCGGTATCATCGACCCCACCAAGGTGACCCGTCTGGCCCTCGAAAATGCGGCCTCCATCGCCGGCTTGCTGCTGACGACTGAGGCCGTGATTTCGGACGAGCCCGAGCCCAAAGAGGCCGGCCATAGCCACGGCGATGGCGGCATGGGCGGCATGGGTGGCATGGGCGGCATGATGTAAGGTCAAGCCGCTGGCAGCCCAATTCGCTGTTAGTTCATAAGAAAGCCCCGCTGGCAGTGCCGGCGGGGCTTTCTTTTTTCGTTGATGCTTCCGAAATGCTTATAGTTGCGAGACGGTTGGCGAGCGGTGTGAAGCATGGTTTATGCTTGCGAAACGGTTGTCGGAACTTAAGAAATTTGGCGCGCCGCTTGAAAGCATCGATAAGGCCACAAAAAAGCCCCCGACGCCGTGGCGTCGGGGGCTTTTTCTACAGCGCTGTCAGGGATTTATGCCGTCACAACGGGAGTAACACCGGCAGTGGGCTCGTCGGCCATCATTTTCGTTAGCTTGCGGTAGATGAGCAGCAGCAGGAACGCCGTGGCGCCGCAGAGCACCACAAACACCATGAAAAACTCATAGAGGCCAGTAATCTCGAAGCCCAGGAAGTGCGGGGCGGCTTTGCCCGGCTCGGGGTAGAGCGCGCCCAGCGTGCCGGAGAACTTGTTGCCCGTGGCAATGGCCAGAAACCATACGGCCATCATTAGCGAAGCCAGGCGGGCCGGGGCCAGCTTGTTCACCAGCGCCAGGCCGATGGGCGACAGGCACAGCTCACCAAACGTATGCAGCAGGTACATCGCCGTGAGCCAGAACATGCTCACCTTGGTGGTGGCCGTCGCCCCGTTCACGCCGAAGGCGATGACGAGGTAGCCCACGGCCAGCAGGGCCAGGCCGTAGGCCATTTTCAGCGGCGACGACGGCTCCAGACCACGCTTGCTGAGCCAGGTCCAGAGCACGGCAAACACCGGGGCGAAGATGATGATGCCAAACGGGTTGATGGTTTGGAAGAAGGACGCCGGTACTAGGAAATTGCCCAGTTGCCGGTCGGTTTGCTTGTCGGCGAAAGTGGTGAGGGAGTTGCCGGCCTGCTCGAAGGCGGCCCAGAAGAAAATCACGAAGAAGCCCAGAATGAGCACCACGTTGATTTTACGGCGCTCGGCGGGCGTGAGGGATTTATCGGAAAGCACGGCGATAGGCACCACCACCATGGCCGAGTAAATCAGCGAATCGATGATTTTCTGGTCAAGCACCAAAAAGTACAGCAGCGCAAACACTCCGGCGAAGAGGGCCACCAGCAGCAGGTTGTTGCGGGTGTTGCCGGCCGATTCGCTGGCCGTTTGTACGGCGCGGCGCTCGGGGCGGGCGCCCAGGGGCGTGCCGTCGGCGTTCACGATGAAGCGGCCTTTCAGGAGTTCAAACGTGATGGTGCCCAGCAGCATGCCAATGCCTGCCAGCAGGAAGCCCCACTTGAAATCGGCCGGCCGGCCGGTGTCGCCAAAGTAGCCGCACACGATGGGCGCGAAGGTGGCGCCCAGGTTGATGCCCATGTAGAAGATGGTGTAGGCCACGTCAATGCGGCGGTCGCGCGGCGGGTAGAGGTTGCCCACCATGCTGGAAATGTTTGGCTTGAAGAATCCATTGCCGAAGATGAGCAGCGCCAGCCCGATGTAGAAAGCCATGTGGGCGAAGCTCGCGTTCTGATAGGAGCTGGCCGAAGCAAACAGCACAAACTGCCCCAGCGCCATCATCAGCCCGCCCACCATAATGGACCGGCGGTTGCCCCAGTACCGGTCGGCAATGTAGCCGCCCAGCAACGGCGTCAGGTACACCAGGCCGAGGTAGGAACCGTACAGATTGGAGGAGTCGGCCTCGCTGAACAGCAGGGCCTTCACCATGTACAGCTTCATGATGGCGCGCATGCCGTAGAACGAAAAACGCTCCCACATTTCGGTGGTAAACAGCACGTACAAGCCCTTGGGGTGGCTTGTCGATTCCGCGGCGAGCGGTGGCTCGGTCTGAGCAGAGATGGTTTGCATAAAAAAAACGAGGGTGAGAAATGAGTTGATGACGGGGAAAATCGGCTCGGCTGCGCGTGTCGTGCATTGCGGGCACGGTAAATCTAGGAAAGTTTCGGCACGTAGCGCGGACTTTTAGTCCGCGGCCCGCACCGATAAGCAAGGAACGCAGTGTGGGTCGCGGACTAAAAGTCCGCGCTACACCTTCCCCGCGGTATCGCTCCGGTAGGCCTTGGCCCGGTAGGCGGCCGGCGCCAGCCCGGTTTGCTTCCGGAAAAACCGCGTGAAATAGCCCGGGTCCACAAACTGCAGCTCGTAGGCGATTTCGGCCACCGAAAGAGAAGTATATAAAAGGTAGTTGTGGGCCTTGCGAATGGTGTGGGCCTGAACAATCTGCTGAGCCGTTTTGCCCTTCACGGCCTGGCAGATGCGGTTGAGGTGCACTGGCGTAATCTTGAGTTCCTGGGCAAAATCAGAAATCTTCTTCTCGAAGGGCGCCGTTTTTTCAATGGCTTTCTGGAATTCGCGGAAGTAGTGCAGTGCGCGGTTGGGGCTGTCTTCTTTGCGGCGATTGTGGTGCAGCAGCCGGAAAATTTTCACAAACAGCAGCTTGAAATAACCGTTGATGGCCAGCTGCTTGCCGGGCAGCTCCGAATAAATCTCTTCGTGCAAGCGCTGTTCCAGCTCCAACAAATCGGCGAAACTGACCTCGGCGTTGAAATCAGAGAGAATGTGTACCGTGTTCAGTTCCACCAGCACGCCGGGCGTGGCCTGCAGAATGGTGTCGAGCAGCGCCTCGGAAAGCGTGAGGGTGCGCCCCTTCACCTGCGGGCTGAAGGTAAAGCCGTGCACCGTATTGGCCGGAATGATGACCAGGCAGGGCGTGCGCAGTTCCACCAGCTCGGCGGCCTCGAAGGCCGCGCGGCCGCTTTCGAGGAAAAACAGCTGGAACAGGTTTTCGTGCAGGTGCGGCTTGAGGCCCCAGTCGGTGAGGCGCTGGCGGGGCACGATGAGCTGGCTTTGCAGATAATCGTGCGAAATCTGGGCCCGGCTGTCGCCGTAGATTCCGTTGTAGCGGGCAATATCGGTGCGCATGGACAAAAGGGCGAAAGACCGGGACAAACCAAACCTAAAGATAGTCAGACGTTGTATTCCTCCCACCTGTTTTGCTTATTAAGCCGTATATTCCACACAGCAGGCACAAATCAACCATGCCTGGTTTGATTTGTCCTGCTAAAAAAACAAATTGTTTCACTGGTAACGTTTGCAGCGTTTCTACCTTTGTGGCAGAAGTCACGAGAATTCCCACCCAACACTTTCAGGGCCATGCAACAAGACTCCCAGTTTGCCGCCAGCCTCCACAATCGTTTGCAGCCCCTGGGCTTCAACGAAACGGCTACCGTTCACCTCAATTTAACGCCTGCCGCGCTCGTGGAGCACGCTTTACGCAACGGCGAAGGCCACCTCACCGATACCGGCGCGCTGATGGCCGATACCGGCAAATTCACTGGCCGCTCGCCTAAAGACCGGTTTGTGGTGAAGGACGCCAACACCGAAAACAGCGTGTGGTGGGGCGACATCAACATCCCCTTCGCGCCCGAGAAATTCGACCAGCTGCACCAGAAAATGGTGGCCTACCTGGCCGATAAGGAGTTGTACGTGCGCGAAGCCTACGCCGGGGCCAACCCCGACTACCAGCTCAAGCTGCGCGTGGTGAACGAGCAAGCCTGGCACAACCTGTTCTGCTACAACATGTTCCTGCGCCCCGAAGAAGGCGCCGACACCAGCTGGACGCCCGACTTCAGCATCATCTGCGCCCCCGGCTTCGAGGCCGACCCGGCCGTGGACGGCACCCGTCAGCCCAACTTCGCCATCATCAACTTCACCAAGAAGATGATTCTGATTGGCGGCACGGGCTACGCCGGCGAGATGAAGAAAGGCATCTTCGGTGTGCTGAACTACCTGCTGCCCCACGAGCACAACACGCTGAGCATGCACTGCTCGGCCAACGTGGGCAAGGAGGGCGACACGGCCATCTTCTTTGGCCTGTCGGGCACCGGCAAAACGACGCTTTCGGCCGACCCCAACCGCGGCCTCATCGGCGACGACGAGCACGGCTGGACGCCCGACGCCGGCATCTTCAACTTCGAGGGCGGCTGCTACGCCAAGGTCATCGACCTGAGCAAGGAGAAGGAGCCCGAGATTTACGACGCCATCCGTTTCGGCTCGATTGTGGAAAATACGCGCTTTATTCCGGGTACCCACACGGTGGATTACGCCAATAAGTCGGTGACGGAAAACACCCGCACCGCCTACCCCATCAACTTCATCCCGAACGCCATTGAGCCCGGCGTGGCCGATGCGCCGAAGAATATTTTCTTCCTCACGGCCGATGCCTTTGGGGTGATTCCGCCCATCAGTAAGCTTGACAAGTCGCACGCCATGTACCTGTTTATGTCGGGCTATACGGCCAAGGTGGCCGGCACCGAAATGGGCGTGACCGAGCCGCAGACGACCTTCTCGGCCTGCTTCGGTGCGGTATTCCTGCCGCTGCACCCCACTAAATACGCCGAGATGCTGGGCCAGAAAATGGACGAGAACCCCGACATCAACGTGTGGCTCATCAACACCGGCTGGACGGGCGGCAGCTACGGCACCGGCCACCGCATGAAGCTGCCCTACACCCGCGCCATGATTACAGCCGCGCTCGAAGGCAAGCTCGACGACGTGAAATACCGCAAACACCCCATTTTCGGCATGGAAGTGCCCGGCGCCGTGCCCGGCGTGCCCGCCGAAATCCTGGACCCGCGCAACACCTGGGCAGACAAGGAAGCCTACGACAAAACCGCCTCGGACCTGGCCGAGAAGTTTGTCGAAAACTTTAAGAAGTACGCCGAGTTTGCCAACGAGGAAATCCTGGCCGGCGCGCCCCGCGTGGCGGTTGAAGCGTAAGTTTCACAGCAGTTCACTCACCAAAAAGCCCCGTCGGTTGCAGCCGACGGGGCTTTTGCGTGATTTGACATTTAACTACGCTGGCCCGCTAACCCTTTGATAAGCAGAAAAATGCCTACAATAGCTAAGCCAGTAAATACTACATAGCTTCCATTTCCGAGTGCCCAATAAGTGAGTAATCCGTAAGCTAGGGTACCGGCCAGAAAAACGATACCAACTGTTCGGTAGATACTCGCTGACTTCTGGGTTTTCTTACTTTGGTGCTGCTTGATGAATGTAAAATCTTCTAAATAGGCATCGGCAAATTCTGCTGCCGATTCGCCAGCACCTTCCCGCTTCAGCATCGCAATAACCTCTTCTTTATGTTGACCACGCGCATACATATAGATGGCTTCGCGTTTAGCGTATTGTTCGCGGTAGTTCATTTGGATAAGCTGAGGCGAGATAAATGATGTAGACAAAGTAATCGACTGTACCCGAACTTCGCGCCCATGCTCACCTGCTTCGCGCCCGACCTCACGCCTACCCAAACCGTCTACCAGCTTTCCGAAGAGGAAAGCAAACACGCCGTGCGTGTTCTGCGCCTCGTAGCCGGCGATGCGGTGGCGTTGATAGATGGGCGCGGCGGCCTCTACACCGCTGCAATTGCCGAGGCCAACCCCAAGCGTTGCCAGTTGCGCATCATCCACCACGAAACCGTGTCGCCCCGCCCCTACTTCACTCATGTGGCTGTGGCGCCTACCAAAAACCTTGACCGCATGGAGTGGTTCGTGGAGAAAGCCGTGGAAGTGGGCGTCGAGCGCATCAGCTTCCTGCGCTGCGCCCGCTCCGAGCGCCGCGAGCTGAAGCTGGAGCGGCTGGAAAAAATTGCCATTAGCGCGCTGAAGCAGAGCGGCCAGGCGTGGCTGCCGCAGCTGGACGAGTTGCAGGATTTCGGTGCTTTTGTGGCCGGCGTGGCGCCCGAAACCACTTTCATCGCTCACCTGGAGGAAGGCGAGCGGATGGCGATGGCGCAGGTGGCCGGCGCGGGGCCGGGCTGCTGCGTGCTCATCGGGCCGGAGGGCGACTTTACACCGCAGGAAATTGCGCTGGCGTTGGCCAAAGGCATTCGGCCCGTGACGCTGGGCGCGTCGCGGCTGCGCACCGAGACGGCGGCGCTGGCGGTGGTATTCACCGCGCAGCTGGCGCGCGGGTAATTCGGTTGAAACGTACTCTGCTGGTTGTCAGAGGCCATGGCCCGTTTCCCAATAGCTAATATAGGAATGCTCGACCATCTCCTGATAGTAAAACCCATCCAGCACCAGGCGGGCCAGTAGGGTTTTGACTTTAACTATGTCTTCCGGCACGGCAAACGAAGTGTATAGCAGCAGCTTGTCGCGCTGGTCGTAGAGGCGGAAGCCCAAGCTTTGTAGGAAACGGAGCTGCTTTTTCTGGATTCGGTATTCGGCCCGGTGACGGCGAATTTCCGGCACCGTAATCAGCAGCGTCCGTCGCACCAGCCGCAGGTTGCAGGCCAGGCGCTGCTGCGGGTTAATCACCAGCGAGAAACCCGCAATCTGCCCGTGCAGCAACATCGTGAGCGTCTCTTCAATGTGGTTAGACTTCGCGCCTGCCGAATTGGGCCGGGCCTGCGCTTGCAGGGCGGCCAGCCGCGCCCGGGCTTCGACCAGCTGCTTCTGGCGGTATTGCTGCAGGTATTCAGCCTCCTCGACGGACCTGTTTTCCAGCCGCTTGAGCATATCCGCGGCGCGCTGCTTCTCGTCGTGTAACGGGTCGGCCAGGTTATTCAGGATATGCAGCTGCTCGTACACCTCGGCCAACGCCTTGGTGAATCGGTGGGCCATGCCGTAGTCCCACTCCTCCAACCGTTCGGCGCGCTCGGCAAGCAGCAAAGCTTCTTCGGCCTCGTAGTGGGCAATCAGTTTTTGCAGCCGGGAGCTCATGCTGGAGAATTGGCAGGACCAAGCCAAATATAAAGTCGCGCCTGTGCCCTACTCCTGCGGTTCGATATGAATCAGCACGTTGCCGAGTTGCGGCAGTCCCTCCCGCAGCGTATCCTGCAGCCGGTGCGCAATTTCATGGCCCTCGCGCACACTGATGTCGCCGCTCACCGTGGCGTGCAGGTCGACGTGGTATTGCATGCCGGCTTTGCGCACGAAACATTTTTCGGTACCCAGCACGCCCGACACCGTCACGGCCACCCGGCGGATGTCGGCCACGAGGTCGTCGTGCACATGCTCGTCGAGGATTTCGCCGAGGGCGGGCCGGAAAATGTGGTAGCTGTTGTAAAAAATGAGGCCGGCGGCAAACAGTGCGGCCCAGTCGTCGGCCGCTTCGTAGCCCTTGCCCATCAGCAGGGCAAAGGAAATGCCCACAAAAGCCGCCACCGACGTAATGGCGTCGCTACGGTGGTGCCAGGCATCGGCTTTGAGCGAAGAACTGTTGGTTTCCTCGGCCCGCTTCATCACGGTGCGAAACGACAGCTCTTTCCAGACGATGATGCCGCCCAGCACCAGCAGCGTCCAGGCTTTGGGCAGGGCGTGGGGCGTGCCGATGTTCTGAATGCTTTCGTAGCCGATGATGGTGGCCGATGTTATCAGAAAGCCCACCACCAGAAAGGTCACCAGCGGCTCGATGCGGCCGTGGCCGTAGGGGTGGTTTTCGTCGGCCGGCCGGTTGGCGTACTTGATGCCCAGCAGCACCAGAAACGACGAAAAGATGTCGGCCGTCGACTCGATGGCGTCGGCCACCAGGGCGTAGGAGTTGCCAAAATAGCCGGCCACGCCTTTGAGCAAGGCCAGGGCCGTATTGCCAATAATACTGAAATAAGTGGCCTTGATGGCCGTTTCTTCGTTGGTCATAAGTATTAAGAAAGCAAGCACAACGTAGCGCAAGCTTTGCAGGTCGCGCTACAATATCCCAACTTCAGCATTGCGCCTTATTTCAAGTAATAAGCCCGCACCAGTTTCATGGCTTCTGCGGGGTCCTCGGCGCATTCGCGGCAGAAGGTACCCACGCCATTCACCGGTCCTTCGTATTCCCAGGCAAAGGTTTTGGGGGTGCCGTCAGCCGAGTCGCTCACTTTCAGGCGGGAGCCGGCCGGGGTGATGGTGAAGCTGCGATTGGGCGAAATTCTCACCGCAAAGCTCGCGCCGTTGGCGCTGCCCACCCGCGGCAGGTAGGTGCCTTTGGTTTCGGTGGGGCCTTTGCCGTGGGCGTAGTAAATCTCGGCCCGTTTGCCCTCTTTCACCCAAAAACTGAGCTTCTCATAGGCATCAGTACCGGGCTTACCAAAAGCGTAGGTAGCTACTTTGGACTGTGCAAGGGCAGCGGGGCTGGCCAGCAGCGCCGCCGCCAACAGGCAGAAGAGGGTTTTCATGGTGGAGGTTTTCAAAGCAGATGAGGAGCTTGGCTTACTAAATAAGCTCCTCAAATGTTGCCCCGATGCTCAGCCCCGACGCAGGAGCTGCCGGATGGCTGCCAGGTGCGCCAGCAGCACCAGCGGCACCACCACCGCCGGCAGCAGGCTGAACGGGAAATGCAGAATAGCTACGTTAGGCTGCTCGAAAGAAAAGCGCTGAAAGGGCCCGGGCACCGAAAGCAGGGCGTTTGCCACGATGTTGAGCAGCAGCCCCAGGCAAATAAAATTCCAGGCCAACAGCCACGGCCGGCCCGGTACCTGCTTCTTAAACACCAGATAATAAACCACCGGCACACTCAGACCAGATAAAATGTCAAAGTTTCGGCCTTCGAAGGTCATTAATTCTGGCACGGCTTGGTGCACAAAAAGCCCGAACAGCACCAGCTCTACCGGAATCCGAACGACGTGCAGGAGGGTCAGCGTTTGCAGGTTGAGGCCGTCGAGGTAGCGCCGGCCGCGCGCGGTGGCGAAAAGCAGCCCAATCAGCAGCACCGGGGGCCCTACCATCGCCAGCGCATGGGGCGGCACGGTGTTGGTAACGGTGTAAAATCCGCGCAACGCCACCATACTCTGCAGCGCCACCCAGCCCAACAGCAGGCCCAGCGTGAGCCGCGAATAGTGGGCCGCGCGCCAGAACAACGCAATGGCAATGAGCACAATGAGGCCAAAAGCAAAACCAAGGGAGGCAGGGACAGTTTCCATAAAGCAGGGGTTGAATGATGACCCTGCAAAGGAACCGGCGCGGCTGCGGTGGCTACTTGCCAAATGGCAGGAAATCAGTCGGGGGCCACTGTTTTTGCCCCGGCCCGAATCCGGCTCAGCGAGGTGTCCGTGACGCCCAGGTAGGAGGCGACGTGTTTCAACGGGGCATGCAGCAGCACTTCGGGCGTGGTTTTTAGTAGCTGCTCGTAGCGTTCGGTGGCCGAGGTGGTAATCATGGCCAGCATCCGGCTTTTGAGCGTGGCAAAGCCCTGCACCAGCACCGAGCGGCCAAATTCCCGGAATTCCGGGCGCGCATGAAACAGGGCGTTGAGCTGCTCGAACGTGATAAACCAGCCGGTGCAATCGGTCAGGGCCTGGATGTTTTCCTGCGAAGGCACGCGGGTGAAAAAGGACGAGACTTCGAACACCACCTGCCCGCTCGAATAAAACGCCGTGGTGACGTCGTGGCCGTCGGGGTTGCAGGCGTAGGCGCGCAGCAGGCCGTGGTCGAGGAAAAAATACTCGTCGCTCACCCGGCCTTCGCGGAGCAGGAAATCGTGCCGGGCCAGGGATTTGGAACTGAATTGACCGGCGATTTCGGCCGCCTGCGCCGCCCCGATGATGCCACGGCTTTGCAGGAATTGGGTTAGTTTTTCGGACGACATCGAACGGCAATTAGGGGCAGCGAGATGCTAAAAATAGCGAGATGCTAAAAATACTGCCCCGGGCCGCACCCGTTGCGGGCGGGCGCTGTCACACTGCCGCTGCGGTTTCTCAGGTTCCGGCGCGGCCAGTTCCCTGAACTTTCCCGCGCGGCCCTTACTTTACAGCACGGGCCGAGGCGATGCGTTCGGCCACCGCTGCTTATGCTCAAAAACCTGCTGCTCTCCGCTGCCCTCCTGTTCTCGCTCACGGCCGCCGGCCCCACCTACAGTTTCAAGGTAGCCAAGCTGCACTACGGCGGTGGCGGCGACTGGTACGCCAACAAAACCTCGCTGCCCAACCTCATCAGCTTCTGCAACCAGACGCTGAAAACCAACATCGCGCCCGAAGAAGCCACCGCCGAGCTCGACGCCCCCGAACTCCTCACCTACCCCTTCGTGCACATGACCGGGCACGGCAACGTGAGCTTCACCGCCGCCGAGGCCCGGAACTTGCGCCGCTACCTCACCGGGGGCGGCTTCCTGCACATCGACGACAACTACGGCCTCGATAAATTCATCCGGCCCGAGATGAAGAAGGTATTTCCCGAGCTGGAATTCGTGGAGCTGCCCTTCTCACACCCCATCTACCACCAGAAGTATCAGTTTCCCAAAGGCTTGCCCAAAGTGCACGAGCACGACGGCAAGCGCCCCCAGGGCTTCGGGCTGGTGTACAAAGGCCGCCTGGTATGCTTCTACACCTACGAGTGCGACCTTGGCAACGGCTGGGAAGACGTCGGCACTTACCCCGAAGACTCTCCCGCCGTACACGAAGCTGCCCTGCGCATGGGCGCCAACCTCGTGGCCTACGCCCTCACCCAGGACTAAGCGCGGGCTTTCGGGCTTACCGGCCGGTGCGGCTTGCGCAGAAACGACCCGCCCAGAAACGTGCGCCACCAGTTCGGCCGGGGCACTTCGGGCACCACGGTCGCGTGCGGCTCATCGGGCGAAGCCGCGTTTTGGGCCTGCATCAGCAGCACCTTTTTATAAAAATCATCGTCGGAGAGCACTGCTCCGTCGCTGGCCGGCCGCGGGGGCCGTTCTAGGCGTTCGCGCGCCGTGGTAGCCTGGGCCTTTTTCAGCAGTCCGAAGACTAGGGTGCCCAGCCCCAGCAAAATCAATAGCAGCGTTTCCAGCTTTCCCATTCCATTAAGATACAGCGCCGAATGTAGTTTGTGGCGCGCCTTTAGCGCACGCCTTTCTCGGGGAAGCGGCCGGTGATGGTGCGGTAAAAGGCCTTGATTTTAGCTTCATCGGCTTCGTAATTGCCGGTGGGCCATACGGCTTCGCCGATGCCGGCTTCCTTCTTGGCGTAGTCGAGGTAGCCGAGGCGAATGGGCACCTGCGCACCTAGGGCGGCGAAATAGTAGCCTTTGCGCCAGCGGGGCTGGTAGGCGCGGGTACCTTCCGGGGTGATGAGGATGACCAGCTCGTCGTGCTCGTTAAATAGCTTCACCATGCCATCCACGAGGCTATTGTTGCGGCTGCGGTCCACGGCTAGGCCACCGATGGCCTTCACCAGCCAGCCCAGCGCGAAGTTTTCGGTCCACTCCTTCTTCACGGTGAAGCGCACGGGCACGCCCATCAGGTAGAACGCGGCCCGGGCAATGATGATGTCCCAGTTGCTGGTGTGCGGCGCCGCAATCATCATGCTCTTCTTGATTTCGGGATTGTGTATCTCGCCCAGATGCCAGCCCGCTACTTTGAAAACGAGCGTGGCCATGGCGTGCCAGAAGGGGGATTTTTCGCGGGGAGTCATGCAGGAAAACTGGAAATAAGGCGCCGTCGCGCGGAGAAATAAATTCGGCCGCGGCTGGCGGCATTTCAATTGCAAAGATGGGCCGCTCGGCACAATGCGGCGCCATGCGTGGCCTCCCGGCCGCTACAGCAGTGCCTGGATGGCATCGGACTGCGCCAGCGTGTAGCGGTAGCCGATTTCGAACAGTTCCGCACCGCTCTTGTAGCTCAGGGGGCGGTAATGGCGTAGGTCGGGTGGCTCTAGCAGCAGGTCGCACTGGGCTTTGCGGCTGGTGGTGTTGGCGTTGATGGCCAGGTGCAACGTGCGCTCGATGAGCCGCCGGAAGTTGGGAATGCGCGCTTCGGGGTTGATGGGGTTGCAGTTGACGCCCACCACGCGCAGCCCATCGTGGCCCAGCAGCGGCTCCACGGGTAGGTTATTGAGCAGGCCGCCGTCCACCAGCTGCCGCCCCTGGTATTCCACCGGCCGGTACACAATCGGCACCGCCGACGATGCCAGCAGCGGCGCCAGCAGCGGCCCCGAGCTGAAATACACCGATTCGCCGGCCATCAAATCCGTCGCCACCAGCGTGACGGGCAGTCGTAAATCCTCAAAACTAACGGTGCTGCCCAGGTGCCGGGCCAGCAGCTGCGCCACGGCGTCGAGGTGCAGCAGGCCGTGCCGGCTGAAGGCCGGCCGCGTCAGCCGCACCACATTGGTTTCCTGCAACAGCCGCAGTATCTCACGCGGCGGAAACCCGGCCGCGTAAAACACGCAGGCAATGGCCCCCGAACTCACGCCCGCCAGCCGCGCCACCGGCAGTCGCAGCTCCTCCAGCGCCGCCAGTACGCCCAGATGCGCAATGCCCCGCGCCCCTCCTCCCGATAAAGCCAGGCCCAGTTGGTGGATTGATGGATTGGGAGGGTGGAAAGCTGGCTGCATCGATATTCAGGCAAAGGTGTTTCCTGGCCATATACGGGATTCGCCGCCAAACCACCGTTCCACCAAATCACAAATCCGCCAATCGCAGCGTTTCGGCCAGGCGCACGCCCTTGTCGGTGTGCTGCACGGTGCAGGCTTCGTTGAGGGGGTCGTGCTCGAGCAGCAGCACCCAATTTTCATCGGCGGCGCGCCGCAGCACGGCTTCCTTCTCGGTCATGGTCACGAGCGGGCGCATGTCGTAGCTCATCACATACGGCAGCGGAATGTGGGCGGCGCTGGGCAGCAAATCGGCCATGAAAGCCAGCGTACGGCCTTTGTATTCCAGCAGCGGCACCATCATCTTCTCGGTGTGCCCGTCGGCCATGATGATTTCGCGCAGCTGCGGCAGCGCATCGGGCACGCCCCCGTGCAGGTCGATGAATTTCAAATGCCCGCTTTCCTGAATGGGCAGGATATTCTCCTTCAGAAAGCTGGCCTTTTCGCGCGGGTTGGGCGCCACGGCCCAGTCCCAATGCGCTTCATTGCTCCAATACGTTGCGTTGGGAAAGGCCAGTTGCAGCACGCCATCGGGCCGGCGCTGCACCGAGCCCCCGCAGTGGTCGAAGTGGAGGTGCGTCAGAAAAACATCGGTGATGTCGGCACTGGTGAAGCCCAGCTTGCGCAACGATTTCTCCAGCGTGTCGTCGCCGTGCAGGTAAAAATGGCCCCGGAATTTCTCGTCCTGCTTCTCGCCAATGCCGTTGTCGATGAGCAGCAGCCGGCCGCCGTCTTCCACCAGCAGGCAGCGCATGGCCCAGGTACACATGTTGTTGGCATCGGCCGGGTTGAGCTTTTGCCACATGCTTTTGGGCACCACGCCAAACATGGCGCCGCCGTCGAGCTTAAATAAGCCGGTATCGAGGGGATGAATGGTCATTTATCAGTAAGCAGCTGTCAGTGAGCAATGAACAGTTGTCAGGAGTCTACTGAACAACACTGTTCATTGCTCACTGACAACTGTTCACTGAGTTTTACTCCACCACCACGCCCATTGCCGAGAACTTGTCAATGCGCTGCGAAATCCGGTCTTCGGCCGGAATGGCGGCCAGCTCCTTCAGCGTCTTGAGCAGCGTCGATTTCAGGGTTTCAATCATCGCCTCGGGCGCCGTATGGGCGCCGCCCAGCGGCTCTTTCACGATGCCGTCCACAAGGCCCGCGTTTTTCATATCAATGGCCGTGAGCTTCAACGCCTCAGCCGCCTGCTCTTTGTAGTCCCAGGAACGCCACAGGATGCTGCTGCAAGACTCCGGCGAAATCACTGAATACCAAGTGTTTTCCAGCATCAATACCCGGTCGCCGATGGCAATGCCTAACGCCCCACCGCTCGCGCCCTCGCCGATGATGACGCACACCACCGGCACTTTCAGCATAAACATCTCTTTCAGGTTGCGGGCGATGGCCTCGCCCTGCCCCCGCTCCTCGGCCTCCAGGCCCGGAAACGCGCCGGGCGTATCAATCAGCGTCACCACGGGCACATTGAATTTCTCGGCCAGCTTCATCAGGCGCAGGGCCTTGCGGTAGCCCTCGGGGTTGGGCATGCCAAAGTTGCGGTACTGGCGCTGCTTGGTGTTGTGGCCCTTTTGCTGGCCGATAAACATGACCGTTTGGCCCCCAATCTCGCCGAAACCGCCCACCATCGCCTTGTCGTCGCCCACGGTGCGGTCGCCGTGCAGTTCCACAAACTTGTCGGCCATGCCCTCAATGTAGTCTAAGGTATAAGGCCGGTCGGGGTGGCGCGAGAGTTGCACGCGCTGCCAGCGGGTAAGGTTGGCGTAGGTTTCCTTTTTAAGGTCCTTGATGCGTTTTTCCAGTGCCGCTACGGCGGCACCTACTTCCACGTCGCTGTCGGCAGCGAGTTTCTGCATTTCAAGAAGCTTGCCTTCGAGGGCAGCAATGGGTTGTTCAAAGTCGAGAAGCATGGAGCGTCGAGGGCTTGGCAAATGAGTGGGAAGGCGAAAATAGCGGACGAAAGTGGTCTAAACGGGATTTGCGCCCATTGCCACTGCCCCCAAATACCGTTTGCACGGCGGTTGACAAAGGTAAAACATCCGTCGTTGCGGCACGGCGCAAAAATTAATGTTCCTGAGAAACAACCCTCAAGCTTAAGGAGGACAGTTTTTTTCAAGAAATATTGGCCCCAGGTTTGCAGGGCGCGGTTTTCCTACCCTACCTTTGTATCACCAAAACGGAAAAGCACACGGCTTCTCCACCAAGGCAAACGGTTTGGTAGTTCAGTTGGTTAGAATGCCGCCCTGTCACGGCGGAGGTCGCGGGTTCGAGTCCCGTCCAGACCGCTACCGTTTGCTAAAAAGGCCATTTCCTCCTCGGAAATGGCCTTTTTTATTTTACTGCGGCATTTTCTGTGGTAGAGTGACCCTAATTTGAGACGTATTTGGCCACCGTGCTGGGGGATATGGCCAGGGTCCGGGCGATGTAGCCGTTGGACTTCCCCTCCCCTTTCAGGGCCCGTGCCTGCGCTACCACCGCTGCCGCTTTTGTTGGTGCACCAAGTTTGGCGCCGGCGGCCTTCTTCTTGGCCAGCGCCGCCTTGGTGTTTTCCGAAATCTTAATCAGGTCCTGGGCCGCGATGGTGGCCAGCATCGAGACAATCACGTCGCCGAACGGGCCGAGGCTGTCGAGGTAGGGCTCAGTAAAGGATTTATAGTTGACCCCGTGGTCGCGCAGCTCCTTCAGGTACTTGAGCGTGGGCAGGGCGCCTTCGCGGCTGAAGCGGTCCAGGCGCCAGAACACGACCAGGTCGAATTTCTTCTGGTAAGTTTCGAGTAGCAGCTGTTTAAATTGACTGCGGTCAGACTTGCCGCCCGACACCTCCTCGGTGAACACCTTATAGATAGTACCATGCTGCTCGGCAAACGCCCGCAGTTGGTGCAGTTGGTTCTCCGGGTCCTGGCCTTTATCGCGGGTCGAAACCCGAGCATAGATAGCTACTCGCATGGTCGAAATTACCAACTAATGCCTAGTAGCTTTATATCACCGTTTTCCTGAACTTTGGAAGGGTTACCACAATAAGTAGCCATGTCAAATCCTTTACACGGACATTTATTCAATTACCTTCCGCTCCCTCATACTCCTCTGCTATGTTCCTCCACCTGCTTATATCCTTCTGCTTGTACTGGGGTCAGTTTGCGACTCCACCACGAGAGCAGGCACCAGCTTTCCGGCTCCAGGACGTAGCGGGCAAGGCCGTGGCTTTACAGGACTTTCGGGGCAAAGTCGTGTACCTGGATTTTTGGTTTAGCGGGTGCGGCCCCTGCTTAGCTCAGGCGCCGGCTGCGCAGCGCTTAAATCAACGCTTTAAGGGCAAAGACGTGGTATTTCTCTACATTTCCACCGATGCAGTGGTGGAGACGTGGCGCGCCAGCATCGTGTCGCACAAGCTGGACGGTCCCAACACCGTGCACTTGCTCGACCCCGAGGGGCGGGCCTTTCGGGCCTATCGGGCGCAAGGGTATCCTACTTATTTCTTAATTGGCCGCAATGGCGAGCTGCTGCAACGCGCCGCGCCACGGCCTTCTGCGGGACGGACCATAATCCGGGCCATCGAGCAGGCACTAGAGGAGAAGACAGCACCGAATTTAAAATAAAACGCGAGCAAATAGAACGCTCGATTTCCTAAACTCTTCCAACACCCTAGCATAAGGTGACCCAAAGGCTGCTGCATCACTGGCAGAGTTTAAGAAACTCGTCTACGAATCAACGTTTACGAAACGCACGTAGGCGATGAGTTTCGTGAACTCCGAGCCCTCCAAAAAACGGTGTCAAAAAACGGCCCGGAAAACCTGCGTTTCCGGGCCGTTTGGGCACTTGGCAAAACCCTCCAGAATACGACCGTATTTTGGAGGGCTGGAAATTCACGAAGTTCATCGCCTACGTGCGTTTCGTAAACGTTGATTCGTAGACGAGTTTCTTAAACTCCGCCAGTGATGCAGCAGCCTGTTTACAACCTTTTACTTGGGTATTAGAAAAATTTAGGAAATCGAGTATTAACAGCAAAAAATCAAATATATAATTACCAGCCCGAGCCAAAGCATATTAATGTTAACAGCCTAATTTTTAACTTCAAGCCCCACTTGCAGTAATACCAATGTTGGCTGCTAGCGTTATTCATAATTGAAAGAATCTACCTTTTCCCTTTATTTACCCTCTTCTTACTTTGGAAAAAGACATAATTTGAATCTAAAGTTTTGCTGTATTGAGCAATTCTACTTTTAAAGAATGATACAAAAACTCGTTCACGTAACTAGATTTCAAAATTTAATTCCAATGCTTTAAAAACACTTCGAATGCTGTCACATTCACACTGCGTCGATACCTCAAATATGAAAACTGTTTTATACAAAAAAAGCTCACTAATACGAGTAAGCTCCCAATTAAAGCCATTCGATAATTCCCCCTTTACTCTTACCAAAATCATTGCAGCACTTTGCATCAATTCAAAGGCTGTTTTCTGCCATACTTCATTAGTGCAATAGAGACGATAGGCACCAAAATTCAAGTCTTCCCAAGTGGGCTTGCCAATTGCTACAAAAGGGCCTATTACTTCTGCCATTTCGCAAAGAGACTGTTCAAAATTAAATTCAATGGATGATGTTTTTATTGGCTCCAAATTTTTGCCAAATGTTGTGCCTTTCACCGAAGTTTCAAGCATATTTAAGCGTTTCTCATGTGTTATCACTTTTGCTCCGTCTATGGCAAATGGACGCAAATAGAGCACAGGAGCAACATTTGCTTGCAAAGCTTGTTTATATTTTTGGTCTCTTTCATCTTGTTCATGTCGATTTTTATTGACAATTTCTCTGTATGGTCGTGCTTTAATTTCATTTATTATTGAGATAACAAAAGGAATAATCACATAATATAAGAAGTAAAATGCGGCCAATGAGAATAAACTCCTAGCAAGATTACTTGTTAGAGGATTATATTCTAGTAAAATCGCATTAAAACATATCTGAAGCATAGTCATGTTAATTCTATTTATAGAAATTCAAACAATTTTTCTAAATGCTTGAGTGATTCTCTGCACTTGCAGCCAATATTCCGATTGCCGCTATTGCATGACACCATAAGTGGCGGCAATCCAACCATAGCTTTATACTCAGTGGCGTAATGTGCACCCTAATTGGGTTAATGCACTATTCAGCGTTTCATACCGACTTTCGTCAAGGGGAGAAGCCAGGCGGGGGCGTTGGACCACGTGTGTAATAATTCTATACTCAATTTAATAAATTTTCAACAAAATGTACCTGTTCAGCTTAGATTTCTTTTTTGAACGCTTTCCGACACCTACCAAAAGGCTCCGAAAACGCAGATTTTCGGAGCCTTTTTTCAGGGAGTAATTTGAACACCCGTTTTACTTCCGGATGCCGTTCTCCAGCTGGACCTGCTTGCGCTCGGACTGACCCGCCTCCGGCGCGGCCAAGTCGAGGTACACCGCCAGCCGGGCCTGCCAGCTTTTCACGTCGGCCAGTTGGGCGGTCTGCTGCTTCGACTGGTCGAGCAACTGCAGCACCGCCGCGTAGAGCAACTCGCCGTCCGACTGCGGCGCGGCCGCTGCCGCCGGCAGCGTCGCCCCGCCGGTGCCGGTGCCCTCGGCGTAGCCGCGCAAGCGCTTGGCTTCGAGCCACTGCTCGACGGCCGCCACCTGCGGGTCTTGGCGCATCCACTTCGGCACCACGTACTCGTCCTCGTGCACGAGGCCGGCCACGGCGAAGCCCGAGTTGTCCATCAGCTTGCCGTTGGAGCCGATGGCTATGCCCGACATTTCCATCAGCGTGCCCATGGGCGAAACGGCCATGCCCCCGCCCTGGGCCTCGCCGCTGCCCATCATCATGCCGCTGCCGGTGCGCCCGCCCTTGGCGAAGCTGAACTCCTGCAGGCGCGTGAGGCCGTACACCGTGCGGGCCACGGCCAAGGCCGTCTGCACGCCGCCGATGACGGCGCAGGCCACGCCGCCGGTCACGCCGTTGAGCGGGTTCTCGGCCGAGTAGCGCCAGATGGAGGCCACTTCCTGCACGCCGTCCATAATGATTTTAGCCCCGGACAGGGCGGTATAGAGGTTATGGTGCTTCTTCCGGGCCGCTTCGCCCTGAAACAGAATGTCGATGGTCGTCTGCAGCACGTCGCCAGCGGTTTTCACGCTGAGCAGTTGCGTTTCGCGCTTGGCTTTTTCCCGCTTGTCGGTATCGGCAATGACCTGCTTGTTGTGGTCCTTCTCCAGCGCCAGCAGCTCCTTATTGGTGGCCAGGTAGAGTTTGCTGGTTTTGCCGGCATAGGCTTCCTCCAGCGCCAACTTGGCCTGCAGGGAAGCGTGCTTAGCGTCGTAAATGTATTGGTCGTACTGCTTTTGGGTTTCCAGTCCCTTTTCGAAGTTTTCAAGAAACTTGGCTTCCCGCTCCTGCTCCGCGGCATCTTCGTCGGCAATCTGCCGCTCGAAATCTTCCTTTTTTTGCTTATCGGCGGCGTCCTGGTACTTGGCCGATAATTCCTGCAGCTTGCGCTCCCGCTCCTCGTTGATGGCCACGCGCTGGTCTGTCATCTCCTGCTCCGTGCCGACGACCAGGGCGGCCTTGCGTTGGGCATCGAGGTTGATGCGGGCTATTTCGCGCTCCCGCTGGTCGGCAATGGTCAGGATGTGGGCATCCTCCAGTGCCTCCGCCTGTTTCACCAGTTCTTTCAGCGCATCGATGCGGGCCTTGGCAGCTTTGTCGCGCAGGGCCTGGGCCTTGCGCTCGGCCGCCTAGCGGGCTGCATTGGCTTTTTCCGACTCGCCGGCGGGCTCCTCGCCCCCACCGGTGGGCACGCCGCCAGCGCCCGCTGTCGACTCGGTCGTTTCCACCCGCACCGAGCGGGTGATGTGGTTGTTTTTATTGGCCTCGTAGCTATCCATGAAGGCTTTGGCGGCCTTCTGCCCACTCTCCAGCGCCAGGTCGGCCGTGCCGGCCAGCGAGGACTTGAAGCCGGCGGCAATCTTGTTTTTGTCGAGGGTGAAAATGCCAATCAGGATATCGCCCACCCCGCCCAGAATCTTCAGCGCGTAGTCCTTGACGGTGGTGAACACGCTCACAATCATCGCCCCGAGGCCGCCGAGTACGCCGCGCAGCATTTCCGACTTGTTGTACCAGGTAATGAAGCCGTCGATGATGCCGTGCATGACGGCCGCGCACACGCGCAGCGGCGCCACCAGCAGCGTGATGGCCCCCTTCAGGAAATTGGCCACCGACACGGCCGAGTCGCCCTTCTCCTCGAACAGGCCCAGCCCGTCGACCAGGTCGCTCACGTCGTGCCAGAGGTTGACCACCTCGCCGCCCAGCTCAACGAAAATGTCGACGATGGGCTCCGCGTTATCGAGCACGCGGCCGAGCCATTGGCTGAGCTTGCTCAGGCCCTCGCTCACGAAGTCGCCCACGGTTTCCTTCATCTCGCCCCAGCGCATCGAGAGCGTGGCCATGCCGCCGGCGGCTTTGCGCGCCGCCTCGGCCGAGCCCCCGAACTCCTTGTTCATCTCGGCCAGAATCAGCTTCTGAGCGCCGGCCGTGTTGCCGGCTTTGACCATGGCCGCAATCTGCTCCTTTTGCTGGTCGGTGAAGGTGACGCCCACCCGCGTGAGGGCCGTGATGCCCTTCACCGGGTCGTTCAGAGACTTGCCCAGCTGCACGGTGGCGCCCTTCATGTCGGCCGGGCCATCGCCGCCCATCTTGGTGGCTAGGTCCTGAATGGCGGGAATCGCGTCTTCGAACCCCCCTTTTTTGATGTTCGTGAACGTGAGCAGCATGGCACTGGCCCGGTTGGTTTCGTCGTCGTCGAAGAGCGTCACCTTGGCCCGCTCCTGCCCAATGCGCTGAATCTCGTCGGCCGTCAGCCCGGCCGCGTGGCCGGTGCTTTGCAGGGTCGCCGTCAGGTCAGCGGCACTTTTGGCGCTGGCCAGGGCATCCTCTTTGGAATCCTTCAGGAAGCCCCACACCTGCTGCACCACGCCAATAATGCCCCCGCCGGTGAATAGGGCGAAGGCATTGGCGAAGGCCTGCTTCATCACGCCGGCCGACTGGCTCACGCCGGTCACCTCCGCTTTGACTTCAGCAATTTTGCCCTTCAGGGCCTAGTAGTCGGCCACGAGCTTGGCCCGGCCGGGGTCGTCGGCCGAGAGCCTGCGCAGCTGGTTCCACAACACGGCCGCGGCCGCGTCCATCTCCTTCACGGAGGCATTGGCTTTTTGGCCGTTGACGATAATCTCAACGACTCTTTCTTCTTTTGGCTGTGCCATCCCTACGGTTCTCCTTCACGTTAATCCCCTCCAAAGCTCCGGGGACTACCATACCGAAAAAAGGACACCAAGCAGGTTACCTTATAAGTTAATCTGTACCTCGGTCACCACCTGCGTATTGGAGGCAATGGCGGCCACCAGGGTGCGGCCCGTCAGCTCACTCATTAGCTCGCCCAGCCGGTGCTGTTCGCGGGCCAGCTGCTTGGTGCGCCACTTCTTCTGCTTGCGCACGTGGCGGTGCAGCTTGCCCGATTCGTTGCGCAGGCGCCGGAACTCGGCCGTTTCCTTGCGCACGCCGGCGCCCATGCCCCGGCCCACGCCCAGCTCGACAAACACGCCCTGCACCGCGTAGGCCAGGCGCAGGCGCATCATGTCGCCGCCGGCCTGCTCGGCCAGCCAGCCCCGCAGGCTGCGGCGCAGTTCCTGGCTGCTGCCAATCTTCTGCTTGGTCAGGTTCTGGCCCCACTTCTCGACGGTGAACTTCAGCCAGTCGAGCGCCAGTTGGCGCTGGTTAGCGGGAAAGGCCTGGCTGGCAAATTCGACTTCCTGGCTCATAGCAGTTCCTGGTAGGAAAAGGTGGCTGTGCGCAGACGCGAGCCGACGCTCACCTTCAGGCTCACCTTCTGCCAGAGCTGCAGGTGAAAATCAACCAGCTCCTGGCCGGCCGGGTCGAGGGTGAGCAGGTCGGCGATGCGGAAGGGTACCTCGTACTCGGCCGGCACGGCCCGGGCCCGGAAGTCGAGCCAGGGCTTATGCCACTGCTGGTACAGGCCCTGCGGCCCGGCCCACTGCAGGGAATAATCGCCTACACTGGCTCCGTTGTAATCAACGGTGCCCGGGCTGAGCAGCCGGTAACTATTGCCCTCGGAGAGAAGATACCGCGGCCGGGCCACGTAGTCGGTGGCCAGCACGTAGGTGCGCCGCTCGGTCTGGGCCACGCCGGCGGCGTTGCACACCCACACCTCCCAGCTGGCCACCGGGTTGAGCAGGTTGCTCAGGCCCAGCTGGGTGAAGCCCGCCGGCAGGCAGTACACCTCGAAGCGATACACGTTGTTCACCGTCGCGGCCAGCAGCTGCCCGCTGGTGCCGTCGGCGTAGTGCACGCGCACCTGCAGCTGGAAGCTGGCCAGGGCAAACGAGTCGGGCATGAAGTACAAGTACTCCGGCTGGTCGGCCCGCACGGCCTTGAAATCGGGTTCCTAGGTGAGAAACGGCTTGGCCCCGGCCTGTTAGGAACTGAACCAGGTGCCGGCGGTCGCTTCGTAGAAGTCCAGCCCGCCAAACACGACGTAGTGCTGGGCCTGGTTGCTGAGCGGGGCGGCCACGGCCGGCGTGCCGAACTTCTCGGCGTAGCGGAAGTAAAACCGCCGGAATAGGCAGTCGGCCCGGCTGGGCACGGCCTGGTTCAGGTCGGGCAGGTGGTCGGTGAGGTAGGCGTCGAGCAGCTCTTGGGCGTCGAAAACGGTGCGGCCACTGCGGTCGGCCGGCTGCTCCTGGGTGGGGCCCACCTGCACGAAAGTGCCGCTCCGATACACTTCCTCCACCCACACCTCGCACACGAAGCTCAGGTTGGGCTTGATGGTGGGGTCCAGGCGGTAGGCCGGGCCGGCGTCGAGCGAGAGCGTGACCGGCTTTTTACTCCAGTAAAAGCGGTAGGGGTCGATGGTGACCGTAACCTCGCGCGTGGTGCCGCGGCTGTCGGTGACAATGCAGGTGTAGGTGCCCACGCCCAGGGCCCCGCGCGTGCCGGTGGTCGGGCCGTCGTTCCATAAATACGTGTAGGGCCCCACGCCCCCGCTGGGCGTGAGCGTGACGTTGTTGTCGGTCAGGGCCACGAGCACGTCGAGGCGGGCGTCGGAGGCCACCACGGCCACGGCCACCGTGCTCGCGCCGCTGGCGTCGGTCACGGTGCAGGAGTAGGTGCCGGCGGCCAGGCCCGTGCGGCCGGCCGTGAGCGGGGCGCCGGCGTCAGCCCACAAGTAGGTGTAGGTGCCCACCGTGCCGTTGCTGGCCACCAGCGCGATGGCGCCGGTGCGCGTGCCGAAGCCGCCGGTGTTGGTCACGGCCACGGCCACGAACACCGGGCGGATGGTGTTGCTGAGCGCGGTGAGCCAGCTAAAGCCGGTGCTGCCGTTGACATACACCGGCGAGCACACCGGCAACTGAAAGTCGAAGGCCGGGTCGTAGGCCGTGGCGGCGATGTTGACGCCGGCCACCACGGTGGACGCCAGGCCGGAGCCCATCACGTTACGCAGCGTGTAGGCCGAGTCCAGGCCCAGTGCCTACAGCTCGGCCAGCACGGCGGCCCCGAACGAGGCCACGGTGAAGGGCTGCAGGTCGGCCGCGTTGGCATTGGCCGTGGTCAGGATGGTAAAGCGGCGGGGCGTGTTCAGGGGCACGGCCGAGCCCGAGCCCAGCGCGCCGGTGAAGCGCCGGTACTGGCCGCCAAGCCACACGTCCACCCACGAGCCGTCGCTCAGGTTGGCCTGGGTGACGTAGATGGTTTGATTCGCTAACCGTTCGCCGGCCATCAGGAAGAGAATTTAGCGGGGTTGTAGGTCAGGTCCACGGTGGCGCTCTCGGCCCAGGTGAAGTTCATGCGCACGCCCACGTGGCCGCCGACCCCGGCCTCATTAACCTCCAGTCCACCATCGAGGTGAACTACTGGTGTCAGGCCCTGAACTGCACCGAAACCCACCTGCGCAACGCCATGCTAGCCGTGGGCCCGCTCGCGGCCGACGTGCGCGCCTACCTCAGCCGCTGAGGCAACCAGAGATGCTTGCGCAACGGCAAAATGCTGTTACCTTGCCCGCCCTTTCCACCTGCTTTTGTTGATTGCCAGTAAGCCCACGTGCAAGGGTGCGGCACGTCCTTCGCAGCCACCGGTTCCTTTTCCACATTTATCGCATGCAAACAAACTTACCCCTATTTCTAGGTGGAGCATTACTCCTGCTCGGCCTTTCGCCCGCCGCCGCCCAAACAGCGCCGCCCATGGCGCCCTGCGGCACCCGCTTCACCGACCTGCCTGCCGAGCAGCGCACCTTCCTCGACCAGGTCGAGCGCCAAACGCAGGAGTACGTGCGTGCCCAGCTCGCGCGCGAGGCGGCCAGCGCCAAGCAGCGCGGGGGCGCCGCGGCCCGGCCCGCCGCGGGCTATACCTACGACATTCCGGTGGTGGTGCACGTGGTTTACAGCACCGCTTCCCAGGCTTCCATCGCGGCGCAGAACACCGCCGTCAGCGACCAGGCCATCGCCCAGCAGCTGGCCGTACTGAACGAAGATTTCCTGCGCTACAACGCCGATGCCTCTAATACCCCCAGCGTGCACCAGGCGGCGGCGGCCAACACGCTCATTCACTTCACCCTAGCCGGGGCCGACCCCCAGGGGCACTGCAGCACGGGCATCGAGCGGGTGCCAACCTCCAGCGCCCCGTTCGTGTACGGCAGCTATTTGCCCACGGGCATGAAATACGCCCCCAGCGGCGCCAATGCCTGGGACCCCACCCGGTACCTCAACATTTGGGTCTGCGAGCTCGATGCCGGCCCCAACGCCACCCTGCAGGGTTTTGCGACCCTGCCGGGCCACCGCAACCGCTTGTCCGACGACGGCGTCGTGATTGACTACCGCTATTTCGGCCCCACCGTCAACCCCACCAGCCAGGGCCGGGCCGCGACCCACGAAGTGGGCCACTATTTTAACCTGCACCACATTTTTGGCGACCGCGAAATCATCGTTCGTCCCGGCAACAACTGTGCCGACGACCGCGTCAGCGACACCCCCCCGGTAGAAGGCACCATCTACCCCGACGGCGATACTAACCAAACCCCTTTCCCCAACGGCATTCGCCAAATCGCGCAGCTGCCCTGCGCCGCGCGCACGTCAAACTGCAACGGCCAGTTCACCTACGACATGTACACCAACTACATGGACTACACGCCCGGCAACTGCCAGAACTTCTTCACGGCCGGGCAAGCGTACCGCATGCAAGCCCTGTTGCAGCCGGGCGGCGCACGCGCTGGCCTGGTGAACAGCAACCGCACGCAGTTTTATCCCACGCCCACCAGCACGGTTCGGGACCCGAATACGGGCTTGGCCACCGCCTCCTTTTGCGGGCTGAACAAAGTCGAAATCCTCGCCACGCCGCTCGTGCCCTGTGCCTCGGCCACCAGTGCCGTTGTGAGCTACACGTTCACGCTCGAACCCGTTGATGCCAACGCCGAATTCGCGGACAACCACGACCCCCAAAGCGTCATTACGACCGATTTGACCAACCCCATGGCCACCGTCAACCTCTTCGACGGCGACTATGAAAAGCACGTACTGGTCACGGCCAACTACGCTAACGGCGACACCTCGCCGCCTAGCATCCAAATCCTCAAGCAGCACACCGGCCCCCCGGCCAATTCACCCGATGCCCCTTACGCGTTCCAGGAAGACGACAATTCGTGCTACTTCGGCATTTACATTCCCGTCACCAACGGCACCGACGACGTCGTTCTCCAAGCGGGCGGGTACCGCGCCACGTTGCCGGTGATGCCAACCGACCCCGGCCGGCCCACCCCGCCGCCCGTGCAGTTTCTGGCCACGATTCGGGCCCACGCCACAGACACCACCGTGCAGGTAACGGTTACGCCCCGCAACGTATGTGGCGCTGGCAAAACAACGACTTATTACGTGAGCATCCCGGCCGCTCCCCCCGGCTGCCGCCCCGAATACACCAACCGGAGCGCGCCGGTCGCTTCCACGCCCGCTTCCACGCCCGCCGTCACGCTGTATCCCAACCCCGCTACGCAGGAAGTGACTCTCAAATCAGCGTTGGCCGCCGGTTTCTCCGCCGGACAAATCCACACACCGATGGGGCTTGTGGTGAAAACCTTCCGCGTAACGAGCGAAAGCCCCACCATCCGGCTTGACGACCTGAAGCCAGGGCTTTACATCGTCGAATTGAGTGGAAAAGCCCGTGCGAAGCGTTATCAAATCAGCATCAGCACACGCTAAGCCAGGTGCCTGATTTATTGCAAAACGGGTAGGCTGCGGCCTGCCCGTTTTAATATCATCTCCCATGAAAATCACCCGCCAGCTCCGCTTCGACGCCCTGGCCGCTGACGGCACCGCTCCCATATAGCCCACAGCCTGCCCGCCTACAATTCCTACGGCCGTTTTGCGTTCAGAAGGCCTAACGTCACACCTTCCTTTTTTACCCGATGCGAAGCCTTCCTTTTCTCCTGCTGGCCGGCCTTCCCGTGCTGCTCGCCTCCCGGGCCCAGGCCCAAACCTCGTTCAGCATCGGCCCGCGCGTGGGGCTGAACGTGGCCACCTATCACTTTCCGGTTAAGCCAATTATTGGGACCATCGGCTACCGCCCGGGCTTCGAGGCCGGGCTGGCGGCCAACCTGGGAAGAGGCCATTTCGCGCTGCAAGCGGCCGCGCTCTATTCCCAAAAAGGGTTCACGCAGCGCTACACCGCCGATTACCGCACGAGCAATAACGTCTCGATGGGCACAGTTGACGCCGAGTTCCGCAACCGACTTCATTACCTGACCATCCCCCTCTCCTTCGCTTACACCCAGGGAAGCGACGGGCAAGGGGCCCAGGTCTTTGCCGGCCCCTACCTCGGCGTGCTGCTGGGCGGCCGCTACGAAACCACCGAGACGCCCCGGGATGGCAGTGAGCCGCTCACCTACGGAGGGGCCATTACCCCCATCAGCGGCACCGCCGCTGATTTCGCCTACCACGCCCAGCGCTTCGACGTCGGCCTGCAGGCGGGCCTGGGCTACCGCTACCGGAGCCTGCTGCTCCAGGCGAACTACAGCCTGAGCCTGCGCTCGCTGGCCGTCGGCTATTCGTACAACGGGGTGACAAGCAGCAATCCGGTGCATTACAACCGGGCTTTCCAGGGCTCGCTCACCTACCTGTTTGGCAAACAGGGGTAACTTGGGCAAGAAGTACCCGTCTGCTAAAAGCCCCGTCTGCTGCTGACTGGCGGGGGCCATCACCCTTATCTACTCGCTATGAAACCACGTCTGCTTACCATCCTTTCCTTCGCCACCGGGCTGTTGCTCAGCACCCTGGGCTGCTCCAAAAAAGACGACCCCCAGTCCATCGCCAACACCGGCAGCTATGTGAGTGACGGGCGAAAGGTAAGCTGCACGGCAACCGGGGGCTTTTACAGCAGCCTGGGGAACGATAACCTGACCTTCGACCTGGCGACTACGCCCCAGCCGCCGGCCGGCAAGGAGGTGCTCCGCCTGATTTACACCAAATCCGTCGCGCAGCCCACCTCGGACTACGCCCTCTCCCAGCTACAGTTGCTCAACAACGGCGCTATCAGTACCCTCTACAACGCGGATGCCTACACCCTGACTTCGCACAGCGACGGCACCTTCTCCGGTACCTTCTCCAGCGGCACCAAGTACCCCAACCCGGGCACCGCGGCGCCCATCCTCACCGGCGGCGTCTTCAGCCGCGTTCACCCCTGACCACCGCGCCCAGGTCGCGGCCACGCGGTGAATTACAGTTTTGCCAGCAGCCTTGCTACCTTGCCCGCCTATGGAAATCACCCGCCAGCTGCGGCTCGATGCCCTGACTAAAAAAGGCCTGGCCCCCATCCAGCTCACCTTCTGCTGGGACGGGCTGCGCCTGCGCCGGGGCTCGGGCGAAAAGTGCGACCCCAGGCACTGGAACGCCAAGCGCGAGGAAGTCAAGCCCGCGCCCGGCAACTTTGCCGCCGAGACCAACCTCGTGCTCGAGCGCTACACCCAGGCCGCGCAGGCCGCCTACCACGCCGCCGAGAACACCCGCCAGAAGCTGGACAAGGCCCAGATGAGCGCCGAAATCAGCCGCCGCTACGCCCTGCTCGCCGCCGGCCAGAAGGCCGCGGCCGAAGCGCCCGACGTACCGCCCCTGCCTCAGCTCGAAGCCCCCGCGCCCACCCTGCTCGACTACTACGACCAGTGGCTGGGCGAGCAGACCCGCAAAACCAGCCACAAAACCGGCCAGGGCCTGAGCAAGACCTACCTCGACAGCCTGGCCAACACGCGCGACGTGCTGGCCGACTTCGCCGCCCGCGACCAGCCGCTGAACTTTGCCGCCCTCGACCACGCCTGGTACGCCCGCTTCCGCGAGTTCTTCTACGAGGGCAAATGGGGCCACTCGGCCAACACCTTCGGCAAGCACGTGCGCCACCTCAAGTCCTTCCTGGCCTGGGCCGAGGACCGGGAGCTGCCCGTCAACCGCAAGTACCGCAAGTTCGAGGCCCCCGACGAGTACATCGGCGCCGACGCCCTCACCCAAGATGAGCCGCTGCGCCTGGCCGCCGTGGACTTTGCCACCGCCGAGGCCCGCGCCTACGTGCAGCAGCAGTTCGAGGCCCTCGACCCCGCCCTGCAGGCCCAGGCACCTGCCAAGGAGGGCATGCGCGTGAGCCAGGCCGACCCGCTGCGCGTGGCCGAGCGCCTGCGCCTGCTCGAGCGCGCCCGCGACAGCGCGCCCGCGACAAGGTGCTGCTCTGCTGCTACTTGGGCCTGCGCATCTCCGACGCCGACACGCTCAGCCCCCGCCAGATTCACGGCCAGCTCATCCGGCTCAAGGCCACCAAAACCCGCAAGGACTGCTTCATCCCCTTTTTCGACGACGATGTATTTCGCCCGGTGGCCCTCGTGGAGAAGTATGCCCCGCTGCACCTGCCCACCTGCCTGCCCGTCGTCTTCGGCCTGAGCGACTACCTGCCCCACGTGCAGCACCTGGCCGGCCTCACCCGCTTCAAGCTCACGAGCAAGGTGGGCCGCAAAACCTTCGTTACGCTCAAAATTGCCCAGGGCGTGCCCCGGGCCCAGGTCATGCAGGCCACCGGCCACCAGACCGAGGCCAGCTTCAACCGCTACCTGGGCGTGGTCGAGGAGGAGCCACTGGCCTCCTTCCGCAAAACGGCCCGCACGGTGGGGAAGCAAGCGCCGGGGGCAGTGTCGGATGCTGCTTGAGGCTGGCCGTTTTGGCACTTAATTGCGGCTCTACTTATCCCCCTTGATTCCATGTTCACCACACACGCTCCCAAACTCCTCGTCCTGCTCCTGGCCCTGCTCATCACTGGCGGCATCCTCGCAGCCAAAGCGCCGGCTGAGCCCAAGCAATACGAATACGTGTCTATTATTTACCAGGACGGCCAGTTGTACGTTACAACGGGGGCGGAGAAGTTTGAAATAAGTGAAGCCAAGCCCAACGGCAAGACCAGCGTTCGTAACCTGACGCCCGTCCTGGGCAAAATAGCCAGCCTTGAAGCCCAGGGCTACGAATTGGTTGAGAATACCCTAGCCTATCCCGCCTATTCCTATACACTGCTGAGAAAGCTCAAATAAGCCCGTTCTGTGGCAAAAACCTGTGGCACGGGCGTGCGCAATCTCGCCTACCGCTGCCACAGCTCACCACGCAAACCGGCGATTCCAGCCAATCAGGCCCGTTTTATCAAGCGTGAACAAGCCACGTTATGCGACTAGACGTCCCGTCCAGACCGCTAACATTTGCTAAAAAGGCCATTTCCAAGGAGGAAATGGCCTTTTTTATTGCTCAAACAAAAAGTGACATTTTAGTCTCGCTGTTTTCTGCACGCACAGAATGGTCGACATTCTTTTTACACAGTTACCTGTGCCACTGCACGATGCCCAAATGGCAGGTTTTGACTAAACTGCCATTAGGAAAAGACCTGCTTCAGCAAGTAGGGACAACTTCCTAGCCTTACTCCCCCGCCGACCCGGGTTGCTGATAATTTTCCCTACCCAATGCGGCGGCCTGTTGTACCAGCGCGCGGAATTCAGCACGGCCCCCATCCACATCCGGCCCGCCGGTGGTGCGCGCCAGCTCGTTGGTGCTGGCCCAGGTGGCCGCGCCGGCGTAGCGAGAGCCCCGTAACAGCAGCCCAAACTGTGCCACTGCGGCAGCCCAGCGCAGGTTTTCGGAAGCCTGCGCTATTGGTTCGCCCAGCCGGACGCCGCGCACGGGCAGCGTGAGCAGTTGGCTGGCGCTGCCTTGCGGCTCCTGGTAGCGCAGCTTCACGGTGAGCAGTTCGGGGCTGGCAGACGCGGCACGGGCGGGGACCTGGTATTTTAGGGCGTCAACGGAAGAGGTACCGGTGGCAGGCGCGCCCACGGGCACCACTTCGTAGAGGGCCGTCACCTGTTGGCCGGTGCCCAGTTCGCCGGCGTCTTTGCGGTCGTCGTTGAAGTCCTCGGCGGCCAGGAGGCGGTTTTCGTAGCCCAGCAGTCGGTATTCGCGCACCAGGGCGGGGTTGAATTCGACCTGAACTTTCACGTCTTTGGCCAGGGTGAAAAGCGTGCCGCCGAACTGCTGCACCAGCACGCGCCGGGCCTCGCTGAGTTGGTCGATGTAGGCGTAGTTGCCGTTGCCCTTGTCGGCCAGCAGCTCCATTTTACTGTCCTGCAGGTTGCCGGCCCCGAAGCCCAGCACCGACAGAAACACGCCCGATTCCCGCTCCTTCGTGATGAGCCGCTCCATGTCGGCATCGCTCTGCTCGCCCACGTTAAAATCGCCATCGGTGGCCAGAATAATGCGGTTGTTGCCGCCAGGGCGCTGATGCTGCCGGGCCAGCTGGTAGGCCAGGCGCAGGCCTTCACCGCCGGCCGTAGAGCCCCCCGCCTCCAGTCCATCGAGGGCGCGCAGGATGGTTTCGGGCTCGGCGCCTGAGGTCGGCGGCAGTACCACGCCGGCGGCCCCGGCATACACCACAAGGGCCACGTAGTCCTGGGGCCGTAGCGACTCGCGCACCAGCAGCCGCAACGATTCCTTCAGGAGCGGCAGCTTGTCCGGGTCGTTCATAGAGCCCGACACGTCGAGCAGAAACACCATATTGGCCGGCGGCAGGTTTTCGGTGGCGACTTGCTTGCCCTGCACGCCTACCAACACCAGCTGGTGGGCGGGGTTCCAGGGGCAGGCGGCCACTTCGGCGTTCAACGAGGCGGGGCCGGTGCGCGGCTGGGGGTAGTTGTAGGGGAAATAGTTGATAAGTTCCTCCAGCCGTACGGCGTCGGGCGGGGGCAGCTGGCGGTTTTGGGTCAGAAAGCGGCGCACATTGGCGTAGGAAGCCCGGTCGACATCGATGGCAAAGGTGCTGAGCGGGTTGCGCGCGGCAGCCAGAAAAGGATTTTCGTGGAGCACCGCGTAGTTCTCTCGGTTTCCGAAGGTTGAGTCGGCAGCCCTGGGGTCGGGGGTTGCGGGCGCTTCCGCGAGGTCCGCATCCGGGGCAGGTGGTACGGCGGCGCGTCTGGTGACGTCGGTTGCCTCCATCTTTTCGGTTGAATATTGCTGGCAGGCGGGCAATAGGCACGCGCCCCCCAGCAGCCCCCACAGGGGCAGCAAGCGGTTGAGCTTCATGAGGAAAGAAAATAAGGGGGATGAAAGGGCCCTCCGACGGGCGGGGCCTGTGCTGCGCCCCGCCGCAAGTCGCGACTTTGCAGGGGGGCGGGCTGGGGCGCACGTTTCTTCGCGACGAAACGCAGCGGCAGTCCGACAGGCCCGGCCGGCCGCAATAGGCCGGGTCCGGAGGAGGAAAACCCAGGCAGCGCTGCCTGTACCCTATATACCAGCACCTGGACCAAGGTAACCCATCGAATAACTAGCCGGGCCCAGCGCGTGAACAGCGCCGCCGCCTGAGGTCTGGCTCCGCTCTCTATTCCTTCTGTCTTCCAACTCATTTCAATCGATGGAATCTAACCATCCGGCTCAAACTCCAACGCCAAAACACGACAACAAATCTATCTTTCCCGTATATAGAAGCTCTACATTAACTATTCCAGACTATGCGCTACTCCCCTCTCCTTCCGCTGGCTTTTTTGCTGGGCTGCGCCACCGCCGACCAGCCGGCGACCGAAACGCCGGCCACCACGAGCACCACCACCGTGAACCGAGCCTTCGATGTGCCGGCCCTGCTGGGGCTGAACGCCAATGAAATTGCCCGACCCCTGGCCGGCCAGGGCATTCGGCCCGACCAGAATACCATGTCGCAAAACGGTACTTCCGGCACTTCCGAAACCGTGAATACTTATTGGCACGACTCCACGGGGCTGGATGTGAGCTACGACCCCGCGACGCTACGGGTCAACAGCTTTTTTGTGAAGCCCAAATCCGGTCACACGTCGAACTACGAAACGCTGCTGAAGCTGGCCAACGTGAGCCGCTACGACAAGCGCTGGAGCATCGAACCCATTGCTACCGTCGACAACCCGCAGCTTTACACCGGGGTAAAGCTGACCCCGCAAACGGCCCCCGCCGCCGCTCAATAAGCACAAAAAAAGGCCGCTTCGAACGAAGCGGCCTTTTTTTTGTAGGAGAGCCAACAGGTTAGGCGGCGATGTGCAGCCACTCTTTCTTCTCAAGCAGGCGCTCGCGGGTTTCGCGCATGTCGGGGTCATCCACGCAGCAGTCGACGGGGCACACGGCGGCGCACTGCGGCTCCTCGTGGAAGCCCACGCACTCGGTGCATTTGTCCGACACAATGTAGTAGTACTCATCCGAAACCGGCGTTTGGGGAGCGGTGCCCGATACCGTGGCGCCGTCGGCGGTGGTCACTTCTTTTAGCGTGGTGCCATCGGCCCAGCGCCACTGGGCGCCGCCTTCGTAAATCGCGTTGTTGGGGCATTCCGGCTCGCAGGCACCACAGTTGATGCACTCGTCGGTTATCATGATGGCCATGGGGCGTCGGGGGGTCTGGAAGTGATGGGGAAACCAAAGCGGTTCGGGCAGGCTTTACGTAAAATGGGCGGCCCGCGCCGGTCTTTGGCCCAACAAAATTAACCAACGACGGCGGGCTTTGCACGGTTTCGCCCAATTTTGCGGTCAATTCCTGCCTTTCGGCCCCAATGCGCCGCCGGGTTGCCATTTCTTCTTCATGAATCATTCCGAACGACTGGCCGCTTTTGTGGCCCTGGGCCACCACCTCGCTTCCATCTCCGCCGACGAGCTTACGTCGCTGGCGGCCCGCGCCCGCAACCAAAACGCCTGGTTCGACCGGCCCAACGTGACGGCCGCCGTGGCCGGCATCGCGCACCTGCTGGCCGAAGAACCTTTGCGCCGCTGGGCCGGCCGCTACCCCTCGGAGCCCACCACCGTGCACAAAATCGGGGTGGTGATGGCCGGCAATATCCCCATGGTGGGCTTCCACGATGTGCTGTGTGTGCTCCTCAGCGGCCACGTGCTGCTGGCCAAGCTCAGCGCCGATGATACCGTGCTGATGCTCTGGCTGCTGGAGGAGCTGACGAAGCTGGAACCACGCTTTCGCGAGTTCATTCAGGTGTTGCCGCGCCTTAATGCGGCCGACGCTTTCATCGCCACCGGCTCCGATAATACGGCCCGCTACTTTGAATATTACTTTGGCAAAAAGCCCCACCTCATCCGCCGCAACCGTACCAGCGTGGCCGTGCTCACGGGCCAGGAAAGCGCCGAGGAACTGGCCCGGCTGGGGCCCGATATTTTCCAGTACTATGGCCTGGGCTGCCGCAATGTAAGCAAGCTGTACGTGCCCACCGGCTATGATTTTGTGCCGCTTATGGATGCCCTGCAGCCCTTCGAAAACGTGCTGCACCACCACAAATACAACAACAACTACGACTACAACAAGAGCATCCTGCTGGTGAACCGGGAGCCGCATTTCGACAACGGCTTCTTCCTAATTCGGCCCAGCGAGGGATTGGTTTCGCCCATTTCGGTGGTGTTTTACGCCGCGTACAGCAGCGAAATCGACCTCGTCGACCAGCTCACCGACATCGCCGCCCAAACGCAGTGCGTGGTGTCGGCCGGGGCGCGGTTTGCGGGCAGTTTGCCATTTGGGCAGGCCCAGCAGCCCGGCGTGAGCGAATACGCTGACCGCGTGGACACCATGGAATTTCTGGCTGAATTGCCTTAGAATTTTCCGCCAAAAAATTAGACGGTTGCGGTTAAAACAACGTTTAGGTGGGTATTCGAAAGCACCCGATTTCGAATACCCACCTTTTTTTGCTCTTACCATGTCGTTTATCCCCACTGCCCCCACCGTTGAGCTTGTTGAGAAAGAAATTATCGGCACCCTGCACTTCGCCCCTGAAGACGTACTCTCCGACGAAGCCGCCCGCCAGCGCCGACGCGCTGATGCTGACCGCGCCGTAACCCTCGGCAATGCCTACCACGGCAAGCTCGACATCTACTTCCAAACTGCCGACGGCGAAACCAAGCGCGTAGCCACCACCGTGTGGGCCGCCGACGCCGACCACCTTACGCTGAAATCGGGGGCCTCGCTCCCATTGCGAGCGGTGTTGGGGTTTGATTTTTATTAGGTATAAAGCCCTCTAATGAAAAACCTCATGCTGAGCTTGTCGAAGCATCTCTACCGCGCGAGTTAATAATTGCGTTGTGCGGTAGAGATGCTTCGACAAGCTCAGCATGAGGTTCTTTTTTCCCCTAGGAACCAGCCTCAACCTACAGCCGCTGCAGTGTCTGCTCAATCATGGCATCGACCACGGCGCCGGCATTCTCCGCGAATTCGCCGGTAGCGCGGTTGGCCACGATGGCGTTCAGCGAAAGCACCTCGTGGCCCAGCAGACGGCCCAGCGAGTAGTAGCCGGCCGTTTCCATTTCGAAGTTGCTGAGGCGGAATTCGCCCTCGGCGCTCTGGTGGCGGAAATTTTGGAGGCGCGAAATGTAGTCGGGCGTGCGCAGGTCGAGGCGCAGGCGGCGGCCTTGCGGGCCGTAGAAACCGGGACAGGTGAGCGTATTGCCCATCACCATGCCAGCACCGAACTGCTCACGCAGGATATCGGAGCCGCGCACCACGTAGGGCGCGAAGGGCAGGCCCAGGGTGCGCTGCAGTTCGGTGGCAATTTCGGTTTCGAGGCCGGTTTCCATCAGCGGGTAGAACTGCATCAGGCTGTCGAGGCCCACGGCGTGCTCGGTGGCCAGCATCGCGCCAATCGGCACGTCGGCCTGCAGGCTGCCGCTGGTGCCCAGCCGGATGATGCGCAGGCTCATGCGCTCCTCAACGGGGCGCACGGTGCGGGCCATGAAGTCGATGTTCACCAGCGCATCCAGCTCGTTCATCACGATGTCGATGTTGTCGGTGCCCATGCCGGTGCTGAGCACCGTGATGCGTTTGCCGCGGTAGTAGCCCACGTGCGTCACGAATTCGCGATGCGTGGTTTCAAACTCCACCGAGTCGAAATGCCGGCTCACCTGGGCCACCCGGCCGGGGTCGCCCACGGTGAGGATGGTGTCGGAAATGTGGTCGGGCAGCAGGTTGAGGTGATAAATGCTGCCGTCGGGGTTCAGGATGAGCTCGGAGTTGGGAATCATAGTGGAGTAGGAAGCCTGCGCTTGCCGGGAAGAATTGGTGGTGGGAATCGGGGGCTCAAAGAACGGCAAGCGGATGCTTACTTCACGCTTTGTAGGAGGCCAAGCCCTGCGCCGGGTTGTAGTGGTTGCTGAGCTTGGGGTAGGCGCCGGTGCCGTCGTAGACGCGCTTGTCGGGGTGGACGGCGCAGGCGTCGGAGCAGGCGCCCTGCAGCTTTTCGCCGCAGGCCTCGCACAGCGGCAGATGGGCATTGCAGTGCGGGTTGGCGCAGTTGATGAGGCGGTTGCTGGGCGCCTGGCAGTGCTGGCAGCGCGAAATGACAGTCGGATTCACGCGGTTCACGTCCACGGCCACGCGGTTGTCGAACACGTAGCACTGGCCGTCGAAATCCTCGCCCCCGGCCTCAATGCCGTACTTTATGATGCCGCCGTGCAGCTGGTACACGTTTTCGAAACCCTGCTCCAGCAGAAAGGCGCTGGCTTTCTCGCACTTCACGCCGCCGGTGCAGTAAGTCAGGATTTTTTTGTCCTTGAATTCTTTCAGCCGCTCCACCCGCTCCGGGAAGTCGCGGAAGTTCTCAATGTCCAGCGTCACGGCGTTTTTGAAGCGGCCGAGGTTATACTCGTAGTCCGAACGCACGTCGACCACCACCACGTCGTCGCGGTCCTTCAACGCCTTAAACTCTTCGGGCGAAAGGTGCTGGCCGGTTTTTTCGTGGGGCCGCACGTGGCGCAGGCTGCTGTGCACAATTTCGGGCTTCACCCGCACGTGCAGCTTCTGGAAAGTGTGCGCGGCCACCTCGTCCACCTTAAACTCCAACGCATCGAAGCGCGGGTCGGCTTTCACGGCGGCCATGTAAGCGGCACAGCTTTCCACGGTGCCCGATACCGTGCCATTCAGCCCCTCGGCCGCTACAATGATGCGCCCGCGTAAGTCAAGCTCCAGGCACAGGCGATGGTGCTCGTCGCGGAATTGCTCGGGGTTTTCGAGGGGCGTATAGCAGTAATAAAGAAGAACTTGGTAGCTCATAGTTGTCAGTTGTTCGTTGTCAGTTGTCTGTCAGTTGAAGCGTATCCTAATCGAAATACTAACAACTGACAACGAGCAACTGACAACTAAAAGTTAAACTTTCACAGCCGGGTTGCCAAATACAGTTTGGCCGTTGGGTACATCGGCCACTACCACCGAGCCCGCGCCAACCCGGGCCTTGTCGCCGATTTTCACGCCGGCCACCACCACGGCGCCCGCGCCAATGAAGGCCAGCTCGCCCACCTGCACATCGGCCCCCAGCAGGGCGCCGCTGCCCAATTGGGCAAAGCTGCCCACCGAAGCGCGGGATTCCACCACGGCGTTGGCGCCCACCAGGCAACCGTCGCCAAGCGTAGCGGTAGCGGCTACCACGGCGTTGGGGCCCACGTAGTTGCCGTGGCCCAGGGTGGCGTGGTTTGAGACGCTGGCGCGCTCGTGAATGGCATTCACGGGCACTGCTTCGTACTCGTTGCGTAGCATTTCGGTGAGGCTGCGGCGGCTGGCGGTGTCCTCGGTGGCCACAAATACTTCGCACTTTTTGCCCAGCAGCTTCAGCAACTCGCCGTCGTCAGTGTTGCCCATCACGGGCACATCGAGCAGTTCGGTGCCCTGCAGTTTTTTATCGTCGTCGAGCAGGCAGTACACTACCACGTCGTTGGATAGAAAGGCATCGAGGGCGGCAGTGCCCACGGTTTGGGCACCAAGAATGATAACGGGATTTTCCATTTAGGGAGAGGCAGGCGTGGCACGGGGCGGGGAAAAATGTCCGGCCGCGGCAACGCCATGGTGCAAAGTTACGCGTTTGGCGTGCGTCCGGGCCGGGTCTGGATTAGCGAACCAACGCGCGCAAGCAAGCGGCGCAGGCCCTTGGCCGCGTAGTCGTTTTGCAGCAGCAGCAGCAACAAAAAGGGCAACAGGGTACTCCGGTAGCGGTGCAACGAGCCCAGATTGGGCGTGGTGATGCCAATAAGAAAGGCCAGCAACAAGCAAAACACGCTCAGCGCGAACACCACACCGAAGGGCAGGTGCCCCCCGCGCCCGCGCACCAGTGCCCACACCGCCAGCGCCAGCAGGAGTAGCAGCACCGCGTTTTCCAGCCCCGCCGCCAAATACAGCGGCTGGCGCGACTGCCCCGGCCACGGCTGGGTGAGGACGTTGGCCACTGCCTGCGGGGCGTGAGCCGCAATGCTGCTGGCCGTCGGCCGCAAATTGGGGTACTCAAAATGCGGACGGTCGGCCGACTGCACCACATCGAAGCTGTATACCTTAATAACCTGATAGACAAACTTATTGAGCCGAAACGCCACGCTGATTTCCGGCCCTATCCAGACTCCGGCGCCAAACACCGCCACTACTCCCAGCACCGCCGCCCACCGCCGCGGCAGCAGGCCCTCCAGCCCCCGCCCTACCGCCAGCCCTGCCAACACGGCCAGCAGCGGCAAGGCAAAAAAATAGCGCATCGCCACGTGCAAAACCGCCAGCGCGGCCGTGCCGGCCCACCAGCCGCCGCCCCGTGCCGAGCCGGCCGCCTTGCCGGCGTACAGCCAGGCCAGCACCCGAGCCGTGAGCCACGCGCCCGACCCCAACAGCACGGCTTCCTTGCTGATGCCCGTGGCCCAGAACCACACCGAGGGCCATACCAACAAAGCCACCACCCCGGCTCCGGCGGGCGTGCCCGGAAAGCAGGTGGCCAGGGCCCGTACCAACACCCAGCACCCAACGAATGCGAATACACTCAGGTACAGCGCGTTTACCTGAGCACAACCCAAAGAACCTAAGTTCAAAAGGGACAATATCTTAGCCATGTTCCAGGTATTGGAACTGCTTTGGTAAACGAATAAATACTTACCTGTCACGTTCGGCAATACCGTGACCGATTGGGTCAGCATTTGCACGAAATTCCACGGGTCCAGCCACAGCTGCTCCGTCACCACATCGCCCACCGAACTCATGTAGTTGGCATCCAGCTTCAGGTGCCAGTGTTTTGCCAGCCCGGTGCCCAGCCGCAGGCCCATGCCCAGCGCGAAAGCGCCACGCCACCAACCGGTGGCTTCGCCCCATTGCCGGGCCACCCACGGCAGCAGCCACAGCAGGAAAAGCGCATTCACCCCGACGGCTACCGCTAGTTTTATCAGCAGAAGGGCTAGTTCGTTTATCATCGAGCAATGCGGGGTTGCTGCACCAGCCGGCCGCCAATGGCGCAGTGCAGGCAACGACGCGGGACGCAGTACGTTTTGTGCAAGGCCAGCAAGCCCTGCGAGTCGGCCGCCGAGCGGTGCGTGAAGCCCAGGGCCTCGTATACATCCGTGAACTGGTTGTGCTCAGCGGGCAATTGGCCGAGCAGGGCCACGCTGCTTTCCACTACTTCGGGCTTATCCACGTAGCGGGCGTAGGCCACGCGCAGCGGCACCACCACGTTGGTAACGAGCAGGTCGATGCTGCTTTTGCCCAGGGCCGGCACCTTGCCCGGCCGCCCGGGCCGGAAGTGCGTGCGCCAATAGGCGGGCGCGGGCGCCTGAAAAAAGTCGGTGAGCGCCGCTACGCTTTGGGCCGTGAGCAGCGCATCGAACAGCGCGGGCCGGGCGTGTAGCAAGCCGGCCAGCTGGCCCAGCCGCACGGGCGGGAAGTTGGCCGGCCGCAGGCGCAGGTAATTCCACTCGTGCACCCGCAGCGCGGCCTCGCCTAAGCTGTATTTGTGCCGCAAAAACTCGTGTTCCTGCCTCAAGTCCCGAATGTAGTCGTCGCCGTTTGTCTCCTCATTTTCAACCAGAAACCCAGCCTGGCCAAACAGCAGCGCTTCGAGCTGGCGCTGGTCGTGCCGGTGCCGGCGGAGCACGGCCAGCGGCAGGGCCTTGGCCAGCCGGGCTAGCGGCTCACTGTTTTTCTGGAAGCCAAAAGCAGCCATCAGCGCGTGGTAGGCGGTGGCTTCCCAGTCCTGCCCCAGCGCCTGGTGCAGCTCCATAATGGTGTCGGCCTTGCGCTCCACGCGCTCGAGCAGGGCGCGCTCGGTCATCATCGTTTTCGTGATTTCGGGCACCAAGTCGAGCAGCGGAGCGCAGGGCAATGGCGCGGCGGCGGGAACTTCTACCAGGGCGGTATAGCGGGCCAGCAGCTCGGGCGCCAGCCGGGCCTGCAGGGGCAGCGCGGGGATGAGGCTGCCGTTGGTGCGGCGCACGTCGGCATCGGCGCTGCCTACCACGTGCAGTATTACCTGGTCGTACTTGAGGTCGGTTTGGTGGTTGTGGCGGGCCCAGTCGGAAGCGCGCAGGTGAATTTCCACGGCCCCGTTCCACTCCACCTCGCCAATGCGCAGGCGGGCGTTCAGGAAGTCGGGGCCGGCATCGGCGTTGCGGTGGCCGGGCCGCAGCACCTGGATTTCTTCTCCATCAGTGGTGCGCAAATCCAGCTTGTCGAAATACTGGTGCTGCCAAACGTAATGGAGAAAGTCTTCGCGCATGGGACAAATGTAAAACGGCCCGCCTCTTTCGAAGCGGGCCGTTTCTTAAATCAAGTTATTTGCGGAGCTTAACGTAGGTCCACCACTTTCACGCCTTTGTACTTGGCTTTGTCGAAGGCAAAGGTGCCAGCGTCGGTGGGGGGGTTGGGCTTGAAGTTTTTGATGAGGAAGGTGTACTGGTTGCCGTTCTTTTTGAACATCTGCCAGCTTTTCACCGACGCATCCTTCTTGCGCACCTTCAGGCGCACTTTAAACACGTCATTCTGGCGGTTTTCGGGCGCCAGCTCAATCACATCGAGGGGCTCGCCGCCTTCGGTCACCTGCTGCACGTAGGTGTACTTGTAGCCCTTTTTATACATCGTATAAATCTGGGAGGGCGACATATCCTGCGAGTCCGGGTCCGAATCCGAGATGTTCACCTCGTTCTCGTTCTTCAGATACGTCCAGGTGGTTTTGCCGTCGTTAATGACTTCCTGGCCGCTGATTTTGAGGCGGAATTTCTGGCCGCTCACCACAATGTCGCCGTTGATGTTTTGCTTCACCTTGGCACCGGGGTTTTCCAGTGTCTGGGTAAAAGTAGCCTGGAAAGCCTTCAATGCCTGATACTTGGCGCTCATCTGGTCGAGGATTTTGCCAGCTTTGGGGTCTTGCTGAGCCGCAGCGGGCAAAGCCAGCGAAACGGCGAGCAGCAAGAAGGAAATTGATTTTTTCATTAGAAGAGGAATGTTCAAAAGGCGCTGTGCGGGGTTTGAAAACCCTGATACGGATTCTGCTTAACAAACGTCCGGCCAAAAGGCGCGGGTGCCGCAAAATTTCGTTTTGCGGCACCCGCTCTACTTCATCGAATTGAGCAGTTGCTCCAACTGATATTCATCCGGAATGAGCACGTCGCGGGCCTTGCTGCCCTCGAACGGCCCCACGATGCCGGCGTGCTGAAGCTGGTCGATGAGGCGGCCGGCGCGGTTGTAGCCCAGCTTGAGCTTGCGCTGCAGCAGCGAGGTGCTGCCCTGCTGGTGCAGCACAATGCAGCGGGCGGCTTCCTCAAACATGGTGTCGCGCTCCGAAGGGTCCATTTCTTCGTTGCCGCTGCCCGCGTCGCCGTCGGCCCCGGCCACTTCGGGCAGTAGGTAGGCATCGGAGTAGCCCTGCTGCTCGCCAATGAAGTCGCAGACGCGGTCCACCTCGGGCGTGTCGATGAAGGCGCACTGCACGCGAATCAGGTCTGAGCCGGCCGAGAACAGCATGTCGCCCTGGCCGATGAGTTGGTCGGCCCCGCCGGTGTCGAGAATGGTGCGCGAGTCGATTTTGCTGGTCACCTTAAAGGAGATGCGGCAGGGGAAGTTGGCCTTGATGATGCCGGTAATTACGTTTACCGAGGGGCGCTGGGTAGCCACGATGAGGTGAATGCCGATGGCGCGGGCCAGCTGGGCCAAGCGGGCAATGGGCGTTTCCACTTCCTTACCGGCCGTCATCATCAGGTCGGCCAGCTCGTCAATCACCAGCACGATGAAAGGCAGGAAGCGGTGGCCCTTTTTGGGGTTCAGCCGGCGCTCGATGAACTTGGCGTTGTACTCCTTCAGGTTGCGGCAGCCGGCTTCCTTGAGGAGGTCGTAGCGCCGGTCCATCTCCATGCAGAGCGAGTTGAGCGTGTTCACCACCTTCTTGGTATCGGTGATGATGGCCTCGTCGGTGTCGGGCAGCTTGGCCAGGTAGTGGCGCTCAATCTTGTTGAAGATGCTCAGTTCTACCTTTTTGGGGTCGACGAGCACGAATTTTAGCGTGGCCGGGTGGCGCTTGTAGAGCAGCGAGGCCAGAATCACGTTCAGGCCTACCGACTTGCCCTGGCCCGTGGCGCCGGCCATGAGCAGGTGGGGCATCTTGGCCAAATCGGCCACGAACACCTCGTTGGTGATGGTGCGGCCGAAGGCGATGGGCAGGTCCATTTCGGTCTTGGCAAACTTCTCCGAGCCCAGCACCGAACGGATGCTCACCATTTCCTTCTTCGTGTTCGGCACCTCGATGCCGATGGTGCCTTTGCCCGGAATGGGCGCGATAATGCGGATGCCCAACGCGGCCAAACTCAAGGCAATATCATCTTCCAGGCTCTTGATTTTGGAGATGCGCACGCCCACTTCGGGCACAATCTCATAGAGCGTGACCGTGGGCCCGATGGTGGCCTTGATGCTAGCGATGCCGATGCCGTAGTGCCCCAGCGTCTCCACAATGCGGTCCTTGTTGGCTTCGAGTTCCTCCTTGGTTACCTGGGCTTTGGGGATGCCATAGTCGTTGAGCAGCTCCAGGGTGGGGAACTGGAAGCGCGCGAGGTCCAGCGTGGGGTCGTAGTTGCCGGGCGGCATGGCGTCCTCGTCCTCGTCGGCCACGGCGGCGATATCGGCCCCGGCGTTGGGGTCCAGGTCGTCGCGGCCCGGCACGGTGATTTCGAGCGGGCGCGGGGCGGCCGGCACTACGGGCAGCAATGGCGCCACGGCGGGCATGTCGCCATCGGCCAGGTCGGCCAGCGACAGCGGCGTGGGAATGGTGGATGCCGGCACGGCAGGAGCCACGGCGGGCTCCGGTTCGGCCACGGGCAATTCGAAGGAGAATGACGGGCCGCTCACGGCCAGCGGCAGGGCGGCCCCGGCAGTGGCTGACGTGGCAGTCGTAGCGGCCGAGGCCGCAGAAACACCCGCCGAAACGGCCGGCGCCACCACGGCGCCAGCCACGCTCAGCGGCAGGCCGGCGCCTATGCGGGGGGCCGGCTCGAACTCCTGCGGAACTGGGGTTTCTTCCGGCTCGTCGTCGTGGAGCTGCAGGGCCGGGCCGGCGGCCTGGGCACCACCGGCAGATACCGAGGCCGCCGAAGTGACCATGATTTCGGGGGCGGCGGGGCGCGTTTTCAGCGTCATTTGCGGCGCGGCTGGCGCGGCCACGGGGGCGGCAGCGGCGGCCTGTTCGGCGGCAATTTCAGCTTCCAGCTCGGCGTCCTCCTCGGCGTCGTCTTCGGTGCTGAGGCTTCGGAAACGGCCCAGGTTGAGGCTGGTGACGTTGAAGAAGAACACCACAAACGAAATCAGCGCGAAGGCCAGCAGCAGCACCGTGCCCCAGCCGATGAGGCTGTCGAGCCAGGAGGCGGCCTCAAAGCCCACGCCGCCGCACAGGAAATCGAGGCGGTGGGCCAGCACCGGGTCGGCACCGGGCGTGGCCAGCGTCACCACCACATAGCCCAGTAGCACGCTCAGCCAGGCCATCGTGAACAGGCCCAGCGCCATCACATAACTCACCGAAACCTTGGCGGTGCGAAACACAATCTTCGCCCCCAGAAAAAACACGATGGGAATGAGGGCATACGCCGCCACGCCAAACAGCTTGTAAATGAACAACTGCGCCGCCCAGGCTCCGAGCAGGCCCAGCCAGTTGCCCGATTCCTGCCCGGCTTCCTTCGTCGGAATGGTGCCCATGGCGGCCACCACGCTCTGGTCGGCGTGGCCGGTGAAGAGGAAGGAGGTGAAGGCAATGGTGAGGTACAAACTGCCCAGCAGCAGGCCAAAACCCACAAACAGGTGGAAACGGCGGTCGCGCAGCACGTCGAGCACCTTGCCCACGCCGGGCAGGGGGCCGCGCGGCTCGCGGGGTGGGCGGGCGGGCTTGGCGGGCGGCGCTTGGCGGGCGGCTTTGGGCACGTTGGCGGCAGCGGGCCGGGGCTCGGCGGCGCTGGCCGGGGCGGGCTCGGGGGCCGGGCCGTTGGCGCGCGCCTCGTTGCGCCGCGTGGGCCGGGGCTCGGCGGGGCGGTTAGCCGAGGGGCCGGCGGGGGTATTTTTATAGCGGTTATCGGCCATTCGGAAGAGGCATAAAGGCCAAATTTACACACGGCGGGCGGGATGCGGGCCGAACGTTTGCGGAATATAAAGCCTGTCCGTCATCCTGCGCGCCGCGAAGAGCCTTATCACCAATGAACGACGACGGGCAACCCCGAACAGGCATGCGTGACAAGGTTCTTCGCGGCACTCAGCACGACAGCCCAAACACCATCACCAACTCCTCCCCCACCCTAGCTGCGCGGGTGAAACTCGGTAATCACCTGCCGCAGGAAATCGCGGTCCAGGTGGGTGTAGATTTCGGTGGTGGTGATGCTGGCGTGGCCCAGCATTTCCTGCACAGCGCGCAGGTCGGCCCCGCCCTCAATCAAATGCGTGGCGAAGGAATGGCGCAGCGTGTGCGGGCTGATGGTTTTGCGCAAGCCCGCCTGCTCGGCCACTTTCTTGAGCGTGGTGAAGACGGTGATGCGCGAGAGCGGGCGGCCACGCTGGCTCAGGAAGGCAAAATCTTCGGCGCCGGGCTTGATGTCGAGGTGGCCGCGCACGCCGCTGAGGTAGAAGTTGAGGTGCTTGAGGGCTTCGCGGCCCACGGGCACGAGGCGCTCTTTATTGCCCTTGCCCACCACTTTCATGAAGCCTTCGTCGGTGTAAATGTTGCTCAGGCGCAGGTCGCACAGCTCGCTCACGCGCAGGCCCGACGAGTAGAGCACCTCCAGCAGGGCGCGGGTGCGCAGGCCCTCGTCGGTGCTCAGGTCGATGGCGGCCAGCAGCTGCTCCACCTCGGGGTAGCTGAGCGTGTCGGGCAGGTGGCGGCCGGTTTTGGGGGCTTCCAGCGTGTCGGTGGGGTCAAGCTTCAGCAGGTCTTCCATGATGAGGAAGTTGAAAAACGCCTTGAGGCCGGACAACGTGCGGGCCTGCGAGGTAGCGCCCAGCCCGAGCCCCTGCAACGTGCTCAGAAACTCGCGCAATACCTCGGTGCTGACTTGCAGCGGGCCGATGGGCAGCTTCTGGAACACGAGAAACTGCTGCAGCTTGGCGGCGTCGCGTACGTAGGCTTCCACCGAATTGGGCGAGAGGGATTTTTCGAGGCGCAGGTAGCCGTCGAACTGTTTGAGGGCCTGGGGCCAGGTCATGGGCTTGGACGTTTGAATCGGCAAAGAACGGAGGTAGAGACGCGACACTTCGCGTCTTTGCATGTGCGCTGTTCGAGCGTCGCTGGAAAATTTCCTGACGACATCGTTCAACGACGAGACGCGAAGTGTCGCATTGCTACCTCCGTTCTTTGGCCTTCAAAACCTCCAACATGGACATCTTAATTCTCAACGGCCCCAACCTCAACCTGCTCGGCCGCCGCGAGCCCGGCATCTACGGCAACCGCTCTTTTGAAGACTTTTTCCCCGAGCTCGAAGAAGCCTTCCCGCAACTAACGCTCACGCAGTTTCAGTCTAACCACGAGGGTGTGCTCATTGATAAGCTGCACGAGGTGGGCTTCTCGCACCACGGCATCGTGCTCAACGCCGGCGGCTACACCCACACCAGCGTGGCCCTGGCCGATGCCGTGGCTGCCATCAACACGCCCGTGGTGGAGGTGCACCTGAGCAACCTGCACGCCCGCGAAGACTTCCGCCAGAAGAGCCTGCTGGGCCGCCACTGCGCCGGCAGCATCAGCGGCTTCGGGCTGGAAAGCTACCGGCTGGCCGTGCAGTGGTTCGTGAACCAGCAGCCCAAGCGCGTCGGGTTTCGGGTGTAGCCGGCACCACAGCGGGCCGCGGATTTTTCGGATTTCCCGGATTTTGTCGGCGGAAGTCTGCGACCTTTGTGCCCAACAACTTTTCGGCTCGCTACACGCTTTCCCAAGCGCCCTCGTTAGAGCCGGGCAGGTGGCGGCTGGCAATACGCCGCCCTCAAAATCCGTGAAATCCGAAAAATCCGCGGCCCGCCGTGGTTCCGACAATGTATACTTTCAATCCCGGGCCTTCGGCCGTATATCCGGCCGTGCGCCAGTACCTTACCGATGCTTTTGACGAGAACTGGCTCTCGGCCGGGCACCGGTCCGAAAAAGTAATCGGCTTGGTGCGCCAAACCGTCACCGACCTCAAAACCAAGCTCAACGTGCCGCAGGACTACACCGTCCTGTTCACCGGCTCGGCCACCGAGTGCTGGGAAATTCTGGCCCAGAGCCTGACGCCGCGCCGCTCGTTTCACCTTTACAACGGCGATTTTGGCGAGAAGTGGTACAAGTACGCCAAAGCCCTGCGCCCGGCCAGCACGGGCATGAGCTTCGGGCTCGATGAGCTGCCCGACATTGCCAGCCTGCCCTTCGCCGCCGACGACACCGACTTGGTGTGCATCACGCAGAATGAAACCAGCACCGCCACCCAGCTGCGCGAAGGTTTCATTCTCAACCTCTACAACCGCCTCGGCGGCGCCCTGCTGGCCGTGGACGCCACCAGCTCGCTGGCCGGCCTGAACCTGAAGTACATCAAGGCCGACGTGTGGTTTGGCTCGGTGCAGAAGTGCTTCGGCCTGCCCGCCGGCCTGGGCGTGATGATTTTGTCGCCAAGAGCGGTGGCCCTGGCCAAAACCGTGAACGACCGGGCTCACTACAACGCCCTGCCCGCCATGCTCAGCCAGATGCTGAACTACCAGACCAACTACACGCCCAACGTGCTGGACATCTACCTGTTGAGCCGCGTGCTGGCCGACCGCGAGCCCATCAAAGCCGTGCACCAACACCTTGTGGACCGCGCCGAGAAGCTCTACGCCTTTTTCGAGCAGGCCACGCCGCTTTCGCCCCTCGTCCACAACTACGAAACTCGCTCCACTACCGTCATTGGCCTGCGTGGCGATGCGGCCCTCATCGAAGAAATCAAGAACAAAGCCAAGGAGGCCGGCCTGCAGCTCGGCAGCGGCTACGGCCCGCTGAAAAACACCACCATCCGCATCGCCAACTTCCCTGCCGTGCCCGATGCGGCGATGGAAGCCCTGGTGCAGTTTTTCGTGAAGGAATATCCGGGGTGATGGGGGCTTAAAACAGAAAAAGAACGTCATGCTGCGCGCAGCCGACGCATCTCGCTCGCTTCGTTGCAATAGCATTGAATTACTGCCGCACGCGAGATGCGTCGACTGCGCGCAGCATGACGTTCAAAAAGCACCATTACGCCCATGTTCAATTTCCAGCACATCCTTTCCGTTACGCTCACGCTGTTTGCGGTGATTGATATCATCGGCTCCATCCCGATTATCATCCAGATTCGGCAGCGCGAAGGGCAGATTAAAGCCGAGCTGGCCACCTGCGTGGCGGGCTGCCTCATGGTGGCCTTCCTCTTTTTGGGTCAGAGCATTCTGAGCTTGCTGGGCGTTGACAACGAAAGCTTTGCGCTGGCCGGGGCGGTCATCATCTTCCTCATCGGGCTCGAAATGATACTCGGCATCCAGCTTTTTCATTCCGACCTCACGGCCAGCACCGGCTCCATTGTGCCACTGGCGTTTCCACTCATCACCGGGGCGGGCACCATGACCACGCTGCTCTCGCTGCGCGCCGCTTATAGCCTGCCCAACATTCTAGTGGGCATTTTGCTCAACCTCGTGTTTGTGTACGCGGTGCTCAAAACCAGCCCCTGGATTGAGCGCAAGCTCGGCAAAGCCGGCGAGGACGTGCTGCGCCGCGTGTTCGGCGTGATACTGCTGGCCATCGCCATCAAGCTTTTCAAAGCAAATTTTTAATTAATTGCCAGATTGCTGAATGGCTGCGTTGTTGAACTGTTTCGATTAATTCGCACCAATTCAACCATTTAACAGTCCAGCAATTCAGCCATACCATCAATGATTCACCTGTTCACCGACGGCTCGGCCCGCGGCAACCCCGGTCCCGGCGGCTACGGCGCCATTCTGCGCTATGGCCCCCACGAGAAGGAGCTCACCCAGGGCTTCCGCCTCACCACCAACAACCGCATGGAGCTGCTGGCCGTGATTGTAGGCCTCGAAGCCGTGACGCGGCCCGAGCTGCCCATCCGCGTGGTATCCGATTCGAAGTACGTGGTCGATGCCGTGGAAAAAAAGTGGGTATTCGGCTGGGCCGTCAAGGCCGATTTCGGCAAAAAGGCCAACGAGGACCTGTGGCGCCGCTTCCTGCGCGTGTATAAGCAGCGCAAAGTCACTTTCCACTGGATAAAAGGCCACGCCGGCCACGCCGAAAACGAGCGTTGCGACGTGCTGGCGGTGCAAAGCGCCACCGGCAAAGGGCTGCTGGTGGACGAGGGGTATGAGGCAAAAATGGATGCGGCCAAAAATTCTTGAATAGCAGTGATTATTTATGAAACGATTTAACAGCAACGCACTTCCAAAACAGTAATGACAAAATTTTCAGGTACTGCGGATAAATTAAAACATATAATTGAAGCGCAGAATTTGCGTGGAACCTGGGAAGATTTTCCACAAGGCTTACGTTACCGCACACCCGACAAAGCAACAATAAGTTGGTATTCCTCGACAAAAACCATTCTGTTACAAGGCAATCAGGCCGCGAAAGATAAACTTTCCGCACTTATTCAAATTCTTGAAAGTCATGAGGCCACTCCGGCTTCCACGACGCCAAATAGAGGTATTTTAACAGCAGACACACCAATAAAAAAAATATTCCTGGTTCATGGCCATGACCATGCATCCCTTGAACAATTGGAATTAGTCATCCGCAAACTAGGGATTCAACCATTTGTCTTGGCCAATACAAGTGGAAAGGGACTAACTATTATGGAGGCTTTGGAGGCGGAAATTGGGACAAAGGGTAGCTCTGCCTGTGGAATTGTTTTGCTTACGCCCGATGATATGGGGTACGCAAAAGTTGATGGAGCCGAAAGTATCCAGCCGCGAGCCCGGCAGAACGTAATTCTTGAGATGGGGATGTTGATGGCGGCAGTGGGCCGTCCCAATACCATCATTTTAAAAAAAGGGAAACTGGAATTACCATCCGATGCAGGCAATCAGCTCTACATTCCTTTTCAGAACCACGTAAAGGAAACTGTCCCTAAACTAGTTTCCCGGTTGAAGGACGCGGGTTTTTCTATCGAAGCGCAACATATTATCGATGCGGCTTCCTGAATGGACTCATTAGTCGGCTGATTTACATGCCCAACGACTACTTCCAGTTCCAGCAGTTCCGCCTCGAACAAGGCGCGTGCGCCATGAAGGTGAGCACCGACGCCTGCCTGCTGGGCGCGGCGGCCGACCTGACCGGCGCCACCCACCTGCTCGATATCGGTACCGGCACCGGCCTGCTGGCCCTGATGGCCGCTCAGCGCCACCCCACCGTCGATATTCAGGCCATTGAGATTGACGAGGCAGCCGCGGCCCAGGCAGCCGCCAACGTGGCGGCCAGCCCGTGGGCCAACCGCCTGCGGGCACACGCGCTAAGCCTGGCCGACTATGCGGCCACCCAGCCCGCCGCATTCAGCCACATCATCTGCAACCCGCCGTTTTTCCGGCAGTCGCTCCGCTCGCCGGACGCGGCCCGTACTGCCGCCCGCCACGAAAATGCGAGCTCTCTCTCTTTCGAAGCTCTAGCTGCATTCGCAGATGAGCTGCTACTGCCCGAAGGCTTGCTCACCGTGTTGCTGCCACCGGCCGAGATGCAGGCTTTTGAGGCAGTGGCGGCGCAGGCTGGGCTTCGCCCCGCCACCCGGCTGGTGGTGCGGCATCGGCCCGGCAGCAAGCCGCTGCGGCACATCACCGGGTTTCGGCGGGAAGCGGACGCGGTGCAGGAAACGGAACTGACAATTCGGGCTGCGGGCGATGATACGCTGTACTCGGCGGATTTCCGGGCCCTGTTGGCCGGGTTCTATCTGGCACTGTAGCATTGTAGCGTGGACTCGGCGAGTCCGCGCCGGGGTGGAAACAACCGCGCGGACTTACGGCGTCCGCGCTACACCAGTCCCGCCAGCAGCCCCAGCTTCTCGCGGTGCAGGCTGTCGAGCAAATCGGTTTCCAGCGTGCCGAACTCGGCGGCGGTGTAGTGGCGCTGCACGTGTCCGCCCGCCAGCACCGAAATCTCATTGCAGGTTTCGGTAAGGGCGCCCAGCATGTGCGAGGTGAGCAAAATGCCCGTGCCCCGGTCGCGCAGCCGTTTCAGAATTTCCTTCAACAGCAGGTTGGCTTCGAGGTCGAGGCCGTTGAAGGGCTCGTCGAGGATGAGGTAGTCGAGGTTTTGCACCAGCAGGGCCAGCAGCGCCAGCTTCTTGCGCATGCCGGCTGAGTATTCGTCGGCATACTGGTCGAGGGGCAGTTCCAGCAGCTGGTTCCAGGTCTCGAAATTAACTACCGGCTGGCCCCGCGCCTGCAGGCAAAATTCCAGGTACTCGCGCCCGGTGAGGCGCGGGTAGAAGTACGGCTCGTAAGGCAGCAGGCCGGTGTGCTGGCGCACGGCGCGGCCAGCGGTGTCGTGGACTGTGCCGCCGAAGTCGCTTTCCAGCCCGTAGAGGCAATTGATAAGGGTGGTCTTGCCCGCGCCGTTGGCTCCCACCAGGCCGTGAATAGCGCCGGGCTGCAGGGTCAGGCTCACATCGTGCAGAACTACGTGGCTGCCGTAGGCCTTGCGCAGATTCAGGATTTCAAGCATGTTATTGAATGAATATTTGACGCTAAAACATCATGCTTCGCTGCGCGCTGCATGACGTTCTGGTGTCGGTCTATACTCCCCCAGCACCGCGCGCAGCCGGCGCTGGCTTTGCCAGACGAGCCCGCCCACGGCCACCAGCAGCAACACCGGGTACACCGGGTGGCCGGGCAACAGCAGCGCCACCCCCACCACGAGGGCCTGCGTAGTCCGGATGTGCACCGCATTGGGATAAAAAGCATATTTGGTCAAAATCAGCAGCGCCACCAGCCCCAGCCAGAAGACGCCTACCGCCAGCGTGCCCCCCACGCCAGCGGGCCCCGCCGCCAACAGCCAGAAAAATGGTGCCCCGGTCAGGGCGGCGTAGCCTGTGCCCAGTGCCAGGCGGCGGCGCAGAAACTGCTGCGGGGTGCGCGCAGCCACCGCCAGCATGGCCAGCGGCTCCGGCGTGCCGTAGCTACCTAGCAGCACCAGCAGCCATCCTAGCAGGGCTAGGCCCGGACCCAAGGGCGTCTCGTGCTGCCAAACGGCCCCGGCCAGCAGCGCTGGCCACGCCCAATGGCCACCCGCCCGCAAGCCACTCACCCACTCAAACGCCTCGCTCCGAAACAAGCTGTGCGCCCGCTGCCGGGTGCTGCGGCTTTCGCGGGCGGGGGGCAGGGCGGCCGCGGCCGGGGCCAGCCCCAGCGTGAGCGCGGCCGCACTCCAGCCGCCAAACGCCAGCAGCACCACCGCGGCCGGCAGCGCCACCAAGGCGTATTCTGCGGCCACCCACCAATGATAATCCGGCGCGCTGGTGGCCAGAAAACGTAAGTCGGCCCGCTGCCGGTGGGCCGAGGCCAGGGCCAGCGCCACCAGCACCGGCACAGCCCACTGGCCTATCGGGTGGGGCGCGGCCAGCACCAAAGCCCGTCCCAGCATCACCGCCAACACCGGCCCCAACAGCGCCAGCCGCACCACCCCCACTTCGCCGAGCAAGCGCAACAGCAGACGGCCGCGCAATAGTAAGTAAGCCCGGAGTGGTATCATGCCCGCAAGTAACGCCCATTGCCAGGCTACTATTGCAGTATCAGGAGCCGTTACACCACGGCTAGCCTGGCGAAAGACGGCCGCTACAGCCCCGAATGGTAAGCTGCCAGCATCGAATTCTACCGATTGGGAAAGCCCACTCGGCCGACATTCGCGGCAAGCCGCAGCGCCAGCACTTTCACTTCCCGGCCCGCCATCTGCCGGCTCGGCTTCGGGCGCGGCCCTTAGCCTTCCACTTCCTCGAACCGAATGCCGTACCCAGCGGCCAGCTCGTCCAGAATGGGCTCGTACAGCTCCGGCTGCACCGGAATCAGCACGCCGCGTTGGGGCACTTCGCCGCGCAGCAGGCGGCGCACGGCCATGCCCAGGGGCAGGCCCACGGTTTTGGCCATGCCGGTGTGGGTGGCGTCGTCGCCCTCCACGGCCAGCGATGAGGTGAGGCGGTGCGGGGCGCCGTCCAATTCAAATTCGAAGAGGTGCTGCATCACAATCAGGTCGTGGTCGTGGGGCTGGAGCTGCCACTTTTCGGCCAGCAGCCGTTCCAGCAGTTGGGCGGGCGTGGCATGGGCGTGACCCACGGGCCGGTCCGAAAACAGGCCCAGCCAGGTCAGCCGGCCCATTTCTTTGCCGGTGGGGTTGAGGCCGAGGTAGGTGGCCACGCGCGGCGCCAGGTCGAGGTGCGGACTGTGCGACGTGGGCAGATACGCCGCCACCAGCTCGGCCCAGGTCATGGTTTCGGGGTTGTCGAGGTTCACGCTGTCGTCCGTCAGGCCCAGGCGCACCAGCGCATGCCAAGCGGCGCAGTAGCCCGGCCGGCGCAGCGTGCCGCGCAGAATGGTCGGAATATCTTCCAGCCCATACGGCGCCCGGTAGCTGAGCGAGTCGCGGTTGGCGTAGCCCTCAAACTCGCCGTATCCGGGCACCGTCAGCGTCTCGGTGCGGGCAAATAATTGCTGGTACGGAATAAAGCGCGGGTGCCCGTTTTCCAGGAATTTGGCGGTGCTCTGGCCGGCCAGCACTACGTTGCGCGGGTTCCAGGTGAACTTGTATTTCCACGGATTGTCGCCCTCCGCCGCGGGGGCCAGCAAGCCGCCGCAGTAGCTCTTGAAGGTGGTGATGCGCCCGCCCCGCGCCCGAATGTGCGCAATGGCCCGCATCGCCGACATGTGGTCGAGGCCGGGGTCCAAGCCGCATTCCATGAGCAGCGTTACGCCGGCGGCCTGCGCCTCGTCGTGCAGCGCCCGAATCTCGGGGCTCACGTAGCTGGCCGTGGCCAGGTGCCGGCCGTGCCGCACGCAGGCCCGCGCCACCACCGGGTGCAGCAGGGCCGGCAGCATCGAAATCACCACGTCGGCCTGGGCCACCAGCTCGTCCAGCTGCGCTTCGTTCTCGGTTGAAAACGGCACGGCGCGGGCGTACTGCGAGTGCGCGGCCAGCACCGGCACCAGGTGGGCGGGGTTCACGTCGGCCACCGTCAGAAACCAGTTTTCGGTGGGCGCGTGGCGCAGCAGGTATTGAATGAGGGACGAGGCCGAGCGGCCAGCCCCGAGGAGCAACAGGCGGGAAGTCATGCGGCAAAAGTAGAGCGAGGGGGGTAATGAAACGAACGCCGTCTGTCGTCCTGAGCGCAGCGAAGGACCTTCTCACGTTAAAAAGATTTGTTCTGACGTGAGAAGGTCCTTCGCTGCGCTCAGGATGACAGGTGGTTTCCTTCCCGTTCACCCGCAGCGCCCTATCTTCGCCGCCCCTATTCCCATCCCTATGGCCCGCAATTCTCGCCAGCAGCTCATTACATTCGAAGAGCTGGACTCCGCCACCGAACTCACCCCCTCCGAGCAAGCTACCTGGCAGGCCGCCCGCGACGCCACCGACCAGGCCTACGCGCCTTACTCCGGCTTCCACGTCGGGGCCGCCCTGCTCCTCGCCGATGGCACCATTTTCAAAGGCACCAACCAGGAAAACGCCGCCTACCCCTCCGGCCTCTGCGCCGAGCGCACCGCCCTGTTCGGCCTCGCGGCCAGCCAGCCCGGCCACGCGCCCATTGTGGCCATGGCCGTGGCCGCCCGGCCCAGCCACGGCGAGTTTGGCGCGGCCTTTCCCTGCGGGGCCTGCCGCCAGGTGATGCTCGAATACGAAAGCCGGCAGAGCCAACCCATTCCACTGCTGCTGCCCAGCCGCAACGGCACCATCCTGCGTTTCAGCACCCTGGCCACCCTCATGCCCTTCAACTTCTCGGCCGACGACCTGCCGCCGGCCTAGCCGCATGGAGCGCCACCTCACCGTTGCCCGCACCGCGCGCTACCAGCAGCTGGGCGACCTTTCGGCCGCCACGCGCCGCGTATTGTTTGTGTGCCACGGCTACGGCCAGCTGGCCGCCTACTTCATCCGCCATTTCAGCTTTCTTGCCGAGGCCGACCCGCACACCGTCATCGTTGCGCCCGAAGGCCTCTCCCGTTTCTATCTCCGCGGCAACGGTGGCCGCGTGGGCGCCAGCTGGATGACCAGCGACGACCGCCAGCACGAAATTGCCGACCACATCGGCTTTCTGAATCAACTGGCCGAAAAGGTGTTGGCCGAGTGTCCTTCCAACGTTCAAATCACCGTGCTGGGTTTTTCGCAGGGCACCGCCACGGTGGGCCGGTGGCTGGCGCAGGCGTCGTTTCGGCCCGCACACCTCATCCTCTGGGCCGGTAGCTTCCCACCGGATATTGCCCCCGCCACCGCCCGCCAACTCCTGCAGGGCCTCCCGCTCACCTTCGTCATTGGCACCGAAGATGCATACATCTCCCTCGCCCAGGCGGAGCAACAACAAGTGCAGCTGCAGCAGTTCGGAGCCAATACGCAGTTGGTCACCTTTGCCGGCAAGCACGAGCTAAACCGTTCCATCCTGGAAAGGGTACTCCTTTCCGGCCAATAGCAAGCCCCGCCCGCAACGCGATAGCGCGGCCGGCGGGGCTTGCTCATCTGAAGCGAATTACTTGCGATTTATCGTGGTAGCCGCGCCTTGCGCCCCGGCCAGCACCAACACTTCCGCGATGGTTACATGCGGAGGCCGCGTCACCATAAACACAATGACGTCGGCAATATCTTCCGGCCGCAACGGTTCGAATCCTTCGTATACCTTTGCCGCCCGCGCCTCGTCGCCCTTGAAGCGCACCTGCGAAAACTCGGTTTCCACCGCGCCGGGGTTCACTTCGGCCACGCGCACGCCGGTGGGCAGCAGGTCGAGGCGCATGGTTTTGGTGAGCATCTGCACGGCCGCTTTGCTGGCACAATACACGTTGCCGTTGGCGTAGGCCTCCTGCCCGGCAATGGAGCCGATGTTCAGGATGAAGCCGGTTTGGCGGGCCGTCATGCCCGGCAGCAGCGCGTGCGTCACGTTCAGCAGGCCGCGCACGTTGGCATCCAGCATCTGGTCCCAGTCGTTGGGGTCGCCGGCCTGAATGGGGTTGAGCCCGTGGGCCCCGCCGGCGTTGTTCACCAGCACATCGGGGGCCCGCAGGGCAGCGGGCAGCGTGGCCACGGCAGCGGCCACCGCTGCCCGGTCGCGCACGTCAAAAGCCAGCACGTGCACCGGCACCGGGGCCAGTTCGGCCGCCAGCTCATCGAGGCGCTCCCGGCGCCGGCCCGTCACCACCAACTCAAATCCAGCCCCCGCCAGCGCCACAGCCGTGGCCCGGCCAATGCCCGACGAGGCGCCGGTAATAAATGCAGTCCGCATAGTTATTGTTGTCAGTTGCTGGTTGTTAGCTCTTTTGAACAGCTGTCGGATACAAACAACTGACAACCAGCAACTAACTTAGTTCTGGATATTGATGTACAGCGTAACCGAATTGGTGCTCAGGCTCTGCAAGCTGGTACTCAGCATGTCGTTGTGGGCCACCAGCAGATTGCGCAGGCCGTGCGAAAAGCGCAGTTCTGGCGCCAGCTTAAACAAAGGATAGAACAAATCCAGCCCCACGCCATATTCCAGGGTCAGGTCGCTGTTCAGGGTGCGCAGCTGGTTGCGTAGCGGGTCGCTGCGGCGGTTGCTGGCCGTCACGCTGGGGCTGATGCCCGCAATCATGTACATGCGCGCGTTGCGCCGCCGGTCCGACTGGTACTTGAGCAGCAGCGGAAACTGCACCACGGTAGCCGTCACATCCTGCGTCACAATGGAGTCAGATGGGGTGCCGCGCGGGATAAACTCCACCTTGCGCGTGAGAAAGCTCACCCCCGGCGCAAACCGGAAGATGAACGGCGAGCGAGGCCCGCCAATGCGCGCATCCCCAATAAAACCCACCCCCAGACTAGGGCTGTTGATGGCATTGGCCGTCATATTCTGCCGGGCCACGTACTGCGCCGACTGTTCGACGTTGAAGCGCGAATTGGTGAACGCCACGTACATGCCCGGATGAAACCACCGCTCGTCGTACGAAGGCAGGTTCTGCACCGTAATGGATTTCAGGGTGCCGTTCTTGCCGCGGTTTGCCCGCGACTGGGCCTTGCGCTGTGCCTGCGCCAGCGTGGGCAGCAACAGCAGCACGGCCCCCACCAAGGCGAGGCGCGTTACTTGTGCGCCGTGTAAATGGAGCTTATACCGAAAGTGAGGGGTTGCCATGCAGGTTCTTTAAAGCCGACTTTGGCCAGAATGGCCAGAAAATCGGAGCCGTCGGGGAATGCCTGCACCGAAGCAGGCAGATATGTGTAGGCCGACTGGTCTTTGGAAATAAGCTTGCCAAAAACCGGCAGCACCCGGCGGAAGTAAAAATTATATGCTTGCTTAAGCGGAAACGCCGTCGGCTTGCTGAATTCAAGTATCACCAGCTTGCCGCCCGGCCGCAGCACGCGCTGCATCTCGGCCAGACCCGCCTCCAGATGCGCAAAGTTGCGCACGCCAAAAGAGGCCGTCACGGCATCAAACTCGCCATCGGCAAACGGCAGGTTTTCCGAGTCGCCGAGTTCGAGTTGAATGCGGTTGCCGAGGCCTTTAGCGGCCAGCTTGCGGCGGCCCACCTCCAACATTCCTTCCGAAATGTCCACGCCGGTCACCTGCGCGTCGGGCGAAGCTGCGCGAAGGGTTTCAATGGCAAAATCGGCGGTGCCGGTGGCAATGTCCAGAATGCGTGCCGGCCGCAATGCTTTCAACTCGTCCACCGCCTTGCGCCGCCAATAAATATCGGTGCCCACGCTGAGGAAGTGGTTGAGGAAATCGTATTTGCCGGCGATGGAATTAAACATCTGGGCAACCTGCGATTTCTTGTCGGCGGAGTTGTCTTTGTAGGGTAATACGGCCATGAGCGGGCGCAAAGAACGGTAAGGATGCGGGAAAATTGCTTTCCCCAAACGCCCAACCGCACAGGTTTGTTAAAAAAAGCAATTACTATTTGAATAAACTGCCACCATAATGGCAAAAAAAGCGGGCCGGACATACTGCCCAGCCCGCTTCCCAACTTTTAACCTCAACCAGGATTAGTTCTTGGCTTTGATTTTGGTTTTCTCGCCATTGGCGTCCTTGGCTTTGCCTTCCAATTCACCATTTTTGGTGGTTGTTTTGGTGTCGCCAGCGGGGCCTTTGGTTTTCACTTTCACTTTGTCGGAATCTTCGTCCACCTTGGTTTTTACCTTGGTGCCGTCGGCCATTTTCACTTTGCTCTTGCCGGGAGACAGCGGAGTAGCCGTGGTGGTCGTCGTGGTCGAAGTGCCGGTGGTCGTGGTCGAGCCAGTGCCCATGCCGGTGCCGGTAGCACCCGAGTTGTCAATCATGCCGGCACCCGTGCCGCCCACCACTTTGAACTCGTCGCGGCGGTTAAGCTGCATGTTCTCGGGCGAATCGTTCGGCGCAGCCGGACGACGCTCGCCGTAGCTCACGGTGCTCATACGGGTTTCGGTGATGCCCTGCTTCTTCAGGTAGTTGTAGGCAGCCTGAGCGCGGTTCTGGCCGAGTACCATGTTGTACTCGTCGGTGTTGCGCGAGTCGCAGTGGCCTTCAATCGAGATGTTGATGCCCGAATTGGTGGTCAGGAACTGGGTGATTTCGTTCAGACGCGTAATCGACTCCGGACGCAGCTTGTACTTGTCGGTGTCGAAATAGATGTTCCGAGCGGCCAGGTAAGCGTTGTTGGTGGTATCGACGTAGTTGATGTAGAAGTTCTTGATGATGGTAGTCGAGTCATTCGTCGACACCGGCACCGGGAATTCCTGCGTCTCAATCGGCTTACCGTCCTTGCTCACCGCTACCTGATAGGTACGGCCCGAAAGCACGGCCACTTGGTACGAGCCATCCGTTTTCGAGATGTCGCGGAAGCTCAGAGCCGTTTTATCGGCTTGCTGACCACTGAACACCAGCTCCACACCCGGGATTACCGTGGTGCTATCCTTAGCCGAGAACACCTTGCCCTTGATGTTGGCGTTCTTGATGTAGTTGATGGTGTAGATGTCCTTCTCACCGTAGCCGCCGATGCGGTACGAACTGAGGTAGGCATACGAGCCATCGGGGCTCAGGCGGTAGTAGGAGTCATCGTCCGGGGTGTTTACGGGGTAGCCCATGTTCTGAGCAGCGCCCCACTTGCGGCCCACGCTGTCCCACTCCGACTTGAAGATATCGTAGCCGCCCATCGTGTTGTGACCACGCGACGAGAAGTACAGCGTCTTGCCGTCCTTGCTCAGGTACGGGCTGTCGTCGTCGTACTTGGTGTTGATGTTTGCACCAAGCGACTTGGCCGGGCCAAAGTCGCCGCCATCGGCGCGGGTGCTGTAGTAAAGGTCCAGTGTACCGTCCTCCGAGTACTTGCCCGTCGAGAAGTAGATGGTTTTGCCGTCAGGCGTGATGAAAGCATCCGACTCGAACGACTTCGAGTTGATGTTGCCATTCAACGGTTTGGGCGTCGACCAGTCGCCGCCGGTTTTATCCGAAACGAAGATGTCGCCGTTGTTATCGTTGCGGTACATCAACAGCTTGCTGTCGTTGTCGAACAGCTGGATGGAAGCATCGTGGCCTTTGCCGTTGAGCACGCCGCTCAGCGAGCGGGGCTTCTGCCAGTTTTCATCGTCTACGCGCGTGGTTTCGAATACGTCTTCGTAGTACTCGCCGTCGGCGGCAATGGCCTTGTTTTTCTTGTCGCTGGGCTTGCCCGAAGCACCCGTCACGTTTTCGCCGCGCGAGGTGAAGATGAGCAGCTTGTCATCCGACGAAATAACCGGGCTATGCTCCGAATACGGCGTGTTCACCGTCGGGCCCAGGTTTTTCACGAAGATGTCCTTCGGCGAGTTGAACTGCACCTTGGCGTTCTGGCTGTGCTTAATCAGCTGGGCGATTTCCTCCTTGCGCTGGTCGTTCTTCTTCAGCGTGGCGTTGTAGGCCTGGAAGTGGGCCACGGCCTCGTCGAAGTTGTAGTTGAGGTGGTCGACCCGGCCAAGCCAGTACTCCACGTCTTTCGACACTTTCGGCTTCAGCTTTTGGGCCTTGTAGATGTAGTCGCTGGCCTTCTCCTTGTCGAACGACATATAGGAAATACCAGCATTGAACAGCGCTTTGGCGTTGTTCGGGTCTTTGGCCAGTACCTTCTCGTAGTACGGGATGGCAGCGCGGTAATTTTCCTGCTCGAAGAACTTGTTGCCGGTTTTGAGGTCCTTACGCGTGCTTTGCGCCTCGGCCGGGGAGGCGATGGCGGCGGTGAGGGCAACGGCGCACGACGCTTGCAGTAACCTTCTGGATAAGTTGTCCATTGGAGGAGTGATTTAGAAAAAAAAGAATTTCTGAAGGGGTTGTAAGTAGAGATGCGCCGCTATTTGGGCAGGGGCAGGGAACTTTATTTGGGGCTTATACTGATTTTCTAAGCCAGGGTTAGGCTTTAATGCTGATTTGCCCGGAAGGTAACCGTATGAAAGCGCCCAGCCCCCATATTGAAGCTGCCGCAAAAGCCGCAGAAGTCGGGCAAAGGTAGGTCGTTTGCTTACGAAAAGCGGTTTTCAGCGAATAATCGGCCATTAATAAGGGTGGTCGAAGCCAGCAGCAGGGCCCGTTGAGTTGGAGGGCATGCCGCGCAAATATAGAGGCAGACCTGAAATAGCCATTCATTGGCCTGTTTTTATTTAGCGGGGATTCCCTGGTATTCAGGCGTAATTTTGGGCTTTCCCCCTGTTTTGTTACTTGCCGCTGCCCTATGATTATTCACGATGCCCGCTTCCTGACCAGTAATTCGCGCGCCGACCTTTGCCCCGCCCCCACGCTGCCCGAATATGCGTTTATTGGTCGTTCCAACGTCGGAAAATCATCCTTAATAAATATGCTCACCGGCCGCAATGGCTTGGCCAAAACCTCCGCGTCGCCGGGCAAGACGCAATTAATTAATCATTTCGTCATCAACGACAAATGGTTTTTGGTGGACTTGCCGGGCTACGGCTACGCCAAAGTGAGCAAAACATCGCGCGCTGAATGGGCCCGCATGATTAATTATTACCTGATGCACCGCGCCAACCTGATGTGCGTGTGCGTGCTCATCGACTCGCGCCACCCGCCGCTGGCGGTTGACTTAGAATTCATGGAAAAGCTCGGCGAGGAAGGCGTACCCTTCGTGATGGTCTTTACGAAGGCCGACAAGCAGTCGACGGCCCAGACCAAGGCCCTGCTTGCCGATTATCTGAAGAAGATGAGCGAAATCTGGGACGAATTGCCCCGCTACTTTCTTACCTCGGCCGAAACTGGCCTCGGGCGCGACGAGGTGCTCAACTTTATTGGCGAAGTGAACGAGCAGTGGGCGGCCGATGCCGCTACCAATGCGTAGATTGGCCCCTAAATTGCCAACTGCGGCTTGGTCCGTGGTGGGCCGTTTCCCCTTCTTCTTTATTTCCCCGCCCCCATTTTTTTTATCATGACGAAAATGCGTTCCGTTTCGCAGCTGGCCCTGGGCTTGCTGCTGGCCGCTGCCGCCCCGGCGCTGGCCCAAACCACCCCCAACACCACCCCCGCCGGCCAGGCCCCGGGCGAAAAAGGCACCGGCATTGGCGCGGTGGGCAAATCTATTCCAGTGGCCGAGTACTACGAAGGCGGCCAGGCGGCCATGTACGACTTCATCAGCAAGGAGCTGCACTACCCCGTGATGGCCAAGCGCAACCGCATTCAGGGCCAGTGCATTATCAGCTTCCAGCTGAATGCCGACGGCACGATGCAGGACATGCGCATTGTGAAGCAGCTGGGCGGCGGCACCGGCGAAGAAGCCCTGCGCGTGGTGCGCCTGCTGAAATTCAAGAAGCCCGAGCTGCCGGTGCGGGCCAGCCTGCCCATCGTGTTCAAACTGGGGCAGACGGCTTCGAACGCAACGGATGCGCAATAATCCGTAGTTTTGTACTTGTTGAACGTGGGATGAGGAACGAGGAATGAAGAATGGCTTTTTGGCCGGCATTCGTTTTTCGTTCCTCATTCTTCATTCCTCATTTTTCATTCCTTATTTAAGTTACAATGCCCTACGAATTGCAAGAGTTGGCCGCCATCAGCGGCATGCCCGGCCTGTACCGCCTGGTGCGCGCCGCCCGCCACGGCGTTCTGGTTGAAAGCCTCGATGAGAAAGCCACCCGGACGCTGGCCCCGGCTCGCAACAAAGTGTCGCTGCTGTCGGAAATCTCCATCTATACCCAGGACCCGGAGGAGACCGTGCCGCTGACGGAGGTATTTGAGCGGATTTACCAGAAGCACGGCGCGGCTTCGCCCGTGTCGGCCAAGTCGAGCGAAGGCGAGCTGACCGATTTCCTGGCCGGCGTGATTCCCGATTACGACCGCGACCGGGTATACCTGTCCGACATCAAGAAGCTGGCCAGCTGGTACGGCATTGTGAGCAAGCACCGCCCCTACCAAGCCGCCGAAACGCCGGCTACCGAAGCTGCGGAAGCAACTCCCGCAACCGAGGAAACCGCCGCTCCCAAAGCCAAGCGCAAATCGGCCAAAACGGCTGAAGAGCCTGCTGCCGACGAGCCGCTGAGCACGGGTGGCGTAATTGGCGCCGCCGACGAGGCCCCTGCCGCCGAAGGCAACCCGGAAGCAACAGCTCCCGCCAAAAAAAGCCGCAAGAAGGCCGAGTAGCATCCGCCTGGGCACCAACAAAAAAGCCGCTCCTGATGTAGGAGCGGCTTTTTTGTTGGTGCCCAGGCGTCCTTATTTGGCAGCCACGGCTTTCTTGGGAGTGGGTTCGGGGGCTGGGGTGTGGTCGCAGGCCTCTTTGTCGTTGGCGATGAAGCTTTCCGCTTTTTCGACCAACTCTTTGCTGCCGATGAAGAAGGGGCAGCGCTCGTGCGGGATTTGGGGCTCGATTTCCATGGTGCGGCGCGTGCCGTTGCTGCTTTTGCCGCCGGCTTGCTCCACAATGAATGCCAGTGGGTTGCACTCGTACATGAGGCGCAGCTTGCCGGATTTGTTTTTGGCCGTGGCGGGGTACACGTAGATGCCGCCCTTGAGCAGGTTGCGGTGGAAGTCGGCCACGAGTGAGCCGATGTAGCGGGCCGAGAACTGCTGGTCTTTGCAGTGCTGCACGAAGGCGGCCACGCCGGGTGAGAACGAGTCGGAGCTGCCCTCGTTGATGGAGTAGATGGCGCCGGTTTTGGGCGTGATGATGTCGGGGTGCGAGAGGAAGAATTCGCCCAGCGAGTGCTCGTAGGTGAAGCCGTTGACGCCGTTGCCGGTCGTGTACACGAGCATGGTGCTGGAGCCGTAGATGACGTAGCCGGCGGCCACCTGGTGGGTGCCGGGCTGCAGGCAGTCGGCGGCGGTGCCCTCGCGGCCGGTGGGCGACACGCGGCGGTAGATGCTGAAAATGGTGCCGATGCTCACGTTCACGTCGATGTTCGACGAGCCATCGAGCGGGTCGATTGCCACCACGTACTTGCCCTGGTTGTTGCCGGTCTGAATCATCTCATCGTCCTCTTCCGAGATGATGGTGCAGACTTCGCCGCCGTTGCGCAGGGCCCGGATGAACCGGATGTTGGCGATGACGTCGAGCTTCTGCTGGTCTTCGCCCTGCACGTTCTGGCTGCCGTAGGCCCCGGCGATGTCGATGAGGCCGGAGCGGTTGATTTCGCGGTTGACGATTTTGGCAGCCAGGGCGATATCGCGCAGCAGCTGCGAAAGCTCCCCGGTGGCGTAGGGGAAATCCTCCTGCTTGCGCATGATGAAGCGGTCGAGGGTCGTGCCGACGGGCAGGGCCAGCTTGTTGTGGTCCATATAAATAGCTAAATGAAGTGGCGGGAACGGACAACAAAGCTACTCCCGCAGGGCCGTAGTTTTTTGTAGGAAGTTGCCCTTTTTTAAGCGCATACGTTTGCTCAACGGGCCAGAAGTGGGTTTCTTATTGGCTTTTTGGATGAGCCAAAAGCTTTCGTTTAAGCTTGGTATCGCGCCTACCTTTGCCGCCCATGGAAAAGTTGCAGGTGTACAAATTCGGGGGCGCATCGGTGAAGGATGCGGCGGCTATTCTCAACCTCTGCCGCATCGTGCGCGACTTCGGGCCGCAGGGGCCGCTGGTGATTGTGGTGTCGGCGATGGGCAAGACGACCAATGCGCTGGAGGAGATTTACGATTTGGCGTACCGGGGCGCGGATTATTCGGCGCAGTTGATGGCGTTGGAAGACTACCATCGCCGAGAGTTTGTCGCAATTTGTGCACAACTCCCGCCCGGCCCCGCTCGGCCCCCTGAAGATGCTGAAACCACGGATTTAGAATCCGGTTTTGCTGATATGCGGCAGGCGTTTCAACGTGCTGCTGCGTTCAACGATTACGATGAGGGCTATGACCAACTAGTAAGCTACGGTGAGCGGTTGTCTTCTTATCTGGTCAGCTCAGCTTTGATGAGAATGTTCCCGGGAGGAAAGGTGCAGCCATTCGGAGCGTATGCGATGATAAAAACGGACAAAACGTGGCGAGAAGCAAAAGTTGACTGGCCGGTAACTGAGCGGCAAACCCAACACCTCGTTTCTATGCTTCTGGACGGTGCAGATATTGTCGTCACGGAGGGATTTGTCGGTAACGCGGCCAAATTTGGCGAGACAACCCCAGGTCAAGTAACTACCCTAGGCCGCGAGGGCTCCGACTATACGGCCGCCATCCTGGCCTATTGCCTGCGGGCCGAGTCGGTGACCATCTGGAAAGATGTGGCCGGCCTGCTGAATGCGGACCCCAAGATTTTCCCCGACACGGTGCGCTACCCCGAAATCAGCTACCGCGAAACCATTGAAATGGCTTATTACGGCGCCTCCGTCATTCACCCAAAAACGCTGAAGCCACTGGCCGACCGCAATATTCCGCTGCGCGTGAAGTCGTTTCTGGACCCGGCGGCCGAGGGCACGCTCATCCACGATTGCCAGCACCCGGCGCTGGCGCCCGCCTTCATCCGCAAGACCGACCAGTGCTTGCTGTCCTTCGCCAGCAAGGACTTTTCGTTTATCTCGGAGGAAAATCTGGCAGTGATTTTTGCGGCGCTGGCGCAGGCCAAGCTCAAGATTAACGTGATGCAGAACTCGGCCATCAGTTTTTCGGTGTGCACCGATTTTGTGGAGCGGCGCGTGCATCAGCTGCTCGATTTGCTACGCGAGCAGTTCACGCTGCACTACAACACCGGCGTGCAGCTGTTCACCATTAAAAATTACGACGCGGCGAGCATTGCACAGCTCACGGCGGGCAAGCGCCTGCTGCTGGAGCAGCGCACGCGCAGCACGTTTCAGTTTGTGTGCCAGGCGTAGTGTAGCGCGGACTTTCAGTCCGCGAATCCGGCCATTGGCTTTCAAAATCATTCTTTTTACTCGCGGACTAAAAGTCCGCGCTACATATGGATTTCCTCCTTGTAACGCCCCAGGCGCGGCCCAGCGTGGCGCTCGTTCAGCTCAATCGGCCCAAAGAATTGAATGCTCTGAACGGGCAATTAATCCGCGAAATCCGCGACGCGCTGCAGGCGCTGGATGACGATGAGGCGGTGCGCGTGGTTGTCATCACCGGTAATGAGCGGGCGTTTGCGGCCGGGGCCGACATCAAGGAAATGGCCGGCAAAACGGCCGTGGATATGTTTCTCGACGACCGGTTTGCCACGCTGGAGCAGATTCGGCGGTTTCGCAAGCCGCTGATTGGGGCCGTGTCGGGCTTCGCGCTGGGCGGCGGCTGCGAGCTGGCCATGACCTGCGACATGCTGGTGGCCTCGGAAACGGCGCAGTTCGGGCAGCCCGAAATCCGGCTGGGCACCATGCCCGGCGCGGGCGGCACCCAGCGCCTGGCCCGCGCCGTGGGCAAGGCCAAAGCCATGGAAATGGTGCTCACCGGCGAGTTCATTTCGGCCCACGAAGCTCACCGCGTGGGCCTCGTAAACCGGGTGGTGCCCGTGGGCCAGTACCTTGAGGAGGCCTTCCGCCTGGCGGCCGGTATTGCGGCCATGAGCCCGGTGGCGGCCCGCCTAGCCAAGGAATCCATCAACCGCGTGTTTGAAACGCACCTGGAAGAAGGGCTTCATTTCGAGCGCAAAAACTTCTACCTCACGTTCGCGTCAGATGACCAGAAAGAAGGCATGGCGGCCTTCGTGGAGAAACGCAAGCCGGATTTTAAAGGGCGTTAGAACGTGCGCGGAACGTCATGTTGCGCCCAGCATGACGTTCGGTTTGATTCTTCCGTACACACGGCCATTACCACCACCTATAAAACCAATACATGGCAGTTCTCGTGGGCAAGCGCGCCCCTTCCTTTAAAGCCACGGCCGTGATTGACGGCACCTTCGAAGAAGATTTTTCGCTGGACCGCTACCTGGGCAAAAAGCACGTGCTTTTCTATTTTTACCCCGCCGATTTCAGCCGGGTGTGCCCCACCGAAATCCTGGCTTTCCAGGACCGGCTGGCCGATTTTGAGAAGCGCAATGTGGCCGTGGTGGGCTGCTCCACTGATACGCAGTACGCCCATCTGGCGTGGCAGCTGACGCCGCGCGAGAAGGGCGGCATTTTCGGGGTGAAATACCCGCTGGTGGCCGACGCCACCAAAACCATTTCGGCCAACTACGACGTACTGGGCGGCCATTACGACTACACCGAACAAGGCGAAATGGTGTACCTGGGCTCGCCCCTGGCCTACCGCGGCCTGTTCCTCATCGACCGCGACGGCATTGTGCGTCATCAGCTTATCAACGACCGACCGCTGGGCCGCAGCCTCACCGAGGCCCTGCGCATGATTGATGCCTTGCAGCACTTCGAAAAAAACGGCGAGTCTTGCCCGGCCGACTGGCAGGAAACGTCGGAGGGTTAAGGCCGAACGTCATGCAGGGAGCAAGGAAGCATCTCGCGTGCGACCACTAATCGGAAGCTGTCGAATTGCTCACTGCCGACAAGGCGCTGCGCGCTGCATGGCTTTCCGAAATGCATTACCGGCACTGTTGCGTAATTTTGGGGCTTGCTATTCCTCTATAACATTGGCCTGGGCCTCTATGGCCTGCTGCTGCGCCTGCTGGCGCCGTTTGTGCCCAAGGCGGCCGCGTGGGTGGCGGGCCGACGCGGCCTGCTGGCCCACATTCGCCTCACGCTGAGCACCGATGCGGCGCCGCGGGTGTGGTTCCACTGCGCCTCGCTGGGCGAGTTTGAGCAGGGCCGGCCGCTGCTCGAAGCCTACCGCCAGGCTCACCCCGGCACGAAGCTGGTGCTCACGTTCTTCTCGCCTTCGGGCTACGAAATCCGCAAAAGCTGGCCGGGCGCCGACTATATTTTCTACCTACCGCTGGACACGCGCGGCAACGCCCGAGCATTTCTGGATGCGGTGCAGCCCCGGCTGGTGGTGTTTGTGAAGTACGAATTCTGGTACCACTTCCTCACCGAAGCGCACCGGCGCGGCATTCCGGCCGTGGTGGTGTCGGCTATTTTCCGGCCCGAGCAGGTGTTTTTCAAGCCCTGGGGCGGCTTTTTCCGTCGGATTCTCACGCGCTTTGCCCACATTTTTACCCAAAATGAAAGCTCGGCCGCGCTGCTGCGCCAGCACGGCATCAGCCAGGTAAGCGTGGCGGGCGATACCCGATTCGACACCGTGGTAGCCACGGCGGCTTCGGCGCACCGTCCGCTGCCGGTAGTCGATGCCTTTGTGGCCGATGGCGCGCCGGTGCTGGTGGTGGGCAGCAGCTGGCCCGAAGACCTGCCGGCCCTCACGCCCCTGCTGCAGAAATACCAGCAGCAGCTCCGCGTGCTGGTAGCCCCGCACGAAATCACTGAAACCAATCTGCGCCTGGTGGAAGCGGCACTGCCGGGCCAGGTGCTGCGCTACTCGCAGGCCACGGCGGACAACGCCGCCCAGGCCCGCGTGCTGCTTTTTGATAACGTAGGATTGCTAAGTCAGCTCTACCGCTTCGGCAAGTTTGCCTACATCGGCGGGGCGTTTGGCAAAGGCCTGCACAACACGCTAGAAGCGGCGGCTTTTGGCCTGCCACTGTTTTTTGGGCCGACGTATGGTAAATTTCAGGAAGCCGTGGAATTGGTGGCTCTAGGGGGGGCTTTTCCCATTCATAACGCGGCGGAGCTGGAAGCTGCTTTCGCGCCTTTATGGCGCAATGAGGAGCTTCGACTGCGCCTGCAGGACCAGTTGCTCGACTACGTGCACGGCCAAGCGGGCGCCACCCGTACCATCATGGCCGCACTGCCCGGCCTCACCCCTGCTGCCCAATGACCCCAGAAAATCCCCATTCCGCCCCGCCCCTGCTACACGGCATCGTTGTCAAATCGACGGGCTCGTGGTACGTGGTGCGCGCGGCCTCCGGCCAGCTGTATCGCTGCCGCCTGCGGGGCAAATTCAAGATGAAGGGCCTGAAAGCCAGCAACCCACTGGCCGTGGGCGACCAGGTTGATTTCACGGTGGAAGCCCAGGCCGAGGGCGCGGGCGTCATCTCGCACATCGCGCCGCGCCGCAACTATATCGTGCGCCGCTCGGTGCATAAAACCGGCCACGTGCACATCGTAGCCGCCAACCTCGACCAGGCCATGCTGGTGGTCACGTTGGTGTCGCCGGCCACCTCGTTTGGCTTTATCGACCGGTTTTTGGTCACGGCCGAAGCGTACCACATTCCGGTCACGCTGCTCTTCAACAAGACCGATTTGTACGACGAGGAAGGTTTTGCCTATCAGGCCGAAATCGCGGGCATGTACGCCAGCCTGGGCTACCCCAGCCGCACCTGCGCCGCCAGCCTGGGCGAGGGCGTGGCCGAAATCGACCAACTCCTGGATGGCAAAGTGAGCCTGCTGGCCGGCCACTCCGGGGTGGGCAAGAGCACGCTCATCAACGCCTTGGTGCCCGACCTCGACCTGAAAACCGCCGAAATCAGCGACTTTTCCGATAAGGGCGTGCATACCACCACCTTCGCCGAGATGTTGGAGGTACGCCCCGGCACCTTCATCATCGACACGCCCGGCATCAAAGAACTGGGCCTTGTCGACCTGCCGCCTGCCGAGCTGGCCGGCTACTTCCCCGAGTTCCGCGCTCTGCTGGGCCAGTGCCGCTACCACAACTGCCAGCACACCCACGAGCCCGGCTGCGCCGTGCGCGAGGCCGTAGACCAGGGCCGCATTGCCCTGCCCCGCTACGACAGCTACCTCAGCATGCTGGCCGGCGAAGACAACCGGCATTAAACGGCCGGGCATGTCATTGCGAGGCGGAGCCGAAGCAATTCGTCCTGTTCTCGCCGACCAGCCTAATACCGTGACAAAGCCCTATTCGAGGCGCAAAAAGCCCCGGCACTGCGCAGTGCCGGGGCTTTTCTGGTGAAAGAAGGTGTCTGGTTTTAACAGGAAGGATTGCCACGGGCTGCGCCCTCGCAATGACGATTATTTACTTCGCCAGCGGCAGCACTACACCGTCGATGACGTGGGTGATGCCGTTGCTGGAAATCACGTCGGCAATTTGCACGGTAGCGGGGGCATCCTTGCCGTTGCTCACCATCACCTTGCCGTCTTTCACCGAGATGTGCAGCTTTTCGCCGTTCACGGTGGTCAGCTCCTGGCCGTCTTTGAGGTCGGCGGCCACGAGGCGGCCGGGGATGACGTGGTAGGTAAGCACCCCTTTCAGATTCGCTTTGCTGGCCTCATCCATCAGGCCGGCCAGCGCGCCTTTGGGCAGTTTATCGAAGGCGGCATTGGTGGGAGCAAATACTGTGAAGGGGCCGGGGCCACTGAGGGTTTCCACCAAGCCGGCCTGCTTCACGGCCGACACCAGGGTGCTGACGCTCTTGGCAGCCGATGCATTCTCGACGATGTTTTTATCGGCCGTCATGGCCACGCCGTCCACCATCACGCCGCCGGGCTTGGCCATCCGGGCCGAATCGCCGGCCTGGGCTGCGATGGAATCGGCGGGGTTGACGGTGCTGGCGGTTTCGGTTGTGGCGGGCTTGTCGTTGCCACAGCTGGCCATCAGGAGCGAGGTAGCCAGAGCGGCCAGTAGCGGAGCGAAATGCTTTTTCATGTAAATAAACGCAGGTGTGAAAAATGTAGTAGGGTGTCTGCCAGTGCGGCGCTTGGGCTTACGAAGCAAATGGGCCGCAGGGTTGTTTCGAAGCTAGCGGGTTTTCTTACCTTCGCCCCCTCCCACGGGCGGCCCTGGCCGCACCATTTGTTTAATTAATTAAGTTTCAACCCATGAAAACCGCTGAAATCCACACCAAAAAAGGGGTGATGAAAGTCGAGTTTTACGAGCAGGACGCTCCGAACACCGTCAAGAATTTTACCGACTTAGCCCAGAAAGGCTATTACGACGGCCTGAAATTCCACCGCGTCATTCCGAACTTTGTGATTCAGGGTGGCTGCCCCAACACCCGGGCCGGCGCCAAGGGCCACCCCGGCACCGGCGGCCCCGGCTACAAAATCGACTGCGAAACCAGCGGCGGGCACCAGTACCACGAGCGTGGCGCCCTCAGCATGGCCCACGCCGGTAAAAACACCGGCGGCTCGCAGTTTTTCATCGTGCACTCGCGCGATAACACGGCCCACCTTGACCGCGTGCACACCGTATTCGGCAAAGTAGTGGACGGCTTGGACGTTATCGACCAGATTAAAGCCGACGACGAAATCGAGAAAATTGTGGTGAAGGAAGAGGCGTAAGCTTCTGTCCTGTCATCCTGAACGCAGTGAAGGACCTTATCACGCGAGAACAAGTCGTTCGGGCGTGATAAGGTCCTTCACTGCGTTCAGGATGACAGAACTTTACTTCTTCCCCTCCGTTGGGTTCTCGATTTCCTGCACCAGTTGGCCGTACCAGCCCTCGCCATATTTGCGAATCAGCGGCTCCTTTAGAAACTGGTAGATGCGCACGCCCAGCTTTTCGCCAAACGAACAGGCCGGGTTGCAGATGCCCCACCGGTCGTAGTTCAGTGCATCAAACCCCTCGTACTTCGTGATGCGAATGGGGTATAGATGGCAGCTGATGGGTTTTTTGAACGTGGTGGCGCCCGCCAGGTACGCCTGCTCAATGCCGCATTTCAGGATGCCGCGCTCGTCATATAGCGCATAGGCGCACTCCTTGTCGTCGATGGTGGTGGTGCTGTAGTCGCCTTCCCAATCCTTGATGTAGAGGCCCTGCGCCTTGATGGCCGCCTTGCCGGCCTCGTTCAGGAAAGGCTCGATGTTGGCGTATTCCTGCTCCAGAATCCGAAGCTCAGCTTCTTCCAGGGGCGCGCCGAGGTCGCCCTCCACGCAGCAGGCGCCTTTGCAGGCCTCAAGGTTGCAGACAAAAAAATGGTCGGCGATGTCGTCGGAAATAACCGTTTCTTGGATAATAATCATAATGCTGCGCTTAAGAGGACAGCAAAGATACTTCTTTGCCAACCCCTAGCGCCCGGCGTCAAGCCAAAATCAGCAGGCCCGGCCCCACCAATACCAACGCGCTGGCCACGATAAACCCCTTCAGGAAAGACGTCCGGTAGCCCACCAGAAACGCCAGCAGCGCAACGACCAGCCCAGCGGCGCCGAGCACCAGCGTCAGCAACCCGGTATAAAACGACAGCCCCGGATTGCACATATCCGCCACCGGCATGAAGTGGGCTAGGCCCAGCGTGCCGCCCAGCCCGAAGGCGTAGAAGAGCAAGGCACTGCAGAAACCGAGTTTCCAGGCATTGAGCGAACTGGGAAAGCGAAAAGCCATGTTACAAGTCACTAAAGCATCGGCCGCTGCCTAAGCTTTTTAGCAGCGGCGGGCGGGTTATTTCCGGCCTCTTTGCCAAATGTAGTACCTTTGCCAACACAGCTACGGGCTCGTTTTACCTGAATAATGGCACTCGATTATCTTTCCCTACTCAATCCGTCGCAAGGCGCCGCGGTGATGCAAACCGACGGCCCCTGCATGATTATCGCCGGCGCCGGCTCGGGCAAAACCCGGGTGCTCACCTACCGCATCGCCCACCTGCTCGAACAGGGCGTCGACCCGTTCAATATCCTGGCCCTCACCTTCACCAACAAGGCTGCCAAGGAGATGCGCGCCCGCGTAGAGAAAGTGGTCGGACCCGCCGCCCGCAGCCTCTGGATGGGCACCTTTCACTCGGTTTTTGCCAAAATCCTGCGTTCAGAAGCCGACAAAATCGGTTTCCCCCGCAGCTTCACCATCTACGACACGCAGGACTCGAAAACCCTGGTGGGTCAGATTGTGAAAGAGCTGGAGCTTGATGACAAGCTCTACAAGCCCAGCATGGTACTGGGCCGGATTTCGGCCGCCAAAAACAAGCTGATTTCGCACCACCAATACCTGAGCGACCCGGCCATCAAGGCCGACGACGAAGCGGCCCTGCGCCCCAAGATTGGCGTAATTTATAAGCAGTATCAGGAGCGCTGCTTCAAAGCCGGCGCGATGGATTTCGACGACCTGCTGTTCAATACCAACGTGCTGTTTCGCGACCACGCCGATGTGCTGAACAAGTATCAGAATATGTTCCGGTTTGTGATGGTGGACGAGTACCAGGACACCAACTATTCGCAATATTTAATTACGCGCAAGCTGGCGGCGAAAGAGCGAAATATCTGCGTGGTAGGTGATGACGCGCAAAGTATTTATGCCTTCCGCGGCGCCGATATTTCGAACATTCTCAACTTCGAGAAAGACTATCCCGAATTGCAGGTATTTAAATTGGAGCAGAATTACCGCTCCACAAAAAATATCGTGTGGGCCGCTAATTCCGTTATTAAAAACAACCAGGCGCAATTGCGAAAGGATGTTTTTTCGGAGAACGAAGACGGTACGCTCATCGAGGTAATTAAAGCCGCTTCCGACAACGAGGAAGGCAAATTGGTGGCAAATTCTATCTTCGAAGACAAGATGAATGGCCATTTGTCTTACGACAATTTTGCTATTCTCTACCGCACCAATGCGCAAAGCCGCGCAATGGAAGAATCGTTGCGGAAATTAAATATTAAATACAAGATTGTTGGTGGCCTGAGCTTTTACCAGCGCAAGGAAATCAAGGATTTGGTGGCCTATTTGCGTCTCACCGTTAATCAGAATGACGAGCAGGCCATTCGCCGCGTAATTAATTACCCCAAGCGCGGCATCGGCGACACCACCATTAGCAAACTCATTAGCACGGCCGACGAAGCCAACCACACGCTGTGGGAAGTGGTGGCCAACGCCGACCAGTTTATGCCGGCGCGGGTGAGCAACCCGGTGGTGGGCTTTGCCGAGAAAATCAAGAGCTACATCGTGGTAGCGGGCAAGGAAGACGCCTTCGAGGCGGCCAAATTCATCGCCAAAAACTCCGGAATGCTGGAGGAACTGTACGCCGACAAAAGCATCGAGGGCCTGTCGCGCTACGAAAACATCCAGGAATTGCTCAACGGCATCAAGGAATACGTGGACGACCCTGAACGGGAGGATAAAAGCCTCGGCGCCTTCCTGCAGGACATTGCGCTCGTGACTGATTCGGACCTGAAAGATGCCGCGCAGGAGGGCGAAGCTGTCACGCTGATGACCATTCACTCGGCCAAAGGCCTGGAATTCCGCAACGTGTACATCGTGGGCATGGAGGAAAACCTCTTTCCGAGCCAGATGATGATTACCTCGCGGGCCGATTTGGAGGAAGAGCGTCGGCTGTTTTACGTGGCCATCACGCGGGCCGAGAAGAAGCTCACGCTCAGCTACGCTACCTCGCGCTACCAGTGGGGCAATTTGCGCAGCTGCGAGAAAAGCCGTTTTCTGGACGAAATCGACCCGCAGTACCTCAACGTGAAGTTCTCGGCCGGGCCCGGGGCGGGCGAAGGCTCGCCGTTTCAGCACGTTTTTGAGCGCCGTTCGAACCTGATTCCGACCGCGCCCCGTAAAGTGCAGGCCACGAAGTACGTGGCCCCGGCCGATTTCACGCCCTCCGACACCTCCAAGCTGCAAACCGGCCAGCGCGTGGAGCACGCCAAGTTCGGCTTCGGCGTGGTGAACGCGCTCGAAAACCAGCAGGGCACCACCAAAGCCACCATTCTCTTCGAGGAAGTGGGCGAGAAAGTGCTGCTGCTGAGCTTTGCCAAGCTGCGCGTGCATTAACGTGCATTAAGCGGATTGAAGCCCGAAAATGAACGTCATGCAGAGCGCAGCGAAGCATCTTGCCCGCCATCACTAATCCGAACAAAAAGGATTACTTGCAGCTGGTAAGATGCTGCGCTCTGCATGACGTTCTACCAGGCACGCTGAGCCTTATCTTTGGCCTGGGCCTCGCCCGCGCGGCCTCCCCTATTCTTTTTTATGACTGACCTTACCAACCTGCCCTTCCACCTGCAACTGCTGGTGCGCGAATACGGGCAAAGTACTTACCAGCTCATCCAGGGCCTCAAAGACATTGAGGACCAAGCCGAGCGCACCAAACGGGCCGGCCAGATTGTGCAGCTCATGCTGCGCCTGCAGCCCGCGCTGCGCGAATTGCCGGAAGTGCAAACCCGCCTCTGGAACCACCTGCACGCTATGGCTGGCGAGGAAGTAACCCTCGACGCCCCCGTGCCCTTGCGCAGCCTCACCGTACGCACCGAGAGGCCGGCCCGCGTGCCCTATCCGCGCACCGCTCCCCGCCTGCGGGCCTACGGCGCAGGCATTGAAGCTCTGATTGCCAAAGCCCTAACCTTGGAAGATGCTGCCGAGCGTGAGCAGGCCACCGTGCAGATTGGCCGTACCATGAAGTTTCTCTACCGCCAGCACAACAAGGAGAACGCCAAGGACGTGACCATTCTGCGGCATCTGGGCGAGCTTTCGGGCGGGCAGCTTCGGCTCGACCCGGCCCTGGTGGATGCCGAGGGCTTGTTTGAAATGGCGGTTGGCCGCACACCGGCTTTCATTGTTCCCCAGCCCACGCAGCAGCGGGAGGGCCGCGACCGGCGCGAAGGCCGAGACAACCGGGGGGGCAACAGCTTCGGCGGCAAAAACGGCAAAAAGCGCAAAAAAGGCCGCAGCCAGGAGCCCCAGCAGCCCCCTCAATAATTTTTTAGTTAAACGTCATGTCGAGCGCAGCCGAGACATCTCGTGTGCCAGAGTAACCAATTACTACAGCACGCGAGATGTCTCGGCTGCGCTCGACATGACGTTCCAGTATTACCAGAACACCTAACACCTTCCCAAATGGCAGCATTTGAAGTAAGCGGCGGCAAACAACTGCGCGGCGAAATCACGCCCCAGGGCGCCAAAAACGAAGCCCTCCAGATTCTCTGCGCGGTATTGCTTACCCCCGAGCCCGTCACCATCAGCAATATTCCCGATATCCGCGACGTCAACAAGCTCATCGAGCTGCTGCGCGATATGGGCGTGAAAGTGGGTAAGCTGGCCACCGACACCTACATTTTCCAGGCCGCAAATGTCAACCTCGACTACCTCGATACGCCCGAATTTATCGCGCAAGCCGGCGCATTGCGCGGCTCGGTGATGATTCTCGGCCCCATGCTGGGACGTTACGGCCGCTGCCAGCTGCCCAAGCCGGGCGGCGATAAAATCGGCCGCCGGCCCATGGACACGCACTTTCTAGGCCTCGAAAAGCTGGGCGGCAAGCTTACGCTTGAAGGCAAAGACTTTTATAAAATCAAGGTCGACGGCAAACTAACGGGCACGCACATGCTGCTCGACGAAGCCTCCGTGACCGGCACCGCCAACATCCTGATGGCGGCCGTGCTGGCCGAAGGCACCACCACCATCTACAACGCCGCCTGCGAGCCTTACCTGCAGCAGCTCTGCCGCATGCTGGTGCGCATGGGCGCTAATATCCAAGGCATTGGCTCGAACCTGCTCACCATCGTGGGCGTAGACAGCCTGGGCGGCACCGACCACCGCATGCTGCCCGACATGATTGAAATCGGCTCCTTCATCGGCCTAGCAGCCATGACGGGTTCTGAAATCACCATCAAAGACTGCCAGATTCCGGAGCTCGGCCTCATCCCCGACACCTTTCGCAAGCTGGGCATTCAGCTCGAATTCCGGGGCGACGATATCTACATTCCGGCCCAGAAGCATTACGAAATCGCCACCTACCTCGACGGCTCCATCCTCACAGTCTCGGACCACACCTGGCCCGGCTTCACGCCTGATTTGCTGAGTATTGTGCTGGTGGTGGCCTGCCAGGCCAAGGGCACGGTGCTCATTCACCAGAAGATGTTCGAGTCGCGCCTGTTCTTCGTGGATAAGCTCATCGACATGGGCGCCCAAATTATTCTCTGCGACCCGCACCGCGCCACTGTTATCGGCCTCGACCAGCAGAAGCAGCTCCACGGCATTACCATGACCTCGCCCGATATCCGGGCCGGCGTGGCCCTGCTCATCGCTGCCCTCTCGGCCGAAGGCACCAGCACCATCCTCAACGTAGAGCAGATTGACCGCGGCTACCAGTTCATCGACCAGCGCCTGAACGCGCTGGGCGCCGATATCCGGCGGGTGTAGTTGATTTTTTCGTCGCAGCTTGGTGCGAGCGGCTACAAAAAAGGCCCTGACTCAAATGAGTCAGGGCCTTTTTTGTAGCCGCTGTTTTTTTGTTATTAATACCGGCTAGTCAATCACCAAATCCACGATGGCATTGACTACCGACAAAGCTAGGCTAAACAACAGCGCATTAAGCAACCCGTGCACATCAAAGCTGCTCATCAGGAAATCGGCCAGCTTCACGATGATGACGTTGATAACCAGCAGGAACAGGCCCAGTGTGAGCACCGTGATGGGAAAGCCCAGTATCTTGAGAATGGGCTTCACCACCGCATTCAGCAGGCCCAGCACCAGCACCAGAATGAGGGCGCTACTAAAGCCCCCGAGCGCCACGCCGGGCAGCACTATGCTCAGGCCATACACCAGGGCGGCCGTGAGAATGAATTTGAGAATAAAACCAAGCATGTCAACAAGGGTTGAGGTGAAAGAAGCTTACTCGGCCGCGACGCCTTTCGCCGTGAGCCGTCCCTGCGATACGGCCATCCAGTTGCAAAGTTGGTAAAGCAGCCGCGCGCCCACGATGGCGTTCCATTCGGTATCGCCGGGGGCCACTTCGTTCAGGTCGCAGCCAATGATGGTGATGCCCGCGCGCACGATGGCCCGCAGCAGGTACGTAGCCTCCTCATACTCCAGGCCGCCGGGCACGGGCGTGCCCGTGCCGGGGCACAGCTTGGGGTCGAGGCCGTCAATATCGAAGCTGATGTACACCTTCTTGGGCAGTTGCGCGATGATTTTGCCGCATACCTTCTTCCACGATTTCTTGCCAAACTTCTCGTCGCTCAGAAAGCGTTGCCCAAACAGCGCCACCCGGCCATTCGATTTATCAATCACTTCGGCCTCCTGCTGGCAATAGTCGCGGATGCCCACTTGCACCAGCTTCTTCACCTGCGGCAGTTCCAGCGCGTTGTGCATGATGCTGGCGTGCGAGTACTTGAATCCTTCGTAGGCCGGGCGCAGGTCGCAATGGGCATCAAACTGCAGTATGGCGAACTCCTCGTGGCGTTCGGCCAGGGCATGCAGGTAGCCCAGCGGCGTGCTGTGGTCGCCGCCGAGCACCACCACGCCCTTGCCCGCGTCGAGCAGGGCGCCGGTTTTGTCCTTGAGCCACTTTAGCATTTTCTCGCCCTCGGCCGTCACCTGGCCGGGCACGCCACTCAGCCGGGGATGGTCTGCCTCCGGCTCACCGGCTTCCAGCCAGCCGATGTAATCGGCGGCCTGGGGCCGTAGCGCGCGGCTGGCCTCGGCAATGGTTTCGTCGGCTTCTTCCATGGCCAGGCCCAATTTCCAGGCATCGGGCAAGTCCGGGTCGTAAAGGTCGACTTGGAGCGAGGCCTCGTGAACGGCGGCCGGGCCTTCGGCCGTGCCAGCGCGGTAGCTCACCGTTACCTCCCAGGGCACGGGCACTACCACCACCTGCGCCTCCTCGGACGTGAAAGGCAAGCCGAACAAGCCGCCCGCCGCATCGCCGGGGGCATTGGGGTCGAATGAAGCTATTTTGTTGGCTAGCGCCGCGTCGGTTTTAGACATGGAAAATCAAAGTTTAGGTGAATTTGAAGGGTAAAAAATAACGTCATGCTGAGCGAAGCCGAAGCACCTCAACCACGTTCGTAAATTCAGATTACTTGCGCGGTAAAGATGCTTCGGCTTCGCTCAGCATGACGTGCTACAAACTGCAGAAACCAAGCGCCTAGGCCGACATCTGGCTACCTAGGAAATCGTAGCTGCGAATGATTTCCAGGATTTTCGCAAAGGTGACGCGGTCGAAAAACAGCATGAGCGGCAGTTCCACCATGTTGTCTTTATCCGAGAACTGCGTAATCACGGAGAAAATGAGGGGCTGCAGCTGCTGCTGCGGCAGCAGCGCCTGCATGGCCGTCGCAATATCGCCGCGCGGGGCCGTGGGCGGCGCGCCGTAGATATTGGCTTTGAGAATGTTAGCCAGCTGCGTAACCAGTGCTCCGGTGATGATGTTGCTGATTTCCAGCAGCAAAGACTCCTGCAACTCGTTCACGTCCAGCGTGTCGGGGATTTGCATGCGCAAACACACCCGCGACAGCCGCTGAATGTGCTGGCCGGAGAAAAACATCAGCGTAGTGCCGTTGAAATCGCCGCGGATATCGGACTGAATCGCCACGTGCTTGGCTTGATACTCACGCACTTTGCGCATGATGTCGTCGCTCATCAGCAGGTCGATGTTCGGCACCTCCAGCAGCACCCGTTCCTGGGCAATGACGGCGAACGAATCGGCCGCCCGGGCAAGGCCGATGTTCAAAATCTCGCGGATTATATCTCGCTCTAAGTCAGTCATCGATAAATCCATAGCGGTGTAATTTGGGGGAAGTGCAGCTGCGCGGACTGGTGTGAAAGAAAGGAAAGGAAATTTAGGGGCGTTTATTGAGGAACAAACGGGTCAGGGCGGGCACGTCGAGCACCAGGCAGACCTGCCCACTGCCCAGCAGGGTCACGCCCCCAAACAGGTCAATGGTATCCAAGGGTTTACTCAGGGGCTTAATCACGATGTTCTGTTGCCGGATAAATCGGTCAACCACCAAGCCCAGGCGTCGGTTATTGTAGTTCACCACCAGCACCTGTTGGGGCCCGGTGATGTCGTCGCGGGTAGCAAAGGGCAGCGGCCCATCGCCTTCGTCGTACAAAAGCTGGCGCAACGGCACCAACGGCACCGATTGCTCCTGAAAATAAGTTACCAGCACGCCGCCCACCACCGATATCTGGCCGGGGTGCAGCGAAAGCACGGTATCGGTGTGCAGCAAAGGCACGGCGTAGGGCCGCTCTTCTACTTCGACCAGCAGGGCGCCCTTCACTGCAATGGATGTGGGCAGCACCAGCGTGAACGTGGTGCCCACGCCCAGCTCCGATTCCACCCGCAACTGCCCGCCCAGCGAGTCCAGCGCCAGCTTCACCACATCGAGGCCCACGCCGCGGCCCGAAATATCGGTCACTTTCTGAGCCATCGAGAAACCGGGCTCAAACAGGAAAGCCCACACGGCTTTCTCGTCCAGCGTGGCCGCGGTGTTGGCGGAAACCAGCCCGCGCTCCACCGCTTTGCGACGCACGGCTTCGGTATTGATGCCGCGGCCATCGTCACGCACTTGGATGAGCACGTCGTCGCGCTCGGTCAGGGCCGACAGGTTTAGTTTTCCAATGGCCGGCTTGCCAGCGGCGAGGCGCTGCTCGGTGGTTTCGAGGCCGTGGCTGACGGCATTGCGCACCAGGTGCAGCAGCGCATCGGTGATGATTTGCAGGATGTTGCGGTCAATCTGCACGTCCTGGCCACTCAGCGTTAGCTCAACTTCCTTGTTTTCAGCCGTAGCGACGTCGCGTACGACGCGGGGAAACTTGTTCAGCAGCACCCCCACGCCTACCAGACGGGCATCCATCACGCTGTACTGCAGGTCGTCGGAAATGCGGAACAGGTGCTGGGCCGTGGCCAGCAGCGCGGGGTTGTCCAGTTCCTGGGCCAGGGTCATTATCCGGTCGCGGTCAATTACTAGCTCCCCTACCAGGTTCAGGAGGTTATCAAGCTTTTTGACTTGGATATAGACCAAGTCGGAAAGTTCCATCTTCTTGTTGGACTCCTCTTCCGATTCAGCCTCCTCCTCGGCGTCCAGAATGGGTTCCTCGCCCCGTACCAAACGGTCGAGGTTGTCGAGCAGCGCCGTGGCATCGGGCAAGGGCTGGTCGGCCCCTACGGCCCGAATCATGTTGCCCAGCGCATCCACCCCGGCAAAAACCACCCGGGTGAGGGGGCCGCTAAACGTCCGCTCCTGGTCCCGAATCAAGCCGAACAGGGTTTCCAGGTGGTGTGCCACTTCGCCCAGGTCATTGAAGCCCATGGCTCGGGCATTGGCCTTGAGGTTGTGCATGAGCCGGAACAGCTCGTTGAGCGCCGGCCCGGCGTTGGGGTTGCGCTCCAGCTCGCTTAGGTGCCGGCTCATGGAGTCGTAATACTCCAGTGCTTCGGCCATAAACAGCTCCCGGTACTCCTGGTCGCGCGATTTCATTGGCCGAGATTAATGATGAATGAGCTACGCTTCACCGCACACGGACGCCGCCAGCCGTTTCCGGCCGGCAGACAAAGCACGACGAAGCGCTGACGCAACACTTTAGGCAGACTGTTCGGAAGCGTCGTTTTGCAACGCGGCCCCTACGATTTCCAACACTTTCTCTTCTGAGAATGGCTTCACAATGTAGGCCAAAGCTCCGTTTTCGATGGCTTCGGTCACGATGACCTCCTGGCCTACGGCGCTGCACATCACCACTTTAGCCGAAGGCTGAATCTGGCGCAGACTTTTCAGTACATCCAGGCCCGTGTTGTCGGGCAGAATCACGTCGAGGGTAATGAGATCGGGCGAGGTGGCAGTGGCCATCTCCAGGGCCTGCGCTCCGTTGGCTGCTTCGCCCACTACTTCGTAGCCGGCGTCGGTAAGCATGTTTTTAAGCATCGTACGCATGTAAAAAGAGTCGTCGACGATGAGGATGCGCTTGTTCATGGAATTGGGTGACATGAAATTATTACGGAAGAATGGCCCGGCTTATTGACGCCCAGCCGGGCATAGTACGGGCTGGCGCCTACGAAGATGCCCCTTTGCCCGGTAGCCGAAGTACTTCGCTGGGCGTGAGCAGCTTGCGCATGTCCAGCACGATGATGATACCGCCCTCGGGCAGCTTGGCAATGCCTTCGAGGTATTTGTCGCGGGTGCCGGCGTCCTGCACGAATTCCGGGGCCGGCTCAATCTGGCTCAGCGGCAGCGTGAAGGGGCGCGGTACTTCGCGCACCATCAGGCCCAGCGTGTAATCGGCCGCTTCCACGGCCACGGTGTAGCTGCGCTCGGGCAGGGGCCGGCCGGCCGGCCGCAGCCGGAACCGCTCTTCCAAATCCAGAATGGCGATGATGTCGCCGCGCAGGTTGGCAATGCCTTTGATGAAAGGCGGCGTTTTGGGCATGCGCGCAACTTCCGGCGTCACGGTCACCTCTTTTACCTGCTCGATGCGAATGCCATAATCCTCATCGCCAAGCCGAAACACGATGAGCTGGACCAGCTCGGCAGGTTTGGCGCGCTCGGCTTTGGGTACGGCGGCTAATTCAATCTCGGCCATGCGATAGACGAAAAAAAGCTATGCGGTTAGATTGATACTTATTTCTTGGCCTTGGCCTTCGGAGCGGCTTTGGCAGCTTGCCCGTTGCCATTTTCCTGCCCGTTTTTTGGCTGGTCGTCGGCCTGCTTGGCGCTGGACCGCGCTTGGCGTCGGGCAGCTGGCACCGGGCTGGCAGCAACAGCAGATTCCGCCGGAGCCGAACGTGGAGCCCGGCGAGTGGCCTGAGTCGCAACCGGAGCTTCGGCCTCAGGACGGGCTACCCGGCGAGTCATGCCATTGGGCCGTCCATTGCCAGGAGCCGGAGCCGGCTCGGGAGCCGACTGACCACGGCGAGCAGCCATGCCGTTTTGCGGAGCGGGCGCGTACGCTTGGTTCCGGTAAGCATCGCGGGCCACGGGGCGCCGCACGGGCACGGGCTCCGGCTCCGGCTCATAGGTGTAGGAGCTGAGCTGGAAGGTTTCGAGACCGGCCTGCAGGTCGTCGGCAATATCGGTGAGGCGTTGTGAGCTGGTGGTCAGCTCCTGCATGGCCGTCGACAACTGCTTGGCGGTGCCAGCCACTTGCTGAGTGCCCGTAGCCGTTTGCTCGGCAATGGCTACCACTTCTTCCACGTACTTCACCACGTCGCCAATCGACGTTTTCTGTACCTCGGTAGCCGTGAGAATGTCGCGCGAGGTGCGCAAGGTTTCGCCGCTGCTGGTGGCAATGTTTTTAAAGGCCGAGCTGGCTTCAAACGTGGCGTTTTTGCCCTTGAGCACTCGGTTTTCCATGGTCGAAATAGCGGTTGCGGCCGAGGTGGTGTCCTTGCGAACGTCCTCGACCAGCGTGGCAATTTCGTTGGCCGACTTGCGGGAGCCTTCGGCCAGCTTGCGGATTTCCTCGGCTACCACGGCGAAGCCACGGCCGGCTTCCCCGGCGCGGGCGGCTTCAATGGCGGCGTTCAGAGCCAGCAGGTTGGTTTGCGAGGCGATGTCGGTAATCACACCCAGCGACTTGCTGATTTCACCCGACCGGGTGCTCAGTACTTCGATAGTGCGCGAGGTTTGCGAGGCGGCGCTGGATATTTCTTCCATGTTTTTCACCACCTCGGCCACCGTTTTCAGACCGAGCTGCGAGGTTTGCTCACCTAGGATTGCCGATTTGTTCACGACGTCGGCTTTGTTGGCCGTTTCCTTGGTGGCCTGCATGATTTCTTCAATCAGCTTGAAGGCCTGGTCGGTTTTCAAAGCCTGATTCTGAGCGCCTTCTGCCATTTGCTGCATAGCCAGGGCCACGTCAACCGTTACGCGGCTCATTTCCTGACCTTTGCCAGCCATTTCTTCCGAAGACGTCCCCACAATCTGCGACGAGTCGTTGATTTCGCCGAGCAGCTCGTTGAGGTTTTCCACGGCCAGGTTCAAGGCGTTGGCCATGGCGAGGATGTCGCCCGTGGTGGGCACTTCCACGCGCTGGGTCAGGTCGCCTTCCGAGATGGCGCGCACCACGCGGCTCACTTCCAGCACCGGCGAGGCGATGGATTCGAGCAGGGCGTTGAGCGTGTCCACCAGTTCTTTCCAGGAGCCCGACACGCCGGTTACGGTGGCGCGCTCAGTCAGCTTGCCTTCTACCCCGGCTACTTTGGCCACGCGGCTTACTTCCGAGGCCAGGCGGTTCAGGTCGTCCACCATGCTGTTGATGGTGTCGGCCAGGTCAGCCACTTCACCCTTGGCTTGCAATGTCAGCTTCTGCGTCAAGTCGCCTTTCGATACGGCGGTTACTACTTTCACCAGGCCCCGCACTTGCGTGGTGAGGTTGGAGGCCATGTAGTTTACGTTGTCGGTCAGTTCTTTCCACACGCCGGCCACGCCGGGCACGGAAGCCTGGCCGCCCAGTTTGCCTTCGGTGCCCACTTCCTGCGCCACGCGGGTTACCTCGCCGGCGAAGATGTTGAGTGAGTCCACCATTCGGTTCAGGTTGTCCTTCAGGTCGAGCAGCTCGCCGTTGACGTTTACCGATACTTTCTGCGACAAATCGCCGCGCGATACGGCGGTGGCCACGTTGGCAATGTCCCGCACCTGCGAAGTCAGGTTCGAGGCCATCGTGTTTACGTTGTCCGTCAGGTCTTTCCAGGTGCCGCGCACGTTGGGCACTTTGGCCTGGCCGCCGAGCTTGCCTTCGGTACCTACTTCGCGGGCTACCCGGGTTACTTCGTCGCCGAAGGTGTTCAGGGAGTCCACCATTTCGTTGAGGTTTTCCTTCAACTGGAGGAGTTCACCGCGCACATTCACCGTGATTTTCTGGCTCAAGTCGCCTTTGGCTACGGCCGTGGCCACGTTGGCAATGTCGCGCATCTGCGAGGTAAGGTTCGAGGCCATCGTGTTCACGTTGTCCGTCAAATCCTTCCAAGTGCCCGACACTTTCGGCACGTTGGCCTGGCCGCCGAGGATACCTTCGGTACCTACCTCGCGGGCCACGCGGGTTACCTCGCCGGCGAAGATGTTGAGCGAGTCCACCATCTGGTTGAGGTTGTCCTTCAGGTCAAGCAGCTCGCCTTTTACGTCTACCGTAATCTTCTGCGAAAGGTCACCTTTCGATACGGCGGTGGCCACGTTGGCAATGTCCCGCACCTGCGAAGTCAGGTTCGAGGCCATCGTGTTTACGTTGTCCGTCAGCTCCTTCCAGGTGCCACCGACGCGGGGCACCACGGCCTGACCACCGAGCTTGCCTTCGGTACCTACTTCGCGGGCCACGCGGGTTACTTCGTCACCGAAGATGTTGAGCGAGTCCACCATCTGGTTAAGGATGTTCTTCAGCTCCAGGATTTCGCCCTTCACGTTCACCGTCATCTTCTGGCTCAAGTCGCCGCGGGCTACGGCCGTGGCCACGTTGGCAATGTCGCGTACCTGCGAGGTGAGAGCCGCGGCCATGTCGTTTACGTTGTCCGTCAGGGCTTTCCACACACCGGCTACGTTTGGCACGCTGGCCTGGCCGCCGAGTTTACCTTCGGTACCTACTTCCTGCGCCACGCGGGTTACCTCGCCGGCGAACAGGTTCAGCGAGGCCACCATCTGGTTCAGGTTCTGCTTCAGCTGCAGGAACTCCCCTTTTACATCGACGGTCACCGTCTGCGTCAGGTCACCTTTGGCTACGGCGGTGGCCACGTTGGCAATGTCACGTACCTGAGAAGTCAGGTTGCTCGCCATGTAGTTTACGTTATCCGTCAGGTCCTTCCACACGCCGGCTACGTTGGGCACTACGGCCTGACCACCAAGGCGGCCTTCGGTGCCTACTTCCTGCGCCACGCGGGTTACCTCGCCGGCAAACAGGTTCAGCGAGTCCACCATCTGGTTCAGGTTCTGCTTCAGTTGGAGCAGTTCGCCTTTTACGTCTACCGTTACCTTTTGCGACAAGTCGCCTTTGGCTACGGCGGTGGCCACGTTGGCAATGTCTCGCACCTGAGAGGTCAGGTTCGAGGCCATGTTGTTTACGTTGTCCGTCAGGTCTTTCCACACGCCGGCCACGTTGGGCACGCTGGCTTGGCCGCCGAGTTTACCTTCGGTGCCTACTTCCTGCGCCACGCGGGTTACCTCGCCGGCAAACAGGTTCAGCGAGTCCACCATCTGGTTCAG
>NZ_JAUQON010000004.1 GCF_030580955.1 Hymenobacter convexus | reverse complement strand
TGGGGTTGAGCACCGTAGCGCTGCTCAGGCCCGTGGTTGGGCTCCAGGCATAAGTGGTGCCGGCCACGGCCGTGCCGGTGCCAATGGCTACGGGCACGTTCGAGCAGGTTGCTTTGGCCAGGCCCGCATCAGCCACAGCGGCGGGGTTCACGGTCACGGCCACGGTGCTGGTGGCGGTACAACCCTGGGCCGTGGTGGCGGTCAGGGTGTAGGTGGTGACGATGGGCGCGCCGGTCAGGTTGGGCAACGTCACGGTGGGGTTGAGCACCGTAGCGCTGCTCAGGCCCGTGGTTGGGCTCCAGGCATAAGTGGTGCCGGCCACGGCCGTGCCGCTGCCAATGGCCACCGGTACATTCGAGCAGGTCGATTTGGCCAGGCCCGCATCAGCCACCGCCGCCTGATTCACCGTTACCGCTACCGTACCCGTGGCCGAGCAGCCGTTGGCCGTCGTAACCGTCAAGGTGTAGGTGGTGGTGATGGGGGCGCCCGTGGTGTTGGTCAGCGTAATGGTCGGGTTCAGCACCGAAGCGCTGCTGAGGCCCGTAGCGGGGCTCCAGGCGTAGGTGGTGCCGGCCACGGCCGTGCCGCTGCCCAGCGTAGCGCTGGCTCCCGAGCAGAAGGCCACGGCTGGGCCAGGCGTGGCCACTGCGGCCGGGAATACCGTGACAACTACCGTGCTGGTGGCCACGCAGCCGTTGGCCGTGGTAGCCGTCAGCGTATAAGTCTGGGTGATGTTGGCGCTGGTCAGGTTGGGCAGGGTCACGGTGGGGTTGAGCACCGTGGCGCTGCTCAGGCCCGTGGCCGGGCTCCAGGCGTAGGTGGTACCGGCCACGGCCGTGCCGTTACCAATGGCCACCGGTACATTCGAGCAGGTCGATTTGGCCAGGCCCGCATCCGCCACGGCAGCCGGGTTAATGGTCACAACCACGGTGGCGGTAGCCACGCAGCCGTTGGCCGTGGTGGCCGTCAGGGTGTAGGTGGTGTTGATGGGCGAACCAGTGGTATTGGTGCCGGTCACCGTGGGGTTCAGGATGTTGGGGTTGCTCAGGCCCGTAGTTGGGGTCCAGGCGTAGGTAGTGCCGGCCACAGGCGTGGCCGTGCCGCCGAGCGGGGCCGAAGTCGTGCCCGAGCAGAAGCTGATGGCCGGGCCGGGCGTGGCTACGGCGGCCGGGTTCACCGTCACTACCACCGAAGAAGTGGCCGTGCAGCCCGTGGCGCTGGTAGCCGTCACGGTGTAAGTTTGGGTGATGGGGGCGCCGGTGGTATTGGGCAATGTCACGGTCGGCTGGGCAGCAGTAGCGCTGCTCAGGCCGGTAGCGGGGCTCCAGCTATAGGTATAGCCGGTCAGGGCCGCCGTGCCGATGGGGGCCGAAGCCACGCCCGAGCAGGTGCTCAGGGCCGGGCCGGCATTGGCCGTGGCGGCGGGGTTCACCGTCACGCGCACCGTGCCCACGCTCGAGCAGTTGCTGCCGACGGATACAGTGAGGGTGTAAGTCGTGACGATGGGCGCGTTGGTCGTGTTGGGCAGCGTCACGGTGGGGTTGGCCACGGTGGTGCTGCTCAGGCCCGTGGCCGGGCTCCAGGCGTAGGTGGCACCCGCAATGGGCGTGCCACCGAGCGGCGTTGAGGCCACGCCGGGGCACACGCTGCGGTCGGCGCCGGCATCGGCGGTGGGCGGGGGCGTCACGGTCACCGTCACGGTGTTCGAGATGGTGCAGGTACCGTCGGTGCCCGTAATGGTATAGGTGGTGGTGGCCGTGGGGTTCACGGTCACGGTGGTGCTGGTCGAGCTGATGCCGCCGCCGCTCCACACGTAGGTCAGGCCGGCCTGGCCCGTCACGGTGAGCGTGGTACTGCCGCCCAGGCAAATAGTGGGCGACGCCGCCGCCACCACCAACGCGGGCAGCGGGCGGATATCCACAGTTTTCACCACCGAGTCGGTGGGGCAGCCGCGCGAGGAAATGCCTTTCAAAATCAGCGTGCCGGTGGTGTTGGCGCTGTTCCAGGTCACGTTCACCGAGCTGGTGCCCTGGCCGCTGCTGATGGTGCCGTTCAGCACGCGCCAGCTGTAGGAGGTGGGCGTGGGGCCGGCGGCGGTGTAGGTGCGCACCACGGCCGGGTCGCACACCGTGGCCGGGCCGTTGATGGCGTTGGGGCCCGCCGCGCGCGTCACCGTAACGCGGAACACATCCGACGCCAGCTTGCCGCCGCAGCCGTTGTCGCGCACCGTGATGGCGATGTCGTAGGGCGTGGCGCGGGCCTGGCCGCAAGCCGAGTTATACACGAACGTGCCCGATACCGTGCCCGTGCCGGTAGCCGTGGCCGTGCCCGTGCCCGTGGTGGACTGCACCGTGCCCGTGCTGTTGTTGAAAGTGGTATTAAACGGGCCGCTGCCGTCCAGCAACACACTATTGGCCGTGAGCACCAAGGGGTGTCCCGGCGTGCTGGACTGGGTGGCCGTAATCGGAATGCTCAGCGACTGCCCTTCCTCAATCGTATAGTTGCGGGGGATACTGATAGTTGAAGGCAACACAGGGGGCGGCGTGGCCGGACAGGTCGAAACCACCAGCTGCAAGTCGCGTCGCGTAGTCCCAATCAGCACTTCGCGCCCGTTGATGTTGCGGTATTCCTGCACATCCACCGCCACCACGTAGAGGCCGTTGGTGGTAGCGCCGTATTTGGCCACGCCGGTGCTGGCGTTAAGTAAGGCAAAATTGCCCGCTCCGGTGCCGAAAGGATTGGTGGTGCTATAGCTGGTGTTGGCGTAGGGCACGGTCTGGAACGTGGGCGGCGAGGTAGCCGCGCTGGTCAACAGGTTGTAAGGCGTGCCAAAGGAGTATGCCAGGCGGTCACCGTCGGCGTCCACGGCGTTGTTGAGCGAGATGGTGGTATCGTTCTGGCAGACGATGGCCACGGCCGTGTCCGAAAAAACGGGGGAGCGGTTGTAGATGAGCGGCGGAGCCATGCTCACGTAGAGCGTCAGGTTCTGGCTGCCCGAGTTGGAGAGGTTGGTGATGCCGGCGTTGCGGGCGCCCACCGAATACACGGCGTAGTAGCCGTCGAACGAAACCGGCAAGTTCACCACCTGCGTGAACTTACACAGGTAGAACGGCTGGCTGGGGCCCTGCACGGCGCAGCCCGTGGGCACGGGCGGCGAAATGGGCGCCGGCAGGTTGGTATTGGTGGGCGTGGGCAGCACCCGGGGAATGTTGAGGTTCAGCAGCACGCCGCCCGTGGTGCGGTTGTACACCGTGACCGGGGCAGTGGTAGGTGGCGGGGCAATGCCATTGGCGTTGGCATTGGTGTAGAGGCCGTTGCTGTAGATGGTGACCGTTATTTCGTAGCGAAACGGCGCCGCCGTAGTGCCGTTGGCGTCGAGGTAGCGGTAGCTCATCTCGCCACCCAGCAAGTGGGTAGCGTGCGCCGGGGCCATGCTCAGCACAAGCAGTGCCAGCAGCAGAATTGACCCGAAAAAACGCTGTGGTAAGGTTTTAAGCATACAAAGAGGTAAAGGGAGGGAATGCGGAACGAAAATCCGGCGGCCCGCAGGCCGCCGGATTGGTGAAGCGGATAATTGGAAAAACGAACCGACAGAAAGCTACTCGCGCACCACGCGGCGCACGGCGGTTTCGCCCTTGGCGTTGCGCAGCTGCAGCATATACACGCCGGGGGCGAGGCGGCTCAGGTCCAGCTCGGCATCGGCGGCGGGGCCGAGGCGCAGGCTGGTGGTGAGCAGGGTGGCGCCCAGCAGGTTTTGCACGGTGGCGGCGTAAGCGCCGGCGGCGCCGGCATCGGGCAGGCGCAGGTGCACCCGGCCGTCGGGGGTGGGGGTGGGGTAGAGGCTGAGGCTGGGCAGGGCCTGCGCCTCACGGGCCGCCAATGGGCCGAACACCAACTGATAGTCTTCTACCTCGGCGTTCAGCACGTTCACGCCGCAGGGGTTGGGCGTGTTGTTATTGGCCGCTATCATCACCCGCATCCGGGCGCTGAGGCCCGCGGTGGGGGTCGGCACGGTGAAGGAAGTGGTGTAGGTAGCCGCGTTGGGGCCCGCAGTGGTGGTGCCGTTTACCAGCAGCTCGTTGGTGGCGAATACTCCGTTCTGATTATAATCAACCCACACCCAGGTGCTATGGGCAGCCGCCAGGTTCGCCGTCACCGTGATGTTAACGGTGCGGCTGGCGCCCATGGTGATGGGCTGCGTGGTGTAGTTGCCGTAGCCGCCCGTCGAGTTGCCCGTCGTGTTGTTATACGCCGGCTGGGCGTTGCTCACCAGCACCGTCTGGATGCTGAAGGGGCTGGGTTGCTGAACGCCGCCGACGCCGGTGCCTCCCGTGCCATTGGCAGCGCAGTAGTTGAAGCACGGCAGCTGAATGGTGAGGTAGTTGAGGCGCGTGGTGGTGGCCGAGCCGTTGGTATTGGTGGCCGTCAGGCTCACGGTGTAGGTGCCAGCCGTGGTGTATTGGTGCGAGGGGTTCTGGGCGGTGCTGGTGGTGCCATCGCCAAAATTCCAGAGCCAGGAAGTGGGCGCGTTCTGGGTGCCATCGGTGAACTGCACGGGGTTGATGCAGTTGCCGGCCACGTAGTTGCTCGTGAAGCTCACCAGCGGGGGCGCCGTGTTGGGCCGCGCAATGATGGTGTAGTCTTCGGCCTGGCCGCTGGCCTGGCTGGCGCAGGGGCCGGTGCTGTTGCCCACGGCATCGGCAATCACGCGCAGGCGCAGGGGCTGGTTCAGGGTGATGGTGCCGGGCAGGGTGATGTTGGTGGTGGGGCTCACCGTGTTCAGGGCCACGTAAATCTGCTCGCCGCTGGTCAATGAGCCGTCGTTATTCGAGTCGAGGTACACGCGGATGTCGTGCGCGTTGGTGCCGCCCGTGGTGATAATCATCTGGGTGCTCAGGCCCACCATCAGCTCGGCGCGCTGGGTGCAGGTGAAATCCTGGTAGCCGGCGCTGCCGTCGGCCGAAGAATTATCGATGGTGCCCAGCCGGAAGCGGACGATGCCGTAGTTGCCGAAGTAGTTGATGGTGGTGGGCGTGCAGGAGGCAGCCACGGGCACCTGGGTGTTGTAGGTGATGCTGGTGGCGGCGGTGGTATTGTTGCCGGCTGCGTTGGTGGCCCGCAGCGTCACGGCGTAGGTGCCAGCGGCGGTGTAGCAGTGGCTGGGGTTTTGCACGGTGCTGGTGGTACCGTCGCCGAACGTCCAGAGCCAGGCCGTGGGCACGTTCTGGCTGGCGTCGGTGAACTGGATGCAGCCGGTGCAGGTGGTGGTGGCGCTGGTGGTGAAGCTGGCCACCGGCGGGCTGGCGTTGGCCGAAAGCGTCACGCTGTAGTCCTCATCCTGCGAATACACCGGCGTGGAGCACGAGGTCGGCACCGGGCTGTTGGCGTAGTCGGTGGCCACGCGCATGCGCAGGCGCGACGTGAGCGTGGCCGTGGACGGCACCACGAAAGTGCCCGAGTGCGTGGTGGCGTTGTCGGAGCTGAACACCAGCTCGTTGTTGCCCGTGAAGGCGCCGTCGTTGTTGTAATCAATCCACACGCGCACGTTTTGGGCGGGCGAGGTGGTGCGGATGCTGATGGGGTAGCTCTGGCCCACCACCAGCGCCGCGTTTTGCGTGCAGCTGTAGTCGTGGTAGCCGGCCGTGTACCCCGTGCGGTTGGCCAGCACGGTGGTGCCCACCGTCACGTTCAAAAGAGCCATCCCGTAGAGCGACGGATTGCTGATGCTGGCCGAGCCGGGGGTGCAGGCCGCCGTGATGGGACAGGTTTGGGCCTCAGCGGCCGACGAGACGCCCAGCGTTAACACAACGGCCGCTACGCCGGAAGCAATACGGGACCAGGAACGTAGGAGTGGAAGCATACGGTATTTTGTGGGAAAACAATAGAATTCAATGGATAAATGTAAGGAGAAAATGCCGACCTCAAGGCCGGAATCGGCCATTTTTGGTTTTTATTCGTCCATATCCCGAACGAGTTCGGCCAATACTCCATTTTACCCCCCTGCCGGGCGCCAGTGCCTTGCCTGACCGCCGCCGCTATGCCGGGTTTAAAAGCCTCTGGCAAAAATCGCACCACCCGGCCGTAAATTTGGGCGCATCCTTTCCTTTTTGCTTTTTTCAGCCTTTTCAAGTTTTCTCTTCAATCCATGCCTTCTCCAACTGTTCTTATCACCGGCGGCACTTCGGGCATTGGCCGGGCCTGTGCGTTGGCTTTCGGCCGGGCTGGCTACCAGGTAGCAGTCACGGGCCGCGACGAAAATAAACTCGCTGAAACTGCCCAGGCACTGGCCGCGGCCGGTGTAGCGCACCTCACCGTGCGGGCCGACGTGGGCGACGAGGCCGCCGCCGGCCGTGCCGTACAGGAAACCGTGACCCGCTTCGGCGGCCTCGACGTGCTGCTCAACAACGCCGGCATCAGCATGCGCGCCCGCTTCCAGGATGCCGACTTGGAAGTCATCAAGCGGCTCATGCAAACCAACTTTTTCGGCACCGTCTTCACCACCAAATTCGCCTTGCCCCATCTGCTCAAAAGCAAGGGCACCATTGTGGGCATCAGCAGCATTGCGGGCTACCGCGGGCTGCCGGGCCGCACCGGCTACTCGGCGTCCAAGTTTGCCATGAATGGCTTTCTCGAAGCCCTGCGTACCGAATTGCTCGACCAGGGCGTGAATGTGCTCACGGCCGCGCCGGGCTTCACCGCCTCCAACATCCGCAACACGGCCCTGGCGGCCGATGGCTCCTCGCAGGGCGAAAGCCCGCGCGACGAGGGCGCCATGATGAGCAGCGAGGCCGTGGCCGACGAAATCCTGCGGGCCGTGCAGCAGCGCAAGCGTACGCTGGTGCTCACCGGCCAGGGCAAGCTGGTGGTGTTTCTCAATAAATGGCTGCCGGGGCTCAGCGACAAGCTCGTGCTGAACCACTTCCGCAAGGAGGAAAAGGGCGTGGACGTGGGATAGGGGCTCGACCGGGGCGCCTCACCCCCGGCCCCTCTCCTCCGGGAGAGGCGAGCCACGGCGGGGCAAGCAACCAACTGCGTATTTTTTATAAATCAAAAAAGCCCTGACTCAAAAACGAGCCGGGGCTTTTCTGTTGAACATCATCAGGCTCCCCTCTCCCGGAGGAGAGGGGCCGGGGGTGAGGCGCCCTCGTTGGGAACCCCTGACTACAGCGTCGCCTTCTGGGCCAGCTTCACGGCCTCATACATGTCCACGATGCCGCCAGTCACCGACAGCGTGCTGAAATCGACCTGTTTCTCGGTGCCGGGCACCGAGACTTTGGTGTGGTGCACCTGGGCCGACTGCATGATGATGCGCTTCAAATCGGTGGCCGTGAGCTTGGGGAAGTACGACTTGAGTACCGCCGCCACGCCGGCCGTCACGGGCGAGGCCATGCTGGTACCACTTTCGTTGCCAAACGTGCTGCCGGGCAGCGTGCTGAAGATGCCCACGCCGGGCGCAAACACATCCACGGCCTTCTTACTGTAGTTCGAGAAATCCGCGGGCAGGGAGGCGTTGTCCTTCGGGCCGGAGGCGCCCACGGTGAGCAGGTTGGGCACCGGGGCCTTGTTGATGTAGAAGGAGGCCGGGTAGTTGTCGGTCACGTCGAGGTTGTTGTTCTCGTTGCCGGCGGCGTGCACCAGCAGCACGTTTTTGGCGGCGGCGTACTTGAAGGCGGCTTCCACGGCGGGGCGCTGGGGCGAGAACTCCTTGCCGAAGCTCATGTTGATGATGCTGGCGCCGTTGTCGACGGCGTAGCGGATGGCGTTGGCAATGTCCTTGTCGCGCTCGTCGCCGTCGGGCACGGCGCGCACCATCATGATGCGCACCGGGGCCGGGGCCAGGCCCTGCACGCCAAGGTTGTTGTCGCGCACGGCCGCAATAATGCCCGACACGTGGGTGCCGTGCATGGGGTCGGGGCCGTGGAGGTCGTTGTTGCCGTAGTAGCGCTGGGTGAGGTCGTTGGGGTTGTCCTTCACGATGTCGGCGCGCGGGTCGAACTTCAGGTTGAGCGAGTTGTCGAGCAGGCTGCGCTCCTGCTTCACGCCTTCGTTGAGCTGGCTAACCAGGGCGTCGCCATCGGCGGCGCCGGTCTGGCGCATCATCTCCAGCAGGCCGGCGGCGGCGCGCTTGAGGTTGGGGTCTTCGGGGTTGGCGTTTTTGAGGGCGGTGGTATCCAGCTTTTCGGTGCCGAGGGCCTGCTTCATGGCGGCCACCATCTGGCTGAGGGGGCCGGCCATGCTTTCGACCTCTTTGTTGCGCTCGGTTTCTTCGGCCAGGCGGGCTTTGTAGGCCTTTTCGGCTTTCTGGTAGAGGGCGTAGTCGGCCTTTTCAGTGGGCTTCACGGTGGCGGCGGTTTTGCCCTTGAAGCGCACGCGGCCGGCGGCCACAATGCGGGTCAGCTCCAGGGTTTCGGCGTTCACGTTGCGGCCGTCGGGGCCGCCGAGGAAGTTCCAGCCGTGCACGTCGTCCACGTAGCCGTTCTTGTCGTCGTCGATGCCGTTGCCGGGGATTTCCCTGGTATTCGTCCATAAAATCGGCTTCAAATCGACGTGGGCCGTGTCGATGCCCGAGTCGATAACGGCTACTACGACGGGCGTCGGCGTCAGCGATTTCAGCAATTCATTATAAGTGCGGGTGGCGCCTACGCCGGGCACTTTGTCCTGCTCGGGGTCCTTGAGGTACCACTGGGCGGCGCTCTGGTCGCCGATGGGGGCGGGCTTGGCGGGCGCCGGGGTTTCGGGCGGAATAGCATCGGCCGCCACGGGAGCGACCACGGGCACACTCACGGCCGTGCTGGTGGTAGATGCGCTGGCCTGGGGCCGGCGGGCACAGGAAGAAAACAGCGTGACGGCCAGCAACAGGGGCAGCGAAACGCGGGGGAAGGTTGTCGTCATAAGCAAGCAAAAAACCGCGCGACGGGGCGGCCGGGGGTTGAGAAGGCGAAGGTATAAGGGCTGAAACGGTAATCAGGGTAAAGACGTGCCCGGCCGCCCAATGTTGCGCCGCCCGCCAGTATGGGCAGCTTGCCGCAACCCGGGCTACTTCGTGGTTTCAGATGCACCGGCACAGGAGGCCCGTGTCACCGGCTGCAACGGTATCAGGTAACTTCACGCCCCCATTCCGGTTTCTCGCCCATGCTCCGACACCTCCGCCCGCTCGCTACGGCCCTGCTGCTGCTCACTGTTAACTGCTCCCTGTTAACTGAGACGAAGGCCCAAACGCCCAAAACCTACACCTCGTCCGAAATCCTGCTGGGCCTCAAGAAGCTCAACGTCCTCGGCTCGGTGATGTACCTCGCCGCCCACCCCGACGACGAAAACACCCGCCTCATCGCCTACCTGGCCAACGAGCGCCTGCTCGAAACCAGCTACCTGAGCTGCACCCGCGGCGACGGCGGCCAGAACCTCATCGGCCCCGAGCTGCGCGAAGGCCTCGGCGTGATTCGCACGCAGGAGCTGCTGGCGGCCCGGCGCCTCGACGGCGGCCGGCAGTTCTTCACCCGCGCCAACGACTTCGGCTTCTCCAAAACGGCCGACGAAACCTTTCGCATCTGGGACAAGGAGCAGGTGCTCGCCGACCTGGTGTGGGTCATCCGCCAGCGCCGGCCCGATGTGCTCATCACCCGCTTCCCGCCCGATGCCCGCGCCGGCCACGGCCACCACCAGGCCAGCGCCATCCTCGCCGCCGAAGCCTTCGACGCCGCCGGCGACCCCAAGCGCTTCCCCGAACAGCTCCAGTACGTGCAAGCCTGGCAGCCCAAGCGGCTGCTCTGGAACACCGGCAGCTTCTTCGTGAAGCCCGGCGAAAACATGGACGGCTACCTCCGGCTCGACGCCGGCGGCTACAACCCCCTGCTGGGCCAGAGCTACGGCGAAATCGCGGCCCGCAGCCGCTCCAACCACCGCAGCCAGGGCTTCGGCTCGGCCGCCCAGCGGGGCGAGGCGCTGGAGTATTTCCAGCCCATGAAAGGCGACAAAGCCACCAAAGACCTGTTCGAAGGCGTGGACCAGACCTGGAACCGGGTGCCCGGCGGCGCGGCCGTGGGCAAGCTCATCGAGGAGGTGATTCGCAAATACGACCCGAGTAACCCCAGCGCCAGCGTGGCGGGGCTCACAAAGGTTCAAGACGCCCTGTTTCGAATTAAAAATGATATTCGTATCTCGTCCTCTAAAGATAAAAACTACTTATGGGTCGACGAAAAGACAAAAACAATCCGAGCTCTTATTCAAGCTTGTTCGGGAATTTATGCAGAAGCAACTGTAACCGAACCAACCGTGGCGAGTGGAGGAGAAGCTACGATTGAATACGAAATAATTAATCGGTCAAATCTTCCTATCAAGTTGAATAAGGTAAGAGTTGAGAAACTTGATTTTCCAGGCGACCCGTTTTCTTTTACAATTGATGAACAGCGGATTGATGCTACCCAGACCACAGAATTGACTCGGAATAAACGGGTGAATGGAAAAGTGATGCTTAAAGGACTCAACAATGCGCTGATTTCCCAGCCGTATTGGCTGCGTGAACCTGGCACTATTGGGATGTATAAGTTTGAGGAGCCATGGACGAAAAAAGTTGCAAACGACCAGTTGCGTGGAACTCCGGAAAATGCACCAGTTGCTTCGGTATATATATCTTGTTCATTAAGCGAAGCAAACGGTGAGAGTTTTCCAATCGGAATAACCATCCCCGTCCAATACAAGCACACCGACCCAGTGCTGGGCGAATTATACCAGCCGCTGGCCGTGGTGCCGCCCGTGCTGGTGAACCTGCCGCCCGCCCGTTCCTACGTCTTCGCCGATGCCCAGCCCAAGACCGTGCCCGTCACGCTGCGGGCCGGGCGCGCCGGGGTGAGCGGCCGCTTGGCCCTGGCCCTGCCCGCCGGCTGGACGTGCGAGCCCGCCACCGCCGACTTCGCCCTCGCCGCCAAAGACGAGGAGCTGACCGTGAACTTTCAGGTGCAGCCCCTGGCCGGCGCCGCGCCCGGCCGCGCCGAGCTGCGCGCCACCGCCACCGTGGCCGGCCAGGCCTACGCCCGCGGCATCCAGAAGATTGAGTACCCGCACATCCCCACGCAGTTCCTCTTCCCCGAGGCCGTGGCCCCGCTGGTGAAGCTCGACCTGAAGCGGCGCGGCCAGAACGTGGCCTACCTCATGGGCGCCGGCGACGAAGTGCCCGACGCCCTGCGCCAAATCGGCTACAACGTGACCCTGCTCGAACCCAAAGACCTCACCGCCGCCACCCTCAAAAAATTCGACGCCCTCGTGGTCGGCATCCGCGCCTACAACACCGTCGACCGCCTCAAAACCCAGCAGCCCGAAATCCTCAAATACATCGAAGCCGGCGGCAACGTGGTGGTGCAATACGTGGTGAACCGCGGCACCGTCATGCCCGAAATCGGCCCCTACCCGATGACCCTCAGCACCGACCGCGTGACCGTAGAAGACGCCCCCGTCACCCTCACGAAGCACCAGCTGCTGGCCGCCCCGAACAAGATTACTGCCGAAGATTTCAAAGGCTGGGTGCAGGAGCAGGGCCTGTACTATCCCTCGAAGTGGGACCCGAAATATCAGACCGTCATCTCCAGCAGCGACCCGGGCGAGCCGGCGAAGGAAAGTGCCATTCTGGTGACGGACTACGGCAAGGGCCACTACATCTACACCGGTTTGTCGCTGTTTCGGGAGCTGCCGGCGGGCGTGCCGGGCGCGTACCGCATTATTACGAACATGATTTCCTACGGGAAGGAACCGGCGCAGTAGCAGCTTGTAGCGTGGACTCTGTGAGTCCGCGCATTGCAGGATGTTCGCCCGGGCGCGGACTCGCAGAGTCCACGCTACATTGCTCGTCATGCAGAGCGCAGCGAAGCATCTTGCGTGCAGTAGTAATTGATTACTTCTGCACGCAAGATGCTTCGCTGCGCTCTGCATGACGTTCTTTTGTGATTAAATTATTATCCTCCGTGTCCGCGCCGCCGTGGCTCCACCTCTCCACCTGAGAGGGGGCCGGGGGGTGAGGCGCCCGCTAGCACATGCTCACAGTTGAAAAAATCGGCGGTACCTCGATGACCGCCTTCGCCGACGTCCTCGACAACATTATCTTCCACAAGCGCGAAGGCGCGGCCCTCTATAATCGCGTGTTCGTGGTGTCGGCCTACGCCAATGTCACCAACTGGCTGCTCGAGAACAAGAAAACCGGCGAGCCCGGCGTCTACCACCGCATCACCCAGCACCAGGAGTTTCGCTCGGCGCTGCAGCAGGTGGCCGACAAGCTCAAGGAGCTGAACAAGAACTACGAGGCGCTGGGCCTGAACCTGGCCGTGGCCGATGCCTTCATCCAGCAGCGCGTCGACCAGGCCCAGGTGTACCTCGACAGCCTCGTGAACGTGCTGGCCTCGGGCTACGTCAATAGCGCCAACATCCTGCAGGCGGCCCGCGAAATCCTGGCCTCGATAGGGGAGGCGCACTCGGCCTTCAACTCGGTGAACATCCTGCAAAACCGGGGCGTGCACGCCACTCTGGTCGACCTCAGCGGCTTCGATGATGCTCAGGCCCTGACCATTGACGAGCGCATCCGCCAGGCCTTTGCCGACATCGATTTTCCGAAAACCATCTGCATCGCCACCGGCTACACCAAGGGCACGGAGGGCATCATGCGCGAGTTTGATAGGGGGTATTCGGAAGTCACCTTCAGCAAGATTGCCGTGGCCGTGCACCCGCAGGAGGCCATTATTCACAAGGAGTACCACCTCAGCTCGGCCGACCCCAACCTGGTGGGCGTGGACCAAGTGCGGCCCATCGGCTTCACCAACTACGACGTGGCCGACCAGCTGGCCGACGTGGGCATGGAGGCCATTCATCCCAAGGCCTCGAAGCCGCTGGAGATAAACGCCATTAACCTGCGCATCAAAAACACCTTCGAGCCCGACCACCCCGGCACGCTCATCACCCGCGATTTTGTGTCGAAGGATAAGCACATCGAAGTCATCACCGGCACCGACAAAGTCGTCATCATCGACATCCACGACCCGCTGATGGTGGGCGCCGCCGGCTTCGACCTGCACCTGATGCAGGTGTTTTTCGACCTCGGCGTGAGCTACATCTTCAAGGCCACCAGCGCCAACAGCATCACGCTGCTCATCTGGGAAAAGGACCTCAAGCCCCAGCTCATGGCCGCCCTCGAAGCCAAGTACGAGAACGTGACCGTGCAAACCGCCGCCCTGGTCTGCCTCATCGGCTCCAACATCGACGAGCCCGGCCTACTGGCCCGCGCCGCCAAGGCCCTGGCCGATGCCGGCATCAACATCCGCAGCGCCGGCTTTGCCCTGCGCAAGGTGAACATTCAGTTCATCGTGGGACGCGAGGACTACGAAACGGCCATCATCGCCCTGAACCAGGCGCTGGGGTAGAAGTAGCGCGGACTTTTAGTCCGCGAGTAACAAACCCTGAAAACTTGTTTTGACCCGCGCCGTTTGGACTCGCGGACTAAAAGTCCGCGCTACATTCACTCCATGACGCTTCGCCAGTTTCTCCTCTTCACGGCCCTCACGCTGCCCGCCTGCGCGCTGCTCATCCTGTTCCTCGACCAGCCGATTACCCTGTTTGTTCACCGGCACACCGGCTGGGCCGAGCCGCTTTTCTCGGCCTACACCGCGGCCGCCGATACGGCCTACGAAGCGGCCGTGAGCACCCACATGCTTAAGTTGCCGGTGCTGTATCTGGCATTGTTGGTCCTGTTTGTGTTGGGCCGCTGGGTGCTGAAGCGCCGCTGGGGCACGCTGGCGCTCATCGTGCTGCTCACCCACATTGCCAGCCAGGGCACCTCCAACGTGCTCAAGGGCACGGTGCACCGGCTGCGGCCGGAGGTGCTTTTCAGCGGCGGCTACCCGGGCACCGGGCTGTGGGCCACCGGCCCGCACAACGACTCGTTCCCTTCGACGCACACCGCCATCTATTTTAGCCTGTTCTGGCCGCTGGCGCTGGCGTTTCCGCGCTGGCGGGTGCCGCTGCTGGTGCTGCCGGGCCTCATCATGCTAGGGCGGCTGGTGATGGGCGCGCACTACCCGTCCGACGTGTGGTTTTCGGCCTGGCTGGTGGTGGCCTACACCTTCCTGTTTAGCCTGCTGGACAGGCCGCGGCCGGTGGAAATGTAGAGACGCGACACTTCGCGTCTCCTCGTTGAACGGCTTGGGTAAAACGGTACGGAATGGCTTTGAAATGCCGCTTTGATGCCACCTATCCAACGCCGGAGACGCGAAGTATCGCGTCTCTACAACCCCAATTGCCCATTACCGTTCAGCCCATCACCGGCCCGCGCCGGGCTTTCGCTTTTGCATGAGAAAATACCGCTTACTCCCCGCCGTTGCGCTGGCATTGTTCCTGATGACGCTGGCCGCCTGCACTGCCACCAAGCCCGTCGCCAACCCGAAACTGGTGGTGCTGGGCCACGCCGGCTCCGGCTTTTACACCCCCATCAGCCCCTTCAACTACCGCCCGCCGAGCAGCTGGCGCGGCATTCGGCGCGCCCTGCTGCGCGGGGCCGACGGCGTGGAAATCGACCTGCAAATGAGCCGCGACAGCGTGGTGATGCTCTACCACGACCAAAAAATGGAGGACGGCAGCACCGCCGCGGGCTGCATCAGCCAGCGCACCGCGGCCGAAATCACGCAGGCCCGCTACCGCGGCGGCTTCCCCTACGACCTCATCCAAAAGGAGCGCCCCATCAGCTTCGACACGCTCCTGGCACGCCTCAACCGCTGGCCCAGCTTTCCCTACATTCACCTCGACCTGCATGAGGACGACCAGTGCCTGCCCGCCGGCCATCAGCACGACCGCACCCCGCTGCTCGTCCGCCAGATTGCCCGCAGCCTGGCCCGCTACCACGTACCGCCCGCCAAAGTCCTCTTCATCACCCAGGAAGGGCCCACCATCACGCTGGCCCGCGCCGCTATGCCGGGGGTGCGCGTCGGCCTCGAAATCGCCTCCGACGAATTTGCCTTCGGCCTGAAAGTAGCCAAAACTGAGCGGGTGCATACCGTAGTGCTCGACGCCGACCGCGTGACACCCGAGCAAAGCGCGCAGGCCCACGCCGCCGGCCTCACGGTGGTGGTGTTTGGTGGCCGCTCGCCCAAGGACCTGCGCCGCGTGCTCGCCACCCAGCCCGACGAGATTGAGGTGGACAATGTGAAGCGCTTGCTGCAAATGCAGGGCCGGGGCCAGAAATAGCGCCGTCCGGGAGTGGGTTTGATGGCGACGAAGCCGGCCATTACCTTCGCCGTTCATCAGCCTTACAATCTATGCCCGGCATGAAATCAGTTTTACTGTTTGCGGTGGTGCTCGGCGCCACGGCCACGCACGTCTGCGCCCAGCAGGTGGGGGCTTCGTACCCGGTGTGGTCGGAAGTCGACAAAGCCCGTTACGCCACCATCATTGCGGACACTTCCTACATCAAGCAGCACTACAAAAAAACGGAATTCCAGGTGCCCATGCGCGACGGGGTAAAGCTCTACACCATCGTGTACGCGCCGAATGATGCCGACCAGGTGCGCTACCCCATCATGCTGAACCGCACGCCCTACGCCATCGGGCCCTATAAATCGGCCCGTATGAAGCTGAACCTGGGCCCCAGCACCGAAATGATGCACGAGGGCTACATTTTCGTGTACCAGGACGTGCGCGGGCGCTACATGAGCGAAGGCCAGTTCATTGACGTGCGCCCCGAAAAGGAAGTGCACAAGGGCAAAACCGATGTGGACGAAGGCACCGACACCTTCGATACCATCGAGTGGCTGCTCAAGAACAAGCAGGCACCCAAGAGCAACGGCCGCGTGGGCCAGTGGGGCATCAGCTACCCCGGCTACTACACCGCCACCGGCCTGCTGGCCCGCCACCCGGCCCTGAAAGCCGCCTCGCCCCAGGCACCCATCGCCGACTGGTTCTGGGACGACTTCCACCACAACGGCGCGTTTTTCCTGCCCCACGCCTTCAATTTCCTGGCCTCGTTTGGCCTGCCCCGGCCGCAGCCCACGCCCACCGGCAACCCCGCCTTTAAGCACGGCACACCCGATGGCTACGACTTCTTCCTGAAAATGGGCCCGCTGAAAAACGCCGATGCCCGCTACTACAAGGGCCAGGTCAGCTTCTGGAACGACCTGATGCAGCACCCCAACTACGACGAGTTCTGGCAGGCGCGCGACCTGCGGCCCCACCTCAAAAACCTGCAGCCCGGCACGGCCGTGCTCACCGTGGGCGGCTTCAACGACGCTGAGGACTTGTTCGGCGCTTTGCACATCTACAGCGCCATCGAAAAGCAGAACCCGGGCCTGCGCAACAGCCTGGTGATGGGCCCCTGGGTGCACGGCGGCTGGGCCCGCGGGTCGGGCGAAATCGTGGGCAACGTGGCCTACGGCGACGCGCCCTCCTTCTATTACCAGAAAGAAATCGAAGCCAAATTCTTCAAGTCTTACCTGAAAAACGGCAAGCCGGCCGACCTGCCCGAAGCCACCGTGTTTGAAAGCGGCACCAATCAGTGGCGCACCTTCGATGCCTGGCCGCCCAAAGCCGCGCAGGACCGCACACTCTACTTCCAGCCCGGCGGCAAAATCAGCTTCGACAAACCCGCCGGCGGCCCCGAGTTCGACCAGTTTCTGAGCGACCCGGCCCACCCCGTGCCCTTTTCCGAAGTCACCACCACGGGCATGACCCGCGAGTACATGACCGACGACCAGCGCTTCGCCAGCCGCCGCCCCGACGTGCTCACCTACCAAACCGACGTTCTCACCGCCCCGCTCACCCTGGCCGGCCCCATCGAGGCGCTGCTGCAGGTAGCTACCACCGGCACCGATGCCGACTGGGTGGTGAAAATCATCGACGTGTACCCCGACAACACCCCCGACAACCCGCGCCTCAATCCCAGCGTGCACCTCGGCGGCTACCAGCAAATGGTGCGCTCCGAGGTGATGCGCGGCCGCTTCCGCAACAGCTTCAGCAAGCCCGAGCCCTTCGTGCCCGGCCAGGTTACGCCCGTGCCCTTCACCGTGCAGGACCTGATGCACACCTTCCAGCCCGGCCACCGCCTCATGGTGCAGGTGCAAAGCACCTGGTTCCCGCTCGTCGACCGCAACCCGCAGAAGTACGTCGACAACATCTACAAGGCCGATGAAGCCGATTTCCAAACCGCTACGCACCGTTTGTATCACTCGGCTGCCAATGCCTCGCAACTGGCGGTGAAGGTGCTGCCGTAGCAACAGCCGCCCGTCGCGCCCGCTTGTCATCGCGAGTGGAGCGCAGCACAACGTGGCAATCCGTCCTCTCTCGGTGACCAACTCCGAGACGTGACACGGACTTTCTTAAAACGTAAAAAGCCCCGTCTCTACGCAGAGCCGGGGCTTTTCACTTCAGAAGGCTAGTCGCTGAGAGAGGACGGATTGCCGCGTTGTGCTGCGCTCCACTCGCAATGACAGGCGATTTACTTACCCATCTTCTTGGCCTGCGCCATCAGCTCCTCGTTCATTTTCACGTACTCGCCATTCGGCGGCGTGGCGGCCAGCGCGGCTTTCTTCGAGGCTTCGGCGGCTTTGGTAGCACCGGCGTAATCCTTCATTTTCAGGCGGATTTTGGCTTCCGTGTTCAGGTTCCAGTACTTGGTGGGCTCGGCGGCGTTGGCCTTTTCCATCCAGGTCACGGCCTGCTTCAGGTCCTTGTTGTTGTCGTAGTAATACACGGCGGCGGCGGCCAGGTCGGCGGGAGCGGGAGTGGCGGCTTTGATGACTTTCTCGTCAATCTGGGCCATCACCTTGCTTTCCACATCGGCGGTGATTTTGAACTTAGCGCCGGTGTTTTCCCACTCCATGGCCACGTTGGCGGTGGCGGGCGTCAGGTCGGTGAAGGCGATGGTGAAGGTTTCGACCTTGCTGCCAGCCACCTTGTAGGGCTTAATGGTGAAGCGGGCCACGTCTTGGTCGTCCTTGAAACCGTCCACGTCGGCGCCCTGCTTGAGGCTTTTGTTCAGCACCACGGTCCATTCGCCGGGGCGCGGCACGGTGTAGATGCCGTACTCGCCGGCCGGAATCTTCTTGCCTTCGATGGTCACGTCATCGGAGAATTTGATGCTGGTGGTGGCGTTGGCGCCAGTGCGCCAGCGCTTGCCATTCGGCACCAACGAGTTGTCGCTGCCGAAAATGCTGCGGCCCTTGGCGCTGGGCCGCGAGTACACGATGGTGACATCAGTGAGGCCCACGCGTTGCGTAATGGTGCTTTGGGGGCTGGCCGCGGGCGTGCGGATTTGGGCGTGGGCAGCCGGAGCGGCCAGCAGGGTAGCGGCCGTTGCCACAGCGACGGAGAAACTCAGGAAGTGCTTGCTCATCAGTAAGGAGAGAGTGAGGGAGAGTTGTTGAGGGGCTAAAAATACGAAACCCGCGCTTGGGGCGCGGGTTTTTAGGTTTAGCCTGCCTGAATAATGATGGGGCCGGGCGGTAAATCGCCCGCAGCCAGCAGCGTGTTGATTTGGGTAGAAAGTTTTGTCAACTCAGTGTAGGTATTAATGGGGGCATTCAACACAAATACCGTTAGGGTGTACTTCTCGAAATTCTGCTGGTGCTGCAGGTTTTTATCAAACGTCAATAGCGCCTCAAAGCCTTCAGCCACCATCAGTTTCAGGAGTTCTCCGTTCTTGATGCCATTCCACTGTTTGTCGCGCACCGTGAAAATGTCGTGGTCGACGAAATCCTGTTTCAAGTGCTTGGGCAGGTTTTCATCAAGCAACAGCCGCATACAGTTGGGCTACGTTGGCGGAGGTAAGCAGCTTGGTGGCCGCTTCAAGTAGCGCAATGGCCTGCGCTTTGGAAACCGTGGGGAAATCATCCAGAAACTCGTCCACCGAAACTCCCGCTTCCAGATGGTCAAACAGAGTCTCGATGGGCACGCGGGTACCGGTAAAAACGGGCTGACCGCCGAGAATATCGGGGTCAATGGTGATGAGGGCGTGGAGGTCCATGAGGTAAAAATACGAAACCCGCGCTCGGGGCGCGGGTTCCATGAAAATGATAAGTATTGTGCTCTACGTCAGTTCAAACTGCAACCGCAGCAGATTCGCATACAGCCCGCCCTCGCGCTCGCTCAGCTCCTCGTGCGAGCCGGCCTCCACGATGCGGCCGCCGTCGATGACCAGGATTTTGTCGACTTTGCGGATGGTGCTCAGGCGGTGGGCGATAATGAGGCTGGTGCGGTGCTGCATCAGCTCGTCGAGGGCGCCTTGCACCAGCTTTTCGCTTTCGCTGTCTAGGGAGGACGTGGCTTCGTCCAGAATCAGGATGGCGGGGTTTTTCAGGATGGCGCGGGCAATGGCCACGCGTTGGCGCTGCCCGCCCGAGAGCTTGATGCCGCGGTCGCCCACCACCGTATCGAGCGCCTCGGGGAAGGCTTGGATAAATTGCCAGGCATTGGCGCGCTCGGCCGCTTCGATGATTTCGGCGTCGCTGGCGCCGGGCTTGCCGTAGGCAATATTCTCGCGAATGGTGCCGCCAAAGAGCAGCGTTTCCTGCGGCACAATGCCGATGTGGCGGCGCAGGGCTGTGAGGTCGTAAGCATCTATGTCGTGGCCATCGACCACGATGCGGCCGCCGCTGAGCGGATAAAACTGCATCAGCAGGCCGGCAATGGTGCTTTTGCCCGCGCCGCTGGGGCCCACGAGGGCAATTTTCTCGCCCGCTGCAATGTGAAAGTTGATGTCTTTGAGCACTGGCACGTCGGGCCGGGTGGGGTAGCGGAAGGCCACGTGCTCGTACCGGATATCGCCCTGAATGCGGGCCGGCGTGAGCCCCACGGCCGGCTCGATATGGGTGGGCTCGGGGGCTTCGTCGAGGATTTCGAGGATGCGCTCGGAGGCGCCCAGCGTGCTCTGCACTTTGCCGTACAGCTCGCCCAAGCCGGCCACCGAGGCACCGATGTAGGCCGTGAGGATGATGAACGTCACCAAGTCACCGATTTCGAGGTGGTTGGGGTCGCCCGGGGGCGTGTGTACCAGTGTGGCCCCGCGCCACAACACCAGAATAATGCCGCCAAACAGGCCGATGATGACAAACGACACAAAGCCACCGCGGTAGAGGTTGCTTTGCAGCGCCGCCCGCACCACCTTGCCTAGGGACAGGTTGTAACGGGCGGTTTCGAACTTCTCATTGGTGTAGGCCTTCACCGAATTGATGGCTTGCAGGGTTTCCTCCACAATGGTGTTGGTGTGCGCCAGTTCCTGCTGTACGGTCTTCGACAGGTTGCGGATTTTGCGGCCGAACAGGCCCGCCGCCAGCACGATGGGGGGAAACGTAAGCAGCATAAACGCCGACAGCCGCCACGACACAAACATGATGAAGCCAATGCCGACCACGAGCGTAAACACCTGCCGGAACAGCTCGGCCAGCGTCAGCGAAAACGAATCCTGAATCTGGGAAACGTCGCTGGTAATGCGCGACGTGATGGCCCCCACGCGGTTTTTCTCGAAGAACGGAATGGGCAGTTGCACAAACTTGGCGTAGAGCGCCTGGCGAATGTCGCGCACCGAGAACTCGCTCACCTGCGTGAAAAACCAGATGCGCCCAAACGAAAAAAGCCCCTGCAACACCGTGACCAGGAAAAGCCCCAACGCAATGCGGTTAATGTCGAGCACCAGCCCGCCAAATATTAAGGGCTTGCCAGTGGCCGCATTCACCAGCTTGCCGGCTATCCACGGGAAAGACATGGTGCTCAGGCTGCTGAGCACCAGCAAAGCCATGCCCACGGCAAACTTGCTGCGGTAGGGCAGCACGTAGCGGAATATGCGCAGGCCGCGCTTGAGGGATTCCCGGGTTACTTTCGGTTTGGGCAGGTCGGCGGCAACGTCGTTGCCACTGGTATTAAGTCCACTACGGGCCATCGGGTCTTATCTAATCAACTAATTATAACGCGGCAATTTCTGCCGTCGGGCATGAGGCGCGGGTGAAGCGCTGGAGTGGGAACATCACCCTACGGCCCGTCATGCAGCGCGCAGCAAAGTATAACGGGCTTTTAAGGCATGTCAGCCGCCCATTACTTCACGCGCCGGCCCGACGCGGGCGAGGGCCGGTTGTTCATTTCAATCTTCATGTTGCCCGCGCCGCCGAACGGCACCGGCAGCTGAATGAGCACGGGCAGCGGCCGGCCTTTGCGCATGGCCGGTTGCCAGCCCGTGAGCAGCGGCACCACGCGCAGGGCCTCGGCGTCGCACTCCGGCGAGAGCGACTTGGCCACCACCGGGTTGCTCACCGTGCCATCCGCATTCACCGTGGCCGTCACCAGCACAATTCCGCTGAGCTGTTTGACGCGCGCGGCGTCGGGATATTTTATATTATCCAGAAAAAACAGGCCCAGGGCCTGCTCGCCGCCGGGGTACACCGGGGCGCGGTCGGGGCGGTTGGCAGCCGAATGGGCCTGCACCTGCATGTTGTCGGCCTTCAGGATGATGGGCTGTTGCGGGGTAGTGGCCGGCGCCGTTTGAGCCAGCGCCGATGAAACCGAGGCCAGCATCAGCAGGCCGGTGAGGATAGTCTTATTCATGATTGATTAAACCGCGGTTTGCGAAAGGGGGTTCACCGCCGCTGGGCGCGAAATGGCCAGCAGGCCCAGGTACACCAGCGCGCCGTTGAGCAGCAGGATTTCGAAGCCAAACTTGTAGCCGTTTAGCCACTCCACGGAGTGCGTCACGATGAGCAGCGTGAGCAGCACGGCCGCCGTGCAGGTGGGCAGCACCAGCCGGTCGCGCAGCTGCCGCTGGGTGAGAATGCCGAAGGCAAACAGGCCCAACAGCGGCCCGTAAGTGAAGCCGGCCGCCTTGTACACGGCATCAATCAGGCTTTGCTCGTTGAGGGCGCGGAAGATGAGGATGATGACGATGAGCACCACCGACCAGCCCAGGTGCGTGAGCTGGCGCAGGCGCGTCTGCCGGGCCTCGGGGTACTTCTGAATGTCGAGAAAGTCGACGCAAAACGAGGTGGTGAGCGAGGTGAGGGCCGAATCGGCCGAGGCGTAGGTGACGGCGATAATGCCCAGAATGAAGATGATACCCGCCGCCAGCGAGAACTGCGTGGTGGCCAGGAAGGGGAATACTTTGTCGGTATCGAGGGTGCCTTTGAGATTCAAAAGCTGCTTCATCTCGGTGAGGTGCAGGCCGCGGGCGGCGGCGTACTGGTACATAAGCACGCCCAAAGTGAGGAACAGAATATTGACGCTCACGATGACCGGCGTGAACCAGAATAGATTTTTCTGGGCCTCGCCGAGGCTGCGGCAGCTCAGGTTTTTCTGCATCAAATCCTGGTCGAGGCCCGTCATCACAATGGTGATGAACATGCCCGAGGCAAACTGCTTCCAGAAGAACTTGTCGTCGCGCACATCCGAGAAATAGATTTGCGACATGGGGCTTTCGCGCACCGCCGTCACCAGCTGCTTGAAGGAATAATTCAGCGCATCGGCCATGAAGTAGATGCTCAGCGCCACGCAGCTCAGCATGGCCAGCGTCTGGAAAGTATCGGTCCAGAGGATGGTTTTCAGGCCGCCCTTAAAGGTGTAGAGGTAGATGAACAGGATGCTGACCACAACAGTGACCGAAAACGGCACGCCCATGGCATCGAACACGGCCAGTTGCAACACGCCCGCCACCAAATACAGCCGCAGGGCCGAGCCCAGCGAGCGCGAAATCAGGAAAAACAGCGCGCCAGTCTTGTAGCTCCAGTAGCCAAAGCGCTGGTCCAGATAGGAGTAGATGCTCACCAGCCGCAGCCGGTAATAGAGCGGCATGAGCACGGTGCCAATCACCACGTAGCCCGCCACGAAGCCCATGGCCACCGCCAGGTAGCTCCAGCTTTTGCCGTACACGTTGCCCGGCACCGAGATGAAGGTGACGCCCGACAGCGAGGTGCCAATCATGGCAAACGCCACCATGTACCACGGCGCGTTGCGGTTGGCCACGAAGAAGCTTTCGCTGGTGGCGCCCCGCGAAGTGAGCACCGCAATGATGATGAGAACGGCAAAATAGCCCGCGACCAGGCTTAAAACGAGAGTTGGCGACATTTAATCAGGGTGGGAGGGTTCGGGAGCAGAAGGGCGGAAGTCTGGAAAGTCAATCGGGAACAAAGGTCGTTAGAATAACTCATGCCCTCTTACCCAGCTGCCCGACATTCCCCAAAAAGCTATTCCCAGTCTTGCCAGCGCAGCACCTCGCCCACGGCGGGGGCGTGCAGCTCGCCGCGCAGCATGCCCCCGGCCGCCACATCTGTGAGCTGGCGCAGGGGCTCAGAGGCGGGCTCGTCGCTCAGGGCGAAAGTGCCGTAGTGCATAGGCACCACGTGGCCGGCGCGCAGCACGTTGGCCGCTTTGGCGGCCTCGTGGGGGTTCACGTGGCTTTTGGCCATCATGTAGGCCGGCTTGTAGGCCCCGATGGGCATGAGGGCAATATCGATAGGGCCGAAGCGGGCTTCGATGGCCTCGAAGTGGTCGGCATAGGCGGTGTCGCCGGCAAAGTAGATGAGCTTTTCGCTGCGCTTGTCCCGAATCAGAAAGCTGCCCCAGAGCACCTGGTTCAGGTCCAGCAGGCCGCGGCGGTGCCAGTGAGCGGCGGGCAGGTAGCTGATTTCCAACGGTGTATCAGGTCCTAGGTCGTATTGCTGCCACCAGCCGGCTTCCTGCACCGGCAGGCCCGGCGCCATGCCGCGCAGCAGCGGCGCCATGCGCAACGATGACAGCACTTGCATCTCGGGGTTCTGCGTGGCCAAGAGCTTGATGGATTTTTCGTCCAAGTGGTCGCGGTGGCCGTGCGAGAGCAGCAGGTAGTCGATGCTGCGAATGGCCTCGGGCGGGCAGGGGAGGGCGTGGCGGTGGCGCAAACCCAGCGAGCTGAACAGCACCGGGTCGAAAAGCAGCGAAATACCGTTTACCCGCAACAAAAAGCAGGAATGGCCCAGCCACACCAGCATATCCTCGGTGGCCGAAAACGCGGTGGTGCAGTCCACTACAGTAGGCGCCCAGGTATCTGCTTTTTTCTCGGCCTTCTGCGGGTTGGTTTCGAGCTGCCACTTCAGCACCGTGCCGAAACTGGGCTCAAAAAGCTCCTCGCCATTGGCGAACTCGTTGCCGAACAGCTTGTTGCCGGGGTATCCGGGCCGCACGGTGGGCAGGGCGTCGTTGCGGAGGTAAGAAATGCGGGGAGGCATTGAAGGGATGAAAAACGTGAAATGAGCAGACTTCAGCAGGTGAAGCAGGTTAGCACGGTCATGCTGAGCGCAGCCGAAGCATCTCTACCGCGGTGGTAAATAGATTGCATTGCGCGGTAGAGATGCTTCGGCTGCGCTCAGCATGATGTTCCAACAAAAGCCAGCGATTTCCTAACTAACTATCTGCCTTCAGGTTTTGCGAATCTCGTCTTTCAGATGCTCAATGAGCTGCACAAATTCCGGCCGGGCCTGAATGCCGGGCTGCCAGGCCAGGCCCATCTGGGCGAGGTTGTACTGGTGCTGCTTGCTGATGGTGGCGCCCGCCAGGCACTGCCCGGCGGCGTCGCGCTCAGGCCCCAGCAGCCACAGGGTATCCGACAAGGCCGTGGTGGTGGCCAAATCGTGCGATACAATGACGACGGTGTTCAGCTCGTCCAGGGCCGTGACTTCGAGGATGATTTTTTTCACCTCGTCAATCATGGCAATGTCGAGGCCGGAAAAGGGCTCGTCCAGAATGATGAGGTGCTCGGAGCACAGCAACTGCTGGGCAATGGCCGCCCGCTGCCGCTGCCCGCCCGAGAGCTGGGCGGGGTACTTGCGCCGGTGCTGCGCCAAGTCGAAGCGGGTGAGGAAGTCTTCGACGCGGGCCTTGGCTTCGGCCGGCGCGTGCTTGCGGCCCGCGGCCACCAGCAGGTTGTCGAGCAGGGTGCGGTGGTCGAACAGCGGGTAGCGCTGCTGCACGAAGCCGACGTCGCCGGGGCACACCGGGCGCGCCGGGTCGGCCACCAGCACGGTGCCGGTGGTGGGGGGCAGCAGCCCCGCAATGATGCGGCATAGCACCGACTTGCCAATGCCCGAGCGACCATAAAACCCCACCACCTGCCCCTGGCTCAGGCCCGGCCGCACCACGTTCAGCACATCCAGGCTGATATCGCGCAGGATGACTTCGCCCCCGAACTGCATGGAAATGTCCCGCAGCGTCAGAATGGGCTCTTTGTAAGAGAAATCCGTCATTATTTCGCTGCTCTGAGTTCGGAGTAAGGAAAAAACATGCGCCGCAGAAAGGCGAATAAATAGTCCTGCAAGGCGCCGGTGGCGAGAATGACAATTTGGATGGCCACGACGCCGGCCAAATGCAGGTAGCGGTTTTGCTTATAGAGCAGCAGGCCGATGCCGCCCTCGGACTGGTAGAGCGTTTCGACCAGCGTAATCATGGTCCAGATAATGGCGAAGTTCTGGCGCACCACTTCGAGCATCTCATCGAGCTTGCCCAGCACCACCACTTCGTAGAAGCTGCGCCACTCGCTCATGCCCAGGGTGCGGGCGTGGTCCATTTCCTCCTGCGTGGTGGTCAGAATCACGCTCGTCATGCCCGTCACCAGGTACACGGTGGCGCCAAAGACCAAAACCGAAAGCTTCACCTGGTGGCCCGAGCTCAGCATCAGGGCCATGAAGAAGGTCAGGCCGGTCAGGGTGAGGTAGCGCATCTTGGAGGCCGCGTAGGCGATGGGCCGGAAGAAGGGCAGCGCCGTGAGGTACGATATGAGCAGTGCCAGCACCGTGGCAATGCCCAGGGCGCCCAGCGCCGTGGTCAGGCTGGCCCACAGTTCCTGAATCAGGCCCTGCGTCGTCACCAGCTCTTTAAACGAGGCCACGACTTCGCCCAGGCTGGGGAACAGCTGCAAGGGGTAAAACAGCCACAGCAGCAGCAAAAACAGCACCTGGCACGCCACCATGGTGAGAAACACCGAAGGCCGGGGCTTGGCATTGGGCACGAATAAGTCTTTAATCATAGCAAGGAAAGCACGACAGTAGGGAAAGAAACAAAGAACGTCATGCTGAGCTTGTCGAAGGATGTCCACCGGGCAAGTAAATAATTACTGTTGCGGTAGAGATGCTTCGACAAGCTCAGCATGACGTTCTGATTAGCAATTCAGCGCTTAGTTGCCCAGCACGATTTCCACGCGGCGGTTTTTGGCTTTGCCCGCGGGTGTGCTGTTGCTCTCCAACGGTTCGGTGGCGCCGTGGGCATACACCTGGATGCGGCCTTCGGGGAAGGCGCTACGGCTCTTGGTTTCCAGCCATTGGCGCACGGCCATGGCCCGGTCTTCCGAAAGCTGCTGGTTTTTCTCGGGGGCACCCGAGTTATCGGTGTGGCCGTGCACGGCCACTTTGAGGTTGCCGGCCACCACGAGGTCATCAAACAGCTGGTTCAATTCGCGCTCGGCATTCGGGGTGAAGGTGCTTTGGCCCGAGTTGAACTCAATGTTCCAGGCGCGCTTGCTCACGTTGCGCCGGATTTCGTCGCCCGCCGCAAACTTCTGAGTTTCGGCCGGGGCCACGGTTTTGCCCTTGTATTGCTCCTGCAGTTTCTTCAGCGGCGTCAGGTCCAGCATGTCGTTCAGGGGCACGTAGGTCGGCAATTCCTTGGGGTAGAGCTTGCTCTGCACGTCGCCAAAGGCCTTATACACCGAGGCGTAGATGTTGGTGCCGCCTTCGTTCAGCCCGAACAGGTTCAGGTTGTCGGCGAAGTTGAACACCTTGCTGCCGCCCAGCTCCACCACGTCGCCGTTGCGGTCGGCCTCGCTCACCCCTTTGTAATACTTCAGCCAGTAGGCGCCGTTTTTGTCCTTGTCGCCATACACATCCGCCGAAATGTCGGCGGCACGGGTCAGGGCCTCGGGGTGCGATTTTACCTGGTCGCCGGCCACGGCGTGGGCCAGAATGATGCCTTCCACCTCTTTCTGGTGGGCGTCGTACCAACGCTTGGTGGTCACCATGATGTTGGGCATCTGGTTCGAGTATTCTTTGGTGCTCACGATGCTCACCAGGCCGCCTTTTTGCTTGGCGATATTCACGTCGCCGGGCGTCCAGGTGGCCACGGCGTCGGCCACCACGTCCACCTTCACGCCGGTGTTCTTGCCGTCCACAATCTTGTCGCGGCTTTCGGGCTTGCCGAGGATGTACTTCTCAGCGGCCACCAGGAAGTCGCTGGCCGACATAAAGTTTACGGCCTGCGGGTCGTAGGTGGTTTCGTCGGGGTTGACTTTGAGGCCGTTGTCGGCGCACCACTTCAGGGCGATGTTCTGGTCGCCGTCGCGCAGGTAGCAGGCCACGGTTTTGCCCAAAGCCAGCTTGGGGTTGTCGAGCCATTCCTTCGGGCCCATTAGCTTGTCTTCACCGTAGCTCTTGCCCACCGAATACGGAATGATTTGCAGCTGGGTGCCGGCCTTTTTCAGCTCTGTTTGCACGGCCGAAAATCCGGGCAGGCCGTCGCCCATGATGCTCACAATCAGGCCCGGCGTGGCGGGGTTGCTTTCCAGGTCAGCCGCGTTTTTTACCAGGTCGGCCTGCATCTTGCTCACGTCGTCCTGGCGCACAATCTGCATGTCGAGGCCGTTGGCCGCCATGGCCGAGCCGGTGGTGGTGCGCGCCCCGCCGTTGGCCAGCATGCCGGCCATCTGGCTGTTCCAGGCCATCACTTCCCACACCACGGGCGTGCCCTTCTCAGCGGGGGAGGAGCCCGGCAGCGGGGCCAGCGGCACTACGGTATTAACGCCGTTGCCGCCCGAGGCAGTCGGCAGTTCAATGGAGTTGAGCAGCACCGATTCCGTAGCCGCCTTCTTGAAGAGCAGGTTGCTGGAAGTGAGTTTGTTGATGCCAAAATACAGCCCTACCAATACGATAATGGCAATGAGGACTTTCCCGCGTGTGGTCATGTAGAAGAATTAGGTATCGGTGTTGAAGTTGGAGATGACGAGAACGGCCAGCGCTTAGTCCAGCAGCTTGCCGTAGGCGTCGTCGGTGGCTTTGGCCGTGGCCGCAGTGTTGCTGAGGCGCACCGGCGGCTCATTGTCCATAATGGCGTTGAAGTCGCCGTTCTGGTACTTGCTGAGCAGAGCCTGGCCTTTCTCGCTCATCACGCCGTTCTGGATGTCCATCTCCTTGACGAACTCCTGCGAGTAGCGCATGGCCTGCTTGATTTGGCCCAGTTGCTGGGCCATGTCCTGGGCCACGCGGTCGGTGGCCAAGTCGAAGAAGTACTTCTTGTCCGGGTCGCCGCGCAAAATGTTCATCGCCGCGCGCATGCCCGAGCTGGTGCGCTTGACCAGCTCGTACTCGTCCTTGAGCAGGTTGACCTTGAACTTGCTGCCGTCAATCTGGCGCAGGGCGGCCTTGAGAATCTGGCGCATCACCACCGAGACGTTGGCCGTGGTGGTGGCCATGGGCTGCAGGCGCTTGTTGTAGTCCTCCAACTGGGCGGCCCGGCTGGCGTAGCTCTCGGCTGCGTCTTTTTCGCCCTGGCGCACGGCCGAATCAGCCAGGGCCAGGTATTCCTGCATCTGGGCGCGGTTGGCGTCCATTTTGCGCTTCACCAGCTGGCTGGCGCCTTCGATGTGGCCCACTTCCTCCTCCATGTTGCGGGCTTCTTTCTCGGTGTTCGAGATGTAGTCTTCCATGATGCCGATGGGGTCCGTCTTCACAAACAGGCCCGCTGCCGTCCGGAAAATGCGCTGCCCCAGATACCACAGCCCGGCCTGAATGCGCTTATTGGTAGCCAGCAAAAACAGCACGAACAGTACCCCCAGGCCAATGCCTAGCTTCACTGTATCGAAAACAATATCAATCAGATAGGGTAGAATCTGGCCCCAGTAATACACGCCCATGCCGGCGAGCACGGCCACAAAAACCCAGGCGGCCACTTTTTCAGGCTTCTGCCAGGAGGGAAGGCCGTCGGAAGGCGATGGCGGGCCCAGTAAAGGTGTATTCATCAAACAGGGTAAAGGATTCGGTTACTTGGCGGTGTTCAAAAAGGCCTCCGCGGCCTTGTGGTGGGCTTGCAGCTCCGACATAGCTGCGGAGTTGGCCAATTCGTAGCTGGCCAGCGCGGACTGGGTTTTTTGGCGTTCCTCGGCCAGCTGCTGCTGGGTCTGGAGGAGCTGTTGCTGCTTGGCCTGGAGCTGGCGGGTGAGGTCGGCGAGGTCGGCGGCGAGCTTCTTTTCCTGGGCCGTGAGCTGCACCACCGCGCTGGGCGCCGCGCCGGGCACGGTCACCTCGCCCATTTTCTCGCGGTGCCGGCTCAGCACTTTGTCGCGGTCGGTGGCCAGGGCCTGCTCAAACTGCGAAGCCGACGCCAGCAGCGCCGGCACCGAGCTGCCATTCACCGCCGAGAAGGCGTTGAAAGCCGTTTGGTAGAGCAGCGGGCCCGACATGCCCGCCGCGGCCATGCTCTTCACCATCTTCATGTAGGCTCCGAAATCCTTGCCATCGCCGGCCAGCAGGCCCGCAATGTGGTCGAGGTGGCGCTGCTCGGCCTGCGTCACGGCCGGCGCCGCGAAAGGAGCCGGTGTAGCGCCCGCCGCCGGCGCGGGCGGCTGCGAAGTCCCAAACTGCGCAGTGGGCGGGGTGTTGGGCGCCGGAGCCCCTTCTTCAGGCTCAATAAAAAACTCTTTGGCGGCGTGGGTGAGCTTCTCGAAGATTTCCATAAAGAGAAAGGAATAAAACGCGTGGCAGGACGAAGCGAACGGGTGAAATTAATCGATATGGGCTGGCATCGTGCTGAAAGCAAGGAGGCCCAGCCAAAGGTAAATATATTAGCCACTCCGCCGCGCTTGGGCCGACGTAAAAAAGGCCCTACTGAAACAACCCGTGCCCTCGCACAAGCCTTTTCAGTAGGGCCTTTCCAGGCTAAAGTCGCTTTAGTTGGAAGCCTGGCTGGCCAGCCAAGCCTCGCGCAAGGCCTTCTGGGCCGGCGAGTACACCATTTTCTCCACCGATTCCACCGGCTTCACGCCCACGTTGGGGTCTTCGGCCAAAATGAGTTGGGTGGTGCGCTCCACACCGCCGCGGGTTTTCACCTTCACAAACACCACGTCGCTGGGCGAGTGCTTGTGCAGCACGCCGTCGAGGTCGCCCCGGCTTTTGAGCTCCTTGCCATCGAGCACCAGCAGCTGGTCGCCGCGGTCGATGCCGGCCTTGTAGAGGCCCGAGCCGATGGTGGTGTTGTGCGCCACAATGCAGCGGCCTTCCTCGTCAAACTCTACCTGGTTGGGCAGCGCCGCGCCCAGCACCCGGGTCGGAATCACGGCCAGGCCGGCCACCAGCAGGTTTTCGCTGAAGCGGGGCGTCTCGCGGCCGTACACGTACTGGCGGAAGAAGCGCCCGGCAAACACCGTGTCCTTGCTCACCTCGCCCAGCACGCGCTGCAAATCCTTCACCGTGTAGGGCGCGGCCGGCGCGTAGTTTTCCTGCTTCGAGCCGTACTGCTGCCACATGGCCTGCATGAACTTGTCGAGCGACGAGCGGTGAAACTGCCGCAGCTGCATGTCGAGTACCAGCGCCAAACCGGCGCCCTGCGTGTAGTACGACAGCGTGGTGTTCACCGCGTTGGTGGGCGCGCTGGTGGCGGCGCCATCAATGAAAGTGGCCTGGCGGCTCATGTCGATGGCCGAGGCGTAGCGGGCGCCGGGGGCGTTCTGGCGCTGGTTTACCCAGTTGCTGATGTCTTCAAAAAACTCCTCGTCTTCAATGAGTTTGGCCCGGCGCAGGCTCAGCCGGCCGTAGTACTGCGTAAAGCCTTCGGCAAACCACAGCGCGTCGCTCATGTTGGCGCGCTGGAAGTCAAACGGCTCTAAATCGCGCGGGCGCAGGCGCTCCACGTTCCAGGCATGGAAAAACTCGTGCGCCACGGTGCCCAGGTTGCGGGTGGCGTCCTCGTCTTTGAGGGTGCGCGAGCTTGTAACGGAAGTGGAATTACGGTGCTCCATGCCGTCGCCGGTGGCTTGGCTCAGGTAGTCGGCCACGAAGGTGTAGCGCCCGAAATCAAACTTTGGCAGCTCGCCAAAAATGGCTTTTTCCTCCTTCACCACCTTCTGCACTTTCTTGGCATAGGCGTCAATTTCGCTGTTCGAACCCTGGTAGAGCACCGACAGCTCAATGGTCTGGTCGCCCTCTTGCCACGTGCGCAGCTGCTGCACGCCCAGCGATACCGGGCTATCCATCAAATACTGAAAGTTCGGGGCCGAATACACCGTCTTATCAGCGCCGGAGCGCAGCTGCGTGGCCACTTTCCAGGTAGCGGGCAGCTCAAACTTGATTTCGGCCGCCCGGTCTTCCAGGCCGGTGGCGTAGCACAGCGCGGCGGGTAGGTTGAGGTGGGCGTGCTGCTGGTCGATGCCCACGTAGGTGCCGTCGGTCTGGTCGCCATACAGGGTGTAGCTGAAAATGACCGTGCCGTCGGCGGCCGGCGTCACGTCCCAGCCGTAGGGGTCGGGCCGGTTGAGCGGCAGCGGGTGGTTGGCGCCGTCGGTGGCCACCACGTAGTACACGTTTTTCGAAAAGTCGTGCACCGAGTAGCGCCCCGGCGAACTGCGGGCCATGCGCACGTGCAGCGGCCCGCCGGGCAGCCCCGAGAAGGTGGCCGTCACCTTGGCCTCGTGGTGTACCGCGTTGGGAAAGGCCATGGTGTAGCGCACCGCCGGCCCCGCGCCCGCCGTTTGCGCGTGAGCATCAAGGGCTTCGAAAGAAAGCAGCGCGAGTAGAATAGGGGCGAGGTTTCGCATAGTAGAAATGATAGGGAAACAAGTTATAAGCCAGCCGGCGTATGTGCCGCGCAGCCACAAAGTTGCGGAAAATTTACAATAAAATTCAAGAAATTGGGTAGCAGAACCCAATTTGTAATGATAAAATTATGTTTTAAGAATCTTGCGGCTGATTATTAAATATCAGAGACAAAGTCAATTCCGGCTTTCGGTAAACACGACGGCCTCCATGGACTTGGCAAAAAACAAGAATGATTGCTGCGGCTGCAAGCCCAGCTTGCCCAGCTCCGTCCGCAAATCGGGCAGCGAGCGGGCCCGCAGGCCGGTCGTGAGCCGAAAAAACAGGTACATCGCCGCCAGCAGCCACCGGCGCCACCCGCCCCGGGCCGGCCGGAAATCGGCCAGCAGCCACGGTGCGTCCGCACGCTGCGCTTGCCGCAGCTGCGCCAAAGCCACCGGCAGCTCCGGCTGGGCAATGCAGTCGAGCACAAAAAAGGTGATGATGGTGTCGAACCGTTCCGTCGGTTGCAGCGCCGCCTGGGTACCGTGCCGAAACGCTACCTGATGGGCGGCCTGCGGGCACTCGCGGGCCAGCCGCTGGCGTGCCCGGGCCAGCATTTTCGGCGAGGCCTCCAAGTAAAGCACCGTGGACTGCGGCCGGCGGCGCAATACTTCGGTGAGTACCCACCCGGTGCCGCCGCCCAAAATCAGCACGTGCGGCGCGGCCTGGGGGGGCAGGCCGGCCAGGGCCGCGCGCTGCGTCAGGCGTTGGGCCGGTCCAAATACCAAGCCGGCCAAGGCGTCGTAACACCAGGCCACGCGGTCGAAACCCGTCGGGTTTTCCGCTTCGGCAGGTTTGGGAGAGGACTTTGGCTGCTCAAACACGCCGAAATACGCAGGGACACGAAAAAAATATCAGGCAGCAAGTAACTGAAAAACAATCGGGCGTGTGGCCGGGAGGACCCGACAGCCGAAAAAAAAGAAGTAAAAGTTGCGCCGGGGTTAACGGAGGCTATATCTTTGTACCATCAAAAGGCCGCACTGCTTCACTGGTAGCACGGCTTTTTAGCCCCAACTGCGCTTGTGGCGAAATTGGTAGACGCGCTGTCTTCAGGCGGCAGTTCCGCAAGGTGTGAGAGTTCGAGTCTCTCCGAGCGCACGTTTAGAAAAGCCAGCCCCCACGGGCTGGCTTTTTCTGTTTTGCGTATCAACGTTTTTCACGCTATTTCGAAGCGTAGGCCCGTCCATGAATCGCCTTACTTCCCGCTTACTCACGCTGGCCGGCCTGCTCACGGCCGAAGTAGCCCTAGGGCTGGCGATGTTCGTGGCGGCGTTTGCCGGATTTTTCTATATGGCGCGGGTGGTGTTTGTGCACCATTCCCAAGCCCTCGATACGTGGGCCTTCGCCACCGTCGATGCTTGGCAACAGGCGCATCCCTGGGCCGAAGGGCCCATCAATTTCGTCACGTTCTTCGCCTCGCTGCCGTTTTTGCTGCCGGCCACCATCATCGGGCCGCTGGTCATGCGCCGCTTCGGCCACCCGCGCGAAGCCTGGGAGTGGCTGCTGGCCATGGCCGGCAGCGTGCTGCTCAATCAACTCCTGAAACTGTATTTCAACCGGCCCCGGCCCGTCAATACTTTGCTGCACACCTACGGCCTGAGCTTTCCGAGCGGGCACGCTATGCTGGGCCTTACGTTTTACGGCTGCCTGGCCTGGCTGCTGGCGCGGCACCTGCGGCAGCGCCGCTGGGTGGCGCCGCTGCTACTCTGGGCGGGCCTCATTGGCGTCACGCGGGTGTGTCTGCACGCCCACTACGCCACCGATGTGCTGGCGGGCTTTGCCGGCGGCGCAGCCTGGCTGGTGGCCTTCCGGGCCGGTTTGAAACTGTTCTGGAAGGAAGAAAAAGCGGTGTTGGAGTGAGATTCTTAATATAGAAAACCGTCATCCTGAGCGCAGCGAAGGACCTTCTCACGTCAGTATGCAATAAATGGTGCTATTGACGTGAAAAGGTCCTTCGCTGCGCTTAGGATGACAGGAGATTATCTTGTCATCTACACAATGCGCACGCGTACCCGCAGCGCCAGCAGGCCCTTCACGCCCTGTAGCTCTTCCAGCTCCAACTCCTCGACGCCGGGTTCCAGCAGGCCGCGGTCCTGGAGGTAGTCGATGTACTCGTAGTACTCCACGGCTTCGCGGGTTTGGGCGTATACCAACGCAATGGTGCCGGGCTGGGTGAGGCGCTCGCCGGTGCCCATCACCGTGGCTTTGTCGATGCGCTTCTTGATGATTTCGTAGCGGATGTTGTAGGCGCCGTCCACGTCGAACTGCCGTTCATCTTGCCGAAACCGGATGCTAAGCGGCTGGCCGTGAATGAGGATGAGCTGCGTTGTGTCTAGGGGCACGGGCAGCGTTTCCTTGAGGGCGGCGGTGCGGCGCGTAATTTCCACCATGGTGAGGAGCTGCCACAGGCGCAGGTTTTTCAGGAAAACCAGGTCGAAGGTTTTGTGCTCCACCAGCGTGCTGCCCACGTAAATGTTGAACTCCACGCCATCGGTTTTGTAGCGTTGGAAATAGTGCGGATACATCTGCTGGGCCTTTTCCTCTTCCTCGTCGAGGTAGTCACTCACGGCATCGTTAAGGGTCGTCACGCTCGTCTCAAAATCCTGCCGGCGCTTATACAGAATGCCCAGCTTGGGGTCGATGTTGCTCCAGTACTTCGTGATGATGGGCCGCAGCTCGGGCGTGTGCACGGCCAGATACTCAAACAGCGGTTCCACCTCGCGCTTCAGCGAATCGTAAATGTTGGCCTCGTCGCCCGTGAGCATGCCTTCGTGCAGCCGCTTCAGGTGCTTGGTGACGTAGAACTTCAACTCGTCCAGAATCGGCAGTTCCTGAAATTCGGACGCTTTTTTTAGCACCTTGTTGGCGAGGGTAAGGTGCTCAATCAGGTCGCCCTGAATGGCTTCGTTGCGCACGGTGCTGCTGCTGCGAATGTCGCAGGAGCCGTGCAGCGGGTACACGTCCTCGAACACAATGGGCTCCATCTCGGCCGTGCGGTTGCCGGCGTCGAGCTTGCCGAGCAAGTTGCGGGCCGCGTCCATAAACCGCCACTCCATGGTGGGGTGAATGGCCGTGAATTTCTCTCGAATAATGGATTGCACGCGCGCCTGCAGGTCTTCGGCGTTGCGCTTCACGGCCACCGCAAACAGCGGCACAAACTGCGACACCTTGTCCATGTCGAACTCGTCGAGCGCGTTCACGTCGGGCGTGCCCAGCTCCAGCAGGCCAACCGTGTCGTTGCCGTAGGGCAGCAGGGCAAGAATGGCCGAATTGATGCCCAGGCCCATAATCTGCTGCCGCAAATCCTCAGGCAGGTCCGACGTGGCCACATCTTTCAGCACCAGCGGCTCCTTTTCGCGCAGCAGGCGTTCGTAAATCTGCCGGAAGCTGCCGTCGGCTGCGTTGCCTTGCACCTGTTTGGTGAGAAAGCTGTGGTTGATTTTATGGCCGAAATCCACAAACGCCCGCTTCTTCTCGTCGTAGGCCGCAATGCCCAGCTGCAGCGACGGCTGCGCAAACAGCACCCGCAGCTTCTCCTGAATCTGCTCGAAACGGGCCGGGGTTTGCAGCACGTCGCGCTCCAGCAGGTCGTATTTCAGCTCCGACAGGATTTCCTGGTCGGTGATATCCACCAGTTGCAGCAGGTTGAAGCCCTCCAGCTCGAAGTGCTCGGGCGGCAGCAGCTCGCGCCACAGCTCGGGCCGGTGGCGGTTGTGCACCAGCATTTCCAGCTGTTCGGGCGTGAGCACGGGCGGTTCGCCCACCACTTTGACGGTGATAAAATCGGAATTGAAATCGACGCCGTAGTGGCGGTAAAGGCCGATTTTATAATCGGGCACGGTGAACACAATGGTGCCCAGCGGCGGAATTTCGGCGCCGTATACCCGATTGAGTACCAGGTGGTAGGCCATCAGGCCCATCTGCCGCTCCATGGCCGCCATGTCAATGTTGAGCGGCTGCTTGATGCTGCGGTCCTTGCTCAGCATCACCTCCTCAAACAGCTTGGTGGAGTAGAAGCTGTACCGCTGGAAAGGCCCTATCACCCCGCTGATGTCCGTCGAAAACGAGGCCGGCGGAAACACGGCCAGCATCAGCGTTTCCACGAAATCACAGTTGGCTTCCAGCACCGCACAGTCGGCCAGAGGGCCGCGGCTCCAGGGTGCCTGGGCCACCTGCTGGCCAATGGCTTCGGCCAGCAGCCGCACGCCCGCGTTGGGCGAGTCCTCCCGCTTTTTCCAGTAGGCAATCAGCGGCTCCAGGCTGAGCGTGGAACGAAACGGAAACGAAGTAGGGGCGGCATTGGTGCGCGAGTCGGGCACCGCCAGGGCCAGGGACAGAGAAGAATCAACAGCCATAGGAACGAGAAACACCGGTATTTGCCCAATCGTTGCAGCGCGGCTCGTACTATACGTGCCGCGCACCCGGCTCGGCTACTTGGTTACCCTCAAGATAGGATTTGCGCGCAGGTCAACTGTTTTGCCTCTGACAACGGCCGTCTTGGTAATGTTGCGGTAACTGGTGCAACAGCCGCTGGTTTTCACATATTCTCCCTGCACGTGTAAGTCTTCAAGAGCCAGCACTTCGGTCGGAACCCCCTTGTTGATACCGTTGGGATGCGTCAAATACTGCACCACGTAGCGGTAAGCTCCCAAGTTGGCATTGCCCACCCGCGAAAACGGCGTGCTGTTGTTCAGCACAATGATGGAGTCGCTCACTTGAAGGCCCGAACGGGCGAGCGTTACGTTCTCGGGGCGGGTGCTGGACGTGTAATCCTTGGGGTAGCGCAACAGAATGACGGTGTCCAGGTCGGCAGCGCTGAACCGGGATAAATGCAGCTCGATAGCATCGGCTAGTGGGTCATCGGCCTGGCACACGTCGTTGGCGCAGCAGCCGCCCCAAAGCGCGGAGCCCAGCAGGGCAAAGGCAGAAAAACGAAGAAAGTGCAAGTGGGCCATAGCACCTCAAAGGTAAGGCCCGAGGTGCTTTCCGCGGGGGAAGCACTTCGGGCCAGGCCGGGTTAATTTTCAACGGGCCCCGTGGGGCCAAAAGCTGCTTAGCGGCTGCCCGTAACGACGGACGACGACGGCAGGGTGGGGTTATCCACGGCGCCGCCGGCCATGAGCAGGGGCCGCAGGCGGGCCGTGGCCGTATCAAGCTGCGGGCGAATCTGGGCCATGGCGCCGCGCAGGGCAATGATGTCGGCCAGGCGCGGGGCGGTGGTTTGGGAGTAGCCGTGGTACATGGCCACCTTCACTTCGGAAGTACCGGTGCCCGAGTACGAGCCCAGCAGGTTGCCGGCGGCATCGCTCACCTGCACTTCGGCCTGCAGCGTGGTCTTGTACCATTCGAGCGGGATGCCCAGCACGGCCGGAATCATGAAGGTGAGCACCTGCAGGCCCTGCACGGCGCGGCCGGTGCGCAGGGTTTTTACTTTTTTTACCACCAGCTTAGCGTAACCAAAGGTGGCCGAATCGGTAGGCTCCGTCAGGTTGATGCGGCACTCTTGCTGGAACAATTTCAGCGGGTCTTCGGGCAACGCCCCGTCGTTCATCGCGAGCGGGCCCTGGTCAGCCAGGATTTCCAGCGCCGGCAAGCGCTTGGCGATGGAGGCCGTGGGCGTGCTGCGCATCTGGTTTTTTACCGACACACAGGCGGGGGCCGCCAGGAAGGCCGGCACAGAGGCCAGTAGCGCGAGTCGACGAGTCAATTTCATAGCTATAATTTAACGAAAGCGAAGGAAAGGAAAAGACGGAAGCCGAATAGTGCCAAAAACCAGGGTGGATGGAGCACCAGACGCTTTAAGTTGTACCAAATTAACGAATTGAATTGGTAGGGTGTTCAAAATCTCGGCGAATGGCGCGAAAAAGCCCCTGACCGGAACCAAAAAAGCCGGCCAAAATGGGCCGAAATCAATGCGCCAATTCGGACTCCTCGGCCACCACCGCGGGGTCCGGTCCCTGGTAATCGTCCACAAATTCGCCTTCCCACCGGGCCACCACCGCCGAGGCCAGGCAATTGCCCAGCACGTTCACGGCCGTGCGGGCCATGTCCATCAGCGCGTCGATGCCCAGGATGATGAACACCGGCCACGGCGGCAGGTTGAACGAAGGCAGGGTGGCCAACAGAATGACGAGCGAAGCGCGCGGCACGCCCGCCACGCCCTTGCTGGTGAGCATGAGGGTGAAGACGAGCAGCATTTGGTCGCCAAACGAAAGCGGCACCCCGGCCGCCTGGGCCACAAACACCGAAGCCAATGACAGATACAGCGTGGTGCCGTCGAGGTTGAACGAATAGCCCGTGGGCATCACGAAGGCCACGATGCGGCGCGGCACCCCGATGCTTTCCATGGCTTCCATGGCGCGGGGCAGGGCCGCCTCGCTGGAAGTGGTGGCGAAGGCAATGCTCATGGGCTCGGCCACGGCCGCGATGAAGCGGCGCAGCGGAATGCGCATGAGCAGCGCCACGGGCAGCAAAATGAGCAGGATGAAGGCAATGAGCGCGCCATACAGCGTGAGCAGCAGCTGGAAGGCGTTGAGCAGCGGCCCGAAGCCGAGCTTGGCCACCGTGTAGGCCATGGCCCCGCCCACGCCCAGCGGCGCGAAATACATCACCACGTTGGTGAACTTGAACATCACCTCCGACAGGCTTTCGCAGAATTCCAGCATCACGCGGCGGGGGCGCTCGGGGGTGAGCGCCAGGCCGATGGCAAACAAAACGGCGAAAATGACCACCTGCAGCACCTGCCCCTCGGCCACCGATTTGGCAATGTTTTCGGGGAAGATGTGCAGGATGATTTCGGCCACCGTCTGGGGCTTGGCCGCCGTAATGGCTTCTTCCTTGATGCCGTTCTGGCTGATGCCCACGCCGGCTTTGGTGAGGTTGATGGCGGCTAGGCCAATGAAGAGGGCAAACGTGGTAACAATTTCGAAGTACACCAGCGCTTTGAGGCCCATGCGGCCCACTTGCTTCAGGTTGGCGTGGCCGGCAATGCCCACCACCAGCGTGCCAAAAACCAGCGGCGCAATGATGGTTTTCACCAGCCGCAGAAAGGCGTCGCTCAGTACTTTAAGGTTGAGCGCCACCGCGGGCGCGTCGTGGCCCAGCTCGATGCCCACCAGCATGGCCAGCACAATCCAGAGGGTGAGGGAGCGGCGGGGATACACGGCCACCGCCAGCGCCAGCAGGGCCAGCCAGCGGGCCGCCAGCAGCGCCGCCTCGGGCAAGGCTAGTAGGTGGTTGGCATTCAGCGCGGTGAGCAAGCCGGCCAGGACCAGGCAAACCAGGGCAATAGGGAGTAAACGGGATTTCGCCATGCTTTGGGAAAAAGGGCAGGGTGGGGGAACGAGGCCATAAAGAACGGCATTATCCAGCCAGCGGAACGGGTGCAGGGGCAATTACCCGGCGGCGGGGGCATAAAAAATCCGCCGTGCGCGGTGAGGCACGGCGGATTTGGTTTGGTTGCCCGGCGGCAGCCTTTACGGCAGCGACAGCAGGTAGCCGATGGTGAAATTCGTGTCGTAGCCGAACACAAACTGCTGGCAGCCGGTGGCCTCGGCCACGGCCTGGTAGATGTTGAGGCCGGCCTGGGCTTTGGCGCCCGTCAGCTCGGGGTAGGCGCCGGGCGCGCGCAGCACCGTGAACGACTCCTTGCCCTGGCGGGCGGCTTTGGCCAGTTCATAAGGCACACCCCCGATGATGAAACAGGTACTGCGCTGCGCCGCCGGCACCTGGCCGGCCTTCGCTTTTACGTCGGCCGCAACCACGGCTGGGTCGGCGTTCTTCTCGTAATATTTTGCGCCGTAGGTGGCCTTCACCTGGGGCTGGCCATTTTGCAGCCACGCCAGCTTGGTGTTGCCCGAGCCCATATCAACCAGGAAGGCCTGGTTGGCAAAGGCGGCGGGCAGGGCGGCACGCAGGCCGTACTCGCCCTCCTGCTTCGGCGTCACGGTGGTTACCACGTACTTCAATGCTTCCAGGCCTTTCACAATTTTGCGGGTCACCTCGGCCATGGCCGCGCCCGAACTCACCACGAAATGAATATCGCGCCCGGCCACGCCAAAGTCCAGCATCTGGCCGATGTACGCTTTCAGTCCGTTGCGGATGTCGGCCTCGGTGGCCATGTTTTCCATCACCAAGCTGTTGCCGAATTCCGACTTTTCCAGCTTCCAGTTCCGCTTCTCATCCACGCGAATGATGAACAGGTTGAAGCCGCTGGCCCCCAATTCTACCACGCCGCGCAGCTTGCCGTTCACCGGCGCGGCCGGATGGTAAGAAAAGGCGGGCGGCGCCACCGGTGCCGGCCTGGGAACTGCCACCGGCGCTTCAGTCGGCGCCGGCACGTTGGCTACCGCCACGATGGCCGGCTCTGCCACCTGCGCGGCTGGCTTGCGTATGAATTCGCCGTTCAGGCTCAGCATGTCGCCCTCGCGCAGCGCCACGCGGCTGCCGTTGGTGAGCAGCACCGACTGGGTGCGGTACTCCACCCGCACCCCGTTGGGCAGGGTCACGTCTTTGCCCAGCGGTTTGGCTTTGGAGCCCGTTCGAACTACCAGCACATCATTCTGCACCGTGAACCACGGAATGGAACCGTCGGGTTCGGCGGCCGAAACCTGCGCTCGGGCGCCTTGGGGCGAGCCAGCCAGTATGAAGCCGCTCAGCAAAATGGCAAAGAATAAAGGTTTTGTCATGCGGTGAGGCTCATTATCTGAGTCTTGGATAAAAGGTGAATGAATTTGAATGGGCAAAGCTCAATTCATAAAATCAAAATAACTATATATTTTATTTGAAACCAATATATGTCAAGTTCAATCGGCCTTTTTATTGGATGGTGCGTAGCTGTGGTGTTTGCGCCGCATCTTCGGCTTCCCATTCCGCTGCCTCGCTTTCTCATCCATGCCCACCTGGACCCTGACTGCCCACTCGCTGCCCTTGCGCTTCGTGTGGAAAATTTCGCGCAACACCTCCGCCACCAAAACCAACCTGTTCGTACACGTGGAGGGCCACGGGCACCGCGCCGTGGGCGAAGCCGCGCCCAACGTGCGCTACGATGAAACCCCGGAGCTGCTGAGCCAGCAGTTTGCCGACTTGCAGGCCCGGGGCCTGGCCGACGTGGCCACCCTGGCCGATTTGGATGCCTTGCTGGCGGGCCGGCCCGTGGCGCATGCCCTCAGCTTTGCGCTGGAATCGGGGCTGGTGCAGTGGCTGGCCGCGGTGGCGGGGCAGCCCGTGTGGCAGTGGCTGGGCGTGCCCGCGCCGGCGCCCACCGTGCCCACCGCTTTCTCGCTGCCCATCATGGACGTGGGCGAAGTCGCCGGTTTTCTGCGCGAGCTGGATATGCAGCGCTTTGAGCTGCTGAAAATCAAAGTGAACCAGGCCGAAGGGCTCGACCTGTTGCGCGAAGTGGCGCGCGCGTTGCCCGGCCACGCCCTGCTGGTAGACGGCAACGAGGCCTGGCCCAATGCCGACGCCGTGCTGCATTTTCTGGAGCAGGCCGCCGCCCTGCCTGGCCTCAACCTGCGCTTTTTGGAGCAGCCGCTGCCCGCCGCCTTTGCCGACCACTACCGCTACCTCAAGCCGCGCAGCACCGTGCCGCTGCTGGCCGATGAATCGGTGACGGACACGGCCGACTTTGCCGAAATCGCCCGGCAATTCCACGGCGTGAACGTGAAGCTGATGAAAGCCGGCGGCTACCGGCGCGGCATCGAGCTGCTGCGCAACACCCGCGCCCACGGCCTCATCCCCATGCTGGGTTGCATGGTCGAAACCTCGGTGGGCATTGCGGCGGCTCTGCAAATCAGCGCACTAGCCGATGTGCACGACCTCGACGGCTTTCTGATTGTGAAAGAAGAGCCCTTCGGACTGGTAACGGAGGCGGTGGGACAGCTGCGCTTGCGGTCCAAGGAGATTTTCGAATGAAAGAACGGTCATGCTGAGCGCAGCCGAAGCAGCTCTACCGCGCAACTAATTCATCGTTAGTGTTGCGGTAGAGCTGCTTCGGCTGCGCTCAGCATGACCGTTCTTTTGGGCTTGTGTGTGCGCTAACTGCCGCTCTACTTCGGCGAATTCAGCTGCGAATTGATTTGCGTCAGCTGGTCGTCGATGGACTTGGTGTCGGGCAAATCGGTGCGGCCCTGGCTGAGCAGCTGCACTTTTTGCGTCAGCAACTCCACCTTTTTCTGGAGCAGGCCCACCTGAATGCTAGGGTCGGTGAAGCCGGGGCCGCGCTCGGTGTAGGTTTCGTAGCGCGCGCCGTTGGCGCCGGGTGTTCCAGCCGCAGCATCGCCCCGGGCGGCGGCGGCGCTGCCGGGCGTAGCGAATACCACGCCGCCATCGGGGCGCACGTAGTCGCCGTCGTGGAGGGTGATTTTCTTGCCTTTGGGGTTTATTTTGTCGGCGGGCATTTCCACGATGCCGCTTTTGTAGTTGATTTTAACGCCGTTGCGCAGCTTCACGTTTTGCGAGAGCGGGGTAATCTGGCTGCCTTCGCGCCGTACTACTTCGCCGTTTTGCATGAGAAACTGGGTTTTCTCCGTGGTTTGCACGGGGAAGCCGCCGTCTTGGGCAGCCGCGAGGCGGGGCGAGGCGGTCAGGCAGCCGGCCACAGAAGCAATTAGCAGAAAACGAAACATAGCTAGAAGAAAAGGTGAGCAATGCCGAAGAATACGTTTTTGCGGCCGTCACGGCCATATTCATCGGCCGACACCAACTATTTTTAATTATTTAAGTGAACGATGTTGCAACATTAAATGTATGTACATAAATTTGCAACCGATTCCACTGCCTCTCATGCGCATCGAAGACGAAATCAAGCAGCCCACTTTCCGCGACGAGTACCAGAAGGCCATCATCAACCTGGTGTACACCACTGGCTGGCTGCAGCTGCGGCAGGCTACCGCGTTCAAGACGTTTGGCCTCACGCTGCCGCAGTTCAACATCCTGCGCATTCTGCGGGGGCAGCACCCGCTGCCCGCTACCGTGGCCCTGCTCATCGACCGGATGCTGGACAAAACCAGCAACGCCTCCCGCATCGTGGACCGGCTGGAGGAGAAAAAGCTCGTGACCCGTACCGTGTGCCCCGCCAACCGCCGCGCCGTCGACATCCGCATCACCCCGGCCGGCCTGGAGCTGCTGAAAACCATTGAGGATTCCGGCCTGATGGAAAAGAATGGCACCCAGTTTCTCACCCCCGACGAAGCCCGGCAGCTCAATGCCCTGCTTGATAAAATCCGGACCGAGGACGGCGACGGAGCAACCCTGCACCAGCCTTCCTGCGAGTAGGCATTGGCATGCTTTTTAGTGGCTGCCCAGCCACGCTTTGAATTAATTACACTTACCCTTTTTTACTTTTTTCTTCAGATGAAAAATTTCCTGATGCCCGCTCTGTTTGCTGTTGCTGTACTGGGCGCTGCCCCCGCTGCTTCGGCCCAAAAAAATAACAGCGCCAAAATGGCCACCAACGCCCCCGCCTTCGCCCTGCAGCCGCAGCTGAGCACCCTGGGCTGGGAAGGCAAAGCCGTGACGCACGGCCACAACGGCACCATGAACTTCAGCTCGGGCGAGCTGCTGGTGAAAGGCAACGCCATCGTGGGCGGCACCGTGACTGTGGACATGAAAACCATGAAAGCCACCGACATCAAGGATGCCGACAGCCAGGGCAAATTTGTGGGCCACATGAGCAGCGACGACTTCTTCGGCGTGGCTACCTACCCCACCTCGACCTTCAAAATCGTGAGCGTGGCCCCCATCAAAGGCGCCGCCAAAGATGCCGACAACGCCACCATCACCGGCGACATGACCATCAAGGGCGTGACGCAGCGCATCAGCTTCCCCGCCAAAGTGGGCGTGAAAGGCGACCTGGCCTCGGCCGCCGGCAAGGTGACCATCGACCGCACCAAGTTCGGCCTGAAGTACGGCTCGAAGTCGTTCTTCGAGAGCATCGGCGACAAAGCCATCTACGACACGTTCGACCTGACGTTCAATGTGATTGCCAAGAAAGCCTAACCACGGCTTGGCTCGAATTTTTCGGACTTCACGGGTTTTGTGACCGTTTTATTCGAGTAGATTTGAATAAAAAAAGCCCGCCAAATCGGCGGGCTTTTTTTGTGGCTTTACTCCGGAATTTCAAGCTTTCGGGGCAGCTCGAAGCTAAGGTGGTGGCTTTTGCTGCGGCTGTGCAGCTGGCGCAGAATTTCGTCGATGTCGTCCTTGTATTCCACCCACAGGTCTTCGTGCAGGCTTTTGAGGACGAGGGCCGGCAGCTTGGCCGCCAGCCGGGCCGTGGCGCGGTAGAAGCCGTCATACACGCTGTCGAACTGGCCCGAATAATTGTCGATGCACTGGCGCAGGATGTAGAGCAGCAGGTCGATTTCGAGCTGCTTGTTTTTGGTGATGCGCCGAGCCCGGGCGGCCTCCTGCACGCTGGCCCGCACGGCTTTCACGAGGCTACGGTTGAGCAGGCGGCCGGTCACGGCCACGTTGAACAGTTCGTGGATGCGGTCGGCGGTTTCTTCCTGCACCTGGGCCAGCGTGACGTCGGCCAGCAGCTCGAAGCGGTAGGTTTCATAGAGCTCGGCGTCGCGGCGCACGGCGCGCAGGAGCAAGGCCTCTTTTTCGGGCTCGGAGAGGCGCTTGAGGGCTTTTTTGAAGTCGGCGGAAGGAACGGGCATGGGCGGCGAAAGGGGAGTGGCGCGAACGTTGTCGTGCGCGGGCCGGAACGAGCGGGCGGCGCGAAAACGCGAACCACAAAGTTCGCGCGACAAAGCTCCTTCCAGCGAAACGAATCTGCGCCGTTTACAGTTATCAGGAGCTACCCCGCGCGGGCTTTCCTGCGTAAATTTGCTTTATGAATACTCGCCCGCAAATTGAGCACGATGAGGACGTCCTGCTGCTCGAAGAAGAACTCGAGTTGCGCAACCTCGTGGTGTACAACGACGACATCAACACCTTCGACCACGTCATTAAAACCCTGATGGACGTGTGCGGCCACCAGCCCGAGCAGGCCGAGCAGTGCACCCTGCTCATCCACTACAAAGGCAAGTGCGCCGTGAAGGTGGGCACTTACGAGGAGTTGGAGCCCATGTGTACGGCCATCCACGACCGCGGCATTTCGGCCGATGTCGTTTAGTTGCTTGTTGTTAGTTGTCAGTTGTCAGATAATAACGACAATGCGCGGCTAACAACTGACAACCGACAACTGACAACTAACCAACCCGAATGGAATTTCCCTCCAAACTGATTGAAAACGCTGTGGGCGAGCTGTCCCGCTTGCCCGGAATCGGCCGCAAAACAGCCCTGCGGCTGGCCCTGCACCTGCTCAAGGCCGAGATGGACACCACCGCCTCGCTGGCCGAGGCGCTGGCCAAAATGCGGTTTGAAATCACCTATTGCAAAACCTGCCACAGCATTTCCGACGCGGAGGAATGCGGTATTTGCGCCAATAAGCTGCGCGACCACAGCCTGGTGTGCGTGGTATCGGACGTGCGCGACGTCATCGCCATCGAAAATACCGGCCAGTACAAGGGCGTGTACCACGTGCTGGGCGGCGTGATTTCGCCCATCGAAGGCATTGGCCCGTCCGATTTGCACATTGATTCGTTGGTGGAGCGGGCGTCGGGTGAGGATTCAGAGGTGCGCGAGGTCATCCTCGCCATCTCGCCCACCATGGAGGGCGACACCACGGCCTTCTACCTCTCGCGCCGCCTGCGCGACCTGCCCAACGTGCACATCAGCACCATTGCCCGCGGCATTCCAATGGGCGGCGAGCTCGAATACGCCGACGAAATCACCCTCGGCCGCAGCATCGTGGACCGCCTGCGCCAAGCGCGGTAGCGTGGCCCACGCCGTCATTGCGAGGAGGCACGACGAAGCAATCCGTCCTGTTCTCAGCGACCAACTTACTAACGTGACAAGCCCCAGCTCTGTAAACGAGTTGGGGCTTTTAGTTGCGGCTCTGTTCGAGTGAGCCGCGCTGGCCCTGGCAAACCTTCCGCGCCGCAGCGAGTTGCTGAAGCTTTGAATCTTACAAGCAACCTGCTGCCATGACCACCACCGCGCTCAATACCCTCTATCAGGAGTTGGCTCCCTGCCTTGGCCTGGACCTGACGACGCTGCTGCCCGGCGGAATACAGCGCGAGGTCGGCCACTTCAATGTCTTTGACTTGGCCGATTTCTGGGAGTCGACCCGGTTGCGGCCCGACACGTCGTACCCCTGCCGGTCTTTCTACAAAATCAGTTTGCTGCGCAGCCACAGCCGCGCCGAGTACGCCGACCAAACCATTGCCATTGCCCCCGATGCCCTGGTGATTTCAACCCCCAAAGTCTCGTTTCAGTGGCGGCCCTCTGAGCCGCAGCAGGGGCAGTTCTGCTTGTTTACGGCCGAGTTTCTGCTGCCGGTTCTGGGCGGGCTCACCCCCGACGAAATGCCGCTGTTCCGGGCCGATGGCTACCTCGTGTTTCAGCTGACACCGGCCGAAACGGCGCGGGCAACGGGCATTTTCACCCAAATGCGCGAGGAACTGGCGTCCGATTACGCCCACAAGTATGACCTGCTGCGGGCCTACGTGCTCGAACTGCTGCACCTGGGCCAGAAGCGGCAGCCGGCCACCACGCTGCACCCCGTCCACACGGCGGCGGCCCGGCTGGCCTCGCGCTTCGTGGAACTGCTGGAACGGCAGTTTCCGCTCACCACGCCCCAGCAGCGCGTGCAGCTGCGCACGGCCAAGGACTTTGCCGACCACCTGGCCGTGCATGTCAACCACCTCAATAAGGTGCTCAAGGACAGCACCGGGCGCACCACCACCGACCTCATCGGTGGGCGGCTGGCGCAAGAGGCCAAGGTGCTGCTGCGCGAGTCGGAGTGGACGCTCTGGGAAATTGCCGATAGCCTGGGCTTTGTGGATGTGGCGCACTTCTCGCACTTCTTCCGCCGCTACGCCACCGTGAGCCCCGGCGCTTTTCGGACGCAACACACGGTGGCGGTTTGATTTCTACAAGAAGCTGATTGGCCTATACAACACGGCCGGCAGCGGGTGAGGGGACCTTTGTCGTGTTCAAACAACACCCAAATACCCTCCCCATGAGTACTTCCAAAATCGCCCTCGTCACCGGCGGCAGCCGCGGCCTCGGCAAAGACATGGCCCTGAAACTAGCCCAGCAGGGCATCGACGTTATCCTGACCTACCGCAGCCAGCAGGGCGAAGCCGCCGCCGTGGTGGCCGAAATCGAAGCCTTGGGCCGCCGCGCCGTGGCGCTGCCGCTGGATGCGGCCTACATCAGCACCTTCGAGGCCTTTTTTGCCCAGGTCACCACCGCCCTGGCCGATACTTTCGGCACCGACCGGTTCGACTTTCTCATAAACAACGCCGGCACCAGTCTCACTGCTTCCATTGCCGAGAATACCGAGGCGCAGTTTGATGAGATGCTCAACATTCATTTCAAGGGCGTGTATTTCCTCACGCAAAAGGCCTTGCCGCTGCTGCGCGACGGGGGCCGGATTATCAATATTTCCTCCGGCACCACGCGGGTGGCTTTCGCCGGGAGCTCGGCCTACGCCAGCATGAAAGGCGCGGTGGAGGTTTTCACGCGCTACCTGGCCTTGGAGCTGGGCCCGAGGGGCATTGCGGCCAATGTGGTGGCGCCCGGCGCCGTGTTTGGCGGCGGCGCCATGACGGACACGCCCGAAATCCGCGCCTACGTGGCCCAGATTACCGCCCTGGGCCGCGTGGCCGAGCCCGACGATATCGGCGGTATTGTCGCCTTTCTCTGCACCGATGCTGCCCGGTGGCTCAACGGCCAGCGCATCGAAGCCACGGGCGGCATGATGCTGTAAGGCCGGCCGATAGGATGCGCGCCCGCACGTTGCCCGGAAACGATGGCAGCGCCGCTGCTTTTTGAACAGAACTCCCCAGCCCTGACGCAGAGCCGGGGAGTTCTGTTATTGCGAGGTGCTCCTTTGGCTTCAGAATATTCGTTTTGCCGACTCTGGCTAAACTGGACTCCTGACGGAAGTTCGTTCAGAAGCTCCGGTTGCGGCAAGAGTGCTAAAAGTAAATCCCGTAGCCGCTGGCCGGGCGGCGCTGCTTAAATTCGCCCTCCGTGGTCAAGCTCTCCGTCATCATTGTCAACTACAACGTCTGCTACTTTCTGGAGCAGGCGCTGCTATCCGTGCGGCGGGCGGTGGAGAAGCTGGGCCAGCCCGTGGAAGTTTTTGTAGTGGATAACAACTCGGCCGACGGCTCGGTGGGCATGGTGCGCGAGCGGTTTCCGGAGGTCATTCTCATCGCCAACCGCGACAACCCCGGCTTCTCGAAGGGCAACAACCAGGCCCTGCGCCGGGCCACCGGCCAGTACCAGCTGCTGCTCAACCCCGATACCGTGGTGGAGGAAGACACCTTTCAGGCCTGCTGCGCCTTCATGGACGAGCACCCCAACTGCGGCGGCCTGGGCGTGAAAATGCTCGACGGCCAGGGCCATTTCCTGCCCGAAAGCAAGCGCGCCCTGCCCACGCCGGCCGTGGCGTTCTACAAGATGTTCGGGCTGGCCAGCGTGTTTCCCAAGTCACGCACCTTCGGGCGCTACCACCTGGGCTTTCTCGATAAAGATGAAACCCATGAGATTGAAGTGCTCAGCGGCGCCTTCATGCTGCTGCGCAAGGAGGCGCTGGACCAGGTAGGCCTGCTCGACGAAGACTATTTCATGTACGGCGAGGACATCGACCTCTCGTACCGCCTCACCCGGGGCGGCTGGAAAAACTATTATTTCCCCGGCACGCGCATCATCCACTACAAGGGCGAAAGCACCAAGCGCACGAGCGTAAACTACGTGTTTGTGTTCTACCGGGCGATGGTGATTTTCGCCCAGAAGCACTTTGCGCCGGGCCGGGCGGGCCTGTTTTCGCTGCTCATCAACGCCGCCATCTGGCTGCGGGCCGGCGCTGCCGTGCTGGAGCGGCTGGCCGTGCGCATCGCCCCGCTGCTGCTCGATGCCGGCCTGATTTGGGGCGGCATGTACTTCCTGAAAACATACTGGGAAAACAACCACAAGTTTGTGCCCGGCGCCTACCCGCCGCAGTACATGGAAGTGGCCGTGCCCGTTTACATCCTCATCTGGCTGATTTCGGTGTATTTGAGCGGGGGCTACGACCCCCCAATCCGCACCTCCCGCGTGGCCCGGGGTGCCTTCGTGGGCACGCTGGTGATTTCAGCGGCTTCTAACTACCTCGATGCCTGGCGCTTCTCGAAAGCGCTGATAATTCTGGGCGGCGTGTGGACGGTGGCGGCACTGGTGGGCCGGCAGGTGCTGGGGCATTTCCTGCGCTACCGCGACCTGCGCCTGACCGAGCGGCGCCAGAAAAACATCGCCATCGTGGGCTCCGGGCCCGAAAGCCGCCGCGTGCGCCGCCTGCTCGAAGCCGCCGGCGTGCAGGCCCGCGTCATCGGCTACGTGTCGACAGTGCCCGTCGAAACCCTAGTGCCGGCGGCCATGGAGGCCACGTATTCGCACCGCTACGACGCGCCCGAGCCGCCCGAAGAACCCCTGGGCGAGCTGCGCCAGCTGGGCGACATTATTCGTCTGTACGCGCTGGATGAGCTGATTTTTTGCGGCAAAGACCTGCCCGCCAGTCGCATCATTGCCCTCATGCTCAGCCTGCCCACCCACCCGCCGGTGGCCTATAAAATCCTGCCCGAAGACAGCCAGTACATCATCGGCAGCAGCAGCAAGGACGCGCCCGGCGACTACTACACCCTCGACATCGCCCTGAACCTCTACCAGCCCCGGCAGGCCCGCGCCAAGCGCCTGCTCGACGTGCTGCTCAGCGCCGGGCTGCTGGGGCTGGCCCCGCTGCTTATCTGGCTGCAGCCGAAAAAAATGGGTTTCCTGCGCAACTGCGCGGCCGTGCTGCTGGGCCGCCGCACGTGGGTGGGCCTGCGCTACACGCCCGGCCCGGCCCGCGCGGTGCCCGCCGTGGTGTCGCCGGCCGATGCCGCCGTATCGGCCGCGCCGCTCAACGACACCACCAAGCGCCGCCTGGAGCTGCTCTACGCCAAAGACTACGAGCCCGGCACCGACCTGAGCGTGCTCTGGCACTGCTGGCGCCGGATGGGGGAGTAGCTTCGGCAATCTGTCATCCTGAGCGCAGCGAAGGGCCTTATCACGTCCGCGCAAACTACTGAAACGTGATAAGGTCCTTCGCTGCGCTCAGGATGACAGCCAAGAAAAGGGTGCCGCGTCGGCCTTACCTTTACCGCTTCAATCGCGCCCTTGCTATGTCCGAAACCGCTGCTCCCACCACCTCGCCCTTATCCGACCGAGTCACGGTCATGCAGGAATCGGCCACCATCGCCATGGCCAAAAAAAGCCGGGAGCTGGTGGCCAAGGGCTTCGATGTCATCAACCTCAGCTTCGGCGAGCCCGATTTTCAGACCCCGCAATACATCAAGGACGCGGCCAAGCAGGCGCTCGATGACGGCTTCACGTTCTACACGCCCGTGGCCGGCATTCCCGATTTGCGGCAGGCCATCTGCGACAAATTCAAGCGCGACAACCAGCTCGATTTCCAGCCCAACCAGATTGTGGTGAGCACCGGCGCCAAGCAGGCCCTGGCCAATGCGGTGATGAGCCTGGTGAACCCGGGCGAGGAAGTCATCGTGTTTTCGCCCTACTGGGTGAGCTACGAGGAGATGGTGAAGCTGGCCGATGGCGTGGCCGTGCCGCTGGTGGGCTCGCTCGAAAACGAGTACAAGGTGACCGCCGCGCAGCTCGAAGAGGCCATCACGCCGCGCACCAAGCTCATCATGTACTCTTCGCCCTGCAACCCCACGGGTGCCGTTTTCAGCCGGGCCGAACTGGGCGCCATTGCCGAAGTGCTGGCCCGACACCCGCAGGTTTACGCGCTGGCCGACGAGATTTACGAGTACATCAACTTCGTGGGCGAGCATGCCAGCCTGGCCCATTTTCCGGCCGTGGCCGACCGGGTTATCACGGTGAACGGCTTCTCGAAAGGCTACGCCATGACCGGCTGGCGCTTGGGCTACCTGGCCGCCCGCCCCGACATTGCCTATGCCTGCGAGAAAATGCAGAGCCAGATTACCTCCGGCACCTGCTCCATTGCGCAGCGCGCCGGCCTGGCCGCCTTGCGCGGCGGCCGCGCCTCGGCCGATGAGATGGTGGCTGCCTACCGCCGCCGCCGCGATTTAGTGCTGGATATCGTGAAGGACATTCCCGGTTTCATCACGCCCACACCCAGCGGGGCCTTCTACATCTTTCCGGAAGTCTCGGCCTACTTCGGCCGCACGGCGCCCGATGGCAGCACCATCAACAGCTCCATGGATTTGGCTTTGTACCTGCTGAATGACGCGCTGGTATCGGCCGTGTCGGGCGAGGCATTTGGGGCGCCGGCGTGCATGCGCTTCAGCACCGCCGCCTCGGACGAGAAGCTGGTGGAAGCATTTCGGCGGGTGAAGGAAAGCCTGGCCAAGCTGGCGTAATTATTCATCATTCCTGTCATCCTGAGCGGAGCGAAGGACCTTGTCACCGATGAACGGTTTGTCGCAAGTGGAAGCGGCGCAAACGTGATAAGGTCCTTCGCTCCGCTCAGGATGACAGCTTTTATCTTCGAGTTTGCCTACTCCTGATTCTTCCCTGCAAGCGCTTTTCAACGACTTCAACCACCTCCGCGTCCTCATCATCGGCGACGTGATGGTGGACGCCTACGTGTGGGGCCGGGCCACGCGCCTCTCGCCCGAGGCGCCGGTGCCCGTGGTGCACGTGGCCCGCACCGAAAACCGCCTCGGCGGGGCCGCCAACGTGGCCCTCAACGTGCAGGCCCTCGGCGCCACGCCGCTGCTCTGCGCCGTGATTGGCACCGACGCGGGCGGCGACCAGCTGCTGCAGCTGCTGCACGACAGCGACCTGCCCGCCGATGGCATCATCCGCAGCGCTGGGCGGCCCACCACGGTGAAGCAGCGCATCCTGGCCCACGGCCAGCAGCTGCTGCGCATCGACTCAGAGATAGAAACCGACCTGGATGCCGACGAGAGCGTGCAGCTGCTCACAGCTTACGACGACCTGCTGGCCCGCGCCGACGTGGTGGTGTTTGAGGACTACGACAAGGGCGTGCTCAGCGAGGCCATCATCACGGAGTGCATTGCCCGAGCCCGGCAGCGCGGCATTCCTACAGTGGTCGACCCCAAGAAGAAGAACTTCCTGGCTTACCGCCACTGCACCCTCTTCAAGCCCAACCTGAAGGAGCTGCGCGAAGGCCTGAAGCTGGAGTTCGGCGACCCGGTGGCCGACCGTCCCGGCTTCGAGGCGGCCGTGGCCCGGCTGAAAGAAGAACTGACGCCCGAAATCGTGCTGGTCACGTTGTCGGAATATGGGGTCTTTGCCCAGCAAAACGGCCAGAAAACCTACCTGCCAGCCCATCTGCGCACTATTTCGGACGTGTCGGGCGCGGGCGATACCGTTATTAGCATCGCGGCGCTGTGCGTGGCGTTGGGGCGGCCGGCGGCTTTCACGGCGGCGCTGGCCAATCTGGGCGGCGGGCTGGTGTGCGAGCAGGTGGGCGTGGTGCCCGTGGAGAAGCAGCGGCTGCTGGAGGAAGCCGGGGAAGCGGGGCTTTTGCTTCACTAGCCACTACGGCGGCGTTGGTGGGGCAGGGCGCTTTCGCGGGCAAAATTCTGCTATGTTTAGCCGGAGCATGATATTGGTGCCGCGACTAATCATCTGGATGCATGAAAGCTTTGTTCGTTTCGCTCGCTGGTACGATGGTGTTGGTGGCGGGCTATGGGTTGCGCCCACTGCAAGGCTCGCCGCCACTTGCCGCCACGTCTGCGCCGGTTCTGACTTCTGCCATTACCCTTGACCGCCTCCTGTGGCTACGCGACCAGCCCCTTCCGACTGCCAACCGCTACCTGCAAAGCCGGGGCTGGAAATTTATCAGCAAAGACAACGACACCCAGGAGCCCGACCCCAGGTATGCCCGCACCGCGTACATCTGGGCCTATCCCAAGCCAGCAGCGGCCAGGGTAGCGGACACGCTCACGCTTTCGACGGGGAGGTATCCGGTGGAAATGGGAATACTGCGCTACCATTCTCCCAAACGGGACGAATATGCGCGGATTTGGGCGGCGGTTAAAGCCCGCCGTCTGCCTTATTCAGGCCATAGCGGACCGGCAAACAGCGATTTTATGGTTTTCGATGGGCCGCATCAGCACATTTTTCTGACAATCGAAGCCGAAGGGGCCAGTCAGGATTATCAGGTCGGCATCGAGTATCGGGACCCTAAAATGGTCGAGTTCCTGCCGCCCCCTATGCCACCCAAACGGCATCGGTAGCCAACCAGTTGGTGGGTTGAAGCAATATCAGGCCGTGAGGTCCTTGATAACCCGCGCCGGATTGCCCACCGCCAGCGAATAAGGCGGGATGTCCTTCGTCACCACCGACCCGGCCCCGGTGACGCAGCCCGGCCCGATGGTGACGCCGGGGCAGACAATGCTGCCGCCGCCCAGCCAGCAGTCGTCGCCGATGGTAATGGGGCGGGCCAGCTCCAGAGTGCGGCGCACCGGGGCATCGAGCGGATGGGTGGCGGCGTAGAGCTGCACGCCGGGCCCAAACAAGACGTTGGAGCCGATGGTGATGCGGGCCGCGTCGAGTACCACGCAGTTCACGTTGAAGTACACGTTGTCGCCGCAGTGGAGGTGGCTGCCGTAGTCGCAGTGGAAGGGCGGCTCGACCCACAGGTTGCGGCCGGCGTGGGGGATAAGCTCGGCCAGAATCAGGCGGGCCGCATCGGTGACGAGGTATTCCGTGACGTTGAGGCGGTGCAGGAGCTGTTTGGCGCGGGTGCGGGCCTGCAGCAGCTCGGGGTCGAAAGCGGCGTAGAGTTCGCCGGCCAGCATTTTCTCCTTTTCGCTGCGCATGATACGGGAGCGGCTAAGCCTTCTTCAGAAACTCCGTTTTCAGCACCATCGTGCTGCCGCCGGCACGGCCTTCAATCTCGGCGGCGCTATTGGTGAGGCGGATGTTTTTGACCAGCGTGCCGCGCTTGAGCGTGAGCGAGGAGCCTTTTACCTTGAGGTCTTTGATGAGGGTGACCGAGTCGCCTTCGGCAAGCAGGGTGCCGTTGCTGTCTTTTACGTCCATGGGGAGATTGAAAGGTTGATTGAACGATGTAGAGACGCAATGCTTTGCGTCTCATCGGCCGCGCTATCAGGCTATCATCAGGCGCTTGTCGTTCAACGACGAGACGCAAAGTATTGCGACTCTACATCGTTCTAGCGCCGGAAAAGCGCTAGATAGGCCAGGAAAAACAGCGGCGAGAGGCTGCCCAGCGTCACGAGCACCACCATCACGGTTTCGACAGTCGAGCGCTCGGACCGGCGCAGGTACCAGCGCCACATAAACACCAGCAACGCCAGCAGCAGGGCCAGGGTGAGGTAAAAGACGGGGCTGAACATGGGGGCCATGGGGGATGTCGATAAAGGGCGCTTTGGTAGCTGGGTGACTTATTTACCGCTTGGATTGGGCTGAAAGAAGCCGGTTACCAAAGCATCGTCGGAAGTCAGCAAAGTTCTTTTGGCGGAGTTACCGCTGATTTTCCATTCGGCCAGATACGAGCCGGCCCCGTCGGCGAAGACGGCCCGAATGGTGAGCGCGGAGCCGACTTTCGTCAGGTGCACGAACTGCTGGTCTAGTTTGTCGCCGAACCACGGGTTGTACATGCCACTGACCGGCAGGTGGTATACGTGGCCTTTAAAAAGCACCGTTGCTTTGCTAAGCGTATATTTCGGCATTTCTCCATCGGTGCCGAAGGGCTGTTTGTCGTTGATAGCGACTAAAATGGTTTGGCCGTCATGTGGGCTGTTTATCGTTTTGAACGTTTTGCCATCCGCACTGAATGGTGCTCGCTCAAAAGTCAGATGGTCCTTCTTATCAATAGCAATAGTGGTGCGCTGCGCTTGTGCCCAGCCTTGGAAGGTGGTCAGTACAAGTAGGAGGCCGAACCCAAATCCGCGCATCAGTCCGTCAGTTTACCCCCGCCAGGCCTTCACCGTGTCCACGAACACGCGGACGTTGTCGGGGTTGGTATCCGGGTACACGCCGTGGCCGAGGTTGGCGATGTGGGGGCCGCCGGCGAACTGGCGCAGCATGGTTTCGGTGGCGGCTTTCACCTGCTCGCGGGTGCCGTAGAGGGCGCAGGGGTCGAGGTTGCCTTGCAGGGTTTTGCCTGCGGCCTGTTGGCGCACCTGGGCGGGGTCCTGGTTCCAGTCGAGCCCGATGGTGCGGCAGGCGGTGGCGGCAAACTCGGGCACGGCCCACCAAGCGCCTTTGGCAAACACCGTGACGGGCACGAGCGGGGCCAGGGCTTCGGTGATTTCGGCGATGTAACGGGCCGAGAATTCGGTGTAGTGGGCGGGCGGCAGGGTGCCGGCCCAGGAGTCGAACACCTGCACCACCTGGGCGCCGGCCGCCACCTGGGCCTTGAGGTAGGCGATGGTGGTGGCCGTTATTTTGGCCAGCAGCTGGTGGGCCAGGGCGGGCTCGCGGTAGAGCATGCCGCGGGCTTTGCTGAAGGTTTTGGAGCCGTGGCCTTCCACCATGTAGGCCAGCAGCGTCCAGGGGGCGCCGGCGAAGCCGATGAGGGGCACGCGGCCGTTGAGGGCTTTTTTGGTGATGCGCAGGGCTTCGAGCACGTAGCCGAGGCCCTCCTCGGGGTCGGGGATGCGGAGCTTTTCGACATCAGCGGCCGACTTGATGGTTTCCGGGAAGAGGGGGCCGCGGGCTTCCACCATTTCGTAGCGCAGGCCCATGGCGTCGGGCACTACGAGGATGTCGGAGAAGATGATGGCGGCGTCGACGTCCAGCGCGTCGATGGGCTGGATGGTGACTTCGGCGGCCAGCGCGGGCGTTTCTACCAGCTCTTTGAAGCCGGAGAGGCGGGCGCGCAGGGCGCGGTATTCGGGCAGGATGCGGCCGGCCTGGCGCATGAGCCAAACGGGCGTCCGCTCGGTGGCTTCGCCACGGGCGGCGCGGAGGAAAAGGTCGTTTTTCAGCATAAGGAACGGCAAAGGTACGCGCGATGGTAGACGTATGCCTTTGCTCAGGCGTTGTCATTTGTCATCCTGAGCGCAGCGAAGGACCTTCTCACGTTTGCGCCAGTGGTTTGCAGCTAACAGTTCTGGCGTGATAAGGTCCTTCGCTGCGCTCAGGATGACAGGAAAGCAATGTCCCATTTACTTCCCAAACTGCCGTAGGTTATACGTGAAGCTTAGCAGGAAATACCGCTGCAAAATGCGGCTGCGCACGTCTTCCACGTAGGTTTCGGTGGTGTTGCGGAGCACGCTGCGGTTTTGATTGAGGACGTCGTAGGCCTGCAGCTTGAGCTCGCCCTGCTTGTTGGCGAAAAACTGGTGGGCCAGGCCGAGGTTCCAGAGCAGCACGCGCTGGTTGAAGCCGGCGGCGCGGCCGGTGTTGTTGCTCATCCACACGTCGGAGGTGAGGACGAAGCGGGCGGGGAGCTGGTAGAAAATGTCGGCCGTGAGGGTTTGGGTGAGGTAGTCGGTGTTTTGCTCCGTGAGGTGGGAGTAGCGGGCGTTTTGATAGGTGAGGTTGGCGCTGACACCGAATTCGAGGCGCTCGTTGAAGGCTGAATTGGCGCTGGCGCCCTGGCCCAGGCTCCAGGTGCGGCTGGTATTCAGCGCGCCGTTCACGAAGCTGGGCGACTTGGTGAAGCTGGTGTTGGTGGTCAGGTTGAGGTTAATTTTGTGAGTGGCCAGGCGCTGGCCGAGCGAGAAAAACCCGTTCAGGCTGTAGAAGCCGTTGGCGTTCACGGGCCGGGTGGTTTGCACGCCGCGGGTGTTGAAGCTGGTGGCCGATACGATGCGGTCGTCGACGCGGCTGGCGTTGAGCACGGCAAACACGCTGCGGTTGGTGGTGGCGTTGAACTGCGAGAAGTTGGCCGACAAGGCCTGCACATATTCGGGCCGCAAATTGGGGTTGCCGGCCTGGATGCTGAGCGGGTTGGCATTGTCGCGTACGGGCTGGAGCTGAGCGGCGGTGGGCGCGTTAAGGCGGGTGCGGTAGTTGAGGCGCAGCGAGCGGCTGCGGCTGCCGTTGTAGGTGAACAGGGCGTTGGGCAGCAGGCTGCGGAAGCGGCGGTCCACGGTGGTATCGGCCGAGAGGTTGCGTACCCGCAAATCGGCCTGCTGGGCGTCCAGGCCCAGGCCCACGGTGTAGCGCAGGCGCCGTTTCTGCAGCGTGAGGCCCGCCCGGTTGGCCTGGAAGCGGCTGGTGAACTCGTTGCTCAAGCTGGTGTTCAGCAGGTCGTATTGCTGGCTGGCTTCGTTGAAATCGGTGGTGAGGCGGCGGCCGTCGTTGCGTGAGTCGGTGAAGGCGTAGTGCGTTTCCAGCTTGGTGCGCAGGCTCAGCGGTTCCACGTAGGAAAGGCTCAAAACATTACTCCGTGTGGGCGTGGCCTGCTCAATACGCTGGTTGAGCCGCTGCACGGTGGGCACCCCGCCGGCATCGAAAAACGTGTTGGTGGCCTGGTTGATAGCCGTAGCGTCCTGGTCGCTCAGTGCCGAATTCAGGTTGGCTGAAAAGGAGCGGCCGGGCTTGCCGAAGCGCCGCATCAGCAGGAAGTTGCCGCCGGCGTTGGGGTTGGCGGTGGTGGCCGTGTAGCCGTTCACGCCCTGATTCAGCAGGCGCCCGCCGAGGCTGGACTGCTGGTTGCTTTGGCGGGCCAGGTCGTTGCCCTGCCACCAGGCGTAGGGCGTGAGGCGCAGCGAGGTAAGCGAATCGAGCACGTAATCGAGCCGCATATTGAAGCGGTGGCTGCTGGTGGTGCTGCGGTTGAAGAGACTTTGGTCGGTGATGAGGGGCGGGCTAGCTTCGGTGCCGGTGAGGTTGGCCACGTTTTCGCGGCGCAGAAGCTGGTCGGTGGTGGTGGTGGCGCGGCTGGCGAGGTAGCTGGTGGCCACTTCGGCGCGCCGGCCCCAGGCGTCGCGGTAGTTGAGGCCCACTGCGCCGCTTTCGGTGATGCTGGTGGGCTGGGGGCTGCTGCCGAGGGCATTTTGGCGCCCCCCGCCGCCCATGCGGATGATGGCGCCCCCGCCGCTAGGCCCGCCGCCCGCCGGCCCGAAGCTGGCCGCCGCGGGCCCGCCTTCGTCGGCGAAGCCCTGTTGGTTGATGTTGTTGGCCTGGGCCAGGGCCGAAATCTGGCGGCCGTTGTTGAAGCGGTTCAGGCCGAGGCGGGCCTGGTAGCGGCCGTCGGTGCCCACGCCCGCAGCCTCGGTGCCGAAGTAGCCCTTGCGCTTGTCGCGCTTCGTGACGAGGTTCAGCGTCTTCTGGCGGTTGCCGTCGTCGATGCCCGAAAACGAGGACTGGTCGCTTTGTTGGTCGTAGAGCTGCACCTTGTCGATGATGTCGGCCGGCAGGTTTTTAGTGGCCATCTTGGGGTCGTCGCCGAAGAAGGGCTTGCCGTCCACCAGCACGCGGTTCACGGCCTGGCCCTGCGCCCGAATGCTGCCGTCGCGGTCCACTTCCACGCCCGGCAGCTTTTTCAGCAGCGACTCTACGGCCGCGTTGGGCTGGGTTTTGAAGGCATTGGCGTTGAAGGCAATGGTGTCGCCGCTCACGCTCACCGGAGCGCGCTCCTGGGTCACCACCACTTCGCCCAGCTTCTGACTGAGGCCGCCCAGCCGCAGGGTGCCCAGAGCCGGCGCGGGGGCCGTCACCGTCACGGCCACCGACACACGCCGCGCCCGGTAACCCAGGGCCGACAACTGCACCACATAGTGCCCCAGTGCCACATTATTCAGCACAAAATGCCCGTCGCCATCAGTAATGCCGAACGTGACGTAGCTCGAATCCCGCGCCAGCGTGAGCGACACGGAGGCTTCGCGTAGCGGCCGGCCGGTGGCCGAATCGGCCAGCGTGCCGCTGATGCTGCCCTTGCCCTGATGCTGGCGGACCGGAGTGGGCGCGGCGGTTTGGGCCTGGCTGCAAACCGTGAGGCCGAGCAGCAAAGCCAATAAAAAAAGCAAGCGCATGGCCGGGCCTAGTTGCGATTGATGCGCAGGCCGCCACCATCCATCATCTTCTGGCGGAAGTCGGCCAGGGCCTTTTCGCGCAGGTCTTTCAGCTCGGCGGGCGTTACTTTCTGAGCGGTGGCCACGGGGTGCACCTCGGCGGCGGGCACGGACTTTAGGTCTACTTTGGCGGCGCGAAATTGCTCCTGCTCGCTTTCCAGGGCCAGCACCACGCCCTTTTCGGGGGTGAGGTCGCGCACGGGCGAGTAGGTGAAGGGCAAATCGGTGGTAAACCACACAGTGTAGGTTTCCTTTTTGTAGGGCACGGTGGCCTTGCGGCAGGTGTAGCCGGCTATTTTCTTGGTTTGCGAGGTCACGTTCCAGCCGGTGGCGGGCGCGATGGGGGTGTCGGCGCGGTAGGAGGTGGAGGCATCGTCCTTCTTCACAGTGAGCACCGTGGTGGTGGCGCGGTTGGCCAGGTCCAGGTAAGTAGTTTCCTCGAAGGGGCGGGCGAAGTTGGTGACTTGCGGCGCGTTGGCCGGGGTGTCGCCGGGGCCGCCGTTCATAGTCACGGTGCGCATGGTCATGCCGCCTTCGCGCTGCTCCTTGGCTGCCGGGCCGGCAAAGGCGAGGTTGAGGCCGAAAGAGCGGGTTTCGGGGATGTCGGTGGGGAAATCAGGGCTGCCGGGCTTCACCTGCTGGCCGTTGATGACGATGTTAACTTTGCTGAGGTCGACGCGTTGGGTGGCTTCGTAGCTGATGTGGCCGCTGGTTTGGGCCAGGGCCGCGCCGTTGGCCAGCAGGCCGAAAGTGAGGGCTAGGGCCAGGTTTTTTGCAGGGTTTTTCATGGGAGTGTAAGAGGTTGAGTTTGAACACTGCAAAGCACCGGCATTCTTTTGTAAAGTACTGTTATTGTGTGTTAAGTAGTGTTAACGGCCTTGGGCGGGCCTCTGCGGCCCGCGTAGGTTTGCAACGTACTTTCGCCTTTCCGCCCCATGAAGTCCCGCATTCGCTCCATCTTCTGGCTGCTGGCCCTCTGCATCTTGGGCATCAACGGTTTCCAGGCGTACTGGCTCTACAACACCTACCAACTGGCCAACGAGCAGTTCAGCCGCACCACCAACGAGGCCCTGCTCACGGTGGTATTGCAACAGGAGTTTGCCCGCCCAGAGCTCGACAAATTCCGCCTTAACATTACGCGCGATGTCGTCACCGCCTCGGGCGGTTCTCCCAGCGCCCGCAACCGCATCATCGTGTTTTCGCGCGGTGCGGATAGCATCAGGCGCGCTCGGCCCACCATTTCCATCGAGCGCATCCTCACCCGCACCCAGCAGCGCATTGCCGCCGATAGCGTGCTCCACCCCAGGCGGGTGCAGTTGAAGGCCGTTCCCGATTCCCTCGTCAAAATCAACCTGCCCGGCCTGGCCGCCGCCTACCGGGCCGAGTTGCGCCGCCGCGACACGGATGCCGAGTTCGTGCTCGACACCGTCAACCTCCGCGCGCCCACGGCCGGCGACGGCCCGCGCGTGGATGCCCCGCCCGGCTACACGGTCCAAACCCGGCCCGTGCCCCTCGCCCTACTGCCCTGGGACAACTGGCGCCTGCAAGCCTCGTTCCGGCCGCCCACATTCTACTTGCTGCGCCGCATGGGCGGGCTGCTGGGCGGCTCGGTGGCGCTGCTGGCCCTCACCACCAGCTGCTTCATGCTGATGCTGAACACAATTCTCAAGCAGCGCAAGCTGTCCGAAGTCAAAAACGACTTCATCAACAACATGACGCACGAGCTGAAAACGCCGCTGGCCACGGTATCGGCCGCCGTGGAAGCCCTGCAAAACTTCGGCGCCCTCAACGACCCCGCCAAAACGCAGGCTTACCTGAGCATCTCGCGCACCGAGTTGCAGCGCCTGTCCGATTTGGTCGAAAAAGTGCTCAACATTGCCGTCGATGAGCGCCAGCCGCTGGAGCTGCGGCCCGAGCATGTACGGCCCGCCGAACTGGTGGCCGAAATCGTGGCCCGCCACCAGCTGCAAGCCACCAAGCCAGTCACGTTCGATGTGCAGGCAGAGGCCTCCGGACCGGTGCAAGTCGACCCACTGCACATGGGCAACGTCCTCAATAACCTCATCGACAACGCCATCAAGTACTCCGGCGAGGCTGTCAGCATCACCATCCGCAGCCGGCAGGACGCCACCGGTTGGCACCTGAGCGTGGCCGACGACGGCCCCGGCATCGAGCCCGGCTACCAGGCAGCTATTTTCGACCAGTTCTTCCGCGTGCCCACCGGCAACCTGCACAACGTGAAGGGCTTCGGCCTGGGCCTGTACTACGTGCGGCAGGTGGTGGAGCGCCACGGCGGGCGCATTGCGGTGCAAAGCGAGCCGGGGCGGGGGAGTACGTTCGAGGTGTGGATTCCGCAGGAATGAGGGCCGGACTTGTATATATCTACCCAAAAAGAACGTCATGCTGAGCGCAGCCGAAGCATCTCTACCGCGCAACGCATTTCCAATTGTCAGGAATAGTATTGCGGTAGAGATGCTTCGGCTGCGCTCAGCATGACAGTCTTTTTCACCGTTCTAAACGTTAAATCATGCCCAGCATCCTCCTCATCGAAGACGAGCCCTCCCTCGGCCTCATCGTCAAAGACAGCCTCGAAAGCCGGGGCTTCAGCGTGCAGCTGGCCGCCGATGGCGAGGCTGGCCTGCACCTGTTCCGCCAGCAGTGCCCCGATATGGTGGTGGCTGATGTGATGATGCCCAAGCTCGACGGCTTCTCGCTGGCCGAGCAAATCCGGCGCGAAAACGCCGCTGTGCCCATCCTTTTCCTCACCGCCCGCTCCCAGACGGCCGATGTGGTGCGCGGCTTCGAGCTGGGCGGCAACGACTACCTGAAAAAGCCTTTCAGCATGGACGAACTAGTTGTCCGCATCAAGGCGCAACTGGCGCGGCAGCCGCTGGCGGCGCCCGCGCCCGGCGGCCCGCTCGCCATCGGCCGCTACCACTTTGACCATCCCAAGCAAAAGCTCCGCCTCGGCACCCACGAAGAAACTCTCACCAACCGCGAAGCTGAACTGCTCAAGCGCCTTTACGACCAGCGCAACCAGGTGCTGGAGCGCCACACGGTGCTGAAAGAACTGTGGGGCGACGACTCGTTTTTCAACGGCCGCAGCCTCGATGTGTTCATCAGCCGCCTGCGCCGCTGCCTGAAAGACGACCCCCAGGTGCAGATTGTGAACATCCGCGGGATTGGGTATAAGCTGATGCTGTAGCTGGCGTCAACCTCCCCCCCTGACCCCCTCTCCAAAAAAGAGGGGCACCGGTCTTGCTCCTGACGGCTTAATTATAGAATCGACTTCACGAGCCGGTGCCCCCTCTTTTTTGGAGAGGGGGTCAGGGGGTGAGGTCGGCGTCAGGGCGAGTGGATTACCGCGCCAACCCCGGAAACAGCGCCGCGATGGCCGAGGCCAGGAAATTGACCCCGATGGCCAGTGTGATGAAACCCATGATGCGCGACATGGCCGCCATGCCGGGCTTGCCCAGCACCCGCGTGAGGCGCAGCGAGAACAGCAGGATAACAAACGCCGCCAGCGCCACCAGCGCAAATCCGAAGACGGTCATGGCCTTATCAATGTAAGTGGGCCGAATCAGGCCGATGCAGATGGCCATCGAGCCCGGGCCCGAGAGCATGGGCATGGCCAGCGGCGTGAAGCTGATGTCGTCTTTGTGCTTGCTTTCTTCGAGGGCGTCGGGGCCTACCCGGTCGCGGTTGCCGCCGGGCGTGAGCAGCTCAAAAGCCGAGCGCATGAGCAGGATGCCGCCCGCAATGCGCAGGTGCTGGATGTTGATGCCGAAGAAGTTGAGGATGTACTGCCCGCCGAAAAACGCCACGCTCAGCACGGCCACCATGTAGATGCAGGCCCGCAGCGCCGTGCGTGCCCGCTCCGAGGCCCGGTCGTCGGCCGTCAGGGTCAGGAAAACCGGCATCGCCCCGAACGGATTGACGATGGAAAACAGGGTGGTGAAGGTGGCGAGCAGAATTTCCATGCGCGCAAAGGTAGGCAGCGGGCCGAACCGGCCGGAAAAGCCCTATTTTGCCGCCGCAACGGCGCCCGAAAACGGCTAATGCCGGGCAAAGCTGCATTTTTCCGCTTCCTGATTATATGAATTCCGATTCTGCTGCCGCCGCGGGCGGTACCGAGGCCGACCGGCCCACCACCGAAAACCCCATCGTGGGCATCATCATGGGTTCGAAGTCGGACCTGAAAATCATGTCGGCCGCCGCCGAACTGCTCCGGCAGTTCAACGTCCCCTACGACATCACCCTCGTCTCGCCGCACCGCACGCCGCACCGCATGGTGGAGTACGCCGAAAGCGCCCGCAAGCGCGGCCTGCGCGTGCTGATTGCCGGGGGGGGCGGCGCCGCCCACCTGCCGGGCATGGTGGCGGCTTTCACCACGTTGCCCGTCATCGGGGTGCCCATCAACAGCTCGCTGTCCATTCAGGGTCTCGATTCCATTCTGAGCATGATTCAGATGCCGGCCGGCACGCCCGTGGCCACCGTCGGCCTCGACAACGCCGCCAACGCCGCCATCCTGGCCATCCAAATCCTGGCTCTGAACAACGCCCGCCTGAACGATGCGCTGGAGAAACACCGCAACACCCTCAAAGACCGAGTGATGCGGACAATTGAGGAGCTGCGCAAGGGCGGCTTTCAGGACGATGTATAGGGACTAGAACGTCATGCTGAGCACCGCCGAAGCATCTCTACCGCGAAGAGTAATCTAAACCAAAAGATTAGTTGCGCGGTAGAGATGCTTCGGCTAGGCTCAGCATGACGTTCCATGGCCTGCTTGCCGATTCTTCCCCAACAAATCCCCACCCAATCCGTCTTCATGCCCGATTTCCTTTCTACACTCCTAACCGTTGGCCACTGGGTGGTGTGGATAGTGGGCGGCATCGGGCTGCTGGCCACGCTGCTGCCCATCCTGCGCCAAACGGCCTGGTGGATTCGGGTCTGCGACTTTCCGCGCCTGCAGATTGTGGCCGGGCTGCTCCTAAGCCTGGGGGCGGGCCTGGCCCTGCCCAACCCGCCCAGCACTGCCAATACAGTCTTTGTGGTGAGCCTGGCCCTGGCCGTGGTGTACCAGTTCAAGCGCATCTGGCCCTACACGCCGCTGCACCGCAAGCAGGTGGCCGACGCCAGCCGCCCGGCCGACGACAACGACCACCACCTCAGCCTGATGGTGGCCAATGTGCTGATGTACAACCGCGACGCCTCGCGCTGCCTGGGCCACATCCGCCACCTGAGCCCCGACATCGTGCTGGCCGTCGAAACCGACGACTGGTGGCTTAGCCAGCTCGAAGGCATCACCAAAGACTACCCGCACACCTGCCACGCCCCGCTGCCCAACACCTACGGCATGCTGGTGTTTTCGCGCCTGCCGCTCATCGAGCCGCAGATTCGCTACATTCTCGACCCCGACATTCCGTCGTTTCACGGCTGCGTACGGCTGCCCAGCGGCGTCACCACCAACCTGCACTTCCTGCACCCCAAGCCGCCGGCCCCACAGGAAGCCAAATCGAGCGCCCGCCGCGACGCCGAACTGCTGGTGGTGGGCAAGGTCATTCAGCACCACAACGGCCCCACCATCGTGGCCGGCGACCTCAACGACGTGGCCTGGTCGCACACCTCCGAGCTGTTTCGGCGCCTCTCGCGCCTGCTCGACCCGCGCGTGGGCCGGGGCATGCTGCCCACCTTCCATGCTGACCACCGGCTGCTGCGCTGGCCTCTCGACCACGTGTTCCACTCCGCCCACTTCCGCCTGCAAGACCTGCGCCGCCTCACCCACATCGGCTCCGACCATTTTCCCATCTATATGCGTCTCAGCTACGAGCCCCAGGGCTGGCACGAGCAGGAACAAAACCTGGAAGCCGCCGACGCCGGCGACCACGAGGAGGCCGAAGAGAAGATTGAGGAAGGCGTGGAGGACGTAGCGGCCGGCGAGGAGTAGCCCGATTTGAGAAGTAAAAAAACGGTCATGCTTTGGCTGCGCTCAGCATGACCGTTTTGATGAAAGCCCAATAAAAGCCCTACTTCTCCACTTTTACGCCTTTCCAGAACGCCACGCGGCCTTTGATTTCTTTGGCGGCGTCTTTGGGCTCGGGGTAGTACCAGGCGGCGTCTTTGTTTTTCTCGCCGTTCACGTTCAGCGAGTAGTAGCTGGCGCGGCCTTTCCAGGGGCAGCTGGTTTGGGCGATGCTGTCCTCAAAAAACTCCTTTTTGATAGAATCGGCAGGGAAATAGTGGTTGTTTTCAACCACCACGGTGTTGTCACTCTCGGCGATGACGGTGTTATTCCAGATGGCTTTCATTGGGTGGGATGGGGTGAGTGATTAATGATTAATAAGCGGGGCCCGCCAGATGAACATTGGGCCCGGCCGCTGTGTTTGCCAGTATACATCCAGATTAACGCGCCTCGCCCATCGTACGGCTATTAATCGTTAACCGTTAATCACTAATCACTAGCATTATGGCCGTTGGCTTCCGCTTCCGCGATTTTGTGCCCGAAGACCAGCCCGAAAAGGGCTTTGAGTCGTTGTTTAAACTATTCATGCAGCTCGTTACCATCACCAGCGGCGACGTGGGCGAGGCACTGTCGTGGCTCAACGAGCTCGACAAGCAGTACGGCCTCACCGACGACAACTACGGCATGGGCAATTTCATCGATGACCTCAAGAAAAAGGGGTACATCGATGAGAACGAGCAGCAAAAGGGCGAATTCAAGATTACACCCAAAACCGAGCAGGGCATTCGCAAGTCGGCGCTGGAGGAGATTTTCGGCAAGCTGAAGAAAAGCAGCACCGGCAACCACCACACGCCCCACACCGGCCAGGGCGACGAGCAAAGCACCGACCTGCGCGAATTCCGCTTCGGTGATTCGTTGGAATCCATCCAGATGACCGAATCCATCCGCAACGCCCAGCTCAACCACGGCATGGACAGCGGCGAGTTCATGCTGACCGAGGGCGACCTGGAAGTGCGCGAAAACGAACACAAGTCGCAGACCAGCACCGTGTTGATGATTGACATCTCGCACTCCATGATTCTCTACGGCGAGGACCGCATCACGCCGGCCAAGAAAGTGGCCATGGCCCTGGCCGAGCTCGTGAAGCAGAAGTACCCCAAGGATTTCCTCGATGTTATCGTGTTCGGCAACGACGCCTGGCAGATTGAAATCAAGGACCTGCCCTACCTGCAAGTGGGCCCGTACCACACCAACACCGTGGCCGGCCTGGAGTTGGCCATGGACCTGCTCCGCAAGCGCAAAACGCCTAACAAGCAGATTTTCATGATTACCGACGGCAAGCCCACCTGCCTGAAGGAAGGCAACGGCTACTACAAAAACGCCTTCGGCCTCGACCGCAAAGTGGTGAACAAGACGCTGAACCTGGCCGCCGCCGCCCGCCGCGTCAAGATTCCCATCACCACGTTCATGATTACCTCCGACCCGTATCTGCAGAAGTTCGTGGAGGAATTCACGGAGGTGAACCAGGGCAAGGCGTATTATTCGGGCCTGAAGGGGCTGGGCCACCTGGTGTTCGAGGACTATAAGAAAAACCGCCGCAAGACGCTGTAATTAGACATGAGAAAGCTTTTCGGACGTACAGGAACCATTATCATTCTGAGTCTGGCCGCTGTTACGCTCCTTTATACAGCACTCATGTTTTTAGGAATGAATTGGTTCATTCCCACTGAATGGGGTGGAGCTACGCAATAGCTTTTTCGCCCTTGCTGACGCGTGGCTTCGCCCACAACATTTCCCAAGTTCAAACTTTCAACTAATTCCGACCCTCCGTGGCCAACGACCAGCTTCCAACCAACCATTTCGCCCACATCACCACCCTCGGTCAGCTGAAAAAGTCGGCCTACAAATCCCGCTCGGTGAAAGCCGAATTGCGGGAAAACCTCATTCGCAAGCTGCGCGTGAAGGAAGACGTTTTTCCCGGCATCTACGGTTACGACGAAACCGTGATTCCGGAGCTGCAGCGCGCCATTCTGGCCGGGCACCACATCAACCTGCTGGGCCTGCGCGGCCAGGCCAAAACCCGCATTGCGCGCCTGCTCATCAACCTGCTCGATGACTACATGCCCGTGGTGGCCGGCTCCGAGCTGAACGACGACCCGCTGCAGCCGCTGTCGGTATTCGCCAAAAACCTCATTGCCGAAAAAGGCGACGAAACGCCCGTGGCCTGGGTGCACCGCGACGAGCGTTACACCGAGAAGCTGGCGACTCCCGACGTGTCGGTGGCCGACCTCATCGGCGACGCCGACCCCATCAAAGCCGCCACGCTAAAGCTGCCCTACTCCGACGAGCGGGTGATTCACTTCGGCCTGATTCCGCGCGCGCACCGGGGCATTTTCGTAATTAACGAATTGCCCGACCTGCAGGCGCGCATCCAGGTGTCGCTGTTCAATATTCTGCAGGAGGGCGACATCCAGATTCGCGGCTTTAAGGTGCGACTGCCGTTGGATATCCAGTTCGTGTTCACCGCTAACCCCGAGGACTACACCAACCGCGGCAGCATTGTGACGCCGCTCAAGGACCGGATTGACGCCCAGATTATCACGCACTACCCGAAATCCATTGAAATCGGCAAGCGCATCACCAAGCAGGAGGCCCGCATCAAGGACGAGCAGAAGGGCATGGTGACGAGCAACGAAGTCATTCACGACCTGGTGGAGCAGGTGGCCATCGAAGCACGCGGCTCCGAGTTCGTGGACGCCAAGTCGGGCGTGTCGGCCCGCCTCACCATCTCGGCCTACGAGCAGGTGATTGCGGGCGCCGAGCGCCGGGCGCTGGTGAATGGCGAGAGCAACACTTACGTGCGCCTGGGCGACTTCATTTCGGCCGTGCCCGCCGTGACGGGCAAGGTGGAGCTGGTGTACGAGGGCGAGCAGGAGGGCGCGGGCATCGTGGCCGAAAAGCTGATGGGCAAGGCTATTCGCACGCTGTTCCTACAGTACTTCCCCGACCCAGACAAGAGCAAGAAGCTCAAAAATCGGGTGTCGCCCTACAAGACGGTGCAGGAGTGGTTTGGCAACGGCAACACGCTGGATTTGCTGCACGACGCCAGCACGGCCGACTACCGCAAGGCCCTCGACAACGTGCCCGGCCTGCGCGACATCGTGACCGAGTTGCATCCCAACGAGACGCCCGAACACACCTACTTCCTGATGGAATTCCTGCTCCACGGCCTGAGCGAGCACAGCCTGATTTCGCGCAACCGCCTCACGGCCGGCGCGCAGTTCAAGGACTTGCTGTCCTCAATGTTCACCATGCCCAGCTTCGGTGAGGATGACGACGACGAGGACGATGAAGAGAAGCCGCGCCGCCGGTAGTAGTCGGCTATGCAAGCAAAAAGCCCCGCGTACGTGTAGTACGTGGGGCTTTTTGCTTTTCAGTTGTGGGAGGAAGTGGCTTGTTCAGCCCTTGTCAACGGCTTAAGGCCACAGAAAAACAACAGGAAGAAAGCGGATATTCGCGCCCTCCTCACATCCCAATCATTCCGATGAACAAAATTGCCCAAGTCACCCTGCTGTTCTGGATAATGAAGATTTGTGCCACCACGCTGGGCGAAACCGCCGGCGACCTACTGGCCCAAACCATGAAGGTGGGCTACGGGGCCAGCTCGCTCATTCTCATCGGCTTCTTTCTGGTAGTGCTGGCGGGGCAGTTGGCCGTTTCGCGCTACATTCCGGCGCTGTATTGGGCCACTATTCTGGCTACCAGCACGGCCGGTACCACCATGTCGGACTACATGGACCGCACGCTGGGCCTGGGCTACGCCACCGGCTCGCTGATACTGGTGTCGTTGCTGGGGCTGGTGCTGGGGTTGTGGTGGCTGCGCGAGAAGTCGCTGTCCGTCACCGAAATCAAGACGCGTACGGGCGAGGTGTTTTACTGGGTGGCCATTCTGGTGTCGAACACGTTGGGCACGGCGCTGGGCGATTTTCTGGCCGATGATTCCGGGCTGGGTTTCGGCGGCGGGGCTTTGTTGATTGGCAGCCTGCTGGCGGTGCTGGTGCTGGCTTATTACTTCACCAGCGTTTCGCGGGTGCTGCTGTTCTGGGTGGCGTTTGTGCTCACGCGGCCCTTCGGGGCCACCTTTGGCGACCTGCTGACCAAGCCCACCGAGAAACAGGGATTAGGATTGGGCACGCAGGGTTCGTCGCTGGTTTTGTTTGGGCTGCTGGTGGCGCTGGTGCTGTACGAAACGTTTCGCCACAAGCCAATAGCCGCGGCTGATGCCGCCTCGGCAATCACCCATTAAGCCCCGCTGATATTCGGTTTTGCGCCGCAATGGCAGTCCTCCGGGCCTGAATTACGTACTGCCCCGAAAGCCTGCGCCTATGCTGCCCCGCCCCCAAACCGCCGTCCCCGCCACCTTCGATGCCGATGAGCGCCTGCGCTGGGTCGAGCGCATTGCCAAGCTCATGGACAGCCAGTTCCGGCTGCCGGGCACCCGCTTCCGGTTCGGGCTCGACCCCTTGCTGGGGCTGCTGCCCATCGTGGGCGATGTGTCGACCACCGTGGTATCGGTGGCACTGCTGCTGACCATGTTTCGGCACGGGGCCAGCGGGGCCGTGGTGGTGCGCATGGCCCTCAATATCCTGCTCGATACCGTGGTGGGCGCCATTCCCATTCTCGGCAATGTCTTCGACTTCGCCTACAAAAGCAACGAGCGCAACGTGGCCCTGCTGCGCCGCCACTACGCCGAAGGCCGGCACCGCGGCAGCGGCCGGGGCCTGATTCTGGTGTTGCTGGTGGCGCTGTCCGCTATTGGGGCGCTGGTGGGCTGGGGCAGCTTCGTGCTGTTGCGCTGGGGTTGGCACCAGTTGAATTAGCGCTTGACGCTTCGGTAGTAGTTGAGCATTCCGTAGCGGGCCTACGTCTGAGTGGCATTAGCTTCGCAAACGCATTGATGGTGCGGTCAGCTTTACAAAGTTGAAAACCACCAATTGCCTTTCGGTTAATTATTGGCGCTCCAGATTCGATATGGCGGACTTTTTACAAGGGTTGAATGAAAGAAACAGGCGGGGAGTACGGGCGTTGGTACTGGCGTTCCTGCTGGCAATAAGTGGATTTGCCGCGCGGGCGCAGGCACCGGCCTGGCAGGCCGCCTTCGGGGCCAACGAGCTGTCGGGGGTGCGGGCCATGGCCACCGATTCGGCGGGCAACGTGTTTCTGACGGGCTACTTTTCGGGCACCATCAGCCTGGGGCCGGCGCTGCTCACCAGCCCCGGCACCGCCGATTTTTTCGTGGCCAAATGGACCCCGGCGGCCGGCATTGTGTGGGCGGTGCAGGGCGGCGGCAACGATGAAGACGTAGCCAACGCCATTGCCCTGCGGGGCCGCAGCGTGTACGTGGTGGGCACGTTTTCCAGTCGTACTATGCTCATCGGCAACAGCTTGCTCACCAATGCCGGCCCCACGCCTCCGCCCGTCACCACCGATGCCTTCGTGGCCAAGCTCACCGACCTCGGCACCTCAGCCACCTTCGACTGGGCCGAGCAGGCCGGCAGCCCCAGCTACGACGAGGGCAAGGCCGTGGCCGTGCGCGGCAACGACGTGTACATTTCCGGCCAGTTTCACGGCGCCTCCCTCAGTTGCGGCGCCAGCGGCATCACTCTCACCAACGCCGGCACCGGTTACAGCAGCGACGGCTTTGTGGCCAAGCTCGTGAACGCGGGCACGCTCGGCTTTTATTCTTGGGCGCAGCGCTTCGGCGGCACGGGGTTCGACTACGCCAACGCGCTGGTGGCCACTGCCACCGGGGCCTACGTGGCGGGCACCTTCGGCAGCAGCCAGTTGGCGCTGGGCAGCATCCGCCTCATCAACAGCGGCAGCAGCGCCGGTACCGACGACGCCTACGTGGCCCGCTTCACCGACACCGGCACCACGGCCCAATACACCTGGGCGCAGCGCCTGGGCGGCCGCGGCAACGACCGGGGCGAAGCCCTGGCCGTGAGCGGCAACAGCCTGTACCTGACCGGCCATTTCGATGGCACCGATACGCAAATCGGCAGCGCTACCTTCTACAACGCGGGCCCCACCACCACGACCGACGCCTACGTGGCCAAGCTCACCGACACTGGCAGCGCGGGTACGGTGGTGTGGGGGCAGCGGGCCGGCGGGCCGCTCAACGACCTGGCCACGGCCGTGGCCGCCAAAGGAAGCAGCGTGTACCTCACCGGCAATTTCCAGAGCCTGCAAGCCGATTTCGGCAACACCACCCTCACCAACAGCAACCCCGTGCCCAACCAGGGCATTATCGAAACCGATGCCTTCGTGGCCCGCCTGGCCGATGCGGGCAGCACCGGCGCTTTTGCCTGGGCCCAGGCAGCCGGCAGCGCCAACCGCGACCAGGGCAATGCCGTGGCCGTGGCAGGGGCCACTGTGCACGTGGCCGGCACCATTGGGGGCCCGGCCTTTTTTGGCAATGTATTCGTGCGGGTGCCCGTTCGGCCTTCCGTGCTCTTCCTCGCCTCGCTGGCCGACCCGGTGGGGTTGGCCACGCGCGCTTCGGCGCGACTGGGCGCCGTGGCCGTATGGCCCAATCCGGCGCGGGCGGCGGCCACCGTGCGGGTGCCGGCCGTGCCGGGCGCTGCCGCCACCCTCACGCTGGCCGATGGCCTGGGGCGGGTGGTGCGCACGCTCCAGCTATCCCTTTCCGGCCTGGGCACCACGGCCGAACTGCCCTTGCTGGGCCTGGCCCCCGGCCTCTATCACCTGCGCGTGCAGGCCGGAGATGAGCAAACCAGCCGCACCCTGGCAGTGGAGTAAAAAGCGACACCAACTATATTGTCATCCTGGGCGCAGCGAAGGACCTTATCACCGTTGCAAACTACACAGCGATGATAAGGTCCTTCGCTGCGCCCAGGATGACAAACGGCAAAAAAGGAAACTACTCGCCCACGCGCCCGGTGCCCAGCCATCGCGCCACCGGGTAGCGGTTGTGGCCGGGCTCGTGGTAGGCCGAGTTCTGGTACACCCATTCGAGCTGGGCCGGACCGTTGGCGGCGAAGGACGGGTTGCCGGCTTTGAGCTTTTCCAGCCGCTCGCGCAGGGCGGGCTCGCGGCGCAGCAGGTCGGCGGCAAGGTCTTCGAACACATAGTCCGAAAAATGCTCCTTTTGCTGGAGCACGCTGTCGAAAAAGCCCCAGGCGAAGAAGGAGTCGGTGGCTTGGGGCTCTAGCGTTTCCATGAGGTAGCGAATGGGTGCGGCGCCGGTGAGGTACACCACCAGGTCGCCGGGATGGAAGACGGTGGTTTCGGGCGCGGTGCGCAGGCTTACTTGGCTGTGCACGTAGTGGCCTTCGAAGGGTTTGGGGGTAGTCTTGAAATCCTCGAAATAATATGTTTCGACGGGCACGGTCACCTCGCGGGTCAGCGGTTCGAGCGTGGCCCCGTTGCGGCGCAGGATGTCGGCCACTTCCACCCAGGCTTTGGGGATGATGTAGGCGGTGGGACGGGCGGCTGTGGTGGTGGCTTTGAAGGTGTTGAAGTACTTCACGGGCCGGACGAAGGGCGCGGCACGGTCGTAGTACAGGCGGGGCTGGCCGCTCACGTCGCTGGGCTTGGTCTTGCCTTCGTAGCCGCGGAACTGCACGGTTTCGTGCTGGCTGTCGTCCAGGGCCCAGGTGAGGGGGAAAGTGGTTTGGGCGGCCATGTCGGCCGCAGCTTTGGCGCGGGCGGCGGCCAAGGCGGGCGCCTGCTCGCCCACGGTTTCGAGCACGGTCTTCAGGAAATCATACGTTGAATGCACACGGGGCGCGAAAGCCTTGAGCATGTGCGTTTCGGGCATGAAGCCGATGGTGTTGAACAAGGCTGCATAGCCGGTAGAGTAGCGCGGCGACTCCAGAAACGCCTGCAGCCCGCTCTCGGGCGTGCGGCCTTCGAAGTCCACGTAGGGCGTCATGGGCCACTTTTTCTGCTCCATGCTCTTGTACAAAGCCGGCAGCATTTGGCCCTGCAGGTAGCTGCCCAGCGCCGGCGCCAGCTTGCTGTGCTGGGTGGCAATGAGCGTCATGGTGTACTGATAGTCGGCCCCGTTCGAGGTGTGCGTTTCGACGAAAACATCGGGCTGCCACTTCTGGAAAAGCTGGGCAAACGAGCGGGCATTGCGCGACTCCTGCTTGATGTAGTCGCGGTTCAAATCCAGGTGGCGCGCATTGCCCCGAAAGCCGTAAGCGGCCGGCCCGTTCTGGTTCACGCGGGTGGTGGAGTTGCGGTTTAGCATGCCATCAATGTTATAAACGGGCACGATGACGACCGTGACGCCGGCCAGCAGCTTCTGCAGCGACTTTTGCTGTATAAGGTCGCGCACCAACATCATGCTGGCGTCGATGCCCTCGGGCTCGCCGGGGTGGATGCCGTTCTGAATGAACAGGATGCGGCGGTTTTTGCGGCGCGTGCTAGCCGGGTCGGCGTCGCCATCGGCGCTTAGCACTACTTCGTGCAGGGGCAGGCCAGCGTCGGTGGAACCGGCTTCAGCCAGGTGCAGGTGTGCCGGGTAGGCGGCCGCCAGTTTTTTATAGTAGTCGATGCATTCGGCGTAGGTGGCCGTGGTGTTGCCGGCGGGGTCGTTTTCGAAAGGCGTGCGCCAGGCGGGCGCCGGGGCGGGAGTGGAGGCGAGGGACATGAGCGAAGCAAGAATCAGGGAAAACATGTTGCAAATTCACTCCAAATCCCGAACCGCGCTGCGGGCCCGCCGTACCTTTGGCTGCTTCACCTCGCCAATAGTGCCCATGTCCCAAGCTCCCGCGCGCCCCCTCATCCTCGTTTCCAACGACGACGGCATCACCGCCCCCGGCATCCGCTGCCTCGTCGAAATCGTGCACGCGCTCGGAGCCGAAGTGGTGGTCGTCGCCCCCGATTCGCCACAGTCGGGCATGGGCCACGCCATCACTATTGGCCACCCCATGCGCCTCACCGAAAACCCTATTTTCGGCCCCAACGTGCAAGCCTACGAATGCTCCGGTACGCCCGCCGACTGCGTAAAAATCGCCAAACACTACGTCCTCAAAGACCGCACGCCTGACCTCGTGGTGTCCGGCATCAACCACGGTTCCAACTCGTCGGTCAACGTGCTGTATTCCGGCACCATGTCGGCGGCCATCGAGGCGGCCATTGAAGGGCTGCCCGCCGTAGGTTTCTCCCTGTGCGACTACGGACCCAAAGCCGACTTCTCGCACGCGGCCGAGTGGGTACGCCAGGTGTGTGAGCACGCGCTGGCCCACGGCGTGCCCGCCGGCACGGCCCTCAACGTGAATATTCCCAAAAAATCCGAAACGCCCATTGCTGGCTTGCGCCTGGCCCGGCAGGCCCGCGCCAAGTGGCAGGAGGAGTTCGACCGCCGCCTCGACCCTTACCAGCGCCCTTACTTCTGGCTGCGCGGCGAGTTCGTAAACTTCGACCACGGCACCGATACCGACGAATGGGCCCTGGCCCACAACTACGTCTCGGTGGTGCCCTGCCAGTTCGACCTCACGGCCGCCCACGGCCTGGCCCACCTCAGCCAGCAGTGGCAACTGCCCCTGCCCGAAGCCCGCGAAGTGGCCGCCCCGCCCCAGCCCGTAGCGCCCGAAGACTACGGCGTGGCCAACCCAAACTAGAATTGCAGCATGATTTACATAAAAAGCCCCGGCATCGATAATGCAGGGGCTTTTTGTTGCAGATGTATGGCAAGTCACAACATCCGCTAAAACGTCATGTCTCGGCAAGCTTGACCTGACCGTTTCTATCGGCTCTTCGCCACGTGGCGCGGGGCATTGGGCAAAGTCCGGACGAATTTAGGGGTGGGCATTACGCCCGGCGCTTTGCGCACGACGACGGGCGCGGCCAGCGGGTCCGGGTCGGGGAGGGCGTTGTGGTGCAGGGCCACCACTTCGGCTCCTACTGCTACCATCAGCACCAGCAGCAGGCCAGAAATCAGGATTTTCAACAGCGTACGCACGGGAGTTTTAATTACTCCCCAAAGTTCGCTCCTACCCTATGAAGGGGGCATGAACCGCGCCGACGGGTGAGCTGCCGGCCCAAATTCGAGCACGAAGGCCGTGCCCTGGCCCACCGTCGATTCGGCCCGCAGGGTGGCGCCGTGGAAGTTGGCAATGGTTTGGGCAATGGGCAGGCCCAGGCCGTAGCCCTCCGGCGAGTTGGGCGCGTTGGCGTGGAAGCGCCGGAAGCGGTCGAAGAGGAAGGGGAGGTGGTCGGCCGAGATGCCCGGGCCGGTGTCTTCCACGCGCAGGGTGTAGCCGTCGTTGGCGGCCGGGCGGCCCAGCACCCGGATGCGGCCGCCCTCGTGGTTGTACTTGATGGCGTTGCTGAGCAGGTTGCGCAACAGCGTGTGCATCAGGCTGGCGTTGGCGTGGGGGCGCACGTCGTTGCCGGTCAGGTCCACTTCCAGGTCGATGTCGCGCTGCTGGCGGCGGTCGTCCAGCTCCTCGGCCACGTCGGCCACGGCTTCTGAGAGGCGCACCGGCTCTTCGCGCAGGTACTGCTCGTTTTCGATGTTGGCGATGAGCAGCAGCGTGCGCACGGTGTTGCGCAGGCGGTGCAGGGTGCGCTGCGACTCCACAATCTGCAGGGCGTGGGCCTCGGGCAGGGTGGGGTCCTGCAGCATGTTTTCGAAGCGCGACTGCAGGATGCTGACGGGCGTGAGCAGCTCGTGGCTCACGTTGCTCATGAACTCCCGCTCCTTGGCAAAGGCCGACTGCACCTGCCGCATCAGCGAGTTCAGCCGGTCATCAAGCCGCCGGAAGTCCGTGGTTTGCGTGTCAATCACCTCAAAGTTGAAGTCCGACGGCTGCCGGATGCCGCGCAGCTTGCGCACAATCAACTCGCGCAGCGGCCCCAGCAGGTAGTGCGCCACGGCCGCGTCCGACACCACCGTGAGCAGCGAGGCCGCCACCAGCACCCACAGCGCCAGCTTGCGCAGGGTGTCGGTGAGCAACTCCACCGTTTCGAGCGACGAGCCGATTTCGAGCCGGAAAGCGCGCTGGTGCAGCCCGCCCGCCGGCAGCGCGAAGCTCAGAATCCGGAAATCTTCCACCTGCTCATCCACCTGCCGGGGTTCCTCAAAAATGCGCTCTGCTGGCAGCGGCGCGCCCTCGGGCAGGGGCGTGAGCGTGATATACTCCTGTTTAAAAATGTTGTAGTCGGCGTAGGTTTCGGCCCGCTCACCGCGCTCGAACGCCTGCAGGCCGTCGCGGGCAATGAGGCCCTGCACCAGCCGCTTCTTCTCGCGCAAATGGGAATCGGTGTGCGCCACGGCCACCTGCTGCACGATGGGCGGCAGCACCAGCGCCCCCAGCAGCACCAGCAGCAGCTTCGAAACGGCGTTGGAAATGGCAAGTTTGGCTTCGAGGCGCATGGGAGGAAGTTAAATTGATGAATTGGCAGAGGATTAGAAAAAAGAACGTCATGCTGAGCGGAGCCGAAGCATCTCGCGTGCAATAGTAAATCCAATCATAAGAAAAGAATTACTACCCCACGCGAGATGCTTCGGCTCCGCTCAGCATGACGTTCTTTGAATCAACAGCCGCCTGTCTACTCCGCCGCGCGGTAGCCAATGCCGCGCACTGTTTCCAGGAAGTCGGCGGGGCCGAACTGGGCCAGCTTCTTGCGCACATTCTTGATGTGCACGTCGATGTAGTTCGAGTCGGAGTCGTCTTCCAGCACATTGCCCCACAGGTGCTCGCCCAGCTGCAAGCGCGTGAGCACCCGGCCGCGGTGCAGCAGCAGGTAGTGCAGCAGGTCGAATTCTTTTTTGGTGAGGGGGACTTCCTGGCTGCCGTGCCGCACGATGCGGGCGTTGGGGTCCATGCTAAAGCCCTGGCCGAAGCTGATTTCGGGCCGCTTCAGGTTGAACTTGCGGCGCGTGATGGCCTGCATCCGGCTGGTGAGCTCCAGCAGCGAGAAGGGCTTGGGCAGGTAGTCGTCGGCCCCCAGGTCGAGGCCGCGAATCCGGTCGTCCAGGGCGCCGCGGGCGGTGAGGATGATGAAGCTGGCCTCCTGGTTTTCGTTGAGGCGGGCTTCCTTGAGCAAATCCAGCCCGTCGCCGCCGGGCAGGCCCAGGTCCAGCAGCACGAAGTCGTAGCTGCTCACGTAAAGTTTTTCCGAAGCTTCGGCATACGTGTAGGCCGAGTCGACTAAATACTGGGCCTGCAGCAGAAACTGGCGCATTTCCTGGTGCAGGCTTTTTTCGTCTTCAATGAGCAGAACGTGCATGGGGCGGAGCAAAAAGGGGGGATTGAAAAGATTGCATGCAACATACGGCAGCGAAGACTGAACGGCGCATGAAGCCGGCGGCCCGTTAGCCACTTTCCCAATTCTGCCGTACTTTGCTAAGGTAACTTCACCGCATTCGGCCTTTCCCTTTCGATTATGACCCCACGCGTATCCCTCTCTACATTCCTGTTCATGGCCCTGACCACTTTGGGCAGCCTGCTGGGCCCGGGTTCGGCCCAGGCGCAAACCAAGAAATCTGCCGCCAAAGCCAAACCCATCGAAACCACCATCTACATCGTGCGCCACGCCGAAAAAGACTCGACTTCCGATGCGGCCGACCCTACGCTCTCGGCCCTGGGCCAGGCGCGCGCGCTGGCCCTGCGCCAAACCCTGGAAAAGCGCCACCCCGCCGCCCTTTTCACCACCGACACCAAGCGCACCCGCGCCACGCTGGAGCCCCTGGCCGGCGCCCTCAAGCTTGAACCGCAGGTGTACGACCCTCGCCGCGGGCGCGACCTCGCCGACCGGGTGCTGAAGGAATACGCGGGCAAATCGGTGGTCATCGTGGGCCATTCCAACACGATTTTATCGCTCATCGACGACTTCGGGGCCATTCCGCCCGTCGAAGAAATCGGCGAAAACGAATACGAGTACCTGTTCACGGTGCACTCAGCCGAAGGCATGCAGCCCATTGTGGAAACCCGCGGCTATGGCGCCGAGCGCAAAACCAAGACCAAAGTGAAAGTTAAATCCGAGGCAACTGCCAAGGGAACGATGACCCCGGCGTCCCCGCAGAAGTAAATTCTGGAGCCCGAATGGGCGTCCCGGTTAGTGCTACAATGGTCCAGCGGCCCGGCGTGTTCAGCGCCGGGCCGCTGCTTTTTGACGCTACTGCTGCTGTCGCAGTTGCCCGGGTTCCCAATGGCTCATCGCCGAGCTAGCCATCGGCAAAGCGGGCTCCGGATTGACGCCGGCCGGTGCGGGTTCGGGTAATAGTTGCGTTCTTCGCGGTTATGCGCACATCTTTCTCCCTTCTGCTCGCGGCCGGCCTGCTCCTGACGGCCTCCCCCGGCCAGGCCCAGGCCCGCAAAAAAGCCAAAGCCCCGGCTGCCGCGCCCGCCGCTGCCCCGGCGGTGGCCGCCGTGCCGGTTTCTGATTCCGTTGCCCTGCGCCGCATCTTCGACGAAGCCCTGCTGCGCGGCGAGAGCTACGACAATCTGCGCTACCTCACCAGCAACATCGGCGGGCGGCTTTCCGGCTCGCCGCAGGCCCAGATGGCGGTGGAGTGGGGCAAGGCCACTATGGAAAAAGCCGGTTTTGACCGCGTGTATTTGCAGGAGGTGATGGTGCCGCATTGGGTGCGCGGCGGCCGGGAAAAGGGCGAAATCGTAGGTAATAAGGACAAGGGCATCAAGGTGCCGGTGTGCGCGCTGGGCGGCTCCGTGAGCACCGGCGGCAAGCTCAAGGCCGGCGTGGTGGAAGTGCATAGCTTCGACGAGCTGAAAAACCTGCCCGACGATGCCGTAAAAGGCAAATTCGTCTTTTTCAACCGCCCCTTCAACGATGCCCTCATCGAGCCCGGCGCGGCCTACGGCGGGGCCGTGGAGCAGCGCGCTCTCGGGGCCGCCGAAGCGGCCAAGCGCGGCGCCGTGGGCGCCCTGGTGCGCTCCATGAGCAGCGCCCGCGACGACAACCCCCACACCGGCACCATGCGGCCCGCTACCATCCCCGGCGCCGCCATTAGCACCAACGGGGCCGACAAGCTCAGCCAACTGCTCAAGGCCAACCCTGAGCTGCAGTTCGAGCTGGAAATGGAGTGCATCACGCTGCCCGACGAGAAAAGCTACAACGTGGTGGGCGAAATCAAAGGCAGCAAATTCCCGCAGGAAATCATCACCGTGGGCGGCCATCTCGACTCCTGGGACCTTGCCCAGGGCGCCCACGACGACGGCACCGGCTGCGTGCAGAGCATCGAAGCCCTGCGCCTGCTGCGCGCCGCCGGCTTCAAGCCCGAGCGCACCATCCGGGCCGTGCTCTTTATGAACGAGGAAAACGGCGCCCGCGGCGGCACCGAGTACGCCCGCCTGGCCGCCCAGAGCAAGGAAACGCACGTGGCGGCCATCGAGTCGGACGGCGGCGGCTTCACGCCCCGCGGCTTTGGCCTGGAGTCCGACGCGGCTACGCTGGCCAAAGTGGCCCGGTGGGCCCCGCTGTTCAAGCCCTATAATGCCGACGAAATCACGGCCGGCCACGGCGGCACCGACATCGAGCCGCTCAAAGATGCCGTGCACCCCAAGGCTCTGATTGGCTACAAGTGCGACTCGCAGCGCTACTTCGACATCCACCACACCGCCGCCGACACCTTCGACAAGGTGAACCGCCGCGAGCTGGAGTTGGGCGGCGCCAGCATGGCCTCATTGATTTACCTGCTGAGCAAATACGGACTGTAAGTGGCGGTGAGCAAACGGGTGATGAATGCGCTTGGGCGCCAAGCGCTGGGGGGACTGCTAGGCCTGGCACTGCTGGGGCCGGCTGCCGCTCAGCCCCATCAAGCGGAATCGACGCGGCGTTATTGGATAACACTGAGCGATAAAAACGGGGTCCAATTCAACCCTGAACAATACTTTGCACCTGAAGCCCAGGCCCGTCGGAAGCGCCAGCATTTGCCCGCTTTCGAGCCTTCTGATTTGCCTGTGCGGGCCGATTACGTGGCTGCCATCCAGTCGCGGGTCGATACCGTGACGCTGGTCAGCCGCTGGTTCAATGCCGTGGCGTGCCGGGCCACGGCGGCCCAGGCGGCGGCGTTGCGGGGCCTGCCCGGCGTGCGCGCCGTGGTGGCGTGGCCGTACCGGGAGGCGCAGGTAGCGGCCCATGAGGCTTCGGACCAAGTGCCGCAGCGGCTGCCGCTACTGCCGCACAAGCCACTGTCGTCGAACGATTTCCTGCTGGCGCGCCGCCAGACGGCCCACCTCGACGGTCCCGCGCTGCGCGCTGCCGGGCTGGAAGGGCAGGGGATGCGCATTGCCGTGTTCGATGTGGGCTTCAAGGGGCTGCCCACGCACCCGGCTTTTCAGGAATTGGTGGCGAGAAAGCACATTGTGGCCACGCACGATTTCCTGCGCAATGCCGACAACGTGTTTCTGGGCGGCAGCCACGGCACCGAGGTGATGGGCTGCCTGGCGGGCCGCCTGCCCGGTGGGCCGGGCGTGCCCGGCCCCTGCCTGGGGCTCGCCCCCGCCGCCGATTACCTGCTGGCCCGCACCGAGCAGCTGCACCGGGAGCGCTACGCCGAGGAAGAAGCCTGGCTGGCCGCCGTGGAGTGGGCCGACCGCCTCGGGGCCGACGTCATCAATTCCTCGCTGGCCTACACCGAACAGCGCTATTTCCCGGAGCAGATGGACGGGCGCCGCAGCCTCATTGCCCGCGCCGCCAACCTGGCCGCCCGCAAGGGCCTGCTGGTGGTGAGTGCCGCCGGCAACGACGGCGACGACGACTGGGTGCGCATCGGCACGCCCGCCGATGCCGACTCGGTGCTGGCCATTGGCGGCCTCGACCCTGAAACCGGCCTGCACGTCGATTTCAGCTCCTACGGCCCCACCGCCGACCGCCGGCCCAAGCCCAACCTGGCCGCCTTCGGCATCGTGCTCACCACCACCACCGACGACTACGAGCGGCTGGAAGGTACCTCGTTTTCGTCGCCGCTGGTGGCGGGTTTCGCCGCCTGCCTGTGGCAGAAAAACCGGCAGCTCACCGCCATGCAGCTGTTTCAGGCCCTCGAAAAATCGGCCGACCTTTATCCGTATTTTGATTACGCGCACGGTTTTGGCCGGCCACGGCTGGCGAATTTTGCGTTGCCTGCGCCGACGCCCAAACCGGTACCCACGTTCGATTTTGTGCCCCACGACAGTCTGGTGGCCGTAATTATCCGCCCCGAAGCAGCCTTGCGGCCGGCCGAAATGCTGCCTCTCGTAGCCGAGCAAAGCGGCGCCGTACTGCCCAGCCTCACCCCGCCGGAAGACGCCAAATCCGCCAACGACAACTCCGTGCCGCGCGTGGGCCACGAGCAGCCGGTAGCGCCCGGCAGCGCCCCGCTCAACCCGTTGCCCGAGCCCAATTACCCCGCCTACCTCTACTGGAACCTGGCCGACCGCCGGGGCGTACTGCGCCGCTACGAAGCCCGCGCCGTAACGCAGCGGCTGGTGGTGCAGGTGCCGCGCCGGCTGCTGCGGGGCGGTGATGTGCTGCGGGTGCATTTTAAAGGCTATACCGGGACGTATTCGGAATGAAGAACACCGCCATGCAATTGACTTGGGTCGGGGCTTGCCGAAGCGCGGCCAAAACCGAAACCCGGCGACTGGCGTCCTTGGTGACCCTGGCGCTGGCAGGGGCGTTGCCGGCGCGCGCCCAGCAGGTGCTGGTGCAGGCCAACGTGGCCAATGACACTGTGAAAACTACTTTCGGGCCCAACCGGCGCTACTTTGGCCATGCCTACTTTGGCTACGGGCTGCTGGCGGGCCCGGCCGGACGAGGCGCCGAGGTGCGCACGGGCCTGGCCTCGGCGGAGCTGCGGGGCGGGGGGCGCTTCAAGGTGCGCTTTAGCCAACTGGTGGCCCTGAACCTGGATTTGGGTTATGCCTTCCAGCATTATGATTTGGCCCAAACCGACCACAAAGTGGTGCCCGCACCCACCCGACACCGCGAGGAGGGCCTGAACCTGCACCAGCTGTACTCCGAAATCAGCCTGCGGCTGAATGCCGGCCGCCGCGGCAACTCGGTGGGTAGCTACCTCGATTTGATAGCCGGTGGCGGCTGGGTGGCCCGCACCACGCATAGCACCGAAGACGAGCCCGCGCCCGGCATCGGCGCCGTCGAAACCACGGAGCGGGGCCTGCCGTACCTGCGGCGCTGGACGGCGGGCGCGGGCGCCCGGCTGGGCTTCGACCGCTACGCACTGGTGGCCCGCTACCGCCTCACGCCGGCTTTCGGCCCGGCCTACGCGGCCTGGCCAGAGCTGCCCCGCTGGGCACTGGGGGTTGAAATCGGCTTATTCTAATATTGCGGTGAGCGGTGGCAAACCCTATGGTTTAGGTTTTTCGTAAAAATCAGGCGGCTGGAAGGCCTCGCCCGCTTGGGCGGATGGCGACAGCCTCCTTATCGTCCCTTACCTTCGTGCGCCCGGCCACACTCCGCGCCGGGCATTATCCATGAAAATATTCCCTTTTAAGCAAACCGCTGGGTGGATGCTGGCCGCCGGGCTGGCGCTGCAGTTCTCCTCCTGCGTGAGCACCGAGCGCGAAGTCAGCAGCTCTACCAAAGACCCGCGCAGCACCTACACGCCGCCGCCGGCCGGCTCCCGCACCCGCGTGGGCAGCAAAACTGTGCTCAACACGGTGAGCACCACGCACACCTTTTCGGACCCCGCCACCAAGGACAATTTCGTGCTGGAGCTGCGCGGCCCCCGCGTGCTCACGGCCCAGGCCCACCTCATCGTGACCGACAGCAAGGGCGACACCCTGCGCCACGAGGTGATGCCCGCCCGCGCCCTGCTCAGCGAAAAAGCCCTCAACGACCCGCAGGCCTCCAGCGTGCGCGACCAGGAAATTGCCATCCTGCAGGGCATGAATGCCTTTTTTGCCGACGCGCACTTCATGCAGCCCGCCGTGCCGGCCGGCACCGAACAGCCCGCCGAAATGGACACCAACACTTGGGCCGCCCTGCGCGCCGACCCCACCGCCGTGGGCTTCGACTACACGGGCGCGGGCGGTGCCGAGCGACGCATCACCTACGCCCGCAAGCTGCGTAAGGCCGTCGTCATCAACCAATAAAGCACCCCGGTTTGGCCTCTGTTAGGGTCTGACCATCGGTACTGCTTGTTTCAAAAAATACCCACTTTCTCATGAAATTCCTGATTTCCTTCGCCGTTGTCCTCGTGCTGATACTGGCTTATTTCCGCTTTTTTCCGTCGGCTCCCATTAACCCGGTGCTGCCCGTGCCCCAAGGGCAGGAAGAGGTGAACGGCCACAACGCCGAAGTGCCCAAAGGCGCGACGGAGGACGAGGAAACCAGCGAAGAAGGCGAAGGCCACTCCGGCGCCAGCATCGCCCCGGTAGCCCCCGGCCAGACCTACGGCGCGTCCATCACGCCCGACGGCGCCCTGCCCATGACGGCCCTGCCTACCGCCCTCGGCACCCGCGATTCGGCCCAGGTGAAGCTGACCGGCAAGGCCTCGGCCGTATGCCAGGCCAAGGGCTGCTGGATGACCTTGCCCACCGCCGACGGCAAGGAAATGCGCGTCCGTTTCAAGGATTATGCGTTTTTCGTCCCCAAAGACTTGAGCGGCCACGACGTGGTAGTGAGCGGCTGGGCGCATCGCACCACTACCACCGTGGCCGACCAGCAGCATTACCTGCGCGACGCTGGAAAGTCGGAAAAAGAAATTGCTGCCATCACCCAGCCCAAGGAAGAAGTAAGTTTTCTGGCCGATGGCGTGCTGGTGCGTGACTAGGCTTAGCCATTGAGGTTGAAAGTTGTAGAAAGGCCGCCCGCTGAGGTGGCCTTTTTTATGGCCCATTAGTTTTGCAACGGCGGCGTAGCTTGCAGCAATAGTTCACCAGACACTTTATTGCCCCTGCTGGCGCCCCCAACATGCCCGATACGCCCGCTATCCAGCAACGCATTTTGGCCCTCACCGAGCGGCTGCACCACCTCAACCACCAGTACTACCAACTCGATACTTCCGAGGTATCGGACCAGGAATTCGATTCTATGCTGGCCGAATTGCAGCAGCTCGAAGCCGAACACCCCGACCTGGCCCAGCCCAACTCGCCTACCCGCCGCGTGGGCGGCACCATCACCAAGCAGTTCCCCACGGCGGTGCACCGCTTTCCCATGCTCAGCCTGGGCAATACCTACTCTGAGGATGACCTGCGGGAATTCGACGAGCGGGTGCAGCGCGGCCTGGAAGGCGCGCCCTACAGCTACGTGTGCGAGCTGAAAATTGACGGCGTGGCCATGAGCCTGAGCTACGAGCACGGCCAGCTCACGCAGGGCGTGACGCGCGGCGACGGCACCCGCGGCGACGTGGTGACGGCCAACGTGCGCACCATCAAAACGCTGCCGCTGGCCCTGCGCCCCGGCCCCGACCAGCCCCAGGATTTCGAGGTGCGCGGCGAGGTGTTTCTGCCGCTGCCGGTGTTTGATGAGCTGAACGCCGAGCGGGAACAAAATGGCGAAGCCCTGCTGGCCAACCCGCGCAACGCCGCCAGCGGTACGCTCAAGCTGCAGGATTCCAGTCAGGTGGCGGCGCGCAAGCTGCGCTTCTACGCCTATTCGCTGCTCACGCCGGGCCGCCACTTCGCCAGCCACAGCGCCGCTTTGGAAGCCCTGAGCCGCTACGGCCTGCCGGTGTCGGACACCTGGCGCCGGGCCGCGAACATTGACGAGGTACTCGACTTTGTGCACCATTGGGCCAAAAAGCGCTTTGAGCTGCCGGTAGCCACCGATGGCATCGTCATCAAAGTCGACAACCTGCGCCAGCAGGACCAGCTGGGCTACACCGCCAAAAGCCCGCGCTGGGCCATCGCCTACAAATACCCCGCCGAGGCCGCCCGCACCCGCCTCAACGAGGTGATTTACAACGTGGGCCGTACCGGGGCCGTGACGCCGGTGGCCCTACTCACGCCCGTGCCGCTGGCCGGAACCGTGGTGAAGCGCGCCACCCTGCACAACGCCAACCAGATTGAGCTGCTCGACCTGCGCCTCGGTGACACGGTGTACGTGGAAAAAGGCGGCGAAATCATTCCCAAAATCACCGGCGTGGACCTTTCGGCTCGCCCGGCTGACGCCGTACCCATCCAATACCCCACCGAGTGCCCGGCCTGCGGCACCCTGCTGGTGCGGCCCGAAGGCGAAGCGCATTTCCGCTGCCCAAACGAGCGCGGCTGCGGCCCGCAGCTTAAGGCCCGGCTGGAGCATTACGTGTCGCGCAAGGCGTTGAATATCGACGGGTTGGGCGCCGAAACAGTGGGCCGCTTCTTCGAGCTGGGAATGGTGAAGACGCCCGCCGACATCTACGACCTGCCTAACCGCCGGGCCGAGCTGGTAACGCTGGAGCGCCTCGGTGAGAAAAGCATCGACAACCTCATTGCCGGCATCGAGGCCAGTAAGCAGGTGCCGTTTCCGCGCGTGTTGTTTGGCCTGGGCATCCGCTACGTGGGCGAAACCGTGGCCCAGAAGCTGGCCGCCCACTACCGCAGCATCGACGCCCTGATGGCGGCCTCGGCCGAAGAAATGGCCGCCGTGCCCGAGGTGGGCGGCGTGATTGCCGTGGCCGCCGCGCACTGGTTTCAGCAGCCCGAAAACCGCGAGCTGGTGGAGCGCCTGCGCACCGCCGGTGTGCAACTGGCCGTGACCGGCGAAGCCCCCGTGCCCGCTTCGGACCGGCTGGCGGGCCTCACCTTCGTGATTTCCGGCGTGTTCGAAAACCACAGCCGCGATGAACTGCAGCAGCTTATCATTTCGAACGGCGGCAAAATCACCGGCTCCATCAGCAAGAAGCTGAGCTACCTAGTGGCCGGCGACAACATGGGCCCGGCCAAGCGCGAGAAGGCGCTGGGTTTTAAAGTGCCCATCATCTCCGAGAGCGAGCTGATGGCGCTACTGCCCAACCCGGACGAGGCCCCGGCTGCTGATGCTACGATTGATGAGCCGACTAATTCAGGGCCGGGTGTTCAGGGCTCGTTGTTTTAAAATCTCGTCGTTTTAAAATAAGAAGGCCTCACCAGTTTTGGTGAGGCCTTTTTATTTTGGTGTCAGTTAGAAGCTCTGCACGATGTTATTGCGCAGCGTCTTGGGCGACCAGTAGCCACTGGCGATGATGCGGCGAATGGTGAAGAGCGGGTCGTTCTGGTCGCGCTTTTCGGCCAGCGAAAAGGCGGCCACGAAGCCGCGCTTTTTCAGTTCGGGGAAGGCCTGCGGGTTCCAGAGGCCGAAGGGGTAGGCGAAGTATACGATTTTCTTGCCCGTGATTTCCTCCAGGGTTTTGGTGGGCTTGTCGATTTGGGTTTCCCAGTCCTTGCCCTGGTATTTCTTCACGTTGTGGTGGTCCCAGGTGTGCGAGCCGATGACATTGCCCTCGTCGGACAGCTGCTTCACCATGGCCTTGGTCATGTAGTGGGGGCGGCCCAGGCTCACGGTCATCACGAAGTACATGGCCTTGTAGTTGTACTGCGCCAGCGTGGGCCGGGCAATGGTGAACTGGTCAAGGTCGGTGTCATCAAACGTGAGCATGATGGGCTTGCTCGGCAGCTTGGCGCCGGTGGTCATGTAGGCGTAAAGCTGGTCGGGCGAGATGGTGTGGTAGCCCGAGTCGGCCAGCATTTTAATCTGGGCCTTGAAGGCGGCGATGGGCACGATGTAGTCTTTGGCGCCCTTGGAGTCGCGGGCCGTCCAGTCCCGAATCTGGTGGTAGCAGAGGATGGGCACCTGCGGGCGGGCCAGAATGCCGGCCGCGTCGCCGGCCTTGGTGGCCGAAATGGTGCTGGGGTCGGGGGCCGGGGTGGCGTTGGCTTCGTCGGTGGCGGTGGCCTGGGTGCCGGAGGTTTGGGCGGCGGCCGGGTCGATGGCGGCGGTGTCGGCCTTTTCGACGGTGGCGGCGCTGGTGCCGGCTTCGCCGGTGGTGGCGGTTTTGGTGTCGCAAGCGGCCAGCGCGAGGGCGGCCAGCAGGAGGGAAGCAGAAGAGAATTTCATGGAAACCGAGCTGCGTCGCACGCATCCGCCGACGTGGGCGGGGAAAAAACGGGGGTTGCCGCCGGCACTGGCGGGCCGGGCGCGTGCGACGCGCCCCTACCTTTGCACAAAACTACTTCCCAATGCCCGGCATGACCAACACAAATTCCCGCCTTCCGCTCTTTCACGGCACCGGTGTGGCCCTCATCACGCCCTTCACGCCCAAATTCGCCGTGGACTACGACGGCTGGCGCCGGTTGCTCGATTTCTGCATCGAGGGCGGCGTTGATTACCTGGTGGTGAACGGCACCACCGGCGAGTCGCCCACCACCACGGCCGCCGAAAAAGCCGAGCTGTTGCGCATTGCCAAGGAGCACGTGGCCGGCCGCGTGCCGCTGGTGTACGGAATCGGCAGCAACAACACGGCCGACGCCGTGGAACTGTTCCGTACCACTGATTTGGACGGCGTGGCCGCCGTGCTCTCGGCCAGCCCGGCCTACAACAAGCCCAGCCAGGCCGGCCTGATGGCCCACTACCAGCGCCTGGCCGATGCCAGCCCGGTGCCCCTCATCCTCTACAACGTGCCCGGCCGCACGGCCTCCAACATCACCGCCGAAACCACCTTGCGCCTCGCGCATCACCCCAACATCATCGGCATAAAAGAAGCCAGCGGCCTCATGGAGCAGTGCCTCGCCATTGCTGCTAACAAGCCCCAGGATTTTCTGCTGCTCTCCGGCGATGACATGCTCACGCCCGCCCTCATTGCCTGCGGCGGCGAAGGTATCATCTCGGTGCTGGCCAATGCTTTCCCCAAGCGTTTTGCTGACCTCACCCGCGCCGCCCTGGCCGGCGACTTCGCCACCGCCCGCGACGGCCTCTTCCGCCTGCTCCCCCTCAACCCGCTCATGTATGAGGAAAGCAACCCCGTGGGCGTAAAAGCCGCCCTCGAAGCCCTGGGCGTGTGCGGCGCGGCCGTGCGCCTGCCGCTGCTCGAAGCCACGGGGGGACTGAAGGAACGGATTCGGAAGGCGCTGTAGAGAAGCTATTTAAGCCATTCTATCAGCACGTCATACAGAGCGCAGCGCAGCATCTTGCTTGTGACAGTAATTAATCACAGCACGCGAGATGCTTCGCTGCGCTCTGCATGACGTTCTATCGGCGCACTGCTTCTACTCTGCGTACCGTTCTGTCGCTCGGCTGCCACAATCAGAAACCCGTAGCCGAAAACGAAGAAATTGAGGCCCGTTTGCAAGTCAAACACGGCATCGACCAGCATGGTGGTGGCCTGCGCCAGCAGAAAAAAAATGATGGCCGGATGGCGCCGTGCCCAGGGCTTGGCCAGCGGCCAGAGCAGCAGCACCAGCAACAGCGCAAAACCCAGCAGCCCGCCGCCCAGCAGCGTGCTCAGGTACTGGTTGTGCACCTCGATGCGGTTGGCGGGGCGGAGGCCGAAGTCGTGCCAGGCGTACTGGCGCAGCATGGCGGCGTGGGTATCGGCCGGGCCCACGCCCAGCAGCCAGTTCTCGTTGATGATGTTGGTGGCGGTTTCGATGGCGGCCAGCCGGCGGGCCAGCGAATAGTCGTTCATGTCCTGCTTCAGGGTGTACTTCTGCACGTCCCAAATCGAGGATTTCACCCGTTCCTGCACCGAAGGCAGGACTTTGTAAGCTACCAGCGGGCCCAGCGCCAGCAGCACCAGCACGCCCGCGCCCAGCGCCCAGTGCCGCCGGCCCAACAAGCGCAGCGCCACTGCCAGCAAGCCCACGTAGAGTACCAGCAGCCCCGTCCGATATGCCAGTACGTGCAGCGTGAGGGCCGCCGCCACAGCCGCCGCCAGCAGCGCCGCGCGTAGCAGCGGGCCCGCCCGCTCATCGCGCCGCAGCAGCAGGCCCCAGAAAAAAGCTAGTGCCAGCATCAGCCCGAAGGAAATGTGGAAGACGTGCGTGATGGCCGGCACATTTTGTCCGATGCGGATGGCCTCGTTGGCCGAGGCGGGGTCGAGCAGGTAGTTGCCCAGCGTGGCCAGGCCCACGGCCGCCGTCGCCAGCACAAAGGTGCTGCCCACCGCCAGCCGCTGCCACCCGGCCAGCGGCACCGCCACCGCAAACGCTAGCGGCACCCCCAGCCACACTAGGCTGCGGAAAAGCTCGTGCTGCCACACCGGCCACTCGCTAGTGTACAGCGCGCTCATCAGCAGAAAGACTACCATGGCCGCCGCCCGCATGGCCGAGCCATTGCGGAAGTACCCGCGCCAGTCGCGCCGCAAATCCGGATTGGCCAGCGCGGCCACCACACCCACGATGGGCGCAATGGCCACCAGCGCCCGCGAGGAGAGCAGGCCCGCAATGCCCACCATGCAGGCCAGCAGCAGCAGGTATTGGGAAAGTCGGCCGGAGAGGTAATGCTGAAGCAAGAGAGAATTATTGAGGCTGGTTAGGAGGTAATATCCATTTCAAAGAACGTCATGCTGAGCGCAGCCGAAGCATCTCTCCTGGGGAAGTAAATAATTTAAATAATTACTACTGCGGTAGAGATGCTTCGGCTGCGCTCAGCATGACGTTCAAACGGTTCTGTTACAAAACGTTGAAGGCTGCCTGAACGGCATGCCAGCCGCCGCCGCGCGTGTGCCGCTCCGAAGTGTCACCAGCCGCTGGCTAGCACATCGGCCACGTGCAGGCACTTGAGCGGCAGCTTTTCGCGCTTCATATAGGACTCCAGGTGCATCAGGCAGCTCACGTCGGTGCTCACGATGAAGTCGGCGCCGGTGTCGAGGGCGTGCTCCACTTTCTGCTGGGCCATGGCCACCGAAATGGCTTCAAACTTCACCGCAAACGTGCCGCCGAAGCCGCAGCAGGTGGTGGTTTCAGCCATTTCGAGGCGTTCCAGCCCGGCTACCGCGTCGAGCAGCTGGCGCGGCTGCGGCCGAATGCCGCATTCGCGCAGGGCCGAGCAGGAGTCGTGGTAGGTGTATTTGCCCGCCAGCCGGGCGCCCGGCACCGCCGTGATTCCCAGCACATCGACCAGAAACTCGGTCAGCTCGTAGGTGCGGCCCTGCACGCCCCGGCAGGCGCTCAGCTGCGGCGTGCCAGCAAATAGCTCGGAGTAGCTATTTCGAACCATGCCCACGCACGAGGCCGAGGGGCTCACCACGTAGCGCGCCGCGTCAGCAGCCGGCGCGGCAAAATCTTCCAGGAATTTACCGGCCACGGCGCGGCTTTGGTCGTGGTAGCCGGCGTTGTAGGCGGGCTGGCCGCAGCAGGTTTGGGCCGGGTTGTAGTTGACCGTGACGCCCACTTTTTCCAGCACCTTCACCATGTTCATGGCCGTGGCGGGATAGAGCTGGTCGACGAAGCAGGGGATGAAAATATCGACGGTGGGGGTGGGCATTGGAATGAATAAAACGATTTCGAAATTCGAAAATCTGGACGTCATGCTACGCGCAGCGTGACGTTCAAATCAGCTTTAGTGCCCGGCAAATATGGGCTGGCTAAGCAGTTGCGCCCGCCCAAACGCCGCCATGTCCAGCCCCGTTTCCACGCCTTGCTCCGCCAGAAACGCCACCAGATTCTCCGTGGCCATATTTCCCGTCAGCTCATCGGCCGCCATGGGGCAGCCGCCGAAGCCGCCGATGGCCCCATCGAAGCGGCGGCAGCCGGCCTCGTACGCGGCGGCCACTTTCTCGCGCCAAGTGCCGGGCGTGGTATGCAGGTGCGCGCCAAACTCAATGCTGGGATAAGCCGGAATGAGGGCCGAAAAGAGCGGGGCAATAGTGGCGGCCGATGAGGTGCCCACTGTGTCGGACAGGGCCACAATGCGCACGCCCAGCGCCGCCAGCTGCTGCGTGAAATTAGTCACGATTTCGGGGCTCCAGGCGTCGCCGTAAGGGTTTCCGAAGCCCATGGAGAGATAGGTAACCAGCGTTTTGCCGGTGCGCTCGCACAGCTCGTGCATGGCGGCCACGTCGGCCAGGGCCTCGGCGGTGGTTTGGTTGGTGTTGCGCCGCTGGAAGGTCTCCGACACCGACAGCGGGAAGCCCAGGTAGCTGATTTCGGGGTGCTGGGCGGCGGTTTCGGCCCCGCGCTGGTTGGCCACGATGGCCAGTAGCTTGGTTTTGGAGTTTGTCAAATCAAGCCCGGCCAGGACCTCGGCCGTGTCGCGCAGCTGCGGAATGGCTTTCGGCGACACGAAGGAGCCAAAGTCCAGCGTATCGAAGCCGACCTGTAGCAGCGCGTTGAGGTAGGCGGTTTTGGTGGCCGTCGGAATAAAGTCGTGCAGACCCTGCATGGCGTCGCGCGGGCATTCAATAAGCTTCATGGGAGCAGAATAGAGGTGGGAGGGGCCGTAAAGGTAGTAGCCCGGGGGAAGCGCAAAAGCTATTCACTACTCGAACTAGCCGCCGCCCGCCAGTGTTGGGAGGCATGCTTTTTGATATGGATGTGAATACCGCGCGGCTGTCTGCCCGGCCGCGCCCCGTGGGTTTGTGGGGTTTGTTATTGGCGAGTCTGCTCGTTCTCGGCGGCTGTAGCACGCAGCAAACCCTACAGGCGCTCTTTCAAAAGTCAACGCCGCACGAGGCCTACGCCCGCCAGCTCCACCAAGCCGGCCTCGACCAGCGGCCCGCCGGCCGGGCTTGGCTTAGAGCCGCCGCGCAGGGCCTGCGCGATTCGCTGGTGGTGACTCTGCCATTTGCCGAAACCGGCTATTTCCGCCCCGAGCGGCCCGCGGCGGCCAGCTACCGCTACGCCGTGCGCGTCGGCGAGCAGGTGCACGTCAGTTTGTCCCTGGCGCCGGGTGTGAATGCCCGGGTGTTTGTCGATGCGTTTGAAGTAGGGCCGGGCCGTAGCCTGCTGCCTATCATCAGCGCCGATACGTTGGTCCTCGATTTTCGCTACCGGGCCGAAAACGACGGCCAGCACCTGCTGCGCCTGCAACCCGAGCTGCTGGCCGCCGGCCGCTACACCCTGCGCCTCAGCCGCGAGCCCAGCCTGAGCGTGTTCCCCGTGCAGGGCCGGACCGACGCGGCCGTGGGCAGCTTCTGGGGCGCCGCGCGCGATGCCGGTGCCCGCCAGCACGAGGGCATCGACATTTTTGCCTCGCGCGGCACGCCGGCCGTGGCCGCCGTGGCCGGCACCGTCACCCGCACCGGCGAAACGCCGCTGGGCGGCCGCGTGGTGTGGCTGGCCGCCGATGGCCACCCCGACCACCTCTACTACGCCCACCTCGACAAGCAGCTCGTAACGCCCGGCCAGCACGTGCAGCCCGGCGACACGTTGGGCCTGGTGGGCAATACCGGCAACGCCCGCACCACGGTGCCCCACCTGCACTTCGGCATCTACCGCAGCGGCCGGGGCGCCCTCGACCCTTTTCCCTTTGTGCAGCGTCCCGCTACTCCAACTCCCACGCCCGGCCCCGACCGCCGGGGGGAGTTTGTGCGGCTGCGCAACGCCGGCGCCCTGCAATCGGCTCCCAACCTGAAGAAAAACAGTAAGGCTGGCCCAGCCGCTATTCTGGCCCGGACACCGCTGCTGGTGGTGGGACAGCAGGGCTCGGCCTTGCGGGTGCAGTTGCCCTCGGGCGCCGTGGGCTACGTGGCCGCGCAAGGCGTGGTTGGGGCGTTGGCCGCCCCGCTGCGGCGCCTGAATCTCACTGGCTTAACCGAAATTCACGCGCTGCCAACCGCCGTTGCTCCGGCCGTGGGGGCGCTGGCGGCCGGCACAGCGGTAGCCGTGCTGGGCCAGGCCGATGCCTACAGCCTGGTGCGCGGGCCCAGAGGCGAAACCGGCTGGGCCATTCTCTAGGCGCAACTCCATTGGGCTGGTTTCGTTAGGAGTGCAGGCCGTACTTTGCGGCCATCCGGCGCAGCTGAAATGCCCGCGCTGGGGCTACCCTTCACTCATTCCAGCATCATGGCTGATAATTCCTCCAATTTCGCCGACATCGCGGCTTCACTACTCAGCAAGCTTTCGGGCGGCGTCGAACTAAGCTGCGCCTTCGACCAGGTCGAGCTGCAAGTGCCCAACGCCCAGAACCCCAGTGCCCCCGCCGCTACCTGGAAGCTCAACGGCTCGGTCCGCATCCGCACGCGCGGCGACCAGCCCGGTACCCCCCAACTGCCGCCCAGCCCCCCGCAGCCCGGTGCCTAGTACCCTCGAAATAGATGCCCAGCTCGTCATCACCTGGAACGGGCACCCGCTTCAGCTAGCGGCGGCCGGCACCTACCTCATTCTGAACATTCCCAGCCAGCAGGTGCTCGACGAGCTCACCGCCGGCCCGCCCAAGGTGCCCGGCGCGCCCAAAGCCCCCAAGGTGCCGGGCCCCGACCCGCTGCAGCAAATCAACGACCTGGCCCGGCAACTGGGCTGGGTGCTCGACTTGCGCGTGGGCGGCAAAACCTACGTCACTTTTGGGGTGCAGCGCACGCCCAAAATCACGCTCAACGCCGTGCTGGGCAAGATTGGCTCGTTCTTCAAATAAGGCCGCCGGGGGAGGGGCAAATTCGGGCTTTTTGCAACTAATTTCTACCTGATTAGTTTCGATACTATACCGCTTGCTGCCTCATGAAAGCTGAAAATAACCCTGATAACCAGATTGGTGCCCGGCGGCGCCCGTCGCCATTTGCCCGCATCGAGCGCCTGCCCCCGCTGGCCATGGTGCTCTACCTGGCGCTGCTGGCTATCACGGTCATGTTTTTTATCCTGATAGTGGCCTACGTGGCGGCCCGGTTGCGTAGCGGAGTGCCTACCGGGCTGCACCCTTTGCCGCGCTATTTCTCGCTCAGTACCATTGTGTTGGTGGTGAGCAGCTATACAATGGCCCAGGCGCCGCGCCTCTACGGCCAGGATGATTTGGCCAGTCTGACGCGCTGCCTCGGGGCCACGCTGCTGCTGGGCTGCGTGTTCGCCGGCCTGCAGGTGCTGGGCTGGCGCGAGCTGATGATGCACGGTACGCCCTTCAGCGGCCCCGGCAGCCAGAGCAGCGGCCAGTTCATTTACCTGATTTCGGCCCTGCATGTGGCCCACTTGCTCGGCGGCATGCTGTTTCTGCTGGCCTTCCTGTTGCGGGTCATTCACAACGAGCGCGACGCCGTGCGGACCCTCGTCTTCATCCGTAACCCTTACTACCGGCGCCAGTTGCGCCTATTGGGCACTTACTGGCATTTCATCGATGTGCTGTGGGTGGTGCTGTTTGCGGTGTTTCTGTTTCTGTATTAACGTCTTGATTCGACGGTAATCGAATAAAAGAAGCCCGTCATGTTGAGCGCAGTCGAAGCATCTCTACCTCCGCAGTAATCCTTTCCATTGGATTGGTTGCGCGGTAGAGATGCTTCGGCTGCGCTCAGCATGACAGGCTTTTCGCGCTGGCCTTGCGCCACCACTGAAGCGCCACCTCCCCTTACGGAATCACCTCCAGCCAGCCCCGGAAACGGCGGCCGTCGGTGTAGGTGATGAAGTAGTAGAAAATGCCGCCGCTGCCATTGCCCGGCCAGCGGAAATCCCGGTCGTTCGACTCAAAAACCTGCTGGCCCCAGCGCGAGAAAATCCGGATGTTGGTGAACTGCGAGTCACAGAAGTTGGGCGGCAGCTCGGGCAGGCGGAACTCGTCGTTTTGGCCGTCGCGGTTGGGCGTGATGACGTTGTAGAGCTTCACGGCCACCGTATCGGGGCTTTTCACGCGCAGGCGCACGCGCTGCACCTGAGGCAGCGGCCGGCACGTGGCGTCAATGAGTTGAAAGGCCACCACCAGTTCGCGGTGCAGGTTGGCGGCGGCGCAGCTCACGTCCCAGCGAAACGTGCCGGTGGCCACGCCCGTGCCGTTTTGGGCATCAAAGCGCATGCCGGCGCTGCCCAGGTCGAATCCTTCCTTGCCATCGGAGGCCGTGCCGGTGGCTATGAGGGTAAGGCCGTCGCGGTCGGGGTCCACGCCATTGAACGTGGCGGTGTAGGTCCGGCCCAAGGGCAGCACCACTTCCGGCAGGTCGGCCCCGGGCTTTGTGGGCGGCAGGTCGGACGTGAGGGTAGGCGCCCGGTTGGTGTAACGCACGATTATGGGCACACTCACCGTGGCGGCCTGCCGCTCGGAGCACGGCGAAGTGGCCGCCGCAAACTGAAAGTTGAACACCGAATCGGGGCCCACGGCCCGGCAATCGACGCGCCAGGTGAAACGCCCGCGCTGTTGGTTGGCCTGCGTGCCCTGCGAGAGCGTGGCGCCCAGGCTCGTGGGGCTAAAGCCCTGGCCGGTCATTTCCAGCTGAATGGGGTCGTTGTCGGGGTCGGTGCCGGTCACGTCGAAGCTTATCAGGTCGCCGACGCGGGCGTGCAGCGGCAGCGCGGGGCCCGCCGTGGTCACCAGCTGCGGGGGCGAGTTGGGCGGCGGCACGGCCGTGAACGCCACGCGCACGGTATCGCGCTTGGGCAGGCTGCAGCCGTCGTCGCCCACCACCACATCCAGCAAAAACACCCGCCCGCGCGAGTTCAGGCACTCCGGAAAGCAGAGCGTGGCCGTGAGCGTATCGGGCGCACCCGGGCTGCGCACGGCGCCGGTGGTGGCGGTGGTGAAGCCCGGCAGCAGCCCCGAAAAATTCACTGGGCTCAGGCTTAGCGTGAGGCGCGTGTTGGGGTCGGGGTCGGTGAAGCGCAGGCGCACGCAACGGTTGCCGCCGGGCACAAAGCGCAGGGTGTCGCGCCCCGGCCGGTAGATGCCCGCGCCCGTGGCCGTCGGTTGCAGCACAATCCGGGGCCTGGCGTTGGTGGGGCAGGCGAGGGCCATCAGCTGGAAATCGCGGCGGCATTCACCAATTTTCTCGCCCCGCCGATACTCCGAGCAGCGCACCCCAAATACGAACAAACCTTGGTTGGTGGGCCGCACCGTGAGGCGCCCGGTGGTACGGTTGATGCGCAGCGTCGGCGCCCCCGGAATCTGATTAGTAGCACTCAGGCCCGAGTTCCAGGTGATGAGGGAGTAGGGGGCAGGCTGGGCCGTGGCGGGCTTGGGCGTGTTCGTGTCGGAATGCCCATTGAGCGGCGTCACCAAATCGTAAACCAGCGAGTCGCCATCAGCATCCTGCCCCCCGAAGTCGTAGTAAAACAACTCATTGATGCAGGCATAATCGGCCAGTGGCGGGAAGATGCGCGGCGTCGAATCGTAGAACGTGACGCCGCGCCGCACCACGGCCGGAAACTCCAGATAGAACGTCTGGGCTGCGTTGCCGGGCGCCACAATGTTGCTGATGCTGTTATTGCGGCAGCAGCGCTCCACCGCCACATAATAGCCCTGGGCACTGTTATAGGTGCTGGCAGACAAGGTAATGACTTTGCTATACACCAGCTTGCGGGTGCTGAGCGTGGGGGTGGCGCAGGCCGGGTTGGTGTAGTTGACGAAGGTGTTGCTGGTGAGGGGCAGCACCACGTTGGTCATGCGCGCATTGGTGCTCTTTTCAAAAATGCTGGCGGTGAGGTCGGCGTCCAGGGCGCTGGCGCTGCCGTAGACGGCATCAAAATATAAGTTGAGCTGCAGCGTGTACGAATCCCCGGCATTGTGGACCAGCTCCATTTCGCCGCCCACGATGTGCGTAGCCCACGCCGGCCCGGCCAGCAGCAGCCAGCCAATCAGCAGCAGTACCGGCCGCAGCGTGCCAGGCAAACAAAGGCGAAAGGGCATGGGTACCGGCGTAAGCGTCCTAAAATCCTGATTTAAAACCGAAATATACAGCCCCTGCGGCCAACTTCGCGTTGCAAATCCGCGTTTGCCATCGGCCGTCCCCGCCGTACCTTCGAAGGCCGGCCGGGCAGTAACCTAACCCGCCTTTCTCTCAATTTGTTGCCACTTCGATTTGCTTTATGCGCTTCCTTTTTTACGCTCTTGCTTTCAGCTGCCTGTTTTGCGTTCCCGGCCGGGTGGCGGCCCAGGCGCCGCTGCCTGCCCCGGCCGGGCGCCCGGCCGGCGCCATCGACCTGAATGCCGGCCTGCTGTGCGCGGCGGCGCACATCCGCACCGCCCAGCGTACGGCCACCGCGTCGGTACCGCACCGCCGCAAGATGGACCGCTACGATGTGAAGTACTACAAGCTGGATTTGGCCCTAGAAAACAACTCGCTGAACGTGGCCGGCTCGGTGTGGATGCGGGTGCGGGTGGGTGCGCAGGCACTAGATTCATTGGCCTTTGAGCTTTACAAAGCGCCGGCGGGCTCGCCGGCCGGCGCCGCCACGCTGCTCATCGATTCGGTGGTGGTGAACGGGCGACGCTCGCCCGGCATCCGCCGCGCCGGCTTCGATGCCACGGCCGCGCTGGCCCAGCCCGCGGCGGCCAACTCCCTCACCGACGCCCGCATCTACTACCACGGCACGGCGCCAAGCGGCAACTCGGCCGCCATCGGCAACGGCCTGAGCACCCGCGACTCGGTGCACCTCGACACCTACCGCGGCGCGCCCACATTTGCCTACAACCTGACCTGGTCGCTGTCGGAGCCGTTTTCGGCCCACGAGTGGTTTCCCTGCAAGCAGGTGCTCACCGACAAAGCCGACTCGTCGGACGTGTGGGTAACCACCACCTTGCCCAACAAAGTGGGCTCGAACGGCGTGCTGGTACGCACCGTGCCGCTGCCCAACAACAAGGTGCGCTACGAGTGGAAGTCGCGCCATCCCATTGATTATTACCTGATTTCGGTGTCGGTGGCGCCCTATCTGGAGTATGTGACCACGGCCCACCCGGCGGGCAGCCCGGCGGTGCCCATCGTGAGCTACGTCTACAACCAGAACTACCTGAACTACTGGCAGGCGAACATCGCGCAGACGGCCGGCTTCATTGAGAATTATTCGGCGCTGGTGGGCTTGTATCCCTTTGCCAATGAGAAGTATGGGCATACCACGGCCCCCATCTACGGCGGCATGGAGCACCAGACCATGACCACCGAAGACGGCTTCGAATTCACGCTGAACGCCCACGAGCTGTTCCACCAGTGGTTTGGCGACAACGTGACCTGTGCCAGCTGGGAGCACATCTGGCTCAACGAAAGCTTTGCCTCCTACGGTGAGTACCTGTCGCTGCAGGCCTTCCGGCCCAACGACGCCCGCATCTGGATGGACTTTGCCCACAACATTGCCCTCCAGAACCAAGGCACTATTTACGTGGCCGATACCACCAACGTCGGCCGTATTTTCGACTACTACCTGACCTATAAAAAAGGCGCCGGCGTGGTACACATGCTGCGCTACCTGCTGAACGACGACGTCAAGTTTTTCCGGGCCCTGCGCACCTACCAGACGCAGTACGGCGGCTCCACCGCCCGCACCGCCGACTTGCAGCGCATCTTTGAAGCCGAGGCCGGCCGGCCGCTGGGGTATTTTTTTCAGCAGTGGTTCACCGGCAGTGGCTACCCTACCTTCAACGTGACCTGGAACCAGGGCGGCAGCAGCCTCGTGCTGCGGGTGAACGAAACCGTGAGCCAACCCACCAGCACCCCGTTTTTCGATACGGATGTGGACTACCGCCTCACGTTTGCCAACGGCACCACCCAAACCGTGCGCCTGCACCAAACCACGGCCACCCAAACCTTCGCCCTTTCGGTGGGAGGCACCGTCACCGCCATCACCGTCGACCCCAACCAATGGATACTCGACGCGCCCGGCCCCACGCCCGTGCGCGACAACGCACTGCTGGCCGCCCGCGCCGCTTCCGCCACGGCCCTCTCGGTTTATCCCAACCCCTGCCACGACCAACTGCTACTTCCAGCCACTGCCGCCGCCACGGCCGAAGTGCGCGACGCCACCGGGCGCCTGGTGTTGCGCCAGGCCCTAGCCAGCGGCCAGCCACAACTCGCTACCCACGCGCTGGCCCCCGGGCTTTATCAGCTGCGGCTGGTTGGGAAGCAGAGCGAATTAATTGGGCAAGCCCGCTTCATGAAAGAATAAATTTGACCCCGGCAAAGGCAAAAAGGGCCGCCAGCGCAAATGCTGGCGGCCCTTTTCAATTGGGGTTGACTTTAGAAAGTGTCGTGGTATTCGCGGATGCGGGCCTGGGTAGCGGCATCGGGTGGCGGGGCATCCAGCAGGTGCTTAAGCAGGTCGTCGAACGAGCGGGCCGGCGTGAAGCAGGCGTCGAGCACGGCATTGCTGCTGAGGCGGATGAAGAGCGGCGCGCCGTCCATGGCCACCAAATCAATGGTGACGAGGCCGAAGCGCTGGTTGCAATGGCCCGTTTTGGGGCAGTCAGTAGGGTTGGGCTTGAAGAGCTGCTTGAGCAGAATTTCGGTGTGGCCGGCGCGGCGGCGCGTGCCCCGGTCGGCGCAGGCGCGGTGGTAGCCCAGGGCCAGCATCCGTTCGCCCAGGTGCTCAAAAAAATGCCGAAAGTTGCCCGGCCCAATGCTGGAATCGAAATAGAACAGGGCACCTTGGCGGCCCTGCTCGTGCAGCAGCTCTACCCGCAGGCCGCGGCTGCCGGCCGCGCCGCCCTTGCGCAGGTGGTAGGCTTTGAAGTAGGGGTTCAGCCAGTTCAGAAACACCCGTTCCTCGACCCAGCGGGCGTGCCGCCGGGCCTGCCCTGCGGTGAGCCGCACGGCGCGCCAGGGCGCCTGAGCCTTCGCCTGCTGGGGGCGAAAAAGTTTCTGAAGGAAATTGAACAAGGGGTGGAAAGTTTAGTGGTGTCGAAACACCGGCTGCGGGAAATAGTTTTCGGCCAGGGGCTGCGGCAAGGGCCAGCGGGCGCCCTAGCAGCGGCCGCCACTGCCGATACCGTGCCACAAGCAAAAGCCGGCCCCCGTGGGAGGGCCGGCTTTTGCTTGTGAGGTAAGTGGGGCAAAACGCGCCTCTGGGGTTTATTTCACCCGCGTCCAGGTCTGCGATTTGCCGATGAGCGAAAAGCCGATGTAGCCCTTCACCTCCATGGTGTTGGCGCTTTCCATCTTCATGTAGCAGGAGTAGGTCTTGCCGGTTTCAGGGTCATAGATTTTGCCATCGTCCCACTTATTGTCGGCGTCGTACTTGAAGCCCTGCATGAATACCAGGCCCAGGCGGGGGCGGCTGCGCAGCTTGGGGTCGGGGTTTTGCGAGTCGGTTTTGGGCTTGCCGGTGGCCGGGTCGTTGGGCACGGTCAGGGTCACGATTTTGCCGCAGAGCTTGTCGCCACACTTGTAGATTTCAAACGTCGCCTTTTTCTCAGCATTTGTCCAGATACCCAGCGGCGACATGGTTTGGGCCGACGCCAGGCCGGCAATGCCGAACACGAGGACAACGAGGAGGAGCAGTGTTTTTTTCATTGTTGAAATGAGGGATAGGTGGGTTTGAAGGGAAAAGGTAAGCAGAAAAACGTCGGAGCCATTGGGCCGGGCTGCTCATCCGGGATAGGCAAGTTTACGGCCAAGTTCCCGACGGCCCGCATTAAAAAGAAATTAGGGCCGGCTACTAAAATGAATGGCACTGTAAATCAGGCTTCAAGCGCCTTTGAGTGCCCTTTTCCTGAAAATTTAGCGGGCAAACTTTGAACCTTAGCCCCGGCTATTAACTTTACCGCTCAGTAGTGAGTGCTACGGCCTCGCTCAAGTAGCCCTAAGGTGCTGGGCCGCGCGAGCGAGTGTTATGTCGAACGTAAAGAAAGGAGGTACAAAATGTCTAGTAGTCCCAAACAAATCCTGCCAAGCCTGTCGAATGTCGTACGCTTCACCGCAGTACGCGCCTAACAACAGCTTCGTGGGGTAGCTCCTAAGGCTGCCCACATTCGGCCAGGTCTTATCTGAAAGACGCCGGAACTGTACCCCAGTTTCGCCGCTTGGTAAGATTTGAAGGATTAGATGCCCGGTTTGCCCAGCCGCCCTTCAGTGGGCCGGCAAAGGCAGGCCGGGCATCGCTGCGTTCGGGCGGGTCGGTTTTTGGGTAAAGTAGCTTAGCGCACCAGGCGCTTGCGGGCAGTGGCTTTGGGCTTGGCGGCCGGTTTGCTGACCTTCTTTTTTGCGGGCGTTTTTTTCGCCGTGGCTTTGGCTGCGGTGGTCGTTTTCTTGTGAGCCGAAGGCCTGCTGGCGGCGAGGCGTTGGCTTGCCGTGGTTAAATGCGCCTTGGTATATGTTTTGGTCGGCAGTTTCTGCGGCAACGCCGGGGCCAGCACAGCGGCGGGCGCAGCTACCGGCACTGCCGGCACTGGTAGCGCAGCCACTGGCGTTTTGGGTGGGGTGGCGGGAGCGTCTTTGGGCCGCTTTGTGGCCACTTCGCCGGCGCCCAGCACGCGCCGCACCTGCAGGAAGCGCCGCTCGTAGTCAGAGTCTTCTACCTGGCTTACTTTCACGTAGTGCTCGCGACGCGACGAGGAGGCGTGCACAAACCGCAACGGCACCTCGCCCCGCCGCGAAATGACGATGCCCGCGTGCCCGGGCGTGGTGCTGGTACTGGCCGTGCCGGTGAAAACTACGATGTCGCCGGGCTGGGCCTCGGCGCGCGCCACGGGCTGGCCCACATCAATCAGCAAGGCCGTAGAATGCGGCACCGCCACCCCAAAATGCGCAAACGTGTACATAATGAACCCCGAGCAGTCGAACCCAGTGAGGGGCGAAGTGCCCGCGTACACGTAAGGCGTGCCGCGCTGGGCCAGCCCGAAGGCCACCACGCTGTCGGCGCGGGCGGCCGGGCCGGGCCGGGGGGCTTCGCGCAGGCTGGCGAAAGAGGAAACCGGTTTCGAAGGCTGGGTGCTTTGAGGGACCCTGGCAGCTTCGGGCTTGGGCGCGCGGTGGCTCAGGCGCGGCAGCACCAGTACCATCAGGGCAATTAACCCGGCAAAAGCCATCCATACAAAGCGCATAAACAAGAAAATAACGGTAGCCACGCGGCAAATAAGCGCCACACTGCTTCCTAACGGAACGGCCGGCGGCTAGGTTGGAGGCGGGCGGCGGGGCGTACTTTGCAGCCTCGATTTATTTCATAACGTTGTCGATGTTTAGAAAATCCCACCTTCTCCTTTCCGCCTCCCTATTGGCCACTGCGCTGACAGGCCACCTGCCGGCCCGTGCCCGCGCCACCGCCGCGGTGCCTACCCTGCGCTACTCGCTGGCCATGCCCGCCCCCCAAACCCACTACTTCGAAGTGAAAATGGAGCTGGGCGGCTTCCCGGCCGAATACACTGATGTGAAGATGCCGGTGTGGGCGCCAGGCTCGTACCTGGTGCGCGAGTACGCCAAAAACGTGGAGGGCTTTCAGGCCCGCACGGCCGGCGGCCAGGCCCTGGCCTTTGAGAAAATCAACAAGAATACCTGGCGGGTGAAGCACCCCAAGCAGGCCAATTTTCAGGTGAGCTACCGCGTGTACGCCTTTGAGCTGAGCGTGCGCACCTCGTTTGTCGACGCTGACCACGGCTACCTCAACGGCAGCAGCGTGTTCATGTACCCGGCCGATAACAAGATGCTGGGCAGCACCGTGGTGGTGCAGCCAGCCGCCGGTTGGGCCAAGGTGAGCACGGCGCTGCGCCCGGCGGCCGACGGCGCCAAGTTCACCTACAAAGCGGCCAGCTACGACGAACTGGCCGACTCGCCGATGGAAATAGGCAACCAGAAAGTGCTGGAATTCACCGCCAATGGCACGCCGCACCAGGTGGCCATGTACGGCACCTACCAGGCCGACGACGCCAAATTAGCGGCCGAAATGAAGAAGGTGTGCGAGGAAGCGCACCGCGTGCTGGGCCAGAATCCGCTCGACCATTATGTATTCATCGTGCACAACCTGGAGCGCGGCGGCGGCGGCCTCGAACACCTGTATTCGACCACGCTGGAGGTGGGCCGCACCGCCTACGGCACCGATGCCGGCATGAAGTCGTTTCTGGGCCTGGTGGCGCACGAGTACTTCCACTTGTGGAACGTGAAACGCATCCGGCCGGTGGCGCTGGGGCCGTTCAACTACGACCAGGAAAACTATACGCACATGCTGTGGGTGAGCGAGGGCATGACCGAGTATTACTCCAAGCAGATTTTGCAGCGGGCCGGCGTGCTCTCGCGGGAGGAGTACCTGGGCAAACTGGCCAACGCCATCGGCGAAGTGGAAAACACGCCCGGTAACAAGGTGCAGTCGGCCGCCGAATCGAGCTTTGACGCCTGGATTAAGTATTACCGCCCCAACGAAAACGCCATCAATACCCAAATCAGCTACTACTCGAAGGGCGACCTGATTGGCACTTGGCTCGATTTGAACATTGCCCAGGCCACCCAGGGCCAGAAGCACCTCGACGATGTGTTTCGCCTGCTCTACGACACCTATTATAAGAAAGCCGGCCGCGGTTTCACCGACCAGGAGTACCAGGACGCCGTGGCCACGGTAGCCGGCCGCCGGTTCGACGACTTCTTCCAGAGCAGTGTGTACGGCACCAAGCCCATCGATTTCGCCACGGCCCTTGGCTACGCCGGCCTGAATTTGACCAGCGCCCCGCTCACCACTTCGGGCACGCTGGGCGCCACGTTCTCCAACCGCACCGGCAAGCTGCTGGTGACCAGCGTGCTGCGCGACGGCGCGGCCTGGAACACCGGCCTGAACGTGAACGACGAAATCCTGCTCATCAACGGCGCCGCGCCCAGCGAAGAAACGGTGAAGTCGCTGCTCAATGGCTCGGTGGGCAACGAAGTAGCCCTACAGGTGCGCCGTGATGGCCTACCCCGCGACCTAAAAATCAAGATGCTGGCCAACCCCGACATCAAGTTCCAGATTCAGCCGATGCCCAACCCCACGGCGGCGCAGCAGAAAGTGCTGGCCAAGTGGCTGGGGAAATAAATCAACCCGGCTTACGGTTTCAACACAAAAGCCCCAGGCAGTGCGCCTGGGGCTTTTGTGTTGAAACTGATACGAAATAAACGGTGCTTAGCGAATGCGCTTCAGCGCCACTTCGCGCACCGGCGCAATCACCAGCGGCACCTTTTCTACCTTCACAGAGGAGGTATCGAGGCCGAAATACTGGTCTTCGGAGGCGATGAACTGGCGGATGTAGAAGTAGGCCTGCATCACGAGCTTCTCGATGGTGGGGAAGTCGTTTTCGATGCTGAGGAATTTCTCCAGCACCACGAAGCGGAAGTCGCCGGTCACGTGCTGCTTGTTCAACGACTCGTAGCGCGAGGTGATGTCCACTTCCTTATTGCGCACCAGGTCCTCAATCACCTTGCGGAAGTACAGGTTGATGCGCTGCTGCACCCGGAAGCCGAGGCGGAAATTGATACGAAATACGTCATCCTTCGCTACTTCGGTCACCTTGTATTCCATGGTGTAGGGCTCGTCAGTGGTGTCGACGTGGATAAACCAGTAAATATCAGCCCGCTTGGGGCGCTTCTGGAAAATGGAATAGATGATTTTCTGCTCGATTTCGGAGCTGCGCTCCGCCGAGGTCAGGAACACCAGGTGGGTGGAATATTTCGGAATCGAGTCATCGTCGCTGAGCTGTTTGAGGGCGTCCACGTAGGGCTCCAGGCGCACAAATTCGGTGAGGCGGCGCTTGATGTAGTAGGCCTTGAGCCACACGTACATCACGCCCATCAGCGTAGCGCCGATGGCCAGCGACACCCAGCCGCCGTGCGGGAATTTCACCAGGTTGGCCACTAAAAAGGAGCCTTCGATGAGCCCATAGACCACGGCGAAGAGCACAATGAGGGGCAGCGCCACGCGCTTCATGCGCAGCCACATGCACAGCAAGATGGTGGTCATCAGCATGGTAAGCGTGATGGCCAGGCCGTAGGCCGCTTCCATGTTGGTCGACTCGCGGAAATAGAGCACCACCCCGATGCAGCCGAAAAGCAGCAGCCGGTTCATGCTCGGCACGAAGAGCTGGCCCTTCACGTCGGTGGGGTAGTTGAGCTTTACTTTGGGCCACATATTCAGGCGAATGGCCTCGGCCACCAGCGTGAACGAGCCCGTGATGAGGGCCTGAGAGGCAATGATGGCCGCAATGGTGGCAATGCCGATGCCGATGAGCAGAAACCACTGCGGCATCAGCGCATAGAAGGGGTTACGGCCGTCGAGCTTCTCGCCCAGATGGGCAAGCAGCCAGGCGCCCTGGCCTAAGTAGTTGAGCAACAGCGTCGATTTTACAAAAGTCCAGCTGATGCGGATGTTGCCTTTGCCGCAGTGGCCCAGGTCCGAATATAAAGCCTCGGCCCCCGTGGTGCACAGAAACACCGAGCCCAGCAGCCAGAACCCGCTCGGGTAGCGCACCAGCAAATCGTAGGCGTAGTAGGGGTTGAAGGCCTTGAGGATAACCGGGTTATGTAAAATCCAGACGGTGCCCAGCACGCCCAGCATGGTGAACCACAGCAACATAATGGGGCCAAATGCCTTGCCGACAATCTGGGTACCAAAGCTTTGCAGCAGGAACAGGCCCGCAATAATCCCAATGACGATGTACACGACGATGTCCTGGGTCAGCTGGGGAAACACGTTTTTCAGCCCTTCCACCGCCGACGACACCGAAATGGGCGGCGTAATCACGCCATCGGCCAGCAGCGCCGAACCGCCGATGATGGCCACCGCCGATAGCCAAGCCCCGCGCCGCCGCACCAAGGCGTAAAGCGAGAAAATGCCGCCTTCCCCGTTGTTGTCCGCGTTCAGGGTGAGCAGCACGTATTTCACGGTGGTTTGGAGGGTGAGCGTCCAAATCACGCAGGAAATGGCGCCCAGCACCAGGTGCTCATCAATCAAATCGGGCACGACGGCCCCTTTGAGGATGGACGACATCACGTAGAGCGGCGAGGTGCCGATGTCGCCGTAAATGATGCCGAGGGCAATGAGCAACCCCGCCCCAGAAATGGCGGTGTGCGAATGTTTAGAGTCCATAATGGGAAAAACGAGTGTCTGCAGCGGCTACCTGCCAACTGAATTACGGGGCGCGAAGGTAGCAGCCAAGTGGCCGGATTGTGCTTACGAAGATGGCCGGCGAAAGTCGGATTAATTGGCTGTCAACGAATTATTATTTGACTCACCGCTGGTTTCGGCGGCGGCCTGCGCTTCGCGGGCGGCTTGTTGGGTGGCTTCATCGGCGGCGGCGAGGAGGGCGGCATCCACACGGGCGGCGTGGTCGTGCACCCGGAAGATTCGACGGTTCACCTCCGCGGTGAAGCGCTGCCAGGGCAGCGTTTCGCCGGGCAGGGCAAAATTCAGGGCCTCGCGGCCCAGGCGATGCAGGCGCAGGCGGTTGGTGCCGCGGTGCCCGTAGGCCAGCAGCAGCGCTGTGAGGGCCATGCCCAGCATGGCCGGGCCGGTGCGCAGCCAGTTTTCCAGGAAGGCAATCATGACCGTGGCCAAGCCCAGGCCGCCCAGCAGGTACCACAGTATCCACTTCACCGGCGTTATTTCGACGCGCTCCAACTCACGCAGCAAGAACTGCTGCCCGCGCACCGTGAGTGTGGTGCCCGTGAGCTGCACGCGGCCATCGTCGCTGTGCAGCGGCGGCAACTCCGGTAGCTCAGCCACGGCCACCGGCGCAGCCGTGGGCTGGTAAACCGGCCCGCTGGTACTTTCAACCGGGGCCGTAGTCAGCAAAGAAGCCCCGGAAATTTCTTCCGGGGCCGCAGGGGCTGATTCAGCGGGAAGCTGATTTTCAACGTCTTTCATGGGGTCGGCATGCGCCGGTAGGGTAGTGGTGCGCGTCCAGGTGGGCGGCGCGGTGCGCGTGGCGGCAGTGGCCCGAGTGGGCGCGGCTGCCGCCACGGCGGTCCCTCAGTTGTTCACTTTCAGCAACTCCACGTCGAAAATCAACGCGGTATCGCCGGGGATGTCGCGGCCGGCGCCCCGCTTGCCGTAAGCCAGGTCGGAGGGGATGTAGAGGCGGTACTTCGAGCCTTCGGGCATCAGCTGCAGGGCTTCGGTCCAGCCGGCAATCACGCCGTTGACGGGGAAGGTGGCGGGCTGGCCGCGCTGGTAGCTGCTGTCGAACACCTTGCCGTTAATCAGGGTGCCGTGGTAATGAGTCGTCACCGAGGAGCGCAGGGTGGGCTTGGCGCCGGTGCCCTGCGTGATTACCTCGTACTGCAGGCCGCTGGGCAGGGTGGTGACGCCGGGCTTCTTGGCGTTTTCGGCGAGGAAGGCTTCGCCTTCGGCTTTGTTGTTCATGGAATTGGGGTCTTGGTTGTCGTCTTGGTCGTCTTCGGCGCCGCCCATTTGCTCTTGCAATTGCTGCATGGCGGCCTGCATTTGCTCCTGGGTGAGGCGGCTGGGGAGGCCCTGCAGGCCTTCTTTGAGGGCGCCGGCCAGCGTGTCCACGTCCAGGTCGAGGCCTTGCTGGGCGAAGTTGCGGGCCAAGTCGCGGCCAATGATGTAGCTCACCTGAGCTTGGTGGGAATCGAGGTTCATAAAACCAGGAGGGGATTGAAGGGGCTGCGCAGGCGTAATGCCCCGCCCGCCACAAGTGGAAAAATAGCTCAACGGGTTACGCCGTTGGAAAGCGAAAGTTCCAAAAGCCGGGCCGAACCCGGCCGGCCCGCCGCATTGGCCGGTCAGCAAACAAAAAAGCCCCGCCTTACGGCCGGGCTTTTTCAGAGAATCGGGGAAATAGCAGCGGTAGCGCTATAAAAAGGCTTAGCAGTAGTGGGCGTGGTCGTCGTCGTTATCGAAGAAAAACGTCAGGTCCAGGTCGGCCAGTTTGGCAGCCAGGTAGCTTACGCCGCCCAGCAGCAGCAACGAGGAGAAGGAAATGGCAGTGGTCTTTTTCATGATAATGCGATGGATAACCCTAGTGGTATTGCCCTGCAAAGATACGGCAAAAGTCCGGAATATGTTATGCATGCAGCGCAAAATGAATAAGACGACACAAATAATAATGAAAAAGAGACAATTTAAAATATATTGCAAATCATCAGCTACCACTTTTGGGCCAGTACTTTAACCGATTTTACAGCATGGAGCTTCGCATTACGAATCTATCCAAAACCTACCCCAATGGCGTGCGCGCCTTGCGCGACGTGTCGCTCACCATACCCAACGGCATGTTCGGACTGCTGGGCCCCAACGGCGCGGGCAAAAGCTCGCTCATGCGCACCATCGCCACCCTGCAGGAGCCCGATGCCGGCAGCATTATGCTGGGCAACATCAACGTGCTGACCGAGAAGGATGCGGTGCGCCGGGTACTCGGCTACCTGCCGCAGGAGTTCGGGCTCTACCCGAGCATTTCGGCCGAGGTGCTGCTCGATTATTTCGCGGGCCTCAAGGGCATTCGGGACGGGGCCGAGCGCAGGCTGGCGGTGGAAGGACTGCTTCAGCAAACCAACCTGTGGGCGGCCCGCAAAAAGGCGGTGGGCGGCTACTCGGGCGGCATGCGGCAGCGCTTCGGCATTGCGGTGGCGCTGCTCGGGGCGCCGCAGCTCATCATCGTGGACGAGCCCACCGCCGGCCTCGACCCCACGGAGCGCAACCGGTTTCTGGACCTGCTGTCAGAAATCGGTGAAAACGTGGTGGTTATCCTCTCCACGCACATCGTTGAAGACGTGACCGAGCTGTGCCCCAACATGGCTATTATTGCCGGCGGGGAGGTGGTGGCCACTGGCTCGCCAAACGACGTGATTGGCGAAATTCGGGGCAAAGTGTACCGCACCAAGACCGAGAAAGCCGCACTGGCGCAGCTGAAATCGGAGTATGAGGTGATTTCCTCGAAGCTGGTGGCGGGGCAGCCCATCGTGCGGGTATTCAGCGAACAGCCGATAAACGGGCAGTTCCAACCGGCCGAGGCCACGCTGGAGGACGTGTATTTCCATCGGCTGGCGAAACGGGAGAAAGCGGCAGCTGTCTAAATAATCAATTAGAACAGTCATGCTGAGCGGAGCCGAAGCATCTCTACCGCAATACTAAATGAAGATTAGTTGCGCGGTAGAGATGCTTCGGCTCCGCTCAGCATGACGTTCCTTCGACTTCATCAGACCATGTTTCTTCACATACTTCGCTTCGAGCTGCGCTACCGGTTCACGCAGCCCAGTACTTACCTGTATTTCGGCGTGTTTGCGCTGGCGGGCTTCCTGTCCCAAACGGTGGAAGACTTTGGGTTTGCCAGCGCCAAGGTGCACGTCAACTCGCCCGATGCGCTGGCGCAGCTGCACATCATCGCCTCCATTCTGGGCATGTTTGTGACGGCGGCTATTCTCGGCACGCCCATTTACCGCGACGACAAGGACGGCATAACGGGTCTGGTGTACACCACGTCCATCACCAAGCCGGCCTACTTGAGCGGCCGGTTTCTGGGGTCGCTGCTGGCCATCTGGTTCATTATGAGCGGCATCTCGGTGGGGGCGCTGCTGGGCATGCTTATGCCGTGGGTGGAGTCCGACAAGCTGGGGCCAGTGATGCCGCTGGCGCTGCTAGGGCCGTTGGTGTTTGGGGCCTGGGTGAACGCGCTGTTTGCGGGCTGCATTTTTTTTGCGGCTTACCTGCTGTTTCGCTCGCCGCTGGTGGTGTATCTGGGGGGAATTGTGCTGTTTGTGCTGTATCAGGTTTCGTTCACGTTTGCCAACAAAGTCAGCAGCGACCACCTCTTTGCGCAGCTCGACCCGTTTGGGCTGGGCGCCAAGAACATCGATGCCAATTACTGGACCATTGCCGAGCGCAACACCCGGCTGCTGAATTTCTTCGGGGGCGAGCTGGTGCAGAACCGGCTGCTCTGGGGCAGCATTGGGGTGGTGCTACTGCTGGTGGCGTGCGCACTATTCCGGCTGGGCCAGCCCAAAACCCGCGTGAAAAAGGCCGCGCCCGAAGCGGCTCCGGTTATGGCCGTGGCGGGCGGCTTGCGCCGTTCGCCGCAGGCGTTTGGGGCGGGGCTGGGCTGGTGGCAGCTGCGCCAAATGGTGAAAGTGCAGGCGCTGAACGTGGTGCGGGCCTGGCCGTTTCGGGTGCTGGCGCTGCTGGGCGTGGTGTTCGTGCTTTTCAACGCCTACTTCACCTACGAGGACGCTCGTGGCATTCAGATGCCGGTGACGTACCTGATACTGCGCCTGGTGAACGACAATTACACGCTGTTCCAGATTCTAATCATCACCATTTACGCCGGCGAGCTGGTGTGGCGCGAGCGGGACACTCGGCTCCAGCTGGTTTTCGATGCGCTGCCGTTTTCGAACTGGGTGCCGTTTCTGAGTAAGCTGCTGGCACTGCTGGCGGTGCAGGTGCTGCTTACCCTGGTGATGGACGGGGTGGGGCTGGCCATTCAGCTCTACCGGGCACCGGCGCTGGTCGAGCCGCTACTCTACTTCAAGGATTTCACCCCGCAGGTGGCCAACGTCGCCGTGCTCTGCACGCTGGCTCTGGCCGTGCAAACGGTGGCCAACAACAAGTACGTGGGCCACGCCCTAATGATGGTGTACTACGGGGTGGTGTTTCTGCTGGCCGATGCGCTAGGGTTGCACCACGCGTTGCTCAAGTTTGGGGCGGCCGTGCCTTATACCTATTCCGACATGAACGGCTACGGGCATATGGTGGCGCCGCTGCTGGCCATCAATACCTATTACCTGGCCGGGGCGCTGGTGCTGGTGCTGCTCACGGGCCTGCTTTGGGTACGGGGCAACGATGCTGGCGCGGGGGCTCGCATGCGGCTGTTTGGGCAGCGGCTGCGCGGGGCGGGCATGCGGCCGGCGCTGGCGGCGGGGCTGGGGCTGTTTTTCGTGGCCGGCGGCTGGGTGTTCTATAACGCCAACATCCTCAATCAATACGTGACGCCCAAGGCCCTGGAAGCCCGGCAGGCCGCCGCCGAACGCGCCTACAAGCGCTACGAAAACCTGCCGCAGCCCAAGATTGTGGCCATTCGCCTCAACGCCGACCTGTACCCCACGGCCAGCCCGCGCGGCTACCGCATGGCGGGCACCTACACCCTGCGCAACAAGGAAAGCCGGGCCCTGGATACCCTCTTCATCAACTACGACGCCAACCCCAGCCTCACTAACAGGCTCAGTTTGAGCCGGGCGGCCCAGGTGCTGCACAACGACCCCGTGGCCGGCGTGCGCCTCTACCGCCTGGCCCGGCCGCTGGCCCCCGGCGACTCGCTTGACCTGCGTTTCGATGTGGCGTACCGCGCCCGGGGTTTCACCTCGCGCCTCAAGGCCAACGGCGTGTTCGACTGGGCCACTATTTCGCCCGAAGACCGCCTGACGGCCAACGGCACCTTCCTCAACGACCCCGGCCTGCACATTGGCTACCAGCCCGGCAGTGAGCTGGAAGACGACAACGTGCGCCAGCGCAACGGCCTCCGGCCCAAAGACCGCGCCCGCCGCCTCAACGACCCGCGCGGCCGCAACCAGGCCGATTTTGGGCCCGATGGCGACTACGTGCGCTACCAGGCCACCGTGAGCACCGACCCCGACCAGGTGGCCATCACGCCGGGCTACCTGCAAAAGGAGTGGCTGCAATACGGCCGCCGCTACTTCCGCTACCAGATGGACCAGCCCATGATGCCCATGGTGTCGGTGCTGTCGGCCCGCTACCAAATGCACCGCGAAAGCTGGCAAAACCCCGCTGGCGGCCCGCCCGTGGCCATCGAAATCTACCACGACCCCAAGCACGGCTACAACGTGGCCCGCATGGCCGAGGCCCTGCGTAAGGCCCTGCCGTACTATACGGCCGCTTTCGGGCCCTACCAATACCGCCAGATTCGGGTGCTGGAGTTTCCGCGCTACAAGTCCTTCGCCCAGAGCTTCCCCAACACAGTGCCGTTTTCGGAAAGCGCCGGCTTTATTGACGACCTGCGCGATTCCACCAAGCCCGACCTCACCTTTTTCATCACCAACCACGAGTTGGCCCACCAGTGGTGGGGCCACCAGCTGGTGGGGGCTAACGTGCAAGGGAGCAGCATGCTCGTCGAGTCGCTGGCCGAATATTCGGCCATCATGACGGCCAAGCACGAGTTCACGCCTAATAAGATGCAGCAGTTTATGCGCCGCGAGCTGGACAACTACCTGCGCGGCCGCCGCCAGGAGCGCAAAAAGGAGCAGCCCCTCATGCTGTGCGAGTCGCAGCCCTACATCCATTATTACAAGGGCGGCATGGTGTTCTACGCCCTGCAGGACTACATCGGCGAGGACAAGCTGAACGGCGCGCTCCGGGCCTTCATCACCAAAAACCGCTACCAGACCCGCCCGTACCCCAACACGGCCGACCTGATGGCCTACCTGCGCCAGGCCACGCCCGACTCGATGCAGTACGTGCTGCACGACATGTTCGAAACCATCACGCTCTACAAAAACGAGCTAAAAAGCGCCACCTACACCCCGCGCCCCGACGGCAAATACAACGTCAGCCTCACCATCAAAGCCGAAAAGCTGCGCGCCGACAGCCTCGGCAACGAAAAGTCTATTCCGGTGGCCGACTACGTGGACCTGGGCATTTTCGGACCCGATAAGTCGCAGGGCGAGGCCTGGGACGTGCGCGGCAAAGCGCTGTTTCTGAAGAAAATCAAGCTCACCAAGCCCGAAACCACGCTTTCCTTTGTGGTGAATGAGAAGCCCGTCAAAGCCGGCGTCGACCCGTACCAAAAGCTGATTGAGCGGTATTACATTGATAATGTGAAGTATGTAGACGAACAGAAAGCTGGCTCAAAGCCGGTGGCGGTGAAGTGACTGGTAGCGTGGACGCTGCGAGTCCGCGCCTGGCTGAGGGACGGTCTAACGAAGCGCGGACTCGCAGCGTCCACGCTACAGCCCAAAATCCGGCACTTCTCGCACCTCACCGGCGGCTAGGTCGCCCAGCCACGTGTCGCCCACCCGCACCCGCACCAGCCGCAGCGTGGGGAAGCCCACGGCGGCCGTCATCTTGCGCACCTGCCGGAACTTGCCTTCCGTCACGATGATGGAAACCCAGGACGTGGGCCCGTGGCGGTCGTCGCGGATTTTGCGGGTGCGCGGGGCGAAATCCGGCGTGGCGTCGAGGCGGCGCGCCTGGCAAGGGTTGGTGATGTATTTCACGCCGTGAATGCCGATTTCGACGCCGGTTTGCAACTGCGCAACGGCCGCGTCGGTCATCAGGCCATCGACCTGGGCGTAGTATTCCTTCTCGATTTTGCGGCTGCGCACCAGCTCACTCATGCGGCCGTCGGTGGTGAGCAGGAGCAGGCCTTCGCTGTCCTCATCGAGCCGGCCGATGGCCATGATGCCTTCGGGAAAATCGTGGAATTCGCCCAGCTTTTTCTTCTTGGCCTCACCCGCAAACTGGCTGAGGTAGCCGTAAGGCTTGTGGATGAGGAAATGGCGGTGCGACATGAAATTTGAAGAAATATTGCCTCGGCAATGGGCGCGCTAAAGTGCTTGTTTTTCTATGCGAAAAACCAGTTGGCCAAGCTTTGAACTGCCGCAAAAGTAGTCTCATTAATAGCTGGGAGGCGAATCCTTGCCAGCGACGGGGCGCGTAAGGAATAAACACCCAAACCCGTTTTCTGATGCCAACGCCTACCAGCCCCTACGTCCGCTACGCCGATGGCGTGGAAGAAATCCAGCCCAACGAAGAACAACTCACCAATGAAACGGTCGAGTCGATGGCGCGGGTCAACCGCTTCATGTTCGAGAAGCACCGCCACGCCATTCGCGACGCCCACGCCAAGAGCCACGGCGTGCTGCGCGGCGAGCTGCACATCTATCCCAGCCTGCCCGAGCACCTGGCCCAGGGCCTATTTCGGGAGCCCCGGGTGTATCCGGTCATTCTCCGCTTCTCGTCGGCCCCCGGCGCTATCGACCCCGATACGCAGTCGGCAGTGAAAGGGCTGGCCGTGAAAATCATTGGGGTAGAGGGCCGGAAGTTCCTGCCCGACCAGGCGGACGAGGTGACCCAGGATTTCCTGATGGTGAACGATACCATCATTCCCACCGGCGACATTAAGAGTTACCACGACATGCAGCTGCGCCAGGAAAAGGTGTTTCTGCACGCCCCGGAGGTGGCCACCACCATCCTGACCGAAGCCGGCACCCTCATCAACCAGGCCCTCGATGCCGTGGGCCTGAAAAAAGAAATCCCACTCGTCGTGCCGCCCCATCCCCACAACAACATCATCGGCGAAACCTTCACCACGCTCGGGGCCATTCGCTTCGGCGACTACGTGTCGAAAATCAGCGTGGCACCGCTGTCGGGCAATGTGCAGGCCCTGGCCGGCGAGCAGGTGAAGATTACGGAGCCTGCCGGCTGGCGCGACCTGGTGGTCGACTTTTTCCGCAGCCAGGGGGCCGAGTATGAGCTCCGCGCCCAGCTCTGCACCGACCTGAAAACCATGCCCGTGGAAGATGCCTCCGTGGATTGGCCCCAGGACCAGAGCCCTTACCAGGGCCTCGGCAAAATCGTGATTCCGGCGCAGGATGCCTACAGCCCCGCCCGCCGCGTGTTTGCCGATGACGTGCTGTCGTTCAACCCCTTCCACTGCCTGGCCGAGCACCGGCCGCTGGGCTCCATCAACCGCGCCCGCATCAAGGCTTATGAAACGTCGTCGGCCTACCGCCACCGCATGAACGCGCAGCCCCGCCGCGAGCCGCGCGACATCAACGAACTGCCGGACTGAGGTTTTCAGCTGTGTTAGATTGACTAAAGGAACGTCATGCTGAGCGGAGCCGAAGCATCTCTATTGCGAGAGTGAATAAATTACTTACGCGGTAGAGATGCTTCGGCTCCGCTCGGCATGACGTTCCGATTTCTATTCTGGCGGCTCTCAATGCTGCTGCTCAGCCCGGATTTTCTCGGCCACTTCCACCATCGGCGCTACCCAGATTTCCTTATCGTGCGCCTTGAGGTAGCGCAGCAGCTGCCGATGCGCCGCCAGGTCCACATTCAGGCTGTGCCCGCCGCCCACGCCGTGAAATAGAAACACCAGCAGGGTGTGCGACGCTTGCGCCTGTTTCACAAGGTCAATCATGTATTGGCCGTTTTGGCCGTTGATGGAGTAGGCGTCCACGTTGCTCAGGTCGACCTGGGCGGCCGTTTGCAAGCCGGGCGACACGCCCCGGGCGGCCACAAAGTCGGTTTTCAGCTGGTCGTAAAATTTCACGCCGCCAATCTGCAAATCGCCGCAGGGGTAGGCGAAGGTGCGGGCCGTTTTGCCATCGATGGCGCTGAGCAGCGCGTTGTTGGCCCTGATTTCGTCCACGGCGCGGCCCACGGTGTAAGTGTGCAGGTCGTGGTCGGGCTTCACAAAGCTGCGGCCCGGCAGGCTCCCATCGCAGGGGTGAAACAGGGCGTGGTTGCCCAGCTCGTGCCCGCGCTGGGCGGCGCGGCGCCATTCGGCCAGCCGCTTTTTGATGACGGGAGAGGAGCCGATGAGGTAGAAAGTGCCCCGGAACTTGGCCGAATCCAGGGCCGGTACCACGTTGTCGAGGTCCACGTCGATGGCGTCGTCGTAGGTGAGCACCACGGCGCAGGGCTTGCCATTCCACTGATTTGGCGCAGGCGAAGTTTGAGCGACAGCCGCGCCGGCTGTCAGGAAGCTGGCAGCCAGCGCCAGGGTGGGGGATTTCATCGGCGGAAGGGTAAGGTCGGGGGCAAAGATGCGCCGCGCGGCGCGCTATTTCACCTCTTCCACTTCCACGCGCCGGTTGCGCACGTCGGGCGAGGGGTGCAGGGGGCGCGTGTCGCCATAGCCGATGGTGCTGATGCGGCCGGCCGCGATGCCGGCCTGCACCAGATAGGCCTTCACCGCTTCGGCCCGCTGCTCGCTCAGCACCTGGTTTTTATCGGGCTCGCCCACTTTATCGGCGTGGCCCGAGACGCGAATTTGCAGCTCCGGGCGCGCTTTCAGCTCGGCGGCCAGCTGGTCGAGGGCCGGGCTGGATTCGGGCAGCAGCTCCGGCTTGCCTACCTTGAAGAGCACCGTGGGCAGGACCACCGGCGTGGTCGAAATCAGGGGGGCGGCCGGCGCGGGGCGGGCCGTATCCGGGGCCGCCACGGGCGGCGCGGGGGCCGGTGGCGGCATCTCTTTCGGCAGTGTGCCCGTTACTTTGACGGTGATGGGCACGGCCGAGCTTTCCTTGGTTGGGTAATAGCCTTGGGTGATGTAGAACGTGGTGGTTTTGGTGAGTTTAGTGCGGAAAATATTGCCGGTATTTACGGGCTGCTTCAGTTCGGCATCGGCGTACCAGAGCACGTTGCGGCCCGAGACGCGGAGGCTGCTTTCGACTCCCGCCGGCACCGTGGCGGCCGATTTCAACTTCACGCGGTAGAGGGTGAACGTTCCCACCGAGCAGTCGCCGTGGGGGCGGTAGGTGGCGTGGCCGGTCAGCTTTTCCAGGGCCGGGTCGTAGGTGAAGGTGATGGAGCCGTCGCACCAGTAACTAAGTGGCGTTCGGCCGGTTTCGTTCAGCTTATCAACGTGTTCCAGGCGCAGGCCCGTGGCCGTGCGGGTGCCCTGCATCTGGAACGTGACCGTGACGTTGGGGTTGCCGCCCACTTCCTCGTAGAGCACGCCAAACACCGCCGGCCCTTTGCTTTGCTGCAGCCGGAGCAGCGACGGCCAATAGTCGTTTGGCTTGGTGGTTTCGTTTTCCACGCCCTGCCAAATGCCCGTCAGGGATTGGGCTTGCACGGGGCCCGCCAGCAGCAGGCAGCCCATGCCGTACCAAAAGCTGCGTTTCATAAAGCGAAATTAAAAAAACAGAACGTCACGCTGAGCGGAGCCGAAGCATCTCTACCGCAGGAGTAATTGAATTACTTACGCGGTAGAGATGCTTCGGCTCCGCTCAGCATGACGTTCTGGATATCTTGAAAATTCCCGTTTCTACGCTACCCCAAATACGCCATGTCTTCCGCTGTGAGCTGAATTTCGGCCGCTTTCAGGTTCTCGCGCAGGTGCGCCAGCGACGAGGTGCCCGGAATCGGCAGAATCCAGGGCGACTTGTGCAGCAGCCAGGCCAGGTTTATTTGGGCTTCGGAGGCGCCGTACTTTTTGGCGATTTCGGCAATCTGGTTGTCGGCTTTCGGCAGCGAGTTCACCAGCGAAAAGTACGGAACGAGCGGAATGCCGTGCTGCTCGCACAAATCCAGCACTTCCTCGCCGCCCTGGCTGTCGCCGTGGCCCAGGTTGATGGTGGTGCGCTGGCCGTGGCCGTACATGTTTTCGACGGTGGCGATTTCGCCCAGTTGAAGGCCCGCTTCCAAGTCGGCGCGGCTCACGTTGCTCAGGCCCACGTGCTGGATTTTGCCTTCGCGCTGCATCTCAAACATGGCCCCGAGCTGCTCCTCAAACGGCACGCTGCCGTGCCCAATCAGCCGCAGATGCACCAGCTGCACCTGCTCCTGCTTCAGGGTGCGCAGGTTGTTTTCGATGCTGGTGCGCAAGTTTTCGGGCGTATTGAAGGGCACCCAGCTTTTGTCGGGGCGGCGGGTGGCGCCCACTTTCGTGCAAATCACGAGGTCGGCCGGGTAGGGGTAGAGGGCTTCGGCAATGAGGCGGTTGGTGACGTCCTCGCCGTAGTAGTCGGCCGTGTCGATGAAATTGACGCCGCTGGCCACGGCGGTTTTCAGGATTTCCAGGGCCTGCGGCCGGTCGGCCGGCTCGCCCCATATTTCGGGGCCGGTGAGGCGCATGGTGCCGTAGCCCAGGCGGCTGACGGTGAGGGGGTGGGCGGAATGTTGGGCAATGGTGATGGTGGACATGAGCGGGGATAAGGGTTAAGGTATCGAAGAAGACGGTTTGGCGGCCGGGATGTTTGAAATAGTTTGTCTGCCGGTAAAGACCGTCATGCTGAGCGCAGCCGAAGCATCTCTACCGCAATGGTTAATTCTTTAGATTAGATTACTCTTCGCGGTAGAGATGCTTCGGCTGCGCTCAGCATGACGTTCTAAAAAGCTACCATTCGTGCGTAATTCGCACCCGATGGCAAATTCTCCCTCGCCCTGGCAGCGGCCCCTGCAGCGCTTCTACTGGCATTCGGTACTGGCCCTGACGGCCTTTTTCGTGCTGGGCACGCTGCTGCTGGTGCTACTGGTCCGGGGCAAGCTTTCGGTCCTTGATGCGCGGCTGGCGCTGGAAGTGGGCGGGCCGGTGGGCCTGCTGGTGGCCGGGCTCGAAGTGTACGTGTACCCGCAGCTGTTTGCGCGGGTGCGGCTGGTGGCCCGGCTGGGGCTGGGCATGCTGCTGTACCTGGCGGGTTTCTGGCTGATGCTCTTCCTCATCCGCCGTATTTTCGGCCATGCCGTGGACAACAATCTGCTGGCCGCCCTCGACGCCGAAGGGTTTCAAAGCTGGCGCAGCCTGGCCATCCGGCCCGAGGGCACGGCCTTCGTGCGCCTGCTCACCGGCTACGGCATCCTGAGTTTGTTCACTTCGCTGCTCTACCAGCTGAGCAACAAAATAGGTCAGCCCGCGCTGCTGCGCCTGTTTCTGGGCCGCTACCATCACCCGGTGGCCGAGCAGCGCATCTTCCTGTTTGTCGATGTGAAGGGCTCCACCTCGCTGGCCGAGCAGCTGGGCAACGAGCGGTACAGCCAGTTCATCCGGGATTTTTTCTTCGACATGGGCGCGCCCATCGTGGCCCACCGGGGCGAGATTTACCAGTACGTGGGCGATGAAGTCGTCGTGACCTGGGAGTGGCAGCCCGGCATCGCGCAGGCCCGCTGCGTGCGCTGCTTCTTCGCCATGCAGCAGGCCATAGACCGGCGGCGCGACTATTACCTGCGCACCTACGGCGCCGTGCCCGCCTTCAAAGCCGGCCTGCACGGCGGCACGGTGATGGCCACCCAGGTCGGAGCCATCAAAACCGAGCTGGTCTTTCACGGCGACGTGCTGAATACCACCGCCCGCATTGAGGCCCAGTGCAATGCGCTCAACAGCCGCCTGTTGCTGTCCGCCGCGCTCTACGAGGCGTTGCCGCAACCCGCCGGGTTTCAGTTTCGGGCGATGGGGGCGTTTCCGCTGCGGGGCAAGGCAGGCACCATGGCCCTCTACTCGGCCGAAACCCGCTAGCACTGGCGCATTTCGCTGACGGTCACTTATTTTTGTTGAAATCCGCCGTTGCCAACCTTCCGCTCATGTCTGCCCCTGACGAGTATTTTGATGATTTTGTTGAGCCCGACGCCCAGCGTATTCCCCTCGGAGAAGAAGTGGGCGCCGACGGCCCGCGTGACCTCCGCCCCAGTCTCACCGGCGTAGTGGCCACCACGGCCACCAAGCTGCTGCCCCTGGTGGCCCTGCTCGATTCCATCCAACCGTCAGTCACGAAAGAATCGGTTTTCCGCATTCGACGCCGCAAAATCAAGGAGCATTTCGCCGAAGTGTACGCCGAGCTGCACGCCGAGCGTCCCCGCCGCGAGGCCCTGCTGCACGCCTTCCGGGCCCTGGGCGAGCTGGTGCAGGAAGAAACCCGCGACATCAGCAAAGACGAGCTGAAGCAGGCCGCGAAGGAAGTCGTGTTGGCCACGCTGCAGAATGCGCCCGCGCTCATCAACATCGCCCACCAGGCCCGGCTACTGGCGTAGGGGCGTGGAATTCAGAGCGTCCTGCTGAGCGAAGACGAAGCATCTCTACCATGCAAGTAATTACTACTGCGGTAGAGATGCTTCGCCTTCGCTCAGCAGGACGCTCAACTATATCCAGGCAAATCTTTATCCGTTCCGCTTCACATCATACGGCACGGCCATGCCCAGGAGCGCCTGCGCCACCGCTTCATCCGAAGCAGCGCCGCTCACCAAGATTTCGGCCACCAGCCCGCGCTGCCGGTCATCGCGAACGGTAATGGAGTCCACCGTCAGGCCAGTTACGGCAGCCAGCTGCTTCGAATAAACCCGGCTGATTTCCTGTTTGGCCAATGCGGGTTTGAAGATTTTGCCAATGGCCGTGAGCGGCAGCTCGGGCGCCGTGTACACCTGTTTGGGCCAGGCGGCGCGCTCGGGAATGTGAGTTTCGGCAAAGGTGCGCAGTTCGGCTTCCGATGCCGTTTGGCCGGGGTGCAGGGTCACGTAGGCCACGGGCAGTTCGCCGGCGTGGGCGTCGGGGCTGCCGATGGCGGCGGCCAGGGCCACGGCCGGGTGGGCCATCAGGGCATCTTCGATGACTTTGGGGTCGATGTTGTGGCCTCCGCGAATAATGAGCTCCTTTTTGCGGCCCGTGATGTAGAAGCCGCCCTGCGCATCCATCCGGCCCAGGTCGCCGGTGTTGTAGTAGGGGCCCTGGCCGTCGCCGGTGTCCACCCAAATGCCTTTGTTGTGCTCGGGCTGCAGGTAGCCGGCGAAAATATTGCTGCCCCGCACCACCATCACGCCGCTTTCCTCGGCCTCGGCGAAGCGCTGAAATTCGCCGGTCTGCTCGTCCAGCACCACAATGCGCACGTCCTGATACGGCACGCGCAGGCCGATGCTGCCCGGCATGGGCGCGCCCGCCAGCGGCCCCACCACGCTGATGCAGCTGCCTTCGGTGAAGCCGTAGCCTTCCACCAGCCGCAATTTGGTGCGCTGCTCGAAGGCCCGCAGCAGCTCCACCGGCAGCGGCGCCGCCCCGCAAATGGCGTAGCGCAACGAGCTCAAATCGTGCCCCTCAACGGGCAACGTGAGCAACTTGCTGAAGATGGTGGGCACGCCGCTGAAGAGCGAAATGCGGTAGTGCGCTACCAGCTGCCAGAAATTATCGAGGATGCCCGGGCCACGGTAGCCCGCCGGGCTACCCAGCACCACGGTGTGGCCTAGCAGCCACGGTACGCTGCCCGTCACTACCACGCCATTAACGTGGAACAGCGGCAGCCCGCAGAAGAACACCAGCCGCTCGGGCGCCGCCTCACCGCCCAGCAATTGCGACGAGGCAAACGTGGTGCTCGTAATATTATAGTGGGTGAGGGGCGCGATTTTGGGCGTGCCCGTGGTGCCGCCGGTGTGGAAGTAGCAGGCCACGTCCGTCGGTGCCAGCTGCCGGCCCGACACCAGCCGGTCCGACGGCTGGCGCTGGCTGGCTTCGGCAAAATTCACCACCTCAATGCCTGGCAAACTCAGTTTGGGCTGCATCAGCCGCAGCCCGCCGAGCAACATGCGTTGCGCCAAAGGCAGATAGTGGAGCAAATCGACGGCGATGACCGTGCGCAACGTCGGCACCAGCGGGGCCACGGCCTGCACCTTCTGCCAGATGTCGGTTTTGGGGAAAGCGCGCAACGTGACGAGCACCCTGGTGCCGGCCGCGTTCAGGATTTCGGCAATCTGGGCCGGCTCCAGCAGCGGGTTCAGCGGGTTGACGATGCCGGCCGCCTGCCCACCCCAGAGCGTGAAGTGCGTTTCGGGCAAATTGGGCAGCAGGTACGATACGACATCAGTGGGCCCCACGCCCAGCTCGTGCAGCATGTTGGCCGTCTGGTAGCAGCGTTGCACCAGTTGCGCGTAGGTGAAATCGACCGACTCGGTGGGCCGCTCCCCGCTGAATACGAAGCGCAGGGCCAGCGCCGCCGGGTTGCGGTCGCGGCCGCGTTCCAGCAGGGCCAGGGTGTGGGCGGGCACAGGCCGGGCCGCTAGTGGCGTTTGCTCAATGGTCAGAATGTCGTCGAGGTTGCGGTAGCCCGGCATAGAAGGGGGAGGAATGCATCGGCTTGCGCCGTTTGAGGTGTTGTTATTCCTTCAAAAGTAGGCCCGGTACTCCGCGCGCCAAGCCGCAAACGGCCGGTTGGGTATTTTTCAACCATTTATTTGGGCGAGTTGAGGGCGCAGCGTGACAACGCTACCATTGATTTTTGGTAGTGCGCCGGACAAGTTGGAACTGATACGCTCAGGCAAACCAGCGGGTCACTGCCTGTTGGAGTGCGCTCGCATCAGGGGTTTCATCCGCTGCCCAGGCCACCACACCGTCGGGCCGGATAAGCACCGCGCTCAAGCCCAGCTGCGCCTGCGCCCGACGCGCCGCATATTTCAGGCGGCCATCATACGCCTCCGTCGCGGTTTCCAGCGAGGCCTTATCGTCAAAATCAAGCAGCAGGCCCTGGCCATCGTGCAAAAGGTCGCCTAACGTCGTGCCGTCGTCGAAGGCAATATTGGGCGCGCTGCGGCCGGCCAGCGGGTGGGCCGTGCCGAGGTCGTAGTGCGTACCGATGCCCCAGACACGGCCGGCGAAATAGGTGGCCCCGTCGCGCGTGGCCAGGAGGTCGCGGACGATGGCATGCAGCGCGCGGCCCTGGGGGCTGGGGCTCATGAGGGCCACCTGCGCGCGGGACCAATCCAGTACGCGCGCGCCAATGGGGTGGCGCTCGGTGAAGTAGCTGTCCAGCAGTCCGGCCGGCGCTTGCCCGCGGATGGTGGCCGCGAGCTTCCAGCCCAGATTCATCGCGTCGCCCAAGCCCAGGTTGAGCCCCTGGCCGCCCAGCGGCGAATGAATGTGCGCGGCATCGCCGGCCAGTAGCACGCGGCCGTGGCGGTAGGCGGTGGCCTGCCGGGCCCGGTCGGTCCAGGTGGTGGCCAGGTGCAGGGCGCTGATGGTGATGTCGGTATCCGAGATGCGGCGGAGCACCGCCTGCGCGTGTTCGCGCGTAACGGGCTGGCCGGAGTTGTGAAAGGACCCGCCGTCAAAATCCTGCATGATGACGTAGCCGGGCTGCGATTGCAGGTACATGCCGGTGGCGGTCAGGTTGCGGCCCAGGCGGAGCTTCTCGGGGTCGGCCAGGTCCACTTGGGTGGTGTAGCCGGTGAACTCGGGCTCGGTGCCGACAAATTCAAACCCGCTCAGCTTGCGCACCACGCTCCGGCCGCCATCGCAGCCCACCAGCCACTGGCCCGCGAAAGTGTGGCCATCGGCCTGCACCGTCACGCCGGCTGCGGTTTGCTGGAAGTTTATAATCCCAAGCCCGCGCCTGATTTCAACGCCTAGAGATTCGGCGCGGCGCGTGAGCACCGTTTCCAGCTCAGCCAGTTCCGATAAGAGGCTGGTTGCGGTGGCACTGGGCAGGCGGTAGGGCCACTGCTTGGGGTCAACATCGGCCTCATAAAAGGGGATGCCGGCGAAGTGCCCGACCTGGCGACGGGCTGCTGGCTCGGTATTTTGGTGCGGGTTTTTGAGGCGCTTGTGCAGTTCCAGCTCCTGCAGCAGCCCCCGTCGGTGCAGCGCTTCCACCGAGGGCGCGTTGAGGCCCCGGATACCAAAGGGCCGCTGTTTCAGGGGCGAGTGCGGGTTTTCGGCTTTTTCCAACAACAGCACCGAACAGCCGGCCAGGCCCAGCTCGCAGGCCAAGAACAGCCCCACCGGCCCGGCCCCGGCAATAATGACGTCGTAAGTAATCGGTTGATTGCGGGCGGAGTCCGCGTTTTTCAGAGTGGTTTTCATGCCACAAAGCTCCGGCCATCCTCCGCCTCAAGCTTGTAGAAACGCGACAAAACCGGGCCCCATCGCCTGCTGCCGGCTCCGGGCTTTGCGGGCAAAGGCGGCGGGCGTGGTGCCGCTGTAGCGCTTGAACTCCCGGCTCAGGTGGGCCTGGTCGGTATAGCCCAACTCGTGTGCCAGGCCGGCCAAGCTGGCCGCCGGGTGGTGCCACAAGTGGTTGCGGGCCTGCTCAAACCGCATCAGGCCCGACACGTCTTTCACCGTGTAGCCCGCCGCTTGCTTGAACTTGCGTTCCAGGGTGCGCACCGTGGCGTGGGCCGCTGCGGCCACCTGGCTCACCGGCAGGGCGCCGCCGGCGGCGCTCATGGCCCCGCCGGCTTTGGCCAGCAGTCGGCCGGGGGGCGTTTCAGGCTGGCGTTGCAGGAAATACCGTTTCACTTCCGCTAAGGCTTCGGCAATATTTCCGGCCTCAAGCCACTCTGCCAACGGGGCCTGCAGCTCGGCAATGGAGTGTTGCATCACCCGCACGCCGTCCTGCCTCGGCGGCAGGCCTAAGAGGGCGAATACCGTCCAGGGGAAGCACCGGATGCCGATGATTTCCAAGCTGTTTTGCGAATAGAAATGAATTGGCTGGTTTAGCAGCCCCACCATAAAAGGGGAGGACAGTAGTTGCACGCCCGCTGGGGTAGCCACGCTACAGGGGCTGCCGAAATAAAAAATGATTTCCGCATAGCCGTCCGGCTGAACCTCGAAGGCCGTGGGCACTGCCCCGAATTCCAGCCGGTCGTACCACAGGCACTTGATGGTTTCGGCCAGCGCCGCCGGGGGCTCAAATTCCTGGTGATGCATAAGGAAAGATAGCACCACGCGCCCGGGCCAATATCGAAATAGCCCTCCAATACCGCCAATTTGCCCCAAATCATAAATTGAGACGGGCCAACGGATGATTTGAGCCCCGGCGCCGAAACCGGCGCTTCACCTTTGTCGGGTTCATAAGGCGCTGCCTTGGCCCGGCCCCGGCGGCTCATTTCTCTCCCATTTCATGCGTCAACTTTTTCGCCCCCTCACCCTGCCTGCTTGGTGGCAGGACGCTCTGCTCGCCCTGCCGCGCATCGTGTGCGGCTACCTGCTGGCCTCCGATTTCGGGGCCGCCAAATTCGGCCTGCCCTGGTCGCCGCCCGACAACAACCTGGGCTTATTCGAGGTGGCCTTCTGGTTCCCGAACGATGTGGCGGCCTACGGGGGCATCTTCGCGCTGTTCCCCAATTTCTTCGCCTGGATGGGGGCTTTCAGCGAAGCCATCGGCGGTATATTGCTGGTGCTAGGGCTGCTCACGCGGCCGGCCGCTTTTCTGGTGTGCTGCACCATGCTGGTGGCCGTGTTTATGCAGCAGTGGCAGGAGGGGCTGTGGAACATGCTGCCGGCCGCTGGCTTTCTGTGGGCTGCCCTGCCAGCGCTGGTGCTGGGCTCCGGCCGCTTCGGCCTCGACTACCTGCTGACAAAAACGAAGCTGCCGGTTCCCCGGCCCAGCCTGGTGGCGCTGGCGCTGGTGGCCCTGCTGCTGCCCGGCTGCGTGCAACCAGCCCACGACAAAACCGTGGTGTACCTGCTCGACGTGAGCGGCTACCCCAACGTGCAGCAAGTGGGTGTGCGCGGCCGCGACAAGCCCCTAACCTGGGATTCCGACCTGCTGCTGACGCCCATCAAAAAAGACAGCCTCTACCGCGCCGTCGTCACCACGCACACCGGCTACAAAATCACGGAAGTGAAATTCACCCTCAACGGCGACTTTGAGCTAAAGGAGAAAGCCAACCGCCGCATCCTTTTCGGCCCCGCCGACACCACCGTGTACCGGGCGCAGTTCGACGTGGTGCCCCGGTAGGAGAGGTAGGCCGCCCGGTTGGGGCGGCGTTTTTCAACCGGCCGAATCCTGTTGCTCAAACGCCAGCCGGTTCGACGAACCGGCAGTCCGCCAGAGCCCGGCGCGGGCTACGAATCTTCCTCTAGCTCAATGCCCTGATGGCTCTTTTTAAGCACTGGCTGCCGGGCTTTGCCCTTGGGGCGGCCTTTACGGAACGTGATGCTCCAGATGCTGTCGTAGTCATCGTCGGGCCATTCTTGGGGTTCGGCTATGCCCAGGGCCTCGGCAATTTTCACGATGTTGTGGTGCTCCCACACCAGCAGCACGGTGCCGCGGCGGCGCCGCAGTTCCTTTACAAGGCCCTTGATTTCATCGGGCGCATAGTCGCTGTTGATGGTCAGGTTGTGCTGCACGGCGTAGGGCAGCACGGTTTGCATCATTCGCACCCGGGTGGTTTGGTCCTTGTCGGTGCCAATGCAGGGCACATAGGTGAAGTCCGGCGGCCGGGGCATCACCCGGTTGAGCACGTCGGGCAGGGCCAGCGCCCGCTCAAAGCCTTTGGCGGAAAGATTGTCGCCCTCGGTGGGCTTTTCGCCGTGTCGGATAATGACCACCCGCAGTAGCGGGCCCTTGGGCACCGGCGGCGTCTTGGGATGCACCGGGTTGAGGTGGTACAGCAGAAACAGCTTGGCCCTGTCTACTTCGTGGAAATGGTCAATCATAAACAAAGGGAGTGAACAGCAGCCGATAGGAGGCAAATAGTGCCCAGCCCGGCTACAAGCTAGCTGCGGCATACTAGCCCGGCCGACGTAGGGTTGCAAACCAGCATCAGCCAGGCACTGCTGACCATAGCGAAGCCGATGCGCAGTTGCCGAGGCACGCCGTGTCGCGCGGCTGGCCCGTTTGGCCCTTTAGCGCCGGGGATGCTTTAGGTGGTACTTCGTGTATTGGTAATTGCCGGTGCCCAGCTGGTCGTGCTCATTCAGATAGGTAATCCAGTAGTCCTGGCCGCTCTCGAAGCGCCAGTGGCCCGTTTCGCGGATGGAATCTTGCTGTTGCACCACAAAAACGTTGTTTTCCCGCAACTCTAACACACACGGCCGGCAGTTTGGGTAGTCAGTGAGTTGGTAAGTCCCTATTTCATCCTGCTCCCAGTCCTTATCGATTTGATAGGTTCTGAAAACAAAGAAGCTTAGTAAAGCTACCAGCGCTATGAAGCCAACGGCCGCCCTGCGCCTGGTAGCCCGGCTCTTGGTTGTCAGCAACTGAAATAAAAAGCGCAGGGCAAATACTCCCGGCAGGAAGTAAAAAAGCAGCAGGCGCATCAGAATGGCGATGTTGACCACTCGAGGTTATTTAAAAGGACAGGGTGTGATTGAACCTCGCTGCCGAAATAGGGAAGGGCTCGATGGGCGCCAAAGGTATGTGTCACCCGCGCCCCCAGCCGCTGCCGAAGCAGGCCGCGTCGCGCCGCCGCACCCGCCCGGCCCCTGCGCCCGCCCCCGTGCCCTTGGTGCCTCTCGAAGCCGTTGAGGAAGCTTAGTGTGTCTGGAAGTTGTGCCCGGTGGGGACGTGGGGACAGGGCTTCTTTAAGCATAACTCCCTGTCCTTCCGAGTTGGGAAAAGCAAGGCGTTAGTCGGCGAATGCGAAACTATTTAAATCTGAAGTGTTTGAGCTGGTCTGGAGTCAATTCACCATTTCTCTCAGCTCCTGAATAAAAATATTTGTGGTCATGACCATTAGCGAAGTTCAGTGCTATAAACTCTGATGGTCGGCAGTCAGGAATAATTTTGCCTTCATAAAATACGTGCTTTCTGTCTCTAGCGTACCCTTTATTTATGATTTTGAAAGTCTTGCTATCTGCTGAATCCACTATAGAATTTGCATAATAAATTCTGTTTTCGTCTTTAGCCCAAGCCTGATTCAATGGTTTGAAATTCAGACTAGGTTTAGGAATTAACTTTTTACGCCCCCAAAAGACATTCATTGAATCACGGGACCAAGGATACTTTGAGATATTGAAAGATGCTGGGTCAGCGTCTTTAATTACGAATTCCTGCCCGTTCCCGAATCCAAAAAAGTAAACATAAGATTTGTCTTTAAAATAGTATTCGGCCACAGGTGCAAAAGTTGCTGCGTCAGCGCCTTCAAGAATCCGCGTCCTATAAAATACGTGATTCTTGTCAACCGCTAATCTTGAATCAAAGCTCCTGAATGAAGCATAATCAGCTTGTGGTATTTCGTTTTTACCAATACCAACGCTTTCATTCGCATAGCGCTTGTATACCCTCCCATCTGATTTAAGATAGTTTGAGCAAGAGCAAATTGACACAGTTATGCAAATGATTGAAGCATAGTAAAGAATTGTCAGCTTCATAGTGTCGACATTCATATCAATTCATTTAGCAAAAAGGGCATTACCTCAACAAGGTAACGCCCTTTTTAAATGGCTAACACAACAACCTACATATTCCGCCGGTACTGTCCGCCGACCTCAAACAGCGCGTTGGTAATCTGGCCGAGCGAGCAGTATTTCACCGTTTCCATCAGCTCGGCGAAGAGGTTGCCGTTGGCCACGGCCACTTGCTGGAGCTGCTTGAGGCGCGCCGGTGCCTGGTCGGCGTTGCGTTGGTGCAGCAGCTGGAGCATGTCGATTTGGTACTGCTTTTCCTCCTCCGTGGCCCGGATGACTTCGGCCGGCACCACCGTGGGTGAGCCCTTCGACGAGAGGAAGGTATTCACCCCGATGATGGGGTACTCGCCGGTGTGCTTCAGCATCTCGTAGTGCATGCTTTCCTCCTGGATTTTGCCGCGCTGGTACATGGTTTCCATGGCCCCGAGCACGCCGCCGCGCTCCGTGATGCGGTCGAACTCGAGCAGCACCGCCTCTTCCACCAGGTCGGTCAGCTCCTCGATGATGAAGGAGCCTTGCAGCGGGTTTTCGTTCTTGGCTAGCCCCAGCTCGCGGTTGATGATGAGCTGAATGGCCATGGCCCGGCGCACCGATTCCTCGGTGGGCGTGGTAATGGCCTCGTCGTAGGCATTCGTGTGCAGCGAGTTGCAGTTGTCGTAGATGGCATACAGCGCCTGCAGCGTGGTCCGAATGTCGTTGAAGTCGATTTCCTGGGCGTGCAGGCTGCGGCCCGAGGTCTGGATGTGGTACTTCAGCATCTGGCTGCGGGCGTCGGCGCCGTACTTCAGCTTCATGGCCTTGGCCCAGATGCGGCGCGCCACCCGCCCAATCACGGCGTACTCCGGGTCGATGCCGTTGGAGAAGAAGAAGCTCAGGTTCGGCGCGAAGTCGTTCACGCTCATGCCCCGGCTCACGTAGTATTCCACGAACGTGAAGCCGTTGCTCAGCGTCAGGGCCAGCTGCGTAATCGGGTTGGCGCCCGCCTCGGCAATGTGGTAGCCGGAGATGGACACGGAGTAGAAATTCCGCACCTTCTCGGTGATGAAATACTCCTGCACGTCGCCCATCAGACGCAGCGCAAACTCGGTGCTGAAAATGCAGGTGTTCTGGGCCTGGTCTTCCTTCAGAATGTCGGCCTGCACGGTGCCGCGCACCTGCGTCAGCGTCCGCGCCTTGATGGTGGCGTACACATCGGCGGGCAGCACGTCCTCACCCGTCACGCCGAGCAGGAGCAGGCCCAGGCCGTCGTTGCCGGCCGGCAGTTCGCCCTGGTAGCGGGGGCGGGGCTGGCCCTTGGCCGCATAAATCTGGTCGACTTTGGCATCGACTTCCTCCGTCAGCCCGTGCTCCTTAATATATAGCTCGCACTGCTGGTCGATGGCCGCATTCATGAAAAACGCCGCCAGCGTAGCCGCCGGGCCGTTGATGGTCATCGAAACCGACGTGCTGGGGTTGGCCAGGTTGAAGCCCGAATACAGCTTCTTGGCATCATCGAGGCAGGCGATGCTTACGCCCGCGTTGCCGATTTTGCCGTAGATGTCGGGCCGCAAATCGGGGTCCTCGCCATACAGCGTCACCGAGTCGAAGGCCGTGCTCAGGCGCTTGGCGGGCAGGCCCATGCTCACATAGTGGAAGCGGCGGTTGGTGCGCTCCGGCCCGCCCTCGCCGGCAAACATGCGGGTTGGGTCCTCGCCCTCGCGCTTGAACGGGAACACGCCCGCCGTGTAGGGAAATTCGCCGGGGAAATTCTCCTGCATGGCCCAGCGCAGCCGGTCGCCCCAGCCCGAGTAGCGCGGCACCGCCACCTTCGGAATGTCGTTGCCCGACAGCGACTTGGTGTGCGTCTTCACCCGGATTTCCTTGCCGCGCACCGAGTACACGTACTCCGGGTTGCGGTAATTCTGCAGGGTGTTTTCCCAGTTTTCCAGGATGGCCTGGCTGTCGGCATCGAGCCGGCGCAGCTGCGTCTGCTTGTTCCTAGTGAACTCCTCCACCATGCTGTCGGAGCTTTTCTTCTCGTCGCGGTAGTGCTCTTCCAGCTTCGCAAACGCCCCAGCTACTTCGGCAATATTGGCCTGCTCACGCACGCGCTGGTCGTAGGCGCGGTTGCTTTCGGCAATCTCGGAGAGGTAGCGGGTGCGGTGCGGCGGGATGATGTAAATCTTCTCCGAATCCTCGGCGCTGGTTTCCAGGTGCGAAGCGAAGGTGGCCCCGGTCTTGGTTTCCAGCATCTTCAGCACCGCCCGGTACAGGCGGTTCATGCCCGGGTCGTTGAACTGGGATGCTATCGTGCCAAACACCGGCATCTGGTCGGTAGGCGTATCCCAGAGGCCGTGGTTGCGCTGGTACTGCTTGCGCACGTCGCGCAGCGCATCCAGCGCCCCGCGCTTGTCGAACTTGTTCAGGGCAATCACGTCAGCAAAGTCGAGCATGTCGATTTTCTCCAGCTGCGTGGCCGCGCCATACTCGGGCGTCATCACGTACAGGCTGGCGTCGGAGTGCTCGATGATTTCGGTATCAGACTGGCCGATGCCCGAAGTCTCCAGAATAATCAGGTCGTAGTTGGCGGCCCGCACCACGTCCACGGCGTCCTGCACGTAGCGCGACAGCGCGAGGTTGCTCTGGCGCGTAGCCAGGCTGCGCATGTACACCCGCGGCGAGTTGATGGCGTTCATCCGAATCCGGTCGCCGAGCAGCGCGCCGCCGGTCTTGCGCTTGCTGGGGTCGACGGAAATAATGGCAATGGTCTTGTCCGGGAAGTCCATCAAAAACCGCCGCACCAGCTCATCCACGAGCGAGGACTTGCCCGCGCCGCCCGTGCCGGTGATGCCGAGAATAGGGGCCGCGTGGCCCGCTTTCAACGATTGGTTCTGGCTGTTTTCGCTCAATTGAAACTCCGAAACCAGCTGCGATTTCACCCGCTCAAATTCCTCGGGGAAGTTCTCCGCTGCCGAAATCAGGCGGCCGATGCTGCGGGCATCTTTCTCTTTCACGTGGCCGGCTTCGCCGTTCAGGTTTTCACCGGTGGGAAAATCGGCCTTTTCCAAAAGGTCGTTAATCATGCCTTGCAAACCCATCGCGCGGCCATCATCCGGCGAGTAGATGCGGGTGATGCCGTAGCCCATGAGCTCGGCAATCTCGGTGGGCAGAATTACGCCGCCGCCGCCGCCGAAGATTTTGATGTGGCCCGCGCCGCGCTCCTTCAGCAGGTCGTGCATGTACTTGAAGTACTCGTTGTGCCCGCCCTGGTAGCTGGTGATGGCAATGGCCTGGGCATCTTCCTGAATGGCGCAGTCCACGATTTCCTGCACCGAGCGGTTGTGGCCGAGGTGAATCACCTCCGCGCCGCTGCTCTGAATGATGCGGCGCATGATGTTGATGGCCGCATCGTGCCCGTCGAACAAAGCGGCGGCGGTGACGATGCGAACGTGGTTCTTCGGTTTGTAGGGCGCGGTGGGAGCAGGGTGCATAAGACAAAGTAGCGCGGACTTTTAGTCCGCGACCATAAGGGTGGAAAACGCAGGCGAAGGTACGAAAAACGCCCCGGCGGGGTGGCCGGGGCGTTTTGATAATACGAAGGTCAGCGATGCTTACTGCCCCTGAATGGCCTTTACACCCGCTTCGGCCACGGCGTGGTCGTCCTCCACGGTGCTGCCCGACACGCCAATGGCACCAATCACGCGGTTGCCCGAGTCCATGATGGGAATACCGCCGGGGAAGCTGATGAGGCCGCCGTTGGAATGCTCAATGTTGTAGAGCGGGCCGCCGGGCTGGGCCAATTTGCCGATTTCACCGGTGGGCATGTCGAAGAAGCGGGCCGTTTTGGCCTTCTTGATAGAAATGTCCAGCGAGCCCAGCCACGCATCGTCCATGCGCACGAAGGCCGTGAGGTTGGCGCCGGCATCCACCACGGCAATGTTCATTTTGACGCCCATGTCGAGGGCTTTCTGGTGAGCGGCCTGAATAGCGGCCTGGGCTTGTTCGAGGGTAATTCCCATGGTGCGGAAGGAAAAAAAAGGTTGGAGAAGCGCCGGCAATGCTTGCCACGGACTCTCAACCCGGGCAGCCGCCGATTGTTGCGCCCCCGCCGCCCCGTTAGCCAATGGCAATAGGCGGGCTCAGCGCCCACCACCAGGCCGCGGCGGCCACCACGGCCACCAGCACCAGCCCCCAGGCCACGTGCGACGGCTGGGCCCCCTGCACAGTGAGGTCGAAGGAATCGCTGATGCAGCCCAGAATCAGGGGAAACAGCAAAAGGCCCATCATTAAAAGGTGCAGAAACTCGTGGATGGAAAAGTAGGGCTGCTTGGCCAGCGCAATAAATATTCCGCCCAGCACCCAGGGCGCCATCAGGGTGCTGAGCACCATGCGGCGACGGTTTTTGAACTGCATCAGCGTGTGAGAATCGTGCGCTTGCAGAAATGGCACCGTGGCCAGACGGCCCACACCCAGCTGGACAATGCCCCCCAGCAGCGCCACCGCCGTATCGGCGCCATTGCCGACGCGCATTATCCAATCGGGCACGTACCAAAACCCTTCCTGGCGCAGCGAATCGGCCAGCAGCGACCCCAGGATGGAATTGCAGGCGTGAAAGGCAATCCAAAGCAGCAGCAACTTGAAAAGGCCGGGGCGGGCCCGTTCGCGCTTCCAGTACCACCAAAACGCCCCAAACCCGACCACCAGGCACACCATCGGCCCGATGCCGTACGTGGCAATGACGCTGTGCTGCGACCATTCGCGGTCGGCCACCGTGAAAATAATGCGGCTGGGGTCCCAGTTGCCCTGCAGCAGGTACCGTTTCGACATGGCCACTTTGGCGCCCTGGTGCAGCCCCCACACTATATAATAGGCCAGCACGTAAATGACGGTGCTGTTGAGTGCGGCTATCAGAAACTTTTGGCTATCGGTGGGGCTTCGCGAATCGGTCATGTCAGGCATTGTGGTAGAAGCGGATAGCGGAATAGTGAAATCAGAAAATAGCGCCGCTGAAATACAAACGGCAAAACTAACCCCGGCTTCTTAATTCAGTCAACCCGGCCCGGGCGCCGGAGCCACGGGGCAAACTGGCTTTTGCGGCCCGGGTTTCGTACCTTCGTGCTCTGAAAAACCGCCCTCTGTGAAGAATATCCGCAATTTTTGCATCATTGCCCACATCGACCACGGGAAAAGCACCCTGGCCGACCGCCTGCTGGAGTTCACCAGCACCGTGGCCAAGCGCGACATGCAGGCCCAGTTGCTCGACAACATGGACCTCGAGCGCGAGCGGGGCATCACCATCAAGAGCCACGCCATTCAGATGCAGTACCCCTACAAAGGGGAAATCTACACGCTGAACCTGATTGACACGCCCGGCCACGTCGACTTTAGCTACGAAGTGAGCCGGAGCATCGCCGCCTGCGAAGGCGCCCTCCTGATTGTGGACGCCTCCCAGGGCATCGAAGCCCAGACGATTTCCAACCTCTACCTCGCCATCGGGGCCGATTTGGAAATCATCCCCGTGCTCAACAAAATCGACCTTCCGCACGCCATGCCGGAGGAAGTGACCGACGAAATCGTGGACCTCATCGGCTGCAAGCCCGACGACATCATCCACGCCTCGGGCAAGGCCGGCATCGGCATCGAAGCCATCCTGAACGCCATCTGCGAGCGGGTGCCCGCACCCTCCGGCGACCCAGAAGCCCCGCTGCAGGCCCTGATTTTTGACTCGGTATTTAATTCCTACCGCGGCATCGAAGTCCTGTTCCGCATCAAGAACGGGGTGATGAAGAAGGGCGACAAGCTCCGCTTCATGGCCACCGGCAAGGAATACGGCGCCGACGAAATCGGCATTCTGGGCCTGAACCAGGAGCCCCGCCAGGTGATGGAGGCCGGAAACGTGGGCTACCTCATCTCGGGCATCAAGGAAGCCCGCGAGGTGAAGGTGGGCGACACCATCACCCACGTCAACCGCCCCACGCCGGAAGCCATCCAGGGCTTCGCCGACGTGAAGCCGATGGTTTTCGCCGGCATTTACCCCGTCGATACCACCGAGTACGAAGAGCTGCGCTCCAGCATGGAGAAGCTGCAGCTCAACGACGCCTCACTGGTGTGGGAGCCCGAAACGTCCGTGGCCCTGGGCTTCGGTTTCCGTTGCGGCTTCCTGGGCATGTTGCACATGGAAATCGTGCAGGAGCGCCTCGAGCGCGAGTTCAACATGACGGTCATCACCACGGTGCCCAGCGTGCAGTTCCACGCCACCGGCACCAAAGACCAGCTGCTGACCATCAACGCGCCGAGCGAAATGCCCGAGCCGAATCTAATCAAGTACATCGAAGAGCCTTACATCAAGGCCCAGATTATCACGGCTTCAGAATACGTAGGCCCGATTATCACGCTGTGCATGGAAAAGCGCGGCATCATCAAGGGCCAGAGCTACCTAACTTCGGAGCGGGTAGAAATGAGCTTTGAGCTGCCGCTGTCCGAAATCGTGTTTGACTTCTTCGATAAGCTCAAGTCCATCAGCCGCGGCTACGCCTCGCTCGACTACGAGCTGATTGGCTTCCGTGAGTCCGACATGGTGAAGCTGGATGTGATGCTGAACGGCGAGAAAGTCGACGCCCTATCGGCCATCGTGCACCGCTCCAAGAGCTACGAGTGGGGCAAGCGCCTCTGCGAGAAGCTACGCGAGCTGCTGCCCCGCCAGATGTTCGACATTGCCATTCAGGCTTCGATTGGGCAGAAAATCATCGCCCGCGAAACCGTGAAGGCCCTGCGCAAAAACGTAATTGCCAAGTGCTACGGCGGCGATATCAGCCGCAAGCGCAAGCTGCTCGAAAAGCAGAAAGAAGGCAAAAAACGGATGCGCTCCGTGGGCTCCGTCGAGATTCCGCAAGAGGCGTTTCTGGCGGTGCTCAAAATTGATTAATTTGAAAAAGGCGGCTTTCGGGCCGCCTTTTTTTATGCGTTTTTGTCATGCTGACGGAGGAAGCATCTTATCACGGCGGCCTCTGTCAGACTTACCACCACCCAACAGCGAAGGCGTGAAAAGGTCCTTCACTACGCTCAGGATGACAGCCAACCCATGAATTCAACCACCAACTCCAACCTCATCGACGGCAAGCAAACCGCCGAAGACATCAAAGCCGAAATCGCCACCGAAGTAACGGCCCTGAAAGCCGCCGGCCAGAAGGTGCCCCACCTCGCCGCCATCCTCGTGGGCCACGACGGCGGCTCCGAAACCTACGTCCGCAACAAGGTGCTGGCCTGCGAGCGGGTGGGCTTTGCCTCTACGCTGTTGCGCTACGAGGACGACATCACCGAAGCGGAGCTGCTGGCCAAAGTAGATGAGTTGAACCACGACCTGGAAATCGATGGCTTCATCGTGCAGTTGCCGCTGCCCAAGCACATCGACCCGGAGAAGGTCATCGAAGCCATCCGGCCCGAGAAGGACGTCGACGGCTTTCATCCCATGAACATCGGCCGAATGGTGGCCGGTTTGCCGGCGCTGCTGCCCGCCACGCCCTCGGGCATTGTGGAGCTGTTGGCTCGCCAGGGCATCAAAACCAGCGGCAAGCACGCGGTGGTTATTGGTCGTTCCAATATCGTGGGCACGCCGGTTAGTATCTTGCTGGCTAAGAACTTGGATACGGCCAACTGCACGGTTACCTTATGCCACTCGCGCACCGAAAACCTGGCCGAGATTTGCCGGACGGCCGACATTGTGGTGGCGGCCATTGGCCGGCCCGAGTTCGTGACGGCCGACATGGTGCGGCCCGGCGCCGTGGTGATTGACGTGGGCACGACCCGCGTGGCGGATGCGAGCAAGAAGAGCGGCTTCACGCTGAAAGGAGATGTGAATTTTGCCGAGGTGGCGCCTCTGGCGTCGGCCATCACGCCGGTGCCCGGCGGAGTGGGCCCCATGACCATTGCCATGCTTTTGCTGAACACTTTGCGGGCCGCGAAGGGCGAAATTTATCCCAAATCGGCGAGCTGATTTTTTAGGAATATTTGGTTATCGTAACCCGAACCCGTACTTTTAAAGTCCGGCCTTGGAACAGTGTGTCCCATCGCCAGCGTTTGGGCTGCTTGGCTACCCAACGCCGATTTAGACATGATACCAGTGAATTTACTTTCTCCCGAAATAATTGTACCATCCGGTGAAGAGCCGATGGATTATCAGAGCGTGCTGCTTCCGGTGATGGAGCAGTTTTACACCATCCAGGGCGAAGGCTACAATACCGGCCGCGCGGCGTATTTCATCCGGCTGGGCGGCTGCGACGTGGGCTGCGTCTGGTGCGACGTGAAAGAGTCGTGGGACGCCGACGCGCACCCCCGGCAGTCGGTGGCGCAGCTGGTCGAAAATGTATTGGCGTACCCAGGGCGCAATGTCGTCATCACCGGCGGCGAGCCGCTGATGCATAATTTGGGGCCGCTCACGGCCGCGCTCCGCGCCGCTGGCTGCCACACCTGGATTGAAACGTCGGGGGCGCATCCGCTTTCCGGGCAGTGGGATTGGGTGTGCGTATCGCCCAAAAAATTCAAAGCGCCGCTGCAGGAAGTGCTGGACGCTGCGCACGAATTGAAAATCATCGTGTTCAACAACTCCGATTTTGGCTGGGCCGAGGAGCACGCCGCCTTGGTGCCGGCCACTACGCGCTTATACTTGCAGCCCGAGTGGAGCCGCGCGGCGCGCATGACGCCCGAGCTGGTTGAATACGTGAAGCAGCACCCGCAGTGGCAGGTGTCGCTGCAAACCCATAAGTATCTGGACATTCCTTAGCGTACCCTATGCGTCGCAATACAATGTTGGGGGCGTTGCGCCTCGGAGTAATGTGTGTGCTGGGCCTGACGGCGGCCGAAACGGCCCAGGCCCAGCTGACGCCCAAAGTGCAAACACCTACCAATACCAAGGCGCGGTCGCTGCTGGAAAAAGCCCAGCAACAGACCAAGGAACGCGACTTCGTGAAGGCCGTGGAAACGCTGAACCAGCTCAATGAGAAGTTTCCCTCCTTCGGCGAAGCTTTCCTGCTGAAAGGCTCGTTGCTCAAGGCCATGGGCGACAACCGCAACGCTATGGCCGCCTACCGCGACGGCCTGGGCAAAGTGCCGCTCGAAGCCGTGCATGCTTCGGAGTACCAGCTGCTCGGCGACCTAGCCCTGAGCTACGGCGACTACCAAACGGCCCTCGACGCCTACAAGAACCTGCTGAAAGTAGCGCCCAAAACCCAGAAGAATCTGGCCAAATCGCAGCGCCAGCTGCTCACCTGTGAGTTTGCCCTGGATGCCATCAAGCATCCGGTGGGCGAAGCCCCGGTGGCATTGCCCGCACCGATGAACGCCTTCAAGTTTCAGTACTTTCCGGCGCTTACAGCCGACAACCGGTTTCTGCTCTTCACTGGCCGCCCGGCGGCCAGCAGCGGCGAAGACCTGTATGTGAGCCGCCAGAGCAAAGACGGTGGCATGGGCGCCCCCGTGCCGATTTCACCCGCCATTAACTCCAGCTACAACGAGGGCGCGGGCTCCATCTCAGGCGATGGTAAGACGCTGGTATTTGCCTCCTGCGACCGTCCCAAGGCCATTGGCAACTGCGACCTGTACATCTCGCGCCGCACGGGCAACAACTGGAGCACCCCGGTAAACCTGGGTACCAACGTCAACTCCACGGAGTGGGACTCGCAGCCCTCGCTCTCGGCCGACGGCCGGACGCTGTACTTCACCTCCACGCGCCGCGGCGGTCAGGGCCAGGAAGACATTTACGTGAGCACCCTGCAGCCCGACGGCAACTGGAGCATGGCCCAAAACGTGGGCACACCTGTGAACACGGCTGGCAAGGACATGGCCCCGTTCATCCACGCCAGCGGCACCACGCTTTATTATGTGACCGACGGGCTGGTGGGCATGGGCGGGCTCGATGTGTTTCGGTGCGAGAAGAATGCGAACAACAGCTGGAGTACCCCACGCAACCTGGGCTACCCGCTAAATACGTTCGAGAACGAGGCCTCGCTGTTCATCACTTCCGATAACCAAAAAGGGTTTTGCTCCCGCACTAAGGCGTCGGATGAGCCAATGGGGGGCTACCGCCTGGCCCGGGAGCGGCCAGTGGAGCTGTTTAGCTTCGCGGTGCCGCCGCCCGTGAAAGCCCGCGAAACCAGCACCTACACCCAGGGCCGCGTCTTCGATGCCAATACCAAAAAGCCGCTCAAGGCCGAGGTGAAGCTCTACGACCTCGACACCGATGTGCTGACGCAGTTTGTGACCTCCGACCCCGAGTACGGCGACTATACCGTGGTGCTCAACGAAGGTCACCACTACGCCATGTACGCCGCTGCCGACAAGTACCTGCTCAAAAGCCTCAGCTTCGATTATTCCAGCCAGCGCACCTTCGACCCGCTGTCGCTGGATATTTACCTGGAGCCCGTGCGCTCGGGCCGCAGCGTGGTGCTGAACAACCTGTTTTACGACACCAACAAGTACGAGCTGAAGCCGCAGTCGCGCACCGAGCTCAACCGGCTCATTGAGTTCCTGCGCCAGTACCGCGACGTGCAGATTGAAGTATCTGGCTACACGGACAACGTGGGTTCGCCGGAAGCCAACATTCAGCTCTCGCAGCGCCGGGCCCAGGCCGTGGTCGAGTACCTGTCGAGCCACGGCATCAGCAGCAACCGGCTCCGGTCGAAGGGCTACGGCGAGGGCCACCCGCTGGCCGCCAACGACACCGAGGCCCACCGCCAGCTGAATCGGCGTATCGAACTGCATATTTTGTAAGCTGGTTGGTAGCAAAGCAACCCAAATGGCCTCCGGTGGAAATTTCTGCCGGAGGCTATTTTACTTAAAGCAAGGCTTTAAGCAAGTGGAAATTTAATAGCATTCGCGCTCAAAAAAATATGGTTCGCCCGTTGGCGGGCTTTTTTTTTGGCTCAGGTTTAGATTTTTTAATTCAAATGAAATAACTTTAAATCAGGTGTTTATAATTAGTAGTAAAAATCATTTGATTAAAAAAGTGCTATAAAAATGTTATTTTGTGCAAATGAAAATTGTGACTACGTTTGAACAGGCCGACAGCAATGCAAATGGCCTTTCATCATACGTTTCACCATTCACCCCCACAATTCATGAAAAACTTGTTCCTGGCTGCCTGCCTTGCTGCGGGCGTGTATACGGGCTCGGCTGCCATGGCCGGCCCCGGCGACGGTGCCTACTCGCCGGCCATGATGGCCCGTGCGACCACGCTCACCCGGGCGCTGGCGCGGCACATCCACTTCAACGAGGCCCAATACCTCGCCGTGAAGCAGCTGCACCTGAATATGCTCACGGAGCGGCGCGACCTGGAAATTCTGCTCAATGGCGCTAGTGCCGAGGAGCGCGACACCCGCCTGTCGCAGGCCCAGCAGCGCTACGAGTTTGAACTGGCCGCCCTGCTCCAGCCGCAACAGCTGGTCGCGTACCAGTCGCTCCGCAACAACTTTACCGCGCACCGCCTCAAATAGGCTTTTGCTGCAGCCCCGGTACGTTTGGTAGCGGGGCTGCGGTACCGCACCCCATGAAACATTTTGAATATCGATTGCTGGATACCGTGAGTGGTTTTTTCAGCGGCATTGATTACCAAGAACTGACTAATCACCTGAACGCACTGGGCCGGGAAGGGTGGGAGGTGGTTTCCGTCGTGGACACCATTTTCACGTCGCATCAAACCCGTGGGCTGCTCGTCACCCTCAAGCGCGAGGTGCTGGCCTAAAGCAGCCTACGCACCCATACAACGCACAAAAAGCAGGGCCCTGAAACGAATTCGTTTCAGGGCCCTGCTTTTTGTTTATCCGAAAGCCGTTAGGCGCGGGCGTCGATGCCCACGTAGTCGCGCTCCAGCTCGCCGGTGTAAATCTGGCGGGGGCGGCCGATGGGCTCTTTGTTCTCGCGCATTTCTTTCCACTGGGCAATCCAGCCGGGAAGGCGGCCCAGGGCGAACATCACGGTGAACATCTCGGTGGGAATGCCCAGCGCTTTGTAGATGATGCCCGAGTAGAAGTCCACGTTCGGGTACAGCTTGCGGTCGATGAAGTACTGGTCCGTGAGGGCGGCCTGCTCCAGCTCCTGCGCGATTTTCAGCAGCGGGCTGTCCTGCATGCCGAGGGCCTGCAGCACCTCGTCGGCGGCTACTTTGATGATTTTGGCGCGCGGGTCGAAGTTCTTGTACACGCGGTGGCCGAAGCCCATGAGGCGGAACGGGTCGTTCTTGTCCTTGGCTTTGTTGATGAACTTGCTGGTGTCGCCGCCGTCGGCCTCAATGGCTTCCAGCATCTCAATAACTTCCTGGTTGGCACCGCCGTGCAGCGGGCCCCACAGGGCGTTGATGCCAGCCGAAACCGAGCCATACAGGCTGGCGTTGGCCGAGCCCACTAGGCGCACGGTGCTGGTGGAGCAGTTCTGCTCGTGGTCGGCGTGCAGGATGAGGAGCTTGTTGAGGGCGCTTACCACTACGGGGTTCATTTCGTACTTCTCGGTGGGGAAGCTGAACATCATGTAGAGGAAGTTGGCGCAGTAGTCCATGTCGTTGCGCGGGTAGTTCAACGGATGGCCCATGTTGTTTTTGTAGGTCCAGGCCGCGATGGTCGGCATCTTCGCCAGCAGGCGGATGATGTTGAGCTCCATCTCCTCGGGGCTGAGGTCGGGCGACACGCTCTGCGGGTAGAAGCCGGTGAGGGCGCAGATGAGCGACGAGAGGATGGCCATGGGGTGCGTGGCCGACGGGAAACCGTCGAAAATCTTGCGCATGTCCTCGTGCACCAGCGTGTGCTTGGTGATTTGGCCGCTGAAGTGCGCCAGCTCGGCCTCAGTGGGCAGCGCGCCGTAAATCAGCAGGTAAGCCACTTCGAGGAAGCTCGATTTTTCGGCCAGCTGCTCAATGGGATAGCCGCGGTAGCGCAGAATGCCTTCTTCGCCGTCGAGGAAGGTGATGGCGCTTTTGGTGGCGCCGGTGTTTTTGTAGCCCGAATCGAGGGTCACGTAGCCGGTTTGGTCGCGTAGCTTACCGATGTCGAATGCTTTTTCGTGTTCGGTGCCTTCGATGACGGGCAAGGTGATGGATTTGCCGTCGAGGATGAGTTCAGCAGATTCTGCCATGGGCGGGAGGGGTGATAAAAAATACGGTGCGAAACTAAGGCATAAGCCGTAAGCCGGGAAATTTCCGGGGCTGCGGCACGCTGTTCACTACAACGGAAGGGCCCGCATGGTTTCGCAAATTCGCCCAAAAAGCGCCCTGAATGCGCTTGGCATCGTTTGCGAAGATTTCGCGCCGCCAGTAGTTAAATCGGCGTTAAAGCTCTATTACTTGCCAATGCAGAACTGCGTGAAAATGCTGGTGAGCAAATCCTCGGAGGAAATCTCGCCGGTGATTTCACCCAAGGCGGCCAGGGCGTGGCGCAGGTCGGCCGCCAGCAGTTCGGTGCCGCGGCCGGTGTCGAGGCCAGCTTGCACGGCCGCCAGGTGAGCGGCGGCGGTTTCCAGGGCCCGCGCGTGGCGCACGTTGGTGACAATGGTGGCCGAAGCCGTATTTTCCAGCGCCGAGCCGCGCACCTGAGCTACCAGCGCAGTTTGCAGCGCCTCAAGCCCTTGGTTATGCCCGGCCGCCAGGAGCACGAGTGGCGCCGAGACAGTTGTGGCTGCTGAATTAGCGTAATCAGTTGATTCAGAATCAAACGCCTGCTCAAACGCCCGCAGGGTTTCGGCAGACGCCAAATCCGTTTTGTTGCCCACGGCCAGTACCGGCAAGTGCAGGCCGGTGGTCAGCTCCTGAATTTCGGCGCGGACTTCGGCTGGGGTTATTTCGGATAAATCGAATAGATACAAGAGCAAAGCGGCCTGACGCACGCGCTGGCGGGTGCGCTGCACGCCGATGGCTTCGACTTCGTCGGCCGGGTTGTCGCGCAGGCCGGCGGTATCCACGAAGCGGAAACGCAGGCCGTCGATACTCACCTCGTCCTCAATGAAGTCGCGGGTGGTGCCGGGAATGGCCGAGACGATAGCGCGCTCCTCGCGCAGTAAGGCGTTGAGCAGCGTGGACTTACCAGCGTTGGGCCGGCCGGCAATCACGGCGGTGATGCCGTTTTTGATGACGTTACCCAACTCGAAGGAGCGAAGCAGTGCCGCCACCACGCCGCGCACTTCCGCGAGCAGCCGGGCCAAGCCGGTGCGGTCGGCAAACTCCACATCCTCTTCGCCAAAATCCAGCTCCAGCTCCAGCAGCGCGGCAAACTGCACGAGTCGGGCGCGCAGGTCGCGCAGCTCCTGCGAGAAGCCGCCGCGCAGTTGGTTCAGGGCCACTTTGTGGCTCAGGGCCGAGTCGGCGGCGATGAGGTCGGCCACGGCTTCGGCCTGGGCCAGGTCCATGGCGCCGTTGAGGAAGGCGCGCTTGGTAAACTCGCCGGCTTCGGCCAAACGGGCGCCGTGGCGCAGGAGCAGCGCCAGCACCTGGCGTACCACGTAGTCGGAGCCGTGACAGCTGATTTCCACCACGTCCTCCCGGGTGAAGGAGCGTGGGGCGCGGTACAGGGCCACCACCACTTCGTCGATGATTTCGGCGCTGGCCGGGTCGCGCAGGGTGCCGTAGTGCAGGGTGTGGCCGGCTGCCTTCGTCAGGCTTTTATTGGAGAAAACTGTCGCCGTAATGGCTACCGCCGCCGGGCCCGAGAGGCGCACCACGGCCAGGGCGCCCGCGCCGGGCGGCGTCGACAACGCGACAATGGTATCGGAAAAAATTGTCTGAACCACTGATTCTGCGGATTAATCGGATTGGTCGGATTTTGTGGACGTTGACCGCCCATTCAGCTTTATTCCGTTACAAACAAATTGCGGCTGACTTCGGCCGAAATCAAAGCCGTGCGCTCCTTATTGATGCTAAGCTCAAAGGAGTTATCAAATGCTACCTTATCCAGTACTTCAACCACAGCGCCGAGCTGCAGGCCTACTTTGTCGAGGTATTGCAGGAAAGGCGCGGTGGTGTTTTTGACGGCGGCCAGGGTGCCGCGCTCGCCGGTGCAGAGGTCGGCCAGCAAGCGGTGGGCGGGGCGGCGCATGGCACCATCCTCGGCCGGAATGGGGTCGCCGTGGGGGTCGAGGGCGGGGTGGCCTAGGAAGGCGTCGAGCCGGCGCATGAGCAGCGGCGACTGCACATGCTCCAGTTCCTCGGCCACGTCGTGCACCTCGTCCCAGCTAAAGCCGAGCTGCTGCACCAGAAATACCTCCCAGAGCCGGTGCTTGCGGATGGTGAGCAGCGCCAGCCGTTCGCCCTCAGCCGTGAGCTGCACGCCGCGGTAACGCTCATAGTTGAGCAGGTTTTTCTCGGCCAGGCGCCGCAGCATGTCCGTGACTGAAGGGGCCCGGGTGGCCAGCGCCGCCGCGATGCGGTTGGTGCTCACGCCGGCCGTTTCGGGCTCGGCTTCGGCCAACTTGAAAATGGCTTTCAGGTAATTTTCCTCGGTGTGGCTGGGCATGTAATACAAAGAACGTCATGCTGAGCGTAGCCGAAGCCTCACTACCGCAGCAGTAAAATTGATTGCTTGCGCGGTAGAGATGCTTCGACTACGCTCAGCATGACAGGCGGCCTACCATTTAATCAGCGCCGAGGCCCAGGTGAAACCGGAGCCGAAAGCGGCCAGGCACACCAGGTCGCCGCGCTTGATTTTGCCTGCCTGCACGGCCTCGCTCAGGGCGATGGGCACGGAGGCGGCGGTGGTGTTGCCATAGCGCTGGATGTTGCTGAATACTTTGTCGTCGGTCAGGCCCATTTTCTGCTGCACGTACTGGGTGATGCGCAGGTTGGCTTGGTGCGGGATGAGCATGTCGACGTCGGTGGACTGGTAGCCGTTTTGCTCCAGGGCCTCCTTGATGACCTGCGGGAAGCGCACCACGGCGTGCTTGAACACGTTCTGGCCGTTCATGTAGGGATAGAGGTCCTGCTTGTTAGCCACCACGTAGTCAGCGCGGTTGTCGCGGTTTGAACCCGGCTCCTTCACAATGAGCTCCTCGGCGAATTCGCCCTGTGCGTGCAGGTGGGTGCTCAGGATGCCCTGGCCTTCGGTGGTGCTGGGGCGCAGCACTACGGCACCGGCGCCGTCGCCGAAAATGACCGAAACGCCGCGGCCCTCGGGCGATTTGTCCAGGCCCGAAGAATGGATTTCGGAGCCCACCACCAGCACCGTGTCGTACATGCCGGTGCGGATAAACTGGTCGGCCACCGAAAGGGCATACACGAATCCTGAACACTGGTTGCGCACGTCGAGGGCGGGGCAGTTATTGCTGATGCCCAGCTCGCGCTGCAGAAGCACGCCGGAGCCGGGAAAAAAGTAGTCGGGCGAGAGCGTGGCAAATACAATCATCTGCACGTCGTTGGCCTCGACGCTGGCCATTTCTAGGGCCTTGCGGGCGGCGTTGGCCCCCATGTTGGCGGTGGTGTCCTTGCCTTCCTCAAACCAGCGGCGCTCCTGAATGCCGGTCCGCTCCTGAATCCAGGCATCGGAGGTGTTCATCAGGGGTTCGAGCTCGGCGTTGGTAACCACGCGGCTGGGAACGTAGTGGCCGACTCCGGCGATGTATGAATGACGTAGCGTGGCCATGGGCTTGAGGGGAGTAAAGTGGGAATTCTGAGCGGATAGAAGCGCCAACGGAAACTGCCGGGCACTCATTCAACCAGAAGGGTTGACGCAAAATGGGCGCAAAGGTGGTGGTTTAAACGAGAGAATCCAGCAAAAGCCACAATTTTTTGCCTTCGGATGCCCAGCTAGCGTCGGCCGGAATCCCGTTCGGATAAAAAATGGTGCCGCGCAGCCGGGCTGCAAAGGACGGCCCATCCAGCGGGGCCACGAAATCGACCGATAGGCCGGCGCCGTATTGGTGGATGAGCGCCTGCCAGAGCGGGTTGGGCGAGGCGAGGATGGGCAGGCCGTGGGCGAGGTATTCGAACAGTTTGGTGGGCCGGCACCGCTCTGTGCTGGTGTGGGGCCGGTAGGGCAGCAGGCCGAGGTCGCTGCGGCCTATTTCGGCCACAATGTCGGCGTGCGGCACCATTTCGGCTCCGCCTATCAATTTCAGCCAGGCCGAATTTTGAGCCACGACTTCTTGCAGCTGCCGCAGCAAGCCGGGCTGCTGGCAAAAGCCGATGATGGTGAGCTGCACCCCGCCGGGCCAGGCCGAGCGCAACTGCCGGGCAAAGGCAATGGCGTCCCACACGCCATTCAATTCCGAAATGGTGCCTGAGTAGAGCAGGCGCAAAGGCTGGTCGGGGGGCGGCAGTTGATGCGCGCGCGCGGCCAGGGGTTCGTCAGGCGCCGGCTGATACTTGTTTTCCAGCACCACAACGCGGTTGGCCGGCAGCAGGCGCAAATACGGTAGTTCGGCAGCATAGCTGGCTTCGGCCAATATAATGGCCGAGCCATTTTGGGCGGCCCGTGTTTCAACCCAGCGCAAGCCGGCCGCCAACACGCGGCGCACCAGGCCCCCGTATACGCGTTGCGTGCGCACGTTGAGGGCATAGTTTTCGCGGATGTCGTAAATGAATCGGCGGCCCCGACCCAGCCACCGCCAGAGCAGCGTGAGCGGCAGCAGCTCCGGCGCGTGCACGACAACCAAAGCAGGCTGCAGCCGCTCTAGCAGCTGCCAGTAACGTACCTGCGCCATCAGCCGGCCCAGGCTCAGGCGCGAGCCCTCAAAAATGGGATGCTGCCTGACTTGTTCCTGCGCTGCGAACGAGCCTTGCAGCCGCGCATCGGCAACCGCCCGGCCGGCGATATGAACCTGCACGTTGGGCCGCTCCCGCAGGGTTTCGGCAAACTTGCCCCGCATACGGGTATCGTCTACGGGCTTCAGTACCGAAGCCAGCAATACCCTTACCTGAGAAGAACCGTAGCCAAACACGCCCCAAAGATGGTAGTTTTGCGGCTTCCAAAGATGCTGCGGTTCATACCAGCGGCTTTTCATCTCTAATTCCTCGCCCTGACCAATGGCTGACCTCCAAACCCAAATTGAAGCCGCCTGGGCCGACCGCGCCCTGCTCCAAACCCCCGAAACCAAAGTCGCCATCGAGCACGTCATTGAGGAACTCGACAAAGGCCGCCTGCGCGTGGCCACCCCGCCCACCGAAGACGGCGGCGAGTGGACCATCAACGAGTGGGTGAAGAAGGCCGTGATTCTCTACTTCCCCATCCGCCAGATGAGCACCCAGGAAGTGGGCCCCTTCGAGTACCACGACAAGATGCTGCTCAAAACCGACTACGCCGGCCAGCAGGTGCGCGTGGTACCGCCCGCCGTGGCCCGCTACGGCGCGTTTCTGGCCCCCGGCGTCATCCTCATGCCCAGCTACACCAACATTGGCGCCTACGTGGGCGAGGGCACGATGGTGGACACCTGGGCCACCGTGGGCAGCTGCGCGCAAGTAGGCAAAGGCGTGCACCTGAGCGGCGGCGTGGGCCTCGGCGGCGTGCTGGAGCCCGTGCAGGCGGCCCCTGTCATCATCGAGGATGGCGCCTTCATCGGCTCGCGCAGCATCCTCGTGGAGGGCTGCCGCATCGGCAAAGAGGCCGTGATTGGTGCGGGCGTCACTATCACCGGCAGCACCAAAATTATCGACGTAACTGGCCCCGAGCCCAAGGAATACCGCGGCTACGTGCCGCCACGCTCGGTGGTCATTCCCGGCTCCATCGCCAAGCAGTTTCCGGCCGGCGAGTACCAGGTTCCATGCGCCCTCATCATCGGCCAGCGCAAGCCTAGCACGGACTTGAAAACGTCGTTGAACGATGCGTTGCGTGACTTTGGGGTGAGCGTGTAAGTGAATTCAAGATGATATTCAGGATTGACTACTGGAAGCTGTTGCGGAGCTGGTTTCTTTTAAATCTGGCTGCAACAGGCGTGACCGCAGGGCTGGTACTCTATTCTGAACCGCATCACCGTTTCGCTTATGCAGACTTTGCGAAAGCTGCCGGTTACATCAATTTCGCTTTTTTATTCTCCTTAGTAGTTGATGGACCGCTGCTATTCATTCAGGTTGACCAAGCTGCGGGCGTAGTAAAATACCAACGACTATTCCGTGATATCGCACCAGTTGTGCTGGAATATAGCCGGGTGGCCGGTGGGCTTACTACCCGTAGCCTGAGCCGTAACAATCCGGCCAGAGTCTGGGCATTATTTTATAATGGCGATGAGTAGTTCTATGTGCATTTCCGAAATGGGTGGACCGAAGCAAAGCTGACCGCCATCCACAAGTTGGTAAAGCATGTTTCCTGAAAATAAAAAAAGCCCGCTAATCAGCGGGCTTTTTTTATTGAAACGAAGCAAGCGAATTACACCCCCGCCTTCAGCTTCTCGCCGAACAACGCCTTCACCTTATCCACCTTGGGGCGAGCCACAAACTGGCAGTAGGGCTCGTGCCCGTGCAGGTTGAAGTAGTTCTGGTGGTAGTCCTCGGCGGGGTAGAAGGTGGGGGCGGGCAGAATCTCCGTCACCACCGGATTGGGGAAAGCGTGGTTGTCGTTGAGCTTCTTTTTATACTCCTCGGCGAGCTGCTTTTGTTCCTCGTTGTGGTAGTAGATACCCGAGCGGTACTGGGTGCCCACGTCGTTACCCTGGCGGTTGAGCGTGGTCGGGTCGTGGGTTTTCCAGAAGATTTCGAGCAGTTCTTTATAGCTGATAACGGCCGGGTCGAAGGTGATGTCAATCACCTCGTTGTGGCCCGTAAGGCCGCTGCATACTTCCTTATAAGTTGGGTTGGCAATGCGGCCGCCGGCGTAACCGGACACCACTTTCTCCACGCCCTTCAGGTTCTGAAATACGGCCTCGACGCACCAGAAGCAGCCGGCGCCAAATGTTGCTTTTTGCATGGGTAGGAAATTGATTCGTTGTTGTTGGTAACAACGCGGTAGACGTGGCCGGGGTTATTTCCTTACACAGGTTAACTGTGTAAAAACATGCACAAAAAGAACGTCATGCTGAGCGCCGCCGAAGCATCTCTATCGCAATAGTAAATAAATTACTTTCACGGTAGAGATGCTTCGGCGGCGCTCAGCATGACGTTCTGAGGATTCTGGTAACGGCTACTTCCGGAACCGCTCGGCCACCACCAGCTCCTTCGAGCCGGCCGTGTGCTGGTAGAAGCCTTCGCCCGACTTCACGCCCAGGCGGCCGGCCATCACCATGTTCACCAGCAGCGGGCAGGGAGCGTATTTGGGGTTGCCCAAGCCCTCGTGCAACACCCGCAGAATGGCCAGGCACACATCCAGCCCAATGAAATCGGCCAGCTGCAGCGGCCCCATCGGGTGGGCCATGCCCAGCTTCATCACCGTGTCAATCTCCTCGACGCCCGCCACGCCCTCAAACAGCGTGATGATGGCCTCGTTAATCATCGGCATCAGAATGCGGTTGGCCACGAAGCCGGGGTAGTCGTTCACCTCCGTTGGGGTTTTGCCCAGCTGGCGCGAGAGGTCCATCACGCGCGCCGTCACGGCGTCGGACGTGGCGTAGCCGCGAATCACCTCCACCAGCTTCATCACCGGCACGGGGTTCATGAAGTGCATGCCAATCACCTGCTGCGGGCGCTTGGTCACGGCCGCAATCTTGGTAATGGAAATCGACGAGGTGTTCGACGCCAGAATGGCCCCGGCCGGCGCGTGCTGGTCGAGGTCGCGAAAGATTTGCAGCTTGAGGTCTACGTTCTCGGTGGCGGCTTCTACCACCAGCTCCGCGCCCGCCACGCCCTCGGCCAGCGAGGTGAAGGTGCGCAAGCGGCCCAACGTAGCGGTTTTGTCGTCTTCGCTCAGCGTGGCTTTGGCCACCTGGCGGTCGAGGTTTTTGGTGATGGTGCCCAGGGCACGGTCCAGCGCGGGCTGGCTGATATCGATGAGGGCCACAGCAAAGCCGTGTTGCGCAAATACGTGGGCAATGCCATTGCCCATGGTGCCAGAGCCAATAACGGCGACGTTCATAATGAATAACGAAAGAGTGGGTGGGAAAAAGAGTGGGTGGGAATACGAATGCCGGCCAGCTGCCAGGCGTTGCAAAGCTACGGCGGGGTGCGCAACCGCCGTTTTGTTTGCGGTTTTCAACTTTTTTTTCAATTAATATATCCTTTTACAAACACCCGCGTACAAAGCCGCATAGTTTGTTTCTTTCACCTCCTTCACTCACACTAGCCATGGGCAACCTCCTGTATATCATCGCCGTCATTCTTGTAATCATCTGGGCCGTTAGCTTCTTCGGGGGCTTTTACACGGGTGGCATTATTCACACGCTGCTGGTGATTGCAATTATCGCCATTCTGCTGCGCGTCATCAGCGGCCGAAGCGCTGTCTAAAGCGCAACCCGCTGGGTTAACTTAAAAACACAAAAAAGCCGTGCTGAGCAATCAGCACGGCTTTTTTGTGTTTTGTTGGCGGGGCTATTTGCCGATGTCGAACAGGAAGCTAAACCGCAGCACAAACCCCGGATACAGCGAACCAAATGAACTGTCGAAGTTGTACAGCCCCACAATATCGACCGCGGCGTGCTCGCCCAGATAAGAGCGGTAGCCGATGCCGGCCAGCGGCGTGGTCACGGTGCGCTTGTATTTGAAGTATCCGTTGTTGCCGTCGTAGTCAATCAGCTCCGCATTGGTGACTTCGTACTCGGCGTGCAAAAAGAATTCCTTGTACACGATGTACTGCGCAAAGCCCTTGAAGCCGACGCTGCTGGAGCTGATGCTTTTGTCGCCCTGCCGGTTCAGCACGTAGCCGGCATTGGTGGCGCTGTTGCTCAGGCTGTAGCTGCTGTAGGCGTAGGAAATGCCGGGGCCGATGGCAAACTTATCCGTAACCCGGTAGCCCAGCGCCGGGGCCGCGCTCACGTTGAACTGGTTCAGCCCGCCATTCGAAGCAAAGCCCAGGCCCACGTTGGTGTAAATAAACTTCTTGGTGGCCGGCCGGCTTTCGGCCCCGCCGGCCTTCGTGGCCTTGCGATTCGGAAAATCCAGGCCCGAAGGCGCATCCGGGGTCGGCCGAACCTCGGGCTGGGGCTCCGGGGCGGGCTGCGTAGCCGGCTGGGTGGCCGGTGCCGGGGTTGGCTCCACCGGGCGCGGCGGCGTGGGCGGCGGGCCGGGAGGCGCCGAGTTCAGCACGGGCTTGTCTTGCGCCTGCGCCTGCTGGGCCGGCAGATAAGCCACACCCACCAGCAGCAGTAACGGAAGCAAATGTCGTTTCATGTGAGAAGCAGAATGAAAAATGAAAGTTGACGATGAGCGCATTAACGGTCGATGAAGTAACGAATTTTAACCCGTTCATCGTTCTGCCATTCGTCGAATACTTACGCCAGTTGGTACATTTTCTGGCGCTGCGCTTTCAGCGTCTCGTCGGCCAGGTACTCTTCGTAGTTCATGCGCCGGTCAATGATGCCGTCGGGCGTGAGCTCGATGATGCGGTTGGCTACGGTATCAATGAACTGCAAGTCGTGCGAGGCAAATATGAGCGAGCCCGTGAAGTCCTTCAGACCGTTGTTCAGGGCCTGAATGCTTTCCAGGTCCAGGTGGTTCGTCGGGTCGTCGAGCACCAGCACGTTGCCGCTTTCCAGCATCATTTTCGAGAGCATGCAGCGCACTTTCTCACCGCCGCTCAGCACGTTGGGCTTCTTCTGGCTTTCCTCGCCCGAAAACAACATCCGGCCCAGCCAGCCGCGCACGAAGCTTTCGTCCTTGTCCACGGAGTACTGCCGCAGCCAGTCCACTAGGTTCATGTTGTCGGCCTGGAAAAAGGCGCTGTTTTCCTTCGGGAAGTAGCTGGGCGTGATGGTGGTGCCCCACTTGAACTCGCCTTTATCGGCCTGGGCTTCGCCAAACAGGATGTCGAACAGGAGGGAAGCGGCGCGGTCGTCGCGGCCCACAATGGCCACCTTGTCGCCCTTGTCGAGCGAGAACGTCACGTTTTTCAGCACCGACTGGCCGTCCACCGTCTTGCTCACGCCTTCCACGCTCAGCAACTGGTTGCCGGCTTCGCGCTCGGGTTTGAAGGCGATGTAGGGGTAGCGGCGCGAGGAGGGCTTGATTTCCTCCAGCGTGAGCTTTTGCAGCAGCTTCTGGCGGCTGGTGGCCTGCTTCGATTTCGAGGCGTTGGCCGAGAAGCGGCGCACAAACTCTTCGAGTTCCTTGCGCTTGTCTTCGGTTTTCTTGTTCACGTCCTGGCGCTGGCGCAGGGCCAGCTGGCTGCTCTCGTACCAGAACGAGTAGTTGCCGGGGTACATCGTGATTTTCGAGAAATCCAGGTCGGCCATGTAGTTGCACACGGCGTCGAGGAAGTGGCGGTCGTGGCTCACCACAATCACCGTATTCTCAAAGCTATCGAGGAAGTTTTCGAGCCACAGCACGCTCTCGGCGTCCAGATTGTTGGTCGGTTCGTCGAGCAGCAGCACGTCGGGGTTGCCAAACAGGGCCTGGGCCAGCAGCACGCGCACCTTTTCGCTGGCGCCGAGGTCGGCCATCAGCGCGTAGTGCTTGTCTTCGGTGATGCCCAAGCCGGAGAGCAGCTCGGCAGCCTGGTAGTCGGCGTCCCAGCCGTTCATGTCGGCAAACTCGCCTTCGAGCACGCCCAGGCGCTCGCCGTCGGCGTCGGTGGCGGTGCCCGCGTCGTACTTGGCGTAGAGGGCGTCCTTCTCCTTCATCACGTTGGCCAGCTGCTGGTGGCCCTGAATCACGGTTTGCAGCACGGGCTGGTCGTCGTAGGCAAACTGGTTCTGCTTCAGCACGGCCAGGCGCTGGCCAGCGGGCATTTCCACCGAGCCGGTGTTGGGCTCGATTTCGCCCGACAGAATTTTCAGGAACGTGGACTTGCCGGCCCCGTTGGCCCCAATCAGGCCGTACACGTTGCCGGGCAGGAATTTAACAGTAACGTCTTCAAACAGCACGCGCTTGCCGTAGCGCAGGCTCACATTGGAGGTGGAAATCATTCAGTCAGAAAATAGAAGCTTACAAAAGGCGCGCCGCCGGGCGCATCTGCCCGCAAAATTACGCAACAGGAACCAGGCCGGAATCCGTATTGCCCAACTACTTGGCGGGCTTAGCGAAAATAACTCTTCCCCGCGGCAATTAGTGCCCGCCAACCAGCTAAATGTGGATGGGCGTCAGGTATTTCGGCCCCGGCCAAAACCTCTCGGCCGCTGGGCTAGTATAAAATACCAATAAGCCGACAGCACCGGCCAAATCCCTTCACCCTAACCGAATTCCCGCCATGGCTGACAACGAATTAACCTCCGAAAACAACGGCCTTCGCATGGGCGTCTTCACGGGCCTGGTCCTGATTGCGTACACGGGCATTGCCGCGCTCGCCGGCTTTCTTGACAAGATAGAAGCCGGCACGCTCGATATCGTTATTTTAATCGGTGGAATTGTGATGGCCATCATGCGCTTGAAACGCTACCGCCGCAACCGGCTTTCTTACTTCCAGGGTTTCAGTACGGGCATCATTACTGCCATTGTGGCATCGGTGCTGCTGGGGGCTTTTTTCTGGGTATTGGGTGGTGTCAGCAAAGCGGCCATCGCGGCCATTGAGGCCCGCGACCTGTTTGGGGCCGACCTGGGGGTGCTCATCAGCGGCCTGGGCATCATCCTGCTCGGCACGATGACCGGCGTCATCACCTCGCTGGTGGCGATGCAGTACTTCAAAAGCCCCGACCACATGCCGGTTGCCAGCCTTGATTAATGGCATACTGGCTTCCAAAATGTCTATAAAAAGCGGCTCTATATAGAGCCGCTTTTTTGGTATTATACCAAGGTTGAGAAAAATGGGTTATAAGAAAAAAAGGATAAAACAGAAACTAAACTTTATATTGCGGGCGTTATCAACGAAGCCTCGAAATTTTCAGGTCAAAAAGATAATTGTTATGTCTAAATTGTTCGCCTTTCTACTCGCCCTTTTCCTCTTTTCTGCCGCCCATTCGGCCAGTGCTCAAATGTCGGACCGGCTCAGTGAGCACCCCAACTTTGGCAAGGCCATCAACCAGGAGGCTGCGGCTGCAACCCGCGAAATGATGAACCGCCTGCACCTCAACGAAGGCCAATACCTCAAGCTGTTGCCGCTGAACCGCACCAAGCTTGCCGGCCTGGGCAGCATCAACCGGGAGTATAAAGGCAACGAGGCTGTCCGCGCCGCCAAAACCGCCGAATTGGAAGCTCAATTCGAGCAGGAGTGCAGCCGTATTCTCACGCCTTCGCAACTCAGCCAGCTGCAGCAGAGCAACAGCCAGCCCACTACGGCGCCCGCCAATGCGGGCAATGGACTAGGCTAAGTTAGCCCTCCAGCAACCCTAAAAAGCCCCGACAACAACCATTGCCGGGGCTTTTTTAGGGTTTTGAAGCTGGGGAGAGCGGGTCGGTTAGCACTTCCGTGACGGTGCCCAGCGGGCCGAAGCGCAGGCTGATGCAGGCCGCGCCGGAGCGGGCGTGTCGGCCCTGGCACTGGCTGCCGGGCTCTAGGTAGTAGTAGTACACTTTTTCGGTGCCGGCGCGCAATTCTTCCTCATCGGGCTGGCCCAGCAGGGCGGTCACGTCGTCGGCGCGGGCTTCGTAGAGCTGCTCTTTGCTGCGCACCAGGGCCGGCACGGCGGCGCGGCGCAGGTTGCGGCAGGCGTAGGGGTCGGCGCGCCAGGTGGTGGCGTCAAAGCCCGGCAGCTTCGGCAGCGCATGGCCGCAGCCCCCCAGGTATAGCCCACCAACAGCCAAAAGAAGGGAACCGCAGGAACGGGCGGCAATTCTGGGAGACCGGGGCATGGGCAAGTGGCGGAAAATGAGCCAGTGGGGTGGCGAATAAATTGACGAAACTAAGCACTAATTTTGGCACGATGCTGTATAAGGCACTTGCCAGGAATAATTAGAAATATAATCGTTCGGTGTTAGCTATGAATGTTAGAACAATCGTGGGCATGCTGTTGGTGGCCGGAGTTTCGGCGGGGTCGGTAGCGGCGCAGTCGCTACCGGCGGCCGTGGCGGCGCTGCCCGCGTCGGCGCGTCGGGTGTATTATCAGGCGGCTTTTGAGCAGCAGGCCACGCAGCTTTATACCCGGATGAAGCTGGGGGCCACGGGGCTCACGCTGCCCGTGTTTCGGGAAGGCCTGGTGGGCTATTATAACCTGCGGCGAAGCGGCCAGCGGGCCAGTAGCCCGCCGGTGCTCACGCTCATTGATTTCAGCCGCCCCAGCCAGCAGAAGCGCTTGTGGGTGATTGATGTGACGCGGGCCAAAGTGCTGTTTCATACGCTGGTGGCGCACGGCAAGGCCAGCGGCGGCGATGTGCCGGTGGCTTTCTCGAACCGCGACGGCTCCGAAATGAGCAGCCTGGGTTTCTATCGCACGGCGCCCAGCACCTACACCGGCAAGCACGGCCTGTCGCTCAAAATCCAGGGCCTCGACCCGGGCTTCAACACCAACGCCGAAAGCCGCGCCGTGGTGGTGCACGGCGCCGAGTATGTATGCGAGGACTTCGTGAAAGCCCACGGCCGGTTGGGGCGCAGCCAGGGCTGCCCGGCGCTGCCCGTGGCCGAAACGGCGGCCATTGTGAAGGCTATTCAGGGCGGCAGCGTGGTGTACCTGCACGGCCCGGCTGGGGCCGGCTACCGCTCGCAGTGGCTGAACCTGGACACCGCCGTGGCGGCTTATGCCGGCCTGAATATGGCGAACGGCGAAGGCCGCGCGAACGGAGGAGAATAACCAGAACGGAAAGGGTGCGTTAAAAGCGCGAAGCCGGCCTCCGCTGCGGTCGGCTTTGCTTTTCCTAACCCTTTTCTTTCTAGCTATGCGACTGAATCTCCGCTTCATCATTGCCCTCATCGTGGCGGCGGTGTCCCTCTTCGGGTATTTCTTCAACACCTCCAAAAACGAGGTGACCGGCGAAACCCAGCACGTAAACATGAGTACCGACCAGGAAATTGCCCTAGGGGTGCAGGCCGCCCCGGAAATGGCCGCCCAGTACGGCGGCGAAAGCTCCGATGCCCGCGCCACGGCTGCGGTGCAGGCAGTAGGCCAAAAAATAGTGGCCAGCACCAAAGCTGGCCAGACGCCCTACCGGTTCCAGTTCCACTTGCTGGCCGACGACCAGACCATTAACGCGTTTGCCTTGCCCGGCGGGCAGGTATTCATCACGCAGGGCCTGCTGAAAAACCTGACTTCGGAAGCGCAGCTGGCCGGGGTGCTGGCCCACGAAATTGGCCACGTGGTGGGGCGGCACTCGGCCGCGCAGGTGGCCAAATCGAACCTGACGCAAGGCCTGGCCGGCGCGGCCACCATCGCCTCCTACGACCCGAACAGCCCCGGCAGCTCGGTGGCCAAGGCGGCGGTGGCGGCGGCCATTGCCAAGGTGGTCACGCTGCGCTTCGGACGCAACGATGAGCTGGAGGCCGATAAAATTGCCGTTGATTTCACGCCTAAAGCCGGCTACGACCCCCGCGCCATGATTCAGGTGATGCAGATGCTGGAGAAAACCGGGGGGCGCAGTTCCACGCCGGAGTTTCTTAGCACCCACCCCGACCCCGGCAACCGCATCGGCGAGCTGGAAAAGGAAATCGCTGCGGAATACCCACAGGGGGTGCCGGCGGGGCTGAAGCAATAGCGCCTGTCATTGCGAGCGTAGCCAAACAATCAGCCCTGTTCTCCGCGACCTGCCTCCGATTGTGACAAAGACATAAGATGTAAAAAGCCCCGGCACTGCACAGTGCCGGGGCTTTCTAGTAAATGAACGTGTCTGGTTTTGACAGGACGGATTGTCGCGTTGTGCTGCGCTCCACTCGCAATGATAAACGATTAAAAATTGGGCGGCGTGAGGTTTTTGAAGTGGCCATTCAGGCGCACGCGCTCTTTGAGGCGCTCGGTTTCGAGCACCACGGGCAGGATGGTATCGAGGTGTTCGCGCACCATTTCCTGGCGTTCCTGCTCGCTGGTGGTGGCCAGGAGCTGGTATTCCTGCTCGGTGCTGAAGCCGATGTGGTGGGCCACGTCGAAAATGCAGTAGTCGGGGGCCAGCTCCAGCAGCAGCTTACGCAGGCCAAGGGCTTCGTATAGCTGCCGCACTTGGCGGGTGATGATGTCGCGCAGGAGCGGGTCGGCTTCATTGTCCTGCACTACGTCTTCGATGAGGCCGCCGGCGTAGAGCTTGCCGGGAGCCTGGCGGTAGAACTTATTGATGCGAAATACGCCCACGGCCTTGGTGCGGATGTCAAGCTCGCCGCTGGAATAGGTCTGCTCCACGCTGATGAGGCGCATTTCGGTGCCCAGTTCGCTGAGGGAATTGTCGAGGTAGGGCGGGATGCCGAAGGTGGTGTTTTGCTCGATGCACTCGCGCACGAGCTGGCGGTAGCGCGGCTCGAAGATGTGCAGGTTCAGCTTTTCGCCCGGAAAAACCACCAGATTGAGCGGGAAGAGTGGCAGCAGGCGGGCCATGTAGCGGGGAGGTGGGGAAGTAGGTAAGGAAAAGGGGAGCAGGGAGGTAACAGCAAAGCCGGGCCATAGTGTTTAGGCCGGCCGGTGCCTGCGCAAAGCCAGGGGGCGGCCGAAGGTAGGCGGGAAAGCCGAAACCCCGCGCGCCACGCTACTTTTGCCCCAATGTCATCTGCCAAACTCATTCCTGATTTTTCGATATTGCTCAAGCAGGCGGGGCGTTTGCTGCTGCAAGTGGTGGCGTCGCTGTTTCTGGCCTCGCTGGCCTGGGTGCTGATGTACCGCTGGGTGGCGCCGCCGGCTACCTGGCTCATGCTCGACCGCCGGGCCCACGCGCCGGTGGGGCTGGGCTACTACGGCATTCAGCCCGAGCCGCGGCACATCAACTACCAGTTCCGAACCCTGGACGAGGTGGCGCCCGCCGTGCCGCTGGCCCTGGTAGCGGCCGAGGACCAGCGTTTCCTCATCCACCACGGCTTCGATTTCGATGCCCTCACCAAAGCCGCCAAGCGCAACTGGAACCGCGCCGAGGGCAAGCCCGTGGTGGGCGGCAGCACCATCTCGCAGCAGGTGGCCAAAAACGTGTTTCTATGGCAGGGCCGCAGCTACGTGCGCAAGGCGGCCGAGGCCTATTTCACGGTGCTGATTGAGTTTTTGTGGAACAAGCGGCGCATCATGGAGATGTACCTCAGCGTGGCCGAGATGGGCGACTGCACCTTTGGGGTGGAGGCGGCCAGCCTGCGCTACTTCGGCAAGCACGCCAGCGAGGTGAGCCCCGCCGAGGCCGCCCTGCTGGCCGGCGTACTGCCCAACCCGTTGCGGTTCCGGGCCTCCAACCCCGGGCCGGTGGCGCGGGCCAAGCAGCAACGGGTGCTGCGCAACATGCGTCGCTTGGGCGGCACCACTTACGTCAAAATTCTTCTCAATAAATAGCCATGAAAAGTCAGCTTCAGACGATTATGGCCTTGGCAGCAATGCTGGCGCTGGGAATGGGCAGCGGCCGGGCGCAACAAGTGCCGCACCCTGTGCTACGGACTGACACTAGGGATGCTGCCGCCATCCGGCAAGTGCTGACCACCCAGACGGCCGCCTGGAACCGGGGCGACATTCCCGGTTTCATGCAGGGCTACTGGCAGTCCGATTCGCTGGTTTTCATCGGCCGCAAAGGCCCAACGTATGGCTGGCAGCAAACGCTGACCAACTACCAGAAAAATTACCCGGATGCCGCCGCCATGGGCCAGCTGGATTTCAGCGGCCTGCGCATCACGGTGCTGGCGCCGGGCGCGGCGCAGGTGGTGGGCCACTGGCATTTGGCCCGGCCCACGGCGGGCGATGTGCAGGGGTATTTTCTGCTGGTGCTACGGCGGTTTGGCAAGGAGTGGAAGGTGGTGGCCGACCACACGAACAGCAGCCAGTAAAACCGCCTTATTCTTTTTTTGCGGCTTCGGTTTGGGCGGTAGCTTCGGCGTCGGCCACGGCTTGGGGTGGAGCAGTGGGTTCGACGAGCCCAAGCTCTGCCGCGTGGAGCGCCGCTGCGGCGTAGTCCTGTACCAGCAGCATGGTCACGCCTTCTGCCTTCAATTCTTCGGTAATGGGCCCAACCAGCGCGCTGCGCTCCGGTACCTGCACGTCGCGAATGTAGATGGCCCGGATGCGGCCGGGGTGGCGGCGCACCACTTCGCGGTAGATGCGGGCGTCTTCCTGGCCGCTGTCGCCAAGCAGCACGAAGGGGAGCTGCGGGTAGGTGGTAAGCAGGTCGTCGATTTCATGGAGCTTGTGGGCGAAGTGAATGGCGGCCGAGCCCGTGACGCCGGACGGGGGCGTGGTTTTGGGCCGGGCAATGCTCAGGTCGCGCAGCAGGAGTGGGCCGGGCGGCATTTCGTGGATGCCCATGAACTCATCGAGCACATCGTAGAGGTTCCAGGGGCTGCTGCTGACGTAGAAAAACGGGTTGTCGGGGCGGCCGGTGCGGCCGTGCTGCAGGCGGCGGTAGAAATCGGCCACGCCCACGAAGGGCAGGCGCGAGTGGGCGTTGCTGAGGAAGGTGCGGCCCAGCATCTTGAGCACGTTGGTGGCGCTGGTTTCGAACACCGTGTCATCGAGGTCGGAGATGACGCCGAACTCGGCACTGGGCGGGGGCACCAGCACCTTAGCCGAGGCCTGAATGCCGGCCTCGGGCAGCGGCAGGTGCGGCGGCAGCCGGGCCACGCGCACCGGCACCGGGTACCAGAGGTAGGCCTCTGGCGCGGGCAGGGCCCGGGGCTCGATGATGAGCGTGAAGTAGCCTTCGTCGTCGGTGCTCACCAGGTGCTGGCTGCCGTCGGGCAGCTCGGCCACGAGGTCGGCATTGGGCACTTCGCGGCTGTTGAAGCGGCGCACCATACTGCGGAAATTGCGCCAGCGCGAGTCGGTGGCCGTTTGGGGGGCCAAGCCGGGGTCGGCCAGCAGGCGGCCTTTGATGTAAAATTTGGTGCTGGTGCCGTAGCTGCGGTAGGCATCGAGCTGCAAAGGGCGCAGCCAGCCGGCCCGCGCCGAGGTGCGGGTGAACAGGTGGTCGGTCCATTCGGAAAAAGAGGAGAGGGCATCGAGCAGCTTCATGGGGCAAACCTACGGCTGACGGGCGGCAACGTTTAAACCCAGCCGTGGCGAGGCCTTTTGCGTAAGAACCCATCCCTGCTTTGGGCAGGGTTTTTCGTTCTATATATGTCCACGGCCACCACTTCCCGCCCCAAAACCCGCAAAAAGACGCTTCTCCCGCAAGATGAGGCGCATATCGTGTACAAAGACCCTGCCCGGCAGGCCGAAATGGCGGGTCTGCGCTACGCCACCGACCAAGGCGCCGGCATCAGCCGCAAGCCCACGCGCGCCGGCCATTTTACCTACTACGACGCGAAGGGCCAGAAAATCACCGACGACAAAACGCTGACGCGCATAGGCAGCTTCGTGATTCCGCCGGCCTGGACGGACGTCTGGATTTCGCCCTCGCCCAATACCCACCTGCAGGTGACCGGCCACGACAGCCTCGGCCGCAAGCAGTACCGTTACCACCCGGCCTGGGACGAAATGCGCAGCCTCACCAAGTTTTCGCGCCTGCGCACCTTTGGCGAAAAGCTGCGGCCGTTGCGCGAGCAGCTGAACAAAGACCTGCGTCGGTCGGAGCTCGACCGCGAAAAAGTAATTGCCTTGGTGCTTACGCTTATGGACCAGTCGTTTATTCGGGTCGGCAATAAGGAGTACGCCAAGAAAAACGGTAAGTCAAAACCCAGCTACGGCCTCACCACGCTGCTCGATAAGCACGTGGACGTGACCGGAACGGACGTCAACTTCAGCTTCGTGGGCAAAAAAGGCGTGCCGCACGACGTGACCCTGCACGACGCCCGGCTGGCCCGGCTGGTGCGCAAGTGCAAGGAAATCCCGGGCCAGCACCTGTTTCAGTACTACTCCAAAGACGGCCAGCGGCACGCTCTCGAATCGGGCGACGTGAACGAGTACCTGCACCGGCACACCGGCCTGGCTCTTTCGGCAAAAGACTTTCGCACCTGGGGCGGCACCGTGAAAATGGTGGGCTGCCTCGAAGCCGTGCTGCAGGAAGAGCCCGAACTAGCCCCCGAAAAGGTGATTAAAAAAGCCGTGAAGGAAGTGGCCACGGGCCTCGGCAACACGCCCACCGTCTGCTCCAAATACTACATCCACCCGCAGGTGGTGGAGTTGTTCAAATCGGGCCAGCTCATCGAATTTCTGCGCAAGCACGACGCCGAAGCCAAGCCCGACGACCTGCTTTCCCCCGTGGAGAATCTGGTGCTGAAAATGCTGGAGCAGGCTTAGTAGTTGATAGGAGGATTATAGCGTCCAGAACATCATGCTAACTGCCAATCGCCTGTCATCCTGAGCGGAGCGAAGGACCTTGTAACACCTGAACAATTCGTTTCAACGTGATAAGGTCCTTCGCTCCGCTCAGGATGACAGGCGATTTAACGTTTCCAACAGGCCCTTTGCAAATTCAACCCGGGCTCTACTCTTCCGGAACCTTATCAAAAGCGCCCTTGGCCGGTGCGGCCTCCTGCGCGAAGCGGATGCCCGCGTGACCCGTGGCGGCGCGGAATTCGTCTGTACCCACGCCGCCATAGATGCGAATGCGGGGTCTGGCCTGGGCTTTTGAGCTGTGGTTTTCCTCCATAAAGACATCATCGCCGCCTAGCCCTTCCAGCTGAATGCGGCGCGTTTCCTTCGCGAGAAAAGCCCGTTGGTAAAGCAAACTGCCCCGGTCAGTTCCGGCGGCCCGGTACACGGCTACCACGGTAGAGTCGGCGTAGCGGTGGATTTCGAACCGCTCGGCCTGGTTGGTGCCGGCAATGCGGGGCTGGCGGGCCAGGTTGCGGTAGAAGGTTTCGGCGAGTGCGGGGAGGTGGTCGCGCCGGGCCTGGAAGGCGGCCAGCGTGCGTGGGCCTTCGAGGGCGTACACGGCGGGCGGCAGGCGGCGCACGGCGCGCTGCAGCACCGAGTCAGGCAGGCGGCGCTGCAAGTCGCGGGCAGTGGCCTGAAAATCGGCGCGGGTGAGCTGATTGAGGGCGCGCCGGTCAAGGTACTCGCCGTTGGAAAGCTGGGCCACCGGGCTTTTGTAGCGCGGCCCGAACGAAACCCAGTGCCGGATGGCCACGTGGCCAATCAGCCAGCCCAGTACGCCGTCATCGAGGCGATAAATCACCATGTCGCGGTCTTTGGGCAGGGGGCGAATGGGGGCGAAGCCGCCGGCCGTGGGTGCATCCACGGCCCAGCTCCACTGGCCGGCGTGGCGGTCCCAGTCGCCAAGCCAGGCATCGAGCAGGCGGGCGCGCAGCAGCGCGGGCTGGTCGAAACGGCGGGCGGGGCTGTCGAATACGCTGCCAAAAGCCTTGGTGCTATTGACAACCGCCGCTGGCGTGGGAAGCTGGGGCGCCTGGGCCACCTTTTCTTCCAGATAAGCCAACTGCCCGCGAAAGTGCCCCAGCGAATCCGTCTGAAAAGTCGGGTCGTCGGGCCGCACGTAGAAGAGTTGCGGCGAGGAGTGAGGCACGCCCGCCGCCCGGGCCATCGGCGGCACCAGCAGCGCCGCGTAAGGGTTGGTCGACGACACATTGTCGCGCAGCACGTTCACCAGGAAAGTGCCCCGCACCGCCATCGGCGTGGCCCGAATGGGGTCTTTGTCGACGGTGCGAATGACGTAGGCGCGGCCGTCGGCGCCGGTCAGATTCAGGCTGGTGCTGTTGAAGCCCCCGCCCACTTTGCCGGCTTGCAGGCCGCCAGGCTTGGCGGTGCTCATCGCAAACACCGGCGCCGAAACCGGGGCCGCCCAGCTTGGGCGGTGGTGCCGGCCCACCAGCGCATTATAGAGGCCGCCGTGGCGGGCATACTGCCGGCCGGCCGTCACGCGGCGCACGCTGTCGGCCGCTGCGGGCAGGGGAGCAGCGGCATCCAGGCGGGCATCGGGCTGGAAAAATTGCTGCCGGACGCAGCCTGCGCCGCCTAGCAACAAAGTCGCCAGGGCACCCGCATTCAAGAAAAAAGTGCGCAAGCGAAGCGTTATCAAAAACTAATTAGAAATAGGGTCGGGCTTTGAACGGCGGAGCTTCTGAAAACGCCGAAGCAGGCCGGCAATATTCGCGATTAGTAGCGCGGACTTTTAGTCCGCGAGTCAATCGTTTACTCGCGGACTAAAAGTCCGCGCTACTAATTACTAATTTTCGGGGGTGCGGTCGGCGGGGCTGTGGCGGCGGCGGGAGAGGTAAGGATGGTCCGATTTGGCGGCGGTGAGGTCCGAGGCCTCGTCGGGGTAGAGGCGCAGGCGGCGTGCGCTGCCCTGGTGCAGGAGCTGGTCGTGGCCCGCGCCGCCGTACAGACGCAAGCGGATGGGCCGGCCGGGCCCGGTGGTCGTCACCTCAAAAATGTCGTCGCCATCCAGCCCATCGAGCGTCAACGTGCGGGTTTCGGCCGTGAAAAAGGTGCGCTGGAATCGAAGCGTGTCGGCCGCAGTGGGCGGGTGCAGGGCCGAGGAAAACACCCGCACGGTGGTAGAATCGGCGAAGCGCTGCACCACGTACCGCTCGGCCTGGGCCGAACCACCCAGGTTGGGCTCGCGGGCCAGCAACAGGTAATACGCATCGGCGACCTGCGGCAGGTGTTGGCGGCGGGTTTGGAGGGCCGCGCCCAGGCGGGCGCCTTCCAGGGCGTACACGGCCGGGGGCAGGCGGTGCATGGCCCGCTCGATGAGCGAATCGGGCAGGCGGCGCTGCAAGTCGGCGGCAATGCGCTGGAAGTCGGCACGCTTCAATTGCATGAGGCCCCGCTGGTCGATGAATTCGGCCTGGTAGACGAGGCCCGGCAGGTAGCCATATTCCGCGCGGAAGGTGTGAAACTGGGGGGCAATGAAGCGCCGGGCCGCCAGCCAGGGCACCAGGCCGTCATCGAACCGGAAATACACCTGGTCGCGGTCCTTGGGAATGGGCTGGTAACGGGTGCGGCCGCTTGCCGCCGGAAACGCGGCCCAATCCCATTGGCGCTCGTGGCGGTCCCAGTCACCGAGCCAGATGTCGAGCAGGCGGGCCCGCAGGAATGCCGGCTGGTCGAGGTAGCCGGCCGGCTGGTAATAAATTTTCTTCAGCACATTCTCACCGCCCACAAAATTGGTGGCCCCGGCCAGGTCGGGCGTGCGCGAGGCCAATTCTTCGTACTTCTCCTCCAGCAGCGCCACTTTGCCCCGAAACCGCTCGGAGCCCGGCCCCAGGCCAGTTTCGTCGGGCCGCACGTACACCAGCCGCGGACGGGTGTGGGGCACGCCCGCCGCCTGGGCCAGCGGCGGCACCGTGAGGGCGCCGTAGGGGTTGGCCGCCGAAGTGGCATCACGCACCACGTTCAGCAAAAAGGTAGGCCTGAGTACTTTGGGTAGGGTTTTCGAAGGGTCTTTGTCGAGGGCCCGCAGGGCGTATTCCCGGTCTTTTTTGCCCTCCAGCGTCATGCTGATGCTTTGGTAGCCGCCGCCGGCCTTGCCGGGGCGCAGGCCGCCGGGCACCGCCGTGGCCAGCCGGAGCAGCGGCACCGTGACCGGCGCGGCCCACACCGGGCGATAGTGTCGGCCCATAAACAGGTAGTAAACCCCCGAATGATGGCTGTAATGACGCCCGGCCGCCACGCGCACCGAATCGGCGGTGGGAGGCAGGGGAGCGGTGGCATCCACGCGCGAGTCGGGGAGGAAGTAGTTGCGCCGGGCGCAGCCGCCCGCCAGCAAGCCCAGGCAGGCCAGCGCTACCCAGCCGCGCTGGTAAGAAGAACGACAAAAGAAGGGCATTCCGAAGAAAGAAGGCAAAGCGAATGCGCCTTTAACGCAACGGGGCCGCAAAAGTCACGGCGCAAGCGCACACGGGCACAACCGCAAGACCGCAGTTTGCGGTATACGATGCCAAAAGACCTTTCTAATAGTCCCGCACGTGGCACCCTGGTTTTGAAAAAAAGGCTACGCTGGTTTGGGTTGGTGAAGGCATTCGGCTGGCTGGTCCTGGGCGGCATCCTGGCGCTGAGCGGGGGCGTGGGCCTGAGCGCGCTGGACATAGCCGGCGAGGCGGACCCCGCGCCGGCTTTGCCGCAATGGGCCGCCGATTCGGCCACGGTGCGGGTGGCGGCCGGGCCGCAATACGCCCGCGGGGCCGTGTGGCAGTTCTTTTGGGGCCCGCACTACCGCAATATCTGGAACACGCCCGTGACGGCGCCGGTGCTGCGGTTGGCCTCGGCTGAGCGCGACAGCCTGCTGCCGCTGCGCGCCGGCGGCAGCTACCAAAGCCGCACCCTGCGCCTGCGCACCGCCAAGGGCTACCAGTTCGTGCTGCGCTCCGTGGACAAGGACATGAGCGCCGCCCTGCCCGTGGGTTGGAAACGCAACCTGCTGCGCGGCCTGATGAAGGACCAGACCAGCGCCACGCTGCCCTATGGCGCCTACGTGGCCGCCCGGCTGGCCGCCGCCGCCGGGGTGTACCACGCCAATCCGCGCCTCGTGTATTTGCCCAACGACCCCATGCTGGGAAAGTACCGGGCCGGCTACGCCAACGCCCTCTACCTGCTCGAAGAGCGCGCCGAGGGCGACCAGCGGCATGCCAGCAGCTTTGGTTATTCGCCGGCCATCTACAACACGCGCCACTTGCTCACGGTGCTGCGCAAGCGGCCCAACGCGGGCGTCGACCCGCGCGCTTTTCTGCGGGCCCGCCTGCTGGATATGTGGCTCGGCGACTGGAGCCGGCGCGAGGACCAGTGGCGCTGGGCCAGCTTCCCGGGCAGCGGCGGCCTGCGGTTTCGGCCCATTCCGCGCGACCGTGACCAGGCGTTTTTTCTCTTCGATGACGGTGCGCTGACCCGGGTGCTGTCGTGGTTTCTGACCAAGTTTCAGAGCTTCTATACCACCATTCGCCTGGCCAATGTGGATGCCCTCACCACCACCGCCCGCAACCTTGACCGCACCCTGCTGGGCCCCTTGAGTGCGGAGGATTTCCGGGCCGAAGCCGATTCGCTGCAAAAACGCCTGAGCGATGCCGTCATTGCCGAAGCCCTCAAAGCCGGCCCCGCTGAAACCCGGACTGTAATTGCCGCCCGACTGGGGCCGCTGCTGCGTGCCCGGCGTGCCCAGCTGGCGGCGGTGGCCCAGCGCTATTTCGAGATTCTGGCCACCGAAGCCTGGGTGGTGGGCACCGACCACGCCGAACGGTTTGTGCTCACCGGGGCCGGGCCCGGCCGCCTGCGGGTGCAGATGCTAGCCCTGCGCACCCACCGCGCCGATAGCCTGATTTCAGAGCGGGTGTACGACCAGAAAACCACCAAAGCACTGAACCTGTACAGCTTGGCTGGCAACGACGTAATCAGAATTGCGGCGGATGCGGCGGTGGGAATTGAAGTCGGTATTTATCCTGGTCAAGGCCCCGACCAAATCAGCCTGGACCACGCTTTGGCCGGCAACCAGCCCCCCGGGCCCCTGCCAGGCTTTACCTGGTTCAGCAACGTACCGCCGAGAGTCGCTGGTCTTTCGCCCGAAATCACCTTCAAACCCGACCCTCAGCCCGAACTGACGGCCAACGCCTTGGGCTGGGTGAAGCGTTATAATCTGCGCGATTAGCCGGGCGGGAGCAACCCCGCCAATGGGTCGCGGCCATCCAGGCTACCCAGGCTGCCCAGCACCCGAAACCGCGCAAACAGCTCCTCGGCGTACCAGTTTTCGCGGCGCGTGAGTTGAATCACCTCGCGGTGCCGCACGTCGCGGTAGGCGTATTCCTGCATCGCCCGCGCCGATTCCCACACGCTGAAAGTAGCCTGACGCACCAGCGGCAATTCCCCCAGCCCGATGGCGGCCCGCACGCCCACGGCCTGCGCCAGGGCCGCGCTGGTAGGCTCCACAAACTGCCAGAACCGCGGCGCCTTGCGCCAGCGAATGCTGGCCCGCGTGAGTACCGCCATGGGCACGTTCTCCGCCGGTGCCGCCGAAGCGCCCGTTTTGGAAAAAGGATTCTGGCCATCCCAAAGCCCCTGGGCTTTGATGGGGGCCAGCTGCACCGTCCAGGTTTCGGCGCTGCGCTGCTGGTAGCTGGCCCACAGCGCATGGCGGTGGAAATAGGTGTCGGCCGCGGCCACATCTTCCCAAACGGCCATGAAGCCGTAGCGGTCTAGGTTGGGCCAGAAGCCGAAGCCGTTGGCCGCCCCGCTCCCCATCAGCTTGAAGAACCGCAGGCCCGGCACCCGTTTGAGCTGGCCGGGGGCCGTGCCCATCTGGGCCAGGGCCCAGCGCCGGTGGCCGGGTTTAAGGGTAAAAACGGTGAGCGTGGTGTGGGACATCCGGAGAGGGCAGTGTGAGAAAAGCGAAGCCAGTTGCAGGCAACAAAAAAAGGCCGGAATTGCTTCCGGCCTTTCGAAGTAAACAGGCAAAGAGGCTTACTTGGGCTGCACCTGGGCGTGCTGGTTCACGTCGTCGTCCTTGGTGTGCTCGCCGGTCACCACAGCGCGCACGTAGGCGTAGGCCTGTACGAAAAGGCTGCTGGGCGAATCCCAATACTCGCCTTTGTCGATAGTAACTTTCAGGATGCTGATGTTGGGGTCGTCTTTGCCTTTGGGAAACCAGCCGCGCATGGGCTCGCTCCACAGCTCCTCAATTTTGGCTTGGTCGCGGTAGGCATTGGCCCGGCCCGATACCGAGGCGTACACGTTGCTGCCCGGGTCGGAGTAGCTGAGGTTTACCTGGCTGTCCTTTTTTACCTCGTACACCTTGGCTGAATTCACGTCGGTGAGGAAGTAGAGGGCCTGGTCTTTGCCGGGCTTGATGGTGGCCATGGGGCGGCTGTGCAGGCTGCCGTGCTCGTCGGTGGTGGTGAGCATGGCCATGCGCACATCCTTAATCTTCTCGAATAGCTGGGTCAGGTCGTGGGTTACGGGCGTCTTCTCGGACATGGGAAAGGGGAGTTGGGGAGGTGAAAGAATGGGCCGCGGCTGCGGGCAGCCAGCGGCCTGTGGGCTTACGCACGCCAGCCGGCCGGGGTTGAATAAAAGCCCGGCCGGGCCCGTACCTTGCCGCCCGCAATGAATTTTCTGGCCCACCTTTTCCTCTCCGGCGAACCCGATTCGGCCCCCTACGCCGACGTGATGTTGGGCCAGTTCATCGCCGACTCGGTGCCCGGCCGACAACTCGAAAACTACCCGCCTGCCGTGCAAACCGGCATCCGCCTGCACCGCGCCATCGACACCTTCACCGACCAGCACCCCGTGGTGCGGCGCGGCACCCAGCGCCTGCGCGCCGCCGGCTACGGCAAATACGCCGGCGTGATTTCCGACATGTTTCTCGACCATTTTCTGGCCCGAAACTTCGCCGAATTCACTTCCGAAAGCCTGCCCGATTTCACCCGGCGCGTGTATGCGGTGCTCCATACCCGCGAAGCCGAAATGCCGGCCCGCGTGCAGCAGTTTTTCCCGCACCTGGTGCAGCACAACTGGCTGCTGGGCTACGCCGAAACCGAAGGCATCCGGCGCGCCCTGAGTGGCCTGAGCCGCCGGGCGGCGGCCGGTTCGGGCATGGAAACGGCAGTGGGGGAGTTGGAGCGGAACTATGCGGCGTATGCGGCGGATTTTCGGGCGTTTTTTCCGGAGCTGCAGGCGTATGTGGCGGCGGAGTTGGGCTAACAGCCACAAAAAAGAACGTCATGCTGAGCGGAGTCGAAGCAGCTCTACTGCAGCGGTAAATGAATTACTTGCGCGGTAGAGATGCTTCGGCTCCGCTCAGCATGACGTTCTGAACGAGCGTTTTGCAAGTAAACCTTAGTGCTGGTGGCCGCCTTCGCCGTGCACGTGGCCGTGGGCCAGTTCCTCGGCGGTGGCTTCGCGCACATCCTGCACCTTGCCGGTGAAGTGCATCACCATGCCGGCCAGCGGGTGGTTGAAGTCCATCTGCACGGCGGTGTCGCCGATGCTTACCACCTTGGCTTGCATGTGGTTGCCTTCGTTGTCGGCCATGGGCAGGAAGTTGCCGGGCTGCAGCATTTCCTCGTCCAGCTTGCCGTCGATGAGAAACACTTCCTTAGGAATTTCAACCAGCGCCTGCTCGTCATAGTCGCCGTAGGCTTGCTCAGGCGTGAGGTTGAACTCGAAGGTGTCGCCGGGGTTTTTGCCATCGAGCTGCGATTCAAACTCTTCGGGCAGGCCGCTATGGCCAAACAGGAACACCATGGGCGAATCGGCTTCAGCCGATTCAACCAATACTTTTTCCTGGTTTTCGTCGGTCACGCTGAGGTCGTAGGTGATGGTAACGACTTTTTTATCGCTGATTGCAGCCATGAGAATAGAGTGGGGATTTGGGAGGGGAGATGGGGACAGCCCAGCGGCTGATGCACAAAGAAAGGAAGTTCTGCCGGGAACGGCAGGTATTATTGAAAAAGTAAAACGTCCTGCTGAGCGAAGCAGAAGCATCTCTACCGCGAGAGTAATCAGATTTACTTTGCGGTAGAGATGCTTCGACTGCGCTCAGCACGACGTTCTTTTCGGGCTATTGTTCAAGCTCAATCCAAAACCTAGGCCGGCATGGCCTTCAGCTCGCGGCTCCAGAAGCGGTGCTTCTTAATTGCGGCGATGAACTGCGGCGCCAGCCCGCCCACCTGGGCTTCGGAGCTGGTTACCACGCCGTCGGCGTTCAAAATGTCCTCAGCGCCGGGGTAGGCGGCGGCTTTCAGCAGCTCCACGCCCGCGCCCGAAGCGGCCAATGGCTTGCAGTGGCGGAAAGCTTCGTTCACGAAGCGCACGGCGTCGGCGTTCTGCTTCAGCGCCGCCACGCTTTTCTCGCCACCGGCCACGTACACGGCATCGAACAGCACCGAAGCGGTGGAGTGGAACGTGCCGTTTACCAGCAGTTCCTCGCCGCCCAGGCCGTTGATGGTGCCCAGGCGGGTAGCGATGATGGCGCTTTGGGCACCTTCGTCAATCAGGGCCTTCATCAGGCTGCCGATGGCGGCTACATCGGCCCCGTCGGTGGCCAGAATGGCAATGTGGCGGGTTTTGATGCTGGCTTTGCCCGTGTTGATAGGGCTGTCGGGCGCAATGCTGAGGGTGGGCGAGCTGGCGCTGCCGTCTTTCACCGGGCCCGACTGGTAGTGGGCCGCGTCGCCATCGGCGGGCACAGCCAGGTTCAGCTGCACGCCATCGGCCGAGGGCACGGCCACACCCAAACCTTCGGCCACACGGCGGGCCAGCTCGGTATCAACCTGCGCGAGCTGCACGAGGGTACGGGTACGCACGAATTCCTTCTGCACGTGGCTGAGCTCGAAGCGCAGGGCCTTCACGATGTGCATCTTTTCGGCATCGGACTGGCTGTTCCAGAACAGCTTGGCCTGGCTGTAGTGGTCGACGAATGACTTGCTGCGCAGGCGGATTTTGTGGCCTTCCACACGTTCATGCACCGTGTTGAAGCCGCCCTCGCTGCGCTTGGCCTGCTGCGGGTAGCCGTCGTTCAACTGGTTCACGCCGTAGGCGACCTGACCCTTGTTTATAGTCTGGCGCATGTGGCCGTCGCGCTGGTTGTTGTGGATAGGCGCGATGGAGCGGTTAATCGGAATCTCGTGGAAGTTGGGGCCGCCGAGGCGCTTGAGCTGGGTGTCGAGGTAGGAAAACAGGCGGCCCTGCAGCAGCGGGTCGTTCGAGAAATCGATGCCCGGCACGATGTGGCTCAGGCAGAAGGCCACCTGCTCGGTTTCGGCGAAGTAGTTGTCGACGTTGCGGTTGAGCACCATCTTGCCGATTTTCGTGACGGGCACCAGCTCTTCCGGAATCAGCTTGGTCGAGTCCAGAATGTCGAAATCGAACTTGCGCTCGTCTTCTTCCGGCACCACCTGCACGCCCAATTCCCACTCGGGGTAGGCGCCCATTTCGATGCAGTTCCAAAGGTCGCGGCGATGGAAATCGGGGTCTTTGCCCGAAATCTGCTGCGCTTCTTCCCAGGCAATGGCGTGGGTGCCGAGCAGCGGCTTCCAGTGAAATTTCACGAAGACAGATTTGCCCTCGGCGTTCACCATCCGGAAGGTGTGCACGCCGAAGCCTTCCATCATGCGCAGGCTGCGCGGCAGGGCGCGGTCGCTCATGGCCCAGAGCAGCATGTGGGTGCTTTCGGGGTTGGCCGAAATGAAGTCGTAGAACGTGTCGTGGGCCGAGGCGGCCTGCGGAATCTCGTTGTGCGGCTCCGGCTTCACGGCATGAATGAAGTCGGGAAACTTGATGGCGTCCTGGATGAAGAACACCGGAATGTTGTTGCCCACCAGGTCGTACACGCCCTCTTCGGTGTAGAACTTCACGGCAAAGCCGCGCACGTCGCGGGCCATGTCGGAGGAGCCGCGCGAGCCGGCCACCGTAGAGAAACGCGTGAACACCGGCGTCACGGCGCCGGGCTGCAGGAAGGCGGCCCGGCTCAGCTCGCTGGCATTGCCATAGGCTTCAAAGTAGCCGTGGGCGGCCACGCCGCGGGCGTGCACCACGCGCTCGGGAATGCGCTCGTGGTCGAAATGGGTGATTTTTTCGCGCAGCAGAAAGTCTTCGAGCAGCGAGGGGCCGCGCTCGCCGGCCTTCAGCGAATTCTGGTCGTCGTTGACGCGGAGGCCTTGGTTGGAGGTTAGAAACTGGCCGTAGCCGTCGTCGGTATTCTGGGCGAGGTCAGCCGTTTTGGCGGTGCTGATGGCGTCTTCGTGCGTTTTTTTAGCGAGTGGTTTCTTGCTCATGAGTGGAAAGGCAGTGGATTTGTTAGCTTTCGCTAACGGGCTTATTTGCGCCGGGGTTAAGCCATTTTTGGCATAAAATTCGGGCTCCCTTTTGCTCCGCTTGGGCTAGCTGCTGAGGCTCAGCCGTTGCGCTGAGAGTAGCGAGGAGCCTTTCCATTCGGAATTAAATGGTCTTCGACTAATCGGCGCTTGGCAGGCTTCGCTGGCACTGCGGCCTTCGGGAAGGAAAACGGCTGGAAAAGCTGGGCGCCAATAACCTGGCTTCGGCTGAGTGCGTAACTCAAGTGCACACTTTCCTCCTTAAAAATCCATTTTCTCTCTAGCAATTGCTCATGCGCACTCCCACTTTTAACGCGCTGGCGGCCTCGCTGCTGAGCGGTGCCTTGCTGGCCGCCTGCCAGTCGAACCCACCTACCACGCAGGATGAAGCCGTGAAAAAAGAAGCCGTGGTGAAAACCGATTCCTCGGCTGCCGCCGTCGCCAAAGCTGATTCGGTGCCTACCATCGGCAACCCGCAGCTGCTTTTCACCCTCGACAACGCCCACAACACCCCCGACGGCCTGGCGCTGGCGCCCAACGGCCACCTCATCCTCTCCGTCCCCAACCTGGCCGACAACAGCCAGCCGGCCTCGCTGATGGAAATCAACGGCAACCAGATTACGCCTTACCTCACCGACTTGCCAGTGGAACCCACCACCAAAAAGGCGGCCCCGATGGACCTGGCATTCGGCCCTGATGGCAATTTGTATTACGCTGAAAACCAGTACGAGAACAGCAAAGATTTTAAATCGCGCCTGATGAAGGTGGAGATGCGCAATGGCAAGCCCGCCCGCGTAACTACCGTGGTCGACAATTTCGCGCTGGCCAATGCGGTGGTCTGGAAGGGCAACACGATTTACGTGACCGACAGCCAGTGGGACATGCCGGATAATGACAAAGGCAGCGCCATTCTGAAGTTTTCGCTGGCCGAATTGAACAAAGGCACCGTGCACCTCAAGCCCAAAACCAAGGACCCGCACGTGTTGGCCATGTTCACGACGACGGTGAACGAAACCGGCGTCGACAACGGCGCCGACGGAATGGATTACGACAGCAAAGGCAACTTCTACACCGGCAGCTTCGGTGATGGCAAGCTCTACAAAGTGTCGTTGAAGCCCGATGGCAGCCTGGCCAAGCAGGAAACCCTGACGCTGACTGGTAAGGCCATTCCCTGCGTCGACGGCCTGATTATTGACCGCACGACGGACAAAATGTACCTCTGCAACTCGCGCGAAAACGCCATTGAAGTGGTGGACTTGCGCAACAATAACACCGTGACTACCCTAGCCCAGAACGGCGATACCGACGGCACTGGCGGCAAGCTCGACCAGCCCGCCGAAGTGCTGCTCAAGGGTAAGAAGCTGTACATCTCGGATTTTGACAAGCCGGAAAAGCACTTCGTGAACACGAAGTCGGACGCGCCGCACACCATGTCGGTGATTGATTTGCCGTAAGAGTTTTTCTGAGTAAAAGAACGTCATGCTTATCTGGCGTCCGCGCAGCCGAAGCATCGCTACCGCGCGGGAATTATTTACTATTGCGGTAGAGATGCTTCGGCTGCGCGTAGCAGGACGTTTCTGCTCATTGTTCTAATTAGCCCCGTCGGCCCGCGCCGGCGGGGATTTTTATTTTCAAATGGGGCTAGCTTTGGGATTCCAACTCTGTGTTTTCAGTTCTTCTTTTCAGATGAAGCATTCCCTTGCCCACCGGGCTGCGCTGGCCAGCGCGTTCACGCTGCTGACGGCCGCCGCCTGGGCCCAGAATTCCGGCACCCAATGGACCAAAGACGGCTACGGCTACCTGGAAGTGCGCCGCGACTCTGTCGTGCAACTCGATATTCGCCAGCCCGGCCAAGCGCGCACGCTGCTCAGCAAGCGCCAGCTTACGCCGGCCGGCCAGACGGCCCCGCTCGGGGTGCGCCGCGTGGCGCTGTCGGAAGATGGCCGGCTTATTCTGCTCAGCACCAACACGAAGAAGGTGTGGCGCTACGACACCCGCGGCGACTACTGGGTGTACGACACCGGCAGCAAGCAGCTCACGCAGCTGGGCAAGGGCCGGCCCGAGTCGTCGCTGATGTTTGCCAAGTTCTCGCCCGATGGCCGCCGCGTGGCCTACGTGAGCGGCCACAACCTGTTTGTGGAAAACCTGGCCGACCACGCCATCACCCAGCTCACCACCGACGGCACCGACAAGCTCATCAACGGCACCTTCGATTGGGTGTATGAGGAAGAACTGAATTGCCGCGACGGCTTCCGCTGGAGCCCGGACGGGCAGCGCATCGCCTACTGGCAGCTCGATGCCAACAAGACGCGCAACTACCTGATGCTGAACACGACCGAGCAGCTGTATCCCTTCACCGTGCCGGTGGAGTACCCTGTGGTGGGCGAAGACCCCAGCCGCTGCCGCGTGGGCGTGGTGGCTGTGAGCGGCGGCCCCACCAAGTGGATGGACGTGCCCGGCGATGCCGTGCAGCACTACCTCCCGCGCATGGAGTGGGCCGACAACAGCACGCTGATTTTGCAGCAGCTCAACCGCCGCCAGAACGAAAGCAACCTGATTCTGGCTACCGTTGCAACGGGCGCGGCCAAGTCCATCTACCACGAAACCGACAAGGCATTCATCGAAGCCAAAGACGAAGCCATTGGCTGGGACTGGCTGAAAGACGGCAAAAGCTTTGTGTGGGCCAGCGAAAAAGACGGCTGGAACCACCTCTACCGCGTGGACCGCAACGGCCGGGAGCAACTGCTCACGCCTGGCAACTACGACGTGATAAAGGTCGACCGCATCGACGAGGCCGGCGGCACCATCTACTTCACCGCCTCGCCCGCCAACGCCACCCAGCGCTACCTCTACCGGGTGCCGCTGAAAGGCGGCAAGGCCACCCGCGTGACGCCCGCCGCCCAGGCCGGCACCAACGGCTACGACATCTCGCCCAACGGCAAGGTGGCCCTGCACGCCTACTCCAGCGCCACCAACTATCCCCTGAATGAGGTGGTGAGCCTGCCCGCCCACCAGCACCTGAGCGGTGGCGAAGTGCCGGCACAAGCCATGGCGATGAAGGTGCCAAAAACCGAGTTTTTTCAGGTAAAAACCGCCGATGGCGTGACGCTGGACGGCTGGATGGTGAAGCCCAGCAATTTCGACCCCGCTAAAAAGTACCCCATTGTGTTCTACGTGTACGGCGAACCGGCCAGCCAAACGGTGGTCGACCGCTTCGGCACGGGCCGCAATGGCCTCTACCAGGGCAACATGGCCGATGACGGCTACATCTACGCCTCGCTCGACAACCGTGGTGCGCCGGCTCCGCGCGGCCGTGAGTTCCGCAAGTCCATCTACCACAACATCGGCAGCCTCAACATCCGCGACCAGGCCATGGGCGCCAAAGAAGTGCTCAAAAACAGCTGGGTTGATACCAGCCGGGTGGCGGTGTGGGGCTGGAGCGGCGGCGGCTCCTCCACGCTCAGCCTGATGTTTCAGTACCCGCAGATTTATAAAACCGGCATTTCCATCGCGGCGGTTGACAACCAACTCAACTACGACAACATCTATCAGGAGCGCTACATGGGCCTGCTGCCCGAAGACAAGCACTACTTCGTGGACAATTCGCCCCTGGCCCACGCCAGCAAGCTGCGCGGTAACCTGCTCCTCGTGCACGGCACCGGCGACGACAACGTGCACTACAACAACGCCGAGCAGATGATAAACGAATTGGTGAAATACGGCAAAACCTTCCAGCTCATGGCCTACCCCAACCGCACCCACAGCATCTCGGAAGGTGAGGGCACCAGCCGGCACCTGGCCGCCACCTACACCAAATTCCTGAAGGAAAACTGCCCGCCCGGCGGCCGGTAGTAGAAGCTTTATCGGCTGAAGTAAGAACGTCATGCAGAGCGCAGCGAAGCATCTCGCGTGCTACCATTAATCAATGACGCCCTCACGATAGAGTTGCTACTAGATGCGAGATGCTTCGCTGCGCTCTGCATGACGTTCAATAAAAAAGGCTTTCAGCAATTGCTAAAAGCCTTTTTTGTGTAGGTTATTTCAGAACTTAATCCTGCAATTCCCAAGCCGTGCGGTAGCCGCCCACACTCTCCACGTACTCAATCAGGGCTTTAAAAAACGGGTGGGCGCTGAGCGTGGACGAGTCGCCCACGAGGAGCAGCTTCTTGCGGGCCCGCGTCATGCCCACGTTCATGCGGCGGATGTCGCTCAGGAAGCCAATTTCGCCGTGGTTGTTGCTGCGGGTGAGGGTGATGGCGATGATGTCGCGCTCCTGGCCCTGGAAGGAGTCTACCGTGCCGACGCTGAGCTGGCGGTGCAGCATGAAGCCGCTGAGCTCGTCGTTTTCCTCGATGGCGTCCTTCAGGTAGTTGATTTGGGCGCGGTAGGGGGCAATGACGCCGATGCTGAGCGGGTCCTCCTCGTGGTCGGCGGGGTCGTAGGGCTCCAGCAGCTGGGCGAGGCGCTTGAGCAACAGGTCGGCTTCCTCGGGGTTGGCGGTGGAGCGGCTTTCGGGGATGGTGATTTCCTGGAAGCCGAAGCCGGCCGTGTCGAGGAATTCCACGGGCAGGTCGGGGGCGAAGCGCAGGTCGTAGGCATCGAGGCCGGCGTGGGCCACGGTTTCGTAGGCTTCGAGCTGGCCGTCGTAGAACTGGTCGGAACTGAACTGCATGATTTGCTCGTGCATGCGGTACTGCACCGTGAGCATGCGGGCCGTGGCCGGCTGGCGTTTGATGCACTTCTCGAAGAGCGTTTCGCGCAGGGCCCCGGCTTTTTCGCTCTTCACGGTGGGCGGCAGCTGGTGATGGTCACCGGCCAGCACCACGCGCTGGGCCTTGCCGATGGGAATCCAACAGCCGGGCTCCAGGGCCTGGGCGGCCTCGTCGATAAACACCGTTTCGTAGGTGAGGTGGCGGATGTTGCGGTTGCTGGCGCCCACCAACGTGCACGTGATTACCTGCACCGATTCCAATAAATCCTCGGTGATGTAGCGCTCCAGGTCGTCGGCCTGCTGAAACAGCATGCGCGCTTCCTCCTTAAGCTGGCGGCGGTGCTGCTGCTCCTCGTAGCCAAAGTTGCGCACGTATTTGCTGGCGGTTTCGCGGTACTGGTCGGCCGTCTGGCGCATCGAGCGCATCTCGTTGTAGCTCTTGTGGGCCATCACCTGCGCATCTAGGGTGTGCTCCAACAGCAGGTCCGACACCCGCGAGGGGTTGCCCATGCGAATGACGTTGACGCCGCGCTCGGCCAGCTTTTCGGTGAGCAAATCGACGGCCGTGTTCGAGGGCGCGCACACCAGTACCCGCCGCTCGCGCCGGATAGTTTCCAGGATGGCCTGCACCAGCGTGGTGGTTTTGCCGGTGCCGGGCGGGCCGTGGATGATGGCCACGTCCTTGGCGGCCATGACGTGGCGCACGGCGGCCAGCTGCGAGTCGTTGAGCGGACTGGGATAGAATAAGTCCGACGCTTTTTCTTCGCGGAAACGGGCTTCTTTGGCCCCCAGAATCACGTCGCGCAGCTCGGCCAGGCGGTCGCCGTAGGCGCCCATTACCTTGCCCAGGGCGTAGTCCATCTCGCGGTAGCTCACCTCGTCGAAGGTGAGGTCGATGCCCATTTTATGGCCTTCGAGGGCCCAGTCGGGCAGGTCTTCCTTGGTGGTGGCGAGCAGCAGCTTGTTGCGCCGCACGCTGGTGATGACGCCGCTGAGGGTGGGCCGGTCTGTGGCCGAGCGGCCGGGCACGTTGCCAAACAGCGAGGCGTTTTTGCCTACCTGAAACAAGTGCAGGCCCTGCTGCCCGGCGGGCCGCTCCAGCTCCAGCACCAGCTTGCCGCCGAAGCCAATTTCTTCCTGCGAGATGGTGACGGGGTACCAGGTGAGGCCGCGCTGCTGCCGCTCGGCTATGCTGGCCTTGGCGTTTTTGAGTTTGAATTGCTCCAGGTCCTCCTGCTGCTCCAGCTTCATCAGAGACTGGACGTGGCGCAGCTCTTTTTCGAGGGCGTAGGGGTCGGAGGGGGTGAAGGGGAGGTCGGACAAAAGAAAGCGGGTTGGGTTCGTTGTGAAGGGGTAACAACGAAAGGGTAAAGGAAAGAGTGGCAGGAAATCTTGCTAAACACCCAGCAACATTTGATAGAAGGATAAATAAGCGGCGCTGCCCGCAGCCTTCGCGGCACTGTCGGCTACTGATAAAGCAAGCTTTTCGTTGTTGTAATTAGCATCATCCAACATGGTAAGGGTTAGAAATTGACTGATGATAACCATTGCCTCAAAGAAATGCTCCCCGTCAACCGCGCAGCGCCACATAATGTGGTCGAATTGCTGCCAGTCGACAACCAATACTTCGCCCGTAATTGATAAAAGCATCAGGTCTAATTCAACGATGGCGAAATGCAGAAAATTTCCATGGTTGACCGGAACGTCCATAAACTCAACCATTCCGATTTTTAAATTCGAGACATCGTAGGTGTTTATCAGATAATTAATTTCATCATTAATTGGGAACTGAACCTGTAGTTCAGCAGCTCGGGGATGCACCTGATACTCTGCAATCATCCTCGCAGCCGAAGCATCTTTCAAGCCCAATGCTAATAAGTCGGAATAGCCAGGGGCTGTAGTCGCAATCTGATGGGCAAACTCGTGACAAGTCATGTTGGCTATGATGGGAGTCCGCGATAAAGCTGCCCGGCAAAGGTCGGTGAAGAACCGCTGTTTCGAATGCTATTCGCGATGTCAGGCGTCAGAGCAGTGTGGCGCGAACCTGGCAGTTCGCGTGGTTGAACAACTTTGAAGGCGCATGGGTGCGAACTGCCAAGTTCACACTACTGCAAACCTGGCAACGATGCCGGCAACGCTCGTGCCGATGGGTGCCGAGGCGTCAAGCATGGCGGCTGTGACTAAATATCATGTTTCCGGACTGGTTATGATGCTTGTTGTAACGTCATGTTATGTTGCCGGGCTGGCGAGCATCGTGGCTTGTTTGGCAACGATACTAGCGGGGGTGACAAGCGTAGTGGCAGGGCTGGCAAGCATCGTGGTCGGCGTTGCGAGTGCGTGGGGCGGATGTGGCGGATATGATGGATTTTACGGAACGCAACGAAGCACGCAAGATGCTTCGGCTGCGCTCAGCATGACACGCTACGCCGCCTCCAGCTTCTGCCCCTGAATGGCACGGGCCATGAGTTCCGGAAACCTGGCCGGGGTGCAGGCGAAGCTGGGAATCTCCAGCGCCGCCAGCTGCTCGGCCACGCGGCGGTCGAAGCTCGGGGCGCCGTCGTCGCTCAGAGCCAGCAGCACCACGATATTCACGCCGGCGGCTTTGAGGGCGGCGGCGCGCTTTATCATTTCCTTTTCGTTGCCGCCTTCGTAGAGGTCGGTGATGAGGACGAGGATGGTGTCGGTGGGCCGCGAAATCAGCTGCTGGCAATAGGAGAGGGCCAGGTTGATGTCGGTACCGCCGCCCAATTGCACGCCAAAAAGCAAATCCACCGGGTCGTGCAGGTTTTCGCTCAGATTTACCACGGCCGTATCGAATACCACCATGTGCGTTTTCACCGCTTTCAACGAAGCCAGCACTGCCCCGAACACGCCCGCATAAACGACCGACGAGGCCATCGAGCCGCTTTGGTCCACGCAGAGCACGATTTCCTTCAGCGCCTGCCCGCGTCGCCCGAACCCCACCAGTCGCTCGGGAATAATGGTTTTGTGGGCCGCCTGGTAGTGCCTGAGGTTGGCCTTGATGGTAGCGCCCCAGTCGATTTCGTGGTAGCGGGGGCGCGGGTTGCGCACGGCCCGGCTCAGGGCGCCCTGCACGGCCTGGCGCAGCGGGTTGCTGAGCTTCTTCTCCAGCTCGCGCACCACTTTGGTGATGACTTCGCGGGCGGTGGCTTTGGCCTTCTGCGGCATCACCCGGCTCAAGGACATGAGCGTGCCCACCAGGTGCACATCGGCCTGTACCGTGCGCAGGATTTCGGGCTCCAGCAGCAGTTGGTTCAGGCCCAGGCGGGTCATGGCATCCTGCTGCATGATGGCCACCACTTCGGTGGGAAAATACTCGCGGATATCGCCCAGCCAGCGGCTCACGCGGGGCGCCGAGCCGCCCAAGCCGGCCTTGCGCTCGGCCCGGTCGCCGTCGTAGAGGGCGGTGAGCACGTTGTCCATCCGGCCGTAGTCGGGTGGCATTTGCACGGCGTTTTCAGCGTCGGCGGCGCTGCCGAGCACGAGTTTCCAGCGGGTTGGGGTGGTAGGCATAGGTGATAATTGAATTAATAGTTAGACCGTCATGCTCATCTGGCGTCCGCACAGTCGAAGCATCTCTACCGCAGCAATATTTCAGTCGTAAGGAAAGGATTAGTGGTGGCACGCGAGATACTTCGGCTGCGCGGACGCCAGATGAGCAAAACGGTCTGGATTTATGCTTTAGAAACAATCAAACACCCAGCAACTCTCGCAGCCCCGGTAGCACCCGCGCCCCGCGCTCCCAGTCAAAATCCTCCGTTTCTTGCGTCACGGCCGCGGCCGCATCCGTGCTCGCAATTTCCAGAATCTGCCGCCGCTCGGGCAGCGAGAAGTCGGTGAAGGCACGGCGTAGCAGCGGTACGATTTCGCGGAAAGTTTCTTCGTTCAGCTCGCCCAGCCAGGTATCGAGCAGGTCGAATAATTCGCGGTGATGGATGAGCAGCAGGCCCGAGCCGCGCAGGAAGCCCTCAATCCAGGCGGTGGCGTAGTCGGTGGGCTGGGAGGGAGCCAGGGCCAGGCCGAGGGTGACGGCTGTGGCGGTGGCATTGGCTTGCTGGGTATCGAAGAGCAGGCGGGCGGCCGTACCGGCCAGTAGGCCGTTGGTGGCCGCGTTGCGCTGCACGGCGGCCAAGGCGGCGTACCAGTCGGCTTTGTGGGTATCGTTTTGCAGCAGCCGGATGGCTTGGTGGGTGGCTTCGATGCGCTCCAGCAGGGCTTTGGCAGCATCGTAATCCAGCCCGGCGCAGGCGGCGGGCAGGCCAATGCACAGGCGCGGCACCAACTGCTGCACCACCTGGGCCACCTGCGCGGTGTCGGTGCGGCGCACGTTGCCGTAGCGCAGCACCTGGGCCAGCGGGGGCAGGGCAGCTAGCAGGTGGGTCACGTCGCGGGTGCCGGCCCCGATGGTTTCGAGCCGGGCTACCAGCGCCGGAATGGCCGGGCCGAGGTCGGCGCGCAGAGCTTCTTCCAATAGCTTGCTCACGGTTTCGAGGCTGGTGGCTTCGGCGGCGCGAGCGGTGGCGCGGGCGGCGGCGGCGGTGAGTACGGTATTGCCCCAGCGGCCGGCCTCAATCACGGCCAGGGCCATTTCGGGCTCCCATTCCAGCGTCCAGATTTCGTGGAAGGTGCCGCTTTTACCGGCCACTTCTTCGGGTTCGCCCCAGTTGATGTCGAGCAGGCGCAGGCGGTGCAGCAGGTGGCTCCGGTCGAGCTGCGTGGGCTGGCGCAGGTCGAGGTCGAGCGGCTTGGCAATGGCTTCGGGCTTGAGGCGCAGGGCTTTTTGTTGCTGCGCCAAATCCTGCTGCAAAGGGGTAGCGGGCAGGCAGGCGGGTACTTCGCCCAGCTTCACGCCAATCACCAGCTCCTTGTGCACGAGGGCCAGCGGCTCGGCGTAGCCCCCGCCCAGGATGGCTACGGCTGCTTCCTGCAACTCATCGATGCCCGGCAGGGCCAGCCCGCGCACGGCGGCCAGAGCAGCCGCCAGCCGCACGCCCTCAATGGCGTGGGCCGAGGACGCATCCACGTCCTGCCCGCGCAGCAGGCGGGTGGCGCGCACCATCCAGTGCGTGAGGACTTCGGCGCGGGGTTGGGCGAAGAGTAGCTCGTACCAGGCGGGGGAGAGCACGCCCGCGCCGTAGCCGGAGCTGAAGGAGAGCCGCTCGTAGGTCCACGGAATCCAGGTGGTTTCGGTGGGGACTTTCTTTAGGCCTTTGAGGCGGGACTTGTCTTCTTTTTTGAAGAGCTCGGGCTGTAGAACCGGGGCGTGCCAGGCTCCGCACACTACGGCCACGCGCGGGTAGCCCTGGGCCAGCGTGGTGCGGAGGGTTTCGCGCATAAAGGCCTCGCGGAGCAGCGTTTCCTCGGTTTCGGGGCGGCGTAACTCCTCGCGCAGGGCCGTCATCATGTCCAGCACCACGGCGAAGGTGTCGGCGTGGCCGGGGGCGTGTTCGAGGTGGGTTTCCCACCACTGCTCGGAATCGGTGTAGCCGGCGAGGCGGGCGATGTAGGCGACGGGGTCGGACGCTGGGCTGGGCGCTTCGCTTGATGAGGAATCAGGAAGGAAGAGGGAGGAATTGGGGGCGGAGGCTTCTTCAGCTTCGGCGGGGGCTTCTGCTTCAGGAGAATCAGTGGGAAGGATTAATTCCTCGTTCTTCATTGGCTGACGCCTGCCTTCGGTTCCTAATGCCTCATTGCCGAAGGCGAACCGCAGGCTCATCGGCAAATCCATGCACCGGACATGCGCCCCGTTGCGGGCGCACCACTGCACCGCCTGCCACTCGGGCGAGAACTCGGCAAACGGCAGGAAAGAGGCTTGCCCTTGCTGTTTGGGGTTGTAGACCAGCAGGGCTACCGGCGGGCGCAGCTCCGGGTGGGTGGCGGTGGCCAGGGCGGCTTCGGCATCGGCGGGGCACTCCAGCAGCACGATTTCGGGGCGGAAGGCTTCGAGGGCGGCCACGAGGCTGGCGGCGCTGCCGGGGCCGTGGTGGCGGATGCCGAACAGGCGGAGGTCGGTGGGCATGGCGGGGAGGAATAGGATGGGCAAGATAAGCCGGTAGCCAAAGCAACTCGCGCTACGGCCGAAACCGCGCTAAATAGTGCCGACACGCTGCTGTATCTGAAAGATATCCTACTGACGCTAAAAGATATCCTACTGGCGGCCGAAGATATCCTACTTCCTATAAAAGATATCCAACTGGCGCCTGCGGATACAGTGCTGACTCTGGAAGATATCCTACTGACGCTTGAAGATGTCCTAGTGGCGGGTGTGGAATCGGTGCTGACGGCTGCTGGCGCGAGTCTAGCGCAGCGAAACTCGCGACTGAAACAGGGCGAGGCTGTGCCTCGCATAGAACGTCGCGGTAGTGCACGATGCCGGATTGCCGCTGGTGCGGCAGAGGAGGCGCAGCCTCCCCGTCATGGGCCGTCACGAGTTACGCTACGCTAAACTCGCGCCAGGGTGGGGAGGCATCAAGACATCGCCGGTAAAGGCTCATCATTGCCGGATTCTACAGCCTCTGTTACTTGCTGGTCATAGTACGATACGATATTCTCACCACACGCATGTAAATAATCATAAGAAATAACTTGAACGCTGGTTAGTCCTGAATTTATCATGCGTAATGCATCGTGTTGTTCGTCGCTAAAAGTGTCAGAGCGACCAGCAATAATTTTTATTCGCGGGCGCAATAATTTGTACTTGTGTCTTTTTTCGAGAATCAATTTATAGTCATCCAGTTGTTTTAGATAATGCCAACATTGGCCAAGGGTTTTAGATAAATCGGGGGATGGATAATGACTCTTGTGGCTAGCGTCAAAGGATAATAAAGTCATACATGGTCTTTTTAATTCTATAAGGTCAATATATCCATCAGTGCTTTCCATCATTAAATCACTTATTGAGTCAATGCTAATGTCGCGGGCAGAATGCTTTTGGATATAATCTATACCCAAAGTCCAGATGTTAGCCTCAATCCAATTCTGAAAAATTTTCTCAGGTTGCTTTGCTATATACGCTGATAGATGATTTAAGGCACTGATTGTTTTTACTATGTCTCCGTTTTTCTCTAATTCAAGTAGCTGGTTTAAATCCTTCAAAGACTGTTTGTGTGCTGATTGTCGGATTGAAGCATGCAGGTTTTGAAGCTCGATAGTGGATAGAGCGCCGACTATTACTTCCAATTTATTGTTATTATCTGCTTTGGCAAGAAGCTTTTTAACCAATTCGCTATCAACAGTGCTAATTGCTGCTAGGATGCTGGATGAATCAGCTGTTACTTCTACGAATTTTCCTGACTCTATTGGGCCGCCTTTCTTTAATATGGAAAAGCTGTCCAAATAATCATAAAGTGATTTTGCTTGTGTAAAATCTAATTGCTCAGAAAAAATATGGGCAATTTTTGCTTTATTGAAAGCGAAAATACTTAAAGAAAAATCAGATTGATTCGTCTTGTCATCTTTATCAATTCCTCCGGTATTGATGACCAGTTTTAAAGTATCAGTAGCTAGGAGTTCCTTTTCGTATGGTACACTCATGAGCTAGACCTTTTTAATTACTTTAATGTATTTAGGAGAATTGGGGTTGTATCTAACTTCTATTTCGAAACAATCCTTCTCTTCTAGAATAAGCACACTGCTAATGTTTTCTATTTTAGCAGTGCGCCAATCGGGAAGACCACCCCTGTGCGATACTCCATGTGTTTGATAGATATCTACACAAGCATTATTAGTGCCTGGCTGTAAAAAGACTGCATACGGATGACCAAATCTCTGACCGGTAATTTTTTTAACACCATCATATTCAAAGCATATTGGCTTTCTGCTTTCAATAGCCATTGTGATTAATTCGACTATTGTCATGATGATTTCAGGTTTGAAAATTTGATGTAAGATAGTGGTATCCTATCCATTACTCCACCACCTCCCTACACGCCCGGTATAAATCTTTCCACCCATCCCGCTCCTTGGCTACGGTTTCGAGGTATTCGAGCCAGACGACGCGGTCGGGGGCGGGGTCTTTGATGACGGCGCCGGTGAGGCCGGCGGCCAGGTCGTGGGCGCGCAGGGTGCCGTCGCCGAAGTAGGCGGCCAGGGCCAGGCCGGAGTTCATGACGGAGATGGCTTCGCCGGTGCTCAGGGTGCCGCTGGGCGACTTGAGCTTGGTTTTGCCGTTGTCAGTGACGCCCTGGCGCAACTCGCGGAAGATGGTGACGAGGCGGCTGATTTGCTCCAGCGCGGGGGCTTCGACGGGCAGCTGGAGGGCCTGGCCCTGCTTGGCCACGCGGGTTTGCACGATGTGGACTTCCTCGGCCAGGGTGGCGGGCAGGGGCAGCACCACGGCGTTGAAGCGGCGGCGCAGGGCGCTGCTGAGCTCGTTCACGCCGCGGTCGCGGTCGTTGGCGGTGGCGATGACGTTGAAGCCCTGGCGGGCCTGGATTTCGGTGCTGAGCTCGGGGATGGGCAGCACTTTTTCGGAGAGCATGGTGAGCAGGGTGTCCTGCACGTCGGAGGGGATGCGGGTGAGCTCTTCGATGCGGACGAGCTGGCCGGTTTCCATGCCTTTGTATAGCGGGCTGGGCACGAGGGCGGCCAGGGAGGGGCCTTCGGCGAGCAGGCGGGCGTAGTTCCAGGAGTAGCGGAGGCTGTCTTCGGCGGTGCCGGCGGTGCCTTGCACCAGCAGGTTGGTGTGCCCGCTGATGGCGGCGGTGAGGTGCTCCGACACCCAGCTTTTGGCCGTGCCGGGCACGCCGAGCAGCAGCAGGGCGCGGTCGGTGGCCAAGGTGGCGACGGCAATTTCCATGAGCCGCCGCTGGCCGATGTACTTGGGCTCGATTTCGAAGCCGTTATCGAGCTTGCCGCCCAGCAGGTACGTCACCACGGCCCAGGGCGAAAGGTGCCAGCCGGGCGGCTTGGGGCGGTCGTCGGTGGCGCGCAGGGCGGCGAGCTCTTCGGCGTAGAGGTCTTCGGCGTGGGGGCGGAGCAGGGTGGGTGTCATTCGTTAGGGTGTAGGGGGCAGGAGTTGAGGTTTAAAGAACGTCATGCTGAGCGTATGCAAAGCAACTTTACCGTTCTGCGCAGCTGAACTAACAGTTTCCTGCGGACACCTGGCGCCACAGTCGGTTAGCCAGGAGGTTTCAAGGAAATTAATTGGCCGGTTCGGTCAGGCTGGCGGTGAGTTGCTGGCGGTTGTGCAGTGCCGCAAATACCGCCGCTATTCTTTGCGCATGGCGCGGCTGGGCCTCCATAATCGGTGACAATTCCACTTCGAAAAGGGGCAGGAGCATCTCATCGACGTCTTCGCTCAGGATGTCTAATAGTTGCAGCGCAGTTTGCTCCTGCGCCATGTGCAGGTGCTGCCAGGGCTGCGACAGCAACGTGCGTAACAGGGGCAGCACGCGCCGCAGCAACGGCAGCGGGTAGTCGTACAAATCCGGAATAAATAGCCAGTCGACCCAGTTTGGTGGTTTGGGGAGGGTGCCGTCGTCGGGTAGCAGAGAAAGCAGCCAGGCCTGCTTTTCTGCTTCGGGCATGATGCGGCCGGCGGCCACTATCAGGTCGGCCGCGTGGACGGGCGAATGGGCTTCGTGGTCGAGCAGGGCGCGCGCGAAAGCCGCGTCTTCGTGCAGATAAGCGGCGCGCAGCCAGGCCGGAAGCAGAACTGTAGGCCAGTCCGAAGCCGCTGCCATTGCCACCGCCTGACTGGGCGATACCTGCCATTGCTCCACCCAGTGCCGGGGCGGAATTAAGGCCAGCACCTGGCCAAGCCAACCGGCTCGTTCGCCACCCGGGTAGTCGGCCGTGTGCTGCTCGATGCCATCGCGCTGCCAGTCGGCGCCCCACTTATCCGGCAGTGTCACGGCGAGGCGGCCCGGCCCCGTTGGGCTGGCTTTCACGTCAAGCAGCGCCTCCGCCCGGGCCTGTAGACGGGGCAGCAGCGCATTATCCGTCGTTTGAACCAGCAGTTTAGCCCCGAGTTGGCGCACGTCCCGGGTCCGGGATTTCAACAAAGGTTCCAGTACCGGCCCAAGCGCTGGATGCAGCGGATAGCGCTGGCCAAAATTGCCGTGGATGCTGGCCAATAGCTTGATTTGCGTGGCCGCGGGCTCCTGGGGCAAGGCCTCGGCCAGCAGCCCGATGGCGCGGGCCGGGTCCGTTTCAAAGAGCTGTTCCAGGAAAAGCCGCCGCGCCAGGGGCGTGCCATGTTCCCATACGGCATCGGTCGTTTCGGCTGCGGCCTCCGCTATCTTCTGCCATTCAGGATTTTGGGCAAGCAGCCATTGGCCGTGCGTGCCCAGCACGGCGGCATATTCGGCCAGGAACCTCTCGTACCCCTTGGTTTTCGCAAAATTCAACAAGGCCACGAGCTGTCGGTGTGGCACCCGCCGGCGGGCTTCTTGCAGCCTGGCGAAATGACGGTAATAGTAGCGCTGGTGGCCGGCTAAAAACTGGTCGAGCAGGGCCGCACCCATGGGCCCCAGGGGCTCCCAGGTTTCGGGTGGGGCCGGCGGAGCGGGTACGGTGGTGGCAGCCGGTGGCCGATAGCCCGCTTTGCGCATGAGCGCCAGCGTGCCCGCCGCCAGCAGGAGCTGCAGCTCCGCCGACGCTGCCTTCGTGGGAAAAGCAGGCATTGCCTCGCTGCTTTGGCGCGTGCCGAGCAAGGCCAGGCGCAGCAGCCGGGGCCAGGTCACCTCGCTCGGCGGTCCAATTTCCGCTGAAGAAATGGAGTCTGTTGGTAGTATGGAGCCTGTTGATAGGGGGGGAAGATGCGCCACAAATGCGGGGGCACGTTGCGCGCCCGCGGTGGCGGAAGCTCCCGCCGTTTCAACCCAGCTGCTCAGCGGCCGAAACGCCTGCCCGTCCCACTCGCCGAACAGCGTCATTGGCTGCCCGCCGTTTTCGGCCAGCAGTTGCCAGGGAATATTCTCATCAGCAAACCGCAACGGCAACGTGCCGGCTTCAGCGGCGTGATGCAACAGCCAGCGGCCGTCGGCCGCCGGCGTGGTCAGGACTTGCGTGAGCGTAGCGGGCCACTCACGCAGCCAGGGCTGGCGGGCCAGCGCCTGGGCGTAGTCGGCCAGCAACTCGCTAATGGACCTGCCCGCGGGCACCACATGGGCTGGCACCGTGCCATCAAATTTCATGCTCACCGGGGCGGCCCGCAGCGGCAGCAGGCCGGGGTAAAAAGCCAGCTCGCCCAAATAGGCGCCGTGCGGCATAAACGGCGTGCTGAACGGCTGGCCCCCGAACGAAAACTCCAGCACCAGGGCCGTGCGGCCGGTGTCGCGGCCGTGTAGCCAGGTGCGGCGGGCGGTTAGGCGGTCTTCCTCCCAGCGGTACTGGCCCAGCACGCGCCAGGCGTCGGCCACGGGCGCGGCGGTGACCAGCAGGTCTTCTTTTTTTAGGTTAATGCCGACTTGCTGGAGCACGTCGGCGCGGGCATCGGGGGCGAGATTGGGGAGGTTTTGGAAGGTGCGGGTTAGCAGATACAGTTCGCCGAGGCGGCCCAGCAGGCGCGCGGGCCAGTCGGCGTGGGCGTGGCGCAGGGTGGCCAGCTCGCGCACCGTGGCGGCCAGGCCCGGCAGCTGGTTGTCGACCAGGCGGGCGGCCTGGCTTTCCCAAAAAGACGTCGGCTGCTTATCAAGCGAAGCCAGACCGGCGCGCATCAGGTCTTCGAGCCAGGCCGTGAGCTCTTCGGCCCCGGCGGCCATGCGGGCCAGGCGCTTGGGGTCGACAGCTGGGGTTGCCTGAATTTGAAGCGGCGTTTCGACGGCCTCACCGGCCGCGGTTCCTTCTCCAAAAAAGGGGGAGCCCGGGCTTGCTTCGTCGGCCAGCATCTCCGCAGCAACAGCTGCTTTAGATGCTTTAGCAACGGGATTTTCGGCCTTTTTCTCCTGCGTTTGCTGGCGCTTTTCCAGCCATTCTCCCAGCCAGGCGGGTGGCGTGTTGCCGCTAAAAAGCTCTGGCTGGCGGGCCAGGAGCAGCAGCAGGCCCGCGCCGTGCTTGCAGGGAAAAACGCGGCTGGGGCAGTTGCACTTGAAGGCCGGCTCCGCCAGGTCGATGCCGGTAAGGTAGGGCTTGGCGCCGCTGCCGGCGCACTCGCCCCACGCGGCGGTGTCGGTGCGGCCCAGGCTGGCCCATTTGGCGGGTTTCAGCAGTTCCTGGCCCCGTTTGAGGGTGCCGGGGTCGGTGATGAGGGCGAGTGCCTGCGCTTCGGAATAGGTAATCATGCGGGGCGGGGTAGGTGCCAAAAGTAGCAAAGGCCCGCTGTCCGCCTTGGCTCTGCCCGGGAAGTCGGCCACCCCGCTGCGTCAGGCAAAAAAGTCACCCGGGTCGGCCTGTCCCAGGTACTTGCGCAACAGCTCCAACGAGCCAAAATAGGGTCGCACGCAGGCCAAAAACAGCTCGGCAATGGCCGCATTGCTGGCGTAAACCACCAGCGCGCCGCGGCTTTCCGTAAATTCCAGCTCCTCCAGCAGCCCGGGCCGGTACTCCTCCACAATCGTCTCCAGATGCTCGGCCCAGGAGGCCGCCGTGCCGCCAAAGCCAAAGTGCTGAAACAGGCGGTAGTAGTCTTCGAGCCCGCCCACATCGGCAAAAACCAGCACCTCGTATTCGGGCGAGATGGGGGGCGGGGCAGGGGCAAGCTGGAACGGGAAGGTGTCGGACATCGGCCGAAAGTACGGCTGTTCCGGCCGCTAGGCCCCGGCGGCGGCCCGCAGCGGCCGGAAAAAGGCGCGTAGCTCCTCGGCCAGCAGCTCGGGTGCCTCCAGGGCGGCAAAGTGGCCGCCGTGGGGCATTTCGGACCAGCGCTGCACATTGAAAAACCGCTCGGCAAAGGCGCGGGGCGCGGGCATCAGGTCCTTCGGAAACAGGGCCACGCCGGTGGGCACGGCGCAATAATCGGCGGCATTGGGGGCGGGGTGGTGCTGGGTTTCGTAGTAGAGCCGGTTGGCCGAATTGATGGTTTCGGTGACCCAGTAAATCATCACATTGGTGAGCAGCTCGTCGCGGGAAAAAGCCCGCTCCGGCTGGCCGCCAGAGTCGCTCCAGCGCTGGAACTTCTCCACAATCCAGCCCAGCAGGCCCACCGGCGAGTCGTTCAGGCCATAGGCCAGCGTCTGGGGCTTGGTGCTCTGAATCAGCGCGTAGGCGCCTTCACTCATCTGCCAGGCTTTGCCGGCTTTTAGGTAGGCCTCTTCGGGCGGGGTCAGGTCCGGCTCCTTCACCGTGAACAGGTGCATGAACGGAATGTCGGTGAGGTGAATGCCCAGCAGCGCCTCGGGGTTGCGGCGGGCCAGCTGCTCGGTGATGCTGCTGCCCCAGTCGCCGCCGTGTGCGCCGTAGCGGGCGTGGCCCAGTGTTTCGGTCATCAGCTGGGCAAACAGCTCGGCAATGCGTACCGGGTTGCAGCCGGGCCGGGTGGGCTTGTCCGAAAACCCAAACCCCGGAATGGAAGGCACCACCACCGTGAAGGCATCCTCGGCCCGCCCCCCGTGGCTGGCCGGGTCGGTGAGCAGCGGGATGAGCTTATGCATGCGGTAAAACGAATCGGGCCAGCCGTGGGTGAGCAGCAGCGGCATGGGGCTGGGCCCCCGGCCCGGCTCCTGAATGAAGTGCAGGCTCGTGCCGTCCACCTCGGCCCGAAAGTGTGCGAACTTGTTGAGCAGCGCCTCCTGGGTTCGCCAGTCGTAACCGCGCTGCCAGTAGCCGGTTAGTTCCTGTATATAGTCGCGGTTGGTGCCGTAGTCCCAGCCGGCACCTTCAATTTCATCGGGCCAGCGGGTGCGCGCCAGGCGGGTTTGCAAATCATCCAACACCGACTGAGCGACATCAATCCGGAAAGGCTGCATGGGCGAAAACAGACAGTAGGCTGGCCGCGAGAATGGGCCCAGCCCAGCCAGCAGTTCACAATAAGATTCGGCCGGCTTTTTACGGAGGCATCCGGCCGCGGGATGCCCCGGGCTACTTGCGCCGCCGCAGCGCCACCACCAGGCCCACGCACAGCACCGCAAGGCCGGCAATCAGCGCGTCGCGCACAAAATGGCCTTGCTTGGCTTCGGTCACTTCATCTTCGAGGTCGCGCTGGTGGGCGAGCTGCTGCTTTTCGCGCTGGCGCAGGTTGCTGGCCTCGTTTTCGAGCTCCAAGAGGCGCTGGGCGGTGAGGTTGCGGTCGTCGCGGCTGGTGCTTTCCAGTTGGGTGGTGGTGGCGGCCAAGCGCACGGAGGTGGTGGTGGCTTTCTGGGCCGTTTCGTTGAGCACGTTCACGATTTGCTGGTCTTTGTCCACGATGCCTTGCAGGGCATCCACCACTTCCTGCAGGTCTTTTTTCGAGGGCTTGTTGCCAAACAGGCTGTGCCGCTGGGCGCTGGCGTCGCGGTAGCGGTCGGTAAGGGCTTTGCGCTCGGCCAGCAGGCGGGGCAGGGGCGAGTCGGGGGTGACGGCGGGCGCCTGGGCGGGCGCCTGGGCCGCCGCCGGCCGGGCGAGCCCGGCCGTAGCCGTCACAAGCAGCTGAAACAAGGCGGTTCGGAAGTTGCGTTGCACTTTTGCAGACCAGGGAAAGAGAAGAATTCGCATGAAGAAAAGAGAGGTAATGAAGAAAACGGCCGCTTTGTTGTGCGGCGCGCTGGCCGTGTGGAGCTGCGAAACCACCCGCCTCAAAACGCCGCCCACCTACGGCGGCGCCGTTTCCGAAGGGCTGCACGAGAAGGGCGCGAGCGGCGTGTTGCCTTTCCTGATTCAGGAAACCAGCGACGACGAGTCGTACGGCTTTACGGAAACCAACCCCGTGCGGGTAGGTGGCGGCCGCGAAGCCGGCGTGCGCAACGAGCAGCGCTACCTCAACGCCCTGCTGGGCCCCAACGGCCAAGCCCTTGAGTACCAGCTGGAGGGCAGCTGCTGCGCCTTCAAGGTGCCGGCCGGCGGCATCGACAACGAAGGCCAGCTCGATGTATACTCCGTGACGTGGCGGGGCCGCAAAGAGCCCCTGAAGCTCTACCTCAACATGTACGAGGAAGCCGACCTGAAAGCGCCCAAAGGCCTGGCAGCCGCCAAATAGCGCCAACCCCCGCGGCGGCGGGCTGCGTATGCCTTTCCACAGGGCCAGGGAGGGCATCCCCTGCCTCTGCGGAAAGGATGAGAAAGCTATTGCCATTTCTTTCGGTGCTGATGACCGGCTGCGGCACCTGTGAGCAAGTCCACCTCACGCCCGAGGAGCGGGCCTGGTTTCCGGCGCACCCGGCGGGAACCACCATCACTTTCCGCAGCAACCGCGGCAACACCAACACCATGACCCTGATTGAGCAGCGGGAGTGGTTCAACAATACCGACTGCAATAAGCTGGAGGCGGGTTCCTTCCAGCCCATCCACGTGCAGTATGGCCTGCAGTCGGCCACGCAATACGACCCAAAGCTGCCCCATTTCAGCATCAGCGCCGACAAAATCAGGCCCGACGTGCCCGCCCGGCTTCAGTTCAGCATCTCCGGCTTGGAGTACCCTTTGCCAGCCGGCCAGAAAATAGGCCCCACCGACGTGCTCGTGCCGGAACCCTGCACCCTGAGTACTGGCAAAACGTACCCGGCCGCCTACGTTTTTCGCGACGGCCAGAACGCCAAAAATTACGGCACCGGCCGCCTGCGCGCCTTTCACTGGGACAAGCAGGCCGGCCTGATTCGCTACGAGCTGGCCGACGGCGAAGTGTTTGAGCGGTTGGGGGAGTAAGGCATTTCGAGGCCGAAGCCCCAGGATGCCAGGCAGCGCACAGCCTTTTGTTCCCTCAGAAGCGGTTGGCGTCAGCAAATTCGGTTCAGCGCGCGGCGGCCCGGGCTAGTTCCTGGTACTTGCGGATGGTACCAGCCTGGTCCTGACGCAGTTCCAGCATCAGGGCCGTGTCATCCACGTTGGCGCAGTGCTGATGGCCCCACAGAATAAGCTCCCCCATGAGCGGGGCCAGGTCCAGCCCTTTTTCGGTGAGGCGGTAGGTGAACTTCGACTTCTTGTCGGCCGCCACGGTCTTGGTTACGATGCCCTGACACTCCAGCAAGGCCAGCCGGTCGGCCAGAACATTGGTGGCCATTTTTTCTTCGGACTGCGCAAACTCCCCGTAGGAAGACTTGCCAATAAACAGGATATCCCTCAAAATCAGAAGGGTCCATTTGTCGCCCAGGATGTCGAGCGAGGAGCTCAGGGCGCAGGCTGAGCGCTGTTTCGGCGGTTTCATCAGAGGAAAATAAATTTTACTTGCGATTTGCAAGTTTAATAATATACCTTTGCACTTGCAAATCGCAAGCAAATATACGCAGTGTTGGCGCTTGCGTTCCGGGCTGGCCTTCAGCCCGGGTAATTCAACCAAGGGGGATTATCCATGCCCCAACCATCCTTTTTTCAACCATGAAACTACAAGGCAAAGTAGCCGTCATCACGGGCGGCAACAGCGGCATTGGCTTCGGCATTGCGCAGGAATTCAAAAAAGAAGGCGCCAAGGGAGCCATCATCGGCCGCAACCGCGAAACGCTGGACGCCGCGGCCCGGGAACTGGGCGACGACTTCATCGCTCTCCAGGGCGACGTGACCCAACTCGCCGACTTAGAGCGCATGTTCCAGGCCGTGGCCGACCGTTTCGGCAAGCTCGACACGTTGGTCGTGAGCGCGGGCGGGGCCATTGGTGTGGGCACGGCGGCTTCGGTGGCCAGCGCGACGGAAGATGATTTCCAGCGGGCCGTGGACCTGAACCTGAAAAGCGTATTCTTCACGGTGCAGAAGGCCTTGACGCACATGAACGACGGCGCGTCCATCGTGCTGGTGGCATCCAATTCGGCCCATCAGGGGTCGGCGGGGCTGGCGGCTTATTCGGCGGCCAAGGCCGGTGTCATTTCCTTCGCCCGCTCATTCTCGCTGGATTTGCTGGAGCGCAACATCCGCGTCAATGTGCTCAGCCCCGGCTCTACCGACACGCCGGTGTTCGGCAAATTTGGGTTGCCGGCCGAGGTGGCTGCCCAGGTTAAGGCCGGCTTCGTGGAGTCGATTCCGCTCAAACGCATCGGCCAGCCCCGCGAGATGGGCCGGGTGGCGGTGTTTTTGGCATCGGAAGACTCCTCCTTCATGCTGGGCAGTGAGGTGCTGGCCGACGGCGGTTCCACCATGCGCTACGCGTAAGGTCAGTTCTGGGCATTGCCCCCGGCGACTCAGTTGCGCTTGATACGAAAAAGACCGTTTGCTCTCAGCAAACGGTCTTTTTCGTATCAAGCGCCGCGGCTAGTTAGGGGCGAGGAGTCCGGACCATTCCACTCGCCACTATATCTTCTATTTCCTGAAGCTTATTCCAGCGGATTCATGGTTAGTCAATTAATTCAATTGAATTAGTGGTGGCGGGCAAGATGCTTCGCTGCACTCTGCATAACGTTTTAAATTCTTCCAACAAAAAATCCATCCCTCAGCGGTACTTTTAACCTTGTTCTACCGCTGAAACCCATGCCTGCCCGCTACTTTCCACGTCTTGCGGCCCTCGCTACCGACGCCACCGCCACCCCCGCCGACCAGCTCCCACGCCTGCGCAAGCTGCTCGAAACCGTGTTGCGCGACGAGTACAAGCGCCGGGGCGTGGCCTTCGGCAACCTCAGCCAGGCCATCGGCTTCGTGGCCTACGAGCATTCGCTCACCGGCCGCCTGCGCCACCAGCTGCAAGCCCTGCGCCTGAGTGCCAACCTGGTGCTGCACGAAAGCTACCCCGGCACCGTAGCCGAAGTAGCGTCCGGCTTCAGCGCCGTGGTGGAGCTGATTGAGCAGCTCACCGGCGTGCTCTACGACGGCCCGGCCCTGCAGCTGCCACCCGATGCCGGCCTCGAAGAAAACGAGCAGGAAGCCTTTGAAGCCGCGTTGGCTGCGGCCCCGCTGCCGCCCGCCACGCCGCAGGTGGCCTGGCGCGTGCACGTGCTGGCCACCAACCTGGCCACCGGCGAGCTGACTGTGGAAATGGACCAGCCCGCCGATGGCCGCCCCGCCGGCCCGTTCGAATTAATCCTGCCCGAGGCCTATGCCAGCCTGCTGCCCACGGCCGCGGTGCTGCACCCCACGCTGCACCTCATCGGCCCGGTGCTGCTGCCCGATGGCCGCGTGCAGCCGCGCCGCGTGGTGCTCGAGCCCGATTACCTCATCAACGTCACCACCATCGCCGAGTGCGCCCAGAAGGACGGCACCATTCCGGAGTGGGCCCTCATCAGCGCGTTTTTGCCCGATGAAACCTCGCGCCCGCTGGTATTCGGCAACCTGGTGAACATGCTGCTGGACGAGGAAGTGAGCCATGCCGCCCGCTACGAGGAGCGGAAAAGCAAAAGTGAAGCAGAAACCATGCAGGAGCGCATGGCCGCACTGGCCAATCTGCTGGACAAAGGTCGCCCCGGCCAGGGCTTCGCCAAAAACACATTCGCCGCCAGCGCATCGTTCGACTCGACCTCTCTTTTAGAAAAAGAGTCGGGGGGAGAGGTGCCTCTACAGAGCGTTGACAGCCGCGCCGAGTTTGACTTGGAGCATTTTCTCCACAAGCGCCTCTTCCGCCTCCAGCCGCTGGCGCTGAGCACCCTGCCAGAGTTCCAGACCCGCAACGGCGTGCCCGAGCTGTTCAACGACCTGCGCCGCCACCACGCCACCCTGCGCGACACCCAGCTGCGCGGCTTCGTGGCCGACAGCCGCACCGGCTATCAGCAGCAGCGCCTGCGCGTGGCCGACTGCTTCCTCGAACCCACCTTCCTCTCCGCCACCTACGGCCTGCAGGGCCGCCTCGACCTGCTGCACGAAAGCCCCACCGGCTACGACCTCATTGAGCTGAAAAGCTCAAAATCGGTGCCCGGCGGGCCACCCTGGACCAACCACACCGCCCAGGCCCAGCTCTACCGCCTGCTGCTCGAATCGGTATTCGGGGCCGACGGCGAAACCGCCGGCCGGGGCCGCACCAGCATCCTGTACTCGAACGCGACCGACGGGAAGTCGGCCGTGCGCCGCGTCGACCAGGACCAGAACCTTATTGACCGGCTACTCAATGCCCGCAACCAGCTGGTGGGCGTGGAGCTGCAGCTGGCCCGCGCCACCGGCCCGCGCCAGACGCGCCAGCTACTGGCGCCCGTCATCCAGCCCAACTTAGCCGGCTTGCCCAGCTTCGGGCGCGACAAAGCCCAGCACGTGGCCAACGCCTGGGCCGCCGCCGACGTGGTGGAGCGCGCCTACTGCCTGGAGCTGATTCGCTTCTCGGCCCGCGAAATGCGCCTGACCCTGCTCGGCGACGAGGCGCGCCCCGGCGATGCCGGCGGCCAGGCGGGCCTCTGGCTGCTGCCCCAGGCCCGCAAGCATCAGAATTTTAGCTTGCTCGACGAGTTGGAATTGATTGACGACCAGAGCAATGCCGACGACGACGCCCGCGATGGCTTGGGGCCGCACCTGGTATTTCAGCGTACCGCCGGGGGCCGTGAAGTCAATTTCCGGGCCGGCGACACGCTGATTTTGTACCCGCGCCGGAAAGCCAGCGCGCCGGTAGATGCGGTTGCGACGCCAGACGCAAAAGACGAAAATCAAGGTGCCCAAGTCCCGAAAACCCTGAGTCCCCTCGATAGCCAGGTGGTCAAAGTCGTTCTGGCCGAAGACCTGGGCACCGATGGCCGGGTGGTGCTCTCCATCCGCAACCGGCGGCTGGCGCCGCGCTACCTGCACGGCCACTCGCACTGGGCCCTGGAACCCGATACCTACGACACCTTCCGCCGCGAGTGGGCCAGCATCTCGGCCTTTCTGAGCCTGGCGCCGGAGCGCCGCCAGCGCCTGCTGGCCCGCACCGCCCCGCGCCAGCCCGAGCCCGAGTTCTGGACGCCCGCCTCGGCGCCCGCCACCACGGCGCCGGAGGTGGTGGCCCGCGCCCTGGCCGCGCCCGATTGGTTTGTGCTCTGCGGCCCGCCCGGCACTGGCAAGACCCGCGCCGTGCTGCGCGAGCTGGCCGAACGCCTCTACAAACAGGACAAGCACACGCTGCTAGCCGCTTACACCAACCGCGCCGTGGACGAAATCTGCGAGCAGCTGGTGGCGGCCGGGCTGCCGTTTATCCGGGTGGGCTCGCGGCTGGGCACGGCGGTGCACTACCGCCCGTATCTGCTCGACAACATGCTGCGCGACTGCCCCAGCCGCCAGGCCGTGCGCGACCGGCTCAAAAACTGCCCCTTCTACGTGGGCACCGTGGCCAGCCTGCTGGGCAAGCCCGAGCTGTTCACCCTCAAGCAGTTCGACCTGGCCGTGGTGGACGAGGCCAGCCAGGTGCTGGAAGCGCCCATGCTGAGCCTACTTTCCAAAGTCAACAAGTTCATCCTCATCGGCGACCACCGCCAGCTGCCGGCCGTGGTGACGCAGGAGCCCGAAGCCAGCGCCGTGGCCGAAGAAGTGGCCGAGCTGCTCCAGCGGGAGTTGGGCCTCAGCAACATGCGCAACTCCTACTTCGAGCGCCTGTTCAAAAAGGCCGAGGCGCACTGGCCCCACGCCCACGGCACCCTCGCCGACCACTACCGCATGCACACCGAGCTGGTGGCCCTGGTGAACGACGACTTCTACAACGGCCTGCTGCGCTGCCCGCTGCCCTGGCAGCACGAGCCGCTGAACCGCGCCGCCTGGCCTGCTGCGGCCGATGCCCTGACCCGCCAAATGAGCGAGCGGCGCCTCGTTTTCGTGCCCACGCACCGCCAGCCCGAAGATTTATCAATGAAAGAATCGGCGCAGGAGGCCGACCTGGCGGCCCGCGCCGCGGCCTACGTTTTGCAAGGCTACGGCCCCGCTTTCAACCCCGAAACCACGCTGGGCATCATTGCCAGCTACCGCAACCAGGCGGCGCTCATCCGCGCGCGGCTGGCGACGCTGGCCGATGAGCTGGCCCTGCCCGCCCTCGCGCAAGTCAGCGTCGACACCGTGGAGCGCTACCAGGGCTCACAGCGCGACGTCATCATCGTAAGTTTCTGCTGCCACCACGAGCACCAGCTGGAGCTGATGGTGTCGCCCAACGAGGACGGCACCGTTGACCGCAAGCTCAACGTGGCCCTTACGCGGGCCCGCCAGCAGCTGGTGTTGCTCGGCAACGAGGAGATTTTGCGCCGCGCGCCGCACCACGCCGCCATGCTGGCCCGCGTGGCCGGGAGCGAACAGGAGGCTGTTTGAAGACAATTGTCGGAAGAAAAAGAGCGGACAAAAAAACGTCATGCTGAGCGCAGCCGAAGCATCTCTACTGCAAGTAATTTGATTTACTGCTGTGGTAGAGATGCTTCGGCTGCGCTCAGCATGACGTGCTGTTTCTGTGCGGCTATTGCGGCTGATTATTGAATATCCACCAGCTCCACATCAAACCGGAGTACTGAGTTGGGCGGAATGGCGGAACTCGGCGATTGGGCCCCATAGGCCAGCCCCGACGGAATCAGCAACACGCTTTTCTCGCCCTTGCGCATCAGCGCAATGCCTTCTTCCCAGCCTTTGATGACTTTGCCGGCACCCAATACGAAGCTGAACGGCGTGTACTGGTTCTTGGTGGCATCAAATACTTTGCCATCGAGCGTCGTACCGGTGTAGAGCACCGAAACCGTCCGGCCCGCTACCGCGCGGGTTGCGGTGGGAGCGGTGGTTACGGGCACGTAGTACAGGCCCGAAGCCTGCCGCTGGGCAGTGGTGATATTGTTGTCGGTGATGTATTTCTTGATAAGGCCCTCGTCGATGGGGGCGTAATCAGTGGTTTCGTCTTTCTGACACGCCGTGGTGACCAGAGCGGCCGAGCCCAGCAGCACCGGGAATAAAAGCCGGAGGATGCCGGTCGAAAATGGGAATTTCATGCGTTTTTTGAGTAAAATAGCGGAGTAAAAGTAGCCGTTACCTATCGTACTTACATGAAGCGGGCAGGATAGGTGCCCCCGGGACTGGCTTTGTGCAACGGCTGAATAAGGCCGGCATAAAAAAAGCCGGGGCTCACCGGAATGGTTGGGCCCCGGCTTTTTTAATGGTGCCGATGGGGGAGCGGTCAGGGCTTAGCGCACATCCACCACTTCTACTTCAAAGCGCAGCACAGAATTCGGGTCGATGCGGGTGCCGGAACCCTGTGGCCCGTAAGCCAGGGCCGACGGAATCAGCAGTTCGGCCCGGTCGCCCTTGTGCATCAGGCCGATACCTTCTTCGAAGCCAGCGATTACCTTCTTGCCGCCGAAGGCAAAGGAGAAAGGTGTGGTGGGCGTAGAGGCATCAAAAACGGTGCCCGCGGCGTCGAGCAGGTGGCCGGTGTATTGCACCACCACCGTGGAGCCGTTGGTGGGCCGCACGGCATTGGTATTGGTGCTGATGGGCAGGAAGTACAGGCCCGAAGCTTGTTTTTGGGCCGTGGTGATGTTGTGCGCCAACAGGTAATCGGTGATAATGTTGTCGTCGATGACCGCAAAGTCGAGCACTTCCACTTCGAAGCGCACCACCGAATTGGCCGGAATTGCCCCATTGAGCGTGTTGGAGCCATACGCCAGGCCGGACGGTATCAGCAGTTCGGCCTTGTCGCCGATGTGCATCAGGGAAATGCCTTCCTCAAAGCCGGGGATGAGGTTGCCGGCACCTACCACGAAGGTGATGGGCTTGTTGCTGTGCAGCGAGGTGGCGTCGAACACCGTACCGGCGGCGTCGAGCAGATGGCCGGTGTAGAGCACCGACACCGTGCTGCCCAGGGTAACCTTCTTGGCACTCGCGTTGGTCCGAACCGGCAGGAAGTAGAGGCCAGAGGGCTGCTTTTGGGCGGTGAGGAGGTTCTTACTGGTCAGATAGTTTTTTATCTGGCCATCATCCTGGGCGCTAAAGTCCTCAAATTCGGGCCCGTCCTTCTTACAGGAAGTGGCCACCATGCCGGCCGAGCCGAGCAGCAACAGGAAAAAGAACCGGAGCAGACCGGGCGTAAAACGAATTTTCATAGCAGTTTTTTGGTAAAAATAAGCCACAACCCGCAATGCTCCTTCCCAAAAGAGCAGGCTGCCGTGGACTGAGCCTAACCAGCAACGCGACGCCATTCGTTCCGGGCGCTCGCAGGGCCCCGCCTCAGTTGTTCAACCAGCAGAACCAGCCCAATGCCAGCGGTATAGGCCAGCAGGTCGGCCCATTCGAAGTGGTTGCCCAGCAGCACGTTGGCCACCCGAACGTGCTGCCAGCCCAGCCAGCTCAGGAAATGAAAATACTGCAACAACTCTATCAGGTAGGCAATGAGCAGTACCACGGCCGCCACGCGCCGGGGCGCCACCATACAGCAGCTGCGAACCAAACAGTAGAGGAAGATGGGTGCCAGAAAATCACCCACATAGGGCCGGATAATTTTATCGTGCAGGTAAAGCGCGATGAGGATTTCGAGCACCAGCAAGCCGATGCCCAACAAGAAGTATTGTTTCTCAAATCGAAGCTGCATCATCGGCCCTGCTTAGTGGGAATAGCCCATGGGGCAGCGTATGAGCGAAGGCTGCGCCGCCGTCACGGAATTGCGCACCGGCGCGGCGTCCAGGGCGTGGATGCGGGCCTGGTATTCGGCGGGAAGCATGGCGTTTTTGGCCCACTGGCTGGCCGGCCACCGCTTGGTGCGGCGGTAGAAAGCCACAGCCGGCAGTATGAGCGCGCCGGGGGGCAGGGCGAGCAGCCGGCGCACGCCGGGCGGCACCACCAGGCCCTGCACGGCCCGCAGCAGCTGGTAGCGCGGGCCGCCCAAATGCTTGCGGTACTGCACGTATAAATCAGCCGAATAAACACTTACGGCCAGGTTTTCGGCCAGGTGCTGCTGCCGGGCTGCCTGCCAGTCGGCGTAGGTGGTGGGCAGGCCCGGGATGCCCATGCGCTGGCCCACCCGCGTGAATACCGCCATGATTTCGGCGCACTCGGTCTCCGTGAGCGGGCGCTCCAGCACCTCGAACGCCCGAATAGAATACCCGATGAGCATGAACAGCACGTCGCGGTAGGCCCAGTCGGGAATGGCCCGGCCGCGCTTGGCTTCCACCGCGCCGTGGATGGCGGCAATGGTATCGATGGCTTTTTCGGCCCCGGCGCGGTCGGCAAATACGATGCGGCGGGCGTAGTCCACGGTTGAGAACAGCCGGTCGAGCGGGTCGGCGGGCAGGCGGCCGGTGAAGTAGAGCCAGTCCACAGCCTTGTTGAGGGCAAACTCGGCCGCTGCCCCGGCAAAGATGAACAGCACAGTATCGGCCGAACCCCAAATGCGGCGGACGATGGAATCGGGAGCGACGAAGTAGCTCATGGTTGAAAAAGAACTTTGAAATACAAAGTTAGCACATTATTGGAAGAGTTGATACTCTCTACCCGAGTCAACTGACTACTAGTAGTTATTTTGCTCCATGAAATTCACCCAGCTAACAGAGTCTATTTTCACTATAGAAGACTTTCTCACCCGGCAGGAATGCCTGGAAAACCTCGTGCTCAGCGAAAAAATCGGGTACGAGCTGGCCAAAGTCAACACGGCCAGCGGGGCCAAGGTGCGGACGGATATTCGCAACAATAATCGGGCGTTTTACAAGAGCGAAGAGCTGGCCCAGACACTCTGGGAAAAGTTGCAGCCCTTCGTGCCCCAGCAGCTCGGCCACAGCCACCCCATCGGCCTCAACGAGCTGTTTCGATTCTATCGCTACCAGCGCGGGCACCAGTTCAAGGGTCATTTCGACGAAAGCTACATCCGCAACGAGCGCGAGGCCAGCTACTTCACCTTCATGGTATATCTGAATGACAACTTCCAGGGCGGCGACACCACGTTTCGCGGGCTGCGCATCCGGCCCCGCCAGGGCATGGCGCTCATTTTCCTGCACAGCCTCTTCCACGAAGGCAGCGAGGTGACGCAGGGCGTAAAATACGTGCTGCGCTCGGACGTGATGTATCGGACGGAGGAAGTATAGGGGAAAATCAAATAATGGCAGTAACGTGTCAGTTACAGATTATGGACCATTCCCATTGACAAGCCGACTAATTACAAATTCCTTGCTATCGGTGGCAGACCAGTCAGCAAACGGATACAATGATTGATTGGCAATTACGAAAAACGAGTTATTCTTGTATTTGCCAATCAACTCATTTAATTCAGCAGGGCCCTGAAAATGATTCGCATCCAGCGTCACCAAAAGGTATTTCTGCTTGGCAAGATTAATAATTTGGTTGTCGCCAATGATGGTCCAGCCTAATTCCTGATTTGCTTTTAAATTCTTCGTGACAAAAGCAATAAGAAGCAGCTTTTCCTCAGCAGCTGTCTTTGATGAACTGGACTTTGATAGGCAATTATTTGCTACGCTGATGCTGGTATACGTTGTGCCGCAACAGTCACAGCTATTAACTGCCTGAAGAGAACTGCTGCAACTGACACACCAAAATGCGAGAAGTAAACTCAGGACAGTAGCGATTCTGTTCATTGCTGTGCCGACATGGAGCATTAAGCTAACGATTCCGCTGCTGGTTCTATTATCGCCTTCGGCTTGTGCTTGTAGAAAAACAGAATTAGCAGCGGCAGCAGCGTCAACTCGGCCACCACGCCGAAGAGCAGGGTGAGGCCGATGAGCAGGCCCACGTAAAAGGTGCCGTCGAAAGACGAGAACAGCAGGGTGGAGAAGCCGCCCACTAGGATGAGCGAGGTGACGATAACCGCTTTGCCGGCCAGCAGGTAGGTGTGCTTCACGGCTTTGAAGAGGTTGGGCTCGTGGGCCAGCGTGAGGCGCAACTTGCTGATGAAGTGAATGGTGTCGTCGACAGCGATGCCGAAGGCGATGGTGAAGATGATGCTGGTGCTCACCTTCATGCTCACGCCGGCCAGGCCCATCACGCCGGCCACGATGAGGATAGGCACGAGGTTGGGAATGAGCACCACCACCGTCATGCGCAACGACCGAAACAAGGCCAGCACAATGAGCGTGACCATCACAATGTCGATGCTCATGCCGGTTATCATATTCAGCGTGAGGTTCTCGTTGTTCTTGTCAATCAGGTTGCTGGAGCCGGTGAGGCGGGTGCGCAGCACGGTTGAGTCGATGCTCACGCGCAGGTAGCGGCGCAGGCCGTCGTTCAGCGCGTCGGCGCGGATGCTGCCCACGTCGGCCATGCGGCCGGTGAGGCGGCCGGCCGTGCCATCGGGCGTGGCCAGGGCGCGGAATTCGGGCTTCTTGCGGAAGAGTTTGAGCTTGCCGCGCAGGCGGGCCAGCTCCGTCGAATCGGCCGGGAGGCGGTACTCGGCCAGGCCGCCCCCGTTGAGGGCCTTCCGCACCGATTTCACCAGCGTGACGGGCGAGGCGGCGAAGCGCAGGCCGTAGGTGCGCTGCAGGTAGCCTTCTAATTGCTCGGTCTGCCGCAGCACGGCTAGGTCGAAAATATCGTGCCCCTTAGCCGGTTTTAGCTCCAGTTCAAAGGGCCGTACGCCGGCAAACTTCTGCTCGAAAAAGACGAAATCCAGCCGCACGGGGTCGTTTTTGGAGAGGTCGTCGAGCAGGGCGGAGTTGATGCGGACCCGCGTGGCCAGCCCGATGGAGGCCGCCAGCAGCAGCGCACTCGCCGCAAAAATCCAGCGCCGCCGCACCAGCACCGTGCGGAACAGGCGGCCCAGCACGCCGTCCCAGCTGTGCCCCTGCTGGCGTGGCACCCGCAGCTGGGGCTTCCGCAGCAGCAACAGCAGCGCCGGCAGCAGCGTGAAACTCAGCACGAAGGCCAGCAGCACAGCGATGCCCGTAAACAAGCCGAAGTTGTAAATGGGCCGGATGGTGCTGGTCATTAGCGTGAAAAAGCCCAGGCTGGTGGTGAGGGCCGACAGCCCCGAGCCAAACCCCGATTCCTTGAGCGTGACCCACAGCGCGTCGCGTTTGCTGGCCCCGTAGCCCAGCTCGCTCACGTAGCGCGTAATGATGTGCACCGTGTCGGAGGTGCCCACCACGAACATCATCACCGGCAGCAGGGCCGTCATCAAATCGATGCTGATGCCGCTGGCGCCCATCACGCCCAGTCCCCACACAATGGCTCCCAGCACCACCACCAGCGGCAGCACAACGCCCCACCACGTCCGGAACGTGAACCACAGCAAGCCTGTCACGAGCAGCACCGACAAACTCATGAATACGGCCAGTTCCCATTGCAGCCGGTCCACGAACACCGATTGGGCCACGGCGCGGCCGGCAAAGTGGTAGTCTTTCGCCGGAAAGTTGAGTCGGGCCAGGCCGCCGCGCAAGGTGGCCAGCAGCGAGTCGCCGGGCGGTTTTTTGAGGTCGGGCGTGGTTTGGATGACCAGCGTCACGGCCCGCGCATCGGGGCTGAACACGTTGCCGACGAGGCCGGGCGTGCGGTATATCAGTGTCGAATCCTGCCTGCGGCGGGCGGGCTCAGCGGGGTGCAGGTAGGGCAGGTTGAAAAAGCCCAGGCCCTCGACCACGGGGTTGCTGATGGTGGTGGGGGAGGTGACGGCCACCACGTGCCGCTCGCGCCGGGCCAGGCGGGTGAGCGAATCGACCCGGGTCAGGAAGCCGGCGTCGAACACCGTGCGGCCGGCGGGGGCTTCCACGCCCAGCAGCAGGTAGTCGTTGTCGTTGCCGAAGCGTCGGGTGTAGCCCTGGTAGTAATCCAGGTCGGGGTCACCGGCCGGGTAGAAGTCGTTGAAATTGTAGTTGAAGCGCAGCTGAGCCACGAAATAGCCGCTCACGGCCGTGAGCAGGCCCAGCACGAGCAGGATGAGGTGAGCGTATCGGCGAAGGGACATCGGCAGGCCGCCCGGCGCAGCGCCGGCCGAAGCCCGCGCCGGCAGGCGGCAGTTGGTGAGCGAAATAGGGAATTGAAGCTGCTTATACGCGGGCCGAAAAACTTACGCTTTTGGGCCGTATCTTAGAGCCTGAAAACCCCCGGTTTTCCGCTTTTGTTTCTCCTTATTCCCCATCTTTCCGCATGAAAAAGTCCCTGCTCGCCCTCGCCCTGTTCGCCGTTGCCGGCACCACCGCTTTCGCCCACGACGGCCACGACAAAGACGGTAAAAAAGGCAAGAAAGAAACCTGCACCAAAAGCATGGCCGGCGGCTCGTCGTGCTGCATGAAAGGCGGCAAAACAGCCGCCGTGAAACCCGCCGCAAAGCCCGCTGTGGCCGTTAAACTGTAGTTGCGCACGGCTCTTGCCGCCGCTTTGCCACGGCAAGCGTAACAAAAAGCCCCGCCAGGATTTCCTGGCGGGGCTTTTTTGTTGATTGATGTATTTCGGTTTTGTGCGAACGATTATAGAGACGCGACACTTCGCGTCTCCCGTCGGCGCTGCCACAACGATTTCGTTCAACGGGGAGACGCGAAGTGTCGCGTCTCTACAACCTATACGTCCGCAAAATCCGTGGTCTGTGGATTAATGGACGGCGTTGGTTTTTTTGCAGCAGTCGGGCAAACGGTTGTAGGCGCGGGCGTCGGCGGTGAGGTCGTCGGCGTCGTAGCCGGTTTTTTGCACGGCCGTGCGCAGGGCAGCGGGCGTGGTTTTGTCGGTTTTGTAGGTTACAGTCAGAACTTTGGAGGGTACGTCGAGCACGGCACTTTGCACGCCTTTTTCATAGGCCAGGCTTTTCTCGATGCGCGCTTTGCACATGTCGCACACGGCCGAGGTTTTGAACTGAGCTGTAGCGGTGCCTTTGGATGAGGCCTGGGCAACTACCAGCGCCGTTGGCGCCTGGGCTTGGGCCGATACACTGAACAGCGACAAAAGCGAAAGCGAGAGCGGGAGGAGGAATTTCATAATGGAATATTGAAAGCGGTTGACGGCGGCCTAACAAAATTGCTGCCGGAAAAATTTGATTGTGCGGTGCCAGCTACGGCTTGCCGCACCACTACTCAATTCGAAAGCGCAGGCCCGCGTAAGTGAGGCGGCCATACACGGGCCCCCACACCATGGCCGCGTCGAACGTCGGCCCAAAAGGATTGGCGGCGCCCTCGATGGGGTTGGGCTGGCGGTAATTGGTGAGGTTTTCTACGCCCGCATACAGGTCGAAGCGCTTGAAGCCGCGGGTGAGCTGGGCGTTCAGCAACGCGTAGCGGGGCGTGGTTTCGGGGCGGTATTCCTGGGCCGTGCCGTGCGCGTGCGTGCTGCTGATGTGCGCCACCGGCCGCTGCCCGAACCACTGCACCGTGAAATCGCCGCGCCATTTATCGAAGGCACTGGCGTAGCCCAAGTTCAGGAAAGCGCGGTGGGCGGGCGTGAGGGGCTTGGGCAACAGCACGTTGTCGTAGGTGGTGCGCACGTCGAGGTATTTGTAGGCGCCCTTCACCTGCAGGCCTTTCAGCGGCTCCAGCTGCAGTTCGGCCTGCAGGCTGCGGGCGAAGGACCGGCCGCCCGGCTGCAGGTTGTCGATGGCAATGAGGCCGGGCGAGGTGTACATATCGGCCACCACCTGGTTCTGGAATTCGGTGTGGTAGTAGTCGAGGATGAACGTGGCCGGGTGGCCCAGCGCCGTGAAATACTGCGTGGCGCTGCCGCCCAGGTTCCAGGCCTTTTCGGGCCGCAGGTTGGTGCCGATGACGAACTCACGGGCACTGGCCAGCATGGCGGCGTTGTCGGCAATGGGGTTGGCCACGCGGAAGCCGCGGCCGGCGGCGGCGCGCAGCACGGTGTTCTTCAGCACGTCGTACTTCAGGTTGAGGCGGGGCGTCACCTGCCAGCCGTAGAGGTTGTGGCGGTCGGCGCGCAGGCCGGCCACCACGGTCAGGTTGCGGCTGTTTTGGTAGGTGTACTCGGCAAAGGCGCCGGGCACCAACTCGCGGCGGGTGCGGTGCTCGCGGGCTTCCACGTCGGTGGGCGTTTCGGTGAGGTAGCTGCGGCCGGCGGTCAGGCGCTCGTCGTAATTATCGTACAGAAAGCTCAGCCCGGTGCGGTACACATGCGAAGTATTGCCCAGCGCGCTCTGAAATAGCAGCGTGGCCTGCCCGGTGCGCTGGGTGCCGTCGTAGCTGCGCGACGAAGGGTTGGACACGAAGTAAAACGGCAGGCTGGGGTCGTGGTCGGTGTGCAGGGTCTGGTAGCCGTAGGAGTAGCGCGAGGTGAAGTCGTGGTTGGTACCGGTGAGCAGCAAGCCCAGGCTTTGGAATGGCCGCGACGGCCAGGTGTACGACGTTTTGGCGTAGCCCGTGTAACGGGTGGTGGCCTGCGTGGTGCCGTAATTCCGGGTAAATGCCTCGGCGCCGGTATCGCGGAAATCGAGCTGACCGCCCTGACGGGTTTCGCGCAGCGCGCCCAGCCCAACCTCGCTTACCAGGCCCTTGCCCGAGATGTACTTCCACTTATTAAACGCATTGAACTGCGTGGCCAGCGGTAAGTCCAGAAAGCCGTCCTTGTTGCGGTCCACGCGGTTGCCGAGGTGGTCGGTGTGCAGCAGCAGGACCGTGCTCCACTTGGCATTCAGGCGGGCCGAGGTATTCAGGTTGACGTCGAATTTGCCGAGGTCATTGCCGTAAATGTTGAACAGCAGCTGGTCGGTTTTCTCCGGCTCCTTCAGCTTCACGTTCACCTGCCCCGAGATGGCCTCGTAGCCATTCACCACCGAGCCCGTGCCCTTGATGATTTCAATGTTCTCAATCCACGGGCCGGCCAGGTAGCCCAGGCGGTAGGGCGCGGCCAGCCCGCGCAGGGCCGGCTGGTTGTCCACAGTCAGCAGCGAGTAGCTGCCATCGAGCCCCAGCAGCTGAATCTGCTTGGCCCCCGACACGGCGTCTGAGGTTGTCACTTCCACCGAGGCATTGGTTTCGAAGCTTTCGGCCAGGTTGCAGCAGGCCGATTTCGTGAGGTCGCGGCTCGAAATCATCTGCACGTTGGCCGGCGTGAGGGAGGAATAAGCCGGCGCGCGGTCGGTCACCGTCACCTCGCCCAGCTCCTGGCCGGGGCGCAAGGCCGCCCGCAGGTAGGGCGCGCCGGTGGTGGGCACGGCCAGCGTATCGGCCCGATAGCCCAAGGCCTGCACCACCAGCCGCGAGGCCGCCCGCGCCGGCCGGGGCAACGTGAAGCGCCCGGCCTCATCTGAGGTAGTCGTGATGACGGGCGCGTTGGCGGCGTCGGCATCGAAGAGCCAGCGCAGCACGGCGCCGGGAAGGGGAGTGCCCTTGCCGGCCTCCGTGACTTCGCCCCGCACCGGGGCAATGGCCTGGGCGCGGGCTTCGGGTGCCGGCAAACAAACTGTTACCAGTGCAACAAGCGCAAACGGCGGGAGCATCCCGCGAAAAGGTTTCATAATGTCTGTAAGTTAAGGCGTTCTGATATAATTGCCGCGCTAAGCCGCAATACTGCCCGCTGCGCAACCACGCAGCCAAAGGCATTTTCAGAAAACCTCTAGACGAGCAGCGTACAGACAAACGCCAACAAGCCGCGCCCTCCCCTTGGCGGGGGCGACGAATCGGCCGCAAACCAGCGGGGCATGTTAGCCGGAGCTAGGGGCACCAAAGCCGGTTGCGGCCAGGCCAGCCCGAGCGGCGCCAAGGCCAGCGCGGGGGCCGGCACCAGCACTTTCACCGCCAACTCGTGCGACGGCGTCGAGAGCTTGTGCAGCTGCTTGCTGAAGTCGCAGCAATTATCCTTCTTGGCCACGGGCTTCGCAGGCATCATGTCGGCGGTACACCCGCGCAAATCGGCCCGCCCGGCTACCGATAGCGCTACCGTGCTGCGGCCGCTCATGCGGCAAGTCAGGCGCTGCACCGTGAAGCCCACCGAGGTTGTGAGCACCAGCACGGCCAGCAGCAAGCTGACGAGACGACGGATAAAAGAATGGCGGGGCATGACGACTGCAAAGATAAGTTGCCGACAGTGGGCAAACCGTGCGGAAATCGGGCGTCGGCAGTGCAGAATCCGGAACAATCCTACCGGTTCAATCTGGTTGGCCGGCTTTCTATTTCTGGCCTGACACAATGGCAAGGTCACCGTTGCTTTAATCCTCGAACCTCACCAGAATTTGACGTAACGTGCTAGAAATGGCCTTAAAATAGGTGATAAGGCCGTTTTAGTATTGTGGTAGGAAATGGTAAATCGTGGTTGAATTTCGAAAGCAGTCCCGTACATTTGCCAATGTCGCCCTCTTGCTTCCCCGGCGGCCAGTGCCCATGAACCTGTTGTCCGGCGAATACGAATGCAAGCTCGACCCCAAGGGGAGGCTTGTGTTGCCGGCCAAAGTGAAAGGCAACCTGCCCGAGCAGTCGGGCAATCAACTTATTCTCGTGCGGGGCTTTGAGCCCTGCCTGGTGCTCTACCCCCGGGCCGCCTGGCAGGTCATCCACGAAAAGGTGATGGCGCTCGACGAATTCAACGAAGAGTACCGGCAGTTTCAGCGCAACTTTTTTCGGGGCATGACCGAAGTAGAGCTGGACTCTATCAACCGGTTCATGCTGCCCCGCAGCATGTTGCGTTATGCCGGGGTTGAGAAGGAAGCCATTATTGTGGGCCTGGGCAACCGGTGCGAAATCTGGGACCCGGCCCGCTACGATGAGTACCTGATTAAAGACCAGCAAAGCTTTAGTAAGTTGGCCCAGAAGTTTTTGTCGGTTGATACACCCGCCCCGAGCGGCCCTGCAGCATGAGCGACTACGCCAACGATACCGCCTACCACCGCCCGGTGATGCTGGCCCAGTGCCTGGCCGGGCTCGACCTGCGGCCCGACGGCCGTTACGTCGACGTGACTTTCGGTGGGGGAGGGCACTCGGCCCGCATCCTGGAAAAGCTTACCACCGGCCACCTCTACAGCTTCGACCAGGACGCCGACGCAGAAGTGGAAGCAGAAAAGTTAATTTGTCCTCAGTTTACATTTGTTAAGGCTAATTTCCGTGAATTAACTGCTGAATTGCAGGCGCTTGACGCATTGCCCGTTGATGGCCTGCTGGCCGACCTGGGCGTGAGTTCGCACCAGTTCGATACGCCCGAGCGTGGCTTTTCGACCCGCTTCGATGGACCGCTCGACATGCGCATGGACCCCGACGGCCCCCTCACCGCTGCCGATGTCTTGAACGATTATAAGGAGGCCGACCTGCACCGCATCTTCGGCATGTACGGCGAAGTGACCAACGCCCGCACTCTGGCGCAGGCCGTGGTGGTGGGCCGGCGCGGCCGGCGCCTCGAAACCATTGGCGAGCTAAAGCAGGCCATCCAGCCCTGTACGCCGCGCGGCAAGGAGAACAAGTATCTGGCCCAGGTTTTTCAGGCCCTGCGCATCGAGGTGAACCAGGAAATGCAGGCCCTGCAGGAAATGCTGCTGCAAACGGCCGAGGTGCTGCGCCCGGGCGGCCGGCTGGTGGTGATGAGCTACCACTCCTTGGAAGACCGGCTGGTGAAGAATTTCATTGGCAAGGGCAAGTTTTTTGGGACCGTCGAAAAAGACTTCTTTGGCAATGAAAGCAAGCCCTTTGAGGCCCTCAACCGCAAGCCCGAGGAGGCCGACGCCGCCGAAATCGCGCTGAACAGCCGCGCTAGAAGTGCTAAATTGCGGGTTGCAATCAAAAATTAAGAGGTAGCCATGGCCGCCAATACGCTCAGACCCACCGACAGCCCGCGCCGGGCCAATGTGCCCCGCGAGGTAGCCCCGCCGGTGCCCGAAGTGCTGCCCGAGGCGGCCGTGGTTGAAGCGCCCGCGCCGGAACCGGTGCCGGCCCCCGAACCCGCTCCGGTGCGTGAGAAACGCCCCCGCAAGCCCGCACCCGAGCCAGTGAGGCCCCGCAGTTCGTGGAGCCTGTTTTCGCTGCTTGACCGGATGACCAGTGTGGACGGGCTGTTCCGGGAGGGCCTGCCGGTACGGTTTCTGCCGCACTTGCTGTTCATTATGGCCCTGACGCTGCTTTACATCGGCAACACGCACTACGGCAACCGCATGAACCGCAACATTCAGCGCCTCAAGCAGGAAACCGAAGACTTGCGCGCCGACTACACCACCCTGAAATCGGACTATATGGAGGCCAGCAAGCAGAGCGAAGTGGCGCGCAGAGTGGCGGCTTTTGGCTTGGTGGAAAGCTCCTCGCCGCCTTTCCGCATCACGGTGCCCAAGGGCCACCTCGACGCCGCTGAGCTGGAACTCATGCCCGTGCTCACGGCCGATACGCTGGCCGCCCGCGCCGCCCGCGACTCGGCCGCCGCCGAACAAGCCGACGTGCAGACGGGCCGCCGTCGGCGCGAAGCCTCGGAAACCGGCGTCGACAGCGGACCTGAAATCATTGCCCCGCCCCAGGCGCTGGACGGCGATTCGGCCGGAGCCGCGGCGCCCGTTGCGCGGCCGGTAGCGCCGCCTCGCGCCGCACCGCAAAAGCCCAAAGCCAAAAGCCTGCCCGCCAAACCGGCTTCCGGCGTGAAGAAAAGCACTGCCAGGAGCAACGCCAAAGCCAAGGCAACTCTAAAAGCAGCTTCCCGCAAAGCGAAGCCGCCCGTTAAGCAAGCCGTTAGAAGCCATTCCCGATGAAAGGCAGCGTTAAAAAATCCATTGTCACACGAGTGCGGCTGGCCTTTTTGGGGGTCGCCGTTTTTTCGTGTGCCATATTCTGGAAAGCCACCAAGATTCAGTTTCAGGAAGGCGCCCGGTGGCGCGCCCTGGAGCAGGAGCGGCGCATCAGCTACCAGCCGGTGCCCGCCACGCGCGGCAATATTTACTCTGATAACGAGAGTATTATGGCGACTTCGCTGCCCTTTTACCGGGTGGCCTGGGACCCCGGCGTGGTCGATGACGAGGTGTTTAAGGCCAATGTGGATTCGCTGGCCTGGCACCTTTCTCACTTCTTCGGCGACCGCAGCGTGCAGGAATACCGCCGCCGGCTCGTGAATGCCCACAGCGCCAAGGAGCCGGCTTTGCGCTACATCCGCCTCAACTCCCGCCAAATCAATTTTCAGGAGAAAAAGCAGCTGGCCAACTGGCCTATTTTCCGGGCCAAGCGCAACCGCGGCGGTGCCATTTTTGAGAAGGTCGACAAGCGCTTCCGGCCGTTTGGCGGGCTGGCGCAGCGTACCATCGGTTTCGTGAACGAGGACAAGCACGGCGCCGGCCTGGAATACACTTTCGAGCAAAGCCTGGCGGGCAAGGCTGGCGAGGCCCTGTTTGAGCGCGTACCGGGCGGCGTGAAGCCGGTGTTCGATGGCACCGAAGTGAAACCTCTGCCCGGCTACGACGTGAAAACCACCCTTGACATCAACCTGCAGGACGTGGCCGAAAACGCGCTTTACAAGTCGCTGGTCGATAACAATGCCCAGTACGGCTGCGTGATTCTGATGGAAGTGGCCACCGGCGAAATCAAGGCCGTGGCCAACCTGGGCAAAGCCTCGGACGATACGTATAAGGAGGATTACAACTACGCCTTTGCCGACCAGGGCCGCACCGAGCCGGGCTCCACGTTCAAGCTGGCTTCGATGATGGCCCTGTTTGAGGCGCGGCCCAACGTGACGCTCGACGACATGGTAGACACGGGCAACGGCCGCATGTACGTGGGCGGGGCCGTGAAATCGGACTCGCACGGCTACGGCCGCATCACCGTGCAGCAGGTGTTTGAGAAGTCCAGCAACATCGGCGTGGCCAAGCTGGTGGACAAGTATTTCTCGGGTAACCCAACCGAATACACCGACTACCTGAAGAAGTTTGGCCTCGACAAGCCCCTCGGCTTCCAGATGGCCGGCGAGGCCTTGCCCTACGTTAAAGACCCCAAGGACCGTAGCTGGAGCCGCACCTCGCTCACCACCATGAGCATCGGCTACGAGCTGAAGCTGGCCCCGCTCCAAACGCTGGCATTTTACAACGCCGTGGCCAACGGTGGCGTGAAGGTGCAACCCATGATTGTGCGCGAAATCAAGCAGGCCGACCAAGTGCTGCAACGCAACGAGCCCCGGGTGCTGAACCCCAAAATCTGCTCCGATGCCACGCTGGCCAAGGTGAAATCGATGATGGAAGGCGTGGTGCTGGCCGGCACCGCCCGCAGCATCCGGCCCAAGGACTACAGCATTGCCGGCAAAACCGGCACGGCCTGGAAATTCAAAAACGGCCAGTATACCAAAACGTATTCGACCAGCTTCTGCGGCTACTTCCCGGCCGACAAGCCTAAGTACAGCTGCATTGTGGTGGTTGACTCACCCCGCAACGGCCGCATCTACGGCGCCGATGTGGCCGCGCCGGTGTTCCGCGAGGTGGCCGACAAATGCATGGCGCGCGACCTACTCAGCCAGCGCCCCTTGCTGGCCAAGGCCCGCCTGAACAAGAGCCACGTGCCGCTGGTGCGCGCCGGCATGCAGGACGAGTTGGCCCTGGTCTGCCAGAAGCTGGGCCTCTCGGGCAACACCCAGGCCACCGGCGGCGAAGAGTGGGTGCGCGCCGCTTCCGACACGGCCTTTCACGCCCGTACCGTGGCCCTGGTGGTGAACCCGGTACGCGCCGGACGCGTGCCCCAGGTGCGCGGCCTGAGCTTGCGCGACGCCTTGTTTCTGCTCGAAAACCGGGGCCTGCACGTGCGGGCCGTGGGCACGGGCCGCGTGCGCGAGCAGTCCCTGGAAGTGGGGGCGCCCATCAAGCGAGGCGATATCATCACGTTGAGCCTGGCCGAATCGGGCCCGCGCCTGGCTGCCCCGCAGGCCTTGCCCGAGCCCGAGCATACCGACCTGGCCGAAAACAAGCTGCTGGTTCCGGTCGAGATGGAGGTCGCTAAGCCCCGCAAATCCTTCGCCGCCGGCGAGAAAGCCCATGTGCAAACGGAGGCCGCCGAACGCTCGGCCGGCGTGAAGCCGAATGCTAAAGCCCGCAAGCCGGCCGCTTCTGTCGCAAAGCCCGCTACGACTGCGAAAGCGCCTGCCAAGTCTAAAGAAGCCCGCCAGCCAGCCCAAGACCAGAACTCCAAGAAGGTCAAACCGGCCAAACCCGCCGTCCGCCGCGCCTGAACCAGACGAGTGCTAGGAGCGAAGAGTTAAAAGCAGCCTGCCAACTCTTCGCTCCTAACGCTTAACTCGCAACTCAAAGCATGCTTTCCCTGCCGCTCTTTTCCCTGCTTACCGACGTGACCGTGCTAGCCCAGCATGGCCCCACCGATGTGTCCATTACCGGTCTCACTCTCGACTCGCGCGAAGCCGCACCGGGCGTGGCCTTCTTTGCCCTGCGCGGCACCGCTACCGATGGCCACAAGTTCATCGAAGGCGCCGTGGAAAAAGGACTGGCCGCCGTAGTTTGCGAGGAACTGCCGGCTGTGCTGAACCCCGCCACGGCCTACGTACTGGTGCGCGACAGCGCCGAGGCGTTGGGCCACATGGCGGCGGCGTTTCACGGGCACCCCTCGCGGCAGCTGAAGCTGGTGGGCGTGACGGGCACCAACGGCAAAACCACTTGCGCTACCCTGCTGCACAAGCTCTTGCGCGAGCTAGGCTACCACGCCGGCCTGCTGAGTACGGTGCAGAATCAGATTGATGAGGAAGTCATTCCCAGTACCCACACCACGCCCGACGCCATCCGGCTGAATGCGCTGCTGGCCCGCATGGTGGCTGCCGGCTGCACCCACGCCTGCATGGAGGTGAGCAGCCACGCCGTGGCCCAGCACCGCATCACGGGCCTGCGCTTCGTGGGTGGCGTGTTCACCAACCTTACCCACGACCACCTCGACTACCACGGCACGTTCGATAATTACCTGAAAGCCAAAAAGGCTTTCTTTGATGGACTGCCCAAAACGGCTTTCGCCCTCACCAACGCCGACGACAAGCGCGGCCCGGTGATGCTGCAAAACACTGCCGCCCGCCGCGAAACCTATTCCCTGCGCGGGGCGGCCACATTCCGGGCCAAGCTGGTGGCCAACGAAGTCCACGGCCTGCACCTCGAAATCGACGGCCGCGAAATCCTGTTCCGCCTCATCGGCGTGTTTAACGCCTACAACCTGCTGGCCGTGTACGGCGCGGCCGTGCTGCTGGGCGAAGACCCCACCGAGGTGCTCACCATCCTCTCGGGCCTGACCACGGCGCCCGGCCGTTTCGAGCCGGTGCTCTCGGGCCAGCAGGCCATCACGGGCATCATCGACTACGCCCACACGCCCGACGCGCTGGAGAACGTGCTGCAAACCCTGCACGAAATCCGCCAGCCCACCCAGCAAATCATCACCGTGGTGGGCTGCGGCGGCAACCGCGACGCGGCCAAACGGCCCATTATGGCCAATCTGGCCGCCCGCCTGTCCAACAAAGTCATTCTCACCGCCGACAACCCGCGTTTCGAGGACCCGCTGGAAATCCTGGCCCAGATGCAGGCCGGTGTGACGGCCCCCGATTCGGCCAAAGTACAGACCGTGCCCGACCGCCGCGAAGCCATCAAAACAGCCGTGGAGTTGGCCGGCCCCCACGACATTGTGCTAGTGGCCGGTAAAGGCCACGAAAATTATCAGGACATTCGCGGCGTGAAGTCGCATTTCGATGATAAGGAAGTGCTGACCGAAGTTTTTTCTCAATTGAATAAGTAGTCCGTCATGTACCCTACAGCCCCGTTGTCATCCTGAGCGCAGCGAAGGACCTTATCACGTTAGAACAAGTCGCTTGGTCGTGATAACGCCCTTCGCTGCGCTCAGGATGACAACGGGGTGCAGCCCACAAAACGCCTGCTAGACTCCCCCGAATGCTTTATTACCTCTTTCGTTACCTGCACGACCATTTCCACCTGCCCGGCACCGGGGTGTTTCAGTACACCACCTTCCGGGCCGGGCTGGCGGTGGTCATTTCCCTGCTCATCGCCCAAACCTTTGGCCACCGCCTCATTCGGGTGCTGCAACGGAAACAAGTGGGCGAAAGCATCCGCGACCTGGGCCTGCAGGGCCAGAACGAGAAGAAGGGCACCCCCACCATGGGCGGCCTCATCATCATCCTGGCCATTCTGGTGCCGGTGATTTTACTGGCCCGCCTGCGCAACATCTACATCATCCTCATGATTTTGAGCACAGTGTGGCTGGGCTTGATTGGTTTTCTGGATGACTACATCAAGGTGTTTCGCAAGAACAAGGAAGGGCTGAGCGGCCGCTTCAAAGTGCTGGGGCAGGTGGGGCTGGGCATCACGGTGGGCTGGGTGCTGTTCTACAGCAACGAAATCACCGTGCGCGAATACCTGCTGCCCAACGGTACCTTCTCGGCCATCGAAGCCAGTAAAGTGTTCAAAGATGTGCACTTGATGATAACCACGGTGCCGTTTATGAAGAACAATGAGCTGAACTACGGCGACTTGTTCGCCTCGGCCGGCACCTTGTTCAACGGCCTCTACGGCCTGCTCTACATCCCCATCGTCATTTTCCTGATTACGGCCGTGAGCAACGGCGCCAACATTACCGACGGCCTCGACGGGCTGGCGGCCGGCACCTCGGCCATCATCGGCGTCACGCTGGCCATCTTCGCCTTCGTGAGCGGCAACGCGCTACTGGCTGATTATCTGGACGTCATGTTTATTCCAGACTCGGGCGAGTTGGTTATTTTCTGCACGGCTTTCGTAGGCGCCTGCATCGGTTTCCTGTGGTACAATAGCTACCCGGCGCAGGTTTTTATGGGCGACACGGGTTCGCTGGCACTGGGCGGCATCATCGCCGTGCTGGCCCTCATCGTGCGCAAGGAATTGCTGATTCCGGTGCTCTGCGGCGTGTTTCTGATTGAAAACCTGTCGGTTATCGTGCAGGTCAGCTATTTCAAATACACCCGCAAGAAGTACGGCGAAGGCAAGCGCCTGCTGCGCATGTCGCCCCTGCACCACCACTACCAGAAGCTGGGTTACCACGAATCCAAAATCGTGTCGCGTTTTTGGATTGTGGGCATCATGCTGGCCGTCATTACCTTGGTTACCCTGAAACTGCGCTAAAAAACGACTGTCATCCTGAGCGGAGCGAAGGACCTTATCACGGTCGCTCTACTCAGTATACTAATTAACGTGATAAGGTGCTTCGCGATGCTCAGCATGACAGACCGGAAGAACATAGTTATCCTCGGAGCGGCCGAAAGCGGCGTAGGGGCGGCCCTGCTGGCGCAAGCCAAAGGCCATGCCGTGTTCGTATCGGACCGCGGCGCTATTCAGGCCGATTACAAGCAGCAACTCACCCAGGCGGGCATTGAATTTGAAGAAAACCAGCACACGCTGGAGCGCATTCTGCAGGCCGATGAAGTGGTGAAAAGCCCCGGTATCCCCGAGAAAGCGCCGGTCATTCAGGCGTTGCGGGAGAAAAGGATTCCCATCATCTCCGAGATTGAGTTTGCCGGCCGCTATACCAGGGCCAAGTGCATCTGCATCACGGGCACCAATGGCAAGACGACCACCACGCTGCTGACTTACCACCTGCTGAAAAGCGCCGGGCTGAACGTGGGCCTGGCCGGCAACGTGGGCTTCTCGCTGGCCGAGCAGGTGATTGCCGACGCGCACGACTACTACGTGGTGGAGCTGAGCAGCTTCCAACTCGACGACACGCACGACTTTCAGCCCTGGATTGCCGTGCTGCTCAACATCACCCCCGACCACCTCGACCGCTACGGTTACTCCCTGGAAAGCTACGCCCATGCCAAGCTGCGCATCACCCGCAACCTGGACAGCAGCGGCGCCTTCATCTATAATGCGGATGATGAGGTGACAGGCCAGTATTTCCAATCGGCCTTCTTGGAAACCAGCCTGCTGCCCTTCAGCCTGCACCACCGCCCCGATACCTGGCTGGCCGGCTACTACACCGGCGAGGAAACGCTTTGCACCAACCTCAGCCCCGGCCTCGACGAAGAAGGCGGCATGGAAATCAGCACGGCCCAGTCGCCCCTCATCGGCCAGCACAACCGCCAAAACACGCTGGCCGCCGTGCTCGCCGCCCGCGTGGCCGGCCTCGATGCCGGGCAGATTGAAGGGGCTTTGGCCACTTTCCAAAATGCCGACCACCGCCTGCAGTTGGTGGGCGAAATCAACGGCGCCCGCTACATCAACGACAGCAAGGCCACCAACGTGGAAGCCGCCTGGTACGCCCTCGACGGCATTCACCAGCCCATCGTCTGGATTGCGGGCGGCACCGACAAGGGCAACGACTACAGCAGCCTGCTGAATCTGGCTGAGCACCGCGTGAAGGCCCTCATTTGCCTCGGCGTGGACAATGCCAAGCTCCGCACGGTTTTCGACCCCATCATCCCGCGCATCGAAGAAACCCAAAGCATGGCCGACGCCGTGGCGCGCGCCGCGGCCCTGGCCACCCCCGGCGACGTGGTACTGCTTTCGCCCTGCTGCGCCAGCTTCGACCTGTTCAAGAACTACGAAGACCGGGGCCGGCAATTCGCCGCCGCCGTGGCCAAGCTCAGCGACGCCGTTTCTGATTAACGCTAGACTTCACCACGCGCCGAAGTACGGCCGTGTACCCGCATACGCACGGTAAATCTGCCACTTATGGAACCCGTAAAAATCTGGCTGCAGCGCAACCTCAAAGGCGACCCCATTTTGTGGGCCATCGTGTTGCTTTTTTCCTTTATCAGCATCGCGGTGGTGTATTCGGCCACCGGCACGCTGGCCTACCGCAACGAGATGCACGGCCGCTCGGGCTCGGCCGTGGAGATGATTGCGCTCAAGCACACCGCGTTGATTGTGGCGGGCCTGGGGCTGATGTGGCTGGCGCACCGCGTCGACTACCGCTACTACTCGCGCCTGGCGCTGTATGCCCTGCTGATTTCGGTGCCGCTGCTGCTCTTTACCTACCTGCTGGGCGGCGAAACCAACGGCGCCTCGCGCTGGATGACTATTCCGGTCATCAACCAAACCTTCCAGCCTTCGGATTTGGCCAAGCTGGCCCTGATTTCGCACCTGGCCAGCATGCTCAGCCGTCGTCAGCAGCACCTGGACGACTTCTGGAGCACGCTGTTTCCGGTAATGCTGTGGGTGGGCATCATCTGCGGCCTGATTGCGCTGACCAACGCCTCTACCTCGTCGCTGCTGTTTGCTACCTGCCTGCTGCTCATGTTCATCGGCCGGGTGCCGCTCAAGCAAATGCTGGTGATGGTGCTCATTGGCGTCACGGTGGGCGGCACGGCCCTGGCCAGCGGGCAGCGCTGGAAAACGGTGCAGTCGCGCCTCGAAAACTTTTCCGACCCGACCAAGAAAACCCCTTTCCAGCTGGAGCACAGCTACATCGCCATTGCCACCGGCGGCATTGCCGGCAAAGGCCCCGGCAAAAGCACCGAGCGCAACATTCTGCCGCACCCGTATTCCGACTTCATCTACGCCATTATCATCGAAGAATACGGCCTGATTGGCGGCGCCGTGGTGCTGCTGCTCTACATGGCCTTCCTCTATCGAGGGCTAAAAACGGTGATGAATAGTTACGGGGCCTTTGGCGGGCTGCTGTCGGCGGGGCTCAGTTTCAGCCTGGTGATGCAGGCGCTGGTAAACATGGGCGTGGCCGTGGGCCTGGGCCCTATCACCGGCCTGCCGTTGCCACTGCTGAGCATGGGCGGCACCTCGCTTATTTTCACCGGCATCAGCATCGGTATCATCCTGGCCGTGAGCCGCGGCGAGCCCGAAGTGCGCCCCATGACGGGCGAAGACCCCGACACGGCCCGCATCCCCAGCCAGCGCGCGGCGTATGCGTAGCTGCGTTTTGATTGGTCGCATACCTGGAACGTCATGCTGAGCGTAGCCGAAGCATCACTACCGCAATGGTAATTAATTACTTCCCCGGTAGAGATGCTTCGACTACGCTCAGCATGACGTTCTTCGAAAAGACGTTCTTCCAAAAATGACCAACACCCCACTTCGTTTCATTATCTCCGGCGGCGGCACGGGCGGGCATATTTTCCCGGCCGTGGCCATTGCCAACGAGCTGCGCCGGCGCCTGCCCGATGCCGAAATCCTCTTCGTGGGCGCCAACGGCCGCATGGAAATGACCCGCGTGCCCGAAGCCGGCTATAAAATTGTGGGGCTCGACATCACGGGCCTGCAGCGCCGCCTCACGCCCCAAAACCTCCTGTTTCCGGTGCGCGTGTTCCGTTCGGTGCGCAAGGCCGGCAAGCTGATTGAAGAATTCCGGCCCGATGCGGTGGTAGGAGTGGGGGGCTATGCCTCGGCCCCAGTGCTGCTGGCCGCCACGTCGCGTGCTATCCCGTCGCTCATTCAGGAGCAGAATTCCTATGCCGGCTTGGTGAACAAGCTGCTGGCCAAGCGCGTGAACAAGATTTGCGTGGCCTACGACGGCATGGAAAAGTTTTTCCCCAAGGACAAGCTCATCCTCACCGGCAACCCCGTCCGCACCGAAATTGCCAGCGGCGACCGTGCCGAGGCGATGAAATTTTTCGACCTTGACCCCACCAAGAAAACACTGCTGGTGATAGGAGGGAGCCTTGGCGCCCGTAAGCTGAATCTGGCCACCGCCGCCGCGCTGGCCCGCCTGCGCGAGGCTGGCATTCAACTGCTCTGGCAAACCGGCAAGCTCTACTTTCCCGAAGCCCGCCAGCAAGCCGACCAAGCCCATAACCTGCACGCGCTGGAGTTTATTCAGCGGATGGATTTGGCTTACGCCGCCGCCGATGTTGTCATCAGCCGCGCCGGGGCCCTATCCGTGTCGGAGCTATGCCTCACCGGCAAGGCCAGCATCCTGGTGCCCTCGCCCAACGTGGCCGAAGACCACCAAACCAAAAATGCCCTCGCCCTGATGAGCAAAGGCGCCGCCGTGCTCATCACCGACGAGCACGCCGCCACGCGCCTCTACGACGAAGCTCTGCGCCTGCTGGCCGACACAGCGCGCCAAAAGCAGCTCAGCACCCGCGTGCGCGAGCTGGCCCGGCCCAACGCGACGGTTACGATTGTGGACGAGCTGTTGAGCTTGATAAAGAAGTAATGCCGGAAGCGTAAAATGATAATTAGAACGTCATGTCGAGCGCAGCCGAGACATCTCGCGTGGGGTAGTAACTCAATCGTTGCGATGTCATTAATTACTTCGGCACGCGAGATGTCTCGGCTGCGCTCGACATGACGTTCCAACAACACAAAAAACAAAAATTTGAAGCAGTTTCCCTACGTTTTCTTTCTTGGCATCGGCGGCATCGGCATGTCGGCCCTGGCGCGCTGGTTTCAAGCCAACGGCCACCAGGTGAGCGGCTATGACAAAACCGAAACGCCGCTAACCCGGGCCTTAGCCGCCGAAGGCATTGCCATTCATTATGCCGACGCGGTGGAAAATATCCCGGCCGCCGTGCGCGAAAACCGCGAACAAACCCTCGTCGTCCTCACACCCGCCATCCCGGCCGACAGTGTGGAATGGGCTTGGCTACGGGAGCAGGGCTACGACATCCGCAAGCGCAGCCAAGTGCTGGGCGTACTCACCCAGGGCCGCTACACCGTTGCCGTGGCCGGCACGCACGGCAAAACCACCACCAGCAGCATGGTAGCCCACCTGCTGCACCACGCCGGCCTGGATGCCGGCGCCTTCCTCGGCGGCATCGCCGTGAACCTGGGCAGCAACCTGCTGCTGCCCGCCACGCCCGAAGCGCCTATTGTAGTGGAAGCCGATGAGTATGACCGCAGCTTCCTGACCTTGTTTCCGGACGTGGCCATCGTCACCAGCACCGACGCCGACCACCTCGACATCTACGGCGACCAGTCGGCCCTGATTGAGTCGTTCCGGCAGTTTGTGGCCCAAATCAAGCCCGGCGGCACCCTGCTCATCAACCACACTGCCGACCCCAGCGTGGCCGCGGCGGTGCCGGCCGGCACGCGCGTCATCCGCTACGGCCTCAATGCGGAGCAGGGCCCGGAGCTTTTTGCGGCCAATATTTCGGCCGAGGGACACCAGTTTTATTTCGACTTACACGGCCCCGTGGGGACCGTGGCCGACCTGGAATTGGCCGTGCCCGGTTACCACAACGTGGAAAACATGCTGGCCGCCGCCAGCGTAGCCCAATTGCAGGGCATTGAGCCCGAAAAATTGCGCGCCGCCGTGGCCGCCTACCGCGGCGTAAAGCGCCGGTTTGAATTCGTGGTGACGGGCCCGAAAAACGTCTATCTGGACGACTATGCCCACCATCCGCGCGAAATAGAGGCCTTTTTGCGCTCCGTGCGCGCCTTATACCCGGGCAAACGGTTGCGCGTGATTTTTCAACCGCACCTTTTCACGCGTACCCGCGACTTTGCCGAAGGCTTTTCCCGGAGCTTAAGTATTGCAGATGAGGTATTTTTGTTAGATATTTACCCAGCCCGCGAAAAGCCGCTGCCGGGCATTACTTCCGAAATTCTGTTGGCCAATATCACCGCGCCCGTCAAAGCCATTCGCACCAAAGAAGAAGTGCTCGGGGCCGCGCAATCAGATAATGATTTCGACGTTCTGGCCACCGTTGGTGCCGGTGATATCGATACGCTGGTACCTCAATTAAAAAACATCCTCACTGAGCGCTGGAAGTAGCAAATGAGCCTGACGCTCAGACTTCATACCCGCCCATCCTCACACCCCCATACCCTGATTTTGGACCGCACCATTAGAAACCTGCTTGTTGCCGCTGCTTGCCTCTTGGTGCTGGGCGGGCTGGGCGTATTTGCCGCCGTGCGCCAAGCGTCCCGGCCCGTGAGCGAAGTACGTGTAAACATCGCCAACGAGTTCGATAACTACTTTATCAGCGAGCGCGGCGTCACGGCGCTGCTTACCAAAGGCGGCAAGGAGCCCGTGCTGGGCAGCCGCCCCGAAGGCCCGCGCCTGCGCGAGCTGGAAGCTCGCCTCAAGGCCCATCCCTTCGTGCGCGAGGCCCAGGTATACCGCGACCTGGCTGGCGACCTGCACGCCGACGTGCGCCAGAACCGGCCCATCGCCCGCCTCACGCACCCCGACACCCGTCTCGATACCTACGTCGACGCCGAAGGGCACACGCTGCCGCTTTCGCCCCTGTTTACGGCCCGCGTAGCGACCGTGGCCAGAACCAGCGGGGCCAACCTGCCAAATGGATTTTTCCAGGATAGCACCGGGCGGCGCTACCTGGAGTTTTTGCGCTACGTAGACGAGCATGAATTCTGGAAAGCGCAGGTTTCGGAGGTGTTCATTGAACCGAGTGGCAAGCTTTCGTTCACCCAGCAGGTGGGCGACCAGCGCATAGAATTCGGGCTGCCCGAAAATATTTCCGAGAAATTTGCCAAGCTGATGGTATTTTACCGGCAAATTCCGTCAGTTTTGGGGTGGGATACCTACCACCGCGTAAACGTAGAATACCAGAATCAAATTATTTGCGAATAGTAATTCGCTGAAACATAGGCCGTAAGGTCGTAAATTTCCTGTTTCCAACCCACAGCTTCCTCACTGCTCGCCAGCACCGCTCCTATGCAACAAGATAAAATCGTCGTCGGGCTCGACATTGGTACCACAAAAATCTGTGCCCTGGTGGGGCGCAAAAACGAGTTTGGTAAGCTCGAAATCCTGGGCATGGGCAAAGCCGTGTCGGAGGGGGTTTCGCGCGGTATCGTGCTCAACATCGACAAGACTGTAGACGCCATAAAACGGGCCATTCGGCAGGCCGAAGAACAATCCGGAATTAGCATTGGAGTGGTAAACGTCGGTATTGCCGGCCAGCACATCAAGAGTCTCCAGCACAACGGCAGCATCACCCGCAACTCGCACGATACCATCGGGCCGGACGACGTGAACCGCCTCACGCAGGACATGTACCGGCTGGTGACACAGCCCGGCTCGCAAATCATCCACGTGATGCCGCAGGACTACAAAGTGGACTACGAAGAAGGCATCGCCGACCCCGTGGGCTACGAAGGCGTGCGCTTGGAAGGTAACTTCCACATCATCACGGCCCAGAGCACGGCCATCAACAACATCAACAAGTGCGTGACCAAGGCCGGCCTCGAAATCGCCGACCTGATTCTCGAACCCCTCGCCAGCTCCATGTCCATCCTCTCCGAGGAGGAGAAAGAAGCCGGCGTGGCCTTGATTGACATCGGGGGTGGCACGACCGATTTGGCGGTGTTCAAGGATGGCATCATCCGCCACGCGGCGGTATTGCCGTTTGGCGGCAACATCATCACGCAGGACATCAAAACCGGCTGCAATGTGGCCCCCGGCCAGGCCGAGCAGTTGAAGGTGAAGTTCGGCAAAGCCATTGCCCAGGAAGCCAGCGACTACGAAATTGTGAGCATCCCCGGCCTGCCCAACCGCCCGCCAAAGGAGGTTTCGCTGAAAAACCTGGCGTACATCATCGAGGCCCGCATGTCGGAAATCATGGAGCTGGTGTATGCCGAAATCTACCGCATGGGCCTGCACGACAAGCTGTCGGCGGGCATCGTGCTCACCGGCGGCGGCTCGCAGCTCCAGAACCTGGAGCAGCTCACCGAGTACATCACCGGCCTCGACACGCGCATCGGCTACCCCAACCAGCACCTCGGCAAAAGCCGTATTGAGGCGGTGAAATCGCCGATGTACGCCACCACCGTGGGCCTCGTGCTGTCAGGCTACCACTCGCTCGACGAGCGCAACCTCTCGCGCACGCCCTATGAGCAGGAGGAAGTCTCGGTTGCTCCGGCCTATTATGCTCCGCAGCCAGCCGCCACCCCGGCGCCACTGGCGCCGGTTGAGCCCCGGGCCACGGTTCCGGCTGCTCCGGCGCCGGCTCCCCAGCCAGCGAAACCGAAGGAGCCCGGCGCTGCCAGCCGCTTCTTCAAGGACATCATCAGCCGCACCAAAGGGCTGCTGATTGACGATTACGACGATAAATCTTACTAAATCCGACTGTCATGCTGAGGAACGAAGCATCTTATGACGGCGGCGTTTGTCAGAGTTTCTAACCAATGCGGCGCGGGCGCGATACGTTGTTTCGCTTCGCTCAACATGACATACTTATTATGAATTACAAATTCGACATTCCAGCCCAGAATAAGTCCATCATTAAGGTGATTGGCGTCGGGGGCGGGGGCTCCAATGCCGTGAAGCACATGCACAAGCAGGGCATCAAGGACGTGGAGTTCATCATCTGCAATACCGACCATCAGGCGCTACAAAGCTCTACGGTGCCCAATAAGCTCCAGATTGGCGTTGACCTGACCGAAGGACTCGGCGCGGGTGCCAAGCCAGAGCGCGGCCGCCAAGCCGCCATTGAGAGCAAGGAGCAGATTCGCGACTTGCTGAACCAGGGCACCAAGATGCTCTTCATCACGGCCGGGATGGGCGGTGGCACGGGCACGGGCGCGGCCCCGGTGATTGCGCAGGTGGCGCAGGAGCTGGGCATTCTCACGGTGGGCATCGTGACGGCTCCGTTCATGTTCGAGGGCAAGAAGAAGCGCCAGCAGGCCGAGGAGGGCATCAAGGCCCTTAGCGAGCACTGCGACACGGTGTTGGTGATTCTTAATGACAAGCTGCCGCAGATTTACGGCAACCTGACCATGGGCGCCGCCTTTGCTAAGGCCGATACTGTGCTGACCACGGCTGCCAAGTCGATTGCCGAAATCATCACGGTGACGGCCGATGTGAACGTCGACTTTGAAGACGTGAAAACGGTGATGAAGGACAGCGGTGCCGCCGTAATGGGCAGCAGCGTGACCGAAGGCGAAAACCGCGCCCGCCGCGCCGCCGAGGAAGCCCTGAATTCTCCCCTGCTCAACAACACCGACATCCACGGCGCGCAGCGCATCCTGCTTTCCATCATGTCGGGCGCCGAGCACGAATTGGAAATGGACGAGCTGACGGAAATCACGGAGTACATCCAGGAGAAAGCCGGACAGGACGCGGAAATGATTTTCGGCCACGGCATTGATGAGTCGCTAGGCCAAAGCATTCGGGTGACGGTGATTGCCACGGGATTTGCCCGCGACGCCCATTCCATTACTACGCCCGCCTCGGGTGGTGCCGCCGCTGCTGAGCCGGTTGCCGCACCAGTTGCCGAGGTGCCCCGGCCGGAAGTAGCGGCGCCGAGTGCCCCGGCTGCTTCGGGCCCGGCGCCGTTTGTGCCCAGCTTTGGAACGCCGGAGCCGGCTCGCGTGACGTTTGATTTGAATGGTCCTTCGGCCCACAACGCCCCGCCGCTGGCCGGTATTCCAGCCACGGCACCCGGCGAGCCGGTGCTGACGTCCAACGCGCCCGCTCCGGCGCCGGAAGCGGCTGCGGCAGCTGCCGGACGTCCGCGCCCGGCGATGGATGCCCAGGCCCTGGAGCGTCGTCGGCGCTTGCAGGAGCTCAGCAACGGCCTGCCGCCCGAGGCGGTGAGCCAGTACGACACGCCCGCCTACCTGCGCCGCCAGGTGAAGCTGGAGAACGTGGAGCCCAGCTCGGCCCAGAATATCTCGCGCTTCAACCTGTCGGATGACAACGAACTGTTGGGCGACAACCGCTTCCTGCACGACAATGTGGATTAACTATTAGCCGTTGGGCTTATTGTTTGAGCGTGCCGCCTTTGATTGTATCAGGGGCGGCACGCTTGTTTTGAGCAGGGCGTAGCCGATTAAAATCGACCTGTTAGCTGCAACTGGTATGGCGCGGCCAGTTGCCTACTTTTGTTCGTGCCTTAGGCGCTCCGATGGCCCGTTAATTTGTGAAGTATGGGGTTTCTATTTCGGCGCTGGTTTTGGTTGTTGCCGATGGTGGCACTTTTGGAGCTGTTTCTGTACATGACGGCTACCGGAATGGGAGGAACTTCGGATTCTGCTTACTACCAGTGGGCGGCGCATACGTGGCGCGAAACCGGCCAACTGCTGGCGCCCGACGGGCGGCCCTACCGCTACTGGGGGCCGTTGTATCCGGTGCTGCTGGCGGGGTTTTATGGTCCGGTGGGCGTGCGGGTGCTACACGGTACGGCGCTGGCTGTTTATCTCGGAATATGGGCCCGGTTGGGGCAACGGCTGCTGCCGCTTGGCCGGCAAATGTGGCTGCCGTGGCTGGTGGCGCTGAGTGCCGCGCTGTTGGTGCCGGCGAAATATGTGTGGTCTGAAACGGTATTTGGAGCCTTAGGGGCCATTTATTTGTATGCGCTGCTGGCCTGGACGCGGCACCGGCAAACCGGCTGGCTGTGGGTGGCTACCGTGGCGGGGTTTCTGCTGCCGCTGCAGCGAACGGCGGGCTTTCTTTTGCTGGCAGGGGCGTGGGCCGGACTACTGCTTACGGCACTATGGCGGGGTAAAGGGCGGGTATTGCTGCTGCATGCGCTGGGCTGTGTGGCGGGCGGCTTAGCCTGGAACTACTACGCCGAGGTGCTGGCGGGACCCAAGCTATATCAGGCTACGCGGCCCTGGGATGCCTGGGGCTCGGTGGCCGACTATGGGTTCGTACTGGTGCGGTGGCTGGTGCCGCTGGGGGCTGCCTGGCGCGATGCCGCTCCGACGCTTTGGGTGGCGGCGCTGCCGGTGTTTCTGTTTTGCCTTTTCCCTGCCAAAATAACTCCGTTGCTTTCCCACGAAGCCCCGGCCGAGCAGGTGATGCCCGCAATGGCTTTGCAGGAACTGCGGCTGTTGTGGTGGGCGGTGGTGGTGAACATCGGTGCGCTGCTGCTGGCTACGGGGGCCCTCCGCGCGGCCACGGGCCCGCACAATGCAGAGCGGTACTGCGCGGCGCTGGTGGGGCCGGTGCTGCTACTAGTGCTGGCGCGTTGGCCTGATGTTTCCGTTGAGGCGGTGCGTAAAGGAAAGCTCGTGCGCTGGCTGGGCGGGGCTTTACTCGCTGGCTGGCTGGCCTATTCGGCGGTGCGGGTGGGGCACAACGCGCAGCAGCTACGGGCCCGCCCGGCCATGGCCTGGCCGGCGGCGGAAATACCCCGGTCAGCCGATTAACCGCCAGCCCGTGTAATCATTGGCGACGCGGTGGTTGCGCTAGGCTTCAGGCTTTTGCGTAATCAAACCGGTTCTTCCAGCGTTCCAGCGGTGCTTCCAGCCAAGCCCAGGAAGCCGCCGCCAGGGCCAGCAGCAAGGGCGTGAGCACCAGCACCGTGGGCAAGGGGCCCAGCCAGAAGTCACGCAGCGCCGGCCCATTGGCCAGGGTGGCCGGGAATAAGCGAAAGACGGCCCGCTGAAAAAACACCGGCAGCAGCAGGTGGTAGAGGTAGCAGCCGTAGCTGCGGCGGCCCACCCATTGCAGCGCCGGATGCAGCAGGAAGCCGGTGCGCGGCGTGGATTCCGCATCCGGCGCCCGCAGCACCCAGGCCAGCGTCAGGAAGCCGGCCACGCTGCCCAGGCTGGTATACGTCAGCAGCCAGACTGCCTGGTTTTCCGGGCCTATCAGGTGCGTGAGGCCCCAAATGCCGACCCAAATGGCCCAGGCCAGCAGCACCCATTGGCCGCGGGCCAGGGCCTGCACCCGCGGGTGGTGCTCGGTGATGCGCAGAAGGGCGCCGGTGGCAAACATATCGAGGCAGGCGGGCAGCAGCACCAGCACGAAGCCTGACGTGAACCAGGCGCTCCACACCAACCGAAACAGGAGCCCCGCCACCGCCACCGCCACGAAAGCGCCCACCCGGCGCCCCAGCAGGCCCAGCAGCAGCGGCCACACTAGGTAAAACTGTTCATCGACAGCCATGGTCCAATAGTGGCCCACGCCCTCGCCCCAGTGTTGCAGCCGATAGAACAGCAGGTTGGAAAACGGCAGCACAAACCAGCCCGGGTACTCGTGCAGCGTGGCCAGCGGCAGCGCGGCGCCCAAGGCCAGGGCCAGATAGTAGGGCGGCAAAATGCGCAGCACCCGCCGCACGTAAAACGTGCGCAGGCGGCGGCCCCAGCCGGCCGGCGCCCCGGGGTGCACCTGCTGCTTCCAGACGATGCCCGAAATCAGGTAGCCGCTCAGCACGAAAAAGGTGATGCGGCCCATCTCGCCCACCGGAAACGGCAGCCGCGTCCAGTGCCCCAGCACCACCAGCCACACCGCAATGGCCCGCAACCCGTTGAGCGTGGGCCGGTAGAGCAGGGGTGAGGCGGTACTGGAATGGGTCAAAACAAAACGTCATGCTGAGCGCAGCCGAAGCATCTCTACCGCGCAAGTAATCAGATTTACTCCTGCGGTAGAGATGCTTCGGCTGCGCTCAGCATGACGTTCCTTCGGTTGAGCAAACGAATTTGACCTTAGCCCAGCGTGTGGTACACGGCCTGCACGTCCTCGTCGTCTTCGAACTTTTCGATGATGGTCATGATTTCCTCCAACTGCTCGTCGTTGAGCGAAACGGTGGTGTTGGGCACGCGCTGCAGGTTCACGCTCACCACGTGGCGGCCCTGGGCTTCGAGGGCTTTCTGCATCTGGCCGAAGTCGGTGAAGGCGGTTTCGACCACGATGTACTTGTGCTCGGCGCCGTGCTCGTCCTCTTCGGTGGTTTCGTACACGTCTTCGGCGCCGAAGTCGATGAGCTCCAGCTCCAGCTCGTCGCGGTCGAGGCCCTCGGCGGCCAGCTTGAAGACGCCCTTGCGGGTGAAGGTGTAATCGGAGGAGCCGGCCGTGCCCAGCGTACCCTCGTTGCGGTTGAAGATGAGGCGCACGTTGCTGACGGTGCGGGTGGGGTTATCGGTCGCGGTTTCGATGACAACAGCCACGCCGTGGGGTAGGTAGCCTTCGTACACCACTTCCTGGTAGTCTTTTTCTTCCTTGCTGCTGGCGCGTTTGATGGCCGCTTCCACCCGGTCTTTGGGCATGTTCACGCCTTTGGCGTTTTGCATGGCCGCGCGCAGGCGGGCGTTGGTGTCGGGGTTGGGGCCATTTTCCTTCACGGCCATCACAATTTCTTTGCCGATGCGGGTGAAGTCTTTCGACATTTTGTCCCACCGCTTCATTTTGCGGCCTTTACGAAATTCAAACGCGCGTCCCATAGGGGGTCAATTAACGAGTAACAATGAGCAATTAACAATGCCGTTTCGGCCTGCGCGGGGCACAAATGGCCGAAACGGGCCGCAAGTTAGCCAGAACCAGCCGGGGCGGCCAAACACCGGGCCGTCCTTTGCTCAGCGATGGCGGCTGGCGGCTTTGGGCCGGGCCCTGGGCGCGGGCACCGACGGCTTGGGCGGGGCGGCCACCAGGTCGTAAACCCCACGGTTGCCGGCCGGATAGCCGAAAATAGTGATGCTGAGGCGCTGCGTGGCCGGCTCAAACCGGAAAGTGCCTCGCTGCACGTCGGCCCCTTTCAGGTCGGTGAAAGCGAAACGGATGCTGTCGCCCGCCAGCTTGTAAGTACCGGTTTGGTTGAAATAATAGGGCTTGCCCGAGGCGACGATGCTCATGCGCTTCTCGTAGGTGCCGTTGGGGCGCAGCGTGAGGGTGCCGCCCACGCCGCTCACCTGGGTGGGCGGGCCCACGCTGGCGGTGTCGTACACGGTGTAGCCCGTGTAGGTGTAAGTGGTGTAGAAGGATGGCTGGCCCGGAGGGGTTTGCGCCGCCGATATCCCGGTCCAAAGAAGACTGATTAACAAAGCGAAAAGCAGAGTAGGACGCATAAAAAAGGCAGAAATGGAATACGGATGATGGCTTCGCCATAACTATGACGTTGCGCCGCGAAGGTAAAGCTGGCGCGCGGCAGCACGGCCCGCAACTGATTTGGCAAAAACAACGCCGACAATGTTTATTTACCTGAATAAATGGGTTGACCTTTTAATCAACTGACGCGAAGTGGAAAGCAACGTCACCGTCCAAAGAATACCCGCGACCATGCCGCGGCTGGCCGCCTGCACCCGGCGCTTCTTCGGGGCGGCTCTTCTCGGGCTGCTAACGGCCGGGACTGCCGCCGCCGCCCCCCCGCGGGCCGATACGACGCAGGTGCGCGCGCTGCTGCACCAAGGGCAGGATTTGCTACGGGCCGGCCAGCACGAGGCCGCGCAGCCGCTCTTGCAGCAAGCCCGCTCCCTGGCCCACCGCCTGCAATTTGCCCCCGGCGAAATTGAAGGTCTGCGTGTGCTGGGCAAAGCCGAGCTGGTGCACGGCAACTTCGCCGATGCCCGGACTTACCTCAGCCAAGCCGTGGCGCTGGCCCGGCGCACGCCCGGCCAGCCGGGCCTGGCCGACGTGCTGCTCACTTTGGGGCAGGTGGCCAACGAGCAGGACGACTACCCCGGCGCCCTGCTCGCCTGCGAGGAAGCGCTGCGCCTCTACCACGCCCACGGCGCTTTGCACAACGAAGCCCGCACCCGCAACGGCCTGGGCATCATATACAGCAGCCGGGGCGACTTCCCGCGGGCGCTGGCGATGCTGCTGCCGGCGCTGCGCCAAAGCCAGCAGCTGCAGGACAGCGCCTTGCAAGCCAACTGCCTGAGCAACCTGGGCTCGGTTTATTTTCGGCACAACGAGTTTCGGGAGGCCCGGAAATACTTCGAGCAGGCCCTGCCGCTGGTGCGCCGCAGCCCCGAAAAAAGCACGCTGGCCGATTGCCTGACCAACCTGGCGGCCACGCACCAGCAGCTGGGCGAACTCCCGCAGGCCGATGCGCTATACCAAGAAGCCATTGCCGTGTCGGAGCAAGCCGGCGAGCGGGCCCAGCTGGGCGTGGTGCTGAGCGACTACGCCCAGCTGCAAACCGAGCAAAAGCGCCTGCCCGCCGCCCAGGCCACGCTGGAGCGGGCCCGCGCATTGCTGGAAAATTCGGGCGATACCGGCACGCTGGCGGCCACGCTGGTGGCGCTGGGACAGCTGCACCAAAAGCTGGGCCATCCGGCCGAGGCCGAAGCGCAGGCCCGGCGAGCCCTAGCCCTGGCCACGCCCATTCACGACTGGAGCGTGCTGGAAACGGCCGGGCAGCTGCTGGCCAGCCTGCTCAAGCAGCGGGGCGAGTTCCGCCAGGCCCTGGCCTACACCGAGCAGGCCCACGCCGCGCATGATACCCTTTTCACGCAGTCGAAGGCCGAGGAAATGGGGCGTTTGCAGGGCGACTTTCAGCTTAGCCAGGAGCGGGCACGTGCCCAGGTTCTGGCCCGCACCGGTGAGGCCCAGCAGCAGCGCCTGCAGGCCCAGCAGCGCCAGCTCTGGGGACTGGGCCTCGGCCTGGCCGTGGTAGCGGCGGCCGGGCTGGCCCTGTGGCGGCTCAACCGCTTGCTGGGCCACAAAAACCAGCAGATTGAGCAGCAAAGGGCCGAACTAACGGAATTGAACGCGACGAAAGACCGGCTGTTTTCCATCATCGGGCACGACTTGCGGGGGCCGCTGCACTCGCTGCATGCCTTTGTAGAGCTGCTGGGTGGGCCGCCGCTGCCGCCTGCCAAGCTCAGCCAGTACACCCAGCGCCTCACCCGCACTCTCGACCACACGCTGGCCCTGCTCGAAAACCTGCTGAACTGGGCGGCGCTGCAAATGCGGGCCAGCGCCCCGCCCCGGCCCGAGAACCTGGCGCTAGCCGGCCTGGTCGAGGAAAACATCGGCCTGCTGACGGCTGCGGCCGAAGCGGCCCAGGTCACCCTCACGCACTGCCTGACGGGCGACGAACGCGCCTGGGCCGACCCGGCCGCCGTGCGGCTGGTGCTGCGCAACCTGCTGGCCAATGCCATCAAGTTCACGCCGGCCGGTGGTACTGTGGGCGTGTCGGCCACTCGCGAAGACGGGGGCTGGCAGCTGGCCGTGGCCGATACTGGGCGGGGCCTGCCCACGCCTACGCCCCACCAGCCCCTGCGGCCCGATGCGCTGGAGCGCCGCGTCGGCGAGGCCGGCCAGGCCCGCAGCACCGGCCTGGGCCTGCTGCTGAGCCGCGACATGGCGGCCCGCACCGGAGGCCAGCTGTGGGTGGCCAGCGCCGGGCCGGGCCAGGGCACCACCTTCACCCTGAGCCTGCCCGTGGCGGAGCAGCCCGCCGCCTACGCCCGCCTGGAGGGATGACGGCTGAGCAGCCGTTGCTGCACCACCTGGGCCAGCACGGCTTCGCGGAAGGTGCTGCCCAGCGGCACCTCCACCTTGCCGATTCGGACTTCCTGATTGGTGACGGCGTCGATGTGGCTGGTATTCACCAGGAAGGAGCGGTGCGTGCGCACGAAGAGCGCCGGGGGCAGCTGCTCCTCCATGTGCTTGAGGTTGACGAGGGTGATGTGGACCGTGCCGTCGAGCAGGTGCACTTTCACGAAGTCGCGCATGGCTTCCACGTAGGCCACTTCGGCGAAGCGCAGCTTGAGAAACTGGAATTCGGTGCGGATAAAAAAGGTGTCGGGCTCGTCGGTCGGTTCGGGAGGGCTGCCGGCGGACGGAAGCACCGGTGCCGCCTCGGCCGCACGGGCGCGCAGCAGGAGCAGTGCCTTGTCGATGGCCCGCAAAAAGCGGTCGAACCGCAGGGGTTTCACCAGAAAATCCACGGCGTCAAGCTCGTAGGTGGGCAGCGCGTATTCGGGGTGCGAGGTCATGAAAATGACCTGCGGCGGCTGGCGCAGGGCCCGCACCAGCTCCAGGCCGTTGAGTTGGGGCAGTTCGATGTCGGTGATGAGAATGTCGACCGGCTCGCGGGCCAGGCGCTCGAAAGCCAGCAGGGCATCGTCGTAGGCGCCGGCCAGCACCAGCGACGGAATGCGCTCCACGAAGCTGCCGGCCAGGTCGCGCACCAGCAGGTCGTCGTCGAGCACGAGGCAAGTAAAGGGAGCAGTGCGGGAAGGCATGGGAAGGAGCAGAGCCGGTAAATAAACAGAAGTTTAGCGAAGCCGAAAAGCTAACGGGTAAGTCCGGCCTTACTATTCAGCCATTTCCCGGGTTTTTCGGCGCCTACGTTTGTCGATGGCAGCCCCGGCCGGTCGATTTTTTGCGGCCCTTGCTCTACTTGGCCGGAAGGGAGGGCGGCGAGGGCTTAGCTTCGGAGAGGCGAGTGGCAATGCTTTGCCACCGGGCGGGCTCGGGCCGCTGCCTGGCCTCCCACACGACACCCGACACAATCCCTGAAAATGCCTGCCATGAAAAAGTTTAGCGTATTGTTGGCCGGAAGCCTGCTGCTTGCCGTCGTATCATCTGCCGGGGCAATGGCGCAGCCGGCCTACAACGGCCCAGCCGGTGCGGTGCACATGCAGGAGGGCCAGCGGCTGCAGGCTGCTGGCAACCGGGCCGGCGCGGCGGCGGCCTACCAGAAAGCCTACGAAGCCTATACCAGCGTCGACGACTCCGACGGCATGATTGCGGCGCTGGCCCGTAAAAAAACCGTGGAAAACGGCGGTGCCCCGGCTGCCCCCGCCGCGAAAGCAACCGCCACCCCGCACCCCGCCGCCGCGGCTCCCCGGCCCGCCGCGCCCGCCGCCGCCGACCCCACGCAACCCGTGCCCGGCGCCGTGAACGGCGGCCGGCCGGTGGGGCTGTTCTTCATGACCAAGTACTGGATGGCCACGCATTCGCTGGAGAAATCGACCTACTATTTTGCCCCGAACGGGCAGGTGTACGTGAACCCGACCGGATTTTCGGCGGCTTCGCTGGCAGCGTTGCCGGCCGGCTCGCGCGGCAGCTACGCCGTGGCGGGCAACAAGCTCACCGTGCGCTGGGCCAATGGCCAGACCGAAAGCAGCGAAGTAGAGCCCCAGACCGACACTTTTGGCTGGGACATGGGCATTTTTCTGGCCGGCCGGCCCTTCAAAAGCCCCGGCCAGCTCGCGGGCTCGTTCGAGGGCGGCAATTCCATCAGCACCAGCAGCGGTAGCGCCGCGGCGGTGAGCAGCCTCACGTTCCGGCCCGACGGCACCTACAGCGGCGGCAGCGCCTCCAGCTTCGGGGGCCGCACCGACGCCGGCGCCAAAACCTACAGCGCCGGCTCCAGCGGCAGCAGCGGCGGGCGCTGGAGCCTGTCGGGCTGGCTCCTGACCCTGACCGATGCGCAGGGCCGCACCACCCGCGGCGTGGCTTTTCCGGTGGAGAAAAACGACAAGACCGGCCAGGTGACGCGGTTTTACTTCGATAACGTGGCCTACAAGCGGCTGTGAGGGCGCTCGCCGGATAGTGCCTTTTGCGATGGCTTCGACCACACCCTGGCTGCCCATCATCTTTAAAATAATCGGCCGGCTGGTTATCGGCGGTTGCCTGCTGTTTGTGGCGGCCTGCCTGTTCTGGTGGTGGGCCTGGACCAATACCGGCGAAATGAACCAGGCAAGGTTTAAGGAACAAAGGGGGGCCATCCGCCTGCGTCCCCTCGCACCCGGGCGCGCGCGGGACCGCCCCATCACCGACACCCTGGCCGCGCCCGCCCGCTGACCAGGGAAGCCAAGTCGTTTTACCACAGCGATGCCCTGTAGCCGGAACAGCAAACTACTTATTCACAGTCTTTAACATGCCTTTTCTTATGCGTGTCATTTTCCCGAAATTCCATTTGCCTCTGCTGCTCGGGGCCTTGTTGCTGGCCGCGCCGCAGGCAATGGCCCAGCTGGCCTATAGTGGCCCCGCCGGGGGAGTACTCATGCAAAAAGCCCGGCAGCAGCAGGCGGCCGGCGACCGCGCCGGTGCGGCGGCCACTTACCAACAAGCCTACCTGGCCTATACCTCGGTGGACGACTCCGACGGCATGACGGCTGCCCTGGCCGGCAAGAAAGTCGCCGAAAGCGGCGGCGTGGCTCCGGCGGCACGCCCGGCAGCCCCAGCCCGCCAAGCAGCAGTGGCCCGGCCGGCCGCAGTGGCGCCGCCGGCCGTGGGCCCCATGCCGGTGGCCGGCCACATGGTGGGCAACAAGCCGGTGGGCCTGTTTTTCGTGACTAAATCGGTGCTGGGCAATTTCCGCACCATGTCGTACTACTTCAGCCCCGAAGGCGTGGCCTACGAAAACCCGCTGGGCCTGAGTGCCGCCGAGCTGGCCGCCACGCCCGCCAAGTCGAAGGGCCGCTATTCGGTGGCGGGCAAAACGTTGAGCATTGCCTGGACCGGCTACCCCAAACCGGAAGTCGACGATATGAACATGCTGGGCGGCGGCTTCAGTTGGAGCGGGGGCGCCATCTTTTCGGCCGTTGGGCCGTTTCGGAGTGCTTCGCAGTTGGTAGGCTCGTTCGAGGGCGGCACTTCCACTTACGCCTCGGCTATGGGGCAGGCCACGGTGTCGAAGTCGCTCACCTTCAATGCCGATGGTACTTACCGCAGCGGCGGGGTGGCCACCGTCACATCCGTTACCGAGCGCAGCGTGGCCGAAACCGGCGGCTCCTCGGCCAACGCCGGCCGCTGGCGTCTCGACGGCTGGCTGCTGACGCTGACCGACGCGCAGGGCCACACCGTGCGCGATGTGGCCTACCCCGTGGGCGACGGCAAGGGCAAAGTGACGCTTTTTCAGTTCAACGGCCTTGCCTACTCGCGGCAGTAGAGCTGCGGCAGCCTGCTCAAATTGATTTCAACAGTAAAACATTTAAAACCAGCGTTTCATGTTTATTCGAAAAGTGCCGGCGGCCTTCATTTGCGCCTTATTTCTTGTGTGGGCAACGGACGCCTCGGCCCAGAATTACCGGGCCCTCTACGGCAGCCGCGCCCCGCGCACGTGCGCCAACACCAAAGCGCCCGCCAAGGGGCCTATTGTGGCTAGCCAGGCCATGCAGTATTTTATCTGCGGTACCGAGCGTCTCTACGGCGACGACCTGTATCTGGTGGATAAGGTGACCATCCAGGTAGGCAAGGGGCGCCCCTTTCTGCCGAATACGGATATGTTGCCCGATGCCGACGTGTCTTCCCTGGTTTATCCGGTGCGGGGTAGCTACACCCAATACCAGATTTCAAAGCTGTCGACCGTCTTTCCTAACGCCGGGAAGAACGCCAACATTTACGTCTATCCTCACGCCAGCGGCCTGTGTTACCGCACGACGTTTGGCGACTGGGTGTGCAAGATGATTGATACCTCGGCGCCCGCCATGGCCATTCAGAATAACGTCGCCCCACCGCAGTAAATCCAGCGCCCCGGACTTGAATGGGCACGCTTGGACCATTTTTTCATCACATTTCTACATTCATAACTTATGCATAAAGTTTGCTGCGTAATGTTATTTCTGGCGTCGGCCGGCACTGCTTTTGGCCAATTGAAAACCCCGAAAAAGGCCGCGCCGGCTAGCCCCGCCCGGGCAGCCACCGCGGTGCCGGTGGCTGCTGCCAACGGGTTGCCCACCAAGTTCTTCACCGCGTATAGCTACACGGTGTACCTGGTTTACGCCCCGAAGTACAGCCCCAAGCCCACCAACACGCGCGGCGTGGGCGGCACGCTCACGCTGGGGCCAACGGGCAGCTACGAAAAGAAACTGACAATTCCGGGCCCCTACGGCCGCAGCCACTTCGATGAAACGGGCCGCTACACCCTCAACGGCAAGAACATCCAGTTCACTTACACCGATTCGCACGGCAAGCCGGTGACCTATGGCGGGACCTTCAACTACAGCGAGCCCGCCCAGGCCCTGAGCATGGTGCTGAACCAGGAAGCCGACGGCGGCCGGGAGGTGTTTGGCTTGGTGGTGAAGGGTTCCGAAGACGTGAAGCGCACCTTCAACGACGACGGCACGGTGAAGCTGGGGGACTAAGAGCCCATGGGCCATTGTCAACTTAACCAAGCCCTCCGATGAGTGCTTCGCCATCCCCTCCCAAGGTGCCATTGCACGGGGCTATTCAGGTACTCAGGCTGGTGGGCATGCTGCTGCTCATCGGCGTGGTCGGCCTGGGGCTGCTGCTTTTTCTGATGATGAACCTGCACTGGGCCACCAAGCCCAAAGATGAAAAAATGGATGCCGCCCGCGCCGCCGCCAGCCGCCCGGTACCCGACTCCGCTCAGGCTCCGGCGCCGCTGGCCAGGTAGGCAACCGGTGCTGGAAATCCCGCACAACCAGCGGCGCTTGCTTTTTCATTTCACCAATTCATTTCTCCCTCCCCATGAACCCTGTCAGCCATATGGAACAGCCCGCGGCCAATAACGCCGCCCCCAGTTCGACCCCCGAGGCCGCCGGACCCGCGTGCGAAGCCTTCGCCGTGCGCGTGGGCTACGTCTGGCTGATGGTTTTGGCCTCGGTGGGCGGCTTCGTCACCGCCCTGGTAAACCTGCTCACGCAGCCCCGCCTGCCCGTGCTGGGGCTGGCCGCTGCCCTGCTGGCGGTGGGCTACGTGGCCTGGCAGCGGGGCTACCGGGCCGTGCGGTTGGAACTGGGCCCGCGCAGCCTGCACGTGCAGCCCGTGGCGCCCGGCCAGCCGGCCGAAGAAGTGCCGCTGCCACGCATTGCCAACTACCTTCGGCCGCTGGAGTCGGCCTACCAGATTCTGGAGCTGCAGCTCCACGGCGGCGGACGGCTCAAGTTCGGCAAACGCCTGCGTACCCCCGGCGCGGGCCTGCTGGCCCTGGACGACTGGACCGAAGCGCTGGCGGCCCGCCTCGAAGAAGCCCGGCCGGTCTTTGCTGGCGCCCCCGTTGCCGCGGTGCACAGCTCCAGCCCCGCGGCCAGTGGCATGGCCAGCGGCTTGGTGGCCGAGCCGCCCCGCACGCTGGCCCGCACCAGGCTGGGAAAGGTGCTGGCCGGACTGGCCATCGTTTGGCTGCTGTTGGCCGGTATGGTGCTCCTTGACCCCAGCCAGCACGTGGCCACCTGGGTGTTCCTGGCGCCCGTCATGTACCTGGCTTATTTTCTGCAGGCCCGGGGCATTATCAAGGCCAGAACGAACGTCACCACCAGTCGAAAATCAGACGAGGACGACGAGGTCTACGAGGCGTGGAAAAATTACTGACAGCCCCGGGTGCCGCACCATCACATATCGACGAACGGTTGGTAGCCACCCTTATTATTTTTTAAGCCTCAAAAAGCCGCGTGGGCGGTGACTCCGCCAATCAGGCAATAGTCACCGTCCACGCGGCCGTTATTTTTTTGAGCGGTCCACGCAGAGCTGGTTGCCACTACGCCGCCAAGGAGCAGTTGGCTCATCCCGAAACCCCGCGCAGGCGCCTTAGCTCCCGACGCCGCCCCGGTACAGAGGCGGGGGCGGCGGCGACTGGTATTTGCGGGTTTTCTGCGAAGCCTTGTAGGCCCTTTTGTAAGCCTTGGACTCTTTTCTTGTTTTGCGCCGGCCGCCGGTGAGCAGCCACGCCGCGCCCGCCGCCAACAGGCTGGCGCCCACAATGGCTGCCTGCATCGGCAGCTTGTCTTTGGGAGCGGGCGGTAGGTGCTCCACGCCGCTGGCGTCGGTGCGGGCAGGCTCGTTCACGTAGCGGCCGTGGCTGGGCACCGGATAGTTATCGGCCAGCGCGCGCAGGCCGGCGGCAGCTTCGGGGCCCGTGATGACCGGGCCGTGGCCGCAGCCAATGGCTTTGGGCTCCAAAGCGGCCAGGGTTTGCACCGATTGGCGGGCGGCCTGCCAGTCGTAGTTAAACGGCGTGCCGGCCCGGCTGATTTTGGGAATGCCCAGCAGCACGGCGGGCACCGAGTCGTGGTGGGTGGTGGCAAAGGCATCGGCCCCAATCAGCACGCCATCGGCCTCGCGGAAGAAAGCCAGTTGGCCCGGCGCGTGGCCCGGCACGTGCAGCCACCGGAAATTCATGAGATACGGCGTGCTTGGGTCGTCGGCATCGAGGGCCTGCACCCGGTCTTCGAGGTTGGGCAGTTGCGTGGGGAAAAAGCGGCTCATGAAAGCCAGCGAGCCGCCCACGGTGGGGTCGCGGGGCGGGTAGAGGGCCTTGCCGGTCACGTAGGGCAGCTCCAGGGGGTGCACCACCACGGGCACGTTCCAGTGGTCGGCCAGCTCCCGGGCCGAGCCCAGGTGGTCGAGGTGGCCGTGGGTGAGAATAATGGCCTCGGGGTGTGTGCCGGGATAAAAGAGCTTATCGGCGGCGGCAATGATGGTTTTGGCGCTGCCGGGCAGGCCGGTGTCAATGAGCACCCACTCGCCGGGGGTGCCGGTTTCAACAAAATACACGTTGACAAAGCGCTGAATGCGCAGCTGGGTGACGCCGGCGGCTAAAGTATCCATGGGCTTGAAAGAAGGATGGTGGAGTCCGGCTTTACGCAATTGTCCCGCTCCGGGGTGCGCCTTATTCGACTTTTGTGCCCGGCGAGGCATTGCCGCCCTGATGCAGAATCAGCTTCTCGACCGCCCCGCTGGCATTTTTTACGAACTCAACTTCGGCCGGCACGCCCTGTACCGCAAACCGGCCCGGGGCCGTGGCCGCCAGCCCAAACGGCTGCTGCCCGGTGGCCTGGGCCGAGAGCTGGCTGCCTTCGGCTTTCACCGTGATGAAGAACGTGGGCGAGAGCTGGTACTTGCCCACGTAAGCGGCCAGGGTAGGCGCATCCACCGCAATGGTTTTGGCAGGGGCGGGGGCGGGCTTGGGGCCGGTGGTGGGGCGGTGGTAGAGCACGCGCAGCAGGTCCAGGCTCACTTCCTGTACGTGGGGGCCGCCTTCGTTGTCGAGCACCACCACCAATTGCCGGTCCCGTGGGGCCCGCAGCAGGTAGGTACCGAAGCCGTTGACGTGCCCGCTGTGGCCGAGCAGGGCCACGGTGTCTTTGGCCATCACGGCTTTCGAAGCGACCCAGGCGTAGGCGTAATTATTTTTGAAGGGCTTGAAAAGCACGGCTTTGCTGGCTTCGGTCAGCAGCTGCGTGGTGTAGAGGCCCTGGTCCCATTTATACAGGTCGTTGACGGTGGAGTACAGCGAGCCGGCGGCGTAGGGAACCGTCATGTCGATATACGACGTGTTGTAGACGGTGCCGGCAGGGGTTTTATCGTAGCCGGCCGCGCGTTTGGGCAGAATGGTTTCGGCCAGGTCGTAACCGGTGTCCTGCATGCGCAGGGGCTGCAGAATGTTCTCGGTGAGCACCTGGGCGTAGGTTTTGCCCGTTACCTTTTCAATGATGGCGCCCAGCAGGAAGTACCCCGAATTGCTGTAGTGGAACGACGAGCCCGGCTCAAATTCCAGCGGCAGTTCGGCAAACGTGCGCAGGAAAGCGGTGGGCGTAGTGGGCTGGATACTGACGGCTTCGAAGTTGGGCTGGCCCGTATAGCTCGGAATGCCCGAGGTGTGCGTGAGCAGGTGGTGAAGGGTGATTTTATCGCCGCTGGCCTTGGGATAATCCGGCAGGTAGTCGGTGATGCGGCCGTCGAGCTTCAGCTTACCCCGCTCCACCAGCTGCATCACCAGCAGGGCCGTGAACTGCTTGGTGAGCGAGCCCAGCCGGAACTTGGTATCGGCCGCGTTGGGCTGGTTCCACTCGCGGTTGGCCAGGCCGTAGCCTTTGGTGAAGACAATTTTGCCGTGCTCCGCCACCAGCACCGTGCCGTTGAGCTGGCCGGCGTTGGCGTAGGAAGCGGCCAGCGCGTCGAGCTGTTTGGGCAGGCTTTGGGCCTGAGCGCAAGGGTGAAGCAGGAGGGAGGCGGCGAGGAGCGAGCAGAAAAAAGGGGTTTTCATGGGAATGGAGGAGGTTGGTGAATTGCTTGGTTGGGCCGTAATGCTTCATTCTGTTACCGCGCAGTCGAAGCATACTGCTGAGAGTAATAATTCAGCTAGCGAAAAGGGATTAGTGGCGGCACGCGAGATGCCTCGGATATGCTCGGCATGACGTTTTTTACCCGTCGTCGTGCGAAATGGGACCGTCGCCGGGCACGTATTCGAGCAGGTCGCCGGGCTGGCAATCCAGGGCCTTGCAAATGGCTTCGAGGGTGGAAAAGCGCACGGCCTTGGCCTTGTCGCTTTTGAGAATGGACAGGTTGGCCAGCGTGATATCGACGGCGGCGGCCAGGGCGCTGAGCGACATCTTGCGGCGGGCCAGCATCACATCGAGGCGAACAATAATGGGCATGGGAATGGAGCGGTAAAATGGAAATTCAGACGGTGAACTCCGCATCTTCGGCCAGCTCCACCCCGCGCTGGTAGCCAGTGGCGATGAGGAGCAGTAGTAAGCCAATCAGCCAGTTGGCCACCAGCGAGGAGCCGAAATCCATCACCGGGCTGAGGTCGGGGTTCCCGCTGGCGGTCAGGTAGTGCTTCAGCCACCAGCCGGCCAGCCAGTAATACACATCGCAGCCGATGAGCAGGACGCCCAACCAGCGCAAGCGCCGCACGTTGGCCGGCGCAAAGGGCTGGCTGGGCCGCAGGTCGCGCAGAATCCGATACACGAGCCAGCAGAACAGCAGGGCCGCCACCACCCGCGGCACCGACTGCGGCTCGGCGTTGACAAGGCGCAGCAGCAGCCGGCGACCGGCGCTGGCCTCGTGTTGCACCAGCACATAGGAGCGGCTGCGCGGCAGCAGCAGGGCCGAGTCGCGGCCGGCGAGCTGCTGCCGCGCCTGTTGGACACGGGCCTGCTCGGCTTCCCAGTCCGGGGCCGGGCGCTGGCGCACGTTGAGCGTGATGACATCGGCGGGCTGCTCGGGCACGAAAAAAGCCCGGCAGAGATAAAAGGTCAGGGCCAAGGCGCCGGCCACGCTCGCCACCAGAAAGAGGTAGCGCAAGCCGGTGATGATGCCAGTGGTGAAGCGGTTCATGAGCGAGTGGGTTTGGTGATTAACTGGGGCAAATGAAGGAGGTGTTTATTGAAAAACAATAAATAATATCTGTTTTAAGGAAAATATTTTTTGCTAATCGGTTTAATTAATTTTCTAAGGACTAACAAGCTGATTGAGGATGACGCGCTCTGACGCAGAAAAAAAACGGGGCCGTGTAACGAATCGGCAAGCCCCCGGTACTCCCTTTGCCACCACCGCCAGGCCGGCGCAGGCGGCACCCGGGCCCCTGTTCACTTATCTCCCCAACTTTATTTCCCAACCCCTCATGAAAACCCTTCTTTCTGCGCTCACCCTCAGCTGCCTGGCCCTCGCGGCCGCCGCCCAAACCGCTGCCGAACCGCCGTTCACCAGCACCTGCCAGGACGGCAACGGGAGGCGCAACAGCGGCGAAAACCAGCAGTTCTGCGAAACCCGCGACTTGGCGATGGCCGCGCCCGCCGGCCAGCCCCTGCGTATCGAAGGCGGCGCCAACGGCGGCATCACGGTGCACGGCTGGAACGGGCCCAACGTGCGCATTCGGGCCAAAGTGACGAGCTGGGCCGGCACCGAAGCCGAAGCCCAGGCCCGCGTTAAAAGCGTGAGCATTGCCACCGGCAACAACGAGCTGCGGGCCACATCGTCGGAAAAGAACGAGCAGTACGCCGTGAGCTACGAGGTGTTTGTGCCGCGCCAGACGGCCCTGGCCCTGAACACGATGAACGGCGGCATCAGCCTGGATAACCTGCTGGGCGACGTGAAATTCCACGCTACCAACGGCGGCGTGTCGCTCCGGAACCTGGGCGGCCAGGTGACGGGCCAGACCGTGAACGGCGGCCTCAGCATCGCCCTCACCGGCACCAAGTGGGAAGGCAAAGGCCTGGACGTGGAAACCACCAACGGCGGCATTTCCTGGAAGCTGCCCAAAGACTATTCGGCCCAGCTCTTCACCAGCACCAACATGGGGAACATTCGCGCCAACATGCCGGTCACCCGAACGGGCTTTTTGCGGCGCGAGATGGCCCTCACGCTGGGCAAAGGCGGCGCACCGGTGCGCGCCGTCACCACCAACGGCGGCGTGACCCTGCGGCAGGAGGGGCAGGACTGACACTGCCTAAAAGCACGTCATGCGGAACGCAGCCGAAGCATCTCTACCGCCGAAGTAAATCATTTACTCGCGTGGTGGAGATGCTTCGGCTGCGTTCCGCATGACGTACAAACGGTGCTCTCTAACCGATTGCCTCAGCAGCCGCAGCTGAAATCGGGGTAATCGGCGTAGCCGGGAGCCGGCTTGTCGTCGAGCCGGATGAGGTGGTCGAGCCGGATTTCCTCGCCCGATTTCAGGCGCATGTACTCCACTTTATCGCGGACGAAGAGCGTATCAATCACGCCCGAGCCCAGGCAGAGCTGGCGCAGGTCGTTGAAATACTGCAGGTCGACGCGGCGGCGTTGGGTGGCGGCGGCTTCCAGCAGGTCGTAGTAGTTGCAGTCGATGGGGGTGTAGTCGGGGCTCATGGCAAGGGCTGTAGCGTGGACTCTGCGAGTCCGCGTTTGGTCGAAGTTGTACGGAAGGAGCAGCCGAAGCGACCATACGCGGACTCGCAGAGTCCACGCTACATTTTCCTATCTTCGCCACACCACCCAAACCACCCCCCGATGACGCCCACCGCTTCCCCAACCGCCGAGCTCAACCTCGAAGCCAATTCCCTCTCCACCGCCACCGGCGTGCCCGCAGCAAAGCACGACGGCAAGCGCCCGATGTTCTACGAGTTCAAGCCCGCAGAAACAGTGAAGGCCAAGCACGGCACCGAGCTACGCTGCAAAACCTGGGAAGCCGAAGCGGCCCTGCGCATGCTGGAAAACAACCTCGACCCCGCCGTGTCGCTGGTGTATGATGAGCTGATTGTGTACGGCGGGGCCGGCCGCGCCGCCCGCAACTGGAAGGAGTACCAGACCATCGTCAAAACCCTCAAGGAATTGGAAGCCGACGAAACCATGCTGGTGCAGAGCGGCAAGGCCGTGGGCGTGCTCAAAACCTGGCCCCACGCGCCCCGCGTGCTTATCGCCAATAGCAACATCGTGCCCGCCTGGAGCACCCAAGAATACTTCGACGAGCTCGACAAAATGGGCCTGATGATGTACGGCCAGATGACGGCCGGGTCCTGGATTTACATCGCTACCCAGGGCATTTTGCAGGGCACCTACGAGACGTTTGCCGCGATGGCCGATAAGCATTTCGGCGGCAGCCTGCGCGGCACCATCACCCTCACGGCCGGCCTGGGCGGCATGAGCGGCGCGCAGCCCCTGGCCGTGACCATGAACGACGGCGTCTGTCTCGTCATTGAGCCGATTGACGAGCGGGTGAAGCAAAAAGTGCGCGAAGGCTACGTCGACGAGCAGGCCCGCGACCTCACCCACGCCCTGGAGCTCTGCGAACGCGCCAAAGCCGACGGTAAAGGCTGGTCCGTAGGCCTCACCGGCAACGCCGCCACCATCCTGCCCCGCCTGCTGGAGCTGGGTTTCCAGGCCGAAATCGTAACCGACCAGACCTCGGCCCACGACCTGATGGACTACATTCCCGAAGGTGAAATAGGGGAGGTGCTGGCCTTGAAAACGGCTAACCCCGAGGAGTTCAAGCGTCAGGCCCTGGCCTCCATCGTGAAGCACGTCGAGGCCATTCTGGAGATGCAGCGCCGCGGCACCATCGCCGTGGACTACGGCAACAACCTGCGCGGCCAGGCCGAGAAAGGTGGCCTGAACGTGCGCGACGAAGCCGGCCAGTTCCTGTACCCCGGCTTCGTGCCCGGCTACATCCGCCCGCTGTTTTGCGAGGGCAAGGGGCCCTTCCGCTGGGCGGCCCTCTCCGGCGACCCGCAGGACATTCTGCGCATCGACCGCGCCCTGCTCGAAACCTTCCCCGACAACAAGCTGCTGGCCCGCTGGATTGAGAAGGCCCAGGCCAAAGTGCCCTTCATTGGCCTGCCGGCCCGGGTGTGCTGGCTGGGCTACGGCGAACGCGAGAAGTTCGGCCTCGTCATCAACGACCTGGTGGCGCGGGGCGAAGTCTCGGCCCCCATCGTCATCGGCCGCGACCACCTTGACTGCGGCTCGGTGGCCTCGCCCAACCGCGAAACCGAAGGCATGAAGGACGGCTCCGATGCCGTGGCCGACTGGCCCCTGCTCAATGCGCTGGCTAACTGCGCCAGCGGCGCCGACTGGGTGAGCCTGCACAACGGCGGGGGCGTGGGCATCGGCAACAGCACCCACTCCGGCATGGTGATAGTAGCCACCGGCACCCCCGAAAAAGCCGAGCGCCTGCGCCGCGTCCTCACCACCGACCCCGGCATGGGCATTTTCCGCCATGCCGACGCCGGCTACGAGCTGGCCCAGGACGTGGCCCGCGAGCGCGGCGCGAAAATTCCGGGGCTGAAATAGAGGGACGAAAGGCTGTATTTGTCAGTAAATAAAAATGTTATGGTGAAACGTCCTGCTGGGCATAGCCGAAGCAGGACGTTTCAAAAGCCCACTGAATGATGACTGCCGACGATACGCTGGCCCCTCCGTTTCCGCCGTTTGAATGGGACGACTATTATTGGGCTGGAGCGGTGAAACTGCCGGCCTGGGCCGGCCAGCGGGCGTGGCAGAATGGCGCCGGTGCCGCCAATGACACGGTAGAAATCCAGGTGAACACCGAGAACGACGAGCCCGGCCCGGCGATGCCCAGCCAGGCCGCAGCATTCGAATACTTAATTGCCCGGCAGGAGGAAGTACGTGATGCTATTCTGCACGCCCTGTTTGCGAGCTATTCCGATAACTACCTGGTATGGCGCGAGGAAAATGGGTACGACGAGGCCGAAGCGGATGAATTCCTGCCTGCCCTCCGGCAGCCCGCCAACCTGAAATCACTCATCACCCTCACGGCAATTACCATCTTCCCAACGGCCAAAGGCGGACTAAGCTACGCCGGCTACACGTTTGCCTGCACCTGGGAAGACGAACACGGCTTGGGGGCAATGATGCACGGCAGCCGCGTGGTGGAAATTGGTGGGGGAGACACGGCAATTCTAGAATGGATTGCTACCAAGGATTTAGAAGAGCAGGCGTAACAAGCCGGGCCTTTCTATGTCGCAGCAATAGTTATACTCAAGTTCTACCCATTCGTGATGAAACACTTCCGACACCTGGCGCCCATGCTGCTCCTGGCTGGCTGCCAGAGCAGCCCTGCCGTTCCCACCGAAGTCCCTGTCACAGCAGTGCCTGCGCCGTCAGCGTCCGTGGCAGCAGTGCCCGTCAACCCCGAGCACATTGAGGCAAGCATGGTCACGGTCAGTGGCCTGCCCGATGAGGAAGTGACCACCCAGCAACTCATCCGCCAGCTGGGCCGCCCCGACAGCATTGCCAAAGGCGCCGTGGAGTGTGGCAGTCGCCTTGCCGTGCCAAAGGGCAGTCCCAACGGCGACTTCTGGTACTACGGCAAAACGATGTATGAAGTGAGCGGCACCCACGCCATTTTGTGTAGCTTCAATGTCACGTCGGGCAAGTTCCGGGGCAAAGTCGGGAAGCTCGTGCTCAACCAGAACACCACGCTCGAGGACGTTCGGCGCTACTTCCCGGAGGCTGCAAAGGAAGCCGATAAGCCCGCCACAAGCCGGGCCGGCGAAGAAATGAGTTTGCCCTTCTTTTACAACGGCGTGCCAATGGATGAGGCTTTAATCCTACTATTTAAGGGAGGCCGCCTGCAGGCGGTGGAGTTTTTCAGCCCCTGTTAACGCGACGCGATAAAACGCGTCGCCGAAAGGCGCTGATTGACTGCTGGGTGCTGTTGCCAGCTTGTGCTATTTCTAGCCGAAAAAAGCAATTTGCCGCCGCCGCTGTTTAGCTACTTGCGGCAGCAATTCGCCGCCGCACACACCCCTAAACTTTCACAACATGAACATTGGAATCATCGGGGCCGGCCACATCGGCAGCGCCCTCGCCGTACGGCTCGTCAGCCTCGGCCACTCGGTTAAAATAGCCAACTCCCGCGGCCCCGAAACCCTGGGCGACGTAGCCCAGAAAACCGGCGCCACCCCCGTCACCGCCGAAGAAGCCGCCAAAGGCGCCGACCTCATCGTGGTCACCATCCCGCTGAAAAACATCCCCGACCTGCCCAAAGACCTGTTCACGGGCGTGCCGGCCGAGGTGCCCATCGTCGACACCAGCAACTACTACCCCATGCTGCGCGACGGCAAAATCGCCGAGCTCGAAACCGGCGACCTTACCGAAAGCGAGTGGGTGCAGCAGCACCTGGGCCGCCCGGTGGTGAAGGTGTTCAACAACATCTACGCCGACCACCTGCAGAACAAAGGTGTGCCCGCCGGCACGCCCGGCCGCATTGCCCTGCCCGTGGCCTCCGACGATGCTGCCGCCAAGCAAAAAGTAATGGCCCTGGTCGAAGAGCTGGGCTTCGACGCCGTGGACGACGGCACCCTGCACGAATCGTGGCGCCAGCAGCCCGGCACCCCGTCCTACGGCGCCGACCTGCCCGCCGACAAGCTGCGCGAGCATTTCGCCAGCCTCGGCCCCAAGCGCACCGAGGCCCAGCACGCCGAGTACAAGGCCAACCACGCCAAGCAGGAAGAAGCCATGGCCGCCCAGGGCATCCAGCTGAAATAGCCCGTTGCTGAAAACGGTCAAACCGAAAACGCCAGGCCGCGCGGCCTGGCGTTTTTTTGTGCCTAATAACGTAGGAACGTTTGCAGCCCCCCAGCCGGTCGCAAGCAACCACGAGTGTGGGCCAGTCGTGTGGCACGGACGAAGAGCGGGCACCCCATAGCCCAGCCGTTGCCTGGGTTGCAGCAAGTGGCTGAAGGCACTATCTTGCCTCGCCTAAATCTTTGCTTTTCCGGAATGCGTCGTTTTTACATGTTTTTGGCGGCGGCCGTGGCTGGCCCGCTGCTGAGTTGGGGCCAGACCGTGGCCCTGAACGGGGTTTCGCAGATGAGCCGCTCGGCCATCTCGCCGATTTATGCCGACAAAGAGGTGCGCGGCTACCTGCTTTATGCCAAAACCGACCGCGCCGACCGCAAAAACGACAACTACCGCCTCGATTTCTACGACCAGGACCTGGGCAAAGTATCCAGCGTAACCATTCAAAAGCCGGCCGAACGCTACGAGTACCTGCGCAACGCCTTCAACGGCAATACGTTCGTGTTCTACTTCCGCAACCTCAAAACCAACGACCTGGAACTGGAGGCCTACGACACCAACCTGCAAAAAACCGGCGAGGTCATCATCCCCGACGTCAATTTGATTGAAGCCTCGCTCATCTCGGGCGACGCGCACAAGTCCATCGAAGCCACCAACGCCTACGGGCTGCTGAGCCTGCTGCCCGTGCCCGGCAAGGGCTTCGTGCGCAACGGCCTCGACCGCGCCAAGCTCGACCGCTACGGCCTGGAGATGTACGACAGCCAGCTTAAGCTGAAGTGGCGCGCCGCTTCCGACCCCAAAATCAACACCTATGAAGCCCTCACCCTCACCGATGCCAGCGATAAGTACCTGGTGGGCACCCTCACGCGCCGCCCGGGCTACCGCTCCCGCGAGATTACCGGCTACATGATTGCCTTCGATATCGAAACCGGCCGCAAGGTGCTCGACCAGCCCATTTCCAACGGCAAAACCGAACAATTGTCGCTGAATACCTTTTCTTACGACCCGGCCAAGCACGAATTTATCGCTGTGGGCGAATATTACCGGCCGGATGATAAAGCGTTGGTCGATAAAAGCCTGGGGTTCTTCGTGCGGCATTTCGGCGAAGACGGCAAGGTGCGCAACACCAAATACATTGCTTGGGACAAGGATGTGCAGCCGGCCTTGCCGCCCGCGCCCCGCGCCACGGCCGCCGACGGCTACGTCAACTTCATCCACGGCGTGAACAAGGGCGCCAACGGCAACACCTACGTGGTGGCCGAGCAGTACAAAGTGGCGGCCGGCCTGGGCGGCAAGGCCTCGTTTCTGGTGGGCAATTCGCTGGTGGCGGGGCAGGTGGGCGACATGCTCCTGTTCGTGCTCGACCCGCAGGACGGCTTGCGCGGGGTGAAAAGCAGCCCCAAAGACCACTCGGTGGTGCGCCTGAACGGGGGCGTGGGCTACAGCGGCACGGGCACCGTGGGCCAGTACATGAAGACGTTTCACGGCTTCGACTACCAGTTTACGCAGCGCAACAGCGCCGGCACGGCCTTCAATTCGGTCTACATCAACTACGATAAGGAAAAGGGCGAAGACACCAAAAAAGTGTTCGGCACCGTGGGGTTTGGCGATGGGACTCCTTTCGCCGTCGACCGCGTGGAGGCCAACGCCCTGGCCACCGCCGCCTACGTGTATCCCGCCAAGCCCGGCTACGTGATGCTGGTGGACTACCTCAGCAAGCAAAACCAGGTGAACCTCAAGCTGGTGAAGCTCAATATCTGAGATGGCCGCCCGTAACCGATTAATCCCTCGCCCCTTGCTGAGAACCGTTCTGGGGGCCACGCTGGGGCTGCTGGCCACCGGCTGCATGAGCGGCAACCCCACGGCCCGGCAGTCGGCTGCCAGCGGCATGGCCGCGCCCGTCCGCACCGACAGCCTGCTCAGCACCCGCCTCGAGCTGTTTGACGCCGCCCGCCAGCGCGCCGTGCCCGTGATGGTGTACGAGCCCGCTGCCCGGGACCCGCGCCCGGCCCTGAAGGCCGCCATTTTCAGCCACGGCTACGGCGGCACCTGCACCGGCTACACCTTTCTGGCCCGCAACCTGGTGGCGCACGGCTACTTAGTGGCCAGCATTCAGCAGGAGCTGCCCACCGATGCCCCCATGCCCACTACCGGCGTCATCAGCGTGGTGCGGCGGCCCATGTGGGAGCGGGGCGTGCAAAACATTGAATTTGTGCGCCGGGAGCTGCGGCAGCGCTACCCCGGCATCGATTTCAGCCGCCTGCTGCTGGCCGGCCATTCCAACGGCGGCGACGTGTCGATGCTCTACGCCGCCGAGCACCTGGCGCGCGTCGAACGGGTCATCTCGCTCGACAACCGGCGGGTGCCGCTGCCGCGGGCGCGCCAGCCGCGGGTGCTGCTGCTGCGTTCCAGCGACCAGGTGCCCGACCCCGGCGTGCTGCCCACGCCCGCCGAGCAGCAGCAATACGGCACCATGATAGTGCCCTTGCCGCACACCATTCACAACGACATGTGGGACGGCGGCACCGAAAGCCAGAAGGCTGAAATGAACGAGGCCGTGTCGCGGTTTTTGGCGCAGTAGCGCGAGAAGAGCGGGGGCGAGGCGGAGGTCGTTTCTACCAGCGCGTGAAGTCCTGGCAAGCTCGACCTGACGCGCAGGTACAAGCCAGGCTTCAATGTTTTAAAAACTGTCGGAACGGTTTTTTATGTAAGTTTAAATGCCAAACCAAGAATATGCTTCCCGCGCAGGTATTTCAGAAATCGAGGCCCGTGGTGCTGCTGCCCTACCAGGCCGCCTGGGCCGCTGAGTACGCCGAAATAGCCCGGCGCATCCGGGCGGCGGCGGGCCCGGCCCTTACGCGCATCGACCACATTGGCTCCACGGCCGTGCCCGGGCTGAGCGCCAAAGACGTTATCGATATTCAAGTGACGGTGGCGAACCTGGACGACGTAGCCGAGCTGACACACCCGCTCTGGCAGGCCGGTTTCCGGCAGGGCGCCTTCGAATACGACATTTACCACGGCCTGCCGGAGCAATCGCCGGAGCTGCGCAAGCTCTACCTCCGCGAGCCGCTGGGCGGGCGGCGCACCCACCTCCACGTGCGGGAGGCCGGGCGCTTCAATGCCCGGTTTGCGCTGCTGTTTCGCGACTACCTGCGGGCCAATGCCCCGGCCCGGCAGGAATACGAAATGCTGAAAAGCCGCGCCGCCGCGGTATTTCCCGAAAGCATCGACGGCTACCTCTTCCTGAAGGAACCGGTTTTTCACCTCATCTACCAGGCCGCCGAGTGCTGGGCCCGCCAGGTGCGCTGGAAGCCCGGCCCCGACGCGTCCTGACCCAGCTTCAGGCCAGCGGGCCGATGCCCGGGGATGAGGCCGGCTCCAGCACGGCCCGGGTGCGCGGGAGGCTGCCGGGGTGCTCGCGCTGCAAATAGGCCACCAGCTCCTCGCGCACGGCGCAACGCAGGTCCCAGAGGTTGCTGGCGTTGGCGGCGCTCACCAGGGCGCGCAGCTCCACGGTGTGCTCCTTCGAGTCGGTGACTTGCAGTGTGCACACGCGCTGGTCCCAGAGCGGGTGCGCCTCCAGCACGCGGCGCAGCTCGGCGCGCAGCGGCCCGACGGGCACGGTGTAGTCGGCATACAGAAACACGACGCCCGTGAGGCGGGAGCTGGTGCGCGTCCAGTTCTGGAAAGGCTTTTCGATGAAGTAGTTGAGCGGCAGCACCAGGCGGCGCTCGTCCCATATGCGGAGCACGACGTAGGTAAAGGTGATTTCCTCCACGCGTCCCCATTCGCCCTCCACCACCAGCACGTCGTCGATGCGGATGGGCTGGGTGAAGGCAATCTGGAAGCCGGCCAGCAGGTTGCTGATGGAGCGCTGGGCCGCGAAGCCCACAATGACGCTGGCAATGCCGGCCGAGGTGAGCAGGCCCGTGCCCAGGCGGCGCACCGTTTCGAAGCTCATCAACACCAGGCCCACGGCCACGAAGGCGATGAGCGAGGCGGCCAGCTTTTTCAAAAACTGCAGCTGGGTGAACAGCTTGCGCACGCGCAGGTTGTCGGCGGTTTCGATGTGGTAGCGGCCCTGCACCCAGTCCTGGAGCACGTCCAGGGTTTTGATGAGGCCCCAGGCAAAGCTGAGAATCAGCACGAACTCCACCACGCGGCGCAGCACCTCGAACGGCTTGGGCGGCAGCGGCACCAGCGGCAGCACCAGCGATACGGCCAGCACCGGCAGAAACAGCGCGCTGGCCCGGCGCAGGTGCCGGCCCACCGAGCGGGCCAGTGACGAGTTTTCGCGCCGGTCGTAGGCCCGCAGCAGGCCAAACAGCGTCAGCTTGGCTGCCAGGCCCGCGGCCAAAGCCCCCAGCAGCACGGCCAGGCCCGTGAAAATACCGGGAAAATGCGAGAGCAGGTGGGCGATTTGTTCGTTCATAAAAGCCGGCGGCCCGGGCGGCCCGAGCGGCCTACGGGTGTGCAGGGTGTACCCCGCCCGGCCCCGAAAGGTTAGCGCGGACGCCCGCCCGGGCCCCACGCGCGCCCGGGGTGGGGGGGCCTTACAGCGCCCGCCCGATGGCCTCGCTCAGCCGGGCCGTGTTGTCGGTGTATTCCTGGTCGTAGGCGAAGCGGCCCTGGCGGTCGATGACGGCCGTGGTGGGGTAGCCCAGCACGCCAAATTGCCGGGCCACGTCGCTCATCTCGGGCAGCACCGCGAAGCCGAAGTCGCCGCGCGCGGCCAGAAACTTGTGGAGCGCCTCGGGCTTGTCGCGCGCCAGCGACACGAACACCACGTCCGGGTTGTCGCGGTAGGCGGCGGTGAGTTTCTTGAAGTTGGGCATTTCCTCGATGCAGTACGGGCAGCGGATAAACCAGAAATTCACCACCACCACTTTGCCCCGCAGCGCCGCCAGCGCCACGGGCTGGCCCGTGCGGACATCCACGCCGCTGAAGGCCGGCGCGGCCGTGCCGAAGGTGCGCGCCGGACTCAGGGCCTGGGTACGCACGGCGTCGGGCGTGTCGGCTTTGCGCAGCGAAATGGAGGTGAAGGCGCGGCCCTGGGCCTGGTAGTCGTACACGGCAAACTGGCCGGTGCGCAGCTTGGCCCTGAACTCGTCTTTGGAGATAACGCGGCCGTCCACGTCTTTGAACACGGTAGCTTTGGTCACTTTGGCTCGCTGGGCCGCGGCGGGCAGCGCGGCCAGTAGCAGGGCCGCCCACAGGTAGGTTCGTATCCGTATCATACGCGGCAAATTAGCAAGCATTGGACTTCGGTTAGCGGGATTTTAGCGGGATAGGTGCCGCCGCAGCACATCGCCCTGGGCCGAGCGCAGGCACAGCACGTACGACCCTGGCGCCAGTTGCCCGAGCCCCGTTAGCTGGCGGGGGCCAGTGCCAGCCGCTAGGAATTGGCGGAAGGCCACGCGGCCCATCGCATCAAGCAGTTCGGCCTGCAGCTCGCCGACGAAGCCCGTGGGCAAGGCCAGCGTCACCTGGTCGGTGAAAGGAACGGGCCAGGCCTGCAATTCATCCGATGGGCTTTCCACCAGCGGCGGCGAAAACTCCAGGGCGCCCACATCGGGCGGGGTGGCGCGGGACTGGCCGGCCAGGTCGGTGACGACCAGCTTGGAGAGCACGCCGGCCCGGGCCAGGGCCGGGTTGGTGGGCCGCAGGTCGGGGCCGGGCGCAAATTGGGGGTCGAGGTCGCGCGCGTGTTTTTCTTGCTGTGTCAGGGCCTGCCAGTCGGCCAGGGTGTGGCCCACGAAGGGCGTGGCCGTCGACGTGCCATCCACGTGGAGGTGGCCGACGTCGCCCTGGGCCGCGCTGTTCAGCACGAAATCGTTGTGGTCGAGGCGTAGATTGGTGGCCGTGGCCGCTCCCTGGTTGCGGGGAACGTCGACGTGCATAAGCAGGGCCGACCGTGGGCCACTGCCGGGCGTGGTGGCCAGCAGCAGGTTGTTAATGGCTTCCACCGGGCCATGAGCCGGCTGCGCACACCCCAGAAACAAGTTTAGCAGGCCCACGCCCGGCGTGGCCGCGTTGCTGAGCGCCACCGTGTTATTGGCAACCAGGTATTGGCTGGTCGGGGCGTTATTCACCGTGAAGAAAAGCCCCTGCACCGACCCCTCAATGCGTGGCCCATAGGTGGGGGCGGCGCTATAGAAAAGGTTCTGCACCTGGTTGTTGAAGACCTGCACGTCGGCCGGCGGCGCCGGGTAGTTGGCCCCAGCCCCCGTGGTTTGCACCATCAGGACGCCATAAACCCCCGTGAAACCGGCCGTGACGTTGGGCAGCAGGTACTCCAGGTTCTCGATGCGGTTGTTGGCAACCACGGTGGGCCGCGGCCCCACCACATCCTGGAGGTAGATGCCGTGCAGCTGGTCGTTGGAACCCACCAAGCCCTGAATCGCCGAGTCGTGCACGCGCAGGCCGTTCAGGCGGTTGGCGTAAATGCCGTTGGTGCCTTCGATGCGGGTGGTTTGGCCGATGCTGCGCGCCGCGCCCGAACCAATGGTGACGTGGCTGATTTCCACATCGAAGTCGGGCATGTTCTGGTAATCCGATTTCAACCGGATGCCCTCGTTGGCGTGGTCGATGGTGATGTTTTCGTAGCGGATATGGCTGTTTACCCGGGCCGTGTCGCTCAGGCCCAGGTTGGCATACAGCGTGCTTTGCTGGTAAATGGCCCGGGTGAACAGCGTGGAATTGCCCAGCTGAATGGAACAGTTGCGGATGGTGACGTGGTGGCACCCGGCCATGTTGTCGCGGTTGCTCACGTGGTAGCCCACCACGGGGCCGGTCGAACCGGGCACGATGTCAATGCCGTCGAAGGTGAGGTTGCTGGCTCCGAAAAGGTAAATCCCGGTGCCCTCCGACTGAATGGCGGGGTTGGCCCCGGCGCCCGCGGCCCGGCGGAAAGCCACGGGGTGGGCATTGGTGCCCAGCAGCGCCGGCGGCGCCTCCACAAAGCGCTGGCCGGGCGCGACATCAAACGCGGTGGGGCCCGCCGTGCCGCCCGCATTCAGCGCCCAGATGGCCTCGGTGAACGAGCTGAACGAGCGCGCCGCGCCGGGCTGTTGCCGGTCGATGGCGTAGGTGCCAGCCAGGGGCGGCAGCGCCCCGGCAATCAGCTGAACGTTGTCGAGCGCGACCGGCAGCTCGCGCAGGGCGGCCCGGTTGTTCCAGGTGAAGACGAAGCGCTGCGTGGTGCCGGCCAGGGCCGGGCTCAGGGTAATTTGCAGGGAGGTGAAAACCGCCGGCCCCGTCGGGTTTGGCGTGCCCGTCAGGCTGTATACCTGGGGCAGCTGGTAGGGCATGATGCCGCCCACGGGCTGGAACGATACCGGGGCCTGAAAGATGGTGAACTGGCCTTCGGTGCGGACATCCAGACGCAGGTAAAACGTGTTTGTATTGGCCGGAAACGTCACGTCGCAGTACAGATGCGTGGCGTCGTTGACGTTGGGCACGGGGGCATACGCGGCGGCACTGGCCGACACAAAAGCCGCCTGCCGGCCCTGCCAGCGCGCCCCATTGCCCGCCAGCGGACCCCGAAACCAGCCCAGCCCGGCCTGCCCGCTCACCGGGCGGAACTGGCCCAGCCCGTTCTCAAAATCTTCCGATAAAAGGACGGTCTGGCCTCGGGCCGGGGCAACAATCAGAATTGCCAGAAAAAAGAAGAGTAGGCGTGTAATCATCGTCAAGCAATAAAATAGAGGCGGACTGGGAAAGGTGAAATTACCACCAGCGCATCAATTGCCGACCTTTTTCTAAGCCTGGCCGCCGCCACGAGAAATGGGCTTGCGCTGCTCCGGCCCCACCGGGTTTCACCACCCGCCGCTGCTGCCCCCGCCCCCGAAACTGCCGCCGCCAAAGCTGCTGGAGCTACCGCTACTCGACGACCCGCCGCCCGACGAGCTGCTCAGGGGGGAGCGAGGGCCCGAGCCCGAACTACGGCCGCGGAAGCCAACCTTGAAAAACATGATGTACATCACGCCCAGCCCCAGCGGCACCAGGGTCAGAAAAATCAGCCACACCCACCACGGCTGCTCCGACCACGGGGCCGGGTGCGGGGTGAACGGCGAGAACTCACCCGCCGCCCGGTGAATAATCACGTCGATGCCGTGGTCGAGCCCCTCGTAGTAGCGTTTCAGCCGGAAATCGGGTTGAAACTGCTGCGCAATAATCTGGGCCGTGACGTAGTCCGGCACCCGCGCTTCCATGCCATACCCGGTCTGGATAGTCACGCGGTGCTCCTCGATGGCGGCCAGGATAACGATGCCGTTGTTGCGGCCTTTCTGGCCCACGCCCCATTTTTCGCCCAGCTGTTGGGCATACTCGGCCACCTCGTAGGGGGCCACCGTTTTCATAAGCACCACGGCAATCTGGGTGGTGGTCGAGTCGTTGTAGGCTTGCAGTTTTTGCTCCAGCGCCAAGCGTTGTGGCCCGCTGAGCACACCGGCTAAGTCGTTCACGAAGCGGGCTGGCTCGGGGCGGGGCGGCAAGGCCGCGGGGGGCACGGTGGCGCGCACGCCGGAACCCCCCAGGAGGAGCAGCCAGAAACTCAACAGCCACCGAAAAGGCATTTTCATGCGATAAAGACGGGGGTTTTATGCTCGAAACTACCCCGGCAAAGCCCGTAGCGCTGCCAGGGCCTGCTCGGTTTTGTGGCGGGATTTGCGGGCTTCCCGGGCGTTGTCGTCGTCGCGGTCGGTTTCGCGGTCGGGCACGGGAACGCCGGCCGCAAAGTAGCTGAGCAGCGTGGTGCGCAGGGCGGGCGTGAGGTGCCGGAACCGGTGCTGGTGCAGCCGCAGCAGCAGCTCGTCGTAGGTGCGGTCGGCCAGCACGTAGGCGGTGGGCCGGGTGGGCTGGCCGGTGTCGAGGTTGGTGTCGGCCAGGGCCAGGGTGCGGGTGGTATCGGCGGGCTGCTGTTTGGTGAGTGTGCAGAACTGCGCCACCGAAGCCTGGTAGCTGCGGTGGAATTGAATGGCGCCCGGCACATCGGGCAGGGTGAAAGCGTACGGTTTCAGCGGGCCGATTTTGGGCAGCACGCGCAGCACGTTTGCCATCAACTTAGCGCCGAAGCCGGGCCGCTCGTAGTCGGCCCCAAACTCGCGGCGGTACTGGCGGCGGTTGGCGTGGTAGAGCGAGTCGCCGCGCCGGGCGCGGGGGCTTAGCTCCCGTATTTCGTCGTGCTTGTGGTGCCAGGCCGCCCGCGCCGCCGCCGGCAGCAGCTGGTTCACAGCGAAGCGAAACATGGCGACACTCAAGTCTACGTTGAAAAAAATCTGCTTCATCTCGATGCCGTACGTTTGCCGGAAAGCGCGCTCCATCACCGGCTTGCTCACCCGGAAGCCAATGGCCTTGTGGTAGGTCTGGCTGCGGTAGCGTCCGGCGGCCACCTGCACCACATCAAACGAAAACTCCAGCTCGGTGTGCCGCACCCGCGACTGCTCGTACGTCACCACCGGCCCGAATTTTTCCTTCAAATCGGGGTACACCGTCGGAATAATCACGTTCGTGCCCACGGGGTGGCCCACGTTGTCGGCGGCGTAGTGGGCCAGCGCGCCCAAGGCAAAGGCGTATTCGTTGCGGTTGCGGGCCTGGCGCAGCAGGTTGCGCACGAAGTCGCCGGAGCGCACGTAGTGCGTGAGGTTGGTGAAGAGGGTGGAACCCAGCGGGTAGTAGCCCATGTCCTGCAAAATGGCCCCGCCGTAGGCATAGCTCCGGGCCATGTTCATTTCTTTGGGCGTGCCGCCGGGGTAGTGCCGCTGCAGCAGCGGCGCAATGCAGCCGTCCCAGGTGGTATCAACGATGGCTTGGTGGGTGAGCACCGAGTAGGCAGCAGCCGGCGCGGCCGGCGCCGCCAGCAGGAAAAACAACAGCAGGCGAAACAACATGAAAACCGGGCGCTAAAGCAAAAAGTAACCTCGGCAACGTGGAAAGGGGCGGGGGCGTTGCCACGAAAGCCGGGGCGGCCGGCAACATGAGAGGTAAATAGGTGCTTGCCACAATAATACACCATCTGCCGGTCGTTGTGCGCCCAAGCCGGGACCGGTAGCGTCTGGCAACCATTACGTGTGAAAACCAGTGTTCTGGCCGCGCTTTTGCTGGCCGGCTTGCGGGGTTGCTTTGCCCAAACCGCCGCCCCCGACAGCGCGGTCAAAAGCCCCCGGCAAACCACCGCATCAGCCGTCTTTTCCGCACCCGTCTACCAGGCCACCCTGCGCCATTTCGACGCGCGCCGACGGCGGCTGGCGGCGCGCTACCGGCGGGCGCCCAGTCGCGCCGTCCGCACCGCCCGCCTCGCCGAGGCGCGGCAATTGCTGCTCACCACCCTCGACAGCACCGTGTTTCCGGCCTGGGAGGGCACGCCGTGGGCGTTTTACGGCACCAGCTGGCAGCCCCGGCGCGGCACCATTGCCTGCGGCTACTTCGTGACCACCTCGCTGCACGACGCCGGCCTGCGCCTGCAGCGCACCGTACTGGCCAAGCAAACGTCGGAGTGCATCATCAAAAACCTGACCTTCGAAGCCCACATCACCCGCTACTGGGGCGTGGACCGGGCCGATTTTGTGCGGCAGGTGCGGGCATTGGGGCCGGGGCTCTACGTGCTGGGCCTCGATTACCACGTGGCTTTCCTGCGGGTGCGTGACGGCGGGGCCGTGCAAATGGTGCATTCGTCCTACGTGGGCCCCGGCACGGTGGTGCGCGAGGCGGCCGAAAGCAGCGTGGCCATCTTCTCGAAATACCGTGTGCTCGGCAAGGTGTCCGACGACGACGCCTTCGTCCGCCGCTGGCTGCTGGGCGAGGCCCTGGCCGTGCACGGCGCCACCGTCAAGGAGTAGGCGCGGAGCCGGGCCGGCAGCGGAAATTCGGCGCCGTTGACTGAAAAATTTGGCTGACATCGGGCTGAGCAGTAGCGGGTGAACACCCAGCCCCGGCTCAGCTTTGGCGCCGGAGCTAACCTCAAGCTCATAAGGCACGTTTGAGCTTCATTCAAAAATTCGATTTAGAAAATGAAGACTCTACTCTCGCTGGCGTTGTCCGGCACCATGTTGCTTGGCTCGGGCCCGGCCGCCGAAGCTCAGACCAAAGCCACTTCGCCCTACCACACCCGTTTCGCCGTCGATGGCCCCGTGGTGCTGGGTCTGGGCGCCGTGAGCGCCTTCGGCCTCTACCGCGTGCAGCAAAAAAGCGGCCGCACCGACGCCGAGCTGGCCGCCCTGCGCAAGGAAGACGTGCCGGCTTTTGACCGGTTTTCGGCCGGCTGGTACAGCGAGGGCTACCAGACCGCCGGCGACCTGCTTTGCTACCCCACGCTGGCCATCGCGCCCGGCCTGCTGGCCCTCAACGACAACGTGCGCGCCCGCTACGGCCAGGTGCTGGGCCTCTACTTGGAAACGCTGCTGGCCACCGACGCCATTTTCACCACCACCGTGGGCAACGTGTACCGCAACCGTCCCTACCTCTACGGCCCCGAAGGCGGCGGGGGCCGCTCAGGCGCCATCGCCACCAACTCGTTTTTTGCCGGTCACACCGCCCATACGGCCACGGCCACCTTCTTCGCAGCCAAGGTACTGCACGATTTCAACCCCGGCTACGAAGGCGAGGGCCTTGTCTGGGGCGCCGCGGCCGTGGTGCCGGCGGCCGTGGCCTACACGCGCATCAAGGCCGGCAAGCACTTTCTGTCCGACAACATTGTGGGCTACGTGGTGGGCACCACCATGGGCATCGTGGTGCCGCAGCTGCACAAGGAAGCCGGCCGGGCGGGCGTGTCGTTCATGCCCCTGCAGGGCGTGAATGTGAACGGCTACGCCTACAGCGGCTTCTCGCTGAGCAAGCAGCTGTAAACTGAGCGGGCCTGCTGCGCGGGCACTGTCGAGCCTACCCCAAAACTGTCATTTCGACGAAGGAGGAATCTGAGTGTTGCTCTGCAGAAAAGCATACTCAGGTTCCTCCTTCGTCGGAATGTCAGTTTTTATGAATAGTGCTTACTTCACCGCGCCCGTTTGCACGTCGCCGGTGGCTTTGTTGACTTCGAAACGGGCGCTGTTGGGCATTCGTTTCGCCCAGTCGCGGCGGAGCACCAGCACTTGCCAGGTGGGCCCGTTGTCGTTCACGCGGGCCGAATCGACTACGTAAAGCGCCGCGTTGGGCAGGGTTTTGACGTAGGCGGCCGTGAGGGCACGGGCTTCGGCTTCGGTCTTCATACCGGCCGGTAATGCCGTTTTATCGGTGGGTTGGGCGATTTCGACGGGGCCGCGTAGCACGTTGTCGGCTTTGGGGCTTTGCTGGCAGCTGGCCAGGGCGAGGGCCGCGATGAGGGCCAGATAGGTGAGGGGAGAGGGCATGCCGCAAAGCTAAGGCCGCCGGCTGCAAGAAATTGTGACGGGCCCGGAGTTGCTGAAACGGTTTAGGTATGTAAATTGAGCCGAATTTGACCACCCGGTTCCCTTCACCAACAACCCCTCTCTTCACCCCCTCACCCCAGCCTTACATATGAGGAATTTTTATGCACGCCCTTGGCTGCTATTGCTCACGCTGCTCGGTTTTGCGCAGGTGGCCCAGGCCCAGATTGAGCCCGCCGCGCAGTACACCACCCTCACGCCGGCCCAGCTCATGGCCTGGACGGCCACCGGCCCCACTGCCGTACCCGCCAACGTGAGCACCGTGCCGCTGGCTACCCGCCAGAACTCGCTGGCCCCCCAGCTCAACCCCAACCAGAGCTTCAACTCCAAGGTGAACTGGTGCCCCGACGGCATGAACAACTTCGTGGGCTACCTCAACGAGCAGCCCCAATTCAACCTCTACAACTTCACCCACTGGCAGTACATTGATGTGCTGACGTGGTTTGCCAGCCCGGTGGGCATTCCGTGCCGCCCGTGGGTGGAGGCGGCCCACCGCAACGGCGTGAAGGTGATTGGCACCGTGTTTACGGACCGGGCCGGCTTTGTGGCGCTGTGCCAGAAAGACGCCAGCGGCAACTACATCGGCGCCCAGAAACTGATTGCCGTGGCCAACTACTATGGCTTTGACGGCTGGTTTTTCAACGCCGAATCGGCCATGACCTTCGCCGAAGTAACGGAGCTGCGCAACCTGCTCAAGCAGCTGCAGGTGCTCAAGCCGGCCGGCATGGAGATGCACTGGTACGATGCCCTGATTTCCAGCGGCACCGTGTCGTACCAGAACACGTTCAACGCCACCAACGCGCCCTTTGTGCAGGAAAGCGCCACCAACACCCGCGTGTCGGATGCCATTTTCACCAACTATTTCTGGATTTACGGCTCGACATTCACCACGGCCGTGAACCAGGCCAACAGCCTGGGCCGCAGCCCCTACGATGTGTACACGGGCGCCGACATCTGGCCCGGCCGCAACCCCCAGCAACTGTTCCCCTTCTACAACTACCAGGGCACGCCCAACAGCGGCTGGATGGACAACTACTACAGCGGCGGCAACCTGGCCTCGCCGCTCACCTCGCTGGCCGTGTTTGCCCCCAACATCACCTACAACGGCGGCCTGAGCAGCTTCAACAGCAACCCGGCCGACTACGCCCGCTTCTACAACGGCGAAGTGCGCTTGTTTTCGGGCGACGACCTCGACATTACCACGGCCGACGCCACCGGCGCCTGGAAGGGCTTCGGCTACTACCAGCCGGTGCGCTGCGCCATCACGGCGCTGCCCTTCGAAACCAACTTCAGCGTGGGCCAGGGCAAGATTTTCGCCAACAACGGCGTCGTGGCCGTGAAGGGCTGGACAGACATGGCCAAGCAGGCTGTGCTGCCCTCCTGGCAGTGGGCGCGCACCGGCGCCAGCACGGTGAGCGCGGGCTTCGATTTCAGCCGGGCCTGGTACGGCGGCACCAGCGTGCAGCTGAGCGGCAGCCTGGCCGCCGGGGCCAGCACCCTGGTCAAGCTCTACCAAACCAAGCTGCCCATCACGGCCACCACCAGCCTCGACCTCGTGTACAAGGGCCGCGCCGTCGGCGCCAGCAGCACCCGCCTGGCCCTGTACTTCACCGATAACCTGACCACTCCTGAATACCTCGATGTGCCCGCCTTGGCTGACACGCTGTGGGCCAGCACCACGCTGCCGCTGGCGGCCTATGCCAACCGCGAGCTGGCCATCATCGGCGTGCAGGCCACATCGGCCTCGGCCTTGGCGGCCTACCGCTTCAACCTCGGCAAGCTGAAGCTCTACAACGGCACGGCGCCCGTGGTAACGCCCGTGGCCAACTTTACGGCCAACGCCACCACCGTGCTCACCGGCCAGACGGTGACTTTCGCCAACTCCTCCACCAACGCCACGAGCTATGCCTGGTCTTTGCCCGGCGCTACGGCCACCACCAGCGCGGCCGTGCACGCCACGGCGGTGTACCCCACCGCCGGAACCTACTCCGTGACGCTCACGGCCAGCAACGGCACGGCCCAAAACGTGTTCACCCGCACCGCCTACATCACCGTGGTCACGGCGCCCCCGGCGGGCGCCAATACCTCGCTCAGCTTCGACGGCGTGAGCAAATACGTCGACGCGGGCGTCATCAACCTCAGCGGCGCGGCCATGAGCCTGGAATGCTGGGTGAAACCGAACACGTTCAAGTCGACGTCGCCCTTCATTTCCAGCCTGTTGGGTATGGAAGACGGCGGCTCCAATACGGCCATGCTCCGCATCGGCGATGCCGGCATCGACCCCAGCCAGGTGCAGTTTGTGTTGCAGGTGGGCGCCACCACCCGCAAGGTGACCTCGGTGGCGCGCCTCACGGCCGGCCAGTGGACGCACCTTGCCGGCACCTACGACGGCGCCACCTTGAAGCTCTACGTCAATGGCGTGCTCGATAACTCCTTGGCCGCCACCGGCAACGTGGTAGCCAACGCGGCCTTCACCCTGGCCCGCAACTACGCCGCCCCGCGCGGCCTCGACGGCCGCCTCGACGAGGCCCGCGCGTGGACCCGCGCCCTCACGGCCGCCGAAATTGTGGCCAACGCCTGCAGCGTGCCCGGCAGCAGCACCGGCCTGGCCGGCTACTGGAAACTGAACGACTCGCCTAACCTCACCACCGCCGATGCCTCCGGCCGCGGCCACACCGGCACCCTCACCAACATGGGACCCAGCGACTGGTCGACCGACGTGCCCACCCAGTGCCCTACCCTCACGGGGCTGACTCCCAGCCGCTCGGCCACCGGCCTGCAGGTGCAGGTGCTCGGTAACCCCGTGCCCGGCAGCCAGGCTGAAGTGGCCATCAGCGGCGCCCTGGGCCAGCCCGTGGTGCTGCGCCTGTGCAATGAGTTGGGGGCTGCAGTGTGGCAGTACACCTTGCCTTCCAGCAGCACGTCGACTCGCGTTAGCGTGCCGCTGCCCACGTCGGCGGGGCTCTACTTGCTGCGCGCCAGCACGGCCACCGACGGCATCACCGTAAAACTCCTGAAGCAATAGGAGCGCAAGGCCCCCGAGTGGTAGGGCGTGTGCTCCAAGGCGCGGCTTCGGGGCACACGCCCTGCCTGTTCGAGGGCCTTTTCTGCATTCACCCAATCTGTTTTCTCGTTTCCCTAATCACCCCATTCACTTCCTAGGAGGCACAACTATTCCTCCTTGCGCTGCCCGTCGCTTGGCCCTGGGCTAGGTTTTTTCGCTGGCCGGCACCTTGGGCGCAGGCGCAGGCCAACAACGCGCTGCTGTTCAACGGTACGGCCAAGTGCGTGCAGACCAACACTATAACGCTGAATGGCGCCACCCGCACCGCCAGCCAGGCAAAGAAGGTGAAGCTGGTGCATGAGTAATTCTTTTCCTAAATCAACACTCCTGCAAAAAAGGGCGCCTGCTAACCAGCAAGCGCCCTTTTTTATGCCTTAATCTGAGAAGCCAACTCTCTGCTTTCTAACAGAACAGCACCACGGGCCCTTAAATCGACCTGTGCCGCCGCCCAGCCCTCGGCCGAGATGGCGCGGGTGGCATCGGTGAGGACGGTGGTGCGGAAACCGGCGTCCAGCGCATCCAGGGCCGAGTAGTACACGCAGTAGTCGGCGGCCAGGCCGGACACGAAAAGGTCAGTCACGCCGCGGCCGCGCAGGTAATCGGCCAGGCCGGTGCTCTTGCGGTGGCCGTTGTCGAAAAAGGCGCTGTAGCTGTCGATTTCCACCGAAGTGCCTTTGCGGAAGATGGCCTCGATGCGCTCGGTGCGCAGGGCGGGGGCCAACTCGGCGTCCGGGCCGGCTTGGGTGCAGTGGTCGGGCCAGAGCACCTGGGGCAGGCCGTGCAGGTCAATCTGCTCGAAGGGCTGGCGGCCGGCGTGGCTGCTGGCAAAGCTCTCGTGGCCCGCGGGGTGCCAGTCCTGCGTGGCCACCACCAGCTCGAAAAGCGGCTGCAAGTCGTTGACGAGCGGAATAATGGCGTCGCCCTCGGGCACGGCCAGCCGGCCGCCGGGCAAGAAGTCGTTTTGGATATCGATGAGCAACAGCGCTTTCATAGCGGCAAAAATCAGGTTTATTGGTTTAAAACCAAGCATTGCGCCGGGTATTACGTCTTTACGCGTACCAACACCTTTTAGCTCTCCGCGCATGCCCGACCTTCAGCAGCAAATCATTCTCGTTACCGGCGCCACGTCGGGCATTGGCCAGGTCACGGCCACCGAATTGGCCCGAATGGGCGCCCACGTCGTCATCCTGGCCCGCAACGCCGCCAAAGCCCGCGCCTCCCAGCAGGAAATCAAAGCCGCCGCCGGTCACGACCGGGTCGACGTGCTGCTGGCCGACCTGGCCGACCTCGGCCAAGTGCGTCGCGCCGCGGCTGAATTCAATGCCCGCTTCCCGCGCCTCGACGTGCTGGTGAACAACGCCGGCCTCATCTTCGGCGCCGAGCGCCAGCTCTCGCCCGATGGCAACGAGCTGGGCCTGGCCACCAACCACCTCGGCCCGTTCTTGCTCACCGCCCTGCTGCTCGACAAGCTGCGCGCCAGCCCGGCGGCCCGTGTGGTCAACCTGGCATCCATGGCCTACCGCGTGGCCAAGCCCAATCTGGCCGATATTCAATCGACACAGCATTACGGCGCCATGCGCGTGTATGGCAATACCAAGCTCTACAATATCATGTTCACGCAGGAGCTGGCCCGCCGGCTGCGCGCTCACGGCATCGCCAACGTGACGACCAACGCGGTGCACCCCGGCGTGGTGGCCACCCGCTTCGGCGACAGCGCCGGCGGCTGGCTGGGCAAGCTCACGGCGCTGGCCCGCCCGTTCATGATTTCGGTGGAAAAGGGCGCCGAAACCAGCGTTTTCCTGGCTTCGGCGCCCGAAGCGGCCACAGTCAGCGGCGGTTTCTTCGACAAGAAAAAAGCCGTGCCGGTCAAGTCTGGCTTCAATACTGAGGCCAACGCCCGGCAGCTGTGGCAGCTCAGCGAGCAGCTCACCGGCGTGGCTTTTCTGGACTAGCCGACGCTATTTGGCCGCCACCGGGTCGGCGGCATCCAGCACGGCGGCCCAGTTGGCATCGGTGCGGGGTTTCTGAGCCGATATGGCGGTTTTGAGGGCGGCGGCCAGCGCCGGAGCTGCCGCTTGCACCGATTTGGCGTTGAGCTTGACGGGCGTCAGCGGCCCGTCGGTGGCTTTGAGGAAATACTCCAAGGCGTCTTCGATTTCATCGGGCGCGGCGCCGTTGCTGTACATGCCATCAAAGCTGGGCTTTTTGATGGTTTTGAGGTAGTGCTTGAGCAGCGTGTAGTGCCCGGCGTGCAGCACTTCCACATAATCGAGGCGCTGGCTCCCCACCGCCGATTCTTCGAAGCGCCGAAACAAGCGCTGCCGGGCCGGCCCTAGGTTGGAGGCGGGTTCCTTGAGCACGAAGGCGGCCACCTCGTGGTCGTCGAGTTCGATGGAGTCGTTTTCGGGGGCCGACCGGTACATAATAAGACGGTGCTCCAGCACGTCGTACTTCAGCAGAACAGGCTTGAGAGGCAGCTTGTTGGCCAGCGCAATGTCCGCCGACAGCCAGCGGTTGTCGGCGTAGGGCGAGCCCAGGGTGCCGGGCCGCGTACTGCGCGTGAGCAGGTGCGGGGCGCCGTTGGTGAGGTCGGTCAGGTTGCCGTACTCATTCGAACCCACCTTGGAGTAATCGCGCTGCATCAGCGGATTGTTCTGAATAACGCCGACCTGGGCCTGCGCTGTGCCGCCTGCCAGAACGATTCCGCACACCAGCAACAAGTTAGCTTTCATAAAAGCAAGTCGGTTGTATATGATTACTAGTCTGGCGCCAGCTTTTTTGGCTTGTGGCGCGGTGTTGCGTTTTACTTGGCTGCGGCCGGGTCGGCGGTGTCGAGCACGGCGGCCCAGTCGGCGTCGGTTTTGGGCTTCCTGGCTTCGGCTGCCGTTTTGAGGGCCGCGGCTAGCGCCGGGGCGGCACTTTGCAGGGGCTTGAGCGCCAGCTTCACCGGTACGAGCTTGGCATCGGGGCCGAGCAAATAATACACCGATTTGTCTTCGATTTCATCGTAATGACTCTCGGTGTTGTAGGCGCCCTGGTAGTTGGCTTTGTTGAGCTTTTTGAGGTAGTGTTTCAGCAAAGTGTAACGGCCCTGGTGCAGTACTTCCACGTAGTCGCGCTTATAATTATCGGTGGGGGCTTCGGCGAAGCGGCGGAACTTGCGGGCGCGGGCGGGGCCAGAAAGGGTGGCAGGCTCGTTCAGCACGAATTGCACCACGCGGTTGTCGTCGAGCTGCAGCGAGTCGTTGGGGCGGGCGGGCGCCCGCATCAGCAGGCGGTGGTCCAGTGCGTCGTATTTCAGCGGCACGGGGGGCAGGGGCAGGGCGTTGGTGAGGGTAATCTGGGCCGGCAGCCAGCGGTTGTCGGCGTAGGGCGAGCCCCTGAACCCGTCGGCGGTGCCGCGGGGCACCACGGTGGGGGCGCCCGCCGCCAGGGCATTCAGGTTGGTTTGCGCGGCGGCGTCCTGCTGCGCGTGCGCTACGCTGGCCGTAAAAAGCAGTCCCAACAGGGATAAATGGCAGATTTTCATTTGAAAACGAAGGGTTGAGGGCGAACGCCGGTCCAATTTATTCTTTTTTTCGGAGTGGCGCCGGCTATTTTGCCCGGCTTATCAAAAAGAATGCCCACAACGGCCCGCCGCGCCCGCCAGCCAAGGCGAAAATCAGGCCGTGGCCGTTGGCAGCGCCCGCCACTCGTCTTCCAGAATGCCCATTTCCACCAAGCTCCAGTAATCCTCGCCGTGGCGCACCACGTCGCGCAGCACGCCTTCCTGCCGGAAGCCGCATTTGAGGTAGCAATTGATGGCCGCGTGGTTGAAATCGTAGACGCCCAGGCTGATGCGGTGCAGTTTAAGGTCCTCAAAGCCAATGCGCAGCAGGGCCCGCACCATGCCCTGGCAGATGCCGCGGCGGCGCTCGGTGCTCTTGCCCACCAGCACACGGGTGATGCGCCCGGCCCGGTCGCGCTGGCTGATGCCGCCCAGCGAAATATGGCCCACGGTGAGGCCGGTTTTGGTTTCGACGGCCTTGTAAATGAAGACGTCCGGGTCGTTCAGGTTGTTCGAGCCTTCCACGTACCAGGTCAGCCCGGCCTCGGAGAGCGGGAAGGAAAACATGGAGCCGCTCCATTCCTTCATCAGGCGCTCGTCGTCGACCCATTCCATGAGCTGCGTGAAATCGTGGGCGGTGAAGGGCTGCAGTTCAATCATGGCAGGAAAAATCCAAAAGGGAATAAATGGGCCCGCAAGGTAAGCGCTGCTGTAGCCTGGTACTGGGAAAGCCGTCCGAACAAAAAAGAAATCCCGGCCGCAGGGGCGCGGCCGGGATTTCTGGGGGCACAACTCTGCCGGGTTACGCGTTGGTCGTCGTGGTCAGGTTCACCACAATATTGCCGCGGGTGGCGCGGGAGTAGGGGCACACCTGGTGGGCTTTGGCTACCAGCTCTTCGGCCTGCTTCTGGTCCATGTTGGGGATGTTCACCAGCAGGTCCACCTCGATGCCGTAGTTCTCGCCGTCTTTGCCGAAGCTCACGTCGGCTTCCACGGTGCTGCCGGTGATGGGGGTTTTGCTCATGCGGGCCACCAGGTTCAGGGCGCCGTCGAAGCAGGCCGAATAGCCGGCGGCGAAGAGCTGCTCGGGGTTGGTGGTGTTGGGTTTGCCGGGGCCGCCCATCTCTTTGGGCGTGCTCAGGGGCAGGTCAATCACGTTGTCGGACGAGATGGCGCGGCCATCGCGGCCTCCGGTGGTTTTGGCTTTGGCGGTATACAGGCGTTCGAGGCTCATTTTGAAGGGTTTGGTAATGGGGTTGGGAAGTGAAAAATGCCGAAACGGCGTTAAGATAACAAGGTCATAATCTGGCGCAGCTGCGTGCGCAGTCCCGCAATTTCGGGCTCGGTAAGCTGCATTTTCTCGGCTAGCTGCATCGGAATCTGGGCGGCCTGCGCCTGCAATGCGCGGCCAGCCGGCGCCAGGGCCACCAACACCGAACGCTCGTCGCGGGCGTCGCGGCGGCGGCTAAGCCATTGGTGCTGCTCCATGCGCTTGAGCAGTGGTGTGAGGGTGCCCGAATCGAGCAGCAGGTTTTCGCCTAGCTGCTTCACAGTCAGCTCCTTGTGTTCCCAGAGTAGTAGTAGCACCAGGTACTGCGGGTAGGTCACGTCGAGGCTTTCGAGCAGCGGCTGGTAGGCTTTGGTGATAAGCCGCGACAGCGCATACACCGAAAAGCACAGTTGGTTGTCCAGCTTGAGAATGGGATTATAGGCCGAATCTGGGAGCTTTTTCATGGCTTTCGAGATGACAAGTCAAAATTAGTTGTTTAAGTTTTAATTGTGCACAATTAAATTATTGTGTTTGCCATTGTGCCCTGATTATCAATATGAAAAAAGTCTGTCATGCTGAGCGCAGCGAAGCACCTTCTCACGATTGAACAAGACGTTCAGCAGTGAGAAGGTGCTTCGCTGCGCTCAGCATGACAGACGAGTATGCATCAGCGACACCAGGTCAAATGCTTCACGCGTCCAGCTTCAGCGCCGCGCGGCTGCGCTCACGCACGGCGGCCGTGAGTTCAGGTTCGTCGGCCAGATGCTGGCCGAAGGAAGGCACCAACTGCCGGAACCGGGCCTGCCACTCGGGCGATTTCGCCCGCTCCGGGAAGCACTTCTGCACCAAGTCAAGCATGATGGCCACGGCGGTGCTGGCGCCCGGCGAAGCGCCCAGCAGCGCCGCAATGGAGCCGTCGGCGGCCGTCACCATCTCGGTGCCGAATTCGAGCACGCCGCCCTGCTTTTTATCTTTTTTGATTACCTGCACGCGCTGGCCGGCCACTTCGAGTTGCCAGTCGGCGGGGTTGGCCTGAGGGTAGTACTCGCGCAGGGCGGCGGTGCGCTCCTGCGGCGTTTGCAGTACCTGGCCGATGAGGTAGCGGGTGAGGCCCAGGTTGCGGGCGCCGGCGTAGAGCAGCGGCCGGATGTTGCCCAGCTCAATGGAGCGGAACAAATCGGTGTAGGAGCCCTTCTTCAGAAACTTGGTACTGAAGCCCGCGTAGGGCCCAAACAGCAATTCCTGCTGCCCGTTTATCTGGCGCGTATCGAGGTGGGGCATCGACATGGGCGGCGAGCCCACGGCAGGCTTGCCGTACACTTTGGCCTCGTGCCGGGCAATGATGGCGGGGTTTTGGCACTTCAGCCACTGCCCGCTCACGGGGAAGCCGCCGAAGCCGTTGGCCTCCGGAATGCCCGATTTTTCGAGCAGCGGCAGCGAGCCCCCGCCGGCCCCGATGAACACGAAGCGCGCCCGCGCAATCACCTTTTCGCCGGTGGCCAGGTTGCGAATTTTCAGGCGCCAGATACCATCTTCTTTCTGCCGAAAGTCCTCCACCTCGTGGCCCAGGTGGAAATCAACGCCCGGCAAGCCCTTCAGGTAATTGGTCAGGCTGCGGGTGAGCGCGCCGAAATTGACGTCGGTGCCGATGGCCATGCGCGTGGCCGCCACCGGCTGGGCGGGGTCGCGGCCTTCCATCACCAGCGGAATCCACTGGGCAATCCGGGCCGGGTCTTCGCTGAACTCCATGCCCTGAAACAGCGGCGAGTGCAGCAGCGCGGCGTGGCGCTTGCGCAGGTATTCCACGTTGGCCGTGCCCCAAACAAAACTCATGTGTGGGATGGTGCGGATGAAGGATTTGGGGTCGGGCAGCGGGCCATTCAGCACCAACGAGGCCCAGAACTGCTTGCTGAGCTCGAACTGCTCGGCAATTTTATCGGCCTTGCTGATGTCGATGGAGCCGTCGGGCCGCTCGGGCGTGTAGTTGAGCTCGCAGAAGGCCGAGTGGCCGGTGCCGGCGTTGTTCCAGGCGTCGGAGCTTTCGGCGGCCACGGCGTCGAGGCGCTCGTAGCCGGAGAGGGTGAGGCTGGGGTCGAGGGTTTTGAGCAGCACACCGAGCGTGGCACTCATGATGCCGGCGCCAATCACCAGCACATCGGAAACGGGTTTGTCAGGGTTCGGGGAAGTTGGAGTCATAGCAAATGAAGAGGGGAGAACCTCCCGCAATACGGCAGATGCCCGCGCCGGGCTGCCCGCGCCCGAAAAAACCGCCGCGCCTACCTTGCGGCGGCAATTTCCTCCTTCACGCCTTCCCACCCATGTCCTACGACCTCAACCTGCCGCTGCTCCCCCTGCCCACCCGCGCCGACGCCACCGATACCACCGCCCCGCGCCTGCTCATCATCTACACCGGCGGCACGGTGGGCATGGCTGTGAACCGCAGCGGCGGGCTGGTGCCCATGAAGTTTGGCCGGCTCGACCGCAAGATGCACGAGCTCACGCGCTTGCCTTTCCGGCTGGAGCTGCTGAGCCTGCCCGCGCCCATCGACAGCAGCAACGTGACACCTCAGGACTGGCTGTATCTGGCCCAGCTCATCGGCCGGCACTATACTGAATTCGACGGCTTCGTGGTGCTGCACGGCACCGATACCATGGCCTACTCGGCGGCGGCGCTGAGCTACATTCTGGAGCATTTGGGCAAGCCGGTGGTGTTCACTGGGGCGCAGGTGCCCGTGGGCGCCAACCGCTCCGACGCCCAGCGCAACCTCATCACGGCGCTGGAAATCGCCGCCGCCCGGCACCCGCGCGGCCACACCGTGCGGGTGCCGGAGGTGTGCGTGTTTTTCAACGACATCCTCATCCGCGGCACCCGGGCCAAAAAGGTAGAAAGCCAGCAATTTGCCGCGTTCAAAAGCGAGAATTACCCGCCGCTGGCCCGGGCCGGCATCGGCCTGGAGTTTGACGACAAAAGCATCCGCCTGCTGCCCGCCACCCGCCTCAAGGTGCACGAAAACATGGAAACCGGCGTGGCCGTGCTGCCCCTGTTCCCCGGCATCACCGAGGCCGTCGTGTCGGCCGTGCTGGGCGTGCCGGGCCTGCGGGGCTGTGTGCTCGAAACCTACGGCTCGGGCAACGCGCCTACCGCCGAGTGGTTCCTGAATTGCCTGGCTGAGGCGCGCCAGCGCGGCGTGTGGCTGCTCAACGTGAGCCAGTGCGAGGAAGGCCGCGTGGTGCAGGGCAAGTACGAAACCAGCGCCCGCTTCGCGGAAATGGGCATCGTGGGCGGCGAGGACATCACCACCGAAGCGGCCGTGACCAAGCTCATGTTCGTGCTGGGCCTGGGCCTGAGCGAGGCCCGCACCCGCGAGCTGCTGGCCACCGACTTACGCGGCGAAATCACGCTGTAGCGCGGACTTTTAGTCCGCGAGTGATTTAGTTTAACTCGCGGACTAAAAGTCCGCGCTACTTCGTTCTACTTGCCCGGCCAGCTAAGCCGCCCTATCTTTGCCCCACGAACCACAAACCTTGAGGGGTGTCCGAGTGGTCGAAGGAGCACGCCTGGAAAGTGTGTATGGGTCTCAAGCTCATCGTGGGTTCGAATCCCATCCCCTCAGCTAGCTAAGCTATTAGCCAACAAAAAAGCCCGTTTCCAATTTGGAAACGGGCTTTTTTGTGTTTGGGAGCTGGGCTACTTCACCACTTCGAGCCAGCCTTTCCAGGTTTGGCCCGAGGCGCTGCGCAACTGGTAATAGTACACGCCGGGGGCCACGTCGGGGGCGCTGCCCCAGCCCTGGGTGTAGTTTTCCTGCTCGAACACCTTGCGGCCCCAGCGGGTGAAAATCTGCACCGAAACCGGCTCTTTGGTCACGTAGGGGCGGAAATCTTCGTTTTTGCTGTCGCCGTTGGGGGTGATAACATTGGGCGACGTGAATGCGCGGGACTCGCCCACCACCAGCGTGAGCGTGGCCACTATCGGGCAGCCCGTGGCGGTCACGTCGGCGTTCAGGCGCACGGTGTAGGTGCCGGGCGCGGCGTAGGTGTGCGTGGGCGTGAGGCCGGTGCCGGTCTGGCCGTCGCCGAAGTCCCAGCGGCGGTTGCTAAGGGGCAGCACGCTCTGGAGCGTATCGGCAAAGACGACGGGCTGGCCGTCAACCGGCAGGCGCGGGGTGGCGCGCAGCAGAATCTGCGGGATGCCCAGGCGGGTGACGGTGGTGCTGGCCGTGCCCGTGCAGCCGGCGGCCGTGGTCACGCGCACGGTGTAGGTGGTGGTGGCGGTGGGGTTGGCCGTCACGGTGCGACCGGTGATGCTGCTCAGGCCGGTGGCGGGGCTCCAGGCGTAGGTGGCGCCGGTGCCGGCGTCGCCGGCCGTGAGGGTGGCCGTGGTGCCGGGGCATAGGGCCCCCGGCGTGGGCACGGTCACCGCCACGGCGCTGCGCACGTTCACCACGATGGTGTCGCGGGTGACGCAGCCGCCCGGGGTGGAAGCCGTCATGATGTAGGTGGTCGTGACGGCGGGCGTAGCCACCACTATCGGGCCGGCGGTGGTATTGAGGCCGGTGGCCGGGCTCCATTGGTAAGTGGCCGATTGCGCGGGCGTGGCCCCCGTCACCGTGAGTGTGGCCGAGGAACCGGGGCACACCGTGACGTCGGGGCCAAGAGCGGCGCGGGGCAGGCCGAACACCGTCACCGTGTCGCGGCCGATGACGGCGGCCTGGCAGCTGGTCGAGTCGTAGGCGGTGAGGCTGACGGGATAGCGGCCGGGCGTGGTGTAGGTCACGCTCACGTTGTTGGGCTGGGTCGAAGTCTGGCCGTTGCCGAAGTTCCAGGTGGTGCCGTTGTTGGATGGCGTGGCGCGGCTGAACGTGACGGTGAGCGGCGCGCAGCCGGAGCGGGTGTTGGCCACGCCGTTGGCGGCCGGCACGAAGCTGGCGTCGAGGCGCACGATGTCGAGCTTGAGGGCCGCGCTGGTGGTTTCGCCGGCGCCCACCATAGTGCGGGCCACGGCGTTGGGCGTGGTGAGGATGGCGGGCGGCGGGTTGCCATTCGGCTGGGCGCGCACGCAGATGGCTTGGTAGATGATGCCGCGCTTATCAAACCGCGACGTGCCGCCATCCACGTGCGTAGTTCCGGTGCCGAAGTAAGTGCCATACACCAGCCGCCGCGCGTTGGCCGACAGCTGCATGATGTAGAGGTAGCCGTAGGTATCGGTATTGGCCTGGGCGGCGCTGCTGGCCGTGCTGTTGGTGGCCGTCAGGCGCAGGGCGTCGGGCGTGACGGGCATACCCGCGATGCTGGCCGCGCCGTAGCCCGAGAGCAGAATCTGCCCGCAATTATCAACCAGAAACGCCGTGGGCGCCAGGTTCGACGGGTAGGGGTTCGCGGTGCTCACATTGCCAGCGCCGTTGCCGAGTACCGTCGAAAATACGCTGCTGGTGAGCTGGTAATTCAGCTTCTGGATGAACTGGCGGCTGTTGGCGTTGCGGTAGGTGCCGGCCGTCACGGGGTAGGCGCCGTTGGTCTGGCCCAGCACGTATACGGCGGCTTTGCGGTCGAGCTGCACGAAATAGGCCTGGTCGTAACTGCTGGTGCCCAGGTAGCTGGCCTGTACCAAGGTGGTGCCGGTGGGCGAGAGGTGGGCCACGAAACCATCGGCCGGGCCGCCGCCGGCGGTAGCGCGCAGGCCGCCCGCGGTGCCGGGGAAGTCGGTGCTGGTGGTGCCGCCGGCCACAAATACGCCGTTTAGGCTATCGAGCTGAATGCTGTAGGCCGCGTCCTCCCGGGTGCCGCCGAGGTAGGTGCTCCAAATCATGCCCGTCAGGTTGGCGTTGAGCTTCACCACCACCGCGTCCTGGGTGCCGCGCCGGGCGGTCTGGTAGGCGCCGGCGCTGGTGGGGAAAACGGCCGAGAGCGTGCCCGAGGTGAAGTACACGTTGTTCTGGCGGTCGGTTATCACGTCGCCGCGGAAGTCGTCGCCGTAGTTATTGTACAGGTTACTGGTAGTAGGCAGGCGGCCGTCGTCGGAGGTGCCGCCCATGTAGGTGGCGCCCAGCAGGCTGCTGCCGTTGGCCGAAAGCTTGGCCAGCACTAGGTCGATGCCGCCGGCCAGGGTGCGGCGGTAGGTAGTGGCGGGCATGGGGAAGTTGGTCGATTCGGTGCTGCCGAGCATCACCAGCTCGTTGGCGCGGTTCACCACCAGGCTGTGGGGGTATTCGTCGTCGGTGCCGCCGAGGTAGGTGGCGTACACGAGGCTGCTGGTGCCCACCGGCGCGGCCGGGTTGTACTTGCTGATAACGATGTCCTTGGCGGCGCGGTAGTTGAACTGGTAGGCGCCCTGGGTGGTGGGGTAGCCGGCCGTGAAGTTGATGCCCGCCGCGTAGAGGTTGCCCAGCGTGTCGGGGCAGGCGGTGTAGCCCCAGTTGAAGCGCGCTATGGCCCCGGAATAGGTCGAATACACCAGCACGGGGTCGATGACCAGCGGCCGGGTATGGTCGTAGCCCTTCGGCAGGCCGAAGCTCACCGTGTGGCGCGGCCCCAGTACGTACCGGCAGGGCACGGCCACGCGCCGCCCGTCAATTACCTGGTAGGCAAAGGGCTTCTGCTCCGTGACGCGGCCCACGCTGGTGCCGATGTGCAGGGCGCCATTCACCACCGTCAGCGACTGCTGGCCCTCGTAGCGCAGCCGGATGCGGCCGGCGTCGGCCCCGGCGGCCAGCTCAAAATCGTACTCCATCACCGGGCCGCGCGAGTAAAAGCGCAGGTCGGTGCCGGGGTAGAGCTGCTGGTAGCGCACATCGGTATAGGCCGGCACGTGGGTGGCCCAGCGGCTCTGGTCGTTGCCAAGGAAGTAGTTGAAATGCTCGCCAGTGGGCTGCTCGCCGCGCACCTCGGGCCGGACGTTGGCGCCCTCGAAATTCACCGAATAAGCGTGCCCGCCAATGCGGACCTGCTGGCCCTTCACGCGAGGCGCGTGGTGGGCGCGGTCCACGGCGGGGGCATCGTAGCGGGCCACCAGCAGGCGCCCGCGCTCCAGGAAGAGCCGCCCGGCCGGCACATCGGCCGCAAACAGAATGGGCTGTTCCCACTGCCGCTGGTTGGGCACGAAGCGTAGCGGGTGGGCATCGGCCGGGATGGGGGCCACCGGGGCCGGCCCGGCCACCGCACTAGAAAAGGTAAATAAGGCACTGCCCAGGCAGAGCCAACGCGTAAGGGTACGACGCATGAAAAGGGGTGAAGGTGGGGGAAAAAGAAGCGCAAACGGACATAGAAAAGCCCCGCTGGGGGCAGGGCCTAGCTTTCCGAATGCAAAGTTCCGGCTAATTCCCGGATTTATTGTCGGGCTTAGTGATTTGGTAACGTCTAATTGGCAACAGAATCTGGCGGCATTGGTGCCAGGCAGCCGCCTATACGGAACGCGGTCGGGCCATTTCGGCCGGGCAGATGAATTCGATACGAACCGCGTTTTGCGCCAGGGCCGCGTGGTCCTTGTGCCAGTCGGTATCGGTGGCGTTCACGATGGGCGGATTGGCCGGGTGCGTGCGGGCTGCCGCCACAAACTTGCGGTCGGAAGGGTCGAAGGCCATCAGGGCCGGGTCGGTGGGAAAGGCGGCAAAGCTGCCGTCATCCGCCAGTTCCAGCGTGACCAGCTCGCAGTGCTGTGGATTGGTATGGTTGCGCCAGGCCCAGAGCAAAAAGGCATCGCCCACACCAGGCTGTCCGGTGGGGCTAAGCTTGTTCTGGTATTCCTTCAAAATGAGGAAGCTGTCGTCCAGCACCAGCACTTCGCCGCGTTGCAATTGTCGGAGCCGTTGAACCGCTGCCAGCACACAGGGCGGCTCCGCGCTGGATTTGCCATTGGCCGCCAGCGGCACGTTCGTATCGATGAGATAGTGCATTGGCTACGCTTGTTGCTCGCGCATCCGGCGCTTCATTTCGGCTTCCATCATGGCGGCAGCCTCGCCCAGCGTATCACCGAAGAAGCCTTCCGGCCAGTTGCGGATATTGCCGTACTCGTCCAAATCCAGTGTGGTCAGCTCCGAGCGGCCTTGCTGAATGGAGGTGAAGTAGAGCTTAATGGCTTCTGGCGTAATCACCTCCTCAGCCATGCGCCGTTGCAGGCGCTGCAACAGGTGCTCGCTGTGGCTCTCCAGCACAATCTGGAGCTTGCGCCGCTTGATGGCGTCGATGAACACATCGGCCAGCCCCGCCTGCACGGCCGGGTGCAGGTGAATCTCGGGCTGCTCCAGTATCACGGTACTGCCTTCCGGCACGTAAAACAGCAGCACGAGCACCGGCAGAATCTGCGACACGCCAAAGCCCACATCCGTCAGAAACACGCTCGCCGACTCGGCCGTCCGCTGAATTCGCACCTCGTATTCCTTGCGATTCGGAGCAATGGGCTGCACTTTGAAGGAGTAAATCAGGCCCAGCTCTTTCAGCCAATGGGCCACGTGTTCCTCGACGTTTCGCTTGGGCTGGTCGTCAGAAATTATAATTGACGGACCTTGTTGGCGCGAAGCAAGCAGAGCTGCAACTATGTCTTCACCTCTGTCACCTACACCCTGTGGCTTATCACCTGCCCAAGAATACAGCCGACGAGGATATTCACGAAGCGGACCCAAGTAGTAAATCTGCTCGAAGAAATTGTAGAATGATTCTTCTACTCTTTGAAGTTCATCTTCAATAAGAGGATAATTTAGATATACACCGTTGGGCACGCCAAAGAAATTGGCTGGATTTCGAAAGGAACCTTCTACTGTCTTTTCTTTAGACGAGCGTAAATTACTAATTCTAAATCCGTAATGAGCGCCCCAATGAGCATCTTCTTCGGTAATCTCAAAATTGTATTGACTGTTAAAATGAGTGTAAGCGAATTTTTGAAGGGTAATCTTATCTTGGTCAGTACTCACAACCGCAGAGAACCTATACGGCGGTGAAGATTCTGAATATGTAGATAGCAAGTCTGACAATGAGTCACCAAATTCAAAGCTTTCTACTGGCTCAGTCCAATCAAAAGAAAAGGATAATTGACTTGGGTCTGCATGATTGTGCATTATATCATACATCGTCCCCAAGTCTACATACGACTTATCATCCCCCAGATGTAGCACCCGCGACCTATCCGACGATTCCACCGTCTGCTTGAGCATCAGCAGGAACTGCAGGATGCTGGACTTGCCCGAGGAGTTGGTGCCGAAGAAGCCGGTGAGGCTGCCAAAGGCAATGTCGCCGGTGTCCTGCCAGGACTTGAAGTTTTGGATGCGCAGCTTTTCTAACATGATGCGAAGGAAACGAACAAACGCCGAACCGCCCGCCCAACCTGAACCTTAAAAACCCGTTACCTTCCCGGCGTCACTCCCTAACCCCGCGCCACCCGATATGACCCCAACTTCGACTCCCTCCGCAGCCAATTCCGGCTTCGAGAAAGACAACAAGCGCATCACCACCGGCTGGACCTTCTACGACTGGGCCAACTCGGTGTACCCACTGGTGATTACGAGCTCTATCTTCCCCATTTACTGGTCCAGCGTCATCAAGCAGATAACGCACACCGACAGCGGCCAAAGCCCCGTGAGTTTCCTGGGCATGATGGTGCCGGGCTCGTCGCTGCTGAACTACGCCATTTCGGTGTCGTTTCTGCTCATTGCCATCGTGAGCCCCTTCCTCACGTCGCTGGCCGACTTTTCGGGGCGTAAGAAGCTGTTTTTGCAAATTTTTTGCTACATAGGGGCGGCCTCGTGCGCGGGGCTGTTTTTCTTCTCGCCGGCCACGCTCACCCTGTCCACGTTCATTTTCGTGGCGGCCACGGTGGGCTTTTCGGGCAGCATCGTGTTCTACAATTCGTATTTGCCCGAAATCAGCAGCGAAGAAAAGTTTGATTCCCTCTCGGCCAAGGGCTTTTCGATGGGCTACATTGGCTCGGTAATTTTGCTCGTCATTTGCTTGGTGATAAACCAGTTTCACGACAAAATAGGCATTGATGCCGAGCGCGCCGCCCAGATTTCCTTCCTGCTCACGGGCCTGTGGTGGGCCGGCTTCGCTCAGATTCCCTTCGCCACGCTGCCGCCCGACCGCGGCCGCCCCGCCGATGCGCCCGAGGCCAAAGGCGGCTGGCTGCTCAACGGTTTTCACGAGCTGGGCAAGGTGTGGGACCAGCTCAAGCAGCTGCCCAACGTGAAGAAGTTCCTGCTTGCCTACTTCACCTACAACATGGGCGTGCAAACGGTGATGTACGTGGCTACGCTCTTCGGTACCGACGAGCTGCACCTCGAATCGGGCGCGCTCATCCTCACCATTCTGCTGCTGCAGGTAGTGGCCATCGCGGGCGCCTACCTGTTCGCCAAGCTCTCCGAGCGCATCGGCAACACCCGGGCCCTGAGCTGGTCGGTGTTCATCTGGATGCTGATTTGCATCGCCGGCTACTTCGTGCAAGCCGGCTGGAGCTTCTACGCGCTGGCCGCCGTCATCGGCCTCACCATGGGCGCCATCCAGAGCCTAAGCCGTAGCACCTACTCCAAAATTATCCCCGAAAACACGCCCAATTCGGCCGCCTTTTTCAGCTTTTTCGACGTGACCGAGAAGCTCAGCATCGTTATTGGCACGGCCACGTTCGGCATCATCAACCAAGTAACGGGCTCGATGCGCAACAGCCTGCTGGCCCTGATTGTGTTCTTCATCCTGGGGCTGATTTTCCTGCTCCAGCTGCGCGGCAAGAAGCTGCGCGAAGACTCGCTGGGGCCTATTCCCCTGCCCGGCCCGCCGCCCGCTTCCGCCGCGGCCGAAATGGGCGCGCCGATGGCGCGGTAGCTGGTGGTTTTTGGCGTACTTCGCAACAAATTCTCACCCTTTTAGCGCTCCATGTACACCTCCTCCATTCAGAAAAACATTTTGGCTGAACTCAATCACGAGCTAACCCAGACCCGCAAAACGCTCGAACGCGTCCCATTTGACAAGGCTGACTACAAGCCCCACCCTAAAAGCATGAGCCTGTGGCAGCTGGCCACCCACGTCGTAAACCTGTTGGCCTTCAACACTCTCTTCGTTACCCACGACTCGCGCGATTTCCTCGACCCCAACGCGCCCAAGCCCGGCCCCACGCCCACCAGCCTGGAGGAACTGTTGGCCCGGTTCGACGAGTACAGCGCAACCCTGAAACGGGAGCTCCAACGGAGCGACGACGAGAAACTGACCCAAAACTTCAAGCTGCACCGCGGCGAGCACGTCGTGTTCGACTATCCCAAAGGCACCGCCATCCGCATTATGGGGCTGAACCACAGCATCCACCATCGCGGCCAGCTCACGGTTTATTTGCGGCTGTTGGATATCCCGGTGCCCGGCCTGTACGGCCCGAGCGCCGACGAGAAATAATCTGCCCGATTTGTAAGGCATAAAAGGGAACGTCATGCTGAGTGTAGTCGAAGCATCTCTACCGCGCAACTAATTTGATTTTAGTGCAGCAGTAGAGATGCTTCGACTGCGCTCAGCATGATGTTCCTTTTTGCCTTTCATATTATTTCTCTACTACTTCCGCCCAAACACCTTCTCCCCGCCAATCCATGTTTGCAGCACCTGGGCGTCGCGCAGCTTTGCCTTCGGCGCGGTCAGCAAGTCGGTGTCCAGCACCACAAAATCGGCCAGCATGCCGGGGGTAATCTGGCCTTTGCGCTTTTCTTCGAAGCCGGCGTGGGCGGCCCAGGTGGTCATGCCGCGCAGGGCGTCGGGGCGCGAAATGGCGTTTTCCATCTGGAAGCCGGTGGCGGGGAAATTCTTCGCATCCTGCCGGGCCACGGCCGCGTGGAAGCCGTACAGCGGGTTGATGTTTTCCACCGGAAAATCGGAGCCCAAGGCCAACTGACCGTATTGCTTGAGCAGTTCTTTGTAGGCGTAGGCCGTTTTCAGGCGCTCAGCGCCCAGGCGCTCGCCGGCCCAGTACATATCGGAAGTGGCGTGGGTGGGCTGCACCGAGGGCACGATGCCGAACTGCCCGAACTTGGGCATGTCGGCCGGGGTGATGACCTGGGCGTGCTCGATGCGCCAGCGCCGGTCCTGCTGGCCCTTCAGCGCCTCGCCGTAGATGTTGAGGATGATGCGGTTGGCCGAGTCGCCAATGGCGTGGGTGTTCATCTGAAATTTTGAGGCGGCAATCTCCTTGGCCAGGGCGCGGAATTCCTTCACGGTGGACAGCAGGAAGCCAGTTTCCTTCGGCCGGTCGGCGTACGGTTTCACCAGGCAGGCGCCGCGCGAGCCCAGCGCCCCGTCGGCGTACACCTTGAAGGAGTTGACGGTGAGCTGGTCGGTGAGCACCGGACCGTTTTTCAGGTAATACGCCCGGTTTTCGGGCGTCGGATTCAACATGGTGTAGAGGCGTAGCTTGAGCTTCTTTTGCTGCTGCAGGGCGGCCATCTGGTCGATGTTGGCTTTGTCGAGGCCGGCGTCGGCGAGGCTGGTAAGGCCCACGGCCAGGCAGTTTTGCTGGCCTTGCAGCAGCAACTGGGCCGCTTCGGCCGCCGAAGGCTCGGCAATGTTCTTGCCGACCAGGCGGGTGGCATTATCCACGAGCAAGCCGGTGAGGCGGCCCTGGGCGTCCCGCGTGATAGTGCCGCCGCTGATGGGCGTGGCGGCCGTCACGCCGGCCAGGTCCAAGGCCTTTTGGTTGACAATGGCCGCGTGGCCGTCCACCCGAATCAACGCCACTGGCACGTCCGGAAACAACTGGTCGAGCCGGTCTTTGGTGGGGAATTGCTTGTTTGGCCAGTCGTTCTGGTCCCAGCCGCGGCCCAGCAGCCAAGCCGCTTGCGGGTACTTCTGCCGGTGCAGCTGCAGCTTCTGCAGCACGTCTTCCCAGGATGCGGTGCCCACCAAGTCGGCGGAGCTCAAACCCAGCGAGTAGCGGTAGAAGTGGCAGTGGGCGTCGTAAAAGCCAGGGTAAATAAATTTGCCGCCCGCGTCTACTTCCTGCGCCGCCTGATACCTAGCTTTCAAGTCGGCGGCCGGGCCCACGGCTACAAATTTGCCGTCCTTCACGGCAAAAGCTTCGGCTTTTGAGAAGGTTGAATCCACCGTGTAGACCGTGGCGTTGGTCACGAGCAAATCCACGGCCTCGCGCTTGGCGCCGCAGCTGCTGAGCAACGTGAGTGCCAGCAGCGGCGCGGCGGTTTTTAGAAAAAGTGGAGAGGATAAAAGGGCCATACGGGGAGTTTTGAACGGGAAATCCCGGTGAGGAAAAGCAAAAAAGAACGTCATGCTGAGCGCAGCCGAAGCATCTCTACCGCGCAACTAATCAATTTTAGTATTGCGGTAGAGATACTTCGGCTTCGCTCAGCATGACGTTCCGGAATCGTCAAATTAAGCGCAGCCTACTCGAAGCGCATGTGCTTCACCGACTCGCCCGAGAACTGCAGCTCCTGCAGCGACTCGATGCCGATTTGCAGGTGCTGCTTCACGAAGTTGGTGGTCACTTTCGAGTCTGATTCCGACGTTTTCACGCCCTCGGGCGTCATCGGGTTGTCGCTCACCAGCAGCAGCGCGCCGTGGGGGATTTCGTTCATGAAGCCGCACACGAAAATGGTGGCCGTTTCCATGTCCACGGCCAGGGCGCGCACCCGGCGCAGGTAGTCCTTGAACTCCTGGTCGTGCTCCCACACGCGGCGGTTGGTGGTGTATACGGTGCCGGTATAGTAGTCCAGCTCGTGCTTCTTAATCATCGACGAAACCGCGCGTTGCAGGCGGAAGGAAGGCAGGGCCGGAATTTCCTTGGGCAGGTAGTCGTCGGAAGTACCGTCGCCGCGAATGGCTGCGATGGGCAGCACCAGGTCGCCGAGCTTGGTCTTTTTCAGGCCGCCGCACTTGCCCAGAAACAGCGCCGCTTTGGGCTTGATGGCCGAGAGCAAATCCATTACCGTGGCGGCCATGGGCGAGCCCATGCCGAAGTTGATGATGGTGATGCCGTGGGCCGTGGCGGTCTGCATCGGCTTATCGAGGCCGCGCACTTCGCAGTCGAACTGCTCGGCAAACATGTACACGTAGTTGCTGAAATTGGTGAGCAGGATGTACTGCCCAAACTCGTTCAGAGGCACGCCCGTGTAGCGCGGCAGCCAGTTGTTGACAATTTCTTCTTTGGTCTTCATAAAGGTGCTTTGAGTGGCTGAATGGCTAAGTTCGGGAGTGAGAAAAGGGTATGCGTTCCGGAGTCACTTAGCCACTCAGTTGCTCAGTCACTCGATACCAGACCCCTACCTTTGGAGGTGATGCAAGCCCTGGACCTGCCGCCTTTCGAGGCCAAACTTACGAAATCGGCCACAAATCAACCCCTTATCTGGGATATTCTCCGGCGTAAGCACGTTGTGCTCACGCCCGAGGAGTGGGTGCGCCAGCACGTCGTGCACTTTTTGATAAACGACCTGGGCTACCCGCGCGGCCTGCTGGCCCTGGAGCGCGGCCTGCGCTACAACCAGCGCCAAAAGCGCACTGACCTGCTGGCCCTCGACCCCGCCGGCCAGCCCCTGCTACTGGTGGAGTGTAAGGCGCCCGTTGTGGCCATCGACGCGGCCGTGGCTCGGCAGGCCTCCACCTACAACCAAACCATTGGCGCACCGCTGCTGCTGCTCACCAACGGCCTGGTGCACTACTGCTGGCGCGTCGATTTCGTGGCGCGCACGAACGAGCGGCTGGCCGAAATACCGGCCTTCCCCGACGCGGTGAAACTAAAATCAAGTCTTTGAAACAGCGGCGGCGGGCCCGGGCCGTTGCCACCGGGCATCCAGCGCTTTGCCCCAGTGAATGGCCGGCAGCTCGAGCCAGTGGTAGGTGAAGTGGGCGATGGCGAACAGGAGCGCAAATGACGCGGCCACGGCCAGGCCCAGCACCGGCTTGCTCTGCTGCCCGAAACTTAGGAACTGAATGATGTCGGCCAGGAAGGGCTGATGAAACAGGTAGATGCTGTAGCTATACAGGCCTACCCGCGCCACGAGGCCCGTCAGCACCTGCCCAACTGCTGATGCAGCGGATGCGGGCCGGTGCAGGTACCAGTCCATCAGGCAAATGAAAAACAGGCTGAACAGCGCCCGGCCCAGCAACGCATACACCGGCGTAAGTGCGGACAGGGTGAGCAGCCCGTAGGCGCCCGCCAGGTGGGCGGACCCGCGCCTGAAGACGCGCCTGCCCTGGAAGAATTGCTCGCCAAAATAGGCCCCCAGCGCCCACACAATCCAGAGGTTGAGCACGGAAAGCCAAAGCGTGGGGGAACGGGTTTGCCCGCCAATTTCCAGCGCCATGGCCAGCCCCGCGAGAGCCGCCACGGCCAGCGTGGCCTTGCCTACGCCCCCCAGCCAGCGGCGCAGCAGCAAAAACACCGGATACAGCACGTACAGCTGCGCTTCAAGCGCCAACGACCAGAACGAGGGATTGATGGTGAAAAAGGTGCGCTCGAACAGGTTGTGGGTGAGCGTGAGGTGGGTGAGCAGGCTCCACTGCCCGCCCGTGCCGAGGGTGAGGCCAAACACGGCCACCGCCACCAGGTAAGGCGGGTAGATGCGCCAGAAGCGCTTGCTGAAAAACTCGCCGGGACGGAAAGTGGCCCCGCTTTTCAGGAAGCCCCAGTGAATGAGGAAGCCCGAAATAACCAGAAACAGCGTCACGCCCTGCGCGCCCAGGCCCGGAGGCGTCAGGCCCAGCACAATTCGCCCGGGGGCATACCGCGCAAAATCAATCCAAAGGCCGGAGGGGCTGAAATCATAGATTTCGTACTGCCCAAAGACGACAAGCAGGGAATGGTAGCCAAACACGAGCATGATGGCTGCACCGCGCAGCACGTTGACTTTTTCGAGATGCTGAGGCATGAGCAGCGGAACCGGAGGTGGCAAAAAGGACAGGTAATTAGCTAAGGCGCAGGCGCGCAGCTGCCAGCAGCAGGGTGAGCCATTGGCCCTGCCGCCGGCTCAGGGGGCGCTCTACCAGCGCGTGGGCGGCCCAGGCCAGCAGCAGCACCAGCACGCCGCCCGCTGTATGCTGTAGGTGAAATGCAAGAGCACCACGGCCAGACTGGCCAGAAAGCGCAGCAAATCCAATTCCGCATAGCGGCCGGCGGGCACCGGGGAAAGTGGTTCCATCAGGCGACAAGGGTTACGTCGTGAGCAGGCTGGCCTGGTAGCGGGCCAGCGCTTCGAGGCAAAAGCCGGTGGTCATTTCCTCTGAGCCCCAGCCCATGCGCTTTTTGGGGCCGCCGTAGTACAGCAGCCAGCGCGGCCAGTTGCCGGCGGCTTCTTGCTTTTTAAGCAGATAATTGATGGCGGCGGTCAACTCCGGTGGGTAGCTGCCGAGGTTGAGCAGGCTACACGCGGCCCAGGCGGTGTCGGCCAGGGTATCGCCCAGCCGGCCGTCGGGCCGGGCACGGGCCAGAATGCGGTCGATGATGGGCTGGCGCAGGGGCTCCAGCGCCGGCACGCCGCTGTGGTAGGCCCGGGTAAAAAAGTAGTACACGAAATGCGCGTCGCGGTACCAGAGGTCGCAGTCGGCTTCCCGCTTTTCGGCGATGATGCGCAGCAGGAAGTCTACGATGGGCTGGGTTTCGGGGCCGGGGCCGAGGTAGTACAGCGCGTTGGCATTCACCACGCCGTCCACGTCGTTGCGGCTGGCTTCCACGTTGAACCAGAACAGCAGGCTTTGCACGGGCCGCAGCAGCTCCGGTAGCGTCACGCGCCAGTAGGTGCGGTTGCGGTTCCAGCGCAGGCGCAGCAGAAACCAGGAGTAGAACAGCCCCTGCTTGTTGCGGTTGGCGAGCAGCAGCGGCACGTTGCTGGGGCGGGGGCAGGCCACCCCCCGGGCCCGCAGAATGGCCGACACGCAGGCGGTGTCGTCCACATCGAGCGGGCAGGTGTGGCGCCAGCGGTGGAGCGTCGTGAAGTGGTTCCACAAGCCGCCGTGGTTCATCTGGTGCTCAAAAAAGGTGGTGGCGCGCGTCAGGATGCCATCCACCTGCGGCGTGAGGGGCAGCCACAGCAGGCAGCCCGCCACCAGCGCCGCCGGAAACACGGCACTATCGGGCAGGCACCACCCTTGGATGGCGTCATCGGGCGCGAAGTAGCTGCAAAACTCGCCGTTGGGGTACTGGTGCTGCTCCAGGTAAGTCACGCCCCGGGCCAGGGCCTGCGCAATGGCAGTGGGGTGGGGCGGGGCAACGGCGGACGGGGTTAGTGGTTCCATTCTACTTCCAAAGTGGTGAGTTGTTGGAGCATGCGGTGGGCATTGGCCTGCAGGCTGGCCTCCGGGGTTTCGACCCGCAGCCGGGTGGGGGCGTCTTCCCAGCCCCGCATGGCCAGGGGCTGCAGGGTTGTCAGCTCGGCCACGATGGATTTTACCAGGTATTCGCCGGCCGTGAGCGGCAGGCGCGGCAGGCGGCAGGCGAGCTGATGCCGCCCGGCCGCCAGCCGCGCCGATTGGGAGTACGCCCCGGTGATGCACGTGCTGCCATCGGGCGTGTAGAAAAAGAATCCCCAGCAGGTGTTTTCCTGCGGCTGCAGGGCCTGGTACGTCAGGGCCACGGTCACCGCCTCGCCGGCCAGGACCACCGCCCCGGCGCCTGTGATGACCAACTCCTCAATGACCACGGGGCGCGCCGGGCTCAACGTCGGCACGGGCTGCGCCTGCGCCGCGCGGTCGGCGTCGGCCAGCTGCCGGAAAAAATAATAGTCCAGCGCCTCGGTGGCCGTCCCTTCAAACGCCAGCCGGCCCTTCTCCAGCACGAGGCCGCGCCGGCACACCGCCTGAATGTGGTGGGGCTGGTGCGACACCAGAATGAGCGAGCCTCCCGATGCCAAGTAGCTCATCATGTGGTGAATGCACTTGCGCTGAAAGTCGAAGTCGCCCACGGCCAGCACTTCGTCCACCAGCAGCACGTCGGGGTGCAGGTGGGCGGCCACGGCGTAGGCCAGGCGCGCCACCATGCCCGAGCTGTAGAACTGCACGGGCATCTCAATGGCCTCGCCCAGGCCCGTAAACTCGATGATGGCCGGCAGCAGCGGCAGCGCCTGCGCGCGGCCCACGCCCAGCAGCGCCGCCCGCAGAAAGATGTTCTCGCGGCCGGTCAGCACCGGGTCGAGGCCCGCGCCCAGCTCGATGAGGGCGCCCACCCGGCCCCGCAGGCGGATGCTGCCGGCATCGGGCTTGATGAGGCCGTTGAGCAGCTTGAGCAGCGTGCTTTTGCCGGCCCCGTTGGCCCCAATGATGGCCAGCGCCTCGCCCCGGCGCAGCTCAAACGACAACTCGTGCAGGCTCCAGAACTCGTCGCGGCGCAGCTGGGCCGGCGGCCGGGCGCCCGGCCAGGCCTCGGCCGCGATATCGCGCAGCCCGTACCAGAGCGAGGTGCGCAGCTGGCGGCAGTATTTTTTGGACAGGTTACGCACCGTAACCACGGCGTCCGGCGGGGTAGTGGGGGCGGCCATCAGGTGGTGGGCTGTAAGGTGAGGGGCAGGGTGGCTAGGGCCCGGAAATGCTGGGTCGGAAAGTACTCGGGCGGGGCCGAGGCGTTGGTCAGGCGCAGGGCGGGGCCGTGGGCCAGCAGCCACTCCACCACCACCCGCGCCTCCAGCCGGGCCAGGTGCGCCCCCAGGCAGGCATGCACGCCGCCGCCGAAGGAAAGGTGCCGCGCGGGGCGGCGGTGCAGGTCCAGCTCATCGGGGCGGGTGTAGCGGGCCGGGTCGCGGTTGGCCGCCACGATGCTGCACACCACGGAGGCACCGGCCGGAATTTCCTGGCCACCTAGGGTCACGGGCCGGATGACGGTGCGCCACAAAGCCCCGAGCGGCGGCTCCAGGCGCAGAATTTCCTCGATAAACGCATCGATGAGTTCGGGCTGGACACGCAGCTGGTCGGCCACCACGGGGTGGGTGAGCAGGTAGTGCACCGCGTTGCTTATCAGCATGCTGGTGGTGGTGATGCTGGCCATCCACATGGTTTGGGCCAGGCTGACGGCCACTGCCACAGTTGTCTGGTCGTCGCGGATAAGCAGTAGCAGGCGGTTCAGGAGCAGGGGCTCCTCTGTCGGCTGCTTCTGCCCGAAGTAATTGACCAGGTAATTGTTCAGCTCCGCCACGTAGCCCAGCGCGTAGGTGGGGCCGGGCAGGCTGGCTTGCAGCTGCTGGCGCTCGGCGGTGCTGAGGCCCAGCAGCCGCGCACTCACCGCCTGGGTCAGCGGAATCACCAGTTCCGTCACAAAATCGAAGGAAGGCCGGCCCTGCGCTGCCCCCGCCAGCTCAGTCACCATGCCCTCGGTGAAACCGCGCAGCGCGGCCAGCTCTTTGGGCGCGAAGAAGGACTGCAGCAGCTGCCGGTTGAGGGTGTGCAGGGGCGGGTCGGCCCCGATGAGCTCGGTATCGAAATCCGAGTTGATAGTGCTGGAAAATACCGTCGGCTCGCGCAGTACCGCATTCACCAGCTCCACGCTCAGCACCAGCCAGCCGCCTTCGCTCGGCGCAAAATGCAAGCTGCCCAACCGGTGCAGATGCGCAAAAGCGGGGTAAGGGTCGGCCGCGGAGGCCAGCGCGCGGAGCGAAAACTGACCCACGAAATCGGTGGGGCTGAGCGCCGGCCGGGCCAGCGCATTAGAGGTTAACACTTTGTAATCAGTAAGTTGCTGCCGGCAGGCGGCCAGTGTGCTCCGTTCCGGCTCATCCGGCCGCAACGCCGGTAGTACCTGAACCGCCCGGAGGACGGCGCGTTGCGCGGGCTCCGTCAGGAAAGGAAAAGGGGCGGCCCCGATGGGCAAAAACAGCGAATAGCCATCGGCCAGCGTTGCCTCTAATGCGGCGTGAGCATTCACCGGGTATTGAATAAGCGCCAGCCAATACTCAATGCCCAGCACCGTGCCAACGGGGACCCGGCCGCCCGCCCTGGCCAGGTAGCAGGGCAAGGCCAGGGGTTGGGGCTGCAAGCCGTGCAGGGGCCCGCGCAGCGCATCGAGGTGCCAAGCCAGGTGCGGCGAATGGTAGGGCCAGATGGGCCGGGTGGGCGGGGCGGTACTGGCCATGGCGTGGGCCGCCAGGTACTGCCGGGCCACTTCCACCGCTGGCTGGGGACAAAAAGCTAGGCAGCTGCCGGCGTTCAGCACCAAAACCACAAATAACTCGGTAGGGCACTCCGCCGCCAGCCGGCCCACCGTCGCCGCGTCGCCCTGCACCACCAGCAGCGCGTAGTTGCGCGTAGTTGCCTGGCTTACGGCGCAGTAGCAGAGGCACACGCGCATGGCATCCGTCAGGCTTAGCCCGCCGGCGGCATATACGGCCGCCGCTTCGCCCAAGCTAATGCCTAGGATGGCGGAGGGCTGCACCCCTTGGGCCAGCCACAGGTCCACAAGGGCCAGCTGCATCACCGCACTCGTCACCATGAGGCGGGCCTCATCGGCGAAAAAATCCGGTTCGGGCAGCCCGGTGAAGTTACCGATGATGGACGGCCCCCCCAGCACCTGCGTGCTGATGCGCTCGCATTCCTGAATGGTGGCCCGGAAAACCGGCTCGTGCGCGTACAGCTCGCGGCCCGTGCCGGGGGCGTACTCGGTGCGCCCGGCAAAGGCGAACACCAGGCGCGGGGCCGGGCCACGCGCCCGCAGCCCCTGCACCCGCCGCCAGGTGCGGCGCAGCAGCTTTTTGAAAACGGGCGGCGCGTAGCGGGCCACTAGGGCCCGGGGCAAGGAGCGGAGCATTAAAAACGGGCAATAAGGTGCGGCGTGGCAAAACGGTAGGCCAGCCAGTTGGCAAACAACGCCAGCCCCGCCAGCCCCGCCACCAGCCAGAACCCGGGCGCAGGAGCCGCCGCGCCCGCCAGCAGCCAGTTGCGAGTAGTGAGAAGCAGGGGCGTCACGGGGTTCAGGTTGAGCCACCTGGCAAAGTTGGCGGGCGGCGAGTACACCACGGGCGTCACCAGAAACCACAGGTTTAGCACCACGGGCAGGGCCTGGGCCACGTCGGCGTAAAGCAAGCCCAGCAACGCCAGCAGCCAGCCCAGGGCCAGCCCCAGCACCAGCAGCGCGCCCAGCCCCAGCGGCACCAAGGCCAGCTTGCTGGTGAAGGGCACCCCAAACCACAGCATCAGGCCTAGCAGCACCAGCAGCCGCAATAGGCTGTTGAACACCACTACGGCCATTCCGGCCGCCACAAAGGCCTCGTGCGGCACGCGCACCTTGGCCAGGGTGGCCTTGGCGTTGGAAAGCTGCTGCAAGGGGCAGTTGAGCGCCTCCACGAAGCCCTGCCACAGAAACACGCCCGCCAGCACAAACGCCGGGTAGGGCACGTTGCCCGACGCCACGTTCAGCACCCGGCTGCGTCCCAGAAAAACCCAGACCAGCCCGGTCACCAACGACGGCAATAGCAGCCAGGCGTAACCCAGCAGGCTCTGGCGCACCTGCACCTTGAGGTTGCGCACAAACAGCTGCCAGCCGATGCGGTACACCACGCCCAAATCGGCCCGCACGTCGCGCAAAAAGACGCGCGGCGCCAGCAAGGGCGACTGTGAAGTGTAAATTGTTTCCTTCATTTGGGGTAACGTTGCAACCGCGGGGCTTCAGCTCGCGCCGCTATAAGGATGATGGATAATAGGACGCCGCCCGCATCAGGGGCTGCTTATGCGTTGCTGCGGATGGCCCGCGCCAGCGAGTGGTGGGCATTCAAGTTCGCCCCGATTCTCGCCACGGCCTACGCCACCGCCGCCTTTGCGCAAGTGTCCTTGTGGCCTTTGCTGCCGCGCCTGCTGCTGTTGCTGCTGGCCCTCACGGTGGGCGCCACCTACGTGAGCGTGCTCAACGACTGGACCGACCGGGCCGACGACCACGCCGCCGACAAGCCCAACCGCCTGGCCGGGCAGTCGCCCCGCGTAGTGGTGGCCCTGCTGGCCGGCTGTGCAGCGGCGGGCCTTTTGATAGGCATTTATTTCTGGCAAGTCAGCCCGATGGCCGCCGGCCTCTACCTGGGGGCCTGGGTGGCCTACTCGCTGTACTCGCTGCCGCCGGTGCGCCTCAAGGTGCGCGGCGGCTGGGGCCTGCTGGCCGATATGGCCGGCGCCCACCTTTTTCCGCAGCTGCTCACCGCCGCGCTGGTCAGCCAGTGGGCGGGTACGCCACCCTCGGGCCTGTGGCTGGCGGCGGTGGGCGCCTGGGCCGTGGGCTGCGGGCTGCGCAACATCCTGTGGCACCAGCTGGGCGATGCCGCCAACGACACGCGGGCGGGCGTCGGCACCTTCGTGGTGCGGCGGGGCGAGCCGGCGGGCCGCCGGCTCGCCCTGGCCGCCCTGGGGCTGGAGGCCGCCGGCCTGGGGCTGCTGCTCTACCTTGGCCGCCAGCCGCTGGCCGGAGTGGCCCTGGCCCTCTACGGCGGCATCACCTACCTGCGGGCCCGCGTGTGGCAGCAGCCGGTGGTCATCGCGCAGCCCAAGGCCGGCCAGCACCTGCTGCTCAACGACTACTACGAAGTGTACTACCCCCTGGCCCTGCTGCTGGGGCAGGCCTTGCGCCACCCCGCCGACGCCGGGGTGCTGGCCCTGCACATCGGGCTGTTTGGCTTGCACAGCTGGCAGCGGCTGCGCCTGTGGGGGGCGGCCCTGGCCGTGCTCGGTGGCAAAATGCAGCGGCTGCTTCATGCCGAATGAGCGTATCGGTTGGAATAATGGGTCTTTACATAAGTGGCCACCTCCCGCACAATGCAGCAGCCGGTGGCCAAGGGCGCCAGCCGAAAGGCCGCCAGCATGTGGCGAAGCATGGCGTTTTTTTCCGAATGCTTGTAGCTGGTGTAGGCGTAATTGACGTAATGCTCGGCCTGCTGCTGCTGAAAAATGGCGATTTCCGACCGGCTCAGCTGGTCCTGGTGGCGCCGCAGGAGCAGGGGTTCGTCGTGGGCGCTTAGCTCCTGGGCCAGGGCCGTGTGGCTGCGTCCGTCGTAAATGTTGTCGCCCTGCACGCGTTTCAGCCAGTGCGGCGCCATGGTGAAGGCCGCCGCCGTGGGCCGGTGCAGCACAATGTCCAGCAACAGGCACCAGTCGTCGGCAATGCGCATCTGCTCGTTCCAGCCCCCGGGCATGGCCGAGCGCCGAATTATCAGGGCCGAGGAAGGCGCCGGGCAGATTTCCAGCACCATGCGGCGCGTTTGGGCCGCATCGAGGTGCCACCAGCTGCCGAGGGCCCGCGTGAGGTAGCGCCGCCGCACCGCCGCCCGCCGAAAAAACGATTCCAGCCCTTTGTTGCCGTTGCTGGTGCGCCAGTTCATAAACACAATGCTGCGCTCCGGCGGCAGCTGGTCGATGCCGGCGGTCAGAAAAGTCGGGTCCCAGATGTCGTCCGAGTCGAGCGAGGCCACGTACTCGCCCCGGCTGTGGCGCAGGCCGGCGTTGCGGGCCGCCGCCTGCCCCTGGTTCGCCTGGTAATGGTACTCCACCCCCGCAAAGCCTGCCACAATTCGGCGCGTCTCATCCGTCGAGCCGTCATCGACTACAATGATTTGTTTGGGGGCGTAGTCCTGGGCCAAAACGCTGCGAATGGCGTCGCCCACCAGGTGGCCCCGGTTGTAGGTCGGGATGATGACGGAAACTAAGCCGGGCTGCATGGAGGGGTAGAAGTTTGGGTATAGAAAGAACAATTATGCGGTGGCTTATAACTTCTTAGGCGGTGGCAGCTTGGTGCAAAAGGAGCTGGCTGAGCAGCCGGCCGGGCTCGGCCGGTACCTGGGCCCGGGCGTGGGCGGCGGCGCGCTGGCCCAGGGCCGGCCATTCGGCCTGGCGCGCCCAGGCCCGCTCCAGGGCTTCGTCGAGGGCAGCCACCGTGGCGGCGCCGGCTAGAAACCCCGTTTCGTTGTCGATGAGCAGTTCGGCGGTGCCGCCCGCCGCCGTGGCAACGGCGGGCCGGCCGCACAGCATGGCTTCAATCAAGGCCAGGGGCAGGCCCTCGAAGCGCGACGACAGCACCAGGGCGTGGTGGCTGGCCCACACGGCCGCAATGTCGGGCACCTGCCCGGCCCAGGTCACCCGCCCGGCCAGGCCAAGCAGCGCGGCCATGTCCTGCAGGGCGGGCCCGTCCACGCCACTGCCAAAAAAAGAAACGTGCAAGGGGCGCTGCCGCCACTTGGGCAGCGCCAGCACCTGCAGCAGCACGTCCTGTCCTTTGTCCAGCACCTCCAGCCGGGCCACGCACGCCAGCCGCACCACGGCCCCCGGCGCCGGCCAGGGCAGCTCCCCGGCGTGCGGCACGTTGAACGGGTTGGGCACCACACTGGCACGGTCCAGCGCCAGGCCCAGTTGGTACTGGGTCAGCGCCAGGTTGTGCCTCGACACGAAGTAGCAGTGCCGGGCCGCCGGGTAAGCCAGCCGGGCCGCCGCCCGCTGCTGCACCGGCGGGAAAAAAATTTCGGCCGCTTTTTGGGCAATGAGCACGAACGGGTGGTTGCCGCGTCGGCAGGCATCGGCAAACAGGATGCCGTCGAAGTTCGAGCCCTGCGCCACCACCACCAAATCGGGTTGGGCCTGCCGCAGGTGCTGCCCCACCTCCGCCACCTGGCTGTCGAGCAGCGTCCACTGCCAGCGGGCCGGCAGGGCTCTGTTGGCTACCCGCCTAGCGAATCCCGAATGTTGGTTTAAGCCCTCCACCGCGCACCCCGCGGCCCGCAACTGTCGCACCCGGGGGTGTTGCGCCTCAAAAACTGTTTTCAGAACCGAAACCTGGTGGCCGGCCTGTTGCAGGCACAGGGCTGCTTCTGCCCAAAGCTCTTCGCTGCCGCCCCAGGGATGCATGCAGGAACTGATAATAACGAAGCGCATGGGCAGCAAAAATGGAACCGCTCGTTGAGAGCTGCCGCAAAGGTCGTGTCAATTGTCCTGCCGCGCCATGACATGAACATGTCATATTTTGTAATAGAATAAACTAGCGGGGGGCTATTGTTGCGCGAAAGAGCCCAACAACTGACTATGCTTTACTATAATGAAGAACACCCAAAGTTTAAGCAGGTAAAGCTATTTGTACAACTGGTTGTCAACCAGTCCGTTTACGTAAAATTGCACGCAGGCGCGCAATTCGTTGCCGTACTTCTGCACCAAGGCGGGGTTGGGGTTGGCAACCGGCTTGGTGGGCATGAAATGAGTTTGATAGGGGTAAAGCCGAACGTCGTTTTTGTTGGTCAGTTCGGTCACAAAATCCGAATGCACCAAATAATACGAGTCGCCGTCGCGGAACAGGGCGCGGCCCGGGCTGCCCGCGTCAAACACCGAGGAGCCGAAGGGAAGCAGCTGCTTTTGCTCCTGGGGCAGCCCCAGCACGTCGAGCACCGTGGCCGGCACGTCGGCCTGCTGGGTGATGCGGTGCGGGTTTGCGGCCGGCAGCGGCTGGCCGGGCCGATAGAAAAGCAACGGCGTCTTGTGGTTGCCCAGCGGGCTTTGGTAGCCGGGCTGGTCGGTCTGTGACGTGTGGTCGGCCGTCAGCACGAACAGCGTATTCGCAAACCACGGCTCCCGGCTGGCCGCCTGGAAAAAGCGCCGCAACGCCAAATCCGTGTAGGCAATAGTGGGGTGAATGGGCAGTGTGCCCGCCGGGAACTGCCCCTTGTACTGCGCCGGGATGGTGAAGGGGTCGTGGGCGCTCAGGGTGAAGAGCGTGGCAAAAAACGGCTGTTTGGTAGCCGTCAGCTGCCGGTTGAAATACTGCAGGTAGGGCTCATCAAAAATGCCCCAGTGGCCGTCGTAGTCAAGGCTTTTGGCGCCGCCGGGGTATTCGTTGAGGCCGTAGTAGCGCTGCATGCCCGCCATGCCGCTGAACATATCGAAGCCCATGGTGCCGTTGGTGCCGGCGTGGTACATGGCCGTGGCGTAGCCGTGGCGGCGCAGGATTTCGCCCAGCCCGTGCACCTCGGCCGTCTGGAAGCTGGAGGTGATAAAGGGCTCGTCCATCAGCGAGGGCAGGCCCGAGAGCACGGCCGGCAGCGCCTCAATGGAGCGGCGGCCATTGGCGTAGTTGTCGCGCATGAGCAGTGCGCCCGGCGCCGTGGCCAGGGAGTCAAAAAACGGCGTGTAGCCGCCGCGTCCGCCGTTTTCCACGCCCGTGTATTCCGAACCAAAGCTTTCGATGAGCAGCAGCACCACGTTGTTGGCTACCGGCCCGGAGGCCCGGGTGGGCACCGGCGCGGCCGCCAGGGCCGGCCGCAGCGCGGCCGTATTGGCGAAATAGTGCACGCGCTCCACCGGCGTTTCGTCGAAGGATTTCAGCACCGTGAAGGTGCTGTTCAGGGCCAGGTGGCCCAGCACGGCGGGCTGCTGCTCGAAGGCGGTGCCCGTGCGCAGGGGCTTTAGCTGCCAGCCACCGCGCAGGCCCAGCACCACCAGGCCCACCACCACGGCAAATTCCAGCGCCCGGCCCAGCCACTGCCGGCCGTGGGGCGGCGGCACCGCTAGCTCGGCCCGGGTGGGCATGGGGCACAGGCGCCACAGCAGGTACCCCAGCCCCAGCAGCGGAATGGCCAGGTACCAGTAGTGCAGCCCAATCTGGCCGGCCTGCCGGGCCAGGTCGTCGCCGATGGTGTGCCATTCGTTGCTCAGCCGCCGCCCGATGAACTTGAAATACTGCCAGTCGATGACGTTCAGCAAAAAGCCCAGCAGATTCACCAGCACAAACAGCCCCCGCAGCCACTGCTGCCCCGCCCGGCTGCGCACCGGCACCAGCAGCGAAAACAGCACCAGCGGCAAATTCAGCCACAGCAAAGCCGCCACATCAAAGCGCAGCCCGTGCACAAATGCCAGCAGTACCGAGCCTGTATCGATGTCCCGAAACGTGGCAAAGTTGAACGCGTAAAAGCCCAGCCGCAGCAGCGTGTACACGCCCATCAGCAAAGCAAGGCGGCGCAGCAGCAGGCGAATGGCAGGGAAAGGAATCAACGTCAATTAAAAATTAAGAATTAAGAATTAAAAATTAGCGGAGAGAAAACATCAAAATGCCTCCCCGACAACAAAGCGGGAAGGCATTTTTAATTTTTAATTCTCAATTTTTAATTTAAACCGTCGCGCCTTCCAGCACCGACTCGACGCTGGCCAGGGGCAAGCCCCAGGCTTCGGCCACGCCTTTGTACACTACCTCGCCGTGCACCACGTTCAGGCCGAGGCGCAGGGCCTCGTCGCGGCGGCAGGCTTCCTGCCAGCCCTGGTTGGCCAGTTTCACGGCGTAGGGCAGGGTGGCGTTGGTCAGGGCCAGGGTGCTGGTGTAGGGCACCGCGCCGGGCATGTTGGCCACGCAGTAGTGCACCACGTCGTCGATGATGAAGGTGGGGTTTTCGTGCGTAGTGGGGTGGCAGGTTTCGATGCAGCCGCCTTGGTCCACGGCCACGTCCACCACCACGGTGCCGGGACGCATGGTCTTGAGCATGTCGCGGGTGATGAGGTGCGGGGCCTTGGCACCGGGAATCAGCACGGCGCCCACAATCAGGTCGGCGGTCTTGATGGCTTCGCGGATGTTGTACTCGTTCGAGTACTGCGTCACCACGTTTTTGGGCATGAAGTCGTCCAGCTCGCGCAGGCGGTTCAGGTTGATGTCCATCACCGTCACCTGCGCGCCGAGGCCGGCGGCTACCTTGGCGGCCTGCGTGCCCACGATGCCGGCGCCCAGCACCAGCACGTGCGCGGGCTTCACGCCGGGCACGCCGCCGAGCAGAATGCCGCGGCCTTTGAGGGGTTTCTCCAGGTACTTGGCGCCTTCCTGCGGGGCCATGCGGCCGGCCACTTCGCTCATCGGGATGAGCAGGGGCAGGGCGCGGTTGCTGAGTTCTACCGTCTCGTAGGCGAGGCAGATGGCCTTGCGCTCAATCATGGCGTGGGTCAGCTCCTCGCCGCTGGCGAAGTGGAAGTAGGTGAACAGCAACTGGTTCTCCTTAATAAGCGGATATTCTTCCGCAATCGGCTCCTTCACTTTGATAATCATCTCGGCCTGCTCGTACACATCGGCGATGGTGGCGAGCAGCGTGGCGCCGGCCGTCTGGTACTCCTCGTCCGAGAAGCCCGAGCCTTCGCCGGCGCTGCTTTGCACCAGCAGGGTGTGGCCGTGCTTGCGCAGTTCGGCTACGCCAGCGGGGGTGAGGCCGACGCGGTTTTCGTTGTTTTTAATTTCCTTAGGAACGCCGATTATCATGAGCGAAGTGGTGGGAGGTGAAGGTTAAACCGAGAGGTGAAAAATTCGAGACGCAAAGATAGGGCGGCGCGTTCCCTTCGGCCGCGCAGGATTTCGGCCTTATTGCGGCGCTTCGGCCAGCAGCGCGTTCAAATCAAGGGCGCGGGTGTACATCTGGATTTCGCCCGAAGCCGTCCGCGGCCACTCTTCGCGGGGCCGGTCCCAGTACAGCTCCACGCCGTTGCCGTCGGGGTCGTCGAGGTAAATGGCTTCCGACACGCCGTGGTCGGCCGAGCCGGTGATGGGGTACTTCGCCAGGGCCAGCTGCCGCAGCGCGCCCGCCAGCTCCGCCCGGGTGGCATACAGAATGGCCGTGTGGTAAAGTCCGGCGCCGTGCTTGCGGGCCGGCGGGCCACCCAGGCTATTCCAAGTATTCAGGCCAATGTGGTGGTGGTAGCCACCCGCCGAAACAAACGCCACCTGATTGCCAAACCGCTGCACCACCTGAAAACCCAGTATGTCGCGATAAAAGCCCAAGGCTTTGTCGATGTCGCTGACCTGCAAATGAATGTGGCCAATGCGCGTCTGCGCCGGCACAACGTAGGCACCGCCGTTAGCCTGAGTGCCGCTAGGGATTGAATTTTCCATACAACAAAGATACGTACATTTAATGTATGTACATGTATTGAATGTATATGGTTCAAAAAATAAAGCCCCGCCATAACGGCAGGGCTTTCAAGTCATCAGCAAGCGGCATACAAAAGGGCGCCTTTCGAATCTGCGTAATCCGTCAAATCCGTTAAAATCTGCGGTTCAGACTACTTAAACGGGACGGCCGTGCCGCTTTCCTTCACCATGCTGTTGCCGCTGAGGTCGCGCACGATGTTGGCCTTGAGGGTGATTTTGGCGTCGCCGCTCACGTCGTTCGAGGCAATGGTCACCACATCGCTCACCTGGCCAAGCTGGCGCTGGCTATAAATCAGGTCCACTACGGCGCTCTGGCCGGGGGCAATTGGCTTGGGCGTGGATTTGTAGCCCACGCAGTAGCAGCCGGAACTGAGGGCGCCGAGTACCAACTCGGTCTTGCCGGTGTTTTTAATCGTGAAGCGGGCCGTGGGCTGCTGGCCGGCCTCGAACTTGCCAAAATCGTGGCTGGTCTGGTCCACTACCAAGTGGGGCGAAGCGGCCAGCTGGGCCGGCGTGAGCGTGGGCTTCATTTGCTCCTTAGTAAGCACGGAGCCTTTGATGCTGAGAACCTTGCTGGGTTCGGTGGCATTGCTGGTCACGGTCACCGTTTTGTTGAACACGCCGGGGCGGCCGGCGCTGCTGTACATGGCCTTGATGATGCCGACTTTGCCGGGCATGACCGGCGTTTTGGTCCAGTCGGGGGTGGTGCAGCCGCAGCTGGCCTGCACGTTGGCGATAACCACGGGCTGGTTGCCGGTGTTCTTGAACTTGAACTCGTAAGTTGCCATCGTGCCTTCGGGCACGTTGCCGAAGTCGTGGTTGTCGGTTTCAAACTTCATCACGCCCTGGGCGTGGGCCGAGAGGCCGAGGGCCAGCAGGCAGAGGGTAAGTAGACGTTTCATAAGTGAAATTGAAAGTCAGTGAAAATCGAAAAAAAGCACGTCATGTCGAGCTCATCGAGACATCTCGCGTGCTGAACTAATGCAATCAAAAGAAAGGCCTTGTGCACATGAGATGTCTCGGCAAGCTCGACCCAACGTTCCTACCCCAAATATACGGCCAAAGCCACCGCACCACCTAGCCGGCCCCGATTCCGTATTTTTGCGTCCCGGCTCCGGCCGGCCGCTCTCCTCCAACTCAGAATTCCCACTTTCCCGTTCCCCGTTATTATATGTCTGCTGCCGAAACTGCCCAGCCCGCGCTAAGCGCGCCCCTCACCAAGGCCGATTTTCTGACTGATTACCGCCTGGCCTGGGAAAGTCGGCACGCCTCGCTGGCGGGCCGCAAGGAAGTATTCATGGGCAAGGCCAAATTTGGCATCTTCGGCGATGGCAAGGAAGTGCCGCAGCTGGCCATGGCCCGCGCCTTCCAGAACGGCGACTACCGCGCCGGCTACTACCGCGACCAGACCTTTATGGTGGCCATCGGCCAGCTCACCTGGGAGCAGTACTTCGCCCAGCTCTACGCCAACCCCGACGTGGAGGCCGAGCCCGCCACCGCTGGCCGCGCCATGAACGGCCACTTCGCCACCCGCATGCTGGACGACGACGGCAACCTAACGGCCCTGGCGCACAGCAAAAACTCCTCGGCTGACATCTCGCCCACCGCCGGCCAGATGCCGCGCCTGCTGGGGCTGGCCTACGCCTCCAAGCTGTTCCGCCAAAACCCTGAGCTTCATCACTTCACCGACCTTTCCACCAACGGCAACGAGGTGGCCTTTGGCACCATCGGCAACGCCAGCACCTCGGAAGGCATGTTTTTCGAGGCGTTGAATGCGGCCGGTGTGCTGCAGGTGCCCATGCTGGTGAGCGTTTGGGACGACCATTACGGCATCTCGGTGCCTGCCGAGTACCAGACCACCAAGCAGAGCATTTCGGACATCATGATGGGCCTGCAGCGTGAGGGCGAAGGCCAGTCGGGCTTCGAAATCTTCGTGGTGCGCGGCTGGGACTATGCGGGTTTGGTGGATACCTACCAGCGCGCCGCCGCGGTGTGCCGCGAGCAGCACGTGCCCGTTCTCATTCACGTCACGGAGCTCACGCAGCCGCAGGGCCACAGCACCAGCGGCTCGCACGAGCGCTACAAGAGCAAGGACCGCCTGACCTGGGAGGAAGACCACGACTGCCTGCACAAGCTGCGCGAGTGGCTGCTGGCCGAAGGCCACGCCACCGAGCTGGAGCTCGACGAAATCGAAAAAACTGCCGCTGCTGTCATCAAAACGGCCCGCACGGCCGCCTGGGCCGCTTTCTTCGACCCCATTAAGGCCGAGCGGGATGAGGCCGTGGGTATGCTCGAAAAGTTGGTGACCGATACCGGCACCGAAAACACGCTGCACGAAATGGTGGAGCAATTGAAAACAAATCCGACGCCCATCCGGGCCGACATTGTGCGGACCATGCGCCGGGTGTTGCGCGCCGTGCGCAACGAGAAGCGCAGCTTTGGCCGCCGCGTGGTGCAGCGCCACCTGGAGCAGCTGCTGGCCGAAAACGCCGACCGCTACAACTCCAATCTGTTCAGCCAAAGTGAGTACGCGGTGGGCAACATTGAGGAAGTGGCTGCCACCTTCGCGCCCAATGCGACGCAGGTAGATGGCCGCGAGGTGCTGCAGGCCTGCTTCGAGGCCAACTTCCAGCGCGACCCCAGCATCTTCGCCATCGGCGAAGACGTGGGCAAGATTGGTGATGTGAACCAGGCCTTTGCCGGTTTGCAGGACAAGTTTGGCGAGCTGCGCGTGACCGATACCGGCATCCGCGAGTGCACCATTATCGGGCAGGGCATTGGCGCGGCGCTGCGCGGACTGCGGCCCATCACCGAAATTCAGTACCTGGACTACCTGCTCTACGCCATCCAGATTTTGAGCGACGACCTCGCCTGCCTGCAGTACCGCACCAAAGGCGGCCAGAAGGCGCCGCTCATCATCCGCACCCGCGGGCACCGGCTGGAAGGCATCTGGCACTCCGGCTCGCCCATGCAGATGATTCTGGGCAGCATCCGGGGCATTCATGTGTGCGTGCCGCGCAACATGACGCAGGCCGCCGGTTTCTACAACACGCTGCTGCGCAGCGACGAGCCCGCGCTCGTAATTGAGTGCCTGAACGGTTATCGTCTGAAAGAAACCATCCCGGCCAACGTGGGCGAATTTACGCTACCGCTGGGCCGCCCCGAAGTGTTGCAAAAAGGCACCGACGTAACGGTGGTGACCTACGGCTCGATGTGCCGCATCGTGATGGAGGCCGCAAAGCAACTGGCAGAAGTGGGCATTTCGGTGGAAGTAATCGATGTGCAGACGCTCTTGCCTTTCGACACCGACCATCTCATTGCCGACAGCCTGCAGAAAACCAACCGCGTGGTGTTTGCCGATGAGGACGTGCCCGGCGGCGCCACGGCCTTCATGATGCAGCACGTGCTGGACGAGCAGGGCGCCTACCGCTTTCTGGACGCGCAGCCGCGCTGCCTGGCCGCTCAGCCCCACCGCCCGGCCTACAGCTCCGATGGCGACTACTTCAGCAAACCCAACGCCGAAGACGTGTTCGACACCGTGTACGAGCTGATGAGCGAGGCCGAGCCGGCGCGTTTCCCCGAAATTTATTAAGCCAAAAAAAACGCTGGCCTTAGCGGGCCAGCGTTACATCGGTAGTCGTGACGGTGTTGCTCTTGTTCAACGCCCGGTCCATGATGGTGATTTCGAACCGAAACGTGTCGCCGGGGAAGAACGGGGCGCCGTCGACGCTGATGGGCAGCTTGTAGCGGAGGGTGCCTTTGAGCGGCGCGGGGCGCGAACCTTCCTTTTCGAGGTGAAGAAAACGGCCGTCGTATTCGCCGGCTACGCCGCCGACGTTGATAAACTTGGTGTAGGTATTCCCAACCTTTTTATAGGGTTGAATAGAGTAGTTGTACTGAAGGGAACGGTTGTTGAAGCCCCCAGTGGTTGAATTGTAGGGCGCTACTTTAATATCGTCATCGGACAAGCCCAGGTCGCCGTCGCCGTCGCGGAAATCAACCGAAAACGTGAGCGTATCGATTTCGGTTAGCGTCCCGGTTTTCACGCGCGTCATTTCCACCGACTTGAAATCAATGGCCGGCACCACTGGGTAATCGGGGGCACTGAGGCAGCCGCTGAGGCTCAGGCCACCCAGGCAAATCGAGGAGGCCGCAAGGGTACGAAACAGATTCATAGGTAGCAGAAAATGACGAGACAGCAATATAACGACGAACGTAGCGCCAAAGTACGTTTTTCTCAACGAATGGCGCCGCCGGTTGGTTCGGTTTGCGTTGCTAACCATAAGCATTGGTCATGAGTTTCCGAGATGATTTTTTACGCCGCCTACCGGCGTTAAATGAGGACGATTTTGAGGCGGCAGCGCTGGCGCTGTTCCGGTATCAGGCCGCGCACTGCCCGCCCTATGCTCAATACCTGGCGCAACTGGGCCGAAACCCCGCCGAAGTGACCCGGCTGACGGACATTCCATTTCTGCCCATCGAGTTTTTCAAAACCCACGAAGTCCGCACTGAGCGTGGGGCGTGGGAGTCGCAGGAGTTGTTTCTGAGCAGCGGAACCACGCTGCAACAGCGCAGCCGCCACCTCGTGCGCGACCCGGCACTGTACCGCGAAAACGCCGCCCGCATCTTCGAGCAGTATTACGGGCCGCTCACGAGCTGGACGTTTCTGGCGCTGCTGCCGTCGTATCTGGAGCAGGGCAATTCCTCGCTGGTGGCTATGGTGGACTATTTCGCCCAGCAATCCGGCCAGACGCAACCGGCCTTTTTCCTACACGACCACGCCGCCCTGCGCGCCGCCTTGGCCGAGGCCGAGCAAGCGCCCGGCCGCCAGGTCATGCTCATTGGCGTGAGCTATGCCCTGCTGGATTTCGCCGCCGAAGCCGGCCCCGCACCGGAGCTGCAAGGCCTCACCGTGCTCGAAACCGGCGGCATGAAAGGCCGCCGCCGCGAAATGATTCGCGAAGAGCTGCACGCCGAACTGCAACAGGCGTTTGGCCCGGCCGGCATTCATTCCGAGTACGGTATGACCGAATTGCTCAGCCAAGCCTATTCGCTGGGCAACGGCCGTTTCCACTGCCCCGCGCCGCTGCGGGTGCTGCTGCGCGACCCGTCGGACCCGTTCTCCATTGGCGGTAGGAGGGACGGGGCCATCAATGTGATTGACTTGGCCAACATTGATTCGTGCGCCTTCATCGAAACCAAGGATTTGGCGCGGATGCACGAGGACGGCGGCTTTGAGGTGCTGGGCCGGATGGATAACTCGGATGTGCGGGGATGCAATCAGCTAGTGTAGCTTTAGGTGCTTACACTATAATTGAAATGTATTCACAGCGAACCTGGTTTGGCTCTCACGACTGGTGTAGCACACCGTAGAGTAAATTGAAGCATTGTTTCTACAGATTCGCAAGCCTCAAAATTCGAAAATGACAAAACTTTGCTGGCTTTTACTTATTGCTTTAATATTTACTTCCTGCTCGGCAAATACATCTGCTGACGACAACTCCGGTGACACGGTTAAACGGACAGATAATAAGCAGCGGAAAAAAGTATTGGCCAACGCCCTGACTGACACGTTAAAAGTGAAGCAGTGGCTAATTAATGTTATTGAAACCTACGCGAACGGCAATGACAGCGGCGAACACATGCGCGCCGCTTATAAAGGCTTACGACGCGCACTTACAGATAATTATTATACATACAAGCTGGACGCAATGTATTTAGACTCCGACAGAGAGCCGCCTATGAGTAAAGAAGAGTTTAAAAAGAAATGGGAAGGCAAATACAACACGAAATACGCCGGCTTTGGCGGCTTTATTATTTCTACCCAAGACAATGGCAAAATCAAAGTAACTAGTTGTAACGTGCTAAGTGGCACAGAGCAAAATGCCTCTGTTTATAGGGTAGTCATTGAGGACTTGGACTATAAAACCAAGTTCACCAGGGATATTAAAGTCATAGCTCAAAATGGCAGTCTGTTTATCGACGACATCATGGAGTATAATTAGTATGAGTTGTGAGTAGAAATAAAAAAGCAGCGCCCGAATCAATTGATTCGAGCGCTGCTTTTTTAGCTGCAATCGGGCCGTTTACTTACCCGCAAATGCTTTCGCGTCATCTGCCGAAATCGTGTCGTCGCTCATAATGACCAACCGTTCTACCACGTTGCGCAACTCGCGGATGTTGCCGCGCCAGTCGAGGCCTTTCAAGTACTCCAAAGCCGAGGCGTCTATTTTCTTAGGCTTATTGCCGTAGTCGGCGGCGATGTCGTTGAGGAACTTCTGAATCAGCTCGGGGATGTCTTCGCGGCGGTCGTTGAGGGCGGGGACCTGGATGAGGATGACCGAGAGGCGGTGGTAAAGGTCTTCGCGAAAGTTGCGGTCGGCGATTTCCTGAAGTAGGTTTTTGTTGGTGGCGGCGAGAACGCGCACGTTCACCGAAATTTCCTTTTCGCCGCCTACGCGGGTGATTTTATTTTCCTGCAGGGCGCGCAGCACCTTGGCCTGGGCCGAGAGGCTCATGTCGCCAATTTCGTCGAGGAAGAGCGTGCCGCCGTCGGCCTGCTCAAACTTGCCGATGCGCTGCTTCACGGCCGAGGTGAAGGAGCCTTTTTCGTGGCCAAACAGCTCGCTTTCGATGAGCTCCGACGGGATGGCGGCGCAGTTTACTTCCACCAGCGGGCCCTGGGCGCGGCTGCTGAGCTCGTGCAGCTGGCGGGCCACCATCTCTTTGCCGGCGCCGTTGGGGCCAGTGATGAGCACGCGGGCGTCGGTGGGCGCGACCTTTTCGATGGCTTTGCGCACGGCGCCGAGGGCGGCCGAGGAGCCCACCATTTCCGAGCCTTTCGTGACGGAAAGCTTCTTTTTCAGCGTCTTGGTTTCGCTCACCAGCTTGGTGCGGTCGAGGGCGTTGCGGACGGTGACGAGCAGGCGGTTGAGGTCGGGCGGCTTGGGCAGGAAGTCGTAGGCGCCTTTTTTGGTGGCTTCCACGGCCGTGTCGATGCTGCCGTGGGCCGATACCATGATGAAGGCGGCGTCGGTGCCCATGGCCTGGGCGCGGGTGAGGACTTCGAGGCCATCCATCTTGGGCATGCGGATGTCGCAGAGCACCACGTCGTACTTCTGCTGAATCAGCAAATCGAGGCCGGCGGGCCCGTCTTCGGCCTGGTCGACGGTGTAGTTTTCAAATTCCAGAATCTCCTTCAGCGTGTTGCGGATGGCTTTTTCGTCGTCGATAATAAGAATGCGGGGCATGGGGACGTGAACAGGATTTGGTGCAAATGGAGCGGCGCGAAGGTAACGAAAAGCGGCGTTGGGAGTTTAAGGCAGGAAACCCGGCGCTTCGTTCCGGCGGTCGCCTCACCCCCTGACCCCCTCTCCTTAGGGAGAGGGGAACCAGTCTTGCGCCTAACGTCCTGTTCGGAACTGGCTATCCTCTCTTTTGGAGAGGGGCCGGGGGTGAGGTTTCCCGCGTCAGGCTTTCTTTACACTTCATACAGCTAATCCACCGCATGAAAAACCACCTCACTCGTCCGCTGCTACTCGCGGCGGCCGTAGCCAGCAGCTTCGGCCTCTACTCCCTCACCAGCCGGCCCACCGTGGCCCCCGACGCCGACAACGCTGGCCTGAAGCTGCCGGCTGGCTTCGGCGCGCTGGTGGTGGCCGAAACCGGGGCCCGCGCCCGGCACATTGCCGTCACGCCCCAGGGCACCATCTACGTGAAGCTGAACCGGGCCAAAGACGGCAAAGGCATTCTGGAGCTCAAGCCCACGGCCGGCGGCAAAGCCACCGTGGCGGGCGGCTTCGGCAGCTACGGCGGAACGGGCATTTATGCCAAGGGCGGCTACTTGTATGCTTCTTCGGACGAGGACGTGTACCGCTACAAGCTCGACGCGAAAGGGGAGGTGACCAACCCCGCGCAGCCCGAAAAAATCGTGAGCGGCCTGCTGAACCGGGGCGAGCACGAAAGCAAATCCATCGTGCTCGACAACGCTGGCAACCTTTACGTGAACGTGGGTGCCTACTCCAACTCCTGCCAGGAGAAGGACCGGGAGAAAGGCTCGATGGGCCGACCGGGCTGCCCGATTCTGGATTCGGCGGGCGGTATCTGGCAATTTCGGGCTGATAAGCTGGGGCAGACCTACGGCACGGGCACGCGCTTCGCCACGGGCCTGCGCAACGTGGTGGGCCTGGATTGGAACGCGCAGAACAACCAGCTCTTCGTGATGCAGCACGGGCGCGACCAGCTGCACGACATTTTCCCGGCCATGTACGACACCAAACAATCAGCCGAACTGCCCGCCGAATGCCTCTACGCCCTCACCAAGGGCGCCAACGCTGGCTGGCCCTACCTGTACTACGACCCGGTGAAGAAGCAGAAAATCCTGGCCCCGGAGTACGGCGGCGACGGCAAGAAGCTGGCCGATGCAAAATACCTGGACCCCGCCGCCGCCTACCCCGCCCACACGGCCCCCGACGGCCTGCTGTTCTACACTGGCACTATGTTTCCGGCTAAGTACCGCAACGGCGCCTTCATCGCCTTCCACGGCTCCTGGAACCGCGCGCCTGAGCCCCAGAAAGGTTATTACGTGGTGTTTCAGCCCTTCCAGAATGGTAAGCCCAGCGGCCCGTGGGAAGTATTTGCCGATAATTTCGCCGGCTCCGCGGAGAAGGTAGCCTCGGGCCGCGCCGACCACAAGCCCTGCGGCCTGGCCCAAGGCCCCGATGGTTCGCTCTACGTGAGCGACGACAAGGCCGGCACCATCTACCGCATTGTTTACAATCAGAAATAACCTCGTTCGTGAAGAAGCTTCCTGTCATCTTGTCCCTGTTGCTGCTGAGTAGCGGGGCCGCTTTTGCCCAGAAAAAGCCGGCTGCCAAGGCCCCGGCCAAAAAGCCCACGGCCGGCGTTTCGCCCGCCCTGCTGGCTGCTGGCAAGGCTGTTTACACCCAAAACTGCCTTAGTTGCCACCAGGCCGACGGTGGCGGCGTGGACGGCATGAACCCGCCCCTGACCAAAACCGACTACGTGCTGGGCGACAAACCCCGTCTAATAGGCGTGCTGCTCAACGGCCTGAAAGGCTTGGAAATCAACGGCGAGGAATACCGTAGCGTAATGCCTGCCCAAACCCACCTGACCGAGCAGCAAATGGCCGACGTGCTCACCTACGTGCGCAACAGCTTTGGCAACAAGGCCAGCGCCGTGACCGTGGGCGAGGTGAAGGCCGCGCGGGCGGCGAAGAAGTAGGAATGGAATAGACCGTCGTGTCGAGCGCAGCCGAGACATGACGGTTCTGGTTCTTCGATTATTCATCAATCAAAAAGGCCACTCCCGCGCGGGAGTGGCCTTTTTTGATGTGAGGTGATGGGTCTGTAAGCCGGGTTTTGTCCGTGGCCGAAGCCACTGCCCCACCATTTATCTAGGCCAGTCCTCGCGGAAAGGCTCCATCAACCTACCCGCTGGCGCCGGACGAGCCGCCCGGTGCCGAAGCGGCCGAAGCCGCGCCGGCGTACCAGCTTATTTGGTCTTTCAACCCCTGAGGTTTACCCAGCCGGGACGGTTGCCCGCCCGCTGGTGCGCTCTTACCGCACCTTTTCACCCTTACCGGCACCGGCCGAAGCTGGTACGTAGGCGGTATTTTCTGTGGCACTGGCTGTCCTGGTTTGCATTATACGCGCCAGTCCTTCCCGTTAGGAAGCAGGGTGCTCTGCGTTGCCCGGACTTTCCTCGTCGCCCGTCTTGCGTTGGGCGCCGCGGTGGGGCGACCCATCACTGCGTGCAAAGGTACAACGGCGGGGATGGCGGGCCGTCCGGGCGTAAAAAAAAACCAGCCGGCCCGGCCGACTGGTTTTTGTTGGGCGCAGCGGCTTGGCCGCTGCGCTTAGAAGCCCACGTTGCTGAACGTGCCAGTGGTGATGGTGCGCGTCCCGCTTGCGCCGCCGCTCCGGGGCTGAGCCACGGCGCTGAACGTGCCCGAAGCCCGCCGCGGGTTCGTGCTTACCGACGTGATGGTGACGGTGCCCGTGCCCCCCGAGACTGTGGTGTTCCATTCGGCCAGGCCGGCGCCCGCGGCCTCTACCACGCTGATTTCCGAGGTGCTGCCTGCCCCGCCAAACGTGTAGGTGCGGGGACTGGTCGGCACTTGGTCCAGGCTGAGCGTCACGCCCCGGCTGCCCACGCTGCTGCTGCTCTGAATAAGCAAAGAACCGAACAGCACGTTGCCCGTGACCAAGTTGGCCGTAATGGCAGTGCCGTTGATGGTATAAGCAAAAGCGCCGCTGCCGCTGCCTGTGCTGGTCGTCGTCACTGTCACGGCCGAGGCCGTGGCCGTGCCGCCCGCCGTCACGGTGACGGTTTGCGTGGCCGGTGTCGCGTAGCCCGTGGCCGGCGTGAAGCTCAGCGTGTAAGTACCAGCGGCCAGGTTGGAAAAGGTGTAGGCCCCGCTGGCGTTGGGGGTGGCCGTGGCGGTGGTGGCCGGGGTGGCAGAGCTGGTGGCCGTCACGGTCGTTACGGCGTTGGCGGGAGTAATCTGCCCGTTCACCGTGCCGGTGGTGGGGGTGGGGTCTGTCTTCTTGTCATCGCCGCACGAGGACAGCACAAGGGTAGTGGCGGCGAAGAAAGCCAAAAAGAGAAATTGGAAAAGGTGTTTCATGAAGGGGTTTGAGGTGGTAAAAAAATGTGATGTTGAAAAAAACAAATGAAAGTAAGCCGGAAATGCCGCTGAGTTGTGGACGCGCAGAAGCTGCTCCATTTAAATGAAAGCCATCGGCCGAAATGCCCGCGCACGCCGGCCGGCACTCAAGTAGTTCGGGAAGGATGCCCCGGAATGCTGGCGCGCCCGCGTTGGCCTGGCCTGCTTCGCTTGCTATGGACGGCAGACTACTTCCCCTCCCACACATTGTCCTTCGGGAAGCTGTCGGGCACGAGGGTGCTGCCCAGCGTCACGCGCTTCAGGAACTGCTTGGTGGCGAGGGGGATGCTCACAGACGGCGCGCCCGATTCCCAGACGGCGATGCTGCGGTGGATTTTCTGGGTCGTGTTGTCGGCGAAGGTGAGGGTGAGGTCCACGGGGACGGGCTTGCGGCCGTGGGCGGCCACCGTGAGGTCGTAGCCGGTGGCGGTTTTGGTCACGGCCGAGAGGGCAAGGTCCGGGTAGCCGCCGTCAAAGAACCAGCGCTGCCAGAACCAGTTGAGGTTGCGGCCGGAGCCGGTGTTCATCGAGTTGAAGAAGTCGTAGGGCAGGGGGTGCTTGCCGTTCCAGGTGCGGATGTAGGTGTGCAGGGCCTTCGTGAACAGCTCATCACCGAGCAAATCCTTCACGTAGAGGTAGCCCAGGGCGGGCTTGGGATAGGAATTTAGGAAGAAGGCTCCGCCGTTTTGCTGGGTGCTGGGCGTGATGATGGGCAGGTCGCCCTCCGCGCCGGCATTGGTGGCGTAGGGCTTGATGCCGTAGTCGTCGTCGAGCTTGGGGTCAATCATGGGCGAAATCAGCCACTCGCCGATGGTGGCCCAGCCCTCGTCCATCCAGCCGTACTTCGTTTCGTTGATGCCCATGTAGAAGGGGAACATCGTGTGGAAGATTTCGTGGTCGGTGAGGGTGATGGCGTCCTCGCGGGTGGCGGTGGGGTTGTCGTTCACCATCATGGGGTACTCCATCTGGTCGAGGCCGTCGAACACCGTTTCGTGGGCGTAGGGGAAGGGCCACTTCGGGAACTGGTAGCTCATGGACTCCACCGTGCGGCGGCTGAAATCGATGACTTCCTCGTAGTCCTTGTGCTTGGGATTGTACACGGCGTCGACGCGGGTGCGGCGCTTGGTGGCGGGGTCCACCACCAGGCTAGTGCTTTGCCACACGTAATGGTCGGCGGTGGCAAACACGAAATCCGTCACGTTCTTCGCCTCAAAGCGCCAGGTGTTCTGGTCGGCCTGTGGGGTGATGTCCTTGCGGGCCAAGTCTTCGGCGCTGATGATGGTGCTGATGGCGTCCTTCTGCTCGGCCTCGCGCAGGCGCTGGGCGTACTTGGGGCTGAGCACCTGGGCGGCGTTGGTGAGGTCGCCGGTGGCCCACACCACGAAGTTGCGGGGCACGGTGATGGCCGCCCGGAAATTGCCGAAGTCGTTGTAGAACTCCTGGTCGCCGGTGTAGGGCACCTTGTTCCAGCCGTCGAGGTCGTCGTACACGGCGATGCGCGGGAAGAAGTAGGCCACGAAATCAGCCCCCGGCTCAATCTCGCCGGTGCGCTGGTGCGAGCCCTTGTTCAGAATGTAGGAGTAGGTGGCGCGCACCGTGGCCACCTGGTGCGGCCCCAGCGCCCGGCGCAGCGCCACGGGCATATTGGTAGCGTTAATAGCCAGCTTGTTGACGTCGAAGTTTTCCCCGTTAATGGTCAGGTTGAGTATTTTGACGCCGTCGCCAATGTCCTCGGGCGCGAAGGCCTTGCTGCGCGGCGCGCCTTTCTGGTAAATGTTGGGGTAGAGCTTGAACCAGAGCTGCCGGAGCGAGTCGGGGCTGTTGTTGAGGTACTGGATGGCCACGGTGCCGGCCATGCGGCGGCTCACCGGGTCGAAGCTCACGGCCAGGTCGTAGTCGGCCGAGTTTTGCCAGTACCGGGGGCCGGGCAGGCCGGTGGTGGCGCGGGTGCCTTTGGCATACAGGGGTTCGAAGTTGCGGGGCAGGGGCAGCGGGGACTGCCCCAGGGCGGGCACGGCCAGCAACAGGGCAAACGGAAGGAAACGCATGGGCAGGGGTAGCAAAAGGAGCGGCAGTAGGGCCGCCAAAGCCCAAAGGAACGGCAGAAGGAGCAAACGGCGGACGCGGGGCAGCCCGCACGTAGCGCGGACTTTGGAGTCCGCGTTTCGCACCGGCCAACCCGCATCACTGTTAGTGCTGCGTAACCGGCGTGAAGGCCCGGACCACAAAGGCCGCGCTACTGAGCACCCGCCACGCGCACCAGCCCGGCGGGCGTGAGCACCTGCTCGCCGTGCCAGCGGTAGCCTACCAGCTCGCCGCCCCGGGCCACGCTGTAGTCGAGGCATACGGAGTGGGGCGTGAGCAGCCGGGGCTCGCCGCGCAGCCAGTAGTGGCCGAAGAACACGGGCGTTTCGTCTTGGTAGTAGCTGGCGTTGGGCAAGGCGGCTACATCGACGGACTGGTCGGCCAGCGCTTCGATGGGCTCCAGGAAGTAGTTGTGGTAGGTGGAAGCGGCCGGGTCGCGCCACCACGCGGTGCGCACTTTGGTGCGGCGGTGGCCGTCTTTGTCGAAGAAGTGGTGGTCGCCGGGCAGGTCGGTTTCGTGGCCTTTGAGCGTGACTTCGATGGCCTTGAATTCCGCTGACCCCACGCGGCTGGCCCGCAGCAGGAACTCGGGCGTCAGGCGGTCGTCGGGTAGCCACGCGCGCAACTGGGCAATGTAGCGGGCGTCCCAGCAGGCGTGCACGACGCGCAGGCCGGGCAGCTCCAGAAACAGCGGCAGCCGCATGAACCACGCCAGATAATCCTGCCATTCGGCAAACAGCTCCTTGCTGCTGAACGCCCGAATGGTTTCGAAATGCTGCATAATGTGGTTGGGCCAGTGGGGGCGCAGGTGCCCGCCCGTGGGGTCGAAGGCCCAAAAGGCGAGGGCGTTGTACTCGTGGTTGCCCATCACGGCCAGGGCCGCGCCGCCGTCCACCATACCGCGCACAATTTGCAGCGTTTCCCGAATGGCCGGCCCGCGGTCAACAAAATCACCCACGAAGATGACCTGCCGGCCGCCGGCGTGGCGGTACACGCCCCGGGCGTCAGGAGCATAATCGAGCTGCTTCAGCAGCAGCTGCAACTCGGCGGCGTGGCCGTGGATATCGCCGATGAGGTCGTACATGAGGAGAGGGGAAAAGTAGAGACAGGGAAGAAAGAGGAAAAACAAAAGAACGTCATGCCGCGCGCAGTCGAAACATCTCGCGTGCAGCATCCAATCCTGAAGATTGAGTTACCCTCGCAAGCGAGATGCTTCGCTGCGCTCTGCATGACGTTCTTTTCCCGACATGCGCCACCTCAGTCTGCCTACGCCGGCAGGCAAGCCACCACGCCAAAGCCCGTGGCCTCGGCCACAAAGTGCAGGGCGCCACCCACGGCCTCGGCGCGCTGGCGCATGTTGGCCAGGCCGTGGCCGCCGGCGCGTGCGGTAGGGGCCGGACCGGGGGCGTCATCGCGCACCGAAAGACAGAGCTGGCTGCCTTCCTGGCTGAGCCGCACCGTAACCCGGGTGGCCGTGTGCGCGTGCTTCACCACGTTGTGCAGCGCCTCCTTGTAAATCAGGTACAGGCTTTGGCACACGGCCACGCCGGGCTGCAGGGTGGCGGCGGCGGGGCTCACGGCGAAGTCCACGGTCAGGTGGGTGTTGGCCAGCACTTCGTGGGCGTGGTCGCGCATGTGGGCCAGCACCTCGGGCAGCTGTTCCGACGAGGTGTGCAGGCCCCACACCACGTCGGCCATCTGGCGGGCGGCGCGGCGGCTGGTGTCGCTCAGGCGGTTGAGGCGGGCCAGGGTGATTTCGGGGGCAGCGGGGGCTTCGCGCAGCAGGTCGCTTTGCAGGCTGATTTGGGTGAGGAGCGCGCCCACGTCGTCGTGCAGGTCGGCGGCCAGGCGCTGGCGCAGGGCCGCGTCGCGGCTGGCCAAGCGCTGCTGCTGCCGGCGGCGGTAGCGCCAAAATAACCCGCCTGCCAGCAGCACCACCCCCAGCACCAGCGCCCCGATGCCCACCAGCTGGCGCTGGGTGCGCAGGTGCTCCAGCTCCTGCCGCTGGCGGAGCAGGCGCTCGCGCTGGCGCACCACGTTCAGCTCCATCTGGGTGCGCGAGCGCGCGGCCCGGGCCAGCACGGCCGCCAACCGGCGGCCGTTGTCTTCGCCGCCGATGCTGTCGGCGTAGGCTCCGGCCAGGGCCTGATACCGGTAGGCGGCGTGGCCCTGCCCGAGGCGGTCGGTGGCCCGGGCCAGTAGCTGGGCCGCATCGCGGGCCTGCACGCGCAGGTGGTGCGGGCGAGCCGTGGCCAAGGCCTGTTCCGCGTAGTGGCGGGCGCTGTCGGGGTGGGTGGGCAGCCAGGCGCGGGCCAGCAGCAGAGCGGCCTGGGCCACCTGCTCGGGCCGGGCGGCGGCTCTGGACTGGCGCAACCCGGCCCGGCCGGCGCGGCGGGCGGCCGAGTAGTTGCCGAGCCGCTCGTCCATCTCACCAATTCGAAGCTGCATTTCGACCAGACCCGGCTTGTTCAGCACCACGGCGTAGCTGGCCAGCGCCTGGCTGTAGTGGGCACGGGCGGCGCGCCACTGGCCCTGCTGGCGGCTGAGGTCGCCGGCTACCTGAGAGAGGTAGGCGGTGGAAAGCAGGTCGTGCGCCGGTCCGGCCAGGGGGCGGGCCTCGTTCATGTAGGCCCGGGCGCTGGCGTACTCGCCCAGGGCCAGCTCGATGCGCGCTGCCATCACCAGCTGGAACAGCAGCACCCGGGCATTGCCCATGGCCCGGGCCAGGGCCAGCCCGTCGAGGCTGGGGCCCAGGGCGGCGGCGTAGTTGCCCTGTTCCTGGTAAATGCGGGCCAGGTTGTAGTACACCCGCGTCTGGGTGTAGCGGTTGCCGGTGCGGGCGGCCAGGGGCAGCGCCAGCCGGGCGTAGTAAACGGCCGAGTCGTACTGGCTGTGCGCGCGCTGGTAGTAGCTCAGGTTGAAGAGGGCTTCGAGCAGTCCGTGCTCAAAGCGCAGCTGCTGGGCCAGTCGCAGCGCCTGCCGCGTGAGCCGCCGCGATTCCTCGGCTTCGTTCATGCGCAGGGCAAAGGCGAGGGTATTGAGGCGGCTCACGCGCTGGGTATCGGGGCGCTGGTCGCGGGCCAGCAGGCGGGTCAGGCTGTCGCGCACCACGGCCAGGCGGGCCAGCGGCAGGGGCGGGCCCTGCGCCCGTACCATGCCAGGGCCCGCCAGCAAACCCAGCAGCAACAGGCCTCGCAGCAACAGGCGCCCCGGGGCGCGGTGAAAAAAAGTGCGCGCCGGATTTTTGGGTAGAGAAAATAGCATGGGTATCGGACAAGGGCAGCCGCAGCAGGGCATGGTCGTTTTCTGCGGGCCTGCGCGCAAAATTAGGGGCGCGGGCTACTGGCAGGCGAATAAGCTGGTCCGCGCGCTACGGTTAAGCTAACTAACCTTGCCTAACGGGCAACCGGCCCGTGCAGATGCCGGATGGGCGGGCGATGGAAGCAAAAGCTGGGCGAATGACCCGTTTCGGCCGGCCAATGGTTCGGCCGGCCCGGCCCAGGCGGGGGCCCGTGGAAGCGGTTGTCGTAGTGGAACAAGTGCGTGGCGGTGACGTCCCGATGGAGCGGGAGCAATACCGGGCCAACACGTTACAGCCGTTTTTGCGGCCGGTATGGGACGGAAGCCCGCCCTTCAGCGCCCCTTTAATCAAGGAGGCCTCGGTAGCCATGCTCTCAGGGGCCTGGCGGCTACCATGCCGCCGCGCTCGAAGCCAGGCCGCTTGGGCTGCGCTCCACCGCAAAAGTCCGGCTATGCTTTTCCGAGGCCGTGGTCCAGGCCAGGCCCCTGGCTGCCGGCCCAGCCAGCGCGGCCGCCAAAACGGCCCACCCCACGCGGCGGTATTGCACAAGCAAGCGGAATGCGCGCCCAGCCTAGCCGCGCTGGCGCTTCAGTTGCCGGGCCATCAGCTCGGCTTTGGAGTTGACCTGGAGCTTGCGGTACACGTTGCGAATGTGGCTGCGCACGGTATCGAGGCTGATGAAGTGGCGGTCGGCGATGAGCTGGTAGCTCAGGCCGTCCTCAATGCCGCGCACCACCTCCAGCTCACGGGCCGTGAGGGGCTCCGGCAGCAGGGTTTCAAGCGGAAAAGCCGCCGGGGCCACCGGCTGGTGCCGAAACGCCTGCACCACGAAGCGGGCCACACCCGGGCTCATGGGCGAGCCGCCGGCCGCCACCTGCAACAGGTTTTCCTTGAGCTGGGCCAGGGGGGTGTTCTTGAGCAGGTAGCCCACCGCCCCGGCCCGCAAGGCCTCAAATACCCGCTCGGCATCGGCATACACGCTCAGGATGAGTACCTGAGCGCCGGGAAGCTGCGCCTGAATCAGGGGAATGCCCTCGATGCCGGTGAGGCCGGGCAGGCCAATGTCGGAGAGAATGAGCTGGGGCGGCACGGCGGCCGTGGGCAGGTCCCGCAAGAACGCCTCCACCGATTCCGCCATCAGCACGCAACGAAACTCGGGTTGGGCGCACAAGTACTCGTGCAGCGTGTCGCGGATGGCGGCCTGGTCTTCGATGATGGCCAGGGCAAGGGGGGAAATCATGGCACAAAGGTCCGGCCCAAACCCATGCGGCGGTATGACATGAATATGTTGTTTTTCGGCGCGGAGCGGGGGGCTGAACACAAAAACGTCCGTCATCCCGAGCACAGCGAAGGATGACGGACGTTTTTGTGAACTTTCGGCCGGCCCAGGCCGCTATTTCAGCCGCACCAGCGTGGCCCCGAAGCCGAACTTCTCCTTGCGGGCGTCCTCGAAGAACTTGATGTCCTTGTTGCGGCTCAGCTGGCGGTGAATTTCCTTGCGCAGCACCCCGTTGCCCATGCCGTGAATGAACACGATTTCGTGCATGTTGGTGGCCAGGGCGCGGCTCAGCGCATCCTCAAACGCATCCAATTGCAGGCGCAAAATGGCCGTGTTGCTGAGTTCCTCCTTGCTGTCGGGCCGTAGCGCTTCGAGGTGCAAATCGACCTCGTGCGGCGGGGCCACCACGGGCGCGGCCGGAGCCGGCGCGGCAGCCGCCACCACGGCCGCCGGCTTGGCCGGCGCATCGCCCGACAACTGAGCTTTGAGGGCGGCGGCATCCACGCCCGCCGGTTTGGCCGGGGCGGTGGGAGCAGGGGCCGAAGCTTCCTGGGCCAGTACTTCGGGGGCAATGGCGGCGGCGGCTTTCTCATCCAGCTGAAAAAGGTAGGCATCCTTGCCAATCACCGGCGCGGGCTTCTGGCTACCGTAGAAGGTGCTGGCCTTGAACGCCTGGCGCTTGGTGAGCAGCTCGTAGGCCGCGTCGCCATTCAGCCGGGTAGGCAGCAGCTGAAACACTACGGCCGGCCAAGTTTCAAAATCCTTCAGATGCAGGAAGGAGAGCGGCTTGGTGCTGGCCTTGGGGCCTAGCTTGTCGGCGGCCAGGGCGCGGTAGGGGCGGGCGCTGGTTTCTTCGCCGTAGGTGAACAGCACATCAGCCTCGGTATTGTTGATGAGCGTGACGCCCAGTAACTCAGGCGACTGGTGCACCAGGGCCAGAAACAGGCCCTTGGCCGCGGCGGGCTGTTTGGCGCCCCCGGTGGCCGCGCCGGGCACGATGCCGGCCGGCTTGGCCATACCGGCGCCGCTGGAAGCAGCCGCGGCCAGCGCTTCCTGCAGCGACGGTTGGGCGGGACGAGGCGGGCCGGCGGGCGACTGGCCCGGGCGCTTGGTTTTGTCTTTCTTGCTGGCGTTGGCGTTGCGGCCAGGCGCTTGGCCGGGGCCCAAATCGGGGGCGGCGCGGTCGAAGTTCTTGCCTTCTTCGTGGGCTACCACCACCACCTCGCGCCGGAGCACGGGAATGGTGAAATCGTTGTCGATGGCCACTTCCACCAGCTCGCTGTCGAGCAGGCGGGTGACAATGCCTTCTTCGGTGCCGGTCAATAGCCGGACTCTGTCTCCTACGTTCATAATGCTACAGGTTTGCGCCGGGCGGCGCGGTTCTCAGGGAAATACGAAACTGCGGCCCTGCCCGGACGGATTCGTCAAAAGTAAGCCCATCAGGCGGCCCGTAGCGCGACCTATTCGTTTGCGCTACATATAGAGCCCGTGGAAGCCAAAACCGTTGCGCGGGTTGTACTCCAGGGCCGGGGCGGGCAGGTGGAAGATGCTGAGCGTGTAAAACACCTTTTTCAGCACCGAACTGCGGGTCGGGATGCGGCGCAGGTCGATGTCGACCGACAGGTAGAACTGGCGGTAGGGGCGCAGGCCGGCCGCCGCGTTGGTGCCGTCGTCGTTGTACACCATGTCTTGGCCGCCGTAGCCGAGGGCCGGCTGCAGCCAGCGCGGCCAGCGGTTGCCGGCTTTCAGAAACGCGCCCACGTCGGTGCAGAGCCAGTAGGTTTGGCCGTTGTAGTCCTTCAGCCAGCGCTCCACCACGGTTTTGCCCAGCACGTTGGGCCGCTGCGGGGCGTAGCTGGTGAGGTGAAACGACCATTTGGGCATGATGCGGATGTCGTGCCAGGCCAGCTGCTGGGCCAGCAGCGCCGACGACCCCAGGAAGTTGGCCGCCAAATCGGTGGCCGAGGCGCCGTAGGCCGGGTCGAAGCCGTCGAGAAGCTCGATGGGGCTTTGCACTACAAACCCCACGAAGGAGCCGTACCAGATGGCTTTTTTCTCGCTCAGGCCGGCCCAGCGCAGCATGTCGACAGCGCCGCGGCTTTCCTGGAAGGCACCCCAGAAGTGCCCGCACTTGTCGAGCTGCTGCCACTCGGGCAGGTCGTTGAACCAGTGCAGCGGCACCCGCTCACCGGTGTACCAGGCGGTGGTGAGGCCCGTGTAGAGCACGCCGTAGCTCAGGGCCGAGCCGCCCACCACCAGCCGCAGGCGGCGCCGGCGCCGGGCTGCCGAATCGAGCGGGTAGGCTGAAAGTGAAGCTGTGGGAGCCACCTGCGAAACACTGTCGGGCCGCTGGGCCACCTGAGCTTCGGCCCCGGCCCCGGCGGCGACGAAAAGGCCGGCCAGAAAAACGGCTGGGCACCAGCGCCGCAAGGGAACAAAAAAGCGGCCAACAAACTTCATAGCGACACTTATAGTCCGCAAAGGTAGGCCGGCCGCCGCGCTCACTCCGCGGCCGGTGCGTATCTTGCGCTATCGTTTGCGCAAGCAGGCGTCGGTCCTTCATCCATCCCACCAAAAATTCCCAATGCAAACATTTACCCGAATTACCACCCTGCTGCTGAGCCTGCTGGCCTGGACGGTGCAGGCCCAGGTGGTTACCACCTCGCCGGTCTTCTTCACCGACACCACCCCGGTCACCATCACCTTCGACGCCTCCCAGGGCAACGGCGCGCTCAACAACTTTACCGGCAACGTCTACATCTGGACTGGCACCGTCACCAACCTGAGCTCCAGCAACACCAACTGGCGCAACGTGCACAGCCCCAGCTTCGGCGCGGCCGACCCCACGGCCCTGATGACGCGCGACGCCACCAACCCCAACCTCTACCGCATCACCATCACGCCCCGGACGTATTATCCCATCCCGGCGGCCGAAACGCTGCTGCGTCTGGGCATGATATTCAAGAATGCCGACGGCTCCCTCGTGGGCCGCGCCACCGGCGGCGGCGACATTTTCGTCGATGCCGCTCAGGCGGCGCTTTCGGCGCGCATCACCAGCCCGTCGCCCGGGGCCAATGGCAACCCGTTGTTTGTGAGCCTCAATACGCAGGTGAGCGTGACCGGCGCGGCCTCGGCGTCGGCCAGCCTGGCCTTTAGCCTCAACGGCACGCAGGTCGCCACGCAGGCCAGCGCCACTACGCTGACCAGCAACATCACCATCGGCCAGACGGGCCGCAACGTGGTGCGCTTCACGGCCACCAGCGGCACCTCGACGGCGGTCGACTCCATCATTTTCGTGGTGCGCCCGACGGTGACGGTGGCGGCGCTGCCGGCCGGTGCCAAGGATGGCATCACCTATCTGAACGGCGGGACTTCGGTAATTCTGAACCTGACGGCGCCCAACAAGCAGTTCGTGTACGCCATCGGCGAGTTCAATAACTGGCAGACGCTCAACTCGGCCTTCATGAACCAGACGCCCGACGGCAACCGCTGGTGGGTGCAAATCAACGGCCTGACGCCGGGCCGCGAATACGCCTACCAGTACCTGGTGGACGGCACGTTGCGCGTGGCCGACCCGTACTGCGAGAAAATCCTCGACCCGAACGACGACCGGTTCATTCCGGCTTTGACTTACCCCGGCCTGAAAGCGTACCCCACGGGCTCGACCACGGGCATCGTGTCGGTGCTGCAAACCAACCAGACGCCCTACGTGTGGGGCACGCCCACCTTCCAGCGCCCCAGCCGCGCCGATTTGGTGATTTACGAGCTGCACCTGCGCGACTTCCTCTCGACCAGCCACGACTTCCAGCGCCTGCGCGACACGCTGACCTACATCTCGCGTCTCGGCGTCAACGCCATTGAGCTGATGCCCATCAACGAGTTCGACGGCAACGACAACTGGGGCTACAGCCCCGATTTCTACTTCGCGCCCGACAAATACTACGGCACCAAAACCGCGCTCAAGCAGCTCATCGACGAGTGCCACCGTCGCGGCATTGCCGTGATTCTGGACGTGGTGCTGAACCACTCCACCGGCCAAAGCCCGATGGTGCAGCTCTATGCCGATGCCAACGGCAACCCGTCGGCCAGCAACCCCTGGTTCAACCAGTCGGCCCCGCACCCCTACAGCGTGTACAACGACCTGAACCACGAAAGCGCCTTCACCAAGTACTTCTCAAAGCAGGTGATGACGTTCTGGCTGCAGGAATACAAGGTGGACGGCTACCGCTTCGACCTAGCCGGCGGCTTTACGCAGCGCGTCAGCACCACCAGCACCTACGGTAACTACGACCAGTCGCGCATCAATATCTGGCTCGATTACTACCAGCACATGATTGGCGTTGACGCCACGATGTATCCCATCCTGGAGCACTTCCCCGAAAACAGCGAAGCCCTAGCCCTGGCCAACAGCGGCTTCATGATTTGGGGCAATGCCGTGAACAACTACAACGAGGCCACCATGGGCTACCTGTCGGGCTCCAACTTCAGCTACGGTTACTATGGCAGCACCGCCCAGGGTGGCCGCGGCTGGAACAGCCCCAATCTGGTGACTTACATGGAAAGCCACGACGAGGAGCGCCTGATGTACAAAAACCTCACCTTTGGCAACTCTTCGGGCTCCTACAGCACCCGCGACCTCAATACCGCCCTGGCCCGTATCGAGCTGGCATCGGCCTTCTTCTTCACCGTGCCCGGCCCCAAAATGGTGTGGCAGTTCGGTGAGCTGGGCTACGACAAGTCCATCTTCATGTGCTCCAACGGCACCGTGCCCACGCCCTACCCCAACGACCAGTGCAAACTGAGCGCCAAGCCCGACGTGTGGCCCTACTACCAGAACGCCAACCGCCGCCAGCTCTTCGAGGTGCAGCGCGCCCTCATCAACCTCAAGAAGAAGGAGCCTGTGTTTGAGAACCCCACCAGCTACACGCAGTCGCTGGCCGGGGCCGGCAAAACCATCCACCTGAGCGACGCCAACACCAAGGTGACCATCGTGGGCAACTTCGACGTGGTTTCGACCACCGTGGACCCCGCCTTCCAGAGCACCGGCAAGTGGTACAACTACCTCACCGGCGACAGCATCACCGTCAGCAATGTGAACGCGTTGCTTACCCTGCAGCCCGGTGCCTACGCCGTGTACACCTCGCGCCGCATCCGCCGGGCCACGCTGCTGGCCACCCGCGCCCAGGCCACCACGGCCCTGCAACTCAGTGCCGCGCCCAACCCCGCCACCAGCACCACGCTGGTGAACTACGAGCTGCCCACGCCCGCCGCCGTCACCCTCACCGTGCAAAACGTGCTGGGCGCCACCGTGCGCACCCTAGCCACGGGCGTGCCGCAGTCGGCCGGCCCGCACAGCCTGAGCCTGCCCATCAATGGTCTGGCCGCGGGCGTGTACCTCGTACGCCTGCAAACCGGCCAGTTCACCCAAACCATCCGGTTGGTGGTGCAGCACTAACTAAATTCAAGTCAAATAAAAAGGCCGCTTCTGCAAAGAAGCGGCCTTTTTATTTGGGGTAACAAGCAAAGCTGGACTACCGGTTTTCCTCGTGGTAGCTCACCAAATCATCAATGGGGGAGCGGATGATTTTGCCCACTTCCATGCCGTGGCTTTTGGCAACCTGCGTCAGCACGTCGCGGAAGTTGTAGCCCACCGAGCCGATGCAGTTGAAGGTGTACTCCTGGTAGCGCGGGTAATGCAGCACCAGATTCTGGAAGAACGCCTCGAAGCCTTCGTGCACGATTTCGCGGCAGTAGGGCACGTTGTTGTGGTCGTAGGCAAACTTGGCGAAGCTGGCCAGGAAGCGGTTGGGCAGCGGCTGGTTGTAGAGCCGGTCGAGAATCTCGTTGCGCGTGCCGAGGTGGTATTCCTCCTTCAGCGCCTCCTGCAGGCCGTCGGGCAGCAGGCCGCGCAGGTAGTCGCGCAGCAGCCGCTTGCCGAAGAACGAGCCCGAGCCCTCATCGCCCAGGAAATAGCCCAGCGAATCGACGTTGTAGGTGATTTTATCGCCATCGTACAGACACGAGTTAGTGCCCGTGCCCAGAATGGCGGCAAAGCCCGGCTTGCGGCCCAGCAGGGCGCGGGCAGCGGCCAGCAGGTCCTCCGTCACGTGCGCTTTGGCGTTGGGAAACAGCTGGCGCAACGCCCCAGCAATCACCTCCGCCTTCTGGGCCGACGATACCCCCGCGCCGTAGAAATAAACGTCGCTCACCTGTTCGCGCGGCAGCGTGTCGGGCAGGTTCTTCTCCAGCGAAGCTACGATGCCGGCCGTATCAATAAAATCGGGGTTATACCCTTCGGTGTTAAAGTAAACGCGGTTATTGGCGTCGTCGAGCTGGCACCAGCTGCACTTGGTGGAGCCGCCATCGGCAATTAGAATCATAAAAAAACGGAATGTGTTGGGAGGGACAACGAAAGTAGTAAGGAGTTCGGTAACGCCGGGGTGGAATGGCCGGTCAGAACATATAAAAAAGGGGCCGCTAGCAACCTAGCGGCCCCTTTTCACCAGTGCTGAAACGGCTTGCCGTTCCGGCCCGGTGCAAAACAAATGGATTAGGGCGTAACCGTCACCGTGCCGCCGGTAACGCCGGTGCCCACGCCATTTACGCCATTCACCGTCAGCTTCACGGTGTACGTGCCCGCGGTGGCAATGGTGAGATTGGCACCATTGAGCGACAGGGGCACCCCCTGGGTTAAGTTACCGGCCCCGCCAAGGTTAACAGACCAAGCCTTGTCCAGACGGAACTTAAAGTCGCCCGCGTTAAGGTTTGTGCGTGCCGTGTAGGCTTGCAGGGCACAGTTCCAAGTCATCGGAATGCCGTCTTCGGTGGCGCCCCCGCTGGGCCAGCCCAGGCCGGCGGGGCCCACCAGGGCCCAGGTGTCTTTGTTGGGGGCCACGCAGGCCGGATAAGCTGTGGCCGTAAGGGCTACCGGAGCCGAAGCAAACGTGTGGGTATCGGTGCCCACCACGGCTACCACCCGCGCGTACACCACTACGGGCGTCTGGGTAGCAATGCCAATGGCGTTGAGGCCGTTGTTCAGGTCGTACACCGTGATGGTTTTCGTCATGTTGGCGCCGGCATCGAACACCGCCGGGTAGCCAAAACCGTCGGCGGATTTAGCAATCTGTACCTGATAGGTAACGGCCGGGGCCTTAGTGTACTCGGTGCCGCTCAGCGAGAAGTTCACCGCGTTCCAGTTGTAGGTAATGGCGTTGTTGGCGTCGTTGAGCTGCGTCAGCACCACCGTATTGGTCGAGGCCGTCAGCGACAGGGTGCCCGAGGGAGCCACGGTCACCTTGTTCTCGTCTTTGGTGCACGAAGCCAGGCTCGTCAGGGCAAAGGCGACGGCCAGGGCTTGAGTAAGCAAATTTTTCATGTGAACAATATCATATTAGAATGAAAGCGAAAACTGGCTGCCTAACAGGGACGGGCCAGCAAAAGTGTCGGCGGCGGGAAATAATTCTCGGCCGCTCAAACCTGGCTTAACCAGGGCGATACGTTGCGTACCGCCCTGGATATTGCTTTAGTAGCCGGGGTTCTGCCGCAGGTTGGGATTAGCCGTCAGGTCCGACGCCGGCAGCGGAAACAGGCGGTACTTGGGGTCTACGCCCTGGCCGGCAGCCACGCCGCCTTTCCAGGGCCACACATAAGTAGCATCCGTAAACTTGCCGTAGCGGATAAGGTCCGTGCGGCGGGTGCCTTCCCAGTGCAACTCGCGTGCGCGCTCATCCAGGATGAAGTCGGTGGTCATCTGGGTATCGGTGATGTCGGCCACGGCGCTGGGCGTGGCAATGGGCAACCCGAAAGCACGGCGACGAATCTGGTTCACATAGTTCAACGCGATGGTGCGGTCGCCGCTGCCACGGGTGGCGGCTTCGGCATACACCAGCATCATGTCGGCGAGGCGCAGCATGGGGAAGTCCACGCTGGCGAAGTTCAGCGAAGCGCCCTGGGCGGCCCCGGCCGAGTTGACGTTGCGGTACTTAAGCACGCCCAGGCCTTGCTTGAACTGGCTCAGGTCGTTGATGGCCAGGGTCTGGCCGCGGGTATAGAAACGGCCCCGGCGGTCCTTGGCGGTGTCGCCTCCAGCCAGGAAGAATTTATCGAAAAGGGCGCTGGTGGTGCGAATGCCGCCCCAGCCGGTGGTCTGGCCCACCAGGCGCTGCCACACGGCATCGGCGCCATCGGTAGCCCCGTTCACGAGGAACGTGGTGCCGCCGTAGCTCTGCACGTTGTTTACATCAAAAATGACGGGCCACACAATCTCGTTTTTAGCAGGGGTCACGTTGTTGTCGGCCAAAAACAGCCGGCCGTAAGCCGACGCTACCGGCAAGGCTGCGGTGGTGCTCAGCGTGTAGCCGGCATCCACTACGGCTTTGGCCTCCGTGGCGGCTTTGGCGTACTGCGGGGTGCCGGTGTACACAGCGGCGTTGAGGTAGAGACGGGCCAGGAAGCCGTGGGCGGCAGCCTGGTCGACGCGGCCGTACTCGTTGCTACGGGCCGGCGCCAGGTCGGTGGTCAGGGCCGTCAGCTCGCTTTCCACAAAGCTGTAGAGCTGCTGGCGGGTGTTGTACACCGGCAGCGGGCCGCCTACGGGGTCACGCTCCGTCACGAACGGTCCGTTGCCAAACAGGTCGATGACGTGGTAGTAAGCCACGGCGCGCAGGAAGCGGGCTTCGGCGCGGAAAAGCTTGGCCTGTTCCACTTCGCCGCTGGTCAGGCGGCTGTTGAGCTTGTCGTCGGTGGCTTCGCGCAGGAACTCGTTGCAGATGGCAATTTCGTAGTACAGGCGGCTGTAGAAGCCCCGGGTCAGCGGGTCGCTGGCATCCCAGTTCAGGCGGTGCCATTCCTGCACGCCCGGGTCGTTCCAGGCAATCACGGCCTCGTCGGTGGTCAGTTCCTGGGCGCTCCACCACTGGCGGATGTAGTCCGAAGTACCGGCGTCGATGCCCGAAATGTCGCCCGAGCCGGGGCCCGAAGGACCGGTGAGCGCGAAGCCGCCGTAGAGCTTGGCGAGCACCTGCTTGTAGCCGGCCAGGCCCACATACACCTTGTCGGGCGTGAGCTCGAACTTCGGCGTCTGGTCCAGGTCCTTGGTGCACGAGGTGCTGAGGCTAACCAGGGCCGTGCTCAGCGTGAGGGCCGTCAGCCCCCGGAATAATACTTGTTTCATGAGTGGTGGGAATTAGATGCCGAGCGCGAGGCCGAGGGTGAAGGTGCGGGCACGCGGGTAAAAATTGGTGTCGATACCACCGAATACTTCCGGGTCAACCCCTTTGTATTTGGTCACAAGGAAGGCGTTCTGCACGTTGGCCGTGATGCGGAGCGACGAAGCGCCGAGCACTTTGCCCACGTTGTAGCCCAGCGAGATGTTCTCGCAGCGCAGGAACGAAGCGTTCTGCACGTAGTAGTCCGAGAACAGCTGCTGGCGGTTGAAGCCCGTGTTCAGCACGTCGGGGCTCAGGTTACTTACGAAAAGAGTCGAGCCTTGGGCGTTGGCGTAGGTGCCAAAGTTTGCGGCATTGGCGTTATACACGTAGTTGCCTAGGTTGCTGCGCATTGTGAACGCGAAAACCAACTTTTTGTAGGTTAAGTTCGAGCTGAAACCCAGGGTTACGAGCGGCGCGGGCTGCTTGTAGAAGTTGTAGTCGGCATCGTTGATAACGCCGTTGCCGTCCTTGTCCACGTACACGCCTTCTACCGGGCGGCCATCGGCGCCGTACACCTGCTGGGCGGTGAAGAACGAGTTGATGGGCTGGCCCACGGCCTGAATCTGGATGGTGTTGCCGGTACCGCCGCCAATGCCACCCACTTTGTAGCCTTTAAAGCCTTCCTGCTGCTGGCCCAGGTCCGTGATTTTGTTCACGTTGTACGCGCCGTTCAGGTTCACGTCCCAGGTCAGGCCTTCGTTGCGCAGGATGCCGTAGTTGATGCCCACTTCAATGCCGCGGTTGCGCATCGAGCCAATGTTGGCGTTGAGCTGGTTGGTTAGGTTAGAACCGGCCGAGAAGTTTACCAGGGCCAGCAGGTTGCTGGCGCGGCGCTCATACACGTCTACCGTTGCGGTGAGGCGGTTGTCCATAAAGCCCAGGTCCAAACCGGCGTTGTAGGTGTTGGTGGTTTCCCAGGTCAGAATGGCGTTGTAGCCTTGCGGGCTGTAAGTGGGCACCACCGTGCTCACGCCGCCCAACGGATAAGTAGTAGTCGAGCCGCTCACCACGTAGCGCGGCTGCGTGTCGTAGGCACCGCCGATGTCCTGCTGGCCCGTGCGGCCGTAGCCGGCGCGCAGCTTCAGCTCCGAGAACAGGTTGTTGTCTTTCAGGAAATCTTCGTTTTTGATGCGCCAGGCCAAGCCCAAGGCCGGGAACCAGCCGCTGCGGTAGCCCGGGCGGAAGCGCGAAGTCTGGTCATTGCGCAGGGTCGCGGTGAGCAGGTACTTGTCTTTTACGTTGGCGGTAGCACGGCCAAAGTAGGAGATGAGCACATTGCGGTTGTAGTAGCCCGGTACGGTCAGCACATCCTTCCGGTTCACCAGCGTATCGAGGTTGAGGCGGTAGGTCAGGAACAGGGGGCCCTGGTTGGTGAACGACTGGTAGGCGTGGCCCACCTGCACGTCGAACTTGGTGCCGCCCACCTGCTTGCCGTAAGCCAGGTAGGCTTCGAGCAGCTTCATGTCCTTGTCCTGCGAGTACTGGCTGTACGAACCGTTGCGGCCCGGGTCGGCCGACAGGCTGTTGTAGGTGCCGAAATCGGTTGCGGCAATGGTGTTGCTGCCGCGTCCGCGCGACACGTCCAGGCCCAAGTTCAAGTTGGCGCGCAGGCCTTCAATGCCGTGCACTTTGTAGTCGAACTGCACGTTGCCAATCAGGCGCTTCACGCGGCTGGTGTTGTTCGAGTTGTTCAGGGCGGCTACCGGGTTGCCGGGGGCGTTGCCCAGCGGCTGGCCCACCGAGTTGGTGAACTGGTAGTAGCCACCGTAGCGCGCCAGGCGCGACTCGGTAGAGAACACCGGCTGCGTGGGGTCGTACAGGGCCGCGTTGGCCACCGTGCCGTAATCCACGAAGCGGTTATCCACCATCGTACCCTTCGCGTTGATGTCGATGCGCAGGTGGTTGTCGAGCAGGGTAGGCGTCAGGCTCACCGAACCCGAGTTACGCTTCAGGTTGTTGGTGATGACAATACCTTCCTGATACAGGTTGCCATACGACACGCGGAAAGGCACCTTGGCCACGCTGCCGATGATGCTCACCGTGTTGTCGTAGGTGCCGGCCGTGCGGAAAATCTCGTTCTGCCAGTTGGTGCTGGCCTGGCCCAGGGTGGCGGCCTGCGAGCGCGAGCCGTTGGCCTGAATCAGGCTGCGGAACTGGTCGGTGCTCAGCGTCTCGTAGCGGCGCGCCACGGTCGAAACGCCCACCTGCGAGTTCAACTCCACGCGCAGCTTTTCGCCTTGCAGGCCCCGCTTGGTGGTGATGAGGATAACGCCCCCCGAAGCGCGGTTGCCATAAATGGCCGTAGCAGAGGCATCCTTCAGTACCGTAAACGTCTCAATGTCATTGGGGTTGATTAGCGAGAGCGGGTTGGAAGCACCGCTGATACCGTCTTTGTCTACCGGCACACCGTCAATCACATACAACGGGTCGCTATTGGCGTTGAGCGACGAGTTGCCGCGAATGCGAATGGTGGTACCCGTGCCCGGCGCACCGCCGGCCGTGGTGATGGCCACACCTGCCACTTTGCCCTGGATGAGCTGCTCGGGGTTCGTCACCTGGCCCTGCACAAACTGCTTGGAGTCGACCGTTGCCACGGCCCCGGTCACGTCCTGGCGGCGCTGCGTGCCATAACCAACCACCACAGCTTCGGACAGTTGCGTGGCGTTTTCGGTGAGGCCGGCGGATGCTTCCGTATTTTGCCCACTGGTCACTGTGATGGGGCGGCGCACCGAGTTGTAGCCCACAAACGAGATAACCAGGGTGTGCGGACCAGCTGGCACATTCTGGATGCTGTAAGTACCGTCGATGTTGGACGAGCCCCCAAGCGTAGTGCCATCGATGAGGACCGTGGCACCGGGGATGCCTTCGTTTTTGCTATCGGTGACCCGGCCGCTGACGGAGCCGGTTTGGGCTTGGGCTCCTGAGGGGAATCCGAAGGCGGCGAACAGTAGCAAAAACAGTAGTTTCGCTAGATAGGGGTGTTTCATGGGAAACGATTGTTGGTGGGAAAAAATGTGTGGTGGGAGTGTAGGGTTTGGGTAGAGGTAAGCGCGTGTTGGAGAAAGGGGCGGCAAGTTACCCACAAAAGGGCATTAACGCCTATGTATGACAGCTTTCGGGCCCAAATGTTACCGTAAAAGTGTTATGCACGACTACAATTTATTTCAGCCAGAAAAATGGGCTTTTTACTTATTATTTAATTGATAAACAAATAGATGTACTGTAAATGCGCCGAAATGGTCGTTTGGCCAAATTTTTCGCTAAAATAGTCAGCTGCAAACGTTTGCGCAATGGTTTGAAAAAAGAAATTGTCGGCGTGATTTTTCGTGTCCCTGTTTGCTGTCGGTGGTGGGTTTCCTGCTTGCGTATCCGGCACCGCCATTTTGCTGCTAACGCTCTTTGCCGGTGCGCTATGCGATGACGCCGGCCACCGGAAATTGGTTCAGCGCGCAAACCTCCCCGGTGCAAGCTGCATTTTTGATGAAGTAACCGCCGCCTTCCGCGATTGCGGGCGCCGCGCTAACTTGGCCGTCCGGCTACCGCTGGTGCCGGCGCGGGCTGGGCTGCAGATGGTACTTCCGTGAGGCAGGCCTTTCGCCCAGCGCGTTGCAGAACGAATTGCTGGTCCTTACTTTTGGCTTTTCCGTAGAAAATGAAAAAGCACCTACTGCTCGTTGTCTTGCTCGCGGCAACTGCTGCTTTGGACGCGGCCGCCCAATCCCGCCCGGGCACCCGCAAGCCCGTGCCCAAGGGCAAAAGCAAGCAGGCCCCCGGCTCCAAAGGCGCCCCGAAGCCGCCGCCCGTGTACTCGGCCATTCAGTCGGGCCGCGCCGATGAGGACGCGCCGCCGCCCATGGTAGTCAGCAAGGTCAAAATCAAAAAGCCCGTGCTGGTGTACTACGAAGAGCCCGCGCCCGGCAAATCGGTGCAGCAGCTCATCATGTCCGAAGAAAACCTGGGCCTGCTCAAAACCCTCGACCTGGAACATCTCATGAGCCGCCGCGAGGTGTTTGTGGACGGCCTAGGCAACCTGGCCGCGCCCGGTGCCGACGTGAACAAGTACCGCCTGCTGGGCACCAGCGCCGTGGCCGAAGACACCCGCCGCCCCGCCGGCGACGGCCGCTGCTTCTATTCGCGCCTGAAAGTGCCGTCGTCGGGCTTCCTGTACGTGGTGCGCGAGTCGGCCGAAGAATACCGCCACTTCATCAAAGGTCCGCAGAAAAAGGGCTCGCTCCTCGACTTCCAGGCCAATGGCCTGCCGGGCGTCGACTCCGTTCGCGCCGTTTACACGTTGCGCAAAATGGATGCCTCCGAGCGCGGCGCCGGCTCCGGCGAAACCATCCGCTAACCCATGAGCCCCCACTTACTGCTGAAACGCGCGGCGCTGTTCGTCGGCACCATTGGCGTGGCGTGCAGCACCGCCTGCGCCCAGACCACGCTCCGGCTAACCCGGGTGCCGGCCGCTACCCCTGCCACGGATACCCTGTTCGTGGCGGGCTCATTCAATAACTGGAACGCCCACAGCGCCCGCTATGCCTTGCAGAAGCAAGCCGACGGTACTTACCAAATCAGCCTGCCCTCGAACTTGGGCAGCATCGAATACAAGTTCACGCGGGGCAGCTGGCCGACGGTGGAAGTGGACGACAAGAACCAGCAAATCGCCAACCGCAAAGCCGACCTGACGGCGACCCGCGAAATCGCCAACCGGGTGCTGGCCTGGGACGACCAGAGCGGCACCCCCGCCGTTCCGAAAAAGCACACCGCCACGCCGCAGGTCCGCCTGTTGTCGGCTTCGTTTGCCATGCCGCAGCTGGGGCGGCAGCGGCGCATCTGGCTATACCTGCCCGCCGACTACGCGGCCAACCCAACCCGGCGCTACCCCGTGCTCTACCTGCACGATGGCCAGAATGTGTTCGACGACGCCACCAGCTTCGACGGCGAATGGGGCGTAGACGAAACGCTTGACCACCTACGCAAGGCCGGGCAGGATGCCACCGGCAGCATTGTGGTGGCTATTGACAATGGCGACCAGTTCCGCTCCGACGAGTACATCCCATGGGTTAGCACCGAGGCCGAGCTGAAGGACCAGCCCCACCGGGGCGGCCAGGGCCGTCAGTACGTCGATTTTTTGGCCCTCACCCTCAAGCCCTACGTGGATGCGCACTACCGCACCCGGCCCGATGCGGCTCATACCGGTATCGCTGGGTCCAGCCTGGGCGGGCTGATTTCGGTGTATGCCGCCCTGAAATACCCGCGCGTGTTTGGGCAGGTGGGAGCTTTCTCGCCAGCCTTCTGGGTGTGTAATGATTCTCTGCTGGTCTTTGCCAAAACCCACCCGGCGTCCCGCTCGGCCCGTTTTTATTTCGTGAGCGGCACCAAAGAATCGAAGACCATGCTGCCGCTGATGACGGCCTGGCGCGACGAGTTGCGGAAGGAAGGCGTGCCCGCCGCGAATATTTCCTTTCACGCCCCGGCCGATGGGCAGCACCGCGAGTGGTTTTGGCGGCGCGAGTTTCCGGCGGCGTACCGGTTTCTGTTCGGGCTCAAAGAGTTGCCGAAGGCATCTGCCGCTCCTCCCAAATAAGCGGGACAGTCGGATGAGCGGTGCCGTACTTGTAAAATAGCCAGTCTTCGAACCAAAAACGTGTTATTGTCGTATCAGGAATCGAAATAACTTGCTGTTATTTCAACAAAGCTCTTTTATCTTTGCAACGCGTTTAAGAAAAGCGCATCCTTTCTCATGAATTTTCAGCGTACTTCTCAGGCTTGGTGGTGGCAGTTCCGAAACTTCGGACCGGCCTGTCTGTGCGCTTAGTGAAATCCTTCGATTTCGCCTTTAACCACGAAAGCCCGGCCACTCGCCGGGCTTTTTGCTTTTGTTTCCAATCGAGCCGCTGCTTTGGCTCAGCCTTTTACTACCTGCATCCGTGCCTTACCAACTCATCACCCGCCACCGCCGCCTGCTGGCCGACACCGTGACCCCGGTGGGCCTGTACCTGCGCCTGCGCGACCAATATTCCAACTGCCTGCTGCTGGAAAGCGCCGACTACCACGGCCAGCAAAACGCCTTCAGCTACCTGGTGTGTGAGCCGCTGGGTACGTTTGAGCTGCGGCGCGGGGGCGAGCTGCGGCGGGCGCTGCCGGGCCAGCCGCTCAGCAGCATGGCTATGCAGGAGCCCCGCCAGGCCCTAACCGAGCTGCGGCGCTTCGCCGCCGCTTTCGAACCCGATGCGGCGGGGGCCAAAATGCCTTTTATCAGCACCGGGCTGTTTGGCTACATGGGCTACGAGGCGGTGCAGAGCTTTGAGGACGTGACGTTTAACACAACCAAGTTGCCGGCCGGCGACGTGCCGCTGATTCGCTACGGCGTATACCGCTACGTCATCGCCTTCAACCACTTCCGGCAGGAGTTGTTTCTATTTGAGCACCGTGTGGCGGGCGAAGAATACGCGGAAGCCGATGGCCTCGACCGCCTCGAAAACCTGGTGCGCAACCCCAGCGTGCCGGCCTTCGACTTTGCCACGGTGGGAGAGGAGCAGAGCAACCAGACCGATGCGGAGTTTCTGGCGCGCCTCACGCAGGGCCAGCAGCACTGCCTACGCGGCGACGTGTTTCAGATAGTGCTGTCGCGCCGGTTCCAGCAGGGTTTTTCGGGCGATGAGTTCAGCGTGTACCGGGCGCTGCGGTCTATCAATCCCTCGCCCTACCTGTTTTACTTCGATTACGGCGACTACAAAATCTTCGGCTCCTCGCCCGAGGCGCAGGTGCTGGTGCAGGGCCGCGAGGCCAGCCTGTACCCCATTGCGGGCACCTACCGCCGCACTGGCGACGACGCCGCCGATGCCGCCGCCGCCCAGCGCCTGGCCGCCGACCCCAAGGAAAACGCCGAGCACGTGATGCTGGTGGACCTGGCCCGCAACGACCTGGCCCGCCACGGCACCCAGGTGCAGGTGCGCACGCTGCGCGAAATCCAATTCTATTCGCACGTCATTCACCTCGTCAGCCACGTCACGGCTCAGCTCGACGAGGGCACCGACACGCTGCAAGTAGTGGCCGACACCTTCCCGGCCGGCACCCTATCAGGTGCGCCCAAACACCGCGCTCTGCAACTGATTGATGGGCTGGAGCCCACAGCGCGGGGGTACTACGGCGGCTGCATTGGCCACCTCGGCTTCGACGGCAATTTCAACCACGCCATCATGATTCGCTCTTTTTTGAGCACCGGTAACCAACTGTATTTCCAGGCCGGGGCCGGCGTAGTGGCGGCATCCAGTGTGCAGTCGGAGCTGGAAGAGGTGCACCACAAGCTGGGGGCCTTGCGCGCGGCGCTGCGGGCAGCAGGTGAAGTTCGATAAAAATGAAAAGCATGAAAATCCTCGTTCTCGATAACTACGACTCCTTCACCTACAACTTGGTGCATCTGCTGCGCGACCTCGGTCACGGCTCCAACCTGACCGTAACGCGCAACGACCAGCTGACGCTGGAATCGGTGGCGCCCTTCGATGCCATCATGCTGTCGCCCGGGCCTGGCGTGCCGGCCGATGCGGGTTTGATGCCCGACATTATTAAAACCTACGCGCCCACTAAACGCATTCTGGGGGTGTGTCTGGGCCACCAGGGGCTGGCCGAGAGCTTTGGCGCATCGCTCTACAACATGCCCGCCGTGCTGCACGGCGTGGCCAACGAAGCCGAGGTAACTGTACCCGACGAGCGGCTGTTTGCCGGCCTGCCGCCGCGCTTCCAGGTGGGGCGCTACCACTCCTGGGCCGTGCGCCCCGAAACCATGCCCGCCGAGCTGGAAACCACCGCCCGCGACGCCCGCGGTGAAGTACTGGCCTTTCGGCACCGCCAGTTCGACGTGCGCGGCGTGCAGTTCCACCCTGAAAGCATCCTGACCGAACACGGCGCCAAAATGTTGGAAAACTGGCTGAGCTAAGTGGCCACTGTAGAATTAAAAGGTTGTCATGCTGAGCGCAGTCGAAGCATCTCTACCGTGTAAGTAATCAATGCTTTTGCAGCGAAGCGGTAGAGATGCTTCGACTGCGCTCAGCATGACGTTCAAAGGCGCTTCGCCAAAATCAAGTTTTGAAACAGATTCTCAACAAGCTTTTCGACCACCAGCCCCTGACCCATGCCGAGGCCCATGCCGCCATGCGCCAGCTGGGCGAAGGCGGCGCCAACCCGGCTGAAACTGCCGCCTTCCTAGCCGTGTACCGCATGCGGCCCATTACGGTGGCCGAACTGGCCGGTTTCCGACAGGCCCTGCTCGATTTGAGCCGCGACCCCGAGCTGGGCACCCGCGAAGTGCTCGACATTGTGGGCACGGGCGGCGACGGCAAAAACACCATCAACATCTCCACGCTGGCGTGCTTTGTGGTGGCCGGCACGGGCGTGCGGGTGGCCAAGCACGGCAACTTCGGCGTGTCGTCGGTGTCGGGGGCTTCCAATGTACTGGCGCATTTCGGCTACGATTTTGAGGCCAGCTCCGACCAGTTGCGGCGGCAGCTGGAGCGCGCCAACATCTGCTTTCTGCATGCGCCGGCTTTCCATCCGGCCATGCGGCACGCGGGGCCCGTGCGGCGCGAGCTGGGGCTGCGCACCTTTTTCAACATCCTGGGGCCGCTGGTGAATCCGGCCCGGCCCGCGGCCCAGCTGCTCGGTGTGTTCAGCCTCGAATTGCAGCGCGTGTACCACTACCTGATGCAGGCTACTGGCACCCGCTACGCCGTAGTGCACGCCCTCGATGGCTACGACGAGCTGGCCCTGACCGGGCCGGCCAAGGTGGTTTCCTCGTTTGAGGGCGAGCGCCTGCTCACGGCCGAAGACCTGGCCCTGGCCACCTGCACGGCCGAAGAACTGGCCGGCGGCGCCACGGTAGCCGCCGCCGCCGAGCTGTTCAAGCAAGTGCTGGACGGCGCCGGCACCGCCGCCCAGCGCAACGTGGTGACGGCCAACGCCGGCCTGGCCCTGCGTTGCGTCCGCCCCGGCCTGAGCTGGGACGATGCCCTGGCGCTAAGCCGCGAATCGTTGGATTCGGGCGCCGCAAAAAGGGCTTTCGAAACTATGCTGGCCACTCAATAAATTTCTACATGGCGCGACGCAAATCCCGCGCGCCGCTGTTTTACAAGTTATGTCCCAAGCCACCATTCTTGACACCATCGTTGCGCACAAGCGCAAGGAAGTAGCCAGCCGCCGCGAGCTGGTGCCCGTGAAGCTGCTCGAAAGCAGTCTGTATTTCCACTCGCAGCCGCTGTCGCTGCGCCAGTACCTGCTGCGCGAAAACGGCAGCGGCCTCATCGCCGAGTTCAAGCGCAAGTCGCCCTCCAAGGGCTGGATAAACCAATACGCGCCCGTGGAGCGCACCACGCTGGGCTACATGCAGGCCGGCGCGGCGGCGCTGTCCATCCTCACCGACGCCGAGTTTTTTGGCGGTAAGAACGAGGACCTGACCACGGCCCGCCGCTTCAATTTCTGCCCCATTCTGCGCAAGGATTTCGTAGTCGACGAGTACCAGATTCTCGAAGCCAAAAGCATCGGCGCCGATGCCGTGCTGCTGATTGCGGCCGTGCTCACGCCCGCCGAAATTGCCTCGCTGGGCCGCCTGGCCCGCTCGCTGGGCCTCGAAGTGCTGCTCGAAGTGCACGACGCCGACGAGCTGGCCCGCTCAGCCAACGCCGATGCCGTGAACCTGATTGGCGTGAACAACCGCAACCTGCACGACTTCAGCCTGAGCCTTGATACTTCGCTGGAACTGGCCGCCGCCATTCCCAATGAGTTTGTGAAAGTATCGGAAAGCGGCATCTCCAGCGCCGCCGCCATCGGGCGGCTGCGCGAAGCCGGCTACCGCGGCTTTCTGCTCGGGGAGGCTTTCATGCGCCACGCCCGGCCCGAGCGGGCCTGTGCAGCCCTGGTCCAGGAAATCGCAGCCCTGCCCAAAGCCGAATCCGCCATTGCCTAGCTGCCGGAAATGAAAACGCCCCGCCCCAACCTGTCTGCTTTGGCACTCGCCACCGGCGTGCCCGGCGCGGTAGTGCCGCCAGTGGCCGCCGCCGCGCCGCCGCGGTTGCTGGTGAAAGTGTGCGGCATGCGCGATGCCGCGGCGCTGCCCGACGTGGCCAAGCTGGGACCGGATTTTCTGGGTTTCATTTTCGCCCCGAAGTCACCTCGCTTTGTGGGGGAGGCGCTCGCCCCTGAACTGGTGCGCGCCCTGCCGCCAGCTATTTGGAAAGTGGGCGTGTTCGTGAACGAGTCCACCGAAAACATCCTCGCCACGGCCCACCGCTTCGGCCTCGCTGCCGTGCAGCTGCACGGCCAGGAACCCCCCGCGCAGTGCGAGGAATTGAACGAGGCCGGCCTGCTGGTGATGAAGGCGTTTGCAGTGGGGGAGAAGGTCGATTTCGATGCCCTTCTGCCTTACGTGCCGTATTGCGACTATTTTCTCTTCGATACCAAAGGCGCGGCGCCCGGTGGCAACGGGGCCACTTTCAACTGGAATTTGTTGTCGACTTACAACCTGCCCGTGCCTTACTTTTTGGCCGGTGGGCTGGGTTTGGAACATGCCGCCGAACTGGGGGCCCTAAACCTGCCCGGGCTGGCCGGCGTGGACTTGAACAGTGGTTTTGAAACCGCGCCCGGCGTGAAAGACGCGCGCCGCCTGGCGCAAATGCTCACTCAACTGCGCCCCGGCGCACTATTTATATGACTCCCACAACCACTTCCTATCAGCAACCCAGTGCCCGGGGCTACTACGGCGAGTTCGGCGGCGCTTTCATTCCCGAAATGCTCTACCCCAACGTGGAGGAGCTGCGCACCCGCTACCTCGACATCCTGGCCGACCCCGGTTTCCAGGCCGAACTGCAGTTGCTGCTGCGCGACTACGTGGGCCGGCCCACGCCGCTGTTTGAGGCCAAGCGCCTCTCCGCTCGCTACGGCACCCGCATTTTCCTGAAGCGCGAAGACCTGTGCCACACCGGCGCCCACAAAATCAACAACACCGTGGGGCAGATTCTGCTGGCCCAGCGGCTGGGCAAGAAGCGCATCATTGCCGAAACCGGCGCGGGGCAGCACGGCGTGGCCACGGCCACGGTGTGCGCCCTCATGGGCCTGCCCTGCGTGGTGTATATGGGCGCCGTGGACATGGAGCGGCAGGCGCCCAACGTGGCCCGCATGCGCCTGCTCGGGGCCGAGGTGCGGCGCGCCGAAAGCGGTAGCCAAACCCTGAAAGACGCGACCAACGAAGCCATACGCGACTGGATTGCTAACCCCGTCGACACCCACTACATCATCGGCTCCGTGGTGGGCCCGCACCCGTACCCCGATTTGGTGGCCCGCCTGCAGGCCGTCATCAGCGAAGAAATGCGGGCCCAGCTGCTGGAAAAAACCGGCACCGAACTGCCCGATTACGTGGTGGCCTGCGTGGGTGGCGGCTCCAACGCCGCCGGCGCGTTCTACCATTTTCTGGACGAGCCGTCGGTGCGCCTCATTGCCGTGGAAGCGGCCGGGCACGGCGTCGATTCCGGGCACTCGGCGGCCACGTCGGTGCTGGGCACACCGGGCATCATCCACGGCAGCCGCACGTTGCTGATGCAGGACGAGCACGGCCAGATTACCGAGCCCTACTCGCTGAGCGCGGGGCTGGATTACCCCGGCATCGGGCCGCTGCACGCGCATCTGGGTGCCTCGGGCCGGGCCGAATTCATTGCCATTACCGATGACGAAGCCCTGGCCGCCGTGTCGGAGCTGAGCCGCCTCGAAGGCATCATTCCGGCCCTGGAAACGGCGCACGCCCTGGCCGCCCTGGGCCAGCTCGGCGCTGGCCCCGACGACGTAGTGGTAGTAAACCTCTCCGGCCGCGGCGATAAGGACCTGGAAACCTACCTCAAGAACATGGACAAGCTCCTGTAGCCTCCGCCCGCCTAGTGATTATGAACAACCGCCTTCACCAAGCTTTCGCGAGCAAGCAAAACCTGCTCAACATGTACTTCACCGCCGGCTATCCCAGCCTGCACGATACCTTGCCGCTCGCCAAATCCCTGGTCGAGGCTGGCGCCGACATCCTCGAAATCGGCATGCCGTTTTCCGACCCGCTGGCCGATGGACCCGTCATTCAGCACAGCAGCGCCGTGGCGCTGGCCAACGGCATGAACCTGCCGGTGCTGTTTGAACAGCTCCGGGAGCTGCGCGCCGCCGTGCCCGAAACGCCGGTGCTGCTCATGGGCTACCTCAACCCGGTGCTGCAGTTTGGGATGGAAAAATTCCTGCAAAAAGCCGCCGAAGTAGGCGTCGATGGCCTGATTCTGCCGGACTTGCCGCTCGATGAGTATGATGAGCAATACCACGCCCTGTTTCAGCAATACGGCCTGAAAGCGGTATTTCTCATCACGCCCCAAACCTCGGAAGAGCGAATCCGCCGCCTCGATGCCTTGTCGGATGCCTTTCTCTACCTCGTATCCGGCCCCGGCACCACCGGCGGCACCACGCTGCCCGACCTCCAGGCGCAGGAACAGTACTTTGGGCGCATTGCCGGCATGAACCTCAAAACCCCGCGCCTCATCGGCTTCGGCATCGCCGATAAGGCCGGGTTCGACCGCGCCTGCAGCCACGCCGAGGGCGCCATCATCGGCTCCGCTCTCATCCGCGCCCTGGAGGATGCCGAGGATGCGCCGGCCACGGCCGGGCGCTTTGTGCGGGGCATTAAATCTTAATTATTAACAAGTAAGCAGAACGTCATGCTGAGCGCAGCCGAAGCATCTCTACCGCTTCGTTGCATCGATTGATTTGCTATTGCAGTAGAGATGCTTCGACTGCGGCTGCGCCTCCGCTCAGCATGGCGTTCAATTTTCCTGACCTTAATCCGTGATAATCCAACTCGAAAAAACCGCTTCCGTGCCCGCCATTGCCGAGCACCTGAAGCAGCAGGGCTATAAAACCACCGAAGTCACGACCCAGCACGCGAGCTACCTGGTGGCCATTGGCAAAAAAGATATCGACATCCGCACCATCGGCCAGCTGCCCGGCGTGCGCGACGTGCACCGCGTGAGCGACGACTACAAGCTGGTGAGCCGCAAGTGGCGCGTGAGGCCCACCGTGCTCGACCTCGGCGACGGCGTGACCATTGGCGAGGGCACCCTGGCCCTGTGCGCCGGCCCGTGCAGCATCGAGAGCGAAGCGCAGATGGAAAAGGTGATGGCGCACCTCGTTGAGAACGGCGTGCAGCTCATGCGTGGCGGCGTGTTCAAGCCCCGCTCGTCGCCCTACGCCTTCCGCGGGCTGGGCATGGACGGCCTGAAGGACTTCCACCGCATGGCCCGGGCACACGGCATTAAAATCGTGACCGAGGTGATGCAGGTATCGCAGGTAGAGGAGATGCACGATTACGTGGACGTGTTCCAGGTGGGCGCTCGCAACACCCAGAATTTCAACCTGCTCGATGCCCTGGGCGGCGTCGATAAGCCGGTGATGATTAAGCGCGGCATCTCGGGCACGATTGAAGAGTTGTTGTCGTCGGCCGAGTATGTGTTTTCGGGCGGCAATGAGAAACTGATTTTGTGCGAGCGCGGCATTCGGACCTTCGAAACGGCCAGCCGTAATACGTTGGATTTGAACGCGGTGCCCATTCTGAAAGCCAAAAGCCACCTGCCTGTCATTGTGGACCCCTCGCACGGCATTGGCATTCGCGAATACGTGCCCACCATGGCGCTGGCCGGCGTGATGGCCGGCGCCGACGGCATCGTGTACGAAACCCACGAAACGCCCGAAACCGCCGCCTCGGACGGCGCCCAGACGCTGGATTTCGACGAATCGGCCCGGCTCATTCGCAACCTACGGCGCGTATATAAGCTGCGCGGTGAGCTGGAGTAATGAAAAATTAATAAGTTCGAATGCTTGCTTTTTGAAAAGTCGTTCTTAAATTCGTTTCAATCATGCGCCACCAACACGTCAATATTAGCTTTCTAATGACTTGCCCCAAACAGGGCCAGCTCGGGCTACTATTGGCAGAATGGAAGAATAAGGCGTAATGCTCCTCCTTCACTAGAAACCAGTAAAAGCCCGAATCCGTCAGGATATCGGGCTTTTTTTTTGCTGCCTCGCTATGTTCACCAACCGCCCCCTCGCCACCGCCACCAGCCAGGACCAACTGATTTGGAAAATTCTGTTTGACCGCCAGACGGCGCTGCTGCACAAGCGCGCGGCGCCCGCGTTCAACCGAGGGATGGCCCAACTGGGCATGCGCCGGGAGGCCATACCGGACATTGCCGAGCTCAGCGCTACCGTGCGGGCGCACACGGGCTGGCAGCTGGCCCCGGTGGGCCGGCCTTTCGAGCCGGCGGCTTTTTTTGAGCTGCTGGCCGAGCGCCAGTTTCCGATTGTGACGCGCATCCGGCCCATGCACGCCTTCGATTTCAGCCCGCAGCCGGACCTTTTTCACGACTTGTTCGGGCACGTGCCCATGCTGCTAGACGAAGGCCTGGCCGATTTCCTGCACGTGCTGGGGCAGGCTTACCGCCGCCAGCCGGTGGGCTCGCCGGCCCGCGAGCAGCTGTGGGCGCTTTATTTTTTCACGGCCGAGTTTGGCCTGGTGCAGCACGAGGGCCAGCCGTTGCTCTACGGGGCGGGCCTGCTGTCGTCGGCCGGCGAAATCCACCACTGCGTGAACGAAAACACGCCCCGGCCGGTGTTCGACCTCGCCACCGTGCTGCGCACGCCCGTGACCGGCGCCCGCTACCAGAACCAGTACTTCGTGCTGCCGTCCTGGGAGCAGCTGAGCGAGTGCGTGGGCGAACTGGCGGGCATGTTGGCCACGGCGTAGCTGGTTGGAGTGCTTCAGCGCAAGGCAGTTGGCGGCAGTGCGTAGCTTCGCGCTGTGTTCTTCCAGTTCAATGCGCACAGCGCGCTGCTTTTGCCGTTTGTGGTGCCGGGCGCGGTGCTGGCCGTCCACTTGCTGGGCCGAGCCGTGCGCCACGGCACCCTCACCGACGGCCTGCTGGCCGCCCTGCTGCTGCTGAATGTGTTGCCCGTGACGCAGTGGATGCTGGGCTTCGCGGGCTGGTACGACAGCCACGACGGGCACTCTACGCTGATGTTTTATGTGCCCTGGCAGTTGTGGCTGGCCTGGGGCCCGGTGTTCTACCTCTATTTCCGCAGCCTCACCAACCAGGAATTTGAGTTGCGCAAGCACTGGCTGCACCTGGCGCCGGGGGGGCTGTACGCGGGAGCAGCGCTCTACGATTTGGTTTGGAGCCGCGCGCTGCACGGCCGGGCGCTGCCGTTCCACTTCGGTACCAAGGGCGTGGCCGCCAACTGGCTGGACTGGCTGAGCGCGCCCGCTGGCTGGCTCGGCTATGCGCTGATGCTGGGCTACGGCCTGGCCACACTGCGGCTTTTCCGCCGCTACCGCCGCTACCTCGACGACAACTTTTCCGATACGGCGCGGCTGCGGTTTCGGGGGCTGCGCGATTTGCTGGTGGCCGCGCTGCTGGGCTTGGCATTGTGGCTGAGCTTTGAGGTAATTAACCGGGCATTTGGTCCGCTGGGCTACGGCGACTATTGGTACGCCTACTTCGCCAACGGCGCCCTGATTTATTACCTGAGCATTGTGGGCCTGCAAGCCAATTTCGCCGCCGTCACGCCACTGCGCTTCGAACCGGAAGCAGCTGGAATAGCGCCGCTCCCGTCAGTGTCGGAAGCCGGTGTGGCGGCAATGCCCGAAGCCATAGCCGCAGCTACCGAGGCACCTGCCGTAGCGGAAGCCCCACGGCCAAGTGTGGCGCCGCCCATCAGGGAGCCAGCCGCTGCCCTGGCGCCCGAATTGCATCCGTGGCGGGAGAAGCTCCTGGCCCTGATGGTCAACGAGCAACCTTGGCTGGAGTCCGAATTAACCCTGGCCGAGCTGGCCCACCGGCTGCACACCAATACTTCACTGCTCTCGCACGTCATCAACACCGGCTGCGGTCAGAACTTCAACGACTTCGTGAACAGCTACCGCGTGGCCGAGGCCGAACGTAAGCTGCAAGACCCTCGTATGGCGCATTACTCGCTGGTAGGCATTGCGTTAGAGTCGGGCTTTAATTCAAAATCCACCTTTAATCGGGTCTTCAAAAAGCTCACGGGCCGGACGCCGGGAGAAGTAAGTCGGCCCAAATCATAAGCCGGGATGGCCCAAGCCATAAATTGAAGCGCGGGCCCTCGTCAGAAGGAGGAATTTTGGGGCATCATTTCAACCAATAACCCCCAAGCTCCATGAAAAACCTGTTTCAATTGCCAAAGGGCCAACGCATCCGGCTGGTGGGCCTTGTGCTGTCCGTGTCGTTGCCGCTGCTCAGCCTGGCAGGCACCATTCATTCGCACCTGCTCATTGAGGCGGGCAAGCAGTTCATTCTGGGCGGTGGGCAGCCGGGGGCTTTCCGGGTGGTGGCGCACAATGTGGGGCCGGTGCCTGTCGAGATTCGGGAGCGGCCCCGGGGCGGCGGTATTTTTGGCAAAACCACACTGGCACCGGGGCAGCGCGGCGTGCTTCGGTTTGCCGAAGGCTCCACGGCCGTGCTGCTCAACCCCAGCCCCAAACAAGCGGAACTCGACCTCACCGTGTCCGGCGATACCAAGCAACTGGCCATGACCTACGAGCCGGTGTCGGCTTCCGGCGCGGCGGTGAAGTAGCAGCCGTCGGCGGGCACTATCAGCCCGATTGTTTAGCGCGGCTAATAGCCCCAACCCAGCCGGCGGTACACAAAGTGCAGCAGCCACAGCGGCCCAATCAGCAAAAACTGCAGGTCTTTCAGGAAGCTGGGCTTTTTGCCTTCCACCTTGTGCCCCCAGAACTGCCCCACCCAGGCCATTGCGAAAACGATGAGGCAGACGGCCCACAAGGGCAAGGCTGAGTAATCAACCACCAAGCTCAATACCACTGCCATAGCGGCCCACACGAACACCATGCCCAGCGCCAGCCGCGGGCTCAGGCGCACGTAGTACACCAGCGCCAGCAGCATCACCAAGTTGCCCCAGTTGAATAGATAGCTGATGCCCCGCACGGGTATGGGCACCGGAATTGACCACAGCAGGCCAATCAGCGAAAACATAATCAGCGGCACGCACACCCAATGGACCAGCTTGTTGGTGGGGTTCTGGTGGCTTTCGCCATATTCAGCGAGCAAGGCAGAAAGGGTAGCCATGGCAATGGTGGGAATTGGAGTGGGAGAGAAGTTAGGACCAACAAATTAGCAACGAAAAAAGCCTTCCCGGACGGGGAAGGCTTTTTAAAAACGCAACGGAAACAGGACCTAGGCTTTCACTTTAAACCGGCCGCGCAGGTAAGCTAGCGCGTGGGCATGGGCCTTGGCAGCGTCGTCCTTCTTGTATTTGGGGTTGGACGGGTTGGCAAAGGCGTGGTCGGCGTCGTAGCTCTCCACGGTGAGGCTTTTGCCAGCCGAGGACATATCCTTTTTGAACTGGGCTACCACCTCGGGGTTAATCCACTTGTCCTGGGCTGCAAAAATGCCCAACACGTCAGTATTCAGGGTTTTGAGTTTGGCCACGTCTTTCTCAGGCATGCCGTAATACATTACGCAACCCACCGTTTGCTTGCCGCCGAGCAAGGCCTCCTGCAGGCTCCAGCCGCCACCAAAGCACCAGCCGATGCTGGCGAATTGGGCCTTGGGGCCGGCGTAGGCCTGCACGCCTTTGAGGATGGCCGTAGCGCGCTCGGTTTTCACTTCGCCCATGTATTTGCCGGCGTCTTCGGGCGTGGTGGCCACTTTGCCGTCGTACAAATCCACGGCAATGACGTTGACGCCGGGCAGCTCGGCGGCAAACGTAGCGGCCTCCTTCTTGATGTAGTCGTTGAGACCCCACCACTCGTGAATCACGATGAGGTACTTGTTGCTCGACTTGGCGCTCTTGATTTCGAAGCCTTTGCCGGTGCTGCCGTCGGGGGTTTTGAAGGTGATGTCTTTGCCCGCGCCTTCGTACACATAGGGCAGGGGCGCGTCGTGGCCGCCCGAAAAATCTTTATCGGCCGCTAGCATGGCGAAGGCCTCCGTGGCCGACGCCGACAGGTTACCGGCGGGCCGGGCGCAGCAGCTGGCCATCTTCTGGGCCGAAGCCGAAAACGTCAGGCTCAGCAGCGCGGCGCTCAGGGTAAGTAGTTTTTTCATGGATTTGATGAAAATTGAAACGGATGAGCAACCGCAACAGCTAATTCGGCAAACCTTCCCGCACAAGGTTGCGAAGTTTTGGCAATTCGCGGGCGGCCCGGCCGTGCAGCGCGGCCGACGTGCTGACGCTCAGCAGCGTTTCGGCGGCGGCCAGCACTTCGGCGGCCAGCTCCGGGTAGGGCAGGGCCAGGCGCGTGGCAGCACTCAGGGCGTATGCTTTCACAGCTATGGGCTCGGCTGGCGTCGTCAATAGCCGCAGGCAGGTATCGAAGGCGAGGGCCTGCCATTCTTCCGGCACTTCCACAAACTGCAGGGCCCGCAGCACGCCCCGCCGCTCGGCCGGGTGCTGCCCGGCCCCGCCTTGCAGGGCGGCCAGCAAGCCCGGTAAGTGCGGCACCAGCCACTTGGAGCGGCGTTCGCCGGTCCAGCCCAGCACATCGGCGGCGAGCTGGCGCTCGCGCGGCTCGCCGTACCAGAACAGCTGGAGCAACTCGGCCAGGGCCTTGGGGTGGGCACAGGCGTAGTCCGTCAGCCGCCGGGTTTGGCGGGCCGAATGTTCGCGCAGCAGCTCGGTTCGCAGGTTCATGGGTGCAAAGTAGTGCGCACGAGTGCTGCCACGCTACTTTACAACGCCGGTATCGATGGTAGCCCCCAGTTCCGTGAGCAGCGCAAAAAGGCCCACATACGTCCGGTTGAGGTAGATAAAGTGTTCGGAGCCGCGTGGCTCGCGCTGCTTGCGCAGTTCGGGGTCGGCCATCAGGTCGTCGCCGAGGGCGTAGAGGGCGGCCATGTAGGCCGGGTCGCCAAAGTTGAAAGTCGGCTGCCGGAAAGGGCGGCCCACCAGTTCCAGCGAGGCCTGCATGGTGCGCAGGTAGAGCGCCTGCATGGCGGGCGCATCGGTGGGGCGCAGCACGCCGGCCTGGGTGAGCAGAGCCGTGAGGCGGGCTTCGTCGGCGATGGTTTCGGGGGCAAGCAGGGCGGTAAAGAGCTGGTACACATCGGCGGGCACCTCTTTTACGCAGCCGAAATCGAGTACGCCGAGGGTGCCACCGTGGTCGGCGCGCATGAGGAAATTGCCGGGGTGCGGGTCGGCGTGCAGGCGGTGCAGCGTGTTGAACTGGAACTGGTAGAAGTCCCACAGCGCCTGGCCAATCTGGTTGCGTACCTCCTGGCTGGGGTTGGTGGCCAGAAACTCCTTCAGGTGCTGCCCGCCGAGCCAGTCCATGGTCAGGATACGGGCCGTGGAATACTCCGGGTAGTAGTCCGGAAACTCCAGATGCGGCAGCGCCTGGCACTGGGCCGCAATTTCCTGGCCGCGCCGCAGCTCCAGCTTATAGTCGGTTTCTTCCAGCAGGCGGGTTTCCACTTCCTCCAGGTAAGGGCGCACCTGGGCTTCGTTGAGGCCCATCACGCGCAGGGCGATGGGTTTCACCAGCCGGATGTCGGACTTGATACTATCGGCCACGCCGGGGTATTGCACCTTCACGGCCAGCGCCTTGCCATCTTTCTGCGCAAAATGTACCTGCCCGATGCTGGCTGCCTGCCGCGCCTCGGGCTCAAACGCATCAAACAACTGGTACGGCGACTTGCCAAAGGCGTCGCGAAAGGCCTTGGTTACCAGTGGGCCCGACAGCGGTGGCGTCGAATACTGGGCTTTGGCAAACTGGTCGGCGTAGGCCGAGGGCAGCATGTTTTTTTCCATCGCCAGCATCTGGGCCACTTTCAGCACCGAGCCTTTCATCTCGCTCAGCGTGCCATAAAGCTCGGCGGCGTTGGCCGCGTGCAGGTCTTCGGTGGTCGACTCGGCCCCGACGGCCTTTTTGGCGTAGTGCTTAATGTAGTTAGTACCCACGTTAAAGCCAGTTTTGGCAAAGCGGGCAGCACGGGCCACCTTGGTGGTCGGCAGAGAATTTTGTGGTTCTTCGGACATTTATTCAGCTAACATAGAACGTCATGCAGAGCATTCTGCGAATCAAGCAGAGTCGAAGCATCTCGCGCGCAGTCGATAATTAGATGCGTGCCTGAAGCATGCGAGATGCTTCGACTCTGCTTGATTCGCAGAATGCTCTGCATGACAGACTTGGAATTACCGCCTTACCAAAAAACGCACGAAATCCACGGCCGAATCCAGCGTATTGCGGCCCACCAGGTCGAAGCTCAGCGTCACGGCTTTTTCCACGGCGGCGTCGGTGCGCTCAAAATTCACAGTGTCATCTTTGGCGAAGTAACCGAGCACAAATAGCGCCTGTTGCCAGAAGAAGCGCGGGTAGCCGTCCTGCACCAGCGGGCGGTTGGCGATTTCGCCGCTCACGCGGCCGTCGCGCAGGATATCACCCACGAAGTATTCAAAATCCTGCCGAAAGTCGTCGAGCACGCGCGGCGACAGCGCCGGGATGCGGTGCAGCGAGCGCCGCAGGCTCATCAGCGCATAGGAGCGGTTGCTTTTGAGAATTTCGAGCAGCGTGTAGTAAAACGCCAGCAACTTTTCGCGGCTGCCGTAGCCTTCCCACACGGGCTCGGCGGCGGCAGTTTCGCGCGCCTGTCGGCCAAAATCAGCCCAGATTTCGCGGTCGATGGCTTCGAAATTGGGGTAGCTCTGGTAAAACTCCGCTTCGGCCAGGCCCAGCTGCTGGGTGAGCTTGAACACCGATTGCGGCGGCTGGCCTTCGTTGAGCACGAAGTCGAGATAGGCTTGTTTGATTCGGTCCTTTTCCATGCCGGTATAACCGCGGCGAAGGGCCTACGGTTCGGCTGCAATGGCAGTAAAACCCAATGATATTATGGCCTTAGCTAGCCGCAATGCGCGCCGCTCGAATGGCTTCTACGGCCCGCTCCCGGGCAAATTTGTGCTCCACAATCGGCTTGGGATACTTCGCTGTGCCCACTTCAGGTACCCAGCGCCGGATATACTTCATCTTGGGGTCGACTTGTGCCTGCTGGCTTTCGGGGCTGTACACCCGGAACCAGGGGGCGGAAATGGTGCCGGTGCCGGCCATCCATTGCCAGTTGCCCACGTTGTTAGCCATGTCGTAGTCGAGGAGCTTATCGGCGAAATACCGTTCGCCCCAGCGCCAGTCGATGAATAGGTGCTTCACCAGAAAGCCCGCCACGGTCATGCGCACGCGGTTGGGCAGGTAGCCGGTTTCGTTGAGCTGGCGCATGCCGGCATCTACCAGCGGGTAGCCGGTGCGGCCCTCGCACCAAGCCTGGAATTCGTCCTGGTTGTTGCGGTAGGGGATGTGCCGCATTTTGGGGTCGTAGCTCTCGGTGGCCGTTTTCGGGAAATGCCAGAGCAGCATCATGAAGAAATCGCGCCAGATAATTTCGGCCAGTAGCTTCGGATTTAGTTCTTTGGCCTGCTTCATTACCTCGCGCACACTGAGGGTGCCGAAGCGCAGGTTCAACGACTCGCGGGTGCTGCCGTGCTCGTCGGCGGGCGTGTCGCGGGTTTTGTGGTAGTTGCGCACGATGCTGTCGGCGGGCAGCCTGGTAGGAGGGAAGTATTGCTCCTTGCGTTCAAAACCCATGCTTTTGAGTGTGGGCCGGACGCCGGATTTTTCTTTGGAAACGTGGTGCAGGTGCTCCTTTTTGAAGGTTTTTTTGGAGTCGCGCGGCTCCAGCAGCTCATCTGTTAGCCTGGCCGTGTAGGCTTTCAAATACGCCCCGAACACCTTGGGCACCGTGCCCGATTTGGTCATGATTTCGTCTTTGGCGAAAATAACCTGGTCTTTATAGGTATGGAACTCGACGCTGTGTTTCTTCAGCAGCTCGGCCACGGTGGTATCGCGTTGGGTAGCGTACGGTTCGTAGTCCTCGTTGGTGTGCACGGCCGCCACGTCGAAATCCTTCACCAGTTGCTCCAGCACCGCCAGCGGCTGCCCGTAGCGGGCCAGGAAGGTGCCGCCGGCCGCCTCGGTTTGCTGGGCCAGCTTTTCCACTTCATCATAAATAAAAGTGAGCCGGGCATCGGCCTTATCGGGCAGATGGTCCAGAATATCCTTATCGTAAATGAACAGCGGCAGCACCGGCAGGCCGCTGGTCAGCGCCGCCGCCAGGCCCGCGTTGTCGTGAATGCGCAGGTCGCGCCGGTGCCAGAAAATGCAGATTTTCATGCTTGGTTAGTTGTCAGTTGCTCGTTGTCAGTTGTTAGGCTCAGTTGACAGTCATTTGGCCTAACGACTGACAACGAGCAACTGACAACTAAACCCCCTTACTTCAATTTTCCCATGCCACCGTCCACGGCCAGTACCTGGCCCGTCACAAAGGCGCTGTGGTCGGAGAGCAGGAAGGAGGCCGTATAGGCCAAATCCTCGGGCTGGCCGATGCGCTGCAAGGGGTGGCGCTTGCCGCCGGCTTCTATCTTCTCGGGCGAGTTGAGCAGGGCGGCTGCCAGGGGCGTGTTGGTGAGCGAGGGCGCGATGCAGTTCACGCGCACGCCGCTGGCCGCGTATTCGGCGGCCAGGGCGCGGGTGAGGCCCTCCACGGCCGCCTTGGCGGTGGCGATGCTGGCGTGGAAACTCATGCCCGTATCGGCCGCCACGGTGCTGAACAGCACGATGGAGGCCGTGCCCTCCGCCTTTTTCAGCCGCTTGATGGTGGCCTGGATGACGCGTACCGCGCCCAGCACATTCAGGTCGAAATCAGCCTGGAAATCCTCCGTGGGAATGCGCTCAAACGGCCGTAGCTTGATGCTGCCAGGGAAGTAGGCCACGCCGTGCAGCACGTCGGGCAGGGCATCAAAAGCGGTGCCCACGGGTTGGGTGGCGTCGTAGGTGAAGTGCGTGGTACCCAGGGTTTCCAGCTCCGGCGAGAGGTGGCGCGAGGCGGTGAATAAGTTGACTTTGAGGTTGCTGAGGAGCTTCGCGGTGGCCAGTCCAATGCCCGAGGAGGCGCCGATGAGCAGAATGTTTTTGTCGGTAAAATCCATGCGGGAGTGAGCGAAACGGTACGTGAAGTGTCCCTGCACAACGCGCCCACTGTCCGAAGGTTTTGGGCCATTCACAGCAGGGCTTTGGCCGCTGTAGAGACGCGACACTTCACGTCTCCGGTGCCGCACCCTTTGCCCATCATGGTTCAACGCCGAGACGCGAAGTGTCGCGTCTCTATACTTTTTGAGCTGATTTTTTTAGAATATAGCCGAATCAAAATGCCTGGAAAGTAGGCGCGCAGCAGCCTTTCGCCTACATTCGCCGTAAGCGCGCCTATCACCCCACCAGCTTCTATGAACATAACTAAACTCCTAGTCGCCAACCGTGGCGAAATTGCGATTCGCGTGATGCGCGCCGCCAATGAGCTCAACATCCCGACGGTGGCCATTTACACCTTCGAGGACCGGTACTCACAGCACCGCTACAAGGCCGACGAAGCCTACCAGATTGGCCGGGACGACGAGCCACTGAAGCCGTATCTGGACATCGAAGGCGTCATCCGCATCGCCAAAGAGAACGGTGCCAACGCCATTCACCCCGGCTACGGCTTCCTTTCGGAGAATGCGACCCTCTCGCGCCGCTGCGCCGAGGAAGGCATCATCTTCGTCGGCCCCCGGCCCGAAGTGATGGAAGCCCTCGGCGACAAGGTGCGCGCCAAAGAAGTGGCCCTGCGCTGCCAGGTGCCCCAGATTGAAAGCAGCGAAGCCGACCTGGTCGACTTCGAAACCGCCAAAACCGAGGCCCAGCGCATTGGCTACCCCGTGATGCTGAAGGCGGCGGCCGGCGGCGGCGGGCGCGGCATGCGCATCATCCGCGACGATGAGCAGCTGGAAAAAGGCTTTTTTGAGGCCCGCAATGAGGCCAAGAATGCTTTCGGTGACGACACGGTGTTTCTGGAGAAGTTCGTGGAGCGGCCCAAACACATCGAGGTGCAGCTGGTGGGCGACCACCACGGAAACCTCGTGCACCTGTACGAGCGCGACTGCTCGGTGCAGCGCCGCTTCCAGAAAGTGGTGGAAGTGGCCCCGGCCATGAACCTGCCCGACCACCAGCGCCACCTCTTATATGAGTACGCCCTGCGCATCGGCCGGGCCGTGGGCTACGACAACGTGGGCACCGTGGAATTCCTGGTAAACCCCGAGCAGGACCGGATTTACTTCATCGAAGTGAACCCGCGCATCCAGGTCGAGCATACCGTGACCGAGATGATTACGGGCATCGACCTCATCAAAACCCAACTCTACATCGCGGCCAACTACAAGCTCAGCGACCCCGAAATTGGCCTCGGGCCCGATGTGGTGCCGCTGCGCGCCGGCTTTGCGGTGCAGTGCCGCGTGACGACCGAGAACCCCGAAAACGACTTCAAGCCCGACTACGGCACCATCGTGGCCTACCGCACGGCCGGCGGCTTCGGCATCCGGCTCGACGAGGGCTCGGTGTACCAGGGGGCGATTATCTCGCCGTTTTTTGATTCGATGCTGGTCAAAATCTCGGCCCACGCGCCCACGCTGCACGGCGCGGCCCAGAAAATGCTGCGCGCGCTGGACGAATTTCGGGTGCGCGGGGTGCGCACAAACATCCCGTTCCTGAAAAATATCGTCGGCAATGAGGAATTCCAGACCGGCCACGCCACCGTCGACTTCATCAAGGACCACCCCGAGCTGTTCAAGTTCGAGAACCGGCAGGACCGGGCCACGCGCCTGCTCGGCTTCATCGGCGAGACGGTAGTGAACGGCAACCCCGACGTGCGAAACCTGCTCGACCCCCGCGCCAACCCGCGCCGCCCGCATATCCCGCACTTCGACCACACCGAGCCCGCCCCCGGCACCAAGCAAAAGCTGGATGAGCTGGGCCCCGAGAAATTTGCCGAGTGGCTGCGCAACGAGCCGCTCATTCACTACACCGACACCACCCTGCGCGACGCCCACCAGAGCTTGCTGGCCACCCGCATGCGGACCTGGGACATGCTGAAAGTGGCCCGCGCCTACGCCCAGCAGCACCCCCAGACGTTTTCGCTCGAAGTCTGGGGCGGCGCCACCTTCGATGTGGCCCTGCGCTTCCTGCACGAAGACCCATGGGAGCGCCTCGCCAAGCTGCGCGAGGCCATTCCGAACATCCTCCTGCAAATGCTCATCCGCGGCGCCAATGGCGTGGGGTACAAGGCTTACCCGGACAACCTGATTGAGTGCTTCGTGCAGCAGGCCGCCGAAACGGGCGTAGATGTATTCCGCATTTTCGACTCATTGAACTGGATGAAAGGGCTGGAGTCCTGCATCGGTTTCGTGCGCAACAAAACCACCCGCCTGGCCGAGGCCAGCATTTGCTACACCGGGGACATCATGGACCCGAACCGTACCAAATACACCCTCGACTACTACCTCAAGCTGGCCAAGCAGCTCGAAGATGCCGGCGCCCACATTCTGTGCATCAAGGATATGGCGGGCTTGCTGAAGCCCTACGCCGCAACAGAACTGATTCAGGGCCTGCGCGATACGGTGAAAATTCCCATTCACCTACACACCCACGACACGTCCTCGCTCCAGCCTGCTACCTACGCCAAAGCCGTGGAAGCCGGCGTCAACGTCATCGACGTGGCTATTGGCTCGCTCTCGGGCCTCACCTCGCAGCCCAACTTCAACTCGGTGGTCGAGATGTTCCGGGGTACGCCGCGCCACCGCGAGTTCGACCAGCATTCGCTCAACGAGTTCAGCAACTACTGGGAAGCCGTGCGCGAGATGTACTACCCGTTCGAGTCGGGCCTGAAGGCCGGTACGTCCGAGGTGTTCCAGCACGAGATTCCCGGCGGGCAGTATTCCAACCTGCGTCCGCAGGCGGCCTCACTGGGCTTGCTCGACAAATTCGAGGAAGTGAAGCAGCGATTTGCCGATGTAAATATGATGTTCGGCGACATTGTGAAGGTGACGCCCAGCTCCAAAGTGGTGGGGGATATGGCCCTGTTCATGGTTTCGAACAACCTCACGCCCCAGGACGTGATGGAAAAGGGCGAAGGTCTGAATTTCCCCGAATCGGTGCGCGAACTGTTCCGGGGCGACATCGGCCAGCCCGAAGGCGGCTGGCCGGCCGAGCTGCAGAAGCTGATTCTCAAGAACGAAACACCTTTTACCGACCGACCCAACGAGCACTTGGCCCCGATTGATTTCGATACGGAATGGCCTGCTTTCCAGGAGAAATTCCCCGGCGCGAAGTTCACCGATATGCTCTCCTCGCTGCTCTATCCGAAGGTTTTCGAAGAGTATTGGGCCTTCCGCCAGAAGTTCGGCAACGTGAGCAAGGTGCCTACTTCCACGTTCTTCTACGGCCTGAAATCGGGCGAGGAAACCATCATCGAAATTGCCCGGGGCAAGTCGGTTATCGTACGTCTGGAGTCGGTGGGCGATATCAATGAGGAAGGCTGCCGCACCATCTTCTTCACCCTCAACGGCCAAACCCGCAACCTGCAGGTGCGCGACCAGTCGGTGGAAGTCACCAAAGTCAGCAACGCCAAAGTTGACAAAGCCAACCCGCGCCAGGTGGGCGCGCCGCTACAGGGTATGCTGAGTAAAGTGCTGGTGAAACCCGGCCAGGCCGCCCCCAAAAACACCCCCCTCTTCGTCATCGAGGCCATGAAGATGGAAACCACCATCACCGCCCCGCAGGACCTGACCGTGGCCGACGTGGTGCTGCCCGAAGGCACCCGCGTGAGCGCCGATGACCTGGTGCTGACGCTGAGCTAACCGCCGGCCTGCGGCCCGCGCCATTTGCAGCCGGGCCGCAGGCCGGCTATTCTGGGGAGAAACGGCCGCCGCAAGCGGGCACGCCCAAGGCCTTCGCGGAGGCGTTGGGCGGGCCCGCTTTTTTGCGCGCGGGTGCCCGTTATTGCAGCCTTATTTCATCCTTAGCCAGGTGTTGGTTCCCTTATGAGAAAGCTTTTTCTGCTGTTCACGGCCGTGCTCAGTGCCAGTGGCCTGGTTGCCCGGGCGCAGTCCGACGAATCTTTGGCTATCCTGAAAAACCAGTCCCTCATCGTCGTGCTCAAAGACGAAGAACCGGACAAGCTGAAAAAGCTGGCCAAAAAACCAGGCGAGTTGGAAGCCTACAAATCGTTTGTGAAGAACTACAACGTCCTGATTGAGGAGCTGGCGCCGAAAATCTGGCACTTTTCGCCCTCCGTGGAGTTCCGGCACGAGGCCGAACTGGCGGTGCTGGTGAAGGACAAAGCCTACCGCCACGGGGTGTTTAAGCACGACAATTTTACGGTGCTGGAGCACCTCAGCGGGGGCGCGGCCCGCGGTGGTGCCATTTATACTTCGGAATCGAAAACGGCTTTTTTGCTGAATATCATCAGCAACGGCTCGGAGCGCACCATCGCACCGGTGTATTTGGCGCCGGGTGTGGTGCGCACGAGCGACGTGGTTTTTAGCCTGAAAATTTTGCAGTCCCAGCTGGAAGAGCGCGCCGCTGGCAAAAGCAACAAAGACCTGATGGCCGAGCACGGCAAGCGCCTGCGGAGCAAAACCCTGCTGCTCGACGAAGCCGAAATGAACGGCAAGCTTAGCGCGGCCGACATCAAGCAGGCGTATCCATTTGCCTTTCAGCTAGTGCCGCGCGAAACCATCGAATCCGCCGTCAACGACGCCGACGCCCGCTACGCCTGCGTCCGGATTCTGCCCGTGACGGGCAACATGACGGCCCTCGTCATTATGGACCCCGTCGATGGCGCCATGCTGGCCATGTCGGTAGGCGGCATGGGCCTGAAAAGCGGCAACGTGGTGACCAAGGGCAATCTGAAAGACTTTGCGCAGGCTGCTGGCAAGTAACGACGGCCCGCCCTCTGGATTTTTACCACCGCAGCTCTTCAACTTTGCAGCTTATTGCGCTAAATTATTTCTATGAAAAACCTCCTTCTCCTCGGCGCCCTGCTAACCGCGCTGCCCGCCGCCGCTCAGAAAAAAGCTGCCAAACCTGCGCCCAAAGCCACCACCGTATCGTCGGCCACCGTGACGCGGGTCGTAACCGCGCTGGCCGCCGACGACATGCAGGGCCGGGGCACCGGCCAGCCCGGCGGCCTGAAAGCCGCCCAGTTTCTGGCCGCCGAGTTCAAGCGCATTGGCTTGAAGCCGCTGCCGGGCAAAACTGGTTTCGAGCAAACCCTCACCGTGTACCAGGGCCTGACCAGCCCGGTGGCGGCCGTCATCAACGACCAAACGCAGGGGTCGGCGCAGGCGGTGGCCATTTCCGGCCAGCCCACGCTGCGCTGGACCAGCGAGGATGCCCAGCCGCCGGCCATCGTCAGCATCGGCCCCGAGCCGGCCGAGCGCGGCAAGATGTTCTCCTACATCCATCCCACGGCCAACACCCTTGTGTTCGTCGATACGGCGCATACCAAAATATTCCGCCAGCTAGCGGCGTACGCGGCCAAAGGCTCTACCAGCGCCGAGGCACCGAAACCCTTTTCGACGGTATTTGTGCTGGGACCCAAGCCGGCGGCGCTCACCTACCGCATCAGCGCCAGCAGCGTGTCGCAGCCGGTGGAGCTGCGCAATGTGGTGGGCATGCTGCCCGGCCACGACCCGAAGCGCGCCAAGGAAAACGTGGTGTTTTCGGGGCACTACGACCACCTCGGCTACCTCAAGCCCTCGCCCGCCGGCGACTCTATCGCCAACGGAGCCGACGACGATGCCAGCGGCACGACGGCCGTGGTGGCCCTGGCCGAATATTTCAAGAAGAAAAACGATAACGCCCGCCCGCTCATCTTCGTGGCTTTCGCGGCCGAGGAAGTAGGCGGGTTCGGCTCGCAATTTTTCTCCAAGCAGCTCGACCCGCACCAGGTCGCGGCCATGTTCAACATTGAGATGATTGGCAAGGAAGCCAAGTTCGGCCCCAATACCGCCTTCATCACCGGCTACGAGCGGTCCGATTTCGGCAAGCTGCTGCAAGCCAACCTCGCCGGCAGCAAATTCAAATTCGAACCGGACCCGTACCCAGAGCAAAACCTGTTCTACCGCTCGGATAATGCTACTCTGGCCCGCCTCGGCGTGCCGGCCCACACCATCAGCACCGACCAGATTCCGACCGACGGCCTCTATCATAGCGTAGACGACGAAGTAGAAACCCTGGACCTGACCAACATGACGGCCGTTATCCAAGCCATTGCGCAGAGCGCCAGCGGCATTGTGGCGGGCAAGCAGACGCCCACACGTATCCCGCCCCTCACCGACGACAAGCGCTAGTGCAAATACACCGCCTCCAACCGGGCCACGGCCGCGCCATTGGCATCGAGCACCCGAAGGGTGTCGCCGCTGATGCGGTAGCTACGGGCCTGAGCCATCGCGCCCGTAAAAGCATTTTCCGTGGCAATGGCCGGGCAGCTCATACGCGTGCTCATCAGGGGGGTGAAGGTGAGCTCGCCGGGCTTCTCGCTGAAAAAGCTCCCTCGAAAGCGGTTGCAGCTGCCGTTGCCCTCGGCCGTGCCGTCGGCGCGGAGGGTGAGGTAGGCTTCGCGGGTATCGGCGGGTACCGCCACGGGCTGGCCGGCCAGCTGGCGGAGCACCCAGCGGGTTTCGCGCAGCTGGGCGTCGGGCACGGCGCGGGAGGCCGGGGGAGGGCTGGCTGGAGTTTCCGGCGCGGGACGGGTGCTGCACGCAGCGGCCAGGAACGGCAGAATCAGAAAGGGAAGACGCATAATCAGGGCTTGTAAAGCTTCGGCCGGTTAAAGATGTTAACCTACTTGAATGAACCTTTAACGCAAAAAGCCTGCGTTGCGGCGCAGGCTTTTTGGATGGATAGTGCAGCAAGCAACCCGTTGGTATTACTGCCCGAGCTTGAAAGTGAGGCCCGCACCCACCGTGGAGGTGCCCGCCGCGAGGCCGCTAATGGCCTGGCCAGCCGTCACATCAACCCGCATCTGGGGGATGGGGCGCCAGTAGAGGCCCGTGGTGGTACCGGTGCTCAGGTTGGAACGGCCGCCGCCGTAGGCTTCTACAAAAAAGCCGGTTTTGTCGGTGAGGGGCCCGTTGAGGGCCAGCGTGCCCAGGAACTGGCCGTTGGAAATGTCTTTGGCCGTGACGCCGCGCTGGCTGAAGCCGAAGTTGGCTTCCAGGCCGTAGCGCTCACCAATCTGCTCGCTCACAAGCAGGCGGCCACCGGGGGCCCAGGTGCTGCTGCGCAGGCCGGCGCTGCCCGTGTTGGGCACGGCCGCTTCCACCAGAATGGCTACCTGGGTGCGGGTATCGTAGTTGGGCGAAAGCATGAGCTTGGTGCCCACTACCACCGGCGCATAGCCGCGGGCTTCCACGGCCCCGGCCTCGGTGAGGACGGTGGGGCCGTTGTGGAAGTAGCCCTGCGTCACGCGCAGCTCCATGCTGTTGAAGAAACCGATGCGCAACGTGCCGGCGCTCAGGCTTTGGGCGAGGCTCGTGCCGCCAAATTGCCGCTGGAAGCCCGTTTCGAGCTGCACGCGGCCGGGCTGGAGCACCTGGGCCGTGATGGTTTGGCCGGGACGGTCGGCGCGAATGTTCCGCACGAAGGGGGCGTCCACGTTGGGGTTGTTTTCCTCGGCGGTGTTTTGGGCCAGGGTGAGTCCGGGGCTGCCCAGCAGGGCGGCGGCGGCCAGCAGAGTGGTCTTTCGCATGCTACCCAGACCCGTCCGGCTACGGCAAGGTTCATTTTTGGTTGTATTTTGACTAATTTTCGTCAAAAAATTCTATATCAATCCTGTATTGTGCCAGTATTTGGCATAAGCTGAAACGTAACATCCAATTGTTCTTTCTATGAAAAAGACTCCATTTTTTGGCTTGCTCACCTTCGCCGTGCTGACGGCTGGTCGGGTGGCAGCCCAGCAAACCTTTCCCCTTTACACCGGCACCGTGCCCGACTCGAAGCCCAGCGCGGTGCAGGAAACCAGCCTGACGCTGCCCAATGGCGGGGTGCGCATCTCCAACGTGGTGCAGCCCAACCTCACGGTTTTTCTGCCGCCGGCGGGCACGGCCAACGGCACGGCCGTCATCATCTGCCCGGGCGGCGGCTATACCCGCCTGTCCATCGACAGCGAGGGCTACGACGTGGCCAAGCGCCTGAACGAGATGGGCGTGACGGCCTTTGTGCTGAAGTACCGCCTGCCCAACGACCAGAGCCAGCCCGACAAATCTATTGCGCCGCTGCTCGACGCCCAGCAGGCCCTGCGCCTCGTGCGCCAGCAGGCCGCCAAGTACAGCCTCAACCCCGAGCGCATCGGCATTATGGGCTTCTCGGCGGGCGGGCACCTGGCGGCTACGGCGGGCACCCAATTTGCCAGGCCGGTGGGGGCCAACCCCGGTTCGGAATCGGTGCGGCCCGCGTTTCTGGTGCTCATGTATCCGGTTATCAGCTTCAATGACACGCTGCGGCACGCCGGCTCGCGCGACAACCTATTGGGCAAAACGCCCATGCCGGCGCTAGTGCGGCAGTATTCCAACGAGTTGCAAGTGAGCGCCCAGACGCCACCCACCTTCCTCGTGCACGCCCAGGACGACCGCACGGTGCCCGTCAACAACAGCATCGTGTTTTACCAAGCCTGTCTGCGCCACGGCGTAGCGGCCGAAATGCACCTCTACCCCAAAGGCGGACACGGCTTCGGCCTGAACAACAAAACCACCAAAGACCTCTGGACCGACCGCCTTCGCAACTGGTTCGACGCTAACGGCTGGCTGACGAAATAGCGCTAAGGGCGGAGGCATCAATTAAGTTTAGTCCGTCATGCAGAGCGCAGCGAAGCATCTTTACCGCAAGAGTAAATAAATTACCTGCGCGGTAGAGATGCTTCGCTGCGCTCTGCATAACGTGTTTATTAATGCTTCACACCCTCAACCAGCGCCATCCGCTAGCCTAAACCGGCCGCAACCTCCGCCAACGCCTGCTCAATCTCGGCCATCAACGGCCGGCTGGCCGTGGCGGCCTGTCCACAGCGTTGCTGCAGCGCCCACAGCTGAGCCACAGCTGCTTCCGTGGCGGCCGTGGCGGGGCAGTGTTGCAGCAGTTCCTCCAGCAGGCAGGCGAAAGCCCGCACTTCCAGCCGTTGCAGGGCGGGGGCATAGGCGGCAGCCACCTCAAAAAAGCAGGCCGCGCCGAAGTCGCCCAGTAGGGCGTTTCCATCGGCCGTGGTGAGGATGTTGTGGGCATATAAATCGCCGTGCAGGATGCCTTGGGCATGCAAATGCGCGGCGGCGGCGGCAATACCCTGGGCAATAGCCAGCGCCGTAGAAAGGGTGAACGCTGTGCCGGGAGCATACACGTCGCGCGTGCAGGAAGCCAGGCTGGGCGGGCCGCCCAGGTTGGCAAAAGCGTCGTCAATCAATTCCAACACCAATCCCTCGGCGCTGGCCGGGTGGTGGCGCACTTTGCCTTCCACGGCAATCAGGTTGGGGTGCGCGCCGGCCTTCAGGCAGGCCAGCATCTCGCAGTGCGGCAGGCCGTCGCTGGTCACGGCCCCTTTGAAAAGCTTCACGGCCACCTCGGTGGCGTCGGTGTTGGGCTGCTGCCACCACGCCCGGTAAATGACACCCGATGCGCCCTCGCCCAGTGGTTCTGCCAGTAGCAAGGCAGCCCAGTCGATGGGCCCGATGGGCTGATTTTGCTCAGCGGCAGCTTCCAGCGGACGCGAAAATGGGTTGCCGGCATACGCCAGCCAGGAGAGTCGCGGCAGACGCAGCAGCCACGCCGGCAGTTCCGTAAGTTGGTTGGCGGCGATGCGCAGCAGCTCCAGATTGGTGCAGTTCGCCAGCGTTTCGGGCAGGGTGGTGAGGCGGTTGCCGGCCAGCATCAGTTTCTGCAGCTGCTGGCAATGGCCAATTTCTGCGGGCAGCGCTTCCAATTGATTGTCGGTAAGAATGAGCCAGCGCAGGGCGGGCGGCAGGGCCGCGCCCGGCAGCGTGCGTATCTGGTTGGCCTTGAAGCCCACCATTTGCAGAGCTAAGCACTGGCCAACCGCTGCCGGTACTTCGGTGAATTGGTTATCGGAACAAAATAGCACCTGTAGCTTATGCAGACGGCCCAGGTCATCGGGCAGCGCCGTCAGCGCGTTGCCGCTCAGGTTGAGGACTTCGAGCGTGTCGGCCAGGTCGAAGATTTCGCGGGGAAATTCGGAGAGGCCTTCGGCAAGGTCGAGGCGCGCGAGGCCGTGAAGCTGGCCAGCGCGCAGTTGGGCAAGGGTGTGCATGGGGGCAAAGGTCGGCGTAGCGCGGACTTTTAGTCCGCGAGTGAACAAAACTGAACCCCGCGGACTAAAAGTCCGCGCTACAACCTAATAGCTCTCCTTCCGAAAGCCCCAGCTGCGCAGCTCGGCCTCGAACGTGTCCGGGAAATTGGCCTTCAACCCGTACACCACGGCTTGCAGCACCTTGCGCAGCTCCAGCTTCGCGGTGTCTTTCTTACTCACCGATTTGCTGCCGGATTAAGGCTCCGTAATTGTAATTACTTCTGACCTTGACAATAAGAAGTCAACAAGCTGCATGAAAATGCTTGCCGCTTGGAAAGGAGAAGCTAAATTGTCAAGGAAATAAACACCGTCAGTTTCAAACGCAACTACTACGGGTACCCAATCACTTGTCGGCTCTGGCGTAGCACCTCGTAGCGAAAGCTCAAAAGCTCCTACTGCTGTTTCCAATACAGTAAAGCGCTGCTCAAGAAATCGTCGAGTTGCTTGGGTATCGAGTTTCTGACATTTGATGAAGTATTCTTTGCCCATTGTTGAAGGTGTGTTTCTTATGACATTTGAAAAAATATGCAACACATAACATTTGCTGACCGACTGAAAGAAACTTCAATCCGAGGGCGGGTCGCCTTTAGTATTACTTGCCTAGAAATATATTTCAAACACCTGAATCTGCAAGATGATACTTTGGTGCAAGCGCTTTTAGAGAAACTATGGGAATTCACTCCATCTAATTCTTTAGATGAATGGGAGTATGAGATTACAGGGTTTTTGCCAACAGTTATTTTAAATAGTAGCGCCAGCGAGAAATTTGAAAATGTTACTTTTTTAAAACACCCGCAGTCCAAAGCGTATCAGAAGCTGTACCTGTCTCTCCCAGAAACATTGGTTACAATGATAGATACAGTTGCGGACATAGGCTTTGCTAATTTGTATGCAGGAACTGCTGGTTATAGCAAAAGCACGTTTGACGAAACAATGATTGTAATTGATTTAATGAACCAACCACAACTACCATTACCTGATTTAAGCCGGTTTGAACGTTCGGAATTTTCGAAGTTTCATGGCTGGGGAACTGCAGTTAATAAGGAGTTTTTCGCGGCTTGATTCCTCACACCTCTACCACTTCCCCCGTCCCGAAATAATAAATAACCCCGCGCACCTCCGCGTACCCCAACTGCTCGAATAGCGTGGCGTAGTTGCGCAGCAGGCGCTTGTGTTTCTCCTGCGGCGGGGGCAGGCGGAAATCCAGCAGCGTGACGCGGCCGCCCAGGCGGTGGTGGGCTTCGAGGGAGGGTTCGAGCACCACGCGGTCGGGCTTGTAGTCGCGCAGCTTCACGCCGCCCACCAATATTTCGCGCTCCGTTTCCACGCTCAGGTGCGGGGCGAAGTAGGGGGCCAGGCGCGGGTCGCTCACCAGCGTTTCGAGGCTGGCGACCAGCGCGGGCCGCTCCTTGGCGCTCAGTATCCCCTCGGCCACGAGCTGGCTGGCCACCCGGCCCACATCGGCGGCCGTGAGCAGGCGGCGCAGGGCAAAGTGCAGCTTGCGGTTCCACTCGCTCTGGGCCTTTTGCTCATCAAAATCGAAGAGTGTGGTGGCGTGGCGGCGGAGCTTCAGGCGCTCCTCCCAGGGCGCGGCGGCCAGGTTGGTCAGCTCGTAAGTAGCCGCCATGGGGGCGCTGTCGGCCTTTTTTTTCGCCGCCAACGAGCCTTTCGACACCACGAAAGACACCTGTTCTGCCTGCCACTCGCCGCGGCCCAGCAGGTAGCCGTGGAGCAAATCGGCCACGGTGCGGGCCGCAGTGGTGGGCGCGGCGGCGTCCAACTCGTCGGTTTTGGTGGTTTTCTGGGTCTCCGGCCGCTTGCTGATGACGTAGAGGCGGTGGCGCGGCCGGGTGAAGGCCACGTATAGGGTATTCAGCCCTTCGAGGAATGTTTTCTCGCGCTCTTCATCGTACTGCCCGCCCAATACCGTCTGTTGAATGCCCTTGCTCAGGCTCACCACCGCCACATCGGGCATCAGCTCGATGGGCTTCTGGCCCGCCTCCAAATGCCCCCACAACAGGGTGCCCCGGTGCGGCTCCAGGCTCCAGTCGGCAAAGGGCACAATCACCACCCCATACGCCAAGCCCTTGGCCTTGTGCACCGTGGTGATGGTGATGGCCGCCCGTCCGCCCGGTGCGTTGATGCTGATGCGCCCCTTGCGCTCTTCCCAGTGCGTGAGGAAATTGCCCAGGTTGTTGCCAAATTTCAGGCTGTATTCCAGCGTCAAATCGAGGAAGCGAAACAGGTACTCGCTCTCCCCGTTGCGCCCCAGCAGCCCGAACAAATTCAGCAGCCGCTCGGCCAGCTCGTAGAGGCCCAGGTTACCGGTTTCGGCCTCGTTCACGTCGTAGCCCAGCGCCCGTAGCTCGTCGAAAAATGACGTGCCGCCCGCCGCATTAGCCACTGCCGCAATGTGCCGCGCCCGCGCCGGCGTGGGAGCCAACCCGCGCACCACCTTGTCCACGAGTAGTAGGGCTTCGGCCCGCGCCAGCGTATCGGCCGGCTGGTGCAATACCCGCAAAATGCTTACCAGCAGGTTCACCACCTCCGCAAATTCCAGCGCCAGCGAATCGGCCGAAATAATAGCGTAGCCCCGTTCTTTCAAGAACTTGGCAATGATTTTACTGGCGTAGCGTGTGCGGCACAGCACCGAAATATCCTGCAGTTCATACCCGTCGCGCAGCGCCTGCTCCACCAGCTGCAGAGTGAGATAGCAGGTGCTTTCGTCGTAGCCCAGCAGCGCCTCGGCCGCGTGGCCGGGGAGGGGCTCGGCGGTGTAGGTGCCGGCCGCCGGGTCGAAAATCAACGCCGGTGCATCCTTCTGGGTGAATAACAATTCCACATGCCCCTGCTGGTCGGTCCGCTGCGATTCCGGCACCTGCTGCCCAAAGTGCGCGTCATAAATCCCCGTCACCAGCCCCAGCGCCTCGTGCCGCCCACTCACCGCCTCAAAAAACAAGTTATTAAAATCAATAATCTCCCGCGCCGACCGGTAATTCACCTGCAACGCCTTCGGCTCCAGCTTCCCCCGAAACGCCTCGTAGCGCCCCCGCAGCAGCTCGCGCATCTCCGGCTCGCGGGCGCGGGCAGCCAGCGCCTCCGTGTTGCCCTGGTGCAGCCGCAGAATCTGCTCCATCTCGCCCCCGCGCCAGCGGTAAATGGCCTGCTTGGCATCGCCCACCGCCAAGCTGGAATGCCCATTCGCCAGCGTGTTTTCCACCAGCGGCAGCAAATTATTCCACTGCAAAACGGACGTATCCTGAAACTCGTCAATCAGAATATGCTCGTATTTCTCACCCAGCCGCTCGTACAAAAACGGCACCGGCTCGGTGAGTACAATGCTGGCAATGCGCCGGTTAAATTCGGAAATCAACACCACGTTCCGCTCGCGGCTAATCTGCTCCACTATTTTATTTAATTCACTCAACAGCGAAGCGTGAAATAAATACGGCTGCATCGCCGCCAACAATACATAATTCGGTAAATAATCAGCGCGCAATTTATCCAGCGTCGCCACCAATTGGCCGAGCGGTTCCTTAACCGCATCCACCCGTTCCCGGTCAGTCGCCGTCTTGATTTTGCCGCTGTACCATTTGTCATCGGCCAGCGTGGCGCGCACGTAGCTGTTCGGTCCCGCGTCGGGCGCCAGCAAATCCACGCCCTTCTGCACGTAGCCAAATATCCCCCGCTTACCCTGGAAAAAGTCGGCTTCCGTCGCGCCCGCTGCGTCCAGCACCGCCAGCGCCACCTCCCGCGTCTGCCCAAACGCCACTTCAATCTCCGTCCGCCGCGCCCGAATCTCCTTGTCCAACCGCCGAAAATCGGCCAGACTCAACCGGTCCAGCTGCGCCACCGCCTCCTGCACCGTCTCATTAAACAGCACCCGGCCAAACCCGGCCAGCTCCTCCGGCAGGCGGCTCCAGCTTTTGCCCTCCTCAGCCTGTCCCAGCGCATATTCCGCCAGCGTCTGCGACAGCAGCTTGCTGTTCGGGTCGCGGTTCACCTTGTCCAGCAAGGCCGCCACCGCGCTTTGCAGCACCGCATCCGTATCCAGTTCCACCTCAAACGTGGCCGGCAAGCCCAATTCCCGGGTAAACGCCGTCACAATCCGCTGCACAAACGAGTCAATCGTGCTCACCCCAAAATCGGCGTAGTGGTACAGCACCAGCCGAAACGTGGCCGCCGCCCGCCGCCGCACCTCCGCCGCCGGCAACTGCAGCTCGGCCGCAATGTCGGCCAGCAGCGCATCCGGCTTGCCCGCCGCCGGGTAGGCAAAATTCCGCAGCGCATCCACAATGCGGTGCTTCATTTCCCCCGCCGCATCGTTGGTAAACGTAATGGCCAGCACCCGCTTGAAATACGCCGGGTCATCGGCCCCCAGCGCCAGCAGCAGGTATTCTTTCGTTAATTGGTACGTCTTCCCCGAGCCGGCCGAAGAGGAGTAGATGCGGAAGGAGGGAGGCATGTATATTTGATTGTATTTACAAATGCAATGACAATAATTATGAGAATGCACAAATTATTGCTGCTTGGTTTTGGTTTGGTATTGCTGGAGTTTAATGCAGATGCGCAACATCCGTCACTGCTATGAAACTAAGAGCTGCACCAGCTTCTGATTTTGTTGTTCTGCCATATTATGCTTCTGATGGGGATATATACGGCTTTGAAAAAGATGTGAAACAAGCCACTCTTAATCAAGCCGATTTAAATAAAGTGAAGTTGTTTTTAACTCGTGCCGCAGAAGAAAATAAATTAAAGGTCTATAAACGCCAATACGTTTGCGTTATCGACCAGCATGGGAATAAATTAGTTTGGGTGAATTGTTTCTGCTACGCACATGATGGATGGAGAAGCAGCATTCAGTTAGTTATGGATGGAGGAGATTGTTACTACAGTTTGGTAATCAATCTAACAACTGGCAAGTATGACAACTTGATGGTTAACGGTGAAGCATAATTATTTCGGCAGTAGCCAACTCACCATCTCCGCCGTCACGCGCACAGGCCGGCCGCTCTTGGGGTCGAGTAGCACCCAGGTCGTTTCCGCCTCACACAGCAGCACGCCATCGGCCGCGCGGGTGAGGCGGGTGTAGCGCAGCGACGTGGCCCCGCTGGTTTCGCCCACCCAGGTGCTGGCCCGCAGCGTCTCGCCCGCGAAGGCCGATTGCAGGTAGCGAATCCGGTGCTCGCGCACCACCCAGATAATCTGGTCGCGCAGCTCGGCCGGGCAGATGCTGAGCCAGTGCGCGCCGGCCACGTCCTGCACCCAGCGCACGTATTCCACGTTGTTGGCGTGCCCCAGCGCATCAATGGCGCTGGCCGGAACTTGAAAATCGTGCGAAAAAGTGTGGGCCGGTGCGTCGGGCATACTGTATAGTAGGAGGGGGAGCGGGCAAAGGTCGGCACGCATTGAAAAAAATATCTATCGACTTGGTCATTTGGAATTTCTGCCTATCTTTGACGCAACCTAAGACATCAAGCCACGGTGGCCCAAACGCTTAGGGAAACTCCACAACCAACCACCATGCCCACCGGAACGGTAAAATTCTTTAATGACACCAAAGGCTTTGGTTTCATCAAAAACGACGAAACTGGCGAAGACATCTTCGTTCACATCAGCGACCTCCAAGTTAGCTCGATTCGCGAAAACGACAAAGTTCAATACGAAGTAGCTCAGGGCAAAAAAGGCCCGAACGCCGTAAAAGTATCGCTGGTTTAATTCAGCCGCAGCTTTGCAACTCTAAGAAAGCCCGCCTTTGGCGGGCTTTTTTTGTGCCTGCTTGGGATGTAAGTACGAAGGACAGAACGAAAAAAGCACGTCATGCTGAGCGCAGCCGAAGCATCTCGCGTGTGGTAGTAATCCAATCGCAAGGAAAGGATTAGTGGTGGCACGCGAGATGCTTCGGCTGCGCTCAGCATGACGTGCTAAAAAATTGTTCTTGCTCCCACATTAGCTTTTCCGAAATAAAAATCCTACCTTTGCACCCGCATTTGAGGATGGCCCAAGTCCGCGCAAGCCTGAGAGAGGCGCTAACGCATTGGCCGCGTAGTTTTTTGGTTGTTTTTTCCCACCTGATTGTGACAAGGTAGTAGGAGGGAAAACGTCGCTGAGTACGGCTGTTTTCAGAGCTAAGTCTCTTTTCCCCCTTATCAACTCCAATCATGGAAGCTGAAAAAATTGTGGTTCGCTTTGACGAACTGAACCTCTCCGAGGAAGTACAACGCGCCATCACCGAGATGGGCTACGAGGAAGCTTCGGCCATTCAGGCCGCTGCTATTCCCGTGCTGCTCGCCGGCAAAGACGTTATCGGCCAGGCCCAGACGGGTACCGGCAAAACCGCTGCCTTCTCCATTCCCGCCATCGATAACATCGATACTGAGAGCAAGGACGTGCAGGTATTGGTACTCTGCCCCACCCGCGAACTCGCGGTGCAGGTGTCGGGCGAAATCCAGAAATTGGGCAAGTACAAGCGCGGCCTGATGGTGGTGCCCATCTACGGCGGCAGCCCCTACGACCGTCAGCTCCGCGCCCTGGAGCGCGGCGTGCAGATTGTAATCGGCACTCCCGGCCGCGTGATGGACCACATCGAGCGCGGTACGCTGAAGCTGGAAAACACCACCAAAATCATTCTGGATGAAGCCGACGAAATGCTCGACATGGGCTTCCGCGACGACATCGAGTTCATCCTGAGCAAGATGCCGAAGGAGCGCCAGACGGTGTTCTTCTCGGCCACGATGAGCAAGCCCATCATGGAGCTCACCAAGAAATATCAGCGCGAGCCGCAGATTGTGAAGGTGAACCACCAGACGATGACGGTGACCAACATCGAGCAGAGCTACTACGAGGTGCGCGGCCCCCAGAAAAAGGACGTGCTGACCCGCCTGCTCGACATGTTCAACCTGAAGTCGACCATCGTTTTCGCCAACACCAAGCGCATGGTGGACGAAATCGTAGCCGACCTGCAAGCCAAAGGCTACTTCGCCGAAGGCCTGCACGGCGACATGGGCCAGCAGCAGCGCCAGAACACGCTGGATAAATTCCGCAAATCGACGCTGGAAGTGCTGGTTGCTACCGACGTAGCCGCCCGTGGCATCGACGTGGACAACGTGGAAGCGGTAGTAAACTACGACCTGCCCGCCGACGAAGAATACTACGTGCACCGCATCGGCCGCACGGGCCGCGCTGGCAAGAGTGGCAAAGCCTTCACGTTTGTGAGCGGCCGCGACATTTATAAGCTGCGCGACATCATGCGCTTCACCAAGGCCCAGATTAAACTGGAGCAGGTGCCGTCGTTTGCCGATGTTTCGGAAGTAAAAACCACGCTGTTCCTGAACCAGATTAAGGAAATCATTGAGAAGGGCAACCTCGAGAAATACGTGGGCCGCGTGCAGCGCCTGCTCGACCAGGGTGAGGAAATCACCTCGCTCGACATCGCCGCCGCGCTGCTGAAAATGACCATGAAGGAGGACAAGAGCGCGCAGCAGAGCCTCGACGCCAGCAAGGCAGCCGGTCAGGCCCGCCCCGGCTACACCCGCCTCTTCGTGACGATGGGCAAAAAAGACCGGATTCACCCCCGCGACATCGTGGATTTGATTTCGGAGTCGAGCAACCTGACCGGTGCCAAAGTGGGCGATATCGCCCTCTACGACAAGTTCAGCTTCGTGGAAGTACCGTCGGAATTTGCCGACGAGATTGTGAGCAAGCTGGGCCGCACCAGCATCCAGGGCACGCCGGTAAGCTTCAGCATCGCAACGCCGGTGCAGGATGCGGCCGCCAAGGAAGAAGGCTTCAACCGCATGGGCGGTGGCGGCCCGGGCGGCTTTGGCGGCGACCGGGAGCGTCGTCCGTTCAACGGCGGTGAGCGGCGTGAGGGCGGCTTTGGTGGCGGTGGCTACAAAGGTGGCAACCGCGGCGGTGGCAGCTTTGGCGGCGGCGAGCGTCGTGAAGGTGGCTACGGCGGCGGCTACAAAGGCAACCGCGACGGTGGCAGCAGCTACGGCAACCGCCCCAGCTACGGTGGTGGCGAGCGTCGCGAAGGCGGCACCGGCAAGTCGGGTTACGGCAACCGTCCGAGCTACGGCGACAAGCCCAGCTATGGCAACAAGCCGAGCTACGGCACGCCCCGCGAGTATGACACGCGCCCCGCACCCCGTGCTCCCCGCAACGAGAGCTTTGACGAATAGTCTATTTGTGAATTAACTGGATTAACCAGCTGTGACGATACAAGTGTTTATTAAGAAGAAGGTTAGAAGACAAAAAAGCCGCTCATTGAGCGGCTTTTTTGTTGGGCTTAAAGCAAAAGTGATGCTGAAAACTATTTCGCCGAATCGCGCAGGGCTTTGATTTTGTCGTGGCCTTCAACCACACCTTGGTATTGCTTCTCGATGACAGCTTTCAGGCCGGCGGGCAGGCCTTCGGCTTTCAGGGCGGTCTGGTAGGCTTTCTTGGCGTAGTCTTCGCCGCGCTCGCACTCGGCGAGGATGCTGTGACGGTCTTTGCCGGTCACAGCCGATTTCAGGTCAATCCAGGCGCGGTGCACGGCGCCGGTAATGGAGCCCTGGGCGCCTTCGTTGGTGTCGGGCTTGAGGTCCAGCTTGAACATCTGGTCCTCGATTTCATTTAGGTAGCTCGAACGCTGGGCAGCGAAATGCTTGAAGGTGTCCTTTAGGTCGGCGTCTTGCACGTCAACCATGGCTTCGGCGTAGCCCTTCTGGCCGTCTTTGAGGGTTTCAACCAGTTCGTTGAGCAGGGCTTGGGTGGCTTTGGCTTCCATGTGGAAAGGGTAATTTAAGGTGAAAGATTATGCCTTCGTTTACTCCCTGTCCGCGTGGAAGGTTACACAGCTACCAGCTGCGGCTCGGCCATAGCCCGGCCGGCCAGGAATCCGGTGGTCCAGGCCGCCTGGAAGTTGAAGCCGCCGGTGATGCCGTCGATATCCAGGACTTCGCCGGCAAAATATAGGCCGGGCACGCGGCGGCTCTGCATTGTTTTGAGGTCAATTTCGGCGAGTGAAACTCCGCCACAGGTCACAAATTCTTCCTTATAAGTCGTCTTGCCGCGCACAGCTAGAGGCGAACGAAGCAGGAGTTCCAGCAAGCGGTTTTGCGCTTTGGCGGGCACGTCGCTCCAACGCAGCTCCGGACCGATGCCGGCTTGCTCGGTCAGGTTGCGCCAGAGCCGTTGGGGCAGGCCAAACTGTGGGTTGGCGGCCACCGTTTTCTTGCCATTTTCCTGCCGGAACTGTTGCAGCCAGGGCCTCAGTGTCTCTTCAGTAAAGGTAGGAATCCAGTTAACCAGAGCGGTTCCGACGTAGCCCAACTCGCTTAGGCGGCGGGCGCCCCAGGCTGAGAGCTTGAGCACGGCCGGGCCGCTCACACCCCAGTGCGTGACCAGTAGAGGGCCTTCGTATTGCAGCTTTTCGCCCGCCAGCACCACGCGGGCGTGCGGCACGCTCACGCCCATCAACTCGCTCAGGGGCGAATTGGGCACGTTGAAGGTGAAGAGCGACGGGACTGGCTCAGCGATGGTATGGCCCAAGGCGCGGAGCCAATCGTAATTGGTGCTTTTGGGATTGCCGCCGGTGGCAATCAGCAGCCGGCTTGCGAGCAAGGTGTCACCGAATTTAGCTGCGCCGCTGCCACTGAGATTTAAAGAGAAACTGCCTGTGGGCAAGGGCTGAATTTCATCTACACTGATATTCGTAACAATGCGGACCCCGGCCTTGCGGGCCGCGTCTTCCAAGGCCTGAGCAATGGTTTCACTGGAGTCGGTGGTGGGGAACATGCGGCCATCGGCCTCCGTCTTGAGCGCGACACCGCGCTGGGCAAACCAAGTAATGGTTTCGGCCACGCCAAATTGCTGAAAGGCCGATTTCAACTGCTTGCTGCCGCGCGGGTAATGCGCTACCAGTTGCGCGGCCGACTCGCAGGAATGCGTCACGTTGCAGCGGCCGCCGCCCGAGATGCGAACTTTGCTGAGCAGCTTCCCCGTTTTTTCCAGCAAAATGACTTGCAGGTTTGGATTAGCCTCGGCGCAGGCAATGGCGCCGAAAAAACCGGCGGCACCACCGCCCAGCACGGCTACAAGAGGTCGGGACGCATCAATATTCACCCGGCAAAGGTACGGCCTGGTCGGGGCGGAACGGCCCTTCTAGCAGTGCGCCAACGCCCCCAGCACGTCGTCGTGCTGAAATTGATAGGGCAATAGGGAGCGCACCAAGCTGCTGTCGATGGTTTTACCGCCTTTAGCTGTTTCCTGCTTGAAAGTGGGCGCTTCCAGCTTGAGGTATTGGGCGGCTGCCGGATAAAAATCCTGTCTAAGCGGGTGTTGTTCGGCACAAACATTGAACGTATGGCCCCACACTTTATGCTGAATAATAGCCGATAGCACCCCCACCACGTCTGTTAGATGTACCAGGTTAACGGGCGCATTGCCTTGTCCCAGGTCCCGGCGGCCGGCGAGGAAGCGCCCGGGCGAACGGTCGGGGCCAATGAGGCCGCCCAGGCGCACGACGGTGCTTTTCCACTGGCCGTAGCGGGGCACAAAGTGGCCTTCGGCGCGCAGTACATCCGAAGCGGCGTCGCGGGTGCTGATGGCGTCGGCTTCGCGCATCACGCGGGGCTCGTCCGGATACACACTGGTGGAACTTACGAACAGCACGTGGGGTGTGCCCGCCTTGGCCACGGCCCGATGGACCGGCCGCAGCAGCGTAGGGTAAGCTCCCGCGGCCGCGGCACGAGGCGGCACATTCAGCACAAGCACATCGGCGGCCTTGAGCAGGCGCATGAGCAGGGCTTCGGACGAGGCATTAAAATCGGGGCCAAGGCGGAGTAAATGCGCCTGAATGCCAGCCGCTTCCATGCCGGCGATGTTTTCGGGGGTGGTGGTGGTGCCCAGCACCACATGGCCGGCGGCCGCCAATGAGCGCGCCAGGGCCAGGCCCAGCCAGCCACAGCCCATAACTAATACGGTGGGGAATTCCGCTCCCGATGTCGTGCTCGCGGAGCCCCCGGAAATGGAACTTGTCATGTCAACCCAACAAATAAATCGCCTTAATGGCACGAAGGTGCGAAAAAAATAACTAATACTATATTCGGCAACCAAAATAAAATGCCCGACGCTACGGTCGTGGCTTGATGGCCGGCCGCTAGTACCTTCGGGCCGCGGACTTTGCCGCGCTTCCCACCCTCATTCTGCTTCCGCATGAACACTCCCTACACCCAGCCCATGCTGCGCGACAACGCGCTGGCCGGCAAAACCATCATCGTGACTGGCGGCGGCACTGGCCTGGGCCGGGCCATGACCACCTACTTTCTGCAGCTCGGTGCCAACGTCACCATCAGCAGCCGCAAGCTCGACGTGCTGGAAAAAACGGCCGAAGAACTCCGCCAGCAAACCGGCGGCAAAGTGCTGGCCATTGCCTGCGACGTGCGCAAGTACGACGAAGTGGAAGCCATGCTCGAGCGAACCATTCAGGAGTTTGGTGGGGTGGATATCTTGCTGAATAACGCCGCTGGTAATTTCATCAGCCCCACGGAGCGCCTGAGCCACAAGGCCTTTGACGTGATTGTCGATATCGTGCTGCGCGGCACTTACAACTGCACCCTGGCCGTGGGCAAGCGCTGGATAGCCGATAAAAAGCCTGGCACCATTCTCAACATTGTCACCACTTATGCCTCGGTAGGTTCTGCGTATGTAGTGCCTTCAGCAGCGGCCAAAGCGGGCGTACTGGCCATTACCCGCTCGCTGGCCGTGGAGTGGGCCAAGTACGGCATCCGTTCCAACGCCATTGCGCCCGGCCCGTTCCCGACGGAAGGCGCCTGGAGCCGCCTTTTCCCTGAGCCGCTGGCCAGCAAACTCGACCCCGCCGCCAGCGTGCCCCTCAAGCGAGTGGGCCAATTCCAGGAGCTGGCCAACCTGGCGGCTTACTTGGTGTCCGATTTCTCGGCGTATGTGAATGGCGAAGTCGTGACCATCGATGGCGGCGAGTGGCTGAACGGCGCCGGCGAATTCAACAAACTCGAAATGCTGACGCCGGAAATGTGGGACCAAATAGAAAAAACAATGAGGAGGTAATTTGCCTGTCATCCTGCGCAAAGCAAAGGCCCTTATTACGCTCGAACGGATTATGTTCGAGCGTAATAAGGGCCTTTGCTTTGCGCAGGATGACAGGGCTTTCCGCTACAACTTGTAGTCTTTATAATCCTTGGAAAATTCCTCAAGCGGAATATTCTGGTTAGGAACGACGTCGAGAAACTCAAATTTTTCAAACAAGCCCTTGTCGTCATTCACTTGCACCAAGATGGGCAAATACGTTTTGGGGTCGACGCACAGCACCGTGCGACGACCGTAGGCATTGGGTACTTGCAGCACTTTTCCTTCGGGGATTTTTTCCCCAATGGTCAGGTCGTTGCGGGTAATAATGCGGTAGGTACCGCAGCCAAACCGCTCGGCCACCGACTCGATGGTTTCGTTTTTGCCGGCTTTGTAGCTCACGTAGCGGAACTGCGGAAAGTCGGAACGCAGCACGTAGCTGATACGGCCTTGCAGCGTGGTATCGCCCACGTAGCGAAACGACTTGCTATAGGAATTGTCCTGCCGCAGGCCAGTGGTGCGCAGCAGGTCCGAAATGGTGCCAAACCCCGCTTGCAGCGCCGTGTGGTGCTGGTTGCTGCGCATCAGCTTGCCGTTGGGGTCCAGGCTCAGTGTCACGTAGGGAAAGCTGGCCGGGTACACCCAGGCATCGCCGCCGTTCTGGCCCTGCAGGTAGAGCACTTCCACGCCTTTTTGGTTCTTGATGTAAATACGCAGCGGCTTGTAGGTCAGCTTCATAATGCTGCGGGCCTGATTGATGTTGGCGCCAATGCGCTCCTGCGCCTTCACGGTGCAACGCAGGGTTTTAAGGCCCTCAATGGCGGCGCTCATCCGGGCCGTGAGTTGGTCGGTGGTGATGGCCGGTGGGGGCGGAGAAATAGCCGACGTCAGGCCTAAAATGGTGCCGGCCACACCGGCCAGTTCTAAATAAGTAAAACGACCAAATAATAAAGTAGCCATAAATTTTAAAAGCAGACTGCACGCCCAAGCGCTGGTAATTCAATTTAAACTGATGTGAGGAAAACGCGAGGCGGCGCTGTCGAAAATAAATAATTCATCTATTTCAACTCCCTGCAAATGGTGGAAGAGCGGAAATTGCTCCACCACTGCCTGCACGGCGGCGGCATCGTCGCCGTGCATGGTTACCCAGCCGCGGCTGCGGTCGCTGCTGATGGCGTAAACTTCCACGATTTTCTCGCTCAACAGTTGGTTGATAAATGCCCGATGTTGCGGAATCAAGGAAATAAATTCTTCATCGAAAGTCTCCGGCAAGCGAATGGAAACAACAAACGTGGGCATAAAAATCGGGGTGATAAACCAGCAATTACGAATGGCCCAACTCGGCTACGCTGGGTTGAGCGGTGTCGCCCTCGGCGGGGCGGGCCGCCAAGTCCGGCCCTGAGGCGGCTAAGCCAAAGCCGCTAGCCTGGCCGCGTCCGCTCTGCTCCCAGTTGCGGAATTTGACGATTTCGCCCTGGAACTTGCCTACGTACCAACTCACCAGGCTCAAATCATCGAGGAAGCCTAACACTGGAATAAAATCCGGCACCAAGTCGATGGGCGAGAGTACGTAGAGCAATACCGCCAGTCCGGATATGATGGTGCCGGTATCAATGTCGCGGTATTCGCCGCTGATAAAACTGCGCACTAAGCGCACCAGCGTGAGCGCGACGTCGAAAAGCTGGCGGAATTTATTGTCTTTGCTTTCCTTGTTGGCGAGCTTATCAGCCACTTCATTGAGCACCGTGACTACCTTGAAAGGGCGGCCGAGTAGTTTGGTGGCGCGGCCAATGAAGACATTGAACAGCGCGTTTTTGGAAAGCTTAAGGCCCTTTTCGGAGAGAGAAGACATTGTGGGGAAATAATGGGGTGAGGCTGCCTTTACGCGCAAGCCTTCATGGGCGTTGTTGGGCGGCTTTCAAACACCGTGCCCCGCCTTGCTACCGTTCGAATAGCGGCGTGGTGCCGCCCACCCAATCCTTGTCCTTATTAAAATCAACGCCAATCATTTCGCCCCGGCTCAGGCGGCTCAAGCCGGTTAATAACTGAGGGCGAGTTTCACCCTCCGGCCAGATATACAGCAACCGGATTTCGCATTTTACCAAGCCATCGGGCGACTGCACGACGGGCGCATATTCGACTTTACGCTGCAACAGATAATTCTGCTTGTCGGCCAACGCATCCAGCTCTGCGGCCGTGATGTGGAGCCGCACGCCCGCACCCGCGAAAGAAAAGAGCGGCTTGAGAACGTAATTTTCTAAATCGGCCGGATATTCTTTTAATTCGTGCAGGAAATAACTCGGCGGCACAGATGGGCCCTGCAAAAAAGGTAGAGTGAACTTGCTAATTCTAAAAAACCAGTTCGGATGCCCAACCCATTTGACATCAACCTCATCGGTTAATTTAAATTCCGTTTCCAATTCCGGATAGCGCGCCAACTCATCAAAAATAATACGGTTATAAATACGCTTAATTTCTATTTCGCGTCCGTCTTTTTCGTAGAATAATTGATGTCCGTGCTTACGGATTTTGGTGATACAAACGGCCTCAATTCCCCAGAATTTTTTGCTTAAAGCAAAGTCAATCCGGGTTTTTTGTTTTTCTGGAAACAGCTCCAACAGAATGACGTTTTCGGCGGGCTCATCGGCCAGAATAAACTGGCGCATCCGGTCCTGATACGCGTCGAAATTCGCTACGCCAATAAATGGCGTCAATGCGTCTGAAATAGGGTAGTGCCGCGCAAATATGCCCGGCAACCAGGACTGAAACGCGTAGAGCGACGGAAAGCCCTGCATTTCAATGAGCTGCGGTTCCAGCTCGCCGTTGGCATCGCGGCACACGGCAAAGTCAAAAGTCAGAAATTCGGGCCGGTTGTCTTCGTTCGGTACGCGCTGGTGGGCCGGAATGGAAGCCTCGGTTAACTCCTTGAAATTGGGTTGCTCGATGACATCCACAATGCTTTCGCCGGCGGCAATCAATTTATCGCGCAGGCCGTTCGGAATAAAAACCGGCGTTTCGGCCACCCGGAATTCCAGTTGGCCGGGCAGTTGCTGCTCAATATCGGCCAGCATTTCCTGGTAGCGGGCAGGGGTGAAGGCGGCGTTGAAGGCGTGGCGGTGTTCCGGAATCATAAACAGCGGCAGGGGCAGGGGTTAGGCGGCGGTGAGTTGGCCAAGCTCGGTGAGGGCGCGGCGCAGGAAGGTGGGCACCACCACCGATTCGGTGTGCTCGATGGTGGTGGGGTCGGCCAGCAGGCGCACCATTTCGTGGTATTTGGCTTCACCGTAGGTGGTGATTACCTGCTGTTTGCGCTCGTCGGTGAGCATGTAGCGCAGCATGCCCTCGCCGTCGGCTTCGGGGTGGAACTGCGTGCCAATAACTTCGGGCGTGAAACGAATGGCCATCACGGCGCGCTCCAGGGGCACGTGCGGCCGGTCTTTTTCCAGGCACAGCACGCGGGCACCGAAGGCATTGAGGCGGTCCATGTCGAGGTTGGTCAGCTGGTAGTCACGCGAATCGACAATGTAGAACGGCTCGGGCAGGCCATTAAGCACGGGCTCGGCCTGGCCGGCGGGGGTGAGGTGCACCGGCAGCACGCCAAAGGAAGTGGACTTGCGGCGGCTCACAGTGCCCATGCCCAGGTGCCGGCTCACAAGCTGAAAGGAATGGCAAATCAGCAGCAGGTGCTTTTTGGGCTCCTCGGTTTGGTTGTAGGCCAGCAACGAATCGATGAAATCGAAATACTTGCGCTCCCAGGGCTCATCCGAAGGCAAGGGGCTGCCGGGGCCGCCGCTGGAAATATAAATGTCGTATTCCAGGCCCGGGACCACGTTTTCGGCCCGTACATTATAGGTGTCGACGTCGAAAACCAGCCCGTTTTCGGCCGCGCTGCGGGCCAGCAGTTGCCGGATGCAGCGCATGCCCTCGTTGCGGGCGTTGTCGTACATGTCCAGAATGGCGATGCGAATTGCCTCCATGGGTATCAGCAAAAAGGGGCCAGCGGCACAGCAAACGCGGTCGGCCCCGGTGAAAAAAGAAGCAACGCCCACCGAAGGGCGGGCGTTGCAAGGGCAAAGGTACGATTAATAGAGGCCGTGAGTGGTTTCGGAGAGAATGTAGTCGACCACTTTGCTCAGGTCGTTGGTTTCGCGGAAAACCTGGAGCTGGCGGTCGGCGCCGGTGCCCATCTCCATCATTTTCAGCACGTATTCTACTTCGTGGCGGCTGCCGAGGTCGTCCACCACGTCGTCGATGAAGTCGAGCAGCTCCAGGATGAGCTTGCGGGTGGGCACTTCCTCCTGGATGCCAAAATCAATCATGTCGCCATCGAGGCCGTAGCGGGCGGCGCGCCATTTGTTTTCCTTGATGAGGGCGCTACGGTAGATGCGGAAATTGAGATTCTGGGCCTTTAGCTTGTAGATTTTAGCCACTAGCGCTTGCATGATGGCCGCTACGCAGATGGTTTCGTCGGCACGCATCATCATGTCGCAGATGCGATATTCGATGGTGTCGAAGAAGGGATGCAGGCGGATATCCCACCAGATTTTCTTGCCATTGTCGATGCAGCCGGTTTTGATAAGCTGCTGCACGAACTCGTCGTAGTCGCTGGCGCTGTGAAAGAAACCCGGAATGCCCGTGCGCGGAAACCGTTCGAATACCTTGGTGCGAAACGACTTATAGCCGGTTTCGCGCCCCTCCCAAAACGGGGAGTTAGTGCTGAGCGCAAACAAGTGCGGCAGGAAATACCGTAGCGTGTTCATCATGTACACGCCTATTTCCCGGTTTTCGATGCCCACGTGCACGTGCATGCCGAAAACCAGGTTGGAACGGGCGGCTTCCTGCAGCTCCTCCACAATCTTGTCGTAGCGGGCATCGGGCGTGATGGGCTGCTCCTGCCAGCGCGAAAACGGGTGGGTGCCAGCGGCACCAATTTTTAAGCCCTGCTTATCGGCCAGCTCAATAACCTGTCGGCGCAGGTGCAGCACTTCGGTGCGGGCTTCGGCGATGTTGTGGCAGATGTTAGTTCCCACTTCCACTACGGCCTGGTGCATTTCGGCTTTCACCTGCTCGTGCAGCGTGACGCGGCCGCCCTCTACAATCTGCGAAAGGTGGGAGCGGAGCTCCCGGGTTTCGGGGTCAATGGTTTGAAATTCTTCCTCGATGCCGAGGGTAAACGTGGGCATGGCCATGAGCAGGACGAATACAATGAGGACAAGGACAACCCCGCATGGCCCGGCGCGCGGAAAGAACGCGCCGGGCCCGGCAGAAGTCGCGGGAGACTATTCGCCTTTTTTAGGTGCAGCTTTTTTAGCAGCAGGGGCCTTAGCGGCGGCTGGGGCTTTGGCAGCGGCCGGTTTCTTTGCGGGAGCCGAAGCGGCAGCGGCTTTGGGCGCCGCCGTTTTCTTGGCGGCCGACTGCTGACTGGCCGATACCTCGCCGGTGGGCGGCTCGGGCTGGATGGCGCCGGCCGCTTTCTTGGGCGCGGCCTTTTTGGCGGCGGGCTTGGGGGCACCGGTGGCGCCCAGGTCGTTGGTTTCACGCACGGCTTGGCCCATTTGCACATTGGAGCCAATGGTGGGCGAACCTTTGGGAGCGGCGCGCACGGAGTCCTGCACGAACGTGCCCCAGGTGAGGTTGGTGCGGCCGGACCGGCTGGCCTGGGCGCGCTCAATTGCCAGCAGCGCGGCATGTTCTACCACCCACTCAAAGTTCTCGGCCCCAACGGAATTCACGTCGGCATCGGGCGCGGGGTTGCCAAAGTCGATGGCGATGGGCACCCCGTCGCGCACGGCAAATTCTACCGTGTTGAAGTCGTAACCCAGGCCCTGGCACAGGCGCAGGGTGTAGTCCTTGATGGTGTCGAGCAGCTTCTGGCCGGCTTCGCCTTCGGTTTTCATCGTGGTCTGGTACCGCTCGTGGGGGGCGTTGCGGGGCTCATAGGGCATGATGAGTACGTGCTTGCCGCCCAGGCAGTAGCAGCGGAAATAGTCCTCGAACTCGATGGCTTCCTGGTAGAGCATCACCAGCTGGCCGGTTTCGTCGTAGGCGCGCCAAGCCTGCTCGGGGTTGTCTACCTTATATACGCTCTTCCAGCCGCCGCCGGAGTGGGGCTTCATGAAGGCCGGGAAGCCGATGTGCGCGAAGGCTTTGTCCCAATCGAACAGCGACAGGTTGCGGAAGGAGTTTTCGGTGGTGTCGTCGGGGCGGTGCTTGCTGGGGAGCAGCAGCGTTTTGGGCACCGGCACGCCCAGCTGCACGGCCAGCGCGTTATTAAAAAACTTCTCGTCGGCGCTCCACCAGAAGGCGTTGTTGATGACGGCCGTGCCGGTGAGAGCGGCGTTTTTGAGGTAGGCGCGGTAGAAGGGCACGTCCTGCGAAATGCGGTCGACGATAACATCGTAGCCGCAGGGCACGGCCTGTTCCACCTGCTCAATGTTCACGAACTCGGCCGTGATGCCGTTCACGGCTTTCTGGTTCACGCGGTCGACGAAGGCCTGCGGGAAGGTGTTCTCCTGACCGAAGAGGATGCCTATTTTTTTCATGGCTGAAGGTTGTTTTGGTAGCGGTTAAGCTGGGGTTGGTGAAGAATCGGGGGTGAAAAAAGGGGAATGGGTGGCACTTAGCCAATGGTGCTGAGATACTGCGGGAACATTTCACGCCATACGGGCCAGTCGTGGTTGCCAAAGGGCTTCACGTCCAGCGTGTGCCGGATGCCTTTCTGGCTGAGAATATGTGACATCTGGAAGTTGGCATCCTTGCAGAAGTCGTGCTCGGCGGTGCCCAGAATGATGTTCATCCACTGAAAATGCTCGCTGTGCGCGCCGGGAATGAACTCGGGAGGGTTGTTGAAGTACACGTTGTCGTCGTGGTAGCCGTCCAGAAACTGGCGGATATCGAAGGCCGCGCCCATGGTGAAGAGGTGGGCCACCTGGTTGGGGTGGCGGAAGGCGAAATTCAGGGCGTGGAAGCCACCGAAGCTGCAGCCGGCCACGCCAATCTTGTCCACGTTGCACTCCTGCTGCAGCATGGGCACCAGCTCGTCGCTCAGAAACTGGTCGTAGAAAATGTGGTTTTTAATCCGCACGTCCGGGGGCAGGTGCTTGGCGTACCAGGAATGCGCGTCGATGCTGTCGATGCAAAACAGCTTCACCTTGCCGGCCTCCACCAGCGGGCGGGCCGCCTCGATGAGCTTGAAATCGCGGGCTTCGTTATCGTGGCCGCCGGAGGTGGGAAAAATGACCACCGGGTAGCCCCAGGTGCCAAAAACCAGCATGTCGATGTCCTGGCCGAGGTGGTGTGAATAGAAGCGGCGGTGTTGTTCCTGCACGGGTGGGGGGCTGAAGAGGTGAAGCCGTCCGGGTGGTGCGGCGCGGCAAACTAGTAAAGAAATGATGGACCCGCTGCATTTAACCAGTTTAAATTTGCGCACCAGCCGCAATTCCAACGGGCGCCGTTACTTTGTTTGATGCTTTCAGACCTCATGAGCCCCGAAACTTCCCCCATCGGCACCCGGCTGTGCCGGGAAGTGCTACCGTCCAGCTTTTTGCAGCGCGACGTGGAGGTGAGCATCCTGCTGCCTCCGGCCAGCGCCGAAACTGCCGCGCCGTACCCCGTGCTTTATTTGAACGATGGCCAGGATTTGGAACGCCTGCACCTGCAGCCCACCCTCGACGCGCTGTACGCCCGCGGGGCCGTGCGGCCCTTCGTGCTAGTGGCGCCCCACGCCAACGAGCTGCGCGTGCAGGAATACGGCACCGCCGCCCATGCCGACTTTAACGGCCGCGGCAGCCTGGCCGGCGCTTATACCCGCTTTGTATTGGAAGAGCTTTTGCCTTTCGCCCAGGCTAATTACCACGCTTCCGCCAACCCGGCCGAGGCCGTCTTCGCGGGCTTCTCGCTGGGCGGTTTGTCGGCCTTCGATATAGTGTGGCACCATCCGGACGTTTTTTCGCGGGCCGGCGTGTTTTCGGGGTCCTTCTGGTGGCGGCAGCGGGCCGTGGGTGCCGGCTACACGCCTGCCGACCGCATCATGCACGGCCTTGTGCGGGCCCGGCGCCCGCACCCCAGCCACCGCTTCTGGCTCCAAACCGGCACCCTTGATGAACGCGGCGACCGCAACGAAAACGGTGTCATAGACTCCGTAGAGGACTGCCTCGACCTCATCGAGGAGCTTATTAAAGGCGGCCTCGATGCCCAACACGCTCTGCGCTACGTGCAGGTGGAGGGCGGCCACCACCACCCCGACACCTGGGGCCGCGTGATGCCCGACTTTTTAATTTGGGCCTTTGGGCAGGAGGGGGGCACTGCCACGCTGCCCGCACCGCTGCCCGTGGTGCGCCTGCACCTCGACCCGCACCTCGCCCCGTCCATTGTGCCCTCGTCGGCGCCCGGGCCGGCGGTGTTATTGCCGCTAGTGCTGCCCACTGAAACCGTGGCAGCGCAACCCGAGGCCGCTGGCGACGACCTTCCTGCTCATCAAACTCCTTCTGTCATGCCGATTTTACGCCCTGTTGAAGGCGATTTCCTGCCTTACGCCGGCAATTACATCGATTGGGTGCCCGAGGGCGCCGACCCACGCAGCGCCTTGCGAACCCAGCCGCAGGAAGTGCACGCGGTGTTTGCCGGCCTCAGCGAAGCGCAAACGGAGCAGGGCTATGCGCCCGGCAAGTGGACTTTGAAGGAAATGCTTCTGCATCAGATTGATTCTGAGCGAATATTCGCTTATCGGGCGCTGCGCTTTGCCCGGGCAGATAGCCAGGACCTGCTTGGGTTTGAGCAGGACGATTATGTGGCCAACAGCGGCGCCAATGCCCGCTCCATCGCCAGCTTGCTGGCCGAGTACGATGCCGTGCGCGCCGCCACCGTGGCATTGGCCGAAAGCTTTACCGATGAGCAGCTAAATCGCCGGGGCACAGCCAACAATGGCCCGGCCACGGTGCGGGCCCTGCTCTTCATCATGGCCGGGCATGAATTGCACCACCTCAACATTATTCGCGAGCGGTATCTGCCTTTTCTGCAAGGTTGAGCCAAAATTTATACCTTCGCCCGTCACAACACGCCGGCCCGGCCGTGCGTTGAAATACCCGGAATCAACCCTTACCAAACTTCTTTTCAATCATGGCCAAAGCCCAAGACGCCCGCAAAGAGAAAAAGAAAGAGCCCGTTAAATCCATGAAGGAGAAAAAAGCGGAGAAAGAGGAGAAGAAAGTAGCCCGCGCCCGCAAGCAGGAATAGTCTGAACCACGGATTCATCCGGATTTTTCGGATTCCACGGATTTTGTAGATGATTACAAAAATCGATTCAACCAAAAAGGCCGCTCATTCGAGCGGCCTTTTTGGTTGTGGTTAGAAGTCGTTCGTGCCTCTCACGAAATCCGTGAAATCCGAAAAATCCGGATGAATCCGTGGTCAGGCGGTATAATACGGCTCCTTTTCCTTGTCGTGGTGACGGATGTAGCCGTGTAGCACTAGCTTAATAAGCGTCTGGTAGGCGCGGCGCTTGCCAAAATTTACCAGCTTCATGTACTGCGCTAAGTTTATGCGGGGGCGGGTTTTCAGGTAGTCGATGACGGCCAGCTCTTGCTTACTGAGCGGGATTTTCTCAAAGCGGGCTGCAGGTTGCTGGCGCTCCAACAGCTTCTCGGTGAGGCCGCTGGTTTGCACGCTGGCGTCGCGCACGCGCACGTAGGCGCGCCAGTCGTCGGGGGCTACCTGGGCTCGGTGGGGCTTGTTGAGGCTTTCGGGCACGGTCACGATGAGGACAGTGCGGCCGTCTTCCTCCACTTCCTGAAACCGCAGGCTGGTGAGCGGGGGCTCGACGTAGTGCTGGGCGGCTTCGCGCAGCACGAATAGTTCTTCCTCAGCATCGCGCACGCCCAGGATGCGGCCGGTGTCGTCGACGCCTACCAGCACCTGCCCGCCACGGGTGTTGGCCAGCGATACCAGCGTGCGCGAAATGCGGTTCGGGTGCGTGGTTTTTTGCTTGAATTCCAACCCCTCGCCCTCGCCCTGTGCAATCAGCTTGTGTAAATCCATACCGTATTCATACGAAAACCGGGCATAAAAAATGCCGCATCTGAGTTCCAGATGCGGCATTTTTTATGGTTTAGCTACCGAAATAGCAGAGCCGGAAAACGTTCGGACGAGCCTTAGAAGGGCAGGTCGTTGTCGTCGTCGCTGGCGATGGGGGCCGCCGAGGGCTGAGCGCGCAGCGTGGGGTTCTGGTTCTGAGCAGCGGGGCGGGGAGCGGCTTGTTGGCCACCACCGTAGCTGTTGCCGGCGTTGCCACCCGAAGCGGGCTCAATCTTCCAGGCTTCGAGGTTGGTGAAGTACAGCATCTGGCCGTTTTTGTTGAAGCCGCGACCGCGGAGGTTGAACGTCACCTTCACTTCGTCGCCCATTTTGAAGGGGTCGATGAGGCTGGTTTTGTCCTGAACCATCTGAAACTTAATGTGCTCGGGATACTGGCCGTCCTGGACTTCGAGCACGAACTCGCGCTTGCGGAATTTCTCGCTTACCTGCTGTTCGTCAAAGATTTCGTGCAGCCGGCCGGTTACGTCGTATGCCATAAAACTGGGGGTGTTTTGGTAGTAAAAAACTTGAACATCAAACCTACGAATAAAAACGCTAGCGGGCCACCAGCCGTTCCCTCACTCTACCTTTGTAGCCCATTTAAGCCGCTTATTTTCCGAAAAAATGTTTGCACTCGCCATTCACGGCGGCGCCGGCACTATTGCCCGCGCCTCCCTCTCCCCCGATGCTGAACGCGAGTACCACGCGGCCCTCGAAACTGCCCTAAATACCGGCTACGACCTGCTGGCCCAAGGAGCCGCCGCCCTCGATGCGGTGGAGGCGGCCGTGCGCAGCCTCGAAGACTGCCCGCTGTTCAACGCCGGGCGCGGAGCCGTTTTCACCCACGACGGCCACCACGAGATGGATGCCGCCCTCATGAGCGGCCACAACCGGCTGGCCGGCGCCGTGACCGGCGTGCGCCAGGTGCAAAACCCCATTCGGGCCGCCCGGCTGGTGATGGAAAAAACCGAACACGTATTATTAGGCTACCCCGGCGCCGACGAGTTGGCCCGCGAATACGGCCTGCCCTTGCAGCCCGCAGAGTATTTTTTCACCCAGCACCGCTACAACCAGCTGCAGGATGCCCTGAAAGCCGGCAAAATGCAGCTCGACCACGCTGCCGACCCCAACTGGAAAAAAGGCACCGTGGGCGCCGTCGCCCGCGACCAGCACGGCCACCTAGCCGCCGCCACCAGCACCGGCGGCATGACCAACAAGCGCTACTCCCGCATTGGCGATACGCCCCTCATCGGGGCCGGCACCTGGGCCGATGAGCGCTGCGCCATCAGCTGCACCGGCAACGGCGAGTATTTTATCCGGGCCGTAGCAGCTTATGATGTAGCCTGTCTCATCGAATACAAAGGCCTCACGCTGGAAGAAGCCTGCCGCGTGGTGGTGCAGGACAAACTGGCGCCCGTAGGAGGCGAGGGCGGCCTCATTGCCATTGACGCGGCGGGGAATGTTACGCTGCCCTTTAATTCGGAGGGGATGTACCGTGGCTGCCGTCGCGAAGGAGAGTCGGCGTGGGTAGCTATATATAAGGAGTAAGTGAGCGGCAGTTTGGTAAAACCAGTACGTCATGCTGAGCGCAGCCGAAGCATCCCTACTGCGCAAGTAAATTACTATTGCGGTAGAGATGCTTCGGCTGCGCTCAGCATGACGTTCTTATAACATTACTCAGATTCGATTCCTACCAGCTGTAATGCACCAGCGGCCGAATCTGTGCATCATAAATCCTCCGCACCGCTTCCATTTGGTTGGGGGTGAGGGCGGGAAGCTCGGCGGCCTGGAGGTTCTGCAGAATCTGCTCGGGGCGGGAGGCGCCGGGGATGACGCAGCTCACTTCGTCAAACATCAGAATCCAGCGCAAAGCAATGTCGGCCAGCGGCTGGTTGGGGAAGGCTTGTTTCAGTTCCTCCACGGCGGCGAGGCCAGTGGCGTAATCAACGCCGGAGAAGGTTTCGCCTTTGTCGAAGGCTTCGCCGTGACGGTTGAAGTTGCGGTGGTCGTCGGGCGCGAAGGTGCTTTGGGGCGAGAACTTGCCAGTGAGCAGGCCGCTGGCCAGCGGCACGCGCACAATCAGGCCGATGTCGCGGCGGGCAGCTTCCTTAAACAGCAACTCCGGCGGGCGCTGGCGAAACATGTTGAAGATGAGTTGCACGGTACTCACGTTCGGGAATTCGATGGCCTTCAATCCTTCCTCCACTTTCTCGATGCTCACGCCCAGGTGCTGAATCTTGCCTTCGTCGCGCAACCGGTCAAACAGCTCGAAAATCTCGGGGCGGTAATACACTTCCGTGGGCGGGCAGTGCAGCTGGATGAGGTCGAGGGTTTCGAGCTGCATGTTGCGCAGGCTGTCTTCCACGAACTGGCGGAGCGCGGCGGGCTGGTAGGCATCGGCCGTGTGGGGCTGCAGGCGGCGCCCGCACTTGGTGGCCACGAAAACGCGCTCGGAGCGGGAGCGCACCAGCCGGCCCACGGCTTTTTCGCTCTCGCCGTCGCCGTAAACGTCAGCGGTGTCGATGAAATTGATGCCGGCGTCGACAGCGGCATTCAGAATTTGGTCGGCGTTGGCGTGGCTGAAGGGCTCGCCCCATTTGCCGCCTACCTGCCAGGTGCCCAGGCTGATTTCGGAAACGGAAAGGCTGGTTTTGCCCAGTTTGCGGTGGTTCATACTAAAAGGAAAAGTTTGGGGATTGACGAAGCAATAAAAAACCCTTGCGACAACTGAATTGGCAAAGCAAGGCGAAAACCTCATACGGTTGCCAGGAACCGTTGACAATGTTTGCAACAAAAAGCCCGCTCATCGAACCGATAAGCGGGCTTTTTTAAATCAGGTTAGCGGGGGCTAGCTGGCCGTGGCAGCCGGCTCGGAGGTAACCACCGAAGTAGCCGGAATCGGGAGGGCCTCTTTGCTGGCGTAGAATTTTCGTTCGCGCATGTCGTACACGTTGCCTTTGGCCAGCACGTGCATGGTCACGTTTTCGATGGAAAGCACCGTGCCTTTCTTGGCCGCGGCGGCGTTATTGTGCTGGATGTCGTGCCCGTCGAGGATGATAACCAGGTTAGAGCCAATGGTTTCGACCCAATTGCCTTGGGTGATGAGCACGCCGGTGTCCTCGCCCAGGCCAATGCCGATGAGCTTGGGGTGCAGCGCTACCGCCTCGATGAGACGCCCAAACCGGCCGCGCTTCACAAAGTGCGAGTCGACGATGGCGGCCGGCAGCAAGCCCAGGCCGCTGCCCATTTTCACGGCGCCTTTCAGCAGCGCATCGGGCACCGAGCCGCCCCGAATCATGTGCTGCGACATGGCCATGGCTCCGGCGCTTGTGCCGGCAATCACGAAGTGCGGCTCGGCGTAGTAGCGCTGAATCATGCGGTCAAGAAAGTCGGTTTCGCCGAACATCTCGCGCAGCCGCGACTGGTTGCCGCCCGAAAACATGATGACGTCGGCCGCCAACATGCGCTCCAAGTACTCGGGCTGCCGGGCGTCTTCGGGCGTGCGAATGTCCATGATGCCCACATTCAGGCAGTTCAGCATGGCGAAAGAGCCCGTGTAAATCGGCCCAACTTCCTCCGGAATCATCGAGGCGGTGGTCACGACTTCGATGCGCGGGTCGACCTTGCCGGTTTCGAGCACGATACGCTTGAGAATGCCCAACTCGAAAAAGTTGAGGTAGTACTTGCGGCGGGTTCGGGGGTTGGGGTACGTGCCCTTGTCCTCGTTGCCGCCCACGGCGATGAGCTTGCCAAGCGGAATGATGGTTTTCAACGGATACCTTATTTATATAGCGGGAAGATGCAAAAGTAAACGCCGCCGGAGCGGCAGCGGCCCAAGCCAGGGGCAAAGTTCGGGCCGGAGGCGCTTATTGGTGCTCTGCCAGCAGCGCATCAAGCGTGCCGGTGGCCACCGAATGATAGTTGGGCCGGGCGCGGGCATAAATTTCGCGGGCCCGCCGGGCGCCACCGGGCGTGGCCAGCAGCGCCCGGTATAGCGGCACCAGAAACTTGCGTCGCCCCACGTGGAGCAGAAATTTTTCCAGCGCCGCATCGGCCGGCGCGTACCCTGCCCGCAGCGTGAGCGGAAACCAGGCCGCCAGTATTTCGGCGTTGCCCGAAGTTGTGAAATGAAATGCCGCGTCGAGGTCGGCCAACTGGTGAGACGAGAGTGAGGCTGGCAGGCCGTGCAGGAAATGCACCCACTCGTGGCTGCTCCAGTCGGCCGTGGCCGGCAGGAGGGAGACGGACGCGACGCCGTCATTCAGGCGGGCCAACTCTTGGTCTACCGCCGCGAAGCGCTGGGAGGTGACGGCCGGCGCATTACCGGGCAGGCCGGGCCCCTCCACCCAGGCTGCCAAGTTCAGCTTTGCTTCGAGGCCCGGCTCTGGGTCCAGCAGTTCGGCGCGGAGGTAGTGCAGGAAGGTTGCCGTGTCCATGGCCTGAAAGCTGAAGCGGGCGAAATACTCCTTAATAAAGGCGTCGAGCCGGGTGCGCCCCACCAGCGACTCGAGGGTTAGGAGCAGAGCGCAGCCTTTTTCATACGCTATTTCGGTGAGTCCTTCGTCGGGGTCGCGGCTGGCCAGGGCGAGGTGCAAATGCGTGTCGGGGCTCGAAACCCCGATGTCTTCAATGGTGTGGTGCAACTCAGCTCGGCCCAGCACCTGGAGCATGTCGGCATAATCGGGGCCATATAAATGTTCCATGATGCGCCGCTCGAAATACACCGTAAATCCCTCGTTCAACCAGAAATCATTCCAGGTTGCATTTGTAACCAGGTTGCCCGACCACGAGTGCGCCAGCTCGTGCGCCACCAGAGTGGTCAGGCTGCGGTCGCCCGCCAGAATGGTTGGTGTAACAAATGTTAATCTCGGGTTTTCCATTCCACCAAAGGGGAAAGAGGGAGGCAGCACCAGCAAATCGTACCGCTCCCACCGATAGGGACCATACAGCTGCTCGGCCGCCGCCACCATTTTTTCGAGGTCGGCAAATTCGTAAGTGGCCGTAGGCAAAGTGGCCGGCTCGGCATAAATCCCGGTGCGGCCGCTGAGCGGCGCAAAGGCCAGGTCGCCTACGGCCAGCGCCATGAGGTAGGCCGGAATGGGCTGGGCCATCTCAAACCGATACGTCCCATTGGGGTCGAGCTGCTGCGGGTTGCCGGCACTCATCAGCGCGAGCAGATGCGCGGGTACCTGCACCCGGGCCGCATAGGTGAAGCGGATGCCGGGCGAGTCCTGGCACGGCAGCCAGGTGCGGGCCAGGATGGCCTGCGACTGCGTGAAAAGAAACGGCTGGGTTCCGGCCGTCTGGGCGGGCTCCAGCCACTGCAGGGCCGCCGCCGTGGCCGCCGTCCGGTAGCGAATGCGGATGGCCGCGGTTTCGGGCTTCAGCGCCACGCTCAACGCCTGACCTAGCACCGCATCGGCCGGCCCCAGCGTAAAGGTCGTAGCCGATGCATTTCCTGCCCCGTCGAGGCATTCGATGCCCTCAATGGTCAGGTCCCGGGTGTCGAGAGTCACCGCGGCCGCCTGCGCGGCGTCAATCAGTTGCCAGGTTGCGGTGCCAGCCAGCGTACGGGTAGCGAAGTCGACGGACAAGTCCAGTTCCAGATGGCGAACCCGCACCGGGCTTTGGCTGGCGTAGCTGTGCGGGTCATGGGGCAGGGGTTCCGGTTGAGAAAAGGGAGAAGCCATAAATGGGGGCTGCTGCCGAGAGGCAGGCAAGGAATTGCTGGATTTCAGAAAGTGGGCGCTTCGGACAGCAGGACAAGAAGAACTTTACCCGGTTATGTGAGCACCCGAGCACGGCAACTATTTGCATTGGCCGTATTTGAGTGGCACAAGGTTGGGTTGATGCTGCTGATAGTGAGTGTATTAAGTGTGTCCAAATCAGTGACAGTGGGCTCAGGCAGCCTGTAGTGGTACGAAGTTGGCAAGATTACGGGCATTGCAATAGCGGGCTGTGCCTCACCAGGGTGTAATTTGCGGCCGGACAGCCAGCGGGCGGGTCCGTCGCAACTTCCCAATAAGCTTGGCAGTACAACGCCCAGCCCCCGGCAGTTGTCCGAGGGCCATTTTTTGTTCGCTTCATTCCTTTCAATGTCATTATTCCTTCGTTTTTCTTCGCTCCTCTGGGTGCTGCTTGCGGCCCTCGTGGGCGGCACCACCCTGCAGGCTTGCGGCTCCGACGGCAGCCAGTCGGCGGAAGGCAGCAGCGCTGCCGGCGCCGCGGCCGTGCGTGAGCTCGGTCCCCAGCCTCTCATCGACAGCACCTACGTCATCAACACCTTGCGCGCCCAGCCGCAGTTCAAGGCGCAGCTGCTGCCCGCCCGTCGGTTTTACCGGGACCGTCAGTTTCGCCTCGGCTGGTTTAAAGACCACCAACCCGTGCCGCAGGTCAAGTCTTTGCAGGATATTATTGCTAAAGCAGCAGATGAGGGATTAAACCCTAAAGACTATCAGGTTAAAGACTTCAAGGCTTTATTCAATCAACTAGACCAGGCCCGGTCCGATTCGTTGAAGCGCACGGCCCTGGAGCGTGAAATTGACGTGGCCCTGACCGGTACTTATATGAAATGGGCGTCGGATTATTACCGCGGCGCGGCCAACCCGCGCGACCTGAAGAGCACCACCTGGCAGGTAAAACCCAATAAAATCAAGCTCAACAAGGCCTTGATGACCTTTCTGGGCGAGCGGAAAAGCCGCTACAACTACTACGAATTTGCTCCTCTTCACCCCGAATACGACCAGCTGAAAAAGGCGCTGGCTACCTACCGCGCCCAAGAGCGAGCGGGCGGCTGGCCTGCTTTGCCCGCGGGTTTAAAGCTGAAGCCCGGGCAGTCTTCGCCGGCCGTCGCGGCCCTGCGCAAGCGCCTGCTCAACAGCGCCGGCGGCGAGGCCGCCAGCACGCCCCCTGCCGATTCGGCGCGCATTGGCGCGGCCCCGGCGGCCTATACTTACGACCCCGAACTGGTGGCTGCCGTCAAGCTATTCCAGCAGGATGCCGGCCTGAAACCCGATGGCGTGATTGCCGGGGAGACCCTGCGCCAGCTCAACGTACCCATCGGCGCCCGCATCGACCAGCTCATCCTGAACATGGAACGTTGGCGCTGGCTTCCCAAACGCTTCGAGCCGAACTACCTTTTGGTGAACATTCCGGAGTACACGCTGCACGTAGTGGAGAATGACAAGGAGGCGTTTTCGATGCCTGTCATCGTGGGCAAAGTGCTCCACGAGACGCCCATTTTTAGCGATAAGATGGAGTACGTGGTGCTGGCGCCGTACTGGAATGTGCCCTTCAGCATCATCGAAAACGAGATGCGGCCCAAGCTCGTGGCCGACCCCGTGGGCACGCTCGACCGCCTCAATATGGAGGTAGTGAAGGGCAGCGGACGCAAGGCCAAAGTCATCGACCCAACCACCGTTGACTGGGCCAACGTGACCCAGACCACCTTCAAGTACACCCTGCGCCGCCGCCCCGGCCCCGACAACGACCTGGGCGATGTGAAGTTCATCTTCCCCAACTCGAACGATATCTACCTGCACGACACGCCGCACGACGCGCTGTTTTCGCAGAGTGCCCGCAGCTTTAGCCACGGCTGCGTGCGGGTGAAGGAACCCATCAAACTGGCTACCTACCTGCTGCGCGACAAGCCCGGTTGGGACCAGGCCACCATCCTGGATAGCATCGCCACCCACCGCGAGAAGTATGTTACCCTGAAAGAAAAACTGCCCGTTTACCTGGTGTATTTCACCGCCTGGGCCGACGCTGACGGCCACCCTCACTTCCGGGATGACATCTATGGCCACGATAAAACCTTGGCTAAGGAATTTTTTGATTAGTCAGACAAGGCCACTCCTGACAATTGGAGAGGGGAAACGTCTCACGCTTTAGTCCTCACTTGCAAAGCCCGGTCGCCTTTGGCGGCCGGGCTTTTTGCATGTAGCCTTCCTTTGGCAGGCCTTCCCAATCTAAAATCACCTGGTAACAAATGTATTTGTATTGACTCCTGCTACCGTAAATAAAGGGCTGTTTACTATTGTGTGTAATGCGTGGTATTGAATTCGTGCATTTATGTAAACTAATGATTTCAACTCTCCATCTCACTTCTGAAGTAATCATTCTTACATTTGTAACTTAAAACGTGCAAATGGTTGAGCGCATCAGGTTATTGCTGGAAGCCCGGCAGCTTTCTCCTACGCAGTTCGCGGATGCCATTGGCATTGCGCGGCCCATTGTGAGTCACATTCTGTCGGGTCGGAATAAGCCCAGCTTGGAGGTGGTGCAACGGATACTGGCGGCTATGCCAGACTTATCAATTGCCTGGCTCCTTAATGGTACAGGTCCTATGCTTGTCGCGGAAGCAACCAGTGCAGTATCTGGTGGTGGCCCAGTGCTTGTTCCCCAGCCTGTTGAGCCGGCTAAAGTGCCGGAACCTGCCTCAATTATCGCCCCCGAACTGGTGGCAAGCGCTGCCGCAAAGCCCGTAAAAAACCGTCAGCCTTCGTTGCAGAGCGTCAGTGCGCCGATTGGAGGCGCTGTAACAGCGAGTCGAACCATTCCTAAGCGCTTTACCTCCAGGAAGCCAGCTTCTGAGCTTGGTAACAAGGAAGTACCGCCTGCAAGCTCCCCGTCCCCAGCCGACGAGCCTGCCCCTATGCTAGCTCCAGCCTCGCCGGTTGCTGTTGAACCAGCCAGCGTAGTTCAACCCACCCCAGCTGCTGCGTTGCTGGCCGGTTCAGATAAGCCGATTCGGCGGATTGTGATTTTCTATCGGGACGGCTCTTTTGCCGACTTTCAGCCCGAATAAATTCTCCGGCCAAGCACTGTATAGGCACGCCCCGGGTTGGTTCGGTTATTCTCACCGGGCCAACCTGGGGCGTGCTTCTGTAGAATAAGCTGTACAGCCAGGAGCAATATATAGGGTGTGCACCTGCCCGGTTTTGAGTCTTGTCAATACATCGGGGCTATATGCGGACAAGCCTGTTTCTGCTCATCGCCCAGCTTCCTTAGATGGCTTGATGAAAGATATTGCGGGAAAACCATTGAGCGTTTGCTGCGTGGCTCCAAACGCACATAACTTGCCGTAATGCTATTTGGCAGGGTGGTGAATAGGACGTTATTTTCTCCCGATAGAATCACTGCTGCGCAATCGTGAATTATTATATTGATTTCTTGCGCTTGCTAATTTTTATAGAAGGTTCGTTGGGGTTTGCAATTATAAGTTTTTATTTTTCATAATTTGCTAATAATCAGCAAAATATAGCAAGCTAACGCAATGGTGGAATGAGGTGTGCAGATGGTCATTTTAAAGGGAGATTGATTCTTGTTTGGATGGTGAACTGCTCATTTTGTGAGATGAGGTTTTTCATGCTTAGTTATAAGCACAACGCATACTGTGCTAAGCATTTTGACACTTCCTTTAGTTCTTAAAGTGATAGTATGCTGAATGGGCGAAAATGCGTGTTGCTAAGCAGCTGAGCGCACTTTCTCTCCTGAATTGAAGGAACTGAGCATATAGCTTGTCCAACCGTAGATGGGCATCCACAGTACGGGTGTAGGCACCAAAAGCAGGATGGTGCGTCTGGCAGCAATAACTTAGGCGGGCTGGTGGTTGGGGCAGTGTATTGGCGGAATTGTCAATTGTAAATAAACTGTCAAGGCCCTCATACTGATAATTGCGCTTTCGCACCTTGTCGCATTCCTTTTAACCAACGCTGCTCTACGTTGCGGACAATGGCGGAGTGCGGGCGGTGCGGTTGTTCAATTGACGGCGCTGGGTTACCTTCGCAGCATGAAACTGACCCGCACGAATCTTTGGTTGGCCGCCGCTACGGCCATGCTCCTGACGGCCTCCTGTTCCCAGGCCCCCGATGCCGCCGAGGCTGAAAAAGACCCTTCCGCCGATGCCGCCTATAAGCGCGCCCACCGGGCCGAAGGCTACCGCGAAGCCCAACGCTCCAACGTGACCCGCAACTAACAAGCGCAGCCGGCTTCCATTCCGCTGCTGACTTTCGATAAAGCAAAAAGCCCCCGCCAGATTTTTGGCGGGGGCTTTCTTTGTTATGGGCGCGGGGCCTTCGCTCAAGGGGGCTGCCTAGCGGGCCACGGCCAGGACGGGGTGCGGCTCGGGGGCCACATCGAAGCTGGGCAGGCTGATGCCGGCCAGCAGGTCGCGCTCCAGCAAATCGGCCCAGGTGCGGAGGTAGAGCACTACGTCGTCGCGCTGGTTGTGGCGCAGGGCGTCGCGGCGCTCGAACGGGATGGCGGCCCGGATGGCGGGGTCGGAAATGCGTTCGAGGTGGGTGAGGTCGCGCCGGCTGAAGCCGAGGGCCAGCATTTCGTCGATGGTCTGGTCGATGGGCAGGCCGCTGGTGGGGCAGTAGTCGATTATCTGGCGTTCCCAGTCGCCGTAGCGCTGCATGGCCCGGGCGTGGATTTCGGCTTTGGTGAGCTGCGTGATGGTTTGAGCCAGGTGGCCGCAGTTGCAGCTGCCCATGTGGCCCCACTGGTAGGGGGCTTGGGTGGCGAGGCGCTGGGCCGTGTCGCGCAGGGCCTGGATGACGGGAAGCGTGGGTTGGGCCATAATAACGGAGGAATTATTCGCAGAAAAAGCAAGTAATCAGCCCTAAAAAGCAGCAAGACCCGGAAAAAGTTTTCCGGGTCTTGCTGCTTTTTAGGGCTGATTACTTGGAAAAGGCCGTCATGCTGAGCAAAGTCGAAGCATCTCTACCGCTTCGTTGAATCGACTGGATTACTCCCACGGTAGAGATGCTTCGACTTTGCTCAGCATGACGGCCTGATTAAGCCTGTTGCTTAGAATGAGCCGCGGCGCGTACCGCCGGCATCGCCCCGGCGACGACCGCCGAGGTCGCCGCCTTCACGGTTGCCGCCCACATTCACGCGGGCGCCGCCGCTACCAAAGCGACGCGCGGTATCGGACTGTCCGGTGCTAGCGGGCGCGGCCGGACGGCTACGCTCGCCGCTGGGCCGGCCGCCGCTGTTTCCGCCCCCGCTGGGGCGCTCGCCGCCACGGCCGCCACCCGAGCGGCCTCCACCGCCCTGGCCTCCGCCCGAACGACTGCCACCGCCCTGGCCGCCCTCGCGGGGACCGGAGCGGGCCGGACGACCCGCCGGGCCTTTGGGCCGAATGATGCGCTCGTTGCCATGCAGCATCACCGGCTTGATGCGGCCCGATACAAACGGATGCTCGGCTTCGACGTCAATCTGGCGGCTGATGAGCTTCTGGATATCCTGCAGGTAGGCACGCTCCTCGTCTTCAACGAATGAAAACGCGGTGCCGAAAGCGCCGGCCCGGCCGGTGCGGCCGATGCGGTGCACGTAGGTTTCGGGCTCGTTGGGGATTTCGTAGTTGATGACGTGGGTCAGCTCGTCCACGTCGATGCCGCGGGCGGCGATGTCGGTGGCCACCAGCACGCGGGTGCTGCCGGCTTTGAAGTTGGAGAGGGCGCGCTGGCGGTGGTTCTGGCTTTTGTTGCCGTGGATGGCTTCGGCCGGAATGGAATTGGCGGCCAGGGCTTTCACCACCTTGTCGGCGCCGTGCTTGGTGCGGGTGAACACGAGCACGCGCTTAATGCCTTTGTCTTCCAGAATGTGGCGGAGCAGGGCGGGCTTGTCGTTATTCTCAACAAGGTACACCGATTGGGTAACGGTATCGGCGGTGCTGCTCACGGGCGTCACGGCCACGCGCACGGGGTTGGGGCGCAGGATGGTGCTGGCCAGTTCCTGAATCTGGCCGGGCATGGTGGCCGAGAAAAACAGGGTCTGGCGCTTGGCGGGCAGCTTGGGCAGAATGCGCTTGATGTCGTTGATGAAGCCCATATCGAGCATGCGGTCGGCTTCATCAAGCACGAATACTTCGATTTGGCGCAGGTCCACAAAGCCCTGGTTCATGAGGTCGAGCAGGCGTCCAGGCGTGGCAATCAGCACTTCCACGCCGCGCTTGAGGGCCGCAACCTGCGAGCCCTGGCTAACGCCGCCAAAAATAACGGTGTGGCGAATCTGGCTCAAATGGCGGCCGTAGGCGCCAAAGCTTTCGTTGATTTGAATGGCCAGCTCGCGGGTAGGCGTGAGCACGAGGCAGCGGATGGCACCCCGCGCGTGGCTCGACAACTGGGCCGTGCGGTGCAGCACCTGCAGGATGGGCACGGTGAAAGCCGCCGTTTTGCCGGTGCCGGTTTGGGCCACGCCGAGGAGGTCTTTGCCTTCGAGCACGTGGGGAATGGCCTGCTCCTGGATGGGAGTAGGGGTGGTGTAGCCTTCTTCTTTGAGGGCTTTGAGAATGGGGTCAATCAGGTTTAACTCGTCAAACGTCATGTTGAGGGGTAAGTAGGGCGTACCGGGCAAGCGCAAGAGCTGCCGCGATAAAATGGTGGCAAGCAATGGCCTGCAAAGTGAGTAGTTCAGCCTACGCCGTAGCATAGGCGGGCATGGCCACGCGGGCAAAGGCCGGGCGTGGGGAGGGTGGGCGGCTCGTCGGAGGCCGACCGATTCCCAAAATGAAGAGGAATTGGAGTGAGGTGCGCTTGCTTCGCGGAGACAGCCGAGGCGCGGGGCTTTGCCCGACGCGGCCGGGCAGCGGGCTGCTCCGACGGCGGCCCTGGTTTCAACAAAGGTACAACACACAAACCCGTTTGTCGGTTTGGGCCTAATTGAATGAAGGGCTGCAGTACCGCTCAACCTCGCGTACTGGCCAATTTTGCTGATAATTGGCCGGAATACCACCTTTTACCAACTGGCGTCCCCTGACAATCATGTCACTAAAAATCGAAATTTTGCCTTCGACTCCGCGTTTAACGACGGTTTTATTCGATTTGGACGATACCCTATTCGACCACATTGCCACGGCACGGGCCTCGCTGCGGGCCAGCGCAGCCCCCTTGCCGTTCTTCCAGACCGTCGATTTTGAGCCATTTTATCAACTCTACAGCGAATTGCTGGAAGAATACCACGCCCTGCTAATGGCAGGCCGCTACTCCTATGACGAGGCCCGTCGCCTGCGCTTCGAGCGCCTGCTAACGCCGTACTGGCCAGCCGCTACGCCTGGGGAAGTCGACGATTTTGTGCGAGCCAATCAACTTCACTACCCGCTGATGCGCCAGCCTGTGACCGGGGCGCGGGCCCTCCTGCAGGCGCTTAAGCCCGATTATCGCATTGGCATTGTGACGAATAACCGCACGGCCGAGCAGGAGGAGAAACTGGCCTTCCTGGGCATGACAGACTTGGTAGATGCCCTCGTAACCTCCGAAGAAGTGGGCGTGCCCAAGCCCGACGCGCAAATTTTCGAGGTTGCGATGCAGCGTCTGGGCGCCCGCCCCAGTGAAACCGTTTTGGTGGGCGACAACTGGCGGGCCGATGTGCTGGGGGCGCTGGCCGTGGGCATTCGGCCGGTGTGGGTCAACCGGCTGGGGGCGGCGCGGCCCTTGCCTCACGTGGCGGAAATCAGCACCTTTGAGCCATTGGAGGACGCATTGCGTAAAATCATTGATGCCGAGGACTAGAAATAGTAGATGCCATCTGGCGCGTCATGTCGAGCTTGCCGAGACATCTCGCGTGCAGTAGCAATCCAATCAAATAGAAATAGTGGTGGCACGCGAGATGTCTCGGCAAGCCCGACATGACGTTCTTTCGCCGGCTCATTCAAACAACTCAGACCCTTCCAACTCCCCCTTTTCATCATGCAGATTATCGAGCGCTGCCGCGTTTTCGACGGCCATTACAAAGTCAATCAACTCATTGTGCAGGACGGCGAGCACCGGCTCCGGCGCGAGCAGTTTGCGCCCGGCAAGGCGGTAGCCGCGCTGGTTTACGACACGGACCGGCAGGTGTACGTGCTCACCCGCCAGTTCCGCGTCGGTCCGGAGGCGGAGCTGCTGGAAATTGCCGCCGGCATGATTGACAAGGGCGAAGCGCCCGAAACGGCCGTGCGCCGCGAGATTCACGAAGAGTTGGGCTACGAAATCGACAAGCTGGAAGAAATTGTGTGCATCTGGCCCTCGCCGGGCACCAGCTCGGAGGAAATCACGGTGTATTATGCCGAAGTGAGCCACCGCCCTGGCGCCGGGGGCGGGCTATTGGAGGAAAACGAAAACATTGAAATGGTAGAGCTCAGCTGGGAAGCGCTGCTGGCTACGCCCCTGCGCGACGCCAAGACGGTGATAGCCGTGCAGTGGGTGCGGCTGCGGCGGTAGTTCTGAACTCAGACCGATGCACTGTAGCTGAGACTAACTGTTGCAGGCTTTCTGCAGAATTTTGCTAATTGTCAGTTCATTAAAAGAGTATATCAGGGTAGCGGCTTCGGCCAGGCATTGCTTCATCTCTGCAACAGTTCCAGCTTCTTTCCGATAGAAAATCCCCCCATCTGTAATGAGAGCTTCCATGACCTCGATTTTAAAGCCTGATTCCGGCGTGATTTCAGTGTCAGGATACCAGCCAACATCGAGATAGAATTCTAGTACTCCGTGAATGGAATACTTTATACACGTCACATCCTGTGTCAGATGAAACCATTGGTCTTCCAGAGAAACTCCCTCTTCCAGGCATAAATCTTTCTGGGGAATTCCGTCAAATATCTCTACACCAAAGTAATTCATTTTCTGGCTGAAAGTGACGAGGAGAAATTTTGCCACGGCGTCATTGTTTCGGCATTCAGTAAGAGCGCCTCGGCCAGCGGGCTGACGGGCAAATCCACGAAGCGCACGCCGTAGTGCAGTTCCACCGGGTTTTCGTGCTCGCGGCTGCCGAAGCGGATGACGCGGCGCAGGCGCTGGGCGTTGCGCCAGTCGCGCAGGGCCACGGCGTTGCCGAAGGCGAAGGCATTGGCCGGGATGCTGTAGCCCAGAATCAGGGGGCCGCTGTCGACGTCGCCCTCGCTGGTTTCGTAGCTGCCTTTGCGCTCACGGTAGAGCCGGATGACGCCGAAATTGGTGCTGAAATGCTGCTGGTAAAGCCGGTATTGCTCGGCGGCGAAGGCAGGGGCGAAGCGGTAGAGGAAGCTGATGCTCCAACCCAGGTGGGAGCCACGCGGCTCCTCGGCGGCGTGGAAGCGGGTGCGGGGCTTAGAGAGGAGCAGGCCGGTGGCCGAATCGGTGAGGTGCTGGCGGGCGTAGGCCACCCATTGCCGGCAAAAGGCGCGGTAAGGGCTGCCCGTCAGGTCGCTGTGCAGCTGTAGTGAGGCCAGGGCCACGGTGTTGTCGGGCACCCACACGCCGCCGGTGTAGGATTCGAGGCAATGGTTGGGCGCGGCGGCGAGGCGCCGGCAAAGCGTGGCCGAAAGGGAGTCGTGCAGCGCCCGGTAAGGCGAGGCCGAGTCGAGCAGGCGGTGGCAGCCCAGCATCAGGTTGAGGTGGCCGAGATAAAGCACGGAGGTCACAGAGTCGGCAGCGGCGGCGGATTCAGGGTTGCGGAAGGCCTGCGCGATGGTGCCCGTCAGCATTCGGCCGATGGCCAGCCGGGTATACTGCGCGGCTTCGGGCCGGAAGCTGCTATCGAGCTGCGCCATGTTAGTGAATGCATAGGCCGCGTACGACATCGAAAACAAAGACCATTCGGCGTTGCCCAGCGCAGCTAGTTCCGTGGATTCGCTTTCAGGGGTGCTCACGATGCGCGCCAGGTAATTCGCCTTGCGGCGCAGGTTGGATTCGGCCGGGTAGCGGTAGGCTGGGAAACTGAATAGGCTCCACAACAACAGCAACAGTAGCGTTATCAATACCTTTTTGCGCTTCATGGAGCATCAAGCGTGAGAAACGCCCGGTTATTGTTTGCGAGTGGGGTATAAAAGAAAGGGGCGACACCTGCCGCCGCAAGTGTCGCCCCTTCAGAGACGCTGCAAATGAGTTACTGCGCGGCCGGCAGCGTCAGGGTGTAGTCGAAGGTTTGGTAGAGCTTGGCGTCGCGGATGCTCACGTTGAGCTCCTGCGGGGCCATTTTGGGGAAGGGAATGAGGCGCTGGGCCTGGTAGAGGTCGCGGCCGAAGAAGCGGCCGGCGCCGGGGGCCAGGGTTTGGGCCAGTACTTCCTTGCCGGCTTTGTCGGTGACGGTGAGGGTGAGGTTGGACAGCTCGGCGCCTTTCGGGCCCTGGCGGTGGATGGTGACGAGCAGCGCGCCCCCGGGCGGAATGGCGGCCAGGCGGCGCTGGTAGGTGGTATCGGCCCAGTCCTTGAGCTTGCGCAGGGCGTCGATTTCGGTGAGCATGTCGGCGTAGGAGCGGTAGCCGAGGCGGGTGAAGGAGCCGTCGACTTCCTGCTCCTCATCGGTGTTTTTGGTCACGTTTTGCACGTAGGGCGACACGGCGTCGCGCTGGGCAAAGGTGTAGCGCTTGCGGCCTTTGGCGGCTTTGCCCGTGGGCTGCGCTACCGCAGCGGCCGTGCACAGGCACAGAAAAATCAGGGGTAGAAAACGACGAATCGCGGAGGAAAAAGGATGCATCAGGGTGGAAGTGCAAATAGAAATAAGGAAATGAAAATGGGGGCTGAATTCCAGCTATTTGAACCAACAAATAAACGGGTTGCGACGCAGAATACGGCATTTCAATGGCGGCCTCTCCCGGCTGCGTCGGGGCGGGCCGGATGCTTGACGCAAGCGTAACCCGGCCGTAATCAAGGCATCACAAGGCCCGCCGAACTTTGAGAGCAGGATTTTCACGCGCTTTAACATTAGCCTGCTATGTACTTCCCGGCCTTGATTTCGGGGCTGCGCCGTTTGGGGCGCTGGCTCGTGTATGAATTGTTTCAACTGGCGCTGTGGGGCGCGTTTTTGCTGCACACGCTGGGCAGCCTGCGCTCGGCGCTGGGCGGCGGGGGCGGGCTGGGCCGGCGGCGGCCGGGGCCGGCCATTCGGCCGCGCCGCAGCGCCGGTCCCGCGCGGGGTGGCCGGTTCACACAAGTAGCGGGCGCATGAGGACGGCCCCCACGGCATTGGCCGGAATCAGCGAAATAACCCCGACGGCCCGGCCCAAAGCCCGCCGCAAGCGCCGGGTGCAGGTGGCCGTCATCAGCGACGTGCACCTGGGCACCTACGGCTGCCACGCCACCGAACTGCTGCGCTACCTCAAGAGCATTCGGCCGCAGGTGCTGGTGCTGAATGGCGACATCGTGGACATCTGGCAGTTCAGCAAAAACTACTGGCCGCCGGCCCACATGCGGGTGGTGCGCTACCTGGCCGGCCTGGCCGCCAAAGGCGTTCGGATTCATTACCTAACCGGCAACCACGACGAGCTGCTGCGCAAGTTTGCGGGCCTGAAGCTGGGCCATTTTCGCCTGGCCAACAAAGTGGTGCTCGACCTGCCGCACGGCCGCACCTGGCTGTTTCACGGTGATGTGTTCGACGTGACCATGCGCCATTCGCGCTGGCTGGCCAAGCTCGGCGGCCACGGCTACGATTTGCTGATTCTCATCAACCGTTTCGTGAACTACGGCCTGAGCAAGCTGGGCCGGCCCCGCGTGGCCCTTAGCAAGCTGGTGAAAGAGCGTGTGAAAACCGCCGTGGCCGCCGTGAGCAACTTTGAGGAGACGGCTGCCGCCATCGCCGCCGATGAAGGCTACCGCTACGTGGCCTGCGGGCACATTCACCAGCCCGAAATCAAAACCCTGCACACGCCTAAAGGAGAGGTAATTTACTTAAATTCGGGCGATTGGGTCGAAAACCTGACCGCGCTGGAATACACCCCCGAAGCTGCCTGGCAGCTGTACTATTACAACGAAGACCCGGCCATGCAGCTAAGCACCGAAGCGGAAGCGGCCGATGCGGCCGAAGTACTGGCCGACGCCAACCCGGCCGCCTTGCTGGAAGGGCTGCTGGCCGAGTTTAAGATTAGGGCATAAACGCAACTGTTGAACAACAAACGAACGTCCTGCTTATCTGGCGTCCGCGCAGCCGAAGCATCTCTAATGCGCAACTAATCCCAATTGAAAGGAAAACTACTGCGGTAGAGATGCTTCGACTGCGCGGACGCCAGATAAGCAGGACGTTTGGAAATGCATAAAATCAATGTCCCGAATACTTTATGCCATCCAGGGCACCGGCAACGGCCACCTGAGCCGCGCCCTGGATGTGGTGCCGCTGCTGCAAAGCCGCTGCGAACGGCTTGATATCCTGCTTAGCGGCCCGCCCGCCGATTTGCCCCTGCCTTTCGAGGTGCAGCACAAGGCCCAGGGTATGGGCTTCGTGTTTGGCAAGAAGGGCGGCATCAACTTCGTGAAAACGTTCGCGCAGTTCAACTCGCTGAAGTTTGTGCACGAGGTGCGCCACCTGCTGGTGGAAGATTATGATTTGGTTATCAGTGATTTTGAGCCCGTGAGCAGCTGGGCCTGCAAAATGCGCCAGGTGCCCTGTGTGGCCCTCAGCCACCAAAGCGCCGTGCTGCACCCCGCCGCCCCGCGTCCCGCCCGCGAAGACCCGGCCGGCCGCGCCGTGCTGAAGCACTACGCGCCGAGCACGGCGCAGTATGGCTTTCACTTTCAGGCCTATGCGCCGGGCATTGCCACGCCCGTCATCCGGCAGCAGGTGCGCGAGCTAAGCCCCGCGAACGATGGGCATTACACGGTGTACCTGCCGGCGTTCGAGGAGAAAATTCTGGTGGAGCGCCTGCAATACCTAAGCCGCGTCGTCCGCTGGGAGGTATTCAGCAAGCACAGCCGGGTACCGGCCCAATACGGCAACGTGCGGGTGTGGCCGGTGAGCGGCCCGGCGTTTCTGGATAGCTTGGCCCGCTCGGCCGGCGTGCTCTGCGGCGCCGGATTCGAAACGCCCGCCGAAGCGCTTTATCTGGGCAAAAAGCTGCTCGTGGTGCCCATGAAGCAGCAATATGAGCAGCAATGCAACGCCGCCGCGCTGGCCAAAATGGGCGTGCCCGTCATCAAAAACTTCAAAGACAAAAACCTGGACAAGGTGGACCAGTGGCTGCACCGCGACGAAATAATATCCGTTGATTACCCCGACCATACCGCCAACGTATTGGATAAGCTGCTACACGAGCAACTGCCGGGCGGCGCAGGACGACAATTGAACAGTGTGTTCAATAATAAGCATGACGTTCCGTATGTATAACTAACGCTTCTGTCTGCGTTAACCCTTTTTAAGAAACGCCCCTTCCGTGCCCCGCGCATGATTAAACTACCACCCAGCTATTCTGAGCCGCTGCCCGCCGCTTTCTACCCGGCCTCGGCCCCGCTGCCGTTTTCCCGCCCCGATTTTGGCGCGGATTTTCGGTGGGGGGCCTCGGCGGCGGCCTACCAGACGGAAGGCGCCTGGCAGCACCAAGGCAAGGGCCCTAGCATCTGGGACGATTTTACGCGCCGCAAGGGCGCCATCCGTCGCAACGAGCACGGGCGCGTGGCCGCCGATTTTTACAACCGTTACGAAACCGACCTCGACCTGGCCGCGGGCATGGGCCTGACCGATTTTCGCTTCTCGACGGCCTGGGCGCGCGTGCTGCCCGAAGGCACCGGCGCCGTAAACCGCCGCGGCCTTGACTACTATGACCGGCTGGTAGACGCCTGCCTGGAGCGCGACCTGCGGCCCATGCTCACGCTCTACCACTGGGACCTGCCCAGCGCCCTGCAGGCCAAAGGCGGCTGGACCAACCGCAGCATTGTGGGCTGGTTCGCTGATTATGCCCAACTAATGGCCCGCCGCCTTGGCGACCGGGTGCCGCACTGGGCGGTGATAAACGAGCCGATGGTATTTGTGGGCGCCGGCCACTTGCTGGGCATTCACGCGCCGGGGCGGCGGCACCTGGGGGCGTTTCTGGCGGCTGCCCACCACGCCACGCTGGCCCAGGCCGAAGGGGGCCGGGCCCTGCGCGCCCTGCTGCCTGGTTCGGCTGAAATCGGTACCACGTTTTCGTGTTCCTACCTTACGCCGCACCGCCCCGGCAACCGCTACGACGAAGCCGCTACCCGCCGCGCCGACGCCGTGCTGAACCGCTTTTTTGCGGAGCCTACCCTCGGCCTGGGCTACCCCACGGCCGAACTGCCGGCCCTGGGCTGGCTGCTGGAGCGCTACCAAAAGCCCGGCGACGAACAGCGCATGGCCTTTGATTTCGACTTCTGGGGCATCCAGAATTACACCCGTGAGGTGGTAAGATTTTCGCCCTGGCTGCCGCTGCAATGGGCTGCGCTAGTGCCCGCCAAGCTGCGCAACGTACCCTACACCGACATGGGCTGGGAAGTCTATCCCGAGTCGATTTACCAAATGTTGAAACAGTACGGCGCTTATCCAAATGCGCCAAAACTGCTGGTAACTGAAAGTGGCTCAGCGTTCCCAGATGTGGCAACGCAAGGCCGGGTGCACGATGCCGCCCGCCGGGCTTACCTGGAAGCAGCCATCGGCCAAGTCCTGCGGGCCAGGCGCGAAGGCGTGAATGTAGGCGGCTATTTTGCCTGGAGCCTCACCGATAATTTCGAATGGGCCGAGGGCTACGGCCCGCGTTTTGGCCTTATCCACGTCGACTACGAAACCCAGGAGCGAATTTTAAAGGATTCGGGGCGTTGGTACAAGAGGTTTCTGGGCGGCGCTTTGGTAGCCGCAGCACAGCAAAGAACCGTAGCGGAGCAATTGTAGCGTGGACGCTGCGAGTCCGCGCATCGTCCGGCCGTCATCCGCCTATGCGCGGACTCGCAGCGTCCACGCTACATCACAGCAGCATATCCCGGCAGCTCAGAAACTTCTCAATCAGTAGTTCCGGCTGCTGCTCGTCAAACTCACCAAACCCCAGCACGAAAGCCGGCATGGGCTGCACAAATTTGATGGCCGCATTCACGGCGTCGAGGTAGAGGCGAAGGCGGCTTTTGTCGCCCCCAGCGGCAGCAAATTCGGCGTCCCAGCGCAATAATTCCGGGTCTTTGCGCACCAGAAACGGAATGACGAAGGGAATGAAGCGGCCGAAAATCGGATTCTCGTCGGTAGTGAGGCGGGTATCGGGCCAGATGTGGAATTCAGCGAACGAGGCTGGCGGCACCGTCACGAAAGAAGCCTTTTCCACCGTCATTTCCGCGAACAGCTCAAGGCGGTTGGGCTGGGCGTAGAATTGCGCGTAGGCCGCGTACCACACCGTGAGGCCGGCCGGGTTTACTAATTGGTAAGGGTGGAACGTGCTGGCAATGCCGAGGCCGCCGTGGTTGCCGATGACGAGGTTGTACAGCGCGCCAAACTTCGTTAAATCATCGGATTGCCGATAGGGCTGGTTGGTGAGGCCGTAGAGGTAGAAGCTGGCGAAATCGTTGAGGGACGGGCCGGTGGGCGAGGCGGGAGGGATAGTATCGGACACAGAAAACAGCGCGGGTGAGAGGAGATGAGCCGATGGAAAAGCGGCTTTGTAGACTGCAAACCTACTTCGCAGCCCGCAACTTGGCTCCGCGTCGGGCGGCCTCGTGCTACATTCGGCCTCCTGAAATTTCGCGTCTCGCCCATGCTCCTCACCATCTCCACCACCTACCAGCCCGCCACCGACCTGGGCTATCTGCTGCACAAGAATCCCGCACGCCTGCAGAGCATCGAAGTAGCCGGCGGCCAGGCCCACGTCTTCTACCCCGAAGCCACCGCCGAGCGCTGCACCGCCGCCCTGCTGCTCGACCTCGACCCAATCGGCCTCGTGCGCGGCCGGGCCGGCGCATCCGGCGAAGGCTTTGCCCTGGAGCAATACGTGAACGACCGGCCCTACGTGGCCTCGTCCTTCCTGAGCGCGGCCCTGAGCAAAGCCTTCGGCACGGCCATGAACGGCACCTGCAAAGACAAGCCGGACCTGCCCGCCCAGGCCCTGCCGCTGGCTGTGAAAGTGGCCGTAGTCTCCGCGCCCGGCCCCGACTGGCCGCGCCGCCTCTTCGAGCCGCTGGGCTACGAGGTCGAAACCGAAACCACCCCGCTCGACCCCACCGTGCAGGAGTGGGGCGACAGCCGCTACTACACCCTGCACCTGCGCCACGCCGGTCTTCGCCTGCAGGACGTGCTCACGCACCTTTACGTCCTGCTCCCGGTGCTCGACAACGACAAGCACTACTACATCGGCGAGCACGAGGCCGAGAAACTGCTGCACCGCGGCGGCGACTGGCTGCCCCAGCACCCGGAGCGCGGCTTCATCACGCGGCGGTACCTGCGCTACCTGGCGGCGTATGTGAACCCGACGCTGGAGCGGCTGATGGAGGGGGAAGAGGTCAGTAGGGTGGACTCTGCGAGTCCGCGCATGGATGAGGAAGCAAGCGGAGCCGTAGAAACTGCGCAGCCGCAAATGGCACAACCAAGTGATACAATGCGCGGACTCGCAGAGTCCACGCTACAGCCCAAATCGTCCCTCCACGACCAGCGCCTCCAGCAAGTCGCCCACGAAATCTACCAACTCGCCCCCAAGCGCGTACTCGACCTAGGCTGCGGCGAAGGCAAACTGCTGCGGCTGCTCCTGCGCCAGCCCAAAATCGAGTACATCCTCGGCATGGACGTGTCGCACCAGGCGCTGGCCCGCGCCGCCCAGCGCCTGCACCTCGACGAGATGCCCCCGCGCCAGCGCACCCGCCTCGACCTCATCCAGGGTTCGCTGCTCTACCGCGACGACCGCCTCGCCGGCTTCGACGCGGCGGCCCTGGTCGAAGTCATCGAGCACCTCGACCCCAACCGCCTCGCCGCGCTCGAAGCCGTGGTGTTCGGCCAGGCCCGCCCGGCGCACGTCTTCGTCACCACCCCCAACGCCGATTACAACCAGCTCTTCGAAAAGCTAAACGTCGGCGAATTCCGCCACGACGACCACCGCTTCGAATGGTCCCGCGCCGAGTTCGCGGCCTGGGCCACCGCCGTGGCTGAGCGGCACGGGTATCAGGTGCGCCTCGTGGGGATGGGAGAGGAGGTGGAAGGCGTCGGCGCGCCCTCGCAGATGGCGGTGTTTGGATTATCTGAACAAAATCAATTTGCTAGCCAAAGCCATTAACACTCAAATCTGTCAGCTTCCTCTGCGTAATGTTGGCGTTTATTCCCCAATAATAGCTGCCACCATCCATAACAATGGAGTAATCAGATTCATAATCAATTCTACTGTCGTTGAAGTAGATATAATTGTTTATTCTGTCAATAATATTATATCTATTCCAGTGGAAGTTGACATGAATTATTTTATCACCATTCTTATCGATAAAGCCAACATATTGCCTGAAATACTTTGGCAGATTCCTATGCAGGACTGGATTGCCAGCCTGCTGGTTTGGTCGCCGTTTGTTTATAGTCTTTAATTGATGGCGCAATAAGTTTTCCGCAATTTCCACCTCTGCCAATGAGGGAGTGAATCTTTGGACTGAGTCAATAGCAGACACAAATAAAAGTAGGAAAGGGTATTCCTTGGTAAATATGGCTCCTTTGAAGTTCGGCCCTTTTACTCCAATTAGTGTCTGATTCTTTGTTTGAACCGCTTGAATAGATGGTTTTCGTTCAGATAGTTGAGTTTTACAGGATGTGAAACCGATACACACCCAAAAGAAAGCAGTTAACAAATTTTTCATATTGCCAAGATGCCAAGCCATGTGAATTTTCACATGATGTTGCCTGAAATATCCTTTCCAATGCCCCAAGATACCCTCAAGGTCCCCGAACTCTCCCTTATTATTCTCATTGGCAGCACGGGCGCGGGCAAGTCCACGTTTGCGCGGCGCTTGTTCAAGCCCACGGAAATCGTGTCGTCGGATGCCTGCCGGGGCCTGGTGGCCGACGATGAAAACGACCAATCGGCCAGCAAAGACGCGTTTGAGCTGCTGCACTACCTGGTGGCCAAGCGCCTGAAGCGCGGGCTGCTCACCGTGGTCGATGCCACCAACGTGCAGGAGGAAGGCCGCAAGCCCCTGGTGGCCTTGGCCCGCCAATACCACGTGCTGCCCGTGGCGATAGTGCTCGACGTGCCCGATGCCGTGGCCCAGGAGCGCAACGCCCAGCGCCCCGACCGCCGCCACCTGGGCCGGCACGTCATCGCCAGCCACCGCCAGCAGCTGCGCCGCAGCCTGCGCAACCTCAAGCAGGAGGGCTTCCGGCACATTCACCACCTGCGCAACGTGGGCGAAATCGACGCCATCCAGTCCATCACCCGCGACCGCCTCTACAACAACCGCCAAGAGGAAACCGGCCCCTTCGACATCATCGGCGACGTGCACGGCTGCTACGAGGAGCTGCGCGCGCTGCTGGAGAAACTGGGGTATCAGATTACGGAAGAGCCGATTACGGACGTGCGGGATTTGGGCGTGCGGGTGATGGCACCGTTGGTGTGTAGAGACGCGACACTTCGCGTCTCCTCGTTGAACGATTCGCCAAACAACGATTCCGACGGCGCGGACGCCGAGACGCGAAGTGTCGCGTCTCTACAAACGGCAGATGGGCCGCACCGCAAAGCCATCTTCCTCGGCGACCTCGTGGACCGCGGGCCCGCCTCCCCGCAGGTCCTGCGTCTGGTGATGAGCATGGTGCGCGACGGCAGCGCCCTCTGCGTGCCCGGCAACCACGACATCAAGCTCCTGCGCCACCTCAACGGCAAAAACGTCACCATCAACCACGGCCTGGCCGAAACCCTGGCCCAGCTCGAACCCGAGCCCGAAGCTTTCAAGAGCGAAGTGCGGCGCTTCCTCGACGGCCTAGTGAGCCACTACGTGCTCGACGGCGGCAAGCTGGTCGTGGCCCACGCCGGCCTCACCGAGGAGATGCAGGGGCGCGGCTCGGGGGCCGTGCGGGCCTTCGCGCTGTTTGGCGAAAGCACCGGCGAGATTGACGAATTCGGCCTGCCCGTGCGCTACGAGTGGGCCCGCGAGTACAGGGGCCGCGCCATGGTCGCCTTCGGTCACACGCCCGTGCCCGAGGCCGAATGGCTCAACAACACCATCGACCTCGACACCGGCTGCGTGTTCGGCGGCCGCCTCACCGCCCTGCGCTATCCCGAGCGCGAGCTCGTGGCCGTGCCCGCCGCGCAGGTCTATTGTGAACCGGCCAGGCCGCTCAACTACCGCCGCAGTAACGCGGACAGTAGCGCGGACTCTGTAGTCCGCGTCCCCGGCGGAAACCCGAACGATGAGAACGGCGCGGAGACGCGGACTACAGAGTCCGCGCTACAGTCCGCCCAGCACGAAAACGACGACCTGCTCGACATCCGCGACGTAACCGGCAAGCAGTTCATCGAAACCCGGCTGATGCGCGGCGTCACCATCCGCGAAGACAACGCCGTGGCCGCCCTGGAGGTGATGTCGCGCTTCGCCCTGCACCCCAAATGGCTGCTGTACCTGCCGCCCACCATGTCGCCGACCGAAACCTCGGCCCTGCCCGACCTGCTCGAACACCCCGCCGAAGCCTTCGACTACTACCAGCGCCTCGGCATAGAGCGCGTGGTGTGCGAAGAAAAGCACATGGGCAGCCGCGTGGTGGTGGTGCTGGGCCGCGACGAAGCCGCCATCCAGCGCCGCCTCGGCCTCGTGGGCGAGGGCATCGGCAAGTGCTACACCCGCACCGGCCGCAACTTCTTCACCGATGCCACCCTCGAAACCGCCTTCCTCGCCCGCCTGCGCGACGCCCTGAGCACCGCCGGCTTCTGGGAGAAATTCGACACCGACTGGGTTTGCCTCGATGCCGAGCTGCTGCCCTGGTCGGCCAAAGCCCAGGAGTTGGTCAAAACCCAGTACGCCGCCGTGGCCGCCGCCGCCCTCGCCGCCCTGCCCCAGGTCGAAGCCGCCCTCACCGACGCCGCCGCCCGCCAGCTCGACGGCGCCGAAGCCCTGCTGGCCCGCACCACCGCCCGCCACCAGGCCGCCGCCCATTACGCCGACGCCTACCGCCGCTACTGCTGGCCCGTGCACTCCCTCGACGACCTCAAGCTGGCGCCCTTCCATCTACTAGCCACCGAAGGCAAGACCTACTTCGACCGCGACCATGCCTGGCACATGGAAACCCTGCGCACCCTCGCCCTGGCCGACCCTGGCCTGCTCCGCGCCACGCCCTACCGCGTCGTCCCCCTCACCAACCCCGCCGAAGTCGAAGCCGCCATCCAGTGGTGGACCGACCTCACCGCCGCCGGGGGCGAAGGCATGGTGGTGAAGCCCTACGACTTCATCCCCCAGGGCAAAGGCGGCCTGCTCCAGCCCGCCCTCAAGTGCCGGGGCCGCGAGTACCTGCGCATCATCTACGGCCCCGATTACCTGCTGCCCGGCCACCTCGACCGGCTCCGCCAGCGCAACGTGAAAGCCAAGCGCAACCTCGCCCTGCGCGAGTTCGCCCTCGGCGTCGAGGGCCTCGAACGCTTCGTGGCCGGCCAGCCCCTGCGCCGCGTGCACCAGTGCGTCTTCGGCGTCCTAGCGCTGGAAAGCGAGGCGGTGGACCCGCGGCTGTAGTATTACAGTGATGAAGAGCTTGCAACAATAACTTTTTCTGCCAAAAACTTGATTAATGGAAGTTCTAGCTCTATTAAATACGTACCCTCTTTTGAATAAGGGATATACCTGTCATTCCTTTCGTGCCTATCAGAGGAATGTACTAGGGCATTTCTAATAGCTTTAATTATTTTGGCGACATTGCCAATTGTATGACTAGTCTTGAGAGATGTTGCAGTTATTTCAACACCAAATACCGTTCTACTTGCTGTATAAACCTTTTTTTCTAAGAAGCCCTCATATTCTTTTATAAAGTCTATGATTTCCTCTTCATCAATAAATTTTTTCAGAACGCTCTTCAGCATTTCAGTTTCATCATTTTCCCTTTTGTGGTTAACCACATCCTGAATGATTTTGTCAAGATGAGACGGATTCGTCTTAAATTTTAAATCATTGATTTTTCGTGTTAGACTATTATATAGCACTTCGTCAGATACAGACAGGTAGAAATATTCTAGTATTTGATAGAATGCAAGGTATTTAAGCGCAGGAATATCGGTGCCAGTAGCTTGTTGATAAAATCTGACTAGTGTAGAATTAGCTCTGAATTTAGGCAAGGGCAAATTTCTGCCATTGTGAAAGGTGCCATATTCAAAATCTCTAGGCTCCTTTCGTTTTCTTCTTCTCCTGAGAGGCCATTCTTCAAGCAACTCAATAGGGTTTTCCTTTAGCGATGAAAGTGTGAATATGCAACTGTCAATAAGGTGATTTGATTTTTGTAATGCAGCGTTAATACTGTCTTCGTTTAAATTGAAAACTTTTATTGTGAGTGGTCGATAAAGAGATTCTTTCAACTCTACATGAGATTCCGGCCTCCGAACACCGCCTCTATGTCTTAAAGGGCCATCAAAGCACATCTCCAGATACTTATCCTCGAATCTGAAGTAGTTTATGAAAGTGTCAGAGCATGGCGAAACCTTAACATATATTTCTTGCGAGCCATCCTCTGATATTTTATCGTCCCCAAACATGAATTCCCAAAATCTCGGCCCCATTAGCCTAGCTCTTGGATGTATGTTAGTAACGATTTGTTCTCTATAATTCTTGCTAATTATACTGCATTCAGACGGTTTTGTCTCAAAGCTATTTCTTGTATTCGATAATTCAACATACGACTCAATATCTTCCTTGCTAATCTTAAGTGGGTCTGAGCGAAAGTTAAAGAAAAGCTCCTCTCCATGTTCGTCACTTAACTCTAATCCTGCCTTTATATAGCCTTGCTTCAATTGTTCCTTGGCCTCAATGAAATCCATTTTATTTCTGAATTAAAAGTTGAATGATTTATTGTGAACGGTGTCTACCCAGTTCCTTCGATAAACATACGGTACATACGTTGAAACTAAGTCATTTCAGCGCCTGTCGCTACTCCCGCATTTCCCGTCAACTTCCCAACGCCGCTATTCAACCCGTTTCCCTTCACCCTTATCCACCAGCGTGCGCTCAATGCGCCGGTCGGGGATGAGCCACATCAGCGCCACGGCCACGTAGATGCCGCCCGCCACCCACGGGTTCCAGAAGCTGGCTGCGATGCCCGCCACGTAGAGCGGGGGCGACGACCGGCCCTTGAAGTCGCGCCCAATGGCGCGGGCCAGCGTTGAATGCGGCCCTTCGATGGCAATGATGCAGTTCTGGAGCACGAAATAGGCCACGCCGGCCATGAGCAATATCACGCCATACACGGCCAGCGTGGCGGGGGCGAAGTGGTTCTCGCCCATCCAGCCCGTGGCGAAGGGCACCAGCGACAGCCAGAACAGTAGGTGCAGGTTGGCCCACAGGATGCCACCGGAAACCTTGCTCGTGCTGGCCAGCATCATATGATGGTTGTTCCAGTAGATACCGATGTAGACGAAGCTCAACAAGTAGCTGAGTGCCACGGGCAGCAGCGGGCGCAGGGCCGCGAAATCGGCCCCATGCGGCACCTTTATTTCCAGCACCATGATGGTGAGAATGATGGCCAGCACGCCATCGCTGAAAGCTTCGAGTCGTCCTTTGTGCATGCGGGGGAGGCGCCGGGGCGCCAGAGAGCGAAGGGTGAAGCGCTAAAGTAGCGTCCTGCGGTGGCTCTTGTTACCTTCATTGTAGAACGTCATGCCGAGCGCAGCCGAAACATCTCGCGTGCCACCACCAATTCAATCGTTTTACAATTTTGATTAGCATCACTAGCGAGATGCTTCGGCTGCGCTCAGCATGACGTTCTTTTGAAATCCCAGCTGCCCTTTCCCATGCATTCTCGCATCCAAACCGCACTCACATCCCTCGAAGCCACCCATGGCATCCGCATCCTTTACGCCTGCGAGTCGGGCAGCCGCGCCTGGGGCTTCGCTTCGCCCAATTCGGATTTTGACGTCCGCTTTATCTACTGCCACCCGCCGGCCTGGTACCTCACGCTTGACGAGGGGCGCGATACCCTCAACTTTCCCATTGATGACGAGCTGGACCTGGCCGGCTGGGAATTGCGCAAAGCTCTGCGCCTGTTGCGCGCCTCCAACGCCGCCCTGTTTGAGTGGCTGCAATCGCCGGTTGTCTACCATGAAGCCTTGGGTTTTCGGGCGCGGCTTTCGGCGCTTATGCCTTCTGCTTTCAATCGGAAAGCCGGCCTGCACCACTACCTGGGCCAGCTTCGACACGGGGTTGAGGAAGACCTGACCAGCGAGGAAATCCGCCTGAAACGCCTGTTCTACGCCCTGCGCTCGGCCCTTGCCGCCCGCTGGATTCGGGAACGGCCCACCCTGCCGCCCATGGAGTTTGCGCCGCTGCGGGAGCTGCTGCCTATTGCTTTGCAGGCCGATGTAGACGAACTATTGACCCGCAAAGCCACGGCCAACGAGAAAACCCAGGTGCCTAATCCAACCGCGCTGGTGGCGTTTCTACAAGCCGAGCTGGCGGCCGGCCAGGCGGCCCGCGAAACGTTGCCGGTGTTGCGGCCCGGCAACGTGGCCAGCGAGTTGGATGTGGTCTTTCAGGCCCTGATTAGCGAGGCATTTGCTGAAAACGAATAAGTAGAATGATGACCATTGCGGACTTGCGTAGCCAGGGGCTAATTATTTTCGAAGCCATCAGCGGCAGCCGGGCTTACGGTACTAATTTGCCCCATTCGGACACCGACCTGAAAGGCGTTTTCATCCTGCCGGAATCCCAATTCTTTGGGCTGGATTACATTCCGCAAATAGCCAATGAGACTAATGATGAGGTGTTCTATGAACTGCGCCGATTTGTAGAATTGCTGCTGAAAAATAATCCCACCGTACTAGAATTATTAGGTACGCCGGCCGATTGCGTTATTTACCAACACCCGCTCTTCGAGCAGTTTCAAGCCGCTGATTTTCTCTCCAAGCTTTGCCGCCAGAGTTTTGCTGAATACGCCGTGGCGCAAATTCGCAAAGCCAAGGGCCTGAACAAGAAAATTAACCACCCGGAGCCGCCAGCCCGCAAATCGGTGCTCGATTTCTGCTACGTGACGGCGGGGGCGGGCGCTCAGCCAGTAGCGGCCTGGCTGGCCCGTCGGGGCTACGAAATGGCCCAGTGTGGCCTGGCCAATGTGCCGCACCTCAACGATTTATACGCCCTGTTTGTCGATGCCACGCCGGACTGTTTGCACGGCTACCGTGGGCTGGTACGCGACGCCGAAACCTCGCAGGATGTGCAGTTATCGGCCGTGCCGAAAGGGGAGGAGCCAGTGGCGTATTTGTCGTTCAATCGCAATGGCTACAGCACTTACTGCCGCGTATTTCGTGAATATTGGGAATGGGTGGACAAACGCAACACCGAACGCTACCAGAATACCGTGCAGCACGGTAAAAATTACGACGCGAAAAACATGCTGCACGTATTTCGCCTCCTGCAAATGGCCGAGGAAATAGCGGCAAGCGGCGAATTAAATGTGCGACGCTCTAACCGGGAATTTTTACTGCAAATCCGGCGCGGCAAATTTGAATACGAAGCGCTGGTGGCCGAAGCAGAGAAGCTGGTGCAACAGGTGGACCTCGCATTTGCCAATTCCCGTTTGCCCGATGCACCGGATAGGGCGGCCGCAGAATTGCTGTTGCGTCGGGTACGGCATCAGTTTTACCAAACGACCTGATTAACCGGCAACTGCCGGCTTAATTCTTAGTGGTCAGCAAGGTGCTGAGACCCAGCGGGGCTACCACCATAGCTTCGCCTTTGGGGCCCGTGGTGACCGTGATGGGGGTGAAGTGGTTCTGGTAATACCAGAAAAAGCGGTTGGAAATTGGCTGCGGATGTTCGGCGTACGATTTCTCCACCAAGGCTTTGGTGCGCTGAATAAACTGCACAAAATCGACCGGTTTTTCCGGGCTAATGCGGCAAATATTAACCAGGCCTTTGTTGGGAATTGCCACCACGGCTCCCCATTTGCCCACTAGTTCCGGCGAATTATTCGCCAGGTCGAGGGCATAGCTGCCGGCGTAGTCTTCGTTGCCGAGAAAGCTCATTTCGATGCTGCCGCCGGTGACGTCGAACGACTTGGTGATTTTTTGAATTGGCTGCTTGTTAACGTTTCGCTGGGCAATTTGAAAAACCTCGGCGGCCGATTTATTCCATGAGTTGAAAAGGGCTTTGGAAATGGGCGTGAAAGCGCCTGGCAAGTCCAGCATCAGCATGGTGTAAGTTCCTTCCAGGTCGGTTTTGGCAACGAAATTGTCGATGCCTCCGCGTTGCGCCACGGTTTGCTGAGAATAAATACGCAAGCTAAAATACTTCGCGGCGGTATCGAAATTCTGAACGTTCAGATGGGCCTGCTTATGAACAGAGGCAAACAAGTTGGTGAAATGGTCCTGTATTACGTTGTTCCACTGGCTTTTATCGGGAGCGGCGAGACACTTGGCGATTAGATTATCGAGGTTTAACGTGCCTTGGCTCCTGCCTTGAAGTTCTACCGCTCCATCTTTTACCTGCTTCACAGGATATTCCTTGGCAATGGCAGCAACCGATAAATCGACGATTTGCTTGTAATCGTCTTTACTGATACTGGTTTTGTACGCTTTGGGAACGGTGTAGCTGATGGTTTGTGCCCGAGCGCTGCCCAGGCAAAATAGCATAATCAGGAAAGTAAATAGTGATTTCATGAAAAACGAAAGGGGATATAAAATGCGTGTTGGTTTAAGTCTGCCGTAATCAGGCGAGGCCCGGAGTAAATCTACTAATTTGCATCAATGCACGACTCCCTTCCTACCGCTGCCCGCGCCGCCCTGCTGGGCCTGGCCGTGGGCGACGCCCTCGGCGTCCCCGTAGAGTTTTTGTCCCGTGTCGCTCGCCGCCAAGACCCCGTGACCGGGATGCGCGCTTATGGCACGCACCGCCAGCCCGCCGGCACTTGGTCCGATGACTCCTCGCTCACCTTCTGCCTGGCCGAAACGTTGGCCCAACCCGGCGGACGGAACGGGATGCCTGACCTGGTTGATTTCGCCCAGCGCAGCATCAATTGGTTGTACCAATCCTACTGGACCGCCACTGGTGAAACCTTCGATGTTGGCAATGCCACCCGCACCGCCATCGGCCGCCTGCAACGCGGAATTGAGCCTATTAAAGCCGGCCCAAATTCCGAGTCCGACAACGGCAACGGGGCACTCATGCGCATTCTCCCCTTGGCTTTTCATGAAATCTGGCGAGCTGAAAACCTGGATTTGAGTGCTGCCTGGGCGCTTACGGAAGCCGTTGCCAGTGTCACGCATGGGCACCCGCGCTCCACGCTGGGCTGCTTTTTATACCTGCTGGTGGCACGGGGGCTGCTGGTCGGTTTGGCTCCGGCTGAAGCCTATCACCAAGCCAGAGCCGAAGGGTATAACTGGCTTCAAACTTTCGCAAAAGGACCGATTTTCTATGAGTGGCCCAAATACGGCGCAGTGCTTCACGGAACTCTCCCTGACCGACCAGAAAGCGCCATCTCCTCCTCCGGCTACGTTGTCGACACCCTGGAGGCGGCCCTGTGGTGCCTGCTCCGGCACGATACCTACGCCGCTACAGTGCTAGCCGCCGTGAACCTGGGCGACGATACCGATACTACCGGCGCCGTAGCCGGCGGTTTGGCCGGGTTGGCGTATGGCGAAGCCGCTATTCCGGCCGAGTGGCTGGCCGTGCTGGCCCGTCGGGCCGATGTTGAGGACCTGGCCGCGCGGCTGGCGCAGCCAAGCTAAGCTAAGCGGTTAGCTGCGCCGACCGAACGAGTACCCCGAAGCACAGCTTTGGAGTACTCTTTTTGACTCTACCGCTTCTGAAAATCCGTCACTAGCAATTGCTCGTCGCAAAAGCCGTATTCAGCCGGCACGTTGGAACTGAGTAGCAGCGTGCGGCCCGCGCGGGTGGCCTGCACGTGCTCCTGGTACCAGGCTACGCCGGTGGCGTCGAGGTTGGTGGTGGGCTCGTCGAGCAGGAGCAGGGGGGCCTCGGCGTACAGAGCCAGGCCTAGCTTCAGGCGCTGCTTCATACCCGACGAAAACTCGCGCACCAGCTGGTGGCGGCCCTTTTCGAGGTACATTATCGCAATGAGCTTGTCGAGCGATACGCCGGCTTGCAGCGGCTTGAACCGGGTGTGAAATTGCAGCAGCTCCAGCAGCGTCAGTTCCTCCAGCAGCTCTAGGTAAGGCGCGGCGTAGGCCAGGTGTTGGGGCACGTCTTCCACGGCCACCGGCCGGCCGGCCAGCGCATAGCTTAGCGTGCCCTCGGTGGGTAGCAGCTGGCCCGAAATAGTATTAAGCAGCGTGCTTTTGCCGGCGCCGTTGGGCCCGAGCACAGCCGTGGCGCTGCCCGGCCGGAACACCCGCGTGAGCTCCCGAAAAATCCAGTCGCGCTGAAAGCGCTTTCCCAGGCCGTTGGCTTCAATTAACAATGGGCAATGAGCAATGAACAATGAGCAATGGTCAATGAGCAGTCAAAACCTGATTGCTCATTGACCATTGCCCATTGAAGTTATTCGCCTTCCTCCTCGTCGCGCTTGCGCTTGCTGGGGCCTTTGATGATGCCGCGCGACGCCGCCCGGATGAAATCGACAGCAAAGTCACGCTCGGCCGAAACCGGAACTTCCGTAACAATGCGGACCAGGGCTTCCTGGGTGTTCAGCCCGCCGAGGTACAGCACGCGGTAGAGGTGCTGAATGGTGTTCACCTGCTCGTCGTCGTAGCCGCGGCGGCGCAGGCCCACCGAGTTGATGCCGGCGTAGGTAAGGGGTTCGCGGGCGGCCTTCACGTAGGGCGGCACGTCTTTGCGCACCAGCGAGCCGCCGCCCACGAAGGCGTGCGCCCCAATGCTCACGAACTGCTGCACCAGGGTGCCACCGCCCACAATGGCCCAGTCGCCGATGGTGACGTGCCCGGCAATCTGGGTAGCGCCCGAAATCACGCAGTGGTCGCCGATGGTGCAGTCGTGGGCCACGTGCACGTAGGCCTGGAGCAGGCAATGGGCGCCCACGCGGGTTTCGCCGCGGTCCACGGTGCCGCGGTTCACGGTCACGTACTCCCGCACCACGGTATAGTCGCCTATATGGGCCGTGGTTTTCTCGCCGGCAAATTTCAAATCCTGCGGAATACCCGCCACCACGGCGCCCGGAAATATCTGGCAGTGCGCCCCGATGCGCGCCCCGTTCATGATGGTAACGTTGGGCCCAATCCAAGTGCCTTCCCCGATTTCCACATCCGCCGCGATGGTCGTAAACGGGTCAACGGTGACGCCCTCCGCCAGGCGGGCATCGGGGTGAATATAGGCGAGGGGGGAAAGCATAAATACAGTTAACAGTTAGTAGTTAGCAGTTTATAGTTATTGAGTGAAGGTGAAGCGCCAAATAGAACTGCTCACTGTTCACTGATAACTGTTCACTGCAACTAAGCGTCCTTGCGGACAATGGCGGCACTCATTTCGGCTTCGCACACCACCTTGCCGTTCACAAAGGCCTGGCCGCGCATTTTGGCAATGCCCCGCTTAATGGGCGCTAGCAGCTGGCAATGATACACAATGGTATCGCCGGGCAGCACCTTCTTGCGAAAGCGGGCATTTTCGATGCCTAGGAAATACTGCCAGTAGTTTTCGGGGTCGGGCACGGTGTTCATCACCAGAATACCGCCGGTCTGGGCCAGGCCCTCAATCTGCAGCACGCCGGGCATCACCGGGTTGCCGGGAAAATGACCTTGGAAAAAGGGCTCGTTGATGGACACGTTTTTCACGGCCGTCACCACCTGGTCGTCAAGGTGAATGACTTTGTCAATCATCATAAACGGGTAGCGGTGGGGCAGCACCTGCATGATGCGGTTGATGTCCATCACCGGCTCGCGGCTAGCATCGTACACGGGCACCGGGTTGCTCCGGGCCTCCAGCATCTTCTTCTTGATTTTCTTGGCGAAGGCCACGTTGGCGGCGTGGCCGGGGCGGGCAGCCAGAATCTGGCCCTTCAGCGGGCGGCCCACCAGGGCGAGGTCGCCCACGAGGTCGAGCAGCTTATGGCGGGCGGGCTCGTTTTTGTGGCGCAGGTCCACGTTGTTCAAAATGCCTTCTTTCTTCACCGACACGCGGGGCTTGCCCAGCATTTTGGCCAGGTCCGTCAGCTCGTCGTCGCTCACCACGCGGTCGACCACCACGATGGCATTACTCAAATCGCCGCCTCTAATGAGGTTGTTTTTGTAGAGCATTTCCAGCTCGTGCAAAAAGCAGAAGGTGCGCGAGGAAGCAATTTCTTCGCCAAACAGGCCGATGTCCGTCAGCGTGGCGTGCTGCGAGCCCAGCACCGGCGAGTTGTAGTCCACCATCACCGTGAGGCGGTAGTCGGACAGGGGCAGGGCCGCGATTTCGACGCCGCGGGCGTTGTCGACGTAGCGGATGCTCTCCGGGATTTCGTAGTAGTTGCGCAGCGCATTTTGCTCCTGCAGGCCCACGGTTTCGATGGCCTTGATGAACTCCGCCGACGACCCGTCCATGATGGGCGGCTCGGGGCCGGAGAGCTGAATGAGCACATTATCAAGCTGTAAGCCTACAAGGGCGGCCAGGGTGTGCTCCACGGTGTTGACGCGGGCGCCGTTTTGCTCGATGGTGGTGCCGCGGCTCAAATCGACCACATTGTCCACGTCGGCATCGACGATGGGCTGGCCGGGCATGTCGACCCGCTGAAACTTGTAGCCGTGGCCCACCGGGGCGGGGCAAAACGTCATGGTGGCTTCCACGCCGGTGTGCAGTCCGATGCCGCGCACCGTCACGGGCGCCTGAATGGTGTGTTGCTTGTCGTTCATTTAATTAGCTGTTAGCCACTAGCTTTTAGCTGTTAGCTTCACAAAGTCCCGTCGAGATGCTAACAGCTAAAAGCTAGTGGCTAACAGCTCAACCGGGTGCAAAGCTAGGGCTTTTCCGTCGCGTTTTTTGCCTTCTCCAGCTGCGCCACGCGCTGTTCGAGCTCGGGCAAGCGGCGGAACACGATTTGGGCGCGCTGGTTCTGCTTGAAATCGAAGGCGGTGGAGCCTTGCAGGATGGTGCCTTCCTGCTTCACGTTCTTGCCCACGCCCGATTGCGCCGTGACGGTGGTTTTGTTGGCCAGCGTGACGTGGCCGGCCATGCCCACCTGTCCCGCCAGCACGCAATGGTCGCCGATTTTGGCCGAGCCCGCGATGCCGGTTTGCGAAGCAATGACGGTGTGGCGGCCGATTTCCACGTTGTGAGCCAGCTGCACGAGGTTGTCGATTTTGCTGCCCGTGCGGACGATGGTCGAGCCCAGCGTGGCGCAGTCGATGGTGGCGTTGGCGCCGATGCTCACGTAGTCTTCCAGCACCACATTGCCGATTTGCGGAATGGCCTTATAAGAACCATCGGGCTGCGGCGCGAAACCGAAACCATCGGAGCCCACTACGGCGCCGGCCTTGATGACGCAAAACTTGCCAATCACCGTATCCGGATAAACCTTGGCGCCGGCGTGGATGATGCTGCCTTCACCGATGGTCACCCGGTCGCCGATGTAAGCGTGGGGGAACACCAGTACGTTATCGCCCAGCTTGCACTGCTCGCCGATGTAGGAAAACGCGCCGCGGTAGTGCCCCGCGCCAATTTCGGACGACTTGCCGATGAACGCCGGCTCTTCCACGCCGCGCTTGCCGGTGCGGGTGGCCTGGGCATAAAATTCGAGCAGTTGGCTGAAAGCCGTGTAAGGGTTTTCGACGCGAATGAGGGCGGGCTGAACGGCCTGTTTGGGTTCCAGCGTCTGGCTCACGATGACGGCAGACGCGCCGGTTTCATAGAGAAACGGCTCGTATTTGGCGTTGGAAAGGAAGGTGAGGGAGCCGGCCTGGGCTTCTTCAATCTTGGCCAGGCTGGAAATGCGCTGGGTGGCGTCGCCTTCCACGGTGCCGCCAAGCACCTCGGCAATTTGCTGAACGGTAAATTCCATAGGAAGGCAAAATTAGGGGGCGGTTTCTGTTTTTGGTTTGGAGAAGGGTTTTGACCAAACGTCATGCTGAGCGCAGTCGAAGCATCTCTATCTTTCAACTAATTCTGAGCGAAGTCGAAGCATCTCTACCTTTCAACTAATTCAGCCGACAGGATTTAGTATTGCGGTAGAGATGCTTCGACTGCGCTCAGCATGACGGTCTTTTTATTGGCCTATTTCATCGAACCACCAAAACCTATACAATTTCCTTCGGGTAGCAGATGTAGAACTTCTCCACTCGCTGGCTGAGGGCGCGGATATTGGGCAAATCAGAGGCTTCCATCACGTTCACCACGTCGCCTTTTTTGGTCAGGATTTCGATGGGTTCCTGGCTTTCGGCGTTGTAGGCACTGTTGCTCAGGCGGCCAGGAATCATCAGCAGTTCGGCTTCTTCGGGCGGCAGGCCAAATTTCTCTTCGATAAGCTCGCGGATGCCGAGACGAAATTCTTCGTCGAACGGCTCGGGCGCCAGCACGATTTTGAGCAGGTTGCGGTGCAGAATGCTTTTGGCCAGGTAGCTGAGCACTACGTCGGGGTGGCCAGCCCAAGCTTTGATGGCCGACCAGATGTCGTAATCATCGAGCTCCACGAAGTGATTGAGGATTTTGTCGTCCTTCTCGAACTCGTCCAGGCTCACGGCGCGGCCCAGGAAATAGCCCAGGCAGCTGTTGGCGGGCACTTCGACGCCGCGCCGGGCCAGGTCGCGGGCCCGCTGCACGACGCGGATGACCATTTGCTCGGCCGAGGTCACGGTTTTGTGTAGGTACACCTGCCAGTACATCAGCCGGCGGCTGACGAGAAAATTCTCGACCGAATAGACGGCTTTTTCTTCCAGTACCAGCCGCTCGTCGTGCACGCGCAGCATTTTGATGAGGCGGTCGGCGCCGGGCCGGCCCTCCTCCACGCCGGTATAGAAGGAGTCGCGGTTGAGGTAGTCGAGCCGGTCCATGTCGAGCTGGCTGCTCACCAACTGGTGGAAAAACGGCCGGCCGTAGCTGCCGTCAAACATCGAAATAGCCAGACTCAGCTTGCCGTGAAACTCGGCGTTGAGCCGCTGCATGAGGAACAGCGAGAGCTGCTCGTGTGGCACATCCTGGAAAATAGCCGTTTCCAGGGCGTGGGAGAGGGGGCCGTGGCCCACGTCGTGCAAGAGGATGGCGGCCATCGCCGCCTCGCCCTCAGCGGCCGAAATCTTCACGCCCTTGTCCTTGAGCGTGCGCAGGGCCAGCGACATCAGGTGCATGGCCCCCAGCGCGTGGTGGAAGCGCGTGTGCAGCGCCCCCGGGTACACAAACCCCGTGAGCCCGAGCTGCTGAATGCGTCGCAGCCGCTGGAAGTAGCGGTGCTCAATCAGGTCGAACAGAAACTCCGTCGGGATGGTGACGAAGCCATAAACAGGGTCGTTGAAGATTTTTTTCTTATTCACAGAGGCGGCCAAAAGGGGAGGGAGCAGCAGGCAGAAAACAGAAATGCGGGCAGACTGCCACGAGACAGGCAACATTTGCACCCGCCGCCCGTCCCTGACTGAACGCGAAACTACGGCGCACCGTTTGAGCAAGCTCAGCATTCCGTAGCCGAACGCAATTGCGTTTTACTATATCCATTCGGGACGACTTACGTTACTAACGTAAACCAAGACCCTAAGTCCCCAAGACCCCAAGTCCCCATTATGCAACAAACCACCATTCTCTGGGCCGACGACGAAATCGACTTGCTCAAGCCGCACCTGCTGTTTCTCAAGGAGAAAGGCTACGACGTGACGCCCGTCAACAGCGGTGCCGATGCCATCGAGGAAATCCAGGAAAAGAGTTACGACCTCGTGTTTCTCGACGAGAACATGCCCGGCCTCACCGGCCTGCAAACCCTTACCGAAATCAAAGCCATTCGCCCCACCGTGCCCGTGGTGATGATTACCAAGAGCGAGGAAGAGCACATCATGGAGTCGGCCATTGGTGCCAAAATAGCCGATTACCTGATTAAGCCCGTCAATCCGAGCCAGATTCTGCTGTCGGTGAAAAAGGTGCTCGACAACAAGCGCCTTATCAGCGAAGCCACCAACTCGGGCTACCAGCGCGATTTCCGCCAGCTGGGCATGCAGCTTTCCGACCGGCTTTCGCCCAGCGAGTGGGCCGAAGTATACAAGAAGCTGGTGTACTGGGAGTTGGAAATCAACGAAACCGAGGGTAAGAGCATGGCCGAGGTTTTCAACATGCAGAAGGACGAGGCCAACACCTATTTCGGCCGCTTCATCACCGAGAACTACGAGGACTGGGTGAACGGCGACGACAAAGACGCCCCGCTTATGTCGCACCAACTCTTCAAGGAGCGGGTGTTCCCCACGCTGAAGGCCACCGGCGATACGCCCGTGTACTTCGTGCTGATTGACAACCTGCGCTACGACCAGTGGAAGGTGCTAGAGCCCATCATCACCGAGATGTTTACGGTGGATAGCGAGGAGATGTATTACGCCATTTTGCCGACTACCACGGCGTATGCGCGCAACGCGATTTTCTCGGGCATGATGCCCTCGGAAATTCAGAAGAAATACCCCAACCTGTGGGTGACCGACGACGACGACGAGGGCAAAAACTTGCACGAGGCCGAGTTTATGGAAATAAATTTCCAGAAGAACAACCAGAAGGTGAAGCATAGCTACCACAAGGTGACCAACCTGCAGGCCGGCAAGGACTTGCTGGGCAAGATGAGCAACTTGCACAACAACTACAAGTGCAACGTCATCGTGTACAACTTCGTGGACATGCTCTCGCACGCCCGCACCGACATGGCCATGATTCGCGAGCTGGCCGCCGACGAATCGGCCTACCGCAGCATCACCCGCTCCTGGTTCCTACATTCGCCGCTGTATGAGATGATGCAGCAGATTGCCGAGAAAAAAGGCAAGCTCATCATCACCACCGACCACGGCACCATCCGCTGCAAGCGCCCCTACAAGATTGTGGGCGACCGCAACACCAATACCAACCTGCGCTACAAGCACGGCAAAAACCTGGGCTTCGACGACTCGCGCGACGTGTACGTGGTGCGCAAGCCGGAAAGCATTTTCCTGCCGCGCGAGAACGTGAGCACGGCGTATGTCTTCACCATTGGCGACTACTTCTTCGCTTACCCGAACAACTACAACTACTACGTGAACTACTACAAGGATACGTTCCAGCACGGCGGTATCTCGCTGGAAGAGTGCATTATCCCTTATGTGACGCTGACGGCAAAAGGCTAGCGCGCAAAGTTTCGCAAAGTGAAAAGAGGTTTCGCAAGGTTTGACGTTCTGTCGGCCTTGCGAAACCTCTTTTCACTTTGCGAAACTTTGCGCTCAGGGGATGCGCAATCGCCGCACCCGGCTGGAGTGCGCGCTGAAATACCCCAGCGCGCCGCCCGAGAAGTTTGATTTCGGGTTGGCCGGTGTGGTGCTGAAGGCGGGGTTGTTCTGCAGAATCTGGTTCAGGGTGCGGAAGTACTCGTACACGTTGGGGTCAATGTTCTGCATTTCCACGCGCAGGCTGTCGCCGGAGGCCAGCTTATCGAGGTCGTCGGCGGTGCCGCCGCCGCCCATGTTGCGCAGCGACTGGCTCACGCGCTTGCCGTCGGTGAACTTGTCGTTTTGAATGAAGAAGGTTTTGTTGAGCCGGCCGTTGCGGTACTGCCGGAACAGGTAGCTGTTGCCTTCGCCAATAGGGTCGGTGTATTCGACCACAGCCTGAATGGATTTGGTGTCGAATATGCCCGGTGCGGTGCGCAGCGCGTCAAATGGCACCACTACAGGCAGCGTCGAAACAGCCACATAGGCCGTGCCGCCGGTTTCCACGCGCAGGGTGTAGGCGTGGCCCGCTACCCCGCGGATGGTGGTGCCGCGGTACTGGCCGGGGCTGGCTTCGCGCAGGGTTTCGCGGGCGCCGGTGTCGTCGGTGAGGGTGACGGTGGCGCCGCTCACGGCCGGGAAATTGTTGGTTTCGGCGTAATTAAGGGAGCGGTTAAGGCTGACCTGGCAGGGCTGGCCGTCGTCGGCCAGGTTGCCCTCGATTACGAGTTGCGAATCGGACGTGTTCAGCTTCAGGTCAATGGTTTTCTCGCAGCCGGTGCCAGCGAGCAGGACGGCGGCAGCGGCCAAAAGCAACTGTGTATTGAGGCGCGGCATGGCTTAGAAGTTGAAATTGTAGGTGGCCGAGGGGATGAATTTGAACAGGGCCGTTTGCACGGCGCGGGTGCGGCTGGGGTCGTTGGGGTCGGCCTCGAAGCGGATGCTGTAGGCGTTTTCGCGGCCCAGGGCGTTGTATACCGAGAAGGTCCAGCTGCTGTGGAAGCGGTGGCCTTCCTGATGTGGCTTCTCGTAGGTGGCGCCCAGGTCGAGACGCTGGTAGAAGGGCATGCGGTCGGCATTGCGCAGGCCGAAGTAGCTCACTATCTGGCCGCCAATCTGGTATTTGCCCACGGGGAAGGTGACGGCGTTGCCAGTGCTCGTCACGAAGGTGCCCGAAAAGCTCCACTTCGGATTAAGCTGGTAGATGGCCACTACCGAGAGGTCGTGGGTGCGGTCTTGGCGCGAGGGGAAGTAGGCGCCCTGGTTGATTTCAGTGAATTTGCGCTCCGAGCGGCTCAGCGTGTAGCCCAGCCAGCCGGTGAGGCGGCCCACGTCCTTGCGCATCAGAAACTCGATGCCGTAGGCCCGGCCGGTGCCGTAGAGCAGGCTGGCTTCCACGTCGAAATTGCCCTGTAGCTGGGTGCCGTCGCGGTAGTCGAGCTGGTTTTGCAGGGCCTTGTAGTAGGTTTCCACGGTCAGCGAATACGACTTTTTCGGGCCCAGCGTGCGGTAGTAGCCGGCCGACACTTGGTCGGCCACCTCGGGCTTCACGTTGAAGCTGGTGGGGATGTAGAGGTCGGTGGGCGAGGAGGCGTTGGCGTTGCTGAGCAGGTGCAGGTTCTGCACGTTGCGGGCGTAGCTGGCCTTCACCGAGCTGGCCTCGTTCAGCTGCAGGCTGGCGGCGAAGCGCGGCTCCAGCTTCACGTAGGTTTTCAGAAATTTATTGCGGGCGTAGTCGGTGGCGGCCAGCACGTTGCCGGCCGCGTCGTAGCTTGAATAGGTGCCCGGCCCCAGCAGGCTAAAAGCCGACAGCCGCAGGCCGGTGGTAAAATTCAACCGCGGGGCCGCCTGCCAATCGTGCGACACGTAAGCGGCCGTTTCCAGCGAATAATTCGTCTTATCGGCCGTGGCGTTGATGCCCGACGAGGCATCGGCCGTGACGTGGCCCGGCGTGATGGTGTGGTAGATGGCCTGCCCGCCAAAGCGCAGCGTCTGCGTCGAGCTGGGGTAAAACTCGAAATCCTGCTTCAGATTCCAATCCTGAATTTTCGAATCGATGGTGAAATTTCGGTCGTTCGAGGAAATCTTAATCTGGTAATCGTACTTGCTGAAAATCAGCGAAGTGTTCGAGAAAATGCGGTCGGAGAAAAGGTGGTTCCAGCGCAACGTGCCGGTCTGGTTGCCGTAGCTCTGCCCGAAGGTGTTGCTGAAACCCAGCGCATCGCGCCCCAGGTAGCCCGAGAAAAACACGCGGTTGCGCTCGTTCAGCACGTAGTTGGCCTTGGCGTTGAGGTCGTAGAAATAGAGGCTGGAGCTGCGCGTGGTGGGGTTGGAGGAGAGCTTGAGAAAGATGTCGGCGTAGGTGCGCCGGGCCGTGACGAGGAACGAGCCCTTGTCCTTCGTGATGGGCCCTTCCAGCGCCAGGCGCGAGGCAATGAGCCCGATGCCGCCGCTGCCGTGCAGCTGCTGGTTGTTGCCGTCCTTCATCTTGATATCGACCACCGACGACAGCCGCCCGCCGTACTGCGCCGGCATCCCGCCCTTGTACACGGTCAGGTCCTTGATGGCGTCGGAGTTAAACGTGGAGAAAAAGCCCAGTAGGTGCGAGGCGTTGTACACCGGCGCTTCGTCCAGCAGAATCAGGTTCTGGTCTACCGCGCCGCCGCGCACCGTGAAGCCGCTGCTGCCCTCGCCGGCGCTCTTGATGCCCGGCAGCAATGTCAACGTTTTAATAACGTCCTTCTCGCCAAACAGCACCGGCACCTTGGCAATCTGCTTCAGGTCAATGGTTTCGACGCCCATCTGGGCTTTGCTGATGCCGGCGTCGGTGCTGCGGGCCGTCACTACCACTTCGGTCAGTTCGCTGCCGCCGGGCGCCAGCTTGAAATCGAGCCGCTGGCTGGCCGAGGCCGTCACGCTGCGCTGCTGGGTGGCAAAGCCCACGAAGCTGACTTCCACCGTGTAGGCTCCCGCCGGCACCGTAAGCGTAAAAAAACCGTAGGCATTGGCCCCGGTGCCCACGCCGGAAAGCTCCACTATGCGAATGGTGGCGCCGCTCAGGTTTTCGCCCGACGAAGCGTCCTTCACAGTCCCGCTGAGCGTGACGCGGCTTTGGGCCCGGGCCGGCCCGCTCGCCAGGAGCAGTAGCAGGCACAAGCCCAGCAGAGAGAAACGTAGGTGCATAATTCTGAGCGCAGTTGTTTGGAAGGGCGAAATTACCGCCGGCCTGCTGCGCTGGGCATTCTTTTCTGCCAATCCCCGGTTTATTCCCTTCACAAAGCTGGATTGCGCGGAGTGTTTCCACAAATGCGAACGGCTGCCCGGCCGGCGCTGCTGGCAAGCAGTACCGGCCAGGCAGCCGTTTTCAATGGTGACGCAAGCTTACTTTAGCTTATCCAGCGCGGCTTTCAAGCGCGGTAGGGAAGCCAGAATGGACTCCACCGTTTCGGCGCCCACCGAGGCGCGGAACCACGGCTCCGTGGCCGGCGAGCCGAAGGCGGAGAAGGGCACCAGCGCCAGCTGGGCCTCCGAAATCAGGTAAGAGGTGAGTTCGGCGGTGGTGCTGAGGACGGTGCCATCGGGGGCGGTGCGGCCCAGCACGTCGATTTTGGCGGTGAGGTAGATGGCGCCGGCCGGGGCAACCGCATCGACGGGGTAGCTTTCTGCTTTTAAGCCTTTCAGCCCATCAAAAAGAGCGGTGAGCGAGCTTTGCAGGCGGCCCTTGATGCTGGTCAGAAACTCATCAACGGCGGCGGTTTGGGGCAAGAATTTGCCGGTGGCCACCTGCTCCGCCTTGGGGGCCCAGGCCCCCACGTGGCCCAGAATGGCCTTCATCTTGTCGATGATGCCCGTCGGGCCGAAGCCGTAGCCTACGCGCACGCCGGTGGCGGCAAAGCACTTCGACGTGCCGTCGATGTAAATTACGTAGTCGCGCAGCTCGGGGCGCAGGCTCACAGGGTCGTAGTGCCGGGCCTCGCCGAAGGTCAGCAGCCAGTAAATCTGGTCGTACAGCACGTAGAGCGGCTTTTCGTCGGGGCCGCGGCGCTTGTTTTCGGCAATCACCAAGTCGCAGATTTCCTCTAGTCCTTCCTTGGTGAATACCGTTCCTGTCGGGTTCAGCGGCGAGCACAAAGCCAGCAGGTGGGCGCCCGCTACGTGCGGGGCCAGGTCGGCGGCGGTGGGCATGAAGTTATTGTCGGCCCGCGTGGGCACGGCCACCGGCGTGGCGCCCACCAGGTGGCAGTAGTGGTTGTTGTTCCAACTGGGCAGCGGGAAAATGGCGCGGTCGCCTTCGTCGAGCAGGGCCCGGTAGGTGGCGTAGATGAGCGGGCGCGAGCCGCCGGCAATCAGAATATCGTTGGGGTTGTAATCCAGGCCCTGGCGGTCTTTCAGGAAGGCCGACACGCTATTGCGCAGCTCGCCCATGCCCGCAGCGGGCGGGTAGTTGGTTTGCCCTTCCTGGTAGGCTTCGATAATGCCAGCGGTGAGGCCGGCCGGAATCGGGAAGATTTTGGAGTCGAAATCGCCAATGGTCAGGTTGCAGATATTGGCGCCCTGGCGCACCTGCTCGCTTACCTGGTTGCCGATTCGAATGATTTCGGAGCCGATAAGTCCGGCTGCCATCTTGGATACTTGCATGAGGAAAAACGGGAAACGTAAGGCCACAACGGCCCGCGAAGGTAGCCTACGCTGCGCTTAATGGGGAATGAAGAAGGAGCTGCCGAGTCCACCGGAGGTCATGTCGAGCGCAGCCGAGACATCCCGCGTGCCTCATTCGGCCGTCGGAACTTCACCCCCGGCCCCTATCCAAAAGAGAGGGGAGCCTGACGAAGCGGTAGAGATGCTTCGGCTGCGCTCAGCATGACGTTCTTTTCCTCATTCCTCATTGCGCCGCAAACGTCACTGTCCGTTGGCGCGGCGCAGCTCATCTTCGGCCCCGGCTGCCCGTTTGCGGGCGGCGGCTACCTTGCTGTTGCCGAAGCGGTAGGTGAAAGCCGCCGTGGCCACCCGCGTATCCTGACGCAGCCGGAAGCTTTCCGTGAAACTGTCGTAGGTGGAGCTGGAGCGGATGGTGGCGGTGTAGAGCGCGTCGGCCACGCTCAGGCGCAGGGTGCCTTGCTTGGCCCAGAAACTCCGCTGCAGGCCCACCAGCAGCTGGCCCCGCGGCTGCCCGCGCTCAAACCCCCAGATTTCGCCCGACTGAAAAGTCCCGTTCAGCTCGCCCGACCAGCCGTGGGGCAAACTGAACGTGTTGCTAGCCGTGAGGAGGCAGGCCGGCTGACTGCGGTCGAGCGCCGTACCGGCCAGATTGCCCCGAAACCGGGAGTAGTAAAACACCCCGTTGGTGTACAGCGTCCACCATTTGGCCGGCTCCAGCGGGGCCGTGAGGGTCAGGGCATAGTAGTCCTGGGTGGTCAGGTTCACGTCGCGGTTAACCACCAAGCGTCCGCCGTCGGGGGCGGGCTGCACTACCGTCACGATGGGCCTATCGGTTTGGGCGTAGCTTAGGGCCGTGCTAAATTTCTGCCGGAAAGTGTGCGTCACCTCAACGTTGTAGCTCGTCTGGGCCACCAGGTCGGGGTTGCCGGAACGGTAGGAAGTGGCATCGAAATACGACCGCAACGGGTTCATCTGCCCGTAGTTGGGCCGGTCAATGCGGCGACTGATTGCCAGCGCCAGGCTGTGCTGCGCATTGAACGTGCGCTGCACCAGCCCCGACGGAAACAGCTGCAGGTAATTCCGCTCACGCAACAGCTCACCGCCCTGCTCGGTGCGAATATTGGCCTCCTCGGCCCGCAGCCCTACCTGGAAAGTGGTTTTCGAGGCCGTGCCGCGCAGGTTGGCATACGCGGCCGAAACCTTCTCGAAGTAATTGAAATTGCTGGAAATCGAAGGATTATAGGTCCCGTTATTCAGAAAGGCCACGTTGTTGAGCGACATCACCGACGTGGCTTTCGCGCCCGCTTCAAAGCGGGCGCGGCGGGGCAGGGGCTGACTGAAATCAACTTTCACGGCCCCAATCCTCAACTCGCTGAGCTGGTCGCCCGACAGCAGGGGCGAGCCCACCGCCGGATATTGGTAAAAAGTGTTCAGAGCCAGTTCGCGGGTGGTGTTGTAGCGGGCAAAGTCCGCATCGGCCGTCAGGGCCGCCGCCGTGGCCGAATCGGCAAACATGTGGCGAAAATTGACGTTGGCGCTGCCGCTGGGCCTCCAGATGTCCTGCACCGTGCTGGAGCTGTTGCGGCTATTCAGGCCCCCTCCGGCATCAAAGAACTGGGTTTGGCTGGTGTTAACGGTATTGGTCTGGCTGAGCAGACTGGTTAGCGACAAACCCAGTACCGACGATTTTGTCAGGTTAATGTCGGTGCCGAGCCTGGCGCTGTGCGATGCCAAATCCAGCACCCGCTTGCCTGAGATGGTGCCGGTCAGGGCCGGCAGTACGCCATCGGCCGCAAACTGCCGGTCGAACTCCTGACGGGCAAAATCGCGCCGGTTGGCGTAGGTATAGGTGCCGTAGAAATTGGCGTTTTTGCGGCGGTGGTTCAGGGAAAGGCCGGAGGTGAGCTTGCCGTATTCGCCCCGGCCGTAGCTGAGGTTGGCGCTGCCGTTGGTGCCCAGGCGCTGGTCTTTCTTGAGGTTGAGGGCGATGACGCCCGCGCTGCCCTGCGCATCAAACTGCGCCGAAGGGTTGGTAATGAGCTCAATGCTCTGCAGCTGCCCGGCGGGCAGGGCACGCAGGTAGCCGGCCAGTTCCTCGCCCGTGAGGGGTACCCGTTTGCCGTCCACCAGCAGCAGCAAGCCCTGGCGGCCGCGCAGGCCCAAATTGTTGCTGGCGTCGAGGGTCACGCCGGGGGCCCGGCCCAGCACCTCCAGCGTGGTGGCCCCGGCCGAGAGGGGGCTGTCGGCCACGTTCATTACCGTGCGGTCGGGCAGATGCTCAAACAGGGGCTTGCGGGCCGTCACGGTCACTTCTTGGAGGGCCGTGGCCCGGCTGGCCGCCAAGGTGATAGGCGGCAGCGCAACCCCGGCACCCGAAAGCTCGAACACCGCGCCCCAGTGCCGCACAAAACCCACCTGGCTCACCGATACCAGGTAGCGCCGGCCGCCCGCTGCTTCGAGGCGAAAGGCCCCTTTTTCATCACTAAACTCCGTTTTCACCACCACCGAATCGGCCTCCCGGTGCAGCGTCACGGTTGCAAACTCAAGTGGGAGGCCCGCGGGCGCCAGCACCGTGCCGCTCACTGCCGACAAACTTTGGGCCGAAAGCAACTTTGTAGCCGCTAACACCATTATTCCACAAACCACCCAGCGGCTAGGTGCAGTAGACACAAGTTGCAGCCACGCTGGAAAAGGGGAGGGCATTCGCAGGTATTGGGTAGAATCAGGAAGGAAACCGGGGTTGGTTAAAGGGAGAAAAAGAAGTGCTACCCCCTTTTAGCTGACCACTTTAAGCCGGGCTGTAAAGTGTAAAGATGTGGCTTTCGGGCCGATTATCCAAGCAGAAGAGGTGGCTTCCGCGCTGACGCCGGTAAATTTGCGCCATGCTACCCCAAACCATTGCCGTGCCCACGCTGGCCGAATTGCCCATTGCCGCCCAGGCGCTCCACGCTGCCATCGCCGAATCCGGCTGTACCGTGGTGGCCTTCGAAGGCGAGATGGGCGCGGGCAAAACCACGCTCATCCGGGCCCTGGCGGCCACCCTCGGGGTGCAGGACGACGTGAGCAGCCCCACCTTCGCCCTCGTGAACGAGTACCGCGACGGCCGCCAGCAGCCCGTGTACCATTTCGATTTCTACCGCATCAATTCCGTGGCAGAAGCTGAACAAATGGGCGCCGCAGAGTACCTCGATTCGGGGTATCTTTGCTTGGTGGAATGGCCGGCCCGCGTGGCCGTTTTATTGCCCACGCCCCGGCTTGAAGTGCGGCTAGCAGTGCTCGACGACCAGAGCCGGGAAATTGAAACAGAAGTTATTAATTAGAGAGCGAGTGATTTCTTATAACCACAGAACGTCATGTTGAGCGCAGCCGAAACGTCTCTACCGCGCAAGTAATCCAATCGTCGGGATTAGAGTTGCGCGGTAGAGATGCTTCGGCTGCGCTCAACATGACGTTCTCTTATCAACAAGTGAGTAATTTATAATTTTATAATTAGTAATTCATAATTTATCATTCACCAAAAATGCCCGAGCAGCTACCTTCCGGTTTTGAGTCCCTGGCCACGAGCCGTGCCTATTTCACCCAGGAATCGATGCTGGCCGTGGAAACGCGTAAGCGCAAGCTGTTCATCGGGCTGCCGCGCGAAACCTCGCTCCAGGAAAACCGCTTGGGCCTCACGCCCGAAGCCGTGCAGCACCTCGTATCGGCGGGCCACGAGGTGGTGATGGAAGCCGGCGCGGGCGAGCCCAGCAAATACGCCGACCACGCCTATTCCGAAGCCGGCGCTCAGATTGCCTACTCCACCGAGGAGGTATTCAAGGCTGATATTCTGCTGAAGGTGGCCCCGCCTACGCTGGAGGAAATTGAAATGTTGCACGCCGGCCAAACGCTGATTTCGGCCCTGCAAATGGGCTCGATGACGCCGGAATACATTGCGGCGCTCGCCCGCAAAAAAATCAACGCCATCGGCTTCGAGCTGATGAAAGACCCCAGCGGCGCCCGCCCCGTGGTGCGCGCCATGAGCGAAATTGCCGGCTCAACGGTGATGCTGATTGCGGCCGAGTACCTGGCCCGCTCCAACGAAGGCAAAGGCATTATCCTGGGCGGCATTACAGGGGTGCCGCCGTCGCAGGTGGTCATCCTCGGGGCCGGCACGGTGGCCGAGTACGCCGCCCGCGCCGCCACCGGCCTCGGCGCCGAGGTGAAGGTGTTTGACAACCACCTCTACAAGCTGCGCCGCCTCAAGCACAACCTGGGCATGCAGCTCTACACCAGTACGTTGGATACGTTCGCGCTCAGCCAGCAAATCCGCCGGGCCGATGTCGTCATCGGCGCGCTGGCGGTGGAAGACGGCCGCATTCCCTTCATGGTGCCCGAGGAAATGGTGGCCAGCATGTCGCCCGGCTCCATCGTTATCGACGTGAGTATCGACCAGGGCGGCTGCTTCGAAACCAGCGAGATGACCAGCCACAGCAACCCGGTTTTCCGCAAATACGACGTCATCCACTACTGCGTACCCAACATCGCCTCGCGCGTGCCCCGCACCGCCACCAACGCGCTGAGCAACATCTTCACGCCCATCCTGCAGGAAATCAGCCAGCACGGCGGCATCAACGAAGTGCTGTTCACGAATGAGCATTTCCGCAGCGGCGTCTACATCTACCGCGGCTCGCTTACGAATTCAATGATTGCGAAGAAATTTAATTTGCGGTATAAAGAGTTGGGGCTGTTGATTGCGGTGCGGAATTGATACTGCTGGAATTGCCTGATTAATGAAATAGATATGGCCGCCAATAAGATTTTTGTTTTTGCAGCCGTGACTTTTTTGTCAGCATGCCAGAATAACAAGTCAATTATATCGGTGAGTTATGAGGATGGTGGAAATTTACAGGAGGGAGACAAGGTTTTATTAGAGGGTATTGCAGTTGGGGAAGTCTCCAAATTTCATTTTGTTCCTAAAAAGGTATTTATTGATTTGTCTATGGAACAAGGGGTTAAAATTCCTTTGAACTCACAATTTGTTGTCAATAAATCATTATTAGGTTCGACTTGCATAATAATTAAGCCATCCCATGAAACTGCATTTATCTCCAATATGGATACAGTAATGGGCGTCTCATACAAAGAGCCTGTCATAGATTCTGTAAAACAGCGCAAAATGCAGGCGGGAGTACAGAAAATTATACAAGGCTTATCAGAAGTGCTTCATGCAGCCGATACAGATTCGATGAGTAGCGTCAAAGAATCAAACAAGCCTTTTTAGATTAATTGCTCTCATAGCAATTAAAGGCTAATACAATAGCAATACCTTCCACGCCTCCACCAGCCGCCCTTCGGCTAGAAACTGTCGCCCCAGTTGCAGTAATTGTTTCTGGAGCTCCGGTGCGTCGTCGCGGTATTTATTAATTAGATAAGCCACCATTGGCTCGGATTTAAATTCCTCCACTTGCGCCGATGTGGGCAGGGCGTCGCGCTCGATGTTGGCGAGGCGGCCCAGCTCGTTGCCGGTGAGGACGTTGGAGTTGCGCAGGTGCTCGGGTAGCTGGTCTAAGCCGATGCCGATGTGGCGGTTAGGCTTGGGTACTTCGAAGAGGCTGGCGCTGCTGGCCCGGCAATACCAATCGCCGCCGAGGCGGGCCACGGCGTCGAGCTTGAAGGGGTCGATGCCGGTGGCGTTGGGCAGGAGGATATCCTCGCGGAAGTGGGCGCGCACCACGCGGCAGATGATGAGGTTGCCCGCGCCGTTGTTCTGGCCCAGTTCGATAATCTGTTCTACCACGCACTCGAAAGCCGCCGGGGCCTCGGCCACGCGGGGCGGGCGCACCTGCTCGGAGGCCAGCTCTGTGAGGCCGGCTTTGGTGAATTCGTTGACGCCCTTGCCGTACTCGGTGCTGGCCAGCGACATCTGCTCGACCAGCGCGAAGTCGCAGATGTTGATGACGACTTCGGGCACTTCGCGCACGTTTTGCAGGGTGTGTTTCTGGGTGTTGTCGCGCACGCGGTTGGCGGGCGAAAACACGAGAATGGGCGGGTTGGAGCTGAAGGCGTTGAAGAAGCTGTAGGGGCTCAGGTTCACGCGGCCTTCGGCATCGACGGTGCTGGCGAAGGCGACGGGGCGCGGAGCCACGGCGCCCACCAGAAACGGGTGCCACTGAGCGGGCGTGAGGTCGGCGGGGGTGAGGGAGTGGAAATCGGCCATAGGGCTGCAAAGAAACGGTAGGCAGCCGTAGCGCGGGCTTTTAGCCCGCGCTTTTCAAGCCGATGTGCAGCCAAGTGGTTTTCAGTTGCGCCTCGCGGACTAAAAGTCCGCGCTACTTTGCGGATTCAATCCTTCTCAGTTGCCCGTGAATCAACCGCTACTCACTCCGCCTGCTACCGTCCGTCCCGCTGTAGGCGTCTTCAGCGCCATTGTGCTGGTGGCGTCGCTGGGCAATTTCGTCGACCTCTACGACCTGGTGCTCTTTGGCATTGTGCGCGTGCAGAGCCTGCACGACCTTGGCATCAGCGACCCGGCGGAGGTGACGAGCAGGGGCCTCTATCTGATGAACATGCAGATGGGCGGCATGCTGCTCGGGGGCTTGTTTTGGGGCATGCTGGGCGACAAGCGCGGCCGGCTCTCGGTGCTGTTTGGCTCGATTCTGCTGTATTCGCTGGCCAACATCGCCAACGGCTTCGTGCAGACGGTGGACCAGTACGCCTGGTTGCGGCTGATTGCCGGCATCGGGCTGGCCGGCGAGCTGGGCGCGGGTGTCACGCTGGTGGCCGAAACCCTGCCGAAAGAAAAGCGCGGCTATGGTACCATGCTAGTCACGTCGGTAGGGGTGCCGGGTGCGCTGCTGGCGTACTGGGTGGGCGAGCATTTTGGCTGGCGCAACGCCTATTTTATGGGCGGCGGGCTGGGCTTGGCGTTGCTGGCCCTGCGGGCGGGCGTGTTCGAATCGGGCATGTTTGAGCACACCCGGCAAGCCAGCGTGGCGCGGGGCAATTTCCTGAGCTTGTTCGCCAACCGCTTCCGGGCCTCGAAATACCTGCGCTGCCTGCTGCTAGGCGTGCCGTTCTGGTTCATGGCCGGTATTCTCATTACGCTGGCCCCCGAATTTGGCCGGGCCTTCCACCTGCAAGGGGCCGTGACGGGCGGCGCCAGCATTGCCTGGTGCTACCTGGGGTGCACGCTGGGTGATTTTACCAGCGGGGCGCTGGGACAGCTTTTGCGCAGCCGGCTGCGAGTGCTGCGCTACTTTTTCGTGGCCAGCGCGGTGGCGGTTGCGTGGTTTTTGTTTGGGCTGAACGGGGCCAGCGTGGCGGCGTTTTATTTCGCGTGCTTTCTGGTGGGCATGGCCGGCGGCTTCTGGACACTGTTCGTGACGGTGGCGGCCGAATCGTTTGGCACCAACATCCGGGCTACGGTGGCTACCACGGCCCCCAATTTTGCCCGGGGCTCGCTGGTGCTTGTCTCGTTGTTATTCAAAGGCCTGAAGGAAGTGCCGGCTCTGGGCATGGTGGGCGCAGCCGCGCTGCTGGGCGCGGTGCTGCTCAGCTTAGCCATTTTCAGCGCCAGCACCTTGCCTGAGACGTATGGCAAGGAGCTGGACTACGTGGAGGAGGTCTGAACGCAAGGTCATTTGAGTAGGGGAGAGACTCCAACTCTTGCGTCTCTACTGCATGACACTTTCATTTATCAACCCAGAAAAACTGCATGAAAATAATGATGGCGCTGCTGCTATGTCTGCTGGGGAGCCAAGCGAAAGCCACCATCGCACACCCACCCGCCGATACCGCCCGGCTGCGCCAGCACCTGCAGGTTCTCACAGGCACCCCGCAGCCGAGAAACTACCAGCACCCGGCCGTGCTCGATTCGGTGGCCGCCTACCTGAGCCGCCAGCTACGGGCGACCGGCGCGCATGACATCGGCGAGCAGTCCTACGCAGTGCGCGGCCAGACCTACCGCAACGTGCTGGCCTCCTTCGGCCCCGCCGACGGGCCGCGCCTGATAATTGGGGCGCACTACGACGTGTGCGGCGAGCAGCCCGGCGCCGACGACAACGGCACCGGCGTGGCCGCCCTGCTGGAACTGGCCCGCCTGCTGGGTCAACAGCCGGCGTTGCCCTACCGCATCGACTTGGTGGCCTACACGCTGGAGGAGCCACCTTTTTTTCGGACCACCAACATGGGCAGCTACGTACACGCGGCGGCGCTAAAGGCCGCCGGTGTGCCCGTGCGCGGCATGGTGGCCCTCGAAATGCTGGGCTACTACGACGACCGCCGGGGTACGCAGCATTATCCCATTGCCCCGCTGAAATTTATTTATGGCAGCCGGGGCAACTACGTGACGGTGGCGCAGAAATTCGGCAACGGGCGGTTCGGGCGCCGTTTTGCGCGGCAGTACTGGCAGGTGGCACGCCTGCCGGTGAAGCGCTTCAAGGCGCCGGCCTGGCTGCCGGGCATCGACTTTTCCGACCACCTCAACTACTGGAAATTCGGCTTCCCGGCCGTGCTCCTTACCGATACCGCCTTTTACCGCAACCGGAGCTACCATGAAACCACCGATACCCTGGCCCGGCTCGATATGCGCCGGCTGGGGCTGGCCGTGGATGCGCTGCTGGCGACGGTGCTGGCCGGCGGGAATTGATGGCGAGTTGAGATTCTGGGGTTAAGTGGGGTTTGTTGGCACGTCGGCGCGAAACTCAACAAAACCTAGCGCGCCCGTATTGAGTTGGATGAGACTATCCACGTCTTTTCCCCCAACCCGATATGCTAAAAACGCGCTACGCACTTGCCTTCAGCAGCCTGCTGCTCGCTGGCCCCACGTTCGGCCAGGTGATACCGCCCGCCACCGGCACGGCCCCGCCGCCGGCCGAGCCTGCGCCGACGCCCGCGCCGGCCGCCCCCGCCAAATCGACCGCCTACGGCCCCGGCATGAAGGTGAATTTGTCGCCCGATGGCTCCAAATACCTGCGCTTCATGCTCTGGACGCAGGTTTTTACGCGCTACAACGAAAACAACACCGGCACCCTGCGGGCGCCCAACCTGCCCAAGGCCAGCCAGGTCGATTTCGGCATCCGGCGCTCGCGCATGGTCATCATTGCCCAGCTCAACCCGCGTTTCCTCATCTACACGCACCTGGGAATTAATAACCAGAACGCGGTGAGCGGCGGCGTGAGCCCCACCGTGGACGGCAAAAAGCCGCAGTTTTTCATCCACGAGGCCGTGACGGAGTACAAGGTGAACAAGTACCTCAACCTGGGCGCCGGCCTGCACTACTACAACGGCATCTCGCGGCTGAGCAACGCCAGTACCACCAGCATCTTGGGCGTCGATTTGCCCCAAACCAACTTCCCGACCATAGATTTGCTCGACCAGTTCATTCGCTGGATGGGCGTGTACGCCAAGGGCCGGGTGGGCAAATTCGATTACCGCGTGTCGGTGTCCGACCCGTTTCTGACCAACCTGCCTGGTAGCCCCAACTACGTGGTGGGCGCCGTGCAAACCGGCAACCCGCTCGGCCTGGGCAGTACCAATGCGGCCACGGGCATCAATACAGGCACCAACACGGCGCAATACAACCCGCAGGACGTCAACCACGTGTACCAGGGCTATTTCAGCTATAATTTTCTGGAGCCCGAGGCCAACCTGCTGCCCTACATGCAGGGCTCTTACCTGGGCACGAAGCGCGTATTTAGCATCGGCGCGGGCTTCTTCTACAACAAGGATGGCACGTTCTCGCGCTCGGCCAGCAGCACGGTGGCCCTGAGCAGCCTCACGCCCGGCACCGACCTGTTTGCCGCCGTGCCCACCACCAAGCACGACATCACGCTCCTGGGCGCCGACGTGTTCTATGATGTGCCGCTCGATACCGCCAAAGGCACGGCCCTCACGCTCTACGGCGTGTACTACAACTTCGACTTCGGCCCGAACTACGTGCGCTACGTGGGCACCGAAAACCCCGGCTACGGCGCCGCTGCCCTGCGCGGCAACGCCGTGCCCCAGGCCGGCACCGGCAATTCGGTGTACCTGCAGGGCGGCTTTCTGCTCCCCAAAAACCTGCTCGGCCCCAAAGCCCGCCTGCAGCCCTACGTCGACTACCTGCACTGCAGCTACGAGGGCCTCCAAAATACCGCCGGCAACCGCCGCGGCGTGAACGTGTACGACGCCGGCGTGAACGTGCTGCTCGACGGCCACAACGCCAAAGTCACGCTTAATTACCGCGCCCGGCCCGATTTCACCAATCAAGCGCCCCTACCCGAAGGCGGCGCGCTGGTGAATGATGTGAAATACCGCCCGGAAATCACGCTGCAAACGCAGGTGTTTTTGTAAGGCCTTTCGGTATTACTCGTAAGGCGGTCATGCAGAGCGCCGCGAAGCATCTTTACCTCGGAAGTAATTCGATTTACTACTGCGGTAAAGATGCTTCGCGGCGCTCTGCATGACCGTTTTTGTTTATTCTTGGTCCGTTCGCACCTATCCATCTCCTTCCGCCCGCCATTGGGTTGTATGTTGCCATTCGGTTTCGTCATCAACCCCCATTTACGCTGAGCATTACATGGAACAAGGTTTACCGCGCACTATTGAAGCAACGGACGCGCCGCCCGCGCACGACAACAACACCACGACCACCGGCCAAATCTGGAAAGTGATAACCGCCTCGTCGGTGGGCACGGTCATCGAGTGGTACGACTTCTACATTTTCGGCTCCCTGGCGGCCATCATCGGGCCGGTATTATTCGGCTCGAAGGGCAAGCCCGAAGACACGCTGCTGGGCGCCCTGGCCGTGTTTGGGGCCGGCTTTGTGGTGCGGCCGTTCGGGGCGCTGGTGTTCGGGCGCATCGGCGACATGGTGGGCCGCAAATACACCTTCCTGCTCACGCTGCTGATGATGGGCGGCGCCACCGTCGCCACCGGCCTGGTGCCGAGCTACGACAAAATCGGCATTCTGGCCCCCAGCATCGTGCTGGTGTTGCGCCTGCTGCAGGGCCTCGCGCTGGGCGGCGAATACGGCGGGGCTGCCACCTACGTGGCCGAATATGCCCCCGACAAGCGGCGCGGCTACTTCACCAGCTACATCCAGATTACGGCCACCGCTGGCCTCATCCTGAGCATTCTGGTGATTGTGCTCACCAAGAAATCCATGCCCGACGCCGACTTCAAGGACTGGGGCTGGCGCATTCCGTTCCTGCTCTCGGGCGTGCTCATCATTGCCTCCTACTACATCCGCAAGCAGCTGCACGAGTCGCCGCTCTTCGCCAAAGCCAAGGCCGAGGGCAAAACCAGCCGCAACCCCATCGCCGAAACCTTCGGCAACCCCGTTAACCGTCGCTTAGTGCTCATTGCCCTGTTTGGAGCCACCATGGGTCAGGGCGTGGTGTTCTACACCAGCCAGTTCTACGCCTATTCCTTCATGCAAAACACGCTGAAGCTGGATTTGGTCGATGCCAGCATCGTGCTCGTGGTGAGCATGCTCGTGGCCACGCCGCTGTTCGTCTACTTCGGCTCGCTCTCCGACCGCATCGGGCGCAAGCGCATCATCATGGCCGGCATGCTGTGCGCCGCGCTCTTCACCATCCCACTCTTCTACGGCCTGCAGGCCTACGCCGGCCCGCTCACGGAGGTGACGCCCGCCACCGTGGATGCGGCGGGCCAGGCTGTGGCCGCCGTGCAAAAAGCCCTCGCGCCCAACCTGCCCATGATGACGCTGCTCACCTTTTTCCTGGTGCTGTTCGTCACGATGGTGTATGGCCCCATTGCCGCCTACCTCGTCGAGCTGTTCCCCACCAAAGTGCGCTACACCTCGCTCTCCGTGCCCTACCACATCGGCAATGGCATCTTCGGCGGCTTCGTACCGCTCGTGGCCACCTGGATTGCGGTGTGGGCCAAAGGCCAGCCGGCCGGCTCCTTTGCCCACGAGCACGCCACGCTCACCGGCCTGGTTTACCCGGTGGTGGTGGCGGCCGTGTGCTGGTTTATTGGTTCAGCGATGATGAAGGATACCCGTGATGTGCGGATTATGGATTAGGCTGATTGTGCTTTTCTACATAGAACGTCATGCTGAGCGAAGTCGAAGCATCTCTACTGCAATGGTAATTATTTACTTGCTCGGTAGAGATGCTTCGACTTCGCTCAGCATGACGTTCTACTAGCCAAGGCTCCAAGCCCGCAATCCTCTCAATCTTTGCCGTAATCCTCTCAAATCTTTCGGAGAGGGCGCTTTTTCGAGTAAAAAGGCTTCTATTTGTCACTTAGAAGCCTACTTCCTGTCTCGCTAATCCCTACTCTATGTCCACCTCCCGCATTCGCACCCTCGAAGAATACCATGCCGCCTACCAAAAGTCCGTGGAGGACCCCGACGGCTTTTGGGCCGAAGTAGCCGAGCCCTTCACCTGGCGCAAAAAGTGGGACACCGTGCGCAGCGGCGAGTTTTCGCCCGCCGGCGAGAGCAAGTGGTTTGACGGGGCCCGCCTCAACATCACCGAGAACTGCCTCGACCGCCACCTGGCCCAGCGCGGCAACAAGCTGGCCCTCATCTTCGAGCCCAACGACCCCAAAACCCGCCACCTGCGCCTGACTTATCGCGAGCTGTACCAGCAAGTCTGCCAGTTTGCCAACGTGCTGCACGCGAATGGCGTCGAAAAAGGCGACCGGGTTATCATCTACCTGCCCATGATTCCGCAGCTGGCTATTGCCGTGCTGGCCTGCGCCCGCATCGGGGCGGTGCATTCGGTGGTGTTTGCGGGCTTCTCGGCCACCGCCATTGCCGACCGCGTGAACGATGCTGACGCCCACTTCGTGCTCACCGCCGACGGCCTGAACCGCGGCCCCAAGCAGATTCCGGTCAAATCGGTGGTCGATGAGGCCTTGCTGCATTGCCCCGGCGTGCGCCGCGTCATCGTGGTGGAGCACCTGGGCTGGCCCGTGCACATGCAGCTCGGCCGCGACGTGTGGTTTCACGAAGAAGCGCAAGGCGTGCCCCTGACCTGCCCGGCCGAGGAAATGAAGGCCGAAGACCCGCTGTTCATCCTCTACACCAGCGGCAGCACCGGCAAGCCCAAGGGCGTGGTGCACACCACCGCCGGCTACATGGTGTGGGCCGACTACACCTTCCGCAACGTGTTTCAGGTGGAAGAAAACGACGTGTACTGGTGCACCGCCGACATCGGCTGGGTCACGGGCCATACGTATCTGCTCTACGGCCCGCTGCTGGCCGGCAGCACCTCGCTGCAGTTCGAAGGCGTGCCCACCTACCCCGACGCCGGCCGCTTCTGGGAGGTGATTGACAAGCACAACGTCACCATTTTCTACACCGCGCCCACGGCCATCCGCAGCCTCATGGCCACGCCGCTGGACAATGTGCTCAGCTACTCGCTCAGCAGCCTGCGCGTGCTGGGTTCGGTGGGCGAGCCCATCAATGAGGAGGCCTGGCACTGGTACCACACGCACATTGGCAAGGGCCGCTGCCCCATCGTCGACACCTGGTGGCAAACCGAAACCGGCGGCATCATGCTTTCGGCCCTGGCCGATATCACGCCCAGCGTGCCGGCCCGCGCCGGCTTGCCGCTGCCCGGCGTGCAGCCCGTATTGCTGAGCCAGGACGGCACCGAGCTCGAAGGCAACGACCAGGAAGGCTACCTCGCCATCAAGGCCAGCTGGCCGGCCGTGCTTCGCACGACCTGGGGCGACCACGAGCGCGCCCAGCAAACCTATTTCCAGCCCTATCCCGGCTACTACTTCACCGGCGACGGCGCCCGCCGCGACGAAAACGGCCTCTACCGCATTATCGGCCGCGTCGATGACGTCATCAACGTTTCGGGCCACCGCTTCGGCACGGCCGAAATCGAAAACGCCATCAACCAGAACGAGCACGTGGTAGAATCTGCCGTGGTGGGCTACCCGCACGACGTGAAAGGCCAGGGCATCTACGCCTACGTCATCTGCCAGGGCGGCCCGCCCAAAAATGCCGCCGAGGCCAAGCAGTGGGAGGCCAGCATCATTGAAACCGTGGTGGCCGAAATCGGCAAAATCGCCAAGCCCGACAAAATTCAGCTCGTCTCGGGGCTGCCCAAAACCCGCTCCGGCAAAATCATGCGCCGCATCCTGCGCAAAGTAGCCGAGGGCGAAACCTCGAACCTGGGCGACGTAACGACGCTACTCGACCCCGCCGTGGTAGACGAGATTCTGGCGGGCAAGAAGTAAACACTTATGTAATATGGCACCACAAAAAAGGCGCTGCTGAATTATCAGCGGCGCCTTTTTGTGGTATAAAACAACGCGAAATCACCCAAATACCTTCACTTTCTCGCCCTTGCGCTTGATGCGCAAATGGTTACGGATAATCTGCTGAATGTCCTTGTTGTCAGTATACTCCTTGATGACCTCCCGAAAATCAGCCAGCTTGCGCGCCGAAAACGTTTCATCCACGTAGCCGAAGCCCCGGTAGCGCCCGTTTTCCACCAGCACAATGCTCTTTTCCAGCTCCGTGCGGCCGGGCCCGATGACCACAAACGACTCATGCTCGTAGCTGATGCTGTCGATGGCCTCGTCCACCCGCAGGTTGTAGGTCTCCGGCGATTCCTCGCCCACGCAGGCGCCCTGGCAGCGGTGCACCTGGTAGTCGAAGCACGGACCCTGCGTTTTATACAGCCCGCACAGCTTCTGGCAGAGGTTGTATTTGGCCACTTTGTGGTACAGAAACCCTTGGGCCTTGTACTGGTTTCCCAGCGCGATGATGGGGATTTCGGCGTTTCTGGCATCGGCACGGCCATAGGCCAGGCGCTTGTAGCCCTGCTCATCGATGCGCAAATAGATGCCCGCCGGAAACACCGAGCGCCGCTGGGCGCGATTATAGGCCGGCTTCATCTGCTTGATTAAGTGCGACTCATACAGCAGCGCCACCAGCTCCGAGCCGGTCAGCTCCCAGGTGATATCGGCAATGGAATTTTTGAATTCCAGGCTCTTGCGCGACTTCACATCAATGGCGAAGTGCTGCTGGATGCGCTTGTAGATGTTGATGGACTTGCCCACGTAAATCACCTCGCCCGCCTCGTTGTGGAAGTAGTACACGCCCGTGGCCTGCGGCAGATTGGCCACCACCGAGGCCGGCAGCAGCGGCGGCATCAGCGCTTCCCGAATAGCGGTTTGCACGGCGGCCACGCGCTTGGGCGAGGGCGTTTTGGTGCCGTCGGGCCGGCGGCCGGCCGGGGCCAGGGCGTCTACGCGGGCCAGGGTGTGGCTGGTGTCGGTGCCGTGGGGCAGGTCCTCGTTTTCGGTGGTAATCTTTAGCAGCTTGCCGAAGAGCAGGGCCGTGGCGTGGGCATCGCCGGCGGCGCGGTGCCGGCCTTCGAGCGGGATGCCGATGTTCTGGCACAGCTTGCCCAGGCTGTAGCTCGGCTGGCCCGGAATGAGGCTGCGCGAGAGGCGCACGGTGCACAGCGTTTTGCGCGAGTAGTTGTACCCCAGGTCGGCAAACTCCTTCTTCAGAAACGAGTAGTCGAAGCGCACGTTGTGGGCCACGAACACACATCCCTCGGTCATTTCCACCACCTTGCGGGCCACCTCGTGGAACTTGGGCGCGTCGCTCACCATGTCGTTGGTGATGCCCGTGAGCTGGGTGATGAACGGCGGAATGCTGCGCCCGGGATTGAGCAGCGTAGCGTACTCGTCCACGATTTTCTCGCCGTCGTGAATGTAAATGGCTATTTCGGTGATGCGGTCCTGGGTGGGCTGCCCGCCGGTGGTTTCAAGGTCGATGATGGCGTACAAGGGCGCGCGGGAAAGTGGTCGGTAGGAAAGCTAACAAACTTAGCCCCGCAGAAGGTTGCAGAGAAATGAGTAGCCGCTCAACGGGAACGTCATGCAGCGCGCCGCGAAGCATCTTTACCGCAGTAGTAAACCCTTCTGATTGAATTAGCATCGAGGTAAAGATGCTTCGCGGCGCGCTGCATGACGTTCCTGCGAACCACGCGTTACATCCGCTTCACCATGTGCCAGAACGTGCCCCAGGCCTTGCGCAAGCCGTTGGGCTTGTCGTCCGATTTGTCTTTAACGGTGTCTTCGCCCTCCGTCACGTCGCCTAGGAGGAATCCCCAGGGCTCGGTGGTTTTGTTGGCATCGAACACTACCTTAAGCACGGCCACCAGCGGAATGCTCAGAATCATGCCTGGCGTGCCCCACAGCTCGCCGCCCAGGATAAGCGCAATAATGGCCGCCATGGGGTTGATGCTCACCTTCGAGCCCGTAATCATGGGCGTAATGAAGTTGCCTTCCAGAAATTGCACAAACACAAATACGCCCACCACGGCCGCCGCCTTGCCCGTCGAGCCCGTTTCGACCAGCGTAATCAGGGCCGGAATGGTGGCGCCCACCATGATGCCGATATAGGGAATAACGGCCAGCACGGAAGCAAAAATGGCGAAGAAGATGGCAAATTTCACCCCCAGCAGCAGCAGCCCGATGGCATTGAGCACGGCCACAATCACAATCACCGTCAGCAAGCCCTGAATGTAGGCCTGCACCACGGTCTGGATGTTGTCCATGGTGTGCAACACGCCGGTGCGCTTGTCGGGCGCCACAAACCGGAACATGAATTGCCGCATGTGGTCGCGGTAATACAGAAAGCAGAAAATGTAGATGGGCACCAGCGTGAGCACGCTCAGCACGCCGGCCGTGGTGCTGAGCGTGGTACCCAGAAACCCGCCCGCCGACTTCTTGGCCGAACTCAGCGACGAGTCGATGAATTCGTCCCGGCTCATCACGCGCATCCCGAACCGGTCGTGCAGCCACTGCTGGCCCTGGTCAAACATCACCACCAGCTTCTGCTGAATGAGCGGCAGCTCGGCCTTTAAATCCATAATCTGGGTGCCGAACAGGATAATGAGTCCCACAATACCACCCACCAGCAGCAGAATAGCCACCAGAATGGCCAGCACCCGCGGCCAGCGCCGATTTTCGAGGCGCACCACCAGCGGCAGCAGCAGCGTGGAGAGCAGGGCCGAGAAAAACAGTGGCAGCAAAATCCCGTCGAGCTTGTGCAGCACAAACACCAGCAGCGAGAAGCCAATCAGCAAAAAAGTGTAGTGCACCACCGGCGCCAGCTTGGCCGGCGTGGGCGCGGCCGTTTGCTGCGTGGGGTGGGGGCGGGGCGTGCCGCGGCTGATTAGCGGAGGAAACATAGAAAGTGGAAAAATGCCGACGAAAGGCCGCCTGCTGCCCAAGGAAGCGCCCGCCGGGGTGAACCACCGCCAGCGAAACCGTGTTGAAAACTAACTGAATTAGCGGGGTGATACTAAAAGTGCTGGCACTATTTCTTGGCCTCCCGCCGATTTCTGCGTTATTTTACCCGATATACTGGACTACAGTTGCCCCATGAACGACGATTTCACAACCGACGCCCCGGAAGCCCCCACCAAAACCCCCGACCACGGCTACAACGAAGACAGCATACGCTCGCTCGACTGGCGCGAGCACATCCGCCTGCGGCCCGGCATGTACATCGGCAAGCTAGGCGACGGTTCTGCTTACGACGACGGCATTTATGTACTGGTGAAGGAAGTCGTCGATAACTGCATCGACGAGCACGTGATGGGTCACGGCCGCACCATCGACATCAAAATTTCCGATTCTCGGGTGCAGGTGCGCGACTACGGCCGCGGCATTCCGTTGGGCAAAGTGGTGGACGTGGTGAGCAAAATCAACACCGGCGGCAAATACGACAGCAAAGTGTTCCAGAAGTCGGTGGGCCTCAACGGCGTGGGTACCAAGGCCGTGAACGCCCTGAGCGGCTACTTTCTGGTGCAAAGCGTGCGCGAAGGCATTATGAAAGCCGCCGAGTTTGCCCAGGGCAAGCTCGTGAGCGACCCCAAGCCCCAGAAAACCAGCCAGCGCAACGGCACGCTCGTCACGTTCCAGCCCGACGATACGATTTTCAAGAACTACCGCTTCATTCCGGAGTACCTCGAAAACCAAATCTGGAACTATGTCTACCTGAACGCGGGCCTGACCATCAACTTCAACGGCCAGAAGTATTACTCCGAAAACGGCTTGCGCGACTTGCTGGCCCGCAAGGCCGATGAGGAAAGCATGCGCTACCCCATTATCCACCTCAAAGCCCCGGATATTGAGATGGCCATGACACACGGCAACGACTACGGCGAGGAGTATTATTCCTTTGTCAACGGCCAGTACACCACGCAGGGTGGCACGCACCTGGCCGCCTTCCGCGAGGCCGTGGTGAAGGCCGTGCGTGAGTTTTATAAAAAGGACTACGACGCTTCCGACATCCGGGCCAGCATCATTGCCGCCATTTCGGTGCGCGTGCAGGAGCCAGTGTTTGAAAGCCAGACCAAAACCAAGCTCGGCTCGGTGAACATGGGCGAGGACGGCCCCACCGTCCGCGGCTTCATCGTCGATTTTGTCAAGGATAACCTCGACAATTACCTGCACAAGAACCCCGCCGTGGCCGAGGCCCTGCGCAAGCGCATTGAGCAGAGCGAGCGGGAGCGCAAGGACATGGCCGGCGTGAAAAAGCTGGCCAACCAGCGCGCCAAAAAAGCCAACCTGCACAACCGCAAGCTGCGCGACTGCCGCTTCCACCTGGGCGAAAACGCTAAGGACGGCGCCGAAAAGGAATTGCTCACCACGCTCTTCATCACCGAGGGCGACTCGGCCAGCGGCAGCATCACCAAAAGCCGCAACGTGGAGCTGGAGGCCGTGTTCAGCCTGCGCGGCAAGCCGCTGAACTGCTTCGGCCTGAAAAAGAAAATCGTGTACGAGAACGAGGAACTGAACCTCCTGCAGCACGCCCTCAACATCGAGGAAGGCATTGAGCACCTACGCTATAACCGTGTGGTGGTAGCCACCGATGCCGACGTCGACGGCATGCACATCCGCCTGCTGCTGCTCACCTTCTTCCTGCAGTTCTTCCCCGATTTGGTGCGCAACGGTCACGTGTTCATCCTCGAAACGCCGCTATTCCGCGTGCGCAACAAGAAGGAAACCATCTACTGCTACAACGAGCAGGAAAAGCAGAATGCCATGCGCAAGCTGGGCAAAAACCCCGAAATCACCCGCTTCAAAGGTCTGGGCGAGATTTCGCCCGACGAATTCGGCAAGTTCATCGGCGAGAACATCAAGCTTGAGCCCGTGATTTTGCAGTCTGACCGCAGCATTCAGCAGGTGCTCACCTACTACATGGGCAAGAACACGCCCGCCCGTCAGGAATTCATCATCGACAACCTGCGCTTGGAAAAAGACCTGATTACCTCCGACGTCCTGCCAGCCGCGGAAGTGGTGGAAGCAGATTAAATTTTTTTAGCCATTCAGGCCGCGGGGGACCAGGGTTTTCCGTCGCCTGAGCGCTTGATAAAGGATTAGTAATTATATATATAAATTGAACGGCTCGTATTCCCATTCATAGAAAAAAGGGGCCAACGCAAACAACTGAACAAGAAATTGTCTCCCAATTCATGCTTGACTTTTGGGAATTATCAATTTTATGTGTAGGTTTGAATCGTCGGCCAGGGGTAGACTGGTCGACAAATTCCACGGAAAAGCCCGAGCCTTTGGTTCGGGCTTTTTTCGTGGATTGATTTTTACTCAGAAATGCTGAGCTTCTTCGAGCTGGCGGCTTAATCTGTTAGCTATTTTATTTAGCTTGCTTTGCAGCTAAAAAATGCCGAAATTTGGAGCGTATACCCATTATTGCATCCGCTGGCGGCGGTGCGATGAATTAGGGTGTCACTAATAATTTTGGGAACTTTCCGGCCTGTGCCGGAATTGTAATTTGTTGCGCTCCGCGCTGATTCCGGTATTTTTGACGGCACTACGCCGACCTCATTCGTTTCCCTCGTGGCTACTCTCGATACTCCCGCTTCCGACGCTCCCGACCAGGATTTTTTGCAACCCGGCGATTCGGTGGATTTTGACCTGGGCGCGTTCTCGCCCGCCGCAGCCGCCGATGCGGCCGAACTAACGGAAATTCCGGTCGCCCCCGCCGAGGGCGAAGTGGCTGACGAGGGAACCGATGAAACGGCCCCGGCGGCCGACTTATTTGGCCACCTGGCGGCAGAAGTGGAAGCCCCGCCAGTGACCGAGCCCGAAACCGAGGAGGAGCCCAAATTCGCCCCAGGCGAAACCATTCACGACGTGGCCACGGTGCGCGGCATGTACCAGAACTGGTTTCTGGACTACGCCTCTTACGTCATTTTGGAGCGGGCCGTGCCGGCCATTGAGGACGGCCTCAAGCCCGTGCAGCGGCGCATTCTGCACGCCATGAAGGAGATGGACGACGGCCGCTTCAACAAAGTGGCCAACGTCATCGGTCAGACCATGCAGTACCATCCGCACGGCGACGCCAGCATCGGCGACGCCATGGTGAACCTGGGCCAGAAAGACCTGCTCATTGAAACCCAGGGCAACTGGGGCGACGTGCGCACCGGCGACGGCGCCGCCGCGCCCCGCTACATTGAGGCGCGCCTCTCGAAGTTTGCCCTGGATGTGGTGTTCAACCCCGACACCACTGAGTGGCAACTTAGCTACGACGGCCGCAAGCGCGAGCCCACCACGCTGCCCGTAAAATTCCCGCTGCTGCTGGCGCAGGGCGTGGAGGGCATTGCCGTGGGGTTGAGCACCAAGATTATGCCCCACAACTTTCAGGAGCTGTGCCGGGCCAGTATCGATGTGCTGAAAGGGCGGGAGGTGCAGCTGTTTCCGGACTTTTCGACCGGCGGCCTGTGCGACGTGAGCAACTACAACTCGGGCATGCGCGGCAGCAAGATTCGCCTGCGCGCCACCATCGAGAAGGTCGACAAGACGTTGCTCGTCATCCGCGACATTCCCTACGGTTCCACCACCACGGCGCTGATGGAGAGCATCGTGAAGGCGAGCGAGGCCAACAAAATCAAGATTAAGAAGGTGGTCGACAACACGGCGGCCGACGTAGAAATCCAGGTGCAGCTGCCCACCGGCGTGAGCCCCGACCTGACCATGGACGCGCTGTACGCCTTCACCGACTGCGAAATCAGCATCTCGCCCAACACCTGTGTCATCATCGACGAGAAGCCCCGCTTCGTGGGCGTGGAGGACGTGCTGCGCCAGAGCACCAAAGCCACGGTACGCCTGCTGGAGCGCGAGCTCGAAATCCGCCAGGACGAGCTGTGGGAGAAGTGGCACAACGCCTCGCTGGAGAAGATTTTCATCGAAAACCGCATCTACCGCAAGATTGAGGAGTGCGAAACCTGGGAGGAAATCCTCGAAACGATTGACAAGGGCTTGAAAAAATTTGTGCGCGTGGAAGGGGAGAAGGCCCGCGCCGACGACGCCCGCATCGTGCTGCGCCGCGCTATTACCGAAGACGACCTCACGCGCCTGACCGAAATCCGCATCAAGCGCATTTCGAAATTCGACGGCTTCAAGGCCGACGAATACCTGCAGCGCCTCGAAGCCGAGCTGGCTGAAGTGGCCGACCACCTGGCTAACCTCACGCGCTACGCCATTCGCTACTTCGAGGGCCTGCTGAAGAAATACGGCGTGGGCCGCGAGCGACACACCCAGCTGCGCACTTTCGACGTGGTGACGGCCCAGAAAGTGGCCGTGGCCAACCAGAAGCTGTATGTGAACTACGCCGACGGCTTCGTGGGCTACGGCCTGAAAAAGGACGAAAACGCCGTGACCATCTGCGACTGCTCCGACCTGGACGACATCATCGCCATCCGGCGCGATGGTACCTTCACGGTGAGCAAAATCGCGGAAAAGACCTTCGTTGGCAAGGATATTCTGCACGTGGGCGTCTATAATAAGAACGACGACCGGCTGGTGTACAACATGGTGTACCTCGACGGCACTTCGGGCATCTCGTTCGCCAAGCGCTTCCTGGTATCGGGCATCACGCGCGACAAGGTGTACGACCTCACCAAGGGCACCAAAGGCACCAAGACGCTGTATCTCACGGCCAATCCCAATTCGGAGTCGGAAATCGTGAGCATTCAGCTCAGCGACAAGGCCCCGGCGCGGGTGAAACAGTTCGACTTCGATTTTGCCGACCTCGCCATCAAGGGCAAGGGCTCGATGGGGAATATCGTGACCAAGCAGCCCATCAAAAAAATCACCCAGAAGTCGTTGGGCGATTCCACGCTGGGCGGGCGCGAGATGTTCTTCGACAGCGTGGTGGGCCGCCTCACCACCTCGGCCCACGGCCGCTACCTGGGCGCCTTCGATACCGACGACACCATCCTAGTGGTGTTCAAGGACGGCAGCTACGAGTTGACGCCGCCGGATACGGCCATTCACTTTGACGTGCCCAATATTTTAATACTGCGCAAGTTTGAGCCAGATACCGTTTTATCGACGGTGTACATGGACGGCGAAACCAAAATCCACTACGTCAAGCGGTTCAAGATTGAAACCAGCACGCTGAGCAAGCGCTTCACTTTCATTTCCGAAACCAAAGGCTCGAAGCTGCTGGCTGTGACGGCCAACCCCGAGCCGCTGGTGGAGCTGAAAGTGCAAAAGGACAAAAAGGCCGACAAGGAAACCGAGAAAATAGGCCTGCACGACTTCATCGATGTGAAGGGCTGGAAGGCAATGGGCAACAAGCTCAACTTCTACAAAATCCACGCCCTCACGCTGCTCACCGACGAGGGCCCCGAGCCTCAGCGCCGCGAGCAAGCTAAAAAGCGCGCCCTGCCCAAGCCCAACGACACCGGCGCCGAAACGCCCGATGCCCCCCGCCCGGAGCCTACCGGTCCTGTCGACGTGACGGCCGAGGAAGTGGCCCAGGCCCGCGAGCTGCTCAAGCGGCCTAAGGCGCAGCTGGGGCTGTTTTAAGGCGCGGAAATAATCCGTGGAATAAGATGGGCGCCGTTCTCGTTGTAAGCGGGAACGGCGCCCATCTACATTTTACGCTAAGAGCAAGGCGCCATGCCGTTTCTTTGCGTTTATGCCCGGATTGCGCTTTTTCCTGTTTCTGCTGCGTTTGGCCCGATTGTGTCGGGTCGGGCTGTTGCTCGGGCTTGGAACACTGGCCGCCGTGCCGGCCCGGGCGCAGTTCAAGACCAAGCTACACAAGCCGGCCACTGTAACGGCCCGGCCGCTGGTCCCGGCGTTGCCCGCCGACCCGCCGGCGGTGCGCGTCAAGCTATTTCAGGCGGCCAGCCTGGCCAATCAGTTCAAAGATTCCGAAGCCCTGGCGGTGTACCAGGAAGTATTGGGCCTAGCGCCCACCCATTATCTGGCGCTGTGGCAGTCGGCGGTGCTCAGTGTGCGCATCGGTGGGCGCTACTCCGATGAAACCCGCAAATCGGCCTACTTCAATGCCGCCCGCGATTACGCCGACCGCGCCCTGCTGCTGCGGCCCGAAGGCGGCGAAAGTAACTACGCCGTCGCCTTGGCCCTGTTCAACCAAGCCACGCTCTACAGTGCCGGCGCCCGGCTGGCCGCTTTCCGCGACTTGCGCTCGCACGTGTACCTCGCCACCGAGCGCCGGCCCGACCTGCCCGAAACCTGGCAGCTGCTGGGCCGCTGGCAATACCGCGTGGCCCACTACAACCTGCTCGAACGCGTCTATAGTAAACTCGTGCTTGGCGATGTGCCCGATGGCGGCGATAGCCGTGAGGCCATGGACGACCTGGAAAAGGCCCATCGAATGGCGCCCCAAAACCTGCAGTTTTGCTACGACCTGGCCCGTATGTGCCGGTACCAGGGTCGCCGCCGCCGCGCCATTGAGGTGTTGCGCGAAGCCGAAAAAATCCCGCCCATTACCAGCGACGACCTTGTGCTGAGCCGTCTGTGTCGGAAAATGCTGCCACCCTTGCTTCGCGCCGATGCCCGCTACCAAAAGCGCCAAGGGCGCGAAACTGCGCCAACAGCAGCACCTGTTTCCGTAAAATCGGCGGTTGACAGCACCCGCAAGAGCGAATAATGGCTGCGGCCAGCTCCGCATCCTGCTTGCTGGCCAGGCAGCTGTTTTCTTTGCAGTACTTCTACAGGCTTCCCATGTGTGCTTATCGGTTTTTCAGGCTCACCCTTGTGCCGCTGCTCTTGCTGGCCGCCCCGGCATGCCAAACGGCGCCCGACGAGCACGCCGATACCCTGGTCAATCTGGCCACCGTGCAAAGCGGCCCCCGGGTGCAGGCCGATGAGCTGAACGGCGCCATCGCCCGCGCCCCCCAAAACACCGCCCTGCTGGCCAAGCGCGCCACCTTGCGCCTCGCGGCCGGCCAGCCCCGTGCCGCCCTCACCGACGTGGCCGCTGCCTTAGCCATCGATGATACCGACGGTAGCCTCTATTTCCTGCAGGCCCGGGCTTACCGCGCCCTTGGCCGGCTCAACGAGGCACTGGCCGCCGCGCGGCAGGCGGCCGAACACGGCTTCGGTGGCCCCGAACTGCCCTTGCTGGTGGGCGAAACCCACCTGGCCGCCCGCAACTACCCCGCCGCCCTCGACAACCTCGACCGCACCCTGCGCCTCGACCCCGACCAGCCCGCGGCCCTGTTCTACAAAGGCCTGGCCTACGCTGCTACCGCCGATACCAGCACTGCCGTGCAATACCTGCAGGACGCTTTGGCCCGCGACCCTCGCGAGCCCGAAATCCTGCACCAGCTGGCCTTCCTGCTGAACGCCTGGCGCATTCCCGCCGAAGCCGCCCGATACGCCGCCCAGGGCATGCGGCTCGACACGACTTCGGGCCTGCTGTGCTACGACTACGGCCGCCAGCTGGAGCTACAGGGCCGCCCGGACAGCGCCCTCTGGTATTACCGCCGCGCTCTGGCCCTCGACACGACCGTATACCGGGCCGACTATCGCCTGGGCCTGGCCGCCGCCAAAGCCAAACAACCCAAAGCCGTCATTCAGCACCTCGGCCGCGCCATCCGGCGCAACGCCCGTCTACCCGAGGCCCGCGCATTCCTCGCCGAAGCCTATGAAGCCCAAAACCGCCTGCCCGAAGCCCTCGACCAATACCGCCGCTTAGTGGCTGAAAACCCCGGCAACGCGCACTGGACCTATAAAGTCTGGAAAACCAACGGGCTGGTGCAGGCCTCGCTGCCCGATAGCCTGCGCACCGCGCCGCGCTATTACTACCGCCGGCCGGTAGCTCCCCGGCGCCCGGCGCCCATCGCCCCGCTGCCCACGCGCGCCCCGCAAGCCGACTAGTGGCAGAAAGGCACTTGCCGGGCCAGCGTGACGTTCGTAACATCGTCATTCGTTATTTCACGGGCCAGATTCCGCTTTGAATCAAGCAACGCGTAACTTGCGCCCCATTTTGCCGCTCAGGCACCCATTCCGCTTTATATGCTCAACATCACCCTCCCCGACGGCTCCCAGCGCCAGCTGCCCGACGGCGCGACCGGCTACGACGTCGCCGCCAGCATCTCCGAAGGCCTCGCCCGCAACGCCCTCGCCGTCACCGTCAACGGTGACGTGCGCGACCTCCACCGTGCCCTGCCCGACAACGCCACCGTCAGCATCCTTACCTGGAACGACACCGCCGGCAAATCCACCTACTGGCACTCCTCGGCCCACCTCATGGCCGAGGCGCTCGAAGCCCTGTACCCCGGCGTGAAGCTGGCCATCGGCCCGGCCATCGAAAACGGCTTCTACTACGACGTCGACCTCGGTGAAGGCCGCAGCATCAGCAGCGAAGACTTCCCCGAAATCGAGAAGAAGATGCTGGAGCTGGCCAAAAACAAAAGTCGCTACGAGCGCAAGGAAGTCTCGAAAGCCGACGCCATTGCCTATTTCACCGAAAAGCAGGACCCTTATAAGTTAGAGCTGCTCGAAAACCTTGAAGACGGCAACATCACCTTCTACACGCAGGGCAACTTCACCGACCTCTGCCGCGGCCCGCACATCCCCGATACCGGTAATATCAAGGCCGCGAAGCTGATGAACGTGGGCGGCGTGTTCTGGCGCGGCGACGCCAACCGACAGCAGCTGACCCGCGTGTACGGCATCACTTTCCCCAAAGCCAAGGACCTCGCCGAATACCTCGAACGCCTCGAAGAAGCCAAGCGCCGCGACCACCGCAAGCTCGGCAAAGAGCTGAAGCTGTTTGCTTTCTCGGAGAAAGTAGGCGCGGGGCTGCCGCTGTGGCTGCCCAAAGGCACCGCCCTGCGCGAGCGCCTCGAGCAGTTCCTTCGCAAGGCCCAGGTGAAAGCCGGCTATCTGCCCGTGGTCACGCCCCACATCGGCGCCAAGGAGCTGTACGTCACCAGCGGCCACTACGAGAAGTACGGCGCCGACTCGTTCCAGCCCATCAAAACGCCCAACCCCGGCGAGGAATTCTTCCTCAAGCCGATGAATTGCCCGCACCACTGCGAAATCTACAAAACCGAGCCCCGCAGCTACCGCGACCTGCCCGTGCGGTTCGCCGAGTTCGGCACCGTGTACCGCTACGAGCAGTCGGGCGAGCTGCACGGCCTCACCCGCGTGCGCGGCTTCACGCAGGACGACGCCCACTTGTTCTGCCGCCCCGACCAGGTGAAGGACGAGTTCATGAAGGTGATTGATATCGTGCTCTACGTGCTCAAGGCGCTTGATTTCAACGATTTTACCGCCCAGATTTCGCTGCGCGACCCCGAGAACAAAGCCAAGTATATCGGCACCGACGAAAACTGGGCCCTGGCCGAAAGCGCCATCATCGAAGCCGCCGCCGAGAAAGGCCTCACCACCACCACCGAGCTGGGCGAAGCCGCCTTCTACGGCCCCAAGCTCGATTTCATGGTGCGCGACGCCATCGGCCGCCGCTGGCAGTTGGGCACTATCCAAGTCGACTACAACCTGCCCGAGCGCTTCGACCTCGAGTACACCGCCGCCGACAACTCCAAGCAACGTCCGGTGATGATTCACCGCGCCCCGTTCGGCTCGCTCGAGCGGTTCGTGGCCGTGCTCATCGAGCACTGCGGCGGCAACTTCCCGCTCTGGCTCACGCCCGAGCAGTTCATCGTGCTGCCCATTTCCGATAAGTACAGCGACTACGCCTACCAAGTGAAGGCCCAACTGGAGCAGCACGACTTGCGCGGCACCGTGGATGGCCGCGACGAGCGCATCGGCCGCAAAATCCGCGACGCTGAAATGGGTAAGATTCCGTACCTGCTGGTAGTGGGCGAGAAAGAAGCCCAGGACAACATCATCTCCGTCCGCAAACACGGCGAAGGCGACCTCGGCTCCATGCCGCTGGAGGCTTTCGTGAAAAGCGTACAGAGCCAGATGGTGGAGGCGATGTAGTTTCTGGTCTAGCAAAAAAGAACGTCATGCTGAGCGAAGTCGAAGCCTCTCGCGTGCTGTAGTAACTATTTACTATTGCAGTAGAGATGCTTCGACTTCGCTCAGCATGACGTTCTTTTTTACGCTTTTACGCTCTCTTACAAATTCCTTCTGCAATCAGCTTGTCTTTCCCATTTTAAATAACGATATTTGCCCCTTGATAGCCAGGCCTTACCCGGCCTGAACCGCCAAGAATCTCATTCCCCGCCACTTTTTTAGCAGGAGGACCAAACCATAGCAGCCCCGAACCGTCGGTACGTGCCCCGCCAGCAGGTGGAAGAGCCGTTCAAAATCAACCAGAAAATTACGGCCCGCGAAGTGCGCCTCGTCGGCGACAACGTTGAGCAAGGCGTCTACCCGACCGACCAAGCTCGTAAAATGGCCCAGGACCAGAATCTCGACCTCGTTGAGATTTCGCCCACGGCCACGCCGCCCGTTTGCCGCGTCATCGACTACTCGAAATTCAAGTACGAGCAGAAGAAGAAAACCCGCGAGCTGAAGGCCAAGCAAACCAAAGTCGTCCTCAAAGAAATCCGTTTCGGCCCCAATACCGATGAGCACGACTTCGCCTTCAAGGTGAAGCACGCCCAGGAGTTTTTGCGCGAAGGCGCGAAAATCAAGAGCTACGTACACTTCGTCGGCCGCAGCATCGTCTTCAAGGAGCGTGGCGAAATTCTGCTGCTCAAGTTTGCCCAGGCCCTCGAGGACCTCGCCAAGGTGGAGCAGCTGCCCAAGCTCGAAGGCAAGCGCATGTTCCTCTACCTCGCTCCCAAGGCGGCGGTAGTGGCCAAAGCCGCCGCTGCTTCCTCGGCCAAGCCCGCCGCTCCGGCCGATGCCAAGCCCAAGGCTCCCAAGCCGGCCGAGCCCAAAGCCGACGCGACCGACAAGACCTCCGACGCTGCCCCGGCCTCCGCCGAAGCCGCCGAATAGCATTACCCGGTTGAAGATGACTTCCCAGCCCCCGGTTGGCGAGTAATCAACAATCAACAACCAACCCTCCAACACTTACTACAATGCCGAAAGTAAAGACGAAATCCGGTGCCAAGAAGCGCTTTGCGCTCACCGGAACGGGCAAGGTGAAGCGGAAGCACGCCTTCAAATCGCACATTCTGACCAAGAAGACGACCAAGCAGAAGCGCGGCCTGACCCACACGGGCTTGGTGAGCAGCGCCGACATGAGCCGCGTGCGTCAGATGCTCAACTTCTAATTAAAAATCAAGAATTAAAAATCGGGGTAGCTGCTGTTGATAAAGAACCGACTGCCTGTTTTTAATTATTCATTTTTAATTATTCATTTATTTTCACCAGGCTTCCGGCTCTAAGACCTAACCCGTCGCCGGCTGCCAAAAACTCTCAAGGTTATGCCAAGAAGTGTCAACCACGTGGCCTCACGCCACCGCCGTAAGAAAATCATGCGTTTGGCGAAAGGCTACTATGGCCGTCGCAAAAACGTGTGGACCGTAGCCAAGAACGCCGTTGAAAAAGGCCTTCTCTACGCTTACCGCGACCGTAAAGTAAAGAAGCGCGAATTCCGCGCCCTCTGGATTCAGCGTATCAACGCCGGCGCTCGTGAGCACGGCCTGTCGTACTCGCAGCTGATGGGCGGCCTGAAAAAGGCTGGCATCGAGCTCAACCGCAAAGTACTGGCTGACTTGGCCCTGAACCACCCCGAAGCCTTCAAAGGCATCGTGGAAAAAGCGAAATAGTCGCCTCCGGCCGCTATTAACCAAGAAGACGCTGGCCACTCGTGTGGGTCCAGCGTCTTCTTGTTTCAGGCTTTCCCGTTTCGTGCCGTTCGATACGTTTTGCCGTAAGGCTAACGTTTGACACAGGGCCGGAAACGAAAAAACCGCTCCAGCGCAATGCTGAAACGGTTTTCGGCGTAGCGGGAGGCGGGCTCGAACCGCCGACCTCAGGGTTATGAATCCTGTGCTCTAACCAGCTGAGCTACCCCGCCGGGTTTTGTGGGTGCAAAGGTACGCGGATAAAAACCCGCCGTGCAAGCCCACGGGCCAAAAAACACTGTTTTTATATCGCGCCCCGTTGTTTTCGGACCAAGGGGGGCGCCGAATTTTCGATTTCCTCTGATGGCTTTATCTGATACTCAAACGAAAGCGCGCTTCGTGGTGGAATTCCCCATCAATGCTTCGCCCAAAATTCTTTTTCCTTATCTGGCCACGGCCTCGGGCCTTTCCCAGTGGTTTTGCGACGATGTGCGCTATGTGGAAGGCCAGCGCCTCAATTTTATCTGGGATAATGACAACCACTACGCCGAAATCTCGGGCCAGCGCCTGAACCGCGCCGTACGCTTCGTTTTCCTTGATGAGCAGCGCCAACCCGTGACCGATGCCAGCTTCCTGGAGTTCACCCTCGATTCCTCACAGGTAACGGACGAGGTATACCTCCGCGTGATTGATTACTCGGCGGCCCTCGATGCCCGGGAGCAGCACGAAATGTGGGAAGGCTTGGTGGGCAAACTGCGCGAGCAGGTAGGCGGGTAGCTCGGTACCTTTGCCGGCCCAGGATTTTCAGGACCGGCGGTACTTTTTTTGGCCTGCCATCGTTTCGCCTGCAGCTAAAACCACTGCTTAAGGCTGCCTTCTATGCTTAAGAAGCTCGACAAACTTATTCTCAAGGCCTTTGCCGGACCTTTTCTGCTCACGTTTGCCGTGGTGCAGTTCATTCTGCTTACGCACACCCTGCTGAAATACCTCGACGATATCATCGGCAAGGACTTGGGTACGGGCGTGCTGCTGAAATTACTGTTTTATTTCAGTGTTCTGATTGTTCCTGTGTCATTGCCGTTGGCTGTGCTGCTGTCGTCGCTAATGACGTACGGGAACCTGGGCGAACACCACGAACTGACGGCCATTAAAGCCTCGGGTATTGCGCTCACTCGCATTCTGCGCCCGGTGCTGCTGCTGACGGCGGCGCTGGCTGTGGGCGCTTTCTGGTTTAACGAAACCATTGTGCCGCGCGCCAATTTAAACGCCTACAGCCTGTTGTGGGACGTGCGCCAGCAGAAGTTGGCATTGGATATCCGGGAAGGCGTTTTTTACAACGGTATTCCCGGCTACACCATAAAAGTGAACAAGAAAACCGGTGAAAACGGTGACCGGCTGCACGGGGTAATGATTTACGACCATACCCAGAAGTCGGGTAACGCCACGGTTATGCTTGCAGATTCGGGCCGCATGCGCACGGCGCACGGTGGAGGATATTTGGCCTTTGAGCTCTTTCACGGTCACAACTACGTAGAGCAGCCCGATGCCCAGGACCGCGCTGGCGCCAGTTTCATCCGCCAAGCGTTTGACCATAACGTAATTACGTTTTCGTTGGCCTCGTTCGGTATGACAACGACCAAAAAAGAGTTGTTCGCGCAAAACCGGATGATGCTGAACATCCCGCAGCTGCACTATGCCACCGATTCGGTGCAGAAAAGAATGCACAAAGAGGAACAGCTACTGCCGATGCAGATGAATGCGTATTATTCCTTTTTGCGCTTCGATACGACCGGCCGGGCCGCCAACCGCAAGGTGGAAAGCTGGCAGGTGCCCGTTACCCGGCTGGCGGCGCTGACGCCGCCCGTAATTGAGCAGGCCCTCAGCCGCGCCCGCAACCTGAAGACCTACGCCGATTCATCGTCGGAGCGGCTGACGGACTTAGCGAAGAATTCGGCCTTGTTTCGCATCGAAGTGTTCCGCAAATATTCGCAGTCGGTGGCTGTGCTGCTGATGTTTCTGATTGGAGCGCCCCTCGGCTCTATCATCAAAAAAGGCGGCTTGGGCGTGCCCATCCTCATTTCCATTCTGTTCTTCATTGTTTACTACGTGCTCAGCATCATGGGCGAGAAATATGGCCGCGAGTTTGTGATGCCGGTAGGCATCGGCATGTGGATGTCGAATCTGGTGCTGTTACCGGCGGGGCTATTTTTCTTGTATCAGGCTTACAACGACTCTGGCTTACTCGAACTGGATTTCTGGCGCCGACTGCCGCAGCGGCTCGGTATTCCAGCCCTGCGTAAAATCACCGAGCCGGAGGAAAGCGTGGCCGCTTAAACTGCTGGTATAAATCTGCCAATACCGCTTTCATCCTGTTTTTAAATTTCGTACCTTTGCGGCACCCCAATGTGTGGGGTACTGAATTTTCTTTTTTCATCCTAAAATCTAAGACGGGGTCACACCTATCAACCGATGATTTTAAATACCGAAGCCAAACAGGCCATCTTCGAAAAGAACAGCCTGCAGAAAGTGAAAACCGATACCGGTTCGGCCGAGTCGCAAATCGCCCTTTTCACCCACCGCATCACCCACCTCACCGAGCACCTGAAGAACAACAAGAAGGACCACAGCACCCGCCTGGGCCTTCTGAAGCTCGTAGGTAAGCGCCGCAGCATGCTGGATTACCTGCAGCACCGCGAAATCAACCGCTACCGCGCCATCATCAAGGAGCTGGGCATCCGTAAGTAAGTCCAGAATCTGAGAGTAGGGAGCCTTCCAACGAAGGTTCCCTACTCTTTTTTTGTTCGGGTTGGTTTGGCCCCGGGGCCGGCCCGAAAAGCTGTTTTGCCATCGGGGCCCTGTTGTGTTTAGTTTGAGTAACGAGGGCCGTGCGCGGTGCTCGTTTTTGGCTGCTCGCCCGCTGTCGCTTTTCCAAGCAAATCCCGCTGATGTCCCAACCCCACGCCATTACCAAAACCCTGGCGCTGCCCGACGGCCGCGTCATCTCCATCGAAACCGGCAAGCTGGCCAAATTCGCCGACGGTGCCGTCGTGGTTCGCCTCGGCGATACCATGCTACTCGCCACGGTGGTTTCGGCCCCGAGCCAGCGCGAAGGCGTTGATTTTCTGCCCCTGTCGGTTGATTATCAGGAGAAATTCGGCTCGGCCGGCAAGATTCCCGGCTCGTTTCAGCGCCGCGAAGGCCGTCTGAGCGACTACGAAATCCTGATTTGCCGCCTCGTCGACCGCATCCTGCGGCCGATGTTCCCCAAAGACTACCACTACGAGGTGCAGGTAATGATTACCCTCATCTCGGCCGATAAAGAAGTGCAGCCCGATGCTTTGGCTGCCCTGGCCGCTTCGGCTGCCCTGTCGATTTCCGACATTCCGTTTGCTGGCCCCATTTCCGAAGTGCGCGTGGCGCGCATCGACGGCCAGTTCCAGATTAACCCCAAGACTTCCGACCTGGCCCGCGCCGACATGGATTTGATGGTGGGCGCTACCGCCGACTCCGTGGCCATGGTGGAAGGTGCCATGAAGGAGGTGAGCGAAGAGGAGATGGTGGCGGCCATTGCCTTCGGTCACGAAGCCATCAAGGCCCAGTGCCAGCTGCAGACTGAATTGGCGCTGGCCGTGGGCCGCACGCCGGAGTCGCAGCCCCGCGAGTACCCCAAGTACGAGGAGAACGAAGCCCTCAAAAAGCTCATTCACGAAGGCATCTACCAGGGTGCTTATGACGTGGCCCGCTCGGGCAACACCAAGAAGGCCGGCCGCAAGGAAGGCTTCTCGGGTGTGAAAAAGGCTTTCTTAGACAAGCTCGTGGCTGAGCAGCCGGAATTGGACATGAAGATGTTCAGCCGCTACTATGGCTCGGCCGAGAAGAAGGCCATTCGCGACATGATGGTGAAAGAGCGGGTTCGTCTCGACGGCCGTCAGCTCACCGAAATCCGTCCCATCTGGTCGGAAATCAACTACCTGCCCGGTGCGCACGGCTCGGCCATTTTCACCCGCGGCGAGACGCAAAGCCTCACCACCGTGACGCTCGGCACCAAGCTCGACGAGCAGATTGTGGACCAGCCCCTCACCAAGGGCTTCTCGAAATTCATGCTGCACTACAACTTCCCCGGTTTCTCGACCGGCGAAGTAAAGCCGAACCGCGGCGCCGGCCGCCGCGAAATTGGCCACGGCAACCTAGCGCTGCGCTCGCTGAAGCAGGTATTGCCTTCGGATGAGGAAAACCCCTACACCATCCGCATCGTGTCGGATATCCTGGAGTCGAACGGCTCTTCATCGATGGCCACCGTGTGTGCCGGCTCGCTGGCGCTGATGGATGCCGGCGTGAAAGTATCGGCTCCTGTGGCCGGTATCGCCATGGGCCTCGTGCAAGACAAGGAAACCGGTGAGTACGCCGTACTGAGCGACATTCTCGGCGACGAGGACCACCTCGGCGACATGGACTTCAAGGTGACCGGCACCGAGAAAGGCATTTGCGCCTGCCAGATGGACATCAAAATCCAGGGCCTGAGCAATGAGATTCTGACCGCTGCGCTGCACCAGGCTCGTGAGGGCCGCCTGCACATCCTGCGCGAGATGGCCAAGACAATTTCGGCCCCGGCTGCGGAGTTGAAGCCTCACACGCCGCGCTCGCACAAGATGCTGATTGACAAAGAATTCATTGGCGCCGTAATCGGGCCGGGCGGCAAAGTCATTCAGCAGATTCAGAAGGACACCAACGCCACGGTGATAATCGAGGAGAAGGACGAGAAGGGCCACGTGAGCATCTACGCATCCAACCAGGAGGACATGCAGGGCGCCATCGACCGGATTCGCGCCATCGCGGCCCAGCCCGAAGTGGGAGAGGTGTACAAAGGCAAAGTGCGCTCGATTCAGCCCTACGGCGCTTTCGTGGAGATTATGCCGGGCAAAGACGGCCTGCTACACATTTCGGAAGTGACGCACGAGCGGATTCAGACGCTGGAAGGCTTGTTGGAAGTGGGCCAGGACATCGACGTGAAACTGGTGGAAATCGATAAGAAAACCGGCAAGTATCGCTTGTCGCGCAAGGTGTTGCTGCCCAAGCCGGAGACGGCCGCTGCCAGCAACAGCGAAGCCCAAGCGTAGTTGCGCTAGCAGTCCCGAACTAATGTCGGAGGAAGCCTGTTGGCTACCTCTGACTTAGGGGACTGTCCGGACGGCTTTTTCTTTCGTATAACCCCATCAGATATCGTTCTTACCTAGTCCCCAATGAGACAGCTAAAAATTAGTAAGCAGATTACCAACCGCGAAAGCCAGTCGCTGGACAAGTACCTCCAGGAGATTGGCAAGGTTGATTTGCTCACGCCCGACGAGGAGGTGACGCTCGCGCAGCGCATCCGCGACGGGGACCAGCAGGCGCTGGAAAAATTGACGAAGGCCAACCTGCGTTTCGTAGTGTCGGTTGCTAAACAGTATCAGAACCAGGGTCTTAGCTTGGGTGACCTTATCAACGAAGGTAACCTGGGCCTTATTAAAGCCGCCAAGCGCTTTGACGAAACCCGGGGTTTTAAATTTATTTCGTACGCTGTTTGGTGGATTCGCCAGTCGATTCTGCAGGCTTTGGCCGAGCAGAGCCGCATTGTGCGTCTGCCCCTGAACCGGGTAGGTTCGCTGAATAAAATCAGCAAATCCTTCTCGGAACTGGAACAGAAATTCGAGCGTGAGCCTTCGCCCGAAGAAATTGCTGAGGTGCTGGAATTGACCACTTCGGAAGTGGTGGATACGCTGAAAATCAGCGGCCGCCACGTATCGGTGGATGCTCCGTTTGTGCAGGGCGAGGAAAACCGTCTGCTCGACGTGCTCGAAAACGAGGACGAAGAGTCGCCGGACATGGCGCTGATGAACGACTCGCTCCGCAAGGAAGTGCAGCGTGCGCTGAGTACGCTCACCAAGCGTGAGGCTGATGTAATTACGCTCTACTTCGGCCTGAATGGCGAAGCGGCGCTGACGCTGGAAGAAATTGGCGAGAAGTTTAACCTGACCCGCGAGCGGGTGCGTCAGATTAAGGAAAAGGCGATTCGTCGTCTGCGGCACACGTCGCGCTCAAAGGCGTTGAAGCCTTATCTGGGCTAACTTCTGCTTAGTTTTGTTGTTGCAAAAACCCCGGCTGTAAGGTTGGGGTTTTTTGTACAACCTGTGCGGTGAGCTTTGGCTTGCTGTGAAACTTTTATCTTGAAAATAGCTTCAAAACGGCAAGCGAAAGTTTGCCGCCCAATGCAATGGCTGAACACATTAAATGTCTGATTATTGGCTCCGGCCCGGCTGGTTATACTGCGGCGATTTACGCGGCTCGGGCCAACATGGCGCCCGTGATGTATATGGGCTTGCAGCCCGGCGGCCAGCTCACGATTACGAATGATGTGGAAAATTTTCCCGGCTACCCGGATGGGATTATGGGCCCGGAGATGATGGAGGACCTGAAAAAGCAGGCCACCCGTTTTGGGACGGATATCCGCTACGGCATTGCTACGGCGGTGGATTTCTCGGTGACGCCGCGCAAAATCACCATCGACGAAACCACGGAACTGACGGCGGATGCCGTGATTATTGCCACCGGGGCTTCGGCCAAGTGGCTGGGGCTGCCTTCGGAGGCCAAGCTGAACGGCTCGGGCGTGTCGGCCTGTGCGGTGTGCGACGGGTTTTTCTACCGGGGGCAGGAAGTGGCCATTGTGGGCGCCGGCGATACGGCGGCCGAAGAAGCGACCTACCTGGCCAATCTGGCCAGCAAGGTGACGATGATTGTGCGCAAGAGCGAGATGAAGGCTTCGAAAATCATGCAGAAGCGCGTGCTCGACAACCCCAAGATTGAGGTGCTGTTTGACACGGTGACGGATGAGATTCTGGGCGAACACTCGGTGGAAGGTGTGCGCGTGAAAAACGTGCTGACGCACGAAACGCGCGAGATTCCGCTGACGGGCTTCTTCGTGGCCATTGGGCACGAGCCGAATTCGAAGATTTTCCAGCCCTACCTGCATCATGACGAACAGGGCTACTTGAAGACCATCCCCGGCAGCAGCAAGACCAATATCGACGGCGTGTTTGCCTGCGGCGACGTGCAGGACTACACCTACCGGCAGGCCGTGACGGCCGCCGGTACCGGCTGCATGGCCGCGCTGGACGCGGAACGGTACCTGGCGGCGATGGGGATACACTAAATTTTTTATGAGAACGTGTTAGAAAAGACGAGCTTTGTGGTTCGTCCTTTCTAACCGTTTTGTTTTAGACCAAACGGCTCGGCTGTCGGGACATTGATTTCCGGCCGCCAGCCTTTTCCTGCTTGCTTTTGACATTCTTAAAAACAACGTATTGGCGCCCGGCGTTGCTATTGCTGGCGCTGCTTTGGCTGCTGGTGGGGCTGAGCCCGGTGCAGGCGCAGCGCCGCAAACCGCTGCGCACCAAGGCCCAAGCTGGCAGCACGTCCGGCAAATCGGACTTCTTCCGCATCAAGACGCCCAAGATGCGCTATGTGCGGCCGGATACTACCACGGTGATTGAAACCGAAGAAATCCCTGACGAGAATTCTGATGCCGCGAAGTCCATTTACTTCAATCCGGCCAAGAAGCTCAGCATTGTGAGCGAAGACACCACGACGCTGAACGAGGGCGGGCAGGAAATCGTGGAGATGTCGGAGGAGGTGCTCATCGATTCGTCGTGGGTGAAGGTGGCGGGCTACTATTCCATCTGGGATACGCACCGGGTGAACCCCTACCGCGTGGACGGCCGCAGCTACCGCGACTCGTTGAAGCTGCGCCTCACGGACCCGCCCCGGCAGCGCTACGCCAAAATGCCGCTCGTGACCACGCCCATTACGTCGGGTTTTGCCTTCCGGGGCTACCGCTGGCACTACGGCATGGACCTGGACTTGGAAACCGGCGATTCGGTGAAAGCCGTGTTCGATGGCGTAGTCCGGATTCAGGCCTGGGACGGCGGCGGCTACGGCAACTACATTCTGGTGCGGCATTATAACGGCCTCGAAACCGTGTACGGCCACCTGAGCAAGTCGCTGGTGACGGTGGGTACCTTCGTGAAGGCTGGCCAGCTCATTGGCTATGGCGGCAGCACGGGGCGGAGCACGGGGTCGCACCTGCACTTCGAGGTGCGCTACCAGGGCAACCCCATCAACCCGGTGCTGATGTACGATTTCCCCGGCTACAAGCTGCGCAAGGACAATTTTACCATCACCTCGCAGCTGTTCAACTATTACAGCCGGGCCCTGGGGCGGCGCAGCAGCGGCAGCCGCAGCGGTTCGCCTTCCCGCGCCCGGCAGGTGGTGACGCACAAAGTGCGCTCCGGTGATACGATGTCGGAAGTGGCTGAACGCTACGGCGTGCGTGTGAGCACGCTGCGCAAGCTAAACCCGGGCGTGAAGACTTTGCAGCCGGGCAAAAAGCTACGGATTAAGTAACTAAAGCCAAACAGGACGTCATGCTGAGCGCCGCCGAAGCATCTCTCCCGCAATAGTAAATGAGTTACGTTGTGTGGTGGAGATACTTCGGCGGCGCTCAGCATGACGTCCTGTTTCTACTCCTATTCTTCAAAAAAACCAATATGAAACTCGATATCCTGGCCCTGGGCGCCCACCCCGACGACGTAGAAATGTCCTGCACCGGCACGCTGCTGGCCAGCATGGCGGTGGGCAAAAAAGTCGGCATTGTCGATTTCACCCGGGGCGAACTGGGCACGCGCGGCACGCCCGAAACCCGGGCCGAAGAGGCGGCGGCTTCGAATAAAATCCTGGGCATCGACGTGCGCGAGAACTTAGGCATGGCGGATGGCTTCTTCCGTAATGACCGGGAACACCAGCTGCTGCTCATTGCGGCCATTCGGCGCTACCAGCCCGAGGTGGTGCTGGCCAACGCCATCACCGACCGCCACCCCGACCACGGCAAGGCTGCCCAACTGGCCATTGACGCTTGTTTTCTGAGCGGCCTGCGTATGATTGAAACCCTGGACGAAAACGGCCAGCCCCAGGAAGCCTGGCGACCCCAAAACGTGTACCACTACATTCAGGACCGGCAGCTGCCGCCCGCTTTTGTGGTAGACATCACGCCGCATTGGACCCAGAAGTGGGAAGCCATTCAGGCTTTCAAAACCCAGTTCTTTAACCCCGATTTGGACGCGCCCCAAACCTACCTCTCCAGCCAGGCCTTTGGCCGGTTTATGGAAGCGCGGGCGCGGGAGTTCGGCCACATCATCGGCGTCGAGTTTGGCGAAGGCTTCACCGTGGCGCGGCCGGTGGGGGTGCGCGAGGTGGGAGATTTGCTGTAGTGCCAGTATTTCCTGCGCGAACAAGTAGGTGCATTAGTAACCCAAAAAACCGCCTCGGTCGCCCTAGCAGCCGGGGCGGTTTCTTGTAGAAGATTTCGCATTTACTCTAACTTACTTACTCACCCATTAGCGTGAGCATTAGCGCGCGCCGGCCGCCGTGCTCGCGGTGCTCGCCCAGGTAGATGCCCTGCCAGGTGCCCAGCGCCAGCCGTCCGTGCATGACCGGAATGCTAATGCTGCTGCCCAGCACCGCGGCTTTTAGGTGGGCGGGCATGTCGTCGGGGCCTTCGGAGGTATGGCGGAAGTAGGGGGCATTTTCGGGCGCCGCGCGGTTGAAAAACTGCTCAAAATCGTGGCGCACCGTGGGGTCGGCATTTTCGTTGAGGCACAAGCTGGCCGAGGTGTGTTGGATGAACACGTGCAGCAGTCCGGCCCGCACCTGCGCCAGCTCGGGCAACTCCCGTAGCACATAGTCGGTGATGAGGTGAAAGCCCCGATGCATGGCCGGTAGCCGGAGTTGCTTCTGGAAAATCATAAGTACTGGCGTGGCTGCGATGCTCCGACAAGCTCAGCTCCGCTGTTCTAAAAGCAATAATTGCCTGAGGAGAAGAAGGGGCAACGGAAGGACAATGGTCTAACGCAAGGCCGTAGCAGCAGGTTGAGTCGCCCGGTACTTGCGTTGCGTTTACGCACCCCGGAAACGAAAGGGAAGAATTTCCCGTTGATACGGAAAATATTCCCATCTTTGGGTATGCATTCAACTCCTGTGCTTATGACTGCCGCCGCTCACCCTTCCGCCGTCTATTCGCCCGCTTTGCTGGGCTTGCAGGCTACCGTGGCCGATTCCTTCGCCCTCGTGATGGAAGCCCGCACCGGTGTGCCCGCCAAAACGGCCTTCGACGTTGCGTCGGTTCTGAAGTTGAGCGCCGACGAACTCGCCGACTTGCTACACACCACCACCAAAACACTGCGCGCTTACCGCGAAAGCAAAAAGCGCCTCGGCCCCGCCGCCAGCGAACAAATTCTCAAGCTGCTGGCTCTCGCCCGCCAGGGCGAAGAAGTATTCGGCTCCCTCGGCGCCTTCCGTCGCTGGCTCGACAAGCCCGCTTATGGCCTCGACAACCAGCCTCCGCTCGCCCTGCTCGAAACCAGCGGCGGCATCGACCTGGTGGCCGACGAAGTCGACCGCATTGCCCACGGCGACTTTGCTTAAAAAGGTAGGATGTAGAGACGCGACACTTCGCGTCTCCTCGTCGAACGATGCGGCCGCAGACGATGCCAACGGCGCGGACGCCGAGACGCGAAGGGTCGCGTCTCTACACCGTTCTGCCACAATCAGAAACCCGCCTCCAGTGGAAATCTACCGCATCTGCCTGGCCAAATACGCCGGCGAGCTCGTCGCCTCCGGCAACCCCGGCCGCTGGAACCTGCGCGGCCAGCTGGTCATTTACACCGCCGGCAGCCGCGCGTTGGCCTGCCTCGAAAACGTGGTGCACCGCAGCGGCGAGGGCCTCAACAGCCTCTTCAAAGTCGTCCGTATCGAAGTGCCCGACGCCCTGCCCGTCGAAGAGCTGACCCTGGCCCAGATGCCGCCCGAGTGGCAGTTGCCGCGTCACTACGCCCGTTGCCAGCCCCTGGGCGCCGCCTGGTACCAGCGCCAAACGGCGGCCATCCTGCGGGTGCCCTCCTCTATCATCGCCCACGAGCACAACTACGTGCTCAACACCCGCCACGCGGATTTCGCGCAGATTCGAATTGTGGGCTGGGAGGATTTTGAGTTTGACCCGCGGATTAAGCAGGATGAGCCCTAAATTCCCGCTCCACTTTTCTGGCTAACCCCACATTTTTTTAAGCGGTAAGCTGCACAGGGAGGGATGTTTACGCAAAAAGGAAGCCCGGCTATATCAGCCGGGCTTCCTTTTTAAGTGCAGTGAATGGGCTACCGAACCCCCAGCCGGTTCTGCCGCCACCCTGAAACCTCCGCGCCAGCCGTTTCGCCGGTTGCAGCGGCCGCTTTGGGTTTCTTGGTTTCTAGCAGCATAGCGGCCAGCGCGACGGCTACCTTGGCCGTGGCCTCGTCCGGCGCGGCGGGGGCGAGGGTGGTAGGTGTGAAATGGTCCTTGATGAAGTTGGTATCGAAGTCGCCGCTCACAAAGGCGGGGTGCGTCAGCACGTAGCGGCCGAAGCCCAGCGTGGTTTCGATGCCCGTGATTTGATACTCCTCGATGGCGCGCAACATGCGGGCGATGGCCTCGGCGCGGTCGGCCCCGAAGGTGACCAGCTTGGCAATCATCGGGTCGTAGTAAATCGGAATGTCCATGCCCTGCTCAAAGCCGTCGTCGACGCGCACGCCGGGGCCCTGGGGGCGCACGTAAGTGGTCAGGGTGCCGATGTCGGGCAGAAAGTTGTTTTGCGGGTCTTCGGCGTACACGCGCAACTCCAGGGCGTGGCCGGTGATGCTGAGGTCTTCCTGGCGGAAGGCGAGGGGCTCGCCCTGGGCCACTTTGATTTGCTCCTTCACCAGGTCGAGGCCGGTGATTTGCTCCGTCACAGGATGCTCTACCTGCAGGCGGGTGTTCATCTCCAAGAAGTAGAAATTGCGCTTATCATCAAGCAAAAACTCCACGGTGCCGGCGCCGGTGTAGTCGCAGGCGCGGGCCACGTCCACGGCGCACTGGCCCATGCGGGCGCGCAGCTCGGGCGTGAGCACCGAGGAGGGCGCTTCCTCAATCACCTTCTGGTGGCGGCGCTGGATGCTGCATTCGCGCTCAAACAGGTGCACGATGTGGCCGTGCTCGTCGCCCAAAACCTGAATTTCGATGTGGCGCGGCCCGGTCACGAACTTCTCGATGAACACCGCGCCATCGCCAAACGCCGACACGGCCTCATTAATGGCCAGCTGCATCTGCTCTTCAAATTCGTTGGCATTATTCACAATACGCATGCCCTTGCCGCCGCCGCCGGCCGAAGCTTTAATCAGAATCGGGAAGCCCACTTCCTCGGCAATGCGCTTAGCAGCGGGTACGTCCGAAATCGCCTCCGCCGTGCCGGGAACCAGCGGGATATTATAGGCCTGCACGGCCTGCTTGGCCGAGAGCTTGTCGCCCATGATTTCCATGGCCTCGGGGCTGGGGCCCACGAAAATCAGCCCCGCCTCGCGCACGGCGCGGGCAAAGCCGGCATTCTCCGAGAGGAAGCCATAGCCGGGGTGAATGGCATCGACGCCCAACTCTTTGCAGACTTCCAGAATCTTGTCGCCGCGCAGGTAGCTGTCTTTCGAGGCGGGCGGGCCGACGCACACGGCCTCGTCGGCGTAGCGCACGTGCAGGGCGTTGCGGTCGGCCTCAGAATAGATGGCCACGGTGGCAATGCCCATTTCCTTGGCCGAGCGCAGCACACGCAGGGCAATTTCGCCCCGGTTGGCGACGAGTAGCTTGGTGATTTTTTTCATGTGGGTGGGAGAGGAGAACGAAGAAGCCTTTGGGTTTAATTAAACGTCATGCTGAGCGCAGTCGAAGCATCTCTACCGCCGAAGTAATTTCATTCGCTCGGATTAGTTGTGCGGTAGAAATGCTTCGACTGCGCTCAGCATGACGTTCTTTCTAGTTCGACGATTAGAAAGCAGCCACAAAGAAACTGTGAAACCTGCTCCCAACTCCAAACCCACGGCCCATTGCCGGGTTATTAAGCCCAAATTATGCACATCCGCGACGCGGGGTTACCTTTGTGGTTAGCCCCCGTTTTGGGTTGCGAAATCATTTGCAATGCCCGAAGCGGCTGTACTTCCGCTCTTTTCTCACCCTATTTCCGTTTTTTCAGTGGATATTTTTGACCGGGTTTCGGCCAACCGCGGGCCTCTGGGCTCGCATTCAAGCTACGCGCACGGCTACTTTGCTTTCCCCAAGCTGGAAGGTGAAATCAAGCCCCGCATGATTTTCCGGGGCAAAGAAGTGCTCACCTGGAGTTTGAACAACTACCTCGGCCTCGCCAACCATCCCGAGGTGCGCAAGGCCGATGCCGACGCCGCGGCCGACTACGGCATGGCCCTGCCCATGGGCGCGCGCATGATGAGCGGCAACTCGACCCTGCACGAGCAGCTGGAAGACGAACTGGCCGAAATGGTGATGAAGCCCTCGGCCACGCTGCTCAACTTCGGCTACCAGGGCGTGGTGTCCATCATCGACGCCATGGTGAACCGCCACGACGTAATTGTGTACGACGCCGAGTCGCACGCCTGCATCATCGACGGGGTGCGCCTGCACGCCGGCAAGCGCTTTGTATATACGCACAACAACATGGCCAGCCTCGAAAAGCAGTTGGAGCGCGCCAAGCGCATCACCGACGAAACCGGCGGCGGCATCTTCGTGATTACGGAGGGCGTGTTCGGCATGTCGGGCAACCAGGGCGACCTGCGCGGCGTGGTGGCCCTGAAGAAAAAATACTCCTTCCGCTTGTTCGTTGACGATGCTCATGGTTTTGGCACGATGGGCGCCACCGGGGCCGGAACGGGCGAAGAACAGGGCGTTCAGGACGGCATCGACCTTTATTTTTCGACCTTTGCTAAGAGCATGGCGAGCATCGGCGCGTTCGTGGCCGGGCCCGAAAGCGTAATTGACTATTTGCGTTACAACATGCGCAGCCAGATTTTCGCCAAATCGCTGCCCATGCCCCTGGTGGTGGGCGCGCTAAAGCGGTTGGAGTTGCTGCGCACCCAACCGGAGCTTAAGGAAAACCTCTGGACGATTGTGCGGGCCATGCAGAGCGGCCTGCGCGAAAAAGGCTTCAACCTGGGCACCACCACTTCGTGTGTGACGCCCGTGCTGCTGGAGGGCGACATCCCCGACGCAACTCAAATTACGCTGGATTTGCGTGAGAATCACGGCATTTTCTGCTCTATTGTTGTGTATCCGGTGGTGCCGAAAGGTGTGATTATGCTGCGCATCATCCCCACGGCCGCCCATACGCTGGCCGATGTAGAGGAAACGATTGTGGCGTTTGAAGCCGTGGCCGATAAGCTCAAAAAGGGCCTCTACAGCCGCACGACTGCGATTCCGGAGGCCGTATAAAAATGTCCTGTCCGACACTGACGCGGGTTGCCCTCTGGGGCGGCCCGCGTTTTTGTTTTTGAACTATTCCAATAGAGTGGCGCGGGGTGCACTTTGCGCAAAGGGCCTTTTTTTTCGACAAATAGGCCCCTGAAAGGCGGGGAGGGGGTTTTTAAAAAAAAGTGAAAAACTTGCTTGCATTTGAAATCCCTGTATATTAGGGCCGGCTTAACACCACTGTAAACTCATTTTTCACCCCCAACCCCAACTTCCAATGAACAATTTTGGTAAACTGAAGGACCTCGTGATGTCGCTCGAAGACGATTTCTCGAAATTCTACGACAAGCAGAACGCTGCTGCCGGCACCCGCGTGCGCAAAGGCATGCAGGAGCTGAAGACGATGGCCCAGGCGTTCCGCACCGAAGTGCAGAACACCAAAAACGCTGGCGCTGCCTCGGCTGCTCCGGCTGCCAAAGCTCCGGCCGCTAAGAAAGCCGCTCCCGCTGCTAAAGCCGCTCCGGCCAAGAAAGCTCCGGCTAAGAAGTAGTCTGGACCATGGATTCGCGCGGATTCGAACGAGTTCCGCGGATTTTGTGGACGAACGAAAAAGGCCCCACCGATTGGTGGGGCCTTTTTTTTGGAATTGAACGTCATGCAGAGCGCAGCGAAGCATCTCGCGTGTGGTAGCGACTCAAACAAAAAGGCTAGTGAAGCACGCGAGATGCTTCGCTGCGCTCTGCATGACGTTCTGGTTGATTCGTTAACTACACCAGTTCGACCAGGAAGTAATTCTTCTTGCCCTTCTGCACCACGAGGTATCTGCCGGCCAGGTGCTGCGCCGCCGCAACCAGCGCATCGGCAGAAGCAACCTTTTCGCGGTTGATGCTCACGCCGCCGGCCTGAATCATCTTGCGGGCTTCGCCTTTGGAGGGGAAGATTTTGTGCTCGGTGAAATCGCTGAGGAAGGTGGCGGCGTTGAGGCCGACCAGCTCGGTACGTGGCACCCGCAGGTGCGGTACGCCGGCAAAAACGTCGAGCAGGGTGGCTTCATCGAGCGAGGCGAGGTCGCCGCCGCCGAAGAGGACCTGGGAGGCGGCAATGGCGGCTTCGGTGGCTTCGGCGGAATGGACGCGGGTGGTGACGTCGGCGGCCAGGGCCTTTTGCAGGGTGCGCAGGTGCGGGGCCGCGGCGTGCTCGGCTTCAATGGCGTTTATTTCTTCTTCGCTCAGCAGCGTGAAGACGCGGATGAGGCGCGGGGCGTCGGCGTCGGCCGAGTTGAGGAAGAACTGATAGAACTGGTAGGGCGAGGTGAGGGCGGGGTCGAGCCAGACGGTGCCGGTTTCGGATTTGCCGTATTTGGTGCCGTCGGCCTTGGTGATGAGCTGGCCGGTGAGGGCGTAGGCTTTGGCTTCGGTGCCTTCGGCGTTGGCCATGCGGCGGATAAGCTCGGTGCCGGTGGTGATGTTGCCCCACTGGTCGCTGGCGCCCATTTGCAGGGTGCAGCCGAGGGTTTTGTTGAGGTGCACGAAGTCGTAGCCCTGCAGCAGCTGGTAGCTGAACTCGGTGTAGCTGATGCCGCTGCTGTCGGCGTCTTCACCGCCGCCGATGCGGCGCTTCACCGAATCCTTGGCCATCATGTAGTTCACGGTGAGGTGCTTGCCCACTTCGCGCAGGAAGCCCAGAAAGCCGATTTCCTTGAACCAGTCGTAGTTGTTCACGACCAGCGCGCCGGTGGGACCTTCACTGAAATCCAGAAATTTTTCCAGCTGGGCCTGGATGCCGGCCTGGTTGTGGCGCAGGGTGGCTTCGTCGAGCAGGTTGCGCTCGGCCGATTTGCCGCTGGGGTCGCCAATCATGCCGGTGGCGCCGCCTACCAGGGCCACGGGGCGGTGGCCGGCGCGCTGCAAATGCACCAGCAGCATAATGGTGGCCAGGTTGCCGATGTGCAGCGAGGCGGCCGTGGGGTCGAAACCAATGTAGCCGGTGATGGGGGCGTTGGCGGCAAGGTGTTCGGCGGTGCCGGGCATGGAATCGTGGTACATGCCGCGCCACGTCAGTTCTTCAATCAGGTTCAAGGGCTGAATTGTTGGATGGGTGAATGGCTAAATGGGTGAATTGTTAGCTGGAACAATGGTCCATTCTACCTGGTATTTCAGCCCAAAGGTACTAGGCGGTTTTACCTTTGTTAATCCTCTTGAATGGCATGGCTGGTTTACGCCTTCCAACAGTTCAACTATTCAGCTATTCACCCATCCAACAATTCGCCCATTGATACAGGAAGCCGACGCGATACTTAAGCAGCTGCAGCAGCGGCAGTTTCAGCCCGTGTATTTTTTGCAGGGCGAGGAGCCGTACTACATCGACGTGGTGGCCGATTTGATTGAAAAAACCGCGCTGGCCGAGCACGAGCGCAGCTTCAACCAAGTGGTGGTGTATGGCAAGGACGTGGACGTGACGGCCATTCTGGGCCAAGCCAAGCGGTTTCCGATGATGGCCGAGCGTTCGGTTGTCATCGTGAAGGAAGCCCAGACGGTGGCCGATTTGGAGCAGGAGCGGAGCTGGCCTTTCCTGGAAGCTTACCTGAAAAACCCACTCCCGAGCACCGTATTGGTGTTTTGCTACAAGCACAAAACGCTGGACAGCCGCAAGAAGCTGGGCAAGCTACTCAGCGGCAAAGAGTCGCCGGCCGTGCTGATGACCAGCAAGAAGCTCTACGACAACCAGGTGCCGCAGTGGCTCACGGCCAACGTGCGGGCCCGCGGCCTGCAAATCACAGGGCAGGCCACGGCCATGCTGGCCGAGTACATCGGGGCCGACCTGGGCCGGCTGGCCAACGAGGTCGACAAGCTGGTGCTCAATCTGAAGCATAACCAGCCCATCGACGAGGAGTTGGTGCAGCGCATGGTGGGCATTAGCAAGGACTACAACATTTTTGAGCTGCAAAAGGCGCTGGTGCAGCGCGACGTACTCAAGGCCAACCGCATTCTGGCCTACTTCGCCGCCAACCCCAAAGCCAACCCGCTCATTCCGAATCTGACGCTGCTGTTCAACTTCTTCAGCCGGCTGCTGGTGCTGCATCAGGCCGGCCCCAACCCGCCCGATGGCGTGTTCAAAAGCTTGGGCATCACCAACAGCTTTGCCCAGAAGGAGGCGCAGCAGGCCCTGCGTGTGTTTCCGCCCGAGCGGGTAGTGGGCCTCATCCACAGCATCCGGCGGGCCGATGCGCAGAGTAAGGGCATCGAGAGCGGCTCGATGGACGACGCCGAGATTCTGCGGGAGCTGGTGTGGCTGATTCTGCACCCGGTGCCGCCCGGGGTGCTGGCGTAACGCGTCCGGCGCGGGCTGCGTAGAAGTCAGACATCCACCTTAAATCTGATTTCACCCATGAGCAATACCCTTGGAGGCATGATTGCCGGCCTGTTTGGCGGCCGTAAGAACGAAGATGGTACCCGCGCCGGCGGCTCGACGTCGGGCAGTCTGGTCAAGGGCGCTTTGCTGGCGGCTGGCGCCGCCTACCTGTACAAGCGTTATAAGAATGGCAATTTGAACGTGCCCGGCATTGCGCCCAAGTTCAAAGAGTAGCACGGCTACAATTACGCCAACTCATAAAAAGCCCCGGCAACGACTGCTGCCGGGGCTTTTTGAGTTCGGGGAATTCCTGTCAGGCAGGCTTCGGATTCGTAATCACCTCACAGAGTTCGCAGCGCGAATGTGGCCCGCGGCTGCCAATGCTGGCCATCGTGTCGGAAAAGGGTGATGTTGTGGACGACAAACGCGCCGGCGTAGGAACGGGCCGCAAACAACTCGCGCAATGCCGGGACCTGCGCAGGCGGCAGGTCGCGGGTGGCCAGCGTGAGGTGGGGGGTGAAGGGACGCTTTTCCGGCGGCACTGCGGGCAAACGGGTTTGGCACCAGTCCATCAATGCTGCGTGGAAGGATTGGAGCGCCCTGGCTTCGCTCACCTGCACGAACAACGTACGGTTGTCGAACCAGGCAAACCCATCCAAGCTCACCGAAAACGGCTGCTGTGTGGCCGCAAATTCAGTCAGTGTGGCCGTGCAGGCGGCCTCGAAGGCATCGGGCTGGCGCAGGGGCGGTATGAGCGTGATGTGCGGCGGCAGGCCAACGGCATTGCGGCTCCCGGTGAGGCGGTGGACTTCCTGCTTCAAAGCCCAGGTTTCAGAAAAGACGGATTCCGGGGGCAGCAGGGCTACCAGATAAAGCGCATTCATGGACGGAAAACTACCGGGTGGGTGGCACCGGATACTTCTCAAACAACGCCGCTACGGCCGCATCGATGCGCTTGGTCAGCTTGTCGGGATTGGGGCTGAGGATGCTTTGTACGGAGCCCTGCCAAATGAGCTCCTGGCGGGCCGCATCCACGATTTCAACCGTGGCCGTGCCTTCTTCATAATGGCCGACCACGACATCTTGGCTTTGCCAATGGTAGTTGCGCTGGCCCAGGTAAATGGGCGCGTCGCGCAGGGTGGTTTCGCGGGTTTGCACCTTGTCCTGCGTCACCACGCCGATGTTCACGAGCAAGTCGGGCGAGGCGGCGAGTTGGTAGCCGCGCCGCGCCATTTCGCGGCCGATAGCCGCTTTGAGCGTTTCGACACCGGTGCCCGGACCTTGAAAGGCCGCTTCATTTCGGGCCGTCACGTCCATGAAATTATAGGTTTTGTAGGCCCGGAAATCAACGTTGGGCTGCTGCTCGGTATTCTGAACTTGTTCGGCGGCGCAACCGGAGAGTGCCAGCAGGAGCAGGAGGAAGAGGATGGGTTTCATGCGCAACGGCGGTGATTTTAGTGGCTTTGGTATACGCTCAGGGTGGGCAAGTGGCTGTGGTGGAGCTTAGCTGCTGGGCTGGTGAAATAAAAGCCTGTAGGGTGCTCGTTATTTGTCAGGTCCTCACCTCACGACCAAAAGGCCCGCTCACATGAAGCCAAACGCACTGTATTGGGACGCACTGTATTGGGTAATTGGAATGCTTCTGGCCGGGGCAGCGGGCTACAGCTATTGGCAGCACCGACAGGCGCAGCAAGTGCTGCAACTGCTGGATGCGACGCTGCAGGTAAGCAACGAGCGCGCGCAAACCGACGCGGAAATGACCCTGCACAAAATGCATCAGTTGATAAGTAGAAACCAGAATCAGCCACGGGATTTGGAGCTGCTATGGCAAACGGATGAAATTCGCCAACGGGCCGACCAAGCGGTGAAAACCATCCGGGTCCTGCGGCGAGCTTTACAAATGAACCAAGTGGCCCGGACCCGCGAGGCAGGCCCGGCCGACGCTCGGGAACGGGCGGGGCGGGCGGTGCTGGCCTACATGGCTTACCTTAAGAAGGTGGAGACTGCCCCAACTGAGGGCAAAATGGCCGATTTACAATTTCTGGTCACCAAACATCGCCAAGCTGGCTGGCCCACCGGCCATTCGTTGCCCGCAAAATTGGCCTTGCTAACGCAGCAGGAAGCCACCATTCGGGAGTGTGAGCGGCTGGCCCTGCAACATCAAAACGAGAAAATAGGCTGTGGCTTAAACATCATTTTCGATGCGGTTGGCGCCTCCGCTTATGCCGAGTCGAACACCGTAGCCGTGGGCGATAAATACAAAGCGGAGCTATTCCTGACTTCCGTCTACCGCCTGCCCGTGCTGGGCATGACCATGAACGGCCGCCCGGTAGCCGTGGGGCCGGACAAGCGCGGTCGTGTAGAATTCACCGTGCCGCCACCTGCAGGCCCAGCCCTAGACGGGAAAGCCTACTGGACCGGCCGGATTCGGGCCTTGGTGAAAGGCCGGGATTCGACCTTCACCGTGAAGGTGCCCTATACGGTGCGGGCGAACTGAAGCCGGCATCACACGCTCCTAATGGCAATGAAACCCGCCTTTCGGCGTTGGCTGGGCAACCTACGGGCATTTATCGCTACTTTTGGCGAGTTCCCGGGCCCGGTGCGGCCCCTCCACGACAGGTATTTTCATGAAGCTATTTCCCCGGCTGGCGCTGGCCGCCACGCTGAGCGCTGCGGCGCCCCTGGCCGCCCAGGCCCAGCAAACCCAGGTTTTCGCCTCCGACGAACGACATTTTCAGGAAGGGTTGGAGCTGTTCGACCGCGCCCAGTACGGCGCGGCCCAGGAGGCGTTTCGGCAGTACTTGACCATTGAGCCGGTGCACAGCAGCCAGGCCGGCCCCGCCGCCGGCGACCGCACTGCCGATGCCGAGTACTACTACGCCGTGAGCGGCCTCTACCTCTCGCACCCCGACGCCGAAGGCTTGATTCTCGATTTTGCGGCCCGCCACCCGGCGCACCCGCGCGCCGCCTCGGCCTATTTCGAACTGGGGAAGTTTTACTTCGACCAGAAAAACTACGAGTCGGCCATCCGCTACTTCGCCAAAGTAGCGCCCGACAACCTGAGCAACGACCAGCGCGCCGAGTCGGATTTCAAGTTGGGCTACAGCTACTTCGAGCAGAAGGACTACGAAAAAGCCCGCCTGCTCTTCGACCGCAACAAGCAGGTGCAGAGCCAGTACAAGTACGCCAGCTCTTACTACGCCGGCTACCTGGGCTACCGCGCCGGCGACTACGCCGCCGCCCGCGCCGACCTTTCCGTGGCCGGGCAAAACGATGCCTACAAGCCCGTTGTGCCGGCCGTAATGACCCAGATTTATTACCGCGAGGGCAACTACGACGGCCTCATCACCTACGCCACCAAGTCGCTGCAGGACACCCCGCCGCCGCAAAATGCTGACGAGATTCAGTTGCTGCTCGGCGACGCCTATTACCAGAAAGGGCAGTACAAGGAAGCGGCCGAGAACTTTGACAAGTACGCCGTCCTGCATAAAGGCAAAATCGAGCCGGCGCTGGAGTATAAGATTGGTTTCGCCAACTACAAGATGGGCGACTTCAAGGGTGCCATCGCCAGCCTGCGCAACGTGGCCGTGCGGCGTGACTCGCTGGGCCAGAATGCCGCTTACCACTTAGGCTTGAGCTACATCCAGACCAACCAGAAGCCCCAGGCCGTGACAGCCTTTGACGCCGCCCGGCAGTCGACATTCGACAAGGGCATTGCCGAAAACGCCACGCTCAAGCTGGGCCAGGTGCAGTACGAGCTGGGTAATTTGCCCGAGGTGATTGCCGTGCTGCGCGACTTCCGCAAGAAGTTTCCGCGCTCGAAAAACCAGCCGGTGGTGGATGATTTGCTGAGCAAGAGCTTCCTGTCTTCAACCGACTACAACCAAGCGCTGACCTACCTTGAAAGCATTGACGACCGCAGCGCCCAACTCGACGCCACCTACCAGCGCGTGGCCTACTCGCAGGCCGCCACGCTCTACAACAATGGCAACTACGCCGAGGCGCTGCCGCTGCTGGACAAGTCGCTGAAATTCCCTTCGGACGATGCTTTGCGCGCGGCGGCGCAAGTGCTGCGCGGCGAGATTTTCAGCGTGGGCCAAAAGTACCCGGATGCCATTACGGCTTACGTGGCGGCAGCCCGCTCGGCCCGGCAGGGCGGCGTGAGCCCCGAGGAAAAGGACTTCGAGCAAAAGGCCCGCTACGGCCTGGGCTACGCCTACTACAACACCAAGCAGTACGACAAGGCCCGTCCGCAGTTCAACGCTTTCCTGAACGACGACGCGGCCAAGTCCGACGACCCCAACTACTACGACGCCACCCTGCGCCTGGCCGATACTTACTACGTGTCGAAAAGCTACGCGCAGGCCCTGACGCTCTACGACAAAGTCATCACGGCTAACGCGGCCGATAAGGACTACGCCTACTACCAGAAGGGCCGCACGCTGGGCCTAATGGGCCGCCGTGACGAAGCCAACAGCACGCTGGCCGCGCTGCTCAAAAGCAGCCCCAACTCGCGCTACGCCGAGGACGCCGTGTTCCAGCAGGCGCAGCTGTCCTTTGAGGCGGGCGAGTACCAGCCGGCCGTTGACGGGTTCTCGAAGCTGATTGCCAACCGGCCCAACAGCCCGCTGCTGCCGCAGGCCCTGCAGAAGCGCGGCGTATCGTATGCCAACCTGCAGCAGCAGGACAAGGCCGTGCTCGACTTCCAGAAAGTGCTGGCTGATTACCCGCGCAGCGAGGCCGCCGCGCAGGCCATTTACAGCCTACAGGAAAGCCTCACGGCCCTGGGCCGCACGGAGGAGTTTGACGCGGCCCTGGCGTCGTTCAAGATTCAAAACCCCGACAGCAAGGCCACCGAAAGCGTGGAGTTTGAAGCAGCCAAGTCTTTGTATCTGGCTGAGAAATACAAGCCCGCCATCCTGCGCCTGGAGTCGTACTTGAAGCAATACCCACAGTCGGCCCTAGGGCCCGATGCCCGGTTCTTCCTGGCCGATTCCTACGTGAAAACCGGCGACAAGCAGCAGGGCCTGACCCGCCTGCGCGACGTGGTGACCGAAGGCAAAAGCGAATTCGTGAACCGCGCCGTGGGCCGCCTGGCCGACCTCGAATACGAAAACAAGAACTACGCCGAGGCCGCCAAGTACTACGAGCGCCTGCGCGGGGCCAGCACCAACCGCCGCGAAGTGGCCAACGCCACCCTCGGCCAGATGCGCAGCCTTTACGAAGCCGGCGACTACCCCGGTACCCGCCGCGTGGCCGAGGAACTGCGCGCCCAGGCCGGCGCCACCGCCAACGCCACCAATTCGGCCCTGCTTTACCTGGGCAAGGCCAGCTACCGCGCCGAAAGCTACGACCAGGCCGCTACTGAGCTGGCCGCCGCCGTGGCCGCCGCGCCCAACGACGTGAACGGCGCCGAAGCCCAGTATTTCCTGGCCCAGACGCTCTTCAAGCAAAAGAAAAACGAGGAAGCCATCGCCGCGGCCCTGAAAGTAAATTCCAACTTCAGCAGTTACCCGCTGTGGCAGGGCCGGGCCTTCCTGCTGGTGGCCGACGTGTACGCAGCCGAGGGCGACAACTTCCAGGCCCGCGGCACGCTGAACTCGCTCGTCGACAATAACTTCCCGGTGGCCGAAGTGCTCGAAGCCGCCAAGCAGCGCCTCAAAACCCTCGGCGCCGACCAGCCCGAGGAAACCGAGCCCGTGAAGCCAACCCCCAAGGCGCCCGCCAAAACACCGGCCAAAGCCCCGGCGCCAACCAAAGCCGCCACCCCGGCCACCAAGCCCGCCACCCCGCCCGCGCCGGCCAAGGGCAAAACCACCGTGCCCCGCTCCAACCTGCGCGGTACTACCACGGCCCCGGCCGACACGGCTACCCAGCGCTAAGCCCGGCGTATTTTCTCATTGACTAATCATTTGCTGATGAAGCGTTTGTCAAATAAAAATAACTTGCCCAAAGCCCGCCGGGGCGCGGGCTGGGCCCTGGCCGCGGTGCTGGTAGCCGGTGCGGCGCCGGCCGCCTTGGCTCAGCCCACTAAGCCCAAGAGCACGGGCAAAATTGAAGAAGCCGAGATTGAAATCGTGAAAGAGCGGGTGAACCAGCTGCCCGAAGCCACGCGCAACTTCAACAAAATCACTCTGCCGACGCCGCCGCCCATGGAGCGCAAAGTGGCCTACACCTTCCCGGATTTCCGCCTGCCCGCCGACCGACTCAACCCCTCGGTGAAAGTGCTGACCATTCGGGCCGAGGAGCCCACGCCGCTCACCGGCAACCTCGTGAAGGTGGGCATCGGCAATTACGGCACGTTTTACGGGCGCGGCTATTTCCATAGCACCCGCAACACCGACCACGCCTACGGCCTCGACGTGAAGCACGTCAACTCCCTGAACGGGCCGGTGGATGGCAAGAACTCCGGCGTGGCCGAAACCAGCGCCCACCTCATGGGCGAAATCTACCGCGGCACCGCGGCCTTCGGCGCCAACCTGGACCTGGGCCGCGAGCGGTACAATTTCTACGGCTACGAGAAAGCGGCCAACGGCGCGACCTTCGCCACGCCCGAAAACGGCGACATCAAGCAGGTGTTCAACCGCTTCGGCGTGAAGGCCTACGCCCACAACCGCGACCCCGAGCAGGTGTTGCAATATGACGCCAGCATCGGCTACCGCTACTGGAGCGACATTTTTTCGGCCAATGAAAACGATGTGCGGCTGAATGCCAAAGTCGGATATGCGCTGGGTGAGTCGAGCCGGATTACCGTCAATGCCGACGCTTCCTTTATCTCTGAAAAAGACCTACCGCCGGCTACCCGCCTGCAGCCGGCCCCCACCGCCCAGCAAACCCGGGCCCGCACCTTTGTGCAGGCCACGCCGGCCTACGAGTTCCTGCGCAACAACATTGCCTTCTCAGTCGGCGCCACCGTGGGCTATTCCTCCGACACGGCTACCAGCGTGAGCAAAGGCGTGATTTACCCGGCTGTGCGCTTGGGCTATACCATCGAGCCCGAAAAATTTATGGTGTACGCTGGCCTGGGCGGCGCCCTGCAACGCGTGACGCGCTACGACCTGAGCACCGAAAACCCCTGGTTGAACCGCGGCCTGAACGTGGCCGATACCCACCGCGGCCCCACAGTTTATGCCGGTTTCACGTCCACGCCGGCCCGTGGCCTGGAGTTCAACGTGAAGGCCACCTACGCCCGCGACCGTAACCTGTACTTCTACGCCAACAACCCCATCGACCCCACGCGCTTTGACCTAGTGTATGACCAGAACGCCACCGGCGTGCTCAATATCCACGGTGAGCTGCTCTACAACGCGGCAGAGAAGTTTCGCCTCGGCACGCGGATGGACTACAATAAGTACGCGCTTAAAAACCTGCCGCAGCCCTTCCACCGTCCCGAATTTCAGGGCTCGGTATTCGGGACCTACAATGTGTTTGAAAAGCTGATGATTGGCGTAGAAGGCTATTTCTACTCGGCAAGCTACGGTATCAGTTACCGGCCGGCTGCCACGCCCGGCGCCTCCCGGGTGGCCGATTTCTACCGCGCCACCGACCCGATTATCGACCTGAATCTGCGCGCCGATTACCGCATTACGCCAAAAATATCCATCTTTGCAATGGGTAATAACCTCGCAAACCGCCAATACCAGCGCTTCTACGGCTATCCGGTGAAGGGCATCAACGTCATTGGCGGCGCGAGCTATACGTTTTAAGTTAAGAGTTATAAGTTGAAATTCAAAAGTTTGATAGCGGTTAACGCATTAAACACTAGGTTTTTAAATCATAACATTTAACTCATAACTCTTAATTGATAAAATGCATCTAGCCGACCACATCCGTCCCTTGCTCCGTGACCACGACTGCGTGATTATTCCGGATTTTGGGGGCTTGGTGGCCGATGCATCGTCGGCGCGGGTGCAGCCCGGCCGCCAAGCCTTGAGCCCGCCTTCGAAATTGGTGGCCTTCAACCAGGCCCTGACCCGCAACGACGGCCTGCTCGTCGATGCTCTCAGCCAGCACCTGGGCCTATCCATTGCCCAAGCCCGCGAAGCCGTGCGTGCCGCCGTGGCCAACCTCAAGCAGGAACTCGATGAAACCAACCGCACCGAGTTGCCGGGCATCGGTGTTTTCCGGCGGGCCGCCGGCCGCGGGCTGGCTTTTGAGTACACCGGCACCGACAACCTGTTGGCTTCTGCGTTTGGGCTGCCCGAGCTGGTAGCCCGCCCCGTGCGGGCCGCCAACGCGCGGCCCAAACAGGCACAGCCGGCTCTGCGGGGCGCTGGGGCCCGGCGCACCCGGCTGGCCCGCCTGCTCCCGGGGGGCATTATTGCGGTAGTGGCTGCCTTGGTCATCCTGGCCAATTACCAGTTCCTGCAAAACCGGGACTACGTGGCTTCCCGCTGGCAGGTGCAGCTTCCCAAAGTACAGTGGCTGCAAAGTGCCGCCACGCCCGTTTCGCCTGTTTCAGAGCCGCAGCAGGCCACGCTAGGGCAGCATAATTTCGGGGACAGCCCCTTGGTATCGGAAGGTATGACGCCCGTGGAAAGTACATCCGGCCCCGCCCAGCCTAGCCCAACCACGCCCAGCGCCGCCGTGCCCGAAATGCCGGCCACGGCCGCTCCGGCCACGGCTTCCCCGGCCGCTGCCGAAACGGTTGCTGCTCCCAAAGTAGCTGCTCCTGTCAAAGCGGAGGCCCCGGCCACCGCCACGCCGACGGATATTGCCGTAACTCCGCCCGCTACGAAGGCCCCGGCTGCTGTAGCCAAGCCTGTGGCGCCGGTAGCTAAAGCACCCGTGGCGGCCACCAGCACGACAATTAAAACCCGCACCGGCCGTTACTACGTCATTGCCGGTGCCTATGGCAGCCTGGCCAACGCTGAGAAAGGCCGAAAAGTACTGGCGCGCACGGGCCACCAGACGCAGGTCATCCTGCCGTACCCGGGCAGCCGCCTGTTCCGCCTCACGGCCGGCAACTACCCCGACCTGGCTTCGGCCCAGCGCGAAGCCCAGCGCCTGCGCATCAGCACGCACTGCGATTACAACACCCTGAAATTCTAATTTCCCGCATGTCCGCATTCCTCCTGCAAGTGGCGCCCGCCGCTGTCGATACTGCTACCACTGTTGCGACTGCTCCGGTTGCCGATACCAGCGTCCCGGTTATCGACCTGCTCATGCGCGGCGGCCTGATTATGATTCCGCTGGTGGCCTTGTCCATCCTGTCGGTCTACATCATCATCGAGCGCTACTTCACCATCCGCCGCGCCGCCGGCGACCCCGACACCTTCATGAACGGCATCCGTTCGCTCATGGTAAAAGGCGACCTGGCCGGCGCCAAATTGCTCTGCGCCCAAACGGCCTCGCCGCTGGCCCGCATGGTGGAGAAGGGCCTGCGCCGCATCGGTCTGCCGCTGAAGGAAATCGAGACCAGCGTGGAAAACGTGGGCAAGATTGAAATTGCGCGCCTCGAGAAAAACATCAGCATTCTGGGCATCATCGCCGGCATTGCGCCTATGATTGGCTTCGTGGGTACCATCATCGGGGTTATCAAGATTTTCTACTCCATTGCCGCCACCAAGGAGTTCGGCATTCCGCAGGTGGCCGACGGCTTGTATGTGAAGCTGGTGACCTCGGCCACGGGCCTCATCGTCGGCATCATCGCCCACGTGGGCTACCACTGGCTGAGCATTCTCGTCGAGCGCATGGTTTTCCGCATGGAAAACTCGGCCATCGAATTCATGGATATCCTGCAGGACAACTAAAGGAGTTAAAAGTTAAGAGTTAGGAGTTAAGAATTGGCATTGCGCATATCGTCTCGATAAGCTAAGCCAATTTTTAACTCCTAACTCTTAACTTTTAACTCATAACTAAACCGGTTATGAATCTTTCCCGCCGCCATCGCCTCACCTCGCACGTCGAAACCGGGGCCATGAACGACATCATGTTCTTCCTGATGCTGTTCTTTCTGATTGCGTCGACGTTGGTTAATCCCAACGTCATCAAGCTGTTGCTACCCAATGCCAAGTCCAGCAAGCAGGTGATGAAGCAGCCCATCACCATTTCGGTGGATGCGGCGGGCACGTACTACGTCAATAAAAAGCCGGTAAACCCAGCCTCTGTCGAGTCGGAACTGGTGGCTCTGGTGGGCACTGCGCCCACCCAGGAGCAACCCACGGTGGTACTGCGGGTCGACAATTCGTTGAACGTTCAGAAGCTGGTTGACATTCTGGAAGTTGGCAACCGTCTAAAACTGAAAATGGTGATGGCCACCCAGGCCCAGCAGGCCGCCGGCAAATAATGAAGATTGCAGCGCATGGAATGAAGAACCATCTTCTTCCGTTTTTACCCGTAATTCTTCATTCCACACGCTTCATTCCTTACCAACAGAATGGCTATTGACTATCAAGAACCGCATCGCCGCGAAGGCCTGATTGGCACCTTGGTCGTCCACGGGGTGCTGCTGCTGCTGTTCATCTTCATGGTGTTTAAAGGGCCGAATCCGCCGCTGGCCCCGCTGGGCGGTGGCGATGGTGTGGAACTGAACTACGGTCTCGACGAAGCGGGCTCGGGCAATGTGCAGAGCATGGCCACCGCCAATAACTCGCAAAACCGCGAGGATAGCCGCCCGCCCGTCGCCAGCCCAGACCCGCAGCCGCGCCCCGCCGCGGCTGCCACGCCCGACCCCACGCCGCCCTCGCAGGAAAAAATCATTACCAGCGAAGCCGAGGAAAGCCCCGTTTCGGAAGCCCCCGTTGAAACGCCCGCGCCGCCCAAAGAGGAAGTGAAAGTGGCGCCCAAGCCCAAGCGGCAGGTAGCCGTCGCTTTCTCGCCCAAAGGCAGTGCCACCGGCGGCGGCAATGGCGTGAACGGCAGCAGTAACACCCCCACCGGCAACAACAACGGCGACCGTCCCGGCGCCGTGGGAGACCAGGGCGACCCCAACGGCACCCTCGATGCCAAGGCGCTGTACGGCGCGCCCGGTCACGGCGGCTCGGGCAGCAGTCCCGGCAGCGGCGGCCTGGAGATGAGCGGCTGGCGCTTTGAAAACACGCCCAATGTAGAAGCGGTTGACGACAACTCGGGGCAAATTCGCTTCAAGATTAAGATTTCGGACGACGGCGAAGTGCTGGCTGTTACCAAAGTGTCGGGCAACGTTTCGGCGGCGCAGGAGAAGCTGTGCCGCGACAAGCTACTCGATGCCAACTTCGTTAAAACCAACGCCGCGGCCGGTGGTGCCACAGGTTTCTACACCTTCAAATTCACCGTTCGCTAACCGGCATTCTCAACTGCAAAAAGCCCCGTCGTCTGCTAAGCAGGCCACGGGGCTTTTTTGTGGGGTTAAGAGGCGGTGGGCTTAATTTGCGCTTTCATCCATTAATCTGGTTGGTGCCGTGACGTATTCCGAAACCCTTGCCTATCTCTACGAACAGCTGCCCATGTTCCAGCGCGTGGGGGCTGCGGGCTTCAAAAAGGGGCTGGGCAACACCTTGGCTCTGGCCGAAGCACTAGGTCATCCGGAGCGAAAGTTTCGGAGCGTGCACGTGGCCGGCACCAACGGCAAGGGCAGCAGCTCGCACCTGCTGGCGGCTGCCTTGCAGGCGGCCGGCTACAAAGTGGGCCTCTATACCTCGCCGCACTTGCGCGAGTTCACCGAGCGCATCCGGGTGAATGGGCAGGAACTGCCGTCGGATTATCTGGTGGCATGGGTAGCGCGCTGGCGGCCGTTGTTTGAGCAGGTGCAGCCGTCGTTTTTTGAAATGTGTGTGGCGCTGGCTTTTGCCTATTTCGCCGAGCAGCGGGTGGATGTCGCCATCATCGAAGTGGGCCTCGGCGGCCGGTTTGATTCCACGAACATCATTACGCCGCTGGTGTCGCTCATTACCAACATCAGCTTCGACCACCAGGCTTTGCTGGGCAACACCCTACCCGAAATTGCGGGCGAAAAAGCGGGCATCATTAAGCCCGGGGTGCCGGTGGTGGTGAGCCAGTCGCAGCCGGAGGTAGCCGCCGTGTTTGAGCGGGAGGCGGCGGCGAAGCTTTCCCATCTGGTCTTTGCCGACCAGATTTACCGGGCCACTTTTGCCGGAGAGCCCGCACCGGAAACCGGCCTGCGCCCGCTCAATGTGACGCAGTACGGCCGGCCCTACCTCCCGAATGCCGAGCTGGGCCTGCCCGGCGATTACCAGCAATACAACCTGCCCGGGGTGCTAGCCACCCTTGATGAGCTGCGGGCCCTCGGCTTTCGCCTCACCGAAGCGGCCGTGCGGACGGGCCTGCGGCAAGTCACCCAGCTCACCGGGCTGCGCGGCCGCTGGAGCATCATCGGCCAGCGCCCCTTCGTGGTGTGCGATACCGGCCACAACGCCGCCGGCCTGGGCCTGGTGATGCGCCAGCTCCAGCGCGTGCCGCACCAGCGCCTGCACGTCGTCATTGGCACCGTGAACGACAAGGATGTGGCCAGTATGCTGGCACTGCTGCCCCGCGAGGCAACCTATTACTTTTGTGCGGCCAATATTCCCCGCGCACTCCCGGCGGCCGAACTGGCCGAGCAAGCCGCGGCGCTGGGGTTGGCGGGACAGGCGTATGGCTCGGTGGCGACAGCCGTGGCTGCCGCACGGGCCGCCGCTACACCGGCCGATGTCGTTTTTATCGGCGGCAGCACCTTCGTGGTGGCCGAAGTCGAAGAGCTCTACAACTAATTTATGAATGAAGAAGGAGGAATGAAGAATGGGCGCAAAAAGCCATTCGGGTAATTCCTCGTTCTCCATTCCTCATCCTTTTTCATTCCTGCTTTTGCCTCGCGTTAAGCTTCAGCGTTTTCAAGATAATGCCACTCGTCCCGACATCGTCGAGCCGGGCAAACCCGCGTACGAACAGCTCGGCGGCCGCTGGCGCACCGATTTCTTTCAGGCGCCTTACCCGCTAACATTGGAAGTGGGTTGCGGCAAGGGTGAGTATACCGTAGGCCTGGCCCAACGGCATCCCAATCGCAACTTTCTGGGCCTGGACATTAAGGGCGAGCGCATCTGGCGGGGCAGCAGCCGCGCTGCGGAGCTCGGCCTCACCAACGTGGGCTTTGTGCGCATGCGGGCCGAAGCGCTGACGGCCCAGTTTGGCTCCCACGAGCTAGCCGAAATCTGGATAACCTTTCCCGACCCGCGCCCGCGTGACCGCGACATCAAGCGCCGCCTTACCTCGCCGCGCTTTCTGGCACTGTATGAGCAACTGCTGACGCCCGGGGGCCTGCTGCATCTTAAAACCGACAACGAAGGCCTGTTTGAGTACACGCTGGAAACGCTGGCCGCCCGGCCCGGCGCCCGGGTGGAGCGGTTCACGCGCGACTTATACGCTGAAACAGGCCCGGAATTCACGGAGGCGCAGGCTATCCAAACCAACTTTGAGGGCAAGTACCGGGCGGTGGGCGTACCCATCAAGTACGTGCAGTTTCGTTTGACTTAATCGACTTCCAACGCTTCAAACACCGCTTCGAGCTGGTCGAAATCGCGGAGGCCGGGCTTCACTTCATCACCCGAAGGAAAGGAAAGGCCCGCTACGGGCAGTTGGGTCGCTATTTCGCGTGCCTGCTCGGGGGCGAGGCCCGGGCCCAGCCAGAGCGGCCGCTCCAGGCCCAGCTGGCGCAGCACCGCTAGGTCCGTTTCCGCAGCGGGCAATTCCATTACCCAGCCGATTACGGCGGGATATGCGTCGGGTGCGCTTTCTGCCCCCGCAAGCTCCATATAAACCGGGGGCGCAATTTCGGCGAGTTCGTCGGCCGTGCGGTAGGAGCGGAGCAGCACGGCATCAAGGCCGCAGTCAGCGGCGATGGCATTAATTTCGGGCGCGCTGAGCCGGTCGAATTCGCCAATCAACTCCACGCCGGCCACCCAGCCGGCCAGTTCTTTCACGGTCTTGGTATCGAGGTGGCCGGGCAAGGCGGGGTCGAGGACGAAGGTGAGCTTGTCGGCACCCATGCCGGCGCAGTAGCGGGCATCGGAGAGGTTGTTGATGCCGCGGATGAGGAGGGGAACGAGGTGGGGCACTTCGGGTCAGTTAACAGTGAGCAATGAACAATGAGCCGTGGGGGCTCAACTGCCCACCTAAAAAACGAATGGGTTGGGCCTGGTAGGCTGCCGCAAAAGTAGGGCCGGCCGCGCGGCCAAGGCGTATCGGGGAGGGCCTGTCGGCTGTATCTTCGCCACCATGAATGCAACCCGCCGCGCGCCCCTGCTGGCCCCGTCTTTTCTGGCCGCCGATTTGGCCAACCTGCAAGCCGAAACCGAGCGCCTGGCCGACAGTGCCGCCGACTGGCTGCACTTTGATGTGATGGACGGCCGTTTCGTGCCCAACATCTCCTTCGGCCTACCCGTGCTGCAAGCCGTAGCCAAGTACGCCAAGCAGCCCATCGACGTGCATTTGATGATTGAGGAGCCCCAGCACTACTTGGCGGCCTTCCGCGACGCGGGCGCGGCCAGCATCACGGTGCACTACGAGGCCTGCCCGCACCTGCACCGCGTGGTGCAACAAATCAAGCAGCTGGGCTGCCGGGCCGGCGTGGCCCTGAATCCGCACACGCCCGTGGCCCTGCTCGAAGACATTGCCGCCGACCTCGACGTGGTGCTGGTGATGTCGGTGAACCCCGGTTTTGGGGGGCAAGCCTTCATCCCCAATACCCTGAAAAAAGTGGCCATGCTCAAGGAGCTGCTGGACAATGTAGGTTCTGATGCATTGATTGAGGTGGACGGTGGCGTGAGCCTGGCCAACGCCGGGCCGCTGGTGGAAGCCGGCGCCGATGTGCTGGTGGCCGGCAACTTCGTGTTCAGCGCGCCCGAGGGCCCCGTGGCTACGCTGGCCCGCATGCGCGAGTACCTGACCGGCCTGGAAACCCTCGAAACCGGCCCCGAAGCGCGCCGCAGGCAATAGTGGCCGGCACCTGGCGTTTTCTCGGTTGTGAAACAAATAATTACCCCTGTCTGCCGCCCATGAGGCCTTTTCTTACTGCCCCGGCGACGGCTTGCTGCCTCGTGCTGCTGCTGGCTGCGCCCGGCCTTCAGGCGCAAACTCCTGCGCCTTCCCCGCCGGCCCAGGCTGGTGTTATCACCCTCACCGGCACGCTGCGCGATGCCAACGGCCAGCCGCTGGAACTGGCCTCGGTAGGAGTGGAGGGCCAGCCCGGCGGGGCCAATACGTCGGCTGAAGGCGTATTTTCGTTGTCGGTGCGGGTGCCAGCGGCCGGCCAGACGGCCGTGCTCGTGGTGCGCCGGCTGGGGTATCTGCCCCTGCGCATTCCGCTGCGCCTGCCGGCCGACGCCGGCAAGCCGCTGGCCCTCACCATGCGCCTCGACACCAAGGCCCTGAGCAACGTGCGGGTGACGGCCCGCTCCGACCAGGCCGACACCCGCGAGCAGGTGAGCATCACGCGCATCGACCCGCGCGCCGCGAAGGAGATTCCCTCGCCGTTTGGCGATTTCAACGCCATTCTGAAGACGCTGCCCGGCGTGCAGTCCAACAACGAGCTCAGCAGCACCTACAACGTGCGCGGCGGCAACTACGACGAGAACCTGGTGTACGTCAACGGCTTCGAGATTTACCGGCCGTTTCTCGTCACCTCAGCGCAGCAGGAGGGCCTGAGCTTCGTGAATGCCGACCTGGTGAAGCAGGTGGAGTTCAGCAGCGGCGGCTGGCAGCCCAAGTACGGCGACAAGCTGGCTTCGGTGCTGAGCGTGGACTATAAGACGCCGGAGAAATTCGCGGCCTCGCTCACGGCCAGTCTGGTGGGCGGCGCGGCCCACGCCGAAGCCCGTTCGGCCAATGGCCGGGTGAGCTACCTGGCCGGCGTGCGCTACAAAAATGCGCAGTACGTGCTGAGTTCGCTCAAGCAGCAGCAGGGCGGTTACAACCCCACGTTTTACGATGCGCAGGCGTATGTAAACATCGGTCTGGGTAAGAAAGAAGACATGCAGCGCACCTCGCTGGGCCTGCTGGGCGTGATTGCGCACAACGACTACCGCTTTTCGCCCGAAACCGGGCAGGCCACCTTTTCCACCAACACCAACCAGTTCACCCGCGTTTTCATCGCCTACGACGGCCGGGAGCGCATGCAGTTCGACACCTACCAGAGCGGTTTCAACCTGAAGCACGACTTCTCGTCGCGCCTGCAAATGGAACTGCTGGGCTCGGCCCTTATTTCGCGCGAATTCGAGTTTCGCGACGTAGAAGCCGCCTACCGGTTTGCCGACATCAACCGCGACCCCACCTCGCGCGATTTCAACCAAACGGTGCGGGAGCGCAACATTGGCTCGGAGTTTCGGCACTCGCGCAATTTCCTCACGGCCCGCATCTTCACCGCCGAAACCCGCGGCCGCTGGACGCCCGCCGACGCCCACACCGTGCGCTGGGGCGCCAAAATCGGCCGCGAGAAAATATCCGACACGCTCGACGAGTACAGCTTTGCCGATTCGGCCGACTTCGTGCCCGACGCGCGCCGCCTGCGCCTGCGCTCCGATTTGAGCTTGCTCAGCACCCGCACCCAGGGCTTCGTGCAGGATACCTGGGCGTTCGATTCGCTGCGCACGCTCACCTACGGCGCCCGGGCCCACTACTGGAGCACCAACGGCCAGCTGGTCATCAGCCCGCGGGTGCAGTTTTCGCAAATCAGCCGCCAGCACCCCAACCGTTCCTTCAAAGCGGCCGTGGGCGTGTATTATCAGCCGCCGTTCTACCGCGAGCTGCGCGACCAGACCACCATCAGCCAAGGCGTGCAGCAGGCCTACCTGAACCCCGAGCTGCGGGCCCAGAAGTCCTATCACTTCATCGTGGGCGAGGAAATCAATTTCAAGCAGTACGGCCGGCCGTTTAAGCTTTCGGCCGAAGCCTACTACAAGTACCTCACCGACGTGGTGCCCTACGACGTGGACAACGTGCGGCTGCGCTATTTCGCTAAAAACAACGCCCGCGCCTACGTGGCCGGCTTCGATACCCGCCTGAGCGGCGAGTTTGTGAAAGGGGCCGAGTCGTGGTTCAGCCTCGGCGTGCTCACCACGCGCGAAAACGTGGCCGACGATTCCATCAACGTCTTCGACGCCAATGGCAACAAAACCGGCCGGGAGCCCAAGGGCTACATCCGCCGCCCGCAGGACCAGCGCCTGAACCTCGGCGTTTTTTTCCAGGACCACCTGCCCAACAACCCTTCGGTGCGCGGCTACGTGAACCTGGTGTTTGGCACCGGCCTGCCCTTCAGCCCACCCAACCAGCCCGACCTGCGCGGCACCGCCGACCTGGTGCGCAGCTACAAGCGCGTCGATTTGGGCTTCTCCAAAGTCATCGGCCTGAAAAACATCAACGCCCCGAAGCCGCACTTCTACAGCTTCGAAAGCTTGTGGCTGGGCCTGGAAATTCTCAACGTGCTGGCCGCCAACAATGTGGCCGGCTACAGCTACCTGCAGGACGTGAACGGCCGGACCTACGCCGTGCCCAGCTACCTCTCGCAGCGCGTGGTGAATCTGCGGCTGATTGCCCGGTTTTGAGCCCGGTGGCAACCCCTGCGTTGAACCAAGGCTGGGCCATGGTTCAACGCAGGGGTTTACGCAAAACTCGCCTAATCGGAGCTTACCCCGTTGGGTTCGTGTTGGCGTTTGGGTTGACAGGGCCAGTCGGTGCTATTCGCCGTGTTGAGGGGGGACAAATGAGCTTTTGGAAAGCGGGGCGGTTTTAAAACCCCACACTATTATCTTACAGCGGTAATTTTTAGGCAGCCAATGCCCTTTGCTGCTTTCCATTTCATCCGATAATCAGTAAAACTCCGAAATTTCCCTTGGTTTAGCCAGCCACTTCACGCGAAGCCGCAAACCGCTGCTTCGTGTTGGCAACCCCCCCGACGCTTGCTCGGGGGCCCACTCTGTCTGTTCACCTTTCTATCCGTCACAACTTTGGCTTTTGTTCTCTACCGCCAACACGACCAAATGGACTGCGGCCCGGCTTGCCTCCGCATGATTGCAAAACACTACGGCAAAGCGTATTCCGCGCAAAGAATGCGGGAGTTGTGCCGTATCAGCAAAGATGGAGTCTCCTTGCTGGGGCTCAGCGAGGCCGCTGAAAATATCGGCTTTCACTCGGTGGGGGTGCGCCTGACGGTGGACGAGCTGGACCAGCTGCAGCTGCCCTGCATTCTGCACTGGACGCAAAACCATTTTGTCGTGCTTTATAAAATCCGCAAGGGCACGTACTATTTGGCCGACCCCAGCAAATCCCTGATGAGCTACCGCAAGCAGGAGTTTGAGCGCAACTGGCTGCCCCATCCCAACATCAAGGCCGGCATTGCCCTGGCCCTGAGTACCACGCCCGCTTTCGAGGACCACCTTGAGGAAGCCGAAACGACGCTGAACTGGACGTACATCTTTCGCTACCTGTTCAAGTACAAGCAGCTGATTGCGCAGCTGGTGTTTGGCCTCGCCGCTGCCTCGCTCATGCAGCTCATCACGCCGTTTTTGACCCAGGGATTGGTGGATGTGGGCATCAACACCAAGAACCTCAAATTCGTCTACGTTATTCTGATTGCGCAGCTCCTGCTTTTTGTCGGCAGCACCAGCGTGGAGTTTCTCCGCTCCTGGATACTGCTGCACATCAGCAGCCGGGTCAATTTTTCCGTTCTCACGGATTTTCTGAGCAAGCTCATGCGCTTGCCGGTGAGCTTTTTTGATAACCGGATGACGGGCGACATTATGCAGCGCATGAACGACCAGCGCCGCATCGAAACCTTTCTGACGGGCTCGACCCTGAATGGGCTGTTTTCCCTGTTCAACCTGGTGATTTTTGGGGCGGTGCTGGCCTATTACCGGCTGCTGATTTTCGCGGTTTTCCTGCTCAGCAGCGCGCTCTACCTGGGCTGGGTGCTGCTCTTCATTCGCAAGCGGCGGCAGTTGGATTACAAGCAGTTTGCCATTGCGGCAGAGGGGCAGAGCAGCCTCATTCAGCTCATCAACGGCATGCAGGAAATAAAGCTGAGCAACTGCGAGCAGCAAAAGCGCTGGCAGTGGGAAGGCATCCAGGCCCGGCTTTTTCGGTTCAATGCCAGTAGTTTATCGCTCAGTCAGTATCAACTGGCCGGCGGACAGTTCATCAACCAGGGCAAAAACATCCTCATCACCTTCCTCAGCGCCCAAGCCGTTATCAACGGGGACATGACGCTGGGGGCCATGATGGCGGTGCAGTACGTGGTGGGCCAAATGAACAGCCCCATCGAGCAGTTCATCCATTTTTCCCAGGTTTACCAGGACGCTAAAATCAGCCTGGAGCGCCTCGACGAAGTGCACCGCATCCCGGACGAGGAGGGCACTCCGGCCTATCCCTACGAGGACTTGCCCCTGAGCCGTAGCATCCGCTTCGACGAAACCACCTTTCGCTACCCCGGGGCCGGCAATGACCCGGTGCTGAAAAACGTGTCGCTGGCCATTCCCGAAGGCAGAACCACCGCCATCGTGGGCATGAGCGGCAGCGGCAAAACCACCCTGCTGAAGCTGCTGCTGCGCTTTTACGAGCCCGAGGAGGGCCGCATCACGGTGGGCGACGTGCCCCTGTCCCGCATCAGCCACAAAAACTGGCGCAGCCAGTGCGGCACGGTGATGCAGGACGGATTTATTTTTTCGGATACCATCGGCAACAATATTTCCGTGGGCGACGAGGCGCCTGACCGCGCCCGCCTCGCCTACGCCGCCAAAGTGGCCAACATAGAGGGATTTATTGAGGCCATGCCCCAGAAGTACAACACCAGGATTGGGGCCGAGGGCAACGGCATCAGCCAGGGCCAACGCCAACGCATCCTCATTGCCCGGGCGGTGTACAAGAATCCGCAGTACCTGTTCCTCGACGAAGCCACCAACGCCCTGGACTCGACCAACGAAAACATCATCATGAGCAACATGAGCTCGTTCCTTGAGGGCCGGACGGTGGTGGTGGTGGCCCACCGCCTCAGCACGGTCAGCAATGCCGATAACATTATCGTGCTCGACCGGGGGCGTATCGTGGAGCAGGGCACGCACCAGGAACTGACCGGCATGAAAGGCAAATACTACGAATTGGTTAAAAACCAGCTGGAGCTGGGCGCCTGACGCCTGCGCCGCTTCCCCATCGGCAACGCTCTACCTTTTCCCGGCCATGGCTCCTGAAACGCCCCCTGCTGCTACCCGCTCCGAGGAGCTGAACTACATCATCACCACGCCCCCCCGCTGGATTATCCGGTGGGGCATCACGCTGCTAATCGTCCTGCTGGTGGCCATTTTGGGCATTGCCTACGCCATTCGGTTCCCCGAAGTCATCAAAACCAGCCTGACGCTGGTGGCTCATAACTCCCCCAAGCCCGTGGTGGCCAAAACCGCCGGCACGCTGGTGAGGCTGCTGGTGCGGGACCGGGAGCGGGTTTCTGCCAATCAGCCGTTGGCGTACCTGGAAAGTACCGCCAACCACGGGGAAGTGCTGGCGCTCGTGAAGGAATTGCAACGCATTCAGCAAGGCCTGCTTGCCGGCCCTCACGCCTTGCCCGGGAAGCTGCGGGCGTCCTCCGGTGCCCACCTGGGCGAGCTGCAGGGGGCCTACCAGCAGTTTCACCAGGCCTATCTAGCCTACAGCGCGTCGATGCAAGACGGCTTTTTTCAGAAGAAAAAGCAGTTTCTGCAAAAAGACCTGCACAACATCCGGTTGCAAAAAGCCCAGGTGCTCCAGCAGAAACAGCTGCTGAACAAGGATTACACCATCGTTCGGGATGAATATGCCACCAAAAAGCTGTTGGTAGACCAAAAGGTCGAAGCGGCGGTCGAATTGAAAACCATGGAAAGCAAGCTCTTGGCGAAAGAGTATCCGTTGCAGCAGGCCACGGGCGCGCTGCTGCAAAACGAGGCGTCCGCGCTGCTCAAGGAACGGGAAATTCTGGAAATTGAAAATCAGGTGCGGGAAGAGCGGCTCAACTACCTCCAGTCCCTAAATACCCTGCTGAGCGAAGCCGAGGCTTGGTGCAACAAATACATTCTGCGCGCTCCAAGCGGGGGCGTTACCTTTTACAGCAGCATGATTCAGGAAAACCAATTCGTGCCCGCCGACACCGAAGTGTTTTATGTCGACCCCGGCTCCGCTACTTATTACGGGGAGATGAGCATTCCGCAGTTCAACCTGGGCAAGGTGGAGGTGGGGCAGCGCATTCTGGTGAAGCTGGCGAGCTACCCCTACGAGCGGTTTGGCCTGCTGGAGGGAAAGATAGAATCGCTGGCCAATGTGCCCAACAAAGACGGCACGTTCGAGGCGCGGGCAGTCATCCTGCCCGCGGCCCGCACCGGCAATGCTTCCCTGATTCGGCTCAAACACGGCATGACGGCCGACGCCGAGATTATTACGGCCGACGAAACCCTGTTGCAAAGGTTATACGAGCCGCTCATTCAAATTTTCCGGTAAGAAGCCGGATTTTGCCCATAATTTCCCTCAAAGCGGCACCCGCGCCGCAACCGTTTGCGGCGGCCCTGTAACTGGTGGCAACGGAGATTAGGAATTTAAAAAAATACCCGTACATTTCACCTGTCATCCAAGCAACCGGCTCTACACCGGCCCATGGTTGCTTTGCTGAACGGCAGACCACGTTTTCCTTCCACATCATTTAACGCATTTCATTCTCCACCATGAATCAAACATTTTCTACTACCCTGGGCAAAGCCCTGACGAAAGACGAATTGAAAAACACCGTTGGCGGCCTGCTCGCCGACCCCCAGTGCTACACGGGGTGGCATTGCAGCGATGGCTCGCAGTCGGGCGAGCAAAGCGGCGCCTGCGCCGCTACGGCTTGCGGCGGCGGCGTCATCCGTTGCACGGGCGACTAAATCACGCGTAAAAGAATAAATGTCCAACCGACGGTGGTCTGCGCGCTTGTTGGTTTACATTCGTACAGCGCCTGCTTTCTTCCGGAAGCAGGCGTTTTTTTGGGCGTTGCTCGGCTGGGCAGTGGCCCGAAACGGTTGGTTATTTTATTGGAAGATGCGGGCCACGGCGCGCTTTAGCTCGTTGCCGCGCAGGTTCAGGGCCACAATTTTGCCGCTCGGGTCGACCAGGAAGTTTTGGGGGATGGCTTGCACGTGGTAGAGCGCCGCTACCTGCCCGGGGCCGCGGCCCTGGTCCAGCACCTGTGCCCACGGGAGGTGGTCGTCCTGCACTGCTTTGGTCCACTTGGCCCGTGCTTCCGCCGCGTCAATCGAAACGCTGAGTACGTCAAACCCACGCTCTTTAAAGGCATTGTAGACAGCCAGCACGTTGGGGTTTTCGGCCCGGCAAGGCCCGCACCAGCTGGCCCAGAAATCCACCAACACGTATTTGCCCCGGTAGGCCCGCAACGACACCGGCTGGCCGCTGATGCCGGGCAACGAAAAATCAGGCGCTGTCATTCCCACAGTCAGGGTGGGCTCCTCGGCAACCAGCTTCTGGCTGATTTTTTTGCCCTTCGGACTATCGCGCAACGCCGGGTCCAACGTGGCGAGCAAGGAGCCGACCAGGCCCGCGTCGGCCTTGGTGTTGCTCATCAGCGCCAGCCGGTCCAGGCTGAACAGCGACGCCGGATGGCCCTTGATGAAGGCGGAATCGAGCTGCAGGCGTTGCCGGTTGATGCGCGCCTTCCGCTGTTCGCGGTCCAGTTTGAAGGCCGGCGACTGGCGCAACGCCGGCGAAGCGGCGGCGTATTCGGCGCTCAGCTTTTTCAGCTGGCTGATTACCCCGCTTTGCGCCGTCTCAAAAAGTTGCCATTCGGTGGTGAGCGGGCCGCCCACCAGCCGGGCATTCTTGAGCGAATCGGGGCTGCTGACGGTGAGCACGCCTTTCTCCAGGTAAAAGCCGCCTTTCGTCTCTGGCGCAACGGGGCCGGTAAAGCCCTCGTTCACGCCCCGGCGGCCCAGCAGCAGCAATCCCTTCTGCCGTTCGGCTGTGCCCCGAAACTCAAACGCGCCGTGCTGCACCACGGTAGAATCGGCAAGTCCTTGGTCATTGAATAAATACACTTTCGCCGGGGCTTGCAGGCGCGGGTCCAGCTGCCCCCGGATGATATATGATTCGCGGGTTTGGGCCACGCCGAGCAGTGGGGCCAGGAGAAACACCGGCAGCCAGGCAAGGCTGGCGCGGAGGAAACGGGAAGGGGTATTCATAAATGGTGAGGGTAGAGGTGAGGATAATTTTTGCTGCCCAGCCGCACGCCGACGGTCGCGATAGGCGGCTTTGGGGCGCTGCGTGGTGCGGAAGCCGCGAATATAATCCCTTGCCAAGCGCAAAACCCGCCTAATGTCCCTCCGCCTTTTTCAGCAAGTCGGGGATGGCCCGGTCCGGCTCGTTTCACTCAATCGCTTCCTGAAAAAGGGGCCCGGAGTGGGTTGACTGCGTTGGAAAAGGACTGGTTTGAATCTGAACGTGTTTTGGGAATTTTTGAATAATCGGGTAAGTCAAAAACTCGATTAACTTTGCTTGCTCTGCCTGGTGGTACCGGTGGCGTGCTTTCGCCCCGCCAAGTCCCCCAGGTATATTTCCTTTCCAGCCTGCGCTGGGCTGCCCGCCGCTCAGCCAAAAATCTACTGCTTTGACGTTTCGCTTTTGGTTGTTGCTCGCCCTTGGCGGGCCCGGTGTGGCGTGTGCCCAGGCTGGCTCTGCGTATCAGATACAGGGCCGGTTGAACGCGCGGTTGAGCGCTCCGGCGTCTGTCAGTTTGTTTTACGGCGACAGCATTGCCAGTACGGCTATCCTGGACCGGGGCCGGTTTGCTTTCGCGGGCACCGTGAGCCGGCCGCAAAAAGCCTTGCTCATCTTCAATCCCAAAGGCCGGCGCCCCGGTCCCAACCCGCCGCCGTACCCGGCGCGGGGAACAGCGCAGGGGTTCTACCTGGAAGCGGCCACCATCACGGTGGCCAGCCCCGATTCGTTGAGTACCGCGACCATTACCGGTTCGCCGCTCACCGATGATTGGCTGGCCCTGCAGGCAGCGCTGGCGCCGGTGAAAAAGCTGGTGGACGCGATGGAGCAGGAGTTTGACCGCACGGCCTCGGAAAAGCGGCGGCTGCCGGAATTCCAGCAGCGGCGGGCGGCCCAGCAGGCCGCCATAAGCGCGGCGCGGGTGCAAACGCAGGCGGCCTTCATCCGAACGCATCGCAATTCGCCGGTGAGTCTGGACCAGTTGACGCTGATGAGCAACACCCGCGGCGACCGGGATTCGGTGGTGGCGCTGCTGCGCGCTTTGTCGCCGCAGCTCCAACTTAGTGGCCCGGCGCGGGCCTTGGCGGGCAAAGCGGCCGGGTCCGACGCGCCGCGCGTGGGGTCGCTGGCGCCGGAATTTGTCCTGGCAGACCCGGCGGGTCGCCTCGTGTCACTCGCCGACTACGCGGGCAAAACCGTGTTGCTGGAGTTTGGCGCTTCCTGGTGCACAGACTGTCGGGCCCACAACGCGGCCCGGGCTAAGGCGTACGCGGCCTTCCAAAAAAAAGGGTTTGACATCATCAATGTGTCCATCGACATGCCCGAGGAACGCGACAAATGGGCCCGTGCGGTGGCGGCTGACCACCCGCCGGGCGTGCATTTGCTCGACTCCGCCAATCCCGGGCAGCAGGCGTGGGCCCGCTACCATTTGGAGGGGGTACCCCAAAATTTCCTGGTTGGGCCCTCCGGTATCATCCAGGGCGTGAACCTGTACGGCGATGCGCTCCTGGCAGCGTTGCAGCGGCTGCTTCGCTGAGCTTTCGCGCCTGCTTCCCCAGTGCCTGCCCCACGGGGCGCCCCGGCCCGCTGGTTCCCCGGCAACCCGCCGTCTATTCCCCCGCACCTGTTTCTTTCCCCGTTCTATCCCGTATGCCCGCGCTACCCTCAGATTCCCTAATTGACGTTGTGGAGGTGCTCCTTAAGGAAATCAATGCCTCCGTCAGCCGCACCTCCATTGCCACCACCCTCCAGCACCACCCGGATTACCCCAGTCTGTTCGCCGTAACCGACAGCTTGTCGCACTGGAAAATTGAAAATTCCCCCGTGCGCTTAACGTCGGCGGAGCTCAGCCAGGCGCGGCCCCCTTTCATCGCGCATCTGAAAGACAACCAGCTGGTGGTCGTGACCAAAATTGAGCCCCATCAGGTCAGTTATTTTCACACCCGGCCGGCGCGCGATACGACCGAAGCCTTTGTGAGCCGCTGGAGCGGCATCAGCGTGTTGGTTTCGGCCGCCGGGCGGGTCCGAGAACCCGATTTTCTGGCCCGGCGCCGCGCCGAACACCTCCGGCGGCTGCGCTTGCCGGCCCTGGGCCTGGTGGTGGCCAGTGCGTTGGTGGTGGCCGGCGCCGGCCTGGGCAGTGCGTTGCTCGCCTCATTATTAGTTACCAAGCTGCTCGGAATGGTGCTCTGCGGGCTTCTGGTTAAAAGCCTTGCGCACGACTCCACGACGTTAAATTCGCTGTGTGAGGCCTCCGCCAAAACCAGTTGCAAGGAAGTGTTGCACTCTTCGGCGGCGCAGCTCTTCGGCTTTATTGGGCTGTCCGACATTGGCATGGTTTATTTTAGCGGCGCCGGGCTGGCCCTGCTCGCCGGTTTGGGCCTGGGCCGTGCCACCGAAGTTGCCACGGTGCTGAAAGGGCTGTCGCTGGCCAGCGTGGTGGTGGTTTTCTTCTCCGTCTATTACCAGGCAGCGGTGGTCAGGAAGTGGTGCGTGCTCTGCCTGGGCGTCATGGCCGTGCTCCTGCTCGATGTTGTCATCTTTCTGCTGGCCGGCCAAAGCCTGGCGCTGGGGGAAATTCAGGTCCTGCCGGTGGTCGTCGTGGTGGGGGCGCTGATTGGGGCGGCCAGCATCTGGTCGTACCTCCAGGAATTCCAGGAAACGCGAGTTGCAGGACGCACCTACAGGGCCCGCTATGCACGGCTCAAAAATAATCCCACGGTTTTTCAGGCGCTGCTGGCGGCCAGCCCTTCCATGCTTCCCACCCCCGCGGGGGCTCCTGAAGTGGTACTCGGTACCCCGGAGGCCGCCTTGCACCTTGTGCTGGTGCTCAGTCCTTACTGCGCTCCGTGCGCGGCAATGGTTACGGAACTGGTGCAACTGCTGGATGATGCAGGTAGTAAAATTCGGGTTTCGCTGCGATTCTCCACCTTTAGTGTGTACGAAGGGGAAGCGAAAAACCAGGCTATTCTCTGTTTCATGGAGCTTTACCGGCGCTTGAGCAAACAGGATTTCACGGATGCCTTGGCGTTTTGGTACGAAACCATGGACATGGAAGCTTTCCTTGTTCGTTACCCTGGCCTTGCCGAGCATCGGCCGCACCTTCCGCAGCTACTGGAAAACGCGGTGGCTTGGTCTATCGCCGCCAATATTACCCACACGCCAATGGCATTTGTGAACAACCGCAAGCTTCCGCAGAACTACGCCCTGAAGGACTTACGCTATTTTGTTAATTAGCCCAAGCCCATTCTCTGCTGAACAACGCCGGGGCCGGATTTGCGGCTGGCCGGGCGCCGGCGCCCCAGTCCGGGTTTTGTTTAGCTCCGAACCTGGCCCGGTGCCTTCTCGTTCATAACTTGCCAGTTTGGCAAATGGCCGTACCTTTGCCCCACAATGAACGCATTTGCCTCTCCCTGTTTCTCAGTTGCGCTACCCGCGGTGGCCGGGGCGGCTGTGCACGGGGTTCAGGGCCACCACCACCATCTGTGGGGGGCCGGGCTGTGCGCCGGGTGCTAGCTTAGCACCGGCCGCCCGCGCCTCCACCGCCGTGCCTGGGGTGATGTACGCCGGGCTGTTTTCTTCCTTTTTTGCGGGAATTTCTGCCTTTCGGCCCGTTGTGCCGTAGTAGTGCTTGCGCGGGCCTTGTGGGCGCTGCCTCCCGTTTCTTATTCTATTCATGCTCCGTTTAGCCATTCAGAAGTCCGGTCGCCTGAGCGAGGATTCCCTCACGCTCATCCGCGAATGCGGCATCAACTTCATCAGCAGCTCCTACAAGCTCAAGACCGAAGCCACCAATTTCCCGCTCGAAATCCTGTTCCTGCGCGACGATGACATTCCCGGCTACGTGCAGGACGGCGTGGCCGACCTCGGCATCGTGGGCCAGAACGTGCTGGTCGAAGCCGGCTTCCCCGACCTCGAAGTCGAAGCCCTGGGCTTCAGCAAATGCCGGCTGAGCCTGGCCGTGCCCCGGGCCGATGCCTACGGCTCGGTGGAGTCACTGCAAGGCAAAAACATTGCGACGTCGTACCCCACCATTCTGGGCCGCTACCTGGCCGGATTCGGCGTGCAGGCCAACCTGCACACCATTAGCGGCTCGGTCGAAATTGCGCCCAGCATTGGCTTGGCCGAGGCCATTTGCGACATCGTGAGCAGCGGTTCGACCTTGCTGGGCAACGGCCTGCGCGAGGTCGAAACCGTGTTTCGCTCCGAAGCCGTGCTCATCGCCCAGCCCAACCTTACCCCTGAGCAAACCGAACTGCTGGAACAATTGCGCTTCCGCATGCAAGCCGTGCGCCGCGCCAAGCGCAGCAAGTACATTTTGCTGAATGCCCCGATTGCGGCCCTCGACGAGGTGCGGCGTTTGCTGCCCGGCATCAAGTCGCCCACCGTCACGCCGCTGGCCGAGGCCGGCTGGGTGTCGGTGCAGTCGGTGGTGCAGGAAGACGAGTTCTGGCACATCACCAGCCAGCTCAAAGCCGTGGGTGCCGAAGGAATTCTGGTGCTCCCCATTGAAAAGATGATTGCCTAGCCCTGACCCGCCATGCAAGTCTATTCCTATCCCGACCCCAGCACCTGGCCCGCGCTGCAGCAGCGGCCCGCGGCTGCCGAGGCGCCGCAGGTGGCTGCGCGGGTGCGCGACATCTTCGCCCAGGTGCAAGCCGGTGGTGATGACGCCCTGCTATCGCTGGCCTTACAGCTCGACCACGCGCAATTAACCAGCCTGCGGGTTTCGGAAGCCGAATTTGCGGCCGCGGCCCGCCAGGTGCCGGCCGCGCTGCAAGCCGCCATCCGCCAAGCCAAGACCAATATCGAAACTTTCCACGCCGCCCAGCGCGAGCCGGAGCTGCGGGTTGAGACCATGCCCGGCGTATTTTGCGCCCGGCGGGCGGTGCCCGTGCAGCGCGTGGGCCTCTACGTGCCGGGGGGCTCCGCGCCGCTGTTCAGCACCCTGCTCATGTTGGGGGTACCCGCCCGCCTGGCCGGCTGTCCCGAAATTGTGGTGTGCACGCCGCCCCAGGCCGATGGTACAGTGAGCCCGGTGATTCTTTTCGTAGCCCAGCTGCTGGGCATCGGTAGCGTCGTAAAAGCCGGCGGGGCGCAGGCGGTGGCGGCCCTGGCGCTGGGTACTGCCAGCGTGCCGGCCGTTGACAAAATTTTTGGGCCCGGCAACCGGTACGTCACGGCCGCCAAGCAACTGGCCGCCGCGGAGCACAACGTGGCCATCGATATGCCCGCCGGGCCGTCCGAAGTACTTATTATCGCGGACGACAGCGCAAACCCCGCCTTTGTGGCGGCCGATTTGCTCTCACAAGCGGAGCACGGGCCCGATTCACAAGTGCTGCTGCTTAGCACTTCGCAAAGCACAATAGCGCAGGTACAAATAGAGCTTGACCGCCAGTTGGCCGAGTTGCCGCGTCGGGTGGTGGCTGCGCAGGCGCTGGACAACAGCCGGGCCATTCTGTTGGCCGAGGCCAGCACCATGCTGGCTTTCTCCAACCAGTACGCTCCCGAGCACCTCATCCTCGCCACCGATGATGCCGACGCGCTAGCCGCTGAGGTCACCAATGCGGGTTCGGTCTTCCTGGGCCACCTCACGCCCGAAGCCGTGGGCGACTACGCCTCGGGTACCAACCACACCCTGCCCACCGGCGGCTATGCCCGCCAGTACAGCGGCGTGTCGCTCGATTCGTTTGTAAAAAAAATCACGTTCCAGCGCCTCACGCTGCCCGGATTGCAGGCCCTGGCCCCGGTGGTGGAAACCATGGCCGAAGCCGAAGGACTCGCTGCGCACGCCCGGGCCGTGAGCCTGCGGCTGGCGGCATTGCCGGCCGTTGAGGCAACGGAACCCGCAACCAGCCGCAGTGCTGCAGCCGCTTCCGTCGATGTTTACGCCGGCCTTATTCGGCCAAGTGTAGAGCGGATGCAGCCCTATTCTTCTGCCCGCGATGAATTTGAAGGCATGGCACCGGTGATGCTGGACGCCAATGAAAATAGCCTGGGGTCCGTTGGTCCCGACGATTTCAGCCGTTACCCCGACCCGCACCAGCGCGCCATCAAGGCAGAGTTGGCGCAACTGAAAGGCCTAACGCCGGACAATATTTTCCTTGGCAACGGGTCTGATGAAGCCATCGACCTGCTGGTGCGCCTCACCTGCACGCCGGGCCAGGACAGCATAGTGGTATGCCCGCCCACCTACGGTATGTACGAGGTGGCGGCCAACCTGAACGATGTGCGCGTTGAGCGCCTGCCGCTCACGCCCGATTTTCAACTGCCTGCCAACGCGGCTAATGTGCTGAAAGAGTCGAAGGCCAAGCTGGTTTTTCTGTGCTCCCCAAATAATCCGACCGGAAATTTACTGGCGCAGGATGCGCTGGAAAGCATCCTGCGCAATTTCAACGGCTTGGTTGTGGTCGATGAAGCCTACGCCGACTTCGCTACCGGCCCCAGCTGGACCACTCGCCTGGCCGAATTCCCGCGCCTCGTGGTGCTCCAGACGTTCTCCAAAGCCTGGGGCCTTGCCGGGCTGCGCCTGGGCGTCGCCTATGCTTCGCCGACGCTCATCGGCTACCTCAATAAAATTAAACCGCCCTACAATATTTCGGCCGCTACGCAGCAGCATGCGCTGGCCGCTCTGACGGCTGCACCCCAGCTGCCCGTGATGCAGGCAGAATTACTACGCGGCCGGGCGCTTCTGGCGGAGCAACTGCCCGCTTTGCCCATCGTTGAGCACGTTTTTCCATCGGACGCCAACTTTCTGCTCGTGCGCTTCAACGTGGATGCCACGGCAGTCTATGACCAGCTGCGCGCCCGGGGCATTGTCGTCCGCAACCGGACTACTCAACCGGGCTGTGCGGGCTGTCTGCGCCTCACGGTCGGTACGGCGGCTGAAAATGCCAGCTTGCTCCAGGCACTCCGCGAAGTGGGCGCTGGCAAAACGTTTGTTTCTGATGCCGCGGTTGTGCGATAAATGCCTTGTAGTATAAAAAGCTTCCCCACGTTAACCCACCATTTGAATTGAAAAAGGCCCTGTTCATCGACCGCGACGGCACCATTTTGATTGAGCCGCAGCCCAGCCAGCAAGTCGATAGCCTCGAAAAATTTGCGTTCCTGCCCGGCTGCATCAGCGGTTTGGCGCGCATTGCCCGCGATTTGCCCGAGTACGAGCTGGTACTGGTAACCAACCAAGACGGCCTAGGCACCGAAAGCTTTCCGGAAGAAGCATTTTGGCCCGCCCACCGGCTCATGCAGGAAATCATGGCGGGCGAGGGCATTCACTTTGCCGCCGAGCACATCGACCGCAGCTTTCCGCATCAAGGCCTGCCCACGCGCAAGCCCGGCCTGGGCCTGCTGGGCCGTTACCTCGACCCCGCCAACGAATACGACTTGGCCAATTCCTACGTCATCGGCGACCGCCTGACGGATGTGGAGCTGGCTGTGAATCTCGGCGCTCAGTCCATTTTGATAGGAGAGGAGCCCGACCCCCGCGCCGCCCTCACCACCACCAGCTGGGATGCCATCTACCACTTCCTGCGCTACCCGGCCCGGGTGGCCGTCATCGAGCGCAACACCAACGAAACCCAGATTTCCGTTCGGTTAAACCTCGACGGCACCGGCCAAACCGCCATCAAAACCGGATTGGGTTTTTTCGACCACATGCTGGAACAACTCGGGCGTCACAGCGGAGTTGATTTATCCATAAGTGTAAAGGGTGACTTGCACATTGACGAGCATCACACCGTTGAAGACACGGCATTGGCGCTAGGAACTGCCTTCGCCCAAGCCCTTGGCGATAAGCGCGGCCTTGCGCGCTACGGCTTTCTCCTGCCCATGGACGAGGCCCTGGCCCAGGCAGCCATCGATTTTTCGGGCCGGCCGTGGCTGGTATGGGAGGCTGATTTTCGACGTGAGCGGGTTGGTGATTTGCCCACCGAATTGTTTTTCCATTTTTTCAAGTCCTTCACCGACAATGCTCGGGCAACTCTGAATATCTCCTGCCAGGGCGATAATGAGCACCACAAAATTGAAGCCATCTTCAAAGCCGTTGCCAAAGCCATAAAAATGGCTTTGCAACGGGACGAATCGGTTAGTATTCCTAGTACCAAAGGCATTCTTTAACGAATGCAAATATTCACAAATGAGTCAAAAAATGACCGAGTGATGATTTGTACAAATGTTGTAATAATTGGTTATGGATATCGCAGTCGTAGATTACAAAGGGGGCAACGTGCAATCGGTGCTCTTCGCCCTTGAGCGATTGGGAGCAACCGCAACCTTGACGTCGGACCCCGAAACGCTCCGCAAAGCGGATAAAGTGTTGTTTCCCGGCGAAGGCGAAGCCGCGTCGGCCATGGCCGCCCTGCGGGCTGCCGGCCTCGACAAGGTGCTTCCCAGCCTCACGCAGCCATTCCTCGGCATTTGCCTGGGCATGCAGCTGTTGGGCGAACACAGCGAGGAAAACGATACCGCCATGCTCGGTTTGCTGCCGTTTCGGGTGCGGCGGTTTGCGCCCGATGCAGCGCACAAAGTCCCGCACATGGGCTGGAACAACCTGCAGGAATTGCGGGGGCCACTGTTTGCCGGCCTCACCGAGGCCGACCACGTTTACTTTGTGCACAGCTATTACGCTCCGGTTGGGGCCTATACCACGGCGCAGTCGGCGCATCCCGTCCCGTTCAGCGCCGCGGTGCAGCACGGTAATTTTTACGGTGTGCAGTTCCATACCGAGAAAAGCAGCACGGCTGGCACCCGCATTCTGGCCAATTTTCTGGCCCTCTAATCACCATTCTTTTCTTTCCGTTGGAAATTATCCCCGCCATTGATTTGCTGAACGGGCAGTGCGTCCGTCTCAGCGCCGGTGACTTCGCGCGCCAGACCACCTACGACGCCGACCCCGTCGCCGTCGCCCAGCGCTTTGCCGATGCCGGTTTGCGCCGGTTGCACCTCGTTGACCTCGATGGCGCGCGGGCCGGGCAGCCAGTGAACTTAGCCGTGCTCGAAGCCATTGCGCGGCACACTGACCTGGATATAGATGCCGGCGGGGGCATCCAAACCGATGCGGCGTTGGAGCAGGTGCTTGGTGCCGGCGCGGCGCACGCCACGGCCGGCAGCCTGGCCGTGCGGGAACCTGCCACCGTGCAGCGCTGGCTTGCCCGCCACGGTGCCGAAACCATATTCCTGGGGGCTGACTTCAGGGGCGAGCACATCATGATAAACGCCTGGATTGACCAAAGTGCGCTAACGTTGCGCGGTTTTGTGGCCGATTATCTGGTAGCCGGTGGCACTACGTTCATCTGTACCGACGTCAGCAAAGACGGCCTTTTGCAGGGACCGGCCCTGGCGACCTATCAAGACCTGATAAAAGCCTTTCCCACGGCCCGATTCGTGGCCAGCGGCGGCGTTACCACCGTCACGGATTTAGAGCGGTTGGCTGAGGCTGGGATGCACGGAGCCATCATTGGGAAAGCGCTCTACGAAGGCACTATTGCCCTGTCCGATTTGCGCAGTTTCCTGTAGGCCACTTTGGTTAGCCATCTTTAGTTATAAATATGTCCCGCAATGATTAAGAAGCGCTTGATTCCTTGCCTCGATGTGCGCGATGGCCGCACCGTAAAAGGTGTTCAGTTCGAAGGACTGCGCGATGCTGGCGACCCCATTGCCCTGGCTGCGCGCTACGCCGCGGAAGGAGCCGACGAACTGGTTTTTCTCGACATCACCGCCACCAACCAGCGGCGCCAGCCACTCACCGAACTCGTTCGGGAGGTGGCGCGCGTCCTCGATATTCCTTTTACCGTGGGGGGCGGAATCGGTAGTATTGCCGACGTCGAAGCCCTTTTGCTCAGTGGGGCCGATAAGGTGTCCATTAATTCGGCGGCCCTGGCCCGTCCGGCTTTTATCAACGAACTGGCCCAGCGTTTCGGCTCGCAGTGCATTGTGGTGGCTGTCGATGCCCGGCTAGTGGCCGAAGAATGGCAGGTGATGACGCGCGCGGGCACCCAGCCCACCGGCCGGGAGGCCGTGGATTGGTGCCGCGAAGCCGCCGAAAGGGGCGCGGGTGAGCTTCTACTCACCTCCATGAGCCACGATGGCACCAAATCGGGCTTCGCTTTGGACCTAACGCGGGCCGTGAGTGATGCCGTGCCGGTGCCGGTCATCGCCTCGGGTGGAGCGGGGCAGCCGTCCGATTTTACTGCTGTATTCCGCGCCGGTGGGGCTGATGCGGCGCTGGCCGCCAGTATCTTCCACTTCAACGAAACGGCCCTGCCCGCCCTAAAGCACTATTTGCACGAGGCCGGCATTCCTGTCCGGCAATAGGCCCAAACGGGTTTCTATCGCTTTCCTGACTTCGTAACCCCCATGAACTCTTCAGCTGATTCAACCGAATTACTATTTGACGCCGCCACTGGCTTGGCGCCCGCCATCATCCAGGATGCCGATACCGGCCAGGTCCTGATGTTGGGTTATCTCAACGAGGCTGCCTGGCTCAAAACGCAGCAGGAGGGAAGGGTTACTTTCTTTTCGCGGTCTAAACAACGGCTTTGGACAAAAGGAGAAAGCAGTGGGAACTATCTGCAGGTGGTGAGCCACCACATTGATTGCGACGCCGACACCGTTTTAATCCGTGTCTTGCCCGCCGGTCCTACTTGTCACCGGGGCACGGTGAGCTGTTTTGTCCAGCCTGAGCAGGCATTAGCCCCGGAGGCCCCGGTTGGCTTCCTGGCAAGCCTGGAGCGACTTATCAATGAGCGCAAGCGTTTTCCTGAGCGCGCCCCCACATCTTATACAGTCTCCCTTTTCAACAAGGGGATGCCCAAAATTGCCCAAAAAGTAGGCGAGGAGGCTGTCGAAACCGTTATTGATGCGGTTGCCGGCCACCACGACACGCTGCCCGGCGAGGTGGCTGATTTGCTTTACCATTTACTGGTTCTGCTGGCTGCTTCGGGCCTTTCACTTACGCAGGTAATTGCGGTGCTGCAAGAGCGGCACCGCCTGCCCAATACCCGCCACTTAACGGAGGGTAAGTAAAGCCTCTGGTCACGTAAAGCCACTGGTCACGCCTGTTGTATGCGTGACCAGTAGCTTAAGGCTATTCAATGTTCCTTATTCCTTAGTTGCCTTCTTACTTTTTCAAGTAACGCCTGAGCAATCAGGATATCTTCTTCTTCTACAATAGATAGTATCGAATTTAACCCGGGACCACTGATTTTCAATTCAAAAGAAAATGTCGTGTTGGAGGCGAATGCGGGTGGTTTGGGAGTTGAGTCAGGTTCCCGAACAGGGTAATCCGCTTCAATCGAATTTTCGACTTGAATTGGCGCTGGGGTTTTCTCTTCAATGTCGACGTTTGATGTCGCAACAGGGTGGACCAGTAGGTTTTCCTCAGCATTGCTATTGAATAACCCAAAAAGATTCGCCACGGCGTCAGAAACAGGCCTCTGCCCGGTGGGTTGTGCTTCTGGGTCCACCTGTCCGAATACGCCTGAATTACGTGGTGTTCCGTTTGGGGACTCATCTTCTAACGCCGGCCTACTATTTTCATTATTCGCTGGCTGTGATGGGCTGAAGGATGTCTGAGCTAGCACCGGTGTTGATAATTCCCGTCTTGGCTGGAGCTGGCCGGCCGAAGCATCAATATCGGCCATGGTGTTTCGCTCATCAAGCAGATTGACCATCCTACAGCCTTCAACAAAAGCCTTCGCTACTCCTTGCGCATTGATTTCTTCGACGCCAAATTCTCGAATTAGCATTACATCGAGCATTTGTACTGGCAATTCTCTAAGCCTGAATTTTCTGCATATCTGGCTAAAGAGGGGTGGAGTCAGGAAGGCTTCCCGGTGAAAGAGTAGTTCTTCTTTCTTGTCGTAAGCATGTTTAATGCGCTTATATAGCGTCGTCACGCTTAGCAATTCGCGCTTGCTGGTAAGAAGACCAAATTTCACTGCGGAGCCGATTATGGCCTTGAAAGAGCCACTTACCTTTCTGTTAAGTTTTCGGGCAGCGGTTTCAATTTCGCATTTGCCTCCTGTATCATCTACTACCTCGGCAAGTTCCCAAGCCCCAGCATAAGATGTTCTTGGGTAGTCTATTAATTTGGGCATTCTGTGGGATTTTAAATTTAATAATTAGGTACAAAAAAGTATTTAAGTCCACAACTTTATATACTTTTATTTACTATTGAGTGTGTTGCATTAATTATTCTATTTTGTGCTATCGCGTATATGCTTTTGTTTAACATTTACAAATAGTACAAACTCAGTTTCTGAGACACTTTTGCTGCTGAGATTAAATTGACTGAAAGTCTTATATACTGGGCTATAACTGTGTTGGTATTGTGGAATATTGTGTATCTCTACAACAGTATTAAAAAGTATATAAATTTTATCGTCAAATAAACTCTTTTATACTTTTATTCATTTAAAATTTTCTGAACACGTAATAGGGGATTATACTGAGAACACTGAATTTGGTTATTAGCTGATGAAACGAAAGCACGGCAAAGCCCCCTGAAATTAAAGCCATATTGAGCTATTGGTAGAGATAGCCCGACAGTGTAATGAGAGCGTAACGAGGTGGCTGACCCGTTAACAGCCAAATTAATTACAATCCAGCAAAATCATTTTCCACTTGCAAGGCATAACCAATACGTAAAAGGCAAGTGCATAATCTTCCCAGTGTCGTAGCAAACACAGACATGTTGTGATTTAAGCATCGTGAACCGTTAGTCTAACGTGAGTTTATTTAGCTGCCAATAAATGTGTGGCGGACAAGTTCTACACATGGGCCAAAAGTACGGAATCAACCCAGGCCATATTCACCAAATATATTTTGTCTTATAATTTATATTATGTTAAATACAAACTAGCTTTTCCCAAATAGGAGTAGAAAAGCCCGTCCTCGTGCAAACGAAAACGGGCCTCTCCTTCTTCTAAAAAACAAAGGTTTACTTCTTGAGTTGCTCAAGACGAGCATTTAGGCGTTCCGAATCGGCAGTTCGGCCAAGTCGGAAATAGACCTTCTGCAAAGAAGACAAAGTATTCTTGTCCTGTGGCTGTAGCTCCAAGGCTTTTTCGAAATACGGCACAGAGGCTTGAAAATACTTCTTCCCGTCGGCCTCCAGCTTTTTGCCCGAAACATTATACGTTTTCAGGTCCATCTTGCTGGCTTTGGTGTATGCTTCAGCGGCTTTGTTGTAGTTATAAACGCCGAGGTTAAACTGGGCGTCGAAGTTGTTCGGGTCCAGTTCTACTGATTTCTTATAATCAGCCAAAGCCAAGTCCGTCTTTTTCTGCTGGTCATACATCGAACCCCGCACCGCGTAAAGGTTAGAATTAGACGGGTCGGCGGCAATGGCCTTGGTAATTTTATCCAGCGCATCGCCACCTTTACCAGTTGCCAGGGACAGGTTCAAATCCTCCAGCATAAAAGCCTTGTTATTGGGATAAGCCGCAAGCGCCTGTTGCAAAACTTTTGCAGCTTCGGCATCGTCTTTTTGCTGCTTTGCCATTTGGAATAGCCGTGAATACAGAGTCGCTGACTTGTAGTTCATTCCCAGCAATTGGTTGTAAGAGGCCTTAGCACCGGCATAATCCTGCTTGGCCTCATAGGCGTAAGCCGAATACAGAACGGCCGTTGTATCCTGTGGTTTGAGCTTAGAAGCCAGCTTGTAGTTCTCAATGGCTTTGTCGTAATCCTTGGCATTGTAGCTGTTCACCGCGTCGTTGAAAGCGTGGCCGTACAGGTTGTCGAGGCGGGCAACGGCTTGCTTACCGAACTCACCATCTTTCGTGTCCAGTTCAATCGTCTTAGCAAACGACTCATAAGACTTCTGAAGGCCTTCACCCGGCTGCAGTTGCTTGCCATAAATGGGGCTATCCAGCATGCCTTGGTAAATTTCGCCACGCGTGTACCACGTCTTGGCTTTGCCGCTGGTTTTCTCGTTGACAATGGCTTTGTCGATGTCTGTGCGGGCTTTGTCCAAAAGGCCCGAACGCTGATTTAAAATGGCGTTCGTGACAGCTGACGTCTGAGCTGAAACCGTTGCGGGCAGCCCCGCCACTAATGCTACGCCTACGGCGGCCGTCAAAAATGTCTTTTTCATAAAATCGGGAATGTGCCCTTCGTGAATATTCCGCGGCGTTGCCACCACGAACGTTTCACGCAAGGCGGAAAGGTTGAACATTAAGGGTGAATGTTAAGCTCCCCCAACCGCGCCTCAAACCCCGAGGTTGCGCGTTGAGTTCGCCAAAAATAAACGGGGCCGCCCAAATGGACCGCCCCGCTCCTACTTCAGCAACTATGCCAGGTCTTCGTCCTCGTCAGAATCCTGCTCATCATCCGCATCGTCGTCGTCCGAATCATCTTCTGATTCATCTTCCAACCTGTCCTCATCGTCCAGCACGTCATCATCGTTAGAATCGGCTAAAGTACTGATAACTTGTTGGCTGCCATCAGCGCCTACATCCCCATCGGCTGCTTCAACCAGCGCCGAGGCGGCGATGTATTCTTCTTTTTCCTCGGCCTCCACTTTGGCAACCGACGAAATCTCATCGTTGGCACTGATTTTTATCAGACGCACTCCTTGCGTGGCCCGGCCGATGGTCCGCAGCTCGCTCATCCGCAGGCGGATGGTGATGCCGGACTTATTAATAATCATGAGGTCATCGCCGTCGTTCACGTCCTTGATGGCCACCAGATTACCCGTTTTCTCGGTAATCTTCATTGCCCGCACGCCTTTGCCGCCGCGTTTGGTAACGCGGTATTCCTCAAGCTGACTGCGTTTGCCGAAGCCGTTTTCGCTCACTACGAGCAACTCCTGCGTCGGGTCGGCCACGCAGACCATGCCTACCACGCGGTTGCCGGGCACGTCTTCGAGGCGGATGCCGCGCACGCCGGCTGCAGCACGGCCCATCGAGCGGGCCTGGCTCTCGTTGAAACGAACCGCACGGCCCGTGCGCGAAGCCAGAATAACTTCTGCGTTAGGCGCCAGCAGCTGCACATCCAGAATCCGGTCGCCTTCGTTGATGGTGATGGCGTTGATGCCGGCCGTGCGCGGACGAGAATATGCTTCCAGCGGCGTTTTCTTCACCGTGCCCTGCTCGGTGCAGAACATCAGGAAGGTATTTTCGAGGTAGTCAGGGTCTTTTAGGCCGCGCACGTTGAGCACCGAACGCACTTTGTCTTCGCGCGGAATTTCGATGAGGTTCTGCAGCGGCAGGCCTTTGGTGGCCTTCCCTCCTTCCGGTACTTCGTACACCTTTAGCCAGAACACACGGCCAAGCTCGGTAAAGAACAGCAGATACTCGTGCGTGGTGGCCACGAACAAGTGCTCCGTGAAATCGTCCTTTTTCGAAATGGCCCCGCGCGAGCCGGCTCCTCCCCGGCCCTGGGCCCGGTACTCGTCCAGGTTGGTGCGCTTGATGTAGCTTTCGCGGCTGATGGTGATGACCATCGACTCGTCGGCAATCATGTCCTCGGTCGAAAAATCGCCGCCCTGGTAGTTGATTTCGGTGCGGCGGGCATCGCCGTAGCGCTCCCGTATGTCTTCCAGCTCGGTTTTGATGATGCCGCGCTGCAACACGTCTGATTCGAGCACCGATTTCAAGTAATCGATGAGCTTCATCAACTCGTTGTACTCGGCCACAATCTTGTCGCGCTCCAGGCCCGTAAGGCGCTGCAGACGCATATCCAGAATGGCGCGGGCCTGGACTTCGCTCAACGCGAAGCGCTCAATAAGCTGGCCGCGGGCTACTTCGGGGTCGCGCGAACCGCGGATAAGGGCAATGACTTCGTCCAGGTGGTCGAGCGCGATGAGCAGGCCCTCCAGGATGTGTGCCCGCTTCTGGGCTTCGGCCAGCTCGTACTTGGTGCGGCGAATAATGATTTCAGCCCGGTGCTCAACGAAGTAGTGGATGAGCTGCTGCAGGTTGAGCGTCATCGGGCGGCCTTTCACGAGGCACACGTTGTTGACACCAAACGAGCTTTGCAGCTGCGTGTACTTGTACAGGTTGTTGAGCACCACACTGGGCATGGCGTCGCGCTTGAGGTCGTAGACGATGCGCATGCCGTCGCGGTCCGACTCGTCGCGCATGTCCGATATGCCCTCAATCTTCTTGTCGTTGATAAGCGCGGCGGTTTTCTCAATCATCGACGCCTTGTTCACCATGTAGGGAATTTCGGTGACGACGATTTGTTCCTTGCCGGTTTTCGTGGTTTCAAACGTGGCTTTGGCGCGCATCACCACGCGGCCGCGGCCGGTTTCGAAGGCCTGCTTCACACCTTCGTAGCCGTAGATGATGCCGCCGGTGGGGAAGTCTGGCGCCGTCACGTACTGCATGAGCTCGGCCACCGTGATGTCGGGGTTGTCGAGGTAGGCAATGATGCCGTTTACGACTTCCGTCATGTTGTGCGGGGCCATATTGGTGGCCATGCCCACGGCAATGCCCGACGTGCCGTTGACCAGCAGGTTGGGGAACTTGGCGGGCATCACGCTGGGCTCTTCCAGCGAGTCGTCAAAGTTGGGCTGAAAGTCGACCGTGTCCTTGTCAAGGTCGCTCAGCATTTCATCCGAGAGGCGCTTGAGGCGGGCTTCGGTGTAGCGCATGGCAGCCGGCGAATCGCCGTCGACGGAGCCGAAGTTGCCCTGGCCGTCCACGAGCGGATAGCGCAGGCTCCAGTCCTGGGCCATGCGCACCATGGTGTCGTACACCGAACTATCGCCGTGCGGGTGGTACTTGCCCAACACCTCGCCCACGATACGGGCCGACTTTTTGTAAGACTTGTTGTAGCCCACGCCCAGCTCGCTCATGCCGTAGAGCACGCGGCGGTGCACGGGTTTCAGGCCATCGCGCACGTCGGGCAGGGCCCGGGAGATGATAACCGACATCGAGTAGTCGATGTACGCCCCGCGCATCTCGTCTTCGATGTTTATCGGAATGATTTTTTCGCCTTCCGCCATTGAGGGGGTTGATAGGCGGCTTCAGAAATACCCGTAAAAGGGACTTAAAAGCCGCAGGGTGAATGGTTCTTTATGTACGTGCGAAGATACGACAAAAAGGCCACAACGGCAAGCGCTGTGGCCTTTTTTGAGGGTTCGAGTAGGACTATTTCAACGTCTTGCTCTTGTCCAGCGGGTTCTTCCCGCCCTTAGGATTGTGGGTCTTGATTTTCTGCCCGATAGCCGGGTTTTGCATCTTCCAAAACGGCTGCCCGTGGTACTTCTGGCCGCTGTGCATGTGCACCTTCCGGACGTGGCACGACTCGATGGGACAGGTGCGGCAGCTCACGGCGCCCAACAGCAACAGGCAAAAACTCAGGCGCAAAATCAACTTCATGGCGCAAAGGTAAGGCAAGCGGTGCGGGGGGCGAACTCAGGCTGGGCCGCATCTGCTGCTAGGCCTGCCCTTCCCACTCAGCCAAAAAGCGCGCCACAAACGCTTCCATATAAGCGTGCCGCTCCTCGGCTACAGCGCGGGCAGCGGGCGTCTGGAGACGGTCTTTGAGGTGTAGCAACTTTTCGTAGAAGTGATTGAGGGTGGGCGCGGTGTTTTTTTGGTAGCTGGCGAAACTCTCGTGCACTACCGGCCGCACGGCCGGGTCGTGCAGGGCCCGGCCCTTGTGGCCGCCGTAGGCAAAAGCCCGGGCAATGCCAATGGCCCCAATGGCATCGAGCCGGTCGGCGTCCTGCACGAGCGCGGCTTCGAGCGAAGAAACGGGGGTTTCCACCCCCAGGCCTTTGAAAGACACCTCGCGGATGATGGTTTCGACGCGGGTGATGAGTTCTTCCGACGCGTGCTGGCTCTGGAGCCAGCCCCGGGCGGCGCGGGGGCCCGCTTCGTAGTCGCCGCCGTGGAACTTCCAGTCGGCGATGTCGTGCAACAAGGCCCCCAGTTCGGTAATTTCCGCATTCGCGGCCGGCGAGTTGGCGGCCAGCCGGCGGGCCATGAGCCACACGCGCCGGATGTGCGCCCAGTCGTGGCCACTGCCTTCATCGGCGAATTTTTGCTCGATGAACGCGGCGGTTGCGGGAATTAAATCCATAAAATCGGAGGTAGTTTAAAGCCGAAAGAACTCAGAATCGCTGCGCAAGTTAGCACCACCATTTGGCTTCGAATATCCAGAAGCCCCCGCCTCACGGTAACCGATTGGGCTGGTGAGTCGTTTCTTCGCACTTCATCGCTATCCTGCGCTCATGCTACTCCGCTCCTGCTTATCCGTGGCCCTGCTGGCCCCTCTCACCACGCTGCCCCAACTCGCGGCGGCCCAAACGCCGGCCGCGGCCGATACCACTCACAAATACCAGAACCCGACGGGCGCATCGGGGACCAGTAAAAAGTCATTTTTTAAGAGCAAGGGGTTTCGGGCCAGCATCGTACCGGCGGTGCTGATTGGCTACGGAGCCAGCACCATCTATGGAAATGGGCTGTATAGCTCGTACCAGGCCAAGCGCGCTATCCGAAGCGAGTTTGGCACCTATCGCAACCACATCGACGATTACCTGCAGTGGGCCCCGTATTTGGAGATTCCCGGGGTGCTACTGGCCGGCGTCGAATCGCGCAACGACCGGCTAAACCTGGCCCTAGTGGTGGCCAAAAGTGAGCTAATTATGCTGGGCTCGGTGTATATCGTGAAAACGCTGACCCATATTCAGCGGCCGGATTCCTCCGACCACCTCTCCTTCCCGTCGGGCCACACGGCCCAGGCGTTTCTGGCCGCCAGCATCGTCCACGCCGAGTTCCGCGACAAAAGCCAATGGTATGGCGTGGGCGCCTACGCGCTAGCCACCAGCGTGGCCGCGTTTCGAATGATAAACAACAAGCACTGGGAATCCGACGTGGTGGCCGGGGCAGGTTTTGGCATCCTGTCGGCGCACGTGGCCTACCTCTCCCACCGCAACCGCTGGGGCCGCAAACCCGGCGGCCGGGGCATCGGCGATACCAGTTTCGTGCCCATATGGAGCCCGGCAGGCGGCACGGGCTTGTGCTTTACCTGGCGACCAAGGTAGATTCAAATGGGACTTTGCAGCTTCAACAATTGGGATGGAACCGATGGGTAGCAATCAAAAGGGGCTTGCAAATCATTCGATTTGCAAGCCCCTTTTAAAACATGGAGCCGCCTGTCGGACTCGAACCAACGACCCTCTGATTACAAGTCAGAAGCTCTACCAACTGAGCTAAGGCGGCGGATTGGTGGTGCAAAAGTAAGCCTAGCTACCGCTTTTGCCAACGCTATTGACCATTAATTCAAAAAAAAGCGCCCCGATGAGATGCTCACCGGGGCACTTCTACGCTAAAGCCAACGGATTCAAGAACCTAGCTGCGAATCAATTTGAGCTGCTTTTTGAGCGCATCAATGCGTTTCTGACCTTCTGCAATACGGCCCTGGTATTCCTCGCGGAGCTGGCTGGCATTCTTGGAACGCGCGAAGAAGTCGAGGTTGGTTTGCAGAGTGGAAGCGTCGTTTTCCAATTCGTTGATTTCCTTGCGAAGCGCCATTTCCTTGCGCGACAGCTGCTGCTGGGCATGCGGACGCGCCTTGAGGCGGGCTACTTCCGTCTGGAACAGGAGTGCTGCACGGTCGTCGTAGCTCAGGCCCGGCACCTGGTCGAGGTACTTGCCCAGGAGCTTGAGCAGCTGTTCTTCGCTGGCGTCGCCGGTGCCGCGGTTGGGCTGCTCGTCGTTGGCATCGAAGGCGGCCGACCAGTCGGCCAGGATGGCGCGGAAACCCTCCAGTGTCCCGGGGTTGTCGGCATTAAGGCCCGCAACCTGCTCGGCTACGGTTTCGAGGTGCGCGGTTTGCTCGGCCGAGGCCTGCTGCACTTTCTCCTCACGCTGGCGGAATTCCTGCTTCGGACGCTCAAATACGGCGTCGCAAGCGGCGCGGAAGCGGTGCCAGAGCTTGTCGGCCAGCTTGTCGGGCACGCGGCCCACTTCTTTCCACTCCTTCTGCACCCGGATGATAACCTGACGCGCCGCGTCGTGGTCGGGGTTATTCTGGGCTTCTTCGGCCTGGTCGATGAGGGCCTGCTTGGCTTTCACGTTGGCCGACTTCTCGTTGTCGAGCGACTTGAAGAATTCGTTTTTGCGGTTGAAAAACGCCTTGTAGGCGGCCCAATACTGCTTGTTCAGCGCATCGGCCTGGGCGCGGGGCACGAGGCCGGCGGCTTCCCACTCGGCTTTAATTTCCTGGAGCTCGTCGGTTTTGGAGCGCCACAGATTCACACGGTCGGTGTCGAAGGTAGCAAAGGGCAGCACGCGCTCCAGCAGCGCCTGCTTCACCACGAGGTTGGCTTTCTCCACGGTCGAGCGCTGGTCCACAAACTCCTTGCGGCGCTGGTGCAGCACGTCGGAAGCGGCAATGAAACGCTGCCAGAGCGGCTCGCGCTGGTCGTTCGGCACCGGGCCGATGTTCTTCCAGTCGTCGTGCAGCTTGGTCAGCTCATCGAGGGCTTTGTTGATGCCGGGGGCATCGGCCAGGGCTTCGGCACGCTTAATAAGGCCTTCCTTGGCCTCCAGGTTACGGCGGCGGTCCAGGTCCTTCATCTGCAGGAACTGGCCCTGCTTGCTGTAGTAAATGTCGAGCAGGCCGTGGTAGGTGTCCCAAATCGACTGGCTGTCGGTTTGCGGCACGGCGCCGGTGGCCTTCCACTCGGCTTGCAGGGCCTTGAGCTTGGCTGAACTGTCCTTGGTTTCGGCCGCTTCCACGAGGCCGCGGAGCTGGTCGAGCAAGGCGCGCTTTTTAACGAGGTTGTCGCCGCGGCTGGCGTCTTCGGCTTTGGCGTCCTTGGCGCGGTTCTCGCGGAATTCCTGCAAAGCTTTGTTCAGCTCCTGCTGGCCTTCGGGCTGCTGGAATGCGAAGGCTTCGGCACCTTCGCCCCCGGCAGCAAACTTCTCGCGGGCGGCCGTGCGGGCCAAGCCCACGTTGGTCTCGTACTGGCGCGTGAGGTCCTGAATCTGCTTGCGGTTGCGGCGCGCATCGGGACGGCGGATAAGCTCCACCAGGTAGGCGGCCTGCGCGGGCAGGTCGAGGGCCGTGAAATCGGGGGCCGGCGTTTCAGAAACGTAAGTTTCTTCCGTTTCAGTGGATTCGGTCTCGCCGGTGGGCTCCCCTCCTGCCTCAATGGCGGCCACATTAGCGGGCGCGGCATTCAGCGGGGTTTCTTCCGAAGTGCTGAGGTGCGCCACGCCTTCGGGGGCATTTTCCAGGTCTTCGGCTGAATGCACCGTAACCGTAGGGACGGCCGGCGCGGAGTCTTCAACCGTCGTGGGCTCGCCCGTACCGCTGAGGCTGGTTTCGGGGTCGGCAATGGGCGCGGGGGTGGCGCTGGCAATCTGCTCCTGGGCGGGCAAGGCTTCGGGCATTGGGGTTTCAACCACGCTGGCGGCCATATCGGCGCCATAGTGAGCCACGGCGCGGGCTTGCGGAGCCGACATGTCATGGCCATCCACCGTGACCTCGTCGGGTACGTGGTGCGCCGTTTCTTCGGCCGCCTGGGCTTCGGGCGTACCGGGTGCGGGGGCACTGCCGGGCGCCGGAGCTGCCGGTGCTTCGGCAGGCGCTTCGGCCGTGCCGGCGCCTTCGGGCTCGTTGCCCGGGAGGGCGGGCGTGCCCTGGGCGGGTAGTTCGGTCTGGCCTTCGGCCGGCGCGGCTGGCGCAACAGCCTGGCCCGAACGGCTCTGAATTTCGGCCAGACGGCGTTGCAAAATGGTCATCCGGTCTTCGGCAGACTCGTTGGCGCCGCCGGCTTGCGGGGCAGTGGGGTTTTCTTCAGCAGCCATAAATCTTCGTAAAAGCCAGCCCAGGTACCGGGCCAGAGGAGCGCGCAAAAAAAAGTGGGAATGAAACTACAAAGAAGCCTCGGGGCGGCATCAATTCAAACGAGGGTCGACGGGGTAGTTGGCCAAAACCTTGAACCGCCCGCCTTTCTCCCGCAGAATGTCGCGCCAGAAGGCATCCGATGCCAAAGTAAACACTTTCCCGGCGCTTGCAAGGTGACGTATCCAACTCTGGGCCTGCATTTCGCCGGCCAACTGCCCCGCCGACCAGCCGGAGTAGCCGGCAAACAGCCGCACGTCATCGCCCGCAACCGCGCCGGTACTCATCAAGCCGAGCAGCAACTCAAAGTCGCCGCCCCAGTAAACTTCCTGACCCAAATCCTGCGCGCCGGGCAAATCGGAGCGGCGGTGCAGGTAATGCAAGGTGTTGGGCTCGACGGGGCCGCCCAGATAGATGGGCAGCTCACCCGCCACGGCCGACAGCTCGGGCGGCAGGTCGAGCACATCGCCCAGGGTGAGATTGGTGACGCGGTTGAGGACGAGGCCGAAAGTACCGTCCTCGGGTTCGTCGCGGCACAGCAGCACCACGCTCCGCTCAAAATTGGGGTCGCCAAGGAAAGGCTGGGAGATAAGCAGGGTTCCGGGACGCATGGCATGAAGATAAAAAGGTGAGGCAACGCAGCCCGGGGGCACCGCCGGGCCAAGCAAGGATAAGCCTTCGCAGCCGGTCGTAACTTGCGGCGACATTGCTGGGCGGCGTGCGCCCAGTGGGATTTAGTTAGACTGTGGGCCGGGCAAATTTGTTCCGTTGAACATAGCCGCTGAGGCGGCCCATTTAAGGTTGCGCGGCTGGCCGCACCACTCCCCATTTAAGATTCCTTGCTTCATGAACGACTCGCAGCTCGCCGATTTACGCAAAACCTATTCGCAGCGCACCCTCTCGGAGGCCGATGTGCTGCCCGATGCAGTCCGCCAGTTTCGGCAGTGGCTGGATGAGGCCCTGGCCGCCAAGCTCGACGAGCCGACGGCCCTGACCCTGAGCACGGTGGATGCGGGCGGACAACCGTCGTCGCGGGTGGTGCTGCTGAAAGGTTTGCCGGAGGATGCGGGCTTTCTGTTTTACACCAATTACGAGTCGCGCAAGGGGCAGGAACTGGCCCGGCAGCCGCTGGCGGCCCTCAACTTTTTCTGGCCCGGGCTCGAACGGCAGGTGCGCGTGGAAGGCCGGGTGGAAAAAGCGCCGGCCGAGATGTCGACCGAATATTTCCAGAGCCGGCCGCGCAGCAGCCAGCTCGGCGCCTGGGCCTCGCCCCAAAGCCAGGTAATTGGCAGCCGCGAAGAGCTGGAGGCGCGTGAACATGAGTTTGCCGAAAAGTTTGGGGCGCAAGACCCGCTGCCCCGGCCCGAAAACTGGGGCGGCTACATCCTGCGGCCGCACCGGGTGGAGTTCTGGCAGGGCCGCCCCAGCCGCCTGCACGACCGCATCGTGTATGAGTTGGAGGGCAATGCTTGGAAGCTTGCCCGGTTGGCACCCTGACAAAGAGGTTAGTTTGCGTGTTCACTGAGTACGCCACTCAATTTTACTGCCTTTCCGCAGGCCGGTAATCTTACCATTCATCCCGCAATACTTTTTTTCCATTGGCTGAAATTCAACCCGTGCGCGGCTGGCGCTACAACCCAACGCTAAGCGCCGACATTGACGCGTACGTATCGCCGCTGTTCGACGTGGTTTCGGACAAACAGCGGGAGGTGCTGTACCAGAATCCGCTGAATTCGATTCACCTCACCGTGCCGCGCGCCGATGACCCGGCTGAAGCGGCTGCCGAGCGCCTGGCCGAATGGAAAGCCAGCGGCGTGCTGCGGCAAGATGAATTGCCCGGCATTTATGCCTATTACCAATACTTCCGGCTGCCCGGCAGCACGTGGGAGTACTGCCGGAAGGGCTTCATGTGCCACATCCGGGCGTATGGCTGGGATGAAAACGTGGTGCTGCGCCACGAAAACACCCTGCCGGCGTCGGTGAATGACCGGGCCGAACTGCTGGCCCGCACCCAATTTCAGACCAGCGCCACCCACGGCCTGTACCGCGACGACGATTTTGAATTGGAAGCTTACCTGGATGAAGCCATGCGCTCGCCCCTCTACGAAACCGTGGAGGACTACCAGGGCGCGCGCGACGTGCTGGCCGTGATTCAGGACGCCGCCATCATCCGGCGGTTCCAGCAGGTGCTGGCTACGCGCGAGGTGATTCTGGCTGACGGCCACCACCGCTACGAGGGCTCGCTGGCTTACCGCCAGGCCCGCGAGCTGGCCGCCGACGGTACGGCCACCGGCCGCGAGCCCTGGAACTACCACCTCATGTACCTCACCAACGCGGCGGCCGACGACCTGCGGATATTGCCCACGCACCGCCTACTGCTCGAAATGCCCAACGGAGGCACCGTGGCCGATTTGGTTCGGGAAATGGAACCCTACTTTGTGGTGCAGCCCAAGGAAGACGCCCACGATTTGCCCGACATCATTGCCGGCAAGCAATGGGCTTTCGGGCTGTACGCGGCGGGCCGGGCCTACAAGCTGCGGCTGCGCCCCGAAGTTCACGCGCTGTTGAACTGGCCCACCACTGCGGAAGTAAAAGACCTGGACCTGACGGTTCTTCATTTCTTCGTTTTTCAGCAGGTGCTGGGCGTGATGGGCCTAGATGCCCAGCGGGCCTGGCCGGGCGTGGCTTATGTGCGCAGCCTACTCGACTGCCTGCAGCGCGTGGACCGCGGCGAGGCCGTGGCCGCCTTTATTGTGAATGAAGTGACCATGGCCGAGGTGGAAGCCGTGTGCCATTCCGGCGCTGTGATGCCCCCTAAGTCGACGTTTTTTTATCCCAAAACCATTGGCGGCTTTCTCTTCACCAGCATTGCCGACGACGAAGCGGGCAATCCGTTTGTCGAATTTTTCCAAGCCCCTGCCCTCTCCGCGTGAAACTCATTTTAGCTTCCAACTCCCCGCGCCGCCGTCAGCTGCTGACTGACCTGGGCTTGCGCTACGCAACCCGCCTAGTGGACGTGGACGAGGACTTCCCGGCCCACCTGCGCCGGGCCGAAGTGGCCGAGTACCTGGCCGCCCGCAAAGCGGCCGCCTACGTGGCAACCCTCGCCGCGGACGAAATTGTGCTCACCGCCGATACCATTGTGTGCCTCGACGACGACGTGCTGAACAAACCCGCCGACACGGCCGAAGCCACCGCCATGCTCACGCGCCTGCAAGGACGGGCACACGAGGTGTTCACGGGTGTGTGCCTGCGCTGCGGCGACGGGCGCGAAGTGGTGTTCTCCGACCAGACGACGGTCCACTTCCGCCCCCTTTCCCCGGCCGAAATCGCCCATTACATCGCCACGGCCCAGCCCTTTGACAAAGCCGGCGCTTACGGCGCCCAGGACTGGATTGGCATGGTGGGCGTGACGCGGCTCGAGGGTTCCTACTTCAACGTGATGGGCCTGCCGGTACACCGGGTGTGGACGGAGCTGGAAAAACTGATTGGCCCACCCGCGGCCTTGCAGGGTGCAGCCAGCCCCGAAACCAGCCAGCTTTAATGGACGAGCAGCTACCTATTCGTTTCCCATTTTGGCTACTGTTGGGATTGTTGGTCTTGGGCAGCTGTGCCGGCTACGCGGCCTTGGTGCTGAGCACCGTCGACTGGGGTGAAGCCCGGTCGCTGGACTTCATTTTCCCATTTTACGGGTGGCGCACCCGACCATTCACAGCTGCCGATTTTAACCTCTTGCGCCAGAGCCTGGGCCTGACGGCAACCGTAGGGGCCGTTGTGTTAGCGGCACTGGTAAGCAACGCTGCGGCCCGCCGTGAGCTGCAGCAGCTGCGTGGGGAAGCGGCTGTAAGCTGGTGCCACCTACGCCAGGGCTTGCAAATGACTGGCCGGGAGCGACGCTGGGCAATGGTGCTTTTTGCCGTGCTCACCGTGTTGCGGCTTTATTTCAGCCTGACCAATCCGGAATACGATGACGCCGTTTCTTACGAGGTTTTCGTCAATAAGGGACTATTTGCGACCACCGCTTACTACCCCATTCCGAACAACCATGTGTTCTCCAACACCATCAGTTGGGTGTTTTATCAGGTCAGCGCTGATTTCTGGTGGTGCATGCGCCTGCCCGTCTTACTCATCAGTACCGTGGCCACGCTGGGGTGGTTTGCCGCCCTCAAGCCCCGTATTGGGTTTCGGGCTGCCACTATTGCCACCGCGGCCTTTGCCTGGCTGCAGCTCAGCCTGTACCATGCCGGAGTCGGGCGCGGGTATTGGTTGGTTATCGGACTGGCAGGCATCGTCTTTTTTTGCACCCTGCGGCTAACGGAGGCCACACCCCGGCCCCGCGCGGCTTGGGTGGCGCTGGCAGCGGCGGGCATTTTGGGTTGCTACACCGTGCCCACATTTGCTTACGTGCTGGCCTCGGCATTTTCATGGCTGGGGCTTTGTTTCATCCGCAAGGGACGTTGGCGTCAGCTGTTCTTTGCGGGCTTGATTGGCGGGCTGATTGGCCTCGGCACTGCACTGCTTTACGCGCCGCTGCTGCTCGTTTCGGGCTTCGACAAGTTTGTGGGCAACGGCTACGTGGCCGCTTTGGAACCGTCGGTTTTCTGGGCGGGCCTGCCGGCTTACATCTGGCACAATGAAGGTTTTCTGGCCGGGCAGCGCACGCTGGGGGCGCTGATAACCTTGCCCATTCTGGCACTGACTGGGTTGCTGTTTTACCTGGCTCATACTGGCCAGTTGCCAGCGGAGCACGCCCAACGGCTGCGGCGGGTGGGCCGGCCGGCTTTGTGGTTTGTGGCCCTGCCCTACGGGGTAATCCTTTTTCAACACGTTTTCCCGCCCGAGCGGGTAATGCTCTATAAGGCCTGCTTTTTCTTTATTCTGCTCGGCCTGGTCGTGGATTGGTTGCTGCTACGCTGGCCTGCTTCCCAGCCGTTGCGCCGGGCACTGGTAATGCTTGCCATCGGCTTTGCGGCTTACGAATCCTACTCGGTTATCCGGGTGAACCCTGCCGCCCGCAGCACCAATGGCGCCTACTACGCCGCCCTGCACTGGCTGAGCACCCAGCCTGCCAGCACGGTGCTGGTACCCGAGCCCACCCACAATCTGTTCTTCCGGTTTTACGCCCACTCCCGGGAGCGCCAGCGCCCCTGGCACTTCGACAACCTCCAGCAGCCCCACGCGCGCTACCGCTACGTGGTGGCATTCCCTAACGACCGGGGATTCTTTAAGCCCCGGTTTCCGTTTGCGCCGGCCTACCACAACTCCGAAGTCGACATTTACGTGGTTCCGCCGAATTATCCCCTTCAAGCCAACGCCTGGCGGCACGACTAGCACCTAACCCCGCGCAACCAAAGCAATACCGGCCACAATCAGCACCAGCCCACCCAACTGGGCCAATGAAAGGGTTTCGCGCAGAAAGGCCAGGCCCATCAGCGCCGTGAGCAGCACCGAGCCCCCCACAATAATGGGCGTGCCCACCGACGCGTTTACGCCGCGCTGAAACACCGCGAAGGTCAGGATTTCGGCCAGCCCCACCCCCAGCCCGGCCAAAGCCGCCAGCCCCAGCCCGCGCGGGCTCAGCGGCAGCGGCGCGCCTTGCAGCTTGAGGTGCAGCAGCCACCCGGCTCCCAATGCGGCGGCCACCAGCTGCAATACCACCGCGCCCACGGCCGGCGGCAGATGATTAGAAGCCAGCTTAATGAACAGGTTGTAGAGCGCTAGGCAAAAAGCAGTGAGCAGGGCAAGCGGCAGCCAGTTCATACGCGACGGAATTAAACCAGTTGGTAATTGCGGTATTCGCCCAGGCGGTAGCCGGTGGCTTGCTCCAACCAGTGCTTCAGCCGGTCTTTGAGGCGGTAGCGGTTGCGGGACATGTCGTGGTCATACTGCCAGTTTTGCTCCCGAATGCGGCCCGCCATCACGGCCGGATGGGTGCCGGTGAAGCGCTGCAGCGAATCAACCTGGCTGTAGTCGAACTCGGCGGCGGGCGCCACGTTCTGGGCCACCCAGTCGTCGGAATGCCACAGTTTATTGAAGGTTTCCTGCTTGCGCTGCATGGCGGCGGGCGCCTTCACCCAGCCGTAATGGTGTACGGTGGCGTCGAGGAGTTTCACGCACAGCTTTTGGTTATCGGCCTTGCGGAAGCCCTGCGCGTCGCGGTACGAATACACGCCGATGCCGGGCCGCACGATGCGAATTTCGCGGCGGTACCAACGGTAGGAGTCGCCCACGTAGTCGTAGGAGCCATAAAAGTGGCGGTAGTTCAGCAGCAGGCCATCCACGGTTTTATCGTTCTTCCACCGCTCCATGCCGGCCCGGATGGCCGGGTAATCGGCCTCGTGCAGCACCTCATCGGCCTGCAGGTAAATGGCCCAGTCGGCATCGGCGGGAACGGCGGCCAGGGCCTTGTCGGTTTCCACGGCCAGCACCCGGCCGCCCTCGCGCAGGGAGTCATCCCAGGTGGTTTCGATGATGCGGATTTTAGGAGAATTGAGGCCTCTGACCAGGGCTAGGGTTTCGTCTTCAGAATTGCCGACGGCTACGACTACTTCATCGCACAGCGGCAGCAACGAATTGATGCTTTCGACGGCTGGATAATCGAATTTAACGGCGTTGCGGATGAAGGTGAAGCCGACGACTCTCATAAGCACTTCTTCTAACTGTATGTCATCATTTAGTGGTATCCCACTGGTAATATCGGCGAGGAAATCCCTCTTTCTCATAACGTTTTTGCATCAGGTGCTGTAAGCCAGAGCCATAAACAAGAAACGTGAGTATCAGAAAAAACACGGGCAGCAACATGCGCAATACTGTGTTTCCAACAAGCGAGGCGCGAAGGCAAACAATTGCCAGCACAAGCCAAACCGCCAACGCAGCAAACGCCATAACCGGAGCCATCCCAGTGATTAAACTGACATGAGTTCCAAGTAGCGCCATGGCCAAAGCAAGCGCTATTGCCGCTCCGGCGAGTAACTTTCTCACCGCAGCTTCTCTTTCAAAATCTCGAGCTCCACGGCCGGCGAAATCCGCTCATACAGAATGTTATAAGCCGCTTCCGTAATCGGCATGGTCACCTTGAGCTTTTTGTTTAGCTCGTGGATGGACTTTACGGCGTAGTAGCCCTCGGCCACCATGTTCATTTCCAACTGCGCCGATTTTACGGAATAGCCCCGGCCCACCATGCTCCCGAAAGTGCGGTTGCGCGAAAACTGCGAGTAGGCCGTCACCAGCAAATCGCCGAGGTAGGCCGAGGCCGACAAGTCGCGCGGCTGCGGGTTCATGGCCTGCAGGAAACGGCGGATTTCCTGCACCGCGTTGCTCACCAGCACGGCCAGGAAGTTGTCGCCGTAGCCCAGGCCGTGGGCGATGCCGCCGGTGAGGGCAATGATGTTTTTCATCACCGCGCAATACTCGATGCCGTCGAGGTCGGCGGCCGGGTGGGCGCTCACGAAACGGTTACGCAGCAGCTCGCAAAACTCCAAGGCCAGCCCCGCGTCGGGCGAGCCGATGGTGAGGTAGCTCTGCTTTTCCAGCGCCACTTCTTCGGCGTGGCACGGCCCGGCGATGACGCCCAGCTGGTGCCGCCCCAGCCGGAACCGCTCGGCCACGTAGTCGGTCACGAGCTGGTTTTTACCCGGAATCATGCCCTTGATGGCCGACACCACGCGCTTGTGCTTCAGCGCGTCGCGGTCGAGCTTATCGAGCACCGGCTGCACGAAGGCGGCGGGCACGGCCAGCACCAGCCAGTCGGCCTCCTCAATGGCATCCTCCAGGTCGGTGGTGGGGTACACGCGGTTCAAATCGAACTGCACCGCCGAGAGGTAGCGCGGGTTGTGGCGGGTGCGCAGCAGGTGCTGCACGTCGTCCTTCGAGCGCAGCCACCAGTCGACGCGCGCGCCGTTTTCGCTGAGAATCTTCGTAAGCGCAGTGGCCCAGGAGCCGCCGCCGAGCATGGCAATTTTTTCCAAGAGAAGAGCAATTGGGGTGGGAAGTCGGACGCAAAGAAAGCACGAACGTCATGCCGCGCGGCGCACAGCATGACGTTCGGGGCAGGCAGCAGGCCGGTTGGGCCTTATTTGTCGGCGTCGGGGCTATCTTTCAAGGCCTCTTTGTTCAGCGTCTTTTCATCCTTAATGTCGACCACTGCTTTGTCCTTAAGCGTCTTGGACACGGCCCGAAACGGCCCGCTCACCACCTGGTCGCCGGCCTGCACGCCGCTCAGGATTTCAATGCTCTGGAAGTCGCTGATGCCGGTTTTCACGGGCGTCATCACCGCCTTGCCGTCTTTCACGAGAAACACCACTTCCTGAATTTCGGCTTTGGCCGTCGGCTTTTCCACCACCCGGCCCTTGGTGGGGCCGGCCTCATCAGCCTTCTTTTCCGCCTTTAGGGCCGCCGAATCGGAGCGCGTCGTCACAGCGGCCAGCGGCACACTCAACACACCGTTTTTGCGGTCGGTAATGATGTCGACCGAAGCCGTCATGCCCGGGCGGAACGGCACGATGGTTTGGCCGCGCACGGTGCGCACCAAGTGCTTGTAGCTCTCCGGCAGCAGCCGGATGCGCACCTCGAACTCGGTCACCGCTTCGGTGGTGAGGGCGTCTTTGGCCGTGTTGGCAATGTTGGTGACGAGGCCGCGGAACTTCTCGTCCGTGCTGCTGTAAGCGTCTACTTCCACTTCCACCGAGTCGCCAAGGTTCACGTTGTTCACGTCGTTTTCGTTCACGTTCACGCGCACCTCCATGTTGTTGAGGTTGGCGATGCGCATGATTTCGGTGCCGGCCATTTGGGTGGTGCCCACCACCCGCTCACCTTTTTTCACGTTAAGCTTGCTCACCGTGCCGCTCACCGGGGCGTAGATGGTGGTTTTGTTGAGGTTTTTGCGAGCTTCTTCCAGCGAGGCCGAGGCGGCGTTCACGGTGCTTTGCGAGGCCCGGATTTGCTGGCGGGCACTGTTGATTTCTTCCTGCGAGGCATTGTAGGCCGCCTGGCTGGCCTCGTAGTCGGCCTGCGAAATCACTTTCTGCTTATACAGCGAAGCGTTGCGGCGGTAGGTGAGCTCCGTCTGTTTGGCCGAAGCCATCAGTTGCTGCAGGCGGGCCTGGGCCTGGCCTACGTTGGCGCGCTGGGTGCCCACCTGGGCGCTTTGCATGTTCACCTGGGCCTGGTAGTTGTCGGGCCGAATGCGCAGCAGCAGCTGGCCTTTCCGCACCGAGTCGCCTTCCTGCACATATAGCTCGGTGATTTCGCCCGATACGTCAGGCGAAATTTTCACCTCGGTCTCGGGCTGCACCTTGCCCGAGGCGCTTACTTTTTCTACGATGTTGGCGGGTCCGGCTTTCGATACCAGCACTTCCACGCCGGCGGCTTTGCCCACCCAGCCTTTTTTCTTGGCGACGGAGTAGCCCACCATCAGCACGAGCACCAGTCCCAGGAGAATGTAGAGTAAACGGTTGTTTTTCATAAGGTTTCATTCAACATTTATCAGTTAACATTCAACAGCCTATCTGCTTATCAGCCAGAAAACAACGGTCTGTTAAATGATAAATGCTACTTGTTAAATGATTAAAGAGAAAGAGGCTTGCCCTGATAAAAATCGAGCACCTTGCGCCGGAAAATGTAGCTGTACTTGGCCTGAATGCGGTTCGATTCGGCGAAAGTCAGGTTGTTTTTGGTGATGTTGAACTCGGTGCCGTTGAGCAGGCCGTTGTTGAAGCGGATTTCCGAGTTGCGCTGCGTGAGCGTGAGGGCCATTACCTGACGTTTGGCGGCGGCGTACTGCAGCTGGGCGGCGCGGGCATCGGCGTAGGCCTGCTCGATGCTTTGGCGCAGCGTGAGGCGGGCCTGCTCGGCGCGCACGCTCTGGGCCTGCTCGTTGATGATGGACCGCTGCACGCCTGTGCGCACCTGCAGGCCGTTGAATACCGGAATGTTGAGCGAGAACTGAATCTGCTGGCCCAGGTTCTTGTTTAGCTGGTCCCAGAAGCCTTGCGGCAGGCTAATGATGTTTCGCTGGTAAGTTGTCACGGTGAGCGGGGTCTGCACCCCGCCGTTGTTCACAAAAAACGTGGAGCGCCGGGCCGTCGAGTCGTTGCCAATTGACGTAACCGTGCGCACCGACGAATAGCCCGAAAACACCTGCCCCGTCAGGGCCAGGCGCGGGTAGTAGCCGCCGCGGGCCAGGTCGGTGCCGCGCCGTGCGCTCTCCACCCGCAGCTCGGCCGCCTTGATTTCGGGCAGCCGGCCTGCGGCGCTTTGGTAGGTTTGGTCCAGGTCGAGCGCCAACGGCGACTCCTCGTCGGGGTCGGGAAACTGCGGCACCTCAATCTCGAAGTTTTTGGCCGTTGAGGCGTCGAGGTTAAGCAACTGCATCAGCGAGAGCCGGGCCAGGGTGGCCTGGTTTTGGGCCGTCACCACATTCAACTCATCGGTGGCCAGCTGCGACTGGCTGTCGAGCAGCGTGCTCTCCGGTATGCTGCCGGCTTTGAGCAGAATTTTGGTGCGCGTAATCTGGGCGTTGTCGCTTTCCACTCGCGTCTGGTTCGCCCGCACCAGCTCCTGAGCCAGCACCAGCTGCAGGAAAGCTGAGGCTACGTTCAAACTCAGGTCGTTACGTGCCTTTTCGATGTCGGCCAGGCTGGCCTTGTAGTCCAAGTCATTGCGCTTGATGGTATTGCGCAGCTGAAAACCCTGAAATAGCGTGACCTGCGCCACGCCCGCCAGGTTATTGGCCCGCACCGTGTTGCTCTGAAACTCGAAGGTGAGCGGGTTCACGCTCGTGCCATACTGCCAGCTCTGCGAGGCGCTCAGGTTGGCCGAGGGCAGAAGCGCGGCCCGGCTCTGGCGCAGCACCTGCGCGTTGTTTTGCGCCTGCAGCTCACTCAGGCGCACGTTGAGGTTGTGGGCCAGGGCGTAGTCCACGGCCCGTTGGAGCGACCAGGGGCCGGTGGGCACCTGGGCCGCGTTGCTGAGGGCGCTGGCCGGCGGGGCGGCCGTTGTTTGGGCCCTCGCGGCAGGGGCCAGCAGCACGGTGGCCGCCAGCCCAGCCAGCGCCCGGCGCCGGAGCGCCGAAGAAGTAGTCCGTCGTTTCATCTTGCAGAAAAGTGGGGTGTCGGAGAAAGAGTAATCGGCAAATTTCGGTTTTTATTACACCGGCCGCGCTAGTCCAGCGTCGGAATGTAAGTAATGCGCTGCACCCAGCTCAGCTGCTGCAGGTAAGCCAGCGTTATTTCCTTGATGGGGCTATCCATCTCGATAAACTGCCGGGCGGCGTCGTTGCGGCCCTTGCGGCTCACAAACATGGTGGCAATGTTGCACTGGTCGTGGGCAATGACGGACGCAATAAAAGCAATGGAGCCGGGCACGTCGTTGGCATCGATGATGAGCGTGTGCAGCGAGCCCGAAAAATCGGCCGGAAAACCGTCCACCTCCACGATGCGAATCACGCCGCCGCCGCGGCTCTGGCCCACCACTTCCACGCGGTGCCCGGTGGCGCCGTCCAGCAGATTCAGCTTGATGGTGTTGGGGTGCATGGTGGAGGCATTGCCCACGCTTTGGAACGTAAACTGCAAGCCCGCTTCGGCCGCGTGGTCGAAGGCCGTGCGGATGCGGGTGTCGTCGGGCGCGTAGCCCAGCAGGCCGGCTACAATGGCGCGGTCGGAGCCGTGGCCTTCGTAGGTGCGCGCAAACGAGTTGTAGAACGTGATGACCGCCTCGGTGGGCAGCGCGCCCAGAATGCGGATGGCCGCGCGGGCAATGCGCACCACCCCCGCCGTGTGCGACGAGCTCGGCCCAATCATCACCGGACCAATCATATCAAAAATACTGGATTTTTCGGCCATGCGCGGGGCTCTGCTGGAGGATTGCGGGGCTAAAAGTAGCGGATGGCGCCTGAATCCGGGCCAACCGCCCCGGCGCCGGACAGGCCGGCGCGTGCGGCCGGGCCATAATTGGCCCGGTATCTGAGGGGCAAAGACGGCGGGAAAGCAGAACCGTTGCAAATTGTTCGGCACGCCGCTTACTATTGGTCATTGTAACCACAGTATTTTGACGATATTTGTCGCGCCTCCACCCAAGGCATTTCCCCACCTCACCCCACCCTCCCCCAACATGTCCGCCCCTCCCGCCCCGGACGAATTTTCTCCGGCCGTGCTGGCGCAGTTGCGCCGGCTTCAGGAAAAATACGTCCCCGACGGCCAAGACCTGGCCGCTTACCTTGAAGGCCTCTACCACGCCAAGTACATCAACTACTGGGATTATATTGAGTTAGACACGTTACTCTCCCTGCAGCGCCCGCTCACCAACCTGCCCGATGAGCGGATTTTCATCATGTACCACCAGATTTCGGAGCTATATTTCAAGCTCTGTCTCTGCGAGTACGAGCAAATTGGTAACCTCCAAAAGCCCACGCTGGGCGAAGTGGTGCTCCGCCTGGGCCGCATCAACCGCTATTTCGATAACCTCATCGATTCCTTCGATGTGATGGTGGACGGGATGGACAAGCAGCAATTTCTCGATTTCCGCATGGCACTCATGCCGGCGTCGGGCTTTCAGAGTGTGCAATACCGTATGATTGAGATTGCCAGCACCGCCCTCGAAAACCTCACCGACCAGGTGAAGCGCCAAACCCTGGGCGAGGCCTCGGCCCATGATTTTGACCAGCTCCTGGGCTGTATCTATTGGAAAGCGGGTGCCACCATCGAATCCAGCGGTGCCAAAGCCCTCACCCTCATTGAGTTCGAGCGCAAGTACACGGACGACCTCGTGCGCCACGCCGCAGCTTTCCACGACCGCAACGTGTGGGCCGTGGTGCAGCGCCTGCCCGCCGAGGACCAGCACCACCCCCGCCTGGTGCGCGCCATGCGCCAACTCGACGTGAGCGTGAACGTGAACTGGCCCCTGATGCACTTCAAATCGGCGGTGCGCTACCTGCACCGCAACCCGACCGACGTGGCCGCCACCGGCGGCACCAACTGGCGCAACTACCTGCCTCCCAAGTTCCAGCGCCGCATTTTCTACCCGCAACTCTGGAGCCAACAGGAACTCGACGACTGGGGCAAGGGCTGGGTGGAAAGCGTACTGGAAGAAGGCGTAGGCGTGTAGTTGCCCGTTCTATTCTCCGATATTCAGGCGGTGCCTTATGCTGGATAAACGCTGGATAGCGGTAGCGTTAGCCTTGAGCAGCTCTTGGCCCGCACACGGCCAAGCCCAACTGGCCAATGTGTATCATGTAGATAACCAACAAGGCGTGGTTTTCCTATACGCGGAAAACCACGCCTTTGTGCCTTACACGATATTCCTCAAGGCGCAACTGGTGAATATGCGGAGCACCGACCCACTGCCCCTGCGCTTGGTAGTATTTCCGGCCAAGCAGCCCCAGCTCCTGACGACGTTTACCTACACGCCGGGCCAGGTGTATTCCTACCACTACGATTACCCGGCCCAGCTAGGCATTTATTCTTCGCGCCCCGCCGACACGACCTACGTGTACGGCTTTCCGTGCGATTCGGTGAAAACCCTTCGGACTGGCGCAACAGCGGCTAAGGGCAAGAGCCCGGGCAGCACGCACCACGATTACCGGTTCGATTTACCAGCGGGCCAGCCCGTGCTTGCGGCCCGCAGCGGCATTGTGGTCAACTACCGGGAAGATTGCGCTAGGAATACCCGGTCCAAAACCAATTTTATCACGGTGTTTCATGAGGACGGCAGCTATGCCAATTACCTCAATATTGCCCCGAGCAGCGTGGGCCTGTCCATTGGCCAGTACGTGACAAAGGGCCAGCGCCTGGCCACCTCGGACGCAGGCCACAAGCCCACACCCTTGCTATTTGTGGTGGGCTACCCGGGCGAAACCGCGCCATTGGAACTGCCGGTTCGCTTCGGCCGCCAAAACCAGGAGCCGGCCCGGCCGTAAACCCCAGCGCCACGTGCCCGGTCTTACCTGGGTGAGCCGCCGCCATGAACGAATCTGAACAGAAAATCATCGACACCTCCCTCGACCAAGCCCGTACCCTGCACGAAAACATCCGGCAAATGTGGGATGGCGATACGCTGGCTACATTTTATTACGGCGTGATTTCCGGCACCATTGCCCGCAACGGGCCCGAGGTAGCCAAGGCCCTTTCGGCCATGCTCGCCGAGGTGTATGCCAATACCACCAAGTCCCACGTTGACTTGGGTAAGCTGGCCAACGGCTTCGCCAATGGCCAAACGGATGGCTCGTCCGCCACGGTTGAAACTACCTGAGTTGGTTTAATCGTGGTTCATCCGGCCTTTTTCGGCCCGGGTTTCGCCCATGCGCCAGTACACAAGCAGGGAAATCAGGGCGCAGGTGGTGACGTACCAATAGAACCATTCTTCCACGCCCTGGTCTTTGGCAAATAGGGCTACGTATTCGGCCGTGCCGCCGAAAATGGCCACCGTGAGCGCGAAAGGCAAGCCCACGCCCAGCGCACGGATTTCGGTGGGAAAAAGCTCCGCTTTCACCACGGCACTGATGGACGTGTAGCCGCTGACTACAAACAGCGCAGCTACCAACAAGCCCGCCGCCACCCAGGCATTGTGCGTTTGGGCCAGGGTACGCAGCAGCGGCACCGTGCCCAACGTGGCACCAATGCCAAACATGAGCAGCACCGGACGCCGCCCCACCCTATCGGATATGGCCCCCAGCAGCGGCTGGAACAACAAAGCAACTGTCATCACCCCAAACGAAATCAGTGTGGCCGACTCCTTGGAAAAACCCGAGGTGTTGACCAGGAATTTCTGCGCATAGGTGGTGTATGTATAAAAAGCCAGGGTGCCACCCAGCGTAAGGCCAACCACCGTGAGTACGGCTTTGGGGTATTGCAATAACACTTTTAGCTGGCTGGGCCGGGTACGCGCGGGCAAGGTTTCGTCATCTGCTTCGGGCCGGCCGTGCTGTTGCTGCTCGGCAAAGGCCGCCGTCTCGCCCATGTGCGTGCGCAGGTACAGGGCACCCAGGGCGGCTACGGCCCCAATCACAAACGGAATACGCCAGCCCCATTCGCCCAACTGCGCCGGCGACAGCACCTGCTGCAAGCCCAATAGCACCACCAAAGCCAGTAGCTGCCCACCCATCAAAGTCAGGTACTGAAAGCTGGACCAGAAACCGCGGTGCTGCGCCCCGGCCATTTCGCTCAGGTAAGTGGCCGAAGTGCCATATTCGCCGCCCACGCTCAGGCCCTGCACCAGCCGGGCCAGCAGCAGCAGTGCAGGCGCCAGCACGCCAATGCGGGCATAGCCGGGGGCCGCGGCTATCAGCAGCGAGCCGCCAGCCATGAGCCGCACCGAAAGCAGCAGCGCCGCCCGGCGGCCGTGCCGGTCGGCATACGCGCCCAGCAGCCAGGCACCCAAAGGACGCATCAGAAAGCCCACGGCGAAGATGGCGGCGGTATTCAGCAGCTTGGCTGTGTCGTTGCCGTTGGGGAAGAAAACCGGCGCGAAGTAGAGCGCGAAGCCCGAGTAAGCATACCAGTCGTACCATTCGACCAAGTTGCCGATGGAGCCACTTATAATGGAACGGAGCCGGGAGATGGGCGCTTCAGTTGGAGTCATGCAGCAAAGAAGGCGATATCGATTCAGTATTTCGCTGTTCCACTTTCCAGGACGGTTGAGTTTATACGAGAAAAATCTTACTCGCATTTCGCGGCATATTGTCCCCCTTTATTACCACTACTGCTTGAATCTTAACTTTGCAGGAAGCAAGGGTCTTGCCATTGACACTGAAGGATAGCCACCTTTCAAATTACACAAATGTTAAAACAAGAATTAGAGATTCTCCTTTCCCCAGCGCTGGCATTTGACGAATTTGCGCGATACGAAGCCCTTCTAAACCAAGCGGGCCTGCGCCCCGGGGAAGCCGATTATGTACATTTACGCAGGCGGTCTATTGATGCCCGTGGCCGCCAGCCACTGGTACGGCTCCGCGCGGACATTTACCGAAATGGCACACCCGCCGACTTATTTGGACCCTGGTTTGTTTATCCAAATGTTAAACAAGATGCACGTCGGGTTTTGATTGTTGGCGCCGGTCCGGCAGGCCTTTTCGCTGCCTTACGCTGCTTGGAACTGGGCCTGAAACCCATCGTTTTGGAACGTGGATTGGACGTGCGCGCCCGCCGGCGCGACCTCGCGGCCATCAACAAGGACCATTTGGTGAATACGGATTCCAACTATTGTTTTGGCGAAGGTGGGGCAGGCACGTACTCCGATGGCAAGCTTTATACCCGGGCCACCAAGCGCGGCGACGTGGGCCGCGTGCTTCGGCGGCTAGTGCAGCACGGCGCCACGCCCGACATCCTGGTGGATGCCCACCCCCACATCGGCACCAACAAACTGCCGGCCGTGGTGCAGGCTTTGCGCGAGGCCATCATCGACGCCGGCGGCGAGGTGCGATTTGGGACGCGCGTGATGGACTTGGTGCTGGACCAGAACCGGCTGCGGGGCGTTGTCACGGTGGCGGGGGAAATGCTGGAGGCCGAGGCCACCATTCTAGCCACCGGCCACTCGGCCCGTGATATTTATGAGTTGCTTGACCGGCGCGGGGTACTCATCGAGGCCAAGCCGTTTGCTATGGGCGTGCGGGTCGAGCATCCGCAGGAGCTGATTGACCGGGCCCAATACCGGCAGGCCGACCGTGGCTTGCTGCCCGCCGCGTCGTATTCGCTGGTGCACCAAACCGAAGTGCAGGGCCGGCAGCGCGGGGTGTTTTCGTTTTGCATGTGCCCCGGCGGGTTCATCGTGCCGGCGGCCACGGCGCCCGGCGAGGTGGTGGTGAACGGCATGTCGCCGAGCCGGCGCGACTCGCGCTTTGCCAACTCCGGTATTGTGGCCGCTGTGGAGCTGGAAGATTTGGATGTGCGGCAGTATGGTGCCCTGGCTGGCCTGCGCTTCCAGCAGGCGCTGGAGCAGCGGGCGTGCCAGGCCGCAGGTGGCACGCAGCAGGCCCCGGCTCAGCTACTCGGCGACTTTCTAAAGAAAAAAACATCGGGCCAACTACTCGATACCTCCTACCAGCCGGGGCTGGTGTCGGTACGCATGGACGACGTGCTGGGCCCCGTGCTGGCCGAGCGGCTACGCCGGGGCTTTCAGGATTTTGGCCGCAAAATTCCGGGTTATGCCACCAACGCGGCCCAGATTGTGGGTGTGGAAAGCCGGACTTCGGCGCCGGTGCGCATTCCGCGCGACAAGGATACGTTGCAGCACCCGGTGGTGCGGGGCCTGTTTCCGTGCGGCGAAGGCGCGGGCTACGCCGGCGGCATTGTGTCGGCGGCGATGGACGGCGAGCGGTGCGCCGAAGCGGTTTTGGCCGTTTTGTCGTAGAAGTCCAGATGGCCGCTGCGCCGGGCGCTGCACGCATCGTCAACCGGCTTTGTTGTCCTTATTATATATGACGTTTCCGGGGCGCTACGTGCGTCCGTTCACTGCAATCCTTTTCCCATGAAAAAGACCCTTGTTCTTGGCGCTTCCGATAACCCGGCCCGCTACTCGTTTCGCGCGGCCCACATGCTCAAAAACCACGGCCACGAAGTAGTTCCCGTGGGCATTCGCAAGGGCGAAGTAGCCGGAATGGCCATTCACACCGACCGCCCGCAGGAAAAAGACATCGATACTGTGACCCTTTATGTAGGCCCGCAAAACCAGCCCGCCTGGTACGACTACATCCTCGACCTGCAGCCCAAGCGCATTCTGTTCAACCCCGGCACCGAAAACCCCGAGCTGGAGCGCCTAGCCCAGCAGCGCGGCATTCAGACCGAAGAAGCCTGCACGCTGGTCCTGCTCTCGATTGGCCAGTATTAAATGCTGAAACCAACTTTTGAAAGCGCTGCCAATTAGAATTGGCAGCGCTTTTTTGCTGTTCATTTTTAGGGAGTTAAGCTTGTAGTGCCCAGCCCGCACCGGCCGCCAGCGACAAATAAACGGTTTGGCCCACGGCCCATGAGTCGGCGGGCTGGCGCACCCGCACGGTGCTTTCGGGCACGGCCACTTCGACCTCGAAATGATTGCCGAAATAACGAACCGCTCGCACCACGCCTTTCAAGCCTGGTTTGGCCGCCGATATAATGAACTCTTCGGGGCGCACCAGCAGCGCGGCACCAGCTGGGAGGCGGGGCACGAGCTTGCGGCGGTCGGCGCCGCGCACTAGGTTGTAGTCGCCGAACAAGGCGGCGGTGTACTCGGAGGTGGGCTGGTGATAAATCTGGGCAGGCGGGCCTTGCTGCACAATGCGGCCCTGGTGCAGCACCAGGATTTCATCGGCCCAGGGCAGGGTGTCGGCGGCATCGTGCGACACCAGCAGGCAGGTGATGCCCAGGCGGGTGCCCAACTCCTCGATGATGGTTTGCAGGGTCCGCTTGTGCACGCGGTCGAGGTTGGAGAAGGGCTCGTCGAGGAGCAACAGGCGCGGGGCACTGAGCAGCAGCCGGGCCAGGGCCACGCGCTGCTGCTCGCCGCCGGAAAGCTGGTCGGTGCGGCGCTGGGCTAGGTGGTCGATGCGGCAGAGGGCGTAAAGGGCCTGGGCTTCGGCTTCGGGGCGCTGGTTGGCGTAGCGCAGCACCTGCTCGACGCGCAGGGAGTGCGGCAGGTCGGATTTTTGGGAGAGGTAGGCCACGCCCGGGTGGCCGGGCACGAGGGTTTCCTGAGGTCCACGCACCCGGTCGCCGCTGATGCGGATTTCGCCGGCCGTGGGCTGAATGAGGCCAGCAATGATTTGGAGCAGGGTGCTTTTGCCGGTGCCCGACTCGCCGGCAAGGGCCAGCTTGCGGTGAGCAGGCTGGCGAAAGCTGATGTTGTGTAGCACTGAATTGCCGTGTTCTTCCAGGCTGATGGCCGAAACCGTGAGCAACTCCATGCAAATCAACTAAATCGGGGTGCAAATGAAAACCAACGGCAGCGCTGCCAGGAAACCGGGCCGCTCAATGCCGCTGCAAGCTACGCAGATAGCCCGCAAGCCCTGTTTCCAGGCATTAAATCCAGGCTCCACGTTTCGCCCAAACGATTAAGTGAGGAGGCACAAAAGTGAAATTTCGCAAGTTTTTAGCCTGATTCCGTACCTGTCACCGCCAGGTTGGGCAGTTGCTTTGTTACGTTAAACAACCGGCTACATACCCTTTGCTCTAATTCAAATTTTGGGTTTGTCTGGTTGAGCATTACGTCTATCCTTATGTCACCCTCATCCGCAAATACCACCCTCGACATTGAAGGCATGAGCTGCGCTGCCTGCGCCTCGGCCGTCGAGAAATCGTTGGCCCGCACGCCCGGTGTGCAGAGCGCCGTGGTAAACTATGCCACCGAAAAAGCCACCGTGCATTACCTGCCCGAGCTGGCCACCCCCGCCGCGCTCAAAGCCGCCGTCGAAAACGCGGGCTATGGCGTGGTAGAGCGCGCGCCCAGCGTTGGCGTGGCCGAGCGCAATGCCGAAACCGACCAGCAGAAGGCCGCGGCCTACACCCATCTCAAGCGGCGCTTTTGGGTGGCGGCGGGCCTGGCGGCGGTGATTATGCTGCTGAGCATGCTGATGCTATGGCCCGCCGCCATGATGCGCCTGAACATGCAGTGGCTGAACGCAGCCCTGCTCCTGCTCACGCTGCCGGTGCTGCTTTACAGCGGCCGCGAGTTCTATAGCTCGGCCTGGAAAAGCTTCCGCCACCGCACCGCCAACATGGACACGCTCATTGCCATTGGCACGGGCGCGGCCTTTATATATAGCGTGGCGGCCACGCTGGCGCCGGGCTTTTTCAGGCAGCGCGGGCTGGCGCCCGAGGTATATTATGACACTACGGCCACCATCATTGCCCTCATTCTGCTGGGCAAGGTGTTGGAAATGCGGGCCAAAACCCGGACGTCGGCCGCCATTCGCGCGCTGATGAACCTGCAAGCCAAAACGGCCCGCCTCGTGCGCCCCAACGGCGAGGAGGTAGACGTGCCCATCGAAGAAGTGCAGCTGGGCGACATCGTCCTGGTGCGGCCCGGCGAAAAAGTGGCCACCGACGGCCTCATCACCGAAGGCCAGTCGGCCGTGGACGAGGCCATGCTCACCGGCGAAAGCCTGCCCGTCGCCAAAAAAACCGGCGATGCCGTGTTCGGCGCTACGCTCAACAAAACCGGCGCCTTCCGCTTTCGCGTCACCAAAATCGGGGCCGACACCCTGCTGGCCCAGATTGTGCAGCTGGTGGAGGACGCGCAAGGCAGCCGCGCGCCCATTCAGCGGCTGGCCGACCGGGTGAGTGCCGTGTTTGTGCCCACAGTAGTGGTTATTGCCCTGCTCACGTTCGCCATGTGGTTTACCTTGGCGCCGGCCGAAACCCGGCTACCGCTGGCGCTGGTCAATTTTGTGGCCGTACTTATTATTGCCTGCCCCTGTGCGCTGGGGCTGGCCACGCCCACCGCCATCATGGTAGGCACGGGCAAGGGGGCCGAGTACGGCGTGCTCATCCGCAACGCCGAGGCGCTGGAAAAGGCCTACCAGGTAACGACCGTGCTGCTCGACAAAACCGGCACCATCACCCGCGGCGAGCCGGCGGTGACGGATTTCTGGGCCGCGCCTGGCCAGTCGGTGCCCGCCTTGCTGGCACAGGTGGCGGCCGTGGAGCGCCAGTCGGAGCACCCGCTGGCGGCGGCCGTGGTGCGCTATGTCGAAGCGGAAGGCGCTTCGCCATTAGCGGCAACTGATTTCCAGGCCATTGCCGGGCGCGGCGCGGCGGCTAGCGTTGCCGGAGCGGCCGTGCACATCGGCAACGCGCGCTTGCTGACCGAAGCAGGAATCAGCCTTCCTTCGGCAATTACGGACCAGGCCGATATTCTTCAGCAGCAGGCCAAAACGGTGCTTTACGTGGCCGTGGCGGGCCAGGCGGTGGCCGTCGTTGGGGTGGCTGATGTGGTGCGGGCCAGCTCGGCGGCGGCCATTAAGCGGATACAGGCGCTCGGGCTGGACGTTGTAATGATGACCGGCGACAACCCCGCCACCGCCGCCCAGGTAGCGGCCGAAGTCGGCATCAGCCGCTACCTCGCCGAAGTATTGCCGGCCGACAAAGCCGCCCAGGTGAAGGCCTTGCAAGCCGAAGGCCGTGTGGTGGCCATGGTGGGCGACGGCATCAACGACGCCCCCGCTCTCGCGCAAGCCGACATTGGCTTGGCCATGGGCGCCGGCACCGACGTGGCCATGGAAGCCGCCGGCATCACCCTCATGCGCTCCGATTTGCAGAGCGTGGTCACGGCCATTGAGCTGTCGCGCCAAACCATCCGCATAATCCGGCAAAACCTGTTTTTTGCCTTTATCTATAATTCCCTGGGCATTCCCATCGCGGCCGGGGTATTGTACCCGGTGTTTGGGGTGCTGCTGTCGCCCATGCTGGCGGCCGGCGCCATGGCCCTAAGCTCGGTTTCGGTTCTTACCAATTCCCTGCGCTTGCGCCGTTTCAAGCCGCTGTAATCATTGTAAAAAAGGAGCGGTGCCGCGCTATTTGTTTACATAAGCCGTGGCTGCGTCTATATTTGCCGCACTACGGTGATGGATTTCCACCGCGAACCGCCGGAGCCCGCCCGCTCCGCGCTGATGATTCCTACCGCCCGGCCGGCCGCTTTTGGCCACGCCGCCTAGCTCATCTTGTTCGCCGCCCATGCCTGCTCGCTCCGATTTTGTCCACTTCCTTCCCGCCCGCCTCCGGGCGGCTGGCACGAGTGCGGCCCTGCTTTTTCTGCTGCGCTGGCTCCTCATCAGCGGGCTGATTGGGGCGCTGGCGGGCACCGCCTCCGCCGGCTTTTTATTGGCGCTGGACTGGGTTACGCAATGGCGCGAAGGCCACCCGTGGGCGCTGGCGCTGCTGCCCGGAGCAGGCTTGCTCATCGGCCTGGCCTACCACTATTTTGGCGAGCAGGCGGTGCGAGGCAACAACCTCATTCTGGATGAAATCCACCGGCCCAGCCAGCGCATTCCGTTGCGAATGCTGCCATTGGTGCTGGGTGGCACGCTGGCCACGCACCTGGCCGGCGGCTCGGCGGGCCGCGAGGGCACGGCCGTGCAGATGGGCGGGGCCCTGGCCGACCAGCTCACTCGGTGGCTCGGCCTGCGTCCCCGTGACCGGCGCCTGTTGCTCATCGCGGGCATGAGCGCGGGCTTTGCCTCGGTGTTTGGCACACCGCTGGCGGGGGCGGTTTTCGGGCTGGAAGTATTTCTGCTGGGCTCTATTCGCTACGAGGCGGTGCTGCCCAGCTTTCTGGCCGCCGTGCTGGCCGATGCCGTAACGCGCGCCTGGAGCGTGGGCCACACGCCCTACCCCGTGCTGGCGGCGCTGCCGCTCACTGCGACGTCTTTGGGCTGTACGCTGCTGGTGGGCGTGCTGTGCGGGCTGGTGGCGCGCGGTTTTGCCGGGCTCACGCATGGTATTGCGCGCTTTTTTGGCCGGCTAGCTTACACGCCTTTGCGGCCGGTGGCGGGCGGCATAGTAGTGGCTGGGCTATTATGGATGTTTGGAGCAAACCGGTTTGGCGGTCTGGGCATTCCCGTGATTGTGGAAGCATTTCAGCACCCGCTGCCGCCCACCGATTGGGCGTTGAAGCTGGCGCTCACGGCACTCACGCTGGGCTGCGGCTTCAAAGGCGGCGAAGTGACGCCGTTGTTTTTCATTGGGGCGGCGCTGGGCAGCGCGCTGGCGCTGGTGTTGCCCCTGCCGGTGGCATTGCTGGCGGCGATGGGTTTTGTGGGCGTCTTTGCCGGCGCGGCCAACACCCCACTGGCCTGCACCCTGATGGGCCTGGAATTATTCGGCGGCCAAGCCGGAATCTACCTGGCCCTGACCTGTGTAGTGGCCTATCTGTTTTCCGAGCATCGAGGCATTTACAGCTCGCAGGTAGTTGGCCAGGCCAAGCACCTGCGCCTGGGCCGTGAGCAGGGCAAGCGGCTGGGGGATTTGTGAAAAAACGCAAAAGGAACGCCAGGTGAGCATGATGTTTCTTTTATTCCTTGATTAACTATTTGCTTTCAGCAGGCAACCCTTTCCCCACCTTTTGCATCTGACGCGCTAACTCACCACCTTTTCTGCGTTTTGCCCACTCCTACCGTGACCGAAGTTGACCTTATAGCCGCTTGCGTGCGCGGCGAGCACCGGGCCCAACGCCAGCTCTACGACCAGCTGGCCGGACTCATGCTCACCGTTTGCCGCCGCTACCTCAAGCGCCGCGAAGACGCCGAGGAAGCCCTGATTTTAGGTTTTGCCAAGATGTTTCGGGCCCTGCCCAACTACCGGTTTGAAGGCAGTTTTGAGGGTTGGGTGCGGCGCATCATGGTGAACGAGGCGCTGATGCAGCTGCGCCAGCGCGAGATGATGACGGTTTCGTTCGAGGACTTTGCCCAGCCCGAAAACCTGGCCACCACCGCCGCCACTGCCGATACCCAGCTCCAGGCCGAAGACCTGATGCACCTGCTGGCTACCCTGCCGGCCGGCTACCGCACCGTCTTCAACTTGTATGCCCTGGAAGGCTACGGCCACCAGGAAATTGCCGAGTTGCTGGGCATCAGCGAAGGCACCAGCAAATCGCAACTCAGCAAGGCCCGCGCCATGCTCCAGCGCCGCGTCAGCTTTGCCGCCGTCACTACCTGAGTGCCCAAGGCCCGGCTTTTTTCAACCACGACTACTTGACTACCGATAGATATGCCTCCCGAAAATATTGACGATTTATTCCGCGAAAAGCTCGACGGCCACGCCTCGCCGCCCGGCGACGACCTGTGGGCCCGCCTGCAAGCCCACGTGCCCGCCGACGCAGCGCCGGCCGCCGAGTCAGCCCCCGAGCGCCTGGACCAGCTTTTCCAAAACGGCCTGCACCAACATGCTACCCCGCCCCGCCGCGAGCTGTGGGAACGCCTCGAAGACGAGCACCTGCGGCCGCGCAAGCGCCGCGCCGCCGCGTGGTGGCCTATGGCGCTGGCAGCGGCCGTGGCGCTGTTGCTGCTGGTGGGTGGCGCCGGGCTGTGGCTGGGCTTGCCCACCGGCAATATGTCGGCGGGCAGTGTGGCTTCGCAGTCGCCGCAATCCAGAAAATCCAGCACCACCGTACCGGCAGCTGCCGGTGCTAGTGGCTCCGATGCGATTGATAACACGGGCCGGGGCGCCGAGCCTGAGCAGCCTGGGGTAGCAGTTGTGACTCCCGAGGCAGCGCTTGAGAATACTATTTCGGTGCCGCTGCAGAAAAAGGCAACCCGCCAGGCAACCCGCTCCGACGTGGTTGCATCTACCGCATCAAAGGCCAGCAAGGCAGCCCGCGAGCAGTCTTCCCGCCATTTGAACGGAACTACCCGGCCGCTGGACGCAACGACCGACCAAGCCCAATCATTGGCCCGCACGACAACCCCGCCCGCTACCCGCCCGGCCCCCACTTCCGCCGCTGACGAGCCCCGGAAAGCCTTGGAAGATGCCCCGGTAATTGCCCAAACCACGAAACCCTCTCCGGCGGCAACTATCGTCCCGGCCGCTACCAACGAGCTCATCACCGTCGATGTGCGCTCCGGCGACGCGGCGGCGCGGGCTGCCAAAGCCACGACGTCGGCCCTGGCGTCGGCCGAAGCACCGGTTGAGCGCAAACGGCTGGGCGGGCGCCTGCTCCAACAGGCCGGCCACCTGGTGCGGGGCGAGCAAGTCAACCTGGCCGAAGCCGTGGGCCTGCCCGAAAACCTGACACTGCGGGCCAACGTGGGCGGCCACACGGTTTCGAAATCCATTCAATTGTAATTCACTTTTTCTTTCTCAGAAATCATGCAACGCGCTTTTCTCCCCTCTTTTCTGCTGCTCACTGCCCTCACGGCCGGCCTGAACGAGGCCCGCGCCGCCCGCCTGACGCTGCCCGCCACGGTGCAGGACACCATTGTGATGCGCCTGCCCAACCGGGCCACCCTCACCCTGACGGTGCGCGACGCGGCCCAGTTGCGCCAGCTTAAAAACTACCACCTCGACTCGCTCACCACCCGCCTGGCCACCTACATCACGCAAGCCGAAGCCGCCGCCAAGGTGGGCACCACCAACCAAGTGACCATGCGCTTCTACCCCGACAAGGACCAGCCCGGCCAGAACCTGCCCGAGGAAATCCGCATCACGGCCCACAAGCCCGGCACCGATGGCCAACACGGCCCCACCAAAACCCAGGTCTTTCTGAACAAGAAGTTCGGCATCACCACCACCAAGGACGCCGACGGCCAAAACTCCTTCAGCATCGGCACCGACGGCAACGTGAGCGCCAAGGCCAAGGGCGATTCCACGAAACGCACTAGCCGTAAAGACCGGGGTACGGTGTATTTCAACTTCGCTACCGGGCTCAACGCCTTTGCCAATTCAAAGGCTAATAGCGTCAGCTCCGGCGCCCCTGCGCTCACCCTTTGGGACTTCTGGGGGGGCGCGGGCTACACCACCTTCGGCCTCGATTTTGTGCAGCCTTTGGCTTACAGCAAGCGCGCCAAGCTGGCCCTCACCTTCGGCCCCGAGTTTGCGACCAACCGGTTTGAGCTGCGCGGCAACGACCAATGGCTGCAGACCGGAAGCGCGACTTTGGTCGACCGTGCCCCGGACGCCAAGCAGATTGATAAGTCCAAGCTCACCATCAACTCCATCAACCTGCCCGTGATGTTGCGGCTGAAGCTGCGCAACAAGGACGACCGGCGCACGCTTTCGGCCGGCATCGGCGGCTTTGGCGGCTACCGCGTGGGCGGCAACATTACCACCGAATACAAAATTGCGGGCAACGACAACAAGCACGAGGACAAGCTCCGCGGCGACCTCAACGTCAATGACTGGCAGTACGGCCTGCAGGGCGAGCTAGGCTTCCACGCCCTCCGCTTCTTCGCCAAATACAACCTCAACGAGGTGTTTCAGGACAACAAAGGCCCTCAAACCCACGCCCTCAGCTTCGGCCTGCGCGTGATTGGTTTCTAGAAGTTGACTTGCTGAATAAAAAGCGCCCCGGAGACTCCAGGGCGCTTTTTTATTGCCCCCGGAAAAAATTATCCAGCAGAATGGCGGCCGAAATAGCCACGTTCAGGCTTTCGGCCCGCCCGCCGGCGCCGCGCGGGATGTGCAGCTTGCGCGTAAGGGCCGCCGCCACGGCGGGCGTGAGGCCGTGCGACTCGGAGCCCATCACCAGCACGCCGGCGGGGCGCAGCTGCACGCGGTGCACGTTGTCGCCCTCCAGGTCGGCGCCGAAAATGCCGGTACCGGCCGGCAGGGTGGGCAGCCAGGTGCCAAGGTCGCGCTCCCAAACGGGCACGCGGGCGAAAGCGCCCATGGTGGCCGACACAGTTTTGGGCGCAAACGCGTCGGCGCAGCCGGGGCTGAGCACCACGCCGGCTAGGCCGTACCAATCGGCCAGGCGCAGCAGGGTGCCGAGGTTGCCGGGGTCGCGCACTTCGTCGAGGGCCAGCAACAAATGGCTCTGTGGCAGCGTTGGAGGCAGCGGGGCTTCGGCGGGCAGGCGGGCCACGGCCAGGGCGGTAGTGTTGTTGGCCAGGGTGCCCAGCTGGGTAAGCTCGGCTTCCGACACGAGGGTGAGCGGCAGCCGGGCGGGCAGCGAGGCACGGTTTTGGGAAGCAAATTCGGCCGTGGCCAGCAGGTGTTCGGTTTCCAGGTCGGAACTTAGCAGTTCCAACACGCTTTTTCCGCCTTCCACCAGAAACGCGCCGTGGCGTTGCCGGTACTTCTTTTGGTGCAGCGACTGCACGTATTTGCCAAGTGCTTTTGAAACCATTGTTATCAACCTATTCTGCGAAGCTACGGCCCTGGCGCCGGCTGGGGCCGGTGCTGGGCCTGGCGCTGCTGGCGGCGTGCTCGCCGTTTAAGCTGCTGCAGCCGGGCCAGCGCCTGCTCAGCCGCGTCGAAATTAAGGGCGTGGACCAGGCCGACAAAGAACGCCTCACCGCGCTGGCCCAGCAAAAACCCAACACCCGCTTTCCGCTCCCCAAGCTGGCCATCTACCAACTGGGCCACAGTTTCTACGATTCGGCGCGCATCAAAAACAAGCTGCGCGACATCCAGACCAGCTACGCCGACAAGATGAAGGCCGCCGGCACCGACTCGGCCAAGCTGGGTAAGCTCATTGGCCAGCGCGAGCGCAAGGTGAACCGCAAGCAGCTGGCCCTCGACAAGGGCAACGCCATCATGCGCCTGGGCGAAGCCCCGGTGGTATACGACACGGCCCTCACCCGCCGCTCGGTGGAGCAGATGACGACGTTTCTGCATGCGCAGGGCTTTTTTCGGGCGCGCGTCGCGGCCACCGACACGGCCCGCTACCGGCGCGGCATCATCATTCGGGGGTTGCAGGCGGTGGGCTCCATCTTTCCCAGCAAGCCCGACTCGCTGGATAAGGTGAAGCGCTACCGCCGGGTCACGGTCACGTATTCCATCAACGAAAACAAGCCGTTTCTCTACCGCCTCCAGGCCCCGAGCATTCCCGATTCGGGCGTGGCCGCCGTGGTGCGCCGGGGCCAGGGCGCCTCGCTCTTGAAGGAAAACGAGCGGTACAACGAAGACCTCATCGGCCAGGAGCGCACCCGCCTCGAAACGCTGCTGAAAAATGCGGGCTACTTCGATTTCCGCCAGCAGTACATCACCCTCGAAGCCGACACCAGCTACGAAAAATACACCGTTCGGCTGCGCACCTTCATTGCCAACCCCGCCCCCGGACAGGCCCACCGCCTCTACACCGTGAAGCAGGTGCGCTTTATCACCGATGCCGGCGTGGGCCGCACCCTGCGCAATGCCGCCGGCGACACGCTGCGCCGCGCCGGCACACCCGGCGCCCTACGCGCCCGCCCCAGCCTGGGCCTGCGCACCGATACCACCGTGACCGACTCGATTCGATTCGCGGCCTACGACCAAAAGTTCAGCACCAGCCTGCTGGCCCGCAAGGTGCTGGTACGCCCCGGCCAACGCTACAACCTGACCAACACGCTGCAAACCCAGCGCCTGCTGGCCGACCTGGATATGTTCCGGTTCAATACCGTGAACTACCGCAAAGTGCCCGACCCACCCGCCGCCGACAGCGCCGGCCTGCACCCGAGTACCGGTGAGCTGGTGGCGGTGATAAATGCCTCGCCGGCGCCCAAGTTTGCCATAACCGACGAATTGGGTGGCACCTACGTGGCCACCCTGCCCGGTCCTTTCCTCAACGTGCGCTTGAAGACGCGCAATCCCTTCGGCGGGGCCGAAGTGCTGGAACTGGGCGTGCGGGCCGGTTTGGAAGGCCAGTACAACCGCATCACCGGCATCAACGAGTACACCCGGCAGTTTGGGGCAACCGCGGCCTTGGTGCTGCCCCAGTTTCTGGTGCCTTTCCGCACCAACCATTTCCTCACGCGCTACAATCCCAAAACCCGCTTTTCGCTGTCCGACACCTACGTGCAGCGCCCCGAATACACCCGCACCAACCTGGAATTCTCCTTTGATTACGTTTGGCAAAAATCGATTTTTCACCAATATGTTATTTCGCCGGTCGTCATCAACCTGGTAAACACCAGCAATATAGACAAGACGTTCGAAAGAAATCTGTTCCTTTTGGCGGCGCAGGGCTCGCCGCTTTTTCGGTCGTTCACCCAGTTGTTCGAGCCGAGTATCAGCGCCACGTCCTTATACAATTCCAACGACTTTAACGAAACGCGTGATGCGCAATATTTTCGCCTCTTCGGCGAGATTGGCGGCCTTTCGCGCAACTTGTACCGGAATGCGCCTTGGTTCAATTTGCAGGTTTACAACTTTGCTAAGCTGACGGCTGACTACCGCCGCTACCATCACCTCACGCCCCATACCTTCTTTGTGTGGCGCCTCAACGGCGGCATTGCGCAGGCGCTCAGCACCACGAATGTGAAAGTGGAGCCGCTTGACCAACCGGCTTATTTCGAAGAGCAACTGATTATTCCGTACGACAAGTACTTGTTTGCTGGCGGCAGCAACAGTGTCCGGGCCTGGCGGCCGCGGCGCCTTGGTCCCGGCAGCTACACCACGTACCGGCTGGTGGATGGCGGCAACGTGCGCGACGACACCTCCGAGCAACCCGGCGAGTTGCTGCTGGAAGGCAGCGTGGAGTACCGCTTTCCGATTTATTCCTTTATCAACGGGGCACTGTTCACTGATTTTGGCAACGTATGGACCATTCAACGCGACCCGCGGCCGGGAGCACAGTTCAACTTCCAAACCTTTGGCAAGCAGTTGGCCGTGGGTAGCGGCGTGGGCATCCGCTTCGATTTCACCTTCCTGATTCTACGCCTCGACGTGGCCGCGAAAGTGTACGACCCCACCGCGCCGGAATCCAAATGGGTTATCAACCGCTTATACAAGGACAGCGCCTACGGCGCTGCCTTCAACATCGGTATTGGCTATCCATTCTAATTGGTAATTTGGTAGAAAGGCGGTTCGGGGGGTGTAAAGGTTGGGTTGAGCACACCAACCTTTACCCCCCCCGAACCGCCTTTCTATATCTTAATACCCCAGCAGTTCTCCCAGCGCCGCCGATACTTTCAACGCGCTCGGCAGCATCTGCTTTTCCAGTTCCACGTTGAGGGCAATGGCCGGCAGGTTGGCCGCGCCGAGCGTAAATACCGGCGCATCCAGCGCCTCGAAGCAGTGGCGCTGAATGCGGCCAGCCAGGCTTTCGGCAAAGCTGTTCAGCAAAGGCTCTTCGGTGAGGACCAGCACCTTACCGTGGCGGCGCGTGGCAGCCGTCACGGCGTCGAAATCGAGTGGGTTGAGGGTGCGCAAATCGAGGATTTCGACCTGGCCGGCGAAGTCGCGGCTGGCGGCTTTGGCCCAGTGCACGCCCATGCCGTAGGTCACTACCAACGCCGTTTCGCCGCGGCGCAGCTTTTCCGCATCGGCTTCCTGGGCCACGGCGGCCAGGCCCAGCGGGATGACGTAGCCAGCCGCCGGCTCCACGGTTTTGGCATCTTCGGTGCCCGGCACCTTGCTCCAGTACAGGCCCTTGTGCTCCAGCATCACCACCGGATTGGGGTCGAGAAAGGCGGCGCGCATGAGGCCTTTCATGTCGGCCGCGTTGCTGGGGTACACCACCTTAATGCCCCTAATGGTGAGCAAAGTGCTTTCGATGGAGCCCGAATGGTAGGGCCCGCCCCCGCCGTAGGCCCCGATGGGCACGCGGATGAGCGCCGGAATCGGAAACTTGCCCATAGTGAGGTAGCAGGATTTCGACAGTTCCTCCACCAGTTGGTTCAGGGCGGGCCAGATATAGTCGGCAAACTGGATTTCGACGATGGGCCGGGCGCCCACCGCCGCCATGCCGGCCGTGCTGCCCACAATGTAAGCTTCCTGAATGGGCGTGTTGAACACCCGGCCATCGCCGTACTTCTTGGCCAGCAGCGCGGCCTCCCGGAACACGCCGCCCAGCTCGCCGCCCACGTCCTGCCCGTAGAACAAGGCTTCGGGGAATTCGCGCAGGATGTCATCCACGGCGTGCAGGGCCGCGTCCACCATCAGGGCCTTTTCGGCGCCGGCGGGGCTGCGCTCGCCGGCTTCGGCCAGCACGGTGGGCGGGGCAAACTCGTGGTCGGCAAAGGTAGCGGGGTCGGGGTTGGGGGCCGCTAGGGCTTCATTCCAGTCGGCCAGCACCGTGGCGCGGGCTTCGGTTCGCAGGCCGTCCAGTTCCACCGCCGAAAAACCGCCCGCCAGCAGCTGCTGATGCAGGCGCGGCAGCGGGTCTTGGGTTTGATGCGTAGCTAAATCATGGCGGTACCATTCGCGGCGCACGCCGCTGGTGTGGTGGCCCAGCAAGGGGCACTTGGCGTGCACCAGCACCGGACCGCGCCGGGCGCGCACGTGCGCAAAGGCCTCGGCCAGCCCGGCATAGGAGGAACCAAAATCAGCCCCGTCCACCTGCAAACGCCGCAGGCCCGGAAAGCCGGCCGCAAACTCGTAGGCGTTCATGGCGCGCATCTCGCGTCCGGTAGCCGAAATGCCCCAGTCGTTGTCCTGCACCAGATAAATAATGGGCAGCTGGTGCAAAATCGCCATTTGCAGCGCCTCTGAGACCTCGCCCTCCGTCATTGCCCCGTCGCCAATCGAGCATAGGGCCAGCGAAGCGTTTGTGGTCAGCCGTTCGCGGGTCGTTTTGAAAGCATCACTGCTCGTGGCCAACTGTTCGCCACCTACCGATTCCAAATACTTGATGGCGTGCGCCATGCCCGTGGCCGGAATGGCCTGCATGCCCGTGGCCGAGCTTTGGTGCGGAATAACGGGCACGCCCGCCCGCCGCAGCGAGGGGTGCGAGTAGTACGTCCGGCCGCCGCTGAACGGGTCGTCGGCTTTGGCCAGCAGCTGGAGCATCAGTTCATACGGGCGCAGGCCGAGGCCCAAGAGCATGGCATCGTCGCGGTAGTAGGGCGCCGCAAAATCCGTTTCCCGTAGGTGAAAAGCGGCGGCCAGCTGCACGGCTTCGTGGCCGCGGGCGGTGGCGTGCACGTAGCGGGCGGCGGTGGCTTTTTGCTCTTCGTAGAGGTCGGCCATGGCGGCGGCCGTAAGCATCAGGCGGTAGGCGCGGCGCAACAGCTCGGGGTTGAGCGGGGCCGGGCCGGCCGCGGGCGTGGCCGTGAAGGCGGCGGCCGCCGCCGCCGCCGCGCTGGCTACGCGGGGGTTGGGCTGGTCGGTGGTTTCGGGAGCGGTGGGAGCAGCAAAATCAGACATTAGCGGCGAAACGGGTGAGACTGCAAAAGTACGCCCGGCGGGCGGCCGTATCTTTGCCGGAGCTTCTCCGGGCGCATCATTTCATCCGGCGCGGCATTATTGGCCAACCTTTGCGTGCTTTCCGTGGTGAATTCTTCTGTGCTGCCTGCTTCCTCTCCCACCATCCGGCCCGAAATCGAAGCCTGGCTGGCCGACTTTCAGCTGCGCCTGTGCCAGCAGCTGGAAACGGCCGACGCCAGCTCCGCCCACTTCCTCACCGATGCCTGGCAGCGCGAAGGCGGCGGGGGCGGCCGCTCCAAAGTGCTGGAGCACGGGCGCATCCTGGAAAAAGGCGGCGTTGGCTTCTCGGCTGTGTGGGGCAGCATGAGCGAGGCCGCCGCCCGCCAGCTGCACATGCCCGACCCGCATTTCTACGCCACCGGGGTGAGCGTGGTGCTGCACCCGCGCAGCCCGCGCGTGCCCATCATCCACATGAACGTGCGGTATTTCGAGGCCGGCAACGGCGAGGCGTGGTTCGGCGGCGGCATCGATTTGACGCCGATTTACGTGGACGAGGGCCAAGCCCGGCGCTTTCATGAGCGGCTGCGCGCCGTGTGCGACCGCCACAACCCCGCCTACTACCCCAAATTTACCCGCTGGGCCGACACCTATTTTTACCTGCCCCACCGCCAGGAAACGCGCGGCGTGGGCGGTATTTTCTACGACCGCCTCACTGTGGGCCCCGACGGCACGGCCGAAGCGCTGTTTGCCTTCATGCGCGACGTGGCCGAGTTGTTCGGCCCTTTCTACACCGAAATAATGGCCGAAAACGAAGCCCTGCCCTATGGCGAGCGCGAAGAAGCCTGGCAAAGCCTGCGCCGGGCCCGCTACGCCGAGTTCAACCTGGCCTTTGACCGGGGCACCCGCTTCGGCCTCGAAACCGGCGGCCGCACCGAATCAATCCTCATGAGCCTGCCCCCGCGCACCGGCTGGGCCTACAACCCCGCCCCGCCCGCCCCCGGCACCCCCGAGGCCGACACGCTGGCTTGGCTGCGCCAAGGCGTTGATTGGGTGTAGCTTGGGGCGAATAATGGAGTGGTGAGTAAAAACGTAATTCGGTTGTCAATAAATGCTTTTTCTCACTAATAATCACTCATTCCTCGATTCGATAAAGGCGTTGGACCGGGCCGTGCTTTTGGCCATCAACCGCGCTAATTTCCCGGCGCTCGATACCGTGATGGTGCTCGCCTCCAATCGGTTGGTGTGGTTCCCGGTGTATGCCGTGCTCATTGGCTGGCTCATCTACCATTTTCGGCGGCGGGCCTGGCTGCTGCTGCCGCTGGTGGTGACGGCCGTGGCGCTGGCCGACAGCATCACCAGCCGACTGTTTAAGCCGTTTTTCGGGCGGCCCCGCCCCTGCCACGACGCTGCCCTGTTTGCCCAGTTGCACCTGCCCGATGGCTGCGGCGGGCAGTTTGGCTTTTTGTCATCGCACGCCGCCAACTCCATGGCCCTGGCCGTTTTCCTGACCGTAGTGCTACCGGCGGGCCGGTTCCAAAAAATAAAAATCGCCCTATTTAGTTGGACTGTTTTACTATCGTACAGCCGGATGTACCTTGGGGCTCATTATCCCACTGATGTGCTTGGAGGAGCCGCCATTGGCGCCTTGCTGGGCTGGGGGGCGGCCCTCACTTATCAGCACCTTGCCCTCCGGTGGTGGCCCGCCCGAGTATAATTTTCTGCAAATGGATACTGCCGCGCGACGATTCTTATTCTTATTGTCCAGCACTCGTCGCATGGGCAACAGTGAGCAGCTGGCCTACTGCGCCGCCCACCATTTGCCCCAAAATGCCACCCAGCAGTGGCTGCATCTGCAAGATTATCCGCTGCCCTACTTCGTGGATATGCGCCACCACACGCCCTATCCGCAGCCCATCGGCAATGCCCAGGTGTTGCTGGAAGCTACTTTGGACTGCACCGACCTAGTGCTAGTGGCGCCCCTCTACTGGTACAGCCTGCCCGTGCACGCCAAGCACTACCTCGATTACTGGAGCGCGTGGCTACGCACCCCCAACCTTGATTTTCGGGAGCAAATGCGCCGCAAAACCCTGTGGAGCATAGTAGTGAGTAGCGGCGACCAGTCCGAAACCAATCCGCTGGAGCAGTCGCTCATGCTCACTGCCAACTACTTGCGCATGACGTGGGGCGGCCTGCTCTACGGCACCGGCTCGCGACCCAACGACATACAGGACGATAAACAGGCTCTGGAGCGGGCCAAAGTGTTTTTTCAAGGCAACAAAAGCAGCCCTGAAAAGCCATCAGTGCTTATGCCCAGAATGAAAATAAGCCCGCAGGATTAACTGCGGGCTTATTCATTCAAGAGGTTTATTCGGCCGGCTGGCGGTTGCCCGTGTGGCCGTCGCCCCGGTCGCCGTCGCCGGGCTTGCTGGTCTTTTTGGAATTGTGGCGGTCGTCTCTCGACAAAGATTTGTGGAGTTCGACGGACTGCTCAATCTGACCGTCATCGTCGCGCCGAACGTAGCGCTTATCACCCTCGTGGGGTTCCAATAATTCGCGTTTAGACATGATGCGAAAGGACTTACGTGGAAGATTATTTTCCTACGCAGTCGCCGGCCGAAGTTGTCAGGCCGTTTTGCCCAGCAGCTTGGCCACGTACTTGCCCACGATGTCGAACTCCAGATTTACGGTTTCGCCGGCTTGCAGCTGCTGAAAGCTGGTGTGCTCGTAGGTATACGGGATGATGGCCACGGTGAAGCCGTCGTCGGTACTGTCGAAGCACGTCAGACTGGTGCCATTCACGCAAATGGAGCCTTTCTCGACGGTGAGACGGCTGGGGCCGGGCGCGTGCTGAAACCGAAACAGCCAGGAGCCCTGCTGGTCGGTCACGCTGGCGCAAGTGGCCGTGGCGTCGACGTGGCCCTGCACGATGTGGCCGTCGAAGCGGCCGTTGGCGGCCAGGCAGCGCTCCAGGTTCACGTGGCGGCCGGGCGTCCACTGGTTCAAGTTGGTCACGCGCAGCGTTTCATCGATGGCGGTCACGACGTGCGTGCCGGCCGCCGCATCCACGGCCACCACGGTGAGACACACGCCGTCGTGGGCCACGCTTTGGTCAATTTTTAATTCGGCGGCGAAGGGCGAAGCCACCGTGAAATGGCGGTTGGTGCCTTCGTCTTGAACGGCCACAATGGTGCCGAGGGCTTCAATAATTCCGGTAAACATAAGCGAGGCTGAAACGGAGGTTGGCGGAGCTAACTTGTCAGGTTCACCCACTCGCCAAACACGGCGCCGGGCCTGCAAACCGCTCCATTTATGAACAAAGAACGGCATCCCTTGTCGGAGATGCCGTTCTGGACTACAAACCGCCTGGTGGGCGAAAGGGTTATTTATCGACTTTGTCCATGGCACGCCAGTCCAGCTCACCCGTTTCCTTGCGGCGCAAAAAGTAGCTCTGGTCGTCGTCCTTGTTTTTGCCGAAGGTGAGGTCGGCGCGGCACGAGAGGCATTTCACCGAGGTGTACTTGTATTTGCCCTGCGCCACGCGGCTGGTCAGGTCGAGGTTATCGGAGCCGCAGAGGCCGCAGGCGGCCACGTCGGGGAAGCTCAGCCGGTCGTATTCGGCCACGGTTTCGTGAAAATTACTGCCCTCCACGGTGAAGTGAAACTGGCGGCGCCCAATGCGCTTGGTGGTCATCATCTGCAACATTATCCTGCAATCAAACGGGTGAATTGATGCTTTAAAATTACGAATTATCCTCCTCAAAAACAAGCCAATATGCCCGTAATATGGCATAAAAAAAGCTCCCTCGAAGGAGCTTTTTTAGAAGGCTTATGATGAGGCTATTGCTGGGTGAATTTCACCGTCTTCAGGGTGGTGCCGGCACTCACTTCGCAGGTGTAAACGCCCCTGGCCAGCCGGGCCGTTCGCAAGGATACTTCGGCGCCGCGGGTGGCCGGCAGCTGCTCTTGCTGCACCACGGCGCCCCGCGCGTCGAGCACACGCACGCGCAAGGGGCGGCCCTGCAGCACGGCCGGCAGCACCAGCGTGAGCGGCCCGTCGCCGCTGGGGTTGGGGTACAGGCCCAGGGTTTCGGCGGCCGACGCTTCGGCCTTGGCCGCCAAGGGCGCATTGGGATGCAGGGCGTTATAGGCCGTCACGAAATTGGGAATGCCGTAGCCCAGCTCGTTGTCGGGGTTGTTGGCCTGCGAGGCCGTGCTGCGCAGGGCCACGATGACCTGTTGGGCCGTGAGCGTGGGGTTGGCCTGCCAGAAGCCGGCCACCATGCCTGCCAGAATGGGGCAGGCATACGACGTGCCGCTGCCCCGAAAAGCCGCGCCATTGGGCCCCAGCACCGCCGCGGCCAGGCCCATGGCGGCCAGCGTAGGCTTGGTGCGCCCGTCCGACGATGGCCCGTAGGAGCTGAAATAGGCGCGATTGCCCAGCGAATCAACGGCCGCGACGGACACAATAGAGTCGGCATCGGCCGGGGCCGAGATGTAGTGCCAGGGGTCGTCGCCCTCGTTGCCGGCGGCGCTCACCACCAGCATGCCCACCCGCGCCGCAAAGGTGGCCGCCCGCGTGCTGATGGCCGTGCGGCCGTTCATGTCGGCGTAGCTGTAGGAGGGCGAGGGCGCATCGAACGTGGTATAGCCCAGCGAAGAACTGATGACGTCGACCCCGGCCGAATCGGCGTATTCGGCCGCCGCCAGCCAGTTGGCTTCCTCAATAGGATGCTCCGAGCCAGCATCTTCGGTGATGCACAGGTGGAACGTGGCTTTGGGCGCCGAGCCAATGTAAAAGCCCGATTGACTGGCCGCAATGGCCGATACGCAGTTGGTGCCGTGGTTGTCGCGGGTGTACACGCTCTTGTTGCCATCCACAAAGTTGCGAGTGGCCGCCAGCCGGTTTTCCAGATAAACGGGCTGCAGGGCCGCAATCTGGTCGACGCCGGGGAAGCCGGCATCGAAGACGGCAATGTGCATGCCATCGCCTCGGAAACCGGCGTCGTGCATGGCCGTGACCCCGATTTGCAGGTTCTGGCGGTAGGCCGGGCCGTACTGGGCCCGGGTGGCCAGGGTACGGTTCACCAGCGGCGGGGCCTGCACCGGCGATGGGTGGGGCACCGGGGCCTGGTAACCGCGGTTCAGAGTGGTGGCGGTGCGCACGATGGGCAAGGCCTGAATGCGGCCCAGCGTGGCCGAATCGCAGGAAACCACCACGGCATTAAACCACCGCGACGTGTAGACGATGCGGGGACTGCCGGCCACGCTGCTGATTTGGGTGACGTAGGCCGGGTTCACGGGCAGGTCGCGCGGGAGCACCGCAATGCCCTGCCGCGTGCGCCGCGCCACCGAGCGGGCCGACAGAAATGCCTGGGGCTGCGTCACGGAATACGGCGTGCCGGTTTTGTCGCGCAAGTACACCAAGTGCCGACGCACCTGGCCCTGGGCTTGCGCCTGCGGCGCTGCCAGCCCATTCACACCGGCCACGACCAGCGTCAGCAGCAGCCATTTTGACATCAAACTCATGAAAATAACCCTTAGGCTTTCAAAATAATGCGTGGTGCGCAGCGGCTAACGGGTGCGGTAGTCAATCAGCGTTTCGCGCCGGGAAGTGGCCAGAAAGTAGTTGCTGTCGTAATAGTCCACTCTTTGGGTAACGGTGTTATTGATATAGAAATTGGCGAAAAAGAAGCGACGCCGCAGCACCGGCCCCACCCCTTTGGCAAACACCTGCTGGTAGCCCCTGCGCTTGAGGGCGCTATTTTCGGCGGCCGTGCCGGTGTTGTTCACCGTCACGGTGGGCTCGTATGCCTTCACGGGCAGGCCCGAGGTGCCACCGCCCGTGGTGAAGGGCAGCCCCACCCGGCTGTACTGCCGGGTTTCGGCCAGGAAGGTGGTATCGATGTTGTTGAACGCGTTGAGGTTCCAGGAGCGCCCCTGCCGCACCGGGAAAATGAGCTCGGCGGTTTTGGCGTTGTTGCGGTTGAGTGCCACGAAATTGGCGTTGGCCGTGAGCACAAATACACTGTCGTCGCGGAAGCTGGTCGTATTGGGGCCCATCTTGGAGCGCACCAGCCGGTAGGCCGGCTGCCCGCTCGCGTCTGTGAAAACGTCCGTGATGGTTTCCTTGAACTGGTAGTTGCTTACGGTGAGTACGCTCGGCGTCGCGAGTGAATTGCCCGAAGCCAAGGCCTGGCTCCAGGTGCTGTCGGCCACGGCATAGGTCCAGTAGTTGCCCACGGCGATGGGATAATAACCGGCTCCGGTGTCAGGAATGGCTTCCGTGTCATTTTTGCACCCCGCCACGCCGGTGGCCAGTGCGCAGGCAACAACGGCCAGGGCCCGGCGCCTGTCGATAAACTTATGAAGCCAGCGGAGAAGCGGTGAGTGCATAGGGAAGGAAGTAGAAAAAGAGGAATAACGCGCCTTATTGCCCGGCCGTTGCGGCGGCATAAGGTAAGGGGATTTCGCCAATTACGTGGCGCTCAATCCAGCCGCCGCCCAGCACATCGCTGCCGTCGTAGAACACGGCGGCCTGCCCGGGCGTGATGGCGTGCACGGCCTCCTCAAAATACACCCGGATTTTGCCGTCCACTTCTTCCAGAAACGCCGGGGCGCCGTCGTGGTTGTAGCGCACTTTCACCACGGCCGGCACCAGGCCGCGGCCGGCCAGGCTGGCCTCCTTGCCCATGTTGAGCTTGCCCACCACGGTGGCGGTGCTGGCCAGTTCGTCGTAGTTGCCGAGCACCACTTCGTTGGTATCGGGCCGGATTTCGAGCACGAAGGCCGGGTAGCCCAGCGCCACGCCCAATCCTTTGCGCTGCCCGATGGTGTAGAACGGGTAGCCCTCGTGCTTGCCGATGACACGACCGTTTTTGGTCACGAAGTTGCCGCCGGCCACGCGGGCCTCCAGGCCCGGCACGCGGCGGCGCAGGAAGCCGCGGTAGTCATTGTCCGGGATGAAGCAGATTTCGTAGCTCTCGGGCTTGTTCACCAGCTCGGTGAAGCCGCGCCGGCGGGCTTCATCGTAAATCTCGGTTTTGCGCATGCCGCCCAGCGGAAAAAGCGTGCGGCTCAGGCTCTCCTGGCTCACGCCCCACAAGGCATAGCTTTGGTCTTTGTTTTCATCGAGCCCTTTGCTCACCACGAAGCGGCCGGTTTCGGCGTCTTTGCGGATGTTGGCGTAGTGGCCGGTGGCGATGAACTCGCAGCCCAATTGGTCGGCGCGGCGCAGCAGGGCGTCCCACTTGATGTGGGTGTTGCAGAGCACGCAGGGGTTGGGTGTGCGGCCGGCCAGGTATTCGTCGGTGAAGTTATCAATCACGAAATCACCGAATTCGTCGCGAATGTCGATGATGTAGTGCGGGAAGCCCAGGGTCACGGCAATGTCGCGGGCGTCGTTGATGCTGTCGAGGGAGCAGCAGCCGGTTTCCTTTTTGGAGCCGCCGGCGCTGGCATAGTCCCAGGTTTTCATGGTCATCCCAACCACTTCGTAGCCTTGCTCGTGCAGGAGCACGGCGGCCACGCTGCTGTCAATTCCGCCGCTCATGGCGACTAGTACCCGTCCTTTTGTTTCGGTATTCATAGTGTGGTGCAATTCACCCGGAGCTTGAAAGGTTCCGGCCGGCACCTGCAAAGGTACACCGTTGGCAAATCGTTCGTCATCCTGAGCGCAGCGAAGGACCTTCTCACGTCCCGCACCAAATGCTCAAACGTGAGAAGGTCCTTCGCGGTGCTCAGTATGACAAATGCCTCTTAAGCCTATTTGCCCCGTCCTTCCACAATAATCTTGAGCGTGTAGAGCAGCACCCGAAAGTCCATGGCCAGGCTCATGTTTTCGATGTAGAGAATGTCGAATTTGAGGCGTTCGACCATCTGAGCCACGGTTTCGGCGTAGCCATACTTCACCTGACCCAGGGAGGTGAGGCCCGGCCGCACGCGGTGCAGGTGGCGGTAGTGGGGTGCAATTTTGACAATCTGGTCGATGAAGAACTGGCGCTCGGGGCGCGGGCCCACGATGCTCATGTCGCCCTTGAGCACGTTCCAGAACTGGGGCAATTCGTCCAGCCGCACCTTGCGCATGAAGCGGCCCCACTTTGTGATGCGCGGGTCGTGGTCGGAGCTCAGGGCGGGGCCGGCCTTCTCGGCATCCACGAACATAGAGCGAAACTTGATAATGCGGAACGGCTGCCCGTTGCGCCCGATGCGTTCCTGGCGATAGAAAATCGGGCCGGGCGACGACAACCGCACCATGATGGCTGTGAAGGCATACACCCAACTGGCCAGCAGCAGAAACAGCGCCGAGCCCACCACGTCAATCACCCGCTTGAGGATGACCTGCCACACGGGCAGCAAATCCTGCTTGATTTCGATGAGGGGCGTGCCAAATAAGTGGTTGACTTTCACCGAACCCAGTAGCATCTGGTACAAGTCGGGCAGGATGCTGACGCGGGCCGGCGTGCCATCCAGCAAAGTCAGAATGTCCTGAATGAGCAGGTGTTCGCTGGGTTCGATGGCGATGACAATCTGCTCGATTTTGAGGGCCCGCACCAGGGCCGGCAGGCGCTGATAGGAGCCGCGGGCGGGCAGCTCGGTGGCCAGCTCGGGGTCCACGGTGTCGCCGACGGGCGCGAAGCCCACCATGCGCAGGCCCAGGTGCTTGCTGGTGCGCACCAGCTCGTGAAAGGTATTCAGCGCCAATGCATTGGAGCCCACCAGCAGCGTTGGAAACGAAATATCGCCTTGGCGGATGGTACGCTGCACGCTGCTCACGGCGATGGTGCGCAGGAAACCCGTGATGAAAAAATGCAGCAGGTAGTAGGCCGAAAACGTTTTGTAGTAGGCCTTGTAGTTCACCACGCCCTGGTCATCGAGCAACAGGGTGAAAAAGATAACCACGGCCCCGAGCAGCGACACCCGGGCCAGGCGCAAAATTTCGCCGAGGCGCGATTTGCGGTAGATGTCGCGGTATTCGCCCACCAGCGTATAGAGGAACGTCCAGAACACGGCAATGAAAATGGCCGAGCCGGTGAGGTCAAACAAGGCGCCTTCGGTGAAGCGGTAGCCCGTCAGCTCGTTAAGCAAGTACTTGCGCACGAGGTAGAAACACATCCAGGCCAGCAGCGCCGCCCCAAAGTCGGCGGCCACAAGCTTGATATACTGAAAGCGGCGAATGAGCTGCAAAACGGTGACAAAAGGTGTATTTTCGCGGCCAGTGGACAAAAACCGCGCCGGGCAAAGGTAGGACGCGCACCGGGTTGCCAGCACCGGCCGGCAACCGGGGGCGCCTTGTTGCGGCCCGTCGGCTTATTTTCGGCTTTCATTTTTTCGATTTCGCCATTTCACCGCTTCAGGATTCTTACCGCCACCAGGGCCAGCGGCGCGCGTTGGCCCGGGAGCTGCGCCAGCGCGGCATTCACGACGAGCGGGTGCTGGCGGCGCTGTCGGCCGTGCCGCGCCATCTGTTTTTTGAGCCCGCCTTCCAGGACCATGCCTACCAGGACAAGGCCTTTCCCATTGGCGAGGGCCAGACCATTTCGCAGCCCTACACAGTGGCCTTCCAAACCCAGCTGCTGAACGTGCAGCCTACTGACCGGGTGCTGGAGGTGGGCACCGGCTCGGGCTACCAGTGCGCGGTGCTGCTTCAGCTTACGCCCCACGTCGAGAGCATTGAGTTCAACGAAGTGCTGTTTGCCCGCACCCGGCTGCGGCTGGCGGCGCTGGGGGCCGGCGGAGCCAACCTGCATTGCGGCGACGGCTCGGTGGGCCTGCCGGCCCGCGCGCCCTTCGACGGCATTTTGGTGACAGCCGGGGCGCCCGGCTTGCCGCCGGCCCTGCTGCGGCAGCTGCGTGTGGGCGGCCGGCTGGTGATTCCGGTGGGCGACACCCAGGCCCAGCGCATGGTGCGCGTGACGCGCGAAGGCCCCGAAGCTTTCGTGCGCGAAGAGTTTGAGGAGTTTCGCTTCGTGCCCCTGCTCGGGGCCAGCGGCTGGCGCTCCTGAATAGCGCCTTCATCTTTTACCCATTTCTAGGGCTTAAATTGCTCACCGAAAGCAACGCCGATGGACTACTGCTCCACCCCCCGGCACCGCGGCGCTGCTCTCGGCCCTCTTCTTTTTTATCCCTCCCCTTCACCCCCGCATGCTGAAACTTTTACGCATGGCCCGGCACTGGCTGCTGGGCATTGGCGCTATGGCTATGTGCCAGGGCGTGGCCGCCCAAACCCCGCAGGGGGTGAGCCGGAGCTACCCGGAGCACCGCACCGGCATTCGGTGCGCCTTCGATAGCGCCCAGCAGGCGGCGTTTGCCCGGCAGCCAGGGGCCGAGCTGGCCTACCGGGCGTTTCTGCAGCAGGTGGCGAAGCTGCCGGCCGATGCGCGGGCCCGCTTGCTGGCCGCACCCGACGTGACGGTGCCCGTGGTGATGCACATCATTCACACGGGCGGCACCGACAACATCACCGACGCGCAGGTGAACGACGCCGTGCGCGTCATCAACGAGGATTTCAGCAAAACCAACCACGACACGGCCGACGTCATCCCGTTTTTTCAGCCGCGCTACGCCAACATCGGGTTCCGGTTTCGGCTGGCTAAGATTGACCCCAACGGCAACTGCACCACCGGCATCACGCGCACCTATTCGACCGATACCAACATTGGCGATGACCGGGTGAAAAGCCTGATTGCGTGGGACCAGAGCAAGTACCTCAACATCTGGATTTGCACCAGCGCCAACGGCGCGGGCGGCTACGCCTACCTGCCCTGCACCGGCGGCAACGTGGACGGCATTGTGATTCGGAACGCCCAGTTTGGCAGCATTGGCACCTCGTGCGGAGCCAATTTGTGCATTCGGTCGCTGACGCACGAAATCGGCCACTACTTCGGCCTGCCCCATACCTGGGGCGGCAGTAACACGCCGGGCCTGGCCAGCAACTGCGGGATTGACGACGGCATTGCCGACACGCCCAACACCATTGGCTCTCAAAACAGCTGCAACTTGGCCTTTGCCCCCTGCACCGACCCCATTACCGCCCTGCCCGTGCTGGCCAACGTGCAGAACTACATGGACTACGCCACCTGCACCCGCATGTTCACCACGGGGCAGCGTGCGGTGATGCGGGCCTCGCTGCAGCTGGGCTGCCGCCAGGTGCTCACCAGCGCGGCCAACCTGCTGGCCACCGGCACCAACGACGGCTACAACGCCGTGCCCTGCGCGCCGGTCGTGGCCTTCGAACCCTCGGCCACAATAGTTTGCGAGGGTGCGACGGTGTCGTTTTCCGATTATTCCTACAATGCCGACCTCACGGCGGCGGGCGTCACCTATGCCTGGCAGTTTCCGGGTGGGGTGCCCGCCACGTCGTCGCTCCGCAATCCCGACGTGACCTACCCCACCGGTGGCACCTACAGCGTGACCTTGACGGTGACGGCCGCCGGCCGCAGCGGCACCCGCACGCGCACCGGCCTCATTCAGGTATTGGGCGGCAATGTGGGCCTGCCGGCGCCGCTGGCGGAGTCGTTCGAAAACCCGGCTTTCCCGCTGAATTTTACGGCGCCGGATTCGCGCAACTGGTCGAATTCCACCAACTCCACGTCGGGCGCGGCCCGCTGGATACGGCAGGCCAGCAACCCCGGCGGCCTCCAGGCCAGCGACGGCACGGCCTGCATGGCGGTGCGCAGCTCGCTGCTGCCGGCCGGCACCCAAACCCGCCTGCAATCCCCTAACATCAACCTCAGCGCCTATTCGGCCGCCAATCCGCCGGTGCTCACCTTCGACCGCGCCTACGCGCTGCGGCCCACCCCCATCAATGAATACCTAAACGTGCAGTTCAGCGACGACTGCGGCCAGACCTGGATAAACCAGGGCAACATTTTTCCGGCGGCGCTCAATACCCTGGACACGGCGCGGGTGATTGGCTTTATACCCACGTCGGCGGCGCAGTGGAAGCCGCTGGTGGTGCCCATTCCGGCCTCGTTCATTTCCAGCCATTTCCAGCTGCGCATTCAAATGCTGAGCAACGGCGGCAACACCATCTACATCGACCATCTGGCCATTCAGGCGGCCAGTGCGCTGGCCAGCCGTGCGGCGGCCAGCAACGGCGCGCTCCGCGTGTTCCCGAACCCGCTCACGGCCGAAACGGCGGTGGAATTCACGCTGGCCGCCCCGGGCCCGGTGCAGCTGCGCCTCACCGATTTGATGGGCCGACAGGTGCTGGCGCCGGTGCAGGCCGCGGGCCGGGCGGGACGCCAAACGCTGCCCGTGCTGCCCGGGGCCGCAGCGCGTCCGGCCGCGGGCATCTACCTGGTTGAACTGACCACTACTGCCGCGCGTTGGACCACAAAAGTTGTTATTCCGTGATTTCGGGCACGCTAAGGCTGGCTCAGCGACTAACTATTTGGTGCCATTGAATCGTGTTTTCATCACCGCTACCACTCATTGCAGCTTTTTTTCGTCCTCTTCGACTTTCAATCTTCTTCCCCATTCACCCCTTATGCTGAAAAGATTTTTACCCTCGGTAATGGCTGCGGCCCTTGCCTTATCCGGCCTGGGCGCCCAGGCCCAAACGACTGCCGGCAATGCCAGATGGTGCGGCACCGACGAGATGCAGGCGCGCTACTTCGCCGAGCACCCCGGGGCCCGCGAGGCCCAGGCGATTTTCGACAAGCAGCTCACCGTGCTGGCGCAGGCCCAGGCCCAGCAGCGCACCAACTACGTCGTCGACGTGACCATTCCGGTGGTGGTGCACATCATTCACGCGGGTGGGGTGGAGAACATCAGCGACCGGCAGATTGCCAGCGCCATCGCGCAGCTGAACATCGACTACCAGAAGCAGAACGCCGACACGGCCAACACCATTCCGCTGTTCCGGCCCATAGCCGCCTCCATTGGCTTCCAGTTTCGCCTGGCGAAAAAAGACCCCAATGGCAACTGCACCACGGGCATTACCCGCCACTACCTGCCCAGCCTGCTCAACGACAACCAAAGCGGTGCCGTGCAGGCAGCCGCGCTTTGGGACCCCAGCCGCTACATGAACATCTGGGTAGTGGGCTCGATTGGCGTGACGGACCCCAACGGGGGCTACGTGGCGGGCTATGTGAACCCTCCGAATACCCCCACGAACCCCCGCGATGGTTTTGTGGTGCGCGCCGACTATTTTGGTACGCAGGGCACCAGCTCCCTGGCCCGCACCCGGGCCGCCACCCACGAAATCGGCCACTATTTCAGCCTGGCCCACCCCTGGGGCTCTACCAATAACCCCGGCACCGGCGACTGCACCGGCACCGACAACGTGGCCGATACGCCGCCCACCGACGGCACCCAGAGCTGCAACCTGAACTACGCCCCCTGCGGCCCGGTTGCCAACGTGCAGAATTTCATGGACTATTCCTTCTGCTTCACGATGTTTACCCAGGGCCAGCGCGCCCGGATGCGCGCGCTGCTGGCGGCCAACCGGACCACGCTGGTATCGGCGGCTAACCTGGTGGCGACGGGCACGAATGACGGCTACGTGGCCCCGGACTGCGCCCCCATCGCGGCCTTCGGCATCGCGCCGGGCACGAGTGCCAGCGTGTGCATCAACACGCCGGTGAGCCTGCGCGATTACTCCACCAACTTCTCGGCCACCGGCGGCACGCTTTCCTACTCCTGGTCCTTCCCCGGCGGCACGCCCGCCACGGCCACGGGCCAGAACGTGAGCGTGAGCTACGCGGCGGCCGGCTTCTATTCCGTGACCGAGACCGTGACCAACTCCGTCGGCAGCTCGACCAGCACCCAGACCAACCTCATCCGCGTGGAAGGGCCCGGCGGCGGCGAAACCGCCCCGCTCGCCCAGTCTTTCGAGGACCCGGCCTTCCCCGCCCTCTACCCCGCCCCCACCCTGCGCAACTATGAGCTGTCGGGCGCGACGTCCACGGGCGCGGCCAGTTCGTCCTTCGTGTGGCGCCGCCAGACGGCTGTGCCCGCCGCCGACGGCAGCGCCTACCTGAGCGTGACCAACCGCACGTACCCGGCTGGGGCCGTCACCACGCTCATCACGCCCAACATTAACCTGAGCGGCATCACCAACGCCACGCTGCGCTTTGCCCGCGCCTACGCCCTGCGTTCCAACACCGACAACACCCAGTTGCGTATTTCCTTCAGCTCCGATTGCGGCACTACCTGGTCGAATCCCGCTCCATTGGACGCGGCGGCACTGAGCACGCAAGGCCTGACGCCGATTGACGGCTACGTGCCGGCCAGCAGCGCCGAGTGGCAGACGCTGGACGTGGCCATCCCGGCCCAGTTCCAGGGCAGCGGCCTGTTCAAAGTGCGCTTCCAGCTCGTGAATGGCACCAGCCAGGGCAACACCTTCTTCTTTGACTACCTGCGCATTTCCAACCCGCTGGCTACCAAAGCCGACGCCAGCGCCGCCCGCGGCATCGCCGTGTACCCCAACCCGCTCACCCGCGAAACGGCCGTGCACCTGAACCTGGCCGCCGCCGCCAGCGTGCAGGTAAGCCTGACCGACGTGCTGGGCCGCGCCGTGCTCACGCTGCCGGCCAAAACCTACGGCGCCGGCCCCCAGGCCCTGGCCCTGAACCCCGCCGGCCGCCCCCTGCAGGCCGGCGTCTACCTCGTGCAGGTTTCCCTCAACGGCGAAACCTTCACCTCCAAGCTCAACGTCGAGTAAACGGGGAGTGATAAGCAAACTTGAAAAAGCCCCATTCCAGCCGAATGGGGCTTTTTTGTGCCCGTCATGCTCGTTTTCCTGATGTATATTTGCTGAGATACTGATTCTGAGCTTCATTATCACATGTAAGGTTGTCTCTACTTGTTTTCTCTCTCACCTCACCACCCCTAATGAAAAAAGTATTACCCTCGGTCCTGACTGCCTGGCTGGCCCTAACCGGCCTGAGTGCCAAGGCCCAAGCACCGGCCGGCATTTCGCCCAACTGGTGCGGCACCACAGCCGAGCAGGAACGTTACTTCGCCGCCCACCCAGGCGCCCGCGATGCCCAGCGTCTGTTTAACGAGCGCATCGAAGCGCAGTCGAAGATGCAGGCCCAGCAGCGTACCAACTACGTGACCGATGTGACCATCCCGGTGGTGGTGCACATCATCCACTCCGGCGGGTCGGACAACATCAGCGACCGGCAGATTATGAGCGCCATCGACCAGCTGAACCTGGACTACCAGAAGCTGAACCCCGACACGGCCGATATTATTCCGCTGTTCCGGCCCATTGCGGCTTCGGTGGGTTTCCGGTTTCGGCTGGCCAAGAAGGACCCGAACGGCAACTGCACCACGGGCATCACCCGGCACTACGCGCCGAGCATTGCCACCGACGACGGCAGCGGCGCCGTGCAAGCTGTTTCGAACTGGGACCGCAGCCGCTACATGAACATCTGGGTAGTGCGCGGCATTTCGAGTGGCGCCGCCGGCTACGTGTCGCCGCCGAACACTCCGACCAACACCCGCGACGGCTTCACGGTGCTGAGCACCTACTTCGGCACGCAGGGCACGGGCAGCCTGTACGTGGGCCGGGCCGCGACCCACGAAATCGGACACTACTTTGGACTGTCGCACACCTGGGGCGCCACCAATAACCCCGGCACCGGCGATTGCACCGGCACCGACAACGTGCCCGACACCCCCCAAACCGACGGCATCTACAGCAACTGCAACCTGAACTACGCCCCCTGCGGCCCGGTTGCCAACGTGCAGAACTTCATGGACTATTCGTACTGCTTCCGCATGTTCACCCAGGGCCAGCGTACGTTCATGCGCAACGTGCTGGCGGCCAACCGTTCGGTGCTCACCTCGGCGGCCAACCTGGTGTTTACGGGCACGAATGACGGCTACGTGGCCCCGGACTGCGCCCCCATTGCGGCCTTTGCCGTGACGCCGGGCTCCACCGCCAATGTGTGCATCAACACGCCGGTGAGCCTGCGCGACTACTCCACCAACTTCTCGGCCACCGGCGGCACGCTTTCCTACTCCTGGTCTTTCCCCGGCGGCACGCCCGCCACGGCCACGGGCCAGAACGTGAGCGTGAGCTACGCGGCGGCCGGCTTCTATTCCGTGACCGAGACCGTGACCAACTCCGTCGGCAGCTCGACCAGCACCCAGACCAACCTCATCCGCGTGGAAGGGCCCGGGGGCGGCGAAACCGCCCCGCTCGCCCAGTCTTTCGAGGACCCGGCCTTCCCCGCCCTCTACCCCGCCCCCACCCTGCGCAACTACGAAACCAGCGGCACAACGGCGGCCGGGGCGTCCAGTTCGTCCTACGTCTGGCGCCGCCAGACGGCCGTGCCCGCCGCCGACGGCAGCGCCTACCTGAGCGTGACCAACCGCACCTACCCGGTCAACGTGACCACCACACTCATCACGCCCAACATCAACCTGAGCGGCATCACCAACGCCACGCTGCGCTTTGCCCGCGCCTACGCTCTGCGCACGGCCAGCGACAACGTGCAGTTGCGGGTAGGCTTTAGCTCCGACTGCGGCCAGACCTGGCAGACGGCGGCCACCCTCACCGGCGCCAACCTCACCACGCAGGGCCTGACGCCGATTGACGGCTACGTGCCGGCCAGCAGCGCCGAGTGGCAGACGCTGGACGTGGCCATCCCGGCCCAGTTCCAGGGCAGCGGCCTGTTCAAGGTGCGCTTCCAGGTCGTGAATGGCACCAGCCAGGGCAACACCTTCTTCCTCGACCACTTGCGCGTCACGTCCGCCTTGGCTACCAAAGCCGATGCCGGGGCCGCCCGCGGCATCGCCGTGTACCCCAACCCGCTCACCCGCGAAACGGCCGTGCACCTGAACCTGACCGCCGCCGCCAGCGTGCAGGTGAGCCTGACCGACGTGCTGGGCCGTGCCGTGCTCACGCTGCCGGCCAAAACCTACGGCGCCGGCCCCCAGGCCCTGGCCCTGAACCCCGCCGGCCGCCCCCTGCAGGCCGGCGTCTACCTCGTGCAAGTCTCCCTCAACGGCGAAACCTTCACCTCCAAGCTCAACGTCGAGTAAGCACTCCCGACCAGTTTTGCTTCCAAAAAGCCCCATCCCTTTTCGGATGGGGCTTTTTTGTGAATGCTCCCTGGGCTTGAACGTACCTTTGTGGCCTGGTCGGGGGTTTCATTTCACCTTCGGCCTGGTCCATTGCCTACTGAACCTCAACGCCCGCACATGCGCAAGCAAAAACCGGTGGCCGACTCCTTCGTCATCATGACCGAGCTAGTGCTGCCCAACGACACCAATACCCTGAACAACCTCATGGGGGGCCGCATGATGCATCTGATGGACATTGCCGCCGCCATCTCGGCCCAGAAACACTCCAACCGCATTGTGGTCACGGCGTCGGTCGACAACGTGTCGTTTCGCGACAGCATCCGGCTGGGCAACGTGGTGACTCTGCAGGCCCAGGTGACGCGGGCTTTCAGCTCCAGCATGGAGGTGCATATCGATGTGTGGGCCGAAGACATCCCGAGCGGCACCAAGCTCAAAACCAACGAGGCCTTCCTCACCTTCGTGGCCGTCGACCAGTCGGGCCGGCCCATCGATGTGCCCGAAGCCGTGCCCAGCACGCCCGAAGAAATCGCGCTCTACGAAGGCGCCCTGCGCCGCCGCCAGCTGCGCCTCGTGCTGGCCGGCCGCATGCAGCCCGCCGAAGCCAAAGAACTGAAGGCGCTGTTTGCGCTGGAATAGCGCGGAATAAAGTTGTATATTTTGCCTCGTTTCCCACCGATGCCTCGCCGCTATGTCTGCTGAAAAACTGGCCTTTCTGCAAAATTTCTATACCGACGTCACCCTCTACCTGCCCACCGAGCCGTCGGCCGCTACGGCACCAACAGCGCCGGCCAGCGCACCCGTTGCGGCCGCCCCACCCACGGCAGCTCCCACCAACGCGGCCCCACCTAACCCTTTGGCCGACCGCCTGAACCGGCCCGACAACGCCCCCGCCGCCCGGCCGGGCCTGCCCAAGTCGATTCCCACGGCCAGCCAGGTGCAGCTGGCCGACCGCCTGGCCGGCGCCGCCGCGCCCGCACCGGCCGGCCCGCCCCCACCGCCCGCCCCGGCCGGCGTGGCCCCGGTGATGCTCACGCCCTTCACGGCCATCGGCAACAACCCGCAGGGCGTGGTGATGCTGTTTCGGCTGCCCAACGAGCAGTTTCAAAAGCTGCACCGCAACGTGTTTCTCAACAAGATGCTGCAGGCCTTGAACATGGTGATGGCCGACGTGATGCTGGTGAACGTGGAGTCGGAATTGCCCGTGGCGCTGGTGAATTTGCGCCAGATGCTGGCCGCCACGCAAATCATCGCCTTCGGCCGAAACCTGCTCGACACCACCGTGCGCAACACCCAGATTTACGAGCCCGTGCTGTTTCCGAGCCTCAACTTGGCCTATCTGGCTTCGGCCACCGTCGATTTGGTGGAGTATGATGTAAGTTTGAAAAAGCGGCTCTGGCCGGGGCTGCAGCGCATGTTTAGCTAATGCCCACGCACACCGGCCGGAGTCATGCCCGACTAACTACTAGTGGACAGCCGTTATTCAAACCATGCTCGCGGGCTGCGTTTTGAGAACTCGCAATGAAAAAGGCCCCAATCTAATGATTGGGGCCTTTTTCATTGATACTGTTTGGCAATACCTGGACAGCTATCCGTCCACGGCTATTCCACGGTCAGGCGCAGGGCCTTGCTGCCGGTGCGCACCACATAAACGCCCGTGGCCAGGCTGGTCGGCAGCACCAAGGCGGCCGCACCCTCGGCATCGGCCGTTACGTTGAGTACGTGCCGGCCCAAGGCGTCGAAAACGTCCACCGCCGCACCTGGCTCGGCGCCGGTGAGCGTGGCCGCCGCCCGCGTCGGGTTCGGGAAGAGCACCAGCCCAGCCGGGCTGAGAGAAGTCACGGCCACCGTGCGCACGGGCGAGTAGCTGAATGTGCCGTCGGTGTCAACCTGCCGCAGGCGATAATACACCAGATTGGTGGCGTAGCGGGTAATAACCGGGTCGACCAACTGGTAATTGTGAGCCGACTGGCTTGTGCCCGCGCCGGCTACCGTGCCGATGCGCCGGAACGTGCGGCCGTCGGCGCTGGCTTCCACTTCGAAGTGGTCGTTGTGCAGCTCCGAGGCCGTGGCCCAGCGCAGTAGCGCATCCGCGCCCTGCGGCGCGGCCGTGAAGGCCACCAGCGTGACGGGCAGCGGCGCAGCCAGCCCGCCGAGCGTGAGCCGGTCCAGGGCCAGGGTGCTGAAGGAGAAGCTGCGCGTGCTGCCGCTTACCGTGGCCGGACCGGCGCTGCCCGTGGCCGCCCAGTTGCTGGTGCCCTGCGGCGCCCGCCAGGCCTGGGCGCTGGCAAAACTCGCGATGCCGTTGTCGTCGTCGACCAGCCAGCTCAGCGTCACGGACACAGGCGCGGCGGGGGCCACGGCCGCTTCCACGGTCCAGATGCGGTCAATGCCCTGCGCGGTAGTCGTGCCCAGGCCCACGGCCCGGCTCAGGTTGTTGGTCTGCAGCCCGGCGGTGCGGGTGATGGCCACCGCGCCCAAGCCGGTGCGGTCGAGGGCCGCGCCGTGGCCGAAGTCGAGCACGCCGCTGCCGGCGGACCGCTCGATGCGCAGGTTGCCTTGCACGTACTGGCCGGTTTGTTCGCCCGCAAGTGTAGCCCCGTTGGGCAGGGTGAGCGTGGCCGCGGGGGCCGTGCGCAGCAGCCCGCTTTGCAGGATGAGGGCAGCGCCTACAGTCAGATTGGCGGGCAAAGCCAGCGTGCGCTGGCCCACGGCGCCGGTGTTGGCCAGCACGAGCGTGCCCACCGTGGCCGCGCCCGGCGTGAGCGTCTGGTTAGCCGCGCCGCTGAAGACGAGCTTGCCGGGCGAGGCCAGCGTGCCGGCGTTGGTCAGGTCGCCGGTCAGCTCCACGGTGCCGGCATTGCTCAAGCTGCTGCCGGTATTGTTTTGCACCGCGCCGGCTACGTAGAGCGTGGCCCCGGCTTCGACGGTGATGGTGGCGCCGTCGTTGGTGAGGCCGGTCTGGGCCAGGCCGGTGAGGGCGGGCAGCAGCAGGGCGAGAGTAAAGCGTTTTCTCATCTTAATAGACATTCTGTATAAAAGCAATTACACCGGAGCGGATGGGCGGGGCGGCTACTACCGCCGGGCCGGGACCAATCCAGCCGCCGCAGCCGGGCCTCGAAAGTTTCCGGGGTAGCGGTGGCAGCTGGGGTGGGCCGCAACCATTTACCGCCCGGCCGGCGGGCTACTGGCGGCTGATAATCCACCAATTGGTACCGTCGCTTTGCGCCACGATGCCACGCCCCCCGGCGCTGCTGTTCAGGCCGTAGGAACCGAAGGAGCCGCCGGCGTCGCGGAAGGCCGCTGAAACCACGTAGCCGCCACCCGTAGTAAGCAGGTTGTAGAGGCGGCCCACGTTGCCCGGGCCAGGAGTGGGCAGGGATATGTTGCCGCTCACCAGTACCGTATAGTCATTATCGGCAACGGTGCCGCTGCTCAGGGTGCGGATGCTGGCCGCCACCGAGCCGGCTACTTGCAGCGTGCTGGTGGGCGTGCTGGTGCCCACGCCCACGTTGCCGTCGGCGCGCACGGTGAAGTTGGGCGTAAAGGTGCCCGTGGGGATGCCGCCCTCGGCGTTGGTGCCGGCCATGCGGCCCACCACAAACTTGTCGTTGACGTCGGACACGTCGCCCACCACTACGCGCAACTCGCTCTGGTCCACGGCCGGGTTGAGGCGGTACAGGCCTACCGGGTCGGTGCTGAAGCCGGGCCCGACAAACTCGATGGCCTGGCCCGTGCCGGCTACGTTGCCGCCGTCGTCGCCGAGGCGCACGTTCCCGCGCACGTCGAGCGCCTGGGTGGCAGGCGCAGCGGCGGTGGTGCCGATGCCCACCCGGCCGCTGCTGGTGATGGCCAGGCCCGTGCTGCCGCCGTTGCCCACCAGGTAGTAGGGGCCCAGGTCGAAGTTGCCGCCGGCCGCCGTGGTCGTAGCTGTAGCCGTAGGCGTCTGCCAGGTGCCGTAGCCGCTGCCGTCCGAGGTCAGCACCTTGCCCGCCCCCTGAGTGCCGTCGACGATGCGGATGGCCGAGCCGAAGCCGCTGACGCCGGGGTTCTGGCAGATGCCCACCCAGCGCAGGGGCGTGCCGGTGGTGCTGCCCGCCGAGAAAAAGCCCGCCCAGCCGCCGCCTTTGTAAGCCGTGGCCCAGATGCCGAAGTCGTTGGCCGAGTTGGTGCCCTCGGGCAGCTTGCCGTAGCCCGAGAGGACGGTGCGCGAGTATTTCGTCCCGGCGAAGTTGCTGCGCGTGATGAGCGCGGCGCTCTGCGTGCCCACGCTGGCGTTGAGCTCGACCTGGGCGGTGGAGTCGCCCAGGGAGGTGCTCGCGGTGCCCAGCAGGCGCTGCGCGTTCAGGTTCAGGGTTTGGGTAGCGGTGTGGTTGCCCAGGTTGTCGGCCCCGAGGCGCACCCAGCCGGTGCCGTCGTAGGCGTAGAGGCCGGGCGTGTTGTCGGTCTGGTAGATGACGAGGCCCGGCACGGGGGCGGCCACGCTGCCGGTGCCCATCGCGGTGCGCTGGGCAAGCGTGAGGCGGGGCAGCAGCAGCCCCTTGCTGGTACTGCTAATTTCGAGCGCTGCCGCCGCATTGGGGGTCGTGGTGCCGATGCCAACGGAGCCGGTCTGGGCGTGGGCGAGGCGGGGGGCGGCCAGCAGCGCCAGGGCGGCCAGCGGGGCAAACAGGTATTTGTTCATCATATTAACAAAGGGAGGAAATCCATTAAAAAGCCGGAGCCGATGCAGGCCACGGCCGCGGGCACTACCGCTGGGCCTGCCCGCCGGCCGCGCTTTCCAGCCGCCGCAGCCGGGCCTCGAAGGTTTCGAGCGTGGCGGTGGCCTGGGCTTTGTCGGTGGCGGCTTGGGCTTTCACCGTTTGCAGTTCGGTGTGGGCGGCGGCATTCTGCGCCTTCAGGGCCTCAATCTGCTGCTGCTGCTCCTTGAGGGCCTCGATGAGCACGGGCGTGAGCTGGGCATAGTTCACGGCCTTGTAGCCGTCCTTGTCGGTGCTCACCAGCTCGGGGTAGATTTTCTCCACCTCCTGGGCCAGCAGGCCCACTTGGGGGGCGCCGGCCGTGCCGCCGTGGCGCACGCCCAGCGCGTTCCAGTCGTAGCGCACGCCGCGCAGGGCCAGCACCGAGGCCAGGGCGCTGCCGATGGGCCGCACGTTGGTTTTGAAGCGCTGGTCGGAGGCCGTGTTGAAGGCCGTGGCCTGCACCCCGCCGCCCACGTTGAAGATGTTGGTGGGCTTGGTGGCCGTGCCGCCGTAGTTCAGGTTGAGGGTGCCCGACAGCGAGATGAGGCGGGTGGAGTAGTCGAGGCCGGTATTCTCCACGAAGTCGAGGTAGGGCGACTTGCCGTTGCCGCGCAGCTCGATGCTGGGGTTGCCGCTGCTGCCCCCGCCAATGAGCACGCCCAGGCTCGTGATGCTGGCTATTTCGGGCCGGTCGATGTGCAGCCCCCCGGCGGGGCTGGTGCCGATGCCCACGTTGCCGCCCACCGTGGCGCTGCCGGCCGCGAGCTGGCCGCTCACGGCGGCGTCGCCGTTGCTTTGCACCGTGAAGCTGGGCGTGAAGGTGCTGCCCGGAATGCCGCCCTCGCCGGTGGCGCTGCTGCGGCCCACCACGAACTTGTCGTTGGCGTCGGCGCCGTCGCCCACCACCACGCGCAGCTCGCTGGCGTCGGCGGCGGGGTTCACGCGGTAGAGGCCCACCGGGTCGGTGTTGAAGCCCGGGCCCACAAACTCCACGGCCTGGCCCAGGCCGGTGGCGCTGTTGCCGCCGTCGGCCCCCAGGCGCAGGTTGCCGCGCACGTCGAGCTTCTGGGTGGGGCTGGTGGCGCCGAGGCCCAGGTTGCCAGTGCCGTCGAAGCGGGCCCACTCGGTGGCCACATTGGCCGTGGTGGCGCTGCCGAAGCGGATGCCGCCGCTGCTGCTGCCGCCCTGCTGGTTGAGCAGCCAGGTTTCGCCGTCGCCGCCGCTGCGGTTCCACTGCAGGTAGGCGCCCTGGTTGCTGATGGCGCTGTTGCTGCGGGCCAGGATGCCGCCGTCCACATCGAGCTTCTGGGTGGGGGTGCTGGTGCCGATGCCCACGCTGGCCCCGTTGCCCAGCACCACGGTGTTGCTCTGGGCCAGGGTCACGTTGGCCCCCAGTGCGGTGGCGTTGGTGAGGGCCGTGCCGCCGCCGCTGTTGTAGCCCAGCACCGTGTTGTTGCTGCCCGTGAGGTTGCTGCTCCCCGCGAAGTAGCCGACGTACACGTTATTGCTGCCCGTGGTGGTGCCGGCCCCGCTCACGTTGCCCACGAACAGGTTGTTGGTGCCCGTGGTGTTGGAATAGCCGCTGTGGTAGCCGTCGAACTGGTTGTTGCTGCCCGTCGTGTTCGAGTAGCCGCTGTCGTAGCCGTCGAACTGGTTGTTGCTGCCCGTGGTGTTGGAGTAGCCGCTTTCGAAGCCGCTGAACTGGTTGAAGTTGCCCGCCGTGTTGGAGTAGCCGCTGGTGTAGCCGCTGAACTGGTTGGTGAAGCCCGTCGTGTTCGAGTAGCCGGCCTGGAAGCCCTCGAACTGGTTGTTGTAGCCGCGGGTGTTGGCGTAGCCGCTCCGGTAGCCGTTGAACAGGTTGTTGTAGCCGCTCGTGTTGGCGTAGCCGCTCTGGTAGCCCACAAACTGGTTGGTGTTGCCGGTGGTGTTGGCCTGCCCGGCCTGGTAGCCCAGGTAGATGCCGTTGCCGGGGCCGTTCTGGCCCAGGTTCAGGCCCCCATCGGCCCGCACGCCCACGCCCACGCCGCTGATGCTGGCCCCCGTGCCGATGAGGGCGTTGCCCTGCAGGTTCAGGGCGCGGGTGGCGGTGTGGTTGCCCAGGTTGTCGCCGGGCACCGTCACGGCGGCGGTGGTCTGCACGGTGCCGTCCGGAAACACGAAGCCGCCGCTGCGGCTGGCCACCCGGCCGGATACGTCGAGCGCCTCGTTCGGAAAGGGGGTGCCGATGCCCACCGTGCCGCTCAGGAACGAGTCGCCGGAGACAAACAGGGCGCCGCCCACCACTTGGTTGCCGTCCACGGTGGCGTTGTTGCTCACGTGGGTGTCGCCGTTCACGTCCAGCTTCTGGCCGGGGTTGGTGGTGCCAATGCCCACGTTGCCGTTGCCGTTCACGCGCAGCAGCGTGGTGCCGGCCGTGCCGGCGGCCGTGCCCTGGCTCACGTCGAGGGCGGCCACGCCGGTGCTGGCCACCTTCACGGCCAGGCCCGGGGCGTTGGCGTTGTTGTTGGCGTTGTAAAACACCCCAGCGTAGCCCGCTGCGCTGGTGCTCACCCAGCCCAGGCCCTGGCTGCTGATGCCGTTGCCGTCGGTGCCCAGCACGTTGGCGGCCGTGTTGGCCAGCTGGCCGGCGGGGGTGCTGGTGCCCACGCCCACGTTGCCGGCCACGTAGCCGTTGCCGGCCACCCGGAAGCCGCCGGCCTGGTCGGCGCCGGTC
>NZ_JAUQON010000003.1 GCF_030580955.1 Hymenobacter convexus | reverse complement strand
AAGAAGGGGAGATAATAATTAATGAACCGTTACGCAGGGCGCCGCGAAGCTTCTTTACCCCACAGAAAAACCTTTCGAACAGTATTCCCGCCGAGAAAAAAACCCTCCCCGACGCTCTGCATGACGTTCTGCCTTTCTCGTTCTACAGCCCCCGGCTGATGCCCATTTCCAGGCCGCGCAGCTCGGCCAGGCCGCGCAGGCGGCCGATGGCGGAGTAGCCGGGGTTGGTTTTCTTTTTGAGGTCGTCGAGCATCTGGTGGCCGTGGTCGGGGCGCATGGGCAGGCTCACGTTGCGCTGGCGCATGGCCAGCACCAGCTCGCGCATCACGGCGTACATATCCACGTCGCCTTCGAGGTGGTTGGCTTCGTAAAAGTTGCCTTCGGCGTCGCGCTGGGTGCTGCGCAGGTGGATGAAGTGAATGCGCTCGGCGAACTGGCGCACCATGCCCGGCAGGTCGTTGTCGGCCCGCACGCCGAAGGAGCCGGTGCAGAAGCACAGGCCGTTGCTCAGCGAGGGCACAGCCGCCGCCAGCGCGGCCACGTCATCGGCGGTGCTCACCACGCGCGGCAAACCCAGGATGGGGTAGGGTGGGTCGTCGGGGTGGATGGCCATGTTGATGCCCACTGACTCGGCTACGGGCACCACGGCCTGCAAAAACAGAATCAGATGCTTGCGCAGCTTGGCCGCGTCGATGCCTGCGTAGGCATCCAGCGCCTGCTGAAATTGCGCCAGCGTGAAGCTTTCCTCGCTGCCCGGCAAACCAGCAATGATGTTGCGCTGGAGCAGCTGTTTCTCGTCGTCGCTCATGGCGGCGAAGCGGGCTTCGGCTTTGGCTAATTCTTCCCGGGTGTAATCTTGAGCCGCATTTTGGCGCTTCAGCAACTGAGTGTCGAAGGCTACGAAGGCGGCTTTTTCGAAGCGCAGTGCTTTGGAGCCGTCTTCTACCTCGTATGCCAAATCGGTGCGCGTCCAGTCGAGGACGGGCATAAAATTGTAGGTGACCGTGAAAATGCCGCAGGCCGCCAGGTTGCGCAGCGACTCCTGATAGTTGGCGATGTATTGCTGGAAGTTGCCGGTGCGGGTTTTGATGTTTTCGTGCACGGGCACGCTTTCCACTACGCTCCACGTGAGGCCGGCGGCGCGCACGATTTCCTGGCGTTTTTTGATTTCTTCTACGGTCCAGACTTGGCCGTTAGGAATGTGATGCAGGGCCGAAACCACGTCGGTCGCGCCGGCTTGGCGAATGTCGGCGAGGCTCACGGGGTCGTTGGGGCCGTACCAGCGCCAGCTTTGGATGATGGGCATAGTTGTGTGTGTGGTCGTTCTGGCGGGCGCCTCACCCCCCGGCCCCCTCTCCCAAAGGAGAGGGGGCCGGGGGGTGGACATCGCGCTCAATAATAAGGTAAATGTTATTGTCGTTCGGCTCCCCCTCTCCTTTGGGAGAGGGGGCCGGGGGGTGAGGCGCCCGCCAGAACGACAGAATTCTTACACCCCGCTGTACGCATTAAATCCCCCATCGACCACCACAGTTTCGCCGTTCACGAAGCGCGAGGCGTCGCTGAGCAGGTAGATGAGGGTGCCGGTCAGCTCCTCGGGCTCACCAAAGCGCTGGAAAGGCGTGTGGCTGATGAACTTGCGGGCCCGGTCGGTATGCGTGCCGTCGGCGGCGATGAGCAGGCTGTGGTTCTGCTCGGTGAGGAACACGCCCGGCGCAATTGCGTTCATGCGGACGCCGCCGCCGTAGCGCAGGCCCAACTCGGTGGCCATCCAGCGGGTGTAGCCTTCGATGGCGGTTTTGGCCAGGGTGTAGCCCATCACGCGGGTGAGCGGGCGCTGGGCGGTGAGCGAGGAAATGTTGATGATGGAGCCCGTGCCCTGCCCGGCCATCACGCGGCCGAAAACGGTGGTCGGGATAATAGTGCCAAACAGGTTCAAATCCACGGCCCGGCGGGTGTCCTCGATGCCTACATCGAACAAGCTCTGGTGGGGGCCGACGGTGGCGCCGGGCATGTTGCCGCCGGCCGCATTCACCAGTCCATCAATACGGCCCCAGGTCTGCATTATTTTGTCGCAGGCGGCGTTCATCTGGCCCGCATCAAGCACATCGGCCAGGATAACGAGGCACTCGCCGCCGGCCTCGCGGATGGCGGCGGCGCGGGCTTCGGCCCGCTCGGCGTTGCGGCCCAGAATGGCCACTTTGGCGCCGGCCTCGGCCACGGCCAAGGACATAGAGGCGCCCAGCACTCCGGTAGCGCCGGTGATAACGACGACTTTATCAGCTAAGGAAAATTGATTCAGGGAAGGCATAATTGGGTGTAGAGGTTCTGGTAGAGTTTTCGAAGGAAATCGGTTTGAATAATCGGGCCGTCATGCTGAGCGCAGCCGAAGCACTTCTACTGCGTAACTAATCAATGCCGCTGCAACGAAGCGGTAGAGATGCTTCGGCTGCGCTCAGCATGACGGCCTGGTGGTGTGTTCTGACTGTCTTACGTCTTGCTCTACGGCAGCAGCTCCACGGCGCCTTCCAGCCGGATATCATCCGAAGCGCTACCCACCATAAGGTTGAATTTGCCGGGCTCGGCCACCCATTCCAGCTGCTGGTTGTAGAAGGCCAGCTTGTCTTTGCCAATGGTGAAGGTGATGGTTTTGCTCTGGCCGGGCTTGAGGCTGATTTTCTGGAAATCCTTGAGCTCCTTGAGTGGCCGCACCACGGAGGCCACCGGGTCGCGCAGGTAGAGCTGGGCTACTTCCTCGCCGGCCGCTTTGCCGCTGTTGGTGAGCGTGAAGCTGACCTGCACCGACTCGCCGGCTTTGAGCTGCGGGCGGCTGATTTTCAAGTCCGAATAGGTGAAACTGGTGTAGCTCAGGCCGTGGCCGAAGGCGTAGCGCGGGGTATTCGGTGCGTCGATGTAGGCCGATTTGTATTTGATGTCGCCGGGCTTGGTAATGGGGCGGCCGGTGTTGTACTGCTGGTTGTAGGCGATGGGAATCTGGCCCACGTTGCGGGGAAAGGTGATGGGCAGCTTGCCGGCCGGGTTGTAGTCGCCAAATAGCACGTCGGCCAGCGCGAGGCCGCCTTCCGAGCCGGGCCACCAGGCGTAGAGAATGGCGTCGGCCTGGTCGGCAATGGCGTCGAACACCAGCGGCCGGCCGCCGAAAACGACCACGGCCACGGGCTTGCCTGTGGCTTTGAGGGCCTTGAATAGCTCTTCCTGCGGGCCGGGCAGGTGCAGGTCGGTACGCGACTTGGCTTCGCCGCTCAGGTCCCAGGTTTCGCCCACGGCCAGCACCACGAGGTCGGCTCCTTTGGCCGCGGCCACGGCCTGCTCGAAGCCGGCGCGGCTGTCGCCGCTCGTGTCGCAGCCTTTGGCGTAGCGCAGCTGGGTGGTTTTGCCGGCGCGCTGGCTCAGGCCGTCGTAGAGTGAGGTGATTTTGGTGGTGTCGGTGCTCACCGTCCAGCTGCCGTTGAGGTCACGCTTGGCCTTGGCCAGCGGGCCGATGACGGCCACGGTGCGCAGCTGCTTGGTGAGGGGCAGGGTGGCGTTTTCGTTTTTGAGCAGCACCAGCGACTTCTGGGCCATCTGGCGGGCGGCCACGCGGTTTTGCGGGTCGTTGAGCACCTGCTTCTCGCGGGCTTCATCGGAGAAGCGGTAAGGGTCGTCAAAGAGGCCGAGCTCGAATTTCTTGCGCAGAATGCGGCGGACGGCGTCGTCCACGAGGTCGATTTTTACTTGGCCGTCCTTCACCAGTTGGGCAAGGTTCTGGCTGTAGGCGTCGCCTTCCATATCCATGTCGGAGCCGGCGGTGATGGCCTTTTGGGCGGCGTCTTTCTTATCGGCGGCGTAGCCCCAGTTGGCCAGCTCGGCAATGGAGCCCCAGTCACTTACCACGAATCCGGGGTAGCTCCACTGGCCTTTCAGGATGTCGCGCTGCAGGTAGCTGTTGCCGGTGGCGGGCACGCCGTTCAGGGTATTGAAGGAGTTCATGAACGTAGCCACGCCGGCATCAGCGGCCGCTTTGAAGGGCGGCAGGTAGGTTTCCCAAAGCTGCTGGGGGCTGAGGTCGACGGCGTTGTAGTCGCGGCCGGCGGTGGCGGCGCCGTAGGCCGCGAAGTGCTTGGCGCAGGCCATCACGGCATCGGTTCCGCCCAGCTTTTCGCCCTGGAAGCCCAGCACGCGGGCTTTGGCAATGAGCGAGCCGAGGTAGGTGTCTTCGCCGGCGCCTTCCATCACGCGGCCCCAGCGCGGGTCGCGGCCGATGTCGACCATCGGCGCAAACGTCCAGTGAATGCCCGAGGCGGCGGCTTCCTTAGCGGCCACGTGCGCACCCAGCCGGATGGCGGCGAGGTCCCACGACGCGGCTTCGCCTAGCGGAATGGGGAAGGTGGTTTCGTAGCCGTGGATGACGTCGAGACTGAACAACAGCGGGATTTTTAGCCTCGACTCCAGCGCCACGGCCTGGATTTCGCGGGTGTCCTTCACGCCCTTCACATTCAGCATGGAGCCCACCTGCCCGCTGCGGATGCTGCTGAGCAGGGTGGTTTTGCGGTTGCTGGCCGGGCCGGTCACCTCGCGGCCGGAGTACTGGTTGAGCTGGCCTACTTTTTCCTCCAGCGTCATCTGGGCCAGCAGGGTTGCCACGCGCTGCTCAATGCCGGCGGCTGTCTGGGCCGTTGCGGCCGGGGCCGGTTTCTTGGTTTGGGCGAAAGCAGCCGGGCCGGGCAGCAGGCCCAGCCACAACAATGGCAACAGCGGCTTGGGAAACGAAAGAGTCATTCAGGTGCGATGAAAAGCCGCCTCAGCAGCAGGAAATGGGATTTATGCTTACTGGCGGCCACCGGCCACAGCTGCTTCGGACGAGGCCACCGTTGTACGTTCCCACCATCACCAGGGAGCATCGTTTGGGCCGAAGAAACTGTTTTTCGGTGTTTGGAAAGGGGCTGGTAGCCGCCAGAATAGCACAAGTTGACCGGGGTTCCGGTCATGTTATTTTTGAAGAGCAGTGCCCACGATTTGGGCGCCGGGGAGTTTATTTCTTGGTTTTGGCAAGTCGCTGTAGTTGCAGCATGGCCTCGGCGTAGCGCCGGCCCAGCAGGCGGGCCGACGCGGCGTTATAATGCGTCTGGTCACCGATATCGGTGGTGCCTTCGGCAGTAACGTAGGCGTAGTTTGGTACCTGTTTCTGCAGTTCAGTCACGGCTTTATTAATGCGTTGAGCAGCTTCGTTGAAGTGCGGCTGGCCGTCTGCCCCGACCTTTTTAATCTGGAAATCCGGCAGCTGCCCGGCCACAAAAGGAACGGCAGGCGCCTGCAAATCGGCGCGCAGCCGCTCAATCAGCGCTTTCAGCTTCTGTTGGTAGACGGCGCTTTTTTCGGGGTTGCTGTCGGTTTCGCCCTGGTTCCAGATGATGCCGGCCAGCGTGCCCGCTTGCAGGGCAGTTCGGGCGCGGGCCAGGGCGTCGTCGTAGGGGTGGGTTTTGGTGCCTTCGAAGTAGGCGCCGGGCGCCCACGCATCGATGCCGGAGCCGCCCACGGCGCAGAGAATCAGGCCGATGGTGAGGCCCAGGTTCTGCGCGGCCATCAGCCGGCCGAAGGTCAGGCCCGGGCCCACGGCGGCCACGGGTTTATCGAAGTGGATAGGGTCTTTGGCCACTTCCCACTGCCCGGCGGGGTTCAGGCGCAGCACGCGGGCGTTGGGCACGGTATCCTGGGCTTCCACGGCGCCGCGGCCGGCCATATTCGACTGCCCGATGAGTAAGTAGAGCTGGAATTTTTGCTTTTGCGCGGGCGGCGTTACGACTTGGCGCAGTCGTGGTTTCAGCGCTTGCGCCCGCAGCCCGGTCGCTGGCAGCAACGCCAGAAGCAGGAGGTGGAGCAGGAGCGAGCGGGTGGGTTTCATTGTTGTTTCAGGTTTAGAAGAGCGTCATGCAGAGCGCAGCGAAGCATCTCGCGTGCAGTAGTAATTCAATCGTTGAAAAAGAGTTAGTTGCGGCACGCGAGATGTTTCGCTGCGCTCTGCATGACGTTCTAACCTACATGGGCGGGCGCTGGTCGAAGAAATCGGCCAGGTGGTACATCTGCTGGTTCAGCTCGCGCATCTTGTTGAGCAGGGCGGGGTAGGGCTCCAGGTAGTTGTCCACGATGCCCTTGTTGGCGTTGGTGTTCGAGGGCTCGGCGCCTACCAGCGTAGGGTCGTTGTCCTGGTATTTGAACCAGTGCCAGCCCACGCAATTCTTCGATTCGAGCAGGCCCAGTGTGAAATTCTGATAGAACAGACCGCGGTCGGCCTGGGTCTTCACCACCCAGCCGGCCCCGGCGGTGTTGGCCAAGCCGGGGGCGTCCTCGCCCTTCACGTACCATTCGGTCACGATGAACGGCTTGCCGGCAAACACTTCCCAGTCGCGCACCCAGGTTTTTTCGGGCGTCCAGTTGTTGTAGTAATTGATGCTCACGGCATCGAGGTACTTGCCGGCCACCCGCATCAGTTCCGGGTAGTAGCGCTGGGCGCCGTGGAAACGGCAACCGAGGTACATGTGGTTGGGGTCGTACTTCTTCATCGCCTTGGCCACGATGCTGAAGTAGCGCTCGGCCGCGTAAGCCAGAAAATCCTGCCGGTTCTGGTCGGTGATGGTTTCCAAGGTGATGTTGCGTTCGTCGGCCCACTTTTTGGCGGCCACGTAACCGGGCTCGGTTACGGGCAGCTTCAGGTAGCCGTCGAGGTTTTTGCGCAGCAGCGGCATCTCGTTGTCGGAGAAATAGCCGAAGAGGTTTTTGTCCTTCTTATTCGCGGCCAGCTTTTTGGCTTGCTCCTCCACGTACTCCGGAAAGCCGGGGTCGAAGGTGAAAATGACGTCGTTGGGGTAGCCTTTGTGGCCGGGCTGCACGTAGGTGCCGCCGCGCTTGCTGCCGTAGCCGCTCATCCAATCCAGGTTGATGGTGTAAGCCAGCGGCTGGTCGGCGTGGCTGTTTTCGGCCTGAATATCCTTGGTGGCCGACCACGCGCCCGCGCCATTGAACCCGTTCGCAAAGAAGAACTTGCGGGTGGCCGCCATCCAGCCGGCCTGGTCGCCGTACTTCGCCTTCAGCGCCTGCTGGGTGCGTTCGGAGCGGCCGGCCTGCACGTCGTTCGGGGCGTTGTGCAGGAAGTAGTAGCCGTCGGGGTCCACGGCCCACCAGCGGCCCTTTATTTTCTCGACGTGGAAGAAGCCGGTGGCTTTGGTTTTCCTGTCGAGCCGCCCGCCGTACTTATCCAGCTTGATTTCGGCCGGCGTGAAGTTTTGCAGCGTGGCGATGGTGCGCGTGGGGTAATTCTTATACTCCGAGAAGCCGGCCTTGCCGTCGACGGTGGAGTTGTTGATGGTCTTTTTGGCGGCCACGCGCAGGGTGTACTCGGCGCTGTCGCGGGACTGGGCTTGGGCGGTGAGGGTGAACAGAAATAGGCCGGCGGTCAGCCGTAGGGATGAGTTAGTAGCCATTATTTCCCGGTATCGTATTTAGCCGCCTGCTGGCGGTAGTACTCCTGCAGCGTGAAAAACGCCTTCTTCTTCACGCCCGTGCTCGAAATCAAGCCCTTGCGGTTGAATCCGTTCTGATATACCGGGTGCTGGCGCCGCGTAGCGCGGAAGTCGGCCAGAATCCAGGGCGTCATGCCGCGCAGGCCTTTGATGGTGCTCAGCATCTTGAGCTGGTTCACATACAGCGCCTCCTGGTACTCTTCGCTCCAGCGGGTGTCGGCGTCGCCGTGGTAGCCGCCCAAGGCGTCGCCACCAAACTCGCTAATCATCACCGGCTTGTTGTATTTGATGTCGAAGGTGTATTTGGTGATTTCGCTGGGCTTTCCGCCCCAGTACCAGCCGGCGTACTCGTTGAAGCTGGTGAGGTCCAGCGACTCGCCCAGCGGGTCATCCACGTGAATCACGTTGTCGGGGGTGCGGTGCAGTTCCAGCGCGGCGGCGATGAGGCGGGTATCGTCGAGGCTGCGCGCTTTTTTCACGAGATTGGTCATGAAGGTGAGGCGCGGGTCGCCGAGCGGCGTTTCGTTGCCCACCGACCAGACCACGATGCTGGCCCGGTTTTTCCCCATCGAAATCAGGTCCGAGAGCTGGGTTTCGGCATTTTGGTAGGTAGCAGGGTTTTGCCAGGCAATGGTCCAGTACACCGGCACTTCGGCCCAGACAAGCAGGCCCATTTCATCGGCCAGCTTCAGCATGGCTTCGTTGTGCGGGTAGTGGGCCAGGCGCACGTAGTTGCAGCCCAGCTCCTTGGCCCAGGTGAGCAGCATGCGCAGGTCGCCCTCGCCGCGCGCCCGGCCGGGAATCAGTGGGTTTTCATCGTGAATGGAAATGCCGCGCATAAATGTGGATTTGCCGTTCAGCAGAATGTCCTGCCCTTTGGTTTCGATGGTGCGGAAGCCGATGCGGTCCTGCAACGTTTCCGAGCCATTCGTAAGCGAAACGGCGTAGAGCTTGGGGCTCAGCGGCGACCAGAGTTTCAGTTTCTTGGCCGGCAGGCTGAAGGTGGCGCGGCCTTCGCCGTCGGTTTTCAGCGTTTGCTTAATGCCGGCTTCGGCAATGTTCAGCGTCACCGACTGGCCGCTTTTGCCGGCGCCATCCAGCTGCACATAGCCGGTCAGCTGGCTCAGGTTGCCTTTGGCCAGCTGCACCTTGTAGTCCACTATGAACGTCTCGGGCGCTTCGGCAATGAAGACGTCGCGCGTGATGCCGCCGTAGTTCCACCAGTCGGTGTTGATGGTGGGCACGGCTTCGAGGTGGCGGGTATTGTCGGCCTTCACCACCACGAAGTTCTCGCCGTTGGGGTTTAGCTTGCCGGTCACCTCGTATTGGATGGGGGTGAAGCCGCCCTGGTGCATGCCCAGCTTCTTGCCGTTGAGGTAGATGTGGGCCTCGTAATTGATGGCTCCGAAGTAGAGGAAATAGCGTTTGCCAGCCGCCGGAGCTATTTTGAAGCTCTTTTTCAGCCAGATGGTGCCTTCGTAGTACAGCAGCTTGGGGTCCTGCGAGTTCCAGTCGCCGGGTACCTGCAGGGCAGCCGAATGGTCGAAATCGTACTCAATCAGCTCGGGTTCCTGGGCGGTGCTGGGCTTCTGGTTGTCGTAGTAGCCGCCTTTGCCGGTGGCCGATTTATCAAACGCCTCGCGGCGGTAGTCGTAGAAGCCGTTTTCGTAGGGGTCGATGATGTAGTTCCAGCTGCCGTTGAGGCTGAGCACGCGGCGGGCCGGGGCATTCTGGATGAGGCTGGTTTGGGCCTGGGCCGACGAGCCAGTGAAGACGCCGGCCACGCCCAGCAGGAGGGCCAGCAGCATTTTCAGTGGGGTGAGGTGGGTCATTACCAAAAGGAAAAGGGAAGGGGAAATGGCAAAAAAAGGTGAGGCGGGGAGGCAACAGCCCCGGCCCTTGCAGAGGCCAACGGGGACTGTTGCGTACTCACCACCTCACCTTTTCACCAAATCGCTATTTGTAGCCGGGGTTCTGGGTCAGAATCGGGTTGGTTTGGATTTCCTGCACCGGAATGGGGAAGAGCAGGTTGTCGGTGGTGATGCGCACGGTGGAGTTGGCGCGGGCAAAGAAGGCGTTCATCACCGCGATGGCGCGGCCGGTGCGCACCAAATCGAACCAGCGGTGGCCTTCGAAGCTCAGCTCCAGGCGGCGCTCCAGCTCCAGGCGGTCGCGCAACACCGTTTGGGTGGTGGTGGCGGGCAGGTCGACGGTGGCGTTGGCCGTGGCCACGGGCAGATTGCGCGAGCGGCGAATAACCTGGTTGACGGCCGTGAGGGCGGCGGGGCTGGGGCCGCTGGCTTCGTTCACGGCTTCGGCGTACATCAGCAGCAGGTCGGCGTGGCGCAGCACAATCCAGTCGTTTTCGGCATCGGTGGCGCTGGTGGGCGTGTCGATGTATTTCTTGGTGTAGTAGCCCAGCGTGGTGGCGGCGCCGGCCGGCAGCACGTACGAGGTGGCGGCGCGCACATCGGTGGTGCCGCTGGCCGTGAAGGCCGCAATCAGGTCGGGGTCCACGGTGTTGAACTGTTGGCCGGTGAAGGCCGCGCCCAGCAGAGCCGTCGACTGGGTGGTGCCGTAGGCGGGCATAAACCACGTGGTGAAGGCGCTGCCCAGCCCCAGCGTGCCCTTGGTGTAGCGCGCCGCGAAGATGATTTCGCTGTTCATCTCGTTGTTGGTGGCGAAGATGTTGGCGTAGGTGGCCTGCAGGGCGTAGGTCGAGCCGGTGGCCAGGGGCGCGAGCTTGTCGGCCGCCGCCTGGTACTTCTTCTGCGTGAGCAGCACCTTGCCAAACAGCGCGGTGGCGGCGCCTTTGGTGGCGCGGCCCAGGTTGATGCCGCTTTGCGTCACGGGCAGGTTGTTTTCGGCAAACGTCAGGTCCTGTTCAATCTGCGCATACACATCGGCCACGGGCGCCCGGCCGTACTGGTAGGCATCGGGAATGGCCATCAGCTCCTGCGTCACGAGCGGCACGGCGCCCCAGATGCGCACGGCGTTGAAGTAGGTGAGGGCCCGGATGAAGCGCACCTCGGCGTAGTAGCGGTTGCGGGTGGCATCGGTCAGCTTCACGCCGGCGGCGCGGCTGAGGATGATGTTGCAGCGCGCAATGGCGCGGTACGACGACAGCCAGTAGCTCTGTAGGTTGGGGTTGTCGCTGAAGAGCGAGAAGTCGTTGAACTCGTTCAGGCGCTCGCCCGAGGTCACGGTGTAGCTGTTATCGGACGGGATTTCGCCGAAGATGAAAATGCCGCGCGGCCCACCCGAGCGGCCGTACAAATCCTGCAGCGAGGCGTAAGCCGCCGTCACCCCGTTCAGGATGCTCAGCGAGTCTTTGTAGCTCTCGGTGGTGGGAATGCGCGTCGGGTCGTTCAGCTCGATGAAGTCCTTCTGGCACGAGGTGGTGCCCAGCGTGCCCAGGCCCAGAAACGCGGCCACGGCGGCTCCCGAGAAAAATTTATTGAAAGTCATGGTGGGGATGATTCAGTTGAGGGTTGATAGTTGTTAGTTGCTGGTTGTCAGTTGTCAGGCTCTATCGGAACTAACAATTGACAGCCAGCAACTGACAACGAACTAGAAGCCGACCTGCAGGCCCAGCGTGATGGTGCGGTTCATCGGGTACGAGCCCTGGTCCACGCCGTAGGTGGGGTTGGTGGTGTTGCCGTAGTTGTTGGCTTCGGGGTTATAGCCCACGTACTTGGTGAAGGTGTAGAGGTTCTGCACCGAAGTGTAGATGCCGGCGCTCTGCAGGCCAGCCGTTTTGGCCCAGCCCACGGGCAGGTTGTAGCGCAAGGTCACGTTGCGGATGCGCAGGAAGGAGCCGTCCTGAATAAAGTAGGAGTTGAACTGGGTGCGCAGCGAAGTGGCGGTGGTGGCGTAGGGGGTTTTGCCGTCGCCGGGGTTGTCGGGGCTGCGCCAGCGGTTGGTCAGCTCCACGCGGCCGTTGGTGGCGCCGGGGGCGTTGAAGGTGTACCGGTCGCCGGCATACAGCACGTCGTTGCCTTGCGAGCCCTGCAACGTCACGGCCAGCGACAAATCTTTGTAGCCGAAGGTGTTTTGCAGGCCGTAGGTGAATTTCGGGAAGGGGTTGCCGATGACGCCCACGTCGAGGGTGTTAATCTGGCCGTCGCCGTTCACGTCCTTGAACTTGAAGTCGCCCGGCTTCACGGCCAGGTTGCTGCCCGTCCACTTGGGGCTGGCGTCCACGTCGGCCTGGTCGCGGTAGATGCCCTCCTGCTGGTAGCCGTAGAACACGCCCAGCGGCTGGCCCGGCACCACCCGGATGGAGCTGGTGTAGCCAAACACGGCGTCAAACGTAATCTGCTCGTTCTCGCCCGAGAGGGCCAGCACCTGGTTGCGGTTCAGCGACAGGTTGGCCGAGGTGTTCCAGGTGAAATCACCCTTCACGATGTTGGCCGTGTTCAGCTGGAATTCCAGGCCGCGGTTACGCACCTCGCCCACGTTGGCCAGCGCCCGCGACGAGTAGCCGAGGATGGACGGAATGTTGCGGTTCAGCAGCAGGTCGGTGGTGTTGCGCTGGTAGGCGGCCACCGTCAGGTAAATGCGGTCGCGGAACAGGCCGAGGTCGAAGCCGCCGTCAAACTGGGTATTGGTTTCCCAGCCCAGGTTGCGCAGGGCTAGGCCGTTGGGCGAGAAGCCGAAGTTGCGCACGCCGTTGCCGGTGCCAAACACGTAGTTGGCGGCCGTCTGGTAGCTCTGGTAGTTGTAGTCGCCGATGTTGTTGTTGCCCGTCACGCCGTAGGAGGCGCGGAACTTCAGCTCCGAAATGGCCGCGATGCCTTTGATAAAGGTTTCCTCGCCGGCACGCCAGGCCAGGGCCACCGAGGGGAAGGTGGCGTAGCGGTTGTCGGGGCCGAAGCGCGACGAACCGTCGGTGCGCAGCGCGGCCGTCAGAATGTAGCGCTCCTTGAAGGCGTAGTCGAGGCGGCCAAACAGCGAGGTCAGCGAGCTGGCCGCGTAGTTGGCCTGGCCAAACAGCTGCCCGGCGCCCGTGGCGTACTGAATGTCGGGGGTGGTGTAGGTGCCGGTCTGGCCCAGCACGGTGCTGCCCTCGTTTTGGTTGTATTGGGCCGAGTAGCCGGCCAGCAGGGTCAGGTTGTGGTCGGTGCCGAAGGTGCGGTTGTAGGTGGCCGTGTTTTCCCACACCCAGTTCAGGTTGGTGCCGTTGGTTTGGCGCGCGTCGATGTTGTTGAGGATGGGCGTCGAAATATTGGCGCCCGCGTTGTTCACCGTGCCCAGCGTGGCCGGCACGTAGATGGCGCGGCGGCTATTGAGCAGCTCGGCGCCAAAGTTGGTGCGCAGGTTCAGGCCCTTAATGATTTCAAAATCCAGGAACGTCGAGCCCAGGGCCCGCACCGCGGTGGTGCGGTCCTTGTATAGGTCGATGGTGGCCACCGGGTTCAGCAGGTCGCCGGGCGTGGTGATGCCCGAGCCCGAGTTGCGGATGGCGCCGTAGTCGCCGTTGGCCAGCCGCACCGGCACGATAGGCGGCAGAATCAGGGCCGCCGTCACGATGGCCGTTTCGCCGCCCGGGCCGCCGCCGGCAATATTGCCGCCGTTGTAGCTGCCCGAAATCGGCTTCACGTCGGTGCGCGTGAAGTTGGGCGACAAGCTCAGACCCAGCTTCAGCTTGGGGCTGAGCTGTGCGTCGTAGTTGGCGCGCAGGGCAAACCGGTCGTAGCCCGTGTTCTTAATCACGCCGGTTTGCTTGAAGTAGCTGCCCGAAATGTAGAAGCGCGACGCATTGGTGCCGCCCGTGGCCGACAGCTGGTACTGCTGCTGCGAGCCGGTGCCGAAAATCTCGTTCTGCCAGTCGGTGTTGGGCAGCTCGGGCGCGCCCACTGCCAGCGTGGCCGGCAGGGTGCGGGCCCCGTTCGTGTACGACTCGCGCACGTACTCCAGGTACTGGTCGCGGTTCATCAAATTCACTTTTTTGGCCACTTCCACCACGCCGGCGTTGGCCGTGAAGTTGAAGCGCGTCTTGCCGTCGTTGCGGCCGCGCTTGGTGGTCACAATCACGATGCCGTTGCCGCCGCGCGAGCCGTAGATGGCGCAGGCCGCCGCATCTTTCAGAATCTGAATGCTCTGAATATCAGCCGGGGCAATCTGGTTGTAGCTGTCGGCGCTGTTCAGCGGGTAGCCGTCCACCACGTACAGCGGCGAGTTGCCGGCCGAAATCGAGCCCAGGCCGCGCACGCGAATCACCGCGCCCTGGCCGGGCTCGCCCGAGGGCTCGGTAATCTGGGCGCCGGCCACCAGGCCCACCAGGGCCTCGGATGGGGAAGCCACCGGAATCAATTCCACCTGCTTGGCCGAAATCGAGGAAATGGACGTGGCCAGCAGCTTTTTCTCCTGCACACCGTAGCCCACCACCACCACTTCCTCCAGCGCCTTCGAGTCGGGCGCCAGCGAGGCGTTGATGGACGTGCGGCCGCCCACGGCCTCTTCCTTGCTGAGGTAGCCCACGAAGGTGAAAATCAGCGTCGCGTCGCTGGGCGCTTTGATGGTGTAGCGGCCTTCGGCGTCGGTCTGGGCGCCGTTGGTGGTGCCTTTCACGATGACGTTGACGCCGGGCAGGCCCGCGCCTTTTTCGTCCACCACGCGGCCGCTGATGGTAATGTCGGCTTTCACGCCGCTCGGCGCAGCGGCCGGGTGCACGAAGGCGAAAGTGGGGGCGCTCAGGCCCAGGCTCAGCGCGGGCAGCAGCACCAGGGGCCGCAGGTAGCGCCGAAAATCGGGTCGTAAAATGTCCGTCATGAGTGGGTGGGGTTGGTGACGTTGGTGGGAACGCAGCGGGCCGCTGCCGGCGGTAGGATGGGGCCGCTACGGGCCCTCCAGCGGGGTCAGTGGGGACTTACCCCCTCGACTGCCCTGCGAAGTACCGGATTCTTCCGGCCGATTGCACCTAAACCACAGGCCTTTATTTACGCAAACGTTTTCAGTCGGCCTCGCCAAAACGGCGGTTTTCCGGCTCCTAACCGTTAGGTTTGTATGTATTGGGCATTAGCCAATGCTTATAGAAAATTGCCTTTTTCACCCGCCAACATCCCCCATTTCCTGCCATGACGCCCGTGAACCTCAAGTCGCTGGCCGAGCAACTCCACCTATCTATCGCCACGGTTTCCAGGGCGTTACGAGATAGCCACGAAGTTTCAGAAGCCACTAAAGTCCGGGTGCGGGCCTTGGCCACGGCCCTCAACTACGAGCCCAACGCCTACGCCAGCAGCCTGCGCCGCAACGTGAGCAAGACCATCGGCGTGGTCATTCCGAAGGTGGCGAACCACTTTTTTGCCCTCGCCATCAACGGCATTGAGGAGGCCGCCCGCCAAAGCGGCTACCACGTCCTCATCTACCTCACCCACGACGATTACGCCCGCGAAGTGGCCATTGTGCAGCACCTCAAGGGCGGCCGCGTCGACGGTCTGCTCATGTCGGTGGCCAGCGGCACCGAGGATTTTGCCCACATCAAAAGCCTGAAGGACACCAATCTGCCCATCGTGTTTTTCGACCGCGTGTGCGCCGAAGTGGCCACCGCCAAAGTCACCACCAACGACTACGAAAGCGGCTACCAAGCTACCGAGCACCTGCTGCAAGCCGGCTGCCGCACCATTGCGCACCTGCTCATTTCCAACAACCTGTCCATCGGCCAGTTCCGCCAGCAGGGCTACCTCGACGCCCTCACCGCCCACGGCCTCACGCCCGACCCCGACCTGGTGCTAAACGGCGTGATGGACAACGAGCAGAATGTGGCCCTCATCCGCGAGTTGCTACAGCGCCGGCCCGATATCGACGGCATCTTCGCCTCGGTTGAGCGCTTGGCCATCAGCGCCTATCACGTGTGTAAGGAACTGGGCCGCCGCATTCCCGAGGACATTAAAATCATCGGCTTCTCGAACCTGGAAGCCGCCTCCCTGCTCGACCCACCGCTCTCCACCATCACCCAGCCAGCCTACGACATCGGCCGCGAAGCCGCCAAAATCCTCATCCGGGCCGTGGAGAAGAAGAAGGACATCCTGCCCAGCCAAAGCCTGGTGCTGAATTCGGAATTGTTTCAGCGAAGGTCCACAGCAAGTAATTGAAACGAGAAAGGCCCCGAAACATCGTTTCGGGGCCTTTCTATGAATATCAGAACGTCATGTCGAGCGCAGCCGAGACATCCCGCGTGTGGTAGTAACTCAATTGATTTGATTACTTCGGCACGCGAGATGTCTCGGCTGCGCTCGACATGACATTTTTTAACCACCTACTCCACTACCACGCGCTTGGTCAGCACCTGGCTATCGGCCTGCAAGCGCAGCACATACACACCCGCCGCCAGGTTCGAAGTGTTGAACTCCGCCGTGGCGCCGGCCGCCGTCAGGCCAATGTTGCGGGCCTGCACCTGCTGGCCCAGCGCGTTGAGCAACGTAGCGCGCACCCCCGACTGGCCCACCAGCGGCGGCAGCAGCACCGTGAAGCTGCCGTGCGCCGGGTTGGGGTAAAGGCTCACCGCAGCAGCTGTAAGCTCCGCCCGGGTAGCCGTGACGGCTGCCGGGCGGAATGCCAGGCTGAAACGCCCGTTGCCGGCCGTGGTGGTGTCTAGCGCAAACGGGTAGCGGCTGCCCGTCGTCAGGGCCTGCTGCGTACCCGTCAGCGCATCGCGCAGGTACACGCGCACCGAGCCAAAGCTGCTCATATCGGCCACTTCCAGCGCAAAGGTGCCACCATGCGGTACGCGCACGCTCAGCGGTACCACTACCTCGACTGCGCCCAGCGGAGCCAGTGCATTAATGGCCAGTGGCATATTCCCAGTTAGCGAAGCTAGGTTCAGCCCGGTGGGGTTAGACAGCTTGGCAGCATCGAATTCGGCATCAACGCCGGCCGTAGCGCCCTGCTCGAAGTATAGGTAAGCATCGTCCTGCAGCCCGGCGCCACTTAGGGTGAGGCGTAACTGCGGCCGAATATCATTTGTGCCGCGCCCGAAGGCGGGCTGGGTGCCGAAGGTGGTGACGCGGTTGGCGTTGGTCAGGTTCACGGCGCCGGGCGTGCCGGCAGCCGAAACGCGGGCGAAGTAGCCTGAGCCAGCCACCACCAGCGGGGAGGCGCCCACGCCGTTGGCGTAGGTGCGGTAGGTGCCGGCGTACTGACCGGTGCTTTGGTACACGTACATGGCGGCGTCCATGCCCGGGCGTTGGGCCGGGGTCACGGTGTTCCAGTCCAGCGGGGCGGGGTAGGGGTTCCCCAGCAGCTGCCAGCCGGCGTCGGCATCGGTGCCCCGGCTAAGCGCGCCGGAGTTCTGGGTGGCGTTGTTGAAGGTGCCGGTGAAGGCCACGGGCGCGGCGGAGGCGGGCGCATTCGCGGTGTAGCCGCGCGTGGGCTGCATCACATCCGTATCGGCCGTGGGTGAGTACCAGCCTTTATCGAAAGCGCTATAGTTAGACGCGACGGTAGCCAGCCGGCTTTCATCGTAGCCAAACACCGTGGGAAAAGGCGCTACCGCGCCAGGCGTGGCGCTGCTGTTATACGCAGTATTGAACGTAGGCGTGAAGCCCGCTGTGGTCAGGCTGCTCAACGGCGCACCGGCCACCGGTGAGCTGAAGTGGCGGTAAGCCGGGCCCGTCACGGTGCTGGTGATGGCGCGTTGCATGGTGCCCGCGCCGTTCACCACGCCGCCGGTATTGTCGAGCAAAGCCGTGCCAGCCGTCGATGACAGCAGCGTAAATGACTGGCCGCCGGTGTTTAGGTTGCCGCTTTGGAGGCGGGCCACCTGGGCCACGCTCACGGGCTGGCTCAGGGTGAGGGTACGGTCGGTGGCGAGGGGGGCGGTGCTGTTCACCGTCAGGCCGCGCACGGTGGCGGGCAGGCCGGCGCCGGTGGTCTGGGGAGCAGTGCCGTTGTAGGTATAGACGGCATCTGTAGAGAAGCTGCGGGGGCCGGCCAACTGGATGGCGCCCGTGGCCCCGGTGGCCGCAATGCCGGCCGGGTCGCAGATTTGCAGCTCGGCGCCGGCCTGCAGCTCGAAGCTGCCCGTGCCGCTTAGCGTCTGGCAGTTGCTGATGAGCTTGCCGCCCGTGAGCACGCGCACGGTGGTGGCAGTCGTGGTGGGCAGCTGCGGGGTGAGGGTGCCGCCGTTCTGCACCGTGATGCTGTTGTAGGCGCCGCCGGCGGGCATGTTCTGGCCGTTTGCCACCACTAAATCGGGGCCCGTCACGGCGTTGCGCAGGCTCTGGATGTAGGTCACGTTGGGCGTGCCGAAACCGTAGCCCCAGTTCAGGGCTGTGCTGCCCGAGGAGTTGGCTTTGCCGGTACCGTTGTAGTCGGCCAGGGTCTGGGTCGGGTTCAGCGGGTAAACGAACTTGCTCGGGCTGCCGCCGTTGTCTAGGTCCGGCGCGGCCATTTTGTAGTTGGGGGTGGCCGTGTAGTTGGCCGTGGTGCCCGCGGCCACCGAACCGCCCAGCGCCAGGTGCGTGGCAAACGTGTGGATGGCCCCGGTCACGCCCGCGGCCGGCGAGCCGGCGGCTTTCACCATCACCATATCATACTGCGTGATGTTGAAGATGTTGGTGCCGCCCACATTGGTGAGGTAAGTGGTGTTGCCCAGCAGGAAATCCAGGGTGAAATCCGAAGCGTCGTAGTCGGGCGCGTAGCCGGCGGGGCCGGCCAGCTGGCGCAGCACAATGGTGGTGCCGCTGCGCAAATCCGACCAGAAGGCGTTGTTCGTGAACTGGTACTTGCCGCCGGTGTCGGCCGTGCCGTTGCTTTCAAAGTCCTTCACAATCATGCCGCGCACGTCCAGGTGGTCCTGCACCACCAGCAGCTCCACGGCATCGAGGTTGCCGGTGCCGTCGTTCGAGCCGTTGTAAATCCGGTTCACCACGATGGTCGGCGGCGTGACGGCCTGCCCGCGCAAACTCTGGATGTAGGCGATGTTGGGCGTGCCGAAGCCGTCGCCCCAGTTGCGGCTGGTGCTGCTGGAAGTGGCCGCGTTGCTGCCGTTGTAGTCGGCCGTGCTCTGGGCCGGGTTGGTGGGGTAGGCCATGAAGCCCGTGCCCAGGTTGGAGGCCAGCAGCTTCGGGCTGGTCACGGCGGTGTAGAAGGCCAGGCCCGTGGCGTTGGTGGCGAAGGCGTGCACGGGGTTGTCGGTGCCGCTGGCGGTGCCGGTTTTCAGCAGCACCATGTCGGTTTGGGTCAGGTTGAAGTTCTGGCCGCTGGGCGCCAGCGCGTCCAGGTAAGTGGCGTTTTCCATCAGTAGGTCGATTTTGAAGTCGCTCGGGTCGGTGTCCTCCACGTAGCCGCTGATGCCGGACGTGAGGCGACGCAGCACGATGGTGGTGCCCACGCGCAAATCCTTCCACAAAGCCACGTCTTTGAACTGGTACTTGCCGCCGGTATCCGAGGTCAAGTTGGTCTCGAAGTCCTTCATTATCAGCCCGCGAATATCCAGGTGGTCCTGCACCACCAGCAACTCCACGGCATCGGTCGAGCCGTCCGAAGTCGAGCTGCCGTTGTAGAGCCGGTTCACCACAATGCCCGTCAGGGGCTGCTCAGCAAACGTCAGCTTCGAAAAGTTGAAGCCGCCGCTCACGATGTCGAACTTGAGCGTGGCGTTGGGCGAAGCCTCCAAGTACACGTTGTTGATAACCAAATCCTGATACGTGCCGAAACTGCCCGTAGCCGGCACGGCCACCGCGCCGGTGCGGTCCACGTCGTTCACCGACAGCCGCACCGAGCCCGTCGACGTCGCGCCCGTCGAAACCCGCACCCGAAGCTGATAAAGGCCGGTGCGCAGCACGTTCACCGTGTATTTCAGCCACTCGCCGCTGGCCGTGTAACCCACTTCGCCGATGCCTTCGCCGCTGTTGCTCGTGTCCACGCCTTCGGTGGGGCGGGGCACGTTGGGGTCGGCCGCGGCGCCGCGGTTGGCCACTTCGGTGTCGTGGTAGGCCACGTTTTCGCCGCCGTTGTCGTACTCAATGGCCTTCACCAGGCCCGGAATTACCGGCGTGGGGCTGGGGTAGGGCGTCCGAATGCAGGTGCTGACGGGCAGGTAGTTGGCTTTGGTTGTGGTTATCGTCGTGTCGGCATTCACCAGCGTCAGCGAGATGGTTTTGTTGCCGGCCGTAGCGTACGTCACCGCAATTGGTCCGCGGCCGGAGCCGGTAGCCGGCGTGGCCCCTGCCCCAAAGTCCCAAGTCAGCGAAGTGGCTTCGCCCAGCACCGAGGCCGTGAAATTTACCGCCTCCGGTGCCACGCAGCTAAAGGTTTTGTCGCTGGAAAAGTCGGCCAGCGTCACGTTGTAGCCGGGGTTGCGGTAGGTGGGCGGCAGGGCCTGCTGGGCGTGCTGCAGCGAGTATACAATCTTGCGCGTCAGCGTGCCCTGCGCGTTGAAAAGCAGCACCAGCGTCGACTGCGCGTAGATTTTATCGTTATAGGCGGCATTGATACCAGCCGGCACGTTGATTTTCAGCGCCGCCGTGCCGGGCACCGTGCTGCCGTCCAGCTGCACCGTGAAGTTGTAGTCCGTCACGTCGCTTTCGTTCAGCAGCATCACGGCCGTGGTGCCGTTGTCGGTGCTGCTGAGTACCTTCACCAGCGCCTGGTTGTCGGTGGCGTTGAGGTTGGTGCCGTGCAGGTTTTCCGACACCAGCATCTCGTGCCAGAAGGCCGAGCGGGGCTTGAACGTGGCGGGCGTACCGCCGTCGATGTAGCCCAAATCGCCGGTGCCGCGCGCCCCGCTGCCCTCGTGAATGGACCACGGCAACATCGAAACCGCTCCGTATTTCATGCCCACCCCAAACACCTCGGCCCAAAACTGCCCGTTCAGAAAAGAATGCACGCCCACGCCCTCCACGGTGTTGGCCGTGGGGTTGGCATAGTCCACGTTGAACTCGGTGAGGGCCCAGCGCAGGGCGTTGGCGCCGGTGCGGTTGTTCTTGGTGTTGGCCGCCGCCATCAAACCCAACAGGTTATTTACGTTGGTGGTCAGGTTGTTGGTGCCCGACACCACGCCGGCCCGGGTCTGGGTGCCGTTGAAGGGGTAGGTGTGGAAGGAGATGACGTCGATGTAGTAGCGCCCGTTGGCGTCCTGGCCGGTGATGTCGTTGGCGCCGCCCACCAGCGCCGAGAAGTAGCCGTTATAGGACGCATTTTCCGGGCCCACCGTCAGGATGGTGGGGTCCACCGCTTTCATGGCCGAAGCGAAGGACTTGATGTAGGTTTCCACGCCCGCCACGCTCACCGGGTTGGGCTGCGAGGTGTTGTTCAAATCGGGCTCGTTGCCGATAATCCAGTACTTGATGTTGCGGCCCATCGTGATGTTGACGTGCTGCACCACCTGCGCCGCCTGCGCCGCCGTGAAGCGCCCGCGCCCCTCGGATACCTGCACCATCGGCTCGGCCCCGATGCGCCGGATGGAGTCAATCAGGGCGATGTACTGCGCATTGGTCACCAGGTTGGAATTCACGCCGTTGCCGCCGATGCGAATCATCTTCACCTTCGACTGCTTCACCAGCGGCCACAGCCGGTCGAGCTGTCCGTTATATACCTGCGTGCCCAGCGCCGTGGGCAACCAGGCGTTCTGGCCGGCGAGGTAGGGCGAAATGGCCTGGCCGTGGCCGGAGCTTATGGCCAGCCAGCTCAGGAAGAGGAGCGATAACAGTTTTTTCATGCGGGTGGGAGTTTGGTTGGTTTGAAGCAGGAAAGAAGCCCCGTTCGCCCGCGCCCAATTGGGCCCGCAAAGGCACACACCGGCCAGCCCAACCAAAAAAATTGGCGGAAAGCGGCAGCCAGCAGTAGGAGGGGCCGAAACTGAGAAAGCCAGGGTCGGCCGGGCGTGCGGAGGGGCAGCGCAGGCAGGGCAAAGAAGCCGGGCAGAATCCGGCCAAACGAGGCGAACAGGCCACTAAAGGTATTGGCCTCCCTTCCCGAAAAGCTAGCAGCCTCGCCGATTTATCTACGAAAACGTTTGCGGTAAATTTCGAGGCCCGCCCGCCGCCGCCCCGCTCCCCGAACCTTCCGAAACCGTGGGCTTTACCCTCGCCAGACCCGTTCAGCGCCATTCGAGCTGTCCAATTTGCCCGCCGCCTGCCGACGCAGTATGGTCGCGCAAAAAGCCCCGCCGGGCACCTGACTGGAGCAGGTACCCGGCGGGGCCGTTGTGGCATAAAACCGCGCTTACTGCGCGATGCGGCGGCTATACGAGCCCGCGCTCGTGAGCAGTCGCACCACGTATACGCCCGTGGGCAGGGCGTTCATATCCAGGGCCCAGCGGCCGGCCTGACTTCCTGGCGTGAGCGTCACCGTCTGCACGCGGCCCAGAGCGTCGTACACCTCTAGGGCCACATCCTGGCTGCCCAGCAACTCGGCGGGTAGGGAGCTGCTCACCACCCATTCCTTGGCGGCCGGGCCAGGGTACACATCCAGGCCCAAGTCGTTTTTGGTCCCGAGCTTCACCATGCGCACCGGCGAATACATCACCGTTTTGTCGAAGTCAATCTGTCGCAGGCGGTAGTAGCTCGTGCCGGGCAGCGGCTTTTCATCCACCACATTGTAGGTGGTGCGGGCCTGGGTAGTGCCGGCGCCCTCCACCGCGCGGTTATCGCGGAAGGCTTTGCCATCTGCAGAACGTTCTATTACAAAGGTTTGGCTGTTTTTCTCTGAAGCCGTTTCCCAGTGCAGCGCCACTTGCTGCCGGGCCGTGGAAGTGGCCGTGAAAAGCGTCAGCGCAACCGGCAGGGGCCGGGGGCAGGTGCTCACCAGGGCATCGCAGGCTCTTTCGTTGGCGTTGCTGCCCGCCACCGGGCCCATGTTGCACACCGTGGTGCTGCCCAGCGCGCACACCCCAATTTTGTTGGTGCAGTTCTGGGCAATGTGGTTGAAGGCGCCGTTGCCGCCGAACACGCAGCCGGCCACCGACACGCTGCCCTGGCCGCAGAGCGTGTTGTTGGCGCCTCCCGGCGTGAGGTCCAGGTTGCCCAGCACGTATACCGTGCCGTCGCTCACAATGTCGGAGTTATACAAAATGGTGTTACAGGTGCTCGTCAGCGACGACCCCGATTCCACCGTGATAGTGGCTTTGTTCACGCGCATGACCCCAGCTACCATCGAGCTGGGCGAGAGAATGCGCAGGTTGGTCACTTTCTGCGAGGCGGTCCCGTCGCCCACGCCCAGGTTATAGTCGCCCGAAATGGTGCCGCCATCCCGCACAATGGCTGTGCCGCGGCTCGAAATATCGAGTGAGCCCCTGTTCTCGACCACGATAGAGCCGCCGCTTCCCACCGTGAGCAGGCCGTCGGCTTCCACCGTCAGGTGCGCCCGCACAACCAGCCGGCCGGTCGTAATCATGAGCATGCCGCCGCTCCCTATCACGTAGTCATCGTTAAGTGTGAGTTCGGAGTTGGTGTTGAGGGTAACCTGAGCATTAGAATTGGAACGTGGCTGCGAAGCGCATGTTCCACCGCCCGCAACATCGAAGCTAGCCGTCGGGGAGAGGCCGCCCATTACCCCGGAACTCGTCGCAACATACGAGCACTGGCCCATTGCTGCCACGGAAGTGATGAGGCCGACCACGGCCACCATCGCGCAGTTGGTTAAAAGGTTTTTCATAGTCGTAAGAATAAACAAAGACCGTTTTAGATTTAAACAATACTAATATAATGTTAAAAAACGAATAATAAAAACTAATGTTTATTTAATACAAGTATTATTTACATTATATATGATTTATTAAATTCTTGTGGGTAGAAAATTGGTCTTCCCGGTACTTGGTAATGGGCACAGCACAGTTAAAAACCAGTTTTGCAGCGTGTTCGGCTATTGAGCAGATTGTTTGGAAAACACAAATCCACATCTAAAGCAGTACCGCAACCCCATAGGTGAGGCCAGTGCGGGCAGTTCACGCCCCCCTTTTGCCCCTGACCCCGGATGCGGTCCAATGCCGGATGGCGGAGGTTGGCTATTTGCGCGGCAAGGGCCACCAGCCGGTGTTTCAATTCAAGCGAATCGAAGGTTTTCAGGCTGCACCCACGCTGTTGTCGTTGAAGCTGGCCATTTGTGCCGCCGATAGATACCGGGGCCGGTACTTCAGCCCGCCGGAAAGCAACAAGGCCCGTTCCAACTGAATGGAACGGGCCTTGCCTGTTTGCGTGCGCGCGGGGAGATTCGAACTCCCACACCCGAAGGCACCACCCCCTCAAGATGGCGTGTCTACCAGTTTCACCACGTGCGCAAAAGGCAACTAAACCGGGCAATTCGGCCGAAGCCGGCGTCGCTGAGGTGGCGAAGCGGGTGCAAAGATAGCCGGCGCAATTCGCTCACACAACACCAAAAACCGCTTTTTCACCAAATGTCCATCATTCAGCCCTTTACCTTTCGCATCCGTAGTGTAAACGGAAATACTTTCTTCCTACGGCTTACTTTTTTGCTATGAATTCCAAAGAAAATTCGTCCGCCGGCTCCTTTTTTGGCCGCATGGCCAGCGCCATCACCGCTTTTTCGGGGTCGACCATGGCTTTTGTGATGGCCACCGCGCTGGTGCTGGTGTGGGCCCTCACCGGGCCGCTGTTTCATTATTCTGAAACCTGGCAGTTGGTCATCAACACGGGCACCACCGTCATCACGTTTCTGATGGTGTTTCTCATCCAGCGGGCTCAGAACAAGGATTCGCTGGTGCTGCATCTCAAGCTAAACGAGTTGATTGCCGCCACTAAAGGCGCCAGCAACCGCCTCATCAACGCCCAGGATTTTTCGGAAGAAGAAATCCGGCTACTGCACGACTTCTACTGCACCTTGGCCGAAATGGCTAAAAAAGACAACGACTTGGGCAAAACCCACACGGTAGAAGAAGCCGAAGACAACCACAACGAAAAAGTAGCGGCTCACTTGGACTAAAACCGACGCGGAGCTGGCCTGAGTCGGCGCAGCAATAGTAAAAGTAAACGCCATGTCGAGCGTAGCCGAGACATGGCGTTCGAGGAGCGGAGGTTTTTAAAGCCCAAAAAGGCGGCTGCATCACCTGCAGCCGCCTTTTTGGGTTTGTAAAACACCGGGATTTATTGGGCCTGAATGAGCGGCGAGTCCACGACGTGTTCCGACACGAACCACACCTGCATCTCGTTGGTGCGAATGAGCTGGCTCACGATGAGGTCGTTAGTGCCGTCGTCGCCGTTTTTATCGGCGGTGTCGGCGTAGTCGTGGCAGTTCTTCAGCAGGCGCTGGTGGCCATCGAGCAGGCGCGAAACCTGCACGGGCGCTTCCTCACGGTCGCGCGGCACGCGCGGAATGCTGCTGAGCTCGGCCACGTCGTGGGCCATGGCCACGGCCACGCCGCCCAGAATCTGGATGCGCTCGGCAATGGCATCGACCAGCGTCGACTGTTCCTCGTAATGTTTGTCGTAGAGCAGGTGCAACTGGTAGAACGTGGGGCCTACCACCTGCCAATGGTGCTTTTTGTACATGTCGCGCAGCGTGATGGTATCGGCCAGCAGCTGGTTAAGGCCGGTCACGCTGGCTTGGCGGGTTTGCTCGTCGAGGCCGATGGGCAGGCGCTGGCTCACGGTGCCGTAGCGCTGGGTGGGCGCGGGGGCGTGGTTTTGCTGGTTGAGGACGGGCTGAATGTCGACGGCGGCGTTGCTGCCGGCGCCTTTGCCGACGGTGGCGGGTGCGGCTTTCTTGGCCGCGGGGGCAGCTTTTTTAGCGGCTGCGGCTTTGGGAGCAGCGGTTTTGGCGGAGGATGCCATAAAAATGAAAACGAGTGAGATGAAAGAAAACCGGCCCGGGCCGGCAGCGAAAAATTCTGTTTCTGCGTACGTAAAGCACCCCGCCGGGTTAAGGTGACCTCGCCTAAAACTTGCCCCATGACTGAGCCGACGACGACCACTCAACTCCCGCACGACGTGCATCCCGAAACCCACATGAGCAGCTCGGCCATGCTGCAGGACATCGTTATCGGCCTCTCGGATGGGCTCACGGTGCCGTTTGCGCTGGCGGCGGGGCTGAGCGGGGCAGTTACATCGTCTGGCTTGGTCATCACGGCGGGGCTGGCCGAAATTGTGGCCGGCAGCATTGCCATGGGCCTGGGCGGCTACCTGGCCGGCCGCACCGAGGTGGAGCACTACGCCTCGGAGCTGGGCCGCGAGCACCGCGAAGTGCAGGAAGTGCCCGACAAAGAGCGCGCCGAGGTCGACGAGCTGCTGGCCGACATGGGTCTCTCCGCAGCCACCCGGCAGCAGGCCGTGGCCGAGCTCACCGCCGACCCCGAGCAGTGGGTGAAGTTCATGATGAAGTACGAGCTAGGCCTGGAAGAGCCCGACCCCAAACAGGCGCCCAAAAGCGCCGTCACCATCAGCCTGGCCTACGCCATCGGTGGGTTGATTCCGCTCAGCGCCTACTTTGTGACCAGCTCGCCCGCGCAGGGGCTGGCGTGGTCGGCGGGCATTACGCTGGTGTGTTTGTTTGTATTCGGGTACTTTAAAAGCCGCCTCACGGGCCAGCCGCCGGTGGCCGGCGCCGTTAAAATGGCGGTGGTGGGGGCCCTGGCAGCGGCGGCGGCCTTTGGCATTGCCCGCGCGGTGGGCGGCTGATGCTTATCCATCCCGTTTGTCATCCTGCGCTGGCGAAGGACCCCATTACATCAGCAAACAGCCCCTGTGACTGCAAGCTGTTGTTGCGTGAGAAGGTCCTTCGCCGGCTCGGGATGACAAAAGTATTTCACATTCGACCTAAAAAACGCTCCCGTATTCATGCAGTTCAAGCTCCCAAAAACGCCCGCCGTATATGTCGAGGGGAAGGATTTCAAGCTGGCCGATGTCGACCCGAACGACATCACGCCTTTCAAGCACAAGCCCGATGACAAAGACGAAGCCGGCCCGCGCCTGCTTAAGCTGCGCAAGCGCTTGAGCGAGCTACAGGAGCTGCTGTATGCCGAGCACAAGCGCAGCCTGCTCATTGTGCTGCAGGCCATGGACACCGGCGGCAAGGACGGCGCCATCGAAAACCTGCTCACCGGCGTGAACCCGGCCGGCGTGCAGGTGGCCACTTTCAAGGCGCCCACCACAGAAGAGCTGAAGCACGATTTTTTGTGGCGCATCCATGCCCAGACGCCCAAACAGGGCCACATTGGGGTGTTCAACCGCTCGCATTACGAGGACGTGCTCATCACCCGCGTGCACGGGCTGATTGACGAAAAAACCTGCCAGCAGCACTACCACGACATCAACAACTTCGAGCAGTTGCTGCTGAACAGCAGCACGCTCATCCTCAAGTTTTTCCTGCACATCTCCAAGGAGGAGCAGGCCCAGCGCCTGCAGGCCCGCCTCGACGACCCCGCCAAAAACTGGAAATTCGACCCCAACGACCTCAAGGAGCGCGCCTACTGGGACGACTACCAGGCGGCCTACGAGGCCGCCATGACGCATTGCTCGTCGGGGGAGGCGCCGTGGTTCGTCATTCCGGCCAATAACAAGTGGGCCCGCGACCTGGCCATTACCGAAATCGTGGTGGCCGCGCTCGAAGACATGGACCCGCAGCCGCCCCAACCGGATTTTGATGTGAAGGCGCAGGTGATAAAGTAGCTTAGCCTTCCTGATAAATACCCCAGATACCGTTCGAGAATTCGGTAGTGGCAAAGCGGGCACAAATGGCCCCGGCCTCAATCTCGTAGATGGGCATCGAATAGGTTTGCCCATACAACGGGTCCTGGACCGTAATCCGTTGGCCGGTATTCTGCCAGTTGTGCTCCCAGATATTGAGGCCGTTTATTTCGTGCCTTTCGCCGTCCAGAATGACGCGCATGTATTTCCAGCCGGTGCTCATGGCCTTGGGGTTGAAATGGGGTGGGCTGGCAATGCTGGCCGCTTATGCCACCAGCGCCGCATCCTCCTTTCGCTCGCCAATCTGCTGGCGCCACATGGCGTAGTAGAGGCCTTTCTGGGCCAGCAGCTCGTCGTGGCGGCCGTGTTCGGCAATATGGCCACGCTCGAGCACGAAAATACGGTCGGCGTGCAGGATGGTGCTCAGGCGGTGGGCGATGAGGATGGTCATGTGCTGGCGCGAGCCGGAAAGCTCGCGCACCGTCTTGCCGATTTCTTCTTCGGTGAGCGAGTCGAGGGCCGAGGTGGCTTCGTCGAACACCATGAGGGTGGGCTTGCGCAGCAGGGCGCGGGCAATGCTGAGGCGCTGCTTTTCGCCGCCGCTCACCTTCACGCCGCCTTCGCCAATTACCGTGTCGAGGCCCAGCGGGGCGCGGGCCAGCAGGGTGTCGGCCGCGGCTTGGCGCAGGGCGGTTAGGCATTCCTCGTCGGTGGCGTTGGGGGCCACAAACTGCAGGTTTTCGCGGATGGTACCGGCAAAGAGCTGGGTGTCCTGCGTCACGAAGCCAATTTGCTCACGCAGCTCATCGAGGTCGATTTCCGAGCCGGGGATACCGTTGTAGAGAATCTGGCCGGCCAAGGGCGGGTAGAGGCCCACCAGCAGTTTCACCAGCGTGGTTTTGCCCGAGCCCGAGGGGCCTACGAAGGCAATGGTCTCGCCGAGCTTGACACTGAAGGAAATATTGGTGAGGGCCTTGCCTTTGGCAGTGAGGTGCTGGAAGCTGACGTGGTCGAAGGCGAGGTTTTCGATGTGGGCCACCGACTTGGGCTGGGCCGGCTTCACGTCCTTGGGCGTGTCGAGAATCGTCTGGAAGTTGCCCAGCGAAATCTCCGTCTCGCGGTAAATACCGATGATGGCCCCCAGCTCCTGCAGCGGCCCGAAGATGGAGAAGGAGTAGATGAAGAACGAGAAAAACTGCCCCAGGCTGATGTGCCGCTGCACCAGCAGATACAGCAGCAGCAGCACAATAATGTTGCGCAGCAAATTCACAAACGTGCCCTGCACGAAGCTCAGCGAGCGCAGGTAGCGCACCTTGCGCAGCTCCAGCTTCAGGATTTTGCCGGTGATGCCGTTTAGCCGCTCGGTTTCCTGCTGGGCCAGGCCCAGGCTTTTGATGAGTTCGATGTTGCGCAGACTTTCGGTGGTGGAGCCGGCTAGGGCGGTGGTTTCTTGCACAATGGTCTTCTGAATGACCTTGATGCGCTTGCTCAGGAAAAAGCTCAGAATGCCCAGCAGCGGAATGGTGAGAAAGTAGCCCAGCGCAATGGGCCAATACACCGTGATGGCGTACCACATCACGAACACAATGCCCACTAGTGCTGTAAACAGCACGTTTACAAAGGCCTGAATCAGCTTTTCTACGTCGAGGCGCACTTTCTGGAGCTTGCCCAGCGTCTCGCCCGAGCGTTGGTCCTCAAACACCTGGTAGGGCAGCTCCAGCGAGTGGCGCAGGCCGTCGGAATACATCTTCGCGCCCAGCCGCTGGGTGATGACGTTGACGTAGTAATCCTGGAAGTTTTTGGCAATGCGCGACACCATGGCCGCGCCCAGCATCAGGCCAATGTAGGGCAGGGCTTCGCGCAGAAATGGGCCGAAGGGCACCAGATGCACGGCGCCCAAGCCCCCGTCTTTGGGCGCAAAATGGTCAATGAGCTTGCGAAAGAAATACGGGTCGAGCAGCGAGAACACTTGGTTGACGGCGGCCAGCCCCAGGGCCAGCACCAGCAGCGGCCAGTAGTTGCGCAGGTAGCTATAAAGGATTTTCATAAGAGCAAAACAAGTAGCCCGGCCGGGCCGGCCAGAAGGCAAGCAACCCGGCCGGGCGGCAATGGTTTGGTGAAACCAGAAATCTTAAAGAGCGTCGTGCTTCGCTACGCTCTGCATGACGGCTTGGTAAGAAAAGGGACGCAGCCGTGCCCTACACCGTGCGCACGGCCGTGCGGCTGCGCAGCACCAGCACCACCACCAGTAGCAGCAGGCACACAATGGCCGGCACCCCTTTGGCCAGGCCGCCGGGAATTTTGGTGGCGTGCATCACCACCGCCCCAATCATGATGAGGATGAGGCCCAGGGCGGCCGGGCGTACCGTGCGCGGCACCAGCAGCCCAATGCCGCCCAGCAGCTCGGCTACGGCCACGAGGGTGGCCAGCCAGCCGGGCAGGCTCATGCTTTCAAACATCTTGGCGGTGCCGGCCAGGTCCATCAGCTTGTGGCCGCCGGAGAAGATAAACATGGCCGCCAGCAGGGCTTGCAGTATCCAGGCAATGATGTTGCGTACGGAAGGGCTCATAAAAGAAAAAGGAATGGGTTTGACGGTGGCGGAATGCCCGCCGCCGTTGGTGCGTCGGCAGACGCTTGGCGTGTAATATTACTTTATCGGCATAAAAAAACACCCTCCCCCGCTGGGTGGGGTGAAGTAGGTGATGGACTACGGCCGCCTCTGGTTTCGCCACCGGAAGGACCGGGTTGAGTGGGAAGCTCCGCCCGGCCATTGTGTTGCCGTTGGCCACGATTGCGAAAATATGAGGGCTCCATGTGGCCCGTTTCGGCGGGCAAGGCCTGCGGTGTGAATAAGATTTATCCCGGTTTAATTATCAGTATTAACCTCCGATTAAACCCGTACTTTTCCCCTGTTTTTTGAATATATAGTAAAGTAGATTTGTGAACCGCTCCTTCCGTTTATCACCCATTCTTTATTATCAGGACCCAAGGCGCGTGTACTTACCGGCAATTAATCAACTCTGCTAATCCTTACGATTATGACCGTTGTTTATCACGAATTACTCGCCGACAGCTACCTCCTCATCCTCGCGCCGAGCCGCACCAACGAGCACGAAGCCGACCTGGCCGACTCGCTGAACTGTGCCAAGCGCAGCGGCAAAGCCGCCGTGTGGGTTGATTGCGGCATGCTGCACTCGCTCTCCGACGAAGCGGCCCGCCTGCTGTGGGGCGCCCACCACCAGCTGGAGGAGCAGCACGCCCAGCTGGTGCTGGTGCACGTGCCCGACCGCGTGCGCAAAGACCTGCTGAAGTGCGAGCTGGGCCCGGCGCCCTGCATGGTGCCCACGCTGCTGGATGCGGCCCGCCAAACCGCCCGCACCCCGAAAGACTACATCGACTTCGCGCTCTCGCACTGACCCCGACCCTTCATTTTCTGCAGCCCCAATGATTCCGTTTACTGCTCCCGCCTTGCCCGACGACCTGGCCCCCGACCAGCGGGCCCACTGGCTGCGCCGCCAGGCCACGGCCCGCAACACCCTCGAGATTCAGGCCCTGACCGGCACGGCCGCTAACGCCGAAACGGTGGCCCTGTTTCAGCGCTACGTGCGCGGGGAAGTGACGCTGGCCCAGGCCATTGCGCAGGTGCGTGAGCAGATGGCCCAGGAGCACCAGAGCTACCGCCAGTTTCTGAACCGGCGGAATATTATTTAGAAGGTTGCGGCCGAGGATATTTACTGACGGTCATGTCGAGCTTGCAGAGACATGACCGTCTTTTTATTCTTTTCCGGCCATCTCTCCGCTCAGTTCTCCGGCGGTCCTGCCGGAGAGCCAATGCCGTTGCTGCCATTGAGCAGAAATTCTCTGAGGCGGTTGATGTGCTTTTTCATCTCTTCGATGCGCTCTTCCTGTTGCACCGAATAAGGGCCCTCGCCGCGCACGGCCATGCTGCTGAGTAGGTTTTTGCGCTCCTCCATCATGCGCAGGGCCACCCAGAGGGTTTCTTCCAGGGTTTGCTGGGCGCTGTGAAGCAGGCTGTCGGCGGTGAAGGCGTGGCCGGTATGGCAGCGGTAGCGCAGCACCTTGCCCTGGTTCACCTCGAAGAGATTGCCGCCGCAGTCGGGGCAGGTGAGAGGCACGAGGTGCGCAATTTTGAGTACTTCTTCGGTGGTTCCCACGACTCTTTCCGCAATGGCGGCCTCCTGTTTTAGGTCTTCGGGTACTTCGGCTTTGCGCTCGGGCACGCGGCGGGCCGTTATTTCTTCCAGGAGCGGGCCCATCAGGTTCAGCGGCACCACGTAGTCGACGTCCACGTTGCGCAGGGCGGTTTCGGGCATGCTGGGGTACTCGGCTTCGTGGGGGTCTTGCACGATGGCGACGCCCCCGCAGCGCTTGATGAACTCTAGGCCGGCGGTGCCGTCGTGCAGCATGCCGGTGAGGATGACGCCCACCACGTTGGCCCCAAAGGCCACCGCGGCCGAGCGAAACAGGGCATCGGCGGCGGGGCGGTAGTGGTTCTCGCGCGGGCCTTTGGTCACGAGCAGGTGCGCGGTGCCGCCGTCCTTGGCCAGCAGGTGGCGGTCGGGCGGGGCCAGGTAGAGGGTGCCGGCCTCGATGGGCTCGCCATCGACGGGCAGGCGGCAGGGCATTTGGGTGTGGCGGGCCAGCCGGTCGATGAGGTGCTGGCCGTCGGAATCGGGAGCGAAGTGCTGCACCACCAGCACCGCGGCGGGCAGTGCGGGCGAGAGCTGTGCCACCAGCTGCACCAGCGCCGGCATGCCGCCCGCCGAGGTGCCAACCACAATAAGATGAGAAGGAGCAGACATGAATGAAAATAGAAAGAAATCGGTGCTGTTTACGCTAAAATAAAGCCGGCGGGCAACGGGCGCGTCTTTTTCGGATAAATTTGTGGCGGGCCAGTTGGCGGCAGGGGGCTTGCGTTCCGGCTGCCCTTCGGCCGGGCCGGTTGGCCCGGCCGAAGGCCCGTTTTACCACCCCAATGACTCCCAAAGACCTAGTTCAGCCCGCCGCCGAGGCCGGCATCACCATCACGCCGGGCGAAGACATGCCCCGCGATGCCGACGAGCCCGCCACGCCCACCATGCTGCGCGAAGCAGCCCGGCCCGAAGACGGTGGAGCCGACAAGTTCCGGCTGGTGGGACTGGGCGGCTCGGCGGGGTCGCTGGCGGCGTTTGAGCAGTTTTTTATGGCCATGCCGCCCGATAGCGGCATGGCTTTCGTGGTGGTGACGCACCTTTCGCCCAACCAGGAATCGGCCCTGGCCAGCGTGCTGGGGCAATTCACCCGCATGCCCGTGCTGGAGGCCGAAGACGGCTTGCGCGTGCGCCCCAACCACGTCTACGTCATCCCGCCGAACCGCGACATGAGCATCCTGCACGGCACGCTGCTGCTGTTTGCGCCCACCCAGCCGCCGGGCCGCCGCCTGCCCATCGACTTCTTTTTCCAGAGCCTGGCCAAAGATGCCCGCGAGCGCGCCGTGTGCGTGGTGTGCTCGGGCTTGGGCTCCGACGGCACGCTAGGGCTGAAAATGGTGATGGAAAACTTTGGGATGGTGATGGTGCAGGACCCCGCCACGGCCGAGTTCGACGCCATGCCGCGCTCGGCGCTGGCCACCGAGTTTGTGGACTACGTGCTGCCCGCCGAGCAACTGCCGGCCAAGCTGCTCGAATACGTGCGCAACCCCGCCAGCCGCCCCGGCCGCGAAGAGCCCGAGAGCAGCAGCAAGCCGGCCCATGCGCTCCAGAAAATTTTTCTGCTTATCCGGGCCCGGACCGGGCACGACTTCTCCTTTTATAAGCGCAACACCGTGTTTCGGCGCATCGAGCGCCGCATGAACTCGCACCAGATTCGGGAGTTCACCCACTACGTGCGCTACCTGCAGGAAACCCCCGACGAGGTGGAAGCCCTGTTCAAGGAGTTGCTGATTGGGGTGACCAAGTTTTTCCGCGACCGCGAGGCCTTCGAGAACCTGAAGGGCCGCCTGCTGCCGCTGCTGCGCCAGAAGCCCGCCGACAGCACCGTGCGGGTGTGGGCGCCGGGCTGCTCCACCGGCGAGGAGGCCTACTCCCTGGCCATGACGCTGCTCGAATGCCTCGACGGCGTGGACCGGAGCAAGTACCTGAAAATCCAGATTTTTGCCACCGACATCAACCCCGACGGCATCGACTTTGCGCGCAGCGGCCTGTTCACCGAGAACATCGTGGCCGACGTGAGCCCCGAGCGCCTGCGCCGTTTCTTCACCAAAAGCGAGGAAGGCTACCGCATCAAGAAGGAAGTGCGCGACGTGGTGGTGTTTGCCGTGCACGACCTCAACAAGGACGCGCCCTTCACCAAGCTCGACCTGCTGGTGTGCCGCAACCTGCTCATCTACCTCAGCGCCGAGCTGCAGCGCAACCTCATTCCCATCTTTCACTACGCCCTCAGCCCCAACGGGCTGCTGTTCCTGGGGCCGAGCGAAAACCTGACCGGGTTCCAAGACCTGTTTCAGACCCTGGACGTGAAGTGGAAGATTTCGCGCCGCACCGACACGCCGGCGTCCGTTTCGCGCCTCGCGGCGTTTCCTTTTACCCTGGCCCGGCAGCAAGCCCCCTCCGCGCCCACATCTGCCTCTGGCCCCATGAACCCCCATTCCGTCCGCAAGGAAGGCCCGTTTGCCAGCTTGGTGCAGCGCGTGCTGCTTCGCCAATACACGCCGCCCGCGGTGGTCATCAACGGCAAGGGCGAAATCATGTACGTGAACGGCCGCACCGGCCGCTACCTGGAGCCGGCCCCCGGCCTGGGCGGCATGAACCTCTTCGACATGGCCCGCGAGGAGCTCAACTACGAACTGAGCGCGGCCGTGCACAAGGCCAGCACCACCCGCGAGCCCGTGACGGCCGACCACGTGAAGCTGCGCCTCGACACCGGCGTGCAGCTGGTGCGCCTCACGGTGAAGCCCCTGGAAGAGAGCGAACAGCTGGCGGGCCTGCTGCTGGTGGTGTTTGAGGAGCAGCCCACGCCCCGCAAGGTGCGCCTGGGCAAGGCCGCCCTGGCCGCCGACCCCGGCCCCGACGCCCAGTTTCAGGCCCTGGAAAAGGAGCTGCAGTACACCAAGCACCGCCTCCAAACCACCATCGAGGAGATGGAAAGCAGCGTGGAGGAGCTCAAGAGCACCAACGAGGAACTGCAGAGCGCCAACGAGGAGCTGCAAAGCACCAACGAGGAGGCCATGACCAACAAGGAGGAGATGCAGAGCCTCAACGAGGAGCTCATGACCCTCAACATGCAGTACCTGAGCAAAACCGAGGAGCTGAGCCAGGCCGCCAACGACATGAAGAACTTGCTCGACGCGACGGAAATTGCCACCATCTTCCTCGACAACGACATGGTGATAAAGCGCTTCACGCCGCCGGTGCACCGCATCATTTCGCTGCTGCCGGCCGACGTGGGGCGCCCCATCACGCACTTCGCCCACACGCTGCGCCACGAAAGCCTGGAAAAAGACCTGCAGCTGGTGCTCGACCGGCTGGTGACGGTGGAGGCCAACATCCAGACCACCCGCGGCGAGTGGTACGCCATGCGCATCCTGCCCTACCGCACCCTCGACAACTACATCGGCGGGGCCGTCATCACCTTCACCGACATCACGGGCCTTAAAAACCTCGAAACCCGGCTGCAGGAAAGCACCCGCTTCGCCGAAAGCATTGTGGAAACCATGCGCGAGCCCCTGCTGGTGCTCGACAGCCAGCAGCGCGTGCTGGCCGTGAGCCAGGCCTTCGCCACCCTTTTCGGCCTGAATGCTGCTGAAGTGAAGGGCCAGCCCCTGCGCGAGCTCGACGGCGGCGCGTGGCAGCAGGCCGGCCTACGCCAGCGCCTCGACGCGGCCCTTGCCGAGCCCGGCCAGGCCTTCGACGACGTGGAATTTACCGCCGATTTTCCCGGGGCGGGGCGGCGCACGCTGCGGATTTACGGGCGCGCCCTCACCAGCCACGGCACCCCCATGGGGCCGCTGCTGCTGGGCGTGGAAGTGGTGGAGTAGGGGCAGGGGCGCTCAGCGCCGGCGGAGAGAAACCAAGTGCTGCGGCGGCCGGGGCGGCGGCTGGTCGAGCAGGGCGCAGTAGGGGCAGCGCTTGCGCGACGGGGCAATGCCGGGCACCCGGTCGGGCGGGGCTATGCTGCGGGCCACGGGGCAGTCGTCGTGGTCGTGCCAAACTTCTTCGAGGGCGATGCCGCGCAGGGGCGAGTGGAAAGGGGAAATGCGCATGCGTTAAACCTTGCCCAGCGGCCAAAAGCGTCGGCACGGGCAAGCGGGTATGATAGAAAAAGAAAGGCTAGGCCTGCGGGGCGGCTTCGTCGAGGGCGCGGCGCACGTCGCCCCAGCTCAGCTCGCCGGCCACGTAGCGGGCGTAGAGCTGCTGGGCCTGGAGCGAGGCGTGGGTTTTGAGGCGGGGATGGGTGAGCTGGAGCTGCCGCAACACGTTGGCGCGCTGCTGCGGCGTTTGGGCGTTGGGGCCAAAGCGGGGGTCGTAGGAGGACATGGTAGAATGCCAGTGAAAAGATACCTGAATATTCTACAAATTTCCAATGAAGCTTAGCGGGATGTCAAGGGGGAGAATACGGATTTTCCGGCCGAGAAAATACTTAGAGGCAGGCTTCGTTCGGGCTTACACCACCAACAGGTGCTTCTACGGCAAGCGCGGCCTGAATCCCGCGCCCAGTGCCCTGTGGCAGGCCCGGCCCAATGACCCCCGCCGGCGCCGGCCCACGTGAGCCCCCCGTTGTAGCTTTGGTCCCATCGCCATTCTTGTTGCCATAATTCCCCGCTGCCCTTGGAATTCGCCTACCGCCCCGACCTCGACCTCTTCACCGCCCGCTGGTTGAACACCAACGTGGCCAGCACGGCCCAGGCCGAATACGACTCCCTGCTGCAAGCCCCCGAAGCCCTGGGCACCCCGCACTGGCTGCTCGATGTGCGCCGCCGCCCCGTGATGTCGCTCGACTCGGCCCGCTGGGTGACGCAGAACTGGCTGCCCCGCGCCGCCGCCCTGGTGCGGCCCGCCCGCCTGCGGCTGGCTTTTCTGGTGGCCCCCGTGCGCGCCGAAAACCTGCGCGCCGACCCGGAATTGCGCGCCGTGATGGACGCCGCCTACGCCCCCGGCCACCCCTTCGACCTGCGCACCTTCACCGACGAAGGCGCCGCCATGGCCTGGGTGCTGGGCCAGCTAGATTAGCCGCGCCTGCCTCGAAGAGCTTCCCCCCAACGCCAGCGTGGGCGACGCCGTGGCCCAGGCGTTTGCGGCGGCGCACCCCTACCACGTCCGCGTCTTCACCACCGAGGAAGCCGCGGTGGCTTGGTTGGTGGGCCCGCTCCCCGAGCAGCGGCCCGGCGGCCCCAATTAATGGCGTCAAAGTGGGTTTGCACCTCGTCCAACCCCTCGGCCGGGATGCCGGGATGAAACTGGTTGGGCATGAAGTATAAAAATTAAAATAAGGTTTGGGTAAACATCGCCACTCGGCGGGCAGCGGGTGGGGTTTTTTCTAACTCCAAAAAGAGATAGTAGTATATTGACCCGCCTCCTTTGCCCGCGCCATGTACCCTTCCGACAGTTCCGCGCCCGACCCGTCCCTTCCGCTCGGCCCCCACGAGGCTCTGCTGGCCCTGCGCGCCCGCGCCGAGCAGCGCCGCCACCTAGTCACGCAGGCCAGCGAGCAGCACTCCCCCGAGGAGGTAGAGCAGCTGGTGCAGGAGTTGCAGGTGCACCAGATAGAGCTCGAAATGCAATACGAAGAACTGCTGCTGGCCCAGGCCGAGGCCACCACGGCCCGCGCGCAATACATCGACCTCTACGATTTTGCGCCCGTGGGCTACTGCACCCTCAACGCGGTGGGCACCATCGAGCAGCTCAATCTGTGCGCCAGCCGGCAGCTGGGCACCGTGCGGCAGCGCCTGGTGGGGCGGCGGTTTGCCCTGTTTGTGGCCCCGCCCGACCGCCTCGATTTCGGCCAGTTTCTGGCCCGCGTGCTCAGCACCGACGCCACGCTCAGCACCCAGCTGACCCTGCAGCGCGAAGACGGCTCGCCCTTCTACGCCCAGCTCGAAGGCCTGCGCGCCGCCGGCCCCGACGGCCACCAGTGCCGCTTGGCCGTGGTGGACGTGACGGCCCGCCGCCAGGCCGCCGACGCCCTGGCCGCCAGCGAGGCCCGCTTCCGCAAGCTCTTCAACGACAGCAACGACGCCGTGGTGCTGCTGCAGGGCCACCAGTTTGTGGACTGCAACGCCGCCGCCGTGCGCCTGCTGGGCTGCCGCAGCAAGGCCGACGTGGTGGGCCATCCCGCTTGGGCCCACGCCCCCGAGGTGCAGCCCAGCGGCCAGCGCACCATCGACCTGTTTCGCGAAACCACCTCCGATGCCCTGCGCACCGGCTCGCGCCGCTGCGAGGCCCTGATGCACAAAGCCACGGGCGAGGAAATCTGGATGGAAGCCGTGCTCACGCCCATTGAGCTAGGCGGCAATACCCCGCTGGTGCACATCCTGTGGCGCGACATTACGCAGGTGCGCGCCGCCCGGGAGGAGCTGCGCCAAAGCCAGGAGCGGTTCCAGCTGGCCCTGGACGCTTCCGAAAGCGGCGTGTGGGTGTGGGAAATTGCCGGCCACGAGCTGCACTGGGACGCCCGCGCCCAGGCCATCTTCGGCCTGCCGCACCACCCCGAGCCGGTGTCGTTTGAGGTGTTGCACCGCGCCGTGCACTCCCAGGACCTGCCGGCCGTGGCCGAAGCCCTGCGCCGGGCCCTCACCCAGCAAGCTCCCTTCGACCTGGAGCACCGCATTGTGTGGCCCGACGGCCGCGTGCGCTACGTGGCGGCCCAGGGCAAAGTGGCCTCCGATGCCGCGGGCCAGCCCCAGCGCCTCATCGGCATCATGCGCGACGTGACGCCCCGGCGCGAGGCCGAAGACGCCCTGCGCCGCGAAAAGGAGTTCTCCGAAAGCCTGCTCGAAAACACCGTCGACGGCATCCTGGCCATCGACCGCGCGCAGCGCGTCACGGCCTGGAACGCCGAAGCCGCCCGCTACTTCGGCCAGGAAGCTGCCGCGGTGCTGGGCCGGCCCCTGTTCGACGTCATGCCTTTTTTAGACGAGCAAGCCCACGCCAACGTGGCCCGGGCCCTGGCCGGCGACCACATTTCGCGTACGCACCAGCCCTTTCATAGCCGCCCGGGCTATTTTGACGTGTTTTTGATTCCGCTGAAAGACGACGGCCAGGACCTGCCCAGCGGCGTGCTGGTCATCGTCCGCGACGTGACCGAGCGCGACCGCCTGGCCGAGGAAGCCACCCAGCTGCGCCTGCGCCAGCAGCAGGAGGTGCTGGCCGCCATTCTGGCCACCCAGGAAGCCGAGCGCAAGCGCATTGCCGAGGCCCTGCACAACGGCCTGGGCCAGGTGCTCTACGCCACCAAGCTCAGCCTGGAGCACCCGGCTTCGAACGCCGTTTCGCACCGCGAAACCCTCAAGCTGCTCGACGAGGCCATTCGTTCTACCCGCACCATTTCCTTCGAGCTCACGCCCGGCGTGCTCGAGGATTTTGGCCTGCGCACCGCCCTCGAAACTTTGGTGAAGCGCATCGCGCCCACCGGCCTGCCCGTGGGCCTGCACCTGCGCGGCCTGGAGCGCCGCCTGTCCGCCCCGGTCGAAATTGCGGTGTACCGCGTGGTGCAGGAGCTGCTCAACAACGTGATGAAGCACGCCCACGCCGCGGAAGTGGAGGTGCACGTGGCCCGCGAAAACGGCCGCCTCTACGTGAGCGTGGAAGACAACGGGCAGGGCTTCGACCCGGCCACCCTCGCTACGCAGCCGCTGGCGGGCATTGGCCTGTCGGGGGTGCGCAACCGGGTAGCCCTGCTCGGGGGCGAAGTGGCCATTGCCTCGCGCCTGGGCCGGGGCACCATTGTCAGCTTCGAGCTGAACGTGTGAGCGGCGTTTCGGCCTGATTTTTGAGTGGTTGCGCCCCGGCCGGCCGTTGGCTGATTCCGCCGACGTCCGGCCGGGACTGGTCGAGGCTGGCGAACCTATTCGCCGGCCGGTTTGTAGCTTTGGAAGCGAGTCGGTGGAGCAATCGGGCCGCTACAACGCCTTTGCTTTCGGTGCCTTCCCTGACGACTCATCGGTACTAAATTTGAACATGAAAACGACTTTCGCGCTGCTGGGATTGGGAATGCTGCTGGGCCTGGCCGGCTGCCAGCACGACGCCGACACCCCGGACCCCGAAGGCCCCGTGGTGCCGCCCACGGCCTACAACCTGGCGGTGCCCACCAACTTCCCCGCCATGCAGGCCGCCCCGGCCGACAACCCCCTCACCAACGAGGGCGTGGCGCTGGGCCGGCAGCTGTTCTACGAGAAAGCGCTGTCGTTGAACGGCACGGTGGCTTGCGCCTCGTGCCACAAGCAGGAGCTGGCTTTCTCTGACGGGCAGGCCCGCGCCACCGGCGTGAACGGCACCACCACCATCCGCAGCTCCATGAGCCTGGCCAACCTGGCCTGGGAGCCCAAGCTGACCTGGGACGGCGCCGCCACCGGCCTGGAAAACCAGGCCCGCATTCCCATCGAAAACCCGCTGGAAATGCACCAGAGCTTGAGCGCCGGCGTGGCCAAGCTGCAAGCCAGCCCCACCTACCCGGCCCTGTTTCGGAAGGCCTTCGGCAGCAGCACCGTCAGCGAGGCCAACGTGCTGAAGGCCCTGGCCCAGTTCGAGCGCACGATGATATCGAGCAACTCGCGCTTTGACCGGTTTCAGCGCGGCGACCGCACGGCCCTCACGGCCTACGAGCAGGCGGGCCTGGTGCTGTTCTACACGCACCCGGCCGGCACGGCCAGCACCCGCGGTGGCAATTGCGGCGACTGCCACACCGGCGACCTGCAAACCGACAACGCCTTCCGCAACAACGGCCTCGATGCCAGCTTCACCGACCTCGGCTTGGGTGGCCTCACCGGCCTGCCCACCGACAACGGCAAGTTCCGGGTGCCCAGCCTGCGCAACATTGCCCTCACGGCGCCCTACATGCACGACGGCCGCTTCGCCACCCTGGAGCAGGTGATGGACCATTACAACCAGCACGTGGTGCTCAACAGCCCCAACATCGACCCGCTGATGCTCAACACGTCGAACACCCGCGGCGGCGGCCCCACCCTGGACCTGACCACCGACGAAAAGGCGAAAATCGTGGCCTTCCTGCGCACTCTGACCGATTCGACGTTTATCCGGGACCCGCGCTTCGCCAAGCCATAGGCCGGGCGACAATCCAGAATTGCCCCAGGTTTGGGTTCTAATTTTGACCCTGAACCAAGTAGGAAACCGGATGCACGGTGCGGCGGTGCTGGGAGATTGTTGCTGATGCTGAGAGAAGAAACACGGAATCTGAAGTCCGTTGCCACCGCCTGCGCGCGGTTTTTTAGTGCCCATGCCAATTCACGCCGGTGCCAATTGCTAGCGGTGCTGCTGAGCCTGGCGCTGCCCCTGGCCGCCCAGGCCCAGGGCCCCGGCCGCGTGAGCGGCAAGCTGCTCGACGGCGCTAATAGCGAACCGCTACCCTTTGCCGGGGTGGTGTTGCTGCGTGCCACCGATTCGAGCTTCGTGGCCGGCGCCCAAACTTTGGAAAGCGGCACATTTTCTATCGAGAAAGTGCCGCTGGGAAACTATGTGCTGAAGGCCTCGGTGGTGGGCTACCGCGTGGGGCTGCGCGCCGTGGCCCTCACGGCCGGCGCACCCACGCTGGATATGGGCCCGCTGCGCCTGCGGGTGGCGGCCACCAAGCTGGCCGAGGTAGTGGTGAAGGGTGAGCGCGCCATCGTGAGCGACAACCTCGACAAGAAAGTCATCGATGTGACCAAGGACCTGACGTCCACCGGCGGCACCGCCGCCGACGTGCTCCAGAACGTGCCCAGCGTGACCGTGGACCAGAACGGCGCCGTGAGCTTGCGCGGCTCGAGCAACGTGAAGGTGTTTGTGGACGGCAAGCCCACCGGCGTGACCCTGGACCAGCTGCCGGCCAGCAGCATCCAGAACATTGAGGTGATAACCAATCCGTCGTCGCGCTACGACGCCGAGGGCACGGCCGGCATCATCAACATCGTGCTCAAAAAGCAGCGCCAGGACGGCTGGAACGGCCAGGCCACCGCCACGGCCGGCACCGGCGACAAATACAACACCTCGCTGAACCTGAACTACCACCAGGGCAAGGTGAACGTGTTCGGCTCCTACGATTTCCGGGAGGACCGGCGCACGGGCTACGGCTCGGTGCGCCAGCGTGCCGACACCGGCCTCGGCACCATCGTGCTGAACCAGGACCGCAGCGGCGTGAACTATAACACCAGCCACGCCGTGCGCCTGGGCCTGGACTATGCCCTCACGCCCGACCAAACGCTGACGCTGGCCGTGCAGCCGCGCTACAACACGCAGCGCTCCATCGAGGACATCATTTCGAGCCAGACCAACACGACCACCAACACACCCGTGGCGCTGGGCAATACCAACCGCTACAACACCGGCCACGGCAGCAACAAGCAGGCCGACCTCAGCCTGGACTACCGCCGCGTGTGGCCCGCCCAAAAGCGCCGCGAGCTGACCGCCAACGCCGTGTACACGCCCGTTAGCAGCTCCCAAACGGCGTATTCGAACGTGGACTACCGCAACGAAGTGGCCTGGACCAACGGCAACCAAAACCAGTATTTCGACAACCAGACCGACCAGGCCTCGGCCCAGATTGACTACGTGATGCCGCTGGGCGAGAAGGGCCGCTACGAGTTGGGCGCCAAAAGCATCTCGCGCCGCTACGACAACGACTACCGCTATACCAGCCTGCCTGCGCTGAAGTTCGACCCCTCCAACCGCTTTCTGTATCACGAGTACATTCAGGCCGCCTACGGCACCTACGCCAACGCGGCCGGCGCTTTCAGCTACCAGTTGGGCCTGCGCCTGGAACAGACCAATACGCGCGGCGACCAGTCGCTCGACGTGCCCAACGCCCACCTCAGCCGCAGCTACCTCAGTTTGTTTCCGAGCGCGGTGCTGGCGTATGATGTGAGCAAGGACAACCGGTTGCAAATCAGCTATTCGCGCCGCGTGCAGCGGCCCAACGCCGATGAACTCAACCCCTTCACCGACCGCTCCGACCCACTGAACCTGCGCACCGGCAACCCGCTGCTGTTCCCTGAGTTCGTGCACGCGCTGGAGCTGGGCGACCAGCGCTTTTTCGGGGCCGGCAGCTCGGTGAGCGGCACGGCCTTCTACCGCTACGAGGAAAACACGATTACCAACATCCGCGACCCATTTTTTCTGGACCCGGTTTCCAACACCATCGTCACGAACAACACGCGCTTGAACGTGGGCCACGAAATCAGCTACGGCCTGGAGCTGGTGGGCACCACCAACCTCACCAGCATCTGGAAAGTCAACGCCAACGCCTCGGCGTTCCGGCGCATCATCCAGGGCTCGGTGCCGACCAATGTCGATTTCAACAACAGCAATTTCGTGTACTCGGGCCGGTTGAATACTACGGTTTCGCCCACCAAAAAGCTCGATTTGCAACTCTCCGGCAATTACCGCTCGCCGGTAGTTACGGCCCAGGGCTCGCGCCTCACCCAGCTCAACTTCGACTTTGCCGCCAAGCAGGCCGTGCTTAAAGACAAAGGCAACATCACGCTGCGGGTGTCCGATATTTTCAATACGCTGCAGTTCAACTTCAATGCCTACGGACCTGGTTTCGAGTCGCTCACGCGCAACAAGCGTGAGTCGCGGGTGGTGTACCTGGGCTTCACCTACCGCTTCGGCAACGAAAACGCGGCCCCACGCACCAAGCGCAAAGAAGAGCAGCCCGATGATGCCGGCGGCAAGGGCTTCGACTAGGGAAGTAGGGGCGCACGAGGAACGTTATGCGCTAAATTTGTGGTTTAGCGGCTTCATCGCCCTACGCTTTTTGTTCTTTCGAATGATGTTCTCGTCCCTCCGCTCCACCTTCGTTTCAGGCATTGCCGCCAGCTTGTTGTTGCTCAGCAGCTGTCAGCAGCAAAAGCCGGCCGCCGAGGCGGCTCCTGCCGCGGCCGCGCCCACGGCACAGGCCCGCTACGAATGCCCCATGGGCTGCGCCGGCAGCCAGAGCAACAAGCCCGGCAAGTGCCCCACCTGCGAGATGGAGCTGGTGAAAAAGTCGTAAGCGGCACCTGAAGCCAAAGCGGGATTTTGCAGGTTTTAGCGGCAATTTTATAAGTTCCGGGACTCATCGGCCGGTAATTTTGTTGCCCTGCCTTTGGTTATACCGGAGCGGCCGCACAGGTGCGGGCTGCTTCTAATTTCACTTCGCCATGTCCACGCTTCGCTTCAAAACCACTATCAACTGCGGCGGCTGCATCAAAGCCGTCACGCCCTCGCTCAACCAGCAGGTGGGCGCCAACAACTGGGAAGTCGACACCGCCAACCCCGACAAAATCCTGACCGTAAAAAACACCCAGGTTGCCCCGGCCGAAATCGTGAAAGCGGTGGAAGAAGCTGGGTTTGAGATTCAGGCGCTGGCTTCGTAAAACTATTGGCTGATGCTAGAAAGAACGTCATGCTGAGCGTAGCCGAAGCATCTCTACCGCGCAACGCAATTCATTCGATTGAATTTACTTCCACGGTAGAGATGCTTCGGCTACGCTCAGCATGACGTTCCTATCTACACAAAAAAGGCGGCCCCGCTACCGGGGCCGCCTTTTTTACGCGTTGCAATCAGCCTTATTGCACCACTACTTTCTGGCTGGTGAGTTGCTCGCCTACTTGCAACTTCACGAGGTAGGCGCCGGCGGGCAGGCTGCCCAGGGCAAATTGCTGCGGGCCGCTCTGCTCGGCGCCGGCCAGGGAGCGCACGCGCTGGCCCAGAGCGTTGTACACGGCCAGCGATACCGGCTGACGTCCGGCGGGCACGGTGTAGACCACTGTGGAGGTAGCCGTGGCGGGGTTGGGGTATACCTGGAAATCGAGGCCTTTGGCCACGGCCGAACGGGTGGCCAGCGTGCCCGAGCCCAGCACAAAGGTCAGGTACTGGTTGCCGGCAATGGTGGTGAAATTGGGGTCGATGCCCAGCGTGGTGGTGCGGTTGGCAATTTGCGGAATCACGTCCGTGAAAAAGCCGCCGTCGCCGTCGGTGTAGGCGGCAAACAAATCGAGGTTGCTGCCCGCCGTGAGCAGTGTGCCGCCAATGGCCGAGAGCGGAATCTCAATTTCCAGCCCTGCGTTGCCGGTATTGGCGCTGAGGTTGGCCGTGTTCAGGTACGCGAACCGAGTGCCCGGCAAAACGGTCGCCGTGGAGGTAACCGCCGTGCCGTTTTTATTGCCCGAGCCCACGTAGGTATCCGTACCAGCGGTAGGCGCGCCGGTGCCCGTCACGTACGAAACGTTGCTGAAATATACGTCGGTAGCGCCGGGGCCAACCGAAACGCGAAAGCCATAGTCCGTCTGCATGTCCAGGGTAGGGCGGTGCTTCAGAGGCGATTGGTTGTCGGCGCCGCCGAGCTGCACGCCTGCCGGCGCCCCCGAGCGGTTCGGTGTATTGATGTAGACCATGAGGGCCCGGTAGTTGCCCGAGGTAGCCGCTTCGGCCGAACCCGCCACCAGAATATTCAGCGTGGTGGCCGTGTAGCCTACATACAGGGCTTTCAGGCCGCGGTCGGTGTCGAGGTGGTTGCCGGTGTAGGATGCCGCCAGTTGGTATTTGCCAGCGCCGGTGCCAATTTCGGCCGTAGTGGCCTGCCCGTCAAGCGTGAACTGGGCCGAGGCCGTGAGCGAAGCCGCCGTGAGGGCGCCCATCGCAGCAAGGGTAAAGAAACGTTTCATGGGAATTTTGAATAAGTGAAAAAATGGTTTGAGAATGAGCTGACTAGAGTTGAACCACCTTCACGACCTCGGTCAGGTCGCCGTGGGTGATTTTTAAGAAGTAAGTGCCCGATGCCAGCCCTGGGGCTTCCCAGCGCACCAGTTGCGGCCCCTGGGCCAGGCGCTGCGGCCCGGCTACCACCCGCACCAGCTGCCCGGTAAGGCTGTAGAGCGCCACCTGCACCGTTTCGGCGCGGGGCAGGCTGAAGGCCAGCGTGCGCAGGCCGGCCGTGGGGTTGGGGAATACCTGCGCGGCCAACTGGGAGGTGGCCGCCGCCGTGGCCGTGGTGGTGGTAGCCACAAATTCTACATCATCGAGACTGGCCGACTGGTTAGCACCCGCATTGGAGCGCAGGCCGATTTCGCACTGCCCGTTCGTCACCACAATGCCCGGCACCTGCACCTGCACCCAGTTGCTGGCAGTGGGCAGCGTGGTGGCCAGCTCGGTGCCCCCAAAGCCGTTGGCGTAGAGCTGGCAGGTGGTTTGGCCGCCGGTGCTCTGGGCCCAGGCGCGCAGCGTGTAGGTGCCGTTGGGCACGTTGCTGAGCAGCTGGTAGGTGCGCACCTGGTAGGCGGTGGCTTTCTGGTGGCCTAGCTGGTAGAGGCTGGCGCGGCCGTAGTTCTGGGTGAGGTCGGCGTCGGCATCGGCACTCGACACGGTGGTCCAGCCCAGCGGCGTCTGGGTGGCGGCGGTGTATTCGAAGCCGGGGTTGTAAACCAGGCCCGGGGCGGGCGGGGTGTTTAAAAACGAGCTGAGCGCCACGGTGGGCTGGCCATTGTTATTCCACAAGCCCAGGCCGTAGCCCATCCAGTTGTAGGCCTGCGGCTCCCAGTACATCACACCCAGGCCTTTGCTACCGGATACGGCCCGCGTTTTGGCCAGCAGGTCGAGCAGCATTTGCTGGCTGGGAATGGCGGCGGTGGCGGGCATGCCGGTTTCCACCACCATCACTTCCTTGCCGGGGTAGCGCACCACCATGTCGTTCATGTTGGCCTGAATCTGGGCGTTGAGCGTGGGCCAGTTCACCTCCGTAGGGTAGTGCGACATGCCGATGACGTCGTAGCGCGCGCCGTTCACGGCCAGTTGGTCGAACACGTTGCGGAAGTAGCTGTTGTTGTAGCCGTTGGCGATGTGCACGATAACCTTGGAAGTCGGGTTCACGGCCTTCACGGCCGCGTAGCCCCGGTCAATGATGGCGGCAAAATTCTGGGGGTTGACGGAGCGGCGGCCGTCGGGCCAGAGCATGCCGTCGTTGGTTTCGTTGCCTACCTGCACCCACTCCGGCACGATGTTGTTGTCTTTCAGCGAGTCCAGCACATCGTAGGTGTGGTCGTACACCGCCGTGAGCAGCTGCGGAAAGGTGTAGTTGGCCCAGGCGGCGGGCTTGGCCTGGTGCGCCGGGTCGGCCCAGGTGTCGCTGTAATGAAAGTCAATCAGGAGGCGGTAGCCCAGGTTACGGGCCCGGATGGCCTTGGCTATCACGTCGTTTTTGCCGTTCCAGCCGCCCGCAGGGTTCACCCATACGCGCAGGCGAATGGCGTTCATGTCATGGTCGCGCAGCAGCCGGAACAGGTCCTGCTGCACCCCGGCTTCGTTGTAGAAGCGGTAATTGGCCTGCTCCATCTGCGTCACCCAGCTGATGTCGGCGCCTTTGGCAAAGGCGGGAGTGGTTTGGGCACTCGCGCGGTTCGCCAAGCCAAGCAGTAAACTCAGGGTGAGGAAGAGTATCGTTTTTCTCATGTCAATTGAAATGTTAATGACTGACAAGTCATTAACTAAAATTTCGGGTAAGAGTTTGGGACTGCTTGGATTTGTATGCAAACGATTGAACAACCCAACACAATCGATTTCTTAAAAACCAGCCCGCTATGAGGTGCCTCAGTGCATCAATACGATGCTGAGTCAAAAAGTTATGCAGTTTCCAGTAAAAAAACTACTGTAGCGACACCGATTCGATGTCGACGCTCAACGGCTTGTCCGTAGCCGCGGCAGCTTCCCAAATTACTTGCAACACTTCGGCTTCAGCCAGCTTGAATGCGGGCGCGTTGGCTGGCTGGTATTGCAGGGCGTTGAAGCCCGGGTAGGGGCGGGGCATTAGCAGCAGCGCATCGGGCTGGAATGCGCTGAGCGGCAGGCGCACATCCTGCAGCTCCGCGCCCAGCGGCAGTTGGGCCGAGTACGTCACCGCATCGCGGGTAGTCAAAGTCACCTTTGCCTGGGCACCGGGCTGGCTGCTGCGGGCCCGCACCACCACTTCCTTAAAACCAGCCACATCGGCCGCACGGCCCGCCAGCCGGTCGCCAAAATATGCCCGTAGGCTAGCGGCCGGGCCGGTTTGGGCCGTCTGGCCGGGGCGCGGCGGCCCCTGTACCAGCCGCAGGGCCAGGGTGCCGGCGGGCGTGGTCACGTAGTCCGTCCAGGAGTTGTTAATAACGCTACGCGCCTCGATATGCTCTTGGTCGCGGCTGGCTCGGAACAGCGGCAGCGGCGTGCCGGCCGCCACAATGGGCACCTCAAAATGCTCCTGGTGGGTATAATCCCAGTCGCGCGGCTGGCCGCTGAAACCGCCGGGAAAGGTGAGCACCTGCGCGCTGTGTTTCAGCACCAGCCAGTAGCGGAGCTGGCCGGGATAAAGTAGGTCGGCGGGCACGGTGGCTTCGTAGGTGGCGTAGGCCGGGCTGGTGGTGGGCAATGTGCGGGTGCGGCCGTAGTAGTGCTGGGCCACCAGAAACACGCTGTCGCCCGGAGCAACGCCGCTAAGGGTGGCGCTCAGGCGCAAGGGCTGCCCGGCCGTGGCCTGCACCGGCGGCGTGTGGCGCACCTGCTGCTGGGCGCCTTCCAGAAAAACAAAGCCTTTGGGCGCAGCAAATTCGCGCAGCTCCCCGTGGTTGAAAGCCGTGCGGGGCGTGAAAGCGGCCGTCGACTTGCCGGCTGCGGCCACCAGATACACACCGGGCCGTACAGTAGCGCGCCCATCGGTAGCGTGCGATTCGTAGGAGTTGCTTTCGTCCAGCGCCTTCAGCGTGAAACCAAGGCCCAAGTCGGGCAGCGAAAGCGTCAGCGGCTGCGTATTCCAGAAAATCTGCGTCACGGGCTTGCTGAGCGAAGCTTTTTCGAACGGGTCGCGGATGGGCACGGCGTCGGGCATCACCTCAAGGCGCCACACGCCGGGCGCCAGCTTGTCGAGGAAGTAGGCCCCGGTGCCACCGTAGCTCACCACTTTGGAGGAGCCCACGCCGGCCAAGTGCTGCAGTTTGGCCGGCTGTTTGGGGGCCGAGGCGGTATTGGCGGTGTAGTAAAATTCCTCGGGCGTGTTCATCTCGCTCAGCTGCTGGCGGTAGCTCACGCGGAAATCGCTGAACACGGAATCCTGGGGGTAGCGCGGGAACTGCTGGCCGCGCTTCACGCTGCGGAAAACCTTGCCGGCAATGAGCAGGCTGATGGCTTTGGCCGGCGTGTAGGCCAGGTTGAGGTAGTGCGTCTGGTACTCGGTGTTGGCGTAGGCAATGGCCAGCGGGTCGTAGGCAAACTGAGTGGCCCACTGAAAACCGGCTTCGCGGAAGCTGCGGGCCATGAACGGGTACATGATGGGCTGAATAATGTCGGCCGACTCGAACTCGTACACCATTTTGGCCTTGCTCGTGAAGCGCGAGTCGGTACGGTAGGGGATAGGGTATTGGTCGACGTAAGGCAGAAAGTTGCCGCGCAGCGCGTGGTTGGCCACCAGCCCCTGCGGGTACCACTGGAAAGTGAGGCCGTCGACCTTGGCATTAAGGATGGCCTCGTACACGTCGGGGTTTTCCGACACGTTGTAGAACACCGGCTTGCGGCAGCCCGTGGCCCAGATGGCGGCGGCCATGCGGTTGGCAAAGCTGGTCACTTCGCTCTCGGGCTTGTGGTAGCGCGGCTCGTTGCACACCTCGAAGGCCAGAATGTCGGGGTCTTCGCGGTTGAGGGCCTTGGTGTAGGCATTGCGGTGGTTGAGGAACTGCGTGAGGTAGCGCTCCTGGGCCGCAATGGCGCGCGGGTTGGTGTAGGCCTCGCCCTTCGAAAAGATGCTGGAAAAGCCCGTGCCGGTGTCCTTTTCCGGGTAGCCGTTGTTCCAGTAGGCGATGGGCGTGAGAATGATTTTGATGCCCCGCTGCTTGAGCTCGTTCACCAGAAAATCGAGCAGCCGCAGGTGCTCGTTCTCCTGCAAATTGCCCACCGTGTCGGTAATTTCCACGTCCCACACATGCACCCGAAAGGCATCGACCCCCAGCCGGGCCAGGTGGTACACGTCCTGCCGAATGGCCTCTTCGTGGTTCACGCCCAGCTTCTGCAGAGCGCGGTAGGAGTAGGCAAAGGGCGCGGTGTAGTTCACCCCGAACAGGGCTACTTCCTGGCCACCTTTCTGCCAGCGCAGCACGCCTTTTTTATCGACGTATACGTCGCCGCCGGGCGCTTTCGCGGGCTTCTGAGCCAGCGCCTCTGCGCAGGCAAAAAGGTGAAAGCAGCAGCTTAGCAGCAACAGAAGCGTGGGGCGCTTGCACATAGGTGGGCGGGATAGGGAGAAAGCCGAAGAAACACCCCAAAATTACGCCATTCAGCCCCCGCAGCCCAGACAATCGATTGCCTGCCTTTAAAAGTTAGACAGTACTTTTCGGCCTCCAACGCAACCTGGCTGGCCTGTGGCCGAGCTTAGCTGCCCGCAACCCATTGCGTTGGCCCGAGTTTTCTTCCTTTATTCTTTCTCCCCACCTCTCCATGTCCGCAACCCTCGCCCAAGCCCTCGGGGCCGATTTTCAACAACGTTTCGGCTACGCGCCGCTGCTGGTGCGGGCCCCCGGCCGCGTGAACCTCATCGGCGAGCACACCGACTACAACGGCGGTTTTGTGCTACCCGCGGCCGTTGACAAAGAGGCGGTGTTTGCCGTGGGTCTGAACAAGGGCACGCAAATCCGGCTGGTGGCCCACGACCTGAACGAAACCCTGGAGCTGGCCAACGCCGCCGAAATCGCGCCCAGCGCCACGCACTGGGCCAATTACCTGCTGGGCGTGGCGGCCCAGTTCCAGCTGCGCGGCATTGATGTGCCGGGATTCGACTGCGTGTTTGCCGGCACCGTGCCGCTGGGTGCGGGCATGTCGTCGTCGGCCGCCATTGAGTGCGGCCTGGCCTTCGCGCTCAATGAGTTGCTGAAGGCCGGTTTTGAGAAGATGGAGTTGGCTCGCATTGCCCAGTTTGCCGAGCACACCTATGCCGGCGTGCAGTGCGGCATCATGGACCAGTTTGCCAGCCTCTTCGGGCGCGACGGCCACGTGGTGCGCCTCGACTGCCGCTCGCTCGACTACGAGTATTTCCCCTTCGACACCCAGGCGGCCCGCATCGTGCTCTGCAACTCGGGCGTGAAGCACAGCCTGGCCAGTTCTGAATACAACACCCGCCGCCAGGAGTGCGAGCGCGGCGTATCGGTACTCCAGCAGCACTACGAAGGCATCGGCAGCCTGCGCGACGCCACCCTGGAACAGCTCGAAGCCGTGAAAGGCGAAATCGGCGGTACCGTATATCGCCGCTGCGCCTACGTGGTGCAGGAAAACGCCCGCGTGGAAGCCGCCTGCCAGTGCCTTATCGCGGGCGATTTGGCCGGCTTCGGCAAAGAGATGTACGGCAGCCACGCCGGCTTGCGCGACGACTACGAAGTGAGCTGCGCCGAGCTCGACGTGTTGGTCGAAGCCGCCCAGAAAGCCCCCGGCGTATTCGGCGCCCGCATGATGGGCGGCGGTTTCGGCGGCTGCACCATCAACCTGGTGGCCCCGGATAAGGTGGACGAATTCATCGCCAGCGTGAGCAAGGTGTACGAGGAGAAATTTGGGCTGAAGCTGGAGACGTACCAGACCACGATTGTGGCCGGAGTAGGGACGGTGGCGTAATAGCGTCATGCAGAGCGCAGCGAAGCATCTTGCGTGCAATAGCAAATCAATATTTTGGACGTCAGGAGTTAGTGGCAGCACGCGAGATGCTTCGCTGCGCTCTGCATGACGTTCTAACTAAACCATTCTTCCATGTCCGCTTCCTTCGATTCCACCGAACACCCGCACCGCCGCTTCAACGCCCTAGCCGGCGAATGGGTCCTTGTCTCGCCGCACCGTTCCAAGCGCCCCTGGCAGGGCCAACAGGAAGAGCCCGAGCAGGAGCACCGCCCCGCCTACGACCCCACCTGCTACCTCTGCCCCGGCAACAGCCGCGTGGGCGGCGAGCAGAACCCCAAGTACGAGTCGACCTACGTCTTCAACAACGACTTCGGCGCCCTCACGCCCGACGTGCCTACCGGCGGCCTGAACGAAGGCGGCCTGCTGCGCGCCGAGGCCGAGTCGGGCGTGTGCCGCGTCATCTGCTTCTCGCCGCGCCACGACCTCACCTTGCCGCAAATGACGGTGCCCGCCATCCGCAAGGTGGTCGATTTGTGGGTGGAGGAATTCGCCATGCTCGGCGCGCGGCCGGACATCAACTACGTGCAGATTTTCGAGAACAAGGGCCCGATGATGGGCTGCTCGAACCCGCACCCGCACGGCCAGATTTGGGCCCAGCGCACCGTGCCCGGCGAGCCGGCCAAGGAAACCACGCAGCAGCTGGCCTACTTCCAGGAGCACGGCCGCACGCTGCTGGCCGACTACCTGAAAATTGAGCTAGAGAAAAAGGAACGGGTGGTGCTCGAAAACGAACATTTCGTGGTGCTGGTGCCCTTTTGGGCAGTATGGCCTTTCGAAACCATCATTATCTCGCGCCGCGCCGTGCAGGACATCACCCAGCTCACGGACGATGAGCGCACCGCGCTGGCCGACGCCGTACGCCGCCTCACCATCCGCTACGACAACCTGTTCAACATCAGCTTCCCGTACTCGGCCGGCCTGCACCAGCGCCCGACCGATGGCCAAGAGCACCCCGAGTGGCACCTGCACATGCATTTCTACCCGCCGCTGCTGCGCTCGGCCACGGTGCGCAAGTTCATGGTGGGCTATGAAATGCTGGGCGACCCGCAGCGCGACGTGACGCCGGAATTCAGCGCCGGGCGCCTGCGCGAGCAGTCGGAAGTACATTATAAGGGCGTGCCGGCGGAGTAGGCGGTTATCTTCGGAAACATCATTTTTCAGAACGTCATGCTGAGCGCAGCCGAAGCATCTCGCGTGCTGAAGTAATCCAATCGCAAGAAAAGAATTACTACCACACGCGAGATGCTTCGGCTGCGCTCAGCATGACGTTCTGCATTTTAACAATAAGTCTGTAAGCCACCCATGCCCCACAAATACCGCCTGCTCGGCAGCCTACTAACCGGCCTCGTCCTGCTGAATGCCCCCGCCGCTTCAGCTCAAAAAGCCCCTAAAGCCACGAAAGCTGCCACAGCTACAAAAGCGGCAACGGACTACTTCCCGGCGGCCGACATGATGACCATCGGCGTGTATTACTACCCCGAGGCGTGGCCGGAAAGCCAGTGGGCGCGCGACTTCGCCAACATGCGCAAGTTGGGTCTGGAATTTGTGCACATGGGCGAGTTTGCCTGGGGCCTGTATGAGCCGCAGGAAGGAAAATACAGCCTAGACTGGTTGGAGCGCGCCGTGACCCTTGCCAGCCAGGCGGGCCTGAAAGTGGTGCTGTGCACGCCCAGCGCCGCGCCGCCCGTGTGGCTGGCCGAAAACCACCCCGAAACCATGATGGTGAGCGCCCAGGGCCGCCGCCAGGCCCACGGCACTCGCGAGCAAGGCAACTGGAGCTCGCCGCTGTTCCGGCAGTACGTGGCCAAAATCAACACCCAGCTGGCCCAGCGTTTCGGGCAGAACCCGGCCGTGGTGGGCTGGCAGATTGACAACGAGCTGAGCCACTACGGCCGGCAGTTTTCCTACGACGACTTCAGCAAAGCCAAATTTCAGGCCTGGCTAAAGCAGAAGTACGGCACCATCGACAACCTGAACCGCGACTGGGGCAACGTGTTCTGGTCGCAGCTCTACCAGAATTTCGAGCAGGTCCGCATCCCCAATCAGGACGAGCTGGTGGCCACGCCCAACCCCCATGCGCTGCTGGATTTCGAGCGCTGGTTTGCCGACGAGGCCGCCGACTACATCCGCGAGCAGGCGGCCACGCTGCGCCAACACAGCCGACGCCAGTGGGTGACTACCAACCACATGGCCACCCACCGCGACATCAACCCCGCCCTCACCCGCAAGGATGTGGACATCACTACCTGGACGGTGTACCCCGTACACGGAGAGGTATTTCCGGAGAATGGGCCGCTGGGTTTCCGGCTGGGCAACGGGGCCATGCTGGGCTTCATGCACGATTTCACGCGCAGCCTGAACGGCTACTCCGGCGTGATGGAGCTGCAGCCCGGCCAGGTGAACTGGGGCGACGTGAACCCGCAGCCGCAGCCCGGTGCCGTGCACATGTGGCTGATGCACGCTTTCGGCTCGGGCGCGAACCTGATTTGCTCGTACCGCTACCGGCAGCCGCGCGCGGGCAGCGAGCTGTACCACTACGGCTTCGTGGGGCCCGATGGGGTGACGCCCCTGCCCGGCGGCCTCGAATACGCCCAGGCCATGCGCGAGGTGAACCAGCTGCGCCAGCTGCGGAAGCCCAACGCCCAGATGCCCGCTCGCCACGCTGCCCGCCGCACCGCCCTGCTCTACAACGTCGACAACCGCTTCGACCTCGATAACCAGACCTCCACCACCCGCTGGAACAGCATGGGCCACCTGCTGCGCTACTACCGCGGCCTGAAAACCCTGAACTGCCCGGTCGACGTCATCACCGAAGACCAGGATTTCAGCAAGTACCCTTTCTTGGTAGCGCCAGCTTACCAATTGCTCGACAAGACGTTGGTAGACCGCTGGACCTCCTACGTGCAGAACGGCGGCCACCTCATTCTCAGCGCCCGCACCGGCCAGAAAGACCGGCGCGGCATGCTCTGGGAAGGCCCCTGGGCCATGCCCATCCTCGACCTCATCGGCGCGAAATTCGGCGACCGGCCCTTCGACATGCTGCCCGGCCAGGTGAAGGGGCAGGTGGCCGCCGCTGGCAAGAAATACGACTGGGGCAGCTGGGGCGAGCAACTGGTGCCCAATGCCGGCACCAGCACCCTGGCCACCTACGCCGACCAGTTCTACGCCGGCGCGGCGGCCGTGGTCACGCGCAAGCTGGGCAAGGGCACGGTGACCTATGTGGGCGCCGAGTCGCTGAGCGGCGACCTGGAGCGCGACGTGCTGCGGCAGGTGTACGCCGCCGCCAACGTAGCCGTAGAGAACTTGCCCGACCAATTCATGGTGAACTGGCGCGACGGGTTTTGGGTGGCTACTAACTTCACTTCCAGCCGGCAAACCGTGCCGGCGCCCGCTGGCGCCAAGCTGCTGGTGGGCACCCGCGAGCTGGAACCGGGCGGCGTGGCCGTGTGGCAGGAGTAAGCAACAGAATTAATGATTATTGCGTGCGGATAGGCCGGAGGAAAGAACTACTTTTGCGTTTTCCTTCCCGGCCTTCCTTTTCATCCATTTTCCCATCCCCTTGACGCCCAAACGCGCCTCCATTTCAGACATTGCCAAGGAGCTGAAACTCGCCGTTTCGACCGTGTCGCGGGCGTTGAGCGGGCATTCGCGCATCAGCGAGGCCACCCGGCAGCGGGTGTGGCAGCTGGCCGAGCAGCTCGACTACCAGCCCAACCACCTGGCCGCTGCCCTGCGCAAAGGCCGCAGCAACACGCTGGGGGTCATTCTGCCAAACATCGACGGCCACTTTTTTGCCCTCGTAATGAAGGGCGCGGAAGCCGTGGCCAACCAGGCCGGCTTCAACGTGATGCTCTGCCAGAGCAACGAAGACCACGCCCACGAAGCCAAAAACGTGGAAACGCTGATGAACGCACAAGTCGATGGCATTCTGGTGTCGTTGGCGCGCAATACCCACGATTTTCAGCACTTCGAGAAGGCCAGGCAACGCAACCTGCCGCTGGTTTTTTTCGACCGTATTCTGGATGGCAGCGAGGTGAGCGCCGTGGTGGTGGACGACCAGCGCGGCGGCTATGAGGCCACCCGCCACCTGCTGGCCCAGGGCCGCCGCCGCATTGCCCACTTCGGCGGCCCGCAGCACCTCAACATCTTCAAGGACCGCTACGCCGGCTACCGCCAGGCCCTGGAGGAAGCCGGCATACCGCTGGAAGAAGAGTTGGTAGTGCTCTGCCACGACATGTCGTTGGAAGACGGCGCGGCCGGCATCCGCCAGCTGCTGGCGCTGCCGCAGCCGCCCGATGCCGTCTTCTCGTCGGGCGACTTCACGGCCGTGGGGGCGCTCGATGCCCTTAAGGAAAAGGGCCTACGCGTGCCGCAAGACGTGGCCTTGGTCGGCTTCGGCAACGAAACTTTCTCCTCGCTCACCGAGCCCAAGCTCACCACCATCGACCAGCGCTGCGAGGAAATGGGCGGCGCGGCCATCCGCCTGCTGCTGGAAATGATTCAGAATGACACCCAGACGCGCACACCCCGCAAAATCGTGCTCCGGCCGGAATTGCTCACCCGGGCGTCGTCGGCGCAGAACTGAGACACGGGACATGAGTAGGGAGACATGCGACATGGGAATAGAGAGGTAGAAGACGCCATGCATTCTCCCATCTCACCTCGCACGGCTCACCTCTCGGACTACCTGCTGTTCGTCGATACCGAAACCTCGGGCATCCCGCGCGACTGGACGAAGCCCTACGCCAGCCGCAAAAGCTGGCCGCACATCGTGCAGCTGGCCTGGATAATCTGCACGCCCGACGGCCGCGAAATCAAGGCCGAAAACCACTACATCCAGCCCAGCGACTACGACATGAGCCCCGAGTCGGGCCGCGTGCACGGCCTGACGGTGGACTTCCTGCGCGCCAACGGCCGGCCCCGCCACGCCGTGATGCAGCGCCTGCACCGCGACCTGCAGCACTACCGGCCGCTGGTGGTGGCCCATTTCATGCAGCTCGATTTCCACATGGTGGGGGTGGGCTTCCACCGCGCCGGCCTGAAAAACGTGCTGGCCGACCTGCCCACCTTCTGCACCATGCGGGCCACCGGGCCGCTGGTGCGCCACCCCACGCAGGGTTTCCTGCGCCTGGGTGAGCTGTACGAGCGCCTGTTTCACGAGCCGCTGCTCCACGCCCACGACGCCCTGGTGGACGTGCGCGCCACCGCCCGCTGCTACTTCGAAATGCGCCGCCAGGGCCTCATCACCGACGAAACCATTGCCAAGCAAACGCCCGTGACCGTGCCGCCGGAGCGCCCGGTGCAGCCCTTGCGGCGCAAGCGGCTGCGCATTGGCGTGGCGCCGTGGCTGCTACTGGCGACGCTGGCGCTGCTGGTGCTGGCCTTCTGGTTGATTTCGTAGGATGGTAGGAACTGTACTAAACTTAAGAGAAAACGTCATGCAGAGCGCAGCGCAGCATCTTTACCGCGCTAGTAATCAGTATTATTCAACGAAGCGGTACAGATGCTTCGCTGCGCTCTGCATGACGTTCTATAAATTCTAACGCTACCCCTGATATGCCCGATAAACTCGATTTCCTCCGCACCGTCAAGCCCTTCGACTTGCTGCCCGAGGACGTGCTGGCCGAAGTGGCGGCGAGCCTGCAGGAGGTGCAGCACCCCCGCGAGGGCGTCATTTACTTTCAGGACGAGACGAAGCTGCGCGGGCTCGACATTCTGGTGGAGGGCGAATACGAAACGTTTTTCTACGACAGCCAGCAGAACCGGCGCGTGGTTGAATACAGCCGGCCGGGCGACTGCTACGGCGGCGTGTCGCTGCTGCTGAACCGGAAAAAGTCGCTCCGCACGGTGGTGGCCAAGAAAAATACCCGCGTGTACTTCCTGCACCGGCGCGAGTTTCTGGCCTTGTGTCAGGGCTACGAAGGCTTCTTTCACTTCTTCACTGCGCGCTACGGCCAGCGCATGCTCAACGAGGAGTACGCCCACTTTGTGCGGCCTCTCACCAGCGCCGGCCAGAGCTACCTGGCGTCGGACCAGCTGTTTTCGCGCCGCATCGAGACGCTGGAATTGCGCCCCATGGTGCTGTGCGCCGCCTACACGCCCATTCACGAAGTGGCGCGCCGCATGGCCGAGGCCCGCACCAGCTGCTACTTCATCACCGATGCCGACGTGGACGGCCAAATCATCGGCTACGTGACGGACATCACGTTGCGCGACAAGGTGGTGGCCGGCCTGGCCGATGCTCATTTGCCCGTCGAAACCATTCTGGACGCGCCGGTGGTCAGCATCAGCTCGCGGGCGTTTGTACACGAGGCCATTCTGCTGATGTTCCGGACCAAGACGCGCTATTTGTTGGTCGAAACCGACGGCGAATACGTGGGCTTCCTGAGCCGCAACAAGCTGCTGACCGACGACCAGGCCCAGTCGCCGTTCATCTTCATTCAGAGCGTGAAGCAGGCCCAGGCCGTGCCCGAGCTGAAGCGCCGCTGGGAGCAAGTCCCGGAAATGGTGTACCAGCTCCTGAACCGCGGCGTGAAGCCCGAAATCGTGAACCAGGTTATCACCACCGTGTCCGATACCATTGCCCTCAAGCTCATTGAGGGCGCCATTGCCGAGCTGGGGCCGCCGCCCGCCCGGTTCGTGTACATGGTGCTGGGCAGTGAGGGCCGCAAGGAGCAAACCCTGCTCACGGACCAGGACAACGCCATTATTTACGAAGACAAGGCGAACGAGCAACGTGAACTGGTGCGGGCCTACTTCCTGAAATTTGCCGAAATGGTGAGCGACCAGCTCAACGAAATTGGCTTCAGCTACTGCGAGGGCGGCTTCATGGCCAAAAATCCGAAGTGGACGCACTCGCTCTCGCACTGGAAGCGCAACTACGTGGAGTGGATGACCGAAGCCAACCCCGAAGCCGGCATGCAGTTCGCCGCCTCCTTCGACTGCCGCTACATTTATGGCGACGCCGAAATCATGGACGAGCTGCACACCTTCCTCGATGCCGAGCTGCAGAAGCCGCGCGAGCGGTTTTTCCACTACATGGCCGTGAACGCGCTGCAATACGAGCCGCCGCTCACGTTTTTCCGCAACATCCGCACCTTCGCCCACGGCGACCAGCAGGTATTCAACCTCAAGCGCACCATGTCGCCCATCGTGGACCTGGTGCGCATGTACGCCCTCAAGCACCGCATTTTCGCCACCAACACCGGTGAGCGGCTGGAGGCCCTGCGCGCCGCCGGCGTCTTCACCGAGCGAGAAGCCCAGGAACTGCTGCAGTCCTATTATTACCTGATGGGCGTGCGCCTGAAAAAGCAGGCTGCCCAAATCATCAGCGACAACGTGGCGCCCGATAATTACCTCGACCCCAAAAGCCTGACCAAAGTGGAGCAGGTGACCCTGAAGGAAATCTTCAAGGTCATCGCCGATTTTCAGCTCAAGATTAAGGTGGGCTTCACGAAGTCGTTGGGGTAGGCGACTGTCGCGTAGAAATAGCTGTCATTGCGAGCGCAGCGAAGCAATGACAGCTATTTCTACGGTTACTTCGCTCGCCGCATTTCCTCGCGGCGCATGGGCATCCTGTCCACAATGCCGAACAAGGCGGCGGGCTTTATTGGCCGGCTGCTTTTCTCCTTCACCCCGCCGTCCTTGCCGATGAGCACGGCGGCGAAAGCAGGCGGGGTGAGCCCGATTTCCCGCCGGAGAAACTGTTTGTCAGCCGCCGAAAGCTGGTCGTAGAGCACCGGCAGCACCAGAAAGTCGCGCGCCGCCAGTCCCGCTTCCTCAGTTGCTAAAAGCGCCTTTTGGTACTGGAAATCGGCGTGCGCAGCGTTGGGAGCGGCAATCAACAGCACGCGCTTTTTCCACTGGTTTTCGCGCAGGGTCTTTTCCAGGCTCAAGGGCTTGGGTATTTGAGCGCGGAGCGGGGCACGCAGAACGAGCAAGGCGACCGTGGCTGATAGCAGCAGAAAGGCGAAGCGTTTCATACAACCGGCAATAGACGCAAGAGTGAAAGGGGGATGGGAAGCCGGCAAAAGGCCGCCAGCATCGGTCGGTGACCGTAACACGCAGGCTATCCGAAAGATTTTGCGCAATCATCGATGCGCTGTCGGCTGGTTGATGATAAGAATAATTGATTTGATTAATGTAAGCGCTGCAATCAGCAAGCCTGCTGCTTAACATTTATGGCGTTATCTATTTGATTTTATGATAAATAGAAGAAGTTGATACGTCTTGGAATTATCGGAATAATAGTTGGAAAGCGCCAAGGTGAGGCGGGGAGGATTAGTTTTGATGTTGGCGCGGTCAAACCGGATGGGGCCTCCCGGTTGTTGTGCTATCCACTACCTCGCCCGTGCACCATCCTATGACATTTACTGCCAGTTCCTGGTTGGTTTCGATGGGCGACCTCTCGCGGGTAGTGCTGCTGCTGACTGGTTTGCTGGGCCTGCTGCGCTTTGCGGAGCTGCCTCGAGGGCTGCGCTATCTGGTGGGACTGGCCTGGTTTGGCTTGCTGATGGAAACGGCATCCATTTTCATGCACGGCCACGTTTCCAACCTGTGGCTTATTCCGTTCGACTCGGCCGGGGAGCTGTGGCTATTGTCGCTGGTGTATGCCTGGGCGTTGGGCTCGGCCCGCTTTGCGCGGTGGCGGCCGTGGTGGGTGGGCGCTTTTGTGCTGTATGCCGGCCTGAGCAGCCTCGTGGTGCCGCGGGCCCGGTTCAGCACCGGAGTGCTCGTGCTCGAAAGCCTGTTGCTACTTCTGTTGGCGGGGCTGTATTTTCGCAAGCTGCTGAACGAGCTGCAGGTGCCGCGTCTGGACCGGGACCCCATGTTCTGGGTGTCGACGGGCCTGCTGCAATTTTCCTTGGGCAAGCTACTGATAGCCCTGTTTGGCAACTATATGCTGGAACACTACTCCCTGGCATTGAACCAGTGGGTGTGGGCCTTGCATGCGCTGCTCATCACCGTGCTGTACCTCTGCTACTTCCGAGCCCTATGGATGCGCCCGCAGAAGTAACCTTTATTCCGCTGCTGCTGGGGGGCATTGGACTGATATTGCTATTGGCCGGGGCCTTTGTGTGGTTTGTGGTCACGTACCAGCGGCGGTTGTTTCGGCAGCAACTGCACGAGCGCGGCACCGAAGCCGCGCACCAGAACGCCCTGCTGGCCGCCATCATTGCCGCCCAGGAGGCCGAGCGTGAGCGCATCGGCCGCGACCTGCACGACGATGTGGCCTCGTCCATCGCCATGGCCAAAATGCTCGTCGACCGCCTCACGCCCGACCCGCACGACCCCGACGCGCCCGCTCTGCTGGGCCTGGCCCGCGAGGTGCTGGGCTCGGCCGTGGAGGAAGTGCGCACGGTGTCGCACAGCCTCTACCCGGCCATGCTGGCCCGCGTGGGCCTGGTGCACGCCCTGCGCTACCTGGCCGACCTGAGCCGCCAGACCGAAACGCTGGAAGTAGCGTTTGAGGCCCACTACCCGCTGCCGCTGCCCTTGGCGCAGGAACTGGCCCTCTACCGCATTTGCCAGGAGCTGGTTTACAACAGCCTGAAGCATGCCCACGGCGCTACGCGCCTCGGGGTGCGGCTGTGGCAGCACGAGGCCGTGCTCACGCTGGCCGTGGAGGACGACGGGCGCGGCTTCCAGCCCAACGGCCCCCAGGCCGCTGGCACCGGTGTGGGCCTGAGCAGCATTGCCGTGCGGGTGGAGATGCTCAACGCGCGCCTGGTGCAGCACTCATCGCCCAGCCAGGGCACCCAAACGCGCATCGACTTGGACAACCCGGCGGCCTGACCGGCTGGGCTCCCGGCGCGCTTTACTCGCGACGAAAACGAGCAGTTGCCCGCCCGGCCGCTTAGCCCGCGCGGCGCTTCTCGTCCTCGGCCCCGCCGCTGCGCCGGCGCGCGGGCGCCAGCTTGTCGTTGCCGAAACGGTAGGAAAAGGCCAGCGTCACCACCCGGAAATCGCCGCGCTGGTAGAAGCGCTCCACGTAGTTGTCGTAGGTCGAAACGGCGTGCAGGGCGCCGGTGTAGAAGATGTCGGTGGCGTTGAGCTTGAGGTAGGCCTTGCGGTCGAACAGGCTTTTCTGGATGCCCAGCGACACCTGGCCCAGCGGGCTCGAATTGAAAAACGACGACAGCTCGCGCGACTGGTAGTTGCCGTTCAGCTCGGCGCTCCAGCCCTTGCCGAAGCTGAAGGTGCTGTTGCTGCTCAGCGTGAAGGCCGGCCGGGCGTTGCGCGCGCCAAGGGTGGTGCCGGCCAGCGTGCCCACGTAGCGGCTGTAGTAGGCCACGGCGTTGTTGTACACGCTCCACCACTTTGCAATTTCGACGGGCGCCGTGAGCGTGAGGGCCGCGTAGTGCAGTTGGTCGAGGTTTTGGGAGGTGCTTACCACCGTGCGGCTGGTGGCGTTTTCGGGCTGCACCGTGCCCACAATGGGGTTGGTGGTGTGGCTGTAGCTCAGGCCGGCGCTGTATTTCTTGTGAAAAGTGTGCGTCAGCTCCACGTTGTAGCTGGTTTGGGGCAGCAGGTTGGGGTTGCCGGCGCCGTAGGTGGTGGCGTCGATGTAGGCCCGGAACGGGTTGAGCTGGCTGTAGCTGGGCCGGTCGATGCGGCGGCTGAGCGACAGGGCGGTTTCCTGGTTTTCGCTGAAGGTGTGCTTGAGCGCCGCGCTCGGAAACAACTGCCAGTAGTTGCGGCTGAAGCCCGGCTCCACGCCTTCCTGAATAACGTCCTGCCGTCCTTCGGCCTTGGTTTGCTCGCCACGCAGGCCGGCTTGCAGCGTCCACTTCGGTAGGGTGCGGGTGAAGTTGACATAAGCGGCGTTGATGTTCTCGTCGTAGCGGAAACGGTTCGAGCGGTTGGGGTCGCGCACCAGGGTGTTGAGGTCGCGGGCCTGGGTAGCGGGGTTCTGAAACGGCACCAGAAACAGCACGTCGTTGTCGGAATGCACCAGACTGGATTTGCCGCCCAGCTCCATGCGCGTGGTTTTGCTCAGCGGCCGGGCGTAGTCGGCCTTGATGGATTGGATGCTGAGGTCGCCGGTCACGTCGCCGTTCAGGCGGTCAAACAGCTCGGTGCCCCGGTCAAAGTAGGTATTGAAATACTGCTGCCGGCTACTGCTGTAGTGGGCGTAGTCGGCATCGGCGGTCAGCTCACGGCTGCCCAGGCTGTCCTCGAAGGTGTGTTTCAGGTTGAGGTTGGCGGCGTAATTCGGGAAGGTGGCCACCCGGTCGTTGGTCGAGTTGTAGGGGCGCAAGAGCTGGCCCTGCGCGTCGCGCGGCTCGGTGTAGTTGGTGCCGTTTTGGGTGTTGCGGGCCTGCAGGCCGTTCACGGTGGCGCCCACCACGGTGCGCTCGGTGAGGTTGTAATCAAGCCCCAGTTTGTAGCTGTGCGACTCCGTAATGCCGTGTCCGTAATTCTCTTGGTCGGTGCTGCCGATGAAGTTTTGGCTGCCGCCTGCCGTCGTAAAAAAGTCCCGATGGATGGTCAGTGCGCCATAATTTCCGCGGTTGGCGTAGTTGTAGGAGCCGAAGGTATTGGCCTTTTTGGTGCGGTGGTTCAGGCTGAGGCCGGTGGCAAACTTGCCGTAGCGGCCCTGGCCGAAGCTGGCATTCGCGGTGCCGTTGGTGCCCAGGCGCTGGTCTTTTTTGAGGTTGATGGCGATGACGCCGGCGCTGCCCTGGGCGTCGTATTTGGCCGGCGGGTTGGTGATGAGCTCAATGCTCTTGAGCTGGTCGGCGGGCAGGGCGCGCAGGTAGTCGGCCAGCTCGGTGCCGGTCATCGGCTGGCGCTTGCCGTCGATGAGCACCAACAGGCCCTGGCGGCCGCGCAGGGCCAGGTTGTCGTTGGCGTCCACGGTCACGCCCGGCGAGCGGGCCAGCACGTCCAGCGACGTGTTGCCGGCGGCCAGCGTCGAGCCCTCCACGTTGACCACGGTGCGGTCGGCCAGACGCTCGTAGGTAGGCTTTTTGGCCACTACGGTTACTTCTTTCAGGGCCGTGGCGGTGCTGGTTTGCAGCATCAGTGGAGGCAGCGTCAGCGTTTCGCCAGCCGCCAGCGTCACCGGCACCCAGCCGCGCACAAATCCCACCTGCGCCGCCGAAACCAGGTATTTGCCGGCAACAGCCTGCTCAAAGCGAAACACGCCCTTTTCGTCGCTGAACTCCGATTTCACCACCACCGAATCGGTGGTGCGGTGCAGCGTCACGGTGGCAAATTCGATGGGCGCGCCTGCTGCCGTTTGCACCTGGCCGCTCAGGATGCCGCGCTGTTGCGCCTGCCCACGGTGCGCCAGCATCAGGAGCAACAAGGTGGCGAGGTGATGCCAGCCGAATAATCGGCGGTAAGTGCGGGGGCATGCGTTGAAGCCGGGTATCCCGCTGTGGTGAAAGCTGGGCGCAGTATTCTGCGGACTTGATATCGGCAGTGCTGAAAAAGATGTGTCCATTTTTGTGCAGAAAAAAAGGTGTGTGAAGTAGGGTAGTCTAAGGAGTGTACCAATAGAATTATTTGTTGTAATTCAATGATTTATGCGAATTGTTTTGCTGAGCTTCTCTGCGCTTATGCTGTCCGGATTTGGACAATTGTTCGGAGGCGAATAAGCCCTGGAATCTTGCTGAGACTCGGCAGCGCGGTTGCCTGACTGATATGGCCATTCATCGCTTTGCCCAATTGAATTGAAAGTCGCCACTGCCGCGCAAGGGTTGCGAAGCCCCCTGCTTTTTGGCACGGCATGCAGCGGTTGGAACTGCCTGCGCGGCCCTCACCGAAGAGTACAGGAAGGTTCGGGCTGACACCGACGAGTTCTTGCGGGCGCTTTCATCCATTCCCACCGCGCCCCGTGGCAGTTTCGGTTAAGTTTCGTCTGGTTTTGTGGCTGGTCCTGCTGGGGCCGGGCGCGGCCGGGCGCGCGGCGGGGCAGGTGCTGCGGCGCGCCATACCGGACAAGCTCGTCGTCCTCACCTTCGACGACGCGGCCGTGAGCCACGCCACCTACGTGGCCCCACTGCTGAAGAAATACGGTTTCGGCGGCACGTTTTTCGTGTGCGAATTCCGCGAGCCGCCGTTCGCCGACAAAACCAAATACATGACCTGGGCTCAGATTCAGGGCCTGCACCGGCTGGGGTTTGAGGTGGCCAGCCACACGCTCACGCACCAACACGTCAACAAGCTGAGCCGCCCGCAACTGGGCGCCGAGCTGGATTCCATCGAGGCGCGCTGCCGCACTTGGGGCATTCCCCGGCCCACCACCTTCGCCTACCCCGGCTACGACACCCACCCCACCGCCGCGGCGCTGCTGCCCGAGCGCGGCTACCTGTTTGCCCGCGCCGGCGGCGGCCGGGCCTACGACCCTGCCACCGACCACCCCATGCTGCTGCCTAGCTTCAGCATCGCGGGCACCGATACGGCCAAAGTATTCGACGCCGTCCGGCAGGCGCACGACGGCCGCATTGTGATTCTGACCGTGCACGGCGTGCCCGACGTGGCCCACGATTGGGTGACGACCCCGCCCGCGCTGTTTGAGCAGTACCTGGGCTACCTGCGCGCCCACCGCTACAAAGTCATCGCCCTGCGCGACCTGGCCCGCTACGTGAACGTGCCCGAAGCCTTGCGCACCCTGCCGCCGCACTACGAAAACCTGAAATAACCGCTGTCCTCCATCCTCCCAAATCCCACCCCATGAAAACCAACCGCTACCTGCCTCTCGCGGGCGGCCTGCTGCTGAGCTTCGGCAGCCACGCCCAAACCAAACTCGTCACGGGTTCGCAGAAACCCATGCCCGCCGCCGAGTGGATTGACGCCGATACTGGCCACAAAGTGGTGCGCCTCACCCAACAAGACGGCGACAACGCCAGCTTCTACTTCCACAACAACCCGTTTGTGAAAGGCAAGGGCAACGAGGATTTGATGGTGATTTACCACACCGATGACCGGGGCAAGCAACTGCGCCTCGTCAACCTGAAAACCCGCCAGACAGAGCCGCTGACGCGCTATTTCAAGCAGGTGAAGGGCGAGATTGTGGGGCGTAAGCGCCGCGAGGTGTTCTACCAGGTGCAGGACACCGTGTACGCCACCAGCGTGGACAGCAAAAAGACCCGGCGCGTGTTTGTGTTTCCGGCTGATTTCAAGGCCGATATTACTTCGCTGAACGCCGACGAAACCCAGTTGGGCGGCGCGTTGGGCTCGGATGCGGAAAAGGAGATTTACCGCCAGTACCCGGCCAAGAGCGACTACTTCAACCGCATCTACGACGCCAAGCTGCCGCGCACGCTCTTCACCGTGAGCACCGATGGCAAGGGCAAGGTTGATAAGCTGTTCACGGACAATGCCTGGCTGAACCACGTGCAGTTTTCGCCGACTGACCCCGATTTACTGATGTTTTGCCACGAAGGCCCCTGGCACAAGGTCGACCGCATCTGGCACATCAACATCAAAACCAAGGCCGTGAAGCTGGTGCACAAGCGCACGGTGGATGGTGAAATCGCGGGCCACGAGTTTTTCAGCTCCGATGGCAAGACCATCTGGTTCGACATGCAGAAGCCGCGCAGCGTGACCTTCTACCTGGGCGGCACCGACGTGAAAACCGGCCAGGAGCGCGCCTACCAGATGGAGCGCAACGACTGGTCCATCCACTTCAACGTTTCGCCCGACCAGAAGCTCTTCGCCGGCGACGGCGGCGACGCCGGCCAGGTAGCCAAAGCCCCCGATGGCATGTGGATTAACCTGTTCCGCCCCGAGGGCGACAAGTTCCGCACCGAGCGGCTGGTGAACATGAAAGCCCACGGCTACAAGCTGGAGCCCAACATCCACTTCTCGCCCGATGGCAAATGGATTGTTTTCCGAGCCAACTTTGAAGGCCACGAGCAGGTGTACGCCGTGGAGGTCGACAAAAAGGCTTCGTAGCTGCGGCCAATCTGAAGTAAATAGAACGTCATGCTGAGCGCAGCCGAAGCATCTCTACCTCAATACGAATCTCAATAAAGCGGTAGAGATGCTTCGGCTGCGCTCAGCATGACGGACCAAATAATATGACGTTCAAATCAATGCCCTTAAAAACCACCCTCGCCGCCTGCCTGTCCGTCGCCCTGCTACTCGCGCAGCCCGCCGCCGCGCAGAAGCTGCCCAAGAAAAAGGCTGTGCTCAAAAGCATGACCCTCACCAACAACTACTTCATGGCGAAGTGGCCGGACACGGGCAAGGAAATCGTGACCAACAAAACCCGCCCCAGCCACATCTGGACGCGCGCCGTGTACTACGAAGGCCTAATGGCCCTCTACCAAACCGACAAGCAGAAGCGCTACTACGACTACGCCGTGGACTGGGGCCAGAAGCACCAGTGGGGCATCCGCAACGGCGTGACTGACCGCAACGCCGACAACCAGTGCGCCGGCCAGACCTACCTGGAGCTCTACCAGATTGACCCGAAGCCCGAGCGCCTGCACGACATCAAAATGGCCGTCGACAACATGGTGGCCAGCGAGAAAGCGGACGACTGGAACTGGATTGACGCCCTGCAAATGGCCATGCCGGTGTTTGCCAAGCTGGGCGTGATTACGAAGGATAATGCGTACTACGAGAAGATGTACGCCATTTACAGCTACTCAAAAACCCGCGAGGGCGGCAACGGCCTCTACAACCCGCAGGACAAGTTGTGGTGGCGCGACAAGGATTTCGTGCCCCCGTACAAGGAGCCCAACGGCGAAGACTGCTACTGGAGCCGCGGCAACGGCTGGGTGGTGGCCGCCATGGTGCGCGTGCTGGACGTGATGCCCAAAGACGCCCCCCACCGCGCCGAATACGAGCAGATGTACCTGAACATGATGCAGGCCCTGCCGCCCCTGCAGCGCCCCGACGGCTTCTGGAACGTGAGCCTGCACGACGCCGGCCACTTCGGCGGCAAGGAAATGACGGGCACGGCCCTTTTCACCTACGGTATGGCTTGGGGTCTCAACCACGGCCTGCTCGACCGCAAGCAGTACGAGCCCATCATCGCCAAAGCCTGGCAGGGCATGGTGAAGGACTGCATCCACAAAGACGGTTTTCTGGGCTACGTGCAGGGCACCGGTAAGGAGCCCAAAGACAGCCAGCCCGTGAGCTACACCAACAAACCCGACTTCGAGGACTACGGCCTGGGCTGCTTCCTGCTGGCCGGGAGTGAAGTGTATAAGTTGAAATAGCGTCATTCTGGCGGGGCGCCTCACCCCCCGGCCCCCTCTCCTCAGGGAGAGAGGGAGTTAGCTGACTTTTTAAGAGATTTGAAAATTGTGCACTGCACCGTCGTCAGGCACTCCCTCTCCCTGAGGAGAGGGGGCCGGGGGGTGAGGCGCCCCGCCAGAACAACCCCCATGAAACGCTCCCTCGCCCTTCTTCTCTTCGCCTCACTCAGCGCCCAGGCGCAGGCGCAGGCCCCCAAATGGCCCGCCATCACCCAGCAAACCAAGCCCTGGACGCGCTGGTGGTGGGAGGGCAGCGCCGTGAACAAAGCCGACCTTACCCACCTGCTGACGGAGTACCAGAAAGCTGGCCTCGGCGGCATGGAAATTACCACGATTTATGGCGTGAAAGGGGCCGAAAGCCAGTTCATTGACTTCCTCTCGCCGAAGTGGATGGACATGCTCTCGCACACGCTCACCGAGGCCAACCGATTGGGCCTGGGCATCGACATGGCGCAGGCTTCGGGTTGGCCCTTTGGCGGGCCCTGGGTGACGCCGGCCGACGCCTCGAAGTACATTACTTACAAAACCTTTGAGGTGAAGGGCGGCGCCAGCCTGGCCGAGCCGGTTACGTTCATGCAGAAGCCGATTGCCACGGCCATTGGGCACCGGGTCGATATCAAGCAACTGGCCGACCCCGTGGCCAGCAACAAAAACCTGCAAACCCTGGCCCTGGAACAGGTGCGCTACGAGAAGCTTATCCCGCTCCAAGCCTTGATTGCCTATTCTGACAAAGGCGCCACCGAAGACCTCACCGCCAAAGTCGACCCCAAGGGCAAGCTGACCTGGACGGCCCCGGCCGGCTCGACCTGGACGCTGTATGCCCTCTTTCAAGGCGGGCACGGCAAGCAGGTGGAGCGCGCCGGTCCCGGCGGCGAAGGCGACGTGATTGACCACCTTTCGAAGACGGCGACGGACCACTACCTGGCCTATTTCGACAAGGCGTTCAAAGGTCACGACGTGAAGCCGATTCGGGCGTTTTTCAACGATTCGTACGAAGTGGACGACGCCCAGGGCGAGGCCAACTGGACGCCGCTCATGTTCTCTGAATTCAGCCGGCGGCGCGGGTACGACTTGCGCCAGCACCTGCCCGCGCTGTTCGGCAAAGCCACCGAGGACGAAAACCAGCGCGTGCTCACCGACTACCGCGAAACCGTGTCGGAGCTGCTGCTCGAAAACTACACCAAAACCTGGGGCGCCTGGGCCAAAACCCACGACGCGCTGATTCGGAATCAGGCCCACGGCTCGCCGGCCAACATCCTGGATTTGTACGCCGCCACCGACATTCCCGAGACGGAAGGGGAGGACCTCACGCGCATCAAGTTCGCCTCGTCGGCTGCCCACGTCACGGGCAAGCCGCTGACTTCGGCCGAAACCGCCACCTGGGAGAATGACCATTTCCTGAGCAAGCTCTCGGACGTGAAAAAGGCCATCGACCGCATGCTGCTCGGCGGCGTCAACCACGTCTTTTACCACGGCACGGCCTACTCGCCGCAGGCCGCCAAGTGGCCCGGCTGGCTGTTCTACGCCGCCGTCGAGTTCAACCCCCAGAACCCTTTCTGGACGGATTTCGGCAAGCTGAACCAGTACACGGCCCGCTGCCAGAGCCTTCTGCAGGCCGGCCATCCCAGCAACGACGTGCTGCTCTACCTGCCGCAATCCGACGCCTACACGCGGCCCGGCAAGGTGCTGCTCCAGCATTTCGACGGCATCGAGCACGGCTTTAAAGGGCTACCGGTTGAGGCTACCAGCGAACTGCTGCTGGCCAAAGGCTACGGCTACGATTTTATTTCCGATAAGCAGGTGCAGCAGGTGAAAAACAGTGGCGCGGCCCTCGCCACCAGCGGCGGCGCCAGCTACCAGACGCTGCTCGTGCCCGACGCCCACCTCATGCCCCTGCTCACGATGGAAAACCTGCTGCGCCTGGCCCAGAACGGCGCCACCATCTTGTTCCAAAACCAGGCCCCCGCCGACGTGCCCGGCCTCGGCAACCTCGAAAATCGGCGTGTCAACTTCCAGAAGCTGCTGGCCCAACTCAAGTTTAAAGATGGCCAGGGCGGTGTGCGCCAGGCCACCGTGGGCAAGGGCCGCGTGCTGCTGGGCGCCGACGTGTCCCAGCTCCTGGCCCAGGCCGGCGTGAAGCGCGAAACGCTGGTCGATAACGGCCTGCAGTTCATTCGCCGCGGCCATGCGGGCGGCCACACCTACTTCCTGGCCAACTGGGGCGAACGCGCCGTAGCCGCCTGGGTGCCGCTGGCCACGGCCGCCAAATCGGTGGCCCTCTACAACCCCATGACCGAGCAGACCGGTATGGCCACGCTGCGCACCTCCGCCCAGGGCCTGCCCGAAGTGTACGTGCAGCTGGCCCCCGGCGAAACCTGCCTCCTCGACACCAACGAAGCCGCCGCCACCGGCCCCGCGTACCCCTACCTCACCCTCGCTGCTACCCCCCAGGCCCTTTCGACACCCTGGGACCTGAGCTTCCTCTCGGGTGGCCCGGAGCTGCCGGCCAAGCAGCAAATAAAGGAGTTGGTCTCGTGGACGACGCTGGGCGAGGCGGGCAAGAAGTTCTCCGGCACGGCCACCTACACCACCACCTTCGCCCAGCCGCAGGGCACCGCCGACGGCTGGCTGCTCGACCTGGGCCGCGTGGCCCAGAGCGCCCGCGTGCAGCTCAACGGCCAGCCCGTGGCCACGCTGCTCGGCCCGTCATATCAGGTGTATTTGCCCAAGTACCAGCTCAAGGCCACCAACACCCTCACCGTGACGGTGAGCAACCTGATGGCCAACCGCATCGAGGACCTGGACCGCAACCACGTCGACTGGAAGATTTTTTATAACACCAACATGCCCGCTAAGCTCAAGGAAAACCGCGGCGCCGATGGCCTCTTCACCACCGAAAAGTGGGCGCCGCTGGAATCCGGTCTGCTCGGGCCCGTCACCCTCACCCCGGCGTCGGTAGGCGCGCCGGTTCAATAGATTCTAGTTGTCGGTTACTGGTTGTCAGTTGGCAGATTATTCTGGAACGGCACCCAATACCTGACAACTGACAACTGATAACCAGCAACTGACAACTAACAGATGGAAGAAATAGCCTTCACCATGAAGCTCAAGCCCGGCGTGGCCGCCGAGTACGAGCGCCGCCACGACGAAATCTGGCCCGAACTGTCGTCCCTGCTGCACGAGGCCGGCATCCGGGACTACTCTATTTACCTCGATGCCGCCAGCGGCACCTTGTTTGCGGTGCAGAAGCGCCTGCCCGGCCACACCACCGACGGGCTGCCCGGCACCGAAATCATGCAGCGCTGGTGGGCCTACATGGGCGATTTGATGGAAACCAACCCCGATAATTCGCCGGTGGTGCAGCCGCTGGCGCGGGTGTTTCACATGGATTGAAGCCTCGTCATAATCGGTGGGTGAGTGTATCCTCACAAGAATTTTCACCGGGCAGGAGGGTGCGGGAAGGTTCCGGCCTGGTTCGGTGACAGATTTGTACTGTGAGTTATTTACAACCTGACTGGCGCGCAGCAGGATGGAAAAAGATTGGGTGGGAGTCCTCTTTCATCCGTTTCTGCAGCGTGCCATGTCAGTGTTGTCACCTCAAGGCTTGGCGTGGCAATAGGTGCGCGCTGGCCCATCCACTACCGCAATTTGCGGCGATGCCTCCGATTTCGCGGGCCATCGGCCTGACATAATTTGGTTATAAAGTGAGTTTTAGTGAAACAACAAATGCCGAAGAGGCGGCCTCCAATGGGGGCCGCTTCTTTTTTGTCTATGATTTAAAACATAGTAAATAATATATATAATGTCGCATTTGTACAATGCAAGCTTTTATTATCACTACATCTTTGTTGAGCACCTAGGTCAATACCACTAGCTACCCAGAAGGCCCCCTCCGGCCCCACCGCCCAAACCAGCGCCACAACAGATGTCGTGCCGGTAATCTGCCTGATTTTCAGAAGTCTGTTCATTGCTGCGCTTCCCACGGGCCCGCCCCTGCGCGTGGCTCGGATGGACCTGCTGTGCCCCATTTTTTGGGACCGACGAACCGCACGCTCACGGTGTTGCGGCGCCCGCTGCGAAGCTACTAATCCCACTTTTTGCCTCTGTTCCATGAAACATGTGTTCTTTTTGCTCGTCAATTGCCGCCTGCAGGTACCTGTCGGTCAGATGTTGCCATCTGTAGCCCATAGGAGTTTCCTGACCGCGCGGTGCCGCTCGCTGGGCGTGTTGCTACTGATGGGGTTGTTGCTCTGGGCTGGCCCCGCCGCCGCTCAGATTGCAGCCACCTACCACGATGGCAACCCCAGCGACTGGGCCAATTTTACCACGGTGTACCCCATTCACGCTTACTCGTTGGATGTGGCCAATGCCAGCGGCAACGCCGATAACCAGTTCACGCAGGGCTCCAAGGACGGGAACCTGCTCACGGGCTGGCACTGGAGCAACGGCAGCGCCAACGCCAAGGGCGACATCACCAACGCCGGCGCGCTGCTGACGGGCACGAACAACACCATCATGCGCTTCTTCGGCGACCGCACTTCCGACAACGGCGATGCGTCCATTGGCTTTTGGTTTTTCACCACGCCAGTCAGCGTCAACGCTAATGGCGATTTCAATGGGGTGCACGCCAACGGCGACCTGTTGATACTGAGTGATTTCACCAGTGGTGGCACCACGCCCACCATCACCGTGTATCGCTGGAACAATGGCAGCCTGGTGCAGCTGCCCGCCAACAATGCGTTGTATGCGGCCAACGTAAACCACATTCAGTACCCCGTGCCGGCCGGCCTGACCTATACCGGCAGCGACGGCAACGTGAACTACGCGCCCAACCTGTTCTACGAGGGGGCCATCGACCTGGCCGGGATGGGCATTGGCGGGTGCTTCTCGTATTTCCTGGTCGAAACCCGCAACTCGCAGTCCATCACGGCCTCGTTGCAGGATTTTACTTCGGGCACCTTCAATGCGCTGCCACCCACGCCGGCCGCCACGGTGGTGCAGCCCACCTGCACCCTGGCCACCGGCACCGTGAACGTCACCGACCCGGTATCGGCCTACGTGTATACCCTGACCGGCACCAACCCTGTGCGGGCCGCGGTGAGCAATTCGACGGGCGTTTTCGCCGGTACGCTGCCGGGCGTTTATAGCCTGGTGGCGGCCCAGCGCACGTGCGTATCGGGCGTGCTGACGGTGACAGTGAACGCGCAGCCCCCCACGCCTACGGCGCCCACGCTGGGCAAAGTGGACCCAACCTGTACCCTGAGTACGGGCACCGTCACGGTGACTTCCGCCACCACCGGGCTCACCTTCAGCTTCGATGGCGGTACCTACGCGGCCTATCCGAGCGGTGGCTACACCGGCGCCGCCACCGGCACGCACACGGTAACCTCGAAAAATAGCGACGGCTGTATTTCGGACCCCGCTTCCATCGCCATTGGTGCCCAACCTCCCACGCCGTTGGCGCCTACGCTGGGCAAAGTGGACCCCACTTGTACCGTAAGCACGGGCACGGTCACGGTTACTTCGGCCACCACCGGGCTGCAGTTCAAACTCGATGGCGGGAGTTATGCGGCCTATCCCGTGGGAGGCTATACCGGCCTGGCCGCTGGCTCGCACACCATCACCTCCAAGAACGGCGATGGCTGCATTTCGGCGCCCGCTTCCATCACGCTCAATGCGCAACCGCCCACACCGTTGGCGCCCACACTGGGCAAAATCGACCCCACTTGCACGGTGAGTACGGGTACGGTCACCATCACCTCGGCCACTACTGGGCTCACGTTTAGCCTGGATGGAGGCACCTACGCCGCCTACCCGGCAGGCGGTTACCCCGGCCTGGCGGCGGGCCTGCACGCCATCACGGCCAAAAACAGCGACGGCTGCATTTCAGCCCCTGGCTCCATCACCATTAATGCGCAGCCCGCCACGCCCGCCCGGCCGGTGGTCACCATCCAGGAAGCTACTCTTTGCGGCACCCTCACGGCCCCGAAGCTGAGTGTGAGTTGCCCCCTCACGGGCTACAACTACGTGGTGACCCAAACCGGCGTAGCGGGCTCGCAGTCCACGGTGTATAGCGGCTCGGGGGCTTTGGAATTTACGCTGCAGGCCGGCAAGGGCTTCAGCATCACCACCACCAGCCCGGCGGGCAGCGGCGGGTGTACGTCGGCCGCTACCAACTGCACCAACTATACCACTAATACCTGCCCGGTGGCCCGCCTCATTGGTGCTCCCGAACCCCCAATTTCGGCCCCCTTGCTGAGAGACATCGAAACCCAGGCCTACCCCAACCCCACGGGCAACGACGCGACCATCAACTTCACGGTTTCCCAGCGCGGGCACGTCGTGCTGACGGTGTACAACGCCATGGGCACCCGCGTCACCACGCTCTTTGATGCTGATACCCAAGCCGGCGAAGCGCACTCCGTGGTGCTGAAAGGGGCTGGGTTGGCCACCGGCACTTATTACTACAAAGTGAGCGCCAACGGCCAAACCAAAACCAGCCGCGTGCTCCTGATTAAGTAGGACATACGCTGCTGCCGAATGCAAAATCCCCGTCCAACCTGGACGGGGATTCTTGCGGTTAGGGCAATCCAAAAGTTAATACACCAGCACCACCAGGCTGCGCGCCCCGTGCGCCCCAATCACCAGCGACTGCTCAATGTCGGCCGTTTTTGAGGGGCCGGCCACGAACTTGCCGTAGCCACCCGTATTGGGCAATTGTGCGTAGGCCTGGTGCATGGTGGCCACAACGCGCCGGTGGTCGAGCACCAGCGCCAGGTGCTGCGTGATGGTGGGCAAGGCCCGGTGCAGCATGTTGGCCTCGGGCAGCCACACGCAGCCGTTTTCGGCCACGCCAATTTCGCCGGGCAGCACGGCCAGGTCAATTTCCGCCAGAATGCCCGTAGGCGTCTGCGCATTCACAGGCACGGTGCCGCGGAAGAGAGGAGAGGTTGTGTTGCGGGCCTCGGGGAAAAGTTGGCGCAGTGTTTCTTCCAGCTCGTCCAAGCCAGCCATTCGCACCACGGTACCGCCGATGCCCGTGAGCACGGTCGTAAACCGCTCAATCGTGGCCTCGCCGCCGAAATCGGGCACGATGGGCAGCGGCAGTTCCTCGGGCTTGTTGGCCTTCGCGGCGGCTAAAATTCGTTCGCGGGAAGTGGTGCTCATGCGGGAATCTGAGGTTGAGCGGGCTGAGCAGCGGCTGGGGCGGGCTGCTTGGCATACCACTCGCGGAAGCTTTGCTTGGGGGCCTCGGGCAGCTCGCGGGCCACGGCCCAGGCATTCATGGAAGGGGCGTGGGTGAGCCCGTGGGGTAACAGACGCAGCGCCTTGCGGGCAAACTGCCCGCCCAGGCCATACACCCGCGTGCTGGCCAGCACGCGGCCCATAAACTTCATGCTCCACTTCTTCGAGGCCGGGATTTCATTGGCCTCGCCCAGCACCTGCCGCCACTTGTAGAGCTGGGTGTGAATGTCGATTTTGACCGGGCACACGTCGGTACACGAGCCGCACAGCGTGCTGGCAAACGGCAGCGAGCTGTGCTTCTTCATGTCGATGTTCGGCGACAGAATGGCGCCAATCGGGCCGGGTACGGTGAAATCGTAGCTGTGGCCCCCGCTGCGCCGGTACACTGGGCAGGTGTTCATGCAGGCCCCACACCGGATGCACTTCAGTGAGGCCCGAAAATCGGGCCGACCCAGCTGCTGCGTCCGGCCATTGTCGACGATGACGATGTGCATCTCCTTGCCCGCCGCCGGCTTGGTGAAGTGCGAGGTATAAGTCGTAACGGGCTGGCCGGTAGCACTCCGCGCCAGCAGTCGGGTGAATACGCCCAAGTCACTCAGGCGCGGAATAATCTTTTCGATGCCCATGGCTGCGATGTGCACCCGAGCCAGGTTCACGCCCAAATCGGCGTTGCCTTCGTTGGTGCACACCACCACCGCGCCCGTTTCGGCAATGGCGAAATTGACGCCCGAAATAGCCACCTGCCCGGCCAGAAACTTGGCCCGCAAATGCTGGCGCGCCGCTTCGGTCAGGCGCTGCGGGTCGTTTTCACCCTTATTCGTGCCGAGATGAGTATGAAAGGTGTCGCCCACGTCCTCCTTTTTCAGGTGAATGGCGGGCAGCACGATGTGGCTCGGCGCCTCGTCCCGGAACTGAATAATCCGCTCGCCCAAATCGGTATCCACCACCTCAATGCCGTGCTTAATCAAGTACGGGTTCAGGTGGCACTCCTCGGTCAGCATCGACTTGCTTTTGACGATGCGCGTAGCGCCTTCTTTCTGGATGATGTCGAGGATAATGGCGTTGTGCTCGGCTGCATCGGCGGCCCAGTGCACGTGCACGCCATTGGCCTGCGCGGCGGCTTCAAACTCCCGCAAATACAGGTCGAGCCGGCTCAGGGTGTGGTTTTTGATGCCAGAAGCCAGTTCCCGTAGCTCCTGAAACTCGGGCACGGCGTACACGGCGCGGTCGCGCTTTTCGCGCACGAACCACAGGGTTTCGTCGTGCCAGGTGGTGCGGTCGGCATCCAGCAGGAATTTATCGGCGCGAATGGCGTGGTTCATTGGGTGGATTGTTGGATGGGTGGATGGGCGAATTGTTGAATGGGGCAGTTGCTGGGCGGTTTTGATTCTGTTAAAACAAACAATTCAACCATTTAGCAGTCCAACCATTCAACAATTCACCCATTGACCACCCCATTCAGAATTTCGGCCGCGTGCATCACTTTGATGGGCAGCTTGGCGCGGCGCACAATGCCTTCGAGGTGCATCAGGCACGACATGTCGCTGCCAGTGAGCACCTGCGTACCGTTCAGCACATGGTCGGCTACCCGGTCCTGGCCCATGCGGGCCGAAATGCCGGCTTCGCTCACGCAGAAGGTGCCGCCGAAGCCGCAGCATTCGTCGTTGCGGTTGAGCTGGGTGAGTTCAATGCCATCGAGCGAGGCCATTAGGCGGCGCAGCTGGCCGTCGCGCACCGGCGTCATCTCCGATTCGTTGGCCTGGTGCAGGCCGCGCTGGCCGTGGCAGCTCAGGTGCAGGCCCACTTTATGCGGAAACGCGCCCGGAATTTCCGTCACGTTCAGCACGGTGCTGATGAAGTCAATGAGGTCGTAGGCCGCGCCGCGCACGTGCTGCACGTCGGCCGTTTGGTCCAGCTTGTCGAAGTGCTTGCGGACGTGGTACACGCAGCTGCCCGAGGGCGCCACCACGTAGTCGTAGTCGCTGAATGTCTCCACAAAATGCTTGTAGATGGGCAGCGCGTCGCGCTCGCAGCCGCTATTGGCCAAAGGCTGGCCGCAGCAGGTTTGCTGAGCCGGAAAGTGTGCCTGCACGCCCAGCTTCTCCAGCAGCTGAAGCGTGGCAATGCCGACCTGCGGGTAGAACTGGTCGATGTAGCACGGGACGAATAGGGCGACTTTCATTTTAGCGGTTTCCTCCTCAACGATGTAGAGACGCGACACTTCGCGTCTCCTCGTTAGCGCCATTAGATTTTGGCAACTAACGTTTTAGAGTCGTTCAACGTGGAGACGCGACACTTCGCGTCTCTACATTGCAAACGGCTTATTCTATTTGCTCACGGGCGCAACATCGTTCCGTACTTCCGCCAGCGGCATATCATCCTCATCCGTAAACAGCGGCTGTGTTTTCTTCAGGGCCTCCCCCTGCTCCAGGTGCACCAAAGCACCCAAAGCCGTGGCCTGCGGCACTTCCAGCGTGCGGATTTCCGCCTTCGGGAAGTTCCAGCTCAGCGTTTGCATGAAGAGCGGGTTGCGGGCAAAACCGCCATCGACGAAGATGGTTTTTTCGCCCTGCCAAACGAGGTGAATAGATTCGAGCAGAATGTTAATCAGCCCGTGCATAAGGTGCTGGTAGGCATCGGAGGCGGTGCGGAAGCCGCTCAGGTCCCACTCCTCGGCCGGCTGGTCGGGGAAGGGGCCGGTGCCGGCCATGCAAGCCGGGCGGAAACCGGCCGAGGCCTCATCATACGGCCGGGCCAGCACGATGGAGCGGTAAAAATCGGGCTTGACGTGGAAATGAGCGGCAATGCGCTCCACCTGGTAGTCGTGCTCACGGCCCAGAAACACGCGGGCGGCGCGGGTGGCCTCGCCGCGCGGCGTCATAAAGCTGAGGCAGTCGCGGCGCAGCAGTTCGGGCGTGAGCGGGTTGCTGTTGAAGGGGTTGATGGTGACCGACCAGGTGCCGGTGGACACCAGCACGAACGGCTCGTCGTTCTCGGCCAGATAAGGCATCACGGCCGACGTGCTGTCGTGCAAGCCCACGCCCACCATGATGCCGTCCACGACGGAGGCAATGGAATCGCGGGTGAGGGGCGCCAGCTTCTCGTCGATGCCCTCGCGGTACACCCATTCGTGGTAGTCGCCGCGCTTGTAGTCCCAAAGGGCCGTGTGGCAGCCAATGGAGGTGAAGTCGCTGAATTTCTCGCCCGAAATCAGATAGGAGAGGTAGTTCGGCAAGTGTAGCGAGGTATGAATCTGGGCGTATTTCTCCGGCTTTGCGTATTTCAGCCAGTACAGCTGCAGGCCCGAATTGAGCAATCCCAGGCGCGGTGAACAGGTGTCGGCCGCGAATTCTTCGGGCGACTGGCTTAGCTCCGCATAGAACTTGGCCTCGATATCAGCCGGCATCGGCTTGAGGTAGTTGTAGAGCGGCAGCATGGGCTGGCCGTCGGCGCCGAGGTGCACCCAGCTGGCGCCATAGGCCGTGAAATTCACGCCCTTCACAGTATAGTGCGGGTGGTGGCGCAGCTGCTTCCAGTGGTCGAGCACCCACTCCGTGAGGCGGGGCAGGTGGTCGCACACAAAGCCGTCGTCGTCCAGCACATCGGTGCAGACGTGCAGCTCCTCGTTGATAATCTGCTGGTCCTCATCGAAAAGAATCAGCTTCTTATTGGTCTTGCCGATGTCGAAAACGGCGTAGACGGTCTTTTTTACGTTTGGATTCATAGCCCCGTCGATACGCTGTGCTTGCCGCGCTGCTGAATGAGTTTCTCGCGCACGCCTTCGGCGCGGAAGGCCGCGAGGGGCCGGATGGCGCCGCCGGCGCGCAGGTAGGCTTCCGATACCAGCGGGCGCACGTCGGTGAGGAAGGCGTCGCGCAGGATTTCCTCGGCGCGCACCACGTCGTTGGCGTCCTGGGCTTCGGCTAAGGCTTGGCGGTCGACCAAAAGGGCTTTGGCGTAGGCCGAGAGGATGTTGTCGACCGACTGTAGGAGGTCTTCCAGCGGGTCTTTCACGTTGTGGCTGGCGTCAATCATGTAAGCCACGGCCTCAGCCGGCACCGATTTGTCGAGGGCGGCGTCTACCAGCTCGTTGAAAATCAGGAATAGCTGAAAGGGCTTGATGCTGCCGGTGGTCAGGTCGTCGTCGCCGTACATCGAGCCGTTGAAGTGGAAGCCGCCAAGGCGGCCGAACTGCCGCAGGCGGCCCACAATCTGCTCAATGTTGGTGTTGGGCAAATGGTGGCCCAAGTCAACCAGCACCTGCGCCTGCTGGCCCAGCGCCTGGCAAAGCGCCAGCGAGGTGCCCCAATCGGGAATCACCATCGAGTAGAAATTGGGCTCGTAGGGCTTGTACTCCACCAGCATGGTCCAGTCCGAAGGCATGGCCTCGTAAATGGCGGCCAGCGACTCCTGGGTGCGCAGGAAGGCTCGGCGCAGGTGCGACTGCCCGGGGAAATTGGAGCCATCGGCCAGCCAGATGGTCAGCGTCTTGGCGTCGAGCTGCTTGCCGTAGCGCACGCAGTCGATGTTGTGCTGAATGGACTGCTCGCGCACCGCCTTGTCGGTGTGGCTGAGCGAGCCGAATTTATACGACTGCGGCTGGTCTTTCTGGTCCTGGAAGGTGTTGGAATTTACCGAATCAATCACTAGGCCCTTCTCCTTCAGCAGCTGCTGCAAGCCGGGAATGTCCTGCGGAATATCCCACGGAATGTGCAGCGAGATGGAATTCGAGGAGCGGTTCAGCGACTGCAGAATGCCTACGTCGCCGATTTTATCTTCCAGCGTGGCGGGCTCGCCGCCGGCCGCGAAACGGCCGAAACGGGTGCCGCCGGTGCCCAATGCCCAGCTCGGAATCGCCACCTGAAAATCAATCAGCTTCTGCACCACGGCGGCCACGTCGGCGTGGCGCAGGCGTGGCGATTCGGCCGTGTACTGAAACTGGGTTTGGTGCTCGGCCAGCAGCGGCTGGTTGAGTTCGGCAAGGCGTTGGTCAGAGAACATAAGTTGGCGAGGGAATAATGTCCGGTGTTGGTTGGGTAGATACAAATTACCCGTCTCCGCGAGGCAGAACTGTTCTGGGCTCTCCTGTTTTGCGCGCGAAACCTAACGGCACGGGATGTAGCGTGGACTCTGCGAGTCCGCGCATTGCCAGAACGTTCGCCCATGCGCGGACTCGCAGAGTCCACGCTACAGTTACAGCGACCCGCGCCGAATGGTGTAGAACGGGTTCTTCACCTTCACGCGCTGCTTCTCCAGCAGCAGCGTAGCGGCGGTTTTGCCCATGGCTTCGAAGTCGGTGGTAATCACCGTCATGTTGAGCAGCTCCTTCAGGGGTGTTTCGTTGAAAGAGATGATGCCGACTTCGCGGCCCAGCAGGTAGCTGGTCTGGCGGATTTTCTTCACCAGCTCTACCAGGTCGGTTTCGCGAATAACCACGTAGGCCGTACCGGCCTGGACCACCTCGTTCATGGCGTTTTCCACCACCGAGAACTCCTTGTTGCGCATCAGGCAGAAGGAGCGAAAACCCCAGGGCAATTCTTCCGGATGGTTGGCGTCGGAGGGCAGCACCAGTACGAGACGGGAGTACTTTTCGAGCAGGTCTTCGGAGCTTTCCAGGGCGTTGAAAATGTCCTTATCGAAGTCCTGGAACACGCGCAGGCAATCGTGAGTCAACTCGGGAATGTCTTTGTCGAGCAGCACCAGTTCTTGGCTGGGAATGGTGTTGAGCACGGCGCGCGACTGCGCCTTGTCGCTGTTCAGCGCAAAGTGCGGCATCACCACGTAGTAGTTGTACTTGCCGAGATTCTTCTCGATGATTTCCTGAAACAGATTCACGTTGTAGTGGTGAATCTGCAGGTCGACGGTGGCGTGGTCGCCGAGGGTTTCGAGGAAGGCGTAGTAAATGATTTTCTTGTAGGAACTGAGCTTGTTGAAGACCAGCAGAATCTTCAGTTTCGAGTTGTCGCTGGTTTCCACGTAATAGCCCTTGCCCTGCACCGAGGTAATGAAGCCTCGTTCGCGCAGCTCGCGATAGGCCTTTTCCACGGTGTCGCGGGCCAGGTAGTGCTCCACGCTCAGCTCGCTGATGCTGGGCAGGTGGTCGCCGTTTTTCAGCACGCCGCGCTCGATGTCCATAATGACCGACTGCACAATCTGCTTGTACTTGGGCGTTTTATCGAGCGGCTTTAGTTGGAGTTGGTACATCCCGGGGTGGAGGACAAGGCGTGTGATTTCAGGCTTTTCTACTAAGGGAAACCCGGTTGGAAGCGGCGAAATTCAGCAGCGCAAAAGGAAAGTGGGAAAAGGAAAGCAACGCAGAGCGTTACTCAAATGTAGCTTTTTCGGCGGTGCAAGCCGATAGATAGCTCACAAAAAAAGAACGTCATGCTGAGCGCAGCCGAAGCATCTCTACCGTGGGAGTAATTCGTTACTCTTGCGGTAGAGATGCTTCGGCTGCGCTCAGCATGACGTTCAGCTAATTACATAAACCGTCAAGCCTTGACGCTTAGCGCACGAAGGCCATGGCCACGCCGCCGTCCACGTTCAGCACGTTGCCGGTCGATTTGCTCAGCGAGCCATCCACGAACACGCGCACGGCTTTGGCAATGTCTTCCGACAGCAATTCTTCGCCCAGCAACGTGCGCTTGGCGTAGTGAGCCGGCAGTTCTTCCACCGAGATGCCGTAGGCCTTGGCGCGGCCGGCGGCCCAGTCGCCTTCCCAGATTTTGGAGCCGCGCAGCACGGCATCCGGGTTCACGGTGTTCACGCGGATTTTGTCGGCGCCGAGCTCGGCGGCCAGCAGGCGGCTCATGTGCAACTGGGCGGCTTTGGCGGTGCCGTAGGCCACGTTATTGGGGCCGGCTACGAGGCCGTTTTTGCTGGCAATGTTCACTATGTCGCCGCCCAGGCCCTGCTGGCGCAGGATGGTGACGGCGGCCTGGCTCACCAGGAACTGGCCTTTTACGAGCACATCGTTCAGGATGTCCCAGTCGGCTTGCGTGGTGTCGGCCAGCGGCTTGCTGATGCTTAGGCCCGCGCAGTTCACGATGATATCCACGCCGCCGAATTGCAGCGTAGCAGCGCGCAACGACTCGGCAATGCTCTCGGCGTCGGTCACGTTAATGGCGGCGGTGAGGGCGCTGTCCTTGCCGAATTGCTTGCGCAGGTCAGCCTGGGTTTCTTCCAGCCGGTCACGGTCGACGGCCACCACGCAGGCGCCGAATTTTAGTAACTCCTCGCAGATGGCTTTGCCGATGCCGCCGGTGCCGCCGGTCACGTAGGCCACCTTGCCGGAGAGGGCTTTGGGCGGGGCCATGCGCTGCAGCTTGGCTTCTTCGAGCAGCCAGTATTCGATGTTGAAGGCTTCCTGCTCGGGCAGGCCCTGGTAGGTGCTCACGGCTTCGGCGCCGCGCATCACGTTGATGGCGTTGGTGTAGAACTCGGCGGCCACGCGGGCGGTCTGCTTGTCTTTCGAGAAGGAGAACAGACCCACGCCGGGCCACAGGATGATGACCGGGTTGGCGTCGCGCACGGCGGGCGAGTTAGCGTGCTTGCTGCGCTCGTAGTAGGCCATGTAGTCCTTGCGGTAGGCTTCAAACTGCGCTTCCAGGTAGGTTTTTACGATGGCGGCGTCGCCCTGCATCACGTCGGCGTCGAGCACGAGCGGGCGGATTTTGGTGCGCAGGAAGTGGTCGGGGCAGGAGGTGCCTTTGGCGGCGAGGCGGGCTAGGTCGTGCGAGTTCACGAATTCGAGCACGCGGGCGTCGTCCGTGTAGTGGCCGAGCATGCGGCGCTGGCTGCTGGCCAGGCCACGCAACACGGGCATCACGGCAGCGGCGGCGGCACGGCGGCCGGCCGCGTCGAGGGTTTGCTCGCGCTTCACGCCACCGAAAACCGGCGCTTTCTTGCCGTAGTTGGCTTCGAGGTAAGTCGCGGCCTGCTCAATAACTTCGAGCGTGTTCATGTACGACTCGTACGAGGTGTCGCCCCAGGTGAAGAGGCCGTGGCCGCCGAGGATGACGCCGCGCAGGCCGGGGTTGTCGGCCACGATTTTTTCGAGCTGCAACCCGAGGTCGAAACCGGGCTTCTGCCAGGGCAGCCAGCCCATGGTGTCACCCCAGATTTCGTGCATGATTTGCTCGCCGTCCTTGCTGGCCGCGATGGCAATCAGGGCGTCGGGGTGCAGGTGGTCGATGTGCTTGAAGGGCAGCAGGCCGTGTAGCGGGGTGTCGATGCTGGGCGTGGCGCACTTGGGGTCGAAGAGGCAGTATTCGAACAGGCCCACCATCTCGTCCTCAAATTCGAGGCCGCGGTAACGGTTCTTGAGCTGGTGCAGCTTTTCTACATAGAGGTTGGCGCAGCCCGAGCGGGTCAGGGTGCCGATGTCGCCGCCCGAGCCTTTCACCCACATTACTTCGGCAGCTTCGCCGGTCACGGGGTTGGTTTCGGTGATTTTGCAGCTGGTGTTGCCGCCAGCGTAGTTGGTCAGGCGCAGGTCGGCGCCGAGCAGATTGGAGCGGTAGAGGAAAAGGGCTACTTCGTCGCCGGCCAGCTCTGCGGCTTTGGCTTCGTCCCAGAGGTAGCTGACGTGCTGGAAAGTGAGGGTTTTTTCCATGAGAGATGGTGCAGATGCGTTAACCAGAATTCGAAATAGGTTTGCGATGCTACAAAGGTGCCGGCAGGGGTGAGGCCTAACATCCTGCACTCTCCTGCTTAGCCGTAAAAAGTTATTGTGAACAGTAGCGCGGCCTCTGTAGTCCGCGTCGCCGTGCCATTTGGGTGTCGTTCGGGTTTCCTTCCGGGGCGCGGACTACAAAGTCCGCGCTACTTTGCGCGCTACTTTCGCGGTCAGGAGAGCACAGGAGGGTTTGGACTCACTTACCGGACAGTTTTGCCTAAAACAACATCATTATGGCTGTAATCTGGGGAGTTATCCTTCATGCGCTGGGCGGCTTTGCCTCCGGCAGTTTTTACCTTCCTTATAAGAAGGTGACGGGCTGGGCCTGGGAAAGCTACTGGCTGGTGGGCGGCATCGTGAGCTGGCTGGTGGTGCCGTGGATTCTGGGCCTGGCCACCGTGCCGCACCTGACGGAAGTACTGCACCAAACCGACTTCACCACGCTGCTGTGGGTGTATTTCTGGGGCATTATGTGGGGCTTTGGCGGCCTCACCTTCGGGTTGGCCATGCGCTACCTGGGTTTGAGCCTGGGCATGGCCGTGATTATGGGACTTTGCGCGCTGGTGGGCACGCTGGTGCCGCCCATCTGGGAAGGCACGATGGGCCACCTGGCCAGCACGCTGTCCGGGCAGGTGACGCTGCTGGGGCTGCTGGTGTGCTTGGTGGGCATTCTGATTTGCAGCCGCGCCGGCTTGATGAAAGAGAAGTCGCTCACGGCCGAGGAAAAGGGCAAATCCATTGCCGAATACGACCTGCGCAAGGGCCTACTGGTAGCCGTGTTTTCGGGCATCATGAGCGCCTGCTTCGCCTTCGGGCTGGCGGCGGGGCAGAAAATTGCCGACCTGGCCGTGCAGCAGGGCGCCGACCCGCTCTTTAAGAACAACGCCATTCTGGTGGTGATTCTGCTGGGCGGCCTCACCACCAACGCGGTGTGGTGCCTCTACCTCAACGTTAAGAACAAGACCTACACCGACTACTTCAACCCGTCGTTTCCGGCGTTGCGCAACATCATTTTCTGCGCCATGGCAGGCACCATGTGGTACTTCCAGTTCTTCTTCTACGGCATGGGCGACACCAAGCTGGGCACCTACCGCTTCTCGGGCTGGACGCTGCACATGGCCTTTATTATCGCCTTCAGTAGCATGTGGGGCCTGGTGCTGCACGAGTGGCGCGGCGCCAACCGGGCTACCATGCGGACCGTGACGCTGGGCATTCTGACGGTGGTGTTTTCGACCATTGTGGTGGGCTACGGCAACTACCTGGGCTCGCCGGAGCACAGCGGCGCGGCGCCGGATACGGCGGCCGTCATCGAATAAACTGCTGCGCTTTTCTTGTCACCATAAAACAGTTGGGCCCGCTGACAGCGCATGTCAGCGGGCCCAACTGTTTTATGCCCCGGCGCCCGATGAAAACTAACGGAATGCCGGGCGGCCAGCAGGAGAGGGAGAGCAGGTAGCCGGCGGCCGGCCTGTTTTTGCGCGAAAAGGCTGCTGGCGCGGGGGCTTTCGGCGCGAACTGCGTGCGTATTCTGCGGTTGGGCCAGCAATTTCTTCATTCTCGGCTTTGCGATAGATGCAGCGGCTGATACTGAGGCAAAAAACACGCAGGTATCGCGCGCCAAACATTGAAAATGACGGCGTTGAAAATGTAGATAAGATGAAAAAATAGTACAGGAATCAGCGAATTCAGGAGAGCACAGGTGAGTAGGGGCAGTGGGCGGCGGTTGCTTTGCCTCTACCTAAGGAAGCCCTTACTCACAGGGCTTTTGCTTTTAAAAACCCACCAACCAACCTTTCCATGAACAAGCTATACCAGCTTACCCGCCTGCTGCTACTCGTGCTGGCGGTGTTCTATTCCCAGGCCGCCCTGGCCCAAACCCGCGCCCTGAGCGGTAAGGTGACCACCGCCGATACCAAGGAAGCCCTGCCCGGCGTGACGGTGCTGCTGAAAGGCACCACCAACGGCACTGGCACCGGCCCCGATGGCACCTACACCCTGCAAGTGCCCGAGCAAGGCGGCACCCTGGTGTTCAGCTTTGTGGGCTATGCCAGTAAGGAAGTGGCCATCAACGGCCAGACCACCATCAGCCCCGTGCTGGATGTCGACGCCAAAGGCCTCGACGAAGTAGTGGTGGTGGGCTACGGCACCCAGAAAGCCGGCAACGTGACCGGCGCCGTGACGGGCATCACCGCCAAGGAGATTGAGGAGCGGCCCGTCAACCGCATCGAGAATGCGCTGGTGGGCCAGATGCCCGGCGTGTACGTGCAGACGACCACCGGCGAGCCCGGCGCCGACCTGCAGATTCGGGTGCGCGGCGCGGCTTCCATCAACGCTTCGAACGACCCGCTGTATGTGGTGGACGGCGTGCCGGTGGACAACCTGCGCGGCATCAACCCCACCGACGTGGCCAACATTGAGGTGCTAAAAGACGCGGCTTCAGCGGCCATCTACGGCTCGCGCGGCTCCAACGGCGTGGTACTCGTGACCACCAAGCGCGGCAAGAAGGGCGCAGCCAAGCTGCAATTTTCGGGCTATACGGGCGTGCAGCTAGCCGAAAGCCGGTTGAAAGTGCAGTCGGCCGAGGATTGGATTCAGATGCGCAAGGAAGGCATCGACATTGACTGGGTGAACCAAAACCCCACCCTGAACCGGCCCGAGGATTCGCGCACCACCCGCCTGCAGCGCCTGACCGTGAACGGGGTGCCCCCGAGCTCGACCAACGTCATCCGCTACACCTACGACCCCAAGTGGCAGTACGGCCAAGACAGCCTGGACTACATCGACTGGCAGAAAGCCATTTTCCAGCGCGCCCTGATGCAGCAGTACACGGTGGGCGTGTCGGGCGGCACCGACAACGTGAACTACAACGTGAATGGCTCGTTCCTGAACCAGAACGGCATCATCATCGGCAGCGACCTGCAGCGCGCCACGCTGCGCGCCAACATTGACGCCCAGATTCGCAAGGGCATCAAGCTGTTTATGACGCTGGCCCCGAGCATGGAATGGAGCAGCCTGGGCCGTGTGGACGGCACCGGCGGCCAAGCCCTGAACGCCGCCCAGATGCCGCCCGTGTCGCCGAAAGGCGCGGGCATTTATGCCGGCGCCGACCCCTACTTTACCTACAACTACTCGGGCCGCTACATCAGCCCCGTGGCCGTGATGGAACGCACCGATGCCAACGGCACCCGCACCCGCCTCAACGCCAACATGGGCCTGAACCTGGACCTCTACAAAGGCCTCCAGCTGCAGCTGCTGGGCGCCATGGACAACGGCTACTTCCAGGACCAGATTTATACGCCCACCAACGCCAGCCGCGACTGGGTGGGCGCCGCCCCGGGCTCGCTGAGCACCTCGCGCTACTCGCAGACGTTTAACACGCGCTACCTGTTTCAGAGCGTGCTGAACTACACCCGCTCGTTTGGCGACCACAACCTGAACGCCATTCTGGGCTACTCGGTGGAGCGCACCAAGGTGGACTTCTCGCAGCAGGAAAACGGCCAGCTGCCCAACGACCAGACCTACCTGTTCGACCGCGCCAATTCGACTGTAAACCGCAGCTACATCACGGCCGGCAAGGAGGCTTTGCTCTCGTATTTCGCCCGGGCCCAGTACGACTACAAGCAGCGCTACCTGCTGTCGGCCAGCATCCGGCGCGACGGCTCCTCCAAGTTCGGCGCCAACCGCCCGTTTGGCTACTTCCCGGCCGTGAGCGCCGGCTGGCGCATCTCCAGCGAAAGCTTCATGCAGGGCGTCACCTTCATCAGTGACCTGAAGGCCCGCGCCAGCTGGGGCGTGACCGGCAACAACCGCATCCCGAACGACTCGCAGTTTTCGCTGCTCGGCGTGAGCAACTACTCGCTGGGCGGCGCCAGCATTAACGGCTACGCACCGGTGGGCTTCCAGAACCGCGACCTGGGCTGGGAACAAACGGCCAGCTTCAACTACGGCCTCGACTTCAGCATCCTGAACAACCGCCTGCAGGTGACGGCCGACTACTACACCAAGCAAACGTCCGACCTGCTTTACCAGGTGCCGCTTTCGTCGCTCACGGGCTTCACCCGCACCTACGTCAACATCGGCGAAGTGTACAACCAGGGTGTTGAACTGGGCCTGACCTCGCGCAACCTGGTGGGCGCGTTTGAGTGGAGCACCAACTTCAACGCCTCCTACAACAAGAACCGCGTTGAGAAGCTTGACTACGACAACACGCCCGTGCCCACCGGCAGCAGCCCCGGCGGCTTTGTGAGCTTGCTGCAAGTGGGCCTGCCCATCAACTCCTACTATCTGTATGACGCCATCGGCGTGTACCAGACCCAGGCCGAGGTGGACAACCAACCCAAGCTGAGCAATACCCGCGTGGGTGACATCAAGTACCGCGACGTGAACGGCGACGGCAAAATCACGGACGCCGACCGCACCATCATGGGCAACCCCACGCCCAAGTACATTTTTGGCGTCACGAACACCTTCCGCTACAAGGGCTTCGACCTGATGGTGCTGATGAACGCCCAGCAGGGTGCCTACCTCTACTCGCTCATCGGCCGCAGCATCGACCGCCCCGGCATGGGCTACCTCTACAACCACGCCGAATCCTGGAACAACCGCTGGAAGTCGGAAGCCGAGCCCGGCGACGGCAAGACGCCCAACATCACGGCCCAGAACAGCTCGCTGCTGGACTCGCGCTGGCTGTATAGCTCCGACTACATCCGCCTGAAAAATATCACCCTGGGCTACACCCTGCCCAAGGCCCGCTTCTACAGCGGCGCCCGCCTCTACGTGGCCCTCGAAAACGCCTACATCTGGCACAACTACACCGGCGGCTTCTCGCCCGAGGCCCTGCAAACCGGCGGCTTCGACAACGGCAGCTACCCGCAGGCCCGCACTTACACCCTCGGTTTCAACCTGACGCTGTAAGGTCTTCCCACCCTCCTTATTCGATACATTCCGATGAAAGCTTTATTTCTCAAACAAGTGGCCTGCGCCGTGGGCCTGGGCACCGCCGGGCTCCTGGCCACTTCCTGCAAGGAGGACATTCTCCAGATTCAGCCCGTGGCCAACAACACGGTGGACGGGTTTTACCAGAACGAAATCCAGGTGAACCAGGGCGTGATAGCCATTTACAACGGCACCCTGTCGTTGCCCGAAAACTCCTACTGGTTTCTGGCCGAGTTCCGCTCCGACAACGTGGCCGCCGACATTGCCACCGTGCAGCGCGACTACAGCGACGTGAGCAACTTCAACACCACCTCGCAAACCCAGCAGCTGCAAGCCACCTGGACCGACCTCTACGAAATCGTGTACCGCGCCAACGTGCTGCAGGAGCGCATTCAGCCCTTCAGCTTTGCCCGCGTGCCCCAGTTCAAGGGCGAGGCCCGGTTCCTGCGCGCCCTGGCTTACTTCGACTTGGTGCGCTTCTTCGGCGCTGTGCCGATTGTGGACAAGACCCTGACCATTGAGCAGTCGAAGCAGGTGCCGCGTGCGCCCGTGGCCGACGTGTATAAGTTCATCGTGGACGACCTGCTCTTTGCTGCCGACAACCTGCCCGCCACTTACACCGCCGCCGACAAGGGCCGCGCCACCAAGTGGGCCGCCAAAGCCCTGCTGGCCAAGGTGTACCTCACCATGTACGGCTACCCGCTGCGCCAGGCCACGGCCTTGCCCCTGGCCAAGCAGCAGCTGATGGACGTGTACGCCGCCGCCAGCCCCACCACGTTCTCGGTAGCGACGAACTTCGCCGACCTGTTCAAATCGGCCAACGACAACAAGTACGCCGTGTTTGAAATCCAGTTCCAGTCGGGCGGCACCGGCCTGGGCAACCCCATTCCCTGGCAGCAGGGGCAGGTGTTCCCCACCAACTGGTCGCCGTTCACGGGCTTTGCCGCCGATTTCACGCTGCCGCCCGCCCTGTTTGGCGCCAACTGGCCCAAGGTGGACAAGCGCAAAGCCGCCACGCTCGATTCGGTCGTTCGCAACGCTTCCGGAACCATCGTTGCCGGCCGGCCGGAATTCACCAAGTTCCTGGAGAAGGGCGTGGCCGGCGTGCAGAACCGCACCGACTACCCCAACAACTTCCCCATCATCCGCTTCGAGGACGTGGTGCTCATGTACGCCGAGGTGCTGACCGAGGAAACCGGTGGCACCCCGCCGCCCCTGGCCATTTCGCTGGTGAACCAGATTCGGACCCGCTCGGGCCTGACGGCTTTCACCGCCACCTCGCCCGAAACGGCCTCGCAGGCCGCCTTCCGCGCCGCCATCCTCAAGGAGCGCCGCTACGAGTTCGTGGCCGAAGGCCAGCGCTGGCACGACTTGGTGCGCACCGGCAACGCCATTTCGGTAATGACGGCCTTCAAGCGCAGCACCACCGCCGCGGGCGCCAGCTTCCGCCAACTCGACGACCACGACCTGATTTTCCCCATTCCGCTGCTGGAGCTGCGCATCAACCCGGGCTTCTGGCAGCAGAACCCCGGCTACAACTAAGCCGCCGGCTGGCTTAACTGAGTTGCAGTGACCAGAACGTTGTTGCAGCAAATCGAACGTCATGCTGAGCGCAGCCGAGGCATCTCGCGTGCCGAAGTAATCCAATTGATAGGTTTACTCTTGCCCGCGAGATGCTTCGGCTGCGTTCAGCATGACGTTCTTTTTAACATGACTTGTCCTTCCTTTTTCCAATGAAAACCCGCTTTTTGCCTTTGCTGCTCACCACAGTGTTATTGGGCGCAGGCCCATCGATGGTGCCGCCACCCGCTGCCCCGCAAGCCCAGCCCGAGCGGTTGGGGAGGGGAGTGGTAGCCATAGCCCAGCCCGATGGGAAGGTGTTCATCAGCTGGCGCCTGCTGGCTGATGATGCGGCTAATGTGGCCTTTGACATATATCGGCTGAGTGACGCTAACCCGCCGGTAAAACTGAACGACAAGCCTTTGGCTGCCGGAACTAATTGGGTGGATGCTACCTCCCCAACTCGGGTAGCCGCTGAGTACCTCGTGCTACCTGTTGACGGCACGTTAGCACAATATTTCAAAGGCAATAACAAGCTCAGCAAAGACCACTCTGCCAGAGTCAGAGCTTGGGCCAACGGCTACCTGCGCCTGCCCCTCCAGCCGCCGCCCGGCGGCACCGTGAGCAGCGGCCCCGAAACCAGTCCCTACACCTACACCGCCAACGACGCCAGCCCTGCCGACCTCGACGGCGATGGCCAATATGAAATCGTGCTGAAGTGGGAGCCTACCAACGCCCGCGACAACGGCTCCAGCGGCATCACCGGCCCTGTCATTCTGGACGCCTATAAGTTGGACGGCACCCGTCTATGGCGCATCAACTTAGGCAAAAACATTCGCGCTGGCGCCCACTACACCCAGTTCATGGCCTACGACCTCGACGGCGACGGCCGGGCCGAAGTGGCCTGCAAAACTGCCGACGGCACCGTGGACGGCGCAGGCAAAACTATTGGCGATGCCGGCAAGGACTACCGCTCGCTGACGGTGCCCACCGATGGCGCCAGCGTACCCAGCCCGCGCGACAGCAAGTACGGCCGTATCCTGGCCGGCCCGGAATACTTCACGGTTTTCGATGGCCGAACCGGCGCGGCCCTGGCCAGCACGCCTTATCTGCCAGCCCGGGGCGAGCTGGGCGGCTGGGGCGGCATCGGCGGCAACGGCGGCAACGACAGCTACGGCAACCGCGTGGACCGCATGCTGGCCTGCGTGGCTTACCTGGATGGCGCCAAGCCCAGCGTGGTGATGTGCCGCGGCTACTACGGCCGCACCGTGCTGGCCGCCTGGGACTGGCGCGGCGGCCAGCTCACCTCTCGCTGGGTGTTCGACTCGAAAGACGGCCAGAATCCCTTTTCCGGCATGGGCAACCACGGCCTGAGCGTGAACGATGTGGACGGCGACGGCCGCGACGAAATCGTGTACGGCTCGATGGTGGTGGACGACAACGGCATGGGCCTGTTCAGCACCGGCCTGCGCCACGGCGACGCCCTCCACGTCTCTGACCTCGACCCCAGCCTGCCCGGCCTCGAAGCCTGGGGCGTACACGAAAACGAGGAGAAGGTGCCCGGCCACGAAAACGGCCCCGGCGCGGCCCTCTACGCCGCCGGCACCGGCAAAATGCTCGTCTCCAAACTGCCCGGCGAGGACGTGGGCCGTGGCATGGCGGCCGACATCGACCCACGCTACCCCGGCGCCGAGCTGTGGGTGAGCAACCCCGAGCTGGGCTTGCTCACCTGCAAAGGCGAGAAAATCGGCCCCTCGCCGCGCTCCGTCAACTTCGGCCTGTGGTGGGACGGCGACCTGCTGCGCGAGTTGCTGAACGACTCCCGCGTGGAGAAGTGGGACTACCAGGCCGGCCAGTTCGCCAAGCTGCTCGAAGGCAAGGACTTTGGTGCGGCGTCCTGCAACGGCAGCAAAGCCACGCCCTGCCTCAGCGCCGACCTGCTGGGCGACTGGCGCGAGGAAGTAGTGTGGCGCACCGCCGACAACTCCGCACTGCTCATCTTCAGCACCACCATCCCCACCCAGCACCGCCTCGTCACGCTGATGCAGGACCGCGCCTACCGCCTCGGCGTGGCCCGCGAAAACGTGGGCTACAACCAGCCCCCGCACCCCGGCTTTTTCCTGGGCGAAGGCATGAAGAACCTGTAGCACGGACTAAAGTCCGCGCTACGGTGCAGGTAGGTGCAGGATACCGTCCATTGCATTTAAACGAACATTTGCCCACCGGCTGCCTCCTTTCCCACCCGAAAACGACTTGATGAATAGATTCCTCTCCGCCGCCCGCCGCTCGGCCGCCATAGCCCTGGTGTTCGGCAGCTTCCCGGTGCTGGCCCAGCGCGTGACCACACCCTTCGACAACGACTGGCATTTTCTAAAATCCGACGCCAAAGGCGCCGAAGCCCCGGCCTTCGCTGATGCCAAATGGCGTACGCTGAACGTCCCACACGACTGGAGCATCGAAGGCCCTTACGACCAGGCCAACCCCACCAATAGGGGAGGGGGCTACCTGCCGGCCGGCATCGGCTGGTACCGCAAGTCATTTACGCTGCCGGCCACCGATGCCCAGCGCCGCGTCCGCATCGAGTTTGATGGCGTGATGGCCAACAGCGAGGTCTGGATAAACGGCGTGTCGCTGGGCCAGCGGCCCTACGGCTACAGCAGCTTCAGCTACGACCTGACCAAGCACCTGAAATTTGGCAAGGGCCAGACCAACGTGCTGGCCGTGCGCGCTGACAACTCGGTGCAGCCGGCCTCGCGCTACTACACCGGCGCGGGCATCTACCGGCACGTGCGGCTGGTGAGCACGGCCCCGGCACATTTTGGCGAAGGCGGCGTGTACGTGACCACGCCCCAAGCCGGGGCCGACAACGCCACCGTGCAGGTGAAGGCCGGCATGCTGAACCAGACGGCCGCCAGCAGCGAATACACGCTGCAAACCACGATTTTTGACCCCAGCGGCAAGTCCGTCCAGACCACCGAAACCAAGCAAACCGTGGCCGCCGGCAAATCGGCCGACTTCAGCCAGAGCCTCGCCGTGAAGTCCCCGCAACGCTGGTCGCCCGACCAGCCGCGCCTCTACCAAGCGGTTTCGAAGCTACTCAATGGCAAAACGTTGCTCGATGAGCAAACCACGCCCTTCGGTATCCGCGAAGCCAGATTCGACGCTGCCACCGGCTTCTCGCTGAACGGTGTGCCAATGAAAATCAAGGGCGTGTGCCTGCACCACGACGCGGGCGGCCTAGGTGCGGCCGTGCCGCTCGATGGCTGGCGCCATCGCCTGGAGCTGCTGAAGCAGGCCGGCGTGAACGGCATTCGCACGGCCCACAACCCCGTGGCGCCGGAGTTTCTGGACCTCTGCGACCAGATGGGTTTTCTGGTGATGGACGAAACGTTTGACACTTGGACGGCAGCCAAAAACAACGGCGAGCAGGGCTATAACCGCTTTTTTACGAAATGGTGGGAGGCTGACACCCGCAGCATGGTGCTGCGCGACCGCAACCACCCGAGCATTGTGATTTACAGCGTGGGCAACGAAATCCACGACAACCTGAACAACCCTGAGGGTTTCCAGAAATACAAGATGCAGCAGGACCTCATCCACCAGCTCGACCCCACGCGGCCCGTGACCATGGCGCTGTTCCGCCCCGGCCAGAGCAAGGTGTACGAGAACGGCTTCGTGGAAACGATGGACGTGGTGGGCCAGAACTACCGCGAAAACGAGCTGGTGGCCGCCCACCAGGCCAAGCCCGAGCGCAAGGTCATTGGCACCGAAAACGGCCACACCCTTACCGCCTGGCTGGCCCTGCGCGACAATCCGTTCATGGCCGGCCAGTTTCTGTGGGCCGGCTTCGACTACCTGGGCGAAAACGACTGGCCCGCCACCACCTCCGACCTCGGCCTGTTCGACCGCGTGGGCGGCTGGAAACCCATTGCCTACCAGCGCCAAAGCTGGTGGAGCTCCACCCCCGTGGTGCACCTCGTGCGCAAGGAAGGCAACGCCGGCGCCGGCCCTTGGGTGGCCAACTGGACGCCCACCGACTTCGACACCTACGACGACGGCAAGGTGGAGGCCTACAGCAACGCCGACGAGGTGGAGCTGTTCCTCAACGGGCAGTCGCTGGGCAAAAAAGACAAGCCGGCCAACGACGCCCCCCGCGCCTGGGACGTGACCTTTGCCAAGGGCACCCTGCGTGCCGTGGCCCGCAACAAAGGCCAGGAAGTAGCCACCGACGAGCTGAAAACGGCCGGCCCGCCCGCCCGCATCGTCCTCAGCACCAGCCGCCCGAAGCTGGGTGCCAGCTGGGACGATGCCGCCTACCTCACCGCCCGCGTGGTGGACGCCGACGGCGTGCTCTGCCCGAATGCGGATAACCAGCTCACCTTCACGATGACCGGCCCGGCCCTGCTGGCCGCCGTCGACAACGGCAACGTGGCCAGCCACGAAGGCTACCAGACCAATCAGCGCAAAGCTTACCAGGGCCAGTGCATCGCCATCGTGAAGGCAAAATCGGCGGGTGGCGCGATTACGGTTAAAGCCTCCGCGCCGGGCCTGACGGACGGCACCGTGACGATGGAAACCACGAAATAATGGAACGATTGTAGAGACGCGACACTTCGCGTCTCCCGCGTTGAACGACCCTACAGAGTTCTGCTATCACGCCCGATTAACAACATCCGCAACGAGGAGACGCGAAGTGTTGCGTCTCTACAATCGTTCTTAAAAACCATGAAAACGAAACCCCTTCTCGCCCTTTCGGCGCTTTTTCTCCTGCTGGCCAGCTTCCATAAGCCGAGCGCGCCGCCCACGCTGTTTCTCATCGGCGATTCGACGGTGAACAACAACAACAAGCCGCAAATGGGCTGGGGCAACGTCATCAGCGCCCTGTTCGACACCACCAAAATCAAAGTGCGCAACAACGCCAAGGCCGGTCGCAGCACCCGCACCTTCATCACCGAAGGCCGCTGGAAAACCACCATCGACGCCATCCGGCCCGGTGATTTTCTCATCATGCAGTTTGGCCACAACGAGGGCAGCGTGCCCGACACCAGCAAGGCCGGCCGGCGCGGCGTGCTGCGCGGCACCGGCGAGGAAACCAAAGCCCTCGTGTGGCCCGACGGCCACCCCGAAACCGTGAACACCTACGGCTTCTACCTGCGCAAATTTATCCGCGAGGCCAAGGCCAAAGGGGCCACGCCGATGGTCTGCTCCATGATTCCGCGCAACGAGTGGAAAGACGGCAAGGTCATCCGGGCCAGCAACGACTTTGGCAAGTGGGCCCAGGAAGTAGCCCAGCAGGAAGGCGTGGCGTTTATCGATTTGAACGACATCACGGCGCTGAAATACGAGAAGCTGGGCCCCGAGGAAGTGAAGAAGTTTTTCCCCGGCGACCACACCCACACCAACGAAGCCGGCGCGATTATCAACGCCCAATCAGTGGTGGACGGCATTCGGGCCAACAAGAAATTGGCGCTGAACAAGTATCTGAAGAAGTAGAATTCTCCCTCAAAAAGAACGTCATGCTGAGCGAAGTCGAAGCATTTCTACTGCGAGAGTAATCTGATGGCTATTGCGGTAGAGATGCTTCGACTGCGCTCAGCATGACACAAGGACCTTCCATGAAACCCACCAAAACCACCCGCACCTACGGCCTGCTTGTCCTCGTTCTGCTACTGGCCGCCTTCACCGCCCGCCCGCCCAAGCGCAAGCCCACGCTCTATCTCATCGGCGACTCGACCGTGAAAAACGGAAAAGGCAAGGGCGACGGCGGCCTCTGGGGCTGGGGCAACTACCTGCCCGCGCACTTCGACACCACCCGCATCCGCATCGAGAACGACGCGCTGGGCGGCACCAGCAGCCGCACTTTCCAGACCAAAGGCCTGTGGGAAGGTGTGCGGAATAAACTCCAGCCCGGCGACTTCGTCATCATGCAATTCGGCCACAACGACGATGGCGCACTGGTCGACACTTCCCGCGCCCGGGGCACCATCAAAAGCAACGGCGAGGAAAGCCAGAACCTCTACAACCCCCTCACCAAGCAGCAGGAAGTGGTGCACAGCTACGGCTGGTACCTGCGTAAAGTCATTAGCGAAACCAAGGCTAAAGGCGCTACGCCGGTCGTCTGCTCGCTGGTGCCGCGCAACGGCTGGAAGGCCGGTAAGGTGAACCGCGCCACCGATGGCTACACCAAATGGGCCGCCGAGGCCGCCCAGCAAGGCGGCGCTTATTTCATTGATTTGAACCGCTTGGTGGCCGACAAATACGACCGCGAAGGCGAAGCCAAAGTGGGTACCGTCTACTTCACCTCAAAGGACCACACCCACACCATCGAAGCCGGCGCGCAACTCAACGCTGCCACCGTGGCCGAGGGCATCAAGGCCACGAAGGGGCTGGCGCTAAGCAAATATTTGAAGAAGTAGCGCGGACTTTTAGTCCGCGACTTACAGGTTTAATTCCGATGCACTCGCGGACTAAAAGTCCGCGCTACAGCTCCCATTGCGCATGAAAGAACTCGCCGTCGTGGCCATGTTATTGTGCTGCACTGGCAGCTCAAGAATCGCTGCCCAGACGCCTGCCGCCCGGCCCGCACCGCTGCCGGCTACGGTCATCATTCCGGCGTCGGATTTTATTCAGGAGCTCCCCAAAGGCGTCGTCATTGCCGATGCCAATGCCCTGCATGCGCCCTGGATTTTCAACAACACCGCGCTGGTGCTGAAGTCGAAAACCAACATGCAGGTGCGCGTGCAGGTGCCGGAAGCGGGGCGCTACATGCTATTTGTGCGCAGCCAGGGCGAAAAAAACACCGGCTTCAAAGTCGCCGTCAATGATAAGGTGACGGTTGGGGAATTTGGTCGCGGCCCGCTAAGCTGGCAGGCCGGCGGCACGTTTGAGTTGCCAGCCGGCCCGGCTTACGTCAAGCTGACCCGCATCGAAATGGGCGCGGCCGTGGACGTGCTGGTCCTGAGCAAAAATGCCGATTTGAAGGAAGCAGATATTCGGCCCTACCAGCTGCCGGAGGATGTGGCGCTGCTGAAGCAGTACATTATTCCATCGTCGAACGCCGTGAAATTCGGCGACGTGGACGGCGACGGCAAAACCGATTTCATGGTGCTGGAACCCGACTTCTCGGCCCATGTTTTCGATAACGCGGGCAAGGAGCTCTGGGCCTACCAGGCGCCGACTGAGTATGTGAAGGAACGGTCAGAATTTGAAGCGCCCGGTGTGCTCTGGGACTTCGACCGCAACGGCCGCGCCGAAGTGGTGCACTGGCGCTTCATCGAAGGCCAGGAGTGGCTGGTGGTGGCCGACGGCCGCACCGGCCGCATTCTGCGCAAAACGCCCTGGCCCACCCAGCCGCTGCCGCACGTTTACAACAACTTCCGGCTGGCCATTGCCCACCTGCACGCCGGCCCGGCCAACGACCTGGTGGCCTACACCGACATGGGCGGCACCCAGAACGTGACCGCCTACGCGGCCGACCTCAAGCAGCTCTGGCAGCACACCGAGCACCGCAAAAAGGACAACCTGGGCCACTACGTTTACCCCGTCGACCTCAACAGCGACGGCCTCGACGAAGTGCTGGTTGGCTCGCTGCTGCTCGATACGAGCGGCAAAGAAATCTGGAACCGCTTCGACCTGCTGCCCGACAACCACGACCACGCCGACAGCTACAAATTCATCGACATGAACGGCGACGGCCGTCTCGACATCGCCACTGCCAACAGCGAAACCGGCGTGTTCATCTATGATGGGATGACGGGCAAAATCATCTGGCAAAACACCGCCGAGCACAGCCAGCAGCTCGCCGTGGGCAATTTCCTGAAAGGCGTTTCCGGCCCGCAGGTCGTCATCGGCGGCCGCACCTATGGCACCAAGGGCACCGACGAGCCCGGCCTGTCGAGCCAGCTCTACTGGTTCGACAACGGCGGCAGCCTAGTGAAAAAGTGGCCCGGCAACCCCATCAACGGCAACCCTGATTTCGTGCGCGGCAACTGGCGCGGCGACGGCACCACCTGGCTGTTCTGGCACAAATTCCGGCTGAACGACGCTGGTACCGGCGAGCTGTATTTCCCCGACACCGTTTTCCACATGTTCGATTTCACGGGACGCGGCGCGGAAGAGGTCATCACGCTGAATCAGGGGCGGCTGAGTGTCTTCGGCAGCCGCCGCGCCGCGCACAGCGGCAAAGACTCGAAGAAGAACCTGGAATACTTGAGAAACAGCGTGGTTAACCATACGCACTACTAGAACCGCCTGAACCATGTAGAGACGCGACACTTCGCGTCTCGGCGTTGAACGGCCGGAACCACAGCCCATTAGGAACAACATCAGTAACGACGAGACGCGAAGTGTCGCGTCTCTACATCGCCCTCCAATGCCCAAAACTATTCAATACCTGTTGCTCGTTTGGGCGCTTGTGTCCTTCCAGAATACTCGTGCCCAAACGTCTGCCAACCAGAAGCAAATTCAATACCTCTCCGGCCGCGACAACCACCCTACCGTGAAGTGGGATTTCTACTGTACCGGCGGGCGCAAAAGCGGCTACTGGACTACCATTGCCGTGCCTTCATGCTGGGAGCAGCAGGGTTTCGGCCTCTACAACTACGGCCGCGACTACAAAACCTACGGTAAGAACTTCCGCTTCGCCGACGAGCAGGGGCTGTATAAGCATTCGTTCAACGTGCCCGCCGCCTGGCGCGGGCGGCGCGTTGAAATCGTGTTCGAAGGCTCGATGACGGACACTGAAGTGAAGGTGAACGGCCAGGTGGCTGGCCCGATTCACCAGGGCGCGTTCTACCGTTTCAAGTACGATATCACCGACAAGCTCAAGTTCGGCGAGGCAAATTTGCTCGAAGTAAAAGTGAGCAAGATGTCGGCCGAGCCCAGTGTGAACAACGCCGAGCGACTGGCCGACTACTGGGTATTCGGCGGGATTTTCCGGCCGGTGTACCTGCAGTCTTACCCGCAGCAATACGCCGAAAACGTGGCCATTGACGCCCGCGCCAACGGCAGCTTTACGCTCCGCGCCAACGTGCGCAACGTGCGGCAGCCCGCCCAACTCCAGGCCGATATCATCGACCAAAGCGGCCAAACCGTGGGTGCCGCCAGCGCCACCGTGGCGGCCGGCGACACCCTGGCCCGCCTGACTACCACCATCAAAACCCCGCGCCAGTGGACCAGCGAAACGCCCGACCTTTACCGTGCCCGCCTCACGCTACGCAGCGGGGCTGAAACGCAGTACCAGACCACCGAAAGATTTGGATTCCGCACCATTGAGGTGCGGCGCGGCAAGGGCATTTACGTGAACGGTACGCAGGTGAAAATGAAAGGCACCAATCGCCACAGCTGGTGGCCCGAAACCGGCCGTACCCTCAACGACTCCATTCAGCTGCAGGACGTGAAGCTGCTGAAGGAGATGAATATGAACGCCGTGCGCATGTCGCACTACCCGCCCGATGCCGAGTTCCTGCACCTCTGCGATTCGCTGGGTTTGTACGTGCTCGATGAACTGGCCGGCTGGCAGAAATTCTACAGCACCAGGGCCGGCACGCCGCTGGTGCGCTCCATGGTGGAGAAGGACCAGAACCACCCCAGCATCATCTTCTGGGACAATGGCAACGAGGGCGGCACCAACAAAGAGCTGGACGCCATTTTTACGCAATACGACCTCACCAAACGCCCGGTTATTCACCCGCACCACCGGCCCGGCAACGCGGCCAGCGGCATCGACTGCAACCACTACGAGGACTACTACAGCACCCAAAAAATCCTCGCCGACTCGCTCATCTACATGCCCACCGAATTCCTGCACAGCCAGGACGATGGGGGCGGAGGGGCCGGCCTGGCCGATATGTGGGAGTTGCACTGGAAGGCCCAGCGCTCGGGCGGCGGCTTCCTCTGGGCCATGGTGGACGAGGGCATCGTGCGCACCGACCAGAACAACATCATCGACGTGAACGGCGTGAACGCGCCCGACGGCCTGCTGGGCCCGCACCGCGAAAAGGAGGGCAGCTTCTTCGCCATCCGCGAGATTTTCTCGCCCATTCACATCACCCTGAAAGAGCTGCCGGCCAAATTCGACGGGAAAATAGAAGTCGAAAACCGCTACCATTTCACCAACCTCAGCCAGTGTTTTTTCCAGTGGGAGCTGGTGAATTTCCGCCAGCCGAGCGACCCGTTTGCGGGCAGCATCACGGGCAAGAAAAGCCGCTTCAAGAGCCCCAACGTAGCCCCGCTGGCCACCGGCAAGTTGAAACTGGAGCTGCCCAAAGACTTTCAACGCTACGACGCCATCGTCCTTTCGGCCTTCGACCCGGCCAAAAATCTGGTGTACAAATGGACCTGGAAAACCGGCGGCAATACCAAGCTGCTGGCAGATGTACTGGTGCTGGCCGGCAAGGACAAGCCCGCCGTGCAGGTGGCCGAAACCGATAGCACGCTCAACCTTACGGCCAGCAACATTTCGGTCACGTTCAGCAAAACCAACGGCCGCATCACCGGTGTGAAGGGCAACAACGGCGACAAACTCAGCTTCACCAACGGCCCCGTGCTGGTGGCCGGCACTGCCACCTTCACCGGCCTCACGCACCGCACCGAGCCCGACGGCGAAGTGGTGGAAGCCCGCTACTCCGGCGACCTAAAAACTGTGCGCTGGAAAATGTACGCCACCGGCTGGCTACAAATGGATTACGAGTACGCCCTCACCGGCAACTATGCCTTCGCTGGCCTCAGCTTCACCTACCCCGAAAACTTCGTTATCGGGGCCAAATGGCTGGGCCAGGGACCGTACCGCGCCTGGAAAAACCGCCTCGCCGGCACCACTTTAAATGTGTGGGAAAACGCCAATAACAACACCCAAACGGCCGCCGCGCCCTGGATTTACCCCGAGTTCAAAGGCTATTTCGCCGATATCGCCTGGATGGAATTCAACACCGTGGAAGGGGCCTTCCTAGTGGCCAGCCCCGACAAAGACCTGTTCGTGCGGCGCTTCAATTTTTACGGCCTTTCGGGCGTGAAGCCCCAGCCCGGCCTGCCCATCGGTGACATTTCCTTCCTCGACCGCATCCCGCCCATCGGCACTAAGCTGGGCCTCAACATCGACAACAACCCCAAAAACCTCGGGCCAAACTCCGAAACCAACCACTTCAGCGGTGCGCCCATCCGGCGCACGCTGTACTTCTACTTCGGCCTGCCGCCCACCGACAGCAAGCCCCAACCCTACATTGCCCCGGCGAAGGACGATTTGTTCTAACGCCGGCCTGCGGGCGGTACCAGCCGCACAAACGTGGGCTTATCCCGGTCACAGGTCAGTTGGCCATCCTTAAATTCCAACTCTGCCACCTGAATCACGCTGCGCTTGGCGGCGATGCTGTTGGCCGGGGCGGGGCTGGCCTTGCTGCGGCCGGGGTGGGTGAAGTAGAACACGTAGGCGCGGCCGTTGCTAACCACCACGTCGCAGTGCCCGCCGATGGCCTGGTCGTCGCGGCCCTGGCCGGGGAGTTCGAGCAGGCGCTCGGGCTGGGGCTGCCAGTGCAGCAGGTCATCGGAATGGTACACGGCCATGCCTTTCCACTGGTCGATTATCATCCAGTACTGCTCGTGCCAGCGGAATACTTTGGGGCCTTCGCCGCGCTCATTCAGGGCCTGGCCGTGGTCGGTCCAGTGCAGCAGGTCGGGGCTGTCGGCGTAGTAAATAGACTTGTGGTCCCGCTCGTTGTTGTACCACAGCCGCCAGGTGCCGTCGGGCAGCCGGAACACGCTGGCGTCGATGACTTTATCAGTGATGAGCGGCAGGGTTTGCACGTATTTCCAGTTCAGCAAATCGGGGCTGGTGAGCTGGATGATGACGCGCGGGTGGTTCCAGTCGGTGAAGGTGCCGGGCACGTAGGTCAGGAACATGTGGTACTGCCCGTTGGCCTCCACCACATCGGGGGCCCAGTGGGTGTATCCGCGGTCGGGGCGGTAGTTGATGTTGGCCGTATCGCGGTAGGTCCAGGTGGTGCCACCGTCGCCCGATTCGGCGATGCCGATGCGGGTGCTGTGCACCCAGGTCACGCCGGTGGCGGTGGTGTCGGTGGCGCGGCGGTTGGTGTAGAACATCCACCATTTTTTCGCCTGCTTATTCCAGATGATGACCGGGTCAGCCGCCCCATCGAAAACGGGGTCGCTGAACAGCGGCTTGGGCGCGGGTTTGGCCGCGGTGGCTTTAGGGGCAGAAACAGCTTTCGGAGCTTTGGTGGCGGGTGTTTTTTGGGCGAATGCGTGGCCGCTTGCGAGTAGCAGCGCGAAGCAAGGAATGTAAAGGGCGATTTTCATTTAGTGCGTTTAAACGTCATGCAGAGCGCAGCGAAGCATCTCGCTTGCGATGGTAATCAGATACAGCACGCGAGATGCTTCGCTGCGCTCTGCATGACGGCTCAGTAGTGTTGTGCTATCTGGCGCGGACTCGCAGAGTCCACGCTACTGCGCCACGATTTCATACGTTTTACCAGCCTTCGTTTCGAATGCAGTGACGTACTGCGACTGCCCATTCAACGCACTGGTCACCGTTTGGGCCGCGATGTCCTTCACCGTCACCGGCACATTGGTGCGCAGCCGGAGCGGGGCGCCGGTGCGCGACAAAACCCGCGCCCGGGTCAGCCGGCCGTCGCGCCAGTCCATATCCACCACAAAGCCGCCGCGGGCCACCAGGCCAGAAACGTGGCCGGCGCGCCAGGCGGCGGGCAGGGCCGCAAGCAGGTGCACATCGTCGAGCTGGCTTTGTAGCAGCATTTCGGTGATGCCAGCGGTGGCGCCGAAGTTGCCATCAATCTGGAAGGGCGGGTGGGTATCGAAGAGGTTGTTGAGGGTGGAGACTTTGAGCAGCTCCTGGTACATCTTGTAGGCGTGGTTGCCATCGAGCAGGCGGGCCCAGAAGTTGATTTTCCAGGCCTTGCTCCAGCCGGTGCCTTCATCGCCGCGCACTTCGAGGGTTTTGCGAGCCGCGGCGGCGTATATGGCGTCAAGCAAGGGCGAGATTTCGCGGCCCGGGTGCAGGCCGAACAGCTGCGACACGTGGCGGTGCTGCGGGTCCACGTCGGGCCAGTCGCCGTACCACTCCTGCAGGTTGCCGGCCTTCCCGATGTGCAGCGGGTAGAGCCGGGCGCGCTGCTGCTTCAGCAGCTTCGCAAAGTCGGCATCGATGCCCAGAATGGAGTCGGATTCGATGACGTTGGCGAATAAGTCGCGCATGATGGACATGTCCATGGTCGAGGCGATGGTCACCACTTCCTGGTTGCCATTGGGCAGGAGGTAGCTGTTTTCGGGCGAGGTAGACGGGGCCGTGACGAGGTAGCCGTCCTTTTCCACCAGCCAGTCGAGGCAGAACTCGGCGGCCGACTTCATCAGCGGGTAAGCCTCATTGCGCAGGTAGGTTTGGTCGTTGGTGAAGCGGTAATGCTCGTACAGGTGCTGCGCGAGCCAGGGGCTGCCCAGGCTCCAGTTGGCCCACTTGGGGTCGCCGGTGCCTTCGCCCACGGGGTTGGTCTGGGCCCAGATGTCGGAGTTGTGGTGCACGGCCCAGCCGCGGGCGTGGTAGTAGTTGGTGGCGGTGGCGGTGCCGTTTCTGGCAAGGCGGTTAATTTGGGCCCGCAAGGGCTCCTGCATTTCAGGCAGGTTGCAGGCCTCGGCGGGCCAGTAGTTCATCTGCAGGTTGATGTTGGTTGTGTAGTTGCTGCGCCAGGAAGGCCGAATGAGCGGGTTCCAGATACCCTGCAAATTGGCCGCCGGCCCACCGGGACGGGAGCTGGAAATCAGCAGGTAGCGCCCGAAATCGAAGTACAGCAGCTCCAGCGCGGGGTCGGGCCGGCCGGCTTTGTAGGCCTTCAGGCGTTGGTCGATGGGCAGGTTGGGCGGCACGGCCCCGTCCAGCGTGAAATTCACCCGATTGAAATACTGCTGATAATCCTTGGTGTGTTCTGCTTTTAGCTTGTTGAAGCTCCGGCCACTGGCCGCATCTAGGTAGCGCAGGGCTTCTTGGTTTTCGTCCTTGCCGTCCTTGTCGGGGCACTTGTCGTAGCCATTAAAACTGGTGGCGCCCGATACCAGAATCAGCGCCTCGCTGGCCCCGCCGACGTGCAGAATGCTGTCGCCCGACACCTTGCCATCGGTTTTCACCACCCGAATGCGCAGTTGGTAGCGCATGCCGTTGCAGCTTTGGTCGTCCTGGTACACCACGGGTTTCAGGGCGCGGCGCTCGTCGGCGTAGATGCGGGCTTTGCCGCGCAGCACCAGGTCGTTGCTGCCTTCTATGGCTTTGGTAAAAGCCAGTTGGTTTTTGGTTGAGAGGCTGAAATTCAGCGTTTTTTTCCGGCTGGCCGTGAGCCGAATGACCATCACCTGTCCCGGCGCGGTTACGAATAGCTCGCGGGTGTAGTCCACGCCATCCACGGTGAAGCGGGTGGTGGCGGTGGCGTCGGCCAGATTGAGGTCGCGGTGGTAGTTGGTGGGCTGGCCGGCCATGGGCTGGCGCAGAATCAGGTCGCCCAGCGGCTGGTAGGCGTTGGTGTTGGGGCCCTGCATCCGGCGCATGAGCTTCACGGCCGCGCCATTATCGCCGGCGAAGAGCAACCGGCGCACCTCCGCCAAATGGCTGAAGGCCTCGGGATTGGGGTTTGGGTTAGCGGGGCCGCCGGTCCAGAGCGTGGCTTCGTTGAGCTGAATCAGTTCCTCGGCCGGGCGGCCGAACACCATGGCGCCCAGCCGGCCGTTGCCCAGCGGCAGGGCTTCTTCCCATACGTTGGCCGGCTGGTCGTACCAGAGTATGCGGGCAGTTTTCTGCTGGGCAAAGGCTGGGTTAAGGCTGGCCCAAAGGAGCAAGGCCAGGAAGACTTTAGTCATTGCTTGCGGGGATTTTCAGGAGGTAGGCCCGGGCAAACCGGCGGCCTTTTTAGTAGAGAATATCAGCGCTGTTGGCCACCGAATACGCGGGCTTCGCGCCGCTTCCGGCTTTCACGTCCGTGAATTTCACCTGCTCGGCATCGTTGATGACCACCTTCGCATTTTCGGGCAAAAGGATGTGGCTGAACGTGACGTTGCGCAGTCGGTGCGCCGGGTCCTTGAAGCCGTTGATGTTGATGGCCGGCTCGGTGGCAGCAGCTTCTGAGAGGTCGATGTTCCGGAACACAAACTGCTCAAACGTCGGGACCTCCGGGGCCGGCGCGCCGTCGTTGTTGTAGTTGACGGCCGAGAAAATGGTGATTTGGCGCAGTTGGCAATCCGTCACGGTGACGTTGCGCACGTAGCCGCCCCGGTCTTTGGTGCCTTTTATCTGCATGCCGTGCAGCAGCGCGCCGGCCTTGCAGTCCTGCACCAGCACGTCGCTCACGCCGCCCGACATCTCGCTGCCGATGGAAATGCCGTGCCCCCGCAGGAAGTCGCAATCCGTAATGCGCACGTTGCGGGTCGGCTTGCCAATGGCAAAACCCTCCGGATTCTTGCCCGATTTGATGGCGATGCAGTCGTCGCCGGTATCGAAGGTGCAGTTGAAAATGTAGGAATCGGTGGACGAGTCGGGGTCGATGCCGTCGCCGTTATGAATGCCTTTCGTGACGATGGCTAGGTCGTGGCAGCTGATGTTGTGGCTGTAGATGTAGTGGATGGTCCAGCAGGGCGGTTCCGTCACGGTGAGGTGCGAAATGCTCACGTCCTCGCAGCTCAACAGGCAGATGAGGCGGCCCCGGCTGCGCAGGCCGTGGGCCTTGGTCATGGCATCGCCCAGGCGGCGCCCGCCGCCCGAGATGGTGCCGCCGCCCGTGATGCGCAGGTTGCTGACCGTGTAGCCGTTGCGGTTGAGCGTGCCGGCGTTGAGCAGGCTGGCGTAGGTGGTCAGTTCCCAGCCTTCAAACCGATTCAGAATCATCGGCAGGTAGTCGTCCGGTGCGCGGGAGCCCTTCAGCATGCCCTCGATGCGCAACGTCATGTTGCTCTTCAAAAAAAGCGCCCCCGACACAAACGTGCCCTTCGGAATGAGGACGGTGCCGCCCGCTGCGCAGGCATTTATCGCCGCCTGAATGGCTTTGGTGTTGACGACGGCGGTATCGTTTTTCGCGCCGTAATCAAGCACGTTGTACACCTTCCCTTTGGCGGCGGTTTTGAATTTTAGGGTGCCGAAATCCCGGGCTGCTCCGGCGTTTTCCGGCTTTACGCGCAGCTGAATAGCGTAGGCTGTGGCGGGGGCGAGTTGGGAAAAGGTGTAATTGGTTTTGCTGGTCGTTGCCACGGCTTTACCGTTCAGGGCCAGCTCGTAGACTGCCTTGCCCGCACCGGGCTGCTTATCCCACAAAACCGTGACGGAATTTTCGGTCAGCGTGCCCGGCGCAACGAGCAGGTGGGCGTTGCCAGGCAGCGCGGCTGCCCCGCGTGCCGCAAAAGCGGCCAGGAAGCTCACCCAAAGCAGGAATTTGAGGGTTTTTGATGTTGTATTTTTTGCCATGGACGAGGAGTCGTTAGGAAACAGTGTTATCCGTCGTGTCGAGCTTACCCGTCATGTCGAGCGCAGCCGAGACATCTCGCGTGCTACCACTAATTCTTTTCGATTGAATTACTTCGGCACGCGAGATGTCTCGGCTGCGCTCGACATGACGTTCTTTTTTCTCGTCAAGCCGGGCTTCTGGAAGTGCCTTTCGCAGAAAAAGACGCCTAGTTCCCGTCCGGCTTGGTCACCTCACTCCGCGGGCTGTCCACCCACACCCAGTTGGCCAGCGTGTCGGGCTTGGCGGGGTCGAAGGCGGGCGTGTCGTTTTTCAAGAATTTCGTTAGGCCTAGTTTGTTGGCTTTGATGCCTTCGACCACGCATTTGGCGATTTCGTAGGCTCCGTAGGGGTTGAAATGGGTGTTGTCGGCCAGGGGGGCGGTTTGGCCGGGGTAGGTGTTGGCGGGGTAATGCACCAGGGCCTTTTTCGATTCTTCCACGCCCATGGCCTCGTAGAGCTTGGCGGTCATGGCGTTGAGGTCGATGAGGGCCACTTTTTCCTCCTCGGCTACTTTGCGGGCGGCGGCGGGGAAGTCGCCGAGGCTGTTTTCAATCTTGCCATCGGCCCCGAAGGTGCGGCGGCTGGTGGAGGTAACGATGACTGGGATGCCGCCCTTTTTCCGCGCTTCCTGCACAAACAGGTGCAGCCGCTCCGAATAGGCTTTCCAGGCGCCATCGTTCTCGCCTTTGTCTTTCTGGTCGTTGTGGCCGAACTCAATGAAGAGGTAGTCGCCGGGCTTCATCACGCTCAGCACCTTGGCCAGGCGCTTTGAGCCCAGGAAGCTGCCCAGCGTGAGGCCCGATTCGGCGTGGTTGGCCACCGCCACGCCGGGCTTGAGGAAGCGTGGCAGCATCTGGCCCCAGGCGGCCCAGGGCTCGTCGTCCTGGTTCACCACGGTGGAGTTGCCGGCCAGGAAAACCGTCACGGCTTGCGGCGCGGGCGTTATCTCAATGGCGTTAAGGCAGGGGTTCGCGCCGTCGAACTCTAGCGTCAGGCGGTCGTCCCAGTCCAGCTTGCGCAATTCGCGGGGCTTGAGGGCCACGGTTTCGGTGTCGCTGATGCGGCGGCTCTTCACGTTGAGGGTGAAGGTTTGGGTGGTGAACTGGCCCGGCTTGGTGGCCGTGGTTTCGAGTAGCAGCCGGCGCGACTCCGCCTTCAGAAAAGTGCTGGACGAGCCCTTGGCGTCGCCCAGCGTCACGGTCACGTTGTAGTTGCCTTCCGGCAAATTCACCGAGAAATAAAACGGCTGCTTGCTGGTCACAAAGTCGCCCTTGAGCGCGTCCTTCCCGCCGCGGTCCACACCCGTCACGGTGGTGCCAAAGTCGAAGCCGTAGCCGGTGGTGGGGGAGTAGGCCGCCGTGGGCAGCACCTGCTGGTAGCCGGGGGCCGCCTGGCCGGGGCCAAAGTCGAATTTGAAGGAGGTTTTGGGCGGCGTTTGGGCGGCAACGGCCGACGTCAGTAATACGCCGGCAGCTAAGGCGAAAAAGTGTCTTTTCATAGAACGAAGCGAGTGGGAAGTGGCTTGTGGGCTAAAAGTACCGGCAGCGGCTGCGCGGGCATACCTGCACTGTCATGGCCAGCGGTTCACCCCGGATTCTGCGCGTCAAGTGGCGACGGCCCGGGAGTGGAGCCAGGGCGGCAGAGTGCAGGAGAGTGCCGCTGGCGCAACTGGCTTCCTTGCGTAGCTTACTGCAGCCCCATTCCCACCCACCTCTGAATGCCCACCCGTCGCACCTTTCTCACCGGCCTCCTGCTGGCTCCGCTGGCCCACGCCTGGGCGGGCTTTGCCGGCCGGCTGATTGATTACCCCAAAGCCGATTTCTCGAAATTCAGCAAGCACCTCAAGCCGGTGGGCCGGGCGCTGGAACTGCCCGGCTACTACGTGTGGTGCAACTCGCCCATCTACGGGCCCGATGGCAAGGTGCACGTCTTTTTCTCGCGCTGGGTGGCCAGCAAGGGTATGGGCGGCTGGCTGAACGGCTCCGAAATCTGCCACGCCGTGGCCGATAAGCCCGAAGGCCCGTTCACTTTTGTCGAAACCGTGCTGGCCCCGCGCGGCCCCAGCCATTGGGACGCCACCACCTGCCACAACCCCAGCATTCAGTTCGTGGATGGCCGGTATTGCCTGTTTTTCATGGGTAATGCCAACGGCAAAACCGACACCAAGCGCATCGGCCTGGCCACCGCGCCCACCCTCAACGGCCCCTGGACGCGGCCCGACGCGCCGCTGCTGCTGCCCGGCCCCGCCGGCGCCTGGGACGACCACTGCACCACCAACCCCGCTTTCATCAAGCACCCCGACGGCCAGTACTGGCTCTACTACAAATCCTGGAACACCAAGGAATACGAGGACGCCAAGGGCCAGGAAATTCGCGGCAACCGCAAGTACGGCCTCGCCATCTCGGACAGGCTGGAAGGCCCTTACCAGAAATTCGAAGGCAACCCCGTCATCGACTTCTCGAAGCAGGGCAACAACAAGCAGTTCGAAGATGCCTTTGTGTGGCGGCAGCACGGCAAGTTCAACCTGCTGGCCCGCGACATGGGCGTGTACAGCCAGGAAGTGGGCCTCTACCTCGAATCCGAAGACGGCAAAGCCTGGACTTTCCCCAAAATCGCCTTCCTGCCCATCCGCGCCTACGGCGTTACGGAGCCGCCCGCGCCGCCCAAGCTCAAGCGCTACGGCCGCCTCGAACGGCCCCAGCTGCTGCTGCGCGACGGGAAGCCGGAGTACCTGTTCTGCGCCTCGCAGGGCGGACGGGAGATGACGGCTTCGGCATTCATCCTGAAAGTGAGCTAAAACGCCGCGTGGGTGCTGGCCGGGTGCGCTCGCATTGAGCACCACTAATTTATGGTCGCCAGGGACAACTTCCGAATAGTTGTCGGCCTCGTCGATGCGCTTCGATGTGTGACTGGTGCACCGCAGGGTAACAAGCAGCGCAAAAGTGGCGCCGGGCAGGAGGGTGCGGGAAGGCATTGCGCCTAAAAAAAGAAATTTTTGTATAAATGGTAATGTCCGGCGGAGTGGTTCTCCGCCGAATCGGTGAGTCGGGTCCGGCGCGGGTGGCTGCAACTGCCCGCGCCGGCCTTTCGCCCAACGCAGTTGGCGCTGCTGCCCGTGTTCAGCGGTGGTATGCCAATGGTCACGGCGCTGGCAGTGAGCGCGATACTGCCCCGCCGGTCGGTTTCTACTGCCGGGCCCGGCCGGGCCAATGTCCGTTCCACACACTTTTCCGGCGGGAGTGCAACTGGCTAATTCAGTACAAAAACCCGACAGTAAGTTATCAGAATGTGCCTAACCAGTAGTCTACAGGAGAGTAAGGGCTTACCCAACTCCTAATATTGACCCAGGTTCCGCCTTTCCACCCTGCTATTAAGTAGAAAGTCTCACCCAATTCCCACATCTGTATGAATAAGTTTTACACCTGGCAACGTTTGCGCCTCACCGCCTGCGTGCCAATGCTCTTCCTGGCGGGGCCAGCCGTTGCAGCGGCGGTGCCTCATGCGCCCGCCGCCCGCCACGCCGCGGCCGCCGACTGGCAGCTCACCGGCAAGGTGACTTCGCCCACCGGCGAGGGCCTGCCCGGCGTGACGGTGGTGGTGAAGGGCACCACCCTGGGCACCACTAGCAACGCCGACGGCTCGTTTAGCCTGTCGGTGCCCGAAACGCCGGGTACGCTGGTATTCAGCTTTATCGGCTTCCAGACGCAGGAGAAGTCGTTTTCGGGCCCCGGCAGCTTCACTGTGAAGCTGGCCGACGACAGCAAGAGCCTCGACGAGGTAGTGGTAGTGGGCTACGGTACCCAGAAGCGGGCCGACGTGACCAGCGCCATTGCCACTATGGACGCCCGCAAGCTGGAGGAGCGGCCCATTGCCCGCGTCGACCAAGCCCTGGTGGGCCAGCTGGCCGGCGTGGTCGTGAAGCAGACGTCGGGCGTGCCCGGCCGGCCCTTCAGCATCCAGGTGCGGGGCGCGGGCTCGATTTCGGCCGGCAGCGAGCCGCTGTACGTGATTGACGGCTTTCCGCTGGAAAGCGTGGGTGCCAGCGCCAACGGCCGTTTCGGCAGCGGCAACCCGCTCGACAACATCAACCCCAACGACATCGAGAAGATTGAGGTGCTGAAAGATGCGGCGGCGGCGGCCATCTATGGCTCCCGCGCCGCCAACGGCGTGGTGCTCATCACCACCAAGCGCGGCCGCACCGGCAAGCCCCAGATTCAGGTGAACAGCTACGTGGGCGGCTCGCGCGCGGCCAAAAAGCTCGACCTGCTGAGCGGCGAAGAGTGGGCCGCGCGCGCCACCGAAATCATCAACAACAACTGGGTGAAATCGGGCCCCGGCCGCACCGCCGACCAGACCACCGCCCAGCGCCGCCAGATTCTGGGCCTCACCGGCAATAACGTGACGGCCAACCTGATGCTGGACGACCGCTGGGCCCTGCCCGGCCACCCCGGCCTGCAATACATCGACTGGCAGGACGAGCTTTACCGCACGGGCATCAGCCAGAACTACCAGGTAAGCGCCTCCGGCGCGACCGACAACGTGAACTACTTCGTGTCGGGCAACTACAACGACCAGCAGGGCTTCGCCCTCGGCCTGGACTACAAGCGCTACTCGGCCCGCGCCAACGTGGAAGTGAAGGCCAGCGACAAGCTGAAATTCGGCCTCACCCTCACGCCGACTTACTCTATCTCGACCGACCCGGGCATCGAGGGCAAGGACAACCGCTTCCACCAGCTGCTTTCCGAAACCCCGATTGTGGAAGACACCGCCGGCGTGAACACCGGCTACGGCAAAAACGAAACCTACCGCTGGGGCGTGAGCACGGCCAGCCCGATTGCCGTCATCAACAACTACTCGGGCGATACCCGCAACTTCCGCACGCTGGGCACGGTGTTCGGCGAGTTTCAGCCCATTGCCGGCCTGCGCCTGCGCTCTACGCTGAACTTCGACAACAACGAGTCGACCTCGAAATCGTACCAGCCGCCCACGCGCAACCTGGTGACGTCGCTGGCCAGCGGCTCCTACAGCACCTACCGCCGCCAGACGTTCGTGAACGAAAACACGGCTACCTACAACAAGACCCTGGGCAAGCACGACTTTTCGGCGCTGGCGGGCTTTTCCTATAACTTCGCCAAGCTCGAAAACAACAGCCAGGCCTCGTCGGGCGGCTTTGTGAACAGCACGGTGAGAACCCTGAGCGGCGCCGTACTGGTGACCAGCCCCGGCCCCACCGAAACGCAAAGCGTGCTGATTTCCTACTTCGGCCGCCTGCAGTATTCATACGATGGCAAGTACCTGTTCTCGGGCAGCGTGCGCCGCGATGCTTCGTCGCGCTTCGGCTACGAGGACCGGGCCGGCGTGTTCCCGGCCTTGTCGGCCGGCTGGCGTATCTCGCAGGAAGAATTCCTGCGCTCCGTGACGGCGCTGAGCGACCTGAAGCTGCGCGCCAGCCTGGGCTACTCCGGCAACAACACCATCGGCGATTACAGCAGCATTGCCACCCTTAGCCCCTACAACTACACCTTCGGCGGCCTCATCGCCCCCGGCCAGGCGCCCAACAAAGTAGGCAACTCGCAGCTGAAGTGGGAGCGCAACCGCACCGTCGACTTCGGGGTTGATTTCGGCCTGCTGAAAAACCGCATCACGGCGTCGTTCGACTACTACACCAAAAACAGCCAGGACCTGCTCCTGAACGTGCCCGTGCTCACGGGGTCGGGCTTCGCCACCAACCTGCAGAACATCGGCGAGCTGCGCAATACCGGCTGGGAAGTGGAATTGAATACCCGCAACCTGGAAGGCGCCCTCTCGTGGACTACCTCGTTCAACGTGAGCCACAACGAGAACAAAGTGGTGCACCTGGGCCCCGGCGATGCCACCATCGAAGTGCCCAACGGCCTCGATACGCCCAGCAACATCCTGAAAGTGGGCCTGCCCATTTACAGCCTCTTCGTGGTGCGCCAGACCGGCATCCTCAGCCAGGCCGACATTGACGGCGGCGCCGCCAAATTTGGCAACGAAACGGCCGGCGACCCGAAATACGAAGACTACAACAAGGACGGCAAAATTGACGTGAACGACCGCCAGGTGGTGGGCAACCCCAACCCGACCTACACCTTCGGCATGACCAACACGCTGCGCTACAAGGGCTTCGACCTGAGCTTCCTGGTGCAGGGCCAGTACGGCGGCTCCGTTTACTCGACCCTGGGCCGCGCCATCGACCGTACCAGCGTGGGCTTCCTGGAAAACGCCCTGGGCCGCGTGCGCGACCGCTGGTACTCGGCCGACAACCCCGGCGCCGGCATCAAAGGCAAGGCCACGGGCAGCTTCGGCTTCATCCGCAACACCGACTGGCTGTATTCGTCGGACTACTACCGGGTGCGCACCATCACGCTGGGCTACGACCTGGGCCTGCTCATCAACAAGCGCGTGGCACAAGGCGCCCGCGTGTATGTGACGGCAGAAAACTGGTTTGGCTACGACAAGTACTACGGCGGTCTCAACCCCGACGCCGTGAACACGGGCAACACCGGCACCTTCGTGTCGGGCTCCGACTACGGCGGATTGCCGCTGGCCAAAACCCTGGTTCTGGGCCTCAACCTCACTTTCTAATTTAAGCAAGGATTTGAGCTCGACAGAACAGTCATGCTCAGCATGACCGTTCTGGAATCTGCTCTCCTTCTCATAAAATTCCCCATGAAAAAGTTATTCCTCAGCTTGTCTCTGGCCTGTGCCCTGGTTTCCTTGGGCGGATGTGAAAAAGACCTGGAACAGAACCCGCTCTCCAACGGCTCGGTACCGGACTTCTACAAAACGGCCGCCGATTTCGACCAGGCCATGTCGGCCGTGTACAGCTCGCTGCGCGGCTTTCCCGACCGGGAAGTGGTGCTCTCCGAGCTGCGCTCCGACAACATGTTCGCGGTGAGTTCCATCGGCTCGCGCGACTGGGACCCCATCAACAACTTCTCGTCCGCGCTGCTCGTCATCAACCCCTACGTGGCCGATGCCTGGGCCTCGGACTATGCCACCATCTTCCGGGCCAACACCATGCTGGCGCAGCTGGCGGCCAACGGCTCGGCCACGGGCTCGCTCCGCACCCGCTACGAGGGCGAGTCGAAGTTCATCCGGGCCTTTATGTACCTCGATTTGGTGCGTAAGTTTGGCAAAGTGCCGGTTATCGACAAACCGCTCATTCCGCAGGAAGTAGCCAAAATTCCGCGCAGCGAAGTAGCCGCTGTTTACGCCCTGATTGAGGCTGACCTGCGCACGGCCATTGCCAGCCTGCCCACCGCCTACACGGGCAGCGGCGTGGGCGCCACGCTGGGCGTGGGCCGCGTCACGTCGGGTGCCGCCAAGGCCCTGCTCGCGCAGATGTACCTTACCAAATCGGGCCCTACCTACGGTATCAACGGCCCGGGCCTGGCCAGTAATGAGTACGACAAAGCCAGCGTGCTGCTCGATGAAATTATTGCCGCCACCGGCACGGCCCGCTACAACCTGCTGGCCGGCACCGGCGCCTACGCCAACATCTTCTCGCCCACCAACGAGAACAACGCGGAGGTCATCTTCGACCTGCAGTACATCTCCAACGGCACCGGCACGCTGGGCTCGTCCTTCATGAACGTGGTGGCCCCCGACGGCTACTACTCCGGCACCGTGGCGCTGGGCAACCTGGCCCTGCCGTTCTCGGCCGGCTCGGTCGAAATCAAGCCCTGCTCCAACGACCTGAACAACGTGTCGTATAGCGCCACCGACGTGCGCCGCGCCGTGAACATCCAGCAGGGCTACAACAACGCCGGCAACGTCGACCCCCGGCCGTTCTACAAGAAGTACATCAACGTGGCCGCCAAAGGCACCAGCCGCACCGACTGGGCCACCAACTTCATCGTGATTCGCTACGCCGATGTGTTGATGATGAAGGCCGAATGCGAAGTGCGCGGCGTGGGCGGAACCCCGGCCACGGCCGCCGCTCGCCTCACGCCCATTCGCACCCGCGCGGGCCTGCCGGCCCTCACCACCATCGACCTGCCCGGCCTGATGGAGGAGCGCCGCCGCGAGTTTGCTGGCGAAAACCTGCGCTGGAACGACCTCATGCGCTCCGGCCTGGCCCTCACCACCATGAACGCCTGGATTCTGCGCGAGGACCCACCCGCTGGCAACCCCCCAACGTATAAAATCACGCGCCCTCTCACCGCCGACCTGCTGCTCTACCCTGTGCCGCAGGTGGAGCTAAGCTCGGCGCCCGGCCTCTACGACCAGAACCCGGGATACTAGGCTAAACGACTGATTCCGGCCACCAGCGCCCGGTTTTGGGGTTGCTTCGCACACTGCGGGCAGCGCCAGGGCCGGGCGCTTTGGCATAGCGCCGCGCAGACCGCACAGTACAGGACAGTGTGAGTGGTGGGGGCTGCTTCATTTGTCTGATTCCTTCTTTTTCCTCATGCTGATTCCGAATTTCTGCCGGTTTGTAAGGGCGTGGCGCGCTGCCGCGCTGCTTGTGTTGCTGTGGAGCCTGGGCCCCGCTGCCCTGGCCGCCCCGGCCCCGGCCGGCCGCCTGAAATTCAACTTCAACCCCGGGTGGAAAGTGCGGGTAGGGGAGATGCCCGGCGCCGAAGCCAGTGCGTTTGACGACGCGAAGTGGAAAAGCGTGACGCTGCCCTACGCCTGGAACGAGGACGAAGCCTTCAGCAAGGACATCAAGGATTTGAGCACGGGCGTGGCCTGGTACCGCAAGCATTTCCGGCTGCCAGCCGGGGCGGCGGGCCAGAAGGTGTTCGTGGAGTTTGAGGGCGTGCGGCTGGCGGGCGAGTTCTGGCTGAACGGCCAGCCCCTGGGCCTGCACGAAAACGGCGTGATGGCCGTGGGCTTCGACCTGACGCCCTACCTGCGGCCCGCGCCGGCCGACAACGTGCTGGCCGTGCGCACCGACAACGACTGGGATTACAAGGAAAAAGCCAGCGGCCAGATGTTCCAGTGGAGTAACCGGAACTTCAACGCCAACTACGGTGGTATTCCCAAGAACGTGTTTCTGCACGTGATGAGCCCGTTGCACCAGACGCTGCCGCTGTTCTCGATGCTGGGCACTACGGGTGTGTATGTGTATGCGCAGGAGTTCGATGTGGCCGCAGGCAAAGCCACGGTGGTGGCCGAGGCGCAGGTGAAGAACGGGTTTCCGGCCGCCCGCACCTTCACGTTTGAGGCGGCGGTGGCCGATGGGGCGGGCAAAACCATCGGCACCTTCAGCGGCGGCACAACAACTTTGGCGCCGGGCGAAATGAAAACGGTGACGGCGCGGGGCAAGCTGGCCGGGCTGCATTTCTGGAGCTGGGGCTACGGCTACCTGTATACGGTTTCGACCCGATTGATTGATAGCAAACAAGTCATCGATGAGGTGAAAACCCGCACCGGCTTCCGCAAAACCGAGTTTGCCAACGGCCTCATCAAGCTGAACGACCGGGTGATGATGGTGCACGGCTATGCCCAGCGCACCAGTAACGAGTGGCCGGCCGTGGGCCTGGGCGTGCCGGCCTGGCTCTCGGACTACAGCAACGGCCTGATGGTGGCTGGCAACGCCAACCTGGTCCGCTGGATGCATGTCACACCCTGGAAACAGGACATCGAAAGCTGTGACCGGGTGGGCCTGCCCCAGGCCATGCCCGCCGGCGACGCCGAAAAAGACGTGGCCGACCGCCGCTGGGGCCAGCGCCTGGAGCTGATGCGCGACGCCATCATTTACAACCGCAACAACCCCAGCATCCTGTTCTACGAGGGCGGCAACGAGAGCATCAGCGCCGCCCACATGCAGGAGCTGAAGGACATCCGGAACCAGTATGACCCGCACGGCGGCCGGGCCATCGGCTCGCGCGAGATGCTGGACATTCCGGCGGCCGAGTACGGCGGCGAGATGCTCTACATCAACAAAAGCGCCACCAAGCCGCTGTGGGCTATGGAATACTCGCGCGACGAGGCCCTGCGCAAGTACTGGGACGAGCTCAGCCCGCCCTTCCACAAGGACGGCGCCGGCCCACTCTACAAGGGCGCGAATGCCGCCGAGTATAACCGCAACCAAGACTCCCAGGCCCGCGAGGACGTCATCCGCTGGTACGACTACTGGCACGAGCGGCCCGGCACCGGCACCCGCAGTAGCGCCGGCGGCGTCAACATCGTGTTCAGCGACACCAACACCCACTACCGTGGCGAGGAAAACTACCGCCGCAGCGGCGAGGTGGACGCCCTGCGCATCGCCAAAGACGGCTACTACGCCCACCAGGTAATGTGGGACGGCTGGGTAGAGCCGGAGAGGGCGCGTACCCACATTATTGGCCACTGGAACTACAAAATGGGAGTGGTGAAAAACGTGGATGTGGTTTCGAACGGTGAGAAAGTGGAGCTGTTTCTCAATGGCAAGTCGCTGGGTTTTGGGCAGCAGCAGTACCGCTTCCTCTTCACCTTCCCGGACGTGGCCTGGCAGCCCGGGACCCTGCGCGCCGTGAGCTACGACGCCAGCGGCAAGGTCGTGAGCGAAGCCGAGCACCAGACCGCCGGCCCCGCCGTGGCCCTGCGCCTGGCCGCCACCACCAGCCCCACCGGCCTGCACGCCGACGGCACCGACCTGGCCCTGGTGCAGGTGGAAGCCGTGGATGCGCAAGGTCGCCGCTGCCCCACGGCCCTCAACATGGTGAACTTCACCCTAAGCGGCCCGGCCGAATGGCGCGGCGGTCTGGCGCAAGGGCCCGGCAACTACATTCTGGCCAAAAGCCTGCCCGTGGAAGGCGGCGTGAACCGGGCGCTCGTGCGCAGCACCACCCATGCCGGCACCATCACCATCACCGCCACTTCGGAGGGCCTGAAGCCGGCCACGGTCAGCCTGAAATCGCAGCCGATGACGGTGGCCAATGGCCTGAGCATGCAACTGCCGGGCGCCGATTTGCCGGTGCGGCTGGGGCGCGGGCCCACGCCGGCCGGGCCGTCGTTCCGGGTATCGCGGGTGGCCGTGCCGATTCAGGCCGTCACTGCCAGCTCCAACCCTGACAACGCGGCTTTCAGCTTCGATGACAACGAGCTTTCGGAATGGATTTCGGACCGCAAGCAGGCCGGGCCGTGGATTGAATACACGCTGGCCCGGCCCGCAAGTATCAGCCAGGTGGCCATGAAGCTCACCGGCTGGCGCACCAGCACTTACCCGATTCGCATTCTGGTGGATGGGCAAGAGGTTTTCGGCGGGAAAACCGAGCGCAGCCTGGGCTACTTCACGGCCGTATTTCCGCCGCGCACCGGCCAGAAGGTTCGCATCGAACTGACCGGCCAGACGCAGGCCAAAGACGCTTTCAACATCACCGAGCTGGAAACGCCCAAAGTGGCTACCGCCGCCACCGACCAGGCCGGCCCGCCCGGCACGCTGGGCCTGGTGGAGGTGGAAGTATATGAAAAGCCGGCGGGTACGCCGGCGCCGTAAGTTACTGTTCCGTTGCTCATGTTCCTCCGCTTCCTTTTGTCTGGCAAGCCATTAGCCCTCGGCTTGCTGCTGATTTGTGCTACAGCGGCCCATGCGCAAGGGCCGCTCACCGCCCCGCTCACGGCGGCGTATTCGGCCCAGGCCTTTCCGTTGGTACACGCTCACCAGGTAGCTACGCTCTGCTTCGATGCGACTGATGCCGCCGTGGTGCGCGTGGCGGCCGAAGCCTTTGCCGGCGACGTGGCGCGGGTGACGGGCCTGAAACCCCGGATGCAGACTGGGGCGAAAACGCCCGCCGGGCCCGCCGTCATTATCGGCACGCTGGGCCAATCGGCGCTGATTGACAAACTCGTGGCCAGCGGCAAGCTCAAGGCCAGGCAACTGCGTGGCACTTGGGAAAGCTACAGCATAAGTGTGGTGGAAAAGCCGTTTCCGAATGTGCCGCGCGCCCTGGTCATTGCCGGGAGCGACCGACGGGGCACGGCGTTTGGCGTATTTGAGGTGGCGCGGCGCATGGGCGTATCGCCGTGGGTGTGGTGGGCCGATGTGGCGCCCGCGCACCATGATGCGCTGTATGTGCAGCCGGGTGCGCTGGTGCAGGGGCCGCCGGCGGTGCAGTATCGGGGCATTTTCCTCAATGATGAGGACTGGGGCCTGCGCCCCTGGGCGGCCCGCCACTTAGATAAAGACGTGCAGGACATTGGCCCAAACACCTACGCCCATATTTTCGAGCTGCTGCTGCGCCTCAAGGCCAACTACATCTGGCCGGCCATGCACCCCGGCACCAAGGCTTTCTACCATTACCCCGCCGACCCCGTGCTGGCCGACCGCTACGCCATTGTGGTGGGTGGCAGCCACTGCGAGCCCATGCTGCGCAACAACGTGTTTGAGTGGGCCGAAAACTACGAGCACGAGTACGGCCAGAAGCCCGGCGAATGGCGCTACGACCTCAACGGCCCGCAGATGTACCGCTACTGGGAAGACCGGCTGAAACAGTCGGCTCAGTACGAATCGGTGTACACGGTGGGCATGCGCGGCATCCACGACGGCAGCATGCCCGGCCCGCCCGACCGCGCTGCCAAGGTGCGCCTGCTCGATACCGTCATCACCGACCAGCGCCGCCTGCTGCACCAGTACGTGAAGCCTATCAATGGCCAGCCGGTGCCTCAAATTTTTTGCCCCTACAAAGAGGTGCTGACGCTGTATCAGGCCGGCCTGAAGCTGCCCGATGACGTGACCATCGTATGGGCCGATGATAACCACGGCTACATCCGGCAACTCTCTGACAAAGAAGAACAAAAACGCAGTGGCGGCAGCGGCGTGTACTACCACGTCTCGTACTGGGGCGCCCCGCAGGATTATTTGTGGTTGTCGAGCATTTCGCCCGCGTTGATGAGCTACGAGCTGAGCAAGGCGTACGCCCTGGGAGCTAAGAGGCTGTGGGTGGTGAACGTGGGTGACATCAAGCCCGCCGAGCTGGAAACGCAGTTTGCCATGGACCTGGCCTGGAACGTGGGCCGTTGGACGCCCGCCACCGCCGATGCCTATGCCGCGCGCTGGGCCACCGAAACCTTCGGCGCTAAGCTTGCGCCCGCCATTGCCCGCCTCAAGCACGAGTACTACCGCCTGGGCCACGCCGCCAAGCCCGAGCACCTGAGCGGCGTAAGCTTCACCGCCCCCGAGCAGGACCAGCGCCTGGCCGACTACCAGAAAATAGCGGCCGAAGCCGAGGCCCTGGAAAAGCAAATTCCGGCTAGTTTGCGGGATGCTTATTTTGAGCTGATTCTCTACCCAGTACTGGGGGCAAGGCTAATGAACGAGAAGGTGTTTTACGCCGCCCGTAGCCTGGAATTGGCCAAAAAAGGCGATGACCAGGCTTTGGGTTTTACCCAAAAATCCCAGGCCGCCTACGACCAGATTCAGGCCCTGACCCGGCGCTACAACGACGAAATAGCCGGCGGCAAATGGGCCGGCATGATGAGCTCGCACCCGCGCGACCAGAAGATTTTCGAGATGCCGCCCGTGGCCAACGCGGCCTTGGTGGCCGAAGGCAAAGCCGCCGCCGCTGCGCCGAGAGCTCCGGAAGCCGCCTTGGCCACCGCGCCGCTGATGCTGCCTGCCACGGCTTTTACCAGCAAAGGGGCCGCGCCCAACGAATTCCTGGCTCCGCTGCCCGGCCTCGGGCTGGAAGGGCAGGGGCTGACCCGACTACCCTACGACGTGCCCTCTTTTGCGGCCGACATAGCCCACGCGCCCTACCTGGAATACCGCGCCAACCTTTCGGCCGGCCCGCATTCGGTGTTCGTGCGCTGCCTGCCCACCTTTGGGCTGTATGCCGGGCGCGGGCTGCACTACGCGGTTTCGGTGAATGGCGGGCCGCCCCAAACCGTGGACGTGAACGTGCCCGCCGACTCGAAGCAGTGGAAAGAAAACGTGCTGCGCGGCTTCTCACAAGGCCAGACCACGCACGAGGTGGCGGCCAGCGGCCCGGCCACTATTCGGCTATACTTGCTCGATGCGGGGCTGGTGGTAAATCAGCTTCAGATTCAATAACTCCGGCCGCTGATGAACAAAAAGACCCTTCTGAACCTACTGCTGCTCCTGTTGCTGAGTCGCGGGATGCAGGCGCAGGGCGTGCCCGGTCCGCCGCTTTGGCACAACCAGCCGCGCACCCTGCGCTACCGTCCCGAAGGCACCGATTTTGTCATCAGCAACGGCACGCACCGCTTCACCCGCGCCCTTTACGGCACCAACACCGCCTTCCGCGTGGAAGCCGGCGACTTGCCCGAATTCGCGCTCTACCTGCCCGGCATGGGCGGCAACCTGAAGTTCGGCCTGCTGGCCAATGGCCAAAGCAAGTGGCTGATGAAAGCCGAAAACATCACGGCCCGCTACCGCCCGGGCATGATGCTCTACGACATCACCGACCCTCTGCTGGGCCCCGGCCGGCTGCACCTCGACGTGCAGGCCATGGCCGATGCCGAAGGCGTGCTGGTGCGGGCCCGGTTTGAAAACGTGCCCGCCGGCCGGGTGCGGCTGCTGTGGGCTTTCGGTGGAGCCACGGGCAAGAAATTCAGCCGCGACGGCGACATCGGCGCCGACCCGGAATCGAGCTTCTACCTGAAGCCGGAGTATTGCCAGGGCAACACGGTTGAATTGAAAAAGAATGCTTTTGTGCTGACTTATGGCGGGGCAAAGTCCCCACCCACCGCCGACCCCTACCGTGATTTGGGCGCGAAACTGCCAGCCACGACGCCCGCCCCGGGCCCGGCCGCGACCCCTAAATTGCTGCTGGGTGTGGTGCCGCCAACTTCGGAAAGCCACGTGGCCGATGCCGCGCAGCAGGAGACGCCACAGCAGCTTTTCGCTTCCCAAGCTTCGGCCGCGCCGGTAGCGACGGGTGCTGTAAACGCCCGCAGCGGCGAAGATTTTTACTTCGCGGTGCAGAAAGGCGAGGCGGGCCCAGTGCCGGCTTATGCGGCTTTGCCGGCTGCTTTCGCCCGGGCCGAGGCCGTGCGGGTGGCGCTGGCGGGCCGCGTGAAAGTTGCGACGCCCGACCCCTACATCAATACCCTGGGCGGGGCGCTGGCCGTGGCCGCCGATGCCATTTGGGAAACGCCCTCCTATATGCACGGCGCCATTGCCTGGCGCATGCGCCTAAATGGCTGGCGTGGGCCCTACGCGGCCGACCCGCTGGGCTGGCACGACCGCGCCCAGTTGCATTTTGGCAGCTACGCGCAGTCGCAGCTCACCAGCCCGCCCAGTGGCCCTATCACGCCCGATACGGCCCTGCACCTGGCCCGGCAGCTGGAGAAGCTGGGCACCACTATTTTCAGCGAAGGCTATATCAGCCGCAACCCCGGCGGCGACTTCCGGCCCCACCACTACGACATGAACCTCGTGTTCATCGACGAGCTGCTGCGCCACTTCAACTGGACCGGCGACCTAGCCTTTGCCCGCCGCATGTGGCCCGTGCTGCAGCGCCACCTGGCCTGGGAGAAGCGCAACTTCGACCCCGACGGCGATGGCCTGTACGACGCTTACGCGGCCATTTGGGCTTCCGATGCGCTGCAGTACAGCGGCGGCGCGGTCACGCATTCGTCGGCCTACAACTACTTCGCCAACCAAAAAGCCGCAGAACTGGCCCAACTGCTGGGCGAAAATCCGGCACCTTACCAACAGGAAGCAGCCAAAATTCATCAGGTCCTGAATGCCCGGCTCTGGATGCCGGGCCGCGGGTGGTACGCCGAATACCAGGATGCGTTGGGCCTGAAAACCCTGCACCCCGCCGCTGGCCTCTGGACGATTTACCACGCGCTCGATTCGGAAGTGCCCGATGCGTTCCAGGCCTACCAGGCGCTGCGCTACGTCGACGCCGAATTGCCCCACATTCCGGTGCGCGCCGCCGGCCTGCCCGATGCCGGCTACTACCTGCTTTCGACTACTAATTGGCAGCCTTATGACTGGTCTTTGAACAACGTGGTGCTGGCCGAAAACCTGCATGCCACGCTGGCCAACTGGCAGGCCAGCCGCCCGGAACAGGCCTTCCTGCTCTGGAAAAGCGCTTTGCTCGAAAGCATGTACCTGGGCAGCAGCCCCGGCAATTTCCAGCAGATTTCCTTTTACGACGCCAACCGCGGCGAACTGTACCGCGACTTTGCTGACCCCATCGGCATGGCTGCCCGTTCGCTGGTGGAGGGCCTGTTCGGCATCGTGCCCGATGCCCTGCACGGCACCCTGCGCATCCGACCCGGCCTGCCCGCTGCCTGGAACGATGCTGCCCTGAATGTGCCGGACGTGGCATTTGATTTCAAACGGAAAGACGCCCGCGACACCTACACCATCATGCCTGCCTTTGCCAAACCGCTCAAATTGCAGCTGCAGGTGCAGGCCCGCGCCGTGGGCATCCAAACCGTTATGGTAAACGGCCAGCAAGCCACTTGGCGCAATGTGGAAACGGCCGTGGGGCGGCCCATTATTGAAATCAACAGCGAGCCGGCGGCGAAGTATGTGGTCGAAATTCAGTGGCAGGGCGATGCGCCCGACGTGGCCGCGCCCAAAGCGCAATACGCCGCCAACGAGGCCCTGACGGTGCGCTTCCCGCAGGCCAATATTCTCAAGGTTTCCGACCCGCAACAAGTGCTGCGGCAGCTAAACAACACGACGCACGAACTAAGCGCGCAAGTAGGAGGGGAGCCCGGCGCCCGCACGGTGTTCGTGCAGCTGCAGCAGGGCGCCCTGACGTGGTGGGAGCCGGTGAACCTGAATGTAACCTTGGCCGCGAAAGTGGCGGAAGCAGCTCCGGCTGCTCCTGCCAAATGGGAAACCGTGGACTTGAGCCGTTATTTCAACGACCAGGTGACGCGCATTTTCCAGAATGCCTACCTCTCGCCCCGCGCCGGCACGGCCACCCTGGAGCTGCCTACCCAGGGCATCGGCAACTGGTGCTACCCGCTCACACAGGCCAACATCGACGACAGCGGCCTGCGCCAGTTGGCGGGCGCCAAAAATGAAATCCAACTGCCCACTGGCGAGCCACTGCGCACGCCCGGCGCGGCGGGCACGAAGAACATCGTGTTCGTGTCGCAGTGGGACACTTACCCCCACGCAGCCACCGTGCCGCTGCGGGGCCGCGCCAGCCGCACCGTGCTGCTCATGGCCGGCTCCACCAATCCCATGCAAAGCCAGTTGACCAACGGCGAAGTGCTGATAACCTACGCCGACAACAGCACCGCCACGCTGCTCCTACGCAACCCCGACAACTGGTGGCCCATCGAGCAGGACTACGCCAATGACGGCTTCGCCTTCCAAACCAACGCCCCCCAGCCCCTGCGCCTCCACCTCAAAACCGGGCTGATGACGCGCGACTTCAGCCAGTATACCAGCATCAAGGGTTTCAGCACCCGCGCCATCGACGGCGGCGCAGCCACGGTGCTGGAACTCCCGCTCGACCCAAAGAAAAAGCTCAAAAGCCTCACCGTCAAAGCACTAGCCAATGACGTGGTAATTGGGCTGATGAGCGTGACCTTGGCCCGTAATTAATCTAATCTGTTTCATGAAAATACCCGTTGGCATTCTTCTTCTTAGTTCGCTGCTGGCTGCGAAGCCGGCCCGCATAGCTGCTCAGCCAACTCCCATCAACCGCCAGGCCGTGGTGGAGCGCCACAAAGTGTTGGTCACCAATACCGACTCGCTCAATTCGCTGTCGGTAGGCAATGGCAAATTTGCTTTCACCGCCGATTTCACCGGCTTGCAGACCTTTCCGCTGCACTACGAAAAAGGCCTGCCGCTGGGCACGGAGTCGGAGTGGGGCTGGCACCGCTTTCCCAATAAAGAGGGCTACAAATTCGGCCAAAGCCTGCGCACTTACACCCTCAACGGCCGCCCGGTGAGCTACGCCGTGCAGGTGAAAACGCCTGGCAATAAGGAGTCCGGCGACTACTTCCGGGCCAACCCGCACCGCCTGCAGCTGGGCAATCTGGGTTTTATTATTATAAAGAAAGACGGCCAGCCGGCCGGAGTCCGGGACATCAAAAACATCCATCAGGTGCTGAACCCCTGGACGGGCGAAATCCAGAGCCACTTCACGGTGGAAGGCACGGCGGTGGACGTGCTGACCGTGGGCCACCAGGCGCAGGACGCCGTGGCGGCCAAAATCACGTCGGAACTGCTGAAAACGAGGCGGCTGAAAGTGGCGTTGCGCTTCCCGTTTCCCACCGCTGGCTGGGCTGATATGGCCGTCGACTACAGCCACAAAGACGCGCACAAATCAACCATTGTGGAACAGAAAGTCGGCCGCGCTTTGCTCACTCATCAACTCGATACCACGAAATACTTTGTGGCACTGAACTGGGCGCAGCCGGCCACACTTGCTGCGGGCCGGCCGCATGAATTCATCCTCACGCCCGGCCGGGCCAGCGCCACGCTGGAACTGGGCTGCCAATTCACGCCCAACAAAGCCCGGGCTGCCGCACCCACTTTCGCCGCCACGCTGGCCAACAGCCGGCAGCAGTGGCCAGCCTTTTGGCGCAGCGGCGGGGCCGTCGATTTCGGCGGCACCGCCGACCCGCGCGCCAGGGAGCTGGAGCGCCGCGTGGTGCTCTCGCAGTACCTGACCAAGATTCACAACGCTGGCTCGCAGCCGCCGCAGGAAACCGGGCTGCTGCTCAACAGCTGGTACGGCCGGCCGCACCTCGAAATGCACTGGTGGCACGCGGCGCATTTCGCGCTCTGGGGCCGCCCCGAAATTCTGGAAAAGAGCCTCACCTGGTACGCCCGGCCCGACGTGCAGGCCGTGGCCCGGGGCATTGCCCAGCGCCAGGGCTACGCCGGCTGGCGCTGGCAGAAAATGACCGACCCCTGGGGCGAAGAAGGGCCGTCGTCGGTGGGCGCTTTTCTGCTGTGGCAGCAGCCGCACACCATTTATTTCGCCGAGGAAGCCTACCGCGCTCACCCCAACGCCGCTACCCTGAAACTGTACCAGGAGCGCGTGACACAGACGGCTGAGTTCATGGCGTCCTTCCCGTTTTATGAGAAGGACAAAGACCGGTATATTCTCGGCAAAGGCGTGATTCCGGCCCAGGAGCGGTTCAAGGCCGAGGACACTTTCAACCCCACGTTTGAGCTGGTGTACTGGCATTGGGCGCTGGATATTGCCCAGAAATGGCGCGAGCGCCAGGGCCAGCCGCGCAACGCCAAGTGGGACGAGGTGCTGGCCAAGCTCTCGAAACTGCCCGAGGCCAACGGCGTGTACCTGGCCACCGAAAGCGCCCCCGATTCCTACACCAACCCCGAATACAAAACCGACCACCCCTCGGTGCTGGCCGCGCTGGGCGTGATGCCCGCTACCGGCCAGCAGGACGCCGCTACCATGCGCCGCACCTTCGACCTCATCTGGAAGGACTGGAGCTGGAACGACACCTGGGGCTGGGACTTCCCCATGACGTCGATGACGGCCACCCGCCTCGGCCTGCCCGAAAAGGCCGTGGACGCCCTGCTGATGAAGGTGCAAAAGAACACCTACCTGCCCAACGGCCACAACTACCAGGAAGGCCGTCTGCCCCTCTACCTGCCCGGCAACGGCGGCCTGCTCGCCGCAGTGGCCCTCATGTGCGCCGGCTACGACGGCGCCAAAGAAGCCAACCCCGGCATTCCGAAGGGGTGGAAGGTGAAGTGGGAGGGCTTGCAGAAAATGCCGTAGGCACTGTAGCGTGGACTCTGCGAGTCCGCGCGTGACCGGCCGTTCAAACGCTCACATTCGCTGCGCTCATTCGCGGACTCGCAGAGTCCACGCTACATTTCCCCTATGAAAGCCTTCCTGCTCGCATTACTTCCAATAGTCGCTGCCGCCCAGTCGCCCGCCGCGCTACCACCCGTTAAGACCACCGCCTTCCGGGCCGATACGTTTTCCATTGCCAAATACGGCGCCATCGGCGACGGCCAAACTACCAATACCGCCGCCTTCCAGCAAGCCATTGCGGCCTGCGTGGCCAAGGGTGGGGGCGTGGTGCTGGTGCCGCCCGGCCAGTGGCGCACCGGCCCCATCGAGCTGCAAAGCAACGTGAACCTGCGCGTGGCCACTGGCGCACTCGTGCAGTTTAGCGAGCAAATGGCTGATTATAAACTCATCAAAACCAACTGGGAGGGACTGGCTGCCGTGCGTAACCAGCCGCTCATCTACGGCAAAAACCTGGAGAACGTGGCCATCACCGGCCACGGCATTCTCGACGGCGCGGGCGAGGCCTGGTGGATGGTGCAGAAGCCGCGCACCCTGGAAAGCGACTGGAAAAAGCTGGTAGCCTCGGGCGGCGCCCTCAACGAGAAGCAGGACCGGTGGTACCCCACCGCCCAGGCCCTGAAGGGCACCACCGTAAAGGAGGCCGGCGTGCTCACCGAGGATAAGAAAAACATTGCCGATTTCGAGGACATTAAGGACTACCTGCGGCCTGATTTCCTGGTGCTCGACGGCTGCAAGCGCCTCCTGATTGAGGGCGTCACCTTCCAGAACTCGCCGGCCTGGACGGTACACCCACTGCTGAGCGACAACGTCATCGTGCGCAACGTGACGGTCATCAACCCGCCCTACAGCCCCAATACTGACGCGCTGGACCTGGAGTCCTGCCGCAACGGCATTGTGGAGGGCTGCTCGTTCTCGGCCGGGGACGACGGCATTTGCATCAAATCGGGCCGCGACGCGCAGGGCCGCGCCCGCGCCGTGCCCACCGAGAACTTTCTCATCCGCAACTGCACCGTGTACCGCGCCCACGGCGGCTTTGTGATTGGGTCGGAAATGTCGGGCGGCGCCCGCAACATCTACGCCTCCAATCTCACGTTCATTGGCACCGATATTGGCCTGCGTTTCAAAACCACGCGCGGCCGAGGCGGGGTGGTCGAAAACATCTTCATCGACCACGTCACCATGAAGGACATCCTGAACGAGGCCCTGCTCTTCGACATGTACTACATGATACGCGACCCCAGCCCGCAGGTGGCCGGCTCGAAGGAGCGCCCCGCCTCGCCACCCAAGCCGGTGGACGCGGGCACGCCGCAGTTCCGCAAAATTTACATAACGGACGTGACCTGCAACGGGGCCAAAACCGGCCTGCTGGTGCGCGGCCTGCCCGAAATGGCCATCCAGGACATCAGCCTCAAAAACGCGGTGCTGAAGAGCGAGCAGGGCCTGGTGTGCATCGAAGCCGACCGCATCAGCCTCACCAACGTGACGCTGCTGCCCACCCGAACCGACCCGGTGATAGAGGTGCACAACAGCCGCAACATCAGCCTCGACGGCATCCGCTACGCGCCGGGCGCGGCGGTGTTGCTGCGCGTGTCGGGCCCCGAGAAAGCCCAGAACATTAAGCTCACCAACACCGATGCTTCCAAGGCCAAACTAGCGTTGGAACTGGGTGCGGGCATGAACAAGAAAGCCGTTGTAATGCCGAAAAAATAGGAAGCGTCACGGACCCCATAGTATCGGCGGTGCAGCATAGAATGGTGGGCCGAATGGAGCTGGATTGAGCAGCAAAGCCGCCTGGCGGCGACAGATTCCCTGGTGGTTCTGTCGCCGCCAGGCGGCTTTGCACTGCATGGCGCCCTCATATAATGCCGTCAGACTACGAAGCTGGGAAAATGAATTGGCGACATGCTGCTGAAAGTAGTCATGGCAGAAATATAGCTTTCTGGGCTTGAGGCCATCGAATCTGGGCCTGTGCAGGTGATAAAGGAAGCTAATATTTGGAAAGGACTTTGGTTAAGGCAGTGATTTCTGCGCGGAAGCAGGCATGAGGCAGCAAAACCACCTCAAAATGCACACCTCCGGACATTGCCTAATAAAAGGATTTAGCTAAAGCGCTTTTTTGCAGGAATTGCAAAAGCGTGCTGGCCGGATTAACAAAATTTCTATCGAGCCAATGCTCTGTTGCTTTTACTTGAAAAAACAGGGCTTTATGTTGGGTGTAACCATTCCGTTTGGCAGGATAAGACGAAGGATTCAGCCAGAAAAATCAACGTTGTCAGGGTGTTAAGTGCAGGCTTTCGCTCTACATTTGAAAAAAATCTAATCAGCCATTTTCATATGAAAAAACTGTTTACACGCACCTGCCGGCCGCTGCTTTATGCGCTGGGCCTGGGCGCCTTATTCATTAATGAAGTGCAGGCCGCTCCGGTACCCGTGGCCGTGACCGGCTACACCGCCGACGTGGTGGCCGACGGCACCGGGGCCGCTACGGCCCGCACCACGGCCGACTTCGACGGCGCCAGCTACGCCCTCATGACGGTGGGCTACACCAACCCCGCTGGCGCCACCTCAACGTCGGGCCTGCCCGCGTCGGGCCTCATCACCAGCGCCGCCACGTCGGGGCTCACCTTCCAGTTGGCGGCCTACACGGCCAATAACTCGCTGCGCCTCAACACCACGGGCGGCACGGGCACCCTCACCGTGACCACGCCGCGTACGGCCGGCGATGTCTACGTGCTGGCCTCGTCGGGCAGCGGGGTGTCCACCATGGTGGTGACCGTGACGTTTACGGACGGCACGACGCAGGTATTCCCGGCCACGACCGTGGCCGACTGGTACGGCGGCACCGGGGCGGCCATCATCGGCCTGGGCCGCGTGAGCGTGGCCGATAACACCATTACCAACAACACGTCCGACCCCCGCCTATACGAATTCCGCTACACCTTGTCGGCGGCCAACCTCAGCAAGCAGGTGCAGAGCGTGGGCTTCAGCAAAACCTCCACCACCGGGGTGCTCAACGTGATGGGTATTTCGGTGAACCCTGTGTGCAGCAGCGCGCCCACGGCCGGCACGGCCGTGGCCTCGGCCACCAATACCTGTGCTTCGGCGGCCATCGTGCTGTCGCTCACGGGCACTTCCACCGACGGCGGCCTGTCCTATCAGTGGCAGGCTTCGACCAATGGCGGCACCACCTACACCGACATCACGGGCGCTACCAGCGCCACCTACACGGTTTCGGGCCAAACGACGACCACGCTTTATCGCGCCCGCGTGACGTGCAGCGCCACGTCGCAGTCGGCCAATTCCACGGCGGTAACGATTTCCTCGACGGCGCCGAGCTACGCCACGCTGCCCGTGGTGGAAAGCTTCGAGGGCACCTGGCTGGACGTGTGCAGCACCCGCGACGTGCCCACGGCCTTCTGGCGCAACTCGCCCGGCACGGGCAACCCTTCGTGGCGCCGCGACGACGACGGCACCGCCGCCGGCTGGAGCCTGCCTACTTCGTATATCTACACTCCGCTGGCCAGCCAGGGCTCGCACTCGGCCCGCTTCCACAGCGGCTACACGCTGTCGGGCGTCACGGGCGCGCTCGATTTGTACGTGAACCTGAGCGCCGCCGGCGCCAAGCGCCTGAGCTTTGACGTGAACAACACGGTGGGCTCCGACTCGCTGGTGGTATTGCTTTCTGAAGACGGGGGCACCACTTTCACCCGTCTGGGCCGCTACGGCGTGGTGGGCGCGGGCTTCGTGACGCAGGTGCTGCCCATCAGCAGCACGTCGGCCACGGCCGTGATTCGCTTCCGCGGCCGCGGCGACTACGCCAGCAACGACATCGGCCTCGATAACGTGATTCTGGAGTCGGCCACGGGCTGCCTCACGCCGGCCAGCCTCACGGCCACGGCCGTCACCACCACCACCGCCACGCTGTCGTGGCTGACGGGCGGCACCGGCACCTACACCGTCGTGTACGGCCCCACGGGCTTCAACCCTGCCACGGGCGGCACCACGGTTTCGGGCATCACCACGGGCAGCACCAACCTCACGGGCCTCACGCCGGCCACTACTTACCAGTTCTACGTGACGGCCAACTGCGGCACCGGCTCCAACTCGGGCACCGCCGGCCCGGTTACGTTCACCACCCTGATTTTGAACGACAATCCCTGCGGCGCCACGCAGCTGACCATTAATAACGTGTGCACGCCGGTTACCTCCACCACCATCGGCGCTACCCAGACGCCGAGCACCACCTATACCGGCGGCACGCAGGGCACGGGCTGCGGCTCTGTTTCGGCCCCGCGCGACGTGTGGTTCCAGTTCACGACGGCCGCCACCGGCCCCACCAGCACGCAGGTGCGCATCACCGTCACGGGCGGTGCGGCCAGCGTGGTACGGGCTTACTCGGGTACGGCCTGCACGGGCCCGCTCACCTACATTTCCTGCGTGGGCACGGCTTCTAACACGGCCGCCCCGGTACTCGACTTGACTTCCCTCACGCCGAGCACCACCTACTACATCCGTGTGAACGAGTACAGCACCACCGGCACGCTGGGCAGCTTCACCATCTGCGCCTCGCCGGTGCCCAACTGCCCGGCCCCCACGGGCCTGACCGCCGGCTCGCTCACCAGCTTCACGGCGGTGCTGAGCTGGAGCGGCACGCTGAGCACGGGCGGCACCTACTCCGTGATTTATGGCCCCCGCGGGTTCATCCCCAGCGCCAGCGGTACCACGGTTTCGGGCCTCACCGCCAATACCACCACCATCAACGGCCTGAGCCCCACCACCGACTACGATTTCTACGTGCAGCAGATTTGCGGCGGCTTCAACGGCAGCAGCACCCTGGTGGGCCCCTCGCTCTTCACCACGCCGCTCACCGTGCCCGCCAACGATGAGCCCTGCGGTGCCATCGCGCTGAGCAGCACGCCCGTTTCGGCCAACAACATCGGCTCGACTACCACCACGCTGGGCAGCATTTTCCTGCCGGCCTGCGTGGGCGGCCAGCAGCCCAAAGACGTGTGGTTCGCCTTCACGGCCAGCGCCACCTCCAGCACCATGACCCTCACCGGCGCACCCGCCGGCGCCCTGCGGGTGTACACCGCCGCCAGCTGCTCGGCCGGGCCGTTCAACTCGGTGTTCTGCCAGGGCAGCGGCGCCAACAACACCGCCTTTGCTGCGCCGGTAGTCGTGTCGCCCCTCACGGTGGGCACGCGCTACTACGTGGCCGTGAGTGGCTTCGGCAGCTCCGACACGCCGGGCGCGTTCACCATCGCGGCCTCTAACGTGCTGGCTGCCCGCGCCCAGACCAATAGCACCGCCCTGAGCGTGTTCCCCAACCCAAGCAACACGGGCCAGCTCACGTTGCGTTTCAGCGGCCTCGGCGCCAGCCAGGCCACGCTGCTCAACGCCCTCGGCCAGAGCGTGCGTACCCTGCAGCTGCCCGCTGGTCAGGCCGAGCACACGCTCAAAACCCAAGGCCTGGCGGCCGGCGTCTACACGCTGCGCCTGCAGGCCGGCACGGAGGTATTCACCCAGAAAGTGGTGCTGGAATAGCTTCCAGGTACTTTCCATGAAAAGAGCCGCTCCATTTGGGGCGGCTCTTTTTTTGTTTAATGGCCAGCCTTGGTTGGGGCCGCCAAGCAATCCGACTTCAACCACGGTTGATGGCAGTGGGAAAATGTAAACGAGTTCCTGCCCATCTCGCTGCGCTGAAATCGACCTGTCTGACGGTTTCTTTGGCTAAGTATGCTTAGAAGCTATTTAAGTTGATAATGAAAAGGGGAGGCCTGTCGCGTTATCTTGCCATCCATCATGAACCTGAAGCTACTCGTGTTACCCCTGGCGCTGTTGGCCCTGCCGGCACTCGCCCAAAAAGCAAAGCTTAACGTCGGCCAAAAAGTAAAGCTCAACGTGCGGCTGCGGCAGCAGCTCGATAGCCTGGACCAGGCCTACCGGCGGCACGAGCAGCGCAACGACGCTGCCTTTGAGCGAGCCGAAGCCGACTCGCTCCTGAAGCCCGTCCGCCTGCCCACTGGTGCTTTGGCCGGCTACGCGCGGGCCGGCTCCACGGGACCGACAAGCTGGGAAATGCCACCCGATAGCACCGACCTGCGCTTCGTGGCCGCCGTTATCCGGCGCTACGGCTACCCTGGGACGTCACTGGTAGGCCGGCCGGCCAGCGAAATAGCCTGGCGGGTGCTGCAACGCACCGGCCAAACCACGCGCTTCCTGCCGCAGCTGCGCGCGGCGGCCGTAGCGGGCGAGCTATCCTACCAGTACTACGCGCAAGCGGTGGACACTCAACTGATGCAGGCTGGTCAGGCGCAGCGCTACGGCACGCAGGTGGTCGATTGCCTCATCATCAACAAAGCCACCGGCCAACTCGACGTGGTGCGCTTTCTCTGGCCGGTGGCCGATATGCGCCGCGCCAACGAGTTGCGCCGTCGGGCGGGCTTTCCCACCACCGTCGCTCAGGAGGCCCAGATTCTGGGCTTTTCAGCTGCGCCGGTGAGCCTGGCGTACGCCTTGCGGATGAAACACGCCGCCGAAACCGGCGAGTGAGCGTCGGAAAAAGGCGGTTCGAGTTGCCGAAATTGAAGGAAATGGCAGGCGTTAAGGATTGTCGGCCAGATAGCTTCGTTGCCCCATGAAAAAAGCCCCGAACTGCTAGGCAGCCGGGGTTTTTTTCATGGGGCAACGAAGCTGTTATTCCACAACCAGCTTCTTGACCACTGCCCCGGCCGACGTTTGCAGGCGCAGAGAGTAAACGCCGGTGGCCACGTCGGTCAGCGGCAAGGTGTGGGTGGTGAGGCCGGCGGGGAGCTGCTGTTGCAACACCACCCGGCCCAGGGCGTCGACCAGCGCGGCCGTCACGGCCACGCGCCGCAGCGCCGCCGGCAGCTCCACAAACACGGCCTTGGAGGCCGGGTTGGGGAACACGGCTACCTGCGCCGCCAGCGCGGCCGAAGCCGTGCCCAGCACCTGCGCCGGCCCAAACACCAGCTCGAAGCGCGGCGTGGTATTGGCCGCGTTCATGGTGAAGGTGTAGGTCGGCGTCACGCTCAAGTCCGTGAGCGTGCCCAGCTGCAAGTCGCGCAGGAAGGGTTGAGCGCCGCTGCCAAAGTTGAGCACCTGCGCCGCGCGCAGCGTGTAGGTGCCCGTGGTGGGCAGGCCGATGGACAACGGCACCGTCACGGCCGTAGCGCCGCCGGTGGGCAGGCCGTTGATGGCCAGCTGCTGGCCGACGGCCACCGAAGCCAGGTTCAGGCCGGTGGTGTTGGGCAGCTTCACGGCGTCGTACTGCGCATCCACGCCGGCGGTCGCACCCGCTTCGAAGTACACATACGCCTCGTCTGTAGCTGCACCGGCCGCCGCCCCGCTGAGCGTGAGCTGCACCAGCGGCCGCGTTTCGGCGGTGCCGCGGTGGTACGTGGGGTTCTGGTAGGTCGTCACGCGTTGGGTATTGCGGAAAGTGAGCGAGCCGCTGGTCTGGCCGGAGCTCACCCGCGCGAAGAAGCCCTGGCCCATGGGCAGGATGGGGTTGCCGCCTAAGCCGTTGACGTAAGCGCGGTAGGTGCCCACGTACTGGGCGGTGCTCTCGAACACGTAGATGGCCGCATCCAGATTCGGCCGGTCAGCCGCCGCCACCAGCGAGTAGTCCAGCGGCGAGGGGTAGGGGTTGCCCAGCAGTTGCCAACCAGCGTCGGCGTTATTAGCTGAGCCGGCCGCGTTGCGCGTCAGGCTCTTGGTGAATGCGCCAAAACCCAGGCCGCCCTTGAAGCTCACCGTTTCGCCGGCGCCCACGTTCACCGTATAGCCGGTGCCCGAAGTCATACGGTCGCTCAGCGCGTTGGGCGAAACCCAGCCCTTGTCGAAAGCCGACAGATTGTTGGTGGCCGAAGCCAGGCGGCTCTGGTCGTAGCCGTACACCGTGGGGAAGGGCGTCACGGCCGTCGGCGTGGCCGACGTGTTGTAGGCCGGGTTCACCACGGGCGTAAACGAGGCCGTGCTCAGGTCGCTGAACATGGTGCCGGTGGTGTTCGACAGGCTCACGGTGGGCGAGGACAGGTGGCGGTAGCCCAGGCCGGGGTTCAGGTCGGGGCTGATGTAGCGCTGCACCGTGATGCTGGTACCGCTGGTGCCGGAGGAGTTCGGGTTCACCACCAGGGCCGTACCCGCGGCATTCGACTCCAGCAGCAACGGGTTGCCGTTGGTGTTGAAGGTGGAAGCGTTGGTCAGCACCCGCTGGATGCTGACGCCGGCACTGGTGGCGATGGTCACGGTGTTGCCGGTGGTGGTCAGGTTCCAGAAGCGCGTGGGGCTGCTGCCAAAGATGTTGGCCGCCGCGCTCGTGCCCAGCACCACCGTGCCGCCCGTGGCGGCGAAGGTGCCGTTGTTGGTCAGGTCGGCCGCCAGGGTCAGAGTGCCGTTGCTCTGACTTATCGTGGCGCCGGAGCTGATGCTCAAGTTGCGAACATCGGCCGTGCCCGACGAGATAACCGGGAAGCGGTTGCCGCTGGGCGCGGTCGGAATGATGGCATCGGTGTTCGCCGTGGGCACTACGTTGGGCGTCCAGTTAGTAGTCGTGAACCAATCGGTGCTCGCGCTGCCGTTCCAGGTGAGCGAAGTCGGCGAGGCAATGGTCAGTGAGTAAGCGCGCGAACCGCTGTAAGGAGCCCCTGCTCCGGTGGAAGCGTCGGTTGCTGCCACCGTGAAGTTGAACGTGCCGCTGGCTGAAGGTATGCCCGAAATCGTGTTGCCCGTCAGGCTCAGGCCCGTCGGCAGCGCGCCGCTGATGAGGGCATAGCTGTAAGGTGCCGTGCCGCCCGAAGCCGTCAGGGTCTGGCTATACGCCGTGCCCTGCGTGCCGTTGAGCAGCGTGTTCGGGGTCAGGGTGATGGTCGGCGCCCCGATGGTTAGCGTGTATGCCTGCGTACCGGTGATGGCCGTGGGCGTACTCGTGTCGGTGGCGCGCACCGTGAAGGCGAACGGGCCGCCCGCCGTGGGCGTGCCCGACAGCGTACCGTTGCCGGCCAGCACCAGGCCCGCCGGCAGCGTACCGCTGGCCAGGGAGTAGGTGTAGGTGCCATTGCCCCCCGTGGCCGTGAAGGTCTGGCTGTAGGCCATGCCCACCGTGCCGCCGGTCAGCGTCCCGTTGGTTGGCGCCACCGTCAGGGTGGGCGGCGGCGAGGTCAGCGAGTAGGTGCCCGAGGCCGTGTTGCCGTTGCTGGCGGCGTCTTGCACCGAGTTGGCCGATACGGTCACTGTGGTCACCGTGCCGGCCGTGGTCGGCGTCACGCTGAAGGTGTAGGTCGAATTGGCGGGCGTGGTGCCGGCCACCACGGTCGGGCCGCTCGTCACCGAGCCGTTGGTTACCGCAATGTCACCGGCCACAAAGCCCGTCACGCCTTCCGAGAAGGTGGCCGTGAAGGCGAAGGGCGTTGCCACGTTGGTGCTGCCGCTGGCCCCGCTGGTGCTGGTCAGCGTCACCGTCGGCGCCGTCTGGTCCACCGTGAAGGTGTTGGTGTTCGAGCTGGCGCTCACCGCTTCGCCCGGGTTTTGGGCCGTAGCGTAGGCCTGGTAGGTGGCACTTGCGAGGGGCAAGGGGCTCGTGCTGAAGGTGCCGCCCGCCGTGGCCGTGAGCGGGAAGGACTGCAATGCGCCGCCGTTCTGGCTCACGTAGACCACCACCGCGCTGTTGGCCGGGGCCGTGCCGCTGATGGTCACGGCCTGGTTGGTGAAGCTGTTGTTGGCCGGCGAAGTGATAACCGGTGCCGCCGTCACCGGCTGGCTGCCAATAATCAACGTGTAAGCGCGCGCGCCGCTGTAAGGAGCCCCTGTGCCGGTAGAAGCGTCGGTTGCTGCCACCGTGAAGTTGAACGTGCCGCTGGCCGTGGGCGTGCCCGAAATCGTGTTGCCCGTCAGGCTCAGGCCCGCTGGCAGCGCGCCGCTGATGAGGGCATAGCTGTAAGGTGCCGTGCCGCCCGAAGCCGTCAGGGTCTGGCTGTAGGCTGCTGCCACCGTGCCGTTGGGCAGGGTAGTCGGGGCGATTACGATAGTGGGAGCTGTAATGGTCAGCGTATAGCTACGTGTGCCATTGTATGGCCCTGGGGTTGCCGAAGCATCCGTCGCGCGCACCGTGAAGTTGAACGTGCCGCCTGCCGTAGGCGTACCCGCCAACGTGCCGCCGGCCGTCAGCGTTAGGCCCGCGGGCAAAGCGCCAACGGTAATGGCAAACGAGTAGGGAGCGGTAGCGCCCGAGGCCGTGAAAGTCTGGCTGTAGGCGACGCCTACCGTACCGCCGGTCAGCGTCCCGCTGGCCGGGGCTACCGTCACCACGGGCGGCGCCGAGGTCAGCGAGTAGGTGTTCGAGGCCGTGTTGCCGTTGCTGGCCGCATCTTGGACCGAGTTGGTGAACACAAATACCGACGTCACCACGCCGGGTGTATTCGGCGTCACGGTGAAGGTATAGGTCGAGTTGGCGGGTGTGGTGCCGGTCACCACGGTCGGGCCGCTCGTTACCGTGCCGTTGGTCACCGATAGGTCACCCGATACGAAGCCCGATACGCCTTCAGAGAAGGTGGCCGTGAACGAGAAGGGCGCCGCCACGTTGGTGCTGCCGCTGGCTCCGCTCGACGAGGTAAGAACCACCGTCGGGCGCGTTGCGTCTACCGTGAAGGTGTTGGTGTTCGAGTTGGCGCTCACCAGCGCGCCAGCGGTTTGGGCCGTGGCGTACACCGTGAACGTGCCATCCGGCAAGGCCGTCGGCCCGAAGCTGAACGAACCGTTGGCCAGGGCCGCGACGCTGAAAGGCGACCCGCTGACCGCCGTGCCCCCCTGCGCGACGTAAAGCAACACCGTGCTGCCCGCCGGGGCCGTGCCGCTGATGGTCACGGCCTGGTTGGTGAGGCTGCCGTTGGCCGGTGCGGTAATCACCGGCGCCGCCGTCACCGGCTGCGTGTACTGCACGCTCACTGCGTTGCTGGCCGTATTATTCGTGTTATTAGCGTCGCTAGCCACGCCCGCGGCCAGGCTCACCGTCACGGTGCCCGTGCCGCTGGGCGTCACGGTAAAGGTGTAGGGGCCGGCGCCGCTGCCGCTGAAGCTGCCGCCGGTCAGCGTGCCGCCCGACACCGTCACGTCCGAGGCCGTGAAGCTGGTGCCCACGCTTTGCGAGAAGCTCACCGAGAACGGAAGGGGCGAGGTGCTGGTCGGGCTGGCCGGCCCGCTCACCGTCGCCGTCAGGACCGGGGCAAACACGTTGAACGTAGCCGAGGTGAAGGGTGCGTACGCCGGGGTTTGACCGGACTGAATGCTGCCCACGAACACGTCATTAATCCCGTCGTTGACGAACACGTTCAGCCGCTGGTCGACCGAGGTGTAGTAGCGCTGGGCCGTCTGGAAGTTCACCTGGTAGCTGCCCGTGGGCACGGCCAGGTTTTGCGAGAGGCTGGCGTTGTTGTTGCCGGCGCTCTGTATCAGGGCTACCGCGTCGCCGTTGGGCGGCAGGGGCTGGGGCTGGCCCGGGACTTGGGAGTCGAAGGGGCTGCCGTAGCGCGCCACCCCGGCCGTGCCGGTGAAGCTCCAGGGCGCGGCCACCACGCCGTCGGCCGTTTTCTTGAAGCCGTTAGCCGGGACGTTGTTGGTTTCAAAGCTGCCGTTTTGCAAGCCGTTGGGCACCACCGTGCTCGTGCCGCTTTGCAGCACCTGCACCACGTCCACGAAGGCCGTCACGTCGCCGTTGCCGCTGGCGCTGCCCGCCGCCTGAATGCGCAGCGTGGGCGCGGCCGCGAAGTTCTTGATGATGGTGTACTGCTCGCCCGCCGTGTAGGGCACGTTCGACGCCGTGGGCGTAATGCCCGCGGTGTTGGCCACGTTCAGGAGCAGGGTGCCGTCGCCGGTGCCGGTGTTCACCGTCACGGTGTAGGTCGTGCCCGAGCCGCTCGTGCTGCTCACCGAAGCCCCGCTCACGCCGGAGCTCAGCGTGTTCACCGAAAAGTTGCTGACGGTGACGCCGCTCACGCTGCCCGAGAACACCACTTGGTAACGCACCTGGGCCGTGGCCGTGGGCGAAAGGTCCAGGCGCGTGACCGAAACGACGGTGACGGTCGGGGGGGGCGCGATGGTGAGCGAGTAGCTGCGCGCGCCGCTGTAGGGGCCGGGAGCCGTCGAGGCGTCGGTGGCCGTGATGGTGAAGTTGAACGTGCCGTTGGTTGTGGGCGTGCCGCTAACCGTGCCGTTGCTCAGGTTCAGGAGCAGGCCCGCCGGCAGCGCGCCGGCCGTGACGGCGTAGGCGTAGGGCACCGTGCCGCCCGAGGCCGTAATGGCCTGGCTGTAGGCCGTGCCCTGCGTGCCGTTGGGCAACGAGGCCGGGCCCAACGTGATGGTGGGCGCCTGGAACTGCACGCTCACCGCGTTGCTGGCCGAGTTCTGCGTGTTGTTGGCGTCCTGGGCCACGCCCGCGGCCAGGCTCACCGTCACGGTGCCCGTGCCGCTGGGCGTCACGGTGAAGGTGTAGGGGCCGCTGCCCGCGAAGCTAGCGGTGTTCAGCGTGCCGCCCGCCACCGTCACGTCCGAGGCCGTGAAGCTGGTGCCCACGCTCTGCGAGAAGTTCACCGAGAAGGGAAGGGGCGAGGTGCTGGTCGGGCTGGCCGAGGTCGTGCTCACGGTGGCCGTCAGCGGCGGCACCTGCACCGTGAAGGCGCTGGTCACTGTCTGCGAGCAGGGAGCTGCTACCGCCAGGCTGCCAGCGCCGAAGGTGGCCCCGGTGGGCACCACGAAGGAGAAACCGTTGGCCGACAAGCTGCTCACGGTTGCCGTCGCGCCGTTCACCGTCACGCTGTTCACGCCGCTCAGGTTAGTGCCCGTTACCGCCACGGTGGCGCCGCGCTGGGCCGAGGTGGGGTTCACGGCAGAAATCGTAATGGCGGGCGGCGGGTTCACCGTCACCTGGGCCACTTGGGTGCTGGTGCTGGTGCCGTTGCTCACGGTCAGCAGCACGTACTGGGTTTTGGTGGCTTCGGTGCAGTCGTAGGTCAGGCTGGCGGCGTCGGCCGAGTAGCCGGCCTGCACGGCCAGGAACTTGGGCGTGCCCCCGCAGGGGTCGCCGAGGATGGGGTTGTTGCGGGTATCCGTGTTGCTGGCGTACAGGCTGCCGCTGCTGCGGCCCACGTAGGCGTTCTGCGCAGCTGCTAGGCTGTTGGCCGCGTTGCAGGAGCCCAGGCTGTAGTTGCCGTTGATATTGTTGTTGGGCGTACCGTAGCTGGCGAAGCGGATTTGGGTGAAGTTGGCGCCGTTGGGCGTCGTCAGCGTGAGCGGCGAAGTACTCTCCGGAATATAGCCAAAAGCAATTTTCTGGATGGTGTAGGTGAGCGTGCCCGGGCCGGTGCTGCCGTTGTTGACGCTGCTGGCGTTGAGCGTGGCCGTGCCGTTGGCGGCCAGGTTCACCGTCACGTTCTGCGCCGTGGCCACCAGCGGCTGCTGGTAAGTGACGCTGAACTGCGAGGCTGCCGTGTTGCCGTTGCCGGCCGCGTCGGTGGCCACGTTGGCCGCTACGTTTACCGTCACGGTGCTGCCGCTTCCGATAGGCGTTACGTTGAAGGTGTAGGTCGAGCCCGAGCCCGTGAATCCTGAGATGGTGCCACCCGCCACCTGTACGTCGCTCTGCACGAAGTTCAGCACGCTTTCCGAGAACGTCACCGCGAAGGCAATCGGCGTAGTGGCCGTCGTACCGCCGTTGCTCACCCCCGGCGTCGAGCTGGAGATGGTCGTCGTCGGGGCCGTCTTGTCGAAGGTGTAGGTTTCGCCCGCAAACGGGAGCGTGGTGGTGATATCGACTGAGAGGTTGGTGTCGTTGGCCAGATTTAAGGTCAGGGAACCGTTGCCCGTGCCCGTGTTTACCGGCACGGTCCAAGTGTTGCCTGCGCCGGCCACCGGCGTACCCACCGAAGCGCCGCTCACACCTGTGGTCGTCAGCGTGAAGTTAGAAGCCGTCAGGCCCGTCACCGGGGCGCCGAAGGTTACCGTGTAATTTACCGTGGCGGCGTTGGTGGGGTTGGCGTTGGCCCGCACAATGGAGTTGACCGTGGTTTGCGGCGTGCCCGTAATCTGGATGTTGTCGAAGGCAATTTCTTCGCCCCCGTTGTCGCCCACTTCAACCCGGAAGCTCACGTTGGTACCCGCCACCGCGGCGGGCAGCGCGATGTCCACGTCTTGCATGGTGGTGGTCAGCAACAGGCCGGAGGCGCTGCCGTCCTGGCGCAGCCCCCCGTTATTCAAGCCCGTGAAGTTGCCCGAAGGGAAGGCCTGCCAGCCCGCGCCGGTGTTCAGGTTGTAGGAGAAGCGCAGAAAGTCGTCGGTGGAAAAGGGACTGGGGGAGGTGGCGGCGGCCTTGAGCTTGAAGTGCAGGTTGGTGAAGCCGGTGGTATTCACCGGGGCCAACTGCAGTACGCCGCCAAGCGGCGTCGCGATGTTGTTGCCCGCCGTGGGCAGCCCGTCGCTCGACGCGGGCAGGAAGAATTCCTTGGTGCCTTTGCCGTAAAAGTAGCCGCTGCCCTGGACCTGGCTGAAGACGGTGCTGGAGCCGTACGTAGCGCCGGGGGCGCCGGTCAGCCGCACAAAGCCCTGCGTCCCAGAGGTAGCCGTGTTGGAGCCATAGGTCGTGCCTTCGCCGTCAGTCTCGAAATCCACGGTGAAAGGCACCGCCAGCCCTACCGCGTTATTGAGCATGGCCGTCACCACTACGTTGCGGGTAAGCTGCCCGCTGGTGCTACCGCTGTTGCTGACCGTAAACGCGAAGGTGCGCGTCCCGCCGCGGGCGGCCGTAGAGGTGGTGTTGCGGTATCTCACCGAGAGCAGCAGGTCCTGGTAATTGGTTTCCGAGGAAGAGCCGGTAAAAGCCAGCGCGCCGTTGGTGCTGTTGGCCGCATCGAACGTGATGCCGCTGCCGCTGGGAATCGTGTACGTCAGCTCATCCTGCGCCGCCACGCGGCCACTGATGAATACAACTTTTGCCCCGTCCAGCGTAGCGCCCGAAGGGTTATTGGCCGTCAGCGCGCTGAAGATGGCCGTGGCCGCCGCCCCTTCGGTGTAGGCTACGTCACCCGTATTGGTAGTCGCTAGGGTCGGTTGGCTGGCGGTAGCCTGCGTACCCGTTACCCGGAGGTTGTCAAATCCCAGCTCCGCGCCCGACTGGTTCTGGTCAACCTCTACGCGGACAAATAAAAACCCCGTGCCGCTCGGAATCGGAAAATCAAAATTGGTGAGGCTTGTGGTTAGGGCAGGCCCTTGGGTGCTGCCTACGAACTGATACCAGGAGCTGACACTAGCAGCATTAAGACCCCTAAATTCGCCGACTGTTTGAAAACTGGAAGCTGCCGGAACGGCGTTCGTCGAGGTATAAGCGTATTGAATACGCATGTGCTCGTCCGATGTAGCGACGCCGCCGCCACTACCGCGCGGGTCCGTGACCAGAATACTAAGCTTAATGTTGTTGTAGTTTCCCGCGTTGGGTATCCCGTTGAGCGTTAGCGTTGCTGCGGGTATGGTGCGGTTGAAATCCCTTACCCCTTCCGCCGCCCAGAACCAGGAGCCATCGGGCGTCGGCGATTGAACCGGGTTTCCAAATCCCGTCTTCGGATTGGTCGTGCGGGTGAAGTAAACTTGGGTGGCTGGGGTATTGGAGAAGCTACTAGTGTAGCCGTAGTCGCCATTCACTGTCTCGAAGCTTTCCCTGATGCTCAGCTGAGCCCAGGCGCTGCCGGAAAGCAGGAGCAGTAACCAGAGGATTATATGTTTTTTCATAAAAAATATTTGAAAGGATGAAACAAAGGGACGGTGTAATTCAGAGGGGTATAGGAAGCGGGAAAGCCCGCCGCCAATAAACCGCGCCGGCCACCGGCAGCAGACGGGCTGCTGCCCAGGCCGGCGCGGTTTATTGGTGGCAGAGGCAAGGAGTTAGCCGCGCGAGGGGAAGATGCCCGTTATGGCAATGGCATAGTTCATTACCATCAGGGGCTGGCGGTTTTCGTGGGGCTGGCTGCCGCCGCTGTTGTCCGTGTTGCCCGTAAACTGCCCGCCCAGGGTCGTGTTGGCCGAGCCATTGGCGTACTGGTTGCCCTGGTTGGCAGGGGGAGCCGGATACGTATTGGCGGGCGACTTGCTGTCGGCCGAGTCCGCCGTCTTCACCGTGCCCGAAAAGGCGTGCTGGTGCGCCGGTATCTGGTTGGCGTTTAGCGCTACCGATTCGGAGCCGGCCATCTGGCCCGGCGAGTAGTTGGCGCCGCTGGCCGTCGACTGGCCCTGGCCCAGAATTACGCGGCCGCGCAGGTCGGGCAGCTTGAACGTGGTCACGCCGTCGCCGCCGTAGGTGGTGCCGAGCAGCGAAAACAGGGCCTGGTTCTGGTTAACGGGCAATGTCTGGCCCTGGCAGAGCAGCCAGCCTTTCGGCGGAAAATTGAAGCTCATGAGGCGAATTTCGCCGAGGAATATACCGTCCATGTGATTGGGAGCAAATACGAGGTGGAAGAGAAGCTACTGTTGCGACGGGTAGATGCCGTACAGGGCAATGATGTAGCTCGTCGCCAGTACGGGCTGGATGTTGAGGTGCGGCGCGCTGCTGCCCACCGGGGTAGTTTGGCCGGTCACGGAGCCGGGGGCCAGGGTGGCATTCGCCCCCGCCGGGCTGGCGTATTCACTTGTTCCATTACCCCCGAACTGATTGTTGTCGGGCGTATTGGCGGGCGTGCCGCCGGTCATCGCGCTGATGGAGCTACTGACCGGGTGCGTATGCGCCGCCATGTTCAGGGTGGTCAGCGTCACGCTCTCCACGCCCGCATTCATCCCCATCTGATAATTGGTGCCCGAGGCGGCCACCCCTTGGCCTACCACCACCCGGCTCTGCAGATTGGGCAGGGCAAAGGTCGTTTGCCCGTCGCCGCCGTAGGTCGTGCCGACCAGCTGAAACAGCGCGGGGTTTTCACTGATACTGACCAGGCTGCCGTTGCAAAACGCCCAACCTTCCGGGGCGAAGTTGCCGGCAAAAACGCGGATTTCACCAACGTAGTTATCCATAAGAAAAGCTGTTTAAATGTCAGGGGTTAGGAACGGGGCGGGAAAACGCCCACCAGGCAGATGATGTAGTTCATGGTCAGGTAGGGCATCATGTTGCTGTGCGCCTGCCCGCCCCCGCTTGGGCTGGAAGTGCCCTTGATAATGCCCTGGCCCATGGTTTTGCTGCCGACTTCTTCCCCGTACTGGTTGACGGGTGTCGTAGCCAGAAAATTATTGCTGGGGCTGTTCTTGTCCGCTTGGCCATCAAAGACCGGCAGCGTGCCGGTGATGGTGTGGAGGTGGGCCGGAATCTGCGTCATATCCAGCGTGACGCCCTCACTGCCTACGGCCGCGCCCCGCGGGTACGTCGATAGCCCCGGACCCTGCCCCGCGTTGATGATGGCCCGGCCGCAAAGGTTCGGCAGGGCGAAGGTGGTCGTCCCATTGCCGCCGTACGTCGTGCCCAGAATCGAGAACAGGGCCGTATTTGACCGGATTTGCATAATCTGGCCCTGGCATAAGGCCCAGTTCTGCGGCGCGAAACTGAACCCGACGGCGCGGATTTCGCCTACGTAAGCTTCCATAAAAAAGAAAGGTGAAAAAAGGTGAAGGTGAAAAAAGCAGGCCCTCGCAACCGCTTCGGCCCGTAACTAAAGCATTGGTAGCAATCAGGCTGCCGGGGCCGCAGCATCGTTGGCCGGCCCGTGCCCGGCATCCACCACGCGGCGGGCCTTTTTATACTCGGCCGCCATCTTTTCAAATTCCGGCTCCTCGCCCAGGCTGTCCATCCGCGTGTCCAGCGGCTCGAAGTCCGTGCGCAGCTGCGCTACCAGTTTGCGGCCCGTGGTGCGCAGTGTGCTGCCCGCCAGCATCTGCCCGCGCGGCGTGCCCACCAAGGGGCGGTAGGCCTCCATCGTCTCGGTCAGCGCGGTTAGCCTCTTCGCCATCACGCGCTCGGCCATTGCCGCTGCGGCCACCCCGGTGGCCGCAGCGGCAATGGCCTCCAGGGCCTTCACCAGGTTCTCGTCGCGCAGCCGGTCCAGGTCCGATTGCTGGTAGCCCGCCGCCTTGGCCAGTTCCGGGCGGTACTGGTTCAGTTGCACGTTGCGTAAGCCCTTCACCACCCGCATGGCCGCCACCACAGCCGCGTCCTCGGCCCGGTCCTTGGCATCGGTGTTGCCCCGGTTGCTCGTGCCCGCCAGCGCGGTGCCAATGGCATCGAAATCGGCCAGCAGCTGTTGCACCTTCAGGAAGTCGGGCACCATGCGCGGGGCGACCGGCTCCCACAGCTTGCGGTAGTCCGTGCGCTTTTGCACGGCCCGGCGTGCCATCGCCCGGCAGTTCGCTTCTTTATCGGTCATGGGAAAGGAAATAGGAACAGTAAGAAGAAGCAAGCAGGGCAACCACTACGCCATTCTAGGGGTAAATAGGATGACGGTGGTAAAAGATAAGATTTTCGCGATAATAATTTGCGTCGCGGTGGCAGGAAGTTGATTTTCGCGAGAAGCAGCGCCGTCGCAGCGTAGGTAAAGTCGCAGCGTAGGTAAAGTCGCAGCGTAGGTAAATAGGATTGCGGCGGCAAACAGTGGTATGGCGTCGGTAGTCCGATGGGTTGCGGCGGCGGCCGTCTCGCTACGCGGTTGCCCAGGCACCAGCCCACCGCGAAACCAGCGGCCCAGCCCGGCTGCTGGTTTCGCGGCTCCCCAGCGTTGGCCGGTGCGGACTTTGCGTAGAAAGTAGCTCCATGGGCGCCCTTCAATAACCAGCGGCTAAAAGTGTCCAATCGGTGCTTTAGCAAAAGGACGTTTGAAGTAATAGCAGCATAAATGTAAGATGAATTTTTAGCTGTTATATATTAAATATTCCGTTAAAATAAAATTCCGCTCCAAGCAGCCGGAAAAGATGATTTGGCGACAAAAACATATTTTGCTCCGTTCAACTGCCTCATCTGACCGTTGAAAACAAGTCGACCGACCCACCCGGTTTGCATCAGCAAAATAAGGAGCTACATACCGCAGGCTTTAGCGTAGAAATACGTGCTTCTAAAAACCACGTATTTTTACGGGGGTGCCCCCGCCGGACGTGGTCAGGCGCGGCGCTGCCATTACGATTCCAGCAAGCCGTGCTTGGCGGCAAACCCGACCAGGCCCGCCGCATTGGGGGCGCCGGTTTTCTCCAGCAGCTTCTGCCAGTGGCCCTCCACCGTGCGCCGACTGATGAAAAGATGGGCGGCAATTTCGGCCGCCGTGCGTCCCTCGCAGATGAGCCGCAGCACTTCCTGCTCGCGGGGAGTGAATTGCTCCTGCTCCTGCAGCTTAACGGACGGCGGACGGGTGGGCTGATGCAGGCCCCGCATGAGTGCCCGCGAAATGCGCGGCGTGAAGTGGTAGCCGGTAGTAAGTACCTCTTCAAGGGCGTGAATGAGCTCCTCCTGATTGGCGTCTTTGGGCAGGTAGCTACGGGCGCCGAGCTTCATCATCTGGGTGATGTACTTGTCGGCCGAAAACATCGACAGCACAATGATTTTCAGGGCGGGGTATTGGCGGAGCAGCTGTTGGGCTACTTCGGCGCCGTCGGCACCGGGCATTTGCATGTCGAGCAGTAGCACGTCGGGTAGTCGTTGCTCGCAAATGACCAACAGCCCCGGCAGTGTGGATGCCTCTTCTACAGCCGCCACGTAAGGCAACGATTGAAGGATGAAACGCAAGCCCTGCCGGAACATGGGATGGTCATCGAGCAGGGCAATGTGGGCGGGCGAGGAGGGGGCGGCCATATACAATGGGGGTAGCCAAGGCTGGGCGAAGTTAATGGTTAAGAATCTGCGGGAGGGAAACAGGCTAGGCTGGTGCTTTTAGTTGGATGATGAAGCGGCTGCCCCGGCCTGGCGCCGACTCCTGGTGCAGGCGCGCGCCCAGCATTTGCACCCGCACGTCGATGTTGCGCAGGCCGGCCCCGCTCCCGGCAGGGGCCGGGCCCAGCGAAAAGCCGCAGCCGTTGTCGGCTACTTCCAGGGTCAGGTGCTGGTGCTGCTGCTGCAAGCTTACCAGCAGTTGCGTGGCGCCCCGGGCGTGCTTCAGGGCGTTGTGCATGAGCTCCTGGCAAATGCGGTAGAGCGCCAGTTCCTTAGCCAGCGCCAGGGGATGGGTGTAGTCAAGCTCCAACTCGATGGCCATCGTCTCCGTCTCGTTGCACACGTCCACCAGGTGCTGAATGGCCTCGGCCAGGCCAAAGCGGGCGAGCACCGCCGGGTAGAGACTGTGCGAAATGCTGCGTGCATCCTGCACAGCCGCGGCCATCAGCTCTTCCACCATGGCCAGCAACTCGGGCGCATTTTCGGGCGCGGGCCGGTTGCTGAGGCGGTTCACGAGCAGCTTGGCCGTGGCAATGGTGGAGCCGATGCCGTCGTGCAAATCCTGCCCGATGCGCTCCCGCTCGCCTTCCTGCGCTTCGATGACGGCCGCCAAGAGTTGCTGCTGGTGCACCGATTCGGCCATGCGCAGCTGCAGTTCCTGCAGCAGCAGCCGTTTTTGGTAGGTAACCAGAAACAGCAGCAGGCACCCGGCGGCCAGCAGCATCATGCCAATGCTCCAGAACAGGAGAGGGCCGAAGGTTACTTCTTCCGGGGAAGCCATAGGGCCAGGCTGTAACAGCAGTAAAGCGTGATAAACAGCAGGGAATGTACCATCCAGACGGTCATGTTCAACTGGTCGGAATACCGCAGCAGGTAATTGCTGAAAAGAGCAATCTGCAGGTAGCCGAGGCAGTAAATTATCAACCCGGCCGACACCCAGAACATGGGTTCGCGCTTGAGCTGCTGCACGCGCAGCTCGTGCAGCAGCTTGCGGAAGTACAGCCCCACCAAGCCGAGCGTGAGCACGCTTTGCAGCACCTGTTGGCCGGGCCGGAATTCCTTGAGCATGCCCGCCGAAAAACTGTCGAACAGCACGTAGGCCCCAAAAGCGCCCACCAGCCAGGGCGAGGCCCGCGTGAAGGCCGGCGAGCGCAGCGTTTTGGCGTAGACCAGGACCAGCAGCCCAAATTCGCCAATGGCGCATAGGGGCATGAGAAACAGGTTGTTGCGCTGTTGCAGCATCAGCGCGTAGGCGATGAGGTCGAGCGGCAGAATGAACCAGACGAGGTAAGCCAGGCACCGCAGGTTGTTCGGCAGGTAACGAAAGCGCAGGGCACCAATCAGGGCCGCCGCCACTACCGGCACCAGTGTCAGCCGCGTGAGCCACTGCTGAAGCGTTAGGTGCAAAAAGTCATCCATGCTGGCAACTCGCTATTGCATTGAGGGGCAGGGGCAGCGCCGGCCCTGTTAGTGAACCGGCGGGCAGGGAAACGACAAATCGTAGAACAGGTCGCCGTCGTCGCCTTTGCCAACTGCCGACAGCGGGTCGTAGCGCCGCACCACCAGCCCGAAGGTCTGGGTCAGGCTGTCGAGGTTGGCCGGCGAGTAGTAGTTGTGCAGGCCCAGCCAGAGGCGGATTTCCTGCTTATCGTAGGGCTGGTCGGTGAACAGGGGCTTGACAAAGTCCTTGAGGTCGAAGTTGTAGCCTTCGAGCGGGCCGTCGGGCGTGGCAAACAAAGCGGGGGCCACGCCCGCCGCGCTTTGCCAGTTGTTGAGCCACACGGCGGCCAGGCTGTCCGGCACGGCCTCGCCCAGCTGGGAGCCGGCGGCCGACGTCCACGACGGTTCGGCCAGGTAGTAGGCCGATTTGCGGCCCTCGGCCTGCTGCGTGTCGTCGGCGGCAAACAGCACGAGCGAAAACTTCTTCTGCCCGCCCGCCGGCAGCAGCACAAAGCGGGCCTTTACCTGCTGCGCCCCCACCGCCGACACCAACTCCACCACGCGCGAGATGGGAAAGCTGACGTACAGCACCCGGTCGCCCGCTTCGGTCTGAAAGACTCCGGGCAGCGTCGGGCTGTCGGGCTGGCCGACGAGCGACAGCCAGTCGGCCGCGTACTGGTTGAACTCGTCTTGCGAAAGAAGGCCCGGGGAGATGGAGTTGTTTTGCATTGGTTGAAAGAGAATGAAGGAATAAGGAGGGGAAGGGAACCGCAACGAAGCCCGGCGGCCTGCAAAATAGCGCAGCCGCAAGGCCCACCCAACAGGGCCACCAAAGGGCCTTTTGCCGAGTTGCGAGGGCAAAGTACAGGGGCAGCCGCAGGAATTGGGCAGGTAGAATTACGGGGTTTTAAAAACCACGTAATTCTACGGGGGTGGGCCGGGGCCTGCGCCCGAACGCCGGGCCTGGCTTAGTCGAACTCCACCATGGCTTTGATGACGCCGGTGGCGGGTTCGAGCCAGCTTTCAAATTGGTCCTTCACGGCCCCAAACCGCACGCGGTGCGTGATGTAGTTGGTGGGGTTCACCAGCCCTTGCTTCATGGAGCGGATGACATGCTCAAAATCGGCACGGGTGGCGTTGCGGCTGCTCATCAGCGTGGCTTCGCGCTTGTGAAACTCGGGGTGGGAGAAGCTGATTTCGCCCTTTTGCAGGCCCACCAGCACCAGCCGCCCGCCGTGCGCCAGATACGGGAAAGCCCCCACAATAGCCTTCTGGCTGCCCGTGGCGTCGATAACCACCGTGGGCATGTCGCCGTTGGTGATGCTGCGCAATTGCTCCACCACATCGGGCGCCAGCGCATTGAGGGTGTGGGCCACGCCCAGCTTTTCCCGGCAAAAAGCCAGCCGCTGCTCGTTGATGTCGAGCGCAATGACGTGGGCGTCGGCAATGCGGGCAAACTCCATCACCCCCAATCCAATGGGCCCGGCGCCCACCACCAGCACAAACTCGCCGGGCTCCACCCCGGCGCGGCGCACGCCGTGGGCGCCAATGGCCAGCGGCTCCACCAGGGCCAGCTCGTCGAAGCTCAGGCCTGCGCCGTGCACCAGCTTGTCGGCCGGCACGGCCACCACGTCGGTCATGCCGCCGTCGGTGTGCACCCCGAAAACCCGGATGCTGGCGCAGCAGTTGGGCAGGCCGCGGCGGCAGGCAATGCAGTGCCCGCAGTTGAAATAGGGGATGAACGTGACGGCCTCGCCCGTGGCAAAGCCGTCGGCACCGCCGGCGTCCAGCAGCTCGCCGGCCAGCTCGTGGCCCAGTACGCGCGGGTAGCTGAAAAACGGTTGCGTGCCCTGAAAAGCGTGCAAATCGGTGCCGCAGATGCCGATGCGCCGGATGCGAATCAGGGCTTCGCCGGGCCGGGCGACGGGGTGGGGGTGCTGCTGGTAGGCAAACTGGCCGGGTTCGAGACAGACGAGGGTATTCACTTTGCTGAGTGATGAGGTGGTGAGTGGAGAGGTAGTGTGCCCGTCAGTCATGCTGAGCGCAGCGAAGGACCTTCTCACCGATGAACAATAGTCGTTCAAACGTGAGAAGGTCCTTCGCTGCGCTCAGCATGACTGACGTTTCCTGACTATGCTACTAGGCATTGGCCAGGGCGCGGTCGAGGTGGACGTAGCCGCCGTCGACGTGGACGATTTGGCCGGTGGTGTGGCTGCTGCGGCTGGAGAGGAGGAAGGCCGTGGTGTTGGCCAGCTCCTCGGCGGTGGTCATGCGGTTGCCGAGCGGGATTTTGCTGGTGATTTCGCGCAGCTTCTCTTCCGGGTTGGGCAGGGTCTGAATCCAGGTTTCGTAGGCCGGCGTCCAGCTTTCGGCCACCATCACGGCGTTCACCCGAATGCCGTATTTGAGCAGCTCCACGGCCCACTCGCGGGTGAGGGCGTTGCGGCCTCCGTTGGCGGCAGCGTAGGCCGAGGTGTTGCCCTGGCCGGTTTCGGCGGTTTTGGAGGTGATGTTGACGATGGCGCCGCGCGACTTGATGAGCTCCGGCAGGGCGTGGTGGGCCATGAGGTAGTAGTGCACCACGTTGCGGTGCAGGCTTTGCATGAAGCCCTCGTAAGTGCCGGTTTCGAGGCCCACGCCGTCGTTCACGCCGGCGTTGTTCACCAAGCCGTCGATGCGGCCGAACTGGCTGATAACGGCCTGCACGGCGCGGGCGCACTCGTCGGGCTCGGCCAGCTCGGCGGCCACCTGCCCGGCCCGGCCACCGGCGGCCTCAATGGCGGCCACGGTCTGCCGGTTGTCGGCCTCGTTGCGGCCCACAATGACCGGCACGGCGCCCTCCTGAGCCAGCAGCCGCGCAATGCCTTCGCCGATGCCTTTGGCCCCGCCGGTTACAATAATGACTTTATCCTGAAGCTGTAAATCCATTTTTTCAGTGAGCAGTTAACAGTGAGCAGTTATCAGGAGGCCAGCTTGTAGAAGCGCGCAGCATTATCACCCCAGAACTGGGCTTGCTCGTTGGGCGAGAGCTGCGCGACGTAGTCGGCCACCAGGGCGTGCATGCGGCTATAGCCGCCGGCCACATTGCACACCGGCCAGTCGGAGCCAAACAGCACGCGGCCCGGGCCAAAGGCTTCGAATACGACGTCGAGGTAGGGCCGGAAATCGGCCGGTTGCCAGCGCTGCCAGTCGGCTTCCGTTACCATCCCCGAGACTTTGCACCATGCATTTTCACGCGCGGCGAGGGCTTGAATATCGCGCCGCCAGGGCTCCAGCTCGCCGGCTTTGATGAGCGGTTTGGCGAGGTGGTCGAGCACAAAGGGCTGCGTCGGAAATGCCTGCGCCAACTCGGCCGCGTAGCCCAGTTGGTCGGGCAGCACCAGCAAGTCGTAAGTGAAGCCGTGGGCGGCAAGGGCCGCCAGCCCGCGCCGGAATTCGGGCCGCAGCATGAGGGCGCGGTCGGCTTCGCCTTGCAGCACGTGCCGAAAGCCTTTCAGCTTTTCAAAATGCGCGTAGTGCGCCAGCCGCTCCACCACGTTTTCGGCCCGCAAATCGACCCAGCCCACCACGCCATTAATGAAGTCGTGCGCGTCGGCAAGCCTTAGCAGCCAGTCGGTTTCGGCTTCGCTCTGGCTGGCCTGCACGGCCACGCAGCCGTCGAGGCCGTGTTGCTGCAGAATAGGCGCCAAATCCTGCGGCAGAAAGTCGCGTTGAATAACGGCCATAACCGGCGTTATCCAGGCGTCACGCTCGGGGTCGAATTGCCAGAAATGCTGATGCGAATCAATGCGCGGCATACGCTTTCACGGTTTGGCGCGAGGTGCCGAGGCCGTCGATGCCCAGTTCCACCACGTCGCCGGGCTTGAGGTACACGGGGGGCTTCATGCCCAGGCCCACGCCGGCCGGCGTGCCCGTCGAGATGATGTCGCCGGGCAGGAGCGTCATGAACTGGCTGAGGTAGGAAATCAGGAAGGGAATCTTGAAAATGAGGTTGGCGGTGGTGCCGTCCTGCATCATCTGCCCGTTCACCGAGAGCCAGAGGCGCAGGTTGTCCACGTCGCCGATTTCGTCGGGCGTGGCCAGAAACGGGCCCACCGGTGCGAAGGTGTCGCAGCCCTTGCCCTTGTCCCAGGTGCCGCTGCGCTCCAGCTGAAACTCGCGCTCCGAGACGTCGTTGTGCAGCGCGTAGCCGGCAATGCATTCGTGGGCGTCGGCCTCTTCCACATAAGAAGCTTTCTTGCCGATGATTACGGCCAGCTCCACTTCCCAGTCAGTTTTTACCGAGTTTTTGGGAATTATGAGGTCATCGAATGGCCCCACGTAGGCCGTGGTCGATTTCATGAACAGCACCGGTTCGGGCGGGGGCGTGGCGCCGGTTTCGCGGGCATGGTCGGCGTAGTTCAGGCCAATGCAGAGCAGCTTCGAGGGCCGGGCCACCGGCGGGCCGAGGCGCTCGCCGGCCGGGATTTGCGGAAGTTGGCCTTCGTTTTCTTTCACGAACTGAGCGAGGCGGGCGAGGCCGTCATTTGCAAAAAACGCTTCGTTGTAATCCTCCCCAAACGCGGAGGTGTCGTAGTGCTGGTCGTGGAGGATAACGCCGGGTTTCTCCTGGCCGGGCTGGCCGTAGCGGATGAGTTTCATAGGTGGTTTAGGGTGTGTTGGAGAATTATTCAAAGAACGTCATGCTGAGCGCAGTCGCAGCATGACGTTCAATTGACTGACCAGACTGCATTTAGGTGTTCAGCTTGATGAAGCCGCCATCGAGCGGGTAATCGCAGCCGGTCACGAAGCCGGCTTCATCCGAGGCCAGGTAGAGGGCCAGAGCGGCCACTTCGTCGGGCCGGCCCATGCGGCCAATGGGCTGGCTTTGAGAAAGCTTGTCGAAGATTTCGGCTTCCCGGCCGGCGTAGTTTTTGGCGATGAAGCCGTCCACAAACGGCGTGTGCACGCGGGCCGGCGAGATGCTGTTGCAGCGAATGTTGGCGCCCAGGTAGTCGCGCGCCACCGAGAGCGTCATGGCGAAAATGGCGCCCTTGCTCATGGAATACGCCAGGCGGTCCGTCAGGCCGACGTGGGCCGCAATGGAGGCCATGTTCACGATGGCGCCGCCGCCCTGCGCTTTCATCAGCGGCACGGCGGCGAAGAGGCAGTTGTAGGCGCCCTTCACGTTCACTTGGTACACGCGGTCAAAATCGGCTTCAGAGGTGGTTTCGACGGTGCCCACGTGGGCAATACCGGCGTTATTCACCAGCACATCGACCCGGCCAATGGCCTGGAACACGGCCACTACGGCGGCCTGCTGGCTCACGTCGGCGGCGTGTACCCGGGCCTGCCCGCCGGCCTGCTCAATTTCGGCCACCACGTCCCGGCCCGCTTCGGCGTTCAATTCGATGATGTGCACGGCGGCGCCCTGCCGGGCAAAAAGCAGCGCAATGGCCCGGCCGATGCCGCTGCCGCCGCCGGTGATAACGGCCGTTTTTCCGGTTAACTTAAACATGCTGTGAAGGTGCTGCAAAGAGCTTGATGAGCGGAATGGGGAGGCGCGGATGGTTGCGGCTTCGTCAACCACCAGATATGCCAATGCGCCGCCATCCGGATGGGATAGCGACGCATTGAGGGGTAAGGAGTTAAGTCGGGCTGGCCACGCCTTAGAGCATGGGGTCGAAGCTGCCGCCCCAGTCTTTGTTTTGCTGAATCTTGTTGTTGTTGTCGATGGCCGCCTGCGGAATGGGGAAGAAGTAGTACTTCGACTGCCAGGCAATGCCCCCGGCGTTGCGCGTATCCAGGATTTTGGGGGCCAGCGTGAAGTAGTTGGTATACACCATGTCCAGGTTCAGGTTGTCGCGCGTGGTGGCAAAATCGGTGGGAACGCCAGTGGTTTTCAGCGTAATGGTCAGGCCGGTGCGCTTCGTGTTGTTGAGGGTTTCCATCTTGCGCCAGCGGCGCAAATCCCAGAAGCGTTTGCCTTCGAAGGCCAGCTCCAGCTGCCGCTCGTAAAGCACGGCTTCGAACATCTCGGCCCGGGTCATGTTGGCTTTTAGGCCGTAGAGTTGGTCGGCGCCCGCCTCGATGCCGGCGCGGGCCCGAATGGCCTTCAGCTCCGTGTAGGCCTCGCTCAGCTTGTTCACGCCGCAGGCACTTTCGGCCAGGTTCAGCAGCACTTCGGCAAAGCGGATTTCAATCCAGTCGGTGCCCAGGTACTGCACTTCGCTGGGCGAAGCCGTGGGGTTGATGGCCTTGCGGCAGTAGAAGCCGGTGTTGGTCGAGCCGCCGGTTTCCACTGTGGTGGTGCCCCGCAGGTAGGTCCAGAGGCGGTAGCCGGTGTTGCCGTTCAGGGGCCAGGTGGCGCCGTTGTAGGCAATGGTTTTGTCGAAGCGCGGGTCGCGGTTTTTGTAAAACAGCTGGTCGGTGTAGGTATAGCGGCCCGTTTCGCTGCGCTTCTTGCCATCAAGCATGGGGAAGGCTTGCGCCATTTCCCAGGTGGGCTGGTTCTGGCCACCGCCGGTGCCGTTCACGGCGGGGCGGGTCGAGTTGTCGTAGGTGTTGTTGCGCTTCAGCTGGTCGCCGGTGGCTGTGTTATAGCTGGTCACCATCACGGCTTCGGGGTTGTTCACTTCCTGAAACCAGAGCTGGTCGAAGGACGTGTGCAGGCGGTAGCCGTTGGCCGTGAGCAGGGCTTTGGCCTGCACGTTGGCGTCGTAGGCGGCCTGCCACTTGTCGGTGGTGGTGAACTGGGGGCTGGCGGCGTACACCAGCACCCGGCCTTTGAGGGCGGCGGCGGTGCCTTTGTTGATGCGGCCCCAGTCGGCGGAAGCCGTCCACTTGCCGGGCAGCACTTGGATGGCCGAATCCAAGTCGGCCACGATGGCGGCGAAGGTTTCGGTGGTGCTGGCGCGCGGCAGGTAGGTCAGGTCGCGCGCTTCGGGGCCCACGCCGTTGAGCGGGCTCATCACCAGCGGCACGCCGCCGTATTGCCGCACCAGCTCGAAGTAGCGCCACGCCCGGAAAAACTGGGCCTGGCCCCGCAGGCGGCCTTTGGCGCCGGCGGGCAGCGGGCCCACCTGCACGTTGCTCAGGAACATGTTGATGGTCCTGATTTTGCCGTAGTTGTTGGTGGCGCTCAGGCCGGTGCCAAACTCGCCGCCCACGTCCGATAGCTGCAGCGTGCCGGCCAGCAGGCGGTTGTCAGCGTACGCCTCGTCGGCTAGGCCGGCCACGTTGTAGTTGCTGGCCGTGGTGTTGCCCGCGTTCAGGGTGGCCGAAATGATGGGGTCGCCCCACTCCGGCAGGTTTTGGTTGTAGATGAAGCTCAGGTTGAGGTTGGCCAGCGTGGAGTCTTTGAAAATAAGCTCCGTCGTGGACTGCCCCAGGTTCTCCTTATCGAGCACTTTTTCGCAGCTGCTCAGCCCGAAAGCGGAGGCAATGGTGGCGAGTGCGATGTAATGAAATGGTTTCATGTTGCGGATGGGGTGGGAATTAGAAGCCAACGTTCAAACCGAGCGAGAGCGAACGCAGCGTGGGGTACGCGTCGTAGGAGCCCGAATAGGTTTTGTAGCTGTAAGGGTTGTAGAAGTTCAGCGGGTTGATGGCCGTGAAGAACACGCGCACCGAGCCGATGCCCGCCCGGTTGGTGAGGGCGCTGGGGAGGCTGTAGGAGATGTTGGCGTTGCGCATGCCGGCCGAGAACGAGCTGCGGAACCAGAACGCGGAGGACACGTCGTAGGTGGCGTTGTAGGCGGGCGCGGGATACGTGGCGCCCGTGTTTTCCGGCGTCCAGTGGTCGGTCCAGAACTCGGGCCGGTTGGACGTGGCGGTGCCCAGCTTGCGCGCCGCCGACTCTACCTGGGCCTGGCCACCCCAGGAGATGCCCATCGTGGCCGAAATGCTCAGCGACTTGTAGGTGATGGTGGGGTTGAAGCCGATGCCGTAGTGGTTGCTTTCCTTGGGGGTCAGGTAGGTTTGGTCTACGTCCGTGATGATGCCGTCGGGGGCGGTGTAGTTGCCCGAGGCGTCCTTGGGGCCGCGGATGTCTTCGTAGTACAGCATGCCGGGCTTGGGGGCCGAGCCGAAGATGGTATACCTGGGGTTGGCCTGGAGCAGGGCGTCCACGTCGGCCTGGGTGCGCAGCATGCCCACGTACTTGTAGCCCACCACGCCCTGGTCGGTCGAGCGGCCCGTCGGGTCGTCCCACTGGCCGAGCTGGCCGCGGCTCACGTCCACCAGCACCTGCTTGTTGTCGCTCCAGGAGAAGAACGTGTTCAGGCGGAAGCTGAGGTCTTTGGTGATTTTGTCGCCGTAGCCCACCGACACTTCGTAGCCGAAGCCGTCAACCGATGAGTAGTTTTCCGAGGGCAGGGCGGCGCCAATCACCAGCGGGGCCGAGTTCACCAGCGCCGTGAGCATGTTGTAGCGGTGGTCGTAGAAGCCGTCCACGGTCAGCGAGAGGCGGTTGCCCAGGAACGCCGCGTCGATGCCGGCGTTGTACTTGGTGTCGTCGTCCCAGCGGGCGGCGCGGTTGGCCAGCGCGTTGTTGGCCGCAAACACCAGCGAACGGTCGCCGTTGCCGCCGAACACGGCGCCCTGGCCGGTTTTCAGGCCGTAGCTCGTTTGCCAGTTGAAGGGCTTGGTGGCGTCGCCGCCCAGGAAGCCCAGCGAGGCGCGCAGCTTCAGCAGGTTCACGAAGTTCACGTTGTCTTTAAAGAACGGCTCCTGCGACATCACCCAGCCCACCGATACCGACGGGAACAGGCCCCAGCGGTACTCCGGCGCGAAGTTGGTCGAAGCGTCGTAGCGCAGCGTGGTTTCGAGCAGGTACTTGCCGTCGTAGTCGTAGTTGAAGCGCCCGGCGTAGGAGAGGGTACCGGCCTCGCTGGCGGTTTCCGTGGTGGTTTGGGCACCGGTGGCAAAGTTCTGGTAGTCGAGGTTGGGCACGTCGGTGGCAATGATGGCGCCTTCGGCCATGGCGGCCACGCCGTCAATCGCCGTTTCCGACTGCTCGAAGAAGCCAATGGCCGCCACGTGGTGCTTGCCAAACTGCCGGTCATACGTGAGGTAGCCGTTCAGCTGGTAGCTGTCGAAGGTGGTGGGGTTGAGGCGCACCCGGTCGCCGTTGTTCAGCACAATGGGGGCGCCGCTCACGTTGCCGCCGTAAATGTGCTTGTTGGTGCCCAGCATGGTCAGGCGGTACACATTGTACTTCGTGCCGTACTGCTTGCCGAAGCCGTTGTCCATGGTTTTGCTGAACAACACCCGCGCTTTCAGGCCCTTGAGGAACGGCAACTCGTAGTCGGCGCTGGCCGTCACGTTCAGGCCCGTGTTGCGGGTCGAGGTGTAGTTGTCCGAGTTCTGCACCTCGAAGAAGTGGAAGGCGTCCACCGAGTTCAGGTTGGCGTTGCTGGCGTTGGTCAGCAGCGTCGGCAGGCCGTTCACGTACGTGGGTACCCACTGCGGCGTGTAAAGCAGGCTCTTCATGTCGTTTTCCACGTTTTCACCCCCCTGCTTGAGGTAGTACATGCGCTTCTGCGACAAGTCGCCGCTCACCGACAGGGCCACCTTCAGGCCGCGGGCCACCTTCACGTCGGTGCTGGCCCGGTAGGTCCACTTGTTGGCGTTGATGTTGTCGAAGTTGGCGTTCTGGTAGTTGTAGCTCACGCCGGCGAAGTAGGTCACCCGGTCGGTGCCGCCGCTCATGTTCAGGGCGTGGCGCGTCACGGTAGCGGGTTTCCAGGCCGTGCGCAGCCAGTCGGTGTTGTTGTTGGCGAAGTAGTCCAGCTCGTCCGGCGCGTAATAGGCCGCGTTGGTGGAAGCCACGTTGTTTGCGCGGTTTACGTCGTTCAGGTAAGTGGCCTGCTGCACCGCATTCATCATCTTGGGCAGCATCACAGCATCGGTGGAGCCCACTGAGCCGCTGTAGCTGAACTTGGGCGCGCCCAGCTGGCCGCGCCGCGTGGCCACCAGCACCACGCCCTGGGCGCCGCGGGCGCCGTAAATGGCCGCCGCCGCGTCTTTCAGCACCGATATGGATTCCACTTCCGACTGGTCAAGCACGTTGAAGTCGTCCTCCGTCCGCACCACGCCGTCGATGACGAACAAGGGGCGCAGCGTGCCGCCGTCCTTCGACAGAATGATGGGGTTGCGCACCGTGATGGCACCCGGGTCGCCGGGGCGGCCCGTGCCGCCGCTCACGCCCACGCCCGGCAGCTGCCCCTGCAGGGCCGTGGAGAGGCTTCCCACCGGCAAATCCTGAATTTTCTGCATGTCGACCACGGCCACGGCCCCGGTCATGGTGGCACGGGTTTGGGTGCCGTAGCCCACCACCACCACTTCTTCCAGCGCGGCATTGTCGTCTTCGAGGGCCACTTCCAGCGTGGTGCGGCCATTCACCGCCACTTCCTGGCTCTTAAAGCCAATAAAGCTGAAAATCAGCGTTTCATTGCCGGTGGGCAGGTTGAAGTGAAAGGAACCGTCCGGGCCCGAACTGGTGCCCGTCTTGGTGCCCTTGATGAGCACCGTCACGCCCGGCAGCGGGTTGCCTTTGGCGTCCTTCACAATGCCCGTGAAGCCCACCTTAACGCCTTTCGATGACTTGGGCGCCTTGGGGTTGACGGGCGGGCCGGCCACGGCGGCCAGGGCCGGATTAGCGGCTAGCAGCGTGCCGCCCATCAGGAGCGCGCAGGCTAGCCGCGGGGCCACTGCCGAGAGCGGCAATGATTTGGGTAATGAGTGGGCCATAACAGTTTGGTGGGTTAAACTGAGAAAAAGGGTGTATTGAATATTATTGATTGCCAGCTGCTTTGCGGGCCGCGATGCGGGCCTGCCAGTCTTTGCCGGCCTGGTTCATGTCGATGCCGGCGGCCGAGAGGTAGTTGTTGATGCGGCCCTTGTACTTGCCAAACCAGGCGTGCTTCTGCTCCGAGGTGCCGCCGTCCATGGCGTGCTCGCGGGCCTCCGTGAGCCAGGCCAGCATCTGGGTGCGCTGCTCGGGCGTGAGGTTGGGCAGCATGTCGTTGTAGGCCGTCATCGTGATGGGCAGCACGCCGTAGGTCATGCCGTCCTTCACCTGGTCGATTTGGGCGGGCGTGAGGCGGCGGCTCAGCTTGCGCAGGTACTGCGGGTGCAGCTTGTCGAGGGCGGCGGTGGTTTCGGTTTCCAGTTTAGCCAGCTCGGCCTTGGTGGCGTCGGTCTGGGGCTGGGCTTTGAGGGCGGCCTTGCGCGTTTTCTGCTGCTCGTAGATGTCGTTGAGGGCGCGGTATTGGTCGGCAATGAGGTCGCGCACCTGCACCGAGTCCTTCGCCTTCAATCCGTCAATCTTGCCCACAATTTTGGCGGCCCGCTCCGTAATGGTCCGCGTGTAGGCGGCTTCTTTGGTTTCGGCTGGCGCGGCCGCCTGGGCCGAGGCCTGAGAGAGGGCAGTTGTGGAGAGAAGACCTAGCAAAAACAGGCCTCGCAATGATTTATTCATGTTTCACGGATAGTGCTAGAATAGTAGCAAGTTATCCGTGTTTTTGAGGCCAGTACTGTAACTTTTAACTAACTTATTGTACGATATTATCATGAGTATGAAGTTTTGATTAAGCCCATTGAATTACGGGCTATAAAACCCGCTCAGCTTATTGCAAATGCGGTTTATGAGGCCCGACCCCGATACATAGCCAGTACCTTAAAAGTGCCCAAATGGCCGGAAAATGCCACGCAATCGTTCCCGGCCTTTTAGTGCGATATTGTATAATCGAAGTCCAAAGCGGCTTAAGCTTCCGGCAAATGCGCTACACTATATAGCATTTCGGGCGCTTCAGCCGGCGCTATCACTGGCCGCTTGCGCCAGTAGTTGGCCAGAATGGAGCCCGAAATATTCATCCACGGGCTGAACACGGCGGCGGGCAGCCCCACGGTGCCCAGCTTGCCCATGCTGCCGGCCAGGCCCGAGGCCATGCCGCCGTTCTGCAGCCCTACTTCGAAGGCCACCGTGCGGGCCGAGTTTACATCGAGCCCAAACAGCCGGCTGAGCCAATAACCGAAAAAATACCCCGCCGCATTGTGCAGCACCGACGCCAGAAACAGCAGGAAGCCCACCCGTAGCAGGTTGTCGTGGCCCGCCGCCGTGGTCACGGCCGTGAAATAGATGATGCCGCCCATCGATAAGTAAGGCATCACTCCATCGATTTTGGGCAAGTTTTTAGCCAATTGATGATAAAGCACGCCCACAACCACGGCCGCTACCAGGAAACTGAAAATTTCCAGCGTCTGCCCGGCTTCGGGGCTCGGCAGGCGTTGCGCCAAGGCCGCCCACAGCCCCAGCGGCAGCGCCGCCAGCCACAGCACGCCCGCGCCGGCCACCAGGCCCACCGTGCGCCGGCCCCGCGCCGGGGCGGTTTTGAGGTAGTCATGCAGCAGGGCGGCCATGATAGGCACCAGCACAATTTTGATGATTTCCATCATCATGCTCACAAATTTTACTTCAATGAGCGTGCCGGCCAGCAGCTTCAGTAATAAGGGAGTGAGAAAGGGGGCCGCCAGCGTAGCCATGGCCGTGATGACCACCGATAGCACCATGTTGGCGCGCGCCAGGTACACCATCACGTTCGAGGCCAGCCCGCTGGAGCAGGAGCCGATGAGGACGATGCCGGCCGCAATTTCGGGCTCGAAGTGAAACACTTTGGTGAGCAGCAGGCCCATGAGCGGCATCACCGAAAAGTGGCACAGCAGGCCAATAACCACGCCCTTGCCAGTGCTGGCCAGCCCGGAGAAGTCCCGGATGCTCATCTGAATGCCCATGCCGAACATCACCAGCTGCACTACCACCAGTATCAGCCACTTGTGGCGCAGGTCCACGCCGCCCCACTGCTTGAAAGCATCCGGATAGACCATGCCGGCCACCACGGCCACCACAATCCAGGCCGTATATTGGTAGCTGCGCAAGGCCGGCACCGCTTTCAGGCCCAGGGCCACGGCCACGGCGGCGGCTACTGCCGCCGGCTGCCACAGTGCCGCTTGGTGTTGGCTGATGCCAATTACCAACGCAACAACCGCCAGGCCGGCCAGCACCAGACAAAGCTGAAAAAGTCGATTCATCGCGGGGATATGACGAAAGTGAGGAGTGGCGAAAGCGGTAGTGAGCTATACCAGTTCGGTGGCTAAATGCTGAATGGCAATGCCGGGGCTGGCCAGAATAGGCACCACGCGGTCGGCCGGCGCCAGCGCATCAACTACCCGCGCCATGGAGGCCTGGGCCAGCACCACGACATCCACTTTGGCAACCAGTTCCTTGAGGGCGGCGGCCACAATGGCATCGTGCCTGGCGCCGTTGCCGTTCATCAGGGCCTCAAAGGCGCCCTCGCAAAGCACGGAGGTTAGCTCAATGGCTTTGCCGGCGCGGGCGGCGCGGCGCTGCACCAGGTCGGCGGTGGGGCCGAGGGTGGTGGGCAGCGTGGCGATGACGCCGATGCGCCGGCCGATTTGTACGGCCTGGTCAGCCATGGGCTGGTCGACGCGCAGTACGGGCACGCTGCTCAGGCCCGCCGCCTGCTCCACCGCCGCGCCGATGGACGAGCAGGTGACCAGCACATAGTCGGCCCCGCCGGCTTCGGCCGAATTCACGTAGCCGACCACGCGCCGGGCCACGGCGGGCGTCAGCTCGCCCTCGCGGGTTATGGTTTTTACCAAGCTGTCATCGACAATGTTGAATACCTGCACGCCGGGCAGGTGCTCAGCGCACAGCTGCTGGAACACAGGCACCATAATGGCGGAAGTGTGAATAAGGGCGAGGGTTTTGGGTAGCATGATGAGTTGGGTGGGGTATAGAATTGATGAAACGGTCATGTTGAGCTTGTCAAAGCGTCTCTACCGCTTCGTTGAAATCGGATGAAGTACTGCTGCACCGAGATGCTTCGACGGCGCTCAGCAGGACGTTCAATTATCGTTCAGGTCGGCATCCGCCCTTCAAGCAGCACGCCGAAATACTCCGGCGCGCCTACCTGGCCGCCTTTGAAATTGACCTCAACCCCGTGTAGCGGCGAGCCCGGCGCGGCGGCGCGGCACAGCGGTGCGCCGGGGTAAAAAGGCGCTATCATTTCCACCGCTTCGATGCCCATGGCGCGGGCGGCGTAGCTGGAGGTGTCGCCGCCGGCCACCACCACGCGGCGGATGCCGGTTTGCCCCACGGCTTCGCGGGCAAGCAGGCCCAGGGCGGTACCCAGGGTTTCGGCGGGTAAGCTTTGGGTAGGGGCCTGGCCTGCACCGTTGGTGTGCACGATGACGCTGCGGCCTGCGCGCAGGAAACCAACGACATGCTGCTGATGGGAGGCTACCGCTTCTGGCGTGTTGGTGCCCGCTGCCAGCGCTTCGGCATTCAGTACTACCTCTGCAAACCCGTTGGCTTGCGCCCAGGCAATTTGCCCGGCCGTGACGGGCGAGCAGCTGCCCGACACCACCAGCAACGGGGCTGCGCGACCGGGGCCAAGCCACGCCACCGTCGGGGTTAGAACACCGTTTTGCTGCCAAAACTGGCCCAGCGCCATTTCGATGCCCGAAGAGCCCACCGAAAATAGCGGCGCTGTTGCCGTGGCAAAGTCATCGATAGCCGCCCCGATGCCCAGCAGCTGGTCCGGATAAAGTGCATCGAATAACATGATTTCGGCACCGCTGCTTGCCTGCCCGGCCAGCGCCGCCCGTATTTCAGCCAGCGGGCGGGTGATTTGCAGGATGTCGAGCAGGCCGGTTTGGAGGCTGGTCTGGCGGGCCAGATGCCGGCGCAGGTCGCTTTCGTCGGCCGGAGTAGTGGGATGCTGGCTCATCGACGGGTGCCGGTCGAGGCGGAAAATGCCGCCGTCGCTGCCGATGCCCAGCCGCGCGAATAAGTTGCCGAAGGCGCAGTAGCGGCCCAGCGGCGGCGCGGCTACCAGCAGCGGCACAAAGGCGCCTGGAAATACCCGACGCCCGGTTTCAATGGCCCGCCCAATGCTGCCGATGGTGGGCGAAGAATCGAACGTGGAGCACACTTTATAATGAACATGACGCGGCCCCAGCGCCCGCAGGGCGGCGAAGGCGGGTTCCAAAACCGCTTGCATGGCATCCGGCGGCATGGCGCGGGTGAGGCCGGCCACGCCAATGGCATCCAGGCCGGGGTAGGCGGCGAGCTGGGCGGCCGTGGGCGGCGCGATGAACAAGGCTGTGCGCGCCCCGGCCCGGCTCAGGAACTCCAGCGCATCGGTGCTCCCGGTGAAGTCGTCGCCGTAATAGGCAAGGAGTAATGGCCTGCTCATTGGCCCCCGAACTTTTGAACGGCCGCCGCGAATTCCGGATGCAGCGCAGCCGTTTCGGCCAGGCTGCGGCCGTCCACGGCGCCCTGCCAGGCTTGCTGCAGTGCCTGCACGCCGGCCGCCGGCCCCATGGGGTGCGCCAGGATGCCGCCGCCGGCCATGTAAAGCAAATCGGTGGTGCGGGTGCGGCGGTAGGTTTCGAACGCCTGCCCGCCCCACTGGCCCGATGACACCACTGGCAGTACCGAGTAGCCGCCCAGCAGCGGCGCCTGGCACGCTTCGATGGATGCCACCACGCTGTCGTCGGACTCCCAGAACTTGTTCTGAATGCCGTTGACGTGCAGTTGGTCGACGCCCGCCAGGCGCCACAGCTTCTGGTAGGCTCGGAAATCGATTCCTAATAAAGGATGGCGGGTGAGCATGCCCCAGCCGTTGCGGTGGCCGTGGATAGCCAGCGCCCGCTGGTCGCAGATTTTGCGGGTGCCCGCCAGGCCCACACTGTTGATGCTCACCATGGCGCAGGTGCCCCCGGCGCGCACCACGTACTCGTAGCGGCGCAGCATCTCGTCCATTTCCCCGCTGAGGTTGAAGGCGTACATCACCTTTTTGCCCGTGCGGTCGGCGTGGCGGTTGATGACGGCCATCACGGCATCGACGCGGGCCTCGAAGGGCGAATTGGCGGCGGCCATTTGCAGCTCGTCGTCCTTCACGAAGTCGATGCCGGCTTCGGCCAGCGTGCCCACCAGGCTCGCGGTTTGCTCCGGCGTGAGGCCGATGCTGGGCTTGATGATGGTGCCAATAAGCGGCCGGCCTTGCACGCCGGCCAGCGCGCGGCAGCCCGCCACGCCAAACGCCGGCCCGGCGAAGTGCTGGGCATACGAAGCCGGTACGTTAATGTCCATCAGCTTCAGCCCCGTAAACTGCCGGATTTCGTACAGATTTCCTTGCAGCGTAGACACCAGCAGCGGCAGGTTGTACCCAAAATTCTCTACCGACCACGACACCCGCACCCGCGCCCGATGGTACAGCCCGCTGCTGCTCGTGGCGCCCGGAATGGCCGGCTCCCGCACCGGCTCCAGCGCCTCCACCGATTCTACGCGGGCGGCAAAGCGCTGCTTGAGTTCAGCCGTTTCGCCCGGCACGGCCACAAAGGTGCCCGACGACTGCTCGCCCGCCAGCACGGCCGCCGCGTCTTCGGGACGAAAGGGGGTTTCGATATAGTAGGTAGCGGTGATGCGTTCCATCAGGTGTAGCGCGGACTTTTAGTCCGCGAGTAGTTGGCTAAAAGTGAATTCGCGGACTGAAAGTCCGCGCTACATCAGCTCTGAAAAACCGACTTCAGATAGGCCGTGTTGGCCCCGAAATTCTTCTTCACGTTGCGCGGGTCGGCGGCGTCGCGCGAGCGTTCGATGACCAGCCAGCCTTCCCAGCCCATGTCGGCCAGGGTCTGCTTCACCTTGTTCATGTCGAGGCGGGTATTGTTTTGCAGCCACACGCCGTCCTCGTCGGTGGCGTGCATCTGGCAGATGCGCTTGCGGCCCAGAATGCGCAGCTCCTCGTTCAGGTCGCGGCCTTCCTTGAGCGGGTTCGAGAAGTTGAAGTAAATCTGGATGTTTTTCGAGCCGATTTCATTCAGCAGCGCCACTTCGCCCTTGGCATCCAGGGCGGTTTCGATGCCGACGACCACGCCCGCTTTCTTCGCCATTTCGCCCACCACTTTCAGCCGCTCTACAATGGCGGGGCGTAGTTCGGGGTTCTTTTTCAAATCGCCCTGTGTGCCCAGTGGCAGGAAAGCCACTTTCACGTTCAGCGCCTTCATCGTGTCGAGGCAGTCCTGAATCATGCGCTGGTAGGTGGGGCGCGTGGCGAAGGACTGGGCGTAAAAACCCGTCATTGCCAGCGAGCAGATTTCGAGATTCAACTCCTTGGCCTTATCGATGAACTGCTGGCGGATTTCGGGCTTGGCGAGCTGGTTGTCGAAGGTTTCGCGCTGGCCCAGGCCGCCCATATCGATTTCCACGCCGTCGGCCCCGATGTCTTTGGTGAGCTGCAGGGCGCCCAGCTTCTGGCGCTTTAGAATCATCAAATCCACCACCGCGACTTTGTATCTCAGCTTCTTTTTGGTGGGCGCAAAGGCGTTGGCCCAATTCGGCAGGAGCAGGCCGCCGGCGAGGAACGAGCCGGCTTTCAGGAAATCTCGGCGAGAAAGGGCAGCAGCTTTCATTTTGATGCGGAAGAGTCAGGCTTATCAGTCCGAAAGGGGCGGGCCGGCAGTCCGGCCTCCGAAAACAAGTTGGGTTGCGCCACCTCGTCCCAGCCGAAGCGCACGGCGGTGGGGTGCGCCACGCCCGGGGCCGATACCAGCACCTGCCGGCCCTCAATGCGCGCCTGCGCGGGCACAAACACGCCATCGGGCCCAGCAATGGTAAAGTCGGTCAGTGCTTTGCCATCTTTGCTAACCAGCGGCGCGGCCGAAGCAATAGAAATGGCCGCCACCGCGCCCTTCACTTTCATGCTACGAAACACCGGCCCCTCGGCCACCACGCCGGGCGTATGGTAAGTATTTGCCAGCGCCAGCAGGGCCAGCCGTCGCCCAATTTCCCACTTGAAGCCGGGGTGAATGCCGCCCTCAGTGTTAGCCAAGTCGGTGGTTTCAATCATGGCCGTGTGCGGCACCTGCAGCGCCGCCGCCTGCGCCTCGCGGAACAGCGGCAGGGTCTCCCGCGTCAGGACCACCTTGTCGTGGGTATCGGAGTACTTGAACGGGGCCAGCGACACGTAATAGAACGGCAGGTTGGCTTCGCCCCAGGCCGCGCGCCAACTGCCGATGAGCGTGCGCATTTTCTGGGTGTACGTCGTCGTTTCGGCCAGAAAGCAGTTGCTCTCGCCCTGGTACCAGAGGAAGCCGCGCACCGCCAGCGGCACCAGCGGCTTCACCATTGGCTCCCAAAACTTGCCCGGTTCGCCGTCCACTTTTTTATTGGCAAAAACAGAGTCTTTGGCAAAAGCCTCCGTTGAAATCCAGGGTTCGATGCGGCTGCCGGGCACCGATGTGGCTACCATCCCCACCGGCACGTTGAGGCGCTTGTTCAGCTCTTTGGCGAAGAAATACGCGGCGGCCGAGAACGAGCGCAGGGCCGAATCCTGGGCCACGGCCCAGTCGCGGTGCAGCGAGTCGGGCCGGGCCAGCGTCTTGCGGTTGACCAGGAAAATGCGGATGGCGGGGTTGTGGGCCACGTTCAGCTCGTCCACCGGGTTGGGGCCGGGCATGTCGGGGCGGGTCACCTTGCTGTTTTTACGCATGGTGTATTCCATGTTCGACTGGCCCGAGCACACCCAAACTTCCCCCACTAGAATATTGCGCAGCCGAATGGTGTTGCTGCCGGAGATTACCAGCTCCGCCGGTGTGGCCGAGGCCGTGAGTGGCTTGAGCGTCACCTGCCACTTGCCCGACGCATCGGCTTTCGTGCCGGGGTGCTGCCCGGCAAACTGCACGGTCACGGCCTCGCCCGGCGCGGCCGTGCCCCAGATGGGCAGCGGCTTCTCGCGCTGCAGCACCATGTTGTGGCCCAGAATGCGCGGTAGTGTGATGGTAGCGTGGGCGGGGATAGACAGGAAAAGCGCCAGCACGATGTAGAGACGCGACCCTTCGCGTCTTGATATTAGCGCCGTTCGAATAGCATCGTTCAGCGCCGAGACGCGAAGGGTCGCGTTTCTACATGGTTCTATGTGCTTCTTCATTTCTTCGCCAGCCATATGACTTCCGTGCCCGGCGCCGTGCTATTCAACGTGACGGATTTTCCGCCCTTCACCGTCTCTTTCGAATCAGTCAGCGCGCCGGTTTTTGGATTGATGTGGCGCACGGCAAACGTGCCGCTCATGCCCGATAAATCCACCTGCACCGGCGACTTGCCATCCCGGTACAGCAGCAGGCCGGTTTTGCCGTCGCTCATGGCCCACTGGTCGGTGGGCTTGCCGGGCAGTTCCACCGGCTTCATGTCCGAAATGGCCGAGGCAAACCCTGCATCGGCCACGCGGGGCAGGCTGGCCATGGAGCCGCCCGCCAGCAGCACTGCCCAGCCGAAAGCATCGTAGCCATCAGCCGAATAGAGCACGGCTTTGTCGGGGAATTGCTGGCGGTACTCGCGCACGGCCCGGTACACCTGCTCGAACGAGCTGCGCTTGGGCGGCGTGAGGCGGGCGTGCTGGCGCGGGGCCAGGTTCTGGCCGCCGGCCGGGGCATAGGTTTTGCCGTCGAACTGGTAGTGCCAGTAGTTGATGTCGATGACGTCGACCACCTTGGCCCGCGCCGCGTCGGCCAGAATGGCGTCCTGCACGTCTTTGGTGGTGCTCAGGGCGATGGTGGGGTGCTGGCCGGTTTCGGTTTCCCACTCCTTGATGGTGTCGAGCCAGAACTGCACGAAAGTGAGCGGCCCGGTGAATTCGGCGCCAATGAGGTGAATGACGCCGGTCTGGCCCTTGAAATTGGCGAGGCACTGGCGGATGTAGGCGCGGTGCAGTGGCCGGCGCACCGCATCGGTCACGTCGTAAAACTGCTCGGCCATGAAGATGCGCTTGTCGCCGGCGTAGGGCGCGGGCTCCGGGAAGCCGGTGTTGTTCACGTTGTTGACCGGGCGCCAGGGGAAGTCGGCGTAGTGCGCGCCGGCCTCGATGATGTTGTGCTGGAAATAATGCTGGTTGAGCAGCACGAGGCCTTTTTGGTCGGCCAGGTCGGCGAACTGGTTCAGGCGGCTCCAGTACCAGGCGTTGTACTTGGTGAGGTCGTAGCGGCTGAGGCCGTCCCAGGCCAAATCCTTGCCGCTACGGGCAAAGGGCAACTCGTAGAACGGCGCCCACACCTCGCCATCCATGCGGCGGATGCGCTCGTGGTCGTCGCGCCGGCGCTCGTACCACAAGCCGTAGTTGTGGTGCAGGGCCACCACGTTTTGGGCCCGCATCGAGTCCGTCATTTCCTGCAAGTCATCGGTCAGCCCGCGGCCAATCTGGCCCGGCACGAAGCGCGTGATGTGCGGTTTCGGGTTGAGCAAGCCGTAGGGGCGGGCGCTGCCGTTCCACCACGGCACCTCCTGGCGGCGCCCCTGCACGAGGGCGTTGCCGCGCATCAGTACGCCCTGCTTCACCTCCAGCGGGGCTGCGTAGGTGGGTGCCGGGGCCGTTTTCACCTTCAGTTTATCAATGGAAGGCGCTGTATTTTGAATCGAAATCGGCTGGCGCGTCGGCGCGGCTTTCACCAACTCAAGCACGGTAGGAGCGGGGTTAACCGAAAGCCGCGTCAGTTCCTGCGCCACGGCCACTTTGGGGCTGCTGCTGGCCTCGGTGGGCACGGGCAGGATGATGGCGCGGGCCTTCGCCGCGTCGCCCAGCCGCTCCTGCAACTGCGCGTAGTAGAGGCTGCGCGGGTTGATGTTCTCGTTGGACTGGTCCCAGTAGCCATTGCCAGCAAACTGCGCCCAGGTGCCGAAGGCCCAGTTCTGGGCTGTGGGCGGCTGGTAGCAGTCGACGCGGGCGGCCGTGCACTGCCAGAACACACTGTTGGCCACGGCCCAGCCGGCGCCTTGCCCGTCCTGCTCGCGGTTGCCGAAGCGCAGGGCCTGGCCGTATTCCTTGATGATGTCGAACAGCACGCCCGAGGCCCAGCTATCGACGCCGCCGCTGAAACTCAGGGCCTGCTCCGCGTCGCACTGCACGAAGGCATTGGGGCCGGCGGCGCAGTAGCCCAGGGCGAAATCGTGGTAGCCATTCTCGGCGTACAGCCGCTGAAACAGCGTTTGCGAGCCCAGGGTGTAAAACGTGTTACGCCTTTCGTTGCCGATTTCCGACACTGGCTCGGTCGAAATACAGTCCTCTACTGTCAGACGCCGCGCCGTGGCCTGAGCTAAAACTGCCGAACCGGCGAAGTGCCGAAACGTCACCTGCCGCACCCAGGCATCCTGCACGTTTTCAAGCTCCACGGCCACCCAGCGGTGGTTTTCGTCTTTCGGATTGGCCGCGTCGAAGCTGGATTCCAGTCGCAGATTTTCCACCCCAGCCTGCGCAATCAGGCCCGGCCAAGTGTAGCGGACCACGGTGCCGCCGCCGTAGGCTTGGTCGAGGGCAGTGGTAAGAGGCGCGTCCAGCGTGATGCCGTTGGCATCTACTGCTACCACCTGGCGGTCCCAGGCGAGGTCGCGCTGGCCGGGTTTCCAGCCCAGCGCGGAGAGGCCGCCGCCGAAGGTTTCCATACCCAGCCGGTGCACCCAGGCGGCCGTGCTGGGACGCCGCACCTGCACCCGGTCGCCCACTTTGAAAGCGCTGGCGTTGGCCAACTTGAGCGTGCGAGAATTTACCGGCACGTACTTGTCGGTGACGGCCACGGCGGTTTCAAACTTGCGGTCGTTGCGCCCGCCGATGGTCAGCAGGTGGTCGCGGGTCACGCCCGTGCCGATGACGACGGTGCCGCCGTCGCCCATGCCACTGCCGCGCAGCACCACGCCCGAAGCGCGAATAAACAGCCGGCCGGCCACCTCGTAAATCCCCTTTTCCAGCAGTACTGCTCCACGCAGCCCGTCCTTGCCCATCGGCAAACCGGCCACATAATCCAGCGCCGACTGGATGCGCGCCGTGGCATCGCCGGCCTTTACCGGCACCGTCACTTTGATGGTGGCGGTGGGAATGGCTGCCTCGCCCGCCCGGTAACCAGCATACGAAAAATCCGGCACCCGATTGCCCAGCGAATCCGGCGTATAGCTCAGCTTGCCGTCCTTGTACTCGATGGGCGAGGGCGGCGGCAGCGGCTTGGCGGGCTTCTGCGCGGCCGCTGGCAGCGTGGCAAGTAAGGCGAGAAAAAGGGTGGGTTTGCGCACAGCTGGAAAGTAGCAAGAGAAAATGCAGCGCGGACCTTGCAATCCGCGCTACTGAATTACATCCGCGACAGGGCGGTGCCCATTTCCACGCCGCCGGTGGGCTTCACGTCTTTCACGTCGACTAGGCCGTTGAGGTAGTTCTCGATGTTGGCGTAGCCGTTTTTGGCGATGGCGCCGCCATCAGCCGCATTTTTGGGGTCGAGGCCGTTCTTCTTTTCGTAGTCGTCGGGCATGCCGTCTTTGTCGGCGTCGGCGTAGGGCTTGCCGGCGTAGGTGGGGTAGCCGCCCACCTGCGACGGGTCGGTGATGATGCCCTGCTTGTAGGAATCGATGGGCAGGCGGCGGTGCTTAAACTGCGTTTCGGGCAGCTTCACGCCCTCTTTGTAGTCGATTTTGCCGGTGCGCACCTGAGTGGTCACGCGCACATCCACCGGGTCGCGCTTGGGCAGCGTGGCGCCGGCGTGGTCGAGCACATAGGCGTAAGCTTTGTCGGCGGGCAAGATGGAGAGCTGGGGCATGGGCAGCGGCGTCGTCACCTTCATATCGGCCGTGTAGGGGCCGGCGTTGGGCAGCTCTTCCACTTGCACGCCGCCGTCCCAGTTGTCCTTGGTCACGTTGGGGAAGCCCTCCACGATGTTGCCGGCCACGTAGGCGCGGCCGTACACCTGGTATTTTAGCTTGCTGCGGCCCGACTCGGGCTTCAGAATGCGGTGGCCGATGGGGGTGTCCTTGGGCGTGGAGGGGCCGGGCTTGTAGTAGTTGTTCACGATGTTGTAGAGGGCGCGGTAATCGCCGCCGTCGGTGGAGCGGTGCACCCAGTTGAACATCACGTTGTTCACGAAGTTGAACACCCCGTTCCAGCCAATCGACGGGTTGCGGCCCGCGTTGTCGGCCCACAGGTTGCGCATAAACGAGCAGTTTTCGCCGCCCAGCGTGCTACCGAAGGCGTGGTTCCAGGTGTCGAGCGCCTCCGAGAAAATGGAGTTCTGAATGGTGATGTTCACCGTGCCCAGCTTCTGCTCGGCAATGCCGGTGCTGTCGTTGTACATGTGGCGGTACATCGACATGTTCTCGTCCAGGCCCCACGAGGCCGACACGTGGTCAATCATGATGTTGCCCACCGGGTTGCCGCCGATGGCATCGTCGCGCCGGCCCACGTTGGTTTCGCCCCGGCGGAAGCGCATGAAGCGAATCAGCACGTCGTGCGTGTTCAGCCACACCGATTCGCCGGCCACGCACACGCCGTCGCCGGGCGCGCTCTGGCCCTCGATGGTGATGTAGGGCGCCCGGATGATGAGCGGGCTTTTGATGCGGATAATGCCGGCCACGTTGAAAACCACAATGCGGGCCCCGCCCTGCTCGCAGGCCTCGCGCAGGGTGCCGGGGCCCCGGTCTTCGAGGCTCGTCACCACAATCACCCGGCCGCCGCGCCCGCCAAAGGTGTGCGCCCCGCCGCCCTCGGCCCCCGGAAACGCCAGCAGCGGCGACTGCGGCAAGTCAATCGGCCGGGCGGCCCACGGAATGTAGGGCTTGCCCTGAGCAGCCTCCTTTTTGATGATAGGGTAAGCCTTGTTCCAGGCAATGTCGGACTGCCGCCGCTCGGTGGCCATCAACTCGTCGCTGGCTTTCTGCACATCCGGGGGGATGGAGGGGTACTGGGCGTGGGCCGCGTGGTGCGAGGCGAACAAGAGGCCGAAGGCATAAAGGGAAGCAACCGATTTTTTCATGGGCGGGGAAGGGGAGTTTGGATGAAGCGAAATAACAGGACAAAAACCCCGGCCACCTATATCATTTTCTCGACCCTGTGTAGGATGTTATCATTCCCCTCAAGCTGCTTTCTTGTCAAGTCAGTTTAGCTGAGTAAATGCTCACCTTGCCGGCATTTATGGGCCTCCTGTCTTCCTGCTGCCGAAGAAGTACCTATGCAAGTAGCTACCAGTTGAATGCCGGGAAAGAAGCCTCAGATGGCAACTAGCGACGCCTGCCGCAGCACGCAGCAATGAAGCTACGGCTGCGCTAACTGCGGTTGGTAACGCCTCACCAGTCGATGGAATGCCTCTGCTGGAATGCGCCCCGGCAGCTACTTTATCGATTGTGAAAAGACGGGTTTTGCGATGGCAACATGCTACAACACGCGGAGAAGATGATACACAGAACAGAGTCATCCCGTCAATAATTTTGACCTGATGCCATCTGTCAATTTCTTCTCCCTATTAAGCGGAATACCAACGCGCCGGACCGGTTGGAATCAGCTGTTCTGCGCCGGCTGGTTGCTGGTGGGTTTACTGCTGAGTGCTGCTGAAACCACGAATGCTGCACCCGTTTCCAAGTGTCTGGCCGCGTTGGATTCGCATCCATCTGAACGGCGTAGAGACGCGTCCCAACGGCACGTAGCCGCAACAAGGTCCCGCACCATTCTGCTGCCCAAAAACGCCCATTCCCGCCTGCAATACGGTGCCGGCCGGCTGGCCACTGCGCTTCGTAATGCTGGCTACCAGGTGCAGGTTCAGCAGGCCGATAAGCTGCCGAAAGTCCAGGGCCTGATTGTAGTAGGACAGGCCGTCGATGTGCTGGTGCAGCAAGCCGCCAGTGCTTTCCACGCCACTTCCGACAAGGCGCCGGGCAAGGAGGGCTTCGCCATTACTTCGGCTAAAGACGACGCGCTACTCATCAGCGGAGCAGACAATTCCGGCGCCCTCTACGGCTGCCTGGAACTGGCCGAGCAAGTCAAAACCCAAGGCAAGCTCAGCGACAACCTGCACCTCACCGACCAGCCCGAAATGGTACTGCGCGGCACCTGCATCGGCGTGCAAAAGCCGACTTACCTGCCGGGCCGCAATGTGTACGAATACCCTTACACGCCCGAAACATTCCCGTGGTTTTACGATAAGGCGCTGTGGGTGAAGTACCTCGACATGATGGTCGACAACCGGTACAACTCACTCTACCTCTGGAATGGCCACCCGTTTGCCTCGCTGGTGCGGCTAAAGGAATACCCGTTTGCGGTGGAAGTGGACGATGCCACGTTCCGGAAAAACGAGGAGATGTACCGCTTCCTGACCGAGGAGGCCGACAAGCGCGGGATTTGGGTGATTCAGATGTTCTACAACATCATTGTATCCAAGCCCTTTGCTGAGCATTACAACATCAAGACCCAGGACCGCGCCCGGCCCATCGTGCCGCTCATTGCCGACTACACGCGCAAATCCATCGCCGCCTTCGTGGAGAAATACCCCAACGTGGGCCTGATGGTGGCGCTGGGCGAAGCCATGGAAGGCGCCGGCCAGGACGACGTGGACTGGTTCACGAAAACCATCATTCCCGGCGTGCTCGATGGCCTGAAAGCCACCGGCACCACCGAGCTGCCGCCCATCGTCCTCCGCGCCCACGACACCGACGCGCCCCGCGTCATCACCGCCGCGCTGCCGCTCTACAAAAACCTCTACACCGAAGCCAAGTTCAACGGCGAAGCACTGACAACCTACACGCCGCGCGGCTCCTGGGCGGCGCTGCACCGCCAGCTGAGCGGTATGAATTCGGTGCACATCGAAAACGTGCACATCCTCGCCAACTTGGAGCCGTTCCGCTATGGCTCGGCCGATTTTATTCAGAAATCAGTGCTGGCCATGCACAATACCTATGGCGCCAACGGCTTGCACCTCTACCCGGAGTCTTCGTACTGGGATTGGCCCTACACGGCAGATAACGTGGCCGGCCGCCAGCTGCAAGTCGACCGCGACTGGCTGTGGTATGCCGAGTGGGCCCGCTACGCCTGGCGCGCCAACCGCCCCCGCCCGGCGGAAGTCACGCACTGGAGCCAGAAACTGGCTGCGCAATTTGGCTGCGATGCGCAGGCCGGCCAGCAGATTCTGGAAGCCTATGAGCAGGCCGGCGAAATCGAGCCCAAGTTGCTGCGCCGCTACGGCATCACCGACGGCAACCGCCAGACGCTGACGCTGGGCATGCTGATGAACCAATTAATTGACCCCAAGCGCTACGGCTTGTTTACGCTGTTGTATGAATCGGAATCGCCGGAGGGCGAGATGATTATCGAGTATGCCGAGAAGGAAGCGAAAGGGGAGAAGCACATCGGCGAAACGCCGCCACAGGTGGCTAATGAGGTGGTGGAGCACGGCAAAAAAGCCGTGGCGGCCATCGAGCGCGCCGCGCCGGCTATCCGGCAAAATCAGGCTGAGTTTGCCCGCGTCAAAAATGACATGTACTGCCAGGCTGCGCTGGCGAATTTCTACGCCGAAAAGGCACGGGCGGCCTTGCAGGTGCTGCGCTACAAATACTCGCACAACGTGCAGGACCTTACGGCTGCCGTGCCCTTGCTGCAAAGCAGCGTGGCATACTGGCAAAAACTCGTCGACCTCACTAAAGACAGCTACCTCTACGCCAACAGCATGCAAACCGCCCAGCGCAAAATCCCGATGCGCGGCGTGGACGGCACCTACAAAACCTGGGCGGAAATGCTGCCGGTGTACCAAAAGGAGCTGGCCGATTTTCAACACAACATCGACTCGCTGAAAACGGCCAAAACCGGTGTTGCCACCAAGAAAATTGACGTGCTGCGCAACGCTCCGGTGACGGTGCGCAACAAAAAAGTCAAGCCGCTTTGGGTGGCATTGGGCGAGCCGGTTTTTACCGATACAGCTGCCGCAATCACCGCTTTCGCGCCCGAGTTGGCTGGGTTGGAAGGTATCCAATTCAGCAAGGCGCAGCAGGTGGCGCAGGGCACTGAAATCCGGTTTTCTACCCCAAAGCCGGTGCAAGTGCTGGTCGGGTTTTTCAACCAGAAAAGCCCGCGCTACCTGCCCATTCCCACCCTGGAAATCGACGCCAGCGCCAACGACTACGGCCAGGCCGAAAGCAAGATTTTGAACGCGCTGGCCATTCCCGGAATGCCGCCCGTGAATGTGCATGCCTACTCCTTTAAACCCGGCACGCACACGCTGAACCTGGCCCGCGGCGCCTGCCTGATTCTGGGATTTGTGGATGCCAGCCAGCCGGTGCCGACTTACAACGCCGGGCTGGGTAGCGCAGTGGCGCCGGGCCGGGAAATCGATTGGCTGTTTGAATAGATATGTAGCGCGGACTTTGTAATCCGCGTCGCTAACAACCTGACTTAACGCGGACTACAAAGTCCGTGTTACTTTGCCTGCTATGAAACCCACCCACCTGCTCCTTTCCCTCGGCCTGCTCAGCGCCGCTTCGGCCGCCGCCCAGCAGCCCGTTCTCACGCCGGAGCACCTGCGCGCCAGCGTGGCGCGCTTCAACGCGCTGGACAAGGAGGATGTCATCAACCTTGTGCCCAACGCCCAGGCGGCCGACTGGCTGGCCCGCGAGGTGCCGCTATTCGAATGCCCGGATTCGGCCATTCAGGAAACGTATTACTACCGCTGGTGGACCTTTCGCAAGCACCTCAAGCAGACGCCTGATGGCTATGTGTTCACGGAGTTCATCACGCCGATGAAGCACGCCGGGCCCTACAACACCATCAGCAGCGCGCTGGGCCACCACCTCAACGAAGGCCGCTGGCTGCACGACCCGCAGTACATCGACCAATACACGCGCTTCTGGCTGACGGCTAAGCAGCCCCAGGTGAACGCCAAGCTCCACAGCTTTAGTAGCTGGCTGCCCGATGCGGTGTACAGCCTGTATGAGGTAAATAACAACCAGGCTTTCGTGCAGGAGCTGCTTCCCGCGCTCAATACCGACTACCGGCAGTGGGAAAAGGAACGGATGCTGCCCAGCGGCCTATTCTGGCAGTACGACGTGAAGGATGCGATGGAGGAATCCATCAGCGGCGGACGCAAGGAAAAGAACGTACGGCCCACCATCAACAGCTACATGTATGGCAACGCCAAAGCGCTGGCCGCCATGGCCAAGCTGACCAAAAACGACAGCCTGCAACGCAAGTACGCCGCCAAAGCCAAGCAGCTCCGCGCCGACGTGCAAAAGACGCTCTGGGACCCGAAGGCCAGCTTCTTCAAAGTGCAGTACGAGAAGGGTGGCCTCTGTGAAGCGCGGGAGGAACTGGGCTACATTCCCTGGTATTTCAACCTGCCCGCCGACAAACCGGAGTACGCCAAACAGTGGGCGCAACTCACCGACGAAGGTGGTTTCCGGGCGCCCTGGGGCCTCACCACGGCCGAAAGACGGGCGCCGGGCTTCCGCACCCACGGCTCGGGCCACGGCTGCGAGTGGGACGGCGCAGTGTGGCCCTACGCCACCACCCAAACGCTGAAGGGCCTCGCCAACCTGCTCACCGACTACAGGCACCACGACGGCATGAGTGCCCAGATTTATTACGACGAGCTGCGCAAATACGCCCTCTCGCATCAGAAAAACGGTGTGCCCTACCTCGGTGAATACCAGGACGAAAAGACCGGCGAATGGCTGAAAGGCGACAACCCCCGCAGCAGCTACTACAACCACTCCGGCTTCGCCGATTTGGTGATAACCGGCTTGGTCGGCCTGAAGCCGCGCCCGGATAACGTGGTGGATGTTTTCCCGCTGGTGCCCGCCGGGCAATGGGACTGGTTTGCCCTCGACCAGGTGCGCTACCACGGCCGGACGATTTCGGTCATTTGGGACAAAACCGGCCGGAAATACGGCCGGGGCCAGGGCCTGCGCATTTTCGCGGACGGCAAGGAAATCGGCCACGCCAGCGAGTTGAAGCGGGTGACGGCCAAGCTGCCCGGATAATTGGTAGAAAAAAGGTCGTCATGCTGAGCGCAGCCGAAGCATCTCTACCGCGAGAGCAAATAAGTTACTTACTCGGTAGAGATGCTTCGGCTGCGCTCAGCATGACAGCCCTGCACATTACATATGAAACATTTCCTCCCTGCCTTTTTCCTGCTCCTGACCGTTTCGGTCGCCCGCGCCCAGGACGCTTACAACGTGCTGAAATACGGCGCCAAAAACGATAGCACGAAGCTCTCCACCGCCGCCATTGCCAAGGCCATTGACGCGGCCAGCAAGGCGGGCGGCGGCACGGTGTACTTTCCGGCGGGCCGCTACCGTACGGGCCCCATCCGTCTCAAAAGCAACATTACCATCGAGATAGGCGCCGGGGCCATCCTCTACTTCAGCGACAATTTTGACGACTACCTGCCTATGGTGCCCTCGCGCTACGAAGGCATCGACGTAACCAGCTTTTCGCCGCTGTTCTACGCTTATAAGGCGGAGAATATCACCATCAAGGGCCGGGGCATCATTGATGGGCAGGGCAAAAAATGGTGGGACTACGCCGAGGGGCAGTCGCGCAAAAGCCAGGACTCGAAGTGGCAGCAGGAATTCAAGCGACTCAACGCCAACATCCTAAAGCCCGACGAGCAGGGCGGCGTAATTGACCGGGCATTTCTGCGGCCGCCGTTCATTCAGCCCATGTTTTGCAAGAATGTGCTGATTGAAGGCATCACCATTCGCAACTCGCCCTTCTGGACGGTGAACCCGGAATTTTGTGAGAACGTGACCGTGACAGGCGTCACCATCAATAACCCCAAGTCGCCGAACACCGACGGTATCAACCCCGAATCGTGCCGCTACGTGCACATCTCGAACTGCCACATCAGCGTGGGCGACGACTGCATCACCATCAAATCGGGCAAGGATGCGGCCGGGCGCAAAATGAACGTGCCGGCCGAAAACTACACCATCACCAACTGCACCATGCTCAGCGGGCACGGCGGCGTGGTGATTGGGAGCGAGATGTCGGGCGGGGTGAAGAAAATCACGATTTCGAACTGCATTTTCGACGGCACCGACCGGGGCATTCGCATCAAAACCGCCCGGGGCCGGGGCGGCGTGGTGGAGGATATTCGCGTCGATAACCTCGTGATGAAGAACATCCGTGAGCAGATGATTGTGCTCGATATGCAGTACGCCAAGTCCACGCCCGAGCCGGTTTCAGAGCGCACGCCGCGCTTTCGCAACATCCATTTCAGCAACATCACCGCCGAGGGCAACCAGGCCGGCCTGCTGAACGGCCTGAGCGAGATGCCCATCGAAAACGTGACGTTCAGCAACTGCAACTTCGACGCGAAACAGGGCTTTACGGTGCGGGAGGCGCGCAACATCGCCTTCCACAACGTGCAGGTGAACACCACCATCGGCCCGAGCGTGCGCGCCGAAAGCGTGCAGCTGCTCCGGCTCGACGGCATCGGCAGCGCCACGCCGCTGGCCGGCACGCCGCAGCTGGAATTGACCAACGTGGAAGATGCCTTCGTGTACAACGCCTTCCCGGCGGCTGGCACCGAAACCTACCTCAAGCTGAAAGGCGCCAAAACGCGCAGCATCGTGCTGCAGAACAATAATTTCAAGTACGTGAAAGCGCCCGTGTCGCAGGATGAAGCGGTGACGGAGCGCGTGGTTGGGCCTTGATGCTGTAGCGTGGACTCTACGAGTCCGCGCTTGCCCGGGCTTCGCCGCGTTTTCCGTTCCGCACCTGCGCGGACTCGCAGAGTCCACGCTACAATTTTACCTATGCCCCGCTTCCTTCTGTTTCTTTTCGCCTGGCTACTCATCGCCCCGGCCGCTGCGCAGCAGCCGCTGAAGCTTTGGTACGCCCAGCCCGCCGCGAAGTGGACCGACGCGCTGCCCATCGGCAACGGCCGGCTGGGCGGCATGGTGTACGGCGGGGTGGGGCAGGAGCACATTCAGTTCAACGAAGCCACGCTCTGGACCGGCCAGCCGCGGCCCTACGCCCGGCCCGGCGCCGCCCAGTACCTGCCCGAGATTCGCCGGCTGCTGGCCGAGGGCAAGCAGGCCGAAGCCGAGCAGCTGGCCGAGCAGCACTTCATGGGCCTCAAGGACCACGAGGAAACTTACACGGCCGACAAAGCCGCCTGGCTACAAAAGCTGCGCGCTCTGAGCGTGGCGCAGGCCCTAGCCCAGCCGGGCTGGAAACCTTTGGCCATCCCGACGCCCAATGGCTGGGAAAGCGCCGGCCTGGAAGGGCTGGATGGCGCGGTCTGGTTTAAAACCAGCTTCAACTTGCCCGCCGCCTGGGCCGGCCAAGACCTCACCCTGAGCTTGGGCCGCATCCGCGACGTGGACGTGACCTACGTGAACGGCCAGCAAATAGGGACCGACGAGGGCATCAGCAAAAAGCGGCGTTACCGGGTGCCGGCCGCCGCGCTTCGGCCGGGCCGCAACGAAGTAGTGGTGCAGGTTATCAACTACTTCGACAAAGGCGGGCTGATTGGGGTGAAGGAAAAGCAGCCGGTGTTCGTGGCCTACCCCGAGGGGGCAACCCCCGAAACCGGCGTGGCGCTGAACCCCAACTGGCAATACTGGGTGCAGGACGCCAACCCGCCGCTGGCCCCGAGCTACCAGGCATCGTACCAGCCGTTTGGGGATTTGCTGCTGGATTTTCCGCAGGCGGAACCGGCCACCTATTACCGTCGGGAGCTTGATATCCGTCAGGCCGTGGCCAGGATGGAGTACCGACAGGGCGACGACGGGTTCGGGCGCGACTACTTTATCAGCGCCCCGCATCAGGCCCTGGTAGGTCGTTTGGTAAGTGTAAAACCCGGCATGGTGAATTTTGTAGCCCATTTTGGCAGCGCCCACGCCAACCGAAAAACCTACCGGGTGGACGACCACACGCTGGCGTTGGTGGTGCAGGTGCGCGACGGCGTGCTGCGCGGCGTGAGCTACCTGCGGGTGGCCGCCAAAAAAGGTCGCGTGACCGTGACCGATGAGGAAATTCGGGTGGAAGGGGCCAATGAAGTGACGCTGTATATGACGGCGGCTACCAATTTTAGGAACTATCAGGACGTATCGGGGCACCCCGAGCAGCTGGCGAAACAACAGCTTGACCAGGTTTCAAAAAGTAGCTACAAGGACCTTGAGGCCGAACACATGCGCGACTATCAGCGACTGTTCAATGCCTTCGACATAGACCTAGGCTACACTGCCAATTCGCAGTGGCCCACCGACCAGCGCATCCAGCAGTTCAGCCCCGTCGCCGACCCGGCGCTGCTGGCGCTGTACCTGCAGTTTGGGCGGTATCTGCTGATTTCCTCGTCGCGCGCCGGCGGGCCGCCGGCCAATTTGCAGGGCCTCTGGAACGAGTCGCTGACGCCCTCCTGGGGCAGCAAGTTCACCACCAACATCAACCTGGAAATGAACTACTGGCCCGCCGAAATCCTGAACCTGTCGGCCTGCACCGCGCCGCTGTTCAGCTTCGTCGACCAGCTGGCCCAAATGGGACAGGCCACCGCCAAAACGAACTACAACGCCCCCGGCTGGGTGCTGCACCACAACACCGATATCTGGGCCGGCACCGCGCCCATCAACGCCGCCAACCATGGCATCTGGGTGACGGGCGCGGCCTGGCTGTGCCAGCCCATCTGGGAGCACTACCAATTCACCCAGGACCGGAAATTCCTGAGCCAGCAGTATCCGGTGATGAAAGCGGCGGCTCAGTTCTACTCCAATTTCCTGACCCAGGACCCGCGCACCGGCTGGCTCATCAGCACGCCGTCGAACTCGCCGGAGCACGGCGGGCTGGTGGCCGGCCCCAGCATGGACCACCAGATTATTCGGGAGCTGTTTCGCACCACCAGCGCTGCTGCTAAGGTGCTGGGCATTGATGCCGATTTGCAGCGGGAGCTAACCGAGAAAGCCCGCCAGCTGGCCCCAAATCAAGTTGGTAAGCACGGCCAACTGCAGGAGTGGCTCGAAGACAAAGACGACCCCGCCGATACCCACCGCCACGTTTCGCACCTGTGGGCCGTGTTTCCGGGCTCCGAAATCAGCCCCGCGGAACCTAAATTTCTGCAAGCTGCCCGAACCTCGCTCACCCAGCGCGGCGACGAAGGCACCGGCTGGAGCCTGGCCTGGAAAGTCAACCTCTGGGCCCGTTTCCGCGACGGCGACCACGCCCTGCGCATTCTCGAAAAGCTGCTCTCGCCCGCCGAAAACGGCACCGCCGCCGAGCAGGGCGGCGTCTACCACAACCTCTTCGACGCCCACCCGCCCTTCCAGATTGACGGCAACTTCGGCGGCGCGGCCGGCATGGGCGAAATGCTGCTGCAAAGCCAAACCGGCACCCTGGATTTATTGCCCGCACTGCCCACGGCCTGGCCCACCGGCAGCGTGCGCGGCCTGCGCGCCCGCGGCGGCTTCGTGGTGGACATGAAGTGGACGAAGGGCAAACTGCAGGAGGTCGAAATCAAGTCGGAAGCCGGGCAGGAGTGCGCGGTGAAGTACGCAGGAAAAGAGGTGCGGCTGGCGACGAAGCAGGGAGAGATTTATAGGTTGAATGGGGAGTTGGCCATCACCAAAAAATAAAAAGAACGTCCTGCTGAGCGCAGTCGAAGCATGACGTTCTCATTGCTACTGAAAATACCTTATGTTCAAACGGATTTTCCTCTTCTTTCTGCTCCTTGGTGAATCCCTGAGTTCCGTCCGCGGCCAGTCTGGCCCGCGCACCATCATCCCCCTCCTCGACAACTGGCGCACCACTGCCGACGACCACAGCCAGCAGGCCTACCCCAACTTTGAGCAGCTCGATTTCAATGACCAAACCTGGCAAACCGTAGCCGTGCCCCACAACTGGGACGCCTACGAGGGCTACCGCCGCCAGCGCCACGGCAACCGCCACGGCTACGCCTGGTACCGCAAAACCTTCACGGCGCCCGCTGCCGCAAAAGACGCCCGCTACTTCTTGTTTTTCGAAGGCGTGGGCTCGTATGCAACGGTCTGGCTGAACGGCCAAAAAGTGGGCTACCACGGCGGTGGCCGCACTACCTTCACCCTTGACATCACCGCTGTCATCAAGCCTGCCGGGCAGGCCAATGTGCTGGCAGTGCGCGCCGACCACCCGGCCAACATCCAGGATTTGCCCTGGGTGTGCGGCGGCTGCTCCGAGGAGCGCGGCTTCTCGGAAGGCTCGCAGCCGATGGGGATTTTCCGGCCGGTGGCGCTGGTCGTCACCAGCCCGGTGCGGGTGGAGCCCTTTGGTGTCCACATCTGGGCCGATTCCACGGTGTCTAATCAAGCTGCGCGGCTGAACGTCGAAACCGAAGTAAAAAACTACGGCGACAAGGCACAGGCGCTCACCATCAGCAGCCAATTGCTGGACCGGCAGGGGAGGAGCGTGGCCGAAGTCAGCGCGAAGCATAAGCTGGCAGCAGGCGCGGTAACTCAGTTGCGGCAGCAGCTACCGGTGCTGAAGCAGCCGCACCTGTGGTCGTTGGCTGACCCGTATTTGTATCGGCTGGTTACGAAAATCAGCGCCAAAGGCAAGCTGCTGGATGAGCAGGAAACGCACTACGGCATCCGTTGGGTGAGCTGGCCGATTGGCCGGGCCGCCGTGGCCGGGCAAAAGCAGTTTCTGCTGAATGGCCAGCCGGTTTTCATCAACGGCATTGCCGAATACGAGCACCTGCTGGGCCAAAGCCATGCCTTTGGCGATGCGCAAATCCGCACGCGGGTGCAGATGGTGAAGGCCGCCGGCTTCAATGCTTTTCGCGATGCCCACCAGCCGCACAATCTGCGCTACCAAGCCAGTTGGGATTCGCTGGGCCTGCTGTGGTGGCCGCAGCTGGCCGCGCACGTCTGGTACGACACGCCGGCTTTCCGCCAGAACTTCAAGACCTTGCTCACCGACTGGGTGAAGGAGCGCCGCAACAGTCCGTCGGTGGTGCTCTGGGGCCTCGAAAACGAAAGCACGCTGCCCGCCGACTTCGCCCGCGAGTGCAGCGCCCTCATCCGCCAGCTCGACCCCACGGCTTCACGCGAACGCAAAATCACGACCTGCAACGGCGGCCAGGGCACCGACTGGGACGTGCCCCAGAACTGGACCGGCACCTACGGCGGCGACCCCAACCAGTACGGCGCCGACGTGGCCCGCCAGGTCCTAATCGGCGAGTACGGCGCCTGGCGCACCCTCGACCTGCATCAGGAAGGCCCGCCCGCCTTCAACAGCGGCCCGTTCAGCGAGGACCGTTTTGCCCAACTGATGGAGCTAAAAGTGCGCCTCGCCGAAGCGGCCAAGGACCAGACGGCCGGCCACTTCTTCTGGCTGCTGACCTCGCACGATAACCCCGGCCGGGTGCAGGGCGGCGAAGGCCAGCGCGAGCTCGACCGCATCGGCCCCGTCAACTACAAGGGCCTGCTCACGCCCTGGGAAGAGCCCACCGACGCGTTCTACATGTTCCGGGCCAACTACGCGCCCAAAACAACCGAGCCGATGGTCTACCTCGCCTCCCACACCTGGCCCGACCGCTGGCTCACGCCCGGCCGCCGGGATAGCATTACCGTTTATTCTAACTGCGATGAAGTGGAGCTGTTCAACGATGTGAACGCCGCCTCACTGGGCCGCAAAAGCCGAACTGGTGGCATCGGCACGCATTTTCAGTGGGATGGAGTCGATATAAAATACAACGTGCTCTACGCCGTAGGCTACGTCGCGGGCAAGGTCGTGGCGACAGATTACATCGTGCTGCACCACTTGCCCAAAGCGCCCAATTTTAACAAGTTCCTGGCCGATGCGCAACCCATCACCCAGCCGCAGCCGGGCCTCAACTACCTCTACCGCGTGAACTGCGGCGGCCCAGCTTATATGGACCAGCAGGGCAGCACCTGGCAGGCCGACCAGCCCCGCACCGACCCCAAAACCTGGGGCTCGGAGTCGTGGACGCAGGACTTCCCCGGCCTCGCGCCCTTCTTCGCCAGCCAGCGCCGCACCCACGACCCCATCCGAGGCACCCGTGATTGGCCGTTGTTCCAGACCTTCCGCTACGGCCGCGAGAAGCTGCGTTACGTCTTCCCCGTGCCCAATGGTGAGTACACGGTGGAACTGTATTTCGTGGAGCCCTGGCTCGGCACCGGCGGCGGGCTGGATTGCACCGGCTGGCGCTTGTTCAATGTCGCCATCAACCAGCAAACCGTCCTCCAAAACCTGGATGTATGGAAAGAAGCCGGCCACGACCAAGCTCTGAAAAAGACTGTGCAGGCCCGCGTCAGCAACGGCCAGCTCGTCATCTCCTTCCCCCGCGTTGCTTCCGGCCAAGCCCTTATTTCTGCCATTGCCATTGCCACCGCCAATGCCAAGGCACTGCCCGCACCCGCGCAACAGTCTGTTATCAGTGGGTTGAAAATCAATGGTAAAACGCAGGCCGCGCAGTGGTCGGCCCAAACCTGGCTGGATACGGGTGTTCAGAGCTTCAGCGACTCGCCCGCCACTTTTAGCGCCCTGCCCTCTGCCCTGTATGGGGCCGAATGGCTGCGTGGGCCGGGCAAGTCCGGCGCTGCCGGTGGCACATTCGGCGTCACCACCTTGGCCGACGTGTACGTGGCCCTCGACACGCGCCAGGCAACCCGCCCCGCCTGGCTCAAAGATTACGAGGACACCAAAACGACCCTCGAAACCGACGGCATTACCACCCCCGCTTTCCGCCTGTACCGCAAGCGCTTCTCTGCCAATACCACGGTCGCCTTCGGCCCCAATCCTTCCTCTTACATCGTGGCCGTGAACCGTGCCAGTACCATCGAGCCTGCCTACGACCTCAAGCCTACCACCGGCTACAAGCCGGCCACCGCCCGCCTTATCGGCCCCGGCCTGGCGAAGGAAACGATAAACACCAAGGAAAGCATCACCTTCAAAGAGCCCGCTGGCAATGCCGTCGAGTGGACCATTCAGACAGGGGTGGCCGATACCTACTCGCTCACCTTTCGCTACGCCAACCAAGGTTCCCAGCCGCTCTCCGCTCTGTTCACCCTGGCCCTGGCCGATGGCACCGTCCTCAAGACCGAAACCGTGGACCTGGTGCCCTCCAAGCCCGGCAAATGGAACTACCTCACCACCTCCACCGGCGGCATGATAAACGCGGGCAGCTACCGCGTGAAGCTTGCTGGCACCGCAGCCGCTGGGCTGAGCGTGTCGGGGCTTGATGTGCAGTAGGGAAAATTATAAGAGCAAGAATGGATGTCAAGGCTCGGCAAAATGGCTGCCACGCTCATTGGGTAGGTGCCATTAAGCAGAAAGTAGCAGTAACGTTGCAGGTCTGCTTCTGCATCCCCGTTCAGGTAGTTGATGTACGCTTGCGCTTGGCCGTCATTCATTTGCACAAGCTCTTCATCCCTCAACGCTGCGATGATTTGCTCCCTGGTGCTCCACCATTCTTTACACGCCTCATATGTCCAATAGTCGTTGCCATTCGACGAATAGCTGTCGAATACTTCAACTGCTGCCGCATCAAGCATCTGAAGCAACTCTGTAAAATCCTTTGGCTGACGAAAGACATACTCGTAACAGTGGGAATCGTTCATCACATTATAGGGTGCCTCGCCGATGCCTGTGCCACAGGTATCTGAATATCCTGCGTAAAACGGGCCGGGGAAATTAAACGGGTGTTTTTCCTGCCAGTGGTTCTTATCCAGAAATTCAATGAATTTATTGTCAGGCTCTCTGAAAGGCAGCACCTCCTTCCGTAAGAAGCTGTCAAAGTCTGCTCTGTAGAGGAATGCGTTAAAATCGCCGTAATGACCGGCGAACGTTTTGCTTTCTGCTGATACCGCTTTGTATTGTTTTATCAAATACGCTTCGTTCCAAGTGGAGCGTGCGGCTTCATTATCAGCGGAGAAGGTCGTGGGAGCGGGACCAGGATGTTCCTCAGGCCGCTTGGCAGCAAAGAAACCTCGAATCTTCTGCAATAGGCTCATAGTGAAGGGGTAGTAATGTTGATGAATGCCATGCGTTAGCGAATCCGTATTCAGAATAAGCGAGTCCTCGATTCCTAAAGAGGGTTTCGGACACCACCATTATTCCCTCGCTAAGATGGTACAACAGTAGGGGAAAATCATACAGGCTCACCGCCCGGCCCCTCGGTAAATTTGCTATCAGTACTACCAGTCCCATTTTCCGCTCCATGTCGCGGCAATTTGGTAATATGGCCTCATGAGCAATTTGCGAGTTCTTGACCTTGTTATCATCGCGCTGTATTTGGCGGCCATGATTGCCGTGGGCGCCTGGTTTGCCCGGAAAAACGACAGCGCCGAACAGTATTCCAGCGCCTCGGGCCTGATTCCCGGCTGGGCCATCGGCATGTCGATTTATGCTACTTTCTTGAGTAGTAACACCTTTCTGGGTGTGCCCGGCAAGGCTTTCGGCACCAACTGGAATGCCTTCGTCTTCAGCATCTCCATGCCGCTGGCGGCCTGGGTGGCCACGCGCTACTTCGTGCCGTTCTACCGCAGCACCGGCGAAATATCGGCCTACACGCACCTGGAGCACCGTTTCGGCAGCTGGGCGCGCACCTATGCGGTGGCTTGTTTTCTACTCACGCAGTTGGCCCGCATTGGCTCCATTTTCTTCGGCATTGCCCTCACGCTGCAGGCCCTCACCGGCTTCTCCATGGAGTGGATTATGCTTATCACTGGCAGCTGCATCATCGTCTACACGGTGCTGGGCGGTATCGAGGCCGTTATCTGGACGGAGGTAGTGCAGGGCGTGGTCAAGACCTTCGGCGCGCTGCTGATTTTGTACTTGATTGTGACCAACATGCCGGGCGGCTTTTCGCACATCATGGCCATCGGGCAGGAGCAGCACAAGTTCAGCCTCGGTGGCTTCTCGCCCGATTTCACGCAGTCCACTTTCTGGGTGGTGCTGCTCTACGGCTTCTTCATCAACCTCAACAATTTTGGGGTCGACCAGAACTACGTGCAGCGCTACCACACCGCCACCTCGGCCAAGCAGGCGGCCAAGTCCATCTGGCTCTGCGTGTTGATTTATGTACCGGCCTCGCTGCTGTTCTTCGTCATCGGCTCGGCGCTGTTTGCCTACTACCAGGTGCACCCCGAGCTGATTGAAGCCGTTAAGCTGAAAGTGGCCGCCGAAAAGCTGCCCCTCACCGCAACCGCCGGCCAGATTGCCCAGGCCGCCGCTGCCCTGCAGCCCGCCGACTACGGCGACAAGGTGATGCCGCACTTCATGGTGACGAAAATCCCGCCCGGCTTCGTCGGCCTCATCGTGTCGGCCATCCTTTCGGCGGCAATGAGCACCATCAGCTCGGGCATGAATGCCTCGGCCACCGTTTTCACCGTCGACATCTACCAGCGCTACTTCAAGCCCAACCTCAGCGTGAAGCAAACCATGCGCAGCCTGCACATCGGCACCGTGCTGGTGGGTCTGGCGGGCATGAGCGTGGGCATCGCCATGATTGGCGTTAAAAGCGTGCTCGACGTGTGGTGGCAGCTGTCGGGCATCTTCGCGGCCGGCATGCTGGGCTTGTTCCTGCTCGGCATCATCAGCCGCCAGACCCGCAACGCCGAAGCCCTCACCGCCACCATCATCGGCGTGCTGGTCATTGTCTGGCTCACGCTTTCGCCCAAGCTGCCCGAGGGCCTGGCCGGGTTGCGCAACCCCTTGCACCAGAGCATGGTGATTGTGGTGGGCACGCTCACCATTTTCCTGCTGGGCCTGCTACTGACGCGCCTCCGCCAGCGCCGCGCTACGGCCATCGTCTCCGAAGAAATTTTAACCCAATCCGTGCATTAGCCGGCCTCTTCTTATCCTCTGCGGCCCAACTGCCCCAGCCTTTATCAGTATGAAAAACGCATCCAAGGGATTTATCCCCGTTATGCTCACGCCCTTCCAGAACGATGGGCGTATCGATTATCCGGCGCTTACCCGCCTCACGGAGATGTACTTAACGGCCGGGGCCGCCGGCCTCTTCGCCAACTGCCTCTCCAGCGAGATGTTTGAGCTAAGCGCCGAGGAGCGCCTGCAAAGCATCCGCCACATCGTGGACGTGGCGGGCGGCGCCGTGCCCGTGGTGGCCACTGGCACCTTCGCCGGCGCCCTCAACGAGCAGGCCGATTTCGTGAAACAGGTGTATGAAGCCGGCACCGAAGCCGTCATCGTCATCACTAGCCTGCTGGCTGCGCAGGACGAGTCCGACGCCGTGTTCAACGAGCGTTTCCACCGCCTGCTGGAGTGGACCAGCGGCGTGCCCCTGGGCTTCTACGAGTGCCCCGAGCCCTACAAGCGCGTGCTCACGGCCGAGCAGCTGGGCCAGTTCGTCGCCACCGGCCGCGTCACCTACCATAAAGACACCTGCCTCGACATCGACCAGATTCGGGCCAAGCTGGCCGCCACCGAAGGCCACAAATTCGGCCTCTACGACGCCTACATGGGCCACGCCGTGGAGTCGTTGAAAGCGGGTGCCGCCGGCCTATCGTGCATCCAGGGTAACTTCTTCCCGGAGCTTATCGTGTGGCTCTGCAAGAACTATGACAACGCCAGCCTGCAGCACGAAGTAGCTGAAGTGCAGGAGTTTTTTATCAAAAACATGGGCGTGATGCACGACGTGTATCCCACCGTGGCCAAATACTCGCTCAAGCAGCGCGGGGTGGATATTTCCACCTTCACGCGCCGCAAAGTGGGCAATTTTACCGGCACCGTGCGGGCTGGCGTGGAAGCGCTGTATGGCGACTACAGCACCTTGAGCCGCCAGCTGGAACTAGTGGCATAGGAACCTACCAAGTAGGTTGAAAACAAGAACGTCATGCTGAGCGCAGCCGAAGCATCTCTACCGCGAGAGTAATCAGATTTACTATTGCGGTAGAGATGCTTCGGCTGCGCTCAGCATGACGTGCTTTTTTGTGTCCGGTCCGGCCATGCGCGGACTCGCAGAGTCCACGCTACAGACAGCCTTACGCCGCCATGGCCAATTCTTTGTGGCTGTGCAGGTACTTTTTCTTGTATTCCAGCGGCGTCATCTTCGTGATTTTCTTGAAGTGGCGGTAGAAATTCGACACGTTATTGAACCCGCATTCGAAGCAGATAACCTCCGTCGGTAGCTTGTCCTCAATCAGCTGCCGGCAAGCCTGGCTGATGCGAATTTCGATGAGGAAATCGTAGTACGTCTTCTTCGTAATCAGCTTGAAGTAGCGGCAGAACGAGGTGACACTCAGATTGCTGATGGAGGCAATTTCATCAAGCGTGATTTCCTTTTTGTAGTTCGAAAGCGTGTAGTTGCACACCTTGTTGATGCGCTGCACGTCCGACTCATTGCTCTGTTTGAAGGCGTGGTGCTCCGAGGCGATGGTTTTGGTTTCGGCCGTTTCGGAGAGAATTTTCAGGATGGAGAGGAAGATGATGATGCGGTCCAGGTCGGTGGCGTGCACGGCCTGGCGCATGAGCGGGGCCAGCTTGGCCTTGGCCTTGCCGGTGATGAGCAGGCCGCTTTTGGCTTTCTCGAACAGCTTGGGGATGAGGTAGGCCTCAGGCAGGCCGAAGAGGTAGCGGCCCAGGCACTCGGGCAGAAACTGAATAACGATGGCCTCCACCTGCTTCTCCGGGTTGCCCTGGAAATACTCCTCGTTGCAGCGCCAGGTGTGGGGCAGGTTGGCGCCCAGCAGCACAATTTCGCCCGACGAGAAATTGCTGATGTTGTCGCCCATCAACCGCACCCCCTCGCCCTTGATGACATAGTGCAGCTCCAGCTCGGGGTGATAGTGCCACACGGTGCCGAAGTTCGGCTTCTGGTCGTGGCGGACGCTGAACGAGCTTTGCGGGGCAACCGGGACTTTGTGGAAATGGGCTTTCATGGGAGTGGGAGTTTGGTGGGAATTTGGGCGTTAAATGGCAGGGCAGGAGGTCGGTGCGCTGCTCAATTACGAAATCGATTGTGTAGAAAAGCGAAAAAGCAAACCGGCAAAAAGGAGTTCAACACGGCAAAAAGCAGAAGGAGTGGGCTTCTCTAGGATATTATCCTAGGCCCGCAGAAGACCCAAACGGACTGAAAAAGGATAAAATCAGTCAGTAAGTAGTCACTAAACTACATCCCTCAAAAAGCTGAACTCTCCTGTACTTGCCTGCTCAGGGCCACTAGTGGGCTAAATGAGGTGAAAATCCGCTGCTTTTGTTTGACGGAATAAACTATTTACTGCTTTGGGCTCTGAAAAAGGTGTTGGCTGACTGGCCTGAAACGGATGGTAACATCCTACACTAAGTAGGCAAAAAAGCGGAGGGGCCGGGGCTGGTAGGATGGCAAATTTGTAGAGCCAGTCATCCAAAAACTTTTCTGCCGAATTCAGCGCGTTGGCCGGGGTATCACCCGGGGCCGTGCGGGGTTCGCACTCACTATTTCACTGTAGCAAGCCGTGGTTTCATTCCCTGCCAACGAAGTCCTCCTCCTCGCCAGCGGCGACTTGCGCCTAGCCGCCAACCAAAACTGTTGGGCCGCCCAGGCCGCCATGGAAGCGCAGCTCACCGCTGCCCTCGAAAAGCAGGGCTGGAACGTGAAGCGCGCTCACGCCTACGACGCCGCAAAGCAGCACGGCTTCCTCGATTCGCAGCGCATGGGCATGGAGGTGTTTCGCCACATTCACCCCAAGCAGCCGCTCATCGTGGCCGAAAGCGTGTGGCAATACTCGCACCACGTGCTGGCCGGCCTCACCACCCACCAGGGCCCAATACTGACCGTGGCCAACTGGAGCGGGCAGTGGCCCGGCCTGGTGGGCATGCTCAACCTCAACGGCTGCCTCACCAAAGCCGGCGTGGACTACAGCACGCTCTGGAGCGAAGATTTTACGGATTCCTTCTTTGAAAATGGCCTGAAGCAGTGGCTGAAACAAGGCCGCATCACCCAGGACGAGCGCCACGTGAAAAGCTTCGCCAGCGCCAAGCTGCCGGCCACCGAGGAGCACGCCGGCCGCACGTTCGGCCGGAAGTTCAAGCAGCACAAGGCCATCATGGGCGTGTTTGACGAGGGCTGCATGGGCATGTACAATGCCATTGTGCCCGACGAGCTGCTGCACGCCACCGGCGTCTTTAAGGAGCGCCTGAGCCAGGCCAGCCTCTACGCGGCCATGTGCACCGTGACCGAGGCCGAAGCCCAAGCCGTGCTCGACTGGCTGCTGGCCCGCGGCATGAAGTTCAACTGGGGCACCGACGAGGCCACCCAGCTCACCAAAAACCAGACGCTGGAGCAGTGCAAAATGTACATCGCCGCCGTGCGCATCGCCGATGAGTTTGGCTGCGACACCATCGGCATCCAGTACCAGCAGGGCCTGAAGGACCTGACCGTGGCCAGCGACCTGGCCGAAGGACTCCTCAACAATGCCGACCGCCCGCCGGTGTTTTCCTCCACCGGCCGGGAACTGTACGCCGGCCAGGCCCTGCCGCACTTCAACGAAGTGGACGAGTGCGCCGGCCTCGATGCCCTGCTCACCTACCGCCTCTGGAACGAGCTGGGTTTGAGTGGCGAAACCACGCTGCACGACCTGCGCTGGGGCCAAAGCTTCGACACCGGCGACGGCGAGGAATTTGTGTGGGTGTTCCTGATTTCGGGCGCCGCGCCGCCGGCCCACTTCATTGATGGCTACGCGGGCACCAGCAGCGAGCGGCAGCCGGCCATGTATTTCCGCCTCGGCGGGGGCAGCGTACGCGGGGTGAGTCGCCCCGGTTCCATCGTCTGGAGCCGCGTGTACGTGATGGACGGCAAGTTGCACTGCGACCTCGGCGTGGGCGAAGCCGTGGCCCTGCCCGCCGCCGAAACCCAGCGCCGCTGGCAGGAAACGACTCCTGAATGGCCCATCATGCACGCCGTGCTCTGCGGCGTGACGCGCGACCAGATGATGGCCCGCCACAAGGCCAACCACATCCAGGTGGTGTACGCGCCCTACGCGGCCAAGGCCCATCAGCTCTGTCGCATCAAGGCCGCTGCTTTGGCCGAAATCGGCGTGGAGGTGCATTTCTGCGGCGATGTGAAGGGGCTGACGGTTGAAGTTGAGCCCGTGGCCATGCAGGTTGCGCAGCCGGCCTGATATTGAACGTCATGCAGAGCGCAGCGAAGCATCTCGCGTGCCACCACTAATTCTTTTCGACGATTGAATTACTACCACATGCGAGATGCTTCGCTGCGCTCTGCATGACGTTCTGCCTCTACCGCCCGCATGCCCCAGCTCTCACCCTAAATCCCACCCTATGAAACACTTACTTTTCATTTTAGCGGCGGTTTTATTTCTCATTAATACCGCACAAGCCCAGACGCGCACCATCACCGGCCGGGTGGTCAGCGCCGATAAGGCCGAGGCGTTGCCCGGCGTAACCATCGTGGTGAAGGGCACCACCAACGGGATTTCGACCGACCCCGACGGTGGATTCACCCTGCAGGTGCCCGACAAGCAGGACGTGACGCTGGTGGTTTCTTACTTGAGCTTCAAGGCCCAGGAGTTGATGGTGAAGCCCGACCAAACCCGTGTGGAAGTGAAGCTGGCGCCCGAAGCGGCCGCGCTCGATGATGTCGTTGTTATCGGCTACGGCACGGTAAAGAAGCGCGATTTGACCGGCGCCGTGACGTCGGTGAAAGGGGAGGAGGTAACCAAATTGCCGACTACGACGGTGGTAGAAGCCCTGCAGGGCAAGATTCCCGGGGCCGACATCACGCGGGCCAATGGCTACGCGGGCCAGGGCGCGTCCGTCCGCATTCGCGGCAACCGCTCCATTGCCAACCCCAGCAGCTCCAACAACGTGCTCTACATCGTGGACGGCGTGCAGGGTGTGGATGCTTCGGTGATTGACCCGAACGACGTGGAATCCATCGAGGTGCTGAAAGATGCCTCGTCTACGTCCATCTATGGCTCGCGCGGGGCCAACGGCGTCATTATTATTACGACGAAGCGCGGCACCAACGGCAAGGCCCGGCTTTCGCTGAATGCCTACAACGGCGTCACGCAAGTGGCCGGCTACGGCAAGTTTATGGACGGCCCGCAGTACGTGGCCTTCCGGCGCGAGGCCTTTCGGGCGGTGGGCACCTGGAACAGCCCGGCCGACGACAGCAAGGTGTTTACGCCGGCGCAGCTCGACGCCATCAACAACGGCCAGTACGTGAACTGGTCGGATTTGCTGCTCAATAATGGCAAGCAGCAGAACTACCAGATTGGTATTTCGGGCGGCTCCGACAACACCAAAATCTATTTCTCGGGCAACTACTTCGACGAGCAGGGCCTGGAAAAGCTGGACCGCTACAAGCGCTACACCGGCCGCCTCAATATCGACCAAACCGTGTACAAGTGGCTGAAAGCCGGCGCCCAAACCCAGCTCTCGTACACCAACAACGACATCCGCCGCGACCCGCTGAACCAGGCTTCGCAGGTGGCGCCGCTGGGCACTCCCTACGACGCCGACGGTAACCTCGTCACGTTCCCGCTGGGCGGCACGCTCATCAACCCGTTGGCCGACGAGCAGCCCGGCGCCTACCAGCGCAACACCAAAACGAACCGCATTTCGGCCGCCGCCTACCTCGAAATCGACCCGCTCGACGGCCTGAGTTTCCGCTCCACGTTCGGGGCCAACTTCTCCACCTCGGAAGCCGGCAGCTTCTACTCCCGCAACACCATCGACGGCAAAGGGGCCAACTCGCAGGCCTCCATCACCAACAACCAGAACCGCAACCTGAGCTGGGAAAACGTGCTGACTTACCGCAAGGAAATCGGCGACCATTCGCTCACGCTCACCGGCGTGGGCAGCATCCTCACGTTCACCAACACCAACAGCTTCCTCGGCGGGGCCAACCAGGTGCTGCCCTCGCAGTCGTTCTACAACCTGGCCGGCGCCAACCAGAACATTTTTGATGGCAGCGGCTTTGCCGAAAACAAGCTCATTTCCTTCACCGAGCGCATCAATTACAGCTACAAAGGCAAGTACCTGCTCACGCTCACGGGCCGTTCCGACGGCTCCTCGAAGCTGGCGCCGGGCAACAAATGGGCGTTTTTCCCGTCGGCCGGTCTGGGCTGGCGCGTGATTGACGAGAACTTCATGAAGAACCAGAAAGTGGTGTCGGAGCTGAAGCTGCGCGGCAGCTACGGCATCTCGGGCAACGACGTCATCAACGCCTACGCCACCCAGAACTCGCTCACCCTGACGCAGTTTTCCTACAACGAAACCACCGCCGCGCCGGCCTACACCATCTCGCCCACCATCGGCAACCAGAGCCTGAAATGGGAGCTGACCAATACGGCCGACTTCGGCGTTGATTTCGGCCTGTTCGACAACCGCCTGACCGGCACCGTGGACTACTACGACGCCCGCACCAGCGACCTGATTTTCCCCTACACGCTGCCGCTGCTCACGGGCGTCACCACCGTGAACCGCAACATCGGCAAAACCCGCAACCGGGGCATCGAAGTGTCGCTGACTTCGCAGAATTTCCGCGGCGGCGCCTTCACCTGGTCCACCACGGCCACCTTCGCGGCCAACCGCGAAACCATCGTATCGCTGCCCAACGGCAACGTCATCGCCGACGACTACCGCAACTCGCTCATCGAAGGCCAGCCTTCCCAGATTTACTACGATTACGTGAAGGAAGGCATCTGGCAACTGGGCGAGGAAACCCAGGCCGCCACGTTCGGGGCCATTCCCGGCGACATCAAAATCAAGGATATTTCGGGGCCCGACGGTGTGCCGGACGGCAAAATCACGGCCGCCGACCGCACCATCATCGGCTCGCGCGTGCCGAAGTGGACCGGCGGCCTGAGCAACGATTTTCGCTACAAGGGCTTCGACCTCAACATCCTGTTCGTCGCCCGCGTGGGCCAGTGGATAAGCTCCGACTACTACGCCAAATACACCCGCAGCGGCAGCAGCAACGGCGCCGTGGTGGACTACTGGACCCCCGAAAACCCCACCAACGAGTACCCCCGCCCCAACGCCACGCGCAGCCTGAGCTACATCACCACACTCACCGAGCGGCAGGCGTCCTTTGCCAAAGTGCGCAACGTGACGCTGGGCTACAACCTGCCGAAATCCCTCACCAGCCGCCTGCGCATGGACAACCTGCGCGTGTATGTGTCGGGCAAAAACCTCTACACGCTGAGCAACCTCAAGGACTTCGACCCCGAGGGCGAAGGCGTGATTGACCGGCCGCTGAACCGCGTGTACGTGGTGGGTTTGAACGTGGGCTTCTAATCGAATTGACGTCATGAAAACGACCTTCAAAAAGACCCTGACCCTGGCATTGCTGGCCCTGGCCGCCACCGCCTGCAAAGACCAGCTGGCCGAATACAACCCCAGCGGCTCGACCGCTGAGGCCGTGTTCACCACCCCCGACGGCTTCGAAACCGCCGTGAATGCCATGTACACCTACAACCGCGCCCTCTACGGCAAGGAGGCCGGCTACGCCCTGCTCGAAATGGGCACCGACATCTGGACCAACGCCGCCAACAACGGCGGCACCGTGGTGAGCGGCGCCACACCCCAGCCGCCCCTTACCACCTACCAAAGCCTGATTTCGGACAATATCTGGGTGAAAACCCAGCTCTGGCAGCAGTGCTACGCCGCCATCAACCTGGCCAACCAGGCCCTGAAATACGTAAACACCGCTGGCTTGCTGCCCGCCCGCCGGCCGGTGCTGGAGGCCGAAATTCGCTTCATGCGCGCCTGGTACTACTACCACCTGGTCGAATCCTTCGGCGACGTGCCCCTGCGCCTGGAACCCACCGAAGGCGTGGTGACCACCGCCACCCGCGCCTCCGTGGCCGACGTGTACAACCAGATTTTCCAGGACCTCGACTTCGCCACCGCCAACCTGCCGGTGACCACCACCGACTACGGCCGCATCACCAAGCCGGCCGCCGAGGCATTTGCTTCCAAAATCTACCTCACGCGCGGCCAGTACCAGCGCGCCGCCAACCTGGCCAAGCGCGTGGTGACGGGCTACACCGGCCAGGGCATCCGCTTGGTAACCAGCTACGCCAGCCTCTGGGACTTCACCAACCAGCGCAACAGCGAAGTGCTGTGGGCCGTGAACTACTCCACCAACCTCACCTTCAACGCGGGCAGTAACCTGGGCCACACCTTTTTCCTGATGGATTACGCCTCGCTGCCCGGTATGCAGCGCGACGTGCTCAACGGTTTCCCCAACGTGCGCTACATGCCCACCCGCTTCCTGCTGGGCCTCTACAACGAGCAGAACGACAGCCGTTACAGCGGCAGCTTCAAGCAAGCCTGGCTGGCTAATAACTCCGGTACCATCCCGAAGTGGACCGCCGCGGAAGTGGCCCAGAACCCCACCGGCCTGGCCGGCCTGACTGGTCAGAACAAGTTTGCTGTGGGCGACACGGCCGTGCTGACCACCAAGCAGTCCATCCCCGATGCGCTGCAGCTCTACAGCCGCCGCTACCGCTATAAGGTGTACGACATCGACGACATGTACAACGCCAACGGCACGCCCAAGGACCGGTTCCACTACCCCTCGCTGCGCAAGTTCGACGACCCCACCCGCGCCACGGCCACCGTCACCGAAAGCGCCCGTGATGCCAACCTGCTCCGCCTCGGCGACATCTACCTCATTGCCGCCGAAGCCCAGTTCCGCAATGGTAAGCTGGATTCGGCGGCCTACTACATCAACCAGATTCGCACCCGCGCCGCTCTGCCCGGCCGCACCGCCGCCATGCAAATCACCGCCAGTCAGGTCACGCTCGACTTCATCCTCGATGAGCGCGCCCGCGAGCTGGCCGGCGAGCAAGTGCGCTGGTTCGACCTAAAGCGCACCGGCAAGCTCCTCGACCGCGTGCGCGCCAACAACCCCGACGCCGCCCCCAATATCCAGGACTACCACGTCCTGCGGCCCATTCCGCAAAGCGACCTCGACGCGGTGACGAATAAAAGCGACTTCCGACAGAATCCGGGGTATTAGAATAGAGCCAGAAAGACTACCGAACGTCATGTCGAGCGCAGCCGAGACATCTCGCGTGCCCAAGTAATCAATTGCCAGTTCAACGATGCGAGCGAGATGTCTCGGCTGCGCTCGACATGACGATAACCAACCACTCCCATCCCAATCCATGACCCACCGCAGTCGCGCCCTTCTCGCCGTCCTCTTCGCCTCCGCCGTTGCCGCACCCGCCGCCCGTGCCCAGTACCCCAAGATTCCGCCGGAAGTGCAGGCCAAAGCCGACGCCGCCCTGGCCGAAGAAGAGAAACGCTCGGAAGCCGCCTGGCAAAAGGCCCAGCCCATCATTCAGGCCGAAGCAAAAGCCGGCAAGCCCTATATTCCCTGGGCCGCTAAACCTTCGGATTTGCCCCAATCCAGCCGCCTGGCCTTCCCCGGTGCGGAAGGCGGCGGGGCGCACGTTTTCGGCGGGCAGGGTGGCAAAGTGTACGTGGTGAAGAGCCTAGCCGACAGCGGCCCCGGCACGTTGCGCGAGGCCCTGGAGCAGGGCGGCGCCCGCATCATCGTGTTCAACGTGGCCGGCATCATCAAGCTGCAAAGCCCCATTATCATTCGGGCCCCTTACGTCACCATCGCGGGCCAGACGGCGCCGGGCGACGGCATCTGCGTGGCCGGCGAGTCGGTTTGGATTAACACGCACGACGTGGTGGTGCGCTACCTGCGCTTCCGCCGCGGCGCCACCGACGTGGCCCGGCGTGACGACGGCCTGGGCGGCAACCCGGTCGGCAACATCATCATCGACCACGTCTCGGCCTCGTGGGGCTTGGATGAGAACATGTCCATCTACCGCCACGTCTACCACAACCCCGAAACGGGCAAGGCCGACAAGCTGCCGACGGTGAACGTGACCATTCAGAACTCCATTTTCTCGGAGGGACTGGACACCTACAACCACGCTTTTGGTAGCACCATCGGCGGGCTGAACAGCCTGTTTACCCGCAACCTGTGGGCGAATAACATTGCCCGCAACCCCTCGGTAGGCATGTACGGCGACTTCAACTTCGCCAACAACGTGGTGTTCAACTGGTGGAATCGCTCGGCCGACGGCGGCGACAATCACTCGGAATACAACTTCGTGAACAACTACTACAAGCCCGGCCCCATCACCCCGGCCGGCGAACCCATCAGCTACCGCATCCTCAAGCCCGAATCGGGCCGCGACAAGGACCAGAAAAACCTGTTCGGTAAAGCCTACGTGGCCGGCAACGTGGTGGACGGCAACCCCAAAGTGACGCAGGACAACTGGGCCGGTGGCGTGCAGGTAGAAGACCAGCCCGACGCCGCAAAAATCGTGGCCGAAATCCGAACCGATAAGCCCTTCACCCTGCCCGGCATGACCACCGTGCTGCCCGCCCAGGAGGCCTACCAGTACGTGCTGGCCAATGCCGGCTGCACCCTGCCCCGGCGCGACGCCGTGGATGCGCGCATCGTGCAGGACGTCCGCACCGGCAAAATCACCTACGCCAAAGACGCCCAACCGGCGCCCGCCAGCCCCTACATCAAGCGCCGCCTGCCCGAAGACTCTTACAAAAACGGCATCATTACCGACCCCGCGCAAGTGGGTGGCTACCCCAATTACCAAGGCAAGCCCTACGCCGACGCCGACAACGACGGCATGCCCGACCAATGGGAAACCGCCCACGGCCTCAACCCCAAAAGCGCCGCCGACGCCACCCAGGACCGCGACAAAGACGGCTACGCCAATATCGAAGAGTACCTAAACAGCGTGGTGCCGCTGCAAAACGTGCGCCCCAATGCCGGCAAGGTAAAGTCTTAAGAAAACGAACGGTCATGCTGAGCGCAGTCGAAGCATCTCTACCGTGGGAGTAATCAATTTTAGTACTACGGTAGAGATGCTTCGACTGCGCTCAGCATGACCGTTCTGTTATTTGATACCGATTAGATGACCCTGAAAACCCGTTTCTCTACGCTGCTTCTGCTGCTCTTAGTGGCCTTCGCTCCGGCCGAGCCCACCGGCCCGCTCAAAGTATCGCCCAACGGCCGCTACCTGATGACGGGCAGCGGCAAACCCTTTTTCTGGCTGGGCGATACCGGCTGGCTGCTCTTCAGCAAGCTCAAGCGCGAGGAAGCCGAAACCTACCTCGAAGACCGCCGCAAAAAAGGCTTCAACGTGATTCAGGTGATGGTGCTGCACCAGGTGCCCATCGCCAACGTCTACGGCGACTCGGCCCTGACGCACGCCAACGTGGCGCGGCCCCTCACCACGCCCGGCAACTCGCCCACCGATGCCGCGCAGTACGACTACTGGGACCACGTCGACTACATCGTGGACCTGGCCGCCAAAAAGGGGCTTTACATGGGCATGGTGCCCGTGTGGGGCACCAATGTGAAGGGCGGTAAGGTGAATCAGCAACAGGCTAAAGCCTACGCTACCTTCCTGGCCGAGCGATATAAAAACCGCCCGAATATCATCTGGCTGAATGGCGGCGACATTGCCGGCTCCGATTCGCTGAAGGTGTGGAACACCATCGGCGCCACCCTGAAAGCGGTGGACCCGAACCACCTCGAAACTTTCCACCCGCGCGGCCGCACGCAGTCGTCGGACTGGTTTCACAATGCCAGCTGGCTGGACTTCAACATGTACCAGTCGGGCCACCAGCGCTACGAGCAGGACACGGCGCGCAAGGAAAAGAACCACTACGGCCCCGACAACTGGAAATACCAGCAAGCCGATTACGCCCTGAAACCCGCCAAGCCGAGCCTCGATGGCGAACCTTCCTACGAAGGCATTCCGCACGGCCTGCACGACATCACCCAGCCCCGCTGGACCGACGCCGACGTGCGCCGCTACGGCTACTGGTCGGTGTTCGCGGGCGCGTTTGGCTACACCTACGGCCAGAATTCGGTGATGCAGATGCACAGCAGCTTCGACAAAGGCAGCGCCTACGGCTCATCGGAGCTGTGGTCGTCGGCTATTAATGCGCCGGGCTCGGCCCAGATGCAGTATTTGAAGCAGCTGATGCTCTCGCGGCCTTTCTTCGAGCGCGTGCCTGACCAGTCGCTTATTGCCGGCGAAGTGGGGGAGAAGTATAACCGCCAGTTTGCCACGCGGGGCAAGAATTACGCCTTTGTTTACACCTACAACGGGCGCAATCTGAAAGTGAACCTGGGCAAAATTGCTGGCGCCAGAATTAAAGCCTCCTGGTATAGCCCGCGCGATGGCAAAACCACCGCCATTGGTACCTTCCCGAACAAAGGCACCCAGGAATTCAACCCGCCCGGCGAGCAGAAGGACGGCAACGACTGGGTGCTTATTCTGGATTCGGTGTAACGCATTGAGCCCGAAAAGGCCGTCATGCTCATCTGGCGTCCGCGCAGCCGAAGCATCTCTACCGCTTCGTTGCTTCAATTGAGTTACTTGCGCGGTAGAGATGCTTCGGCTGCGCGGACGCCAGATGAGCATGACGTTCTAAAATTCACTATGCCCAACCAACGCAAACCCTTTCGCCTCTTAACCCCGCTGCTCGCAACCGCGCTGCTCACTTCCTGCGCGAAGGAAGCCTATATGTTCACCTCCTTCCGCGAGCCCGCTACCGACGGCCTGCGCCTGCTCTACAGCTACGATGGCTACAAGTGGCAGGACCTGGGCAAGTCGTTTCTGACCCCGCAGGTGGGCCCGAGCAAGCTCATGCGCGACCCTAGTATCGCACAGGGCCCGGACGGCACCTACCACCTCGTCTGGACCTGCGGCTGGAAGGGCGACAAGGGCTTCGGCTACGCCAGCTCGAAGGACTTGGTGCATTGGTCGGAACAGCGCTTCATCGACGTAATGAGCCACGAGCCCAGCACGGTGAACGTGTGGGCCCCCGAAATCTTCTACGACCCGCCCACCCAGCAATTTCTCATCGTGTGGGCCAGCACCATCCCACTGCGCTTTCCGAAAGGACAGGAGGACGAGGACAACAACCACCGCCTCTACTACACCACGACCAAGGATTTTCAGACGTTTTCAGCCACTAAGCTCTACTTCGACCCCGGTTTCAGCGCCATTGACTCGGAGGTTTTGCGACGCGGCGTCGATGATTACGTGCTGGTAGTAAAGGATAACACCCGCCCCGAGCGTGACATCAAAGTGGCTTTCGGGCCCACAGCAACCGGGCCTTTCCTGAAAGTATCAGAGCCCTTCACCGCCAATTTCACCGAAGGCCCCAGCGTGGCCAGGCTGCCGCATAATCAATGGCTGATTTACTATGATGCCTACCGCGAGAAGAAGTACGGCGCGGCCAAAACCACCGATTTCAAGACCTTCACCGACGTCTCGGCCAAAGTGAGCGTGCCCGTCGGCCACAAGCACGGCACCATCTTCATGGTGCCCCGCAAGACGCTTAAGAATCTGTTGCAAACCGCACCGGCCGGTGCGGCGGGTGCAGCCTCAGCTACTGGAAAATGATGACTAATACCCAACGGCTGCCAGGATGTAGCGTGGACGCTGCGAGTCCGCGCATCGGTGAACGTCCTGGCAAGGCGCGGACTCACAGCGTCCGCGCTACGATGCTGGCGGCCTTACTGCCAATCCTCGCCCACGCCCAAACTGCGCCCGAAACCATTCGCTACACCGGCACCACGCTCAGCAACGTGGACTACCACCACGGCCAGCTGCGCCCCGCCATCGGCACGCACTGCCTGCAAGTGCTGCGCGCCAACCGCGAGCACCCCACTGCCGCCAACGGCGAGGGCTGGACCTACAACCACGCCCCCATGCTGGCCTACTGGAACGGGCAGTTCTACTACCAGTACCTCAGCAACCCGGTGGGTGAGCACGTGCCGCCCGGCCGCACCCTGCTGATGACTTCAAAAGACGGCAAGACGTGGACCAACCCCACGGTCATCTTCCCGCCCTACAAAATCCCCGACGGCACCACCAAAGAAGGCCACCCCGGCAAAGTTGCCAAGGACCTTTATGCCGTGATGCACCAGCGCATCGGCTTCTACACCTCGAAGAAAGGCCGCCTGCTGACCCTTGGATACTACGGCATTGTCATCGAACCGCACGACGACCCGAACGACGGGCACGGCATTGGCCGGGTAGTGCGGGAGGTGCTGCCGGGTGGCAAGTTTGGCCCAATTTATTTTCTGCGGAACAACGCCTCCTGGGACAAGTCGAAATCGACCTATCCCTTCTACACCACCAGCAAGGACAAAGGCTTCGTGGCCGCCTGCGAGGAAATCCTGGCCAATCCGCTGATGATGCAGCAGATGGTGGAGGAGCAGGACCGCCAGGACCCGTTGATTCCCATTAAGAAGGATTACAAAGCCTTCAGCTACTACCACTTGCCCGATGGGCAGCGCGTGGTAGGCCTCTGGAAGCACGCCCTCACCACCATCAGCCCCGACGGTGGCAAAACCTGGCCCAATCCGGTCATCCGCGCCCCGCATTTCGTGAACAGCAACGCCAAAATCTGGGGCCAGCGCACCACCGATGGCCGCTACGCCACGGTGTACAACCCGTCGGAATTCCGCTGGCCGCTGGCCATTTCGACCAGCGAGAACGGCCTCGACTACACCAACCTCTGGCTGGTACACGGCGAAATCACGCCCATGCGCTACGGCGGCGCCTACAAAAGCTACGGCCCGCAGTACGTGCGCGGCATCCAGGAAGGCGACGGCGTGCCGCCCGATAAAAACCTCTGGGTGACCTACAGCGTGAACAAGGAGGACCTCTGGATTGCCTCGGTGCCCGTGCCCGTGCGCGCCACCGCCACCGCGCCTGCCAACGACGACTTTGCCCAGCTGCCAGCCGGCCAGGAACTGGCCAACTGGAACACCTACAGCCTGGTACAAGCCCCCGTCGAAATCGGCAAGCTGCCCGATGGCACGAAGGGCCTCGTCTTCAAAGACTCGGATAAATTTGACTATGCCAAGGCCGAGCGCATCATTCCCAATGCCAAAAAAGTGACGGCCGAGTTCTCGGTAATCCCCGCTCAAAACGACAAGGGCGTGCTGCAAATTGAATTTCAGGACGCCAAAGGTTTGCCGGCCGTGCAACTGACTTTTGATGCCGAAGGAAACTTCCGCAACAAGGCCGGTTCGCGTTTCAAGAACATGACGAAGTACATCGCCGGCCAGCAGTACGATGTGAAGGTGGCGCTGGATGCCGATACCCGTTCCTACACCGTGGCCATCAACGGCAAGCCTTCCGGGACTTACATTTTTTACGCCCCGGTGGCGTCGTTCGAGCGCATCATGTTTCGCACCGGTGAGGCCCGCCATTTTCCCACCCCCGACACGCCCGCCGACCAGGATTACGACCTGCCGAACGCCGGCGACTCAGAACCGGAAGCCGTGTTCTATCTGAAGTCCTTGAAAACATCCACGCCTGACGCGGCTGCGAAAGGACTGGGCGCTAACTGAGTCAGTAAAACGATGTAGAGACGCGACACTTCGCGTCTCCTCGGTGAACGGCCCAAGTGCCGCAGTCCAAACCACATCAGCAACGATTGAGACGCGAAGTGTCGCGTTTCTACATATCATACCGCATGCCCTCACGATTATCCAGGATTTCCACACTCGTCGCACTGGTGCTTTTGTTGCTGCCGTTTACGCACGCTCACGCCCAGCGCACCGAAACCCAACTGCTGTCCGGCACGGGCAACGGTAAAACCGTGAAATGGCAGTTCTACTGCACGGCGGGCCGTAATTCAGGTAAGTGGACTACCATTCCGGTGCCAGCAAACTGGGAGCTGCAGGGTTTTGGCAAGTACAACTACGGGCACAACAAAGACACCGCGCGCGGCAAGGAAAGCGGCCTTTACAAGTACCAGTTCAAGGTTCCGGCCAGCTGGCAGGGCAAAGTCGTGAACATCGTGTTCGACGGCGCGATGACGGATACTGAGGTGAAAATCAACGGCCAGTCCGCCGGTGCGACGCATCAGGGCTCGTACTACCGCTTCAAATACGACATCTCAAAGCTGCTGAAATACGGCAAAACCAACCTGCTCGAAGCCAAGGTGAGCAAGCATTCGGCCAACGAATCGGTGAACGACGCCGAGCGGCGCGGCGACTTCTGGATTTTCGGCGGCATCTTCCGGCCGGTATTTCTGGAGGCGCTGCCGGCCGCGCACATCAGCCGCGTGGCGCTGGATGCGCGAGCCGACGGCAGTTTCAAAGCCGACGTGTACGCGGGCGGCGCGGCGGCCGATGAAGTCGTGGGTCAGCTCTACACGCTGGCCGGGCAGAAAGTAGGAAGGGAGTTTAAAGCTGCAGTAGCGGCTGGCGGTGCGCCCACTCGCCTACAAACCACCGTTTCCAATCCCCAACTCTGGACCCCTGAAACGCCCAACCGCTACCGCCTCGCGCTCGCCCTACGCAAAGGCGGCCAGACCGTACACACCCTCAATCAGCGCTTCGGCTTCCGCACCGTGGAGCTGCGCGAGCGCGAGGGTTATTACGTCAACGGCGTGAAAGTCAAGTTTAAGGGCGTAAACCGACACTCGTTCTGGCCCAGCTCGGGCCGCGCCACCAGCAAGGCGCTCAGCATCATGGACGTGAACCTGATGAAAGACATGAACATGAACGCCGTGCGCATGTCGCATTACCCGCCCGACGACCATTTTTTGGAAGCCTGCGACTCGCTCGGCCTCTTCGTGTTTGATGAGCTGGCCGGCTGGCACGCCGCCTACAACACGCCCACCGGCACCAAACTCAGCGAGGAAATGGTGACCAAGGACGAAACTCACCCTAGCATCATCGGCTGGATAAACGGCAACGAGGGCGGCCACAACTTCGACCTCGACCCCGTGCTCGACCGCCTCGACCTGCAAAAACGCCCCGTGGTGCACGCCTGGCAGGTTTTCCGCGGCACCGATACCCAGCACTACATCAACTACGACTACGGCAACGGCACCCACCTGCACGGCCACAACGTGGTGTTCCCCACCGAATTCCTGCACGGCCTCTACGACGGCGGCCACGGCGCGGGCCTCGAAGACTACTGGGAGCAGATGTGGCGCGAGCCCCTCTCGGCCGGCGGCTTCCTCTGGGACTTTTCCGACGCTGCCGTGGTCCGGACCGACAAAGGCGGCATCCTCGACACTGACGGCGACCACGGCCCCGACGGCATCGTGGGCCCGTACCGTGAGAAGGAAGGCAGCTTCTTCACTATCAAAGAAGTATGGAGCCCCGTGTTCTTCGAGCGCCGCGAAATCACGCCCACTTTCGACGGCACCTTCCGCATCCAGAACCGCTTCACCTACACCAACCTGAGCGCCTGCAAATTCACCTGGAAACTGGCGCAATTACCCACGCCCGGCAGTAGCGCCGCGCCCACCACGCGCACCGGTACCATTGTCGCTCCCAGCATCGCGCCCACCGAGTTTGGCCCGCTCAAGCTGAGCTTGCCCGCCGACTGGCAGCAGTCCGACGTGCTCTACGTCACCGCCACCGACCCCACCGGCCGCGAAATCTACACCTGGAGCTGGCCCATTGCCCGCCCCGCGCAGGTAGCCCAGCGCCTGGCCGTTACCACCGGCTCGGGCTCCGCCACCCTCACCGAAACCGACTCGCTCTACACCGCCAGCGCCCACGGCGTCACGCTCACCTTCAGCCGCAAAACCGGCCTGCTGCGCCAAGTGCGCAACGCCAAAGGCCTCATCCCGCTCACCAACGGCCCCGTGCTGGCCGAGGGCGAAGCTGCCTTCGAAGGCCTCACCCAGCACCAGGACGGCGCTAATGTGGTGATTGACGCGAAGTTCGCCAAAGCCAGCCGCTACCAGTCGCTGCAATGGACGGTGTACCCCTCCGGCTGGGTACGTATGACGGCCAAGTACTTCCCCAAAGACTACGATTTCGCCCTCGCCGGCCTCAGTTTCAACTACCCCGAGCAGGAAGTAAAAGGCATCCAGTGGCGCGGCGACGGCCCCTACCGCGTCTGGAAAGACCGGATGAAAGGCACCAATCTCGGCGTCTGGACCAAGGCCTACAACAACACCAGCACCGGCGAGCCCGACGGCACTAAGAGCCCGCTCTACCCCGAATTCAAGGGCTACTACTCCAACTTCTACTGGCTTACGCTCCAAACCACCGGCCAGCCCCTCACCATCCTCTGCGACCAGGAAGACGTGTACCTACGCCTCTTCACGCCACGCTTCGCCGCCAAGCCCTACAACACGGCCCCGGCCTTCCCCAGCGGCAACCTCTCGTTCATGCACGGCATCACGCCCATCGGCACCAAGTCGCAAAAAGCCGAAAACATGGGCCCCATGGGCAAAACCAACATGTACTACGACTACAGCAAAGACCCGTCTTACGCCAAGGAAATCACACTGTACTTCGACTTTTCGGGGGATAATGCACCCGCGCCAAAGAAAGTAGGGAAGCAGTAGGAGAGGACCAGCTTTAGAAGCTTGAGTGTCACAAGCAGCGGGCAGCGAACCAATCTGGTTTGTTGCCCGCTATTATCTTTATCAAGGTTTATCAGCTCAGTCGCAAGAGCTGAGCGTTACTACTACAGTCATGGCAAAGCTGACGCGATACACAAGCTTCGAAGAACTGAAGTCAGATATTCAGCCCAATACCCTCACGGAAGCAGAGCGGGATAGAGTGTATACAGAACTTGAAGAATTCATAAAGCTTTTACAGCAGGATTTAGCTGCCAAGAAGAAAGCGAAACGTTCTAATGGACAATAATAAGCTAATCAGCGCCCTGCTAACGGTTTGTAGCGTCCTTAACAAACATGGTGTTGATTATCTTGTCGTTGGTGGAATTGCGGTTGCGTTGCATGGATATTTCCGGCGGTCAGTTGCTTTAAATGGCGTGATTGCGGATAAGGTCGATTTAGATATCTGGTATAATCCGACCTACGACAACTACTTCAAGATTCTGAAAGCACTGGAGGAACTTGGGCAAAATGTCACGAAGCATAAGGAAGCGCAAACGCCAAATCCTAAAAAGTCCTTTTTCAGGTATGTTTTCGAAGACCTTACGCTTGACCTGCTGCCAGAGCTGAAAGCGCCGTTAAGATTTAACGTATCCTTCGCAAGCCGGGAAAACGCTGCTTTAGGCGAAGTCGATATTCCATTTATCAGCTTTGATGACTTACTGCTTGATAAAGCAGCGAATGGCAGGCCGAAGGATATCATTGACATAGAGCAATTGAAAGCCCGTCGGACTTCTGATGAGGATTAGCGCAGCACGCGAAACGCTTCGCGGCGCTCTGCCTGACTAGCTGTATTTTGCGGCACAAACCCACTCTACCCGCATGCCGCCCGCCCCGCTCCCCACCAAACCCCATTACCCCATCCTCGATGGCCTGCGGGGCGTGGCGGCCCTGATGGTCGTGGCCTTCCACCTGTGCGAGGCCCACGCCACTAGCCACCTCGACCAGGTGATTAACCACGGCTATCTGGCGGTGGATTTCTTCTTTTTGCTGTCGGGGTTCGTGATTGGCTACGCCTACGACGACCGGTGGGGCCGCCTCACGGTGGGCGGTTTCTTTAAGCGGCGGCTGGTGCGGCTGCAACCCATGGTGGTGCTGGGGATGCTGATTGGGGCGGGGTTTTACTACTTCCAGGCGGGTAGCCTGTGGCCCGCTATCGCCACCACGCCCGCCTGGAAAATGCTGCTCGTGCTGCTGCTGGGCTGCCTGATGGTGCCGGTGCCGCCCGCCCTCGACATTCGGGGCTGGCACGAAACCTACCCGCTCAACGGGCCGGGCTGGTCGCTGTTCTTCGAGTACGTAGCCAACGTTTTGTACGCCACGGTCGTGCGCCGCTTCTCCAATGGGGTGCTGGTCCGGCTGGTGGTGCTGGCGGCGGGGGTGCTGCTGCACCTGGCCGTTACCAGCCCCCAGGGCGATGTCATTGGCGGCTGGTCGCTGGAGCCGGAGCAGCTGCACATCGGCTTCGCCCGCATGATGTACCCGTTTTTTGCGGGGCTGCTGCTGTTTCGGCTGGCCCGGCTGCGGAGCATTCCCAATGCCTTTGGGTGGAGCAGCCTGCTGGTGGTGGGGGTGCTGGCCATGCCCCGCATCGGCAGCCCCGCGCACCCGTGGCAAAATGGGCTCTACGATGCGCTCAGCATCCTGCTCGTTTTCCCCGGCATCATCTTCCTGGGGGCCAGCGGGGCGGTGCGCTCGGCCCCGGCCCAACGGCTGTGCCGCTTCCTGGGCGATATTTCGTATCCGATTTACATCACGCACTATCCGCTCATCTACACCTACACGGCCTGGGTCGCGGCGCACAAAGTGTCCTTGCGCGACGGCTGGCCCGTGGCGGCGCTGGTCTTTCTGGCCGCCGTAGCCATTGCCTACGCTTGCTTGAAATGGTACGACGAGCCGGTGCGGGAGTGGTTGAAGAAGAAAGTGTTGGTGGATGGGGGAGAAGCGCAGGCAGCAGAAGTCTCTGCTATAGTAAAGTAGCCCCATTGAAGCGGCAAGAAGCTGCAAACATGAGCTATATAGGGCTGATGCGGCTATGGAAAAGCTTTAGCACCAACATTTAAATTTATGAGGACGTTATAAGTAGTAGATGTACTATATTGCGGATGCAGGATGAATATCTGTGGCTGGTACTTTAGCCGGATAATGACGCAAGCAGTGTTAGAAAAATTTAATGTGTGATAAATTTATAAATCAATTAGAATCGTCGTGATAAACTTGAATATAATGAAATTATTTAAGAGAGATGGACAGAAAGGCAGCTTGCCTGTTCATGATTCAGCGTATTCGGCCCATGGGATAATATTAAACTATCTAAGAAAATTATGGAGAGGCGATGCAATAGATTCATTCTTTGAGTCAAAATCATTAAATAATGATTTGAATTTTAATTCACTGAATTTAGCTGAATTAATTTTTGCCGTTATTAAGGAACGAAACTTGTCAAAAGAAAGAGTTCAAGATTTTTTAAGAATTGGAATTACGGGTGGTGGGGACTCCGATTTAGCAAATTTGATTGAGCGGATTGATATTCTTTCATTAGGAGGATTTGAAGAACCTGAGAGAATAATGCTTCTGAATAGTGGCACTGTAGGTGGACGTCTAGAAATAAAACCCATAAATAATAAATTCGATACTGTGGGCTTTGTGATAAAAATGGTGCGAGCACTTGAATCTACAAAAGAATTGGAAGGTCATGACGCAGTTGATGTTGAATTCGATATTGTAGATGGTGTACAAATAAAACTTGCGAAAAAAAATTGGGGAATTGTTGACGATTCAATAAAAGAAACCCATTTGGCAATACTGTTAAATGGTGTCGATAAATGGAATGAATGGCGAGAAAATAACCCTACTACGTTAGTGGATTTACGCGGTATATCGCTGTTCGAAAGAGGTATTTCTTTTGCAGGAGTAAATTTAAAGTATGCTAATTTAGAAGGAGCGTTATTAGCAAAAGTCGATTTTAGAGGAGCCGACTTTTCTGCTTGCTACCTTAAAGATGTAAATCTAGAAGGTGCTGATTTGAGAGGTGCTAATTTTAGTGGAGCTTATGGGTCGCAAGCTAAATTATCAATTGCAGATATGCGAAAATGTGACTTAAGGCTAAGCAAATTTGACTCTGCGTCATTTTTTTACACGGATTTGGGAGGAAGCAATTTAAGTAAAGCAAAATTTTCATTTTCATTTTTAAATGAAGCGCATCTGAATAATGTAAACGCAAAGCTCTCATCCTTTGATGAATGCAATCTTAAAAATGCGGATTTTTCAGGAGCTATCTTGAACCAAAGTGATTTTAGCGGTGCAATTTTGGTTAATACAAACTTTTCATTGTCGGATATAAGTAATTGCAATGTTTTTGGTGCTTCTGTTTGGAGAGTTAATTTAGATGGTACTATCCAAAATGATTTAATTATAACAGGTGAAGAATCTATGAAACTTACTGTTGATAATTTGAACTTGGCTCAATTTATTTATCTTATGCTTGATAATTCTGAATTAAGAACAATAATTGATTCAATTACTTCTAAAATTATTCTTATTTTGGGGCGATTTACTGAAGAACGCAAAATAATATTAAGTCAAATTAAAAAGGAATTATCAATCAAAAATTATTTGCCAATTATTTTTGATTTTGAATCACCAAACAATAGAGATTTGCTAGAAACTGTTGCAACGATAGCGCATTTGTCTCAATTTATTATTGCAGATTTAACAGACCCCCGTTCTATTCCTCAAGAACTAATGTCAATTGTTCCTGGCTTACCTTCTGTTCCTGTTCAGCCAATAATATTGAAAGGTCAAAAGCCATGGGCATTATTTTCATCGTTGAGACGCTATCCATGGGTGCTTGATGTCTTTGAGTATAATGATGTCAATGACCTCGTTAATTCGATTGATATGAAGGTCATATTGCCTGTGCATAAATATTTGAACACTAAATAGTTGTAATTATTTTATAAATGTATAAAATTTGGTATGGATTCAATTGTCATGTAAGATGACCTTACTACTCTTGAAATATCCTAAATCTCATATCCCATTCCACCATCCTCCCGCCACCTTGCGCAAATCGTGAAGATTCGTGCTAACATCCTAGAATAAAGGGAAGCAAAAAAGTCGGACTTTGGGGTGCCAAATGCGCCCCGCGCAAGCCCTACGGCCCAGGCCTGCCAAGCGGCAGGTTTTCTCGCGCAGCCGGCGCGAGAGCCGGAGGGGGAAGGCCCTGACTATGAACCGAAAACACTTGCTTTTTTTTCTGCTGCTACTGCTGGTGGGGCCGTCATGGGCCCAGGCAGCGGCACCGGCCGCCGTGCAACTGGCGCACCTGCGCTGCGAATTGCTGACCAATCCGGAGGGCATCGACGCCACCGCCCCGCGCCTGAGTTGGGAGCTGAGCAGCGCTGGGCGCGGCCTGGAGCAAACCGCCTACCAGCTGCTAGTGGCCTCGACGCCCGAGAAGCTGGCCGCCGACGAGGGCGACTTGTGGAATTCGGGCAAAGTCGGCGGCGGGCAGTCGGGGCTGGTGGCCTACGGGGGCGCGCCGCTGCGCAGCCGCACCCGCTGCTACTGGAAGGTACGAACGTGGACCAACCAGGGCGAATCGGGGTGGAGCGCGCCGGCCCGCTGGAGCATGGGCCTGCTGAACTACCTCGACTGGAAAGGCCGCTGGATTGGCCTCGACCACGCCTTTGCCTGGGACAAGGAGGAGTCGCACGCGCGGCTGTCGGCGCGGTATTTCCGCAAGGAATTTACCGCCGCCAAGGTGGTGACGCAGGCCACGGCCTCCATCATCGGGCTGGGGCTGTACGAGCTGTACCTGAACGGGCAGCGCGTGGGCGACCAGGTGCTCGCGCCCGGCCCTACCGACTACACCCAGGGCGTGAAGTACAACACCTTCGACGTGACGGCGCTGCTGCGGCCGGGGGCCAACGCCGTGGGCGCGGTGCTCGGCAACGGCCGCTTCTACGCCATGCGGCAAAACTACAAGCCGTACAAAATCAAGACCTTCGGCTACCCCAAGCTGCTGATGCAGCTGGACGTGACCTACGCCGACGGCAGCCACGAGGTCGTCAAAACCGACGAAACCTGGCAGGCCACCGCCGACGGCCCCATCCGCACCAACAACGAGTACGACGGCGAAGAATACGACGCCACCAAGGAAATGTCCGGCTGGGCCACGGCCGGCTTCGATGCCAAAAACTGGCTGAAAACCGAGCTGGTGCAGGAGCCCGGCGGCGCCTACGAGGCCCAGATGAACGAGAACATGAAGGTGATGGAAACCCTGAAGCCGGTGGCCCTCAAGCCCCTGGCCGGCGGCAAGTTCATCCTCGACATGGGCCAGAACCTGGCGGGCTGGTTGCGGCTGCGCGCCACCGGCCGGCGGGGCGACAAAATCACGCTGCGCTTTGCCGAAACCCTGCAAGCCAGCGGCGAGCTGTACGTGGCCAACCTACGCGATGCCCGCGTGACCGACATGTACACGTTGCGCGGCGGCGGGCGCGAAACCTGGGAGCCGACCTTCGTTTTCCACGGCTTCCGGTACGTCGAAATCAGCGGCTACCCCGGCACGCCCACGCTGGCCGATTTCGACGGGCGCGTGGTGTACGACGACATGGCCACGACCGGCGAGTTCGTGACTTCCAACGCCACCATCAACCAGATTTACCGCAACGCCTACTGGGGCATTCGGAGCAACTACAAGGGCATGCCCATCGACTGCCCGCAGCGCAACGAGCGGCAGCCCTGGCTCGGCGACCGCACCACCGGGGCCTACGGCGAGAGCTTCGTGTTTGACAATTCGCGCCTGTACGCCAAGTGGTTAGACGACATCGCGCAGGCCCAAAAAGCCGACGGCAGCATCCCCGACGTGGCCCCCGCCTTCTGGCGCTACTACGGCGACAACGTGACCTGGCCCGGCACCTACCTCACCATCGCCGACATGCTCTACCAGCAGTACGGCGACGCCCAGCCCATCGCCCGGCACTACGACTCGATGCGCCGCTGGCTGGCCTACATGCGCGCCAACTACATGACGGACAACAACATCGTGACCAAGGACAAGTACGGCGACTGGTGCGTGCCGCCCGAATCGGCCAAGCTGATTCACTCGCAAGACCCCGCCCGCAACACCAGCGGCGAGGTCATTGCCACCAGCACCTACTACCACATGCTGATGCTGATGCAGCGCTTCGCCACCGTGCTCGGCAAGCCCGCTGATGCGCAGGAATACGCCGCCCTGGGGGCCAAAATCAAGGACGCGTTCAACCAGAAATTCCTGAACGCCCAGACCGCGCAGTATAGCAACAACACCGTGACGGCCAACCTGCTGCCCCTGGCCTACGGCCTGACGCCGGACGCCGAGCGGGGCAAGGTGTTCCAGAACATCACGCAGAAAATCCTGGTCGAAAACACGGGCCACATCAGCACCGGCGTCATCGGTACCCAGTGGCTCATGCGCGGCCTCACCGCCGAGGGCCGCCCCGACATTGCCTATAAGCTGGCCACCAACCGCGACTACCCGAGCTGGGGCTACATGGCCGCCAACGGCGCCACCACCATCTGGGAGCTCTGGAACGGCAACACCGCCGACCCTGCCATGAACTCCCAAAACCACGTGATGCTGCTCGGCGACCTGCTGATTTGGTACTACGAGGATTTGGCCGGCATCAAGGCCGCCGCGCCAGGCTTTTCGCAGCTAGAAATGAAGCCGGCAATGATTGACGGGCTGACGTCGGTGAAGGCGTCTTACAAATCGGTGCGCGGCGAAATCCGCAGCAGCTGGCAGCGCGAGGCCAAGCGCTTCACCTGGAACATCACGGTGCCGGGCAATGTGAAGGCGCTGGTGTATCTGCCCGCGAAGGATGCCAAGGACGTGACGGAAGGCGGGAAAAAGGCTTCTGACGTGGCTGGAGTTAAGTTTTTGCGGATGGATGGGGATAGGGCAGTATTTGAGGTGGGGTCGGGGGAGTATGCGTTTGTGGCGAAGCAGTAAGAACTGAAAAAGAACGTCATGCAGAGCATTCTGCGCATCAAGCAGAGACGAAGTATCTCGCGTGCTGCACTAACCAATGACGTTGCAACGATTGAATTACTACCCCACGCGAGATGCTTCGTCTCTGCTTGATGCGCAGAATGCTCTGCATGACGATTAAGAATTTTTGTTAATGAATAAAATCTTATTTGTAAAGAAGCTGAAAGCAGCAATCGGGGTGGGCCTGCTACTAGCTGGCCCGCTTACTGCCAACGCTCAAACTCCAACGCCCACCGCCACGCAAATCCCCGCCACCGCCAAGTGGTCGGAGCGCATGGCGCTGTCGGTGCTGAAGCGGAGCCCGTGGCTGCAAGACCCTAACCTAGGTGACTCCTGGGGCTACACCCAGGGACTGCTGATGCATTCGCTGGAAGCTCTTGAGCACCAGAACCACGACCCGCGCCTGCGCACCGCCTTGCAGCAGTACGGCGACAAGATGGTGGACGCTCAGGGCGAGATTCACAACAAAGACTACAAGCCGCTGGACAACAGCCTCGACAATATCAACTCGGGCAAGCTCTTGTTTCAGCTCTACACCGATACCAAGCAGGAGAAGTATAAAATAGCTCTCCAGAAGCTGCACACGGAGCTTCAGCAACAGCCCCAAACCACCGACGGCGGCTACTGGCACAAGAAGAAGTACCCCAGCCAGATGTGGCTCGATGGCGCCTACATGGCCAGCCCATTCGTGGCGCAGTACGCGGCGTTTTTCAAGGAGCCGGCTGGTTTTGATGAGGCGGCCAAGCAGCTGTTGCTGCTCGAAAAGCACCTGCGCGACCCCAAAACCGGCCTGCTCTACCACGGCTGGGACGAGAAGCACGTGCAAGCTTGGGCCAACACCCAAACCGGACAGTCGCCCAACTTTTGGGGCCGCGCCATCGGCTGGTACGGCATGGCCCTGGTCGATGTGCTCGACTACCTGCCCGCCAAGCACCCCGACCGCCCCAAGCTGGTGCAAGTGCTCGACCAATTGGCCGTGGCCATCCAGAAATACCAGGACCCCGCCAGCGGCCTTTGGTACCAGGTGGTGGACAAGGGCGGCCAGCCCGGCAACTACCTGGAAGCGTCGGCCTCATGCATGTTCGTGTACACACTAGCCAAGGGCGTGAACAAGGGCTACCTCAACAAGAAGTACCGCCCGGTGGCTCAAAAAGGCTTCGATGGCATCACGTCCAAGCTTATCAAAACCCAGCCCGACGGCGAGCTCAACCTGCTGCAAGTGTGCGAAGTTGCCGGCCTAGGTCCCGGCACCGAGCGCAACGGCTCCTACGAATACTACGTGGGCGAGCGCATCAAAATCAACGACCTGAAAGGGGTGGGGCCGTTCATCCTGGCCAGCCTCGAACTTAACAAATAGCGGCTCCGGCCATCCAAGTATCGCCATGAGAAACCCCATTTTGCTACTGGCCTTCGGGCTGCTCGCGTACGGCGCATCGGCCCAAACGCAGCCGTGGAAACAGGGCATCGTCACCGACGAATTCATCTTCGAAAAAGCACCCTTCCCCGAGAGCCACGCCGCCACCATCGCCGAGACGCCGAAGGGCCTCGTAGCCGCGTGGTTTGGCGGTACCAAAGAGCGCAACCCGGACGTGGGCATTTGGGTGAGCCGGCAGGAAAACGGCAAGTGGACCGCCCCCGTGGAGGTGGCCAACGGCGTGCAGAGCGAAACCCTGCGTTACCCCACCTGGAACCCAGTGCTGTACCAGGTGCCGGGCGGCGAGTTGCAGCTGTATTATAAAATCGGCCCAAAACCCTCGGAATGGAATGGCTGGGTGCGCACCTCCAAGGACAACGGACTGACATGGTCGGCGGCCCAGGCGCTGCCGGAGGGTTACATCGGGCCGGTGAAAAACAAGCCAGTGCTGCTGAAAAACGGCACGCTGCTGTCGCCCACCAGCACCGAGGGCACGGGAGGATGGCTGGTGCATTTCGAGGCCTCGCCGGATTTTGGCAAGACCTGGACGAAGACCGAGCCCGTGCCCAACGGCACGACCCAAGGCGCGATTCAGCCCAGCATCCTCTTTCACAAGGATGGCCGCCTGCAAGCCCTCTGCCGCAGCCGCGACCGCGCCATTCTGGAAACATGGTCCACGGACCAGGGCAAAACCTGGTCACCGCTGGCGAAAACCACCCTGCCCAACAACAACTCCGGCACCGACGCCGTGACGCTGAAAGACGGCCGCCAACTGCTGGTGTACAACCACGTGTTGCCACCCGGCACCCTCGCCAAAGGCCCCCGCACCCCGCTCAACGTGGCCGTGTCGAAGGATGGCAAAGAGTGGTACGCGGTGGCCATTCTGGAGGACTCGCCCATCAGCCAGTACTCATACCCGTCGGTGATTCAGACTAAGGACGGGCTGGTGCATTTCGTGTACACCTGGCGCCGTCAGCGCATCAAGCATGCCGTGCTCGACCCCAAAAAGATGAAGCTGGTGAAGATTGAAAACGGCGTGTGGCCGGCTATGAAAGGCTACAAAGCGCCGGTGGGTGAGGCGGAGATTACAAAGGATTAACTGCACGATAAACCAGAACGTCAACCAAAAAAGTCCGTCATGCTGAGCGCAGTCGAAGCATCTCTACCTCAATACTAACTCCTGAAGCTAGCAACGAAGCGGTAGAGATGCTTCGACTGCGCTGCGCTCCGCTCAGCATGACCTTTTTTCTGCTTGAACTCACATTCCCACCCATGTCCCGAATCTTCCGCCTGCTCATCGGCTTACTTTTCCTCACTACTGCCGCCCAGGCGCAAAACTCCGACGACCAGTACCGCGAGCCGTTGCAGCAGGTGCTGGAGGAGATTCAGCAGCGCTACGGGGTGAAAATCAGGCCCGACGCGGCCATGGTGAAGGACAAGTACGTGACCTACGCCGAGTGGCGCTTCCGCCCCGACGTGGATGAAACCTTGCGCAGCGTGCTGGCCCCATTCGACTACCAAGCGGCAAAAACCGGCGACAAAACCTACAAGCTCAAAACCTTCCAATACCACCTCAAAACGCCCGACGAAGGCGCCGCCCAGCTGGCGCAACTGGCCAGCCAGTACCACGATGCGGCCACCTGGGAGAAGCGCAAAGCCGAGTTGCGCAGCTGCATGTGGTCGGCGCTGCGGCTGTCGCCCATGCCTGCCAAACCGGCCAGCAAGCCTATTATTACTAACAAACGACAATTCGACGGCTACACTGTGGAGAACGTGGCCATCGAGACGCTGCCGGGCTACTATATGACGGGCTCGCTTTACAAGCCCATCAAGGCCAAGGGTAAAATCCCGGTTGTTATCAGTCCCGACGGGCACTTCGGCGACGGCCGCTACCGGGCCGATGCGCAGTTGCGCTGCGCCACGCTGGCCCGCATGGGCGCGATGGTGTACAGCTACGACCTGTTTGCCTGGGGCGAGTCACTGCTGCAATTCAAGGGTGAAGACCACCGCCGCAGCCTCGCTATGACGGTGCAGGCCCTGAACGGCGAGCGGGCGCTGGACTACCTGCTGTCGCTGAAAGATGCCGACAAAACTCGCGTGGCCATCACCGGCGGCTCGGGCGGCGGCAGCCAAACCATGCTGCTCACGGCCTTGGATGACCGCATCAAGGTGAGCGTGCCGGTGGTGATGCTCTCAACCTATCACAGTGGCGGCTGCCCCTGCGAAAGCGGCCAGCCCGTGCATCTCTGCGGCAACGGCACCAACAACGCCGAAATCGCCGCCATGGCCGCCCCCCGCCCCCAACTCGCCATCACCGACGGCGGCGACTGGACCGCCCAGACGCCCGAAGTCGCCTATCCCTACCTCCAAAAAATCTACGGCTACTACGGCAAAACCGACCTCGTGCAAAACACCCATCTGCCCAAGGAAGGCCACGACTACGGTCCCTCAAAACGCCAGGCCATGTATAAGTTCTTGGCCAAGAACCTAGGGCTGAATTTGGCTGCCGCGGAGGATAAAACCGGCAAGCTGGACGAGTCAAAAGTGACCATCGAGAAGGAGGAAGCGCAGCGCGTTTTCGGGCCGAAAGGGGAGGGGCTGCCAGCTAATGCGCTACACAGCTTCGAGGACTTGCAGACGGTTTTTACTAAGGCAACGGCTGCTCGATAAATGCAAATAGGGTTGTCATGCTGAGCGAAGTCGAAGCATCTCTACCTCAATACTAATCTTAATGATTTTAACGAAGCGGTAGAGATGCTTCGACTTCGCTCAGCATGACACGAACCGTTATTCTAAACCTGTTTACTCTCAGCCTGCTAAGTGCCGCGCCAGCCCACGCCGCCGACATCTGGGTGTCGCCCACCGGCTCTGACCGCAACCCGGGGACCCAGGCCCAGCCGCTGGCCACCCCAAATGCCGCCCTGCGCCAAGCCCGCGACCTGCGCCGCCTGCACGATGCCTCCGTGGCCGATGGCGTGCATATCTGGCTGAAGGGTGGCGAGTACCGACTGACGGAACCGTGGTTTTTTCGCCCCGAAGACGCGGGCACGGCCGCCAGCCCCACGGTGGTATCCGCCGCGCCCGGCGAGCGCCCGGTGCTGAGCGGCGGCGTAGTGGTAACGGGCTGGCACAAAGCAGTTGGCAAAATTGCCGGCTTGCCGGCTGCGGCGCAGGGAAAGGTATGGGTGGCCGCTGCGCCGCTGCTGGCGGGCCGGGCCCTCAACTTTCGCCAGCTGTGGGTGAACGGCCGCAAAACCACCCGCGCCCGCACTCCCAACAACGACAGCCTGCCCCGCCTGCTCACCTGGGACACCGATAAGCGCGAAACCGCTGTGCCAGCCCCCGCCCTAGGTGGCGTGAAACAGCCCGGCCAGCTTGAAATGGTGCTGCACCAAATGTGGGCTGTGAACGTGCTGCGCGTGAAAACCCTAACCGTGCAGGGCGACAAAGTCCGCGTGACGTTTCAAGAGCCCGAAAGCCGCATCCAGTTCGAGCACCCCTGGCCGCGGCCCATCATCAACGGCAAAAACGGCAGTTCCGCCTTTTACCTCACCAATGCCATCGAGCTACTCGACCAGCCCGGCGAATGGTTTTATGACGCGCCACACGGGCAGGTATATTACTGGCCCCGCGCCAGCGAAAACCTGGCCACTGCCCAAGTGGTAGCGCCGGCCCTGGAAACGGTGGTGCGGCTGGCCGGCACCCTCGACCAGCCGGTGAGCTACGTGCAATTCAAAGGCCTGACTTTCGCCTACACTACTTGGCTGCGGCCCTCGGAGCAGGGCCACGTCCCCTTGCAGGCCGGCATGTATTTGCTGGATGGCTACTCGCTGGCTAAACCCGGCACCCCCGACAAAGCCGGCCTCGAAAACCAGGCCTGGATTGGCCGGCCGCCGGCCGGGGTGGAGGTGCAGAACGCGCACCACACTCGCTTCGAGCGCTGCCAGTTCCTGCACATGGGCGCCACGGCGCTGGACTACCAAAGCGGCACTCACGACGACGTAATCAGCGGCTGCACTGTACGCGACGTAGCCGTGAACGGCGTGCAGGTGGGCAAGTTCTCCGACGAAAGTGTGGAAACGCACCTGCCCTACAACCCAAAGGACGAGCGGGAAATCTGCACCAATGAGCTGCTAGAAAACAACTTCGTCACCGACTGCGGCAACGAGGATTGGGGCGCAGTGGGCATCGCCGCGGGCTTCGTGCGGGGCGTCACCATCCGGCACAACGAGGTGGCGCAGGTGCCCTACACCGGCATCAGTCTGGGCTGGGGCTGGACCAAAACGGCCAACGCCATGCGCGACAACCGCGTGCAGGCCAACTACATCCACCACTACGCCCAGCATACCTACGATGTGGCGGGCGTGTACACCCTCTCGGCCCAGCCGGGCACTGTCATCACCGAAAACCGCGTCGATGAAATCGGCCGCGCGCCCTACGTGCACGACCCCGACCATTGGTTTTACCTCTATCTGGACGAGGGCTCGTCCAACATCACGGTGCAGGACAACTGGTGCCCGGCCGAGAAATTCCTGGCCAATGCCAATGGGCCGGGCAACGTGTGGAAGAACAACGGGCCAATGGTGAGCGAGGCCATCAAGCAGGCAGCGGGGTTGGAAGCAGGATATCTGGATTTGCGGAAAATTTCAAACCAAAAATGAACAACTAAAGAACGTCATGCAGAGCGCGGCGAAGCGTTTCGCGTGCTTCGTTGCAAAGGCGTCGATACTGCCCCCCGCGAGATGCTTCGCTGCACTCTGCATGACGAACACTGAACAACATCAACCCACCTGATGATAAAACCATACCTGAAACGAGTTGCGACGGTGTTGCTCTTGCTACTTCTTGCAACCTCCGCCCAAGCCCAAACCGCCACTTCCAAAGCCACCTGGATTTGGTACCCCGGCGACTACGAAATCTGGCTGGGCAACCAAATGCAGAACCGCCGCACCGAGCGCGGCACGTTCTTCCCGGTGTTCTGGCGGATGGACAGCCATTATGTACTCATCGATTTTCACAAGGATTTCGACCTTGCGCAGCCCGAAGAAGTGGAGCTGCGCGCCGAGGGGCAATACAATGTGAAGCTCGACGGCAAGCCGCTGACCGGCGCGCCCACGCGCCTGACGGTACCGGCTGGCAAACACCGGATTAATATCAAAGTCTACAACCAGGCCACGCCGCCGGCCGTGTTCGTGCGCGGCAAAACCATTGCGTCCGATGCCTCGTGGCTAGTAACCTACGAGGACAAAGAATGGATTGACGCTTCGGGCAAAACCTCGGACCAGTCGGGCACCACCTGGCTACAGGCCGGCGCCTGGAATTTTGACATCCCCGAGGCGCGGCCTTCGGCTTTTAAGCTGCCGACGGAGGTGCGCCGGGCGGCCCGCGTGGAGCGCACGGCGCAGGGCCTGGTGGCTGATTTTGGCCGCGAAACGTTCGGCTACATCAAGCTGCACGGGCTGCGCGGCAAGGGCCAGGTGGCGGTGTATTTTGGCGAGTCGAAGGAGGAGGCCTTGGCCACCGAAACCTGCGAAACGCTGGAATACCTGACCGTAGACCAGCCGCAGAAAGGCGACCGGGTGACAATCTTATCGAAGGCGTTTCGCTACGTGAATATTCGGCCGGAGGCGGGCGTGAGCCTCGATTCGGTATCGCTGCTCTACGAGTATGCGCCGGTGGCGGAGCGGGGCAAATTCCGCTGCTCGGATGCGCAGCTGAATAAAATCTGGGACGTGGCGGCTTACACCATGCACCTCAATACGCGGGAGTTTTTTATCGACGGCATCAAGCGCGACCGGTGGGTGTGGTCAGGCGACGCCTACCAGAGCTACCTGATGAACTACTACCTCTACTTCGACACGCCGACCGTCAACCGTACGCAGTTTGCCCTGCGCGGCAAAGACCCTGTGACCAGCCACATCAACACCATCATGGACTACAGTTTTTACTGGTTCATCAGCGTGTACGATGCCTACCAATACACGGGCGACAAGGCCCAGGTGCAGCAGCTCTACCCCCGCATGCAAAGCCTGATGGACTACTGCCTCGGCCGCCGCAACAAGGACGGGCTGATGGAAGGGCTGGCCGGCGACTGGGTGTTCATCGATTGGGCCGACGGCCTGAGCAAGAAGGGCGAAGTGAGCTTCGAACAGTTGCTGCTCTGCCGCAGCCTCGAAAGCATGGCCTTGTGCGCCAAGCTGGTCGATGACCAGGCGGGCGCGCAGAAATACCAGCAGCTGGCCACCGACCTCAAAGCCAAAATCTTCGCCACTTACTGGAACGCCGACAAGGGCGCGCTGGTGCACAGCCGCGTAGGCGGCCAGCCGACTGAGAACGTGACGCGCTACGCCAACATGTTTGCTATCTTCTTCGACTACCTCAGCCCCGAGCAGGAACAGCAGGTGAAAAAATCGGTGCTGCTGAACCCGCAAGTACCCAAAATCACGACGCCCTACATGCGCTTCTACGAACTGGAAGCCCTGTGCGCGATGGGCGAGCAGCCCTACGTGCTCAAGGAAATGAAGTCGTATTGGGGCGGCATGCTGGACCTCGGCGCCACCTCGTTTTGGGAAGAATACGACCCCACCAAAAAGGGCACCGAGCACCTGGCCATGTACGGCCGGCCCTTCGGCAAGAGCCTGTGCCACGCCTGGGGCGCCAGCCCGATTTATCTGCTTGGCAAGTACTACCTCGGCGTGAAACCCCTCACGCCCGGCTACGCTACCTACGAAATCGTGCCCAATCTCGGCGGCCTGCAGTGGATGGAGGGCACCGTGCCCACGCCGCAGGGCGACATCACGGTGCGGTGCGATGCCAGGCAAATCAAGGTGCGCGGCGCGAGTGGCACCGGCACACTGCGTTTCAAAAGCAAGTCGAAACCCAGCAGCAAAAGCGGCAAAATCGTAGCAAAAGGCGGCGGGCAGTATGAGCTGCAGCTGGAAAAAGGGAGCGAGTACGTGGTGACTTATCAGGCCTTGTGATGGAACGACCACTGCGTACCTCCGCGAACCGAAGGAAGGCGCTAAAAACCTCTGCGTTCCTCTGCGGGAACCGTCGCCTGCTCAGCCTGCTTTTGTGGTTACTGCCATTGCTATCCCACGCGCAAGCCGGCGAAAAGATGGCCGTAGTGGAAGTTATTGGCCCCGGCAAAGCGCCAGTTGCAACTGAAAGCTTGCTGAAACTGTGCCGCAAATACCAGGTGCCGACTACGGCTGTGTACCGCTGGCAAAACCACCTTATCGCCTATGGTAAAGCGGCGAACATCCAAGCCTTTCAAAAGAATCTGGCTGCCGTTTACGCAGGTGATGAGGTGAAGTATTATCCCGCGCCGTTCTACAAATTCGACCGCCATTACTGCGCCGATAAAACCACCGCCAACCAGTGGGACAACATCATCCTGACGGCCAACTTAGTCAAAGACCCGAAGCAGCAGCAGGAGTACCTGAACCACCACGCCACGCAGTTTCAAAAGTGGCCGGAAGTGGCGCAGGGCTTCTGCAACGCCAGCTTTCAGCAGCTGCTGGTGTTTCGGCAGGGCCGGCAGCTGATGCTGGTTATCAGCATTCCGCACGGTGCCAGTCTGGATGAGCTGAACCCGAAAACGTCGCTGAATAACCCACGCGTGGACGACTGGAACGCGCTGATGAAGCAGTACCAGACAGGCCTGCCTGGTACCAAGCCGGGCGAAGTCTGGGTGTTTCTGAAGCCGGTGTTGACGAAGCAACAAGTGTCAGTCAAAAGATAGGCTTATTCAAAAAAAACGTCCTGCTGAGCTTGTCGAAGCATCCCTATCGCAGCAGCAATTCAATTGGCTGCAACGAAGCGGTAGAGATGCTTCGGCTGCGCTCAGCAGGACAGGTAGTAATTCAAGACTCCTAATTAACCCCCAATGCTTACTCTCGGAATCCTGGGCCTCGGCGAAGGCCGGAGCACCATGTCGGCCGCCCTGAACAGCCCGAAATGGACGCTCAAAACCATCTGCGACCGCAACGAAGACCTGTGCCGCCATCGCGCCGAGGAATTCAACTTCCCCCACTATACCACCCAGTACCAGGACCTGCTTGATGACCCGGAAATCGACGCTGTGGCCATCTACACGCCCGACCACCTGCACGCCCAGCACGTAGCCCAGGCACTGCGGGCCGGCAAGCACGTCGTCTGCACCAAGCCGTTTATTGACGACCTGGCCAAAGCCAACGAGCTGCTGGAGCTAAGCCGGACTTCGGGCAAAAAGTTGTTCGTAGGCCAAAGCTCGCGGTTTTTTGAGCCCATGAAGCGCCAGCGCGCCGACTACGAAGCCGGCCTCATCGGCGAGCTTATCACCATCGAAGCCTACTATCACGCCGACCACCGCTGGTTTCTGGAAAAAGGCTGGTCCTTGGAAAACGCCTTCAAATGGCTCTACGGCGGCCTCAGCCACCCGGTGGATTTCATTCGCTGGTACCTGCCCAACATTGAGGAGGTGATGGGCTACGGCATGCTGAGCAGCAACGGCGCCAAGGGCGGCCTCAAGCATCAGGATACCATGCACTTCATCTTCAAAAGCACCGACGGCCGCGTGGCCCGCGTGAGCGGCTGCTACACCGGCCCCGTGCAGCCCGTGACGCGCGACTCGGAGATGAGCTGCATTCTGCGCGGCACCGAGGGCGCCAGCCAGGGCGACTACATGGACCTGCGCTACGCCATTACGGACCGCACCGGCGAGGAACGCCTCATCACCTGGGAGCACAAGCTGAAGCACTATTTCCGCTTCGAAGGCAAGAGCCACCACGCCGGCGAATACCAGAACTACCTGGAGTATTTCGCCGATTCCATCGAACAGGATTTTACGGCTTATCCGGACTTGAAGGAAGGCATCGGCACGGTGGCGCTTTTGCAGGCGATGGACCGCTCGCTGAGCACCGGCCAGCCGGTGAAGGTGCGCGACCTTCTGGCCGAGCACGGTGTGTCGCTCTAATCCAAAGGAATTAAGGCCGTCATGCTGAGCGCAGTCGAAGCACCTCTACTGCAATAGTAATCAGATGACTTGCGCGGTAGAGATGCTTCGGCTGCGCTCAGCATGACGTTCTGAAGATTCGAAATTCTCCTACAAATCCCACCCAAAACCACCCTCCTGCATGGGTAATAACTTACTCGGCCACCTCACGGCCTGGGACTACGCCATCGTCGTGGCCTACGTCGTCATCCTCGTGGTTATTGGCTTTCGGGCCAGCGCTTCGCAGCGCGAAAAACCCGACGAATCCATCTTTCTGGCCAATAAGTCGTTGGGCTGGGCCAGCATCGGGTTCAATATGTGGGGCACGAATGTGGGGCCGTCGATGCTGCTGGCCTTTGCCTCGATTGGCTACAGCACGGGCATTGTGGCGGTGAATTTTGAGTGGTACGCGTTTGTGTTTCTGTTTCTGCTGGCGGTGGTGTTTGCGCCGCGCTATTTGGCGGCCAATGTGAGCACCATGCCGGGCTTCATGGGGCGGCAGTACGGCGACTCCACTCAGAACATTCTGGCCTGGTACGCGCTGATTAAAATCCTGATTTCGTGGCTGTCGCTGGGCTTGTTTGCGGGCGGCTTCCTGGTGCGCCAGATTCTGGGGATTCCGATGTGGCAGTCGGTGATTGTGCTGGTGCTGTTCGCGGGGTTTTTCGCCTTCGTGGGCGGGCTCAAGGCCATTGCCAAAGTCAACGTTTTCCAGATGATTCTGCTCATTGCCGTGTCGCTCACGCTCACTGTCATCGGCGTGCTGAAAGTGGGGGGGCTGAGTAAGGTGTACCACGGCGTGCCCGGCCACTACTGGAACCTGCTGCACCCGGCTTCCGACCCCAAATACCCGTGGTATGCCATTCTGCTGGGCTACCCGGTGTCGGCGGTGGCGTTCTTCTGCACCGACCAGGCCATGGTGCAGTCGGTGCTGGGCGCCCGCAACCTGGAGCAGGGCCAGCTGGGCGTCAACTTCATCGGCTGGCTCAAAATCCTGTCGCTGCCGCTATTCATCGGCACCGGCATCCTGTGCTTCATCCTGTTCCCGCACCTCAAAGACCCCAGCGAAGCCTACATGACGATGGTGACCAGTCTGTTTCCGGCGGGCATGAAGGGCCTGGTTATCGTGGTGCTCATTGCCGTGCTGGTGGGCACCATCAGTTCCTCGCTCAATTCGCTGAGCACGGTTTTTACGATGGACGTGTACGCCCGCAACATCAACCCCCAGGCCAGCAGCCGGCAAATCAAGGCCGTGGGCCGGTTCACCATCCTCGTCGGCTGCGGCTTTGCGGTGCTGGTAGCGCTGGCCATCGACAGCGTGAAAGGGCTGAATCTGTTCGATATTTTCCAGGCGGTGCTGGGCTTCATCGCGCCGCCATTGGCGGTGGTGTTCCTGCTGTCGGTGTTCTGGCGGCGTACCACGCAGCGGGCGGTGAACGGAATTTTATCGGTGGGCTCGGCCTTCAGCCTGGGCGTGGGCGTGGTGTATTTGTGGGTGCTGCCTTCGGCGAAATACAGCTTCTGGCCGCACTACCTGATACTGTCGTTTCTCATTTTCGCCGTGCTGTTTATCGCCGCAGTACTGCTTTCACTGACGGACCCAGCGGGCCAGGCGCGCCGGCAGGCCGTGGACTACGGCGTGCTGGCCCGGCCCACGCGGCGCGTGCGGCTGCTCTGGGCGGCGCTGGCCGTGGTGATGGTGGGCTTGTATGTAGTGTTCAACGGGCATTAGCAAGTAGCGTGGACTCTGCGAGTCCGCGAACGAGCGCAGCGAGTCGCTGGCGTCTGAGTCGTTCTCACGTTAATACTCGCGTTGCTCTTTCGCGGACTCGCAGAGTCCACGCTACATCACTACCACATCGGCTCGGCGCGACTCGGGCCACACCTTCAGCTCCTGTATCTTCCCATCCTTCACCACGGCTTCTACGGTCGTCTGATACGGCGCGTGCAGCTTGAAATGCACGTCCCAGTTCCGGGGCCAGGCGGGGAGTAGAATGATTTTGCGCCCATCCGTTTGCAGCAGCATTTCCTGCAAGCCAATCATGCCCGAGCCGCCCCAGTTGTGGTCGGGTGCCCAGTCGTAGCCCGGCCCCCAGAAGGCGGGGAAGCGGCGGCCGGAATCCTGCAGCTTCTTTACGGTGAGTTCGGCGGCTTCGGCGGTGAGGCCGAGGCGGGCGGCGAAGATGTTGTGCTGCTTCCAGCCCACGTGGCTGCGGAATTTCTGCACGTCCGCATCGTACAGATAGGTATTGCGGGCCGTGTCGAGGCCGGCTTTGCCTACGCCGTAAACTCCCCAAGGAAACACCGGGTAGAGCTGCGGGCTTTCGGTGTTGTTGAGGCGCTCCCAGGATTTGGCGGGGGCAATGGTGGGGCGGCCCTGGCTTTCGCGGAAGCTTATGGCCGGAATGCGGCCCAGTATGGCGGTCCATTGCTGGCGCTGGGCAGTAGTGCCATATGGTGGCGGCAGGGCCAGCAGGCGCGCGAGCACCGTGCGCAGGCCCGTGATGGTGGCCGTGGAATTGTAGGTCATCTTGTAGGTTTCGGCCCCCGAGCCGGGGTAGAGCACCAGATGGCCCGCACCGTCAAGCGCCTTGGCGCCGCGCTGGCGGGCCAGGTACTGGTAGTGCTCGTCGAAAAAGGTAAGGCAGCTTTCGATGAAGGGCAGGTACGCCGCTACGTCTTGGCCGGCGTAGCGCTCGGTTTCGAGCATCATCAGGCAAAATTCCAGCACGGTATCCCACTCGTATTCGAGCCAGGCGTTGTATTCCAGTCCTTTGTCGAAGCTAGCGGGGCGTTTCCAGTTGTATTCGGCCGGATTGGGGAGGCCAAAGTTCTCGAGCTGCTCGGTGAAGCAAGCGCCGGGGTGCTGCCAGTAGGTCTGGCTGCGCAATTCGGCGTTTTTCAGGAGCCGGAGGTAGAAATCGAACTGCGGTTTCAGCAGGTCGAAATCGCCGTTTTTCAGCATGGGCCAGTACACGAGGCGCTGGTTTTGGGCGGTGTGGGTGCCGCCGCCCCAGTTGCGGAAATCAGGCGTGAACTTTAGCGTGGAATCCGTCAGCACCGGGTCGTAGGTGAAGAGGCCGCCGTTGAACTTGGTAGGCCATTGGCCGAAGGCGTTACAGCCCAGCATATACCGCATAAGCTGGTAATTGCGGCCCGCCTGCCATTCCGGGGTACTCCCCAAAGCCCTATCCGGCTGAATGTAGATGAAGCTGCGCTGCCAGTAGTCGCGCCACCAGGCCAAGGTGCGCTGGCGGGCAGCCTTGGGGTTTTGCCGGGCAGCGGCGAGCGTCTGCCCCAGTTCCTGCTGCCACTGCGGCACGGTGGGCGTGGTGGCCGTGTGCAGCGCCACCACCAGAGAATGCGTGCGGGCCGGGGCCTGGCTCCGCAGCTTCCATCCGTGGTAGGGGGTGTTGAGGTACTGGCCAGCGGTGGTGCCGGCCGGGCGCATATTCGAACCCTGCATCGCGCCACCAAAAACCAGCTGGTGGAGTGGGTTGTAAAGCTGGTCTTTCACCCCGGCCAGTCCCTGTTGCTGCATGGCCACGTCGAACACCGTTTGGGCCCGGTTCTGGTGGAAGAACTCGATGCCCTGCTTGCGGACCCCGATGCTGTCGTGCCGGGTTCTGACGACGCCTTGCGGCGCCCATTTGTAGGAATTCTGGTTGTTTTCCTTGCCCTTCAACGTGCGGTCGGCAAAGCGCCAGCTTTCGTAGCTGGCCTCGGCACTCAGCCGGGCATTGCTGCTGATTTCGACGTGCACAACGGGCCTATGCACCTCGACCCACACATGCACCCGGGCCGTGGTTTGGCCCACTTTGCCGGTGAGCGTCACGTCGCTGGTTTGCAGGGCCAATTCCTGTATGAAACTGCCTTGGTCGAACGGGTTGGGCGTGAGATGCAGGCGCACCCGGCCCAGTTTGAGCAGCGAATTGTTCTCATCGAACGTGCCGCTACGGGCGATGTAGAACAGCACGTCGCCATTTTCGGCCCACACGTTCAGGCCAATGTCGCCGCCGCCGCAGGGCATGGATTCGCCGGCATTTTTGCTTTGGGATGTCCAGGTGATATTGCAGGCCGCTAGCTCGGCACTTTGTGTCGCGGGTTTTTGGGCCTTGGCCGTGAAGATGGCAAGTAAGCCTAACCAGAACATAAAGAGTGCGGGCCTGCTCATTGCGTCCAATCATCCGTGCGAAACGACGACACAGGCAGCCCCTCATTACTGAACAGCGTGGCGCGCGTAAAGTCCTGAAACGCGTAGCGCACTGCCACCGGCGCCTTCACCGCCTCGGCAGAAACGTTGATGACGCTGCCTGAAATTTTAGCCGTGGCCGGGTACCATTTCTGGTCGGCCCCGGCGATTTCAAAGCCTGTCAGCTCCTGCCCGAAGCTGGTCATGCCCATGGGCGAGTTCTTGAAGCGCACCGTAGCCGTGTTGTCTTTCACCGTCAGCGACTCATAACTCGGGCTAAGCGCGCCGAAGCCTTTCTGGCCGTAAGTCTGGGCCAGGGCCAGCAGGGCCAGGCGGGTACCGCCGGGTTCCTTGCGCATGGGATGAATGCTGGTTTCCTCGCCCACGTCGAGCAGCACGGCCATGGCGGTGTTGGGCACCTGGTCCTGCAGTTTGCGCTGGGCGTCGCGGATGAATGCCGAGTTGTATTTGCCGCCCTTGTTCCTGGAGGTGCGGGTGTAGTCAAAGGGCGCAATCTGGGCGTAGTAGAAGGGGAAATCGCCCATGCCCCACTTCGTGCGCCACTGTTTCACCATGGCCGCAAAAAGCTTCTCGTACTCATCGGGCCGGTCGTAGTTCGACTCGCCCTGGTACCAAATGGCGCCCTTAATGCCATAGCTTTCAATGGGGTGCAGCATGCCGTTGTACAAAGTGGTGGCCGTGCGGCTCACCAGCTTGATGGTGTCGCCCTTGGCCGGAATCTTCACGCCGGCAAACTGCCGCAGGTTCTCGGCGTCCATCCAGGCTTCGATGAAGGAGCCGCTGTAGCTGCAATGCAGCAGGCCCACGGGCACGCGCAGCTGCTCCTGTAGCAGGCGCCCGAAGTAGTAGGCCGTCGCGCTGAAATTGCTTACCGCCTCGGGCTCGGCCACGCGCCAGGGCGAGGGCTTGCTGTTGTCCTGCGGCTCCGTGACGGACGAGCGGGGCACGGTGTAGAGGCGTAGTTGGTCGTTGCGCGAGTGCAGAATGGCCTCATTGGAGCCCAGCACCGGCTGGCCTTTGAAGCCCTTCATCGGCATCTCCATGTTCGACTGACCACCGCAAAGCCAGACTTCGCCCACCAACACGTTCTTCAGCTTCGTGACCGGCCCGTCGCCGCTGATGGTCAGCTCATAAGGCGTGCTGCTGGCGGTGGGCGTTTTCACTTTCAGCCGCCATTTGCCGGCCGCATCGGTTTGGGCAATGTATTGCTGCTTGCCCCAGCTCGGGCTGACGGTGATGCTGCTGCCGGCTTTGGCCCAGCCCCACACGGCGCACTCGGCTTGCTGCTGCATCACCATGTTGTCGGTGAAGAGCGAGGCCAGGCGTAGCTGGGCGTGGCTCAGCAGCGGGAGAAACAGCGTGAGACAGAAGAGAAAAAGAGGCTTGGTTTTCATGCTTCGAGTTAGCGGATTGTAAATTGTACAGACGCGACCCTTCGCGTCTCGGCGCTGGGCGGAATCGGTGCGGGGGCGCGAACGCCGAGACGCGAAGGGTCGCGTCTCTACATCGCTCTTTTACCGACTCACCGGCAGCCACACCTCCATGTCGTTGCGGCCCCGGTTGCCCCAGGCGTAGTACGGAATCAGCTTAAACGGCACGGTGGCCGGCTTTTCCCGGGAAAGGGGATGGTAGAGTTGGCCCTTCCAGGCCGAGTTGTCGGCGAAGGCAGTCTGGCCTTCCAGCCACACCACGTCGGAACCGGCGATGGTGGTGTGGCGGGGCGTTAACACGGTATTGGCATTCACAATCAGGCCGCTGAGGGGCTTGCCGGCGGGCAGGTCACGGGCTTCGAGGCAGTACACCACGGGGCCACGCCGCACGGCCACTTGGTTGCGGGTTTCCTCGACCAGGGCGTTGGCTTCCAGCAGTTGCGCGGGCATTGGGAGCTGCAGCTCCACCTTGTCGCCGGCCTTCCAGCGGCGGTTGATTTCGGCGTATTTGCCGGGCGTGAGGGTTGTGGCCACGGGCTGGCCGTTCACGAGCAGCGTGGCGTCCTCGCTCCAGCCGGGAACCCGGAAAAACATGGAGAACGGCTTCTTCGGGGCGGTTTGCAGGGTCACTTTTACGCTGCCATCCCAGGGGTAATTCGTTTCCTGGGTCAGCTTGAGGGACGAGCCGTCTTTGAGCTTCGTGTTCAGGTTATTGCCGCCGTAGAGGTTCAGCCACAGACCTTTGTCCGACACGTTGTACAGGTAGTTGTTCACCTCCGCGATGGTGCGCACCACGTTGGGCGGGCAGCAGTTGGAGAGGCTGATGTAGTCGACCCGCTCTTTCGACCAGCGTTGCGAAAACGGCAAATCGGCGGAGTACGCCAGCGGATTGGTATAGAGGAAGCGCTGCCCATCGAGGCTGATGCCGGACAGCACACTGTTGTAGAGCGCCGTTTCCATCACGTCGGCGTACTTGGCGTCGCCGGTTATTTGCAGCATCCGCCAGTTCCAGAGCACGTTGCCGATGTTGGCGCAGGTTTCGCCGTGGGCCGTGAGGTTGGGCAGCTGGTAGTCGCGCCCGTAAGCCTGGTGGATTTTCTGCACCGTATCGGGCTTGTAGGCTGTGCCGTCGGGCGATACGCCGTCGTAGAGCGCCCCGCAGGCCCCGGTCACGTACATCTTGTGCTGGGTCACGTCGTCCCACATGCGGTTGAGGGTCGTGAGCAGGGTTTTGTCGCCGGTTTCGGCGTACACGTCGGCCGCCCCCGCGAAGAGGTAGTTGGCCCGCACGGCGTGGCCGCCGGCCTTCTGCATCTGGCGGAACGGCAGGCGGTCCTGGTTGTCGTCGGTGCCGATGTCGGCCGCCAGCCCGCGGATGTTGATGAGGCTCTCGGCCAACTCCAGGTAGCGCGGGTCGTGGGTGGTGCGGTACATTTCCACCACGCCCATGTAGTGCGCCGGGCAAATGGCGTTGCGCGCCAGCTCGGGCGAGGCCGTTTTGTAAAAATTGTACAGGTAATCAGTGGCTTTCTTCGCCGCGTCGAGCAGCGTGGTTTTGCCCGTGGCGCGGTAGTGCACGCAGCCGGCCGTCATCAAATGGCCGAGGTTATAAGTCTCAAAATTCAGCCGGTTCTTGAAGGCCGCCTTCTGGCCCGGATTGTTCAGCTCTGCGATGGTGCTCTGGGTGCTCAGGTAGCCGTCGGGCCGCTGCACTTTCACAATCAGCGCAATGGCCTCATCGAGCTGCTTATCCAGCTTGGGGTCGTGGGTCACGGCGTAGGATGCCGACAGCGCTTCCACCAACTTGAAAAAGTCGCCATCGTGGAAGGGTGGGCCCTTGTGTTCGCCCTGGGCTTGGCCGGCGGCAATCTCAAAGTTCTTGTAGGCGTGGTTCCGGTCGGAGTGGTAGAGCGCCCACATGGTCGGAATCATCGACTTCTGGCACACGTCGAACCGCTCGGCCCAGAAGCCGGTGGTCCATGTCACGCTGCCCATATCCACGCTGCTCAGCTTGGCGTGGGTGCTGGCGGAGGTGTTGACGAGGGCCTTTTGCTGGGCGAAAACCGGGCCGGCCAAAGCCACCGCCAACACCCCAAGGCCAAGTTTTTTAAGAAATACCTGCATAATCGTTCATCAGTTTTGGATGGGAAAGGTGGAGATGCTGCCGGTGCCGACGCGCACCGGCCCGAGCAGCCCGGCTGGCAGCAGCGGCTTGCCCGCGGCCGGCGCGGGCGCGGGCGTCCAGGTTTGGCGCTGGTCGGCGGGCAGGGCCTGGTCGCCGATGAGGCGGTTGGCCCAGGTATTGGTGACGCTGATTTCGAGCTGATTGTCGCCTTTCCTCAGCGCTTGGGTGATGTCGAGGCGGTAGGGGGGCGTCCAGGCGATGCCGCAGGACTGGCCGTTCACCCGCACTTCGGCCAGATTGGCGACCGTGCCGAGGTCCAGATAAACCTGGGGCGAAGGCGCGCCGGCGAGTTGCCCTTTCTGTTTCTTCAGGTGCTTAGGCGGCTGCCAGCGGAAGCTTTGGATGTAAGTAGCGGTGCCTGAATAATGGCTGATGGCAGCGTCCGGGTGCTTGCTCCAATCGGTGAGTTGGGCGAATGCCACTGGCTGCGCCGGCCCGCCCATTTTCGGGTCGAAACGAACTTGCCATTGGCCGGCGAGGGTTTGCGCCGACTGCGTTTCCTGCCAGTTGAAACCGTCCTGCGCACTTTGTTTCGTTGTCGATTCGCGGAGCACCACGAATATGGAGCCGTTGCGGTCGAGTCGTAGCGGTAGCATGGTGCGGCCGTTTTTGATTTTCCAATCAGTAGCCGCGCGGGTTTCGCCGGTCACGGCATCCCACAATTCCGGCTGCCGCCCGGCCACACGCATGCTCAGGTTGATGGTGCGGGCCGAGTCGAGTTGATTGGAAATAAAGTAGATGTCGAACTCCGGCGCAGTGCGGTGCGTCCATGCGATGTTGCGGGCCCGCTGGCCGTTGGCAGAGTTGGTTGCTAAAATATCCGGTGCCAAGCCCAAGGGCTCAAAAGAAGTGCCACGATAAGGACCAAGATAAAAGCGCAGCATATGGTCTCGAAGAATTGTTGTATCAGACAATTCTGTCGTCATTTTTTGCACCGGCCTATCTGCGAATGGGTAGCCTCCAAGTGAAGGAGAGCGGTTTGGCTTCCTGTCAATTATAATAGTGGCACCATCGTTGGCCAATTTCCCCAGCTTCTCGGCTACCTCCGGCGACATGCTGGTGCTGTCCGGACTCATTTTCAACGGCCCCGGCACCACCAGCAGGCCGTAGCTGGCGCCGCCGGGCAGCACAATGCGGCCATTTTCCACCTTCGCTAGCCTGAGCAGCGCGTCTTTGTTGAAGGAATCGTATGCGTAGCCGTGCAGCGGGTCGACCAGCATTTCGGCGGTTTCCATATTGGCCGAGGCGGAGACTTTTTCGGGCTGCTCGCGCATGGGCAGGCCCGCGTTGGCGAGGCGCTGGTGCTCGGCGGCTACCGCCTGCGGGCCGAAAATGCCAGGCAGGTCATCCACCAAATGGTTGGGCAGGACGGCGCGGCGCGGAGTTCCCTCGCCGGTGAACACGGCCACGTCCACCACCGGGCGGCCCAGCTGCAGCAGGGCCTGGCAGCGGCGGGCGTAGTCGACCCAGGCGCGGCCGGGCTTCCACCAGGTTTGGTCGCGCTGAAAGAACAGGCCGATGCCGCTCAGCGTCATGCCGGGCTTGCGGTCGAGCCAGGGGTTGTGCACGAACACGTGGTACACCAGGCGGTTGACGCCCAGCGCGTAGTTGCGGTCCTGCAACGCTTTGAGCATGCCGGGGTGCTCGTCCCAGGCCAGCTTTAGCTCGGTGAAGGCCTCGGCCTGCACGATGTTTTTGCCGTAGATGTGCGCGCCCGAAACGGCGTCGAGCATATCGTTGGGCTTGTCGTGGGTGGGGCTGCGCAGCCAGAACTCGCCCATCGGCACGTCGGCGTGCTGGTAGTGTAGCAGGCCGTCGCTCACCATGGTGGGCGCGATGGCCTCGGCCGAAAACGTGCAGCCTTTGGCGTGGGCCAGGTCGCGCAGTGTCACGTAGAACTTGTCATTTACCAGCTCCGCAATGGTCTGTCGTACATCGGCCAGCACCCGCTCCGACTGGTCGGCGCTGCCCAGCGGCACACCCGCCATCACGGGCAGCCAGGGCAGCAGGTCGTAGCCCCGCCGCTGCTGAAATTCGGCCGGAAAATTGGCCGACCAGTTCTGCGAGCCGCACTCCCAGCTATCGACGTGGAACACCTTGAGCACCCGCGCCGCCAGCTCCGGCCCGCCCTGCCGCACGGCCTCGCCAAACCACTTGTCAAACTGCAGGCTGACGGCGGCAGGATTAAACTTGTCGCACTCCAGCCCGCGCCCGCCGCCGCCGGTGGTATTGATTTGGCCGGTGCTCGTGTGGCCCATGCGCAGGATGGTCCAGCGGCCGGGCGGCGCGGTCCAGGTCAGGCGGCCGGTAGCGTCGAGCTTGTCGATGAGGTTGAGGACTTTGCCTAGCGGCACGCATTGCGCGTCGGGCAGTTGGGCGGGCGTGGTGCGCTGGCTTACGCGCCACACGTCGCCGTTTTTGCCCTCGAACTGGTGAATGCGCGCCGCGCCGGAAAGCTGGATTTCCGACACTTTCAGCAACTGTTTCCACTTGGCCGCGTCGAGGTCTTCTGCGCCCGGCTCGGAGCCAGCGGGGTCGTAGGCGAAGCGGAAAAACCGGGCCGTGGCGGCGGGCAGCGCGTGGGTCACGGCGCTGCTGTCCTGCCAGCCGCTGCGCGGCGGCCGCAGGCGCGTGAGGGGCCGGAAGCTGCGGCCGTCGTCGCTCACGGATACCAGCAGGCGGTTGGCCTGGTAGTTATAGCCGTTGGAGCGGATGCGGATGCTGCGGCAGGTAAACGGCTGGTCGAACGCGTATTGAATCCAGCCTGGTTCGCTGGTTTTGAAGCCTTTTTTGTTGCCGGGCGTGGCCAGCAGTTCCAGGTTTTCGCCGGACAGGCTGCTGGTTATGTGTGGCTTTTGGGTGACGGTAGACACGGTGCTGCCGGTGGGCGTGGGGTAGGCGTACACGGCAATGTCGCGGTAGTAGCCCTGCACCCGGGGCGGCTGGGGCAGCGCCAGGCTCAGTTTTTTGCCGCCCGTCACCTGCGTCTGGGCCGATACCACGTGCTGCATCGACAACTCCGGTGTTACCCACGGCCCGCCCGCCAGCGCAAACCCGTCGCTGACGTGCATGGCCAGCTTCAGGCCCAGCCGGTCGGCCTCCTGCATGGAATGCTTCACCATGGCCCACCATTGCGGCGACAATTGCCGGGCCGGCGGCGAAATGGCCGGCGGGTTCTCCACGTCCTTTATCGGCATCAGGTACGCCCCGCCGATGCCGGCTTCTTTCATGGCTTCCAGGTCGGCGGTAATGCCGGCCGGGGTCACCGCCCCATTCATCCAGTACCAGAATACCCACGGCTTAGCAGCTTCGGGCGGTTTTTTGAATGCGGCTTCTAAGTCGGCAGCTTGCTGGGCGCACACCGGGGCCGGCAGCAGGCCGAGCGTCGGCAGCGCGAGCAGCAGGAGAGCCTTGGGGAGCAAGCGTAAAGCCATGAGGTGGTTATTGAGCTTGAATATTTTGACCGTCATGCTGAGCTAAGCGCAGCGCAGTCGAAGCATCTCTACTGAGTAAGTCATTATCAACGCCTGCAACGAAGCAGTAGAGATGCTTCGACTGCGCTGCGCTTAGCTCAGCATGACGGCCCGATTTAGGCAGTTGAAGTTTGCTACACCAGCCGCCCCTTCACCCGGTAGCCGTACATCCCGAACAGCAGAATCACCAGGTAGCACACCATTGGAATAAGGTAGCCAATCTGGATGTTGTCGCCGCGCAGGTCGATGAGGGTGCCCATGAGCGGCGGCATGATGGCGCCGCCCACGATGGACATCACCAGCCACGACGAGCCGGGCTTGGTGTCGTCGCCGAGGCCGGCAATGCCCAAGGCGAAGATGGTGGGGAACATGATGCTCATGAAAAAGCCCAGGCCGCCCAGGGCGTAGATGACGTAGGCCCCATCGCCGAACACGGCCACCGCGCACAGCGCCATGGCCACAACGGCATAAATCGACAGCAGCTTCTGCGAGGCGATGTACTTCAGCAAGGCGGTGCCAATGAAGCGCCCCACCATAAACAGCAACCCGTACACGGCCAGGTAGTAGCCGGCCGTTTTCTCATCCACGCCGGCCCCCTGCTTGGCCATCCGGATGAAGAAGCTCGTGACGCACACCTGCGCCCCTACGTAGAAAAACTGCGCCACCACGGCCCAGGTGAGGTGCCGGTGTTTCAGAACCGCGAAGAAGCCCCCGCCTTCCGAGGGCTCGGCCTCGGCAGCCCGCACCTCGGGCAGCTTGCTGAAAAAGAACAGCACCGCCACGGCCACCAGCACGCATCCCAGCACAATGTAAGGCAGCTTCACGGCCGCGGCTTCGTGGTTGAGGTAGGTGCTGCGGATGGCATCGGGCATGGCGGCCAGCTGGGCCTTGGTGTATTCCTTGCCCGATAAAATCAGGTTGGCGCCGATGATGGGGGCCACAAAAACCGCCAGCCCGTTGAACGACGCCGCCAGGTTCAGTCGGCTCGTCGAGGATTCGGGGGGGCCGAGCACGGCGGCGTAGGGGTTGGCGGCGGTTTCCAGGGTAGTCAGCCCGCAGCCGATGATAAATAGCGCGGTCAGAAATAAGCCGTAGGAGCGGGCATCGGCGGCGGGTACGAACAGGAAGGCCCCGCCCGCGAAGGCCAGCAAGCCCAGGATAATCGTCGTCTTATAGCCCAGCCGCTTGAGCAGAATGCCGGCTGGAATAGCCATCAGAAAGTAGGCCAGAAACACGGCCGTATCCACGAAGGTGGACTGCCGGTTGTTGAGCTGACAGGCTTTCTGGAGGTGCGGAATCAGAATGGAATCGAGGCTGTGCGCCATGCCCCACAGGAAGAACACGCCCACCACCAAGCTAAAAGGCAGCAGATAGGTGCGGGCACTGACGGAGCCGCCCGTGGCAATAGGTGGCGGAATGGAAGCGGGAGCAAGGGCCATTGGGTGGGATTTTAGAGAGTTAAGTCAGGGAATTAGGCGCGTAATTTCACCACCAGCAAATGGTCGCAGGCTAGCACCACTTCGCCGTGCTCGTTGATGACTTCCACGTGCTCGGTCACGGTGCCGTAGCCGGGCTTTTTGCTTTCTTCCTTGGCCGAAATCGTGACTTCGGAATGGATGGTATTGCCGATGAAAACGGGCTTGATAAAGCGCAGCCGGTCGTAGCCTTTGGAGAAAGCTTCAGGGTTGATTTCAGAAGCCGTGAGGCCGATGCCGATGCTGAAAATCATGGTGCCGTGCGCGATGCGCTGGCCGAAGGGCTGGGTTTTGCACCACTCCGCGTCGAGGTGGTGGGGGAAGAAGTCGCCGGTGTGCCCGGCGTGCACCACGAAGTCGGTTTCGGTGATGGTGCGGCCTAAGGTCACACGCTTTTCACCGATGGTGTAGTCTTCGAAAAAGGTCGATTTGAAGTACATGAGAAGTGTAGCTTGGACTCTGCGAGTCCGAGCGCGAGCCTGGCGAGCATCCGGCGTCCGCAAATGAATAATTGAACCTGGCGCAGATGCTCGCTGCGCGCGCGCTCGGACTCGCAGAGTCCAAGCTACTGTTTGCCGTCGCTCGACGCATAAGCCGCTTCCACCACGGCCATGGTTTTTATCACGTCTTCCACGCTGGTGGGCAGCATGTCGGTTTCGCCGTTTTTGAAGCGCATCAGGCTGCCCATCGTACCCATGAAAGCATCCGGAAACCACGAGCCTTCCAGCGCTACCGTGTGCCAAACCGGCGCTTCCCCTTCCTTCATCAGGCAGTACTCGAACTTGTCGGGCACGCCGTGCGGGTAATTCATCAGCAGGCCCATGCGGGCTTTAATAGCGCCTTTCGTGCCTTCCCACTTGATGAAGCTCTCCTGGTTTTCGGGGCCGAAGGAGTGGTCGTGGTTGGTGTTGATGACGGCGTGCATGGTGGCGCCGTAATCAAACAAAATGGTGGAGCGCGACGACGACAACGCCTTGGCCGGGTGGCGCAAGGTCTTGGCCATTACGCGGCTAGGCTCGCCCAGGAAGCTGCGAATCAGGTCGATGTAATGAATGCTGTGGTACTGAATTTCGAGGCGCGGATGCACCATCACGTGCGGGAACAACTCCCAGGGCGTTTCCAGCGTCACGCGCACTTCCAGGTCGTACAGCTCGCCGATGAGGCCCTGGCGCAGCATCTCGCGGGCGGCGGCCACGTAGGGCGCAAAGCGCAGCTGGCAGTTGATGGCGGCCACCAGGTTTTTGCGGCGGCACACTTCCAGAATTTCCTGGCTTTGCCAGAAGTAGTCGCCCATCGGTTTCTGAATCAGCACGCCGGCGCCGTCGGGCAGCTGGTTGAGGGTTTCCACAAACTGCTCGGGCATGATGGTGATGTCGTACACGGCCTCGGCGGGCGCGTGGGCCACAGCCTCGGCCACCGTGTCGTACACGTGCGGAATGCCCCACGCGGCGGCCAGCTTCTCGGCCCGGGCACGGGTGCGGTTGGTGATGCCGACGACCTCAAAACCGGCCTTGCGGTAGGCCGGCAAGTGCGCGTCGTTCACAATGCCGCCCGCGCCGATAATGACGATGGGCAGCGGCCGCTGCGGGAGCACAGGCAGGTAGGGAATCTCGGTGTTTTCCAGCTTAAACATGGTCGAGCGCGTTAATTTTCTGTTGGCCGGCGGCAAGCAGTTCCGTCACCGGCGCATCGGTGTTGATGGCCTGCCGCACCACCTCGTCGATGATGTCGGCAATGCGGGCCCAGTTGGCCTTGGGCGGCAGGCTTTGGGCCTGCTGGTGCAGCATTTCCAGCTTGTGGTAGTAGGGCACGAGGGCGTTGATTTCGGCGTCGTGCCAGGTGGAGAGGCGGCAGCCGATGCCGCCTTCCAGGGTCAAGAGCCTATCGTTTTCGGGGTGAATGGCGAAGCGCAAAAAATCGTAGGCGACGGTCTTGTAGCGGCTGCCTGCCCCAATGGCGTAGAGCCAGTACACGTTCAGCGAAGCCGACTGCCCACTGGCGCCGTGCGGAATGTGCCCAATGTCGACCCGGCCGCGCACCGGGCAGGCCGCGTCCACGTCGCACACGGCCGCGAAGCCGAACCAGTTCACCATCATCGCCGCTTCGCCCCGCGCAAACGCCTGCCCGGCCGCCACCGACTCGTACTGCATGGTCTGCGGGTGCCCGGCGGACGGGTCGCGCAGCAACTGGCGGTAGAAGGCGAGGCCCTCCGCTGCCGCCGCGCTGTCGATGCGGACGTGGCCCTGCGCATCAACCAGCTGGCCGCCGTGCGTCCAGAGCTGCAGGCAGAAATCGAACACCGTGTTGTGGCCGTCGGGGAAGCCGGCGGCGACGAAGCCGAACAGGTTGTCGGCCGGCCGCTGGAAGAAGCGCGCCACGGTCTGGAAATCTTCCCATGTTTCGGGCACTTGCAGCGGCCGGCCGTGCAGTTGCTGGAAACGAGCTTGCTCTTGCGGGCTCTCAAACAGGTCTTTGCGGTAGATGAGGCACTCCGGCCCGTCGTGAAATGGCAAGCCCATCACGGCATAGCCGACCTGTTGCATCCCGAGCAGCGAAGGACTCCAACCTGTGGGGAAACCCATTGGGGGATTTTGCCGGATGTAGGGCGTTAGGTCTTCGAGCGCGCCGGTGCTGGCGGCTTCGGGCAGCCAGTCGGTGTTAATGTGGGCCACGTCCCAGTTGCCATTCTGCAGGCCCTTATCGGTGAGCAGGCTGGCGTAGAGCTGGTGCAAATCCATGGGCACCATTTCTACGTTCAGTGCGCAGCCGGTTTCCTGGCAAAAACTGGCCCACAGCTTCGCCATAGCGCTTTCGAACGGGCCAAACTGGCGTACGGCAATCCGAAACGGGGGGAGCTCAGGTCTCATGGCGAGTGAATTGAAAGTCAGTTATTTCGCGCAGCAGGGCCGCGTTGTCCTGGCCCAGCTGCGGCGAGCCTTTGGATGAGGTGAGCAGCTCGCCGTCGAGGCGGATGGGGCAGCGCGTGGTGCGGTAAGCGTAGCCGTCGGCCATCGTCACTTCCTGCACCATATTCAGCGCCGCGAAGCCTTCGTGCGCCAGCAGCTTATCCCAGGTCAGCACGTTGGCGCACCAGATGTCGGCGGGCTCCAGGATGGCCAGCCAGGCTTCGGTCGTATTCGTTTTCAGGTGCTCGGCCAGCGTGGCTTTTATCTCGTCGCGCTGGGTGAAGGCTTGTGCGGGTTCTGGGTAATTCAGCAATGATGCGCAGCCCAATAGCTGGCCCAGCTTCGGAATCGAGCCCATGGCCAGGGCTAGGAAACCGTTGCTGGTCTGGTAGATGCCGTAGGGCGCGCCGAGGTAGGCGTGGGCGTTGTTGTGCCGGGTGCGCTGGGGCAGCGCGCCGCCGTCGTTGAAGAAAGTGGTGAGGGTTTCGAACTGAAAATCGAAGGCCGATTCCAGCATGCTCACCTGCACCAGCCCGCCCGCGCCGGTGCGGCCACGGCGCACCAGGCAGGCCAGCAGGCCCTGCGCCAGGTGCGCGCCGGCCAGCATGTCGACGATGGACAAACCCATGGGCACGGGGCCGGCGTCGGCGTTGCCGCTCAGCCAGGTCAGGCCCGACACGGATTGCAGCAGCAGGTCCTGGCCGGGCTTGTCGCGCCAGGGGCCTTCGGTACCGTAGCCGGATATCTCGCCGTATACCACGTTGGGGTTCTGCGCTTTCACGCGGGCATAGTCGAAGCCCAGGCGCTCCATCACGCCGGGGCGGTAGTTGTGCATCACCACGTCGGCGCGGCGCACCAGTTCCCACACCTGCTCGCGGTCGGCGGCATTTTTGAGGTCAACGGCAAAGCTTTCCTTGTTGCGGTTGATGGCGTGAAACACCGACGACTCGCCGTTCATGATGACGTTCGAAGTGTAGAGGTGCCGGCAGATGTCGCCCGTTTCGGGCCGCTCGATTTTGATGACGCGGGCACCGAGGTCGGCCAGGCGCAAGGCGGCGGAAGGACCGGAAAGGAACTGGCTGAAATCGACTACTAGGAGGCCCGCCAGGGGGTTGGCGCCTGCGTCAACCTCACCCTCCGACCCCCTATTCAAAAGAGAGGGGGCGCCGGCTTGTAAGATTGTCGCGGTGGACGTGCCCAACCCAAATTCTGCCCGAATAACATCCGTATCATGCCCTGGCTTCGGTGCAGCTTTAGTCGAGTACAGCTTCTCGCCATCAATCCGAATGGGGCAGCGTGTGGTTGGCAACTGCTGACCATCCGTCAAATTCACAAGCTGCTGCATGCCCAGCACCTCGTAGCCGGGGCTGCTGGTGGCTTGCTGGTAGTTCAGCACCTCGGCACACCAGATGCCCAGTGGCTCCAGCTGCTTCAGCCACTCGGCGGTGGGTTGTTGGCGCAAAGCTGCGGCAAGACGCGCGGTAATGTCGTCGCGGCCATCGAACCAGGAGCTGGCGGTGGGGTAGTCGGCCAGAATGCCCGTGCTCAGTTTGGCGTCGAGTTTATCCAGATTGCCCATGGCAAGGGCTAAGTAGCCGTCCTGGGTTTGGTAGATGCCGTAGGGCGCGCTGAGGTAGGCGTGGGCGGTGCCGCGGGCCGCGCCGCGCTGGGGCAGCTGGCCGCCGTCGTTCAGGTGGGTGGTGAGCAGCTCAAACTGCATGTCGAGCACCGACTCCAACAGGCTTACTTCGACCAGTACGCCCTGGCCGGTTTTGCCACGTTTGAGCAGCGCGGCCAGTAGGCCCTGCGCAAAGTGCGAGCCGCAGATGATGTCGGCCACGGCGATGCCAAAGGGCGTCGGTCCGTCGTCCTGCGTGCCCGATAGATATGTGAGGCCCGACATGGATTGAATCAGCAAATCCTGGCCCGGCTTGGTGGCCCAGGGGCCGGTGGGGCCGTAGCCCGTCACCACGCCGTAGATGATGCGCGGGTTGAGGGCGCGCACGGCGTCGTAATCGAGGCCGATTTTTTCCATGATGCCCGGTCGGAAGTTATGGGTCATCACGTCGGCCTGCGCCAGCAGTTGCTTCACCAAGGCCAGGTCGGCGGGGTTTTTCAGGTCGGCCGCGTACGATTCCTTATTGCGGTTGATGGTGTGGAAAACCAGGCTGCTGCCTTCCACAAACAGGTTTTTGATGGCAATCTGCCGGCCGGCTTCGCCCGTGCCCGGTCGCTCAATTTTAATGACGCGCGCGCCCAGGTCAGCCAGGCGCAAGCCCGCGGAAGGTCCAGCCAGGAACTGGCTGAACTCGATAACCAAAAGGCCGGATAGGGGAAGAGACATAGGGAGGGATTGAATGTAGCGTGGACTCGCAGAGTCCACGCTACATCGTTCTGGATTTTACATACAGCTCGTTCAGCTCGCGCAGCAGCGCCCGCTCATCGCCGCCGTTGAGCAGATACTGGCGCACGGGCTCACCGGCGTGGTCCTGGAAGAACATGTGGCCGTGGTAGCGCGGGCGCAGGAAGGCCCGTTGTAAGGCGGGCAGCGTGGCCGCGAAGTAGTTGCTGGACTGACTGTTCACGTGCTCGTCCTGCCAGGCGGTGAGGTGGCCGGGTTGGCCACCGTTGTCGAAGTACAGGGTTTGCTGGCAGGCGGGCGAGGCGACAAATTCAGCGTAGCGCACGGCGGTTTCAACTTCGGCGCACTTGGCCGAGATGGCCAGACCGGTACCGCCGAGGGTGCTACGCAGGCGCGGGCCGCCGGGCGTCAGGCTCACCATGTCGTGGAAGTGCAGGAGCTTGCGGGCGTAGCCGCGGCGGGCGTAGTTGGAGTAGCCGTAGGCGAAGGGGCAGTAGGCCAGCGCATCGGTCTGCGTCATGGCCTCGTAGGTCTGGATGGGGTTGCGGTGGAAGCAGGCCGATTCTACTTTGCTCGCTAGCTGGTGGAATAGCTGGAGGGCCTGGATACCAATGTCTTCGCTTACTACTTCGTCTTCGCGCTGACACGGGTCTTCGCCCAGCGAGCAGCAGAACATGTAGAAGCTCATCAGCGTGTCGATGGGGATAAGCGAAAAGGCGACCAGGCCGAGGTCGGCCAGGGCCAGCAGGTCGGCAAAGGTTTCGGGGAGGGCCAGGCCGTGCCGGGCCAGCAGGTCGGGGCGGCTGGCGGCTACGGGCGTGGCCGCGTCGATGGGCAGCGCCCACTGGTGGCCGTTGAAGCGGTAGCTCTCGAATGAGTGGCCGACGGTATTGGCTTGCTGGTCGGCCAGGAATTCGGCTGGCAGGTATTCATCCAGGGGCAAAATGGAGCCGGTGCGGGCGGCAAAACCCGCCCACGGGTGGTCAATCACCAGCAAATCAAACCGCTCGGCCAGCTGCTGAATCGACTCGTCGGCAAACTGTTGCAGGGAGCGTTTCTCCCACGTAATGCCGACGTGCGGGTGCAGCTCGGCGAAGCGCTGGGCCGTGGCCGCCATGGGCACGAAGCCCCGGCTGTGATTCCAGGTGATTCCTTTCAGGTGGATGGGTTCGGAGGGCATTATTGGGGACGTTTCTTAATTAAGGCCGTCATGCAGAGCGCAGCGAAGCATCTCGCTCGCTTCGTTGCCGACGTTGGAGGTTACTTCAGCACGCGAGATGCTTCGCTGCGCTCTGCATGACGTTCTGGTTTGAATTGGCTATCGAATCGGATGCTTTGCGCCAGCTTGCTCACATCCTGCTTGCCGCTCACGGGCAGCAGGTAGAAGCTGTAGCTATAGGGCTTCGCGGGCAGCTGGTATTTGTCGATGGGCGCGGCCTGGGCGTCCCAGCTGGTGTTGCCGCCGACGCCCATTTGGGCGAGGTCGATGTTGAGGGTGATGAAGCCGGCGTCTTTCAGCTTGATAGTATGGCGGGCTGTTTGGATGTTTTGCTCGGTGTAGGGCCAGGCGCTCATGCTCAGCAGGCTGTCGGCCACCACGAGCAGGCCGGTATTTTGCTGGTCGGCGAGCTGCATCCAGCGCACGTCGGTGCGGTTGGCGTATTCCATCGGCACCACGTAGGAATCGGCAAACTCGCTGAGTGGCTGGGTGTAGATGCCTGCATCGAAGCCGTAGCGTCGGTCGATGTAGTTTTCCATCGGGCCGCGGCCGTAGTAGCTGATTTGCGTGTCGGTGTGGCGGATGCCCATTTGCATGCCCACGCGCGGAATATTGGGCAGGCCGGCGGCGGGCGTAAGGTCGTAAGCTACGCGCAGCGTGCCGTCGCCGTTCAGGGTGTAGGTCACGCGCACCGTGGTTTTGTCGTCGATGAGCGAGTAGGTGCTCGTGAGGCTGGGGCGGCTGGGCTGCGACTTATCCAGCGTGAGGCTTTGCAGTTTGGGGGCAGCCGTGAACCACTCTTTCAGCTTCTTGTCGGCTTTCCAGCCGCGGCGGTCGTTGTCGGTGAGCGGGCGGGTGAAGTGAGGCAGGAGCGGGGCCGCCAGTTGCTCAATGTTGCCCTGCCGGTAGGAGGTGAGCGCGCCGCTTGTCTTGTCAATGGTTACCTGGAAGTCCTTGCCGCTGAGTACATAAGCCGCCGCTTCATCGCGGATGGCCACGGCCGGATAGGTTTTAGCCGACCTAGGCGCTTCGGCCAAGCCCGTGAGGGCAAATTGGTTGCTGGCCACTTCGTGGCCTTGGTCAGCCCAAGCCGCGGCCTGGGGCAGCGTGAAGGAAATAGTGGCTAAATACTCCGCGCCGGCCTTCCTTTTGGGCAGGTAGGGCTTGAGCGAAATAACCGTGTCGCGTCCGGCCGCCAGCCGCAGGCGGGGCAGCGGTTTGGTCGAAATCACGCGGCCATTTTCGCGCACCACCAAGGCCACGGCGTAGTCGGCCAGCGACTTGCTGGCGTGGCGGTTTTCTACTTTAATCAAGCCCCGGCCGGCATCGGTGAGCGTGCATTCGGCGGGCTGGTACACGCGCTTGCACTCGTAGATGGCGGCGTGCGGCCGGCCATCCGAGGCCACGATGCCCTTGATAGTGAAGTCGTCGTAATACTTCTCCTGAAAGTCGCCCCCGTAGGCGTAGAACGCAGTGCCGGTCGAATCCTTTTTCAGCAAACCCTGGTCCTTAAACTCCCAGATGCAGCCGCCGATGATGCGCTTGGTGCTGCGCCAGATGTCCCAGAATTCCTTCATGTTACCGGTGGCGTTGCCCATGGAGTGGGCATATTCGCAGAAGAAAATGGGGCGGGTGTCGCCGTTTTGCTGGTTGGCCAGCAACTCGGCCGTAAACAGGCCGGGGTACATGCGGCTCACCATGTCCACGTAGGCCTGGTCGCGCGGCACCTGGATGCGGTAGGCGTGGTTTTTGGGGTAGTTCGGGTCGTTGGGGTCGATGTAGCCGTCGAGGTGCGGGTCGCCCATGGCGGGCTCGTAGTGGATGGGCCGGGTAATGTCGAAATCGTGCAGCCAGGCGGCCATTGCGGCGTGGTTGGGCCCGCGGCCACTCTCGTTGCCGAGGCTCCAGAAGATGATGCTGGGATGGTTTTTGTCGCGCAGGGCCATGCGCATGCTGCGCTCCTGGTAGGCGGTGGTCCAGGCCGGGGCGTTGCTGAGTTTGGAGCCCAGGCCGTGGGTTTCGAGGTTGGCTTCGTCGATGACGAGGATGCCGTACTCGTCGCAGAGGTCGTAGAAATACGGGTCGTTGGGGTAGTGGCTGGTGCGGATGCAGTTGAAATTGAACTGCTTGAGCGTGCGCACGTCCTGTCGGATGTCGTCGCGGCTCACGGCCATGCCCTTGGTGGGGTGGTGGTCGTGGCGGTTCACGCCGTAGAGGTAGGTCAGCTTGCCGTTGATGAGCAGTTTGCCGTTGTCTTTCGAAAACTCGATGCTGCGGAAGCCCACTTTGCAGCTCTTGGCTTCCAGCACCGCGCCGGTTTTGTCGGTCAGCGTCAGCACCAGCGTGTAGAGGTTCGGGACCTCGTCGCTCCACTTTAGCGGGTTGCGCACGGTGGTTTCGAGCAGGCCGAACTTGGCGTTGTCGAGGCGGGGGTAGGGCTCGTTGATAATGCTCTCGGCTGTGCGCTGCAAGGGCTGGGGCAGCACGGCCGCGCCCGTTTTGTCGAAGAGCTGGGCCCGCACTTGGTAGCCGGAAATGTCGTTGTTGCCGGTCAGGTTTTCGAGGCGCGGGCGGATGCTCAGCACGGCGTCCCGGTACTGCTTGTCGAGCTTGGCCTGCCAGTGAAAGTCGGCGATGCGCAGCTTGGGCTCTGCCAGCAGCAGCACCTCGCGGAAGATGCCGCTCAGCCGCCAGTGGTCCTGGTCTTCGAGGTAGGAGCCATCCGACCAGCGCATTACCTGCACCGACACCACGTTTTCGCCGCTTTGCAGATACGGCGTCACGTTAAATTCCGACGGCAAACAGCTGTCCTCGCCGTAGCCCAGAAACTTCCCGTTCACCCACACCTTAAACGCCGAACTGACGCCCCCAAAATGCAGCGTTATATTCTGGCTCTGCCACCCGGCCGGCACCGAAAACGTGCGCTGGTACGAGCCCACGCCGTTGTAATCCTGCGGCACAAACGGCGGATTCACCGGCCGAAATGGGTACTTGGCGCTCTTGTAAATGGGCAGGTCGTAGCCGTTCATTTCCCAGTTCGACGGCACGGCCAGCTGCTTCCAGCCGTGCACCCGGCTTTTATAGAAGTCCTTGGGCGCATCGGCCGGCTTTATCGCGAAGTTGAAATCCCATAAGCCATTGAGTGAGAGCAGACGCGGCGTTTTGGTGCGGTCGCCGAGTAAAGCGTCTTTCTCGGTGGGAAAGGAATAAGCCGTAGCGCGGGACTTGTCGCGGTTAAGTTCGGTAATCTGCGGAATTTCCCACGCATCGCCTACGGGGCCAGCGTAGATTTTGGGCGGGTTGGAGACGCCGGGAAAGAAGTACACGCTGGCTTCCTGGGCGTGGGCATTTAAGGCTAAGAAAAAGCCAACCAGAACAATGTAGAGACGCGACACTTCGCGTCTCGGCGTTGCTGATGTTATTTGCGCTGGGCGGTTTTGGCTGTTCAACGCCGAGACGCGAAGTGTCGCGTCTCTACACTGTGCCCGTTTGCCCGATAAGTTTTGAGGAAAAAGCATAGGGCTGAATTAGTTGCTGGTAAGCTTCAGGGCAGTTGGTGCCAAGCCCTCGGACGTGGCTTGAAGCGTGATTTGGCCGCCCTTATCCGTCGTCTGAATAATGGCCAGCGCCATCCCGTTGTAGGCCTTGCGTTCCCGCGCTTTAAATGATTCCATGCTAGCCTGATACCCATTGTCTACGCCCGCCACAAAGCCCGGCCCACTCACCGAAAATTTCACCAGATTAGCCGCGTCAGGCACTAAGTTGCCGGCATTGTCCAGCACCCGCACTGTGATGAAGGCCAAGTCTTTGGCATCGGCGCGCAGCTTGCTGCGGTCAGCGTTTAGCTCGATTTTGGCGGGCGGGCCGGCAGTTTTGATGGTGCTGGTGAGCACGGTTTGGCCGGCTTTGCGCGAGATGGCTTGCAGGGTGCCGGGGGCATAGGGCACGCGCCACATCACGTGCAGGTCGTCGGCGCTTTTCTTTTTAATGCCCAGCGACTTGCCATTCAGGAATAGCTCCACTTCGTCGGCCTGGCTGTAGTAGGCCCACACGTCCACGGTTTGGCCGGGCTTCCAATTCCAGTGGGGCAGCAGGTGCAGCACGGGCTGGGTGGTCCATTCGCTTTGATACAAATAGTAAGCGTCCTTGGGGAAGCCGGCCAGGTCGATGACGCCGAAGTAGGAGCTGCGCGCCGGCCATGGGTAAGGCAGGGGCTCGCCCAGGTAGTCGAAGCCGCTCCACACGAATACCCCGCTGATAAATGGGCTGTTTTTGACGGCACGCCAGGCGGCTTCGTGCGTGGCACCCCAGTAGGGCGCGGCGTGGTCGTAGCTGGAGGCCGTGAAATCGGGGTTGCCGGAGGTGAGCTTGGTTTTGCCATCCTTTGGCCAGATGCGCAGGCTGTCGGAGGGCAGGTCGTAGTGGCCGCGCGTTTCGTAGGCCGCCGCGATTTCCGTGGCCAGAAATTTCTGGCCGGGAAAGCTGCTGGGCAGCTTGGGATATTCGGCGTGCTTATAGTTGAAGCTCAGCACGTCGAGCACGCCGGCCTGACTGATGAAGTTCTTGGCCGGCTCCTGCTCCGTGAGGGCCGAGGTAACGGGCCGGGTGGGGTCGAGGCGCTTCACGGTAGCGGTCAGCTCGCGGGTGAGGCGGGTGCCGGTGCTGTCGAACTGCTCCCGGATTTCATTGCCGATGCTCCACAGAAACACGCTCGGGTGGTTGCGGTCGCGGCGAATCTGGTCCTCCAAATCGCGCCGGTGCCATTGCTTGAAATCGAGGTGGTAATCCTGGCCGTTCTTCTTTTTCTGCCACATGTCGAAGGCCTCGTCCAACACCAGAAAGCCCATTTTATCGCACAAGTCCAGTAGCTCCGGCGCGGGTGGGTTGTGGGCGGTGCGAATGGCGTTGCAGCCCATCGCCTTCAGGATTTCCAGCTGCCGGTCCATAGCCCGCACATTCACGGCCGCACCCAGCGCGCCCAAGTCATGGTGCTGGCACACGCCCTGAATGCGCAGCGGCTGGCCGTTAAGTAGGAAGCCGGTTTGGGTAAACTCACAGGTGCGAACGCCCAGCGACGTTTCGTATTCGTCCTCCGTTATTTTTCCAGCCAGAATGGTGGTTTTCACCCGGTACAGATACGGTTTCGCTACCGACCAAAGCTGCGGGTTTTTGAGGCTGAGCTTTTGGGAGGCCGTGGTGGAAGCCCCCGCCAGTTTCACGCCCGGCGTCAGCTGCCGCGCTACCTCCCGGCCGTTTTGGTCCAGCAGCACGGTTTGCAGGCTTACCATGCGGGGCGCGCCCGTGGCGTTGCGCAGTTGGGTTTGCACGGCCACGGTGGCGGCCTGCGCGCTCACGGTGGGCGTGGTCACGAAGGTGCCCCACTCGTCCACGGCCACCTGGTGGGTAGTCATCAGCCGCACGTTGCGGTAAATGCCGGAGCCGGTGTACCAGCGCGAATCCGGCTGGGCCGAGTTATCGACCCGCACGGCCAGCACATTGGGCTTGCCGGCCGGCTGCAAATAGCGCGTCAGTTCATAGCGGAAGGAGATGTAGCCATTCGGCCGCTGTCCGAGCGAGTAGCCATTGAGCCACACCTCGCTGCGCTTGTACACTCCATCGAACTCGATAAACACGTTGCGTCCCGCCGTGCTCGGCAGCGTAAACGTCTTGCGGTACCAGCCGATGCCGGTGGGCAGACCGCCGCCCTCGGGCTTGGCGGGGTTCTTCTCATCGAATTGGCCCTCAATGCTCCAGTCGTGCGGCAGCGTGAGCTTGCGCCAGGAGGCGTCGCTGAATGCGGCGTCTTTCGCACCGGCCTCGTCGCCGAGGTAGAATTTCCAGCCCTGGTTGAAATCTGCCACCACCCGCGTGCCCGGCTGCGCGCCAAAGATGCTTTGGGCGCTGAGTAACAGGAGCAGGGAAAGGAGCAGGCGAGGCATTGGGTGGGATGTAGCGCGGACTTTTAGTCCGCGAATGTTCGAGGTTGTTATCGTTTACTCGCGGAGTAAAAGTCCGCGCTACTTTGCTTTGGGTTTCTTCACCGGCGGCGCGATAAACGCCACCGTACTCTTGCCCAAATCCTTGGAAGTGGCCACGGCGATGCCGCGCTGGTCGGGCTTGTTCACGGCGCAGTAGTAGTGGTACACCACACCTTTGTATTTCAGCACGAAGGACTTGTGGGCGAATAATTCGTCGTAGGGCTCGGATGGCTCAATCAAATTCGCGCCCGTCCAGTCGGTCCAGTGGGTGAGGTCGTAGGAGCAGGCGAAGCGGTTCACGGCGCCCTTCACGCCGGGGTAAAAGGCGCCGAAATAGAACATCACCCACAGGCTGTTGTCCATTTTCTGCAGGTAGGCGTCGCCGGTGATGCCGGTGTGGTGGTTCAGCACGGGGTTGCGCAGGTACCGTGTCCAGTGCGTCATGTCGTCCGACACGGCCATGCCGATGCGCTCGGCCCCGCGCTTGGCGTTGAGGCTGTCGCCGTTGGCGTTGTAGTACATCACGAAGGGGTGGCCGGTGAGCTTGCTCTTGTCCCACACCACCGAGCTTTTGTAGATGGTGTGGTTCTCCCACCAGCGCACGTCTTTGTCGTCGGGGCGCAGCACGGGCTTGGCCAGGCGCTGCCAGGTGGGCAGGGTGGTGGGGTCCTTGTCCGTCGAGGCCAGGCTGATGGAAAGCACGCCCTTTTCATACCCCCGTGAGTTGCCGCCGAAGTACGATAGCCAGTACTTGCCCTGGTAGGGCTGCCACTCGTAGCTGCCGCCCCACTTGGGGTCTTGCAGGGCCACATAGCCGGCTTTCTGGTTGGTGTCCCAGTCGGTACTATCGGTAAAAGCCAAGATTTTGCCCTTCGTTTCCCAGTGTAGCAGGTCCTTGCTCTGGGCCAGCCAGGTTTCGTAGCCGCGCCCGTCGAAGATGATGTAGGTCATCCACCACTGCCCGTTTTTGCGGAACACGCTGGGGCAGTCCATCTTCTTCTTGTTGTCGTCGGTGACGAGCACCAGACCGTACTTATAAGGCGTTTTCACCTCCTCGTACACCTTCTGCATGGTGGCGGCCGGAACATCTTTGGGCAGCGCTTTTTGCGCCCAAGCCGGTTGGCAAAGGCCGCTAAGCAGCAAGAGAGAAGCAAGTTGAATTTTCATGCAATTACAAGGTTGAACCAACCTCAAAATGGTAAGTCCCCGAACCGGCCCTGATGCGCGCGCGCCCCTCCGCAAAGCCCAGCGATTCTAGCTCCGGGTGCTTCTCCAGTGGCTGTCCGCCTTCTGTGACGCGCGCCGACGCGGGGGCCGGCAGGTAAATGGTGGCCGTGGTATTGGCCGGAATCGTGACCGTGAGCTCGAAGCTGCTGGCGGATTTTTTCCAGTCCGTAGCAATGAGGCCGTAGGGCGACAGGTGGCTGGTTTTGGCGCTGGTCACGTCGCCCACCGGCTCGGGCCGGATGTCGATTCTGTTGAAAGCCACCGACCCGTCAGCCGGCCGAATACCTGCCAGGCCGCTATAAAACCACTCCGTTAAATGCCCCAGCATGAGGTGGTTGTTCGACACCGTGGGCAGTGCGGCCCACGATTCGGTGAGGGCCGTGGCGCCGTGGGCCAGCTGGTAGCCGTAGCCGGGCACGTCGGCGCGGTTGTTCATCGCAAAAATGACGTCGGAGCGGCCCGCGTCTTCCAGCACGCGTAGCAGGTAGCGGTAGCCGATGTCGCCGGCGGTCAGGGCGTTGTCGCGGGTGCGCAGGTCCTGCACGATGTTTTCCACCACTGCCGCCTTGTCGGCGGGCGCGACCAGACCCATGTACACGGCCATGGCGTTGGCCGTCTGGCTGCCGGTGGCGTACTGCTTGGTTTGAGGGTTGAAAAATTTCGCGTTGAAGGCGGTTTTTACTTCCGTGCCGAGCTTTTCGTAGGCCGAAGCTTCATCGTTTTTACCCAACAGGCGGGCAATCTGGGCCAAGATGGTGAGGTCATAATAATAAGTGGCCGTGCCGGTTACGCCCATCGGCGTGAGCTGCGAAACGCCCGGCGGCTTGGGGCCGAGGTCGTACCAATCGCCCAGGCCCTGCGCGAGCATGTGGCCCTGCGCCTTGGTGCCGAGGTAGGCCACGTAGCGCCGCATCATGTCGTAGTTCTCGGCCAGCACCTGGCGGTCGCCGTACCACTGGTACACGTACCAAGGCAGGATAATGCTGGCGCTGCCCCACTCCGGCGAGTCGCGAAACATGTCGCCGCCCCACTCAAACTTCACAAACTCCGGTGCAATTTCCGGCACCAATCCGTCGGCCGTTTGCGAGGCGCGCATATCGGCCAAAGTCTTGCGGCAGAGCGTGGCCATGTCGTAGCCGTAGCGCAGCGAGCCGCCCATGAGGTGGGTTTGTTCCAGCCAGCCCAGCTTCTCGCGGTGCGGACAGTCGGTCATCACGCTGGCCAGGTTGCTTTTGATGGCCCAGTCAATCAGCGTATTCGTGCGGTTGAGCAAGTCGTTGGAGCACGAAAACGAGCCCGCGCTGGCCGCCGAGTTGCGGGTGTGCAGCGCTGTCAGATTCAGAATTTCGGGCCGGTTTTTCGGGTTGGGCTGGCCTTTGGGCGCGCCACCTTCCACCTGCGCGTAGCGGAAGCCATAGTAAGTGAAGCGGGGCCGCCAGGTTTCCACACCGCTGCCTTTCAGGATGTAAGTGAAATAGAAGCCGCGTCCGGTGTTCTTCTGGGTCACCGTTTTGTCGGCCCCCAGCAACTCGGCCGGCGTAATGCGCACCGTGTCGCCGCGTTGGCCTTTCACCTGGATTTCGATGATGCCCGAGGCATTTTGCCCGAAGTCGTACACCCACTTGCCGGGCTGAGCTTGCGTTGTGCTTTGGGCCTTGAATGTATCGAAAACCCGTAGCGGCTCCTGCTCCTGCGCCACCAGCTGCGGCGGTCCATCCACGGCCACCACGGGCCGCCAGCTCTTATCCTGAAAAGCAGCCGTGGCCCAGCCGGCCTGCTCCAGCGTGGCGTTGTAATCCTCGCCGCCGTAGATGCTGGAAAAGGTGACCGGGCCGGCGGCGGTGCGCCAAGTGGGGTCGCTCACCACGTCTTCGTGCGAGCCGTCGGCGTACGTCAGGGCCAGCCGGCAAATCAGCTTCGGGTGCCCAAAAGCCGACTTTAATTTCCGGTAACGCTCCTTCACCGCCGGCACGTAGTAGAAGCCATTGCCAAGCATGACGCCCAGTGCGTTGGGGCCGCTTTTGACCAGGTTTGTTACGTCAAATGTTACGTACTGGGCGTGCTGGTCGTACTTCGTCCAGCCGGGGTCGAGGAAGTGGTTGCCGATTTTCTGGCCGTTCAAATAGGCTTCAAACTGCCCCAGGCCGCTGATGAAAAGAGTGGCCTTGGTGGGTTGCTTTTTGGGGGTGAAGGGCTTGCGCAGCAGCGGCAGGACGTTGTTGTCGCGGTAGGTGTCCTTGGCCCCGTCCACGGGCAGCACGGTCACGCGCTCGGCGGGCAGCTGGTCGTAGGCTATCCAACGGGCGCCTTGCCAGTCGGCTTTGCCAAACAGGCCCATTTGCCATTCCCCGCTAGCCGACCACTCCGAAATGCCGCTCCCGTTGTCCCAGGTTTTTACTTTCCAATAATACGAGCGGGCGGGCTGCAGGGCGCTCCCCGCGTAGCTCACCTGGATAGAGGCGTCCGACTGGACTTTGCCGGAATCCCAGGCGTTGCCAATGTTCTGGTCGAGGCCTTTGCGGCTGTCCGACACCAGAATCCGATACGCGGTTTGCCGGACGTTGCGGCGGCTGGAGCGCAGCTCCCAGCTCAGGGCAGGCGTGCGGGTTTGCACGCCCAGCGGGTGCGCCTGATACGCACATTTCAGGTTAGCCACGGTCAGTTTCTGGGCGGCGGCCGGATGGTAAATCAGTACAATGAGCGTGAGCAGAACGGCGGCGGCAGGCGAAGGCGGGAAGGAAAGAAAAGACCTTATTTTCATTGCCTTGAATGTCGCTGCGACGGGGCTGGGCTGGGAGTGGATACGCGACTGGGAAAGTGGAATCGGCCTTCTCAGGCCATTGACAAATGTATTATTTAGGCTCGCCAGGCCCGTGCTGGGCGTTGGCATCTTGTTGTAGGATGTTAGCATGCGCCTCTGGGTAGCTACTGTCGAGTTTTTTCCAACCCTAGGGGCAGACACCCCGTTAAGCGGCTAATCAATGCGCATGGCGCCGGAAGAATTATGAAGGAGAAAGTTGCCGCCATCGCCGGAGCCCTCATTGCCGGCTTGGTGCTCGGGGCCTGCCAGGATAAACCCTCGCCGCCCGCCGCCACGGAAGCCCTCGCTCCGGTGGCCGACACCACGGCCGATACCCTCAAGCGGACGCGGGTGCCGGGCCAGCCGGTGCCCTTCGTGGCTCCCACCAAGATTGGGCGGATTCTGGGCGAGCGCAGCCCTTCGCCGCCCGCCAGCCGCTAAGCCGGCCGTCAGCACAGTACAGGAAGGTTGCGACGTGAGAAAGCTGGTGCTTGCGCCCATGCTGTACCGCGCCGCTTTCCTGTTCCTTCTGTTGCTGAATTGCTTTCGAAATGCCGAAGCGGCCCCGTTCGCTGGCGGCTTCAGCGTCCGCGACTTTGGGGCGAAGGGCGACAGCGCAAGCCTCGACAGCGACGCCATCAACCGGGCCATTGCGGCGGCGGCCAGGGCGGGCGGGGGCACCGTGTATTTCCCGGCCGGCACCTACCGCAGCTATTCCATTCGGCTGCAAAGCCACATTTCGCTCTACCTCGACCAGGGCGCCGTGCTGCTGGCCGCCGCGCCCGTGGGCGCCACCGGCTACGATGCGCCGGAGCCGGCCGACAACGACCAGTTCCAGGATTTCGGCCACAGCCACTGGCACAACAGCCTGATTTGGGGCGAGCGGCTGGTGGATATTTCCATCCTCGGGCCGGGCACCATCTACGGGCAGGGCCTCACGCGGGAAGGGCCGCACCAAGCGCCCGTCGGCAACAAAGCCATTGCCCTGAAACTGTGCCGCAACGTGATGCTCAAGGATTTCACCGTGCGGCAGGGGGGGCATTTCGCTCTGCTGGCCACCGGCGTCGATAACCTGACCATTGACAACCTTAAGCTCGACACCAACCGCGACGGCCTCGACATCGACGGCTGCCAGAACGTGCGGGTGAGCAACTGCACCGTCAATTCGCCCTGGGACGACGCCATTTGCCTGAAAAGCTCCTTCGCCCTCGGCTACGCGCGCCTCACCGAAAACGTCACCATCACCAACTGCCAGGTGAGCGGCTTCGACCGCGGCAGCCTGCTCGACGGCACCTACCGGCGCAACGAGGCCGCCCTCGTGCCTGACCACGAAGGCCCCACCGGCCGCATCAAGTTCGGCACCGAATCGAACGGCGGTTTTCGGAACATTGCCATCAGCAACTGCGTGTTCACCTACTGCCGCGGCCTGGCCCTCGAAACCGTGGACGGCGGCCTGCTCGAAGACGTGACCATCAGCAACATCACGATGCGCGACGTCACGAACTCGCCTATTTTCCTACGCCTGAGCAGCCGCTTGCGGGCCCCGGCCGGCACCGCTACGGGGCGGCTGCGCCGCATCAACATCAGCAATGTCACGGTGTATAATGCCGACGCGCGCTTTGCCACGCTTATCAGCGGCGTGCCCGGCCACCCCATCGAAGACGTACGCCTGAGCAACATCAGTATCTGGTACCGGCCGCTCGATGCAGCCTCGGCCGCTGCCATTCAGAATGACTTGCCCGAAGACGAAAAAGGCTACCCCGAACCCCAGAAGCTGGGCGTGGGCCCGGCCTATGGCTTCTACATCCGCCACGCCAGAAACATTGAGCTGAACGACGTGAACATCCACCTGCTGGGCGCCGAAACCCGCCCCGCGCTCATGCTGACCGACGTGGACGGGGCTAGCCTGCGAAACGTAGCAGCCGACAAGGCCGGGGCCGCGCCATTGCTGGTACTGAAGGGCGTGCGCAGGCTTGAGGTGAGTGCGAGTGAAGCGCTGAAAAAGTCCACCAGAACGCTGTAGAGACGCGACACTTCGCGTCTCCTCGTTGAACGGCCAGGGCCGCACACCGCCGTGCGGTAATAACAACATCAGCAACGAGGAGACGCGAAGTGTCGCGTCTCTACAGCGTTCAATCCTTTCCCAATCCCACCCATGAAACACGCTTTAATCCTTGCGAGCCTCCTCTTCGCCACCGCTGCCCACGCCCAAATCGGCCGGCGCTTTCCTGCTGAAAAAAAGACCGTCAAAGACCCCGTGACGGGTACGGAACTCACTTTCCTCACCAGTACGCCGGCCGGCGATTCCAAAATCTACCAAACCCACAACCAATGGACTTCGGACCTGCAATGGCTCATCTTCCGCTCGAACCGGGCCCGGAACGAGGCGCTGGCGGTGAATGAGAAAACCGGCGACATCGTGCAGGTGAGCGAGGGCGGCTACACCGGTATGCTGAATGTGGCCCGCAAAACCATGAAGCTGTATTTCATGCGCGACCTGCCCGGCGCCAGCAAGGAAAAACCGGTCGGTGTGCAGATTATAGAAGTTGACCTCGCCAAAGTGTTTGCCGACAGCAAGGCCGGCCACATGCAGCCCGCCAGCGTCTACCAGCGCATCTGCGGCACCACGCCGCCGGAACTGCAGGCCGGCGGCGACATGGCCCTCGATGGCGACGAAACCTGGGCATACTTCCGCGTGGGCAAGGACGAAGCCGCCCGCCACCTCGCGCCCGGCACCAGGCTGGAAACCGAGTTCGGCCCGCGCCATATGGGCGCGGGCCCGGCCGGCATCGCGGCCATGAACGTGCAGACCGGCGCTATCAAATACGTGGTATCGGTACCGTTTCAGATTGGGCACATCCAGACCAACCCCTGGGTGCCGGGCGAAATTGTGTTCTGCTGGGAAACGGGCGGGAAGTCGCCCCAGCGGACCTGGACCGTGGAGGCCGACGGCAGCGGCCTGCGGCCCCTCTACCCCGAAGCCGAATACGAGTGGGTGACGCACGAGGCCGTGATTACCAAGGACGAAACCGCTTTTGCCATCATGGGTCACCGCCCTATTCCGGCCGTGGCCAAAGACGTGGCCCCCGGCACGCCCGTGAGCGGCGCCAACCCCGGCCAGGAGGCCGCCTGGGGCCCCTCCGGCACCCGCGAAAAGCCGACGGGCCTGGCCATCGTCAACCACCGCACCCGCGAAATGACCATCGTGGGCCAGACGCCCAGCGGCAGCGGCCTCTGGCACGTCAGCGGCTCGGCTGATGGCCGCTGGGCGGTAGGGGATGACTTTGCCCGCAACATCTACTTGATAGACCGGCACAACCACGAAATGCTGCTGCTCAGCACCGGCCACAAAACCACCGCCGCCGACCACCCGCACCCCACCATGAGTCCGGACGGCACGCGCATTGAGATTCAATCGGCCATGCTTTCGAGTGATGGGAAGAGCATGAATATCTGCGTCATCCCGGTGCCGGCGGCGTGGCTGAAACGGAAGTATTAGGGTTATTCTGAACGTAAAAAGAACGTCATGCTGAGCGCAGCCGAAGCATCTCGCGTGCAGCACTAATTAATGATGAAACAACGATTGAATTACTACCCCACGCGAGATGCTTCGGCTGCGCTCAGCATGACGTGCTATAGTCGAAGCATCGCCCTCGTCCTTTCCCTTTGCATCCTCATTCCCGCCGCGCACGCCCAGGAAGACCGGGGCTTCAAAGTCTACCAGTTTCCGGCCAATATGATACCGCGCATCGACGGCAAGGCCGACGACTGGGCTACGTTTCCGAAGGAATACATCGTGGGCACCGACCAGCTGCGCGACGACTCCGGCCACTACCCCAAGGCCGACTCCACTAACCTTGCCGTGCAGGTGCGCGTGGCCTGGGTGGCGGGGCTCAACCGCCTCTATTTTCTCTACGAAGCCTACGACAACTACTGGGATTTCAGCCTGCCGGGTCTGCACAACGACACCTTCGAAATCGTGGTGGACGGCGACCTTTCCGGCGGCCCGCTCATCGCCGAGCAGCACCCCAACCCGGACCTGCCGCTGATGGAGCGCTACTTCGCCTTCCACGGCGTGCACGCGCAGAACTACCACATTTTCATGCCCGCCGAGGGCAAAGACTGGGCGCTGGCCTGGGGCGCGCAGCCCTGGATTAAAAAGCTGCCCTATTCCAACATTGCCTACAGCTACGACTTCCGGCCCGGCCAATCCGGCAAGCTCACGGCCGAGTTCTGGATTACGCCCTTCGACTACGCCGGGGCCGAAGGACCAGCCCGCGCCGTGGAATCGGTGCTGACGGAGGGCAAGAAAATCGGCCTCACCTGGGCCGTGATTGACTACGACGACGTGGCCGACGAAAGCAAAAAAGGCTTCTGGAATCTGTCGAAAAACCACAAGATGTACGGCAATTCTAGCCTGGGCACCGTCTTCACGCTGCTGCCGCTGGCCGCCCAGTACCTGCCGAAACTGGCGGCCCAATGGTCATTTCAAGTTACGGACATGGCCCGCCGCCAGGTCACGTTTCTGGACGAAAGCCGGGGCCCCATCAAGCGCTGGCACTGGGATTTCGGCGACGGCACGACTTCCACCGAACAAAGCCCGGTGCACCGCTACAAAGACGCCGGCAAATACATCGTGGTGCTGGATGTAGACGGCCCGGCCGGCAAAGCGCGCATGGCCAAGGTATGGGACGTGGCGGTGCAGTGAGGCCATCCCAAACGCAGTGGATGGGGCGCTGAGTAGCAAAATAGCCGGCTCGGGCTATGCAGCAATGGCCTGGGCACAAGCGGAAAATTATTTTTTCTATCACAAACGATTGTTATATCTATCACAAACGTTTGTCGTAAAAATATTCCATAAAATACTGTTATACAGAGTTTTGTTCTGAGAAGAATCGGCCAAATTTAAGGCATTCAACCGGGCGGCAGGTAGCTGCTCGCATTCAGGTTGAACGCCTTAAATCCCACCCAAAACTTCTTTCCCATGAACAAACCTCAACTCTACCTGCTGACGCTGGCAACCGCACTAAGCAGTCATCTCACACCGCTGCGGGCCCAGAATGCGCCCGTCACCATTCAGGCCGAAGCCGGCACTTCTACCGCTCCAACTTCCACCGCGGCCTCGGCCGGCGACTGGGCTTTCCTCACGGCCGCGACGCCGACGCCGGCCGTCGCCTACGCCACCTCGCTCACCGACGTCTCGGCCTTCACGGCGCCCACTTCGCCGGGCGGGGGCGTGGGCGGCACCGCCCCGGCCACGGCCAACCGCGTGCTGAGCTACACCGTCACCTTCCCCGGGCCGGGCACTTACGAACTGTACGCCCGCGTGCGGGTAGGCAGCGGCGGCGCCAACGACGACAGCTTTTTCTACGCCAACAGCTTCGGGAGCAAGAGCGTGACCACGGGCAGCGACTGGACCAGCGCCAACAACATCTTCAACATCGGCTACACCGGCGCTACGCAGGTGGTGGACGGCGGGGGCGGGGCGAGCACCAGCGTCTGGAAATGGATAAACATCTCGAAATACAGCTTCGGCGGGGCCGCGCTGGTGACGTACACCGTGCCGGCCGGCAGCCTCACCCAAACCTTCCAGATTGGGGCCCGCGAAGACGGGCTGGACTTCGATAAGTTCGTGTTTGGCCAGAGCGGGCTGTATTTCACGGTGGCCAACCTCGATGCCGGAACGCAGGGCTCCGCCACGCCGCCCACCACGTTCACGCCCAGCGGCCCGCCGCTGGCCACCGGCAAGCCCAAGTACCTGGGCTGCGCCTACAGCCCCCAGCAGGCGCCCAACTTTGGCGCGTACTGGAACGCCGTGACGCCCGAAAACGGCGGCAAATGGGGCAGCGTGCAGCCCACGCAGGGCGCCTTCAACTGGACCGACCTTGACGCGGCCTACGCCCAGGCCAAGCCCGCTACCGGCACCCAGTCGCTATTCCGGATGCACACCCTGATTTGGGGCGCCCAGCAGCCCACCTGGATTAAGAACCTGTCGAGCGCCGACCAGCTGGCGGCTATCAATGCGTGGTTTGCGGCGGTGGCCGCCCGCTACCCCAACATCAACCACATCGACGTGGTGAACGAGCCCATCAACACCCCGCCCACCGGTTTCGTGACGGTGGGCTCGCCCGGCACGCCGGCCGGCTCGCCGGCGGCCGATGGGGGCGGCTACATCAACGCCCTGGGCGGCACCGGCACCACCGGCTACGACTGGATTATCACGGCTTTCCAGCTGGCCCGGCAGTATTTCCCCAATGCGCAGCTCATGATTAACGAGTACAGCGTGGAAAACTCCTCGACCCGGGCGGCCACCTACGCCACCATCATCAACCTGCTCCGCACTCGGGGCCTGATTGATGGCGTGGGTATTCAGGGCCACGCCTTCTCCACGGCGGGGCAAACGGCCGCCACCATCAACGGCAACCTGGCCACGCTGGCCACTACTGGCGTGCCGCTCTACATCACGGAATACGACTCGGACGGCCTCGCCGATGCCGACCAGCTGGCGGAATACCAGCGCGTGTTTCCGCTGTTCTGGCAGAATCCGGCGGTGCGCGGCGTCACGCTGTGGGGCTACCGCGTGGGCCACTGGCGCACCGCCCAGGGCGCCAACCTGGTGAATGCCGATGCCACCGAGCGCCCGGCCATGCTGTGGCTGCGCAGCTACATCCAGAACACGACCTTGGGCACGAAAGCTGCCTCCACGGCCAGCGCAGGCATCTCCGTCTTCCCAAATCCTGCTACGGCCGGCAGCGTGTCGCTGAGCCTGCCCGCGGCCTTTAGCCAGCAGGCGGTGGAGGCGCAGCTGCTCAACTCGCTGGGCCAGCGAGTGCTCTGCCGCACGCTCCCGGCCAGTGCCGATGCCGTGCGCGCCCTCGCGCTGCCGGGCGTGCCGGCGGGCCTCTACACCCTGCGCCTGCAAAGCGCCACCGGGGTCAGCAGCCAGCAGCTGTACGTCGAGTAGGGCTGTTAGCGCGGCGCACTCGGGCCTTTTACAAGGGAATTAGCCATGAGGAGCGGGCCTGCAACAGGCCGGCTGGCTGTTTCGTGCGCTCGGGCCAGGGCCATTGCTCCACCGAATTGCTTCTTTTCAACCTGCTTGCCCCACGCCTATGACTATACGCCCTTGAACCACTCTGCCAGCGCATTTGGCTGGCCGTCACCTCATTTCTTCATCCCACCCAACAGCAAATGACCATGAAAACTACTTTTTTAGCGCTCCTGCTGAGCTTGAGCTGCCTGCGCGGGTTTGCGCAAACGCCGCTGGTGTATTCCTCTGAAAATACAGGCGCGAGCTGCCCCGTGCCGGCGCTGCCGGCCTTTGGCCAGCTGCCCCGCATCGCGCCCTTGCCCGACCCGTTTAAATGGGCCAACGGCAGCGGGCGCTCCACGAGTTTTAGCGACTGGGAATGCCGCCGCAATGAGATTAAAGCGCAGATTGAAAACTACGAAATCGGCACCAAGCCACCCCGGCCGCAGAACATCACGGCCAGCTACGCGGCCGGCGTGCTCACCGTGAACGTGACCGTGAACGGCCAAACCATGACGCTGACCTCGCAGGTGACGCTGCCGACGGGCACCGGCCCGTTCCCAGCCGTCATCGGCATGAATAGCCCTTCGGGCAGCGTCCCGGCTTCGGTGTTCGCCAGCCGCAACATTGCCATGATTACCTTCAACCACAACCAGGTAACGACCTACGGCAACCCCGCCTTGACCGACCCTTTCTACCGCTTGTACCCCAGCCAGACGCTGGCCAACTCGGGCCAGTACAGCGCCTGGGCCTGGGGCGTGAGCCGCATCATCGACGGCCTGGAACTGGTGCAGGCCAGCCTGCCCATCAACCTGCAGCGCATCGGCGTGACGGGCTGCTCGTATGCGGGCAAGATGGCGCTGTTTTCCGGGGCCTTTGATGAGCGCATTGCCCTGACCATTGCGCAGGAATCGGGTGGGGGCGGGGCGCCGGCCTGGCGCGTGTCGGAAACCCTGGGCGCCGTGGAAAAGCTAGGCGCTACGGACTACCGCTGGTTTAAGGACGACATGGTGCAGTTTGCCGACACCAACGTGGTGCGGCTGCCCGAAGACCACCACGAGCTGATGGCCATGATTGCGCCGCGCGCCCTGCTGGTGACGGGCAATACCGATTTCGAGTGGCTGGCCAACCCGGCGGCCTACGTGTCGGCCCGGGCCGCAAGCGTGGTGTGGAGTACGTTCGGGATTGGCGACCGGTTCGGTTTTTACATCGATGGGGGGCACAACCACTGCGCGGTGCCGGCCTCGCAACAGCCCACCATGGAATTGTTTGTTGATAAATTCCTGCTGGGTAACACCAGCGTCAACACGAGCAACATCGCCGTGCATCCGTTCCCGACGCTGAACTACCAGCGCTGGTACCAGTGGTGGGGCACCAACAATCCCGTGCTGCCGCCCCTGCCGCCCGACCCGCTGGGCAAGCGCATCTGGCTCGAAGCCGAGTGCGCCACGGTGGGCTCCAACTGGACGGTGGTGCCCGACGCCACGGCCTCCAATGGCAGCTACGTGCGGGTGCAAACCGGCCTCAGCAGCCCCACCACGGCGCCCACCGGCGCCGCGGCCGCGCTGACGCTGCCCTTCACCGCCGATAGCGCCGGCACCTACAACTTGCTGGCCCGCCTCAACGTGCCGGCCACCGACGACTACGGCTACTGGACCAAGCTGGACAACGGTACGTTTCAGGCGGTGAGCAGCCAACTGCTGACCAACAACGGCTTCGAAAGTGGCCTCACCGGCTGGACGACGCTCAACGCCAACGGCGCCACCATTTCGGCCAATACGGTGGCCGCGGAGATTCATTCCGGTAGCGGAGCGATGAAAGTGGTGAACCCCACCGCCCAAACCGGCAACCAGTGGAAGGTGCAGGTGAGCAGCACGGCGTTTCCGACTACGATTGGCAAGCAGTATGTGATATCCTATTGGGTGAAAGCCGCGGCAACTGGCGGTTCTATTCGCCTTTCGACCGGGCCGAGCAGTGCGCAGTACCAGGCCGACCAGGCCATCGGCACGACCTGGCAGCAGGTGTCCTGGACCATCACGGCGTCCTTGGCTTCCACTACGTTTTTGTTTGATATGGGGCAGGTGGCCAACACCTACTACATCGACGATGCCAGCGTGAAGGAAGTAGGCGCCGCCGGCTGGAAATGGGTGAAACTGCAAAATGTGCCCCTGACCGTGGGGCCGCACACGCTCACCATCGCCTATAACGCCGGCGGCACCGCCGGCCTGGACAAGCTGCTGGTAGCCAGCTCTAACGCCACCATCACCGGGACGGGCACGACTGGTACCAACTGCATTGTAACATCGACCAACAACGCGCTGGCAAACACGGGCATCGAAGTCTACCCCAATCCGGCCCGCGACAACATTAACATCCGCCTGGGCGCCAACCTGCTGAATGTGCAACGCATCGACGTGCTGGACGTGGTGGGCCGGGTGCTCTGGCAAACCAGCGTCGGTAAGCAAACCACGCTCAACATCCCGAGCGACAAGCTGAAACCGGGTGTTTACCTCCTGCGCTTCCGAGGGGATACCACCAAAACCCAACGCCTTGTCGTCCAATAATAGCAAAAAGAGCCCCGATTCGGGGCTCTTTTTTTTGCCGCTGATAATCCCCTTTTCTGCGCAGCCGCCGCGTTTCAGCCATGCCATTCGCTACCGCGACAACTTCGGCCAACCCGGTAGCTCCGCCGGCCGTTGGTGGAACCGGGAGCGGGTTGACGTCTGACTGCCCCCGCTCTCGGCCAACGACCCGCGCCGGCTGGCGTAGTTGAAAAGCGTGGGCAGGGTGCGGGAGGGTAGGCCGTCATGCCGAGCGCAGCGAAGCATCTCGCTTGCCACCGCCAATCCTTTTCCTTGCGATTGAATTACTACCACAAGCGAGATGCTTTGCTGCGCTCGGCATGACGGCCTAAATACCGACGTTCTTTTAATCCGCCTAATTGCTCTACCACTTTTTCAACTCTGCCCCGCATGCCCGATTCCACCTATGATGCCGTCGTCGTCGGCTCTGGCCCCAACGGGCTGGCCGCCGCCATTGCCATGCAGCAGGCGGGCCTGTCGGTGCTGCTGCTTGAGGGCAAAGACGAGCTGGGTGGTGGCCTGCGCACCGCCGAGCTGACGCTGCCAGGTTTCCGTCACGACATCTGCTCGGCCATTCATCCGCTGGCCGCCGCTTCGCCCTATTTCCAAACCCTGCCGCTGGCCCAATACGGCCTCGAATACCTCACGCCGCCCGTTGTCGCCGCGCACCCTTTTGACGATGGCACCGCCGCGGCCGCCTTTTCTTCTATTGAAGCCACCGCCGCCACCCTCGGCCCCGATGCCGAGGCCTACCGCCGCCTGCTGGTCCCGCTGGTGGCCGAGTGGCCCGGTCTCGTGCGCGACGCACTGGGCCCGCTACGCTTCCCGCCGAAGCCGCTGGCGCTGGCGCGGTTTGGGCTCTCGGCGCTGCTGCCGGCCACGGTGCTGGCCCGGCGGTTTGCGGGCGAAAAGGCCAAGGGCTTGCTGGCTGGTATGGCCGCCCACGCCATCCAGCCGCTCAGCAACCTCACCACCTCGGCCATCGGGCTGGTGCTGCTGATGGCGGCGCACCGCGGCGGCTGGCCCCTGGCGCGAGGCGGCTCGCAATCCATTGCCGATGCGCTGGTGGCGCACTTCCGGGCCCTGGGCGGGCACGTCGAAACGGGCACCTTCGTGCGCTCGCTCGCGCAACTGCCGCCCGCCCGCGCCGTGCTGCTCGACGTCACGCCCGCGCAGCTGCTCCAGATGGCCGGGCATAGCCTCAGCAGCATCTACCAGTGGCAGCTGCGGCGCTACCGCTACGGCATGGGCGTGTTCAAGATTGATTGGGCCCTAGCCGCGCCCATTCCCTTCACGGCGCCCGAGTGCGCGCAGGCTGGTACTGTGCACCTGGGCGGCACGCTGGCCGAAATTGCCGCCGGCGAACAAGCCGCCGCGCGCGGCCAGCACCCGGCGCGGCCCTTCGTGCTGCTGGCCCAGCAAAGCCGGTTCGATACCACCCGCGCCCCGGCCGGGCAGCACACCGCCTGGGCCTACTGCCACGTGCCCAACGGCTCGCGCCAGGACATGACGGCCGCCATTGAAAGCCAGGTGGAGCGGTTCGCGCCGGGCTTCCGGGCGCGCATTCTGGCCCGCCACACCTTCGACCCCATGCAAATGCAGGAGCACAACCCCAACTACGTGGGCGGCGACATCAACGGCGGCGTGCTGGACATCGGACAGCTTTTCACGCGTCCGGCGCTGCGGGCGTCCAACTACCGCACCTCGCAGCGCGGCTTGTATCTGTGCTCCTCGGCTACCCCGCCCGGCGGTGGCGTGCACGGCATGTGTGGCTACCGCGCCGCCCGCCTGGCCCTGCGCGAGGTGTTCGGGCTGGCTGCGCCGCCGTTGTACGGGGTGTAGAGACGCGACACTTCGCCTCTCGTCGTTGAACGACCAGCACCGTGCCGCTTGCATCGTTCAGGCGTCATCGTTCTATCATTACCGTTCAACGACGAGACGCGAAGTGTCGCGTCTCTACATCGTTCAGCCCGCCAACCAAAAAAACCGGCAATCTACCGCGCCATAATGGCCAGCACGGGCGCTACCAGCAGTCGGGAGGCGGTGGCGTCCAGGTGCAGGCCGTCGGCGGTCATGGTGTTGATGTCGAGGCCCGGGGTTTGGTAGCCGTTCACGAAGAGGGAGTGGGTGCGGCGCGCTACTTTTTGAAAGGTTTTGGCCATGGTGCGGACCCGCTCGTTGCCGCCCTGGTACTTGGGCAGGGCTTCGGCTTTGGTGCCGTAGGGCGGCGGGGAGATGATGATAATGCGGGCCTGGCGGATGGCGGGGTAGGGGCAGGTTTTGATTTTGCGGATGAGCGTTTCCAGGTTGGCCGGGACTTCTTTTTGGCGGTCGGCAAACACGGCTTTGGCGTCGTTGGTGCCCAGCTCGAGCACCACGAAATCGAACGGCCGGTCCTTGGTAAACTCGGCCGCTTTCCGCAGGTTTTCGTCGATGACCAGCAGCGAATTCAAGGTGCTGTCGCCGTTGTTCACGAAGCCAATGGTGCGGCCCGATTTGCTGAGGTTGAAGACTTGCGCCCGGGGCAGGGCCAGCTCCAGCTGCTTGGGCCAGCTCTGGGGAAACGTGCCGTTGCTGTCGCCCAGGGTAAAGATGTTGAGGGGCTTGTCCGACGCCACCGGGGTTTGCGCGGGCAGCAGGGCCGGCAGGAGCAACAGAAACAGGAGAAGCTTTTTCATGTGGGGAGGTGCTGGCCAAGAAGTATTACTTTCTGTTGAGCGCAGCAAACTTATACCGTGCACACAGAATGCCTGTCTCGTCATCTTGGCTAGCCGCGATGCACCATTTTTGCAGGTGTTTCATAACAGCTGCCGGGCTGGCTTTGCGGTCCTCACGCAGGCCACCGAATCTGTTGAAATAGTAAGCTAAAAAGTACTGTTCTCCTTTTGCCGCAATGGCATTCGCTTTTTCAATGTCAATCATTAAAGCGAAATCCAAGGAGACAAGGCTATCGAGAGGAACAGGCGATTTGAGCGTTAGCCCACGGGCTAAAATGGACGCCAAGTCATAGTCAGTGTATTCTCGATTGAATGGCGGGTACTTCTTATAAAAGCCCTTCACATCTTGAAATGTGCCACACGCGAGTCTTGTGGTGCCTTTGAATGCCACATTGAATGAGAAGTAGTCCCTTTCATTGGTTCTCAACTGAAAATACTCGTACGGGCATTGGCTAGTTTGCGCGTATGCTTTATCAGCTGTTCCAAATAGAAAATAACTCAGGAGAAGATATAACAGGAGTTGCGAGTATGCTCTCATGGTAGCAAGCTAACGCAAGACGTCTACTTAATATTTGTCGATACCAAATTTCTTTACACACTCCTGCTTTCTACTTCACAATCTGCACGGAGCTGTCGTTGATGCCATACGGGTGCTGCTTGAGCAGCTGGGTGATTTCGGCGCCGGCCAGCAGCACGGGGCCGTAGCCGTGGGCGGCGTACACGTTCACGGGGCGGTAGTAGTAGAAGGCCGGGTCGAAGCCCATGCCGGTGCCCACGCAGGTGCCTTCGACCTGGCCCTGCTTGTTGACTTTAGTGCTCACGGCGTTCCAGGCCAGCAGGGCCATGGGGCCGTAAGCCTGGGCATCGAGCCAGCCCTGGTTCACGGCGTGGGCGATGGCGTAGGCGTAGATGGCCGTGGCCGAGGTTTCGAGGTAGCTGTCGGGGCGGTCGAGGAGCTGGTGCCAGAATCCTGTTCCGCTTTGCTGGGCGGCCAGGCCGCGGGCGTGGGCGCGGAGCAGCTCCAGCACGGCGGGGCGGCCGGGGTGGTCGGCGGGCAGCACGTCGAGCAGCTCCACGGTGGTGAGGATGGCCCAGCCGTTGGCGCGGGCCCAGTGGAACTCGGGGTGCTCGGCCATGCCCTGCACCCAGCCGTGCATGTATAGGCCCTTTTGCTTATCAAACATGCGCGGAGCAAACTGGGTGAGCTGCTTCACGGCCTCGTCATAGTAGCGGGCCTCGCCGGTGAGCTTGCCCATCTGGGCCAGGGCCGGGATGCTCATAAACAGGTCGTCGAGCCAGAGGGTGTTGGGCTGGGGGCGGTTGCGGGCCAGCGTGCCATCCGCGAGGCGGAATTCCTTGGTCATGATGTAGCTCACGAACGGGTCAATCATCGGCCGCAGGTTGGCGGTGGGGTCGAGGCGCTGGGTCTTTATCATGGCCGCGCAGATGGCACCCACGTCGTCCAGGGCGTGGGGCTGCACGATGGAGCGCACGGGCGTGGCCGCCTCGGGGTGCTGGGTTTGGTAGGCCTGGAAGTAGGGCACCAGCTCGCCGAGAAAGGTGAGGCGGCTGCGGGTGTAGGCGGCGAATTTGGGGTCGCCGGTGGTTTCGGAGGCGCGCAGCATGCCGGCGTAAGTCACGCCCCACTCGTAGCTGGTGAGGCGGAAGTCGCCGGGCTTGATGATGGCGTCGGGGTTGAATTTCCGGCGGTCCGTAATGGGGGCGTTGGTCTTTTTATCGACCAGCTCGGCGGGCGTAGCGGCGTTGAGGTAGGTGTACACGCGGTCGAGCACCTGCTTCACGTCCTCGGCTTTGGTCTGGCCGTAGGGGATGGGGTAGTCGGGTTTGAGGAGGTGGAGGGGGGTGGTGGTGTCGTTGGCTTTTACCTGGGCGTGGAGGGGCGCGGCGGCGAGGAGCAGGAGCAGGGCTGAGAGGTGAGTTTTGGTCAGGAAGCGCATGTGCAGGATGGGAATGGCGTTGGCCGGCCAAGGTAGAAGCCGGTTGAGGGCGGATTCTCCTGCGCTGTCCTGCTTCGTTCGCACGGGCGCCTCACCCCCTGGCCCCTCTCCTCAGGGAGAGGGGAGCCACGGCGGCGCGTGCTGTAGCGCGGACTTTTAGTCCGCGTATTGTTAGTCTTGGTTCAGATAATTCGCGGACTAAAAGTCCACGTTACAAATCGTCAGTCCCCTCTTCCTGATGAGGGGCTGGGAATAAGCTGACGGCGGCAGGTGAAAGGCCACTCACTCCGTCACCGCCTCCCTCGCCCGCGGCGCCGCACCCGTACGCTCCCCCAGATTCTTGCAGCGCAGTAGCGCTTCCATAAAATAATAGTCGGCGTAGTTCAGCGGCACGTCGATTTCGCCATTAGCAGGCTTGTTGCCGGTACTGTGCAGCAGCAGGAAGCCGTGGCTGCTGCCGGGCCGGGCCGTGTAGTGGCGGGCCAGATTCGCCATCATCTTATCGGCCTGGCGGCGGTAGAAAGCGCCGTTGGGGCTGTAGGTGCTCAACTCATAGAGGGCCGAGGCGATGACGGCGCCGGCCGAGGCATCGCGCGGCGCCCGGGGAATGTCAGGGGCGTTAAAATCCCAGTAGGGGATGAGGTCGGCGGGTAGGTTGGGATGGTTGAGAATAAATTGGGCCACGTGCTCGGCCTGAGCCAGATAGGTGGGGCTGCGGGTTTCGCGGTAGCACATAGTATAGCCATACAGCGCCCAGCCCTGCCCGCGCGCCCAGGCCGATTCGTCGGCGTAGCCCTGGTGCGTCATGCGGCGCATCACGCGGCCGGTGGCCGAGTCGTAGTCCACCACGTGATAGGTGCTGAAATCGGGTCGGAAGTGGTTTTTCAGCGTCGTGTTGGCGTGGCTGACGGCAATTTTATAGAACGAAGAATCGCCCGACAGCCGCGTGGCGGCAAAGAGCAGCTCCAGGTTCAGCATGTTATCGATGATGACCGGGAAGCCCCACGTGTCGCGGTGGTGGTCCCAGGAGCGCAGGCTGCCCACCTTCGGGTTGAAGCGCGTGCTGAGCGTGCGCGCCGCCGTGAGGACGACCTCGCGGTAAGCCGGGTCTTTGGTAAGGCGGTAGCCCGTGCCGAAGCTGCAATACACCTTAAAACCCATGTCGTGGGTGGTGCCATTGGTTTTTTCAGCTTCGATGGGGGCCGTGTAGGCGCGGGCGGCGGCCTGCCATTGGGTGTTGCCCGTGGCCTCGGCCAGCAGCCACAGGTAGCCGGGGAAGAAGCCGCTGGTCCAGTCGCGGGAGGGCACCAGCACCAGCTCACCGGCCGGCGAGAGCGTGCGCGGCGACACCAGCGGCGGCTTGCCGGGCGGGGCCGGGTGCTGCTGCGCCTTAGGCACCTCCTGCAGCAGGAGCGTGGCCTGGGTTTCGGCCAGCTTCAGGGTTTTGGCGAAAGGCGCCTGGGCCCGGGCCGAAGCGGTATGAAGCAGAAGGCCCAGGGCGGCGATGATAGGCTTGCTAATCATGATAATTTAGTCCGATTTCTATGTTGCTGCTTCGCTCAGTTCAGCCAAATAATTGGGTTGCGCACCGGCAGATTGCGCACCACTTCTTCCACCTGCGGGGCGTGGTCGAGGCGCTGCCAGGTGGCAAGCCAGTCCTTATTTCCAAACTGCACCGCGCCCAGCACCAGGAAAGGCTGGGCCACCGGCCAGTTGTCCCAGTACATCACGTCGTGCGCGAAGGGCCAGGCGCTTTTGTTCACCACAAACGGGTAGAGGTACTCGATGCCCCGGCGAATGCCGCGCCCGTCGGGCATCTGGTAGGCCCAGAGGTTGTCGGTTTGGTCGCTCAGGATTTGGCACAGCATGGTCATGGCGTCGAGGTTGAACAGCGAGTAGCCGTAGGGTTTGGTGCGCTTGGTTTCGAGGGGAAAGCTGCCGTTGGGAGCCATCTGGGTGGGCAGCAGCACGGTTTTGTACCGCTCCCGGCAGAAGCTCAGCAGCTCCTGGTTGCCGGTGAGGCGGGCGAAGGCGGCCACCTGCATCGCCCAGCAGGTACCGTGGTTATTGGCCGCGTTCATCTCGTCTTTTCCGTAGGGATGCGTAGTGAGCCAGCTCAGGTATTGCCCAAACCAGCCTTTGATGCCCGCCAAATCCTCCGCCCCAAAGCCCTTGGCCGCCTGCATCACCAGCACGCCCTGCGCCACTTCCAGCAGTTGAATGGTGTCGATGATGCCAATGCCACGCCCCGTAAACCGCCCCGAAATGGCTTGCGCATACAGTAGCGAGGGATTCATGCGGGTGGCCGAATCCAGGAACCAGGCCCGCAGATGCAGCAGCGCGTGGCGCACGTACCGCTCGTCGCCGGTCAGCTTGTAGGCCGAGGCCAGCGCCCCGACGATGCGGCTGAAGCGAATCATGGCTAGGCGGTGGGCCGTGAAGTTGGCGGGGTTGGTCTGGCCGTCGCGCTGCACGTAGGGGCCGGCGGGGTTTTGCGGGTCGGGCCACCAGTAGTCGCCTTCCGAAAAGAAGTCGTGCGGCCCGCCTGCGCTGCGCGGCGAGGTACTGGCCGTAACCGTAACCGGCGCCTGCTGCAAGGCCCAGGCGGCCTCGGCCAGCACGTGGGTGCGCAGAGTGTGCGCCGCGGCCTGAGCCAGCTTGTTGGCGGGCGGGGTGGCGCGGGCACCGGGCAGCAGCACTAGCAGGCTCAGGAGCATGATGAGTATCCGGGTCGGCATGTGAGAGGATTTCGAGAAAAACTGTTGGACTTGGTTTTGACGTGGCGTCTCACCCCCGACCCCTCTCCTCAGGGAGAGGGGAGCCAGCCGAAACCAAGAAATGCGCTATTAATTCATTCATAATAAGAATGTTAATTTGGTTTCAGGCGGCTTGCCTATTCACGTTAAAATAGCTTTTTTACCTGAATGCCATTGAGAAAGGCTTCGCCCGTCTGGGCCTTGAAATCGACAATGATGCCCTGCCCGGAGCGCACCGAAACCGGCACCTTGTAGCTCACTGCCTGCAGTGGCATCAGCGTCGTGGCGGTGCTCGGATTCGGCAGCACGGCTAGCCCATTCACCAGCACCGCAAATGCCCGATTCTGGGGTGCGGCAGTGGCGGTGGCGGCGCTGCTGCCGGCCAGGTTGTAGGCCAGCTGCTCGCCGGCCGGGGCGGCTTCCAGCTCGGCGAAGTGCAGGGTGACTTCGTAGTTGCCGGCGGGCACGTCGAGGCGAAACTGGCTCAGGCCGAGGCGCTGGGTTTCATACACAGCGTCGTAGTCGGTGCCGAGGATGTTGCGGTCGGAGCCGTAGGGTAGGCGGTCGCCAGCCATTTTGTAGGGGTGGCCGCCCACGTAGCCCCAGCCGCCGGGCCGGTATTCCTGCTCGGGCAGCCAGACCTGGTGCAGCTTCGCATCGGTGAAAATCCGCTCATCGCCCAGGCTCACATTCAATTCCGTGAACGGCAGCTGGGCGGATGCCAGATTGGTGGGAATTAATTGAAATTCGATGTCGGCCAAGTCCTCAATGGGCTGGCCAGCGGCCTGGGCGCGCAGCTGGTTCAGGCCATTGCCGAAGGGCACCGAGAAGTGTGCCACACCGAACTGCGCGGGCCGGGTTCCCAGGTCGCGGCCGTTGAGCAGCAAACGCACGGCGGGCTGGTTGGTGTACACGTCCACCGGCTGGCGGCAGAACAGCGAATCGGGCCCGGCAGCGAGGCCGGCGCGCAAGGTCCAAGCGCGGGAGCCGATGCGCAGGAAGGGCGTTTTGAGCAGGTGGGCCTGGTAAAACAGGTAGGCGTCCTTGGGCCGCCGGTCGCCCGTCAGCAGGCTTTTGTTGTTGATGTGGGGCACGGCTTCCTGCCGGGTTTCGGAGTTGAATTCGGCCAGGTTCCAGACCGTGCTGCCGGCTACGAAGGGACGCTCCAGGATGGCGCGCAAGTAAAATTCGTGGTAGCGGTTGGCGTACTCGGTGGTTTTGTCGAAGCGCCGGGGCTGGAAGGCGTGGAGCCGCTCGTCGGAGTCGGCGCCGTACTCGGTCACGAGCAGCGGCTGCGTGGGCAATTCCTTGTGATGACGGTCGAGAAAGGCGGGGAAGCCCGAAAAATCGCCCGAGTACCAGCCCGAATACAGGTTCCAGCCCAACACCTGCGGCACGCTGAGCAGGCCGGCCTGCTGGTAGAGCCCGAAATCGCCGTGGCACACCAGCATGGTGGCGCGGGCCGGGTCCTCGCGGCGGCTGAGGCTGTCGAGCTGCCGGGCCAGCGCAGTCACGCGCCGCAGGTAGGCGCGGCCGGCGTCGTTGTCGCGCTTCAGGCCGGCGGGCAGGCGTAGCAGCACCTCGTTCATGTAAGCCCAGATGACGACGCTGGGGTGGTTGAAGCCCTGGCGAATCATCTCCATCTGCATCGTGAGGCAGTTTTGGAAGAAAGCCGGCGAGTCGGTGATTGCATTCACGACGGGGATTTCGACCGACGCCAGCAGGCCCAGCCGGTCGCAGGCGGCCAGCACGGCGGGGTCCTGCGGATAGTGCGACACGCGTAGGAAGTTGCTCCCCATCTGCTTGAGCAGCAACAGGTCGCGTTCGGCCAGCGCGTCGGGCAGCGCGTTGCCCAGGCCGGGAAAGTCCTGGTGGCGGTTGGTGCCGATGAGCTTGAGCGGTTTGCCATTTAAAAAGAAGCCTTCATTGGCATCGAACCGAAACCAGCGCACCCCCACCGGGTTGCTGACTTCATCGAGTGGCGCGCCTTTCTTGCCGTCAAGCACCGACGTCACCACGCGGTACTGATACGGGTCGTCGGGCGTCCAGAGGTGGGGCCGCGCCAGCTTCGGCAGCAGCTGTCGAAACGACGTTTTCGCGCCGGGCTGCAGCGTGAGACTGGTTTGCTGCCGGGCCACGGCGCGGCCGTCGCGGTCAAGCAACTGGCTCAGCACCGTCACCTTGCGCGCGGTAGCGAATTCGTTATTTAAAGCCCCGGCCACCAGCACGTCCGCCGCCTCAGCCGACACGGCCGGGGTACTCACGAAAACACCCGCCGAGGCGTGGTTGTCGAGGTCGAAATGCACCGACTCGGCCGCCACCAGAACTACGTCGCGGTAGATGCCGCCGTAGAAGGTGAAATCGGCCGTGAGCGGCGGAATATCAGGGTTGTAGCGGTTGGTGAGCTTCACCAGGATTTCGGCTGGGGCCGGCTCACTGCCGCTGAATTTCAGCCACTGGCTGATGGGGAAGCGGAAGGCGGTATAGCCACCCGCGTGCCGCCCGGCCAGTTGTCCGTTCACATACACCTCGGCCTCCTGGTTGGCGCCCTCAAACTGCAGGAAAACGCGCCGCTGCTGCCAGTCGGCGGGCACGGCCAACGTCTTTTTATACCAGCCGACGCCGCGGTAATAGCCCGGCTCGTCGTCGAGCACGTCGGCCGCGTTCCAGGTGTGGGGCAGAGAAATTTTCTCCCAGCCAGCTACAACGGCTGAGGCTTGGGCGACACTCAGGCCGGCTTCGTCTTTGCGGAAAAGCCAGTTGGAATTGATGGACTGCGTGAGGCGCTGGGCGGTGGCGGGCAGGGCCAACAGCACGAACGCCAGAACCATGTAGACACGCGACACTTCGTGTCTCGGCGTTGAACGCTGCAAAGTACGATTCGCTAAATGCGCAGACAACGAGACGCGAAGTGTCGCGTCTCTACACGTGTAGGATGGTAGAGCTATAATCTTCATCATAGCGGCAACAATACGGCTTCTAACCCAGGTGACTGCACGGCCACCACGCTTTGCCCGGCTTGGGCTTCGAGCCGGATGATGGCGCGGCCGTTGTAGGCCTGCACCTTGCGCGCGCCGCTGCTGGTGCCCAGGTCATCGAGCAGCCGGCCCGCGCCGGCCAATGAAAACTCCACCCAGTTGGCCGCGTCGAGGCACTGCACGCCTTGCGCGTCGAAGAGCTTCACTTCGACAGTGGTCAGGCCGTTTGCTTCGGCGGTTTTCGTCAGGGTCAGCCTGGTGGGCTTGCCCCATTTGCGGGTTTCGTATTGGAAGCTGATGCGGTCTTCCACCGTCTGGCGGCCTTGGCGGGCTAGCACGCGCACCTCGTTGGGGCCGGCGGCAAAGGGCACGTTCCAGTGCAGGCCGGCGGCGGGGAAATCCTGGCTGTTGCGCTGGCGCGTGCCGTAGCTTTTGCCGTTCACGAACAGCTCGGCCTGCGCGCAGTTGGAGTACACTTTCACCATTTTCAGCTCGCCCGCCTCGCCCCAGCGCACGGGCCAGGAGTGGCCGTAGAGGTGGGCCATGGGCGCGGTAGTCCAGTAAGATTGGAACACGTAGTAAGCCTCTTTCTTGGTGAAATCGCGCTCCACCACGCCCTTCTGGTTCATGTAGGGAATGGGGTTGTCGGGGCGCACGGGCGTGGAGAAATCCTTGAACGGCCAGTAGGCCGCGCCACTGAGCCAGGGCATGGTTTCCTGCTCCTTGAGGTGCCAGTCGACGAGGTTGCAGAGGTAGGTTTCGCTCCAGTCGCCGTCCTTCGAGACGCGGGCGCTGCCGCCGAACAGGGAGGCGTCGCCGGCCCGCTCGTCGGCGCCCCGGCCGGCCGTGATTTTGGCCAGCGCGTTGTCGGGGTTTTCGGCGTGGCGGCCGGCATGGCTGTCGCCGCCCCATTCCACGTGCAGAAAGCGCTTCACGCCTTTGAATTCTTCTTCTGTCGCGGCCTTGTAATCGGTGTAGATGCCTCGGTACCAGCCCGCCCAGATGGAGGGCGAGTACACATCGGGAATGTCCTTGCAGAAGTCGCAGCGCCGGATGGCCGTGTAGCGCGAGGCGTCGAGCTGGTGGGCTAAGTCATTGAGGCTTTTCATGAAGGCGCGAATCCTCTCCTTGTCGAACTCGGGAAAATCGCCGGGCCAGTCGTTCTCATTGCCCAGCCCCCAGATGATGACGGCCGGGTGGTTGTAATGCTGCTGCACCATGTTGGTCAGCATGCGGCGGGCCTGCGCCTGGTACACCGGGCCGCCCAGCCCACCCCGGCACCACGGAATTTCCTCCCACACCAAAATGCCCAGCGAGTCGCACAGATTCAGCACGATGCGCGACTGTTGGTAGTGGCCGAGGCGGATGAAGTTGACGCCCATCTGCTTCATCAGCCGCATTTCCTGCCGAATCTGCGGCTCGGTCATGGCGGCGGCCACGCCGGCGTGGTCTTCGTGCCGGTGGGTGCCGCGCAGCAGCAGGCGCTGGCCGTTCAGCCGGTAGGGCCCGTGCTCCACAAACTCGCTGTGGCGAAAGCCCACCTTCTCGGTCTGCCGGAAGGCCTGCGGCCCGGTGCCCACCGTCACTTCCACCGTATAGAGCTGCGGCCGGTCGGGCGACCACAGCCGCGGGCTTTTTACCTTGAACTGGTGCAGGTCCAATTCGCCGGCTTTCACACTTAGCGTGCCTTCATATTTGCCCACGGCCTTGCCCAGTGGGTCGAGCAGGCGCACTGTAACTTTTGTATCGGCTGCGGCCGGGGTGTTTTCGAGAAAGGTGGCTTTGAGCGTGAGCAAGCCGTTTTTGCCAGCTGGGTCCACCTCTGCTTTAGCCGAAAGGTGCTCCAGCGCCACGGCCGGCAGGTATTCCAGATTTACGTAGCGGTAGAGGCCGCCGTAAATATTAAAGTCCGACAAGTCGGACGGTATCATCTCCAAATCGCGCGAATTGTCACAGCGAATGCTGAGCGGAATTTTGCCCTTGAACTGCTTCTGAAACGCTTCTATTTGTTGGAAATCGGCCACCGCTTGCGTGACGTCCACGGTCCATTCGTCGTAGCCGCCCACGTGGCTGCCCACTTTGGTGGTGTTGAGGTAGACTTCCGTTTTCTGGCCGGCGCCCTCGAAATGCAGGCGGGTGTGGCCGCCGGGGTAGGGGTTTTGCACCGCGAGTTGGATGCGGTACCAGCCGGGGCCCTGGTAGTAATTCACGTCCGGGTCCACGGCGTCGCGGGCGTTGAAGCAGTGAGGGAGGGTGACAGCTTGCCACAGTGGCACGCTTTCGGGGTTGCCGGCCACCACGGGGCGCACGGCCTCCCAGACGCCGCCCAGGTCCTGCCGCACAAATTCCCAGCCGGCCGTGAGGCGTCTACGCTGCTGGGCGCGCGAGGAAAGGGCAGTGAGCAGGAACAGCAGAATCAGCAGCAACTGAGGGGGCTGGCTGGTTCGGGGGAGGGGCATGGAGTTGGACTTGGAAAGATGTTTAGGTTGCGCGTACGGGGCGCCTCATCCCCTGACTCCCTCTCCTAAGGGAGAGGGGGCACCGGAATAGCTTCATACGAAAACCGTCTGGCTCCCCTCTCCCAAGGGGGAGGGGCCGGGGGTGAGGCGCCCGCCAGAACTACACCCCGCCGAAAATCGAAAAGCCGCCATCCACGCATATCATGGAGCCGGTCACGAACTGCGAGGCGTCGCTCAGCAGCCAGACCAGCGCGCCCTTCAGCTCGTCGGGGTGGCCGAAGCGCTTGAAGGGCGTTTGGCGGATAACCAACTCGCCGCGGGGCGTGAAGCCGCCTTCGGGGGTGGTGAGCAGGGCACGGTTTTGCTCGGTTAGGAAGAAGCCGGGCGCCAGCGCGTTCATGCGAATGCGGTCGCCGTAGCGGTTGGCCATTTCCACGGCAAACCATTGGTTATAGCAGTCCAGAGCCGCTTTGCCCATGTTGTAGCCCAGCACTTTGGTGATGGCCCGCTTCGAGTTCATCGAGGAAATGTTCACGATGCTGGCCTTGCCGGGCGCCTGCGCCAGCGCCTCGCCAAACACCTGCGTGGGCACAATGGCGCCCCACAAGTTCAGCTCCATCACGCGCTTCATGCCGGCCAGGTTCATCTGAAAAACGTCCTCGGCGGGGTCGAGCACGCCGTCGGCGCCGTTGCCGCCGGCTGCGTTCACCAGCCCATCAATGTGCCCGAACGTGTCGAGCACCTGCTGGCAAGCGACGCGGAGTTGGGCTTCGTCCAGCACATCGGCCACTAGCGCCAGGGCCTGCCCGCCCCGCGCGGTGATGGCATCGGCGCGCCGGTGGGCTTCGTCGGCGTTGCGGCCCAGGATGCCCACCGTACCGCCGGCCGCCACGATGCCGTCAATGAAAGCCTGGCCCAGAATGCCGGTGCCGCCGGTCACGACGACGACTTTGCCGCGGAGCGAAAAAGCCTCGTTTAGGCTGGCCGTGTCAGGATTTGCAAGGGCAGCAGCTTCGGGTAAAGTCTGGTTTAGTAGGTCCACGGAAGGGGAGTGAAAGTGGGGAATTTGGCGAAAACCGGGGCTGCGTTCAGGTCGGGGTAGGCGCGGGCAGCCTGGGCGTAGGCGTCGAGGGCCGGGGTGTTGGAAGTGCCGGCCACGTCGGCTTTCTCCATCTTTTTTTCGCCCAGCAGGTAGGGCCGGAACCACTCCACGGTAGGGCGCAGGCCGCGGCCATCGGGCGTAGTATAGTGCCACAGGTCGAGGCCGACGTGTGGGGCCATCAGGGCCAGGCGCACCCAGCCTTGCAGGTTCATGCTCACGTAGTTCCAGGGGCGGGTGCGGGCTAGCTCCAGGGGCTGGGCGCCGTCGGGGGCCAGCTGCACGGCCACGCGGGGCCAGGTTTGCTGCTGGAGGGTGCGTTTGGCCAGGGCGTCATCGCCGGTGAAGAGCGCGAAATCGACCACCTGTGTGTCGTAGAAGGTGCCGTGGTTGTTCTTGGCCTGGCCTTCGGGCAGCGCAATGGGGCTGGTGGTGAGCCAGGTGTTGAAGGCCTTAAACCAGGCTTTCAGGCCCGAAGTCAGGCTTGCATCTACGCTTTTGCTGTCGTTCATCAAGGCCAGCGCCTCCGGAATATTCACCAGATGGCGCGTTTCGATGATGCCAAAATTCCGGCCCGAATTGATGCCCGGAATGCCCTGCCCGAAGTTCAGGTTGGGGTTCATGCGAGTAGCAGGGTCCAGAAAAAACGTGCGCAGCTGGCGCGTGGCCTGCTGCGCGTATTTCTCCTCGGCCGAGAAATAATAGGCCAGGCTCAGCGCCTGCACATCGGTGCAGAGCTTGCTCAGGGCCTCGCTATCCTTCATAGCTTCGGCCTCGGGGTTGTGCAGGCCGTCTTTCTGAATGTAGGGCAGGCCGTTGGGCTTGCTGGGGTCGGGCCACCAGTAGGGCGCCTGCGAGATGTAGTCGTGCTTGTCGCCGCTAGGGGGCGTCTGGGGCTTGGTGGCAATGGTGTAGGGGGCAGTTTTCAGGGCGCGGTCGGCCCGGCTCAGCAGGGTCTTTACCTGCGCGGCTTCGGGCTGGTGGCCGGCTTTATAGGCCGTTTTGTAGGCGGCCATAGCGGCCGGGTCGAGCAGGATGAACGCAGCCGGCGCGGCGGTTGCAGCCGCGCGCGCCGGTGCGCTCATCACCCACCACAGCATTAGGAAAAGAAGGAAAGGACGCATTGCTTATGAGTTGGTTTTGTTCTGGCGCGGACGGGCGTACCCCACTCCCGGCCCTTCCCCGGTGGGGAAGGGTGCCGAAGGGTGCCAAACGCGAGTTCTTGTAATTGCTGAACGCACCCCTCCCCACCGGGGAGGGGCCGGGGGTGGGGTCCGGCTAGTTGTACCCCGGGTTCTGGGTCAGATTGGGGTTCAGCTGCAACTCGGGCTGCGGAAGGGGAAACAACACGTAGCGCGGGTCCACAGTGCGGTTGAAGATGGCGCGCTCGCGCTCGAACAGGCGGCCCAGACGCACGAGGTCGAACCAGCGGTGGCCTTCCTGCACCAACTCCCAGCCCCGCTCGCGCAGCAGCATGTCCACGAAGGCGTCTTTGGTGGTCACGCGGGTGGTGGGCCATTGCGCGATGCCGGCGCGCTGGCGCACCTTGTTGTAGCCGTCGTACTTCAGCGGGTCGTTGGGGTTGAGGGCGTTGCGGGCTTCCGATTGCAGCAGCAGCACGTCGGCGTAGCGGGTGATGAGGTAGTTGCAGCGCGAGTCGTTGATGATGCGCTTGTCGTCGCGGAATTTGTTGAAGTAGTAGCGCGCCAGCGTGGTGCTGCCGGCTTGGTTGCTGATGTTCCAGGCGCGGCGCACGTCGTTGGCGCGGTAGGAGCGCACGAGGCTGTCTTCCACCGTGAAGGTGCCCAGGCCGGCCAGCTGCGAGGGCAAAAACTGCCGCACAATGATGCTGCCCGTGTTCGGTGGCAAATCGAACTGAATGCTGAAGATGTGCTCCGGCCCGTTTTCCTTGTCGGGGTTGAACACGTCGCCGTACACCGGCAGCAACTGGTACACGTTCGAGCTGATGACGCGGTTGCAGGCGTCGAGGGCGCTCTGGTTGTCGCCGGGCTGGGCCGCGGTGGTGGTGGCGCGCGTCAGGTACACCTTGGCCAGCACGGCCGCCGCCGCGCCGCTCGACACGCGGCCCTTCTCGCCGGCCGCAATCCGGTCTTCGCGCAGGCAGTTGGCCTCGGCAAAGGTCAGGTCGTCGATAATCTGCTGGTACACCTGCGCCAGGGGCGTGCGCGCGGGCCGCAGGTCGTCGGCCGGGCCCTTCACGGTGGCCGTCAGCAGGGGCACGTCGCCGAAGCAGCGCACCAAATCGAAGTAGCCCTGGGCGCGCAGGAAACGGGCGTTGCCGATGATGTTGGCCTTGCGCGTGGCGTCCATGGCAATGGCCGGCACCTTCTCAATCACGTCGTTGGCCCGGTTTATCATCCGGTACGAGTTGGTCCACCAGCTGTTGATTTCGGTGTTGGTGGGCGTGTAGGTGAAGCGCGAGAGCTGGGCCCGCTCGTCGGTGCTGGAGCCCACGCGAATCAGCTCGCCGGGCAGCTCCGTGATTTGCCAGCCCGTGCGGCCGTAGTACGTCTGGGGCAGCAGCGCGTTAAACACGCCGTTGAGGCCGGCCACGGCGTCGCTTTCGTTCTGGTAAAAGTTCTCGGCGGCCAGGAAATCGGCCGGGTTTTCCTGCAGGAATTTCTCGCAGGCGCCCAGGCTCAGGCCGAGGGCCAGGATGCCGAGCAGGAGGATATTTTTTTTCATCGGGAGTTGATGGGAAAGTCGGGAGGGAGTGGAGGATTTGGCTGAAATGCCAGCAGGCTGTCATGTCGAGCGTAGCCGAGACATCTCGCGTGCAGCAGTAATCAAGACTTTTCGCACGATTGGATTACTACCACACGCGAGATGTCTCGGCTACGCTCGACATGACGTTCTTTCTAGCTCGACATGACGTGCTAGAAGCCCAGCCGCACCCCCGCAATGAAGGTGCGGGTGCTGGGGTAGGCGTTGTAGTCGGTGTTCAAACTCAGGTTGTCGCTGCCGAAGGAGTTCACCTCGGGGTCGTAGCCAGTGTATTTGGTGAACGTGAGCACGTTCTGGCCCGTGATGTACACGCTGGCCGACTTAATAACCTTGCTGAACTTGGGCAGCGTGTAGCCCAGCGTCACGGTTTTGAGGCGCAGGAAGCTGCCGTCTTCTACCACGTCGCTCACGATGCCGGTGCTGCGGCGCAGCGTGCTGCCGGCCCGCGGAATGTTGGTATTCGTGTTGGTCGGCGTCCAGCGGTTGATGACGGTTTTGAGCTTGTTGGTGGTCGTGATGCCCGATTCCAGCTCGTAGCGGTTTAGGTTCAGCACGTCGTCGCCCTGCACGCCCTGGATAAACACGCTCAGGTTGAAGCCGCCCAGCTTGAAGCCGTTGGTGAAGCCGTAAATGAACTTGGGCTGGGCCCGGCCGATAATCACCCGGTCGTCGGCCGTGATGGCCTTGTCGCCGTTCTGGTCCACGTAGCGCGGGTCGCCGGGCCGGGCGCCCGACCGGGTGCCGCTGGCCGTAATCTCGTCCGTGTTCTGCCAAAGCCCATCAAACTGGTAGCCGAAGAACGTACCGATGGGCTCGCCCACGCGCAGCAGGCTGGTGTTGCCCAGGCCCGAGCCCACAAACAGGCTGGAACTGGAGCTGCCCACGTAGCGCTCGTACTCGCCGTTGAGGTCGAGCACCTTGTTGCGGTTGGCCGAGATGTTGAAGTTCGTTGTCCAGGAAAACTGCTTGCTGTCGATGTTGGTCGTGGTCAGCGCGAATTCCACGCCCTTATTCTCCACGCTACCCGCGTTCAGCAAGATGCTGTTGTAGCCGCTGGTGCGGGGCGTCGAAACCTGCAGCAGCAAGTCGCTGGTCTTCTTATAGTAGGCGTCGGCCGTTACGATAATGCGGTTCTGCAGGAAAGCCATGTCGATGCCCACATTCGAGGCTGCCGTCGATTCCCATTTCAGGTTGGGGTTCGGAATGTTCAGCGGTACCAGGCCCACCAGGCGGGTGCTGCCCGAGGCGTAGGAGCCGGCATCGTAGCGGGCCAGCGACTGGTAGTTGCTGATTTCCTGGTTGCCCGTGATGCCGAAGCCCACCCGCAGCTTCAAATCGCTCAGGAAGCTCAAATCCTTCATAAACCGCTCGTCAATCAGCCGGTAAGCGAAGGCCGCCGAGGGGAAGTAGCCCCACTTGTTATTGGCCCCAAAGCGCGACGAGCCGTCGGCCCGCAGCGTGGCTGTGAACAAAAACCGCTCGAACAGGCGGTAATTGACTCTGCCAAAAAACGAAGCCAGCGTGTTCGACGGCTTGCCCGAGTTGGGCGTGAGCAAGGTCGAGGCCAAGGCCAAGTTGTCGGAGCCCAGCGTGTTGGTAAAGAAGCCATTGGCCGAGGTGCCGAAGTTGTCGCCGAAAAACTGCTGCTCGGTCACGCCCACCACCACGTTGAGGAAATTGTTCTCATTCAGCTTCTTGTCGTAGGTCAGCGTGTTTTCGTTCAGCCAGCTGTAGCGGTAGGTGGTGCTGCGCGTGGCCGAGCCGTTGGTGAGGCGCCCAAGGAAAATATCGGAGGGCCGGTAGATGTTGACCTGGTTGTTGTTGTAGTCGAAGCCACCGGTCACGCGGGCCGTCAGGCCGGGGATGATTTCATAGTTGGCCGCCACGTTGAACAGGCCGCGGGCGGTGGTGCGCTGGTCCTTCACCTTCTCGGCGTAGGCAATGGGGTTGCCCACGTCCTCCACATAGGGCAGGGGGCTATTGGAATAGGTGAAGGCGCCCGAGGCGTCGCGCACCGGCACGACAGGGCTAATGCGCAGGGCATCGAGCAGCACCCCGCCGTTGCTGCCACCCGAGGAGTTCACAAACGCCCGGTTCTCAAAGGTGCCGGCTACCTGGCTCGAAAAGTTGAAGCTCAGCTTGCTGCCGATTTTCTTATCGAGGTTCAGCCGCACCGTGGCGCGCTTGAAGCCCGAGTTAATCACCACGCCATCCTGGTCAAAATAGTTGAAGCTCAGATTATAGCGCGTCTCTTCGGTGCCGCCGTTGAAGCCCAGCTGGTAGTTACTCATGCGCGCCGGCCGAAACAGCTCCTTCTGCCAGTCGGTGCCCTCACCCAGCGAGTCTATCTGGCTTTGGCGGTAGGGCGGAGGCAGGGTGGTCGAGCCGGCGTTCACGTCGTTGAGGTACTGCGCAAACTCCCTGGCGTTCATCAAATCAAACTTGTGGCGCACCACCTGCACGCCGGTGTAGCCCTCCAGGCTCACGGTGCCCTTGCCCACTTTGCCCTTCTTGGTGGTGATGAGCACCACGCCGTTGGCTCCGCGCGAGCCGTAAATAGCCGTGGCCGAGGCGTCTTTCAGAATCTCCACGCTCTCGATGTCGCTGGGGTTGATGGAGTTCAAGTCGCCGGCGCCGGGGAAGCCATCCACCACAAACAGCGGCTCGTTGCCGGTGTTGATGGAATTGGTGCCGCGGATGCGGATGGACACGTTGCCGCCCGGCTCCGAGTTGGTCTGGGTCACCTGCACACCGCTCACGCGGCCCTGCAGAATCTGGTCGGCGCGGGTGATGGGCGTTTCGGCCACCTGCTCGGCCGAAATGGAGGCCACCGAGCCGGTGATGTCGCGCTTGCGCTGCGAGCCGTAGCCCACTACCACCACCTCGTTGAGGCCCTGGCTTTGCTCTTTGAGCTGGATATTCATCGAAGCCGAGGTGCCGACCGGCATTTCCACCGACTCGAACCCCACGAACGAGAACACCAGCGTGCCGCCAGTAGCCGGCACGTTCAACTCAAACACCCCGTCGGGGTTGGTGGTGCTGCCCGTGGTGGTGCCCTTCAGTAGCACAGACACGCCCGGCAGGGGCGTTTTGTCCGCCGCGTTCAGCACGCGCCCGGACACTTGCCGGGTCTGGGCCTGGGCCACAAACGTTCCCAGGAACGCCAGCAGCCCGATTAAGAGACGAAATTTATGCATAAGGTGGGATTTGGAGGTGAGTGAGGCCTTAATTGGGTTTAGTAAAGAAAGAAGACGCCTTGCCCGACTCAACACCCAAAAACCGGGTTTTTACGGAATCGTTTACGTAAAAACGACTGGTTATTAGCTGATGTTGAATGAGTTGAGTGCATTGCAAGTGCAAAAATTTCCTGATTCGCCTGCCCACCCAGTTCCTAGCGTTGAAGTCAGCACTTGCCATTGAGCGGCATATCAGTTGCCCTGGTCGCCTAAGCCGCGTCGTTGCCGGGGTTTTTGGCCGTGGCGCTCGCAGCCCGGTTCTGTATATTTGAAGAAGCGGCACCGCCCGCCTCATTTCAGGTTCGACCAACACCGCGTGACTTCCCTTTCCTCTCTGTTGCGAATTCGATGGCTGCTGCCCGTGCTGGCGCTGCTGGCCGGCTGCACCCAGCCGCCGCCCAAAACCTACCGCATTGGTTTCTCGCAGTGCAGCACCACCGGGCCGTGGCGCCAGGCCGTGCTGGCCGGCATGAAGCGCGAGCTGAGCTTTTACCCCGAAGTGGAGCAGCTGCGCATGCTCGACGCCCAGGACGACAGCCGCCGCCAGGCCCAGCAAATCCGTGACCTGCTGCGCAGCGGCATCGATTTGCTGATTGTGTCGCCCTACGAAGCGGGGCCCGTGACGCCCGCCGTGGAGGAAGCCTACCGCGCCGGCATCCCGGTGGTGCTGCTCGACCGCCGCACCACCTCCGAGGACTACACCGCCTACGTGGGCGGGGACAACGTGGAAGTGGGCACCACGGCCGCCCGCTACGCCGCCCGGCTGCTGCGGGAACGGGGCAGCGTCATTGAGCTGCTGGGGGCGCCGGGGTCGTCGGCCACGGCCGGGCGGCACCAGGGCTTCACGCAGGCGCTGGAAGCCTTTCCGAATATGCACGTGGTGGCCCAGGTGAACGGCTACTGGAACCCGACCACGCTGAAGCGGCCATTGCGCGCCGTCCTGAAAGCGCATCCGGAAGTGTCGCTTATCTTCTCGCACAACGACAACATGGGCCGCGCCGCTTCCGAGGTGCTGCAGGAGCTGGGCCGGGCCGGCAAAGTCCGCATTATCGGCGTCGATGGCCTGGCCCTGGACCTCGTGCAGCAGCGCGTGCTGAGCGCCTCGCTGCTGTACTCGCCGGCCGGCGAGGACGCTATTCGGCTGGCCCTGAAAATCCTGCACCACCAGCCCTTCAAGCGCGAAAATAAGCTCAATACCATCGTCATCGACTCGACCAACGTGCTGACGATGCAGCAGCAGAGCGACAAAATCCTGACGCAGCAGAACGACATCGAGCAGCAGCACAACCTGTTGCAAAACCTGCGCGCCACCTACTCCAACCTGCAAACCGCGCTTTATGGCCTGCTGGCTACGCTGCTGGGCGCGCTGGCCCTGGGTGCGCTGGCCTGGCGCTCGGCCCGCAAAAACCGGCTGATAAACCACCAACTAGCCCTGCAAAACGCCGAAAACGACAAGATAAACCGCCAGCTCATCAGCCAGAACGAGGAAATCAGCCGGCAGCGCAACCAGCTCGAAGCCCTGGCCGAGCAGGCCCGCGCCGACACCGAAGCCAAGCTGCGCTTCTTCACCAATTTCTCGCACGAATTGCGCACCCCGCTCACCCTCATTCTGGGGCCCGTGGAAGAGCTGCTGGCCGAAGGCGCCGCCCTCACGCCCACCCAGCGGCAGGACCTGGCCCTGGTGCGCCGCAATACCCAGCGCCTGGTGCAGCTGGTGAATCAGCTACTGGATTTCCGCAAAATCGAAGTGGGCAAGATGGCCGTGCGCGCCACTGAAAACGACCTGGTGGCTTTCGTGCGCGACATCGTGGAAGCTTTCGAGAAGCCCGCCCAGTTGCGCGGCGTGCGCCTGCAGTTCCTCCCTGCCGAGCCGGAGCTGCGCGCCTGGTTTGATGCCAACCTGCTGGACAAGGTGGTGCTGAATCTGCTATCCAACGCCTTGAAATTCACGCCTGACCAAGGGCAAATAACCGTCAGCCTGCAAGCCGCTGAAGACGGCCGCACCCTGCGCCTGAGCGTGGCCGACACCGGCCGCGGCATCAGCGAGGAGGACCGGGCGCACGTGTTCGAGTGGTTCTATCAGGGCGAACAGGGCGCGCCGGGCAGCGTGGCCAAAGGCTCGGGTATGGGCCTGGCGCTGGCGCACGGGCTGGTGCGGTTGCATCAGGGGCAGCTCAGTTTCAGCAGCCAGGCAGGGCAGGGCAGCACCTTCACGGTGGAGCTGCCGCGCGAGCTGCCGGCCGAGCTGCGGGCTGCTGGCGGCGTGGAGGCGCCAGCCAGCGCGATGGATGAGTTGGCACTGATTCCGGCCGATTTTGAAGCAAGTGATTCGGCGGTTGCTGCCGAATCCGAGCACCAAACCCTCATTTTGGTTATCGAGGACAATGCCGAGGTGAACGACTTCCTGGCCCGCAAGCTGCGCGGCGATTTCCGGGTGCAAAGCGCCGCCGACGGCCACACCGGCCTGCGAATGGCCACCGAGCTGATACCCGACCTCATTGTGTGCGACGTGATGATGCCCGGTCTCAGCGGCTTGGAGGTGGTAGCTCAGCTGCGGGCCGATTGGCGCACCTCGCACATTCCGGTGGTGCTGCTCACGGCCCGCAACGCCCCCGAACAGCTGCTGGAAGGCGTGCAGGCCGGCGCCGACCTCTACCTCACCAAGCCCTTCAACCCCGCCTTCCTGCTCGAAAGCGTGCGCACGCTGCTGGCCAACCGCGCCCGCCAGCGCACCCACACCCGCCGCGAGCTGGCCGTGGACGCCGCCACCGTAGCCGCCACCAACCCCGACCAGAAATTCCTCACCGACCTCACCGCCGCCGTCGAAGCCCACCTCACCAAAACCGACCTCAGCGTGGAGGACATCGCCCGCGCGCTGGGCATCTCGCGCATGCAGCTCTACCGCAAGGTGAAGGCCGTGCTGGGTACCGGCGTCACCGATTTTATCCAGAGCCTGCGCCTCACCAAAGCCCGCGAGCTGCTGCTCGACGAGCAGCGCACCATTGCCGACGTCGCCTACGAATTGGGCTTCTCGTCGCCGTCTTATTTCGCCACCAGCTTTCGGGCGCGCTACCAGGTGACGCCGTCGGAGTTTCGGGCCCTGCATGTGTCGTCGACACCGTGAAATAATTTCAAAACCGTTGTTATATAAACGAAACCGCACCCAGCAATGAATGCGGTTTTTTGCTGTATAAAGTGTTGGTATAAAACTGATTAGAATAAAATGTTTGTTTGAACAAGCTGTGTTAAAAATGAGGAAGGGCAAGGGGAGAAGGAAGCGGAATTTTACAAGAGCCAGCCACCAGCCGGCGTGGCCTTTCCACCTTCTTACTCACCCAAACGACGTGGCCGAATTGCATTTCGGCAGCGCCGCCTGGCTAACCCACCCTTTCCATGAGCACAGTCAACCTCAAGCAGCTGGCCAGTCGGCTGGGCCTGTCCTCGTCCACCGTGTCGCGGGCCATGCGCGACAGCTACGAAATCAGCCTCGCCACCCGCGAGCGGGTGAAGCACATGGCCCGGCAGCTCGACTACCAGCCCAACCCCTACGCCGGCAGCCTGCGCAACAACGTGACCAAAACCATCGGCGTCATCCTGCCCGAGGTCGACAACCACTTCTTCTCCTCGGCCATCAACGGCATCGAGGAAGTGGCCCAGCAAAACGGCTACCACGTCCTCATCTACCTGACGCACGACAGCGAGGAGCAGGAGAAAACGGTATCCAAGTTCCTCACCAGCGGCCGCGTCGATGGCATCTTGGTGTCGTTGGCCGGCGGCACGCGCAACATCAGCCACCTCGAAAAGCTCAAGAACCTGGGCGTGCCCATGGTGCAGTTCGACCGCGTGAGCCGCAAGCTCAACACCGCCACCGTGACCACCGACGACTACGCCAGCGGCTACAAGGCCACCGCCCACCTGCTGCGGGCCGGCTGCCGCCACATCGCGCATTTGCAGGTGTCGGCCAGCCTGTCCATCGGCTGCCGGCGCATGCAGGGCTACTCGGCTGCGCTGCACGACTACCACATTCCTTACGATGCCAGTCTGGTGCTCAACGGCAGCGGTACCAACGCCGAAAACCTGATGCGCATCCGGCACTTCCTGATGCAGCACCCCAAGGTCGACGGCATCTTCGCCTCCGTCGAGCGGCTGGCCCTGAGCAGCTACCAGGCCTGCCAGAGCATGGGCATTGGTATTCCCGACGACATCAAAATCGTCGGCTTTTCCAACATGGAAACCGCCGCGCTGCTGGCGCCCGCCCTCACCACCATCACCCAGCCGGCCCACGCCATCGGCCACGAGGCGGCCCGCATCCTGTTCCAGGCCATCACCAAAAACAAGCCCGTACTGCCCTCCCAGAGCCTGGAGCTGAAATCGGAATTGGTGGTACGGGCGTCCACCATGCCCGGTGGGGGTTTGGCGCAGCCCAAAACCATTATGGCCGACTACCGGCTTGCAGGCTAGGGAGTGGGCACGCTTCGGCACTTGCCCGGCCTGCCTGAGCAAAGCCGGCGAACGATGCCCGATTTCACCTACTTCATCGTACCCATTTCCCGGTCAATATCGTCGCTGGAATCGACGTCAGGAATGAGTTGATTGAGCACGGCGAGCAGCCCGATTAAAAGCAGCAGCCCAGGCAATAGCTTTTTCAGTAGTTGCATCAGATGGCGCTTGAGGTGCGGGCCGCCAGTGCCGTTTCCGCGCGGCGGTTAGAAGTCGCTGGGGTCTTTGGTGCCTTTTAGGGTCATGGCCGCCTGTAGCTCGCTGATGAGCTCTTTCGCGCCTTTGTCGGCATCGCGGCGCAGGTGGTCCCACTGCTTTTTACTCATGCCGAAGGGCAAATCCTCCTTTTCCAGCGGCCCGACCGACGTGGCCCGCAGGCGCACATCGGTGTGTTCCAAGTTGCTGAGCACGTACTTGTAGCGGCCATCTTTCACGTAAAGCGTGAGGGTGTGGCGGATGTACCCCGCATCGGCCGCCGCGCCCAGCACAGGCAGCGTTATCTGCATGGCGCCTTTGGCCACGAGGCGGCCGGCTTCCTTGTCCTGCATCTGAATCACGGCGTTGGCCGAGCGGTAGGCCTTGGCTACCCACTCGTGGGCCCGCACATAGAGCTGGTCTTTGCCGACACCGGGCACCTCCACCACGCCCTGGTAGGTGATGAGGTGCGTTTCGGCATCGTAGGGCAGGCGCGTGCCGTCGAGCAACTGGGGCGGGCCGGCGGGGGCGCTGGGGTCTATGAGCAGCTTGCTGGAAACCAGAAACAGAAACCCGGTCCGTTTCACCACCAGCCAGCGCGGCGAGAACTGCCCAACCACGGCCGCGTCCTCACCGGGGGCAAGAAACGAGGCCGACGGCCTGGCCGTGTCGGCGGCACTGCGGTAGAGGTAAGCCCGGTCATGGCCAACCCGGAAGGTTTTGGGCGCGCCCGATGCTTCCAGCTTCTGAGCAGCAGCAGAAAAGGCGAGTATAACGGGAAGCAGTGAAAAAGGTATAATTTTCATCGATTGGCTCAGGCGGTTGTGGTTGGCCCCGAATGGGACGGGAAGTTCGTCGCTAAGCAGTCAATACCTGGGCCAGGCCTATTTACACTAGCCGTAACGGGCGGGACCCGGAGCCCCTGCGGCCGAAAGCTTAACCGAAAGATAATAAAAAAGGCCCTCACGTTGCGGTGAGAGCCTTTTTAGTAGTCCGTAGGGGAAGAAACGGGTGCTACGCCAGGGCAGGGGAGGCGGCCTCATGTGCCCTGATTAAGCCGTAGGGCGGTTTTGGCGCGCAAGGCTTGGCGTGAGCTGGCACTGCGTAGCGGAAAAACTGCCGCAGATTCTGCCACACTCAGGCGGCCCGGCGCCGGGCCGACTTGCGCATGAATTCCTCCAGCAGGCGCAGCTGGTCGATGCCCACGTAGTGGTTGAAGGCTTCCTCGGTCTGGTGGCCGGTGGCCTGCATGATGAGCCGGGCCGAGACGCCCTGGTAGAGCTTGAGGGTGACGAAGGTTTTGCGGCCAATCTTGGTGGTGAGCTTCAGGCGGGTGATGCCGCAGAGCTGCTGCACGACGCGCAGGAACTCGTTGGCCCGGTAGCAGTCGGGCACCAACAGGTCGTGGGGGGAGCGGTGCTCGTAGCGGTTGGCCAGGGCCACGGGCGTGAACAGGTCGTCGTCGTAGAAGGGAATGTAGACGGTGACGCCGTTCTTGGCCGAGCCTTCCAGCACCAGCATCTGCCCGTTGACGTGCTTCCAGGCCGCGCGGTTGGCGTCGCTGATGCGCAGGCCGGTGTAGCAGCACTCCAGCAGCTTGTCGCGCGAGAGCTCGACGTGTTCCATCCAGCGCTCGGCGCTCCATTCCTCGCGGCGGTTGTCCTGGGCCCGCACCTGGCCGCGCAGCTCCAGCAGGCGGGCGCGGGTAGCGGCGTCGCGGAAGTTCAGGGCCGCGATGCGCCGCAGCTCGTCTTCGGTCAGGGCATCGACGCGGCCGCGCTGGCGCGGGGCTACAAACTTGCGGTAGTGGCGGTGCACCGGCAGGTCCAGCTCGTCCTCGACCCAGGCCAGAAACGACTTGAGGCGGTCGATGTGCTTGCCGAAGGTGTTGAGGCTCTGGCCCAGCTCGTCGAGGAAGTAGGTGCGAAAATCCTGGTAGAAGGCCAGGTCCAGGCCTTCAAAGCGCAGGGGCAGGCCCCGGGCCTGGGCGTACTGGGCGAAACGGGCGCGGGTGGCTTCGAGGCCGGCCACGGCTTTGGCCGAGAGGGCCTTGCCGGTGCCGGTGCGCGGCCGGCGGCTGTGCTCGGGTATCCAGCGCCGGAACAGCGCGTCAAAGCCGATGGCCTCGGTGGGAGCGGGGGCCGCCTCGGCCACGGGCTCCAGGGACAGGGCCGCCTCCACGGCCGCTTTAAGCTCTTCCTTGGGCAGCCGGCGGCCCTGGCGCGTGGCGGCGGCCTGAGCGTTACTGGCGGCTTCGGCGGCGCGGTTCAGGCGCGGGTTGATGGTTTCGTGCGGGGTGCCCTTGAGCACCTTCACCTGGTGCTGCTTCTCGTCCCAGTGCTCGGGCTTGACCACGGCGCCGGTGCCCACGCGCAGGCGGTTGCCCTCCCAGGTGATGGTGAGCTGGATGGGGACGGTGCCGTCAGCGGCCAGGGCGTCGAGGCGGAGCTGGCGGGTGATTTTCATAGTGGCTTACAAGGTAAACTGAGAAGTCAGCCCGTGTATAATCAGCCAAGCCTGCTGCTAGTGGTTTAGCAGGTTAAGTATCTCTTGCGTAGAGACCTCCGATGGGTTTGTAATATTTTCGGGCACTACTAATCCATCCGAGAAAAACATTACTTCCCCACCTTTTCTGCGTTCCTGGGCACTATAGGTCAAGCCGTACTGGAGCCGCCGGAAGTTTGGGTAAAGCTCAATAATTTTTGGCGTGTCGTCGTAAGAAACCAGCCACGGCTTATCCAATGCGCTTACCTGCGCTGCTACCGCCGCGTGGTCATCTTTGTCATAGGCGTTCGCATAGAGCCCCTGACCCTTCACATAGTACGGCGGGTCGAGGTAGGTCAAACTACGAACGTCCATGGTTGGCACGACCTCGGCGAGGAAAACAGAGGCATCAAGGTTGGACAGGTGGATAACATCCCGGTGGCGGGCTATTTTTTGGATTCTACGGATAAGCTCTCGCTTGTTGAAGCGAGCGTCAATCTTCCAGTTTCCGCTCTGGTCCTGCCCGCCAATGACGCCGCCCATGATGATGCCAGAACGGTTGGCCCGGTTGAGGTAGAAGGCGGCAAACCCGCGCTCCAGCATGGTCACATTCGGGTCAATAATGATTGACCGCTGACGCTTCCACTCCGTCATATCGAGCGTAGCATCGGTAATCAGCCTGTTCAGGCCTTCGGTTTCGTTGAGCACCGAATGCCAGAAAGCGTACACTGCCGGGTCTAAATCATTGATAAAGATGCGGGAAGCGTATTGCCCGAACAACAACGAAAAAGCTACGCTACAGCCTCCCGCATACGGCTCCGCATAGTCGCCATCCAGTAAATCGTTTACCTCGAAAAGGTATTTGACGTAGTTGGCAACTTTGAGTTTGCCACCAGGATAGCGCAACGGGGAAGGATAAGGTCGGGCAGACATAGCAATACGTTTATAGCCAAATGGCTTGGAACAAGGGTTGTATGCTGTTCCAGTATTTACGCAAGATAGGGCCTGTTGGGGTCATGTCTGGCCACGGTGTACAGTCCGGTATTGTCCTAACGTTGGAAGCGAAGAAGTTAGCTTTTTTGATGTCGGCTGACAAGGTTTCGCTTTGCTCCACGCTGAGCAATCCGACTGCGGTGGCGTGGGTGATAACTGCCTGAAGCTTGCCGGGGATGGATGCCGTTTTCTTAGTTGCTGGTCGCTTGTCAGCTTCGGGTACCTGATTTAGATAATGGCAAAAGCTGGCTTCGAGCAGGAACCGTAGCAAAGCCGCGCAGGCTTGGGGGTACGTATTAGCATCGGCGCGCTGGAGCTCTTGGTACATACCCATGGCATATTCCGGAACAGACGGCAGCAGGGCATCAACTGGGATGACGCTGCGACGCTCCCGCACGGGTTGTTTGCGGATTGGCTGGATTGCCGGGGCGGTATCCTCATCCGAATCAAGCACGGGAGGGGGTAGCGGCTTTTCTTTTTCACCGAGGTGGTGAGGTTGCACCCGCAGGGGAGACGCCTGCTCAACAAAGGGCGCGGCTTCCTCCAGGGAGTCAAAATACTTTTTGCGGTCCTGAGATAATGCCAGCATCGTCACATCAACGTGCTTGTGTAGCAAGTCCACCACCATGCGCTGGAGAGGCTTGATGACCTCGGCGTTGGGAGCCGTGGTGAGCAGGCGGCCTTCCCGATATTCGAGGCCCAACTGCGTGCGGATGTAGCCATCGGCTACCAGGCGGCGCAGGGTAGTAATCGGCACTCTGTTCAGGTTATCAATGTCGGCAGGGGTGAGGGTGCCGTGCTTGCGCACGAACTCTAGAATCTGCCACTCGCGCGACTCAAAGCCCCGCCAGGCATCGAAGCGCTGCTTATCGATGGCTTCCCAACCGTCCTGGCCTACGCCATTCATGTTGACCGAGTGCCGCCGGGCCACCCAAAGCGCGCCGTGCTCACGGCTGTCGAAAACGGCCAGCTCCACCTCGTCGATGGGGTCTTCGGCAAAATCATCGGCCAGCTTCTTTAGGCGGGTAAGGGTTTTGCCGGACATGGTGCCCTCGGCCAGTAAGGGCTCATGAAGCAGCTTCAGCGCCACCAGCCGCCGGTTGCCGTCGATGGAGATGTAGGGAAACTTGCGGTTCTCCGGTACCACCACCATAAACCGCTCGGCAGCACTCAGGCCATGCTCGGTAATATCGGCCGCAAGGTTGACAATTTTGTCGCCCTGCTGCTTTATCATGGCGCGGATGGCCTCACGCTGACCGGATTGTGGGTCTAGCCGGGGATTTAGCTCATCTAAACCTACCCTTTTAATTGGAGCAGTTACCTTTCGGATTGTTGGGCGGGGCATTAATTCGCTGGTGAGGTTATTGGGGCCCAGATGGCTTTCATCAATGGCTCCACATTGTTCCAGTGAGCACATAGGTCACCACTCAGAGGCGTATGTGCTGTATGCACATAAGAGTGCATCGTTCTAACACGAGGAGCAAGAAAATTTTCCTTCAACGTGCCTTCTTTAACCACTTCAGCTTCAGCGGTCCCTATAAGATTATTGTCAGCTGCATATTCGGCCACAGCCCATAGTTTATCGCCTAGCGAGGGGTCTTTCCCTTTGCTGTTTGAGACAGGGATGCTGGGATTACGAGCAAGGTAATCATCCGTACTCAATTCAATAAAGACACGAAGTAAAACGGCGCAGGAATTGCGCATAGTAACAGTATTGAGCGAGTTTTTAAGTTCGAGGTATATATCATATATCCGGTGTACTGGAATGGTTAAAACGCATTCTTGAGGAATGATTTGCGTTCTCTCATGAGTTGATTTTTTGGTATCCTTCGGCTTTTCCTCACCCTTCGGTTTCTCCTCGCCCTTGGGTTTTTCACCATCCTTCGGTTTCTCCTCGCCCTTGGGCTTAGTTTCAGCTTTTGGTTTTTTCTCGACCGGAAGAGCTTCGTTTTTTTCGCCAAGTCGGTGCGAAACGACCAGCGGTTTTGTTGTAGAGGGTAAATCAGCTTTTTTGAACGAGCGCAAGTAATTTGTTCTCAGCTTCTCATCTTCTAAGCTGGTTACTTTGATGCGTTCCTTTTTATTGGGCAAGGTCATGTCAAGCAGCATCTTTTTGAAGGGCTTGACAAACTCGTCATCTGAATGAGATGTGAATACATCCCCTTTCACTATTTCATACCCGAACATCTCTTTCGTGAGCGCGTTGGTGATGACTCGACGTAAGTTGGTGATGGGGAAATTGGCTAGCTGCTCAGCTTCGGCAGCCGTCAAATGACCGCGTTCACGCACGAACATGAGTATTTGCAGGTCAGCGCGGCCTTTGGTCTCATTGAGCCAGGCATCAAAATGCGCCCCTTCTTCCGCTCCCCAGTTGTCCTGGCCCCGACCTTGCAAGTTCCTGCCGTGGCGGCGAGCTACCCAAGGCGAACCCTCCCTACGGTCTGGGTAGATGGCAATTTCCACCTCCTCGATAGGGTTTTTGGCAAAGGTTGCGGCCTCGGCCTCAATAGTTGCTACCTGGGCCTTGGAGAGAATGCCGTCAGCAAGCGTAGGGTCATCCAGGAGCTTTAAGGCCAATAAGCGCCGATTGCCGTCAATAGAGATATAATGTTCTCCTTTGCCAGGTGCTTTAATTACCATAAGGCGCTCCGCAGCACTGAGACCAATGCTATTGATGTCCTTGGCAAGATTGACAACCTTAGTAGTCTGTAACTTAATCAACGCCTGAATGGCTTCGCGTTGGCCTTTTTGTGGAGCTTGACGGGGATTTAACTCGTCAATTTTGATGGTAGACGGATGTGTCCAGGCAGTTGGAATTTTCGGGCGGGCCATTGAGTGGAGGAAGAAGGTAGGCTGCGCCTTTACAAAAGCGCCTAGAATCTGTACTGTACAGATTCTAGGCGCTAAGTAACAAGGGTTTTGTGAACTCCCAAGCCCAATGCTTTCAAAATCTCATTGATATAGATTTAAAAAGAAACCTATTTTGATTTGGATTGGTGAAGAAATCTCAGTTCTGATGAGCCTTACTTCAAGTATCCCAAGACTACCGTCTTCTCATTTTGATGTGTTGCTCTGTATCGAGGGCATTCTTGTTGCCATTCAAAAAGGGCATCCACATTGTTTCTACAATATCCCTCTTGATGGTATTGTTGTGGTTGAATATAGAGTTTTCTATCTCAAATAGACTTGTACAAGGTGTTTGGAAGCCCGCTTGCCCTGAATCACCGAAAAGGGTATCCATCCCAATATATTTCTTTAATTCTGTCTGTGGCATTTGTTTGACCCATTCGTCACCCGGCGACCTCATATTCAAAATTCTAGCAACTGATTTCCCAATGTAGGGATTCCAATCAAAGGAGGAGGTAATGATGGACCCGGTAAGAATTACGCTATCAAAGCCAACGGGGGGATTGGCAAAGCCTTGTATGTATGATGTGATGATGTATGTTCCAAAAGAGTGTGCTAGTATGGAAATGGGCGCATCGTAGCGTTGCGATAATTCATAAATCCATTCTCTAAATTGGTCAACTACTGCTGCCCTCTTACCTGATTTGAATAACAAATCAGGTTTGTTAGTTTCGTAAGTATAAGGCGCAAAAATCCACCCTTGACTACTGGCTATAGGTGCTATTTCATTATTCCAAGGGCCATCGCTCAACAAGCCATGTATTGTGACCAAAATGCCTGTTGGCTCATTCAAATCAATCAGTCTTCTGTTGACGTAGGCCCGCTTCACAATTTCTATTGCGTGGTCATCCGGCTGGTGCTTAATTTCCCATACTTCGGAATTTGCGTATAAATCGACTTGAACGACTCCAACTTCCGCTCCATATCTATTTCGGGAAAAGAGATAGACGAAGGAGTCTAAGATTGCCCGGTGCTCAAGCGAACAAAATTGTATGTCCAACCGAATACTTCCAAGTGTGATTCTCTCAGTGCGAGAGGGAATAAACTCGTCCAATACAAAAGCCATCAGACAATCGATATCGCCCGGTAATTTTGAATCAGTGACAAATGAGCCGCCAAAAAATAAATATCTGGCATTCCGGTCTTTAGCAAAGTCTAATATATCACTAACCGATTTTGCAAACCCCTTTCGCTCTTCTCCACTACAAAATCTATCAATAAATTCATCACCCGAACATTGGTGAATGCCTATTGGGAGCTTCCCATTAACAAAATCTGGTAGTCTACTCATTGTATTTTCTTAAAAAGGGTTGAGTAAAGTGCTGGTTTTATGCAATGTATAGGGGTAGGTGAAGCGGCTAACTGCCTTTGACTGGCGCCACATCCCGACCGCGTAGTATTCGCTCCATGGTGCCAAAAGACGTTATTGGGTATTCGCTTTTCACGCCCTCCACAAGAGTGATTGTCTGTTTCATTTCAGCCCAGCCGTCAGATTTAAGAGGATAGGAAGCAGAATGATTGAGGAGGGCTTCTAGCTCTGTAGAAGTTGGTTCAGTCAGATAAAACGTCGCTTCCAAATCTGGACAGAAGCCTGACTTGTTGTAGGTGGTTCTGACTGGGAAAACGTAATTGTACGCAGGGACTAGATGCAGATTATCGTAATTGACTTTAGTAGAGGGAAACATGATGCCATCTACCTCCTTATGCTTAGTCACATATTGCAAAAGTAATTGTGGTACAATATATTCGGGTTTAAAATTGCCGACAGGATGCTGAGTTTTAATTGAACAGGCAATGAATAGTGGAAATAGTAGAATGTAGCGAGTAAGCAAGTCCATGCTGCGTTCGTTGCTCTTCCAATTGACTGCAAGACGGGCTAAAAATTGGAAGAGCCGTTCAATTTTAACAACGCGTAAATCCCGCTGGGCTTCGTAGCGACTGAAATATAGGTCTTTGAAGGGGTGCTGACTGAATTCTTCCCAGCACACGTAAACAGAACTGCCTAAATATAAAGCAGGCAGGCCAGGAATACTATATCGGCTTGTAGCGACTAGGTGCCGGTTTTCAAAAGGGTTGTGAAAGATATCCTTGCGAGTGAATCGACGCCCTGCACTTTGGCGGGCGCGATAGAAAACTTGCGCAGTAGCGGGAATCGTTTCAACAGATGTTCGTCTAATAAAATCAATTTTTGACAGCGCTGCATCAAAAGATTCATTGGCTTCGCGTAAGCTGCCACTGTAGTGGCATTTAACGGCTTGGATTAATCCATCGACCAATGCCCTAACGTCATCTAGTAGGTGAGGCATTACGCCAGCACCGTGGCCGTTAGCGATAATACCGACTGCCTGCAATTGCCTTAGTAAGGTTCTGTCACAAAAAGCCACATATGCCTCTAGTCGCTCTTCTAGGAATTCAGGAAAGTAGCTTCCTGGTGGTTGGCTGATGGGTAGCACTAATTCTTTTTGATTTGACCGCAACTCATTTATAAGTTGGTCAAATTTCCTCGTGGGTAGTCGGGTAGAATCAAGTTGGTTATCAGGCATCATTTTCGGCAGTCAGTTAGGTCGGTTATGCCCGCCCCGTAGCAGGGCCAGTGTTTCATCTTTGGCGGCGATGAGTTCCGTCTGCATGGCGAGTTGCTGTCTGAGCAACTCGTTTTCTTTTTTCAGGGCATCCCGCTCGGCCCGGGCATCGTCGCGCTCCTTCTCGCAGTCGGCCATCGTGTAGGTGTGGGCCGCTACGCCGTTGTTAACGCCCACGGCGATGCCGGTAACTTGGCTCTGGTTGATGGCTGCGGCCTCTGGATACTTGCTGAGTAGGGTATCCCAAGCATCTGGAGTAGCAGATTGAAAACCATTCTGCACACGGTTGATAAAGTCCTGACTGCGGCCAAGCTCTAGGCTGATGCCTCTGTCCGAAGTGATGCCACGGGCTTTCATAACCTGCCTAGCTACGGCCAGAAATTTTTCATCAAGGGCTGTCTTGGGTCCACGAGCCTTTTCAGCTTTGCTATTGGGCATGTAAAATTATGACGCTGTATATGTGCTATTTATAAATAATACATACATAAACACCATAATTAGGTGTACAGTATTTATAAATAGAACGTATGTTTGTGGTGTCTCCTGTACAGTAATCTACAGGCAAGGCAAGGAAGCAATAATTCCGGCAAACCACTCAAACACGCGCCATGACCGAGCGGCAAAAATTCCTGCACCTGTTGGCAGCAGTCATCGAAGACCTGCCCACCAGCGCCATCGATACGGCCGTGCGGGCCGGCTACGAGGCCACCACCACCATGCTGGCTAACGTGCGCATGGGACGGGTGATGAACCTGCCGCACCTGGTCAAGCTCATCGAGGTCGGCCTGCCCGAGTTTGAGATTCCCGAGTCGCTGCGGCCCGCTGCCCCAGCGCCGGCCGGTGTGCCTCTTTTCCGCTAGCAGTTCACCATTCCCCCGCATCTCATGCACCTCAACACCGACCCCGTTGCCCCGGCGGCCCCCGCCAAAAAGCCGTGCTGGCGCGACCTGCACGAGCTCACCACCAAGCACCTCAACCCGGCCCTTGTCACGCTGGTGCCACTTTCGGAGCTGGAGCGCCGGCTGAGCGAAATCGAAGCCGAGCACCCGCACCTGGTGGAAGAAACGCCCATCGTGTGGCAGCACGAGACCCGCCGCCGCGCCCGGTTTCAGCAGTTGCAGGTAGTGGGCCGCCGCCCGCTGGCCGAGTCCCCCGTCCTTCAAGGCTACTCCCGTGCTTAGGCCCGTGTCCCTTACCGATGCCCGCACCGGCAAGCGCGTGCGCGTGGTCGAGCTGCCCCAGGGCGCGGCTCTGGTGGAGCCCATCCTGGGCTACTGCTACCAGGCCGGCCACCTGACGGTGTACGTCAACGGCTCGATGCCGCTGGATTTGCGCACAGCCCAGGAAGAAGGCCACACCGAAGCCGAAATGTGGCTGGTGAAGGACTTGCCCACGGGTATCCGCGAAATCGACGTGACGGACTGCCGCCGCGAGTTTCAACTGCTACTCCCCCAAAAAGCCGCCTAAAATGGAAGCCCGCGCCCCCTACGGTTCGTTGCCGCCCGGCCCCCGCGACCTGAGCCCCCACGTGGCCCAGTGGCTGCGCGCGCAGGGCTTCCAGGTGTGGGAGCAGCCCACGCCCACGCCCAGCCTCTCGCTGGTGACCGGCACCTGGACGGGCCTGACGGGCGAGCAGTTCTCTTTTCAGTACGCTCACCACCACCCGCCCGCCGGCCCCGTCAGCTGGGCCGCGTGCAGCATGGGCGTGCTGCCGGCCGGGGCCCGGGAGGCCCAGGTCTGCTTTGCCAGCACCCAGGTGCGCCGCCTCAAGGAAGTGCGCCTGCTCGTGCTCGGCAACGACCAGTTCGACGCGGCCCGCACCCGCCTGAAGGCGGCCCGCGCCACCCTTACCCCATCCGCTAACCTTCCAAACGTCTAGCCGTGGCCCTGCTCGACCTGCCTACCCGCCAAGATTACGACGCCCTCCAAGCCAAGCTCGATGCCGTGCTGGCCTTCCTGCAAGCTCAGCGCCCGCCGGCCGCCGACGAGCTGGTGAGCGTGGAGCGGGTGGCCGCCTACACCCACTTCGACCGCCGCACGGTGGAGCAGTGGGTGGAGCAGGGCCGCTTTGACGGCCGGGGCAAGAAGGTGTACCTGCCGGCCTACCAGTTCTCGGGCCGGCTGCGCTTCAAGCTCGCCGAGGTGGAAGCCTTCGGGCTGGGCATCGGCGTGCTCAAGCCCTCGCTTCAGCCCGGCGGCCGGCCCGAGCCAGTGAAGGCGGCCCCCAAGAAATCCGCCAAATCCGCTGCCGTGGCCTCCGAGCAGGCCCTGCGCGTGGCCTAACCCTTTTTCCCAATCTCTCTCCGCTCATGATTACCGTCTACACCTCTGACCCCGCCGATAGGGGCCTGGCGGGCTTCGTGCTCGCCCTGGGCTTCAACTTGCAGCGGCCGGTGCGCCTGCTGCCGCTCACCCGCCTGCCGGCCCCCGACCCGCTGCGCCTGCAGGCCCTGCGCGTGGAGCGCACGGAGCTCATCGAGTCCATCGCGCAGGCTGAACACGATTTGGAGCGCCTGGCCTACGGCGACGTGCCGGCCGACGCGGGCCGCGAGAACGGGCTCAAAGCCGACCGGGATGCCCTGCACGCGCGCCTGCGGGCGGTGGAGGCCATGCTCCGCGTGGGGAAGGGAGGGCTGCACAATGGCTAAGCCCCGCCTGCCCCGCACCCTGGGGGTGCTGCTGCTGCTCGTGCTCGGGCTGGCCTGCCTGAAGGAGGCCGGCGTGGCCCCGGTGGCCCACTGGAGCTGGTGGGCGGTGACGGCGCCCGTGTGGGGGCCGTGGGGCCTGCTGCTCACGGGGGCGCTGCTGCTCGTGGGCTTTAAGGCCACCGATAAGGCCACCGATAAGGCCGCCGATAAGGCCACCGATAAGGCCACCGATAAGGCCAGCAAGCCATGAGCGCCGCGCCCATGCCCATTCGCCCGCCGCCACTGGCCCGGCCACTGCCGTTGCAGTAGCCCCGTCGTCTAACGAAGACCCGTTGGTTTTTTGCCTCACCAGAAGGTTGAAAACTATGTAGCCAACGGATGCCCGCATCGAGCCGGGCCGGGTGCGCACTGGGCTAGCCGAAACGCTACCCGGCGGCCGCGCAGGGCAGGGATGACAGCCCCGGCCCGGCGCGTGCCGCCACTTTTTCCATATCGCTCACTCACCCCCCGCACGTTCGAAGAATGTTGCCGATTCCCTATTGCCCGTCCCGGGCGCGCATTGCCCTGTCCGAGTTCATCGAGCAGCGCAGCGCCCAGCTGCCCAAAACCTGGCGCACCCGCACGCTCAAAGCCCGCACCCGCAAGGACGGCACCCTGGTGCCGGCCCGCACGGAGCAGTACGCCGTGCGCGGCAGTATCCTCTCCGACGGGGCCGAGAAGACGGCCTGGGCCTTCATCCGCCTGGCGCTAAAAGCGGTGGGGGAGGTGCGCCGGGTGCCGCTGCTGGCCGGGCCCGCCGAAGCCGAGCTCGCCGAAGCCGAGCCCACCCCGCCGCCGGTGGCCACCAACAGCGAGGCCATCTGCCGCACCAGCGTGCGGGGCAAGCGCGTAGCCGGGCGCACGGTGCGCAACCACCTGGCCGAGATGAAGGCCGCCGGCATCATCACCCGCATGCAGTTCCGCGGCCGCCAGCGCGACTACTACGTGTGGATAAACCCACTGTTCCTGTGGGAAGCCGGTGAAAAACCCGCCCAGACGGCCGAAAAACCGCGTTTTCAAAAAGCCGCTTTTTCGGCGCTTCAGCCGCCGGAAGGCACAAACTTTCCGCCTAAAGGAGTTCATGAACCCATTCAAGCTACTGAAATAGAAACCGGCGGGGTGGATAAATGCGCTGCGCAACGGGGCCGAGAGGAGCCAGCAGTCCATCAGGCTACACCGTCAGGCTACACGGGGCAGCCGGCCCACCCCGTGCAGGCCGCGCAAGCGACGAAACAGGGGGCGGGGCGCGCGGCTGACGTTGTCGAGCCTTTGGAAGCCAAAACCGCGCCCACAGGGCCCCAAGGGCCGAAAACACGGGTGGCCCAGCGCCAGCGCAGCATGGTATTAGAGTTCTGGTGGGCAGCGCAGAAGGAGTTATATGCCCCGTTAAACCAATTATTTACCGAGGAGCAAAGCCGCCTGGCCTGCAACGCCATCTACTTCGGCGTGTACGGCGGGTTCCCGTCCGACTGGCCCCTAACGCAGCAGGAGCGCTACCACGAGCAGGCCCTGGAGCGCCTGGGCCTGGCGGCCGGCTACTTCGCCCGCAACCCGCACAAGTACCCGCCCATGCCCTACGCCGAGCACGTGGAGGGGGCCGGCTACTTCGACGCGGCCAACCAGAAGGGCTTCGTCGGGACCATGGCCTGGTACGCCACCCACCTGGCCCATCGCGGCCAGCGCGCCCTGGCTGATGGGCTACGCCGGGCGAGGCGTGAGCTGCGCCAGCACGCGCTGGGCACGGCCCCCAAGCGGGCCCAGGCCAAAACCACGCTCGAGCTCTACCGCTACCACGAGGAGCGCCTGCGCAAGCTGAGCCCGCAGGCCCTGGAGCGCTTCTACCAGCACTTTGCCCGGCCCGCCGCGGCCTAATCGTTCACTTTCTTCACCTCAACCACCATGTCTACTGAGCTTACCGCCAGCTGGCAGCGCCAGCAGCCGCACACCAAGGCCATCGTCTACTTCATCTCCGGCCCGGGCCAGGCCGGCCGCACGTTCTTCGCCCGCGAGCTGTACTTCAACCGCCCGGTGGCCAACCCCCGCCAGTACGGCATCGAGGGGCTCAAGCGCATGATTGACAAGTGGGGGCCGCAGCTGGTGGCCAGCGCCCTCATCATCGATTTGGAGCGCAACGAGGAGATTCACAAGTTTCTCTCGCAGAAAGGGTGGGTGGCATGAGCCTGGCCCACCTCGACCAATGCATCGAGCTCGGGCGCGGCGAGGCCGGCGAGCTCTGGTGGGCCGTGGCCGAAGTCGGCCGCCGCAACCTGGCCCGGCTCAGCCGGCCGCTCGGGGCCCGGGTGGACGCGGCCGGCGTGGTGGTGGCGCTGCCCGCGCTCGAGCGCGTGGCCCGGCGGCTGAAGCGAATCGACGAGCGGGAGCGCAGCCACGTGGGCATCCCCAGCCGCAAGCCCAAGCGGTTCCGGCTGAAGGTGGACGAGCTGGCCGCCCTTATGCTCTATGTGTGGCCGGAGTCTGCGCCAGGCCACATGGGCCACGTGTCACTGGGCAAGGTGCAGCAGAAGTCGCTGAATCTGGAGCGCTGCATCAGCTGGCCGTAAAACGAGTGGTTTTTCGGCTGCGGCGCGGCGGGGCTGCGGTACCGCTCGCCGTAGAAGTAGTCGGACAACCGAATCTCGTGCTGGAACAGCAGGTCGGGGTTCAGGTCGTAGGTAGCCCGGAGGATGGTCTCGTCGGTTTTTCCATCCACAAAGCGAACCGTATGCCGGCCCGTGGGAAGAAACCCGCGCATGGCGAGGTCGGCCTGCTGCCAGAGCTGCTGCCAGTGCTGGGCGTCGTCGGGGTTGAGGTTGTTTACGGCAAAGCGGATTTCTGTGTGGGTGTAACCGTTCTCCTTCACCTCGGTGGTATCGGGGCTCTCAATCTCAAACTCTTTGGACTCGGTGCAGCTGGCCAGCAGCGCACCCAACAAGAGCAGGTGCCAACGGCGCCGGAAAGTAGTAGGCATAAAAATAAATTAGAAGACCCGCAGAAGAACGCTGGCAAATTTATGCGAAGAACTTTGTGATTCAAAGTTAAATTACCGACTGCTGGAAGCTCCTTGCGGCGTCGCGGCTGTCTCAAAAAAAGTATTGCCTGAAAACACCTTGAAAATGCCCGTTTCCAGGGCGTTTTTCCTTCCTAAAAATTGTCGCTCAAAAACCAGATGAATAACCTGACACAAGCCCCGGTGCCGGTGGCCCTCTTTGCCCGCGTGAGCAAAGAGGCCCAGGACTTCGGCCGCCAGCTCATCGACACCCAGGCCCACGCCGACCGCGCGGGCCTGCAGGTGGTGGCCACCATTGCCGAGAAGCTCAGCGGCTCGCGCAACAGCCGGGCCCGGCGGCCAGACCTCGACCAGCTCCTGAGCCTGGCTAAGTCCGGCCGCATCCGGATGGTGCTCGTCACGGAGCTAAGCCGGCTGGGCCGGCGGGCCCGCGAAACCCGCCAGGTGGTGGAGCAGCTGGCCGACCTGGGCGTGTCGGTGTTTGCCCTCAATATCCAGCTGGGCTACCTGCTGCCCGACGGGAAGGTGAACCCGATGGCGCGCCTGGTGATGACCGTGCTCATGGAGGTGGACGAGATGGAAACCGAGCGGCTGAGCCACCGCATCCGCTCGGGCCAGGCCGTGGCCTTCGCCGGCGGCGCGCAGAAGGGCCGGCCCGTGGGCACGACCCAGGACGCGGAGAAGCTGCTGGCCAAATACCCCAAGGTGGTCAAGCTGCTGCGCAAGGGCAACGTGGTGCGCGATGTGGCCGAAGCGGCGGGCTGCTCGACCAACACGGTGCTGAAAGTGAAGCAGGCACTTTCGTCCTAATTTTAGGGGTTTTAGCTCTTGACCTTTGATTATCCTTTACTTCTAATTCCTTTCCTTGAGCGCCTCGCCCGTCTTCGCCATTCCCGTGCGTGCCCACGTGCGGCAGTTTCTGCTAAAAGAGTTCGGACCCGACATCTGGCAAATCCACCAGAACACCTTTCTGGGGCGCACCGTGCGCATGAAGGTGGAAAAGCTGCCCTACCGCCAGCTCAACCGGCCGGAGGTGGCCACCGGTACGGTGGTGCGCCTGAGTTTGCCCACGGCCCTGAAGCACTACACGCTCACGCCCGAGTCGGCCAAGGAAGTGGGAGAGATGCTCGACAAGTTCTTCCAGCAGCAGATGATTCAGTTTGTGAAGGGCCAGGTGGCCGTCACCCAGAACGAGCGGGCCGCGCTGCGCTCCTTTTACAAGCTCTACGACATCAACCCCAGCGACTACGACCTGGAGGAAGCCCGCAAGGTGTGGCGCGACTACAAGGACCGGGTGCTGAAGGAGAACGGCCACTTCGCGCTGATGTACCTGGGCGGGGGCATGCAGCTGCGCTCCGACTACGCGCTGACGGACTAGTTGCGTCCTAAATGCCGGGGGCTCGGCGCTGTTCCTTTGGCAGATGGAACCCAACAAGCTCCCCGATTTTATTGACTACTTCCGGCAGCTGGCCACGGCCAACCTCTCGCTCAACGGCAGCTTCGTGCACGGCGCGGCCGGCCGCATCCTGAGCCAGTCGCGCAGCGGGCTCGATTACCCGTGTTTGTGGCTGGAAACGCCCTCGCTGGCCTTTGAGGAGAAGGACGGCACGGCCCCGCTGGGCAAGCGCCGGTGCGCGTGGGTGGTGCTCCAAAAAGTGCCGCACGACGACTACGAAGCCCAGGACGCGGGCTGGGCGCAGGCTGAGCACCTGGCCCTGCAGGTGCTCAGCCGCATGCTGCGCGACCGCAAGAAGCGCCGGTTTCATTTCTCGCTGAACACGAACCCGCTGGAGCCCATTGCCACCATCACGGTTGACAACGAAATCGGCTTCCGCCTGGAATTCGAGCTGGAGCAGTACGTGCCCGATTTGGCCTACAACGCGGCGCTGTGGGCGCCCGATACCCTTTAATAGCGCCTCATGCTCATCGAAGTAAACACCACGTGGACGGCCACCGGCAACGGCGGCGGCGGCAAAACCCTCGTCGGCACCGGCACGGCCTTCGACACGGACACCCACCAGATTGTGCCCTTCTACGAGTCGCGCAACGCGGCCCTGCTCGACCCGGTGCCGCCGGCCGTGCACCGCCAGGCCGGCGACGTGCTGCACGTGGAATGCGACGCCGACCTCTCGGCCACGGTGTGGGTCTACGGCGGTGGCACGGCGGTGAGCAGCCGCATCGAAACGCACAGCGCGCTGTACTGCGGCTGGAGCCCGCCCACCCCGCCCGGGCCCAGCTGCGCCCTGGGCACGGCCAGCCTCACCCAGGGCGGCACGCCGGCGGGCCTCACGCTCACGGCCCACTTCGACGGCGTGGCCGTGGGGGCCATGCGCTACGCGCTCGACGGCGGGCCGGAGCAGGCCGACCCTGAATTCGCGGTGCAGCCCGGCACGCGCACGGTGCGCCTGCGCGACACCGGCGTGGCGGGCTGCACGCGGTCGGTGACGGTGGTGGTGAGCGCGGCCCCGCTGCTGGTGGTGCCGGCCGGCGCGCCCACCGGCGTGGACTTCGTGGGCCAGCCGCTCTGGTACCAGCCCGCCGGCGTGCCGGCCGGGGCCCAGGTGCTGGTGCAGGTGTGGGTCGAAAGCGCCCACGGGGCGGAGGACTTCAGCCAGGTGTTTGAGTTTCGCAAGTGGGCCGATGCGCAGGGCCGGGTGGCGTTTCAGCTCGACGGCGTGCTCTGGCCCCGGCTCGCGGCCTGGGTGCCGCCGGCGGCCGCCGTGGGCGCGCAGCTCTGCCGCACCCCGCTGGTGAACTACTTCCTGCGCACGGTGGTGTACGCCGCCGGCCAGGCCCCGGCCTACACCACCGGGCCGCTGCGCACGGCCCTGCGCGGCGGCCTGCCGGCCGAGCGGCGCGACGTCGACTACTTTGCCTACCGCCTCGAAGCCTACGGCCAGCCGCCGTTTCTGAGCTGGCAGCCGGCGGGCAAGACGCTCACACCGGAGCAGCCGGAGTGGCTGTTCTGGCTCTGCCCGGCGGCCGTGCCTTCGGTGCTCACCATCCGGCGCTCCTACGTCCGGACGGGCTTCGCCGGCAGCCCGCCGCTGGTGGTGGACGAAACGCTGAACCTGGCCGGCGGCCGCGGCGCCCAGAACCGGCTCGTGGCCATTCCGGTGCTGCCCCGCGCCGGTACCGATTCGGTGAGCGTGTCGCTTTATGACCCGGCCGGCGATTTTGTGAGCGGCCTGGTCACCTATCAAATGGTCGACCCCACGCCGCGCACCCGCTACCTGCTGTTCACCAACTCGCTGGGCGGCTGCGACACGCTGCGCACCGAAGGCCGGCTCGAGGCCACGCTGGAGGGCGCGGCCGCGAGCACGGAGCTGGTGGCCACGCCCGGCGGCCCGGCGCCGGCGGCCGAGCGCCAGGCCTACGACGTGGTGGCCAGCCGCAAGCTCCGGCTGGCCACCGGCTGGCTGAAGGCCGGGCAGCTGCGCTGGCTGCAGGAGCTGGTGCTCAGCCGCGAGCTGTGGGAGTGGCAGCCCGGCCGGGTGCTGCCCCTTGACGCGGCCAAGCGCCAGCTGGCCTACTACTCCGACGAGCAGCCCCTGCGCGGGCTGCTGCTCGAATTCGACTACGCCTTCGCGCCCACCGCCTACGCCAATTTCTGATGCTCGAACTCACTTCCGCCGGCCGGCCCGTCGTCCTGACCCCCGGCACCAGCGCGCAGCTGGAGTACAACTCGCCGCTCTTCGACGAGGACACGATACGGGGCACCTTCTCGTATTCGTTCAACGTGCCGGCCCCGCCCAACGGGCCGCTCTACGGCTATCCGGAGCGGCCCGACGCGGCCGCCGAACCCGGCGGGCTGCTGCCGGCCGAACTGGCCGAAAGCGGGGTGCCGCTGCTCAGCGGCAGCCAGCGGGTGCGCTCGGCTTCGGCCAAGCAGTACAGCGTGGCCGTGGGCGGCGGGCTGAGCGGGGCGGGGCTGAGCGAGCGGCCGCTGAGCAGCTTTGCCTACGGCGGGCTGCGCGAAGTCGAGCGCCTGGTGCCCATCGACCCGGGCAGCCCGCTGCTCATGCCGGGCCTGGTGCGCCACGCCAACGAGGTGGTGGCCAATCCGGCCGCCTACGACTACGTATTTGCTCCGCTCCGGAACGAGTACCGGACCGAGGCGGAGAAAACGGCCAGCGTCACGCCCGACCCGCTGCCGTTTCCGCCCCGCACGGTGAACGTGTGGGCCGTGTACGGCGCGCAGCTGCTGGGCATGCCGGCCGGCGGCAGCTTCAGCTACAACATTGACCTGGCGCTGCCGGGCGCCGCGCAGTTTCAGCAATTCGAAATGCTGCCGGCGTACTGCCCCTACCCGAAGCTGCGCTACGTGTTGCGGGCCGCGCTGCAGGAGTGCGGCCTGGCCATTGATGCCGACGGGTTTTTGCCGGGCGAGCTGGGTGATTTGGTGCTGGCCGGCAACGCGCGCCTGGTCGACCGCGGCGACGTGGCCACGCTGCGCTTTTCGCTGGCCGACGTGCTGCCCGAGCTGACCTTTGGCGAGTTGCTGGCCGCCCTGCGCCAGGATTTGGGCATCGTGCTCTACCAAGACCGGCTGAGCGGGCTGGTGCGCACGGCGTACCTGTTTGAGCAGGTGGCCGCCGATGCCGCCTACCTCGACCTGAGCCACCTGCTGGCCGGCGCGGCCGAGGTGAGCGTGGGCGATGCGGCGGGCCTGACGCTCACGTATCTCATGGACAGCAGCGACGAGCTGACGAAGGATTGGCTCACCAAGCAGCCGGCGGCCACGCTCACGCTCGCGGCGGTGGCCACCGTGGCCGACTTGCCGGCCACGGCGCGGCTGGCCGACAATCCGCAGAACGGCCAGGCCCGCCTCGTCGAAGCCCTCGATACGTATTATAGCTGCACGCTGAGCGCGCGCAGCGCCACGGAGGTGAACCTGACCTGGGCGCCGCTGGTGCTGCGCCTGCCCAACGTGCCGGTGAACGGCGGCGGGGACGAGCAAGCGCAGCGCATCAGCTACACGGCCGTGTTGCCCACGTGGGTGTCGGGCCAAACCGATGCCGACCCGGTCCCCGCTATCTCGCAGCCCGTCTACCGGGCCGACGCGGCCGATGTAGCCCGCAGCTCCGCGCTGCACCTGCTTTTTTACAACGGCCTGCAGCCAACCGCCGATGGGCTGGGCCACTACCCGCAGCTTTCGCCCGACTCGGCCAGCGGCACGCTGAGCGTGCGCCTGAGTGGGCCGGCCGGCACCTACGCCCAGCTGCTGGCCGGCTGGCTGGCCGTGAAGCTGCGGGCCGCCGCCTACCAGCTGCCGCTGCGACTGAGCGCCGCCGACCTGGCCCGGCTCGACCTGGTAACGCCGGTGCAGCTGGCCGGCGTGCGCTACCTGGTGCGCAAGCTCTCGGCCACCGCGCCGCTGCGCAAGCCGGCCACCGTGGAATTGGTGCGGCTCTAAAAAGGGGGGAAGCAATACGGGTCGCCCGAAAAAAAGGGGGGGATGGGCGTAAAAATAAATTTGCCAGTTCTTCCCCAGAATTTGCCAGTTCTTCCCCAACCCCTCTCCGAGAGCGGAGGGTAGGGGGTGGGGTAGTTGCCAGCCGATGCCGGGGGCCGGGGTGGCAATTGCCAGTCGACCGGCCCGGCCGGTGCCCCCGGCCAGCGGCCTACGCACGGGTGCTGGATTGTGGCTACTTGGCCGCATGAAGAAAGCAGAACTGGAATTGCGGCGCCACGCGCCGGTTGCCGGCGGCATCCTGGGCGAGTTGCTGCTGAACGGAAAATTCGTGTGCTACACCCTGGAGCGGGTGGGCGTGGCCATTCCGGCCGACGTGTACCAGGTGAGCCTGGACGTGAGCCCCAAGTTTCACAAGCTCATGCCCCTGCTGGTGGGGCCGCACGTGCCGGCCAAGTGGGGCGTGCGCATGCACTGCGGCACCAAGCCCGCGCACACCGACGCCTGCGTGCTGGTCGGCCTGGCGCACATGCCCAACCGGGCCAGCATCTACAAAACGGTGGAGGCCTTCGAGCAGCTCATGGGCCTGCTCATCGGCTTCGACGCCCTTACGCTCACGATTCGCTGATGCTGCCGCTGCTCTCCATTCCCCCTGACGACTGCGTGAACGTGGGCGGCCTGCTCTCGGGCGTGCGGGTGTGGCCGGTGGGCAACGTACTCAGCTACCCCGAGCCCGTGGCCTGCGTGCTGCCGGCCCTGCCGCTGCGCCAGGCCGGCAACTATGCCGACCTGTACTTCCTGGCCGACTCGGCCGGCTACAGCGAGGAGCCGGCCGAGGACGCTCAGGGCGACTTCTACCAAGTGAAGCTGCCGCTGCTCATCGCCGGCGACGCGCCCGACGTGAGCGAGGCCGTGGCCCGGCTCTCCGGCGGGCGCTACCTGGTGGCTTTCCTCGACGGCAACGGCCGCACCAAGCTGGCCGGCACGCCCGAGTGGCCGCTCAGGCTGCTCATCGGCACGGAAACCGGCAAGAAGGGCACCGACCGCAACGCGCTCACCTTCACCTTCAGCGGCGTGCTGCCGGTGCGCGCCCCCTTTTACTTAGAACAGGAACTCCCGACGCCAGCTGCCCGCCGCGCCTGGTCGGCGGGCTTCCATTTTGGCTTTAGCTGATGTACCCCCACGACGAAGACGAGGCGCTGGCGATAGTCGCCCAGCAATTTCCGGACAACACGGACGGCCGCATCACGCCCGCGATGGCCCGCACGGGCCTGGCCGGCCTGATTGCCCACCTCAAAAACCAGCCGCCGAACTTCTCGCCGGGCGCCGACCTGCGCGTGCGCTTCGAGACGGCGGCCCAGCTGCTGGCCGCCGGCGGCGTGTCGGCCGGCGACTGCCTGGAGGGGGAGAACGACGCCAACTTCTGCCTGGGCATGCTGGCCTGGGTGGAGTTTCCGCTGCGCGGCGGCATGGGCGCTTCGTTCCGGCTCATGTTCGACGGCGACCCGGCGCGCACGCCCGGTGACAATGGCGTGTGGGCGTACCGCACCGGGCGGATGGTGGTGGGCGCGCGCCTGCAGGCGCGGTGGGTGCCGCTGAGCGACCCCATCTCCGGCGTGCCGACCTACGACTACCTGCAAACCATCGCCGGTGCCGGCGGCTACGATTTCAAGGTGGGCGAGCCGGTGCGGGACTTTGCCGGTACCTCGGCCGAATACTTCTTTGCGGCCCTGGCAGCCGGCACCCTGCCCGCGCCCACAGCAGCTGCCGGCGACCTGAACTGGCGGCGCATTGCGCCCGAGGAGGTGGCCACCGTGGCCCCGCCGTTCTTTTTGCGTATCAGCCAGGCCACGGCCATCGCGCTCGACGCCGACGAAGCCGTGCAGTCGGGCGTGCGCTACGCGGTGGAGACGGGGGGCCAGTACGTGGAGCTGGTGGGCACCGAGGCCAAACGGTTTGCGCACGTGGGCGTGCTCAACGGCGAGCCGGTGCGGGTGGATATCCACACCGGGGCCATTACGCCCGCCGGTTACGACGACACGGACGTGCGCGGGCTCATCGGCGGGCTTGATACGCGGCTCGGCGATGTGGAAGCCGATTTGGTGTTTCTGGAACAGGAGGTCACGGACTTGGCGGTCACCGTGGGGCCGCTCGATGACCTGCGAACGACCACCAAAACCAGTCTGGTCAGCGCCACCAACGAGGTGCTGGGCCGGATTCCCGTGGCGTATACCCGCTTGGGCTTCGCTTCCGACGGTTACCTGACCCAGGCCTACGCCACGACCATCCTGGCCACGAAGGCCGCCACGGCCTTTACGCCCAACTACCAGATAGAAGTCGCGGCCGGGGCCACGCTCTCCCCCGGGCTAAACGGGGGCAAGTCCTACACGCTGAACGAAACCAACGTGCAGCTCGACAATCCGGCCACCGACCCGAGCAGCTACGGCAAGGTGGACCTGTACCGCGTCATCGGCCAGCGGGCGGCGAAGCTGAACGCCACCGCGCCCGCCACCATCGACGGCAACCCCAGCGTAGCGTTTCAGCCGGGCGAGTGGTTTGTGCTCAAGCAGCAGGCCAGCGGCCACACCATCGTCATGCGCGGCAGCACCCTGACGCCCACGCCCGGCGCCGGCACGACCTACACCGCCGGCGCGGGGATTAACATCAGCCCGCAAAACGTCATTACGGCCACCGGCGGCGGGGGCATCGACTACGTGAACTTCGTGGCGCACGCCACCAACACCGTGCTGACCGTGGCCGACATGGGCAAGCACCACGTGTTCACCGGCACCGGCCAGTCGCTGTGGACGGTGGCGCTGCCGGCGGCGGCCGACGTGGCCGGCAAGCTCATCAGCATTCAGGTTGGCAACTCGGCCAGCGGCATGTGGGAGCTGCAGGCCGCCGACATCGACGGCGAACCCGCCCGGCGCATGTGGTCCCGCGAGGTGGCCCTGCTGTGGAGCAACGGCACGAGCTGGCGAAAGCTGGGTGGCCGTTCCATCCCGCTGGTGCTCACGGTCGGCTTTCCGGCCGGCAACCAAGCGCTGGGGGGGCAGCAAATTACCACCCTGAACTTCACGCAGAAGGTCAGCGGCAACGCCCCGGACGAGATGCTGTTCGCGGCGGGCCTGGCCATCCGGGCCTTGCGCAAGGGCCTTTACGAGCCGGCGCTCACGGCTTACTGCATCGGCAGCAGCCAGTTTCGGCCCATCCAGGCCATCGCAAGCGTCAACGGCGACTACGGCAGCGCGCGCTCGGTGAACACGCCCTGCCTGGTGGGGGCGGACGGCGCCGGCCTGTTCTACTCCTCGCTGAGCATGGCCAGCAACCCGCTGGCCCTGGATGCGGGCGACTACGTGAACATCCGAACCTACACGGACGCCGCCATCGAGGTGCAGAACTACGACGCGCTGCGGCCCCGCTTTTCCCTCAACGAAGTCTTAACCTGGTAGCCCCATGCCGCTCGTCCTTTCCGCCCCGCCCTTCATCGACCGCGCCATCCGCCCGCTGCACATTGGCCCGCTCGTCTTTCAGCGCGTGCAGCGCTACCTGACGCACTACCCGGTGCAAAACCCTCAAACCGGCGACGTGGAAGTCTATGTGGAGGTGTGGGTGCGGCATTTTTTCACCAACGCGGACGGCACGGCCGGCGCCGATGCCGGCGCCGTGGTGGCCAACTACAAAGCCACCTACAAGGCCCTCAATTCGGAAATCATCGACGTCCGGACCCAGGAGATTGTCTACACCCGCCACCGGGAAACCGACCAGGAGTGGGCTGACCTGCTGGCCAACGACCCGCGCCCGCTGGCCGAGCGCGGCAACGCCTTTGGCCAGCAGATGCACGCGCTGCCCAGCGAAACGCAGGTGGCCCAGCTGGAGGCGGCGATGGACGCCGCCGATGGCCCGCCCTGGTATCGCTTCGGCCACGACGAGGAGCCTGCCGCCTGATGCCCCGCACCTTCGCCACCTACCTGCGCGCGGCCGTGCTCGTGCTGCTGGCCATGGCCCTCGTGGCCGCCTGCTGGAAGTTGCCTCTGCGCTAAAACACCAAGCCCCGCCCCACCCGGCGGGGCTTTTTCGGGGGTGCAAAACCGTCCTATGGGCCGGCGGGGCAAAAGGCGAACATTGTATACCGCCACCAAAGCGGGCTATCCATGGAAGATTTGCTCACCAGTTCCGCTTGGGCGCTTGAATCAACGTATTACGGCCTGGCCAAGGAGCGCATCCTGGCGCGCCTGGCCCAGGGCCTGCCCGCGCTGGTGGCCGAAGAATCGAAGCCGCGCCGTTACCCCCACGTGGACAAGGACGGCTACGCCACGATGTGGCAGGCCGTGGCCGAAGCCATCGGGAACGGGGTGCTACACCCGGCACCCGCCGCCGGCCTGGCCGCGAGCCTGGGCCAGGTGCTGGCCGGCCCCCGCGGTGGTGGCTCGGCCAACACCAGCGGCTCGAAAGTGGCCGTGCTGCCGATTCAGGGCACCGTGCAGAAGCGCGGCGGCTACTGCTCCCTGGGCACGAAGGACCTGGTGGCCCAGCTCAACGCCGCCAACCGCGACCCCGAGATTGCCGCCATCGTGCTCGACATCGACTCGCCCGGCGGGCAGGTGGACGGCACCGAGGAGCTGGCCCAGGCCTGCGCGCTGAGCGCCAAGCCCGTGGTGGCCTACATCGACGGGCTGGGCGCTTCGGCCGCGTACTGGATTGCCAGCCAGGCCAGCTACATCTTCATCAACTCGGCCTCGACCGGGTACGCCGGCAGCCTGGGCGTGCTCTGCATGAGCATCAACCAGGAAGCCTTCCTGGAAAAGCAGGGCTACAAGGTTGAAATCCTGCGCTCCGGCCGCGCCGTGGACAAGGCCCGCCTCAACCCGGTGGAGCCGCTCAGCGACGCGGTGCGCGCCTCGGTGCAGGCCGACCTCGACCAGATTGGCGAAACCTTCATCGCGGCCGTGGAGAAGGGCCGCGCCGGCAAGCTGAGCACGAAAGAGGACGTCTTCACCGGCAAAGTCTACCGCGGCGCCGAGGCCAAAAAGCACGGCCTGGTCGATGCCATCGGCTCGCTGCAGGATGCCGTCAACAAAGCCGCGCAGCTGGCCCAGTCGGGCTCGGGCAAACTCGCTTCATCCATCACTCAAACCCTCCAATTACACAATGGCATTTGAATTTAAGAACATCCTCAGCGCCATGGGCCTGAAGAACAGCACCGACGCGGTGACGGAAGCCCACTTGCAGGCGGCTGATGACAAAATCGCGCTGCTCACCCAGGAGAAAGCCGACGCCGATACCCGCGCCAACGTGGCTGAAGCCGCTCGGGTGACGGCCCAGACCGCGCTCGACACCGCGACGGCCAGCCTCACCACCGCCAACGAAACCATCACGAAAGTGACGGGCGAGCTGGACGCCGCCAACAAGAAGGTGGCCACGCTCGAGGAGTGGAAGAAAAACCAAAAGGCCACCGATGGCCGCCAGGAAGACGACAGCAACGACCTCGACAGCGAGGACGAGGGCCCGAAAGCTTCGTGGGAAGTCGCCGCTTCCAAAGCCATTGCCAGCGCCAAAAAGCGCGTCGGCGAGAAATAGGCCCCCTGCCGTCAGTAGTCATTCATTCAATTTTTCACGTTTTCGCTTTACGGCATACTTCGCATGTCAGCAATTGATTTCTCGGGCTTGCCCGCCAAAATGCAGGGCTACACCCTGCGCGAGTCGGAGCAGCTGCTCACGACCATTCTCATTACCGGCCAGTCGTTTCTCAACTACATGGGGCTGTTCCCCGACGTGACCGACGAGCTGGCCCTGACCCAGATTTTCGTGTCGAGCGTGCTCCAGCCCGGCGGCAAGGACACCTTCGACCCGAAGGGCACGGTGGGCTTCAAGAACCGCATCGGCAAGGTGCGCGAGTGCAAAATCGACTACACGCTCAAGCCCTCGGATATCCTGGCCATGTGGAAGGGCTACCTGGGCCGCATTGCCAAGAGCAAGCAGGGCTCGGTGTACGACGTGCCGTTCCAGCAGTACATCATCGACAAGCTGGCCGAGCGCGCCAAGGAGGAAATGCACCTCGACGCCGTGTTCAAGGGCGTGTACAACAAGGACAAGAAAACCGCCAACCGCGTGTTTGACGGTCTGTTGCCCCTGCTCTCGAAGGCGGGCGTGGTGCCGGCCGGCAACATCTTCGCCGGCGTGCCCATCACCCAGAACAACGCCATCGACCAGCTCGAAGGCATTTCGGACAAGGTGCCCTCGCACCTGCGCAACCGCAACCTGGTGATGCTGGTCGAGCCCACCGCGGCCACGTTCTACAACCGCGACTACCGCAACACGTTCGGCGCCAACACGAACAACACCGGCGGCTTCTCGCACACCACAATTGACGGCACGACCATCACCATCACGCCCGAGCCCGGCCTGGCCGACACCGGCGGCGTCATCATCACGCCGGCCGACAACCTGGTGTGGCTGACCGGCCCGCTGGGCGGGGGCCCCAACTCGTTCCTCATCGAGAAGAGCAAGCGCAACGTGGACATCATGTGCGACTTCCAGGCCGCGCCCGATATCAGTATTGCCGAGTACGTGTGGTGCAACGACGCCGCGCTGGAATTCGGCCAGGCGCTGATTGCCGCCGAAGCGGCCGAGCCCGACCCGGCCTAAGCCAAACGGCCCCGGCTGCCCGAAGGGGTAGCTGGGGCCCTGGGCTTTTCAGTTCCCGCCGCGAAGCATCTCACCTGGTACCATCCCCCGCTTTCCATTCTTCTTTATCACTCATGAAAAAAATCCTGCAATTCGGCATGCTGTTCGGCATGTTGCTTTTCCTGGCCGCCACGATGTTCCCGCAGCACGCGCTGGCCGTGGCCCACGCCCTGCCCCACGGGCCGGCGCTGCTCACCTTCCTGGTGGGCACCAGCGGCAGCGCCCTGGCCTGCACCATTGTGCCCATTGAGGCCATCGTCCTCGACGAGTGCCCCAACCCCGGCGGCCTGACCGACCTGCACGTGATTCGTCGGCGCGACATCGAGACGTTCCCCGAGCCGGATGCCGACAAGGTAACCGTCAGCACGGCCATCGTGCCCAAAACCGGTTGCGGCTTCGTGCCGTGGGAATTCGCCCAGGACACCGGCGAGGTGAACCACAGCAGCGGCGGCGAGGTGGGCAACAAGAGCATCAAGCACGAGGTGAACACCTACGTGCCCCGGGGCTCGGCCGAAACCGATGCCGTGATTCAAGCGGCCCTGAACGGTGACTTCGTGGTGATTGGCCGCGACAGCAACGGCAACCAGCGCATCGCCGGCGACAAGCGCCGGGGCGTCATCTTCGACCACGACTACAAGAGCGGCAAGAAAGGTGGCGACAAGAACGGCACGGACTTCAAGTTCGCGGGCGAGGGCTTCACCCACGTGCCGTACTACTACACGGCGGCCATTCCGCTGAAGGCGTAAGCCAGGCCCCCAGGGCTGTTCAATTATTCCTCATTCGTAAACAAGTACTTACATGGCACTGACCAAGTATGAGCTGGTGAACACCAACGGCCTGAAGGGCCTCAACTACAAGGGCGACAACATTGCGTTCGACAAAATCACGGATGATCTGGCCGACGAGCTGGTGGGCAAAACCCACGTGCTGAAGGCCAGGTCGCCCAAGGCGGCTGCCAAAGCCCTCGCGGCCGCTGAGGAGGCCCCGAAGTAGGCCCAGCCAGTGTTTGAGCAAAAAGCCCCGCCCATCCCGGCGGGGCTTTTTGCTTTTATCTTCGCCCCCGCGAATTACCTGTTACCCTTCTTGCCAAAATGCCCCTCGGCCGTGCCTTCCCTGGAAACGGCCGGGGGAGCGCGCGGGTGCAAGTCCCGTAGTTTCTGGGGCGTTTTGGCGTCACAGGTAATTCGCAGCGATTCCTCCGGCTTTTCCTGGCGCTGCCCATGTCCCCCGCTCCCTTTTCCCGGTTGCCGCCCCTCGCGCAGGTGCTCACGGAGCACGGCATCAAACCCAAAAAACTGCGGGAAGGCGTGCGCCAGTACCTGGCGCTCATTGAGGAGTTGCTGGCCGAAACCGATGCGTTTGCCGAGCCCTACCAGGTGCTCGAGCTCAGCGACCGCCGGCAGGAGGTAGCCACGTTTTACGCCCTGCTGCTCGCCTGATTGCGTCCTACGGGCCGCCGGCTCCTTCGGCTAGCTTGGATTTCAACGAACCTGAAATCCAAGCAATCCAACGATGGGACAAGAACGAGAAGGGGTTATCAGCTGGCTCGAAGCCGGCGAGTCGGCCGACTACCGCGCCGGCGTGCTGCTGCTGCAGGAGCACGGCGGCCCGCGCAGCCTGGTCAGCATGCTGCTGCGCAAAGAGTCGGACTCGAGCCGCGCGAAGCTGCGCTACGAGCTGGTGAAGGTGGGCTGCGGCGGCCGGCTGGGCGACGTGCAGGAAGTGCTGAGCCACTTCGCGCAAGCGGTGCAGGGCGCGGTGGCCCCGGTGGTCGAGCCGCTGGCCGAGCAGCCCGCGCCCGAGGCAGTGCCCGAAGCCGTGCGCGCGGAGGTGGACGAGCTCACCCAGCTCATGCAGCGGGTGTACAATCAGCGGTGCCAGCTGAGCAACACGCTGGCCGACCTCGCGCCGGCCGAGGGCCCGCGCGTCGTGGGCGAAATCCTGCGCCTGCAAAACCAGTACAACGCCCTCTCGGAGAAACGCCGGCGCCTGGTGGCCGGCGAGGCCGTGGCCCTGGAGGCGGAGCAGCCCGCCCCTGAAGCCGCGCCGGTAGTGGACCGGGCCCAACTGGTGAAAGACCGCCAGAACCTGCGCTCGAACCTGAGCAAGGCCAAAAAGAAGCTCGAAAGCGCGACCTCGGCCGAGAAGCGCAGCGAGCTGGAGCAGAAAATTGCCCAGATGGGCGTAGAGCTGGCCCACCTCGAAATGCAGCTCTCGCTGCCCCAGGCATGAGAACCGGCCTCTTTGCCCGCATCGCGCTGGTAGTCGTCGGCCTTATGCTGGGGCTGTGCGTGCTCTCGTGCGTGATGCCCCCCCGCTTTCAGCAGGCCCCGCGCAAGTCGCGGCGCTATTATCAACACCGGCAGCGCGTGCACGAGCGTGAGCGCCGCCACCATTACCACCGTTCCTGATGGCCCATCCCCGCATGTGGCGGCCTGTCCAGCGCCGCCTCGACCAGCTCACGCCGCTCGAAAACAACCCCTTCGGCAAAATCACGGCCGAGAAGCGCCGCCGTCTGGAGCAGAAGCTGCTCGAACTCGGCACCTTTGAAGCGGCCACCGTCGACAACGAGGGCGTGCTGCTCACCTTCAACAAGCGCCACAACCTGCTGCTGGGCCTCTACGGCCCGAGCTACGAGGTCACGGTACTGGAGCCCACCGGCGAGCTCACGGACACCCAGCGCCGGAAAATCATCCTGGCGTCCAACGTCAACGAGGGCGAGTGGATTGATGACATTCTGCGCCAGGACTACGACGACGTGATGGCCGACGTGGGCGTGCAGCTGAGCGCGCTCGATGCCGAGGCCGAAGCAGCCACCGGCGCCGGCAAGGAGGCGGAGGCGGAGTTTCCGATTGTGGCCGAGTTTTCGGAGAAGTACGACGCCGTGGTGATTGTCTGCCGCAACGACATCGACGCCAACTTCGTGCGCGAGGTGCTGGGCCTGGCCAAGGAGCAGAGCTACAAAAGCAAGGAAGTGGGCCAAACCCGCGTCATCGACGCGAAAGTCTTCTGCGAGAAATGGAAGTCCCGATAGTCATTCCCTCGCACAAGCGGGCCGGCCGCATCCTCACCCTGGCGGTGGTGCCCTCGGCCATTCTCTGCATTCCGGAGAGCCAGCGGGCCGAGTACGCGCTGGCGCACCCGGACGCGGAGCTGGTAACGCACCCCGATAGCGTGGTGGGCCTGGCCCGCAAGCGCAACTGGATGTACTCTCACTTCGGCGACATGCTCCAGCTCGACGACGACATCACCGACTTTCGGCGCATGTACCTGCCGGCCGGCGAGAAGGTGAGCGTGGCGCCCGACCGGGTGCAGGCCATCGTGCAGGAAACCGCCTACGCCGCCAAACAGGCCGGGGCGTACCTCTGGGGCTTCACCAGCAACCCCAACCCGACGATGTACAAGAGCCTGGCGCCTATCAGCCTTACAGGCTACATCACCGGCTGCGCCACCGGGCTGCTGGCCGGCTCGAAGCTCTGGTACAACCCCGATATCATCTGCAACGAGGATTACTGGATTTCCTGCCTGAACGCCTACTACCACCGCATCATCTGGAAGGATACGCGCTACACCTTCATTCAGAAGGATACGTTCGTGGGCCAGGGTGGGCTGGCCGAATTCCGGAACATCGATGCGGAGAGGGCCGACTTCGAGCTACTGAAGCGCTGCTTCGGTGATGCGATTCAGGAAAAGAAGGATGGCAAGCTGGCTAAGCGGAAGCATCCGTTTCAGAAGACGATGAAGCTGCCGTTTTAAATTTAATTGTGCTGAATTAGCTAGGTTTGCGGGCATTTGACACTACCTGCATTTCAGTTTTATGCTTCTGCAAACAGCTTCATTCTTCCAAGTTGTAACGCCCCCTTTAATTGCCTTCTTAGGCACGCTACTAGTTGTAGCCGCCGCGATGTATAGTGCTACGGTGGCTATTAAAGGATGGACGGCTACTCATCAATTCACCGTTGACCGTGAAATTGAAGCTAAAAGAAGGGAACAGCGCATCGCCTACTTGATAAAAGCGTATCGCGGGTTGGCAAAATTCAGCCCGTATTTACGCTTGAATTTATTGCACCAAGTTAGGGGCGAGGTACAGGAAGCCATCGCAGATATACAATACTTAGGTAGCAAAGAACAAGTAGCCCTTGCCGTTAAGTTTACTGATGATGTTCGCAATTCTAAGCCCCTTGACCTAGACCCTTTAATGAATTCCCTACGCGACGAGCTTCGGAAGGAAATGGGTAAAGAAAAGGTTAGTGGTAACGTTAGTTGGATATTCATTAAAGACCCGGCACCAACACCGGCACCAACACCGGCACCAACACCGGCACCAACACCGGCACCAACACCGGTACAATCCCAAAATGACATAAAAAAAGCCCCGTAGTCTACACTACGGGGCTTTTTTTGCCAGAATCTTATTAGAAAATAAAGGTTGTTTGGCTTCTGTAACTGGTTCTGTATGAAGAACTTTATATCATCAGTTCACCACTTACACATCTCAAACAACCCCATGAAAAAGTTAACCGCAACCGCCGCCATCAAGACTGCTCTGGCAGCCGAAACCACCGCCCAGAAGCTCGACCTGCTGCTCGACTTCATCAATAGCCAGTACGAGAGCGAGGCGAACCTGCCCGCCGGCAGCAAGCTGGGCAAGACGCTCGACACCCTGCGCGATGAGTTGGCCGCTGAGGCCCTGACCAAGCTGGCCACCCGCCCCGGCCGCAAGCCGGCCGCCGCCCCGGCCGTAGTGGCCGAAGCCGCGCCGGCGGAAGCCGAGCAGCCCGCCGCCCCGCTCGACAGCGTGGCCCTGATGAACCAGGCCGAGGCTGACTTTGCCGCCAGCTGGTCGTCGCCCGCCGCTCCCGAGCGCGTGGAGCTGCCCGAGCCCACCGACGAAGACCTGGCCAATGAGTCGTTCGGCAACGAAGCGCTGGCCGAGGCGCTGGGTATCCTCGATGCCGCCGTGGTGCGGGAGTCGACGCCGCCCGCGCCGGTGCATCCGGTGGCCCCGGCCGAGCGCCAGGCCTTCCGCTCGGAAGCGCTGGAGCTCATCCTGAACGCGGCCGTGCCGGCGAGTACGAAAACGTACTCGCCCTTGAGCCACCTCGATTTGATTACGTCGGTGAAGGAGCAGCTCGACAAGCGCGGGCTGAAGGTGAAGGACGAGCGCTACCAGGAGAATCGCAAGGGCCAGCAGATGTTCGGCCACCTGACGGTGGAAGGGTTCAACGGCGAGCAGGATATGTGCTTGGGTTTCCGCAACAGCTACGATAAGAGCATGCAGGTGGGCGTAGTAGGCGGCTCGCGCGTGATTGTGTGCTCGAACATGATGTTCGCCGGCGACTTCAAGGCCCTGGCCATGCACAACGGCAACCTGGTGCAGGAGCTCAACACGATGCTGGGCAAGGCCGCCGACCGGCTGGAGGAGCACTACCGCAAGCTTCAGCTGGATTCCGACAAAATGAAGCAGGTGGAGGTCAACCCGCGCCTCATCCACGAAATCCTCGGGGAGCTGTTTTACTCCGAGTCGGTGGTGAGCGAGGCCCAGCTGCGCATCATCCGCGGCGAGCTGCGCGCGCAAACCAACTTCGGCGACGGCAGCCTGTGGGACATCTACAACCACACCACCGAGGCGCTGAAGACCACGCCCAGCGGCCTCATCATCGGCCGGCACATCGAGGCGCACCAGTTCTACATGCAGCGCGCCTAACCCCTCATTATTAACCATGTACCTGTGCCTCCGGCCGCTCAGCGGTCGGAGGCCTGGCTACGCCTTTGCCCTAACTCAATGAGCAAGTACGATTTAAGAACCAAGAAAGGCTACGACTTCTTCGAAGTGTCGAGCGCCCTGCAAAAGTGCATCCGTCGCGGGATGGAAGAGGAGGCCATGTATTGGGCCGTGGAGCTGTTCAACTCTTCCTACCAGGAGTACGTGTGGAAGCGCCTGCGCATCATGGCCAGCGAGGACGTGGGCCTGGCCGTGCCCGGCATCGTGGCCGAGATTCAGGCCCTTTACCAGCACCACAAGCTGCAGGCCACCAAGAAAGAGGACAAGAACCAGCCCGAGCGCCTGTTTCTCACCCACGCCGTGCTGCTGCTCTGCCGCGCGCCCAAGAGCCGCGTGGTCGACCACGCGCTGCTCTACCACTGGATGCGGCACGAGCACGTGCACCTGGAAGTGCCCGACTTCGCGCTCGACAAGCACAACGAGCGCGGCCGGCGGCTGGGCCGGGGGTGGCGCCATTTTTTCTTTACTGGCACGCTGCTGGCCGACTCGGGCAGCGTGCCCGGCGAGCACGAGTACCGGCAACTGGCGATGGATGCCGTGGGCAGCCCGGCGCCGTCGATGTTCCATGGCGAGACGCCGCCTGAGCCGGCTGCCCCGGTTAAAGTGCTGAGCTTGTTCCCCGAAGACGACGCCCCCGTGCCCGATGCCGAAGGGTGACCAGAAGAAGCGGGTGATGCGCAAGCGCACCCTCGACGAGCCGGGGTACTACGCCTTCGCCTCGGTAGTCGGCCAGCAGCGGCACTTCAACGTGCAAACGGCCAAGCTGCTGGCCGCCTACGGCCTGGAGCCCCTGAGCCTGCTCGATGGCCAGGGCCGGCCCCAGCCGCCGGCGCTGCCCAGCGAGCAGATACTGGAGTGGATAATCGAGCAGAGCCATTGCCCCATGACGCAGCTGCGGGCCTTCGTGGAGGTGGGCGGTGATGAGCAGCCCGACCTTACGCCCTGGGGCCGCATTGCCGGTGGCCTGGTGAGCACCACCGAGGCCAGCCTGCGCCGCTGGGGCGACGCGAACCACTTCACGCCGCAGTTGCTGCGCAGCTACTGCGGGCCGGAGGGCATGCCCCTCGACGTGCAGGCCCAGGTGCTCAGCCACGGAGGCCCGGAGCTGAGCCCTGATGACCTCTGGCAATTCATCGTGGCCCATCCCCGTGGCGCGCACACCTACCAACCCCAAACCCTGGGCCACCGGCTGGCCGAGGCCTTCGGGCGTAGCGCCGGCTTTCGGCTCACCATGCGCTACGCCACCGATTTGCTGGGGCTCATGCAGGGCCGGCAACCGGCGCCACCAGGGGAGGAGCCCCCCTTTTAAATATCGAAAGGCCCGGCGGGGGCCGGGCCTTTCTATCAGTTCACACATCGGCATCTCAACTCCGATGAATGAGCAGCGAAGGTAGGGCAATTACCCTGAAAACACATCAGTTCATCCCATTACAACATCTCAAAAACCATGAAGTGCAACCGTAAAATCAAGATTGAGCGCCGCTGGCGCGCTGGCAAGTGGAAGGTCGTGACCCCGATTGCCCAAATACTGCTCAAGGGCAAATGGCTCGAAGCCGCCGGGTTCGAGGCGGGCCACCAAGTCGATGTAGAGGTGAGTAATGGCTGCTTGGTGCTGCGGGCCATTGGCCTGCCCGTGCTGGCCGGCTAAAACCGTCCTACTGCTGCCTTGGGCGGGGTTGCTACTTAGGTGGCAACCCCGCTTTTTATGAAAAAACTCGGCAAACCCGACAAACTCGATAAGTACCGCTCGCACCTGGTCGATGGCCTTGACCTCAAGCCCGACGAGTTGGAAATGCTCGCTAAGTATCGAAAGGCCCACGGCCTGCTCTGCCTGGGCTTCGGCCGCAACCAGGTGCTGGCCACGTTGGAAAAGGAGTTCGAGCTGAGCCAGCCGCAACTCTACGCTATCGTGCGCGACAGCATCAAGCTCTACGGTAGCATTGAGGAGGTGGACAAGAAGGGCCAGCGCGTCATTTCCCACGAGAACTACAAGCTGCTGGGCAACCTGGCGAGAAAAAACGGCGACATCGGCGCGGCCATCCGCGCCCAGGAAAACGCCGACAAGCTGCTGGGCCTCTTCGAGGCCGAAAAGACGGCACTCGACCCGAAGGCCTTCCTCATTCCGGTGCCGATGGACTTCAGCACCGACCCGGCCGTGCTGCGCGAGCAGGAATCGACCGAGGACACCGATTACGAGGACGTGAGCGATGAAGCGGAGTAGTTTCGAGCAGGAGCGCCGGCGCGTCTACGTTAACGAAAAGCAGCGGCAGTTTCTGGCCGCCCGGCAGAAGCGCCGCAGCTTCGTGGGCGGCCGGGGCTCGGGCAAAACCACCGTGGCCGGCCACGAAACGCGGGTGCAGATGAACTACCTGCCCCGGGCCAAGGGCTTTCTGGCGGGCCTGACCTACACCCAGCTGCTGAGCAACACCCTGCCGGCGATGGAAGGGGCCTGGCAGGCCCACGGACTGCGCGAGTACGACCTCAAATCGGGTTTCGGGCACTACGTGAAGGGCAAGCGGCCGCCAGCCGAGTGGATTAAGCCCTACCAGCCCCCCAGCAATTATGAAAACGTCATTTCGTTTTTGAATGGCTACACCATCCAGCTGCTAAGCATGGACCGGGCCGAGCTGGCCCGGGGCGGCAACTACGACTTCGGCCACATCGACGAGTCGGCCCTGATGAAGGAGGAGCACGTCAATAAAATCCTGCGCCCGATGATTCGGGGCAACATCTACCGCTTTAAGGACGAGCACCACCAAACCTTCTGCGATTACACGTCCGTGCCCTGGCTGCCCTCGGGCCAGTGGGTATTTAAAACCGAAGACCTGGCCCAGGAAGACCCCGAAAACCACTTTTTTCTCGAATCCACGGCCTACGATAACGTCCACGTGCTGGGCGAGAAGTACCTGCGCGATTTGCGCAACGGCATGACGCCCCTGGAGTGGGACGTGGAGGTGATGAACAAGCGCCTGACCAAGCTGCCCAACTCGTTCTACCCCAGCTTCTCGGAGGAAAAGCACGGGGTTTGGAAAACGTACACCTACGTGCACGACGACGAAACCGGGCTCACGCTCAGCATCGACTCGGACCGCGACCCCAAACGGCTGCTGGAGCTGAGCTTCGACTTCAACGCGGCCTTTACTTCTCTTATCGTGTGCCAGGAGCACGGCAATGAGTTCCGCGCCCTCGATGCGTTATGGGTCAAGCAGAGCAGCACCACCGTGCTCGATGCGCTGGTGGATAAGTTCTGCGACACCTACGAGAGCCACGAGCGCAAGGAGCTGCTCCTCTACGGGGACCGCAACGGCAACAACAAGCAGGTAGGCTCCAACCTGACGCTCTACCAAACCATCCAGCAGGGCCTGGCGGCCCGGGGGTGGAAATCGACCCTGATGGTGCAGGGCCTCGACCCCGACCACCGCCTCAAGCACATTGCCATCAACCAGTTGCTGGCCGAGAACAACCCGCGCCTGCCCGTCATGCGCTTCAACCGCAACAAGTGCAAGTTCCTCATCATCTCCATCCAGCAGTCGCCCATCAACCCCGACTGGACCAAGAACAAGAACTCCGAGAAGAGCAGCATCGACCAGGAGCGGGCCACTCACCTCTCGGACTGCTTTGATAACATCGTCTACCGCAAGTACGGCCACCTCTTTGGCCAGGCCCAGCGCTTCGAGCCCGTGTACTTCTTGGGGCGGGAGTAACTTGACAAATAGTTAAGGAGTAGATTCCGCTATCAGCATTCTCACTAGCAACAGGATAGCCAGGCCATATCCCAATAGTGGAACTGAAGCCCAAAGCCATTTGCCTTGTCTGGCCCAAATGATAAATGCTACTAACTCGGCGGCGGCAATCAGCAGTAACAGGGGCAACCCATTAGGCAAATTGAGTACGGCGTCTATCAAGAACCAGTGCATGAGCGCAGATAGTATCAAAGCGCCAAGGCCTCTGGTGGCCGGTATCATCCAGCTTTGAATGCGTCTCTGTAACATAGACACAAGGTAATCCCAATTAAGCAGGTGGCAATTGCCACCTGCATCAATCAACAAACGGCCCTGGCATTAGTGTCAGGGCCGTTTTTGTGTCCTGACCCACCCCCATACCCCCGTTCATATATTCCTCAAAATGGCCGTTTTGGCAATTGCCCAGCGCTAAAGGGCGCGCTCTCTCGCGTGGGTCACGCAATAAAAAAACGACCGCCGGCCGGGCGTTGTGCCTGGTTTTCTGGCTTGTAGGTCGAAAACAGGCAATAATTTATTTCCGTCCTACCCGCCGGGAGGTGAAAACGGCAATTTGAGTCCATGCAAGGGATTCATATACGGACGGTGCTGGCCGAAATCGACCAGCACGAAGCCAGCGGCCAGGGGCGGGCCTTCTCAATCGGCTACTACAAAACCAGCGGCACCAAGGGCAGCAAGGCGGCCGTGCGCAAGGGCGGGCTCTCGGGCGTCGGCCCGGCGGCCAGTGCCACCAGCGGCGGCTTTCGCTACAAGGTGAAAGAGAAAGGCACGCTGCAGCTGGTGGACTGCGCCACCAGTAAATCCTTCGCGCTCAAAATCTGCCTGCTCACCCATTTCAACGGGCAGCGCATCCTGCACGGCTAAGCACTTATGAGACGGGACATCAAAGAAGTAGGGGCGGGGCTCTTCATCCTGCCCGGCGCGCAGGCCCTGGTCGAGCTCACCAAGAGCGATAAGGCCCAGGACGTCAATTTCGGGGCCGCGCCGCTCACCAGCGGGGGCCTGAAGATTGCGCCCTGGGGCAAGGATAACCTCCAGCCGCAGCAGATGCTGGAGCTGATTTACAACAACCACCTCAAGCCGCAACTCATCACCACGGCCCGGGATTTTCTGCTGGGCTCGCGGGTAGGGTGCTTTTCGCGGACGGTGAAGGAGGGCAAAATCGTCGTTGAGCCGGTGATTGACACCGAGATGGAGGAGTGGTTCGAGTCCATCGATGGGGACGCGGCCATGCAGAGCCTGGCCTACAACCTCGAAGGCTTTGCCAACTACTTCTCGGTGCTCTCGCTGGCCTCGAAAAACTACGTGGAGGGCATCCAGAGCTTCGACGCCACGGTGGTGCGCGCCCTGGTGACGACCAAGGCCCGGCCCGACCGCTACGCCCTGCACCACGACTGGCGCAATTTCCGCGCCGACGAGGCCCAGGTGCTGCCGGCCTACGACCCGCTCAGCCCGAGCAAGTACGGCGAGTGCCTGCTGCACGGCCGCGACTGGACGCCGGGGCAGAAATACTACGACATGCCGCCCTACTGGGGCACGCGCAAGTGGACGGAGGTGAGCAACAAAATCCCGCGCTTCCACAGCGCGGGCCTCGACAACGGCTACAACCTCAAGTACCACATCAAAATCCCGCAGGGCTATTTCGACCAGTTTGGCGACGCCGAGAAGCAGAAAGCGGCCGAGCGCGAGCTGATGGGCAGCATGAACGAGATGCTGGCCGGCGTGGAAAACGCGGACAAGGCCTTCGTGTCCAAGTTCGCCGTGGACGCGATGGGCAAGGCCCTGCCGGGCTGGGAAATCGTGCCCATCGAGAACAAGATGAGCGATAAAGCCTACGATTCGGTGAATACGCAGGCTAACATCGCCCACACCTCCGGCCACGGCATTGACCCGAGCCTGGCCGGCATCGACACCGGCGGCAAGTTCGGCGGCTCGGGCTCCGAGAAGCGCATCAGCTACCAGCTGCACATCGCCCTGCGCACGCCCACCAAGCGCAAGATTCTGCTCCAGACGCTCAAAGCGGCCCACAAAATCATGGGCTTCAACCCGGCCCACCAGTTCGGCTTCGAGGACGTGGACCTGACCACGCTGGCCGAGAACCCCACGGGGCAGCAAAAGGTGGCCAACAAGGCCATGTAGGCCCCAAAACTTAACTTATAAGGTAAGATTATGCTATTCAATACGGTAGCGGAATTGAAGGCCCACCTGGGCACCGTGCACAAGAACATGAACCTGGAGACGGTGCTCAGCTTCGTGGGCCAGGCCGAGGCCCTGTACCTGGTACCGGTGCTGGGCGAGGGGCTGGTCGAGCAGCTGGGCAGCCTGCCGGCCGAGAGCCCGCCGGCCCAGCTGGTGGCGCTGCGCAGCAAGTTCCGCGACGCGCTGGCCTACTACGTGGTGCTCGAGGCGGCCCCGTTCCTGAGCGTTTCGTTTGGCGAGCTGGGCATGCTGGAGGTGGCCACCGACAAGGCGGCCCCCTCGCGCCAGTGGGTGTACAACAACTTCATCGAAGCCGCCGCGGCCGCCGGCGACAAGCTGCTCGACGTGGCCCTGGCCTGGCTCGATGCCCACGCCCAGGACTACGCCGACGAGCTGGACTCCAGCGAGTATCGCAGCCGCAAGCAGCTGCTGGTCGCCTCAGCCGCGCAGCTGGGCCAGTACGTGGCCACCGGCGGGAGCCGGCGCTTCTTTCTGGCCCTGCTGCCCACGCTGCGGCAGGTGGAGGAGTTTGAGCTGAGCGACGTGCTGGGGGAGGAGTTGCTGGAGCAGCTGCGCGAGGGGCTGGCCGGCGGCGAAACGCCCAGCGCCGACACGCTCAGGCTGCTGGGTCTGGTGCGGCCCTTCGTGGCCCACCAGGCCTTTGCCAACGGCATCCTGAGTTTGAACGTGGCCCTGACCGGCACGAGCCTGCGCCTGCTCTCGGATAACGAGTCGATTCGTCAGCGCCAGGCCGCGCCGGCCGAGGTGGTGTCGGCCCTGAGCCAGCAGGCCCAGGCCGCCGCCACCAAGTACCAGGCCCGCCTGCAGGAATACCTCGACGCGCGCAGTCCGGCCGCCGCGCCCCAGCTGGTGCAGGTGCGCGACAACGGCGGCTCACCCACTTTCTGGGTCTGAGCATGGCACCGCGCTTTTTAACCCTGGAATTTCTGGCCGTGGTGGCCGCCGGCGTCAGCGGCTTTGTCGACGTGCACATCTGGAGCCCGGCGTACTCCTACTACTCGCTGCTGGTGCTGGTCGTGCTCGACGTGGTGACCAACAACCTCGTGGAAGGCAAGCGGCTAGTGCCGCGCAACCTGGCCCTGCGCCTGCTGGCCTACACCGTGCTGCTGGCCTTCGCCCACGGCTTCGCGGAGCACGAAAAGGGGCTGTTTTTCCTCTCGCAGCTGGCCATGGCCCCCTTTGTCATCGTGCACATGCGCCGGCTGATTATCAGCTTCGGCAAGCTCGATTTGGTGGAGCCGGCCGTGGCCGACTTGCTGCAAAAGCGCATCACCCGCGCCGCCGATGCCGCCGCTGAAGCCGCGCCGGTACCGGCGCCCGCGCCTGCGGCCCCAACCGAAGAAACCGCCTTACCCGTTGCCCCATGATTCGCTTTCGCCTCGATGGCCGCCCCCATTGCCTGCCCGAAACCTGGGCCGAGCTGACCGGGCCGCAGCTGCTCTCGGCCGCGCCCTACCTGGCGGCCGACACCGTGGCCAACCGCCTGGCCGTGGTGCGCGCCTGGTGCCCGAAGGTGCGCGAGCGCGACGTGCGCCGGCTCACGCCCGACCAGCTCTGGGACTTGTGCGCCCAGGTGGGCTGGGCCTGGAAGCTGGAGCAGGCCGGCCTTACGGAGTTTGCCCACCGCGGCCGCACTTACCTGGTCGTAGAGCCCAACCTGACCGATGCCGTGCTGGTGGAGTACGCGATGGCCAGCGTGTACTTCCACCTCTTTGCCCGGCCCAAAGCCCCCCAGGCCACGGCTCTCGACCAGCTGGTGGCCACGCTCTGCCGGCCAGCCGCCGCCGGCGTTGACGAGAACGACCCGGCCTGGGACGGCCAGCGCCGCGAGCGCTACAACGGCAAGCTGGCCGAGGCCCGGGCAAAGGAACTGGCCGACCTGCCGCTTTCGCTGAAAATGGTGGTGCTGCACCGCTTCCTGGCGGCCGAGCGCTTCATCCAGCGCAACTACCAGGACTTGTACGAGAAGCCCGCCCCGCAGCCCGAAGGCCCCCCGGCGGCCGCTGGGCCCGCGCCGAAAGGCGACGGCACGCAGGTGCTGGAAATCCTGGCCGAGCTAGCCGAAACCGGCACCTACGGCACCTACGAGCAGGTTTGCCACACCCGCCTGCACACCGTCTTTTTCAACCTGGCCAAAAAGGCCCGCCGCCGGCGCGAAGCCGAAAAGCAATCCTAGTATGATGAAAACCGCAGCACGGGGCATTGCCCTCATCAAGGCCAAGGAATTATTCCGGGCCAAAGCCTATATCTGCCCCGCCGGCAAGTTCACCATCGGCTACGGCCATGTGATTCTGCATGGCGAGGAGCACTTGACCCATACCGTCCTCACTGAGCCGGAGGCCGCAGCATTGCTCGCCAAAGACTTGGTGTGGTACGAGAAGGCAGTCAACGCGGCCGTGAAGGTACCGCTTACCCAAAACCAGTTCGATGCCTGCGTCACCATGTGCTTTAATATCGGCACCACAGGCTTCAGTACGTCGAATCTGGTGAAGCAAATCAACGCCAAGGCCTCAGAAGCCGTGATTCGCCCTTACTGGCTGGTATGGAACAAAATGGACGGTACCCACAACCATAAGGACGATGATGGCGACGGCCTAGTGGATGAGCCTGGCGAGAAGCAGGTAGCTGCCGGCCTTGCGGCCCGCCGGCTGGAGGAAGTAAATCTGTTTTTTACCAAGTAAACCTACGCCGATGAGAACGACCCGCTTACTTGCTGCTCTCACGCTGAGCCTGGCCTGCTGCACCGCCGGCCGTTCGGTGCAGGAGCCCCCACCGCCGGCCACGGCGCGGAGCACGCCGGTGGCCCTCGACTCGCTGGCCGGCCTGCCGCCCTACCTGGTACCAGCTCCGGCCGGCAGCACCCCGCGCCAGAAGCGCCAGTGGCAGAAGGCCCAGGCCGCCAACCTGGCCCGCGCCGGCGTGCTGCCCACCAAGCTCAAAAACAGTAGCCTGGCCCAGGGCCCGGGTGCGGTGGCCACCACCGTCACCCGGTCCCGTGCACCGGTGGCCACGGGTGCCGGCAGCGCGACGGATAACCGCAAGGCCGGCCAGCGGGGCGGGGCCCCCGCGATTGGCGACGGTGCCCACGCGGAGCTAACCACCGAGAGTGGCCTGAGCTACTGGTGGCTGCTGGTGCCGGTGGCGGGCCTGCTTTGGTGGAAGCGCAGGTGGCTGGTTGGACTGTTGGGTTGACAAGTTTTAGCGTTGCAACCAAGTTTACGAAACTCATCTACATCGAGGGTTTCGTAAACTTTAATTTGTAGACGAGTTTCTTAAACTCCGAATTGGCTCAAATGGCCTGTTAGCAGTCTTTTGCCGAGTTGCTGGTGTAGTTTAGGAAACGGAGCGTATTTTTCGTTTGTGAATGTATGGTTGCTCTTTTGTTTCTGGCTCTTACCGCTGTGGGGCGAGGCTCCCCCTCCGTGGCCGCGTAACCGTGCCACAGGCCAGATAGAAGTGAGCGGCGTGTTACCGTGGCCGGCGTCCGACACGCTGTCGCAGTTGCACCGGGTACGGCACTGGTACCAAAACAAGCTGACCGAAGATTCTCCGACCGTCCTCGACAGCTTGCGCCGCGCAAACCCCTACGTCCTGACGTACGGCGGGGTCCCAGCCAAGCTGCATTTCTCGTTCCCGCAACCGCATGGGGCGGCTCACCTCCAGGCAGACGTGCAACTCACCCACACCCCGCAGGGGCTACGCTACCGTTTCACCAACTTTCGGTACATCGTGGCGTCCGATATCAGCGGGGCAAACTTTGACCTGGAGTCCGCCCTCACCAATTCTCACCTGGATTCGCATTCGTTGGCGCAGTTCCGCGAGCGCGTTATGGCTGCGACTACTTGGTGAGCGGACAACCCGAGTCTTCGCATCGTTGGGACTAAGTACATCAAAACGGTAATTCAAATAAACGAGCCATTCGAATAAATATGAAAAGCCCCGCCCACCCGGCGGGGCTTTTTTCGTCCTATGCCCCGCCGGCGCGTGCCCACATCTTGAGGGCATGAGTGAGTATTCCGCCGATTTTCAGCGCATCCTCGACGAGGAGCTGGGCAACTACGCCACCCGGGCCCTGGCCGCGCTGGCGGATGCCATCCAGAAAAAGGGCCTCGTGTTCACCGAAGAGCTGCTCCAGTCGCTGCGGTCGGAAGTCGTGGCCGCTTCCGCTCGCCACGTGGCCAGCATGGGCGTGGCCTTCGAGCAGTACGGCCGCATCCGGGATATGAAGGGCATCAACCGCACCAAGGCCCCGCCGCTGGAGGAGATGGAAGCCTACGTGGAAAAGGTAGGCCTGGACAAGTTCAATTACGTGCCGGGCTACCGCTACGGCCAGTTTCCGCTCACCAAGGCCGTGGCCCTCAACCGCATTGCCTGGGGCATCGCCCGGGCCAAGCTCCGCGACAACAGCCAGGTCAGGCCCAAGGCCTGGTTTGCCAAAACTTTTTACTCCAGCCTCAACGGCCTCATCGACGCCGTGACCACCCGCTACGCCGCCCAAACCGGTACGCACATCGCCGCCAGCATCCGCCTCTAATGGGACAAGTAAGACAGGACAACGTCCAGATTAAGCTCGAAATCGACGGCTCGCAGTCGCGCACCGAACTCGACAACCTCACCCGCAAGGCCCTGCTGCTGCAGGACGGCATGAAGGGCCTGAAAAAGGGCACCGAGGAGTACGTGAACGCCAACAAGGAGCTGAGTACGGTGAACGCCCGCATGGCCGAGCTGCGCCAGCAAATCGGCCTCACCTCGCTCACCATCCCGCAGTTGGGCAACTTGTCGCGGCAACTCAACCGCGAGTTGGGCCAGCTCACGCCCAACACGCAGTCGTTTATTGACAAAGCCCAGGAGCTGGCCCAGGTGGACGCGCGCCTGGCCCAGGTGCGCCGCGAAGCCAAGGGCGTGAAGGACGAGTTCGACAACGCCGGCGGCGGCTTCACCGATTTTCTAAAAAAGGCGGTGGCCTTCAGCGGCATTCAGCTGGGCGTGCAGGCCGTGCTCAGCGGGCTCCGGCAGCTGGGCTCGGAAAGCATCGACGAGTTTGCCCAGGCCCAGGGCGCGGCCGCCCAGCTGGAGGCCTCGCTCAGCAGCACCGGCCACGCCGCCGGCCTGACCAAGCAGGAATTGCTCGAGTTGAGCACCGCGCTGGAGGGCAAAACCATCCTCGACGGCGACGCCATCACGCAGGCCCAGTCGGTGCTGCTCACCTTCACCAAGATTAAGAAGGGCGTGTACGAGGAGGCCCTGCCAGCGATTGTGGACATGGCCACCAAGCTCGGCGGCGACGGCCCGGCCGACCTGAAGGGGGCCACCATTCAGGTGGGCAAGGCCCTGAACGACCCGATTAAAGGCATCACGGCCCTGAGCAAAGCCGGCGTGTCGTTTTCGGAAGACCAGAAGGCGATGATTAAGTCGCTGGTGGAAACCGGCGACGTGGCCGGCGCGCAGGCCATCATCCTGCAGGAGCTGAAAACGGAGTTTGCCGGCTCGGCCGAGGCGGCCGCCAAAGCCGGTACCGGGCCGCTGAAGCAGTTCGAAATTCAGGTGGGCAACGTGAAGGAGGGGCTGGGCGAATTGATTGTGGACGGATTGCAGGCGCTGCGGCCGGTGCTCACGGCGGGCGTGGCCCTGTTTGCGTTCTTCATCGAATTGCTGAATGGCACGCCGGCGTTCATCAACGAAAACAAGGCCGCGCTGCTCGGCCTGGGCGTGGCCATCCTGACGCTGAACGCGGAGCAGGTCATTCTCAACAGCCTGGTGCTGGCCCAAACCGTCATCGAGAAAGGGCGGGCGGCCGCCACCATTGCCAGCGCCACCGCCCAGCGCCTGCTCAACGCGGCCATGACGGCCAACCCCATCGGCATCGTCATCGCGGCCGTGGCGCTGCTGGTGGGCGGGTTTATCACGCTCTACGATAAGAGCGAGAAGGTGCGCGAAACCATCGCGGGCCTGAGCGCCACTGCGCAGGCGGTGTTTGCCAGCATCAAAAACATCGTCGTTAATCAGTTGGGCTCCGTGGCCACGTTGCTGGCCGGCATTTTCACCTTCAACCCCGTGCTGATAAAAAAGGGGCTGGATGAGTTGGGGCCGGTGCTCCGTAAAGCCGGCACCGATGCGGCCAATGCTTACCACACCGGCTATGCTGAGCAGGAGAAAAAGGAGCAGGCCGCGCAGGCGGCACGGGCCAGCCAGCAACGGGCCGAACGGGCTAAAAAGGTTCAGGAGGCCGCGAAGAAGTCAGCCGAGGAAGAAATAAAAGCACGTTTGGAATCGCTGAAAAACCGCGAGGCCAACATCAAGGCGGCTCTGGCCCTGGTGGCCGCCGGCTCGGCCGAGGAGCTGCGGCTGAAAAAGCTGGAGGTGGCCACCAGGCGCGACATCGAGCTGCTCGATGAGAAGAAAACCGCCGGCGACAAGAAAGTGATTCGGGCCGAAGCGCTGCGCGACCTGCGCCAGCTGCAGGACGAGTACGATAAGAAAACCCGGGACGCGGCCGAGAAACGGGCCAAAGAGCAGGCCGAGGTCGAAAAACGCCTGGCCGACCTCAACGCCGCGCTGCTCACCGACGAAACCGAGAGAAAGATTCAGCAGCTCAACGCCGCGGCGGAAAAAGAGAAGGCCACGGCCAAGGGCACGGCCGAGCAGATGGCCGAGCAGCGCCGGCTCATCGAGCAGAAGCTGGCCGGGGACGTGGCCGAGGTGCGGCGCCAGGCGGCCCAGAAACGGGCCGAGGAGGAACTCGACCTTGAGAAGCGCCGCAACGCTCTTATCAAAAACGAGTGGGAGCGCCGGGCGGCGGAGCTGCGCACGGCGGCCGCCGGCGAACTGCTGAAGGTGCTCGACACCGACCGCACCGCGGCCGAGAAGCGCCGGCTCATCGAGGAGAAGCTCCAGCTGGACTTGAAAGCCCTGGGGGAGCAGCGGGCGCGGAACGAGCAGGAAATCGCCGCGCGCATCCTGGCCATCGACGAGGACATTGCCCTGCAACGGATTCAGCGCCGCAAGCAGCAGGGCGACTTGTTCAACGCCGACCGCGACAAGGCGGCCGGGGAGGAGCGCGACCTAAAAAAGCAGCAGCTGCAGGAGCAGTACCAGCTCGACATCCAGAACGCCAACCTGACCAACGAGCAGCGGCTGGCCCTCAAGCGCAAGCTCGATGCCGACATGCGCAAAATCGACGAGGACTACTTGGACTGGTCGAAAATGAACGACGACCAGAAGCGGGATTATGCTTTTGGCGTTGCCAGCGCGGGGATTCAGGCCATCGCGGACTTTCAGAAAATTGCCAGCGACAAGGAATTGACGCAGGTGGAAAAGAATAAAACCTCACGGCTCAAAACCCTCGACCGCGAATACAAAGCGGGCATCATCAGCAAGGAGGAGTACGAGTTGCAGAAAACCAGCATTGAAACCAAGTCGGACGAGGCCACCCGGCGCATCAAGAACGAGGCCGCGCAGAAAGAAAAGGAAGCCAACATTGCCGACTCCATCGTGCAAGGCATCCTGGCCGTGCTCAAAGCCGGCGGCCCGCTTACCCCAACGGGCGCGATAACCGCCATTTTTGCGGCCCTGGCGACCGCTAAAATCATTGCCACGCCCACGCCGGAGTATGCCAAGGGCGGCATCGTCGGCCGGGCCTGGGGCGCGGTGAAGCGCTTCGCCACCGGCGGCCGCATCAACCCCGTGGCCGGCGTGCCGAGCGTAGGCCAGCTGCACAGCGGCGGCGGCATCCGGATGGTGGACGGCGCCACCGGCCAGCACCTGGGCGAGTGGGAGCGGGGCGAGCCCTACATGATTCTGAGCCGCGACACCTACGCCAACAACCGCGAGCTGGTGGACGCGCTGCTCGATACGAGCCTGCACCGGGGCGGGGCCCCGGTGCGCCGGCGTGATGGCGGCGGCTTCTATGCCGAGGGGGGCACGCCCGGCGGCCCGCTGCCGGGCGCGGGGGGCTCAACTGGTGCCGGCGGCAGTCAGGACGTGGTGCAGGCCATTGGCCGAGTGGAGCAGGCCGTGCGGGAGCTGCCTTCGCGGCAGCGAGTAGCCTGGGAGGGCGAGGACACAGCCAACGTGGAGGAAGCCCTCCAGGAGCGGCAGCAGGTGCGCGCCGGATTCGCCATCAAATAAATCTGCCACAGAAACTGCCACAGAGAATAAAGAAAAAGGCCCTCACGCTACCGTGAGGGCCTTTCTTGTAGTCCGTAGGGGAATCGAACCCCTGTTGGTAGAATGAAAATCTACTGTCCTAACCCCTAGACGAACGGACCGTTGTTCGTTTTGATGATGCAAAGGTACGGCGTTCGGCCTTTCGTGCAAGTATCGGGCCTGAAAAAAATGGCTTGCGAAGGGAAATGGCCTGTTTTTCAGGCGGAAAAATTTGCGGGCTGTTAAAACCAGGCCGCCTGCCCGAGGGCCGAAACTCCATTCAGGCCTTTCCGGTTACCATAGCCCGTAGGGGAATCAAATCCCAGTTGGCCCGCGTCGCGCAATGCGGCTGCAACCCGCGCCATTCTACTATCTTCGCCCCACTTTTAAACCAGTCGCCGGTATGGCGGCTGTCACTTACCACCTTTCTGTTTCACCATGGCTAAAATTAAAGTCGCCATCAACGGCTTCGGCCGCATCGGCCGCCTCACTTTCAAATCGCTGCTGGGCCGCGACAACGTGGAAATCGTCGCCATCAACGACCTGACCGACAACAAAACCCTGGCCCACCTGCTGAAGTACGACTCCGTGCATGGCCGCTTCGACGGCACCGTGAGCTACGACGAGGAAAGCCTGACCGTGAACGGCGTGAAAATTGCCGCCCTCGCCGAGCGCGACCCCAAGCTGCTCCCCTGGGGCAAAATGGGCGTTGATGTGGTGCTCGAATCGACCGGCCGCTTCGTAGACGAGGCCGGCGCCGGCCAGCACCTCACCGCTGGTGCTAAGAAAGTCGTGATTTCGGCCCCCGCCACCGGCAACATCCCGACCGTGGTACTGGGCGTGAACGAGGACATCCTCACCGGCTCCGAAACCATCCTGAGCAACGCCAGCTGCACCACCAACTGCTTGGCGCCCATGGCCAAAGTGCTTGACGATGCCTTCGGCATCGAGAAAGGCTACATCACCACGGTACACGCCTACACCTCGGACCAGAACCTGCAGGATGCCCCTCACAAGGACCTGCGCCGCGCCCGCGCCGCCGCCTACAGCATTATCCCCACCAGCACCGGCGCCGCCAAAGCTGTGGGCCTGGTGCTGCCCAAGCTGAAAGGCAAGCTCGACGGCCTGGCCATGCGCGTACCCGTGCCGGACGGCTCGATGACCGACCTGACCGTAATTCTTAAGAAGGAAGTGACCAAGGAGGAAATCAACGCCGCCCTGAAAGCGGCCGCTGAGGGCCCCCTGAAAGGCATCATCGAGTACGTGACCGACCCGATTGTGAGCATCGACATCGTGGGCAACCCCCACAGCTGCATCTTCGACTCGGAGCTGACCTCGGCCAATGGCACGCTGGCCAAGGTAATTGGCTGGTACGACAACGAAACCGGTTATTCGACCCGCACGGCTGATTTGATTCAGAAGCTGGGTGAGCAGATGAACGGTTAATTGCCGGCCTCGTAAATAGGACGCCGCTTGCTTCGCCATTTGTGGCGGGGCGGGCGGCGTTTTTCGTACTTGGCTCCGCGGTTTGCCCCGTCTTTTTTCATTGATTCGCTTGGCCTTCGCCGAGCGTGCGCCATGCCCAAAACCTGTTTTATTCTTAACCCCAAAGCCGGCCCCAGCCGCCGCCACGACATGCCGGGCCTCATTGCTCAGCACTTTGGGGCGCGGGAAGCGAGCTACGAAATCCGGCAGACCGAATACGCCGGACACGCCGTAGAGCTAGCCAAACTGGCCGCCGCTGAGGGGTTTGCGGTGGTGGCAGCGGTAGGCGGCGATGGCACTGTGAACGAGGTGGGCCGGGGCCTGCTGGGCACGGCGGCCGCCCTGGGCATCGTCCCACAGGGCTCGGGCAACGGCCTGGCCCGCCACCTGAAGGTGCCGCTGGGCCTGCCAGCGGCCCTGCGCCGGTTGGCGACGCCCGATTTTAGCCGCATGGACGTGGGTGTGATGAACGGTCACCCGTTTTTCTGCACGGCTGGCTTGGGGTTCGATGCCCACGTGAGCCAGCATTTTGCTCAGGCCGGCTCGCGCGGCCTGAGCACCTACCTGCGCGTGACGCTGCGCGAGTACCGGCGCTACCAGTCGGTAGCCGTGGAAGTAGACCTAGCTGGCCAGCAGCTGGCCACCAACTGCTACGTGCTGGCCTTCGCCAACGCCTCCCAGTACGGCAACAACGCCTACATCGCGCCCCTGGCCGACCTGCGCGACGGCCTGCTCGATGTCTGCCTGATTGACGCGCTGCCCGCCATGCGCGCCTTTCGCGTGAGCCTAGCCATGGCTCTGGGCAACCTGCCCCAAACCAAGGCGGCCGAGTATTTTCGGGTGCCGCAAGCGCGGGTGCGGGCGGCAGCGCCCATCGGCTTCCACGTAGACGGCGACTACTTGGGGCATGCTACCGAGTTTGCCGTGGAGCTCATGCCGCTGGCGCTGGCCGTAGCGGTTTGATTTGCTGATATTAGGAAATGTCATTCTGAGCGTAGCGAAGGACCTTATCACGACTGACATGCAATATTCATTCTATCGTGATAAGGTCCTTCGCTACGCTCAGAATGACAAAAAATGATTGATTTAAGTAAGAATTAACTGGATATGAAAAAGCCCAGCCGCACCGGAGTAGTCTACTCCACTAACCCCGATTTCACTTACCAATCTGATGAAGAGGCCGCCGCAACCACGCTGCCGCCCCAGCAACAGCAGCTGCGGGTGCAGCTGGATAAAAAGCAACGCGGCGGCAAACAGGTGACGCTCGTGACCGGCTTCGTGGGCACCGATACGGACTTGCAGGCCCTCGGCAAGCTGCTCAAAACCAAGTGCGGCGTGGGCGGCAGTGCCAAGGACGGCGAAGTGGTGGTGCAGGGCGACTTCCGCGACAAGGTGCTGGAAGTGCTGCTCAAGGAAGGCTACAAGGCCAAAAAAGCCGGCGGCTAAATTCTGATAGCCGTACTGCTTATTTACTTCTTAACCGCGTTTGTCCATGTTCCTCCTTCAATTTCCTGCCCTGCCCGAAGCGGCCCGCGACGTTACTTCCGTGCACGGGCAGGCCGAAAGCGGCGTCATCAGCGCGGTGCTGTGGCTGAAGCTGGGCGTCGAAACGGTGGGCGCCACTATCATTGCGCTGGGCATTCTCAGCGCGGGTTGGCTGCTGGTGAAAGCGTTGGCCAAGCGTGAAACGGCCGATTTTACGGCCATTCGGCTGGCCCTGGCGCGGTACCTGGCCCTGGCGCTGGAGTTTCAACTCGGGGCCGATATTCTCTCCACCGCCATTGCCCCCAGCTGGGAACAGATTGGCAAGCTGGGCGCCATTGCCGTGATTCGGACGGCGCTGAACTACTTCCTCTCGCGCGAAATGCGTGAGGAGCGGCACGAGGCCACGCCCGAAAGCCACGTCGTGGAGCGGGCAGATTAGGCTGTAGCGGGGACTCTGTAAGTCCGCGCGTTGCTGGCAGTTTTGATAACAGCGCCCAAGCGCGGACTCGCAGAGTCCACGCTACGCTTTCAACCGCACGCGGGCTCGCTCGGCGTCTTCGGGCGTGTCGATGCCGAAGGCTTCCAGCTCGGTTTCGGCGCACTGGATGCGGAAACCGGCTTCGAGCCAACGCAGCTGTTCCAGGCTCTCGGCCGCTTCGAGGGGCGACACGGGCAGGCGCGTGAGCTGCTCTAATACCGTGGGCTTGTAGGCGTAGAGGCCCAGGTGGCGCAGGTAGCGGTGGTGCGCCAGCCACTGCTCGGGCTCGCGGCCGCGCTGGTAGGGGAGGGGGTGGCGGCTGAAATACATCGCATGCCCCAACTGATTGAGCACCACTTTGGGCAGGTGCGGGCTGAATAATTCTTCGTCGGTCAGCACGGGTTTTACCAGCGTGGCGATGTCGGGCGCGCTGGTGGCATCGGTAAATAAGTCGGCCAGGGCGTTGATTTGGCCGGGGTGGATGAAGGGCTCGTCGCCCTGGATGTTGACGATGCAATGCACGTCGGCGGGGCTGCCGAGCTGCTGGAAGGCTTCCCAAAGGCGGTCGGTGCCGCTGGGGTGGTCGGGGCGGGTGAGCACGGCCTCGCCGCCGAAGTCCTGCACGTGCTGCTGGATGCGCAGGTCGTCGGTGGCCACCACCACGCGGGCCAGGTTGGCCTGCCGGGCCTGCTCCACCACGCGCTGAATCATGCTGCGCCCGCCGAGGTCGACGAGGGGCTTGCCGGGCAGGCGGGTGGAGGCAAAACGGGCGGGAATCAGGCCAAGAACCATGCGGAGCGCAATAAGAAAATCCGGAGAAAGCACCAAAATTAGGAGGCAAAGAATGGCTTTCGGGCGAAATGCTTCGGTGAAGCGGCCAATTACCCGCCGGTTTTTGCGTTATTTTGCCTTAGCTGCCCGCCCTACTGGTATTTCGGGAGCGGTGTGGAGCTGATTTTGCAAGGTTGATTTTATGACTGTAATCCTTTCGCTGTTCACGGTACTGGCCCTTGGCGGCCCGGGCAAGGGCACTGCCGCCAAAGGCACGCCCACCGATTCTATTGGCGTGGAGATGCGCGGCGGCCAGCGCTTCGTGAAGCACCGCGTGGGCGCCGGGGAAACCCTCACCGCCCTCACGCGCCGCTACCACGTCACGCTGGCGCAACTCACGGAAGCCAACCCGCAGATTAAAAACGGCCTCGGCATTGGCCAAATCGTGTACGTGCCCCGCCCGGCCGCCGGCAAAGCCGCGCCCGTCGCTGCCAAGGCAACGGCCGCGACTGGGGTTCTGCCCGCCCGCCACACGGTGGCCAAAGGCGAAACCCTGTTCGGCATCGCCCGCAAGTACCAACTCACGCCCGACGAGTTGATTCGCCTGAACAAGCTGCCCGCCGGCGGCACAGTGCGCGTGGGGCAGCAACTGGTACTCTCGGGCAGCAGCGCGGCCGAGCCAACCGCCGCGCCGGTGCGCCCGGCCGAGGTAGAAGCCGTGCCCGCCACCACGGTGGCCAAAACGCCCCCGCCGGCCCCCGACAAGCCCGCCCAGATTGCCACCGTAACGCCCGCGCCGCCCGCTGAAAAAGAGAAAGAGGATAAAAAGGAAGAGCGGGAAGAAAAGGCCGACCGCACCCCCACCCGCGCCGGCGAGTTGCTCTCGCGCGTGGTGGAAAGCGGCCTGGGCGCGCCCATCGAAAACAATGTGACCGACAAGTACCTCGCCCTGCACAAAACGGCCCCGGTGGGCACTATTATGCAGGTGAAAAACAGCGGCAACGGCCTCTCGGTGTACGTGCGCGTCATCGGCAAGCTGCCCGATACGGGGGAAAACAACAACATTCTGGTGCGCCTCTCGCCCCGCGCCGTGCAGAAGCTGGGCACCGCCGACGCCCGCTTCCGCGTCGAGACAAACTACATTCCGCAATAGGGCGGGGTAGTTTTTCGGATAAAATAAGTAGAACGTCATGCTGAGCGCAGCCGAAGCATCTCTACCGCTGTAGTAATCCTTTCGATTGGGTTAGTGTTGCGGTAGAGATGCTTCGGCTGCGCTCAGCATGACGTTCTTTTTGTGCCTTACAATCCGCTAAATTTCTGCTTTCCCTTTGAACATTGCCCAGCTCCGCCGCCAGCTCGATGCCCAGTACGAGCGCTACAACCGGCCCGAATTCATCAAAAACGACCCCATTCAAATCCCGCACCGCTTCACCCTGAAGCAGGATATTGAAATTTCGGCGCTGTTTGCGGCGCTGCTGGCCTGGGGGCAGCGGCCCACCATCATCAACAAGTGCAACGAACTGCTGCGCCGCATGGACGACGCGCCCTACCAGTTCGTGACCCAGCACCAGGACGAGGACCTCAAGCGGCTGTTGGGTTTCTGCCACCGCACCTTTTGCGACACCGATTTGCTGTACTTCGTGCATTTCCTGCGCGATTGGTACCGGCAGCACGACTCGCTGGAAACCGCGTTTCTGGTGGGCCACTCGCAGCGGGAGCGGCTCATCAACTTCCACCAGCGCTTTTTCAGCCTGCCCGATGCGCCCCAGCGCACGCGCAAGCACGTGGCCACGCCGGCCCGCAAGTCGGCCTGCAAGCGCGTTAACATGTATCTGCGCTGGCTGGTGCGCCGCGACGACAAAGGCGTGGATTTCGGCCTCTGGACGCGCCTTTCGCCCGCCGACCTCATCATGCCCATCGACGTGCACGTGGAGCGCCAGGCCCGCCCGCTGGGCCTGCTCACCCGCAAGCTCGTGGACTGGGAAGCCGCCGAGGAACTGACGGCGAACCTGCGCCTTTTGGACCCGAGCGACCCGGTGAAATACGACTTCGCGCTGTTTGGAGCGGGGGTGGATAAGTAATTTTTACCTATTAAACCTGCCCATAGGCAATGAAACAGGAGTTCGAATTAACCCAAACCAATACCCTACTGCTGCTACTGGTATTCTTCGGCGGGCTGGCGTTAGTGGGCCTGGTGGCCTTTGAAGGCGGCAACCTGTTGGGGGTTGAGGCGAATGGAACGCTCGAAAAAGCCTGGTACATCGGCATTGTGGGGGCGGGGCTGGTGGGGCTATACCGGGCCTGCAAAGCCGCCGGCGCCATTCCCACGCGCGTCACCGTCGGCCCCGACCGGTTGGTGGTGCTCAAGACCCGTGCCAGCGAGGAAGTACAGGTGCCCTACGCCCAGGTAGCCGCCTACCGGGCCCAGAGTTTCAACGGCAGCGAAGAGCTGCGCCTGACGCTCAAGGACGGCAGCCGCTACAAGGTGTCCGTGAATTCTCAATTTTACGGCGAACAGCCTTTCGGCGCGATGGTGGCGGCTTTCGAAGCGGCGCTGGGTGCCTACCCGCAGCCGGCCGGCCCGGCGCACGCGGTGGTGCGCGAGCCGACGTTTTTTGAAAAGCCGATTTCGACCGTCGTGCTGGTGGCTTTCACGGCGTTGCTGGTGTGGGCCGCTTGGATGATACTGACGAACGACCGGCGGGTGCACTCCGCAAGACTGATTGGCGCGCTCGGCGGCTACGTTACCTACGTGGCCGCCTGGCTGGCGGCGCGGGAACGGCGCAAGGGAAAGTAAGTGGACCTGAGCGCAGCAAGCGGGGTGCCTTAGCGCAGCGGGTGAGGCGGCAGTAACAGACGTATCATTAGCCGGGTGCCGACGGCTTCAATTTGCATTTTCCCTGATAACCAAATAATTTGGCAGCCCTCTAAATCTCAATGGTTTTTACATGAGCGCGCATGTTTCCGCAGCTGCTAACCCAACTTCCAACCATCCCGCCACACTGCGCAGCCACCTTGTGCTGGTGCGCATGGGGCTGATGATATTCGGTATTCTGCTGCCGGCGTTCGGCCTGCCGGTACTCATCGGGGCCTGCTTGTTTTTGAGCGACGGCAATATGGCCTGGGGCGGCGGCCTGCTACTCACCAGCCTGCTGATGATGGCCGCGGCCTGGCCGCTGCTGCGGCGCAGTATGCTGCCCGTGCTGGCCACGCTCACGCCCAAAATCCTGCGCCTGGAGCCCCGCGCCCGCAGCATTGCCTACGGCCTGCAGCCCATTGACTACCCGCTGAGCGACATTGCGGGCTACGGCGAGCTGGCCTCGCAGGGCGGCGACCATATTAAGATTTACCTCAATCACGGCCCCATGCTCCAGCTGGCCGACCGACCCAAAAAAGCCATTCCGGCTGCTGAGGCCCACCTGCCCGGGCTTGTGGATGCCCTCACCCTGGGCCGAACGCTGCAAGGCCAAGTGCTGGAAACCGGCGCGCCCGCCGAAAGCCTGCACCGCCCCAATTTCTACCAAAGCGGGCTGGGCCGGGCGCTGGCCTGGCTGTGCTACGGGCTGATGGCGCTGGGCGTAGTGCTGCTTTTCGTGCCCGGCGTGGACTGGACGGTGGGGCTGCGGCTGTTCACCTTCACCGGGCTCTACATTGGCTTGTACCAGCGCAACCAGCGGGCCGCGGCTGGGGCCTGAGAAGTGCACGCGCTGCCGGTTTGCTAACATCCCGGAAATCTTCCCGGGCACTTCGTTGTTTACCTTCGTGGAGCTAATTCCGCCCCGAACCGAACGACTCACTACTTGCTTTTACCCCAACACTTCGAACAAAAAATCGGCTTCAGCACCCTGCGCGAGCAGCTCGAAGCCAATTGCCTCTCGGCCTTGGGCCGGCAGTACGTGGCCCGCATGGAGTTCCAAACCAAGCACGAGCCGCTGCTGAAACTGCTGCAGCAAACCGACGAATTCACTTACCTGCTGCGCTCCGGGGCCGATTTTCCGGCCTCGCACTACCACGACGCCAAGGTGCACCTCAAGCGCGCGGCCCTGCCGGGCGCCTACCTCGACGTGGCCGCATTTTTTGAAGTGAAGATGAGCCTGCGCACCATCCGGCAGGCGCTCACCTTCTTCACGCAGGCCGACGAGGACCAGTACCCCACGCTGCGCCTGCTGGGCATCGGCGTGCAGGTCGACCGCAATTTGCTGGCCAACCTCGACAAAGTGGTGGACGACGAGGGCGGTGTGCGCGACGACGCCAGCCCGCTGCTGCGCCAGATTCGGCAGGAGCTCATAACCCGCCAGGGCCAGCTACGCCGCCAGATTGCCGGCATCCTGCGCCAGGCCAAGAATGAAGGATGGATTCCGTCCGATGCCGAGCCAACGATACGCGGCGGGCGCCTGGTGCTGCCCGTCATTGCCGAATTCAAGCGCAAGGTAAAGGGCCTGATTCACGACGAATCGGCCTCGGGCCAGACCGTGTACATCGAGCCGGCCGAGGTGTTTGAGCTCAACAACGACATCAAGGACCTCGACAACGCCTACCACCGCGAGCTGATTCGCATCCTCACGGCCCTGACGGACCAGCTCCGCCCGCACATTCCGGATTTGCGCAAGGCCTATTCCTACCTCGGGCTAATTGACTTCATCCGGGCCAAGGCACGGCTGGCCGTCACCCTCGACTGCCAGCTGCCGGTGTTGCACAACAAGCCGCTGCTGAAGTGGCACGGCGTGCGCCACCCGCTGCTACAGCTGGCCTTCGCGCAGCACAAAAAAGACTCCGGCGACGCCCGCCAGGTGGTGCCGCTCGATTTGGAGCTGAACCACGAGCAGCGCATTCTGGTGATATCCGGCCCGAACGCGGGCGGCAAATCGGTGAGCTTGAAAACCGTGGGCCTCGTGCAGTTCATGCTGCAGATGGGCCTGCTCATTCCCTGCGCCGACAACTCCGAAGCCGGTGTGTTCGAGGATATTTTCCTCGACATTGGTGATGAGCAGAGCTTGGAAAATGACCTGAGTACCTACTCCTCGCACCTGCTGGCCATGAAGCAATTCCTGCTGCTGGCCGGCAAGAAAAGCCTGGTCCTGATTGACGAATTTGGCACCGGCACCGAGCCCAGCCTGGGCGGCGCCATCGCCGAGGCCGTGCTCGACCAGCTGAACCGGGCCCGCGTGTACGGCGTCATTACCACGCACTACACCAACCTGAAAAACTTCGCCGAGCGCACCCCGCACCTCGTGAACGGCGCCATGCGCTATGACCCCGAGAAGCTGCAGCCGCTTTACCGCTTGGAAGTGGGCAAGCCGGGCTCGTCGTTCGCCATTGAAATTGCCCGCAAAATCGGCCTGCCCAAGGAGGTGGTGGAGCGCGCCACCCAGCTGGTGGGCAAGGACAAAATCCGCTATGACCGCCTGCTCGAAGGCCTCGAAAAAGAGAAAACCGAGCTTGAACAGCGCACCGCCGAGGCCGCCAAGGCTGAGCGCCGCCTCAAAAGCGCCGCCAAGGAATACCAAGACCTCAAGCAGCACCTCGAAGACACCAAAATCGAAACCCTGCGCACCGCCAAGCAGCAGGCCAAGGCCCTTCTGGTGAACACCAACCAGCAAATCGAAGCCACGATTGGCGAAATCCGGCGCGGCAACGCGGAGAAGGAAGTCAACAAAGCGGCCCGCGAGAAGCTGGAAACCTTCGTAAAAAAGGAGCTCCAGATTGAGCCGCCCAAGCCTAAAGCCACCCGCGAACGGGCCGTGGCCGGGGCCGTGCAGCCCGGCGACAAAGTGGCCCTGTTCGGGCAGGACGGTTACGGCGAGGTCGTCAGCGTGAAAGGCCAGACGGCCGAGGTGATGTTCGGCGGCATGAAAACGCTGACCAAGCTCAGCCAGCTCGAAAAGCTGGGCCGCGCCGAAATCCGCGAGCGGGAGCAGGCCGCCAAGGCCAAAGCCGGCCGCCTGGGCGGTGGCGGCACCGGCGGCGGCAACAGCGTGAACATCACCGACCGCATGGCCGGCTTCAGCCCCACGCTGGACCTGCGCGGCGAGCGCGCCGAAGACGCCCTCACCAAAACCATGAGCTTCGTGGACGACGCCGTGATGCTGGGCATGCCCGAAATCAAGTTCGTGCACGGCCGTGGCAACGGCGTGCTCCGCCAGGTGGTGCGCGACTACCTGCGCTCGCAGCGCGCCGTGGCCAGCGTGGCCGACGAGCACCCCGATAGGGGCGGGGATGGCGTTACTATCGTGGTGCTGAAGTAGATGGCGGGCCGCAACGGGAAAGCCGAACGAGTACTGGCCGGTCTTTTTGGGTTGGCTGTGAGCTTTATTATGCTGACGAAAAGCCTGCAGGTGCTGGGCGAGGCAATTCGCCTGCGGGCCGCCTTGCCCAGCAACCCCGGCCTGCACCCGGAGGTGAAGGAAGCCTTTATCACTTTTGCGCTGGAATTGACCTTCGGACTTTTCCTCGGTTGGTGGGGCATTTCAAAATTTCGGCGCCAACCCTCGACAACGAAAGTGCACGAAGACAAAGCTTAAAAACCCCGCAGAGCATTAGTTGCTGCGGTCGAACCAGCGATAAGCGGATTTTTATAATGTCCTTATTAAAACAAGAAGCCCATGTCTTATTCAGGCCTGGGCTTCTTGTTTTACATGTTTCACTCGGTAGTCTGATGGTAAGTACCCAGTTTGAAAAGTCAGATATTACCAAAAATCACCTGGTAGTCGGGGGCCGCTTGCCCGTACGTTTGCTTGGCATTGCCAAAAGCCGCTGAGTAGCTCTCGGCCGCAGTCATCACCTTCCCCACAATCACCATGCAGCCCCAAAGCTCCAGCCCGTCCGTTCCGCAAACCTCTCCGGCCTTCATTGCTGCCTCCTGGGTAGCGCTGCTCGTGGGCGTGGTCGCCTTCAACGTCGGCTTGTGGAATGCCCAAATGGCCCTTAACGAAAAAGGCTACTACTTCACTGTGCTCATGTACGGCCTCTTTGCCGCCATTTCGGTGCAGAAAAGCGTGCGCGACCGCCTCGAAGGCATCCCCGTCACCAACCTCTACTATGGCATCAGCTGGGTGTCGGTGCTGCTCACGGTGCTGCTCCTCACGGTGGGCCTCTGGAATGCCACGCTCACGCTGAGCGAGAAAGGCTTCTACGCCATGTCCTTCGTGCTGAGCTTGTTCGCGGCCATCGCGGTGCAGAAAAATACCCGCGACACCATGCGCCAGGGCCGGCCCGAGCAGTCCGACCTAGGCCAGTAGTACATCCGGCTGCTGGTCCGCTCACTTCGTTTGAAATCGGCCGTGAAGTACTTTCCACTGGCGCTCATTTACTCCCGGCTGGCCATTGGGGCGCTGCTGGTGGCCCTCAGCTACTTAGGCGTGGCGCACTTTGCCGCGCTGGCCGTGGGGCTGCTCACGCTGGGCGTGCTCACCGATGTGTTCGATGGCATCGTGGCCCGGCAGCTGAACATTTCGACCGAAAAGCTGCGCCGGCTCGATTCGGCGGTCGACTAGGTGTTTTGGGCGCTGGTGCTCGTGGCCACGTATCTGGCTTGGCCGGGTTTCTTTGCCTACCACGCTGGCAGACTGTGGACACTGCTCGGGCTGGAAAGCCTGACGTATGCCGTGAGCTACTTCAAATTTCGCAAGGAAATCGCCACGCATTCGTGGGGCGCCAAGGCTTGGGTATTGGTTTCCGCTGCCGCCCTCGTCCAGATTTTGAGCACCGGTGACTCGGGGCTGCTGTTCGGCATTTCCTTTTACCTCGGCGCCGTGAGCCGGTTGGAAATCATGGCCATTCTGCTGCTGCTGCCCCGGTGGACGAACGATGTGCCGACCTGGTATCACGCGCTATTGTTGCGCCGGAACCAGCCCATCAGGCGCTACAAGCTTTTGAATGGATGATGAGTTGCCAATCATCGCACTTGCCAAATGGGAAAATCTGCCGCAATTGTGCGGCAGTCCTTCGCTTGCGCAACTAATCTTTGAGTTGGTTGCCCAAATAATTTAGCGGCTGGCTGACGTTGAAATAGATGTCCCTGCCTTCGAAATGCTGCGGGCTGCCGGCCGCCGAGGCTTCCGCCACAGGTTTCAGCGTGAAAATATCGGTGGTACCCGCCCGCGACTGGCCGCTGTAATCCAGATTGAAGTAACCCAGCAGCGTGTACTCGTCATCCACCGATGCCACCACGAAGGCCGTGGCTGGGCCATGCCCGTCGCCGCTGCTACGCAAGGCTCTGAGCAGGCCAAAGTAGCGGTTGGCGTAGCGCTGGGCGAGCCGGCGGCCGCTGGCCTGGCTGGCGCACACTATCATCTCGGTGTTGAGGCGCAGGTTGAAGGGCTGGGCGCGGAGGTCCTTGGCGCCCAGCGCCAGGGCTTCGCGGTACTGCTTGGCAGCGAAGGCTTTGGTAAAGGATTCGGAAGCTTCGCCGGCGCCTTCCGGGTTGTAGCCCGCCTGGAAAACCTGTCCGTAGTACAGGTAGTGGTAGTCTTTCGCCTGCAAGGTCGAGTCCGAAGCCTGGAGCCGCGTCAGCTGTTTGGGGAAATAATAGGGCGAGCCCGGGTTGGTAGTTTCGCGCTTGATTTCATCGAAATCAACGTTGGATATCTTTTGAGCCAGCGTACTAAAGGTGCATAGCAGGCCGGCGAGCAGCAGCAAAAGTTTCATGGTAGCAAAGGTTGCGTTTTGAGCCTGAAACGTAACCACGGCGCAATTAATCAAAGTACGCACACAAAAAAGGCGGCCTCCCAGGGGGAGGCCGCCTTTTTAAAGAAAGCGGTGCGGGGGCTTATTGCACCACCACGCGGCTCACCTGCGTCGATTCCGGCGTCGTCACCTGCACCATGTACAGGCCCGATTTCAGTGCCGAGGCATCGATGTTCAGGTCGGTGCCATTCAGGGGCTGGGTCTGGGTGAGCACCACGCGGCCGGTCACGTCGCGCAGCACCACGGTGGCGGTGCGGGCGGCCGTGCTGGCCAGACGCAGGTTGAAGCTGCCCTGGGTCGGGTTGGGGTACACCTGCAGGGTGCTGGCCTGCACCGTGCCGGCCCGGGTGGCCAGCGTGAGGCGGCATACCGTCACCCCGGCCGCGGTTTGCTCCGACACGCGGGTAGCGAATTCCTGGTAGTACTGGTTCACAATGCGGGCGTCGTGGATAACGAGCGTATTTTCGTCGTTTTCGTTATCGGCCGAGTTGGTCCAGTTGTGCGAGCCCAGGAAGATGGTGGGGTCCGATTGGGCGTTGCCCGCGTCCACCAGCAGGTACTTGTGGTGGAAGATGTAGGAGCCGCGCTTCAGAATCATGCGGTTGCCGATGGCCGAGCGAATCACGCGGAAGTTGTTGCCCGAGCCGTCGGTGGCGCTGGTGTCGTTGGTCACGCCCTCGGTGCAGGCGGCGATGCCGCGCAGCTGCACCCGGTCGCGGATGGCGCGGCCGATGTCTGAACGGGTGATGAGCATCGACGCGAAATGCATGTCGTTATCAGCCGTCTGCACCGTCTCGATGAGGTGGCCGTTCACGTTGTCGGTCGGCGAAAACCACGATTCTACCTGGCGCCCGCCAATGTTGAAGTAATGCGGCGTGTTGTCGGTTTTGCGGTTGCCAAACAGCAGCGTACCGGGCGTGAGGGTGTTGCTGCCCCACATCTCGTTGAATTCCATGGTGTAGACACGGGCTAGGCTCTGGTCCTGCACGGCAATGGCCGAGTTGCGGTCGGTAGCGAGCTGGGCAGCCGTCCAGTTGGTCGAGCCCGTCCACACCCAGGGGCAGTTGGCCACGCTGGTGTCGGCGTCAATCACCACAAATTTGTTGTGCATGATGGCGCTGCCGCTGCTGCCGGCCTGGGCCGGGCGGCCCTGGCGCGGAATCACGGCGTTGAGGCTGTTGATGCTCAGGTTGGCGTTGTCGTCTTCGTAAATCACGCGCACCTTCACGCCGCGGGCCCGGGCCGCGTTTACGGCATTGAGAATGACGGCGTTGTTCCAGTTATAGATGGCGATGTCGAGGGTTTTGCGGGCCTTGTTGATGTAGCTGGCCAGCGTGTCGGCGATGTGGCCGCTGGGCAGGTACACGGCGTTGTTGTTGGGCATGGCCAGGGTGTTGTCCACGGCGTTGTTGAAGTACACGCGCATCTTGCCGGTCGAGAGCGAGGCCGTAATCATGGGCACCACGCGCGACTGCGACTGGCCCACGCTGTTCACCGAAATGGCTTGCACGTAGTACACCGTGGCGGGCTGCAGGCCGGTCAGGGCCAAGCTGTGGGTGGTCACGCTGGCCGCGTTGGTCACGGTCTGAAAGCCCGTGGTGGGCGAGGTGCTGTAGCTTAGCTGGGTGTTGCCGGCGTTCTGGGTGATGAAGTTCACGGTGAAGCCGGTCGTGCTAATGTTCGAGGTCGTGGGCGTGCCGATGAGGTTCGGCGTCAGGCCCTGGATAAAGTCTGCGTAGAGACGCGGCAGCAGCTGGTAGCCGGTGGTGGTGTTCACCGTGCCGGTGTTGGCCGTCATGTGCTGGCTAATCAGGCCAATGGCGTCGTACAAGCCCGTCGGGGCCGGCTTGCCGATGAGGCCGTAGGGGCCGGTGCTGGCGGCGTTCACGTAGAGCGGCGTGGCGGCGTTGTTGTTGATGCGGTAGCCGGCCGAAACAGAGGCGAACGACGTCACGGCCGCGCCCGTGCTCGTGTTGATGGACGTAATGCCGTTGATGCGCACCAGCTGGCCCTCGTACTGCTCGGCAAAAGCTGGGGTGATGCTGCCGGCCGGAAATGACACCGGCACCACCGGCCGGTTGCCGGAAACGATGGTGACGCTCGTGAGCGGGTCAATTTCCAGGAAGCCGTAAAACTGCTTTAGCTGGCCCGTTACCACAATGCTGTCGCCGGGCTGCACCGAGTTCAGCACGGCTGCTACGGCCGCCGAGGTGCCGGCCGCGCCGGTGGTGCCGCCATAAGCCGCAATGCCGGCCGTGCCGTCCTGGAAGTAGCGAATGGACCCCAGTTCCGGGCCGTTGGTGGCGATGCCGGTCACGGTGACCGTGGCTCCAGCCGTGGCATTGGTGGTGGGCTGCTGGGCACGCGCTGCCGCAATGGTAATGGGAGCCTGAGCCGCGGCGGGCCGCCAAATAGCCGCGCATATCAGCAACGCCAACAGGGTAAGTTTATTCATAAATGAAGGAAGTGTTAGGAAACGGTTAAAGTGAAAAAGATGAAAAGCCGAACTACAAAGATGCTGAATTTCAGCGAAACGAACCGCCGAATGCACCGTTGGCCGGCCCAACACTGCCCCTTAATTTTTAGTGCCAACGCGGACGCGCTTGCCGCCGCTGGTGATAAACGGCACGGGCGGGGCCGTTTCGGTGCCGGAGGCGTTGCGCGAGCTCACCTCCACGTAGTAAGTGGTGCCCGGAATCAGGTCGGTGAGGGTGAGGCTGTGGTGGGTGGTGAGGGCCGCGTCGGTGCGGCTTTCCTTCAGGTCCTGGGCGGTGAGGCCGTAGCGCACGCGGGTGTCGCCGGGGTTCAGCGTGGAGTACACCACCGTGAAGCCCGTGGGGCTCACGTTCACGGGCACGGGCTCTTCGGTGAGGCGCGGCAGGCCGCCGCCGAGCACCATGTCGGAGGCCAGGCGCGGCAGCAGCTGGTAGCCGCCCGTGCCGCTGGGCGAGTACTGGCTGAGCACCCCGCGCAGGTCAAACGGCTCGGTGGGCGGCGTGGCGTCCACGAGGCCGGCGGGGCCGGTGCTGGCGGCACCCACCCGCACCAGCGTGCCGGTTTGGCCGTTGAGGAGGTAGTTGGCGTTGCCGGCCAGGGTGGTGGCAGCGGTGCCGGCAGGCGTGGCCAGGCGCGTCACGCCCGTAATTTCCACCAGACGACTCTCGTTGGCTTCGTCAAAAACAGTATTGGCCTGCGCCACGGGCACCTTCAGGGCGCGCAACCGTACCCCGCCCGCCAGCTTGTGGAACGAGGCCACGGGGTCCATTTCCAGCAGCCCGTTGTAGAGCTTGAGCTGGCCCGTGACCTGGATGCTGTCGCCGGCGTGCAGCTCGCCGTAGCCCGGCAGCTTGGCCGGCTGGGCATACAAGGCCAGGCCGGCCTCGGCGTCCTGGATGTAGCGGATGTTGCCCATCTCGGTGCCGTTGAGCACCACGGCGCGCACCGTCACGGTGCTGCCCGCGCCCAGGGCCCGGGCGGCTTTCACGGTGAGAACGGGCGGGGTGGCTGGGCCGGGCGTGGCCTGGGCGTTGGCAAAACCGGCGAATAAGCCGGCGAAAAGTAGCAGCTTGGTCATAACTAGAATTGAAGAATATGTAGACCGAAAAAAGAAGCGCGTATGCAAATCTCGGGATAAATTCTTCATTTCCTGCTGCTCAGGACTATAAAGTTATGGTTGAAACATAGTTATATTATATCACAAAATATTAACTTCCGGGTGCAGCTCGATGCCGAACTGCGCCCGCACCGAGGCAATGATTTCCTCGGCCAGCTGGCGCACTTCGCTACCGGTGGCGCCGCCGTGGTTCACCAGCACCAGGGCCTGGCGGGCGTGTACGCCGTGGGTGCCCTCGCCGGGGCCGCGGCGCAGGCCCTTCCAGCCGGCCCGCTCGATGAGCCAGCCGGCGGGCACTTTCACGCCGCCGGGCACGGGGTAGCCGGGTAGTTCCGGATACTCGCTTTTCAGGTGGTCGAACCGGGCCTGCGAGATTTCGGGGTTCTTGAAAAAGGAGCCGGCGTTGCCGATTTCGGCCGGGTCGGGCAGCTTGCTGCGCCGGATGTGCACCACGGCGCGGCTCACGTCCTGCGGCGTGGGCTCGCCCTCGATGCCCAACTCGGCCAGCGTTTCGGCAATGGCGCCGTAGCGCACGTTGGGCCGGGGCTGGCGGTGCAGGCGCAGCACCACGGCCGTGACTACAAACTGGCCCTTTAGCACGTTTTTGAACACACTTTCGCGGTAGCCGAAGCCGCATTCGTCGGCCGTGAACACGCGCAACGCGCCGGTGCTGATGTCGACGGCTTCGAGGTGGTCGAAGGTGTCGCGCAGCTCGGCCCCGTAGGCGCCGATGTTTTGCAGGGGCGAGGCGCCCACCGTGCCGGGGATGAGCGACAGGTTTTCGAGTCCGCTCAGGCCCTGGTCGAGACTATATTCCACCAGCCCGTGCCAGCTTTCGCCGGCCCCGGCCCGCACCAGCACGGTGTGCGTGTCGGCGTCCTCATAGGTGATTTCGAGGCCGCGAATCTCGTTTTTCAACACCGTACCCGCGAAATCCTGGGTGAAAAGCAGGTTGGAGCCGCCGCCGAGGATGAGCTTTTCGGCCGCCTGCACCTCGGGCAACTTTAGCAGCGCGCGCAACTCGTCGGCCGAGGCGAAGCGGGCGAAGTAGCGGGCCTGCACATCGAGGCCAAAGGTGTTGTAGGGGCGGAGGGAGACGTTTTCTTCGAGCGTTGGCATCATGCCGCAAAGGTAGGGGCGGGGCTTGGGCACGAGGTGCATGTTCCGAATGCTTCGGCGACCTTTGCCCGTATGGACACCCAGCGAGCCTCCCGCCTCAGCAAGTTTCTCAGCTACCACCTGCGCCACCATCCCGAGGGCCTTTACAGGACGGCGGCTGGGTGCCCGTGGCGGAACTGCTAGCCGCTTGCGCCGCCCACGGCACGCCCCTGAGCGAGGCGGAATTGACTGAAATTGTGGCTGGCAACGACAAAAAACGCTTTGCGTTCGATGTCGGCGGCACGCGCATCCGGGCGCAGCAGGGCCACAGCGTGGAGGTCGATTTGCAGCTGGTGCCGGCCATGCCGCCCGCGCTGCTCTACCACGGCACGGCCCCGGCGGCGCTGCCCGCCATCCGCTCGGCGGGCTTGCAGAAAATGGCGCGCCACCACGTCCACCTTTCGCCTGATGCTGAAACCGCCCGCCGCGTGGGCGCCCGGCGCGGCCAGCCCACCATCCTGACGGTGGATGCGGCCGCGATGCACGCGGCCGGCGTGCCGTTCTACGAATCCGGCAACGGCGTGTGGCTGGTCGAGGCCGTGCCGCCGCAGTATCTGGGCGGCCTGTGAAGTAGCGCGGACTTTTAGTCCGCGTTTCGAAACGACCCTGGTGGCGCGCAGACGCGGACTAAAAGTCCGTGCTACGTACAGGCCTACCGCAAGTAATGCGCGGCCATGATGATGCCGTAAATCCAGCAGGTATAGAGCGAGGCGTACCAGAAGCCTTCCCAAAGGCTGGCACCCAGGCGGCCCCGGCAGCGGTTCGAGTTTTTAAAAACCAGCCGCAGCGCCCGGAAAAACACCCAGTACAGCAGGGCGGCGAAGATGAGAATGCCCGTCCAGAGCAGCGCACCCACCAGCCAGATGACGAACACGGCCAGGATGGCCACCACCACGGCCATCGCAATGGCCGCCAGAATGCCCAAAATACCGTGGCCTTCGGAAAAATCGAAATTGGGCAACGACTCCAGCCTGCCGGTGCCGGGGAAATTTTTGCGGCTGATGCGGTCGGTGAGGCGGCCCACGTCGTCGCGCAGCTTCACGCCGTGGTAGAGGCCCACGGCGGTGAACAGGAAAAAGGCGCCGAACAGGATACTGGTCGAAATCAGCGAATTGGCAAACAGCGTGCGGTGCTGCCCGAGCCCCAGCAGCCACACCGCCACCGTGGTAACCACCACCACGGCCAATGAAACCAGGGCCACGTTGCCGGCACTGAGCAGGCGGTAGGGGCGGGGAGCGGGCGGGGTGGTCATGCGGCAGGGCAAGAGGGTTAAATTAAAGCACGTCATGCTCATCTGGCGTCCGCGCAGTCGAAGTCTCTCCTCCACAACAGTAATCAATTGCCAGCGCGGTAGAGATGCTTCGACTGCGCGGACGCCAGATGAGCATGACATGCTTTTTTATTGTTCCGTTGCCCAGACCTACCGCACCCGGTAGCCACTCACGGCATAAAACAGCAGGTACAGGTAGCACAGCGCCGGCACCACGAAGGCCACCCGCAAGCCGCCGCCGTGCGTGGCCAACCAGCCCATGAGGAGGGAAATAATGGCACCGCCCACGATGCCCATGATGAGGTAAGAGGAGCCCTGTTTGGTGAATGGCCCCAGCCCTTTGATGGCCAGCGGAAAAATGACGGGCCACATGATGGAGTTCATCAATCCGCAGAGTACGATGAGCCAGAGGGCTGTTTCGCCGTGCAGGGCGATGGAGCCCAGCACCAGCAGGGCACCCGTGGCGCAGACGCCCACCAGCAGGGGCCGGTCGGGGTAGCGGCGCAGCAGGGGGATGCCGGCAATGCGCCCGACCATCGTGCCAAACCAGTAGGAAGCCACCATCACGGCGCCCACGGCCGCTGTGAAGCCGTGGGCCGTATCGATGGGCAGCGGGCGCTGGCCGATAACGAGCAAGCCGAAGTTGGTGATGGCGTTGAGTTTTTGCACCAGTTCCTGCGTGAATGGGCTGAGCTGCAGAATGTGCTGCGCCTGGCCGTAGCGAATCAGGAAATCGCCCAGGCCCACTTCAACGCCGACATATAGGAAAATAGCCCCGATGCCCAGCACCAGATGCCGGAAATCGAGCGCCGATTTCCGGCCCGCCAGCAGGGCCGTGTCGTCGGCGGTAGCTTCCTCATCGGCCGGAATGCTTTCGATTTTGGGCAGGCGCACCAGGAAGAAAAGAATGGCCAGGGCTGCCAGAAAAGCGGCGAGCCCCAAATAAGGCGTTTTGACCAAGGCCGCTTCCTGGGCCAGACGCTGGCTGACGGGCAGGGCGGCCAGCTGCTGCTTGAGGAGCGACGCGCTGCCGAATAGCAGCAGGCCGCCCACCAGCGGCGAAAGCGTGCCGCCCAGCCCATTGGCCACGCCCACAATGCTGACACGACTGGCCGCCTCGCGCGCCGGGCCCAGCACCGACACATACGGGTTGGCCGCCACCTGGAGCAGCGTGACGCCCGCCCCCAGCAAGCTCAGGCCCACTAGAAACAGGCTGAACGCCTGAGCATTGGCAGCCGGAACAAAAACCAGCGCCCCGGCGGCCATCACCAACAAGCCCAGCACGATACCCCGCTGGTAGCCAATCCGGTTCAGCACCCAGCCCGCGGGCAGCGACATCAGGAAATAGGCGGCAAAAAAGGCCGAAGGCACCAGCGACGACTCAAAATCGCTGAGATGACATACCTCCTTGAGGTAAGGCATGAGCACCCCGTTGAAGTTGGTGACGGCCCCGAACAGGAAGAACAGGGTGGTCATCAGCATCATCGGCCCGGCGTAGGAGCGGGCGGGGGCAGCGGTGCTGGCGGCGGGAGCGGGGGAGGAAGCAGGAGCGAGGGCCATAAGCGCGAAGCGCCTGCTTTCGCCTGCGCCGGGTGGGATTGTTGACGGGTTTGATGGCGCAAGCTAAAGCATGCGCTACACTTTCTGCCGACCTTTGCGGACGCGGACTAAAAGTCCGCGCTACTTTATGCACCTCACCGCCACCACCCAGTTCGGCCTGGAAGAACTACTCGCCGACGAGCTTTACGCCCTCGGGGCCGACATCACGCACGTGGGTTCCCGCGCTGTCGAGTTCATCGGCGACCACCGTTTGCTGTACGAAGCGGCGCTGTGGAGCCGGCTCTCCATGCGCCTGCTGCGCCCCTTCGCCGCCTTTTACGCCGCCGATGAAAAGGCCCTGTACCGCGAAGTAAGCCGCATCGACTGGCAGGATTTCATTGGCCCCGGCCAGACTTTCGCCATCACGCCGGTGGTGAACCGCTCCACCTTTGAGCACTCGCTCTTCGTGGCCCAACTCACCAAGGATGCCATCGTGGACCAGTTCCGGGCCCGCACCGGCGAGCGGCCCAGCATCGACACCCGCCAGCCCGACATCCGCCTGCACCTGCGCATGACGGAAAACGAGGTCATTCTCAGCCTCGATGCGGCCGGCGACTCGCTGCACCGCCGCGGCTACCGCCAGCACACCAACGAAGCTCCCCTGAACGAGGTGCTGGCCGCCGGCCTGGTGATGCTTTCCGGCTGGGATGGCAAAAAGCCCCTCATCGACCCCATGTGCGGCTCGGCCACCATCCTCACCGAAGCCGGCCTCATCAGCCAGCGCATCGCGCCCGGCCTGTTCCACCAGGGCAAGTTCGGCTTCGAAAACTGGTACGACTTCGACCCCCAACTCTGGGAGCAGGTGCGCGAAGAAGCCAAAGCCCAGCGCCTCGAAGAGCCCCAGGCCTACCTCGCCGGCTCCGACCTCGACCCCAAAGTCATCGACATGGCCGCCGCCAACATCACCGCCGCCGGCCTCGAAGACTGCGTGCGCCTCTCGGTGCGCGACGTGAAAGACGCCGCCGCGCCCGCCAAAGAAGAGCCCGGCATCGTGCTGATGAACCCGCCTTATGGCGAGCGAATAGGGGAGGAGGCCCAGATGGCGGCCTTGTACAAAACGATTGGCGACACGCTGAAAACGGGTTTTCAGGGCTATGAGGCCTTTATTTTTACCGGCAATCTGGAAGCGGCCAAGAGCGTAGGGCTGAAGCCGGCGCGGCGGATTCCGCTGTTTAATGGGCCGATTGATTGCCGGCTGCTGAAGTATGAGCTGTACCGGGGCTCACGGCGTGAGCCAAAGCCGGCCGAGGCACCCACCGGAAACTAATCTGCTTGGAACTTCCGGCCTCGTCACGTTATTTTAACTAGTTATTCTTCCCGCATTATGTCTGATACCTTAACTACCGCTCCAACCAACCTGCTGCCCGCCGCCCAACAGGCCCTGAAACGGTACTACGGCTACGACAATTTCCGCCCCATGCAGGGCGACATCATCCAGAACATCCTCGGCGGGCGCGACACTGTGGTGCTCATGCCCACGGGCGGCGGCAAGTCGGTCTGCTTTCAGATTCCGGCAGTGGTGAGCGAGGGCACCTGCGTGGTTGTCTCGCCCCTCATCGCCCTGATGAAGGACCAGGTAGAAGCCCTGAAAGCCAACGGCATTGCGGCGGCCTACATCAACAGCAGTGTGGGCCAGAGCGAGTCCAACGACATTGCCCGAGCGGCCGTGAGCGGGCACCTCAAGTTGCTCTACGTGTCGCCGGAAAAACTGCTGAGTGACGGGTTTCTGCAGTTTCTCAATCGGGTCAATATCAGTATTTTCGCCATTGACGAGGCGCACTGTATTTCGAGTTGGGGCCACGATTTTCGGCCCGAATATACCCAGTTGGGCCAGCTCCGGAACCACTTTCCCAACACGCCAATCATCGCCCTCACGGCCACGGCCGACCGCCTGACCAAGCGCGACATCATCACCCAGCTCAACATGCGCGAGCCCCGGGTATTTCTCTCCAGCTTCGACCGGCCTAACATCAACCTGATAGTGCGCCCCGGCCAGGACCGGGTGGGCTCCGTCATCGACTACATCGGCCGCCACCCGCAGGACCCCGGCATCATCTATTGCCTCTCGCGCAAAACCTGCGAAACCATCTCCCAGAAGCTCCTCGCCAAAGGCATCAAGGCTGCGCACTACCACGCGGGGATGACGCCTTTGCAGCGCGGCAAGGTGCAGGAGGCGTTTTTGCAGGATGATATTCAAGTAATAGTGGCCACCATTGCCTTCGGCATGGGCATCGACAAGAGCAACGTGCGCTGGGTGATGCACTACAACTTGCCGAAAAACATCGAGGGCTACTACCAGGAAATCGGCCGGGCCGGGCGCGACGGCGCCCCTTCAACGGCCATCCTGTTCTACAGCTTCGCCGATGTGATGCAGATGCGCGAGATGGTGACCAAGGACGTGCCCGCGCGCCAGGCCCAGCTCAACACCGCCAAGCTGGAGCGCATGCAGCAGTTTGCCGAAGCCGCCAGCTGCCGCCGCAAAATCCTGCTCAACTATTTTTCCGAAACGCTGGCCCAGGACTGCGGCAACTGCGACATCTGCCGCAACCCGCCCACCACGTTCGACGGCACCCTCATTGCCCAGAAAGCCCTCTCGGCTGTGGCCCGCAGTCGAGAGAAAGTGGCCATCAACCTGCTGATTGACATCCTGCGCGGCATGCGCAACCAAGCTGTGCTGCAAGGCGGCTTCGACCAGATTAAAACCTACGGCGCGGGCCGCGACCTGCCCTATCTGGATTGGTACAGCTACATCCACCAGATGCTGAACGACGGCCTGTTCTACATCGCCTATGAAGAAGGCTACGCCCTGAAAATCACCGAGCGGGGCCACCAAGTGCTCAAAGGCGAGCTCACGCTGCCGCTCCGCAAGTTCCAGCCCAGCGAAAAGGCCGAAAAGCCCACCCGCGCCAGCAAAAAAGCCGCCAACGCCGCTTCCACAGCCGCCGTGGGCACCCCCGAGGCCCAGTTGTTCGACAAGCTGCGCAAGCTCCGCAAAGCCATTGCCGACGAGCAGGGCGTGCCACCCTACGTGGTGTTCAGCGATGCCACGCTGCAGGAAATGGCGGCCGAGCGCCCCGTGAGCCGCGTGGGCATGCTGGGCGTGTCGGGCGTGGGCATGAAGAAGTTCGAAACCTACGGCGAGGCCTTCATCAAGCTCATTCTGGAGCACGGCGGGGGCGGGCAGTACGTGCCTTCCGATTCGGACAGCATGTTCAGCGAGCCCGCCCGTCCGCGTCTGGCCAAGGCCGAGGCGGCCGCCACGGCTGAGAAACCCGTGAGCGACTCCGAGGACGCTACCATCCAGTTCCACCAGATGGGCCTCACGCCGGAAGACATTTCCGAGCGCCGCGGCCTGGCCCTGAGCACCGTGAAAACGCACCTCTACAACGCCTACGCCAAGGGCCGCGAGCTGCGCATCCACGACTTCGTGAGCGATTCCGAACTGGCCGAAATCCTCACCGCCCGCGCCCAGCTTGGCAACGACGTAACTCTGCGCGACCTTTTTGACCACCTGCGCGAGAAGTACGACTACTTCCAGCTGCGCATGGCCGCGCTGTACCACAAGCGCCTGCGCGGGCAGTAGCGCAATTGCCAATCTTTTTAAGTTGATTGTTATGGCCACCGCTAACGCTCGAATTACTGCCAGCCACGAAATCATGCTGGGCAAGCCTGTCATCCGGGGCACGCGGCTCACGGTGGAGTTGCTGCTGCGCAAGCTTGCGGAAGGGGCCACGACGGCCGACTTACTAGCAATGTATCCGCAGCTGGAAGCCGCTGACGTGCAGGCGGCTCTGGAATACGCGGCAGCTATGCTTGCCAAGGAAGAAATCATTGGTTTTGCGGCGTGATTCTGGCCGACGAAAACATCGACCACGGCATCATCGCGGCCTTGCGGGCCGCAGGCTATGCGGTCGATTCCATCTATGAATCGCACCGTAGCTTCAGCGATGCAGCGATTATTGAGCTGTCGCGAAATCCGCCGCGCATCATTCCGACCGAAGACAAGGATTTCGGTGAATGGGTTTTCGCGCATGGTATCCGCGACCTTAACGTGATTTTCCTTCGTTACTCCTTTCGGGATACTGCCGCACTGCTGGCGACGTTGCTGGAATTGCTGCGCACCCGGCTGCCTGATTTACAAGGCGCTTTTACGACTGTGGCTGTGCATAAAATCCGCATCCGCCCGCTTTAAAACCATGTCGCAACCTGTTGTATCCGGTGCCCAAAGCTTCGGGCCGCGCCGCCTGCTCCTTGCCCTCGCGGCCCTGCTCATCGCCGCCTTCGCGGGCCTGATGCTCACCAAAACGCTGCCCTACTACACCTTTGAGAAGGGCATCCACTTCCTCACCACCAAGAGCGACGAAACCAACGACAACCCGGTTTTCCGGTTGGGGTTCTACGTGCACATCACCACCAGCCTGGTGGTGCTGGTGCTGGGGCTGCTGCAGTTTCTGCCGGTGCTGGCGCGGCGCGGGCCGGGGCTGCACCGGGCGCTGGGCAAGGGGTACATCATCGGAATATTGGCGCTGGCGGCACCGTCGGGCCTCATTCTGGCGCGGTTTGCCAATGGCGGGCTGGCGGCGCAGGTCGGCTTCACGCTGCAATGCCTGGTGTGGTGGCTGTGCACCTGGAAGGCCTACCGCGCCGCCCGCCAGCGCCAGTGGCCCCTGCACGTCGACTGGATACTGCGCTCCTTTGCCGTAACGCTGGCCGCGCTGGCCCTGCGCGGCGAGAGCTACGTGATGTACTACGTGTTCGAAACCAAGCCGATAGAAACGTACCTGACGGTGACCTGGCTTTCGTGGGTGGGCAATCTGGTGCTGATGGAGCTGCTGCTGGAAGCGGGGTTGGGGCGGTATTTCCTACGGGAGTTTATGCCGGAGCTACGCAGTAAATTGGCAGCATGAGAAAGAGATTTTGCCTGTTTCTTTTATTAATAGCAACGGCTTGTCAGCAGCAAAAACCTGCTGCCCATACAGTCAATGCTGCAACATTGCGCGCCGCTTCCCAGGCAGCAGCAAAACCAGCGTTAGATTCTTCATCTGCAACGATTGCACCAGTCGTTGCAGATGAAGCTTCACTGACACCAGAGATGGGTGCTGCGTTCCGGCAGGTGGACGTAAGCAAGCTGTTTCTAGCCCCGGAATCGCAGTCAGAAGGCTTCAAAATGGCACTTGATGGTTTTTTCGGAGCCGACCCACAGCGGCTTTCGCTGGCCATACTGCAAGCTACCCGCGACAGCCTGCGCCCCGAACTAATTCACGTAACTGGCAAAGCCCGTAACCGAAAACAGATTTCCAGCTTTTCGGGAGAGATTCACTTCACCCAATTGGCCGATTATTTTGACCAAGGTTTTCTACTCTCGCAGGGCGGGGATGAATTCAGTCAAGATACTACGAAAGAGGGCGGGCCAGTTATCAACGCCAACGCTTATTCAGCATCCGCAACTTTTCGCTTCGTCGGCAATGCCCCTGCTACCTATGTGCTGACTGGACAAGCACTGCTGGATTTCTGGGTGAGGAGTGATGGGAAAGTTGGCATGATGTACACGCCTGGCGAGGGAATGGTATTAGAAAAGGCGCCCACGAAAGGCAGCGGGTTAGTGTTTACAGGCAATTGGCAAGAGCCAGCCGGCAAATCTGCTCGGCCGTTTCTGGTGAGCCTGAATATTTTCCTGCAATCTCCCGACCTGATAAAAGATTTTGGCATCGGAGACCGGAATTCGCAGGTGAATTCTAAATATGCCAAATTAGGTTGGAGTACTTATTGGGAAAACGACGAATGGTGGGCCGACTCGCCCAAGCCCAAGCTCAGCCTGTAGTTCATCAACCGCCATCTGAATCGCCATGGAAAAGTCGTTTCGCTCATTGGCCCTGGCCTGCACCGCAATCGGCTTGCTGGCCGCTGCTTGCCAGCCCCAGGCCAAACCGCACGCGGTGGCGCACTCCCGGCCGGAAACCAAGGCGGGTATAGCTGCAAATGCCCAGCCAGCCACTGCTGCACATTTGCCCGTGGTCACTCACCTGGGGCCGGATGAGGCCAGCGCCGAAGACCGAACCCGGGTCGAAATAGGCGCGCCAGTACCCAATATTTCAGCATTTCTCACCGCCAACAACCTAGCCCCGCTGTGGCAGGCCGATTTTGGCCAGCGAGAAAACGATTACCCCCGACCTACCGTTCTGGACGGTTTTTACGGGGCCGAGCACCGCCACATTGCGTTCATCTTTGATTCAGTGGAGCCCGATACCGCGCAGGTCGGTGCGTTTCGGGTGCGAGGCCGTTCGCGCTTCCGCAAAAGCATCACGCCCTTCGCGGGTGCCATCACGGTGGTGGGCATCCGGTCGATGAAAGCTTTTTTGGACCTCGATTCGGCCGAAGTGGCGCAGGCCCGCAGCTACACCGCCACGGCCCGCTTTGTGCTGCATGAAGACAGCACGGCCACGGGAGCCGGCACTTTCCAAGGCACGGCGCACCTTGATTTTTACCGACTGGGAACCGGCAAGCTTGACCTTTTGCAAACCTTTCCTGACAAGGCATTTCCATCCGGGGGAGGGGGCCTGCTGTTCCGGGGGCAGTGGCGGAGCCGGCGCACGGGGCGCCAACAGGCGGTCGCGTTTGCCAATTATTCCCAATCCGTTGTGCCCGATGCGATGTCCGATTTGTACCTGGGGGACCGGGGCGAAAACATCAACCCCAAGTACGCCGGGCTCGACTGGAGCGAAGCTTGGGAAAACGAGGAATGGTGGGCCAAATCGCCCAAGCCTTCCCTCAACCTTTGATAATAAAACGCCGCCCAGCCACGTTAGAACCTCAGAAGCGCCATCTAGCAATATAGCCGGCCTTTCTTCACCGTTTTTTCTGGGTTCTATGCGTTACTTCCTGTTGCTGGCGGCGCCTGCGCTGCTGCTCGGCGCGGCCCGGCCTTCGCGCCGGCCAGCCCCAGCCCCGTTGGCCCCGCCGCCTACTACTGCCCCGGCGCCCCTGGCCGCCCCCGGCGCGGTGCTTTCCAACGCCGCGCGGCAGGCCCTGTTGGCCCGCATCAACCTGGGCCGCCTGTGGCAGCACCAGCCTCAAAAAGGCACCGAGGACGTGCTCAACGGCACATTCGGCTACGACGGGCGGCGGCTGGAGTTTGTGTTTCTCAGTGTGCAGCCCGATGCCAAGAGCCCCGGCCGCTACTTAGTTTCCGGCAAGTTTCGTTGCTACGGCGACGTCACGCCGTTTCGGGGCAGCATCGAAGTGCAGCAGGTGCAGCGCCTGCCCGCCGAACTGGCTCGCGAATTTGAGCGAAGCGAAACCCTTGCCGCGCCAACCTATTGCGCCACCGGCAGCTTTGCCCTGCGCGCCAGCAGCGCGCAGGGCCTGGGGGGCCGATTCGACGGCCGTATAGCCCTCGATTTCTGTTTGGATAAAGGCGGCCGCGCCGAATTGGCCCGCTACACCCTGAACCCGGCCACCCGCCGCGGCGGCCTGCTCTTCGACGGGGCCTGGCGCGAGGCCGACAACACCGATGCCGTGCCCGCGCTCTGGAAACAGGATGTCGCCGTGATTCAGCAGGTGCTGACGCGCTTCGAAATCGGTGACCGCGACGCCCACATCAACCCTCGATACGCCCGCGTGGGCTGGAATAATTTCTGGAAAAACGACGAATGGTGGGTCGAAAAATCATTAGCGCGACGCTAAAGTGGTGGGCAGAAAATTATTAGCTAAGTGAATTAGTATCTTCGCGCTTGCGTTGCTAACTTCACCAGCCGAATCTGCGTTAGCATTGAACGCTATTCCCGGCTGCTGCCCTCCCCGATGATTAATACCAACCTCAAGTTTTGCCGGCGCGAGCTCGCCCTCACGCAGGCCCAGATGGCCGATAAACTCGGCATCAAACGCTCCCTGGTGGGGGCCTACGAAGAAGGCCGCGCCGAGCCCCGCCTCGCCACCCTCGTCAACATGGCCCGCCTGTTCGGCATCACGCTCGACCAGCTGGTAACCACCGACTTCAGCAAGAAGAAAAACGCTAAAATCATCGGCACGGCCCCGGCCCCCGAGGCCGGCGCCGAAGCCGACGACCAGCCCGAACCCCCCACGCCCGCCGGCGGCAAGCTGCGCGTGCTGGCCTTCACCGTCGACCAGGACCAGAACGAGAACATTGAGCTGGTGCCCCAGAAAGCCGCCGCCGGCTACCTCAACGGCTACGCTGACCGCGAATACCTGGAGGTGCTGCCCAAGTTCCGCCTGCCCATGCTTTCGAACACCGGGACGTATCGCGCCTTCGAAATCGCCGGCGATTCCATGCTGCCCATTGCCAGCGGCACCGTCATCGTGGGCCGCTACGTGGAGGACTGGGCCAGCATCAAGGACGGCACGCCGTGCATTGTGGTGAGCTCGCGCGACGGCATCGTGTTCAAGCGCGTGTTCAATAAGATGCGCTCCGGCGCCATGTTCGTGCTGCACTCCGACAATCCGCACTTCACGCCCTACGACGTGAAAGTGGACGACGTGCTTGAAATCTGGGAAGCGAAGAGCTACATCAGCAGTACGTTCCCCATCGCTGAACTGTCGCTGGAGCGCGTGGCCAGCCTCGTGCTGGACTTGCAGCAGCAAGTCGCGCTGCTGAAGAAAGCTTGAGTAGCATAATGGGCTGCTCGAACTGGCGACAGAATAAATAACGGTCATGCTTCGGCTGCGCTCAGCATGACCGTTCTGGTTTGAAGAAGAACGCCAACTTCCGGCCCGGCTGGCGCGTATGGGAGGCACTCCCATTCCCCAAGCTTTTGCATGATGCTTAAATACATTTCTTCGGCCGACCGCCACCACGCTGCCCCGGCCGCCTGGCTCAGCAGCTACTTCCTGTTCTCGTTTGCCGATTATTTCGACCGCGACAACATGCATTTCGGCCCTCTGCGGGTGTTCAACGACGATAGTGTGGCGGCGCAATCGGGTTTTCCGCAGCACCCGCACTCCGAAATGGAAATCGTGACGCTGGTGCTCGACGGCGAAATCACGCACCAGGACACGATGGGCAACAAAACGACCATCAAGGCCGGCGAAGTGCAGCGCATGACCGCCGGCACCGGCTTGGCCCACTCCGAATTCAACCGCCAGGACAAGCCCCTGCACCTCTACCAGCTGTGGTTCATCCCGGGCCAGAAGGGCCTGGCGCCCAGCTACGAGCAGAAGGACCTGGGCTTCATCGGCGGCGATAAGAATAAGCTCGTGCCCCTCGTCACCGGCCAAAAGGTGCTGGAGGACGTGGTGTACATGAACTCGAATAGCACCGTGTACTGGGCCAACCTCGCCGAAGACAAGGAAATCGAATTCAAGACATTCCCCATCCGCCTCACCTTCATTTACGTGAAAGAGGGCGTGATTTTCGTGAACGGTACCGAGCTTGGCCCCAACGACCAGGCCCGCATGACGGGCGACGACGTGGTGCAAATCCGGGCCGGCAAGGATGCTCAGTTCATCCTCATCGACCTGCCCGCGAGCGAATCCAACTATTAGGCACGCTCCCGCCAGTGCATAAAAAAGCCGGCCCCGAAGCCGGCTTTTTTATGCCCCAGTGGTGGAGTGGGCATTAAAAATTATAGCTCACGCCGGCCGAGTAGCCGGTGGATTTGCCAATGTTGCGGCCCGCGACATACGTGCTGATGCCCAACGACAGCCCAAAACCATTGGCAATGGGCCGGTAGCCGCTGGCGCCTAGGCGCACGTAGTTAACGCGCGTGGAGGGGAAGAAGCCAGTAAAGCCCTGCTCCGAAATGTCGGTGCCGCCGTTCGATTCCTGAAACGAGGCGTAACCTTCGAGGTAGGTCTTGGGGCCCGCGTAGCCCAGTTTGGCCTCCCCGATGAGGGCGTGCGGCACCAGGCCGGTGCGCAGGCTGTAGCCCACCTGGGCCGTAGCAAATACGCCCGAAGCCGTTTTGAGGTGCGCCACGCCGGCCGTTGAATACTTGGTGGCGCGGTTGCCGATGGCAATGATGTAGCCGTAGCCGGTGTTCGTCTGGTAGTTGCTCACCGGGGTGCTGAAGCTCACCACGCCCAGCAAATCGAGGATGCTGCTGCCGATTTCGCGCGAGTACACCTTGAACTTGAACAGGGCGTTGACGTCCTGCAGGCCCTGGCGCACGTTGGTATAGCCTTGGTCGGAGTAGAGGGCGTTGAGGTCGCTGATGACGGTGCCAGGTGCCCGACCTTTCGATTGAATAAAGGGCAGGCTGACCACGGCGTCAATTTTGTCGGTGAGGCCATAGGTGCCGTAGAGGTTGACGGAGTTGATGCGGACTTCCTGAAAAATGGGCACGCCATCAATTTTCTCCGGTGCCAGAAAGACCCGTGTGTAGCTCTCGGTAGTGCCCGACACCGCTATTGAACCATGGCCTTTGCCGGCCATAAAACCACTCACCAGGCTCTGGGCGCGGCCTGCCGAAACGGTGCCAATTGCAAATAAGGTACTGAGTGCAAGTGTAGAAAGCTTTTGCATAAAATTGAATTTATTCAATAAATAATTACCGTGTCTATTTGCTAGATAAAACGGACGGCAATTATTTGAAAGCGCAATCTACGGGTAGGAAATAGCTTCCGGATTTACCTTAGCGCAATCCAAAGGCATTTTAAAATCGTTTATAGTCAACGATTTGGGCTAAACTGTTCTTCTGGCTCGACCAATACATTCTTTTACACGATGAAAAAATATTTTCCTCTCAAAGCCGGTGCATTGATACTGGGCCTACTGGTGGCCGGATGTGCAAAAAACAAAGAAGTAGAGCCTACCATTACCAACATTGCCGTTACCAATCCCGACTTCCAGACGCTGGAAGATGCGGCCATTCGCGGCAACGTAGCGGTGCTGCTTGGCAACAAGAACGATGCTGACCCATCGGGCAACTTCACGGTGTTTGCGCCCACCAACGCGGCCTTCGCCCGCCTGGGCCTCAACTCGGCTGCTGACCTCACGGCTTTGCAACAGCCATTTCTGCGCAGCACGCTATTTTATCACGTGTACAGCGGCACGCTGCCGGGCAGTGCGCTCACGTCGGCCAGCACCTCGGCCTCGGCGCTGGGCATCACGCGGCGCATCATTCAGCGGGCCGACGGGAGCAAGTACATCAACGGCTCGAAGATTCTGGGCACGGACGTGGCGGCGGCCAATGGCCTGATTCATCCCATCGATAAGGTGCTGCTGGCCACGGGTGTTGATGTACTCAGTTCGGCTCTGGCCCTGCAGAAGGGTGACGTATTTGTGAAACCCGAGCTGACGTTCCTGGTGGAGGCCGTGGTGTATTGCAACCTGCAGTCGGCCCTCACGGGCACGCCGGGCAGCCCCAAGCTGACCGTTTTTGCGCCCACTGACCAGGCTTTCAAAGACCTGGGCACCCTGCTGAATGTGCCGCTCAACGTGCCCGCCGACATCCGCAAGCTGCCGTTGGCCACCGTCACGGCCGTGTTGCTCAACCACGTCATCATCGGTGGCACGCAGGGTGGCAAGTTCACCCCGGAACTCCCCGAGAGCTCGACCATTGCCGCTGCCGGTGGCCCCATTGCCCTCGGCGCCTTCAGCAACGGCGTGCTCACGGCCAAAGGCAACGGCAACACCGCGCCGGCCAACATGGTGATTCCCGACGTGCAGTGCACCAACGGCGTGGTCCACGTCATTGACCGCGTGTTGCTGCCGTAATGGCTGCAAAGCCTTATCACAGCGAAACTAAAAAGGCCGGCTTCAATCAGAAGCCGGCCTTTTTAGTTTCTTGAATTGGTGGGCCTACATCGTGTATTTCCGTCCTTTGTTCTGGGCTTTCAAATAAGCCATCAGGGGCTGGAAATAGTCGACCATGGCGCGGGCCGAGAGGTCTTCGCCGGTTTTTTCCTTCAGGACTGCGCGCCAGTCGCGGCTGGAGCCGGGGCGCATGATGTCGCGCAGGAACAGGCCCACTTCCTGGTTGCCATAATAGTTGGTGGCGTGCGGGTCCTGGTGCAGGATGTTTTTGGCGATGTGGTCGTGGAGCTGAAACAGGATGACGTAGCTCAGCGCGTAGTCGTAGTACTGGGCGGGGTCGTCGTTGATGTGGGTTTTGGTGGCGGGGTCGAGGTAGTTTTCGCCGCGCTCAGTGGGCGGCACCATGCCCTGGTACTGCTTGCACAGGGCCCACCACTTGGCGTTGAGCTGGTCGGCGGGCAGCTTGTCGGCGTAGAAGCTGTTTTCCCACTCGCTCATCACGCCTGAGGCGAAAGGAATGAAGGTGACGTAGCTCAGGGCCTCCTGCAGGAGTTGCTGGGTCTGGTCGGTTTTGGTGCTGGCCGGAATCAGGCCCAGGCCCACCAGAAAAGGCTTCTGCTTGGCCGCCAGGCCCATCATCGAGCCAATGGCCTCGTGGTAGGCGCGGTTGGCGCCCTGGCGGAGCAGCGGCGGTACGTCGGGGTTGGAGTAGGTTTGGTAGTAGAAAATGTGACCCAGCTCATGGTGGGCAGTTTCGTACCACTCGGTGTTGGCCTCCACGCTCATCAGGCTGCGCAGGTCCTGGTTGAGGTCCATGTGCCAGGCCGAGGCGTGGTTGTTTTTCTTGTAGGTGGCGTTTTTGGGCAGTGGGTAGAGGCTGCTTTTCTCATAAAATGAAGCCGGCAGCGCCGGGAAGCCCAGGCTCTGGTAGAACCGCTCGCCCTGCTTCACCTGCCACTCCGCGCCTTTCTTGGCCAGCACGGCGTCGAGGTTCAGCCCTTTCACGTCCACCAACGCGCCCCAGTCCTGGCCCCAGCGGTTAGGCAGCCAGTGGGCGGGCAGGTAGTCGGGCACCTGCTTCACCTTGTATTTTTTGGCCAGCTCGTAGCGGGCGTAGGTGTGCAGCTCGCGGTAGAGGGGACGCAGCTCGTCGTTGATTTTGCGCACCAAGGCCATCATTTCGTCCCGGGTCAGGCCGTAGTCGCTGGCCTGGTAGGTGAAATAATCGGGGTAGCCCAAGGCCTGCACCGTTTGGTTGCGGAGGTCGCGCAGGTTGAGCAGGCCATCTTTCAGCGTGGGGCCGATGGCCTTGCTGGCTTCCCAGATTTGCTGGCGCTTCTGCGGGTTGGTTTCCTTGCGCAGCAGCTCGTCGATATCGTTGGTGATGACGGATTTGCCAGCGTATTTGTAGTCAAACCCGTAGAGCTTTTCCGTCTGAGCGGCTTCGGCGCTGATACGCTTTTTCACCACATCGGCCACGGTTTGCGGGTTGTTGGCGGCGTTATAGAGGGCCGTTTCCAGCTGCTTGACCTGAAGTGGCGTCAGGGCGCTTTTGTGCGTCAGCAGCTCGCGCAGCTGGCGGATGTTCTCGGCGCTGCCCGTGAAGGCGGCCATGCGCTGGTTGGCGCGGGTGGTGGCGCCGGCGTTGCTGGTGTCGCCGGCCACAATGTGGGTGTTGGAGCGCCATTCGGCCTCGCTCGACGCCGTGTAGAGGCGCACGTATTCGGCATTGTAGCCATCCAGAAACTGCTGGGCCTGGGCGCGGTAGTCGGGCGGGGCCGGGGCGGTAGGTGGCGGGGCCGGAGCGGCGGGCGCGGTAGCGACGGGAGCTTTCGCGGTGGGAGCGCAGGCAGCCAGCGTGGCGGCGGCCATGAGGGGAAGCAAATGCTTTTTCATAGGGCAAAGAAATGCATTTTGCCGGAGGAAAAGCAGTAAGAACGTCATGTCTCGGCTGCGCTCGACATGACGTTCTTACTCAACCCGAGCGCCCTACGCCGCCTGCGCCTGCCCGAGATGACAGTCTTTATACTTCTTGCCGCTGCCGCAGGGGCACGGGGCGTTGCGGCCAAACTTGCGGCGGCTGCGCAGGGTTTTCAACCACTCGCGCGGGTCGGTGGCGACCTGGAGGAAACGTTTTTTGGGGTTTTGGCGGAAAACCCGGCTTAGCAACTTGTAGAGCTCGGGGTGGTTTTCCGCCAGCTTCTCGGGCTTCTCGAAGAAATATTCCGTCACCACCGCGAAGAACTCGGCTTCGTTGGTGGCCGCGTAGGGGTTGATTTCGGATTTGCCGGCCTGGATGGCGGCAATTTCGCGCTGCATCACTACGGCCCAGGGGTGCAATAGCTCGGGCGGCAGGGCGGCCTGGGGCACGCCGTCAATCACCCCGTCGGCCTCGTCCAGCAGGTGCGCAAACTCGTGGATGCCCACGTTCTGCCGGTCCACCGCGTCGCGGAAGCCCTGCTCCAACGACGCCTTCGACAGACGCATGTAGTGCTGGTTCTGGAAGCCCTGCACCGAGCCCAGCAGGGTGCCCTGCAAGGGTTGCACCTCCTGGTCGGGCGCGTCGGGCAGCTTCCAGGCATCGGGCACGATGAGCACCTCGCCCAAGTGGCTGTATTCCCACTCCGGAAAGCCGAACACCGGAATCAGGGCCGAGGCCGCTACCAGCAGGCGCGTGGTGTCGTCCACCTCAGTTTGCACGCCGGTGATGCGCGTGCCGGCCAGAAAAACCTGCACCTGCTTCTCAAACCGGACTTTTTCGCTCTTGCTGAGAGTTAGGTAGAAAGCCACCCGCTCGGCCAGAATCTGGCGCCAGGCCGCTGGAAACGCGGCCGCAACGGCCTCGGCGCGGCGGCGCGAGTCGGCGGTGGCGTATTGGTAAAACGCGTACAGAATAGCCGCCAGCACGGCCAGGGAAATCAAATAGGGCATGGGCCGGTAGTACGGCTGTCCCGGTTGGGGGTTGGGTTAGAGGTTGGTCCAGGGGCTATTCGGCGGCACGTTTGGTGGCCTCATCCGAATTGCGGCCCAGGCGGTAGCCCAGGCCGGCGCGCAACGCGAAGTTGGAGCCGAAGAAAGCCGTGCCGTAGCCCTGGGCATCGTCGTTGTAGTCGCGGTAGAGCTGCACGTCCACGCTGGTAGTGAAGCGGTGGCTCCGAAAGCCCAGCCCGATGTTGGGCAGGATAACGGCCTTCGCAAAAGGCACATTGGTGGCGGATGCCACCACCGGCGTGCCCGAAAGGGTGGTGATGCGCGGCATTATCGTTTTGTTCAGCTCATACCCAAAGCTGACCAGCCACTGCCGCTCGCGCGGAGCCGGAATAAAAAAACGCACGCCCAGCCGCGCGCTGCCCAGCAGGCCCTTGTAGGTATAAACGGATTTGGAGTACGAGTAATTGCTGTATTCCACGTTGGAGCTTTTGAACGAGCTCAGCGTCAGCTCACCGAAGATGGCCGCCGTGCGGCTGGGCTGCAACACCTCGGCGTAGAGCCCGCCGAAGGGATGCACCGCGCAATCGACGCAGGTCCCGGCCAGCTCCGCCGCGTTGCTCTCGGTGCGGTTGTAGCGCACCCCCGCCAGCACGCCGCCCTGGAAAGCCAGCCGCCGCCGCGGCGTGGCTTCGGCCAGCAGGTTGTGCCCGGGCTGGTGCGCGGGGCTGCACGCGGCGTTGTAGGCCAGCACCACGGCCGACAGGCCTTCGACGGTGAAAGCGGCCTTTTGAGCCGCCAGGGACACCGTGGGGCAGTCGCCAAAGTACACACCGAGCTGCCCGCGGTAGTTGTTGCCATTCACCAGCGTCCACACCCCATCGGAGCCCTGCCGCAGGTATTTGCGCTCGCTCAGGTCCAGGGCCGGGCGGTCGGGGCGCAGCACCACGTAGTGCACGATGTCGGGCAGCACCACCCGCACCAGCGAGGCCGTGCCCTCCACCAGCACCTCGGCCAGCAGCGAATCGGTTTGGATGGCCGGGCGGTTTTCGCGGGGCAAATGGCCTACCACGGCCTTGGCGGCGTGGTCGATGGGCAGGCGCAGGAACCGGAAGTAGCGGCCCTTGGTGAAGCGCGCCGCCCGCAGCTGGTGCGGCAGGTAGGTTTCACTCGGGCTTTGGGCCGAACGCCGGAAGCGAATAGAAGGCGGCGGCTCTTCCCAGAATCCGTTTTCGATTTCGCCCCGCAGGGTATCGCCCACGGTACGCACCACGTAGCCCGGCTCGAACGTCTGGGCCAGGGATTGATAGGAAAAGCCCGCAAAAGCAAGCAGTAAAAACGGTAGACGACGCAGCATGAAAAACGTTGAGGTAAAATGAACTCACGAAAATAATGGCAAATGCGCAGGTAGCCGCCCGCGCAACAAGGCAATCAGCGCCGCGTCCCCAAACGGATACTTGTCCGGAATGCGCAGCACCACGAGGGTTTTGCCGCGCAGCTCCGCTGCATATTTTTCGCGCAGCCGGTCGGCGTGGCGGCGCTCCATCACAAAAATAATTTCGGCCCAGCCCAGGTGGCCGGCCGTGACGCGCACCCGGGCCCCCGGCTCGGTGCCGGCCGAGCGGGCTTCGTAGTGCGGATGCTCATCAAAAAGCCGCTCGGCGGTGAGACTGCGCCACTTGTTCTGGCTGCAGATGAAAAGGAGGCGCATGGAGGAATGGGTAGCTAAAAGAACGTCATGCCGAGCGCAGCGCAGCATCTTGCCCGCCACTAGTAATCCAATGATTGGAATTTAGTGACTGCGGGCAAGATGCTGCGCTGCGCTCGGCATGACGTTCAGCGGGGAGGTTCTTTCTTAGCGAATCAGCGCCACTTTCACCTTCTTGCCCTTCACCTTAGCCCCTTGCATATTCGCCAGCACTTCTTCGGCCTGGGCCTCGGGCACGGCCACGAAGCTGTGGTGGTCGAAAACTTCGATGCGGCCCACGGCGTCGCGCTCCAGGCCGCCCACGCTCACGAAGGCACCGGCCAGGTCGCCGCGGCTGATTTTTTCGCTCTTGCCGGCCGATACGTGCAGCGTAACCGTGCTGGGGCGCGGGGCCTTGGGCGCCGCGGCGGGCAGGGCCGGCGGGCGCATCCCGGCCCATTGCACGTTGCGGGCCGTGGGCCACTGCTGAATCTTCTGCTGCTCGTGGGGCGTCACGAGCAGGTGGGCGGTGCCCACGGCGCCGGCGCGGGCCGTGCGGCCGGCCCGGTGCTGGAAGGTGTCGGTTTCGTGGGGCGGGTCGAACTGCACCACCGTGTCGAGGTCGTTCACGTCGAGGCCGCGAGCGGCCACGTCGGTGGCCACCAGCACGGTGGCCGAGCCGTTGCGTAGCTTCATCATGCTCTTATCGCGCTCGGGCTGCAACATTTTGCCGTGCAGGGCCTCGGCGGCCAGGCCCCGGCCGCGCAGGAAGCGGGTGAGCTCTTCTACCCGGTCGCGGGTGTTGGCGAACACGAGCGAGCGGCCGGCGGTGGGCTGGCTGATAATGTGATAAAGGGCCGCCGGCTTCATGTCGGCGGCGCTGAGGACGTGGCCGAGTAGCACGAGGCTCTCGGGCAGGGTGGTGGCGTTGGAGCCGCCCACGTTCATCACGCGGGGCCGCGTCAGGTACTCGCGCACGAGGCTCAGCACCTTATCCGGCATGGTGGCCGAGAACAGGAGCGTCTGGCGGCGCTGCGGCAGGCGGCTGATGATGGTGGCCATTTCCTCTTGGAAACCCAGCTCCAGCAGCTTGTCGGCTTCGTCCAGCACCAGCACTTTCAGGCGGTTGGGCACAATGGTGCGGCGCTCCAGGTGGTCGAGCATGCGGCCGGGCGTGGCCACTACCACGTGGGGCATCTGCTGGAGGCCTTTCACTTCGTCGCGCATGGCGTGGCCGCCGTAGTAGCCGGCCACCCGCAGGTTGGGGATGTGCTTGCCGAGGCGCTGCAGGGCGTCGCGCACCTGCAGCACCAGTTCGCGGGCGGGCACCAGCACCAGCGCCTGCATGGTGGCCGAGGTAGGGTCGACCTGCTGGAGCACGGCCAGGCCGTAGGCGGCGGTTTTGCCCGAGCCGGTGGGGGCCTGCCCGGCCACGTCCTGCCCTTCGAGGGCGGGGGCCAGCACCAGCTGCTGCACGGGGGTGGGCTGGGTGAAATTCAGCTCGGCCACGCCCGCCAGCAGGGCGGGGGAGAGGGCGAAATCGGCGAATTGCAGGTTGGGCTCGGTGGTTTTGGGCGCTTCGGCAGCGGCCCCGGCGGCGGAGGTATCGGGAGTATTCACGGGGCAAAGGTACGGCGGCTGGCAGGGTGGGCGTTTGTCATTGCGAGGGGAGCGTAGCGCAACGCGGCAATCTGTCCTCTCTATGCGACCAGCCTTGAGAAGTGACGAAGCATTTTTCAAAAAGACTACGCCTTTTAGACGGCAGAAAGCCCTGTTACTATCCAGTGCCGGGCATTCTGGTAGAAGGAGGTGTCTGGCTTTGTCAGAGCGGATTGCCGCGTTCCGCTGCGCTCCACTCGTAATGGCAAATGACTTCCCCGATTACTCCTCCACGTTCACTAGCCGGTAGCGCACGGCCGACTTCTTCGGCCGGATATCGAGCCCAATCCGGTGCGCGTAGGCTTTGGTGAACGCCGCCCCGAAGTAGAATATCATGGCGCAGTAGAATACGAACAGCAGCACCAGCACCAGGCTCGACGCCGGCCCGTACACCGGCCCCAAATCCCGGGCCACCAGCAAGTGGCCCAGCACCACTTCGCCCAGGCTGATGAGAAAGGCCGTGAGCGCCGCCCCGCGCGTGACGGCCCGCCACGGCACTTTGGCCAAGCTCAGGGTGCGAAACGTGACGCCGAACCACGCCGCCAGAATCAGCCAGGCAATGACACCGTTCAGGCCCCGAACAACGAAATAGGCAAACGTGGCATCGAACTCATGAATGCTTTCGGCGAAGAGGCCCAGCGCCGAATCGGTGCCGAAGGCCAGCAGCGAGAGCCCCGCCGTGGCCAGCAGCACGCCCGCCGAGCGCGCCCGCTCGCGCAGGGCCTGCGAAAACTTGCCGGTGCCGCGCTTCGGCCGGATTTGCCAAAGTTGATTAAGCGAGTGCTGGATGATGGTGAACAGCGTGGTGGCCACGAAGAGCAGGAAGCAGAAGCCCGCCACCGTCACCAGCCGGCTGCGCATGGGGTCGGCCACGTTCATCACAATCTGCGCCACCAGCCCCGCCGCCGACGCCCCCACCAGGTTGCTGATTTTGGCCAGCAGCAGCTGCCGCACCATGGAGGTGGAGTAGAGCGAGCTCAGCAGCTGAATGAGGATGATGAGGATGGGCGGCAGCGCAAACGACGTGAAAAACGCCGTGGCCGCGCCCAGCCGCAGCGGGTCGTTCTGGCCCAGCTCGCGGGCGGCCCGATGCAAGAGAATGGGAAGCTCGCGCCACCACGGGCCCGGCAGCTCCGGCGAAGAACCTAACTTTGTCATAAATGCCCAAAAGGCAACATTTCGGGGCGCTGCCGTATGAGGAAGCCTGCCTGAACGAAGGTACGGGCCGCCGCCGGGCCTGGCGCAGGCCTTCCTCACTTTTCTTTATGTCAATTCCCGAACCCTCGCCGTTGCCGTTGGCCCCCGCGCCCGCCGCGCCGCCGCGCTCCTGGCTACGCCGCCGCTTGCTCGACCCGTTGCTCGATTTGCTCAAGGCCGGTCTTACGCCCTCGCAGCTGGCCCTCACCGTGGCCCTGGGCGCGGCCGTGGGCGTGGTGCCGCTGCTGGGCGTGACCACGGTGCTGAGTGCCGCCGTGGCCCTGCGCCTGCGCCTCAACGTGGCCGCCATGCAGCTCGTCACGCACCTCATGACGTTCTTTCAGCTGGCCCTGCTGATACCGCTGCTGCGCGCCGGCGCCCGGCTGCTGGGCCAGGGAGCGCAGGTAGAGCACCTTACGCTGCCGGCCTTGCGCCAGCTCATCGAGCACGAGGGCTGGCAAGCCATCGGCAAGCTGCTGTGGCGGGCCGAGCTGGGCGCCCTGCTGCTGTGGGCCGTGGCCTGCGTGCCGCTGGTGGCGGTAATTTATTTTGTGCTGCGGGTGGTGTTTCGGCGGGTGCTGGCGAAGCAGGACGTGGGCGCAGGTTGAAACTGTTTGTCATCCTGAGCGCAGCGAAGGACCTTCTCACGTTATAACAACTGGTTCTGCCGGGATAAGGTCCTTCGCTGCGCTCAGGATGACAGCCGAATCAAAGTTGACTCCCCCTGTGTTAAAATGCCAGCAGCGCTGCGGCCTGCTCGCGCAGCAGCTGCCGGGAAAGGTCGTGGTTGAGGCCGTCCTCGGCGTTTAAGTCCTGGTTGATGAAGGGCAGGCGCACGCGCTGGGGCAGCACGGCCGTGCCCAGGTACATCAGCACATCGGAGAGGTGGGCCATGGCCAGCAGGCCGCCCTGGCCGCCGCTGCTCAGGCCCACGAGGGCGGCTTTTTTGCCGGCAATGCCGCCGGGGTAGGCTAGGCCGTCGATGAAAGCCTTGAGCACGCCGGGGAAGGAAGCGTTGTATTCGGGCACCACAATGACCAGCTTCTGGCCGACATCGAGCATGGCCGCCAAGCGGTTGAATTCGGGGTGGCTGCCCACGTTGGCATAGAGCGCCGTAGCTACAAAATCGGCGGGCAGCTCGGCCAGGTCGAGAATCTGGCTTTCGGCGCCCAACTCGCTGAGCACGCGGCGGTAGTAATTGGCAATGCGGCGGGCCCGCGAGTTGGGCCGGTTGGTGCCGGCGAGTATCGTTATCAAAATGCAGTGGGGTTGCGGGTTCGGTTTGCTGCTAACCCCGAAGGCCTGCCATTGGTTACGCCGCCGTCCCGGAGCCCGCCCGAGCGCGAGTGCATCTGCCACGCAAGATGAGAGCAAGGATGCGCGAGAAGAGCTGAAGCAACTGGCGCCCTTCACCGTGGCAATGTATGCAGTTTATGCCACTTGCGGGTTCTACTTATCGCCCCTTTCAAGAGTCTAATTATTTCAGCAAATTGTCCGAATTGCAAGGCTATAAATATCAATAATACCAGATTATCGTTTGTTAAAATATCTGTTAAAAAATATTGCTGCTAATACGCTGCCATTAAAATTATTGTTGGATTAATTAAATTTTATTAATTGCCTTAGCTTCGTAGAATATGGCCATTGGTGAGTGATAAAAGGCTTTTGCTTGGAAAAAATTAACCTGAGCTGTAACTATTTTGTGCAATATTATTTAATTTTTAACTGGCGATAATCCGGTTTGGTAGTTTATAAATTCTGTTTTGTCGAAAAGAAATTAATTGCATTATTTTTCTATCGTAGCATTGTCAATCGGTACAAGATTGATGCCTGTGCTGCCCGCCATATTCTTTTCCACAGACCCATTTACTTATTTATGGCATTAACCGCACACCCTTTTCATCCGGTAACCCAGGAGCTTCTCCCGGGCTACCGCGACGCCTACCTCCGGGGCGACCTTTCAGTGAAAAACACCGACCTCGTCGATGCTTATCTGAAGGCCAACCCCGAGAAAGGCGGCGAAGCGTTTCAGCGCTTCCATACCCTCCAAGCCAAGGGCCACGACGTGCGCCCGGTGGGCTGGCTGCAGCATCAGTTTGAGCTTGTCCGGACCGAACCCAAGCGTTTCCGGCGCCGGGCGGGCTCCATTGTGGCCGTGGCCGCGCTGCTGAGCGGCGCTGCCTTTGCGGGCAACAACCTCCACCGCACTGCTGGCATCGGCCTGCCGGCCGGTTCCGCCGTGGTGGCCCCCGCCGAGGCCGCTACCACGGCCGAGGCTACCGCCACGGCTGCCCGCATGACCACCGTGTCGGGGCGGATTCTGGACGAGAACGGCCACCCGCTCATCGGGGCCACCGTGCTCGACAAGGCCCGCGGCCGGGGCGTGAGCACCGACGCCCAGGGCAACTATTCATTGACCGTGCCCGCCAACCAGGCCTCCCAGTTGCAGGTGGGCTACGGCGGCTACGGCGAGGCCGACCTGCACGTGCAGGTGAAGGGCTACAGCGTGCAGAACGTGACGCTGGTGCCCCAGGCCAAAACCACCAAAACCAAAAAACACCATTGGTGGCAGTTTTAAGTAGCTGATTTCCTTTCGGGACACTCTGTTGTGGCGGCAGCATGCTCTGAAAATATCGGCAGTTTGGCAACGCGGCCCCCGGGCCGCCCGCCGCGCTGCCGAGGTAGCTGGGGCAGGGTCCCAAGTGGCAAAGCCTTTGTACGCAAGGGGTTCGCCGCCGGGGACGGGCCTTGTATCGCCGAGTGCTTTCCCGAATAAACTGCTTCCCCCCGCCTGCGGGGGGAAGCAGCGGGGCCGGCCGCTGGCCGGCCCGGGTGGCATCGTCGGCGCACCGGCCACCTCTTTGCTTCACATCCTTATGAACATTCCTTTTTTCAATCGACTGCCGCTAAAAAAAGTGACTGTGGCCACCGACGATGAAATGGCAAAACGCTCCAAACAAGTAATCGAAGGCCTGCTGCACGACCTGCCCGACCTGCTGATGGCTTGTGTGGTGAACGCGCAGTCGGGGCGGGTGGTGGCGTCCTACACGGTGAGCGCGGCTTATAATCCCAATCAAATCAGCCTGCGCAATGCCAAGCTCCTGCGCATCATGGACGAAGCCCTGGCGGCCAAGGCCTGGGTGGGCGGCCCGCTCACCGACATCTCGGTGATGTTGGAAGACCAGCTGCACCACCTGCGCCCCATGAACGGCGGCAAGTGGTACTGCTTTCTGGCCGTGCACACGGCCGATGCCAACCTGGGCATTGCCAAGGAAATCATGCGCCGGCACGCGGCTTAATCGTTATTTTTCTTTTTCTCAACCCAACAAACCCAATCCCCATTCAATGTCAACCGTTACCGTATCCCCCAAGCAAACCATCAAAGACATCATGGCCGAGCTGCCCACGCTGCTGGCCGTAGCCGTGGTAGAAGTTGAAACCGGCATGCCGCTGGCTTCGCACGCCAACGTGGCCGATTTCGACATCGAAACCGCTGCCGCCTACAACACCGAGGTGGTGAAAGCCAAGCTGAAAGCCATCAAGGCCCTCAACCTGAACCAGACCGTGCAGGACATCCTGCTGACGCTGACCGACCAGCTGCACCTGCTGAAGCTGTCGCCCACCGGCGACAAGTTCATCTACCTGGCCGTGAACTCGCGCGACACCAACCTGGCCCAGGCGCGTCAGATTATGAAAATGTACTCGGCCAGCCTGAACTAATTCACGGCTTTTGGCTCTGGGGCAGCCCGCCGGCGGTTTCGCTGGCGGGCTGCTTTTTTGTTGGGCGTTGCAGAAGCCAGCCAATGTTGCAGCCAAACCCCCGCGCTGCCCGTACTGAGGGCCCTATGTACGCACCTGCCGCCGCCAGCTCCCGCCCCAACCTCACCCAGGGTTCCATTCTCAAAGCGCTGCTCACGCTGGCGCTGCCCATCGTGTTCGGCAACCTGCTCCAGACCGGCTACCAGCTCGTGGATGCCTTTTGGGTGGGGCGCCTGGGGGCCGGGGCCGTGGCCGCCGTGGCCGTGAGCTTCCCCGTCAACTTCCTGCTGATAGCGCTGGGCTCGGGCTTTTCGGTGGCCGGCTCGGTGCTGGTGGCCCAGAACTACGGCGCCCGCAACCTGCCCATGGTGAACCACATTGCGGCCCAGGTATTGGTGCTCGAAACCGGGCTGGCGCTGGTGCTCACGGCGGTGGCGCACTGGGGCTCGCCGCGCATTCTGCGGCTCATCGGGGTGGGACCCGACATCTTCGCGCAAGCCGACCAGTTTCAGCGCATCCTGTTTTTGGGGTTGGCCTTCAACTTCGGCTTTCTGATGTTCCAGGCCCTGATGCGGGGCGTGGGCGAGGTGCGGATTCCGCTTTACATCAACATCAGCACCCTGGCGCTCAATTTCCTGCTCGACCCGCTTTTCATCTACGGCTGGGGGCCGGTGCCGGCCTTCGGGGTGTCGGGCGCGGCCGTGGCCACGCTCATCACGCAGGCCCTAAGCATGGCGGTGGGCATGGCGGTGCTGCTGCGGGGCCGCTCGGGCATCCAGCTTTCCTTCAAAGGGTTCAAGCCTGATTTCGCCCTGATGGGCCGGGCGGTGAAACTGGGCGTGCCCTCGTCCATCGAGTTGTCGGCCCGGGCGCTGGGGCTGTCGGTGATGACGGTGCTGGCCGCTTCGTTTGGTACCACCGTGCTGGCCACCTACGGCATTGGGTCGCGCATTCTGGCGCTGGGCATCATCCCGGCGCTGGGCATTTCGCTGGCCTGCTCCACGCTGGTAGCCCAAAATATTGGCGCCCGCAATGTGCCCCGCGCCGTGCGCACGGCTAATTATGCCATTGGTATCAGCTTCGGCGGGCTGCTGGTGGTGGGCCTGCTGGGCTATCTGGCCGCCGAGCCATTGGTCCAGTTCTTCCTGAAAGGCGACGAGGCCGTGAGCCGCGACGCCGTGGAATTTGTGCGCATTGCCGTGTTTAGTCTGTGCTTTACGGGCGCGCAGCAGTCGGTTTCAGGGGCTTTGCGCGGGTCAGGCAACACCCTGTCGGCCATGATGCTAACCATAATCGGGGTGTGGGTTTTTCAGTTTCCGGTGGCCTGGTACCTATCGCAGCACACGGCGCTGGGCTTCCACGGCCTGTGGTGGTCGTTTGTGGTGGCCAATGTACTGGCGGCGGTGCTGGCGCTGCTCTGGTACCTGCGCGGCGACTGGAAGGGCAAGGACCTGGCCGACCCCTTGCAGCACAGTGCCAACGTGGTGGCGCAGTTCGAAGACAAGCCATAGTTCGCCTGGGCTATTGGGTTTCTGCTGTAGTTGTTGCGCCTACAGCGCCGGTTTCGTCGCGCGCCGCCAGCCACGCCACCGCCGCCAGGCACAGGGCAAACCACGCCCAGGGTAGCCGCAAATCGAGCACTGAAAGCCCGCCAAAAACCAGCGCCGTGCTGAAGCTGGCGAAGGATTGAAATGCTTGGTTCAGCCCAAAAATCTCGCCCCGGTCGGCCTCCGTGGTGTGGCGGGCCAAGCGTCCTTCCAACAACCCCTGGATGAGCGAAAGCGTGAGGCAGTCGGCTGTTACCAGGGCATATAGCGCGGTTTTGGAGGTGCCCATCAGGCCATAGCCGGCCAGCACCGGTACGCCTAGCGCCGCCAGCCACACAATGGCCCGGCGCTGGTTGATGCGGTCGGCGAAGTAGTTGTAGAACACGAAGTTCAGCCCCACGCTCAGCGCGCCGAAATACATGAAAAAGTAGGAAATGCCCCGCGCATCGAGCCGCAACGGCCCCAGGCTGGCAAACGGCACAAAGTAGAAATAATAGCCCGTGCTGAGCGTGAGGGCCACCTGCGTGAGCACAATGCGCCGAATGCCGGGGTTCTGCCGGTTCTTTTCGCGCAACCGCGCCCACAGCGTGAGCGGGTTGATGGCCAGCGCCAACTCGGCCCGAAGCTCGGCGCCGCGCACGCCGCTACGCTGCCGGTGCGTCTCGGGCAGCCAGAGGCTCAGCAGCACGTTGAGGGCCGCCAGGGCCACGGCCAGCCGCACCACGTAGGTGGCCTGCTGCGTCGGCGGCACCTGCAGGAACGTTAGCATCAGCCCCGCCGCCATCGGTCCCAGCACGAAGCCCAGCGAAATAATAGCTCCTTCGATGCCCAGGTTGCGAAACAGCTGCTCGGGCTTCGAGATGTCGGTGATGGCCGAGCGCACCGTGGCGTACATGCCGTTGGTGAGGCCGTCGGAAACCCGGTTCACGAAATACAGCCCTGTCCGCACCGGCAGTAGCAGCGCGTTGGCCAGCAGCGTGCCCACCGCCGAGAGGATGAATATGGGCCGCCGCCCGTAGCCATCGCCCAGCCGGCCCAGCAGCGGCGCCGAAAACAGCTGCACCCCCAGAAACACGCCTGTACCCACGCTCAGCCACAGCTGCGGCTGGTGCAGGCCGCGCACAAACTCGGGCAGCACCGGCCCCACGGCCGCCCCCACAATGACGTCGAGCAAAATGATGGCGTAAAGCAGCGGCAGACGACGGTCGGAGGGAAGCAGGGGCACGGGGCAAAAGTAGGCGTGCGGGGCGGGCGCGGGGCTGCGAGGTGCGTTCCTGCCGCAAAAATCGCCCTACATTTAGCGCATGGATAGAACCGTACGCATCATCAAAGCCAGTGGCCACAAGGTGGCCGAAATTACTTTCAACTACGATGGGGTGCGCCAGGCCACGGCCCGCATCACCCAATTTGGGCAGCTCCGCGACGACGACGACCCGGACGACGAAGACCTCAAATCGGTGTACGAACTCTACAGTCACGAATCCTATCTGAAATACCAGGAGTTCGACTCCATCGATAAAATCAAAGCCTTCGACCGCGACTACGCCAAAAACAAGTTGCGCAACCACCTCACCGAGCCCATCGCCCGGTACACCTTCGAGTACGATGCCGACCCGGTGCTGCTCCGCTACGTCCTGACCACGAACCGCGGGGTGACCGGTATGGTCAACATCCGGTTCAGCTTCATCAACAACACCAAGGATGTCGCTTTTTTGTCGGGCCAGCACCCGCGCTTCGACATGGAGCTGTCATCGAAGCCTGGAAACCAACTACAGCTGCATGGCGCGCCTGATGCATTATGAAGACTCCATCCTGTCCGGCTGCGACGTGCAAAAACTCGACCCCTGGTATTAAGGGCTGGAAATAAGCTGGCCCACTCCCTTGCTCCGGCAGGGGTGGGGGGCGGCCTTTTCCGGCTGCCCGGGGCCACCCGAACTGCCCATGAGCTACCCCGTACAACCCGGACACCCCATTTGGTGGTAAGCAGTGGGCTAGGTCGGTGTTTTTTTGTGGTTATGAGTGAAGTGTTGACAGCCCCCGGGGTTTCGCCGCGGCGGGCGCGGGTGTCCATTGCGTTGTTCTTTTTCGTGTCGGGCTTCGGGTTTGCTACCTGGGCCTCGCGCATTCCCATCATCCAGCACCGGCTCGGGCTCGACGAAGCGCAGCTGGGCGCCGTGCTGCTGGCCCTGCCCGCCGGCCTGATGATGACCCTGCCCGTAACCGGCCACCTGCTGCAGCGCTTCAGCAGCCGGCAGGTGATGATGGTGGGCGCCGTACTCTACAACCTCGCGCTGGGTTTGCTGGGTTTTGCGGCGCACACCTGGCAGCTGGCGGCGCTGCTGTTCTGCTTCGGCTGCTCGCGCAACCTGCTCAATCTGTCCGTCAATGCCCAGTCAGTGGGCGTCCAGACGCTCTATTCACGCTCCATTATTGCCACGTTTCACGGCATCTGGAGTGTGGCGGGGTTTGCGGCGGCCGGCGTGGCCACGCTGCTCATCAAGAATAACGTGCCGACGAGCTACCATTTCGTGGCCGTATCGGCAGCGCTTACCGGGCTGGCACTGGCCTTCTTCCCAGGCACGCTGGCGCTGCCGCCCGCGCCGCCCGCCAAACGCTCGTTCTTTTCCTGGCCCGAAAAGCCGGTGCTGAAATTCGGGCTCATTGCCTTTGCCTCCATGGCCTGCGAGGGTACGCTCTACGACTGGACCGGCGTGTATTTCGCCCAGGCCGTGCACGCGCCCAAAGAGCTGGCCCCCATCGGCTTCACCCTCTACATGGTGGCCATGACCACCGGCCGCTTTCTGGGCGACAGGTTGGTGACTCGCTTTGGCACCAAGCCCATTCTGCAAGGCAGCGGCTTGCTAATGAGCGCCGGCCTGCTGCTGGCCGCCACCTTTCCCACTGTGTTGCTGGCCGGGCTGGGCTTTGTGCTGGCGGGCCTGGGCGTGTCGTGCGTGGTGCCGCTGGTGTTCAGCCTCGTGGGCCGCGCCAACCCATTGCGCGCCGGCGCGGCCATTGCCTCGGTTTCCACGGTGAGCTACTTCGGCTTCCTCATGGTACCACCTTTGGTGGGCTTTGTGGCGAAGGCAGCCAGCCTGCGCTGGTCGTTTGCGCTGGTGGCGCTGCTGGGTGGCCTGGTGGTGTGGCTGGTGCCAAAGTTGCGTGAGGAAGCGCAACAGGCATAAAAAAAGCGCGACGGCTGCCCATCGCGCTTTCTCAACCTGCTGATTCAACCAGCTTATGCCAGGTTGTTCGAAGAAGCTTTAGCTGCCAGGAACTCGCGGTTCAGAATGGCAATGTTTTCGAGCGAGATGCCCACCGGGCACTCGGCCGCGCACGAGCCGATGTTGGTGCAGGCGCCGAAGCCTTCCTTGTCCATCTGGGCCACCATGTTTTCGACGCGGGTTTTGCGCTCCACCTGGCCCTGGGGCAGCAGCGCAAGCTGCGACACCTTGGCCGACACGAACAGCATGGCCGACGCATTTTTGCAAGCTGCCACGCAGGCGCCGCAGCCAATGCAGGTAGCCGCCTCGAAAGCCCGGTCCGAAATTTCCTTCGGAATCGGAATCTCGTTGCCGTCGGGCGCGCCGCCGGTGTTCACGCTCACGTAGCCGCCGGCCTGAATGATGCGGTCGAACGCCGAGCGGTCTACGCTCAAGTCCTTGTTCACCGGGAAGGAGGACGCGCGCCAGGGCTCGATGGTGATGGTGTCGCCATCCGAGAACTTGCGCATGTGCAGCTGGCAGGTGGTGGTGCCCTTCTCCGGGCCGTGCGAGCGGCCGTTGATGAACAAGTCGCACGAACCGCAGATGCCCTCGCGGCAGTCGTGGTCGAAGGCCACCGGGTCCTGGCCGCCGCGCAGCAGGTCCTCGTTCAGCACGTCGAGCATTTCCAGGAAGGACATATCGGGCGAAATGTCCTTTACCTGATAATCCACAATTTTCCCCTGGGCCTGGCGGTTGGGCTGCCGCCACACTTTCAGGGTCAGGTTCATCGGTTTAGCGTTGGGGTTGGAACCGGCCATTTTCTTATTTGTCGTTTGTCATCCTGAGCGCAGCGAAGGACCTTATCACGCTGGTACTCGTTGGGTTAGTAACTTAATTGATGCGCGCGTGATAAGGTCCTTCGCTGCGCTCAGGATGACAGATTATTACTTGTAGCTGCGCTGGGTCAGCTTCACGTTTTCGAAGGTTAATTCTTCCTTGTTGAGCTTCTCAGGCTGGTTTTCACCCTGATACTCCCAGGCGGCTACGTAGGCGTAGTTTTCGTCGTCGCGCAGGGCCTCGCCCTCGGGGGTCTGGTACTCTTCGCGGAAGTGGCCGCCGCAGCTCTCGTTGCGGTTCAGGGCGTCGTCCACCATCAGCTCGCCGAGCTCGATGAAGTCAGCCACGCGGCCGGCTTTTTCCAGCGCTTGGTTCATTTCTTCGCCGGAGCCCACCACTTTCACGTCGCTCCAGAAGTCTTTCTTCAACTTCTGAATCTCGGCCTTGGCGTGGGTCAGGCCCTCAGCGGTGCGGGCCATGCCGCAATACTCCCACATGATGTGGCCGAGGATTTTGTGGAAATCATCGGGGGTGCGGTTGCCTTTGATGCTGAGCAGCTGCTCGGTGCGGGCCTGCACACCAGCCTTCGCCTCGGCGAAAGCGGGGTGGTCGGTGCTCACCGGCTTGGGCGGCGTCTGGGCCAGGTAATCGCCAATAGTGTAGGGGATTACGAAGTAGCCATCGGCCAGGCCCTGCATCAGGGCCGAGGCGCCGAGGCGGTTGGCGCCGTGGTCGGAGAAGTTGCACTCGCCAGTGGCGTAGAGGCCGGGCACAGTGGTTTGCAGGTTGTAGTCCACCCACAGGCCGCCCATGGTGTAGTGCACCGCCGGATAAATCCGCATCGGCTGCTTGTAGGGGTCCTCGTCGGTAATTTTCTCGTACATGGCAAACAGGTTGCCGTACTTCTGGCTCACCGCGTCGGCGCCCGTGCGCTTAATGATTTCCGAGAAATCGAGGTACACGGCCAAGCCGGTGCTGCCCACGCCACGACCTTCGTCGCACATCATTTTGGCGTTGCGCGAGGCCACGTCACGCGGTACGAGGTTGCCGAACGCGGGGTACTTGCGCTCCAGGAAGTAGTCGCGGTCGTCTTCGGCAATGTCCTGGGGCTTGATTTCGCCTTTGCGCACGCGCTCAGCCATTTCCACCGTTTTGGGTACCCACACGCGGCCGTCGTTGCGGAGCGATTCCGACATCAGCGTGAGCTTCGACTGATAGTCTCCGCTGACGGGGATGCAGGTGGGGTGAATCTGGGTGAAGCAGGGGTTGGCGAAGTAGGCGCCTTTTTTGTGGGCGCGCCAAGCGGCCGTCACGTTGCAGTACATGGCATTAGTGCTCAGGTAGAACACGTTGCCATAACCACCGGTAGCCAATACCACGGCGTGAGCCGAGTGGGTTTCAATCTCGCCGGTAATCAGGTTGCGCGTCACGATGCCGCGGGCCTGACCGTCGATTACCACCACGTCGAGCATCTCGGAGCGGGTGTACATCTTCACTTTGCCGTAGGCAATCTGGCGGCTCAGGGCCGAGTAGGCGCCCAGCAGGAGCTGCTGTCCGGTCTGGCCGCGGGCATAGAACGTGCGGCTCACCTGGGCCCCGCCGAAGGAGCGGTTGGCCAGCAGGCCGCCGTATTCGCGGGCGAAGGGTACGCCCTGGGCCACGCACTGGTCGATGATATTCACCGACACCTGGGCCAGGCGGTACACGTTGGCTTCGCGGGCGCGGTAGTCGCCGCCCTTGATGGTGTCGTAGAACAGACGGAATACGGAGTCGCCGTCGTTTTGGTAATTTTTAGCGGCGTTGATGCCGCCCTGCGCGGCGATGGAGTGCGCGCGTCGGGGCGAGTCGTGGTAGGTAAAGGCCTTCACGTTATAGCCCAGCTCGGCGAGCGAAGCGGCGGCGGCGCCACCGGCCAGGCCCGTGCCGACCACAATCACGTCGTATTTCCGCTTATTGGCGGGGTTCACGAGCTTGACGTTGAACTTGTGCTTCTCCCACTTTTCGGCGAGAGGGCCTTCGGGAATTTTGGAATCCAACTGCATAAAGCGACGGAGTGAGGGAGTGATATTCAGCAAGTAAACAGTTGAACGCGCCGGGTGTTAGGCGCGGTCGATAGTTTTCCTGCGCGTCAGCAAATGAAAATTAGAAAGCGGCGGCTACGCTTTGTAGCACGGCCGGAGCATTGGCAGCCAATTCGCCCTGCGCGTTGGTGAACAGGAAGAAGTAGAGCGGCATGGACGCGAAACCGGCCGAAACCAGCACGGCAAAGGCGTAGCCGATGTACTTAATGGCCGGAGTGTACTTGCGGTGGTTCAGGCCCAGCGTCTGGAAGCCGGAGCGGAAGCCGTGCCACAGGTGGTAGCCGAGGCTGATTTGGGCGGCCACGTAGAGCAGCACGTACCACCAGATGTGGAACGAATCGACCACGGCCATGTAGAGGTTGTCGTAGTCGCGCGTCAGCGGGTCGGCACCGCCCATCTTGGGGATGTCGCCGGCGAAACGGGCGCGCCAGAAGAAGTTGTAGAGGTGCACCAGCAGGAAAATCAGGATAATGGTGCCCAGGATGCCCATGTTGCGCGAGGTCCATTCCGAGTTTTGCTCAGAGTGGTTGCTCACGTAGCCCTGGCTGCCGCGGGCGGCTTTGTTGCGGCGCGTCAGCATCAGAGCTTCGTAAATGTGGAAGCCAAAACCCAGCACCAAACCCCACTCGATGGTGCGAATGATGGGGTTGGTGCCCATGAAGTGCGAGTAGGTATTAAAGGCCGCGCCTCCGTCGTGCTTGAAAAGCTGCAGGTTGCCAATGAGGTGAACCACCAGGAAAGTGCACAGAAACAAGCCCGAGAGGGACATGATAATCTTTCGGCCGATGCTGCTGGTGAATGTTTTAGTTATCCAACTCATAAAGTAGCCAAACTTGGAACGTGGGAGGGTGTGTTTTGAGGGCTCAAAGGTAGCCCCCACTCGCTAACCGGGCAACGGACGCGTAGTTTACTTGCCTGCCAAAGGAGATTGAATAAACTATAGCCGGCGTGGTGAATCTATCCGCCGCCGGCATCGTTTACACACGCACGGGCGCGGCCATTATAGTTTGACTAACTTACCTGGCCCAGGGGCGCGGCTGCAGCCGTGAGGCCCTTGCCCAAGCTGTTTTCTTTTGTTAATCAAGTTTGTATGACACAGTTTTTTCCACTTCGGGTAGGGGCGTGGGCGCGAACGGCGCTGCTGCTGATGGTCGTTGCCGCGGGGCTGGGCGCGCGGCCGGATGCGGCGTGGGCCACCCACTTGCGGGCCGGCGACATTCAGGCCCGGCCGGACACGGTGACCAACAATCCGCGGCGCGTCTTTTTCAAGATGATTCTCTACACCGACAACAGCTCGACCGTGCCGGCCGACTTTGCCACGGTCTTCTACGGCGATGGCACGTCGAGCTGCCCTCCCGGCATACCGCGCTTTGGGGGCCGCCGCGCCATTCCCGGTAATTCTGATACGAGCGCCAACATTTATTATTTCGACCACACCTACCCATCGTCGGGCAGCTTCACGGTGAGCTACATTGGCGAGAACCGCAACCCGGGCGTGTTGAACATGGTGAACTCCGTCAACACGAACTTCTACATCAGCACCCTGATTACGATTGACCCCGCCCTGGGCCGCAACCGTTCGCCCATCCTCACGGCACCGGCCGTCGACAAGGCTGGGCTCCGCCAGGTGTACCTGCACAACCCGGGGGCTTACGATGCCGACGGCGACTCGCTGGCCTTTCACCTGCGCCCCAGCCAGATGGTGCCGCTGGGCATTGTGGGCACGCAGGGCCCCCCCTGCGTCGGCACGGGCAACAATACCCCCGCCCCGGTGTCGGTAGCAGGCTTTGTTTATCCGAACGACCCGAGCATCACCGGCCCGGCCAACCCGCCGGTGCAGGTGGCTTACAATGGCGTGCCGCCGGGGGCGCCGGGCGCACCCGCCATTTTCGTGCAGGATGCTTTCACGGGCCAGATTACCTGGAATGCGCCGGTGGCGCTGGGCTTTTACAACGTGGCCTTCGAAGTGGAGGAATGGCGCCGCACGCCGCTGGGCCGCCGCCGGATTGGCCTGGTCATCCGTGACATGCAGATTATTGTGACGGCCTCCAACAACCTGCGCCCCATCATCACGGTACCGGCCGACATTTGCGTGGTGGCCGGCGCCACGGTGACCGGCAACGTGACGGCCGTGGACGACGCGACGGGCGGCGCCCAGCAAACCCCGATTTCGTTGTTTGCCTATTCGGGCGTCATCCCGCCGGCTACGTTCCGGCAGTCGCAGACCGGGCCACCGCAGGCCCAGGGCACCTTCACCTGGCAAACGGACTGCAGCAACGTGGCCCGGCAGCCGTACCTGGTGGTGTTTAAGGCGCAGGATTCGCCATCGGCACCCACGGTGCCGCTGATTGACGAGAAGCCCTGGCGCATCACGGTGGTGGGCCCGGCCCCGCAAAACCTGCGCGCCGTGCCCGCCGCCGGCACTGTGGCCAGCGCCGTGCTGACGTGGAACCCCTACATCTGCACCAATGCCTCCCAGATTTACATCTACCGCAAGGTGAACTCGTCGAGCTTCGTGCCCGGGCCTTGCGACACGGGCATTCCCGCCTCGGCCGGATACACCCGCATCGGGGCTGTGGCGGCCAATGCGACCACCTTCACCGATAGCAACCTGGATGCTAACGGCGTGGCCCAGGGCCTCGACCGCGGCCAGACGTATTGCTACCGCATCTATGCCGAATTCCCTTTGCCAGCAGGTGGGGCCAGCATTGCCTCGCAGGAGGCCTGCGTGTCGTTTCAGGGCAATGCGGCCAGAATTGTGAAGGTAGACGTGGAAAACACTGGCGTGACCACCGGCCAGATGCAGGTGTGCTGGACGCGCCCGCGCGCCGCCGGCGGCATCCCCTTCGAGGGCACGCCCAGCTACGTGCTGTCGCGCGGGGAGGGCCTGACGCCGACCACGTTCACGCCCATCGCCACGCTCAGTTCGCTGGCCGATACGTGCTACACCGACACGCAAATCAATACCCAAGACCTGCAGTACACTTATAAGCTGGAGTTTGTGCGCACCTTCGCCCCCGGCGATTCCCGGGCACCGGTTCGGGAAGCTTCGCCCACGGCCAGTAGTGTGCGCACCAGCGCCGTGCCCACCAGTGCCGCGGCCACGGCCGTGCGCGTAAGCTGGACCTACAATGTGCCGTGGGACAACGCCACCCGCCCGGCCATCGTCTTCCGCCGCACGGGCAGCACGGGCGCTTTTGCCCGCATCGGCACGGCCCCGACCACGGCCACCGGCGGCACCTATACCGACAGCGACCCCACGCTGGTGAAGGGCCAGACCTACTGCTACTACGTGCAAACCGATGGCCAATACCCCGGCATTGCCTACCTGAACTCGCTGCAAAACCGCAGCCAGGTGCGTTGCCTGGAACTGCGCAGCCCGCCCTGCACGCCCAAGCTGACGCTCGAACCCACCAACTGCGATGAGCTGGCCGCCCGGCCACAGTACCCCACGCCCAACGACCGGTATACCAACCGCTTAAGCTGGACGCTGACCGACACGCCCACCGGCTGCGATGCCACCGTGACGGGCTACCGCGTGTATTACCGGCCCACGCCCACGGGGCCCTTCGCCTTCCTGGGCACCACTACGCAGCCCAGCTTCGTGCACAGCGATTTGGCCTCTAATGGCGGCTGCTACGCAGTGCAGGCCGTGGGCACGGGTGGGGTGCTGAGCGACACGAGCAACGTGGCTTGCCAGGACAATTGCCTGTTCTTCATCCTGCCCAACGTGTTCACGCCCAACGGCGACAACCAGAACGCGGTGTTCCGGCCCAAAAATAACTCGCCGGTGCGGCGGGTGCACTTCCAGGCCTTCAACCGCTGGGGCGTGAAAGTATTTGAAAACACCACCACCGCCAGCGACCCCGTGCTCATCAACTGGGACGGCGGCGGGCCGGTGGGGGAGGCGGCCACCAGCTCGGGCAAAACCACCGCCGATGGCGTGTACTACTATCTGGCCGAAGTGGAGTTTGCCGATTTCAACAACACGAAGCGGACGTATAAAGGCTGGGTTGAAATCATTCGCTAGCCTTAAAAGCGAGTTAAAAAGAAAGGCCGTTCCGAAAGGGGCGGCCTTTTCGGCTTAATTTGTGTGGGCAAGAAAAGGGGGGAAAAATAACGCGTTTGCGCAGGCAAACCGGCTTCACTTTCCGTACTTACTTCAAAACCTCGTGCGTTCAGCAGAGTTGCTAGTCGAAGCCTGCCCCGCACGGGGGGAGCGGCGCTGGTTGCTGTTTTTCAAAATAATTATGATAGAATCTTTTCTCCTTCGTGCCAGGGCTTGGGCCTGGGCGGTTTCGTTGGTGTTGGTGGTGGGGGCGGGGCTGCGGCCGGAAGTGGCGCACGCCAGCCACATCCGGGCCGGCGACATTCAAGCCAAAGTGGACACCACGGCGGGCCGCAACCCGCGCCGCATCTTCTTCAAGATGATACTCTACACCACCACGCTGCCCAACGGTACCCAGCAGCCGGTGGATGAGCGGCAGGTGACCATCTTTTTCGGCGACGGCACCTCCAGCTGTTACCTGGGCGTTGACCGCGTGGGCGGGCGTCAGCCCATTCCACTGGTGCCGGATACCGGCCTGAATGTGTACGTGTTTGAGCACACTTATCCCGCGACCGGTAGCTACACGGTGAGCTACACCGGCGAAAACCGCGTGGCGGGGGTGTTGAACATGGATAATTCGGGCGCCCAGTCGTTTTTTATCAGCACTACCGTTACCATCGACCCCGCCCTGGGCTTGAACCACTCGCCGGTGCTGACCTCGCCCGCCGTGGACAAAGGCGGTATCAACCAGGTATTTCTGCACAACCCCGGGGGCTACGACGCCGACGGCGACTCGCTGGCCTACCACCTGCGGCCCAGCCAGAAGGTGAGCCTGCTGGCCCAGGACATTGTGGGGCTGCCCTGTCCGGGAACTACGGGCAACAACACCCCCATTTCAGTGGTGGTGCCCAACTTTCGCTTCCCGGCCGACCCGGGTCTGGCCGCGGGCGCTGTACAGGTGCCCTACAACGGCGTGCCGTCGAGCACGGGCACAGGCAACCTTGCGCCCATTTTCGTGCAGGACCCCTTCACCGGCCAGATTACCTGGAACGCTCCCGGGCAGGCTGGCACCTACAACGTGGCCTTCGAAGTGGAGGAATGGCGCCGCACGCCGCTGGGCCGCCGCCAGATTGGCCTGGTCATTCGCGACATGCAGATTATCATCGTGCCCACCAACAACCTGCGGCCGAACCTGACCATTCCGGCCGACATCTGCGTGGTGGCGGGCCAATCAATTACCGGCGTGGTCACGGCCGCCGACGGCATTGGGCCGGGCAGCGCGGCCCAGACGCCGGTTACGCTTTTTGCTTATTCGGGCGTCAGGCCGCCGGCTACCTTTGTGCAGAGCACCCAGGGGCCGCCCACCGCGCGGGGCACATTCACTTGGCAAACCCAGTGCAGCAACGTGGCCCGCTTGCCCTACTTGGTGGTGTTTAAAGCCCAGGACACGCCGCCGGGCTCGGGCACTACCACCACCACCCCGGCCAACCAGCCGCTGATTGATGAGCAGGTGTGGCGCATTACGGTGGTAGGGCCGGCGCCCCAAAACCTGACCGCCACGGCCGGCGTCAACGGCACGGGGCTGAACCGCACAGTGCTCAACTGGAGCCCTTACACCTGCACCAATGCCAGCATTATCTACATCTACCGGAAGGTGGGCCCGGGCCCGGCGCCGGGTGCCTGCGAAACGGGCATTCCGGCCTCGTCGGGCTATGTCCGCATTGGTTCGGTGGCCCCCAACGCCACCACTTTCACCGACGAAAACCTCGATGCCAGCGGCACGGCCCGCGGCTTGGCCCGGGGCTTCACGTACTGCTACCGCATCTACGCCGAGTTTCCGCTGCCGGCGGGCGGGGCCAGCCTGGCTTCGGCCGAGGCGTGCGCTACGTTTGCCGGCCGCTCGGCGCAGCTGAAGAACGTGGATGTGGACGTGACCAGCGCCACCGCCGGCCAGATAGCCGTGCGCTGGACCACGCCGCGCCCCACCACGGGCGTGGCGTTCGATGGCACGCCCAGCTACGTGCTGTCGCGCGGGGAGGGCCAGAGTCCGACGACGTTCACCACGGTGCGGACCTTCACCTCGTTCAACGATACGTCGTTTGTCGACACCGGCCTCAATACCCTGGACAGGCAGTACACGTATCGGCTCGATTTTGTGCGCACCTTCACCAACGGCCAGGCCAGCGTGACCGAAACCGGCATTCCGGCCAGCAGCGTGCGCACCACGGTGGTGGCCGGCAACCCGCCCACGTCGTTCAATGTGCGCTGGAGCTACAACGTGCCTTGGGACAACACCGCCCGGCCCGTAACCATCTACCGCCGCGCCGATACGCCGGGGAGCCAGTTCGTGCAAATTGCGACGGCCCCGACCGGAACCACGGGCGGCTCTTACGTCGATAATAGCGCGACGCTGGTGACAGGCCAGAACTACTGCTACTACGTGCGCACCGAGGGCCGCTACGTGCCCACCGGCTACCTGAGTTCGTTGCTCAACAAAAGCCAGGAGCAGTGCCGCCAGCTGATTGCGCCGCCCTGCACGCCGGTATTGTCCCTGCAAACGGTGAACTGCGACAGCTTGGCGGCCCAGCCCCAACTGTCGGGCAGCAGCCAGACCTACACCAACCGCCTGAGCTGGACGCTGAGCAATGCCCCCACCGGCTGCAACGCCAGCGGGGTCAGCTACCGCCTGTACTACCGCGAAGGCCCCGCCGGCCCCTTCTCCCTGCTTACCACCACCTCGCAAACCAGCTTCACCCACAGCAACCTGCCGAACCTGGGCGGCTGCTACGCGGTGCAGGCCGTGGGCAGCGGCGGCGGCGTGAGCGACACGAGCAATGTGGCCTGCCAGTCCAACTGCCTGTTTTTTTCGCTGCCCAACATCTTCACGCCCAACGGCGACGGCCTGAACACGGTGTTCAAGCCCCGCAACAACTCGCCGGTGCGCAGCGTGCACTTCCAGGCGTTCAACCGCTGGGGCCGCAAGGTTTTCGAGAACACCACCACCGCCTCCGACCCCGTGCTCATCAACTGGGACGGCGGCGGGCCCCTGGCCGGCGATACCCCCGGCGCCCGCGGCAGCAAAGTGGCCGATGGCATCTATTTCTACTTGGCCGAGGTCGAGTTTGCCGATTTGAACGGCACCAAGCGGACTTACAAGGGCTGGGTCGAAATCGTGCGGTAATGGCCCTGGAGGCCAGCCCGCCAAGGCTTTGACAAGGTGACATTTCAAACGGAGCGGACCTCAGGGTGCGCTCCGTTTTTTTGGGTCCAATGCTGGTTTGTTTGCAGCTTGCGCCCCCATTCATTTTCCCTCCCTCAGATACCCTCAATTCCCATGAGCTCGACCACCGCCATCGTTTTCCCCGGCCAGGGCAGCCAGTTTCCGGGCATGGCCCGCGACCTTTTCGACCAGAGCCTCGACGCCCGCGCCCTGCTCACCCAGGCCAACGACCTGCTCGGCTTCAGCCTTACCGATATCATGTTTTCGGGTTCCGACGACGACCTGCGCCGCACCGACGTCACGCAGCCGGCCATTTTCGTGCATTCGGTGGCCCAGTTCGTGGCCCGGCCCGAGCTGCAGCCCGGCATGACGGCCGGCCACTCGCTGGGCGAGTTCTCGGCCCTGGTGGCCGCTGGTGTGCTGCGCTTCGAAGATGCCCTGCCGCTGGTGGCCCGCCGCGCCCAGGCCATGCAGGCCGCCTGCGAGGAGCAGCCCGGCACCATGGCCGCCATTCTGGGCCTTGACGACTCCACCGTGGAGCGCATCTGCCAGGAAATCACCGACGCGGGCGACGTGGTGGTGGCCGCTAATTACAACTGCCCCGGCCAGCTCGTGATTTCGGGCTCCACGGCCGGCATCGCCAAAGCCTGCGAGGCTCTGAAAGCCGCCGGCGCCAAGCGCGCCCTGCCGCTGCCCGTGGGCGGCGCCTTTCACTCGCCGCTCATGCAAAGCGCCGCCGCCGCCCTGGCCGCCGCCATCGAGAAAACCACCTTCAACGCCGCCAAATGCCCCGTTTACCAAAACGTGGACGCCCGGCCGCACACCGACCCCGCCGAAATCAAAGCCAACCTGCTGGCTCAGCTCACCGCCCCCGTGCGCTGGACGCAGCTCGTACAGCAAATGGCCGCCGACGGCGCCACCGAATTCATCGAGTGCGGCCCCGGCAAGGTGCTGCAGGGACTGGTAAAGAAGATTGTGCCCACCGCCACCATCGGGTAGCATCAGCACATGAAAAACGCGCGGCCCTAGCCGGCTGGTTGATGTGTTCAACCGGCTGGCCAGGGCCGCACTGCTAACAGGTCGGGGCATTGCGCCAGCAACTCGGCTACGTGCAGCTTCAGCACCGGGTGCCGTGCCGCGCCCGCAATTTCGGCTAGTGGCACCAAGGCAAAGCGCCGCTCGGGCAGGCGCGGGTGCGGCACTTTCAGGTTCGGTTCGTCAATGATTTTGTCATTGAACAGCAGAATATCCACGTCCAGCGTGCGGCTGCCCCAGCGTTCTAGGCGTTCGCGCCCGGCCTTTTGTTCGGTGGCCAGGCAGTGCGCCAGCAGCTCCTGGGCCGACAGCTCCGTGCGTAGGGCCAGCGCCTGGTTGAGAAAGGCTGGCTGGTCTTCGCGGCCCCAAGCGGCGGTTTCATACAAGGCCGAAGCGGCCGTTATTTTGCCGGCCGAGGCGGCCAATTCCTGGCGCGCAAACGCCAACAAAGCGGCCCGGTTGCCAAGGTTGCTGCCCAGCAGCAGGTAGGCGGTGGCGGGGCGGCTCACAGGTGACGCAGGAAGAAGTCGGCGGTGCGCTCGGCTACGAAACGGGCGGGTTCAGGTAGCTCGTTTTTGGGCCAGGGATGCGCGCCGCCGAACATGTGGGTGGCGTCGGGTATCAGCAGCAGCTCGGCATCGGGCTTGTGCTGGTGCAGGGTGTGGGCGGCGGCCACGTGCACGGTTTCGTCCTGGTCGCCGTGCACCAGCAGCAGGGGCTGGCGCAGCTTGCGGCGCACGTTGTGGGCAATGTCGAGGCGCGGGCGGTGCCGGTGGTAGTCCTCCACAATCTGGTAGTGCATGGGCAGCTGCTGGCCGGTGCGGGTGTTGGGCACGTGCAGGATACCGGTGCGCTCCCACTCGTCAAAAATGGACTGGGGCCAGTGCGGGTGCACTTCGGCAATGGCCGCCCAGGTGGCCACGGCCCGCACGCGTGGGTCTTCGGCGGCCTTGAGCAGCACTAGGCCGCCCCCGCGGCTGTGGCCTACCAGGCCCAGGCGCTGCAGGTCCATTTCGGTGGCCGGCACCGGCGACTTACCGTCGAAAAGGGCGTCGATGACCAGCCCGATGTCATCCAGTTCGATGCTGAAGTTGTTGCGCCCGAAGGCCTCCAAATCTTCCAAATCGCCGGTGCCGCCCACCACGATGCCGTTGTGCGACAAATTGAGCTTGACGAACACAAAGCCCCGTTCGGCAAAGAAATCGGCCAGCAGCGGGAAGTGGCCCCAGTCCTTAAACCCCTTGAAGCCGTGCACGAAAACCACTACGGGCTTGGCCACGCCATCGGCCCGAAAGGTGGCATCGGCCTCAAAAGCCCGGCCGTGGCCGGCATTGGTGAGCAAAAAAGAAGCGTGAGTGAGCATATAGCGAAGGTAGGGGCGGGGAGGTGGTGAACGGGTGAGGACGGCAATGCCGTCAATTCTTAAGTGTCGAAAACCCTTCAGCTTGCCCGTTCTGCCGTATCATTGCCGGCGCAATGCCCCAACAACCCACTTTCTCCCTCGACCAGATTCAGGCGCCCATTGCGGCCGAAATGGAAGAGTTTGAGCACAAGTTCCGTCAGTCGATGCGCACCAAAGTGCTGCTGCTCGACAAGATAATGGGCTACATCGTGAAGCGCAAGGGCAAGCAAATCCGGCCCATGTTCGTGTTTCTCACGGCCCGCGCCGCCCGTCCCGAGCCCACCACTACTGCCCCGCTGCCCGATGCTTCCTTCCGCGGCGCGGCCCTCATCGAGCTGCTGCACACCGCCACGCTGGTGCACGACGACGTGGTGGACGAAAGCAACTACCGCCGCGGCTTCTTCTCCATCAATGCGCTGTGGAAGAACAAGATTGCCGTGCTCGTGGGCGACTACCTGCTGTCGCGCGGCCTCTTATTATCGCTTGAAAACGATGATTTCGACCTGCTAAAGATTGTCAGCAACGCGGTGCGCGAATTGAGCGAAGGCGAATTATTGCAAATCGAAAAAGCGCGCAAGCTCGACATCACCGAAGATGTTTATTTCGACATCATTCGGCAGAAAACGGCTTCGCTCATTGCCTCGTGCACGGCGGTGGGCGCGGCGTCCGTCGGGGCCGACAAGGAGACGATTGAGCGGGCCCGCTTATTTGGAGAAAAAGTCGGCATTGCCTTTCAAATCAAGGACGACTTATTTGACTACGGCACGGCCGAAATCGGCAAGCCGGTGGGCATCGACATCAAGGAAAAAAAGATGACGCTGCCGCTGATTTATGCCCTACAGCACGCTTCCTGGCTGGAAAAGCGCAAGGTGATTTTCAACGTGAAGAACAACGAAGGTCACCGCGACCGGGTGCAGCAGGTCATTGAATTTGTGAAGAAATCGGGTGGGCTGGATTACGCCATCAACACGATGAAGAAGTACCGCGACGACGCGCTGGAAATCCTGCATACTTTTCCAGAGTCGCCAAGCCGCACGTCGCTGGAAGAGTTGATTAACTACACGATTGAGCGGGAAAAATAGCGCTGGACTGTCGGGACGGGTTTCGCCTGTCATTGCGAGCGCAGCGAAGCAATCCGTCCTGTCAAAACCAGACACGCCCTTTTACAAGAAAGCCTCGGCACTGCACAGTGCCGGGGCTTTTTACTGGGCTGGTCACAATAGTAGGTTAGTCGCTGAGAACAGAACGGATTGCCACGGCCTGCGGCCTCGCAATGACAGCATTTACTCCGCCACCTGGTAGCTCACGTCCTTCGCCTCACTCACCTTGAACGTCACGCCATCGAAGGAGCTGTCGACTTCCAGGGTGTGCGTCATTTCGCAGCCGGGGCACTTGATTTCCTCGATTTCGTGGTTGTCGGCGTGCTCGGGCGAGTCGGCTTGGTCGTTGGGGGCGGGCACGCCGATGAGGTCGGTGAAGACTTCGGTGTGGCACTTGGTGCACTCAAACTTGAGGCCGACGGCGCGGCCTTGCAAATCGGCGAGCGGGGCGGGCGAGCTGGGGTTTTGCTGAATCCACATAGGGAAAGGGTGTTGGAAGAAAGAAAAGAAAGGTGTTGAACTGTGAGGTCCGTGTCGGCTTTACGCGGCCGGCGCGAAAAAAGATGAGGCAGCCGCAACAGGGTGGTATTTTTGAGAAACCGGCACCTTGTGGGCCGCGAAAACAACCAACATGGAAGCATCCGAAAAAGCGGCCGCCGCTACGTTTTACCTGCCGCGGCTGCCGCGCTGGCGCTCATTGCTGCGCTCGTTTGCGCTGGCCAAAGACCCCTTGCCGGTGCTCAACGACACACTGGCGCACTACGGCGATACCGTGGAGCTCTACATCGGGGGCGTGGAGAAAAGCATCCTCACCCGCGACCCTGGCCTGACGCAGCACGTGCTGCAGAAAAACAACCGCAACTACGCCAAATCGAAGTTTACGCGGGGATTTTCGCGCTACATCGGCCACGGCCTGCTCACCAACGACGGGCCCGACTGGCTGCGGCAGCGCCGGCTGATTCAGCCCGGTTTCCACCGGCAGCGGGTGGCGGCCCTCACGGGCCTGATGCAGGAAATAGCGGCCGAGACCCTGGCGCCGCTGGCGGCTCGGGCCCAGGCCGGCGGGGGCACCACCACGGTAGAGGTGCACGAGCTGATGACGCGGCTCACCTTTCGCATCATCGCGCGCTCGGTGTTCAGTACCAATTTCCCAGAGGCGCAGCTGGACCGCCTGGCCCGGCTCATCACCGAGATTCAGGCGTTTTTCGTGCGTTCCATCCGGCAGCCCTACCTCAAACCGTGGTTTCACTTCCGTGGCCAGTTTAAGTACCACGATGACCTGGCCGCCGAGCTGCGGGTGCTGCTGGGCAACCTCATCGCAAAGCGCCAGGCCGACAATGCCCGGCCCGGTGCCACCCCGCCCGCCGACCTGCTCCAGATGCTGCTCGACGTGCGCTACGAAGACACCGGCGAGCCCATGACGCCCGACCGCGTGCTCGACGAGGCCCTCATCCTGCTCATTGCCGGCCACGAAACCAGCGCCAACGCCCTCACCTGGCTCACCTACCTACTGGCCCATCACCCGCAGGAAGCCGCCGCCGTTCGCGCCGAAGCCGAGAGCGTGCTGGCCGGCCGCACGCCCGCTTTTGAGGACCTGCCGCGCCTGGGCCGGGCCCTTTATGCCGTGCAGGAAACCATGCGCCGCTACCCGCCCGCCTGGATGGTGGACCGCGTGGCCCTGGCCGACGACGAGTACCAGGGCCTGCACATCCCCAAAGGCACGCTATTTTCGCTCTACTTCCACGGCCTGCACCACGACCCCAAGTACTGGCCCGACCCCGAAGAATTTCGTCCCAGCCGCTTCGCGCCCGGCCAGGCCCGCCCTGTGCAGCCCAACACCTACGTGCCCTTCGGTGGCGGGCCGCGCCTGTGCATCGGCATGCAGTTCGCCCTCACCGAAATGCAGCTCGTGACGCTGGAGCTGCTGCGCCTGTTCGAGGTTGACTGGGTGGCCGGGCAAGCGCCCGTCACCATGCAGCCGCTCATCACCCTGCGGCCCAAGGGCGATTTCCGGGTGGCGTTGCGGTTGCGCGCTGCATGACGTTTTAGTTGGAGACCTAAATTAATGGTGCGCGTAATCGGCTGTGCTGGCCGCTACGTCCGATTTCACACTGCTGAAATGGTAGGTGAGCACCGGCGGGAAGGCGTGGGTGGCCACGGCCTCGGCAATGCTGGTGTGGAAAAAGCTGCTCAGGCCGGAGTGCGCGTGCGTGGGAATGACCACCAAATCGGCGTTCACCTGCTCGGCGTATTGCTCGATGCCGGCTGCCGTGCGGCCGGCGTTCACCTCGCTCATCTGGTAATGGGGGAGTTGGGCCAGCTCCGCAAAGGCTTCCATGCGCTGCCGGGCGGCGAAGGCGTCGCGGTCGCCCACCACGTGCAGCAGGTGCAGCGTGGCGTCGGGGAACGTCGCCAGGGTTTCGCGCAGCGGCCCGATGGCCCGGGCGGTTTCCTCCGAAAAATCGGACGGAAACACGATGGTGCGCACCTCAAATGGCACCTGCTGGTGCTTCACCGTGAGCACCGGGCAGGGCGCCAGCCGAATCATGCGCTCGGTGTTCGAGCTCACGAAAAAGTGCGCCGTGGCGCCGTGGCCCCGCGCCCCGGCCACCACTAGGTCGATGTGGTAGCGCTGAATGGCCTTGAGAATGCCCGCGCCGATGGGGCCGGTTTTGATGGCCTCGCGCACGGGCACGTCGGGGGCCAGCGGAGCCGCCCCGGCCATGGCCGTGAGCAGGCGACGCTTGGTGGCTTCCATGAGCTTGATGGGGAAGATTTCGTCGATGCCCGGGCCGCTCACGGTGCTGCCCATGGTGCTGAAGCCGCCGGCTTCATCGAGGTCTTCCAGCACGTGCAACAGCGTCACGGTGCCGCCCGTGTGGCGGGCCAACTGCAAAGCCACCTCGTAGGCGTGGTGGGCTTCGGGCGAAAAATCGGTGGGCACCAGCAGGTTTTTCATGGCTGAAAAAAATTAGGTCTCACCCACCGCGGAAGCCCGGCTGCGTGGCCGGACTTGTCCGCGATGAATGTGACCTAATATAGCTTTTTCCTGACCGGAAAGCAATGATAACAAGCCCTTTCGGCCTGATATCTTTTGCTGGGCTACTCCTTCAGCAGCTTATTGATGGTTTGCTCGAAACCGGCCATTTCTTCCTGGTAATACTTGCCTGTGCCCGGCCCCGCAAAGCCCGTGTGAATCTTCCGCACGTTGCCCTTCTTATCGAGGAAAATGGTGGTGGGAAAGGCCAGGAATTTCGCCAGCTGCGGCAAGGACTTCGCCACCGAGTCCTTGTTAGACACGCCGGCAAACGCCACGTCGTAGCCAATCTTGAACCGCTCGCGCATGTTGCGCAGCTTGGGCGCCGACTTGGCGTATTCGCCGCTGCGCTCGTAGCCCAGGCCAATGATTTCGACGCCGCGCTGCTTGTTTTTCTCGTACCAGGGCGCTAGGAAGTTGGTTTCGTCCATGCAGTTGGGGCACCACGAGCCCAGCACCTGCAGCACCACCACCTTGCCTCGGTATTTGGCGTCGGTGGGGGAGATGCTGCTGCCTTCTACAACGTTCGGAAACTTGAAATTCAGCCGGCTTTCGCCCTTTTTGAGGTAGGTGAGGGTGTCGGCGTCGGGCAGCTTGGCCTTGGGGTCGGGCACGGCCGTCCAGGTTTCGTGGCCCGCTTTGCCGGAATAGAAGTCGCCAAACAGCGTGTTGGGCGCGTAATGCTTGGTGATGTCGACGGGCTCCTTCGGCCCGTTCTGAGCCGTGAACAGGAAAGCGTGGCTGCCGTCGAAGGTGCTCACCGCCATTTTCTGCCCATTCACTTGGCCGCTCAGGTAGCGGTAGTCGCCGGTGGTGGTGAGGAAAGTGCCCATCAGGCGGTTGCCTTGCTGCGTGAACACACCCGTGGCCGGGTACGAGTCGTCGCCGTCCTGAAAAGTTGCGCGCCAGGTGCCGCCAAAGTTGCCCGGCTTTTCAGTCGATTGCGCGGCCGGAAACAGCTCCTGGGCGCCCGCTGTGGCCGTCAGCGGAACGCGGTACGGGTCTTTGGTATCGTATTTCACCCAGGTGCCTTTCAGCTTGTTCGGGCCATCGGCGCGCACCACCAGCGCCGCGTCGAAGGCGTGCAGGCGGATGGTGGTGGAGTCGCCAGCCGAGGAAATTTCCTCGCAGCGCAGCCGCTCCTCGCCGTTCAGGCCCTTGTTGATGAGGTACACCACCGGCCGGCCGGCCTCGGTTTTTACCTCGAATAGAAACGGGATTTCCTGGCCTTGCGTGGCCAGCACGCCGCGCCAGGGGCCGGGCGTGAGCGTCGGGGCCGCGGCGGAAGTGCCGGCGGCGGCCGTGGTTTCAGAGGAAGAATTGGAAGAGCAGCCGGCGAGGCTGAGCCCCAGCGTGGCCGCGGCCAGCAGGGAAAGGGAAGTTGATTTCATGGTAAGCGCAAAAATGCAAACAGAAGCTCCACAACCGCCACCCGCGCCAATAGGTTACCGTCTGCCACTGCGTACCTCTGCGCCTACCTCGGCGCCCACTGCGGGAACCCGGAACCGCGCCAAGCCCGAACGGAACCACCAAAACCCACGTTAATCCATCCAAAACCCGCATCTACGCATTTTGGCTAGGTCCAACTTCCCGGGAGTGCTACATTTGCGCCACCACTCTTTATAATAACACGCATCCTATGGCTTTCGACCTGGAAATGATTCGCGCCGTGTACGCCGGCATGGGTTCCCGCATCGAGGCGGCCCGCGCCGCCGTGGCGCGCCCGCTCACCCTCACCGAGAAAATTCTCTACGCCCACCTCTACGGCGGCGAAGTAAAGCAGGCTTATGAGCGCGGCGTTTCCTACGTCGATTTCGCCCCCGACCGCGTGGCCATGCAGGACGCCACCGCCCAAATGGCGCTGCTCCAGTTCATGCAGGCCGGCAAGGCCACGGCCGCCGTGCCCAGCACCGTGCACTGCGACCACCTCATTCAGGCCAAAGACGGCGCCACCGCCGACCTGGCCGAAGCCAACTCTGAAAACAAGGAAGTGTACGACTTCCTGGCCTCGGTTTCCAACAAATACGGCATCGGTTTCTGGAAGCCCGGCGCCGGCATCATCCACCAGGTGGTGCTCGAAAACTACGCCTTCCCCGGCGGCATGATGATTGGCACCGACTCGCACACCCCCAACGCGGGCGGCCTGGGCATGGTGGCCATCGGCGTGGGCGGCGCCGACGCCGTGGACGTGATGGCCGGCATGGCCTGGGAATTGAAATTCCCGAAAGTCATCGGCGTGAAACTGACCGGCAAAATGAACGGCTGGACCTCGGCCAAAGACGTGATTCTGCGCGTGGCCGGCATCCTGACCGTGAAGGGCGGCACCGGCGCCATCGTGGAGTACTTCGGCGAGGGCGCCGAGAGCCTCTCGGCCACCGGCAAAGGCACCATCTGCAACATGGGCGCTGAAATCGGCGCCACCACGTCGGTGTTCTCCTACGACGAGAAAATGGGCGACTACCTGCGCGGCACCGGCCGCGCCGAGATTGCCGAAGCCGCCGCCGCCGTGCGCCAGCACCTGCGCGCCGACGACGAGGTGTACGCCGACCCGGCCAAGTTCTACGACCAGCTCATCGAAATCGACCTCAACACGCTGGAGCCCTACGTGAACGGGCCGTTCACGCCGGACGCCGCTTGGCCCATCTCGCAGTTTGCCGCCGCCGTGAAAGAGCACGGCTGGCCCGAGAAGCTGGAAGTGGGCCTGATTGGCTCGTGCACCAACTCGAGCTACGAGGACATCACCCGCGCCGCCAGCATCGCCAAGCAGGCCGTGGAAAAGGGCCTGACCGTGAACGCCGAGTTCACCATCACGCCCGGCTCGGAGCTGGTGCGCTACACCGTGGCCCGCGACGGCCTCCTCGACACCTTCGCCGACATGGGCGGCGTGGTGCTGGCCAACGCCTGCGGTCCGTGCATCGGCCAGTGGGCCCGCCACACCGACGACCCCAAGCGCAAGAACTCCATCATCACGAGCTTCAACCGCAACTTTGCCAAGCGCAACGACGGCAACCCGAACACCCACGCCTTCGTGGCGTCGCCCGAAATCGTGACCGCCTTCGCCATCGCCGGAGATTTGACCTTTAACCCCCTCACCGATACCCTGCAAGGCACCAACGGCCCCGTGAAGCTCGACGAGCCCCAGGGTGTGGAAATGCCGCCCCGTGGTTTCGCCGTGGAGGATGCCGGCTTCCAGGCGCCCGCCGCCGATGGCAGCACGGTGCAGGTACTGGTGAACCCCACCTCCGACCGTCTGGAGCTGCTGGAGCCCTTCAAGGCTTGGGAAGGTACCGATTTGATGGGCCTGCGTCTGCTCATCAAGGCCCAGGGCAAGTGCACGACGGACCATATTTCGATGGCCGGCCCGTGGCTGAAGTACCGCGGCCACCTCGACAACATCTCGAACAACATGCTCATCGGGGCCACCAACGCCTTCAACGGCGAGGCCAACTCGGTGCGCAACTTCGCGGTGCAGGGCGACGGCTACACCACCGTGCCGCAGTCGGCCCGCTCGTACAAGAGCCAGGGCATCGGCACCGTGGTGATTGGCGACGAGAACTACGGCGAAGGCTCCTCGCGCGAACACGCAGCCATGGAGCCCCGCCACCTCGGCGTGCGCGCCGTGATTGTGAAGAGCTTCGCCCGTATTCACGAAACCAACCTCAAGAAGCAGGGCATGCTCGGCCTCACCTTCGCCAACAAGGCCGACTACGACCTGATTGAGGAAGGCGACACCATCGACATCCTCGGCCTGACCACCTTCACGCCCGGCCAGCCCCTGCAGGCCCGCCTGCACCACGCCGACGGCGACACCGACCTCATCACCCTCAACCACACCTACAACGAGGGCCAGATTGAGTGGTTTAAGGCGGGTTCCGCGTTGAATTTGATTCGCCTGAAAGAAGCTGGCCAGACGGTATAACTGCCGTCAGCCTGTAGCTCAAGCCACGGCCGCCTTAGAGAAATCTGGGGCGGCCATTTTGGTTATGCTTAATCGGTGTTAGATTTGATTGAATCTAATTTTTGGTGGTCATGGCTGAATTGCGGCAGTTTAAATTCCCATTACTTGTCGGCCTTTTGTTTTTTCAAAGCCAGTTTGCTTTTAGCCAAGACCTGCTTGCTAAGCGGCGTCAACTGCTAGTTGGAGCTTGGAACCACTGCATTGGTGTGGAGAAAATAGATACAACGGGAAGATGTCAGGGTAATGATTACTATGCCAAGCATAGTGATTTTTTTGTATTCACTGCCGATGGTAAATTCTACCAAAGCCAAGATGGAGTGAAAAGCGCAGGTGTTTGGAAACTAACAGAAGCAGAGTTGATGCTTGACTATAACGACACTCGTACGCGTATTAGTCAACCATTTACAAGTCCAGTAGCTTGGGTGAATAATAACCTGTTTTATGAAATAGGCCAAGAGGGTAAGGGTGGCGTATTGGTTTTTACTTACTTCCGAAGAAAAGCAAAACCATAAAATCGTGAAGTAAGAATGATGCCTAGATTTTCGATGAATAGGGCGTTGGTATTTTTCATTCTGCTATTCAGCAACCTCGCCGCCGCCCAACCTACCCCGCCCTACGGCCACAACCCCGCCGCCGGGCACTACCAGCTGGTGCGCGGCGTGAAGCTCTACTACGAAACCTACGGCCAGGGCCCGCCGCTGCTCCTGATTCATGGCAACGGCGACAACATCTCGGCCTGGGCGAAGAACATTCCCTATTTCGCCCGGCGCTACCGTGTTATTGCCGTGGACAGCCGGGCGCACGGCAAATCAGTGGACCCCGGCGACTCGCTGAGCTTCGAAATGATGGCCGACGACTTTGCCGGCCTGCTCACCAGCCTGCGCATCGATTCGGTCTATGTGATGGGGTGGAGCGATGGCGGCATCAACGCGCTGGTGCTGGCCATGCGCCACCCCGAAAAGGTGAAGAAGCTGGTGGCCACCGGCGCCAACCTCTGGCCCGACTCGACGGCGCTCATGCCCAGCCTGTGGCGGCAACAGCAACGCGGCTATCAGGAAAACCGGAACGTTGTTTTCACTGACCCCAAGCGAAAGAATGACTGGAAAGTGTTTTGCCTGGATGTGTTTCAACCCAATATTCCGCTGGCGGCCTTGCGGCGCGTGCAGGTGCCGGCCTTCATCATTGCCGGCGACCGGGACGTGATTCGGCCCGAGCACACGGTGGCCATTTACCAAAGCCTGCCTCGCGCTTGGCTGTGGCTGGTGCCGGATAGCGGCCACGCTACCTTGCAGGAACACGCGGACGAGTTTAACCGGAAAACGGATGAGTTCTTTCGGGCGAAAACCGTGCGGTCACCAGCACACTAACGAATCAAGAATTAAAGGATTAAAAAGGAACGTTATGCCGAGCGTTCGGATAATAGCTTTCGCCCATGAAAACCTCCACCCGCACCGCCAAGCACTACACCTGGGGTGCCGCCTGCGACGGCTGGCACTTATTAAAAAGCGACTCGCTGAGCGTCATTCAGGAGCGCATCCCGCCGGGCACGGCCGAGCAGCGGCACTACCACGCGCGGGCGCAGCAGGTGTTTTTCGTTTTGGCGGGCGAAGCGACGTTTGAAGTAGGGGAGGAGACGGTGCGGGTGGCGGCGCAGGAAAGCCTGCACATCCCGCCGGGCACGCCGCACCGCATTGCCAACCAGGAAGCAGAAGACCTGCATTTTCTGGTGATTTCGGAACCGAAAGCCCACGGCGACCGGGTGACCACCTGATAGCAGGTGCTGAGGAAGGCGATGCCAAGCATCGAAAAATTGGCAGTCGGCAGCTGCAGGGCGATGTATTAAATTTGTTATTCTGCTGCCTGAAAATCATGGGCGAATCGGTAGCAGCCATTGCTTCGCCGGCTTTACTGTGGTTGCATGAAGAAGGCTCTCCGAATCATTTGCCTGTTGATGGGCTGCGCACTGCTGGGCGCGCTCGGCCCGGTGCGGGCTGCTGCGCCGCGGCACTACGTTATTGGCTTTTCGCAGTGCACCACCGGCGACGCCTGGCGCCGGGCCATGCTGGCGGGCATGCAAAAGGAGCTGAGCTTCTACCCCAACGTCACGTTCCGGCTGAAGGACGCCCGCGACGACAGCCGCCGCCAGCAGCAGCAGATTCGCGAGTTTCTCAAGGAAGGCATCGACCTGCTCATCGTGTCGGCCAACGAGGCCGAGCCGGTGACGCCGGTGGTGGAGGAAGCCTTTAACCGCGGCATTCCGGTGGTGATACTCGACCGCCGCACTACTTCCAAACTTTACACCGCCTACGTGGGCGGCAACAACCTGGAGGTGGGCCGCGCCGCCGGCCGCTATATCGGCAACCTGCTTGATGGGCGCGGCAACGTGCTGGAAATCCAGGGCCTGGCCGGGGCCTCACCGGCCGTGGACCGCCACCAGGGCCTGGCCGCCGCGCTGGCCGCCTACCCCGGCATCCGCCTGGTGGCGCAGGTGCAGGGCGACTGGAAACGGCCCTCGGTGGTGCAGAACCTGCCCCGCGTGCTGCGCGCCCACCCCGAGGTGAACCTGATTTTTGCCCACAACGACCGCATGGCCCTGGGCGCCTACCAGGTGTGCAAGCAGCTGGGGCTCGACCGCCGCGTGCGGGTGGTGGGCGTAGATGGGCTGTCGGGCCCGCAGGGCGGCATTCAGTTTGTGCAGGACGGCGTGCTTACGGCCACGCTGCTTTATCCGCCGGGCGGCGAGGAGGCCATTCGCACGGCCATGAACATCTTGCAGCGCCGGCCCTACGCCAAGGAAAACGTGCTGGGCACGATGGTCATCGACTCGACCAACGTGCTGACCATGAAGATGCAAACTGAGCAGCTGGCCGCCCAGCAGCAGGACATTCAGCGGCAGCAGCGGCTGCTGCAGCAGCAGCGCGACACCTACGCCAGCCAGCAAACGGTGCTCTACGTGCTGGCCGGGGCGCTGCTAGTGGCCGCCGCGTTGGCCCTGCTGGTGTGGCGGGCCCTGCGCGCCAACCGCCGCATCACGCGGGTGCTGGCCGGGCAGAACGACGAAATCCGCTCCCAGCGCAACCAGATTCAGGAGTTTGCCGAGCAAGCCAAGGTCGAAACCGAGGCCAAGCTGCGCTTCTTCACCAACTTCTCGCACGAGCTGCGCACCCCGCTCACCCTCATTCTGGGGCCGGTGGAGGAAATGCTGACCAGCGGGGCCGACTTCACCGCCGCCCACCGCCACGACCTGGGCCTGGTGCGCCGCAACGCCCAGCGCCTGCTGCGCCTGGTGAACCAGCTCATGGACTTCCGCAAAATCGACGTGGGCAAGATGCCCGTGCGCGCCACCGAGGGCAACCTCGTGGCCTTCGTGCGCGACATCCTCGATGCCTTCGAGAAGCCCGCCCGGCAAAAGGGCGTGGCCCTGCGCTTCCTGCCCGCCGAGCCGGTGATGACGCTGCCCTTCGACGTGAACATCCTCGACAAGGTGCTGTTCAACCTGCTGGCCAACGCCTTGAAATTCACACCCGAGCGCGGCCAGATTACCGTCAGCCTCCAGCCCGTGCCGGCCGAAAACAGCGTGCGCGTGAGCGTGGAAGACACCGGCCGCGGCATCAGCGAGCAGGACCGGGCCCACATTTTCGAGTGGTTTTACCAGGGGCAGCAGCCGGGGGCGCAGGGCTCGGGCATGGGGCTGGCGTTGGCCCTAGGGCTCACGCGCTTGCACCAGGGCCAGCTCACGTTCACCAGCCAGGCGGGGCAGGGGAGCACCTTCGTGGTGACCCTGCCCCGCACGCTGCCGGCTGGAATGCTGGCGCCGGCCGCGGCCCTGCCCGTGGCGCCGGGGCTGGCACAGGACGAGGAAATGGTGGCCGCCCCGCCGCCGGCCGTGGCCGAAGCACCGGCCGCCGGCTTTGCCACCGGCGAGGGGCGCGACGCGTTGGTTCTGGTGATTGAGGACAACGAGGAGGTGAACGCCTTCCTGGCCCAGAAGCTGCGGCCGCACTTCCAGGTGCACACCGCCCTGGACGGCAGCACCGGCCTGCGCCTGGCCGCCGAGCTTATTCCCGACCTCATCGTGTGCGACGTGATGCTGCCCGAAATCAGCGGGCTGGAGGTGGTGGCCCAGCTCAAGGGCGACTGGCGCACCTCGCACATTCCCATCGTGCTGCTCACGGCCCGCTCGGCGCCCGAGCAGCAGGTGGAGGGCGTGCAGGCCGGCGCCGACCTCTACCTCACCAAGCCCTTCAACCCCACCTTCCTGCTCGAAAGCCTGCGCACCCTGCTCGGCAACCGCGACCGGCTGCGCGAGCATTTCCGCCGCGAGCTGAGCGTGGACACCGCCACCGTGGCCCCCACCCAGCGCGTCGACCAGAAATTCCTGGCCGACCTCACCGCCATCATCGAGGCCAACCTCGACCGCGCCGACCTGAGCGTGGAGGACGTGGCCCGCAGCCTGGGCATCTCGCGGGTGCAGCTCTACCGCAAGGTGAAGGCCGTACTCGGCACCAGCCCCACGGACTTCGTGCAGAGCATTCGCCTCACCAAAGCGCGGCAGCTGCTGCTCGACGATTCGCTCACCATTGCCGAGGTGGCCTACCAGCTGGGGTTCAATTCGCCGTCCTACTTCTCCACCAGCTTCAAGGGACGTTACCAGATTTCGCCCTCCGAGTATCGGGCCCTGCACACCACGCCGGTGGAATGAACGGATAGTGAAAGTGAGGTAACGAGAGTGCAAGCGGCGGGCTTTCCCCAAACGTTTGCAGTTTGTTAATTATTTATTAATCAGCAGTTTGATTCTATTTTGAAGAGATGAACGGATAGTAAACGTTTTTGAGAGGATTGAGCAAGCCCTCCGTTGGGGGGCGGCGGACATTTGGGTCATCAATCAGCGGCCGGCTTTCCGATGCCAGGGCGCTGCAAACGATTCCTGCTCTTTCAATCCCACTCAAAATCGCATGAACAAACTACTATCCACTCTCCCGCAGGCGGCGCTGGTGGCGCTGCTGGCCGGCGGCCCGGCCCTGGCCACGGAGGCGCCCGCCGCCCATCCGGCCGCCCTGGCGCCCGCCGCCGACCGCCCCATTTCGGGCCGTGTGACCGATGAGAAAGGCGCTGGCCTGCCCGGCGTGACCGTGCTCGTGAAGGGCACTTCGCTGGGCACCACCACCGGCCCCGACGGCAGCTTTGCCCTCACCGCGCCCGACAACGCCACGCTGGTGCTGTCCTTCGTGGGCTACAAAACCCAGGAAATTGCGATGGGTACGCAGGCCACCTTCGCGGTGCAGCTGGCCAACGACGCCGCCGAGCTCGACGAAATTGTGGTGACCGGCTACCAGACCCAGAAGAAGGCCGACCTGACCGGCGCCGTGGCCGTGGTGAAGGTGGACGAGGTGAAGGACCTGCCCTCCAACAACGTGGCCCGCAACCTGCAAGGCCGCGTGCCGGGCGTGAACATCACCACCGACGGCGCGCCCGACGGCAACGTGTCGGTGCGCATCCGCGGCATCGGCACGCTGGGGAATAACGACCCGCTCTATGTCATCGATGGCATTCCGACCAAGGATGGCATCAACCAGATTAACCAGAACGACATTGAGAGCATTCAGGTCCTGAAGGATGCCTCGGCGGCCAGCATCTACGGCTCGCGGGCCGGCAACGGCGTGATTATCATCACCACCAAGCGCGCCAAGAAGGGCGTGAACAAGGTCGATTTCAACACCTTTTTCACCTTTCAGGGGCCCGGCAAGCAGCCCAAATTGCTGAACACCGAGCAGTACGGCCGGGTGCTGTGGCAGGCGGCCATCAACGACGGCGTGACGCCGCCCACCCAGCTCTATACCTACCAGCAGCACAACGACGCCAGCGGCCGGCCGGTGCTCGACCGCGTCATCGTGCCCGAATTCATCGGCCCCGACCAGACCCAGCGCGCGGCCGATACCAACTGGTTCAACGAGATTCAGCAGAACTCGCTGGCGCAGAGCTACAACCTGAACCTGAGCACCGGCGGCGAGAAAGGCGGCGCGCTGGTGTCGCTGAATTACTTCGACAACAAGGGTGTCATCAAATATTCTGAATTTGAGCGCTTTACGGGGCGCATCAATTCTGATTACAACTTCTTCGGCGGGCGGCTGAAGGTGGGCGAAAACCTGACGCTGGTGCGCAACATGCAGACCTACGGCGAAGACCGGCAGGCCCGCGGCCTGGCCGTGCTCAGCCTGCCCATTGTGCCGGTGCGCACCGTGGACGGCGTGGGCTGGGGCGGCCCCGTGTCGGGCATTGCCGACCGCAACAACCCCGTCCGCATTCTGGAAGACAACCGCCAGAACAAGGCCTACAACAACCGCGCCTTCGGCAACTTCTTCGCCGATTTGGAGGTGGTGAAGGGCCTGCACCTGCGCAGCAGCTTCGGGCTCGATTACAACCTGTTCACCTTCCGGGGCATGTACAAGCCCTACAAATCGGGCTACCTCAACAACCCCGAAAGCCGGGTGAGCAACACTAGCCGCGTGTTTGGCAACTGGGTGTGGCAGAACACCTTGAACTACAACCTGACGCTGGGCCGCAACCAAATCGACTTCCTGGCCGGCACCGAGCGCATCAGCTACGACTACGAGGAAACCTTTGCCACGCGCACCGGCTTCGCCATCACCGACCCCAACTTCATGTACCTCGACGCCGGCACCGGCGTGCAGAACAACGGCGGCTATTCGTCGGCCTACCGGCTGGCCTCGTACTTCGGCAAAATCAACTACGCGTTTGCCGATAAATACCTGGTTTCGGCCACTTTGCGCCGCGACGGCTCGTCGCGCTTCGGCAAGGACAACCAGTTTGGTTTGTTCCCGGCCGTGTCGGCGGGCTGGCGCCTGAGCGAGGAGGGCTTCATCAAGGACAACGCCCGGTTTGTGTCGGATTTCAAGCTGCGCGCCGGCTGGGGACAAACTGGTAACCAAGACATTGCCTACAACGCCGCCCGCAGCCTCTACCGCCCCAACTACGGCTCGGACCCCACCTGGGACCCCGACACCGGCACGGCCTACGACATCAACGGCAACAAGAGCGGCCTGCTGCCCTCGGGCTTCCAGCGCTTCCAGCAGGGCAACGACCGGCTGAAGTGGGAAACCACCAGCCAAACCAACCTGGGCGTGGACTTCGGCTTCCTGGAAAACCAGCTCTCGGGCTCGGTCGACTACTTCGTGAAAAACACCAAGGACATTCTGGTGAACCTGCCGTACCCGGCCGTGGTAGGCGAGGGCGGCGGCCAGTTCATCAACGGCGCCTCGCTGCGCAACAAGGGCTGGGAATTCCTGCTCAACTACCAGAAAAAGCTGAGCAACGACTTGGCGTTCAATATCTCCGGCAACCTATCCAGCTACCGCAACGAGGTGACCTACCTGCCGGCCGCGGCCGTGAACGCCTACGGCGGCAACGGCCAGGACCAGACCATTCTGGGCCGCTCCATCGGCTCGGTGTTCGGCTACGTGACGGACGGCCTGTTCCGCACGGCCGAGGAGGTGACCAACTCGCCCACTCAAACCGGCAAGGGCCTGGGCCGCATCCGCTACCAGGACCTGAACGGCGACGGCAAAATCGACGCCAAGGACCAGACCTGGATTTCGAACGGCAACCCCGACTTTAGCTACGGCCTGAACCTGGGCGCCAGCTACAAAGGCTTTGATGTGCAGGTGTTTCTGCAGGGCGTGCAGGGCCTGAAAGTGTACAGCGACACCAAGTTTCGCACCGACTTTTCGTCGCTGACCTCGGGCGAAAACTGGGGCCAGCGCACCCTCGACGCTTGGACGCCCGCCAACCCCGACTCGAACATCCCGGCCGTGTCGCTCATCAACAACAACAACGAGGGCCGCACCTCCACCTACTTCCTCGAAAACGGCTCCTACCTGAAGCTGCGTAACGTGCAGCTCGGCTATAGCCTGCCCGCCGGCCTGATTAGCAAGCTACGCATGACGCAGGCGCGCGTCTACGTGCAGGGCCAGAACCTGCTGGCCTTCTACCAGAAAAAAGGCGACGGCGCCTACACCGCCCCCGACCCCGAAGTGCAAACCTTCGGCTACCCCATCCCGGTCACGTTCACCACGGGCCTCAATATTTCCTTCTAAATCCCGCCCATCGTCTTCATTATGAAAACGTTTAAACACTTCGCCCTAGCTTGCTCGCTGCTCACGCTGGGCCTCGCCACTTCCTGCAACGATAAGGAATTTCTGGACGTGCCGCCGCGCGGCGCCATCAGCGACGAGCAGATTAATACGGCGGAAAACATTGACAAGCAGTGCATCGCGGCCTACTCGGCTCTTGGCAACGACGGCTTCACGGCGCCCTACACCTCCCTGTGGCCCTACGGCAACCTGCGCGCCGGCGACGCCTACAAGGGCGGCGGCGGCACCGGCGACGTGGACGCCTTCCACTTCTACGAAACCTTCAGCTACAACCGGCCCGACATCGGTAACACCGATGAGGTGTGGTTCCGCCTCTACATCGGCATCGGCCGCGCCAACGATGCCCTGCGCCGCCTCAACGCCATTTCCGATGCCGCCATGCCCACCCGCAAGGTGCGCCAGGGCGAAATGCGCTTCCTGCGCGGCCACTTCTACTTCATCCTGAAGGAGTTGTTCGACCGCGTGCCCTACATCGACGAAACGGTGGACGTGGCCGAGTACGGCAACGTTTCGAATGTAGCCCTGAGCAGCCAGCAGCTCTGGGACAAAATTGCCGCCGACTTCCAGTTTGCCGTCGATAACGTGCCCGCCAACCAGCCCGAAGTAGGCCGTGCCAACCAGCTGGCCGCCAAGGCCTACTTGGCCAAAACGCTGCTGTTTCAGGCCTACACCCAGGACGCCAGCCACCAGGTGACCGGCGTGGACCAGGCCAAGCTCCAGGACGTGGTGCGCCTCACGGATGAGGTCATTAGCTCCGGCCGCTACTCGCTGTACCCGGACTTCGCCTTCAACTTCCAGTCGAACCACGACAACGGCGCGGAGTCGGTTTTTGCCATCCAGTTTTCGAAGAATGACGGCACGCCCAAGGGCCGTATTCAGCAGGGCAACAAGCTGAACTACCCCATGAATGCCGAGTTTGGCTGCTGCGGCTTCCACCAGCCCAGCCAGAACCTGGTGAACTCCTTCAAAACCGACGCCAACGGCCTGCCGCTCTTCACCACCTTCAACACCAGCGGCGATTTGGTGAGCGGCGTCGACTTCACCGTGAACAGCGTGGACCCGCGCCTCGACCACACGGTGGCCATCCCCGGCCACCCGTGGAAGTACGACCCGGGCTTTGTGTTTCAGCAGGCCTGGGTGCGGGTGCCGGGCATCTACGGCTACTTCATGTCGATGAAGGAGAACGTGGGGCCCAACGACCCGAGCTTCCAGAAGGAGCCGCCGTTCATGAGCTCGTCGAAGAACTGGGCCATTATCCGCTACGCCGACGTGCTGCTCTGGAAGGCCGAGGCTCTGATTGAGCTCAACCGCGCCGCCGACGCGCTGCCCCTCATCAACCAAATCCGCCAGCGCGCCCAGAATAGCACCGGCCTGCTGCGCCAGAGCACCGGCCTGCCCACCTCCAACTACCGCATCGGCCTCTACCCCAGCACCAACTGGACGCAGGCCTACGCCCGCCAGGCCCTGCGCTACGAGCGCCGCCTGGAACTGGCCATGGAAGGCAACCGCTTCTTCGACCTCGTGCGCTGGGGTATCGCCGCCGACTACCTGACCGCCTACCTCAACCAGGAAAAAACCAAGCGCCAGTACCTGCAGGACGCCCGCTTCACTCGCGGCCGCGACGAGTACCTGCCCATCCCGCAAAACCAAATCAACTTCACCAAAGGGCTTTATCAGCAGAACCCGGGCTGGTAGGGGAGGCCTGACGCATTTACAAGAACGTCATGCTGAGCGCAGCCGAAGCATCTCGCGTGCCGCCACTAATCCAATCGTTCAACGAATTTGATTACTGCCCCGAGCGAGATGCTTCGACTCCGCTGCGCTACGCTCAGCATGACGTTCAGTGACGACACCGACTCCAAAATATTTCGTTAACAACCAATCGTTCTACCCTCAAAAACATCCGCTTGTGAAAAACCGCAACGTATTCTTCTGGTCGATAGTGGTGGCGCTGGGCGGCCTGCTGTTCGGCTTCGACACGGCCGTGATTTCCGGGGCCGAAGAGTCCATTCAGAAGCTGTGGGGCCTGAGCGCCTACGAGCACGGCCTCACCATGTCCATCGCCCTGATTGGCACCGTGCTGGGCGCCATCTTCGGCAGCGTGCCGAGCGATGCCCTGGGGCGGCGCGGCACCCTGGTCTGGATTGCGGTGCTCTACCTCGTGTCGGCGGTGGGCGCGGCCTTGTCGCCGAGCTGGGTGCCGTTTATGGTGTTCCGCTTTTTGGGCGGGCTGGGGGTGGGGGCTTCGTCGGTTACAGCGCCGCTCTACATCTCGGAGGTGTCGCCGCCGGCCTCGCGGGGCCGCATGGTGGGCATGTTCCAGTTCAACGTGGTGTTCGGCATCCTGCTGGCTTACCTGAGCAATTTCCTGCTGCGCGACATTGGCCCCGACGCCTGGCGCTGGATGCTGGGCGTGCAGGCGGTGCCAGCCATTGCCTTCTTTCTCTTGTTGTTCCGCATCCCGGAGAGCCCGCGCTGGCTGCTGCGCCACGGCCGCACCGAGGACGCCCGCGCCGTGTTCGAGCGCATCGACCCGGCAACGGCTGATGAGAACATCAGCACCATTCTGGTGGCTAATGCGGCCGAGCAGGGCCCGGGCGAGTCGCTGTGGGCGCCGCAGTACCGGCCGCCGGTGCTGCTGGCCATCCTCTTCGCCGCCTTCAACCAGCTGGCGGGCATCAACGCCATCATCTACTACGCGCCGCGCATTTTCGAGATGACCGGGCGGGGCCAAAGCGCGGCGCTGCTGTCGTCGGCTGGCATTGGACTGGTGAACTTCTGCTTCACGCTGCTGGCCGTGAACATCATCGACCGGTTCGGCCGGCGCCGGCTGATGCTGGTGGGCTCCGTGGGGCTGATTCTCACGCTGGGGCTGGTGGCGCGGGCCTTCTACACGCAGCAGTTTGAGGCGGTGCCGGTGCTGCTGTTCGGCTACATTGCCTTCTTCGCTTTCTCGCAGGGCGCGGTTATCTGGGTATTTATTTCCGAGATTTTTCCCTCGGCGGTGCGGGCCAAGGGGCAGGCGCTGGGTTCGAGCACGCACTGGGTGCTGGCGGCCGTTATCACCTTCATTTTCCCCAAGCTGACCGAGGCGCTGGGCGGCGGCAACACCTTCGCCTTCTTCTGCGGCATGATGGTGCTGCAGCTGCTCTACGTGTGGAAGCTGATGCCCGAAACCAAAGGCAAAACGCTGGAAGAAGCCGATAAGGTGCTGGTGCTGCATTGATTGAACATCAACCCAGCCCGTCATGCTGAGCGCAGTCGAAGCATCTCTACCGCGCAACACAATCAATTACTACTGCGGTAGAGATGCTTCGACTGCGCTCAGCATGACGTTCTGTTTTGTAAACATGACCGTTCTACATTAGACCAAAACCAAACCCAAATCCAACTGGCTGTTGGCTGGCCGAACTTGCGGGCCCGGCGGCCTGCGCGCTGTGGTGGGTAGCGCCCGCCGCCTTTGAAGGCCCCGTTCGGCCAGCCGCTACCGGAATTATTCCTTGCCCCTAATCCTTCCCCGTCCATGACTACTTCCCTGCCCACCATTGCCTGCTTCGGCGAAATTCTCTGGGACATCCTGCCCACCGGCAAGCAGCCGGGCGGCGCGCCCTTCAACGTGGCCGTGCACCTGCACCAGCTGGGTTTGCCCGTGCGCTTCATCAGCCGCGTGGGCGACGACGAGCTGGGCACCGAGCTGGTCGATTTCGTGGCGTCGAAAGGTGTGGATACCGGCCTCATCCAGCAGGGCAAAACTCACCTCACCGGCGTGGTGAAGGCCAACGTGGACGACGCCAACGAGGTGACCTACAAGATAGTGCAGCCCGTGGCCTGGGACTACATCCACTTCGACGCCGATGTGGAAGCCGCCGTGGCCACTGCCGATGCCTTCGTGTTCGGCAGCCTGGCCGCCCGGCAGGCCGGCACCCGCGAAACGCTGTACCGCCTGCTCGAAACCGCCAAATTCAAGGTGTTTGACGTGAACATGCGCCCGCCGCACTACACCCGCGAGGTGGTGAAGTACCTGCTGGGCAAAGCCAACATGGTGAAAATGAACCACCACGAGCTGGCCGAAATCATGGCCTGGTTCGGGGCCGAAACCGACGATGCCGCCGCCATGCAGTGGCTGGCCACCCGCTTCGACCTGCAAGTGGTGTGCGTGACCTGCGGCGCCGACGGCGCCATGCTCTGGGCCAACAACCAGCTCTACCGCACGCCCGGCGTGCCCGTGCAGGTGCAGGACACCATCGGCAGCGGCGATGCCTTCCTGGCCGCGCTGCTCCGCTGCTGGCTCACCGGCCACGCGCCCGAGGCGGCGCTGCGCTTCGCCTGCGCCGCCGGGGCGCTGGTGGCCACGCACCAGGGTGCCACGCCGGCCTTCGAGGAGGCTGATGTGCGGGCGCTGATGACGGCCGCCGTGGCGTAAGCCTGTAGCGTGGACTCTGCGAGTCCGCGCACCGAACGACGCGCCTTGAACGAACTGCTACCAACCCACGCCTGCGCGGACTCGCAGAGTCCACGCTACATCCCACCCGTATGAAACGCCTTTTTCTCCCGGCCCTTTTTAGCCTCAATCTGCTCGCCTACGCGCAGCAGGCGCCCGTGCCGCCGGCCACGCCGCAGTACCGGCCCGGCTACCACTTTTCGCCCGCCGCGCACTGGATGAACGACCCCAATGGCATGGTGTATTACCAGGGCACCTACCACCTGTTTTTCCAGTACTATCCCGATGGCATGACCTGGGGCCCCATGCACTGGGGCCACGCCACGAGCACCGATTTAACCAGTTGGAAGGAGCAAGCCATCGCGCTTTTTCCGGATAAGCTGGGCTGGATTTTCTCGGGTTCGGCGGTGATTGATGCCAATAATACAGCCGGCTTCGGGAAGAATGCGATGGTGGCTATTTTCACCCACCACAACGACCCCGAGGAGAAAAAGAAAACCAACAAGCATCAGTACCAAAGCCTGGCCTACAGCCTCGACGCCGGCAAAACCTGGACAAAATACGCGGGCAACCCCGTGCTGCCCAACCCCGGCATCCAGGATTTCCGCGACCCGAAAGTGAGCTGGAACGAGGTGGCCAAGAAGTGGATAATGACGCTGGCCACCAAGGACCGCATCACCTTCTACTCCTCGCCCAACCTGAAAAGCTGGACCAAAGAAAGCGAGTTTGGCGAGAAGCTGGGCGCCCACGGCGGCGTGTGGGAGTGCCCCGATTTGTTCCCGCTCACGCTGAACGGCAAAACCCACTGGGTGCTCATCGTGAACCTGAACCCCGGCGGCCCCAACAGCGGCTCGGGCACCCAGTACTTCATCGGCAGCTTCGACGGACACAAATTCACGCCCCTGAACGACAAGACCAAGTGGGCCGACTACGGCCCCGACGACTACGCCGGCGTGACCTGGGCCAACACGGGAGCCCGCCGGATTTTTCTGGGCTGGATGAGCAACTGGGATTACGCCAACCAGGTGCCCACCTCGCCCTGGCGCAACGCCATGACGCTGCCCCGCGAGCTGGGCCTGCGCCAGGTGGGCTCGGAAATCTACCTCACCTCGCAGCCGGTGAAGGAGGTGGCCAAAATAGCCCAGCCCGCCACCACGCTGAAAGATGTGAGAGCCACCGCCACCGCCCAGGACCTGAGCACCAAGCTCAACTTCGGCGGCGACCGGTACGCGCTGAAAATGAGCACCGCACAGCTGAAGGATTTCGCGCTGGTGCTGGGTAACACGGCCGGTGAGGAGCTGCGCATCGGCTACGATGCCGCAGCGAAGCAGTACTACATCGACCGCACCAAGGCCGGCCCCGCGGCTTTCAGCCCCAAGTTTGCGGGCCGGCACGTCACGCCGCGCCTGGCCACCGCGCCGGCCGCCGACGTGGCGCTGTATGTGGACGCGACGTCGGTCGAGCTGTTTGCCGATGGCGGGCTGAGCGTGGCCACCGAACTGTTTTTTCCGACCAAAGCCTTCACCACGCTCAAGCTGGAATCGGCCGGCGGCCTGACGGTGCAGGAGCTGACCTACAGCAAGCTGGCCGGACCCAACGCCAAGCCGGTTAATTGATTCGGCGCTGCATGCAACGGGTAGAGACGCATACTTGCGTCTCGTCGTTGAACGGCCGGGACCGCGCCGTCCGCATCGGCTGGCCGTCATCTTGCAGTTGAATGCAAGCGGCGCGGCCGCCGAGACGCAAGTATGCGTCTCTACTACTCTGTCTTTCTGAGCTAATCCAAGCAAACTTTCCTACTTCCCATGAGGCATTATCGGCAACTCGCCGGGGTGCTGCTGGCGGCGCTTAGCCTGGCCGGCTGCAAGAAAAACGACCCCACCACACCCCAGGACCCGCCCGCCGTCAACCCCGGCGTGGAGCTGGTGTGCACGCCCCCGGCCGAGCGCAACGACTACGGCATCTTCCCCAAAGTGGCCGACGGCGCGGGCGTGGGCGACGTGATGCCCTTCTTCGACGCGGCCTCGGGCACCCAGTACCTCTACTACCTGAAGGACGTGTGGAGCGACGTGAGCAACCAGCGCCATCCCTGGTACGCCTTCACCACCAGCGACTTCCGGCAGTACACCGAAGCGCCGGCCGGCGAGCTGCTGGCCAGCAGCGCGGGCAGCTGCGCGCAGGACCGCGCCATCGGCACGGGCAGCGTAATTGCCCGCAACGGCACCTACTACGCCTTCTACACCGGCAACAACCCCAACGCCGACAACTGCGGCCGCCGTAAGGAGGGCGTGATGCTGGCCACCGCGCCCGGCCCGGCCCAGCGCTTCACCAAGAGCACCAGCTTCGCCACGCTCTACGTGCCCACCGGCCAGGGCTTCGACGAGAACGACAACTTTCGCGACCCCTTTGTATACCAGGACGATGCCACCGGGCAGTACGCCATGCTGGTGTCGGCCCGCCGCAACGTGGCCGGTATCTGGCGCGGCGTCATCGTGAAGCTCACTTCCCCCGATTTGCTTACCTGGACCTACCAGAGCGTGCTCTATGACGGCGGCTCGAGCAACTACTTCATGATGGAGTGCCCGCAGCTGTTTAAAATCGGCAGCACTTACTACCTCACGTATTCCGACACCGGCACCCGCCACTTCTACTACCGCAAAAGCGCCGCGCCCGGCGGCCCCTGGAGCGCACCCGCCGGCAACGAGCGGGTGGACGGCAGCGGCCTCTACGCCGCCCGCGTGCTCAACAACACCGCCACCGGCAAAAACTACCTCATCGGCTGGGTCAACCGCCTCGAAAACAACAGCGACGCCGGCAGCTGGTGGTGGGGCGGCAACCTCGTGACGCACCAGCTCAACCAGCTGCCCAACGGCGACCTCACCGTGAGTATGGTGCCGGCCCTCAAAACCTACCTCGAAGCCCAGACCGAGCCCCTGCAGCGCGTGAGCCGCACCGCCAGCGCTGCCCGGCCCGATTCGAGCACCTACATCCTGACCGGCCCGGCCGCCGGCCCGCTGGCCAACGTGCTGTTCAAGCCCCTCAACCTCACGCGCTTCAAGCTGAGCACCACCGTGTCGTATAGCAGCGCGGCCAAGGATTTTGGCTTCATGCTGGGGGCCTGCGACGGCACCAACCAGTTCTACAGCCTGCGCTTCGTGCCCAGTCAGAACCGCTTCAGCTTCGACCGCCTGAACCGCAGCAGCCTCAATGCCGGCACCTCCGCCGTGGCCGATGTGCCCTTCCCAATGCAGCCGAATACCGATTACATGGTGGACATCGTGGAGGAAAATTCCGTGGTGGTGGTGTACCTCAACGGCGTGGCCGCGCTGTCGGTGCGCATCTACAAAGCGCCCCGCACCTCCTGGGGCATCTTCGCCGACAACAGCACGGCAACCTTCAAAAACCTGACGGTCACCAAGCCCTAGCAAAGTAGGGGCGGGGGCAGGCCCCGCCCCTACATCTATTCCTACTCCAACGGCGCCCTCTCGCGCCCGGGGCATTTACCGCTCTTTGCCTGGTTTTCGGGCGAAGCTGGCCCCTCTCATGCCTGATTTTTCCACTTTCAACCCCCGTCAAATTCCCATGAAAAAACCATTTACCCTCGCTTTTGTCGGCGCCCTCGCTACGGCGGTCTTTTCCTCCAATGCCCAGACCATCAGCATAGATGGCACGCTGAGCGCTAGTGAAATCAGCAGCAGCGGCTACCAGCTCATTGGCCGCTACACGCGCAGCCACAGCTTCGGCGACGCCGGGTTGCTGTCGTTCTACGCCGCGGCCGATGCCAACAACATCTACCTCTTCCTGGCCGGCACGCTCGAAACCGATGGCAGCGCCGCCTCGCTGGGCCAGATTCGCAACTCGCTGCAGATTTACGTGGCCCGGCCGGGCGCGGCGGCCGTGCCCGTGGGCACCGCGCTGCCGCTGCCGGCGACCAGCACGCCCATCACGTCGTTCAAAATGGTGGGCGCTAAGCTCGACCAGCCCGGCGACTTCGGCATCGGGGTGAAGGGCAATGGCGTGGCCGCGCAGGTGCAGGTCGATGGCGTGGTGTACAGCGCGGGTAGCCCGGCCACGGCCGTTACCAAGCCGCTCAATGTCAACGGGCTGAACGTGAACACGGGCGCGGCGGCCACCATCGGCAGCGCCCAGGCCACGGGCCAGTACGCACTGTTTGCCAATGCCGTGGTGGCCTTCCGCAACAGTTCGCGGCTGTCGACCAACCCCGGTGCGCCGGCGGGCGGCGCCAACGCCACGGGCCTGGAAATTTCGCTGAGCCGGGCCAGCCTGGGCCTGCCCGCCGCTGGCGGCGCGGTGCAGGTATTCGGCCTGCAGAACAACGCCGACGGCGACTTTTTCTCCAGCGACATCATCCCGGAAAACACCGCCGCCGCGCCCGGCGCCGACGCCAACGGCAGCCTGCAGCGCAGCCCCGATTTCACGGCTATCCCCGGCCGGCAGTCGGCCACGTTGCAGGTGACGGCCAGCGGCGCCACCGTGCTGGCCGCCCGCTCGGCCGAGGAAGCCGGCCTGGGCCTGCAGGTGTACCCTAACCCCGCCGCCGGCCGGCTGACGGTGGCCTACCAGGTACCCCGCGCCGGCGCCGCCAGCTTGGTATTGACTGACTTGCTGGGCCGCCCCGTGCGCGTGCTGGAGCAGGGCCTGAAAGCCGCCGGCCCGCAAAGCACCACCCTAATCACCGCCGACGTGGCCGCCGGCACCTACCTGCTGCGTGTGCAACTGGGCAGCACCGTGGCCGTGCGCAAAGTCGTGCTGCTGTAGGACCTGTGTGAACAAAGCCGCCTTGCCGTCATTCAGAGCGCAGCGAAGCATGACGGCAAGGCGGTGCCAAATCAACTTCTACTTCCTCCATGCCAAAATTCCCACCGCATGAAAACCAAACTCTTCCGCCCGGGCCTGTGCCTGGGGGCCGGTCTGGCGTTGCTGCTGGCCGGCGGCTGCGACACCCGCACGCCGGACGCCGCGCCCACGCCGCCCGCCAGCACCCCGGCCGATGCGGCGCTGACCTGCGCCCAACAGCCCGAGGGCACCAACTACGCCATCTACCCGCAGTGCGCCGACGGCACGGCGGTGGGCGACGTGATGCCGTACTACGATGCCGCCTCGAACACCACGTACACGTATTTCCTGAAGGATATCTGGAACGACGCCACCACGAAGCGCCACCCCTGGTACGGCTTTAAAACCAGTAATTTCTACGGTTATTCGGACCTGGCTGCCGGCGAGCAACTGAGCTGCAGCGCGCCCACCTGCGCCCCGGATTTTGCCATCGGTACGGGCAGCGTGACGCTGCGCAACGGCACCTACTACGCCTACTACACCGGCTTCAACCCCAACACCGGCAGCTGTACAAACCCCAAGGAAGGCGTGATGCTGGCCACCGCCACCGGCCTGGGTCAGCCTTTCACCAAAAGCACCAGCTTCGGTACCCTGTACGCGCCCGCCGGGCAGAATTTCGACAGCAACGACAACTTCCGCGACCCTTTCGTGTACTTCGACGCGGGCACGGGCCAGTACTCGCTGCTGGTGGCGGCCCGCCAGAGCGTGAGCGGCGTGTGGCGCGGCATCATTGCCCGCTATACTTCCACCAACCTCACGAGCTGGACCTACCAGGGGCGGCTCTACGACGGCGGCAGCACCAATTTCTTCATGATGGAATGCCCGCAGCTGTTCAAGCTAGGCAGCACTTATTACCTGCTGTTTTCCGACATGGACTCCAAAAACGTGTACTACCGCAAAAGCGCCTCCCTGGCCGGGCCGTGGAGCGCACCGGCCGGCAACGCCCGTTTCGACGGCCCCGGCTTTTACGGGGCTAAGGTGATAACCGACAAGTTTGGCGACAGCTACATCCAGGCCTGGTTGCACCGCCGTGCGGGCGCCACCGACACCGGCGCCTGGCAGTGGGGCGGCAACCTGGTGACGCACAAGCTCTACCAGCTGGCCAACGGCGACCTGGCCCTCACCATGCCACACACACTGAAAAGCTACCTGGAGGCCACCACGCCGGCCTTCACCAAAAGCAGCCAATGGGGCAACGTCACCAACACCATCCCCAACACGGAGTCGTACCAACTCGTGAGCACGGCCAACAACGACGTGGCCAACGTGCTCTACGACCCCATCAACCGCACGCGCTTCAAAATCAGCGCCACTGTGTCATACACCAGTGCAGGCAAGGATTTTGGGTTTCTGCTGGGGGCCTGCGACGGTTACAACCAGTTCTACAGCCTGCGCTTTGTGCCCGGCCAGAACCGTTTCAGCCTCGATTTCACCAACCGCACCAACCTCACCAGCACCACCGTGGCCACCGCCGACGTGCCCTTTCCCCTGCAGCCGAACACCGACTACACGGTGGACATCGTGCAGGAAAACTCCGTCGTGGTCGTGTACCTCAACAATGTGGCCGCCCTCACAGCTCGCATCTACAAAGCGCCGAAAACCTCCTGGGGCGTGTTCGTGGACAACAGCACGGCCACCTTCAAGAACATTGTGGTGAAGGCGCCTTAGCCCGGCAGCTGCCGGGCGGGGGCTGCTTCGGCCGCGAAGTGGCGCATGCGGTAGCAGTTCATGGCCGTGTCGCCGAGCTGCTCGATGAGCTTGTAGTTGGCCACGGCGCCCACGGCCGCCCCGATGACGGGCACCAGCTGGGCCATTTTGGCAAGGTCGATGTAGTCGCGGTATTCCTGCTGGAAGGTGCGCCAGTCGAACTCTTCGGGGTTCAGGGGCAGGCCGAGGCGGTAGGCGTCCCAGTCGGCGAGGCGGCGGTAGGTGGCGTTGCGGGCCTGCTGGCTGCTGAAGGCCAGCTGGAACACATGGAGCAGGTACAGCCGCTCGGTGTAGTCGTGCACGTCGTAGCCATAGAGCGCGGCGATGTCGAACAGCAGCTTCATTTTCAGACCGATAAGTAGCGGGAAATCGGCCAGCCCGAGCAGAAAGCCGCCGGCTCCGGTCACGGCGCCCTCGGCCGTGGCCATGGTGCGGTAGTCGCGGATGCGGCTGCGCACCTCGGCCTCGCGGGTGGCAAAGGCGGCCTCAGCCAGCGGCTTGCTGGTGGTGTGCTGCGAGCCGAAGAGCACGCCGCGCACCATCTGCCGGATGGCGCCGGTGATGGCCTGATGCACCTTTTCGGGCAGCAGGGCATTGAGGCGCACCTGCACGCGGTGAGCAAAGTTGTTGAGAAACGAGGGCCGCCGCTGCATGCGCAGCTGCCAGGCGCGCAGCTCGACGCGGGTTTGCTGTTCTTCGGGAGTCATGGGCGTAATGTAGCGCGAATAGTAGCGCGGACTTTTAGTCCGCGTCACCAGAAAGCGAAAACGGCGCGGGGACGCGGACTAAAAGTCCGCGCTACTTGTTCCTACAGCGTGGCCGTTTGCCCGGCCCGGTTTTCGCGCGGCTTCGTCACCAGATAATAGTACAGTAGAATGCCCAGCCCGATGAGAAACGGCACCAGCGCCAGGTGCTTGCCCGTGATGGTGGGCGTGATGTGCACGGTGTCGAAGCCGAAAAATTCGCTCGTCATCCAGTAGGAGTTGGCCGTAATCCAGAACACGATGGCCAGGTTGTGGGCCAGCTCCGAGGCCAGCGCGCGGGTGCGCCAGGCAATGACGAGGGCAATGCCCAGCGTGGGCAGCACCATGAGCAGGCCCAGCGGCTTCCACACCATGCACCAGGCAATGTCCTTGAGCAGCCAGAACAGGATGTGCGTGTTTTCCATCTGCCGGTACACGGCCGGGATGCTGTACACTTCTTCGGAAACCTGGGGCGCGGGAGCAGACATGGGATGGGGAAAAGCCCAAAAATAAGCCGCCGGCTATTGTCTTGGGCTTTCCACCCAGCTATCAGTGAGCCACCACCACGCGCCGCCGAACCGGGCCGGCGTCGGTACTGGCCTGCAGCACATAAACGCCGGGCGCCACATCGGCCAGCGACAAAACGATTTCTGTATGGTGAGCCGGGAGGGTAAACCGCCGCACGACCCGGCCCTGCACGTCCAGCAGCGTCACTGGCTGAGCCGTGGCCGACGCGGCGCCGGCGGGCAGCCGCAACGTCGCCTGCTGCTGGGCCGGGTTGGGAAATACGTCAAGCGCCGGGATGCTGGCAAAAGCCGAGCGCATGGCCAATAGGGTGTTATCGAGGCGGACCAAATTGCTGCGTAACTGCCCGTTGATGCTGGTAAAGCTGCCGGATACCAGTATTTTCCCGTCCAGGGGTTGCAAAGTCACTCTGGCAGGGTAATAGACGATTTCCTGGGGCACCGTTACCGGGGCAAATGTTGCGTCGCGGCTGCCATCGGCATTGAGCCGGACCAGTTGGAACAGGGGCGGCGCAAAATAGCTGGTGTCGGCGAGGCTGCCCAGAATTCGGCCATCGGTCTGAACTTGAAGCACCCTACAGGACAAGGCCGCCGTGAAAGTAGGGTCGGGCTGGCCGTTGGGCAGTAGTCGTGCGATGCCATTGGGCGCGGCCTGGCCGTTGAAGGATGTGAATTGGCCGTTGATGATTATATGGCCCCCGGTCGCTACCTGCGCCCCCCAGTACACGCGCAGGCCGGCGCTGCTCGAAGCGCCGCTGCCAATGGAAAAGGTATTGTCGACCTGGCCCGTCGTGGCCGACAGTCGCGCTAGAAAAGGCCGGTTTGCATCGCCCCAGCTCACCACCGGCTGCCCTCCGGGCTGCACCCCCGCTACATAAAACCCCGACGCGGTGGCCGTTTGCCAGGGCGCGCCCGTGGGGTTAAACCCGGCGTCGAGGACCCCGGCGGCCGATACGCGCGCTAGGCCCGGCCGCGCCTGGCCGTTCACCGCCACGAAGTCGCCGGCAAAGAGCACGCCGCCGGAAGGCAAAGCAACCAGCTGCCACGCAAACTGGGTGGTGGGTGCATAGGCAAAGGAAACCGGAGCGAAACCCGTATCGAGCGCGCCGCTAGCCAGCAGGCGCAGCACGGTGATGCCCGTATAAGGAGCGGTAGCAATTGAGGTGTAGCCCCTCACGTAGAAGCGGCCGTCGGGCTGCGGCAGCACATCGTAGCCGGAGAAAGGGTAAGCGCCCGGGTTGATGGGCACCTGCCCCACATATGCCCCGCTGCTGTTGAGGCGCTGCGGGTAGTACCGGTTGGCCAGGGTGGTGCCGTTGATGGACGTGTAATTACCGGTCAGGATAATGTCGCCATTATTCAGCGGGGTGGTGCTGCTAAGGGTCCCACCGTATTCAATCAGCGGATTAAAGGCCGCATCGACCTGCGTGGCGGTGCCGTTGAGCATGGCGAGCCCAGTGCGGGGCACCCCGCCGATGGAAGTGAACGTGCCCCCGGCCAGAGTTTGGCCGCTGGTCAGGTCCACCAGGTCGTACACGATGTTGGGGGTGCTGGTCGAGGTGGTGGCCGCCGCGGGGCCAAAACCGGCATCCACCACGCCAGTCGCGCTGAGCCTGGCAATGTTGCCCCGGGCAGTGCTGTTGCAGGCCGTGAAGGTGCCGCACACCACCATGGAACCATCGGCCCGTAGGCGGATTTTGTAAATGCCCGTGGCCGTGGCCACCGGGCTGAGCACGGTCGGCGCAAAGCTGGCGTCGCGGGTGCCGTCGGCGTTGAGCCGGACGAGGCCGCCGCTGGCCTGCCCGTTTACCTGCGTGAAGTAGCCGCCCACGAGCAGCTTGCCATCGGGCTGCCGGGCCAGGGCCCGCACCGTGGCGTTGGTGCCCGTGCTCAGAAACGTGTTATCCCGGCTGCCATCGGCATTAAGGCGCACCAGGTTGTTGGCAACTAATCCATTAACCTGCACAAAATTGCCGCCCACCACAATTTTGCCGTCGGGCTGCACCAGCATTACTTCCGGCGTGCCGCTGTTGGGCGTGCTGGGCGAGTTCGCGGATGTGAATCCCAGGTTACCTACGTCGAAACTGGTATCGTAGCTGCCATCGGCATTGAGGCGCAGCAAGTTGGCCACGGCCTGGCCGTTGTAGTGGTCCAGGTTGCCGCCCACCAGAATTTTGTCGTCGGGCTGCACTTCGAGGCTGCGGATGTTGTTGGCAAAGTTCGGCGCCAGCGCATCCCACCCGTAAACCACAAAGCCAGAGCCGCCGCGGTTGAACGTGGCGTCCACACTGCCGTTGAGGTTGAGGCGCACCAAATTGCCGGTGAGCACGCTGTTGTACGTCGCGTTGGTAGCGCAGCCCACCAGGATTTTATTGGTGCTTTGCAAAGCCAGCGCCGTCGGATTGCCCGACGCATCGGGGCCCGTTCCGGTTTGTGCGGCAAACGCCGCGTCGGGCGTGCCGTCGGCGTTGAGGCGCCGCATGCGGCTCGCCCGTTGGTTGTCGATGTATTCGTAGTTGCCGCCCACCAGGATTTTGGCATCCGGCTGTTGTAGCATCGTCCGCGTGGTATAGGCGCCAATAATGCTTGCCTGGGCAGTCTTCAGAACGGTGGGCGCAAACGTGGGGTCGATGGAGCCCTGCGCAAAAGCCGGCGCGCTCGTCAGAAGAACGGTGCCCCAATAGGCCAGCAAGAAGGTGAATAGGTGTTTGGGCATTCAGAATGACATACAAAAAGCCTGGCAATTTACTACTCAAACGCGGACAGAGCGCTTGGTATCAAGTATAACGTTTTAAGTCAGACGGCCAAGCCACTACTTTCCCGGTTCTTCAATTCCCAGCGCCTGCAGCTGCACCGCGTATTTCTGATAAATCGCCCGCAGGTCGGCATTGTGCGTGGCCGCATCCACCCCAATGCTCACGTTGCGGGTATGGAAGCGGTGCAGGTGGCTGATGTGCGGGCACAGCACCGGCAGCTGCCCGGCCAGCAGGAAGCGCACGTAGAGGTCCAGGTCTTCGGCCATTTTCAGCTCCTCGTCGTAGCCGCCCACCTCATCCACGAAGGCCCGGCTATAGCACACGTTGCCCTGTAGGAAGTGCTCGGCCCGGAAAATGGCCTGGAGCATGGCCGTGGGCGAGTCGAACTGCCAGGCGTAGTAATCCTCGTTGGGCAGGTAACGGCCCTGCTCGTCCACGCGCAGGAAATCGGCCACGAACCAGGGCCGGCCGGGGTTCGCGTTGATTTGGGTGCCGTAGTGAAACAGGGTGCGCTGCAGCAGGAAGTCGTCGTCATCCAGCGGCACAATCCAGGCTTCGGCCGGGGCCTCTTTGATGAGCAGGTTGCGGGCGGGGCCGGCCAGCTGGCGGTCCGCCGAGTGCCAGCGGCGCAGCGGCGGGCCAGGCTGGGCGGCGGCCTCGCGCAGGTAGGCGGCCGTGCCATCGCGCGAGCCGCTGTCGAAAATCAAATGCTCAAAGGAGAAGTCGAGGGGGGCGCTCACGGTGGCGCGCACGCTGGCCACGGCCTCGGGCAGCAGCTCGCGGCGTTGGTGCGTGGGGGTAATCACAGAGAAATGCATGCCCGGTTAATCGGCCAATGGCCGAAAAGGTTGTCGGGCAGCGGCCGTTACTTCTGGCTGATTTTGCCTTTCAGCCAGGTATTCAGCTCGCCGGCGGCGGCCAGGTCGCGCACATTTTCCAGGGGCTTGATGGTGCCCAGGCCGCCCAGGGCATAGAGTTTGAGCATGGCCTGCACGCCTTCGGCGTTCAGGGTCAGGGCGTCGGTGTCGTTGGGGTGTTGCAGGCTGTAGCGCGTCCAGCCACCCATGAAGGCCATGAGTAAGTCGGTTTGCTTGCCGTAGAGGTCGCCCAGGTAAGGCTGCACCCCGATGGACACTTTGGGGCTGCCGCTGGCCCATTCCAGCAGAAACCGCTGGGCTTGCTTGCGGCGGCTCACGTCCTCGTTCACGGGCGTGGCCTCCAGCCAGTTGATGGTGTTAAGGACCTGCGGCTCGTAGCGGGCGAAATCGTCGGGCTTGCTCAGGGTGTATTGGGCCGGTACGTCGAAGGTTTGGGCCGAGGCCAGTGCGGGCAGGCCGCCGAGCAACAACGCAAGTAGAAGCTTTTTCATGAAAAAGGGTAGGGGTAAGGAATGCGCTCAAGGTAGGCAGCTGGCAGCAAAAAGCCGCAAAACCGCCGCGCCGGAGACCCCGCAACCGAGGCGGCGCCGTTACTTTGCCACCCATGACACAGCAGGCCATTTTCAACTGGAGCGGGGGCAAGGATTCGGCCCTGGCGCTCTATAAAGTGCGGCAAAGCGGCCAGTACCACGTCCAGACGCTGCTCACCACCGTGAGCGAGCCTTACCAGCGCATTTCCATGCACGGCGTGCGCACCGAATTGCTCGACCGCCAAACCGCCAGCCTCAGGCTGCCCTGCCGCCAGCTTTTCCTGCCCGAGATGCCCAGCATGGATGCCTACGAGCGCCTCATGGCCAGCACGATGGACGAGCTGAAAAGCGACGGCGCGACGGCCGCCATCTTCGGTGATATTTTTCTGGAAGACCTGCGGCGCTACCGCGAAGAAAAGCTGGCCGCCGCCGGCTGGCAGGCCGTTTTCCCACTCTGGGGCGTGCCCACGGCCGAGCTGATGCGCGAGTTCCTAGCCCTGGGCTTCAAAACCATCACCACCTGCGTGAACGAGAAGTACCTCGACCAAAGCTTCGTGGGCCGGGTCATCGACGAGCAGTTTCTGCGCGACCTGCCGCCCCACGTGGACCCCTGCGGCGAAAACGGCGAGTTCCACACTTTCGTCTTCGACGGGCCGATGTTCCGCGAACCCGTGGCCTTCGAAAAAGGCGAAATCGTACACCGCCGCTACACGCCCGCCCCCAAAACCGACACTGCGGACTACGACTGTGGCGACGCTGCTGATGCTAGCCCGTTCGATACGGGCTTCTGGTACTGCGACTTGGTGTAACTAATAGAGCCCGTCATGCAGAGCGCAGCGAAGCATCTCGCGTGGGGTAGTAAATCATTCAATTACGCCCCCGCTTCATCGAGCGTGCGGCTCAAAGCCAACGCCTGCTGCACAATGGCATCGGGGAAGCCGGCCCGGGCCAGCAGCCGGATGGCGTTGCGGGTGCGCAGCGGGCCGGGCTTGAGCAGGTAGTCGAAGAACCAGTCGGTTTCGGTCACGGTCTCGGAGAAGTGGTACTCGGTGAAAGCGGGCGCCAGCAGCTGGCCCAGCTCGCCATCGTGGGTGGAGGCCACCACCAGGCTGCGGGTTTGCAGGTAGGTCAGCACGGCCTGCGTGGCCGCGATGCGCTCCACGGTGTTGGTGCCCTTAAACAGCTCATCGAGAATGAAGAGGTAGCCGCCCACGCCCACTTCGGCCGCCCGCACGAAGCCGAGGATGGTTTCGGCTTCGGCGAAGTAGTAGCTCTTGCCCTCAGTCAGGCTGTCGGCCAGGTTGATGCTCGAAACCACCCGCCGAAACGGCGCCGCGTAGGCCGTGGCCGGGCAGGTGGCAATGGTTTGGGCCAGCAGCGTGCTCAGGCCGATGGCGCGCATAAACGTGGTTTTGCCCGACATATTGGAGCCCGTGAGCAGCACACTGGAGTCGTTGCTCACCGTCAGGTCGTTGGGCACGCAGCCGGGCACCAGCGGGTTGTAGGCGCCTGCGAGGCGCAGGCCCGCATCGGTGGTAAACTGCGGCGTGCAGTGCGGGTGCCGCGCCCGAAACCCGGCCACCGCCACCGCGCAATCCACATAGCCCACGGCCTCATACACGGCCCGGATGGCCCCGAAGTGCTGCTCTATCTGGCGCCGGCAGCTGTGGTACACAATGAAATCGAGCAGCAGCACCATTTTGAGGTACTGCAGAAACAGCCACGGCAGCATGGCTAGGTCCGATTGGACCACCTCGTTGGCCTGCAAAAACGCCACCTTGTTCACAATGGAACCCAGGCGCCCTAGCGCTTCCGGCAGCCCGCGCAGCGCCGCCAGTGGCAGTTGCAGCCGGGCCAGGTCGCGGCCGGTGCGGTAGAGGCTGCCGAGCTGCAGCATGGGCCGCACGCCCACCGAAATGCGCCCCTGGTACCAGAAATGCAACACCGAATGCAGCACAACCAGGCCCCCGGAAACCAGCCACAGCGCCGGCTGCCAGAAGCCGCCCACCACCGTGGCCAGCAGCAGCAGCACCAGCGCGGGCGCGGCGGCCGTCCAGGGCAGGGCCGGCAGGGCGTCGCCGGTCAGGATGTCGGGCAGGTAATAGGCCTGGGTGGAAGTGAGGCGGCGCAGCGCCAGCAGCGCCTGCCCGCGCGGGGCCGCGTCGGCCATCAGGCGGGCGGCCTGGTCAAAGTCCTGCAGGGCGGCTTCGTCAGCAAGCGGACTGCGCAGGCGGTGGTAGAGGCACTGCTGGCCCACGCGGCTCACGGTGCCATCGAGCAGGGCAAACAGGTCGTCGCCATTGAGGTCGGCCCAGGTCTGGTCGTCGAGGCGGTGGTAGGCCGGCTCGGCCTGCACCGTGGCGTGGTAGCGGGCCACGAGGGGAAAGAGGTGGGAGCGGGGCGAGGGCGTGCGCCACTCGGCTTCGAGCAAAGCCAGGCGGTCGGCGGTGGAAGTCCACATGGAGGCAGGGTAGGAACGGGGGCGTGCCCACAGGCGGGCAGGGCCGGGCAAAAGTACGGGCCGCCGCCGCCCGGTCCGGTTTGGGTTACTTTTTCAATTCTGCCGTATTGGGCTGCGGCGGCTTTGCCGCAACACCCCTTTTCGTTGTCCGAACCTATGCCCTCCCTTATTCGCAAAGCGCTGAAAGTTGCCGCCTATACCGCCGTGGGCCTGAGCGGCACCGTGGCGGCTTACCTGTCGTCGGCCTTTGTGCTTTCCCGCATTGCCGTGGCCAAAGCCGTACCCAATGCCACCCCCGACGTGCCGGTATTTCTGCATTCCAACGGCGTGCACACCGACATTGTGGTGCCCGTCCGAACCGCCCAGATGGACTGGAGCCAGCAGCTGCCCTACAGCAACATCCCGTCCGGCGATACCACGCTGCGCTACATCGCCTTCGGCTGGGGTGACAAGGGCTTCTACCTCGACACGCCCACCTGGGCCGACCTCAAGTTCAGCACGGCCTTCGTGGCCGCGTTCTGGCTGGGCTCGTCGGCCATGCACACCACCTACATGCGCAGCCTCACGCCCGGCCCCGAAACCGTGCCGCTCACCCTCACCCACGACGAGTACGCCCGCCTCATTCAGTACATCCAAACCAGCTTCGCCTACGATGCCGCCGGCCGCGTCCAGCACATCAAAGGCCACAGCTACGGGCAAGACGATGCTTTCTACGAAGCCCACCGCGTCTACAGCTTCCTCTACACCTGCAATACCTGGACCAACAACGCCCTCAAAGCCAGCGGCCAGCGCGCCTGCCTCTGGACGCCTTCCGACAAGGGGATTTTATATCAGTACGGGCGGTAGGGAATGATGCGCGCTTGAAGGAAAAGAACGTCATGCTGAGCGCAGCCGAAGCATCTCTGCCGCAATAGTAAATCTGATTACTTGCGCGGTAGACATGCTTCGGCTGCGCAGACGCCAGATAAGCATGACCGTTTTCGAAAGAGCTTTCCTCACTATATCCCAAAAACAAGCCGGCCCCGCCGGCTGCAACACCAACGGGGCCATAAGGGGTGGAACCATGGGGCCAATGGCCCGGGCGGCTTAGTTCAGCCACACATCGGCCACTTGCTCGAAGCGGTGGGCGGCGAAAGCGCCGTAGGGCCGCTCGGCATAAAAGCCGAGGACGTGCACCTGGGGCTGGCCGGTGCGCACGTGCGGCAGCACGCGCACGGCATACACCTGGCCCGCCTGGGGCCAGTCGCCAATGAAGTCGGCAGGGCGCTGCGCGTCGTTCACGCAACGGGCAAATTGCTGCAACGGCAGCGGCGTGGGGAGCTTGACGTTTGACATGTCCAAAGATACTGATTTTGCGACAAACTAAAAAATTTGGCGATTAATTTTTTAGTCTTTTTTAATGACAATTAGCTCAATTATACCTCCATTGCATGATTATACGATGAAGGTAGCCGATGTACGAGGCCGGTTTGTCAGCGGATTGACGGCCTTGATTAAAACAATATACTAAAAATGTTAGTAAATAGCATCCCCGTTCCGTCAGGAAAGACGGCCGGGTACTCGTATGCTTACATCACTGCACGATTTTATTTCGGCTTCCCTGCTCACTACTCGGGAGTTACCCCTGTTTGGTTGCCCGGTGCCAGCTGGTTTCCCTTCGCCCGCCGACGACCACCTCGACGGACCATTCGACCTCACCAAGCACCTGTTCCGGCATCCGGCGTCCACGTTCCTGGCCCGCGTTAGCGGCGATTCCATGATTGGGGCCGGCATTCACCCCGGCGATTTGGTGGCCGTCGACCGCGCCCTTACGCCTCGCCACGGCAGCATTGTAGTGGCCGTGGTCGAGGGCGAGCACACCATCAAGCGCCTGCAGCACCGCGCCGGCCAGCCCTGGCTGGTGGCCGAAAACGTGCGCTACGCACCGGTGGCCGTCAATCAGGAAGCCGGTCTTTTTGTGTGGGGCGTGGTCACGCACGTCATCCACGCGCTGGGCGAGCAGCAACTGACCATAATCAAGTAGCCATGTACGCGCTGGTCGACTGCAATAATTTCTACGTGTCCTGCGAGCGGGTTTTTGCGCCGAAGCTGGAGGGCAAGCCCGTGGTGGTGCTCTCGAACAACGACGGCTGCCTCATTTCGCGCTCCCAGGAAGCAAAGGATTTGGGCCTGAAAATGGGCGAGCCTTACCACTTGGTGCGGCCGCTGCTGGAGCAGCACCGGGTGCAGGTGTTTTCATCGAATTACGCCCTCTACGGCGACATGAGCCGCCGGGTGGTGCAGGTGCTGGGCAGCCTGGCCGGCGGGGTCGACGTGTATTCCATCGACGAGGCTTTTCTGGATTTCGGTGGCATGAACCTGCTGGAGCCGGACCTGCTGGCCTACGGCCAGCGCGTGCACCACACCGTGCTCCAACACACCGGCATTCCTACCTGCGTGGGCATCGCGCCCACCAAAACCCTGGCGAAGCTGGCCAACCGCCTGGCGCCCAAAACCGGCCCCATCCGCACCGTGCTGCTGGCCACGGCCGCCGACTGGGAGCCCGCCCTGGCCCGCGTGCCGGTGGGCACCATCTGGGGCGTGGGCCGCCGCTACGCCCGCAAGCTGAACGAAATGGGCATCATGACCGGGCTGGAGCTGGCCAACCTGCCCGAGCACTGGCTGCGCCGCCACTTGGGCGGCGTGGTGGGCCAGCGCCTCTGGCGCGAGCTGCATGGCCAGCCCTGCCTGGAATGGAACCCCGCCGAGTGGGACGACGACCAACTGCAGCCCGGCCTCGCCAGCCGCCACAGTGTCACGTGCACCCGCTCCTTCGGCCGCCCGCAGCACCAAGAAGCCGTGCTGGCCGAAGCCGTGGCCACCTTCGCCACCAAAGCCGCCGAGAAGCTGCGGAAACACGCCATGGCCACCCACCTGGTAACCGTGATTCTGGGCACCGACCGGTTTGCGCCCGCGGCGGGCCCCAAAACGCACACGGCCGTCATCAGCCTGGCTACGAGCACCAACGATACCACCACCCTGATAAAAGCGGCATTGCAGGGGCTACGTCGGTTGCGCCGCGCCGGAGTGGCTTATAACCGGGCCGGGGTGCTGCTCACCGGCCTGGAGCCGGAGGGGCAGGCGCAATTGGGGCTGTTCTCGGGCACCGCCCCTGACCAGCAACGCAGCCAGCAGCTGATGCAGACCATGGATGCGCTCAATGCCCGCTTCGGGCGGCAGCTGGTGCGGTCGGCCGCCACGGGCACCGCCAAAAACGCCGCGGGGCAACTGCAGTCGCCAGCCTGGGCTGGCCGCTCGGCGCACCGCTCGCCACTCTACACCACTGGCTGGGACGACCTGTGGCAGGTGCGCTGAGACCGGTTTAGCGCACTACTACGGTTTTGGTAAGTATCCCACCCGTGCCTTGTGCCCGCAGCACGTAGAGGCCGGGCGCGAGGCCCGCGAGGTCAAGCACAACCGCTGTTTCCGTGCGGGTTTGCTGCAACACGGTTTGGCCCAGCGCATTGGTCAGCCACAAGTTGGCAGGGCCGAATTTGGCTGGTAGCTCTACCTGCAGCTGCCCGGCCGCCGGGTTGGGGTACACGTTGAAGCCGGGCATCGCCGTGGCCGCCCGCGTGGGCAGCAGGGTGGCATAAGTGGCCGCCGCCGCATCGGCGCTGCCATTGAGCTGGCCCAGGGTGGGGGCCACCAGCAGCGCGAAGGTGACGGTGGTAGAGTCGCCGGGGGCCAGCCGGGCCACGCGGGTGCCCACCACCTGCGATACATCGGCGCCGTTGGGCAGGCCGGCCGTGCGCTGGGCGCGGGCGGTGCCGCTGCTCAGGGTCAGAAATTTTTCGGCCGGCGAGAAGCCATCGGCCAGGCGCACCGCCGAGCCGGCGGGGGCGCCGTTATCGATGGAATAAACCGTGGGCGTGCCGCCGCGCAGCAGCCGGATGCCGGTGTAGGCGGTGGGCAGGGGCTGGGGGGCCGTCTGGCCCACGGCATACACGTAGCCCAAGGAGCGGGTGCTGTCCCAGGTGGCCACGTTGCGGGCGGCGCCATCGGAGTTGGGCAAGTCCCAATCGGTGAAAATGCCGGCGTAAAGGGGCTTGAGGGTATCGGTGGTGATGTTCTTGAGCGAATATTCCAGCAGCACGAAGTCGCGCTGGCCGAGGGCGGCCCAGGCGTAGGCCCGCTGGCGCACGCGCACGCCCACACTGCGCACCCGGCTGCCGGCCACCGGCACGGTGTCCTGAAATACCACGCGGGCTTCCTGGGTGGCGCGGGGGCCGGGCTGCTGCCGGGTGGCCTGCGCCAGGCTGAAAAACGACTGCCGCGACTGCCCGCCGCTGGTGCGCAGCCGGTCCGACACGCGGGTGGCGCTGGTGGCCAGCAGCAGGCCGCCTTCGCTGAGGATGTTACTGCTGCCGCGGTAGGTGAGGCCCGCCCCGACGCGGCCGGTCAGGTCGTCGTAAGCCAGGTTGCCGCGGCTGGTCAGGGTCAGAGCTAGGTCGTTGGCATCGAGCACCACGTAGTCAGGGTTCAGCTGCACATCCACGTACTGGTCGTACTGGAAGCCGCCGGTGGCCGTGAGGCGATAGCGCAGCGTGGCCGTGGTGTTGAGCGGAATGCCGCTGGCCGCCACCGCCAGCCGAAACGGCGCGGCCGTGTTGCGGGCCCGGCCCAAGGTGGCCAAGCTGCCCACCGCGTAGCTGCCCTGCCGCACCGTGACGTAGGGCGACAGCGAGGTAAGCGTGACCGTGAGGCCGGCCACCGGCTGTAGCAGGTTCTGCACGTCGACGGTCAGCCGGATGGTGTCGCCGGGCGTGTAGGCCGTGCGCTGCGGCGCAAAGTAGCTGGTGACCACGCGGGCCTCCTGCAAATTAGTGCGCGTCACGGCCTTCAACACGTTGAGGCGGCCCGTGCCCAGGCGGCCTACCCACTGGGCATTCGCGGGCAGGTTGTCGATGTTGTCGGTGGTTTGGCGCAGCTGGGCCGCCACCTGGTCGGAGTTGTACTGCGGAAACACGCGCCGAACCAGCGCCGCCGCCGCCGACACCAGCGGCGCGGCAAACGAAGTGCCGCCCACGGCGATGTAGTCGTTGTCGCGCACGCCGTAGGTGGTCAGAATGCTGATGCCCGGCGCCACCATATCCACGCGGTGGCTGAAGGTGCCGTTGGGGCTTTTCTGGTCGGTGCTTTGCACGCCCGACACGGACAGCACGTGGTCGTAAGAGGCCGGGTAAAACAGCAGGTCGGCGTTGGTGTTGCCGGCGGCGGCCACCACCACGGCGTCGCGGTTCAGGGCGGCGTAGTTGATGGCGTCCTGCTCGAAGCGCGAATAGCCGCCCGCCGCGCCCCAGCTCAGGTTGATGATTTGGCAGCCGTGGTCGGCCGCGTACACCACGGCCTCGTAGCCGGCGAACACGCCGGTGGCCGTGTTGGGGTAAATGGACAGAGGCATAAACCGGCAGCGGTTGCCCAGGCCCGCCAGCCCGAGGCCGTTGTCGGCCCGGGCCGCCGCCGTGCCCGCCACCAGCGAACCGTGCACGATGGTGGGGTCGTAGCCCGCGTCGTTGTCGTTGTTGGCCAAATCCCAGCCGGTGAAGTTGTCGATGTAGCCGTCGTTGTCGTCGTCGAGGCCGTTGATGGGGTCGGCGTAATTGTGCTTCACCTGCTGACGCAAATCCTCGTGGGTGAGGCGCACGCCGCCATCGGTGATGCCGATGACGATGCTGCTGTCGCCGCGCGTGATGTCCCAGGCGCGGTAGGCCTTAATCTGCTTGAGGTAGAACTGGCTGGTGGTGATGTCGGTCAGCGTCGAGTCGGCCAGCGGGTCGTTGGGCTGGTAGAGCGGCTCGCGGATGTAGAGCGGCTCCACGTACTCCACGGCGCCGGTGCCCAGCAGCGCGGCGCGAGCCCAGTCCAGCGTCACGGTGGCGGGCAACTGGAGCTGATAAATGGTGCGCAGCTCCACGCTGCCGGGCCGCTCCGGGCTGGGCGGCAGCGCGCGCGGAAACTTCTGCTGCAATGCCCCCGCGCCCAACGAGCGCAACACCGCATCGAGCGCGGCTGGCGTTTTGCCCGGCCGCAGCTTCAGCACCAGCCGGCCGGGGATGGTGGGCGGCGTGGCCGCGGCCGTGAACGTCCCGCCCAGTCCAACCAAAAACAGAAAAATAAATAAGCGTAAGGCGTTTGTCATCAGGCAGAAGGATAAAGGAACAAGCGGCTAGTAAATATACTCTTTTACGAATTCGGAGCGGGTTTGGCCTTTTGATTCAGGAAATGTTTTCGCCCAAACAACCCGGAATACGCACAGGTAATGCCGATATCGAAACAAAGTAAAACGGCCATGCTGAGCGGAGCTGAAGCGTCTCTACTGCACTACTAAAATCGATTAGTTGCACAGTAGAGATGCTTCGGCTCCGCTCGGCATGACCGTTTTATCGAACCTTGGAGCGAGCCAACGGCAGCTTGCCGCGGGCTTAGCGGGCGCGCTTGAGCTTGTTGCCGTTGCTGTATTTGTAGGGCCGCGGGGCCTTCACCGTTTTGGAGCGCTCCAGGCTATGCGGCTTGAGGTCGATGACCGGCCGGATGGTTTCGTGCCGGAACTGGGCCTTGCTGGATTTGCCTTTGCTCGATTCGGAAGGATGCGCAAACGCGCGCTTGGCTTTGATTTTGGGCCGGTTTTGGGCCTGAAGGGTGCCCGCTGCGAAGCAGGTCAGGAGCAGGAAGAGGAAGAACTGTTTCATGGCAAAAGCAAGGGAAAGCAGCGTGAAAAGAAAAACCTGATGGATAAAAGCGAAGCGCCCAGCTCCTACAGCAAGCCGCGCACATCATCGCGCAACGACTCGATGCCGCGCCGGATGGTGTGGAGCAGGCCGGAGTCGGCCCCGCCGGCTTCGTGCTGGCCGAGCTGCGCGGCCAACTGGGCGCGCTTGGTTTCAAGCGCGTCGGCGTGCTGCTGGTGGGTGCTGGCCGAGCCGGCAGCCGTGGCGTGGGCGCGGTTGCGCAGGGTCTGGATTTTGGCGTCGAGCTCGTCGAGGGCTTGGCGCAAATCGGCCTCAGACAGCTGGGGCGCGCGCGGGTGGGTGGGCGTGGACATAGCGGAGCAAATCAGGACAAAGGAACCTGGGCTTTGTACTGCGATTGCGCCGGAAAAGATGCCACGCCGGGGCCATTATTGCCAAAAAAGCTACCGCACCAGCGTGCGGGGCAGGCCCAGCTCCCGGGCCAGTGGCGCCGCGCCGGATTGCCACAGGGCGGCCAGCACGGCGTTGGCCGTTTCGGCTAGCTCTAAGTGGTAGTCTTCGTGCAGCCTGGCGGTTTGCTTCAGGGCCTCGTGGGTGCGCTTGGCCAGGTGCTGGAGCAGGGGTTGGGTGGGGCCGTGCAGGCGGGCCGTGGCCTCGGCCTGATGCCGGAACACGTTGGCCAGCAGGCGCCAGCTCAACTCCACCTCGCCAAAGGCGTCGTCGGTAATCTTGGCGTGGTAGGCCAGCCGGGCCTGCAGCTGGCGCAGGATGACGAGCAGGTCGTTGGGGGTGGGGTGGAAGCCGCGCACGGGGTCGTCGACCAGGGTGCGCAGCGCGGCGCGGCGGTTTGCCAGCGCCTCGGGGCCTTCGAGCAGGCGGTAGGCCAGCTGCTCCGTCAGCACCGCATCCTGGGCCACGAGGCGGGCCAGGAGCTGGTCTTTCTCGCGTTCGGGCAGGGCGAAGAGGGCGCGGCGCAGGTCGGGGGAGAGGGCGGGCATGGGAGGAGGCGGATGGGATGCAGCCTCAAAATAACAGCGTTTACGCCGTGCGCCACGCGCCAAAGATTCGCCAGCCGGCCAACACAGTCATCAGGGCAATCAGCCACAAAGGCAAACGCCATTCAGCGGGTAGAATGAATAATTCCCAGGGGCTGGACTCTGGTGTCGGAGGCAACGGCATCGGTAAAAAGTAGGAACCACCACAAATCAAAGGTGGGTCAAGCGACGGCGGTTGCGGCGTATATTCATCTACAAGCACATACAGGGCGAAAGGACCATGATGCATATCGAAGAGATACTTCTTCTGATTGTTGATAGCCATCAGGTCAAGCAGCCGCACGAACGATTTGTATCTGGTGTGGGGCGTGATTGCAACCCGAATGCCGCAGTTCGGAACCGTATCGGCGCGCATTGACTCAATGGTTTTCGAAATGCCAGCCAATGCAGTTGAGTCGTGGGCAGCCGTCCCATCAAATGCAATATCCTGCCACTTGTACAAGGTAAATAGCTGGGAATAAAGGAACGGAATCCTTCTCTCGCTCGAATAGAGCGTGTGATAAATGGTGTCTGAATCTGGTTTAGGTGGCATCGTCAACTGCAGCACGCTTCGTCGCGTCAGCTTCTCCCGCCACGAGCCCACGGCCACGCTGCCCAGCCACAGCAGCCCCGCCAGCGCCAGCAGGCCCGGCGGCAACAGCAGCGGGCGGCGGTAGCGGCGCGGCAGGTGGAGGTGCATAGGCAGGGGGTAGCGCGAACTCTGTAGCTCGCATGGCAGAACGACAACCGTTGAATCGGCGCGGGCACGCGGACTACAAAGTCCGCGCTACAAAACGCCCGGCACCGCCCGTTTATTCTATCAGCGTCAGGTTGTACGTCACGCCCAGCCGGAAGCCGTTGTTGAACTCGAACACCGGAAAGCGGGTGGCCGGGTCGGGGTCGTAGTGCTGGGTTATCTGGTTGAGGAATTGCAGTTCGACGCGGAAACCCTCGCTGAACTGGTAGCCCAGGCCGGCGGCCACGCGGTTTTGGTTGAACACGTTGCCGGTGATTTCCCGGCCGAAGTTGAGAAACAGCTCATCGAAGGCCGTGAAATACCACTCGTGGTCGTCGAGCGTGGGGCCTTGCAGCGGCATTTCGCCGGCCAGCTGGTAGCGGATGCGGTTCTGGCGCTGCCACACAGCGTCGTTGCCGAGGGGGCCACTGGCGCCGGGCACGCCAATCCAGCGCTGCTCCAGGCGCAGGCGGTGCGTGAGGGCCACCCGGCCGAGGGAGTCGGTCAGCGTTACATCTTCGTAGAAGCGCTTTTCGGGAAAGGTGCCCTGGTCGGCCGTGGGGTGGGCGCCGTAGGGATGGGTTTTGAAAAACGTGTAGCCGCCGCCCAGCTTCAGGCGCGGCAGCAGCTGGTAGCCCACGCCGGCCCGTAGCAGCGACTGCTGCCAGCCCGTGATGAAGCCCGTGCGCCGGGCCTGGTACTCGGTATGAACGGTGAGGTGGGGGCCCAGCCGGTGGTCGCCCTCGTACACGTACCAGCCGATGCGGTTGAAATCGTCAATTCGGTTGACTGGCCCCTGGGCCCGGGCACCCAGCGGCAACAGCAGAAGCAGCGGCAGTAAATATTTCACTGGGCGAAGGTAAGGGCCCCGCTGAGTGGTGCCGTGCGCCGGCCGGGCCCGCGCCTCAGCCCTGGCGGGCCAGCCGCCGGAGCTGGCGCAGCTCGGCGGCTTTGGTGTAGCGCAGCTCTTTGGTGCGGGTGCACAGGCCGGTGATGAAGTAGGGCGTCACCGGCCGTACTGTGCCGCGCGGGCTGTAGGCCGTGTCGATGGCGTAAGCAAACACCACGAAATCAGCCCCGACCCGATACGAAACGCCGCAGGAAGAACCCGGTCCGTCGGTCTGCACCACCACGGTGGCGCCGGCGGGCGAGCCTTTCAGTTGCCGCGTCATAGCAAACGTGTACTGGCGAAACTGCTGCCGCAGGGTCACCACCGTATCGGCGCCGGTGCGCGACCGCAGATGCAGCGTGTCCACCTTTTCCACCAGCGCTACCGACTCCAGGCGGCCCGTGAAAACGAGGCCGGCCTGCGCGTGGGCTTTCGCAATTTTCTGTTTCTCCGGAATATTTTCGGAAACGCAGGAGCAGGCCCATACGCTGGACAAATTGAGCAGAAGTACGCAGGTCAGCAGTAGGGCTTTCAACATGAAAAGTGGAGCGGTAAGGTTGTCGGATTGATGCGGGCAGCCGCCATTTTGCACACGGCTTTTGAAAATATGGTGGCGAAGCTGCGCCCAAAGCGTCGAAATCGGGCTTGCATCGCCCGGCGCGCCTCGGCCGCCGAATCTAACATTCCGCCCCCCTTCGCCGTTGGCACAAGCCTGCACTAGCCGCCGTTCATGTTTCGATTTTCTTTGCTGGCGTTGCTGGCTGCCGGGCTTGCCACCGCCCCGCTCTGCGCCCAAACGCCCGCCGCCCCCGATACCGCCCGCGCCGTGGCCCTGCCCGAAGCCACCGTGACGGGCTACGGCCAGCGCCTGCCGCTGCGCCGCACGGCCGCCGCCGTGGGCGTGCTCGACGCCCGCACCATTCAGCAGTTTAACCCCGCCGCCCTCACTCAGGCCGTGAACACGCTGCCCGGCGTGCGGCTGGAGGAGCGGGCCACAGCCAGCTACCGGCTCAGCATCCGGGGCAGCACGCTGCGCTCGCCGTTCGGGGTGCGCAACGTGAAGGTGTACTACAACGGCATTCCATTCACCGAGGCCGGCGGCAGCACGCCGCTCAACCTGCTCGACCCCGCCATCATCGGGCGTTTGGAAGTGCTGAAAGGCCCGGCCGGCAGCGTGTACGGCGCCGGCACGGGCGGCGTGGCCCTGTTTGGCACGCCCGAAGTAGTGGCGGGCAGCCGGGTGGCCGCGGGTGCCACGGTGGGCAGCTACGGCCTGCACCGCAGCACCCTCACGGCCGAAACAAGCAGCGCCACCAGCAGCGTGCGCGCCCAGTACGCCCACCAGGAGTTGGCCGGCTACCGCGAGCAAAGCGCCCTGCGGCGCGACGTTTTTGCCCTGGACGTGCGCACCGTGGCTTCGCCCAAAACCACGCTGGCCGCCCACCTGCTCTACACCGATATCGACTACCAGCTGCCGGGCGGCCTCACCCGCGCCCAACTGGCGGCCGACCCGCGGCAGGCGCGGCCGGGCACGCCCGCCGCGCCCGGCTCCGTGGCGCAGCAGGCGTTTTATGCCTCGCGCACGGGCCTGCTGGGCCTCACGCACGAGTACCGTTTCTCCGATAGGCTGGAACTGGAAACCACGGTTTATGGCAGCGGCACGGCCATTCGCACCGCCTCCATCACCGACTACGAGCGCAACACCGGGCTGGGGCTGGGCGGCCGCACGGCCCTGCGCTACCGCACCACGCTGGGCGGGCGCACGCTGCGCCTGCAAGGCGGCGGCGAGGGCCAAGCCGGCTTCGCCAACGGGCGCAGCTACCAAAACCTGGCCGGCGCGCCCGGCACCCTGCGCTACGACGACGAGCTGACCACCACCACGGGCTTCGCCTTCGCGCAGGCCGATTACGAGCTGCCGGCCCAGCTGCTGCTCACGGTGGCCGCCAGCTACAACCGCCTGCGCTACGGCATTGCGCGGGTGAGCAGCACGCTGCCGGCCCCGGCGCCCAGCTACACATTCAGCCGCGATTTCCGACCGGTGGTGTCGCCGCGGGTGGCGCTGCTGCGCGAATTTGGGGTAGGGCTGTCGGTGTACGGGAGCGTGAGCACCGGCTTTGCCCCGCCCACCACCGACGAAATTCGCACGTCCGATGGGCAACTCAACGGCGACTTGCAGGCCGAGCGCGGCACCAGCTACGAGGTGGGCACGCGCGGCAGCCTTTTCGCCAACCGGCTGCGCTACGAACTGAATGTGTTCGATTTGGAGCTGCGCCAAACCATCGTGAGCAGCACCACCGACCAGGGCGTGGTGGTGTTTCGCAACACCGGCAGCACCCACCAGCGCGGCCTCGAAGCAGCCCTAAGCGGCTGGCTGTGGCGGGCCGCGTCGGCTCCATCGCAGCCCGAAGCGGGCTTCCCGGCGCCGGCCGAGCCCAGCGGCCTGCGTGCCTGGGCCAGCTACGCCTACAACGACTTCCGCTTCGGCAGCTACCCCAGCGGCGGGCAGGACCTGCGCGGCAACCGCCTCACCGGCACCGCGCCGCACACGCTCAGCGCCGGCCTCGATTTCAGTGAACCCCACGGCTTCTACCTCAGCCCCAACCTCGGCCACCAAGCCCGCGTGGAGCTCACCGATGCCAACACCGAAACCGCGCCCGGCTACTGGGTGTTCGGGGCGCGCGGCGGCTGGCGGCGCACCCTGGCCGGCCACCTCGAAACCAACCTCTACGCCGGCCTCGACAACGCCACCGACCGCCGCTACAGCCTCGGCAACGACCTCAATGCCTTTGGCGGGCGCTACTTCCAGCCCGCGCCGGGCCGGGCCGGGTACGTGGGCGCGCAACTGGGCTGGCGCTGGTGATGGGCCGCCGCTGAAAACGGCACAAGGCCCAAAAAATAGCGGGCAGCGTGTGCTGCCGGCTAACTGACGGCAGGTAAGAATCCGAAGTGTTTATACACAAACACACACATACAACAAGCTATTCGCTTTCTTCAAAAGCCACCGGCGCAAGGTGCTGGCCCTGCTGCAGAAAGGAAGCCGGTGTCTCGCCCGTAAACCGGCGAAACTCCCTGATTAGGTGCGCCTGGTCGTAGTAGCCGCATTCGTGCGTCACATCCTGCCAGTCCACCAGCGGCTGGGCGTTCAGCTGCTCCACCACGTAGCGGAAGCGGCTGATTTCGGCAAACAGCTTGGGCGCCACCCCCACCACCTCCCGAAACCGGCGCTCAAACTGGCGCCGGCACAGGTGCGCTTCCGTGGCCAGCGCATCTACGCTCACCTGGCCGTGGCGCTGCAACACGCCGGCGGCCAGGGTTTCCAGGGCTGTGGGCCATTCGCCCGGGCCTGTTTCGGCCAGCAGCAGTGCTTCGGCGGCCCCGGCGCGGGCCGTGTCGGTGGGGGCGCCCGCCAGCGCCGCGGCCAGCGCCCGCACAAAGGCGCCGGCCCGGCCCGCCAGCGCCGGGCCGGCGGCGTAAGCCTGCGCCATCGAGAGGCCAAACAGCTGGTAAAAGCCCGTGGGAAGAAACGTGATGCCCAGCAGCCCCGTGCCCGGCGCACACTGCAGCTCCAGCCGTTGGTAGCAAACCGGGCGGCACAGCCAGGCTTCGTCCGTGCCGCCCAGCAACGCCTCCTGGCCCGGGAAAGCCTCGGCGGTAGTATAGCCAAAAAAAAGCGCCGGGGTGGGCGAGGGCAGCACAATCTGGGGCCGCGTTACCTCCCCATCACTCCCCGCCTCAAACACCCAGTAGTATTCTACCAGGTGTTGCAGTGCGGGTAAGGGCTTGAAGGCTTGCCATTTGGTGTAAGACATAATGTTGAGGCTTCTATCCGGCGCCATTAATATTAATAAATTTTAGTATTGTAATATAGTAAATGCTTAACTAATTATTGGAATAATTAGATTGTTGCCGGCGGCATTGGTTATTTAAGGCCTGGAGTCCTTTTCAGTCAGGCTGTTCTTTCGGCAGGGCTCCCAAAGCCGGTTGCGACGCCCGTAAACGCAACAAGGCCTCCATCGCACGATGGAGGCCTTGTTGGAAGGGTCGGGAACCGTGCCGGCTTAGTTAGGCCCTTGCTCTTCGGGCAGGGTGAAGGCCCGGTCGCTGGGGTTGGTGAGCTCGCGGGGCAGGTTTTCGTCAGACGCCGGGGCGGGGCCAGTCTGGTTCATCTCCTGCGTGTCGGAGCGCAGCGAGTCATCCATCTCGTCGGCCTTTTCCTGGCCGGAGGCGTTGTTATCGTCGAGCTGCTGGCCGTAGGTTTCGGCGTTGAGCATGGGCGTCGAGGCGCCGTCTTCGGCGTTGTCCTCTTCGTTGAAGGTGTTGGGGTTGTCGGGCGACATGGGGTGATTTACTAAAGTGAAAGCCAGGACCTACTCGTCGTCGTTGGCCGGGTACTTGGCGTCGGCGGGCTCTTCGCGGGTGTTGTGGGTGCCGCCGCCGGCGTAGCGCGGGTCATCGATGGCCCAGGCCTTGCGCTGAATGTCATCTTCCTCGCCCTGGGTGGCCCGCACGAGGTCGGGGGCTTGGTTCTGCTCCACGTGGCCGGGCTGGTCTTCGGGGCGAGTGGGCGCATTTTCAGCGTCCTTCTCCCGGTCGCGGAACTCGCTGAACTCGTCAGGGTTGTCGTTGGCGCCGCTGCGGCCGGGGGCCGTGGTGTTGGCGGGAGCATCGTATGTAGCGGCCATGGGCCCGGAGGCAGGCACACCGCCAAACTCGCCGTAGTTGGGGCTGGCCGCGTTCACGGCCGGGTCGTTCGGGTTGGGGCGGGCGGCGGCGGCGCGGTCCTGCTGGTCTTCGGGGCGAAAGTCGTTTTCCGGCGGCAGGGGAGGGTTTTGCGTATCCATGGGAAAGAAGAAGGGTAAGAATAAAACCAAACGGGCCGGGCCCGTCTTTCCCTGCTGTACGCAAACCAGCCGCTGCCGTTCACTTTCCGGCCCAAGGGCCGCTATTTCCACCCCTCACCCGCTGCTTACATGGCCATTACGCACCACGCCGCCGACCAGGAATTCACCACCACCCGCGACGGCTTCACCGCCGAGCTCGCCTACGCCCGCCCCGAAGACGGCGTCATCGACTTCACCCACACCTTCGTCGACGAAGGCCTGCGCGGCCAGGGCGTGGCCGAAGAGCTGGCCCGCGCCGGCCTGGATTTCGCCCGCCAGGAACACCTGAAAGTAAAAACCACCTGCAAGTTCATGGCCGGCTTCGTGAAGCGCCACCACGCCGATTACGCCGATATTCTGGCATAAAGCCCGCCATAAACCGTCCGGTAGGCACTCAGCGAAGCCGCGGTCTGCCCGGAATACATTCTGGGCTTCCTGGCTGAGCGCAAGCACAAAAAAAGCCCCTGACCGGAAGGTCAGGGGCTTTTTACATACATGAGGAGGCCTTAGCGCACCACCACGCGGCCGGTGTAGGTCACCGTTTCGCAGAGCACGCGCACGACGTAGACGCCGGCGGTCAGGCCGCGCAGGTCCAGCGGCACTTCGCTGGCCGCGCCAAGCTGGGCCGTGCGCCAGCGCACGGAACGGCCCATCACGTCAAGCACTTCGATGGAGGCCGGGTGGGCCGATGACTGACCCAGCAAGCGCACCGTCGCGGTTTCGGAAGCGGGGTTGGGGTACACTTCGAGGCCGTAGCGCACCACCGAAGCGGCGCGGCTGGCCGTAGGAATGAAGCAGGCGGTGCTGGCGTAGGAGCCCACACCGGCGTAGTTGTCGACGCCGCCGGCGCTCCAGGTGGCGCTGCCGTTGGGGCCGTTCCAGCGGCCGCCCTGGCTGACGGTGGGCTGACGCACGAGGGTGTTGTTCAGGGTCGAGCCGTTGGGCACGGTCCACTCGGTGGGGCGCTGGCCGATGACGCCGATGACGTCTAGGGTGTCGGTGCCGTCGAACAAGGCAATGGCGTCGTCGCCGTTGAAGAAGGCCACGCCGCTTTGCAGGTCGGTTTGGGCGGCCACGCCGGCATCGGTCACGCCGGTATTGGCAATCACGTACACGTCGCCGGGGGCGATGGTACCGGTCAGGGCCTGGGTGGTGGTGGGGGTGGTGGCGCCGTTGGCGTAGAGCACCACGCTTTTGCCGGCCAGCGACATGGGGCTCAGCGTGGGGTTATAAATCTCCAGCACCTTGGTGTTGCCCACGTTCGACTCCACGTACTGCGAGAAGTAGGGCTTGGTGCAGGGCGCGCCGGCCGGGGCCGCGTCGTCGTTGAGAATGGTGAGCGTGTGCGTGCTGGGCTGGCCCACAATGATGGTGGCATTGGAGGGCGTGCCCAGGCGCAGGCGCACGGTTTCGTTGGGCTCGTAGGTGGCGTCGCCGTTCACGGTCACCGTAATGGTTTGGGTGAGGGCCGTGGCGCTGAACGTGAGGCTGGTGGTATTAAGGGTGTAGTCCGACGGCGAGGTGGCGGTGCTGTTGGCCGCGTCCACGCTCACCGGCACGGTGAAGGTGCCCGTGGGCAGTGTGCCGCTGGCCGTCACGGTGGCGGTGTAGGTGCTGGTACCGGCGTTGCCTTCGGTAATGCTGCCCGTGGCCGCCGCAAAGCTGATGGTGGGCGCGGGGCCGTCGTCGTTGGTGATGGTGAGCGTGTGGGTGCCGGGCGAGCCCACGCTGTTGCCGGTGCTGGGGTTGGTGAGGGTGAGCACCACGGTTTCGTCGGCCTCGGGCTGGGTGTCGCCGGTCACGGTCAGGGTCACCGTTTGGGAGGTGCTGCCGGCCGGGAAGGTCACGGTAGCGGGCGAAGTGAAAGCGAAGTCGGTGCCGTTGGTGGCGGTCGAGTTGGTAGCGTCCAGGTTCACCTGCACGGTGGTGGCCGCGGTGGCGGCGGGCGCCAGGTTCAGGGTGAAGGTGTAGGTGCTGGTGCCGGCGTTGCCTTCGGCGATGGTGCCGGCGGCCGTGGCGAAGCTGAACACCGGGCCGGGCGGCGTCAGGCCCCAGGCGGTGGCCACGGTTTCGGGGTGCTCGATGTAGGGGTTGTAGTTGCCCTGGCTGATGGCCACGCGGCGGTTGCGCTCAATCTCGTGGGCGTCGACCGGGTCGGCCAGGTGCCAGGCGTAGAGGGTGTTAATGTCGGCTATCGAGCTGATGCTGTTGTGGCCGGTCGCAATCAGGTCGGGCTGATTGGCGTGCATCGTGTAGAAATAGAACACGGAGCGGGCCACGTTGCCCTTGTGGTCTTCGCGGGGCTCAAACTGGGTGTTGGTGTCCTCGCTCCACTCGGCCAGGTTGGCGGTCGGAATGGTGTTCTGGCTCACCAGCAGGCGCATCCAGGTCTGGGTGGTGGCGTCGGGGATTTCGGCGTAGGGGTCCGAGCCGCGCAGGTTGTTCCAGGTGTCGTAGGTGGGGTAGAGGTGGTGCATGTCGGAGCGCATGCGCACCGTCTGGTTGAACCATGACTGCGGTACGGTGTGCTCGCAGTTGATGCGGCTCACCACGGTGGTGCTGGTATTGGTGGTGCTGTAGGGCACGGTTTCCTGGTAGCCCGAGTACACGCAAGTCACCAGATTGTTGTAGTTGTCGGCGTAGTTATACATTTTGCCGCGGGCCGTGGCGTAGCTCAGCTCCACGCGCTTGCCGTCGTACCAGTTGGTGCGGTACCAGTCGCGCAGGGCCACGCCGCTCAGGTTGGTGGGCGCGGCCGGGGGCATGGCCGGCGCCGTTTGGGCCTGCAGCGCGGCCGGAACCAGCCCGAGCACCAGCAGGCACGAAGTGAAAAGGTGTTTCATGGGAAAAGGGGACTTGGGGTCTTAGAAACTTGGGAACTTGGGTGGGAATGAGAAACGGGGGTGAGAATGAGAATAAGAAACAGGGCATCAAAGGTAACCATTCGGCTGCATGCCCGCGGCGGTGTGCCCGTTACGAAATCAAGAAACGTTCGGCTTACTTTCGCCCCATCAAGTCCCCAAGCCCCAAGACCCCAAGTCTCCAAACCCATGGCCGACATCACCCCCACCGAACTCCGCCAGCGCCAGCAAGCTGGCGAAAACCTCACCATCATCGACGTGCGCGAGCCCTGGGAGCACGACGAAGCCCGCATGGACGGCACCCAGAACATCCCCCTCGGCACCCTGCCCGACAAGCTCGACGACCTCGACGAGTGGAAAAACCAGGAAATTATCGTGCACTGCAAAAGCGGCGCCCGCTCGGGCCAGGCCAAAGCTTTCCTCACCCAGCAGGGCTTCACCAACGTGCGCAACCTGCTCGGCGGCTACCAGGCCTACGCGGCGGAGGGCAAGTAAGCCGGGCCTCCAAGAGAAAAGCCGGTCATGCCTTGAGTATTCGGGATATGACCGGCTTTTTCGGGTGAAAGCGCCGTTTGCGAGAACACTAAAGCGCCGATTATGCTTGCCAAACGATTCTTTCTAGTCGCGCTTTCCGTTGGCGTCGTCAGTTGTAGCCACGCACCACCCGTGGAGCAACCGAAGCCGGCGCTGGCCAACACCATCTGGGCGCCGCGCACCATTGCGTGGGTGCGCCCCTTTCCCCACGATGCGGAATTGAAGGGAATCCAGTATGCCGACTTTCCCTTGCTCTGCTTTCGGAGCCACGGTAATTTTCTGCGGGTTTCCTCGTATCACTCGCGCGGCGAAAACGATACAATTATTGTCGCCACCGAACCAAGCGTTCGGGTCGATTCCGGTCGCTACTACGTCGGGCCAAGCCGAGTGGTAGTCATCTCGAAAACGGTGTACCGCACCTTTAAACTCATGCCTGCGGATAATATGAGCAGAGTGCGTACGGATACCATTTCTTGGAGCGGGCGGCGCTTGGTATATGAGGGCGTGGAGTACTGTCCGTACACCAAGCTTTCGGGGCGAAGCATGGACTCGTTTTGGGCACTCACGCGCTCGAAGTAAGTCGTTGCTTTTAGCCAGTCAATCCGTTGGCTCAAATGGCTCAAACGCGCGCTCGGCGCGTTCAGCCAAAATCCTAACGCTCCGACCTACTCCTCATGGCCACTACTCGTTGGGCAAAGTTTGCCAAGGCTTTGGTTCTGCTCCTGCCCGTGGTGCTGGTTCTGCCGCTTTACTTCCTTGTCAAGGGAAGGACGGCCGAAGAAAAACCTTCCTTTTATCAGGAACCCATGAAGGAATCGGACGTGTGGCGGCTGCCCCTCGTCGAGCCCCACGAACTCATCACCGCGTATTGCTGCGAGGGCTGGAATTTCCAGCCGGCCGGATTCCCAGACCCTTTCACGGCCGATTCCGTGAACTACGTGAAGGGCTACATCCTCTTCTTTGGCTACCCCGGCACCTACGGGTTCCTCGACACGCGGCAGCAGCGGGTGGTGCGGCTGGGCATGCGCCAGGACTTTGCCGATTCTCTCGCGGCCAGGGCCCTGCCGGCGCGGCTCTATAAAACCGAAACCGTTTACCGCAACTGGGTCCGGACCGGACAGCTGCCCTGGGCTGCCGAAATACTGGCTACCCAAGAGGCAGAGCAAGGCAGCCAGTAAGCGCGCAGCTTTCCCGGCGCAGAAAGTCCAAATCAAGGTCCCAGCAGAAACTCCAGTGCCAGCGGCACGCGCTTTTTCCAAGCGGCCTCGTTGTGCGCCGCGCCGGGGAAGCTGCGCGTGCGCCAGTGCGCGGCGTTGTAGTGGTGGGCGCGCAGCACGCTGTCGATGCGTGCCTGGTGCGGGGCATACCAGGCATCGAGCGTGGCCGAGCCGTGGTCGAAATAGAGCCGGGGCTGGTGGCGGCGCGGCAGTTTCTGGCCCAAATACTGCACCATGGCCGTGGTGAAAGCCGGCGTGTTTTCCTGCAGGCTCAGCGGCCAGTGCGTGGAGAAGCAGGCCGCGCCGCCGAATACTTTCGGGTATTCCAGGGCGGCGTACAGCGAAATCAACCCGCCCATGCTGGAGCCGGCCACGAAGGTGTCGGCGCGCTTGGGCGAGGTCTGGAAATGCTGGTCCACGTAGGGCTTCAGCTCCTGCACCAGGAATTTCAGATACTCATCAGACAGGGGCCGGATGGGCTGGGCCTGTTCCAACCGGGCACGCGTGGCCGGCGGCAGCGCCGCATACGGCCCGGCCGGGGTGTACTCCGGAAAGCGCCGCGCCGTGTTCCAGATGCCCACCACGATGCACGGCCGCAGCTTGGGGCCCAGCGCGGCCACCGTGCTATCCACCTCCCAGGCCACGCCGCCGTAAGCATTCTTGGGGTCGAACAGGTTCTGGCCGTCCTGCATGTACACCACGGCGTAGCGCGTGCCCGGCTGCGGGTAGCCCGCCGGCAGCCACACGTCCACGTGGCGGGCTTGCACGAATTGGGAAGGGAAATCGGCCAGGTGCTCGATGCGGCCGGGGGTGGCGGGGGCCGGGCTGTCGTCGGCTCGCAACAAGCCCAGCGCGAGGGGCAGCGCGGCCAGCCATTGAATGAAAGCCATCAGAATTGCCGGAGTGGTGGGCCGGCAAATTTAGCCGTTTCCCGTGGGCACCACCAGCCGCCCATCGGCCGCATACGCCAGCTCGCCGCGGTCCACCATTTCGCGCACCGCCGCCGTAACGGCTGCCGCGTCCTTGGGAGCAAATGCGGCCAGCAGCTCGCGCGGCGCCAGCGGCCCCTGCCGCAGGTGCGCCAGCACGGGCTCGCGCAGCGAAGGCACCGGCGCGGTTTGGGCAGCTTTTTTCTCGGCCAGGCAGATGTCGCAAATTTTGCAGCGGTCCGGGTCGGCCTCATCGAAATACGTGAGCAGCAGCACTTGGCGGCAGCGCGTGCCGCTCAGGTACTGGGCCACGGCGTGGGTTTTGGCGCGGGCCAGGTCGCGGGCGGCCGTCATCTTCACCTGGTCGAGGGGCAGCTTGGGGGCGTCGAAGCGCGGCGTGGTGAACATGGCCTGCGGCGACTCCTGCTTGGGCTGGTAGTGCAGAATGCCGGCCGTGTGGAGGTAACGCAGCTGCTGGCGCACCTCCACCACGCTGCGGCGCAGGTGGGTGGCCAGCGCATTCTCCGAAATGGTCTGGAAATCGGCAAACAGCTCGCCGCCGTGCAGCCGCAACAGGGCTTTAATGAGCTGGTCGTGCTGGGCGTTGGCCACCTGGAAGGCGTACAAATCCTGGTGGCTGAGGATGAGGTGCACCCGCGCCGGCTGGTTCACGGCCTCGTTCAGTTGCACGAAGCCTTCGCGCTGCAGAATTTTGAGCGAGTTGTGCGCGTCCACGGCCTTGATGCGGTAGGTTTCGGCAAACTGCTGCATGTCAAACTCAAACGCCGCCAGCTCGCCGCCGCCCACCGCCGTGCGCGAGTAGTTGGCCAATGCCTGATACACACGCTTCACCGTGTCGAGGGGCGGAAACGACTGGTTAGTGCGGCGGCGCAGCTCGTCGGCATCATTCGGCCCGGCCAGCAGCACGGCGAAGGCAAACAGGTTGTCGCGCCCGGCGCGGCCAGCTTCTTGGTAGTAAGCTTCCAGGGTGTCGGGGGCGTCGAGGTGCACCACGAGGCGCACGTCGGGCTTGTCGATGCCCATGCCGAAGGCGTTGGTGGCCACGATGAGGCGAATCTTGTCCTGAATCCAGTCCTGCTGCACCTTGGTGCGCTTCTCAGAAGGCAAACCCGCGTGATAGGCCGCCGCCGGAAACCGGTGCTGCTGCAAGAAAGCGGCCGTGTCCTCCGTTTGGCGGCGGGTGCGGGCGTACACAATGCCGGTTTTGCCCGGCCCCACGCCGCGCACCACCTCCAGCAGGCGGCGCAGCTTGTCCTCCGTCTGCAGCACCGAATACGAGAGCTTGGGCCGGGCAAAGCTCTGCCGAAACACCCCTGCGCCCGCCCGAAACTTCAGCTTCTCCACAATATCGGCCTGCACCTGGGCCGTGGCCGTGGCCGTGAGGGCGATGACCGGTACCTCCGGCGGCAGTAGCTCGCGCAGCTCGGCAATGCGCAGGTAGGGCGGCCGGAAATCGTAGCCCCATTGCGAGAGGCAGTGTGCCTCGTCCACGGCCAGCAGGCCCACGTGCATCTTCGCTACCCGCACCCGAAACAGCTCCGTCAGCAACCGTTCAGGCGACACGTACAGGAACTTCACGTGGCGGCCATACACACAATTGTCCAGCGCGTGGTCGATTTCCTGGTGGCTCATGCCCGCGTAAATGGCCTCGGCTTTGAGCCCGCGCTTGCGCAGGTTGTCCACCTGGTCTTTCATCAGGGCAATGAGCGGCGACACCACGATGCAGATGCCCGGCCGGGCCAGCGCCGGCACCTGGAAGCAAATGCTTTTGCCGCCGCCGGTGGGCAGCAGGGCCAGCGTGTCGTGGCCATTCAGGACTGAATTGATGATGTCCTCCTGTCCCGGCCGGAAGGCCGCGTGCCCCCAATGCTCACGCAGCAGGGTCAGCGGCGATATTTCGGGAGGGGCAGCGGGCATGAGGGCGAAGATACAGCCTGCCTGAAATGAACGAACACCGCCCGGTGCTCCGGCCCGGCCCTCACGGCAGGCGGCTCAGGGCATAGCGCACGCCCACAGTAGCGGTGGTGCCCCACATGCGGCTCGCAAACAGGCCCGGGGCCGGCTCCAGTGAACGGGTGAACAGGACGTCGGCCGTGGCCGCCCACCGCGGGTTCCAGGCGTAGTGCCCGCCCGCGCCCACCGTGGGCAACAGGTTGGTGGCCGCGCGGGATTCTTCCGTCGCCAGTTCGGGGTACACCGTTCCGGTGGCATCGGTGGTGGTGGTGCTGCGCGCAAACGACGACCATACAGCTGTGCCGCCGGCCAGCAACTCCACTTGCCAGGGCTGCGCGGGGTTGGGCAGCAGGGCGTAGCGCGCCAGCACGGGCAGGGCCAGGGTGCGCAGTTGGGTGTCGCGCTGGTCGAAAGCAGTGCTCCGCTGGCCCGAAGGAAACGTTCGGCTGTATCCGTAGGTGCTTTGGCTCCGGTCCTGGCCGTAGGCCACGCTGGCTTGCAGCGCCCACCGCGAATTCAGCTGCACACCCACGCTGGGCACGGGCGACAGCACGCGCCGCGCCGACTCGTCGCGCTGCAACTGGTAGCGTCCCAGGCCCGCGCCCAGCCCTGCAAACCAACGGGCGCCCACCGGCGCTCCTGCCGGGGCCGCCAGTAGTGGCAAGGCGCTGCCCGCCGGGCCGAAGCGGTAGCGCACACCCAGCAGCACGGTGCCGGTGAGGCGCTGTTCTACCGGCGGCACCGGGGAAAAAAATGGGTAATAAGCGAAGGGGGTGGTGCTTTCCGACAAGGGCTTGCGCGGCGTCAGCGATAAGTGAGCCAGCCCGTCCAGTGTCAGCTCTAAGTGCCGGCCCAAGGCGCGGTGTAGTCCCAGTCCGGCCGATAGGTTGGCGCCGGTGCGCGTTTCGGTGTAATCGTACTGATTGAGGAATGTGCCCGCCGCGGTGGCAACCCATACTTCCTGCATGGCGTGCCGCTGGGTAAGCAACCACGTGCCGCCGGCCAGGGCATCAACATGCCAACCCGTGGCAGGGTTGGGGTTTAGGCCGTAGCGCAGCAGCACCGGTACAGTATAGGCACGTCGGCGCTCGAAGTTCGTTACTATTGAATTAAACCTCGGGCTGCCCGGAATATAGCCCACCGTCTCCGTTTTTTGGTAAAACACCAGGCCCGTTTGCACCGCCAGCCGGGGCGTCAGATACCGCCCCACAGTTGCCGTCAGGCCATACCGCTCAAACTGGGTCTGGTACGCTGGCTCTTGGTAGGTGCCCCAGGCGCCGCCCAAGCCCACAAACCAGCGCGGTACCGGAGCTGAGCTGGTTTCTTGGGCGTGCCCCGCAATCGGGCGGGCCAGCGCGAGCAGGCCGCCCCACAAAATGGTTCTCGTGTTCATGGAAAGAAAAAGACGATAGTGTTATTTCATAGCTGAGGCGACCAGAACATGGGTAAGGTAATAAATATTGTGTTTTAATGACAACTGCTTTTAAGTAAACAAAAAGCCTCCGCATTCAAATGGTGCCGGGCTGCTTTTGAATATCCGTTGAAGCAACCGCTCAAGGCCTGCCCCTACGGGCACTAACAGAACGAGCGGACCCAGGGGCCCGCTCGCATGAGTGAAAAGTGAAAGAAGCGGTAAGCCGCTTCGGTACTAATACTGCGCTTGCAGCTGCTGCAGCCGCCGGTGCGTCTGCTGCGATGCCTCGTACTGGCGCTCTATCTCCCGGCGCAGGGTGCCCGTCACGGTCCGGTCGCGCAAGGCAGCCTCGTAGGCGGCCAGGGCCCATTCTTCGCCGAAGACATTGGAGGCGAGCACGGCGGTTTCACTGTAGCCCGTCACGGCCGCTTTGGCTTCCATCCAGCCGCGGTAGAGCTTGCCTTTGAGGGTAGTGCCGGTTTCGGGTTCGCTCTGCTGCACGCGCAGGTAGCCGTTGAGACGGATGGCAAACTGCTTGCTCTGGCCCGCCAGGTCCTCGTAGTAGTTGCGCAGGTCGGCGTCCTGGCTTTCGTGGGCGGCGCGCCGGTACCCCTGCACCCGGTCGTTGACGAACAGCAACAGCTCGTGCAGGGTCCCCACCGGATTAGCAGCCCGTTGCTGCCGGGCCGCTTTGCCGGGCCGCACCAGGAGCCAGCCAGCACCGGCCAGTAGGGCCCCGCCAATTACTTTTTGGGTGGTTGTGAGCTGGCGCCAGCCGTTGCCGGCCTGGCTGGCCAGGCGCTTGAGAGGCGCGGGTACTTCTTTCAACGAATCAGGCAAGCTGACGCCTTGCGCCCATCCTTTGGCCTGGGTCAACAGAGCGGCCGGACCCGTGGGAGTGGCGGCCGATTCGGCGCCGCCGGCACCGCTGGCAGCATCTTGGGTAGATTGGGCCTGCTCGTCGCCGGCATGGGCGAGGGCAGAGGCGGCAGCGGAATCGTTGCTGATGCGGGGGCTGTTGGGGTGGCTCATAATTAAATTAAGGGAAAGGTGCGCGTTGAAAGCCCGGCCAATGCAGCCCAGCCGGTTACTCTTTCGGGTAAGCCAATCGGAAGGTTGCGAAAAAAAGCAAACGGTAGAGGTTAGTCCGTGCTGACAAAGTCTTGAAAACAAGCTGTATTTCATTCATTGCGCCACCTACAGCCAGGTGCGAAGTAACTTGAGCACGCAGGCCATAAACCGGAAAGCCCGACACCTCACGGCGCCGGGCTTGGCTGTCAACTCGGCGGCAGCTCAAGATTCTACAGTTGCTGCTTGCACTACTGCCAGCCGCCCCCCAAGGCCCGGTACAGGCTCACGCTTTGCAGCAGCTGCCGCTGGCGCGACTCGGCCAGACTCAGCTCGGCCTCCAGCACGCTGCGCTGGGCGGTAATCACTTCGAGGTAAGTGGCATAGCCGGCCACGAAGAGCTTGTTGGAAGTCGTCACGGCCTTGGTGAGCAGCGCTACTTCCTGCTGGCGGGCGGCCGAGGCGGCGCGGTAGTTTTCCAGCCCCTGCAGTCCGTTCACCACCTCCCGGAAGCCGGTTTGCAGGCTCTGCTGGTAGCGGTAGTAGGCCTCGTAGCTACCGGCCGTGGCCAGGCGGAAATCGGCCCGGAACTGGGCGCGGTTGAGCAGCGGGCCGGTGAGGCCGGCCAGCGCCCCGTAGGCCAGCGAGGTGGGGTCGAACAGCGTGCCGGTGCGGTAGGAGTTGAAGCCCACGTAGGGCGTGAGGGTGAGCGCGGGCAGGAAGGCGGCGCGGGCGGCGGCCACGTCGGCGCGGGTGGCCTGCAGCTCCAACTCGGCCTGGCGCACATCAGGCCGGCGTAGCAGGGCGGAGGCAGGCACCCCGGCGCTCAGGCGCTCGGGCAGCACCTGGCCGGGCAGCGGCCGGCCCCGGGTGATGGGCTGCTGGTAGCGTCCCAGCAGCTGGTTGAGGCTGGTTTCGGCTTCGGTCACGCGCTGGCGGGCTTCGTGGGCGAGGCTTTCGGTGCGGGCTACCTGGGCGGCAAATTGCTGCACGGCCAGCTCAGTGGCGCGCCCAGCCTGCTTCTGAATGCGCATCAGCTTCAGGGCCTCGCGTTGCAGGCTGATGTTGCGGTCAAGCACGGCCAGCTGGTTGTCGGCGGTCAGCAGCTCGTAGTAGAGGCGGGCCACCTCGGCCACCACGTTGGTGGTCACCAAGTGGCGGCCCTGCTCCGAGGCCAGCACGCGCAGGTAAGCGGCCTGGCGGCGCTGCTTCAGCTTACCCCAGATGTCAACCTCCCAGGAGCTGCGCAGGCCCACGAAAAAATCTGGCGTCAGCGGGCCCGGGATGCGCTGCTGCCCGTCGATGTTGGGCGAGAGGTTGGTGTCGAAATTACCCACGCCGTTCAAGGTGTAGCGCCCGTACCGGTCGGCGCCGGCCGAGGCGGCAGCGGCCACGGTGGGCAATAGCGCGCCGCGCCGGGCTAGGTAATTGGCGCGGGCCGTTTCCACGCGCTGCAAGGCCACCTGCAAGTCCAGATTCTGGCGCAGGGCGGTGTCGATGAGGGCCGTGAGGGCGGGGTCCTGGAAGAACTGCCGCCAGGGCTGGCGACCGGCGCTGGTGGTGTCGGCCGTGGGCTGGGTGAAGGCGGCGGGCACGGCCGGCGCGCCGGTGGGGGCGTCGGGGGCGGCCACGCGGCAGCCGGCGGCGAGGAGCAGGACGGAGAGAAGGGCAGGGAGTAGGCGCATATTATTCGTTCTGTCGTGTCGCCTCACCCCCTAGCCACCTCTCCCGCGGAGAGGGGGAGCCACGGCGGCGCGGGGTGTAGCGCGGACTTTCAGTCCGCGAGTGGGTGATATTGGTCAATTCGCGGACTGAAAGTCCGCGCTGCAAATCGTCAGGCTCCCCTCTCCGCGGGAGAGGGGCCGGGGGGGAGGCATTAATGCGCCACCAACTCTCGCACTTCCTCCGCCGGCTCGTTCTCTTTCAGATTCTTCACCTTTTCAAACGAGGCAAACAGCACGTACAGCCCGGGAATGAGCACCATGCCGAACAGCGTGCCGATGAGCATGCCGCCGGCCGCGGCCGTGCCGATGGAGCGGTTGCCCAGGGCGCCGGCGCCGCTGGCCACCACCAGCGGAATCAGGCCGGCGATGAAGGCGAAGGAAGTCATCAGGATGGGGCGCAGGCGCGAACCGGCGCCTTCCACGGCGGCCGCCAGCACGCTGGCCCCGGCCCGGCGCCGCTGCTCGGCAAACTCGATGATGAGGATGGCGTTCTTGCCCAGCAAACCCACCAGCATCACCAGCGCCACCTGGGCGTAGATGTTGTTTTCGAGGCCCAGCAGCTTGAGGCTGAGGAAGGCGCCGAAGATGCCGGTGGGCAGGCTCAGCAGCACGGGCAGCGGCAGCAGAAGGCTTTCGTACTGCGCGGCCAGTAGCAGATACACGAAAATGAGCACCACGCCGAACACGTACAGGGCCTGGTCGCCGCTCAGGATTTGCTCGCGCGTCATGCCGCTCCACTCGTAGGCGTAGCCGCGCGGCAGCTCCTTGGCGGCCACCTTTTCGATGGCCGTGATGGCGTCGCCCGACGAGAAGCCGGGGGCCGAGTCGCCGTTGAGCATGGCCGAGGTGTACATGTTGTAGCGCGTGAGCTGGTCGGGGCCGAACACGCGCTCCAGCTTGATGAAGGTGGAGAAGGGCACCATCTCGCCCCGGTTGTTTTTCACGTGCAGGGCCAGCAGGTCGTCGGGGCGGCTGCGGTACTCGGGGCCGGCCTGCACCATCACCTTATACATCTGCCCGAAGCGGATGAAGTTGGAGGCGTAGTAGCTGCCCATCAGCGTTTGCAGCGTGCTCATGGCCGCGTCCACGGTCACGCCTTTTTTGGCGGCCATGTCCTGGTCGACGTGAATGAGGTACTGCGGGAAGTTGGGGTCAAAGCTGGTGAAGGCCCCGCCGATGGCCGGGTCCTGGCGCAATGCCGTGAGAAAAGTCTGCGACACGGCCGCCGTTTTCTGCAGGTCGCCCGTACCCGATTTATCCAGCAGCCGCAGCTCAAAGCCGCTGCTGTTGCCGAAGCCCGGCACCGTGGGCGGCGGCAGAAACTGAATGTCGGCGTCGGCAATGTTCTTGGTTTTCTCCTCCAATTCAGCAATGAATTGCGCCACCGACTGCTCACGCTGGTCCCAGGCCTTCAGGTTAATCATGCCCATGCCGTAGCTGGAGCCCGCCACCTCGTTCACCAGACTGTAGCCGGCCAAAGTCGAAACCGACTCCACCGGCCCCAGGCGGCTAGCAATGCGCTGCACCTCGTCCAGCACGGCCTCGGTGCGCTCCACGGTGGCGCCGGCGGGCGTGGTCACGTTCACGTACACCATGCCCTGGTCTTCGGTCGGGATAAAGCCCGACGGCAAAATCTTGTTCACGCCCCAGGTCGCCGCGCAGAAGCCCGCCAGCACCAGCAGCGTCACCAGGCGCCGCCCGGCCACGGCCCGCAGCAGGCCCTGGTAGCGCCCCGCCAGCGCATCGTACCGCTTATTGAAGCCGGCAAAAAAGCGGCCCATCAACCCTTTGGGCTGCTCACCCTCCGCCAGCGGCGTGTGCTTGAGCATCAGCGCGCACAGGGCCGGCGTCAGGGTCACGGCGTTGATGCCCGAAATCACAATGGCAATGGCCAGCGTGAGCGAAAACTGCCGGTAGAACACGCCCACCGGCCCGTCCATAAAGGAAACCGGGATGAACACGGCCGACATCACCAGCGTGATGGCAATGAGCGAGGAGCTGATTTCGCCCATGGCCTCGAAGGTGGCGGCGCGAGCCGGCAGGTGCTTTTCCTGCATCTTGGCGTGCACGGCTTCCACCACCACAATGGCGTTATCGACCACAATACCAATGGCCAGCACCAGCGCAAACAGCGTGAGCAGGTTAATCGAAAAGCCCAGCATCTGCATGAAGGCCAGCGTGCCCACCAGCGCCACCGGCACCGCCAGCGCCGGAATCAGCGTCGAGCGCCAGTCCTGCAAAAACAGGTACACAATCACGAACACCAGCAAAAACGCCTCCACCAGCGTCCGCAGCACCTCGTGAATGGAGGCGTCGAGGAAGCGCGACACGTCGTAGGCGATGCTGTATTTCATGCCGGGCGGGAAAGAGGTTTCCTGCAGTTCGGCCATGCGCTTTTTCACGTTGGCAATCACGTCCGAGGCGTTGGAGCCGGGCCGCTGCTTGAGCATGATGGCCGCCGAGGGCCGGCCGTCGGTTTTGGAGGCCATGCTGTAGGTGAGCGAGCCAAATTCCACGTCGGCCACCTCACGCAGGCGCAGCACCGAGCCGTCGGCATTGGCCCGCACCACGATGTTGCGGTATTCCTCGGGCTCGAAAAACTTGCCTGTGTAGCGCAGCACGTACTGCATGGCCTGCGCCTTGTCGGCCCCCGAGCTTTCGCCCGATTTGCCCGGCGCCGCCTCCACGTTCTGCGCCCGAATGGCCGCCACCACCTCGTCGGTGCCCACGTCGTAGGCCGCCATGCGGTCGGGCTTCAGCCACACCCGCATCGAGTACTCGCGCGAGCCCATGATTTCGGCAAAGCCCACGCCGTCAATGCGCTTGAGCTCCTGCAACACGTTGATGTCGGCGAAATTGTAGATGAACTTCTCGCCCACCGCCTTGTCGTCGCTCGTCACGTTGAGGTAGAGCAGCATGGAGTTTACCTCCTTTTCCGTGGTCACGCCGGCCTTGATGACTTCCTCCGGCAGCTCGTCCAGAATGGTCGTCACCCGGTTTTGCACGCCCACGGCGGCCAGGTCCGGGTCGGTGCCCACCTTGAAAAACACGGTGATGAGCGTCACGCCGTTGTTGGAGCTCACCGAGTTCATGTAGGTCATGCCCGGCACGCCGTTGATGGCGCGCTCCAGCGGCGTGGCCACGGCCTTGGCGCACACCTCGGCATTGGCGCCGGTGTACTTGGCCGTCACCGTCACCGAAGGCGGCACGATGTCCGGAAACTGCGTGATGGGCAGCGTGAACAGCGCCAGCGCCCCCAGCAGCACCAGAAACACCGAAATAACCAGCGAGAGTATCGGCCGGCGGATGAAGATATTGAACATAGGCAGTAGCGCAGACTTTTAGTCCGCGGCTGAATGGTTAGTGTAGCGCGGACTTTTAGTCCGCGTCCCCGCAATGCTTGGGGGTAGTATCAGTGCGAATTCGCTGTTTGATTCTGCCGCCAGACTCGCTCGCGGACTAAAAGTCCGCGCTACGACGCCCTACCGCGCCGCCAGCAGCGAGTCCAGCGTCACCGGGCGGGGGCTGATGCGCTGCCCGTCCTTCAGGCTGGCCGCGCCTTCGTACACCACCCGCTCGCCAGCTTTCAAACCTTCCTTCACCACGTAGAAATCGCCGGTGCGGGCCTGGGGCTGGACGTTGCGCATGTGCACCACGCCCTGCCCGTCCACCACGTACACGTAGTTTTTGTCCTGAATCTCGAACACCGACTTCTGTGGCAGCAGCAGTGCCGCCGGCAGCGTCGTAGTCAGTCGCACCCGGCCCGATGCGCCGTGCTTGAGCATCCGCTGCGGGTTGGCAAACCGCGCCCGGAAGGCCAGCGAGCCCGTGTTGGGGTTGAATTCGCTCTCGGTGGTTTCAATGCGGCCGGCCAGCGGGTAGGCCGAGCCATCGGCCAGCGTGAGGCGCACCGAATCGGAGTGGCGGTCGGGGTGGCGCTCCCTGGCCTTCACGTACTGCAGGTATTCGCCCTCGCCCACGTTGAAATAGGCGTACACCTCGTGCAAATCCGACACGGTAGTGAGGAGCGTGCCTTCCTCCACCACGCTGCCGCGCTTGAGCGGAATCCGGTCGATGATGCCGTCGAACGGCGCCCGCACCAGCGTGTAGCCCAGGCTGAGGCGGGCGGCGGCCTCGCCGGCCCGGGCCTCGGCCACGCGGGCTTCGGCGTCCTTCACTTTGCTAGTCGTCAGGGCCAGTTCGGTTTTGGCGATGATGTTTTCCTGCACCAGCAGGCGCACCCGCTCGCGTTCCAACCGCGCGGCGCTGGCCTGGGCCTGGGCGCCGGCCAGCGCCGCCTGGGCCTGGCTCAGCCGGTTCTGGTGGGCGCTGGCGTTGAGGCGGAACAGGGGCTGGCCCTTCTTCACGGGCCGACCCTCATCCACAAAAATCTCCTCCAAAAAGCCCGCCACCTGGGCCCGCACTTCCACGTTGCGCACGGCCTGCACATCGGCCACGTAGTCCTGGAACAGCTCCTGCTCGGTGGTTTTGAGGGCCACCACGGGCAGTACATCCGGCGCGGCGGTCTTCTCCTGGCTCTTGCCATCGGCCTCGCCCGAGCAGGCGCCCAGGCCGGCCGCCAGCACCACGGCCAGCGCGCCGCTCCAGATGCCATGGTAGCGCAAAATGACTGATTTTCGGGGTTTCAGGAACAAGGGCGGTTTCAAAAAAGATAGGCTCATTGGGCGGAAGAAAAGTCGGGTTGGTGGTCGGCCAGCGCGGCGCTGGCGGTGTGGGTGCGCAGGCTGTCCTGCCGCAACTGGTGTTGCTGGCACTGGGCCAACAGGCGCTGGGTGAGGTGCAGGTCGGCGGTGGTGGCGGCTAGGGCGTCATCGTCGTCGGGCCAGGGCTCGGGCCGGGCCGTCAGCAGCACCCCGTTCAACCCCAGCGACAGCACCAAAGCCCCGCCGAGTAGCAGGGCCAGCAGGTTGGTCGGCTGAGGTTTGAACGGAGTCGTCGGCATAGGCGAAGCCCTTGGTGGATGTGTCACAAAGGACCCGCCGCGACATTAGAACGAGATGAGAACGGTATTAGAAAACATGAAAACGGCCCTGCCGGTAGGGCAGGGCCGTTTTTAACGACTTCAACGATTGCGCCTCACCCCCCGGCCCCCTCTCCCAAAGGAGAGGGGGCGCCACGGCAGCATAGGTGACTTATGGGGTTTGCGAGCTGCTCTACTAAAAGAATATCGTCAGGCTCCCCCTCTCCTTTGGGAGAGGGGGCGGGGGGGGAGGCGCCCGCCAGAACGACGAAACACTATGCCGCCGGCAGCCACACCGTAGCCGTGGTGCCCTGCCCGGGCACCGAGGTGATTTCCAGCCGGCCGCCGTGGCGCTGCACCACGCGCTGCGTCAGGGGCAGGCCCAGGCCGTAGCCGGGGCGGCCCAGGGCGCCTGAGGCGCGGTACAGGGGCTCGTATATCTGGCGCAACTCGTCGGGCGAGAGGCCGGGGCCGGCGTCGCGCACGCGCACGCGCAGGGTAGTGGCATCGGCGTAGGCCAGCTCGGTGCGCACCGGGCCGCCGGAGTACTTGCCGGCGTTATCGAGCAGGTTGAGCAGGGCCGTCACCAGCAGTTCCGCGTTGCCGGGCACCATAAAAGGGTCGGCGTCGGTTTCGGTCGGAAACTCGCCGAAGCTGAGGCGCCACTCGCGGCCGGGGTACTTGGCGCGGGCAAACTGCAGGGCCTGGTTCAGGCACTCATCGAGCCGCACCGGGGCGAAGGCCGGCAGAGCGCCGTCGGCCTTGGCCAGGTTCAGCAGGCCGTTGGTGAGGGCACTCAGGTGTCGGGCCGCGTCGAGGCTCTGGGCCAGGCTTTGGCGGGCGTCGGGCAGGGTGGCGTCGTAGGCCAGGGCCGTTTCGAGGGTGCCGGTGAGGGTAGTGAGCGGTGTGCGCAGCTCGTGCGAGGCATGGGCCAAAAAGCTTTTCTGGCCTTCAAAGGCCTGCTCCAGTCCCGCCAGCATGCCGTTGAAGGCGTGGGCCAGCTGGGCTAGCTCGTCGCGCCCGTTGCCTTCCGAAAGGCGCCGGCCCAGGTTAGTAGCCGAAATACGGCCCGCCTGCCGCGTGATGCGTGCCACCGGCCGCAGGGCCGCGCCGGCAAAAAACCAGCCCGCCAAGATGGTGAGCACCAGTGCCCCCACGTTGCCCAGCACCAGCAGCAGCCCCAACTGCCGCAACTGCGCCCAGCCCACCCGGTCTTCGGCCGATACAAAAATGCGGTAGGGGGCGGCCTCGGGTTCCAGCAAAAACACCAGCCCAATAGTTTCGCGGTGCCCCACAGCCGGATACGTCACCGTTTTGCCCGGCCGCAGCCCCGCCAGCCGCGCCCGGTTCACGGCTTGGTCGATGTTGTCGGCGCTGCTGTAGCGCAGCGAGTTGTCGGGCCCGTAAATACTGACTTCCTCGGCGGGCAAGGTCAGCAAATCGCCGCGCCGCAGGCTGCCCAGAATGCCGGTTTCGAGCTTGTGGGTGCGCACCAGCAGGCGCCCCGCCAGCAGGGCGCTGTTGGTGAGGCGGTGCTCGAAGCGCTGCGCGCGCATGCTGGCGTTGAAATAAAAGATGAACGCCGAAAAGCTGACCTGGATGCCCAGCACCAGCAGCGTAAAGCGCAGCATCAGCTTGTTCCGAATCAGCATAGGCCCAGCAGGTTATTGCTCGCGCATCACGTAGCCCATGCCCACCACCGTGTGGATGAGCTTGGGCGTAAAGTCGCGGTCAATCTTCTTGCGCAAATAGCTCACGTACACGTCAATGACGTTGGTCGTGGTGTCAAAATCCAGCTCCCACACCCGCTCGGCAATATCCACCCGCGACACAATGCGCCCCTGGTTTAGCAGCAAATGCTCCAGTAGCGAATACTCGCGAGTGGTCAGGTCGATGCGCTGGCCCGCGCGGGTCACAATCTTGGATTCCAGGTTCAGCTCCAGGTCGGCCATGCGCAGTACCTGCGCTGCACCTGTTTCGGAGTAGCGCTTGGTGAGGGCCCGGGCCCGCAGCAGCAGTTCGCGGAAGGCAAAAGGCTTGACGAGGTAGTCGTCGGCCCCGGCCTCAAAGCCCGCTTCCTTATCAGTTAGGCTGTCTAAGGCCGTGAGCATCAACACCGGCACCCGGTGCTGGCCGGCCCGAATGCGGCGGCACAGCTCCACGCCATTCAGGTAGGGCAGGTTCACATCCAGAATAACAAGGTCGTAGGGCTGCTGCTGATAGAGCGACCACCCCGTGCGCCCGTCGTAGGCCACGGCCAATTCGTAGCCCTCGTGCTCGAAGCCCTTTTTGACAAAAGAAGCCAGTTGGGGTTCGTCTTCAACCAGCAAAACTTTCATAGCAGCAGCGTATCAGAGAGGCCCAAAAGTACACACCGGCGCGGGGCGGCCGGGCGTCGGAACCTCACAAAAAAAGCCCGGCACCTTGCGGCACCGGGCTGGTAGAGATAGAGGGTGATAATTAAGCGGCTGCTTTCTCCCCGTTCTCGCGGTCGTCGATGGCTTTGCGCAGCTTGGCAATGGCCTGCACGGCGCGCTCCTCGTCGAGGCGGTTGATATTGAGCAGCATCTTGGTCTTCTCCGGACGGGTGATGACCGGGTGGTTGAGCAAGCGAATGATTTCCTCTTTCTGCGCGGCCGTGGCGTACTGCACCGGGGCGGCAGCAGCCTCAGCGGCCGGAGCCGCGGGCTCGGCGGGCACTACCTGCATGGCGGGCACGGCCTGGGCTACGGCAACGGCCGGAGCGGGCGCGGCAGCGGCCATCGTGTTGGTGTTGTAGTCCATTTCCTCGGCGGGCGTGGGCTCGTAGCCAGCGGCGCGGATAATCCAGGCCAGGCAGTTGCGGTAGGCCTTGCCGATGGCGCGGGTCTGGGCCATGCTCATGATGGCAAATTCCTGGTAGAATTTCTTACCGCTCTCCTTGTTCGAGCACACGGCAAAGCCGGCGCCCACCGTGGTGCCGTGGCGCAAGTCAAACAGCGTCACCTTGGCCTGGTACTTCATTTCCTCGGGCGAGCTCACGTTGATGACGTGCTCCACGATGGGCACGATGCCCAGGCGCGAGCCGGCGTACTGCCAGCCCTCCACGTTCACGAACTCCTTGCCCTGCACGTTGGTGGTGAGCTTATTGTCCTTGATGAACTTAGCGAGGTCCTTCGCCAAATCCAGCGTTTCATCGGAGCGGCTGATATCGTAGCTCTCGACTTTGACTTTTTTGGTAATGTCCTTGGTGGTTTTGGTGGCCTCGTTCATGGCGGTGGTTTGTTTTAATGTGTCCAACTGATGTTCGTGTTTATAACCCAAAGTTAGAAAGAAACGTGCCAAAAAAGCCAAAAATATTGGTAAATTTTATTGCTGTAAATCAAGTGTTTATCTGCAATAAGGAAATTTATTTGGGCTAATCATTTTGGGAAAGCGTCGTTTGGGAGTGAAACACCATCAGCTTTACTAAGATTCCGGCGCATTCCTTCATTTAAAGGCTGAGGGCATAGCCACTGGATTTATCATGGCTTAAGGAGCGGGATGAAGCAGGATGGGGAGCAGACGCGCGTTGCAGAAAGGTGCCAGCACCCCCACCGGCCAATTATTCTGCCCGGCCAGCCAACCCTTTTTCGCTTCCTTCCGAGTAGCAGGTAAAGCCCTCGACCCCGCGCGACTGCACTCACCCAGCTCCGCGCAATGGGGCGCCGGCTGGCCCGTGAACGGGCGGCTGGAAGCCGGCGCCGGCTTCCGCTGCCCGCTCACCTGTCAGTCGGCCAGTTGTAACACGTTCCAATCTGGCCCAGCGCTTTGCCCGGCCTCCACCTCCCGGCCCCTTCCAGGCCGGGGCCGGGACTGGCTATGCCCAGAAAAACGGTTTAACCAGCCTCGAAAATCATCTTTCATTCTCTTAACCAATTACTTTCATGGCACAGTCGGTAAACAATTTTCTAACGCGGTTCTGGTCCATCGGGCTGGGCCTTGTGCTGGCAGCGGCCCTCAGTGCAGGCGTGGCCGGCTGCAAAAAAGACTCCACGCCCGAAGTCGACCCGGACGCCGTGGCCAACGTGAAACTGGCCACCTCGGCCACCCTCGGCACCTACATGACCGATGCCAGTGGCAACACGCTCTACATCTTCGCCCGCGACGTGGACGGCACCAACAGCTGCACCAGCGCCACCTGCATGCCGCTGTGGCCGGTGTACTACGAGGCCAATATCAAGGTGCCCAAAGCGCTGAATGCAGCCGACTTCGCCACCAAAACCACCACCGACGGCCGCCAGCAAACCACTTACAAAGGCTGGCCGCTCTACTACTACGCCCCGGCCACGGCCGGCGTGTACACCCGCGAGGCGCCCGGCGCCACCGGCGGCAACGGCATCGGCGGCATCTGGCACGTGCTCAACCCCGACTACGGCGTGGTGCTGGCCAGCAAAACGGTGGTCGACAAAACCGCCGGTACTTCGTCCACCAAAACCTTCCTGACCGACATCAACGGGCGCACGCTTTATTACTTTGCCAAAGACAATACCAGCCCCAGCACCCAGCCCACCAACTGCACCAGCGGCTGCGCCGCCATCTGGCCGGCGCTGTATATGAGTGCGCCCGCGGCTCCGTCTTCGCTGTTGGCCAGCAACTTTGGCACCATCAGCCGCGACCCTAGCCCCACCGGCGGGGCCTACGGCACCACCACCAGCACGCGCAACCAGCTCACCTACAAGGGCCACCCGCTCTATTACTACGCTGGCGACGCCGCCACCCGGGGCAAAGTAGAAGGCCACAACCTGAACGATTCCGGCGACTTCTGGTTCGTGGCCGACCCGGCGCGGTAGGGGAGAGGGATAAAAGAGCAAAAAGGAACGTCATGCTGAGCGCAGTCAAAGCATGACGTTCCTTTTTCGCTTTATTGGTTCCTCCAACCGGAGCCCTAACCGCCTTCCAGAATGTGGCCGTCGCGCATCACAATCTTGCGGTCGGCCATGTCGGCCAACTGCTCGTTGTGCGTCACGATGACGAAGGTCTGGCCCAGCTCTTTGCGCAGCAGGAAGAAAATCTGGTGCAGCTCCTGGGCGTTTTTGGTGTCGAGGTTGCCGCTGGGCTCGTCGGCGAAGATGATTTCGGGCGAATTGATAAGGGCGCGGGCTACGGACACGCGCTGCTGCTCGCCGCCGCTCATTTCGCTGGGCTTGTGCTCGGCGCGGCCTTCGAGGTTGAGCATGCCGAGCAGCTCACGGGCCCGCACGCGCACTTCTTTTTCGGAGCGGCCGGCCAGGTAGGCGGGCAGGCACACGTTTTCGAGGGCCGTGAACTCGGGCAGCAGGTTGTGAAACTGGAAAATGAAGCCGATGTGCCGGTTGCGAAACCGGGCCAAGTCGTTGCGTCCCAAGGAGCTAACCGACTCGCCATCGAACAGCACCTCGCCCGAATCGGGGTTGTCGAGGGTACCCAGAATGTGCAGCAGCGTGCTCTTGCCCGCGCCCGAGGAGCCCACGATGCTGACGATTTCCGACTTCTCAATCGTTAAATCGATGCCCTTGAGGACGTTCAGAGCGTTGTAGCTCTTGTGAATGTTGATAGCTTGCAGCAACGGAGCCGGCGATAGACGTGAACGGAATGCGGTAGTGACAAAGCTACGCACAATCCGGCCGCAGCTAAGCCGGCCCTTATACGATGCCGGGCGTTCGGCGTCGTTATTCGCGGCCCGATGTCAGAAATTTCGCTCATGATGCCTGGTTTTTTTTCGGTGCGCCGCGGTTGGGTGCTTGCGGGTGTGGGGCTGGTGCTGGCGCTGCTGGGCTGGGGGGCAAGTAGCTTTTTGCCGCAGCATAACCGGGCAGCAAATGTGCTCTCAGACCCATCAGAAGCTGCTTTGGCGCAGTCGCTCATCGCGCCATCCCTGGCCGGCCCGTTCGACAGCACCCGGCTGCGGGGCATGAGCTGGGTGGGCGGCGACTCCGTGACCGAGGCTGAACTGGAGCCCCTGCTGCGCGACCACATCACCTGGATTGCCCAGATGCCCTTCGGCTGGCAGGCAGGCGCCACCGAGCCGGGCATTCGCACCAACACGGCCCGGCCCGTGGGGCGCCGCGGCCTGTGGGGCGAAAGCGACGCCGGCCTCGTCTACACGGCGCAGTTGGCCCGGCGGTACGGCATCCGCACGCTGCTCAAGCCGCACTTGTGGGTGCGGGGCCGCGCCGCCTGGCCCGGCGACATCAAAATGACCAGCAAGGCCGATTGGGATGCGTGGTTTGCCAATTATTCGGCCTTCATCCTGCATTATGCCGCGCTGGCCGAAAGCGCGCATTTCGACGGCCTTTGCATTGGCACCGAACTGCTACACGCCACCGAGCCGGCCCATGAAAAGGCCTGGCGCGGGCTGATAAAGCAGATTCGAAAGGTGTACCACGGCCCGCTCACTTACGCCGCCAACTGGGCCGTGGAGTACCAGCAAATCCGCTTCTGGGACGCGCTGGACTACGTGGGCATTCAGGCCTACTTCCCGATTAGCACGGCTGCCAGCCCACCGCTCGATACGCTGCTACGCGGCTGGCAGCCCCACCTGCGCGCCCTGGCCGCCTGGCAGAAAAAAATCAAAAAGCCCATCGTTTTCACCGAAGTGGGCTACAAAACCACGCCCGATGCCGCCGCCCGCCCCTGGGAATGGCCCGAGCGCCTGGCCACCGCCACGCCCGACGAAGCCACCCAGGCCCGCTGCTACGAGGCGCTGTTCCGGGCCACCTGGGGCCAGCCGTGGCTGAAAGGGATGTTTATCTGGAAATGGTACCCCGGGCTGGCGGCCGACGGCCCGGCCCGCCGCCACGCCGATTTCACTCCTCAGCACAAGCCCGCCGAAACCGTGCTGGCGCGCTGGTACGGGCAGTAGCGCGGACTTTTAGTCCGCGAGTAAGCAGCTCGGGCGCGGACTAAAAGTCCGCGCTACGTCGCACGTCCGCTAATTAATTGGCGCAATGATGGCCCGGGCGCCGTACTTTCGCGTCTGCAACCGCAGGGCTGCAAGGCACAACCCACCCCTTTACCGTTTTTATGAACATTCACGAATACCAGGGTAAGGAAATCCTGAAAAAATACGGCGTCCGCGTGCAAGAAGGCATCACCGCCGACACTCCCGAAGAGGCCGTAGCCGCCGCCGAGAAGCTGACCGCCGACACCGGCACCAGCTGGTACGTCATCAAGGCGCAAATCCACGCCGGGGGCCGCGGCAAAGGGGGCGGGGTGAAGCTCGCCAAAAACCTGGAGCAGGTGAAAGAAATTGCCGGCAACATCCTCGGCATGCAGCTCGTGACCAAGCAGACCGGCGCCGAAGGCCGCAAAGTGCACAAAATTCTGGTGGCCCAGGACGTGTATTACCCCGGTCCGTCCGAGACCAAAGAATATTACATGAGCGTGCTGCTGGACCGCACCAGCGGCAAGAACGTCATCATCTACACCACCGAGGGCGGCATGGACATCGAAGAGGTGGCCGAGTCGCACCCCGACAAAATCCTGAAAGAACTCGTAGACCCCGCCGTGGGCCTGCAGGGCTTCCAGGCCCGCAAAATTGCCTTCAACCTGGGCCTCGAAGGCGAAGCCCAGAAGGAAATGGTGAAGTTCGTGACGGCCCTTTATAAGGCTTACGACGAAACCGATTCCAGCATGTTCGAAATCAACCCGGTGCTGAAAACGTCGGACAACAAAATCCTGGCCGTTGACGCCAAGGTGACGCTGGACGAAAACGCCCTGTACCGCCACAAGGATTTCGTGGCCCTGCGCGACTTCAACGAGGAAGACCCCCTGGAAGTGGAAGCCAGCCAGAACAACCTAAACTACGTGAAGCTCGACGGCAACGTGGGCTGCATGGTGAACGGCGCCGGCCTGGCCATGGCCACCATGGACATCATCAAGCTGAGCGGCGGCGAGCCCGCCAACTTCCTCGACGTAGGGGGTGGAGCCAACGCCCAGACGGTGGAAGCCGGCTTCCGCATCATCCTGAAGGACCCGAACGTGAAAGCCATCCTGATTAACATCTTCGGTGGCATCGTGCGCTGCGACCGGGTGGCCAACGGCGTGGTGGAAGCCTACAAAGCCATCGGCGACATCCGCGTGCCCATCATCGTGCGTCTGCAAGGCACCAACGCCGAGGAAGGTGCCCGCATCATCGACGAAAGTGGCCTGAAAGTGTCGTCGGCCGTGCTGCTGAAAGACGCCGCCGCCCGCGTAAAAGAAGTGCTGGCAACTGCTTAGCAGTTAAATTAAGAATTAGCAATTAAGAATTAAAAATGGCCGCACGGAGCGTATCCGGCGGCCATTTTTAATTCTTAATTGCTAATTCTTAATTCTTCTCAGCCACGCCGGCATTTTCTTCGGCTTGCACCGGAATGGCTTCGCCTTTCACTTTCAGCTCTACTTCCATGTTGCCGCGGGTGCCCACGGAATAGGGGCAGATTTTGTGGGCCTGGCGCACCATGTCAATGGTTTTGGCTTGGTCGAAGGCTTTGAGGTCCACGTCGAGCACGGCGCTGAGGCCGTAGCCTTCGCCTTCCTGGAAGAGCGTGACCGAGCACTGCACGGTGGTGTTGGGGTCGAGTTTGTCGCCGGCGCGCTGGGCGATGACGAGCAGGGCCTGCTGGAAGCACGAAGCATAGCCGGCGGCAAACAGCTCTTCGGGGTTGGTGGCGTTTTTCTTGCCGCCCAGGCCCTCGGGCACGGACATGTCGAGGTCGATGATGCCGGTGGCGGAACGGACGTGGCCGCTGCGGCCACCTACGGCCGAAGCGTCGGCCGTATACAGATTCTTTTTCATTTGGGAGATGGAAGGTGAAAGAATGGTGATGCGTGATACGCTTAGGCTTAACTGTATTTCCACGCCTCAGGTTATGGCGGAGCTAAGCGGCGGGGCCAAGGATTTTGCCTGCAAATTTGGTTGCCTTCGCTTTTGCGGCTACTTTTGCAGTCCTATCCAGGACCTGGTCATGTCGTACAACGGATAGTATGAGAGTTTCCGAAGCTCTTGATTTAGGTTCGATTCCTAACATGACCACATAAAAAGCCCCGTTTCCAAATTGGAGACGGGGCTTTTTGCTTTTAAGCGGGCGTTGGAAGGCATAATTTTCAGAGGTGGCCCGCGGAAAGGGAAAAGAACCTAATGTTTCTATTCATTCGTATGGATAGGTATTGCCCATCTCTCACCCTCATTCCCACACCTTATGAACACGAAACCACTCTTCGCCGCCGCTGCCCTGCTGGCAGCCCTAGCCACCCCGGCTTATGCCCAGGATGACATGAAGACCAAGTCGGACGCCGACAAGACCAAAACCAAGGCCGACGGCATGACTACCAAAACCAAGATGGCCGACGATGGCAAAATGAAGGTGAAAGGCAAGTCGGACGCCGGCGACAAGATGAAGGCTAAGACCATGCCCCGCAAGGGCGAAGCCATGAGCACCTCCACCACCACAACCACGAACAGCATGAGCACCACCACGGGCGGCGTGATGGTAGGCGGTGCCATGATGACGCCCGACAAGGACATCGTGGACAATGCCGTGGGCAGCGCCGACCACACCACCCTGGTAGCCGCCGTGAAAGCCGCCGGCTTGGTTGAAACGCTGAAAAGCACCGGCCCCTTCACCGTATTTGCGCCCACCAACGCGGCCTTCGATAAGCTGCCCGCCGGCACCGTGAACTCGCTGCTGACGCCGGAAATGAAGCCCAAACTCACCTCCATTCTCACCTACCACGTGGTGCCCGGCCGCTATACTGCCGGCAACCTCACCCCCGGCCAGACGCTTACCACTGTGGAAGGCGAAACCCTGACGGTAATGAAAAACGGCAACGGTGTAATGATTAAAGACGCCAAAGGCGGCATGGCCCGCGTCACCATCCCCGATGTCATTTCGAGCAACGGCGTCACGCACGTCATTGACACGGTGCTGATGCCGACCAAGTAAGCCATCCTGAACGTCATGCTGAGCGCAGTCGAAGCATTTCTAAAGCGCAACTAATCCAATCGGAACAACGAAGCGGTAGAGATGCTTCAACTGCGCTCGGCATGAAGGTCTGGAGCGCATTAAAAAGGCCCGCCAGATAGTTCTGGCGGGCCTTTTTATTCTGTTGATTTCCCAATCCTATTCCAGCATCAGCCGGCGGCCTACGGTGCGGCCATCGGCCAGCGTGAGGCGGACGGTGTAGACGCCCGGCGGCAGCGTGGGCAGCGGCAGCGTGGCCTGGCCGGCCTGCGCGGCAGGCTGCTCCCACACGGTGCGGCCCAGGGCATCGAGCAAGGTGGCGCGGGCGAAAGCGGGGCCCTCTACGCGCACGGTGCCGTGGGTGGGGTTGGGGTAGAGGCTGTAGGCGGCGGCTTCGCGGGCCGAGGCGGTGGCCGTGGTCACGTTATTGGTCATCACTGGGCGCATCATTAGGGCGCCGCGCGGGCCCACAAAGCGAATAGAATCCCAGACGCCCACGTAGCTGCGGTTCCAGAGGTAGCCGGGCGGGAAGTAGTTATTTAAGTCTTTGCCGTAGCTCAGGAACCGGCCCGTGGAAGGCTGCGAAAAGCCCACGTAGAAAACGCCCGACACAGGGACCGGCTGGTCGAAGGTGATTTCGTAGTAGGGCAGGCCACCCGGCAGCGGGCCGGTGCCGGGCAGGCTGGCCGTTTTGGTGGCAACGGGCGTCGCGCCGGGATGGCCCGAGTCGTCGCTCCACACGCTGATGGTGACGGGGCGCACGTTGACATCGGCTGGGGTATAGACCGGGTAGAGGCGCAGGCCGCCCACGTGGTCGGGCTGGTTCAGGTTGATGCGGTAAGCCAGGACCTCCGCCTGGCCGGTGGACCGGGCAATTATCTGCGTGTACGCTTCCGCCGTGCCGTCGTCGTAGGCGAAGTAGTTATTCAGCTCCACATCGCGCGAAATGGTGTCATTGGGCACGGCCCGCGGCATTTCCAGGCCGTTGGTATTGATAACTAAATTGTAGCGCAGGCGTTTGGCCGTGGCCGTGGTGGGCACCGCCACCGTGGCCGCCGACCCGACTTGCGGCGAATTGCGCACGTTGGGGTTGATGAGGCGCGAGGCTTGCAGCCAGGTGCCCAGCGGGGTGTTGGTGGTCAGGTTGCGCACGGTGCCGGTCACGTCGATGGGGCGGGGCAGGGGCGGGGTGGGCAGCTCGAGGTTGGTCAGGTTTACGCCCAGATTCGTGCTCAACTCGCTGGTGGGCGCGGCATTGAACTGCCACACCGGCATGGCCGTGTAGCGCCGCAAGGGGCTGCGCAACCCGCCCGATGGGCTGCTGCCCACCAGGCCGGCGCCGGTGGCCACGTCCACAAACGTGGTATCGGCCAGGCCGCGGCTGCGGCCGCGGTCCAGCAGCACATAGTCTACGCCCCAGTTGTCGAGGTTGTCGGAGGTGTTGCCGCTGGCCACCAGCATAAACTGGAAATCGCCGTGCAGGTACTGGGCCTGGTTGAGGTCGATGACCTGCTGGCGGAAGCCGGTGCGCGCCCGCTGGCTGTTGTAGAACCAGGCCCGCACCCAGGTATTGGCGCTGGTTTTCAGGTACAGCTCCAGCTTCACCGTGCTGGTAGTGGAGTTGAGGTTGGGCGTGCCAATGATGCTGCCGGCCTGCCAGGCAAAGCTCAGGTACACCTGGTCGGCGGGGGTGAGGCCGCTCAGGTCGATGGGCTGCGATTTCAGCGAATCGATGGGGCCGTAGGCCACGCCGGTGCCGCTGCTGTAGCTCTGGCCGTTAGCCTTGATGCCGTCCAGGGTAGCCGCGCCGCGGGTGAGGGGCGCCAGGGCTAGGCGGTTGCTTACGAAGGCGCCGCCCGTGGGCGCCCACCGCCGCACGTCGGGCGCGCCTTCGAGCGGCGTGGTGAAATCATCGAAAAAAGGCAATGACAACGCCGTGGTGCGCTGCTGCGCCGCCCGGTCGATTTTCAGGCTGTAAGCTGCCCGGCTGGGGTCGCTGGGGAGCGGGCCGGAGGGCAGCATGACCTGGGCCCGGGCGGCGCCGGTGGCCAGGAGCAGCGCCGGGAGTAGAAGACGGCAATACGTGCGGAATCGTGTCATCATGCGGTGGAGAGGAAAGTTGAAGGCCCAACGCCCGAGCGCCTGGAAAAAGTGCGTGACGAACAACTATTTCGCCACCCAGATATCGACCAGCTGGCCGGTGCGGATGGTGGCATCGGGGCCGGCCACGGGGCGCTGGCGCACCACCGTGCCGGCCGTCTGGCCTTCTTCGGCGGGCTGCTCAAACACTTCGCCTTTTTGCAGGCCCTGGCCGGAGAGCAACAGCAGCGCTTCGTCCTGGGGCATGTTGATGAGGTTGGGCACGGCAAACGTCTGGTTGCCCTGGCCGTCGCCCACTACTAAGTCCACGGTTGCGCCCTTGGTGATGGGCGCGCCCGCGGCGATTTCCTTGCCGTTCACCAGCTGCTTCAGCACCTGCCCGGTGGCCAAGTCGGGCACTAGTTGAATCTGGCCCACCACGAGGTCGTAGCTTTTCAGGATGAGGGTAGCCGCTTTGGAGGAGTTGCCGATTAGCTTGGGCATCTTGATGACGGGCGGGTTTTTCATGCTCACCTGCACGTAGATTTTGCGGCCTTCCTTCACCTTTTCGCCCGGCGCGGGGTCCTGCACCAGCACGGTGAAGGGCCGCACGCTGGGGTTGTAGCTGGAGTCGTCGACGAAGTAGGCCAGGTTGCGCTCGTCGAGGTAGTTTTCCAGGTCGGCCACGTTCATGCCCGTCACCTTGGGTACGGTGATAGTTTCGCCGTGGTGCGTGCTCATGGGCAGGTACACGTAGAAAAAGCCCAGCACCAGCAAGATGCCCACAATGGCAATGAGCACCAAGTGCTTCACGACATCGAGCGGGGAATCAGAAGAGAAAAACGACATGCGGTAACGAATATGCTATTGATTTTAACCCAAAGAACGTCATGCAGAGCGTAGCACAGCAGCTCGTCGGCCACAACTAACCCAACCGAATGAATTACTGTGGCCAGCGAGATGCTTCGCTACGCTCTGCATGACGTTCAATGACGACGTTCTAGTTGGCCGCTGCAGCCTTGGCGGTGCGTGCCTTGCCGAACTCCAGAATCCGGTCGATAAACTCGTAGGGCGTGTAGCCGGCCAGCGCCGTCTGGTGGAAGATGCAGGTAGCCGGCGTCATGCCCGGCAGCGAATTTACCTCGATGATAAGCACCTCCACTTCGCCCTCCTGCCGCACCCGCACGAAAGCATCGATGCGCGCATAGCCCTGAATATCGAGCACTTCGGCCACGCGGCGCAGCACGGCCTTCACCTCGTTGGAGATGCGCTGGCGCTCGGCGGGGTCCACGTCGTAGCGGGCGGGGGTGATGTTCTGGCCTTCGCCGGCCAGGAACTTCTCTTCCAGGCTCAGCACCTCGCCGGTGGCCAGGGCCTCGCTGGCTTCAAACACCTCGATGTCGAGCAGGCCGTCCTCGTCGTAAGACGTGAGCAGGCCGCCGGTCACTTCCAGGAAGTGGGCGGCGCCGTCGCGGCTGATGAGGGTTTCGACCAGGAAAGCATCCTTGCGCGGGAATTCTTCCTTGAAACCCAGGTGCAGCACCTCGGCCGGGCCGGGCATGAGGTCTTCTTCGGTGCGGAAAATGAGCTGGCTGAAGGCTTCCAACTCCGCGCGGTTCTTGATTTTCTTCACCGCCGAGGAGCAGCCGTCGTCGGCGGGCTTGGCGATGAAGGGGTAAGGGAACTGCGTTTCGAGGCTGCGGTAGAAGCTTTCGGCGTCGGCCTGCCATTCCAGCTTGTTGGCCATACGGTGCTCGGCCACCAGCAGGCCGGCTTCGCGCAGGCGCTTGTTGGTTTCGAACTTGTTGATGGTGACGCTGCTGCTGGCCACGCCCGAGCCGTTGTAGGGCAGGTTGAAGCGTTCCAGTTCCTGCTGCAAGGCGCCGTCCTCGCCGGGCCGGCCGTGCAGGGCAATGAAAACCTCATCAGCCAGCTGGGCCAGCTCCTCAAACGAGATGCGGCGCGGCTGGGCCAGCGCCTGCCCCGCGTAGGTGCTGGTGATGGTGCTGGCCTCGCGCCGGATGCGCTCCAGAATGGGGTGCGGCGCCTCGCCGGCCTCGGCGTGCTCAATCTTCTCGCGGATGTCGTCGGCGTTGTCCTTCAGCATCACGTTCACGGGCAGCACGTAAAGTTTGTGCTCGGCGCTGGAACCCGTGAGGAACACCGGCACCGGCGCATACTTGGCCGAGGAGCTGAGCTTTTCGTAAATGTTGCGCCCGCTTTCCACCGAAATGTGCCGCTCCGACGAGTAGCCACCCATTATCACAGCCACGCGGATGCGCTCAGTGGCCTCGTGCTGGCGGCCGGCCACGGCGGTGTCGAGCTGATTGAGCAGCTGCGCCAGCTTCACGGGGCGCAGGCCGGCGCGGCGCCGCGCCGCCAGCGAGGTGCGAATCAAATAGGTGAGAAACTGCGACGGGTTCAGGCCGATTTCGGCGGCTTGGTGGAAGAAGAACGAGGCCGGCAGCATGCCCGACGTGGTGTTCGGGTCATTCAAAAACAGCCGGCCATCGTGCCCCACGAAGCCATCCAAACGCGCATACACCTGGAAGCCGAAGGTGCGGAACATCTCCTCGCAGGCCTCCCGGATTTCCTGGATTTTCTCCTCGGGTAAGTCGATGGGCGTGATTTTGCGGGCTAGCCCGGGCAGGTACTTCGAGCGGTAGTCGAACATCTCCTCGCCTTTCACAATCTCGGTGGGAGGCAAAGCCAGCGGCAGGCCGTTGGGGTCTTCAACAACGATGCAGCTGAACTCGCGGCCGGCTACGAAGCTCTCCACCAGCACCTGGGTTTCGCCGTCGATGTTGGTCAGGCGCACTTCCTCGGCGGTTTCCAGCGCTTCGGTCAGCGCGAAAAGCAGGGATTCGGGATGATAGATGGGCGCGATTTCGTCATTCATGACAACCGGCAGGCCAATGCCTTCGCGGATATCCGTCAGGTGCTGCACCCAGGCAATGCGGTCCTGCTCGCCGAGGCGCTGCCAGTCGGCGCGGGTCACGGTTTTGCGGAACAGGCTTTTGTCGATGGCGGCCTCAAACTTGGCCAAGTCGTCGGTTTTCAAAATGCTCACGCCAATGCTGCTGCCCTGGCGCGGGGCCTTCAGCACCAGCGGCAGGCCCAGTTCGCGCACCAGGTAGGCGAGGGTGGCGGCGTGGTCCGTCGTGTCCCATTCCTCGGCCTTGATGACGCGGAAATCGGGCGTGGGCCGGCCTAAGGCGTGCAGCAGGTTTTTCTGCGCGATTTTATCGATGCCAAACGCCGACGGCAGAATGCCCGAGCCGGAGTACGGAATGCCCAGCCACTCCAGCAGGCCCTGAATGGCGCCGTCCTCGCCGCCCGGCCCGTGCAGGGCCAGAAAGGCAAAATCCATCAGCAGAGGCAGTTCCTGGGCTTTCACCTCGCGGCCCACCTTGGCAATGGCCTCAAACCGCTCGTCGTGGCTGAGCTCGCCCAGGCTTTCGATATACACCTGCAAATGGTGCAGCGACGGCGGCTGCGAGCTCACCGGCGGGTAGAAATCCCGAATGGTGCCTTTATAGATGAACTGCCAGTCGAGCAGAATGAACTGCCCCAGGCTGTCCACGAAGATGGGCACGGGCTGAAACAGCGCCTTGTCCAGGTTATCAAAGACGGTGCGGCCGCCCGCGAACGAAATTTCCCGCTCACGCGAAGTGCCTCCGAAAAAAATGCCGATTTTCATAAGTGTCGCAAAGGTAAGAACCCGTAGCGCGGACTTTCAGTCCGCGAGCGAACAACCGATTCGCGGACTAAAAGTCCGCGCTACAGCAGGCCCGCCAGCTCGGCCACCAAAGCGGCATCGGTTTCAAAACGTTCCGTCTGAAACAGGCCGTCGGCTGGGTTGGCCGGCCACCGGCGCTTGGCGCTGGTATGGAACTCCCGCGCGCCCGTCTGCCGGGCCAGCTCCCGGATATTGACCGCCGAAACGCCCGCGCCCGGCATAATGCTAATGCGCCCGGCCGCCTGGGCCACGAGTGCCGCCAGCTGCACCTGGCCCGCCGCGGCGGTGGCCTGCCCGCCCGAAGTGAGTACGCGCTGGCAGCCCAGCGCCACCACGTCTTCCAGCGCTTGGTCCTGGTCGGGGCAGGAATCGAAAGCGCGGTGGAAGGTGACTTGCATCGGCCCTGCCCGCTCAATAAGCGCCCGGCAGACGTTCATATCCACGCGTCCGGCCGCATTGAGCGCGCCCAGCACGACGCCCGCCGCGCCCAGCTGGCGGCACACCTCAATATCGGCCCGCATGATGGCCAGCTCATCGGCCGAGTACACAAAGCCGCCAGTCCGGGGCCGAATCAGCACAAATACCGGGATGCTGAGCTGCGCCAGCGTTTCCCGAATCAAGCCGTAGGAGGGCGTGATGCCGCCCTGTTCCAGGTTCTGGCACAGCTCGATGCGGTGCGCGCCGCCCGCCTGCGCCGCCAGGGCCGAGGGGAGGGAAGCGGCGCAGATTTCGAGGGTGAGGGGCATTGAACTCATTATATAGCTGTCATCCTGAGCGCAGCGAAGGACCTTATTACGCTTGGACCGTCCGAATTACTGCAAACTGTTCAGGCATGATAAGGTCCTTCGCTGCGCTCAGGATGACAGGCGATTGGTTTACTTCAGCAGAAACTCGCTGTCGCGCAGCACCGGCGTGTCGGTGGTGCTCACGGTGAAGTTGAAGCCCTTTTGCAGGGCATAAGCCCCGGTCTGGCCGGTTTTGCTGATGGCGATGAAAGCCACCTGAATGTCTTTTGCTTTCGCGCCTTTGATGGCCGCAATGCGCTCAATGGCCTCCTTGCAGGCCTGCTGAGGCGTGCGGCCCTGGCGCATCAGCTCCACCACGGTGTGGGCGCCGGCAATGCGCACCACGTCTTCGCCCTGGCCGGTGGCGGCGGCGGCGCCCACCGCCGGGTCCACAAACAGGCCGGAGCCGATGAGGGGCGAGTCGCCCACCCGGCCGCGCATCTTGAAGGCCATGCCGCTGGTGGTGCAGCTGCCGCTGAGGCGCCCTTGCGCATCAAGGGCCAGCATGGCAATGGTGTCGTGGTTTTGGGGGCCGCCCACGGGGCCGGTGGGGTGGCTTTTCGAGTTTTCGATGTTGACGACGGGCTGATACTTGCTGGTTTTCAGCCACTCGGTATATGCCTTTTTCGCGTCGGCGCTCAGCTGCTGGGGCTCCAGTGGGAAGCCCTGGGCCAGGGCAAACTGCTGGGCGCCTTCGCCCACCAGTAGCACGTGCGGGGTGCGCTCCATCACGCGCCGGGCCACGCTGATGGGGTGCTTGATGCGCTCCAGGCCGGCCACGCCGCCGCAGTTGAATTTTTCGTCCATGATGCAGGCGTCGAGCGTCACAATGCCGTCGCGGTCGGGGTTACCGCCCAGGCCCACGCAGCAGCCCTGTTCCGACTCGGTCACCATCACGCCGGCCTCCACGGCATCGAGGGCGTAGCCGCCGGGGCCGATGACTTTCCAGGCGCCCTTGTTGGCGTTCACGCCCGCATCCCAGGTGGAAATAACGACGGGCTTGCCGGCCACCGGAGCGGCGGGCAGCGCCACGGCCGCCAGGGGCGAAGCGGCCAGGCCAGCTAGGCCAGCGGCGGATGATTGCAGGAATTTGCGGCGGGAGGGCATGGGAAGGAGGGGGTGTTGGTGTATCGGACCGTCATGCAGAGCGGAGCGAAGCATCTCGCGGGCTGCCACTAATTAAGGCCGTTACAAAGATTGAATTGCTGCCACAAGCGCGATGCTTCGCTCCGCTCTGCATGACGGTCTGAATAATTTACCGGACAAAAGCTAAGTGGCGAAATATACGGCCGGCTGCCAACTCCCGCGTACTTTCGCGGCCTATGATACTCATTGCCGACGGTGGCTCGACCACCTGTAGCTGGGCGCTGCTGGCCGGTGGCCCCCCCCAATATTTCAATACGGAGGGCTACAATCCCTATTTCTGGGACACGCCGGCCATTGCCGCGTCGCTGGCGCACCAGGTGCCGGTCGATGTGCGCCAAGCGCCCATCCGTGCCATTCATTACTACGGCTCGGGCGTGCTCTCGCCGGCCAAGGCCGAGGTGATAGCCGGGGCCCTGCGGCAGGTATGGCCTCAGGCCGGGGAGGTGTTTGTGGCCGAAGACTTGCTGGCGGCGGCCCGCGCCCTGCTGGGGCGGGAGGCAGGTTTTGCCGCCATTCTGGGCACGGGCACCAATTCGTGTTTGTATGACGGCCAGCGCATCACGCAGGTCATTGAGTCGCTGGGGTATTCGCTGGGTGATGAGGGCTCGGGCACGTCCATTGGCCGGCAGGTGCTGCGCGACTACCTGCGCGGCCGGATGCCCACGGCACTGGCCGCGAAATTGAAAGCCGAATACCGGCTGGGCGAGTTGAGCGAGGTGCTCGACCGCCTCTACAACCAGCCGCTGCCCAACCGCTTCCTCGCCGGTTTTGCCCGGTTTGCGGGCGCGCACGCCCACGAGCCCTACTGCCAGGAGGTGGTCACCCGCGCCTTCGAAGGCCTTTTTGAGCAAATTGTCACGCATTACCCCGATTATCGACGCCATGCCTTCAACTGCGTGGGCTCGGTGGGCTACTACTTCCGCGACGCACTGGCGGCGGTGGCGCAGCGCCACGGCATGGCCGTGGGCCAGATGCTGCGTGAGCCGATTGAAGCGCTGGTGCGCTACCACGAAGTAGCCGCCCGGCCGTAGAAACGCAAAACAGGGCGCCTTTGCAACGCGGCAACGCGGAAATCCCCACTTTTGCATCCCTGACCAATCACTCTCACACTCCGTTTCACTTTCTCTTATGAACACCCTCGATTCCTATAATTTCGCCGGCAAGCACGCCGTGATGCGCGTCGATTTCAACGTGCCGCTCGACAAGGACCTGCACATTACCGACGACACACGCATCCGCATGGCCACGCGCTCGGTGATGAAAATCCTGAACGACGGCGGCTCGGTGGTGCTGCTCTCGCACCTGGGCCGGCCCAAGGGCGGCTACGAGAAGAAGTTTTCGCTCGAAAGCCTGGTGGCGCGCCTCACAGAAGAGTACGGCCGCGAGGTGCAGTTCGGCGGCGACGTGCTGGGGGAGGAGGCCGCGCAAAAAGCGGCGGCCCTGCAGCCCGGCCAGGTGTTGCTGCTCGACAACGTGCGCTTTTACAAGGAAGAAGAAGCTGGCGACGCCGGCTTCGCCGCCAAGCTGGCCAAGCTGGGCAATGTGTACGTGAACGACGCCTTCGGCACGGCGCACCGTGCCCACGCCTCTACGGCCGTGATGGCCAACTCGTTTGCACCCCAGGACCGGGTGGGCGGCTACCTGCTGCAGTCCGAAATCGACAACGCCAAAAAGGTGCTGGAAGAGGCCGAACGGCCCTTCACCGCCATCATGGGCGGCGCCAAAATTTCCGACAAGATTCTCATCATCGAAAAGCTGCTCGATAAGGTCGACAACCTGCTCATTGGCGGCGGCATGGCCTATACTTTCGCGGTGGCCGAGGGCGGCAAAGTGGGTAGCTCCCTGCTCGAAGCCGACAAAGTAGACCTGGCCCGCGAACTCATCCAAAAAGCCAAGGCCAAGGGCGTAAATCTGCTGCTGCCCACCGACTCGCTCATCGCCAACAAGTTCGCCAACGACGCCGAAACCAAGGAGGCGCCCAACCACGACATTCCCAACGGCTGGATGGGCCTCGACCTCGGCCCCGAAAGCCGCAAAGCCTTCGCCGACGTCATTCGCACCAGCAAAACCATTCTCTGGAACGGCCCGATGGGGGTGTTCGAAATGCCCAACTTCGCCAAGGGCACCGAAGACGTGGCCCGCGCCATTGCCAAGGCCACGGCCGCCGGCGCCTACTCGCTCATCGGCGGCGGCGACTCGGCCGCGGCCGTGCAGCAGCTCGGTTTTGGCGAGCAGGTGAGCTACATCTCGACCGGCGGCGGCGCGCTCCTGGAGTACATGGAGGGCAAGGAATTGCCCGGCGTGATGGCACTGGGCTAGTTTTCGCACCAGCAAGAACGAACCAAGGCCCCGGCTGCTCGCGCAGCCGGGGCCTTGGCATTATGTATAAATATAAATAAAACCCAGCCCTTACTCCCGCAGCCAGCGCGTCAGCTTCGGGAAGCCGTCGGCGGTGGCGAGGCCCATCCAGACGAGCAGAGGCAGGCCGACGTAGGCGCCGCGCTGGTAATTGCCGAGCAACCAGTCGCTTTGCCCTTTGTAGCCGTGCGGATGAAATACAACCTCGGCGGGCAGGCCCAGCGCCTGGCAGGCGGCGTACGACCACAGCATGGCGGCCAGCTCTTCGCCTTCTTTTTCGGGGCTGTTTTCGGTGATGTTGCCGTGCAGCAGTGGCCGCTCGGCGGCGGCGGTCACGGCCAGGTGCCCGGCTTCGTGCAGCACGTCGCCGGGATAGAGCAGGCGCGCCGGGTCGATAAGCAACTGCCCGCGGTCGATGAGCAGTCCCGGCAGAAAGGTGTCGTCGGCAAGGGGCGTTTCCCGCGTTTCAATCCCGATTTCGCTGAGGAAACGGCGAAGTACGGGCAGCAGTGAGTCGTTGGAAGGTGGCGGAGACAGAGTACTAGTAGCGTCCATTGCATGGCAGGAGCGGTGGCTGATGTGCTGCAAGCTGCATCACCGTCTGCCCCGCAAGCTACGGCCAGGGGCACTAATTCCGGCCGGTGCCACCTGCGCCGTGCGCCACGGCCGGGCCCACGGAAGGCGGGGGTAAGCCGTGCGCTGTGGCAGGGGCCAGCGCGGGCCTGATTTTTTAGACGGGTTTACGTTTCTGATTGGCCGTTTGGAATGACCGGTGGAGCAATGGTTAATCGCATCTTCATAACGCTAAACGGCATATTTATTACCGGAATAGCAAGCCAATAAAATTGTGCTTTATTTTCACCGAAAATTTCATTTGACCATGGGTTTCAGGCTATGAAGCAAACTACTACACAAGACACCACGTTCGCTGAACAGGCACCAGTCCAGCCGCAGCTGGCGTCGCGCCGGCGCTGGCTGAGGGGCCTGGGCGCCCTGCTGGGCGCGGGCGTGCTGGCCGCCCCCACGGCGGTGCTGGCCAGCCCCGGCGCTCCGGCCGGCGAAACGCTTTCGGCCTCGGCGCTCGCGGGCGGCGACGAGTACATTGGCATGGTGAAGCTGCTGGCGGGCCCGGACCTGCCCACCGGCTGGGCGCTGTGCGACGGCCGCCTGCTGCCCGCGGCCCAACACCCGGCGCTGTTTGCGCTGCTGAAAGACACCTATGGCGGCGACGGCCGCCACACGTTTGCCCTGCCCAACCTGAGCGGACCCCTGGCCGGCGACAGCGGCGCGGCGGCTCTGCTGTGCGCCATCAAGGTGGCCAACGGCCCGGCCACCACCACGGCCCTGGCCGAGCTGCAGCTGGAACACCAGCGCCGCACGCGCCCCCGGGTGGCCTAACGGGGCACATCAAGCGCCGGGGCCTTTCGTCAAGGCCCGCCGGCCCACTTTCCTTTCATCTTTTCCTTTATTCGTATGGACCCCTTTCTAGGAGAAATTCGCATCATGCCGTACGGCGGCGGCTACCTGCCGCGCGGCTGGGCGCGCTGCGACGGCAGCCTGCTGCCCATCAACCAGAATACAGCTTTGTTTTCGCTGCTGGGCACTTTTTACGGCGGCAATGGCCAGACCACCTTCGCCTTGCCCGACCTGCGCGGCCGGGCCGCGGTGGGCATGGGCCAGGGGCCGGGCCTGAGTTCTTACCAGATAGGCGACCGGGTGGGCACCGAATCCCAATCCCTGCTGCAAACCGAGCTGCCGGCGCACACGCACTCGCTCGGGACGGTGGCCTTGCCCGTGAGCAGCGCCAACGCCTCGGTGGCTTCGCCGGCGGGCGCCGTCTTTGCCAAAGAGCCCGACAGCAACGCCTTCGGCTCGGGCACCGCCAACGGCACCATGGCGGCGGGGGTGCTCAACGGCACCACGAACTCGGTCGGCGGCGCACAGACCCACGAAAACCGGATGCCCTTCCTGGTGCTCGACTACTTCATTGCCACGGCAGGTGTTTTTCCCGCCCGGCAGTAGGCTGTTAATCGTTTCTAGTATTTTAACCTTGCTATATGTCAACTCCTTACATAGGCGAAATTCGCGCGGTTGGGTTCAATTTTACTCCTCAGTACTGGGCCCCTTGCAACGGGCAGCTGCTGTCCATCAATAACTACCAAGCCCTGTTTTCCCTGCTGGGCACCACCTACGGCGGCGACGGCCAGACCACTTTCGGCCTGCCCAACCTGAACAGCCGGGTGGCGGTGGGGTCCGAAGGCGGGGCTGCCGGACCCGGCCTTTCGCCCTACCCGCTGGGGGCGACGGGGGGCGCCGAAAACGTGACGCTAAACACGACGCAGATACCCCCGCACGCGCACACCTTCACGGGTGCGCTGGTGGGCAGCACCGCCGGCCCGCTGAGCGACGACCCCGCCGGCCGCCGGCCAGGCGTCCCGACCGGGAGCAAGGCGTACGCCGGCGCGGCACAAAGCGGCCAAACCCTGAACACCGCCGGGGTAACAGGCTCGGCCACGGCGGCCGGCAGCAGCCAGCCGCACTCCAACATCCAGCCCGTGCAGGCGCTCAATTTCATCATCTGCACCAGCGGGCTGTTTCCGCCGAGGCAGTAGCGGCCGCGGCGCCGGTTTTTTCACTACTTCACTTTCATTGAGCTTGTCATGGACGAACCCTACCTCGGCGAAATACACCTGATTGCCTCCAACTACGCGCCATCTGGCTATGCCTTCTGCAACGGCCAGCTGCTGTCCATCGCCCAAAACTCGGCTTTATTTTCGCTGCTGGGCACCCAGTTCGGGGGCGACGGCCAGACCACCTTCGCCCTGCCCGACCTGCGCGGCCGCATTCCGGTGGGCCCCGGCGCCTCGCCGGGCGGCAGTTTCTACACCACGGGCCAGCAGGGAGGCAGCGAAGGCGTGGTCCTGAGCCTGCAACAGATGCCTGCCCACACGCACCCGGTGTCGGGCACGCTGCAAACTTCCAACACGCCCGAAGCCGACGACCCCGCCAACAACCTGCCCGCCGACGGAGGGCGGGCCCAGTACAGCAGCGGGGCCGCCGACGCGCCCATGACCGGCATTTCCGGCAACACCGGCGTCGCCGGCGGCGCGGCGGCGCACGAAAACCGCCAGCCCTACGTGGCACTCAACTATGTCATCGCGCTGACGGGCTATTACCCCACGCGCCAATAGCACCTGCCCCCTGGCCGGGCTGCGGCCGTCGCGGCCGGCTTGTTTCATTTGGTATTTCCGTTGTCTTCGTTGCCCATGCGCGTTTCCGTCATCATTAGCAGCCGGCTGGGCTGGCCCCTGCTACAAGATTTGCTTGGCCAGGACGTGGTGGCCGGCGTGGCCGTGCCCGCCACGGGCAACGAAGAAAGCGGGCAAGTGGCCGGGCTGCTGGCCCAGGCCGGACTAATCCCGCTGCAGCTGACGCGCGCGGGCCTGGCCGATGCGCTGACGGACTGGATAGCGGCCACGCAGCCCACGGCGGTGCTGGTGCTCACGTTTCCGTGGCGCATTCCGGCCCGGGTGCTGGGGCTGCCGCCGCAGGGCTTCATCAACTTTCACTTCGCCGCCCTGCCCGGCTACCGGGGCCCCGAGCCCACCTTCTGGCAGCTGCGCAACGGCGAGCCGGCCGGCGCCGTGACGGCCCACCGCATGGCCGAGGGCTTCGACACCGGCCCGGTGCTGGTGGCCACGCCCGTGCCCATTGCGCCGCACGACACCTTCGGGCTGCACCGCGGCCAACTGGCGCTGGCGGCCGTGGGCACGGGCCGGCAGCTGCTGGCCGGGCTGCGCGACGAAGTGCCGCTGCCCGACCAACCCCAGGACGAGGCCGCGGCCCGCTACTGGCCCCGCCCCGGCCTGGCCGATGTAGCGCTCGACTGGCACGAGCCCGCCGAAGCCCTGGCCCGCCTGGTGCGAGCCGTTAACCCCTGGAACCGGGGCGCCCTGACGCTGCTGCGCGGCCAGCCGCTGCGGGTGCTGGGCCTCACCGCCCGGCCCGAAACCGTGGCGGCCCCGCCCGGTACCATCGTGCTGGCGGCCCCCGGGCAGGCCCTGCTGGTGGCCTGCGGCGGGGGCGAGGTGGCCCAGTTGGACATGGTGGCGCTCGACGAGGGCTACTTCACCGGCGGGCAGCTGGCCGGCCTGGGCCTGCAGGTGGGGGAGGTGCTGGCACCGCTGAGCGGGGCAGAGCGCGCGGCCCCGGTTTGAGCCGCCTGGGCGGCCCGTAGCCCGGCCTTTCGCTCTTGTTCTTCTGCCTGCTGCCGCCATGTTTAGCCGGGCCAGCGCCTGGTTTTACACCCTCCGACAGCCTGTTGATTTCCGCCGCGCAAGCGGACTCTCTGCATGTTTTCCCTTCCTCTCTTTTTTTATGAAAAATAACTTTTACCGACTTCTGCTGCTCCTGCCGCTGCTGACGGCTTGGGGGGCCCGGGCGCAGGCGCCCGTTTGGCAAAACGCTTATGGCGTGCCGGGCTCGGTGGTGTTGGGTACGGCTACCAACTCGACGGGTGACATTTTCGTCACCGGGTCCTTCAATGGCGCGGTTAATTTTGGCGGCACCACGCTCACCAGCCTTGGCGACGAGGACATGTTCCTGGCCAAGTGGAACGGCATCAGCAACAGCTGGGCCTGGGCGGTGCGCGGCGGCGGCTTCCTGCCGGACCAGGGCAACGCCATTGCGGTGAACGGCGCCAACGTGTACGTGACCGGCTGGTACACTTCCGGCGCCAACGCCCGCTTCGGCAGTTTGAGCACGACGTTCTCCGGGGCGGGCGGGCAAGACGTGTTTGTGGCCAAATTCGTGGATGGCGGCACCAGCGTGACCACCGGCAGCGTGGTGAGCGCCGGCGGCGCCAGCGGCGACCAGGGCCGGGCCATTGCCGTGAATGGCAGCACGGTTTACGTGACGGGCTACGTCAACGGCACTGCCACTTTTGGCAGCACGGCGCTCACGCCCGTGTATGGCTTGCAGGACCTGTTCGTGGCCAAGTACACCGATTCGGGCACGGCGCTGGTTTACGGCAGCGCCGTGCGCAGCGGCGGCGCCGACATCGACCGGGGCAACGCCATTGCGGTGAACGGCGCCAACGTGTACGTGGCGGGGGAATTCCGTAGCCTCACGGCCGTGTTTGGCTCGACCACGCTCACCAACACGAACACCGACGCGGCTAACCTGAGCTATGATGCCTTTCTGGCTAAATTTACTGATTCGGGCACGCTTGCGCAGGCCACGGCTGTGAAGGCCGGCGGCAACGCTGCCAGCGGCAGCACGCCGAATGAATACGGCAACGGCATTGCCGTGAACGGCACGACGCTTTACGCCACGGGTACTTTCAACTCCACTTCGGTCAGCTTTGGCAACGGCGTCACGCTGACGAATACGGACAACACCGGCGCCAACAGCGACATGTACCTGGCCAAGTACACCGATTCGGGGACGCTGACGGCCAACGCAGCCACGAAGAGCACCAACAGCGGCTCCGATTCCGGCGAGGCCGTGGCCGTGAGCGGCAGCACGGTGTACGTGAGCGGCAATTTTGGCGGTTCGGTGACCTACGGCCCCTCGGCGCTGACCTCGCTCGGCGGCCAGGACGCTTTCGTGGCCCGGTTCAGCGAAGCGTCCAACGTCTTTACCGTGAACGGGGCCGTGGCCGGCGGGAGCACCCTCGACGACAACGCCGGCAGCCTGGCCATCAGCGGCACGCAGGCCGTTGTGGCCGGCTACCTCAACCCCACGCAGGCCGCCACCTTCGGCGCGTCGAGCATTGCGGCCGGTAACGGGGGCTTCCTGGCCCGGGTGGGTACGGCCTCGACCACGGTGGTTTCCATTGTGCCGGCCGGCGCCAGCCCGACGAATGCCGCCAGCGTGACGTTTACCGTGGCGTTTGCGTCCAGCGTGACGGGGATTTCCGTGGGTAATTTCACCACTTCGAACGGCGGCGGCGTCACGGGCAGCAGCGTGAGCAGCGTGAGCGGCTCGGGCACTACCTACACCGTGACGGTGAACACGGGCAGCGGCAGCGGCACCCTCGGGCTGACGCTGGCCAACGATACCGGCCTCACCCCCAGCGTATCCAACGAACCCTTCACCGGCACGCCGCTTTACACCATTGATAAGGTGGCCCCGACGGTGACCATCAGCAGCACGGCCAGCAACCCGACCAGCACGTCGCCCATTCCGTTCACCATCACCTTCTCGGAAAGCGTAACCGGCTTCGTGGCCGGCGATGTGACGGTGAGCAACGGCACCATTACCGGTGGCCTTGTCAACGGCAGCGGCAGCACCTACACCTTCAGCGTAACCCCTTCGGGCAACGGCCTGGTGACGGTGAATGTGGCGGCCAATGTGGCCCAGGATGCTGCCGGCAACGGCAATACCACCGCTACTCAATACAGCCTCACTTACCAGCAGCCGGCTTCGGCCACGGCGCAGAACGTGACGGTGAACCTGGCCGCCAACGGCACGGCCACGCTCAATGCTACCAGCGTGAACAACGGCAGCACCGGTTCGGGCACGCTCACCTACACCATTCAGAAAATTGTGTTTGGCAGGGCCAGTGAAAACAGCACCCTGACGCTGAACACGCCCAACGGCGCCAACTTCAACGCCATCCGCTTCGCCAGCTACGGCACGCCCGTCGACAACGGCAACGGCAATTACGGCCTGGGTTCCTGCAACGCGGCCAACAGCGTGGCCACGGCCACGAATTCCTACGTGGGCCGCAGCACCGGCAGCATGGACGCCAACAACGCGGCCACGGCCAACAACAACCCCACGCTCGGCGACCCCTGCTCGGGCACGCCCAAGTTTCTGGCGGTGCAGGTCGGCTACTCGGCCGATGCCGCCAGCCTGAGCTACGACTGCACCGAGGCCAACAAAACCCAGTACGTGCTACTGACCGTGACCGACGCCAACGGCAGCACCAGCACGTCGGTGGCCCGCGTGACGGTGAACCCGCCGCCCACGGCCACGCTCACCGCTCTGAACCCGACTTCGGCCACCCCCGGCAGCCCGGTGACGGCCACAGGTACTAACCTGAGCGGCGCCACGGGCCTGACGGTGGGCGGCGCCGCGGCCACCATTAGCAACCTCACGGCCACGGGCTTCACCTTCGTGGTGCCCGCCGGCGCCGCGTCGGGCAATGTGGTGCTGACCCTGCCTTGCAGCCAGACCCTGACGGCACCTTTCACCGTGCAGACGGCCGCACCGGTAGTGACCGTGCCGGCTACCGGCGACTATGTGAACACGGCTACTCCGGCTTTCTCGGGCACGGCCCCGGCCGGCAGCACCGTGACGGTGTACGTGGACGCCACGCCCATCGGCACAACCACGGCCCCGGGCGGGAACTGGAGCCTGACCCAGCCCACCGCCCTGGCCCAGGGGTCGCACACGGTGCGTGCCACAGCTCAGCTCAGCGGCCAGGCCGTGAGCGGCAATTCGAATACCAACAACTTTATCGTCGACTCGGTACGGCCCACGGTGGCCATCAGCTCGACGGCTGGGACTTCGGGCAGTAACACAAGCACCTCGCCGATTCCCTTCACGGTGACCTTCTCGGAAAACGTGACGGGCTTCGTGGCCGGCGACGTGACGGTGAGCAACGGCACCATTACCGGTGGCATTGTCAACGGCAGCGGCAGCACCTATACCTTCACCGTGACGCCAGCCGGCAACGGCGCTGTGACGGTGGACGTGCCCGCCAACGTGGCCCAGGACCTGGCCCTCAACTTTAATACCGCCGCGCCGCAGTTCACCCTCACATATACTGCCCCGGTGACGGCTGTGACCTGGAACGGAACCATCAGCACCGACTGGTACACGGCCGGCAACTGGACGCCTAACGTGGTGCCCACGGCCAGCCTCGACGCCACCGTGCCCGGCAGCGCGCCGAACCAGCCTTTCATTGGCGCTGGCACGGCCTTCGCCCTCAACCTGGCCCTGAACTCGGGCGCCACGCTCACGCAAACCGGCGGCACGCTGACCATCAACGCCAACCTGACCAACAACGGCACCTTCCGGCCCTCGGGTGGCACGGTGGTGCTGGGCACCATCTTCCAAAGCAATGGCCCCAACCTGCTGGGCAGCAGTGCTGTCCGCTTCTGGGACCTGACCGTGAACAGCAACGGCGTGCTGCTGAGCACCTCGGCCGGGGCCTCGGTGCAGCACCTGCTGACCCTGAACGGCGCGTTGGTGACGCAGGCCAACACGTTCACGCTGGAAAGCAATGCCACGAGCACGGCGCTGGTGGTGAACAACAGCGGCGGTTTCGTCTTCGGCACGGCCACGGTGCAGCGCTACATCGACCCCAGCCTGAACGCGGGCCCGGGCTACCGCCACTACAGCTCGCCGGTGGTGAGCACCACGGTGGCCGACCTAGCCACCAGCACCTTCGCCCCGGTGGTGAACCCGGCCTACAACGCGGTGGGCAACACGGTGACGCCCTTCCCCACGGTGTATGGCTACGACGAAGGCCGGGTGAACGCCACCAACGCCACCACCCAGAGCTTCGACCAGGGCTTCTTCTCGCCCGGCGCGCTCAGCGACCAGCTGACCGTGGGCCGGGGCTACACGGTGAATATCGACGCGGCCAGCAAGGTCGACCTGGTGGGCGCGCTCAACAACGGCACCGTGGGCGTGGGTGCCCTCTCGCGCGGCACCGGGGCCAACTCCGGCTGGCACCTATTGGGCAACCCGTACCCGGCTCCGCTCGACTGGAGCGTGGCCCGCAACAGCCTGCCCGCCGGTGTGATTGACGCCGTGTACGTGTTCAAGTCCAGCAGCCAGTACGCCGGCACCTACCAGTTCTACCAGAACGGCTTCGGCACGCTGCCGAACGGCCTGATTGGCTCGATGCAGGGCTTCTTCGTGCGGGTGAGCCAGAACGTGCCCGCGTTCAGCTTCCTCAACACCTGGCGCTCGACGACCTACCAGAACCCGACCTTCAACCGCACCACCACGGATACGCGGCCGAGTGTGCAACTGGAGCTGATGAGCGCCCAGGGCGCTCGCGATGCTGCTTTCGTATACTTCGAGCAAGGCGCCACCTCCGGCCTCGACGACCACTACGACGCGGCCAAGCTGCTCAACACCACCGGCCTGAACCTGGCCTCGGTGGCCGCGGGCCACAACCTGGCCGTGAACGGCCTGCCCCCGATGGGCAGCACGTCCCTCACGGTGCCGTTGTCCATCGGCCTGCCCACCACGGGCACCTACACGCTGCACGCGGCGCAGCTGCTCAACTTCGCGGCCGGTGCTCAGCCTTTCCTGCGCGACCTGCAGCTCAATACCCTCACCGACCTGAGCCTGCATCCGGACTATGCCTTCACCATGAACGCGGCCAATACCACGCCGCGCTTCGAGCTGGTGTTTGGGCCGGCGCAGGTGCTGGGCACGGCTTCGGCCGCGCTGGCGGCGCAGGTAGCCGTGTTCCCCAACCCGGCCTCCAAGGCCGTGTTTGTGGAGCTGCCGGCGGCGCTGGGCCGCAAGGTGGTGACCGCCGCGCTGCTTGATGCCGTGGGCCGCGTGGTGGTGCAGCGCGTGCTGCCCGCCGGCCTGGCCACGCACACGCTGCCGCTCACCGGCCTGGCCACGGGCGTGTATTCGCTGCGCCTGCAAACCGAAGCCGGTATAGTGGTGAAGAAGCTGGTGGTGGAATAAGCCACCAAGTGCTCCATTCTAAAAAAGGCCCCGGCTCTGCAGTCGGGGCCTTTTTTCGGGGCGGCGTGCAACCGGCGGGGGAGGGGGCGGTACTCTCGCCAAGCGCCGGTCTTATGCACAAGAAGCCCCGACCGTTTACACGGCCGGGGCTTCTTGCTGGTATCAATTTCGGTTACTTCGCTTCCTTCTCCAGCAGCTGCAGCAGTTCATCGGCGGCCTTCTCAATGTCGTGGTAGCCTTGCTGGGCGGCGCGCTCCTTGGCGGCAATCAGGCCGTCGCGGTGCACGGTTTTGAAGTCGCCGTAGGGGAATTTGTAGCGGCCTTTGGTGTCTTCGCCTTTGCTTTTGTCGAGGCCGAGGTGCCAGTTGGCATACTCTTCCATTTCGTGCTTTTTGAGGAAACTGTTTTCCTCGCTGGTATCGGGGTTGTGCTGGCCCCAGTGGCCCTGGTCGTTCTGGAGTTTGCCGTCCTGAATAAGGCGCCGGGCGTAGGCCACGGCCTGCGGATTGAGGGAAATGCTCATCGCTGAAAACCGGAAAGAAAGGTGAATGGATGGCCTTTCCTACGCGCCCCAATGGGCCGGGTTCCCAGTGTTCAGCTTGCGGTTTAGCTTTTGCCGTGGAGCAGGTATTTGGTTTGCTTGAAGCTGTAGCCCACGGCCAGCACCAGGCGCCCGGCACTGACGGGGTGGTCGGTGTCGGCGTTGTACACGGGCAGCTGGAAGCTGGTGTTCAAGGACAGGTTTTTGTAGTACACGCCCAGGCCGGGGCCCAGCAGGGCGTTGTTCATGGCGTGCTCGCCGGTGAGGCGGCCGTCGAGCATTTCGCCCTGGGTCTTCTCATAAAAAAACTCGGCCGAGGGGTACACCTGCCAGTTTTCGCCCAGCGGCAGGCGGTAAAACAGGCTGGCAAACGTGGCCGTGCTCGGCGCCAGGCTGTTCAGAAACCGGTTTTCCGTAGAGCGGCGGTAGCTGCTGTTCACGCTCAGCCCGAAGCTGCGGTAGCTGCCGATGTAGTTGGCGTAAATAAACCCGTCCGTGGTGCCGGTGCCTACCTGGTTGAGCAGCGGGTAGCGGTGGCCCTGGGCATTCTGGCGGGTGAACTCGCCGGTGGGCAGCTTCAGGCCGCCGCCCACGATGAGGCGGCTCTGCACCCCGGCCGTTTCGATGGCCCGGATGAGGTGGTAGCCGGCAAACACTGTCACGTCGCCCACGCCCGAGGAGTTGAGCTGCCGGCCGTTTATCTGCGAGGTATTCATCACATACGGCACAAAGGCGTTCAGTTCGACGCGCTGCGAGAGAAAGTATTTGCCGCGTAGCTCGATGACGCGAAAGGCCTCAAAATCGGTCGGGTCGCCAGCGTGGCTGTGCTCGTAGCCGTTGTCGCCGTTCAGGGGCGAGGGAAAAAACGGGCGCGCGCCCGCCGGAAAAAACTGCGGCGACTGCCCGTAAGCCTGGTAGCCGTTGAAAATCCGGTAGCGGTGCATCAAACTCAGGCTGCTCTGGTTGTCGTAGGGCGTGATGCCCATGAAACAGCCGCAGATGTCGCAGGCCCGGCCCGGGCCGGGCGCCAGCCACAAGCCGGCGCCCAGCAAAAACAGGCAAAGGAATTTCATGCCCCGGGCCTAGTTGGCGTGGATGTGCCCCACCGAGAACATGCCCGCCACGATGTTGTCGGCCAGCTTGGAGGCGGCGGTCATGGGCGTCGTAGGGCTCATGGTGGCGCTTAGGCTCGAAAATTTCACGGGGTTCATGAACGGCGGATTGGCTACCCCCGCCGGGTTGGGGCCGTCGAACAGCTTCGCGATGTTGACCAGCATGTGCACCTCGGGCTGATGGTCGGCCCGGATGAGCAGGTTGGTGCCCGAAGGGAAGGGTACCGTCACGGTGCGAATGGTGTTGGTGGTGGAGTGCTGGTAGCCCGCCACGTGAAAAACCAGGCCGCCCGTGGTGGCCGGGGCCGTGTGCTGGGCCTGCGGCGAATAGCCTTCGAGCTTGAAGTTGATGAATTCGCCCGAGCCGCCGTTCATGGGCCAGAACATGCCCTTGCTGGAATTGAGCACGCCCGTGCCGAAGTTGCCGGCCTTGGTGCGGGCGCTGTCCACGCCCACGATGAAGCTCACGCTGCTGTAGTCGCCCTCGGGCGCGCCGGTCATGGTCAGGTCCTGGGTGGTAGCGTCGGCCTGGTCCACCAGGAAGTAGCTGTCGGGCACGGCATAGCTGCTGCCGTCGGCCTTGTTCAGCTTCACGTTCGAGATGTAATACTTGAGGGTGCTCACGGTGAAGTCGTCGCCGTTGGCATTCTTGTAAGGGGTGGCGTTGAGCACCAGCGACGTGAACACGGGCGTACCGGCAGCGTTGTTGACCATCGCGCCGTTATCCATGTGCAGGGTAAATTCGGTTTGGGGCGTCGCCACGTTGTCTTTGGAGCAGCCGGCGAGGCTAAAAGCGGCCAAAGCAGTGGCCAAGGGGAATAAAAGAGGGGATTTCATAAAGAAAAAAGCAAATACCAACACTGATTGAATCAGCGGCACGCAGCCGCCAGCCGGCGCCCCGTTGGGGCGCCCGCAAAACCCGGCCGGCGGCATCAGCCGCGGGTTCTGGGCAACCAATCAGGCCAGTAGGAGCGGGGGGCGAAACACGCCCGGGCCGGATACGGCGGCGTAGTGCGCCGCCGCCGGCAGGGTGTAGCGCCGGGCCGGCTGACGCCAGCGCACCGGTGGGTGCAGGGCAAACGAGGCCGTGGGCAGCACCTCAAATTTCACCTTCAGCGTACCGGCCGGGGCCTTTTTCTCGGCCCCGTCGGCTTTGCGCAGCTGCTTGGCCAGGTGACACTTGCCGTTGCAGTGCAGCTGCGGGCGAGCCTTGTTCACGCAGTACAGCTCGGTGATGCGCGCTTTGTTCAACTGGTAATCCACGACCAGCAGCTCCTGCCCCAGTGTTTGGAGCAGCATGAGCGCCACGAGGAAAAAAGCCAGCAAACGAGCCATCGGGAAGGTGACGGCGCCCAGGCCGACGCGCCAAAGATAAGCAGCGCGAAGCCGCCGGGTGGTGATAATTTGATTAGGCAGGCCCCAGGGATACGGTCCCGCGCCAGCCGCTGCCAGCCTCAAAAAGCGTGCTAAATACAAAGTTGGGTAACAGCTATTTCTCTACAAGCAAAGTGCAGGTCAAATAGGTGCCCATTTCACTGTATCTTTCGGAGGGAATATTCTTTACTCATTACTTTATGACCAAACCCCTACGCACCGGGTGGCTGGTGGCGTTGCCCCTGTTGGTGGCCGCCACCGCCGCCGCTCAAACCCTGCCCGCCGACGGCACCCCGCAGCTGCGGGCTTTGTCGGACAAATCGGCGGCGGCCCTGCGCCAGCTGCCCACCGACAGCCGCCTGCTGCTCCGCCAGGAGCTGGGCCTGCGCCCCGCTGACGACCTGCGCCCGCTGCGCGTGGAAACCGACGAGTTGGGCCAGCGCCACGAGCGGTTTCAGCAATACTTTAACGGGGTGAAGGTGGAGCACGGCCAGTACACCGTGCACCGCACGGCGGGCGTGCTCAGCGGCGAGTTTAAGCCCGTGCCGGCCAACCTCAGCACCAAGCCGGGCCTGAGCGCCGCCGCCGCCCTGCAGCGCGGCCTGGCCGCCGTGGGCGCCCGCCGCTATATGTGGGACGATGCCGCCGCCGAAGCCGGCCTTCAGCGCGAAACCGGCAACCCCGCCGCCACCTACCGCCCCACAGGCGAGCTGGTGGTGGTGGAAGACTACCGCGTGGCCGCCGCCGCCCAGCGCCCGCTGGTGCTGGCCTGGAAGTTTAATATCTACGCGCAGCAGCCCGAAAGCCGCGCCTGGGTGTACGTGGATGCCCATACCGGTTCCGTGGTGCTGCAGGACGACATCATCAAGCACGCCAAGGGGCTGGCGCCGGCCGGTGCCGCCGCCGCCCACGCCGCGCCGGCTGCCCGGCCCGCCGGCGCCCGCGGGGCCAAGAGCGCGGCCACGGGCACGTTTGCCACGCGCTACCTGGGTTCGCGGCAGGTGGCTACCGATTTGTTTGGCAGTAGCTACCGCCTGCGCGACTACACCCGCGCCGCCGGCATCGAAACCTATAACCTGCGCAACGGCACGAACCTGGCCGCCGGCACCGACTTCACCGACCTCGACAACAACTGGACAGCGGCCGAATTCAACAACGCGGCCAAGGACAACGCGGCCCTCGATGCCCATTTCGGCTCGACGCAGGTGTACGACTACTGGATGACCGTGCACGGCCGCAATTCCTGGGACAACGCGGGCGGCAAGCTGATTAACTACGTGCACTACTCCACCAACTACGACAACGCCAACTGGAACGGCTCGGCCATGCGCTACGGCGACGGCGCCACGGCCTTCACCCCGCTGACGGCGCTGGACGTGTGCGCCCACGAAACCGGCCACGGCGTGTGCCAAGCCACGGCCGGCCTGGTGTATTTGAACGAGTCGGGGGCGCTGAACGAAGGGTTTTCCGACATTTGGGGTGCTTCGGTTGAATACAATGTTGACCCCACCAAGCAGACCTGGATTGTGGGCGAGGACATCTGCCGCACCGCCGCTGGCCTGCGCTCGATGAGCAACCCGCTGAGCACGGCCGTGCTCACGCCCTGCCCGGCCAACTACAAAGGCCAACTCTGGAATTTCGGCACCAGCGACAACGGTGGCGTGCACACCAACTCGGGCGTGCTCAACCACTGGTACTACATCCTGACCGTGGGCAAAACCGGCGTGAACGAGCAGCAGCAGGCCTACAACGTGACGGGCATCGGCATCACCAAAGCCGCCCGCATTGCCTACCGCGCCGAGCGCCTCTACCTCACGCCGAACTCCGACTACCGCTCGGCCCGCACGTTCACCATTCAGGCCGCCACGGATTTGTACGGGGCCGGCTCGGCCGAAGTGCAGGCCGTGACCGACGCCTGGTTTGCCGTGGGGCTGGGCACCAGCAGCACGGCCCCGGCCGGCACGCAGGCCCAGTGCCCCACCGACGACGCGGCCGTGCTCACGGCCACGGCTTCGGCCAGCAGCGTGTGCGCCGGTACCAACGTCCGGCTCACGGCCACGGCCACTTACCCCAACACCCGCCGCCTGCGCAACCTGGCCGTGGTGCCCGTGCCCGATGGCAGCACCGCTTACACGTCCATCATCGCCTACAGCACCGTGGTTTCGAACGGCACCACCTACCAGCACGGCCTCGAAAACATTTACCGCAGCTACAGCGACCTGAAAGGCGTGCGCGTACGGCTCAACCACGCCCAGCCCAGCCAGGTGGCCCTGCGCCTGGCCGTGCGCACCAGCACCGGCACCACCACCTACGTAAACCTGGCCTCGGCCTTGCCTACGGCGCCAGCCGGGGCCGCACCCGTGGCCCTCGACCTCACGTTCTCGGACGCGGCCACCGCGGCCCTGCCCGCTACCGTGAGCGGCACCACCCTCACGGGTACTTACACGCCCACCGTGGCCTTTTCCAGCCTGTTGCCATCGGGTACCCTCACTACTATTAATGTGGAAGTGATGGACAATCAGGTGGGCAGCGCTGGCACCGTGGAGCTGGTGGAGCTGCTGTTTAACCGCCTGAGCACCGACGTGCCGGCCGTGCGCTGGACCGGTCCGGGCCTGGACGTGACGGGCCTGACGGCTACCGCCACCCCCGCCGCCCCGGCCGGTGGCGGCTCGGCCACCTACCGCTACACCGTGCTGGCCGCCGACCCCTACTACGGCTGCACCAGCGTGCAGTCGCTGAACGTGACCGTGAGCCAGCCGGTGCTGGCCGCCGCCGCCACCCAGGCCGACCTGTGCGCCGCCCGGGGCCAGGCCTTCGGGGCTGTGGGCCTGCGCGTGACGGCCGACGACAGCGTGGCCGGCCAGCTCTATACCTGGACCGGCCCCGCGGGCTACAGCGCCCTGGGCAAGCGCGTGAGTGCCACCCCGTCCACCGCCGGCCGCCAGCGCTACACCGTGGCCACGGCCACGCCCGGCTCGAACTGCGCCACCCAACAAACCGTGTCGGTCATTGCCCGGCGCCAAACTGTTGCCGCGCCCGCGGGCATCGATTCCGTTGCCTGTGCCGGCGGCACCACGCGCCTGCGCAGCCGTTTGTTCGAGAACCAGTTGGGCGGCCCGTACCGATTCACTGGGAGCGTGCAGATTCCGGATAACAACCCCACCGGGGTGCGCATCCCGCTGGCAGTAGCCGGTTCGGCCGAAAGCTTTTTTGACCTGCGCGGCATCAGCGTGAGCATCACCCACACCTACACCGGCGACCTGACCTTGTACGTGGAAGCGCCCGACGGCACCCGCGTGCTGCTGAGCAACATGCGCGGTGGGGCGGGCCAGAACTACCAGAACACGCTGTTCATCGACTCGGTGGGCGCCCGCAGCCTGGGCGCCGGCACCGCCCCCTTCACCGGCACCTGGCAGGCCGACGAGCCCACGGGCTTCGCCAAGCTGCGCAACGCGCCGCAGGCCGGCACCTGGAATTTGTTTGTAGTTGATGGCGGGCCCGCTGACGTGGGCCCGGTTACGGCCTGGGGCCTCGTCACGCGCGACAACAACGTGACCTGGGCCGGGCCGAACGGCATCACCGCCACCGGCTCCAATGTGCTGGCCGCCGTGCCCGCCACCGCCGGCCGCTACCGCTACATCGGCACCACCACGGCCGGCGGCTGCACCTTCCGCGACACCGTGAACGTGCGCGTGGCCCCCGGCCCGCAGTGGCAGCGCCGCCAGAATACCGACCTGGCCCTGGCCGCCAACTGGACCTGCCTGCCCACGCCCACCACCGACGCCGAAGTGCGCGGCGCCACCGGCGCCCAGCCCGTGCTCAGCACGGGCCTCGTGCAGGTGCGCAACCTTACGCTGCGGGCTGGCACCGCCCTGGCCCTCAACGGCGGCACACTGGAAGTGTACGGCACCCTGACCCTGGAAACCGGCGCCACCATTGCCGGCACCGATGGCACGCTCAGCCTGCGCGGCGCCACTGTCACGTTGGCCGCGCCCAGCACCGCCTCCCTCAATGTGCCGCGCCTGCTGGTGAACCTGCCTGCCGCCACCGACACCGCCCGCCTGGCCCAGCGCCTGACCGTGGGCACGGCCCTCACCATGCAACGCGGCGTACTCAAAACTCAGGCCGCCGATGTAACCCTGAGCCAGGGCGCCACCATCACCGAAACGGCCGATGCCTATGTATCGGGCCGGGTGCTGGCCGTGGGCCAACTGAGTACGGGTGGCAGCGAAACCTTCGGCGGTCTGGGCCTCAGTTTGAGCCAAGCCACCGGAACGGCCCCGCTCAACCTGACCCGCGTGACGGACCAGGCCATTGGCCGGGCACCGGCCCGCACCAGCATTCGCCGCTACTACACGCTGGGCTACGTCACGCAAGCGGCAGTGAATGCTACCGTGCGCCTGGGCTACCGCGATGCCGAGCTGAATGGTTTGAACGAGGCCGACCTGCAGCCCTTCCTATCGAACTCGCTGACTATTCCGGCCGTAGGCCCCTGGGTGCCCGTGGCCCGCACCACCCAAAGCACCACGCTGAACTACGTGGAAGCCTCGTCGCCCATTGCCGGCACTTGGACGCTGAGCACGCCCACCGCCATGCTGCCCACCCGCAACGCGGCGGCCGGCTTCGCGGTGCAAGCCCAGCCGGTGCCTTTCGGCGAAGCAGGCTTCTCGCTGGCCCTGCAAGTCACGCGGGCACCGCGTGCCGCTTCGGTGGCTATCTACGACCTCACCGGGCGCCTGCTGGTGCAGCGCCCGCTGGCGGTAGCTTCCGGCCTCAGCGCCGTGGCCCTGCCCGAAGCCGGCCGCCTGGCCGCCGGCGTGTACGTGGTGCGCGTCGTACTCGATAACGATATCCAGACCCTGCGCGTGACGCGAGAATAAGCTGTCATTGCGAGCGCAGCGCGGCAATCTGTTCTCCGCGACAATTCTTCCAATGCAAAAAGCCCCGGCACTGCACAGTGTCGGGGCTTTTTGCTAACTGATTTATTGGTGTTTATCAACTCGTCATGCTTCGCTGCGCTCTGCATGACGTTCAGGGCGTTCAAGGCATAACTGAGTTCCTGACCTTCTTCTTCTAATTCAAATACGGCGCTTCTAAGTCCTGGCCCATGCCTTTGAGGGGGGCGGTGCTGCGGCGGCCGGTGAGGCGCGTGCTTAGGGCCTGGGCCTCGCGGGCGCTGAGCACGTCGAGCTCATGCAGCCAGGCCACGCGGCGCAGTTGCGGCTCGATGAAGCCCAGGGGGTTGACCTGGCCGTATTCGGTGCGCAGGTAAACCTTGGTGCGGCGCTCCAACTCGGCCACCAGGGCCCGGAACTGTTTGCGCTGCCACGGCCGGCCGGCCAGCGTGACGACCAGATGCGCGGTTTGCAGCCGGAAGGTGCTCCACTGCTGCTCAAAACGCAGCCAGCTGGCCAGCGTATTCAGGCCCAGAATGCCCCACCACAAATACAGCGACAAGCTGGCCTGGCCCGTGGCCAACCACTCGTGCCACGGCTGGTAACCCAGAAACGCCAGCAACAAGCCCGTGAGCAGCAGTTGGTTCACGGGAATGTGCCGGTGCTCGCTGGCCTTCACCGGCAGAATTTCTTCGTAAGGAACTTCGGTTTCGAGGGTGGCAACGCCTTGCGGGTTGCGCTTGCAAACGTAGAGGCTTTCGGCGCGCAACGCAATGTGGGTGTTGCCCTGGAAAAGCTGCTTTTGGTTAAAAATCATGTAAATGCGCCGACAGATGTGGGCTAAAAATCAAACGGAAAATACCTGGTTTGTTAAAGGGTATGCCCCCAGCACGTCATGTCGAGCGCAGCCGAGACATCTCGCGTGCAGCAAGTAATTGGTTTTCCGCGGCGAGATGTTTCGGCTGCGCTCGACATGACGTGCTGGGGGCGCTTACATGCCTCGCTATTTCTTCACCGCGGCTACTTAAACGGGCTGGGCGTGAAGCAAAGCACAAAAATAGCCACCATCACCCAGCCCAGCACCTGCCGGCCGGCGCTCAGGGGGCGCTCGTCGGGCGCGGGCGGGTGCGCCACGCCGGTGAAGCGCCCCAGCAGCAGCCCGAATACCAGCCAGCCGGGGTTGCCCACCGCACCCGGCACGGCCGTGGCCACCGCCAGCTGCGCGGCCCAGATGCCCGCCGCCAGCAGCAGCCCCAGCCGGGGCGTGGGTAACACTCGCCAGAAGATGAGCGCCAGATAAGCCGCGTACACCGGCCCGCCGTAGAGCCAGGTCTGCCAGTCGTCGTGCAGCGTGAAAAGGCCCAGCCCGGCATAAAAAATGAAGCTGGTGAACAGCACCACGGCCAGCTTGTCGAAAATGCGGCGGCCCAGCAGGCCGTAGAGGATGTGCCCGCCGTCGAGCTGGCCCATGGGCAGCAGGTTGAGCGCCGTAAAGAACAGGCTCAGCGAGCCCGCCAGCAGCACCGGGTAGTGCAACAGCTCGTTGGGGTGGGGCAGCCGGGCGGGGTCAGCAAAAGCGGTTTCCAGCCACTGGTAAAGCAGCGGCTTGGCAATGGTGAGGGCCTGCGCGCCGGGCGGGTACACGTGCTGCGCATAGTTGGCCCCAAACCGGGCGTACTCGGGGTGAATCTGATAGAGGTAAGCCAGCGGCGGCAGGTGGGTGAAGCCGTAAATGAGCAGCGGCACCGCCACCAGAAACCCCGCCAGCGGCCCCGCAAGCCCAATATCGAAGAACTCGCGCCGCGAAAATATCCGTTCCCGAAGCCGAATCACGGCCCCGAACGTGCCCAGCCCCATCGGAAACGGAATGTAATAAGGCAGCGAGGCCCGCACCCGGTTGGCCCGCGCCGTGAAGTAATGCCCGAACTCGTGCACCGTGAGCACGCCCAAAAACGGCAGCGCGAACCACAGCCCGCGCACCCACTCTCCCGGCTGCGGAGCGGCCGGAAATATCCAGAAACCCAGCGGCAGCAGCCCCACATCGCCGCGCGTGAGCTGAACGCCCGCCAGCGTGGTGCTGAGCAGCGTAATCAAAAACAGCCCGATGTGCAGCGCCGCCGTGCGCCCCGGCGAGGGCGCCGGCCGCTCAAACCGCCGGAACAGCTGGCGCGCGGCCCGCAGCCGGGTCTGGGGTTCGGGGACATCGGGCGGGCTGGCGGGGGGCGCCGCCGCATCGGCGGGCCAGCCGGCCAGGTCGGATTCAGGAACGGGCGGGGGCGTATTCTCGGGGAAAGGCACGGAGGGCTTCGGGCAGGGCGGAAACGAGGGTGAGGGGCGGGGCCAGGTGCAGCACGCGCAGCCCCAGCCGCCGGGCCGTGGCCACGTGCTGCGGGCTGTCCTCGATGAACAACACGTCTTCGGCCCGCCAGTTCATTTCGCGCAGTGCGTGGCGGAATATTTCCTCGCCCGGCTTGCGCAGGCCTACTTCCTGGGAGTAGAACACGCGGTCGAGCACGTCGGCAATGCCGTTTTTGAAGCCGTACTTGGCGGCCAGCCGCTGGTTGATTTCGGCAATGTGCAGGGTGTTGGTGTTCGAGAGCAGCGCCGTTTGGTGGCCCTGGGCGCGCAGCTCGCCAATGAGGGCGAGGCGCTCGGCGGGCACATCGAGCAGCATGGCGTGCCAAGCGGCATCCAGTTCGGCGTCGGTGGCGTCGAGGTCGTAGGCGGCGCGCAGGCCGGCCCGAAACTCGGCAGCAGAAAGGTGGCCGGTTTCAAACCGGTCGAACAGCTCGGCCTGCTGGGCCTGCGAGAAGGCAATGGTGCTGCCGGCCTGGCTCAGGCGGCGCATGGCCGCCGGGGTGGCGTCGTAATCGATGTCGATGATGACGCCGCCAAAATCGAATAACAGGTGGGGGAGCATGGGCAAGCTTTGGTTTTCCAGCCGCGAAGGTCGTACTTTTGCTCCGTTGGAGGGCCGGCAACGGCACGGGTTGAGGTGAAAGATGACTGCCTCCAGCATCGGGCCTATAGCTCAATCGGTTAGAGCAACTGACTCATAATCAGTAGGTCACTGGTTCGATTCCAGTTGGGCCCACGAAAAACCCTCTTTGCGCACTGCAGAGAGGGTTTTTTATTTAATGCACCCATTTAAACACCCATTTGACTAAAATAAATGTTCAAATTAGTAGCTGCAGCTAGTATTCCTTTAGTTTAGCAGCCACACCGGCTACAACCAGTCCAGGGAAGCGTTTGCCAATATTTGTCGGCTGGGCCACCTTCCAGGCGCAGCGGCGCACGTGGGTAATACGCGCTTTGAGGAACGGAGCAATGCACACGCAGTCGCCTTGGTTGCCGCCCAGACCATAATAATTGTGGTCGTCTTCCCCCGCGTACATCGTCACGTGGTTGCCGCCCGGGCGCTCCATCACCAGGATGTCGCCGAGAGCGGCATCTTCCAGCGCCACCGGCGTGCCGAACGTGGCCCAACTCTTGGCCGCCAGCGGGTCGCGCGGCGGCACAAAGCCGGCGGTGAGCACCCAGCTGGTCATGGCCAGCGCGCACCAGGGCGTGGCGTCACTTTTATAATAAGAGCCGGCGTGGGCCTGAAAGGCCATTTCCAGAATGCGCGGCGAGTTGGCGGCGCCGGGCAGTTCGCGCAGGCCGTGGTCGGCCAGGGCGGCGAGCAGAATTTTCGGGCCGGGCTCGTGGGCCAGGTTGGCAAAGGCCAAAGGCAGAGGTTGGTACATGGGATTGCAGAGAAAAAGGGAGTTGGCGGTATTTTAGGAGGGCTCCGGCTCGAAGTGGGGGTGGTACACGGCGTCGTGCAGGCGGTCAAGCAGGGCGCGCTGCTGCTCGGGCGTAAGCAGCAGGAAGGCGGCGTAGAGTTCGGCGGGCGTCATCGCTAGTCCGTTTTTGAAGGGGTGGAAAAGTTGGCATCGCCGGCCACGTCGACGCTGGCTTTTTTCGCATGTATTTGCGGGGCGGGGTCGGCTGGCCGCCGCGCGAAGCGGGAGCCGAGCACCTTCACCGTGCCGTAGAGCAGCAGCAACTCGGTGATGGCGTTGAGCTTGACGGCCTCGTCGACGGTGAGGCGGCCGGCGGCCAGCATGCACATGATGAAAGCCGACCACACGGCGGCCAGCATCAGGCGGATGCTGAGCACGCCCTCGCTTTCGAAGGTGGTCAGGAAGCGCTTGGGCGTGAGCTCGCCTTTGAGCCAAAGCCAGGTGAGCCCGCCGATGCTAATCCAGAGCAGGACGCGCACCACGTCGACGGCGGCCGTGGGCGAGAGGTAAGCGGAAAAGTTTGTCATGCGGAGTACAGAATTAGATGGCGCCTTTGGGGTTGGTGGCCTGCACCACGGCGATGCGCTTGTCGATGGCGTGGTGGGCTTCGCGCAGGGTGCGGTTTTCCGACTTCACCTCGCCCACTTCCGTGCGCAGGTAGTCCACCAGCAGCTTGTAGCCCTGCATGTCGGCCTTGATTTCGGCCGTGGCCTCGCAGTTGGCGTCCAGCTTCTTATCCATTTGGCCGATGCTGCGATTCAGCAGCCCGCCGATGATGGCCATGACGACGGTAAACACAAGGCCAATGAGGCAACAGAGCAAGGGCAAGGGCATGAGCGAGGCCGCCGGGCGGCAATTGGGATAGAAGGTAGATGCGGGCCCAGGGGGCCGGTGTTAAAGGTTTTGAGGCCACCACTGAAAGGCGGCCACGATGGCGGCGGCTATGAGCAGCAGCACGGCCGCGCGCAGATAGGTGGCGAAGGTGTTCGGCATCAGGCAGCAGGCTCCTCGTCACGGCCGAAGCGATACCAGGGCGGGCCATCGGCGGCGTCCATCGCCGCCTCCAGCTGGGCCACCTGCGTTTCGCTGGGCAGCGCGTGCATCTGCTGGCCAAAGGCGTTGCCGCGCTCGGCCAGCGGGCGCGGGTCGTTGGCCAGCAGGTCAGCCCACTCCTGGTCGCTTTCGCGCTTGCGGGTGTAGACAATCTCCTGGGTCCGGACGTCGATGATTTCCGAATTGAGGGCCTTGTAGGTGGCTTTGTAGTTGGCCACCACGGCGCCGGCATCGGCGCCAGCCGTGCCGTCCGCGTTGGTGAAAAAGTGCAGCACCCACACCTCCACAAAGACTTCCACGTTGCCGGTGAGCGGGTCCTGCACCGGGTAGTGCGTCAGGTAACGCTGCACGCGCTGAAAGACGAGCGGGCCCAGGTGCAGCGGGCGGATGGCGCGGTCGATGAAGGACGGGGCGGAAAGGACGAGCGGCATAGCGTTACCAGGTTAAGACTTCGTTGAGGGAAAAGCGGGGGCGCAGCGCGTCGTAGTTCTGCACCTCGATGGCGGCGTCCGTGTATGTTCGGATGTTCACGTAGTCGCCCGCATCCAGGGCCAGCGGGTTGCTGGCCATGCTCAGCGAGGAGTAGAACAGGCCCGCGCCGTCCGCCCCGACCAGGCAGGGCGTGTTCACCGAGCGCGTGCTGCCGTAGTCGCCGTTGACGGAGGCAATGGCCTGGATGGGCCGGAACTGGCTGCTGCCGATGCAATAAGCCGTGAGCGCCGGCTCGTAGAGGCCCTTGCGCAAGGCCCGAATGGCCAGGCCCGCCGCGAACAGCATCTCGTCCGGGGCGTTGCCGCTGACCTTCTGCGTGAAGTTGAGGGTGGTAATTTGCTGTCCCCCCAGCGCCTGGTTGCCGTTGGGGAAGCCCACGGTGAGCACCAGCGGGATGGAACGGCCGCCCAGCTTTCGCCAGCTCGTGCCGTTGCTCCACAGCAGGGCCACCTCCCGCGACCACATGCGCCGGGCGGGTTCGCCGTCGATGTCGGCGGCCTGCAGTTCCCACATGCCGCTGGCCGAGTTGCCAACCTGAATGCTGATGAGCTTGCCGGCCACGTCGGCCGCCGCCGGCAGCGCCACCGTCCACAGCGACTGGCCGGTCCCGGTGAACACGTGGTGCTTGCCCATGTCAGCCACGCTCAGCACGGTGTTGGTGGCGTGCGCCACGAAGTTCACGTAGTCGATGGCGCCGCTGCTGCCGGTGCTCGTGGCGCTGATGACGTTCTGCGGGCTGATGTTGATGCCCGCGCCAGCGGTGTAGGTGCTGCCGGCGCCGGGCGTGGGCGTGAGGGTGCTGGCGCGCATAACAATGGTATGGCCGCCGGCCTGCTGCTTCAACACAAACCACTCGCCGGGCTGAAACGTCACGCTGGGGTTGCCGTCGATGGTCGCGCCCGGTGCCGCAGTCAGCTTCGCCGTCTGCTGGCCGATGACGCGGTACAGGTCCACCTTGCCGTAGCTGCTCGGGTCCGTGGCCGGATTGTCGAGTTGCACGTTGGTTCCGTTCAGCGCATAGGACTTGCCCCCGTTCAGCCCGGGGGACAGTGTGCCCCCGGCCGCAACTTCTACCTGGTAGTTGGGCGTGTAGGCCGTGGCGGCCTTCGTGGCCAGAATGGTCGTCGCGTAGGCTTGCGTCAGGTAGCCATCCGAATTGAAGCCCAAGCGTGTGTAGGCCACGGGAATCTTACCCAGCACCTCGTTGATGGCCGCCACCAGATTACCCTTGGTTGAGGTGAGCAGGCTGCCCAACGTGCCAATCCAGCCGCGCGTCTGCGTGCTTTCGGTTTGCAGGTCGGCGTGCTCATTCTGCAGGTCCGTTACTTCCTGCTCCACAAACACCAAATCGGCTTCGGCAGCGTCCAGCCGCGTATCCAGCCCGGCGATGAGCCCGCGCACGGCGGTGTCGTCGTAGGTTGCCGCAGCGGGCGGAATGGCCGTGTAGCTGCTGGGCGCCCAATACGTCGCGTCCCCGCCTTCCACCGGCGCGGCCGGCACCGGGCCACCCGGGGCGCGGCGCGTGAAGTACTGCTCCTCCAGCGGGGAGCCCACGTAGTAGCTCGTGTGCTTCCCTTCGGGCCAGTTGTAGCCGGCGGGGACGGCGTTGTAAGGGATGAAGTCGCGGGCGTCTTCGGCCTTGATGAAGCGGGCCGGCAGCAGCACCGTCGTATCAAAGCGGCCGTCGCGGCAGATGTGGTAGGCCGGATTGGGGCCACCGTCGAACTCGGCAACGAGCAGCTGCTTGCGAATCTCGGGAGAAGTGGGGGTTTCGCGGTAGAACTCCACGATAACCGTGGTGAACATGCAACACTTGTCGAAGGCCAGTTCCTCGAACACGTCCCCGCCGCCCGGCCCGGCTTCGGCGCGCGTCATGTGGGTGACTTCTTTCCAGAGGTCGGGGCGCTGGTTGGGGCCGACCGAGCGGCCCGACACGACGCCGTTGAGCCAGGTCGTGAGCTGGTCGCCGCGCAGGCGCAGGTTGGTGTAGGTGCTGCCCGTGCCCGGCACCTCGACTTCGAAGTAGGCATTGGCCAGCGCCGCCAGCGGGGCCTGCACGGAATCCAGGGAGTTGATGCGGTAACCGGTGACGGCGCTGGTGCTGCTCATGCCCCGAAGTTCCGGCCCGGGGTTACGGTTTTGGCCCTAGCGGCGGGGGGAAACGGGAGAGGCTGCGCGCCTACTTGTGCGCCACGCGCACGCCGTGGTGGGTGGCCCGCACCCGGGGCCGGCCCTGCCCGGCCACCACGGGCAGGCCCACCGGGAAGGTCACCCCGTCGAGCAGCCGCACCCCGTCGGGCAGGCCGGCCAGCGGGTCGAGGCTGCTGCGGACGGTGCCCACCCCGTTTTCCACCAGCGACACGTCGGCGCGCGCGGCTTTCAGGTCCCAGGCCCAGGCGCCGACCACGAAGCGGCGGGCGTCCAAGTCGTAGGGCGCGTCCACGGCGTCGAGCATGCGCGGCGGCCCGGTGCGGCGGTGGCGCACCGGGCCGGTGAGCAGGCGCGAGGGCGCGGCCCGCAACGCCAGCACGTCCAGCGCCGTGGCCTCCAGCAGCGGCGCCGGGGCCAGGTCGGTGCGGCGCGCCCACACGGTCGTCAGGGCCCCGCCCACCACGCTGGTGGCCCGCCGGAAGGCAAAGGCGTTGGCCTCGAACAGCCCCGCCTTCAGCGGCACGTCGGCGTGAAACACACTCAGCGCCTCGCTGGGCCGCACCGTGCCCCGGCCGGAATCGGCCCGGAAGGTATCCTTGCCGTCCCAGGTCGCGCCCTGCGGCTGTAGCACCAGGGCCACCTGCTTGATGAGCAGTTGTGTGCCCGCCGGGGCCGAGGACGTCCACGGGTAGAGGCGCAGGCGCACGACGCGCGCGCCGGCCGGCAGCGGCGGCAACGCGACGGTGACGGTCGTATCGCCGGCGCCGGCACTCGTGGGCAGCGAAAAAACGGCGCCCAGCGGCACGAGCGGCGGCTGGCCGTCGACCATCACGTCCGCTTTGAGATACGCTTCCCGGTTACCCACCGGTGGCTGCGGGGGCGCCACGCCGCTGGCCGGGGTCGGGTACACGAAACGGCCCACCACCTTTAATTGCCAAGGCGCATTTTCCGGTTCGGGCCGGTTGGGCAGTTGCCCGCTTTGCAGGTAGCGGGCGTCTGCCGTGCCGGTGCTCCGGGGCCACAACGTGCCGAGGTCGGTGTTTTTCTCGCCGGCCCGCACCAATTCCAGCGGGAAGCCCGGCGCGGCGGAGTTGTCGCTCCAGCCCGCCGTGGGCAGCAGCGCGTCCAGGCTTTCGTTCCAGGCCGCGTCGCTGCCGAAGGCGTCGCCGGCCGGCAGCGCGTTGGCGGCGTAGCCCGTATCGGTTTTCACCGTGAGCGACTTCCAGCCGGCGCGGATGCTCAACTGCTGGCCACCGCCCATCCACTCCCAGCCGTGGCCGGCCTGCGCCAGCTGGGTGGGCGGCACGATGAGCCCGGCCGGGCCGGCCAGCGCGGGCGTGCCGGTGGGGGTGCCCGCGGCCCGGTAGGTACGGGCGTGGGTGAGCAGGCCGGCCGTTTCCGACACCGAGCGGATTTCCCAGCGCCCGGACCGCTGCACCAGCGTGCCGCCGAGCAGCTGCGCGCAGGCGTCCACGACCTGGCGCATGTCCAGCGGCGCGCCTTTGTCGTCCTGGTAGCCGGCGCGCTCGGTCAGCACGGCCCGCTCGGGGGCCACGAGGCTGCCGATTTCGGCCGGCCGCCGGTTGGTGGCGATGCACACGGGCAGGGCCACGTCGCAGCGGCTCAGGCAGTGCAGCAGGGTGTCGAGCACGGGCCAGCGCCCGGTGAGCACCTGGCCCACGTGGCCGGTGAACCCGGTTTGCTTGAGCGCCGCCAGTCCATCGGTGGCCGTCAGGCTGACCGGCACCTTGCCGCCCAGCAGCGGGGCCGTGTAAATGTCGGGCGTCACGTAGCCGCGAAACTCCAGCGCGCCGGCCCGCACCACGTCCACCCGAAAGTCGCGGTCGGCGCCGAGCTGCAGGGCCTCGAGCTGGTGCAGCTCGGCGCGCAGCTGCAGCACGCAGGAGGTACCCACCACGGCCGGCAAATCGCCCTGCCCGCCGAGGCCGGTGTTGAGCCCGTCCGTTTTGAGCACCACCGGCGCCCGGCCCTGGCCCAGCAGGGGCTCCACGTCGCCGGCGTAGGCAATTTGGCTGATGCTCACCGACCAGGGCGTGCCGTCCACGTCGTCGGTCACCAGCTCGAAGCGCTTGCCGTAGCGCACCCGCAGCGAAAACGGGACCGATAGGGTGCGGCCCACGGCGTCGGTGACCACCACCTCGTAGGTGTCAGCGCTCAGGTTGTCGAAGCTGCCCGATGCCTGCGCCGGCCCGATGGTGGTGCCGGTGCCGTCGCCCAGCTGAAAGGTAAGCGGGTAGTCGGTGGCATTGACCTCCAATAGCACCCCGCCGGGCTCGTTCACGGTATCAGGGTGAAATAAAATAAGATTGTGCAACTCCAGCAGGCCGGGCCGGCGGGTGTCGGTTTCGGTAAAGCGCACCCCGCCCTGGCCGTCGGCGTACACGGCCCGCCAGGTGTAGCCGTCGGCCAGCAGGTAGCCGTCGACGACGGTGCCGTCCGGCGTGGGGGTGTCGTAGTCGGGGTCGTTGGGGTCGCCGTAGGGGCCGGGAATGCTGCTGTTTTCGACCGCCTTGGTGCGCGGGTTCCAGAACACGCGGTACAGGCCGTTGGCGTACGAATAGGTCACGCGCAGGTCCGGGCCGTAGGGCATGCCGTTGGCGTTGCCTTCGAACACGTCGAAGAGGCCCGTGCGCGTGCAGCCGGCCGCGTCGATGACGGTCAGTTGGTAACGCCCGCCGCTCAGGCCGGTAAACGCCACGGGAAACAGCGCGCTGGGCGAAGTGCCCGTGGCGAGGACGGCCGCGTCGTTCTGCCGGCGCAGGGTCAGCGCGTAGGGCGGAAAGCCTTGGCGGCAGACGACCGTGATGTTGGCATCGTTGGCGCCGGCGTAACTCGTGCCGGCGGGGTTCGGGGTAATGTCGGGCGCATCGAGCGTGCACACGCCGCCCCCGCCGGGGCCTGCTGTCACGCCCTCGTCCTGGGTGTAGATTTCCCCGTTGCCGGCGTAGCGCACCACCCGGGCCACGCCGGGCCGCACGGCGTAGCGGGCCAGCTCGGTATCAAGCGCCACCTCGCTGGGGTCATCGACCGCGCTGGTTTCCTGGTCACGGTAAACCGTGCGTTTCACGTCATCCCAAAACTCATTCAAGGCCACGTAGGGCGCGGCGGGCGAAGTCGGAGTGGGCGTGAGGGTGCGCCGGAAAAGGATGTTTGCCATACCGTGAAGGTCCGAACGGGCCGGGGGCAGGCTTCGGATACAGCGGGTAGGAAGCGGGAGAATCAAAGCCGCCAGGGAGTCAAGCCCCCGCCGTAAGACCCTAATCTGTCAATACATTGCGATAGGCACCCATTCGGCCCACAGCTACCAAATCCTCCCCGCGCAATTTGAATTCAGCAATCACCTTCACAGTCTGCTGGGCGGGCGTGGCTTGGCCATAGTTCGAACCACTACCACCGCCATAGTTGCCACCACCGGTAACATTCGACAGGCTGCCGCTCGCGCTGCTGGCAATGCTTTTGGCCACCCCCGCTAGGGCCACGAGGCCCAGGCCCGCCGCAATGGCCAGCGGCCCGCCCTGTGGCCCCGTGAAAAGAGTGTCCAGCGCAAGTTTGCCAACGCCGATGGTAATCAGCTGCTTGCCAAATTCGCCCATAAAGGAGCCGAGCGAGCCCAGTACGCCGGCAAATAGCTGCGTCATGGCGTCGCCCGCCGCTGCCGTCCCGGTAATGATGCTGCCGAAGGCGTCCCCGAACTGGCCGGCAAAATCAGCCAGGAGCGGGCCAATGCTGGCACCGAGCGACGTTATCAGGCCTTCCATCTGGGTGTTGAAAGTCGTCTGCCGCAGCAGGGCATTCTGCTGGGCTTCGCTCAACACCTTCAGCGGCTCCGTGATGGGCGTGACGTCCAACGGCGCCAGGCGCGTGGGCCGCTCGTACGGATTGCGCCCGCCCGCCTTGTCCAGTTGCGAGGTGTCGCTAAATGGGTCGGCCAGCTCCAGCTGCGGGGCATCGCGCCGCAGGTCGGCATTTTTGTAGAACTTCTGTATGAGCGTGGCGTTGTCGCCCAGCGTCTGCTTCAGCCGGAGTGCTTCAGCCACCAGTTCCTTGAACTTGGCGCTGGCCGGTGACACACCTGCAAGAACCAAGGATTTGAGCCCTGCCTCGATGATTTTCAGGCGCTCTCCGAGGGCATCATAATTCGACCCCAACGCGGCCGAAAGCTCAGCATTTCCCCGCAACTCGGCCGCCAGCTTGGCCAGCGCGTCCTGCGCTTTTTTCGAGCCAATACCTAACTCATTGAGCCGCTTAATCTGCGCCTCCAGGCTGGCAATTAGTCGGTTGCTGGCCGCAATCTCGTCCTCGGTGGTGAGGTTGGGCTTGGCTTCCTTGGCGGCCTTGAGCTTCTCTTCCAATTCCGCCAACAACCCCACCTGCTGCCCCAGGGCGCCGGCTAGGCTGCCGACCGAATCACCAAACACGGCGCCCGCCACCGAAGCGTCCTCGTAGGCCCCGCCGAGCCCGTTGACGGCGGCGCGCAAATCGGCTACACGCTTTTTCTGCTCTTCCAGCGCCGTGGTGGTTTCGCCTACTTGGGTACGGAATTCCAGCAAAAACTTCGTGCCCAGGTCGTCCACGTTCACCCCGTTGAAGGTGCCCTTGCTCGTCACCTCGTCGCGTTTCTTGGCCACGCGGTCGTACTCGGCCTGCAACTCCCGCAGCTTGTCCAGCTGCGCCGGCAGGCTTTTGAGGGCAATGGTGCGGTCCAGTTCCTGGTTCTGGGCAATGAAGGCCCGGGCCTTGCCGGTCGAGAGCTCGATGGCCTTGCCGTAACTATCGAAGCCTTTGCCCGCATCCGGCAGCACGGACGTAACCTGCTCAATGATGCCCTTGAGCTCGTCCTGCTCCGCCGCCGAGAGCTCCGCTTTGCTTTTCAGCTCGTCGTAGCGGTCCAGCAACGGGTTCAGGTCGGTGGCCAGCTTTTGGGTGGCGGCCGACTGCTCCACGAAGGACTGGTAGGCCCGCTCGTTGGCGGTGCTGGCCGCGTACACCACGGCCGTCAGCGTGGCCAGCACGGCGATAACGGCCCCGGTGGGCGTGAGCAGCGCGGCAAAGCCGGTGCCCACCGACGCCAGCCCGCTTTTCAGCAGGGCAAAGCCGGCAATGACGGCCGGCGCCGCGGCGCCCAGCGTGCCCAGCGCCACGAACACCGGCCCCGCCGCGGCGGCGACGCCCGCCAGGGCCACGATGAGCCGCTGCGCGCCGGGCGAGAGGTTGGCAAAGGAATCCCCGATGCGGGTCACGTAGTCGCTCACGCCGGCCAGCACGGCCGGCAGGTTCAGCGCCTTGCTGATGCCGTCGCCGATTTTGGCCAGCGTGAGGGTGGCCGTGTCGCCGAAGTTCTCCAGGCCGTTTTTCAGCGAGCCCGCCACCTGGGGCAGCTTGCCCAGCTCGTCGGTGAGCACCCGAATAAAATCCGTGCTGCTCTGGCCCTGCTTTTTCAGGCTGGCCGAGATGGTTTCCGAATCCACCGTGCCGTAGAGCTTCTGCAGCGCGCCCGACACGGCCGGGGCCGCCTCGATGATGGGGCGCAGGTCCTGCGCCAATACCTTGCCCTTGGCCGAGAGCTGGGCCAGCTGCACGGTCACGCCGGCCAGCTCGCTTTTGCCGCCGCCCGTCAGGGCGATGGCGTTGGCGAAGGCCTTGAGGCTTTTGCCCGACTGCTCGGCCGAAATGCTCACCGCGCGCAGGCGCACGTCGCCCTGCACGGCCTGCTCGAAGCCCAGGCCCGGCTGCCGGGCCAGCACCTCCAACTCCTTCATCCGCTCGCGCGTGAGCTGCGCGGCCTGCGCCAGCGCGCCCAGCCCCGTGGTGCCCTCCCGGGCCAGGTCCTGGGTGTTGATGGCGTTGAGGGCGTTGCGCAGGCCCTCGATTTTCCCCGACGCCAGCACGGCGCCCGTGCCCAGAGCCAGCAGCGGGGCCGTGACGTAGGTCGTCAGGTTCTTGCCGATGTCCTTCAGGCCCTCGCTGAACTTGACCAGCCCGCTGAGCTCGCGGCGGGCCTCGGCCATCTTGGCTTTGAACTCGCTGAGTTCGGCGCCCAGCACCACGGAAACGGAAGCTAAAATCGAGGACATGGGCAGGGAGGGGGCTTACAGCCAGTCGGGGTCTAGGGCGGCCACGCGGGCCAGTTCGGTGTCGATTTCTTCGGCGGTGATGACCAGCAGCGGCGGGTCGCCGGGCAGGTAGAGCACGTCCTCGGGCGTTTGCACCGGGTCGTCGGGCCCGCGGTGGACGTTGAGCAGCACCGTGCCCAGCCAGCGCGTGTGCCGCCAGCGCCGGATTTCGCGCCGGTGGAAGCCGTCGGCCCGCAGGCGGTACTCCCGCCAGGTCAGGGCCCAGAAGACTTTCGGCTTCAGGCCCAGGTCGCCGATGCCGAAGGCCTCCACGTCGTCCCAGGTGTCGGGCGGCGCGGGTAGCGTGTCGGACGTTAGGCGGCTTTGGTCGACGTCAAAGCCGCCACAAGAGGGGACGCCTGGATGCTGGCCATCAGCACTGAGAACAGTTCCGTTTGCTCGGCCGTGGGCAGCTCGTCGAGCGCCGTGAGCGCGTCAAAGTCGGCGGGCAGCTCGCCGGCCGGCACGCACAGCGTCACGCCCAGCGTGGCCATGTCGAGCAAGGCCGTGAGCGGGGCCTTTTGCAGGGTGTCCAGCACGTCGGCCGGGCCGGTGCCGCCCTGCCGGTCGGTCAGGGCCTTGAGGAATTTGAGGCCGAAGCGAATCAGGCGCGGCTGGCCGGCGATGGTGAGCAGCACTTCGCCGCGGCTGGCGTCGGCCGTGAGGGCGGGGGCAATGGGGGTTGTTGCAGACTTCATATTGCAGAAAAAAGAAATGGGAGAAGGAAAACCGCGCCCCACAGAGGCCGCCGGCAGGGCCAGCGGCTTCTGTGGGAAGTTGCAGCAGATTAAAAATTAGGGGGCCAGCGTCTTGGTCATCGGACCGGTGCCCTGCAGGCTCACGGCGTAGGTGGCCGCGCCCTTGAGCTGGGCTTTCAGGTCGCTCTTGGTGATGAAAAACAACGCCTGGTAGCGGGCGGTACCGGTGCCTTGGCCTAGGTCGAAGCGCAGCTTCAGCTTGCGGCCGGCCAGGTGCCAGTCGATGAAGTTCTCCGTGCTCACCCCGTCGGTGGCGTCGGTCTGGGCGGCGGGTACCCCGCCGTTGCCGGCCGGCGCGTCGGTGAGCTGGCGCACGGTCAGGTTGCCCGAGGCGTCGATGCTGATTTGGCCGGGCTCGAACTCCTTGAAGTCGGTGGAATCCGAGCAGGTCACCTCGTCCGACTCGGTGGTGATGCTCAGGCCGAGGTCGCCGATGCAGCCCACGCGCACGAACGTGTTGGAGCCCTCGGCTTTTTCGACCATCATGGCCACGTTGCGGCCTTTGATATTTGATTTTGCCATTGTGTTTGCAGAAAAAAGGTGAGAGAAAGATTAGTCGGGCGCCAGTTCGACCCGGTAGTCCTGGGAGCGGAAAAAGCAGAGCGCACCGGCGGTCTTGGGGTGGTCGAATTCGTTGGCCAGCTCCAGGGCGGCGCCGGCGGTTTCGTAGCGATGGAGCTGCCGGCGCAGGGCATTGGCCAGCGTGCAGATTTCGGCGTAGGTATCGGCGAACATCGAGACCTGCACCCGGACCACGTCGTCGAGCTCGCACAAGGCCGAGCCGTCGGGCACGCGGCTGATGAGCTGGTACACCAGGTAGGGCCGGGGCGTCTCCTCGGGGGCCTGAACGGGGTAAATCTTGACTTCCGGCTGGCCGTCGCGCACGTGCTGAAGCAGGCCCCCGACGCTGGGAGCCTGGCTGAGGCGGGCGAAAATGAGCTGGCCGGGTTCCATGGTTTAGGTAGTGCGCACGGCGCGATAAGTGGCGTAGTTAAGTGCCGCCTGCATGTCTTCCCCACGGCACACGATGTTAGCCGTCACCACCTCCGATTTTTTGTTCAATTCATCGAGCGCAGCAATGGCCTGTGACGTGTCGGCCTTGACCTCTACCAGTAATTCTGTCGTGCGGCGGGTCTTCTGCGCACGGCCACGGCCAAGTAGGTAGGCCGCCGTCACGGAGAAACCGAGGATAAGAAAGTTTTTCATTTGTGCACTGATTTAAAGCCGCTTTCGATGATTTCGCGGCATTGGTCCTTGATTGAGTCCACCATGCCGGTGCCGGTCGCGTCGAACGCCGGCCGCATGAAGGGCTGGGCGGCGCTGCCCGGGTGCTGCACCTGGTGGGCCGCGCCGCCCGCCCAGTGCAGCAGCCCCGCGGCGGCTTTGGCTTTGATGAGGTGGGGCGCAGTGCCGTACTCCAGCAAGTGGGCGTGGTAGCCCTTGTAGCCGTTGCCCCGGCGCGGGCCGATGGTGATGCTGCCGGCCTTGCGGTTGGCGACGATGCCGATGCTCTTGGTGGTTTCACCCGTCACGTCGGCGTTGCTGCTGAGCCGCTTGGCTTCGCGCACCATGGGGCCCGCGGCCTTGCGTAGCATCTTGTCCAGCACCTGCGCGCCGAACTTGTCGTCGAAGCCGGCCAGTACCTGGTCGAGCCCCTCAATGCCCTTGATTTTGACACCTGATGAATTAGCCACGGCGCTGGGTGGTGAGGGTGAGGCCTTGCCGCCGGCCGATTTCGGTGACGGCGGTAATCAGGTGAAGGGTACCTTCGAAGTCGATTTGCCAGGTGGGCCGCACGTCGGCCCGGTAGCGCAGCACGAACTGTACCGGCTGCACGGCGGTCTGCTGGGCCGCCTGTACCAGCTCCTGGCCAGCGGTGGGGTAGATGACCTGCGCGAACTCGGTGCCCTGGTCGGCGTAGGTGGGCGCGCCCACGGGCTGCCCGAAGGCATCCTGAGCGGCCGGGGCCGGGGCCTGCAGCTGGATTTGGCGGTCGCGCTTGCCGATGTTGCTCATAGCGAGGGCACCCGAATTAAGTCCATGAGGAAATCCAGCGTTTTGGGCACCTCCACCGACACGGCGCGCACGTCGGTGATGACGGGCTGGCGCGTGTCGTAGAGGTGGGCCACCATCAGCAGCAGCCACTGGCCGGCAATGGCCAGCTCGCCGGCCGTCAGCGCTTCATCGCCGGTGGCGTCGAAGCTCCGCTTGCTCAGCTTTTCAAAAACAGCCCCTGCCACCACGAGGTACGATTGCAGCAACGCATCCTCGGCCGTATCCCGGTCAGGAATGCGGCACTGGGCTTTGGCGTCGGCGAGGGTGATGGGCAGGGGCATGTTTGGGAGCAGTGATTAGCGGGTTTCGTCGGTGGGCGCCTCGGCCGTTTCGGCCTCGTCGTAGCGGGCAAAGCCGCCTTTGACGAGCACATCGGCGTGCACGTCCGAGAGTTCTGCTTTGTCGCCGGCATTGTAGGCGTACGCCGGGTGCGAGCGCAGGATGGCAACTTTGCGAATGCCGACGGCGGCAATGGCGGCCTGTTCGGCGGCTTTCTTGGCGGCTTTTTCTTCAGCGGTGGGCATGGGTGATGACGATAAAGTGAAACAATTGGCACCCAAAAGGCCCCGACCGCTCCACAGGCAGCCGGGGCTTTTGGGGCCCGGGGGTAAACCGGATTACGCCGTCAGGGCGTCTTTCATGGCCGCGAACGACTCGGCGCGGCGCACCATGTCGTCGAAGAACGTCCACGCGTTGATGCGAATCAGGCCCTCCTTGTCGCCGGCGTAGGGGTTCACCAGGAACTCCATGCCGCCCCACTGGCCTTGCACCAGGTCGCGGAAGTTGCCGAAGATGACGGCCGAGCACAGGCCGTTGGCCGTGCCTTTGTTGAGCGTGCCGGGGACCTGCGTGCTTACGCCGGTGCGGTAACCGTTGAGGGTGTTGTCGCCTTCCCAAATCGGCTGGGCGATGGTGTTGCCCATCTTGGCCGTCTGCTTCAAGATGCCGCGCACCTTCACGTTGGTCAGGTAGCCCAGATTGCCCATGTCGGCGTTGAGGGCCGACACGGCCGTTTCCAGGTCCACGATGTTCTTCCACGTCGGAGCGGCACCGTTGGCGCCGCCTACCACCGAGCCAATGCCGGCCGTGTTCAGGATTTTGAGGATGCCCGACTGGTCCATGGCCTGCGCCAGCTGGAACGCCAGGTCGTCCTGCAGCATCGCGTCCACCGAGGCCGACGTTTGCAGCAGCAGCTGGCGGCTCACGGTGGTGAACACCGGCAGCCGGCGCGGGGCCATGCTCACCGAGCTCACCGTGGGGCTCGACTCGTTGGCCGTGGCGTTTTCGCTCTTCTCGGCCGCGTTGTCGTTGGCGTTGAACTTGGGGAAGGTCAGGTTGCCCACCAGCCCGTCGAGCTGCGTGGTGCCCATGCCGGCCAGCACCAGCTTGGCGCGCAGGCGCTCGATGAAGCCGCCCACGTTGGTCTGAATGGCCTGCCCGCCCAGGTCGCCGGGGGTGGTGGTCTGGCCGGTGGCGCTCATGCTGCGCTGCTGGAGGCTGCTTTGCAGCACCATCTGCGGAATGGCCAGGTTGCCGCCGCCCTGCGCCCCGGCCTCGCGCAGCTGGCGCTGGGCCTCCTGGTGCATTTCGGCCTCCAAGCCGTCGAGGGGGCGGTTGTTGGCCAGCGCGTTCAGGGCGCGGGTCAGCGAGTAGCCGCTGAAATCGCGGTGTTCGCGTTCCGACGGACCGCCGGCAACGGGCGCACCCAGGCCAGCGGTGATGGCGCGCTGCTCTTCGATGGCTTTGGCGCGAACGATTTGCTCATCCAGCGCCCGGATTTCGGCCGTGGTGTTGTCGAAGGTCGTGGCCTCCGCGTCGCTCAGGTCGCGCTGCTCGGTGTCGGCGGCCGTGAGCAAAGCCTGATTGGCTTTGAGCTTGGCGGCGCGCTCTTCCATCAATTGCTTGAGGGTCTTTTTCATATAGACTGATTTGCAGAAAAAAGGTGAGGTGAAGATTTAAAGCGGGGCGGTTTCGAGTAGGGCCAGCTGGCGGCGGCGCTGGGCCAGGCTGGGCCCGGCCGGCGGGGGCGTGGCCCGCTCGGCCCGCAGGCTGTCGAGGCTGCGCTTGGCGGCCGTGCTGGTGGCGTAGGCCGGCACGGTGACGGGGCACACGTCCGAGACGCGGCTGATTTTGGTGACCGTGCGCACGTAGATGCTGGTCGTGTCGGTTTCCTCCTTGTCCCAGCTGTCGCCGCTGGGGGCCACGCGGAAGGCAAACGAGGAGCCCACCACGTCGCCGCGCAGGATTTTGGCCATCACGCGCTGGTGGTCGGGGTCGGTGGGGTCGTAGGCAATGCGGTAGCTCAGGCCGCCGTCTTTGTCGCGGGTCAGGGTGAGCGTGCCGGCCGTGGTGCGGCCCAGTACCATGCTGCGGTCGTGGTTGAACAGGCCCACCACGTCGCTCAAATCGGCGTTGTCGAGGGCCTTGGGGTCGATTATCTCCACAAAACCGCCCAGGTTGTGGCTGCGCGAGTTGCACACGATGGCCTTGCCGACGAAGGCCACCGGCGTTTGGGCTTCGCCCTCGGCCCGGTATTCGACGTGAATGCCGGCTTTTTCGCCTTTCAAAAAGCGCTTTTCAATGGTTTTAGCGGGCTTTTTCATGCGGTTGAAGGGTCTTTTTCGGTAGATTTTGGCGTTTTCGGGGCTTTGGCGGCGGGCTTGAGCAGCACCTCCTTGATGAGACTGGTAGGCACCATGTTCAGCGGCACGAACCGCTCATCGCCGCCTTCCACATGGTCGCGGTCCTCCATGTCGGCAATGTCGTTGGCGCTCATCAGGCCCACGCCCCACAGGGTTTTGTAGAAGGTGGCGCGGCTGGCGAAATCGCCGCGCAGCAAGCCGTCGAGGTCGAAGTGGATGCGGTAGGCGCGCTTCTGGTCGTCGCGCAGCAGCTTGCGGCGGCATTCCTGCTCAATGCGCCGCAGCCAGGGCCCCAGGCAGTCGGTCACGAACTCCAGGCCCTGGTGCTCAATGTTGTTGTTGGTGCTGCGCTCCAGCATGCCAATCTTATGCTGCGGCACGCGGAAGGCCCGGGCGATTTCCTCGGCTTGAATCTTCCGGGTTTCGATGAACTGGGCGTCGGCCGGGGGCATGCCAATGCGCTTGTATTGCAGGCCGTACTCCAGAATCAGCGGTTTGTGAGAGTTGCTGAGCCCGGAATACCGGTCGGCAAACTGCGCCCGCAGCCGCTCCAGCACCGAGGTGCCGCTGGGGCCGGGCTTGTCGTCAATCTTGTTGGCCGATTCCAGCACGCCGTCAATGTGGGTGCCGTTCTCGTAGAAATTGACGCCGTAGCGTTGGGCCGACAGGCCCAGGGCGAAGTTTTCGCGCATCACGCTCAGCACCGAGCGGCCGGTCACGCCGTTGAAGCCCAGGCCGGCTAGGTGCAGGATTTCTGAAGCGGGGCGCGGGGCCTTCTCGCCGGCCACCCAGTACCAGAGCTCGCCCCCGTACTCGTACACGCTCACGTTGCGCGGGTGCACCCAGTGCAGGCCCACGGCTTCGTACAAGTTGTTGCGCTCAATGATGGCGTAGGCATTGCCCCACAGGCAGCAGGTGGCCACCATCAGCTCCCAGAAATTGAACGCCGACTGGCGCGGGTTGGGCTCCAGCGTCAGCACCAGGTAGGCCGGGTGTTCGGTGGCCAGCCGGTTTTTACCGTGGGTGCTTTTGTCGAGCACCAGTAGCGGCAGCTGGGCCACCGACTCGGCTATCACGCGCACGCAGCCCCAGACGGCCGAAAGCGTCACGGCCGTGTGCTCGTTCACGGCCACCGCGCCGCTGGTGCCGGGCGCGGCGAAGGTGCCGCCGCCGCTGGCCAGGAAATCCGCAAAGGCCGGGTCGGCTTCGCCCTGCCCGCCAGCGCCCACGAAGGTGCCCACGCCGCCAACGTTGTTGGGGTCGCCGGTCACGGGGGCCGGTTTGGATTTGCGGTTGAGGAAGTCGAAAAGGCCCACGGGCGTCGGATTAGCTCTTCAAAGCTCCGACGCGGGGGTAGCGATATTGACAGGAGGGCGGGGGGAAACGGGAGAAGCCTACAGCTCAATAATGCCGCGGCCCTCCCGGATGTACTCGTCTTCGCGGTCATCGCTCAGGTAGCCGCCCAAGGCCTCCACCAGCGCCACCATGCCGTCGACCTTTTCTTTCGACTTGCCTTTGTTGATTTTGATGTTGTCGGCCGGGTCGCGCTGAATCTCCACGTTGCCGCACATCCACGCCAGCACGGGGTTGCCGTAGTGGTGCACCTTGCCCTCCAGCGCCAGCTTTTCCAGCTCTTTGGTGGGCGCATTCATCGACACGAACCCCTGGCCAAACGGCTGCATGGGCACGCCCTCGTCCGTGAGGTCAATCACCAGCTGGGAGGCGTTGAAGCGGTCGTAGTCTATCATCTGCACCTGGTAGGTTTCGCAGAGTTCCTGCACCTGGCGCTTGATGTAGTTGTAATCCGTCACGTTGCCGGGCGTGGCGATGATGTAGCCCTCGTCCACCCATTGCCGGTAGGGGATGCTGTCTTTTTCGGTCCGGATATCCACCGTATCGGCCGGCACCCAAAACCAGCACCGCACGTCGAACGCGCCGTCATCGGTGGGAAAAATGAACACCAGGGCCGTGATGTCGCGCACGCTGGCCAGGTCGAGTCCGCCCCAGCACTGGCGGCCGGCCAGCTCGGCCACCGGCGTGCCCTCGTTGCCCAGTGCCCACACTTCGGACGGAATCCAGGTCACGGCGCTGTCGGTCCAGATGTTGAGGTGCTTGGTTTTGAAGTTCACCTGCTGCGAGGGCAGGCGCACGGCGGCCAGGTGCTGCTCGCGCAGGTAGTCGAGCTGCAGCGAAACGCCCAAATTGGGGTTGGCTTTCTGCCAGGTGCTCTCGTCGTTCCAGTCGTCCTCCTCGTCGAGGCTGAAGATGAGGGCGAAATACGAGTCGTCCGTGTGCTGGCCTTCGAGCAGGTTGGCGCAGGCCTTGCGCAGCTGGGCGCAGGGCCCGAGCCGGTTGAAGCCGGCCGTGGTGATGATGGAGAGCAGCGGCTGGGCCCGGGCGCCGGTGGCCGACTTGAGCACCGAGTAGAGCCCGTCGTCGGGGTGGGCGTGATACTCGTCAATGTAGATGCAATGCGGGTTGAGACCGTCCTCGGTTTTGGAGTCCGACGACATCGGTTTCATCGTCGAGAGGGTGGAGGGCACCAGAATGGCGTTGCGCTGCACCTTCACCTTCTTGAGCAGCGAGGTGGACTTGCTGGCCATGTTCTGGGCGTCGCCAAACACGATGCGGGCCTGCTCCTTTTTGGTGGCCGCCGTGTAGATTTCAGCGCCGGCCTCGCCGTCGAGCACCAGCATTTCGAGGCACACGCCCGAGCCCACGGTGCTTTTGCCGTTTTTGCGGGCCACTTCGAGGTAGGATTCGCGGAAGCGGCGGGTGCCGTCGGCCCGTTTCCAGCCGAAAATGCTGGCAATGAAGAATTGCTGCCAGGGCTCCAGCGTCATCGGCTGGCCGGCCCACTTGCCTTTGTTGTGGGTGAGCAGCAAAAAGAACTTCACGGCCACCGTGGCCCGCTTCTCGTCGAACCACAGCCCGCGCTCCGGGCCGTGCTGCAGGTCGCGCAGGTGGCGCTCACAGGCCAGGCGGGTGTACTTGCTCACGCGCATCGGTAGCTCGCGCAACTGGGCGCGGAAGGCCTCGGCCTTGCGGCCCAGGGCCGCAATTTCCCGGCTCCGGTCGGAAGCTTTCACCTCTTCCCGCAGTTCCGCAAATGCTTTGCCGGGCTGGCTCAGGGTCGGCCGCTCAAATTCCAACTGTTCTTTTTCCAGGTTGGCGATGCGCCGCAGAATCGGGCGCAGCTTTTCCTGCACGGCGGCTTCGATGCCGCCGTAGTGCGCGGCGTCGGTGGCGTATTGGTGCCAAGGGGCAAGGGTGCTCATTTAGTAAATCCGAGGTAGTGGGTGAGGGTGCCGCCGCTGAGCTCTTCGTAGTCGTCGTAGTTCACAATGCCGAGCACCGGGCAGTAGATGTCGCCGGTGTCGTACACCACCCAGTGCCCCATTTTCTGAAAGGGATAGGTGAGCTTGAGCAGGCACAGATTTGGTAATTGTTCCTGCTTTTTGAACTTCAGCAGCCGCTTGTTGGGCTTGTAGTGGTAGTATTTCAGCGCCCACCGGACATTTTTGGGGTTGGTGGCCCAGTCGTGGCAGAAGGTGTTGAGGCAGGATTTGAGCGGAACGCCCACTATCATGGCCACGCAGCACTGGCCGCACACGGTCGAGCCTTCGGGTTGGAGAATCAGCTTCATTTCGCTTCGTCGAATAGGGCCGACAATGGGTCTTTTTCCTCCTTGTCACCGAGTGCCGACACCTTGGAGCGGCTGGCCGGCGTCAGGCCGAACTCCACGAGCATGCGGCTGGCCCGGCGCCAGAGGTCGGCTTCCATGGCCACCTCGGGCCGGGCGCGGAACACCTTGCCGCCGTCGCTGAGCAATTCGTACACGCGGCCTTTTTTGGCAATAGTGACCCGGACGCTCACCCACTGCGCCAGCACGTCACAGAGCAGCGTCATGGCGGCGGTGTCGCCGTAGCTCACCAGGTTCATTTGAAGCAGAATTCCGCCGATTTCATCCCAGTATTCCTTGGCTGTAGCGCTCAGCCATTCAGGCGGTTGGCCCAACGCCACGGCGGGCACGGGTTCGAGCGGATTGGTGCGGCTGGGCTGCAGTGTACCGGCTAATTTTTTGAGGTGGGTCGGCTTACGAGGGCGTCCGGCTGGCATGGGATATTTGGAATTGAATTATGCACGCGCGTCTGTTTGAGGCTGGGCTACGGTTATTTAGCGAGGGGTCGGAAGGATTTTGACCCCCTACCCCCTAAAGGCCATTTCCAGCCTCTGGGGGCGCTTTTTGCGATATGATGTGCCCTGATTGCGTTTAAACGGTGTTTTTGCGCCTCACATGGCCTTCCTTGGCACTCTTGCGGGCATGGCACGGGGTACACAGGCTCTGCAGGTTGGTGGCGTCGAAGAAGTCCGAGCCGTCGCGGTAGGGCCTGATGTGGTCGGCCACCACGGCTGGCGTCACGCGCTTCTTCTGTGCACAGGCCCGGCAGCACGGCTCCTTGCGCAACTGGGCCAGGCGCAGGGCGCGCCACCGAGGCGAGTCGTATAGGGGCGTACGCTCGGCGTGCCGCTGGTAGGGCTTGCGCGCGGTGGGCTGGGCCTTGGGTATCCACGGGCGCGCCGGTGACTTACTGGGCAAGGTGGGCATAGAAGGGGGCAGCCAGGGCGTTGGCGGGCAGTAGCGGGTAGTAATCCGGATGGGCGGGCTCCCCCGGCAGCAGGTAAAGGGTGAGCGGTTCGGTCACCAGGCCCGGCGGGAGCTTGATGCCCTCGGCCCGGACGCGGGTGTTGTCGTACCACACCACGCGGCGGGTAGCGCACTTGCGCAGGTCCAGGTGCCAGAACAGGCTGTTCCACACCGGGGGAATGAGGTCGATGGGCTGGCCGTGGCGCAGGCTGATGGCTTGGCGCAGGCTGGCGTGGAGGTGGAGCATGCCCTTGGGTTTGATGCTCAGCGTGGGCATGGGCGGCGGGGGCGGGATGTGGTGGTCGGGGTTGTAGACCGGCAGGTCCCGCGGGGCCGGTTGCTGGAGTGAGGGGGAAGAAAGGCTGGGCGCAGAAGCGAGGCGGTTGGGCAGGGCCATGGGTAGGAGTCGGGCAAGTGGTGGGCCGGCGCTACATTCGCCGGCATGAAAAAGCTATTCTTCTTGGGAGCGTGCCTGGTGGCACTGAGTGGGAGTCCGGTGATGGCGCAGGCGGCGGAGCCGGATATTGTCGTGGTGCGGGTGTATGACAACGGCGGCAACGTGGAGGCCTCGATTAGTCGGGCCAATGGCAAAAGCGAAATGGTCAAGTTCAACGGCGGGCTGAGCGATAAGGGCATTACCGATTCCGGGCAAGGCTATCAGAAGCTGATTGCCCGGCTCTATCAAGAAGGGTATCGCTTGAGAAGCACGTTCAGCACAGGGCAGGCAGCTTTTACCACGCTCGTGTTTGTCAAGGGGGAGCAGCCGTAACGATGCCGAGGGCCTCGTCGATGGTGTGCACGACGTGGTAGCTAGAGCCGCGCCACTGCGCTTTGAATTGCGCTTCACCCGCGGTGAGCTGGCGCTTGCTTGGCGGCTGGCTGGGGTCTTTTACCTCCATGAGGAAGGTGCGGCCGCGGTAGCCCACCAGTAGGTCGAAGCAGTTCTTGAGCTGGTGCAGGTGTAGCACCGAGGCGCCGATGCCGCGCAGGGCGGCCACGATGGCCGGCTGGTTGGCGTCTACTCGGGAGGCGGTGCGGATGGGCATTGGATTAGTCCTCCCACGGCATTTTGCGTTTTAGCGGCCCCAGCAAGGCGGCGATTTCTTCCAGCGGGCCGCGGTCAATCACCAGCTGCTCCACGCGGGCCATGTCGTCGGCGTAGGTGAGGACGAAGGCCGTGGAACCGATGGCTTCGAGCGCGGCCGAAATGCCGGCCTCGGCGATGTCGGTGGAGGAGTAGCGGGCCGAATCCGTACCGGGCACGCCTTCTTTGAGCACGGTCAGCTCCCCACCGAAGAACTGCAGGAAGCCCTCGGCGTGAACCTGGTCCCGTAGGGGCATTTCCTCGATGTAGGCCAGCACCGAGTCGCTCAACCGGTGCGGGCGCACGCTGCTTTCGCCGCTGAGGTGGTAGGCCATCTCGGCGTAGGCGTCGTAAGGCACCTCCACCTCGTTTTCGTTCTCGTCTTCCTGCCAGGGCTCGTAGTCGTCGGGCGTGGTGCCGGCCAGGCCGTGGGCGCAGGCGGTGGCCAGACCGCGCAGGTTGTAGAGGTGGTCCTTGAGTTCTTCCAGCAAGATGGTCATGTGGCCAATCTGGAACTGGTAGGTGCTTTGCTGCTCGGGGGTGAGCTCGCCGCGCTCCTGGTAGAGAATGGTGCGCAGGTAGGCGTAGCGGCAGAGGCTGATGTGGTCGTTGATGTCTTGGAGTCCGGGAATCTTGGCCATGGTGGGGGAGGTGGTGAGGGTTGTTGAAATGAGGTCAGGCCACTTGGCCGTAGGGGTTGATGGCGGGTTTGGGTGTCGGGGCGCCGTGGGGCATCCAGCCGCGGCCCGTAAGCACGCCGGGGCTGCGGGCTTCAATCTGAACGGTGAGAAGTTGGGTCAGCTCGCGGGCGTCCTTCTCGGTTTGCCAGCGCAGGTACTTGCTCAGCAAGGCCGTGCGCTCCGTTACCGACGTGAGCGGGTGCGTGGCCAGGGCCAGCAACTCGGCGGCTCGGGCCTCGGTAATCCAGTGGGCGTCTTGCGGCGTGGCGCCGGTGGCCGCCCATTCGTTGAGGCCCTTTTGCAAATGCGTGAGCAGGTCCTCGTCGTCGCCCACCGATTCGCAGTACACCAGATTGATGGCGCCGCCCGTGGGCTGGGCCGTCCAAACCTTCACGGCGCGGCGGAAGTAGGCGCCACCAACGTTCTTGGCATCGGCGGGTAAGTCTGCCACGACGAAGTGCGCAGAGCAGTAGAGGTCGGGGTGATAGCCGCGGGCCATGTCGTTGGCAGCTTGGGCGAGTTCAAGGGTAAGGCCGTGGTGCATATTGTCGGTTAAGAGTTAAGAGTGATGACGCGGCCTTTGCCGGTAAAATCTTCGCCGAGGGGCAGCTGGGTGCCGTTGCGCCACGTGGGGGCAGGGGCCGGCGCGCCCGTGGCTTCTGGTTCGACGAGGTGGCGTTGGGCCGGGCGGTCCTCCTCAAAAGCGCCACCCCACACCTCGTAGGCCAGCGGGTCGTTGAAGGGCGTCCAGCCGTTGAAGTAGTAGCGGTTGGTCTGCCAGTCGAAGGTGACCAGCACGGCGGGCATGGACTCGCCGGGCGCAATGGTGCCCACCGAGCCGGGGTGGCCGACGAGCTTGTGGCTTTTGACCTTGTGCCAGTAGAGCTCCACCGACGTGTCGCCCTCGACGTGCTTGTGGGGGCGGTGGACGGCACCAATCACCAGGGCCATGTTCTCCCACGTCTGGCCGCCGCTGATGGCGGCCCCGTCCGGAACCGCCCGGGCGTTGCCGTAGGCCATGCCTTCGAGGCGCTTGGGGTGGGCGGTGATGACCAGGTGCTGGCGGGTGTCGGCCGCCCAGCCGGTGCACATGTCCAGCACGCCGATGAGGTAGGCCTCGATGCCGCCCATGCCCACCTGGGCCGAGTGGTCGGCCTTGTTCCACGGGTCGAACATGGAATGGTCGACCCCGAAGTGGGCAATGGCCGCTTCGAAGTAGGCCAGGATGTGGCCGGGCGTTTTGCCCATGCCCCGCGGCGGGCTCACCACCACAAAGTGCTCGCGGATGAAGTCCTTGGCCAGGGCGTAGTCGCGCAGCGAGAGCTTGCGCTTCCAGTCGCGGTCGGGGTTGCGGCCGGTCAGCGAGTGAATCAACCCGTCGTAGATGTCCTGGGGCCGGCCGTTCTCGGGCGAGTAGATGGCCGTTTTCTTGCCGGCGAACACGGCCCGGTAGAGTAGCAGCTGGTAGTAGAGCTCGGTTTTGCCGTGGCCGGGCCAGCCGGTGATGACGTTGGTGTAGCCCGGCATCCACGTGAAATGCTTGTCGATGAAGGGCACGTGGGTGGTCTGGCCCTTCTCGCGGCCGTTGGTGTACTCGTGCTGCATAGAGGCCCACATGGCGTCCGTGACGGGAAACAGGGCGTCGAGCGGGTTGTCGATGTGGGGCAGCCGGCCGGGGGTGCCGGTGGCCTTCGTGGTCGGGTCGGCCGGCGGCCGGGTGCTGCGGGGAAATTTCTGGGCCGGGCTCATGTCAGGTGGTCGGGGGTGCCCAGGTGGTGGGAGGTGACGGTGGCCGCCAGCATGCGCTGGGCCAGGGGTAGGGCGGCACGGGCCTGCAGGCGGGGGCTATCGAGCAGGGCGCGGCAGCGCAGGATGAGCGGGTGGGTGGGCGACGGGAAGTCCAGCGCGGCCACCATGCGGTAGGTCAGGGCTTTCCAGTCGGGCTCGGCGGCCCGAACGGTTTCGGCGGCTTCCACCTCCTCCACGTAGTCGGCCACGGCATCGACGAGCACGGCGCAGCGGTCGGCGTGCCGGTTCGGGGCCGGGGTGCGGGCCACGTAGGCCGCAATGGGCTCCACGGCGGCGAGCAGGGCATCGGTGGTGGTGGGCGTGGGCATGGGATGGAATCAGGCGGCCAGGGCTTCCTGGCGTTGTTGGCGTTGGGCAATGCGCTGCTGCATGGCCGATTGTTGGCGGGCGGTGTTGGCGGCGACGGCCTCGGGGTCGAGGACGGGAGCCGGCACCGGTTGGGGAGCGGGGCGCGGCGCGGCCGGTTGGGCCGGCTGGCGGCGCTTGCACCAATCCCGGGCCGTGAGGTAGGCCGAGGTGTACTTTTTGGCCAGGCCGGCGTGGTTTTGCATGGCCAGCGCCACTTCCCGGGCCAGCGGCTCGCCGAAGTCGGCCACCAGGTTCGCCCACTGGTTGGGACCGAAAGGCGTTTTCAGGCGCTGGACTTCCGGGGCGTTGGCGTCGAGCCAGGCTTGCCAGTCGGGAAGCGAAACCGAAGCAGAAACTTCCTCACTCGCTTCGACGGCGGGAGCCGGCGGAGGTGTTTTACTTTTCCTTTTAGTTTGTTCCTTATAAGGGGTGCCGGTTCTACTGCCGGTATGGGTGCCGTTTATACTGCCGCTTTTACTGCCGTTTATACTTACCTGAGGTAAGGGTATTTCGGCATCAGGGTCAAGAAACCTGTACACCGTGGGGCTGCGCTTGTGGCCTGACGTGAACTCCAATAAGCCTGCCTGCTTGAGTCGGTTGCGTGCCGTAATCAGCGATTTCTCCGAAATGCCGAGGGTCGCACAGAGAAGCGGGTTTGGGTATTGGAACTCGGTAGGCCAGTTCCGGTCGTTGCACAGGCCCACCAGCTCGTAGAATAGGTCGGCCTCGATGGACGAGAACGAGCTGGTGGGGCGCAGCTTGCGGAAGTGGTTGGCGAGGGTGTAGCCGTTCATGGCAAAGAGAAGCGGCGGTGCTAGGCCGCGAGGGCGCTGAGCCCAGCGGAAGGGGCGAAGGACAAGGCCTGGGCCGACGTGGGCGGCACCTGCACGGCGCGGGCCGCATCCCGGGCGGCGCGGATGGCCGTGGCGGCAGCCTGGCCGGCGGCGCGGCTCTCTTGCACCCGCGCTTCGGCCCGGTGTAGGTCGGTGATACTTTGCAGCTGGTCGAGCAGCAAAGCCGCGTCTTCCACCTTGAGGTATTCGGTGAGGGTGACCGGTTGGCCCAGCCAGTTGGTGCTGCGCCAGCCGAGGGCCACCACCGAGCCCGCCCGGCGCTTTTTGGCCTGACTGGGCATGAGCCGGGGAAGGGTGTTGAGCACGCAGTTGAAATCGTCGTGCTGCTGGTAGGTCAGCACGGCCCGCAGCTCGGGCAGCGGAAAGCCGCCCAGCACCTGGGCCGTGAATTCGGCGCCCAGGTCCTGCCAGATGGCTTGCTCTTCCCGCAGCCAGCGCGTTTGCTCGGGCGAGTAGCCGGTGGCCGCGTCGCCGAGCGTGGCCAGGGCCGGGGCCGGCAGCGATACGTAGTGCGTGAAGCGCCAGAGCTTAAAGTTGGGGTCGTTGAAGTCCATGTGCACTGTCTGGGTGCCGTCTTCGCGCAGGAAGTAGGCCCGCTTCGAATCGGTGCAGTCCACGTCGGCGCTCAGCTCCAGGTGGGCGTAGCCCTGCTTGAGGCGGCGGGCCTGGGCACGCTCGTTGCTGGTGGGCATGAGCCCGGCGAAACGGCCGAAGGCGCATTCGGTGTGCTCCTGCTTGAAGCAAAGCCCATCGGCGGGGTGGAAGCGCTGGAACCAGTACACGCCCTCGGTCAGATCTTCGGGGCAGAAAACCCGCTTAGCGGCCACTTGGGTGCCGGCGGGGAAGTGGCGGCTCATCGGCACGTAGGCCGACAGAGTGAGCACCTCGGTGCTGATGAAGCCAGTCGGGTGCTGCATGGCCGGGTCGGTGCGCAGCCAGGGCAGGTAGGGCTCGGGGGCGAAATCGGTCAAGGGATTCATGGCGTGGAAAAATGAGCGTGGGAAAATGAATTAGGCGGCCTGCTTCGTCTTGCGGCCCTCGAAGTCGCGCACGGCTTCTTCGGTCACGAGCCACTTGGTGCCCACCTGCCGGCCGGCCAGCCCGCCGCGCTTGGGGTCGAGGCGCAGGTACTCGTAGCAGGTGGTGGCCGAGAAGCCTAGCCGCATGGTGAGGCGGTCGTCGTAGCCCCGGCCGGGGGTGGGCTTGGTGCCCATGTGGTAGTTGCGGTTTTCCAGGGCCTCGCCCGCCAGGCGCGCGGCCAGTTCGCGGGCGGCCGTGTTGAGCAGCTCCATCTCCCGCGGGTGCGAGAGCTGCAGCTGGATGATGCCGTTGACGAGTTCGACTTGCATGGCCCTAGGCGGCTTTGCGCATGGGCGTGTCCATGCCGCGGTAGTCGTACATGGGAATCACCACGGCTTCCACCACCCGCTCCAGGCGCAGGGCCTCGGCGTGGTCGGTGACGTCAATCTCGGTGAAGAACAGCGGGCGGATGCCCCCGAACCAGACCTCGCGCTGCAGCGCCGTGCGGAAGCGGCTAGCCTGCCGCCCGGCAAACGTGGTGCCCCGGCCCGGCACGTAGGCCCGCACGCAGTAGGGCGTGCCGTCCACTTCCTCGTCGATGCAGTAGCCGAGCACCGGCAGCACCGTGCCCGTGGGAAAGTCGAGCACCGGGGCCGTGAGGTGTAGCAGGTCGTTCTCGGTGAAGCCCGCCGCCACCGGGAGGCTGGGCTTCTTCTGGCCGGGGGAGGCCAGCATAGGGATAAGGGAGGGTTTGGATTTCATGGTTGGTGTGTGAAAGAGGTGTGAAGGGTTGACTTGGTGTTGGTGGAGGCTAAGCCGCTTGGACGTGGGAGACTTCCGGCTCGGCGGGCACCTGGGCGGCTTTCCAGGCGGCCAGGCCGGCGGGGTCGGTTTCCTCGGCCAGGGCCAGCACGGCGGGCCAGAAGCCGGAATTGGTGTTTTCCAGGTTGACCACCTGGCTCATGTTGGAGAGGTTGCCGCTGCCCGTGCGCTTGCAGAGCAGGGGCAGAAAGCCTTTGGGCATCAACTCCCGCATCGTGGGCGGGCGTTTGGCCGGGGTGGGGTTCTGTTTCATTTGTGTACCTTGCTTGTGTTAGTGTTTGTGTTACAAATGTATTCAACTTATTCTGATATAGTCAAGAAAAAGTTGACTTAACATCAATAAAATCTGATGCGAAAAGGTGAACAACCTGTTGCTGAACGGATTAAATTTCTGCTTGAGACACGTGCTCAAGGCAACAAATCCGAGTTAGGACGCGCTGCTGGCATATCCGGCCAAGCCGTGGCGGACCTTATAGGGGGTAAAAAAGGGGGGCCTAGCTTTCCTGTGCTTCAGAAAATGTTGAGGTCGTACCCGGACATAAATGCAGAATGGTTGCTTTTCGGTGAGGGCGAAATGCAGAAATCAGCGGAAGCACCAAAAAAAATGTCCTTACATTCAAACCCAACAACAGGCACAGAGACACGCTCTACGCCTGTTGCTGAGGGAAATGACACAGCGCCCCAATTTTATAGCGTCCGTGCTGCCGCTAACTATAAGAGTGATAGACTCGGCCTAGAGCCACGCCCGAACCGTAAGATGCAGTTCATGGCAAGAGAAGAGCATGACGGTCAAGAGATTTTAAGATGGGTATCTCTTGAGGAAATAGTTGAAATTATAAGTATATGAGCTTCTTTGCTAGTCAAGAATGTCAGCAAGCCTTAAATCCTTGTTACCAAAGAATCTTAGAGCGTCTCTATTATTCATAAGTGCCTGACCTGCCATTAGATTTCGTGTATATATGGCCGATATATATTCATTGTATTTTTTAATCATATAATCAAATGCTTCTTGGACTGTATCCCCAATGAGTAGGCGTTTGAAACCGTGGTTCGCGCACTCTAAAAAGAGTGACTCGAATGGCCGCACAATCTCCGCGTTTTTGATATACCCCCAGAACACATGGCAGCCGGCATCAATTAGCCCGGGTCCCAAATTTATGCCCGTTTTACAAGAGAAGGTGTAGAAAATAGATTTGCAAAAATGGCCTACTCCTGCGTCTAAATCAACAAAAATATCGGCACCTTGAACTCCAAGACAATTTTCATTGCCATGCGCATAAGCAATGAATATGTAGTTTTTGTCTTGGACTAAAGAAATTGCCTTTATTATATTTTCTTGTGTTAAACCATCGGTCCGTATTATATTGTATGTGTATGTTTGGCTGTGTGCATCGCTTTGTAATTCAAAACTGATGTCAGCAGCACACATTTGGAAATAGGAGCCTAAATCAGCATCCTGTTCGTCTACGGCTATTATTATATTAACCATTGATATTTTCAATATTGCGCATTACTAAATCTACTGTCAACATTAGGAACCTTCTCTCAAATTCCTTCCCTTTTTCTGTTTGTAATCTTATCTCTTGAAGAATATTTTCAAGAGAAATTGTCTCACCATTAGCAGTAGTGATATAAGGCTGTTCCCTAGTTTCCGGTGGATGGCTTTCAATCCAACTTTCAATGGCCGCATCTACGCGAGCAGATAGAGAATCAGCAGCGCGCTTAACGGTATCTACGACTTCACTCGCTGGCGTGCCTTTTTTGTGAAAGGCGAAAGCTTGCTCATTAATAAAATCAGTCAAGTCTTGGCCCTGACTAGAAGGGTCTGTTGCACTGAAAATAACGAATGGCAGAATATGAGATTTTTTACGAATCGTTTCAAATATTTGATGCCCAGCGTGTTTGTTAGAAAAAAACTCCAGGTCTAGAACTACTACCATTCTTTTTTTTCCTAGATTTTCTAATACGTATTCTATCCCTTCCCCAGGCGTTTTGCGCAGCATCACACTCTCAAAAAACATTCTGAGTCTTATTATTAACGGAGCTGTTGCTTCCATTAAATCATCGATTACTACTACTTCAATGGGCGACTTAGGCATAATTATTTATTAAATGGAAAAGTTATTTTGAATGTAGCCCCCTGTGGGTGAAATTCTGGTTTAACAACATTGATTGTTCCCTTAAGAGATTCTACACGAGTCTTGGCAACAAACAAACCAATACCAGCTCCGCCCTGCTCAGCGCTGGTTGTATAGTAAACATTAAAAATGCGTTCGTAATCATCCACATCTATTCCTTTTCCATTGTCAGAAAAAAGAATGTTTACGCCTTGGTCATCAATAGAACCAGAGCACTTAATTATTTTTTCGCCTTTTATTTCATTAAGGGCCTTGATAGAGTTAGTGATTAAATTTTCGAAAATGTCAATTATGACTCTCTCATTTGTATTTATAATCACTGACTTGTTAATTTCTACTATGGTCCTAATGTCTTTTTGTGCTAAAATATCTTTATAGTTTCTGAATAGCAAACCTTCAATAGTATCCTTGATGTCTATAGCGACCTTGTCAGTATCTGCAAGAGCATAGCTCAACATGTACTCAATTGCCCTATCGAGGGTCATCATTTCATCATAGATGTTTTTAGAGTAAGTGGCAAAAATGTCGTTGTATTCCTCGTTGGGAAAGAAGTCCTTGAAAAATTCAGCTAGGTGCAATACTCTTGCCAGAGACGTCCTTACAACGTGAGCAATCTGAGCTGCGTATTCCTGCAAGGACATTAGGCTCATGAAGATGTTCTCTTGGCGAACCTTTTCCTTCTCAAGACGCTCGTAAGCCTTTATTCCTTTAGCGAAGTCCACCCGTACACGCTTTGCCACTTGAAGCAAGGGGTTCAACTGCTGCGTAAGCTGAGGCGTCTCTCTAATTGTCTGCTGAACGACCTGCGTAAAAGCATCCAACTCCACCCTTGCACTCTGCAAACCAGTGGTGGTTATTTGTTTTGAGGCTTCGCGCTGGTACTTTAATAGCTTCTCTAACTCTACTACTTGGTCAATAATGAACTGTTTTAATGCCCTGTACTCCTCGTTTTCGACAAAATCTTGACGATTCGTTGCATCAATTATCTCCGGGTTTTGAGCTTTCGTGATAGCTACATAACCAATTAAATCTCTTGAGCCTACTCTATCAAAGAAAGCGTTATGCTTTCTTTTGTCAATGCCTATAACATCACGTTTTTTATCGTCTTGGCTTTCAAACTCTGCAAATGGCGTAGTGATTAAATTGTCGCGATAAATCTTGATTCCGTCAGGTGGAGACGAAGTTAGATTCTTGTAAGTCCGTTTAGCCTCAGTGTCGAGATAATATAGAGCCATTTCAACCGGGCCCATCTTTTTTATTGGCACCGAAGAAACAACAAGGTTTTCTCCGTTAAATTTTATTACTTCTTGTGTTCTGTTTTCTAAATTATATTTAAGGGAAAAATTTATAGATGATTCAGAAATCCCTTTATTCTTTACTTCCTCATATTTTTTATATTCCTCAAACTCCTTTGCTCGTATATTTATAGTGAAATCCTCTTTTTTCTCCGTTAGGGGAGATATAAGCTTAGATAGTTCTTTGTAGACGCGTGAAATATCATTGCCAGTCCATGTTTCGCGCAAGCCGCTTATTACGAGGGTTGTATATTGAGAATCGTTGTTTTTGACCTCGTGCCAGTAGCGGTTATCAATCTCTGTGAAATATTTCTTTTTGGGTTTTATAGCCGCTTTCTCTGCCTTTTTTCTTAATGTAGGAAGGGTAGCCTCTTGGCTAAAAAGATTGTATTGCGCAGATAACTCCTCGTAAGTATCCCAGATTATTTCTACGTTTATCTGTGTCGGCTGTGAAGCCTTTTTAGATTGTAGTAATAACTTGCTCCCAAGTTTTTCAACGGCAAATCGGCCAACGCCCTTCTCGCCCACCATTCTGCGAAAGAAGGGTGAGCCGGATGATGTACGCTCTCGCTTGCTGTTTGTGCCTACAACCATCCATTTATCGCGAACGTCCTCGAAAGTCATTCCTTGGCCGTTGTCAGATATTATTATTTGGCCCGTCCCAACGCCGTGGCTTACGTCAATAAAATCGATGTCCACTTTGGTGGCATTAGCATCATAGCAATTTTTTACTAGTTCAAATATTGCTGTTACACGGTCAGTTATTAATTCTCTTCCCAATAACCGAAATGTATTAACGTCGAATCTCCACCTTAAACTTTGCTTCGCCATTTTATTTGGATGCAGATATAAGTTGGGAGAAAATCTCTTTTGCTAGCAGGGGCGGTACCGCATTTCCTATTTGCTGCTGTATTGATACCAGATTTCCTTCGAAGACATAGCTGTCAGGAAAGCTTTGCAGACGCGCTGCTTCACGTACAGATAAACCTCTGTCTTGCTCTGGGTGTATAAGCATATTTTTTCTATAGTTGGAAATGATTACCGATGGCTCATCAAGGTTTAACCGACGGTAGATGCTCCCATGACAATTGTCCAAGTTGGCGTAGTTGTCAAGCATGTGATTCGGAATAGACCGCCAGTTTCCTCCTTGAGGTATATGAGCATATCTCTCTACAACGTAATCCCTGTTTCGAGATACTAGATTTTGTGTTGATTCCTTTGTTGCACCGCGCATGAGTTTTGCATATTGGCTTTGCGGCTTGCTTATATATGGTAATGCAGAGTCTTGCTGACCATTTATAAGCTTCGGCAGGTCATGAAAGGCGTCTTTTACAGTGATTTCAGTGCTGGTTTCTTTAGGAAATTCAAATTTTATTCCATCTCTATTACCCACCATAAAAAATCTTTTCCGGCGCTGTGGGACTCCAAAGGAGGATGCACAAAGGACTTTATGACTAGTAGTATATTTAAGGCCCTTAAAGGTTAGTTCTAATGACTTCAGAGTCTTTCCCTTATTAAAGGACTGAAAGCCCTCTACATTTTCAAAGACGAACCATTGAGGCTGTAGCTCATCCACAAATCTGATAAATTCTCTGAAAAGGTTATTATTGTCATTACCTATATCTCTAGTTTTTGTATTGGATTTAGAAAACCCTTGGCATGGTGGTCCACCAAAGACTACGAATGGAGGCGTAGTGATATACTTTTTTGGATTGATATTGCTTATATCATCCTGTATTACAAGTGTATTCGGATGGTTTTTTTTGAATGTATTAGCGGAGTGTTTATCAAACTCAACCGCTAAGTCGATAGAAACCCCTGCTGCCATGGCACCACAGCTCATGCCTCCGGCTCCAGAAAATATATCAATTCCTGAATATTTAAAAAGTCCTTTCTGTTCTACCTGCATCTTTGAAAAATAATGCTGCCACGTCTTGTGGTTCAAGCAAAGCGTATGACATCATGCAAAGTAACGCCGGTGATGATGATGGTGCACAGTGTCGAGATATTTTATGTAAGCCGTATGACTAAAATGTTTCCTCGCAGCACCTCATCTTCATTCTCGTTCCCCCATTCTGTTTTTGTAACTGCTTTTAATAGAGGGATAACGGCAGCATTTACATCTCCTTCACAGTCAAAGATGGAGTAAGCCACATAGCCAGGCCCACTGGCCAGTACGTCCAATAGGCTTACATGGCAGCCCAGCGCATCGGCTACCGCCTGCGTCACCTGGGCACGGCCCGAAGCATCGGGGAGGGCGAATTGCTCGGCTGGGATGGGTTGCGGTGGCTGGCCGGGTCGGTACAGGTTGGCGATTGTAGTCAAGTGCATTCGGATTAATGGTTTTCTGCCTAATTTAACAGGCCTAACCTTTAGTAAACCCAAATGTACCCCTCAGATAAAATTAAGAAGTCGCTTGAAGCCTTGCAGAACGAAAGACAGCACGCTATAGTGAATGGAGGAAATCCAACTTTGGCACCGTTGAGATATCCAACTGAGGGGCAATATTTTGATTCGTACCTATTAAGTAGGCTGCTTGATTTGGAGGAAGGCCTAAAGAAGGCACAGGAGACGATTGGGCAACTGCAGGAGCAAGTAGAGCAGTTGCAAAATCCACCCCAACACCCAGGGCATGAGGCTGGTGGGCCAGTGAAAAAGTTTGAAGAGTTCTAAGCGGCGAATAACCCTTGCGTCTCTCTGTGGTATTGAGAAGAAGCCCCGCCCTCACCCAGCGGGGCTTTTTCATGCCCGCTCCCTACCTTGCCCCCATGAAACACCTGCTACTCCAGGTGGCCTTCCTCGCGCTCTCCATTACTGCCCAGGCCCAGACCACCCACCCCCGTACCACTCACAAAACCGTCACCCACCACGCGGCGGCCAAAGTCAAGGTCAAGACCAAAACAGCCGCTGGCCCGAAGGTGTACTACTGCGCCAGCGGCAACACGGTCAAGTACCACGCCTCGCCCGGCTGCCGCGGCCTGGCCCGGTGCAATGCGGCCGTGGTGCCCATCTCGCTGGCCTTGGCCCAGCAGCGGATGGACCCGTGCAAGTGGTGCTATTAGCCTACCTTGCCCAGTGATGACCATCGAGAACTTCAACCACCTTTCCGACGAGGTGCAGCTAGCCTACGTCTACAACCAAGGCACCTACATTGCCCGGCGCTGGGACGACGTGCACCAAGCGGTGATGCTCTACCAAGTGCCCGCCGGTTTCTTTGTCGAGGTGAACTACGACGTGGACAAGAACGAAGTGGAGTTTTGCTTTGCCTTCGAAGCAGGAGGGGAGGACAACCGCCTGCCGGACTACGCCATGTTCGTGAAGCTGCCGGACTGGGTGCCGGACGCGGAGTAGCGGGCTCAACACACGAAATCCCACCCCTAGCCGTTGCGCTGCTTTCTCCTCCTATGGTCGGCTCCTCCTTCATCTACACCGTCTGCGGCAAGCGTCGTACTTTACTGAATACTGCTCAAATCGCGTCAGTTCATGTCAATGATGTTGACGTGGATTCCGAACCGGCTAGGCGGCGGTATGAAGAGTATGACCCGTTAGAAGGGAAAATTTATCTGCTCACCATCGTCATGGCCAACGGTTTGTACAGCGAATACCTGTACGCCACAGCTGAAGACCGTGACAAGATGTACGACGGGATTTTAGCCGCCTTAGCACCGGCCGCGACCATCATCGATACATCGCCCGACGTGCCGCGTAAGCCGGAGGGGCCTAAGACAGTCTACAACGGCTACACTGCCGCAGAAATAGAGCACGCAATGTCTGTAGTTCGTGACTAGCACTCAATACCCCGCTGCCAAGCCACCCCGCACGCCACGAGCGAAGAAAGGGGAGAAGTAATGCTCAAAAAGGCCCCAGCACCACTGGGGCCTTTCCTTTTCCTACCTTTCACACGAAACGACCACAGCGGCCGTTGTGCTGCTTTCCTCTCCTTATGCTTGGTTCCTCCTTCTTCTATACGCGCCGTAACGAGCGCCTCCAATTGCTCAACATGGCCGAGGTGGTAGCCATCTACACCGAGAACATCGACCGCACCACTCGAGAAGGGCAGCTTCGCTACGAGGATTACGACCCCGCGGTGACGGTGCTTTACACCATCCAGCTGTTGCTGACCAGCCGGCGGGAAATGGAGTACGTATTCGCTGGCTATGCCGAGCGAGACAGCGTATTCGAGGAAATGCAGAAGGCCGTTTCTCCTGGTGTGACGCTCAACATCGTTGAACCATTGATAAAGCGTATCACGCAGCCAGCGTGGCCAGATTATGACCGCGATAGTTATTCAAAGGCAGAGGTAGACCGAGCCATGAAAATGGCATTGGCGCAAATAAGGTATGACCGGGAGCAAGCCAAAAAAGCCGCCTCTACTCCACCAGCGCCGCCTGCACCTGAACCGGCAGCACAAGTAATCCCCCAGGTCTAGCCACCCCGCAAGCCCCAAGTAAAGAAAGGGGAGTAAAGGAGTGTACTTTACAAAATGCTTGGCGCACAACTCCCTCGGCGCCCGCTTTCCCTTTGCAATTTTATGGAAATACTCTCAAACGCAAAATAATGAATGTCTTTATTTGGTATTAATTCAGTGGAATGGTGTACCTGCATTGGCTGGCCGCTGCGAATAATTCTGTGCTATTCCTGCTTTGCTACTATTTTAAAGAGATAAATCCTAGTCGCAATAAGCCCAGTTTTTTCCTTGTAATGAGAAACGATAAGAAGGTGATTTGGTAATCCTTTTACCCTTTCAACCACTTAATCATGAGAACTAGTACACTTCGCGAAGCCTTTTATATGGCTCCGCTCCATTTCCTGTTGCTCTTTGTCTTAGGCACACTGCAACCAGACCGAGCCGTTGGGCAAGCTATTAATCCGTGTAATCTTATTCCCAATCCTTCTTTTGAGCAGCAAAATCAAAATGGGGGAGCACTGTCCGGATTCCCAGATAATGTGCGCTCTACTTTTTCCGCTCACGACGAAGTTGCCGGGTGGTCATTCAGTGGTGATGGCAATGGCATTACCAACGGAAAGCCAACCTATTTCGCAACCAACGCGCCTAGCGGCCTAACCAATCCCAATTCTAACAGTGCTCTCATCACAACAACAAATCCATACCAATACCTTGGCCCGGGGTTTCCTCCATTGAATAATAATTCGGCCTTGAACAACGGTGCAATTAGTATCATTACTGCCTCAAATGGCAGTTCACCGAGCGGGAGTGGTTATACTTTTGACCTTATCTCACCGACTGCGCCACTGATGTTAACCAGGGGGGAGTACTACGCAAGTTTTCAAGCTTATCACGTACCGGCTGGCATTGCGACACGCCTAGGCATGTGCCTGTCCACTGCTACTGGGGGGCTACGTAATTTTTCTAACTCTCCAGGCACTACTATGCAGAGTCTTGGCGTGTTACCTAATTCCAGTTGGACGAAAGTGAATGGAAAAATTACTATACCAACGCCCTCATCACCCGCATTGCCTGATTCCCCACAGCCATGGTATGTGACTATTGGTAATTTTGACCTTTCCACTTCTTCAGTTGGTAGAGCCCGTTATCACATCGACGAAGTAGAACTGTATAAAATTCCCACAGCTGGAAACTCTTCGTCTGTATCATGCTCAGAACTAGTAACCCTAGGGGAGGGGTGCCCTGTTCCGGGAGCTAAATACGCTTGGTCTGCCCCCGGCATGCCCTTAACAGTTAGTTACACATCTTTTCAATTAGATGTTCGTCCTAAGAAAACGACCACTTACACGTTAACTGTATCACTGCCTGATGGAAGCACATCTACATCAACCGTCACGGTCACGGTAAGCGGTGCATGCCCAAAGATTATTGGCCCTGATGTCATCTGCCCTAGCTTTAGCAATACGTACACGGCCGACCCATCACAAACCGTGGTTTGGACGACATCACCAACTGGCTACTTTACCGTGCAGAATTGGACTGGTCCGACATTTACGACCAGTGCGGCCTCGGCAACACCTGGGCAAGGGTACATCACGGCTACATTTATAAATCTGCCCACCCAGCCGACAGTCACCAAGTTAGTTACCACACTAGGTACGGGCTCAATTGACACAGACCTTGATTTAAATGGGGCACAAAAGCTCTGCCCCGGTAATACGGTGCGCATCAACGTAATCGGCCAGAATCTATTTCCGCCCTACTATTGGACAGTCACCAACTATTTTAATGGCAACCCAAAGACCCCGTTATCATTCACGACGCAAGTCCCTTATGTAGACGCCGGTGTGGGACTTGATGAAGTTGACTATACAGTGACTACAATTGACTGCCCAACCGGGCAATTCCTGCCAGAGGCGCCCCGTACTCTCATTCCCTGGACGAACCCTGATGGCAGCACTTACTGTGACCCTTACTCACCTTACCGGACAGCCTTTAACCCAACGATTGGAGTTGCAGACAACTACCTTGAAGTGCGCAATACCTTGACCAAATCGGCCTTACCACCCAACTCGAAACAGGTGGTGAAAACTACCGCGCCGGAGGAAATGGAAGCAAGCCTTTTTGATAATCACGGCAACAATGTTGGGTCCGCTAAAGCATTCAGTGGAACATTGCGTATTATGACCTCCAACTTACCTGATGGGCTTTACCATGTGGTGATGCACAACGGCGGTCAAGTAGTCAAGCGTAGCGTGTTGTTGCAGCGATAATACAAATAGTTACAACAAAAAGCTCCAGCCCCAAAGCTGGGGCTTTTATTTTTATAGACAGTGGTAACTCAATTAATGCCAGAACTTTAACATATAATTAGTTAAAGTCTTCATTTACCCGTTACTGTAGCTTTAAGAGCAGGTAATTGCCGGGCTGTGCCCCGTCGATGGTGGGGCTGATGGGATTGCTCAACGTCAGATGCTCGGGCAGGGGTGTTGCGGCTGGGATAAGGGTTGGCTCCTCCGAGCAGCTGACCAGCAAGCCATGACACCTGTCGACCTTGCATTATCGAAAGGTTCGAACACCCTCACCGCGCCATTCCTATCTTCGCTGGCATGAAGCTCACCTACCGCCAGGTCCTGTCCCGCCCCGATGCCGACGGCCGCTGCCGCGTGGTGCTTGACGTAGCCTGGGACGGCCAGCGGGCCAAGCTGGCCACCGGCGTGAGTTGCTTGCCGGCCCACTTCAGCCCCGAGGCCCGGCTGGTGGTCATGCGCAAGGACCCCGACGCCACGCGCCTCAACAACGAACTGGCCAAAGTGGAAACCGCCGTCAACACGGTCTTCACGCTGGCCTCGGCCGAGAGCCGGCCCGTGACCGAAACGGAACTCGTGGCCGCCGCCCGCGTGGCCCTCGGCAAGAAGCCCGCCGGCAAGCGCGCCGCGGCCGAGGCGCCCACGGCCACCACACCCCGCGACTTTTACGCGCTGTGGCAGGCCGAAAACCCCGGCCAGACCTACAACAGCGCCCGCCGCTACAAGCAAGTGGTGGGCCACCTCGAAGCCTACCACCCGGCCTGGCCGGTGCTGGCCCTCACCCGCAAGGACTTGCTCGACTACCTGGCCTACCTGGCCGCGTTGGGCCTGGTCGACAGCACCGTGAGCAAGCACATCAAATTCCTGCGCGAGTGCTTCCGGCTGGGCGGCAAGGTGTTGCCCGCTTGGCTGAAAATCAAAACCCGCTACGGGCGGGCCCCCGCCCTGCAGCAGGCCGAGCTGCGCGCGCTCATGGCCCTGGAATTGACCGATGACGAGTTGCGCGAGGAAGCGGCCCTGTTCACGTTCCAAACGCTGCTCCTGCTGCGCGACTCCGACCTGCGGGCCCTGCGCCCCCACCACGTCGCCCCCGTCGATTTGCCGGGCTATCCGGCCACGCCGGTGCTCACGTTTCACCAGGCCAAAACCGGTGACGAGGTGCGCGTGCCGCTCCCGCCCGCCGCGGCCGCCATCTGGCACGGGTGGGCGGGGCGCCCGCCCGTGCCCAGCCAGCAGGAGCGGAACCGCCGCATGAAGCAGCTGGCCCGCGTGGCCCAGCTCACCCGGTCCTTCGTGCGGGTGCAGTACGTGCGTGGCGAGGCCACCGAAGAGGTGCTGCCTCTCCATAAAGTCATTACTACCCACACGGCCCGCCACACCGGCGCCGACCTGGTCATGCTCGGGTCGGGCGGGGATTCCAACCTGAAGGAGAAGGCGCTGGGCCACGCCGGTGTTTATGGACACGATGCCCTCGAACGCTACGGCCCGGCGCTGCTCAAGGCCTGGGAGAGGGTGCTGGGTGCAGTGGGTGCAACGGAAAAAAATGCACCCACTTTGGCCGGTATCGTACACCAGGACGTGCCAAGCCAAGGCGGGGGCGGGGTATTGATTCGGCGGGTCTCTTACCGCTGAACCGTATGAGCTATCAAAAGGCTGACACCAGTTGGGCCCACGAAAACCCTCCCTGCGCATTGCGGGGAGGGATTTTGTTTTTGGGCAACAAAAAATACAACGCAATGACGAGCTTTAATGGTTGAGATGGCGCTGGAGGCTATTGGGAGACGTTGCAAGGCAATATTTCTTAACACGGAAAAGCCCCGACCAATCGGCCGGGGCTTTTTGATGGCTCTGGTATTTTTTCAGCCTGGCCAGCCGCCGGCCTGCCCGTCGCGCCGCAGCGGTTTGATGCCCAGGGCCGGCTGGTGCGGACGTGCCCGACCGGCGCCACGGTGTTCGAAACCGCCGGCCTCTGCCTGCTGCAAACCGGCGCCGCCGCCCAGCGGTAGCATCACGTGGCGGCGGCTTTGCAGTGGGGCGCACCCGGGGCCGTTGGCAGAGGAGGAGGAGGAACGAGCTACGCCGCCCACCCCAAGGCAGTCCGCAAGCCCTGCACGGGCCGGAATGGGGGAAGAAGTGCCGCTTCATGGGCGCTTCAGGGGCCCTGGTGTACCTTTTGCCCATGCAACCCACTCCCTCATTCCCGCTGCCGTTTGCGGGCCTACCGGTTTACTTTCAGAATGCCGCCGGCCGCCTCCTCGAACATCCCGCCGGCTACATCGTCTTCCAGTACCACCCCGGCAAGCGGGCCCTGCCTGATTTTCAGGCCCTGCTCACCCACACCAGCCAGTTGCTGCGCCGCAACCGCTGGCACCGCGTCCTGGCCGACCAGCACCGCATGGTTCCCTTCACCGAAGAGGAAACCGCCTGGGTTACGACCTTCTGGCTCGACCCGGCCAACCAGCCGGCCGGGGGCCTGCACGCCGCCGTGGTGCTGGCCGATGACGTCTTCGCCCGCTTGGCCACCAACATGATGCGCGAGACGCTGCAGTCGGCGGCCCTGACTTACCGCCTTTTCAAGGACGAAACAACGGCTGCCGCCTGGCTGATGCAGCTACGGTAGCAAGCTCCCCCAAATCCCAGCTACCCGCCCGCCCCGAACGAAAAACGAAGAACAACAGGAGAGCCGCCCTGCCCCACCCGGCGGGGCTTTTCCTTTTCCCTGGCACCCGAAGCAGCCGGGTGGCCTTGGTGCTGCTCGGCCCTGTCGTGCCGGCACGCAGGCAGTTGCCAGGCCGTGCAAAAAGGAAGCATTAAACCCTGGGCAAAACGTGGGCTCCAACCAATCGAAATGGCCTCGCAAATGAAGCCTTAGTTTTTAATTCATTCTTTTTATCCGCCCTGATTTTTTATGAACACTCGCCTGTTTTCCGTCGCTGTTGCCCTGCTCGCAACCACCCACCTGACCGTTTCCCACGCCCAGACCCGCACCCCCGGCGTGAATGCCCGCCAAGCCCGGCAGGAAGCCCGCATCAACCGTGGGGTCGCCACGGGCCAGCTCAACGCCCGCGAAACCGCCCGGTTGCAGGGCCGCGAGGCCAATTTGCAGGCCGAGAAGCGGGCCGTGAAAGCCGATGGGGTGGTGACCCCACAGGAGCGCCACCAGCTGCGCCGCACCGAGAACCGCGACAGCCGCGCTATTCACCGGCAGAAGCACGACGGCCAGGTGCGCTAACCGGCCGCGCGAAACAACTGCTCCCCAAAAAGCCCTGCCCACCCCGCGGGGCTTTTTGCTGCCTTGTTTCGCACGAAACACCTTACCCCTGCTTGCTCACCGCCATTGCGGACGTACTCAACTACCCCACCCGGCGGGGCGAGGCGCTGGGGCAGCTCATGGATTCGAAACGTCCAGCACGAGCGCTACCTTCGGGTTCCCTTTTCCGCGTCCCGTATGACCGCCCCCGAGTCCGCCTTCGAATTACTTGTCGCCACGTTTGAGGCCGCCGCCGCCGAGGACACCCGCTTGCGCGAGCTGCACCCGCCCGAACCCGGCTACCAACCCGAAGACGGGTACATCACCCCGAACTCCGTGGCGGCCTTCAAAGACCAATTAGCCGCCTACGAACCCCAGCGGCAGGCAAAAGCCCAGGCCGAACAAGCCCTGCACGCCGCCAAGGCCGCACTGGATGCCTGGTTTCCGGCCCCGGTGGCCGCGGCGCTGGCCGAGGGGGTGGCGGTGGTGGCCCCGGCGGCGGAAGGCACGATTGCGCTGGTCAGGCACAACGACGCCTACCTCATCGAGCGGGCCGCCACCCGGGAAGAAGCCCTCAATAAGATTGAGCGTTTTCTCAACCAGTTTTAATTAAGCCTTAATTAAGCGGCAACCCCACCCCGCGGGGCTACACGCCCAGCAGGTGGTGCTCCCACAGGGCCCACACCAGCCCGGCCGCGGCGGCCCCGCCCATGAGGATATAAACCACCCGCGCCTGGCGCGTGCGGAAGGAGTCGAGGTGCGTGCGGAGGGTGCTGAATTTCATGACACGGGCAGCTAAGGGAGGGTTGTACTCCCGTCCGTTGGCAAGGTTGCCGGAGGTGGGTTATCAAATAGTTAAGACGGGCACGGGCCGGCACGAACGCGGGGCTGTTTGCTACCCCAGGCCACTCTGCAAGGACCGCACGAAGAAGGGGGCGGAACAGCCAACAAATACCCGCGCATCTTCGCCGGGCGGCATACCACCCGCAAATGGACGCATACGGCCCATTCATTTGCCGCGATTGGCCCTGCTCCCAATGCTTCCGGTGGCAGACCTTTGCGCCACCCCTCCCTAACCGGCACCCCACATGCGAACGATTCGAATCATGGCCCACGTCTCCCTCGACGGCGTCATCCAGCACGACAACAGCGACGGCTTCGCGCACGGCGACTGGACGGCTCCCTACCGTTCGCCGGCCGGGCTGGCGGCCGTGCTGGAAGCGCAGGGCAGCGCCTTTGATTTGCTGCTGGGCCGCCGCACCTACGACCTCTGGGCCCAGTACTGGCCGCAGGCCGGGGACAGCCCGATGGCCCGCCAACTGAACGCGGCCACGAAGTACGTGGCCACCCACCGGCCGCAGGGCCTCGCCTGGGGCCCGTCCGCAGACCTGGGGCCGGACGTGCTGGCGAGTATCCGCGCGCTCAAGGCCACCGAGGGCCCAGACCTGCTCGTCTGGGGCAGTTCCACGCTGACGTCCGCGCTGCTGGCCCAGGGCCTGGCCGACGAGGTGGTGCTGCTGGTCTACCCGGTCTTGCTGGGCCGGGGCAAACGCTTTTTCTCAGACAGCGCCGCCCCGTGCGCACTGGCCCTCGTTCGCTCCCAGGCCCTGCCCACGAGCGTGCTCGTCAATACCTTTCAGTACGTGGGGGCGCTGCAGTCCTGAATTCCCGCGGAGTGTAGGCCTTTCCGGGTTATCAGTGAAGAAAAAAGCCCACGAAAAAGCCCCGGCCAATTGGTCGGGGCGTCGTTAATACGGCCGGCCGGCAAGAACTACGCCCGCTGCTGGCAGCGGCGCAGCCACTGCTCGGCTTCTTCCGTGGTGCTGAACACGTCGGCATCGAAGGCCTTGAGCTGCGCGTAGAAGTTGGCGGCCGAGCCGTCGGCCAGGGTTTCGGGCGTCGAAATCAGGGCGAAGTACTTCAGGCCGGCGGCGGCGGCGTTGGGCGCCCATACGTTGATGACCCAGTCCATGGAGTGGTCCCAGGGCCCGCGCACGGCGCGCGTGTCGTTGAGCACGCAGGCAAAGCCCGACTTGGCCAGGGCGGCTGTGTAGGCGCGGGCCCCTTCCTGGATGCTGTCGGCCGTGAGGTAGCCCTGCCAGTTGACGGCAATCCATTGGTTGCCGGCGTCAGTGTCGACGGTCAGGTAGGTGCGGCCCAACGAGGTTTTGAGTTCTTGCATAGCGGTGAAGGTACGGGCTTATTCTGCGCCGCCGGCCCAGGCCCGGGCCAGTTCCAGGTCGGTGAAGCGGCGGATTTCGAAGTCGACCACGGACTGTACCCGTTGGTACATGCCGTCGATGGTGCGGCGGTTGAGCGCATCCTGCGATTCGAGCAGGGCGAAGCGGCGCACACCCAGCCCGCCCAAGGCCAGCAGCACCTCCTCGAAGCACCACTGCAGGTCGCGCGGGTGTACGGCCCCGAGCAGCCGGTCGTCGGCAATCCAACCCGTGACGTGGTGCTGGCGGGCCAGTTCCACGGCTTTCCGAACGCCTGCGCGAAACTCCGCCCCGGTGGCAAAGCCCAGCCAGTGGGTTTCCAGGCTGGGGGAGGGGCCCGGGTGGAGGTACAGGTTCAGGTACGGAAACGCGTGGGTCATAGGAGGGGGACCCAGTGTAGCCAGGAACACCCCCTACGGCGATGAAGCCGGGGAGTTGTGGGAGCCCGGGAGCCCTGCCCCCGGAAGTAGTTAGCTACCGGCAGAAAAGGGCTAACATGCTACAGATTACCGACGGGCTTCCCGAGGAACTTGCCGGTGCATTGGGGGAGGTGGGTGCCACTGCCAACCTGCCCTCTGCTTTGTTTTGTTGTATGTCTCGTTCCCGACTTCGTGCGCTCATTCTGCCCCTCGGCCTGCTGCTGGGCTTGGTGGCTAATCAACCAGTTCAGGCGCAGCTGGTTGCCTTTCCCGGGGCCGAGGGCTTTGGCCGCCTGGCCACCGGCGGCCGGGGTGGCCAGGTGGTCGAAGTAACGACTCTTGCCGATGCCGGACCGGGCAGTTTGCGCGATGCGTTTACCCAATACCCCGGCCAGCCCATCACCATTGTGTTTCGGGTGGGTGGACTCATTGAGTTGCAGTCGGCCCTCAAGCCCAGCCGCTCCAACGTCACCATTGCCGGCCAGACGGCCCCCGGCGCCGGCATCTGCCTGAAGAACTACTCCCTCAAGCTGCACGGCACCAACCTGATTGTGCGCTACCTGCGCTCCCGGCCCGGCAATACGTCGGGGGCCAACACCTCGGGCGTGTACGGCCTCAACATGGAAAACTGCCGCAACTTCATCGTGGACCATTGCTCATTCAGCTGGTCTATTGAGGAAACGGCGACCTTTTACGACAACCGGAACTCCACCGTGCAGTGGTGCCTGGTCAGCGAAAGCCTCAACTCGTCCTTCAACGGCAAGGGCGACCACGGCTACGCCGGCGTGTGGGGCGGGCAGTACGCCACCTACCATCACAACCTGATTGCCCACCACCACAGCCGCGCCATCCGCTTCAACGGTGCGCGCGCCCACGACACCACGGCGGTGGTGGACTACCGCAACAACGTGATTTACAACTGGGGCGACATGTACGCCGCCTACGGCAACGAGGTGGTCATCCCCGGCGGCCGGGGCCAGCTGAACCTGGTCAACAATTACTACAAAGGCGGGCCGGCCACCCCGGCCACGCGGGCGGCCATCATCTTCGACATCACCCAGGCCTACGACGCCACGCAGCCCGAGCGGCCCGTGGCCACGGTGTATGCGGCGGGCAACTACGACGCGGGCTACCCGGCGGTGACGGCCGACAACTGGCGCGGCATTCGCCTGCACTACTACCCGGCCACGGCCGCCAACACTGCCCGTTTCAGGCAAGCGGCCGAAACGCCTCAACTCGCCCCCGTCACCACCCAGCCGGCGGAGGTGGCCTACCGGGCGGTGCTGGCCGGGGCGGGGGCCACGGTGCCCCTGCGCGACGCCCTCGATGCCCGCGTGGTGCGTGAAACACTTACCGGCACGGCCAGCGGCAGCAGCCCCGGCGGCAGCGCCACCTACGGCCTGCACCAAGGCATCATCGACTCGCAGGCCGACGTGGGCGGCTGGCCCGCCTACCCCTCCGGCCCCGCGCCCGCCGACAGCGACCACGACGGCCTGCCCGACAGTTGGGAAACCGCGCACCACCTGAACCCGCACGACGAAACCGACCGCAACGGCATCGGGGCCAGCGGCTACACCCATCTGGAGGACTACCTCAATAGCCTGGTAAAATCGTAGGCACCCGTTTACAACGACGTGCCGCGGTAGGCTTTGATGGTGAAAACGGGCGAGCGATGCGCCTGCACTATCTCCTGCAAAAGCGCTGGCTGGGTGCTCAGGAAGTCCACGTTCAAATGGCTGGATATCTTGATGATAAAGGGTAGGTGGCTGTGCGATACATCAATATCGCTGTAAAAGGACCCTTCCCTTTTAAATACGCCAGTGGGATAGGAAAGAAGTTCCCGGACAAAAGTGAACACCGCCTGCTTTTTCAACAGCAAAGCCCCTCTAAATTCATTGGCCACCTGGTGCTGGGCAAACAGGGTGCGTAGCGCGGACAAGGTTTTCTGCGTATTCGGCCACCACGCCTCGTCGTACTTATCGTGCGTGATTACCCAGTCCGACCCGTCGTCGAAGGCTGAAACCACCTGGCTGAACAACGTCTCGTAGTGGGCGATGAACTTGGTCAACCCGAAGTCTATCCCCCGGCTGATGGCGTGCGCTTCGCTGGCTAATTGAAAAGAAACACCATACCAAGGCGTCTGAGAACCGGCGTCGCCGATTAGAAAGCGTTGGTAATGCTTGCGGTTGTAGGGAAACAGCGCCTGGGTGGCCGGCTTGAAGCCGACGCTGGCGCGGGTTCTTTTCGCCCAGCGCAGGGGCTTTCTTGTAGCAGTCATGTCGCTTGTTCGGTCTGCGTGAAAAAGGCTTCGATTCCCCGCTTCGGGTACGTTTAGGAGCGGCTGTGCAAAGTGCAACCGCCCTCCGCCCGCCTTAATACTGTTCGGACGATACGAGGCGGGCGGGCTGAACCGCATCAGGTGGTAATGCTCAGCAAGTGGCTGCGGTTCTGAAGCGACCCCTCCGCAGCGGCGTCGGACTGCACGTGCACGTAGTACTCCACCGCCGTGCCGGGAGCCAGCACGTCCTCGTCGAGGAAGGGGCAGCGGGCGTTGACGGCCACCCGGTGCCAGGGGCCGGCAGCCCCGCCCACGCGCCGGAAAATGTGGGCACGCTCGCCCGGATGGGCTGAAAAAGTTAACCGACGACCGGTGGGCGCGAGCACGAGTTCGGGAACAGGCATGCCTTACATACGAACAAAAGGGACCCGTGGGAGCAAAGGATGCTTGGGCACTTGAAGACCAATTAATTAAGGCAGCGTGGCGATTAGCTTGCCCAAGCTTTGGCTGGCTTCCGGACCATACCCGTACGACGCCAGCGTGCCGTGCACCGCCATGCACGCCAACAGCTCTTGCATAAGCGGCGACTCCTGCCCGGTTTTTTTGTTCGACCGGATGAGCGGGGCCCAGTGTGTGCTTCGCGGTTCCGTTTGCAAGCTGCGCTCAATCATGGCCGCCACGGCCTTCAGGAGCTGCTGGTGATGGGCCAGCAGGTGCTGCAGCATCAAGGCCAGGCTCTTGGGGTCTTCGGGGGCGGCAGAGCTTGGGGCTGACCGCCGGCCGACGGCCTCGCACAGTCGCAGGGCCGTGCGCACTTGCCGGAGCACGCGCCAGACGGCGGTCCAGAGGTGGTTGGTGATGGTGCTCTGCTCAAACAGCGGCGCCAGTTGCGCCACGTGCTGCCGGACGGCGAAGGCCGCCGAGCCCGCGTAGTTGGCAAATTGCCACACGGTCTGGTGGTCCAACGCGCCGTCGGGCGAGAGCGAGCGCCAGCTATAGGCGTTTTCCCTTGCTTCCACCCGCGAAAACCAGGATTCGGTGAGCGGGGGAGCCACGCGTTCCAAAAGCAGCTGCAGCCCGATTTGGGTGAGCTGCGCAAAGGTCAGAGAAGCCACGGTCTGGCCCTGCGCGTCAGCCTGCTGCGCCAGTGCATCCAGGCCGTCCAGGATGCCGGCCAGGGTAAATTCGTAGAGCGCGGACGCATCGTCGCGGGGCAACTGGGCCAGGGCCGCGCGCAGCAGCCGGAAAACGGGCAGCTCCGTGTACGGTTGGCCGGGCGTTTCGGCGCGCGCGTAGACCCCCGCCAGGAGCCCGAGCAACTGGGCCAGCGGCGCGGGCTGGCGGGCCAGCTGCGCAAGGCGCTTTTCGCGCCGCCGGTGCGCCCCGGAGAGCGAAGCCAGAACGCCGCCCCACGCCGGTTCCCGCAGGTCGCCGCGCGCCATGGCCCCCAGGAGCTGGGCCATTTCGTTGGCCGGGTCGCAGGCGGCCACGTGCAGGAGCCAGGGCGTCAGGTTCAACCCCGCCACAAAAAACGTCACGGCGACCATCACCAGCTGCCAATCGGCGGGCCGCGCGGCGGGAACTGCGGGCGCCCCGAACACCAGACGGGCCGGGCCCGGGCCGGCTTGCAGGGAGCTGCCGTAGGCCTGCAACACCGCCCCGAGGTCCAGCAGGGGCGGGCGGGGTTCGGGCACGAGCGGCAACGGCCCGGGCAGGAGCTGCGCCAGCACGCCCCGCACGAAGCCCAGGTGCCGGGGCTCAAGCGCGTGGTATGCTCGGCGGGCGTACCCACCCAGAATGGCCCGCAACGGCTCGCCGACAAACTCCGCAAATTGGGCGGCGGCGGTTTCCGGCGTGAACCCATTCAGCTCCACATGCTCGGGGTCGCTCAAAACCCATTGGCCCGTGCGGTAATTGAAGGACATATCGGCCGAAAAGCCGGGCAGCAGGCGGACGCCTATCTCATTGAACACCGCCACCGCGTCGCCAAGCAAGTAGAGCGCATCCAGGTGCAGGGCAACGTTGAGTTCGCCCAAGGGCGCGGGAGCGGTGGCTGGGGTCATGCCCGCGAAGATAACCAGGCGGCGGTCAGGCTGGTAGGGCCCACCGTCAACAATCAGGAAAGCACCGGCTCGGTACTGCTGGGCCGCGGGATGCGCCGCAGCACATCGGCCAGCACCCGGTAGGAATGCACCCGGGCCTCGTGCGCGAAAACGTTGGTCACGGCCATGATTTCGTTGACTTGCGTTTGCTCAATAAACCGCTGCAAGCCTTTCTGCAGCGTGGCCGGCCCGCCAATAAACGAGTAGGCCAGCATTTGCTCGACGGCGTATTGCTGGGCCGGTTCCCAGAACGGGGCCATCGACTCGACGGGGGGCGGGAGCTGGGCGGGCTTGCCCTTGATGACGCCCAGCATGAATTGCTTGAGGGACGTGGCCAGCCACTGCGCTTCCGCGTCGGTATCGGCGGCCACCACGTTCACGCAGGCCATTACGTAGGGCGCGGCCAGCGCCGCCGAGGGGCGGAAATTCTGGCGGTAGATGTCGAGCGCGGCGAAGAGCTGCGCCGGGGCAAAGTGACTGGCGAAGGCGTAGGGCAGGCCCAAAGCAGCGGCCAGGTAGGCGCTGTCAGTGCTGGAGCCCAGCACCCAAATCGGAATATCGAGCCCTTCGCCGGGAATGGCGCGCACGTTACTGGTGCTGTTATCGGCAGAAAAATAGGTTTGCAGCTGCTGAATGTCGCGCGGGAAATCCTGCACGGTCCCGAAGCGGCCGCCCCGGATGGCCTGGGCCGTCACCTGGTCGGAGCCGGGCGCACGGCCCAGTCCCAGGTCGATGCGGCCGGGGTAGAGCGTGGCCAGCGTGCCCAGTTGCTCGGCTACCACCAGCGGGGCGTGGTTAGGCAGCATGATGCCACCCGAACCCACGCGCAGCGTGGTGGTGCCCCCGGCGATGTAGCCAATGAGCACCACCGGGGCCGAGCTGGCCACGCTGGCCATGTTGTGGTGTTCCGAGAGCCAGAAGCGGGTGTAGCCCAGCTGCTCAGCCTGTTGGGCCAGGTCCAGGCTGTGGCGAAAGGTATCGGCGGGCGTGGTGCCGGCGGCAATGGGCGCCAGGTCCAGCACGGAAAAAGCGACGGAATCAGAGGAGCTTAACGGCATAACAAAAGAGCGAAAACCGGGCAAGTTGGGATAATTGATTAGCGACACGCAGAATGAATCGACGAGGTATTAACAGGCATTGCCTCCGACTGTTCCGGTGTGGGGCGTGGCCCAAGGCCAGCTCGGCGCAGGTGAGGGCGCAACAGGAGGCCTTGCCGGCGCCCCCCGGTCGTGGATGATGCGGCAGCCCAGCGCGGTGGTCGCCCCAGTTTTTGCTACATGCGCAGACGCTAGGCAACCCCAGACGTCCCTCAGGCATCTGGTTGTTAATCCATCACTTATCCATACTTCCAAATGAAAGCACTTTTCCGCTTTGCCCTTGCGGCCGCATTGCCTTTTGCGCTGGCGCCGGCCCGGGCCCAGACCATCGCCAACCTCGATTTTGAAACCTGGAGCAACCGCACCACCGCCGTGGCGGCCGGCGTGGAGGCCCCGGCCAACTGGCAAACCTTCGACGATGTGCTCAGCGCCGTGGTGGGGGTTGCGCTGCCCGTCAGCTCCAGTACCGTCACCAAAAGCACCGACGCGCACGGCGGCAGCTACGCCGCCCGGCTCGAAACCAAAACCTTCGCGCTGCTGGGGGCCACGGTTCCGGGCGCGATGGCGCTGGGCAGCCGCTACATCGATTTCGGCAGCCTCTACAGCGGGGTGCCCTACACCAGCCGGCCCACCCAGATGCAGTTCTACTACAAGCTGACCGGGCCCGGCGCCGCCACCGACCGGCCCGGCGTATCGGTTTCGCTCACCCGTACCACGGGCGGGGTATCGACCGACATTGTCCTGGCCTTCCTGCCATTAGCCCCGGCGGCCACCTACACCCTGGCCACCGTGCCCCTGACCTACCTGTCGGCCGCCACCCCCGACTCCGTGCACATCGAGTTCTATTCCGCCGGGGGGCAGAACCCCCTGCCGGGCACCGTGCTGCTCGTCGACGACGTGGCCTTTGCCACGCCCACCGCCACCCGGGCCGGCTTGCCGGAAGCGCCCGTGAGCGTGGCCCCCAACCCCAGCGCTGACGGGCGGTTCGTGCTCAATAGCTCCGAACCCGCCCTGTTGGCCGCGCCCTTCACCGTGACCGACATGACCGGCCGCGTGGTGCTGCAAGTCCCCGCGGGCAGCCCGGCTACGTCCCGCGCCCTCGACCTGGGCTCCCAGGCGGCGGGCCTTTACACATTGCAGCTGCAAACAGAAAGGGGCGTGGTGGTACGCAAGCTGCTGGTGGTGCACTAACGCGCGGCTGCCAAAACAAAAGCCCCGCCTGGCCGGCGGGGCTTTTTTTATGCGTAATGCTGTGTCCTTCAAATGTTTGCAGTCGCCAAACAAAAAAGCCCCAGCTGCTGGACGCAACTGGGGCTTTTGCCAAAAAGAAACCGGCGGGCTAATTCAGCCACACGCGCTCAATGATTTCGAAGCGGTGCGGGGCAAAGGCGTTGAAGTAAGGGGCTTCGCCCTGGAAACCGAGCACGTGCACCAGGTCCGAGCCTTCGGCCTTGCCTTCCGTCACGCGCACGGCATATACCTGACCCTCTGTGGGCCAGTCGCCTACGTGCTTGGCGGGGCGGTTGCCGTCGTCGACGCACACGGCATAATCAATGAAAGGCGCCGTGGTGGTGGCTTCGGCGAGGGTGTGATTCGTGACTTCCATGGTATCAAAAATAGCGAATTGCCTCCTTATACACGGCCGTCGCCGTCCTGGTTCCGGCCGTGGCCCGGCCTGGCACCAAGGCAGGCGGGCCGTTGCGATGAGTATCTGCGCCTCTTTCTATCTTTGGCCGTACTTCACCATTTGCTGCACATGGCCTTAAACTTTGATGAATTCCAAAAAGTCGTAGAAACGGCGCAACAAGCTGACGCGGTTAAAGCCGATTTGAAACGCGCCCTGCGCAAGGTCACCACCACGTTGGGGGCCCTGCAAGCCGCTCTGGGAGAAATGGAAGCCGCGCTGGCCGACGACTACGTATCGACGCCCCGCACGCGCAAGCCCCGCACCCCCCGGCCGGAAACCGAGGGCGCCGCGCCCGCCAAAAAGCCTGGCCGGCCCAAGAAAAACGCGTAACGCCGCGGCCTTCCGCACCACGTCCAAAGGGCGCTTACCCACCGGTAAGCGCCCTTTTTCAATGGGTACCACGGCCATCGCGCCCGGCCGCTTAATTTTGCGGCATGGAATTTCAGAAAAAGAAATATGTGTTTCGGGGCATGGACGGCTTTGCCGGCTTCCGCAACGGGCAGGAGTATGAGCTGGAGATACGCGCCACCGAAGCCACCGACGAGCAACCCAGTGAAATCGTGATTATTAACCCCGTTTCGCGCCTGCATACTTACTGCAGCAAGCAAGAATTCAACCTGCGCTGGGAGCGGCGCTAGGCTTGTTCGAAGCTGTTTTGCCGCCGCCTCGGGCTACCTTTGCCTCCGCTATGGCCCTTGGTACACCTCGCGTACACTTTCAGAATGCCGCCGGGCAGGTCCTCGAACAGCCGGCGGGTAGTTACGTCATCATTCGCTACACCCCCGGCCCGCGCCAGTTTGCCGACCTGCAAACGCTGCTCGGGTACGCCAAGCAGCTGCTGGCCCTCCGTCAGTGGCACAAAGTAGTGGCCGACCACCGGCGTATGACGCCATTTACGCCCCCGGAATCGAGCTGGGTGACCGACTGCTGGCTGAGCATGCCCAGCACCCGGATGCAGGATTTTTACGGCGCCGTGCTGCTGCCCGCCGAAGTGCTGGCCCGCATCCCCGCCGACGAAATGGCCAACGAGGCCACGGCCAACGCCCTGACCTACCGCCGGTTTGCCGACGAGCCCGAAGCCGCCGCCTGGCTAAGCCAATTGGCCTAGCGTACCATCGGTGCCACTTCGCCACGCGCCGGCTGGTTGCGGCGGCGTTGCGGGTATAACTCAAACGTTATCCAGGTCGAAGCCCAGACAATCGGTTGGCGGCCGGCGCCTTAAGTTTGCAGGCCCTGGCACTATTGTATGAATTCTTTGCGCTCGCAGAACCCGTTTTTGCTGGTTTTGCTTACGGTGGGCTTTCTGGGCCTGCTTTCGTTGTTGAAACCGGGCCTTGAAGTGAGCGGCGTGAAGCTGCGCCCGGTGCGGCTGCTAGCCGACGTGTGGCGGCCCACTCCCGGCGCCGTGGCCGCGCTGGCGCCCCCGCCGCCCAATGGCCCGGCCGTCCCAGCCGCCCCCGGCACCGGCCCACGCGCCACCCCGGATACCGTTGCGGCACCCACGGCGGCGCCCGCCGCGCCCCAACCGCCGGCCCTAGCCAACCTGCCGGGCCTCGACCGCTTCGTGGCCGCCCTGCGCCAAACCAAAGCCACGGGCAGCAAAACCCGCATTGCCTACTTCGGCGATTCGATGATTGAGGGCGACCTGCTCACCGGCGACCTTCGCAACCTGCTCCAAACCCAGTTTGGGGGCACTGGCGTAGGGTTTGTGCCCATCAACTCAGTGTCGGCCGACTTTCGCGAAACCATCCACCAGACCTTTTCGCCCGATTGGTATGAGCTGAATATGGTGTCGGACCAGCGGCCGGGCACGGCGCCGCTGGGCATTGCGGGGCAGGTGTTTCTGCCCCGCGTCATCTCGAATTACGACAGCACGCACATTGTGTCCGATACCAGCTGGGTTGATTTTCGGGCGGGGCAACGCTTCGCGCCGCTGCGGCGCTTCGCCCAGGCCCGACTGTTTTACGGGCCCGGCGGCGCGCGCGACCAGGTGCTGGCCACCACCGACGGACGCCTCGTGTCCCACGCCCTCCCGGGCACGGCCGCGCTCAACGAATTGGTGCTCAAGCCCGGCGTGCCGGCCCGGCGGCTGCGGTTGGCCTTCGCCACCCACGGCCCGCGCCCGGTGTACGGCGTCAGCTTCGAAGGCGCGCAGGGCGTGACGCTGGACAACTTTTCCTTTCGCGGCAACGGCGGCATGTCGCTCAATCGCATTCCGTTCGAGCAACTGGCCGCTTTCGGTAAAATGCTTGATTATCAACTTGTCATTCTGCACTACGGCGTGAACGTGGCCCAAACCGGCCTCACCGACTACCGCTTCTACGAGCAAGCCATGACCCGGGTGGTCGACCGCATGCAGCGGGCTTTTCCGCACGCCAGCATCCTCATCGTGGGCATGAGCGACAAAAGCGCGCGCGTCGACGGCGAATTTGTGACCGACCCCACCGTGCCGCTGCTGCTGGCGGCGCAGCAGCGCCTGGCACGCCGCACCCACGTGGCGTTCTGGAACCTGTTTGCGGCCATGGGCGGCCAGAATTCCATGACGAACTGGGTGGAACAGGCCCCGCCGCTGGCCCGCAACGACTACACCCACATCAACTCCTTGGGTGGGCAGCGCATGGCCCGCCTGCTCTACACCTACCTGATGGGCGAGTACGCCCGCCCCAGTCCGACCCCAACCGCGCGGCCCGACAGTACCGCCCGTGCCCAGGCCCGCTAGTGTGGTTAATGTTGATAGATATTTGATTTACAGAAGTTAATTTGAAGTATTGCCTTCACCTGTTCGTGGTTTGGCTGCTGCTGGGAAGCGGCCGGCCGGTGTGCGCGCAGGCGCTGGGGCGGCTCGACAGCCTGCGGGCGGCCTATCCGTTTCTGCGCACATCGGCCAATCACATCGAGAATGCTCAGCGCGGCTTGCAGCACTTCTACCGGCGGCTGGCCCAACTGCCGGTGTATCCCAACGAGCTGCCGGGCGAGCGGGTGAGCGTGGTGCACATCGGCGACTCGCACCTGCAGGCCGACGAGTTTTCGGGACGGGTGCGGCGCGAGTTGCAGCGCACCTACGGCAACGCGGGGCGCGGCCTAGCGTTCCCCTTTGGCGTGGCGAAGACGGGTGGCTCGGCCACGTTTCGCACCGCGCCGACGGCCGGGCGCTGGCGCGCCCGCCGCGTGCTGGCCGCGCCCGATAGCACGCTGCCCATCGGCCTGAGCGGCATCAGCCTGGCCACGACCGACACGGGCGCGGCTTTCACGCTGCGTATCCCTGCCCGGCGCTGGCCCGACTACCGTTTCAGCCGGCTCACGCTGCTACGTGCGCCCGGCGCTACGGCCCTCGATTGGCAGGTGCACGACGCTCGGGGCCGCCTGCTGGCCACTGTGCCGGGCGCCGGACCGGGCCTGTCATCGGCGGTGGTTTTCGATTCGCTGCGCGATTTTGTGGAGCTGCGCACCGTGCGCCGTAGCTCCCGCCAAATCAGTGCGCGGCTCTACGGCCTCCTGCTCGATAACGGCCGGGCCGGGCTGGTGTACCACGCCATTGGCGTAAACGGAGCGGCCGTGCGCCACTACAACCGCGCCCCGCAGTTTTTCGCGCAGCTGCCCCTGCTCCAGCCCGATTTGCTTATCGTATCTCTCGGCACCAACGATGCGTACGATGCTGGATTCGACCCTCAGCGCTTCGCCCAGCAGCTCGATACGCTGGTGAGCCGCCTGCGCCGCGGCAGCCCCCAGGCCGATGTGCTGCTTACGGCCCCAGCCGATTCCTACCGCGCCCGCCGCCACCGCAACCCCGATTTGGCGCGCCTGCGCACGGTGCTACAGGCCTACTGCACTGCCCACGACTTGGCTTACTGGGATTTTGCCGTCGTGCAAGGCGGCTACGGCTCCATGCGCGCCTGGCAGACGCACGGGCTGGCCCAGCCCGACCTCGTTCATTTCACCACCAAAGGCTACGAACTGCAGGGCCTTTTGCTTTACCTCGCGCTTCAGGATGGATTTTCGCTACCTCCGCCCCGATAATATCGACCTCGACCGGCTGCTCGACCAGTTCCGGTATCACCCCAAAAGCCCGCTGATATTCAACACGGGCTTCTTTCTGCTGCTGTTTCTGGCGTTTCTGGCCGGCTACCAATTGCTGCGCAACCGGCACCGGGCGCGGCTGCTCTACGTCACGGCCTTTTCGCTGTTTTTCTACTACAAGTCGAGCGGGCTCTACTTCCTACTGCTCGTGTTTTCGACGATAGTAGAATACAACTTCGCCCGCTGGATTGCCGATTCCGACAGTCCCGGCCGGCGCAAATTGCTGCTCACGCTCAGCTTGTTGGTGAACCTGGGCATGCTGTTCTACTTCAAGTACACCAATTTTTTCCTGAGCGGCTACCAAGCCCTCACCGGGCAGCCGGTGCCGGTGCTGCACGTGCTGCTGCCGGTGGGCATCTCGTTCTACACCTTCCAGACGCTGAGCTACACCATCGACGTGTACCGCGGGCAAATCAAGGCCCTGCGCAACATCTGGGACTTCGCGTTTTTCGTCACGTTTTTCCCGCAGCTGGTGGCCGGGCCCATTGTGCGGGCGTCGGATTTCATTCCGCAAATCGCCAAGCCGCCATTCATCTCGCGCGAAGACATGGGCCGGGCCGTGCTGCTCATCGCGGCGGGCCTGTTCAAGAAAGCCGTCATTTCCGACTACATCAGCCTGAACTACGTGGAGCGCATTTTCGGCAACCCCACGTTGTTCAGTGGAATCGAAAACCTGCTAGGCGTGTACGGCTATGCGCTGCAGATTTACTGCGACTTTTCGGGCTATTCCGACATTGCCATCGGCATTGCGCTGCTGCTGGGCTACCGGCTGCCGCCCAACTTCCTCTCGCCCTACCAAAGCACGAGCATCACCGAGTTCTGGCGGCGCTGGCACATTTCGCTCTCGTCGTGGCTGCGCGACTACCTCTACATCCCGCTAGGCGGCAACCGCAAAGGCGTGGTCCGGCAATACATCAACCTGTTTCTGACCATGCTGCTCGGTGGCCTCTGGCACGGCGCTTCGCTCACGTTTGTGGCCTGGGGCGCGCTACACGGTGCCGCACTAGCGGTCGATAAGCTATTCCAAAAGGTAGTTCGGCCGGGCAATGGCTGGCTCATCAAGCTGCTGGGCTGGTTCATTACCTTCCATTTTGTGTGCTTCTGCTGGATATTTTTCCGGGCCGGCACCTTCGAAGTGGCCCTGCAAGTCATCCACCAAATCACGCACAGCCTGCGGCCCGATTTGCTGGGGCAGGTGCTGGCCGCCTTCCGGCCTGTATTTGCGCTGGTGGCGCTGGGCTACCTGCTGCATTTCATCCCCGACGGCCTCACCCTACGGCTCGAAACGGCCCTGGCCCGCCGCTCGGTGGTGGAGCAGGCGGTGCTGCTCACCCTCGTCATCTGGCTGGTGATTCAGGTGAAATCAGCCGAAATTCAGCCCTTTATCTACTTCCAGTTTTAATGCCAGAACGCCGGTTCCGGCCTGTGGCAACCGCTTTATTCTACCCGGCGCAAGCCCAGTACGCCAATGATAATCAGGCTGGTGAAGAACACACTCTGCCACGAAAAGGGCTGCTTCAGGTAAAGCGCATCGACCAGCTTGATGCCCACCACGGCCAGCGCCATCCAGGCCGAGTAGGCGGTGGCGGTGGGAATATCGCGCATGGCCAGCGACAGAAAATATACGTTGGCCAGCCCGAAACCCACGTAGGCCAGCAGCGGCAGCACCGGCAGCAGCAGCCCCGGCTGCCCCAGGCTGTGCACCCAGGCTATTTCCTTGATGCGCTGCATGCTCAGCGCTTTGAGGCTATACGTCCAGCAAACCTCCATGAAAGAGGCTAAAAACAGGGAAAACCAGGGATTGAGCAAGGTTAGCGGGAAAGAGCGGCGGAAGGGGAGGAAGCGGTTTCGGCAACTGGGGTGGCGCCAAAATTACCGCCCGGCCGTTGCGCCGGGATGGTTTCGGTGTAGGGCTCGGGCACGGGCCAGCCGTGCAGCGGCTTCAGGGCCGGCACACGGTCGGTGAGCTTGGTGAGCAGGCGCCCGCGGATGCCGTGGTAGGCGCGGAACAGCCGGGAGCGTTTGGCCAGCTCCGCCTCATCGAAGCGGGCCACGGAAAAGACGTGCTGGCTGAAATAATCCTTCGGGAAGGCGTAGGGAAGGCCCCATTTCAGGGGCTTGTGGTCGGGGCGGTAGGCGGTGCCGAAAATCCAGTCCCAGAAGGCAAATTTGGTGGAGAAATTGGCGTAGAACACTTCCTCGTGGTCGGCGTGGTGCCAGAGATGCATCTCGGGACCGTTGATGAAGTATTGCAGGCGACCCGAGCGCACGTCGATGTTGCAGTGAATCCAAATGCCCCACACGGCGTCGATGCAGGCCTTGATGGGCACCACCATGGGGTCGGCCCCAAGCAGGATAATGGGCGCAAACTCAATGGTTTGGTTGATGATGATTTCGAGTGCGTGCGAGCGGGAGCCCGCCAGCCAGTCCACCTGCTTGCCCGAATGGTGCGCCTCGTGGGTGCGCCAGAACAGCGGGCTACTGTGCTGAAACCGGTGAAACCAGTAGATGTAAAAGTCGTGCGTCACCACGAAAAACAGCACCTGCACCCAAATCGGCCAGCCCGTCACAAAATGCAGCTTCGAGAACCCAAAGTGCTGGTCGAGCGGCTGAATGATGTAGTCGAAAATGATGATTTTCAGCGCGTAGCTCTGCACGAAGGTATAGAGCACCAAATCAGTCCAGAAGCCCTCGCGGAAAAATGGCAGGCCCTTGCGGTATGGAATAATGCGCTCCAGCGTAATCACGATGGCCACCCAAATCAGCAGTATGGCCGTGGTGATGAATTCGACTTTGGGCATGGTGTGGGGGCAGATGTTGAGATTAAAAGCACGTCATGCAGAGCGCAGCGAAGCATCTTTACCGCGCAACGCAATCCAATCGAAAGGATTAATGACTGCGGTAAAGAGGCTTCGCTGCGCTCTGCATGACGTCCTTTATTCGTTCAGGTATTCCTTTCGGTTCAACCCAAACACCCTACTTCTGGTTCGGCGTCAGCTCGCGGCGCAGGCGGGCGCGGGGCTCCAACTCGGAGTCGTATACGCGCTTCACGCCATCGCCGAGGCCTTCTTCCACGTCGCGGATGTCGCGCACGAGCTTGGCCATGCCGCCGGGCTCCACCGAAGCAGCGTGGTCGGAACCCCACATGGCGCGGTCCAGCGTGAAGTGGCGCTCCACGAAGGAGGCGCCCAACGTCACGGCCGCTACCGTGGTAGCCAAGCCGGTTTCGTGGCCCGAGTAGCCGATGGGCGTGCCGGGGAACATGCCTTGCAGCACGGGCACCATACGTAGGTTCAGCTCGGCCGGCGGGCAGGGGTAAGAGGAGGTGGAGTGCGCAATCATGAGCTTATCCAGACCCACCCATTTCACGGCCTGGTTGATTTCATCCAAGGTGCTCATGCCGGTGCTCAGCATCAGCGGGCGGCCGGTGGCGCGCACGCGGTCGAGCAGGGGCTTGTCGGTGAGGGAGGCCGAGGCCATTTTGTACATCACCGGCGCGAATTGCTCCATAAAATCCACCGATGGCTCGTCCCAGCACGAGGCAAACCAGTCGATGCCCAGAGCACGGCAGTAGTCGTCGATGGCCGTGTATTCGGCCTGGCCGAACTCGGTTTTGCGCTTGTAGTCGATGTAGCTCATGCGGCCCCAGGGGGTGTCGCGCTGCTTTTCCCACTGGTCTTTGGGCACGCACAGCTCGGGCGTGCGCTTCTGGAACTTCACGGCGTCGCAGCCGGCCTTGGCGGCTTCGGAAATGAGCTGCTTGGCCAGGTCGAGCGAGCCGTTGTGGTTGATGCCGATTTCGGCAATGATGTAGGCCGGGTGGCCCGCGCCAATGAATCGGTTTTTACGGATTTCAACAGCTTGCATAAGATGTTTGGTTTTAGTTGTTAGTTGCTCGTTGTCAGTTGTTAGGTTGTTGAGTTGAACGTCTGAGACTAACAACTGACAACAAGCAACTGACAACTAAATCAGATTGCCGTCCAGCCGCCGTCCACCACCAGGTTGGCCCCGGTCATGTAGGCCGACGCATCCGATGCCAGAAAAACTACGGCCCCCTGATAATCGGTAGGCGTAGCCATGCGGCCCAGCGGCGTTTTGGCGCTGTATTGCTTGATGAAAAATTCGTCTTGGCTGTTTTCGACGCCGCCGGGCGAGAGCGTATTCACCCGCACGCCGGCCGCGCCCCAGTAGGCTGCCAGATAGCGGGTGAAATTCACCACCGCGCCCTTGGTCATGGGGTAGGAGGGTGATTTGTAGAAGGTTTGCTCGCCGGCCTCGTTGCGGTAAATGCTTTGGTCAGGGCCCACGATGCCGTAGGTGCTGGCCACGTTGATGATGCTGCCGTGGCCCTGTTGCGCCATAGGCGTGCCGAACACCTGCGCCGCCAGGAAAACACCCGTCACGTTCACCTCCAGCACTTTTTGGAAAGTGGCCAGCGGAAAATTCTCGAATTTGCTCAAATCGGCTGCCAGCGCCGGGTTCTCGAACATGTCGTTAATGGCGGCATTGTTCACCAGCACATCGATGTGGCCGAATTGTGCCAGAATCTGGTCGCGCGCGGCGCCCAACGACTCGGGATTGGTAACATCAACGGCTAGCGGCAGGTGCGGGCCGCCCGGCAGCCCGGCCGCTGTAGCTGCGCACGCGTCCGCGTTGATGTCGGCCACAATCACGTTGGCGCCGGCATTGGCCAGGGCTTCGCAGTGCTTGCGACCAATAAGGCCGCAGGCGCCCGTGACGATGGCCGTTTTGTTGGTAAGGTCGAAGAGATTCAAGAAGTAGTTGGGTGGATTTTGCTAGAAATATGACCGTCATGCAGAGCGCAGCATCTCGCGTGCCGCACTAATCAATGATGTTGCAACGATTGAGCTACTACCACACGCGAGATGCTTCGCTGCGCTCTGCATGACGGTCGTGTATCGTGGACTTCCGGTCACTTCGCCTTCACCGGCGCAGCGTTGGTCACTTTGCGAAACACCGCTTCTACCGGCTCACCCAGGAGGCGGGCGGCCACGTCGCCGGCTTCGATGGCTTCCTTCAGCAGCAGCAGCACCTCACGGTAGGCGGCCAGGGTGTGGGCCACGTCGGCGTCGGTGTGCGAGAAGCACATGTTGTGGAAACCGCCCCACATGATGCCGCGCTTAAACAGCTCCTGCTGCATAAACGCCTTTATTTCCATGCCGTTGCCGGCCGAGGTGTCAAAGGTGACGATAGTACGGCAGTCGTAGCCGTAGCACTTGGTGTACTGGCTCAGGCCCAGCTCGGCGGCAATTTCGTTGTAGCCGTCCTTGAGTTTTTTGCCCTGCTCGGCTAGGCGGGCGGGCACGTTCTTCTCGCGCATCTCGGTGATGGTGGCCACGGCGGCAGCTAGGCTCAGCGCCTCGCCCCCGAAGGTGGTGAAGAAGAACACATCCTGCTCAAACAGCTGCATCACATCGCGCCGGCCGGTAAGCAGAGCGATGGGCATGCCGTTGGCAAAGGCCTTGGAATACACCGCCAAATCGGGCGTGATGCCGAAATATTCCTGAGCCCCGCCCACGGCCACGCGGAAACCCGTCCACATCTCGTCGAAGATGAGCAGCGTGCCGTTTTCCTTGCACAGGCGGGCCACTTCGTGCAGGAAGTTGTCCTTGGGCGCGTCGAAGATGAACGGCTCCAGAATCACGCAGGCTACGTCATCATCGAGCAGCGCTTTCAGCGAGTCGATGTTATTATACTCAAACGCGGCCACCAGGTCCTTACTTTCCTGCGGGATGCCCTTGTCGCGGCTGGTGGTGCCAATGTACCAGTCGTGCCAGCCGTGGTAGCCGCAGCATAGCACCTTATTGCGCCCCGTGAAGGCCCGCGACACGCGCACGGCCGCCGAGCACACGTCCGCGCCGGTTTTGCTGATGCGGATGCTTTCGGCGTTCGGTATAATCTCGTGAATCAGCTCCGACAGCTCTACCTCCAGCTCGTGCATCATCGAGAAGGTGATGCCGTCTTCGAGCTGGGCACGAATGGCATCGTCAACTTTTGGATAAGCGTAGCCCAAGGAAATGGGACCGATACCCATTTGGAAATCAATGTACTCGTTGCCGTCCACGTCCCAGATGTGGGAGCCCTTGGCGCGCTTCACATACTTCGGGCTCACACCTTTGGTATACTGGCCGGGGCCTTTGGCGAGCGTCTGCGTTACGGGCGTCATGATGCGCTGGGCGCGGGCGTACAGCTCGTCCGACTTAGTGATGTCGGGGTAATTTTCGTTGAAAGAAACGGTGTTGGGCATGGGGTTGAGGTGGTTTCGTTGACGGTAGAGACGCAATATTTTGCGTCTCGTCGTTGTTGATGTTGCTTAAATATGAGGAGGCGGTGCAGTTCCGGTCGTTCAACGACGAGACGCAAAATGTTGCGTCTCTACTCCGCAAACTCGTTTTCGAGCACGGCCGGGCCTTCGGCAATGGCCGCGCCCGACTCGCCCAGATACTCCGTAATACGGCGAGCAATGTGGTGGCCGGTGAAGCCTTCGTACTCCAGCACGGCGCTCAGGCGGCCGGGGCGATACCACCGCTCCTCTAGCGCCAGCGGCAACACGCGGGCCGTGAGCTGGTTGCGCAGAAGCACTTCAGCCAGAATTGAGTAAAGGCCGCCGGTGACGAAATGGTCTTCTACCGTCACAATGAGGGAGCCGCGGCGCACCACCTCCAGCAGCGCGGCTTCATCAATTGGCTTGAGGCTGCGCAGGTTGATGAGGCCCACCGACTTGCCCTGGGCCTGCAACAACTCGCGCGCCACCAGCGTCTGCTCGAACAGCATGCCGTAGGTGAGGATGGTGATGTCGGTGCCCTCGGCCACGATTTCGGCCTTGCCTATCTCGAATAGGGCGTGCTCATACGTGGCCGGCCGGGTGTTGACGCGCACGTAGGCGGGCTGAGGCGAGGCCCAGATGGCCGGTAGCATGGCCAGCATATCCTGCTCATCGGCAGGCGCGAAAACCGTCATGCCGGGGATGCCGCGCATGAGGCTCACGTCTTCGATGGCTTGGTGCGTCGGCCCATTGCCATCTGACAGGAAACCGGGCACGAAGCCGCTCAGCTTCACCGGCAACTGGCCGATGCCCACGTCGGTGCGGATAAATTCAAAAGCCCGCAGCGTAAGAAATGTGGCCAATGCATGCAGAATGGGCACCCGGCCGCGCAGGGCCAAGCCGGCCGCCGCGCCAATCAGTGTTTGCTCCGTGATGCCGGTATCGATGAAGCGCGGGCCGAGCACGGCGGGCAGGTTGCGGATGAGGGCGCGGTTTTCGGCCGTCATCACCACGATGCGCTCATCGGCGAGGGCCGTTTGTTTGATTAGTTCTTCGTAGGTCATGGGATGTAGCGCGGACTTTTAGTCCGCGAATGAATCGGTTACCCGCGGACTACAAAGTCCGCGCTACTATTAACGTACCGTCAGCGTTTCGCTCGTGAGCGTGGTGGCCTCCTGGCTGTGCAGTTCGCGCAGCAATTCCTGTACCTCATCGGCCGAGAAGTTGCAGAACCAGCGGTCGGCGCGGGCTTCGATGCTAGGCAAGCCGCGGCCGCGCACCGTGTCGCAGATGATGACCGAGGGCTTGGTGTCGGAGAAGGGGAGGGCCGAGAAAGCGTCTTCCAACTGCGCGAAATCGTGGCCGTCAATCCGGCGCACCTCGCAGCCAAAAGCCTCAAACTTGGGCGCCATGGGCTCCAGCGGAATCAGGTCTTCGGTGGCCACGTTGGCCTGGAAGTGGTTGCGGTCGACCACCAGCGTCAGGTTGTTGATTTTGTGGGCACTGGCCACCAGCAGGCTTTCCCACACCGTGCCCTCGTTCAGCTCGCCGTCGCCGGTGATGACGATGACCTTGTTGTCCTGTCCGCGCATTTTGCAGTCCATGGCCACGCCCAGGGCCACGCTGGGCAGGTGCCCCAGCGAGCCCGAATGGAACTCCACGCCCGGCACGTTCCGGTTGGGGTGCCAGTAGATGTGGTCGTCGGTGCTCAGGTGCTGGTCGAGGCGCGCTTTGTCCATAAAGCCGAGTTCCACGAAGGTGCCGTAGAGGGCGGGCACGTCGTGGCCCTTGCTCAGGAACAGGTAGTCGCGGTTGGGGTCCTGCAGGTTGTCAGGGCGCACGTTCAGGCAGTCGGCGTAGAGGTACACCAGCAGGTCGGCGCAGCTCAGCGAGGCGCCGGTGAAGCAGCCGCCGTCGGTGCTCAGGCGCACGATGTGCTCGCGCACGCGCAGGGCCAGCTGCTGTAGTTTCTGTTGTTGCTCAGGAAGCATGGGTTATTAGTTGTCAGTTGTTCGTTGTCAGTTGTTAGTCAGCAATTGTTCGTTTCCAGCCCTAACAACTGACAACGAACAACTGACAACTAAAGCATCTTGGTTTGCGACGAATCTACGGTTGTCAATTCATCGAGGTGGTTGCGGTACCAGTTCACGCCCGCCAGGTGGGCATTGAGCCCGGCAATATCGGGGCGCTTCTCCAGCAGGTTCAGGATGTCATCGAGGCCAAAAGCGGGGTTTTGGTCATAAAGCGCCTCGTAAACCGCGCTGATGAAGGCGTAATCCTCCGGGTAATCAATCGTCCAGCGGTGGCTCATCGAGTAGTCCTTCCCAGCGTCCCAGGTCACGTTGCCAATCTGAAACCGGTCGGGGTTTTCCCAGAAAAAAGGTGTGGTGTGCTCGCGCTCCAGCGGCCGTTTGGCCTCGCGCCAGGCGGCTTCCAGCGCCACAAAAGGCATCACTTCCACGTCGTTGCCGTCGGGGAAAGTAGCAGGGTGCAGGTTGCTCACGAAGTCGTAGCGCTCCGCAAAGTCGAGGTAAAACCGCACCACCTCGTCGATAACGGCCGGGTCGATGAGCGGGCAGTCCGACGGGATTTTCAGCACCACATCGGCGCCGTAGTGGCGGGCGGCCTGGTAGTGGCGGTCAAGCAAATCCAGGGCATCGCCCCGGAAGCATTCGATGCCGTGGGCGGCGCAGAGGCCGGCAATGGTGTCATCGGCGGCCTCGGAGGTGGTGGCCACCACCACGGTGCCGGCCAGCCGGGCGCGCTGCACCCGCTCCACCATGCGCACCAGCAGCGGCTGGCCCGCCAGCGGCAGCAGCACCTTGCCGGGCAGGCGCGAGGAGCCCATGCGGGCCTGCACAACGGTCAGAGTCTTGGGAACGACCATATTTTTCGCGTAGCAATATCCGGTAGTCGATGAACGGTCCGGAATACTCTTAAATATTAAGAAAATACCTGAAAATAAGCCGTATCTCCTTTATAGCGAACCATAAAAAAAGGGTTAATGCACCGCCATCGACCCGCCCGCGGCTTCGGTTTGGGCAAAATCTTCGGGCTGGGACTGCCGCAAAAACGCCGGCCCGTTGCCCGCAAAATGCGCGTAGCCGCGGCAAATGGCCGCAATGCGCCGCGCCGAGGTGCCGCCGTTCTGCCAGGGCAGCTTGCGCCGCAGGTCATCTACGTCGAAATAGGAGTGCACCGGTTTGCCCAGCGCCAGGCCCACATACACCACCGTCGAGTACTGGGTTATCAGTTCCACGCAGTTGGCAATCATGTGGTCCGTGTTGCCTTCGGTGAAGATGAGGGTACCGGGCGGGGCGTACTCCTTTATTTCGTCCACGGCTCGCGGCAGTTCTTCGTTGGGGTGCAGCTTGAAGGCCAGCGGGCGTCCATTGGCAATGCGGGCGCACTCCCGGATGAACTTGGGCCGGTTTTCGGGCGTGAAGGTTTCGCGCAGGTCGGAAGTGGCCACCAGCACGTAGTCGCGGTGCGGGAAGTCGTTGTGCCGCACCTGCTCGATGTTATCGAAGTTCGGAATGCCCGTCACGATGAGCTTGTCGGCATCCACACCCACGCGCTCGAAGTGCTTTTGGTAGCCCTCCGAGGCCACGCAGTAGATGTCGCAGCAGTTGTTCATGCCGTTCAGGGCCGTGCCGATGGCCAGGATGGGGTAGCGCGTGAGGCGTTTCACCAGCCGGGCCCACACGTTGAGCGGGTCGGTCATGCCCTCCTGCACAAACACGGTTTTGGTGCGGCGCAGCAGCGGCCAGGGCACCACCACATCGGAGCAGCACACGATGAGGTCGTAGGTATTGTTGAAAACCCGGGCCTCGAAATCGTTTTTCAGCTGGTGCTCGGCCAAGTACTTGTCGGCTATCTGCTTGATTTTGCCGGTGACGATAGTCTTGTCGAGCCCGCCCGTCCAGAGCAGGAATTTGTAGAAGGGCCGCTGCCAGCCGTCGTAATAGAGCTGGCTGAAGTAAGGCTCGAATTCGTCTTCCAGCAGCTGCGCAATCTGGTGCATCTGCGTGGTTTGGTTGGGCGAACCGATAAGAAACAGAACCTTTTTACGGGACATGCAGGGAAAAGAGGAACAGCCAAACGTTGAAATCAGCGCCGGATACGGCCAACAACCGCAGTGAAAGGCGACAAGTTTTCGCCGCTCCACCTGCCGAAAGCCGTCCACCAGGGTTGGGGGCAAGGTACAGTACAACCGGCGAAATAACGCCCCGGCCATAACCCCCACGCCTCCGCCAGATGAAGGTATTGCGAAGCCTGCCCGCCGGGCTTGGGCCGGACTATCGGCCTGAAAAATTGTTGTTTTTGTTAATCAACGGCCGGGCCCAACTTCAAAATAGGGGCGCAAAAAGTGGATTTACTTACGTAAAAATTAAAACCAAAATCCGTATAAAACAACCTCTCAGCATCGGCTGGGCTACTTACATTTGCCGGTAGTTGAGTTGAAGCTCATGATTTACCGCGCCGCGCCGCTGCGTTCTTCATCCTTATTCCCGCCGTTATGCTACTCAGTTCGCTACCCGATACCGACGGCAGCCGTTGCACCCTCACGTACGACCACGAAGGCTGGCTGCGCGCCACCTGGCGCGGCTTCGTCGATATGAGCGAGGCCCTGCGCGGGGCCGACAACTACCTGAATAAGCTGAAGGAACTGCGCTGCCCCTACCTGCTCAACGACAACGTGGCGCTGCAAGGCCCCTGGTTCGACTCCATCGAGTGGCTCGAGCGCATCTGGGTGCCGCAGGCCGTGGGGATGGGGCTGCGCTACGTGGCCCACGTGGTGCAGGCCGATTCGTTGTCGGACACCATCACCACGCACTTCAACGGCCCGCAGGTGGGCGGGCTCGAACTCCAGATTTTCCAGCGGGTGGCCGACGCCGAAGCCTGGCTGCGGCACTGCCAGCTGGTGGCGGCCGGCGTGGAATAACGCCGCCGCCGGCGCTAAATTTGGCGTTGCGATGAACGACCCGGAAATCCGCGCCCTGCTCTACCCGCTGCTCACGGGCGGCGTGCACATCAACGAGCTGCCCACCGGCACCACGCGCGCCGACGTGGTGCACATCACCGAGCACTTCATGCACGGCTACGAGGTGAAAGGCGACGGCGACACCCTCCAGCGCGTGGCCAACCAATTGCGCTGCTACGGCGAGGTCTACGATTTCGTCACCTTCGTCGTCACCGAAAAGCACCTGCCCAAGCTGTTGCCGCTGCTGCCTGAGTGGGTGGGCATCCAGGTGGCTTCGGCCGAGGGCCTGCGGCTGCACCGCGCCGCCTGCTACAACGCCACGGTGGCCCTGGCGCCGCTTGCTAAGCTGATTTTGCTGGAAGAAGTGAAGCAGTTTCTGCTGGCCCGGGGCCTGGCCGGGGCCAGCACGCTGCGCAGCCGCGAAATCGGCCAATTCCTGCGCACCACCAGCACGGTGCCGCTCTCGGCGCTGGCCCGGTACGTGCGCGAACGCCTCATGGCCCGGCTGCCCGAGCGCCTGCTCCTGCGCGCCGAGCGCAAGGCCGAGCGCGAGCGCCTGCCCCCGCGCCGCAAGCCCAAACCCAAGGCCAAACGGAAGAAACCCGCTGGCCGCAAAAAGCCGCTGGCCGCTTAGCACCCAAGCCCTAAAAACGCAAAAAGCCCCGGCGCGAATGCGACCGGGGCTCATGCTGTAGAGAGAGGACTCGAACCTCTAATTGTACTAGCGAGATAGGCTAGCGCGTCTGCCAGTTCCGCCACCCCACAGTGTTTGTAATGCAAATTTACGTTTAGAATGCCTTGACAAACAAATTGTTACTAATATTTATTTTTTTCAAAAATTGCAATACCAACAAAAAGCGGGACTAAACCGATAGGTTTTCAAAATGGCTGAAGTCGCCTGATTCGTTGAAATCGCAGATTCCACCCGCTGCCTTCGCCGATATTTCTTAGCAGAAAGAAAAAGCAAAATTAAGGGTTTTAAAATTGACTCGCAAAAGTGTTATTACGGAATAGGACTAAAATTTCTCAAAAAAAACATGGGTATTAGCCTGAAAGCTGTGGCGGCTTCCCGGCATTTCTAGAAAAAGCACTGGAGCAACCGCGTTGTTCATGGTGCGCAGTACGCCTTTCGGGCAGAGGAAATATGGCAGTTTGGAGCTGCTGACTGCCGGGCAAATGGCGAACCTTTGGCAAAAATGGGAAATCAATTGCGGTTGCTAATCAGATTGGCCAGACAGGTATCTTTGCCTGACTAAAAAAGCTAGTAAGGCATGAGTTCCGCCACTCCCCGAAAAATCATCCATCTGGACATGGATGCCTTTTTCGCTTCCGTTGAGCAGCGCGACAATCCCGAGCTGCGTGGGCTGCCCGTAGCGGTGGGCGGCGCCCGCGAGCGGGGCGTAGTGGCGGCGGCCAGCTACGAAGCGCGGGAGTTTGGGGTGCGCTCGGCCATGCCGTCGGTCACGGCGCTGCGCAAGTGCCCGGAGCTGGTGTTCGTGCCGCCGCGCTTTGCGGTGTATAAGGAGGTGTCGCGCCAGATTCGGGCCATTTTTGCGGAGTACACGCCGCTCATCGAGCCGGTGTCGCTCGACGAGGCCTACCTCGACGTGACGCACAACCTCAAGCAACTGGAATCGGCCACCCAGATTGCGCGGGAAATCCGGGCCAAAATCCTGGCCGAAACCCAGCTCACGGCCTCGGCGGGCATTTCGTACAATAAGTTTCTGGCCAAGCTGGCGTCGGACTACCGCAAGCCCAACGGGCAGTTTGTGGTGCGGCCCGAGCAGGGGCTGGCGTTTGTGGAAGGGCTGGCGGTGGGGCAGTTTCACGGCATTGGGCCGGTGACGGCGGCGCGGCTCAACCAGCTGGGCATCTTCAGCGGAGCCGATTTGCGGGCGCAGCCGGTGGAATTTTTGCAGCATCATTTTGGCAAGGCCGGGCGCTACTACCACGCCATTGCCCGGGCCGAAGACCACCGGCCCGTGGAGGCCGACCGCCTGCGCAAGTCGGTGGGCTCGGAAACCACGTTTGCGCAGGATTTGAGCGCTTTCACCGACCTGCTCGACGGGTTGCGGCCGTCCATTGAGGAAGTGTGGGAGTATTGCCAGCGCTCCGGCATTCTGGGCCGCACGGTGACGGTGAAAGTAAAATTTGCTGATTTTCAGCAAATCACGCGCAGCCGCAGCAGCGTGGGACCCATTCCGAGCCAGGTGGTGCTGGAACGCATTTGCCGGGAGCTGGTGGAGGGGTTGTTCCCATTGCCCAAGGGCGTGCGGCTGCTGGGCGTCACGCTCTCGAATCTGAACACGGGGCAGCCCGCGGCGGGCCGGCAGTTGACGCTGAGTTTTTGAAAATAGGGAAGAAAGGTTGCGCTCTGCATGACGTGCTTTTTGTTTAACATCGTTACAACTTCCACCCCAAAAACTGACCTAAAACCGCTGAAAAATTGTAGTAGAGAATATAGCCAGCCTTTGAAACGGCGGGGGCGCTACTTTCCGCAACCCAACCCATTACCTTGCCGACTTTAACCAGAATTTCTGGCAAGATTCTGGCCAACCTTCTTCGGCCGGGGCGGTATAAAACCAAGCCCAGGCAACCATCCCTGACTTCTAATCATCTTCTCCGCATGAATTTTTCCCGCTTAAAACTAGGGGTGACTTCCGCCTCCGTGCTGGCCTTGCTGGGGCTGGCGTCGTTTTCCGTGTACCAGGGCACCCCTCCGCGCGACCAGGTGGTGTTGGGCGTGATGCTGCAGGGCCTCTCGCAGCTGCACTACCAGCCCGAAAAGCTGGACGACCAGTTCTCGCAGCGTGTGTACGACCTGTACCTCAAGCGCATCGACGTGAACAAGCAGCTGCTGCTGGCGCCCGAAGTGGCCGCCCTGCAGCAGTACCAAACCAAGATTGACGACCAGCTGCGCGGCGGCACCCACGAGTTTCTGGACGTGACGAGCCAGCTGCTCGACAAGCGCACGCTCGAAATCCAGGCCCTGTACCGCCAGATTCTGGCCCAGCCCTTCGACTTTTCGGTGCAGGAAAGCTGGGAAACTGACCCCACTAAGGCCACTTACGCCGCCACGCCCGCCGAGCAGCGCGAGCAGTGGCGCAAGATGCTGAAGTACCAGACGCTGGCCCGGATGTCGGAAATGATGGACGACGAGGCCAAGAAGAAGGATAAATCACTGGCGGCTAACAAGGTAACGGCCTCGGCCGCTACCACTTCCGACCCGGTGCGCACGCCGGCCCAGTTGGAGGCCGAGGCCCGCAAGCGCGTGCTGAAGTACTACGACGATGTATTTGCCGACCGCCTGCAACTCGACGCCAACGACCGGCTGGCCGACTTCGCCAACGCCATTGCCAACAGCTACGACCCGCACACCGACTATTTCGCGCCCATTGTGCGGGAGAATTTCGACATTGAAATGTCGGGCCGGCTGGAGGGCACGGGCGCGCTGCTGCAGGAAGACGAAGGCCACCTCAAAGTGGCCGACATCGTGGCCGGTTCGGCTTCGGCCCGGCAGGGCGACCTGAAAGTGGGCGACATCATTCTGCGCGTGGCCCAGGGCGCCGGCGAACCGGTGAGCGTGGAAGGCATGCGCTTCGACAAAGCGGTGAAGCTCATCCGCGGGCCCAAGGGCACGGAGGTGCGCCTGACCGTGCGCAAGCCCGACGGCGCCACCGTGGTGATTCCCATCATCCGCGACATCGTGGTGAAGGAGGAAACCTACGCCCAGTCGGCCATCATCAAGCAGAACGGCAAGAATTACGGCTACATTCACCTGCCCAGCTTCTATGCCGATTTCAGCGGCAAAGGCGGCCGCAACAGCGCTTCCGATGTGAAGGCCGAACTGGCCAAGCTGAGCAAGGAAAACGTGGCCGGGGTGGTGCTCGACCTGCGCTACAACGGCGGCGGCTCGCTGCGGGACGCCGTGGACATGAGCGGCCTGTTTGTGCCCAGCGGCCCCATGGTGCAAGTGAAAACCAACCGCGGCAAGCCCGAGGCCGTGGCCGATACCGACCCGCAGGTGCAGTACGCCGGCCCGCTGGTGGTGCTGGTGAATAAGTACAGCGCCTCGGCCTCGGAGATTCTGGCCGCCGCCATGCAGGACTACCGCCGGGCCGTCATCATGGGCAACACCACGTATGGCAAGGGCACGGTGCAGCAGATTATCGACCTGGACAACGCTGTGTCGCCGGAAGTGGCGGCCCTCAAGCCGCTGGGCTCGGTGAAGCTTACCATCCAGAAATTTTACCGCGTGAACGGGGGCTCGACGCAGTTTAAAGGCGTGGTGCCCGACATCACCCTGCCCGACGTGCTGACGTCGTACGCCAAGGGCGAGCAACAGTCGGACTACCCGCTGCAGTGGGACGAGATTGCGCCCGCCGCCTACCAGCCCGTGAACTCGGTGCCGGCCCTGGATAAGCTGCGCGCCGCCAGCGCGGCCCGCGTGGCCAGCAGCGCGGGCTTCCGCCTCATCACCGACGCCGCCAAGCGCGCCACCGAGCAGCGCAAGCAAACCAACCTCTCGCTGAACCTGGCCGCTTACCGCGCCCAGCAGCAACAGGCACGCGACATCAACAAACTCAACACCACGGCCCAGAACGCCATCACGGCCCTCGACGTGGCCCTGCCGATGGGCGATGCCGCCGTGGCCAAAACCGATTCGGCGGTGGCCAAGCGCACCACCCGTTTCCTCAAGCCCCTGCGCAAAGACGCCGCCCTGGCCGAAGCCGTGGCCGTGATTGGCGACGAACTGAAGTAGCGCTAACTGATTGCAAAGACTGAAAACGCCCCCGTTGCTTTCGAGCAGCGGGGGCGTTTTTGGGCGAGGCTGGAATTGCGCGCTTATGCGCGCTTAAAAGTAGGCGTTAGTGAAAGCGCCGCTGATGATTTTACTGGCGCCTGTGGTGGGAGAGGTAGCTGTGAAGCTGTACGTGCCAGAAACCGAGCGCGGGAATGGTGCTATATTTTCCACTGCGGTGATGATGAGCGTACCTCCCAATGGAACGGTAGGCGGATTAAGGCGGGAATCATACACTCCTGACTTATTTTCCGTAAAAACAGCATAGGTCTGCGTTGCATTCAAAGAATAAGTGCCCACGGTTACTGCGTAAGGCATAACCATATAAAGGCAATAAGCAGCAGCGGCTTGTTTATCACTCAACATAATAGCGAAGCAGGATGGCCGCAAAGGATTTAGGCCGTCGAAGGCAATAGACAAGTCGATAAATCCAAGCGGTAGTTGTGCGCCATTGGAGACGAGGGTGGCCGTGGAACGTGCGGCGGTGAGCGGTGGAACTACCGTGGTTTTCCCGGCGACTACGGTTACCGTTTGCTGACGGGGCGGAATGTAGTTGGTGTTTTTGATATAAAATAACTCGTACGTGCCGGTCGGCAACGCATCGAAATAGTAAGCGCCCGTCTGGCCATCCACCGCTGCCGTGGAGATGGTTTGATGGGTAATGTTATCGGTCAACGTAACGCCGCGCACGGCATCCGCCGGCTGAACCAGCCCGGTGATGGCGGGACCGGCCACGACGGGCGTGGGAAGCGGAGCCGGGGCATCCTCCGATTTTTTGGAGCAGGAGCTGCCCACCAGCACAGCACTTAGAGCAATCAGATACAGCTTGTTAGTCATGGCGCAGATTGGTTTAAAAGAATTTATACCCAATATGCACAAAACCGCGGGCAATTTTGCAAGCCTTTTCACCCAACGCCTCAGCAAGCATGAAAGCCTTTATTTTCGATATGAATGGGACCATGATTCACGACATGGACTACCACACCCGCGCCTGGCGCCACCTGTTCAACCACGACCTAGGCGGCAGCTTCACCCACGAGGAAGTGAAGCCCCAGATGTACGGCAAAAACCAGGAAGTGCTGGTGCGCATGTTCGGGCCCGACCGGTTTACCCGTGAAGAAATGGACCGGCTTTCGCTGGAAAAGGAGCGGCGCTACCAGCAGGAATACCTGCCGAGCCTGGCGCTGCTGCCGGGCCTGCCCGCGTTTCTGGAAGCAGCCCACCAAGCCGGCATTCCCATGGCCATCGGCTCAGCGGCCATTCCGTTCAACATCGATTTCGTGCTCGACAACCTCCACATTCGGCACTATTTCAGCGCCATCGTGAGTGCCGACGACGTGGTGCTGAGCAAGCCCCACCCCGAAACCTTCCTCAAAGCCGCCGCTCAGCTCGGCGTGGCGCCCGCCGACTGCCTCGTGTTCGAGGACGTGCCCAAGGGCGCCGAAGCGGCCCTGAATGCGGGCATGAAAGCCGTGGTGCTCACCACCACGCACGAGGTGGCCGAGTTTGCCGCCCTGCCCAATGTGCTACATTTCGCGCCGGATTTTACGGATGCGTTTGTGCGCGGGCTGGTGGAGTAGGAGGGGCGATGGAACAATAAAACAAGCACGGTCATGCTGAGCGCAGCCGAAGCATCTCTATCGCGCAACTAATCAAGTTTAGTGTGGGGCGGTAGAGATGCTTCGGCTGCGCTCAGCATGACCGTGCTTTTCGGAGTTTGCGAAGCTTACATCTTCGACTTCGACTTGCCTTTGGCGGCGCGCTTGGCGTCGCGGTGGGCTTTTTTCTCCGCATCGGAGCGGGTACGGACGGGCGTGCCGGTGCCGGGTGATAACACGTCGCGGTTGTTGGCGATGTTGGAGCCGTCCATGGCCGTGCCCACGCGGCGCTGGTTGTTGGACGGGGCCGTGGGATTGGTGTTGTTGTCGGCCGGGGCGTTGCTGGCGGGCGTGGTTTGGGCGAAGGCGGCGGTGCTCAGGCTCAGCGCGAGCATCAGGGGAAGGAATTTCATAACCGAAGGGAAAGGGGGATGGGTAATGCCTCTCCTACGTGCTACCGTTGCGCTGGGGTTGCCCGGCGATATTACGGCAGCACCGACACCTGCACCGCCGAAGGGTGCGCCGCGTCGTGGTAAAGACGGATGGTGGCCTTCTGAAAGTCCTTGGCCTCGGCCTGCGCGATGGGCACGAATGTCTGCGGGTTGCGGTCGACGAGCGGGAACCAGGTGCTTTGCACCTGCACCATGAGGCGGTGGCCTTTCTGGAAGGTGTGCAGCACGTCGGGCAGCTCGTATTTCACCTCGGCGGGCTGGTTGGGCTTGAAGGCTTCGGGCTTGGAAAAGCTGTTGCGGAAGCGGCCGCGCATTACCTCGGCGCGCACGAGGCGCTGGGTGCCGTCGGGCAGCTCGTCGATGACTTTCACGATGAAGTCGGCGTCGGTGCCGGAGGTGCTCACCCACAAGTCGGCGTTGATGGGGCCGGCTACGGTGAGGTCGTTGGGCAGCGTTTCGGTGCGGAAGCTGAGCACATCAGGCCGCTTGGCGGCGAAGCGCTGGTCCTCAATCATGTACTCGTTGTTGCGCCCGCCACGCACGCCGTCGGTGTAGGGCACGGGGTTGGCCGGGTCGCTAAGGTATTGGCTTGGGGGAACTAGTTTATTGACTGTCGGCAACCGGGTGATGTGCGGATTATTTGAATCCCTGAGGGCCTTGGATACTTTGGTTTCAACTGCTGGTCCGACAACAGCCAAGTGGCCGTTTTCCTGAATAAGTAAGGTGCGAGTTTCTGAAGGAGCCGGAGGCCAGGCCGGGTACATTTTCCACTCGTTCGTGCCGGTGTTGAACACCGTGGCTTCGGCTGGGTTGAAGCTGCCTTTGTCCTTAAGGTAGAAGTTGAAAAACGGGGTTTCTAGTGTCTGGCGGAAGGTTTCGGCGGTGTTGCTCCCGAAGCTGAGGGAACCGAACTTGCTCCAGTCGGGGCGGGCCCAGGCGCCGTGGGTCCAGGGGCCCATCACGAGGCGGTTGGTGGCGCCGGGGTTCTGCTTTTCGATGGCCTTATAGGTATTTAGGGCGCCAAAAAGGTCTTCGGCATCGAACCAGCCGCCGACTACCAGCACGGCCGGCTTCACGCCGGTTAGCGCGGGCCGAATGTTGCGCGCCTGCCAGTAGGCATCGTAGGTTTCGTGCTCTTGGTACTCGTTCCAGATGCGGGCGCGGTTGTTGAAATACTTTGGCCCGTTGGCGTTTTTGATAGGGCCTAGCTCCAGGAAAAACTTGTAAGAGTCCGTGGGTTCAAACTTGAAAAGAGGTTGGTATTCGGCCACTGGCTTGGGGCGCGGCACGTCGAAATAGTTGGTAAACTCAAAGTTGTCTAGCAGAAAAAACGCGCCCTTGTGCCGTGCGTCATCGCCGATGAACTCATCCGTCACCGGGGCCTGGGGCGACACCGCTTTTAGGGCCGGGTGGGCGTTGGGCAGCGCCGCCGAGGCATAGAAACCGGGGTAGCTGATGCCCACCATGCCCACGCGGCCGTTATTGCCAGCCACGTTTTTCAGCAGCCACTCAATAGTGTCGTAGGTATCGGAGCTTTCGCTGATAGCCGACTTAAAAACCGCTTGCTTGTCGGGATAAGTGGTTCCCGCCGGCGTCATTTCCTCAAATTTGCCCTCGCTCATGTAGCGCCCCCGCACGTCCTGATACACAAAAATGTACTTCTCCTGCGACAGCTCCCGGCTCGGCCCCGGCCCGCGCAGGCGGTACTTCTGCTCCCCATACGGCCCGGCCGAGTAGGGTGTGCGCGTCATTAAAAACGGGTAAGGCGTGGCTGCCGAGGCATCTTTGGGCACGTAGATGGTTGTGTAGAGCTTCGTCCCGTCGCGCATGGGTATCTGGCGGTCGAGCTTGGTGTAGTTCTGCCGGACGAAGGTGGAGTCCTGAACGCGGGTTTGGGCACGGGCGGCCGGCGCTGAGGCTGCGCAGATGACGAGTAGGAAGGCGGGGGCGAAGTAGGAGCGGAGCATAGTGGAGAAGTAATAACGCCCTAAAGAACGTCATGCTGAGCGCAGCCGAAGCATCTCTGCCGCGCTACTAATCAGATTTAGTGTTGCGGTAGAGATGCTTCGGCTGCGCTCAGCATGACGGCCTATTCGCTGACGTTTACTTTACCTTATTACTCACCGCAGCAGCCGCACGGTCGTATCGAGGCGCTGGGTGATGAGGTAGTCGCGGTATTGCTGGCGGAGGCGGGCCATGGCTTCGCGCTGCTCATCGCGCTGGAAAAGGCGGACTTTATACTTCTCCTTCGGGGCGGTGCGGCGCAGGTTGACGTAGGTGAGCTTGCCGTTGTCGGATTGGCTCACGGGCTCGCCGTTCTGGATGCGCTCGATGCGCTTGTCGTTGTTGCCAAACAGGGCCTGGAGGGGCTTGAGGCCGATAAAGAGGTTGGTGGCGCCGTCCAGGCCGTAGTGCCCGCTGATTTCGAGGTTGCTCAGGTTGCTGTCGAGGCGCAGGCCGGGAATGATGAGCTGGCCCTGGGTGAACAGAAATTCGCCGGCCACGGGTGCGAAGTAGAGGTGGCTGGTACGCTCGGCCTTCATAAATTTCAGGGCCTCCATCAGCACCTCCACGTTTATCAGTTCCAGGTTGCGGAAATCGACTTTCAGGAAACCATCGGTTTTCGCGAAGTCGGGCAAAAACTTTTTGCCCAGGTCGGTGCGGATGTCGGCCACGCCGCGCAGGCTGCCCCGGATGTTTTCGCCGCTCAGCACGTTCAGGCCCATGCCGGTGGCCCCGGCAAACAGGGCCGGCAACTCCACGTCCTGCAGGCGCATCTGGAGCTGGGTGGGGTGATGGGCGCGGTTGGCCGAGCTGCGCATGTAGCCGCTCAGCTGAATATGCCCTTGGAGCACATCCACCGAGCAATTATCCAGCTTGGCCTCGCCCTCGAGCAGGTGCGACACTAGCCGGAACTTGCTGCCCTGCAGCGGCCCGTAGTGTACCTCATCGGCCTCCACGCGCAGCACCGCGCTCAGCACACCATTCGAAAGCAGGGAGTGGTTGCCGGGGGTGTTCATGCGCTGGGAGCGGCGGGTGGCCTTGCGCTCGATGCGGGCCAGGCTGCGGGCCGTGGGCACGGTGTCGGTCGGCGTGGTGAGGCTGGAAATGAGCCCCAGCAGGCGCGTCACGTCCAGCGTGGCGTAGCGCAGGGTCATGTCGGCGTCGGCCGCCACGAGGTGAAAATCCTCTACCTCGGCCGTGGCCTGGGCCTCGCCGTAGCCGCCCTCGGGGGTACGGAATCGCAGGTAGGGCAGGCGCAGTAGCGAGCCGGTTTTTATGAGCTGCAGGCTCACGTGGCGCATGCTTTCGTCTTCGGGCAGCTGGGCGTGGTCGATGTCGAGGGTGAGGCGGCCGTTGGCGGCCAGCAGCAGGTCGCGCAGGGCCGGGGAGGCGGGGGAGGCGGGGCGGTCCCTGCGTTTGGCCGGGCGGGCGACGTTGGGCGCGGGTCGGGCGAAGCGCGCCGCAAACTGTCGGTAGTTGAGGTTGGCGAAGTGCACGCTCAGGTCGTAGGCCACGGGGGCCACGCGGTTGTCAGGGTCGGTGGGCCAGTGCACGTTGCCGCGCACGTCGCCGCCCCACACGCGGCCGGCCAGGTTCAGGAGCTGTACCTGCTGGCCGTCGTGGCGCACGCTCACGGCCAGGTCGTTGAGGGTGTCGGTGGCCAGCAGCAGGCGCTGGCATTGCAGGTCGACGTTCAGCCGCAGGCCGGCCGGAATCAGCTCGCTGCCCAACGTGGCGGCCAGCTGGGCGCGGTCGCGGGCGTTGCGGGCGCGTTTGGGCAGGCTGGTGGGGGCAAAGCCCGGCCCGGCGTTGCGGGGCAATGGGCGCAGCAGCGTGCGTAAGCTGGCCACCCGCAGCTCATCCACCTGAAACCGGCCACTGATGCTGGCCGTGGCGTGTTGCCCGGTCAGGTAATCGAGCAGATGAACCGTGGTGGCCGAAGCCTTGAAACGCATGCCATTTAGCACGCCCGAGGCGTTGGAAAGCTGCCACAGCGAGTCCTGCAGGCCCACTTTCACATCGAGGGCCGAGAGGTCGGCGCCGCGCAGGGGCAGCAGGAAGCTGGCTTGGTGCAGGTTCACGGTGCCGTGCAGCGAGATGTTCTTGCGGGGCCCCAGGTCGGGCCGGTTGGCAGGAGGCGGCAGCAGGCCCCGCATCCGCACGTCGAGGTCGGCCACGCCGGCGCGGGCCTGCCAGCGGCCCGGCGATACAATGGCCGCCAGTTCCGGCAGTTCGGTGCGCCCGCGGACGCGCCCGTTCACAAAAGGCCGCTTGAAGTCGCGCAGCGTGAGGGCCGCATCGAGCCGGCCCGCGGCCGAGTAGATGCGGCAGCGCTTGAGGGTGAGGATGGTAGAGCGGATATTGTGCCGCGGGCCGTTGTCGTAGGTGCCGGCCAGGTCCCAGCGGGTAATGTGGCGGCCCTGGCCCGGCCACTTCAGGCTAGCGGCCCGTAGGTTGAAGGTGAGCACGTTGTGCGGCGTCACCTTGGGCCCGCTGATGCCCGTGATGCTGTAGTGAATATGGGCCTTACTCGGGCTGGTGGCGCCGGCCAGGTAGGGCTCCAGGCGCGGGGGCAAGGCGGCGTGCAGCACGTCGGGCAGCGGCTGGTTGCCCACAAAGCGCAGGTTCATCAGCGTGCCGGCAGGCTGGTCGGGGTCCACGGTGTTGGTGCCGCTCACCCGGATGGTGTCGCCGTTGAGGGTGGCGCGGGTGCGGTAAAGCAGTCCCTGGCGGTTCTTGAACGTGTATTTGTAGTGCACCCAGGCCTGCACCGGCTCGCGTTCAAACAAGGTGCCGGCGCGGGTGCGCAGGTAGCTCAGCTGCCCGTCGAGGGTGCCGGCCACGTGCATCACGCCCCCTTTCAGCCGCACAGATAATCGGGCCACATCGGCGCGGGCTCCGAAGGCCGTGCGCAGGTAGCCATTCTGGGAGCTGAACTGGAAGTTGGTCACCAGCAGCTCGTCCAGCGTGAGGTTGATGCCGGGGGCCTTGCCCGTGCCGCGCTTGCGCTTGCCTCGCAGCCCCCAGGAGTGGCCCAGCGAGTCAACCCGCTCCCGGAAATCCACGTCGGTTACGGCCAAGCGCTTCACCAGCACCCGGCCGCGCAGCAGCGGCAGCAGCTCCAGGCGCAGGTCGGCGCGGGCAATGCGCAGCACCGGCATCCGGCGGCGGAACGACGTGTCGGTGAGGCCGATGTGCTGCAGCGAGGCCGTGAGGTGCGGGAAATCACGCCAGGGCGAGAACTCCACCGTGAAGGGCTCCAGCACCAGTTCCGAATCGTGGGTGAGGGCCTGCCGCACCTTTTGGGCCACCACGCGGCGGCCGTACTCGCTGCCCACCAACCACACCACGCCCATGCCTCCCAACACCACCAGCAGAAACACTGCCGCTAGTACGCGCCGGAAGGAGGGTGATTTCATAGGAGCCGTCGTTGCGGGTCGGGCGGCGGCTACGCACCGCGCACATTGAAGCCAAAGTAGCCCAAATACGGGAAATAAGCCGCTAAGTATGCCAGCTGCCGGCCCGGCCGGCCGATATTATGCTTCTTCGGCCGCCACTGCGTCGGCGTGGGTGGTGGCGGTGTATTCGTCGGCGTACTTAAAATCTTCCAGCCAGTTGGCCGAGCCCACTACGTCGAACACCACCGAATTGTCCGTTTTTTCGGTTTCTTTCAACTGCCAGAGAATGGATTTGGCTTCCCCGAATTCCGTACCCGCCAGCTGGGTGCTGAACAGGCGGTTCAGCAAGGCGTTGGCAGGCAGGCCCTGGGCCAGCAGGCGCAGCAGGGGCGCAGCCGGCTCCGTGGCAAATACGGCCAGTCCGGCCGGGTTTTCGGCCGTACATTTCACCTGGAACTCCACCGCTTTGGTGGCCGGGAAGGTGCCGTTGAAGGCGTCGTGCAGGAGCTGCGTGCCCTGGTAGAATCCTTTGTGCAGGGGCATTTCGGGGTTTTCTTCCCACAGCTTTTCGGTCAGCATCTGGTGCGAGAGGTTTTCCACCTGCCCGCTGGTCAGCTGCTCGGGGAAGAGGTAGCCCAGCACGACTTCGGCCGCCTCGCGCGGCTCTAGGTCGGTGAAGGACATGAGGCACATTTCCTTCAGCTCGGCCTCGCTCACGGCGTCGGCGCCTTCGAAATTCATCTTTTGCAGCAGCGCTCGGTAGTCGGCGTTCTGCCAGGAATTGGGGAGTTCGGTCAGCGTGGAAAAGATGAGGCGCTCAACGGTGAAATTTGACATGAAAATGGCTGGCTAGGAAATGGTAAAGGCCGGCCTGACGGCCCGCTACGGTCGGGTTTACGGGCGCGCCGGGCAAACAACCGGATTCCAGGCAGGGGCGGGGCCCGCCCGCACCCGAACATTGAACAGAATCATGGAGACGTGGCAGGCGGCCGGGCAAGAGCGAACCAATTTCCTATATCATTCAAGGGAAGCCCCAGCATCAAAACCCATTAGGTTTCAACCTGCAAAACGCCTAGCTTTCGGCTCTTGATTACCACGGCTTACAAGCCGGCCGCCGCGCACCGTTCGCGACATCGAAAGCGAGTCATTAAACCAGAACGTTTTTGTGCCTGTCTATTAACTCTTGGACTTTTTTTGTGCGTATTTAAGCCACTACGGGGAGTGTGAAAAAGAAGCGGCTGCCTCTTTCTGGCTGGCTCTCAACCCATAGCGTGCCGCCCTGCGCCGCGATGAATTCCCGGGATATACTCAGTCCTAAACCGGAGCTGTTGCCCTTGGCCGTGCGGCCCGGCACCCCGGCAAAGCGCTGGAAGATGCGCTTGTGGTACTCGGCCGGAATGCCGGGGCCGCAGTCTTCCACGCTCACGCGCACCATTTCGCCCCAGGGCAGCACGCGCACCACCAGCGGGGCCGCCGTGGGCGAGTACCGGATGGCGTTGGACAACAGGTTGATGAGCACCCACGTGGTTTTTTCCACGTCGCCCTGCACCTCGGGCAGTCCCTCGGGCACCTGAATATCGAGCTGCAGCTGCTTGTCGGCCAACTGCGGGTGTACCGTCTGGGTGGCGTAGCCGATGACCTCGGCGAGCTTCATTTTTTGCACGTCGAGCTTAATGCCGGCGCCCGCGTCGAGGCGCGCCACGTCGATGAGCTGGCCCACCATGTTGAGCAGGCGCTGGGTTTCCTCGCCGATGCCAGCGGCCAGCTTCTGGCGCTGGGCGGCGTCGGTGCGGTCGTTCTGGAGCAGCATCAGGCTGAGCTTGATGCTGGCCAGCGGCGTTTTCAGCTCGTGCGAAATGGTGGCCAGAAAACTGGATTTCACTTCGTCCAGCTTCTTAAAATCCGACACGTTGCGCAGGCAGAAGATGTGGCCGCCGGGCACCGTTTTGCCGGCTTCGCCGGTGCCCATTTCGATGGGGCTGATGCTGAGCTGGTAGTGCGGTGCGTCGCCCTTGTGCGGGAAGGTGAACACGGGGTCGGGCACGTCGTCGCCGGCCAGGTTGTGGGCGGCCAGCGGGGCCAGCAGCTCGCGCAGCGGCTCGTTGATAGCGGCCACGGCGGCGGCAGGTTTGCCTTCCAGCTCGGCCTGGCGCAGGCCCAGCAGGTCGCAGGCCACGGGATTAGCCAGGATGATGGTCTGGTGCTCATCGAGCAGCAGCAGGCCTTCGTCCAGGCTTCTGACCAGGCTGTCCATGCGGTTGCGCTCGGTGAAGAGCTCGGCCAGGGTGGCGCGGCGGTCGGTCTGGGCCTGGCTCAGCACGCGGTTCACGGCGGTGGCCACGGAGCCCACCTCGTCGCGCCGGCCCACGCCCACGCGGGTGGCAGGGCCGGGGCCGGCCACCTTTTCCACGTCGACGGTGAGGCGGCGCAGCGGGCGTACCACGATGCGCGGCAGCCGCACCATCATCAGCACACCCACCGCCGTGCCCGCCACCAGAAACAGCAGCACCGTGGAGCGGGCCACGTTAAAATCGTGCTGTTCGATGCCGTGGGCACCGTTTTCGAGGTAGTTGATGGTGAAAAAGGCATAGCCGCCCAGCCCCAGCAGCAGCAAAAGCAGCAGAAAAACGCTGAGGCGGATTTTAAGTTTGAGGGACATGGCAGGAGATGGCCGGCGGCCGGGATGGCCGCCGGGGCTAAAAAGTCGAGAACCGCCCAATCAGCAGGCCGCCGGGGCGGGGCGCCAAAGCTAGGGCAAGGGATGAATCGTCGCAGAGCGGCCTTAATTACCGCCGCCCTTTATTTCGGGTAGGACTATAATGCGAAAAGTATTAACTATATTGATTGCAAGTGTGTTATTGTGAAAGCGTGCGTAAAATAGCCTGAACTTCGGGACTCTAAATGATGCTTACTTCTTTGCGGTGACCAGTTGCTTCGGCGTCAATTGCTCCGCTTTCTGCAACCCCAAGCCCCTTGGCCATGTCCTCTGCCGCTTTTCGCCCTGATGCCGACTGGGCCGCGCAACTCAGCGCCGAGCGGGCCCGCTGCCAGCAAGCCGAAGCGGCCCTGGCCGCCGCCGAGGCCCGCATTGCTGCCCTTGAGCGGGAGCGCACCACCATTGTTGGCCAGGCGCAGCGCCAGCAAACGCAGCTCACCGCCCTCGTGCAAAACCTGCGGGTGGGGCTGGTGCTGGTGGATGAGCAGGGCCGGATTCAGTTTGTCAACCAGTACTTCTGGGAGTTGTTTGGGCTGCCGCCCGTGGCCGGCCCCGACCAGGGCGGCCCGCCCGTGCCCTACTCGGCCGTATACATCGACAATGCTTTTCGCGAGCCGACCGCGTTTCGCAACCGGGCGCAAGCCCTGAACGCGGCCGGCCAAACCGTGCTGCACGAAGAATTCGCCCTCGCCGATGGGCGGGTTGTAGAGCTCGACTACCTGGTGCTGGACAAGGCCCGGGCGGGCCGCCTGATTTGCTACCGCGACGTGACCGAGCGCCACCACCGCGAAGCCGAGCTGCGCACGCTCTCCTTCATTCCCGAACAGAACCCCAACGCCATTCTGCGGCTCATGGCCACCGGCGAAGTGGTGTATGCCAACCCGGCCGCCGCCGCGCTGCTGCAGGCCTTGGCCCACAACGCCGACGGCCTGCAGCAGCGGCTGGTGGCCCTGGTGCAAGCCGCCCTGCGCCCCGGCCACGGCCAGCAGGAGCTGGCCGTGGCCGGGGCGCACTACCTGTTCACGGCCGTGGCCGTGCCCGGCGAGCCTTACGCCACGCTTTACCTCACCGAAATTACGGAGCGGTTCCGGGCCGAACAGCTGCTGGCCAACCAGCGCGCGTTCTACGAAAGCATTCTGGAGCAGGTGCCCAGCACCGTCGCCGTATTCGATGCCGAGCACCGCTACCTCTACCTCAACCAGCTGGTGGAGCCCGACCCCGACGTGCGGGCCTGGATGCTGGGCAAAACCAATACCGAAGCGGGCACGCGCCGGCAGCGCCCCGCGGCCATGATTCAGCAGCGCGCCGCCTACTTTGCCGCCGCCCTGCGGGAGCAGCGCGAGGTGGAATGGGAAGAAATTCATGTGCGGGAAGGGGCGCCCCGCAGCTACTTGCTCCGCTTCCGGCCCGTGGTGTCGGCCGATGGCCGCACGCTGATTATCTGCTCCGGCATCGACATCACCGAGCGAAAGCAGGGCGAGGAAAAGATGGTGGCGCAGCAGGAGTTTTACGAGTCCGTGCTCAACCTGCTGCCCGTCGATATTGCCGTTTTTGATGCGGAGCACCGGTTTTTGTTCGTGAATCCGTCGTCGATATCCGACCCCGCGGTGCGCAGGCAAGTCATCGGCATGACCAACGAAGAATACTTCGCGTTTCGCAACCGGCAGCAGCCGCCCGGCATGGCCGAGCAGCGGGAGCAGTACTTCGACCTGGCCGTGCGCACCCGCACCGACGTGACGTGGGAGGAAATGCGCATCGATAAAAAGAAGCGCCCACAGCTCATTATGCGGCACCTGCGGCCCGTGTTCGACGCCGACGGCACGCTGCGCCTGGTGGTGGGGTCGGGCATCGACATCACGGCCCGCTACACCGCCGAAAAGCTTCAGCACGAGGTGCAGCAGATGCTGCAGGTGCAGCAGGACTTCGTGCGCCAGATTCTGGACGCCCTGCCCAACGTGCTCTACATTGTGGCCCCCAACGGCGCGGTTTCGTTTTCCAACCCGGCCTACGAAACCATGATTGCGCACGGCCGCCACTGGCAGGAGGTGGGCGCGCCGCCGGCCGTGCGCGAGGAGATGCGGCAGATGCAGGCCCTCAACCAGCTGGTGCGCGCCAGCCAGCTGCCCCAGGTGCGGGAAATGCCCTATACCCTGGACTCCGGCGAAACCCTGTATTTCCATGTGCACAAGCGCCCCATGCTGCGCCCCGATGGCCAGATTGACATCCTGACCATCAGCACCGACGTGACGGCCGTGAAGCAGGCCCGCTCGGCCCTGGAGCGCCGCGAAAAGCAGTACCATGACCTGGTGTACTACTCCCAGGCCCTGATTTGCACCCACGATTTGGCCGGTACCATTCTCTCGGTGAACCCCGCCATTGAGCGCCTCATGGGCTTGCCCGCGGCGCAGCTGGTGGGCCTGGCGCTGCACCAGGCCCTGCCCCCCGAACACCACGCCGCCCTGCAGGCCTACCTCAGCGGCGACCAGCTGGCCCAGCCCCGCGTGGTGCAGGTGCTGGCCGGCGGGGGCGAGCGGCGCTACCTGCAATGCTACACCTATCAGGTGCGTGAGCCGGGCCTCGCGCCCTACGTGGTGGCCTCGGGCTACGACGTGACGCAGGGCATTATGGCCCAAAAAGCCCTGCAACTGGCCAAGCGCGAAGCCGAAGAAAACGCCCAGGCCAAAGAAGCCTTCCTGGCCCGCATGAGCCACGAAATCCGCACGCCCCTGAACGGGGTGCTGGGCATGGCCGCCCTGCTTCAGAAAACGCCCCTCGATGCCGCCCAGCGCGAATACCTGGGCACCATGCAGCACGCCGGCCGCCACCTGCTGGCCCTGCTCAACGACGTGCTCGACATGGCCAAAATCACCAACCAGCACCTCGAGCTCAACCACGCGCCCTTCGACGTGGCCATGGCCCTGCAGGGCGCCGGCCAAACCGTGGCCGCGCTGGCCGCCAAAAAAGGCCTGCTGCTGGAAGTGGAGCCCCTGCGCCCGGGCCTGCCCCGCGTGGTGGGCGACGCCTACCGCCTCCACCAGGTGCTGCTCAACCTGCTCTCGAACGCCATCAAGTTCACGGAGGAAGGGCGCGTGCGGCTGGGGGCCACTGTGCTGGCCGAAACCCCCGCGGCCCTTACCCTGGATTTTCGGGTGGAGGACACGGGCATTGGCATTTCGACCAACGAGCAGGCCCATATCTTCGACGCCTTCTCCCAGGCCAACGCCGAAACCAGCCAGCTCTACGGCGGCACGGGGCTGGGCCTGACAATCAGCCAGCAGCTGGTGGAGCAAATGGGCGGCACCCTGCGCCTGCGCAGCCAGTCGGGGCAGGGCACGGCGTTCTCCTTTCAGCTGGTGCTGCCCCGGGCCGCCGAGGCCCCGGCGCCGGCGCCGGCCGCTGCCGCGCCCGCCGAAGCGCCCGCCGAACGCCTGCGCGGCCTGCAAGTGCTGCTGGCCGAAGACAACCTGGTGAACCAGCGCATTGCCGTGGCCGTGCTCGAATTCTGGGGCGTGCAGGTGACGGCCGTGAGCAACGGCCGCGATGCCCTGGCCCAGATGCTGCGGCAGCAGTTCGATGTGGTGTTGCTCGACATCCGCATGCCGGGCCTGAACGGGGTGCAGGTCACCGAAGCCATTCGCCGCCACCCCGACGCGGCCCGCGCCCAGGTGCCCATCGTGGCCCTCACCGCCAACGCCTTCGAGGCCGACCGCGCCGCCTACCTGGCCGCCGGCATGAACGCCTGCCTCACCAAGCCCTACGAGGAAGACGCCCTCTGCCAGCTGCTGCTGGACTTGACCGCTAAATAGGCAGCCCGTCATGCTGAGCGCAGTCGAAGCATCTCTACCGCGCAAGTAATTTTATCGATTGAATTGCTACTGCGGTAGAGATGCTTCGGCTGCGCTCAGCATGACGGGCTCTTAGCGTCTCTATCCCAGCCCGTACTCTTCCAGCTTGCGGTATAGCGTGGTCAATCCAATACCCAGCCGCTTCGCAACATCCGGCTTGTTGCCTTCCAATTCCCCCATCAATTTCCCGATGTGCCGGGCTTCCAGCGCCCGCAGGCTTTCGTCGGCCGCATCGGCGCCGGGCTTGGCGGGTCGGCCCAGGGCATGGAATTCATCGGGTAGATAATCGGCCGACAGCAACTCCCCATTCGGAGCCAGGATGGCGGCCCGTTCCAACACGTTTTTCAGCTCGCGCACATTGCCGGGCCAGGGGTAGCGCTGCAGCATGGCCAGGGCTTCCTCAGAGAGGCCGGGGAGGCGCTTGCTGAGGCGAGCGGCGAAGTGCTGGAGGAAATAGTTGGCCAGCGGCGGCACGTCGGTGGGCCGGTCTTTGAGCGAGGGAACGAGGATGGTGAAGACCGAGAGGCGGTAGTATAAATCGGGGCGGAAGCGGCCTTCGGCGGCTTCCTGCTTGAGGTTGCGGTTGGTGGCGGCCACCAGGCGGATGTTGACCTTGGTGGGCTTGGTGTCGCCGAGCTTGGTGAAGCTCTGGCTTTCGAGCACCCGCAGGAACTTGGCCTGCACGTTGAGCTCCAGCTCGCCGATTTCGTCCAGAAACAGGGTGCCGCCGTTGGCTTCTTCCAGCAGGCCCTTCTTGTCGGTCAGCGCGCCGGTGAAGGCCCCTTTCTTGTAGCCAAACAGCTCGGATTCGAGCAAATCTTTGGGGAAGGCGCTGCAATTGACGGCCACGAAGGCCTTGCCCTGCCGCCCGCTGGCCTGGTGAATGGCCTGGGCAAACAGCTCCTTGCCGCTGCCGGTGGGGCCTTCGAGCAGCACGGTGCTGTCGGTGGGCGCTACCTGGCGGGCCAGCTGCTGCACGCGCCGCAGCTCTACGGAGTCGCCAATCATGGACTCGAAGCGGTACTGCTGGCCCACGCGGCGCTCCAGCTCCGTGACGCGCTGGCGGAGGCGGGCTTTTTCGGCGGCGCGGTCGACGACGACCACCAGCTGCTGCTCAAAATCGCCCTTGGTGAGGTAGTCGAATGCGCCGAGCTTCATGGCCTTCACGCCGTCGGGGATGGTGCCGAAGGCGGTGAGCAGCACCACTTCGGCATCGGGGGCGGCGGCTTTGAAGCGGGGCAGCAGGTCGACGCCGTTGGCATCGGGCAGCTTCACGTCGGAGAGCACGAGCAGGATGTCGGCGGCGTGTTGCTGGAGCAGCTCTAGGCCGCGGCGGGCGTCGGGGGCTTGCAGCACGGTGTAGCCTTCCAGCTCCAGCACCTGGGCCAGCAGCTGGCGCAAGCGCGCTTCGTCGTCGATGATGAGCAGGGTACCGGTGGGCATTATGTGGGAGGGTTGGCCGAATGGGGCCGCAATTACGTAGTTTTGGCTATGCTAAAGCGCCTCCATCTTAAAAATTTCACCGTTTTCGCCGATGCCGACTTCGAGTTTGTGCAAGGGCTGAACGTGTTGGTTGGTACCAATGGTACGGGCAAAAGCCATGTATTAAAATTGGGTTACGTAATTGAGTCAGCCAGATACGATATTTATAAACAATTTGGGAGTGAGAAACTAGCCGATGCAATGACTAATCAGATTGCATGGGTATCTACTTTATTCAAGGCATTACCAGAAGTTTTTTTGTCATCTCAACTCGCGCCACTCATTAGGTGGAATGTACAAGAACGTGCGCAAGTGACTGCTGATTTTTGGAGCAAAAGCTCAGAACAATTATCGTTTAATTTAACTCCGGCTTCTTTACAGACTGACCAAAACAAAAGTAGCATAGGTCTTGAAGCTGTATCAGCTACGGAAGCCGCTTTCAAACCTGTTTATATTCCTGCTAAGGAAATCCTTACTTTAAACTGGATGTCACCAGCATCTGAGCAAGTTGTAATTCCTGTAGAAAGAAATTATTTGGACTTACTGGCCCAACTTCGTTTGCTAGCGTTGCGCAAAACAGAAGTGCCCGATGCTATTCAGTCTTTGACCGATATTATAGGCGGAGAAATAAAAGAAGAGGAGGGTAGGTATTATTTGGCTGATATGTCTGGCCGACAAACGGCAATAAGTATGGTCGCTGAAGGCCTACGTAAGTTTGGTACATTACAAAAACTTCTTTCAAATGGTAGCCTTACCAAACAAACGACGCTTTTTTGGGACGAACCAGAGGCTAATTTGAATCCTGCGCTGCTACGAAAACTCGCTGCTATCCTAGCCGCATTAGCCCGCCAAGGCTTCCAAATCATCTTGGCCACCCACAGCATGAGTTTGCTGAAAGAATTTCATATTCTTTCACGTCAAAAAACGGATAAGCCATTACCGATTCGCTATTTCGGTTTGAATGCAGAAGATGGTCAGCCTACTACGGTAGTTGCTAGAGATGATTTCAAGTTTTTGCCAGACGTTGTGGCTCTTGAAGCAGAATTAGAGCAAGCTGATGATTTAGAAGAAATTTTTGCCCGCGAAGACCGTCAGTTCCATGCCGATAGTAACTGAGCGAAAACTGGAACTGGAGTTCCCTTCTGATTGGGAAGTTATTCAGTACGACCGACAAGGAAATTCTAAAACGGGCGAGCCAGCAAGTTTCTACCGGCGCATCATTGAGCGAGGCGGCGTACAGCAGGTTCGCGGCATGGACATCGTGTGTCGATTACCTGACGTTCCGGCGAAGCTGCAGTTTATCGAGGTTAAAGACGACAGGAAACGGACGATTGGGACGGGTGACCGTCACGCTGAATTATTCATTTCGGTGTTGCAAAAAACGGTGGGCACACTTGCCGGGCTTGTGCTTGCTGAGCGCCTTGGTGAAGCATCATTGCTGCCACAGGCTTGCTTAAGCAAGAGCCCACCCATTGAAGTCGTGTTGTTTTTAGTGGAGCCTGCCCCCTTACCAGTTGCTACCACTGAAAACGGCTTGTCCCGACTGGTGAAGAAAGAACGAGTAGCGGCACTTGACCAGCGTTTGACTGCCAAACTGGATGAATGGGGAATCCTGTTTGCGCTCTATAATCTGTCGAACCGACCACCTCGTAATTGGCAGGTGCGCGACCTCGTCTAACTCCCCCGAATCTCATTCTTGATGTGCTCGACGAACTGGGCGAATTCGGGTTCGGCTTCGACGTTTTCGTGCCAGGCGAGGCCCATTTCGGCCAGGTTGTATTGGTGCTGGGGGCTGATGGTGGCGCCCGGCACGAGGGCCCCGGCCGCGTCGTGCTCGTAGCCGAGCAGCCAGAGGCGGTCGGCCAGGGCGGTGGTGGTCACGATGTCGTGCGAGACGATGATGACAGTGTTCAACTCGTCCATGGTGGTGACTTCGACGATGATACGCTTCACTTCGTCAATCATGGCCACGTCGAGGCCGGAGAAGGGCTCATCGAGCAGGATGAGGTGGTCGGAGCAGAGCAGCTGCTGGGCGATGGCCGCCCGCTGGCGCTGCCCGCCCGAGAGCAGGGCCGGGTACTTGCGCCGGTGCGGGGCCAAGCCGAAGCGTTCGAGGTAGGCATCGACGTGCTGGCGGGCATCGGCGGGGGCGTGCTTGCGCTGGGCGGCCACCAGCAGGTTGTCGTGCAGGGTGCGGTGGTCGAAGAGGGGGTAGCGCTGCTGCACGAAGCCCACCATGCCGGGCGTGACGGGCTGTTGGGCGAGGCCCACTTCCACGGTGCCAGTGTCGGGCGCGATGAGCCCCGCCATGATGCGGCACAGCACCGACTTGCCGATGCCCGAGCGGCCGTAGAAGCCTACAACCTGGCCCTGCTGCATGTTGGGGCGGGTCACGTCGAGTACCTGGGCGTTGATGTCGCGCAGGATGGGTTCGCCCTGGAAGGCGATGGAGACGTTGTTGAGCGTCAGGATAGGGTCTTTATAGGCGTAGGTGTGGGCGGTCATGGAATGTAGCGCGGACTTTGTAGTCCGCGAGTTGGCGGGATGAAGAGATTTTGAACGGCTTTTGGGGTCGCGGACTAAAAGTCCGCGCTACATTGCGGCTGTGTCCGCCTGGTTTATTATGAGCGTAACCTGCCGCATCGGCTGCTGCCGGGCGAGCTCATTTTCATCACGTTCCGGCTGGCGGGCAGCTTGCCACAGGAGGTGTTGGGGCGGCTGCAGGCAGAAGCCCAATTGCTGCAGGAAAGCTGCGGTCCAGACCCCGCCGCGCAGTATGCCGAGCGGAAGAAATACTTTGGTCGTTTCGATGATTTGCTGGCGGGCAGCACCCACGGTCCCACCTGGCTGCGGCAGCCTGAAATTGCGGCTGTGGTAGCGCAGGCACTGCATTACCCGGCTGGGAAAAGCTACAGCCTACGGTGTTATTGCATCATGCCCAACCACGTTCACCTCGTGGTAGAATTGCCAGAGGGAGCACCGTCGCTGGCGAAAACATTACAGTTGCTCAAAGGCTATTCCAGCCGGCTGGCGAACCAGTTGTTGGGGCGGAGCGGGAGCTTCTGGCAGGCCGAGAGCTACGACCATGTGGTGCGAGTGGGAGAACTGGAACGGATTATTCACTACGTGCTGGAGAATCCAGTAAAGGCTGGTTTGGTGGATGATTGGGAAAAGTGGCCATACAGTTATCTGGCGCAGTAGCGCGGACTTTTAGTCCGCGAGTCAACCACTAATAAGCCCAGTACCAGTATTTCGACTCACGGACTAAAAGTCCGCGCTACTGCCCAGCGCCGAGTAAGGGAAAAACACCCGCCGCAACAGCACAAACACGTAGTCCTGCGCCGCCCCCGTCGCCAGAATCACCAGTTGAATAGCCAGCACCCCATCCAAATGCAGGTAGCGGTTCTGCTTATAGAGCAGCAGACCGATGCCGCCTTCGGACTGGTAGAGCGTTTCGACCAGCGTAATCATGGTCCAGATGATGGCGAAGTTCTGGCGCACCACTTCGAGCATCTCATCGAGCTTGCCCAGCACCACCACTTCGTAGAAGCTGCGCCACTCGCTCATGCCCAGGGTGCGGGCGTGGTCCATTTCCTCCTGCGTGGTGGTCAGAATCACGCTCGTCATGCCCGTCACGAGGTACACGGTGGCGCCAAAAACCAAAACCGAAAGCTTCACCTGGTGGCCCGAGCTCAGCATCAGGGCCATGAAGAAGGTCAGGCCGGTCAGGGTGAGGTAGCGCATCTTGGAGGCCGCGTAGGCGATGGGCCGGAAGAAGGGCAGCGCCGTGAGGTACGATATGAGCAATGCCAGCACCGTGGCAATGCCCAGGGCACTCAGCGCCGTGGTCATGCTGGCCCACAGCTCCTGGATGAGGCCCTGGGTGCTGATGAGGTCGCCGAGCGAACGCACGACTTCGCCCAGGCTGGGGAAAAGCTGCATGGGATAAAACAGCCACAGCAGTAGCAGCAGAGCTACTTGCGCCACCACCATGGAGGTGAACACAAGGCGGCGCGGCTGGGCGTTGGGGGCGAAAAGGGATTTCATGGCAGAGAGTTGAAAAAGCAGAACGTCATGCTGAGCTTGTCGAAGCATCTCTACCGCTTCGTTGCAGCGGCATTGATTACTTCTGCGGTAGAGATGCTTCGACTCCGCTGCGCTGCGCTCAGCATGACGTTCTTTTTCGTTTCGCGCAAACGGGTTAATTACCCAGCACCACTTCTACGCGGCGGTTTTTGGCTTTGCCTTCGGGCGTGGCGTTGCTGGCGACTGGCTCGGTGGCGCCGTGGGCGTATACCTGCACGCGGCCGTCGGGGAAGGCGCTGTGGCTCTTAGCTTCGAGCCAGTGCTGCACGGCCATGGCTCGGTCTTCGCTCAGCTGCTGGTTTCTGCTGGGGTCGCCGGTGTTGTCGGTGTGGCCGTGCACGGCCACTTTCAGGCGGCCGGCCACCACGAGGTCGTTGAAGAGCTGGTCGAGGTCGCGCTCGGCGGCGGGGGTGAAGCTGCTCTGGCCGCTGTTAAACTCGATGTTCCAGGCGCGCTTGCTCACGTTTTGGCGGATTTCGTCGCCGGCGGCAAACTGCTGGGTTTCGGCCGGGGCTACGGCTTTGCCTTTGTATTGCTGCTGAAGCTGCTGAAGGGGCTTCAGGTCCAGTATTTCGTTCAGTGGCACGTAGGTCGGCAACTCCTTAGGGTAAAGCTTGCTCTGCACGTCGCCGAAGGTTTTATATACGGCGGCGTAGATGTTGGTGCCGCCTTCGTCGAGGCCGAAAAGGCTTAGGTTGTCGCTGAAATTGAAGGCTTTGCTGCCGCCCAGCTCCACTACGTCGCCGTTGCGGTCGGCCTCGCTCACGCCTTTGTAGTACTTCAGCCAGTAGGCGCCGGGCTTGTCCTGGTCGCCGTACACGGTGGCCGAAATGTCGGCGGCGCGGGTCAGGGCTTCGGGGTGCGATTTCACCTGGTCGCCGGCCACGGCGAAGGCCGTCATCAGGCCCAGTACCTCTTTCGGGTGGGCGTCGTACCAGCGCTTGGTGGTTACCATGATGTTGGGCATCTGGTTCGAGTATTCTTTGGTGCTCACGATGTTGACGAGGCCGCCGCGCTGCTTGGCGATGTTCACGTCGCCGGGCGTCCAGGTGGCCACGGCATCAGCCACCACGTCTACTTTTACGCCAGTGTTCTTGCCGTTTACCACTTTGGTGCGGGCTTCGGGCTTGCCGAGGATGTACTTTTCAGCGGCCACCAGAAAGTCACTGGCAGCCATGAAGTTCACAGCTTCGGGGTCGTAGGTCGTTTCGTCGGGGTTCACTTTCAGGCCGTTGTCGGCGCACCATTTCAGGGCGATGTTCTGGTCGCCGTCGCGCAGGTAGCAGGCAATGGTTTTGCCCAAGGCGGTTTTGGGGTTGTCGAGCCACTCTTTCGGGCCCATCAGCTTGTCTTCGCCGAAGGATTTACCTACCGAATAGGGGATGATTTGGAGCTGCGTGCCGGCCTTTTTCAGCTCCGTCTGCACGGCCGAGAAGCCGGGCAGGCCGTCGCCCATGATGCTCACAATCAGGCCCGGCGTTTCGGGCTTGCTTTGCAGGTCGAGGGCGTTTTTTACCAGGTCGGCCTGCATCTTGCTCACGTCGTCCTGGCGCACAATCTGCATGTCGAGGCCGTTGGCGGTAACCGCCGAGCCCATCGTGGAACGGGGGCCGCCGTTGGCCAGCATGCCGGCCATCTGGCTGTTCCAGGCCATCACTTCCCACACCACGGGTGTGCCTTTGTCGGCGGGCGCGGTGCCAGGCAACGGGGCCAGCGGCACCACAACGGTGGCCCGGTTGCCGCCGGTGGCCGTGGGCAGCTCAATCGAGTTGAGCATCACCGACTGCGTATCGGCCTTCTTGAAAAGCGTATTACTGGCAATCAGCTTGTTGATGCCAAAGTAGAGCAGGCCCACGAGGATGAGGCCAATTAAAACTTTACCGCGTGTTGTCATTTTCGTAAAGGCAAAAGAAGGGTGGGGCGCCCGGTTTGGGTGCTTATATTTTGAAGTCTTGAAAGGGGTTAGTTAGCGGCTGACCAAGTGGTTTAAGCAGCTTATCCGGCTGTCATGCTGAGCTAAGCGCAGCGTAGTCGAAGCATCTCTACTGCTTCGTTGAACTGGTTGGATTACTGCTGCGGTAGAGATGCTTCGGCTTCGCTCAGCATGACGTTCACTCACAGCGGATTCCCCCAGCAGGCCCACCAGGCCGCAGGCCAGCAAAAAGCTAATCAAGCAGGCTAGAATAGGCATCATCGGAGGCTTTTTTGGTGGCGGAAAAAGATTGTTGGGCTTGCGGTTTCTCGTTGAGCACGGCGTTGAAATCGCCGTTCTGGTACTTGCTGAGCAGAGCCTGGCCTTTCTCGCTCATCACGCCGTTCTGGATGTCCATCTCCTTGACGAACTCCTGGGAGTAGCGCATGGCCTGCTTGATTTGGCCCAGTTGCTGGGCCATGTCCTGGGCCACGCGGTCGGTGGCCAAGTCGAAGAAGTACTTCTTGTCCGGGTCGCCGCGCAAAATGTTCATCGCCGCGCGCATGCCCGAGCTGGTGCGCTTGACCAGCTCGTACTCGTCCTTGAGCAGGTTGACCTTGAACTTGCTGCCGTCAATCTGGCGCAGGGCGGCCTTGAGAATTTGGCGCATCACCACCGAGACGTTGGCCGTGGTGGTGGCCATGGGCTGCAGGCGCTTGTTGTAGTCCTCCAACTGGGCGGCCCGGCTGGCGTAGCTCTCGGCCATGTCCTTTTCGTTCTGGCGGGCGGCCGAGCTGGCCAGGGCCAAGTACTCCTTCATCTGGGCGGTGTTGGCGACCAGCTTGCGCTTCACCAGCTCGTGCGCGCCCTCGATGTTGGTCACTTCGGCGTCCATCTTGCGGGCTTCCTGCTCGGTGTTCTTGATGTAGTCCTGCATGATGCCGATGGGGTCGGTGTTCACGAAAACCCCCGCCATCGTGCGCAGAATGCGCTGCCCGGCGTACCACAGGCCGGCGTGAATGCGCTTGTTGGTGGCCAGCAGAAACAGCACGAACAGCGTCCCCAGGCCAATGCCCAGCTTCACGGTGTCGAACACCATGTCGACCAGGAAGGGCAGAATCACGCCCCAGTAGTACACGGCCGCGCCGGCCAGGCCCAGGAGCACCACGCGCCCGGCCATTTTCTCCGGCTTCTGCCACTTGGGCAGGCCGGTGTCGTTGTCAGAAGTAGTTGTGAGCAGCGTGTTCATGGCGTTAGGCGTTTGAAGAAGGGATGGAAGTGGAAGCGTTGAGGAAGTTTTGGGCGGCCTGGCGGTGGGCCTGTAGGTCGGCTGCGGCGGCGGCATTGGCCAGTTCGTAGGAGGCTAGGGCGGCTTGGGTTTTCTGCTTTTCGGCCTGCGCCTGCTGCTGCATTTCGCGCAACTGCTGGCTTTTTTGGGCCAATTGCTCAGTGAGGGCCGCTACCTCGGTTTGCAGCTGGGTTTCGCGTTGCTTTAGCAGCGCCAGCGGACCGGGGACAGCCTTCGCGTCAGGATTTTCGCCCATTTTTTCGCGGTGGCGCTGCAACACCCGGGCGCGGTCCTCGGCCAGCCTGGTGGCCAGCTGCTCAGCCGAGGCCAGCAGCGCCGCCTGGTTCGTGCCGGTGAGGGCCGCAAAAGCGTTGAAGGCCGTCTGGTAGAGCAGCGGGCCGGTGAGGCCACTGCCGGCCATGCTGTTCACCATCTTGGTGTAGGTGCCAAAGTCCTTGCCGTCGCCCGCCAGCAGGCCGGCGATGTGGTCGAGGTGGCGCTGCTCGGCCTGGGCCACGAGCGGAGCCGAGGCGGCTGGCTGCGGCGCGGCATCGGCACCGGGTTGCACCGGGAGCGGCCGGGGCGCAGGGGCGGCGGCTGGCGCTGTTGCCTCTTCTTCAACGAAGAAGCCTTTGGCAGCTTTGGTAAGGTTATCGAGAATGGCCATGGCGGCGTGCGTTTGGTGACTTGCACCTTATGCCAATACCAATGCCGGGCTGGTAATAATTCTGTGAAAAATAATATTATGTCTGATTAACAGTGTTTTAAATAAAAATCCCCGCCTAGAGCATGGCTCAGCGGGGACAAATTTTTTCAAAATGGAAAGGCCGATTTTTCAAATCAGCAAGGGAAAGCGGTAGCCCTCGGCTAATAAGACAAAGTCTTGCTATAACGACCTTATATACTCAGCCGGAACAAATCGCCCTCGCCCTTGAGCGACGACTGGCGGATAATCAAATCACCCGAAATCACAAAAGTGCGGGGCTGGAAATTCTCCTTCTGCTGCACTTGCTCCAGAAACAGGCGGGCCGCCTGCTGGCCGATGCGGTAGGGGTGAAGGTCGACGGTGGTGAGGCCGGGCTCAATCATGGCGGCCATGAATTCGTCGCCGTAGCCCACCACGGCCATGTCGCGCGGCACGCGCAGGCCGCGTTTTTTCAGGGCCACCAGCAGGTCGAAAGCATTGGTGTAATTGATGGCGAAAATGGCGTCGGGCGGCTCGGGCAGGGCCAGCCAGGCGTCGAGAGTGGCTTCGGCTTCTTCGGTGCGGAATTCAATGTGCACCTCGTATTCCGGGCGCAGGGGCAGGCCGTAGCGCTTGAGGGCGTGCTGGTAGCCGGCCAGCCGGTTGCGGCTGATGAGCAGCGACTCGGGTCCGGCCAGGATGGCAATGCGCCGGGCGCCCTGCTGAATGAGGTGCTCGGTCACGTTGAAAGCGCCGTTCCAGTCGTCGAGAATGACCTTGGCGCTGTCCACTTCGTTGCTCACGCGGTCAAAATGCACCACCGGAATGCCCCGGCAGGCGGCGGGCTTCACGTGGTCGAAATTCTCGGTTTCGCGCGAGTGACAGATGAGCAGGCCATCGACCTGGCTGGCCACCAGCGCCTGCACGTTGCTCACCTCCGTGCGGTACGATTCCTTTGATTGACAAATCATTACCCGGTAGCCAGCCTCCGTGGCCACCGCCTGAATGCCGCTCACGGCCGTGGCAAAAAATGGCCGTTCCAGGTCCGGAATCAGCACGCCCAGGGTGTGCGTTTCGCGGCTCTTGAGGCTCTGGGCCAGGAGGTTGGGCTGGTAGTCGAGCTGACGGGCGGCTTCCAGAATGGCCTGCCGGGTGACGGGGCTGATATCGGTATGCCCGTTTAGCGCCCGTGACACCGTGGACGAGGCCACGCCCACGGCCTTGGCCACGTCGCCGATAGTGGTTTGGGTGCGGCGGCGATCCGGCACCGGGCCCTTTTTTTCCTCGGTGAAATGATAGTCGCACGTCTTGCAGAGGTAGCGCTGCCGGCCCCGCACAAACCCCGCCTTCAACACCGAATCAGAGAGTTTGCACTTCACGCAGGTTATCATGGCAAATTGGATTTAGTGTAGAATTAGGCCCGGTATACGGGCTTCGGGTCATCACAGTGTGAGTACTCACTCAAATATAACCCGGAAAAAAAAATTTCAACCAGGGAAATGCAAACTTATCTATCGGTATCGTTTCCGGAAACGATGCCGATAGTTTTGGTTCGAAAACATTGAAATTGGGCGTGTTTTGCCAGAATCAATTCGGTGAATTGTGTTCTACATTCGATGGTAAGTCGACCAAACGACCTATCGGCCGCTTTTACGGTGTTTCTCCTGATAGAATCGTCTGGATATAACACAAATTGTATTTTACCTGTCATTCGGCATGCTGCACACCATGCGCTGGTTCGGGCCTCACGACCCGGTTTCGCTTTTCGACCTCCGGCAGGCCGGCTGCACGGGCGTGGTCACGGCGCTGCACCAGCTGCCGGTGGGCGCGGTGTGGCCCGTGAGCGAGATTCAGGCCCGCCAGCAGCTCATTGAAGCCAACAATGGCACGCATTCCCCGCTGCATTGGGCCGTGGTGGAAAGCCTCCCGGTGCACGAGGACATTAAAAAAGGTCGCCCCTCGCGCGAGCTTTATATAGCGAACTACAAAGCCTCGCTGCGTAACCTGGCGGCCTGCGGCATCCGCACGGTATGTTACAACTTCATGCCGGTGCTGGACTGGTCGCGCACCAACCTGAGCTACGAAATGCCAGACGGCTCGCGCGCCCTACGCTTCGTGTGGCAGGATTTCGCCGTGTTTGACCTCTTCATTCTGCAGCGTCCCGGCGCGGCGGCGGCCTACGAGGCATCGGTGGCGGAAGCCGCCCGGCAGCAGTTCGCGGCCATGAGCGCCGAGGAAATAGCCGGCCTCACCAACACCGTGCTGCTGGGCCTGCCCGGCTCGGAAGAAGCATTCGAACTGACCAATTTCCAGGATTTACTCAACGAATACGCCAGCATCGACGCGGCCGCGCTGAGCGAAAACCTGCACTATTTCATTCGGGAAGTGGCGCCGGTGGCGCAGGAGCTGGGCATCGGCCTGTGCATCCACCCCGACGACCCGCCGTATCCGCTGCTGGGCCTGCCCCGGGTGGTGAGCACTGCCGATGACCTCGCGCAACTGTTCGCGGCCTGTGACGTGCCGGCCAACGGCCTCACGTTCTGCACGGGCTCGTTGGGTGTGCGGGCCGATAACAACCTGCCGGCCATTGCCCGGCGCTTTGCCAACCGCATTCATTTCATCCACCTGCGGGCCACCAAGCGCGAGGAAAACCCGCGCAACTTCCACGAAGCCGACCACCTGACCGGCGATGTGGACATGTACGCCGTGGTGCGCGAGCTGGTGCTGGAAGAGCAGCGACGAGCCGCCAGTGGCGAGGGCAACTGCGCCATCCCGATGCGCCCCGACCACGGACACCAGATGCTCGACGACCTCAAAAAGAAGACTTACCCCGGCTACTCCGCCATCGGCCGCCTGCGCGGGCTGGCCGAGTTGCGCGGCCTGGAACACGGCATCCGGCGCGGCCTGGCCTATGAAGCGCCGTCCAACGAGCGCCACGCCAAAGCACAGCAACTCGCCTAATTATCTCCTTCTCAAATCCCACCCATGTTGCTCCGGTCACTTTTGTTACTGCTGATTCTCGTTGCCGTCGCGCCGCGCTGCGTGGCCGACGACGGCTATCGGCTGTGGCTGAAATACGACCTGGTGGCCGATGCCGGGCAGCGGGCGCAGTACCGGTCCGCGGCGCAGTTCATTGCCCGCAATGGCTCCGATGCGGTGCTGAAAACGGCGGCGACTGAGCTGCAGCGCGGCTTGCAGGGCCTGCTGGGCCAGCCGGTGCCGCTGATGGCCAAACCCGAGAGCACCAAACGCGGCATTGTGCTTTCAATTGACCCATCTGCAAACGTTTCCGGTAGCTCGGCCAACCGGGAAGGTTTCCGCATTGCCAGTCAGGGCCGCAATATTCTGGTGACGGGCAGGAGCGGCGCGGGCGTGCTCTACGGCGTGTTTGCCCTGCTACGGCAGCTGCAAACCGGGCAGGTCATTTCGGGCCTGAACGTGAGCAGCAGCCCGCGCATTCAGTACCGGATGCTGAATCATTGGGACAACCCCAATGGCACCGTGGAGCGCGGCTACGCGGGCAGCAGCATCTGGAAATGGAACGAACTGCCCCAGCGCCTCGACCCGCGCTACACCGACTATGCCCGCGCCAATGCCTCCATCGGCATCAACGGCGTGGCCATTAACAACGTGAATGCCAGTGCGCGCTACCTCACGCCGGAGTATCTGGAAAAAGTGAAAGCGCTGGCGGGCGTGCTGCGGCCCTACGGCATCAGGGTGTATCTGTCGGTGTTTTGGGCCGCGCCGAAGGTGATTGGAGGGCTGACAACGGCCGACCCGCTCGATGCGCAGGTGAAGCAATGGTGGGCCGCCAAGGCCGATGAGATTTATAGTCAGATTCCTGATTTCGGCGGCTTTCTGGTGAAGGCCAACTCCGAAGGCGAGCCCGGCCCCCAGGACTATGGCCGCAGCCACGCCGAGGGCGCCAACATGCTGGCCACGGCCCTGGGCGCGCACGACGGTATCGTGATGTGGCGCGCCTTTGTGTACAAGGCCGGCAGCTCCGACCGGTTCAAGCAGGCCTACGAAGAGTTTAAGCCCCTCGATGGGCAGTTTTCGCCCAAGGTGCTGGTGCAGGTGAAGAACGGGCCGATTGATTTTCAGGCCCGCGAGCCCTTCCACCCGCTGTTCGGGGCCATGCCCAAAACGCCGCTGGTGCTGGAGGTGCAGATTACCCAGGAGTACCTGGGCATGGCCACGCACCTGGTGTACCTGGCGCCGCTGTTCAAGGAGTGCCTCAATGCCGACACCCAGACCAAAGGCCCTGGCTCGACGGTGGCGAAAGTGGTGGACGGCAGCCTCGACCAGCATCGCATCAGCGGCATCGCGGGCGTGGCCAACATCGGCACTGACCGCAACTGGACCGGCCACCCCATGGGCCAGGCCAACTGGTATGCCTTTGGCCGTCTGGCCTGGGACTACACGCTGACATCCAAAGTCATTGCCACCGAGTGGACCAAGATGACGCTGACCCGCGAGCCCCAGTCCGTGGCCACCATCGTGGACGTGATGGAGAAGTCGCGCGACATTTACGTGCGCTACACCACGCCGCTGGGCCTGCATCACATCATGGGCCAGAACATTCACTACGGCCCCGAGCCCTGGCTGGCCCAGGCCGGCCGGCCCGACTGGACGGCCGTGTACTACCACAAGGCCGACTCCGCCGGCCTGGGCTTCAACCGCACCGCCACGGGCTCCAACGCGCTGGCTTTGTATTCGCCGGGCGTGCAGCAGGCGTGGGGCAATGCCAAAACCTGCCCGCTCAACTACCTGCTCTGGTTCCACCACGTGGGCTGGCAGCAGCCGCTGCCCACCGGCCGCACCCTCTGGAACGAGCTGGCGACGCGCTACTACACCGGCGCCGACTCCGTGACGTGGATGCAGCAGCGCTGGGCCAGCGTGCGGCCGGCCGTGGATGCGGCCCTGTTTGCCGATGTGACGGCCCGGCTGGCCATTCAGCGGCGCGAAGCCCTGTGGTGGCGCGATGCCTGCGTGCTCTACTTCCAGACTTATTCCAAACAGCCGATTCCGGCACCTTTTGCGCCTCCTGCGCGCACTTTAGCCGAAGTCAAAACGCTGGTTGACCTCTACCAGCTCAAGTAAAATTCAGCGCTGAAAAACTGACATTGACATGAAAAATTTATCCTCCTCCAACGGCCACAAGGGCCACACCGAAGCTGTCGTCACGCAGGCCCAGCAGCGGCACGCCGATGTTTTTTCGCTTGATGGCAAGCTGGCGCTGATAACCGGCGGGGGCACGGGCATCGGGCTGGCCATTGCGCGCTGCATGGCTGAGGCCGGGGCCACGGTGGTCATCACGGGGCGGCGCGAGGCGGTGCTGCGCGAGGCGGCCGAGTCCATCGGCGAGGCGGTGCAGTACGTGGTGAACGACGTGACCGACTTGTGCGCCATCGACGCCATGGTGGCCGAAGTGGAAGCCACTCACGGCCCGCTCGATATTCTGGTGAACAACGCCGGCATCAACCTCAAAAAGCCCGCCCTGGAAGTGACGGACGAGGATTTTAACCGCATTCTGCACACCAACCTGCACTCGGTTTTTGCCCTCACCCGCGCCTGCGCCAGCCGCATGGTGGCCCGCGGCAAGGGCTGCATCCTGATGATTTCGTCGATGGCCGCCTACTACGGCATCGACCGCGTGGTGGCCTACGCGGCCTCCAAATCGGCGGTGGAGGGCATGGTGAAGGTGCTGGCCTCGGAGTTTTCGGGCCACGGCGTGCGGGTGAATGCCATTGCGCCGGGCTTCATCGAAACGGCCATGAGCCGCACCGCCATGAACTCCGACCCCGACCGCCGCGACCGGGCCATGCGCCGCACGCCCATGGGCAAGTTTGGCCAGCCCGAAGACATCGGCAACGCGGCCGTTTTCCTGGCTTCCGATGCGGCCCGCTACATCACCGGCGCCTCGCTGCCCGTGGACGGCGGCAACTCCATCGGCTTCTGATTCTAGTTGTCAGTTGCTTGTTGTCAGTTGTTAGATATGTGGTAATCAGTTTCTTAAAATCAAGAATACCGGAAAATCATTGGCGCTGACACGCAATAAGTAGCAACTGACAACTGACAACGAACAACTACTAATAACCCACCACACAAAAACCCACTCATCATCATGCGAGCACCTTTATCTGTCATTGCGCCTCGGCCGTTGCGGCCCTGGGCGCCAACCCTGGGGGCAGTTTTGCTTCTGGGCAGTCTGCTGCCGTCGGCGGCCTGGGCGCAGGCCGGGCGCACGGTGTCGGGCACCATCACGTCGGACACCGGCGAGGGCTTGCCGGGCGTAACGGTTATCGTGAAAGGCACCACCATTGGGGCCACCACCAACGCCTCGGGCGAGTACTCGCTGACCGTGCCGGAGGGCAGCAGCACGCTGGTTATCAGCTCGATTGGTTATGAGAAGAAAGAGGTGGCCATTGGCGCCTCGGGCAGTGTGAATGCCCGCCTGACCACCGAGGCCCAGGCCCTGAACGAGGTGCAGGTGGTGGGCTACGGCACGCAGAAGAAAAGTCAGGTGACGGGCGCCATCTCGTCGGTGGATGAGCAGGCGCTGCGCGACGTGCCGGTGGCCAACGTGGGCCAGGCCCTGCAGGGCCGCGCGGCGGGCATCACCATTTCGAGCAACGGCACCTCGCCGGGCCAGGCGCCCACCATCCGCATCCGGGGCAACCGCTCGCTTTCGGGCTCGAACGACCCGCTGCTGGTGGTGGACGGCGTGCCCTACGACGGCAGCCTCAACGACCTCAACCCCGACGACCTGACGTCGGTGGAAGTGCTCAAGGATGCGTCCTCGACGGCCATTTACGGGGCCCGCGGCGCCAACGGCGTTATCCTCATCACCACCCGCCGGGGCAAGGCCGGCGCTGCCCGCGCCACCTACAGCGGCTACTACGGCATGAAGCAGGCCTACGGCAAGTTCGACATTCAGAACGGCCAGCAGTACTATAACTACAAGCTCGAAGCCTACCGGGCGGCCTCGGCCACCGGCACTTACGACCCCAACTCGGCCACGTTCCTGACCACCGACGAGCGGGCCAACTACGCCGCCGGCAACACCACCGACTACCAGAGCCTGTTGCTGCAGAAGGGCCACATCCAGAACCACTCGCTGGGCGTGAGCGGCGGCACCGACCAGACGCAGTACTCGGCCTCGCTGGGCTACTACGACGAAACGGGCATTGTGCCGGTGCAGCGCTTCGAGCGCTACTCGGTGCGCGGCACGCTCGACCAGAAAATCGGCGGCCGGGTGAAAGTGGGGGTGAATAGCTTGAACACCTTCACCGACGAGAAAGACCCGAACGTGAACGTGCTCAACCAGATTATCACCACCAGCCCCCTGGCTTCGGCCTACGGGCCCGATGGCCAGCTGGTGCTTTACCCCAACGGCGACAACGCCGGCTCGAACCCGCTGACGCTGTACGTGAAAGACGCCCACCTGGACCGCCGCCGCCGCTTGCGCAGCTTCAACAGCCTCTACGGGCAGGTGAACATCCTGAAAGGGCTGGACTACCGCCTCAACGTAGGCCTCGACGGCCGCACCCAGGCCGACGACAGCTTCTACGGCTCCATCACCCCGCAGCAGGGCGGCGGCGTGAACTCGGCCGCCAGCGGCTCGTCGATTGCCTACAACCTGTTGGCTGAGAATATTCTGACGTATAACCGCACCATCGCCGAGAAGCACGATTTGAACGTGACGGCCCTCTACAGCCGGCAGACCTTCCACAACGATGGTTTCAGCGGCGCGGTGCAAAACACGCTGGCCAACTACCAGCTCAACACCAACCTGGGCGCCGGCACGCCCACCGGCGTCAACAACACGAACCGGCAGCCCATCGACTGGGCGCTGGAGTCGTACATGGCCCGCATCAACTACTCGTTTGATAACCGCTACTCGCTCACGCTCACCACGCGCATCGACGGCTCGTCGCGCCTGGCGCCGGGCAATAAGTACAAGCAGTTTCCCTCGGCCGCCGTGGCCTGGAACATTGCCAACGAGAACTTCCTCAAAGGCCAGCCCTGGCTGAGCGTGCTGAAGCTGCGGGCCAGCCTGGGCCGCGTGGGCAGCACCGCCATCAACCCCTACCAGACCCAGGGCCTGCTGCTCACCGGCATCGGCCAGGGCGCCTACAACTACGGCAGCACGGGCGCCGTGGGCGTGGTGCCGGGCAACATCCCGAACCCCAACCTGGGCTGGGAATACACCACCACCGCCAACGCGGGCCTGGACTTTGGCTTCTTCGACAACCGCCTGACCGGCAGCGTGGAAGTGTACCAGCAGCGCACCAGCGACCTGCTGCTGCCCGACGCCCTGCCCACGGCCAGCGGCTACGGCTCCTTTGTGCGCAACGCGGGCCAGACCCAGAACCGCGGCGTTGAGATTTCGCTCACCACGGCCAACGTGCGCTCGGCCAACCCCGGCGGCTTCGAGTGGAGCACCGACTGGAACTTCACCGTGAACCGCGAGCGGGTGCTCGACCTGAACCTGTACAACGCCGACGGCACCGTGCGCGACGACATTGGCAACCAGCGCTTCATTGGCCAGCCGCTGTACGTGATTTACGACTACCGCAAGCTGGGCATCTGGCAGACTTCGGAGGCCGACCTGGCCCGCAAGTACGGCTCGAAGCCCGGCCAGATTCACGTGGAAGACGTGAACAACGACGGCAAGATTGACGCCAACGACCGGGTGGTGGTGGGCTCGCGCCAGCCCAAGTTCGAGGCCGGCCTCACCAACCGCTTCCGCTTCAAGGGCTTCGACATGGCCATTGTGGCCCTGACCCGCGTGGGCGCTACCGTGGTCGACCCGTACTCCTTCGGCCCCAGCTACTACGCCACCAACACCGGCCGCCGCAACCAGCTGAACTTCGACTACTGGACGCCCACCAACCCCACCAACGAGTACCCGCAGCCCGACCAGAGCACCCGCCCCAACGAGTGGCCCACCTACGGCTCGACGCTGGGCTACCACAGCGGCACCTTCATCAAGGTGCGCAGCATCGACCTGGGCTACACCATTCCGGCGGCCTGGGCCAAGTCGGCCTTCATGAGCTCGGCCCGCATCTACGTGCAGGTGCAGAACCCCTACATCTGGGCGGCCGACAAGTACTTCCAGCGCAACAAGGCCATCGACCCCGATGCCCTGTCGTACTCGTCGCGCTTCGACACCACCAACGGCACGGCCGCGGCCAACATCGGCTTCCAGGGCGGCAGCAACTACCCCGTCACGCGCTCCTTCATCGTGGGCGTCAACCTGGGCTTTTAAGGTAGTTGTCAGTTGTTGGTTGTCGGTTGTTAGTCAGTTTCTTGACTTCGACAGATAACCAAAACAAACAACTGACAACGAACAACTGACAACCAATTCCCACCCCTTCAACTTTCCAGCGCCCCGCGCTCTTTTGATATGAAAAAAATAGTAATAGCTACGCTGAGCACGGCCGTGCTGCTGTCGGCCACGAGCTGCAACAAAGACTTCCTGGACGAAACCCCACAGTCGGTGCTCACGCCGGCTTTCCTGCAAACGCCGCAGGGCGTGGAGGCCGGCGTGACCGGCGTGTATTCGGGCCTGCGCCAGATTTACGGCAACGACTCGGGCACCTTCACCACCGAGGCCGGCACCGACCTGTGGACGACCGGTATCTCGGCCAGCAGTGGCCTGAGCGACTACGACAACACGGCCCTGACGCCCATCAACGACGGGTCGCACTCCTTCATCTGGACCGTGTGTTACCAGCAGATTAACAACGCCAACGGTGTGCTGAAGTACGGCCCGGCCGCCACGGGCATGGCCCCGGCCCGCCTCACGCAGCTGCTGGCCGAAGCCAAGCTGCTGCGGGCCCAGTATTACTTCGTGCTGGTGCAGGACTTCGGCGATGTGCCCCTCATGCTCAACTTCGTGGATTCGCCCACCAAGGACATCGTGCGGGCACCCATGGCCGACATTTACACCCAGATTATCAAGGACCTGAATGAGTCACTAGCGACTATTGCCGATAAGCCGGCACAGCCCGGCCGCGTGACGCGCGCTACGGCCTTGCACCTGCTCTCGAAAGTGTACCTGACCCGCGCCACGGCCATCCCGGCGGGCGCCACCGCCGACTACACCCTGGCCGCGCAGTTCGCCAAGGAGCTCATCGACAACCAGACCCGCTACGGCCTGGCCCTGGAAACCGACCCGGCTAAAATCTTCGAAGAAGGCAACGAGAACGGCAAGGAAGTCATCATGAACGCGCAGTTCAGCGGCGACGCCACCTTCAACCGCATCGACGGCTTCACCTTCGGCGGTGAGAACGTGCTGGGCTTCCAGTACCGCAGCCGCTACGACAAGCTGCCCAACATGGCCCGCGACGTGAACAACGGCCGGCCCTTCGCCCGCCACGTGCCCACGTACTTCCTCGAAAATGCTTATATTCTGAACGATGCCAGCGGCAACCCGCTGGAATCGGGCGCCAGCCTGCGCACCACCGACACCCGCTACAACAAGTGGTTCACGACGGTGTACCGCGTGAACTCGCCCGGCGCCAACGCCGGCCGCACCACGGCCGTCAACGGCGACACCGCTGCCTGGTACCCCGGCCGCCAGCTCTCGGCCGGCCGCCTGGCCCAGATTGCCGCCCGCCCGGGCGGGTCGTACGTGGTGATTCAGCCCAACCAGTACACCACGGAGTACTTCCCCACGATGAACAAGTTCGACTCGCGGGCCCGCACCTCGGTGAACGGTTTCTCGACCCGTCCCAACATCGTGTACCGCCTGGCCGAAACCTATCTGGTGGCCGCCGAGGCCTACTTCTACCTGGGCAACGTGAACCAGGCCCGCGACTACATCAACGTGGTGCGCCGCCGGGCCGCCGCCACGGGCCGCACCACCCAGATGGAAATCACCAGCGCCCAGGTCAACCTCAACTTCATTCTGGACGAGCGCGCCCGCGAGCTGTGCGGCGAGTTTACCCGCTGGTACGACCTGAAGCGCACCAACCAGCTGCTGGTGCGCGTGCGCAACACGGCCTACTCGCCCGCGCTGGTGACCCGCGCATCCGGCACCGGCTTCACGTCGGGCGGCAACTACGGGTCGAATGCCGCGACCAATATCCGCGACTACCACGTGCTGCGGCCCATTCCGCAGACGGAGATTGACCGCACCAGCGGCAAAATCACCCAAAACCCGGGGTACTAATTGTCAGCGGTCAATTAGCGAATAGAAGAACGTCATGCTGAGCGTAGCCGAAGCATCTCGCGTGTGGTAGTAACTCAATCGTGAAAACGATTCTGGAGAGTAGTGGCAAGCCAAATGCTTCGACTACGCTCAGCCTGACGTTCTTAATTTATTTCCGAATACTCCTCACTGTCATTTCTTTGCAACCCAAACTTTTCCTGCTTTTTCTGCTGTTGGCACTGGCCTTTGGGGCCCGGGCGCAGCCCGTGGATGGCAGCCTGCCGCGGCTGGTGAAAACCGGCCCGAGCACCCAATTATTGGTCGACGGAAAGCCTTACTTCGTACTGGGCGGCGAGCTGGGTAATTCCGCTGCCTCCAGCACGGCGTACATGCAGCCCGTGTGGCCGAAACTCAAGGCGCTGCACCTGAACACGGTGATTGCGCCGGTGTATTGGGAGCTGCTGGAGCCGCAGGAAGGCAAGTTTGATTTTACGTTAGTGGATGACCTGCTGCGCGACGCCCGCCGGCACCAGCTAAAACTGGTGCTGCTCTGGTTCGGCAGCTGGAAAAACAGCATGTCGTGCTACGCCCCGGCCTGGGTGAAAACCGACCTCAAGCGCTTCCCCCGCGTGGAAGACGACAAGGGCGTGCCGCAGGAAATCATGACGCCCTTCGAGCCCCGCAACCTGGAGGCCGATAAAAAAGCCTTCGTGCAGCTTCTGCAGCACCTGCGGGCCGCCGATGGGCAGCAGCACACCGTCATCACGGTGCAGGTCGAGAATGAAATCGGCATGCTGCCCACCGCCCGCAGCTACGACGCCCGCGCCAACGCAGCCTTCAAACAGCCCGTGCCGGCCCCGCTGCTCACATACTTGCAGCGCGAAAAGAAGAACCTGAAGCCCGAGTTTGCGGCCATCTGGCAGCGCCAGGGCGCCAAAACCAAGGGCACCTGGGAGGAAATTTTCGGCAAAGGCCTGGCCACCGACGAGATTTTTATGGCCTGGCACTTTGCCGCCTACACCAACGCCATCGCCGCCGCCGGCAAAGCCGCCTACCCGCTGCCCATGTACGTCAACGCCGCCCTCAACCGGCCGGGCTGGCTGCCGGGCCGCTACCCCAGCGCCGGGCCGCTGCCGCACGTCATGGACGTGTGGCTGGCCGCGTCGCCGGCCATCGACATCCTGGCGCCCGACTTCTACAACCCGGACTTTAAGCACTGGTGCGACCTCTACACCCGCGGCGGCAACCCCTTGTTTATCCCCGAAATCCGTTTTGAGGACGGCGTGGCGGCCAAGGCGTTTTACGCCTTCGGGCACTACAACTGCCTGTCCTTTTCGCCCTTCGCCATCGAGGGCAGCGACACGCTGAAGGGCGCGCCCATCGGCAAAGCCTACGAGCTGCTGCAGCAAATGAGCCCGCTGCTGGGCCGGTACCAGCCGAAAGGCCAGGTGCAGGGTTTCCTGCTGCAGAAGGACTCGGCGGCCAGCGTCTTCACCCTGGGCGACTACCGCTTCACGGCCCGGCACGAGTACACGCTGGGCTGGTCATTGGGCGCGAAAAAACCCGATTGGACGCCCGGGGGCGGCTTGGTGGTGGCCGTGGCGTCCGACGAGTTCTACGTAGTGGGCACCGGCCTCGTCCTCACCGCCGAGCCCACGGCCGCGGGCAAGCGCGCCGGCTACCTGAGCGTGGACGAAGGCATTTTTGAAGGCGGAAAGTGGGTGCCCGGCCGCCGCCTGAACGGCGACCAGGACCACCAGGGCCGCCACGTGCGCGTGCCTGGCGACGAGTACAGCATCCAGCACGTCAAACTTTACACTTATTAACCTGACCGCTGCCGCATGACCCGCTTCCTCTCCCTTGTTGCGCCCTGCCCGGGCCGTCGGCTGGCCAGCCTTGGCGGCTTGCTGGTGGGCTGCAGCTTGTTGGCGCCGGCCGAAGCCGCTGCCCAGGTGCGCCTGCCGCGCCTGGTGAGCGACGGCATGGTGCTGCAGCGCGACGCCGACGTGCGCGTGTGGGGCTGGGCCCGGCCGGGCGAGGCCGTAGCGGTGAGCTTCTTGGGCAAAACCTACCGCGCCACCACCGGCCCCGACGGCCAGTGGCGTGTGCAGTTGCCGCATTTGAAACTAGGCGGGCCGTTTGAGATGAGCATCAAAGCCAGCAACCAGCTCACAGTGAAGGACATTCTGGTGGGCGACGTGTGGCTGTGCTCGGGCCAGTCGAACATGGAAACGCCCATGAGCCGCCTGCGCGACAAATACCCCGACGTCATCGCTCAGGCCGCCAACCCGCACATCCGGCAGTACGAAGTGCCCATGAGCTACGCCTTCACTACCCCCAAAGCCGACCTGACCGGCGGCAAGTGGATAGCTGCCGACCCGCAAACCGTGCTGAAATTCTCGGGCGTGGCCTACTTCTTCGCGAAGGAAATCAATGCCAAATACCAGGTGCCGGTGGGCATCATCAAGGACGCCGTGGGCGGCTCGCCGGCCGAGGCCTGGCTGAGCACCGACGCGCTGAAGCAGTTTCCGAAATACGAGCAGCAGGCGGCGCCCTACCGCGACAGCGCCGCCGTGGCCGGCATCAAGCAGAAGGAGCAGGCCGCCATCGGCAATTGGTATCGCCAGCTGCACCAGGCCGACCAGGGCGAGGCCTCGGGCCAGACGCCTTGGTACGCGCCCACCTACGCCGCCACCGGCTGGAAAACCATGTCGGTACCCGGTTACTGGGCCGATGGGGAGCTGGGCCCGGTGAACGGCGTGGTGTGGTTTCGCAAGGAAGTAGAAGTGCCGGCCGGCATGACGGGCAAGCCCGCCCGCCTGGAACTGGGCACGCTGGTCGATGCCGACTCAACCTACATCAATGGCCGTTTGGTGGGCACTACGGGTTACCAGTACCCGCCCCGCAAGTACGACTTCGGGCCCGATGTGCTGAAGCCGGGCCGGAACGTCATTACGGTGCGCCTCATCAGCAACGGCGGGCGCGGCGGCTTCACGAAGGACAAAAAATACGAACTCACCGCCGGCGGCCAGACGCTGGACCTGCGCGGGCCCTGGCAGTACCAGTTGGGCGCCACCCTGCCCCCCACGCCGGGCAGCACCACGTTTCAGTACCAGCCCGGCGGCTTGTTTAATGGCATGATTGCGCCGGTGCTGCCTTACGCCATTAAGGGCGTGCTGTGGTACCAGGGCGAGAGCAACGCCGGCCGGACGGGCGACTATCAGGCGCTGTTTAATGGTATGATACTCGACTGGCGCCAGCAGTTCAAGCAGCCCAACCTGCCATTCCTCTACGCCCAGCTGCCCAACTTCATGGCCGTACGCAAGGAGCCCGCGGAAAGCGGCTGGGCCGAGGTGCGTGACGTGCAGCGGCGCGGGCTGGCCCTGCCGCACACCGGCATGGCCGTGCTGATAGACGCCGGCGAGTGGAACGACATTCACCCGCTCGACAAGCAAACGCCCGGCCACCGCCTGGCCCTGGCCGCCCAAAAAGTGGCCTACGGCGACAGCAAGGTGGTCTCGTCTGGCCCGCTCTACCAGGCCATGCAAGTGGCCGGCAACAAAGTGACGCTGAGCTTCAGCAGCATCGGCGGAGGCTTAGTGGCAAAGGGTGGGGGCGAGTTGAAGGGCTTTGCCATCGCCGGGCCGGACAAGAAATTCGTGTGGGCCCAGGCCCGGATTGAAGGCACCAAAGTGGTGGTGTGGAATGACCAGGTGGCCCGCCCCGCCGTGGTGCGCTACGCCTGGGCCGACAACCCCGAAGGCGCGAATCTCTATAACAGGGAAGGATTGCCGGCTTCCCCTTTTACAACGGAGCCGGCGCTGTCGCAGGTTACCGGTCGCCTCTAGAGCTACAATTCAGCCCGCTTATTATGAATTTTTTAGCTGCTCCATTTCGCAATAAAAGCTTGCTGAGTGCTGGCCTTCTGCTTGGGTTGCAGGTAGCGGCTCATGCGCAAACGGCAACTCCTACGGCTCTGTTCCTCGACCCCACAAAACCCCTCAACGCCCGCGTCAACGACCTCATTTCGAAGCTGACCATCGAGGAAAAGGCTGACCAGATGATGTACAACAGCAAAGCCATTGAGCGGTTGAACATCCCCGCCTACAACTGGTGGAACGAGGCCCTGCACGGCGTGGGCCGCGCCGGGGCGGCCACGGTATTCCCGCAGGCCATCGGGCTGGGCGCCACGTTCGACGACGACCTGGCCCGGCGCGTGGCCACCGCCATTTCCGACGAAGCTCGCGCCTCCTTCAACGTGACCGTGGCCAAGGGCTACCGCATGCAGTACAGCGGCCTCACGTTCTGGACGCCCAACATCAACATCTTCCGCGACCCGCGCTGGGGCCGGGGCCAGGAAACCTACGGCGAAGACCCAACCCTGACCGGCCGCATGGGCGTGGCCTTCGTGCAAGGCCTGCAGGGCGATGACCCCCGTCACCTCAAAACCGCCGCCTGCGCCAAGCACTACGCCGTGCACAGCGGTCCCGAGCGCCTGCGCCACGAATTCAACGCCGAGCCCACGCCCCAGGACTTGTGGGAAACCTACCTGCCGGCGTTTCATCAGCTGGTGAATGCCAGGGTGGAGGCCGTGATGTGCGCCTACAACCGCACCAGCGGCGAGCCCTGCTGCGGCAATCAGTACCTGCTACAAGATGTGCTGCGCAAGCAATGGGCCTTCCGGGGCCACGTGGTGAGCGACTGCTGGGCGCTGGTCGATTTCTACCAGGGCCACAAGGTGGTGAAAACACCCGCCGAAGCCGCCGCTCTGGCCCTGGAGCGCGGCGTAAACCTGAACTGCGGCAGCGTGTATCCCTCTTTGCCCGAAGCCGTGAAGCTGGGCCTCACTACCGAGGCCAAGATGGACAGCTCGCTGGCCATTCTGCTGCGCACCAAGTTCAAACTGGGCCTGCTCGACCCCCAGGGCAGCAGCCCCTACGACAAGCTCGGGCCCGAAGTCATCAACAGCGCCGCGCACCGCGCCCTGGCCCGGGAGGCGGCCCAGAAGTCCATTGTACTGCTGAAAAATAACGGCGTGCTACCCCTGCGCAACAACCTGCCGAAGTACTTTGTGTGCGGCCCCAACGCCACCAATCTCGACGCCCTGCTGGGCAACTACTACGGCGTGAACCCGGAAATGAAAACTTTCCTCGAAGGCATTGTGGGCGGCGTGCAGCCCGGCAGCCAGGTGCAGTACCGCCAGGGCGCCCTGCTGGACCGGCCCAACGCCAACGGCATCGACTGGGTGAGCAGCAGCTCGCGCGCGTCCGACGCCACGTTTGTGGTGCTGGGCATCACCGGGCTACTGGAAGGGGAGGAGGGCGAATCCATTGCCTCGCCCACCTTCGGCGACCGGCTCGACTACAACCTGCCCAAAAACCAGATTGACTTCCTAAAAAAGCTGCGCGAAAAAAACGACAAGCCCATTGTGGCCATCATCACCGGCGGCTCGCCCATGAACCTGGCCGAGGTGCACGAGCTCTGCGACGCCGTGGTGCTGGCCTGGTACCCCGGCGAAGAAGGCGGCAACGCCGTGGCCGACGTGGTGTTTGGCAAAGTCTCGCCCTCCGGCAAGCTGCCCATCACCTTCCCCAAATCATTGGACCAACTGCCGGCCTATGAGGACTACCACATGGCCGGCCGCACCTACCGCTACATGAGCGCCGAGCCCATGTACCCCTTCGGCTACGGCCTGAGCTACGCCAAATTCACCTATTCCAACCTGAAATTGGCCACCAGCAAAGTGGCCAAAAACAAGCCGGTCAACGTAACCGCTACCGTCACCAACACCGGAAAAGTGGAGGGCGAAGAAGTGGTGCAGCTCTACGTGACGCATGCCCCGGCCAAGGGCGCCCAAACGCCACTGTATGCACTAAAAGGCTTCCAGCGCGTGAAATTGGCCCCCGGTGCCAGCACCACCGTTAATTTCACGCTCACGCCGGAACAGCTGGCGCTGGTGAATGCCCAGGGACAGTCGGTGGCGGCGGCCGGGCCCGTCACGGTGTGGGTGAGTGGCGCGCTGCCCGGCGCCCGCAGCGTGGCCCTGGGCGCCAGCCCGGCGGCTAAAGCCGTGCTTACGGTCAAGTAAACTTCTTTATTTATGAAATACCTCCTTGGCTACGACATCGGTAGCTCTTCGATAAAAGCCTCCCTGTTGGATATCAATACCGGCCGGTGCGTGGCCGCTGCCACGTCTCCCAAAAAGGAGATGGAAATCACCGTGGCCCAACCCAACTGGGCCGAACAGCGCCCCGAGCGTTGGTGGCAGGAGTGTGTGAATGCCACCGCCGAGCTGAAAGCCGAATACGGCTTCGATACCTCGCTGGTGGCCGGCATCGGCATCACCTACCAGATGCACGGGCTGGTGCTGATTGACAAGGCTGGCAAGGTGCTGCGCCCGGCTATCATCTGGTGCGACAGCCGGGCTGTGGAGTATGGCAATCAGGCTTTTGCGGAACTGGGTGAAGAATATTGCCTGGAAAATTTCCTGAACTCGCCGGGGAATTTCACGGCTTCCAAGCTGAAGTGGGTGCGCGAGAATGAGCCCGAGATTTATGCGCAGATTCACAAGATTCAGCTGCCCGGCGACTACATCGCCTTCAAGCTGAGCGGCCAGCTGCAAACCACCGTTTCCGGCTTGTCGGAGGGCGTATTCTGGAATTTCAAGCGCCAGGCCATTGCCCAGGAACTGCTGGACTACTACGGCATCAGCGCCGATTTGCTGCCCGAGGTGGTGGACACTTTCTCGGTGCAGGGCCACCTGAGCGCTGAGGCGGCGGCGGAGCTGGGCCTCACGGCCGGCACGCCCATCAGCTACCGGGCTGGCGACCAGCCCAACAACGCCTTCTCCCTCAACGTGCTGCACCCGGGCGAGGTGGCGGCCACGGGCGGCACCAGCGGCGTGGTGTATGGCATCAACGAAACCAACACGCCCGACCCTCGCTCGCGGGTGAACTCCTTCGTGCACGTGAACAGCACGCCCGCCCGGCCCCGCAACGGCGTGCTGATGTGTCTCAACGGCACCGGCATCTTGAACAGCTGGCTGCGCAAAATCGTGGGTGAGCTGCCCTACGACCAGATGAACCGGCTGGCCGCCCAGGCGCCGGTAGGAGCGGAGGGCCTGGTGTTTCTGCCCTTTGGCAACGGCGTGGAGCGCATCCTCGAAAACCGCCCGGCCGACGCCGAATTGCGCGGCCTCAACTTCAACATTCACCACCAAAGCCACGTGCTGCGCGCCGCCCAGGAGGGCATTGTGTTTGCCCTGAACTACGGCATGGACATCATGCGGGCCAGCGGCGTGCAGGTGCGCCAGGTGCGGGCCGGCAACGCCAACATGTTCCTGAGCCCCGTGTTCCGCGAGGCTTTCGTGAACAGCGGCAACGTGGAACTGGAGCTCTACAACACCGACGCGGCCCAGGGCGCGGCGCGCGGCGCGGGCATCGGCGCCGGTGTGTACGCCAGCCCGGCCGAAGCCTTTGGTGGCCTCGAACGCATGCTCACCGTGGAGCCGACGGACGCACTCCGCGAACAATATCAGGCGGCATACAGCCGCTGGCAAGACGCATTATCCCCGATTATCCCCCAACCAATTTCCCTAGCTCATGTCTAGCAACACCCTTTCTAAAACCGAATTCTTCACGGGCATCGCGCCCATTCGTTTCGAAGGCCGCGAGTCGGATAACCCGCTTTCCTTTAAATGGTACGACGAAAACCGCGTGGTGGCCGGCAAGACCATGAAGGAGCATTTGCGCTTCGCCGTGTCGTACTGGCACACCTTCACCGGCACCGGCGGCGACCCATTCGGCCCCGGCACCAAGCAGTTTGCCTGGGATTCGCACCACGAAATCGTGGGCCGCGCCAAGGACAAGGCCGATGCCGCGTTTGAGTTCTTCACCAAGCTCGGCACGCCCTACTACTGCTTCCATGACATTGATTTGGTGGACGAAGGCGCGTCGCTGGCCGAGTACGAGCGCAACCTCGCCACCGTCGTCGACTACGTGAAGCAGCACCAGCAGGAAACCGGCGTGAAGCTGCTCTGGGGCACGGCCAACGTGTTTTCGAACCCGCGCTACATGAACGGCGCCAGCACCAACCCCGACTTTCAGGTGGTGGCCCACGCCGCCACGCAGGTGAAAAATGCCATCGACGCGACCATTGCGCTCGGCGGTGAGAACTATGTGTTCTGGGGCGGTCGCGAGGGCTACATGACCCTGCTGAACACCGACATGAAGCGCGAGCAGGCCCACATGGCCCGCTTCCTGACCATGGCCCGCGACTACGCCCGCCAGCAGGGCTTCACCGGCAAGTTCTTCATCGAGCCCAAGCCCGCCGAGCCCACCAAGCACCAGTACGACTTCGACGCGGCCACCGTCATCGGCTTCCTCAAGGAGCACGGCCTGGAAAACGACTTCATGCTGAACCTGGAGGTGAACCACGCCACCCTGGCCGGCCACACCTTCCAGCACGAGCTGCAGGTGGCGGCCGACGCCAACATGCTGGGCAGCATGGACGCCAACCGCGGCGACTACCAGAACGGCTGGGACACCGACCAGTTCCCCAACAACCTCAACGAGCTGACCGAGAGCATGCTCATCATCCTGGAGCACGGCGGCTTCAAGCACGGCGGCATCAACTTCGACGCCAAAACCCGTCGCAACTCCACGGATTTGGAAGACATTTTCATCGCCCACATCGCGGGCATGGACACCTTCGCCCGCTCCCTCGTCATCGCCAACGACATTCTGGAGAAGTCGCCCTACCGCAAGTTCCGCACGGAGCGCTACGCCTCCTTCGATTCGGGCGAAGGCAAAGCCTTTGCCGCCGGCCAGCTCACGCTGGAAGACCTGCGCACCATTGCCCACAAATCGGGCGAGCCCACGCCGCGCAGCGGCAAGCAGGAGTGGCTGGAAAGCATTATCAACCAGTACATCTAATTCACTGTAAATGAGAGAACGTCATGCTGAGCGCAGCCGAAGCATCTCTACTGCTTCGTTGCAATGACATTAATTACTCGCACGGTAGAGATGCTTCGGCTGCGCTCAGTAGGACGTTCTTTTTACTTGGTTAACTTAAAAAACGGAACCGGCTGGCCGCTAAATGGTGGGAACAGTGAGGCGGCTGGCCGGGGAAGTTTTTGATTTTTGAAGGCGGTGGAAACGGCTGCTTGCTGCAACAGGCGGCCGTTTTACAGAGGCGCTTCGGCAGGACTTTCGGCTCGTTGGTGAGCCGGCCGGAAGTAGTTGGCCGGGACCAGTGGGTCCGGCGGCCGGAGCGCCTCTCCACCTGCTTGCCGGTACTTTGTCCAAATTAGTAATTAACTGATGATGAGATTGTCAGATGCTTCCCGAGTGGGAGGCCAATGGCTACCGCCTTGCCCAACCATTTTGAACCATGAAACATAAGCTTCTGCTGATGCCCTTGTTGCTGGGCGGCCTGGCCCTGGCCGCTAGCCAGCGCCCGCCGGCCGAAAAGGGCCTCAAAGACTATTATAAGGCGTATTTTCCCGTAGGGGTGGCCGTGTCGCCGCAGGGCTTGAAAGGGGCCGAGGGCGAGCTGATTAAGCAGCAGTTTAACAGCATCACGCCGGAGAATGCCATGAAGATGGGCCCCATTCATCCGGAGGAAAACCGTTACAATTGGAAGGATGCCGACGAAATCGTGCAGTTTGCGCAGGACAACCACCTGCGCGTGCGGGGCCACAACCTGCTCTGGCACGAGCAAACGCCCAAGTGGCTGTTTAAAAACGCCGATGGCAGCACCGTGAGCAAGCAAGTGCTGCTCCAGCGGCTGCACGACCACATTGAGACGGTGGTGAAGCGCTACAAGGGCAAAATCTACGCCTGGGACGTGGTGAACGAAGCCATTTCCGACAACCCGAAGGAGTTTTTGCGCGATTCAGAGTGGTATAAAATCTGCGGTGAGGACTTCATTGCCAAAGCCTTCGAATACGCCCACGCGGCCGACCCCAAGGCCGTGCTGTTCTACAACGACTACAACACCGAGCGGCCCGAAAAACGCGACCGGATAATCAAGCTGCTGAAAAAACTGAAAGACGCCAAGGTGCCCATCGACGCCGTAGGGCTGCAGGGCCATTGGTCGCTGCAGGAACCCACCGAGCCGGAACTGCGCGCCGCGCTGGACCAGTACAAGGCGCTGGGTTTGAAAATCCAGATTACTGAACTCGACGTGTCGATTTACCCTTGGGAGAAGGAGCGCCGCGCCCGCCGCCCCGACGAATCGGACGCCTACACGCCAGAGTTGGAGCAAAAGCAGGCCGCTCAGTACAAGATGTTTTTCAAGGTGTTTCGCGACTACAAGAACGTGCTGACCGGCGTTACCTTCTGGAACATTTCCGACAAATACACTTGGCTGGACACCTACCCCGTGGCCGGCCGCAAAAACTACCCGCTTCTCTTCGACCAGAACCAGAAGCCGAAAAAAGCTTTCTACGAGGTGGTGAAGTTTTAATTGGTTGCGCTGGAACGATGTAGGGACGCGACACTTCGCGTTTCCTTGTTGAACGAACCATTTGTTGAAAGCCCTGACGCCGAGACGCGAAGTGTCGCGTCTCTACATCCAGCCATGAAAACAACGAAATTGGTGCTTTGCTTGCTTCTGTTGCTCAGCGGCTCCGTAACCCAGGCCCAAATCAGGGCCGCCACCAAAACCGCTGACGATTTTACCCTTGCTGCCAACGGCAAAACCGCGCCCATCTTCGCCAGCACCGCCGACTGGCCGGGCGTGCTGCGGGCCGCCAAAGACCTGCAGGCCGACGTGCAGCGCGTGACCAAAAAGGTGCCCGGCTTCAGCACCAGTGCCCCAGTGGGCGCTGAAGTCGTGCTCATTGGCACGCTGGGTAAAAGCCCGCTGATTGATGGTTTGGTGAAGGCCGGCAAGCTAAACGTGGCCGGTGTGACGGGTCGGTGGGAAACCTTTCTGCGGCAGGTGGTGGAGCGGCCGCTGCCCGGCGTGGCACGGGCCCTGGTCATTGCCGGCAGCGACAAGCGCGGTACGATTTATGGCATTTATGACCTCTCACAGCAGATTGGGGTGTCGCCCTGGTACTGGTGGGCCGACGTGCCGGTGAAGCCGCAGACGACGCTGCTGATTCCGGCCGCGCGGCACACGCTGGGCGAGCCGGCCGTGAAGTACCGCGGCATCTTTATCAACGACGAGGCGCCGGCGCTGAGCGGGTGGAGCAAGGAGAAGTTTGGGGGCGTCAACTCGAAGATGTACAGCCACCTATTTGAGTTGATTCTGCGACTCAAGGGCAACTATTTGTGGCCGGCCATGTGGGGCAACATGTTCAACGTGGACGACCCGCTCAGCCCTGAGTTGGCCGATGAGTACGGCATTGTGATGGGCACCTCCCACCACGAGCCGCTGACCCGCGCCCACGAGGAATGGAAGGCGTTCGGCCACGGCACGCCCTGGAACTACCAAACCAACGATAGCACGTTGCGGCGCTTCTGGCGCGGCGGCATGCGGCGCATGGGCACCCGCGAAAACATCGTGACCGTGGGCATGCGTGGCGACGGCGACGAGCCCATGAGCCGCGCAAGCAACACCGCGCTGCTCGAGCGCATCGTGGCCGACCAGCGCCAAATCATTGCCGAAGAAACCCACAAGCCCGCCGACCAGACTCCCCAGATGTGGGCCCTCTATAAGGAGGTGCAGGAGTACTATGACAAGGGGATGCGTGTGCCCGACGACATCACCCTGCTGCTCTGCGACGACAACTGGGGCAATATCCGTAAGCTGCCCAAGTTGGGCGACAAGCCGCGCCGGGGCGGCTACGGCATCTACTACCACTTCGACTACGTGGGCGGGCCGCGCAACTACAAGTGGCTGAACACGAACCCGCTGCCGCGCATCTGGGAGCAAATGCACCTGGCGCACGCCTACGGCGCTAACCAAATCTGGATTGTGAACGTGGGCGACCTCAAGCCCATGGAATTGCCCATCAGCTTCTTTCTCGACTACGCCTGGAAGCCCGACGCTATTCCGGCCACCGGCGTGGCCGCCTACACCCGGCGCTGGGCCGCGCAGCAATTCGGCCCCGCGCACGCTGCCGACATTGCCGATATCCTGGCCAAATATGCCAAGTACAACGCCCGCCGCAAGCCCGAGCTGCTGAGCCCCGAAACCTACAGCCTGCCCACCGGTGAGTGGGCCCGCGTGGTGGCCGACTACAACCAGCTGCTGACCCGCGCCGAGGCCATCAACCAGCAGCTGCCGGCCGCCAGCCGCGACGCCTACTACGAGCTGGTGCTGCACCCCGTGCAGGCCTGCGCCAACCTCAACGAGCTGTATTATACTGTGGCGCAAAACCGTGAGGCCGCGAAAAACAGCCAAGCCAATACCAACGCCCTGGCTGAAAAAGCCCGGGCGTTGTATGCGAAAGACGCCGAAATTACGCAACGCTACCACGCCTTGGCCGGGGGCAAGTGGAACCACCTGATGGACCAGACCCACATCGGCTACACCTACTGGCAGCAGCCCGAGGCCAATAAAATGCCCGAGGTGCAAACCCTTTCTGCTGCGGCACCGTCGGGGGCATCTCCGGTAGCCTCGGCATTCCCGGTGGCGGAAGTGACGGCGAAGCCAGCCGGCCCGGCGGGCACCGGCTTTTTGGAAAGCAATGGTTACGTGAGCATCGAAGCTGAGCATTTCACCAAAGCCGTGAATGCGGGCGGCATCACCTGGCAGGGGCTGCCCGATTTGGGCCGCACGCTAGGCGCCGTCACTACGTTTCCGGTCACGGCCGCGGCACAGGCTACGCCCGGCGGCGCATCGCCGCACCTGGAGTACCGCGTGACCCTGACGCAGCCCGGCCCGGTGACGGTGCGCGCCTACCTGGCGCCCACGCTCGATTTTACCAACTCCACTGGCCTGCGCTACGCGGTTTCCTTCGACGACGAAGCGCCGCAAATCATCAACCTGCACACCGGCCTGAAACCCGATAATGGCAACCGGCCGTGGGAGCAGGCCGTGGCCGACAACATCATTATCAAAGCCTCGCAGCACACCGTGGCGGCTGGCCCGCACGTGCTCAAGTTCTGGCGCGTCGATGCCGGCGTAGTGCTTGAAAAGCTGGTTGTGCACCGCGGCGAGTTGCCCGCCAGCTACCTTGGCCCGCCCGAAAGCGCCGCGCCGGCTGCTGCAGCGGGCAAGGGCAGCTTAGGTAGTCGCTAATGGCCGCTGGAGTATGCTTTTATCAGGGAAAACCATGTAACCTTGTGGAATTCATAGATTGACCCTGGGAAACATGAAAACTTGTACGCTTCTGTTGGCCGGCTTGCTGGCCGTTCCTTCTGTTGGTTTTAGCCAGGCACCACGGCCAACGGCTAATGCCGCGCCGGCGTCTTCGCTGGCGGCAGCAACCAAAGGCCTGCAGAAGTTCGACGGCTATTTCCCGTTTTACTACGACGCGAAAACGGGTAAAATCCTGCTGGAGGTTGGCCGGCTGAACGAGGAGTTCTTGTACTTCAGCTCGCTGGCTAGTGGCGTGGGCAACGGCATCGAGCGGGGCCAGAGCAGTTCGGCCATCGCCAAGTTTGTGCGGGTGGGCGGCAAGGTGATGCTGCTGGAGCCGAACTACGACTACCGCGCCACCAGCGGCAATGCCGATGAGCAGCGGGCCGTCGACAACGCCTTTGCCAAGTCGGTGATTTGGGGTTTCGTGCCGGTGGCCAGCGAGGGTTCTACCGTACTCATTGACCTGACGCCTTTTCTGGTGCGCGACAGCCAGCACACGGCCGAACGGCTGGGCAGCGGCGGGTTTTCGGGGCCGGGCGCGAGTTTACTGGGGCCCGGCGCGGGCGCCCGGCCGGCGGCGAGCTACCGACTTGACGAGTCGCGCTCGGCCGTGTACCTGGAAAACACCCGCAACTTCCCCAAGAACTCGGAGTTCGAGGCCATGATAACCTTCACCGGCGGGGGAGAAGTGGGTTCGGGCCTCTCGCCCGACCCGAATGCGGTGACCCTGCAGATGCACCAGGCCTTCATCGAACTGCCCGACAATAAGTTCCGGCCCCGCAAATTCGACCCGCGCTCGGGCTTTTTCAGTTTCAGCTACCTCGATTTTTCGGCGCCCATGAGCCAGCCGCTCGAACAGCGGTTCACCGAGCGCCACCGGCTCGAAAAGAAAGACCCCTCGGCGGCCGTGAGCGAGGCCGTGCAGCCCATCGTCTACTACATCGACCGCGGCGCCCCGGCCACCATCAAAAAAGCCCTGATGGAAGGCGGAGCGTGGTGGAACCAGGCTTTTGAGGCGGCCGGCTACCGTAACGCTTTTCAGGTGAAGGAGTTGCCGGAAGGGGCCGACCCGATGGATATTCGCTACAACGTGGTGAACTGGATAAACCGCTCGGGCTCGCCGCGGGCCTTTTCCTACGGTATGTCTTACACCGACCCGCGCACCGGTGAGATTATTAAAGGCGTGGTGAGCCTGGGGGCCGACCGGCACCGGCAGGACTACCTCATTGCCGAGGGCCTGCTGCAGCCCTACGAGGACGGCAAACCCGTTTCGGACCAGATGGAGCAGTTGGCGCTGGCCCGCATCCGGCAGTTGTCGGCCCACGAAATCGGCCACACGCTGGGCTTGTTCCACAATTTCACGGCCAGCACCAAGGAGCGGGCTTCGGTGATGGACTACCCGTTTCCGCGCTTCAACCTGCTGCCCGACGGTCGCATTGATGTGGCCGAGGCCTACGCCACCGGCATTGGCGCTTGGGACAAGCGCGCCATCATGTGGGGCTACGCCGACTTTCCGAAGGGCACCAACGAAAACGCCGCGCTCGACAACATCATGAAGGAAACCCTGGCGCAGGGCTTCCGCTTCATCCCCGACATCGGCGGCTACGCCCACCCCGACGCCAACCAGTGGGACGACGGCACCGACCCCGTGGCCCAGCTCACTAAGCTGATGACCGTGCGCCGGCGCGTACTCGACGGCTTTTCGGAAAAAGCCATTCGGACCGATGCGCCGATGGCTACGCTGGAAGAAGTGCTGGTGCCCATCTACCTGCTGCACCGCTACCAGGTGGAGGCCGTGGCCAAATCCATCGGCGGTCAATACTTCACCCACGCCGTGAAAAACGACGGCCAAGCGCCCACCCAGATGGTGCCCCCGGCCGTGCAGCAGCAGGCCCTGAAGGCGCTGCTGGCCACCATTGCGCCCGCCGCGCTGCAACTGCCCGAGGCGCTGATTGCTAAGATTCCGCCCCGGCCCGTGGGCTACCCGGGCTCCGTCGAGCTTTTCACCGGGTACACCGGCCCCACCTTCGACCCGCTGGCGGCGGCTGAAGCCGCGGCCGGCCCCACCATTGCCTCTATCCTGAACGCCGAGCGAGCCGCCCGCCTGCTCGAATACCAGGCCCGCGACAGCAAACAGCCCGGTTTCGCCGCGGTGGCCGACCAACTGCTGGCCCACACCTGGCGCGCTCGCCCCGACACCGGCTACCCCGCCGCCCTGCAAACCGTGGTAAACAACCTCACCCTCAAATACCTGCTGCAGCTGGCCGCCGACACCCGCGCCGCCGCCAGTGTGCGCGGCCAGGCCCTGCTGCAGGTCGAAGGTTTGCAAAAGTGGATGCAAGGCGAAGTGAAACGCGCCCAACCCGCGCAAAAAGCCAACCTGCTGTTCGGCCTCGCCGAAATCAACCGCTTCCAGGCCGACCCCGGCAAGTTCACGCCTCCACCGGCGGCGGTGATGCCGCCCGGCGCGCCCATCGGCATGCCGGGAATGGATTTTGTGGACTGACCAGCCGGCCTGGGCTTTATCCCGCTACATGAGAAAAATTGCGCTGCTGCTTCTGCTTGTTCACCTGACGGCCCACGGCCAAAGCCTGCCACCGGCTGGCGGCCGCGCCATCAATCTCGATGCCCGGCAGGTGAAGGGGCCGCTGAACAAGGCTTTCAACCTGTGCGTGGGCGCGGGCCGGGCCAACGAAGGCCTGCGCGCCGACTGGCAGCAGCAGCTGACGCTGGCGCGGCGCGAATGCGGCTTCCGCTACCTGCGCTTCCACGGCCTGCTGCACGACGACATGGGCGTGTACACCGAAGACGCGAAGGGCAACGCGCGCTACAACTGGCAGTACATCGACAAGCTCTACGACTTCCTGCTCAGCATCCACGTGAAGCCGTTTGTGGAGCTGTCGTTTATGCCCACGGCCCTGCGCAGCGACGATAAAACTGTGTTTTGGTGGAAGGCGAACGTGTCGCCGCCAAAATCTTACGAGAAATGGGAAGCGCTGATTACCGCCCTGACGCGGCATTTGGAGGCGCGCTATGGGCGCCGGGAGGTCGAAACCTGGTATTTCGAGGTGTGGAACGAGCCGAATTACCCGGCTTTTTTTTCGGGCACGCAGGCCGACTATTTCAAGCTGTATGCCGCCACGGCGCGGGCGGTGAAAAGTGTGTCGGCCAGCTACCGGGTGGGCGGGCCGGCCTCGTCGGGCACCGGCTGGATTGATGAAACGCTGGCCTACTGTGCTCAGAACAAGGTGCCGCTCGATTTCATCAGCACGCACGACTACGGCGTGACGGGCGGCGGGCTCGACGAGTTCGGCCGGAACATGCAGCACCTCGGCGACCCCAACGGCATTGCCCGCAACACAGCAGCCGTGCGCGCCAAAATCAGCGCCTCGGCCTTCCCCAAAGTGGAGCTGCACATGACAGAATGGAGCACGTCGTATTCGCCCCACGACCCCGTGCACGATTCCTTCGAAAGCGCCGCCTACATCCTCAACACCCTCAAACAAACGGAATCGGTGGCCACTTCGATGTCGTACTGGACGTTTTCGGATATTTTCGAAGAGGCTGGGCCGCCCGCTACGCCCTTCCACGGCGGCTTCGGGCTGCTGAATTTGCAGGGCATTCGCAAGCCGGCGTTTTTCGCCTACAAGTACTTGCAGCAGCTTGGCCCGCAGGAGCTGCAGAACGCCGACGCCGCTTCGTGGGCCACAACGGATGCCGCCGGCAACGTGCAGGTGCTGCTCTGGAATTTTACGCGGCCCCGGCAGAGCACACAGGACAATCAGGTCTACTTTGTGCAGGAGCACCCGGCCGCGGCCGCGTCGGCCGTCACGCTGGCCCTGCGCAACCTGCCAGCCGGCCGCTACGCCCCCAAAACCTACCGCGTGGGCTACCGCCACAACGACGCGTATTCGGCCTACCTGCAGCTGGGCCGGCCGGCTGAGCTCACGCCCCAGCAGGTTGCCAGCCTGCAGGCCCTGACCCGCGACGCGCCCGAAACCGGCCCCCCGCTGAAAACCAGCGCCCAGGGCCTACGACTGACTATCAAGCTCAACGAAAACGACGTGGTGCTCGTGAAACTGAAGCGGCTGTAGCTGCTTCTGGAGCTGTGTTTATTCGATGCGCACGAGGATGAGCGCCGAGCTGCCGGGCACCTGCACGCCGCTCATCACCTCCAGCACGTCGAGGCCATCTTGGTTGATTTGGTCGCCCCGCAGCACTACTTTGTAGGTGCCGCGGGGCAGGGCCACGCTGTCGGCCGAGGTGTTGCCGTTGAAAATCACCACGATGTTTTGCCAGGCGTCGCCACCGGCGCTGTTTTTCAGCTGGTAGGCAATAATGCCCTGATGAGTATTGGGCAGGAAATCAAGGTGCTGCTGCACCAATTCGGCGGTGGACAAGCGAAAGGCCGGGTGGTCCCGACGCAGGCCAATAAGCTTGCGGTAGAACTCGTACACCGGCCGGTATTTCGCTTTGCGGGCCCAGTCGAGCTGGTTCACGCTGTCAGGCAGGTTGTAGGAGTTATGGGAGCGGCCTTTGGTGCGCAGAAATTCATCACCGACGGGCAAAAACGGAATGCCCTGCGAGGTGAACACAATGGTGTTGCTGAGCACATCCATCTTCAGCCGCTGGGCTTCTGAAGCGCCGGGGTTCGACACGGCCAGCTTGTCCCAGAGCACCATATCGTCGTGGCAGGCCACGTAGTTGATGGCCTGGGCGGGCGAGCTGGCCCACGGGGTTTGCGAGTAGTTGACCTTCTTGTAATCGAGCTGCGGGTGCTGGATGGCGCCCACAATGCCAAATTTCACGCTTTCCTCCAGGCCCGGCTGGCCGCTGGCAAAGCCGGGCTCGGTTTGGCGGGCGTAGTGGCCCTTCACGCCGTCGCGCAGCTCGTCGCCGAAGGCCGCAATGCGGTCGAGCCTGGGCATATTCGCCTTCACGGCGCGTTGGGCTTCGGGCAGGGGCGAGGGGCCAGCGGTCCAGCCCTCGCCGTACAGGAGGATGCTGTGGTCCTGCTGGTCGAGGGCTACGCGCACGGCGCGCATGGTTTCAATATCGAGCACACCCATGAGGTCGAAGCGGAAGCCGTCGGCGTGGTATTCGCGGGCCCAGTAGGCCACCGATTCTACGATGAGCTTGCGCACCATGGGCCGCTCCGAGGCCACTTCGTTGCCGCAGGCGGTGGCGTTGCTCAGGGTGCCGTCGGGGTTGTGGCGGTAGTAGTAGCCGGGCACCAGCTGCTCAAAATTACTGCGGGCGGCGTCGGCGGTGTGGTTGTATACCACGTCGAGCACCACGCGCAGGCCCTGGCCGTGCAGGTTTTCCACCAGTTGCTTAAACTCGCTGATGCGGGCGGTCGGGTCGGCGGCGTTGGTCGAGTACGAGCCTTCGGGCACGGAATAGTTGAGCGGGTCGTAGCCCCAGTTGTAACGGTTGGCGCGGGCGGGCGCAGCCTCATCGATGCTGGCGAAGTCGTTGGTGGGCAGCAGGTGCACGTGGGTGAGGCCCAATTCCACGAGGTGCTCCAGGCCGGTGGTCACCCCTTCGGGGCCGCGCGTGCCCAGCTGGGCCACGCCCAGGTACTTGCCCTTGCGCTTGATGCCCGACTGCGGGTGCATGCTCAGGTCGCGCACGTGCACTTCGCCGATGACGGCATCGGTGGTTTGCTTGAGGGCCGGGCGCAGGTCGTCGGGCCAGCCGGGCGGGCTCACGGCGCTGGGGTTGAGCACGGCCCCGCGCCGGCCATTAATGCCCACGGCATGCGCATACGGGTCGGCCACTTCGGCCATTTTCGCCCCCGCAATGGTGGCCTGCACGGTGTAGAAGCCGGCGGTGCCGGCGGGCAGGGCGTAGGTCCAGGTGCCGTCCTGGGCTTTGGCCATGGCGTAGGTGGCGGTGGGCTGGCCGCCGGTGCCGGCCGCGTAAAGGCGCAGGTGCAGGGCCTCGGCGGTGGGCGCCCACACGCGCAGGGTGGCCTGGGGGCCGCGCCAGGTCAGGCCCAGGTCGGGGCCGCGGTAGATGGGGTAGCTGTCGAAATCGGGCCGGGGCGGGGCTGCGGGGGCCGGGTGGTGGGTGGTAGAAAGCAGCACTAGTAGCAGAAAAGAGCGAATCATGGGCGCAAAGTTCGGCGGTTCGGCTCAATGAGAAAGGCGCGAAGCGCTTGTCATCCTTAGCGCAGCGAAGGACCTTATCACATTTGCGCTTTATTAATGCTATTACCCATCGTGCTGGGGTGATGAGGGCCTTCGCTGCACTCAGGATGACAGACGTTTCGTTCTCGTCCCGCTCCATGCCGCCCGCCCGCTTCCCGGCCGATGAAACGCCCCCCGCCGTCGATACAATTCTGGTTACGGTCGGTTTGGCCGGGTTTTGGGAATTGGGGCTGGTATGTTTGTTAGGCTTTCTCCTTTGTTTATGGCCGTTCTCACCCCCCGGCGCTACCTCACCCCGCTCATTCACGTGCTGGTGTGGGGCTTGTTCGGACTCACGTTTCTGTTGTTTCAGCCGCTCACGGGCCGGCTCACCATGCCGCCGCAGTTCTGGCTGAAGCAGGGGCTGATGTTCGGCGTGTGGGTGGCCACGTTCTATTTCACGGGCAAGGTGCTGGTGCCGCGCCTGCTGTTTCCGGGCCGCACGGGCTGGTTCATTCTGGCGCTGTTCGGCACTACGGTGGCCATTCTGGGCTTTAGCAAAGTGCTGGAGTCGGCCCTGAACCTGCCCGAGCTCATGGACAAGGCCTTTCGGGCGGCGGCCGGGCGGCCCCGCCTGGGCCGCAACGGCCCGCACATCGACACCATGGGCCTGCTCACCACCATGTTTGTGCTGGGTATCAGCACCTGCATCACGGTGGTGCAGAAGTGGCAGAAGGATGCCCAGCTGCGCCAGACGCTGGAGCAGCAGCGCGTCAGTTCTGAACTGTCGATGCTCAAGGCCCAGATTAACCCGCACTTCTTCTTCAACACCCTCAACAACATCTACGCCCTCACGCTGCTCGACGGCGAACAGGCGCGCACGGCCATTCACCGCCTCTCGCGCATGATGCGCTACGTGCTCTATGACACGGCCGGTGGCATGACGCTGCTCAGCCAGGAAATCGCCTTCGTGCAGGACTACATCACCCTTATGCAGCTGCGGCTCGACGACCGGGTGACGGTGACCTTCGAGCGGCCCGAACCCGTGCACGACGTGCCCGTGGCGCCCATGCTGCTGCTGCCCTTCCTCGAAAATGCCTTCAAGCACGGCGTGGCGGCCACCGAGGCCAGCCGCATTTACGTGGCCATCCGCCAGCCCCGCGCCGATTTGGTGGAGCTGGAAGTGCGCAACAGCCGCCTCTCGCTGCCCTCCACCGACCTGGCCGGCTCCAACGGCATCGGCCTGGCCAACACCCGCCGCCGCCTCGATTTGCTCTACCCCGGCCGCTTCCATCTGGTGGTGGATGACCATACCCCGGCCAACGAGTTTGTGGTTTACCTCACGTTGCAGGTAGGGCAGGAGGCCAGCGTGGGTTTGGCGCAGCCGGCTTTGCAGTATTCCTAACAAGTCTGTCATCCTGAGCAGAGCGAAGGACCTTATTACCGATGAACAGCTTGCAATAATTACTTGCTCTAACCTTATAAGGTCCTTCGCTCTGCTCAGGATGACAGAAAACGCCATTTCCCTATGAGTACGCCCGCCCTGCCGCCCCTCCGCACCATTGCCGTCGACGACGAGCCCCTGGCCCTGGGCCTGGTGGTTTCCTTCATTCAAAAAACGCCGTTTCTGGAGCTGGTGGGCAAGTTTGGCAGCGCCGTGGAGGCCCTCAAGTACCTGCACGAGCACCCCGGCGCCGTCGATTTGGCCTTCCTGGATATTCAGATGCAGGAACTCAACGGCCTGGAGCTGGCCCGCGTGCTGGGGCCCACCGGCCCGCGCGTCATCTTCACCACCGCCTTCAGCCAGTACGCGCTGGAAGGCTACCGCGTCGATGCCCTCGACTACCTCGTCAAGCCCTTCAACTACGAAGAATTCCTGCGCGCCGCCGGCAAGGCCCGCGCCTACGCCGAGCTAACCTCGCAGCACGCCACGGCCCCCGCCGCCACCGGCCCTGAGGAGGACGAGTACCTGTTTCTAAAGGCCGAATACCAACTGGTGCGCGTCGCCCTGAGCGACATTCTCTACGTGGAAGGTCTGAAGGACTACGTGAAAGTGCACCTCAAAAGCACGCCTCGCGCCCTTCTCAGCCTCATGAGCCTCAAGGCGATGGAGGAAAAGCTACCCACCCGGCGCTTCATGCGCATCCACCGCTCGTTCATCGTGGCGCTCGACAAGATTGAGGCCGTGCGCCGCCTCACCGTCCAGATTGGGGCCATCACCATCCCCGTCGGCGACCAGTACAAAGACACCTTCCTGCAGTTCCTCAGCCGCTGGACGTGAGAGGCGTCGGATTTCGTCTGTCATCCTGAGCGCAGCGAAGGACCTTGTTACGTTCGCATTGATTGATTGATTGATTGATTGATTGATTGATTGATTGATTGCAAAGCGTTCTGTCGGAATAAGGTCCTTCGCTGCGCTCAGGATGACAGATGAAATCCGACGCTCCCACTAACTCCTCGCCCTACCCGCTTTCTACCGCCGCGCTGCCTTCACACTCTCCGTCTTTCTGAGCCATGAAACCTTACTACACCAACGGGGATTTTATTCCCGAACGGGACCCCTATGCCCCGGAAATTCAGCCCCAACTGGCCGTGCTTTGCCTCTCGGGCAGCCTGGGAGGGCTGGAGCTGAACAGCCTGAAATTTGCCGGCTGGATGCAGGAGCGCGGCTGGCGCGTCACCTTCTTCGCGCCGCCGGCCACGCCGCTCGCTGCCTGGGCCGAGGAGTGGTTTGTGCCCCTCGAAACCCTGGCCGTGCGCCGCGGCCCGGCCATGCCACTAGCCGCCTGGGAGCTCAAGCAGCAGCTCGAACGCCTGCAGGTAGACGTGCTGGTGGTGACGCAAAACAAGGACCTGGCCCTGGCCACGCTAGTTAAAACTTTGATGGGTGGGCATTTGCGCATCATCTATCAGCAGCACATGCAGCTGGGGCGGCCCAAGCGCAGCCTGGTGCACACGCTGCGCTTCCGGCTCGTCGATGCCTGGCTGACGCCGCTGCCGGGGCTGGCCCGCGAGGTGGCCCGCCACACGCATTTCGACACCGCTCAGCTGCACACCGTGCCGCTGGGCCTGCCCCTGGAGCAGTTTGCGCCGCTCACCCGCACGCGCGCCGAGGCCCGGCAGGAACTGGGCCTGCCGCTGGAAGGCCCTTTGCTGGGCATCCTGGGCCGGTTTGACGCGGGCAAAGGGCAGGATTTCGTCATTCAGGCCCTGCACCACCTGCGCCAGCAGCTCGGCCACGACGCCAGCCTGGTCATCATGGGCGAGCCGACCCGCAACGAGGGCGACGAGTACCTGCGCCAGTTGCAAGCCCTGGTGAAACAGCTCGGCCTGGAGCAGCGAGTGCATTTCCGGGGCTTCCGGGCCAACCCGGCCGTGTTCTACCAGGCCATCGACGTGTTTGTGCTGGCCTCCGAAAACGAAACCTACGGCATGGTGACCCTGGAGGCCATGGCCGCCGGTGTGCCCGTAGTGGCCGCTGCCACCGGCGGCACCGTGGAGTTGGTGCAGCACGGCCACACCGGCCTGCTCTATCTGCACCGCGACGTGGCCGCCTGCGCCCGCTCCGTGCGCCGCACCCTCCTCGACCCCGCCGCCACCCGCCTGCGCGTGGAGCGCGCCCAGCTGGAGCGCTGGTGCTACTCCCACCACCGCCAGTGCGCCCTCACCGAAGACGTGATTCAGGCCCTGTGCGCCGCACCGGCTGCCGAGACCCCCAGCCGGCGCGCGCGGCGGGCGCTGGCCATCAACGCCGTGTTTGCCGCCGGGGTGGCACCCTGGTTGGGCAAAGTGGAATTCTGAGGCTTTATTGATGTAGTTAGGCCGTTGGGCGATACTACGGCTGGGGTTTGAGCTGTAGCGGTAGCTTTGGGAACTGTTCGGGAGCCGGCGCGGTAATACTTGAGCTAATAGGGGTTGCCGCGGCCCCGAGTACGATTTTAAGACCTGCCATTCTTACCCGGAAGAGCATTCTGGCCGTGGCCACCCACCCAGCAGTTTGCTGCTGCTGGCAGCAGCGCCCAGAACCAGCCACCGGTACCGAATGGCAGGCACCATGTGCCCCGAAGGCCCGCTTGCGTAGCAAGCGGGCCTTCGCTATTTCCAGCATTTTTTGGCCACCCACCAGCCCCGGCTGGCTGGTGCCTCGCCGGCCAGCAAACGCAACGTGCCGAATAAGTAAGCCCGACCATTGATTATTCGGTTCAATGAAGCGGCTGCTGAGACGCAGGCTCTTTTAGGCGCCAAAAATTAAACTGGATTATGCCCTTATGAAATTCCGCTCACGGGTTACGGGCACGTTGTTGGGTTGCACTACCGCCGATGATAACGGTTTCGTAATCCCTGATATGAGGTAAGTGCTATACGGTTGGGCTAACTTTACTGACCGTGCGCCCATCAAAAGGTGATTTTTTAACCCCTTTAACACCCGTTACTTATGCACCCACCTCGTACTCTTTTTACCTCTATGGTCAGCCGCGGCGTGGCGCTGCTGATGCTCATGTTACCGCTGGCAGGGTGGGGGCAGACGACAATTTTTAATGTTTACCCTACTTCAAGTGCGTATACAGTTCTCCCGTCAAATTGGGTCGGTAACAATGCTGTTACTGCAAATGCTATAGAGCGCTCTACTTATTTTCTTGTAGAAGCTGGTACAACTTCGGATGCTATCACCACAGATTCCTACGACTTAAGTGGGTATTCAACGGCGACTTTTTCCGTTGATGTCGCCACCTTCAACAGCGGCAGCAACCCCGCCAAAGTTGAGATTTCATATAACGGTGGCTCAAGCTACACCCAAGTAACCACAACATTAGCACCAACTGATAATTCGACTTACCCAACCTCAAGTATTGCACTCACGGGTACACTCACCAATAACGTAAAAATTCGCATTAGCAATAATGCCACAAGCGGTGCAGGGGTAAGATTAAAAAATCTGAAGCTAATTGCCACGGCTCCCTCAGCCACCATCAACGCCACCGGCATTGCGCCGGCAACTGTGTGCGCTGGCGGTACCACGACCGTTAGCTTTTCGTACACCGGGAGCCCGAGTTCTATTACAGGTCTGTTGTCTAACGCATCGGGCAGCTTCGGTAGCGGTACCACGGCTCTGAGCGGCACGGCCAACATCAGCGGCGGCACCGGCACCTTTGTGGCTACCATTCCGTCCTCGGTGGCCGGTGGCAGTGCCTACAAGATTCGCGTAAACGCCACCGGGGTAACTGGCACGGGCGACCAGTCCGTGACGGTCAACAACGTAGCCGTGGCCCCTGTTGCTGACCAAAATATCGTAGCGAACGTCAACGGTAACCAACTTACAGCTACGGAAACCCCTGCCGCCAATGCGACCAGCCGCGAATGGTTCTACGGCACCACGTCGGGCAGCTACCCCACCGCGACCGGCATCACGACCAGCACCTTTACGCCCAATTTCGCCACCGCTGGTACTTATTATGTGGTGGTGAAAACCACTTTCGCCACCTGCGGCCCGGTTACGAGCAACCAGGTACGAATTAACGTCACGGCACCTACGCCCATTATCACTCTCTCGTCCAACACGGCGCTTGGCTTCACGGCCTTTACCGGCACCCCTTCGGCCAGCCAGAGCTACACCGTAACCGGCAGCAACCTCACCACCGATATCAACATCGTTTCGCCTACGGGCTACGAACTGGCGCTGGAAGCTACCCCCGGCACGCCCGGCACCTTTGCCGCATACCCCACCGGCACGCCGCTGGTGCTCACCCAAAGCGGCGGCTCGGTGTCGGCAGTCGTCTACGTGCGCCTGGCCGGCACTACTTCCGGGTCCTTCGGCACCAGCGGCTCACCTTCCAACATTGCGCACACCAGCACGGGCGCTAGCTTGGTCAACAAACCGGTTTACGGCACCGTCACCAACCCCAGCATCACGGGCGTTGTGCTCACGCCCGCAGCCGTGTGCACCACTTCGGGCGCGGGTAGCACCTCGGTGGCCTTCACCGGCAACGGCACGCCGGGCACCTACACGGTGCAGCTGTCGGATGCCAGTGGCAGCTTCGCTACCCCATTGGCCACGGCCACCGGCACGGCTTCGCCCATTTTGCTGGCGGTGCCGCAGGGCACGGCTAGCGGCACCGGCTACCGGGTGCAGGTGGTCAACGGCGCGGTATCGTCGGCTCTGGCCAGCCTGCAAGTGGTGAATGCGCCCACGGTGAGCATTTCGCCCAATACCACCCAATCCCTCGTGACCGGCGTCAACGGCAACCCGCTCTCGGCCACCGAAACCCCCGCCGCCGCGTCGCGGGTGTGGCAGGTGGGGAGCAGCGCCACCGGTGCTTTCACCAACATCAGCCCGGCTCAGACCGGCACTACGTACACGCCCAACTTCGCCACCGCCGGCACCTACTTCGTGCGCGTAGTCAGCACCTTCGCAGCCTGCAGCGACGTAGCCAGCGCGCCCGTGCAAATTGACGTTGCCAATCCGGCGCCCACGCTCACCGCCCTTTCGACTTCTTCGGGCACCACGGGCACCACCGTTTCCATCGTCCTCACGGGCACGGGTTTCACCACGGCCTCGGTGGTTAATTTCAACAATACCACCGTCACGCCTACGTTCACAAGCGCCACCTCGCTCACGGTGAGCTTCACGCTGCCCGCCACGGCCGGCAATTACCCCATCACCGTCAGCAACCCCACACCGGGCGGCGGCACCTCGGGCACGCAGACTTTCACGGTGACCACCGGGCCGTTGCTGACGTACAAAACAATAGCGCTTTCAGGCAGTACGTTCATGCTGCCCGTCGCCACGGTCGTCACCAACCTCTCGGCTACTTCCATAAGCCGCAGCAGCGACCTCAACCAAGTATCTACCAACGGAGCCTATGCGTCGAGTGGCTTTCCTTCATCAACTACCGTCGCAGATGCCACCAAAGGATATCTTACGTTCAGCTATACCGTCGCTGGTGGTTATACAGCTACCATTTCCAACATTGCGTTACGAGTGTACCGCACTTCCAGCGGACCGCAAACCATTGAACTGCGCGCCAGTACAGACGGCACCAATTTCAGCAACCCATTAATCTTGGGTACCCAGACGCTGCCAAGCGCGGTCAACACCGGCTATAGCTTTAGCCCTCCGGCCACCAGCATCCTGCAAGCCAGCTCAGGTACCGTGTATTTCCGCCTTTACGGCTATAATGGCAGCACAGGTAACTTCCGTTTGGAAGACTCGAACAGCACCACGCCTGCGGTCATTGTGAATGGCACGATAGACCCCATTACCACCCCCGAGATAAACGTGGTGCAGGGCCTGCCCGCTACCGACGTGCTCAATAATGGCAGCTACACGTATTCCGACACTCGTGTCGGAAATAATACCTCAACGCAGTTTAGCATCCAGAACCAAGGGGCGGCCACCCTTGTGCTCAGTAGTGGAAGCCCGGTGGTAAACATCAGCGGCAACACCGCTGATTTTAGCCTGACTCAGCCCACGGCCACCACGGTAGCCGCTAACAGCAGCCTGCCCTTCACCATCACGTTTGCGCCGACTTCGACCGGCACAAAAACCGCCACCATCTCCATTGCCAGCAACGACTCCGACGAAAATCCCTACACCTTCACGGTGACGGGCACGGGCGTCACGGCGCCGTTGCTCACGTCCTTCTCGCCCGTTACCGGCCCGGTAGGCACGGCCGTTACCCTCACGGGCACCGACTTCACGGCCACCTCCGCGGTTTCGTTCAACGGCACGGCGGCCACGGCCGTCACGTTCAACTCGACCACCAGCCTCACGGCCACGGTGCCCACCGGCGCCACCACGGGGCCCCTCACGGTGACCACCGCCTACGGCAGCAGCACCAGCACCGCCAGCTTCACCGTGACGGCGACGCCCACGGCGGGCCAGCTTTTGTTGGAAGACAACTTCGCCTACGCGGCCGGGCAAAGCCTGACCAACCACGGCTGGATAGGTTTCAGCACCACCACCAGTACGCCGCCCGCCACCGTTGCCGACAATCTGACCATGGCCCAGTACCCGCGCGGCTTTGACCAGAGCGAGCCGGCTACGTTTGCCGGGTCTTCCACGGCTCGCCTCAGCAACGTCAACAACCAGGACGTCAGCCGCACGTTCGGAGCGACGAGCAGTTCCACGCTCTATGCGGCGGCTGTCATCAACGTAACGGCTACGGCATCCGGCGGCGACTACTTTCTGGCTTTTGCCGATGCCGCTAATGCTGTCCCCCGGGGGCGCATATTTATCGCGCGCACCGGTACCGCTGCTGCGGGTACTTTCCAGTTTGGGGTAGGAAATGGCTCTACCGGCAATTACACCACGGGCACGCCCTACAACAGCAATACTCCCTACCTGGTGGTATTGAAGTACACCGTCAACAGCAACAATACCCAGACCGCCAGCCTGTTTGTGTACAATGCCGCGGCCGACCTCAACGAGCCCGCCCAACCCCTTATCTCGTCCAGTGGCCCGCTCAGTTCGGGGCTGGGGGCACTTGCCAACATCATTCTGCGTCAGGCCGATAACGGCCTCGGCGTGGACGGCGTGCGCGTGGCTACCAACTGGGGCACGGTCATTGGCCGCCCCGTGTATGTGGATGAGACCACCACGCTTCAGCCCGGCAGCTACTACAGCGTTGCCGTGAACGGGAACACCAGCCTCACCACCACCGGCCCAGCCAGCGTTGAAGGGCCTGTAAGCCTGAACGGTGGCAAAATCAATACCGACGCCACCAATCTGCTGTCGCTTACGGCTACTGCTTCCATTACCGGCGGCAGCACCACTAGCTTCGTAAACGGCCCGCTGGCGCGCGCCACGGCCGCTGGGGCTCGCACCACGGTGTTCCCCATTGGCAGCGGCACGCTCTACCGTCCGCTCACGCTCACGGCCACCGCGCAAACCGGAACCGCCACCTACACCGCTTTCCAGACTGAGAACAACACCAGCCGCACCCTCGCCACGGGCGGTTCACTGCCTAACCTCACCCGTGTTTCGACCAAGCGCTTCTACACGGTGAATACCTCCAATACATCATCGGGCTTTACCGGCAACATCACCCTGACGTTCGGCCCCGACGACTACATCAACAACCCCAGCAACACTTCGCTGGTCATTGCCAAGCGCGACGGAGGTACCAGCGGCGGCTGGCTTAACATTGGCCGGGCCACTACCAACGCCAGTACCGGTCCCGACAACGGCGCAGGCGGCGCAGCTTCTGCAGGCACCCTTACTTCGGACAACTTCAGCGGCTTCTCCGACTTTACTTTCGGTGCCACCGATGACATCTCCAACGTCAACGTCCTTCAGGCCGTGAACCCCCTGCCCGTGCAGCTGAGCAGCTTCGGCGCCCAGCGCCAGGCCGACAAGGCCGTGGCCGTGAAGTGGAGCACCGCCACCGAAAAGAACGCCGACCGGTTTGAGGTGCAGCGCAGCCTCAACGCCCACGACTTCGTGACCGTGGCCACCGCCAAGGCCCAGGGCACCAGCAGCAAAGCCGCCGCCTACGCGGTGCTCGACCAGACGGCCCCCGCCGCCACGCTCTACTACCGCCTGCGCCAGGTGGACGGCGACGGCACGGTGGCCTTCTCGCCGGTCGTGACCGTTGCCGGCACCGGCGAAACGGCCAAGGTGCTGCTCTACCCCAACCCGACCCGCAGCAGCCTGAGCTTCATCGCCGCGGCGCCCACGCCCTACCGCGTGCTCAACCAGCTGGGCCAGGCCCTGCTTGCGGGCACCACCGAGGCCGGCACGGCCAAAGTGAATGTTGAAACGCTGCCCGCGGGCTTGTATTTCATCGAACTCCAGACGCCCGCTGGCCGGAGCGTGCAGAAGTTCGAGAAAGAATAGCCAGCCGCCTCGCCACTCTAACAAAAGGCTCCCTGCATTTCGCAGGGAGCCTTTTTTATGGAATCGCAGGGGCGGCCGGGCAGGGGCTGGGCCCGCGCTGGACCAACCGCAACTATTCTTCCCCGGAGGCCGGTATTTGGGGTTGGCTCGCCGTGCCCGTCCCTACCTTTGAGCAAATTGCCCCGGCTGAATTTCAATTTTCCAATGCGCACGCACTTCCTCAATGACCCCCAGTAGTTGGCTGCCCGAACGCTCGTTCACCCTCCCGTCCATTGTGAACTACTGCCTGCTGGCGATGCTGGTGCTGGTACTGGGCACCCGGCTGTCCTTTCTCGGTGCCGGCGCCCTGACCTTTCCCGATGAGTACCGCTACTACGAGTCGATAAAAGCGATAGAATGCCACGGCAGCCTGACCAATTTCAGCGCCAGCATTTCGCAGGTGCAGGGCCGCCCCGGCGATGCCTTTTGGCGGCTGGTGCCCGCCGGCATGCAGGTGCTGCTGGCCAAAGCCACCGGCCTCGACCCGCACGAGCCCGCCTCCCTGCTCATTCCGGTCGGCTTCAATTACCTCATTCTGCTGGGTTCCCTGCTGCTGTTCTACCGCATTGCGCTGCTGCTCCTGCGCCACCCCACGGCCGCCCTGCTCAGCACCGTGGTCTACGCCTGCCTGGTGAACACCAACATCTACCTGCGTCACGTGCTGCCCTACGATGCGGCCCTGTTCACCTTCCTGGCCAATATCTACTGGGTGTTACGCCTGAAGCAGCGGCCCGAGCGGCGCACCAATCGCACGTTTTTTCTCGTTGGGGCCCTCGCCGGATTCACGTTCGCCATCTACCCCGGCTACAACCCGGCCGTGGTGGTCATGGGCCTGTTGCTGCTGGAGAAGCGGGCGTTGCTGGCGCTCGACTGGAAGCAGCTGTTCCGCACCGGCGCGCTCTACAGTGCCGGCGTCGCCGCCGTGTTTGGGTTTTTCCAGCTGCTGTCGGTGATTGGGGACAAATCCTACCTCGACGACTGCCTCCTCTTGTCGCGCTCCATCACCCAGGGCGATTTCGAGGAAGGCTTCATTTTTCTCTTCAAGTACCTGTTCACCGCCGAGCAAACCCTCGGCTACCTGCTCACCGGCCTCGGCATTGTAGCCCTGCCGGTAGCGCTCTACCGGCTCCTGAGAGGCCGCCTCAACGCCGCTCGGCTCACCGCGCTGCTCAGCGATAACCTGCTGCTCATCACTATGGTGCTGGCATTCCTGCACTACGCCGTCATGGTGTACTACCAGGAGCGGATGGTGTTCTACGGCCGCATCCTGCACCTCTACCTGCCCTTCTTCGTGCTGCTGATTTTCAAGGTGCTGTATCCCGCTGCCACCCGCAAAAGCTGGCAGTTTGTGCCGGTAGTCCTGGTGGCGGCCGTGGCGGCGTATTCCTTCGCCGTTTTCACCCTGCAGTATCACCGCATTGTCTATCCGCTCACGTTTTTGAACCAGCACGCGCACGACTACCCCACGGCTAAGGTGACCATGAAAGAGCAAACCGCCACCGCCAACACCGGCGACTATTACCGCGTGCTCGATGGCCTGATGGCTCAGCCCGGTGGTGCCGGCCAGCCCCAGGTGATGCTCGTGAACATGGGTTTTCTCTACCCCATCCGCGACGAGGGCTGGTGCAACGAAGTCAAAATACCGCCTGCTTACAAGCTAATATCTACTGGTCCGCACTTCATCACCCTGCCCGCCTACTACTTTGAGGGCTGGCGCATCACCGAGCGCGACATCATCACCCGATGCCAGTACCAAGTCCAGGTGTACGAAGCGCGCTAACCTGAAAAAGCCCCCGTGCGAACTTGCACGGGGGCTTTTTCTATATTCACTAGGCTGAAATAAAGCAGGCTTACACCGAGAAGCTCTCGCCGCAGCCGCACTCGCGCGATGCGTTGGGGTTGTTGAACTGGAAGCCCTTGCCGTTGAGGCCGTCGGAGAAATCCAGCTCAGTGCCGGCCAGGTAGAGGAAGCTTTTCATATCCACCACCACGCGCACGCCCTTGTCCTCAAATTCCTGGTCCATCGGCCGCACCTCGTTGTCGAAATCCAGCTTGTAACTCAGGCCCGAGCAGCCTCCGCCGGCCACCGAGGCGCGCAGGCGGTAGGTGTCATCCAGGTGAGCGTCGCTCATCAGGCGCGAAACTTTTTCTTTGGCTTTATCAGAAACGGTAATCATGGCAGTAGGAGCGGGGCCGTTCAGGCTTAGAAGCAAGCTGAATGGACTCGCAATTTAGACACATTATAAACAAGGTGGCGAATTTCTTTGTTCGCTCGCCCGCTAAATATTTCATTCCGGCCCTCACGAGCTCGGATTCAGCACCAAGCTAAACACAGTAATGGTGTTCAGGTCGCGGCCGAAATAGAGCTTGTCCAACGCCTCATATACGTTGTGCGCCCGGAAGTAGGAGGTGTGCAATTCCCGGTCGTTGCGGGCACTCCACTGCACCGTGTAGGAGCTTTCCATGTCCCGGAACCGCTTCACATAAGCCAGCATCTTTTCCAGGCAATCCACTTGGTCGCGCCCGGTTTCGTAGCGGAACAGGAAGCTTTGCTGGTGGCGCGGGTTCACCGTTATCAAATCCAGCCGCGTCTGGCCTTCCAGCTCCCGAAACTCAAACTGCAGCTGCGCGGGCTCCAAACCCAGGTACTGCCGAATTTCGCGCTCCAGCCGGGCAATGTCAAATTCGTCCATTGTCAAATAATGGGTAGTAAAAGCGCAAAAAAAAACGTCATCCTGAGCGCAGCGAAGGACCTTATCACGAATGCACGATTTTCGCGCTAATGTGATAAGGTCCTTCGCTACGCTCAGGATGACGAATTCTGCCTGATTAGTGGTGCGACAGCTCCAGCGCGGGCAGACCGTTTTTCACGCGGTAATCCGAGATGGCCGACTTGATGGCATCTTCGGCCAGCACCGAGCAGTGGATTTTCACGGGCGGCAGGGCCAGTTCCTCCACAATCTCCATGTTGTCGATGGCCAAAGCCTCGTCCACGGTTTTGCCTTTCAGCCACTCCGTTGCGAGCGACGATGAGGCGATGGCCGAGCCGCAGCCGAACGTCTTGAACTTGGCGTCGGTGATGGTGTTGGTGGCTTCGTCCACCTCGATTTGCAGGCGCATCACGTCGCCGCACTCGGGGGCGCCCACGAGGCCGGTGCCTACGTTCTTTTTGCTTTTGTCCAGCGTGCCCACGTTGCGGGGGTTGCTGTAATGGTCGATTACCTTATCGGAGTAAGCCATGGCTTTTTTGTTATTAGTTGTTAGTTGTTAGTTGTCGGTTGTCAGTTTTAAACGTGTTTACCATTAGCAAGCTAACAACAAACAACTGCCAACTGACGACTAAAAAATTAATGTTCCGCCCACTCGATTTTGCTCAAGTCGACGCCTTCTTTGAACATCTCCCACAGGGGCGACATTTCGCGGAGCTTGGTCACGGCCTCTTTTACGTGGTTGATGGCATAGTCGATTTGCTCGTCGGTAGTGAAGCGGCTCAGGCCGAAGCGCAGGCTGCTGTGGGCCAGGTCGTCGCTCAGGCCCAGGGCCTTGAGCACGTAGCTGGGCTCCAGCGAAGCCGAAGTACAAGCCGAGCCCGACGATACGGCCAGGTCCTTCACACCCATCATCAGGCCTTCGCCTTCTACATATTTGAAGCTGATATTGGTGACGTGCGGCAGGCGGTGCTCCACCGAGCCATTGATGTAGCTTTCTTCCAGCGTGGTGAGCTCCTTTTCGAGGCGGTCGCGCATGGCGCTCAGGCGGGCGGTGTCGGCCGCCATTTCCAGGCGGGCCAGCTCGCAAGCCTTGCCCAGGCCCACGATGCCGGGCACGTTGAGGGTGCCGGAGCGCATGCCGCGCTCGTGGCCGCCGCCGTCCATCTGGGCGGTCACTTTCACCCGAGGGTTCTTGCGACGCACGTAGAGGGCGCCCACGCCTTTCGGGCCGTACATTTTGTGGGCCGTGAAGGCCATGATGTCGATGCCATCGGCAATGACGTCGACCGGGATTTTACCCACGGCCTGGGTGCCGTCCGTCATGAACAGAGCGCCGTGGGCGTGGGCAATTTTGGCGATTTCGCGGATGGGCTGGATGGTGCCCGTCTCGTTGTTGCCGTACATGATAGTCACCAGAATGGTCTGGGGCGTCATGGCGGCTTCGAGGTCGGCGAGGCTGATGAGGCCTTTTTCATCGACGGGCAGGTAGGTTACCTTGCCGCCGAGCTTCTCGATGTGCTTGCAGGTATCGAGCACGGCTTTGTGCTCGGTGGTGGCAGTGATGACGTGGTTGCCTTTCTGGCTGTACATCTCGAACACACCCTTGATGCCCAGGTTGTCCGACTCGGTAGCGCCCGAGGTGAAGATGATTTCCTTGGGGTCGCAGTTGATGAGCTTGGCGATTTGCTCGCGGGCGTAGTCCACGCCTTCCTCAGCGGCCCAGCCGAAGGGGTGGTTGCGGGAAGCCGCGTTGCCGAACACGTCGGTCAGGTAGGGCATCATGGCCTCCAGCACGCGCGGGTCGAGCGGCGTGGTGGCGTTGTTATCGAGGTAAATGGGGAGCTTAAGCATTGCGCGCAGCAGTAGTGACAAGTGGGAAACCAGCAAGGAGCCGATACCTGCCTAGAACATGGTTCGGGGCCAATCAGTTTTCTTTGGTCCCACAAAAGTAGATACAATCTAAATAAGGAAATGCGCCGACTTTCGGCGCCGGGCCAAAATGCTCGGCGAAAACCGGCATTTTCTACCTCAGCGGCGCCCAGCCCGCTCTTTTCAATTCGCCATGTTTACCAATCTTGAACACCTCGGCCTGGCCGTGCACGACCTCGAAGCCGCCACGGCGCTCTACACCACGCTGCTCGGCGCGGCCCCTTACAAGAAGGAGCACGTGGCCAGCGAGGCCGTCGATACCGTTTTCTTCCAGGTCGGCGGGTCGAAAATTGAGTTGCTGGCCGGTACTTCGCCCGATAGCGCCATCACGAAATTCCTGAGCAAGAAGCCCGAAGGCATTCACCACGTAGCTTTTGAGGTCGATGATATTCGGGCTGAGATGGCGCGGCTGAAAGGGGAGGGCTTCGTGCTGCTGAATGAAGAACCCAAGCGCGGGGCCGACAACAAGCTGGTGTGCTTTGTGCATCCGAAAAGCGCGGCCGGCGTACTGGTGGAATTGTGCCAGACCGTTAAGTAGCGCGAGGTAGCGCGGACTTTTAGTCCGCGACGGAATTGCTTGCTGAAACATCTAACCTATAATGTCTTAACTCGCGTACTAAGAGTCCGCGCTACGCCATGAACCGTTTCCAACAAGAAGTAGATGCCGCTGTCGATGCCCTCTTGCTCCAGCAAGTCATTCTCTACCCCACCGATACGGTGTGGGGCGTGGGCTGCGATGCCGAAGCGCCGCCGGCCGTGCAGCAGCTCTATAAACTGAAGGGCCGCGAGGCCGGCAAGCCCAGTATCGTACTGGTAGCCGATTTGGCCATGCTCAAGCGCTACGCCGCCGAAGTACCGGCCGAGCTAGAAACCCTCTTGGCCTCCGACACGCGTCCGACCACCTACATCCTGCCCGCCAGCAAGGCCGTGGCACCAGAACTGGTGGCCCCTGACGGCACCGTGGGCCTGCGCGTGGTGAAGGATGAGTTTTGCCACAAAGTGGTGCGGCGGCTGGGCCACGGTCTGGTTTCAACGTCGGCCAATAAAGCCGGGGAGCCCACGCCGGCCGTGTATTCGGAAGTGGATGCGGCCATCGTGCGCGGAGCCGACCACGTGGTGAACTGGCGGCAGGATGACGATACCCGCACTGCGCCCTCGCGGGTGGTGCGGCTGGCCGAAGGCGGGAAGCTGGAAGTGGTGCGGGAGTAGGGGCGGGGCCTGCCCCCGCCCGAATCGTTGAAAAACGTTTTGGAACGATGTTCTACGACGGGCGGGGGCAGGCCCCGCCCCTACATTTTTACCTTTGCGCCCATGAACACGCCAAAACTGCCCGAACTGCCCATTTTTCGCACCATCGCCGAAGCGGCGGCTGAACTGAAACAGCCGGCCTACGTCATCGGCGGCTACGTGCGCGATTTGGCGCTGGGGCGCGAGAGCAAGGACATTGACGTGGTGACCGTAGGCGATGGCATTGCGCTGGCCCAAGCCGTGGGTGCCAAGCTGAAAGGCCGCGGGCGGGTGCAGGTGTTCAAGAACTTCGGCACGGCCATGCTACCTACTAAGGAAGCCGGCGATATTGAGTTTGTGGGCGCCCGCAAAGAGAGCTACCGCGCCGAAAGCCGCAAACCCGAGGTGCAGGCCGGCACGCTGGAAGAGGATTTGGCTCGCCGCGACTTCACTATCAACGCCCTAGGCCTGAGCCTAAACCCGGAAAATTTTGGGGAGCTGGTGGACCGCTACGAGGGCATGAAGGACCTGGCCAGCAAAACCATCCGTACGCCGTTGGGGCCGGACGTGACATTTTCTGACGACCCGCTGCGGATGATGCGCGCTGTGCGCTTTGCCTCGCAGCTCAACTTTGATATTGAGCCCGATACGTTCGACGCCATTATCCGGAATAAGGACCGGATAAAGATTGTGTCGCAGGAGCGGATTACCGTCGAGCTGAATAAGATAATCGAGTCGCCCACGCCGAGCTACGGGTTCAAGCTGCTATTCCAGACAGGGCTCTTGCAGCTCATCTTCCCGAAGATGGCGCTGCTGCACGGCGTGGAGAAAGTGGGCAACCACGCCCACAAGGACAATTTTTACCACACGCTGCAAGTCCTGGACAACGTGGCCAACGCCGGCGGCGACCTGTGGCTGCGCTGGGCCGCCGTGCTGCACGACATCGCCAAACCCGCCACCAAGCGCTACTTCCCCAACGTGGGCTGGACTTTCCACGGCCACGAGGACAAGGGCGCGCGCTGGGTGCCCGGCATCTTCACCGACCTGAAACTGCCGCTGGGCGAGGAGATGCGCATGGTGCAGAAGCTGGTGCGGCTGCACCTGCGCCCCATTGCGCTGGTGAAGGAAACGGTGACGGACTCGGCCGTGCGCCGCCTACTGTTCGAAGCCGGCGAGGATATTGACCGGCTCATGCTGCTGTGCCGGGCTGACATCACGAGCAAAGACCACACCCGCAAGGAGCGGTATTTGCGCAACTTCGCGGAGGTGGAAGAGAAGTTGAAAGAGGTGGAAGAAAAGGACCACCTGCGCAGCTTCCGCCCGGTCATCACCGGCGAAATCATCATGGAAACCTTCGGGCTGAAGCCTTCGCGCCAAGTGGGCGAGCTGAAAGAAGCCGTGATGGAAGCCATTCTCGATGGCATTATCACCAACGAAATGGAGCCAGCCATGGCCTTCCTGTTGCAGCAGGGGGCGGCCAAAGGGCTGGCTCCGGAAGGAGGCGTCGTTCACTCACCAAACTAAGCCTGGCTTCTTGGTTTCGGGGGGATAGATGCGGTTTACGGGAATGGGGTTGCCTGCGATTAATTTCTTAACCTAGAAAATTTTGGCTTAAAGGCGTTTGATGCTCGAAGCGCCCACCGATTCCAGCTTCACGATTTTCGGCTTGCCGCTGTACGTGATTTTGCTGGCGCCGATGGCGTTGCCTTTCAGCGATTCGCTCACGTTGACGCGGGCTTTGCAGGCGGCGGCCAGGTCGAGGTCGGCGTTGCGGGCCTGCAGGTTGGCGGCGGCCAGCTCGCAGGCCATGGCGGCGTCCAGCTTCAGCTCGTCGGCGCGGCCCGTGGCGGTGGTGCGGCAGGCGCCGGCCTGGCCAATCTTGAGCGTGCCGTAATCGCCGTTCAGGTTCAGCGAAGTGGCCCCGGCCTGCGACACGTCCAGTCGCTCCTGGCGCTCGAAGCCGCCGAGGTCGGCCGCGATGCCACCGGCCAGCTCCAGGTGGTCCACGGCGGGCATCTCGATGCGGATGAGGGCTTTGCGCTCGTTGCGGTTCCAGTTGCGGTCGAGGAAAGAGCCGCTGTTGCGGGGCTTGATTTGCAACTCGTCGCCGTCGCGTTCCACGCGCAGGTCGTTGAGCACGTCCTTGTCGCCGCCGGCTTCGATTTTGAAGGCGTCGCCGCGCCGAATCACCACCCGGTAGCCGCCCACGGCGCTCACCCGGGTAAAGCCGGTTTCCTCGAACGAGCGGCGGTCGGGGCCGTAGCTGTTCATGTCGGTGCTGAAGGCCGAGGCCCCGCGGCTGCTGTCGTCGCTCTCGTCGCTGCTGTCGCCCTCGTCGTTGTTGTCGCTGTCGATGTTGATGTTCACGTCGGAATCGTCGTCGTTGTCTTCGTCGCGGCCCAGCTGCTCGTCGGTGCAGCCAATGCATTCCAGCTTGTTGCCGCGCAGGCGGTAGCGGTGGGTTTCGGGGTCTTCGGGGCGCCGGTTGCCCACGAAGTCGTCTTCATCGAGGATGTCGTGCGCAAAGCTGTGGCTCAGGCGGAAGGTGCGGTCACGGGGCAGGCGGATGGTGAGGCTCAGCTCCTGCTTGCGGAAAGCTGAGTTGGGCAGGAAGGAGAAATGGTCGTCGAACACCAGCGAAGAATCGCCGCTGGGCCGAACCGTGTAGTCGATGGTGGTGAGGGCCGTGCGGCGGGCTTCGGCTTCGTTCACGCCTTTGGCGCGCAGGGTGCGCAGCACTTCCACTACTTTGCCGCTATCGGCGGCGGCGATGTTCACGTCCACGTGCTGGTCCCAGTCGCGGTCCACGTGGCGCGCGTCGAGCATAACCACCGGGGTGGTCAGCTTGGAGAATTGTTCCAACTGCTCCACTTCGGCTTCGTACTGAAAATTGCGGTTTTGCCGCACCCCGGCCACCGTCACGCCCACTATGCTCAGCAACCAGAGCCCGAGCAGCGACAAACCCACGGTGCGCGTCATCAGGGAGCGGCGGAAGAGCAGGTTCAGGCCGCCCAGCAGCAGGGCCAGCGCCGGAATACCCATAGCCAGGAAGCCGGCCAGCAAACCCCAGGCCGGCACGCCATGCAGCAGCACGTGGGTGAAAATCATGTTTTCAGCATTGGGAAACAGGCCAATGCTCGCGCCTAGGAAAATGGCCAGCGCCAGTAGCATGCCAAACCCGCTGATGGTGAGCAGGATGCCTGCTACCACTCGAATGGCCGAGCCCACGAAATCGACGGCCGGGCGCAGGCCCCGGGCCGCGTCTTCCACAAACGCACCCACGGGGCGATTGGTGGTCACGGGACCGTCGGCGAAAGCGTTGTTGCGGGCGCTGCTGTCGAAGCTTTCCAGCGTGATGGCATCGCCGCGCATACGCAGCTTGTCCGAGACCGTTTTGGCCTCGGGCAATACTATCCAGAGAATGATGTAGAGCAGGAAGGTGAAGCCCCCGGCAAACAGGCCGGCCAGCATAAGCACGCGCACCAGCGTCACATCGATGTTGAAGTAGGCGGCCAGGCCGGCCGCCACGCCGGCTACTTTGCCGGTGCCGGTGTCGCGAAACAAGCGGCGGCCGGCCAGCGGGCCCGAGTTCAGCAGCGCCTCGGGGTGGGCAGGGGCGTCGTAGCGCTTGGGCAGCAAAATCCAGAGGATGATGTAGCCCAGCACCACCCAGCCGCCGAAATCGACCCGCAAGTTGTGGCGCATCCAGATGTTGCTGGCTGGCAAAAAGATGGTGCCAAACACGAAGGCCAGGCGAATCCAGAGCGGGTTCACGGCGAAATACTGGGCAATACCAGCGGCCACGCCCGCAATCTTGCGGTTGGCCATGTCGCGGTACAGGCGCTTGGGCTCGCCGGTATCGGCGGTGCCCGTGCCGGGGGCCACGGGGGGCACGGTGGCACTAGCAGCGCGGCCAAACCCGGCCGAGGCATTGGCGCTGGTGGCCGCACCGGCCGTGTAAGCCGACCCAACTTCCTCGTCGTCTTCGTCGGCGTCGGGGGCGAAGTCGCTCACGCGGCCCATCTTGGCCGTCATGGCGTTTACATCGTCCAGGCTGATGACCTGCTGCATGGGCGAGAGGCGGGCCGCAAACAGCTCGGCAATGCGGCCCTCAATGTCGGCCACAATGTCCTCGTGGCCGCGGTAGTTGGCAAAGTGGGCTTTCACCTCGGCCAGGTAGCGGCTAAGGACGTCGAAACCGTCTTCCTCGATGTGGAAGATGATGCCTTGCAGGTTGATACTGATGTTCTTTTTCATCTGAAAGAAGGCCGAACGGGCCAATTGAATGCTGGTGAGTGAAGCAGAAAAAGAGGCAGGATTAACGAATGTCGCCGGGGGGCCGGCTGTGGCGGATGATGCCCACCGAGGTGGCCATTTCCTCCCAGGTATCGCGCAATTCCTCCAAGAATTTCCGGCCCTCGTCGGTGAGGGTGTAGTACTTGCGGGGCGGGCCGCTGGTGCTTTCCTTCCAGACATAGTCGAGCAGGGCAGCATTCTTGAGGCGGGTCAGCAGCGGGTAGAGCGTGCCCTCCACCACTATCATGCGGGCCGAAGTCAGCTCCTCCAGCATGTCGGAGGCGTAGGCTTCGCCGCGGGCGATGATTTCCAGGATGCAGAACTCAAGGATTCCCTTGCGCATCTGAACCTGGGTGTTCTCGAGTTTCATGGGCGGTGTGAATTACTAGTGGGTGAGAAACAGTACAAATGTATAGTAGGTACTTTGTAACGCAAGGTACTGGATGAATAATTCTCGTGAAGCATAAATAATATTCTGTTAATAGCTGATTATCAGCCTAAAAATTTTCAATAATTTTTCAGGATTCCCGGTTTACCGAAGAACGGAGAGGCCAAATCACCAGTCCGGACCCGGCAAGCTGAGCCGTGTCAGCCGCCCGCGCGGTGCCAACCCAGAGCGCCTGCCGAGTCGTAGGTTGCTGAGGCCGGCGAGAATGCATTATTGGCCCGAAATTCGCGGGCCAGACGCACTAACTTGGAGTAACTTGCGTTGCGACGGCGCGAAACTTTCCCTTTCCCTCTTTTATGTCCCAACTTTCCTCTGCCGCCCGCGGGCTGCTGGTCGTCGGTGCTACGGTTGCGCTCGCGCTGCCCGCGGCCGCGCAAACCAAAACGCCCAAATACAGCAACGAATTTCTCAACCTCGGCGTGGGGGCCCGCGCCCTGGGCATGGGCAAGGTGCAGGTGAGCCTGGCTACCGATGCCACCGCCGGCTACTGGAACCCCGCCGGCCTGGCCAACCAAACCCGCAAATACGACGGCGTGCTGATGCACTCCGAGCTGTTTTCGGGCGTGGTGAAAAACGACTACGCCGCCTTCTCCACGCCGCTCGACAGCAAAAGCGCCATCGGCGTGAGCGTGATGCGCCTGGGCGTCGACAACATTGCCGACACCCGCGCCCTGCTCGATGAGTACGGCGGCGTGCACTACGACAAAATCACCTACTTCTCGGTGGCCGATTACGCGCTGCTGCTGTCGTACGCCCGCAAAATTGAGAAAGTGGAGGGCTTGAGCGTGGGCGCCAATGCCAAAATCATTTACCGCAACATCGGCAGCTTTGCCCACGGCTACGGCTTTGGCATCGACGCGGGCCTGCAGTACAACCACAAAGGCTGGAACCTGGGTTTGATGGCGCGCGACATCACCACCACGTTCACGCAGTGGACCATCAACGCCGACGAGTACCAGAAAGGCATCAACAACACCGCCGCCAACGGCGTGGACGCCATCCCGACCAACAGCGCCGAAATCACCCTGCCGCGCTTCGTATTGGGTGTGGGGCGCCGCGTGGAGCTGCCCAAGCAGTTCTCGGCCCTGCTGGCCGCCGACTTTGAGGCCACTACCGACGGCCAGCGCAACACCCTGGTGTCGAGCAAAGCCGTGAGCGTAGACCCGCGCGTGGGCCTGGAGCTGGGCTACAAAAACCTGGTGTTTCTGCGCGGCGGCGTGGGCAACTACCAGAAAATCCAGAGCTTCACCAAAAACGCTAACGGCGACTACGACAGCAGCTGGAAAGGCCAATACAGCCTCGGGGCCGGCGTGGCCATCAGCGGCCTGCGGGTCGATTTGGCTCTCTCGCGCCTGGCCGTCGAGAAGCTGGGCAACACCTCGCAAACCAACTCGCTGATTGTGTCGCTGGGCTACAGCTTTAAATAAATCATTCGGCGGCTACCGGCGCATCAAATCTGCGTACGGGAAGTAAATTCGTTCTCTACCATTTAGTTATTGTTATGCTTAAAAACTACTTGCAGTCGTTGCAGCGGTTGGCTTTGGGGCTTATGGTCCTGTTTCTGGGACTGAGTGTGGCCCCGGCGCGGGCGCAGTCGGGCCCGGTGGGCAACGAATGGATTGTGGCCGGCCAGACCTATTACAAGATAAGAATTGTCAAGGACGGCCTCTACAAGCTCGATTATCAGTACCTGACGCAGGCCGGTATTTCGGGCGTGGCCCCCAGCCAGCTGCAAATCTGGCGGCGTGGCCACGAGATTGCCACCTACGTAGGCGGTAATCAGAACACGCTGGACGCCACGTCGTTTGTGGAGTTCTACGCCCTGCACAACGACGGCCGTCTCGACGCGGAGCTCTACAAGAATCCGGTTGACCAGCCTCACCCTTATTACAGCTTTTATACCGACACGGCCAGCTACTTCATTACCTGGCGGGCCGGCACCACGGCCCGGCACATGGCCCAGCCCACCGCGGCCGGCGGCGCGGTGCACTCGAACCGCGTGCACAACCAGCTGAACCTAAGGACGTATTATTTCATTGAAACGCCGCCGGTACTGCGTAACTATTTGCCTTGGCTGGAATCGGGCGAGGGTTTCTTCGGCGGCGGCACCTCGGATGAGCGAACCGATTCGCTGGTGCAGGCGGTGGCCACTACCGGCCTCAACCCAACGGTGGAAATTGGCCTGTTCGCGCCCGATACCGGGGTTCACGCGGCCGAAATCAGGGTCAAATCGGCGGCGGGCACCTACCGTACGCTGGGGGTGATGCGGTGGACGGGCCGCGGCCGCTACCGCCAAACTTTCCCCTTATTGCGCACCGACGTTTTCAACAATGGCCTTACGGTGGCGCACCGGCTGGACGCCTCGGCCGTAGCCGGCGACAACTATTACATGTGCTACGCGCGCTACACAGTGCCGCAGGCCAACCGATGGTTTCGCAACCGCCACAGCGTTTTGTTCCAAAACGACTCGACGCTGGCGGGCCCGGCTACCTACGAATTTGAAACGGATTCCATACCGGCCACAGCGGTGGGCTTCGATGTGCAGGACCTCTACAACGTGCAGCGCGTGCTGAGCACCACTGCCGGCACGCGGCGCCGCTTCGTGTTTCCCAATGCCAACGCCAGCACCACCCACCGGCTGCTGCTGGCTGAAGAAAGCGCGGCGGCCCGGCCGCCGCTGCCGGCGCGCCGGGTCAATTTCCGCACCATCGACCCCGCCCAGCCCAATTTCATCATCATCACGCATCCCCAGCTGATGAAGCCGGCGGCGGGCACGCAGAACGCCGCCCTGGCCTACGCCTCGTACCGCGCCAACCCCGGCACGGCCGGCGTAGCGCGCTACGACACGCTCATGGTGACGGCCCACCAGCTCTACGACCAGTTCACGTACGGCGACCGGTCGTGGCTGGCCATGCGCCACTTCGCGCGCTGGATTGCCGCTGCCAACACGGCGGGCCGGCCCCGCTATTTGCTGCTGCTGGGCAAAGGCCTGCAGCCATCGGCCGGCGGGCGGGCTTATATCTCCGGCACGGCCAGCCTGCCCAGGGCGCTGGGCGAACAGGGGTTGGATTTGGTGCCGACTTCTTCCCGGTCGGTGTCGGATAACATGCTGACAGCCGATTATGCCAACAACAACTTCACGGCCCAGCTCAGCACGGGCCGCCTCACGGTGACTACCCCGGCCCAGGTGATGATATACCTGAACAAGCTGCGGGAATACGACCTGGCGGGCGACCAGCCCTGGCGCAAAAACGTGCTGCACCTGGGCGGCGGAACGAACCCGGGTGAGTTTACGCTCTTCCGCTCGTACCTCGACAAGTACAAGCAGCACGTCGAGCGGCCTTTGTTTGGCGGGAAAGTGGTGGCAACCATCGAGCGGACCATTGTGAACCCGACGGGCAATTCGGTGCTGGTGCCGGCCGACATTTCGTCCTATCTCACCACTGGTTTGGGCCTGATTAGCTACTTCGGGCACGGTTCGCCGACGGCTTTCAGCCTGGATTTTGGCACCCCTGATTCGAACCCGAACTACAACAACCCCGGCAAATACCCGGTGATAATGATTGATGGCTGTGCCTCTGCCAGCCTGTTTTACGACAACAGCCCTACCTATTTCGAAAGCTGGCTTTTCTCAGCTAATAAGGGCGCCATTGGGTGCCTGGGCTCATCCGGTGAATCATACGACGCCTACCTCGATGTCGCCAAAGACCAACTCACCCAATTGCTTTTCAACGATCCCAACTGGTACGGCAAGTCGATTCCGACGGTGTATAACGAAACCGTGCGGCGCCTGCAGAGCAACGGCGGCTTGTTCAACCCCAACGACCTCATCTCGGTGGAACAAATGCTGAGCACCATGTGGCTCGGCGACCCGGCCGTGGCGCTGTATGCGCCGCCGCTGCCGGATTTGCAGGTGAGCAATTCCACGCTGTCTATTCGGCCGGTGGCCCCAGCCACGACGGTCACGGCGTCGTCAACCAGCTTCTCCCTGATGATTGGCGTGAGCAACCCCCTGAAAGTCACTACCGATAAGGTCCAAATTCGCGTGACTCGCATTGTGAACGGCACTACCATTAGCACCGACACGCTGTCCTTTCCGCAGGGCCCACAGGGCAGCGCCACCTACGATTTCCGACTGGTTAATCGGCCGGGAGTCAATGTGTTCGGGGTGAATACCTTCCGGGTAGAAATCGACTATGCTAATCGGGTAGTCGAGGCCAACGAAAACAACAACACGGCTCAAATTGACTACACCTTCCTGCGCGGCGGCCTTACCCCGCTCAACCCGGTGGAGTTTGCCATTGTGGGCAACAACCGGCCCCGCCTGGTAGCCCAGACCAACGACCCGCTGGGCGCATCGCGCGGCTACGAGTTCGAGGCCGATACCAGTGCTTCCTTCAACAGTGGCGCGGCCATCAAGCAAGTATCGGGCGTTGTCACGGCCACGCTCACGCCGAGCTGGCGGCCCACGTTGCCCTCGGTGGCCGGGCGCGACAGCGTGGTGTGGTACTGGCGCGTGCGCTTCCAGACCCCGGCCGGCGACGAAGACGCCAACTGGGTGGTCAGTTCGTTCCGCATCATTCAGGGCCGCACGGCGGGCGGATGGTCGCAGAGCCACTACGCCCAGTTCCGGCGCGACCAGCGCCAGAGCGTGGAAGTAGCGCCCTCGGGCCGCTGGGATTTCAGCACTGTTAATAATCCCTTGGTGCTGAGCACCCGCGGCGGCGGCTTGGCACCCGGGGCAGTGCCCACGTTTGCCACGGCTTCGGGGGTTACGGCCTCGGGCCTGGGCATCTTCACCGACCCGCTCAACCCGCCTTACGCATCCAACTGCGCCATCAGCACCGCCAACCTGCTGATTGCCGTGTACGACCAGCGCACGTTCCGCCCCATTGCCGGGCTGCCGGCGCCGGCCACTTGTGGCCAGGGAGCGCAGGTGTTCTACAATTTTGCCACGCCGGCGAATGCCGCCGACACCACCAATACTGTGAACAACAGCGCTGCCCGCCAAGCTCAGCTAGCCAACTTCCTGGCGGCTGTGCCCGATGGGGCTTACGTGGCCGTGGTGAGCATGAACCGCCTGCGGTGGCCGAGCCTCGCAACGGTGCGCACGGCCTTCAGCACCTTGCTGGGCTCGCAACTGGTAAACCAGTTGCAGAACGGCGACCCGTTTGCCCTGCTGGCCCAGAAGCGGGCCAGTGGTGGCCGCCTCATCCGCGAAACGGGGCCGAGCACGGCAGCCGGTGCCGCGCCCCGCTACAGCCAGACCATCAGCTTGGTTGATACAGTACGCACCCCCTCGTCGAGCGGCACCATCACGTCGGTACGCATCGGCCCCGCCCGCAGCTGGGAAAACCTCTACCACTGGGTGCAGCGCGGTCCCAACGCCACCAACAGCTACACAATCAAGCTGATTGGCATCGATTCGCTCAACCGCAGCACCGTGCTGGTGAGCAATGTGCCCGCTGGCTCGCCAAGTCGCGGCGGCTACTCGCTGAGCCGGTATTCGGCGGCCCAATACCCGTACATGCAGCTCGAAATGACGATGCAGGACACGCTGAACCGCGTTGCCCCGCAGCTCAAAGAGTGGTTCATTACCTATCAGGGCGTGCCCGAAGGCGTGGTGCGCCGCGACCTGGCTACTCCCAGCACCATCTACAGCCCGGCCAGCCTCACGGCCCAAGCCAACGGCGGCGAATTGAAGTTTCCGGTGGTGTTTGAAAACGTCAGCCCGTTTGATTTCAACACGCCACTACGCGCCAAAGTAGAGGTAAGCAACACCGGCAACGGCACCACCTTTCCTCCCGTGTACGTGACAGCGCCGCGCCAACTCAAGGGCGACTCGACCATCACCATCCCGGTGAATTTCCCGATGATAGGCCGGTTTGGTACCTTCACGGCCAAGGTGACGGTGAATCCTACGCCGCGCCCCCAGCCGGAGGTAAACCTGTTTAACAACGAGCTCAACCTATCGGCTTTTTCGGTGGTTGACAACAACGTGCCGCCCACGCTGGACGTGGCCATCGACGGCCGCCACATCCTTAACGGTGAGTTGGTATCGTCGCGCCCGGTCATTCACATTCAGCTGAATGACGAGGACAAACTGCGGCACATCACCGACCGGTCGGTGTTCACGGTGTCGCTCCTGAGCCCCGGTCAGGTGGGCCTGCCCACGCAGGTCAACCTGAACGCCAGCAATGTGGATTTCAGCGTGGATGCCACCAACGGCAGCGTGGCCAAGCTCACCTTCGAGCCCGGCAAAGCCGCACCGCTGGCCGATGGCGTGTACACACTGCACGTGCAGGGCCGCGACCCCAGCAACGCTGCCGCCGGCTCGCAGGATTTCCAGGTGAAGTTTGAGGTGGTGAATGCCTCGCAGATTTCCAACGTGTACCCGTACCCCAACCCGGTGGTGGGCAAGGCCCGCTTCGTGTTCACGCTCACCGGCGACCAACTGCCCACCAACATGAAAATCCAGATTATGAGCCTCACCGGGCGCGTGGTGCGCGAGATTTTCATGAGCGAGCTGGGCCCGCTGCACATCGGCAACAACATCTCGGAATACGCTTGGGACGGCACCGACACCTACGGCGACCGCCTCGCCAACGGCACCTACCTCTACCGCGTGGCCCTCGACGACCCCAACGGCCAGTTCAGCCACCGCACCACGGCCGGCGATAAAGCCTTCAAAAACGACTGGGGCAAGCTGGTGCTAATGCGCTAGTGACCAGACCGTGTTCAACAAAAAAGGCAGCTTCAACCGGGGCTGCCTTTTTTTATTGAACACAGTTTTGGGTTTAACGCCGCCGGAGCGTCACAAAGCTGAAGGCGTAGGCATGTTGCTCGTCGGCCTCGTGACGTTCGCGGGTTTCCTCGCGCCATTCGGTGGGGGAGAGGGCGGGAAAGAAGGCGTCGCCCTCAAAGGCGTGGTGCACCTCAGTGAGGTAGATGACGTCGGCGGCGGGCAGGGCTTCTTTATAGATTTCGCCCCCGCCGATGACGCAAATTTCCTCATCCAACGCTCGGGCCCGGTCCAAGGCGGCCAGCACAGAGGCCGCTGTTTCGCAGCCGGGCGCGGCCCAGCCGGCCTGGCGCGTTACCACGATGTTGGGCCGCTTGGGCAGGGCCTTGCCGAGACTGTCGAAGGTGCGGCGCCCCATCACCACGGGGTGCCCCACGGTGAGGCGCTTGAAATGCTGCAAGTCGGCGGGCAGGCGGCCCCAGGGCAGCTCGCCCTTTGCGCCAATCACGCCGTTTTCGGCCACGGCAACGACAAATGAAACCATCGGTATATGTTTGGAATGTAGATGAATAACCAAAAGAACATCATACTGAGCGCAGCCGAAGCATGACGTTCATTGTGAATTATGAGCTATGAGCAATACTAAGCCGGCAGCTTGAAGCCGCGCAGCAGCTCGGCCACGGACATCCGCTTTTTGCCTTCCAGCTGCACATCCAACAGGTCGAGCCAAGCATCGGCGGCGGCCACGCGCAGGTAGTGGCGGCCATCGGAGGCCCAGGTGCCGGGCGCGGTGAGCGGCTGCCCAGCCGCATCAGCGGTGAGGGCTTGGGCGCGGAAAATCTTCAGCAGCCGGCTATCGGGCAGGGCGGCGAAGGCCGTGGGAATGGGCGAGAGGCCGCGCACCCAGTTCACCAGCTCGGCGGCCGGGCGGGCGAAATCGAGCCGGCCGGTTTCCTTCTGGAGCTTGGGGGCGGGGCGCAGGTCGGCGCGCTGCTCCTGCGGGGTGCTGGGCGCGGTGCCGGCCGCAATGGCTTCCACCGAGCGCCGGGCCAGGGCGGCGCCCACGGTTTTGAGCTTGTCGTAGAGGCTGCCGAAATCGTCGTCGGGCGCGATGGATACCCGCTCCTGCATAATCAGGTCGCCGGTGTCGATTTCGTGGCGCAGGAAGAAGGACGTCACACCCGTTTCTTGGTCGCCGTGCATCAGGGCCCAGTTGATGGGCGCCGCGCCGCGGTACTGCGGCAGCAGCGATGCGTGGATGTTGATGGAGCCCAGCCGTGGCATGTTCCACACCGCCTCTGGCAGCATCCGGAAAGCCACCACCACCTGCAAATCGGCCGCGTAGCTTTTCAGCTCGGCCTGAAATTCCGGCGATTTCAGATTGGTGGGCTGGAGCACGGGCAGGCCGTGGGCTTCCGCCGCCACCTTCACGGCCGAAGCCTGGAGCTGGCGCCCGCGCCCCGCGGGCCGGTCGGGCGCCGTGACGACGGCCACCACCCGGCCGCCGGGCCAGGCCAGGAGGCTTTCGAGGGTGGGCACGGCAAAATCGGGCGTGCCCATGAAAATGAGGTTCATCATTATTGAGGGTAAGTCACATGTTTTTCAAGAACGTCATGCTGAGCGCAGCCGAAGCATCTCTACCGCGAGAGTAATCATTTATTGCTGCGGTAGAGATGCTTCGGCTGCGCTCAGCATGACCGCCCTATCTTATTCGTTAGTACACAAACTACCGCTCCGGGTACAGCAGGTATTTCTTCCGCAGTGCCTTGAACTTCGTCAGCCCCGGCTGCCAGGAGGCCCGGATTTCGGCCTCCGACTTGCCGGCGATAATCTGCTCGCGCAAGGCTGTGGTGCCGGAAAGCTCCTCGAAATACTTCCCGAAGAAATGCATCTTGTCGGTGCTCTGCTGGTAGAAATCAAGCAGGTATTTCAGCACCAGGCCACTGCCTTCGCGGGTGGGGGCGCCGGCCAGGTTCAGCCCGTAGCAAAGCTGGCCTTTCAGGGGCGGGGTGGGCGAGCCCGCGTTGGGCGTGGGCGTGAACGAATACGGCCGCGTGGACGGCTGCGATGGGCTGCCAATCACCTCAAACGGTGTGGCGGTGCCGCGGCCCACGCTCACGTTGGTGCCTTCAAAGAGGCAGATGCTGGGGTAGAGGGCCACGGCGTGGTCGGTGGGCAGGTTGGGGGAGGGGCGCACGGGCAGGTGGTAGGCCGTGGCGTGGGTGTAACCCGCGGCCACGGGCACCACCGTGAGCTGGCAGCGCCGGCCGCCGGCCAGCCATTTTTCGCCGTTTATCATCTGGGCCAGCTCGCCTACGGTGAGGCCGTGGGCAATGGGCAGCGGGTCGAGGCCGACGAAGGATTTGTGCGCGGGGTCCAGCATGGGGCCGTCCACGAGGTCGCCGTTGGGGTTGGGCCGGTCGAGCACGATGACGGGTTTTTTGAGCTCGGCGGCGGCCTCCATCACGTAGTGCAGCGTGCTGATGAAAGTATAGAACCGCGCGCCCACGTCCTGAATATCAAACACCAGCACGTCGACATCGGCCAGCATTTCCGGGGTGGGCTTCTTGGTTTTGCCGTACACGGAACGCACCGGAGCGCCGCTGCGGGCATCGCGCCCGTCCTTGATGGTGGCGCCGTCGGCCTCCTCGCCCCGGAAGCCGTGCTCGGGCGCGAAAATGGCCGTGATGTTCACGCCCCGCGCCTTGAGCGTATCCACGAGATAGGAGGTGCCCACGCGCGACGTCTGGTTGACGACCAGGCCGACGCGCTTGTTTTTGAGTTGCGGCAAATACTTTTCCAGCTGTTCGGCCCCGACCATGACGCCTGGCTTAGCAGGCGCGGGCGGCTGCGGGGCCGCCGAGGTGCCCTTTGAATGTGGCGTGGTAGCGCAGGCCGGCAAGGCCAGCAGCAACGACAGAACAACTTTTGCGGGAATGCCAACCATAAAAAGGCGGAAAAAGGACGGAAAAAAAGAAGCGTGAAACCGACTACTTTCGTAATGCGAAGCGGAAGCGTGGCCGGTACCCGTTCAAAACGTAGCTTTACGGTCAAATAATGAATGTCGCCCGCTACATTTCGCACAAGATTGACGGGGGAGCCGATTCCGGCTCCTTCACCTCGTCGGTCACAAAAATAGCCATCATCAGCATTGCCATGGGTTTGGCGGTGATGGTGGTGTCGTTTGCCATCCTGCAAGGATTTCGCAACGAGATTCAAAACAAGATTTTCTCGTTCGGGGCGCACCTACAGATTTCGCGCTACGACACCAACAACTCGCTGGAAGTGGCGCCCATTTCGGGCCCCCGGCTGGTGCAGGACCTGCATCAGTTCCCGGAAGTAAAATCGACGCAGCCCTACGCCGTGAAAACGGCCATTATCAAAACCAAAGACGAGGTGCTGGGCGTGGTGCTGAAAGGCATTGCCGAAACCGACGGCCCCTCGCCCATGCGCCAGAACCTGGTGGCCGGCAAGTTTATCGGTTTTCCCGATACCACGGCGGGCGAAGACGTGCTGCTCTCGCGCAAAGTGGCCGACAAGCTGCGCCTCTCCGTGGGCGACAAAGCCCTGTTTTACTTTATCCAAAACCCGCCCCGCATCCGGCAGTTCCGCGTCAGCGGCATCTACTCCACGGGCCTCGACGAGTTCGATGAGGTGTACGTGATGGGCGATATCCGCCAGATTCGGGAGCTGAACTCGCCGGCCTGGCCCGACTCGCTGGTGGGCGGCATGGAGGTGGTGCTCAAGAACTTCAACACCCTGGACCACACGGCCGATAAGTTTTACGAACGCCTGCCCTACGACCTCAAAATCGACAAAATCACGGACCAGTACGCCCAGCTTTTCGACTGGCTGCAGCTGCTGAACCGCAACGTCATCATCTTCCTGCTGCTCATCATTTTCGTGGCAACCTTTAATATGGTGGCCACGATTTTCATCATGATACTGGAGCGCACCAACATGATTGGCATCCTCAAAGCGCTGGGGGCCACGGACAACCAGATTCGGCGGATGTTTTTCTTCCGCGGGCTGTCGCTTACGGTGCGCGGCATGCTCATCGGCAATGCCATTGCCGTGGGCTTTTGCGCCATCCAGTACTACTTCCACGTCATCCCGCTCGACCCCGAGAACTACTACATGGACCGCGTCCCGATTTCCTGGGACCCGACCATGCTGATTATTCTCAACGTGGCCACTTTCGTCGCCTCGTTGCTCGCCGTGCTCATCCCAACGTATTTGATTTCGCGGATTAAGCCGGTGGTAGCCATCAAGTTCGATTAGGGCTTCATTGAGTTAGAAAGGCCGTCCTGCTGAGCGCTGCCGAAGCAGGACGGCCTTTACATCTTGACGCTAGATATACCGGCTTTGCAACACCAGGTTCGGGTCGGGGCACAGGGCGGCCCACTTTTCCCGCTCACTGGGCCGGGCCACGCCGGGGAAGTCGCCCACGCGGCCCTGCATATCGGCCATGAGCTGAAAGTGCAGGTGCGGCGGCCAGTCGCCGTTTTCGGGAAAGGGGCCGACGGTGGCGAAAGCTTCGCCTTTCTCCAGCGGCTGGCCCACGCGTAATGCCCGCCATTCGGTGCGGCTGAGGTGGCCGTAGAGGCTGTAGAAAACAGTGCCTTCCAGGTTGTGCTGCAGGATGACGGTAGGGCCGTAGTCGCCGAAATTGTCGTTGTCGGCCAGGCTGTGCACGGTGGCGGGCAGCGGTGCCAGCACCGGCGTACCGGCCGGCAGCCACACATCCACGCCCAGGTGCAGGGAGCGGGGCTCCTCGGCGACGCCGGGGCCGAAATGCGGACTGCGGCGGTAGATGACGCGGTTTTCGAGGTAGCCACCGATGCCGATGCTGGCGTTTTGGTGGGCCAGCTCGGCGCTCACCAGCTGCTCGAAGGCAGCGGTGTCGCGCAGGTCGGCGGTGGCCAGGCGCGGGTTGTTGGCCGAGAAATCGAGCCGGGCCACGTTGGGGCCGTTGAGGTCGACGGGCAGCACGGGGCCGAACGCGGATTGGTAGCGCTGGAGCAGGGAGACGAGCAAGAGAAAAGCGTGAAGAGTGGGTGAAGGGGCTGCAGAGGCGGCAAGTTACCTTTGCGGCGCAAGTTGCTTGGGATGTGGTCCTGGGCGACGGGTTTTTTCGTACCCCGCGCGCAACGGCCGCCGTAAACAAACCCGCATTTGGTTGCTTGTTTCAGTGGCTCCTTTATTTCTCAGTTGTTCCCAGAATGTACCAAACACTCATCGTAGTTGCCCTCACCCAAGAGACTTCCGATTCCGTCACCATTCACCTGGAACGGCCCGACCGCCAGCCCATTGCCAGCCGCCCCGGCCAGTTCCTGACCCTGATTCTGCCCTGCGGCCCCGGCGGCAAAAAAGAGCGCCGCGCCTACTCGCTCAGCAGCACCCCGCAGGAAGCCCCGCGCCTGTCTGTGACGGTGAAGCGTGTGCCGGGCGGCTTGGTGAGCAACTACCTGCTCGATACCGTGCGCGTTGGCCAGCAAATGGAGGTGATGGAGCCGCTCGGCAATTTCACGCTCAGCCCCAGCCCCAAGGCGGCGCGGTCGTTGGTGCTCATCGGGGCTGGCTCGGGCATCACGCCACTTATGTCGATGCTGAAAGCAGTGGTGCAGGCCGAGCCCCAGAGCTACGTGCTGCTGATTTATGGCAACCGCAACGAGGAATCCGTTATCTTCCAAAAGCAGCTGGCCGAGCTCGAGGCCCGCTCCAACGGCCACCTGCAGGTGGAGCACGTGTACAGCCAGCCCCTGCAGCCCGGCGGCCCGCACCGCCACACCGGCCGCCTGAACCGGACCATGCTGCTGCGCATTCTGGAGCAGCGCCACCAGTTCCCGGCCGAGCAGGCCGAGTATTTCCTTTGCGGCCCCGAGGGCCTGATGACCGAAGCCCAGGCTGCCCTGGCACTGCTGAACGTGCCCGAGGCCCGCGTGCGCCGCGAAAGCTTCGTGGCCACGGCCGACAACGCCGAACTGATGGCCGCCCAGCCCAGCGGCCACGGCGACGTATCGACCAACCCCGCCGACAACACCAAAACCACCCGCCGCGTCACGCTGCAATACGAAGGCAGTGAGTACGTTATCGAGGTGCCGGCCGGCCAAACCATCCTCGACACGGCGCTCGACCAGGAAATTGACCTGCCGTATTCGTGCCAGGCCGGCGTGTGCACGGCCTGCCGCGGCAAGTGCCTCAGCGGCAAGGTGCATCTGGATGAGCGCGAAGGCCTCTCCGATTCTGAGCTGAAGCAGGGCTACATCCTGACCTGCGTGGGCCACCCGATGACGGATGACGTGGTAATTGAGATTGGCTAGAATGCCGTAAGGGCCAACACGTCGGCTGCACACGCTGTCGAGGTTGAGTAGCTGGCCCATCAAGACTTAAGAAAAACTTTCGTCCGGGCCGGAGTTTGTCCCGTAAATCGTAGGTTGCGAGCCCGCGCCAATTGATACGACTCGTTCTACTAAAAAATATTCCCGATGCTACTTGCTGAACCCACCGCCGAGTCGGCCACCGATACCAGCCGGCCCCCGCGGCACTATTTGCCCGAAGATTTTTTGGTGACCGATTGGGCGGCCATTGAACCGTTTTTCCAGGAACTGCAGGACCGGCCGGTGCACACCGCCGCCGAACTGGAGCGCTGGCTCCTCGACCGTTCCGAACTCGAATCTGTGCTCAGCGAAGACCTCGCCTGGCGCTACATCCGCATGACCTGCGACACCCAGGACCCCGCCCGGGCCGAGGCGTTTCAGTATTTCGTGAACGAAGTGGAGCCGCTGGTGGCGCCCTACGACCACGCCCTCAACGAAAAAATGCTGGCTTCGGAGCACCTGGCCGGCCTCGATGAGCGGCGCTACGGCGTGTTTCTGCGCTCGGTGCGCCGGGCTTCGGAGATTTACCGGCCCGAAAACATTCCGCTGAAAACCGACATCAGCACCAAGCAGCAGCAGTACGCGGCTACCGTGGGCGCCATGAACGTGACCCTCGACGGACAGGAACTCACTCTGCCCCAGGCCGCTGACCGCCTCAAAAACCCCGACCGCACCGTGCGCGAAACGGCTTGGCGCGCCATTCAGGCCCGCCGCCTGCAGGACGCTCAGCCGCTCGACGCCCTGTTTACCGAGCTTATCGGCTTGCGCAACCAGGTGGCGCTGAACGCGGGCTTTGCCAACTTCCGCGACTACATGTTTGCCGCGCTGGGCCGCTTCGACTACACGCCGCAGGACTGCTTCAATTTCCACGCCGCCATCCGTGAAACGGTGGTGCCGCTGATTGATGGCTTCGACCTGGAGCGCCGCCAGGACCTGAACCTGCCCGCCCTGCGCCCCTGGGACCTCGATGTGGACCCCAGCGGCCAGCCGCCGATGCGCCCCTTCGGCACCGGCGAGGAACTGCTGGAAAAAACCATCACCGTCTTCCAGAACCTCGATTCTTACCTAGGCGACTGCCTGCGCACCATGCGCCAGATGGGCCACCTCGACCTTGAAAGTCGCAAGGGCAAAGCCCCCGGCGGCTACAACTACCCGCTGGACGAGACCGGCGTGCCCTTCATCTTCATGAACGCCACCAGCAGCCTGCGCGACGTGGTGACCATGCTGCACGAGGGCGGCCACGCCGTGCACAGTTTCCTCACGCGCGGCCTGCCGCTGGGCGCCGACAAGCACCCGCCGTCCGAAGTAGCCGAACTGGCCTCGATGAGCATGGAGCTGATGAGCATGGACCAGTGGCACGTCTTCTTCCCCGACGCCGACGACCTGCGCCGCGCCAAGAAAACCCACCTCGAAAGCGTGCTCGAAACATTTCCCTGGGTGGCCACCATCGACAAGTTTCAGCACTGGGTGTACGAACACCCCACCCACACCGAGGCCGAGCGCCACGCCCGCTGGGTGCAGGTTTTCGACGAGTTTAACCAGCGCACCGTGGACTGGACGGGCCTCGAAACCTTCAAGCCCTACCTCTGGCAGAAGCAACTGCACCTCTACGAAGTGCCCTTCTATTATATAGAGTATGCCATGGCCCAGCTCGGCGCCATTGCCGTATGGCGCAACTTCCGACTGAACCCGGCCGAGGGCCTGGCCGCCTACAAGCGGGCCCTGGCGTTGGGCTACACCGCGCCCATTGGCCAGATTTACGCCGCCGCCGGCATTCGTTTTGACTTCAGCACCGAGTACCTACGCACCCTTGCCGATTTCGTGCGCGAAGAGATGGAGGCGCTGTAACGTTCCGAAGGGCACAAAAAAGGCGGCCGGCAACTATGCCGGCCGCCTTTTTTGTGCGGATTCTACTCAGCTTACGACGCGCCGCCGGGCTTGGTGGTCGACGTCGTGGTGGTGTTTTTGTCGCAGTCTTTTTTGTTCTTCGGGCGCGGGTCGCAGTCTTTGCGGCCGCAGGAGGCGAGGGCAAGGCCGGTGAGCAACAAAGCCGGCAGCAGGCGCCGGCCGAGCGTAGAGGTGAAATGCATGGCGAAAACGTGAGGTGGTGAATGGTAAGTGGCTGAAATATACGCAATAGTTGCGTGTTTCGGTCACTCGCCAACCAACAATTCAGGCCGGGCTACTGCGCGCCAATCGTGAAAAAGGGCAGGGGTTTGAGCGTGGCGTACTTGCCACCCAGCGACTGCAGCTCCGCCTGGTGCAGCTTGAGGTAGTCGTTGTACTGGTGCACGGCGTTATCGTACTGCACCCGGAAAGCCACTACGCCCGCGTCGAGCTGCTGAATGCCTTCCACGAAGTTGCGGGCGTTTTCGGTGGGCGCCTGGCCGTTGGGGGCCGCCACGGGGTACACGGCTTGCAGCAGCGAGTCCTGGGCGCTGTCGTACTGGTCAATCAGGTCGGAGCTGGCCATCGTCTGCTGGGTGTAGCGGCGGGTTTTGAGGCGGGTGTTGGCACGGTCGAGGGCCTGGAGCTGGGCGGCGTTGATGCCGGGCTGGGTTTTCAGTTCGCGCAGCAGCAGGCGCGTCACGCCAATCTTCTGGTCGTCGCTCTCGGTCATGTTGCGCCATTTCACATCCACCGAATCCTGGAGAATATCGAACTGGGCCTTCACCGCGGCGGCCGAGGCGGGGTTGAGCGACGCGCTTTTGGCGCCGTCGCGCTTGCAGGACGCGGCGCAGGCAGCGAGCAGCAGCAGGGCTACCGCGAGGGTTTTGACGGGCGAAATAAGAATTTTGGCCATGAATAATGAGGGAGGTGGGGCGAAGCGCGGAAACGAACAAAACTACGTGGTGGGCGCTGGCTAGCTCTCAGAAAAAGCTGGGTGCACAACGAATTGCCTTCAACAGCAAGTTCCACCGGCTATTGTGAGGGAGCGGGCGCCGCTACGCCACCCCACGGTTGCCACCCGTCACCGATACCAGGCCACTGAGCAGCTGCTCGGCCAGGCGGTGGGCGATGTCGTCGGGGCTGAGCTTGCCCTCGGGCCGGTACCAGCTGGGCAGCCAGTTGAGGCTGGCCAGCAGGGTGAGGGCGGCAAAGGCCGGGTCGGGCGTGTGCAGCTCGCCGGCGGCCACGCCCCGCGCAATCAGCTCCCGAAAGGCCCCTTCGTACCGGTCGCGCAGGGCCAGAAATTCGCTGCGGGCCGGCTCGCTCAGGTGCCGCCACTCGTGCAAAAAAACCGCCGAGGCCGCGCTGTCGTCCGTCAGCACCCGCACGTGGGCCACAATGGCCTGGCGCAGCTGCGCGGCCACGGGCGCCGCTTCCTGCGTAGCCGCCGCAAAGCCGGCGAAGAAGCTGTCGGCCAGGGCAAAGCACACGCGATGCAAAATTTCTTCCTTCGATTTGATGTGCGAATACAGGCTGCCGGCCTCCAGCCCCAGCGCCGTGGCCAGCTCGCGCATGCTGGTGGCGGCAAAGCCCTGGGCCCGGAACAAGGCCGTGGCGGTGCGGTCAATCTGGGCTTTACGGGGGCGGAGGGGAGCGGTGGCTGACATAGGCGGAAGGGTAAAGATAGGCCGGCTAACACCTGTTAGCAACCGATGGGCGCAAGGAACTTGCCAACCAGGCCGCCCGGCCCGAAAAGGCCGAAAATTAAGAGGAGGTTAAATCCGGTGAACTTCATCAACTATCCTGTTGCCAGGCCGTATCTTTGCTGTTGCACTGTCCTTTTTAACCCACTTTTGATTATGAACAAGCAATACTTACTGTTGTCGGCGGCCTTGCTGTTGTCGGGAGCGGCCCACGCCCAGGGCACCGAGCTTTTTTTCTCTGAGTACGACGAAGGTGCTCACCAGTCGGGTGTTAACTACGGCGGTGCCACCAATTCAACGGGCAGCGAGCGGGCCCTTGAGATTTACAACCCCACCACCAGCACCGTCAACCTGAACCCCTACTCGGTGCGCCGCTACTCCAACGGCAGCGCCACCCCCACCGAGGAAGAGCGCCTGTTCCGCAGCGACGCCAACCAGGTGAGCACCGGTCCCAACACCATGGTGCCCCGCAGCACGTTTGTGCTGGCCAGCGGCGAAGCCAGCCTGCCCATCATCCGCACCCGGGCCAACCAGTTCAGCGTGGGCCACGCGCCCACCACCGGCCCCACCGTCATCACCGGCGGCGGCACGGTCTATTTCAACGGCGACGACGCCATGGCGCTGGTGCGCTACCCCAGCGGCACGGCCGGCACGGGCCCGGGCGTTATCATCGACATCATCGGCGTGATTGGCTACCAGCCGGGCCCCAGCAGCTCGGGCGGCACGGGCAACTGGAGCGGCTTTAACCCGGTCGACGACGACAACTCGACGACGCCCCCCACCCACGTGTACGTGCTGTCGGCCAACCAGTCGCTGGTGCGTCGCCCCAATGTGAGCGCCGGGGTGCGCAACAACCCTGCCCAGGCTTCCTACAACATCGCCACTGAGTGGATGATGTACTCCACGGCCTTCAACGGCGCGGGTGGCACCTCCAACCCCGGCGGCCAGCTCTACGACCAGCTCGGCCAGCACAACGATTACCCTTCAACCGGTCCGTTCGGTACCTACCAGACCACTATTTCGGGAACGTTGGAGAAATTCAATGCCAACATCAGCGTGTACCCCAACCCCGCCCACGGCACTGCCACGGTCGAGATTAAGGACGCCAAAGTGGGCAGCGTCATGGTGATGAACAACCTCGGCCAGCGCATCGGCGCCCAAGCCAAGGGGGCCGGCCAGGAGAAGCTGCAGCTCGACGTGTCGGCCCTGAAGCCCGGCCTGTACTTCGTGCAGATTTGGAGCGCCGACGGCCAGACCAAAATCTACAAAGAGCTGGTGGTGCAATAAGCAGCACGGCTTTGGACGAGAAAAGGAGGGAAGCAATTCCCTCCTTTTTTTATGGGCGTACTTTTGCGCCTTCGTTATCAGTGGCTCGGTTGTTCGTAGTTCTATGAACAATCCGGCGCGCTCCCGACAACTGACAACGAACAATTGACAACCAATATTTTATGTCTGACAAACTCACGCCCCTCAACGCCATTGGCGAATTTGCCCTGATTAACCGCTTGCAAGCGGGTCTGACGCTGCGCCAGCCCAGCTCCGTGCTGGGCATCGGCGACGACGCGGCCATCATCCGGCCTACAGCCGGTATGGAGCTGGTGATGACCACCGATTTGCTGGTCGAAGGCATTCATTTTGACCTCTCGTTCTGTCCCTTGCGGCACCTGGGCTACAAGGCCGTGGCCGTGAACGTATCGGACGTGGCAGCCATGAATGCCTTGCCCACGCAGCTGGTGGTGGCCCTTTCGGTGGGGCCGCGCTTCACGGTGGAAGCCGTGGAGGAGCTGTACGCCGGCATGCGCCTGGCCTGCGAGGCCTACAAGGTAGACCTGGTAGGCGGCGACACCACCGCCAGCCGCGGCGGCCTTACCCTGGCCATCACGGTGCTGGGCGAAGTGGCCGCCGGCCAGGCCGTGCGCCGCAGCGGCGGCAAACCCACCGATTTGCTGTGCGTGAGCGGCGACCTGGGCGGGGCTTTTCTGGGCCTGCAGGTGCTGGAACGCGAGAAGCAAGCCTTTCTGGCCGACCCCGACACCCAACCCGAGCTGGCCAACTATGAGTACGTGGTGCAGCGCCAGCTCCGGCCCGAGGCCCGGCTCGACATCGTGCACGAGCTGCGGGAACTGGGCGTGCATCCCACCAGCATGATTGATGTTTCCGACGGACTGGCCTCCGAAGTGCTGCACCTGTGCGCGGCCAGCGGCACGGGCGCGCGGGTGTTCAGCGAATTTCTGCCCCTGGCCAACCCCACGCTGGAGGCAGCCGCCGAGTTCAACCTCGACCCCATCACCTGCGCCCTCAACGGTGGCGAGGATTATGAATTGCTGTTCACGGTGCCCGTCACAGACCACGAGAAAATCAAAAACCACCCCGATATCACCATCCTCGGCCACCTCACCGGCAAAGAGGAAGGCGCCAATCTGATTACCAAAGCCGGCCAGCCCGTGCCCCTCAAAGCGCAGGGCTGGACGAGTTTTTAGGCGGTTTTCTATATAGGGTTCCAACCTTCGGGCAAGCCCGTCCGTTAGGGGACGCAGAATGGCCCGGGCCGGGAATGGCACGCTAATTGTCTTTCCTACCTTATTCGGGCGTATTTCTTTCCCCATTTTAGTCTTTAAAGCCATGAAAAAGCTTCCGTATTTCCTGACCCTGATTGTCCTTATTAGCACCATATTTGGTTCGGCTCCGGCCCGTGCGCAGTGGAGCCCGCAGGCCAAAGGCGCCGTGATTGGCGGCCTGGGCGGTGCCGCCGCCGGTGCCCTCATCAACAAGCGCAACCGGGCTGTGGGTGGTGTAGTAGGTGGCGTGGCCGGTGGTGCCATCGGCTACGGTGTAGGCAAGCACATCGACAACAAAAAGAAGCAGCGCGCCGCTGCCGCTGCCCAGCAGCGTGCCGTAGCGGCCCGCGAGGCTGAGTACCGTCGCGAGCTGGCCCTGGCCCGCAACCGCCAGACCACTGTCGTTACCAAAACCTCGGCCGTACCGGTGAACAGCCTCACGGCTTCGGCGGCCCCCATGCCGGGCGCCATGGCCCAGCCGGGCGTGTCGAACACTTACTTGGCCAACCCGCACTATGGCGATGCTTCGAAGCCGTATTCGACGGAAGAAGTTCGTCGGAAAAGCTGGTAAGCCCGAAATTGAGTTAACGACAAACCCCGGGCGCCTGCGCTTGGGGTTTGTTCCTTTTAGCCCGTGGGTGATGCTGCCCACCACATTTCTTTTCAACCAACACCCTGGATTTATGAAATCCCTCCTTTGCAGCTTGTTTGTGGCCGTCGCGCTAAGCTCCTGCTCAAAAGCCGGCGACGCCGTCAACGTTCAAACCCTCGACCAGGACTTTATCAGCGCCTGGAACAGCCGCGACTCCGGCAAAATCACCGGCATGATGGCCGACGACGTGGCCTTCGTGCAGGGCAACGCCCACTGGAAGGGCAAAGACGAAGTGAGCCAGAAGTGGGTGAGCGCCACGCTGCCCACCATCAGCAACCTCAAAACCAGCGTAAGCAGCAGCAACGTCGATGCCAATACGGCCTACGAAGCCGGCACCTTCTCAGTAGACGTGGCACCTGCCGCGCCCGGCGAGCCCGCTGGTTTTGGCGAAGGCAACTACATTTTCCTATGGAAAAAAGCTGCGGATAATACTTGGAAACTGAGCTACGCGCAGCTGGAGGATTTGCCGGTGCAGCGCCGGAATTAGGCGTTGCTGAAGTAGCGCCGTTAGGTGTGAAACCAAAAGAACGTCATGCTGAGCGCAGCCGAAGCATCTCTACCGCGAGAGTAATAATTACTTCTGCAGTAGAGATACTTCGGCTGTGCTCAGTATGACGTTCTTATTTGTTCGGCTTTTCCCTTTATGGGTTAATCCTCCGGGTAGGGCACGAAGACGAAATTCGTGAATTCCTCATCGAGCACGAAGAGGCAGCAGAATTCGTCGGCATCCTTGTAGGTGGCTTTGAAGGCTTCGATACCGCCTTCGTCGATGATGCCTTGCTGCACGAAGAGCTCGAGGTAGCTGGCGAAGACGTGCCACTCCAGGTTCAGCTCGTCGGCGTTGACGAGGAGGCCGCCGAGGGGCACTTCCTGCTTGGCAAAGACGAAAATAGGGTATTGGCTGAAGTCGCCCTTGCGAATCTGGGAAGAGGCTTCGGCAAGCGTGTCGCACACCTTCACGAAATCCTTGGTAATGGTGCCGAGGTATTTGCCGTTGAGTTCGGGGTCGTTGAAGTAGTCCATTTTTAATTCAAGCTATATTCTGCCCATTTCAGAGGCTATTTTCAAATAATCTTCTGATTCAACAAAAGCAATTCGACTATCAATTAATTCTCGCTCAATTGCCCTATGCTTGAATGGAATTTTGTCACTGAATTTAAATGATTTCAGCGCACTAAGAATTTTTCTTTCACCATTCGAGCGAATTGGTACCTCAGTATTATTCAAGAGAAAATTGCCTGGTATCCAAGCATCAGGATTGCTACGCTTTCCTAGCGATACGCTCTGGCAGAAAAGTATTTCGAAAGGCGTTTGATTTGAATCGGTGAGCCAAAGCATGACTGAGCCGCCATCCATAAATGCTACAGCATTATTTAAGGTAACGCCGCTTTCTAGGTCGATTCCTTTCAGTAAATCATCCATGCTGTAATTCCAATTACTTCAACTCCAGCGCCACCACATTCTCCACATGGTGGGTGTGCGGGAACATGTCCACCGGCTGCACGCGCGTCACCCGATACGCGGCGTCTAATAATTCTAGGTCGCGGGCCTGGGTGGCGGGGTTGCAGCTGATGTAGACGATGCGGGGGGCGCGCAGCTCCAGGAGGCGGGCCACCACGTCGGGGTGCATGCCGGCGCGGGGCGGGTCGGTGATGAGGACGTCGGGGCGGCCGTGGTGGGCGGTGAAGTCGGCCGTGAGGATGTCCTTCATGTCGCCGGCGTAGAACTCGGTGTTGGTGATGTTGTTGATTTCGGCGTTGACGTGAGCATCGGCCACGGCCTGCTCCACGTACTCGACGCCGATGACTTTGCGGGCCTGGTGGGCCACGAAGCTGGCGATGGTGCCGGCGCCGGTGTAGAGGTCGTACACGAGCTCATCGCCTTTGAGGTCGGCGAAGTCGCGGGCTACTTTGTAGAGCTGGTGGGCGCCTTCGGAGTTGGTTTGGTAGAAGGACTTGGGGCCGATGCGGAAGCGCAGGCCTTCCATCTCTTCCTCGATGTAGGGCTTGCCTTTGTAGGTGATGACGTCGAGGTCGTGGAAGGTTTCGTTGCCCTTGCTGTTGAGCACGTAGTTGAGGGAGGTGATGCCGGGGAACTTGGCGTAGAGGGCGTCGAGCAGGGGCTCGATGCTGTCGTGGGGGCGGTAGCACTGCAGAATCACCATGATTTCGCCGGTGCTCTGGGCGGTGCGGATGATGAGGTTGCGCAGGTTGCCGGTCTGGCGCACCATGTTGCCGAATTCGAGGCCGTGGGCGCGGCCGTAGTCGCGGATGAAGAGGCGGATTTCGTTGCTGGGCTCGGCCTGGAGGTGGCAGTGCTGCACGTCGATAATCTTATCGAAGCGGGCGGGGGTGTGAAAGCCCAGCACGTTGCGGTCGAAGGTCTGGGTGTCGTCGTTGATTTGCTCGGTGGTGAGCCAGCCGTTGTCCGAGAAGGTGTATTCGAGCTTGTTGCGGTAGTAGGTGCGCTGGGGCGAGGAGAGGATGAAGGGAATCTCGGGCAGGGCCACTTTGCCGATGCGGGTGAGCTGGTCGACCACCTGCTGCTGCTTGAAGTGCAGCTGGGTATCGTAGCCGATGTGCTGCCACTTGCAGCCGCCGCAGGTGCCGAAGTGCTGGCAAAAGGGCGTGACGCGCAGCTCGGAATACTGGTGAAACTTCACCGGCACGGCTTCCAGAAAGCTCTTCTTGGCTTTGGTGACGTGCAAATCCACGACATCGCCGGGGGCGACTTGCGATACGAAAATGACGAGGTTCTCGACGCGGACGAGGCATTTGCCTTCGGCGACCATGTCCTGAATGGTGACGTTGCGGAGTAACTCGGGGGCTATTTTTTTGGCTCGGCTCATAAGGGTGCAAAACTACTGTCCGAACCGCAGATTAAGCAGATTAAACGGATTTCGCAGATTCGGGTAAACGCTTTTCTGAGCTGTAATACTTATCTGGGCATAGAAACGCAGGTTTATGCTGCGGCCAGAGTGCGAAAGAACGTGCAACAAAAAAAGCCACCCGACAGGGTGGCTTTTTTATCGGCCTGATGTGGACCTGAATCTGCGTAATCCGTCAAATCCGTTAAAATCTGCGGTCCTTATTTCACCACCTCAAACCAGTTCTTGATGCTGGTGCCGTTGGGCAGTTTCAGCAGGTAGAAGTACTGGCCGGGGGCAATGCTTTCGTCGCCGCCCCAGTTGTTCTGGTAGTTGGTGGTTTTGTACACCTCGCGGCCCCAGCGGTTGAAGATGGTGAAGGTGTTGCCGGGATAGAGAGCGATGTTGTCAATCACCAGCACGTCGTTCAGGCCGTCGCGGTTGGGCGTGATGATGTTGTACACCTTCGTATCGTTGGCGAAATCGACCCCTGCTTCGTTCGAGTTCGAGAGGCGCTCCGTGGCGTCGGTGCTCACGGCCACCACCCGGAAGTTCTGCTTGAAGCCCACGCCCGAAGCCAGGTTGCTGCCGTCGGTGTTCGAGACGGTGGTGGTGAGGGTGCCGGCCGGTACGGTCTTCACCTGCACCGCCGTGCCAGCATCAACGCGGCGGTAGATGCGGTATTCCTTCACCGTGAAGCCTTGGTAGGCATTCCAGGTCAGCGACACGTTGCCTTGGTCGCGGCCACCGGTGCCGGGCTGCTGGGTAGCCACGAGGCGCACGGTTTGCACCACTGTGCTCGAAACGAGGTTGCCACAGCCGTTGGTCAGGTCGAGGCGGTACTCGTAGGAGTTGGCGCTGGCGTCCACATTGCTGTTGTCGGTGTAGGTGGTCGAGGTAACCGGCGTCTGGCCTACCGAAACGAAAGCCCCGCTGCCCGCCACGCGGCGCATGATTTGCACCTGGTTGGGAGTGTTGGTGCTGTTCGGCGCGTTCAGGGTCAGAACGATGCGGTTGTTGCTGGCAATGTCAACCGAACCCAGCGTGAGGGCCACGCCCGGGGCATCGAACAGGATGGTGCGGGTAGCGGCGGCGCTGGGGCACGAGGCCGGGCTGGCGCTCACTTCCTGGGCACTCACCGAGTAGGGGCCCGTGGCGTTGAAGCGCACCGTGATGGTGCTGGCCGTGAGCGGCGTCGAGGTGATGGTGCCGCCCACAATGGTCCACTGGTAGCTGGCGCCGGCGGTGGGGTTGGCAATGGCGTACTGCTGGGTCTGCGTCACGTTACACACAAAGCCCGAGCCCGAGATGGTGGGCGTGGCCGGCGTGGGGTTCACCGTGAAAGGCGTGGTGTATAGCGGGCCCGTGCAGCCGGCCGACGTCGTTTCCTGCACCGTGAGGGTGTAGGCGCCGGGGGCGGGCAGGGTGGCCAGCGTACGGCTGTTGCCGGTGCCAGTCAGCACAGTACCGCTCAGGCGGAAGGTGTAGGTCGAACCCGTGAAGCCGCCCGGCAGGGCGAACGTCACCGGGCCGCTGCCCTGGCACACCCGCGGTGGGGCGGTGATAGCCAGCGTAGTGAGGGGCGAGGGATTGATGAGCACGCGCAGCGTGTCCGACACCCCGCGGCAGATGCCGCCGGTCGGGTTGCTGGTTTCCGTCACCACAATCTTGCCGATGGTGGGCACGGTCACCGGCGCCCAGTTCACGCTCACCGTGTTCTGGAAGGTGCTCACCTGCGTACCGCCGATAATCAGCCACGAGTAGCTCGAACCGTTGGCGTAGGAGCCGCTGGTGTAGGTGTAGGGGCCATCGGCTTGACACACCGAGCGGGGCACTGGTGCCACGGCCACCACGTCGCCGGGGCCGGTGGGGCGCACCGTCTGCAAGCGCTGGTTGATGATGATGTTCAGCGTCGTCGTGTCGGAGGAGCAACCCTGGGCGTTCAGGCGGAACACCTTCAGGAAGGCTCCCGTTTGGGCCGTGCCCCAGTTCACCGTGATGGCGGGCGTGCCCTGGCCGGTGGCAATGGTGCCGCCGTTAATCAGCCAGGTATAAGCCGTGCCGGCCGGGGTGGGCACCGAGTAGGCAATACCCGTGACGGTGGGGCACACCGAAGCCGGCCCCACGATGGACTCCGGCGCCGGGCGCGGGTTGATGGTCACAACTACCGTGCTGGTGCTCACGCAGCCCTGGGCCGTGGTGGCCGTCAGGGTGTAGGTCTGGGTGAGGGGCGCGGTGCCGGTGTTCACGCCGGTGAGGACGGGCTGGGCGGCGGTGGCGCTGCTCAGGTTGGTGGCCGGACTCCAGCTATAGGTATAGCCGGGCAGGGCGGCCGTGCCGAGGGTCACGCGGCTGCGGTCGCACACGGCCACGGCCGGGCCGGCATTGGCGCCGGCGGCGGGGTTCACAGTGATGGTCACGGTGCCGGTGCTTACGCAGCCGTTGGCCGTGGTCGCCGTCAGGGTGTAAACCGTGACGATGGGCGCGGCGGTCGTGTTCGTCAGCGTGAAGGTGGGGTTGGCCACGGCGGCGCTGCTCAGGCCGGTAGCTGGGCTCCAGCTATAGGTGTAGCCGGTTACCGGAGCGGCACCCAGGGTGATGGTATTACCCGAGCAAACGGCCTGGTTGGCGCCGGGCACGGCCACAGCGGCGGGGTTGACGGTCACAGCCACGGTGCCGGTGCTTACGCAGCCGTTGGCCGTGGTGGCGGTCAGGGTGTAGGTGGTGACGATGGGCGCGCCGGTCAGGTTGGGCAACGTCACGGTGGGGTTGA
>NZ_JAUQON010000002.1 GCF_030580955.1 Hymenobacter convexus | reverse complement strand
GCGGCGGCCATCGCGGGGCGCCCGGCCTTCCCGGCCCTCGCGGGGCGGGCGGCTTTCGCGGCCTTCCCGAGGCTCCCGGCCTTCGCGGGGCTGTTCGGCGCCGGGCTCCTGGGCGGCGCGGGGTTCGCGCTCGGGGCGGGGAGCCCGCGGCTCGCGGGGCTCACGGCCTTCGCGGGGGGCGCGGGCTTCGGGAGCGTCGCCGTCCTTTTCGCCTTTGCCTTTCTTGCGCTTGCTACGCTTGCTGCTGCTCTTGATTTTGTCGTCGAGGCGGTCGAGCGAGCCTTCCACAATGGCCGAAACTTCGGGCTCGGGGGCTTCTTCGCGGGGCGGCAGCAGGCTTTCGATGATTTCGCCGCGCTTGTTCATATCCAGCAGCTCCTTCACGCGGGCCGTGTCGAGCATCACCCAGTTGTTGTCGCCTTTGAAGGCAAACCACATGCGGCGGCGGAAGATGTCGGTTTTCTGCAAAAAGGCTTCGCCCTTGCTGGTTTTCAGCGGGCGCTGCACCTGCGGAATATCCTTCAAGGCGTCGAGATACGCATCCAGTTCATAGTTGAGGCAGCACTTGAGGCGGCCGCACTGGCCGGCCAGCTTCTGCGGGTTGAGGCTGAGGTTCTGGTAGCGGGCGGCGGTGGTACTCACCGTTTTAAAGTCCGTCAGCCACGTCGAGCAGCACAGCTCGCGCCCGCAGATGCCGAGGCCGCCAATGCGGCCGGCCTCCTGGCGCAGCGAAATCTGGCGCATCTCCACGCGCACCCGGAACTCGTCGGCCAGGCGGCGGATGAGCTCGCGGAAATCGACCCGGTCTTCGGCCGAATAGTAGAAGAGGGCGCGGGTGCGGTCGGCCTGGTATTCCACGTCGCTCAGCTTCATGCGCAGGCGCAGCTCGCTCACCACGGCGCGGGCCCGGAACATGGTGCCGGTTTCGAGGTCGCGCACGGCTTGCCACCGCTCCTCGTCGTCGGGGGTGGCAATGCGCAGGATGTTGCGGATTTCCTTCGAGTCGGTGGGGATTTTCTTCTTGCGCATTTGCAGGCGCACCAGCTCGCCCTTGAGCGACACGTGGCCGAGGTGCCAGCCCGAGCCGGCCGCATCCACCACCACGGCATCGCCCGTGACGAGGGGCAGGCGCTGGTCGTTGCGCATAAACTCCTTGCGGCCGCCTTTGAAACGCACTTCGACGATGTCAAATCCGGCAAACGAATCGGGCACTTCCACATCCTGAAGCCAATCGAACACATTCATGCGAGTGCAGCCGCCGGAGCTACAGCCGCCTTTGGAGCCGCAGCCTCCCACTTTGGTGGTGCCGCAGCCCCCACCGGTTGAACAAGTTGAGCAAGCCATCTGGCTGATATTGTATAGTTGAGAGAAAACGGCAATAGCGCCCGGTTTTCCACGAAAATTCGGTTACTAGCAAAGATACACAATTCAAAAAGGGAAGTCCCCGCTGCCGTTCCGCGCCAGACAATACCCGGCCTGTAGCCCAGTTGCCCCCCGAAGAGGAACGCCCAGCCGTCCAATAAAATCTTTGATTTATAACTATTACGATAAAGGTGTAAAATTTTGGCAAATGCCAGCTATTGGGATAATCACAAATGCTTCTGCGTGCTTTAAACACATGTTTTGAATTATTTATAATCTTTTACCAAAAACACTATTGTTGTTTACAATAATTCTCCTCTAATTGGGCCCATCCTTTACCCAATTTTCACACTACCAAACCCCAAAAACCATGAGAATCAAAAACGCACTTTCCACCGCTGCTTTGTGCGCCGCCTCGGCATTAGCACTTTTCTCCTGCTCAAAGCAGAAAGAGGAAACCACGGCCGCGCCGGCTGCGGTGTCGCAGCAAGCTTTGGCGCAAATCAAAGCCCTCGGCTTTGGCACGCAAGACGTCCGCGCCGTTGACGGTGGCTACGTGGTCGAGGGCGACATCATGCTAACGCCTGATTTGCTGGCCAGCGCCCCCGGCTACTCCACCCTGCGCGTGGGCGACGAGGAGCAGTACCGCACCACCAACCTAGTGACCGGCCTGCCGCGCGTGCTCACCGTGAGCATCAGCAGCTCGTTCAACTCTTATTATGTGTCGGCCATTGATGAGGCCATTCGGCGCTACAACGCGGCCAACCTGCGGGTGCAGTTCCGCCGCGTAAGCTCGGGGGCTGAAATGCCGGTGAAATACTCGTCGAACCTGGGCACGGGCGTGCTAGGGCAGTCGGGCGGTTTCCCCAGCGGCGGCAACCCTGCACCGGGCTTCACGCTGGTGCCTAACGTGATTAACAGCACCAATATCAACTACATCGCCACCATCATGGCCCACGAGATGGGCCACTGCATTGGCATGCGCCACACCGACTACTACAACCGCGCGTATAGCTGCGGCGGCAGTGCTTCCAACGAAGGAGCCAGCACGGTGGGCGCCATCCTGATTCCCGGCACGCCCTCGACGGCCGAGCCCAACTCCTGGATGCTGGCCTGCGTGGGCAACGGCGTGAACCGCCCCTTCACCGCCAACGACCTCACGGCCCTGAACTACATCTACTAACTTCGGTTAGTAGCTCAAACAAAAAGCCCCGACTCCTGCGAGTCGGGGCTTTTTACTGTTTGCTCGCAGCCAACTTCGGCGGGTTTATTGAATGACAATCTTGAGGGTTTGGCCGGCATTGTTGTCCTGTTGCACTTTCAGCATATACAGCCCGGGCTTCAATCCATTGGTATCGATTAGGTTGATGAGTCCCTCAGCAGTGGCGGTGCGCTGGAACCGGCCCAGCATGTCGTAGAGGCGGATGGTTATGGGGGACGTGCTGTTGGCCACCACGGTGAGTGAGGCGCCAGCTTGCACAGGATTTGGATAAGCCTGAATCAAGCCGGCGCGAAGCAGGAAGGCCTCTTCAGTACCACTATAAAACTGCTGGCCAGCTACGTTGTCGAGGCGTACGCGGTAGAGGTAGCGGCCAGCAGCTGGCGGTTGGTCGTTGAAAGCAAACCTGACGCTGGTAACCGGGCTGATGGTTTGCACGGCCTCAAAGCGGCCATCGGGCCGCTGGCGCTCCAGTGTAGCCGAGCGCAGCTTGAATACCGTGCCCAGTTCCACATCGAAGCGAATGAGTGCATCGACCAGCTGGCGCGGCAGGAAGGAGCGGAAGTAGCACGCCGTGCCCTGCGTAGCGAAGTCGATGGTGGTGCCGGGCGCTACCGCGATGCCGCGCAACTGTGGTGCGACGGCGTAGTAGCGCGTCAGGGCCATTTGGGTGCGGCTGATTACCAAGGCCGTATCGGTTGCAGGTAGCCCCAACGGCACCAGCGTGGTGGCGCTCAACTGGTACACCTGGTAGCCGGTGGCACCGGGCACTTGGCGCCACTGCAGCAGTGTTTCATCGGGGCAGGTGTAGCCAACCTGCAGGGCCAGCGCCGGCGCAATGGCGAAAGTATCGGAAGGAAAAGTCTGGCTGCCGACCACGAAGCGCAACTGAGCCAGCGCCGTGGTATCGGGGGCGGCCCAGGCGTAGCGGTTGGGCGCCAGCGGCACAGCGGCGCTCACGAGCCGCCATTGAGTGCGGCCCAGCGGGCGGTATTCGAGGCGGCCGGTGGCGGTGGCGGGGCCGTTCCATTGCCAGAGCAGCGTGGTGGACGCGCCGGGCTGCACGTTGCCGGGCGTGGGCGGGCGGTGCCATTCCAGCGCCACGGGACTGTATTCATAGGCAAGGCTGAATGCCTGCGGCCCCTGTGGCACGGCAAAGCCGCGCACGTGCACCTCGTAGGTGCCCGGCGCGGGCGCGACCACCGTGATTTGCTCCACGTTGTTGAGGTGGTCGGGGCGGCGCCGGGCAGGCAGGGACAGCGAATCGGCGCGTGGGGTGGGGCTAAGCACCCACGGCAGCCAGCGCTGCCCGGTGGCTACGGCCAACAGCTCCACATCTAAGTCGTTGATTAGGGCCTGGGGGGCATTGGCGGCGGCTTCGGGGTCGCTCCAGGCCAGGGTAGCCTTGAGCTGGTGCTGGCCGGCGGGCACGACGATGGTGAAAACCCGGTCGGCGCCCGCCGTGGCGGTGCCAGTGAAGAAGCGGCCTTCGCGCACGGTGGCGAGGGCGCCCACAGCATCGGCCTGGCCGAAACCATTCACGAAATCGACTTCGGGGCGGCCAAGGTCGTCGGCACTGTTGAGCAGCACAGCTTTGACGAGGGCGGCGGGCGGCAGGCTGCCGCGCAGGTCGCGGTGGGCCTGCTGCACCAGCGCGCCCAAGCCCGACACCAGCGCGGCTGCTTCGGATGAACCGCCTTCGCCGTAGGCTACCAACTCCGGCTTCACCCGGCCGTCATAGGCAGGGCCGCGCGAGCTGAGGGCCGCCACCTGGCCGCTAGGGTCGGTGGCGCCTATGCTCAGCGTGTTTTTCGACATCTTGAACTGGCCGGTGAGGTTGGCCCAGCTGGGCAGGCCCTGGTAGGCACCGCTGGGGCTGGCCGCCGTGCCCGAATTGCCGGACGAAAACACGTGCAACAGTTGCGGATACTGCTGGCACTGCCGGTCGTATTCCAATGCTTCGACCCCGTAGTAATTCTCGATGCCAACGCCGTAAGAGTGATTTTGGATGGATATGCCGGCCTGGGCGAGTTGCGGCCCGTCGTCGGGCAGCAGGCGGGCAAAGTCGGAGGTGGCCAGGCGCACAGCCGGGGCCACGCCACGGCCCAGCGGGTCGGAGTTGCCGGCCCCGCCGATGAGGGTGGCCATGGCCGTGGCATGGTCGGAAGCCGGGCCGGGGAAAGCGCCGGCCGCCGCCACGCGGCCCTTCAAGTCAAGGTCGTTGGGGTCGAAGGGTTGTTCCTTTATTGATACGGTCAGCCCTTGGCCGGTAAGCTGGGGGTAGCGGGCCTGGGCCACGGTGAAGCCATTGACCGACAGGTCGGAGTTATTTAAACGGCGCTCCTCGTGGGCGCGGCGGTCACCTACGTCCACGAAATCGACGAGGGGGCTGACGGCCAGTTGGGCCAGCGCGGCGGCATCGAGGCCGGTGACGGTGAGGGTGCGCGCTGACGCGCCGGCCTGCGTGGCTTGTGCGGTGGGCAGGTGCAGGCGCAGCCACAGTCGGAAGGCAGGGGGGTCGGGCACGCTGACGCGCACGGTTTGGGAGGCGCGGGAGGCAGTTGGGCTGGCTTGCAGGCCGGGAGCGAGCTTCGGCTGGGGCAACGGCCGAGGTGCACTTTGCGCCCACAGCAGTTGAGGCAGCAACAGCAGTACCAGCGCCCAACAGCCTCGCGTCATGCCAAATACCGTCGACCCGTCTATAGCCTTATCCGTTTTTTGCATGGTACACTTGACTGGATTGGGTAGAAAATGTAGCGTCAAACGTTTCAAGTCAAAGGTAAACTCAAGGGCTTATCTATAGCCCAAGCTGCGGCCCGGTGGAAGGCCAAACCGACCCGGCTAAAACTGTTTTATGACGCGAACCGTGGGGCCGTCGGTCACATACAGCGTGCCGTTGGCATCCACGGCAATGCCAGACGGCCCCTGAAACCGGGCATCGGGGCCCGGCCCGTCTAGGTGGCCGCCCTGCAGGACCGCGCCGGCCAGCGTCGACATCTCGCCGGTGGGCGAGATTTTGCGGATGTTGGCGTTTAAGTAATCGGCCACATACACGTTGCCAATGGCATCGACGGCCAGCCCGGTGGGAAAAAAGAAACGGGCGCTGGCGCCAGGCCCGTCGGCGCCGCCGTGGCGCTTGGCATGGCCGGCCAGGGTGGTCACGGTGCCGTCGGCGCCGATTTTGCGAATGGTATGGTTGCCGTTATCAGCCACGTATACATTGCCGGCGCCATCAACGGCCACGGCGGCGGGGTGGTAAAACCGGGCGTTGGCGCCCTGGCCGTCCACGCTGCCTTTGTGCCGCGCCGCCCCCGCCAGCGTGCTGACCGCGCCAGCAGGCGTGATTTTGCGAATTGTATGGTTTTCCGTATCGGCTACGTACACCGTGCCGCTGGCATCGACGGCCATGCCGTGAGGCAGGTTGAACTGGGCGGTGGCCCCGCTGCCATCGGCGCTGCCTTTGCGGCCCGGCGCACCAGCCAGCGTGGTTACCTCCCCAGCCGGCGACACTTTGCGGATGGTATGGTTGTCGGCATCCGTCACGTAAAGCATGCCGCCGGCATCCAGCGCCAGGCCCACCGGGTGGTAGAAGCGGGCGGCCGGGCCGGCGCTATCGGCACTGCCTTTGCTGCCGGCTGTGCCCGCCAGGGTAGTTACAGCCCCCGTCGCGGTAATTTTTCGAACCGTCATATTCTCCTCATCCACCACGTACAATGTACCATCCGGGGCCACCGCCAGCCCCATAGGCCAAGCAAAACGGGCATCGGGGCCGACGGCATCCGTGCTGCCTTTGCTGTCAGCAGCGCCAGCCAGCGTGGTTACCGTTGCCGACGAAGAATACGGAACGGTCTTGCCCGGCACAAAGACAATGGGTTGGGCATGCGCCGCAGCGACGGGCAGCAACAGCAAAATGCGGAGCAAGCAGCGGTTCCAATAGCGCATGATGAAAACAGCGATGAGCATAGGCCCCAAAGGTATTCGGCCCACCAAAAACGCCCCGACCAAACCGGCCGGGGCGTTTCCTATAGCTTCAAAAGCAACTCAGCCGCTTACGAGCCGGGCTTAAGCACCACCTTGGTGCAGTTGTCCTTCTTGTGGCGGAAAATGTCGTAGCCGTGCGGCGCCTCGCTCAGCGGGAGGCGGTGCGAAATGATGTCGTCGAGGCGCACGTCGCCATCCGACACGTGCTTGAGCAGCTTGTCGATGTGCTTGTGGGCCGGCGCCTGCCCGGCCTGAATGATGATGCCCTTGTCGAAAATCTGGTGGATGGGGAAGTTGTCGTAGGGCGAAGAATACACGCCCAGAATGGACACGAACCCACCCCGGCGCACGGCGCTAAAACACGCCAGCATCACCTTATCGGAACCCTTTTCGATGTTGATGACGGCCTTGGCGCGGTCGGCCAGGCTGCGGTCGGGCTCAAAGCCTACGGCTTCTACCACCACGTCGGCGCCGTAGCCGCGCGTTTTGCTGCGGATTTCGTCCACCACCTGGTCGTGGCTTTCCCAGAGGATGCCTTCGGCGCGGGCAGCTTTGGCGGCTAGGTCGAGGCGGTAGCGCTGGGTGTCCACAATCATGACGCGCGAGGCGCCGCGCAGCCAGGCCGATTTGGCAGCCATAATGCCCACCGGGCCGGCGCCGAAAATGGCCACCGTTTCGCCGCCCTTCACGTTGGCCCAGTCGATGCCGGAATAGCCCGTCGGGAAGATGTCGGTGAGGAAAAGCACCTGCTCATCGGTCAGGTTATCGGGCACTTTGCGGGGGCCGAAGTCGGCGTAAGGCACGCGGGCGTACTCGGCCTGGCCGCCGTCGTAGCCGCCGTACAAATCGGTGTAGCCGAAAAGGGCACCGCCCTTTTCGGTCATCAGGCCGCCTTCGGGGCCGTAGTGCTCAGGGTTGGAGTTTTCGCAGTGGCCGGGCAGCTCGTGGTTGCAAAACAGGCAGTGGCCGCAGGCAATGGGAAAGGGCACCACCACCCGGTCGCCGCGCTTGAGGTTGGTCACGCCCTTGCCCACTTCCTCCACAATGCCCATGAACTCGTGGCCGAGCGTCATGGGGCGGGGCTGCGGAATGCTGCCGTTGTAGATGTGCAGGTCGGACCCGCAAATGGCCGTGCTGGTGACGCGGATAATGGCGTCGCGCGAGTCCTGAATTTCGGGGTCATCAACGTTATCAACCCGGACATCGCGGGCACCGTGAATGCGGAGAGCTTTCATACTAAAAAGGGGATTGGAAGTGGAAAGGAAGAACTGCTTTTCCTAACGGCCCCTTTTCCACGCAGGTTGCTATGGCCCAGCCGTCGCCGCCGCTAGCCTCAACCATTGGCCACCCCTACGGCATCTGATAGACTGACACTCCCGCCGCCGTGAAAATATACGCGTAGGTTTCGCCCACCAGCACTTGGCGCACCGCCGCTGGGTCAAGGCCAGCGGGCAGGGCCACGCGCCGCTCGGTCAGGTTGTAGAGGTGGAAGAAGTGCAGCGCCCCGGCGTCGAGGTAATACAGCTCATCGCCCCGGAAACCGATAAAGCCAAGTCCGGTGAAGGGCAGTTTTTTCTTGAAGTTGCCCAGGTTGTCGAACACGTAGATGCCCGTACTGCGGTCCACCAAGTAAATATTGTTCTGGTACTGGCGCAGGAAGCGGAAGTCAGGCCGGGAGCGCCCAATCAGCAAATCAAGCGGCGTGTTTTGCACTAGCCGCAGGGCGTTGGGGTCGAAGGCGCGCAGTACGAGGTTGCTTTCGTCGAGTAGCCAGATGCGGTTGTCGGGCGCCAGCGTGGCCGCCCTAATGGTGCCGTCCACAAAGTCGGCCAGCCGCACCTCGCTGATGAGCGCGAGGAACCGGTCGAGCAGCACGAGTTGCTGCCGGTCGTCGTTGAAGACCAGCGTGGTGGTCACGTTCCAAGCCTCCACCTGGGCGGCGTGGCCGGGCTGGGTAGGCGCGTAGGTGTTCAGGGGCAGGCCCTCGGGGCCGTACTGGCGCAGGTTGTTGTCGGCATCGGCCACGTAGAGGGCCCCGCGCCGGTCGAGGGAGGCCGCGCCGGGGTTGCGCAGCTTGATGTCGCGCAGCAGCTTCCAGGGGGCGGCGGTGGGGGCGGCACTGGCATCGGCGGCCGGCACAGGCACTGGGGTAATGGGCGAAACCACCTGCTGCGCAGCGGGCGCCGTGGAGGCAGCCGAGGGTACGGTGACCTGGGCGTGGACGCTGCCCGCAAACAGGATAAACAGAGCGACGACGAGATGCAACATTTTGCGTCTCGTCGTCCGCGTCGTCTGGTCATCATGCCAACGGCGCGGACGACGAGACGCAAAATGTTGCGTCTCGTCGTCGCTGCTACTGCTCAAAATGCCGCAAAGCCAGTTCCTTGCCATCATACACGCCATAGCTGCAATAATTGACCCATTCGCCCAGGTTGATGTAGCGGCTTCCGGGCCCTACCTCCACATCGAGCGGCAGGTGGCGGTGGCCAAACACGTAGTAGTCGTGGTGAGAACGGGTTTCGACCTCGCGGCAGTATTGGAGCAGCCATTCTTCGTCGCCGAAGTACTTGGTGTCGTCCTTGCCAGCTTGCATGCGGCTGCGGCGGCTCCACTTGTTGGCCATACCAATGCCAAAGTTCGGGTGCAGCCGCGCAAACAGCCACTGCGCCAACCCGGACGTGAATACTTGCTTCAGCGCCTTGTAGCTATAGTCTTTCGGCCCCAGCCCGTCGCCGTGCCCGATGTGAAACAGCTGGTTGCCAATGCGCTGCGAAATCTCCTGCCGCAGCACCGGAATACCCATTTCCTGCGTGAAATAGCCGAACATCCACATGTCGTGGTTGCCGGTGAAGATGGTGATGGGCATGCCCGCGTCCGTCAGCTCCGCCAGCTTGCCCTGCAACCGGATGAAGCCGCGCGGAATAGCGTGCTTGTACTCAAACCAGAAGTCGAACAAGTCGCCCAGCAAGTAAATGGCTGCCGCGTCGGGCGCCACCTCATCCAGCCAGCGCACAATGCGCCGCTCCCGCGCCAGCGAAGCCGCCGCATCGGGCGCGCCGAGGTGAAAGTCGGAGGCGAAATAGACCTTCTTGCCGGGCGGCAGCGCCAGGTTGGGCAGAGTAAGGGTTTGCTTCATTCGGTAAGCGTGATAATCAGAACGTCATGCAGAGCGCAGCGAAGCATCTTTACCGCAACAGTAAATAATTGCATTGCGCGGTAAAGATGCTTCGCTGCGCTCTGCATGACGGCTTTGCCTTGTTCATTATTCCTCCTCTTCCAGCAAAAACAGCGCAATGCGGCGCGGCCCGTGCGCGCCCAGCACCAGCGTCTTCTCAATATCGGCCGTACGGCTGGGGCCGCTGGTGAGCGACACCATCGAAGGCATCTGCGCGCCGTAGCGACTCTGCATCAGCCGCAGCGCATCGCCGATTTCGGCCACCACTTGGCTGGGCCGGGCCAGCACCAGATGCTGGTCGGGGTAAATGCTGAGCCGGCGCCCGCTGGCCGTGGCCGCCGATACCAGCACGCTGCCCGTGCGCGCCACCAGCGCCTCGCACGACGTCAGCCCCAAATCTGCTTTCTCGATAAACTCTGTTTCATCGGCCCGAAACGCCACGCCAGCCTTGTAAAGCAGCGCCTGCATTTCCGGCTCCCACACAAACGGTACGCCCACCTGCTGCCGCTTCTGAAAGCCCGCCAACTGCGCCGCCAAGTGCGGCAGCGACTCGCAGTAATAAAACTCGCCGCCCACGCGCTGGAAGCTCTCCGCAAATGCCACCACCGGGTCGGCGTTGGCCAGCGGCGGATGCACGGGCGTAGTAAAATCGGGGCGCGTCGGCATGGATGCCGGGCCAGCCGCCAGCCCCTGGCGGATGCGGGCCAACACAGCGTCGCGAGAAGATTCAGACATGCAGCAAAAGTACCGGAAGGGAAAATAAAAAAGCCAGCCCTTTTGCGGGGCTGGCTTTCCAAAACACGTTTATCGGACTAACCCGCCACGGCGCTGCCGCTGGGCGATGCCGCTTCGTTGTTGCGGTTGTCGTCGTTCAGGCCGGGCAGGTTCAGGTCGGGCAGGTCGCTGCCGAGCTTGCCGCCGGCGGCTTGTTCGCCTTTCACCTCGCTGGCGGTTTCGCTGCGGTCGGTGCCGGCCATGTGGGCCTGGTAGTTGGTCTGGGTGTCGAAGGGACGCGGGCCCACGAGGCGGGTTAGGTCTTCCTGTTGCAGCACTTCCTTCTCCAGCAGCTCTTTAGCAATGACCTCCAACTCGTGGCGGCGCTCCGTTAGCAGCTCCTTGGTGCGGGTGTACGCCTGCTCGATGATGCTGCGTACTTCCTCGTCAATCATCTGCGACGTGGCTTCCGAATAAGGCTTCGAGAAGCCGTACTCGTTCTGCCCTTTCGAGTCGTAGAACGACACATTGCCGAGCTTAGCGTTCATGCCGTACATCGTTACGATGCTGTAGGCCATTTTGGTGATGCGCTCCAAGTCGCTCAGCGCGCCGGTCGAAATTTTGCCAAACACCAGTTCCTCGGCGGCGCGGCCGCCCAGGGCCATGCACATTTCGTCAATCAGCTGTTCGGTGTTGTACAGGAACTGTTCCTTCGGCAGGTACTGCGCGTAGCCCAGCGCGGCCACGCCGCGGGGCACAATGCTCACCTTCACCAGCGGGTCGACGTGCTCCAGGAACCAGCCCGCGATGGCGTGGCCGGCTTCGTGGTAGGCCACAATGCGCTTCTCGCCGGGCGAAATGATTTTGTTCTTCTTCTCCAAGCCGCCAATCACGCGGTCGATGGCGTCGGTGAAATCCTGGTCGGTGATGAATTTCTTGTCGCGACGGGCGGCGATGAGGGCCGCCTCGTTGCAGACGTTGGCAATTTCGGCGCCGGCAAATCCCGGCGTCTGGGCCGAAAGGCGCTTGGCGTCCACGTCGGGGCCCAGCGTCAGCGGCTTGAGGTGCACCTGGAAAATCTCGGTACGGCCGTTGATGTCCGGCTTGTCGATGCTGATTTGACGGTCGAAACGACCGGGACGCAACAGGGCCGAATCCAGGGTATCGGGCCGGTTAGTAGCGGCCAGGATGATGACGCCGGAGTCGGTGCCAAAACCGTCCATTTCCACCAGCAGCGAGTTCAGCGTGTTCTCGCGCTCGTCGTTGCCGCCGGGCACCGAACCGCGCGAGCGGCTGCGGCCCACCGCGTCAATCTCGTCGATGAAAATGATGCAGGGCGCTTTAGCTTTGGCTTGCTTAAACAAGTCGCGAACCCGGGCCGCGCCCACACCCACAAACATCTCCACGAAGTCGGAGCCTGACAGGGAAAAGAACGGCACGTCGGCTTCGCCAGCAACGGCTTTGGCCAGCAAGGTTTTGCCGGTGCCGGGAGGACCCACGAGCAGCGCGCCTTTCGGAATCTTGCCGCCGAGGATAGTGAACTTGCTGGGGTTCTTGAGGAACTCCACAATCTCCTGCACTTCTTCCTTGGCTTCTTCGAGGCCGGCCACGTCTTTAAAGGTAATTTTCACCTTGTCGCCTCCCTCAAACAGCGCGGCTTTGCTCTTACCGATGTTGAAAATTTGGCCGCCGGGGCCGCCAGCGCTGCCCATGCGGCGCATCAGGAACCAGAAACCGACAATCATCAGCACAATGAAGCCATAAGTGCCGATGTAGTCGCCGGGGCTCTGGCGGTCCTCAATGTTGAGCGGCAGGCGCTGGGCGCTGGGCACGTCCTTCTGAATCTTGTCCAGGTCTTCCTGGAAAAGCTTGGCATCTACCACCGGAAAGTAGAACTGGGAGCCCGTGGTGGCCGTGCCGAAGGGCGTGCGGCGCGTGAGGTCCTGGCGGTACTCGGTTTTTTGCAGGGCTTCGGGCTTGAGGCGCACCTCCACCACCTTCTGGTTGCTGATGATGGTGATTTCCTTCACGTCGCCGGCGGCGAGCATGGTTTCGAACTTCTGCTGGTTGATTTTGGCCGGCGCGTTCAGGCTGTTCATCACAAACACCCCGAATACGAACACCAGCAAGCCCGCCAGCACCCACAGCTGCAAACCCGGACGCGGGTTCGGCGCCGGGGTCAGGGGCTTCTTTTTCTTGCTGTTATTGGGATTTTTATCCGACATGAAAATAGCTAGTTAGAATCTGGTATAACTACGAACCCAACACCGCCTCAGAAGCAAATGTTCGGTGAAGCAGAAGACGCAGCAGGGGCATTTTTATTTTACCGAATGGGGCTTCTAGCGAAAAAGAACGCCATGCTGAGCGCAGCCGAAGCATCTCTACCGAAGTAGTAATCCAATCGTCGCGATTAGTTGCGCGGTAGAGATGCTTCGACTGCGCTCAGCATAACGTTCCTTTTCGTTGTGCGCTCCAGCGCCCTACGCTGGCTCCGACTCGATGTAGCTGATGTCGGCGTCGCCCCACAGCTCCTCCAGCGCATAAAAGCGGCGGCGGTCGCGCAGGAACACGTGTACTACCACATCCACGTAGTCGAGCAGCACCCACTCGCGGTTGGTGCGGCCTTCGGTTTGCCAGGGGCTTTCGCCGGTTACTTTTTCAATCTCCTCTTCCACCGAGCGGGCCACGGCTTCGAGTTGGGTATCTGAATTGGCCGAGCAGATGATAAAATAATCTGCCACCGCGTTTTTTAATTCCTTCAGATTCAGCACCACGATGTCGGACGCCTTCTTGTCCTGCATGCCGCGAACGACTAAATCTGCCAATGTGTCTGAATCCTGACGGACCAACGTGCTTTTCATATTGTGGTGTTAGGTGTGAGCTTTACAGCCGAAAGTCTACGAAGTTAACGAAACGAGAAAGAAGGCCGTGGTTGTCACCCCTCAAACCCTGTTCACGGGCCAGCAGCTTATCTGGTTGCCGGCCTGCCCCTCCACCAATTCGGAGGCGCAGGCGTTGATAGTCCAAAACCGGGCCAGTGAGGGCTGCACCGTTATTACGGACTTTCAGTCGGCCGGCCGGGGCCAGCGCGGCAACCAATGGGAAGGCGCCGCCGCCGAAAACCTGATGCTCTCGGTGGTGTGGCAACCTACGTTTCTGGCCCCCACCCAACAGTTCCAGCTCAGCCAGGCCGTGGCCCTCGGGGTGCACGACTGGGCCGCCAAGCTACTGGGCCCCGACCCCAGGCTGCGCCTGAAATGGCCCAACGACCTCTACTACGGCGACCAAAAAGTGGGCGGCATTCTGATTGAAAACACCCTGAGCGGCCCAAAGATTCAATATAGCATCATTGGCATTGGCTTGAATATCAACCAGCAGGGCTTCTCGGTGCGCACGGCCACGTCGTTGGCCAAGCTCACGGGGCGGGTGTATAACCGCGCCATCGTGGCTGCCCGGCTACTGGAATTTCTGGAGCGGCGCTACCTACAACTGCGCGGCGTGCACGTGGACCAACTGCGGCAAGACTACCTGCGGGTGCTCTACCGCTACCAGGAAACCCATTTTTTTGAGGTAGACGGGCAAACGGTACTCGGCCAGATTGTGGGCGTGGAGGAAGATGGCCGGCTGGCGGTGGAGATAGGTGGAAAGCTGCGTCGGTTCGGCTTGCAGGAAATCCGGCACGTGTAGCAACCCTGGCGGCCATTCTGGCATCTGGCAGGTATATTCAAATTTATTGATAAAATAATTTTGAACGCAGGCAACCGGGCTGTCTTTTTTGCCGAGTTGTTTTCGAGCGCCAAACAACTTTTGGCGTTTTCGGCAGTCCATCAAACCGAAACGACTGAGCCGACGTTGGTTCCCCAACTCGGCACGGTGCTTGTCTTTAGGATTTCGACCCGTATCTTACCCGTCACCTCACTCTTTTCTGCTTTCCTGATGAAACTCTTTACGCGCATTTTTGCCATCGCCGCCATTCTGGCCATGCCACTGGCGCCGGTGCTGGCCGCCAACATCACCATTCTGGTGGGCGACAACTGGTACCACGGGCCGGGCAACACGACCAACGATGCCGACATCCGGACCATTAACGTGGGCGATGTGGTGACGTGGAGCTTCGTGGGCCAATCCAGCCACCCCACCGCGTCGGACAATGGCGCCTGGGCCACGTTCCAGATGAACTCGGCCAACACTACCCGCACCATGACGTTCAACACGGCGGGCATTTTCCCTTACCACTGCGAAGCCCACGGCGCTCCCGGCCTGGGCCAATACGGTGTGCTGACCGTGCGGGCCGTTACCACCGCTACCCTCGACCCTGCTGCCGCTGGCATCTCGCTGAGCGTGTACCCTAATCCCAGCCGCGGCCAGGTCACGGTGAAGCTCGACCAGAAACCCGGCACCGACTACAAGCTGCGCCTGAGCAATATTATTGGCCAGGAAATCCGCACCGTAGCCCTCAAGCCGGAGCTGACCGCCACCGGCCTGCCGCTCGACCTGAGCGACCTGCACGCCGGTATGTACGTCTACAGCCTGCTGGTCGACGGCAAGGTGGTGAGTACGAAACGACTCGTCTTGCAGAACTAGCGGTTTTATTGCCGGAATCAAGAACCAAAAAGCAGCCATTGGCTGCTTTTTGTGTTTCTGGGCTGAATCGGTGGCCGGGTCCGTGCAATGTGCAACCTCGCATTGCCTACTTTTGCCCTTTAACTGATTTGTTAGCTTCTTTTTCCGGTCGCGGTTTGATATCGACGGCCGGCGTTGCGTGCCTCATTCGATTGTATGCGTTCTTTTAAAAGCCTGAATAACCTCGTGGGCTGGCTGGTTTTTGCCATTGCCGCCGTCACCTACCTGCTCACCCTCGAGCCCACGGCCTCGTTCTGGGACTGCGGCGAGTTCATCGCCTGCTCCTTCAAGCTGCTGGTGCCGCACCCCCCGGGGGCGCCCACGTTCCTGCTGCTGGGCCGCCTGTTTTCGCTGTTTTCGTTTGGCGATGTGACCAAGGTGGCTGTGCTCATCAACGCCCTTTCGGGCCTGAGCAGCGCCTTCACCGTCCTGTTTTTGTTCTGGATTATCACGCGTATGGCCCGCAAGCTGGTGCTGCGTGAGGCCGTGGGCAACAGCAACCTGCGGGCCGAAACCATCGAGCCCAGCCAGGGCCAAAGCTTCCTCATTCTGAGCGCGGGCGTGGTGGGCGCGCTGGCTTTTGCCTTCTCCGATTCGTTCTGGTTCAACGCCGTGGAGGGCGAGGTGTACGCCATGTCGGCCCTCTGCACGGCGGCCGTGGTGTGGCTGATGCTGAAGTGGGAAGGCCACGCCGACGAGCCCGATTCCGACAAGTGGATTATCCTCATTGCCTACGTTATCGGCCTGAGCATCGGCGTGCACTTGCTGAACCTGCTGACGCTGCCGGCGCTGGGCTTCATCTATTACTACCGCCGCACGGCCAACCCCAGCCTGAAGGGCGGCATCTTGGTGATGGTGGTGAGCATGATTATCGTGGGGTCCATTCTGGTGGGCATCATCCCGGGCCTGCCCACGCTGGCGGGCAGCTTCGAGGTGTTCTTCGTGAACACGATTGGGCTGCCGTTCAACTCGGGTTTGTTCATCTTCCTGATTGTGTTTATCGGGCTGATTTGGTTTGGCTTCCGCCTCTCCTACCAGCGCCGCAGCCAGCTGCTGAACACGGCCATGCTGTGCTTCGTGTTTATTCTGATTGGGTATTCTTCTTACTTAATTGTGCCCATTCGCAGCTCGTTTCAGCCCACCATCAACGAAAACGACCCCGAGGATGTGCTCAGCTTCGTGAGCTACCTCAAGCGGGAACAGTACGGCTCGCGCCCGCTGCTCTACGGCCCGCAGTTCAACGCCCAGCCCAACGGGCAGGAGCCCGGCGCGCCCCGCTACGCCCGCGACACCAAAACCGGCAAGTATAAGGAGCTGCCCCCGCAGCCCGACTACACCTACGCCGACGAAGACAAGATGCTGATTCCGCGCATCTACAGCTACGAGCCCGACCAGATTGCCAACTATAAGAAGTGGGTGGACATCCAGGACGGCGTGAAGCCGACGATGGGCCAGAACCTGGGCTTCCTGTTCCGCTACCAGATGGGCCACATGTTCTGGCGCTACTTCATGTGGAACTTCGTGGGCCGCGAATCCGACATTCAGCAGGCGGGTGTGGTCACGCCCTTTAGCCCCGGCAAAGCATCGCTGCCGGCCCGCATCGGCGAGAGCCCGGCTCATAATAACTTCCTGGCGCTGCCGCTTATTCTGGGCCTCATCGGGCTGTTTTTCCAGAGCCGCCGCGACAGCAAGGACGCTTGGGTGACGGGCCTGCTCTTCATCATGACGGGCCTCGCCATTGTGTTCTACCTCAACCAGCCGCCGCGCGAGCCGCGCGAGCGGGACTACACCTTTACCGGCGCCACGTTTGCCTTCTCCATCTGGATAGGCCTCGGGGTGCTGGGGCTGGCCGAGCTGTTTGGCAAGGTGGTGAAGGCCGACGGGTTGCGCGCCGGCCTGGCCCTGGTGGTGGGCCTGCTCATTCCGGGCATCATGGCGGCCCAGGGCTGGGACGACCACGACCGCTCCGACCGCTACAACTCGGTGGACTCGGCCAAGAACCTGCTGAACTCCTGCGCCCCGAACGCCATTCTGTTCACCAACGGCGACAACGACACCTTCCCGCTCTGGTACGCCCAGGAAGTGGAAGGCGTCCGCACCGACGTGCGCGTGGCCGTGCTCAGCTACCTGAACACCGACTGGTACATTGCCCAGATGAAGCGCCGCGCCTACAAGTCGCAGCCCTTCCCCATCAGCATGGGCCCCGAGGCCTACGCCCAAGGCACCAACGACATGCTGCCCTTTGCGGCCAACCCGGCCGTGCCCAGCGTGAATCTGAAGGAGTTCCTCCAGCTCATCAACTCCAACAACCCGCTGCTGCAGGTGCAGTACCAGGAAGGCGGCCCGAGCATGAACTCCTTCCCGACGCCCAACTTCTACCTGCCCATCGATACGGTGGCGGTGAAGAAACTCGGTATTATTCCCAAAGACCGGGAGAAGCAGCTGGTGAGCAAGATGGAATGGAGCATGGGCAAACGCGCCATCGAGAAGAAAAACCTGGTGATTCTGGACATGATTGCCACCAACAACTGGCAGCGCCCCATCTACTTCAGCAGCACCGTGGCCCCGCAGGACTACATGAACCTGCAGCCCTACTTCCAGCTCGAAGGCATGGCCTACCGCCTGCTGCCGCTGAAGGACCCCAACTACGACCCCCGCTCCGGCGACGAAGGCTACGTGGAAACCGACCTCACCTACCAGCGCCTGCTGAAGGATTTCAGCTACCGCGGTCTGACCGACGCCAATATTTTCTACGACGAAAACAACCTGCGCTTCCCGGCCAACTACCGCGACAAATTCGCCCGCCTGGCCAACGCCTACCTGGCCCAGAACAACGTGGCCAAGGCCAAGGAAGTGGCCGACAAATGCCTGGCTCTGATGCCTGACGCCGCCATTCCCTACGACTACTACTCGCCGCAGCTGGTGCCCGCCTTGGTGGCCGGCGGCGAAAAAGCCAAAGCAAACCAGATTCTCGACACCATGACGGCCCGCTCGAACCAGATGCTGGCCTACTACTCCACCAAGCCCGACGCCAGCCTCTTCGAGGACGACATGCGCGGCTACCTGCTGGGCCTGCAAAGCGTGTACCGCGCCGCCGAACTCAGCGGCGACAGCGCCCGCAGCCAGAAGGCCTATGGCCTGATGAGCCAGTACTACCCGCGGTAACTGGGCAGATGCATCGCGACGAAAAAGGCCGGTCCGCAGTGTGCGGACCGGCCTTTTTCGTCGCGATGCTTGTCGGCTCTGTTCGCTGGCGCGCGTCTAGCACACCTCTTCACCGGGGAGGGTCTGGGGGTGAGGCCCACGGCTACACCATTCCCCCGCTTTCTTCGTTGCTGAAAAAAGGACATTTCATTTCCGCATCCGTAGTGCCATCTATGCCCCTCCGTTCGTCCCATTGGCTGTGCCTCGGCTGGCTGCTGCCGCTGCTGTGCGTTTCCTTCGCGCCCCTGGCCCCACGCCCCGACTACGCCGGCCTCTACCGCGACGTGGCCCACCTCGATGTGGACACCCGCCGTGAGGGCGACAGCCTGCGCTTCTACCTGCGCCTGCCCGCGCCCGCCCGCCTGGGCCCCGGCCATGCGCTGCGCCTCACCGCCTGGCCTAGCTACGAAGCCCGCCAACCCCTGTGGCAGGACAGCGTGCCCCGCCGCCGGCAGCACCCCATCCCTTTCCCTAATGGCCTGCGCCTGAGCTTCTGCGTGGCCGTGAGCCGGCTGCCGAGTGGCACCGTGCTGCAACTCAGCACCAGCCAGCCCGATGCCAAGGACGACTACCAGGAGCCTACCACCACGGCCTGGCTGCGCCTGACAGACGCCATCATGGCCCGCCCGTTCGTGCTCGTGGATTCGGTGGGCCAGCCGCTGCTGCGGCGCTACGTGCAGGCCGGCGAGCCCTTCGGCGTCGACTGCTTCGGCCTCTACCAGCCCGTGCGCTGGAAACGCTACGCCGTGAGCCCCGCCCCCGCCCTGCCCCCCATGACCAACCCGGCCGCCATGCCCGCCGGCCCGCGCACCCTGCCCGTGCTCGACTCGGCCAGCACCCGGCCCGGCCAGCCCCTGCGCTTTGCCGAGCCCGGCCTATATGCCCTGCGCGTGGGCGGGGCCGGCGGCGTGGCGCCCCGCACGCTGGCCCTGATGGTGGCCGCCAACCAGTATCCCGACCTTACCACGGCGGCCGAGCTTATTGAGCCGCTGCGCTATCTTACCACCAGCCAGGAACGCCAGAAGCTCACCGACGCCCCCAACCCCAAGCGCGCCGTGGATAAATTCTGGCTTGACATTGCCAAGGGCAACCAGACGCTGGCCAAGGAGCTCATCCGGCGCTACTACGGCCGCGTGATAGCGGCCAACGAGCTTTTTGCCGCCCACAAAGCCGGCTGGCTTACGGATAGAGGCCTGCTGTACGTGGTGCTGGGGCCGCCGCCGAGCGTCCGGCGGTTGTTTGATGGCGAGGAACGGTGGTATTATCCCGACGGCAGCGTCGATGGTGGGCCCATTACCTACAGCTTCCGGCCCCGGCCGAGTACCTTTGCCCCTGATTACTACGAATTGGTGCGCCGGCCCGAGTACGAACTGCTCTGGTATGCCGCCGTTGAAAAATGGAGAACCCCACCGACCGCCCTGACCGGCCCGAACGCCCCCAACGCCCTGCCCGCCCGTTAGCCGGCCGCCGCTTCTACGATGGTGCCAACCGGCCCGTCACCCCCAAGCAGTTCCGCCCCGACCGCGGCGGCAGCGAGTTTGACGACCGCCCCGCCCGCCCCCGCGGCCGCGGCGGCTCCGACAACCGCGACGACGCGCCCGAAGGCCGCGGCGACAGCCGCCCGCCCTACCGCGAGCGCGGCGAAGGCGCCGGCCGCAGCGGCGGCTCCGACCGCCCGCGCTACGAAAACCGCCCCGCCCAGGCATCCAGCATCGACATGCTGTTTGGCCTGCGCCCCATTCTGGAAGCGCTGAGCGCGGGCCGCACGCTGGAAAAGATTTTCCTGCTGCGCGGCACCAAAAACAGCCTCGTCACGGACATCTCCACCGCCGCCCGCGAAGCCGGCATTCAGGTGCAGCTGGTGCCCGTGGAGAAGCTCGACAACCTGACCCGCAAGAACCACCAGGGCGCCGTGGCCTTCGTGTCGCCCATCGACTACGCCCCGCTCGACAACATCGTATCCGGGCTATTTGAGGAGGGCAAAGTGCCCTTCCTGCTGCTGCTCGACCGCATTACCGACGTGCGCAACTTCGGCGCCATTGCCCGCACGGCCGAATGCCTGGGCGTGCAGGCCATTGTGGTGCCCAGCCGCGGGGCGGCCCAAATCAACGGCGACGCCCTCAAAACCTCGGCCGGCGCGCTCAACATCCTGCCCGTGTGCCGCGAGGTGAGTTTGCACGAAACCATCCGATTCCTTCAGCAGTCGGGCATCACTGTGGTGGCCTGTACCGAGAAAGCCGAGGACGCCGTAGGCTCCGCTGAAATCGACTTCACCGGCCCCGTGGCCGTGCTCATGGGCTCGGAAGAAGACGGCATCTCACCCGACCTGCTCAACCTAGCCGACGTGAAGCTGAAAGTGCCCATGACTGGTCAAATTCAGAGCTTGAACGTGGGCGTGGCCGCTGGCATCATGCTGTTTGAGGTGGCCCGCCAACGGGTGCAGCAGGCGTAGCGCCTGTCATTGCGAGGCCGCAGGCCGTGGCAATCCGTTCTCTCTCCGCGACCAACCTTGCGAAGTGACAACCGAAGGTCAGCGAAGCTAAAGCCAAATTAAAAAGCCCCGACACTGCGTAGTGCCGGGGCTTCTTGGTAAAAGAGCGTGTCTGGTGGTGCTGAGAGGCCGGATTGCCACGGCCTGCGGCCTCGCAATGACAGACGAAGCAGAGCCTAGTTATACCCGCTGCCCTTCTTGGCCTTCACGTCGGCCACGAACTCCTTCACGCGCTGCTCTTCGCTGCGCTTGCAGATGAGCAGCACATTGTCGTACTCGGCCACAATGTAGTCTTCCAGGCCCTGCACCACCACGAGGCGCTCCGACGGCGTTTTGATAACGCAGCCGGTGGTGTCGTAGAGCAGCACGTCGCCGCTCACCATATTGTTGTTTTCGTCGCGCTCGCCGATGCGGTGCAGCGAATCCCAGGTGCCCACGTCGCTCCAGCCGAAGTCGGCGGGCAGCACGTACACGTTATCGGCCTTTTCCATCACGCCGTAGTCGATGCTGATGTTGCGGCAGCGCGAGTAAGCCTCCCCAATGAAAGCCTCCTCCTCGGGCGTGCCCAGTTGAGCCGCGCCTTCGTCGAACACTTCGGCGATGTCGCTCAGGTATTGGTGGAAGGCGTTGATGATGACATCGGCGCGCCACACAAATAGGCCCGAATTCCAGAGGAAATCACCGCTTTCCACGAACATCTTCGCAATTTCCAGATTGGGCTTTTCGGTAAAGGTCTTCACCTTGTGCAGCTCACCGCCGGGCAGGCTCTGCTCGTCCATGTACTGGATGTAGCCGTAGCCGGTATCGGGCCGCGAGGGCTGGATGCCGAGCGTGATGAGCACGTCGCTGGCCCGGGCCGCGTCAATGGCCTTGCTGATGAGGCGGCGGAACTCGTCTTCGCGCAGCACGGCGTGGTCGGCGGGCGTCACGATGATGGTGGCCTTGGGGTCGCGCTGGGCAATACGGTAGCTGGCGTAGGCGATGCACGGCGCCGTGTTGCGGCCGATGGGCTCGCCCAGAATCTGGTCGGCGGGCAGGTCGGGCAGGTGCTCCTGCACCAGCTGAGTGTAGTCGCGGTTCGTCACGACGAAGACGTTTTCGCGGGGGCACACGCCCGCAAACCGGTCGACGGTAAGCTGAAGCATGGAGCGTCCAACGCCCAGAACGTCATGGAACTGCTTGGGGTGGTGGGTGCGGCTGAAAGGCCAGAAGCGGCTGCCGATGCCGCCAGCCATTACGACGAGGTAGGTGGAATTCATTGCCGCAAAGGTAATGCCGGGGCCGGACGTGCGACGGTTGGTGGATTACCACTGCTTCAACACGTCATGCTGAGCGCAGTCGAAGCATCTCTCCCGAAAGAGTAAACCAATCGACTGAGTTAGCTGCGCGGTAGAGATGCTTCGACAAGCTCAGCATGACGTTCGTCCATTCAACAAAGGCCTTGCTACACCAGCCCCTCGCGCAGCAAATCGTGCAAATGGATGAAGCCGGCAAACGCCCCGTCTTCTGTCACCACCAGCTGCGTAATGTTGCGCTGCTGCATACGGGCCAGCGCTTCGGCGGCGAAATCTTCGATGTCGATGGTAGCCGGGCGCGGGGTGAGAATGTCGCGGGCCCGCAGCTTTTCGAGGTCCGAAAAGCTGCCCAGCATGCGGCGCAGGTCGCCGTCGGTGATGATGCCGGCTAGCGCGCCATCGGCCGTCAGCACGGCGGTGGCGCCCAGGCGCTTGCCCGAGATTTCGAGCAGCACCTCTTTCAAAGGCGCATCTTCCAGCACTTGCGGGCGCTGGTTCTGGCGGCTCAGGTCGCCCACTTTCAGGTAGAGGCGCTTGCCGAGGGTGCCGCCGGGGTGCAGGCGGGCGAAGTCGGCAGCGGTAAACTGCCGACTTTCGAGCAGGCACACGGCCAGAGCGTCGCCCAGGGCCAAGGCAGCCGTGGTGCTAGTGGTGGGCGCTAGGTTGTTGGGGCAGGCCTCTTTGGTTACCGGTGCGTGCAGAATGTAGGTAGCCTGCTGGCCAAGGTAGGAGTCGGCGCGGCTCACCAGCGCGGCCAGGGGCACGCCCTTGCGGCGCAGCAGCGGCACCAGCACTTTGATTTCAGGTGTGTCGCCGCTCTTGCTAATGGCGATGACGAAATCTTCGGGCTGAATCATGCCCAAGTCGCCGTGGATGGCGTCAGCGGCGTGCATGAACAGGGCCGGCGTGCCGGTGCTGTTGAGCGTGGCCACCATTTTGCCCGCCACGTGGGCGCTTTTGCCGATGCCCGTGACCACCACGCGGCCTTTCAATTGCAGAATAGCCTGCACGCAGCGCTCGAAATCGGGCGTGGCCGCGATGGCATCGGCCACGTCGTGCAGGGCGGCGGCTTCCTCGTGCAACACGTGGCGCGCAATGCGCAGCACATCGACCGAAGCAGAATTGGCGGCGGTGGCAGAATGGGCGGATTCGGAAGGCACAGACATAAGCGGAGCGGGAAATGACCCGGCAAAATTCGGGGATAGAAACTTAGCCACGAGCAAGGATGCCAGGCCATGGCTTCAGACAGGAAATTCCGTTGGCAGAACAATCGTTTTTAAACAACAAATGCCTGATAATCCAAAGTCGGTTTAAAAATGGCTGTCCGTCTGCCATTTGCTTTTTACTGAGCGAACTATTGCGTATTCGGCGTGATAAAATTGTTTTCCACAATTCAAGAAAAACACCATTTTTCACGATAAAAACCAATACGCGTGCTTATCTTCGTTAAGAACCGCGCCTCCATACGCCTCTCATTTGAGCTCTCGAACTATGTCAACAGTTGCCCTCCAAGAATCCCCGGTCCTGACGGCCGATTTGAAACATACGCTTAAGGAAGTATTCGGCTACGGCCAGTTTCGGGGAACCCAGGAAGCTGTTATTCAAAACATTCTGGCGGGGCGCAACACCTTCGTCATCATGCCCACGGGGGCGGGCAAAAGCCTGTGCTACCAGCTGCCGGCGCTGGTGCTGCCGGGCACAGCCATCGTTATTTCGCCCCTCATCGCCCTGATGAAGAACCAGGTCGACCAGCTCGGCGCCTTCGGCGTGAATGCTCAGGTGTACAATTCGACCCTGACCAAAACCGAGATGAAGCGGGTGCAAAAAGACGTGATGAGCGGCGAGGTGCGCCTACTCTACGTGGCCCCGGAAAGCCTGACTAAGGACGATACCATTGAGTTTCTGCTGAAATCGACCATCAGCTTCGTGGCCATCGACGAGGCCCACTGCATTTCGGAGTGGGGCCACGACTTCCGGCCCGAGTACCGCAAGATTCGCGGCATCATCGATAACCTCGGGGGCAACGTGCCGATTATCGCCCTCACGGCCACGGCCACACCCAAAGTGCAGCTGGACATCCAGAAAAACCTGCAGATGGACGATGCCAGCGTGTTCAAAACCAGCTTCAACCGCACCAACCTCTACTACGAGGTGCGCGCCAAGCATAACACCAAAAAACAACTGATTCAGTACGTGAAGCAGCACAAGGGCAAGGCTGGCATCATTTATTGCCTGAGCCGCAAGAAGGTGGAGGAAATTGCCGAGCTGCTGCGCGTGAACGACGTGCGCGCCCGCCCCTACCACGCCGGTCTCGACCAGCACACCCGCATCGACAACCAGGACGCGTTTCTGAACGAGGAGTGCGATGTGATTGTAGCTACCATTGCCTTCGGCATGGGCATCGACAAGCCCGACGTGCGCTTCGTGGTGCACTACGACGCGCCCAAGTCCATTGAGGGCTACTACCAGGAAACCGGCCGCGGCGGCCGCGACGGCCTGGAGGGCAACTGCCTGATGTTCTACAGCTACGATGATATTCTGAAGCTGGAAAAGTTCAGTAAGGACAAGCCGGTGACCGAGCGCGACAACGCCCACCAGCTGCTGGCCGAGATGACGAACTACGCCGAGTCGTCGGTGTGCCGGCGGCGGCAGCTGCTGCACTACTTCGGCGAGGTGCTGGAGAAAGACTGCGGCTTCTGCGACAACTGCAAGCACCCTAAGGAGCGGTTTGAGGGCGAGGCGGCCGTGGGCCTGGCCCTGCGCGCCGTGGTGCAGACCGAGGCGCGGTTCAACCTCACGCACATTGGCCAGGTGCTGCTGGGGCTGAGCAACCCGCACATCGAGAGCTACGCGCACAATGCGCTGCCGATTTATGGCCAGGGCAAGGAGCTGGGCGACGCGCAGTTCTGGCACTCGGTGCTGCGACAGTGCCTGCTGAACGGCTTTTTGGAAAAGGACATCGACAGCCTGGGCTTGGTCCGTATCACCGATAAGGGCATAGATTTTATCGAGAATCCGTACTCTATTACCCTTACCCGCGACCATAATTTCGACGCCGAGCAGAAGGCCGATGAGGAAAAGGAAGAAGTGCAGCACGCCGCCGGCCACGACGAGGCGCTGTTCACCCAGCTCAAGGAACTGCGCAAGCAGGTGGCCAAGCAGAAAAACCTGCCGCCCTACGTGCTGTTCCAGGACCCGAGCTTGAAGGAGATGGCCACCACCTACCCCACCTCGCTGCACGACCTCACGCACGTATCGGGCGTGGGCCAGGGCAAGGCGCAGAAGTTTGGCGCGCCCTTCGTGGCCGCCATCAAGAAATACGTGGAAGACAACGACATCGAAACTGCCGAGGACGTGGTGGTGAAGTCGGCTGTGAACCGCTCGAAAATCAAAATCTACGTCATTCAGCAGATTGACAAGAAGATGATGCTGGAGGACATTGCGTCTTCGAAAGGCATCACAATGGCCGAGCTGATGGAGGAAATCGAGCACATCTGCTACTCCGGCACCCGCCTCAACATCGACTACTACCTGGAGGAAATGGTGGAAGAAGAGGTGCGCGACGAGATTTATGACTACTTCATGACGGCCAGCACCGACAACATTGCCGTGGCGATGAAGGAGCTGGGCGACGACTTCACGGAAGAAGAACTGCGCCTGGTACGGGTGAAATTCCTGAGCGAAGTAGCCAACTAATTCCGGCCGCGGCCGGCTGAAGGAGCCCCAACGAAGCAACCTTGCGCAAGAGGTGGTTTCGTTGGGGCTTCTGTTTGGGGTGCCTGGCAAAAAATAGCATGTCATGCTGAGCGCAGCCGAAGCATCTCTACCGCAGCAGTAAATTCCGTCGATTGGATTACTTCGGCACGCGAGATGCTTCGGCTGCGCTCAGCATGACGTTCCTTTTTATTCGGTTACTTACAATTGACTACCCGCTAACTTGCCAGACTTTTCAATTTTTTCTGCTTTTAAGGATGAATCATTCTTTCCCTTCTCTCCCTTCTCGCATCGTTTTGCGGGGCGCGTTTTTGCTGTTTTCCGTGGGCACACTCGATGCCGCCGCGGCCGGCCATTCTAAAGGCGCGACGGCGACGCCCAATCCGCTCATGCCGGCTTTCAACCAGCCCATTGCCTTCAGCAAGGCCACCAAGGCCGATGTGCAGCAGGCCACGGACCTGGCCATTGCCAACACCAAGAAGGCCCTGACGGCCATCTACAACGTGCCGACAGCTAAGCGCACGTTTGCCAACACTATGCTGCCGCTGGATGCGCTGAACGACAACTTTGGTAGCGTGGCCGGCCCCATCAGCATCTTGTTCAACGCCAGCCCCGACTCGGCGGTACGCAACCAGGCCGAGCGCAGCCTGGCCCTCATCAGCAAGTATGGCAACGAGCTGGAGCTGGACGAGAAGCTCTACCGGGCCGTGAAGGACTACTCGAAAACCAAGGAAGCGCTGGCCCTGACCGGCCCGCACAAGAAGTTTCTCACCGAGACGGTGGACGAGTACGAGCGCAACGGCTTCGCCCTGACGCCCGAGAAGCGCCAGGAGCTGCAGAAGCTCAACGACAAAATTGCGGACCTGAGCCTGGCTTTCGGAGCCAATATTGCTAAGGATAAGAGCTTTTTGCTGGTGAACGAGGCCGATATGAAAGGTCTGCCCGACGATTACATCAAGAGCCGCCCGCGCGAGGGCGCGGCCTACCGCATCAACGTGGACGGCCCGTCGTACGGCACGTTTATGAAATATGCGCAATCGGAGACGCTGCGCAAGCAACTATATGTGCTGTATAATAACCGCGCGGCGGAGGCCAACCTGCCGGTGCTGAAGCAGCTGCTCATCGAGCGCCAGAAAAAAGCGCAGCTGCTGGGCTATAAGACCTACGCGGCCTACCAAACCAGCAGCCGCATGGTGAAAAACCCGGAAACCGTGTGGGCCTTCGAAACCAAGCTGGTGGACCGGGTGAAGCAGAAAAGCCAGCAGGACCTTGACGAGCTGCTGGCCGTGAAGCGCGCCTACCTGAAGGATGAAAGCGTGAAAACCATCGCGCCCTGGGAAACGAGCTTCTACAACAACCTGCTGATGCAGAGCAAGTACCAGCTCGACGGCGAGAAGGTGAAGGAGTACTTTGAGGTAAACCACGTGGTGGACGGCCTGTTCCAGACCACGCAGCAGCTGTTTGCCCTGAAATTCAACGAGGTGAAGGGCGCTTCGGTGTGGCATAAGGATGCGCGCATGTTTGAGGTGCAGCGCGACGGCAAGCTCATCGGGCGGTTCTACATCGACCTGTTTCCGCGCGACAACAAGTACACCCACGCGGCCTGCTTCGGCATCACGTCGGGCCGGGCCACGGCCCAGGGCTACCAGCTGCCCACGGCGGCGCTGCTCTGCAACTTCAACGCGCCCACGCCAGGCAAGCCGGCCCTGATGACGCACAGCCAGGTGGTGACGTTCTTCCACGAGTTCGGCCACGTGATGCACAACCTCCTGACCACGGCGGAGTTGTCGTCGCAATCGGGCACCAGCGTGAAGCGCGACTTCGTGGAAGCGCCCTCGCAGATTCTGGAAAACTGGGCCTGGAACTACGACGCCCTCAAGACCTTCGCCAAGCACTACCAGACCGGCGAGGTGCTGCCCAAGCCGCTCTACGACAAGATGTGGGCGGCCCGCAACGTGGGCTCCGGTCTGGCCGCGTCGCAGCAGATTCTATACGGCACGCTGGACATGACCCTGCACGACCGGTTCGACCCGAACGGCACCGAAACCACCACCGACGTGCTGAAAAAGCTGCAAAACCAGATTACGCCCTTCGCCTACCTCGACGGCACCAACATGCAGGCCGCTTTCGGCCACCTGACGGGCTACGGCGCAGGCTACTACGGCTACATGTGGTCGAAGGTGTATGCCGAGGACATGTTCTCGGTGTTTGAGAAAAACGGCATCATGGACAGCAAAACCGGCCTGCGCTACCGCGACTACATCCTAGCCAAAGGCGGCACCGACGAGGAATACAACCTCGTGAAAAACTTCCTGGGCCGCGAGCCCAACCAGGAAGCCTTTTTCAAGTCGCTGGGGCTGTAGGCGCGGCTGCCAGGAGCGCACGGAGGTTGTTTGCATGCCACCAGCCCATCATATTGAGCGCAACTCGCTAACAATCAACCATGCCAAAAATGCCGCCTGATGAGGCGGCATTTTTTGTATCCGGCCGGGGTTGTTTCGAACCCGGGCCCATGCGGCGCGTATTGCCAGGCGCACGCAGCTCGCTGGTTGGAGTTCGGAGCCCGGTTCAGCTTATGTGGATAGTCTTTGCCTTGTTGGCGGCCGTGGTATCGGCTACCGTCGTGACGCTTTCGAAAGCGGGAATCAAAAACGTGCCGCCGAGCCTGGCCTTCGCCATTCAGGCGGTGCTGATAATTGTGGTTTCGTGGGGCACGGTGTTGTGGCAGGGCGTGCTGCCCGAAATCGGCAAGATTGACCGCAAAAGCTGGATTTTCCTGGTCGCGGCGGGCGTACTCACGGGCACCTCGTCGCTGCTCACGTTTCGCGCGTTGTCGCTGGGCGATGCCTCACGCGTGTCGCCGCTCACGAATACGGCGCTCATCTTTTCGGTGCTGCTGGCGGCGTTGTTTCTGAAAGAAAAACTGACGTGGCAGGTGTTGCTGGGCGCGGGGCTTATGGTGGCCGGCGCCATCCTCATTGCCACCACCAAGCCTTCTGATAAATCCGACCAGAAGGAAGGCACTACAAAAAATGGTCGCCCCGCGAGCGGGACGACCATCTACGAATCCAAGCCAGCGGCTTAGGTTTCGGCTTAGCAATACTCTTCGAACGCGCCTTGCAGGTTGTTCACGATGCGCATGGCGTCGGAGCCTTCGATGTGGTAGCGCTCAATCATGTGCACCAGCTCGCCGTCTTTGAACAGGGCGATGCAGGGGGACGAGGGCGGGTACGGCAGCAGGTGCTCGCGCATTTTGGCCACGGCGTCGGTTTCCATACCGGCAAAAACGGTCACGAGCTTGCCGGGCTTTTTGTCGGCGCTGGCGAGGGCCATTTTCAGGGCCGGGCGGGCCTTGGCGGCGGCGCAGCCGCACACCGAGTTCACGGCCACCAGCACGGTGCCTTCTTTGTCGGCGAGGGCCGATTCGACGGCCTCGGGGGTCATCAGCTGCTCAAAACCAACCTCGGTGAGGTCCTGGCGGATGGGCGCCACCATGTATTCGGGATAAACTGCCATTGTCGTAATGATTTATAAAAAGCGGCCGGGCCGCATGATGATGCAAAAATACGAATGCTTAAAGCAAAGAGGGCGGCGGAAAGTTTCGGCACCTAATATTACGTCATGCAGAGCGCAGCGAAGCATCTTGCCCGCCACCAGTAAATCCAATCAAAAGGGATTAGTAGTGGCGGGCAAGATGCTTCGCTGCGCTCTGCATGACGGGCTTTCCTCTTGCGCTTCTGCTTGTGCTCTACGGCACTATCGTCTCGATGCCGCCATCAGCCCGGCGCTTGAGTTCGGTCACTTTGATGTTGCGCAGCCAGGTTTTGCCTGAGAGCTGGGTGTCGTGGTAGAAGATGTACCACTTGCCGTCTTTCTCGATGATGGAGTGGTGCGTGGTCCAGCCCTGCACGGGCTCCATGATGACGCCCTGGTAGGTGAAGGGGCCGGTGGGTTTGTCGCTGGTGGCGTACACCAGCAGGTGCGTGTCGCCGGTAGAGTAGGAGAAATAATACTTGCCCTGGTACTTGTGCATCCAGCCGCCTTCGAAGAAGCGGCGCTTGGTGTCGCTGGCCAGCAGGGGCTTACCGGCTTCGTCGAGGATTTGGATTTCCTGCACCGGTCCGTCGAAATGCTTCATATCAGCCGACAACTTGCCGACGCGGGCGTTGAGGGCGGGCACGGCGGTGTTGGGCTCTTTTTCGGGGGCGTTGGCGTTGTAGGTGCCTTTCTGCCAGCGCTGTAGCTGGCCGCCCCAGAGGCCGCCGAAATACATGTAGGATTTGCCATCAGTGTCCTGGAATACGGCGGGGTCGATGCTGAAGCTGCCGGCCATGGGCGTGGCTTCGGCCTTGAACGGGCCGGCGGGCGTGGTGCTGGTCGCCACGCCGATGCGGAAGACGTCTTGCTTGTCTTTGACGGGGAAATACAGGTAGTAAGTACCATTTTTGAAGGCGGCATCGGGCGCCCACAGCTGGCGGCCGGCCCAGGGAATGTCCTTGATGTCGAGCCCCACGCCGTGGTCCGTCACCTTGCCGCCGATGCTGTCCATGGACAGGATGTGGTAGTCGCGCATGGCAAAATGGTCACCCTTGTCGTTTTCCGGAATGCTGGCCTCGATATCGTGCGAGGGGTAGATATAAATCTTGCCTTCAAAAATGTGCGCCGACGGGTCGGCCGTGTAGATGTTGCTGATGAGCGGCTGCGACAAGGGCTGCTTAGTAGCCGGGGCGGCGGCCGTGGTATCGGCCTTGGGCGCTTCAGAGGTGGCGGTGGTTTCCTGAGTGGAATTGTTGCTTTGGCAGGCGCCGAGCAGGGCCAGCGAGGCGGCCAGCACGGGCGCCAGGCGCTGCGTTTTGGAGGAAGTGAGCATGAGGGAATTTTGGAGTGTAAGCAGGTTTTCGCAGTCAGTCAAAAACGGTTTAGCCGCCGTGGACAGGCCGGGGTTCTCAGCGAATGACGCGTAAATATAGATGCACAACCCATTCTTGCAACCAACTGATAAATAAGGGTTTTTATTCAAAAACTACCGCAACCGATTGTGATAGCCTGGCTAGAAACTGTCGGCCAAAACCCTGTTATCAACGTCCGGCCAGATAACTATTTTGCACCCAAACGCTTTTTCTGAACGGCCGCTGACTGCCGGCCTTCCCGCTCGCTTTTTTCGCTTTTTACGGAAACTAGCCCGGCCACTTCTTTCCGCCGCGTATTTCAGGTGATTGACGGCAACCGCAAGGCGGTGGGCGACGGCTTTCAGGTGACGAGCCCCATGCCGGGGCCGCGCATCCGCCAGCTCAGCCCCTTCCTGCTCATCGACCACATTGGGCCCATGACCATCGCGCCGAGCGACAAGCCCCTGACCACGTATGGCCCGTTTGTGATGAACACCAACAATGAGTTGGTACAGGCCATTGCCGATTTTGAAAGCGGGGCCATGGGCAAGTTTGAGGACGAGGAGTAAACCCTTGGATTTAGAAGGCCCGTCATGCTGAGCGCAGCCGAAGCATCTCTACCGCGTAACTAATCTTGATTTAGTATTGCGGTAGAGATGCTTCGGCTGCGCTCAGCATGACGTTCTGGTTTTTAGGTTTCTCTTTGCTTTACCGCATCCCGTAGCGCGCGCCGAAAAAGTCGCCTTTGTTCCACATGGGGCGCACCGGATTCTGCGCCACCTGGTAGCCGACGAGGAAGCAGAGCTGCACGTACTTGCGGCCGGCCTCGAAGTCGAAGCGGCCGTTGATGTCGTCCTGAGGCTTGTGGTAGGTGGCGGCGCGCCACTTCTGCACTTCTTCGCTGAGGTTGTTGCGGCCATCGGCGGTTTTGTTGCCGTATTTGAGGTGCAGGGCCGGAATGCCGGCCGTTACGAAGCTGTACTGGTCGCTGCGGATGAAGCGGTTTTGCTCGGGCTCGGGGTCATTTTCGAGGTCGATGGCCATGTAGGCGCAGGCCTTTTTCACCGGCTCGATAAGGGTGGAATGCGGGGCGCCCAGCGCCACCACGCTCAGCAGCGGGGCAATGAGCGTGGGCATGTCCATGTTGATATCGGCCACGATGCTGGCCTTGGGCACGGTGGGGTTGGTGGCGAAGGCGGTGGACCCCAGTTGGCCCAGCTCCTCACCGGTCATGAACACGAAGAGCATCGTGCGTTTGGGCCTCTCCTTGAGCTTGGAGTAGATTTTGGCGATTTCGAGCACGCAGGCCACGCCCGAGGCATTGTCGTGGGCGCCGTTGTTGATGGAGTCGCCCTGCACCGGCGCCGTGATGCCGAGGTGGTCGAGGTGAGCTGAGTGCACCACGTATTCGCTCTTCAGCCTGGCATCGGAGCCGGGGAACTGGCCCACCACGTTGTAGCTCTCGAAGTCCTGATACCGGGATTGCGCGCTGGCTGTGATGGTGGTTTTGAGCACGGCCGAAGCCGGTTTGCCAGCGCGAATGGCGGCGAAAACCGCCGTGGTATCGAGCGCCGAGGTTTGCAGAAACTTCTGGAGCGCCACCGCATTCACCGCCCCATAAAACTGCTGCTGGCTGCCGGGCGCGAAGGTGCGCGAGGCCGCCACCTTTCCCTTGGCGCCCAGCACGCTGTAGGTGCCGGCCCTGACGCTGGCCGGCGGTGCGACGCGGGTGGAGGCCACCAGCAAGCCCACCGCGCCGTGGGCGACGGCCGTTTTGAGCAGCACGGCCAAATCCTGGCTGGCCGAGGCCACCGTGGACACGAACGTGCGGGGCGCGCCGCGCACAATCAGCACCACTTTGCCGCGCACATCGAGGCCGGCGTAGTCGTCGTAGCCCAGCTCGGGGGCACTGATGCCGAAGCCGGCGAAGGCCAGCGGCGCGTTGCTGACGCGGGTGGCCGGCAGTTCAGGGCTGGGGTAGAGCACGTAGTCGGGGCCGGCGGCGAGGGGCAGGGCAGCACCCTGGGCATCACGGGCTTCGAAGGTAGCGCCGGGCTGCAGGAAGGCGCGGCGCAGGCGCACTTTCTGAATGTAGGTACCGGCTTCGCCGGCGGGCTGCACGCCCAAGGTTTTGAGTTGTTGGGTGACGTAGTCGACGGCCAGTTGGTAGCCGGGCGTGCCGGCTTTGCGGCCCTGCAGGCGGTCGTCGGCCAGGTAGGCAATGTGGGCTTTGATATCGGCAGGGCGCACTTGCTCTAGGGCGGCCGTCACGGGCTTGGGCACCGTGAGTGGGGCCTGAGCGTGGGCGGCCGGGCCTGCGAAAAGGCTGAAAAGGGCAAGCGTCGGGAGAAGCGTTTTCATGAACAGGAGGCGAAATGAACATTCAAATAACGGCACGCCGGGCGCCGAGCTATTATTTTTTTGCGGCATCTGAGGGAATGTAGCAGGCTTTTCATTGGCGCTCGCGCCGGGCTTGCCTGCATCCGAAAAGCCGCCAACGCGCCACGTTCAATCGATTGTGTGAGCAGCTGGGCAGGCCCAAATAAGCACGGCCCAGCGCCGAACCCGGCCAACAATTCCCTTGGAACCATCCTGATTGCCTTGCCGTTGGAGCATCTTGGCCTTGTTTTTTGCTTAACTTGAGAAAACAAGTTTTCACCCCCGACGGCGCCTAAGCCCCGCCCTGCCGCTGCCACCCAGGCAGCCCACCAGCCGGCCGCGCCCTCCCTAACCATTCATCCCCATGACTACGAACCTGACCTTCGCCGACCAATTCGTTCCCCAGTTTCACATCACCAACCCCTCGCAGCACCAAAACCATGAGCTCAAAATCTGGCCTTCCTGCTTTGCGGCGGTGAAGGCCGGCAATAAGCCCTTCGACGTGCGCGAAAACGACCGCAGCTTCCAGGTGGGCGACCAGCTTTTGCTGCGCGAATTTGAGCCCGAAACCGAGCAGTTCACCGGCCAGAGCATCACCCGCTGGATTAGCTACGTGCTGCAAGGCGGCACCTTCGGCGTGCAGGACAACTGGTGCGTGCTGGGCTTCAGCGAACTGCCGCCCATCCCGACGGGCATGACGGATATCCGACTTTGGTAACTGTGGCCTGAATTAGGAGTTAAAGGGACGTCATGCTGCGCTTGTCGAAGCATCTCTGCTGCACAAGTATTCATTTACTATTGCGGTAGAGATGCTTCGACAGGCTCAGCATGACGTCCCTTCGAATCCTTACCTTGCTTCGTGCCTCCTCCCCTGCCGCCCGTCATCCGCGTTGCCAACCTGTGCAAAAGTTACAGCACCCAGGCCGTGGTGCAGGACGTATCCTTCGAACTGGCGGCCGGCGAAACGCTGGTGCTGCTGGGCCCCAGCGGCTGCGGCAAAACCACGCTGCTCAAAATGCTCAACCGCCTGATTGAGCCCGACGGCGGCACTGTCGCAATCAACGGCCACAACGTGCAGGCCCAGCGCCCCGAGGTGCTGCGGCGCGGCATTGGCTATGTGATTCAGCAGGTGGGGTTGCTGCCACACTACACAGTGGCTGAGAACATTGCGGTGGTACCGCGCCTACTGGGCCACGCTCCGGCCGCTATTGCGGAGCGCACCACGGCGCTGCTCACGCGCCTGCACCTGCCGCCCCAGCGCTACGCCGGCCAGCTGCCGCACCAGCTTTCGGGCGGGCAGCAGCAGCGCGTGGGCCTGGCCCGCGCCCTGGCCGCCGACCCGCCCATCATCCTCTTGGATGAGCCCTTCGGTGCCCTCGACCCGCTGACGCGGGCCAGCATCCGGCGCGAGTTTCGGGAGTTGGAGGAGTTGCGGAGCAAAACCGTGGTGCTCGTGACGCACGACGTGACGGAGGCCTTTGAGTTAGCCGACCGCATTGTGCTGCTCGATGCCGGCCGGGTGCAGCAGCTGGGCACGCCGCGCGAATTGTTATTTCAGCCCGCCAACGACTTTGTGCGCCGCTTTTTCGCAGCCGAGCGGTTGGCGTTGCAGCTGCGCGTCCTCACGCTGGGCGACGTTTTTGGCACACAATTGCCGGACGGCGCCAACCCGTGCCTCACCGTGCACGAAGCCCTGGAAAAGCTGACGGCCGGACCTGCTAACGCCACCGAGAAATTCACCGTTGCCCAACTAATGGCCGCTTTCGGCGAGGCCCTGCAACGAGAGGAGGACGCATGGAAACGCTAAGCGCACTATTCACTTTCTGGCACGCGCAAGCCGGCAAACTGGGCGAGCAAACCTTGCAGCATATTGGCCTCACGGCGGCGTCGCTGCTGCTGGCGGTGCTGGTGGGCGGGCCGCTGGGGTTGTTTTTGTCGCGCCGGCCACGCTGGGCGCCGGCCGTGCTGGGCCTGGCCGGCGTGCTCCAGACGGTGCCCAGCATTGCCCTGCTCGGCTTTCTGATTCCGCTGCTGGGTATTGGACCGAAGCCGGCCATTTTTGCGCTGTTTCTGTATTCGCTGCTGCCCATTATTCGCAACACGCTGGCTGGTATTCAGGGCGTGCCACCGGCCGTGGAGGAAGCCGCCCGCGGCCTGGGCCTCACCGATGGGCAGGTGCTCCGGCAGGTAGAACTGCCGCTGGCGCTGCCGGTGCTCATGGCCGGCATCCGCACGGCGGCCGTCATCAACGTGGGCGTGGCCACGCTGGCGGCCTATGTGGCAGCCGGCGGGCTGGGCGAGTTCATCTTCGGCGGCATCAACCTAAATAATCCGGTGATGATACTGGCCGGGGCGCTGCCGGCCGCGGGGCTGGCCTTGGCCTTCGATGCGCTGCTGGGCGGTGTGCAGAAGCTCAGCGCCCGGCGGCTGCGGCAAACGGGTGCGGCATTGCTGGTGGCGCTGCCGCTGCTGGCCGGCGGCTACCTACTGCCTCGGGCCACGGGCAAGCTGCTGGCCGGCTTCAGCCCCGAGTTTGTGGGCCGCGCCGACGGCCTGCCCGGCCTCACCAAAGCCTACGGCCTCACGCACCTGCCCAGCGTGGTGCTGGCCCCCGCATTGGTGTACGAGGCCGCCCACCAGGCCAACGTGGACGTGATAGACGGCTACAGCACCGACGGCCGCATCCGGGCCTACGGCCTGCGCGTGCTACGCGACGACCGCCGGGTGTTCCCGCCTTACTACGCCGTGCCCGTGGTGCGCCCCGCCGTGCTGCGCGCCCATCCGGAACTGCGCGCCGTGCTGGCGCAGCTTGACGGGCAGATTTCCGATTCGGCCATGACGGAACTGAACTACCGGGCCGATTACTTGCACGAAGACCCCAAAGTCATTGCCGAGGCATTTCTGCGGCGGCGCGGGCTGTGGCGCGCCCCGCGTCCAGCCGTGCCGAGCGCGCCGGTGGTGCGGCTGGGCTCCAAGATTTTTGCTGAGCAGTATATCCTCATTGAGATGTACGCCGCCCTCATTCGGGGCAATACCGACCTGGCTGTGGAAACCAAAAGCGGCCTGGGCGCCACCAGCATCTGCTTCGAGGCGCTGCGCACCGGTGCCATCGACCTTTACCCCGAATACACCGGCACCGGCCTGCTGGTGCTGCTACAGCCCCGGCCGCAGGTGGTCGACTCGCTGGGCGGACGCCCGGCGGCGGTGCTCAGCTACGTGCGGGCCGAATTTCGGCGGCGCTACGGGCTGGAATGGCTGGCGCCGCTTGGCTTCAACAACACCTACGCCCTGCTCATGCGCGGGCAGCAGGCGCGCCAGTTGGGCATTGCCAGCGTGTCGGATTTGGGCGGGTACCTGCGGAAATAACGCGCGCCACGCTCGTGGCAAACCCCTGAAAAGCAAAAAACTTCCGCAGCCGAAGCTGCGGAAGTTTTTTTATGCTGTATTGCCTGATGGATTAGCGGGCAATGGTCAGGCGCAGCATCTCGGTTTTGCCGTTGGTCACGAGGCGGCACACGTACAGGCCCGAAGCCAGGTTCTGGCCTTTGAGCGTGAGCGAGTACTGCTGGCCGGCCGTGGCGGCACCCTCGAACAAGGTGGCCACGCGCTGGCCCAGTTCGTTGTACACGATGACCTGGGCCGGGCCGTCCTGCGCGGTGCGGAACTGCACCGTGGCGCTCTCCGTCACCGGGTTCGGGAAGGCCAACAGCTCGTTGACAGCCTTGATAGTAGCAGCCGGGGCGGTTTCCGCCATGCCACGCGGGAAGCTCACGCTGCAGTCGCCCACCTTGTCGCCGTGGCCCAGGTGGGTGCTCAGCGCGCTGGTCGATACACAGATGGTCTGGCCATTGTGGCAGATTTGCACCTTGTCGTTGTTGGCGTTATTGCCGCAGCGCACGTCTTCCACGTACACCTTCACCGTGCCCGTGCTGGTGCAGCCGGTGGCGCTGGTGGCCGTCACGGTAAAGTTGTACTGGCCTTCGGCGGTGGGCGTGAAGGTGGTGCTCGCGCCGTTGAGGGTGCTCAGGCCCGGGGCCGCCGTCCACACGTAGCTCACGCCGGTCAGGGCGCCGCTCGAAGCGGTGAGCGTGGCCGTAGGCGAGCCGTAGCCGAGGTACACCACAATGGACTTGGCGCTGTAGTTGACGCTAGCCGGCGTGGCCGCAATGCTTACCACGGGCACGTCGCCGCGCACGTTCACCACGCCCGAGGCGGTGCTGGTGTTGCCGTTGTTGTCGGTCACGGTCAGCGTCACGGGGTTGTTGCCGATGTTCGAGCAGTCAAAGCTGGTCTTGCTCAGGCTCAGCGAGCGGATGCCGCAGGCGTCGTTGCTGCCGTTATTCACCTGAGCGGCTGTTACCGTGGCCTGGCCGTTGGCCAGGGTCACGTCAAAGGTCTTGGCCAGGGCGGTGGGGGCCGTCACGTCGCGCACCGTCACCGTGAAGCTGCCGGTGCTCTGGTTGCCGGCGGCGTCGGTGGCCGTCACGTTCACCGTGGTAGTGCCCACGGCGAAGGTGCTACCCGAGGCCGGGCTGGTGGTCACCGTGGCGCCGCAGTTGTCGCTGGCGGCCGGGGCGAAGCTTACCACCGCGCCGCACGTGGTGGCCGGGGCGTTCACGCTCAGGTTCGAAAGCGCGGCCAATACAGGGCGCTCGGTGTCGTTCACGGTTACCAGCTGCGTGGCCGTCGCGGTGTTGCCCGAGGCGTCGGTAGCCGTCCAGGTCACCGTCGTAGTGCCTTTGGGGAAAGTAGCCGGGGCGTTGTTGGTCACAGCCACACCAGCGCAGTTATCACCAGCCGTGGCCGAGCCTAGGGCCACGTTGGTAGCCGAGCACTGGCCGGCATCGGTCGACACCACTTTGGCCGTGGGGGCTGCGATGGTGGGCAACTCGGTGTCGTTCACCGTCACCGTCTGCGTGGACGTGGCCACGTTACCGGCAGCGTCTCTAGCCGTCCAGATAACAGTGGTGCTGCCTTTGGGGAAGGTTGCCGGGGCATTATTGGTCACCACGACGGTGCCACAGTTATCGGCCGCCACAGGCGAGACCAGGGCCACGTTGGTGGCTGAGCACTGGCCGGGGTCGGTTGAAGCCACTACAGACACCGGGGTGGTGATGGTGGGCATTTCGTTATCTATTACGGTCACCTGCTGGGTAGCGGTGGCCACGTTGCCGGCGGCATCCGTTACCGTCCACGTCACCGTGGTGGTGCCTTTCGGGAAGGAAGCGGGTGCATCGTTGGCAATCGTGGCCGAGCAGTTGTCGCTGAACACGGGGGTGCCCAGGTTCACGCTGGTGGCGCTGCACTGGCCGGGGTCGGTGCTGGCCACAACGGACAGCGGGGTTGCAATCACAGGCAGTTCGGTGTCCGTCACGGTCACCGTTTGGGTGGCCATAGCCGCGTTGCCGGCGGCGTCGGTGGCCGTCCAGGTCACGGTGGTGGTGCCTTTGGGGAAAGTAGCCGGGGCGTCGTTGGTAACCGTTACCGCCGTGCAGTTGTCGGCGGCCGTGGCCGTGCCCAGGGCCACGTTGGCAGCCGAGCATTGGCCAGCGTCAGTCGACACCGTTTTGGCAGCCGGGGCCGTGATGGTGGGAGCTTGTCCGTCGGTTACCGTCACCGTTTGGGTGACGGGAATGGCCGCGTTGCCGTTGGTGTCCGACACCGTCCAGGTGATGGTGGTTACGCCGACCGGGTAGAGGGCCGTCAGCGCCTTCCCGTCGTTGCGCACGCCGGCAGGTGCCCCCACCGAAACGTTATCCGTAGCCGTGGCGCTCACCGCAACCAGCGCGCCGCAAACGCCGGCACCGGCCAGCACGCTCTTGTTGCCGTTGGTAGTGATAACCGGCGGCACGTTGTCGGCGGCAATGGTTACCTGCGCACCGTACACGGTGCCGGCAATGTTCGTGGCATAAGCGCGCACGTAATAGGCCACGCCTGCCGTCAGGCCCGTGAGGCTGGAAGTAAAAGCCCCGGTGCCGGTGCCGTCCGACGTATGGGTTCCGGCAATGGTGGGCAGGGTGCTGGTGCCCCAGCATACGCCGCGGGCGGTCACGGCCGAACCGCCGTCGGCGGTGACGTTGCCGCCCGAAGTGGCAGTCGTCGTGCTGGTTGAGGTTACGGCTGCCGTTGTAACGATGGGCTGGCCCGGGGCCGAAGTCCCACCGGGGGCATTGTCATTGAACAGAATGGGGTTCACCGAGGTATCTTGGGAGTTGAAACACGCAAAACCCAGTTTGTAGGTGCCGGCCGCAGCGGCCGTGAAGGTGACGGCGTGCCAATTGGTGCTGCCGTAGCTGCCCGTCACGATGGTTTGGGCATCGCCGTACGCGTTAACCGTCACGGCCAGCAGCTTGATGCTCTGATACGAGGGGCCGGTCAGGGTGGCTACCACGCCGTCGTTGTAGGGCGCGTAGTCTTGAGATACGTAGTTCCAGTACATTGTGAAAGTCTGTCCGGCGCCAAGGCTGATGGACTGAGTCAACGTGCCGAAGTTGGTGGCCGGGTTGAACACGCTGGCGTTCGAGGCAACCAAAGCGCCCGCGGGCAGGCCAAGATTCGCTTCAGCAACGGCTTTGTTTGCCACCGCGGTGCCGGGCTGCATTTGGGACATTTTCAGTCCGGCCGGGCTCACGGCCCACGTGCCCCCGGAAGAGTTCGCCGCAAAATTTGCCGTAACCGAAAGGGTGCCCGCCCCGGTCCAGTTAGCCAGGGTGCCGGTTTCAAACCCGGAGTTCAGTACCTGGGCCTGGGCGGCAAAAGCGAAGCCGATAAGGCCAAGCAGCAGAAAAACCAGCCCCTTCAGGTGCCGCGTGGTTGTTGTAGAATATAAAATCATAGCGCGGAGTCGTTTACGGTGGAGTTTACAACGTGCCAACCGGTGGCATCCTGTTGGTATTGAAGCGCCACGGATGCCGTGTGCGGGCTATTGTCGGCAGCTTTGTAGAAATAGTTAAAGCGCACGCTTACCCCGGTGCCCGAAGCCTCAATGCTGCGGAACATGGCGTAAGCATCGACCGCGAGGTTGGAAAATTGGGCCGGCGTAATGGCGATGAAGTTCACCGGGCTGCCGCCTTTGGTCAGCGTCAGGCCCGCGGGCATGGCCAACGGCAGTTGCACGATGTTGACGGGTTGCAGAGTGTTGTTGGCATCCACCGGGTAGTACTGCTGCAACGCGGGCAAGTCCAGCGCCTGCTGCACCACGGCTTGCAGGTCGCTTAGAGAAAGGCCGAACGTAGCGGAAGGCCCCGTTTGGGCAGCCACCTCCCGCGGTGAGAAGCAGGCGCAGGCCACCAGTACCAAAAGCGCTTGCAGCATACGGCGCAGGGCAGCGCCCGCAACGGTTTGGCCTCCCCGGTCCGGCGATGGGGCCGGGGTAATGCCCAATGGTTTGGAAAATTCTTTCATGAAATGAAATTGAGCTTGGGTTAAGCAATTGGGAGATTTTCTCCCGACAAAAGACACACGCAGCCCTTAGCAGGCCACGACCGGAAAACCAGCCGCGCACCGGGCTCGGATAAGCACTATCCCATAGCCAGAGAGGAACTAAAGCAACAGCAACGCAAGCCAGCTGAAGCGGATAAGAGTAGTAATTAAAAATGAATAAACCGGCTCATTTTTAACTTATGGGCAAAACTATTATGAAATAATTCAATTAAAAAACGCCAAATGCAAAATTTTTAATTATGGCGACTATATAATTTATTTATTTATATATTAAACAAAATTCTTTATAAAAATTGAATTATTATTATCAAAATTTTAATAATCGTAGCATTATGAGAGATGTTTGATGCATTAAAGAAAGAATAGCTATTCGTTCTATTTTTGAGGCATGAGTACACTTTTTTTTAGTGCCACCGCCACTTCCGCCGACGTCTCCCGCCTCACCCGTCTCGTGAACCGCGCCTACCGCGGCGACGCTTCCCGCCAGGGCTGGACCACCGAGGCCCACCTGCTCGACGGCCAGCGCATCGACGAAGAAAGCCTGCGCGAGATGCTGGCCGTGCCCGGTGCCGCCCTCCTCATGTGCCTGGGCGAAAGCGGCGAGCTGCTGGGCAGCTTCTACGCCCACGCTTCGGGCCAGAGAGTGTACCTCGGCATGCTGGCCGTTGACCCTGTGCGCCAAACCAACGGTGTGGGCAAATTCCTCATCAAAGCGGCCGAGGACTACGGCCGGCAGCACGGCTGCACCACCAGCAAGATGACCGTCATCTCGGTGCGGCCCGAGCTCATTGCCTACTACGAGCGCCAAGGCTACCGCCAGACCGGCGCCACCGAGCCTTTCCCTACCGACCCGCGCTTCGGCATCCCCCGGCAGCCGCTCACGCTGCTGGTGCTGGAGAAGGCACTTTAATAACGGCTTAGGCGTGGGGGCATGCGCTACAGCACCAGGGTCACGTTGCCACCCACAGGATAGCCGGTGCAGGTGAGCACAAGGCCCCGGGCCAGCTCGCGGTCGGTGAGGACTTCGTTGGCCGCCATCCAAACGTGGCCCTGGGTGCAGCGGGCGGCGCAGTTGCCGCACTGGCCCACCTCGCAGCTGTAGGGCAGTTGCACGCCCGCCAACCGAGCCGCTTGCAGAATGGTGCGCGGAAACTGCACCGTGAGGCGATGCTCCTGCCCGCGCAGCCGCACCGTGACGGTGTGCGCGGCCGTATCGGGCGGGGCGAGCGGGGCAGGCGCGGGCTGGCCGGTTTGGAACAGCTCGCGCCGAATGTGGGCCAGCGGCAGGCCGGCTTCGTGCAGGCCGTAGGTGCCCATGCGCATGAAATCCAAGGGGCCGCAGAGGTAGGCCAGGGTGCGGGCGGGCGGGGCCGGCGCGTGCTCGGCCACCAGCTGCTCGAGCAGCTCGCGGTGCAGGTGGGCGCGGTAAAGTACGGGGTCGTGGCTGAAGAACAGCTCCAGGTGCAGCCGCTGCGGAAACTGCTGCGCCAGGGTTTGCAGCTCCTCCAGAAACAGGGCGTCGGCCGGGGCGCGGTTGGCGTAGCAGAGCAGCACGAATGGGTGCCGGTGCCGGTGCAGCACTGTTTTCAGGAGCGAGAAAATGGGGGTGATGCCGCTGCCGGCCGCCAGCAAAATGAGCTGCTGATAGTCATCCGCGTTGGCCGGCAGGGTGAAAAAGCCGCCCGTGCCGCTGGCCCGCAGCACGTCGCCCACCCGCACCTCATCCACCAGCCAGCGCGAAAACAGGCCGTTGTCGATGCGCTTCACGGTGATGGCCGGCGCCTCGCCCAGCACCGGGGCCGAACTAAAGGAATAGGACCGGCGCACTTCGGTGCCAAAAGCCTCCCGCACCAGCGTGAGGTATTGGCCGGCCTCGTAGCGCAGCGCTTCGCCGGGTGCGGGGCGCAGCACCAGCGTGCGGGCGCCGGGCGCGGGCTGCCAAATGGCTTCGATGGCGAGTTGCTGATAGGTACCGTCCATGCTTTCGAAGGTAGTAAAACCGGCCGCAGGCTGGTTGTCCGCTTAGAAGCTGTTTAGAAAATCAAGTCGGCTGTCATCCTGAGCGCAGCGAAGGACCTTATCAGCAAGCAGAGCAAAATTCATTCTGACTTGGTAAGGTCTTTCGCTGCGCTCAAGATGACAGACGATTTAGGCTTCTAAACGGCATCTTCCCATGAAAACCCTGGCCGACCTGGGCTTGTTCGGCGCCCCGCGCCTGTACGAGGTGTGCGAGCCGGTGCTCGAAACCGAGCTGCCGCTGATAGCGGGCTGGGTGGCCGACCTGCATAACGGGATGAGCGAGGTACGCGCCAAATACCACTTCGGGCGCGGCATTGCGGCCCTGCAGCTCGGTATGATGAAGCGCCTGGTGTACCTCAATCTCGACCAGCCCTCGGTGCTGCTCAATCCCGAGCTGACCGACGCCAGCGCGGTCGCCTTCGAGCTGTGGGACGATTGCATGAGTTTCCCCAACCTGCTGGTGCGGGTGCGGCGCCACCAGGCCGTGACGGTGCGCTACCGCGACGAACACTGGCAGCCGCAGGTGTGGCCCGTGCAGGACGCTCCCTCCGAACTGTTGCAGCACGAATGCGACCACCTCGATGGCATACTGTGCATCATGCGCGCCCTCGGCCCGCAGTTGTTTCGCTGGCGGCCCAGCTAGTCGCGGTAGTTGAGGGCGGGCTTGCGGTCGCCGAGCAGGGGCTTGTAGACGTAGCTGCCCACCTGCTGGGCAAGCTCGGCTTTGGCCTTGGCCAGGAGGTCGGGGGAAGTAAAAAGGTCGATGGCCGTCAGGGTCATGGTTTTGGCGGCCACCATCAGGCCTTTGGTGCCGATTTCCTTGCCGCTGCACGCCACGGCCTGCCAGCTGTGCGCGGGCGTGCCGGGCACCCAGGTGGCAGCCGAGAGGCCCACGGTGGGCACCACGTAGCTCACGTCACCCACGTCGGAGCTGCCACCCAAGCTCCGCATTTGGTAGGGCTCGATGGCCGCGGCCTGCGCCACGGGCGGCGCCGGCACGCCCAGCGACGCCTGGATTTTTTGAGCAAAAGCCGCTTCCTCGGCCGTGTAGGCGACGCCACCTACCTGCTCCAGGTTGCGCTGCAGGGCGTGGGCCAGGGTTTCGTTCACCAGCAAATCGTGGGTACCGCCGATGATTTCGTAGTCCATGGTGGTGCCGGTGCCCAAGGCGGCACCCTCGGCGGCCTTCACCACGCGCTCGAACACGGCCTGCACCTCGGCCCGGTTGGGGTGGCGCACGTAGTAGTACACCTCCGCAAAATCGGGCACCACGTTGGGCGCCTTGCCGCCCCCGGTGATGACGTAGTGAATGCGGGTTTCTTGGGGCACGTGCTCGCGCATCATGTTCACCATGTGGTCCATCGCCTCCACGCCGTCGAGGGCGCTGCGGCCCCGCTCGGGCGCAGCCGCCGCGTGCGCGGCAATGCCGTGGAATCGGAACTTGGCCGAGGTATTGGCAATGTACTTGCCCACCATCGTGGCGTTTTGGCTGGCGGGGTGCCAGTGCAGCACCGCGTCCACGCCCTGGAACAAGCCGGCGCGCACCAGGTACACCTTGCCGCTGCCACCTTCCTCGGCCGGGCAGCCGTATACCTTCACGGTACCGTGCAGTTTGCCTTCCTTCAGCAGCTTTTTGAGGGCAATGCCCGTGGCCACGCTGGCCGTGCCGAAGAGATTGTGCCCGCAGCCATGGCCGGCGTCCTGCCCGGCAATGGCGGTTTTGTCGGCCACCGCCTGCTGGGCCAGCCCGGGCAGGGCGTCGTACTCGGCCAGGATGCCAATGACCGGCTGCCCGCTGCCGTAGGTGGCCACGAAGGCCGTGGGAATGTCGGCCACACCGGCCTGCACCGCGAAGCCGTTTTTGCGCAGCTCCTCCTGCAGCAGGGCCGAGCTTTTGGTTTCCTTGTAGCCCACTTCGGCAAAGCCCCAGATGCGCTGCGCCACCTTCTGGTACTCCGCGTAGTGCGCCTGCAAATCCTGCAGGGCTTCGGCTTTGAGGGTTTCGGTGGGCGGCAGGGCCGGGCGGAAGGCCAGGATGCCAACAGCCAACAAGGCCAGCGTAGCAGCGGTTTTCATGAATTGATTGGGTGAAGGTGGCAAGCGGCCGGTGCGGCAGCGGCCGAAGGTAGCATGACCCAGCCGCGCACAACCGCAACGCTAACGGCTGGGCTTGGCCGCCGGCGTCAGGCGGCGCAGGGGGCTGTTGGGCAATAAGTAAGGCTGAATTTCGGCAAAGGAAAAGGGTGCCGCGAAAGCGTTGGTGTACATCTTGGACACGAAGCTGTTCATGTATTCGTATTCGATGGGAAAGTTAAAGCGCACGGAGTCATCGAGCAGGTAGCTGCCATAGTAGGCGTCGAAGGTGGCGCGGGTGTACTGCTGCTGACGCAGGCCGGCCACGTCTTCTTCCTGCAAAATGCCGCCGTCGCCTTCCTCCGCCTTGTTGTCTTTGATGTAGCGCTGGAGCTGCGCCTGCAGGCGGCGGTTGGCCTCGGCCACCAGGGCGGGCACTTTGCGCGGGTCAATCTCATCTTCTATCGCAATGCCTTCGCCGGTGCGCAGGTCGAATACGCTGTGGCTGACGCCGGGTGTGACGCTGGCGCCCACCATTTCGCTGTGCAACATGATGCTGAGCAGGCAGTTGTCGGCGTAGTCCACGGTCAGCATCTGAGTACCGGGGTCGCCGCTGTCTTCGGCCACGAGGCGGCGCAGCTGCACCCGCAGCAGCTGGGTCACGGCCGCATCGGGCAGCGTGATGGTGAGCTCGCCGGAGTCGGCCCCGACAGTTCGGACGCGACAGTCGGCCACGGGCGGCGGGGTGTAAGGCTGCAGCGCCACGGCTAGCTGGCGGGGCCGGGCGGGCGGCAGCGTGCGCCAGGTGCCGGCCAGGGTGCCGTCGGGTGCGGGCGTGAGCAGGAACTCGGCCGTGGGCCGGTCGGGGTGCTTGCGGCTGCCGAACTCGCGCAGCCGCAGCTGGCCGGTGGGCAGGCGCGCGCCCAGCAGGGCCAGGCCCGCCCCGCGCGGCTCGTAGTAATAGTCGCCGTACACAGCAGTATCGACGGGCAGCAAACACAGGCGTACGGCCAGCTTGCCGCCCAGCGTACCGGCGTAGTAGGTCTGCAACTCCGCTTTGCCGGGCGCGGCGGTAGCGGCGGGCGTTGTTGGCGCAGCTTCCGGACCAGCCGTAACGGGGGCTTTTTCGGGAGTGGAGGGGCCGGAGCAGGCCACCAGCAGCGCCCAGCCGCTCAGGATGCTCAACTGGCCCAACCGTCGAACCATGTTCGGCAGCCGACCCGGGCTGGCCATTATTTTCTGAATTTCCACGCGCATCATGACTGAAATTGGCTGCAAAATACTCGGGGTTTAGCGGGCCAGCTTTTCGGCCCGGAACAGGTCGTCGGCCGTTTGGAAGAGCTTGGCGCGCAGCTTGGGGTTGTAATTGGGGTGGGCGGCCAGGAAGGCCCGCACCGTGGCGGCGGCCGTGGGCGACTGGTAGCTACCCAGCGTGGCCTGCAGCCACGAATAGGGAAAGAAAATGTCGCCGGTGAGCTGGATTTCTTCCAGCAAATCGAGGCTGGCGGGCAGGTATTTTTCGGAGGTAGCTTGGCGCAGCGGGTGGTGCAGGTAGCCCAGCGCCGTGGTCACCCAGGCTTCTTTTTCGCGGCCTTTGTCGTTTTTCAGCGACGCAAAGAAGGCATCGCGCGTGGCCACATCGGGCGAGAGGGCGGGCATCAAAAACTCCAGACGCTGGCGGCGGTCCACGTTTGTAATGCGGGCCAGCTGAGCGGGCAGGATGGCGGCGGCGGTAGGGTAGTCGCGCACGGCCAGCGCCAAGGCCAGCGCGGTATAGTCGTCCTCGGTCAGCTTCACGCCGGCCGGGGCCTGCTGCGACTGCCAGATTTGGTAGAGGCGCGTTTGGGCGGGTTTGGTTAGGGCGATGGACTGATAGGTTTTGAACAGTTGCTTTTTGGAATTCGGCGCCGGGTTTTTCAGCAGCGCGGCCCACAGGTCGGCTTCCAGGCCCGGTCCCACGGCCTGCCGCTGCGCCGGCGTGAGAAACTGCCAGAAAATGGCGCTGGCCTGGCCCGTGAGCTGCTTCAGGTTCAGCTCCTCGGGCTCGCGGGTGAGGGCCTGGCGGTAGGTCGTGAGCAATTCCAGCGGCTTGATGACCTGGCCGTTGAGCATGTTTTCGTAGAGGTTGACGTAGCTGGCGGCGCGGGCCACGGGGCTTTTCAACTCAGTGAGCTTCGGCAGCAGCTCCGGCAGCACCGGAAACACGCCGTAGCCCATACCGGTGGAATTGAACACAATGCGCTTCGGCAGGAAAGGAATTCGAATGCCCTTTTCCGCGCCGTCCATTTTCACGCTCAACTGCTGCTGCTCGCCGCTGGCCGACTCAATCAGGACCTCAAACTCCTGCGGCCACAAGCGGTCGGAGCCGTCCTCGGCCGTCTGCTTCACATACAGGCCGTAGCGCTGGTCGTGGCCGCCGCTGATGCGGTAGCTGAACACGGGCCGGCCGGGCTGGTTCACCCACACCTGGTTCCAGGCCTGCAGGTCGGCGGGCGTGCGGGCGTCCAGGATTTCGATGAGGTCGGGCCAGGTGGCGTTGCCGTGGGCGTAGGTGAGCAGGTATTCCTGCAGGCCGGCCCGGAAGGCTTCGGGGCCCATCAGGCGCTCGAGCTGGCGCATCATGATGGGCGCCTTGTGGTAGATGATGTTGCCGTAGAGCGAGCCCGCGTCCTGCAGGTTGGCCAGCGGCTGCCGGATGGGGTTGGCGCCGGCCGTGCGGTCGATGCCGTAGGCCGCGGGGTAGTGGTCGACGACGAATTTGAGGTCGTAGTTCGAGTTTTTGACCGATACCTGCGTGATTTTGTCGGCCATGAAATTGGCAAACACCTCCTTCATCCACACGTCGTTGAACCAGCGCATCGTCACCAAATCACCGAACCACATGTGCGCCGTTTCGTGCAAAACCAGGTTGGCGCGGGCCAGCACCTGGTCCTGCGTCGCGCCCTCGTCCAGAAACAGCGTCGACGCCTTGTAATCAATAGCCCCGACGTGTTCCATTCCACCGTACTGGAAGTCGGGAATAGCCGTGAAATCAAACTTCTGAAACGGGTACTTGAGGCCCGTGTATTGCTCCATAAACGCCAGCGCATCAGCATGCAGCTGGAAAATGGGGCCCAGGCTCAGGCGCAGCTTAGCCGGGTCGGTTTCGCGGTGCAGCAGCGTCATCGGGCGGCCATTGAGCGTGCGGCTGACTCGCGTAAACTTGCCGGCGGCGAACGAAAACAGGTAGGTACTGATGCTATCTGAGGTGGCGAAAACATACGTTTTCTTGCCCGGCAATACCCCGTCAGCGGTGCGCTGGGTTGAGTCAGCCACCGGCGCATTCGCCACGGCCTGCCACTGCTGGGGCACGGTGAGCGTCAGGGAAAATGTGGCCTTTAGGTCAGGCTGGTCGAAGACCGGGACGACGGTGCGGGCGCGGTCGGGCACCAGCAAGGTGTAGAGGTAGTCGGCGTTGCGGTTGAGCGACTGCTCGCCGGCCGTAAGGCTAATTTCGGACACGTTACGGCCGATTTTCAAGGCCGCGGCCGGTAGTACGAGGTGCTCGTTGCGGTGGTCGATGGCCACGGGCTGGCCATTCACCGCGAGGCGGTGCAGGTTGGCCGTCGGGGCTTTGAAGTCCAGCTGCACCGAGTCGCGGGCGTCGCGCAGGTTGAACGATACCGTTTCCAGCGCTTCGATAGGCTTGGAGCGCTCAGCCGGAATGACAAACCCCAGCGCGTATGCCACACGGCTGATGTTCTGCTTGCGCGCCACGGCCAGTGCCCCGGACACGCCTTTTTCGACGGGCGGCAGCGGGCGCGTAGGTACCGCCGAAACGGCAGCAGCGGCGGGCAGCACGGTTTGGGCAATGGGGTGGCGCTGGCAGGCGGCGGCCAGCAAAGCCAACAGAAACCCGCTGGCCCTGCCATATTTACGGAAGCTAAAATTCATCGGCAAAAGCTCGGTGCAAAGAGCCCAAAAGTAACCGCCAACCCGTGAGCCTCCCGCCCGAGCCCCTGCCCACGCGCCCCGCCCCGGTGCGGCTGTTTCCGCTCGGCGACGCGGCCATTGTGCTCGAATTTGGCACCGATATCAGCGCCGAAACGCACCAGGCCATCCAGGCCGTGCGCAGCTACCTCACGCAGCACCCAGTTGAAGGCCAGCGTGAGCTGGTGCCCGCCTTTACCACCCTCACTTTGTACTACGACCCGTGGCGGCTGAGCGACAATGGCCGCTACCAACCCTACGAGCGGCTGGCGGAAACCATCCGGCAGCTGCTGCCGGCCGCGCTGGCCACGGCCGTTGCCACGGAGGAAATTTTGGTAGAAATTCCGGTCTGCTACGGCGGCGCGTTCGGACCCGATTTGGAAGCGGTGGCCGCGCACACCGGGCTGAGCTGCGAGGAGGTCGTTGCCCGCCATTCGGCCCCCGAATACCTCGTGCATATGATTGGCTTTGCGCCCGGCTTCCCGTATCTGGGCGGATTGGATGCGCGCTTGGCCACCCCGCGCCGGCCGCAGCCGCGCCCGCTGGTGCCGGCCGGCGCGGTGGGCATTGCGGGGGCCCAAACCGGCATTTATTCCCTGCCCACGCCGGGCGGCTGGCAGCTCATTGGCCGCACGCCGCTCCGGTTGTTCAATCCAGACTGGGCCCAACCCAGCCGCCTGCAGGCGGGGCAGCGGCTGCGCTTCGTACCCATCAGCGAAGCGGAATTTAAGCAGCTCCAGCGGCATGAGTCTTAGCATTCTCCGTCCCGGCCTGCTCAGCACCGTGCAGGACCTCGGCCGCTTCGGCTACCAGCAAGAAGGAATCATCGTGAGCGGCGCGATGGACGCCTGCGCCCTGCGCGTGGCCAACCTGCTGGTGGGCAATGCCGAAAATGCCGCTGTTCTTGAAATCACGCTCCTGGGCCCGCTAATCCGGTTCGAAGCCGACCACCTCATTGCCCTCACCGGCGCGCACCTCTCCCCCACCCTCAACAGCCAGCCGGTGGGCTTGCATCGGCCCGTGTGGGTGGCGGCCGGCACGGAGCTGGATTTTGGCGTGCCGGTGGCGGGCAGCCGGGCCTACCTGGCGGTGGCGGGCGGCGTGGCCGTGGCGCCGGTGCTGGGCAGCCGCAGTACGTACCTGCGGGCCAGCTTTGGCGGGCTGCACGGCCGGGCGCTGCGGGCCGGCGACGTGCTGCCCGGCGCCCACCCAACCCCGGCAGGCCAACGCATCATAGCTGCTTTGGCGGCCACCGCTTCTTCCCGGATATGGATGCAGGCCACCTGGACACCAGGCCTGGCCCTGTGCCCCACGCCCCTGCCGAACCCCACCATTCGGGCCGTAGCCGGGCCGGAATATGAGCAGTTTACACCGGCAAGCCAACAGGCTTTCTGGCAGCAGCCTTTTACCGTGACGCCCGATTCTGACCGCATGGGCTACCGCCTGCAAGGGCCTCCGCTCCAGCGCCATACCAGCGCCGAGCTACTATCGAGCGCCGTCACCTTTGGCACGGTGCAGGTGCCGGCCGGCGGCCAGCCCATCGTTCTCATGGCCGACCACCAAACCACCGGCGGCTACCCGCGCATTGCGCAGGTGATTTCAGTTGATTTTTCGGCGCTGGCGCAGGTGCGGCCGGGGCAGTTGGTTTACTTTCAAGAGGTTTCTCTGGCCGAGGCGCAGGCGCTGTACCTTGCGCGAGAACAGGAGCTGCGGGCCTTGCGGCGAGGCATTGCAACTGTTTTCGGCAACTAATCAAGAACCTCATGCCCCCAACCCATACCATCGACCTCAACTGCGACATGGGCGAAAGTTTCGGCGCCTGGACGCTGGGCAATGACGAAGGCCTGCTGCCCTTCATTACCTCGGCCAACATTGCCTGCGGCTTTCACGCCGGCGACCCCTCCGTGATGCGGCAAACCGTGCGTGCCGCCCTGAAGCACGGCGTGGCCATCGGGGCGCACCCCGGCCTGCCCGATTTGGTGGGCTTTGGCCGGCGCAACCTAGACCTTTCGGCCGAAGAAGCTTTTAACCTGACGGTGTATCAGTTAGGGGCAATAACTGCGGTGGCGAAGGCCGAAGGCGGGCGCCTGCATCACCTCAAGCCCCACGGCGCCCTCTACAACATGGCCGCTACCAACGCCGCCCTGGCCGAAGCCCTGGCCGAGGCCGTGTACCGGGTGCAGCCCGAGCTGGTGCTCTACGGCCTGGCCAACTCGGAGCTGACCAAGGCCGGCGAGAAGTTGGGCCTGCGCACCGCCCACGAAGTCTTTGCCGACCGCACCTACCAGGCCAACGGCACCCTCACCCCGCGCCGCCAGCCCGACGCCCTTATCACCGACGCAAATGCTGCCATTGCCCAGGTGCTGCGCCTGGTGCAGGCCGGCCAGGTACGCTCCCAGCAGGGTTCCGACGTGGCACTGCGCGCCGACACCGTGTGCCTGCACGGCGACGGCGCCCACACCCTGGAATTTGCCCAACGGCTGAATGAAGCATTGCGCGCCGCTGGCGTGCAGCTGCAAGCGGCCCGCCCGGCCGTGGCCCCATGAGGCCGCGGCCCAAAGCCCGCTGGTGGGGCGGTGCCACCCTCGGCGCGGCGTTTCTGATGGCGAATTCATCTATCGGGCCGGGTTTTCTGACGCAGACTACGGTGTTCACCCAGCAGCTGCTCACCAGCTTTGGGTTCGTCATTCTGCTGTCGGTGCTGCTCGACATCGGCGCGCAGCTCAACACCTGGCGCATTCTCACGGTGAGCGAGCTGCGGGCCCAGGACTTGGCCAATAAGCTGCTGCCGGGCCTGGGGTATTTTCTGGCCGCGATGGTGATATTGGGCGGCTTCGCCTTCAATATCGGCAACATTGCCGGCTGCGGGCTGGGGCTGAACGTGCTCACCGGCCTGAGCTTCGAGCAGGGCGCGATGATAAGCTGCGCGGTGGCGCTGCTGCTGTTTTGGGTGCAGGAAATCGGGAAGATGCTCGACGGCTTCACCAAGATTCTGGGCACCGTCAAAATTCTGCTCACGCTGGGCATTGCCATCAGCGCGCACCCGCCCCTGCTGCAGGCGCTGCACCACACGGTGCTGCCCACGCAGATTAGCGCGGCGGCCATTGTCACCATCGTGGGCGGCACGGTTGGCGGCTACATCACGTTTTCGGGCGCGCACCGGCTGCTCGATGCGGGCATCAAGGGTCCCGAAAGCCAGCCCGAAGTGACGCGCAGCGCCCTCAGCGGCATCATTATTTCCACGGTTATGCGGTTTGTGCTGTTTCTGGCCATTGTGGGCGTATTGGTGAAGGGAGCGGTGCTTGACAAGGACAACCCGGCCGCAGGCGTGTTCCGCGCGGCGGCGGGCGAGGTGGGCTTTCGGGTGTTTGGGGTGATTTTGTGGAGCGCGGCCATCTCGTCGGTGGTGGGCGCGGCCTACACGTCGGTGTCGTTTTTCAAGACCTTCCACCCCGTTTTCGAACGCTATGAGCGGGCATGTATTTCGGTGTTTATTGTGCTTTCGACCGGCGTATTTGTGCTGGTGGGCAAGCCGGCGCAGCTGCTTGTTTTCGCCGGCGCGGTGAATGGATTAATTCTGCCCATTGCCCTGGGCATCGTCCTCGTTGCCGCCACCAGCGCCCGCCTGATGGGCACCTACCGCCACCCGCGCTGGATGCTGGCCGCCGGCTGGCTGGTGGTGCTGGTGATGGGCGGCCTCAGCGTGCCCGTGCTGGTGGAGCAGGTAGCCGGCCTGCTGCGCTGAGCAGTGAGCAGTGAGCAGTGAGCAGTGAGCAGTGAGCAGTGAGCAGTGAGCAGTGAGCAGTGAGCAGAAAGAACGTCATGCTGAGCGCAGCCGAAGCATCTCTACCGCGCGACGCAATTATTTACTATTGCGGTAGAGATGCTTCGGCTGCGCTCAGCATGACGTTCTGGTTTCGGTCTGGTCCGTTTAAATCTTCGCCCATGTCTCGCCTCCCACCTACTCCCAATCCCTACTCCCGCGCAACCCTGCTTCAGCAGCTAGCCGCCACGCCGGCCTGGGACCTCATAGTCATCGGCGGCGGGGCCACGGGGCTGGGCGTGGCCCTTGACGGCCTCAGTCGGGGCTACCGGACGCTGCTGCTGGAGCAGGCCGACTTCGCCAAAGGCACCAGCAGCCGCAGCACCAAGCTGGTACACGGCGGCGTGCGCTACCTAGCCCAGGGCGACGTAGGGCTGGTGCGCGAGGCCCTGCACGAGCGCGGCCTGCTGCTGCAAAATGCGCCGCACCTCTGCCGCAATCAGTCCTTCATCATCCCGAACTACAACTGGTGGGGCGGCCCGTTCTACACCATCGGCCTGAAGCTGTACGACCTGCTGGCCGGCCGCCTCAGCCTGGGCGCCTCCACTCACCTCAGCCGGGCCGAAACGCTGCGCCAACTGCCTACCCTGCGCCCCGAAGGCCTGCGCGGCGGGGTACTGTACCACGACGGCCAGTTCGACGACGCCCGCTTGGCCGTGAACCTGGCCCAAACCGTCATCGACCACGGCGGCACGGCCCTCAACTACTGCGCCGTGCGGGACCTGCTGAAAGACGCCGCCGGCCGCCTCATCGGCGTGCGCGCCAGCGACCTCGAAACCGGCCGCGCCTACGAGCTGCGCGCCAAAGCCGTGGTGAATGCCACCGGCATTTTTGTAGACGAAGTGCGGCGGCTGGACGAGCCCGGCACCCGCCCGCTGGTGCAGCCCAGCCAAGGCGTGCACCTGGTGCTGGACCGCTCGTTTTTGCCCGGCGACGCGGCCCTACTCATTCCCAAAACCGAGGACGGCCGGGTGCTGTTTGCCGTGCCGTGGCTGGGCCACGTCCTCCTCGGCACCACCGATACGCCCGTGCCCACCGCCAGCCTGGAGCCCCGGCCGCAGGAGGCCGAAATCGACTTTCTGCTGCGCACCGCGGCCCAGTACCTGGCCCAGCCCCCCACCCGCGCCGATGTGCGGAGCGTGTTTGTGGGCCTGCGCCCGCTGGCGGCTTCGGTTAATGGCTCTGCAAAAACGAAGGAAGTTTCGCGGCGGCACAAAATCGTGGCTTCGGCCAGCGGCCTCATCACCATTACCGGCGGCAAGTGGACCACCTACCGCCGCATGGGCCAGGACACGCTCGACTACGCCATTGCCCGGGGCATGCTTCCGGCCGCGCCCAGCCGCACCGCGCACCTGCCCATTCACGGCGCTGCCGGAACCGATGCTGTACCCGCCACCAGCCACCAGGGCCACTACGGCTCCGACTACGCCAGCCTGCAGCAGCTCATGGCCGAAATTCCGGCCTTGGCTGAAAAATTAGCGCCACCGCTGGAATTTCAGCAGGCCGAAGTGGTGTGGGCGGCGCGCCACGAGCTGGCCCGCACCGTGGAAGACGTGCTGGCCCGACGCGTGCGCCTGCTGTTTCTGGATGCCGCGGCGGCTGTGCGGGCGGCGCCTGTGGTGGCCGCGCTGCTGGCCCGGGAGCTGGGCCACGACGAAGCCTGGCAGGCCCGGCAAGTGACGGCGTTTAGCGAGCTGGCCAACGGGTATCGGCTGCTGGTATAGCATAGCGGTGGCCGGGCTGCTGCACTAAAGCTAATGGTGCGTTTTTGCATGAGCCCGTGTATCTTGGCCAGCCCTTGTCGGGCCGCATTTGCACTCCCACTTCTTCGCATGAAACACCTTCTACTCTTGCTGGCTATTCTGGGCCTGGCCGACTCAGCCTCCGCCCAAGCCAATCTCATCCATGCTATTTCGCTGGGCACCCGGCTGGGCGTGGATGCCGCCGTGGCGGGCAACCGCAAAATCCGCGACGCCAGCTCTGACCGTTACGTGACCACGGCCACCTACCACGGCGATTCCTACTACCAGAAGCGCACGCCCGCCAGCAAGCTAAAGGGCCCCGGCGGCCCCCAGATTGCCTACCAGGAATCGGTGCTGCAGCAGTGCCAGGCCGCTTTGCTGGCCGACTCCACCCGCGCCCTAGGCACTGCCGAAACCTGGGCTATGCTCCAAAGCTCGCGCGAGCTCATCGTCCGCGACCGCCCCGCCTGGGCCGTGGACGCCTACGCCGACGAAGCCGCTTTCTACCAGGCCGAAACCGTGCGGCGGCAACGCCGCGCGGCGGCCGGGCAGCGTTAGTCTTCCGTCCATTCTGCTAGAAATTCTTCTTCGAAAACCCGCTATGAATACCGCTCCCGAACCCGTGGCCGCCCCCGGCCTCACCAGCCCCGACCTGGCGCCCGTGCTGCCCGCCGAACGCACCTGGGGCACCGGCAACTACGCCGCGCTCTGGATTAGCATGAGCCTGTGCATCCCCACCTACATGCTGGCCAGTTCGCTCATCGAGGGCGGCATGAACTGGTGGCAGGCCCTGCTCACCATTTTCCTGGGCAACACTATCGTACTGGTGCCCATGCTGTTGAATGGCCGGGCGGGCGCGCAGTACGGCATTCCGTTCCCGGTGTTTGCGCGGGCCAGCTTTGGGGTGCGCGGGGCCAATGTGCCGGCGCTGCTCCGCGCCATCATCGCCTGCGGCTGGTTTGGGATTCAGACCTGGATTGGCGGCTATGCGCTCTACCAAATGGCGGTGCTGTGGGTACCGTCGTTGGCTACGCTGCCAGCGGTATTTCCGGCTAGTTGGGGACTGGCTACGGGGCCGGCCATTCTGTTTTTTCTGTTTTGGCTGCTGAATATGTATGTGGTACACAAGGGCGTCGATAGCATTCGCAAGCTGTTGGTGTTCAAGGCGTTTTTCCTGCCGGTGGCGGCGCTGGCGCTGCTGTGGTGGGCCATTTCGGCGGGCAATGGGCTGGGGCCGATATTGGCGCAGCCGAGCAAATTCACGAGCAGCGCGCAGTTTTGGGCGTTTTTCTTTCCCTCGCTCACGGGCATGGTGGGTTTCTGGGCCACGCTCTCGCTCAACATTCCGGATTTCACGCGCTACGCCACCAGCCAGCGCGCCCAGCAGATGGGTCAGGCCATCGGGCTGCCCACGTCGATGACACTGTTTTCCTTCGTGGGCGTGGTCGTGACGTCGGCCACGTTCGTCATCTACGGCAAAACCATTTGGGACCCGGTGGTGCTGGCGGGTAAGTTCGATAGCAAGCTGCTGGTGAGCTTTGCCATGCTGGCCGTGGCCCTGAGCACGCTGGCCACCAACATCGCGGCCAATATCGTGAGCCCGGCCAACGACTTCGCCAACTTTTCGCCCGAGCGCATCAGCTTCAAAACCGGCGGCTACATCACCGGCGTGCTCGGCGTGCTCATCTTCCCCTGGAAGCTCATCGCCGACCCTTCGGGCTACATATTCACTTGGCTGGTAGGGTATTCGGGCTTGCTCGGGCCCATCGGCGGCATCATGATTGTCGACTACTACCTCATCCGCCACCAGCGCCTCGACGTGCCCGACCTTTACCAGTACCACGGCCGCTACGCCTACCGCAACGGTGTGAACACGGCGGCCATGCTGGCCCTCGTCATTGGCATTCTGCCCAACGTGCCGGGCTTTCTCACCGCCATTGGCGTGCTGGATAAGGGCGCGGTGTGGCCGGGGCTGGTGGCGGTGTACAACTACGCCTGGTTTGTGGGCTTCCTGGTGTCGGGCGGCGCTTATTTGCTATTGATGCGGGCCCAAACTGCTGGCCAAAGTGCGCCGTACGGCCCCGAAGCCGCCATTCCCAATTCCTCCCCTTCGCTTGCTCAATAACCCGATTCATGGTTGACGTCACCATTCAGCACGACACCGTCGTATTCACCGTGCAGGGCCTGCACAAACTTTGGGCTTTTAAAAGCTCGCTCACCATTCCGCGCAGCCACATTACGGGCGTCCGGGCCGATGCGGAAGTGGGCAAAAACCTCAGCGGTTTCCGGGCGCTGGGCACTTATATGCCGTGGGTCATCAAAGCCGGGACTTTTTACCTGCACGGCGTGCCGGGCCTCAAGCCCGCGTTTGTCGACGTGGTGCACCCCGAAAACGTGGTAGTCATCGACCTGCACGACGAAGAGTACCAGCAACTCATCATTGAAGTCGACGACCCTGCCGCCGTGGTGGCGCTGCTGGCCACCAACGCCTAACCGCGCCCGGCCAATCGTTGCATGCTGCGCTGGAAAGACGTCCTCACCTACGCCCGATATGGCAACCCCGAGCCTGTCCGGCGCGTGGAGCACACCGCCGCCGAGTGGGCCGCGCGGCTGCCGCCCGAGCGGTTCCAAGTGCTGCGCGAAGCCGCCACCGAGCCGCCCTACCGCAACGCCTACTGCCGCGCCTACGAGCCCGGCCGCTACGCCTGCGCCGGCTGCAGCGCACTGCTTTTCGAGAGCGCGGAGAAGTATCACGCCATTTCGGGCTAGCCCAGCTTCCGGCAGCCGGCTACGCGAGGGGCTATTGCGTATTTTTTTGACGAAAGCTTTAACATGCAGCGCATGGAAGCGCGCTGCAATGCGTGCGGCGGGCACCTAGGCCACGTCTTTCCCGATGGGCCCGCGCCGGGTGGCCTGCGCTACTGCATGAACTCGGCCAGCCTGGTCCAAATTCGGGTCGCGGCGCAGTAGCACGGGCTTTGTGGTTCGCGTCTCCTCGCCGCTTCGGATGTCGTTCTGCCACGCGAACTTCAAAGTTCGCGCTACCTGACCGGCGTGCGCAGCCCGGGCCATCCTGCCTATAGTATTGCCGGGAATAATTCGCTCAGCATGGTGCGCTAAGGGCTTATTCTCAAAAGCGTAATTACCTTTCATTTCCTCTTTATTCTTTCGAATGAAACACGCTTTACTTGGTCTGCTTGCTCTCCTTTCTGCTACAGTTCATGCCCAGACTTTTTCCGTGACGGGCGTGGCCCCGGCCCGCAATGCGACGAGTGCGCCGCGCGCTTCGGCGGTGGGATTTACCCTTTCGCAGCCGGTGAGCAGCGGGGCGGCCACCACGGGCGCCGTGCGGGTGTTCAGCGCGCAGCGGGGCGGCAAGTTGGCGGGCGCGGCCACGGCCAGCGGCAGCACGGTCGGCTTCGCGCCGACGGTGCCCTTCCGGCCGGGCGAAACCCTGCAGGCCACCCTCACCACGGCGGCGCAGAGCAGCACGGGCACCGCGCTGGCCCAGCCGACGGTGTACCAGTTTACGGCGGCAGCCACGGCCGGCACCGGCCTTTTTGGGGGCGGCGAGGTGCCCGTGGCCGCCAGCCTGGACCAGATAGCGGCCGCCGACGTGGACGGCGACAACGACCTGGACCTGCTGGCCCTGAAGTACAGCGGTTCGGTGAGCATTCGCCTCAACGATGGCTCGGGCGCCTTCAGTGGCAGCGGCACCGTGGCCGTGAGCGGCGGCGCCGAAAACCTGGCCGTGGGCGACGTGGACAACGACGGCGACCTCGACCTGCTGACATCGGCCAACAATTCGGCCACGGTGAGCCTGCGCCTGAACAACGGCAGCGGCGGCTTCAGCCCCGGCACCGACCCCAACCTGGGCATTGGCACCAACAACCTGACCCTGGGCGACCTGGACGGCGACGGCGACCTGGACCTGGCCGCGGTGAGCAGCACGGGCTCAATGGCCATTATTCGCTTCAACAACGGCAGCGGCGTGTTCAGCGGCGGCCAGAGCTTTCTCGTCAACCAGCGGATTGGCACCGGGCTGGTGCTGCTGGCCGACATGGACAGCGACGGCGACCTCGACGTGGTGGTGGGCTACCTGCACGGCGGGCTGGTGGGGGTGCATTTCAACAATGGCAGCGGCGTTTTTAGCAGCAACACGCTGGGCAACGCCGACTCACCCATCTTAACCGACTCGGGCATCACCGGGCTCCGGGCGGGCGACGTGGACAACGACGGCGATGTGGACCTGCTCATTGCCTTTCGCAAGGACCGGTTTTCCAGTCCCAACAACTTGCTGGTGCAGCTGAACAACGGCACGGGCAGTTTCACGGCCGCACCAGTCGGCACCCGGCTGGTGATTCCGGCGGGCGCCGACAACCTGGCCCTGGCCGACGTGGACGGCGATGGCGACCTCGACTGCGTGGTGCCCAGCCAGACCGACAACCTGGTCAGCATGTGCCTCAACAACGGCAGCGGCGTGTTTGGCCTGGGCAGCACCGTGCCCGTGGGCCCGGCGCCGTTCGGCCCCGCCGCGGCCGACCTGGACGGCGACGGCGACCTCGACCTGCTCACGGCCAGCAACAGCACCGGCAGCGTGAGCGTGCGCTTCAACCTGGGCCCGCTGGTGACCTCCTTCACGCCGGCCCGCGGCACGGAGGGCACCGCCGTCACCCTCACCGGGGCCAACCTGGCGGCGGCTACGGCCGTGCGCTTCAACGGCACGGCGGCGGTTTTCACGGTGGTGTCGGCCAATGTGCTCACCGCCACGGTGCCGGCGGGCGCTACCACGGGCATTGTCAGCGTAGATGTGCCGGCGGGCACGTCGGTGAGCAGCACGGCCTTTGAGGTATATTTTGGGCTGGCCATCCCGCGGTTTCTGCCCCGGCCCAACCAGCCCAATGCGCCGCGCAGCGCGGCGGTGGTGGCGGCATTTTCGCAGCCGGTGAGCGGGGCAGCCGTCGCGGCGGGGCCGTTGCGGGTGTTCAGCGGGCAGCGGGGCGGCCGGCTGGCGGGCACGGCCACGGCCAGCGGCAGCACGGTCGGCTTCGCGCCGGCGGTGCCTTTCCGGCCCGGCGAAACCCTGCAGGCCACCCTGCTGCCCGGCGCGCAAAACAGCGCCGGCAGCACCATCACGGCGCCGTTCGTGTACCAGTTCACGGCTGCCGCCACTGGGGGCAACGGCACTTTTAGTGGGGGCGCTAACTTGAGTGTGAGCAGCTTCCCGGTGAATACGGTGATGGCCGACATCGACAACGACGGCGACCTGGACCTGCTCACGGCTAATTCCAACGGCGGCTCGGTGAGCGTACACCTCAACAGCGGCCGGGGCGTGTTTACCAGCGGCACCACGCTGGCCGTCAACGGCGTGCCCTACTGCCTCACCACGGCCGACATTGACGGCGACGGCGACCTGGACCTGCTCCTCACGCTTTACGGCAGCAACCGCGTGCAGCTGCGCCTCAACAACGGCAATGGCACCTTTGCCGCGGCCACTGCCGTGACGGTGGGCACCACCCCCAATACGGTGGTAACCGGCGACCTGGACGGCGACGGCGACCTGGACCTGGCCACCGCCAACGACGTCAATACCGTGAGTTTGCGCTTCAACGACGGCACTGGCGTGTTCAGTGGCACCACTGAGTTGAGCGCGCCCACCGGCTACACGCTGTTTCACCTGGCCGCCGCCGACGTGGACAACGACGGCGACCTGGACCTGCTGCTGGGCTACGGCACTTTTGTGACGGTGCGCCTCAACGACGGTAGCGGCACCTTTGTGGCGGGCTCGACGGTGACGGTGGGCAGTTCGCCTCGCTTCGTGACCGCAGCGGATATCGACAACGACGGCGACCTCGACCTGCTTACGGCCAACTACGGCAGCAGCAGCATCAGCATCCGGCAAAATAACGGCCAGGGCATTTTCAGCGGCACGACGGACGTGAGCGCGGGCGCTTCGCCCACCTGTGTGACAACCGCTGACGTGGACGGCGACGGCGACCTAGACCTGCTCTCGACGGCTTACAACATCATTAGCTCGTCCGTCAACATTCGCCTCAACAACGGCAGCGGTGTGTTTGGCAGCATGAGCAGCGTTTCAACGGCGAGTGGCACCCTCAGCGTGGTGCTGGGCGACCTGGACGACGACGGCGACCTGGACCTCGCAGCCTGCAACTACGGCCAGTTCACAGTGACCGTGCGCCTCAACAACGGCACCGGGCCCGCCCTGGCGGCCCGCTCCGCTGCGGCGGCCAGTCCGCTGGTGGTGTGGCCCAACCCGGCCCACGCCGAAGTGCGCGTGCGGGTACCAGCAGCGGCTTCAGCCGTCGCGCTGGTTGATGCCATGGGCCGCACGGTGCGCACCGTGCCAATAGCGGCAAGCAGCGTCACGGCGGTGACTGTGCCATTGGTCGGGCTGGCGGCGGGCATCTATGTAGTGCGGGCGGGCGGCAGTTCCGCGCGCATGGTAGTGCAATAAGCAGCGGGATAATTGGCTTTGGGGCGGGCCGGTCACGTATGGGCAAGGCGGTGATTTCACTGTTCCACCGCGCTACCCCTCATGGCTCAAGCCGCCGAATCCTCCTCCACCGCTGATTTTACCGGTTTCGTGCGCGTGCGCGGCGCCCGCGAGCACAACCTCAAAAACGTCGACGTCGACATTCCGCGCGATGCGCTGGTGGTGTTCACCGGCGTGTCGGGCTCGGGCAAGAGCAGCCTGGCCTTTGGTACGCTCTACGCCGAGGCCCAGCGCCGCTACCTCGAATCGGTGTCGCCCTACGCCCGGCGGCTGTTCCACCAGATGGCCGTGCCCGAGGTGACGGCCATTGAGGGGCTGCCGCCGGCCGTGGCGTTGCAGCAGCAGCGCGGTGCACCGAGCACCCGCTCGTCGGTGGGCTCGGTCACGACGCTTTCCAACCTGCTGCGGATGCTGTACTCGCGGGCCGGCGACTACCCGGCCGGGCAGGGCATTATTTACGCCGAAGCCTTTTCGCCCAACACCGCCGAGGGCGCCTGCCCTACCTGCCACGGCCTGGGCCGCGTGTATGAGGTGACCGAAGCCAGCATGGTGCCCGACCCCACGCTCACCATCCGGGAGCGGGCCATTGCGGCCTGGCCGCAGGCCTGGGGCGGCCAGAATCAGCGCGACATCCTCGTGAGCATGGGCTTCGACGTGGACACGCCCTGGCAGGACTTGCCGCAGAAAGACCGGGACTGGATACTCTTCACCGAGGAGCAGCCCGTGCTGCCCGTGTACCCCGGCTACTCGCCCGAGCAGACGCAGCGGGCCATCAAGCGCCGCGAGCCGCCGAACTACATGGGCACCTTCACGGGGGTGAAGAAGTACGTGCTGCACACCTTCGCCACCACCCAAAGCGCGCTGATGAAAAAGCGCGTGGCCCAATACATGCTGGGTTCCGACTGCCCCACCTGCCACGGCAAGCGCCTGCGGGTGGAGTCGCTGAGCGTGAAGTTTGCCGGGCTGGACATTGCCGAAATGTCGCGCCTGCCCCTGAAGCGGCTGGCGGCGTTGCTGCAGCCCTTTGCTGAGGGCAAAGCCGGGAAGCAGAAGCACGACCAGGAGCACCCCGAGCAGGCTATTGTGGCGCGGCGCATTGCCGAGGATTTGGCCGCCCGCCTCACGGTGCTACTCGATTTGGGGCTGGGCTATTTGTCTCTGGAACGCGGCACGCCCACGCTTTCGCCGGGTGAGTTGCAGCGCCTACGGCTGGCCACGCAGCTCTATTCCAACCTCTTCGGCGTTGTTTATGTGCTCGATGAGCCCAGCGCCGGCCTGCACCCGGCCGACACCGAGGCGCTGCTGAAAGCGTTGGCCGGATTGAAAAGCGCGGGTAATTCGCTGTTTGTGGTGGAGCACGACCTGGACGTTATTCGCCAGGCCGACTGGCTGGTAGACGTGGGCCCGGCGGCCGGCGAGAAGGGCGGCGAAATCCTCTACAGCGGCCCGCCCGAAGGTTTACAACTCGTGCTGGAATCGCAGACGCGCCAGTTTCTCTTCGATACTTCGCCCCTGCCCGACGTGCCGCCGCGCAAGCCCACCGGCTGGCTAAAGCTGGCCGGCGTGACGCGCAACAACCTCGAAAACCTGGCCGTGGAATTTCCGCTGGGCGTGTTCACCACCGTTACGGGCGTGTCGGGCTCGGGCAAGTCGAGCCTTGTGAGCCAGGTGCTGGTGGAGCTGGTGGCCGAAAGCCTAGGCCAGGCCATCGAAGCCGAGGAAGAGGAAACCGACCCCCTGGCCGCACCCGCGCCGGCCACGCTGGGCGGCCAGATTACGGCCGGCCTGGACAAAATCAAGCGTCTGGTGCGCGTCGACCAGAAGCCCATCGGCCGCACGCCGCGCTCCAACATGGCCACCTACACCGGCTTGTTCGACCACGTGCGCAAGCTCTTCGCCGCCACGCCCGAGGCCCGCAAGCGCCGCTACGACGCCGGCCGCTTCAGCTTCAACGTGGCCAAGGGGCGCTGCGAAAACTGCTCCGGCGAGGGCTTCGTGATGGTGGAATTGCTGTTTCTGCCCAGCGTGTACGCGCCCTGCCCGGTGTGCCACGGCGCCCGCTACAACGCCAAAACCCTTGAGGTGCAGTACCAGGGCCGCAACATCGCCGAAGTGCTGGGTTTGACCGTGGACGACGCCTGGGAGTTCTTCGCCGACGAGCCCGCCATCCATCGCGCCCTCACCGTGCTGCGCGAAGTGGGCCTGGGCTACCTGCGCCTCGGCCAGCCCGCCACCGAGCTGAGCGGCGGCGAGGCCCAGCGCATCAAGCTCGCCACCGAGTTGCAGCGCATCGGCCGCGGCAACACTTTATATGTTCTGGATGAGCCTACCACCGGCCTCCACCCTTCCGATACCGAGAAGCTCATGCTTCAGCTCGAAGGCCTGGTGGAAGCCGGCAATACCGTCATTGTGGTAGAACACGAAATGCGCGTGGTGGCCGGCTCCGATTGGGTCATCGACATCGGCCCCGGCGCGGGCGAGGACGGCGGGCGCGTGGTAGCCGCCGGGCCGCCGCGCGAAGTGGCGCGGGCGAAGGAAAGCCGCACGGCGCCGTACCTGGCGGCCTTTCTAGGGTTGTAGAGACGCGACACTTCGCGTCTCCGGGGCCGCGCCGTTCGGGTAACGCTTGCCCACCATCGTTCACCCCCAAGACGCGAAGTGTCGCGTCTCTACATCGTTCCAACATCCTATTTAATGAACCCCGACGACGCTCTTCCCGCCAACATCTTCCGCCGCCAGGACGAAACGCCTGATGCGGAATTCTACCACCACCCGCGCTTCGTGACGCACATCGACGACCGCGCCATTGCGGCCGTCACGCAGCTCTACCGCGAATACTTTCCGCCGGATTCTACCCTGCTCGACCTGATGAGCAGTTGGGTGAGCCACCTGCCACCCGAGGTGCTCTACCGCCGGGTGGTGGGCCTGGGTATGAACAAAGCCGAGCTGAAAGCCAACCCGCGGCTGGCGTCATTCGTGGTGCAGGACCTGAACCAGCAGCCCGCCCTGCCCTTCGCCGACGACGAGTTCGACGGTGCGGCCATCTGCGTGTCCATCGACTATCTGACGCAGCCCGTGGCGGTGCTGCGCGAGCTGGCCCGCGTGCTCCGGCCCGAGGCCCCGCTGGTCATCACCTTCTCCAACCGCTGCTTTCCCAGCAAAGCCATTGCCGCCTGGCACGCGCTGGACGACCGCGGCCACCTCGCCCTGGTGCGCCAGTACCTGACTGCGGCCGGCGGCTGGCACGGCATCGAACTGCTCGACCGCAGCCCGCTGCCGCCCGGCCGCTCCGACCCGCTTTTTGCCGTGGTGGCGCGGGTGGCGGCGGGTTGAAACCAGCGGTTACTGCAAATTGAACGTCATGCAGAGCGTAGCGAAGCATCTTGCCTGCCACCACTATTTTTTTCGTTTGGTGATTGAATTACCACCACACGCGAGATGCTTCGCTACGCTCTGCATGACGACAGGCATAGTGTGCCTACTCCAATACAGCCACTTAATCCCTTGTTTTCCACTGCTAAAAATTCTTTCGCCGCCGCGGATACACAGCTAGGATTATAGCAATTCGTCGTTCTACCTTTGGTCCGACCGATTGTCTTCCTTCCCGAAAACTTATTCCTCCGACGGCTTTATGCGTCTCCTGTTTTTGCTGGCTGTATTGGCCAGCGTGCTGGCTACCCCGGCACTGGCGCAACAGGCGCCATATCTGCCTTTTTACTCGGCCGATACCGTGCGGGTGCATGAAATGGCCGTGGCCCACCGCGCCGCCGTGCAGAAGTATCTGGTGACGCCCAAGTCGGTGAGCGGCGAGTACCGCGACCATTACAAACGCATTGCCCAGGAAGCGGCCGACGACGTGTATAATACCGTCCGCTACTCCGCCCTCGTCGACCCCGTGCTGAACCCCTACGTGCAGCGCGTGTTCGGGCAAATCCGGCAGGCCAACCCGCAGCTGGCGGCCGTGCAGCTCGTGCTCAGCCGCAACCCCGAGCCCAACGCCCACGCCGTGGGCAACAGCATCGTGATGCTGAATATCGGCCTGCTCAGCCGCCTCGAAAACGAAAGCCAGCTGGCCTACGTACTCTGCCACGAGCTGGCCCACATCCAGTGCGCGCACATGGAGCGCGGCCTGCACGCGCAGCTCACCCGCATCCACAGCAAGGAGCTGCGGAAGGAGTTCAAGCGCATTGTGGCCGATGAGTACAACATCAGCTCAAAGCTGAAGGAGCTGGCACTAGGCTTGTCCTTGAACAGCAACTTCCACCACCGCCAGTACGAAAAGCAGGCCGATTCGCTGGGCTACGCGCTGCTCAAACGCACCAGCTTCGACACCCGGCAGGCCTACCGCGCGCTGCAGTTGCTCGACAAAATCGACCAACCGCTTTCGGCTGAGCCGCTGGCGCTGGGCCAGTATTTTGGCTGCGCCAATTTCCCCTACCCGCTGCCCGAAGCGCCGGCCAAGCCCAAGTCCATCTTCACGGTGGCCGCGCCCACCAAAACGGTGCTCGAAACCACCGACACCCTCAAAAGCCACCCCGACTGCGCCAAGCGCATGCGCTACCTGAGCGAACTGGCCCAGGGCCAGATTGCCGACGGGCCCACGGCGCCTACGCCGGAGTTCGCCCGCATTGTGGCGCTGAGCCGCCTGGAGGCCGTGCAAAGCTGGTTCGACTACGACTGCTACGACCACGCCCTGTACGAGGCGCTGCAGCTGCTGCACGACGAGCCCCAGAATGCCTACCTGCGCTCGGTGGTGACGCTGAGCCTCTACGAGCTGCGCGAGCACCTGCTGAAGCACGATTTCTACGAGGTGGTGGGCAACGTTTCGAAGCATCACCCCGATAATTTCAACCAGCTCCTCACCACGCTCACCGCCTGGAAAGCCGACGACTACAAGGGCCTGGTGGCCTGCTTTGCTCAAAACGCGCCCGTTGCGCCGGCTGCCGACGAATACGCCCAAGCGGCCGCCTACGCCGCCGCCAAGCTGGCCGCCGAGCCCCGCGCCACCGCCCTGCAGCAGCAATACCAGGCCCAGTACCGCGACGGCAGATTCGCAAAGCTGCTGTTTCCGAAGCCGGCGGCGTCGGGCAAGAAATCCATTCGCTAGAGCCGCTTATCCATTTACAAAGAGCGTCATGCTGAGCGCAGCCGAAGCATCTCTACCGCAATAGTATACCTACTCGGTAGAGATGCTTCGGCTGCGCTCAGCATGACGTCCTTTTAAGTTTTGAAAACTCAATTCCATCAAACCATTCCGCTTATTTCTCACCCTTACCTCCATTTTCATGCTTGTTAAACGCATTCTGCTGGCGGCCGCTATGGCGCTGGTAGTCCCGGCGGCTCTGCACGCCCAAACCCAAACCATCGACGGCATCTCGAACATGCGGCGCGCGGCGCTCTCGCCCATTTATGCAGGCAACGAGGTGAAGGGCTACGTCATGTTTACGCGCGGCGACAAGGCCGACCGCAAAAACGACAACTACCTGCTCGACCTGTATGACCAGGATTTGACCAAAGTGTCGAGCATCACCATTCAGAAGCCGGCCGGGTACACGCTGCTGAAAAACACATTCAACGGCTCGGCTTTCGCGTTTTATTTCGCCAACGGCAAGGACCAGACCCTGGAGATTGAAACCTACGACACCAGCCTGAAAAAGCTGGGCAGCAAGGTTATCGGCGACCTGTCGGGCGGCGACAAGCGGATGCTGGCCGCGCAGGCGATGTCGGCCGACCCGGCCGGCAACGGCATGATGGGCATGAACCTGATTCCGGTGCCGGGCCTGGGCTTCGTGCGCAACGGCTACACCGGCGCCATGGCTAAGGGCTACACGCTGGCCATCTACGACGACAAGCTGAACATGCACTGGCGCATCACGTCGGACGAAAAATCGAAGCAGTACGAGTCGCTGAGCATTACCGAGGCCGCCGACAAGTACCTGCTGGGCATGATGATGCGCCGCGACGGGCTGATGTCGCACAAGTTCAACTTCTCGATGGTGGCGCTCGATGCCAAAACCGGCAAAAAGCTGCTCGACATGCCCGTCGAAACTAGCCCCACCGAGCAGCTCTCGCTCAGCTCGTTCACCTTCGACCCCAGCACCCGCGAGTTTGTGGCCGTGGGCGAGTACTACAAGCTCGACGACAAGCCCATGGTGAACAAAAGCCAGGGCTTCTTCGTGAAGCGCTTCTCGGAAGCCGGCAAGGTGGTGAGCGCCAAAAACTACGGCTGGCACAACGAGGTGGCCGCCCTCATGCCCGCCGAGGCCAAGGCCAGCCAGGAAGACAACTACGTGAATTTCAACCACGCCGTAGTGAAAGGCGCCGACGGCCGCATGTACATCGTGGCCGAGCAGTTCAAGATTGTGGGCGACGGCCTGGGCATTGCCATGAAGGCGCTGGGCGGCGGCACCAGCGTGAGCAAAGGCAAGATTGCCAACCTGCTGGTGTTCGAGCTCGACCCGCAGGCCAAGCTCAGCAACGTGAAGTTTTTCCCAAAAACCGTGACCAACGCCGAGATTCCGCCCGGCGCGGGCCTGATGGGTTCCAGCCTGCTGGGCATGATTATGAAGGCGCAGGGCGATTTTGACTACCAGTTCCTGCAGAAAGACGACGCCAACACGCAGTTCAACGTGGTGTACCTCAACTTCGACAAGGAGAAGGGCGAGGCCGCGAAGGGCTACATCGGCGGCATCGGCTTCGGCAACAGCGGCAAGTACACCACCGATAAAATCGAACTGAACGCCGGCCCCACCTACTCCTACCTTTACCCCGCCAAGCCCGGTTACGTGATGGTGACGGACTACTACAAAAAGAAAAAGCAGCTCGGCATGAAGCTGCTGAAGATGAATATTTAAGCTCAGCATTCACGTCCGAAGCGTGAAACGAGGGGAATCCGTTGCGCCCCCATACGAGGCGCAACGGATTTTCATCCTACCTTCCCCGCCTGCTCTATGACTCCTTCATTCCTCCAGCCCGTTAGCGGGCGTCAACTCTTGGTCCTCGGCTTGTTGCTGTTGCCCGTGGCCTGCCTGGCGTGGACCTGGCCGGCGCTGCCGATGCAGGTGCCGATGCACTTTACCCGGGGCGGAGCCGACCAGTACGCAAACAAGTACGCCTGCTGGGCAATCGTTTGGGTGCCCCTGCTGGTCTATGGCGCGGCGCACTGGTTTTCCTCGCCGCCCGCTACCCCGGCCCAAGCGGCAAGCCGGCGCTTGCTTACCGGTGGGATGCTGTTCCTCAGCGCGGTGCTCTGCACCTGGCTCGTGGCCACATACCACGGTGCCCGCTAGTCCGCCCTGGGCCATGAGAAATTGACAGCTACGGGCGCTTCTCTGAACGTCATGCTGAGCACATAGCTACCGCCAACCAAAGGCCCGGTTCCGACCGGGCCTTTTTGCGTTCAGCCGTGTGTATTCCGCCGCGGGCCTGCATCGGATGGGAAACTTCTTCCTGCCTGCTTATGCGCCTTCTGCTACTTTTCGCCGCTCTGTCTTTGCTGTTACTACGCCCCGCCCACGCCCAGCAGCTGGTGGCCCAGGCTCGCCAGACCAGCTACTTCACCAAGGTTTTCCGCATCAGCGACGAGCAGGCCCGCCTGCTGTACGAGCGCGGGCTGGGCGCGGCCCGGCCGGAGTTTTTCACCCAGGCCGTCGATTCCTTTCCTTCCGACAAGCCCGCGCCGCGCCCGCTGCCGCTGGGCTACTACCTGGTGGCCCACACCGAAGGCCCGCAGCTGGTGTACCAGCTCCGCACCGAAGCCGACCGCGAGGTGCTGGTGGTGGATAACCAGGTGGATTTGAGCCTCGTGGTGCGCGACTCGCTGGGCCGGCTGCAGCCCGATGCGCAGGTGGCCTTGCGCGGCAAGCCGCTGGCTTTCGATGCCGCCACCCAGACCTACCGGCAGGCCGGCGGCGGCCGGGCCGGCCTGGTGGCCGTGACGGCCGGCGGGCGCACCACGTTCCACGCCCTCGACCAGACATTTCCGCATAGCGGGCAGCGGGCCCGGCCGCGCGGACACTGGCTGAAGCGGGCCGGCTGGCGGGTGCTCTACGGCTTCCCGCTGGGCTACCTGAGCGGGCCGGTGCGGCGGCTGGTGCAGGAGCTGCACGACCCGGCCGAGGTGAACACCGGCCCCATTGGCCTGTTGCGCTCGATTTTCAACGAAGACGTGCGCGAGGAGCGCCAGAGCCGCCGCGAGAACCACCAGGATGAGGGCGAAGACGAAGACGGGGAGCGAGGCCGCTGGGCCAACTACGTAGCCACCAGCCAGCCCCGCTACCGCCCCACCGGCGACACCCTGCGCCTGAAGGCCCGCGTGCTGCGCCGCAAAAACGGCCGCCCCTACCGCCGGCCCCTCACGCTGTGGCTGGGCGGCAGTGGCTACGGCACCGAATCCGGCAAGCGCATTGCCCTGCTGCGCCCCAGCCGCCCCGGCAGTTACGCCTACACCCTGCCGTTGACCGACTCGCTGGGTTTGCGCCCCGACACCTACGTGGGCTTTCGGCTGAAAGACCGGCGCGGGCACGTGCTGGCCAGCGGCCAGTTTCGGCTTGAAGACTACGAATTGAAAAACAGCCATTACACGCTGCGAGTGGCCGAAAAAACCCAGCGACAGGGCCAGCCGCAGGCCGTGTTTGTGCGCGGCACCGATGCCAACGACCTCAACCTGCTCGACGCCCGGCTGCGGCTGAGCGTGACGCCTTACGGCGCGCCCGGCGCGCTGCCGGGCCGCCAGTTCTTCATGCCCGATACGCTCTGGACCAAAAGCCAGGCACTGGACCCGCTGGGCGAAACCCGCCTCAACCTGCCCGCCAATGCGCTGCCCGACGTGGACTTTCGCTACAACGTGCAGGCCACTCTACTGACCTCCGACAACGAGCGCCGCACCGAAAGCACCGCCGTCGATTTCCGCCACGACCCCGGCGAGCTGCACGCCGAGCTGCGCGGCGACTCGGTGCACCTCGAATACCGGCAGGTGGGCAAAAGCCAGCCGCACGCGGCCACGCTGCGCATTTCCACGGCCAATGAGCTGGGCAGCGGCTGGCTGTTTCGGGGGCCAGTGCAGCTGCCGCTGGCGCTGAAGGTGGACGCCCACGCCGACTTTTACGAGCTGCGCGACGAGCAGGGCCGCCGCGCTGACCTCGACATCAACCAAAGCAATGCCGACCTCACGCTGCTATCCGACCGCCGGGCCGATTCGCTGGTGCTGGCCGTGAGCAACCCGCGCGGGCTGCATTTCTGGTACTACCTCTATGAAGGCAACCGCCTGCGCTACCGTGGCTACGCCGACGCGCTCAGTCTGGCCATTCCGCACGCCGGCTCGGAGCCGTGGTTTGCCTCGCTGCACTACTGGTGGGGCGAGGCGCTGCAATCGGCCGAGTTTACGATGGCGCTGCCCGCGCCGCAGCTCGTCATCAATGCCGAGCAGCCGGCCGTGGCCTACCCGGGCCAGCGCATCAGCCTGCGCTACGCCGTGACCGACGAGCGGGGCCGCCCCGTGCCCCATGCCGACCTCACCAGCTACGCCTACACCAGCAAGTTTGACCAAGCTGCCGCGCCCGCGCTGGCGCAGCTGCGCGTGGCCCGGCCGGTGCAGGGCCGGCAGTCGCTGCGCCGCTTCAAGCTGGCGGCGAGTTTTGAGGGTCAGTCGGCCCAGAAGCTGCTGCCGTGGGCACGCTGGCGGCACGTACTGGGTCTCGATTCACTCACGTTTTACCAATTTCTATATCCGGAAGCCGGCATGTTTCACGAATACCAGCCGGCGCCGGGCGGGCTCGCGCAAGTGGCGGTTTTCTTGGTTGATTCGGGGCGGGTGCTGCCGCCGGTGGCGGTGTACGTGGACGGCCAGCCCGGCTACATCCACGACATCAACCAAAACGACCCTTACACCGTGCTGGCCGACAGCGGCTTCCACACCATCAGCGTGCGCACGGCCACGCGCTTCGTCACGCTGCGCGAGGTGTATTTGCGCCCGCTGCACAAGCTCACGCTGAGCATCGATGTGAACCATCCCTGCGCCGAATTGAGCGTGGAAAAGCGCCACCCGGAGCTGGCCCCCGCCGAGCTGCTGGGCCTGCAACGCTCGTTGGTGGTACTCGACGGCACGTTTTTGGCGGCGGCCACGCTGCGGCAGGGGCAGGCGCTGCGCCCCCTCACGCGCAGCCGCTACGATGGTGCGCTCATTAGCGGCCCCTTCCGGCCCGATTCGGTGCTGCTGCGCGATGCGTACGGGCTGCGGCGCAAGTTCCTGTTTGAGCCGCTGTACAAGTACTCTTTCGGGAAAAACCTGTTAAAAATGCAGTGCCTGGACGCGAGTTTGCTGGGCCGGCTCGATGGCTATACTTTCAACAACTACGACAAGTGGCTGCCGCTGCAAGGCTTTGCCTACACCGAAGCCGACTTCCGCCGCAAGCCCGAGTGGGTGGCCGCCGCCACTCTCGACTACCTCAATGCCCGGCTCGACGTGCCCTACACCACGCCGCCGGGCCAGGGCCGGCTAGAGCTGCGCTTCCCCCCGCGACCGGCCGATGCCGGCCCCGCCTACAAGGAGCTGGCCGCCCCGCGCTACGTGCTGCTCACCCGCCCCGGCCAGCCCAAATTCCTGCGCCTGGAGCGGGGCTACGGCCTGATTCATGCGCTGGCGCCGGGCCGCTACCGCGTGGCCATGCTGCTGGCCGACAGCTCCTGCCTGGCCCCGGCCGAGGACGTCCTCATCCAGCCCAACGGCCAAACCTACTTCCAGCTCCGCCTGGCCGACCGGGTGCCGGCCGGCCGCCTCAGCCGCCGTATCAACCAGCAGCTCTGGCTGCGGCGCCCGAAAACCGGCCACATCACCATGGCCGACAGCGTGCCCGCCCGCCGCGAAATCCGGGTCGAAATGCCCCGCACGCCCCAGCCCGGCTGGCGCACTATTCGCGGCCAGGTCATCGGCCAGGACAGCGAGGAGGGCCTGCCCGGTGTGACGGTGCTGATTAAGGGCAGCACCATCGGTATTTCAACCAGCGCTGATGGCAGCTTTACGCTGCAGGTGCCGCCGGATGGGCGCGTCACACTCCGAATCAGCAGCGTGGGATATGCCACGCAGGAAGTTGCGGTGAGCGGGCTGAGCACACTGGTGATAAAGCTGGCTGTTGACAGCAAACAGTTGAATGAAGTGGTGGTGGTGGGCTACGGCGCGGTGGAAAAGCGGAGTATGAGCGGCGCCGTAGCCACCGTTTCAGCGGCACCGTTGCGGGGCTTGGCGGGCAAAGTAGCGGGCGTGCAAATCGAAGGCGCCGCGCCGGGCTCCGGCGCCCGCATTACCATTCGCGGCTCCGCTTCCATCAGCGGCAACAATCAACCATTCATCCTGCTCAACGGCCTGCCCTTTAACGGACTTCAATCAGACATCGACCCGGCCAGCATCACCAGCATCCGCGTGATAAAGGGCACGGAGGCGGCCAGTCTCTACGGCGCCCAGGCCGCCAATGGCGCGCTGATTATCAACACCAAAGGCAGCGCCGACGATGTGGCCAACGGCGCCGACCCGCGCCTGGCCATGCGCCGCCATTTCCGCGACTACGCCTGGTGGCACCCGCTGCTGGAAACCGACGCCCACGGCCTGGCCCGCGCCGACGTAGTGCTGCCCGACGACGTGACCAGTTGGGACAGCTTCGTGCTGGCCTCCGACGACCACGGCCGCCTGGGCCGCGCCACCGGCCGCCTGAAATCGTTCAAGCAGCTGCGGGCCGAGCTGGCCACGCCCCGCTTCCTGGTGGCCGGCGACCGCACCCAGCTGCTGGGCAAAAGCCTGAACTACGGCTTCGACACCGCCCAGGTAGCCACCACCTTCCGGGCCGGCGCGCAGGTGCTGCGCACCCAAAACCGGCTGGTGAGCCCCGTGGCCCTGGATACGCTCATCTTCACCGCGCCCTCAACGACAGTGCTCGATTCCGTCACGCTTAGCTTCGCCCTCGCCCAACCCAACGGCTACCAGGACGGCGAGCAGCGCAGCCTGCCCGTGCTGCCGGCCGGCACCCTGGAGCGGGTGGGCACCTTCGCCACCCTAACGGCCGCCGATACCACCATTCAGCTGCCCATCAACCCTACTTTTGGCGAAGTGACGGTGCGCCTGGAAAGCGACGCGCTACCGCTGCTGCTCTCGGAAATCGACCATCTGCAGCGCTACGCCTACCTCTGCAACGAGCAGGCTGCCTCCAAGCTGAAGGCGCTGCTGCTGGAGCGCCGCATCCGGGAGGTGCAGAGCCTACCCTTCCGCAGCGACAAGGCCATTAACTTCCTCATCAAGAAACTGCTGGCCGGCCAGCACAAGCCCGAACACCTGTGGGGTACCTGGGCCGAGTCGGCGGTGAGCCCGTGGGCTACTACGCACGTGCTGGAAGCGTTGCTGGATGCTGAAAAAGCCGGCTACAAAGTGGTGTTCGACCGGGCGGCCACGCAGGCCTACCTGCTGCGCGAATTGGACGACCACCTGAGCGAAGCCGCCACGGTAGCCCAGCTGCGCGGCCGCCCTCTCCCCAGCTACTACGGCTACTACCGCGCCCCCGACGACCTCATCCGCCTGCTGGCCCTGCTGCACCGCCTGGGCGCGCCGGCCGATTTCAAGACCTACGTGGCCCGCTTCGACCGCCTGCAAAACGGCCGCCAGCCCCTCGACCGCTACCTGGCGCTGGTAACCTTGCGCCAGCAATTGGGCCTGCCTTTCCAGCTCGATACGCTGCGGCGCTACCGGCTCAGCACCCAGCTGGGCGGCGTGTTTTATGGCGATACGCTGCACGCTTCGACCTACTATGGCTATTTGCTGCGGAACCGGGTGGGCACCACGCTGCTGGCCTACCGGGCGCTGCGCTCCATTGGCGGGCACGAGGCCGAGCTGGCCCGCCTGCGCGTGGGCCTGCTCAACCTGCGCGAAGGCGGCCACTGGACCAGTACCTACGAGGCCGCCCAAATCCTCGAAACCATTGGCCCCGACCTGTTTGTGGCGGGCCGCCCGGCCACCTTTGCCCGCGCCCAGCTCAGCGGCGGCCTGAACCAGACCGTGACGCAGTTTCCCTTCACCACTAAGCTGGCGGGCAGTAGCGGGCCGCTCACGCTGCGTAAGGAGGGCCTGCTGCCGCTCTACGCCACGGCCTACCAAAGCCACTGGAACCCGGCGCCGGCACCCGTCACGGCCGCTTTCACGGTGCGGACCCAACTGGCGGGTCAGGCCGGCAACCGCGTCACGCTCCGCGCCGGCCAGCCCGCCGAGCTGCTCGTGACTGTGGACGTGAAGGCCGAGGCCCGCTACGTGCTGCTGGAAGTGCCCATCCCGGCCGGCTGCTCCTACGGCGCCCCCGCCCCGACCAACGGCCTCGAAACCCACCGCGAGTACCTGCGCCACCAAACCGGCATCTTCCTTGACCGCCTGCCCATTGGCCGGCACCAGTTCCGCATTGCCCTGCAGCCGCGCTTCAAGGGCACCTACACCATCAACCCGGCCAAGGCGGAGCTGGTCTATTTCCCCACGAAGTTCGGCCGCTCGGCCAGCAAGCAAGCCGTGGTGCGATAAGCGGCAAGCGGCAAGCGGCAAGCCGTTACTGCTACTTCCAATCAATCTTCTTATTTATTGCCACCAAAACCAGCTGTAAAAGAAAAAAGGCCGTTTCCTGATTGGAAACGGCCTTTTAGGTAGCGGGGACTGGACTCGAACCAGTGACCTTTGGGTTATGAGCCCAACGAGCTACCAACTGCTCCACCCCGCACTGTTTGGTTCTGCAAAAGTAGGGGGATTTTCTGAGAAGGCAACAAGCGGGCGTTAAAATTATTACCTAGAACCGGTAACGTATTAGCGGACAAGGAATAATTTTTCGTGAGATTTCCTTGCTAGGCCCGGTCGCCGGTGGTTTTTACCAGGTTGATGCCGGCGGCGAAGAAGATGAGGCCCACCACAAACGGAACAATGGAGTTCATTTTGCTGAGGCCGATGCCGCCGACGCCCAGGAAAGCCAGGGCGCCAATGATGATGCCGACGATGCCTAAAACGGTGAGAATGGTGCCAAACGTGCGTTTCTGATTCATGGCAATAAAGTCAAAAGGGAAATATTCGGATGAAAACCGGCCGGGCCGGATTAGCGCCTCATACGCCAACTACCGGCAAATGGATAGCGGCCCGCCGAAATGCCGGCCGGCGCGGCGCAACGAAGGAGTTCGGAAAAGGTCGCGCCAGTCCGCAGGCGTCGGCTCAAATCCACCATCTTTGCTATATAATTTAGTTTTTCTGCCATGGCATCTCAGCGCTCCCCGGCCCTTGGGTTTATTTTTATTACGCTGCTGATTGACGTCAGCGGGCTCGGCATCATCATTCCGGTGATGCCCACGCTCATCCGGCAGCTCACGGGCGAGGGCCTGAGCCAGGCGGCGGTGTATTCGGGCTGGCTCACGTTTGCTTACGCGGGGGCGCAGTTCTGCTTTGCGCCCATCATGGGCGGGCTCAGCGACAAGCTGGGGCGGCGGCCGGTGCTGCTGGCCGCGCTGCTGGGGCTGGGGCTCGACTATGTGTTTCTGAGCTTCGCGCCCACGCTGGGCTGGCTGTTTGTGGGGCGCGTGCTGGCGGGCATCACGGGGGCCAGCTTCACCACGGCCACGGCCTACATTGCCGATATCAGCACGCCCGAGAACCGGGCCCAGAACTTCGGCATGGTGGGCCTGGCGTTTGGGGTGGGCTTCATCATCGGGCCGGCGGTAGGCGGGCTGCTGGCGGGGTTTGGCCCGCGCATGCCGTTTATGGTGGCAGCGGGCCTGAGCTTGTGCAACTTTCTGTACGGGCTGCTGGTGCTGCCCGAGTCGCTGGTGCCGGCCAAACGCCGCGCGTTTGAGTGGACGCGGGCCAACCCCGTGGCCTCGCTGCTGCGGCTACGGCAGTACCCGGCGGTGCTGGGCTTGGTGGCTTCGCTGGTGCTCATCTACTTAGCGGGCTCGTCGGTGCAGTCGGTCTGGACGTTTTACACCGAGCTTAAGTTTGGCTGGGGCGAGAAGATGGTGGGCATTTCGCTGGGCGTCATCGGCCTATTTTCGGCGCTGGTGCAGGGCGGGCTGGTGCGCGTGGCCATTCCGAAGCTGGGCGCGGCGCGGGCTATTGTGGTGGGGCTGCTGTGCTACACGGTGGGTTTTGTGCTGTTTGCCTTTGCCTGGCGGGGGTGGCTGATGCTGGCGTTTCTGGCGCCCTACTGCCTGGGCGGCATCGCGGGGCCGGCGCTGCAAAGCACCATTTCGGGCCAGGTGCCGGCCAACGAGCAGGGCGAGTTGCAGGGCGCCCTCACCAGCCTGATGAGCGTGACCGGCGTGGTGGGCCCGCTGCTGATGACCTTCCTGTTCCGGTTTTTCACCCGTGAAAACGGGCCAGTGCATTTCCCGGGCGCGCCGTTTTTGCTGGGGGCAGTGCTGGCGCTGGCCAGCGCGGGGCTGGCGCTGCGCTCGTTTCGGCGGAACCCGCCCGTGGAAAGCAGCGCTGTACCCGCTGCCGTGCCGGCGCATTGAGGCCCACGGCGGGCGGCGGGAAACCAGGTGATGCCGCCAACGCGTAATTTGCCACTTCCTGCCTCCTGCCTTTGCCTATGAATCCCGACTTGCCCGCGCCGCTCATCGACTTCACTTACCGCGCCGACCTTGATATACTGGTGAGCCGCTGGGGCCACCAGCCCGACCCGCACGAGCTGCCCGCCGTGTACCAGCAGATGTGCGAAGCGGCCGTGGACCAGCAGGCGCGCTTCTGGCTGCAGGACATCCGCCGCCGCACCCTCAACGACCCCAGCACCACTGAGTGGCTGCTCAACAAATTCTTTCCGGAAATGGCGCGCCGGCTCAATGGCCGCCTTTACATTGCCTACTTGGTGGGCCCGGCGCTGCACGAATCTATCGTCAGCCGGCCGGGCTATGTTTCGGCCGAAGCCTACGACGACAAACCGTTCGCCATCTCCTTTTTCAACGACGAAGGCGCGGCCATTCGGTGGCTCCAGATTCAGCAGACGGACAAGGTGCGGTCGTAGCCGAGTACTTACTGATAATAATTTTTTTGGGGGGTTTAAAACGGCTTTTTTTGGCTGGCAAAGCGGATTCAGGCAAAATATTCCTTGTTCCGAAGGTGGACTCATTACCCACTATTACGAAATTTTCGTAGAATTACGAAAATTTCGCACAAGCAGTCCATTACCTCGTGATTACCCCGCCGGGCGTTTATTTTTTGAGAAGTAAAAGCGCCGCTGCTCGCCGCTGCGGGGGCCTGCTGGGCTGCTGGCTGGCAGCGGCCCCCGCCGGAATGGCCCAGGCGCGGCTCAACCTGGCTCTGGAACCGGGCGCCAACAGCGGCCACCCCCTGGTGCTGTGGTCGCAGAAGGTGTTTCCCGGCACCACCCTGGCTTTCGATTCCTTGATTTTCCGGCAGGGCAAGGGCAGCCTGCGATTCGACCTGGCACCAGCCGATGAGCCGCCTTACGCCGCCCTGTACACCGCCTTTTCCTACCCCATCGACTCGGTGCGCGGCCGCATTGCGACCGTGAGCGGCTGTATGCGCACGAGTGGGTTTCGGGGCCGGGCCGGGCTGTATGCCTACGCCCACACCCCACCCACGGCGGGCAGCATCGGCCTGGAGCGCGTCGACCAGCTAGATTCGCTGGCCGCCACGACCGATTGGCGCCGTATCGAATTGCGGTTGCCGGTGAAAGCCAGCGCCACGGCTTTCGGCTTGGGGCTGCGTGTGGCCGGCAGTGGCCGCATTTGGTTCGATGATGTGCAGGTACGCCTCGACGGCCGCCTGCTGAGCGACGCGCCGGTGCCCGACACCGAAGCCCTACTCCTCGCTCCGGAAGATGTGCTGACGCCCAACTGGGACTTTGAACGGCTGCCGCCCCCGGCAGCGCGCCCCGAACCGGCGCGCCTGGCTTTGGCCCTCGACAGCCTGCAGCCCCAGCACGGCCGGCGGGCCCTGTGCCTGCGGCCCGGCGCCGGGCGCCCGGGCTCGCCCCCGCCGGCCGCCTACCTGGGCACGTTGCCCATCGATAAAATCAGAGGCAAGACACTGACCGTGAAAGGCCAGTGGCGCACTTTGACCAACACGACTGCGCTGCCGGGTTCGCCGATGTTTACTTATGCACTGCTGGGCGGCGATGGCCGGGCGGGCCGGGTGGCCACCTACGTGGTGGCGCGGCACGCCGTGGCCCCGACGCCCGCTGCGCCGGGGGCGGCATGGGAAGCGTTTTCTTTCAGCGTGCCCGTGCCCGACGATGCGGCGCTGGCAGCGCTGTCGTTGGGGGTGCGGGTGCCCGGACCGGCTCCTTTGCTGCTCGACAACCTGACGTTTACCCTTGACGGCCGGGCCTACGTGCCGGCCCCGCTGCCTCCGGCGCCCGCGCCTACCTCTGCCGAAACGGCTTGGCTACGCAAGGCGGCCACGCCCCTGGCGCCGGCCGCCCCGGAAGCCGACCTGACCGACCTCCGGCCGCTGGGGGAGCTAGTGGGAAGCACCCAGGTGGTGGGGCTGGGCGAAGTGACCCACGGCTCGCGCGACATCTTTCGGATGAAGCGCCGGATTTTCCGCTTCCTAGTAGAGCAAAAGGGGTTCACCGGCTTGGCGCTGGAAGCGCCGCAACCGGCCTGCGCCGCCCTGAATGCCTACATCCAGACCGGCGAGGGCGACCCGGCGGGCCTGCTGCGGGCGCTGGGCGTCTGGAACACGCAGGAAGTGCTGGACCTGGTGCGCTGGATGCGTGCCTATCGCCAGCAGCGGGGCACGAAGCTCTTTTTGGCGGGCATCGACATGCAGGCCCCCGAGCTGGCCCTGGCGCAGCTGCGCCAAACGGCCCGGGCCACCGACGAGTTTGTGCAGCCCCGCCTAGAAGCCCTGGCAGCGGCGGTGGCCCAAATGAGCCGCCCTGGCGGGGAGGAATTCGACTTGCGCCGCCACCCGGACCAGCCCACCGACCCACTCCTGCAAACCGTTCGCCGCCTCGTGGGCGAGCTGCGGGCCGGCCTCGACACCCGTGCCAAGCTCGCGCCAACGGTTTCGGATGCCCGCCAGCTGGCTACCCAGCTGCACTGCCTGCGCTTGCTGGAACAGGGCGCTACTTTCCGGCGCCTGCCGCTTGACCTGGCCGGGCCGTACCGCGACGCCTGCCTGGCCGAAAACGTGACCTGGCTGCGGCAGGACGGCGCGGCCGGCAGTGCGACCAAGCTGGTGGTATGGGCCCACAACGGGCACGTGGCCACAGCGGGCGAGCCGCGGCAGGCCCCCATGGGCCAATGGCTGCGGCAGGGCTTTGGCAAAGGGTACTTTGCGCTGGGCTTCGCGTTTGGACAAGGCAGCTACGCCGCCGAAGGCGGAGCGGGCAGCTTTTACCCCGCCACGGCCCAAGCGCCGCCCCCGGGCGCCTACGAGGCCTGGTTTCAAGCTACTGGCACGTCCTTTCTGCTCGACCTGCGCCGCCCGGCGCTGGAAGAGGCCAACGCGTGGCTTTTCCAGCACCAACTTTTTCGCGACGTCGGCATTCAGGAGCAGCCGCGCAACTTTCGCCCGCACGACTTGCGCGGCGAGTTTGATGCCCTGCTCTATTTAAAAAACTCGACGCCCGCCCGCCACCTCTAACATTTATTCATCTCCCATGGAACGCCTCACCCAACCCGAAGAAGACGCCCTGCGCGTGCTCTGGCCGCTGCCCGCCGGCGGCTTCGTGAAAGACGTGCTCGACCAGCTGCCAGAGCCGCGCCCGCCCTACACCACCCTGGCCAGCACCCTGCGCAACCTGGAGCGCAAGGGCTACGTGCGGGCCGAAAAGCTGGGCAACTCCTACCGCTTCGTGCCCGTGGTGACGGCCGATGACTACCAGCGTCGCTCCCTGGGCACGCTGGTGAAGCAGCACTTCCAGAACTCCTACAAGGAGCTGGTGTCGTTTTTCGCGCAGGACAATAAAATCAGCGCCGAAGAGCTGCAGGAGATTATCAAGCTCATCGAAAGCAAGAAGGAGGAATAGCCATGCTCTCGCCCACCTTGCTGTATTTGCTGAAGGCCAACGGGGCGCTGCTGCTCTTTGCGGCGGCGTATTTTGGGCTGCTGCGCCGGCTCACGTTTTTCGAGCTGAACCGGGCGTACCTGGTATTTGCGCTACTGTTTTCGGCGGTGTACCCGGCCCTGCCGGTGCCGGCGCTGCTACCGCCGGAAGCCGCCGCGCCAGTGGCCGTGGTGCTGATGGATTTTGCCACCACGGCGGCTGTGCCGGCAGCTGATGCGCCGGCGCCCATCGACTGGAACGCCGTGGCGCTGGCCGTGTATGGCGCCGGCGTGGCCGTAGGGCTGGGGCGGCTGCTGATGCAGCTGCTGTCGCTGGCGCGGCTGCGGCGCCGCTCGCGGCCGGCCGTGGTGCTGGGCGTGGCGGTGCGGGCGCTGCCGGGCGATGTTAGCCCATTTTCTTTTGGCTCAACCATCTACCTGAACCCCGGCCGGCACCCGGCAGCCGAACTGGCGGCCGTGCTGCGCCACGAGCAGGTGCACGTGCGGCAGGGCCACACCCTGGATGTGCTGCTGGCCCACGTGGCGCAGGCCGCCGCTTGGTGCAACCCCGCGGCCTGGCTGCTGCGCCGGGCTTTGCTCGACAATCTCGAATACCTGGCCGACCACGCCGCCCTGCAAACCGGCCTCGACCGGCAGGCCTATCAATACAGCCTGCTGCGCCTGAGCCAGGTGCTGCCGGGCCCCGCTCTGGTTTCCCATTTCACCTTTCCAACCCTCAAAAACCGCGTTGTCATGATGAACAAACCGCTTTCTTCGACCGGGCAGTTGGCCCGCTATTTCGTGGCCGGGCCGCTGGTGCTGGCGGCCGCCCTGGGCTTCTCGGGCGCGCGGGCGCAGGGCGCCGGGCCGGCCGTGCCGGTGGCAGCCCAAGCAGCGTCGGCTCAACGAGACCAAGGCCAGGAGGGCGCCACTAATTACCACGCCACTCACTACCTCGACGGCAAGGTGAGTTCCATTGCAGATGAGCTTAAACTCGGCGCTGAAAATGTGGCGTCTATGGTTGCGTTGAAGGGCGATGCCGCCCGCAAAATCTCCGGCAATCCGCAGGACGAGTATGTGATGGTCATGACCTCGAAGCAGAATCAGAACCGCGCCGACGTAATTGCCTTCAACCAGAAGGTGGCCGTGGCCGAAGCCCGCGACAAGCACATCGAAACGGGCCCGGCTGTGAACCCGGCCGACCACCAACTGCCTGACGGCATCAAGTCCTACATTGCCAAAACCTACCCCGGCAGCACTGTCAACGGCTGGTTTATCAGCGACAAGGCATCGGAGAAGGTACCGCATGTGCAATATTACGCCAGCATCACGGCCAGCAACGGCGAGAAGCACAAGCTCTATTTCAATGCCGCTGAGCAACCGGTGACGGCGCTCGCCACGGCCCGGGCGGCGCAGCCCGCGGGGGCCGCCACCGAAACGGGAACCTCGGGCCCGGCGCCCACTCCGGACAAGAAGACGCCGCCCATTGTGTACGTAGATGGCCAGCGCTACACGGGCAGCATGAAGGACCTGGGCCCTAGCAACATCAGCAACATCAGTGTCTTTAAGGGCGACAAGGCCCGTCAGCTCTTCGGTCCCGATGCCGGTGACGGCGTGCTGGTCGTGACCACCAAAGCCAATGAGAACAGCGCCGAAGTGCGCGCCTTCAACGACAAGCTGGGAAGCCCGACTTATGGTGCCGCCCCTGCGGCGGCCGCCGCCCCAGCCCCGGCAACCGCCAGCGTGCCCTACCTGGCCGCCCCGGCCCTGGCCTACCTCACCCAGCACTACCCCGCCGCCCGCCTGCTGGGCGTGACGGAACTGAAGGATGCCAACGGTGGCCCCTCGCGCTACCAGGCCGAGATTGTAATTGGCCGCCGGCCGGGCTACGTCACGTTCGACGGCACGGGCAAGTTCATTTCGGAGTCATACACCCGCTAAGCACCTTTTTTCTGCAATGAAGTACTGGATTTGCCTGCTGGGGGCGGCGCTGGCCGTCGCCCCGGGCTTGGTGTGTGCCCAAAAAGCCGCCCCCAAGGCCGTGCCGGCCACCATTTCGGGCCAGCTCACCGACGCGCCGGACTCGACGGCCATCGCCTTCTTTGAGCCCCAGCCGGGGGTGCCGCTCAGCTTGTTTTTCGCCGACGGGCCCAACGAGGCCCTGGTGCGCGGTGGGCGCTTCAGCTACCGGCTGCGGCACGCCGAAACGGGCTTCGTGCGCCTGGGGGGCAAGTACGTGCCGCACAACCTGCTGTTTGTGGAGCCGGGCGCGCGCCTCAGCTTCACGCTGACGCCGAGTGCGGGCAACGCGCCGGCCACGGTGACGTTTGGCGGCACCAACGCGGCCGGCAACAACCTGCTGGAGCAGGGCAAGCTCTTGAGCGGCGGCCTCGCCAGCGGCGAGCGCATCGGCACGGTGCTGGCCAGTGCGCCCACGGCCACGGCCGTGCTAGCCGCCCTGGAAGCCGAAGCGGCCACGCCCAAGGCCCTGCTGACGGCCGCCCTGCACGAGCACCAAATCAGCCAGCGCTGCTACGAGGTGCTGACGGCCGAAGTGGAGCAGCGTCTGCTTTACTGGTCGGGTATGGCGTTGGCATTCCATCTCAAAGACCCCGCCAAGGCCAACCTGCACTTGCAAATGCCCGAGGCGGAAGCCCGCCAGCTGGCCCAGGCCCTGTGCGCCCGCTACGACCCCACCCTGCCCCGCTACCGCTACTGCGCCCTGGGCAACCTGGCCATTGTGGCGGGGCTGCGCGAGCAGGGCGTACTGCCCGGCCCCGCGCCCACGGCCCGCACCTGGGCCGGCTACACCCCGCAGTTTGCGCAGGTGAGCTCGGGCATGAGCCGCTACGACTACCTGCCGGCCCCCGCGCAAGGCCGGGCCGTGGGCGATATGCTGCTCACGGCGCTGGCCTTTAACGCCATGAGCCCCGCCGATTTTGCCCGGGTGGCGGCCGATTACCGGCGGCTGTTTCCGGCAAGTCCTTACAACCCCATCATCGCCCGGGCGCTGCCCAAGCCGGCCCCAACCGCTGCCAGCGCGGGCCAGAACCAGACCTTCGGCACGCTGGCGCCCGGCGCCCACGCGCTGGCCTTTGCCCCCTCCCCGGGCCTCGACACGGTGCGGACGCTGGCCGGGCTGGTGCGCCAGCAGTTTGCCGGCCGGCCGGTGTTTGTCGATTTCTGGGCCTCGTGGTGCGGGCCGTGCATTGCCGAGTTTCGGCACGAGCCGGGCCTGCACGAGTTTGCCAGCAAAAACGGCATTGAGGTGCTCTACATTTCGGTCGACCAGCCCGGCTTCCGGGAGAAATGGGCGGCGCTGGCGGCCAAAAACAACCTGCGGGGCGCCCACTACCTGGCTTCGCCGGCCGTGCAGGAATCGCTCAAGAAGGTGATTCCCTATCTGCCCACCTACATGATTTTTGACAAGACCGGCCAACTGGTGGAAGCCAGTGCCTACCACCCCAGCGACGGCGAGAAGTTGTACCAGCAGCTGCGCGAGCGGCTGGGGCTGTAGGGGAGAAAATAGTGAGCCGTTTGGAAACGCCTCTCATCCTGAGCGGAGCGAAGGACCTTATCAGGTTTGAAGTAGTTGATTTTACTACAAACCGTTCTAACGCGATAAGGTCCTTCGCTCCGCTCAGGATGACAGGCATTTTCATCATGCCCCACCCCGTGCAATCCGGCGGGCCCTACCAGAGTCTTTGGCGCTACTTTGCGCTTGAAAAACCTGCCCACCTACTCATGAGAAACCTTAGCTCCCTCGGCTTGGCCACGGCGCTGGCCCTGGCCGGCTGCACGAGCACCAAGCCCGCCACCGTGGCCAGCACCGCGCCGGCCGCCACTGCCACCCAAACCTACCCCAAAGGCGTGGGCCTCGACATGGCCGACCTTGACCGCACGGTGAACCCCTGCGACGACTTTTACCAGTTTTCGGGCGGCAACTGGCTGCGGAGCAACCCGGTGCCGAGCTACGCCAGCCGCTGGGGTCCGCGCAACCTGCTCGGCAACCGCATTCAGGACCAGCTGCGCAAGATTCTGGAGGATGCGGCGGCCAACCGCACCGCCGCGCCCGGCTCGAATGCGCAGAAAGTGGGCGACTTTTATGCCGCCGCCATGGACACCGTGGCCATCGACCGGGCCGGCCTGGCGCCGCTGCAGCCGGAGCTAAACCGCGTGGCCAACATCCGCAGCCTGGCCAACCTGCGCACCGAGTTGGTGCATTTCCAGGAGGTGGGCACGGGCGCGTTTTTCAACCTGGGGGTGGACGTGGACGAGAAGAACACCACCCAGTACGCTGTGCAGCTGAGCCAGGGCGGCCTCACGCTGCCCAACCGCGAGTTTTACGTCAAAACCGATGCCCGCACCGAGAAGGTGAAGGCCGCCTACCGCGCCTACATGCAGCAGGTGTTTGAGCTGCTGGGCGCGGCCCCCGTGGCGGCCCAGCTCGACGCGGCCACCGTGGAGCGCATCGAAACGCGCCTGGCCAAGGCCTCCCGCACGCCCGTGGAGCTGCGCGACCCGCAGGCCAACTACAACAAGCTGACCGTGGCGGCCGCCCAGCAGCGCTACCCCGCCCTCGACCCCAAGGGCCTGCTGGCGGGCCTGCGCCTGAGCCGGGCGTCGGAAGTCATCATCGGTCAGCCGGCGTTTTTTGACGAGGTGAACGCCGTGCTGAAGACCGAGCACCTGCCCGACCTGAAGGTGTACCTGCGCTGGCACCTGCTGCGCTCGGTGGCCAGCGCCCTGCCCGCGCCCTACGCCGACGCCGCCTTCCGCTACAGCCAGGCGCTGAGCGGGGCCAAGCAACAAACGCCGCGCTGGAAGCGCATCCAGGCCGCCACCGATAACTACCTTGGCGAGGCTTTTGGGCAGCTGTACGTGGACCAAGCCTTCCCGCCCGCCGCCAAGGCCAAGGCCCTGGAGATGGTGAACAACATCAAGGCCAGCATGGCCGAGCACATCCAGACCAACACCTGGATGAGCGCGCCCACCAAGGCCGAAGCCCTGAAGAAGCTGGCTGCCCTGCGCGTGAAAATCGGCTACCCCGACGTGTGGAAGGACTACTCGGCCTTGCCCATCTCCCGCGAGAGCTACCTGAAGAACCTGCTGGCCGCCCGCCTCTGGGAAAGCCGGCGCGAGGCCGCCCACCTGGGCCAGCCCATCGACCGCAACGAGTGGGGCATGACGCCGCCCACCATCAACGCCTACTACAACCCGCCGATGAACGAAATTGTGTTTCCGGCCGGCTACCTGCAGCCGCCTTTCTTCGACCCCCAGGCCGACGATGCCATCAACTACGGCGCCATTGGCGGGGTGATGGGCCACGAAATGACCCACGGCTTCGACGACCAGGGCCGCCAGTACGACGCCGCGGGCAACCTGCGCGATTGGTGGACGCCGCAGGACGCGGCCGAATTTACGAAGCGCGCTGCCGTGGTAGGCCGCCAGTACAACGCCTTTTCGCCGCTGGACTCCGTGCACGTGAACGGCCAGTTGACGATGGGCGAAAATTTGGCCGATTTCGCCGGCCTCACCGTGGTGTACGGGGCCCTTGAGAAGCAACTACAGCAGCGCTACGGCAACGGTCCGCACCCGCTCTACGACGGCTTCACGCCCGAGCAGCGCTTCTTCTTGAGCTGGGCCCAGCTGCGTCGCTCCAACATCCGGCCCGAGGCCCTGCGCCAGCAAATTGCCACCGACCCGCACTCGCCCGACCAGTACCGCACCCTGGGCCCGCTGATGAATATGCCGCAGTTTCAGCAGGCCTTCGGATGCCAGGAGGGGAGTAAGATGGTGCGGAAGGCAGCTGACCGGGCCGTGATTTGGTAGTTGAGTCAAGAGTTAAAGCGGTTCTCGCGCTGCTTGCGTTTCTTTCGACACGAAAGCCTCGATGGTTGCCATCGGGGCTTTTTGGTGTGGTTATCTTTACACTGACCTTCTACCAATGGCGCGCCTTTTCCTTCTCTTTATGAAGCACTTTTTCTCCTTGATGCGCGGCTGGCCGACGCTTTTTATTCTTTTGGCGCTGGCCGGGCAGGCGGCACGGGCCCAGGCCCCGGCCTGGCAGTCGGCCATTGCCCCAACCCAGGGAGCGGGTAACTACTCCACAGTGTACGGTACCGCAGCGGCGGCCAATGGCGATGTGTACCTGACGGGCATCTTTTTGGGTACGGTCACCTTTGGCAGCACCGCGCTTACTTCTAGCCCGGGTTTTGCCGATGTATTTGTGGCCAAGTGGAGCCCGGCGGCCAATCGTTTCGTGTGGGCCGTGCGGGCCGGGGGTCCCGGCATCGACTACGCCACGGGCGTTGCCGTGGCGGGCAGCAGCGTCTACATCGTGGGCAGTTTCAACGGTGCCACCGCTTCCTTCGGCGGCACCACGCTCACCAACCCCAACCCCAATGCGAGCCGCTCTCCCAGTACCGATGCTTATGTGGCCAAGCTCACCGATATGGGCAGCAGTGGTGCCTTTGCGTGGGCTCTGCAGGCGGGCGGCATTGCCGCCGACGTCGCCAACGCCGTGGCCGTGAATGGCAGCAGCGTGTACGTGGCCGGGTGGTTCGAAAGCCACCCCGCCACCTTTGGCACCCTTTCGCTGAACAACACCAGCCAGAACAGCACTAACGCCTATGTAGCGAAGGTAAACGATGCCGGCGCTACCGCCGGTTTTGTGTGGGCACAGGTAATGGGGGGCCTCATCGGTCCCGATTTAGCCGCAGGACTGGCCGTGCGGGGCGCGGCTGTATATGTGGCCGGCTCTTTTGGCAGCGCCAGCGCCGCCTTCGGCTCCTTGGCTCTGGCCAATGCCGGCGGGGCTACCGGCACTACCGATGCTTTTGTGGCCAAGCTGGTGGATGCCGGTGCCGGCAGCACTTTTGCCTGGGCCCAGCGGGCGGGCGGCAGCGCAAACGACGCGGCCGGCTCGCTGGCCCTGAACGGCCCAGACCTGTACGTGGCCGGAGATTTTGAAGGCGCCAACGCCACGTTTGGCCCGATGGTACTGGCCAGCAACGGCGGCACCGACTGGTTTGTGGCGCGCTTGACAGACGGCGCCAGCAGTGGCTGGGCCTGGGCGCAACGGGGCGGCGGGGCCGGCACCGAGGGCGTGCGCGCCTTGGCGGCGGCAGGCACCGCGGTATACGTCGGCGGATTCTTCCAAGGCACCTACACCTCCATTGGTTCGGCGACCCTGGTCAATTCCGGTTCCTCAAACACGGCCGACCTTTTTGTGGCCCGCTTCACCGATGTCGGCACTTTTGCGTGGGCCCAGCATGCCGGCGGCAACGGCGACGACGCGGCTTTTGCCCTCACCGCGGGCGGCACCAACCTTTACGTAGCCGGCTCGAGTACCCCGCCCGCTGCATTTGGCGGCTTTTCCGTTGCTGCCCCGGCAGGCATGGCCACCGGCTTCCTAGCCTCCCTCACCGACCCCACCCTCACCGCCACCACCGCTGCGAAGGGCACCCTAAGTTTTTCCCTCGCCCCCAACCCGGCCCGCACCGCCACCACCGTGCAGCTGCCCGCCGTGCCAGGCGCCCCCACCGCCACCCTCACCCTGACCGACGCGCTGGGCCGCACCCTGCGCACCGAAACGGTGGCCCTGCCCGCCGGCGGCCTGCGCCACGAGCTGCGCCTGAGCGGCCTCGCCCCCGGCCTCTACGCCGTGCAGGTACGGGCCGGCAGCTTACGTGGCACTCAGCGCTTGGAGGTGGAATAGAAGCCCGGTTCCTTTTTGCCAAAGAAGCCCCGGTGGCGGTGCATCGGGGCTTCTTTGTGCGGCTATATTCGGGCCGGCTTTCTACCAATGGCGGGCCGTCAACTTCCGTTTTATGCAGCACCTTTCTACTTCGATGCGCCGCCCCGTGGCCGGGTTTCTCCTGTTTCTGTTGTGGCTGGCCGGGCCGGCGGCGCGGGCGCAGGCCCCAGCGTGGCAAAGTGCCACTTCCTTCGCTCCGACCAACGCGGCTACCTATACCTCGCTAATAACGGCGACAGCGACCGATGCGGCCGGCAACGTGTACGTGGCGGGGTATTTTACGGGTACGGCAACCTTTGGCAGCACCACCCTCACCAGCGCAGGCAACAGCGACGTGTTCGTGGGCAAATGGGACCCGCGCACCGCGGTGTACATCTGGGTGCAGCGGGTAGGCGGAACGGGCGCTGATGCTGTCAACGGCATTGCCGTGAGCGGCAGTAGCGTGTACCTGACGGGGTATTTCACGGGCGCGGTTTCCTTTGGCAGCATCTCCCTCACGGCGGCTGGCAGCACCGATGCCTTTGTGGCCAAGCTCACCGACGCCGGCCCCAGCGCCGGTTTTGCTTGGGCGCAAGCCGGCGGCGGCACCGGTTCCGACACCGCCAACGCCCTTGCTGTGGGTAACGGCAGCATGTACGTGGCGGGGTATTTCACGGGCACGGCCACCTTCGGCGGCAGTGCTGTCACGGCGGCCGGCAACAGCGATGCCTTTGTGGCCAAGTTCACGGACAACGGCCCCAGCGCCGGTTTTGCCTGGGTGCAGCGCGGCGGCAGCACCCTCGCCGACGTGGGCTACGGCGTGGCCGTGCGCGGCAGCAGCGTGTACCTCTCCGGCTTCCTGAGCAGTAACGCGGCCTTCGGCCCGGTCACACTCGTCGGGGCCGGGGGCAGCGATGCCTTTGTGGCCAAGCTCACCGACGCGGGCAGCAGCGCCGCCTTTGTGTGGGCGCTGGCCGCCGGCGGTCCCAACTCTGACTTCGCCTTTGCGGTGACAGCTGGCCCGGGCAGCAGCCTCTACGTGGTGGGCCGCTTCGACAGCAGCACCGCCAACTTCGGGCCCACCACCCTCACCAACGCCAATCCCACCAGTACCACTGTGGCTGATGCCTTCGTGGCCAAAATAAACGACGCGGGTACCACGGGGGCCTTCGTATGGGCCCAGGCCGCCGGTGGCCCTGCCGCCGACCTTGCTGCGAACTTGGCTGTGAGCGGCGCCAACGTGTATGCCGTGGGCCACTACCAGGGCGCGGCTACCTTCGGCAGCACCACGCTCACCTCTACGGGCAGCGCCAACTCCGACGTGTTCGTGACCAAGCTTGTGGACGCGGGTGCTACCAGTTCCTTTGCCTGGACCCAGACAGGCGGCAGCACGGGCATCGATTTGGGCTACGGCTTGGCCCTGAACGGCAGCACTGTGTACGCAACGGGCAGCCTAGTGGCGCCGGCTACGTTCGGTGCCACCACCGTGTCGGGCAGCTTTGGCGGGGCCGTGGGTTACCTCGCTTCCCTCACCGACCCCACCCTCACCGCCACCACCGCTGCAAATGGCGCCCTAAGTTTCTCCCTGGCCCCCAACCCGGCCCGCACCGCCATCACCGTGCAGCTGCCCGCCGTGCCAGGCGCCCCCACCGCCACCCTCACCCTAACCGACGCGCTGGGCCGCACCCTGCGCACCGAAACGGTGGCCCTGCCCGCCGCCGGCCTGCGCCACGAACTGGCCCTGAGTGGCCTCGCGCCGGGCCTCTACGCCGTGCAGGTGCAGGCCGGCGCGGCCACCGCCACCCAGCGGCTGGTGGTGGACTAACGGCAGGATTCTTGCTCAAACAGGAAGCCCTGGTGCACGACGGCATCAGGGCTTCTTCTTTTGGGCTGCAGCCTTTTGGCCCGCTACCGGGGCTGCGGCTTACTACATAATTCACTCGGTTTGCTCGTCCAGAGCAGGCCCCTTTCCTTCCTTTCTTTTCTATGAAAAACATTTCCATTCCTAACATTGGCCAGTGGCTGGTCGGGTTGTTCTTATTGATGGGGCTGCTGCCGGCGGCGCGGGCGCAGGCCCCGGCCTGGCAAACGGCCGTGGTGACGGACCAGGTTGGCATGCCCCACTTTTCCGAGGTGAGCGCCTCCACCACCGATGCCAGCGGCAACGTGTACCTAGTCGGCCTCTACGCCGGCACCACCTCGTTTGGCGCCACCACCCTCACCGGCACGGGCAGCTTTCCCAACATCTTCGTAGCCAAATGGAGTGCGGCAAGCCAAGGCTTTTTGTGGGCGGTGAAAGCAGGAGGCGACGGTTTCTACGGCAACTATGTCAACAGCATCGCCGTGAGCGGCACCAATGTGTACATCAGCGGCATCGTGAGCGGCAGCGCCACGTTTGGGTCCTTTTTACTTTCGGGAACGAACTACACGACCACGTCATTCATCGCCAAACTGAGCGATGCCGGCACCAGCGCCAGTTTTGGGTGGGTGCAGCCGGGCGTCGGGGCCTCCGCATTAGCCACGAGCGGCACCAGCGTGTACGTGGCGGGCTCCTTCGCCCAAACGCTCACGCTGGGCAGCACGGTGCTGGCCAATGGCAACCAGCTGGGCAATGGCTACGTGGCCAAATTCACCGACACCGGCACGGGCGCCGCCTTTGGGTGGGCCAAGCAATGCGGCTCGTTGGATTTTGGCCGGCTGACGGCGCTGTCCGTGAACGGGACCAACGTGTACGTGACGGGGTATTTCTACAGCAGCACCGCGCCTTTCGACGCCATCACCCTGACCAACATGGCTCCCTTTTCGATTTATAGAGAACCCCGGTGCGATGCCTTTGTGGCCAAGCTGACCGATGCGGGCCCCAGTGCCAGCTTCGTGTGGGCCCAGCAGGTACGGGGCATGGGCCACGACCGAATACTGGCCATGGCGGTGAGCGGCCCGAGCGTGTACGTGGCGGGCTACTACGGCAGCAACTTCACGAGCGCACAGGGCCCCGAGAACCCGCCCGTTTCGCTCGGCACCATTTCCATAGCTAATACGGGCTATTACGATGCCTTTGTGGCCAAAATCACGGATGCGGGCGCCAGCAGCAGCTTTGCCTGGGCCCAGCGCGCCGGCGGCACCGGCATGGATTCGGCCACGGCCGTGACCGTGCGCGGCAACAGCGTGTACGTGGCAGGCGCTTACAACAGTGGCCAAGCCGACTTTGGCGCCACCACGCTCAGCAATGCGGCCGGCACAACGGGGTATTTCCTCCGCGATATATTCCTCACCAAGCTCGTGGATGCGGGTGCCACCAGTAGTTTTGCCTGGGCCCAGCAGGCCGGCGGCGCGGGGGGCGACTATGCCACATCGATGGGCCTCGCGGGCACGAGCATTGTTGTGGCCGGCGCGGTTGGGCCCTCGGCCAGCTTTAGCACGCAGGCCATCAACACAGCCAGCAACCAGAGCACCAATAATCAGGTCGGCTTCCTCGCCTTCCTCCTCGACCCCACCCTGCTGGCCACCGCGGCCGCCCAAGGCAGCCTGCGTTTCTCCCTCGCCCCCAACCCGGCCCGCACCGCCGCCACCGTGCAGCTGCCCGCCGTGCCCGGTGCCCCCACCGCCACCCTCACCCTGACCGATGCCTTGGGCCGCACCCTGCGCACCGAAACCCTGCCCCTGCCTGCCGCCGGCCTGCGCCATGAGCTGGCACTGAACGGCCTCGCGCCAGGCTTTTATGTCCTGCACGTGCGTGCGGGCGACGCCACCGCCACCCGCCAGTTAGCAGTTGAATAATAACTCATCAAGCATAAAAAATGCCCGCTGCGTCACGCATCGGGCATTTTTTATATACTTCAGGCATAAAACGCGCACAAACTACGATTAGCTCCGCTTTTTATACCCTTCCATCACCTTATTCTGGCGGTTGATGGATTCCAAATGTACCGCCGCCAAGTACTGCTCCACAAATTCCCGGGTGAGGCCGACGGACGCACCTTGGCGCTGGGCGCGCTCCAATACCTCGTTGAAGCGGGCCGTTTGCAGGATGGTGATGTCGTTGTCCTTTTTGTACTGGCCAATCTTCTCGGCCACGGCCATGCGGCGGCCCAGCAGCTGCATCATTTCGGCGTCGAGCTGGTTGATTTGCTCGCGCAGGCCGGTAAGAGCCGAAAGAAACTCCTGCTCGTTGGTGGTTTCGTGGCGCCACACCAGGTTTTCGATGAGGTCGCGCAGCACCTCGGGCGTGATTTGCTGCTTGGCGTCGCTCCAGGCGTTGTCCGGGTCGATGTGGCTTTCAATCATGTTGCCGTCGAAGCCCAGGTTGAGGGCCTGCTGGGCCACGGCGGCCAGCGTGTCGCGGCGCCCACAAATGTGGCTGGGGTCGCAGAGCAGCGGCATTTCGGGCAGGCGGCGCTTCATCTCGATGGGCAGGTGCCACATCGGCGCGTTGCGGAAATCGGTGTTGCCGTAGCTCGAAAAGCCCCGGTGAATGAGTCCGATTTGCTTCACGTCGGCTTTCTGGAGGCGCTCCACGGCGCCCACCCACAGCTCCAGCTCGGGGTGGATGGGGTTTTTCACCAGTACCGGCACGTCCACGCCGCGCAGTGCATTGGCAATTTCCTGCACCGAAAACGGGTTGCCGGTGGTGCGGGCGCCCACCCACAGAATATCGATACCGAAGGCCAGGCAGTCTTCCACGTGCTTGGCGGTGGCCACTTCCACGGCCGTGGGCAGGCCCGTCAGCTCGCTGGCTTTCTTGAGCCAGGGCAGGCCCTTGGTGCCCACGCCCTCAAACATGCCGGGCTTGGTGCGCGGCTTCCAGATGCCGGCGCGCAGGGCCTGCACCTTGCCAGTGGCGGCCAGACGCTGGCAGGTTTCGAGCACCTGCTCCTCGGTTTCGGCCGAGCACGGGCCCGAGATGAGAAAGGGCTTATCGTCGGGCTGGCGGTTGAACAGCGCGGATTTCATGGCGGGGATGGCGGATGGATTCATGGGGATTGGTTGGTTATTTGATTTCTGAACGGTCGGTCATGCTGAGCGCAGTCGAAGCATCTCTACCGCGAAATGCAATTATTTACTACTGCAGTAGAGATGCTTCGACTGCGCTCAGCATGACGCACTTGTTATTTTGTTCTAACTGCTAAGGCAGAATCTTCCGAATGTGGTTGGCTTGCTGAATTTGCTGGGTTAGCCCATCATAATCTTCCCGCGCCAGCAGGTCGCGGAAGTGCTGCAATTGATGCAAATGCTCATCGAGCACATCGAGCACGTTCGTGCGGTTTTGGCGGAAGATGGGCACCCACATGGCCGGCGAGCTTTTGGCCAGCCGCACCGTGGAGGCAAAGCCGCCGCTGGCCAAATCGAAGATGCGCTGTTCCTCTTTCTCCTTTTCCAGCACCGTGAGCGCCAGCGCAAACGAGGTGATGTGCGAGATGTGCGACACGTAGGCCGTGTGCAGGTCATGGGCCGCCGCATCGAGGTACAGCAGCCGCATGGGCAGCGCCTGGAATAGTTTTTCGACGAGTAGCACGGCGTCGGCGTCGCTGTGGCCGGTATCGCACAGCACCACCGTTTTGCCATCGAAAAGGCCCTGCACGGCCGCATCCGGCCCCGAATACTCGGTGCCGGCCATAGGGTGCACGGCCACGAAGCGGCCCCGGCGCGGGTGGCCGGCCACCGCGGCCAGCAGCGTACCCTTGGTCGAACCCACATCAATGACCACCTGCTGCGGGCCGGCAGCATCGAGCACGGCGGGCAGCACGGTCAGCATGGCATCCATCGGCACAGCCACCACAATCAAATCGGCCGCCGCCACGGCCGTAGCCAAGTCGGTTTCAATGGCATCGACCAGGCCCAGCTCCAGGGCGCGGCGCGCGTGGACCGGGCTGGCTTCTACGCCAACGAAGCGTTGTGCCAGCCCGTGCTGCCGCAAGCTGAGGGCCAGCGAGCCGCCAATAAGGCCAAGGCCGATGATGGTGACGTTCATTTTGAGAAGGGTTGGGTTTGAAGAGATTAGTAGTCATGCAGAGCGCAACGAAGCATTTCGCTCGTGGCAGCAATTCCGTTACTTGAGCGAGCGAGATGCTTCGCTGCGCTCTGCATGACGGGCTATTTTAGCGTTCTGAACTCTTTCCAGCGCCTCGCGCAGCACGCTTTCCGGCTGGCAGAGGCTGGCGCGCACGTAGCCCAGCCCGTTGCTGCCGAAAATGCCGCCCGGCGTGAGGAACACCCGCGCCTGGGCCAGCACGGCATCGCTCAGGGCGTAACCGTCGGCGTATTCGGCCGGCACGGCGGCCCAGATGAACAGGCCCACCTGGCCCGGCGCCGGCGCGCAGCCCAGGGCCCGCAGCAGCTCCAGCACCAGCGCGCGGCGGGCGCGGTAGGTGGCGTTCAGCTCCCGAAACCAGTCGTCGCCCAGCGCCAGGGCCGCCACCGCCGCCTGCTGCACCGGCAGGAACATGCCCGAATCCATGTTGCTTTTGAAGCGCAGCACGTCGGCAATAATATCGGCCCGGCCGCAGAGCAGGCCCACGCGCCAGCCCGCCATGTTGTGCGATTTGCTGAGCGAGTTTAGCTCCACGGCCACCTCGCGGGCGCCGGGCACGGCCAGCAGGCTCACGGGCGGCGTTTCGTTCAGGATGAAGCCATACGGGTTGTCGTGCACCAGCAGAATTTCGTGGGCTTTGGCAAAGGCCACCAGCCGCGTCAGAAACGCCACATCGGCCGCGGCGCCAGTGGGCATGTGCGGGTAGTTCACCAGCATCATTTTCACCCTGGAAAGGTCGGTTTGTGCTAATGCGTCCAGGTCGGGCAGCCAGCCGGCGGCGGCCGTGAGGTCGTATTCGCGCACTTCGGCGCCACTAATTTCGGCCACGGCGCGGTAGGTCGGGTAGCCGGGGTTGGGGATGAGCACCACGTCGCCGACTTCCAGAAACGTCATGGCGATGTGCATCAGGCCCTCTTTCGAGCCCAATAGCGGCAGGATGTCGCAGGCCGGGTCCAGCGCCACGCCGTAGTGCCGCTGGTAGAACTCGGCCATGGCACCGCGCAGCGCGGGCGTGCCCTGGTAGCCCTGGTAGCCGTGGGCGCCGGGCAGCGCGGCGCTGGCCGCGAGGGCGGCCGTCACGCTGGGGTGCGGCGGCAAATCGGGACTGCCGATGCCGAGGTTGATAATATTGGCGCCGGCTGCGTTGAGGGCTGCCAGTTCGCGCAGCTTGCGCGAGAAGTAGTATTCGCCGGTGTGGGCCAGGCGGCTGGCAACGGGCACTTTTAGCTGATTTTCAAAAGTTGTCGTCATAATTTCTAAGCCAATTGCGGCGTGACTTGGGCATCGGTTGTTTCTGTGGCGGCGGTATTGCCTTGCCCGCGGCGGTAGGCGCCCAGCACCCGCAGCTCCTCCGTCACCGCCGCCAAATCGGCCAGCAACGCCTCCAGCTGGCTTCTTTCCGCAAACTCCACATCGGCATGGAAGCCGTAGTGCCAGGGCTGCCCCGGCCGGGGGCACGACTGCAGCTTGCTCAGGTTCAGGCCGTGCGCGGCCACGCGGCTGAGCACGGCGGCCAGGCTGCCCGGCGCGTGCGGCGCGCAGAAATAGAGCGAAGCCTTATCGGCCAAAGCATCGGGGCGGGCGGTGTCGGCGTGCTCCAGCACCAGGAAACGGGTGTAATTGTGCGGGTCGTCGTGGATGGCGGGCGCCAGAATGTGCAGGCCGAACTGCGCGGCGGCCTGGGCGCCGGCCACCACGGCCACGCCGGGCGTGCGGTTTTCGGCCAGCAGCTGGGCGCTGTGGCCGGTGTCGTCGGTTTCCACCAGCTTCCAGTGCGGGTGGCGGTCGAGGAATTCGCCGCACTGGCGCAGGGCCATGGGGTGCGAGTGCACCTGCCGCACGTCGGTCAGCGCGATGCCGGGCAGGGCCAGCAGGTGCTGATGAATGGGCAGGTACACTTCGCCCGTCACCCGCACGGGGTGGCGCTCCAGCAGCAGGTAGTTGGGCAGAATGCTGCCGGCCAGCGAGTTTTCCATGGCCATCAGCCCGGCCTCGGCGGTGCCGACCACCACGTGGGCCACCACCGCGCCGAAGGTGGCACAGGGCAGCAGCGTCGGCGTCGGGCCGAAGAACTGCCGGGCCGCTACTTCGTGGAAACTTCCCTGAAAACCCTGGATGGAAACGTGCATGGTGGTTAGTTGTCAGTTGTTGGTTGGCCGTTGTTAGTCACTTGTTTTGATTGCCGGCGCTTGAATTCCTGACAACTGACAACTGACAACTAGAATGGGCAATAAAAAAGGGCCTCCGTGTGCGGGGCCCTGGTGATGTTGGCAGCGAGTGGTTAGCTCAGGCAACAGCGGGCCGGCTTCTTCGGGTAGAAGAAGTAATAGCCGTAATAAAAAAACACTTGCTGCGTGGGTACCATGAGCTGAATGGGCATTAAAAAAGCGCCTTCCCGATGAACGAGCGGCGCTGGATTGGCTTGAGGATTAGCTACAAACGGCGGCTCGTTCTACGCGGTGGCGTAGAAGTAATAATAGCCAAAGAAGGTGCGCGTCTGGAACATGGCGGAGTGCGTTAGCGGCTGCAAGGTAGGCACGCCCGGCAGAAATCCAAATGAAGCCGATTATTAGCGGGAGTTTCCTTTTGCTTCACAACTCGGCTTTTGCGCTTTTGCTACTCGCGGACTAAAAGTCCGCGCTACAGCGTTACCCGCTCCACCAGCGGCTGGCGGGTGGCGGTGCTTATGCCTTTGAACTCGATGTATTTCACATTCGGCACCCAGAACGTGCCGCCCTCGATGCGCAGAAACACGCGCTCCAACTGCAGCTGCTTGCCGCCGATGGTGGTGTAGACGTGAAAGGCCTTGTCGGTGGGCGAGCGCAGCAGGTAGAACCGGACCTTGTTGTAGGCCGCAAATTTCAGCTCGTACTTATCCGTGGCCAGCTTTTCGGCGGTGAGGCCGTAGGCAAATTTGCGCTGAATGAAGTTCAACTCCTTGCGCTCGCCGTGCTCGTCGTAGCGCAGCCAGAACACGTTCACGGGCTCCTCCTCATCGAGGCGCCCCGAGCGGTCCACGTTCAGTTGGTAGATGACGGTGTTGGTATTGGGGTCGCGTTGCAGGTAGAACAGTTGGTTGGCCACGCCGCTCGGCACCGGGAAGACGGTGGCGGGCTTCTGAGCGGGCAGCAGGGCAACGAGGAAGTTGAAAAGCAGCAGGAAAGTCGTTGCCGACATCGGTTTTCGGGGGTGGTAGATGAAGCCGCAAAGGTACCGTAGCGTGGACTCGCAGAGTCCACGCTACATCACTTCATTAGCAGAAACTTCTGCTTCATCACGTCCTGCACCGACACGTTGGAAATCTTGCTTTCGAGCCAGGAAATGATGTCCAGGTAAAGGAAGGGGCGGCTTTCGTAGGGGTTGGCGGCGATGATTTGCAGCTTCTCTTTGAGGGCGATGAACGCCTCGCGCACCTGCGGCGGGGCGATGCTGCCCAGCTGCCGCAGAAACCGGAAAATCTCGACCTGCATGGGCTGCTGCTCGTCCATCTTGCCCAGAAAATGGTACACCGAGCGAATCTGGTACTCCAGGCTGGCGTCGTCACCGGCTTCGTAGTGGGCAATGAGGTTGAGGATGCGGGCGAAGCACTGCAAATCTTCCCGCAAGCTCAAATCCCGGTGCTGAATAATGAGGTTGAGGTACTCAATGGCTTTCCCATATTCGCCGCTGCCGAAGTAGAGGCTGGCGATTTTGTAGTAAAATACCAGCGTGCGGTGCATGTCGAGCTGGCCCTTGAAGTGCTCCAGCTGCTCCAGCAGCTCCGGGATAATGCCCAGGCCCTCCGTGAAGCGGCCTTCGAGGAAATAGGCGTTGATGCGGTTGGTGTAGAGGTACTGGAAGAGCAGGATTTCGGTGTTGGGACTGCTGCGCCGGGTCTGGCTGGCGGCGAAGTCCTCCAGCGTGCGCAGCACCTGTACAAACCTACTGTAGTACAACATGTTGTAGAGCGAGGCCAGCAAATTGTGCAGGCCCTTGATGTAGAGCATGGTTTGCAGCTCCTTCATGGCCGGCGCGGCCTCGAATAAGTCGACCCACTTCTGGGCGTGGCGGTAGCCGGCCCGAAAATCCTGGTTGAGCGTGTGGTACCACACGTGCGCCTGGTAGAAATACAGCTTCTCAAAAAAGCCCGCCGTGCGCTCCTCAATCGCCGGCAGGTTGTCCTTAAAAAACGCTTTGATGCGCTCGTGGTCGGCGCGGTTGCGGGCGTGGCCGGCCTTCAGGTACAGCCCGTAGAGGCGCAGGGCGGCGTTGCTGAGCGCATGCTGGCTGGTCAGGTGCGCCACAGTGTCCACGGCTTCGGTGGTGAGGGTTTCGGCGCGGTCCTTCAGGCTGCGCGTGATGTACTGGCTTTCGATGAGCTTCTCAAAATCGAGCGCCAGCAGCACGATGTGCGGCATTTCAGCCTGCCGGGCCTGCTGTTTCACCCGTTCCAGCATGCGCAGGGCTTGCTGGTAGAAGCCCTTATTATAGAGCACCCGGGCGTAGTCGAGTTGCTCGTGCAGCTGAATATCCGGGTTTTGGCCGGCGTGGTACACCCGCAGGCTGGCCAGCAGCTGCCGGTAGAGGTTGGCCTTGAGGTTAGCCAGCTGCACTCGCTTGAGGGCGGGCACCTGGGCCAGCACCTGGGCTTCGTCGTAAGTTTCCTGGGCGTCGAGGGCGTCGAAAAGCTGCAGAAACTTCAGGTCCTCGGTAGCGCCCGGCCGGTTGGTGAACAGCCGGAAATGCCGCTTTTCCGAGCGAGTCAGGGATTTAATTAGTTGAAAAACGGGCTCCGAACTTCTGCTGGGCATTGTAATAGCGCATTGCGCAATATCTTAATCAACAACCTATTGCCAATTAAAAGACAACGGTTAGAAATAGTAGAAACACCAAAAAGACGATTTTCTCGCCACCCCGCACGCCGCTACTTACGCCTGCATTCATATCCCGCGCCCGGCTGGTCCGGGCGATTGTAGCATGGCCATTCAGCAAATTCAAATCTTCGATACTACGCTCCGCGACGGCGAACAGGTGCCGGGCTGCAAGCTAAACAGAGAAGAGAAGCTTCTCATTGCCCGGCAGCTCGAAGAGCTGGGCGTCGATGTAATTGAGGCCGGTTTTCCGGTGTCGAGCCCCGGCGATTTTGCCGCCGTGCAGGCCATTGCAGCCCAAACCCGCGATGCCACCGTGTGCGGCCTCTCGCGGGCCGTGGAAAACGATATCCGCACCGCCGCCGAAGCCCTGCGCCCGGCCCGCTACCCGCGCATTCACACCGGCATCGGCACGTCCGATATTCACGTGCTACACAAGCTCTGCACCACGCGGGAGGACGTGCTGGCCCGCGCCATCGCGGCCGTGAAGCTGGCCAAATCCTTCGTGGAAGACGTCGAGTTTTACGCCGAAGACGCCGGCCGCACCGACAACGAATTTCTGGCCCGCGTGTGCGAGGCCGCCATCAAGGCCGGCGCCACCGTGCTCAACATTCCCGATACCACCGGCTACTGCCTGCCCCAGGAATACGGCGCCAAAATCAAGTACCTCTACGAAAACGTGACGGGCATCCACAACGTGCGCCTTTCCACGCATTGCCACAACGACCTCGGCCTGGCCACCGCCAACTCCATCGCGGGCGTGATGAACGGGGCGCTGCAGATTGAATGCACGATAAACGGCGTGGGCGAGCGCGCCGGCAATACGGCTCTGGAGGAAGTGGTGATGATTCTGCGCCAGCACCCCTACCTCAACCTGCACACCAACATCAACACCCGCCTGCTGGCCGAAACCTCGGCCATGGTGGCCCACCTGATGACCATGCCCGTGCAGCCCAACAAGGCCATTGTGGGCGCCAACGCCTTCTCGCACAGCAGCGGCATCCACCAGGACGGCATCATCAAGCACCGCGAAACCTACGAAATCATCGACCCCCGGGAAGTGGGCGTGGCCGATTCGTCCATCGTGCTCACGGCCCGCTCGGGCCGGGCCGCCCTCGCCTACCGCCTCCAGAAATTGGGCTACGATTTCGAAAAGCCCGAGCTGAACAAGGCCTACGCCAGCTTCCTCCAGCTCGCCGACCGCCAGCGCGAAGTGATTGACGACGACCTACACATACTGGTTGAACAGGAAAAACTTGTAACTACTAATTAACTAAAAATTAACATTATGACTACCCAGGAAAAGCCTTACACCAGCCTCGCGGCTGCCGTCGAAAGCCACCAGCCCGAACAACCGGCGTCGCTCCCCCAGCGCTGCGCCGACTGGATTAGCTACGCCGTGGCCGTGGTTCAGCAAGCAGCACCCACCAATGGAGCCGGCTACTCCTCCGATTCTGACCACTAAACAACGTCCTGCAGAGCGCAGCGAAGCATCTCGCGTGTGGCACGTGGGCACTCGCGTGTGGCACGTGGGCAGTAAATTAACTGATTTAGTGGTGGCGTGCAAGATGCCTCGCTGCGCTCTGCAGGACCATCTGACAAATCAATTCCCCTTCCAATGGCCAAGTCCTTATTCGATAAAATCTGGGATGCGCACGTGGTTCAACCCGCGCCTGGCGGCCTGGATATCGTGTATATCGACCGGCACCTCATCCACGAGGTGACCAGCCCGCAAGCGTTCGACGAGCTCGAAGCCCGCGACCTGCCGCTTTTCCGCCCGGCGCGCATTCTCGCCACGGCCGACCACAATGTACCCACCCGCAACCAGCACCTGCCCATAGCGGAGCCGCTGAGCCGCTCGCAGGTAGATAAACTGACCGCCAACTGCGCCAAGTACGGCGTGGAGCTTTATGGCCTGGGCCACGCCCGCCAGGGCATTGTGCACGTGATTGGGCCGGAGTTGGGACTCACGCTGCCCGGCACCACCATTGTGTGCGGCGACAGCCACACCTCCACGCACGGCGCGTTCGGGGCGGTGGCCTTCGGCATCGGCACCAGCCAGGTGGCGCAGGTGATGGCCACGCAGTGCCTGCTGCTGAGCCGCCCCCGGCGCATGCGCATTTCGGTAGACGGTGAGCTGCGGGCCGGCGTCACGGCCAAAGATTTGATTCTCTATGTGATTGCGCAGCTCGGCACCGGCGGCGCTACGGGATACTTCGTGGAATACGCCGGCCGCGCCGTGCGCAGCCTGAGCATGGAAGGCCGCATGACGGTCTGCAACATGAGCATTGAGATGGGGGCGCGCGGCGGCCTCATCGCGCCCGACGATACGACTTTCGCTTACGTGAAGGGCCGCCCCTACGCCCCCAAAGAAGCCGCTTGGGAGCAGGCCGTGGCTTACTGGCACACGCTGTTTTCGGACGAGGACACAGTTTTTGACGCCGAGCACCGCTTCGATGCCGCCGCCATCACGCCGATGATAACCTACGGCACCAACCCCGGCATGGGCATGGCGCTGAATGGCCACATCCCCCGCGAGGTGCCGGCCAGTGAAGCCGAAAGCTTTGATAAATCATTGCAGTACATGGGTTTCCAGCGGGGCGAGTCATTGCTGGGCAAGGAAATCAACTACGTATTCATCGGCAGCTGCACCAACTCGCGCATCGAGGATTTGCGGGCCGTGGCGGCCTACGTGCGCGGCAAGCAGAAAGCCGGCCACGTCGAGGCCATCATTGTGCCCGGCTCGAAGCAGGTGGAGCAGCAAGCCATTGCCGAGGGCCTGGACCGGATTCTGGCCGCCGCCGGCTTCGAGCTGCGCGAGCCCGGCTGCAGCGCCTGCCTGGCCATGAACGAGGACAAAATCCCCGCCGGCGCCTACTGCGTGGCTACTTCGAACCGCAATTTCGAGGGGCGGCAGGGACCGGGCTCGCGCACGCTGCTGGCAAGCCCGCTGGTGGCGGCCATCACGGCGGTGCAAGGCCGGATTGTGGACATCACGCAGTATTTGAATTGATTAACGGTCATGCAGAGCGCAGCGAAGCATCTCGCGTGCTTTAACTAATTACTATCCCAAGCGAGATGCTTCGCTGCGCTCTGCATGACGTTCTAACCGTAATGGAAAAATTCCAGACCCTCTATTCCGCCGCCGTGCCGCTGCCGCTCGAAAACATCGATACGGACCAGATTATCCCGGCCCGTTTCCTGAAGGCGACGACGCGCGAAGGCTTTGGCGAGAACCTGTTTTGCGACTGGCGCCGCAACCCGGACGGCTCGCCCAAGCCGGAGTTCGTGCTGAACGACCCAAAATTCAATGGCCAGATTCTGCTGGCGGGCCAGAATTTCGGCTGCGGCTCCAGCCGCGAGCACGCCGCCTGGGCGCTGTACGACGCCGGTTTTCGGGTGGTGATTTCGAGCTACTTCGCCGATATTTTCCGGGGCAACGCGCTGAATAGCGGCCTGCTACCCCTGCAAGTGACGGATGCTGAACTGGCCCGGCTTTTTGCGCTGGTGGAGCAGGACGCCGCCACCCAATTCGTGGTGAACCTGCCGGAGCAGACGCTGCACGTGCCCGCCACCGGCGACAGCTTTCACTTCGCCATCGACGCCTACAAGAAGGAATGCCTGATTAACGGCTACGACGACATTGACTATTTGGTGAGTCAGAAACCCGCCATCGAAGCCTACGAACAAACCCGAACCTGGACCTGGTAAATAATTAAGGCAATGAAAAGCAAGAAAATAGCTGTACTGCCCGGCGATGGCATCGGCCCAGAAGTCTGTCGGCAGGCCGTGAAAGTATTGGAAGCCGTGGCCGGCCGTTTCGGGCATCACTTCGAGATGCAGTCGTACCTGATGGGTGCCTGCGCCATCGACGCCACCGGCAACCCGCTGCCCGACGAAACCCTGGCCGCCTGCCGCGCCGCCGATGCCGTGCTGCTCGGCGCCATCGGCGACCCGAAGTACGACCACGACCCTGCCGCGAAGGTGCGCCCCGAGCAGGGCCTGCTGCGCCTGCGCAAGTCGCTGGGCTTGTTCGCCAATATCCGGCCCGTCGTGGCCTACGGCGTGCTGCTGGAGCACTCGCCCCTGAAGCGCGAGCGCATTGAGGGCACCGATATGCTCATCTTCCGCGAACTGACCGGCGGCATCTACTTCGGCGACAAAGGCCGCACCGCCGACGGCGAGGCCGCCTACGACCACTGCACCTACAGCCGCCCCGAGATTGAGCGCATCGCGCACCTGGCCTTCCGGGCCGCCGCCGGCCGCCGGCAGAAGCTCACGCTCATCGACAAAGCCAACGTGCTGGAAACCTCCCGCCTCTGGCGCGAAGTGGTGCGGGAAATGGCTGCGCAATACCCCGAAGTAGCCGTTGACTATCTGTTCGTTGATAACGCGGCCATGCAGGTCATTCTCAGCCCCACGCAGTTCGACGTGATTCTGACCGAGAACATGTTCGGCGACATTATTTCGGACGAGGCGTCGGTGATTGCCGGGTCGCTGGGGCTGCTGCCTTCCGCGTCGGTGGGCGAGCGGGTGGCGCTGTTCGAGCCCATTCACGGCTCCTACCCGCAGGCCGCGGGCAAAGGCATTGCCAACCCCATTGCCGCCATTCTTTCGGCGGCCATGCTGCTGGAGCATCTGGACTTGCACGAGGAAGCCGCCCTAGTGCGCGAGGCCGTGGACGAAGCGCTGAACAATAGCGTCTTAACCCAGGAGCTCAACCACACCGCGCCTTACACCACCGAGGAAGTAGGCAACTACATCGCCTTCTGGATTGCCGATTCCCGCGAGAAGCAGTGGAACCGGGTCAATGTGGAAATCGGGCTGAGTACGATTATCTGATAGAAAGTTCTATCACGCGCATCCTGTCATCCTGAGCGCAGCGAAGGACCCTCTCACGTCTGAACACCTAACGTGAGAGGGTCCTTCGCTGCGCTCAGGATGACAGGCGTTTTTAATGACTCATGTAATGTTAATTGCTTCGGCTGCGCTCAGCACGAATGAAAGCTTTGTCCTTTAAAGCCTATTCGCAATAACCCCAAAGGCCAGAACCCGGTTAAGGCAGCTTGCTCCCTGACTTCATCTTGTGCCTCTATATGATAAAGCTGTTTGAACCCCTTACCCTGCGCGGCGTCACACTGAAAAACCGGATTGTGGTATCGCCCATGTGCCAGTACAGCGCCCAGGACGGCTTTGCCAACGACTGGCACCTCGTGCACCTGGGCAGTCGGGCCGTGGGCGGGGCCGCCCTCATTATTCAAGAGGCCACGGCCGTGTCGCCCGAGGGCCGCATCAGCCCCGAAGACCTCGGGATTTGGCAAGACGAGCAGGTGCCCATGTTGCGCCGCATCAACGAATTCATCACGGCGCAGGGCAGCGTGCCGGGCATTCAGCTGGCCCACGCCGGCCGCAAAGCCAGCACCTACGCCCCCTGGCGCGGCGCCGGCGCCGTGCCCGCCAGCGAAGGCGGCTGGCCCGTGGTGGGCCCCGACACCGAGGCCTTTGCCGACAACTATCCGCAGCCACAGGCGCTCGATGCGGCTGGCATTCAAAAGGTAATTGCTGATTTCCGGGCCGCGGCCCAGCGCGCTTTGGATGCGGGTTATCAGGCCATTGAGCTGCATGCGGCGCACGGCTACCTGCTGCACCAGTTTCTCTCGCCGCTGAGCAACCACCGCACCGACGCGTACGGCGGCAGCTTCGAAAACCGCAGCCGCCTGCTGCTGGAAGTGGTGGCCGCTACCCGCGAAGTATGGCCCGAAAACCTGCCGCTCATCGTGCGGATTTCGGCCACCGACTGGACCGAAGGCGGCTGGACTGCCGACGATGCCGTGCAACTCTCGGCCATCCTCAAAACGCGCGGCGTCGATTTGATTGACTGCTCCACGGGCGGCAACGTGCCCCAGGCAAACATCCCCGTGGGCCCCGGCTACCAGGTGCAGTTCGCCGCGCGCATCAAGGCCGAGGCCGGCATCCGGACGGGCGCGGTGGGCCTCATCACCAGCCCCATGGAGGCCGAGGCCATTCTCGCCAACGGCCAGGCCGACCTGGTGCTGCTGGCCCGCGAGTTTCTGCGCGAACCGTATTTCCCGCTCTTCGCAGCGCAGGATTTGGGCATAGAAGTGCCCTGGCCGGCGCAGTACGAGCGGGCCAAACCGCGCGTGCACAAGGAGGCCGCCGGCCAGCGGTAGCCCATTGTTTTGCTCTACTGAAAGGCCGTCATGCTGAGCGCAGTCGAAGCATCTCTACTGCTGTACTAGTCCAGTCGATTGGATTGCGTTGTGCGGTAGAGATGCTTCGACTGCGCTCAGCATGACAGCCTTTTTGCACTGCTCATCTCTTAATGCAGCGCCAGGCTCTGCACCCACTTGGCCGTCACCAGCAGCTGGCCCAGGTGGCGGGTGGTGTGCTCGGCCGCGTGCACCAGCAGCCCTAAGTGCGTGGACGGCACCTGTGCCCGGCCCACGCCGCGCACCTCGGTCAGGCTGGCTTCGTTGGTGGCTTTTAGCTGATTTAGGGCTGCATCAACTTGGTTGCTGAAGCGCTGCACGAGTTTCGTCACGACGTCAGATTCAATGGTGAGTGGCGGGTTTTCGGCGTGGAATTCGGCAAACTGCTGTTCGGACAAGGTTTCCTGCCGGGCGTAAGTCAGCAGGCGGTCGAGCACGCCGGCGAGGTGCTGGAGGTGGAAGCCCACGGAGGCCACGCCCGCCGGCCGTTCATTGAGCAGCGCGGGCGGGAAATCAGCCATAGCGGTGTTCAGTTCTTCACGGGCTTGCAGCAGGGCGTGGGCCACGGGCTGGAGCAGCGGCGGCACCCCGGCAATGGGGCCGCGCAGCCAGACTTCGAGGGGAGCAGGAGATGACATGATGATAACAGGGAATTAAGCGTTTGGAAAGAACGTCATGCTGAGCGCAGCCGAAGCACCTCTACCGTGCAATAGTAAATGAATACTTGCGCGGTAGAGATGCTTCGGCTGCGCTCAGCATGACGTTCTGTTTTACTTCCAGCAGGCCGTACTTTTGTAATTATGTCAGGTATTAACGATGCGCTGCGCGCCGCCGCCGACCAGTTCGGCACCCCCCTATACGTTTATAATTCGGCGACTATCACGCGCCAGTACGAGAAGCTGACCAAGGCTTTTTCGGGCCATAAAACGCGCTTTTTCTATGCCTGCAAAGCGCTGAGCAACGTGGCCATTCTGCGCCACATCCACAGCCTGGGCTCGGGGCTCGACTGCGTGAGCATCAACGAGGTGCGGCTGGGCCTGCACGTGGGCTTCGCGCCCGATGATATTTTGTTCACGCCCAACTCGGTGACGTTTGAGGAGCTGGTGGAAGCCAAGAACCTGGGCGTTAACCTCAACATCGACAATATTTCCTTGCTGGAGCGGTTTGGCGCCACATTTGGCGGCTCCTACCCGGTGTGCGTGCGCCTGAACCCGCATATCGAAGCCGGCGGCAACTACAAGATTCAAACCGGCCACATTGACTCCAAATTCGGCATCAGCATCCACCAGATGCGCCACCTGGAGCGTGTGGTGAAGGGCACCGGCCTGCACGTGCGCGGCCTGCACATGCACACGGGTTCCGAAATCAAGGACGTGGGCGTGTTCATGCGCGCGCTGGAAATCCTCTTCGACGCGGCCACGCGCTTCCCGGACCTGGAGTTTCTGGATTTGGGCTCGGGCTTTAAAGTACCCTATAAGCCCGGCGACCCCGAAACCGACGTGAACGCGCTGGGCGTGCAGGTGGCGGCGGCCTTCAAGTCGTTCGAGAAAGAATACGGCCGCGCGCTGGAGTGCTGGTTCGAGCCGGGCAAGTACTTGGTGAGCGAAAGCGGCTACCTGCTGGTGAACGTGGCGGTGGTGAAGCAAACCACGGCCACCGTGTTTGCGGGCGTCAACTCGGGCTTCAACCACCTGATTCGGCCCATGTTCTACGACAGCTACCACCACATCAGCAACCTCACCAACCCCAAGGGCGCCGAGCGGCTCTACACCGTGGTGGGCAACATCTGCGAGACGGACACCTTTGCCTGGGACCGGCTGCTGCCCGAAATTCACGAAAACGACCTGCTGGCCTTCCACAACGCCGGCGCCTATGGCTTCGAGATGAGCAGCAGCTTCAACTCGCGCACCCGCCCGGCCGAAGTGCTGCTCGACGAAAGTGGTGAGCTGCGCCTCATCCGCAAGCGCCAGACGTTTGAGGACCTGCTGGCCGGGCAGGTGGATACCGTGGCCGAGGCGAAAGTGGGCTAAACGGCGCGCTACTTGGCGCGCCGCATGAGGTACCCGGTTTGGTCAAAGGTGTTTGGCGAGGCGGTGCTGACGCCGACACATTCCCACCCCTGGCTGCTCAGGTAGTTGAGCGCGGCCACGGCCGACCGGAGTTTCCGCACCACCTGGTCGGTTTTGGCCATGGCTTCGTCTTTCGAACCGTCTTTGAAATGTTGTCCATATTCCAGTTCGGCATGGTCGTACTCGCGGCCCGTGACCACTAGGATGCAGTGTTCGTATTGCACCGCCGCGGCGCTGGCCGCCGGGCGGGCCGTTTGAGCAAATGAGGGGATAGAGGCAGTCAGCAGCGCCCCAAGGCAGAGGATTTTGCGCATGATAACGGGGAAAGGGTACGCCCAAAACTACGCACAGCCCTTGCAATTGGTCTGGCCTGCTAGTTCTTTTTCCCACCCTGATTCTCTGCTGGAATAGCCAGCCAGGCCCGCGCCAGTCGCCTACTGCCGGAGGCCGGGACGCCCCAAACGTCCCGGCATTGTTGTATATTAGGGAAGTTTCGAAACTGCTGATAGGCCGCCGGCTGGTGCGGCGCTAGTGTGGGGCGCGGCGGCCGGTTGGGCCACCGCGCAATTGTTTCGCATGCCATGGACGCTGCCCTCTCGACGCGACTTTCGGCGCTGACGCCTTTGCGGCCGGGCTTGCTGCCCCGCCTGATTCATCTGCTGTTGGCCCTGGCCATCGGCGGCCTGGGCTACCGGCTGGCTCCGCCCGATTTCTCGCCCCTCACCCGGCTGATGATGGGCTGGGATGGTTTCGTGCTGAGCATTCTGCTGCTGAGTTGGATGACCATTTTCCATACGCGCGTGGCCGACATGCCCCACGTCGTCAAGTCGCTGCAGCCCAACAAAACGTGGCTGCTGCTGCTGCTGGCCACCTTCACGAGCACCACCATCAGCATCGTGGCCGTGGTGCTGATGCTGCACAACATGCAGGCCATGGCGCTGGAAGAGCGGGTGGAGAACATCTCGGTATCGGTGGTAGCCATTGGCAGCACCTGGTGCCTGATGCACACGCTGTTTGCCCTGCACTACGCGCACACCTATTTCACGCTGCGCAAGGACACCGCGCCCGATGCGGGCCTGCTTTTCACCGGCGCCGAGCCAACCTCCTACTGGGACTTTGCTTACTTCTCCTTCGTGATTGGCATGACGTCGCAAACCGCCGATGTTGCCATCACCTCGCTGCGCATGCGGCAACTGGTGCTGTTTCACAGCCTTATGGCCTTTGCCTTCAACACCACCATTGTGGCCCTGACTATCAACATTCTGGCGGGCCTGCTTTAGCGGCTGGGGCACCGATTTTGGGCAGGGCTCCGCTGACTCAGCGCCCGTCGGGCACCTGCTTCAGCCAGTTGGTGGCTTCTGCCTCGGCCTCAAACGTGCGGTAGACGTGGGGCAGGTTGCGGCTGGCCATCACAAACTGGTTGGTGGCCAGGCGGGCGAACACGTTGTGCGCCACCAGAATGGCGCCGTGGCGGTAGCCGTGCTCGTTCACGGCGCGGGGCAGCCACTCGTTGGTCATCCAGTCCTGCTCGGTGGGGTTGAAGGGGGCCATGTCGCGCTGGTCGACCAGCATGCGGCTCCAGCGGTGGCGGCTCAGGGCCTGGGCGGCGTGCGTGAGCAGGGCCCGGAACTGCACAGCCTCGCGCGGGCCGGCGTGGTACACCAGCCGCACGTAGCCTTCCGGCTCTTCCCAGATGCGCCCGTGGCTGTTTTCGAAATAAAGGGAACGGGACAAAGGGGGCATCAGCACCGGCTAAACAAACAAAACGGCGGCCATCACGCCTCTGCGTTAGCTGCCGCTGCTGGCCTCAACTAATAAATGCCAGTTGAGGTTATTTTTTGGCCTGTCTTTTCGCCGAATCAGCCGTTCCAAACGCCGAAAGCGCCGGCCTGGTAGTCGCGGTAGGCCTGCTGAATCTCGGCCTCCGTGTTCATCACAAACGGCCCATACGACACCATGGGTTCGTTGAACGGCAGGGCGTGGCCCAGCAGCACCACGGCCGCCTCGTGGGCTTCCAGGGTCAACTCGTTGCCGTCGTGGTTGAACTCCAGAAGCTCGCGCGACTTGGTTTCGGCGCCGTTCACGCGCAAGGTGCCGCGCACGGTGTAGAAGAAAATGTTGCGCGCTGCTGCAATGGGCAGCACCGCGCGGCTGCCGGCCGGCAGTTCCAGCCAGGCCAGGGCCACGTCGGCCAGCGGCTGCACGGCCCCAGCTGTACCCGCCCACTCGCCCGATACGGCGTGCACCACCACGCCGCCGGCCAGGTTTACGGCCGGAATTTCGTCGCGCTGCAGGCCAATGTAGCGCGGCGCCACCATCTTGTCCCTGGCCGGCAGGTTCACCCAGAGCTGCAGGATTTCGAGCGGCCCACCGGTCCGTTTAAATTCCTCCGACGACACCTCGGCGTGAATCAGCCCGCTGCCGGCCGTCATCCACTGAATGCCCCCGGCCGAAATCACGCTCTCGTGCCCGCCCGTGTCTTTGTGCAAAATATCGCCTTCGAGAATAAACGTCACCGTCTCAAAGCCGCGGTGCGGGTGCGGGCCAAAGGGCAGGCCCTGGTTGTTGGGCCGGTACACCTGCGGGCCGTGGTGGTTGAGAAACAGAAACGGGTCGAGGTACTCGACCGAGGCCGTGGGCAGCGCCCGGTAAGTCACGAGGTCGGCAATGGGCGCGTTGATGGCGCGGTGCTGCTGCTTGATGGTGCGCATGGGGCGGTGGGAATTTGGAGGAAGTAGGAAATAAAAACGTCATGTCGAGCTTGCCGAGACATCTCGCGTGGGATAGTAATTCAATCGATTGGATTACTATCCCACGCGAGATGTCTCGGCAAGCTCGACATGACGTACTACGTTAAACTCGCAGGATTACGCCTCTTCTTCCTTCGGCGCCTCGCCCCGGAAGGCGTCGAGCTTGGCCACGGCGGGCAGTTTCACCGGCTTGTTTTCGCGGGCCGACTGGTAGATAGCTTCCATGATGCGCTGGTCCTGCAGGCCTTCTTCGCCGGGCGTGTAGGGCGTTTTATTTTGGCGCACGCACTCGGCCATGTGGTCCATTTCGAGGGCAAACTGGTCTTTCTGCGGGTCGTTGGGCACCTCCTTCATTTGTTTGCCGCCGGGGGCGTGGGTGCGCTCTTGCCGCAGCCCGTGGTAAGGGAAGGCCGGGTCCATTTCGATGCTGCCGGTTTCGGCATACACGGTGTAGCTCTTGTTGTTGAATGAGCCGTACCCCGTCATGCACTGCGAGATGACACCGCTGGGAAACCGCAGCGTAAAGCTCACATTCTCTTCGATTTCCTTGAACCGGTCATCGCCCGGCGTGCTGTATATCTGGGCCGATACTTCGGTGGGCTCCTCGCCCAGCAGGAAGCGCGTGGTGTTGAGGCAGTACAGGCCCACATCGGGCAGGGAGCCGCCGCCGGCCAGGGCTTTTTTGTGGCGCCATTGCTGGTCGTGGGCCTGGTTCTGGGTGTTCATCATCTGAATCATCTTGGTCCGGCCGTAGGTCTTGTCGCGCACCGCCTTTTGGGCCATGCGGTTCAGCGGCTCGTACTGAATGCGGTAGGCAATCATGAGCTTCTTGCCGGCTTTTTTGCAGGCCGCAATCATCTCCTCGCACTCTTTCGAACTGTTCGCCATCGGCTTTTCACAGAGAATGTGCTTGCCGGCCTTGGCGCCGCGCAGGGTGAATTCGTGGTGCATGGAGTTGGGCAGCACAATGTAAATCACCTCCACTTCGGGGTTATCCTTGAGCTGGTCGTAGGTTTGGTAGGAGTAGCAGCTGCCGGGCTTGATGCCGTACTGCTGGGCCACTTTGCGCATTTTCTCGGGGTCGCCGCTCACCAAGGCCACCGGCTTGGCGTGCTTGCTTTTGCCGAAGGCGGGCAAAATCTCATTCAGCGTGAGGTGGCCCAAGCCCACCAGGGCGTAGCCCACGCGGCGCTCGGGGGCGTCGGGGTTGAGGGGGTCGGCGCCTTTGGGGTCGGTGGGCGCTTCGAGGGGCGGCAGCTGGATGTCGAGCGGACCCGTGGCAGGTGGCACGGGGGCTTCGGGGGTGGCAGCTTTGGCGGCGGCGAGGGGCAATGCGCCAGCCACGCCCACGGCCAGCAGGCCGCGCCCGGCGTGATTGATGAACTGACGGCGCGACTCGTCGTGGCGCGGCTCGAGGTCGGTGGTTTCGGGGGCGGCAGCGGAAGTTTCCTGGAACATTGAACGGAAAGGTGGCAAGGTGAATTGGAAGGCAACTACCGGGCTTACGTGCCGGGGCCGCCTGCGAGTTGCCGGGCATCGCGGTGTGGTTGAGCTTATCCGATGCCTGACCGACAGCCTTTTTCACCAACGGCCCCAACTGCCAAATCCCCAGTACATTTACAGCCCCGCTTTGGGACTCTTTTGATTTTTCCGTTTATGACGCAGGTTTTTACCCGCTCCTTTTTCCTGGCCGGCACGGCACTGCTGGCGGTTGCGGCCGCCCCCGCATTGGCCCAAACCGCCACCGTAACGCCCATTGGCGTCATCCAAACCAGCGGCGCGCTGGCCACGGCGGGCACCTACACCATCGAGGCGGTGGTGACGGGCGTGTACGCGGGCCTGAGCCCGGCCGGCTTCTACGTGCAGAACGACGCGGCCGGCGCCGACGGCGACCCCACCACTTCCGACGCCCTGTTTGTGGTGCAAACCAACCCCACGGTGGCCGTCGGCAGCAAGCTCCGCATCACCGGCGCGGTGCAGGAAATTGCCAGCACGCCTTCGTTCAACCAGGCCGTGCTCACCAGCCCCAGCATCACGGTGGTGGCGGCCAGCAGCGCACAGCCGGCCTTCACCATTCTTAATAATGCCATGTTTTCGAGCCTCGACGCCGAGCAATACGAAGGCATGCGGGTGCAGTTTTCGGCGCCCGTGACGGTGGCCGACGTGGCCGCCGTGAAGTCGCGCGGCGAGCTCACCATTTCGACCCAAGGCCTGGTGTATCAGCCCACGCAGTTCGTGGACCCCAACGACGACCCGGCCAGCGGCACCAGCAGCACCGGCACCACCAACGTGCCCGCCGTGAACGCCTACCAGGCCGCCAACGTAGCCAAATCGTTGGTGCTCGACGACGGCCGCGCCGCCACCAACCCCACGCCCATCCCCTACCTCGACGCCACCACCGGCACTGTACGCGTGGGCAGCACCGTGACGCAACTGCGCGGCATCATGGGCTACGGCAGCAGCAAGTGGCGCATCCAGCCGCTGGCCGGCGCCGATGCGCCGCAGGTAACGACCGTGCGCCCGCCGGTGCCTACTTTCAGCAACATCGACGTGAAGCTGGCCAGCATGAACGTGCTTAACTTCTTCAACGGCGATGGCGCGGGCGGCGGCTTTCCTACTTCGCGCGGGGCTCTCACGCTGGCCGATTTTCAGCGCCAGCGCAGCAAAATCCTCGCTGCCCTCACCCAGATAAATGCCGACGTATTTGGCCTGATGGAAGTGGAAAACGACGGCACCCGGGCCATTTCGGCCGTGCAGGACCTCGTGAACGGCCTGAACCAGGCCCAGGGCGCGGGCACCTACGCCTTCATCGACGACGGCGGCCTCTACACCCAGCCCAACAACACCGACCTGATTCACTGCGCCATCATCTACAAGCCGGCGGCGGTGACGCCCTACGGCAACTTCCTGCTGTGCACCACCATCGGCGTGTTTGAGCGCCCGCCCATTGCCCAACTCTTCACCACCAACCGCCCCACGGCTACCCGCGACACCTTTGCCATCGTGGTAAATCACTTTAAATCGAAAGCCAGCGGCAGCGGCGCCAACGCCGACCAGCAGGACGGCCAGGGTGCCAGCAACCTGCGCCGCAAGCAGCAGGCCGCGGCCCTCGTGCAGTTCATCAACGCCGTGGTGAAGCCCGCCGGCACCCGCTACGTGGTGAGCGTGGGCGACTACAACGCCAACTACGAGGAAGACCCGATGGACGTGCTGCGGGCGGCGGGCTTCGTGCTGGGCAGCCCGGCCGCCAGCGCCTCCTACCTCTTCAGCGGCCTCAGCGGCTCGCTCGACCACGCCGTGCTCACGCCCAACCTGGTGGGCCACGCGGCTGTGGAAAAGTGGCACATCAACGCCGCCGAGCCCGAATTTCTGGAATACGACGTGGCCGGCGCCGCCACCGACATCACCAGCCCCTTCCGCTCCTCCGACCACGACCCGGTGCTCATCGGACTGAATTTCCGCAGCACCGTAACCGCGGCGCTGGCGCCCAAAGCCGCCACCGCGCGCCTGCAAATTTTCCCCAACCCCGCGCCGGGCGCCTTCAACATCCGCATCGCCAACCCCGACGCGCGGCCCCTGACGCTGGAGGTGCTGTCGGCCCTGGGCCAGCCGGTGCTGGCGTTGCGCGGCACGGCCACCGAGGTGCAGGCCGAGCTGGCGCGGCGCACGGCGGCGCTCACGCCGGGGGCTTATCTGGTGCGGCTGCGCGGCGAAGGGCTGAGCGAGGTGCAGCGGGTGGTGAAGGAGTAGGCGCTATTTAGAATAAAAAGAACGTCATGCTGAGCGCAGCCGAAGCATGACGTTCTTTGTGGTGGCACACCTCTCCGCCATGAAACCAGCCCGCCGCAAGCCCGCCCCTGCCCTGCGCAAGCCCGACCGATTTCCCGATGAAAACGTGGCTACGGGCTGGGATGCCCGCCACCTGCTGGGCCACACCGAATTCGACGAATACCACTTCATCAACTGCGATTTTGGCGGGGCCGATTTGAGCGGGCTGCGCTTCAGCGAATGCCGGTTTGAGCGCTGCAACCTTTCCTCGGCCAAGCTGGCGGGCACGGCGCTGCAAAACGTGGCGTTTGATGAGTGCAAGCTGTTGGGCCTGCAGTTCACGGCCTGCCGCGACATGCTATTTGGCGTGCATTTCGACCAATGCCAGTTGCGCTACGCCTCATTTGCGGGGCGCAGCATGGCCGCCACCCGCTTTATGGGCTGCGGGCTGGAGGAAGCCGATTTCGCCGACGCCGACCTGAGCAATGCCGTGTTCCAGGACTGCGCGCTGGCCGGCGCGGTGTTTCAGAACACCCGCCTGCCGGGCGCCGACTTCACCACCGCCACCGGCTTCATCATCGACCCCGAAATCAACCCGCTACTGGGCGCCAAGTTCACGTTGCACGGCCTGCTGGGCGTGGTGGCCAAGTTTGGGCTGGTGGTGGAGTAAGTAGGGCATTACGGGTTTTCATGGCGTCATGCAGCGCGCGGCGAAGCATCTTTACCGCGTAACGCAATCCATTCAAAAGGATTTACTGCTACGGTAAAGATGCTTCGCTACGCGCTGCATGACGTTTCATTAAACGCTTGCCGCGCCCTTCTACCCCCCGCCAAAACCCATCCCTAAACTTCCGGTTTCGTTTGTGGCTAGTAGATTGCGGAAGAATTCCCATCTATGCCCGAAAGTGGCGGCTTCATGTCCGGGCCGCGGCCTGCTTTCGGTAAATTGTCAGCACCACGCAACGGGCCGTTTCGGAACGTTGCGCTGGGGCCCGTGAACAGTAGCACAAGCCACGGCACGGGTATTTTTTCACCTTGCTACAACGAACAGATGGCCAATCGGCGCGCCTCTATCACTGACCTGGCCAAGACGCTGGGACTTTCCCCCTCCACCATTTCGCGGGCGCTGAGCGACCACGACGACGTGAGCGAAGCCACCAAGGCCCGCGTGCGCCAGCTGGCCGAAGAGCTGCACTACCAGCCCAACCAACTGGCCGCCGCCCTGCGCCGCGGCCGTAGCAACACGCTGGGGGTGCTGGTGCCGCACATCACGGGCCACTTTTTCCCGCAGGTCGTCCACGGCATTGCCACCGAAGCGGCCAAGCTGGGCTACAACGTGATGATTTGCCAGTCGAACGAAGACGCCCGCCAGGAACAGAAAAACATCGACCTGCTGATGAACTCGCAGGTCGAAGGCATCCTCGTGTCGTTGGCCAACACCACGCAGAGCTTCGGCCACTTCGAGGCGGTGCGCCAGCAGAATATTCCGCTGGTATTTTTCGACCGCGCCGTGGAAGATTTCAGCGGCAGCAACGTGAGCGCCGTGGTCATTGACGACTACCAGGGCGCCTACCAGGTGGTGACCCACCTCATCGAGCAGGGCTGCACCCGCATTGCCCACTTCAGCGGCCCGCTGCACCTGAGCATTCACAAAAACCGCCACCAGGGCTACCGCGATGCCCTCACGGCCCACGGCCTGCCTGTGGACGAAGAGTTGATTGTGTTCTGCGAGATGAACCAGAAGGGCGGCACCCAGGCCATGCGCCAGCTCCTGAAGCTGCCCCAGCGCCCGGACGGCGTGTTTTCGAGCAACGACCTGGCCGCTATCGGCGCCATTCAGGCGGTGAAGAGCGCGCGCCTGCGTGTGCCCAAAGACGTGGCCGTGGTGGGTTTCAGCAATGAGATGTTCACGCTGCTCACCGAGCCCATGCTCAGCAGCGTGGACCAGCGCTGCGAGCAAATGGGCAAAACAGCGGTGCAGCTGCTGCAAAAGATGCTCAAAGGCGGCCCCAACCGCCAGGCGCCGCCCAAGCCCATCGTGCTCAAGCCCAAGCTGCTGGTGCGCGAGTCGTCGCAGAAGCGGTAAATAATCCAGCGGACAGATAAAGCCCGTCATGCTGAGCGCAGCCGAAGCATCTCTACCGTACAAGTAATCAATTTACTGCTGCGGTAGAGATGCTTCGGCTGCGCTCAGCATGACGGGCTTTTTTTATTCTATTTCTTTCGTCCTTTTAACAGCCCATCCCCGAAAACCGTAGGAAGCCAAGCCATTCCGCCCGCTGGCTTGTTATACCCAGCGGACTCCTACTGCTTTTCGATGACGCCTACCACCGCCCCGGCCCCCAGGGCCACCATGCTCACGCCGTTTACCATCGCCATTTTCCGGGCCATCTGGATTGCGGGCCTGGTGAGCAACGTGGGCACTTGGATGCAGAACGTGGCCGGCGTGTGGCTCGTCACCACCCTCACTACCTCGGCCCTGCTAGTGGCTATGATGCAGGCCGCCACCAGCTTACCGGCGTTCCTGCTCAGCATGCCCGCCGGCGCCATGGCCGACCTCGTGGACCGGCGCCGGCTGCTGCTGTTCACGCAGGGGTTCATGGCGGTGGTGGCCACGGTGCTGGGCGTGCTCACGCTGATGGACAACGTGTCGGCGCTGGGCGTGCTGGGGTTCACCTTCTTATTGGGCATGGGCGCGGCCCTGAACTCGCCCATCTGGCAGGCCGTGACCACGGAGCTGGTGCCGCGGCCGGTGCTGCCGTTCGCCATCACCCTCAACGGCGTGAGCAACAACATTGCCCGGGCCATCGGGCCGGCCATTGGCGGCGTCATCATTGCCTATTACTCGGCTGGCTGGGTGTTTGTGCTCAACGGGGTGTCGTTTCTGGGCACCTGGGCGGTGGTGTATTTCTGGAAGCGTGAGCAGGAAGTGAGCAGCGGGCCGGCCGAAAACTTCACCGGCGCGCTGCGGGCCGGGCTGCGCTACGTGCAGTATTCGCCGGCCATTTACGGGGTGCTGGTGCGCACGTTCGCGTTTTCGTTTGGCGCCACGGCCATGTGGGCGCTGGTGTCGGTGGTCATTGCCCGGCGGCTGCACCTGAGCTCGGGGCACTACGGCGTAATGCTCTCGTGGCTGGGCGCGGGCGCCGTCACGGGCGCGTTCCTGATGGGCCGGGCGGGATCGCGGCTGAGCTTCAACCAGCGCGTGCTGCTGGGCGTGCTCATGTTTGCGGGCACCAACGTGGCGCTGGCCCTCGTCTCGCAGATTTACCTGCTCTACGCCGTGATGTTCTTCTCGGGCATTGCCTGGCTGATGGTGATGACCAGCTTCAGCACCACCGTGCAGCTAAACGTGCCCAAGTGGGTGCAGGCGCGCGTCATCAGCGTGTACATGCTGGTGTTTCAGGCGGGGATGTCGCTGGGCAGCCTAGCCTGGGGCGAGCTGGCCGACCACCTCAGCCTCGAAACCTCGCTGCTGATTGCCGCCGGCTGGATGCTGGTGAGCACGCTGCTGGCCTTGCCCTTCCCCATGCGTCCGGCCGAAGGGCTGGACCTGGCCCCCGCCGAGCACTGGCCCGACCCCGAAACCGAAGGCGAAATCGACCCTGACGACGGCCCCGTCGTGGTCATGATTGAGTACCATGTGGAGCCGGCCGACTGGCCCGCCTTCCGCGCGGCGGCCGAGCAGCTCAAGCGCTTGCGCCTGCGCGACGGCGCTCTGCGCGCCGGCATGTTTGCCGACGTGGCGCACCCCACCCGCCTCACCGAGTTCTACTACGTAGCCACCTGGGGCGAGCACCAGCGCCAGCACCACCGCTTCACCAAAGAAGACCAGGTGGTGGAGGCTCAGGTGCTCAGTTTCCACAGCGGGCCGGAGGTGCCGCGCGTGTCGCATTTCCTGGCTTTCCCCAATGCCTCGAACGTGGAAATGGCCACGCCCATGCAAACGCAGGAAAGCCAGCGGTGAGGGCGGTTCGAAATCTATAGAACGGTCATGCTGAGCGCCGCCGAAGCATCTCTACCGCAGCGGTAATTCAATTGGCTGCGCTGAAGCGGTAGAGACGCTTCGGCTGCGCTCAGCATGACCGTTCTTTTTTATGTTTATGGCCTGCTCCCGCAAAGCAACCACCCCGCCTACTTCCCGCGCCGCTTCTGGTCGAGCCAGGCGTTGGCGGCGCCTTCATCGATGAAGCGGGCGTATTGGAAAGGCGCCGAGGCGCCATGGGCTTTTTTGGGCACGCTGGGGTCTTCGTCGAGTTCAGCCAAGTGATTGGGCAACACCAAGAAAGCCACGTAGAGTTTGCCGCCCATTTCCTTCTGCACCCGGGGCAGAAAGCTGGTTATCACCCATTCGGGGCCGTTGCGGCTGCGGTCGGTGCGGCGACGGGCGTCCATCAGCCAGTGGCGGCAGTCGTGCTCCTGAGCGGCGAGGCGCATGGTTTCGTAGCCCTCGCACAGCTGCTCGTCGGTGATGGAGCAGAGCCAGCGGCCAATGAGCAGGCACGAGTCGGGCCGGTAAACGACCTGCAGAAAAGCGGTGGAAGCGAGTTCCTGGTACATGGCAGAAAGCATTCCGGCGTCCATCAAGGGCAGACGGCTCGGTGCCCAAATCTACGCATCTATTCCAGCTTCCTGACGACTCATTTTTTGGGCGCCGCGGGCTTTGGCTGGCCCGGCTGGCGCGGGGCGGTACCGGTGTTGGCCGGCACAGGGCTGCGCTCCCATAGCTGCTTCAGGAACTCCTGCTCGGCCAGCCACTGACTTTGCCGGTTCAGTATCCACTCCTCGGAGCTTTCATCCTCAGGGCTATACGAGGCGCGTTCGAGGGGCTTGAGGCGCTCAGCGGCAAAGGCCAGGCAGGCCCGCAAATCTTCCGGCTCCAGTTCGGGGTGTTGCGTCAGAATTTCGGCTTCGGTGGTGCCCGCGGCCAACCAATCCAGCACCTGCCACACAGGGAAGCGCAGGCCGCGCACGGTGGGCTGCCCGTTGCAGATGGCGGGATGAACGGTGATGCGGGGAAAGACCGGGAATTTCATTCCTCCAAAACTAAGCATTTGCTACACGGCCCACCAAATCCCGCCAGCACGCAGCGCCTATTTTCGAAGCACACGCGCCAAATCGGTGGGCTGGTCGATGCGCACCGGTGCTTCGGCTTCCGTCAGCGTCCCGAAGCCGTAGGTGGCGAAGATGAACGGCACGCCCGCGCCCTGGCTGGCCGCCAGGTCGCCGGGCGTATCGCCCACGTACACGGGCGCCTGCAGGCCGTATTGGGCCACTATTTCGCGGATGTTGTCGGCCTTCGGCAGCAACTTGGTGCCGAAGCACTGGTGGCCCTCGAAGAAATGGCCCAGTCCGCTGTGCTTGAAGAAGGCCTCCACGTAGCCCAGCTGGCAGTTGCTGACGATGAACAGCCGGTAGCCCTGGCCGCGCAGGTAGCTGAGGGCATCCTCCAGGCCGGGGTAGGGCGCGCCGCCGTGCTCCTCGGCCGCGCTCAGCTCGTGCCGGGCGCAGAGGGCGCGGTACTCGTCGAGCTTATCGGCCGGCATCTTCGGGAAAAGCCGCTCGTACACCACGGTGTAGGGCTGGCCCGTCACGGCCTGTACCTGGGCCAGGGTCACGTCATTCTCGATGTAATCGACGCTGCTTTTAGCAGCCTGGAAGGCTTTGGTAATGGCCGCAGAAGCATCCCAGAGGGTGCCGTCGAGGTCAAAAATCACACTATCGAATTGGGAGGGCATGTTTCAGTTGTAAGTTGCTTGTTGTCAATTGTTAGTTTAAGCAGCCGTTGCCAGGGCCTGACAACTGACAACGAACAACTGCCAACTAAAATCTTATTCGTACAAATCCTGCGGGTCGGCGGCGGCCAGCTCGACCAGGAATTGGCCGATGTTGGTGGTGCAGGCTTCCAGGAAGGCAGCGCCTTTTTCGGCCGTGGCAGCGGCGGGGTTGCCCACGCCGGTATCGGCCGATACCTTGCTCCACTCGCGTTGGGCCCAGGCCCAGCCCTGGCGCAGGGCGGCGATGCGGAACTGCCTGGCGGCGCCGTCGCCGGCTTCGCTGAGCGGGCTCACCAGCGCGGGCACAATGTGCAACATGGCACTGGTTTCCAGCTCGTCGGCGTGGTCGCCGGGGGCACTGAAATACTGGTTGCGGTCGGCCGCTTTAAACCAGTTGAGCGTGCTCAGGAACACTGTGGGGAATTCGGCCTGCAGCTCGCGCAGAATCTGGCGGAAGTCGTTGCCGCCGTGGCCGTTCAGGATGACGAACTTGGGAATGCCCTGGCGGGCCAGCACCTGCACCACGTCGCGCAGCAGGGCCAGCTGGGTGCTGGGGCTCATGTTGATGTCGAGGGTAATGTCGAGCTGACCGGTGTTGACGCCGAACGGGATGCAGGGCAGCACCACCACCTTGGCGCCCTGCTCCCAGGCTTTGCGCGCCGCTTCGGCCGCCACGTAGTCCGACTGAATGTTGTCGGTGGCGTAGGGCAGGTGGTAGTTGTGCGCCTCGGTGGCGCCCCAGGGCAGCACGACGACCTGATAGGCGTTTTCCTGCACGGTTTTCCAGGTGGTTTCGGCGAGGATGTAGGGGCGGGGCATGGCGGAAAGGGGAAATGGTGAAGCGGGGCAAAGGTATTGCCGGTTGGTGCAGAGCGTTAGTGTTACTCAAACAGGCACGTCATGCTGAGCGCAGCCGAAGCATCTCTACCGCAGTAGCATTTATTTACATGCGCTGTAGAGATGCTTCGGCTGCGCTCAGCATGACGTTCTGGTTTTCTGCCGCTTTAGCTACTACCTTTGAGTTAACCAACTGGTTAATTTATGAAATCCCTGGACGCTTCTACCCGCGACCGAATCCTGGCGGTAGCCGGCACGGTCTTCTACCAAAAAGGCCTTAGTGGGGCCCGTATGCAGGAAATTGCCGACCTGGCCGGCATCAACAAGGCCATGCTGCACTACTACTTCAAGAGCAAGGAGCAGCTGTTCGATACCGTGTTTCAGCAGGCGCTGGGGCAGTTTCTGGGCGGTATCGGGCAGGTGCTCAACGGCGAGGCCGCGCTTCCGGCCAAGATTGAGCAGTACGTGGCCTACACCACCACGGCGCTGGCCGAAACGCCGGGCCTCGCCGCCTTCATCGTGCACGAGCTGCAACAGCACCCCGAGCGCCTCAGCAAGCAGTTCGGCGACAGCCGCCTGGTTAATCTGGACGCCTTTCGGCAGCAGTTGGCCGCCGCTAATGCGCGGTATCAGGCGCCCCACGCGGCCGAGCATTTTTTTGCCAACATGGTGGCCCTGTGCGTGTACCCCGTGCTGGCCCAGCCCCTGCTCAGCCGCCTCCTGCACCAGAGCGAGGCGCAGTACCGCCGCTTTCTGGGCGAGCGTGCGGCCCACATCACGCAGCTGCTGCTGGAGCAGCTGTGAGTTTTTTTTATCCACTCATTAACCAACTGGTTAGTTTAAATTTTCCCTTTATGACAGTTCCAAGCAAACTCACCCAACGCCTCAGCTTTGGCGGGGCGCTGGTTTTTCTGGTGGTGGCCATGGTGGCCGGCTACCGCAACATTGGCCTGCCGCCGGTGCTCATTGTGGGCGGCTCGGGCACGGTGGCGCTGCTGCTGTGGCGCCGCACCAACCTGGCCCGGCCCACCGACCCGGCCCTCATCCTGCCGCTGTTTCTGCTCACGGTGGCGGCCCTGGAAGTGCATATGGTGGAGGAATACCTCACCGGCTTCGGGCCGGCCATGAGCCGGCTGTTCGACATCAGCTGGACGGAGCGGGGCTTCCTGCTGGTGTTCGCCTTTTTTGGTCCTATCCTCTACACCCTCACGGCGCTGGGGCTGTACTACCGCGTGCCGTTGGCCGGATTTATGGCTTGGTTTATTTTCATCGGGCCGGGCGTGGCCGAGTTCACGCACTTCATTTTTCCGGCCCTGCGCCCGGCCATTCAGCCCGGGCTGGCCCGCGCGATTTCGGCGGTGGTGAGCAACGGACGCTTCGTGGCCAACATGCCCAACTACTATGTCGGCACCACCGGGCACTACTATTTTGCCGGCATGTGGACGGCGGCGCTGCCCATGCTGCCGGGCATCTACGCCATTGTGCGGCTATTGCGGGCCCACCGCCGGGCGCAGGCTCAGGCCGGCTGAGCGGGCCGCTCCAGCAGCACAATGGGCGCGCCGTGGTAGGTAGCGCGGGCGTATTCGTGAAAGCCGAACCTGGCCGCCACGCGTAGCGAAGGCACGTTGTCGGGGTGGATGATGCAGACCATGCGCTCCGGCCCGAAGTAGCTGGCGGCCCATTCCAGGGCCGCCGCCACCCCCTCGCTGGCGTAGCCCTGGCCGTGGATGGCGGGGTCGAGCACCCAGCCCATTTCGGGCGCTTCGCCCAGCGGCGGGTCGATGTCGCGCTTCAGGTTGAGAAAGCCGATGCCCCCCACGAAGCGGCCGCTGGCCTTTTCCTCCACGGCCCAGAAGCCGTAGCCCATCACGGCCCAGTGGCCGGCGCTGCGCAACAGCAATTTCCACACCTCCTCGGCGGGCATAGGCTCGGGGGTGAAGTAGCGGTGGTAGTCGATGCTGCGGCTCATGGCAAACCAAGCGTCGAAGTCATCGGCGCGGAAGCCGCGCAGGCGCAGGCGGCTGGTTTCGAGGACAGGCACGGCCGACGGGACGGAAACACTAGGAATCATCGTATCAGTGGATTGAGGAAATTATTCAGGCCGTCCTGTCAAGCTTGCCGAGACATCTCGCGTGCAATAGCAAATTAAATCGTCGGTCGATTTTGATTATTTCGGCACGCGAGATGTCTCGGCTGCGCTCGACATGACAGTTTCTTACCTTCTTTACTCCCTTTAAGCGTAAGCGGGCAGGGCAAAATGCGGGTTTTGAATAACGCCGAGCAGGTTGCCAAACGGGTCGAGCACGGCTCCGAGCAGGATGCCGCCACCCACGTCCTGCACGGCTTCGCTGGGATGCGCGCCCAGCTCCAGCAGGCGGGCGTAGGCCGCGGCGGCATCGGGCACGCCCCAGTAGGCCGTGGGGCCGGCCTGCCCGGCGGCGGTGTTTTGCGGTATCAGGCCCAGCTCGTAGCCGCCCACGTTGAAACCGACATAAAACGGCTCTTCGAAGTAGGGCGCCTGTTCCAGGGCGGTGCGGTACCAGGCCGTGGCCTTGGCCAAATCTCCCACCGGATACACCACGGTGCGCAGTCCTTGCAGCATTGGCTTGTTGGGTTAGCTGTGAAGTGAGGGCGAAAGATAGAGCGTTTTAAACCAAGCCCAGGGCCGATTTCTGCGCCTCCGGCCAGGGCCGGAAGCACAACGGGCTCCAACGCGTAATGCGTTGGAGCCCGTTTCGGTCAGCGTTTCCGTACGCTGGCGCAGCTACCAGGAGCCGCTGTTGTCGCTGCCGCTGTCGAAGCCGCCGCCGCCCGTGTCGCCGGAAGAGGTGTCGTCGTAAGAGGAATTGTCGTCTGATGAGAAGTAGTCCGACGAATTGTCGGAGGCCGTGTTGGCATCGGAGAAATAGTCGGTGCCCGCGTTATCGGCCGTGCCGCCGTCGCGGCCCGAGAAGTAGTCGCTGGCTGCGCCCGTGCCAGCACCAGCGGCGCCGGCCGCAGCGCCGGCTCCGGTGTTAAAGGTTGAGTTGTTGCCGTCGTTCGCGTAGTTGTTGCCCGACGTGTCGTGGCCCGAAGCCATGCGGTTGCCGAGGTAGGCACCGGCCGCCGCGGCTGCGCCCGTGGCCAGCATGCCGCCCACGCCCATGCCGCCGCCCGAGGCGGGCGCCTGGCCGTAGTTGCCGGGGGCCTGGCCGTAGCCGCCGCCGGGGCCGTTGGGCCGATTGGGCAGGAAATTGGGGGTGCCGCCGGGCGTGTTGTTAAACGGGCCATTGACCGCCTGATTGTTGGCGGCGCTTCGGCCACGGAACATCTTGATGACGAACCACAGGATGCCGCCAATCACCAAAGCGCCAATGAGCAGCGTGCCCATGCCGGGGCCCGACGGCGCGGGCTCGGCCGGGGGCGGCGCCATGATGGGGTCGTTGGTCGTGGTAGTCGAGGTGGTGGTTTGCTGGTCCAGGTTCGATTCGGGAGTGGCAGTGCTGGCAGCGCCGGTGCCAGCGGCTGTGCTGCCGGCTTGCTGCGACTGCGCGGTCTTAGGGTCGGCGGCGGCCATCAGGGTGTTGAGGCCGGTGCGGAGGCCGGCGAAATAGTTGCCCTGCTTGAAGCTGGGGCCCATCTGGCCAATCACCTGCTGCGTAACGGCCGGTGTGATAACGCCCTGCAGGCCGCTGCCCGGCTGGATGCTGAGCTTGCGGTCCTGGGCGCTCACAAGCACCACTACGCCGTTGTTTTTATCCTTCTGGCCCACGCCCCAGGCCGTGCCAATGGCCTTGCCGTAGGCAGCCACGTCGCGGCCGCCCAGCGAGGGCACGGTCACGACCACAATCTGGGTGCCGTTGTTGTCGGCGTAGCGGCGCAGGCCGTTGTCCAGCTTCTTGGCGTCGGCGGGCGCCATCAGGTTGGCTTCGTCGTTCACGAAATGAAACGGGTTGGGCCGGGGCGGCACGTCTGAAGTGCCGGTTTGCGCGGCCGCGGGCAAGCCCAGCCCGGCCGATACAAACAGGAATACGAGAAACAGCAGTTTAGACATAGCACAGCGGAAGTGAGGTGGAAGAAAGAATTCTTCGGCCTTCTACGGTCCCGGTGCCGGTTTGGCTGCCAGGCGGGCTTACTGCGCCACGCGCACCTTCACCACCAGTTTCTTGTCCTTGTCGATGCCCTCGACTTTGATGTTGGGCCGGTGCACGTCCTGCGGGAAGAAGATGTAGATGGTGCCGGGCTTGGCTTCGTAGAGGGGGCCTTCGGCGCTGTAGTTGGCGGCGTCGCGGGCTTCGTCGTAGGGCTTGGTGACGGTGGCCGATGCCAAGGGGACCTGCCCGATTTTTTCGGCGCCGCGCACCACGTACTGCATGTCGATGTACTTGCGGTGCGACTCCCAGTTGGTGTTGGCGTATTCCTTGGTGGGGTTGTCGGTCACGGCGGCAAACACGTTGTCGCCGTCGATGGGGTATTTGCCCACGGCCAGCTGCTCCAGGTTGGTGTCGCGGAAGTAGGCAAAGGCCTTATCCCAGGCCGCCTTATTGGCCGTGTACTGCCTGGCAAACTCCACCTTGTCCACCGACTCCTGCACGTTCAGCTTCAGCCCGTTGGCCCACACGCGGCTCCGAAACCACTTGTCGGCCTTTTTCGGCGTCCAGGCGTCGGCCGTGGTGGCTTGCGTGGCGGCGGGGGCGCTGGTTTGGCAGCCCAGCGGGGCGAGGAGAAGGGCGAAAGAACCGTATTTCAGCAGGGCGTTTTTCATGGAGCGGCAAGGCATGGGGAGGGATGCGGCAAATGTAGGCCACGGCCCGCCGCCTTCCCGCCCCCGTTTCGCAAAAACCTCAGGCCGCCACTACCGCCGGTTCCACGGCCCGCTCGAAACGCAGGCGGCCGTCGTCGGCGGTGCCGGCCGGCTCGAAGCCAGTGCGCCGCAACACCTCCAGCGCGCCGGGGTTGTCGGCCGCGGGGTGGGCCACCAGGCGGCGCACCAGGCCGGTGTCGGCGGCGTGGGCCACCAGGCCGGCCACCAGCTCGGTGCCCAGGCCCTGCCGGCGCCAGTCGGCCGCGATGGCGAAGTCGATTTCGGCGGTGCCGGCCGCGTCGGGCGGGCCCATGAAGCCCGCGCTACCCACCAGGGTGCGGGGCGTGTCGCCCTCGGCTTTGCGCAGAGCGTACCATCCGTACCAGCCGGCGGCGTGGCGCCCGCCCTCGGTGAGCTTTTCGAGGGAGAGTTCCAAGGCGGCGCGGTCGGGGCCGGCAGGGGGCCAGTCGGTGGGCAAGGCGGCGCCCAGCAGCACCGGGAAGTACTGGGGCTTGTGCAGCTCGGCCGTGAGCAGCGCGCGGCTGGCGGCCAGAATGGTGAGGCGGGGCGTTTGGGTTATCAGCGGAATCATAGGCCGCAGTATACGGCTTTTGGGGCCCGGGCGGTGCGGTTGGGCCCGGCCAGCGGCAAATACAGGCGGGCAGAACACGGGCCCGGCGGTACCTTTGCGCCGATGAACCGACCCGGGCCCGAGCTGCTTTTTGAGAATAATGCGGGCCGTCTGACAGCTGATTCGGCTGGTTTTCTGCGCACTACCTGGAGCAGCCAGCCCCGCACCCTAGCCGATACGCAAGCCTTGTTCAACGCTATGCTGCGCGGCCTGGAGCAGCGCCGCTGGAGCCGCATTCTGGTCAATCAGGCGCAGATGACGCCCTTCACCCCGGCCGAGCAGCAGTGGGTGGCCCAAAACTGGCTGGCGCGGGCCGTGACCGAAGGCGGTTACCGTTTCGGCGCCGTGGTGGTGTCGCCGCACGTGCTGGTGCGCCTGGCCACGGCCTTCGTGACCACCAACGTGCAGGGCCTGCCGCTCACGTACCGCACCTTCGACACGGAAGCCCAGGCCACCGCGTGGCTGGCGCAGCAGCCGGGGTAGCACGGCCTAGTGGGCCGGCGCCGTTCCAGGGGGTTTCCGTCACTTAAGCGCCGGAAAACCTATCTTTAGCGCCCTTTCCATTCTATCTTTTTCTGGTTTAATGCTTACTAAGCTCTTCCTTTCAGCTGGTTTTATGTTGAGCGCCGGCGGGGCCGGTGCTACCACTATCGGCTCCATTCAGGGCAGCGGCGCGGCTGCCAAACCGGGCCTCTACATCATCGAGGCGGTGGTGACGGGCGTGTACGCTGGCCTGAACCCGGCCGGCTTCTATGTGCAGGACGAAACGGCCAGTGCCGACGGCAACCCGGCTACTTCCGATGCGCTGTTTGTGGTGGCCCCCAACCCCACGGTAAGCATCGGCGATAAGGTGCGCATCAGCGGCGTGGTGCGGGAGGACGCGGGCGCGCCGTCGTTCAACCAGGCCGTGCTCACCGCGCCCGATATCACGGTCCTCTCGTCGGGCAATGCGCTGCCGGCCTTCATCACCATCGACAACGCCGCGTTTTCCAGCGCCAACGCCGAGCGGTACGAGGGCATGCGGGTGCAGTTTTCAAGCCCCATGACCGTGACCGACAACTACAGCCTCAAGCAGCGCGGCGAGCTCACGCTCTCGGCCCAGGGCCTCACCTACCAGCCCACGCAGTTCATCGACCCCAACGACAACCCCGCCACCGGCACCCACAGCAGCGGCACCAGCAACCTGGCCGCCGTGAACGCCTACCAGAAAGCCAACGACGACAAGTCGCTGGTGCTCGACGACGGCAGCTCGGCCAACAATCCTTCCCCCACGCCCTACCTCGACCCCAACACCGGTACCGTGCGCGTGGGCAGCACCTTGCTGGGACTGCGCGGCATCATGGGCTACGGGTTCGGCAAGTGGCGCGTGCAGCCGCTGCCGGGCGAGGCCGCGCCGGTGGTGCGCACCTCGCGCCCGAAGGGCCCGCCGGTGTTCAGCAAGCTCGACTTGAAGCTGGCCAGCTTCAACGTGCTCAACTACTTTAATGGCGACGGCCTGGGCGGTGGCTTCCCCACGCCGCGCGGGGCCAAAACGCCGGAGGACTTCGCCCGGCAGCGGGCCAAAATTATTATGGCCATCAGCCAGATGAATGCCGATGTGGTGGGCCTGACGGAGATTGAGAACGACGGCAATGGCTCGACCTCAGCCATTCAGGACCTGGTGGATGGACTGAACAAGGTGATGGGCGCGGGCACCTACATCTTCGTGAACGATGGCGACGCCAACCACCAGCCCAACAATACGGACCTTATTCACTGCGCCATTCTGTACAAGCCGGCCGTGGTGGCGCCGCTGGGGCCGCCGCTGCTGTTCACGGCGCCCGACGTATTTGAGCGCCCGCCGCTGGCCCAAATATTTGTCACCAAGCGCAAGGAGCGGCCCGATACGCTGGGCTTTGTCATCAACCATTTTAAGAGCAAAGGCAGCGGCAAAGGCGCCGACGCCGACCAGAATGACGGCCAGGGCGGCTCCAACGCCCGCCGCAAGCTGCAGGCCGCTGCGCTGGTGCAGTTCATCAACAAGACGGTGATACCGGCCGGGGCCGCCCGCGTGGTGAGCGCCGGCGACTACAACGCCAACTACGAGGAAGACCCCATCGACGTGATGCGCGCCGCCGGGCTGGTGCCGGCTACGCCGCCTACCAGCGCCTCCTACGTGTACCGCGGCCTCACCGGTTCGCTCGACCACGCCGTGATTACCAACAATCTGGTGGGCTTCATCGACGTGCAGAAGTGGCACATCAACTCGGCCGAGCCCAGCGTGCTGGAGTACTCCAACGCCGGCGCCGATACCAACCTGTTCACTCCATTTCGGTCCTCCGACCACGACCCGGTGCTCATTGGGGTAAATTTTGCGGGCATGACCAACGCGAATACCTCGCGGCCCACCTCGCGCCTGTTCATCTACCCCAGCCCGGCGGCCGGACCGGTGCCGTTCACCCTGGCCGATGTGCCCGCCCGCGCCGGCCGCCTCTCGCTCGATTTCTCGCTGCCGCAGGGCCCGCGCCTGCTCTCGCTGCAAGGCTCGCCCGAGGCGCTGCAAAGCCAGCTGCGCGAGTACACCGCCCACCTGGCGCCGGGCATTTATGTGCTCACGCTACGTGGCACCGGCTACCAGCAGACGCGGCGGGTGATGAAGGAGTAGGGCGGGGTTTCGCCTGACGTGGCGCCTCACCCCCGGCCCCTCTCCCAAAGGAGAGGGGAGCCTGACGATTGCGGCCCGAAGCATGTCCGGTGCCCCCTCTCCCTGAGGAGAGGGGGTCAGGGGGTGAGGCGCCCGCCAGAACGAAGCACCTAAGTCCTGCTCTTCCCGTGCAGCGTAACCACCCGGGCCAGGAAAGTACCCAGAAACAGCTGCCCCGTCACGGCCTCCAGGTTGGCCATGCTGCGGGCCAGCGGGTGAATGGGCAGCAGGTCGCCGTAGCCGGTGGAGGTGAGCGTGGTGATGCTGAAATACAGCAGCTCGCCTGATTTCAGCGGCTGGTGGGTGAAGGTTTGGAAGGCGCCCGGCACGGCGTGCTTGATGGCCGCGAAGATGCCCATGAACAGCAGAGCCAGATTCAGGTACACCACCACGGCGCCCAGCAGCTGGTGTGTGGTCACGGTTTCGGCCCGGAACACGGCCTGCGCCACCAGCACGGTGATGGCCACCGTGACGAACATGCGAAGCAGCATGCCCGCAAACACGCCGTTTTCCGCCAGTTCCAGCGCCAGAATGGGCCCGGCCGTGAGCAGGATAAGCGGACGCACCTTGCTGTGGCGGGGCAGCACGAAAAACGACACCAGCGGCATCAGCAGCTGGAAAAACTCCAGCTGCCAGCGCGGCAGCGTGCCGGTGCTCACCAACGGCCCCACCACGAAGATGAACAGCACCTGCACGCCCAGCAGCACGCTCAGGGCGGGGTCGCGGGCGGCGTCCTGCCACTGCGCGAGGCGGGTGCGCCAAGTGGGGGCCTCGGTCAGGGGCTGGGCAAACGGCACGGCCACCGTTCCGTTTTCTATCCATTCTGCTGCAGTATCCATCGGGTTTGGCAAGACGTGGAAGTGGGCCGGCGGGGCCGGCTTTGCTGTTGCCAACGCGGCCCGGGGCCGTTGAGGTGCGCGGCCCGGCGGCTACTTCGACGGAGCGGGCTCTTCCGTCGCCTACTGCGGGCATTCCGTCGTTGAGTGTATGCCCCTACTCCGCCGCCGCCGCCGTAATTTCCGTCTGGGTTTTGCGGCCGTGGCGGCGGTCGAGCCAGTTCATCACCGGCGTAGCCAGCATGCCGTGCACCGTGATGGACAGCAGCATGGTGAAGGCCAGCACCGCCCAAATCTGGCGGGCCTGCGGGAAGTCAGCTTCGCCCAATGCATAGGCCACGTAAAACACCGAGCCAATGCCCCGGATGCCGAAAAAGGAAATCACGGCCCGCTCGGCCAGGTTGATGCGCGGCGAGCGAATGAGCGTGAGCATGCCGCCCAGCGGGCGCAGCACCAGCACCAGCAGCACGCCCAGCGCCGCCCCCGGCCAGGTGAGGGCGCGCAGCAGGCCATCGGCAATGGCGGCGCCCAGTAAGAGCAAAATGACCACAATGAAAAGCCGCTCCATCTGGTCGGTGAAGGCGTGCATGAGGCGGTGGTACTCGTGCTTGCGCTCGCGGCTGCGCAGGGTGATGGCAGCAATGAACACGGCCAGAAACCCGTAGCCGTGCAGCAGTTCCGTGACGGCGTAGGACGTGAGCGTGACGGCCAGCGCCACAAACCCGTAGCCTTCGGTTTTGATGCTGACGCGCTTGGGCAGGTTGAAAATCAAATAAGCCAGCACTCGGCCCGAGAGCCAGCCCAGCAGCACGCCCATCCCGATGCGGTAGCCCACATCCAGCCACAGCCAATGCAGCAGCCGCTCGCTCAGCGGCACGGCCGTGGGCAGCAGCGCCAGGGCCAGGTACACGAAGGGAAACGCCAGGCCGTCGTTCAGCCCTGCCTCGCCGGTGAGGGCGAAGCGCACGTTGTCTTCGCGGCCCTCGCCGGGGTCGCCCACCTGCACGTCACCGGCCAGCACGGGGTCGGTGGGGGCCAGGGCGGCGGCCAGCAGCAGGGCCGAGGCCGGGGCCAGCCCCAGCAGCCAGCGCCCCGCCAGCGCCAGCCCGCCAATGGTGAACACCATGAGCACGAGCACCAGCAGCAGCGGCGAGCGCCAGGCCCGCAAGGAAAACGGCCGGTCAATCTTCAGCCCCGTGCCCGTGAGGGCCACAATCACGCACAGCTCCGAGAGGTGCTTCACGAAGGCAGGATGCGCCAGCGGGTCGGCCGCGGGCAGGTGCAGCGGCAGGCTGCACACGCCCAGCCCCAGCAAGATGTAGAGAATGGGATAGGAAAGCGGGTACTTCTCCAGCAGCGACGGCAGCCAGGCCACGCCCAGAATGGCAATTCCCAGCAGCAGCAGCGCAATGGTGTAATAGGGCATGGGCAAAAAGAACCGGCGGCAGCGGCCTGCGCTGGCGCAGGCCGCTGGCAGCCGGTTGGAGTGGTGCCTCATTCATACGGCGTTGGCGGCGCCAAGGCCGGGCTGGTGCTACTTCGGCGAGGAACCAGGGGCGGTGGCTGCCCGGGCTTTGTCGGCGGCTTTTTTGGCGTTGGCGGCATCTACGTAGGCCTTGAACAGCTCGCGCCAGCTGCGGCCGTGGGTGTTCAGGTAGTCCTCGTTTTTGGTTTTGTAGATTTCAAAAACGGCCGATATTTCCTTCATGCTTTTGAAATCGACGGCCTGCTCCCGGGCCTGTTTCAGGTTGGCCACAATCACCGCTTCCTCCGTCGGGGTCAGGTCGGGCACGATGGATTTGTAGCCGTTCAGCGTGAAGGCCACCTTGCCGATGGTGTACTGGTCGAGCACAGCCTCTACCTGCGCAGGCGTGAGGTGCTGGCGCAGGCCGGCCATCAGGTTGTCGTGGATGCTTTTCGGCATGGCCGACACCGTGATGAGCGTCCGGTCCATCACGCTCAGCGGCCGGCCGGTGGCGGGGTTGATGCCGGCCGGCGTTTCGGTGTAGGGGTGGGTATTGTGGTAGTCGCGAATGGCCGCGAGGTGCGTGGCAATGACTTGCTGTATGGCGGCTTCCTTTTGAGCATCGCGCAGGTTGAGCGCGGCCACCCATTCAGTAGCTTTTTTGGCGGCTTCCGGGTCGGCGGCCGGGGCGACGGTGCCGGGGGCTGGTGCCTGTGCGGCATTGCTCAGGCCCTGGCCGTGCGCGGCCAGGCTGCCCGCTGCGCCCAAGCCAATGAAGAGAACGAGTATTCTCAGGGGTTTGCTCATGGGGAAATGAAGTTGCTTGGGTTACCGGTTTACTTGGGTTACCAGTTTAAAGAATGAATGCCAGGCACAAACGGGCCGGTCACCAGGCAGCCGGTATTAGCCTTTGGAAACCAAAAATGCGCCACCGGCCGCACAACTGGCGGCCGGCCGCCGGGGCGTGAGCCCTGCAAAGCCAAGGATTACCACGCGTCATTTCGATTGAAACAAAAGGCATTTCGGTTAAACGCCCCGCCTCGCCAGCCGGGACCTTTGTCTTATCAACTAACCAAATGTATTTCCCGATGAAAGCAGTAAGAATTCACGCATTTGGCGGGCCCGAGGTCCTGCAAATCGAAGAAATAGCCCGCCCCGTACCGGCGGTTGATGAAATCCTCGTCAAAGTACACGCCAGCGGCGTGAACCCCGTGGACTGGGTGGTGCGCGAAGGCGGCAACGACGCCCTGCGGGCCTACCTCACCCTGCCCCTGACCCTGGGCTGGGACGCGGCCGGCGTGGTGGAGGAGCTGGGCAGCCAGGTAACCGGGTTCCGGAAAGGCGATGCTGTGTACGGCGTGCCCAACTTCCCCGGCAATGGCAGCTACGCCGAATATTGCGCGGCCAAAGCCAGCCAGTTTGCCCCCAAGCCCCACAGCCTGAGCTTCACCGAGGCCGCGGGGGTGCCGCTGGCCGCCCTCACGGCCTGGACCGGCCTGTTTGGGCACGGCCAGCTGCGGGCCGGCCAGCGCGTCCTGATTCAGGGGGCTTCGGGCGGCGTGGGCGGTTTCGCCGTGCAGTTTGCCAAGGCCAGGGGCGCCTACGTCATCGGCACCGCCTCGGCCGGCAACCTGGGCTATGTGAAAAGCCTCGGGGCCGATGAGGCGCTGGACTACCGCACCCAGCCGGCAGAAAACCTGCTGCGCGACATTGACGTGGTGCTCGAAGCCTCGCCCCTGCGCGACAATGCCGCCCGCGTGAACGCCGTGCGGGTGCTGAAAGCCGGCGGTATCTTCGTGAGTGTGAACGTCGATTTTCCCTTCGATGACGCCATGCAGGCGGCCCTGGCCGACCAGCAGGCCACCGGCGAGTTGGCCCCCAACCAGGCCCGGCGGGACTGGCTCGAGGAAATCGGCCAGCTGATTGATACCAACCAGGTGAAGGTGACCATCAGCCGGGTGTACCCGCTGGCGCAGGTGGCCGATGCCCACCGCGAAAGCCAGACCTGGCACGTACAAGGCAAGCTGGTGCTTGAAATCAACCCCAGCGGCGAATAACGATGCGGCGCTTCACCACCATTAGCGAGTTTCATGCGTTTGCGCAGCTGCCCAAGCCCCAGCATCCGCTGCTGAGCGTGGTGGACGTGAGCACCGTGCCGCACCGCGATGGCGCGGAGCCGATGAGCATGGTCTTCGATTTCTACTCGATTTCCATCAAGCGCATGCACAACGTGCACGTGCAGTACGGGCAGCACTCGTTCGACTTCAACGAGGGCATCATGTCCTTCATGGCGCCGGGCCAAGTGTTCAGCATGGCGGTGGCCGACCCGGCCCAGGCAGTAGAAAAATCGGGGTGGGTAGTGTACGTCCACCCCGATTTTCTGTGGAACACGCCGCTGGCCAAAACCATCAAGCAGTACGATTTCTGGGATTATTCGCTCAAGGAAGGGCTGTTTCTGTCGGCGAAGGAGGAGGCGGCCATCCTGAGCCTTGTCTTCGCCATCGAGCGGGAATACACGTCCACCATCGACCGGTTTAGCAAGCGGATTATCGTGTCGCAGCTGGAAAGCCTGCTGCACTACGCCGACCGGTTCTACGACCGCCAGTTCCTGACCCGCGAAAAGGCCAACCACGAGGTACTTGAACGCCTCGAAACCCTGCTCCACGCCTATTTCGACAGCCCCGACCTGCTGGAGCGCGGCCTGCCCACCGTGCAGTACGTGGCCGAGCGCCTGCGCGTGTCGCCCAAGTACCTCAGCAACCTGCTGCGCGTCCTCACCGGCCAGAACACCCAGCAGCACATCCACGCCCAGCTCATCGCCAAGGCCAAAGAACAACTCTCGACCACCAGCCTCACCGTGAGCGAAATCGCCTACGGCCTGGGATTCGAGCACCTGCAATCGTTCAGCAAGCTGTTCAAAACCAAGACCAGCCTCTCGCCGCTGGCGTTTCGGGCGTCATTCAACTGAAAATCATTGGGCGCGTCCCCGGGCATTTTAGCTCCGCAGCGTGGCTTTGAGCAAGGCGTGCAGGTCGCGGGCGTTGGCGCGAGCAGCTTCGATGCGGCCCACGTTGCCCGCCACAAATGCCAGCAGGGTTTCGTTGGGATAGGGCGCATGGTTGGCCCTGGTCATTTTCTGGTTCGACAGCAGGGCGTCAATGGTGCGCGGCACTCCCCAGGGAAAGCCCCACCACCCCAGCAGCGCGGAAGACTTCATGGCGTCGTGGTTGAGTTGGTCCAGGCAGGGCGGGCAGGCAATGACCAGCTGTTTTTTCCAGGTCGTCATCACCACAAAGCTGAGCACCCGGTGCGTGACCGTGGCATTGAGCGGCCGCGCCGCCGACCCGCACACCGGGCACGGCTGGGCCTGCAGCAGCGCTCCATAGGCCAGCACCTCGGCTTCGGTCGCCTGCCGCAGCTGCGCCTGAATGGTTTTCTCGGCCGTTTCGGCCAGTCCGCGCGTGCTGAGCTCTGCTTTGAGCAGCACCAGGGCTTCCGGCCGGAGCCGGGGCGCGTCTTCCGCGGCAATGCGCATCAGCTTCTCGTCGGAAAGACGGCGGTAATTTTCCTTCAGGGCGGCTTCCGAAACGGCCATGGCTGTCGTGGGGGGTGGATGTGCCTTCCAAGATAGCGCAAAGCCGCGTTTCCGGCCAGCCCCCTGATGCTGAACCAGCCGCGTCCGGCGCGGGGGCGGCGGGCTGTTTTCAACCGTCTCAAGGCGGCAATGGAGTTTTTTTGGCCGGGGCTGTAACGGGTGGGCCACCGAACCGGTACTCCCGGCGCTGCTGGCAAAACCACAGCGCTTCCTTCACCTTCCCCGTTCTGCTGCTGCTGCAATGAAATACCTGGCCATCTTCTTTTTGCTGCTGCTGACGCTGCCGGGCGCCCGCGCCCAGCAGTTCAAGGTTTCCTACACCGCGGCGGCTTACGCGGGGCCTTTCACGGGCAACGTCATCCTGTACCTTTCCCAAAAGAACGAAGCGCCCAAGAACCAGCCGAGCTGGCCCTGCTTCCGGCTGGCCGTGCGCAACGTGCCGCCCGGCCAGGCCATTACCTTCGATGATGCGGCCCTCTCCTACCCCACGCTGCTCTCGCGCATTGCCCGCGGCGACTACTACGTGCAGGCCGTGTGGGACCGCAACCTCGAAGGCCGCGCCATTGGCCAGAGCACGGGCAACCCCTACAGCCCGTCCCGGAAGGTAAGACTGGGGGCGGCCTCCGAAACTTTCGTGCTGGTGTGCGACCAGGCCGTGGCGGCGCCGGTTTTTGTGCCCACCACGTTTTGCCAGGAAATCAAAGTGCCGTCGGCGCTGCTGACGCGCTTCCAGCGCAAGCCCGTTTCGCTGAACGCCGCCGTCATCCTGCCCCGAGACTACCACCAGCACCCCGGCCGGCGCTACCCGCTGGTGCTCACGGTGGGGGGCTACGGCGGCAGCTACCTGCACTACTCGCGCACCGAGAGCACCGATACCCTGCCCGCCAACCCGATTGACACCATTGCCTGCGTTCGCGTGTTTCTGGACGGCGACTGCTCGCTGGGCCACAGCGTGTATGCCAACAGCGACAACAACGGCCCAGTGGGCGATGCCTTCACCACCGAGTTTTTGCCGGCGCTCGAACGCCGCTACCGCACCAACGGCGCGCGCCTGCTGCGGGGCCACAGCAGCGGCGGCTGGGCCGTGGTGTACCTACTCACGCATTACCCCAAGCTCTTTGCCGGCGGCAACGCCAGCGCCCCCGACCCCGTCGACTTTCACCGCTTCCTGCGCACCAACCTCTACACCGACGCCCGCTGGGTGCCTGTGCCGGACTCGGTGATCTACGGCGGCCCCCTGCCCGCCCCCGCGGTGTACGACCGGCCCAACATTGCCCACCACCTGGAAAACGTGCTCTACCGCGGCGAGCAGGACGTGTCATTTGATGCCGTGTTTGGCCCCCGCGGCCCGCAGGGCCTGCCCAAACCGCTGTTCGACCCCGCCACCGGCACCCTCGACCGCCAGGTGTTTGCCTATTGGAAGCGCTACGACCTCACGCAGTACATCACCCGGCACTGGGCCCGGCTCAAGCCCGACCTCAATGGCAAGCTCCGGGTATCGGCCGGCACGGAGGACAACTACTTCCTAAATTTTTCCGCAATGCTCATGGAGCAGCAAATGAAAAAGCTGGGCGCCGACGTAGTCTTTGCCTATTACCCCGGCACCCATTTCACGGTCAGCACCCCGGAATACCGCAAAGCGGAAATACAGTGGCTGAAGAAAACCTACCTGCAGTGGCTGGCCCAGCACCCCCAGGCCTAGCGCTAACGTGCGCCCACGCCAGTTGGCCCGTAGCCTCCGGCCGGCACCAGGCGGCCATACGACACTGTGAGCGACTGCGTTAGCGCCCGAGGTAGCGCGCAGTGGGCTCCACCCGATAGGCCGGGTCGGCGGCCAGAATGCCCTGCAGCGAGCTCACGTGCCGCGCCCCGATTATCAGGAGCTGGCGGCTTTGCTTGGTTTGCAGCTGAGTGGTCACGATGTTAGAATACACCTTCAGGTCGCGGTTGTAGAATACGGAGATGAACTCCGCGCCCACGTACTTGGGGTTGATAAACGCCGCATCGACCATCTCATCGGGTTTGAGCGTGCCGTTGGTGACGCGGGCCGGCGTGCAGTACACCAGCGCGTGCAGCTGCCGCAGGGTAGCCGGGGTGTTGATGGTGCGCAGAAACTGCCCAATGGTGCTGGTGCCGGCCGCCAATTGCTGCCCGAAGGGGTCGGAAAACGCGTGCCAGTCGGCATTGGCCTGCTCGTACAGCTCAATGTTCTGGCCGGCATTCAGAATGCTTTGCGACGTGCCGCCCGGCGCGTTCACGCACTGAATCCGGGCCAGCCCCAGGCGCTTGCCCAGCGCAAAACCCAACTGGTACACCTCGCTGCGGCCGCCGGGCAGGGTGTTGAGGTCGAGCTGGCCCTGCCGGTAGCGCTGGTACAGGCTGTCGATGCGGCCCTGCTGCTCGGGCAGCTCCTCCACCAGACTGCCGTCGGGCTGGTAGCGCTGCAGCCCGTCGAGCACGGCGGCCAGTTCGGCCTGGCGCTTGGGCGTGAGCACATCGGAGTTCGGGTTGCCGGCTTTGTAGAGCTGCGTCAGGTGGCTACAGCCGAGCATCAGGATGGAGGTGGGCGCACTGCCCGGACGCACGCGGGCGGCCAGCGGCGTCTTGGTGGCACTACAGCCCAATAAGCTCAGGGCCAGCCCCAGCAGGCTGGCAGCCAAACGCCGGTTGCGGTGACCGAACAGATGCATACAACAAGGAGAAGGGTGAAACAGTGGCTAAAGAACCCGTTGGCCATTGCAAAGCTGCATATGCCGCCGCAATTGAACATAAGCCTCCCCTCCACCCCCGGCGCGCAGCGGCTGGGTGATGCTTAGTGTTTCTCGCAATGCCGCGCGAGCTTCCCCAACGCCACCCCAGCCGCCCCCGGCGCCCCCGCGGCTGAACGATGCTTCGTGTTTCTCGCAATCCCGCGCGAGCTACCCCAAAACCAAACCAGCCGCTCCCGGGGCGGGGGCGGCTGGCGAAGCTTAGGTTGCTTTACTACTGCCAGAAGGCATCTTGTTCCCAACCGACAGGAAAACCCATGACCGTTATTGGCACCGTTGGGTACACTTGAAGTAGTGTCCGTAAATCCCGTTTGAATCGTTGCCCGATAGCGGGTTCGATAGCTGTTAGCAGGTAAGCGGCTACTGCCAGCAGGCTATAAAGCCGGTCATCGGCAATGCGTGGATTGGCGAGCCAGCGGTGAGCAGTACGGCGCGGAAGTTTGGGCTTTACTGTTAGCGTCCGGTTCCACAGACGTGCATGGTGCGCACAGACGTTGCGCACGTAGCTCATCATCCGCGTCCAGCTTTTCAACACTATTTCATCGACGCCGAAGTAGGCACCAATGGCGACGGAAGCTGGCGAAGAGCGCAGATTATTCAGAAATTTAGATGTCAGCCCGAATGAGGCCACTTCCAAACCCATCCAGCTGGGCGGCCGTTGCGGGTTGGTGTAGGTGGTGCGGTAATGGTCCAGAAATATTTCGCTGGCCCGCGCCAAGTCCTTATCCAAGCTATTTAGGTTTTCCTGAAAACGGTAAGCATTCACCGCAGCCGTCGGGTTCTCGTACCAATGCGGCCCCAGTAACAGCGAGTTTTGGTAAGCAAGCTGCGCCCGTAGCGCAATTTCTACCGTACCCGCCGCCCGAAAGACCAGCAGCCGCAATTCCTCGTCAAACTCGTAGAGCCGCAACGTTTCCGTAAACGTGGTGCCTGGCCGAAAGGCGTGCGTGGGGTCGCCCGGTGTTTGGAAAGACAGGAAATAGGCGCTCAACCGGTAATAGCTCAATCGGGCCAATGCCCGTTCTGCTTCCCCCGTATCGGTAATCACCAAACCGCGACTTTGCAGCAAAGCCAGCTGTTGCGGAATGGGAATAGCTGGTTTCGCGTACTGCACAGGCCGAAAAATGAGGCAACAAAAAACCCGCCCTGGTGCGCGTGAGTCGTGAGACCTAGAGGCGTGGCGGGTGTTGTTGTTGCAAAGGTAGAACGGCTATACCGGAAAACAAGTTTCACCAGTGAAAACAGTCGCATCCCCCCACCCGCCCCATCGGCTGAACGACGCTTAGTGTTTCTACCTAACGGCGCGCGAGCTTCCCCAACGCCACCCCAGCCGCCCCCGGCGCCCCAGCGGCTGAACGATGCTTCGTGTTTCTACCTAACGGCGCGCACCCCCAAAACCAACCCACCCGCCCCCGGCGCGAAGGCGGCTGGGGAAGCTTAGGTTACTTGCTAACGGTGCGTCACCAGCAGCGTGCGCGACAATTCCAGGTACGAGTGATTCCCGAACAGCTTCGTGAGTTGCGGCAGAAACGCCCGAAACACTTCCAGCAACTCATTCGTGCTGATGTTGCCCGTGGACACGAGCAGCAGCTTGTAGGGCTGGCCATGCAGCAAAAAGCTGTTCACAAAGTCCGCGTCTTTGGTGATGACCACCCGCTTCTCATCCATCGAAAGCCGGGTGATACTGCCGTCCTGCGTCTGGTTGGCGGCCGGTAGGTCGAGGGTGTGCAGGCAATCGCAACCGGTATGAAAGGCCAGAAAATCGGCCAACCGCTTCGGCAGCTGCGCATCGACCAAAAACCGCAGCGCCTCGGCGGTGCTCACGACGCCAGCCGGAAGATGGACCGCACTTGCAGCATGTCGGCCGCGTAGGCCTGGCAGGCGCGCAGGTCCTCGGCCTCCAAATCGGGGTAGTCGGCCAGGATTTCGGCTTCCGTCATGCCGGAGGCCAAGTATTCGAGCACGTTTTGCACAGGGTAGCGCAGGCCGCGCACCGTGGGCTGCCCGTGACAGATGTTCGGGTCGAGGGTGATGCGCGGGTGGGCCGCTGAAGCAACAGTTTCCATGTGGCTAAGATACGAAATTGCCAGAGTGCCCCACCCCCCAGCCGCTCCCGGGGCGGCAGCGGCTGGCGAAGCTTAAGAATCAAACTATAAATTCAACTGGATGAGGCGTTCTAAGCAAGTCTTCTAGTAAGTATCCCTTTTCCTCAATTGATTTCAGCACAGCTTCTTGAAACAAGAAAAAGTCGTTCATGTCAATATATCTGTCGCTAATAGCTTTTTGTTGGCATCCATCAAAGTACTCTATTAGTTTGTTCAGCACAAAGACTAAATAATATCTCAGATTACTTGTAATGTTTTCAATCTTTTGAAATGTTGCCGCATTATGCACCAATTCATTTCTGATTTTATACATCCTTGTAAGATGCCGTTCAACGTTCAATTTATGCCTTTTGATAGTTTCCTCGCAATGTTTGGGATTTCCAAAGTAGCTGTCTTTCAAAGTCTGTGCACGTAAGGCTAAAAACGGCTGCTCAGTACTCTGAGCTATGACTAAGTCGTATGTGGCAACGTCCATTAAGTACGTAAGGTCATCATTGAATGCAGGTAAATACTGACGAGCATTCATTCGCTTCAATGACTTATGAAAATCATGCAAATTCCTACGAGCGTAGCTTACCGCATGAGCTGTGGATAGATGCATCCTAATTCTCAGAAAAGTTTTGGCATTTATATCATGAGTCGAGAATATATTTTCTAACCCAATCCAATAATTCAAAAACTTTTGTTCTAATTCAACCGCTTCACTTCCTGCACGCAGATATCTTATAGCAGACTCTATTTTTGCTACTACTTCTTGTGCTATGAACCGTTTAGATTCAATGTTACTCAGTTTTAGAGATAGATTATTGTAAAGGGTGTCATTACTGGTGAAAACATCATCTGCCTGAAAATGAATAGTTTGAAAATCGGCTCTTTCAGGTGAATTGTGATTTACCACTAGGGCTGATTCTCTTAAATCAATTTTGAGATTACAGTATCCTAAATGCATTAAATCTAGCATAGCCCCTAACTCTGACTTGGCTATTTTCAGTGCTTGGTAATGGTCAAGTGCAGTAACACTTTTAACCATGAACCTTTGGTTAACCGCAGCTTGCAAAAATTTTCTATACTTGCTTATACCTTTCAATACATCAATTTTTGCAACTTCATCTTCCTCTACTTCTCTCTTTAAGCTTGGGATATTCACATCATCCAATAAGCTTTCAAGAATATATCCTTTAAAAATAACAGAGTAGTTCTCCTTATCTTGTGACAAAATTCTTCCATAAAATGCTGCCCAACAGTCCTCGAATGAACCACCTGGGTTGAAAACAAATATGCCTCGTATTAATCTTATTATAAATCCTTTAGTGAATCCAAAATTTATAATTTCAGTTATTAAAAAACCCGTCCTTGACACCAACGCACTTGCCGCTGTATTTTCGTCCTCAACAGTCGTATAAGTATCAGATATAATTGCTTTTATACTTTCAAGAGTTGATTTAATGTAATCCTTATTTACCGTCAGTATATAATAAATATAATATTCTGCTTTCGGCAAATTATTCTCAAGGTTGTCTTTTTGGTCTTTCAAGGAGTTCAAAATCTCGATAAAAGCTGCTTTTGAGACCCGGCCATAGTTGATACATTTATCTTCTTTTAAGATGAGAATTGTCTCATCTCGACATGAAGCAAGTGTTTCAAATGATTTAAGCTTGGCCTTTTTCCAATCGTCTACAAGCTTGTATAGCTCTTCCAAGATGTATATTGGGCCTGCTACCCTAGCTCTATAGCTGTCTAGGGACTTGGGGTCACATAGCTCTATGCAAGATTCGACGAAAATCTTTTGGAGCTTTGAAAATGACTGGTTGCGGTAAGGCGTATGTTGCATTTGAAACTTTATGTGCTATCTTTGCGTTCCGAATTTCAGAAAACAAAAAAGGATAGCGGCTCAAACTCAATGTTGACGTAAGCCACAGAGTTTGTCGTCCGCTTCCTTAAATATAAAAGAAGGCTCCCTAGAGGGAGCCTTCTTTGTTTGGCTATGTAACCACCGTTTTACGACCCGCAGGCCTCGCAGGCGTCCGGGTTATCCAGGGAGCAGGCCATGTCGGACTGGTTTTGCTCCACCAGGGCCAGGGGCTCCAGGGTTTCGGCGGCTTGCTTTTCCACCGTGAATTTGATGGCGTCGGCGGCGGCTTTGGTGCGCAGGTAGTACATGCCCGTTTTCAGGCCGCGCTTCCAGGCGTGGAAGTGCATGCTGGTGAGCTTGCCGAAGTTCACGTTTTGCACGTGCAGGTTCAGGCTCTGGCTCTGGCAGATGTAGGCCCCGCGGTCGGCGGCCTGGTCGATGATGCGGCGCTGCGAAATCTCCCACACCGTCTTGTACAGGTCCTTGATGTGCTGCGGAATGCGGGCAATGCCCTGCACCGAGCCGTTGGCCGCGATGATTTCCTGCTTCATCGCGTCGTTCCAGAGGCCCAGGGCCACCAGGTCTTTCAGCAGGTGCTTGTTCACCACCATAAACTCGCCGCTGAGCACGCGGCGCACGTAAATGTTGCTCGTGTAGGGCTCAAACGACTCGTTGTTGCCCAGAATCTGGGCGGTGCTGGCCGTGGGCATGGGCGCCACCAGCAGCGAGTTGCGGGCCCCGTGCTTCACCACCTCGGCGCGCAGGCTGTCCCAGTCCCAGCGGCCCGAGTCGGGCGTCACGCCCCACAGGTCGAACTGGAACTTGCCCTCGCTCAAGGGCGAGCCGGGGAAGGTTTCGTAGTGCCCGTCCTTGATGGCGAGGTCCTTCGAAGCCGTCATGGCCGCGAAGTAGATGGTTTCGAAGATGTCCTTGTTCAGGCCCGAGGCTTCGTCGCTCTCGAAGGGCATGCGCAGGGCAATGAACGTATCGGCCAGGCCCTGCACGCCCAGCCCGATGGGCCGGTGGCGGAAGTTCGACTTCTGCGTTTCGGGCACCGGGTAGTAGTTCACGTCAATCACCTTGTTCAGGTTCAGGGTGGCCTGGTAGGTCACCTCGTACAGCTTCTGGTGGTCGAAGGTGGTGTTGCCCTGCGCGTCGGTCACCAGGTAGCGGGGCAGCGCCAGCGAAGCCAGGTTGCACACGGCAATTTCGTCGGCGTCGGTGTACTCAATAATCTCGGTGCACAGGTTCGAGCTCTTAATCGTGCCCAGGTTTTGCTGGTTCGATTTGCCGTTGGCCGCGTCCTTAAACAGCATGTAGGGCGTGCCCGTCTCCGTCTGGCTTTCCAGAATGGCAAACCACAGCTCCTGCGCCTTGATGGTGCGGCGGCCGCGGCCTTCGCGCTCGTACTTGGCGTACAGCTTCTCGAACTCGGGGCCCCAGGTGGTGTCCAGGCCGGGGCACTCGTGGGGGCACATCAGCGTCCAGTCGCCGTTTTCCTCCACGCGCTTCATGAACAAATCAGGCGTCCACAGCGCGTAAAACAGGTCGCGGGCGCGCATTTCCTCCTTGCCGTGGTTCTTCTTCAGGTCCAGGAACTCGAAAATGTCGGCGTGCCAGGGCTCCAGGTAAATGGCGAACGCGCCCTTGCGCTTGCCGCCGCCCTGGTCCACGTAGCGGGCCGTGTCGTTGAACACCTTCAGCATGGGCACCAGCCCGTTCGAGTTGCCGTTGGTGCCCTTGATGTAGGAGCCCGTGGCCCGCACATTGCTCACCGACAGCCCAATGCCGCCCGCCGACTGCGAAATCAGCGCGCAGTTCTTCAGCGTGTCGTAAATGCCGTCAATGGAGTCGTCCTTCATCGTCAGCAGGAAGCAGCTCGACATCTGCGGCTTCGGCGTGCCCGCGTTGAACAACGTCGGCGTAGCGTGCGTAAACCACCGCTCCGACAGCAGATTGTAGGTCTTGATAACCGAGTCAATGTCATCCTTGTGGATGCCCACCGACACGCGCATCAGCATGTGCTGGGGCCGCTCCACCACCTTGCCCTCCAGGCGCAGCAAGTACGAGCGCTCCAAGGTCTTGAAGCCGAAGAAGTCGTAGTTGTAGTCGCGGTCATAAATAATGGCCGAGTCCAGGGTGTGGGCATTCTTATGAATCACCTCCCACACGTCGGTGGCAATCAGCGAAGCGTTATCGCCATTCTTGGGGTCTTCATAAGTGTACAGCCGCTTCATAGTGCTGCTAAAGGACTTAGAAGTCACTTTGTGCAGGTTGCTCACCGCAATGCGGGCCGCCAGAATGGCGTAATCGGGGTGGCGGGTGGTGAGCGAGGCGGCCGTTTCGGCGGCCAGGTTGTCCAGCTCAATGGTGCTCACGCCATCGTAGATGCCGTCAATCACCTTCTTGGCCACCTCAATCGGCGAGATGAAATCCTGATTCAAGCCGTAGCAAAGCTTCTCGATACGGGCCGTGACTTTGTCAAACTTCACGGATTCGCGGCGACCGTCGCGTTTAATTACTAGCATACCAGTGGTGTTTGGTTGTGGGTTTTTTCGTATAAAAAGCGGCCGGTTTGGAAAGGTCCAGTCGCAACTTGTTCAGGCAGTTCTAGAAGGCGGTAGCGAATGCGGAGGCATTGGCCAGCCTGCAGAATATTTAATCCCGGAAATTACCTCATCTGTTTTCCAAGGGCAAGAAAAAGTTCCTGAAGTTTTCCACAAAGGACCTGAAACAGGTCGCCCGGCCACTTTTCGAAAAGGAGCCGCGCACTACGGTTTATAAGCCCAAAGGGTTATTCTGTTTTAGCAATTCTTGGCGCTTCAGTCGAAGCCGGGCGTCCGCCGCGCGGCTGTTCAGCCAGGGTTGCCATTCCAGGTAGCTTTCGCCATCGTGCGTGTGGTTGCAGGTACAGTCGGCTTTGATGGGCAGGTCCGGGAAAAGCTGGTGGTAGAAAGCTGCCTGGGTGTCGGCCGAAGTCTGGGGCGTTCGCCATGCAGCACTATCAATAAGCAGCGGATTGCCACCGCCACTTCGGCTCCATAAACATATATTCACCAAGGGGTCGTGCAGGGGCGGACGCCAGCCATCGAACACAAATTCGGGGGAATTATGATACTTGAAAAGGGCGCCAGCCAGTCGCTCGGCCATGTAGTTCCGGGGAACCACCCCCACCAATGACGCCACCTGATGCCGCTGCTGCCAGGGCAACCGTGCCACGGCTGTTTCCACTTCCCGGTACCGAAGCTCTGCCCAAAGCTGCACGGGCAACAGTGCAAGCACCCCCAGGCCAAAAACTACCCTAGCCCCCGGCAGTGCACTCCTATGTACCCGGTTCAAAGCCTGCACCGCAAACACCACCGGCACCCATAGCAGCAAGGGAAACACTAGAAAAGCCATCAGCAAAATGCTTAACAGCTGCAATGGATTGATGAACAGCGCGCAGTACACGCACACCGTGAAATGCACGCCCATCAGAAAGAGCAGCAGGTAGTTCAGTCCCGGCACACGTTTCGCAAATGGCCACAGCAAAAACGCCCCTGTACTCACGGCCAGCACCCAAGCCGCCCACTCCACCGGCTGGCAAAAACCCTGAAACCAGTATTCATTGGCCCAGTAAGCCGCTCCCGCCAGTATAAAATTCAGATACGGCATGAGCGGCCGAAGCCACTCTAAGAAGCGTCGAAATCTTGTCATAGCTCTCGCAACGGCGGAAGTTGGGCCTTTCTTGCTTGGCACACAAAAAAGCCCGCCGCTGCTGGTGCAGAGCGGGCTTTTGCTTTCGCAGACACCCGAAGCTACTTGGCAATGCTGGCGGTGGCCGTCGTCGTGGGCTGGCAGGTCATTATTACGCTCACGTCGATGCTCTTGGCGATGTTGTTCCGCACCAGCGCCGGGATTTTAATCTTGTAATCGGCCGGTGCCACGGCAAACTTGGAGGTCACAACGAGGTCGTTGTCGCGCAAGTGCAGGGTGCCGGGCACCCGCACTTTGCGCTTCACCCCGTGAATGGTGAGCACGCCCTGCACGTACACCGGCTGCGGGCCGCTGCGCAGCGTGGCCTCGTCGGGCATGGTCACCAGCGTGCCGGTGAAGCGCGCCCGCGGGTACTTCTCGCTCTCGGCGTAGTTCTCGTTGAAGTGCTCCTGCATCAGCGTGTTCTTGAACTGAAAATCGCGCATCAGCATAGAGAAAGCCAACTGGCCAGTGGCCAACTCAAACACGGCCGCCACCTTGGAATTCAGTGCTTCAATATCCTCCAGCGGGGCCGTCGAAAAGAAGGTGATAAGGCCGGTAGCCGTGGTGTAGCGCGGCAGCTTGGATGCGGCGGGAGTAGTGGCAGCGGGGGCCGCTGGGGTTTGGGCCTGCGCCAAGGGCGCGGCAATTAGAAAAGCAAAGAGAACGAGTAAACGGTATTTCATAAAGGACTGATTATCGGAAGACAGCAAATATAAAAGGCGGCGGGCCAGAGGCCCGCTGTATTACAACTCGAAACAATTGATTTCGTGGTTGCCTCCCGTTTTTCTTTTTTTCGTTCCGGCGCCGCCGGCCATAAAAAAGGCCTGTCCTGCTGAACAACAATCAGCAGGACAGGCCTTTGTCAAAAATCAATCAAGTATCCTAAAAATCCTCGTCGAGCGAGAATACGTTGTCGTTCCGTTCGCTCATCACGCCGGCTTTCTGGTACTCGGCCACGCGCTTCTCGAAGAAGTTGGTTTTGCCCTGCACCGAAATCATCTCCATGAAGTCGAAGGGGTTGGTGGCGTTGTAAATCTTGCCGCAGCCCAGGGCCACCAGCAGGCGGTCGGCCACAAACTCGATGTACTGCGACATCGTCTTGGCGTTCATGCCAATGAGACTCACCGGCAGCGCGTCGGTCACGAACTCCTGCTCAATCGTCACCGCGTCGCGGATGATGCTTTGCACCCGCGCCGGGTCGAGTTTGTTCTGCAGATAGCTGTAGAGCAGGCAAGCGAAGTCGCAATGCAGGCCCTCATCCCTCGAAATCAATTCATTGGAGAAGGTCAGGCCCGGCATCAGGCCGCGCTTCTTCAGCCAGAAAATGGAGCAGAACGAACCCGAGAAGAAGATGCCCTCCACCGCCGCGAAGGCAATGAGGCGCTCGGCGAAATTCTCGGAGTTAATCCACTTCAGGGCCCACTCGCCTTTCTTCTGCACGGCGGGCACCGTTTCGAGAGCATTGAAGAGGTAATCCTTCTCTTTGGGGTCCTTGATGTAAGTATCAATCAGCAGCGAATAGGTCTCGCTGTGAATGTTTTCCATCATAATCTGGAAGCCGTAGAAGCAGCGCGCCTCGGGCATCTGCACTTCCTGCATGAAGTTCACGGCTAGGTTCTCGTTCACAATGCCATCGGAAGCCGCGAAGAAGGCCAGCACGTGCTTGATAAAGTGGCGCTCGTTGTCGTTCAGGCCGTTCCAGTCCTTCTGGTCCTGGCTCAGGTCGATTTCCTCGGCCGTCCAGAACGAGGCCTGCGACTTCTTGTAGTACTGCCACACCTCATCGTTCTGGATGGGGAAAAGCACGAAGCGGTTGGGGTTTTCGGCAAGGAGCGGCTCCATAATTTCTCAGGGTCTTTGATGGCGGATTTCGGCGGGGAAGGTGGCAGGCTAACCCCCGATAGCGGGCAGATGTTTGGCCCACGGGCCGGAAAAGCAGCCAGCCTTCCAACACCAAATATAGCCCGGCGGCCCAGGCGAATGGCCCTGGGTTTTGGCTTTTTTATTCGTTATTTTTTGGTTAAGGCCGCCTCATTTTTTCATCCCCAACGCTCGGATTTGCCACGGCGCACCCGCGCATTGCCAACGGAAACAACGCTCAAAATCAGGCACTTTTATTTGAGTTGTCCACATTTTGCGTGTGGATAAACCCACTTGTCCCCAAAATTGCTTATTGTACGTACGTAATCCGGCGGTTTTCTTCATCTGCCGCTAACCTGGTGGCAACAGGCTTGCGGGCATGTTCAGCAGGCTTTCTTCGGCGCCGCAGCCGGACAGCCAATGACGATTAAGAACTTAGGGTTTGGAATTGCAAAAGCAAAGTCGTACTTTTGCCTTCCCATTTCAGAAAAACCCGCGAAAGCTGATGTACGCAATTGTTAACATAGCTGGCCAGCAGACCAAGGTTGAGGCCAACAAATTCGTTTACGCTCACAAACTGGCCGGCAATGTTGGCGACACCGTAACGCTGGGCAATGCCCTGCTGACCGATGACAACGGCACTATCACCGTCGGTGCTCCTGAGCTGAAAGTGGCCGTAACCGGCACCATCATCGCCCATGTAAAAGGCGATAAAGTTCTCGTCTTCAAGAAGAAGCGCCGCAAGGGCTACCAGAAGATGAACGGTCACCGCCAGTCGTTCACCAAAGTAATGATTAACAGCATCGGCTAGTTTTTAGCCGTCGTTTGTTATTTAATTCTCTATTAAACCAGCCGCTTCCGGCCATTTGCCGGCAGCTTTAGCTTCAATACCATGGCTCACAAGAAAGGTGTCGGCTCGTCCAACAACGGCCGCGAATCACATTCGAAACGTCTCGGCATCAAGATTTTCGGGGGTCAGGCCCTCGTTGCCGGCAACATCATCGTGCGTCAGCGCGGTACCAAGCACCACGCCGGCGAGAACGTAGGCATGGGCAAGGACCACACGCTGTTCGCCCTCGTCGACGGCGAGGTGCAGTTCAAGAAAGGCCGCAAAGACCGTTCGTTCGTGACGGTTCTGCCCCGCGAAGTCGTTTCCGTACCGGCCTAGTTGCCTGCACGCTAGCATAGAAAAGGGCTGCTCCTACCGGGCAGCCCTTTTTGCGTTGGGGTATTTCAGTGGCCGGCTGATTTCGGCGGCCGGGGATGGTTCACGAAGTATACCCGCAGATTTATCTGGGAGGCGACGCTCCAGGGCGGTGACATTTTGGAGTCGCTGGCGTAGGCTGGCGGCGCTACAATGCCCAGGCCGGCATTGAGGTCGTAGAGCAGGCGGCGGCCGGGGCCGCCGTGCTGGGTGCCGCACAAGGCGAAGAGGGCCGGCGTAACGCGGCCCACCGTCAGGTTGCGGCCGCGCCGCCCGCCTCGGCCGATTTGAGCCAGTTCGGCGCTGCTTTCCAGTGCCAGGTAATTGCCCCAGGGCTCGGGATGAGTTGCTGAACTGCCGGCGGCCGGCTGGTTGAAATAGTAGCGTGCCCCAAGCGCAAAGTCGGTGGAGGTGGTGGGCAGTTGGGCGCGGCCACGCCGGCCGCGAGGCCCGCGCCCGGCCGACAGGTCGGCTTCCAGCTGGCTGTAGAGGCCGAAGCGAGGGGTGAGCCGATACTCGAGGCCGAGCGAGGATGGCAGTACCAGCTGCCAGCTCTGCTGGTCGGGCAGGTAGAAGAGATGATTGAGGCGCAGGCCCGCTTTGAGGAGCAGACGCGGCACGGCGGGCGACACCGGCGCCGAGGGTGCCGAAGCGGGCTGAGCGGTGGCCGGGGCCACCGGGCCAGTCAGCAGCCCGATACTTACCGTTAAAAGTCTTAGCGTGCGAACAGCCAACATAGTGGACAAAAACGAATAGCACCAACCAGTTAAGATAAAGCAGCTTGAATATAGCTTTCAGCCTTATTTCCAGCCAGTAAGCAATATCGCAAACAACCCGCGAACCTATCTGCTGCTCTGGCCCAATGGAGGAATGGGCCAAGCCTAGCCGCCGAAATACACGCCGAGAATACCGCAGGCGGATAAGTTGAAATGACAACAGATGGCCTCGGCAGCTACAGTGCCCTGGCCACTCACGCCAATGGCCAGGCAGTGAGCGGATAAAGCACGGGCTTGCTGGGGCTGGCGTCCAGCTCCAAACTGGTAATCTGAAGGTTGAGCAGGTAGAGGCCATCGGCCACTTCATCGGGCACAAAAATCAGCTCGGTGATGGTGGCGCCGCGGCGGGGCTGCGCGGGGTATTGCCAGAAGGCGTGGTGCGCAAGGAGCTGGCCGGCATCCTCCTCCCGGTCGACGCTGGGCAGGTCGAGCAGGAAATGCTGAATGTTGTATTCGACCAGCCACTCGGCCAGCGCGGGCTCGATGTAGGTGGGGTTGGTGCCGGAATACTGGCGGGTGCGCTTGGCGGGGTCGTTGGGCAGCGTGCGCAGGACGAGGGCTTCGGGGATGGAGCGGTCGGGCTGGGTGGCCAGGGCGGCTTGCAGGTCGGCCAGCATCACCACGAGGTCGCCGTTGGGCTGGGGCACGGGGGCCACGCTCACCAGCCGGGCCACGAACAGGAAGCGACGCAGGCACTGGTTGAGCGTGATGGCCGGGTCGGGCGAGATATGGCCGTAGCACTCGGTGTGGGTGCCGTTGCCGTGGGGCGTGATGTGGATGCGCTGGTAGTTGGTGCTGCCGCCCAGGGCCACGCTGCCCACAAACGAGCCCACCCGAATGGTATCGAACTGTACCGGCTCGGCCCAGAAGCAGTTCACCTGGCTGGGGCCGGGCGCGAGCGGCAGCGAGATGTCGATAGGCACAATGGGGTCGAAGGAGTAGGTGCGGCCGGCGTAGGGATAGGTGGGGAGCATGGGTTTCAGTGAGCAGTGAGCAGTGAGCAGTGAGCAGTGAGTAAAAGAACGTCATGCTGAGCGTAGCCGAAGCATCGCGACTGCAACAGTAATCAGATTTACTATTGCGGTAGAGATGCTTCGGCTACGCTCAGCATGACGTTCTTTTGCTTTTCTATCTAGCCAGCCCATTCAGAATCCGGCTGATTTCGGCGGCCTGGCTGATAATGATGAGGTGGCCGCCGGGCAGGGCGTGCTGGCTGAGCGCCGCGCCGGCGGGCAAAAGCCGGTCGGTGGTGCCGTGAATGCGGACCACGGGCAGCCACGGCCGGCCCGGCCACTCCAGCAGCCGCGCGATGGCCCAGCGCGTAAAAACGGCGTCGGTGTCACGCAATATTTGCCGAAGCAGGCGGTATTCGCCGCCGTTGCGGGCGCCGAAGAACCATTGTGCCACCCGGGGCAGCAGTGGCAACAGCTGCGTGGGCACTAAACGGTAGATGCCCGTGGCGCGGGCCAGCCGGCCCACCCACGGCAGCTCGCGCGGGCTGATGAAGCTGGATATCAGCACTACCCGGGCCAAGGGGCGCAGGGCCGCCACTTCCTGCGCCAGCACGCCCCCAAACGACACGCCCACCAGCCAGCAGGGCTGCGTGGCGGGCACCGCCGCCGCCAGGCGCGCCGTGTAGTGCGGCAGTGGCTCAGCGGGGCTTTGCGGGGGCAGCCAGCGGAGCACGTGCACCGTGCCGGACAACTGCAGAAATTGGAACACCCGCTCATCGGCGCCCAGCCCGGGGATGAGGTAGAAAATGGGCGGCCCGGCTGACACCGCTTAGGTATCGAGGCGCACGAACACGCCTTCGAGGTAGAAGATGTTGTGCGGCTGGGGGTCGTCGGGGCCTTCCTCGCCTTCGGTTTCGTCGTCTTCCAGGGCGGGGTAAGTCACTGACAGCTTGAGGGCCACGCTGGGCAGCGGCACGGGCGGCTGCTCGTCGGAGTTGTATTCGAGCAGGGCGGGCCACTGCTGGGCGGCCAGGGCATCGGCCACTTCTTCCTGCAGGGCGTCGGCGCGGTCGTGGGCCAGACTCAGGAGCGTGTCGAGTGCTTTGAAGGGTAGGGCGAGGTGGAAGAAATGCGTGTCGTTGTCGAAAAACGTGGTAGCCCACACCGTCACGTCGTCGGTGTTGTCGAACACAATGGCCACGATGTAAATCTGTTCTACGAAGAAGTCGGCGTCGTCGGCAATGCTGTCGCTCAGGAGTTTCATTCGGCTACGGCGGGGTTTTGGAACAGCTCCAGCGTGATGTGGTCGGCCAGCAGCTTGCCCGCGTCGGTCAAAGTAAGCACTTCGTTTTGGATGCGCGCCCAGCCGTTGGCCTGCAGCTCGGTGAGGTAAGAGGCATGGGCGGCTTGCATGTCGAAGCCGAGGTGGGTGCGCAGGTGGGCCAGGTCGCAGCCGCGGGCGGTGCGCAGGGTGGTGAGCAGGTACTCGTTGGCGCGGTCGGTGGCGGTGAGCAGGTCCAGCGTCACGGGTACTTCAGCGCGCTCCAGCACGGCGGCCACGTACTGCGGGTTGTTGGGCAGGGTGAACTGGCGGTTCTGGCCGTCGTAGCTGTGGGCGCTGGGCCCCAGGCCGAGGTAGGGCACGCCGCGCCAGTAGTTGCCGTTGTGGCGGCTTTCGCGGCCGGGCCGGCAGAAATTGCTGATTTCGTACTGCTCGTAGCCGTGGGCGCGCATGGCCGCCAGCAGCATCTCAAACTGGGTGGCCACAAACTCGTCGGGCGCCGCCTTGAACGTACCCTTCTGCAAGCGGTGCCCGAAAGCCGTGCCGGGCTCAATGGTGAGGGCATAAGCCGACACGTGCGGCACGCCCAGCGCGAAGGCATTGGCCAAATCGGCCTCCCAGATGTGATGGCCCGGCGCCGGCACGCCATAAATCAGGTCGATGGAAATATTCTCGAAGCCCGCGTCCTGAGCGCGGCGCACGGCCGTGGTCGATTCCTCGGCGGTGTGGGCGCGGTTCATCAACCGCAGGTGCGGTTCGTAGAAGCTTTGCAGCCCGATGCTGAGCCGGTTGATGCCGGCGGCGGCCAGCTCGCGCAGCTTGGCGGCGCTGAGGTCGTCGGGGTTGGCTTCGAGGGTGATTTCGGCATCCGGGGCCACCGCGAAGTGACGGTGGATGGCGGTGAAAAGCTGGTTTAGCTCGGCCTCCGTGAGCAGTGAAGGCGTACCGCCACCGAAGTAAATGGTTTCCAGCACGGTATTGCTGCCGAGGTAGCGGCGGCGCAGCTCCAGCTCCCGCACAATGGCTTCGACCAACCGGCTTTTAAGCCCCAGCGAGGTGCTGAAGTGAAAGTCGCAGTAGTGGCAAGCTTGCTTGCAAAAAGGAATGTGGAAGTACAGGCCGGCCATGCAGATGAAAAGGAAGCAGCGCATAACCCGCTCAATGGAGCGAAACAATGCCGATGGGTGCATCGTGCGCCGCAACTGCACAAAGGTAGAAAGCGCTTTGGCGGGCGGGCCCCGGCCGCGCGGCGTCGGCCGGTTTTACCTTCGGGAAATTAAACGCCGGCATCTGCGTTATCTACCCCGAATGACTCGATTTCTGCTGTGCTTTTGGGGAGTGATACTGCTTGGTTGGCTCGCTGGCCCGCCGCGGGCGGCCCGCGCCCAAACGCCCGGCCTCAACCCCAACGCGCCCAACCAGCCCGGCCTGGCCTCCCCGCCCCTGCCGCCGCGCGCCGCGCCGCCCCTGGCGCCCGCCCAGCGCCGCGCCCTGGCCCACACGCGCGCGCTGCTGCTCGAGGCCGAAGGCGCCGACCGCGCCATTATCCGTCGCTACAAAATGCCAGCCACCGTGCCCGATTCGCTCACGGCGCTGCGCGAGGTGCGCGAACTGGTGCTGGCCCTGCAGGCAGATGCCTACCTCACGGCCTCGGCCGATGAGATGCGCTGGCGTCGCGACACGGTGCGCGTGCGCCTGTATGTAGGCGAGCAGTTTCAGTGGGCCTACCTGCGCAACGGCAACCTCGGCGACGGCCTGCTGACGCGCGCCGGCTACCGCGAAAAGCTGTTCCGCCAAACACCCTTTTTGCCCAACGACTGGGCCCGGCTGCAGGAACGCATTCTCACCGAGGCCGAAAACCAGGGTTTTCCCTTCGCCACCGTCGGGCTCGATTCGCTGCAGCTCAGCGGGCACGCCATTGCGGGCCGCGTGGTGCTGAAGCGCGGCCCGGCCGTGGTGTTCGACTCGCTGCAAATTGTGGGCAACACAAAGACCAAAAAGCGCTTCCTGACCAAGTATCTGCAGATTTTCCCGGAGCAGCCCTTCAGCCAGCAGCGCGTGGCCGCCGCCGCCCAGCTGCTGCGCCAGCTGCCCTACCTGCGGCTGCGCGCCGAGCCGGAGATTCGCTTTGCCCGGGGCCGGGCCCGCGTGTACTTGCTGCTCGACGACCGGCCCAGCAACCAGTTCGACGCCATTGTGGGCATTTTGCCCAATGCCAATGCCAACCAGACCGGCGTGCAGTTCACGGGCGATGTCACCATCAACCTGCGCAACATCAAGGGCGGCGGCAAGCAGCTGGGCCTGCAATGGCGCAAAACCGATGCGCTTTCGCAATTACTGGATGCCCAGTACGTGCACCCCAACTTCTTCGGCACGCCGCTGGAAGTGTCCGGCACGTTCAACCTCTACAAGCAAACTGATGCCTTCACCACCGTGCAGCCGCGCCTGCAGGTGACCTACCCCACCGTGCGGGCCGGCCGCATCAGCTTTTTTGCCGAGCAGCGCAGCTCCTCGCTCGATTCGCTGCGCGACGTCACGGTGCTGCCCGCCAACCTCGATTCGCGCTATACCTCCTACGGCCTGGCCTACGCTTGGACCAGCCTCGACGACCTGTTTTTCCCGCACCGCGGCTATTTACTGAACGCCCAATCGGCGGTGGGCACCAAAACCATTATCCAAAATGCCCAACTGGCCGCCGAGCTATACAAAGACATCCCGATGCAATCGACGCAGTACACGTTTGCCGTGCGGGCCGAGCGTTACCTTCCTGTGAAGCGGGCCGGCGTGCTGCTGCTGCGCCTGCGCACCGAGGGCCTGCTCAACCCGCGCCTTTCCACCAACGACCTGCTGCGGCTGGGCGGGCTGAATTCCCTGCGCGGATTCAACGAAAACCAGTTCTACGTCAGCTCGTTCGCGCTGGCCACGGCCGAATTCCGTCAGTTTATTGGCGCCGATTCCTATGTGTTTTTGTTTGCCGACCAGGCCTACCTACGCCACGATGCGGTGGACGAAAAATTTGGCGACCAGCCCACCGGCCTCGGGGCGGGGCTGAGCTTTCGCACCGGGGCGGGCCTATTCCAGTTCGTGTATTCGGTGGGCCAGGCCAATAGCATTGGCCAGAAGTTTGCGCTCAACGCCTCAAAGATTCACTTCGGCCTGACCAGCCGGTTTTGAGGCTCCCGAGCTGCTTAAAAAGCGCCATTTCGTCGCCTTTTTCCAGGCAAAAAATCGATATTATGCCAGCCTGACCGCAAACAGAAAAACACGGCCAAAAACTGCGTCAATACGACTGATTTTCAGGCAATCTAACTCCTGATTCAGATTGGTACATCATTTGTAATAACAGGTACGAAGCCGACGCCTAAACCCCGGCTCCCTGCCATGAAACTCATCAGCCCGAAATTTATCCGTTCCATTGCCCCGCAGCTCGATTTGCTCAACACCATTGGTGGCGGCGTGGCCCAGCCCCAGTTGCGCGTCGACCAGCGTCCGAAAGGCGTGATTCTGCGCGTGGCTATGCCCACCGTGCCGGCCGACAGCTTCCGCGTGGTGCTCAACCAGCAGAAGCTCACTGTGTTCGGCGAGTACCGCCACGAGCCCGACGCCCAGCTCGCCGCCCCGCTCTTCGTGCAAACCCTTGACCTGCCCAACAACCTCGACCTGGCCCGCATCGACGCCGTGCACGAGGGCAACGAGCTACAGGTCCGCATCCCCTTCCTCAACCCGAGCGACCAGCAGCGCGAAATCGACATCCGCCACAATTAATTCCGGGTATTTAACCGAATTAATTCCGCTGACTATCTGTTTATTAAATATCCATAACGCCGGGACCGACCGGCACCGCAGTCCATCGATAACGCCGGGTCCGACCGGCCACTTTCCGAGTCTTCTGGTTTTCACCATTGAGCCACCGCCCGCAGCGGTGGTTTTGTTTTTTCAGCCGAACAAGGGAATCAGCAGCACGAAGCTCATCAGCAAGGCCAGGTAAAACCAGCCCATCACCTGCCCGCGGTAGTGGCGCGGCAGCCGGTTGCTGAGCACCAGCATGGCGATGATGACCAGCACCAGATGCGCCACAAAAAACACCATCGTTTTCAGCCAGTTGCTGACGATGGTGTTTTCGGGCTGCATCTGGTTGGCTTCGCCCAGGCCCGAGGTGAGGTACTGCAGGCTGTAAAACGCCACAGTTTCGAAGGCCACAAACAGCAGCGCGCCTACCAGCAGCGACTCTTTGGATGATTTCGGCGATACGTCGGCCATGGCGGTTAGGGACGCGGGCGGCCCTGCACTTCGGCCGAGCGAGCTTTAATGTACAGGGCCTCCACCTTGGTGCGGGCCCAGGGCGTGCGCCGCAAAAACGTGAGACAGGACTTGATGCTGGGGTTTTCGGCGAAGCAATTCATGCGCAGGCGCACGTCGAGCTCGGACCAGCCATAGGCGGTCACCAGATACTCCAGAATGGCGGCCAGTGTGACGCCGTGCAGCTCGCTGATGAGGTGGCCGGATTCGTCGCGGGCGTCGGCGGCGCGGAGGAAAGACATGGCAAAGGCGGATGGTGCGAAACGCAAAGTTGGCGAAAAGCCGCCGGCCGGGGCACGTTGGGCCCGGGTCCGTCGTTATTTTTGAGCCGCACCGCCCATGCCGAACCCCTCCCCCACCCGCCAAGCCCCCGCTCCTGCCCCGCCCCGCGCTCCGCGTCGGGCCTGGCGCAGCGTGCTGCTGGGCGGGCTGCTGATAATGCTCACGGTGGGCGCGGCGTACTACCTGCGCCACCAGGTGCAGCTCAACCGTTATGCCCGCCGGGCCTGGGCCACCTTCACCAAAGGCGGCCTTACGGGCCGCGAAAAAACGCCGCTGCTGGCCGGCTATTCGGTGCACGGCATCGATGTATCGGCTTACCAGGGCCGCATCGACTGGCCCGAGGTGGCCCGCCACAACGTGCGCTTTGCCTTCATCAAAGCCAGCGAGGGCGCCACCCTGCGCGACGCCCGCTTTGCCCGCAACTGGCGGGAAGCCCGCAAGGCCGGCGTGCTCTGCGGGGCCTACCACTACTTCCAGCCCAACCGCAACGGCCAGGTGCAAGCCGACCTTTTCGCCCGCACCGTGCCCCTGGCGCCCGGCGACCTGCCGCCCGTGCTCGACGTGGAAGCCGCCAATTTTCACGACGTGGCCGTGCTGCGCCGCGAGGTGGCCCGCTGGCTGCGCCTCATCGAGGCGCACTACGGCGTGCGGCCCATCCTCTACTCCAACCACAGCTTCTATAAGCGCCACCTGGCCGGGCACTTCGACGCTTACCCGCTCTGGCTGGCGCACTACGAGGTGGAGCGCCCCGCCCTGGCCCGCAGCAAGTGGATAATCTGGCAGCATTCCGACGAAGCCTACGTGCCCGGCATTCGCGGCGTGGTCGATTTCAACGTATTCCAAGGCAATTTCAAAGACTTGGAAGCCTTGCGCGTGCCGCCTCCTCCGGCCCCACCCAAACTGCCGACGCCCAGGGCCCGCCACCGCTGATGCCCAAAAAAACCGCCCGGCCTGCGGCTTCCGAAGAAGCGCGCAAGCCGGGCGGCTTTTCATGTAGCGAGGCGGTTGGCCTACATTTTGTCTTTCGACATCATCTTGCCATCCTTCTTCATCATCTTCCCGTCTTTCTTGGCCATTTTGTCTTTCGAGCCCATTTTGCCGTCCTTCTTCATCATCTTGCCTTCGGTCTTCTCCTCTTTTTTCATCATCTTGTCGTCGCCCTGCTGCGCGTGAGCAGCCAGGAAGGTGCACGAAAGGGCTACGGCCGAAGCCAGTTTCAACAGGTTTTTCATGGTTTTGAGTTGGTTAAGAAAAGTGGTGTTGGGTGAGAAACTCGGCCGAAAGGTTATCGCAAATCATTAAGTTTAGATGAAGCAAAATCACAAGGCCAAAATCCTATACCTCATTCCTTTGAGGTGCCTCTTCTGGCTTCTGCCGGGCCTGCTTTTGCTGGCTTCGTGCGGGGGCAGCCGCAACGCGGGCAACGGCAGTACCAAAGCCCCGCGTGGCACCTATACCCAAACCGGCCTCGGCTCCTACTACGCCGACAAATTCAACGGCCGGGCCACCGCTAGCGGCTCCACCTACCGCCCCGGCCAGATGACGGCCGCCCACAACACGCTGCCCTTCGGCACGGTCATCCGCGTCACCAACACGCGCAACGGCCGCTCCGTCGACGTGACCGTGACCGACCGCGGGCCGCACACCAAAGGCTACATCGTGGACGTGTCGCGCCGCGCCGCCGAGCAGCTCGACATCGTTTCGGCCGGCGTGGTGCCCGTGCGCCTCGTCGTCATCAAGGCGGCGCCTTAACGGTGTTTATTTGTCTTCTGAAACCGATTTTTCGCCATGAACATTCGCAAAAAAGTCCGCTGGACACTGCCCCCCAATACCAACCGCTACGCTGCCCTCGACCTCTGGGTGCCCGCCGCCGAAGACGAAGGCTGGTCGGAAGCCGAAGTCCAGCACGTCATTGATGAAGTGGTAGAAGCCGACAATGACGCCGCCGGCCTCGAAGTGCTGGCCTGGTACACGGCCTCGTAAACCACTGCGAACCCATACAGCCGTTCACCTTTTTTGCCCCTCGAATTTTGGCATTTGCGCCAGATTTCGAGGGGCTTTTTCGTGGAATGCAATGAGTATTGCAGCCGAGTGTTGGCAGGCATTAAGCCGAGGTAGAAGAACACAGATAGCAAATTATTAAATAATGCCGCTAAATATTTTAATAAAATTTATATTCAATAGATTCACAAAGCAAGAATTTATTGTACTTTTGAATACAATCCTGTTTTAATGACAGCAAGTCGGGTTTGCTGTAGCTCAAAAACGGAGACGCGCCGCCATGAAAACATTCCGTACCCAATTAATTATCAACATCTTCACTATGCTGGCAGTTGCCTTGAGCAATAGTGCTCAAGCAGGCATAATCGACCACCCCCAGTTGGTAGGCCACTGGACAGGCCAGCTAGCGGTGCCGGGCGGTAGCCGACAGGTTTCCATCACCATTGCCGAGCGAACCGACGGCACCACCGTGGCCCTACTGGATGTGACTGCCGCCAAGCTGAAAAACAGCCCGATGCGGGTGGTGAGCAGTGCTGATAGCGTGGCTTTTTACGCCGACAATGCGGGGTGCCGGTTCGTGGCCCTGCCCGTGGCCGAGGGCAAACGCCTGCGCGGCCAATGGCAGCAGCCCGGCTTCCGCACCACGCTGGTACTCGACCGCACCCCGACGGGCGCTGCCCCGGCCGCATCGGCGCTCAAAGGCATGTCGATGGCTTACAAAACCGAAGAAGTACGGGTGAGCAGCCTGAACAGCCCCAACCCTGAGCTCGGCCTGGGCGGCAGCCTGAGTATGCCACTCGGCGCCGGGCCGTTTCCGGCCGTGGTGCTCCTGGCCGATGGCAGCAAAGCCGAGCGCGCCGAAGGCACCTATAACCTCCTCGATGAACTGGCCGATTACCTCACGCGGCAGGGCTTAGCAGTATTGCGCCTGGACAGCCGCGGCACGGGTCGCTCGGCCGCCATCCCCGCGGCCAATTCCCGCGCCGAGCTGGTGGCGGATGCGCAGTCGGCCCTCACCTTTTTGCGCGCTCACGCGGACATCAACCCGCTGCGGGTGGGCCTGCTGGGCCACGGCGACGGCGCCAACGTGGCGCTGCAAGTGGCTGCCGTAGCCCCGGCGCCGGCCTTTCTGGTGTCGCTAGGCGCGGCCGGGGTGAATGGCCAGGAGCTTTTGGCCCGCCAAACCTCCTTGGTGAACCAGCCTGGCGAGCCCGACACCGCCCAGCTGGCCTGGGACCGCAAAGAAATGCAGGTGATGACCCTGGCCCGCCGCGAAGCCAAAAAGCAGCTGGCCGCCGGCACCTCGGCCCAGCAAGTGCAGGTGCGCGTAGCGCAGGAGCAAATGCGCCTAGACGCAGAAGCGCAGAAGCGCAGCGACGCGCTCTATAAGCGGCAGTACGCCATGCTCGAAATCATTCGGCAAACGGCCGACAATGCCCAGGCGCAGGCCATTGTGGCCAATATGCTGAAGCAGCTCTACCCCGGCCTGCCGTCGGCCACGGCCCAGAAGCGGGCAGCCCAGCTCACCAGCCCCTGGTACCGCTCGCTCCTGGCCTCCAACCCGCAAACCGACCTCGGCAAGGTGAGCTGCCCCACGCTGCTGCTGCACGGCACCGCCGACTCGCAGGTGCTCACGGCTACCAATTTGCCGCTGCTCGAAAAAGGTTTGAAAGCCAACAAGCACGTCAATAGCCAAAAGCTGGACGGGCTGAACCACGACTTCCTGGCGCCGGCCAGCGCCCAGGCCCTGGCCGCCGGCACCGAGCAGCACCCCGCCGCTTCGGCCGATGCCCTGGAAGCCATTCGGGAATGGGTGGTGCAACAGGTGAAGCTGTAGAATCAGGGCAAAAAAGCCTTATTAGGCCAGCGGCTTGGGCTGAAATGCCTGGCGCAGCCACGCACCGGCCAACGCGGCGAGCCCGCCGCTTAGCCCGGCGACCAAGCCTGCCACCAACACCAGCGCCGGCACCGAACCGCCCAGTGGCAACAGCTGCGCCATGCGGTGCGCCAGCAGCCCTTCGTTTTGGTAGGCCAGCCACGCGGCGGGAAGCAGCCAGCTCAGGGCGGCGCCACTAAATCCGGCCCCAAAGGCCACCCGGCCCGTGGGTGCAATGGCCAGCCCTACAATAAACGCCACCACGGCCAGGCTCCACCACGGCAAGTCGAGTTGCACCGCCGAGGCCAGTACGAGAATGAGAATCGGTAAAAGCCAGGGGTTGCGCCAGTTCATACGGGCAAGATAGGGGAATTGTCGTTGCGAGGCCGCAGGCCGTGGCAATGACAGCGGTCAATGCAATTTCAAGCGGCCGCCAGCACCTCCGGGTCGTTGTTGGCCGGCGAATTCACTCGCTTGCTGATGACGTATTCCCGCATCGCCGCAGCGTCATAAGGCAGCAGCAGTTCCTGGTGCGCCTTCAGGCCGAGGCCATCATCGAGCCAGACTTTTTCGGCGGCGCGGGTGGGCAGGATGACGGGCATGCGGTTGTGAATACCGGCCATCAGCGCGTTGGGTTCCGTGGTGATGATGGTGAAGGTGGGGTGCAGTTCGCCGGTGCTGCGGTCGACCCATTCATCCCAGAGGCCGGCGAAGGCGAAGGGCTGCTCATCACGCAACAGAATGCGGTGCGGCACCTTACCGGCCGGCGTAGCCTGCCACTCGAAGAAGCTGTCGGCCAGCACTAGGCAGCGCTTGCGGCCCAGCAACTGCCGAAACGAGGGCTTCTCGGCCAGCGTTTCAGCACGGGCGTTGATGGGCTTGGGGCCGGCGGCGGGGTCTTTGCTCCAGCCGGGCACAAGGCCCCAGCTCAGCAACTGAATCTGGCCGGGTTTGGCGTTGGTGATGACGGGCAGGCGCTGCGAGGGCGCGGCGTTGTAGGTGGTTGGGGCCGGCTCGGTGAACGTGGCGTCGAAACGCTGCTCAACGGTTGGCGCGGGAACGATGAAGGTATAACGACCACACATGGCAGGAAGGGGGAAATAAAAAGAACGTCATGCTGAGCGCAGCCGAAGCATCTCTACCGCAATAGCAATCCAATCGGATTACGTTAGTTGCGCGGTAGAGATGCTTCGGCTGCGCTCAGCATGACGTTCTGTTTACGCCATTGCGCCGAACTTACGCCTTGTACAGCAGCTCGTAATATTCACGAGCCATGCGGCTACTTTCGAACTCTGGCTCCACGTCCTTCATGGCGGTTTTCACCACTTTCAGGAAGTTTTTGGGTTGGTCGTAGTACAGCGGCAGCACGGTGTTTTCGAGCACGTCGAGCAGGGTGGTGGCTTCCTGGTCGTCCTTCACGTTGTCGGGCAAGGTTTCTTCGGCGTGGGCGATGATGAAGCCGTTCTCGCCGTCCTTGCAGAACTCCGGAATCCAGCCGTCGGCGATGCTCAGGTTCACGCTGGCGTTCATGGCGGCGGTCATGCCGCTGGTGCCGCTGGCCTCGCGGGGGAAGCGTGGCGTGTTCAGCCAGATGTCGGAGCCTTTTTTGAGGGCGGCCGACAGGCCCAACTCGTAGCCGGTGAGCACGGCGCAGTTCTTCAGATTGGCGGTGCGCTTGATGATTTCATTAAACAACGCCACCGCGCCAAAATCCTTAGGATAAGGCTTGCCGGCCCAAATCATCTGAATGGGGCGCTTGGTGTTGCTAGCCAGCTCTACGAAGCGCTCGAAGTGGCGCAGAATCAGGTCGGCACGCTTGTAGCCGGCAAAGCGGCGGGCCCACACGATGGTGATGACCTCGGGGTCAAACACGTTGCCGGTCTGGTCGGCCACTATCTTGAACAGTTCCTTTTTCAGCTCCTGCTTGCGGGCCAGCAGGTCGGCGTCGCTCTTGCTTTTGAGGGCAGCGGCCAGCTGCGGGTCGCGCCAGTAGGTGCCGTTCTGGCTGTTGGTGATGGGGATGATGGGGCAGATGCCTTCGTAGTGGCCCCACATTTCGTTGGCCACGCGGCCGTGCACCTTGCTCACAGCGTTGGCTTTGCGGGCGAAGCGCAGGGCCGTGAGGGTGTAGTTCAAGGCGTCGCCGGTGCCAATGCGGGCTTCGCGGCGCACGGCTTCCTCGGGCATGGTGCCGAAGAAGGTCATGTCGAGCAGCAGCTTCATGGGGCGCTCTTCGTTGCCGGCCAGCTCGGGCGTGTGGGTAGTGAAAACGAGGCGCTTCTGCACTTCGGCCAGGTCGCGGCCGTGCTTTTCGTAGAGGTAGAAGGCTAGTGGTAGGCCGTGGCCCTCGTTGAGGTGGTACACGTCGGTTTTGCGGCCGAGCTCATCGAGCAATTTGCCGCCGCCCACGCCCAGCAGGATGCTCTGGGCCACGCGGGCCGCGGCGTCCGGGTCGTAGAGGTGGTGCGAGATGGTGCGCGAGATGTAGTCGTTTTCCGGAATGTCGGTGGTCAGGAAGAACATCGGCACGGTGCCGAATACTTCCGGGGCCAGGTACATCGCCTTCACGTGCACATCAGCCCCGTGGATGGTGATGGGGAACACAATGCCCGTGTCCTGCAGAAACGAGTAGTGCTTCTGGCGGAACTCGGCGCGCATGGTCTGGTCTTCGGCGCGGCCCTGGTCGTAGTAGCCGAAGCTCCACAGGATGCTGATGCCGACTAGGTTTTGCTTCAGCTCGAAGCCTGAGCGCATGTGCGAGCCGGCCAAGAAGCCCAGGCCGCCGGAGTAGGTTTTCAGGGCCTGGTCGACGGCGAATTCCATCGAGAAATACGCGGCGGCCGTCTTGTATTTGGCCGCGGGCGCGTAGGGTTTGAACGTAAAAGCCATAGAGAGGTATGGTGCCCGCTGGGGCAGGCAATGAAGAAAAATTCGGGTTGAAAAAAGAAATTTCTCCAAGCTAAGCAGTAGCTCAAAGAAGCCGCAATGTGCAAACGTTTCGACAAATAACGCGAAAGCTCCATATGAAGCTTGCGCTAAACGGCTTGCTCCCTAACGGCAAGCAGCGGAGCGGGGTTAGCTAGGCGGCCGGGGAAGTTGTTATTTTGCCCTCTCGCTTCTCTCAAATATTCCCTTTTGACATGATATTTTCTCGCTTGCTGCTTGCTGTAGCCGCGCCCCTGCTACTGGCCGCCACCAGCCCCGCGGCAGTAGCCGCCACGCCACTGAGTAGCGCCGTCGCGCCGCCCGCCAAGGCCGCGCCCAGCATCCGCATCGACCCGACCTACTGGTGGGTGGGCATGAAAAACCCCAAGCTGCAGCTGCTGGTGCACGCGCCGGGCATTGCGGGCGCCACGGCCAGCATCGCGGCCTACCCTGGCGTGACGCTGGAAGGCAGCCAGAAGCTGGAAAGCCCGAACTACCTCGTCGTCAACCTCACCATCGGCGCCGACGCCAGGCCCGGCCAGCTAAAACTGAGTTTCAAAGGCAGCAAAAGCCTGACGTATACCTACGAGTTGCGCGCCCGCAACACCGACCCGCAACGCACGCAGGGCCTCACCCAAGCCGATTTCATTTACATGCTGATGCCCGACCGTTTCGCGAACGGTGACCCGAAGAACGACGTGGTGAAGGGCACTCGTGCCCCGCGCGTGGCCCGCGACTCGATGTACGCCCGCCACGGCGGCGACCTCAAGGGCATTCAGAACCACTTTGCCTACTTCAAGCAGCTGGGCGCCACGGCCATCTGGCCCACGCCCATCATCGAAAACGACATGCCCAAGGCCAGCTACCACGGCTACGCGGTAACGGACTGCTACAAGATTGACCCGCGCTACGGCACCAATGAAGAGTACCAGCAATTTGTGAAAGCCGCGCACGCCGATGGCCTGAAAGTGGTGCAGGACATCGTGCTCAACCACTGGGGCAGCTACCACCACCTGTTCCTCGACAAGCCGGCGGCCGACTGGTTTCATGCCTTCCCCAAATTCACGCGCTCGAACTACAACGCCTTCGCGTTGAACGACCCCTACGGCTCGAAGCGCGACTACACACTGTTTAACGACGGCTGGTTCGACACGACCATGCCCGACGTGAACCAAGGCAACCCGCTGGTGGCTACTTACTTGATTCAGAACTTCCTGTGGTGGGTGGAGTCGACGGGCATCGACGGCTACCGCATCGATACCTATCCTTATTCGGAGCCGAACTTCCTGATGCAGTGGGGCAAGGCCATTGGCGAGGAATACCCCAAGCTGGCGCTGTTTGGCGAGGCCTGGGAAGGCACCGAGGCCGAGCAGGCGTTCTTTGCCCAGAACATTTTCCCGCCCGTTAATGGCTTTAAGTCGAACCTGCCGGGCGTGCTCGATTTTCAAATCTGCTTCGCCGTGGCCGATGCCTTGAAAACCGAAAACGGCGACCTGAGCAAGCTTTACCACGCCCTGCAGGGCGACTGGATGTACGTGGACGCCACCCGCAACGTGCCCTTCCTCGACAACCACGACATGAGCCGCTTCTACTCGGTGATTGGCGAGGACTTCAATAAGTTCAAGACCGGCATGGCTTGGCTGCTCACGCTGCGCGGCACGCCGCAGCTCTACTACGGCACCGAGGTGCTGATGAAGAACTTCTCGAACCCCGACGGCAAGGTGCGCGAGGATTTCCCCGGCGGCTGGGCCGGCGATAAGACAAACTACTTTGTGGCGCGCCCTGGCCAGGCCGGCGAGGCGTTCGACTACATCAGCAAGCTGGCCAACTACCGCAAGACGCACTCCGTTTTGAGTTCGGGCAAGTTGATGCAGTTTATCCCGCAGGATGGGGTGTACACGTACTTTCGCTACAACGATGCGGGCGAGTGCGTGATGATTATTGCCAACAACACCAAGAACGAGAAGAAGGTGGACGGCACCCGCTTCGCCGAGCGCACGGACGGCTTTTCGTCGGGCGTGGAAGTGGTGAGCGGGGCCACGGTTTCGGACCTGAAAACGCTGAACGTGCCGGCCCACACAGCTTGGGTACTGGAACTGCGCAAATAATCCTGCCGTTGGCATAAGCCGCCCGGGCGGCAATTTCCTGTTTCTTCGGCTAACTCCTGCCCCCATGACTGACCTCACCGACCAAGTAGCCATCGTATCCGGCGCGAGCCGCGGCATCGGCAAAGCCATTGCGCTGCTGCTGGCCCTGCAAGGCGCCAAAGTGGTAGCCGTGGCCCGCAATGAAGCCGAGTTGGAAGAGCTTACCCAGAAAACGCGGGGCTTGTGCATCGTGGCCGATATTGCCATTGAAGAGGACGCCCAGTACGTGGTGCAGGAAACTCTGCGCCACTTCGGCCGCCTCGACATCCTCATCTGCAACGCCGGCGTGGGCTCCTTTAATGAGTTGGAGCAATTCGAAGCCGCCGAGTGGGACCGGATTTTCGATACCAACGTGAAGGGTACCTTCCTGCTCTGTAAGGCTGCCGTGCCGCATTTTAAGGCTCATAAGCGCGGCCACATCGTGGGCATTACCTCCGATGTGGCCAAGCGTACCTTCGCCCACGGCACGGCCTACGGCGCCAGCAAATTTGCCCAGGACGCCGTGCTGGCCAGCCTGCGCAAGGAAGTGCGCCCGCACGGCGTGAAGGTGAGCACCATCTACCCCGGCCTGGTCGACACCTACTTCAACGACACCACGCCCGGCAGCCCCGAGGCCGAGAAAACCCACCTCCGCCCCGCCGACGTGGCCCAGGCCGTGCGCTACGTGCTCGAAGCCCCTGCCCACGTGGTGGTGGACGAGTTGATGCTGCACCCGCTCACGCAGGAGTGGTAAAATGGTAAATGAGTAAGTGAGTAATGGGCCTGATAAGCACTTAGCGCACGCCTGTCCCGCCAACACTCTACTCATTTACTCAATTGCTCATTTACCAATTGACTAACTTGCCGCATCATGAAACAACTGTTGCTGGCTGGCAGCCTCCTCACCCTGGCTGCATTCGCTTTGCCTAACCCGCCCGTGGACAAAAAACGCCCCGCCGCCCAAGACCCCAACACCACTGCGGAGGTGCCTCAGGATAATAAGCTCGTCATCTACCAGGTGATGACGCGCCTGTTCGGCAACAAAGTGGCCCTGAACAAGCCCTATGGCACCATCACCGAGAACGGCTGCGGTAAATTCAACGACATCACCGACAAGGCCCTTGACGAAATCAAGAAGCTGGGCGTGAGCCACGTATGGTACACCGGCGTGATTGAGCACGCCACCATGACGGACTACACCGCGTCGGGCATTCCGGCCGATGATGCCGACGTAGTGAAGGGCCGCGCCGGCTCGCCCTACGCCATCAAGGACTACTACGACGTGGCCCCGGACCTGGCCGTGGTGGTAAAAAACCGCATGCCCGAGTACGAGGCCCTCATCAAGCGCACCCACGACCACGGCCTGAAAGTGCTGATGGACTTCATCCCGAACCACGTGGCCCGCTCCTACAAGTCGGACGCCAAGCCGGCGGGCGTGGTTGATTTGGGTGCGACGGATGATAAAACCAAGGCCTTCGCGGCCAACAACAACTTCTACTACCTGCCCGGCAAGAGCTTCGTGGTGCCCGCCAACTACAACCCGCTCGGCCCTTTGAAAGGCCCGCGCGAGGACGGCAAGTACGCGGAGATGCCCGCCAAAGCCACCGGCAACGACGTTTTTTCGGAAGCGCCGAGCGTGAACGACTGGTTCGAGACGGTAAAGCTGAACTACGGCGTGGACTACCAGAACGGCCGCAAAACCCACTTCGAAACCGTGCCCGATACCTGGAAGAAGATGCGCGACATCCTCCTGTTCTGGGCCGGCAAAAATGTGGATGGTTTCCGTTGCGACATGGCCGAGATGGTACCGGTCGAGTTCTGGGCCTGGGTGATTCCCGAGGTGAAGAAGGTGAAGCCCGGCATCATTTTCATTGCTGAAGCCTACAACGCCAAGGAGTATAAAACCTATCTCGACAAGGGCAAATTCGACTTCCTCTACGACAAAGTGGGCCTCTACGACGGCCTGCGCCGCCTGATGCGCCAGGAAGGCACCACCGACGACATCACCAAAGTGTGGAAGGAGGAGAGCAACGGCTTCTCGTCGCGCATGCTGCGCTTCCTCGAAAACCACGACGAGCAACGCATTGCCAGCAAGGACTTTGCCACCGACCCGCGCCGCGCCAAGCCGGCCATGACCGTGACGGCCACCCTGGCCAGCGGCCCGGTGATGCTCTACTTCGGGCAGGAAGTAGGCGAGCCGGGCAGCGGCGCCGAAGGCTTCAGCAGCGAAGATGGCCGCACCAGCATCTTCGACTACTGGGGCGTGCCCGAGCACCAGAAGTGGCTGAACCAAGGCAAGTTCGACGGTGCCAAGCTCAGTCCCGAGCAGAAAAGCCTGCGCGAATTCTACGCCCGCCTCCTAACGGTGACCAGCCAGAACGAGGCCCTGCGCAAAGGCCGTTTCTACGAGTTGCAAGACGCTAATAACCTCGGCAAGGAGTACAACCAGCGCTACCTCTACTCCTATCTGCGCTACACCGACAAGCAGCAGGTGCTGGTAGTAGTCAATTTCTCGGCCGACAAAACCTACCGGCCCACCATCACCATTCCGGCCGAGGCCATGAAGGCCATGGGCCTGAGCCCCACCAAATTCTACACCTACACCGACCTGCTCGACACCGACGAGCCCCGCAACGGCCTCAGCCTGACGCTGGCTCCGCTGTCGGCCTACATTTTCGAGATAAAGCCGCGCTAACGTTTGCGCTGTGCGGCGTAAATCCCTAAATTTGAAGGCTGTGGTGCCCCGGTTTCGGGTGCGCTGCAGCCTTCACTCTTCTCCCCTTCTTCATGGCCGCTCCCACCGCCGCACCCACTACTAACACCAGCGCCAAGCCCCGCCTCAGCTTCTGGCAAATCTGGAACATGAGCTTCGGCTTCCTGGGCATTCAGTTCGGCTTCGCGCTGCAAAACAGCAACATGAGTCGGATTTTTGAGACCATGGGGGCCAAAACCGATGAAATTGCCTTCCTGTGGCTGGCAGCGCCCATCACCGGCCTGCTGGTACAGCCCGTCATCGGCTACTTATCCGACCGTACGTGGCATCCCCGGTTTGGCCGGCGGCGGCCGTTTTTCTTTATCGGCGCGCTACTGGCCTCGCTGGCGCTGGTGGTGATGCCCAACGTGACGGCCTTGTGGATGGCCGCCGGCATGCTCTGGATTCTCGATTCGAGCATCAACATTTCCATGGAGCCCTTCCGGGCGCTGGTGGGCGACTTGCTGCCCTCGCAGCAGCGCACCACGGGCTTCGGGGCCCAGACGTTTTTCATCGGCGTGGGCGCCATCGTGGGGTCGTCGCTGCCGTGGATGTTCGCCAACTGGTTTGGCGTATCGAATACGCCCGAGCCCGGCCACATCTCGCTGTCGTTGAAGTACTCGTTCTACGTGGGCGGCCTCGTGTTTTTCCTGGCCGTGCTCTGGACAGTGCTGCGCACCAAGGAATACCCGCCGGCCGACCTGGCCGAGTTTGAAGCGGAGAAAGCGCGCACCGCCGGCTTTGCCAACGGCTTCCGCGAGTCGTTCGCCGGCATTTTTCACATGCCCAAAACTATGCAGCAGTTGGCGTGGGTGCAGTTTTTCTCGTGGTTTGCGCTCTTCTCGATGTGGATTTATACCACGCAGGCCGTCACCAGCCACGTCTTTCACACCACCGATACTTCGTCGGCGCTCTACAACCAGGGCGGCGACTGGGTGGGTGTCTGTTTCTCGGTGTATAATGGTTTATCGGCCGTGGTGGCGCTGCTGCTGCCGCTGGTAGCCAAGGCCACCAGCCGCCGCTTCACCCACATGCTGGCGCTGGTGTGCGGCGGGCTGGGACTGATTTCCATCTACTTCATTCAGGATTACCACTATATTTTGCTCTCGATGGTGGGCGTGGGCATTGCCTGGGCCAGCATCCTGAGCGTGCCCTACGCCATGCTGGCCGGCGCGCTGCCGGCCAACAAAATGGGTTACTACATGGGTGTGTTCAACTTTTTCATCGTGATTCCACAGGGCGCGGCCGGCCTCATTCTGGGCCCGCTCACCAAGCACGTCTTCCATGACCAGCCCATCTACACTCTCATTCTGGGCGGCGTTTCCATGATTATTTCGGGCCTGCTTACGCTGCGCGTGCACGATGCCGATGACGTGCACCTGCCCATACAAGAGCCCGCCGAGAGCCTTGGCTACGACGCCCTAGCTCCGGCCAACCCACAGGTGTAACGCGCTATTACACTACCCATGAAAAAGGGCTGCTTCCGAATCGGAAGCAGCCCTTTTTGTTAAGCTTCTTTTTAGAGAAACTCCCTGTCAATTCTTTATTATCATCTCCGCCACCTCGCGGCCGGTGGCCAGCGCCGCATTGAGCGACGGGTAGGCGGCCCAGTCGCCGCAGCGGTACAGGCCATCGGCCAGCTTGAGGGGCTGCTCCACGGGCTGGCCAGCCAGATACACCGGCAAAGCCGCCGCGATACGGTAGCTACGCAGGTGCTCCCACTCCCGCGCCGCCGGGCCAAACCAGGCGGCCAGTTCCTCGCGCACGCCGGCCGTGAGTTCGGCTTCGGTCAGGCTGCGCTCGCCGTGGGTGCTCACGGAGATGAGCGAGCGGCCGGCCGGGGCGTAGGCGCCGCTTACGTCGGCCGGGAAGGCCACGTTGTGGGCCAGCGCGCCAGGGGCGGCGTTGAGGCGCAGGAGCTTGTCGTTGCGGCCGGGCGAGTGGCCGCCGGGCGTGGCGAAGTAAGTGCAGGTGGTGATGCGCGCTGCCGTGGGGAAACGGCCGGCTTCGGTGCTGGGCGAGTCGTCGGGGTTGCCGCTGCGGCCGGCCAGCAGGCGCAGGGTCGTCAGGCCGTCGGTGGCCAGCACCACGGCGCTGGCCTCGAATACTTTGCCCGTCGTAAGCCGCACCTGCGAGCCATCGACAATGGCCGCCACGGGCGAATTGAGTTGCACCGTGCCGGCGGGCAGGCGGGCCGCCAACTGCTCGGGCAACTGCTGGATACCGAGGGCGGGAATGGCGGCATCGCCCGTCACGAATTGCTGGAAGACGAACTCAAAAAAGTTGCTGGCCGTGGTCAGCTCCCTATCCAGGAAAACACCGCCGAAAAACGGCTTGAAGAACGAATCTATCATCTGCGCGCTCCAGCCGTAGCGCTGCAAAAAGCTGAGCGTGTCGGTGGCGGGGCGGGCCAGCAATTCTTCCGGTTTGTATTTCAGCACGTGGCGCACCAAGCTGAGGATGCGCAGCTTATCGGGCAGCGTACCGATGGGCGAGCTGAGCGCCGAAAACGCCGCCAGCGGCCGCTGCAAGGGGTTTTCCAACGTGGTTTCGCGACCGTCAGCCAGCTGGATGACGGCGCCGGAGCGGAAGGCTTTTAGGTTCAGGGCGCCGTAGTCGAACAGGCGCCGGGCCTCGGGGTAGTTGGTTTGCAGCACCTGAAAGCCGCGGTCGAGCCGGAAGCCGTCGGGCGTGACGTCGGTGCGCACGCGGCCGCCCACGGCGTCGGCGGCTTCGAGCACGAGCACGGGCCGGCCGGCGCGCTGCAGCCAAGTGGCGCAAGCCAGCCCGGCCATGCCCGCGCCGATGATGATGATGGGTTTAGTAGGTGCGTTCATGAAAATCCCGTCGGGTAGGTGGTGCATACCTAACGGCGCCGAGTGGGCCCAGGGTTGCTCAGAAGCGTCAGAAGATGTCGGCAAGCTGAAAAGAGAACGTCATGCTGAGCGCAGTCGAAGCATCTCTACCGCAATACTATTCCTGACGATTGGGATTACTTACGCGGTAGAGATGCTTCGACTGCGCTCAGCATGACGTTTTAATTGCTTCTCAAAAATCACCCTGTTTCAGAACAGCTTGGGCAGCTTGTGCTCCTTCCACTTCTTACGGGTTTTCATGGTCCAGAATTCGGCCACGCCGGGGCGTTGCAGGCTGAGCTGCCAGGCGCCCATCGCCTGGCCCAGGCGGTAGCCGGTGGCCTGGTCCTGCGGGAATTTCTGCTTGATGAGGGCATAATCGGCGGCCGAAATGTCCTTCCCGGCCTCGCCGTGGCAGCGCAGGCACAGCTGGTTATTCAGCACGATGGGCCGCTGGTAGAAAAACACTTCCTGCGACAGCCGCTGAATGGTGCGCAGCGTATCGGGCTGCATTTGTTCGGCCAGCAGCGGGCCTTTGTTGGCGGGATTGCGCGGGCGCTCGCTCAGGCGCCGGGCGGTGGCCTTGAGCACCCCGGCCAGCGAATCGACGGCGCGGTAGGTTTCGGGTTTGCAAAAGCTCAAAGCCCGGGCCACGCCCCCGGCCGCCAGCTCGCGGGCCAGGGTGCGGCGCAGCAGCGTATCGGCGGTGGCGGTGAGGGAATCGCCGGCCCAGCGGGTGGCCTTCAGCAAGTCCTTGGGCATGATGCGCTTCACCTCCCAGTTATCGGCTTCAATGCCAATGCGCTTGCTATCCTTGAGGTGCTCCACCTGGTCGGGCCGGCAGGCCGCAAAGCCGGCTACCGAAGCCAACAAAGTAATTCTACACAGCAGATTTTTCACGAGCGCAGGCATTAAGATTTATTTCCGGCAAAGGTCTGAATCGTCGCGTCAAAGGCCCAAACCAGTCGCACGATTGATTACATCAGGTAGGCTTTCAAGTCCTCGTAATCAATCGAGACGGGCACACTTCGTTTGGCGCGGCCCTGCAGGGCCTGCACCACGGCCGGCAGCTCAATGGCCCGGCCCAGCACGGGCTCTACCACATCAGGGAATTTTACGGGATGGGCCGTGGCCAGAATTATCCCGGCCACCTCCGGGTGCTGGGCCTGGTAGCGGCGCAGCGCCGTGTAAGCCACCGCGCCGTGCGGGTCGAGCAGGTAGCGGTGCGCCTGCCACACTTGGCGGATGGCGGCCACGGTATCCGCGTCGCTCACCGTGTCGGCGCCGAGGGCAGCGCGCATTTTGGCGAGGTCGTTGTCGAACAGCTCCAGAATGCGGACGAAGTTGCTGGGGTTGCCCACGTCCATGGCGTTGGAAAAAGTAGGCACCGCCGGCCGGGGCGTGAAGGTACCCGTGCGTAGGTAGGCCGGCACGGGCTCGTTGGCGTTGCAGGCCGCGATGAAATGCCCCAGCGCCAGCCCCGATGCCCGCGCCAGCAGCCCGGCGCAGATGTTGCCAAAGTTGCCGCTCGGCACCGACACCACCGGCGCCGCCGCGCCCTCCGGCCACTGCTGCATGGTGAAGCAGTAGTAGAGCTGCTGCGGCAGCCACCGCGCCACATTGATGCTGTTGGCGGAAGTAAGGAAGCGTTTCTTCGCCAGCTCCGGGTCCTGAAACGCCTGTTTCACCAGCGCCTGGCAGTCGTCGAAAGTGCCCTGCACTTCCAGCGCCGTGATGTTCTGGCCCAGGGTGGTGAGCTGCTGCTCCTGCACGGGGCTCACTTTGCCGGAAGGGTAGAGAATGACCACTTCCACGCCCGGCACGCCCAGAAAGCCGCTGGCCACGGCCCCGCCCGTGTCGCCTGATGTAGCCACCAGCACGGTCACGGGCGGCGTGTCGCCGCGCTGGGCGAAGTAACCCAGGCAGCGGCTCATAAACCGCGCCCCCACGTCCTTAAACGCCAAGGTCGGTCCGTGAAAAAGCTCCAGCGCCGACACGCCCGCCGCCACCGGCACCAGCGGAAACTCGAAGTCCACCGCTTCGGCGCAGATGCGGTGCAGGTCGGCGGCGGGAATGGCGCTGCCCACGTAGGGCTGCATCACGTTCAGAGCTACGGTGGCCTTGCTCAGCGTGCGCAGCTCGCGCCGGAAGCCGGGCAAGAATTTGGGAATGGTTTCAGGAAAATAGAGGCCGCCATCCGGCGCCTGCCCGGTGACGGTGGCCGTGCGAAAATCAACCAGCGGCGACTGGTGGCGAAGGCTGTAGTATTTCATTTTTTATAAATCGTGTAGCAATTAGTCCCCGTGCAAAGCAGCTTCGGCAACGCCGAACCAATTAGCGCTTGGTATTCCAGCTGTTGATTATTTGCACCGGCATGCTTGAAGCACAAACTGTTCTTTTTCAGCTTATCCGGCAGTTCATCAGGCATGTCAACTTCGCAGTAAGCCAACTGCTTCCAGCTCCTATCAAAAAACAGGATGCGGCTATGCCCATGCAATACAGCGGCGGCCTGCACAGTATAGAAATGTGTCATCACATGGTAAAGCACTTCCCCAGTTGGGCCCCTGGCACTGCCCAAATACTTTTTGATGCTCGTCGCAGCTTGCTGCTTTCGAACATTGGCATCAGGCAGCAAATGAGGCTTTTGAGTCTGGGGCAACAGCGTAGCCCTCACGCCCAAAAACAATAGCGCGAAGAGGTTCATATTTCCTCCGAAACCACATACGCTCCCTGCGTCCCTACCGGCCCCACGTACACGTTGAACTCAATGCCCAACTCGGCAAATACGCTGCCCAACGCCGCTCCCACGACCTGTGCCGTTACCTCGTCGCGGTTCAGCATAAAAATAGATGGGCCCGAACCCGAAATACCGCCCCCAATGGCCCCGGCCGCCAGCGCCCGCTTGCGCGCCTTGGCCAAGCCAGGGATGAGTGGCAGCCGCGCCGGCTCCACAATGTAGTCGTCAAGCGAGCGGCCAATCAGCTCATAGTCAGCCGTCATAAACCCAGCCACCAGCCCGGCCACGTTGGCCCACTGACGCACGGCCAGGCCCAGCGGCACGGAAGTCGGCAGCACCTTGCGCGAGTCGCTGGTTTTTACCTCAATTTGGGGGTGCACCACGGCCACCCACAGCGGCGGGGCCGGCAGCGCCACAATGTCGATGGCCGGCTGCAAGGCCCGCACCACCGTGAAGCCGCCGAAAATGGCCGGCGCGATATTGTCGGCGTGGCGCGTGCCGGAGGCCACGGCCTCCCCTTCCATCGCAAAATCGACTAACTGCATTTTGCTGAAGCGGTTGCCCAATACAGCGTTGGCGGCCACCACCGCGCCGGCGGCGCTGGCGGCACTGCTGCCTACCCCACTGCCCGGCATAATGCCTTTCGTGATTTCTACGTCGAAGCCAATGGCTTCGGGCACGTCCTTTAACATCGCCAGCAAAGCCACGCCGGCCACGTTTTGCAGCGGGTCGGTGGGCAGGTTGTAAGAGTCGAGGTGCTGAATGCGGACGCCCGGCTTAGCGCTGCGCGTGACGCGCACAGTGTCGTAGGGCGCGGTCAGGGCGAGGCCGAATACATCGAAGCCGCAGCCGAGGTTGGAAAGTGTGGCGGGGGAGTGAACGAGAACGGAATTGAGCATAGTAGCGCGGACTTTTAGTCCGCGAGTCAGAACGATAGTTAAACTTTCAAAACGGTGTGTTCGCGGACTACAAAGTCCGCGCTACAACCTTGCTGCACGGATGATATCGGCAAACACGCCCGAAGCCGTCACCTCTGCGCCCGCGCCGGCGCCCTTTACCACCAGCGGTTGGTCCACGTAGCGGTCGGTGTTGAAAAGCACCACGTTATCCTTGCCCCGCAGGTCGTAGAGGTCGTGGCCGGGTGCTACCTGCTGCAGGCCCACAGCGGCGCGGCCGTCGGCGTAGCGGGCCACGAATTTCAGGCGTTTGCCGGCCGTCGTGGCTGCGTCGTATAGCGCCTTGAAGTGGGCTTCATGCGCCGCCATCTGGATGTAGAAGGCTTCCACGTCGCCTGCGAGGCAGGCGGGCGGCAGGAAGGTTTCAATTTCAATATCTGCCATTTCCATCACCTGACCGGCTTCGCGGGCGAGGATGATGATTTTGCGGGCCACGTCGGAACCGCTCAAGTCGAGGCGCGGGTCGGGCTCGGTGTAGCCTTCGGCCTGGGCCTGGCGCACCACCTCGGCGAAGGGCCGGCTACCGTCGTAGTTGTTGAACACAAAGTTGAGCGTGCCGGAAAGTACCGCCTCCATACGCCGCACCACGTCGCCGCTGCGCGTGAGGTCATTCAGCGTGCCGATGATGGGCAGGGCCGCGCCTACGTTCGTCTCAAATAAGTAGCTGGCGTTGAATTCTTTTGATAAGCTTTTGAGCCGGGCGTAGTGTGCGTAATCCGACGAGGCCGCCACCTTGTTGCAAGCCACAATGGCCACGCTCTTGGCCAGCAAGTCGGCGTAGATGCCCGCCGCGGCCGGGTTGGCCGTCACGTCCACGAAGATGGAGTTGCGCAGGTTCCGGCTGATAATGAGCTGGGTGAATTCCTCCAACGTCTGCTTCGGCGCCTGGGCCAGCTCCTCCGGCCAGGCGGTCAGGTCGAGGCCGTTTTCGTCCACCAGGCAGTGACGGCTGTTGGCAATGGCCACCACGCGCACCTGCAAACCCAGCTTTTCCAAGAGGTGCGGTTGCTGCCGCGCCAGTTGCTCCAGCAGCTTGCTGCCCACGTTGCCCGGCCCGAGGATGAACAGGTTCACCTGCTTCTTGGTGGCCTCGAAAAAGGCCTCGTGCAGCACGTTGATGGCCTTGCGCACATCCGCCGCCCGAATCACCGTCGAGATGTTCTTCTCCGACGCACCCTGCGCGATGGCCCGGATGTTCACCCCGTTCTGCCCCAGCGCGCCAAACAGCTTGCCGCTGATGCCGGGGTGGTCCTTCATGTTCTCGCCCACCAGCGCCACAATGGCCAAGTCCTTTTCGGGCCGTAGCGGCTCGATGCGGCCGGCGGCAATTTCGGTGGCAAACTCCTCATCCACCGCCACCTGGGCGGGCGCGGCGTCCTGCGCATTCACGCCCACGCAAATGGAATGCTCGGAGGAGCTTTGCGTGATGAGAATGACGTTGATGCGCTCGCGGGCCAGGGCCGCAAATAGCCGCTTCGAGAAGCCGGGGATGCCCACCATGCCGCTGCCTTCCAGGTTCAGCAGCGTGAGGTTGCCGATGCTGGAGATGCCCTGCACTACGGTGGCGGCGCGCGGCGGCTCCACTTCCACCAGCGTGCCGTAGTCGTTGGGGGCGAAGGTGTTTTTTATCCAGAGCGGGATGCCGCGCTGCATCACCGGCTGAATAGTGGGCGGATAGAGCACCTTGGCCCCGAAGTGCGACAGTTCCATGGCTTCCTGGTAGCTGATGCGGGCAATGGGCCGGGCGCTGCGCACGAGGCGCGGGTCGGCCGTCATCATGCCGCTCACGTCGGTCCAGATTTCCAGTTTTTCGGCATCCAGCGCGGCGGCCAGCAGGGCGGCGGTGTAGTCGGAGCCGCCGCGGCCCAGCGTGGTGGTAGCGCCGTGGGCGTCGGCGGCGATGAAGCCGGGGACTATCCAGAGCCTTTGTGGGTGGTTCTCCTTAAATATGGCCGTCTTTTTTTGGGTTGTGGCCATGTCTACTTCGGCAAAGCCAAAGCGTGAATTGGTACGAATCAACTTCCTGGCGTCAACCCAAACAGATTCAACGTCGTGATGCCCGGCAACTGTAGCTACTATTAGCGACGATGCTAACTCACCGTAGCTCATGAGTTTATCCAGCGTGCGGTTCGACAATTCACCAAGCGCAAAAACCCCATTGCATAGAGTAGTTGCTTCGTTGAATTGCATAGCGAGTTCAGCCTGATGAATCTCGGCCATAAATTCGCTGGCGGGCTCTAGCTCCTGTAACGTCATGCGATGACGCTCAGCAAGTTGTTTTAGCGTTTCGCGATAGGAAGCATCTCCTTTTGCCGCAGCTTTACCTGCATTAATCAACGCATCGGTGGTGCCGCCAAGGGCTGATACAACCATCACGACGGGCCCTTTTTCAGCAGCTTGGGCCACGATGGCCAGGGATTTTTGGATGTTTTCGGCCGAGGCCACGGACGTGCCGCCAAACTTCAGTACCTGCATAATCAAACTCCGGCCGGCGGGCGGCGGTTGGGTTATGATTCTGAATGAACCCCTCGCCTACATAGCGGTGTTTAGATTCAGTATCTTTGCAAACTACTGACTAATTCCCGAACACCGATGCTCGATAAACTAGAAGCTATTAACCAGCGCTACGAAAACGTCAACGACGAGCTGATGCAGCCCGACGTGATGTCGGACCTGAAGCGCTACAAGTCCCTGAACAAGGAATATAAGGAGCTGGGCAAGATTGTGGCGCAGTACCGCAACTACCAGCAGGTGCTCAGCAACATCGAGAATGCCCGCGAAGTCATTGCCACCGAGAAAGACCAGGACTTCCGCGAAATGGCCAAGGCCGAGCTCGACGAGCTGATGCCCGAGCAGGAGCGCCTCGAAGAAGTCATCAAAGACCTGCTGCTGCCCAAGGACCCGAACGATTCCAAGGACGTCATCATGGAAATCCGGGCCGGCGCGGGTGGCGACGAAGCCGCCATTTTTGCCGGCGACCTGCAGCGCATGTACATGCGCTTCGCCGAAAAGCAGGGCTGGAAAATGGAGCTCATGGATGCCATGGAAGGCACTGCCGGCGGCTACAAGGAAATCATCGTGGCCGTGCGCGGCGAGGACGTGTACGGCAAGCTCAAGTTTGAAAGCGGCGTGCACCGCGTGCAACGCGTGCCGGCCACCGAAACCCAGGGCCGCATTCACACCAGCGTGGCGTCCATCGTGGTGATTCCGGAAGTGGAAGAATTCGACGTGGAGCTGAACATGAGCGACATCCGCAAGGACTACTTCTGCTCCAGTGGCCCCGGCGGCCAGTCGGTGAACACGACGTACTCGGCCGTGCGCCTCACCCACTTGCCCACCGGCCTCGTGGCCCAGTGCCAGGACCAGAAATCGCAGCTCAAAAACTTCGACAAGGCCCTGGCCGTGCTCCGCTCCCGCGTGTACGACATGGAACTGGCCAAAAAGAACGAAGCCGACGGCCTGGTGCGCAAAACCATGATTGGCGGCGGCGACCGTTCGGACAAAATCCGCACCTACAACTACCCGCAGGGCCGTGTCACCGACCACCGCATCGGCTACACGGTATATAACCTGGCCAGCGTGATGGAAGGCAACGTAGATGACTTCGTGGAGCAGCTCCGCCTGGCCGAAAGCGCTGAGCGCCTGCAGGAAGGCGTCACCAAGTAAGCTTAAAGAAGGGCCGGCAGTTGCCGGCCCTTTTTCTGGCGCCGCAATTCTTTTCCGGTCTTTATCGTTTGTTTGCCGCGCCGCCTATCCGTGCGCCTACCCCTATGCGCTACCTCTTCCCGCTGTTCATCGTTCTTAGCTGCTGCCTCACGTTCCTGTCGGGCTGCGAGCCGAAGGAAGATTTGGTGCAAACTACTGGCAAGCTGGAATTTGACCGCGACTCGGTGAAGTTCGACACAGTATTTACTACCATCCGAACGGTGACGAAACGGCTGTGGGTGTACAACCGCAACAGCGGCGCGGTAAAAACCGATGTGAGCCTGGCCGGTAAGCAGGGCACTACTTATTCACTGATTATCAACGGTGATGCCGGCAGCTCCGCCAGCGGCGTCACCATTCGGGGCAACGACAGCCTACTGGTGCTGGTGCGCGCCGTGCTCGGCGACAACAGCACTACCAAACCCTTCCTGCTGGAAGACCAGGTGAATTTCCGCACCAACGGCAACGAACAGAACGTGAAGCTGGTGGCTTACGGCCAGAATGCCTACTTCCATAGTGGCGAACTCAACTTGAGCAGTGGCACCACCTATGTCTGGCGGAATGACAAGCCGCACGTTATTATCAACTCTTACGTGCCGTCAGTGAAGGCTGATGTGGGGGTGTACGTCGGGCAAGGGGCCACGCTCCAGGTTGAGCCAGGCGCTAAAATCTACTGCCACGCCGGGGCTACCATTCAGGTAGCTGGCGCCCTGAAAATCAACGCCACCATTAACCTGGTGCCTGGAGATACCACGGCCGCCAAACGCGCCACCGTGCGCTTCCAAGGCGACCGGCTGGAGCCGTTCTATAACGACATTGCCGGGCAGTGGGGCGGCATCTTTTTCACCTCTACTAGCCGCAACAACGACATCCGCTACACGGAAATTAAGAATGCCAACTTTGGGGTCTCCCTGCTCAACACCGATGCGAACTCCGCGCCCATCGATTTGCGGCTGGAGAACGTGATTTTCCGCAACATTTCCGGCTCCAACCCCAACTACGTGGGCACCGGCCTGCCGCCCGGCGGCATCATCGGCGTGCGCAGCACCATCAATGCCACCAACTGCCTGCTCACCAACTGCGGCGAGTACGCTGTGCGCGGCTTCGGCGGCACGTTCAACCTGAACTTCTGCACCATTGCCAATTACACGCCCTCGTTCCAGCGCCAAACGTCGTCGGTTTCCTTCTCCAATGAGTTGAGCGATGCGGCCGGTAATCCCGTGAAGTTTCCTCTGGTCATCAATCTGACCAACAGCATTGTGTGGGGCAACTACGAAAACGAGCTGGAGCTCATCAACAACGCCGACCCGAACTACACCATCAACATTCGCAACACGTTGCTACGCACCAAGGACTTTCAGGCGGCTACCAACGCTACTAATAAGCCCGGCCTCGGTGCCCCTACCCTGGCCAACCTAGTGACGGAAACGGACCCTCTCTTCAAACGCACCACGCTCACCAGCAGCCGCCCCGATTATCGGTTGCAGGACACCTCGCCCGCCAAGCGGCGCACGCCGTACACTACGAACATTTCAGTGCCTGGCATTGACTTGCTGAACCTGCCGCGTCTCAACCGAAACCAGACCAGTTTGGGGGCCTACGAGTAAGCAATAACTCCCGCGGTTTTATTCCACCCGCCCCGCCGCGCTGTAGCGCAGCGTGTCAAACAGTATCAACTTCTGAGTTCCCTCCACTCTGTACGCGCGCAGCTGCCCGCCGCTTAGCTGCATTTGCAACTGCTTCTGAGCCGAAAATAACGGGTTGTCTTGGTTGATGGTCGCGGCAATGTCCACCGGCGCGCCGTTTTGCTGCACCACGGTGAGGCGGGCCACCGGCGCATTGGGCTGGCCCGGCAGTCGGGTGTAGGTGCGGCGTAGCAGTCCGCCTGGCAGCGCCACCGAATCGATATTGTAAGCCCCACGCAGGGCCGCTTTATTGATATCGGCCTGGAAGAAAATCTGCAGTTCATCGGCCCATTTAGCGGCCGGTACCCGCACAATTTCGGTGGGCTGGTTGCGCAGGCTCACGCGTTTGGTCACGGCCGCCTGGCGCTGGGCCAGTTGTGCAATCTGCTTATCCAGCAAGCCTTTCACATCAAAATACAGGGGCCGGCGCGCGGCGGGCGCGCTTGGACCGGCATCGCCACAGGCTGTGAGCCCGCTCAACACTGCCACCCCAGCCGCCAGCGCAATACCTCGCTTACGCATTCGGTGTAGCTGGACGGAGAATGCTCTGGCCCGTCATCTCCAGCGGTTTGGGCACCCCCATCAGCTCCAGAATGGTAGGCGCCAGGTCGCCCAGCTTGCCATCGGCCAGGGCGCCGTGGTAGTCATTATCGACTAAGATGCAGGGCACCAGGTTTGTAGTATGGGCCGTGTTGGGCGAGCCGTCGGCATTGCGCATGTACTCGGCGTTGCCGTGGTCGGCGATGATGATGCTGGCGTAGCCGGCCGCCAGGGCGGTTTCCACTACGGCGCGGGCGCAGGCGTCGGTGGTTTCCACGGCCTTCACTACGGCCTCGAACACGCCCGTGTGGCCCACCATGTCGGGATTGGCAAAGTTGAGGACCACAAAATCAGCCGATTTCGCTTTTAGCTCCGGAATCAGGGCATCGCGCAGGTCGGCGGCGCTCATTTCGGGCTGCAGGTCGTAGGTAGCCACTTTGGGCGAGGGCCGCAGGATACGTGTTTCGCCCGCAAACTCATTCTCCCGGCCGCCTGAAAAGAAGAAGGTAACGTGCGGGTATTTTTCGGTTTCGGCAATGCGAATCTGCTTCTTGCCGTGTGCGGCCAGCACTTCGCCCAGTGTATTATTTAGATTATCCTTCTCAAAAATGGGCGTTACGCCCACAAACGTGTCGTCGTAGTTGGTGAGGGTGAGGTAGTGCAGGTTCAGGCGGTGCATCTGGAAGGCGTTCATGTCCTGTTGCGTCAGCACTTCCGTGATTTCGCGGCCGCGGTCGGTGCGGAAGTTGAAGCACAGCACCACATCGCCTTCCTGAATGGTAGCCAGCGGCTGGCCGTCGGCACCCGTCTTCACGATGGGCTTCAGAAATTCGTCCGTCACGCCTTCCTTATACTGCTCCTGTATGCTCTGGATGAGGTTTTGCGAGGGCGTGCCCACGCCATTCACCAGCAGGTCGTAGGCCACCTTCACCCGTTCCCAGCGGCGGTCGCGGTCCATGGCGTAGTAGCGGCCCACCACCGAAGCGATTTTGGCGCCGTTGCGCTCGTTGTGCTGCTCCAGGTCGTTGATGAAGCGCACGCCCGACTTGGGGTCGGTGTCGCGCCCGTCGGTGAAGGCGTGCACAAACACGCGCCGCACCCCGGCCTCGTGGGCAATGGTGCAGAGGGCTTTCACGTGGTCGATGTGCGAATGCACGCCGCCATCGCTCAGCAAGCCAATGAGATGCAGCGGCTTGTCGTTGGCCGTGGCGTACTCAAACGCCTTCACCAAGGCGGGCATCTGGCCCAGCTTGCGCTCCCGGATGGACTTGCCGATGCGCACCAGCTCCTGGTCGACCACGCGGCCGGCCCCGATGTTCATGTGGCCCACTTCGGAGTTGCCCATCTGGCCTTCGGGCAGGCCCACAGCCTCGCCCGACGCCTGCAAGGTGCTATGCGGAAACCGCTGCAACAGCTCGTGGTAGAACGGCGTATTAGCCGCATCAACGGCCGATACGGCCGTATTCGGGGCAATGCCCCACCCATCCAGAATCACCAACAAAACCTGCTTATTCATGCCGCGAAGATACGGCCGACCCGCCTATGGGTTAGAATTATCTACCTTCGCATTTGCTTGGCCTTGTTTTTCTTCCCGTTAAGTTTACGGACGCGCTTTTTCGCATTAGTTTGCAGCCCGTTTCACTTCTTGGCACCATTTTCGCTCCAATCAGTCGCGTATGACGCACTTATTACCTTTATAATGAAACGCTATTTTGTTAGGACGCTATTTTTAGGATGGCTCTTCCTGTTGGTGGCTGGCGCGGCTCACGCGCAAACCGATATTCTCGGGGCGGTGCGGTCGGCGCTACGAAACGGCTCTTCGCGCGAACTTTCCCAGTACTTTGCCCCGACCGTAGAAATTGGTTTTGACGGTGACCGGCAGAGCTACAACTCGACCCAGGCCGAGATTGTGATGAAGGACATCTTCGCCAAAAACGCACCCAGTACGTTCGAGTTTATCCACCAGGGGCAGAGCGGCGAGGGCATTCAATACGCCATTGGCCGCTACACGGGCCGCGGCGGCGCCTACCGGGTTTTCGTCAAGCTAAAGCCTACCCGTGGCGCTCCGTTGATTGACACGCTGGAATTTACAAAAGAATGAATGCAAGCCCCGACCTGATTAGGCCGGGGCTTTTTCGTGGGCCTGCGCCGAGTCGTTTGAGCAAAAAAACGTCATGTCGAGCGCAGCCGGGACATCTCGCGTGCTACCACTAATTCATTCGATTGGATTACTACTGCACGCGAGATGTCTCGGCCGCGCCCGACATGACGTTCTGGTGGCGTCTTCCGCTGCTATAAGTAGTACGTCCGGTTTTCCCGGCCGCTGCAAGGGCCGTACCTTTGCACCGTGCAAACCCCTCCCGCCCCGTATCTAACTCCTGAAGCCATTACCACCTTCATCCGCACGGCCCTGGCCGAGGATGTGGGCGACGGCGACCATTCGGCCCTGGCCTCCATTCCGGCCGATGCCCGCAACCGCGCCCACCTGCTGGTGAAGGGCGAAGGCCTGCTGGCGGGCATGGCGCTGGCTCCGCTGATTTTCAAGGAAGTGGACCCGGCCCTACAATTGACGCCGCTGCTGGCCGACGGCGCCCTGGTGAAACACGGCGACATTGCTTTCACAGTGGAGGGCCCGGCGCGCAGCATCCTCACGGCCGAGCGGCTGGTGCTCAACTGCATGCAGCGCATGAGCGGCATTGCCACCTACACGGCGCACCTCAACAACCTGATTGCCGGCACCAGCGCCAAGCTGCTCGACACACGCAAAACCACGCCCAACTTCCGGCTGTGCGAGAAGTGGGCGGTGCTCATCGGCGGCGGCGTGAACCACCGCTACGGGCTGTTCGACATGATTATTCTGAAGGATAACCACGTGGACTACGCCGGCGGCATTGCCCAGGCCATTGCGGCCACGCACGCCTACCTGGCCCAAACCGGCCGGCAGTTGCCCATCGAAATCGAAACCCGCTCCTTGGAAGAAGTGCAGCAAGCGCTGGATGCCGGCGGCATCACGCGCATCATGCTCGACAACATGAAGCCCGACCAGCTGCGCGAAGCCGTGGCCCTGGTGGCCGGCCGCTACCCCACCGAAGCCAGCGGCGGCATCACCGAGCAAACCATTGGCGAAGTGGCCCAGACCGGCGTGGACTACATCTCGGTGGGTGCCCTCACGCACTCGGTTAAGAGCCTGGACTTGAGCCTCAAAGCATATTAAAAAGAACGTCATGCAGAGCGCAGCGAAGCATCTCGCTTGTGGCCGTGACTTAACTTAATTGACTGAATTAGTAATGCACGCGAGATGCTTCGCTGCGCTCTGCATGACGTTTCGGCGTTTCAATTACTTCTAAAGATGAACCAACCCAACCAACGGGGCGGAGGCGGCGGTTTCCGCCAGGCCCAGCAGGCATCGCCGCTGGCCATTCGCACCAAAAAATCGCAGCTCACCACCGATGCCTACACCAAAATGGTGATGGGCGAAGTGTGGAAAAAAGACTGGCCGTACGCCCTGATTCCGTTTGTGCTGGGCCTGCTGCCGGCCATTTTCCTGCCCTCGTGGTGGTGGATTGCGCTGGCCATGGTGCTCACCATTCTGTTTGTGCTGTTCCGCTCGGCGCAGGTGACGGGCATCACCCAGATGGAGCAGAGCAAGCCGTTGTTTGAGCGCATGGCGTTTGAAATGGATAACAAGCAGCTGCTCCTGCGCGTAGGCCCCGAGAAGGAAGGCAAGGCCATGCAGCTGACCTGGGACATGATTGACCGCGCCCGCCGCGACCCCGACGCCTACCTGCTGTACCTGAAGCCCGGCACCCCGCCGACCGGGCTGGCCGCGTGGCGCCTGTGGCTGGCGCGCACATTTGATGTGCCAGTGTTTTTACATTTGCCTTTCAAAATCTTCAACGCCGACAACGACCGCAAGCTGTTTGAGGCCTTGCTGCGCCGCAAAAACCTGCTGCCCGCCGAAGCCGGCGCGGCCACCGTCTAAATTTTAACCTCCGCTAATTTTACTTCGATGAAATTGACTTCCACTCTGTTGCTGGCTGTTTCGGCCGCTACTTTGGCCCTGACTTCCTGCAGCAGCGAGCCCTCCGACTGGCGCCCCGACGAGAAAGTATCGACCGACGTGGTGGCCCCCGGCACCCGCGACGACGAAAACTTCGACCACTCGGTGCCCAACGGCTCCATCGAAAACGACCACTCTCCGCTGATTGAGGCTGCCAAGGCCGCGAACCAGAGCCCGGCTTCGGCCACTACCCGCGTGACGCCGGAGTCGGCCACGTCGGCCAATGCGGAGGAAGGCATGATTAAGCGCGGTAAAATGGACGACGCCGGCAAATCGAGCCAGGCAGATACGGCCGAAAACGGCCACGCAATTCAGCGCTAACCAACGCGGCTTAGTTCTGTTATCTATCGACTGGGTGGCAGCTTTGCCCGCCGGCTGGCGGTCGCGAAGCTGCCGCTTTGCGTCATTCTAGGATGAGGAATGAAGAACGAAGAAGGAGGCCTTGATGCTTGTGTCGTCGGCTTTTCCTTCTTCGTTCTTCATTCCTCATTCCTCATTCTTTGCGTTATGGGGTTTGCTATTTTCTTGCTGCTGCTCACGGTGCTGGGCGCGGGCGCGGCGGCGGCGTGGGTGCCGGTGGCGCAGGGCGGCCGGTGGCTGAAGCCGCTGCTGGCGTTTAGCGGCGCTTATCTGTTTACGCTCACGGTCACGCACATTCTGCCGGAGGCGCTGCAGCTGCTGCCGGAGCATTCGGAGCGGGTGGGCTATTGGGTGCTGGCGGGCTTTTTCGGGCAGCTGTTGCTGGAGGTGCTGTCGCAGGGTGTGGAGCACGGGCACGTGCACCACGAGGCTGCCCACGGGCACGATGCGCCGGCCCGGGTGCCGTTTTTGCTGCTGGGGGCACTGGTGGTGCACTCGTTCCTGGAAGGCAGCATTCTGGTGAAGGCGCCGGCGGTGGGCGACATCAGCCGGAACTTCTACGCCATTGTGGTGGGCGTGGCGCTGCACCACATGCCGGCGGCCTTTGCGCTGGCCACGCTGCTGCGGCTGCGGCTGGGCAGCTTCCGGCGGGTGTGGGCGGGGCTGCTGATTTTCGCGCTGGCATCGCCGGTGGGCATCCTGTTCAGCAACTACGTGGTGTTGAGCAAGCTGCTTAGCACGGGGCTGTATGCGGCGCTGTTGGGGCTGGTGGCTGGCAATTTCCTGCACGTGTCCACCACCATTCTTTTCGAAACCAGCCCCGAGCACCGGCTCAACTGGCCCAAGCTGGGCGCTACGCTGGCCGGGCTGCTGCTGGCGCTGGCGGTAGCATAAGCGAGAAGCCAGAAAAGGCGCGTCATGCTGAGCGCAGCCGAATGATTAACCGAAATCCTCCAACGGCCCTGCACCGCGCAGGAAATTTTCGAGCTGACGGACGCGCGCGGTTTCGTCGGCTAATAGCGCCTGCAGGCGCACCAGCCGCTGGCGCATGGCCAGAATCACGTCGAGGGCTTCGGGGGCCAGGCCGAGCTCGTGGTGCAGGCGGGCGAGGCGCGACAGGTCGTCGGGCTCATCAACGATGATGGTTTCGGGCGCGGGAGCCAGGCGGAGCAGGCCGGCTTGCAGAAACTCGTGCAGCGCCGTCGGGGCCAGGCCGTAGCGGGCCGAGCATTCCTGAAAAGTGAGGGTAATGAAGTGCGTTTCCATGGCGACGAAACAAGTTTAGGCTTCGGGACGGAGGGCGGCCAGTTGCTGAATCAGTTCTTTTTCCGGGTCGGTGAGGTGTTGGGGCAGGGCAATGTTCAGGCGCAGGTACAGGTCGCCAAACTGGCCGTCTTTGCGGTACACGGGGAAGCCTTTGCCGCGCAGGCGCAGGCGGGTGCCGTTCTGGGTTTCGGGCTTGAGCTTGATTTTGACGGGCCCGCTGAGCGTGTCCACTGTTTGCTCGCCGCCGAGCAGGGCTTTGTAGAGGGGCACGGGCACATCCTGGGTGAGGTCGTCGCCGGTGCGGGCGTAACGGGCGTCGGGCCGAATGCGAAAGGAGATGAGCAGCGAGCCATTGGGCCCGCCATTGCGGCCGGGACCGCCCTGGTCGCGCAGCCGGATGGTCTGGCCATCGGCCACGCCGGGCTGAATGGTGATGCGCAGGTTTTTGCCGTTCACGGTGATGGTGCGCGGGCCGCCGTGGTAGGCCTCCTCCAGGCTCAGTTCCAGCTCGGCTTGGTAATCCTGGCCGGCGCCAGGGCGGCTGCTCCGGCCACCCCCGCCGCCCATGTTGCCGAACAGGGAGCCGAAGAAATCGGAGAAGTCTTCGCCTTCGCCGCCGAAGCCGCCGCCAAAGCCACCGCCAAAGCCACCGCCGCCGCCGCCCTGGCCCTGGGTGTACTGGCTCCAATCGAAACCGCCGCCGGGCTGGCCGCCGCGGCCGGCCCCGCCGCCGGGCTGCTGCTGGTAGCGCTGCCAGTCGGCCCCGAACTGGTCGTACTTCTTGCGTTTTTCGGGGTCGCTGAGGACTTCGTTGGCCTCGTTGATTTCCTTGAACTTCTGCTCCGCGCCTTTATCGTTAGGGTTCACATCAGGGTGATGCTGGCGGGCGAGCTTGCGGTAGGCCTTCTTGATTTGTTCGGCGGTGGCCGTTTTGTCGAGGCCCAGCGTCTTGTAATAATCTTTGTAATCCATCGTCGGAGGGAATTGAGAGGGCCGATATACAGCCGGGCAGCAAGTTATCTGCTATTCGGGCATTCGGGGTGTGCGGTTGCAGCACGGTGCCGGCGCGCGCCGCCGAGAAGCAATTTATGTTGGGAGAATGCGGCAATTCCAACGGCATCTACGCAACCGGGGCCGCGCCGGGTGGGCACCTGTTAAAGGGCTACGCGGTGGCCGCACAATGCCTAAATAACTATATGTCTGTGCGAACGCACAGCAACAAACAGGCACCAAAATTGAATACCCCGGTTTCGGCAAGCTCTTTCAGCCAAAAAGGTGCTTAAAAAAGGCTGCCTAAATCTTTTCCCTTTTTGCACTCGTACATTAAGGCAAGATGAAGACGAATACCAAAAAAGGTGTAACTTGCGTTGTATTAACGATTCACCCAAGGCTTAACTTATTCTATTTTTAATTTTTCCATGAAACGCCCATCCATTCTCTGGAGCTTAATCACCCTGCTATTTTTCACGGCGACCGTGGCGCAGGCCCAAACCAAACTGCCCCCGCGCCGCCCCGGCGGCGCGGTGCCTGCGCGGGCCAAGCTGGCGGCCAACGGCGAGGGCCGGAAAGATGGCCTGACCATGGAAAAAGGCCGTATCATTCTCACCGAGCTGGGCATTTCGAACCCGCTCACGGCCGACAAAAAACTGATTAACGGCACCACCGTCAGCACTACAGGGCTGGTGACGGCTACCAACGGCACCACCACCCAAATCAGCGAGGGCGACCATGTGTCGCTGAGCGGGCGCGTGACATCCCGCCGCGAAATTGTGGTGGCCGACAGCCTGGCCAAAATCCGGTCCTTCGATGCCTTGCACCCCGGCAAGCGCGACAAGATGGAAAAAGAGCGCCAGAAAAAGGAAGAAGCCAAAGCCAAGCTGGCCGAGCAGCGCATCAAGAACAAGGAGAAGGCCGCCGAAAAAGCGGCCCGCCGTAAGAAGTAAGGGCTACCCGCCGTGGTTGGCCGCGCGCCGCTTCGCCCTCGGGCGGGGCGGCGCGTGTGCTTTGGGGCAGGCCGCGTTTTGTGTTGCAGATGCGGGGTTTTGTGTAGCGCCGGGCCGCGGCCCGGGCCGGAGCTTTGTGGGGTCAAAAGACACTCACATTCAACCCCCAACAAGATGAGCGATATCAAACAAGTGGCCCTGGGCAGCCAGGGACTGGTGGTGCCGGCCGAGGGCCTGGGCTGCATGGGCATGACGGCCGGCGTGAACGGCATGAGCGTGTATGGCGAGGCCGACGAGGTGGAAAGCGTGGCCACCATTCATCGCGCCCTGGAGCTGGGCGTGAACATGCTCGATACGGCCGACTTATACGGCCCCATGCTGAACGAGCGGCTGGTGGGCCGGGCCATTGCCGGCCGGCGCCAGGAGGTGATTCTGGCCACCAAATTTGGCTTCGAAGTAGACGACGCCGGAACTTGGACGGGCGGCTACAACGGCCGGCCCGCGTACGTGCGCAAGAGCATTGAACGCTCGCTGCGCAACCTGGGCACCGACTACGTTGACCTCTACTACCTGCACCGCATCGACCCCGCCACGCCCCTGGAAGATACCGTGGGCGCCATGAGCCGGCTGGTGGAAGAAGGCAAGGTGCGTTTTCTGGGCCTGAGCGAGGTAACGGCCGACGAGTTGCGCCGGGGGCACGCGGTGCACCCCATCACGGCCCTGCAAACCGAGTATTCGCTGTTTGACCGGGGCGTGGAAGAAAACGGCGTGCTGCAAGCCACGCGCGAGATGGGCATTGGCTTCGTGGGCTATTCGCCGCTGGGCCGGGGCTTTTTGTCGGGCGAAATCAAGACCCCGGACGACTTCGAGGTCAACGACTCGCGGCGCTGGTTTCCGCGCTACCAAGGCGAGAACTTCCACAAAAACCTGGCGCTAGTCGAGAAGCTGCAGACGCTGGCGCAGGCCAGGGGCGTAACGGCCGCGCAGCTGGCTCTGGCCTGGGTGCTGGCGCAGGGCGTGGTAGCCATTCCGGGCACCAAGCGCCGCAAGTACCTGGAAGCCAATGTGACGGCGGCCGGACTCACGCTGAACGAGGCGGAATTGGCAGAACTGGAGGCCATTATGCCGGTGGGCAGCCAGGCGGGCGCGGCTTACCCGGACGGGTTTTAAGCTCGGTGACTTGCAGGAAGGAGCAGTAGCATGTTGAACTTGCCGGCTTATTCTCCAAAACGCATGGAAAATTTTGTTGGCTACCGCGAGTTGCAAGTGACGGACGGTGAGTTGAATCTCGCGTTCCCCCTGAGAGTGCTCTACCCCACATCCACCACCGGCCAGGCCGAAAACGTGGGCCCTTACACGCTGGATGTGGCGCGGGACGCGTCCATCAGCCCGGGCGTATTTCCGCTGGTGGTCCTCTCGCACGGCACCGGCAGTTCGGGGCTGGTGCACCGGAACCTGGCCCACCACTTAGCCCGCCACGGCTTCGTGGTGGGCCTGCCCGAGCACCCGTACAACAACCGCGACGACGACTCCTGGGCCCACACCACTCAGAACCTGATGGCCCGGCCCCGGCATTTGCAGCTGGCTATCGATGCCTTATTCCAACAGTTTTCAGCTTCGCTGAAACCGGAGGTGGTGGGCCTCATCGGGCACTCGCTGGGCGGCTACACGGCGCTGGCACTAGCGGGCGGGCAGCCCACCGCCACCCCACGCGATTCGCCCGACTGGCAACAGCAGCCCATCCCCGTGCCGGTGGATGCGCGGGTGAAAGCCGTGGTGTTGCTGGCCCCGGCCACGCCGTGGTTCCTGAAGAAAGGCGCCCTGCACAACGTTCGGGTGCCCATCCTGTTGCTGGAGGGAGAGAAGGACGAACACGCCTCCGCCTGGCACGGTCAGATTGTGCTGAACGGCGTGTCTGACCGTCGTCGCGTTACGCACCGCGTGGTGCCCAATGCCGGCCACTTTTCTTTTTTGAGCCCATTTCCGGCGGCGCGGGTGAGCCCAGCGTTTCCGCCCTCGCAAGACCCGCCGGGGTTCGTCCGGGCGCGGTTTCACGAGGAGATGAACGCCGAAATTCAAGCGTTTCTAATGCGGGAATTGGGTTCTCATTGATTTCAAAAACTTCCATGAAACAGCCCAGCAAAGACTTCCAGGTGCTGCACACCGTCACGGACTACACGCGCTTTTGTGGGCGGCCGGCGCCAGCGCATCCGCTGCTCACCATCATCGACCTGAACGAGACGCGCGGGCAGGCCCGGCCCACGGGCCTCACGCCGGTGGTGCCGCAGCTCTACAGCATCTGGCTGAAAAAGGGCTTGAAAGGCAATATTTACTACGGCCGGCAGTCCTACGATTTTGGCGAGGGCGTGCTGGGGTTTCAGGCGCCGGGGCAGGTGTTTGCCATCGACGAGACGCTGGATTTGTCGGAAATCAGCGGCTGGATGCTGGTGTTTCACCCCGACCTGCTCACAAAGTACCCGCTGGCCAAGAAGATTCTGAGCTACAGCTTCTTCTCCTACGACGTGCACGAGGCGCTGCACCTTTCGGCCAAGGAAGAAGTGGTGCTCGATGGACTGCTGCGCAACATCAAGGCCGAGTACGAGCAGCCCATCGACGCCTTCAGCCAGGACGTGCTCATTTCGCAGCTGGAAGTACTGCTCAGCTACGCCAACCGCTTCTACCACCGCCAGTTCCTGACGCGGCGCACGCCCGCGCACGACCTCCTCAGTCGCTTCGAAACCCTGCTAACCAGCTACTTCGCCCACGAAGGCGCGCAGCCCTTGCCCACCGTGCAGCACTTCGCCGATGCGCTACACGTGTCACCGGCCTACCTCAGCGACCTGCTGCGCACCCTCACCGGCCAAACTACCCAGCAGCACCTGCACCACGCCCTCATCGAGCAGGCCAAGCACTTGCTGCTCAGCACCTCGCTCACAGTAAACGAGGCCGCATTTCGGCTGGGGTTTGAGTACCCGCAGTATTTCACGCGGCTGTTTAAGAGCAAAACGGGGCTCACGCCGGCGGCCTTCCGGTTTTCGGCGCAGTAGGCCGGCGGCAAGCGCGGGCCGGAATGCGGAGCTTCCGGCTACCTTCGCTTGCCTTACGTATTCCCGCTCATGCTTTTCTATACTGTGATGAAACCGCTGGTGCAGGTGGCGCTGCGGGTGTTTTTCCGACGCATCGAAATCCGGCACCGCGAACGGCTGAACCAGCCCGGCCCGCTGCTTTTCGCCGGCAACCACCCCAACACCCTCATGGACCCGCTGCTGACGGCCATCCAGACCCGGCAGCCGGTGGCGTTTCTGGCCAAAAGCACGTTTTTCGTCAATCCCGTCGTGCGGGCCATCATGCAGTCGGGCAACTCCATTCCCATCTACCGGCGGCAAGACGCCGAAGTGGGCGGCGCGCCCGCCACGCCCGAGCAGGTAGCTGCCCAGAACGAAGCTGTTTTTGGCCGCTGCTACGACTACCTCGACCACGGCGGCACCATCATGATTTTCCCCGAAGGCACCAGCGTGAGCGAGCGCCGCCTGCGGCCCCTCAAAACCGGCGCCGCCCGCATCGCGCTGGGCGCCGAGGCCCGGCACGATTTCAAGCTGGGCCTGAAAGTGGTGCCCATTGCCACCAATTACTTCGACCCCAGCCGTTTCCGTTCCGACGTGCTGCTGAACGTGGCCCCGCCCATTCGGGTGGCCGACTACGCCGCCGCCTACGCCCAGGACCCCGAAGCCGCCGCCGACCAGCTCACTGACGCCATCCGCGAAGCGCTGGAGCGCCGCCTCGTCATCACGCGCGACGCGGCCGAGGACGCCTTTGTGCAGCAGGTGGAGCGCACCTTCGGCAGCCACCTCAACCCCGACGACGACCCCAACACGCTCTACGACAACTTCCAGCTCAGCCAGACGCTGCTGCAGGCCCTGGCCTGGTTTGAGCAGCACGCCCCCACCCGGCTGGTGGCCATGCGCCTGCAGTTCCAAACGTACCTGGAAGACCTGCGCCGCCACCACCTCACCGACGAGGCACTGGAAGGCCAGCGGCGCGGCACCTTCGCGGGCCTGCTCAATCTGTTTTTCGGCGCGCCGGTGTGGCTCTACGGGGTGCTGAATAACTACCTGCCCTACATTCTGCCCTCGCTCATTGCCAAGCGCGCCACTAAGGATGTGGAGTTTGTGGCGCCCATTATGCTGGTGGTGGGCATGATTACCTTCCCGCTGGCCTACGCGCTGCAGGCGGCGGCCGTGCAACACTACCTCACGCACGACTGGCGCCTCACGGCCCTCTACGTGCTCAGCCTGCCCCTCACCGGCTTCTACGCCCTCAGCTACTGGAACACCCTCAGCGCCCGCCTGGAGCGGCTGCGGGTGCTGCGCTTTTTCCGCGCCACGCCCGCGCTCGGCGAGGAGCTGCTGAAGCGCCGCGCAGGCTTGGTGCAGCATCTGGAAGAGGCGAGGAAGGAATATCTGGCAGGGCGGGCGAATACGTAAGGCGCCGTTTGTCATTGCGAGCGAAACGCAGTGGAGCGCGGCAATCCGTCCTGTCTACACCTGACCTGCCCTTTTACCACAAAGCCCCGGCACTGCGCGGCGCCGGGGCTTTCTGTGTTTTAGAAAAAGGCTTTAGCTGCGCTGACCTTCGGTTGTCACATTATTAGGCTAGTCGCTGAGAACAGGACGGATTGCCGCGCTCCACTGCGTTTCGCTCGCAATGACAGGCGCAACCCGCCACTCTGCTCTTCCTACCCCAGCGCCGCGCCCGCCAGCAGCGCCACGGCCACAATAGCCACGCTCGGCACTTTTTCCCAGAGCAGCAGCAGAAACGTGGTGCCCACCAGCAGCGGGTTCAAGGGCAGCGAGTCTATCGGCCCGAGGTGAAAGGGCAAGTCCAGCAGCCGGTAGGGCAGCGGGTGGTAGAGCAGGAAGGTGGCTGCGCACACCAGCCCGGCGCTGACGGCATTGATGCCTTCTAATGAAGCCTTTACCACACGGTACTGCCGCAGCCGGTCCCAGAAGCGGATGACGAAGAAAATGAGGAAGGTGCCCGGCAGAAAAATGCCCGTCACGCCCACCAGGGCTCCCAGTAGCTGCATGTGTGAGCCACCCGCCGGCCGCATGGCCAGCGCCCCGATGTAGGCCGCAATCGAGAAATTGGGCCCCGGCATGGCCTGCACCAGCCCCAGCCCCGACAGAAACTCCGGCCCCGTGAGGTAGTGCTTAAATTCCACAAACTCGGCGTAGAGCAGCGGGGCCAGCACCTGCCCGCCGCCAAACACCAGTGAGCCGTTGCGGTAGAAATTCTCGAACAGCCGCACCGGCAGCAGGCGCGTGTAGTGGCCCAGCACGGCCGCGCCCGCCAGCGTGCCAAACCACAGGAAAAAGTTGGCCCACTCCACGCGCAGCGGCTTTTTCTCCTGCTCGATGGCGTGCTTGCGGTAGCGCACCGTCGTCACGGCGCCGCCGGCCAGCAGCAGCAGCGGCAGCATCCAGGGCAGCTGGAAAAAATACGCCAGCATGGCGGCCGCCACCATCAGGCCCACCGCCGTTTTGGTATGAATAACCTTCTCCGAAATCTTGTAGGCCGAAAAAGCCACGAAGCCCACCGCCACGGGTTGCACAAACTGCACCAGCGCCGCCACCCGGGCCGGGTCGAGGTAGCTGAGGGTGAGGGCGGCCAGCGTCATCAGCACCACGGCGGGCGCGGCCCACACCAGCAGGGTGAGGTAGGCCAGGTTGGGCCCGCCCAGCCGAAAGCCGATGACGGTAATGGTTTGCGTCGAAGTTGGCCCCGGCAGCAGCGCGCACAGCGCCTGTAGCTCCAGCAGCTCGGCGGCACTTATGTAGCGCCGCTTTTCCACGAGCAGCCGGAAAAACATGGCCAGGTGCGCCTGCGGCCCGCCAAAGGCCGTGCAGGCCAGCAAGGCCACGTCCTTGAGAAAAATAATGCCCCGCACGCGCCGGGTGCGCTTGCCCGAGCGCCGCGGGGGCGGCGTGAGCGAAACTTCGGCGGGGGGCGCAGCGCTGGCAGGCACCATAATATTGGGCAATTGACTTGCCCGAAGATAGGAACTGCGCGGGCAAGGTCCGACAGGTATTACTGGCCTTGCCCGGCTATTTTATTACCAATACTGCAGTTTCTTGCCGGGCAGCGCGGCCGTGGCGAGCCGGCTCCGGTAAAACAGCGTACCCGCCCCCGGGCCGGCTCCCCGGAAAGATTCCCAGACCACCATCACCAGCCGTTGGCTGTCCGCGGCCACGTCCAGCGACAGGATGCGCAGGCGCGGCGGCCCGGATTCGGCCTTGCCCTGCGGCCGGCCGGTGGCCACGTTGAGCACGGCTAGGTCCCGTTCAGAATCGCGCCACAACAGCTGCTTTCCGGTTTTGAGCCAATGCACACTGGCGGCCTTTGGGTAGTGTCGCTCCAAGGCCTGGCGCACCGTTCGGATTTTGCCGGTGGCCAAGTCCAGCTCGTAAATGCTGGGCATGTAGTACTGCTGCTCGTTGTGGGGACGGCTGAGAAAGGCCAGCTTGCGGCCATCGGGCGACCAAGCCGGCGGCCCAAACAGCCCTATGCCCGCCGTCGGCACCCGCCGTACCCGGTGGCCGGCCGGCGAGAGCAGCGTCAGCGCCCAAGCATCGGGGTCGAGGCTGTCGCGTTGCCAGCAGGCCAGCAAGCGGCCATCGGGGTTCCAGGCCGGGTACAAGGCGCCGTTGGCGGCGGGCGCTAGGCGGGCCAGGCTGTCGCCGTTGGCTTTCACCCGCCACAGTTGGCCGCCCCGCTCCAACACCAGCCAGCCGGTGCGGCCCCAGGCCAGCTGGCAGCCCACGTCGCGCACCAGCCGCTTCTGCGCGTGCGTCTTCAGGTTCAGCACGTAGAGGTGGCGCCGCACCACGCCAGCGCTGTCTATTTCGCTGCGCAACGCAGCCACTTGGTTGTCATCGGCGGGGTTAAAGCGTGCCGCGCCCCACGCCGGGTACTCAAACCCGCCCGTGCCGTCGAGACTGCTGATTGTAATCTGCTCGCAAAACCCGGCATTGGGCTGGCTGCGGGAAACCTGCGCCCGCGTCGGAACGGCCACCAAGGCCAGTCCCGGCAAGACGCCGAGCAGGGCGCGTCGCAGCGACGGCCAATAGAAGAATTGCATAGGCGGCATTGTTTAAGCGTAGACTAATGCAGGGACCGGGCCAGAAAAAACAATTCCCCGCCGGCCAGCCGGCCAACGGGGAATATTGAGGTCATACCCAAAAAATATGCTTACTTCTTCTTCAAGCCCAGCTCAATCAGGCGCTCGTTGAGGAACTCGCCGGCCGTGATGTCAGCTTCCTTCTTGGGGTTTTCGGGCGTCACGCAGTGCTCCAGGGCGGCCAGGCTCATTTCCGAGCGCGGGTGCATGAAGAACGGGATGCTGTAGCGCGAGGTGTTCATTTTCTCGCGCGCTGGGTTCACCACGCGGTGAATGGTGCTCTTGAGCACGCCGTTGGTGAGGCGCTGGAGCATGTCGCCCACGTTCACCACAATCTGGTCGGGCAGGGCCGTGATGGGAATCCACTTCCCGTCGCGGCGCTTCACCTGCAGGCCGTCGGCGCTGGCGCCCATCAGCAAGGTAATCAGGTTGATGTCGCCGTGTTCGGCGGCGCGCACGGCATCGGCCGGCACCGCGTCCGGGTCTTCGATGGGGAAGTAGTGAATGGGGCGCAGGATGCTGTTGCCGTTTTTCACCTTGTCGTCGAAGTAGTTTTCGGGCAGGTGCAGGTACAGGGCAATAGCGCGCAGCACGTCCTTCCCGGCCGACTCCAGGGTGCGGTAAGTGGTCAGGGCCGTGTTTTTGAAGGTGCTCAGCTCCTCGGGCCAGATGTTGTCGGGGTACTCGCTCTTGATGGGGTCCTCGCCTTCTACTTCCTGGCCCACGTGGTAAAATTCCTTCAGGTCACCGGTATTGCGGCCCTTGGCGTGCTCCTTGCCTTTGCTGATGTAGCCGCGCTGGCCGGCCAGCTCGGGCTTCTCGTAGCGCTGCTTGGCGGCGTCGGGCAGCTTGAAAAAGGCCTGCACGTCGGCGTACAATTGTTTGGTCTGCTCGTCGTTGAGGCCGTGGTTTTTCAGGGCCACAAAGCCGATGTTCTGGTAGGCCTCGCCGAGCTGTTGCACGAAGCGGGCCTTGCGCTCGGGGTCGCCGGAACGGAAATCGGCGAGGTCGAGCGAGGGAATTTGGTCGAGAAGTTGGTCTTGCATGGGAAATTTAGGTTTACTTTGAGCCGGCAAGCCCCACGGAAGCCCGCGAGGCAAGGCCGCAAGTTAAGCAAAACCCTGAACCGGACACCCTGCGTAAGCGGATGCGGCAACAGGTCTACCCATAAAATTACTGCCAAACTTTTTTTGAGCCTTCTTTATACCATGAAAACTTCTCATTGGCTGCTGTGCAGCACCCTGACGCTGGCCGCCCTTGCTGGTTGCGAAACGAGCAAACCGGCCACCGACGTTAGCGCTTCGGCCGGCGCGCCCGGCACCAACACCCGCACCAGCACCACCGGAGAAAGCATGGAGTCGAACGGCATCCGTCTGACGCCCTTCGGCGACTCGCCCCGCTTCCCCGAGGCCCAGATGCAGCTGCGCCAGCCCATCGCCAATTCCACCGTGCCCAGCGGCGAGGTGACGTTCAACTACCAAATCAGCAACTTCCAGCTCACCAAAATGAGCGGCGGCCCGCACATGGGCGAAATGGCGAACTCGATGAAGGGCCAGCACATCCACAACATTGTGGACAACGAGCCCTACACCGCCCATTACGAAACCACCTTCACTAAGGCTATTCCCGACGGCCAGCACGTGGTGCTCTCCTTCCTCTCGCGCTCCTACCACGAGAGCCTGAAGCACCGCGGCGCCTACGACCTGCGCATCATCAACGTGGGCAACGGCGAAAAGCCCGCCACGCCCATCATCAACGTGAACGGCCCGAACCTGTTCTACAGCCGTCCGAAAGACACGTATTCCGGCGCCGATGCCAAGCGCATCATGCTGGACTTCTACTTGGTAAACACCACGCTCGAAGCCGGTGGCAACCGCGTGCGCGCCACCATCAACGGCACCGAGTTTATGCTCGACCGCTGGATGCCCTACATGATGGAAGGCCTGCCCGCCGGCGAAAACACCGTGAAGCTGGAGCTCGTGGACAGCAGCGGTACGCTCATTCCCGGCCCCTACAACTCGGTGACGCGCAAGTTCACGGTAGCCCCGTAAAGCTGACGCTGGCTATTGTCAGCCTTCTCGGAACGTCATGCTGAGCGAAGCCGAAGCATCTCTACCGCGCAACTAATCAGATTTAGTATGGCGGTAGAGATGCTTCGGCTTCGCTCAGCATGACGTTCTTTTTTTGCCCCATCGCCTTCTGGTCCTACCTTGCCCGCCATGCCGTCTGATTCGCTCAATTCTGCCCGTACGCTGGTCTCGTTGCTCACCCGCGAGCAGGTGCTGCGCGCCCTGCGTCAGATAGCCCGCGAAGGCCGCCCGCTGCCGCCCAGCACCGTGTACGAGTTGGTGTACCGGGGCCGGCGCTACCCGCCCCGCGCCGTGGCCGAACTGGCCTACCGCCTGGCCACCGGCAACCCCGCCGCCCACTGGCCCCGCCCCGCCGGCGCACCCACCAACGCCCTGCTCGAAAGTCTCGACTTCACCATCAGCACCAAGCGGCCGGTGCTCACCTCGGGCTCGGGGCCCGATGGCGAAGAAGTGGCCCACCAGCAAGCCGAAGACCTCTACACCGGCCTGCCCAAAGAAACACCCGATGCCCTGCTGCCCAGCGCTGCCGCTGAGCCGGCCACGCCATACGCCCCGCCCAGTTATAGCCGTGCGGATGCACTCGCCGAATTATTTATCGACGAAGCAGCACTGGACGCGGCCCTCGCCGGCCTGCAGCGCCGCCGCAACCTGCTGCTGCAGGGCCCGCCCGGCACCGGCAAAACGTTCCTGGCCCGGCGCCTGGCCTGGCTGCTGCTCGGCGCCCAGGACGAGCGCCGCGTGGAGTTGGTGCAGTTCCATCCCAGCTACGGCTACGAGGATTTTATGCTGGGCTTCCGGCCCGATGCCGAAGGCCAGTTCCACCTCGTGCCCGGCGTGTTGCCGCTGCTGTGCCAGCGCGCCGCCGTCGACCCCGGCCGGCCCTACTTCCTGCTGATTGACGAAGTGAACCGCGGCAACGTGCCTCGCATTTTTGGCGAGTTGCTGCTGCTCCTCGAAGCCGATAAGCGCGGCCAGGCCCACGCCCTGCGCCTGCCCTACGCTCCGGCGGAGGCACCCCGGTTTTTCGTACCCGATAACCTCTACGTTATCGGCACCCTCAACCTGGCCGACCGTTCGCTCAGCCCACTCGATTATGCGTTGCGCCGCCGCTTCGCCTTCGTGGCGCTGGCGCCGCAGTTTAACGCGCCGCTGCGGGCGTATCTGGCGGCGCGGCAGGTGCCCCCGTCGGTCATTGACCAGCTGTGCACGCGCATGACTGCGCTCAACCAGGTTATTGCCGACGACCCGGAGTTGGGTCCCGACTTCGAAATTGGCCACAGCTACTTCTGCCAGCCGCCCACTCAGCCGGCGCAGGCAGCGGCGTGGCTACGCCTGATTTTCGAGCAGGAAATTGGCCCCTTGCTGGCCGATTATTGGCGTGAGCAGCCCGCCACGGCCGCCGCGCAGCTGCGGAAGCTGCTGGCCTGAAAAGAGCAGCCGAAAAACATCTGAAAATCAGACATTTTTCGGCTGCTGCTTTTTTTTACTTCGGTTCTATTTCAGACCCTTTATTTTATTAAGACCTTCCCGGCTGCCAGGCAGCTACCTGGAGCGATGCGTGGCGGGCAAAGCCTTCTTAGGCTGTTCTTTGGACAAGCCTACGGTGGCCGCGTTGAAGTTCGTGCTCAGCGTCACTTCCGCGTCGGTGTAGCCGGCGTAGGTGATGTTGGCTTGCAACGGGCCGGCATGGGGCAGTACATCGAAGGAAAATTCTCCGGCTGCATTGGTAACCGTCATTTGATTGGTGGCGGTGAGCACGACTACCGCGCCCGGCAGGGCCCGCGCGCCGTCCACAATTTTGCCCGAAAGCTTAATTGTTTTTACGGCTGCCGGGGCTGCTACTGCCGCAGCGCGGGCCGGCGCTAGGCGGCTGCTGTCGGCGGCCAACTCCCGCGCCTGCGCGACTGGCAAAAACACCCCACTGAACAAAATAACGGCGAAGAGTTGACGGAGGAGGCGCATAAGAACAGGCGGGTTAATTGAACAATACAAAGTTACCCTAGCCCCATTCGGCCATTTCCCTGCTTCGCTCAACCCGGTACCTCAACCGACAAACACCGTCTTTTTCCCAGTAATTGAAACTGCCCGCCATTTATGCGCAGAGAATTACGGCCAAGCTTTTCCGCCTGGCTTCTTCGAAACCAGAATGCGCCAGCAGTCAGCCACCGCTGCTTTTCGCCCCTGCCGCCCTAGCTTCGCTTTGCTGTGATACCGCTCCCCACCCTTTACTACTTTCTCTGCTACGCCTGGAACCGGCTGCCCGAGCCGGCCGTGCTGCAAGCCAGCGAGGCCACGCCGTTCCATCGGCCGCTAGGGCTGCTGGCCCAGGTGCTGCTGCACGCCACGCGCCGACTGCTCCGCGCCGGCCTGCCGCGCAATTTTGAGCCCCGCATGGCCGAGCTCACCAGCCTGCGCGGGCGGGTGGAACTGGCGCCCAGCCTCGGCCGCGGCTTGCTGGCGCAGGGCCGGGCCGTATGCTCCTTCGATGAGTTGAGCACCGACTCGCCGCTCCTCCGCCTGCTGGCTCACACGCTGGCCGTGCTGGCGCGCGCCACGGATTTGCCATTGGCTTTGCGGCGCGAGCTGGGCCACGTCCGGCGGCGCCTGCCCGCGGCGGCGGCTGAAACGCCGCTGGTCCCGCCCACCGCCGCCACCTTCCGCGAGCTGCGGCGGCAGCGGCCCGGCAGCCGGGAGGCGTTTCTGCTACACGTGTGCGAGCTGGTATGGCTCACGGCCCTACCCGAGCCGGCGGCCAACGGCCGGAGCCGCTTCGCCGATTTCCGGCGCGACGAAGTGCTGATGGCGCGGCTGTTTGAGCAGTTCACCCGCAACTTCTTCCGCCGCGAGCAGCGCCGCTACCGCGTGTATGCCGAAACCATTGCCTGGCAGGCCGAAGCCCCGCAGCCCGACGACCTGGCCCTGCTGCCCACCATGCTCACCGACACGACCCTCGACGCCCCCGACCGCAAAATCATCCTCGACACCAAATATTACGCCGCCGCCCTGCGCCCGCGCTACGACCGGCAGCGCCTCATCGCGCCCCACCTCTACCAGCTCTACGCCTACCTCCAGAACCAGCGCCCCGCTCCCGGCCAGACCCTGGAAGGCATCGTGCTCTACCCGGCCGCCAGCCAGGCGTTGGACGTGCGCTACACCCTGGGCGGGCACCCGGTGCGCGTCGTCACCCTCAACCTGCACCAACCCTGGCCCGGCATTGCGGCCGATTTGCTGGCTCTGATTGACTAACAAGCCGAGCAGCGGACACAAAAAAACAGCCCGGACTTGCGTCCGGGCTGTTTTTGTAAGCAGAGGAATCAACTGCTGGCGCGAGGCCAGCGGCCAATTACTTCTTAACTTCTTCGGTCGTGGTGGTGGTGGTGGTAGCACCGGCAGCAGGAGCCTCGGTGGTAGCAGCAGGAGCAGCAGCAGCGTCCGTGGTGGCGGGAGCCGTAGCGTCAGCAGCCGGAGCCATGGCGGTGGTGTCGGTGGTGGTGGTAGTCGAAGTCTCGGTGCTAGCAGCAGGAGTCTCAACGGTGGTTTCTTCGGTCTTCTTCGACTCGCACGAGGTCAGACCAGCGGTGAGGGCCAGGCCCAGAGCAGCAACTTTGAACAGGTTGTTCATTTTGAGGGTAATTTTGAAAGTGGGTTAACTTAAAAACGCCCTTTATCCCGCCCTACCGAAAAGGTAACCCGGGCTAGAAAAATATTTTTTCGCCGGGTTACTTACCGCCCGCTTTCGTATTAATTCCCAAAGTGAATGAGCAGGGGCAATCCAACTTCCTCTTCTTTGACTCCTACCGATGACGCGCTGATTGCCGCCATTCGCTCCGGCGATGAGCGGGCGCTGGCCCACCTCTACCGGCTGCACTGGCCCATGGTGTCGCACTTCGTGCTGCAAAACAGCGGCTCCGAAGACGATGCCCAGGACGTGTACCAGGAAGGCGTGATGGTGTTTTATGAAAAAGTACGCGACGGCTCCCTGGAGCTGAGCTGCCAGATTAAAACCTACCTCTACGCCGTGTGCCGCCGCCTGTGGCTGAAGCGCCTCACGAGCAAAAGCCGCTTCGGCGTGCGCCTGCTCGACGACGAGGAGCACGGCCCCTACCTCAACACGGGGGCCGAGGAAGATGTGCTGGCCGCCGAGGAGCAGGACCGCCGTTTCGCCACCATGAGCGAGGCCCTGAACCACCTGGGGGAGCCCTGTCGTTCGCTTCTGGAAGGCTTCTACCTGCTCGATAAATCGATGCAGGACTTAACCAGCGAATTCGGCTACACCAACGCCGATAACGCGAAGAATCAGAAATATAAGTGCCTCGTGCGCCTCAAAAAACTATTCTTTGCCCATTATAAAGAAGAGCCTATCTGATATCGTTAGCTGCGGGCAAACGGCCCGCAGAATTCTCAATTCGCTTACCGCTGCCGGTTCCCACCCCGCGGCTTTTACCCATGATGACTGAAGCAGACTATTACGCCTTATTTGAAGCTTACTCGCACGGCGAGCTGGCCGGGCCCGCCCGCACCAGCCTCGAAGCGCGCCTGTCGGCCGACCCGGACTTCGCCCTGCGCTATGCCGACTTCACCGAGTTGACCGGCACGCTGCGCGCCTACCGCCAGCGCCAGCAGACGCGCCAGCAGCTGCGCGGCATCCACGCCGCCATGCTGGCCGCCGAAGCCCCGGCCGAAGTTTCCCTTCCCGCTACCGGCCTCACCCACACCGTGAACCCGATGCTGCGCATTTCGCGCACCGAGCGCAAACTGCGCGAGTTCTGGAGCGGGCACCGCGCCACGGTGGGCGTGGCCGCCTCGGTGGCCGTGATGGCCGTGTTTGCCACCCTGCTGGGCTTGGATATCTGGCGCAACTCGAAGGTGCAGCCCTCGCTGTATGGCTACAACGTGATGCGCCGCGAGATTAACAACCTCAAGAAGAGTCAGACGGATATCAAGCGCAAAATCAATCGTATCGATGATTCTGTTGTACCCACCCCGCCTACAAGCAATTTCAGCGGTACGGGCTTCGCATTGACCTCTGAAGGCTACATCGTGACCAGCTACCACGTTATTCAGGGCGCTGATTCATTGCTCATTGAAGGCAAAAACCACCAGCGCTACCACGCTGAGCCGGTGTATTCCGACATCAAGCACGACCTGGCCATTCTGCGCATTACAGACAAGAAGTTCACGGGCTTCGGCCGCCTGCCCTACGCGGTGAAGTCAGGGCAAGCCGACCTAGGCGAGCGGGTGTTCACGCTGGGCTATCCGCGCGAGGACGTGGTGTACGGCGAGGGTTCATTGAGCGCCCGCTCGGGCTTCGAGGGCGACACGGCCTTCTACCAGGTGAGCATCCCGGTGAACCCGGGCAACTCGGGCGGCCCGCTGCTTGATGAGCGCGGCAACCTGATTGGCGTGGTGAGCGGTCGGCAGAACGACGCGCAGAGCGCGGCCTTCGCCACCAAGTCGTCGTATCTGGTGCGGCTGGTCGATTCGCTGGCGGCCACGGCTAAGGCTACCGCACCCTACCACCTGCCCCGCTACGGCCAGCTGGCCGGCTCGGGCCGCCCGCAGCAACTCAAGAAGCTGCAGGACTACGTGTTTGTGGTGAAGGTGTACGAGAAAGACTAGCGGCGCCGACCCAGCGCATCCAAACGGCAACTCGCAGCAGCCCTGTTTCTTTCGAGAAACAGGGCTGTTTTGTTATTGAATAATCAAGATTAATTATTTATATTTATCAATATAAATTTCAAGTCCTTCGGTGGCTTGGCCGCACAGCTGAGCTTGTTTTCGATAACCTTGAATGGGCAAACACAGTATTCAGGCTCGGATGAACTGTGATTGTCTCATTCTCCATTCCCTACTAAACTCCGCACTCCGTGGCTCAAAATCAGCAAACCCCGCCTACCAGTAACGATGTCGCCGGCTCGGCCATTTTCAAGAAATTCCTTGGCACCGCCGAAGGCTACATCAAGCAGCCCACGCGCATGAAAAAGCTGCTGACGGATGCCTACCAGAAAGCCAGCCAGAAAAACGAAGTAGGCACGCTGGCCCACGAAGCCTGGGAAACGCTCCAGACCATGTTCCGGCTCATCAAGGCCTCTATTTCGGGCGAGTACACGGGCGTGCCCGGCACCACCGTGGCCGCGGCCGTGGCAGTACTCATTTATTTCCTGAGCCCGATTGACCTGATTCCGGACTTCATTCCGGTGCTGGGCCTGCTCGACGACGTGGCCCTGGTGGCCTGGTTCTCGACCACGCTCAAGCACGAAATGGACCGCTTTCACGAATGGGAACTGACGCGCCCGGCCCTGGCCGCTGCCTCCGCTGGCAGCTCCGACAAAGCTGCCGCCGAACAAAAGGCCAATGCCATGGGCTCGCCTTACGCCGCCAGCGCTACGGACCGCGCCCAGCCCGCCGCCGAATCGGCCAAGAACGCCGGCACCACTTCTGTATCGGCGCCGTCCAACACCGATTCCGGGCTGGGTTCGCCCGAGAGCAGTAGCCCGGCCCCGGTGCACACGCAGGGCGATGATGCCCAGCCCACTGGCCCCACCAGCGGCGCTACCGTCCGCACCTGGGAAGGCAGCCGTAATGCCCCGGATGCCGGTAGCCTCGACACAGGCGGCAACGTGCGCTAAGATATTCCGACAGCCATAAAAAAGGCCCCGAAACGATGTTTCGGGGCCTTTTTTAATTCATAGCAACTAATAAGCAATAGCCTAATCGGGCAGCCAGATTAGGCGGCGGCGGCGTGCTCGCGCACGTAGCGCACGAAATCGCCCACCGTGGTGAGGGGCACTTCGTCGGGAATGGTGATGCTGAAGTTGCGCTCGAGTTCGAGGATGATGTCGACGACGTCGACGGTGTCGAAGCGCAGGTCGCGGGCGAGGCTGGCGGTTTTGCGCACGCGGCTGGCCCGAATGGCCTTGCGCTTACTGATGATGCGGAAAACCTGCTGCTCGATAGTAGGCGTGTGGGCGAGGCTAGTGGTGGATACGTACATAATAGTTGCGGGAAAAGCGGGTGAGTCTGCTAAAGAGGCCAACTGCGGTGAGGTGCCCGTCGGGGTGGGACAAAGTGGTTAGTGCTGCAACAAAAACCGGCCGACGGGCACCAAAACGCAGATATTGCTAGGCTAGTACAGGCGGCGTAGCCGCCTGTATTTCTTCAGAGTCCACCTCCTCGGAAATGGTTGCAACGTGGTCGGGATTTTTTCCCGAAATTTTTCCTTTCAGGGTTTCGCTCAGCAAATACATCACCGGCACTACCAGCAGCGTGATGCCGGTGGCGAACACCAGACCGAAAATGATGGTCCAAGCCAGCGGGCCCCAGAACGTAACCGACTCGCCGCCGATGAAGAAGTGGGCGTTGCCGGAGTTGAACAGCTCGTAAAAGTCGATGTTCAGACCAATGGCCAGCGGGATGAGGCCCAGCGTGGCGGCCGTGGCCGTGAGGATTACCGGGTTGAGGCGGGTACGGCCGGCCAGCACGATGGCCTCGCGCAAGGGCATACCCTGCGCCCGTAGCATGTCCATGAATTCAACCAGCAGAATCCCGTTTTTCACCACGATACCGGCCAGGGCGATGATGCCCACGCCCGTCATCACGATGCTGACGCTTTGGCCCGTGATGGCCAGGCCCCAGAACACGCCGGCGATGGAAAACAGCACCTCGGAGAGGATGATGACCGGCTTGCTGAACGAGTTGAACTGCGTGACGAGAATCAGGAAGATGAGGCCCAGCGCACCGATGCCGGCCAGCGGCAGGAAGTCGGAGGTTTCTTTCTGGTTTTCCTGCGCGCCGCCCATGTTGATGGTGTAGCCGGGGGGCAGCGGGAAGGATTTGAGGGCCGTCTGGATGTTGCGCACCACGTCGGGGCCGGTGTAGCCGCCCAGCACGTTGGAGCTGATAGTGATAATGCGCTTGGTGTCTTTGCGCTTGATGCCGCCGTAGGTGCTGCCGTAGGTGACATCGGCCACCGAGGAAATGGGCACCTGACGCACGGCGCCGGTGGCATCGCGGAAGGTGAGCGGGGCGTTTACCACCGCGTCTACGTCGTCGCGGTAGGGCTTGGCGTAGCGCACCTGGATAGGGTATTCGTCGTCGGCCGTTTTGAATTTGCTGGCCTCGGTGCCGTAGATGGCGGTCCGAACTTCCAGGCCAATCTGGCCCGTGCTGATGCCTTCGCGGTTGGCGCGGGTGCGGTTGATGTTAACGGCGATTTCGGGGTTGCGGTCTTCTAGGTTGGAGCGCAGCTGCTCGACGCCGCCGATTTTCATCGAATCAACGTAGCGGATGACCTTTTTCGAAAGGGCGGCCAGCTTGGGGTAGTCGTCGCCGGCTACTTCGATGGCAATTTCCTTACCCGTGGGTGGGCCGCTGGCCTCCTGGTCGACGGATACTTCGGCGCCGGGAATGCCTTTTACCACCTCGCGGATTTTATCCATGTAGGTGTGAGTGGCCGGGCCGGTGCGCTCACTAAGCTCCTTGAAGGCCACGCCAACCTTGCCCATGTGCGACTGCGACACGCCAGCGGCGGTAGCTTCGCCAGGGTCGCCGGCGCCGATGGCTACGTTAGTAATTACCGATTCCACGTCAGGGTTGTGCTCGCCGATGACGCCGTAGATGCGTTTTTCCAGCACTTTGGTAATCGAATCGGTGACGGCCACGCGGGTACCGACGGGCATTTTCAGGTAGGTGTAGATGAACTTGGGGTCGCCTTTGGGAAAGAAGGCCACGGCCGGCTTGCGGATGCCCACGGCCACGAACGAGCCGATGAAGAGCACAAGCACGCCCACCATCACAATCGTGGGGTGGTTGATGGACCAGCCCACGAGGCTACCGTAGCCGTTCTGGAACTTCGGCAGCGCGCGCGTCTGGAACCAGGCAATCATCTTGATGAACACGAACTTATCGAGGAAGCAGAGCAGAATAATCGTGATGAACAGGTTGCCCACGAAGGGCGAGTGCGCCACGTAGCCGAGGATGGCCACCACCAGCAGCCCGCCCATGGCCAGGAGGAAGTTGCGGGTGAGTTTGGGGGTGCGGTGCAGGTCTTCTTCAAAGTGGTTTTCACGCTCCATGAAGCTCACGGCGAACACCGGGTTCATGATGAATGCTACGACCAGCGAAGCCATCAGCGTGATAATCAGCGTCACGGGCAGGTAGTACATGAACGAGCCCACAATGCCGGGCCAGAACAACAGCGGCACAAACGGCGCCACCGTGGTCAGCGTACCAGCCAATACCGGCACGAATACCTCGCCAGCGGCGAACTTGGCGGCTTTGGGCGTGGTCAGGTTGGGGTGCTCGTGCAGCAGGCGGTGAGTGTTTTCAATTACCACAATGGCGTCATCGACCACAATGCCCAAGGCCAGCAGGAAGGCGAAGAGCACAATCATGTTCAGCGTGAAGCCGAACACGGGAATCACGAGGAAGGCCAGGAACATCGAAATCGGCACCGAGAGGCCCACAAACAGCGCGTTGGTAGTGCCCATGAAAAACATCAGAATCAACGTCACCAGCAGGAAGCCGATGATGATGGTGTTGATGAGGTCGTGGAGCGTGACGCGGGTGTCGTTCGAGGTGTCGCCGGTCACGGTGATGGTCAGCTCCTTGGGCAGGCTGGCTTTGGAATCGGCAATCAGGGCCTTGATTTTATCCGAAGCATCAATCAGGTTTTCACCCTGGCGCTTCACTACGTTCAGGGTGATGGCGGGCTTGCCATCGAGGCGGGCGTAGCTTTCGCGGTCCTTGAAGCCGTCCGTCACGGTGGCAATATCTCCGAGGCGCACCGGCGAGCCGTTCAGGTTCTTAATCTGGATGTCGGCAATGTCGGCGGCCCGCACGTACTGGCCGGCCACGCGCACGGCGCGCTTCTGCCCGCCCACATCGATACTACCACCCGAGACGGTCACGTTCTCGCCGCCGATGGCGCGGGAAATGTCGGTGAAGCCCAGGCGCGAAGCGCGCAGCTTGTTCAGGTCAACGTCCACGTTCACCTGCTGGTCGAGGGCGCCCACGATGTCGACGCGGGTGATTTCTGGCAGGGCCTCAATCTTGTCTTGGAAGTCGTCGGCGAACTTCTTGAGCTGAGCGGCAGGGAGGTTACCGGCCAGGTTGACGAACATAATGGGCTGCTCGGAAATGTTGATTTCCTTCACCAGCGGCGCGCTCGGCAGGTCGTTGGGCAGCTCGGTGCTGGCCTTGTCCACGGCGTCCTTGATGAGCTGCTTGGCGGCCTGCACATCGACGCCGGACGTGAATTCCACGTCCACGATGCAATAGTCCTGGTTCGAAGTGGAGTTGATGTGCTTCACCCCGTTCACGCTCTTAATCTCCTTTTCGAGTTGGCGCGTTACCAGGTTTTCGATGTCCGTGGGCGAGGTGCCGGGGTACACCGTGGCCACGATGATGCGTGGAATCACGATGTCGGGGAATTTCTCCTTGCCGAGCTTGATGTAGGCAAAAATACCCGCCACGCACAGCAGCACCGTGATGATGTAGATGCTGGTCTTGTTATTGATGGACCAACTGGTTGGGCCAAATTCTTTTTCGATGTCCTGCATGGTTTCTTCTCTAAAAGCTTGAGAAATAATTGCGTCTCTACGCGCCCTGCACGGCCACCTTCTGGCCTTCGTTCAGGTTCTGGTAGCCGGCCGAAATAACCTGGTCTTCGGCGGTGAGGCCGCTGGTTACTTCCACCTTGCCGTTGTAGGTGTTGCCGGTTTTGATGATGCGCTTCTTGGCCACGGCCTTGCCGGCCTCCTGGGCCACCACGTACACGTAGCTGTTTTCTTCGTCGTGCTGCACCAGGTCCACCGGGATGACGGTGGCGGCGGCGGCGGCGTAGTTCTGGATGCGGACGGTAGCCACCATGTTGGGACGCAGGTCGGCGGCTTTGGCGTCTTTCAGGCGCAGTTCTACCGTAAACGTGCGGCTGGTGGCGTTGATGCTGCGGCTCACCACGCGCACCGTGGCGGGGATTTCCGCGTCGCCCAAGTCCGGAATAGTCACCACGGCGTTGTCGCCGGCCTTGATGCTGTTACCGTAGGCTTCCGACACATCGGCCAGGATTTTGCCGCCGGTGCCGCTGGTCAGGCGCACCACCGGCGCGCCGGGCGCCGTGATTTCGCCCAGCTTGGGCAGCACCTCATCCACCGTGCCCGCGAACGGGGCTACTACATTATAAAGGGCCCGCTGCTGGTTGAGCGTGGCCAGGTTGCGCTGCAGGGCCTGGTAGTTGTTCTTGGCCTGCAGGTACTGGATTTCTGTGCCAATCTGCTGGTCCCATAGGCCTTTCTGCTTCTCGTATACCGTTTTGGCGAGGTCCATGCGGGTGCGCAGTTCGGCCGCGTTGGCGTCGAGGATGCTGGCATCGATGGTGGCCAGCACCTGGCCCTTGCTCACCCGGTCGCCACGCTGCACGCGGATGCTGGTGAGCGAGCCGGCGGCGCGGCTGCCCACGGTGGCGTTCTGGTCGTAGTCGACGCGGCCCTGCACTTCGAGGTAGCTCTTGAAGCTTTCGGGCTTGGCGTTCATCACCGAAACCGGCGTGGGGGCCACCGTGGCCGGGCCACCGGTTTTGGCTTCCAGCTCGGCAATTTTAGCCTGCGTAGCGGCCTGCTCGCTTTTCAATTTGGCCAACTCGGCCTTGGGGTCTTTGTTGGATGAGCCGCCGCAGGAGGCAAGCAACAGCGTGCCGGCGAAAAACAGCGCGGCGGGTTGGGTTGAGGAGAAACGCATGGGTAAGCGGGGTGTTTTAAAGATGTCGGAGGGCAAGTAGCGCGGACTTTGTAGTCGGCGAGTGGTGCCGTTTAATGGGGTTGCCGGCGCGGACTACAAAGTCCGCGCTACATTACTTTTTAACCTGGCTGTACAGCTCGCCAGTGGCCTTGTCGCGGTCGACTTTTGCTACCAGCACGTCGTACACGGCGCCGTAGTAGTTGGTCTGAGCCGAGCGCAGGTCGGTTTCGGCGGTGATGACTTCCAGGTTGGAGCCCACGCCGGCGTTGAACTTGATGCGCGTCACACGGGCCACATCGGTGGCCAGGTCGAGGTTAGCTTTCTGGTTATCGAGCACGTCGAGGGCGTTGATGAGCGTGGTGCGGCTCTGGGCATCCTGCAGGTCAATACTTTGCTTCAGCGTTTCGAACCCGCGCTCGATGGTTTGCTGCTGCAAACGGCTCTGCTGCACCAGGTACTTGCGGCGGAAGCCGTCGAACACCGGCACCTGCAGGCTCAGGCCCACGTTGCCGAAACCGAACCAGTTCTGGTTGGCAAAGCCGGCCGAACTGCGCGAGTCCGGCCCGCGGAAGGCAAACAAGTCGCCCGCCGTTTTACCCGAGCCCGTGAAACCGTAGGCGCCCGTGAGCACGAGGCGCGGGTAGGCGCCGGCCTGGCGGTTGCGCAGGTCGAGGCCGGCCAGGGCCTGCTGCGTTTCGAGGGTCGAGAATTCGATGCGGTTGTTATAATTGATGGCGCCGCGGGCCTGCGAGCCCAGCCCGCCCGACAGCGCGTTCTGCTGGTCGAGGCGGTTTTGGGCGGCTGTGTTGTCGGTGCTGGTCGGAGCAGGTGCGGTAGGCACGGCGCCGAGGCCGTCCACGCCGCCGCCGTTCGTGAAACTGGCTACACCGAGCCGCTGACGCAGGGCGCCGGCATCCACCACGGCCGCGCCGAGCGAGTCGGTGAGCTGGATATTCTGCTGCTGCGGCAGGCCCATCTGGAATTTCAGCAGGCCGAGGCTCAACTCTGTGAGGCGCTGGGCTTTCTGCTGTTCCACCACCAGGTTGTTGCGCTGCACGCGCAGGCGGTCCACGTCGAGCTTTTCGGCGAAACCGGCCTTAAAGGTTTGGTTGGTTTGGTAGAGCACCGTGTCGAGGCGCTGCACGTTGCGGGCCAGCAGGGCGAGGCGCGAGCGGGCCACCAGCGTGCTGTAGTAAGCCTTGCTCACCTGCTCCACCACGTCGATTTCGGCCTGCTGGGTTTGCTTCTTGGCCAGCTCGGTGTAGACTTTAGCGGCCTTCAAGCCAATCAGATACGAACCATCGAACAACAGCTGCGACACCGAGGCGCTGGCGTTGCCGGCGTACTGCAGGCCGAAGGCGAACGGCTGCGGCGGCAGGGCCAGTTGCTGGGTGCTCAGCACCTGCTGCGTGCCGGCCTGGGCCGCCGCCAGGTCGCTCTGCGTGAGCACCGTTTGCGAGAGCGGGAAGCTCACCAGGCTCTTCTGCAGCTTGAAGTTGTCGGAAATCGTGCTGGCCACGTTCACCTGCGGCAGACCGGCGCTCTTGATTTCGCCCACCTTGGCGGCGGCCGTGGCCTCGCCCAGGCGGGTGGCCAGCAGCGTCGACTTGTTCTGGATGGCGTAGCTCACCGCCTGCTGCAGGCTCAGGGGCATGGTGCCCGTGGTGGGCGGGGCCGCGGGCAGCGCCGAAGGCGAGGTTTGGGCAAGCAGCGCCTGCGGTACGGCCGCACTCAGGGCAGCCACCAGCAGGAATCTGGTTCGAAACAGCGTGTTCATAAACAGCTAAAAAGGAAACGGGTAAGCGGGGAAAATCAGAATTTAAACTATTCCACCTCAGTCACTTGGCGGTACTGGTTAATGAGCTTGTGCCCCTTGAGGGTGGCCACGCCCAGCAAGAAATGCTCGTCGAACACCCGGTTCACGCGCATGGGGCTGAACTGGGCGGCGGGGTACAGTTCGGAGTCGAAGGCCATCTCGATTTGGGCGAGGCTGAGGCGGGACAGCACTTCCACATCGAGGTCGGGGCGGAAAAGGCCTTCGGCCATGCCTCGGCGCAGGTTCTGGGTGATTTGAGCCAGAATGAAGGTGTTTTTGTGCGAGCGAAACAGGTCCCAGGCCGTGGGGTGGTACTTCTTCATGTCGTTGAAGATGCTGGGGTGCACGTCGGCAAACTGTTCGTCGGCCCACTTCGAGAGCAGCAGCATTTCCTCCACGGCGTTGGCGGCTTTGCCGGCTACCACCGCACAGTCGCACTGCACGCCGTCGAGGTGGCGCGTGATGCCGGCCAGCACAATCTGGTCTTTGTTCTCAAACCACTTGTACAGGGTTTTTTTCGACATGCCCATGTCGGCGGCGATGTCATCCATGCTCACGCTTTTGATGCCGTTGCGCATGAAAAGCTGCTGGGCGCGGTTCAGGATTCGGTCTTTGATTTCCATAACTAACGCCGCAAAGATACAACGGAAACTTTTAACGTGCCCAAAGTTTCCATTTTCTTTTTGGCGTTCCCAGCTTACCTGGGCACTTTTCGCCTCTACCTGACGCACACCGGCCCCCGATATTTTACCCAACCCCGAAAAAAAGTAAGCTGCCGGCCACATGACTAACTAATTTTATTGGTAATGCAAAGCTAATAAATTTAGTTTAATAGCATTCCAAAATCACATTATTTATTTGTGAACTGCGCCGTCCGCCAGCGCGCAGCGAAAGCGCCGGGCGCGGGTACTTTTGCGCCGGGCCGCGGTGGCCCGCCTGCATCCAGCTGCTTATGAAAATCCGGACCGGCTTCGGCTACGACGTTCACCAACTCCAGGAAGGGCTGCCCTTCTGGCTCGGCGGCATCGAGGTGCCGCACACCCACGGCGCCCTCGGCCACTCCGATGCCGATGTGCTCATCCACGTTATCTGCGACGCGCTTTTGGGTGCGGCCAACCTGCGCGACATCGGCTTCCACTTCCCCGACACCGACCCGCAGTACAAGGGCATCGACTCGAAAAAGCTGCTTTCCGGCGTGATGCGCCTGCTGCGCGAGCGCGGCTACGAGGTGAGCAACGTGGACTCGACCATTTGCCTGGAGCGCCCCAAGGTGAACCCGCACATCCCGGAAATGCAGCGCGTGCTGGCGGCGGTGATGGGCGTGGCTGAAGAGGATATTTCCATCAAAGCAACCACCACCGAAAAACTGGGTTTTGTGGGCCGGCAGGAAGGCGTGGCCGCTTACGCCAGCGTGCTGATTGTGAAAAACTGATGTTTCCGGACGATGTAGAGTCGCGACACGTGGCTGCGCCAACCTTCGGTTCGCGTCTCGGCGTCCGCACCGTTCGGTCACGTTCCATCGGCATCGTTCGACACCGAGCCGCGAAGTGTTGCGTCTCTACATTGTTCTAAAATTCTCCCACCAACCCAATAAAATGAAGCAAACCCCTCTCCTGCTGGCCTTTCTGGCTTTGGCCAGCGCCGCCCCGGCTTATGCCCAGGGCAAGGTTAAAATCAAGACCAAAGGCGGCGTGACGATGCCCGCCGCCAAAACCAAAATCAAGGAAGGCAAAGCCGCTACGGCGGCCCCCGCCACCCAGCCCGTGGCCGAGGATTGGAGCGTGAAATACGCCGATATGGTATCGGCCGAGCGGCTGCGCACTCATTTGGCGGTACTGGCCTCGGACGAGTACGAGGGCCGCGAAACGGGCATGAGGGGCCAGCACATGGCCGCCGCCTACGTGGCCACGCAGTTTAAAAACGCCGGCCTGACCGGCCCCGTGACCACCGGCACCGACCCTTACCAGCAGCATTTCAACGTGGAGCAGGTGAGCTGGGCCGACGGCGCCACCCTGAAAGTGGGCAAAACCAGCTACGCCTGGCTGACGGACTTTTACGGCACCGGCGACTCGCCTTTTGCCACCGAAACCACTGTGACGCCCGTGTTTGTGGGCTACGGCATTGAGCAGGCCGGCTACTCCGACTACGCGGGCCTGGACGTGGCGGGCAAGGACCTGCTGATTATGCAGGGCGAGCCCACCGGCGACGGCGGCAAAGCCCTGCTCAGCCCCGACGGCGCCCCCACGAAATGGGGCAACGACACCCGCGCCAAAGCCCAGCTGGCTACCCAGAAAGGGGCCCGCTCGGTTTTCTTCGTGAGCTTCAACCCGAACAATAACTTCGCCAAGCAGGCAGCCCGCATGGCGCCCTTCATCAGCCGGCCCTCGGTGTCGATGGTGAGCGAAGGGCAGAAGCCGAGCCGCGTGCCTTCGTTCTCCATTTCGCCGGCCGTGGGCCTGGCCCTGCTGGGCACCAAGGATGCGGTCATGCAGGCGTATCTGGCCAAAATCAACAGCACGAAGCAGCCGGTGAAGTCGACCTTTAAGGCGGTGCCGATGCAGATACGGGCCGAGCGCAAGCGCACGCCGCTGGAGACGGAAAACGTGCTGGGCTTCATTGAGGGCACCGATAAGAAGGATGACATCATTGTGATTTCGGCTCACCACGACCACCTTGGCATTCAGAACGGTGTGGTGTTCAACGGGGCCGATGACGACGGCTCGGGCACGTCGGGCATCATCACCATGGCCGAGGCGTTTGCCAAGGCCAAAGCCGATGGGCACGGCCCGCGCCGCAGCTTGCTCTTCCTGAGCGTGACGGGCGAGGAAAAGGGCCTGTTTGGCTCGGAATACTACTCCAAGCACCCCATTTTCCCGCTGGCCCAAACGGAGGCCGACCTGAATGTGGACATGATTGGGCGGACCGACGTGGAACACGAGGGCAAGCCGGATTACGTGTACGTCATCGGTTCCGACAAGCTGGCTTCGGAGCTTAAGGTGATTCTGGAAGCCGAAAACAAGCAGTATGGCAACCTCGACCTGGACTACCGCTTCGACGACCCGGCCGACCCAAACCGCTTCTACTACCGCTCCGACCACTACAACTTCGCGGTGAACAAGGTACCGGTGGCGTTTTTCTTCAACGGCGTGCACGCCGACTACCACAAGGAAACCGACGAAATCAGCAAGATTGAGTTTCCGAAGATGGAGAAGCGCGCCAAGCTGGTGTTCCACCTGGCCTGGGAGCTGGCCAACCGCGACGGCCGCATTGTGGTGGACTCGAACAAGCCGTAGTCAGGGTCTTCTAGTGTGACCCTTTAGAACGTCATGCTGAGCGCCACCGAAGCATCTCGCTCGCGCCGTTTGTCATCCTGAGCAAAGCGAAGGACCTTATCACGACGGCACCACTTGCTGGTCTAACGTGATAAGATGCTTCCTTCGTCAGCATGACGGGCGGCGCGAGCGAGATGTCGCGGCGGCGCTCGACATGACGTTTCGTAATTTCAGGTGTTAACCACCCGGGTGAACCTATTTTCCCTCACCTAACCGCTGTGCGAAAATGAAAGCCGACCAATTCCTGCTCGACGCCGAGGCCAAGGCCTTCGACCGCGAGCACCGCCGCAAAATCCGCTTCAACATCGGCAAGTACGACGCGGCCGTGAGCGCCGGCCTGAAGCTGTATGACGAGCACGAGCTGGCCCGCGACCGGGGCGCCTACCTCAAAGCCACCGTGCTCGAAAAGCTGGACGAGTACCTGCTGCAGTTCGAAGCCAACTTCACGGCCCGCGGCGGGCGCGTGATTTGGGCGCGCGACGCGGCCGAGGCGCTGGCCGAAATCGGGAAGCTGACGGCCGCCCGCCACACCAAAACCGTGGTGAAGGCCAAGAGCATGACCACCGAGGAAATCCACCTCAACAAGTACCTCGCCACGCAGAGCATCGAGTCGGTGGAAACGGACTTGGGCGAGTACATTGTGCAGCTCAACGGCGAGCGGCCCTACCACATTGTGACGCCGGCCATGCACCTGAGCAAGGCCGACATCAACAATATTTTTGTGAAGCACCTGGGCACCGAAAGCACCGACGATGCCCAGAAGCTGGTGCTCACGGCCCGGCACCTGCTCCGCAACAAGTACACCACGGCCGAAGTGGGCGTGACCGGCGGCAACTTCCTCGTGGCCGACGCCGGCGCCGTGGCCGTGACGGAGAACGAGGGCAACGCCCGCCTTTCGGCCTCCTTCCCGAAGCTGCACATTGCCGTTGTGGGCATCGAGAAAGTGATTCCGCAGCTCACCGATTTGGATTTGTTCTGGCCACTGCTGAGTACCAGTGGCACCGGGCAGCAGGTGACGGTGTACAACACGCTGTACTTCGGCCCGCGCCAGGCCAATGAGGTGGACGGGCCCGAGGAAATGGTGGTTATCCTGCTCGACAACGGCCGCACCAACCTGCTGGCCCAGCCTGACAAGCGCGCCGCCCTGCGCTGCATCCGCTGCGGCGCCTGCCTGAACGTGTGCCCGGTGTATAAGAACATTGGCGGCCACACCTACGAAACCACCTATTCCGGCCCCATCGGCTCGGTCATCAGCCCGCACCTGAGCGGCCTGCCCGAGCACAAGCACCTGAGCTACGCCAGCAGCCTGTGCGGCGCCTGCACCACGGTGTGCCCGGTGCGCATTCCGCTGCACAACCTGCTGCTGCTCAACCGCAAGCAGAGCGTGGAAGAAGGCTATGCGCCGACGGAGGAGAAACTCGCCATCGGCCTGTGGAAGTGGAGCATGCAGCACCGCTGGGCGCTGGATGTGCTGCCCGCCGCCATCAAAGACTGGAGCCTGGGCCGCCTGCTGGGCCAGGTGGGCTGGAGCAAGAGCCGCGAGGCCCTGGCCATCGCGCCGCAGTCGTTCCGGGAGCTGTGGAAGGCCCGCCAGGCGCCGCGCTAAAGCCCTTAATTGGTTGGCTGTTCGGCGGTTTTACGGGCTGGCGCGTATCAGGATTTTTGCTTGCGTATGCCGCCTTACTTGCTTCTGCCTTTGCGCATCATCACCGGCCTGGGTGGGGCAGTACTCGTTATCACAACGCTGTCGGCGGCCATTCGCTCGTTTGTACTGCCGCGCAACGAGGTAGTACGGCTGAACGTGTGGGTGTTCATGGGCTTCCGCGTCGTTTTTGACTTCGCCGCGAAGCTCGCCAACTCCTACGAGCGACGCGACAAAATCATGGCCCACTACGCGCCCGTGGCGCTGGTGGCACTGCCCGTGTGCTGGGAGGCGCTGGTGAGCATCGGCTACGCTGGCATGTACTGGGCCGTGGGCGAAGGCAGCTGGCTGCACTGCTACCAGCTGAGTGGCAGCTCGTTGCTGACACTAGGCACCATTGACGACTTCAGCTTTATTGGCGGCGTGCTCACCTATTCCGAGGCCACGCTGGGGCTGCTGCTGCTCACGCTGCTGCTGTCGTACCTGCCCACCATCTACCAGGCGTTTTCGCGGCGCGAGGTGACGGTGGCCCTGCTGGAGCTGCGGGCCGGCACGCCGCCCACGGCCGCCTGCCTGCTGGGCTGGCTCAACCACGACGGTTCGGTGCAGAACGACGACCAGCAGTGGGCCGCCTGGGAGCAGTGGTTTGTCGAGATTGAAGAAAGCCACACCTCGCTGCCCATTCTGTCGTTTTTCCGCTCGCCGCAGCCGGGGCGCTCCTGGGTGATGGCCGGCGGGCTCATTCTGGACACAGCCGCCCTTCTTTTTGCCGCCGTGGACGGCCCCCGCCCCCGGCAGACGGAGCTTACCTTCAAAGCCGGCTGTCTGGCCTTGAACCGAGTGTACCGCTTCTTCGACAGCAAAGCCGGCACCGAACCCGCCAACCTACAGCCCGATGAGCACGACGAGGAGCTGCGCCGCGCCGATTTTGACGAAGCCTGCCGCCTGCTGGCCGAAAAAGGCCTGCGCCTCTGTGAAGACCGCGCCGCCGCCTGGGCGCAATACCGCGAGCTGCGGGGCCGCTACGCCACGGCGCTGGAGTTTCTGGGCCGACTCACCATGGCGCCCGCGCGCCAAACGGCCGTTTAGCCACGGGCGCCTTATTGGCGCACCATCTTATCTGGACTCTACTCAATTTGGGCTAACGCATTGACCATCAAACGCATGCAAACGATTGCATGGTGTTGCTAAAGTTCGTAATATGTGCGAACTTTGTAATCTATCTGCCTCTACCCCTCGGCATTTAGAGCGAGGCTGTTCGGGCTGCGTGGTTATCGCGCGCGGCCGAAGGGCCAATGGGCCGCTGGTCCCCTTCTTTTCCAAACTGTGATTGGCCTCCGGGCCGGTGTACCGGTCCTTTTTAGGGCCCGGTCGAGGCGCTGCATTTTCTTTTTTCACCCCCAAATTCCCACTTTATTTTCATGCCATTTTCTTTACCCATTTCCCCGCTTCGCCAGGCGCGCACCTGGTGGCCAATCTTGGGCCTGCTCGTGTTGCTGAGCAGCGTCAGCTTTGAAGCTCGCGCCGGTCACGGCATTTTTGAAGGCATCGTTAAAGTCGGCAGCTCTTTCTACAACCTGAACGGCACGTCGTTCACCACATTCCAGAGCGCCAACCTGGGCTCGTTCAATCAGGGGCAGTCGCTGGTGCTGGCGGGCGGCGAAGTAAAAACCTTCAAAAACAACAACGACGACGTGACCGGGGCCAACCTGTTTTACCTAGTGTACCCGCAAAATGCGCGGCCGAGTAGTCCCGCGTTTAACAACTACACCTTGCCGTTTGCCCTCAATCTGAATTCCAGCGACCAAAGCTGGAACACCTTCACCGGCACGGTGAACCTCCTCGACGGCTTGCCGGTAGGCGATTACACGCTGGAGGTTTTCGAGCGCTCGGGCGTGAATTACAATGGCGGCGGCAGCGGCTTCGACTACCTGAGCAATAACAGCAACCCGACCAATTACACGGCCAGCTTCAGCGTGACGGCGCCGACCTCTTCCGGCCCGCTGCCCGTCGAGCTTACCAGCTTTGAAGCCACCCGCCAGGGCCCGGATGCGGCGCTGAAGTGGGCCACGGCTTCGGAGAAAAACAACATGGGCTTTGCGGTGCAGGTGAGCACCGACGGGCTCGAATTCCGCTCCGTGGGCTTTGTGGCCGGGGCGGGCAGCAGCACGGCCAGCCACCGCTATTATTTCCTCGATGCCGAGAAAAACAAGGCCGGCCTGCGCTACTACCGCCTGTGGCAACAGAACGCCGATGGTACTGCCAGCTACTCGCCCGTGCGCACGGTTGACTTTGCTGAAGCGGCCGGGCTGAGCGCAGCGCCCCAGCCCTTCGGCGCCGAGCTGGCCCTGACCCTGCGCACGGCGCAGGCGCAGCCAGGCACGCTCCTCACCCTCACCGACGCTACGGGGCGCCGGGTGCTGGCCCGTTCGCTCGACCTGGCAGCGGGCACCAACCAGTTTGTGCTGAGCGATTTGGCTACCGTGCCGGCGGGCGTGTACACGTTGCAGGTGGCCCTGCCCGGCCGGCCGGTGCGGCTGCGGGTGGTCAAGCAGTAGGCGGGCGCGCTTGAGAGAATATCGCGAAGCCTTCCGGCCGCTGGCCGGAAGGCTTTTTTTTGCGCGATGCGCCCATCTTGACATTAAAACATAAACAGCTTGAAATAATGACTAATTTAGGCCCCCTTTCTGTGCGGGTCTGCCTGCAGAATGCCGGTTTGCTTTTTCTATTTTTTTTCATTTCACCCTCTTTTTTCCCACCTATTTCCAAACCTCTATGCACACACCTTTTCTAAGCAACCGGCTAGGCCGGTGGCTGGCGGTGACGCTCCTGGCGCTGATGAGCGCCACCACGGCGCGCGCGCAGCTCACTGGTACTAAGACGATTCCGGGCGACTACACCACGGTGGCGGCGGCCATCACGGCCCTCAACACCGGGGGCGTGGGCGCGGGCGGCGTCACGTTCAACATCGCGGCGGGCTACACCGAAACCCTCGCCTCGCCCACGGCCGGCGCCATCACGGCCACCGGCACCAGCGCCAACCCCATTGTGTTCCAGAAGTCGGGCGCCGGGGCCAACCCGGTCATCACGGCCGGGGTGGGCACCACCACGGGCCTGGACGCCATCATTTCGCTGGCCGGCTCCGACTACGTGACCTTCAACGGCATCGACGTGGCGGAAAACAGCGCCAACACCACCGCCACCTCCCAGATGGAGTTCGGCTATGCCCTGTTCCGGCCCTCGGCCACCGACGGCTGCCAGAACAACACCATCCGCAACTGCGTGGTGACGCTGAACAAGACCAACGCCGGCACCATCGGCATTGCGGGCCTGAGCAACCCGGCCGGCAGCACCACCACGGCGGCCGCCACAGCCACCAGCGGGGCCAACTCGGGCAATAAAATCTACGGCAACGTGGTAACCAACGCCCTGATTGGCATCAACTTCGCCGCCAACTCCAGCACCACCACCGCCAACTACGACCAGAACAACGAGATTGGCTCGACTACGGCCGGCACGGGCAATACCGTGGGCAACTTCGGCGGCTCGGCTTCGGGCTGGGGCGCGGGGGGCAGCTACCAGAACGGGCTGCGCATCATCGGCAACACCATTAATAGCACGCTCAACTACACTTCGGCCACGGCCAGCACCAGCGTGGCGGCCAGCACCGTCACGAGCACGCTGCGCGGCATCTACTGCAACACGGGTACGTCGAGCAACCTAGACGTGACGGGCAACACCGTCACCATCGCCAGCGGCTCAACCAGTTCCGTTGCCTACGGCATGGAAAACTCGATGGGCAGCACGCCGGCCAGCAACACGGTGAACCTGACCAATAACACGTTCACGGTGAGCTACCTCACGGCGACGACGGGCAACGTGGCCGGTATCTTCAATTCGGGCAGCCCGGCTACGCTCAACATCACGGGCAACACGTTCAGCAACTTCAACCTGGCCACCACCGGCACAACATACGTTATTTACAATAACCACAGCGCTACGGCAGCCAACGTACTCAACAACACGGCCAGCGGCCTGGTGCGCACGGGCAGCAGCGGCACGGTGTATGGCTACTACAACAACGGCAGCGGCGCGGGCACCCACACCCTGACGGGCAACGTGTTCAACAACTTCACGCTGGCCACGTCGGGCACGTTCTACGGCATCTACAACACGTCGTCCGCGTCGGAAACGCAGCTGTATTCGGCCAACCAGATTACCAACATCACGTCGAGCAGCACCGCCACGCTCTACGGCATCAACTGCTCGTATGGGGCCAGCGGCTCGCAGATTTTCAACAACACCATCACCGGCCTGAGCAGCACCGGTACCCTGGCTTACGGCCTGAACCTGACCAACACGAGCTTTGCGCAGGTGGCGGCCTACGGCAACGTGATAGGCGGCATCAGCCTGAGCGGCGCGGCCACCATCTACGGCATCTACACCACGGTCACCACGCCCAGCTACTACCGCAACAAGATTTACGACCTGAGCGCCACCGGCAGCGGCACCTGCTTGGTGTACGGCCTCTACACGGGCGGCGGCACTACCATTCTGGTGCATAACAACCTGATTGGCAACCTCACGGCCCCGGCCTCGACCAGCCTGCTGTCGGTGAACGGCCTGTACTTCAGCTCGGGCACCACCATCAACGCCTACTACAACACGGTGTACCTGAACGCCAGCAGCACCGGCGCTACGTTCGGCACCACGGGCCTGTATTTCAGCGCGACGCCGACGACGGTGGACGCCCGCAACAACCTGGTGGTGAACACGAGCACCGCCGCCGGCACGGGCGGCTACACGGCCGCCCTGCGCCGCAGCAGCGGCACGGCCGGCACGGTGCCCACCAACTACGCCACCACTTCCAACAACAACCTTTACTACGCCGGCACGCCCTCGGCCACGAACCTCATTTACGTGGAGGGCACCACCACGGCCACCAACGCGCAGCAAACGCTGGCAAGCTTCAAGGCCCTCATGGCCAACCGCGACCAGGCGTCGATTTCGGAAAACGCGCCGTTTGCCAGCACTACCGGCTCGGCGGCCACTTTCCTGCACATCGCGGCCGGCACGCCCACGCAGATAGAAAGCGGGGCGCAGCCGCTGGCCAGCATCACCATCGACTTTGATGGCGACACCCGCAACGCGACCACGCCCGACATCGGGGCCGATGAAGGCACCTTCACGCAGGCAATACCCATCGTGGTGTCGAGCGTGGCCTACACCCAAAACAGCCAGACCACCGCGCCGAGCCAGACCAACCAGCAAGTGCTGGGCTTGGTGGTGAACACCACGGGCCAGGCGGCCGGGGCCGCGCTCAACAGCGCCACCTTCAACGTGGGCAGCACCAGCCTGAGCAACATCAGCAACCCGCGGCTCTACGTGTCGGCCAGCAGCACCTTCTCGCTGGCCACGGCCACGCTGGTGCCCACCACGGGCACCCTGGCCTCGCCCACTTTCACCCTGACGCTGACCACGCCCGCGACGCTGCTGGCGGGCAGCAACTATTACTTCCTGACCTACGACATTCCGGCCACGGCCACGGTGGGCGCCACCGTAGCCACCACGGCCACGGCCGTGAACGTGAGCGGCACCACCTTCACGCCCACGCTGAGCGGGGCCGCCGGCTCGCGCCTCATCCTGGGCCCGCTGAGCGGCACCTACTACATCACGGCCACGGTGGGCTCGTCACCCGACCCCACCAAGGAGTTTGCAACGCTGACCGCCGCCGCGGCGGCCTACAGCGGCCGGCCACTGGCCAGCGCCGTAACGTTTGTGCTGCGCGACGCCTCCTACAGCACCGGCGAAACCTTCCCGATTGCTTTTAACGCCAACACGACGGCCAGCGCCACCAATACGCTCACCATTCAGCCGGCCGTGACGTCGGCCGTGACCGGCAGCAGCACCACAGCGCTTATTCAGCTGAACGGCGCCAGCTACGTGACGCTGAACGGCGCCCTGAACGGCACCGGCACCACCCGCGACCTGACGCTGACCAACAACGGCAGCGGCGGCGCCGTGGTGCAGGTAATAGCCGGCACCAGCGCCGGGGCCACCAACAACGCCCTGCGCAACCTCAACCTGCTGGCGCAAGCCACCACCAGCGGCATCGGCATTGCGGCCGGTGGCGCCGCAGCCGGCTCCACGGGGGCCGACAACGACAACCTAGTCATTCAGAACAACAGCATCCAGCGGGCCTACATCGGCATCTACGTGGGCGGCACGGCGGCCGTATCGGCCGGCGGTACCGACGGGCTGGTGCTGGCCGACAACGTGATTGGGGGCGCCACCAGCGGCACCAGCAACGTGGGCATCATTGGCACGTTCATCGCCAACGCGGTGAGCCCCAGCGTCACCAACAATACGGTGCAGAACATCGGCCTCGGCGCTACGGCCGCCGTGGGCCTGACCATCGGGATGAACTTCCCCACCGGCGTGAGCGGCGCCACCGTGACGGGCAACACCGTGAACGGCGTGCTCGTGAGCGCGGGCAGCTTCGATGCCCTAGGCCTGAACCTGGGCACCGGCTTCAGTGGCGTGGTAGACCGCAACCGCATTCTGAACGTGGCCAGCTACACCGACACCTACGGCGGCCACGGCATCGACGTGAACACCGGCTCGGCCACCAGCAACCTGCGCCTGAGCAACAACTTCGTGGCCGGCATCAACGGCGCGGGCTGGACCTCGCTCACCAACGACGGCGTGGCGGGCATTCGCCTGCTGGGCACCACCGGCGGCGTGAGCCTGTACCACAACTCGGTGAGCCTAACGGGCACCAATACCCGCACCACCACCAGCAACGACGTATCGGCGGCCATTTACGTGGCCACGGGCGTGACGGCGCTTGACATTCGCAACAACGTGTTCAGCAACACGAGCGTGAGCACCAGCACGGGTACACCCAAGTCGTATGCCTTCTACAGCACGGCGGCCCGCACGGCCTACACCACGCTGAACTACAACGACTACTACGTGGCCGGCACGCAGGGCGTGCTGGGCAACCTGGCCGGCTCCGGCTCTTCGGGCACGGCCACGACCGACCTGGTCGCCCTTGGGCCGGCCACCACGGCCAACACCTTCCAGAACGCCACCACCGGCTTCGGGCAGGATGCCAACTCGCTAAGCGTGGAGCCGCAGTTCGTGTCGACCACCGACCTGCACAGCTCTTCGCCGGCCCTCAACAACGCCGGCACGCCCATCGCCAGCGTGACGGTGGACATCGACAACCAGGCCCGCAGCACGACGACGCCCGACATTGGCGCCGACGAGTTTACGCCCGTTACCACCGACGTAACTGCGGTGGCCCTCGTGGCCCCGGCTGCCACCAGCACCTGCTATGGCACGGCCGAAGCCGTGACCGTGAGCATTCGCAACTCCGGGGCCGGCCAGATTGATTTCGCTGCCAACCCGGCCACCATAACGGTGCTGGTGACGCTGCCCGGCGGCGCTACCCAGACCCTGACCGGCACGCTCAGCACCGGCACGCTGGCCTCGGGCGCGACCGTCAACATCTCGACCAGCAACACGCTCAACATGAGCACGGCCGGCGCTTACTCGTTTGCCATCACGGCCACGGTGCAGGGCGACCAGAACGCGGCCAACAACACCCTGGCCACCGTGACCCGCACGGTAGCGGCGCCGGTAGTGGGCGCCCTGGCCCCGGCCGCGTCCAGCATCTGCATCAGCGGCACGGCCACGCTCACCGTGGCGGGTGCGGCCAACGGCATCATCCAGTTCCAGAGCAGCACCGACGGCACCACCTTCACCGACATTGCGGGGGCCAACAGCGCCACCTACACCACACCGGTGCTGAACGCCACTACCTACTACCGCGCCCAGGTGCGCTGCAACACCGCAGTAGCGACCACCAACGTGAGCACCATCACGGTGAACAGCCCGCAGGTGGCCAGCACCAACGGCCCCGTGGCTATTTGCGCCGGCAGCACGGCCACGCTCACGGCCACGGCTTCGGCAGGCAGCAGCGTGCGCTTCTTTAGCGCTGCCACCGGCGGCACGGCCCTGGCCTCCACGGCTGGCAGCTACACCACGCCGGCCCTCACGGCCAATACTACCTACTACGCCGAGGCCTTCACGGGCGGCACCGAAAGCGTGGGGCCAACGGCCCTGACCAGCACCGGCCTCACGGCCCAGACGGCTGGCGCGCTCTATTTCACGACTACGGCCCCCACCACCATTCAGTCGGTAACGGTGTACCTGGCGGCTGGCCAGGCCGCCGGTACGGTGACCATCGACCTGCGCACGGGCAGCAGCACGTCGGGGGCCGTAGTGAACGGCCAGAGCACGGCCTTTGCCGTGCCCGCCAACACCACTACGGGCGTTCTCGCCTACGTGGTACCGCTCAACTACACCGTGCCAGCGGCCGGTGCGTATACCCTGTACCTGCCTTCGGCTACGCAGGGCGGCGTACTACGCGACAACGCAGGAGCTAACATCACGGGGTATCCCTTCACCTCTCCCAGCGGTACCGTTTCCATCACGGGCGCCAGCGTATCGGGCTTCTACTACTACTTCTACAACTGGCAGCTTAGCAGCGAGTGCGCCAATAGCACCCGCACGGCCATTGCCGTGAACGTGACGCAGCCGGCCACGGCCAGCTTCGCAGCGGCCACCGGCAGCAGCTGCGGCACCTCGGCCGTGACGCTGGCGGGCGCCGTGGGCGGCTCGGCCACGGGCGGCACCTACACCAGCAGCGGCACGGGCACGTTCAGCCCCAATGCCACCACGCTGACCGCTACCTACACGCCTTCGGCCGCCGACGTGGCCGCGGGCTCGGTCACCATCACGCTGACGTCGAGCGGCTCGACGCCCTGCCCGGCCGCTACGGCCAGCTTCGCGCTGAGCATCAGCCCGGCGCCGGTGGCTACGTTCAGCTACCCGGCGGCCACCACGTACTGCGCGGGCAGCGCCAGCACCGTTTCGCCCACGCTGGGCAGCGGCGCCACGGCCGGCACGTTCAGCTCGACCACCGGCCTGACGATTGACGCGACGACGGGTGCCATCACGCTTTCGTCCTCGACGGCGGGCACTTACACCGTGACCAACACGGTGGCCGCCAGCGGCACCTGCGCCGCTGTTTCGGCTACCACTACCGTGACCATCGCACCGGCTACTTCGGCCGCGTTTAGCTACTCGGGCGGTACGTTCTGCCTGAGCGGCACCAACCCGGTAGCCACCATCACCGGCACCACCGGCGGCACGTTCAGCTCCACCACGGGCCTGACGATTAACGCTGCTACGGGTGCCATCGCGCTGAGCAGCAGCACGGCTGGCACCTACGTGGTGACCTACACCGTGGCCGGCGCCTGCGGCACCAGCAGCACGCAGTCGGTCACGATTACGGCGGCGCCGGTGGCTACCTTCAGCTACGGCACGGGTACGCCCACCTTCTGCGTGAGCGGCACCACCAACCCGGCGCCCACCTTCGGCGCGGGCGCCAGCGCGGGCACGTTCAGCTCCACCACGGGCCTGACCATTAACGCCACGACTGGTGCGATTACCTTGTCGTCCTCGACGCCCGGCACCTACACCGTGACCAACGTCATTGCTGCCGGCAGCGGCTGCGCCGCCGCCACGGCCACGGCGCAGGTGACCATCACGGCGGCTCCGGTGGCTACGTTCGGCTACGGTGCTTCGCCCACGTTCTGCGTGAGCGGCACGACTGCTCCGGCCGTGGTACTCGGCACGGGCGCTACGGCGGGCACATTCAGCTCGACGGCTGGCCTGACCATTAATGCCACGACGGGCGCCATCACGCTCAGCACCTCTACGCCTGGCACCTACACCGTGACCAACACGGTGGCCGCTGCGGGCGGCTGCGCGGCCACGACGGCCACCACCAGCGTAACCATCACGGCAGCGCCGCTGGCTACCTTCAGCTACGGCACGGGTACGCCCACCTTCTGCGTGAGCGGCACCACCAACCCGGTTGCCACGCTGGGCACGGGCGCCACGGCGGGTACGTTCACCTCGACCACGGGCCTGACCATTAACGCCACCACCGGCGCTATTACCCTGTCGTCTTCGACGCCCGGCACCTACACCGTGACCAACACGGTGGCCGCCAGTGGCGGTTGCGCGGCGGCTACGGCTACGGCCAGCGTAACCATCACGGCGGCTCCGGCAGCCACGTTCAGCTACGCCACTTCGGCCGGCTGCGTGGGCTCGACGACGGCTGTGACGCCCACGCTGGGCACCGGCGCTTCGGCCGGCACGTTCAGCTCGACCACCGGCCTGACGATTGACGCGACGACGGGCGCCATCACGCTTTCGTCTTCGACGGCGGGCACTTACACCGTGACCAACACGGTGGCCGCCAGCGGCGGTTGCGCAGCAGCCACGGCCACGACGACCTTCACGGTGAACCCGCGCCCGGCCACGCCCACCATCACGGCGACGTATAACGGCACGACCACCACGCTCACTTCGAGCGCCACCACCGGCAACCAGTGGTACCTGGGTCCGAACCCGGTGACCGGCGCCACCGGCCAGACCCTGGTGCTCACCGGCCTGCCCTCGCAACTGGGTTCCTACACCGTGACCACCACCAACGCCAATGGCTGCGTCTCGCTGCCGTCCAACCCGCTGGTGGTGACGTCGGCGAAGAGCGGTATTGCCGGCAGCAGCCTGCGCCTGTACCCCAACCCCACGCCCACCGGCCAGGTGACGCTGGAGCTGACGGGCTACCGCGTGGTGACGCAGCTTTCGGTGCTTGACGCGCTGGGCCGTGTGGTGGCCAGCGAAGTGCTGCCCGCCAACAACGGCACCACCACCCACGCCCTCGACTTGTCGGGGATGGCCACGGGTGTGTACCTGCTGCGCCTGAGCAACGCCAACGGTGTGGAAACCCGCCGCCTGGTGCGCGAATAACCGCCGAGGTTTCGCATTGAAAAGCCCCGCTGGCATTGCCGGCGGGGCTTTTTTTGTGCAATAGCGGGAACAACCGGCGGTCCACCGTTGGCGGACGCCCCCAAAAAGTAGTGGCATCAAACGAAGACCGTCGGACCGGGCGCAGGCGAAGCATTGCCACTGCGCAAGCAAGCAGATTCACGTTGGGGGTGAAGTGCTTCGGCGGCGCTCAGCGGCCCGACGGTTGTTTTTAGTCAATTACTTATGCACTAACACTTGCCAACATTGGCCTTACAGAATCAAGCTCATCATCACAAGCAATCAAATTTCTCATTTATAGAAAATTGCGCGCATTGAAGCCGTCTATTGTTCGGCATTTGCCCGCATGGCTACCCAATAGCCAAACCCCTGGGTTAAGCCATTGGGTAGCCATGCGGCCGCTGCCCGGCCAAAGCAGGCATGCCAGAAACCATGGTTGCCGCGAGTCATCTTAGCAGCGTATGAGAATAATACCTAATTTACATCGCATTCGGGCCGTCAAGGCCCTGCTTCATCCTGCCGTCTACCACCTTTTTCCCTCACCATATTTCACACATTTATGCACATACCCCTACATTCTCCCGGCTCCGGCCGGGCTGGCACCCGGCGGCACTGGGCCCGGGCATTATTTGCCCTGGCCTTACCCTTGCTGGGCACTCTAAGCGCCCAGGCCCAGAGCGTGGCCAACTACACCTTCGCGGCCAGCGCGGGCACGTTCACCGCATTGAGCGGGGGCACTGTGGCCACGGCCTCGTCGACCGATGACGGAACGACGGCCGTGCTGCCGATTGGGTTCAACTTCGTTTACAACGGCTCGGTTTATACTACCTTTTCGGCCAGCACCAATGGCTTTTTGGGCCTGGGCGGTCAGGTGAGCTCCAACGCCACCAACAACCTGAGCACGGGCACGGGCGTGCGGCCCTTCATCGCTCCGCTCTGGGACGACTTGCAGCTGACCACCACCTCCGACATCACGTATGCCACCACGGGCACGGCTGGCAGCCGGGTGCTGACGGTGGAGTGGATTAATGAGAAGTGGAACTACCAGGCCACGGCCGCCGTGGTTTCGTTTCAGGCCAAGCTCTACGAAGCCGACGGCCACATTGAGTTTGTGTACCGGCCCGAAACGACGGCCTACAACCCCGGTACCACCTCTGGGGCTTCGGTGGGCATTTCGGGAGTGGCGACGGGTGCAGGCAACTTTTTGTCGTTGAATGACCTGACGGCGGCAGCCACGGCCAGCTCCACCACCGAAACCACTACCATCACCACCAAGCCGACAACCGGCCAGACGTATACCTTCACGCCGGCCGGCGGGGCAGTACTGGCGCCTTCGGGCCTCACGTTCAGTGCCATCGGTACCACGGGCAGTACGGTTACGTTCACCGATAACTCAACCAACGAGTACAGCTTTGCCGTGACGCTGACGCCCACGGCCGGCGGTGCTTCCACCACCGCCATTGTGCCCTCGACGACGACGACGGGCACGGGCACTACCTACACCTATACCTTTACCGGCCTGGCCGCCAACACCGGCTACACCGTGCAGGTAGTGGCACTGGGCCAGGGCCAGGGCAGCACCGCCGGCTCGGGCACCTTCACTACGCTGGCCGGCGCCACGCTCAGCGGCACCTACTACGTGGGCACCGGCACTTCGCCCCAGCCCACGCGCACCTACGCCACCCTAACGGCCGCCGCCGCTGCCTACACCACGGGTACGCTGGCGGGCGCGGTGACCTTTCTGCTCCTGGACAACGCCTACGGCCCGGCCGAAACGTTCCCCATCACGTTCGGCGTCAACTCCTCGGCTTCGGCCACCAACACGCTCACCATCAGCCCCAATACGGGCGTGAATGCCACCATAACCGCCCCGGCTACGGTGACAGCCCCTTCGACGGGTGGCGGCGTGCTGTTGCTCAACGGCGCCGACTACATTACCATCAACGGTTCGAACACTTCCGCTGGCACTACCCGCAACCTGACGCTGACAACCAGCAGCACAGCCGGAGTGGCGGCCATTCAACTGGCCAGCCTCGGCGCCGGCGCCGGCGCAACGAACAACGTCATTCGCAACCTGAACATCACCGGCCCGTCATCCAGCGCCGGGGTGGGCATTGTAGTGGGCGGCACCACCCTCGGCTCGACCGGGGCCGACAACGACAACCTAACGATTCAGAACAACAGCATCGCCTCGTCCTTCTCCGGCATTTTCGTATTGGGTACGGCCGCCGTATCGGCGGGTGGCACCGATGGGGTCGTGATTACGGGCAACACGCTGGGCAGTACCACCAGCGGCGCGTCCAGCCTGGGCAACGTCGGCATGTTGGTAAACAACGCCGTGAGCCCCAGCATAACGCTGAACACGGTTCAAAATATCAGCGGCACGGGTTCCCCCATTGCCCTCAGCCTGACGGGCGCCACTGGCGCACTCATCAGCCAGAACACGGTGCTGAATGTGAGCTCCACGGGTGGTAATGCCACGGGCATTGCACTTGGCGCGGGCTCGACGGGCGCTACCATCACGCGCAACGTGCTGACGGGCCTGAGCGCCAGCAGCGCCAGCGGCTATGGCGGCAAAGGCGTTGACGTACAAACCGGCTCGGCTACCAGCAACGTTCTTGTTGCCAACAACTTTATTCAGATTACCGCGGCTTCGGGCTGGACTGCGCTTACCAGCGATGCGAACGTTGGCATTCGCCTGGGCACGGGCGGCACCCTGGGCGGTGTGAACGTGTACTACAACTCGGTAAACCTGACCGGTACCTACACCCGCGCGGGAGCCGACCTGTCGGCGGCCCTCTACGTGGGGTCGGCATCGACGGCGCTGGACATCCGGAACAACATCTTCAGCAACGGCATCGTGAACAGCACCACGGCCACGTCCAAAAGCTACGCCTTCTATTCGGCCGCGGCCAATACGGCGTTCACGCAGCTCAACTACAACGACTACTTTGTAACGGGCACCCAGGGCGTGCTGGGCTACCTCGGCGCTGATGCCGCCACGTTGGCGGCCCTGCAAACGGCCACGGGCAAAGACGCCAACTCGATAAGCGTTGACCCGCTGTTCGCATCAGTCACCGACCTGCACGTGAACTCGGCGGCGCTGAACAACGTGGGCACGGCCATTGCCAGCGTAACGGTGGACATTGACGGCGACCCCCGCTCGGCTACTACGCCGGACATCGGGGCCGACGAATTTGCGCCCGTTGGGACGGATATTGCCGCCGCGGGCCTGGTAGCTCCGGCCACGGCCGCCACCGGTGGCGCCTGCTTTGGCTCGGCCGAAGCCGTGACGGTGAGCATCCGCAACGCCGGCGCTTCGGCGCTCAACTTTGCCACCACGCCCGCTACCATCACGGTGGTGGTGACGGGCCCCACCGGCGTAGCAACCCAGACGCTCAACTACACCCTGAGCACCGGTACGCTGGCCTCGGGCGCCACGCTGAGCGTACCGCTCACCGGCACGGGCACCACGGTGAACCTGGCCACGCTGGGCACCTACTCGTTCGCCATCACGGCGAGCGTGACCGGCGACGGCAACACCGCCAACAACACCCTGACGCCCAGCCCCACCATTACGGTGGCGGCACCGGTGGCGGGCACGCTCTCGTCGTCGGTGGCTTCGCTGTGCAACTCGGGCACCGCGGTCCTTAGCCTAGCCGGCGCCCTCAACGGCGCTATCCAGCTGCAGAGCAGCACCAGCGCCACGGGCACGTTTACCAACATTACGGGGGCTAACTCGGCCAGCTACACCACGCCGGTCATCAACAGCACCACCTACTACCGCGCCCAAGTAACCTGCGGCACCACGGTAGTGACGTCGAACGTGGTGACCGTGACCGTGAACAACCCGCAGCTGACCGGCACCCCGGCGCCGGTATCCGTTTGCGCGGGCAGCACGGCCACCCTCACGGCCAGTGCCCCGGCCGGCACCACGGTGCAGTTCTACACTGCGGCCACGGGTGGCACGGCCCTCACCGGTGCCACCACGGCCGGCACCACCACCACGCTGACGACCACGCCCCTTGTTGCCTCGACCACCTACTACGTAGAAGCTTCCACCGGCTCGTCGGAGATTGGCGGCCGCCCCGCGCCCACCGTAACCGCGGGCTTCCTCGGCATCGATACCGGGCTGGTGTTCAGCACCACCACGGGCCTCACCATTCAGTCGGCCGTGATTTACCCCGTGGGCACGGGCACCCTCACCTTCGCGCTGCGCAACAGCGCGGGCACTGAAATTGCCGCCACGTCGGCCATCAGCGTCACGGGCTCGGGTGCCACCACGCCTGTTACTGTGCAGCTGAACCTGGCCGTGCCCAGCGCTGGCACCGGCTACCAGCTGGTGGTGAAAGCCTACACTGGCCTCACCGACCTGCTGCGCGAAAACCCGCTGCCCACCGGGGTGGTCTTCCCCTTCACCTCGCCCAGCGGCAACTTCAGCATCACGGGTGGCTTGAACGGGACGCCGAACTCGGCTTATTACTACTTCTACAACATTACGCTGAGCACTGCCTGTGTAGCCGCCACCCGCACGCCCATCGCCGTGACGGTGACTCAGCTGCCGGCTACGCCCACCGTGACGGTGAGCTACCCCACCAGCAGCACGGCCCTGTTCACGAGCAGCGCGGCGCCCGCCGGCACCACCTACCAGTGGTACCAGGGCAGCACGGCCATCCCCGGCGCTACCAACCAGACCTACACCGCTACGGGCACCACCACGCCCACCGGTTATTCGGTGCGCTTCATCACCACCACGGGCGGCTGCCAGTCGGCCGCTTCCACGCCGGTGACCATCACGGGCACGACGAAGGCGCTGGCGGGCTCGGCACTGACCTTGTTCCCGAACCCCACGGCCGACGGCATGCTGACCCTGCAGTTCAAAGGCTACTCCAAAGCCGTGCAGTTGAGCGTGTTTGATGCCCTCGGCCGCGAGGTACTCACCCAAAACGTGGCCGCCGGCCAGGCTCAGACGCAGCTCAACCTCTCGGCCGCGGCTACCGGCGTGTACACGCTGCGCGTGACCACCGAAGGCGGCACCGACGTGCGCCGCATCGTGCGCGAATAGCGCGGGTTGCAGTCCATTGAAAAGCCCCGCTGGCATTGTCGGCGGGGCTTTTTTGTTTTTGGTAGTTACTTGATTGACGCACCGGGCCAATAATTAGAACGGGCAACGCGTTGCCTGTGAAGCGCCAATGGCCAAAGCCAGTCGGTTGATTTACCTTTCGTTGCGGTCATCTTTTCCCAAACCCACCTTTATGATGAAGTTATTACTTGCTGCCCTGCTACTGGCCCCGGGCCTGGCCCCTGCTCAAACGCCTTCGTCGCCCTTCGTCGTGAAGGGCCGCGTGGGCCAGCTCAACGCGCCGGCCCGGGTATACCTGTTGCGGGGCTCCGAGATACTGGATTCGGCCACGCTTAAAAACGGCGCTTTTGAGCTGAAAGGCCATACCGAAATGCCCGAACGGGGGCAGTTGGTATTGGTGCGCAACGGCCGCCAGCCCAACCCGCAACGGCTGCCGGGCAACAGCCTGAAACTGTTTCTGGAGCCCGGCCCGGTGGTGGTAACCGGCTCCGATTCGCTCCCGCTGGCCAAGTTCACGGGCGGGCCGCTCACCCGCGACTACCTGCGCCTGGATGCCGCGCTGCAGCCGGCCTTCGCTCGAATTAAAGCCAACGGGGTTGAATACCAGCGCGCCACCGAGGCGCAACGCAAGGAGCCGGCTTTTGCGGAGCGTATACATCAGGAGTACAAAGCAACCGAAAAGGCGATGTACCAGCAGCAGGCCGCCTTTGTGAAAGCCAACCCGGCCTCCTGGGTAAGCCTGGACGCGCTGCAGACGATGCAGTTTATGCAGGAACCCCAGTATGTCAACGAAGGGCCGCTGTACGAAGCCCTGAGCCCCGAGCTGAAGGCCAGCCGGCCGGGCCGCTTCTACGGCGAAATGATACAGGGACTTAAAAACGTGCAGATTGGCGCGGTGGCTCCGGCCTTCATTCAGCCCACGCCGGAGGGCAAAAAGGTGGCGCTGGCCGACTACCGGGGCCGCTACGTGCTGGTCGATTTCTGGGCCAGCTGGTGCAAGCCCTGCCGCGCCGAAAACCCTGCCATGCTCAAAACCTACAACGCCTTCAAAGGCCGCAACTTCGAGGTGCTGAGCGTGTCGATTGACGACAACCGCGATAAGTGGGTGAAAGCCATTGCCGACGACCACCTGCCCTGGACGCAGGTAGCGGACCTGCATGGCCCTGGCGGCGAGGTACCCAAGCTTTACGGGATTCGCAGCGTGCCGCAGAACTTCCTGCTCGACCCGCAGGGTAAAATTCTGGCCGTGAACCTGCACGGCGCCGAGCTGGAAGCCGCGCTGGCGCGCTTCGTAAAATAGCCGGCTGGCTATAGTTCCTCGGCGTGGTCGGGCAGGATGTTGACGTCCTGCACCAGCACCATTTTCTCGATTTCCTTGCCGCGCTTGGTGGCGGCCAGGCCGCCGAGGGCGGTTTCCTTGTAGCGGGTTTCCATGGCCTGGCCCACTTCGCCGAGGGCCGCCACACACTGGTCGACGGGAATCACCGGGTCGATGCCGGCGATGGCAATCTGGGCCGACGAAAAGGCAATGGCCGCCGCCGAGGCGTTGCGCACCACGCAGGGCACTTCCACGAGGCCGGCTACGGGGTCGCACACCAGCCCGAGCATGCACTGAATGGTGACGGCTACGGCGGCAAAAACCTGCTCCACCGGCCCGCCCAGGCAGTACACAATGGCCCCGCTGCCCATGGCGGCGGCCGAGCCGGTTTCGGCCTGGCAGCCGCCCACGGCCCCGGCCAGCGAGGCGTTTTGCTCAATGATGAGGGCAATGCCGGCCGCCACGAGCAGACCCTCCAAAATCTGGCGGTCGCTCAGCTTGTGCAAATCCTGGATGGTGACGAGCACGCCGGGCAAAATGCCCGAAGCACCGGCCGTGGGCGCAGCCACCACGCGGCCCATGCAGGAGTTCACTTCTTTAGCCCCCAACGCCCGGGTAATGAGCTGCTTGAACTCCGGCGACAGCACGGTAACGGGCGAGGCGGCAATTTTCTTGGCGCCGTTGTTTATCATGCCCGAGCGCGAGGTCATGTTGCCGGTCAGGCCCTCGTGCACGGCGTCGCGCATCACATCGTAGGCCCGCTGCAGGCCCGCCCAGATTTCGTCTTCGGTGCGGCCCTTCTGCTCAATTTCGTAGGCCAGCACGGGTTGGTAAAGCGGCTCGCCAGTTTCGGCGCAGTGGGCGCCCCAGGAGGCAAAATCATTAAATAGCAAAGACATGGCGGGTGGGATTGAGGTGGTGGATAGCGCTAGCGAAGCGTAAAAGTAGAACGGTCCCCAGTAGAACGTCATGCCGAGCGCAGCCGAAGCATCTCTACCGCGCGAGTAATTCGTTTACTATTGCGGGAGAGATGCTTCGGCTGCGCTCAGCATGACGTTCTGGGCTCTGCGCTTACGCAGATGCGACCTAAGCAGCGGGCTGTTTCTCCGCTTCCGTCACCAGCTTGATGCTGGCCGAGTTGATGCACAGGCGCAAACCGCTGGGCGCCGGGCCATCGGGGAAAACGTGGCCCTGGTGGGCGTCGCACACGTTGCAGAGCACTTCCACGCGGGTCATGCCGTAGCTGGTGTCCTTCTTGTAGCGGATGGCGCTTTCATCGACGGGCTGCGTGAAGCTGGGCCAGCCGGTGCCCGATTCGAACTTCGTGCGCGAGTCGTAGAGCGGGGTGCCGCAGCACACGCAGGCGTAAAGGCCGGCTTCGTGGGCCTCGCAGTATTCGCCGGTGAAGGCGCGCTCGGTGCCGTGCTCACGGGTGACGTGGTACTGCTCGGGCGTGAGTTGGGCGCGCCACTCGGCGGGCGTTTTCTCCACGCGGCGGGGCGAGGGAATGGGATGGTTGGCGAGGCGGATGACGTCGTTCCAGGTTTGCATATCGGCGGATTTGAGGTAGGAATAAGGTAAACGCGGCCGGCCCCGGGAGGTTTTCGGCCGCCCCGGGTAGACGCACCGCCGTGCCTTTTCCTTACAGCCACTCGCGCAGCAACTCCAGCCCGGCCGGCCACGCGCCATAGCCGCTGGCCGTGTTGATGTGGCCGGCCGCGCCGAGGTCCACCAGCTCGCTGCCCCAGGCCTCGGCAAACTGCCGGGCGCGGGCGGGCGTCATCCATTCGTCGTTCTGGCTGAACACCACCTTGCTCGGGAACGGCAGCCGGGCCATCGGCATGGGGCCGAAGCCGGTGGTGGGAAAGGCGGCGTAGTGGGCCGTGTCCACGTCGCTGGGTGCCACCAGCAGCGCCCCCTTGATGCGGTGGCCGTATTGCCCGGCCCAGTGCGCGATGGTGACGCAGCCCAGGCTGTGGCCCACCAGCACCACCTGGCTCAGGTCTTCACCGTCGAGGGCGTCTTCGAGGCGGGCCACCCACTCGGCCCGGTCGGGCACGTCCCACTCGCGCTGCTCAATTCGCGTAAAGGCCGGATGTTGGCGTTCGAAGTAGGTTTGCCAATGGTCGGGGCCGGAGCTGCCCAGGCCGGGCACGATGAAGACGCTCGTGGTTTCCTGCATGTTAAAAATCGGGTTTGCCGAAGGTTTTTCGGCAAGCTAAAGCGTACCGCACTCATTATGAAAATTCTCTCCGCCGCCCAAACCCGCCAACTCGACCAGGCCACTATGCAGGAGCAACATCTGCTTTCAACGGAGTTGATGGAGCGTGCCGCCACAGTTTTTGTACAGTGGTTCACTGGTCACTTCACGCCCGCCAAAACCGATGAAATCCTAATCCTTTGCGGCCCCGGCAACAACGGCGGCGATGGCCTGGCAGTGGCCAGGCTGCTACTGCAGGCGCGCTATGCCGTGCGTGTGGCCCTGCTGCCGGCCGACAAGCAGTCGGCCGACTGGCAGCACAACCGCCAGCGGCTGCCCCACGCCGTGCCCGTGACTGAAATCGAAGCAGTCCAGCTACCGGAAATCCCCGCCGATACGCTGGTAATTGACGCCCTGTTCGGCACCGGACTGAGCCGGCCGCTTACCGGTCTGGCCGCCAAAATTGTGCAACACCTCAACGCGTCCCAAGCCCGCGTCGTGGCCATCGACCTGCCCAGCGGCCTCTTCGCCGATGCACCCCAGCCGGCCGACAGCTCCGTGGTGCGGGCGCACTACACCGTCAGCTTCGGCCTGCCCAAGCTGGCTTTCCTGCTGCCGCAAAACGCCGAATACGTGGGCGAATGGCACGTCGAGGATATTGGTTTGAGCGCGAGCTTCATTGCCGAAGCGGCCACGCCCTGGCACTACACCGATGCCGCCGCCGTGGCCGGCGCGCTCCCTCCGCGCCCCAAGTTCAGTCATAAGGGCACCTTTGGGCACGCGCTGTTGCTGGCCGGCAGCCGGGGCAAGATGGGTGCGGCGGTGCTCTCGGCGGGGGCCTGCCTGCGCGGCGGCGTGGGGCTGCTCACGGCCCACATCCCCGGCTGTGGCTACAACATCTTCCAAATCAGCCAGCCCGAAGCTATGTGCCTGACGGATAAGCAGGCCGATTTCATCAGTGAATTGCCGGACCTAAAACCCTACCAGGCCGTGGGCATTGGCCCCGGCCTGGGGCAGGAAGCGGCCAGCCTCGCCGTGCTGCGCAAGCTGCTGAAAGCCGCGGCCCGGCCATTAGATAAAACCGGCCAGCCGCTCCCGCTCGTCATCGATGCCGACGCGCTGAACCTGCTGGGCAGCCACCGCGCGCTGCTCAAGCTGCTGCCCGAAAATACCGTTCTTACCCCCCACCCCAAAGAGTTCGAGCGCCTCACCGAGCCGGCCCGCGACGACTACCACCGCTTGGAGCTGCTGCGCGACTTCGCCCAAGAGCACCAGTGCCTGGTGGTGCTGAAGGGCGCCTACACCTGCCTGGCCACGCCCACCGGCGAGCTGCACTTCAACAGCACCGGCAACGCCGGCATGGCCGCCGGCGGCAGCGGCGACGTGCTCACGGGCCTGTTGCTGGCCCTGCGCGCCCATGCGCAGTTGTTGGCCTTCGAAGCGGTGCGGCTGGGCGTGTACGCCCACGGCCGGGCCGGCGACTTAGCCGCCGCCCAAACCGGGCAAGCCGGGCTGGTGGCGGGTGATATCGTGCGGCACATCGGCCCGGCGCTGATGGAAGTTAGCACAAGCTGAAGCGTGTGCTACACCTCGGCCGCCGCCAGAAAAGCGGCTACATTGCCCGTTAGTAGCGGGGCAAAACGGGTAATTTTCTCAATGGGCCAGTCCCACCACGCCAGGGCCAGCAAGCGGGCCACGGTATCGGCATCGAAACGCATGCGGATGATGCGGGCCGGATTGCCACCCACAATGGCGTAAGGCGGCACGTCGCGCGTGACCACGGCGCAGGCCCCGATGATGGTCCCGTGGCCGATGCTCACGCCCGGCATGATGGTGGCCCGATAGCCCATCCAAACATCATTACCCACGGTGGTATCGCCCTTGCTCGGGTAGGCTTTGCCGGCCATGGCCCCGGCCCAATCGCCGCCGAATACGGCGAAGGGATAGGCAGTCACGGCCTCAACCAGGTGATTAGCGCCGTTCATGATGAACTCCACGCCCGAGGCCAGCATGCAGAACTTACCGATGTGCAGGTGGTCGCCGGTGAAATCGAACAGGTAGCGCACCCGCCGCTGGAAGTTGGCAACGTCCTCGAAATCGTCGTAATACGTGTAGTCGCCCACGGTAATCTGCGGGTGGTCGACCACGTTTTTCAGGAAACAAAGCCGCTCGTATCCGGCCAGCGGAAACACAGTAGAAGGGTCGGCAACGGCCATGGAGATGTGCGTCAAAAATGAAACGGTTCGAATATAAGGCTACCGCCCTGCCAGGTACAGCACGGCGGGCACCAGCAGCACGCCATCGGCCAGCAGGGCAAAGAAGTAGTCGCTGCGCCGCTCCTCGGCCAGCAGGATAACGGCCGCCGCCGCCAGCGCCGTGAGGCCCAGCCCCAATGGCGGCACGCCCCGCTCGTAGCCCAGCGTCATGGCCGCGGCGAGGAAGGCGAGTGCGGCGGCTTTGGCCCCGGCCACGCCCAGCACCAGCGGGAAGGTGCGGGTGCCGGCCGCCCGGTCGCGGCTCAGGTCGCGGATGTCGAACACGATGGTGAGGGCCAGCACCAGCAGGAAGCGCTGCGCCAACAGGCCCAGGGCCTCGGCCAGCGGGCGGTGCAGGGCCAGCGCGGGCAGCCCCACCGTTATGGCCGACCACACGCCCGCAATCAGAAAGCCTTTCAGCAACGGCACCTCGCGCACGGCCCGGCGCCGGCCCTGCCAGCGCACCAGCGGCCACGAATACAGCAGCGCCAGCCCCGTGAGAGGCAGCAGCGCCGGCAGGAAATGCCACCAGCCATCGGCCAGAAAAAAGTAGCCGGCCGCCAGCGCCGCCGCACCGGCCAGCACCGCCAGGGTCCGGCGGTGCCGCTGCTGCCAGGCCTTGCGCCCGGAGCCCGCCGCCGGCTGCCGGTGCTTGAAGGGCAGCACGGCATCGAGGTTGTAGACGAGCAGCGTGGCGGCAAACACCAGCGCCACCACCCGGCCGTTCACGCCGCCATCAATGGCCGGCCAGCGCCGAAACGAGGCCGCCGTCTGGACCGCCGCCGCGCCAGCCAGCCACACGCTGCTGAACAGCACGGCATCGAGCGCCTGCCGCGCGAAGCGGCGGGCAGGGACGGGGGCGGCGGAAAAAGCGGGCGAATCCACGGAGCGAAAGTAATGCCGCGCCGGGCAGGGTGGTTGTGCACTGTCGGCCATCCTGCGCGCAGCGAAAGCTGACCTGATGGCTACTTGCCCGTGTCGCCGTGGGCGGCGTCTACGGGCTTGCTTTCGGGCGAGCCGTGCTGGCGCAGGAAGATGCTGAGGCCCACGATGCTCAGGATGCTGAGAAACTCGCTCTGCCAGTTCTGCAGCGATTCGAACCAGAAGCGCGAGGTGGCCATGTACTCGGCCACGCTCACGGCGGGCTTGCCATCGTGCAGCTGCTCAATGCTGTAGACCTCAGCCCCACCGCGGGCGTGCAGGTAGAATGACAGCAGAAAGAGCCCGAAAAACGCAATACTCAGGGAGTTTTTATAGAGCTTCAGCACCCAGCCGCCGCGCCGCACGGGCCAGGGCGCGTCCTTCTTCGATGGGTCGGGCTCGGCGTCTACCTCCTCCTCTTCGTAGAGCTTTTTCGACTCGGAAGAGCCGCGCTGGCGCAGCCACACGGTGAGCAGCACGTAGAGCGCCATTTGCAGGAACTCGCTTTCCCAATTCTCGAACGTGGCTTCGAGAAAGTGGCCGGACTGGAAGTATTGGCCGGCTGATAGTTGGGCCAGGCCCATCTCCTGCAGTTCGTCGTTGTAGTCGTGCCAGCCCGTTAGGAACTGGCCGGCCAGCGTGCCCAGCGTCAGGAGCACGATGACGATGATGAGGCTATTCTCGTATAAAAAACGCCAAAAAGGCGAAGCAGGACGGTTTATGGCCATGCTTCGCCTTTACGGACGCACTTAGAAAAGAAAGGTCAACCGTAGCGGTTAAGCCTTGCGGTCGCCGAAGGTTTCTTCGTAGAGCTTAATGCTGTCGTTGATGATGCGGTAGGCGTCTTCCTTGCCCATGAAGCGCTCCACCACCACGTGCTTGTTGTGTTCCAGGGCCTTGTAGTCTTCGAAGAAGCGCTGCATTTCGAGCAGCGTGTGCGGGGGCAGGTCCGAAATGTCGTTGTAGTGGTTGACGGAGATGTCGTGGGCGGCCACGGCGATGATTTTGTCGTCCTCTTCGTCCTGGTCCACCATCTGCATCACGCCGATGACTTTGGCTTCTACCAGACACATGGGCACGATATCAACCGAGCAGAGCACCAGGATGTCGAGCGGGTCCTTGTCGTCGCAGTAGGTTTGGGGGATGAAGCCGTAGGCGGCCGGGTAGTGCACAGCCGAGAACAGCACGCGGTCGAGTTTCAGCAGGCCGCTTTCTTTATCAAGTTCGTACTTGCCCTTGCTGCCTTTGGGGATTTCGATGATGGATTGCACGATGGTGGGCGTCTCGTCGCCGCGCGACACGTCGTGCCAGGGGTTAAAATGGGTCATAGGAGGGGTAAACAACCGGCTACTTGGCGGTTGGGGTGGTCAAAATTACAAGCGGATAAGGGAGTTTGGTACTAAAAAATGTAGCGTGGACTCTGCGAGTCCGCGCTACGGCCTACCGGCCCAGCACCTCCACCAGCGGCACGCCCGAGCAGCCGCTGGGCTCCTGGATGTGCAGGAACCGCGCAATGGTGGGCGCAATGTCGGTGATGTGCACGGCGGCCGACGACTGCCCGTGCTTCACGCCCCAGCCCCAGAACAGCAGCGGCACGTGCGTGTCGTAGGCGCCGCTGGAGCCGTGGGTGGTGCCCTTCACCACCGGGTAGGCGTAGGCTTCGAGCCAGCCAGGGGCCAGCACCGTGAGCACGTCGCCCGAGCGCGGGGCGTAGAATCCGTTTTCCTGGTACATGCCCAGGCCCTCGCTCCAGTGGGCGCGCTGCAAATCCAGGGCCGTGAGCGACTGCGTGACGCCGGGCAGCTTGAGCAAAGCGGTGGCCACGTCCTGCTGGGCTTTGGCCAGGTCGATTTTCTTTTTTTCGAGCAGCGGGCGGTTGAGGTACACCTGCTGGTTTTCGTAGCTGAGCACCCACTGGCCGGGGCCGTACTGCCGCACCAGGGCGCGCTGCACCGAGTCGCGCATCACGGCCGGGCCCACGCCGCCGCTGGGCAACCGGTGGGCCTGGGCAAAGCCCACGGCGTGGGCCGCGGCGTGGTCGGCGGTGAGGAACACGAGGGCCTGGCCCTTGCCCACTTGCCGGTCCAGCGCCTCAAACAGGCGGGCCAGCTCGCGGTCGAGGCGCAGGTAAGTGTCCTCGGCTTCGATGGAGTTGGGGCCGAACTGGTGGCCTACGTAGTCGGTGCTGCTGTAGCTCACGGCCAGGAAATCGGTGATGCCGCGCTGGCCCATCTGCTCCTGGCGCAGGGTTTCGAGGGCGAAATCAGTGGTGAGCGAGTTGCCGAAGGGCGTGCTGCGGATGAGGTCGAGGTTCTGGGTGGGGGCCTGCGGGCTCTTGGTTTCGCCCGAGTTCTTGAGGGCGGGCTGCACCGAGGCGGGCGCACCGGCCGAGAGCACCGGCAAATCGTGCGGAAACACCGGCTTGGTTTCGCCCTTGAAGGCGCCTTCCCAGGCCACGTCGTCGGCCGAGCTTTCGGTGTAGTCGGCAATGGGCAGCAGCGTGTTCCAGGGCTTGGCCAGGTAGCCGGCGGCGTGGCCGGCGGCGTTGAACTTTGCCACCCACTCCGGCAAAGCCGCCTGATAGAACGTGCTGCTGATGAAGGCGCCGTTGGTCCCATCGTACCAATACGCCGCGGTGGCCGAGTGGCCGGCCGGCAGGATGCTGCCCCGGTCCTTCATGCTCACGCCAATGGTTTTGGCCTGAAAATTCGTGGCCAGCCGCAGCTCGTCGGTGATGGTGGTGGCCAGCAGGTGGCGCGGCGACATCTGACCGGCCGCTTCGGTGCCGCCCACGGCCTGCACGGTCTTGTCTTCGGTCACGTAGGTTTCGCGGCCTTCCTCGCGCACCCACCAGTTGTTGCCGATGATGCCGTGCACGGCCGGCGTGGTGCCCGTGTACACGCTGGCGTGGCCCGGGCCGGTGTAGGTGGGCACGTAGTTGTAGTGGCAGCTTTCGTAGCTGAAGCCTTCGCCCAGCAGGCGCCGGAAGCCGCCGGCCGGGTACTTGTTCCAGTAGCGGTAAATGTAGTCGTAGCGCATCTGGTCGACCACGATGCCCACCACCAGTTTGGGGCGCTTGAGAGGTTTTTCGGGGCTGGCGGCCAGCGTGGGCAACGCCAACAGGGCCAGCAACATGGTCTTCTTCATGAATCAGCAAACGGACAATAGCGCGGCAAAGATACCGCCGCGCCTGCCCGGCCCTGCGTACGCCCGGTTATGAAACCCGCTCTCATCTTCGACATGGACGGCGTCCTCGTCGACAACACGCCCGTGCAGGCCCGCGCCTTCCAGCTCCTCTTCCGCGACCTAGGCCTGACCACCAACGCCCGCCAGCTCCTCAAGCGCCTCAACGGCATGCCCGCCGGCGACATCATCCAAAGCGTATTCCGCCACCCCATCCCAGAGGAGCAATTGGAGATTTACGCTGAGCAGCGCGAGTTTCTCTACCGCACCCTGTATTGGAGCAAGCGGCGCGCCCTGCCCGGCTTGGTCGAATTTCTACAGGCGGCCCGGGCTGAAGGTTTCAAAATTGGCCTCGGCACCGGCTCGGGCGGCCCCACGCTCAGCTACTTGCTCGACCATCTCGACCTGCGTCAGTACTTCGACGTCGTCATCGGCAAAGACGACGTGCCCAAGGGCAAGCCCCACCCCGATACCTACACCGCCACCGCCGCCAAGCTGGGCGTGCAGCCCGAAAACTGCATCGTGTTTGAAGATGCCGTGCTGGGCGAGCAAGCGGCCTACCGCGCCGGCATGCGCTGCGTGGCCGTGGCCACCACGCTGCCCGCCAAGGCGTTTCAGGCCCCTCTCACCGTTATCAACGACTTCACCACACTCACGCCCACCCGCTTGCTCGAACTGCTCGCCCAGCAGTCCGAAGCACCCAAGCCACAGAAGAAGCGCGGCTAAAGGCAACGAACGCACGGCGCGTCTGCCAACCCGCTGGCTTTTATTCGATTGGCCATTTATCGGCCGCCAACGCCTGGCGGGCGCCCTCAAAAGCCGCTTCCAGCGTGGGGTAGAGCACGGTGCGAATAGCGGCTTCCTTGCCTTCCTGTTCGCTTTCGCGGATGTAGCGCTGAGTGGCCAGCTGCCCAAACACCCCTTCGGCGGGCACCACGCTCACTTCGCGCAGCCCGGCCGCGCGGGCCCGGGGGTTGAACTCGTGCACCAGCCACAGCTGGGCCTCGGTGGGAATGGCGCCCATCCGGCGCACATCGGCCACCATGCCCCAAGGGCGGGCTTGCGTAGCGTGGTCTTCGAGGTAGCGCAGGGCCGTTTCCTGCAAGGCAATAAACTCGGTGCGATTGGCAAAACCCAGCCACTGGATAAACACGCACGGCACCGCCTCATCGACCAGCACCCGGCCATAGGGCTCAGCAAATATTTCGGTTTCGGTCATGGGTGCGGGGTGGGTGGGTTAGCGGCGCAAGGTCGTCAGAAGGTCATCGGCCCATTGCGGCAAGCCAGCAGCGCACGCGGTTGCATACGGGGCCAGCGCCAGCCCGCTCACCGCGTCGCTCCCCAAGGCCAAGAGGAGTTCGCGCAGCAGGGGTCCGCAACGGGCGGTTCCAAAGCTACTATCGGAACCCGGGCTTGCGCAAGCGGCTGCCCCTCAGCCCGGCGCCGACAGCGGGGCGCGCCGCGCCTACTCCACCTTCAGCGTGCGGACCACGTGCTGGTTGCCGGCCTGCACCTGCACCCGGTACAGGCCCGGCTGCTTGCCCAGTAGGGGCACCTCCGCCGTGCCGCCCTGGTCGAGCAGGCTCAACGGCTGCTCAAACACCACCGTGCCCTGCGCATCGAGCAGGCTGACGGTGGCCCGCGTGGCCCCGGCCACGGCCGGCACGGCCACGGTGGCCCGGATGTGGGCGGGGTTGGGGTACACGCTCACGCTATCCAGTGGGGCCCGGCCCTGGGCCCGGCCTTCGGGCGCACCCACCAGCAAAAAGGGCAAGCCCAGCAACAGGCCCACGCGGGGCGAACAGCACACAGTATTCAGCATAACGAATCGGAAAACAGAATAAGAACACGCCAATGGCCTAACGAACGGCTTCGGCCCAGGGTTGAAGCCGGGGCCGGGAATAGGATAACTGAAAAAGCCCGCTCCTAACGGGAACGGGCTTCTCAAATTGTGCCCCGGCAGCCAATGCCGGGCCGCACCGGCGCTCATTTACTCCACCACCACGGCCCGGCTGGCCCGGTAGGCGCCTGCCACCACCCGCAGCTGGTAGAGGCCCGGGGCCAGGCCCGCCAGCAGTACCTGGGCCGTGCTACCGGCCGCAAGCAAGGCCAGCTGCTGGCAGCGCACGGGCCGGCCCAGGGCATCGAGCAAGGTGAGGGTGGCGTGGCTGGCGCCCGGCAGGGCCGGCAGGTGCACCGTGGTGGCGGCCCGGGCGGGATTGGGGCTCAGGCTGAAGGCTAGCGGCAGGCCCCCGGCCCGAGCCGGGGTGAGCAAAGGGTCCGTTAGGGTAGCCAGAAATGGGACGGTCGCGCCCAACGGGGCCACCACCGCCACGCTACCAAAGGCAGCGAGTGGCGTCACAAAGCCCCCCACCAGCGCGGTATTGTCGTGCAAAGTCAGGCAGTACAGGTAGTCGGCGCTCACGCCGCCGGCCCGTTCGGCCCAGGTCACGCTGGCGCTGGTGCCAGCGTCTTCAAGCCGGGCCACAAACAGCTCGGCGCCCAAGCCGCCGTTGCCCAGCGTCCGGCTTCCCAGGGTGGCCGTTGGGCCGCTAAAGTCGCCGGCCACATACACGCCGGTGCCGCGCACGGCGAGCCCGCCCAGGTTGTCGTTGGCACTGCTGCCCACGCCCAACGCCCACTCAAAAGCGGCCGTGCTGCCCGCGTCCGTCAGCTTGGCCACGTAAGAATCGCTGACGCCCGCGTTGGTCAACGTCAGGTTGCCCAGTTGCATGGTGGGCGTGGCAAAGCTGCCGGCCACGTACACGCTCGTCCCGCTCACGGCCAGGCTGGTCGCGTACGCCGATTCTACCCCGCCCGCCTGCTGCACCCACCAGAAGGTGCCGTTGGCGGGGTTCCACTTCGCCACAAACATGTCGGTGTTGCGGGCCGTGCTCGTGAGCGTGACGCTGTCAAAGCGCACCGTACCGAAGAACTGACCCACCACGTACACATTGCCGGCCGCATCGTAGGCCGTGGCCTGCACATTGGCCGGCCCCACAATGTCCAGCGCGGCGGCCATTTGCCAGGTAGGCACCTGCGCCTGCGCTGTCAGCCCTGCACCCAGCAGCACCAGCAGCAGGGCGCAGTCCCAGCCCCAGCCCGTTATCCGGTCGATTGTTTTCATAGGTAGAGTTGTGATTTGGTCAAAGAAGAAGGTCCCCAAGGCCTCAGGCAAATTTACCCTCATCTGCCTAAGAAGGCCGGCGCCGTCAATGCCCGGCCGCTTGGCTCCATCCCCCAAAGCGCAATAAAAAGGCCCGCCTCCTCTCGGAAACGGGCCTCTTCGCATCGTAAAATCAAACGGGCTACTACCCCGCCGCCAACGCCTCGGCACCGCCCACGATTTCGAGAATCTCGGTCGTGATGGCCGCCTGACGCGTCCGGTTGTAGGTCAGCTTGAGGGCCTTGAGCAGCTCACCGGCGTTGTCGGTGGCTTTGTCCATGGCCGTCATGCGGGCGCCGTGCTCCGAAGCGTTGCTTTCCAGCACCGCCTTGTAGAGTTGAATCTTGATGGATTGCGGAATCAGCGTCTGCACGATTTCCTCTTTCGAAGGCTCGAACAGATAGTCCACGTTGGCCTCCGGTGTAGCCGTGGCGGGCGCTTCTTCCTGCACCAGCGGCAGCAGCTGCTGGGTGCGGATAATCTGCGTAGCCACGTTACGGAACTCGTTGTACACCATCACTACCTCGTCGTACAGTCCGTCGCGGAAGCCTTGCATGGCCACTTCAGCCGCCGCCCGCACCGTCTCAAACGAGAGCTTGGCGAAGACGTGGGTGTAGTCGCCCACCGTCTGGCCGCGGCGGCCGTAGTAGTCGTGCGCTTTCTTGCCAATAGCCATCACCGAGATATTGGCCGCCGGCAGGCTGCTGTAGCGCGAAGCAATGGCCGCATTCACGCCCTTGAACACGTTCGTGTTGAACGCGCCGGCCAGACCACGGTCCGAGGTGATGGCAATGACCAGCACCTTGCGCACCTCGCGGGCCATGCCGTAGTCGCTCACGATATCATCGTCGGCGTTGCGGGTCAGGTTGGTCAGGATGGCATTCAGGCGCTGTGCGTAGGGCCGCATCCGCACGATGTTGTCCTGGGCCCGACGCAGCTTGGCCGCCGCCACCATTTTCATGGCTTTGGTAATCTGCTGCGTGCTGCTCACCGATTGAATGCGGTTGCGGACTTCTTTTAAACTAGCCATTATATTGAATTAAAAATTAAGAATTAAGAATTAAAAATCAGGTCTTGCGCAGCCCATGGCGGACTGACAATTCTTAATTTTTAATTCTTAATTTTTAATTGACTACTTGCCGACGTAGTTCGCCGAAACGTCCTTGGCTACCTCGCGGATGGCCTTCGTGCCAGCGTCCTCCAGCTTGCCGGCTTTCAGGGCCTTCAGCACGTCGGGGTAGCGCGAGTTCATCACCTGGCCGAACTCCTTCTCGAACTCACGCACGCGGTTCACGGGCACGGTGTCGAGGAGGCCGTTGGTGGCGGCGTAGATAATGGCCACCTGGTCCTCCACCTTCACGGGCGAGTACTGGGGCTGCTTCAGGATTTCGAGGTTACGACGGCCACGCTCGATGGTGAGCTTGGTCGAGGCGTCGAGGTCGGAGCCGAACTTGGCGAAGGCTTCCAGTTCGCGGAACTGGGCCTGGTCGAGCTTCAGCGTACCGGCCACTTTCTTCATCGACTTAATCTGGGCGTTACCACCCACGCGCGATACCGAGATACCCACGTTGATAGCCGGACGAACACCCGAGTTGAACAGGTTGGTCTCGAGGAAAATCTGGCCGTCCGTAATCGAAATCACATTGGTCGGGATGTAAGCCGATACGTCACCGGCCTGCGTCTCAATCAGGGGCAGTGCCGTCAGCGAACCGCCGCCTTTCACCAAGTGCTTGATGCTCTCGGGCAGGTCGTTCATGTCGCGGGCGATTTCGTCCGAGGCGTTGATTTTAGCGGCCCGCTCCAGCAAGCGGCTGTGCAGGTAGAATACGTCGCCGGGGTAAGCCTCGCGGCCCGGAGGACGACGGAGCAGCAGCGACACCTCGCGGTAAGCCACGGCCTGCTTCGACAAGTCATCGTACACCACCAGGGCCGGACGACCCGTGTCGCGGAAGAACTCGCCGATAGCGGCACCCGTGAAGGGAGCGTAGAATTGCAGCGGAGCCGGGTCGGAAGCCGAAGCGGCCACTACCACCGTGTAGTCCATGGCGCCGCCCTTGGTGAGGGCGTTTACCACTTGGGCAACGGTCGAAGCTTTCTGGCCAATAGCCACATAAATGCAGAACACCGGCTTACCAGCTTCGAAGAACTCGCGCTGGTTGATGATGGTATCGATGGCCACGGCCGACTTACCCGTCTGGCGGTCACCGATAATCAGCTCGCGCTGGCCCCGGCCAATCGGAATCATCGCGTCAATCGACTTGATGCCGGTTTGCATGGGCTCCGTCACGGGCTGACGGAAGATTACGCCGGGGGCTTTGCGCTCCAGCGGCATGTCGTACAGCTCGCCGGCGATGGGGCCGCGGCCGTCGATGGGCTGGCCCAGCGTGTTCACCACGCGGCCCACAATGCCCTCGCCCACTTTGATAGAGGCGATTTTGTTGGTGCGCTTCACCGTGGCGCCTTCCCGGATTTCCGAGTAGTCGCCGAGCATTACGGCACCCACGTTGTCTTCTTCCAGGTTGAGCACGAGGCCTTGCAAGCCGTTCTCGAATTCAATCAGTTCGCCGGCCTGGGCTTTGCTCAGACCGTAGATGCGGGCCACGCCGTCGCCCACTTGCAATACGGTGCCGACTTCTTCGAGCTCGGCTTCGGACTTGAAATTGGACAGTTGCTGCCGCAGGATTGCGGAGACTTCATCCGGACGTACTTCTGCCATTTTTGGAGGGAATAAGGTATAGGGGATAAGGGATATGGGGCGGGGGACGACGGGAGCATGCCCCCTATCCCTACTTCACCTACACCCTACAGTTTTTGTTGGTAAGAATTTTCTTGCAGCGAAGTGCGCAGCTTGCGAAGGCTGGTACGCACGGAATCGTCAATCTGGTTGTCGCCCACCCGCAGCACGAAGCCGCCGATGAGTTCGGGGTCCACTTTCTCGGTGAGTTGCACGTCGGCGTGGCCGGTTTGCTGGGTCACCAGTTTGCGGATTTCGAGGCGGGAAACGGCCGTGAGCGGCGTGGCCGAGGTCACCTCAGCCGCTTGGATGCCCTGCATGGCGTTGTACTGCGCCAGAAACTCGGGCCCGATGCCTTCGATGGCCGACTCGCGGTTTTTCTCGGTCAGGATGGTGAAGAAGCGCAGCGTCATGTCCGACACCTTGCCTTTGAAGATGGCGTTCAGGATGGCCAGCTTCTTGTCGTGCTTCACAATCGGGTTGCGCAGCAGCAAACGCAGCTCGCGGCTTTCGGTCATGGTCTTGCTCAGCAGGTCCATGTCCTCTTTCACTGCGCTCAGGGTGCCCATCTCCTTGCCCAAGTCGAGGAGCGACTTGGCGTAGCGGGCCGCTACTCGTTGGTCAGCCATAGTAGTTTAGTTGTCAGTTGTTGGTTGTTAGTTGTCAGGCCGGTCATCAGCCATTAGCGCGGACTAACAACTGACAACGAACAACAAACAACTAGTTAAGCTTAACGTCTTTCAGGTAAGAATCGACCAGCTGCGTTTGGGCGGCGGGGTCGGTCAGCTCGCGGCGCAGGATGCGCTCGGCAATGTCGAGCGACAGCTTGGCGGCGGTGTTTTTCACTTCGGCCAGGGCCGCGTTTTTCTCCGTCTGGATGGCTTCGCGGGCTTGCTGGATGATGGTGTTGGCTTCGGCGGTGGCGCGGGCCTTTTCGGCTTCGCGGTGCTGGTTGGCCATTTGGGTGGCTTCCTGCATCATGCGGTCGCGCTCGAGGCGGGCGTCGGTCAGCAACTTCTCGTTGCCGGCTTTCAGCTGCTGCATTTCAATCTTGGCCTGGTCGGCCATGCGCAGGGCACCTTCGATGCTGTCTTCGCGCTCTTTGAGAGCAAGCAGAATGGGCTTCCAGGCAAACTTCGCCAGCAGGAACAATACCAGCAGGAAGATGACCAGTTGCCAGAAAATCAGGCCGAGTTCAGGGGATAAAAAAGCTGGCAGCATTGCGATGTTTTTTAAAGAAATATCAACTAATCGAATAACAGATTAGGAGCAGGTAAGCCCGCCGCGCCAACTGCGTATTGCAGCAGCGGGCGGCGGGCTTCCAACTACTTCCGGGCCCGAAGCCCGGCCCGGCACTAAACGAGTTTCGTCCAGATAAGCACGCAGACTACGACTGCGAACAGGCCCAGACCTTCAATCAGAGCGGCGGCGATAATCATAGCCGTCTGGATTTTGCCCGAAGCTTCCGGCTGACGGCCGATAGCATCCATGGCGCTGCCGCCGATGCGGCCAATGCCCAGGCCTACGCCCAGAGCTACCAGACCAGCACCGATACCGGCACCCATTACAGCCAGACCAGGACCGTAGTTAGCCGCCATAGCGACAGCTTGCAAAAACAAAGAGAGCAACATAAAAATTGGAAAAAGGGGGTAAGAAAAAGTTCGTCAGTCCCGCAGCGGGGGGGGGGGATTGCCACGGTCTGGCCGAAACAGCCAGTTGGCGGGCGGCGAGCGCCCGGCCGATTAAGTCAGATTAGTGGGCGACGTGGGTCGAGGCCGAGCCGTCGTCATAGCCCATTTGTAGGTCGGCGTCGTGGTGGTCTTCCACGGCACCGCCGATGTACATCGCGGTGAGCAGCGTGAAGATGAAGGCTTGCAGCAGGGCCACCAGCAATTCAAGCACGTTGATAAACAGGCCAAAAGCCAAGGTCACCGGCGCTACGGCCCACGATTTGAAGATGAACACCAAGCTGATGAAGCTCAATACCACGATATGGCCCGCCGTGATGTTGGCGAACAAACGAATCATGAGCGAGAAGGGCTTGGTGAAGATGCCAATCACCTCCACGATAATCATGATGGGCAGCAAGGGCTTGGGCACGCCGGGGGTGGCGAAAATGTGGGCCCAGTAGTACTTGTTGCTCGACGCCAGCGTGATAATCAGGGTCAGCACGGCCAGTACCATCGTCACGGCGATGTTGCCGCTCAGGTTGGCCGCGCCGGGCGTGAGGCCCAGCAGGTTGTTGAACCAGATGAAGAAGAACACCGTGAGCAGGTACGGCATGTAGCGCTCGTACTTAGGACCGATGTTTTTCTTGGCTACTTCGTCGCGGATGAAGACGATGATGGGCTCGAAGAACGACTGGATGCCTTTGGGGGCGCGGCCATGGTTCTTGCGGTAGCCGCTGGCTACGGCGGTGAAGATGACGAGCATCAGCACGGCGCTGCCGATGAGGGCGGCAATATTTTTGGTGATGGAGAAGTCGTAGACTTTGCTGCCATCGGTGCTCACGAGCTTCTCGTGGTCGAGCTTCAGGCCGTCATATTCCTTAGCGGGGCCTTCCGACTCGCCGTTGGAAATGTGCTTCGAGGAGAACACCGAAACCCCCTTGTTGGGACGGTAGGCGATGATGGGCAGGTAGGTGGTGAAGTTGCCGTTGTCGGTAGCCAGCCAATGCCACTCGTGCGAATCGCCGATGTGGTGCAAAATCATTTCGCCGGGATTGAAGCCTTCGGCCTTTGCGCCCTCGCCGGCGGGCTCGTTAGCGAAAACGGAGAGGGAAACGAAACAAAGAAGAATCGAGAGTAAACGCTTCATCCAAAGTTAATTAATGAGTAATTTCAGGCTAACGCATTATCATTGCGTTACTTGCTTTCCTGAAATCGGCCGCAAGTTACTCAAAGTAGCCCAGATTTCAAACCCGGCCCACGAAAAGTACAGGATGAAGAAGGCCCCGAGGAAGGTCCAAATGCCCCGTGGCTCGTGCGCAATTCCGCCCGCCAGCAGCCATGTAACAAGGCCCAGCGAGGTTAGTAAGCGGACCGTCATGCCTATCAAATAGCCCATGGCCAGGCTATGCGGGTCGCGGGCTACGAGGCGCGCGGTAAGGCTGTAGGCGAAGTAGGTGAGCGCCGCCATCACGGCAAATAGCAGTCCGGTGCGCGGGTGCACCACGGCTGGCCCGTAGAGCCGGTGCAGGACGTAAATAGGCAAGCCCAGCGCAGCAGTGAAGAGCAGGAATTGGCGCAGGAACTTGGGCATGGATTGTACGAACGTTGCAGACGCGCCTTACAGCGACTCTTTGGTTAGGCTGCGGATGACCTGGAACACGGCCGCGAATACGCCCAGCAGTAGCAGGCCGATGGTGAGCCAGGGCTGGGTATGGAAACGGCCGTCGAGCCAGTAGCCTAGCCAGGCGCAGCCGCCGATGATGGCCAGCATCTGGAAGGCCAGGCCGGAGTATTTCATCACGGCTTGGAGACGGCTGTTGCCGGCGGGCTGGGGGTCGGACGGAGTGGGCATGGGCGGGAATGAAGGAAGGTAAGCAAAGTTACGACGCGGGCCCGGCTGGGTTTGGGCCGGGAAAAACGTAATTTTACCCGGGCGGCTTCGTTAACATGCGGAGCTTTCGAACATTTCCGGCAGCTTTGCGCGTTTCGGCCGCACAGGCTTGCCCTTTCCACTGCTTTGATTTTGACACATTCTTCGCTGACATACCGCTGGGCGGCGCTGCTGGTCTTCCTGATTGGGGTAGGCGTGGCGGGCTGCGCGTCGGACAAAAACCTGGTGGCGCACGCCTTCAACAACGTGGCGGCCCGTGACAACGCTTATTTCCTGGCCCGCCAGAAGCTGATGCTCACGGAGGACAAGCTTTATGCCGGCCGCATCAACGACTACAACCAGACGCTGCCGCTCTTCCCCAGCCTCGACAGTGGCACGGTGCGCGCCAGCCGGGCCGATTTGAACGACGTGATTAAGAAGGCCTCGATGCCGATTCAGAACCGGCCGGGCTCGGACTGGACCGACGACGCTTACATCGTGGTGGGCTGGGCGCGCTTCTACGAAATGCAGTTCGACGACGCGGCCCTCACGTTTAAGTACGTCAACTCGACCAGCAAGGACGCCAATGCCAAGCACGAAGCCCTGATTGGACTGATGCGCACTTTCCTGGCGCAGGGCGAATTGGAAAGCGCCAAGGCGGTGTCGGATTTGCTGGACAAGGAACAAGGCTTGCCCCAGGATGCCCGGCAGCTATTTCTGACGCGGGCCGACTACTACATGCGCACGGAGGAGCCGGCCAAGGCCATTCCGCAATTGGAGAAGGCCATTCCGCTGATTGAGTTCAAGAATGAACGGTCGCGCACGCGCTACATTCTGGCCCAGCTCTACCAGGAGCAGGGCGACAACAAGAAGGCTTACGACCAGCTCGACCAAATTCTGAGCCGGAACCCGCCTTATGAGTTGGATTTCCAATCGAAGCTGTTGCTGGCCCAGGTATCGGACCTGAGCGCGCAAGACCGGGAGCGGCTGAACAAGAACTTCGCCGGCCTGCTGAAAGACCCAAAGAACAAGGACTACCGCGACAAGATTTACTACGAGATGGCGCGGCTCAACTACCGCGAAAAGAACTACCCCGAGGCGCTGAAGCTGATTCGGCAGTCCATTGCGGCCACCACAACCAACCGGCTCCAGAAGAGCTACACCTACCTGCTGGCAGGCCGCATTTATTACGAAAACCTGCAGAAATACCGGCTGGCTGCGGCCTATTACGACAGCACGGTGCAAAACCTGAACAAGGAAGCCAAGACCTACGCCGCCATCAAAGAGCGCAGCGACATTCTGAAGGAGTTTGCCAAGCAGTACACCATCATCGAGACGCAGGACAGCCTGCAGGCGCTAGCTAAACTGCCGCAGGAGGCCCTGAACCAGCAGCTCAACCTGTATGCTGATGCGGAGATTACCGCCAAGCAGAAGGAAGCCGCCAAGGCCGCAGCCCAACAAAAAGCGGCGGAAAAGGCGGCGGAGTTTGCCGGGCGGCAGCCGAGTGGCAGCAGTGGCATTGGCTCCGGCCTAGCCCCGAGCGGCATTCCGGGCGCCCCCGGCACCTCATCGCCCGACCCCATGTCGTTCGACCCCACGGCCGTGGCCGGTGGGGCGAAGTGGTATTTCGACAACCCGGCGGCGCTGGGCACGGCCCGGGCTGAGTTTGTGCGGAAGTGGCAGGGACGGCAGTTGCAGGACAACTGGCGCACCGTGAGCCAGGCCAGTAGCTCGCCCAACAATGTGGCCAACGGCGGCGTGCCGCTGAATATGACTGGCAACACAACCACAGCCGTGAACAGCGCCAAAGCCGACTCGATAGCTAGGACGGCCGCCGTGGACCCCAACGCCGAGAAAAACACGCTAGTGGCCAAGTACCGTAGTGCATTGCCCACCACCCCGGCGCAGCTGGAGGCCTCCGATAAGCAGATTGAGGCCGCTATGTACGAGCTGGCCGGCATTTATAAGGAGATGCTGAAGGAGCGCGAAAAGGGCTTTGAGACGTACGAAAAGCAGGTAACGCGCTACGCCCGCGGCGAGCACGCGCCCGATGCCTACTACCTGCTCTATCTGTATTACAAGGACCTACCCGACGCGGCCAAGACGGCGCAGTACGCAGCGGCGCTACAGAAGGAATTCCCGACGTCCATCTACGCCAAGCTGATTGCCGACCCGCTGTACCGCGAGCACGAGCTGGCGCTGCACAACGCCGTGGCCAGCCGCGTCGATTCAGCCTTTACCTACTATAAAAACCAGAATTTCGGCAAGGCCAACGCCGTGTTGGCGCGCACCGAAAAGCTCTATCCCAAGAGCGACCTGAGCGACCGGGTGGCGTACATGAAGACCCTGTTGGTGGTACGCACTCAGGCGCCGCTCACGGCCCGCTCGTCGGTGGAGAAGTTCTATAAGGACTACCCCGATAGCCCGCTGGTGCCCCAGGCCCAGGCCCTGGCCGAAGCGTACAACAAGCAGGGCTCGGGCCAGCTGGCCGGCGCGCTGGCGTCGACCGAAAAGCCGGTGGTGTCGCTGTTTCGCCCCGGCGAGGTAGATAACCGCATGCGCATTTTCTACGGCGAGGACGAGACGCCAGCCAAGGCTTTGAATCCCAGCGCGCCCGCGCCCGATGCGTCTAAGGAAACGCCGGCTGTTGCTCCGGTGCCCGAGTCGAAGCCAGGGAATACTGCTCCCAGCGGTTCGGCCGGGTCCGCGCCCGTGGCTTCGCCGGATAAAGCCGCGGCCAACACGCCGGCCAAGGCAACTCCGGAAGCGAAAGGCACTGCTGCTGCGGCTCCGGTTGCTGCGCCGCCAGCTCCGGCACCTGCGCCCGTACCGGCTGGCACGGGCGCGACGCCGGCCGTGACTACCGCCCCACCGCCTGCTCCTGTGCCAGAAGCCCCCGCCACCGCCTACACCACCCAGCTCAGCAGCGCGCATGCCGTGGTACTGGTGTTCCCGAAGGCCACGCCGCCGGCCGCCGACCTAGCCACGCAGCTTGGCGCGTATAACGGCCGCTATTTCAAAGCCAACAACCTGCAGGTGGAAACGCCCGCCCTTGGCGCCGACCAGACGCTGGTGGTGCGGGCACTGCCCGGCGCCAAAGTGGCGCAGAGCTACGCCACCAAGCTGCGCGGGCCGCAGTCGCCGCTGGGGCGCCTGCGCGGCCAGGGCTACCAGGCACTGGTTATCAGCCTAGAAAACCTGGCGCTGCTGCAAGCCTCGGGCGACCTCACCGGCTACCAAAGCTTCTACCAGCGCGTGTATAAGTAAAGGCGCGTGTACCGATGCCGTGGGGGCGTGGGTGACCAAAGCCGCTGAACCGTATAAAGCCTCCGCCTACCATCGGAGGCTTTATTTTTGCTCGATTATTTCTGTTTCGTCCTTATGCCTACTTCCCCTCCCGCCCGCCGTTCGAAGCCCCAGCCCCTCAAACCGGTGCGCCGGGGCCGGTTCACGGCTTTTATTCGGACCATGTGGGTGCTTTTTGGCGCAGGCGTGGTGGGCCTTGCCCTGTTTGTGCTGGCTGTAAGCGGCAACTTCCTGAACCTGTTCGGGCGCATGCCCAACCTGAAAACGCTGGAAAACCCACGCTCCGAGCTGGCTTCCGAGATTTATTCGGCCGATGGCGTGCTGCTGGGCAAGTATTTCCGCGAAAACCGTACGCCCGTTGATTTCAAGGACTTGCCCCAGAACTTGATTGACGCCCTCATTGCCACCGAGGACGTGCGCTTCGAGCAGCATTCCGGCATCGATGCCAAAAGTGTGTTGCGCGCCGTGACGGGCGTGCTCACCTTCTCGCACAATGGCGGCGGCTCCACGCTCACCCAGCAGGTGGCCAAGGTGCTCTTCAAAACCCGGCAGGACCTCAACGACGGCGCCCTCAACGGCAACGGCAAAATCGGCCTGCTCATCACCAAGACAAAGGAGTGGATTCTGGCTATCCGGCTGGAGCGCAACTACACCAAGCGCGAAATCATCCGCATGTACCTCAATACGGTGGAGTACGGCTCGAATTCCTTCGGCATCAACACGGCGGCCAAGACGTTCTTCAACAAGTCGCCCAAAAACCTGAGCACGCCCGAGGCCGCCACGCTGGTGGGCATCGTGAACGCGCCCGGCCGCTTCAGCCCCGTGGTGCACCCCGACCGCTCGCGCAAACGCCGCAACTGGGTGTTGCGCCAGATGGCTAAGTCGCACTACATCACCGACGCCGAGCTGGCCCAGGACACGGCCAAAGCCATTGTGCTGCACTACTCCGTCGAAAACCCCAGCAAGGGCCTGGCTCCTTATTTCCGGGCCGAGGTGGTAAAATCCCTGCTGGCCTGGGCCAAGGAAACCGACCACGACCTGTACGCCGACGGCCTGAAAATCTACACCACCATCGACTCCCGGATGCAGGAATACGCCGAGAAGTCGCTGGCCGAGCATTTGGCCTTGCAGCAGAAGTGGTTCGCCCAGCAGTGGAAAGGCCAGCTGCCCTGGCGCGACGAAACCGGCAAGGTCATCCCCGATTTCCTCAACGTGGCCATGCGCCGCACCCAGCGCTACAAGTCGCTGATGAACCAGTACGACGGCAACCGCGACTCTGTGAACTTCTACCTGCGCAAGAAGTACAAGATGCCGGTGTTCACCTGGCAGGGCGAGAAGGAGATGCTCATGTCGCCGCTCGATTCGCTGGCCTATTACAAGCGCTACCTGCAGGCCGGCTTCATGGCCATGAACCCGCTGAACGGCCAAGTGAAAGCCTGGGTGGGCGGCCCCAACTACAAGTTTTTCAAGTTCGACCACGTGCGCCAGGGCAAGCGCCAGCCGGGCTCCACGTTCAAGCCGATTGTCTACACGGCGGCCATCGACCAGAGCTATTCGCCCTGCTTCCCGCGCCCCGATGTGGCCACCACTTTCCCGGCCGTAGCGGGCCGGGCGGCCTACACGCCCAAGAATTTTGAGGGCGGCTTTTCGGGGCGCACGTTCACGCTGCGCCAGGCCCTGGCCCGCTCCATGAACTCCATCACGGCCTGGCTGGTGATGAAGCTTGGCCCGGAAACCATTGCCACCTACGCCAAGCGCCTGGGCATTACCTCGCCCGTTGATGCGGTGCCCTCGATGGGCTTCGGCACGTCTGACTGCAGCATTTTTGAGCTGTGTGGCGTCTATTCCACCTTCGTGAACAAGGGCGTCTGGACCTCGCCCATCATGGTGACGCGCATCGAGGATAAAAACGGTAACGTGCTACGCGAGTTCGTGCCCCAGACCAAGGAAGTGCTCAGCGAGGAAGTGGCCTACATCATGACCAACATGCTGCAGGCCAGCACCACCGAGCCCGGCGGCACCAGCACCATCCTGCACACGGGCTTCAAGTTCCCGTATGAAATCGGCGCCAAAACCGGCACCACCTCCAACTATTCCGACGCTTGGTTCATGGGCATCACGCCCGATTTGGTATGCGGCATGTGGGTGGGTGGCGAAGACCGTAGCATCCACTTCCGCACCGGCGCCTACGGCCAGGGCGCGCGTGCTGCGCTGCCGCTCTACGGCCTCTTCATGCAGAAAGTGTACAAAGACAAAAGCATCGGCATCAACACCGCGCCCTTCCCCAAGCCGGCCGCCCCACTCAGCATCGAGCTCGACTGCTCGAAGTACTACGGCGGCCAGCGCGATACCATTCCCTACGACCAGAAGATGCAGGTGCCCGACGCGTCCGATTTGGACGACAAGGACATTTAATCTGCCCGATTGCGCATTTTCCTTTGTGGCCGACGACCTTTCGTCGGCCACTTTTCGTTATCCTTAATACGAATTTCGGGCAAGCCGTCCCGGCTTCGCCTTACCTGACCCCACCCCGCAACATGGCCGCCAAACCCGAGCTGCAAGCCCAAATCAACGCCCTGCCCCACAAGCCTGGCGTGTACAAGTATTTCGACGACGAGGGCATCATCTACGTGGGCAAGGCCATCGACCTGCGCAAGCGCGTGAGCAGCTACTTCACCAAGAACGACCACAACAAGAAAACCCAGCAGCTCGTCCGCAACATCAAGCGGCTGGAATTTACCATTGTTGATTCTGAGTCCGATGCCTTTCTGCTCGAAAACAACCTCATCAAGCAGCACCAGCCCAAGTACAACATTCTGCTAAAGGACGGCAAAACCTACCCCTACCTCTGCCTCACCAACGAGCGGTTTCCGCGCCTCATCCCCACCCGCAACAAGATTAACGACGGCTCGCGCTACTACGGCCCCTACGCCAACGGCACGGCTCTGAACGTGCTGCTGGAACTCGTCCGGGCCCTCTACCCGCTCCGCACCTGCAACTACAACCTAAGCGCCGCAAATGTGGAAGCCGGCAAATTCCGGCCCTGCCTGGAACTGCAGCTCGGCAACTGCAACGCCCCCTGCGTGGCCAAAGAAGACGAGGCCACTTACAACGGCTATATCCAGCAAATCCGCCAGATTCTCAACGGCGACCTACGCATTCCTAAACAGTATTTCCGCGAGCGCATGACCGCCGCTGCCCAGGACATGCAGTACGAGTTGGCCCACCAATTCAAGGTCAAGCTCGATAAGATTGAGGCCTTCCAGGTGAAGTCCACCATCGTCAACGCTGCCCTCACCAATATCGACGTTTTCGCCATCGCCAGCAACGAAAAATCGGGCTTCATCACCTATCTGAAAGTGATGAACGGCAGCATCATCCTCACCCAGTCGCTCGAAGTCACCAAAAAGCTGGACGAGGAAGACGCCGAAATCCTCGCGCCTATCATTATGCAGATGCGCCAGGAATTCGAAAGCGAATCAAAGGAAATTCTCACCAACGTGGCCGTCGAGCTTCCCCTGCCCGGCGTCGCCCTCGCCGTTCCCCAAATTGGCGATAAGCGCAAACTCATCGAGTTGGCCCTCAAAAACGTGCTCTATGCCCGCAAGGAGAAGGAAAGCATGAACGAGCGCAGCAAGGATGTGAATGAAGTGCGCATCATGGAAACTATTAAGAAGGACCTGCGCCTCACCGAACTGCCCAAGCACATTGAGTGCTTCGACAACTCTAACTTCCAGGGCGACAACCCCGTGGCCGCCATGGTCTGCTTCCGCAACGCCAAGCCCAGCAAAAAGGATTACCGGCACTACCACATCAAAACCGTTCTCGGCCCCAATGACTTCGACAGCATGTATGAAGTCGTCACGCGCCGCTACCGCCGCCTCGTCGATGAAGGCGCTAGTCTGCCCCAACTCGTCATTGTCGATGGCGGCAAGGGCCAACTTAGCATGGCTGTTAAGGCGCTGAAAGACCTCAACCTCTGGGGCCAGATTCCCGTCATCGGCATCGCCAAGCGCCTCGAAGAAATTTACGTGCCCAACGACCCTCTCCCGCTCTATATCGACAAAAAGAGCGAATCCCTGCGCCTGTTCCAACGCATGCGCGACGAAGTCCACCGCTTCGGCATCACCTTTCACCGTTCCCGCCGCGACGCTGCCACCCTCAAGACCGAACTCACCGACGTTAAAGGTCTCGGCCCCGTCACTGCTGATAAGCTCCTCAACAAATTCAAATCTGTCAAAAAAATCAGGGAGCTCACCGAAGCCGAGCTTATCGCCGAGGTTGGCAAAGCCAAAGCAAAAGTCCTCCAGAATTACTTCGCCGAAAACGAGGCTCCCTCCCATCCCATGCCCCCCAAACAACTCCCCGTACAGTCGTAAAAAACAAAAAACCCCTCGCAGCACTGCGAGGGGTTTTTTGTTTTGCTAAACGAGTAAGCTTAGAAGCTCCACAGGTTATACTCGTACTCTACCAGGTCAGCGGCCGTCTGCTGAGCAGCCAAGATGCCTTGCTGAGCACCACCGTAGATGTCGTCCAGACGGCTGTCGCCAGCGTTCGACACTTTGGTGATATAAGAGTTGAACAACCACAGCTCAAACGCGTCAGCAAGGTTCTTGTGCTGCGCATCATTCTCGGCGTTGAACCAGATGGCGTTCTGCGGGTTAGCGCGGAACACCTTTACCAAGTCGCTGTATTTGAAGGTACCAATCGGCTTCTCGATGCCCGAGATGTTGGTCGGCAGCGTCGAAGGCACGAGTAACGTGATGGATTTGATGTCATGATACATTCTCGACCGTTTCTTGTCGAAAATCATATCCTCTTTCACTTCCATCTCATATAGGTCTTTCGGCCGGTACTCGTTGCCCACCGGAGCGGGGGGAGGCGGCGGCGCCACCGCTACGGTTTCGTAAATGATTTTGCCTTTTTTGTCCTTCAGGGGCTTGCCGTTGGCGCCCAGCTTGGGCTGACGTTTGGTAGTGGCAGCAGCGGCACCGCTGCTGCCCTTTTTCGGAGCAGGTGCCCCCCATCCGTCGTCACCGCCGCCGTTCAGGTCCTTTTCGCTAAAGCCAGCTGCCTTCTCTTCGTCGCTCAGCTTCACTGCTTCGTCAACGTAAGAAGAATTGGCTCGCACTTCCTGCGAAGTGAAAGTAGAGGTCAGCGAATCATTCTTATAGGCGGTTAGCTCACCACGCTTCACAGCATCGAGGATAACCCGGCTGATTTCCTTGCCTTCAGAAAACATCGGCTTGTTCTGCTTCTCGCGCAGGTCCACTTGCCGCCAGATGCTCTTGCGGAACATTTGGTCGGACGGGGGAATGGGCCGGTGCGAACCGGTGCTGCTCGCCGTAGTGGCTTGCTCCTGGGCCGTAGCCGTCAGCGACAGCGACAAACCCGCCGCTACTGCGGCCAAGGTGTGAATGGATTTCATATCGGGCAAAAGCAAATTAATTGTAGGATAGTTCGCTAACGTGGCTAGGCCACAGATATTACAGCAGGGGAATATTAAACTGCTTGGAAACGCTTACCGGCTCAGTGCTGCCCTGGAAGTTCATGCGCTGCACTTCTTTCACTTCCACGTACAGACGGTCGCCGTCGCGGTAGGCGTTCACCACATCGCTCAGGTCAGCCGTAGGGCCGCTGATGGTTTTGGGAGCCAAAGCGGGGCGGCGGCCACGCACGAGGGTCACCTCGTAGCGGGTCACACGGAAACGAGCATCATCAGGCAAGAAAGTCAGGAAGCCAGCGTCCGGAATAGCCTTCAGGGTCAGCGAACGTACTGCGGTGCCTGGGGTGCCTTGCTTCTCGTTCACTTGGCGACCGCCAGCAAAAGCTTCAATGGTCGGCTTAGGAATCGGACGAACCTGGAAGGTTTGTGAACCGATAGCATTGCCGCCGCTGCTGACGTTCAACGTTACTTCCTTCGAGTTAGGAATCAGGGTCACGTCACCCACTTTCGAGCCGGGGATTGCCGATGCACCCGAAGCCGAGAAGCTGGGTTTGTATTGCGCGCCGAGGGCCGGCACCGATACATTAAGCTTGTTGCCGCACTTGAAGTACAGGGCCTGTACCGAAGCCGACTGAATTTGCATTACCGGCTTGGTAATCGTGTAAGGCACTTTAACGGTGAAGGTGGTGTCGCGACCGTTCTGGTTGAAGCGGATGGTACCAGTCCACGAAGCCTTGGCGTTACCAGAGGCATCAAACGCGCCGGGGCGGGCCGTGAACTCTACTTTGCCGTGACCGTTAGCGGGGTCTACTGCCAGCGACGAACCATTTAGGGTCATCGAAGGATGGATTGTCGAAGCCGAAGCCGTCAGAAACAATTCAGCCTTGTACTTGGTGCCAGCCGCTACTGTGTTAGACTCAGCACTAGCGAAAGCACCGATTTTGTCAAACACGACCGTTTTCGCACCTACTTTCTGAGCCAGTGCCGAAAGGGCATCCGATTCATACTTCAGCACTTCGGTTTCCTTTTGAGAAATGGTGGCCAAAGCAGCTACTACCGGCGTGTTTTCGAAGTTGAGTTCTGCGAAGTTCTTGTTCTTCTGAGCCTTCTCCGTTACGCGGGGGTCATCTTTTGCATCAATTGCCAACGGCGTAGCATTGGGAACATACTGCTTGATGAACTCCGAGTACTCGTTCAATTTCGGCTTGAGACCGGTGTAAGCAATGCCGTTGTGTTTCTGGCCGCCGAGCATGGTGATGGCAACTTTGTCTTCACCGCTCAAGTTGGTCATTTCCGGGCCTTTGTTCTCAGTCACTGTCAACAGCTTCTGACGAACATCGCGCAGATAAGCAACGAGTTCCTTGGTTTTTGCACGGATTTCCTCGCTTTGCTTGAGAATATTCAAGTCACGAGCTTGGTTGTTATTTTTCTTAACCGCTGCTTCGATACCTTTTACCGTACCGTCGGCACCGACCGAGGTTTTGTCGTTGACACCCAAAAGGCTGTCGTCGATGAACTTGAACTTCAGCAGAATCGCTGAGTTCACTTGAAGCGCCAGAAGAGCGGTCAGCACGAGGTACATCATGCCAATCATCTTCTGCCGCGGGGTTTCTTTTCCGCCTGCCATTATCTGGTTCCGCTAAAAATTTGGTGGAAGGTGTGATAAAAAGCGCTTAGGCTTGAGCGCCGGCACGCATAGCATTCAGCATGTTGCCGTACACACGGTTCAGCGAAGTCAGGTTACCCGTGAGGTCGGCCACTTGCTTCTGGAAGCTTTCGGTGTCTTTGCCAGCCTGGGTCATGTTGTCCATGGCCTTGCTGAGCGTACCGTAGAACTGGTTCATGGACTTGAGGTGCGTGTTGGCATCCTGCAGTTCCATTTCATACACAGCATTCAACGCGCCCAGGTTCTTGGTCACGTTCTGCACTTGCATGTGGTACTCTTTAGCATCCGAAGTGGCGTTCGACATGGCCGAAATAGCATCCACGGTGTTCGAGTAAGCAACGTTGATTTTTTCGAGCGAATCGGCGGCCGTGCGCACCTTTTTGGTGTACTCGTCGGTCACGTTGGTGGCTTCGCCCAACTGCGAGAGCTGCGAAGTGGTGGTGCTGAGACGGTTCAGGCCTTGGCCCAGGTTGGTGAGAGCTTCGGGGGTTACGTTAGCATTTTTCAGCATGTCGTCCAGCTTCATGGTCAGGCCTTTGGCCGAATTATCAGAAGTCGAGAAGCTGGGGTTGCCGGTCGAAGGGTCGTAGCCTTCGCTCAGTTCAGGATAAACCAGCGACCAGTCGTGCTCCTTGTGCTGGGGCTGGAATGCGCTGAGGAAGAAGATAACGGCTTCCGTGCCCAAGCCTACGATGAGCATAAGGTCGGCACCGGCCCAGTGCTCGATTTTAAACAATGCACCGACGATAACAACGGCTGCACCGATGCCATAGATTTTGGGCATCAGCGAATCATAGAGAAAATTTCCTTTAGCTGCCATGAGAATTTAACGATTGAAAGGGGTTGAAGAAGGTGTTGAAGGGGAGGGTGGTTAATTAATGTCGTCCCGCCGATTGAGGTGGTATATTATTAGTTAAGGGAACTGTTGGTGCCCATGCCAATTTGAATCATCGAGCAACGGAAACCGATGTAAGAGCGGGCCGAGTCCTGGTATTCGAAATTGCGCGTACCGGTTTCGAGGAAATAAGCAATGTCTTTCCACGAACCGCCACGTACTACTTTGCGGGGCTCGTTGTCGTCCGGGTTGGTGGGGTTCAAGTCCCAAACCACCGGCACGGAGGCTTCCATGTAAGCGTCGTCGCACCACTCCGATACGTTGCCGGCCATATCATACAGGCCGAAGTCGTTGGGGAAGAACGAACCTACTTCCGAGGTGTAAGCGAAACCATCCGAAGCATAGTCGCCACGGCCGGGCTTAAAGTTGGCCAGCATGCAACCCTTGGTGTTGCGCAGGTACGGGCCACCCCAGGGGTAAGTAGCAAGGTCGCGGCCACCGCGGGCGGCGTATTCCCATTCAGCCTCGGAAGGAAGGCGGAAGTTGGGGTCGTTGGCGTAGCCCGATTCTTCGCGGGCAGCGTTACGGAACTTGGTGCGCCAGTTGCAGAAATACTTTGCGGCAAACCAGTCAACGCCCACCACCGGATAATCGTCGAAGGCCGGGTGGGTGTAGTAGTACTCCAGCAGGGGGTCGCCCATGTGGTAAGTGAAATCGCGCACCCAAACCGTGGTATCGGGGTACAACTCGGTCATCACATATTCTTCGCCCAACACATCGAGCGAGTCCTGCTTGATGGCATCGACAAACTGACGGTATTCGTTGTTGGTAATCTCCGTTTCGTCCATGTAGAAGCCGGCGATAGTCACCTGCTTGTTCATGTTCACCATCGAGGCAGAAATGTCCTGGTCGGTCTGGCCCATGTGGAACGTGCCGCCGGGGCAAGGCACCATGCCATAAGGCACTTCCTGCGGAATAAAGAAGGGCCGGTCCTCCGAGCCAACCAAGTCACCGGTTGGTCCTTTGCCAAAACACCCGCCCAATAATGTACCGGAGATAGCAAAAAGGGATAATGCTAGAAACTTGTTCATGGAGTTAGAATTCTGTTTAGTAATTGCCGATACCGCTAAAGTCCATTTAGATGGGCTGGCAAATCTACACTAAATTAGGAAACTGTGCAATACTTAAACTTTACTGCACACGACCAAATTCAGGGCAAACACGCTGAATAGCGCAAATAACTCGGTTAATCCTTATTATATCTTGCGAAGCCGCCTAAAATTTATCCTAACTGGATTAGGATAATGCTCATTCTGGGTGCCGAACGAGGAAATATGAAAATTAGAAGCTGTAACGGGGCGTGCGAATTGCCGGGCGAATGTTGGAGGCCGGCTTAGGCAAGCGGTAGGAGAGCATAATCTCATGCGAGCTAAAGGCGCGCGCATCTTGGTTGAAGGCAATAAAGTCGAAGGCGTAGCCCAAGCGAACGGCATTTTCTTTGGCGAAACTGATGCCTAACAGGCCCGAAACGGATTCTTCGGTCCGGTAGTTGGCACCTATCCAATATTTGTCGTCGATAGTGGCCCGAACACCGCCCTCAAAGGAGTAGTTCTTAGAGTTATTAAATTTGTTGCTGCTGGAAAAGTCGCCTGGCAATACGGATTTCACCAATACCATTGGCGTTACAACAACGGACGACGAGGCATCAATATTGTAGCCGGCGGTGAAATAGGCGTGGTTCTCGGCGATGTACTGGTTGGGCGTACCGGCCGTGCCGGCGCTCTTGAACGTGTACTGCGAACGCAGCAGGTTGTTCATGCTCAAACCAGCGTAGAACTTGGGCGACTCGTACCACAGACCCACCCCGGCGTCAAACTTGCTGTCGGAAGCGCCGCTGGGTACGTTCACGTCGTCCTTATCGAGGGCGATGTAGGTGCCTTTGCTCAGGTAAGTGTAGGTGCCCTGGATGCCGATGCCCAGCTTGCCCGAACCCAGCTTGATGTGCTGCGAATAGGAAAGCGCCGCGTTGGTCATTTTCGACTGACCGAGCACATCGTAATAAACCACAGCGCCCACGCCGCCACCGGTAGCCAAGACGGGCAGCGAAGCAGAAATCAGGCCCGTACGGGGTGAGCCGTTGGCATCACCGAAGTTGCCGTAGTTGAAGTACTGGTAACGGCCGATGAGGTTTACCTCGCCTTGCCCTTTGATGCCGGCATAGGCTGGATTCAGCGCCATGCCATTAAAACCGTAGTGGGTGAACTGGGGCTGCTGTTGGGCATACGCCGAACCGGCCGCGGCCGTAAAGAGCAGGGTCGCGAGTAACGTTCCTTTCATAGGACAGGTGTGGTGGTAACGGGTGAAGAAGAGGGAGGTGGGGGTGGTGGGTGTTGCGAGTGGAAGAATAGCTTCCAAATGTAAGGCAAAAACCGGCTTCAAAAAATTCAGCCAAAAAAAACCGGCGCAAGGTTGTTGCTCCGGTTTTCAACCTTTTACCTTAATCAGGCGTCGGGTTTGGCATTTTTGGTATTGGCCTTGCCAACGTCTGGCTGCATGTGCCGGCGGATATAGGCCTCGATGGCCCCGGTCATGGATGGGGCATTGGGGTGCGGCGCTTCGATGTCGAGGATGAGGCCGGCGTCGATGACGGCTTTGGCCGTGGTGGGCCCAAAAGCGGCAATGCGGGTGCCTTCCTGCACGAAATCGGGGAAATTGATGAAGAGCGAGCTGATGCCGGAAGGGCTGAAAAACGCGATGCAATCGTACTTCACCTCCGCGAGGTCGGACAGGTCGCTGGCGACGGTGCGGTAGATAACCGCCTCGGAAAACTTGAGGTTGTTGGCCCGCATGAACACGGGAAGGTCGTCCTTGCGAATGTCGGAGCAGGGATACAAAAACTTCTCGCCTTTGTGCTTCTTGATGACCTCGAACAAGTCGGCGGCCGTGCGCTCGCCCACAAACAACTTGCGTTTGCGCAGCACGATGTACTTCTGCAAGTAGTTGGCCGTCTGCTCAGAGATGCAGAAATATTTCATTTCCGCCGGCATTTCCAGTTTTGCCTCCTGACAGATGCGGAAGAAATGGTCGACGGCGTTGCGGCTCGTGAAAATGACGGCCGTGTATTCCAGAATATTTATTTTTTCGCGCCGAAAATCCTTATAGGATACGGGCTGCACATCAATGAACTCGCGAAAGTCCACCTTGATGCCGTATTTCTCAGCAATGGAGAAATAGGGAGACACATCATTAGTGGGTTTCGGCTGGGTAACCAGGATGCTACTGATGCGTTTGGCATGCCGGCCTGTGCCCGGCTTGTCTGCACTCTCGGCCATACAGGGAAAAAAAGAGTAATACTAGGACAATAGAAGGAGGAAAATGAGCAAATGCAGGCCGCAGAGCGGTGCTAATTAGTACGTAAAAACAATAAGTTTAAGTAAAACCAGCAAAGGCAGTACTTCAGTGGCGCAAAGGTAGGCAAACAAATGCAGATTTGTCAGCGAAGCGTGCTGATGCAGGGTACGCCCGACGCGCAACACCGTGCCGACCAGCACCAGCGCGATAGCCGCGCTGGCCGCCCAAGCCACTGTGCGCGGATGGCCACTGTTGAGGCTGAGGTAGAGCAGGAGCACCACTGGCAGCACCAGCCCCGCCAGCAACGTGGTGCGCAGGAACTCCCGATACTGCACATCGACCAGCGGCTGCAGGCCGAATGTATAGCCCAGAATGCCGACGTAGAGGTATTTGCCGAATACAAAGGCGGTGATGATGGCCGTGTAGAGCAGTACCCGCGCCACAATGGCGGTTTCGGGCACGTTGAAAAACCGGCGCAGCAGGGGCAGGTTCTGCAGGTCGGTGTGGATGGCGGTGAGGAGGAGCGCAAACGACAGTGCGAATAGCAGTACCAGCAGCAGGTTGAGCAGCGAAAACGCCGGCTTAGCCAGGAAGGCCTGCTGGTCGCTGCCATTGCCGAAGAGCTCCTCAATCTGAAAAATGCGGGCCAGCCCGGGCTGGTAAGTGGTGCGCACGGCGCCATAAGAGAGGCCGAGTACCAGCAAAAAGCCTAGGTATACGTTCTGGCCCTGCGGGCCGGGTAGCCGGGGCTGAGCCGCCTGCGCTACTTTGGAAGTGGCTTGGCCGGGGGCTGGCGTGCTGGCGCTCAAGCTTGAGAAGGAGGTGAGGGCCGGATAGCCATCGGGCTGCCAGACGGCGAGCAGGTGCGCGCCCGCGGGCAGCTGCGCGGGCAGCAGGTGGGCTAGGTCGAGGAAGTAGGTGGTGGCGGTGCGCGCCGTGAAAACCAGTTGGTTATCGATGAATAAGCTCAGGCCAGGCTGCGCGGCGAACGAGAGCGGAAACGACTGGTTGTGGCTGAGCCGCACCCACTGGTAGTAGGCGTGGGCGGGCTGATGGTAGCCAGGCAGGAAGAAGATGAGGCGGTTGCGGGCGGCGTCGTGAATCAGCCAATCGGCGGAGAGGGACGTGGGCGAGGCCGGGGGCAGCTGCTTGTATTCGCTGGCCTGGGCGGGGCGCAGGCTGCCGGGCAGCGCAAGCAAGACACTGCAAATCAGCAGCCAACCCAACCGAAATGCGCCGCGCGTGGCCATGCTGCTAGTTGCCGTTCTGGGCCGCTAAGAGCTGGCGTCGGGAAATCCGGCTTTGGTAGACGCCGAAGAAGATGCTGAGCAACGCGGAAAAAACGCCCAGAGCCGCAATGAGGATGGTATTGCCGAGGTAGGCGAAGCGGATGACGAACAGGATGACCAGGATGTTGAGCAGGCCCAGCAGCAGCACGGTGCTGATTTGCTGGAAGCCCATAGCCAGGATGCGGTGGTGAATATGGTTCTTGTCGGGCGAGAAGGGCGACTTGCCGGCGAGCATGCGCAACGAAAAAACCCGCAGGGTATCGAACAACGGCACAAACAGGATGCCCACCGCCACCGAAGGCGAAGCAGATGCAAACGGCTGTCCCACGTGCAGCCCCATCTCGATGAACTGAATGGCCAGCACCGACACAATGAAGCCGCACACCAGGGAGCCGGTATCGCCCATGAAAATGGGAGCCCGGTGGAAGTTGTAGCGCAGAAAGCCAAACAGCCCGCCCACTAGGCACACCGCCACATACACGTAGTTGCCGAAATCGGGGCCGCCATAGGTGTAGAAGTAGTAGCCAAACGTGGCGCAGATGATGGACACGATGGTACCGGCAAGCCCGTCCAGCCCGTCGATGAGGTTGATGGCATTGGTGATGCCCACGATGACGCCGAGCGTGAAGGCGTAGCTGACGCCAATGGGCAGCGTGCCGATGCCCAAGATGCCCTGGAAGCTGGTAATCCGCACGTCGGCCATTATCATCACGATGCCGGTGGCGAGGAGTTGACCCACGAATTTTTTGGCTACTGACATGCCCACCAGGTCGTCCTTCAGGCCCACGAAAAACAAGATGATGCAGCCGGCCAGCAGCTCCTTCACGCCGTTTTGGAGCGGCGCGAAGATGGTGAGCGCCGACATAAACCCGGCAAACACGGCCACGCCTCCCAGCCGCGGCGTGAGCGACTGGTGCACGGTGCGCCCGTTGGGGGTATCGAGCATGTTTTTGAGGTGGGCGATGTAGATGATAGATGGCACCGCGAAAAGCGACACCAGCAAAGCCCACATCCAGGACAAGCTCAGGGCGATATCAGTATGGTTCATAAATAACGGGTTACAGCATAAGCAATGCGGATGGTAGAAGCAGCCGCCAGTACAAAGGCAGAAACGGAACTAGCTGTGCAACACGCCCTGACGATTGAGCAAGGCGATGTGAATGAGGTTGTCGGGCACGATGGAATCGGGCACGAAAACGAATTTCTTGTCGAAGATTTGCGGGCCGCGGTAGTAGCTCACCCAGTATTGGTTGTTGAGGTGAAAAACGGCCGGGTCGATGGATTCGATAGGTACGGCGGTGTGGGCGGGCACTTGCTCGAAGAGGTAGCGCAGGGTCGATGTTTGCACCTTTTCGCCGTCGGGCTGTTCGCCGTAGCCTTTAGCGTTGATGATGACGTTTTCGAGCGGGAAAGCGTTGTGGTTGAGCAGGTACACTTGCCAGAACGGCTGGCCTTCGGGTGTGAGGGCCTGTTCGTCGGGGATGATGGCCACCGAGACGCCTTCCACGGGGTCGAACGGAATATCTTGTTTCACGAGGGGGCGTTGAGGCTGGTAGTCGTTGAATTTGGAGTGACAGACGGCCCGACGGCGGCCAATAGTTCCGTGAGATGGCGCAGCAGGCGCTCCTGCACCTCGGCTACCGACACGGCCGGCGCGGCGCCCAACTCCTGCGCGAGGGAAGTCACGGCCTTGTCGGTGATGCCGCAGGGCACGATGTGGCCGAAGTACGACAAATCGGGGTGTACGTTCAGGGCAAAGCCGTGCAGGGTGACCCAGCGGCTGCACTTCACGCCCAAGGCGCATATTTTGCGCGGGTTGAGCGCCCCCTCTTCCCAATCGAGCCACACGCCGGTGAGGCCGGCGATGCGGCCGGCGTTTAGGCCGTATTCGGCCAAGGTGCGGATGACGGCTTCCTCCAGGGTGCGCAGGTACCAGTGGATGTCGTTGCGAAAATTGTCGAGGTCGAGGATGGGGTAGCCCACCAGCTGGCCGGGACCGTGGTAAGTGATGTCGCCCCCGCGGTTGATGCGGTGGAAGCTGGCGTGGTGCGCCGTCAGGGCTTCATCATCAAGCAGCAGGTGCTCGGGCTTGCCGCTTTTGCCCAATGTGTAGGTATGGGGGTGTTCGCAGAGCAGCAGGTAATTGGGCGTGGGCAGCAGGGCATCGCCGGTGGCTTCGGCCTGGCGGTTGAGGGTTTTGATGGCCAGTGTGGCGGCCATCAGCTCTTCCTGCAGCTCCCAGGTGGGCACGTACTCCACCAGGCCGAGGCGCTGCACTTGCAGCGCGCGGTTGGGCACGGGGCCAGCCCCCGCGGGCAGGACGGCGACGGGCAGCGGCGCGGCAGACGTTTCGGCGAAGGAAGCCATGGGCGAAGGTGATGAAATGGGACGCAAAGGTACTAAGCGCGGTAGGCTTTAGCTTGCCCCGGCCTGCGGTTGGCTTATGGCGTCCTGCGGCTAGCTTGCGCGGGCTTACATCCGGCTGCGGTGCCTTGCCGGCCCACTGGCCCCCTCTCCCCCACCTGCTCATGGCCCACGCACCCCACGAATTAGGACAAGCCGGCGAAACGGCCGCCGCGGAATACTTCGTGGCCCGCGGCTACGCGGTGCTGGCGCGCAGCTACCGCCACGGCCGTGCCGAAGTCGACCTGGTGCTGCGGCGTGGCAACGAGCTGCTGGTGTTTGCCGAAGTAAAAACCCGTTCCTCGGGCCAGTACGGCACGCCGGAAACATTCGTATCGGCCCGCAAGAAGGAGCTGTTCCGCCTCGCAGCCACCCACCTGCAGGAAGAACTGGACTGGCGCGGCGACATCCGCTTCGACATTTTAGCCCTGACACTACTCAGCCAGGGCTTTCGCATCGAGCATTTTGAGGATGCTTTCTATTGAGTTTTCCGCATTCCTAGCTCAAACTACCTACTTCCGTTTCGGCGTCGCTTTCGGGGCGGCCTTGGGCACGGTGCGGGGGGTGTAGCCGGGGCGGCGGGCGGGGTTGGGGTCGGCTTCGGGCTCGCCGCGCTTGTCGAAGTTCTTTTCCTTATCGAAGATGAGCTTGGCCTCGCGCGAGTATTCGCGGACCAGTTCCGGCTCGGTTACTTCCGGGTCGTAGCCCGACTCGCCGTACTGGTACTCGTAGCGGCGGCGCGAGCGGAAGCCCCAGAACTTGGTCCAGATGCCCACGCGCTTGCCGTTTTCGAACTGGCCGCGCCATTCGGGCTGGCCGTTCTGGAAGAACTTGGCGTAGTCGCCTTCCAGCTTGCCGTTCACATAGGGCACTATTTCGTTGATTTTGCTCCGGTCTTCGCCGTAGTAGCTCACGTTGGCGTCGCGCGGGAACCCCATTTCGTAGTGGGTTTTGGTGAGCAGCACGCCGTTCTTGTCGAAGGTTTCCCAGCGCAGGTGCCGGGTACCGAGAGCGTAGTAGCCAGATTCGAGGACCTTGTTGTTCTGCATCACCTTGTAGGGGCCGTGCAGGATTTTGAGCTGCGAAGCGTCTTCCTCCACCGATGCCAGCTTCAGAATCTTGTGCTTCTTGGTGTCGTAGTAATAGTAGGCGGGCGCGTAGGCGTTGAGCGCCTTGGGGTACTTCAGGTAGTAGAAGATGGCAATTTTCTGGTTGCGCCCCTTCGGCCCGCTCTTTACGAAGGCCTTCTTCATCTTCTCGCCCAGGAAGACGTTTTTCTTCTTCTTTTTCGATTTGCGCTGGGCGTCCTTCTCGGCGTCTTTGGCCGCTTTTTCCTGCTCTTTGGTGAGCACCGCTTTGCGGGCTGTGCTCAGCGAGGGCTTGCCATTGAGGGTATCGCCGGTGGTGGTGAGCGTGTCCGACACCAGCGCGATGGGCTCGTCGGGTGTGCTCTTGAACGACACCGTTTTGCGGGTGCAGGCCCACGGCAGCAGCGTGAGCACCGCCAACCAGACCCCCAGGAAACGCAGCGGCCGCAGCCACAAACGAGAATTACGCATGAATTGCCTTAAGTATTAACGCGGCCCTAACGCAAATGTAGCGCGCTTTGGTGCCCGACTGGTGAGGTGTGAAATGAGGAAGTGCGGCGTTGGACATTCCGCCTGCGCGATTTGCGCCGCTAAAATTTCACCGCCCCTATTTCGCTATTTCACTGCTACTTCCCGCGTGGCCAAATCCAGCTGCTGGCCGGCCACCAGCAGATGCAGCCGCAGGTGGTGCCCGCTGATGACCTGGTCTTCGGCCAGCTCTGGCAGGTTGTTGTGCGTAACATCGGCGGCATCGACCACCACCACGGCCTCTTCGCCGAACACCTCGGCGGGCTGGCCGGCGCGCACCACCAGCCCGGTTTCCTCGCTCAGGCCGATGCCGAGAAGCTCAGGCCGGGCCAGCACGGCATGCATGAGGCGGGGGTAGCGGCCGCGCTCGGCAAAGTGCTGGTCGAGGAGCACGCCGGGCAGCAGGCCCAGGCCGGGCTTCACCTCAATCTGGCCGCCGAGCAGGCTGCGCCAGCCGTGGCCGTTCACCAGCATCACCTCGGCCATGGCGGAGGCACCTGCGCTGGTGCCGGCCACAATGAAACTGGCCTCGGTGGCGTATTTGTGCCGCAGGATGGCTAGAAATTCGGTGCCGAGCAGAAATTCGGTGATGCGCTCCTGGTCGCCGCCGCTCATGAACACCAGCGCCGCCCGGCGCAGGCGCGTGAGGGTGGCGGGGTCGTCGGCGTGGTTGGTTTCATCGACTTGCAAATGGCGCACGTGGGGGCAGCCCAGCTGGTGCCAGGCATGGGCGTAGGCGGCGGCGGTGCGGGCGGGCTGGCGGCGGCTGGCCGTAGTGAGCACCTCGATGGGGGCGTTGCGTTCGGGCAGCAAGGTGGCCAGCAGGGCCAGCATGGGGTCGTCGTCGCCACCGCCCAGCACCACGAGGGTGCCCAAGGGCGCGGGGGCGGCAGAGGTATCAGTGGGCATAAGCGCGGGGTTGGGGTGGCAAGATGGGGCGGCCAAGCGGGATTGAGAAAGGAGTGAACCGGGTGACGTTGAACAACGCTGTCAGCCTGAGCGCAGCGCAGGACCTTATCACCCTCGAACGAATTGCCCTTGCTTCATCTGCCCACGCATACGATGCAGGCGTGAGAAGGTCCTTCGCTGCGCTCAGCATGACAGCCCCTGACCATTCTTTTCTCCGCCTGCTACACCCATTTACCGCCGGCTTAGCCCTACTTTTGTGGCGCTTATTTCTTCATCAACCCCGCTTGCCTAGCGAAGCATCTCCCCTCCTCTTTTTCATGCAGCCGCAGACCGTGGAAACCATCACGTCCCTGATTCAGGAGGGCGAATTTTTTAAGCTCAAGCAGCTGCTCCGCGATTTCCAGCCTTCGGAGCTGGTGTCGCTCATAGAGGCCGAGGAAGAACGGGAGCAGCTCATCATCTTCCGGTTGCTGCCGCTCAAGCTGGCCACGGAGGTGTTCGAATACCTCGATTTGGAAGTGCAGCGGCACTTTCTCGACAACCTAGCCCAGGACAAGATGGCCGACATCCTCAACGAGATGTCGCCCGACGACCGCACGGCCCTGCTGGAATTTCTGCCCGCCAATTTCGTGGCCGAGCTCGTGCAAAGCCTCTCGGAGGAAGAGCGCAAGGTGACGCTGCAGTTGCTGGGCTACCCCGAATACTCGGTGGGCCGCCTGATGACGCCCGACTACATCGCCATCCGCGAAAACTGGACCGTGCAGCAGGTGCTCGACTACATCCGCCAGCACGGCGGGCAGTCCGAAACGCTGAGCATGCTCTACGTCACCGACGCCCACGGCGTGCTCATCGACGACATCCGCATTCGGGAATTCCTGCTGGCCGCCCCCACTGTGCGCGTGCGCGAACTGATGGACCGCCGCTACGTGAGCCTCACGGCCAACCAGGACCAGGAGGAGGGCATCGACATTTTCCGGCGCAACGACCGCAACGCCCTGCCCGTGGTTTCGGACCAGGGCATCCTGCTCGGCATCGTGACCATCGACGACATCCTCAGCATTCGCGAGGAAGAAGACACCGAGGATATTCAGAAGTTCGGCGGCTCCGAAGCCCTCGACGAGCCCTACCTCACCATGCCGCTCCTGCGCCTGGTGCAGAAGCGGGCCGGCTGGCTGGTGGTGCTGTTTCTGGGCGAATTGCTCACGGCCTCGGCCATGCAGTTTTTCGAGGGCGAATTACAGAAGGCCATTGTGCTGGTGCAATTTGTGCCGCTCATCATCAGCTCGGGCGGTAATTCGGGCTCGCAGGCCACCTCGCTTATCATCCGGGCCATGGCGCTGGGCGAGTTCACGCTGGGCGAGTGGTGGCGGGTGCTGCGGCGCGAGCTCATCACCGGCTCGGCCCTGGGCCTGATTCTGGGGCTGGTGGGCTTCGGGCGCATTGCCATCTGGCAATCCATCACGCCCATTTATGGCGAGCATTGGGTGCTGGTGGCTACCACGGTGGGCTTGGCGCTGGTAGGCATTGTGCTGTGGGGCTCATTGGCGGGCTCCATGCTGCCACTGCTGCTCAAGCGGCTGGGGCTGGACCCGGCCACGTCCTCGGCGCCCTTCGTGGCCACGCTGGTCGACGTGACGGGTTTGATTATTTACTTTTCGGTGGCGCTGCTCATTCTGCGCGGCACGCTTCTGTAGCGCGAAACGAACGCCACACGCGGCGGATGTTTACGGCCGGCTACTCCAAGCGCCGCCGGCTGGCCTTTTTCTCGCCCTGAATCTTTTTGCCCTCCAGACGCTTGCGCACGGCGCTTTTGCTGGGCTTGGTGGCTTTGCGGGGCTTGGGCCGGCGCAGGCTTTTAAGAAGCAATTCGTGGAAGCGGGCCAGCACGATTTCTCTATTGCGGAGCTGGCTGCGGTCATCCTGGGCCGCCAGCAGGAGCAGGCCGTCGGCGGTGAGCTGGTTGGCCAGCTTCTCCCCTATCAGTTGCTTCTGGGTTTCGGTAAGCACCTCGGAGTTCATCAGGTGCCAGCGCAGTTCCACGCGCGACTCCACCTTGTTCACGTTCTGCCCGCCCGGCCCGCTGGCCCGGCTGGTCTGGAAGGTAATTTCGGGTAGGAAAGCGGCGGCGGGCGGAAGCATGAATTTTCGATTGAACCGCAAAGAACGTCATGCCGAGCGCAGCTGGAGCATCTCGCGTGCCATGGTAAATCCGGTTGGTTGGATTAATACCACACGCGAGATGCCCCGGCTGTGCCCGGCATGACGTTCTTCTTTACGTTTTGTTTCTACTTATTCAGCAGCATCGCGCCGTAGGAATACCCGCCGCCGAACACCGTAATAATCACCTTATCGCCGGCTTTGAGCGTGTCCCACACCTCGGCCAGGCCGATGGCGGCGCCGGCGCAGCCGGTATTGCCAAGGCGGTCGATGTTGTTGACGGCGCGGGCGGGGTCGAGGCCTAGTTGCTTCACCACGTTTTTCGAGATGCGTAGGTTGGCCTGGTGCGGGATGAGGTAGGTCAGCTCGTCGGTGGCAATGCGGTGCTTGTCGAGCAGCTGCTGCGTCACTTTGGCCATGTACAGGCAGGCCTGCTGAAACACGTCACGGCCGAAGGGCATCACAATGCCCTTCTCCACGGGCTTGAGCGTCACGGCTTCGTCGGCCTTGCTCACGGGCGCGGCCCCGCCGGTGATGACTTCGCTGATGAGCAGGTCATCGGGGCTGAGGCGCTCCTTGCTGATGAGCAGCGTGGCCGCGCCGTCGCCCCACAGGTGGCCAGCCATGGTGTCTTCCTCGTTGTTGTAAGCGGTGTTGTGCTCCGTGACGACCACCACGGCACGGGTGGCCTTGCCCATGGCAAAGTAGCCCTCAACAATTTCCACCGCGTTGAGCAGCGACGAACAGGCCGACGAGATGCTCACCGTCGGGATTTCGTTAACGTTCAAATCGCGCTGTACGGCGTGGGCGGCCGTGAAAATGGTATCGTGCGGCGTGTAAGTTCCGGCCACAATAAGGTCGACACTAGCCGCAGCAAAGGCGGGAGCGGCGGCAAACGCCGCGCGGGTAGCGGCAATGGCCATGGTGTTGGCATTTTCGCCGGGACCCGCTTTGCGGCGCTCCTGAATGCCGGTTCGCTCAATTATCCACTCGCTGGCCAAGCCGTTGAGGCGGGTGAAGTGAGCGTTGGTAACGACGGCCTCCGGAAGGTAGGACGCCACATGATGAAGGTACACGGACTGGTGTTGGGTGGGAAACTCTAACGCGCCTTTCGGCCCGGCAAAGGTACGGCACCGCGCCCGCGGCGGTCGGCCCCGCCCCCCGATATGCCCGAATTTTACACGCAGCGGCTGGTATTGAGTTAAGAGGAAAGAGCCATTAACCCTTAGCTACTAACTCTTCACTCCCAGCACTTGGCTGCTACGCTACTCCTTCACCACACGGCCGCTGCCGTGGGTGTTGCTGCTGAGCTGTGCACCTCCGGCCACGTACAGGCTGCCCGAACCGGAAATAGAGCCTTCGGCCGTGCGGCTGGCGTACACGTGCACATCGCCCGAGCCGCTAATACGGGCGCGGCTGGTTTCCGTTTTAAGGTCGTGGGCTTTCACCTTGCCCGAGCCGCTGATGCGGATATCGTTGCTGGCGCAGTTGCCACCCAGCATCACCCCACCCGAACCCGACACACTGGTTTCGAGCTGCTTGGCCTGGAGCTGAGGCACCACCAAGTCGCCCGAGCCGCTCAAGGTCAGCGTCAGGGCGTCGGCCTGGAGGGGGCCGCTCATTTCGAGCTTGCCCGAGCCGCCCACGCGCAACGCCGTTAAAGTGGGCACGGTCACATACACCGTCACGGGGCCGTGGCTTTTGTTGTTGAACATTTTACCTTCCTGGTTGCGGAAGTTCAGACGCAGCTTGCCGCCCTGCACGGTGGTTTCGAAGTCGGCCAGGTCGTCTTTGCTGCCCTCCACCGCCACACTCTGGGGGCTGCCCTGCTTCACTACCACGTGCGACGAGCTACCCAGGCTAATTTCAGTGAACGAGCCCACCGAGCGGGTTTCGCGGTCGGCCAAAAGCCGGGTGGTGAAGGATGAAAGCGCGCCGGCGGCCAGCAGCGCTAGGCTAGCGTACATCGAGGTAATCCGAAAATTCTTCATGCGAAAAAAAGGTAAAAGGATGAGTGAGTAAACCCGACTACCGCCCTGATGCCGGAATCGTTACGGCGGTTGCCCGAAGTTATTCTTTTCCCTTTGCTACTCTAAAAAACGTTTCGCTCGTTTAAAATTCGACGTGCAGCCGCACGGCCACCACGTGCACCGGCCCGCTGCGGTCGCGGTTGTAGGCCGGGTTGAGAATGAACTGATAATCGGGGCTGATGGCGGCGTGGTAGCGGTGCAGGTCAATGCTGTAGTACACTTCGCCAATTTTTTCGAGGCCGTAGTTCAGCTGCCCGTCGCCAACCATGAAGCCGTAGCCCCCGGCCGCCAGATACGCCTGGTGCTCGGAGCTGATGCCGTTGGCCACCACGGCGGCGCCGAGGCGGTCGTCGGGGCGGTGCCAGCGCGCGCCGGTGCTCACCACGCCCAGGCTCGCGCTGTGGTCAATTTCGGTGAAGGCCCAGGTTTCGTTGCGGCCATCGTTGTAGCTCACCCGCGCAAACAGCCCCACATTCTTGCTGATTTCCTGCTCCGCGTTCAGGCCGAATCCCACTTTGGTGTGGCCGTCGTGGCGCACCAGCTCCAGGTCGGGCTGCTGGCCGGTGGCCTGGCCCAGCGCCACGGCCGTGCGGTAGGTAGCCATCGGGGCCACGTTGCGGAAGCCCAGGGCGCGCACCGTGCCCTGATGCTGGCCAAGGTGGTAGGTGTGCGTCAGCTCCAAGGTTTCGGCGTGAGCCTGGCCGTAGCGGTAGTCGAGCAGCGGGCCGTTGGCGTAGGTGGGCAGCAACGCCGAAGCAAAGCGGGCGCTGAAGCTGGGCGTCACGTATTCGAGCACGCCGCCCACAGTGTAGCCGCGGGTGTTGGCGGCGTAGTCCCAAGCCCCGGCGCTCATCAGGCTCCAGTTCATAAACTGGGTGCGCGGGTCGTGCGAATAGCTGTTCTGGTCGAAAAAGTCGGCCAGGCAGAGCTTGCCCGCGCTCACCGAAATGTAGTGGCGTGGCGTGGGGCCGGCCACTTGGTTGAGGTCGTCGATATCTTCATCCATTTCCGGGCTCAGGGCAAACACTTGCCGCACGTAGAGCCGGGCCAGGTACAGCACCGGGTCGGCCACGCCGATGCGGAAGGTTTCGCCGTTGGGGAAGCCGGCGATGCCGCGGGCGCTGCTCAAGCCGCTGCCGCCGGCCACTTCCGGGTTAAAATACACCGCCGCATTCTTCCACAGCCGCCGCCCGATGAAGAAGGTACTGGTCATCGAGAGCTTGGCCGACTCGCGGTCGGCAAGGCTAAAGTCGCCGGCGTAGGGCGTGGTCAGGTTGTTGTGCCACTGGTCGATGAAGGTTTGCTGGAAGTGCAGGCTCCAGTTGTGGGCTTCTTCGACGGGCCGGCGCAGGGGCTCCTGGGCCGAGGCGGCAGTGGGCGGCGTGGGCGGCGTGGTGGAGCCGGCTGGCGTGACCTGGGCGGTGGCGGCGAGCGGCAGTGCCGCCAGCAAAAGCAAATAGTAAAAACGCAACGGATGGGGTATTTAACAGATGAGCATTTGTTCGCAAGCTAAACTTAATTGATTGGGTAGCTGAACAAACACACAAAGCACTGCCGTCTTGTATGACAAACAGGTGAATTTTCGGCCCGTCCGCAACCGGCGAATCGTCAAATCCGGTCGGCCTCGCTCACGTATCAAGCGGCAGCCTGCCCCGCCTACGGCCAGCTGGTGCTCCGAGAAAACAGCCCCGGCGCCGTACCCCAGCCCCCTTCGCTACTTTTGCATCATGCCGCTACTTCACCACCTCGACCAGGGCCAGGGCCGCCCATTGGTTATCCTCCACGGGCTTTTCGGAACGCTTGATAACTGGCAGAGCCTAGCCCGCCGCTGGGCCACCGAAGCCGGCCTGCGCGTCGTGAGCGTCGATTTGCGCAATCACGGCCGCTCCTTTCACGCGCCCGAGCACACCTACGCCCTCATGGCGCAGGACGTGCTCGACCTTTTCGACCACCTCCAGCTCGGCCCCGATACCTCCCTCATGGGCCACAGCATGGGCGGCAAAGTGGCCATGCGCCTCGCCTTGGATAACCCCGAACGCCTGGCCCGCCTTATCGTGGTCGATATTGCCCCGCGCTTCTCCGACATGGAGCACCAGGACGACATCGTGGCCGGCTTGCAAGCCGTCGATTTCACCACCTGCACCAACCGCCAGGAGGCCGATGCCGCCCTGGCCAAGTATGTGCCCAATGTGGGCACCCGCCAGTTTTTGCTAAAAAACCTCTACCGTAAGGAGAACAACAGCTTCGCCTGGCGCATCAACCTCGACGTGCTGGCCGCCCAGCTCCCCGCCGTGGGCGAAGAAACCACCGGCCACGCACCGTTTCTAAAGCCCGCCCTGTTCATTCGGGGCGGCAAGTCGGACTACATCACTGCCGAGGACAAGCTGCACGGCATTCCGGCGCTGTTTCCGCACTCGCAGGTGGCCACCGTAGTCGATGCCGGCCACTGGGTGCACGCCGAGAAACCCGAGGAGATTTATGAGATGGTGAAGGCATTTGTAGGGCAATGAGCAGGCCATTGGGCCTAGCTTGGCCCTGGCAAGGCAGCCTTGGCACTGGTTAATAGCCTGTATGAAAGTCTATTGAGCAGTAGTTGCCGTTAGCATTGGTGTCTTGAGCAGCTTGATTGCAGTCTTGCCGACCGGGGCTCGGCATCCAATAAACCGCAGTATATATATTATATATTAATTAATCAAATTATTTGTTGTTTAAAAAAAATTTCAGAGAAACGTTAAAATATTTTTATTATACTTTTTATATATTATATTTAATTATCTGACACTACCGTTAGCTTGTCGTTAACAAAAAACTACCACAAAAATTGGCATTTGATGCTCAATCCATTGGGAACACCCACTGGCATATTAAATATTAATTATTTAATATTAATACAATAATGCATTAATAAAAATAAATTTTGCAGTAGGAAAAGGTAGAACCGGGGGAATAATATTGTGACTCATCGAAGGCATAATTCATATTCTTTCTCCCCTAAACCAAATTCTCACACTGCATGAAAACTCAATTACCCCTGAGATTTTTATTGAGAGTGGCGTCAGCTGGTGCGCTTGTAACCATACCCATGCTGGGATATGGCCAGACCGGCATTGGCACGCGCACGCCAGAACCTTCGGCCGCACTCGATATTTCGAGCAGCAACAAAGGCCTGCTCATCCCACGAGTTGCCCTAAAATCGGCGGCCGACAATACCACCATTGAAAATCCGGCCACTGGCCTTATGATTTTCAACACCAGCGACTTGCTTCCGGGCGGGCCGGGCCTCTACTACAACGCCGGCGGCAACACCGGCGCCAAGGGCAGCAGTCCCACCAACTGGGTGCGGGTAGAAACCAGCGGCGCCCCGATAGGCCTCGACACCTGGCACTTGGTGGGGAAGGCCGCCCCCACCTCACCGGTGGGCATTGGGGGCAATGCCGGCACGAGCAATGCGCCCGGGGCTTACATCAACAACGGCACAACGGTTCAGAGTGCCGCCAATTTCAACATCGACGGCTCTGGCACGCTGGGCGGCAATATGACGGTGGCAGGCAACGCCACGGTTGCGTCGTTGGCGGCGCCGGGCATTGCCGCTCGGCAGGTTGGAATAGATGCCACCGGCAAGCTCCAGGCCCGCCCGCTTGATGTGCTGACGCTGAGCGGCCAGCAGCTCAGCTTAGGCGCGGGTACTACGGCAGTCACCCTGCCTACTTCCAGCGTCGCCGTGGGCACGACTACCACAGGCGCCGCTGGCACCAATGCGGCCGTCACCAACAGCGGCACGGCCACCGCGGCCATCCTCAACTTCACGGTTCCGGCCGGGGCTACCGGTCCGGCCGGGCCGCAAGGGGCAACCGGGGCAGCCGGCCCCGTGGGACCGGCGGGGGCAGTTGGCCCAGCGGGCGCAACGGGTGCGCAAGGCCTGCAGGGGCCAACTGGCGCGGCGGGTGCGCAAGGCGCTATGGGCCTCACCGGGCCGCAAGGGGCCACCGGCCTCACCGGGCCGCAAGGCCCCCAGGGCCTGGCGGGCCTCACTGGGGCCCAGGGCCCGAAAGGTGATACTGGCAGCGCTGGCGCCACCGGACCCATCGGCCTGACCGGCGCTACCGGTACTACTGGCGCTACCGGCGCCACCGGCCCCAAAGGCGATACCGGGGCTACCGGGGCTACGGGCCCGGCGGGCTTGGCAGGAGCACAGGGCCCGACGGGTCTCACGGGCGCCCAAGGCCCCACCGGTCCGGCTGGTGCGCAAGGTGCACAAGGCCCGGCGGGTGCGCAGGGCGCGCAAGGCATAGCCGGCAACGACGGCGCCCAGGGCCCGGTGGGTTTGACCGGCCCGCAAGGCGCCCAAGGCCCCACTGGATTAACTGGCCCGGTTGGCCCGACCGGCCTGACTGGAGCAACCGGTGCTACCGGCCCCACTGGGCCAACCGGTGCCACAGGGGCTACTGGTGCCGCTGGAGCCACCGGCCCGCAAGGTCCGATGGGCCTGACCGGTGCCACTGGCGCGCAAGGCCCCATCGGCCTGACTGGCGCCACCGGCGCTCAGGGACTACAAGGTATTCAAGGGCCAAAAGGCGATGCCGGTGCCGCCGGCGACCAGGGACCTATCGGCCCGATGGGTGCCACGGGTGCCACCGGCCTGGCTGGCGCGCAAGGGCCAGTAGGACCTGCTGGCGCTCAGGGAGCAACAGGTCCAGCGGGCGCACAGGGAGCACAGGGCGTGGCTGGTGCCACTGGCTCACAAGGCCCCATCGGCTTGACGGGTCCGCAAGGCGCGCAAGGTCTTACCGGTTTGACGGGTCCCCAGGGGCCTAAAGGGGACACGGGTTCGCAAGGACCGATTGGCTTAACCGGTGCCACAGGTGCTACCGGTGCCACCGGCGATACTGGCGCCACCGGTGCCAAAGGTGACACGGGAGCTACCGGCGCCCAAGGTCCTATCGGGGCCACCGGTGCCAAAGGCGATAAAGGTGACAAGGGCGAACAAGGTATCCAAGGTGTAGCTGGCCCGCAGGGTGCCAATGGTGCTACTGGTACGAATGCCACTATTGCCATTGGTAGTGTAACTACAGGTCCAGTTGCATCGGTAACTAACGCTGTTGCTGGCTCAATTAATTTACTCAGTTTTGTCATTCCCGCAGGTGAGCAGGGTGTACAAGGCATCCAAGGTGAACCGGGTATTGCCGGTCCTGCCGGTCCTGCTGGCGCCGACGGCCATGACGGCGCTGCTGGCGCCGCCGGTCCTGCTGGCGCCGACGGCCATGACGGCGCTGCCGGTCCCGCCGGTCCCGCCGGTCCCGCCGGTCCTGCCGGTCCTGCTGGCGCCGACGGCCATGACGGCGCTGCTGGCGCCGCTGGTCCCGCTGGCGCTGCCGGTCCCGCCGGTCCTGCCGGTCCCGCTGGCGCAAAGGGTGACCAAGGTATTCAAGGCCTGAAAGGCGATACTGGCGCGACAGGTCCCCAAGGTGCAGCAGGTACGAACGGAGCAGCAGCTACGATTGCCGTCGGAACCACTACCACAGGAGCTGCTGGTTCCAGTGCTACCGTAACTAATACGGGCACCTCGTCTGCCGCAGTATTTGCCTTTACGGTGCCTGCCGGGGCCACAGGCCCACAAGGGCCCGTTGGCGCAACGGGAGCAACGGGCGCTACCGGCGTAGCGGGTCCTGCCGGTGCTACTGGCCCTGCTGGCGCAACGGGCGCAACCGGCGCCGCTGCCAGCATAGCCATTGGTGGCACAACGACTGGAGCAGCAGGCACATTGGCTACCGTAACCAATACGGGAACCAGTTCGGCCGCAGTTCTGACCTTCACCATTCCGCAAGGTGCTGCGGGAACTCAGGGATTGAAGGGGGACCCTGGTATCAACGGCAGCACCATGGCAGTGAACCCGGGTCTCAACGTCACGACTACGGACCTCACGACGGTAGTAGCCAGTAATAACTTTATCGGCCTGAAACCGACCAGCACTGCTACGTTCTCATTGCCTGCAGCATCCAGCAACAACGGCCGGATTATCTATCTCCGCAACTATTCCAGCTTCACGGTAACCATTACCAGTTCTGCTTCGGGAGGGTTCTGGACCACAGATTCTATCAACGCTTCAACTAGCGTAACCCTCACCGGTAATGGTGCTAATACCTCAAATACCGTCCAGGTGATTTCCGACGGGTCAAAATGGGTTGTTATCCACTAATTGCCTCTGCGACCATGAACCGATACCTCAAACGTTTCGAACCGCCCACGGCCGCGCTTGCGTTGCTGCTGGTGTGGGGGGCCTCGGCCCTTCACACCAGCCAAGCCCAGGGCCTCTACAATGGGAAAGGCGGCTTAGTCGCCCTCTCCGATTCGGTGCGCTACGTGCGCGGCGACGTGGAGAACGCCGGCGAGCTTGACCTGACCCGCGCCGCCGGCCTGGCTTCCAACCGGCTCTTCATCGACGAAGGCAGCCTGCTCAGCACCGGCACCTTCAGCGCCGGCCAGAGCACCGTGGTGCTGATGGGCATGAAACCGCATGTGCTGAGCATAAGCGGGGCTACCTTCTACCGCCTGCGCCTCGACAACCCGGCCGGCATCACCCTGGGGTCGGATGCCAGCGTGGCCGGAGGCCTGCGGCTGGCCAGCGGCCACCTGCGCACCACCGCGGCCTACAGCCTGCGGCTGGCGCCCGCCGCTACCTTGCTCGGGCCCGGCCCGGCCGGCACCGAAGACGACAGCCATTACGTGCAAGGCAGTCTGGTGCAGCAGCAAGCCGTGCGCGGCACCGAGCCCGTCAACTTCGGCAACATGGGCTTCGTGCTGCATCCCAACGGCCAGGTCCTGACGCTGACCGTGGACCGCCGCACCGGCCTGAGCCTGCCCAACTACTCCTACAGCCAAAGCCCGGCGTTTGCCAGCAAGCAGAGCATCGACCGCATCTGGCGGCTCAGCACCGCCGACGGCCGCAGCCCCGCTCAGCCCGTCCGGCTCGCGCTAAGCTGGCTGGCGGCCAACGACCACGGCCTCGACTTTGGCGGCGCCCTGGCCCAAGTGTGGCGCTCCACCGACCAGGGCAAAACCTGGGTGAAAGCCGGCGAGCCCCAGCCCGCGCTGGCGCGCACCGTCATGGTGGCGGCCACCGAGCTCAACGCCTGGTACACCGTGAGCCTGCACAGCGCGCCCACCGTTGCCCCGCTGGCCCAAACCTTATTTTCGGGCACGGCCCGCCGCACCGATGCCGTGCTGACCTGGTCGACGACCACGAAGCCGAGCAACGGCTGGTACGTTATCGAACGGTCGGCTGACGAGCAGAAGTGGCAGGAAATCAGCCGGCAGGCCGTGGCCAGCCAGCGCTGGTCGCCGGCCGCCGCCACGGCAGTCGATAAGGACGCCAGCCGCCTGGGCGCCACCGTGTTCTACCGCCTGCGGCAGCTCGACACCGAAGGCCACAGCCAACTCAGCAAGGTGCTGGCCGTGCAATTCGCCGGCGCGGCTGTCTTCAAGCTCGACGCCTATCCGGTGCCGCTGCAGGAATACCTCACCCTCGACCTGATGACGGCGGGCCCCGGCGCAGTACAGATTGACCTCTTCGACATGGCCGGTCGGGTGCTCATTCACCGCGAAGAAGCCGCGGCCACGGGCGCCAGCCGTTTCCAGCTCGATGTGCGGGCGCTGGCCAGCGGCGTCTACACCCTGCAAGCCCGCCAAGGCGAGCAGCGCATCACCCGCCTGATAAAGCGCGACTAGCCAACGGCCCGCCGCGTTTCGTAAATCGCCCCGCCTTCCGAAAGAAAGCGGGGCGATTTTTTTTATTTGACTGTCCTTCAATCCCGGCTTCTTCAATCCTCCTGGCCCGCCGCTGCGCCGTCATTTCAGGCAGCGGCGCCCAGGTTTCCGGAGCGGAGGCGTTCCTTTGCGGCTCTTACTTTTTTTCAATGCCCGCGCTCTTCCTCATCCCTACGCCCCTGGCCGACGACACGGCTCCGCAGGTGCTGCCGCCGCAGGTGGTGGCCGCCGTGGCCACCCTCCCCTACTTTCTGGTCGAGAATGCCCGCACGGCCCGCCGCTTCGTGAAAAGTGTGGCCCCGCACCGCGTCATCGAGGACATCCGCTTCGTTGTCATTGATAAAGACAGCACCGATGCCGAAGTAAAAGCTGCCCTCATTCCCCTGGTGAAAGAAGGCATCGACGCCGGCATTCTGAGCGAAGCCGGCTGTCCCGGCATCGCCGACCCCGGCGCGGCGCTGGCGCGGGAGGCGCACCGGCAAGGCCTGCGGGTAGTGCCGCTGGTAGGGCCGTCGTCGCTGCTACTGGCGCTGATGGCTTCCGGGCTGAATGGGCAGCAATTTGCGTTTCACGGCTATCTGCCCATCGAGAAAGCGCCGCGCGTGGCCGCCATCAAGGCACTGGAGAAGGAGGCGCAACAGCGGCAGCAGTCGCAACTGTTTATTGAAACGCCTTACCGCAACGGAGCTTTGTTTACCGATTTGCTGGCGCATTTGCAGCCGGGCACCCGCCTGTGCGTGGCAGCCGATGTGACCGGCGCGGGCGAGTTTATCAAGACGCTGGCGGTTTCGGACTGGAAGCGGCTGCCAGCCCCGGAGCTGCACAAGATTCCGACGGTGTTTGTGCTGGGGACGTAGCGCCTTCTGTCATCCTGAACACAGCGAAGGACCTTTTCACGCCTGAACAATTCGTTCTAACGTGAGAAGGTCCTTCGCTGCGTTCAGGATGACAGAAGGCGCTACGAGGCCCGCACCACGTAGCGCAACTCGCTCTCCGGCACGGCCTCCGGCGCCACGGGCAATACCGTTTCCCCGTGCTGGCTCATGTCGAGGCCATCGGCTTCGTGCATGGCATTGACGCGGATGGGAATGAGCAGGTTGGTAAACTTATAGAGCAGGTAGGAACCGCCGAAGGTGAACACCGAGATGAAGGCCAGCGCGCCGAGGTGCTTCAGGAGCAGCGTCGCGTCGCCGGTGGTGGCGAGGCCGCCTTCTTTGGCGAAAATGGCCGTGAGAATCATGCCCACAATGCCGCCCACGCCGTGGCAGGGGAATACGTCCAGGGTGTCATCGAGCGTCGTTTTATTCTTCAAATCGACCGCGCCGGCGCTGATGGCCGCCGACACCACGCCAATAAACAGAGCCGGACCGTAGCTCACATAGCCCGCCGCCGGGGTGATGGCCACCAGACCCACTACCGCGCCAATGGCCGCGCCCGCCGCCGAGGGCCGCTGCCCGCGCACGGCCTCAATCATCATCCAAGTGAGCATGGCAGCGGCCGAGGCCAGGTGCGTGGTCATGAATGCCTGCACGGCCGTGGCATTGGCCGCCAGCGCGGAGCCGGCGTTGAAGCCGAACCAGCCAAACCACAGCAGGCCCGTGCCGATGAGGATAAACGGCACGTTGGGCGGCACGTGGGTGTGGCCTTCGAGGTGGGTGCGGCGGCGGCCCAGGGCCAGTGCGCCCGCCAGCGCCGCAAAGCCGGCCGAGATATGCACCACCGTGCCGCCCGCGAAGTCCAGGATGCCCCACTTGAAGAGGAAGCCGTCGGGGTGCCAGGTCCAGTGGGCCAGCGGGCAATAGATGCACAGACTAAAGAGGCACATGAACAGCAGGTAGCCCCAGAAGCGAATGCGCTCGGCGAAGGCGCCGCTGATGAGGGCCGGCGTAATGATGGCAAACTTCAGCTGGAACGCCGCAAACAGCACCAGCGGCAGGTTGGTGGCCAGGCGCGGGTGCGGGGCCGTGCCCACGTTGTTGAACATGAAAAACGTGAGCGGATTGCCGATAACGCCCCCAATGCTGTCGCCAAAGGCCAGCGAAAAGCCCACCACGTACCACAGTATCGAAATCACGCCCAGCGCGATGAAGCTCTGCAGCATGGTCGAAATCACGTTGCGCTTGCTCACCATGCCGCCGTAGAAAAAGGCGAGGCCCGGCGTCATGAGCAGCACGAGGCCGGAGGCGGAGAGCATCCAGGCCAGGTCGGCGGGATTGAAGGCGTCGGGCTTGGCGTCGGGGTGGCTTTGGGGCAGGAAGGCGGCGAGGCCGGCCAGTAGCAGGATAACGCCCAGGCAGGCCGTGGCTAAATATTGTTTGCGCGTCATAACGGGAGCGTAATTAGGGGCTACTCCACGAAATTAATACTCAAATTTCAAATCACCCCTCTAAAACATAAGGGCATTCGGCAATATTTACCTTTTGGCACCACCAAACACCTTCATTTACGAAGCCTCCATTTCAATGACAAATTGCGTGCGCTGGGCAGCATTCGTTTCGAGCCGGAACCGAAAGCCGTGCCCGAGCAGAATGTCCCGGACCAGCGTGAGGCCGATGCCCTGCCCGTCGCGCTTGGTGCTGAAGAAGGGGGTGAAAAGCATTTGGCTCACCTCGGCGGTGAGGCCGGGCCCGTCGTTTTCGATGACGACGGTGAGCGGCCGGGCGGTAGTTCGCACCCAGATGTTGCCCTGCTGACCAATGGCCTCAAGGGCATTTTTAGCGATGTTGAGCAGTACTTGCTCCAGCTGCAGAGCATCGAAGGAGGCGATGAGCGGCGCGTCAGCAAAATCCAGGTGCCAGCGAATTCGGCGCTCCTCGCTCTGGGGCTGGAGCAGCCGGCAGATGCTGCGTAGCAGGGCGTGCAGGTCGGTGGGAAGCGGCGCGGGAGCGGGCAGCCGCACAAGGCGCGCGAAGCTGCCGATGAAGTTGGCCAGCTGGGTATTGCGGGCAATGCTTACCTCCAGGGCCTGGGTGAAGTCGGGCTGGTCGGCGGCATCGAGCTGAGGGGCGTAGTAGGCGAAGCTGTGCAGAATGGAGTTGATGGCGCCGATGGAGTTGTTGATTTCGTGCGACATCATCCGAATCAGCTTGCCATATGCCTGCTTCTCCTGCTGCATCAGCTCCTGGGTCAGCTCTTCGAGTAGCAGGAAGCGGCGCACGAATCCTCTGTCGTAGAAATGCGCGGCTTGCACCCGGTAGGTTTGCAGGCCCGAGAGTTGCAGGGCCTGCGGCTGGTTTTCGATGAGCTGGGCCAGGACCGGGCCCCATGCTCCGGGCAACTCAACCGGCGCGCGGCCCAGCAGGGCAGCGGCGGGCTGGGCCAAAAACCGCTCGGCGGCGGGGTTCACGCTTTCGATGCGGCCTTCGAAATCGAGGATGAGCACGCCGGCCGGCGAGGCCTGAATGAGGCGCTCAAGCAGGAAGCTTTTTTCGTGCTGGCTCACGCGCTCCTGCCGCAGCTCGTCAATCATCCGGTTGTAGACGCCGATGAGCTGGTCCATCTCGCGCTGGCCCACGGGCACGAACTTCATGCTGAAATCTTTGGCCTGAATGGCCGCCGTGCCCGCCGCAATCAGCTCGAACGGCCGCACAAAGCCCCGGTACAGCCGCACGGCCAGGTAAATACTGCCAATCAGCAGCACCTCGCTGCCGAAAAACAGGTACAGATTGGTGGTGCGCACCTGCCACGCCAGCGCGATGAGTACGGCGTGAATAAGCGTGACGAAAAGCAGGAACTGGAGGCGAAGGGACATGTATTCAGCGCGGCCAAATGTCGGTAATCAAAGAACGTCATGCAGAGCGCCGCGAAGCATCTTTACCGCGCAATGCAAATCAATTACTGCTGCGGTAAAGATGCTTCGCGGCGCTCTGCATGACGTTCAACGGCGGAGGCAGGCCCTACCGGGTATGCCGCCGCCCCTACTCGTCATAGGGTATGCCGTGCTTTTCAAACCTCCTGTACAAAGCCCCGCGGCTCAGTCCCAGCGCCTTGGCCACGCGGCTGATGTTGCCGTCGTAGTGCGTCAGGCTCTGGCGAATCATCTGGGCCTCCAGCTCGTCCAAGGTCATGGTGCCGGGGGTGGGCAGTTCGCCGGGCGCGGGGGCACGGGCGGGCAGGCGCTGGGCATTGGCCTGGAAATCTTCGGGGCCTAATTCGTCCTTGCCGCTGACAAGAACAGCGCGCTCCACCAGGTTTTTCAGCTCGCGGATGTTGCCGGGCAGCGCTTGCTCGCGCAGCCAGTGCAGGGCGCGGGTACCCACCTTCAGGGCCGGGCGGCGGTAGGTGGCGCGCAGCTGGTCGACGAAGTGCTGGGCCAGCAATGGAATGTCCTGGGCGCGCTCGCGCAGGGCGGGCAAGCGCACCGTAATCAGGTTGATGCGGTAGAACAGGTCTTCGCGGAAACGGCCCTGCTGCACCAACTCGGCCAGGTTGCGGTTGGTGGCGGCGATGACGCGGATGTCGAGGCGGCGCGGCTTGCTGTCGCCCAGCACTTCATAGGTACGGTCCTGCAGCACGCGCAGCAGCTTCACCTGACTGGCCAGCTCCAGCTCGCCGATTTCATCGAGGAAGATGGTGCCACCATTGGCCAGCTCGAAGCGGCCCACGCGGTCGGCCTTGGCGTCGGTGAAGGCGCCGCGCCGGTGGCCAAACATTTCACTCTCAAACAAGCTGCTCGAAATCCCGCCGAGGTTCACCTTCACGAAAGGCTGCTGGCGGCGCTGGCTGTTGCGGTGAATGGCCTCGGCGATGAGCTCCTTGCCGGTGCCGCTTTCGCCCTCGATGAGCACTGAGGCATCGGTGGCGGCCACCTGGCCCACGTTGCGTAGCACGTGCAGCAGCTGCTCGTCGTGGCCAATAATGTCGGCGAAGCGGTACTGCTTGTCGAGCTGGCGGCGGCTGGCGGCGGGGCCGTCGGGGGCCGCGTCGGGGGTGGCATCCTGCACGGCCAGCACGGTGCGAATGGTCTGGAGCAGCGCGTCGTTGTGCCAGGGCTTGGTCACGAACTCGGCGGCGCCGGCCTTCATGCCCTCCACGGCCAGGCTGATGCTGCCCCAGCCGGTGATGAGGATGACGGGCACCTGCGGGGCCAGGTGCTTCACCTCGCGTAGCAGGGCCAGGCCGTCTTCACCGGTGGTGGCCAGGGAGTAATTCATGTCCATCAACACCAACTGCGGGGCGGCTTCGCGCACGGCGGCCAGGGCCTCGGCGGGCGTGGCCACGGCTTGCGCGGGGTAGCCGGCCTGCTTTAGCAGCAGCCTGAGCGAGGTGCGAACGGCGAGGTCATCGTCGACGATGAGAAACATGAGTGCAGAAAGGAAGGAAAAGGAAATAAAGTGTGGTATCAGCACGTCATGCAGAGCGCAGCGAAGCATCTTGCCCGCAGTAAGTAATCCAGATTAAGGATTTTAGTGGTGGCAGGCAAGATACTGCGCTCTGCATGACGTTCTTCGTTAGTGCCTTACAATAGGCAAGCAGTCTGTCTACCGGCTCTTCACGCTGCCGCCACTGCTGGTGTGCTTCGTCACCTGGGGCGAGCCGCTGTAGCGCACGTCACCGCCGCTGCTGGCGTTGGCCACCAGCTTGTCCTGCACGGCCACGGCCACGGTGCCGCCGCTCGAAGCGTGGGCGTCGCAGGTGGCGGCTTGCACGTCCTGGCCCTTGAAGACGCCGCCGCTGGAAGCCTGCACATCCAGGCTTTGCACCTTGCCGCCGAGGCTGGCCACGGCGCCACTGCTCACGCTGGCTTTCACGCTTTTGCCGGTGAAGCTGGGGGCCGAGACAACGGCCCCCGAAGAGGCTTCCAGGTCGAAATCGCCGGCGGCGTACTCGTTTTTCACCTCCACCCGCGAGCCGCTGCTGGCCTCGATGCCGGTGAGTGGCGCGGCCACGATGCTCACGCGCAGGTTGCGTGGGCGGTTGTCTTTGCTCCAGCTTTCGTTCAGCTTGTGCTCGAAGCTCACGCGGAGCACACCATCGCTCACGTCCGTTTTGAGGCGGTTGAGGAATTCTTCGTTGTCGGCGCTGGCTTCCACGCGCTGCGTGCTGCCCGAAACGAGTGTGACCTGCACGCCATCGGAAACTTTGAGGGCGCGGAAGGCGCCCACAACGCGCACTTCCGGGGCGGTTTGGGCGAGGGCGGGCACCAGGGCCAGCAACCAGAGCAGGGCGAGAGCAAGGAAGTTTTTCATAAAACTGCAGAGTGAAAAAGTGAGAAAAGTGACTGGATTCGGAGAGACAGATGCAGCCGGGGCGGCCGGGGTTGCCCGGGCGTAGCGCGGACTTTGTAGTCCGCGCTACAATTTACTCCTCGCGCAGGGCCAAGGCCGGCTGAATGGCCGCCGCCAGCCGGCTGGGCTGCCACGCGCACAGCGCCGTGATGAGATACACCGCGCCCGCCGCCGCCGCAATGGCCAATACATAAGGCTGCGTGGCCAAATCGAAGGCGTGGAGCAGCGGGAACTGCGCCGCCAGCAGCGTGCCCAGCAGCACCCCAAAGGTCGTCACCACCATCATTTCGCCCAGAAACTGCCAGCCGATGCCCGCGCCCGTGGCCCCCATGGCGCGCCGCAGCCCAATCTCGGCCCGGCGCTGGCTGATGTTGTACCACAGCACCCCAAACAAGCCCAGCGCCACGTTGATAATCAGAAACAGGCCCATGAGGCACAGGCCCACCACCGGCACCAGCGTATATAAGCGGCGGTGCAGGCGGTCGTCTTCCATCACGCGCACCTCGGTGCTCCATTGCCGCGTGACGCCGGCCACGGTGCGGGCTATTTTTTCCTGCAACATGCCGCCCTGGCCCGGCGCCACGCGCACCAGCACGGCGGCCGTTTCCCAGTGGGTGGTGTCGTAGGGAATGAGGCGCTTCCACACGCTGGGAATGGCCTCGTCGAAATCGGTCGTCATCCGCACGTTGTCCACCACGCCCACCACCTGGAACTCGTCTTCGGGCTTGGTGGCCTTGCCGGGGATGTTGTAGGTGAAGATTTTGCCCAGCGCCGGCTCGTCGCCAAACAAGTACTGGCGCATGTTTTCGCTGATGACCACGGGGCGGTGGTGGGTGCCGTCGTCGCCCGGCGCAAACCAGCGGCCCTCGCGCAGGCGCAGGCGCAGGGCTTCGGCGTAGTGGTCGTCGGCGTCGTAGGTATTGGCAAAGGGCGTTTTGCGGCCCTTGTACACGAAGTCCGAGTTGTTGGTGTTGAAGGTAAAGGGCAGGTTGTTGCTGGTCAGGGCCACGGTTTGCACGCCGGGCAGGGCCTTTACCTGGCGCAGCACGTCGTCGAGCTCGGCGCGGGGCATCTTCTGGCCCTGGCCGGCGCGCACCAGCAGCCGCCACACCTGCGTGGGCTCGAAACCGCGCGGGGCCATGTAGTTTCGGCCGGCGGTGATGAGCACCGTGCCCACCCCAAACAGCACCACGAACGAGAAAAAGATTTCGGAAATCAGCAGCAGGTTGGCCCGCTTGCGGTTCCAGATGAGGGTGAAGAGATGGCGAAGCATGGGGTTGGGCAATTATGAATTAATAATTATGAATTATGAATTGAGTGTCATGAATCATGGGCGAGGCCTCTGGCCAATTCATAATTTTTAATTCATAATTCATTTTTGCTCCCCGCCGCCGCGCAGGGCGGCCACGGGGTTGAGGCGCGACATTTTCCAGGCCGGGTACACGCCGCTCATCAAGCCGAAGAGCAGGGTGAGCGCCATGCCCCAGCCAAACACGCTCCAGCTCAGCGCGAAGTGCGCATAGGCAATGGGGTGCGCCTCGTTGACGAGGGCCAGGGCGCCGGCGGCCAGGCCCAGGCCCAGCAGCCCGCCCACCAGGGCCAGCACCAGGTTCTCGACCAGGAACTGCCCCACCAAATCGCCGCCCGCCGCCCCGAAGGCCTTGCGCACCCCAATCTCGCCCGAACGTTCGAGAATGCGCGTCACGTTCAGGTTCACCAGGTTCAGCACCGGCAGCAGCATAAACAGCAGCGCCAGCCCGCCCACCAGCGTGTAAAACTTGGCGAGGTGGTCATCGCGCAGGCTGGGCTCGCTGCCCAGAAACCCCCGGGTAACACCCGGCACAATGGGGTCGGCGTAGGAATAAATGGCCTTCACCTCCTTAGGCCGCGGAATGGGAATCCGCTTCATCATCTGCTGGTACTCGGCGCTCACGGCCGGCACCGCCGCCGCCGAGGGCGCCAGCAGCACCACCAGAAACTCGCCTTCCAGCCGGTTGTCCTTGAAGTACTGCGGGCTCAGCGTGTAGGGCACCCACACGTCGGCGTAGGCATACACCTGGGCGGCCGACACATTGCGCACCACGCCCGCCACCCGGTAGCGCTTCAGGTCGATTTCGATGGTCTGCCCCACCACGTCGGTGCGGCCGAAGTAGGCCCGGGCCGTGGCCTCGTTGATGACGCACACGCGCTGGGCCTGCGCCACCTCGGCGGCCGTGAAGGCACGCCCGCCCAGGAAATCATAGTCCATGATTTGCCAGAGGTTGCTGTCGGTATAAGCCATGTCCAGCGGCAGCAATTTGCTCTTGGTGAAGGCCGTGGCATTGGCCGAGGCCGTGGTGATGCCCACCTTTTCGGGCGTTTTGAGCTTGCGCACGTAATCGTCCACGAAGTGGATGCTCGTGAGTTGGCTCATCCAGCCGTGGCCGTCGGCCATCTCGTGCCGAAGGGTGTTCACGAACAGCATCCGGTCCACGCGCTTCATCGGCGCGGTCGGCCCCACCGCGTGGTCGTACATGGCCATCACCACCAGCAGAATCATCAGCGTGAAGCTTACGCCAAACAGGCTGATGAAGGTGAAGAATTTGCGGCGCATGAGCACCTTCCAGGCAATTTTTAAGTAGCTTAAAAGCATGGCTTTGTTTATTTTATCAGGAACGTCAAACAGCAAACCGTCATGCTGAGCGCAGCCGAAGCATCTCTACCGCAGCAGTAATCCCATTGTGAAAACGAAGCGGTAGAGATGCTTCGACTGCGCTCAGCATGACCGTTCGGGAGTTTTCTATTCCTTTCAGCTCACTTGGCTGCCGTCGAAGAAGCGGATGACGCGCTCGGTCTTGAGGGCCTGCTGCTCGTCGTGGGTCACCATTACCACGGTCACGCCCTCCTGCCGGTTCAGGGCCAGCAGCAGGTCCATTATTTCCTCGCCCATCACCGAGTCGAGGTTGCCCGTCGGCTCATCGGCCAGAATGATTTCCGGCCCGCCGGCCAGGGCCCGCGCAATGGCCACCCGCTGCCGTTGCCCGCCGCTCAACTGGCCCGGAAAATGACCCGTGCGGGCGCTCAGCCCCACTTTGTCGAGGGCAGCGAGGGCGCGCTGGCGGCGTTCCTTGCCGCTCATGCCCTTGCGGTAAAGCAGCGGCACCTCCACGTTGTCCACCACCGAAAGGTCGTTTATGAGGTGGTAGCTCTGGAAAACGAAGCCGATTTTCAGGTTGCGCAGCCCTGCCAGCTCGCGGTCGGAATACGACTGCACGGCGCGGCCGTCCACTTCAATCGTGCCGCTGGTCGGCTCATCAAGCAAGCCCATCAAACTGAGCAAGGTCGATTTGCCGCAGCCGCTGGGCCCCATGATGGACACGAACTCGCCCCGGTTGATGGTCAGGTTCACCTGGTTCAGCGCCACCGTCTCGATGGTTTTGGTCTGGTACACCTTTTCGATGTTGGTGAGCCGAAGCACGGGCGGGGCCGCTTGGCCAGTGAGCGGCTGCGGGCGGGTTTCGGTGGTGGGAATGAGCAGATTTTCCATGAGAAAAAGGTGAGAAAAGCGCGTGAATAGGTTGAAATAGCTTAGCGAGTGGCCACAATGGGCGCCTGTCGCTCAAAATCATACAGTGTGAGGGCGCGCAGCCGGAAATGCGCCACCCAGCACGCGCGCAGGGCAAAAATGTAGTCGCGCTTAGCGCCGTCCTTGGCGTTGGAGGCCAGGCTCAAATCGGTGAGGCTGATGCGGCCGAGCAAGTAGGTGGCGCGGGCAATGTCGTAGCGGCGCTGGGCGATGGAATCGGCCCTGCCGGCCAGGTGCAGCTGCTGGGCCAGCGTAGCAAACTGGCTGGCCTGCGTGAGCACCGTTTGCTCGAAGGTGCGCTCTTCCTGGGCCACGGTGTGCTGGGCCTGGTCGCGGGCCAGCTCGGCGGTTTTGATGATGGAGTGCTGCCGGCCCCAGTCCACCAGCGGCATCGAGAAGGCCAGCGCCACCTGCTGCTGGTTTTGCAGGTTGAGGTAGGTGGCGCCGAGGCTGGTGGCCTGGTTCACGTAGCCGGTGTTGGCCGTGAGCGTGGCCCGGAAGCCGGTGGTGCCGCGCGCCTGGGCCACGTCGCGCTCGGCCTGCAGCAAGCGGCGGCGAAAGGCGAGCGTGGCGCTGCGGTTTTGGCGGGCCTGCTCCAGCGCCAGGGTGGGCGCCACGGCCGGCTGGGGCGCGGGGTCGGGCACGGCCAGCGCGGGCGCATCGGTCAGGCCTGTGTAAGCTTGCAGGTCGACAGTGGCGTTTTCGGCGTTGAGCTGGGCCTGAGTTTGGGCCTGGCGGGCGTTCAACTGGTTCAGTTCCAACTGCAGCAAGTCGCTCTGCGAGAGCCGGCCCAGCCGGTACCGCTCTTGGCCGATGCGCAGCAGCTCGGCCGTGGCCTGAGCATTCTGGCGGGCCACTTCGGCGTTCACCTGTTGCAGCAGCACGTCGAAATACAGTTCCGTGACGCGCTGAGCAATGGTTTCGCGCTCCTCCACATACTGACGCTGGCTTTCCTGGTAGCGCAGCGGTTCGATGCGCCGCGCCCAGCGCAGGGCGTTGAACTGGCCCAGTGGCTGCGTGAGGCCCATTGTAAAGGGCTGGTTGTTATACCGCCGCAGCGAACCGTTGAAATCATCGAACCGCTGCACCTGCGAGCCCACAAACACCTGCCCGCCCGTCAGGCCAATGTTCTGGCTCAACGTCAGGGCCAAATCTGAATTATTAATACGAACCGACTGGAAGCTGGTGGTACCATCGGGCTGCACCACGGGCAAAATCACCCGGCTGAAATTGGGCAGCGTACCCGCCAAGCCCAGTTGCGGCCGGTAGTTGGCCTGGTAGCCGCGCCAGGCCCAGTAGCCGGTTTCGCGGTTGGTGTAGGCCTGCTGGCCCACGGCCGAACGGTCGAGCGCTTGGGCAATAACCTGTTCGAGCGTGAGCGTACTTCCCGGCTGATTCACCAGAGTTTGCGCACGCAAGGGCGGGCTTAGCAGCGTCAGTAAGCTCAGAATAAAGAGGATAATTGGCTTCATCGTCTTAATCCTTCAGCTTGAGTTCGGGCGTGTCCACATGGTCCTTCATGTCCGACACAATAATCTCCTCGCCCGCACGCAAGCCACTCAGCACCTGCACGTAGTCGAAGTTGCTGTCGCCGAAGCGCACCGTGCGGCGCACCGCCCGGCCATCGGCCAGCACAAACACCGGCTGCTCTTTACCACCCAGATAGTACGGCCCGTTTTTCACGCGCAGCACGCCGTGGTGGGCGCGCGTCACCACAAATACATCGGCTCGCAGGTTGGCCCGCAAGGCCGGGTGGTGCGGGTTGTCAAGCTGGGCGTAGAAGGTCACCACGCCCTTGTCCACGCTCGGGCTCACCGTGCTGATGGTGCCGCGCAGGTCGGTGTCGTTGGCGCGCACTACCACGGGGTCGCCGGGGTGCAGGGCCTCGGCGTAGCTGTCCGAAATGGTGGCGCGCACCCGGAAGCTGCTCAGGTCGGCCACGCGGGCCAGCGGGTCGCCGGCCTGCACGGTGGTGCCGATGTTCTCGTTCACCCAAGTCAGTACGCCCGGCTGCTGGCTGCTGATGTTGGCCTGCCGCAGCTTGCCGGCCAGTTCCGCAATGCTGCGCTGCTGCATCGATACGGTGTAGCCCAACTCGCGCACGTCGGCCGCGTTGGAGCGCTGCTGGGTCTGAATCTGGCGGGCCAGGCGTTGGGCTTCTAGCTGGGCCACGGTGAGGTTGAGCTCGGCCTGGCGCACGTTTTCGGCGGTGCCGCCGCCTATTTTCAGGAGCTGCTGCTCGTCGCGCAGCGTCGATTGCAGGCTGCGCACTTTGGCGCCCTGCACCTCGGCCTGGGTGCGCAGGTCGTTCAGGCTGCGCTCCAGAGTGAGCTGCAGCTGGGAGTTCTTGTTTTGGTTGCGCAGCTGCTCGTCGTCGAGCTTGGCTAGTGAGGAATTGGCCAACTCCTTATCCAGCTCCAGAATGGTTTCGCCGGGCTTTACCTTGGCCCCCACCGCCACCGCCACCCGCCGGATGGAGCTCTGAATGGGGCTCGTCAGCACCGCCTCGTGGCCCGGAATCACGGTGCCGGCGGCGGTAAGGGAGGCTTCCACGTCGCCGGTTTCCACGGTGGCCGTCTGCAAAATGGCTCGGCTGATGCTGGGTTTCAGCACCGTGCGAAACGCCAATACTACTCCCAGCGCCAGCACCGTCAGGCCGGCCAGCAGGAGCCAGCGGTGGCGCTTGCGTTGGGTTTGAATAGAATCGGCAATAGCTCTGTCCATTTTTGTGCAGAAATCAGGGAAGTTTCTACACCTAAGGCCAAGGCCTGTGCCAATTTCGTAATATCTTGTCTATCAATTTAATATTGACTGATAAGCTAAATAATATTCGTTAAAATCTGTCCATTTCCGGACAGCGTGTTCCCTTGCGGACGGCCCGGTGCTTCTAAGCGGACACAGCCTGGCGCTTTTTCCCGCCGGTCTTACTCTTCTGCTTGCGGCCCCACCACAGCACGGTGCCCGTCACGGGCAGGCTGGCCGAAATCAGGCTGGCCAGAAAGGCGACAATTTTGCCACCCAGGCCCAGAATCTGGCCCGTGTGCAGGTCGTAGTTCATGTCCGACAGCTTGCCGCCGTTGCTTTGGTTGGCATGCAAGCGGGCCTGCAACACCTGCCCCGACACGGGGTGGAAGGCATATTGGTCGCGGTGATAATAGTGCAGGGTTTTCTGGTAAGCCCAGCAGTAAGCCGGGGCTTTGCCAGTGCCGGCCGGCCCGATGAGCACCATCTCGGCCTGCGGCGAGCGTTGCCGCACCGTGCGGTAAATCACGTCGGGCAGCGGCTGGGCGGCGGCCGTCACGGCTTGTAGCGTATCAACTTTCGCCACTACTTTCTCCTCTGGGTACGTCCGGCCACCATTCGCCACCAGCTCAGCCGATTCGAGCAGCACCGGGAAAATCATGAACAGGCCCGTGAGCGCCAGCAGCCCGGCCACACTGGCCACATAAAAGCCCAACACGTTGTGCAAGTCATAGTTAACGCGCCGCCAGCGGGCGCCCCACTTGATGGTGAAGCGCTGCTTGCGTTCCTGCTTGCGCTTGGGCCACCACAACACCAGCCCCGTGCCCAGCATCAGCAGGAAGATGATGACGCTGCCGCCCACCACCCATTTAGCCACGGCTTCGGGAAGCAGCAAGGTCATGTGAATGGCCTGCACAATGCTGAAAAAGTGGTAGCGCAGGTTCTGTTCCTGCAATACCTGACCGGTGTAAGGGTTCAGCGACACCATCGTGGGCATCTGGGCCGAATCAGTGAAGAACACCGTGGCCGCCCGTTCGGGGCCAAAATACGTGGTCCACGTCGTGGCCGCCTTTACGCCGGGGTGCTTTGCCAATGCGGCTGCCTGCAGTCGCGAGGGCAGCAGCGGCGCGCTGGCCTGCGCCTCCACCTTGCGCCAGGGCTCCGTCAGGTCCCGGATTTCATCCTGAAACGTGAAAATGGCGCCCGTTAAACTCACGATAAACACCACCAGCCCCGAGGCCAGCCCCAGCCAGAGGTGCACTTTGCCGACGGATTGCTTGAGAGTCATGTCTTTGGGGCAGGTTACTGGGGGAAACCAGAACGTCATGCTGAGCTTGTCGAAGCATCTCTACCGCCTCGTTGCCCAGGACTCACCATACCCAGGCAACAAGGCTTCACAGTAGCTATTCGTTGCAGCGAAAGGTTTACTACTGCGGTAGAGATGCTTCGGCTTCGCTCAGCATGACCGTTCTCTTTGGATATTATTCAGCTGTTTATCAACAACAAACCCTAAAACTTGTACACCACCGAGCCCACGATGCTGCGCAGTTTCTGCGGGTTCATGGTGGTGTAGCCGGTCCAGTACTGCTTGTCGGTTAGGTTGTCCACTTTGGCCGAGAGGCGGTACTTGGGCTGGTCGTAGAAGATGCTGGCGTTGAGCACCGTGTAGCTGGGCAGCGTGAAGACGTTCGTGGTCGTGTTCTGCACGCGGTTTTCGTTGGCGTAGTTGCCGCCGAAGCCCAGGCCCAGGCCCTGCAGGGCGCCGGCCGGCTGGCGGTAGCTCAGCCAGGCATTGGCCAAGATGGGCGACGAAGCGGTGTTGGGCCGGCGGCCGTTCACGGTTTCATCCGGGGTTTCAAACTTCGAGTCGTTGTAGCCGAAGCCAGCCACCACGTTGAAGCCGCGCACCGGGTTGGCCACGATGCTCACGTCCACGCCCTTGCTGCGCTGGTTGGCATCCTGCACATCGATGGACCGGAAGGCGCGAGCGGCATCGTAGCCCACGTTCCGCAGCCGGTCCTTCACGTAAATGTCGTAGTAGCTCACCGTGGCGCTCAGGCGGCCGCCGGCGGCGTCCAGCTTCACGCCGCCTTCCCACTGGTTGGCGCGCTCCGGCCGGGCAATCTGGGTGTTGCCGTCCGTGGTCAGGTACACGCCCAGGTTGGTGAAGCTGTTCTGGTAGTTGGCAAACAACGCCACCCGGTCCTTCACCGGCTGAAACACCACGCCGAACTTCGGCGATACCACCGTTTGGGTGTAAGCCTCAACCGGCGAGTAGTACAGCCCACCTTTGTTGTCGATGTGGTCGAGGCGCACGGCGGCCAGCACGCTCAGCTGCTCCGTCAGGTTCAGCACATCCGACGCAAAGGCGCTGTACGTGTTCGACTTGGTGTTCACGATGTAGTTGCCCGGTGCCTGGGCGGCGTAGCGGGCGGCCACGGCCGGGCCATTGAAGCCGTTGCGGTAGTTAAAGCCGGGGATGGCATTGGCCAGGGGCACCACGTCAATGTCGCCGCCCAGGAAATGCACGTCCGAATCAACGCGCAGATAATCAAGGCCCAATACAACGCGGTTGCGCAAGCGGCCCAGCTGAAAATCACCGTTAAACAGCTGCTGTACTTCAAAAAGCTGACGGCGGCTATTCTGCGTCGATTGGTCGGCCCGCGCCAGGAAGTTGGACTGCGCCGGCAGGGTGCTGAAGCCCGTAGCCACCGCATCGGGCAGCAGGTAGAAGTACGGCCCGTTGCCGTTCGAGAAGCTATGGCTGCTGGTCAGATAAGTAGTTGAAGTGAAGACCGACGAAATGCGGTACTGCACCTGCCCAAACAGGTTGGTGCTGCGCGAATCCTGCACCAAACCGGGCCCCGTGTACGACTGCCGGTAGTCGAGCGGCGCCTTGTCGGCCCGGTCAAAGCCCAGCGCGGCCGACGGGTAGTAGAAGAAGAACATCTGCTTGCCGGTGCCCGAGCCCTTGTAAATCTCGGCGTCCACGTTCACTGTCAGACGGTCATTGGGGCGCCATTGCAGGCTCGGGGCCACGGCCAGGTTCTTGTTGAAGCCGGTGTAGCCGCGGGTCTGGTAGCTGTCTTCGTAGGTGTAGGCCGTGTTCAGACGAAAGGCCAGGGTTTTGGGCTGGTCGGCGGGGGCGTTGGCATCCACCAGGTTCACGTCGGCGCTCACGCGGTGGAAGGCGTAGCTGCCGCCCGCCACCGTCACTTCACCGCCGAAGGTATCGAGCGGCTTCTTGGTCACACGGTTCATCAGCCCGCCGTATGATGTGAGCGCGCTGCCAAACAGCGTGCCCGACGGCCCTTTGATAACTTCCAGCTTTTCCAGATTGATGGCATCGATGTCGCTGGTCACGTTGCCGGCCACGCCGTTGCGCAGCTGGCTGCTCAGGATGAAGCCCCGGCTGCTGTAGAAGCCGCCGCCATCGCCGCCGCGGCCCGTGGCGTCCCACATTTTCTGCAGGCCCGGCACGTTGCGCGTCGCATCGTCGGCCGTGAAAACCAACTGCTCGGTCAGCAATTCCTTGCCCACGGTGGCATACACTTGCGGGTTTTCCAGGTTGCGGAGCGGCATCTTGGCCACGTACTCCGACGAGCGGCGCACGAACTTATTGGCGCGGTCGCCCTGCACGGTCACCTCATTCAATTCCTCCGAGTTTTCAGTCAGCGTGAAATTCTGGGTGATGGGCAAGCCCGACGGCACCGTCACGCGGCGCTCCTGGGTGGTGTGGCCCACCAGCCGCACTGTGAGCGTGTGCGTGCCCGGCGCCACATTTCCAATTTCAAAATTCCCATTCGCATCGGTGCTGGCGCCAGCGCCCGTGCCCGTCACCACCACCGAGGCCCCAATGGCCGGCTGGCCCGAATTAATCGTCACCCGGCCCTGAACACCGCCCGGTCCCTGAGCCCGCACCGAACCGATTGTTAACGTTAAAAAGCCCGTTAGAAGCAGAAAAAAGGGCCAGAAAGCTGAAAGTCGCGAGGTAGTCATACCGAGTTGTTTTGCAATTGATGCTGCAAAGCAACGGCTGCCAACCTGCAATTCCTACACTATTTAGACAAATTCTAAATAACTAATTAGAATTTGTCTAAATAGTTATTCCATGAAAAGTGTCACCCTGAGCGCAGCGAAGGACCTTACCACATCACAACGATTGAGTAAGCTGCTCAACGGTAAAAGGTCCTTCGCCGCGCTCTGGATGACAGCCACCCGCTTAAATCAGAGCACCTTAAGCCAGCACCTGATACACCACAAAGGCCGCCGCATACGCCAGTCCGGTCATATACACTAGTTGCGCTACCGGCCAGCGCCAGCTCTTGGTCTCGCGGTACGTCACGGCCAGCGTACTCATGCACTGCATGGCAAACACGTAGAACACCAGCAGCGAAAACGCCCGCGCCGGCGTGAAAAACGGCTGCCCGTTGGCGTCGCGCTCGGCGCTGAGCTTCTGTTGCAGCGTGCCCATGTCGGCATCCTGCCCCACGCTGTAAATAGTTGAAATCGTGCCCACAAACACCTCCCGCGCCGCAAACGAGGTCAGCAGCGCGATGCCGATTTTCCAGTCGTAGCCCAGCGGCCGGATGGCGGGCTCAATAAGGTGGCCAAACTTTCCGGCATAGGAGCTTTCCAGCCGGGCCGAGGCCACGCGGCGGCTTACTTCCGCATCATCCCACCGCTGCGCAGGAGCTGCCCGGCGCACCTGAGCTTCGGCAGTTTCCTGCTGCTGGCCCGGGCCGTAGCTGGCCAGCACCCACAGCAGCACCGAAATAGCCACAATCACCTTGCCCGCCTGTAATACAAAGGCCTGTACTTTCTGGTAGATGGTCAGGCCCACGTTCTTCCAGCGCGGCCACTGGTACACCGGGAATTCCATGATGAAGTAGCTTCGCTCCCGTGCCTTCAGCACCTTTTTCAGTGCCCAAGCCGAGCCCAACGCCGAGAACAGGCCCAGCAGATAAAGCCCCATCAGGGCCACGCCGCGCAGGTTGAAAATGCCCCAGGCGGCGCGGTCGGGCACCACCAGCGCCACCAGCACCGTGTACACCGGAATGCGCGCCGAGCACGACATCAGCGGCGTCACGAAGATGGTTATCATCCGGTCTTTCCAGCTCTCAATGGTGCGCGCACCCATGATGGCCGGCACCGCGCAAGCCAGCCCCGATATAAGCGGCACCACGCTCTTACCGCTCAGCCCGAAAGGGCGCATTAACTTGTCCATCAAGAAGGTAACTCGGGCCATGTAGCCCGTTTCCTCCAGCACGGCCAGGAAGCCAAACAGCAGCGCAATCTGCGGAACGAAGATGAGCACGCCGCCCAAACCCGCCAGTACGCCCTCCGTCAGCAGCCGGATGAGCGGGCCGTGGAAGTTGTCCTGAATGGTGGCGCTCAGGGCCGAAATGCCCTGGTCAATCCAGTCCATCGGGTACTGCGCCCAAGCAAAAATGGCCTGAAATAGCAGGAACAGAATGCCCAGAAAAATCAGGTAGCCGCCCACCCGGTGCGTCAGCACGCGGTCGATGCGGTTACTCACGGGTTCGCGCTGCTCGGTGCGCGTCACCGTTACCGTTTCCAGCAGGATTTCGTTGATGCGGGCGTAGCGGGCAATGGTTTCGGCCGCCTGCTGGGCCGTGGCATCGAACCCGTATTGCTGCGTCAGCTCCTGAATGTGGGCCTTGTCGTCGGCGCTCAGGAAGCTAATCTGGCGGTACTGCTGGGCGTAGTGCAGCGCCAAGTAGTCGTTGTGCAGGTCGAAATAGTAGCGAATCTGCCGCACCATGGGCAGCAGTTTCTCGTCCGGCTCCCAGCAGCGCACGGGCGGCGCGTCCAGCCGCTGGGCCATCACAATTTTAAGGGCCGCGATGCCGATGCCGTTACGCGCGTTCATTGGGATGATGGGCACACCCAGCTCCCGCTCCAGGGCCGGCAGGTCGATGTTGACGCCGTGGCGCTCGGCCACGTCCATCATATTGAGGGCCAGCACCGCCGGCAGGCCCAGGTCGCCGAGCTGGGTGAAGAGCAGCAGGCTGCGGCGCAGATTGCTGGCGTCCACCGTCACCACCACAAAGTCGGGGTAGTTATCGGCAGTTTTATCGTAGAGCAGGTCGGTTATCACCTTCTCGTCCAAGCTCTTGGGGTAGAGCGAGTAAGTACCGGGCAGGTCGATGATTTCGGCGCGCTGCCCGGGCGTGAGCTGGGCCACGCCGGTTTTGCGGTCCACCGTCACGCCGGGGAAGTTGCCTACCTTCTGGTTGAGGCCGGTGAGCTGGTTGAAAAGCGACGTTTTGCCGCTGTTCGGGTTTCCGATGAGGGCAATTCGCACGGGCCGCGGGCCGGCTTGCGAAGCAGCCGCGTCCACCGTCGTCGGGTTGCTCAAAGTTGCCGCCATCCGTTACTTCTATTCTTTCAGCATAATGGTGGCGGCCTCGCTGGCCCGCACCGAGAGGGTGTATTCCTGGTCGCCGAGCACGAGCATCAGCGGGTCGCCGAGGGGCGCGCGGCCACTCAGGCGCACCTGCACGCCGGGCACGCAGCCCATCTCCAACAGTTTTAGCGCCATTTCAGGGTCTTCGAGGCAACAGATGGTGCCGGCTTCGCCCACGCGCAGGTCTTGGGCCGAGCGCCGGGCATTGGCGGTGGCAACAGGTTTGGGCGCAGAACGACGGAAGAGGGCCACGGGCGGGAAGGGCGTAGGAGCTTATTTAGAAAGAATACAAACAAAGGTACGACCGCAAAAGCTTTTTGGCTGGCAAGATTTTTTGACCGCCGCCAAATGCGCAGCTAACACCTCGTTTTTATGCCATTTAAGCCTCAGCTTTTTGGCAATGGTTGGATGTCCTAAAAATTTCTAATAACTTTCCGCGCTCGAATTTGTAATTTTGTTCGTTCTATCACGCGTCCTATGTGCACACGCCTACTTCTATTAGCATTATTTATAGCTTTATCAACCACCACAAGCTGGGCACAGCAGGTTCAGATTAAAGGGGTAATCGTTGATAAAGACACCAAAGAGCCGCTGCCGTTTTCGTCCATTGGCTTGAAAAACGAACAAATCGGGGCGCTCAGCAACGAACACGGCATCTTCATCGTGCCGGCCCCCACCCAAAACCCGGCCGACTCGCTGGTGGTCGTCGCGCTGGGCTATGCCCGCCGGGCCGTGCTGGTGAAGCGGGGCGTGGCCGTGGCCAACATCACCATCGAAGTGCCCAAGCGGGCCGTCGAGCTCGGCAACGTGACGGTGAAGGGCGGCAAGGTGAAAAACCTGGGCCTCGGCGCCAAGTCCGATAATCCCGGCGAAGGCATGATTCAGGGCTTGCCGGGCAGCCAGTACGCCTTTTTCGTGAAGAATGACAAGAAAAAGCGCCTCGGCAACGTGCGGACGGTGTCGTTCTACATCGGCGAAAACGGCTTCCCGCGCGAGCCCTTCCGCGTGCGCCTCTACAAGGCCGACGGCAACTACAACGCCCCCAACACCGACCTGCTCACCGAAAACGTGGTGGTCTCGGCCCCCCAGGGCGGCCAGTGGTACACCGTCGACCTCACTCCTTATAATATCACGGCGCCGGAAGAAGGCTTTTTCGTGGCCATGGAATGGGTGGTGAGCGGCGATAAGTTCTTCGCCACCAACTTCATGGACGACTACACGCCCTACGGCCAGATTATGCGCCCCACCTTCGAATTCAAGGAAAGCCGCACCTGGAACTACTCCATCGGCAAGGGCTGGAGCCTTATCACCGCCTCCAACGGCCAGGGCCTGCGCTACAACGCCATGATTAAGGCCGAGGTCGACATGATTAAGTAAGGGGTTGTGGCAGCAGGCAGACGCCGGTCATTGCTTCGCTGCGCTCGCAATGACCGGCGTGCCTCCTCACAATGCCAATCCTCACTTCTTCACGCCCAGGCCCACAATCCACTCACGAATGGTTTCCAGCGCCACCGGCGAAAACAAGGGCATCATCTCGCCATTCATCAGCGTCCACTCCGTTTTGGGGGGCTGAAAGAGGTGGTTTACGCCGGGCAGGCGCTTCGAGACGGTGCCGCGATTGATGCTTTTCAGCTCTCTTTCCAGGGCGGTGAGGTGCAGTTCAGCCGGTGCCTGCAGGTCGTTGGTACCGCTGAGTAGCAGCACCGGGCAGCGCACCTCGTCGAGTTCATCGATGGGGTCGAACGATAAAAAGAAGGTCCGCCACGGCGTGAGGAGCTGGGCCGCTTGGGCCTGCGCTGCTTTGGCATCGAGGGTGGGTTGGTCCTGGCGCATCATGTTGGCCACAATGGCCTGGGCCTGCGGGGCGCCGGTCTGGCGCATGATGTCGTACATGGTGCGCTGGCGCTCGTAGGCGGCCTGTACCTTGACGGGGTCTATTTTTTGGGCACGCTGCTCATCCACCAGTTGCTGCAGCAGGGTTTGCTCGCCGGTGAGGCCGTAGCCAGCCAACGACACCACGAACGCCGGTGGCAAGGGCTTGCCAGCAGCCAGCAGGGCCACATTGGCGCCCTCGCCGTGGCCAATGACGCCGATGCGGTTGATGTTGATTTCGAGCTGTGAGCGCAGGAAATTCAGGCCCGCCTGCACGTCGCTCACCAACATGGCGGTGGTGGCCGTGGCCGTGTTGCCGCCCGATTTGCCCACGCCCCGGTCGTCGTAGCGCAGCACGGCAATGCCGCGCCGGGTCAGGTAGTCGGCCAGCGAGCCCATCAGGTGGTAGTCGCCCACGGTGCCTTCCCGGTCCTGGGCGCCCACGTCGCTCACCAGCACCACGGCTGGAAACGGCCCCTTGCCAGGCGGCACCGTGAAAGTGCCGGCCAAGTTCAGCCGGCCCACGGGGTTGTTAAAGGTTACTTCCTCTTCCCGATACGGCGGGGTGAGGCGTGTGCCCGGCCCGGCGACGGTAGGCATGGGGAAATAATAGAGACGCACCGGCGACTTTTCCCGGCCCTGCGTCCAGGTGCCGTTCAGCTCGCGCTTGGTGCGGTCGAAGCGGGCGGCGTAGCGGCTGTCGGCGCCCGGCATGCGCATCAGCACCGAGTCGCCACGCACGGTCAGCTCCGTCACCATGCGGCTCACTTTCTGCGCGGGCACATCCAGGGCGGCAAAGAACCGGCCATTAGCCAACGGCACCACGCTGATGGTCACGTCCAACTGCCCGCCCAGTAGCGGCAGTTTGCCTTTCCATAGCCCGCCCAGCGGGAGGGCTTCTTCGGTAGGAGCGCCCGGCACTTTGGCCCATGCAGGCCCCATCATGCCCAGCAGCAACAGCACTCCCAGTAAACATCTTTTCATTCTCGTCCTTGATACAAATCCATCTATGGCACCCGAAAGATAAGCAACAACTGCAGACGCCAGAAAATTGACGCTGGCCGCATTGTGCCAACCTATGGTTCAGCAAGGTCGCAAAATTATTGGCCTTATTCAGTATTAGCTATTATTAATTTACTTTCGCCAGTGGCTCCCTTGCATTGGGCCAGGGGCCTGGGCAACCATGCAAAAGGCCCGGCCGTGAACACGGCCGGGCCCAACAGGCGGCAAACGAATAGCACCGGCTTACTTGGTGCGCACCGCGATTTCAACGCGCCGATTCTCCTGGCGGCCGGCGGCGGTGGCGTTGCTGGCGGCGGGCATGGCCTCGCCCATGGGCTCCACGCTCACGCGGCCGGCGTCGATGCTGCCGTTGGCCACGAGGTAGTTTTTCACGGCCTCGGCGCGCTTCTCGCTCAGGTCCTTGTTGTAGTCTTTGTCGCCGCGCGAGTCGGCAAAGCCCATCACGCGCACCTGGCTGGTGCCGTAGCGCTGGCCAATGGAGCCCGTGATTTGCTTCAGGGCATCGGCGGCGCTGGGCTTAATTTCCGACTTATCGGTGTCGAACAAGATTTTCTCGTCCACGCTGTACACGTTGTAGGTGCTGTCGCCGCGCACGCTTACGCCGGGCAGCGTAATTTCCTTGAACTTCACGTCGGTCAGTTTGGCCTTGGTCAGGTCCCAGGCATTGTCGGCCGCGTTGGCGGCGCCGGCCGCGGCATCGGCCACGGTCCTGCTACCGTCGCGCGCCATCACGGCGGTGTCCTGGCCGGCTTCGGCGAGTTGGTCTTTGGTTTCGGAGTGTTTGGTTTCACAGCTTGCCAGCAACGCCGTAGCGGCCAACAGCGAAAGGAGGGATTTTTTCATGAACGGGAAGGATGGGGTTAGGAATGGGAGCGGGCTGCATTACGCACGCAGGCCAACTATGTTATTTTTTTTAGAAATCGCGCCAATAATTTGGCGCTGTTGGGCCATACAAGAAAATGGCCCAACGCTTATTTTTGTAGTAATAAAAGCAATTTTTTGGCGTTAATTGGTTAAATTCATTTTGCATTCAGCCGCGCGATTATTACGCTCAGTCAATAGCATTGATGATAGTCTGGCTCAGAATTTGTAAATTTGCCAGTCGCCCCCCATTATCTTATATTTGGCAATGATGAAACGCTTACCTCTTATCGCTTTTTGGGTTTTGATGCTATTGCCGGCGCTAAGCTGGGCCCAGGAAAACCGCATTACGGGCCGTGTCGTCGATGCCAAGACGAAAGACCCGGTGCCCTTTGCCTCCATCGGCCTGCGCGAAGAAGGCACCGGTGCCCTTACCAATGAATATGGCTATTTTCAGCTGGCCGGCCTGGAGAAAACCAGTCAGGACTCCCTGATTGTGATGACGTTGGGCTACGAACGCACCGCTCTTTTCATCAAGCGCGGCAGCACCGAAGACCTCATCATCGAGCTCAAAAAGCGCGAGGTGAAGCTGGAAGGCTTCACGGTGAAAGGCGGCAAGGTGAAAAACCTGGAACTGGGTTCGAAGTCAAACAATCCGGGCGAAGGCATGATTCAGGGCCTGCCGGGCAGCCAGTATGCTTTTTTCGTGAAAAACGACAAGCAGAAGAAGCTCGGCAACGTGCGGACAGTGTCGTTCTACATCGGCGAAAACGGCTTCCCGCGCGAGCCTTTCCGCGTGCGCCTCTACAAGGCCGACGGCAACTACAACGCCCCCAACACCGACCTGCTCACCGAAAACGTGGTCGTGTCGGCCTCGCGCGGCGGCGAGTGGTACACCATCGACCTGAGCACCTACAACATCCCGGCGCCGGAAGAAGGCTTTTTCGTGGCCATGGAGTGGATTGTAGGCGGCGATAAGTTCTACACCACGAACTTCATGGACAACTACACGCCCTACGGCCAGATTATGCGCCCCACCTTCGAGTACAAGGAAAGCCGCACCTGGAGCTACACCATCGGCAAGGGCTGGAACCTGCTCACACTGGCCAACGGCCAGGGCCGCCGCTACAACGCCATGATTAAGGCCGAGGTTGATATGATTAAGTAAGTCTGAACCGCGGATTCTGCGGATTCTGCGGATTGTACAGATTCCAAGAGCGACGCCGTATCCGGCTAATGCTTCCATAAAAAAGGTCCTGCTCGTAAGCAGGACCTTTTTTATGGCCAATGGCTAATCGATGCGCGATGTTGTCGGCGTGTGTTTGAATCTGTGCAATCCGTTCAATCTGCAGAATCTGCGGTCTTACTTCTTGGCCTGCTCCACAATCCACTCGCGGATGGTTTCCTGGGCTTCAGGCGAGAAGTTGGGCTGGGGCTGGCCGTTGATGATGGGCCACTTAGTCTGGTCGGGCTGGAAGAGGTGGTTTACGCCCTGCAGTTTCTTCACCGTTACGCCTTTGTTTTTGCTGAGGCCATTTTTCAGCGCGTTCAAATTGGCGTCGGCATTGATGGTGAGGTCGGAGGTGCCGTTGAGAAGCAGCACGGGGCAACTGACGGCCGACAGTTTCTCTACCGGATTGAATGCCAGGAAGTAGCGGTAGCGCGGCGAAGTCATTTCGGCGGCGCTCGACTGCGCGGTGGCATTATCAATAGCCGCGTTGTTCTGCTTCAGCATGTTGGCCACGATGGCCTGGGCCTGCGCGTTGTCGGTGGTTTGGCGGATGATTTCCAGCATGGCCTGCTGGCGTTTGGTAGCGGCTTCAATCTGCGCGTTTTCGGTGCCGAGGGTGCGCAGGGTGGTGGCCTGCTGCTGCACCACAATGTCGCGGCCGGGCAGGCCATAGGCAGCCAGCGCCACCACATACGCGGGTGGCAACGGCTGCGCGGCGGCCAGCAAGGCCACGTTGCCGCCTTCGCCGTGGCCCACTAGGCCCAAGTGCGCCAAGTCGATTTCGGGACGGGTGCGGAGATAGTTGAGGCCGGCCTGGGCGTCGCTTACCAGGTCAGCGGTGGTGACGGCGGGGGTGCCGCCCGACTTACCCACGCCCCGGTCGTCGAAGCGCAGTACGGCCACGCCGCGGCGGGTGAGGTAGTCGGCCAGCAGGCCCAGTGGGGCAAAGTCGCCCACAGTGCCGTCGCGGTCCTGCGGGCCGGCATCGGAGAGCAGCACCACGGCCGGGAACGGGCCCGGGCCGGCCGGAATGGTGAGCATCCCGCCCAAACGGGTGTTGGTACTCAGGTTACTGAAAGTGGCTTCTTCTTCGCGATAGGGCGGGGTGAGGCGCACGTTCTTGGCGTTCATGGCCGGCAGCGGACTGAAGGCCAAGGTCATGGGCACTTTGAAGCCGGGCTGCTGCCACTGGCCCACCATCTGCTTGCCATCGGCCGATACTTTGCCCACGAAGCGGCTGTTGGCTTCTTCGGCAAACAGGCGCACGGTGTCGCCTTTCACTTCGGTTTTCACGGCCATGCGGCTCACCTTTTGCAGGGGCACGTCCATGGTGGCGAAGTATTCGCCGCCAGTGAGTTTCACGAAGCGGAAGATGACTTCGAGCTGGCCGCCGGGCACTTTTAGCTGGCCTTTCCACAGGCCGTCAAGGGCCGGCGCGTCGGCCACGTGGGCCGTGGCATTTGCCAAACGGGCCGATGCCGGCGCGCATGCCAAACAACACAAGAAGGCGCCCAGCAGGCGCATAACACGAAACGTATTAATGGTCATAGCTAAAAAAGAAGCGTCAAAAATGCCTATGGCACCCCAAAGTTATCAGGGCCAGGGTACGGCAACTGTAAAGTAGCAAAATAAATACCTTGCCAACATCACCGCTAAAAAGCTGGCGCACAAAAAAGCCCCCGTTTCCGGCTGGAAACGGGGGCTTGGCGCCACTTAAAATCCTATGCAGCGCTACGCTTGCACCGCGGCACGGCGGAAGCGCCCTACAAACGCCACCTTCTTGGTAGTGGCCGCCTGCAGCACCGCCTGCGCGGCCACACGGCCGGTTTCGGCGGCGCCGTTCATGTAGCCCTGGAAGTAGGCGCTGCAATGCTCGCCGGCGAAGAACATATTGCCCACCGGGCGGCCTTCGGCGCCGGCGATGGTGGTGTACTGGCCGGGGCGGTAGCAGGCGTAGCTGCCGCGCGTGAGCGGGTTGCTGGGCCAGTGGAAACGCTCCACCTTGCCGTTGTACTGGGCCTGGGTGCCGGGCCAGGCGCGCTCCATGGTGGGCAAGAAGCGGCTCACCTGCGAGGCGGGCGAGCCCGTGCCCATGTCCACGCCCACTTGGCCGCCCACGTACACGGTGTAGGCGCCGGCGGTGCCGGGCTGCAACTGGCTGCTGTCCCAGCCGCTCTGAGTAGCCTGGTCCGAGAAAATGTAGCCGGTGCAGCCGTTGGTGCGCCACGGACGGCTGTTGAAGCCCAGCAGCAGTTTGGCGTTGGTGCCGTAGCCGAGGTTGTTGATGGCGTTGGTTTTCCAGGTGGGCATAGGCAGATTTAGGCTCACCTGGCGCAGCACGCTGAAGGGAATGGCCATCACCACCACGTCGGCCGGCACGGTAACGGTGGCCCCGCTGGCTTGCTGGAAGGTGAGGATGTATTCGTCGGCGGGCTTGGCCACGGCCACCAGTTTGTGCTGCAGTGTGATTTGGCCGGCCAGGCGCTGGGCCATGGCGTCGACGAGCAGTTGGTTGCCGCCCTGAATTTTATACCGCTCGTCGCTGATACCGAAGATGTCGAACGCGCCCTTACTGGTATCGGGCGAGAACAGCCAGAGGAAGTTGATGGACGTCTGCTGGTTGGCTTCGAGGCCGTATTCGGTCACGTAGGCCACTTCGAGCAGGGTCCGAATCATGCCCGTCATGCCAATCGAATCGAAATACCCGGAAATCGACATCTGGTCGAACGGCCCGGCCGCGCCGTAGTTGTCGAACACAATGGTGTTGGGCATGGTCCGCACGTCGGCGGTGATGCGGGCAACGTAGGGCTGGAACGCCTGAATGACCTCCTGCAGCGAATACCGGCGGCCGTTGAAGAAGTAAGTATCCTTCTCCAGCGCCGTTTCGCTGGGCGATTCTACATCGTAGAGCGACAAGCCGAACTCGCGCACCAGATTCAGCATGTCCGTGTGGCCGCTGTCGATGAACTCGCCGCCCAGCTCGGTGGTCAGGCCCGCGCCCATGAGGTTTTTAGCCGTGAAAATGCGGCCGCCCGTGCGGGTATTGGCGTCGTAGATGCTGGCCATGATGCCGCCCTTCTGCAGCTTGAGGGCGCAGTTGAGGCCGGCCATGCCGCCGCCCACAATCACCACGCGGGCCGCGCCGCCCTGGGCATTGACTGATTTGAAGGCAGTTAAATCGGCGGCGGGTTCCGGGGCCGCGGTTTCGCAGGCGGCCAGCAGGCCGGTGGCGCCGGCCAGCAGACCAAACTTGGCGCTGTTGGTCATAAAGCGGCGGCGGCTGTGGTCTTCAGCCTGCTCAATGAGCACCTCCACGGAGGGCGCGCCGGGCTGCTCGGCGGCCACGGCCAGGCCGAAGGCCTTTTGCAGGGAGCGCAGCAAATCGGTGCGCGCCAAGCGCGGAGAGGGAGTAGACACTTCTTTCATATTTCAGGAAAAATTGGATGGAAAATAGACACTAAAGCTAGCCAATTATTTCCCGAAGGAGTAGGACGCTTTCAGGTAAAAAAACGCGCCGTTCAACCCCATCTGCACCACCTGGTAGGGCAGAATGTCGTGGTCGTAGGGCGTGGTAGATACCGCGCCGCCGTGTTGTTGCGCGTAGTAGGCCTGGTATGCTTGCATCGAGGCAAAGCCGTCGGGGGCGTGGCCGTTGCGAGCGGCCTGGAGCAGGTCGTCGGGACGCACGTTGAATAGGTTGTGCGCGCCGACGGCCAGCAGCAGGCCCTTGGCGGGCTTGTAAGTCAGGATGAAATCGGTAATGGCCTTAGGCCGGAACACGAAGTAATAAGCGCCTTCTTCGAGGCCGTCGAAGTTAAAATCGTAGAACGACACCTGGCCGAAGCGCGTGTAGCGGGCTGTGACGCTCCACTTGGCGCCTTCGTAGCCCACGCTGCCCAGGATTTTGCTTTTGGGGCTGCCCGTGGTGATGAGCGAGAGCTGGCGCTGGCCAATGAAGTTGTTGCCCGCGATTTCATCGTTCTGAATACCTTGGAACAGCGCCGGCACCTGCAGGCTGCGGAGCGTGGTTTCGTTGAAGTTAGCCGCGGCCGTGAAGCGTAGCTGCCCCCGGCCCAGCGCCAGACTGTAGCTGCCCACCAGGTCGAGGCCGCGGGTGCGCGTGTTCAGGGCATTGGCAAAGAACTGCACGCTGGTGGTCTGGGCTTTGTCCAAAGCCACGTCGAACTGCGGCGAAATGCCGGCCCCGAACTCGTTGGTGAGCGAAATGCGGTTGTCGATGTCAATCTGGTACGCATCAGCCGTGATTACCAGGTCTTTTACCGGCGTGAGCACGAGGCCAAAGCTGGCGTTGCGCGACTTCTCGGCCGTGAGCTGGCTGATGCCGGCCACCTGCGCAATGTCGCTCTGGTTGTTGTAGATGCCCGAATACGTGGTGCCGCTGGCCGTGGGCAGCAGCGTGAGCTGGCGGTACAGCTGCTGCTGCTGCGAAGGCGCCCGGAAGCCGGTGTTGTAGGCCGCGCGCAGGGCCAGCCACTTGCTGGCCTGCAGGCGAGTGGTGGCTTTGTAGATGAATGCCGAGCCAAAGTCGGAATACCGCTCGTAGCGCACGGCGCCGCCCACGGTCCAGCGCTTGGTTACGTCGGCTTCCACGTCGAGGAAGCCGGCCACGTTCTGCCGGCTGCCCGCAATGGCCGAAGTGGGGTCGAAGCCGATGAAGCCCTGCGAACCGCCCGACGCGCCGGGCTGGCCGGCCTGGTAGTCTTTCCAGGAGTTTTCATCGCCGGCCACAATTTCATAAAAGTCGTTGCGGAATTCGGTACCGAAGGCCACGTTGGTGCCCGCCAGCACGTTGTCGAACAAGCGGCTGGCCGTGGCATTGGTCACGGCCTGCGTGAACTGCAGGCCGCCGGCTTCGAAGGAAGTGGGCGAGGCGGCGCCCAACGAAGGGTTGAGGGTGTTGCTCAGGTCATAGCGCATGCGGTTGGTGCCCAGGCTCTGGCTCAGGTCCAGGTCCCAGCGGCCCAGCTTCAGGTCGAGGCCCAGCACGGCGGCACCGTCGTTGATGCGGGTGTTGATGTTGGGCTGGTAGCCCAAGCTGAAGCCGGGCTGGGTGCCGAGGTCGGCAGGATTGGCACTGGGCAGCACCCAGGGCGCCACAGCCTGGCCCCGGCGGTAGTTATAAGTACCAAAGGAATAGATACGCGCTTTGTCCGACAGGTCGTAGCCGGCGTTGTACACGGCTCGGTAGTTCGTCATGATGGCGTCGCCGTTGCGCTGGCGGTAGTCCTTGGCCGTCTTGTGGTTGGCCAGCAAGAAGGAATCCTCCTGCGCCCGGTTGCTGGAGTAGATGGGCCAGGAATTCAGGTCGCGGGTGTAGTTGGGGCTGGTGGTGTAGCCGCGGTAGTCGACTTCGCCGGTCACATTCAGGAAGCCTTTTTCGCCCAGCTTCAGCCCTTTGTTCACGCTCAGCGTGGTGTTGTAGCCGAAGCCAGACTGGTGAATGCCGTTGTTCACCAGCACGTTGCCGCCGTGGTTGTCGCTTTTCAGGTTGAGGTTGATAACGCCGGCAATGGCATCGGAGCCGTACTGAGCGGCCGCGCCGTCGCGCAGAATTTCCACCCGGTCCAGGGCGTTGGCCGAAATGGTGTTCAGGTCGGTGGTGGCGCTGCCGTAGGGGCGGCTGCCGAGCAGGTTAATCAGGGCCGAGGTGTGGCGGCGCTTGCCGTTCACCAGCACCAGCACCTGGTCGGAGCCCAGGCCGCGCAGGGTGATGCCGTCCACGTGGTCGGCGCCGTCGGCCGAAGTTTCGCGATTGGAATTAAAAGAAGGGACCACGTAGTTGAGCAGCTGCGTGTTATCGGTGCGCGGGGCCGTGAGGGCCAGTTCGCGCATGTCAATCACGTCCACCGGCGCCACCGATTCGAGGGCGGTACGGTCGAGGCGACGCGTGCCCACGGCCACCACATCGGCGGTTAGCTCGAAGGTGAAGTTGGCCGGCACCTCGGCTTTCAGAAACACGTTGTTGATGACCTGCGAACGAAAGCCCGGCTGGCTGATTTGCAGCGCGTAAGGCCCGCCGCTGAGCAGCTGGCTCAGCGCAAAGTGGCCTTGCGTATCGGTAGTAGCGACGCGCCGGATGCCCGTTGGCAAATGTAGCACGGCGACGGTAGCGCCCGTCAGGACCAAGCCTTTTTCGGTTTGGATAACGCCGGTTACTGTGGCGCTAGTGGTTGCCTGGGCCCAGGCACTGCCTGGCAAACAGCAAACAACCCAGAGAAAGAGGAAAAACGAAAGTCGAAGTGCTTTCATAGAAAAGAAAAGTTTCTAAAAATTAGAATTGTGTCCAAAAACAGGACACAAACTTCCCTCTATTGCCCGCACAGTAAGTCCTTTTTTCGTCAGACGGCCTTTTTTAGCCTATTAAACACATAGTCAGTGGGGCCAACTGAAGTCAGGCACAAACCAGAGTTTATCTATTATATTACCATTATAATATATAATTAGCTCCATTGGCTAATACCAATGAATTATACGCAGCTTACTCACTCACAAACACCCGCTTCACCCGCTCGCTCACGTTGGTGAGCAACTCGTAGGCGATGGTGCCAATGCGGCCGGCTAACTCAGGAAGCGGCAGCCCCTCGCCGAAGAGCACGGCCACGTCGCCGGCCCGCGCGCCGGGGATGGCCGTCACGTCCACCATGCACATGTCCATGCACACGGAGCCCACCAGCGGCGCCCGCTGCCCACGGATGAGCACCTCGCCCGCGCCGTTGCCGAAACGACGGTCGTAGCCATCGGCGTAGCCAATGGCCAGCGTGGCGATGCGGCGCTCCGTGTCGGCGGCTACGCCGCGGCGGCCGTAGCCCACGGTGTGGCCCGCGGGCAGGGTTTTAATCTGGGAAATGGTGGTGCGCAGCTCGCTCACGGGGCGCAGGGTGTCGGTGTCGCGGCCGCTGGCGTCGACGCCGTAGAGGCCGATGCCGAGGCGGACCATATCGAAATGCGCGTCGGGGAAGCGCAGGATGCCCGCCGAGTTCAGCGCGTGCTTTAGCACGGAGTGGCCCAGGGCTTCTTCCAGGGCAATGGCCATGCGGCGGAAGGCGGCGAGCTGCTCCTGGGTGAAGTCGTCGTGGGCGGGCTCGTCGGCGGCAGCCAGGTGCGTCATGGCGCTGGCCACGGGCAGGCGGACGGCGTGGGTGTGCAGGCGGGCCAGCAGCGCGGACAGGTCAGCTTCGTCGAAGCCGAGGCGGCGCATGCCGGTGTCGAGCTTGAGGTGGATTTTGGGCGCGGGTGCGGCCGTTTCGTCGAGTGTGCGGAAGGTGGCCAGGTATTCATCCAACATTTCGAACGAGTAGATTTCCGGTTCCAGCCGGTAGTGGCGCAACAGGTCGAACGAGTCCGGCGCCGGGTTCATCACCATAATGGGCAGACTGATGCCGGCTTCGCGCAGGGCCACGCCTTCGTCGGCGTAGGCCACGGCCAGGTAGTCGGCCCGCTGAAATTCGAGCAGGCTGGCCACTTCATAGGAGCCCGCGCCGTAGGCAAAGGCCTTCACCATCACCATGAGCTTGGTGCCGGGCCGCAGCTGGCGGCGGTAGTGCTGCAGGTTGTGACTGAGAGCGTCGAGGTTGACTTCCAGCACGGTGCCGTGCTGCTGAGCCTGCAAAGCGGCAACAATGCGCTCGAACCCGAAGCGCCGGGCGCCCTTTATCAGCACCACCTCGCGGGCAAAGTCGGCGGGGTTAAGCTGCGCCAGAAAGGCCTCAGTGGTGGGGAAGGTTTGAATGAGGAATGAAGAATGAGGAATGAGAAATTGGGTACCTGCGGCGTCCGCTGCTGCCCCCGATTCAATTCTTAATTCCTCATTCTTCATTCCTAATTGAGAAGAAATCTCCTCCCCTATCCCGATGAGGCGGGTGATGCCGGCAGCAGGCAGCAGGGCCGCTATGCGGGCGTACAGCTCGGCACTGCTGAGGCCCGATTCCAGCACGTCGCTCAGAATGAGCGTGCGGCGGCCGGGACGGGGCTGCCGGGCCAGCGCGTTGAGGGCCAATGAGAGGCCCGCGAGGTCGTTATTATAGGTATCGTCGAGCAAGTAGGAATCGTGGCGGCCCAGCTTCATTTCCAGGCGCATGGCCACGGGGTGCAGGCGGGCCAGCCGGCGCTGAATTTCGGCGGGCTCCACGGCGCGGTGTAGTAGCACGGCCAGGCAGTGCAGCGCATTTTCGACGGAGGGCTCGTCGGCGAAGGGCAGCGTAAACTCGGTGGCGGAGCGGCCATCGGCTGCCTGGGTGCGCCAGCGGGTGCAGCCATCGGCGCTGCCAGCGGCGGCAAAACGCACATCGGCCGGCTGGTCGGGCTGCCGCGTCCAGCTGAAACCGGGCAGCCCCAGCTCGGCCACGGCGGCGCGCACCAGCGGCTGGTCGGCGCAGTAGAACAGGCGCTGAAACTGTGGCCCCTGAAACAGCTTGAGCTTCTCGTGCAGCTTTTGTTCGGCCGAGGTGAAACCGGCGTCGTGGGCCGTGCCGAGGTTGGTGAAAATGCCTTCGGTGGGTTGAATGATTTCGGCCAGCCGCGCCATCTCTCCCACTTCCGAAATGCCGGCTTCGAAAATACCCAGCGTGTGGCGGGCAGGGTTCAACTCCCACACGCTCAGCGGCACACCCACCTGCGAGTTGTAGGAGCGCGGCGAGCGGCAGATGTCCTCATCGGGGCTCAGCAGCTGGGCCAGCCACTCTTTCACAATGGTCTTGCCGTTGGAGCCGGTAATGGCCAGCACCGGGCCGGTGAAGGCCGCGCGGTGGGCGGCGGCCAGCGCTTGCAGGGCCGCCAGCGGACTGGCCACGGCCACAATGCCAGCCTCGGGGTAGGCGGCCAGGCCGTTGGGCAATTCCCGGCCGGTTTCAATGATAAAGAGGCGCACGCCTTGGGCGTAGAGGGCGGGCAGGTAGCGGTGGCCGTCGTGGCTGGGGCCGCGCAGGGCAAAAAAGAGTGCGCCGGCCGGCAGGCCCACGCGCCGGCTGTCGAGCAGCAGGTGGCGGACGTCGGCGGCCGGGTCGGCGGGGGCTTGCAGGAGGTGGCCGGCCAGCAGGCCCGGCAGCGAGGAGAAGGCGAACACGGCGCAAAGGTCGGGCAGTTGGGTGGAAAAGCATTCTGGCGGTGCAACGGCGGGTCGGCGGCAGAAATCATTGGCCACAGAGGCCCGCGGTTGGCTTGGTTTCGCTACTATTGCAACACCAAATGTTTCCATTCGCTTTTTCTGCATCATTCACTTTACCTGCTTACCTATGAGACAGTTTACCAACCTCGGCCGTAGCCTGTTGTGGGCGTCCGGGGCCGCCCTGGCGCTCGGCGCATGCAGTCCCAAAGCCACCTCAGTGGCCACGGCTTCTGATGCGGCTACTGCTAGCAGCGCGGCACCGGCTACCATGGCGGCGGCTCCGGCGCCTAAGCCAGCCGGCCCGGCCTTTCAGGTGCCCGTGGAGTATTACACCCTGCCCAATGGGCTGAAGGTGGTGCTCTCGCCCGACCACACAGCGCCCACGGCCACGGTGGCGGCCTACTACGGCGTGGGCTTCCGCACCGAGCCGCGCGACCGCACGGGCTTCGCGCATTTGTTTGAGCACCTGATGTTTCAGGGCTCGCAGAACCTGGGCAAGAACGAGTTTATCGGGCTGATTCAAAAGAACGGAGGAGTGATGAACGGCTCGACGCGCTTCGACTTCACCAACTATTTCGAGGTGGTGCCCAGCAACAAGCTCGAAACCATCTTGTGGGCCGAGGCCGACCGGATGCGCGGCCTGGCCATCACGCAGGCCAACCTGACCAACCAGCAAGGCGTGGTGAAAAGCGAGGTGCGCGTGAACGTGCTCAACCAGCCCTACGGCGGCTTTCCGTGGATTGACATGCCCATGAAAGCCAACAAGAACTGGAACAACGCCCACAACTTTTACGGCGACATGAGCGACCTCGACGCCGCCAACCTGGCCGATACGAAGTCGTTTTTCAAGACCTACTACGCCCCCAACAACGCCGTGCTGGCCGTGGTGGGCGACTTTGAGCCCGCCGAGGCCAAGGCTTGGGTGCAGAAGTACTACGGCGCCATCCCAAGCGCCCCGCAGCCGCCCAAGCCCGACATTGCGGAGCCGCGCCAGGAGCAGGAGCAGCGCTTCAGCAAAGACGACAAGCTGGCCACCAAGCCCGCGCTGGCCTTCGGCTACCACATGCCCGAGCGCAACACGCCCGAGTACTACGCCATGATAATGCTCGACCAGATTCTACTGCAGGGCAACGACAGCCGCCTCTACCAGGCCCTGGTGCAGAAGCGCGGCTACGCCAGCAACGTGAGCGGCGGCATCAATTACCTCGGCAACCAGTTCAACTACAATGGCCCCATGCTATGGATGGGCGACCTGGTTTTCGACCCCGCCGTGCAGGCCGATTCGGTGGTGCGCGTGCTCGACCAGGAAATCAACAAGCTCAGCAGCAAGGGCATTGACCAGGCCACGCTGGATTTGGCGCTGGTGAAAATCCGCTCCGCCTTCTACGACCAGGTGAGCGGGTCCGACAACTTCGGGCGGGCCGATTTGCTGGCCTCGTTTGCGATGTTCGATAACGACCCCGGCCGCATCAACCGACTCGAAGGCGAGTTCCGCAAGGTGACGCCGGAGTTGATGCAAAAGACCATCCGCGAGTACCTGCGGCCCACCAACCGCACCATCATCACCGTCAACCCGCTGGCCAAGAGCTAGCCTTCCCTCCTACTTTCATCATGAAGAAGCTAGTTTTCGGGTTGCTCAGTGCCGCCCTCTTAACCGCTACCGGCGCCCACGCTCAAAAGGCCCCGGCCAAAACCAAACCTGCCGCTAAGCCCGCCACCCGTGCGGCTGGCGTCGCCAAGGCTGTGGCCGCCGCCCAAACGCCCGCCGCCCCCAAACAGGCCCCGCCCGAAGGCGGCAAACCCCGCGATTTTGCCCTGCCGGCAAAGGAAGACTTTACCCTCGATAATGGCCTGAAGGCGCGGCTGGTGCCCTTCGGCCAGGTGCCCAAGGTGAGCATGATGGTGGCCATTCAGGCCGGCAACGTGCACGAAGCGGCCGGCGAAGAATCGGTGGCCGACCTGCTGGGCAAGCTCATGCAGGAAGGCACGGCCAGCATGACGGCCACGCAGCTGGCCGAGCGGGTGGCCCGCATGGGCGGCTCCCTTTACATTTCGGTGGGCCTCGACCAAACCACACTCTGGGCGTCGTGCCTGAGCGAATACGCGCCGGAGCTGGCCACCCTCATGGCCGATGTGGTGCAGCACCCGGCCCTGCCGGCCTCGGAGCTGGCGCGCCTAAAAAGCGATTTAAAGCGGCAGACGGCGCTGTCGCGCGCGCAGCCCAGCGTGCAGGCTCGCATGAAGTTCTCGCACGCCATTTATGGCGACCATCCTTATGGGCGCGACTTGCCAACGGATGCGCAGATTGATGCGCTGACGCTGGAGCAGGTGCAGAATTTTTACAAAAACCAGTTCGGCGCCCAGCGCACCAGCGTGTACGTGGCGGGCAAGTTTGATGCACCGGCTTTGCACCAGGCCATCAGCACGGCCTGGGCGGGCTTCCCGCAGGGCCCGGCGCCGAAGATTGACATTGCCAAGCCGCTGACCAAGGGCGACTTGCTGACCCAGGACCGGCCCGGCGCGCCGCAGTCGACCATTGTGGTGGGCCTGCCGGTGGTGGACCCCAGCAGCCCCGATTACATTCGGCAGCGGGTGATGAACTCGCTGCTCGGCGGCTCGTTTGGCTCGCGCATCACGCGCAACATCCGAGAGGACAAGGGCTACACGTATTCGCCCTACAGCTCCATCGGCACGCACTACCGCACCGCCACCTGGACCGAAACCGCCGACGTGACCACCGGCGACACCGGCAACTCACTCCGTGAAATCATGAACGAAGTGGAGCGCCTGCAGAAAACTGCGCCTTCGGCCGACGAATTGCGCGGTATTCAGAACTACGAAAGCGGCCTGTTTGTGCTGCGCAACTCCACGCCCGACGGCATCATCGGCCAACTCAACAACCTCGACCTGCACGGCCTGCCCGAAAGCTTTCTCACCGAGCAGGTGAAAAACATCAACGCCGTGACGCCGCAGCAGGTGAGCGAGGCCGCCCGCAAATACGTGCGCCCCGAGGCCATGACCATTGTGGTGGTGGGCGACAAAAAGGTGGTGGACCCGCAGCTGAAGAAATTCCAGGCTGAGCGCAAAAAACCGCTGTAGGATAGAGGCCGTAGCCACTAATAAACCCCGGAAAAGCCGCTCTGAGAAATTGGAGCGGCTTTTTGAATCTGGTGAGATGGCGCGGTGTTACATCCCCGGCTGCTTATTGGTGGCTTCCTTCGCCGAAAACACTCGGCATGCGCAACGGTTTTCCTACGCCAACTAGCTGATTCTTTTATCTTCTCCTTTATCCGCACTTCCCATTCCCTACCACAGGCTGCCAGGCGGCTTTGCCTATGCAGTTTGCTGGTGGCGGGGCTGCTGCGGCCCGCGGCGGCCCAAACTCCGGCCACCGACAGCCTGCGCCGCGCCTACGCGCACACCCCGGCCGATTCGACCCGGGTGCTGGCCTTGCTCAGGCTGGCCTACAGTTTTCGGGCTTCGCAGCCCGATACGACTATTGCATTGGCGCAGCACGCCTGGCGGTTGGCGCGGGAGTTTGGGTTCGACAAGGGCCGGGGCCGGGCGCAGGGCATGATTGGCATTGTGCTACGCGAGCGCGGCGAATTGCCCAAAGCGTTTGCCAACCAACTGATTGCCCTGCAAATTGGCCGCGAAACCCACGACCTGGAGGGCGAGGCGGCCAGCCTGAACGCCCTGGGTAATATCAGCTTCGATTTGCGCCAGTACCGGTCGGCCATCCGCTACTATGAGAAGTCGCAGGCCCTTTTTCAGCGCATCAACCAGCCGGCCTGGGTGGCGGGCAGCTTCACCAACATGGGGAGCTGCTACGAGCGGCTGAACGTGCTGGACTCGGCGCTGCTGCGCCAGCGCCAGGCCCGGAAGCTCATTGCCCGAAACCCGCGGCCACGGCTGGCGCAGGCGCTGGCGTTGCGCAACATGGGCCGGCTACAAGCCCGGCTGGGGCACTACCCGGAGGCGTTCGACTACTACCGGCGTGCCCTGCGCGAAACCAACCTGACCAATGACCTGCGCAACCGCTCGATGGCGCAATACCGCATGGCCGACCTTTACCACACGCTGCACCAGCCCGATTCGAGCCTGCGCTACGCCCGGCAGGCGCTGCAAAATGCCCAGCGAGTGTCGTACCGCATCACGGTGCTGGATGCGGCCAACCTACTGGCGCGCCTGCACCAAAGCCGGCACAGCCCGGACAGCGCCTTTCGCTACCAGGCCTTGGCCGTGGTGGCACACGACAGCCTGTTTGGCCCCGATAAGTTCCAGCAGCTGCAGTTGCTGGCCTTTAATGAACAGCAGCGGCAGTTGCAGCATCGGGCCGAGCACAAGCTACAAACCGCTAACTACCAGCGCCTGGGGTTGCTGGCGGCACTGGTGTTCATCCTGCTGATTGCCCTGCTGCTGGCCCGCACCAACCGCCAGCAGCGCCGCGCCAACCAGCTCCTCAACGAGCGCAACGCCCAAATTGAAGCCCAGCGCAATGCCCTCGACGAGGCCCTGACGGAGCTGCGCACCATGCAGGCCCAGCTGGTGGCGGCCGAGAAATGGTCCTTTGTGGGCGAACTGTCGGCCGGCATTGCCCACGAGCTGCAAAACCCGCTGGCCTTCATGCGCAATTTTGCGGCCGTGAGCGAGGCTCTGCTCGAACAAGACGCCACGCGGCCCGGTGCCGACCAGCCCACCGGCCTGGAGCAAAAAATAATGGCCGGCCTGAAGCAGAACCTGCGCGAAATCAGCCAGCACGGGCAGCGGGCTTCGTCCATCATCACCAACATGCTGGCCCACGCCCGCACCGGCACCAGCCCCCTCGAACCCACCGACCTCAACACCCTGCTGGCCGACAACCTGCGCCTGGCCACCCAGGCGGCGCCCACGCCGGCCGGGGCCGTGCCGGTGCAGCTCGACACCCATTTTGCCCCCAACCTAGCGCTTGTTGCGGTTGTGCCCCAGGAGCTGGGCCGCGCCTTCCTGAACTTGTTTACCAATGCCTTGTATGCGGTTCGCCGTCGCCAAGAAATCGACCCCGGCTACCAGCCAATGCTAAGTGTGCAAACTACCCGGACGGCGGGCGGGGTCGAAATTCGGGTGCGCGACAACGGCATTGGGATGTCGGAGGAAGTGGCCGGGCAGGTGTTTCAGCCCTTTTTCACCACCAAGCCCATGGGCGAGGGCACGGGCCTGGGCTTGTCATTGAGCCACGACATCATCGTCAAAGGCCACGGCGGCACGCTGACGGTGGAAACGCGGGAAGGCGAATTCACCGAGTTTACGGTGCGGCTGCCGGCCTAACTTTGCCGCCGGCCGTTTGCCGCTTCCCGCATGCATGTTAATCGAGTTCTGCTTGGCCTGAGTTTGGCGGCCTTGCTGGCGGGCTGCGCCCGCCGCCCCACCAAGCTGCCGATTTACGACGTGGTTATCAACCACGTCACCATCATCGACGTGGCCACGGGGCAGTTGCAGCCCAACCAGGTGGTGGCCATTTCGCGGGGCAAGATTGTGGAAGTGCAGCCGGCCGACAAGGACAGCTACGCCGCCAAGCAGTACGTGAACGGCAACGGCCGCTACCTCATCCCGGGCTTGTGGGACATGCACGTGCATTTCCGGGGCGGCGACAGCCTGGCGGCGGCCAACAAGAAGAGCCTCACGCTGTATCTGGCCCACGGCATCACCACGGTGCGCGACTGCGGAGGCGACCTGACGCCCAGCGTGCTGCAGTGGCGGGCCGACATGGACGCCGGCAAATACGCCGGCCCGCGCATCTTCACCTCGGGGCCCAAGATTGACGGGCCCGGCGCCTACTGGCCCGGTTCGCTGGAGGTGGAAACGCCGGCCCAGATTGGCCGGGCGCTGGACTCGCTGCAGCGGTTGAAGGTGGACTACGTAAAGATTTACGACAGCAAAATTTCGGGCGAAACCTATCTGAACACCATTGCGCAGGCGCAGCGGCGCGGGCTGAAAACCACCGGCCACATGCCCTACTCCGTGAAGCTGAGCGACGCCGTGAAGCGCGGCCTCGACGCCACCGAGCACCTCTACTACGTGTTCAAGGCCTGCTCCGGCAAGGAAGACAGCCTGACGGCGCTGGTGCGCGCCAGCCTGAAAACGCCCAAGCCGCTGGGCCTTTTTGCGATGCTGCCGGCCGTGTATGACACCTACAGCCCGGCCGCGGCCAGCCGCATTTTCAAGCTGATGGCTAAGCGCCACACGGCGGCCGTGCCCACGCTCTACATCGGCCAAACCCTGGCCGAGTTGCCCGACCACGACCACACCCGCGACACCCTGCGCGCCTACATTGACCCCAAAATTCAGGCCACCTACGCACGCCGGCTGGCCAGTGCCCGGCAGCAGCCGCTAGCGGCCCGCGAGTTCAGCAAGAAGCTCGAAACCAAATTCATGGGGCTGGTGCCGCAAATGCAGGCCGCCGGCGTCAGCATTCTGGCCGGCTCGGATAGCGGGCCATTTAACTCCTTCATTTACCCCGGGGCCTCGCTGCAGGAGGAAGTGATTCTGCTGGTGCGGGCGGGGCTCACGCCGCTGCAGGCTCTGCAAGCCGCCACCGTGAATGGCGCAAAGTTTATGGGCGTGGCCGAGCGCACCGCCGCCATCGCCGTGGGCCGCGACGCCGACCTGGTGCTGCTCACCGCCAATCCGCTCGAAAATATCGACAACATCAAGCAGATTGACGCCGTGGTGTCGCGCGGCAAGGCCTACCCGGCAGCGGCACTGGCCAACCTGATGCGGGCCGTGAAGAACCGCTAGGGGGCTTTCTGAAGCGGAGATTATTACTCAGAATTAATTTAAGATTAAAACGATAGGGGTCCCAATCTATTTGGTGGGAGAGCTACGTAAGGAATGCACGGACTGGTCTGATTGGTCCGGGTATTTGCCTTTCATATCGTTTCACTCTTACCCCTTTCTTTCATGTCCACACCCCTACTTTCACCGCGGGCCGCGAGCCGGCGGTTTCGTCGTTTAATGGGCACTGCGGCGGGCTTCGCGCTGGCGCTGGCTGCCCCGGCCGCCGTGCAGGCCCAAACGGTTTACGGCCTTGGCTACGCTTCCACCGCCACTGTCTATCCGGTGGGTACCCAGCTTATCGGCAGCCTCAACGTGGCTACGGGCACCATCACCAGTTCTACACCGATAACCGGCGTAACGCCGGGCCAAATCCTAGTGGGTATGGACTCGCGTCCGGCCACGGGCGAGTTGTTTGTGCTGGGCTACGATGCTACGCTATCCGGCAACAATTCCCGACTTTATACGCTGAACCCCACGAGTGGCGTCGCTACGCCGGTGGGCAATGCTTTCCGCTTGGAACTGGGTGGCGCGACGGACCGCATTGGTTTCGATTTCAACCCAACCGTGGACCGCATTCGGGTGGTGAGCAGCTACAATCCCACCGGTACTAATACCAATAACTACCGCCTGAACCCCACGCCGGACGGCACCGGGGCCATTGCCATTATCAATGATGGTGTGCTGGCCTACGCGTCGGGCACCCCGGCCGACCCCAACATTGGGGCCGCCGCCTACACCAATTCGGCATTCGGAGCGTCGACCACGGTGCTCTACGACATTGACGAAACCGCTGGCCTGCTAGCCCAGCAAAACCCGCCGAACAACGGCACACTCGGCGGCGGCACGCCGCCCATAGCCCCGGTGCCCATTACGTTCAACGGGGCGGGCTTTGGCACGCCGCGCGCCATTGATGTTGATATCTACACCAACCCCAGCACTGGCGCGCAGTCGGCCTATCTGATTGAAGTAACGGCCGGGGGTAGCAGCAATTTCTACAATCTCAACCTGGCCACGGGCGCGGCTACCAGCGTGGGCGCGGCCAACGTGGTTCCAGCCATATCGGGAGTGGAAGTGCGCGACATCGCGGCGGCCATTGCGCCACGCTCGGTGCCGGCCCTGACGGGCCAGCTGGCCTACGCCGTGACGACCAACAACAACCTCATCAGCTTCGACACCCAGAACCCATCCGTCATTCGCTCGCTGGTGGCCATCACCGGCCTGCCGACCAATCAAACGCTGGTGGGCACTGACTTCCGCCCCAACACCGGCCAGCTGTTTGGCCTGGGCTACGACCCGACTTCCGGCGCCAACGACCGGCTCTACACCATCGACCGGACCACCGGCGTGGCGACGGCCGTGGGCACCACGGATATCGACCTGGCCCTGGGCACCGACCTCACGGCCATCGGCTTCGATTTCAACCCCACCGTGGACCGCATCCGGGTGGTGAGCGCCAACGACGCCAACTACCGCCTCAACCCCAACAACGGCGCCATTGCCTTCGTGGACGGCACGCTGGCCTATGCCGCCGGCGACCCCAACGCGGGCCAGAACCCCAACGTGGGCTCGGGCGCCTACACCAACTCCTTCGTGGGCTCAGCGGCCACGGGCCTCTACGTGCTCGACCATGTGCTGGGCACCGTCTCGTTCCAGAACCCGCCGAACAATGGCACCCTCACCAACTCGCGCCTGCTCACCGGCGTGAACGGCGCGGGTGTGGGCGGCGCCATTGGCGCGGTGAATGATTTGGACGTGTACTTCGACGGCACGAGCGACACGCCGTATCTGGCGGCCGTGCCCAACGGGCAGGTGAACAGTCGTTTCTACAGCCTCAATGCCCTTAGTGCTACCAATACTGCCGCGCAGGTGGCCACCGATTTGGGCCCGATTGGCGGGGCTACTTCGGTGCGCGACATCTCCATTCTGCTCGCGCCGAACTCGACACCGAATGCAACGGCGGCCCTCACCGGCCAGCTGCTATACGCGGTGGCCAGCGGCAACCTCATTTCGTTTGATTCGGGTAACCCCGGCGTTATCCGCACGGCGGTGAACATTACGGGCCTGCCGGCCGATGGCTCGCAGGTACTGGCCGGGGCCGATTTCCGGCCGCTGGACGGCTCGTTGTTCGCGCTGGGCTACAATGCCGCTACGCAACAGGGCCAGCTCTATTCGTTGAATATTACCACTGGGGCCCTCACGGCGGTGGGTGTACTTGGGCTCCAGACTTTGTCGCTGGGCACGGCAGCCTCGGCCATCGGGTTTGACTTCAACCCGACCGTGGACCGCATTCGCATCACCTCGGCCAGCAACCAGGCCAACCTGCGTATGAACCCGGCCGATGGCTCGTTCATTGTGGACACCAACCTGACGAACCCCGACAACGGCACGGCCCCCGCCATTTCGGGCGCGGCCTACACCAACAACGACAACAACGGCAACACCGGCACCACGCTTTATGGCTACGACCAGACGGCCAACGTGCTGACGCGCGCCACCGTGGCCACCGGCGCACCGGCCGGCACCAACGCCGCCAATGCCGGCACCTTCCGCAACGTGGGCACCAGCTCGGGCATCAACGTCGGGCCGGGGGTTGATTTCGACATCTACTCCGATATCAGCAACGCCGCCAGCCCCACCAACACGGGCTTCATTGTGGCCGCGCCCACGGGCACGACTGCGGACAACCTCTACACCATCGACCTGACGACGGGTGCGGCCTCGGCCGGTACGCGCATCGGCAACGGCAGCAACCTGACGGCTTTGGCCGCCTTCCTCACGCCGGGCCCCGTCATTGCGGCGGGCCTGACCTGGACCGGCGCCGTGAGCACCGACTGGGGCACAGCTGGCAACTGGAACCCCGCCCAGGTTCCCACCGCCACCGACAATGTGACCATTCCGGACGTGACCAACGACCCCGTGGTGAACGGCAACCAGCTAGCCAACGGTGTGACGCTGAACACCGGCGCTATCCTCACCCTGGCCGATGGCTCGGTGCTGAGCGTGAGCGGCAACATCGTGAACAACTCGGCTACCGTCACCTCGACGGGCGCGAACGTGACCGGCCGTATCACGCTGGCCGGCGCGGCTGCCCAGACCATCAGCGGCACGCTTACCACCTTCCCCAACCTGACGGTGGGTGCGGCGGGCGCTTCCATTGGCGGCCCGGTGTCCATCCGGCGCGGCCTGGTGCTGAACGGCACCTTCACCACCACCAGCCAGACGCTGACGCTGCTTTCGGACGCCACGGGCACCGCCTACGTGGTGAACAACGGCACTGGAACCGTATCCGGCCCGGCCACGGTGCAACGCTACATCATGCCCAACCTGAACGCGGGCCCGGGCTACCGCCACTACAGCTCGCCGGTGAACGGCAACACGGTGGCCGACTTCGCCACTTCGGGCTTCACGCCGGTGGTGAACTCAGCCTACAACAGCAGCGCCACGCCGCCGCTGGTGACGCCCTTCCCCAACATTTACACCTACGACCAGGCGCGTCTAGGCCTGGCCAACACGTCGCCCGAGTTCGACAAAGGGTTCCAGTCGCCCGCTGCCACCACTGATGCTATCGAGACAGGCCGCGGCTATACGGTGAATATCAATGCTTCGGCACTGGTTGACTTCACGGGTACGCTCAACAACAACAATTACTCGCGTACCGGCCTGACACGGGGCGCGCAGGCCACGGCCGGCTACCATTTGCTGGGCAACCCCTACCCCGGCGCTATTGACTACAACACCGTGCTGGCTGCCTCGACAGGGATGGAAAGCGCGCTGTACGTATTCAAAAGCAGCGGCCAGTACACGGGCAGCTACTCCAGCTACGTGAACGGCGCCAGCACCAACACCGGCACCAACGTGCTGCCAGTGGCGCAAGGCTTCTTTGTGCGGGTGGCAGCGGGCCAGACCGGTGCTGTGAACTTCACCAACGCCGCCCGCCTCAACGCCCCCGACAACACGCCCTTCCAGCGCACCGCTGGCACCCGCCCCGAACTGACACTCACCCTGCGCAATGCCACCACAGCCAACCAAGCGGTGGTGTACTTTGAGCAAGGCGCCACGGCCGGCTTCGATGCCGGCCTTGATGCCCACTACCTGCCGGCTACCAACGGCCTGCTGCTAGCCACCGAAGCCGGTGCCGAAGCCCTGGCCATTAACGGCCAGCCGGCCCTGACCGGTACCGAAGTAGCCGTGCCGCTGCAAGTGGCCGCGGCCACCGCCGGCACCTACACGCTGGCGGTAGACAACCTGGTCAACCTGCCCGCCAACTACCACGCCTACCTGCGCGACGCCCTGACCGGTGCCTACACCGACCTGGCCACCACGCCAACGGTGACGCTGAATTTGGCAGCCAATGGCGCGGCCGGTGGTCGCTACGCGGTGGTGTTCAGCACCCAGAACCGCGTGCTGGCCACGGCACCCGCCGCATTGGCCAAGCTCGCCTCGGTATTCCCGAACCCGGCCCACGGCTCAGCCACGCTGCTACTGCCGGTAGCCCTGCGCGGCCAGCAAGCCACCAGCGTGACGGTAGTTGACAACGTAGGCCGCGCGGTGCTCACCCGCACGCTGGCCGCGGGCGCCAACGAGACGCTGGAGCTGCCCCTCGCCGGCCTGACGCCGGGCGTGTACTCGGTGCTGGCCCGCACGGCTTCCGGCCTGGTAGCCAAGCGCCTTGTAGTTGAATAACTGGTTCAACGGCCAATCCCGGCGGCCATTGGGCCGCCGGGGTTTAACCGGTGCCACTTCTCATTTCCAACGAATTTTCTTTCCTCGTTATGAAAATCATTGTTCCAACTTTTCGCCTTTTTGTTGCCGCGGCCGGCGTATGCCTGCTGGCGGGTAGCCTGACCCCGGTGCTGGCCCAGGGCCCTAGCACCGGCGGCCCCGCCCCCGGCACGCCCGCCGCTACCACCGATGTGCCCGTCGATGGCGGCGCGTCGCTGCTGCTGGCCGCTGGTGCGGCCTACGCCCTGAAGCGCCTGCGCAAAAACAAGCCAGTTGCCGTGAGCCGCTAGCAGCAGTTGGTGAACTAAAAGAAAAACGCCCTCCGAAACGATGTTTCGGAGGGCGTTTTGCGTTGCAAGAATTCGTTGAAGCACTTACGTACTAAAAGCCCATCCCAATCCGGAAGCCGGTGCCCAGCTTTTGGCCGCTTTGCAGGGCTGTGTAAAAGTCGACGCGCAGCACTTTGATAATGTGTTCGATGCCCACGCCTACCTCCACGTAGTGGCCAGCCTGGGCAGTTTTCAGGTAGTTGAGCGAGGCCACTTCCTGCCATTTCAGCTTGCGCAGCAGGGGCACGTAGTTGAGGAAGAAGCCGTTGAAGTGGTGGTCGTAGTGGGCTTCGAGGTAGGCGTTGTTGGTGCTGAAGCGGTAGTAGTCGAGCAGTTGGAAATTGGTGAAGTTGCCGGCGAGCAGGGTTTGGTTGCCGGAGAAGTGGCGGTAGTCGATGAACGTCATGCCCTGCTGCCGGCCCACGAAGCCGCCCACATTCACGCGGAAGCTGCTGCTGCCCAGCAGGCCCAGCGAGAAGTTGTCGCGCACGCCGGCTTGCAGCAGCAGGTAGCGCACGTCGGCGCCCAGCACGTCGGGCACCGCCAGGCGGCCCTGCACGTTGAAGGTAGGCCACTTCGAGCCGAGGTTGAACTTGCCATCGGGCCGGTTGATGTAGCGGGTGCCGGGCCGATAATCCACCGACAGGCCCACCGTGAGAATGCGGCTGCGGCCGAAGCCGGTATCGGGCAGCTCGTCGCTCACCGGGCGGTTGGAGGTGAAGGCGCGGCCGGGCACGTCGTGGATAAGGCGGTCGGTGGTGTTGTAGAGCTCGTGGCGGTCGAAGTAGCCGGCGGTGGCGCGCATCGTAAGGCCATTCACCGGCTCGGTGAGGTAGGTGAACTCGGCGCCGTCGCGGCGGTAGAGCTTGGCGTAGTTGCGGTTGTCGAACAGCGTGTAAACCGTGTTGATGAGCGGCGTGACCTGCGAGTTCTTGTCGAAGTTTTCGATAGTACGGCCCGCCACCAGCCCAATCTGCTTGAGCTTGACAGGGTGCAGTTGCCAGTTGAGGCTCAGGCTGGGATTGAGCTGCTCGCTGCTGAAGCCGTAGCGCAACGTGGGCGTGATGGTGAAGAAGCGCTTGTCTTCGGTATACCGGTGGAAAATGGCCTGCGCGTTGAGCACCACACCCTCCACGGTATTGTACTGGATAATCTGGGCCACCGGCAGCACCCGCACCGACTCCTTCCGGAACGTATTCTGGTGGGTGTAGCCGCCCATCAGCAAGCCCATCGGCTCGAACTCGTTGCGCTTTTTATCGAGCGAATCCTGGTAGGGGCGCGAGTTGCGGATGACCTCCGTGCTGTCCTTCACGTGGTAATCTTTCTTCTCCTCCAGCGTGAGCGGCACGGGGCGCACGGCGTCCCAGTAGGCCGAATCCCGTTCGTTGGCACCTTTCTCGATGCGCTGCACCTCGCCGCGGCCCATGCTGGCGAAGGGGTCGTTCTTCACCGAGTCGCGCCGGGCCTGCTTCACCTGCTTGCGCACCTGCCGGTTGAGGCCGCTGAGGTCGGGCTTGCGCTTGCGGATTTGGGCGGCGGTTTCCTGGCCCACGGGCGCCTCGGGCTTGGCCTCGGCCACCACGGGCGGCGCGGCTTTGGGCTCGGGCGGCGCGGGGTAGGTGGGCACCACGCTGGCGTAGTTGGAAAGCACGGCATTGATGTAGCCCGACCCTTTGAAGCCCAGCCCCGACAAGCTGGCCCGCACTTGCTGCGACTGAATAAGCCACACGTTGGGGTTGCCGGGCGCGGGGGCATACTGCTGGGCAATGTTCAGGTTGTCGACGTAGTCAATCTGCGCGTCTTTGTCGAGGTTCAAATCGACGGAATGAATGCGCCACGAGCCTTCCACGATGTAGATGTAGCCCGAGAAAACCGGGTCCGTCCGGCGGCGCGGAATCACCCGGATTTTGTGCACCACCACGCCGCCCTGCGGGGTGCTGCCCACCAGTTCGTACTTGTAAAACAACATGGCGTTGCTGGCAATGGGCGACACAAACCCGCGCTCCGAAAACGCCGGCTTTATCAGGTTTTCGTAGAAGCCCAGGTTGCGGCCCGCACTGGCCCGGTTGAAGCTCAGCCCGCGCGAGTCGCCGCTCACCCGGCTCGATATCATACGCTCCTTCACCACGTTGGGCTGCGTGAAGCTGATGTCGGACAGGCTTTCGGAGAGGTAAAAAATGCCCTTTTTAATGTCCGGCCCCAGCTTGAACAGGCCCATGATTTTGGCGGGCGTATCGTCAATCCGGCCCAGGCTTTTGATGTAGATGCGGGCCCGGTAGGCGGCTACCTCGCGGCGGTAGTAGGCCCGCCACTGCTGCGCCTGCTGAATGATGGCGTAGGCCGGGTCGCGGTCGGAGGACTTCACCAGCACCTCGCCCAGGTTGTAGGCCTCGGCCTGCAGGGCCACGTTCACGGTCAGCAGCGAGTCGCCGCCCGGCACGCGCACCGGCTGCACCTGCGGCCGGTAGCCCACGTACTGAAACACCAGCTCGTAGGCGCCCGCCGGCAGGCGCAACTGGTACTGGCCCTGCTCGTTGGCGCCGGTGCTGGTGGCCGAGCCGCGCACGGCCACGTTGGCAAACGCCAGCCCCTGCCCACCGGTCCCGCTCACCGTGCCCTTGATGACGCCGGCGCGGCCGCAGATGGGCAGCACACTCAGCAGGAAGACAAACGCAAACAGACGCGGAAAATTTGGAAACATATAGCAGCAACCAGCAGAAAAAGAAGGTCAGGCCAAGTTACGCCCTCTTTCTGCTGATGCCAGCCGCGCCACAGAGGTTGCCAGAGGGCCAAATAAAATCGGCGCGGCGGCGGGCTTAGTTGAAGAACAACGACGGCGTGGTCACGAAATTCTTGGCAATGGCCTTCGCCGTGGGCGCGTCGAGGGGTTCGTCAAACGCTTCGGCGCCGGCCGTGCCCGATACGCCGGTGGTCAGCGTTTGCACGTTGCGCGCGGCGGGGCCTTGCAGCACGTTGCTTTCGGCCGGGAAAGTGGCGGCGGGGCTGCCGGCCAGGTAGGGGCTCACGGTAGCAGGGGTGTTCGGCACGGCGTTGTTGGGCAGGGCCAGGGCGTTGGTGGTTTCGTCGGGCGTAATCCAGCTTTTGGGCGCGGTGATGCTTTGCACGCCGCCGCGGCGGAGGGAACGAATGCGCGCCGCGTGCCGGGCTTCGACGGAATGAATGTTGAGCGCCACCTCCAGCAGGTCCTTCACAGCGTCCTGGGTGGTGCCGATATTCAGGCTGGGCACGGCGCCTTTGTAGGCGCGCACGCCCGTGTCTTCCAGCAGCTGGGCCACCGTGAAAAAGGCCGTTCTGTCCGTAAATAAGCCCGTGGTGGGCGCACCCAGGCCGGCAAACAGCGCCGCCCGGGTCTGGCCCTGCGAGCCCGTGTAATCGAAATTGTTTCGGGTGAGCGTGGAAGCGGCAGTGCCCAAGGCGGTGCGCAACGTATTGATGTGCAGCTGTTCGTCGTTGCGAATGGTGGTGAGCGACTTGTTTTCGTCCGAACTCAGCATCAGCGCCGGCGAGTTCAGGGCCGTGTCGTAGAAGTAAAATTCCAGGTATTCGAGCTGCAAAGCCAGGTTGAGGACGTCTTTAACGGCTTGGGGAAGCGTCGTCGTCTGGCCGTAGACCTTGGTGAAAAGCGTGCTCAGCACCACCGGCAAGGCGGCGGCCGAGAACTTCCGGCCAAAGCCCAGGAAGTGCCGGAACGTGGCCCGCCGCGAGTCGAACCGGGCGTACACCTCCGGGTCGGCCTGGGCGATGTCGTCGATAAGTTGAAATAAATCCATGAGGCAGTGAAATGGGCAGCGGCAGCCGGGCGGGCGCTATTTGAAATTGAGGGCGCTCAGCTTGGAGCCTTCGGCCAGGAAGGTATTGGCAATGGTGAGCACATCCTGCGGCCTCTTCGATTTTTCCAGGCCATTGTTGGTGGTGTCCACCACGTCGCTGGCCACGAAGGTGTTGGCCGTAATCAGCTCGCGAATGATGGCCGCGTGCCGGGCCTCCACCGACACGATTTTGCCGGCCAGCAGCAGGTAGTCGTTGCGGACGATGTAGCGCCCGACGCCGTTGTAGGCCGCCACCCCCAGGTCTTCAAAGGCCCGGGCGGCGTTCAGCACGCCCAGCCGGCTGGCGCTTTGGGCGGTGGTGCGCTGCGCAAAGTCGATGTTGCTGAAGTCCGGCGTCAGGTCCCGAATAGCATTGCTGCCCAACAGGTTTTTGAAAAAGGCAGCATGAATAGCTTCGTGGTCGCGCAGGTCGCGCAGCACGTCCTTCTCCGCCGCGCTGGCGCCGGCAAAGTAGGGCCCCGCCACCACCTGGGCGTAAAAAGCGGCTTCGAGCTGCTCCAGGGCATACGCAAAGTTGAGAATGCCCGTGTCGCCACTGCCCACGTCGAGCCGGCTGGAGGGGGTAATTTCGTCCTTGTCTTTGGCGCAGCCGGCCAGCCAGAGGCCGCCGGCCGCCAGGCCCGCGCCCGAATAGCGCAGAAAACGGCGCCGGGCCAGCGGGCGGCTTTGGTCGGAAGCAGGAATCTCGGCGGGGTTTTCGGGCATTATCGAAGGAAAGGGCATGGCAGGCGAACGGATGGGCAAAGGTCAACGCCCGACGGGCAGCGGCCAATATATCGCCCGACAATTGTGGCCGGCGCTGCCGTTCCGCGCCGCTTGGCGTATTTGCGGTCCCGCAGGGTAACGAAGTAGCCGGGGCATTGGTTAATACGCGCTACCCATTGCTGTAAAGATGTTCAAAAGCTCCGACAAAGCGCCCAAGCAATACACGCCCGGCGAGGCCCTGCAAAAAATTGCCGCCTTCTGCGCCTACCAGGAGCGCACCCAAAAGGAAGTGGAGCAAAAGCTGCGCTCCTACGGCCTCGACGAGGACGAAGCCGGCGAAATCATCATCCGCCTGAGCCGCGAAAAGCTGCTCGACGAGGAGCGGTTTGCCCAGGCCTTCGTGCGCGGCCACTACCGCCACAAGAAGTGGGGCCGCCGCCGCATCATGCAGGAGCTCAAGCAGAAAGGCATCAGCGAGTACTGCATCAAATCCGGCATGAAGGAAATTGACGGCGAAGAATACTACCAGAACCTGGTGGACATCGCCGAGAAGAAAGACCGGCAGGAAAAGGAGAAAAATCCGCGCGTGCGCCGCATGAAAATCGCGCAGTACCTCACCGGCAAAGGCTACGAGCAGGACCTGATAAAAATAGCGCTGGACGAACTGGGCAAGGTGCCGGAGGACGACGAGTAAGTTATTGGCTGACCAGAAAACCAGCACGGTCATGCTTCGGCTGCGCTCAGCATGACGTTCTTTTTTTCCAACAATTACTGCTTCGGGCCGGCCTTGGGCAGCGCCATTTGCTGGCCGAGTATCACGCGGCGACCGGTGAGGGTGCGCAGCATGGGCACGAGAATCTGCTCGGCGTTGCGCTGGGTTTCGGCCAGGATGCCGGACTGCAGGGCGGCGTTGCGCACCTGGGCTTCGGCGTACTTATAGCCTTCGTCAACGAGCTCCGCATCTTTAAAAAAGCCGTTTTCGGTGTTGAAGACGCGGCTTTGGTTGTGGTTAATCTGGAAGGAACACAGCTCCGGCGCGGGCAGGCTCACGCGCACCACGGAGTCGCCTTCCAGTACCACGTCCTGGGGCTTGAGCTTGCGCAAATCGATGCAGCCCACAGCCTCGCCACCCACGACGAGGGCCACCTTCGACTCGGGCAGAAACCGGTAGGTGCGGCGCCGGTACTCCACCACGTCTTTGAAGCGGTAGCGCACCAACTCCAGCCGGCCCAGGGCTTCCACCTGCGTGAGCACCGTGTTGTGCGTCACGGTGATGCGCGGCTCGGCATTGGCCAGCGGGTTGAGGCCGGCCAGCGTAGTGCCTACTTTTTTCCACAGAAACCACCCCAGCCCCACCAAAAACAGCAGTGGCAGAAGGCGGCGAATAAGTCGGATAAGATTCATATTAGGGTAAGTACGGCCCTGGCACGGTCGCGTTGGGCGAGGCGGCGGGCTAGCTTTGCGGGCAATGCGCGTGTTTTCGTTTTTTCATTGGCTGGGCCGGCGCCTGGGGCCGCACCACCGGGCGCTGCTGGCGGCGCTGTGGGTGCTGGTGCAGCTGGTGTATTTGCGCAAGTTTCACGGCCCGCACTTTGCCAACGACAGCGGCCGCTACCTGGCCTATGCCACGGGCATTGCCGAGCGGTTCTACTTCGAGCCCGGCCACAACCTGCGCTACGTGCTCTACCCGCTTTTCCAGAGCCTGTGGCTGCGGCTGGGGCTGGGCTGGTGGGGAATAGTGGCGGGCCAGATGGCCGTTTCGGCCCTGGCCACGCGGGCGGTGTACCAAGGCACGCGACGCCTAGCGGCCGGCAAGCGCGGCGCGGCAGCCCTGGCCACGTTTCTCTTCATCGCCTGGCCCGACATCCAGCCGTTCAACGTTTTTCTACTCACCGAGTCGCTGTTTATCAGCTTGGTGGCTTTGTCGTTCGGGGCGTTTACCCGGTTGCGGGCGGGCGGGCCGCGTCGTTGGCTGGTGTTTTTCATGCTGCTGCTCCTCACGGCCCTGGCCCGGCCCAACGGCTTTTTGGTGGCGCTGGCGGCCGCATTGGCGGGCCTCGATGCCCTGCGCCGCGCCCCCGACCGCCGGCCGTGGCGGGCGGCCCTGCTGGGCCTGGTGTTGCTCGCGCCGCTGCTATGGGCGGCCCTCAACCACCAGCTCGCCACCTACTATCTCATGGATACCTACCAGCGCGGCGAACTCATTTTCCGCTCCCAGCTTTGGGCCGTGCACCAGGCCGCGCCGCTCATTATGCCCCCGCCCGGCACTGGCCCCGCTATGCGGGTGCTCTACTTCGCCGTGCACAACCCGCTGTACCTAAGCCGACTGATGCTGGGCAAGCTGTTTGTTTTCGTCAGCTACCTCAAGCCGCACTATTCGCTGGCGCACCGGGTGCTGGGCGTGCTGGTGCTCTGGCCCGCCTACTGGCTGGCGGCCCGGGCAGCGCGGCGGCGCGGCCCTGTCTGGCGGCCGGCCCGCGTCTTTCTGGCGGCTATTTTCCTGCTCCAAACGGCCATCATCATGCTTACCGTTGATGACTGGGACGTGCGTTTTCTAGCGCCGGTGCTGCCGGTCGCGTTCGTGCTGGCCGCGCTGGAGCTGGAACTGCGCTTCGGAAACCGCCTGTCATCCTGAGCGCAGCGAAGGACCTTCTCACGCCTGAACAACTATTGCTCAAACGTGAAAAGGTCCTTCGCTGCGCTCAGGATGACAGGCGGCCCTCATTCCTCATCAGGTCCCGGCCCGCCAAACCGCTGCTGCCAGCCGGCCCAGGCCTGCTGCCCGCCGGTATGAATGGCCACTACCCTACTCCCCCGTGCGAAGTGCCCCTGCCGAATCAAATCCAGTACGCCAAAGAGGAGCTTGCCGGTATAAATGGGGTCCAGCAGCACCCCGTGCTGCTGCCGAAACTGCTGAATAAAGGCCAGCAAATCGGCCGAATATTTCGCGTATCCGCCAAAATGGTAGTCGGTTTTCAACGAGTAGTTGTGGAAGGTTTCACCGGTGGCCTGCTGGGTCAGCGCGTCGATTTCGGTGCGCAGGAAGCCCCCATTTTTCAGCGCCGCCACGCCAATGGCCTCTTCCGGGCCGCGCAGGCCGGTGAGCAGGCCGGCCAGGGTGCCGCCCGTGCCCACCGCCACGGCCAGTGCATCAAACGCCGTTTCTGCTCGAATTTCACTCACCAACTCGGCACAGCCGGGCAGGGCCAGGGCGTTGGTGCCCCCCTCGTGCAGCACGTAGGCCGGCCCAAACCGCGCCTGCACTTCGGCCAGAAACTCCAGCTCGGCCCGGCGGCGGTAGGTGCTGCGGTCGAGGTAGTGCAGGGCCATGCCATCGGCCGCGGCCCGGGCCAGCGTGGGATTGGGTGCGGTGCCGGCCGGGGGCGCGTCGCCCCGCACCAGGCCAATAGTACGGAAGCCCCACAGCCCGCCCGCCGTGGCCACCGCCGCCAGGTGGTTGGAGTAAGCGCCGCCGAAGGTGAGCAGCGTGCGGTGGCCCTGCTCCTGTGCTGCCAATAAGTTGTATTTCAGCTTACGGGCCTTGTTGCCGGGCAGGTCGGGGTGCGCCAAATCATCGCGCCACAGCAGCAGCCGCACACCTTGCGCGGCGGCAATCGGCTCGTTGATTTCCTGCAAAAGCTCGTTCATACGCCGCTTTCCATGAGGGTTCAAAAAGAAAGGCCGGGCACTTTGGCCCGGCCTTCCCAAGGTGTTACGACAGGAACGCGCCGTTAGGCAATCGGCGCCACGTCGGTGCGGTCGGCGGGGTCGGTGCGGCGGCGGGCCACGTACACGCCCGCGCCTACCAGGGCCAGCAGCAGCGCAATGCTGGAAGCCAGCGACACGGCATTGCCCACGGCGTAGGACTTGGGCTCAAACTTGAAGTCGATGGTGTGGGCGCCGGCGGGCACCTGCATGGCGCGCAGCACGTAGTCGGCGCGGAAGTGCGGGGCCGGCTTGCCGTCGATGTAGGCCTGCCAGCCGTCGGCATAATAAACTTCCGAGAACACCACCACGCCGGCGTGAGTGGCATTGTAGCGGTATTTCAGCTCGTCGGGGCTGTAGTTGGTGAGGGCGATGGTGGAGCCGGCGGCTTCGAAGGAAGTGGCCTTCAGGTCCGGAAATTTGCTCACGTCCACAGCGGCCTCCACGCCCGGGTTCAGGGTATTGAGAGCGGCCATCTCCTCGTCGGCCGTCTTCACGGGCCGGATGGTGCTCACAAACCAGGCGTTGCCCAGCGCGCCGGGGTTCAGAATGACCTGCTGCGGCTGCTTCTCCGAGGGCGGCGTGATAAAGTAGCGGGTGTTCAGCATGTTGAGCACCGGCGCGGCGTCGGGCTTGTTTTGGGCGAAAATCTGCTGCATCTGCGGCGAAATCTGGCGCTCAATCAGGTCCTGGTAGCGGCGCAGCTTGGCGCCGTGGTAGCCGCCGATGCTCTTGTGGAAGTACGAAGTCTGGGCTTCGTTGAAGGGGTTGCTCAGGTTGAGCACGCGGTAGCTCAGGTCGTTATCACGCAGAATCTGCTGGTCGGCGGGCGTGGGCTGGAACTCCTCGGCGATGGTTTCGCGCTGGAATTTATTCTCGCCGAGGTAGCGCTTGTCCACGCCCCACAAGTCGAGCAGCACCAGGGCCACCATCACCAGCGCGGCCGGCACCATGGTCAGCTTGCCTTTCAGGTAGAAATACAGCACGCCCAGCGCCGCCCCAATGAAGAGCAGCCCGCGCCACACGTCGTTGCGGAGCAGGTCGGCGCGGTCGGCGCGCAGGGCCGCGAGCAGCTGCGGCGTGAAGCCCTGCTTGGTCAGGTCGCCATCGATGGGGGCCGCAAAATCGAAGCTGAAGCTGGCCAGGTACGCCAGCACGCAGATGCCCGCCGTGATGGCGCCGGCATAGAGCAGTTTGGGCAGTAAAGCCGCCGATTCCGGTGCCAGCACCGGCTTGGTGCCGGGCAGCACGGGCGCATCTGGCACCACCACAGCCCGGGCCCGAAACACGCGGCTCAGGGCCAGCGCGCCCAGAATGGGGATGGCCAGCTGCGCGATGACAAGGGCCATGCTCACAGCGCGGAACTTGTTGTAGCCGGGCAGCAGGTCGAAAATCAGGTAGTTAAAGGTTTCGAAGTTTTTGCCCCAGGCCAGCAGAATGGACAAGATGGTGCCGGCCAGCAGCCAGTAGCGCGTGCGCTTCTCCACCACAAACAGGCCCAGAATGAACAGGAAGCACACCACCGCGCCCATGTACACCGGGCCGGCCGTGTAGGTCTGCTGGCCCCAGTAGGTTGGCATCGAGCCCAGGTATTCAGCCGGCAGGCCGGCGCGGCCCAGGTTCGAATCGGTGCCGAGCGGCATAGCGCTGGCGCCGCCGTAGAAGTTGGGAATCAGCAGGGTAATGGTTTCGCCCACACCGTAGCTGTACTGGAAAGCGTAGTCGCGGTCGACGCCCGAGCCTTCGTCTTCGGTTTTGGGCGCGGCGGTTTCGCCGGGCGCGGCCGGGGCCGGCGTTTTCAGCTCGCTGGGGCCGCGGTTGCTGTACTTGCTGTACTCGGCCGTGGTGTAGAGGCGGCCGAAGCTGACGCCCACCGCCAGCGCGGCGCCTAGCCCCAGCAGGGCCGTACGCTTAGCGAAATCGGGCAGGCGCCCGTTGCGCGCCGCCGAAACCAGTTCGATAACGGCAAAAATGGCCACCAGCAGCAGCAGGTAGTAGGTGATTTGCAGGTGGTTGACGTGGATGTTCAGCGTGAGGGCCACGGCAAATAGGGCCGCGCCCAGCCACTTATCGCGGCGGTACGTGACGAGAATGCCGCCCAGCACCAGCGGCGCGTAGGCCAGGGCCAGGCTCTTGGTGTTGTGGCCGGCGGCCAGAATGGCGAGGTTGTAGCTCGAAAAGCCCAGCGCCACGGCGCCCGCCACCGCCACCAGCGGCCGCACGCCCAGCGCCACCAGCAGGATGTAGCCGCAGAGCAGCGCCAGAAACAGGTTGGCCACCACGGCGGGCAGCCCCACGGTCATCACCTTTTGCAGATAGCCCGACCAGTCGCCCGGAAAGTGTAGGCTGACGAGGTAGGTAGGCATGCCCGAAAACATGGAGTTCGTCCACAGCGCCTCTTTGCCCATGGCCTTGGCGTACTGCTGAGCCTCGTGGGCACCGCCCTGGAACTGGGTGATGTCGTGCTGGGCCAACGTCTTGCCCTCGAACATGATGGGCGAGAAATAAACGCAGGCCAAGGCCGCGAAAAACATCACCGCCAGCACGTGCGGCAAGGCCCGCTGCCACCACGGCGCGGACGAAACAGAAGAAGCAGAAACAACAGCAGCCATCAGGGCAAATTAGAGGGAACACAAAAACGTGCCCGAAGGTACAGCAGAACCCCGCGAAGGTTCTACGCCTGGTAAATGGCTCAATTAAAAACGGTCCTGCTGAGCGCAGCCGAAGCATCTCTACCGCGCAACTAATTGATTTTAGTATGGCAGTGGAGATACTTCGGCTGCGCTCAGCAGGACCGTTTCTATAAAAGTCTATTCCTCAAACGACAACGCCTACTTCACTTCCTCAAAATCAACGTATTCGCCGCCTTTAAAATCGTGCGGCTTCTCGGTGGCCTTGGCCACGGGCGGCACGAAGTCGACGCGCACCTGGCCGGGCGCGGGCGGCGGGCCGGGCCGCTGCGCTTGCGGCGGCACCACAAAGCCGCCGTTGCGCATTTGCTTGCGCACAAAGCTGTTCAGCGCCAGCCGCAACACGATGGGCAGCAGGTAACGAACCGCAAAGAAAATCAGAATGAAAATGAGCCAGAAACGCATAGAATCCATAAACGTAAATGCGGCCGCAAGGTACAACCCGCCCCTGCTGACGCTCGAACCGCCGGCTTATTTTAGCAAGCTGGCCCCTTGGTGAGAGCAGCCCGCAGATTTTCCTTAGCTTGGGTCGATTTCCTTCGCTACACAACTGATGGCCCTCGCTTCGTTCCTTCCCCCTCGATTTCCTCTCCTCTTTTTGGGGCTGCTACTCTTGGCGAATGGCGCCGCGCGGGCCCAGAACATCGCGCCGGGCTACGTCGTGACTGTCGGCCTCGACAGCCTGCGCGGCGGTATCATCCTGCACGACAACACCACCCAGCAGCGCGCCGTCGATTTTATTCCCATGCGAGGAAATCAGCGCCTGCATCTCGATGCCACCCAGCTCAAAGCCTACGGCTACATCCACCAGCAGGACACGGCCCGCTACGTGAGCCTGCCGATGAATTTGGGAACCGCTGGCCACCAAACCGAGCTTATTTTTTTGCGGCAGCTAGTGGCCGGCCCGGTCGAAATGTACCGTTACCACTACAGCCGCGACTACTACGCAGCACGCCCGGCCACAGCCAGCAGCCCGGTGCTGACCGCATCGTTGCCCCGCATTAGCAATGTCGCTCATCCGCTGCTGGCAACGCCGCAGCAGAGCGCGGTGTCCGCCAGCAACCGTAACGCGTTTCCCCCGCTTAACCGGGCCAGTGCCCAGTCGGGCTCCGGCGTTTCGCTGCTGCTCAACCGGCGCGCACAGCCGGGCCTGCTCGAAGTCACTTCGTGGGCTTACCCCGCCGATGCTGCTGCCTATTTTGCCGGCTGCCCCGCGCTGGCCGACGACCTGCGGGCCAAGCGCTACCGCGCGCGCGACCTGCAAGCCGTGGTGCGGCGCTATAATGTTTGCGCAAGCCCCGCCAAACCCTAAGCAAAAGCAGCATCCCTTGCCCTAGCGACGCCCTTTACGCCGCGGGCGCAACGCCCGCGCCACGGCGCCCGCCACCAGCCCGCCGGCCATGTACCAGGCCACGGTCATGGCCTGGGTTTGGGGGGTGCGGTTGCTGGGCGCTTCGCCCAGGCCCAGTGGGCCGGGCAGCACCACGCCGCCCACGCCGGCGGCCACGCCCAGCAGCAGCCCGCGCCGCACGGCGTGTTTCCCACTGCCTACTAACGTATAATAGAGGCCGTTGCTAAGCACATCGCCCGCCATGGTCAGGTTGAAGAGGGTGTCATCGTCGGGTTGGGGGGCATCGGCTTTGCCCAGCAGCTTGCGCAAGCCGCGCATGCCCAGCACGTCCATGCGCGGGGCGTCTTCGGGGCGCAGGCGGCGCACGGTTTCGTGAAGGGCAGTGAGGGCAAGGGCCCCGGCAAAACCGGCGGCGAGCGAAGGCAGCAGTTTCATAAGCAGCGAATAAGAGGTTGCTTTTCAAACGCGGCGGGCGCGACGGGGTTGCTAAATTTTTCTGGGCCGACGGTTGCGCCGCTTCCGCCGCCGTGCCTATCTTTGCAGCCCCTTCCAAAACCGTTGGTCGGGAACAAGCCGATTTAGCTCAGTTGGTAGAGCAGCTCATTCGTAATGAGCAGGTCGTTGGTTCGAGTCCAATAATCGGCTCCCTTTTAAAACCCGGAAAACCGCTTCTCACTTGGTGAAGGTCGTTTTCCGGGTTTTTCGCGTTTGGCGGCTTTTGGGCTTTGCGTCTTCTACGCCGCCCGCGTCTCCCCCTTTTGTGTCATGGCGCCGTGCGGCGGCGGGGCCTACTTTTGGCCCATGCAAACTCGGCTCTCCCTGGCCATCATCGAAGACCAAACGCCCATTCGGGAAATGCTGCACCAGTACCTGGGCGCTCAGCCCGAATTTGAGTGCGTGCTGACGGCGGTTTCGATGGAGGATTTTTTCCGGCAGCTCCCTACGCTGGGCGCCCCGCCCGCCCTCGTGCTCTCCGACATTGGCCTGCCGGGCCGTTCCGGCATTGAGGGGCTACCGCTCATTCTGGCCAAACTGCCGGAGGCGCAAGTGCTCATGCTGAGCGTGTTTACCGATGCGGCCCGGGTGTTTGAAGCCGTTTGCGCCGGGGCGGTGGGCTACTTGGTGAAAAACACGCCCCTGCCCGTTATCAAAGCCCATTTGCTGGAAGTGGCGGCGGGGGGCTCGCCCATGTCGCCGGCGGTGGCGCGGCACGTGCTACAGGCGTTTCGACGGCAGCCGCCGGTGGCGGTGGCGGCCACGGCCGAGGACCGCCTCACGCCGCGCGAGCAGGAAATCGTGACGGCCGTGGAGGAAGGCCTCAGCTACAAGCTCATTGCCGATGCCTTCGGCATTACCGTGGATACGGTGAAAAACCACCTCCGGGCAGTGTACCGCAAGCTGCACATCAATTCGAAAGGAGAACTGTTGGCTCTGGCCTTACGGCGGCGCGCTTAAGGCAAAAAATTCGGATAGTATAACACTTTCGTGTCATTGTGCCATAGAGAAGAAGGGGCGTGCTTTGTGGAGTTCGACGGCAAGAGCCGCCGTTCGTCACATTCTCACTCTTTATTCACTGTACTATGCGCGTTGCTTTACTAAACCGAATCAGCCGTGCCAGCCTGATGTTGGCCGTTTTGTTGCTGCCACTCGTCGCCGGCGCGCAGGCTCCGGTGAATGACGACCCAACGCGGGCCATTTACCTGTTCCTGAACGCCACCAGTACCAGCACTCCCACCGTCGCCACCAACGTGGGCGCTACCGCTACGGCCGCCGCCACGTGGGGCTACACCAACCCCGGCTGCGGCGTCGCCGTCGCCCCCAAAGACGTGTGGTTCCGGTTCACGACCGACTCCATTGGCCCCGGCAGCACGGCGGCCGCCATCACCGTGACGGGCACCGCAGCGGGCCAGGTGCGGGTGTTCTCCAGCACGGGCGGCACGGCCGGCCCATTCACGGCCATCGGCTGTGCGGCCGGGCCCACGAACAATACCCAGGCGCCGCGGCTGGTGCTGGAACGCCTGACGCCCAGCACGTATTATTACGTTTGCGTGTCGGGCTACGACTCTTCGGATACTGCGGGTGCTTTCACGATTTGCGCCACCCAGGTTTCGCCCACCAACGACCTGTCGGTGGATGCCGTTCAGACGCTCACCCAGCTGCCTATTCCGCAAGGGGCGCCCCACTGGGTGCGGGCAGTGGTGACCAACCAGGGCCTGAGCACCCAAGCCCCCGTAACGGTTGCCCTTACCATCACGGGGGCCAATTCCTTCTACACTACCCAAACCATTGCCGCGCTCGCCGGCGGCAGCAGTACAACCGTGACCTTCCCGAGCTTTGCGCCCAGCATCGCTGGCACCAACACCGTGACGGTGAGCATTCCGGCCGACGGCAACAACACCAACAACACCCGGGCCGTGACGCAGGTGGTGAACGCCGACACGTATTCCTATGCCGATGCGGGCCCGGCACAATCTTCCCGCGGCTTTGCGCCTCCCACCTCCACCGCGCCGCATAACAATGTGTTTATCACCCGCTTTCTCAACGATGAGCCGCTCAGCGTGTCGCACGTGCGGGCCTACCTGGTGAACGGCGGCGGCACAAGCGAAACCACTGTGGGCAAAACCGTGTACGGCGTGGTGATGGAGCCCCTTTCGGGCCGCGTGCTGGCCCGCTCGGCCGACCACGTGGTGACGGCGGGCGAACTCAACTCCTATGTGTCGCTGCCCCTTCTCCACCTGGTGTCGCTCCCGGCAGGTGCCGTGTTCGTGGGGCTGGTTCAGACGTACCAGACCGGCCCGGTTGTCCAGTATTATCCGCTGGGCACCCAGCCCGACGGGCCGGGCCGCACGGGCGCTTTTTACTCGGGCTCTTCCACCACTCCCACGCTATTTTCTGACAACGGCCTGAGCTCTCGGGTTCGGTACATGCTGGAAGCCGTGACGGTGCCGGCGGCCCTGTGCCCCCCACCCACCGATGCCAACAAGGTGTTTTCGAACATCAGCCCGACCGGATTCAGGGCCACCCTTGCCGGCGCTACCGGCCTCGTCCTCTCGTACTCAACCGGGGGCGGCCCGTCCACGACGGTGACGGATACCACCGGCACCCTGGCGGTGAGCGGCCTGAGCCCCGCCACGCTTTACGATTTCGATTTGAGAAATGCTTGCGGTGGCGCTGGCCAAACGTCCCTGCCCCTGCGAGGCACCTTACTCACCCTGCCGGCCCCGGCAGCCTACGCCTCCCTGCCCCTGGCAGAAGGCTTCGAAGGCACCTGGCAGGACGACGGCGGCATTCAGGACCGCCCGGGGGCCTCTTGGCGCAGTTCTCCTTCGACCGGTGACCAGTCGTGGCGCCGCGACGACGATGGCACCGCAGCTTCCTGGGGAACGCCGCTGATGGGGATTTACGCCCCGGTCAGCAGCCAGGGCGCCCACTCGGCCCGCTTCCACACCTACGGGGCCCCGCTGTCCACAACGGGCAACCTCTTGCTGTACGTGAACATGAGCAGTTCGGCCGGCCCCAAACAACTCACGTTCGACTACGTGAACCCCAGCGGCACCGACCTGCTGGACGTGCTGGTGAGCACCGACGGCGGGGCCACCTTCAGCCCGGTCCCGGTGCTCACCCTGGGCACCAGCGCCACTTTTGCCACCTACTCAGCCACGCTGGCCAGCAATTCGCCCACCACGGTTATCCGCTTCCAGGCAACCGGCGACCAGGGCTCGACCGACATCGGCATCGATAACGTGCGCCTGGCCGTGGTGACTGGCACCCGCAACGAAGCGCTGGCCGCCACACTGGGCCTGTCGCCCAACCCGGCCCACGGCACTTTCACCCTAGCGGTGCCCGCCGGCCCGCTCGGCGCCGCTACAGCCACGCTGCTCAATGCCCTAGGCCAGGTGGTGCACGCCCGGCAGCTGGGCCTGCCGGCTACCGGCGGAGCGGCTGAGTTCGACGTGCGCGGCCTGGCCGCCGGCGTGTATGCGCTCCAGCTTCAGACCGGCGATGCCCGCGTGGTGAAGCGCGTAGTCGTTGAATAACTGTTTGCCTGCTTGCTGCTAAGAAGGGCTGACCTGAACGGGTCAGCCCTTTTTTCATGCCGGATGGGTAGCTCCAGCACATGAGAGACGAAGCAAACTGCTATGCGACGCAATCTGCACCTGGTAAGTACCGGCGAAAGCCCTAGCGAGCCCAAGGAACTCAACCAATTGACTACCAATACTAATAAGCAGAATTGCCCCGGCATAGCGGTTCTCTTTGCGTACTTCTTTTTTGGGTATTTCGGAAAGGCGAACCGTTTCGCGAAGCAGACCAGGGCTGAACGAAACGCAAGGTTTCCAAACACTTTTATCTCCAGCGTTTCTGTCGTACTGTTGCGTTATAACATATAATTTTTTCTTAATAATATGAAAATAACAGCTACCCTGTTTGCGCTTTCCCTTTGTCGAATTGCCGGCCGGGCCGGGCGGTGCTTAAGCAAATGAAAACGCTATACTGGCTGATAGGCTGCTGGCTGCTATTGGCCGGGCCGGCAGCACGGGCCCAGTCACTGGAGCAGCAGCCCGACCGCGCGCTGAGCACGGTGGGCATCCGCGACATTAGCAGCGACCCGGTAGGCTTTGCCTGGGTGGCCGCCCGGCAAGGCATGTTTCGCTACGACGGCCGGCAGCTGATACCCCTCAACCAACTGGTCCGGCAGGGCCCTCACCTGAGCGGCGAGGCCACCCGGGTAGTGGCCGACTCGGCCGGCACCGTGTGGATAGGCATGTACAACGGCCTATATGCCTTTGTGCCCGCCACCGGCGAGCTGCGCCAGGTGCCCGTGCCTCCCCGTAGCGGCACCTGGCGCAGTGCACTGCTGCTCCATCGGGGTGCGCTCTGGATTGCGCGGGGAGTCAACCCTTACCAGCTTTACCGGCTGCCGCTGCGGCACCCCCGGCAACTCCCGCAGCTGGTGCTGGAGCACCAGCAGGGCGTGTTGTTGGCCATCGAGCCCGATTCGGCGGGGCTGCTGCTGTTTGGCGCGGAGCAGAACTGGCGCCTGCTGCCGGACGGGCGCGTGCAGCCCCTGCCCGGCAGCAGCCACCGCTACCGGGTGCGGACGACAACCGGCGCGCGCCGGGCGCAGGTGGCCGACCACCCGCTGCACCTGCCTCACGGCCCCTACTACCTCATCGACAGCGCCCTGGTAGAGCACCGGGCCGGGCAGCGCCCGCGCGTGCTGGCCCGCTGGCCGCGCGGCCGTTTCTCGGCGGCCGTGCCGCACCTCGACGTGCTGGAGCTGGATAGCACCTGGTACTGGCTGGGGCAAGGTGAGCTACTGGCCTTGTCCATCCGGCGGCAGCGGCAGCCGCCGCGGTTGCAACGCACGCTGCTCAAGCTGGCCTGGGAATGGAACGGCTGGCTGTGCTTCAACCGCGACCGGACGGGCTTCTGGGCCTTTGCCGAGGGCATGCCGGGCGTGGTAAAGCTGTGGCCCCGGCAGGCGCCCATTCAGGCGCTGCCGGTGGTGGGCGGGCAGCACCTCAGCACCCGCACCATCGGCCGGCTAGCCGATGGCCGGCTGATGGTGGGCACCTACGCAGGCACATTTACGCAGGCGGCCGACAGCCCAATGGCCTCCCTGCGGCGCTGGCCGGGCACGGCGGCCGGCACAGGCTCTGGCCCGCCCTCGCACCTGCACCCCTGGCCGACCGGGGCGCCCGAGGGTGTGTGGTTTTGCAGCCTCCGCCTGCCCGATGCACGCTTGGTGATTGGGCTTGAAAATAGCGGCGTAGTGCTGCTGACCGGGCAGCAGTTTCAGGAAATTACGTGGCCCGGACCGCACCCCGACCTTGTAGGCAAAACCACTTTCTGCCTGCTGCGCGCCCGGGCGGGGCAGCTGTGGGCGGGCGGTCAGGAAGGATTGTTTCAGCTCGACCTGGTTCATCGCACGCGCCGCCGCTACCACGAAGGTGACCCGGCCTGGCCGCTGCACCGCTGCGAGATAGAATCAATGAGCGAAGGCGCCGGCGGCGAGCTGTGGCTGGCCACCAACCGCGGGCTCTATTGCCTGCAGCCCACCACCGGCGCCCTGCGCCACTATGGCCCCGACGAGCCGGCCCCCTACCGCTTGCCCACCCTTTTGATGCGCTGCGTGCTGGCCACCCACCCCGACAGCGTGTGGGTAGGCACCCTCGACGCCGGCCTGCTGCTGTTGAACCCCCGGCGGGGTGTGCAACGGCAGCTCACGCTGGGCCAGGGCCTGCCCAGCGAAGCAGTGGCCTTTGTGCTGGCCCCCGCGCCGGGCCGGGTGCTGTGGGTGGGCACCCACAACGGCCTGGTGCGCTACGAGCCGCGCACCGGCCGGCGCAGCGACCTGACCACTGCCGAAGGCCTGGCCACCAACGAGCTAAACCGCCAATCGGGCTGGTACGACTCGGTGCGGCAGCGCCTGTACGTGGGCGGGGTGGGCGGGCTGAGCGTCCTCGTGCCCCAGGACCTGGCCACGGCTGGGTACCGACCCCGACTGCTGCTCACCAGCCTCACCCAGCACCACGCCCAGCCCGACACCATCCGCACCGATTACCTGGCCGGCGCCCTGCCCCAAGGGCTGGAACTGGCCCCCGGCGACGCCTTCGCCGACTTATCCCTGGGTATGAGCGACGACATTGGAGCTCAGTTGGGCCGCTTTGCCTACCGCTTGCTGGGCAGCGGGCCCGCGCCCTGGCAAGAGCTGGGCACCGGCAACCGCCTGCGCCTGCAAGGGCTGGACCCGGGCGACTACACCCTCGAAATCAGGGGCGAGACCGAACTGGGCGCACCCGCCCGCAACGTGCTGCGCGTGCCGGTGCGGGCGCGTACCTACTGGTGGCGGCGGCCCGGCGTGTGGGCCACGCTCACGGGCCTCCTGGTGGCACTGGCGGCCGGCGGGGTGTACCAGTGGCAGCAGCGCCGCGGCCGGCAGCGCGAGCGGTACTGGCAGGCCGAACACGCCCTGCGCCAGCGCATTGCTGCCGACCTGCACGACGATGTGGGCAATCTGCTCACCCAAATCAGCATGCACAGCAGCCTGCTGCGCGAAACGCCCCACAGCCCGGCCCAAACCGTGGCCCGGCTCGACGCGCTGGCTGCGGCCTCGCGCCAGGCCGCCCAGCAGATGAGCGACGTGGTGTGGGGCCTCGACGCCGAGCACCTGCGCCTGAGCCAGCTGCTGGCCCGCATGCGCGACCACGCCCAGGAGGTACTGCCCCCCGCCGGCCTCAACGTACGCTTTCAGGTATCCCCCGACCTGCCCAACCCCGAGCTGGGCCCTGATGTAGTGCATAATTTCTACCTCATCTATAAAGAAGCGCTGCACAACGTGGTGAAGCATGCCCAGGCCACCACCGTCATCGTGACCTTGGCCCCCAACCCGACGGGCCTGCTACTGACCATGACTGACGACGGGCGTGGCCACGACGGCCAGCCCCGCCCCGGCGGCCACGGCCTGGCCAACATGCAGGCCCGCGCCCGCGCCGTGGGCGGCACCGTGTGCTACCAGCCCCAGCCCACGGGCTTTGCGGTGGTAGTAAAGCTGCCGCTGGGCTAAGCGGCTTCCCGTTTTTTTGCGCCGCAGCTTTTGGGTTGTTCCTTCGCAGGTATGCAGGTTTCCGGGCTCATCATTGGCGGCGGCATTGCCGGGCTCACGGCGGCCGTGGCCCTGCAGCAGCGCGGCATGGCCGTACGAGTATGCGAGGCCGCGCCCCAAATAATGCCCCTCGGCGCCGGCATCTGGATGGCGCCCAACGCCATGCAGGTATTCCAGCGCCTGGGCCTGGCGGAGAAAATAAACGCCGCCGGGGTGCCGCTGCGCAACATTCAGATTGTGGATGGCCAGATGCGCCCGCTGCTGCGCACCAACCAGGCACGCGTGCGGCAGCAGTTCGGCTTCACCACCACGGCCATTACCCGTGCCCGGCTGCAAGCGCTGCTGCTGGCCGAAGTCGACCCGGCCAACGTACTGCTGGCCAAGTCCTGCACCACCATCACCGAAAGCCCCGCGGGCGTGGCCGTCGCCTTCGCCGATGGCAGCACCATCGAGGCCAGCTTCGTGGTAGCGGCCGACGGGGTGCACTCGCCGGTGCGCGGGCAGTTGTTTTCGGAGGTGCGCTTTGCCGGCACGGGGCACGAGGTATGGCGAGGCATGGCCGAGCTGCAGCTGGTACCGGCCTTCAAGCAGTCCATCACCGAGGCCTGGGCGCAGGGCGTACGCTTCGGCTTCTCAGAAGTAGCCGACGGGGTAGTCGATTGGTTTGCGGTGGTGAAATCCGGCCGCCTGGCTTCGCGCCACGAGCTGAAGGCCGGCCTGCAGTCCATTTTTGAAAATTTCGCTTACCCCGTGCCCGCCATTCTGGCGGCGGCCGACGAGGCGCGCATCATCCACAACGAAATTGCTGACTTCGACCCCATTCCGCAGTGGAGCCGGGGCCGCGTCTGCCTCATTGGCGACGCCGCCCACGCCGCCACGCCCTACATGGGCCAAGGCGGCTGCCAGGCGGTGGAAGACGCCTACGCCCTGGCCCAGTGCCTGCACCAGGAGGCCACGCCCGAGCAGGCCTTCGCCGCTCTGCAACGCCTGCGCCAGCCCAAGGCCCGGCACATCGTGCACACCTCGCGCCTGCTGGGCCGCGTGGGCTACTGGACCGGCCCGGCGGCAGCGCTGCGCAACTTCGCTATGCGGGCCGCGCCGGCCCGGCTGGTGGAACGGCAGTTTTCGCAGGTATATGCCCTGAATTACTGACGCTTTGGTGGAAGCGCTGAATATGCGCGGCCACTTCCCCAGGCTGCGCCACTGCCATCCAATGCGTGCCGTTGCGCACCACCACCAGCTGGGCCTGCGGAACCTGCGTCTGCAAATATGTGGCGTGGGCCAGGGGAAAATGTTTGGCGCGCTCGGCCCACAAAATCAACGTGGGACACTGCACGCGGCGGTACCACTTGGGCAGGCGCGGCAGCTGGGCTTCGTAGCCGGCGCACATTCGCACGATGAAATCGCGCACGCTGGCTTGGCGGAATGCGCGCCATAAGTCCTGGCGAATGGTGGGCGCCAGCGCCGCCGTGCGCGGCAGAAACGTGTGCAGCGCCCGCCAGAAAATCAGCCGCGGAAAGTGCCGCAACAGCAGGCGGTTGACGCCAAACCGGCGCAGCCACGTTATTTCCCACGAGGTAGCGGCTTCGCTGCTCACCAGCGAGTTCATCACCGTCAGGCTGAGCACCCGCTCGGGGTATTCGGCCGCGAACACCAGAGCGGGCTGCCCGCCCATGTCCTGGCCCACGAGGTGAGCTTTTTCAATCTGCCAGTCGTCCAGCAGTTGCCGCAAATGCTTCGCCATCAGCAGCGGTGTGGCGCCACCGGGCCAGGCCTCGCTGTAGCCCATGCCGGGCCAATCGAAGGCCACAACCTGCTTATTAATACTCAACAGTGGCGCTAGCGCACTGAACACCTGCAGGTTTTCGGGGTAGCCGTGCAGCAGTACCACGGCTTCGCCCTGGCCCAAGCGGGCCACGCGCACCGGGTGCTGCTGGTGGGTTTCGAGCGCGGTATCAAGCATGGGCGGGGAAGTCCTGGGCCAGGCAATCGGCCGCGAGCACGCCCGAGATGGCGCAGAAGCTCACCCACTGGCCCGGATGCGTGGAACTGCCGGCCAGGTAAAGGCCGCGCACGTGCGGGCTGCGGTGGGCAATGCGGCCTTTCAGCATAAAACGGGCCGTCATCACCGGGTTCATGCTGTCGTGGTAGAGCGTGTATTCGCGGCCCCATTCGAAGGTGGTGCGGCGGTGCAGCACGCGGTAGGCACCGATGTTTTCCTGCCACCACGGCTCGGCCAGCAACTGGTCCATTAGCGTGTGCTGGCCTGCTTCGCCCAGGGCGGCGGCCGTGGCGTGGTCGAGCGGGGCAATGAGGCGGGCCGGGTACCAGCCGTCCTGTCCGAGGCCGGGTTCCAGCAGACCCGGCTGTACGAAGGCCGTGCAGCCGGTGCCATTGAGCTTGAAACGGATGTAGTACGGCGGGTTGCGGCCCTGCACCGCCAGGTACACGCACACGCCGGGCGACTGCAGCGGCAGCCGGCGCAGCTTCGCTTTTTCGGCGGGCTTGAAATTCTCCAGCAGCTCCGTGTAGGTGCCGATGCCGTTGGAATTGGACACGAGGGCATCGGCCGGGATAAATTCGCCGGTGGTGGTTTCCACGCCCGTCACCCGGCCGTGCGCCGTGCGGATGCGAGCGACTTTGGTATGGTATTGAATAGCAACCCCGGCGGCCCGCGCCGCTTTTTCCAGCAGCGTGGCCACACTTTGCATGCCGCCCTTTGGATAGTAGGCGCCCACTTCGTGAAACAGGCCGGGCACGAAGGCCATGGGGCTGGGCGCCTGCGCCACCGGCTGCCCGGCCACGTGCGTCCAGATGCTGATGCCCTTGCGCACCGGTTCCGGCAGGCCCGACTGCTTCAGCACCCTGTCGAGCGAGCTGAGCAGGAACGGTACGTGCCGCAGCGCGCCGTTGCGCAGCACGTCCCACACGCCGGGGCTGGTTTTGAACGTGAACGGCTTGAGGTTTTGGTGAATGGCAAACGTGTGCTTCACCAGAGCCTTGTACTGCGCACCGCTGCCCGCGTAAACGGCCTCGAAGCGGGCCGCCGTCGTGTTCAGGCTGTGGTCGAAGGCGGTGGTGCGGCCGTCCTCGTGCAGCACGTGGTACACCGATTCAATGAGTGTCAGCCCTAAATCAGCCGTGGAAAGGCCCAGCTGTTGAAATGCCCAATCCAGCCCCGGCTTGTCGAGCATGATATACGGCCCGGCATCAAGCACAAAGCCACCCGCCTCCACGCCCGAGGCCAACCCGCCCGCGCTGGCCCGCGCCTCCAGCACTTGCACCTTGTAGCCCAACCGCGTCAGCCGGATGCTCGCGCTTAGACCACCAATGCCGGCTCCGATAACCAGAACATCGCGCTGTTGGGCCGTTTCAACTGACATAGCCGTTGCTATTATCTATTCAAAAAAGAACGTCATGCAGAGCGCCGCGCAGCATCTCGCGTGCCGTCACTAATCAATAAAGATTGAGTTGCCACCACACGCGAGATGCTGCGCGGCGCTCTGCATGACGTTTGGGTGCTTGGCCGTTCTATCTCTATTCGAGCACTTTCCCCAACGGCTGTGGGTGCGCCACTTCGTTGAAGGAAGCCACTACGCCGGCCACTTCGCCCAAAAATTCCGGGTGTGTTTCGATGTGGTTGCCCACCACCACCACGTCGGCGCCGGCGGCCAGGGCGGCGTACACTTTCTCGCCGGTATTGAGGCCGCCGCCCACGATGATGGGGGCTTCCACGGCCTCGCGCACGGCCCGAATCATGGCGGCCGACACGGGGTTTTGGGCGCCGCTGCCGCCGTCGAGGTACATCAGCTTCAGACCGAGCTGCTCACCGGCCATGGCCGTGCAGGCTGCAATGCCGGGTTTGTTGTGCGGCAGCGGCGTGGTGCCGCTCATGTAGGAAGCCGTGGTTTGGCGGCCCGAATCGACCAGCATGTAGCCGGTGGGCAGCAGCTGCAGGCCGCTGGCCCGCAGGCGCGGCGCAGCCACTACGTGCTGACCAATAAGAAAATCGGGGTTGCGGCCCGAAATCAGCGAGAGCAGCAGCACGCCGTCGGCGGGGCCGTCGAGGTGCATGCTGTGGCTGGGGAAGAGCAGCACGGGCACGTTGGAGTGCGCTTTTATCAACGCAATGAGGGCAGCCTGATGCTCGCTCAGCACCAGACTGCCCCCCACGAAAAAGTAATCGACCGGATGTACCTCGCTCAGGCGGAGCAGGTGCAACAGGCTGGTTTCATCCAGGTTATCGGGGTCGAGCAGCACCGCCAACGCTTTGTGGCCGTGCTGCCGACGGGTCCGCAACGCATCATAAAGACTGGGAGTGAGTGGACGCATCCGGGGAATCAGGGGAGACAGACGAGGCGACGGGCACGAACCCGGTTTCGGCGGGCGCGTAGCCCGCCGAAGTCGCAAGGTCGGAAGCAGCGCCCGAATTTTCGGAAGTCGCGTCCGATTTCTTCTCGGCTGGGAAGAACTCGCTCACCTTTTTTGTCACCAACGCTAGCGCCACGGCGGCCACCTGGCCCACCAATACCTTGCCGGTATCGGACTTCAAAAACGACTGCAGCACCTCCCCTACCAGACGTGAGCCGCCGCTGAAACGGCTGGGCTGTGGGCCATTGGCGTGCTCTTCCTCGAAGGCGTGCGAAGAAGGCAGCCGGCGGCTGTCGTCGTAGGGCAAGTCCTGGAACGGGTCGTCTTCAAATTCATCGGTGTCGAAGTCCGACGACTCTTCGGGGAAGCCCGCGGCCGCCAACTGCGCGTGGTTTTCGGCGTGCGATGTAGCGGTTGCGAAGTCGTCGTTGGCGGGGCCTTGCTTGGCCTCGTGCGCGCCGCCAAAGGCCTTGGCCGAATCGGCGGCCGACTTGCGGTAAATCTTGCTCTTGTAGCGCTTGCCGTTGCCGGCGGTGTAGTATTCGGCGCTGGCTTCGTCGTCGGCCACGGGGCCGTGCTGGTCGAAAGCCTCCTGGTCGAAGCCGTAGCCGAAACCGTAAGCGTCGTTATCAGCAGCGGCGTGCTCGTCGTGCGCTACGTAGGGGTTATGCTTGTTTTTCTTCTTCTTGCCGCCGCTGAAGGCTTTGGTGATGAGCCAGATGCCGCCGGCCAGGCCCGCACTTACGGCCGCGATTTTGCCCACCTTCACCGACTGGTCCTTGATATGGTCCACGTCGCCGCGCAGAGCGCGCTCGTACTCCAGCTTTTTGCGTTCGAGAAATTCTTTTTCTTCGTCAAACAGGGGATTTTGCAGGTCACTCATAGCAGGCTAGGCTTAGGCTTGGCGTTTGTCAGATTTGTAGATGGTGTCCTTGAGCAGTTTGTTGACGATGCCCTGGAAGGCCGACTTGTCGACGCCCACCAGCACCAGCACCAGCAACACCAAGTAGAAGCCGGCCACGATGCCGAAGCCCCAGAACGGGCTGTCGAGGGCCGAATTGAGGGCCAGGCCGGCAAATACGCTCAGGAAAATGAGAAAGAACATGCCCAGCACCGCCAGCGTGACGCCGTGAATGGTGCCCACGAGGGCCGTGGAAATCTTCTGCTGGATTTCGAGGCGCACCAAGTCGATGCGGGTGTCCAGGTAGCCGGTCAGATTGCCAATCAGGCTATCGTTGCGAGGGGTTTTGGAGGAGTCGTCGTCGGAGAACATACGGCGCGAAAAAGGAGTGGCAAGAAAGAATAAAGGCGAAAAAGCGCAGCCCTAGCCCCCAAAATCGAGAACTGACTGCGCCGGTTCTACGGAAAATCTCGGCGCGTGGCTGACTTTTGTGCGGTCGTTTGTGTTTGTCGTTTGCGTGAGTCAGAATCATTATCAAGTTCTTGGAGTAGCCCCCACGGCCGCCGCCGCCGACATCAAGCGCGCCTACCGGCGGCTGGTGGTGCGCTACCACCCCGATAAGCACGGCGGCGATGTGCGCTACGAGGAGCAGTTCAAGGCCGTGGCCCAAGCCTACCGCATCCTCGGCGACCCCGGTCGTCGCGCCACTTACGACTTCCAGCTCACCCAGGCCGCCCGCCGGGCCGAGGAAGCCCGCCGCCAGCAGCAGCAGCGCCCCGCCACCCAGCACGTGTACGGCGTGCCCATGCCGCCGCCCGCGCCCCTGCGCACGCGCCCGCCGGCCGGCAGCCGCGAACGCCACTACCAGCGCATCCCGGTGCAGCGCGCCCGCTTCAATGCCCGCGACTGGGGCCTTACGCTGCTGTTCATCGTGGGCATTGTGCTCTTCGGGGTGGCCGTGAAGGTGACCATGGACCGCGTGTCGGCCAACCGCAACTACGATGACGGCCTGCGCGCCTACGCCAGCGGCAATTTTCCTGCCGCCTATGCCTTTCTGGAAGAGACGCTGCACTTCCGGCCCACCTACGCGCCCGCCCTGCGCCGCCACGGCGAGCTGGAACGGCTGTTCCAGCACGATGTGCCGGCCGCTCGGGCCGATTTCCGGGCCGCGCTGCGCCAGCCGCAGCCGCGCCGCGTCACGGCCAATGTGCTCTACCACCTCGGCCGCTGCGAAACCGACCTCGGCCACCCCGACCTTGCCGACCAGGACTACAGCCACGCCCTGCGGCTGGATACCACCCTAAGCGCGGCCTACCTGGCGCGCGGCAAAGGCCGCCTGCTCGACCTCAACAACCCCGCCCTGGCCCTGGCCGACCTCAACCTTGGGCTGGCCCAATGCCGCCGGGCGGCCGCGCCCACGCCTTGGCGCTACGTGCAGGTGCGCGGCCTGGCCCTCGCGGCCCTGGGCCGCTACGCCGAGGCCCGCACCGACTACTTCAACACCCTGCAAGCCAATCCGAAGAATGGCCAAACGCATTTCCTGCTGGGCCGCCTGGCCGCCCGCACCGGCGACTCCACAGCAGCCTGCGAGTTTTACCGCCGCGCCGTGGGCTTAGGCTACGAATACGCTCGCCCGGCAGCGGAAGGGTGCCAATGATGAACGGTGCCTTGTCTTTTTTGCACGCCTGTCATCCTGAGCGCAGCGAAGGACCTTATCACGTTTGGATATTTCCCAACCGTGCAGCCGTGACAAGGTCCTTCGCTGCGCTCAGGATGACAGACGGTATTGACTAGCCCAAACGCAAAAACGCCGCTGGCACGAGGCCAACGGCGTTTTTTGTGCCTAAAAGAGGCAAATTACATGGGCATCAGCACGGTGTTCACCACGTGAATCACGCCGTTGCTCTGCATGACGTCGGCGATGGTTACCATCGACATGCCGCCTTTTTCGTCTTTCAGCTCAATGCCTTTGCCTTTCATCATGGCGGTCAGGGTACCGCCTTGCACGGTTTTGAGGGTGGCTTTGCCGCCGCCGGCTTTGATGGCTTTCATGAGGTCGGCGGCGGTCATGCGGCCGGCCACCACGTGGTAGGTCAGGATTTTGGTGAGGGTAGCTTTGTTCTCGGGCTTCACCAGGGTTTCAACGGTGCCGGCGGGCAGCTTGTTGAAGGCTTCGTTGGTGGGGGCGAACACGGTGAAGGGACCGGCGCTGCTTAGGGTTTCCACCAGGCCGGCGGCTTTCACGGCGGCTACCAGCGTGGTGTGGTCTTTCGAGTTAACGGCGTTTTCCACGATGTTTTTCGTGGGGTACATGGGGGCGCCGCCCACCATCACGGTTTTCACTTTCTGGGCCGAAACCGTGGTGAGGTTGGCAGCGCTGAAGAGGGCAACGAGGGCGAGCGAAAAAAGCGTCTTTTTCATCGGTATAGTAAAATGACTGAATGTTGTGAAAGATGCCTCACCTACGCCACTGCCCGCGCTACCGGATTGCCTCGACTGTAAATATTTTGAGAAGGCTCGCTGCCTGCCCCGCCGGTTGGCGGGGCTAGCCCCGCCAATTTTCTGGTTCTGAGCAAATCCACGATTCTTACTTTATTATTAATTAAATATTTTATATATTTATTATCTGTCAAGCACTTTACTGCTTTCGGCGTGCGTGCCCTGACGGCCAGCCCGGGTAGCGGCCAGCAGGCATTGGGCTCGGCAATCCGTCACTTTTCACCAACCACCTTATCCCTATGAAAAAGCTGAATTCCTTTGTTGCCTTGCTTGCCCGGCCTGTGCTGCTGGCGGGCCTCACGTTGCTGGCACCGGCCTGCTCGAAGCAGGAAGCCGTAGCGCCCGCGGCCCCCACCGCCGCAACGGCCGATGCAAAAGCTGACCAAACTAAAACGTTTTATGGGCCGGCCGTGCCCGTGGGGCAGGGCGTGGCGCGGGCCTGGGAAACCGTGAACGCTGCCGGAGTCCCCACGGCCATCGGAGTAGAAGTTTCGGCCGGCGCGATGCTGAACGCGGGCCCCACGTCGATTGATTACGTGTTGCAGCTGCCGCACCAGGTGGCCGTGCCGCCCTTCGACCACATTGAGCTGGGCTGGAACCCGGACGGCCACGAGCCCGCCTTCTACATGCTGCCGCACTTCGACATGCACTTCTATATGATAAGCGAGGCGTACCAAGCCGCCATTCCGTTCTTGGCACCTCCCGCCTTCGATGTGGCGCCGGCGGCCCAGTACATCCCGCCTTTCTACGTGCAAGGGCCCGGGCTGGTACCCAACATGGGCGCCCACTGGCTGGATGTGCTCTCGCCGGAACTACACGGCGCCACCTTCACCAAAACCTTTATTTACGGGACCTACAACGGCCACGTCGCCTTCCTGGAAACCATGTTTACGCGCGATTACCTCAGCGCCCGGCTCACCGAAACGACGCCCATCCGGCCGGCTGCGGCAGTGGAGCAGGCCGGCTACTACCCCGCCAGCTACACCATCAGCTACAGCGCTTCGCCCCAACAATACAAAATTTCGCTCGACGGCCTGCAGTACCGCGCGGCCCAATAAGTATGTCGCTGAAAATAAACTAAATTGCACCGCTTCGCCCAAACCAGCTGGCCAGCCAGGGCGGAGCGGCCATTTTTTTGAGAGGCCTAAGTTCCCGCTTTGGGCAGATTGATATCAGGGAGGCAGCTGATTATTATCATACATAATATATTAATTTTACTATAATTTTAATTGATAACTTTTGCACCATCCCGGTTGCACCACATCCATCGCCCCAGCGCCATGAAAACGGCCGTCCCCCCACTGCAATTTCACCTGGCCGAAGACATTGCGGCCAACCTGAGCGAGCTGCGCCACAAGTACGCCCAGCAGCTCCGGAAGCCCCTCACGCAGACCGTCCACAAGCTTAATCGGCGGCTGGCCCGGCTGCTGGACAAGCACACGCTGGCGCACCACCGCAAGGCCGCCCGCAAGGTGGCCCGGTACCTGGTGGCCAGCCTTGGCAATTCCTTTCACCAACCGCTGGCCGCGCCTCACGTGCATCGGGCGAAGCGAAAGAAACGGTTTTTAGCCTGAGGCAGCCCCGGCTGCCTCACCATAGTTAGCGTTAGCGCGTCTTACCCACGCTGGGAGCCATGAATAATCCTTTGCTGCACGACTTGTTGATTATCCTGCTGCTGTCGGTGGGCGTCATCCTGCTGTTCAACCGCATCAAGCTGCCGGCCATCATCGGGTACTTGGTGACGGGCATGCTGGCGGGGCCCTACGCGCTGGGCCTCGTGAACGGCCCGCACCAGGTAGACCAGGTGGCGGAGCTGGGCGTGGCGCTGCTCATGTTCACCATCGGGCTGGAATTTTCGGTGCAGGGTTTGGCGCGCATCAAGCGGGCGGTGTTTGTGGGCGGCACGCTGCAGGTGGGCCTCACGGTGGCGGTGGTGGCGGTGCTGAGCTTGGCGGCGGGCAGCTCGGTGGGCACGGCGGTGTTTTGGGGCTTTTTGCTGTCGCTCAGCAGCACGGCCATTGTGCTCAAGCTCATGCAGGAGCGCATGGAAGTGGATTCGATGCACGGCCAAATCGTGCTGGCCATCCTGCTGTTTCAGGACTTGGTGGTGGTGCCCATGATGCTGCTCATTCCGCTGCTCAGTGGGCAGACGACCGGCAGCCCCTGGCTGGCGCTGGGCCTGATGCTGGTGAAAATAATGGCCGTGCTGGCCGCTGTGGTGCTGGGCGGGCGCTACCTGATGCCGCGCCTGCTGCTGGCCGTGGCCCGCACGCGCAGCCGCGAGCTGTTTTTGCTCACCATCATCGGCACCTGCCTGGGCGTGGGCTGGCTGACGGATGAAGCGGGCCTCTCGATGGCGCTGGGGGCTTTTCTGGCCGGCCTCATCATTTCCGAGTCGGAATACAGCTACGAGGCGGTGAGCAACGTGCTGCCCTTCCGCGAGATTTTTGCCAGCTTCTTTTTCGTGTCCATCGGCATGCTCTTCGATGTGCACGTGCTGCTCGACCGGCCCGTGGCCATTGTGCTGCTCACCACGGGCGTCATATTGCTGAAAATGCTGCTCACGCCCATGGCCACCGTGAACCTGCGCGCGCCCGTGGGCGAGGTGCTGCTCACGGGCCTGGCCCTGGCGCAGGTGGGCGAGTTCTCGTTTGTGCTCTCGCGGGCGGGCCTGCAGGCCGGGCTGATTACGCCGGACAGCTATCAGGTTTTTCTGGCCATTTCGGTGCTCACCATGTGCTGCACGCCCGGCGTGATGGCCGGCGCCCGGCCGCTGGTGGACTGGGTGATGCGCCTGTCGTGGCCGCTGCGCTACGAGCGCCACCTGCACCGCAGCCCCGCCCCCATTGTGCCGGCCCTGCCCGCGCCCGCAACCCAACTTAGCGACCACCTCGTGATAGTGGGCTACGGGCTGAACGGCCGCAACCTGGTGCGGGCCGCCAAATTTGCCAATCTCACTTATGTCATCCTCGAAGCCGACGCCGATAAGGTGCACCGGGGCTTGAAGCGCGGCGAGCACATTGTGTACGGCGACGTGACGCACGAGCACGTGCTGGAGCACCTAGGCGTGGCGCGGGCGCGGGTGGTGGTCATCGCCATCTCGGACCCGGCGGCCACCGTGCGGGCCGTGGCCACCATCCGGCGCATCAATGCCACGGGCTGCATTCTGGTGCGCAGCCTGTATGTGTACGAGCGCAAAAACCTCTACCACGTGGGCGCCACCGAAGTCATTGCCCAGGAGCAGGAAACGTCGCTCGAAATGCTGGCCCACGTGCTCACCCGCTTCGTGGTGCCGCTGCCCGACATCGAGAAGCTCATCACCGAGCTGCGCCACGGCAGCCACGCCATGCTGCGGCCCCACTCCATGAACAAGGCGGCCTGGTCGAGCATTCACGCGTGCCTGGCGGGCGCCGAGCTGGCTTCCGTGGAAGTGGACACCGACCCGCAGTACTGCTTCGATGGCGAAACGCTGTCGGAGCGGGCCGTGCGCGAGCGATTCGACCTCTGCCTGCTGGCCATTCGGCGCAACGGCACCATGCTCGAACCGCTGACCACGGCCACCGTCATCGAGCAGCACGACACGCTCTACGTGTTCGGCAAGCCCGCGAAAGTGGCCGCGCTGGAACAGGAGCTGCACGCCGTGGCCGCCTGATGGCGCGGCGCTTGGCGGCCCGGGCAAACTGGCCACGCTTTTCCCTGGGCAGCCATGATTATAATCAGGCGCTAAGATGATTGTATTCAGTATTTTAACACATAAATAAACTGAACTTCACCTGCTCAAGCGGCGCAACCGTGCGCCGGCGGCACGCCGGATTCATCCGGCCCCGAGCAACCTTTTGATGCGCACCGGAGGGTGGCCGGGCCTTTTCTTTTATCGCCGATTTTCTCCTCATGGCAATGGCACCTTGCATTCTGGTACTCGTCAACTCATCGGCCGCGGCCGAGCGGGCCGCCCGCTACGCAGCCGAGCTGGGCGCCCCCCTCCACGCCCGCCTGGTGCTGCTCAACCTGCCTTCGCTGGACCTGGTGCCGGTGCTGCTGGCCCCCGAGCTGGCCAGTGCCGAGGCGCAGCTGGCCACCCACGAACGCCCCGAGCGGCTGGCAGACCTGCTGGCGCTCACCCGGCGGCTACCCGTTCCGGCCGACCTGGAAGAAGCCCCCGGCCCCGTGTGCGATGCCCTGGCCGCCGCCGTGCGCCAGCACCAGCCGCTGCTGCTGGTGATGGGCCTGAGCCCCGACCACGACCTGCTCGACCACCTGCTGCACAACCGGGCGCTGCCGGTGCTCCGCACCACGCACCTGCCCCTGCTGCTGGTGCCCGAAGCCGCACCGGCGCCCGGCGTGCCCCGGCGCCTGTTATTCGCCTTGGATGGCGACGCTTTCATGCCCAACGCCGCCACGCGGCACCTGGCGCCCCTGCTCTCGGCCAGCCCCAGCACCTACATCGTGACGCACGCGGTGGAGGACGACGAGGTGCCGGAGTTTGCCGGCAAGCTGGTGCTGGCCGAGATGCGGGCCAGCATGCTGCTGCCCGAAAGCGCGCCGCTGCAGCTCTACCAGGTGGCCCATAACTCGGCCTCCGCCGGTATTCTGCGGGCCTGCGAAGACACCTACGCCGACCTGGTGGTACTCATGGCCCGCCCGCGCAGCTTCCTGAAGCAGCTATTTCACCGCAGCGTGACGGCCAAGGTGCTGCGCCACTGCCAGATGCCGGTACTGCTGCTCCCCACCGAAGACTCGCATTAGGCCCCACTTGTGGCACTGGCGGCACTGCTCACTTAGCTTTTTATCGCATGACTATCCACCTTCTCCTTTCGTATTCAACCATGAAAAACAGCCCCAAATCCGTGGCCAGCCGTCCTACTTCAACACGCGAGCCGGCTACTAAACCACACATCGGCACTCCGCACTTCGGCACCTTCGGCACGACGGCCGCTACGCCCGATGTGCCCGCTGCCGCACCCGACCCTGCCCACGCAGAAGCCGCCGCCCGCATCGAAGCCGGCGGCACCGAGGCCGAGCTGCGCGCCGCCTACGCCGAGGAAGACTCGCGCTACGCCGGTGGCGACGTCTTCGACCTGAAAAACGAGCAGACTGGCTTGTAGGAGCAGGCCCCGCTCCCACGCCGCTCAAACCACTTTATTTCCAAGCCCAAAGAGAAAGGGCCCCGGTATTCGGGGCCCTTTCTCTGGCGGATGCAGCAAAACCAATAACTCAGGCGATGGCCGTGGCGACCGCCTGCTCAACCAGCGTAGGGCGGGGCCCTTCGGAGGCCGTGGGCAGCACCAGCACCGGCACGGGGCAGCGCCCCAGCAGCCGCGCCGTCACGCTGCGATGAAACAGCTCGCCCATGAAGCTGCGCTCGCGGGCCAGCACCACCGCCACGTCGGCCGGGGCTTCCATGATGGCCGTGAGCAGGCCCTGGGCGTAGTCGCTGTCGACGTAGCCCTGCAGCTCGGGGTTGCTGAACTCGACCAGGCGGCTGTTGCGCACCGCCCGCAGGGCTTCGGCGCAGCTATCGTCGTCGTCGCCCCCGGCCGAAACGTGGGCCACCACAAACTCGGTGCCCAGCAGAGCCAGCATGGGGCGTAGGGCCTGGCTGGCCGCGCTCAGGGCGAAGGGCTCGCGGTCGGCGGCAATCAGGAAGCGGCGCGGCGGATGCTCGGTGGGCGCAGTGGTGGGTACGGCCAGAATGGGCAGCTGGCCGGCACGCAGCAGCTCGGCGCACATGGCCGCCGTGCCGGCGAAATCGGGGTGGTCTTCGTCGGGCTGGCCCAGCACGAACAGGGCCGGGTGGTAGCGTGCCGACAGCTCACGAGCCATGTCGGGCAGCAGGTCGGTGGCCATTTCGACGGTGGTGGGCACGTGCAGGCGCTGGGCCAGCTGGCGCAGGGCGGCGGCCGTGTCGGCCTGGCCCTGCAGCTCCTGCTGGTGGTACTTCTCCCCCACTGCCCCCACCAGCTCGTAGGGGTCGATGAGCGAAGCCCGGTTGACGTGCAGCAGCACCAGATTGCCATGCACGGCCTGGGCCAGCGTGTCGGCGTAGCGAATGGCATGCCGCGCCGGCTCGTAAAATCCGGAAATAACAATGACGGTAAGGCACATAGCGCAATTCTATTATAGATTACATAAACGACTAAAGGCGAAAGCATTAATGCGGCAGCAACTCGGGTACGGGCGCCGGCAGCTGGGCCGCCAGCAGCAGTACGGGCACCCGCGTGTGCCGCAGCACATAGTCGATGACGCTGCCGCGGAAGAGCTTGTGCGCCCAGCCGTGGCCCTGGTCGAGCAGCGCCACCACGTCGGCGTGCAGGTCGCCCACGGCTTCGAGCACGCCGGAGGCCGGCAGCTCGCTCTGCACTTTGTGCAGGCCGCACTGGGGCATGCAGGCGGCCAGGCCGCTTTGCTGGGCGGCGCGCAGGCCGTCCCAGCCGCCGGTGCTTTCCGCGGCGGGCAGCACCGTGACGGCCACAATCTCAACCGCCAGCGCATTGAGCAGAGCGGCCACTGCCCGGGCCGGCGGCTCCAGCCGGAAGGGCCGGTCTTCGATGGCCAGCACCAGGCGCTGGGGCAGGTACAGGGCGGCATCGGGCAGGTGCTCGGGCACGAGCAGCAGCGGGTAGCCGGTTTGGGCAGCCAGCGGCCGGGCCCGGTTGCCAAACCACTCGCTGAACCAGTCCTCTTCGTCGGTGAAGCCGGCCACGACCAGCAGCGGATGGTATTTCTCCAGCGCTTCGCCGATGGCGCCGGGCCAGTCGGCTTCCAGCACTTCGGCCGTGGCGGGCACGGGCAGGGCATCGGCTATCTGCTTGAGGCTGCGCAGGGTCTCGGGCGCGTACTGCGGGTCCATCACGGGCAGCACAATGCCGTATTCGGTGGTGATGGGGGCCGGGATGTACACGTGTACGAGGTGCAGGGCGGCCTTGAGCGGCCCCGCCAGCACGGCGGCGTAGGCCCGGGCCCGCTCCGCTGCCAGCGAAAAATCGGTGAGGACAACGATGCAGGGACTCATGGCTAGCAGCAGCATAAGGTGAAGGCGCGGAGGAAATGGGCAGTGTCAGGCCGCCCACTTCCATGCCGGATAAGCGCCGCGCTCAGGGCCGGCGCAGCGGATTGGTCGCGTCTGGGTTCACCTGTCACGGGCCGGGGCCGGCAGCGGGCCGGCGCCCGGAACTCGCCTGTGAACTTTCCAAAATTCGTCATTTCTCCATCCCAAAACCCTGACACAAATTAGCCAGTCGGCTGATTTTCATCATGCCGGGGCGCAGACGCGGAGACTCGAAAGCCGCTGTAGCAACGCGGTTTCTGAGCGACGCAGGGGCCAGGCTGCCCCCTGCGTCGCTCAGGGTTAAATCTGGGCTCTTTTCAGATTTGCTTATTCAACTGCTATCAGCGGTTTAAAACGCCTTCAATTGGTCGTATTCCAGTTCTCTCACGGCGAATTGGGCGTAGGGCTGGCGGTGGCCGTCTATCACCCAGCTGGCTTCCAGCACGCTGGGGGCGCGCACGCCGTGCCAGGCGCGGTAGTGCAGAAAGCGGCCCACCCAGGTCTGCAGACCAGCTTCGCCCTGGTGGCGCAGGGCTTCGCATTCTTCGATTTCGTTCGCGGCATTGAAGCGCACGATGCACGCCACCGACCGGCCACGATGACGGAACAGCAGCCGCGCCGACTCGTCGTCGAGGTCAATCCAGCACAGCTCGTCGCTGGGCAGCAGGGCGGTGGGCATCAGCACGGTTTCGGTCAGCCAGCGCAGCAGTTCGCCATCGTCGTAGGTGGGGCCCTCGCCGTGCAGCACGGGCACCAGGCCCAGCAGGTGCACCGCCAGGCGGCCGTGGCCGTCCTCGTAGGCGTCGCGCGCCGTGAACTGGCTGGTTGTGCCCTGCCAGATGAAGCCCGGCGGGCAGGCCGTCATGTATTCCTCGCCGGTTATGCGCACCCACTCCTTCTTCAGGTTGGGTTTGAACTGGCCGTCGTGGCGCAGGCGCAGGCCCCGCAGGTAGGGCCGGCCGTCGGGCAGTACGTGGCGGAAGTAACGCTTCACCGGCGCGGGCAGGCCCACCAGCTGCGCCTCGCGGTAGATGTGGCGCGAAGGGTCGGCCGCATCGGCAAAGAGCCGGGCCACGTCGTCGTGCAGGCGGCGGGCGCTGGCCGCCCGGCCCAGCAGCATCGCGCCCGCCGCGCCCGCCGCCAGCGCCGCCGAACCCCACAGAATGGATTGCTTCGCATTCATGGCACAAGGATGGAGTGGATTTATGGCAATGAGGCAAGCTCAGCGAATGGCCGTGCTGGCGCAGGCCGCCACATCTTGCCGGGCGACGGCGCTACGGCCTGCGGGACAACGGCAGTGGGCGGCTGCTGGCCCGCCGTCCGGTGCCCGCCGCCCACCAGCCACCCCAGAAAAACAGTTGGCTTCATGTCCTGACGGTTTTTAGCACGGACCAGCTTTCAGGCAGCCAAAACCTGCATGGCCCCCTGCGCTGATAATGCCGCAATTTCCCAGCAAACTGCGGCCGCAAAACATGAGCAAAATCAGGCGCCGCCCTAATCTTGCGCAGGGCGCTGGCCGTCGGATTATCAGACCTTTAAACAGGAAGCACCATCTGCTTCCAACTCATTCATGGACGCCTCAGTGCTCATCCTTACCGACTTTTTCCAGGCCGCCAACAAGGCCCTGGACTACGCCACCAACCTGGCCGGCGCCCTCCAGGCGCGTCTGGTGCTCCTGCACGTGCACCCTGATTCCCAGCCCGACCCCGAATTGCTCAGCACCGGTTTCTCCAACCTCTCCCCCGGAGCCGTGGACGCGGCCCTCAGCAGCGTAGCCAGCCAGGTTGCCGTGCCCGTGGTGGCCGAAATCGGCCACGGCCGTGTGGCCGACGCCGTGGCCGATGCCGTGAGCCGCCACCATCCGCTGCTGGTGGTGCTGGGCCGCCCCGACTACGCCGACACGCCCGACGAGCTGGTGCAAACCACTTTGCTCGACCTGCTGCGCGCCAAGGTGCCCTGCCCCCTGCTGGTGGTGCCCCACGGCGTGACCAGCACCGCGCCGCCCAAGCGCGTGCTGCTGGCCGTGGACGGCTGCCCCTTCGCGCTGAGCGACAACGCCGGGCCCACGCACGCCCTGTTCGAAGCCCTGGATGCTACCGTCACGATGTTCCACGTCATCCCCGACACGGGCCCCGACGAGCTGGCGCCGCTGGTGATGAATTCGGTGACGCGCACCGGCTTGTTCTCGGGCCTGCCCGCTGTGGCGTCGCACACGGTTGTGAGTTCCCACGCGGCCACCGGCATGCTGGAAGCGGCCCAACCGGCCGACTTCGACCTGGTGGTGGTGGTGGCCCGGCAGCGCTGCGTCATGGGCAGCCTGTTCCACCACAGCGTCACGGCCGAAGTGATGCGGCAAAGCCTGCTACCGGTGCTGGTGTTGCCGGCGCAGTAGCAACAGGCCCAGAAACAGCCGCTTGCGTCAGCAGGAATGAACCTGGGAAAGCTCGAAAAGGGCGATGGCCTTTCTCGAGCTTTCATCGGCAAACATTTTCCTTTTCCGATTCTTGGTGTTGCATGCGCATCACTACCTTCCTGCTTTTCTTCCTGCTGCTTTCCTTCATCAGCCGCGCTCAAAACCCCGGCACCCTCGCCGGCACCGTGCGCGACCGCGCCACCCAAGAGGCCCTGCCCGGCGTGAGCATCACGCTGGAAGGCACCACCTTCGGCACGGCCACCGATGCGGAGGGGCGCTACCGCCTCACCGGCGTGCCGGCCGGGGCCTACAACCTGCGCGCCAGTTTCGTGGGCTACGACGCCTTGCTGCGCGCCGACGTGGCCGTGAGCAGCGGCAATGTGAACACCCTCAACCTCGAAATCAACAAAAGCCCGCAGGCGCTGGGCGAAGTGACCGTGACGGCCAACCGCGCCATTCGCGTGGCCACGGCCGAAACGCCCCTGAGCGTGCAGCGCCTCACCACCGAAGAAATCAAGAGCAACCCGGGCGGCAACTTCGACATTTCCAGGGTGGTGCAAAGCCTGCCCGGCGTGGGCGGCGGCGGCTCGGGCGGCACGGCCGGCTTTCGCAACGATATCATCATCCGAGGCGGCGCGCCGAACGAAAACGTGTATTACCTCGATGGAATTGAGGTGCCCGTTATTAACCACTTCCCAACCCAGGGCAGCGCGGGCGGCCCGGCGGGTATCCTGAACGTCAGCTTTATCGAGGACGTGACGTTGAGCTCGTCGGCCTTCCAGGCGCGGTATGATAACGCGCTGAGCGCGGTGCTGCAGTTCCGGCAGCGCGACGGCAACGCCGAGCGGGTGCAGGGCAACCTACGCACCTCGGGCACCGAAGTGGCGGCCACGCTGGAAGGGCCCCTCACGAAGAACACCACGTTTCTGGCCTCGGCCCGGCGCTCGTATTTGCAGTTGCTTTTCAAGCTGATTGACCTGCCCATCCGGCCCGACTTCTACGACTTTCAATTCAAAACGACCACGAAGATTTCGCCCAAAACCACGCTCACCACGCTGGGACTGGGCGCCATCGACCACTTCGAGATTGTGCCGCCCAAGAACAGCTCGCCGAGCAAGGAATTCATTTTGCGCAACAACCCCACCATCAACCAGTGGAACTACACGGTGGGTCTGAATCTGCGCCATTTGGTGGCCAATGGCTACCTGAACCTGGCCCTGAGCCGCACTCAGCAATACGCCGCCGCCGACCAGTTTCAGTACGGCTACGCGGGCCAGGAGGCCTACCGCAAGCTCTTCGCCCGCAGCCACGAAACCGAGAACAAGTTGCGCGCTGATGTGAACAAGCGCGTGGGCCGCTGGCAGTACAGCTACGGCGTGGTGGGCCAGCTGGTGCATTACGACAACAACCTGCGCAACCGCATCAGGGCCGAAGTGCGCGACGGCAGTGGCACCCTCGTGAGCCCGGCCGTGACGGTCAACTTCGTCACCGACCTCGACTTCGTGCGCTACGGCCTCTTCGCCCAAGCCACCCGCACCTACGGCGCCGACAGCCGCCTCACCGTGTCGGCCGGCCTGCGGGCCGATGGTACCAGCGCCCTGCTAGCCGGCTACCGGCTCGACCGCACCCTGTCGCCGCGCGTGTCGCTGAGCTACGCTCTGCTGCCCACGCTGAATCTGAATGCCAGCCTCGGCCGCTACTACAAGATTCCGCCCAGCACCATTCTGGGCTACCGCGACGCCAGCGGCCGGCTCCTGAACGAAAGCAGCCGCTACATCCGCTCCGACCACGCGGTGGCGGGGCTGGAGTGGCTGCCCGGCGCCGCCACCCGCCTCACGCTGGAAGGCTTCTATAAAAAGTACGCCTACTACCCCGTGAGCGTGCGCGACGGCATCAGCCTGGCCAACCTGGGCGGCGACTTCAACGCCATCGGCAACGAGGCCGTGACAAGCACCGGCCAGGGCCGCGCCTACGGGGCCGAAGCTTTCTTTCAACAGAAGCTCAGCGGCAAGCTTTTCGCCATTGTCTCGCTCACGGCTTTTCGCTCCGAGTTCAACGGGGCCGATGGCGTGTACCGCCCCACGGCCTGGGACACGCGCTTCCTGGGCTCGGCGCTGCTGGGCTACAAGCTGGGCCGCGGCTGGGAGTTGGGCGCCAAATTCCGCGTGGGCGGCGGCGCCCCCTACACGCCCTACGATGCGGCTGCCAGCCGCGCCAGCTACCAGGCCGTGGGCCAGGGCATCCTCGACTATAGCCAGCTAAACACCCGGCGCCTCAGCTCCTTCCAGCAGCTCGACCTGCGCCTCGACAAGAAAATCAGCCTGCGCCGCCTGAGCTTCGATTTCTACATCGACGTGCAGAACGCCCTGCTGGCCAAGCCCGTCTCAGTCCCCACCTACACCTTCGAGCGCCTGCCCGACAACTCCGCTTACACCACCACCGACGGCCAGCCCCTGCGCCCCGACGGCAGCAACGCTGTGCCCATCCTCCTGCCCGACAGCGACGCGCTGGTGGTGCCCACCGTGGGGTTTATTGTGGAGTTTTAGATTCAAAGACACGCTAAAAGCAAAAAAGCCCGCTCCTGAATCAGGAGCGGGCTTTCCAGTGGCAACAGTTGGAATCGAACCAACGACACCAGCATTTTCAGTGCTGTGCTCTACCAACTGAGCTATGTTGCCGTTTCCCCGGGGCGCCTTTTAGGTTGCTTAGGGGACCGCAAAGGTACGAATCCAAAACAATGACGCAAGAAACCGAGTAAAAAAAGTGTGGGATGCTGCGTCTTTTTCTAAAAATCACTCGGCATGCCGAGTATCTTGCGTCCCCAAACGTTCCCGCCTTACCTTTACCGCATGTTGCAATCTATCCTCTTCCTGCTGCTCTTGGTGGCGGCATTCGGCTTGTTCGCGTGGCAGGTCCGAAAAATCCGTGCCAACATCCTCGTCGGGCGCGACCGTGACATGAGCGGCCACTCCGCCGAACGGTTTCGCAAAACCCTGCTGGTGGCCTTCGGGCAGCAGAAAATGTTCAAGCGGATGACGCCCGCCCTGCTGCACTTGGTGGTGTACGTGGGCTTTCTGGTCATCAACATCGAGGTCATTGAAATCGTCATTGACGGCTTGTTTGGCAACATTTTTGGCTTCCACCGCGCCCTCAAGTTCCTCGGACCGGTGTACGATGTGCTAATGGCGACCAACGAAATCCTGGCTGCGCTGGTGATTGTGGCCGTGGCCGCCTTCTGGTGGCGCCGCAACAGCAACCCGCCGCTCAAGCGCTTCACCGGCCCCGAACTGCGCATGTGGCCCAAGCTCGACGCCAACATCATCCTCTACATCGAAGTGGCGCTGATGCTGGCTTTGTTCTTCATGAACACGGCCGATTTGAAGCTGCACCAGATGCGTGGCGAGGACCTGCCCGGCACCTTCCCCGTGAGCGACCTGCTGGTGGGCCTGCTGCCCAGCAGCGAAGGCACGCTGCACGTGCTGGAGCGCCTGGGCTGGTGGATTCACATCACCGGCATCCTGCTGTTCCTCAACTACCTGCCCAGCTCCAAGCATTTCCACATCATTATGGCGTTCCCGAACGTGTGGTACTCGCGCCTGGTGCCGCAGGGCCAGTTTTCGAATGTGGAAAGCATCACCAACGAGGTGAAGGCCATGATGGACCCCAGCTTCGTGGTGCCGCCCGCTCCTACCGCGCCCGACGGCTCGGCCCTGGCCCCCACGCCCTTCGGCGCCAAGGACGTGGACGACCTGCCCTGGACCAACCTGCTGAACGCCTACTCCTGCACCGAGTGCGGCCGCTGCACCTCGGTGTGCCCCGCCAACCTGACGGGCAAGCTTCTTTCGCCGCGCAAAATCATCATGGACACGCGCGACCGGATGGAGGAGAAGTACAACTCGCCCCTCATTTTCCGCCCCAACGTGTACGGTGAAGAAGCCAAGCACGAGCCCACCACTGACCTGGCCAACGCTACACTGCTGCGCGGCAAAGTGACGCCCGAGGAACTCTGGGCCTGCACCACCTGCAACGCCTGCGTCGAAAGCTGCCCCGTGAACATCAACCCGCTGGAAAGCATCATCGAGATGCGCCGCTTCTTGGTGCTGGAAGAGTCGGCCGCGCCCAACTCGTTGAACGTAATGTTCTCCAACATTGAGAACAACGGCGCGCCGTGGGCCTTCTCGCCGTCGGACCGTTTCAACTGGGCCGATGACTTGTTTGCGGCGGAGAAGCCAGCTAAGGTGGCAGTGACTTAAGAATCGCCTGTCATGCTGACGAAGGAAGCATCTTATCACCGCTGCTTTCGTCTGAATTAGTAAATCAATTGCAGCACGGACGTGATAAGGTCCTTCGCTGCGCTCAGGATGACAACCGTGTCGTTCCATTCTTATATGAATCCCGAAGCTCCCGCTAAAAAGCAAATTACCGTTCCCGTTATGGCCGATTTGGCGGCCCGCAACGAGTCGCCCGAAATCCTGTTCTGGGTGGGCTGCGCCGGCGCCTTCGATGACCGGTACAAGCGCGTGACCCGCGCCTTCGTGCGCATCCTCGACCACGTGGGCACCAAATACGCCGTGCTGGGCCTGGAAGAAAGCTGCACCGGCGACCCCGCCAAACGCGCCGGCAACGAATTCCTGTTTCAGATGCAGGCCATGCAGAACATCACGACGCTGAATGGCTACGGCATCAAGAAAATCGTGACGGCCTGCCCCCACTGCTTCAATACCATCAAAAACGAATACCCGGCGCTGGGCGGTGACTACGAAGTCATTCACCACAGTACCTACCTGCAGCAGCTCATCAACGAGGGCAAGGTGGGCGTAACGGGCGGCGAAAGTTTCAAGGGCCGCCGCATCACCTTCCACGACAGCTGCTACCTGGGCCGTGCCAACAACATCTACGAGGCCCCGCGCGAGGTGCTGGCCGCCCTCGACGCCGACCTGGTGGAGATGAAGCGTAGCCGCGCCAACGGCCTGTGCTGCGGCGCGGGCGGCGCCCAGATGTGGAAAGAGCCCGAACCCGGCAAGAAGGACATCAACATCGAGCGCACCGAGGAAGCCCTGGCCACCCTCAGCGGCAAAGCCGACGCGCTGGCCAACCTCGGCGGCGTGGAAACCGAAACCGCCGCGCCCGGCACGCACGACTTGCAGGGCAGCATTATCGCCGTAGGCTGCCCCTTCTGCATGACCATGATGAGCGACGGTGTGAAAAACAAGGAGCAGGAAGCCAACGTGCAGGTGTTCGACCTAGCCGAGTTGGTGGCTTCGGCCGAGGGCATCAACGCCTGATTTTTTCTCAGCAGGCAGCGTTAGCAACGGGTGAAGCAGCCTTTAGAACACTGGAAGGTTCTGCTTGTCCGTTTACCTAATACCTTTGAGCACGCCGGGCGGCCACGTAGCCGCCCGGCCTGTTCTGCTGACTATATGTACGTAGCGTTTGACCAGCTCCCGCCCACGGCGCGGGTATGGATATACCAGGCTACCCGCCCGCTCACCGGGCCGGAGGTAGTGGCGGCGTTGCCTGAACTGGCGCGTTTCTCCGAAGAATGGACCAGCCACGGCCGCAGCCTCTTAGCCTCGGCCGAAGTACTGCACCAGCAATTTTTGGTGATTGGGCTCGACGAAGGCGTAGCCGGCGCCAGCGGCTGCTCCATCGATGCGTCGGTGCGCTTCGTGGCGCAGCTGGAGCAGCGGTTTGGGGTGGCGCTGCTCGATAAGTCGCAGCTGGCCTTTCTCCACGATGGCGAGGTGCACCTCTTGAAACACAATGAGATAAAGGCTGCCGTGGCCGCTGGCACCATTGGCCCCGACACGTTTTATTTCGATAACACCATGGCTACCAAGGGCGAACTGGACGCCCACTGGCCTCGCCCGGCGGTCCAAACCTGGCTGGCTCGGTACTTTAACTAGGAAGAAAAAAATGGGGCGCTTGCGTGAATCCTACCTAAACGTAGTATTATTGCTAACCCAAAAATGCCTAGTCGGGAATATTTTCCGGCTCCTTCTCCCTCACCACCCCTCCACCACACCACCTATGAGGAAACTATTATTAATCTGCGCTGCGGCTGGTTCAACAGCTATGCTGAACAGTTGTGCCAGCAGCGGCGCGATGAGCAAGGCCGACAAGCAGTTTGCCCGGGGCCAGTACGAAACGGCCATTCCGCTCTACCAGGCCGATGTGGCCAAGGGCAAAAACGCGGCCATCAACAACTTCCGCATTGGGGAGGCTTACCGCCTCTCGAACCGCGTGGAGCTGGCCGAGCCGTTCTACAAAGCGGCGCTGGATGGCGGGGTGAAAAACGCCGACGCCGGCTTCCGCTACGCCGAAGCCCTGAAGGCCAACGGCAAATACGATGAGGCCGCCGCCCAGTTCAGCACCTACGCCAGCAGCGGGGGGAACCGCACCCTGGCTGCCCGCGCCGAGGCGGAAAGCAAAAATGCCGCCGCCAGCAAAGCAGTGGCCGGCATGAAAAACAAATACGACGTGATGCCGGTGGACGCGCTGAACTCGGCGGGTTCCGACTTTGGCGGCACGATGATGGCCGGCGCCGGTTCCGACTTTGTGTTCACCTCGAACCGTGAGGGCAAGAAGTACCTCGGCAACGGCGAGAATTTCAACGACCTCTACGCCATCAAGTTTGACAACGCGGCCGCGATGACCGGCGGCGCCGTGCGCAAGCTCGAAGGCCCCTTCAACTCCGAAAATAAGCACGAAGCCAGCGCCACCTACACCCCCGACGGCAAAACGATGGTGTTCGCGCGCTCGAACGACGGCAGCAAAAAAGGCTACCTGAGCGTCGACTTGTGGATTTCGTACAACAAAGGCGGCGTGTGGAGCGAGCCCGTGCTCGCCAACATCAACGACCGCACGGCCGACGACTTCTCGCCCGCCTTCGCGCCGGATGGCACCACGCTGTACTTCGCTTCGAGCCGCAAAGGCGGCCAGGGCGGCAACGACCTTTACAAAGCCACCCTCGGCCCGAACGGCCGCTTCTCGCCGGCTGAAAACCTTGGCGAAAGCATCAACACCGCCGGCAACGAGAACTTCCCCGGCGTGGCCCCCGACGGCACGCTGTACTTCGCTTCGGACGGACGCCCCGGCCTGGGCAAGCTCGACTTGTTCATGGTGAAAGGCGGCCAGGCCGTGAACCTAGGTGCTGACGTGAACAGCGTGAGCGACGACTTCGCGCCCGTGCCGATGGCCGATAACACGGGCCTGTTCAGCTCGAACCGTGCCGGTGGCAAAGGCTCCGACGACGAGTACATGTTCAAGAAGAAGCCGCTGAAGCTGGTAACCTTCTATGCCGACGGTACCGTGCTGGAGCGCGACGACAAAGCCAACACCACCCTGCCCGTAGCCGGCGCTACCGTGACCATCACCGGCCCCAACGGCCAGCCCCAGACGGTGACCAGCGACGCCTCGGGTAAATTCAGCCTGAAGCTGGACTCGGTGAGCAACTACAACCTCCGCGCCGAGCGTGCCGGTGACTTCACTGCCCGCACTACGCTGAGCACCGTGGGCCGCAAACCCAGCCAAGATGCCCTGCCCAACCTGACGAACGACATTCAGTTGCCGGTGACCCTGACGCTGAACAAAATCATTCTGGCCAAAGCCATCGAGGTTAAGGACATTTTCTACGATTACAACAAGTACAACATCCGTCCGGATGCGGCCATTCGCCTCGACACGCTGGTGCAGACGCTGGTGGACAACCCCAAAATCAGCATCGAGCTGAGCTCGCACACCGACTCGCGCGGCAAGGACGCTTACAACATGAAGCTCTCGCAGCAGCGTGCTGAAGCCGCCGTGGCCTACATCGTGAGCAAAGGCATCGCCAAGAGCCGCATCACAGCCAAAGGCTACGGCGAAACCCGCCCGGTAGTGCCGAATGCCAAAACCGAAGCCGAGTACCAGCGCAACCGTCGTACCGAGTTCAAGGTGACACGAATAGCGAAGTAACCTGAGCGTTACGCTTTGCCTGAGAAGCCCCCGCAGCCTTGGTTGCGGGGGCTTCTTTTTTGGGTGGTTGTAGATGGACGGGTAAGCAAAAAACACGTCATGCTGGGCGTAGTCGAAGCATCTCTACCGCGCAACTAATCCCAACCGAAAGGATTACTATAGCAGTAGAGATACTTCGACTGCGTTCAGCATGACGTGCTTTATTTCTACTGCTAATTCGTGGCATGCCTTTTGAAAATGAGAAGATAACCGCCGAGTTTACGGCGGACTCTTTTCTGCAAACGCCATGAAAAAGGCCCTACTCTTCGCCATTGCCAGCTTGTTTTCGGCGGTGGCTCCTGCCCTGGCTTATCCGCCGCCAGCGGCTAATGTGAACTTTGTTTCGGAGCGGGGCGTACCGTTCGACCTCGTGCTCGACGGCCGGCTGGTGACGCGCGGCGGCGCCCGGCAGGTGCACGTCGACCAGCTGATGCCCGGCCAGCACTGGGCCGATTTCACGGTGCCCGCCGGCTACGGCCGGGTGGTTCGGTTTCGGAGCCAGCTGTTTCTGCAGCCGGGCCTCGAAACGTCGTATGTGCTGATTGCGCGGCCCGGCCGGCCGCTGGGCTTGCAGCAGGTGGGCGCGGTGGCCTTGTATGGCCCGGCCCGGGGTGGCTACAGCAATGGATATGGCCCCAGCTACGGCGGAACGTATAACAGCCCACAGCCTTATGGCCAGAACGGCTATGGCAACGCGGCCCCTGGCCCGGCTTACCCCAGCAGCCCCAACGGCAGCTACCCGAGTAACAACTACCCCAATACCAACCCGAATGGTGGCTACAACGCCCCCAACGGTAACGCACCCTATGGCAGTGGCAATGGCGGCTACGGCAACAATCCCAACGGCCCGGCCGGCGGTGGCTATGGCAACCAACCCAGCAGCCCCGGCAACGGAGGCTACGGCAATAACCCGAATAATGGTGGCTACGGCGGCTACGGCAACCAGCCAAACAACAACGGTGGCGGCTACCCCGGCACGGCCACCAGCAGCTACCGCGCCCTAGCCCCGGCCGATATGAATGCGCTGGTTCAGACCATGCAGCAGCGCATCACGGAAGTGAGCAAAATGAATGCGGCTAAGGACGGCCTGAACCAGCGCGCCCTGCGGGCCGATGACCTGAACCGCCTGTTGCGCAGCCTCAGCTCGGAAGCCTGCCGGATTGACCTCGCCAAATTTGCCTATTCGCACGTGAGCGACCCTGAGAATTTCGACCGCGTGTACGACGCCTTCGAAACCGAAGCCGGAGCGCAAGCGGTGGAGCAAGCCGTGCGCGAAGGCGAGCAGCGCTAGCCGTAGCGCGAACTTTGTAGTTCGCGTACCTGAACGATGCTACTGGCGCGGAGCACGCGAACTACAAAGTTCGCGCTACAAGCAAAAAGGCCACTGTGAATATCACAGCGGCCTTTTTTGTTGTCAAAAACCGGGCGATTACCGCAGGCGGTCCATGCTGCGCACGAGTTGCTCGTCGCGGCGGATGAAGCGGTTGGCCAGCAGGTTGAGCAGCAGGGCCAGTGTGGGCAGGTAGAAGCCGGGCAGGTACTGGCCTTCGAGCTTGATGTTGAGCAGTTGCTCGCCTTTGCTGGAAAAGTAGAACATGGCGCCCAGCGTGGCCACGATGAGCAGCAGGTTGAGGGCGCCCAACATTAGCTGGCGGGCGCGGTTTTTGAACTGGAAAATCTCGAACGCGGCCACGGCCGCCGAGGCGGCGGCTAGCGCGCCGATGAGCCACACGGGGCCGGCGGGGGCCGGCAATTGCCAGCCCTGGGTGTCGTAGCCGAAGGCCGTCAGGGTCAGTTCCTGGTGGGTAAGGCCGTCGATTTTGTGCCACAGCGGCAGGGCCAACACGCTCAGCATGGCCAGCGCCAGCAACAGTAAAAACACGCTTTGAATTCTTTGTATCATCTTTGTTGTAATAAAGAACGAGGCCCGGGCGAGTGCCGGGGCCGCAAATTTAGTCCCATCCGGCGCTTGCGCCGCTATTGTTACCTGTAATGCCGAATGCTTATATCGTGGACGCGGTGCGTACCCCGATTGGAAAATTTGCCGGCGCTCTGAGCAGCGTCCGCCCCGATGATTTGGCCGCCCACGTTCTGCGTGAATTGATGCGCCGCAACCCATCCGTTGATAAAAGTGCCGTCGAGGACGTTATCATTGGCGCCGCCAACCAAGCCGGCGAAGACAACCGCAACGTGGCCCGCATGGCCGCGCTGCTGGCCGGCCTGCCCATCACGGTGCCCGGCAACACCGTGAACCGCCTCTGCGCTTCGGGCTTGCAGAGCATCATGGACGCCGCCCGCGCCATCAAGTGCGGCGAGGGCGACGTGTACCTGGCCGGCGGCGCCGAGAGCATGACCCGCGCGCCTTTCGTGATGGCCAAGTCGGAATCGGCCTTCGGGCGCGAGCTCACGGCCCATGACACCACGCTGGGCTGGCGCTTCGTGAACCCCAAGCTGAGCAAGTTGCACTACCCCTTCGCCATGGGCCAGACGGCCGAAAACGTGGCCCAGCAGTACGGCATCACCCGCGAGGAGCAGGACGCCTTTGCTTTCGAAAGCCAGCGCAAATATGCCCGGGCGCTGGAGAAAGGCCGTTTCCGAAAGGAAATTGTGCCGGTGTTCATTCCGCAGCCCAAGGGCGACACGGCCTTGTTTGATACCGACGAGCAGCCGCGCTTTTCTTCCATGGAGAAGCTGGCCACGCTCAAGCCCGCCTTCCAGCCCGAGGGCGGGACGGTGACGGCCGGCAACTCGGCCGGCATCAACGACGGCGCCGCCGCCGTGCTGGTGGTGAGCGAGGAAGCCCTGAAACGCTACAACCTGAAGCCCATGGCGCGGGTGGTGGCCTCGGCCGTAGCGGGCGTCGACCCGTCGGTGATGGGCCTGGGGCCCATTCCGGCCACCCGCAAGGTGCTGGAGCGCGCCGGCCTCACGCTGGCCGACATCGATTTGATTGAGCTCAACGAAGCCTTCGCCGCCCAGAGCATTGCCTGCGTGCGCGAGCTGGGCTTGGATATGGCCAAGGTGAACGTGAACGGTGGCAGCATTGCCATGGGCCACCCGCTGGGCAGCTCGGGCGCGCGCATCACGGCCACGCTGCTGCACGAGATGCACCGCCGCGGCGAAGGCATGCGCTACGGCCTGGCCGTGATGTGCGTGGGCGTGGGCCAGGGCGCGGCCGTGATTTACGAGAAGCTGTAGCTTAGGAGAATAGCAAAAGAGTGGAAGCCGGTCCCGTTAAGCGTGCTGCTTAGCGGGACCGGCTTCTGCCGTTAATGCGTCTGCGTATCTTTCGCTACTTAACCAAACCCTTTTCACTTCCACGCATGAAACACCTTTCTACTTCTACCACAAATCGTTTCATTGGCTACGCCCGGCGCGGGGCGTTGCTGCTGGCGCTGGGCGCGGCCGGGCCGGCGGCGTGGGGGCAGAGCTTCGCATTTTCCGCTTTCTACTCCGTCGGCACGGGCCCCTACGGTATAGCGGCGGGTGATGTGAATGGCGATGGGCGGCAGGACGTTGCCACGGCCAACTATAATTCAAACTCGGTTTCGGTTTTGCTGGGCCAGCCCAGCGGAGGCTTCGGCCCCAAAACCGATTACCCAACGGCAACAGGCCCCAGAGGCATTGCCCTGGGCGATGTCAATGGGGATGGCCGCCCCGACATTGTCACGACGGACGCCTTGGCTAATGTGGTATCTGTGCTGCTCAACCTAAACAATGGCCGATTTGGCCTCAAAACCGATTACACTACTGGTGCGGGCCCCGTGTGCGTAGCGCTGGGCGACACCAACGGGGATGGCCACCTCGACATCGTGACCGCCAATGGTAGCGCCAGCTCAACTTCGGTCCTGCTCGGCCAAGCTAACGGCGGTTTTGGTGCGAAGACGGATTACCTCACCGGGGCGGGCCCCAACGGCTTGGCGTTGGGCGATGTCAACGGGGATGGCCGCCCCGACATCGTCACATCCAATTATAACTTGCCTCCCACCGGGGGGTATAAGGCTTCGGTGCTGCTGAGCTTGCCCAATGGCGGGTTTGCGGCCAAAACGGATTACCAATCAGGAGGGGCTGCCCCCAGTAGTCTGGTACTGGCCGATGTTGACCGCAATGGCTTGCTTGATATTTTAACGGCCAATAGTTTGGCCAACAATGTCTCTGTGTTGCTGGGCATCATCGGTGGAGGCTTCAGCCAACCAACGACCTTCCCTGTGGGTAACTTTCCGAAAGGAATAGCCGTGAAGGATGTTAACGGCGATGGCTTCCCCGACGTCATTACCACGAATTCCTTTTCAGGCAACGTTTCCGTGCTGCTGGGCGTGGGCGCTGGGTACTTCGGCTTTCATACCGATTATTTTGCCGGCGCGGGTCCCGATGGCTTGGCAGTGGTCGACGTGAACGGTGACGGACGCCCCGACATCATCACGGCCAATCACGACGACACCAATGTCACCGTCCTCCTCAACACCGGCACCTATACCCCGCTGGCCGCCCGGCCCACGGCCGCGCCCGACGTCGCCCTCGCCCCCAACCCCGCCCACGACGCCTTCGCGGTGACGCTGCCGGCCGGCACTACTGCCACACAGGCCGAACTGGTGAATGCGCTGGGCCAGGTGGTGCGCCGCCCAGCCGGGGCCGGCCCCAGCTTCGTGGTGGAGACGGGCGGGCTGGCGCCGGGCATCTACACCCTGCGGCTGGGCACAGGGGCGGCCATCGTCACCCGGCGGGTGGCGGTGCAGTAGCCCCGGCCCGCCGCCTGAGTGCCGCAAAAAGCCCCTGCCGGACGTTCGGCAGGGGCTTTTGCTTGCACGTGAGGCGGCACCGGGCGGCTAGGCGGGGGTCTTGTCCGTGGACTTGGCCGGGGCGGGGCTTGCAGTAGGCCCACGCGGAAGTAGGCGGCGGCGCGGTGGTGAAGCTGGTCGGTACCGTTAGGGGCCGGCTCGGCAATGAAACGTGCCCGTCCTCACCGACTCCAGAGCCCGACGCTTCAGACTCAGCAGTGCCCGAGGCTATAGAAAATAAACATGGTTACGTCATGTCATATGCGGAGTTGGTACCGGAACTTTACCGGGCCGCGCGGGTGCGCGACATTGATTTATCTACCTTCTTTTTATCCCGCATGACGCATTCTTTCTCTACTAAGGGCCTGCTTACGTGCCTGCCACATCCCTTGGCCCTGCTCGGGCTACTGGCGATGAGCAGCGCCGCCCACGCCCAGACGGCCGCCACCTTTGCCCCGGCGGCCACCTACTCGACCGGCACGGCCAGCCTCCCCTACAACGTGGCCCTGGGCGACCTGAACAATGACGGCCGCCTCGACCTCGTGACCGTCAACCAGGGACCCGAAACCGCCGGGATACTGCTAGGCCAGGCCGGCGGGGGGTTCGGGGCCGCCGTTGCCTATTCCATTGGCACCAATAGCCGGCCGGTGGCCGTGGCCGTGGGCGACGTGAACGGCGACGGAAACCCGGACGTGGTGACGTCCAACAACGGCAGCAATTCGGTGGGCGTATTCGTGGGCAACGGCACCGGGGGCCTCAGCCCCGTGGTCACGTACGCCACCGGCACCAGCAGCAGCCCCAACAGCGCCCCCGCCTATGTGGCGCTGGGTGACGTGAACGGCGACGGCCGCCTCGACATTGTGGTGGCCAACAACCTCACGGCTTCCGTGGGGGTGCTGCTGGGGCTGGGCGGCGGCGGCTTCGCGGCCGTGACTACTTACTCCACGGGGGTGGGCAGCCAGCCCGTGGGCGTGGCCCTGGGCGACGTGAACGGCGACGGCCGCCTCGACATTGTGACCGGCAATAGCCTGCCAGGCACGGTGGGGGTGCTGCTGGGCCAGGCCGGCGGGGGGTTCGGGGCCGTGGCCAGCTATTCGGACGGCCTCAGCCGCCCTACTACGGTGGCCCTGGGCGACGTGAACGGCGACGGCCGCCTCGATGTGTTGGTCGACCATGAAACCCTGAATACGGTGGGCGTATTGCTGGGGCAGGCCGGTGGGGGATTGGCCCTGGCCGGCACTTATTCGACGGGTACGAACAGCATGCCGACCGCAGCCGTGCTCGGCGATGTGAACGGCGACAGCCAGCTGGACATTGTGACCGTGCTGGCCGCGGGGTCGGCGGGGGTATTGTTGGGGCAGGGCAACGGCAGCTTTGGCGCCATCACCAACTACTCGGCCGGAGCCGTCAACACCCCCATTGGCGGGGCTTTGGGCGACGTGAACAACGACGGGCGGCTGGACATTGTGACGGTGAACAACAGCTCCAACGATGCCAGCGTGTTGCTGAACACCACGGCGGCCGCCGCCCTCACCCTCACCAGCCTCAACCCCACGAGCGGCGCGGTGGGCACCAGCATCACCCTCACCGGCACCGGCCTGACGGGGGCCACGGGCGTGCGCTTCAACGGCACGGCCGCCACCACCTTCGCCGTGGTGAACGCGACCACCGTGACGGCCACCGTGCCCACCGGCGCCACCTCCGGCCCGGTGACCGTGACCACCCCCAGCGGCACCAGCAACGGGCTGGCCTTCACCGTGACTTACCCTGACCTGATGGTGAGCACCGGCACGCAGCTGAGCCCGACGGTGATTCCGGCCGGTATCTACAATTCCATCACCATCACGGGCAGCGGCAACGCCGTGCTGGCCGGCAACGTGAGCGTGAATGCCTTCTTCGCGGTGCAGCCCGGCGGCGGCCTCAGCGACGGCTGCGCCATTATCAGTGGCGCGGGCAGCTTCTCGCTCGGGGCGGGCAGCATTCTGGGCATCTGCAACGCGGCGGGCATCAGCAACACCACCGGCACCGGCGCGGTGCAGGTGACGGGCACCCGCTCCTATTCCTCGCTGGCCAGCTACGGCTACACCGGCGCCGCGGCGGCCACCGGCAGCAGCCTGCCGAGTGCCGTGGCCAACCTGGCCATCAACACCAGCGGCAACGTGAGCCTGACGGCCCCGGTAACCATTACGGTGGCCCTGGGCGTGGGCGGCACCGGCAATCTGGTGCTGGGCGGCAATGCCCTCACGCTGGCCTCCAGCGCCGCCGGCACGGCCCTGGTGGTGAACAGCAGCAGCGGCGTGGTGCAGGGCACGGCCACCGTGCAGCGCTACATCGACCCGAGCCTGAACCCCGGCCCCGGCTACCGCCACTACAGTTCGCCGGTAGCCAACGCTACCGTGGCCGACCTGACCACGGCCGGTTTCTCGCCCGTGGTGAACCCCGCTTATAACACCTCGGCCACGCCCAACACCACGGTGCCCTTCCCCACCGTGTACGGCTACGACCAGAGCCGCGTGACGCTGGCCAACAGCTCCTCCGCTTTCGACCGGGGCTTCTTCTCGCCCAGCACCACCGCCGACCCGCTGGTGCCCGGCCAAGGCTACACCGTGAACATCGCCGGCACCCAGCTCGTGGACTTCAGCGGCACGCTCACCAACGGGCCCGTCGCCCAGACCCTGAGCCGCCTGGCCGGCAACGCCGACGCCGGCTGGCAACTGCTGGGCAACCCCTACCCGGCCCCGCTCGACTACTCGCTGGTGGCTCCCGCCGACCGGGCGGGCCTCGACGGCGCCATCTACGTGTACAGCAGCACGGCCCAGTACGCGGGCCAGTACCGCAGCTACGTCAACGGCATCGGCGGCAACTCCGTGCTGCCCGTGGGCCAGGGCTTCTTCGTGCGCGTGAGCGCCGGCCAGACCAGCGGCACGCTCACCTTTCGCAACAGCCAGCGCCTGACCGCACCCAACGCCACCGCCTTCCAGCGCACCACCACCGACCCCCGGCCGCTGGTGCAGCTGGAGCTGCGCGGCGCCACGGGCGCGGCCGATGCGCTGTATGCCTACGCCGAAGCCGGCGCCACCCCGGCCTTCGATACCCAGTACGACGCCATGAAGCTGCCCAACACCACCGGCCTGAACCTGAGCAGCTCCGCCACCAGCGGCGAGGCCCTCTCGATTGATGGCCGCCCGGCCTTCACCGCCGCCACCGCGCTGCCGCTGAACGTGGGCGTGCCCGCCGCCGGCACCTACACCCTCATTGCCGCCGCCCTCGACAACCTGCCCGCCGGCCTCGACGCCCTGCTCACCGACGCCGCCACCGGCCAGACCGTGAACCTGCGCACCCAGCCCGGCTACTCGTTCGCGGTGACGACGGCTCAGGCCCAGGCGCTGCTCACGGGCCGCTTCACCTTGCACTTCGCCGCCCGCGCGGCCCTGGCCACGGCCACCGCCCTCACAGCGGCGGAGGTGACAGTGTACCCCAATCCGGCCCACGGCCAGTTCAGCGTGCTCGTGCCCGCCGTGGCTGGCGCCGCGCAGGTGCAGGGCACCTTGCTCAACGCCCTGGGCCAGGTGGTGCGCCAGCAGTCGGCCACCGCCACGGCCACCGGCGCCCGCCTGGGCTTTGAGACCCAAGGCCTGGCCGTCGGCGTGTACACCCTGCGCCTGCGCGTGGGTGCCGTCGTGCTGGCCAAGCGCGTCGTGCTGCAATAAATCTTCTTTTCAACGGCGGGGCCGGCGGCTCCTAGGCGCCGGCCCCGCCCTTATTCCCTTCACTCCATGAAAGCTCTGTTTCTCGCCGCCGCCCTCACCGCGGCGGCTTCCTCCCTGGCCCTGGCCCAGGGGCCCAGCACCGGTGGCCCGGCCCCCGGCACGCCCGCCGCTACCACCGACGTGCCCCTCGACGGCGGGGCCTCCCTACTGCTCGCCTCCGGCGTGGCCCTGGGCCTGAAAAAGCTCCGCCAACGCCGCCGGTTGGCCCGCTAGCGGCTCTTCGCATCGGCTCAGAAGCCCCCGTTGCCCCCGTGGCAGCGGGGGCTTTTTGCGGCCAGAAGGGCCCGGGACAGCACCGGAAAAGAAGGGGCCGGCGGGCCGAAATATGACATGTTCATGTCATACCGCCGCCTTGTACTGGCTCCGTCCTTTGCAGGGACGCGCACGGGTGCGGCAGTCCTATATTTTTTCCTGTTTTATTCATGACGTTCTTCTATTATTCTTTGCCCCGCCTGCGACGGGCCATTGCCCCCCTGGCGGTGCTGGCGGTACTGGCCCCGGCCGGCGCGGCCCAGGCCCAAACCACCACCTTCAGCTACACCGGCGGCCTTCAAACCTACACCGTGCCGGCCGGCGTCACCAGCCTGCGGGTGGTGGCCACGGGGGCAAGCGGCGGGCTATTTTATGACGCCAGCATCTCCAGCTACTCTTACGGGGGGCGGGTGCAGGCCACCGTGGCCGTCACGCCTGGTGAGGTGCTCACGGTGCGGGTGGGCGGCCAGGGCACCACCAACGATGCCAATGGCAGCACCGTGTTCGCAGGCGGCTTCAACGGCGGCGGCATCGGCACCGACGACGGTAGTGGCAGCAACGGCGGCGGCGGCGGCGGCGGCGGGGCCACCGACCTGCGGCGCACCGGTGCCAGCACCGGCGACTACCTGGCCAGCCGCAACGCGCTGCTGGTGGCCGGCGGCGGCGGCGGCAGTTCCTTCGGCCTCGCCAACGGCGGCAACGGCGGGACACCCAACGGCAACGATGGGGCCAGTGATTCTGGCGGCGGCAGCCCCGGCCGGGGGGCTACGCAGGCGGCAGTGGGGGCCGGTACCAACGGGGCTTATTCGGGCAGCGCCGGCACCGGGGGTGCCGGCGGCAACAACGTCGGTGGTTATTCTGGCGGCGGCGGGGGCGGCGGCTACTATGGAGGCGGCGGCAGCAGCAGCTACAGCAACACCACCTACAGCGACTACGCAGGCGGCGGAGGCGGCTCGTCGTGGGCGATGGCGGGCAGCAACCCCGCCTACGGCGTGGCCGCTACAGCCGGCCCCGGCACGCTCACCATCACGGTGGCGGCCCTCACCCGCCTCAGTCCCACCTTTGGGCCGGTGGGCACCCCCGTCACGCTCACGGGCTTTGGCCTGGCGGGGGTGACGGGGGTGCGGTTTAATGGCACGGCCGCTACCACCTTTGCCGTGGCCAGCAGCACCAGCATCACGGCCACCGTGCCCGCGGGGGCCACCAGCGGCAACGTGACCGTGAGCACGCCCAGCGGCACCAGCAACGGGCTGTACTTTACGGTGGGCACGGCCACCAACAACGCGCTGTCCTTCGATGGCACCAACGACTACGTGCACACCCCCGGCCTGCCCGCCACCAGCGAGTTTACGCTCGAAGCCTGGGTGAACCAGGCGGCCCTCTCGGGCAGCCGCACCAGCCTGCTGATGAGCGACAACGCCATCCCTGGGGCCCTGTACCTGCAGTTCGACCAAAACAACCGCCTGGAATTTACCGTGAGCGGCAACTCCAACGGGCTACCGCTAACGTCGGCGCTGCCCATCGGGCAGTGGGCGCACGTGGCGGTGGTGTACTCGGCCAGCACCAAGTCGGCCATCATCTACGTCAACGGGGCAGTCCGGTCGAGCAGCAACTTTATCACGGCGGTGCCGGTGGCCGCTCAGCCCGTCAGCCTGGGGGCCTGGCTGAACAACGGCACCCCCGAGCGCTTCTTCACGGGCCGCTTCGACGAGGTGCGCCTCTACAGCGCCGCCCTTACCCGGGCGCAGATACAGGCCGATATGTACAGCACCACTTCGGCCGTGCCCGCCAGCCTGCTGGCCTACTACTCCTTCAACCAGGGCACGGCCGGCGGCGCCAACGCGGGCGCGGCGGGCCTCACCGACCAGAGCAGCAACGGTAACACGGCCACGCTCACGAACTTTGCCCTCACCGGCACGGCCAGCAACTACGTGCGCAGCTTCCCCACCATCACGGCTATTTCGCCGGCCCGCGCCCAGCCGGGAGCCACCGTTACCGTCACGGGCACCAACCTTCTCGACGCGACCAGCTTTGCCTTCAACGGCACGGCTGTGGCCCCCTTCGCTACCCCCACCAACGACCTGTCGACCACCGTGACCGTGCCCACCGGCACCACCACCGGCCCGGTGAGCCTCGCCTCGGCCACGCTCAGCACCTACCAGGGGCCCACGTTCACGGTGGGGGCCCCGCTGCCCGTGCAACTGGTGGCCTTCACAGCCGAAGCCGCCGGCACCGGCGCGCTGCTGCGCTGGCACACCGCCACCGAGCTGAATAACGCCCGCTTCGAGGTAGAAGCCAGTGCCGACGGCCGCGCCTTTGCCCGCGTGGGCACGGTGGCCGGGGCCGGCAGCAGCACCCAGGCCCACGCCTATACGTTTGGCGACGCGGACCTGACCCGCTACGCCGCCCCGCTCGTGTACTACCGCCTGCGCCAAGTCGATACCGACGGCACGGCCGCTTACTCGCCGGTGCGTCCGGTAGCCGTAGGTGGCGGCCGCCTGGCCCTGTACCCCAACCCGGCCGCCCGCACCACCACGCTCAGCGGGGCCGCAGCCAGTACCCCGGTGCGGGTGTACGACGCCCTGGGCCGCCTCGTGCTCACCGCTATTACTGATGCTGCGGGCATGGCCCCGCTCACGCTGCCAGCCAGCCAACCGGCCGGCCTCTACTTGGTGCGCGCCGGCACTGCCCCGGCCCTGCGCCTGGTGGTGGAGTAGAACGAACTGCTGGCCGGCCCGCACCCGGCTCTGAGTAGCCCCCGTTGCCTGAATGGCGGCGGGGGCTTTTTAGTGCTGGTTCGACTGGCTAGTCCCGGCCGTACTTTTGCGTTTCATGCGCTACTTCCTGCACCTCGCCTACGACGGCACTTCTTACTGCGGCTGGCAGATTCAGCCGGGCATGCCCACCGTGCAGGCCGAGCTCGACCGCTGCCTGAGCCAGGTGCTGCGCCACCCCACCTACTGCCTGGGCAGCGGCCGCACCGACAGCGGCGTGCACGCCAGCCACCAGGTGGCCCATTTCGATGCCGAGCTGCCCGCTACGCTTTCGCTCGACCAGCTGCTCTACCGCCTGCGCCGCGCCCTGCCGCCCGACATTGCCGCCCTGCGCCTGCACCCCGTGCCCGACGAGGCCCACGCCCGTTTCTCGGCCGAGGAGCGCAACTACGAGTACTTCGTGGTGACGCAGCCCGACCCCTTCCGCCGCGACCACGCCCTGTACGTGGACCGGCCGCTCGACGTGGCGGCCATGAACGAGGCCGCCGGCTACCTGGTGGGCCAGTTCGACTTCACCACGTTTTCGAAAGTAAAAGGCGGCGAAAACCACTACGTGTGCTACTGCACGGCCGCCGGCTGGCACCCCGCGCCGGGCGGCTGGCGGTTCCACATCCGGGCCAACCGCTTTGTGCGGGGCATGGTGCGGCTGGTGGTGGGCACGCTGCTTGATGTGGGCCGCGGCAAGCTCACGCCGCGCCAGTTCCAGGCACTGCTGTGGGCCCAGAAGCGGGTGGATGCCGGCAACGCGGCCCCGGCCCGAGGCCTGTTCCTGAGCCGGGTGGAATACGAGGACGGCATGGTGCCCGAGCCGGAATAGGCGGGCATCGCAGCGCTGGGGTTCGGAGTTATCAAACCGCTCCGTGGCAAGCCGCTGGAAATAAAGGAGAAGAAAAGCGGAAACAGCGCATGGTTTTTGTGCGCTGCAGTCTAGCTTTACTGCTATCCTTCTTCCACCGAATTGCTTATGCGTCTACTTTTTACCTTGCTCATTTTGTGGGGTGCGCTGTTGTCTTTGCCCGTGCGCGGGCAGCAGGCCCGGCCCACGTTGGAGTTTATTGAAAACCGGGGACAATGGGACGCCCGGGCGCGCTATGCCGCCCAGGTAGCACCCGGCGCGCGACTGTTTGTGGAGGCCACTGGGCTGACCTACGCCCTCACCACCGGCCTGCCGGGCCACGGGCCGCAGGCAGAAAGCCAGTCGGCCAGACTGCCCGGCGGCCAAATCAAAGCCCACGGCCTGCGCGTGGAGTTCATTGCCCCTTCTCCCACAGCCACGCTGGAAGCCGCTGCTGAAACCGCCGCGCCCGGCCAGCGCCACTACCTGCGCGGTGCCGACGCCCGCCACTGGGCGCATGATGTGCGCGCCTGGCACGGCTTACGCTACCGCCAGCTCTGGCCCGGCATTGACATGGTGCTCAAGGAAAATACCGCGCAGCAGTTTGAATACGACCTGCTGCTGGCGCCCGGCGCCGACCCCGCCCAGGCCCGCTGGACCTACCGCGGCGCCGATGCCCTGCGCCTCGACCCCGCCACCGGCCGCCTGGAAGTGCGCACCACGGCTGGCCTGCTGACGGAGCTGGCGCCCCGTGCCTGGCAAACCGACCCCGCCACCGGCCAGCCCCAGCCCGTGGCCTGCGCCTTCGAGCTGCAGGGCACGGCGGTGAGCTTCCGCCTGGGCGCCTACGACCGGCAGCGCCCGCTCGTCATCGACCCAGCGGTGCAGTTTGCTTCTTATACCGGCTCGGCGGTGGAGAACTGGGGCTTCGCGGCCACGCACGATGCGCGGGGTAACCTCTACACGGCCGGGGTGGTGTTTGAGCCCGGATACCCCACCACCTCGGGGGCTTACCTGACGACTTTTAGCGGGAACATCGACATTGCCATTATGAAGTTTAATGCCAGCGCTACGGGAACGACGGCGCGGGCCTGGGCGACCTACCTGGGCGGCAACAACCTGGAGTTTCCGCACAGCCTGCTGGTGAATGCGCGTAACGAACTGCTGCTGCTAGGCACCACGTCCTCCACCGACTATCCCACCTCGACCACGGCCCTGAACCACAGTCTGCGGGGCGGGCCGGCGGTAGCGCCGTTTGGGCTGAATTCGCCTTTTGTGCTCACCGGCGGGTCTGATTTGGTGCTGACGCGGCTGAGCGCCAGCGGGGGCGGCCTGCGGGCCAGCACCTACCTGGGCGGCACCGGCACCGACGGCCTGCTCGACCCGGCCGCCGCCGCGCCCCGCCTGCGCCACAACTACGGCGACGCTTTTCGCGGTGACCTCGCTCTCGACCCGCAGGGCAACGTGTACGTGGCCAGCGTGACGGGCTCGGCTGATTTTCCCGGCCTGGCGGCCGGCGCCTACCGCGGCGGCAGCTCCGATGGCCTCGTCACCAGCCTCGATTCCAGCCTGAACCGGGTGCGCTGGACCACGCTGGTGGGCGGCGCTGGCGCCGATGCCGCGTACTCCTTGCAGCGCGAAGACGTGGGCGGCGACCTGCTGGTGGCCGGCGGCACCACCAGCGCGGCCCTGAGCGGGGCGGCCAACGGCTACCAGGCGGCCCTAGGCGGCAACGTGGACGGCTTCGTGGCGCGTATTACCAGTGCGGGTGCCCTCACGCAAGCCACTTACCTAGGCACGAGCGGCTACGACCAGGCATTTTTCGTGCGCTCGGGGCCGGGCGGGCGGGTGTACGTGCTAGGCCAGACGCTGGGGCCCAGCTGGCCGGGCGCGGACACCACCCGCTACCACGTGACGCACGGGCAGCAGTTCATTCAGCAGCTGCAGCCCAATCTGCGCACGGCGGGCTTCGCCACGGTGTTTGGCAGCGGGCGCGCTACTACCGACATTTCGCCCACTGCCTTTGGCGTGGACTGCTACGGGCGCATGGCCCTGGCTGGCTGGGGCGGCGGCCTCGACCCCAACAACGGCAGCACCACCGGCTTGCCCACCACCCCCGACGCCCTGCAGCGCGCCACCGACGGCGTGGACTTCTACCTGATGCAGCTCTCCGACGGCGCGCGGGTGCTGGACTACGCCACCTTCTTCGGCACCACCGCCGATGACCACGTGGACGGCGGCATGTCGCGCTTCGACAACCAGAACGTGCTCTACCAGGCCGTGTGCGCCTGCGACCAAAGCGGCGGCACGGGCATTCCAGTGCCGCCCGGCGCGGGCACCTACACCAGCACCAATGGCTCGCCGCATTGCAACAATGCGGCTTTCAAGTTTGCGTTTCAGGCCAATACCTCGCCGGCCGGCACCGATACGCTGTCGGTGTGCGCGCGAGGCAATGCCGTGCCGCTGAGCGGCTCGCCGGAGGGCGGCACCTGGACGGGGCCGGGCGTATCGGGCACGCTGGCCAATGGCTTTTTCTTCACACCTTCGGCGGCGCTGGTGGGGCAGCAGGTGCTCACCTACACCAGCCCGGCGGCCGTGAACGGCTGCACCGGCACCAGCACCCGGCGCATTACGGTGCTGCCCCAGGCTACGGCCACTCTTACGGCGCCGCGCCAGGTATTTTGCCTGCTGCCGGGCGTCACGCTGGCGCCGGTGCAGCTCACGGGCACGCCGGCCGGGGGCGTGTTTAGCGGGCGGGGCGTGGTGCCGGGCACTTCGCTTTTCGACCCCATGCTGGCCGGGCGGGGCAACCACAGCCTGCTGTATGAGGTGGCGGGCGGGCGCTGCCCCGTCACGGCTTCATTGGTGATGGTGGTGAAAACCGTGCCCCGCATCACGCCCAGCCTGCCCCGCACGGTGTGCGCCAACGACCCTGCCATTCAACTCATCAGCAGCCCGCCCGGCGGCATCTGGACGGGGCCGGGCGTGTCGGGCTCTATCGACCACTTTGTATTCACGCCCAGCGTAGCCCTGATTGGCGGGCCCCACCTGCTGGTATATTCTCTGCAGGGCGACCTCGACTGCTCCCCAGCCACCGATACCATGCGCGTCGTCGTGCTGCCCATCGGGGCCACGGCCCGGGTGCCGCGCGATACGTCGTTTTGCCTTTCAGCGGGCGCCATGCGGCTGCGGGGCGGCACCCCGGCGGGCGGCGAATGGAGCGGGCCGGGCGTGACGGGCTCGCTGGCCACGGGCTTCACTTTCACGCCGACGCCCCTACTGACGGGGCCGCAGTCCCTGCTCTACACCGGACCACCCGGCAACACGCCGCTTTGCCCCGGCCGCGCCCGCCGGGTGGTGAATGTGCGCACCGCCGGCCAGGCCACCCTGAGCGTGCCTGATAGCGTGGTATGCGCCATCGCCGGCCCCCAGGCCCTGAACGCTACCCCCGCCGGTGGCCGCTGGACGGGCCCGGGCGTGTCGGGCTCGGTCAGTTCGGGCTTTGTGTTCACGCCTTCGGCAGCGCTGGCGGGGGTGCAAACGCTGGCCTACACCGGCCCCACACCGGCTGATACCAGCTGCGCCTACGCCGGACAGCTGCGGGTGCGGGTGCTGGCCCTGCCGCTGGTGTTGTTTGCGCCCGTGGGGGCGGTCAGCATCTGCCTGGCAGCACCGCCGCACGGGGTGGTGCTCTCGGCTTCGCCGGCGGGCGGCACGTTTGGCGGGCCGGGCGTGGTGGGCAACCGCTTCAACCCCGGCGACGTGGGTCCCGGGCGCTACACCCTCACCTACACCTGGGATTTTCCCGAAGTGCGCTGCCCCATCGTGGTGTCGCAAACCGTGGTGGTGAGCGTGGTGCCCAACGTACGCGTGCCAGCCGATACCACGCTGTGCAACAGCCAGGCGCCGTTTCAGCTGCGCGCTTCGCCGGCGGGCGGCACCTGGCGCGGCCCGGGCGTGACGGCCGGCGGCTTCTTCACCCCGCCCACCACGGCAGGCACCGTGGAGCTGTACTACGAGCTGCCCGGCGGCTGCACCACGGCACCCTACCGCATCACCATTCCGGCCGCGCCGGGTTTCACGGCCACCTGGGCGGCGCTGGACTGCGCCGACAATTTAGTGGCACCGCTGCGCCTGCGCTTTACCGCCGCCGGCCCCACGGCCAGCCAGGTGCAATGGGACTTTGGCGACGGCAGCCCCGCCGCCACCGGCGCCACCGTGGAGCACACCTACGCGGCAGATGGCCGCTTCGCGCCCCGGGCCGTGCTACCCACTGGCAGCGGCCCGCCCGGCCCCTGCCAGCACCAGGTGACGCTGGCGCCGGTGGAGGTGCAGGCCGCCATTCTGCCCAACATCATCACCCCGAACAACGACGGCCAGAACGACTTCTTCGCCCCGCGGCTGGGCGGCTGCCCGGGCCGGCTGCAGGTGTTTTCGCGCTGGGGCCAGCGGGTGTTCGACGTGCCCGAGTACCACAACGACTGGGGCGGCGCGGGCCTGCCCGCCGGGCTCTACTACTACCTTTTCAGCCGGGCTGATGGCGGCGAGCGGGTGAAAGGCTGGGTGGAGATTGTGCGGTAAAACCGCGGAAGTAAGCCGGGCCGGGCCAACCACTTGCCCCCGCCCGCGGTTTCCTTCCGACCTTTGCCCCACTTATGAACCCCACCACTTCCGCCACCAAAACCGGTCAGGTATTCGACTGGGCCGTGCTGCGCCGCCTGCTCAGCTACGTGCGCCCCTACCGGCGCGTGTTCATCGGCCTGGTTTTCCTCACCATTGCCACGGCCGCCCTGGGCACGCTGCGCCCCTTCCTCATCCAGCGCATGGTCGATGTGAGCATCGAGCAGGGCGATATGCGCGGCCTAAATACCATGTTTCTGCTGCTGCTGGTGCTGCTGGTGGCCCACGCCGGCGTGAGCTACTTGCAGACGTACTACGGCGGCTGGCTGGGCCAGTACATCGTGCGCGACATCCGCACCGACCTCTACCGCCACCTGCTCAGCCTCAAGCTCAAGTTTTTCGACCAGACGCCCATCGGCGTGCTCGTGACGCGCAACATCTCGGACGTTGAAACCCTGTCCGATGTGTTCAGCGAGGGCCTGGCGGCCATGGTGGGCGACATTCTGCAGCTGCTTTTCATCATGGCCTTCATGTTCTGGATTGACTGGCGCCTGACGCTCATCAGCCTGTCCGTCATTCCGCCGCTGCTCTTCAGCACCTACGTGTTCAAGGAGAAAATCAAGGGCTCGTTTCAGGACGTGCGCACGGCCGTGGCCAAGCTCAACAGCTTCGTGCAGGAGCACCTCACTGGCATGAACGTAGTCCAGATTTTCAACAACGAGGAGCGCGAATACCGCAAGTTCAAGGCCATCAACCAGGAGCACACCGACGCCAACATCCGCTCGGTGCTCTACTACAGCATCTATTTCCCGGTGGCCGAGGTACTGGGTGCCATCGGCGTGGGCCTGCTGGTGTGGTACGCCGCCCAAGGCCAAATTGAGGGCACCATCTCGAAGGGCGCGCTCATCGCCTTCATCATGTACAACGCCCTCTTTTTCCGCCCCATCCGCCAGATTGCCGACCGGTTCAACACCCTGCAGCTGGGCCTGGTGAGCACCGAGCGCCTGCTCAAGCTGCTGGATAACCAGGATTTGATTGCCACCACCGGCACCTTCGCCCCGGCAGAAATCCAGGGCGATGTGGAGTTCAAGCACGTGCGCTTCGCCTACAACGAGCCCGATTGGGTGCTCAAAGACATCAGCTTCCACGTGAAGCCCGGCCAGACCATCGCCTTCGTGGGCGCCACCGGCGCCGGCAAAACCAGCATCATCAACCTGCTGAGCCGCTTCTACGACATTCAGGAAGGCAGCATCTGCATCGACGGCCGCGACCTGCGCGAGTACGACCTCAGTCTGCTGCGCCGCCAAATCGGCGTGGTGTTGCAGGACGTTTTCCTCTTCGCCGGCAGCATCCGCGACAACATCACGCTGGGCAACAAAACCATCACCGATGCGCAAATCTGGGAAGCAGCCGACCTTGTGGGCGCCCGCCGCTTCATCGAGCGCCTGCCTGATGGCCTCGGCTACCCCGTGATGGAGCGCGGCGCCACCCTCTCGGTGGGCCAACGCCAGCTCATCAGCTTCGTGCGGGCCATGGTGTACCAGCCCCGCGTCATCGTGCTCGATGAAGCCACCTCGTCCGTCGATTCCGAAACTGAGGAGCTTATTCAGTCCGCCATCGAGAAGCTGATGCAGGGCCGCACCTCGCTCGTCATCGCCCACCGCCTGAGCACCATCCAGAAAGCTGATAAAATCATCGTCCTCGACAAAGGCGAAATCAAGGAAACCGGCACCCACGAGGAACTGCTGCGCATCGAAGGCGGCTACTACGCCCAGCTCTACCGCATGCAGTACGTGGTGGCGGACACTTCGCCAGACGGAAAATAGCCGGTTGGCTTAGAGCGTCTTCCCAAACTGGTAGCTCATGCCTCCGCTCAGGGCCGGGGCAAAGGCCGAGATGCTGTTCTGAATGCCATATTTCGAAAGCGCTACCCCGACCACGGCCAGCAGCACCGAATACGTCACCCGCGCATCGGCCGTGAGCCGCAGGTTGGGCGTGAGGACATAGGCGCCGCCCACCCCGCCCACGAACAGGAAGTCGTTGTAGGAGTAGCTAACCTCTCCGGACTTTGATTGCTGGCCCGTCTGGGCATTGGTATAAAATTGTTCTTCGCGGTAAGAAGCTGACAGGGGCATAAAGCCAATTTCAAAATCGGCCTGCCAGCGTCCCGGATTAGGCAGCAGTAAGTGCGCCCGCGTGATGATGGGCACCGCCCAGGAGGTGGCGTTAGCCTGCGTGACGCTGGTGCCATAGCCATCGCTGAAGGTGCTGGTGCGCTGCGGCATCGTTCGCAGCAACAGCCCCAGTTCCAGGCTGGTCTTCTGCTTTATCCGGTAGGCAATGGTGGGCATCAACGGCCAAGGCCGCACGAAAACTGCGCCGCTCCCATCGGTGGCGGGCTCGTAGGCAATGCGCGGGTAGAAGGCGGCTTGGACGCCCACCGTCCACCGGCGCGGCGTCCATTCGGCGGGAGCGGCCGGCGCTTGTGCGGCCGCTGGCCTGCCACCCGCCAGCAAGGCCACCAAGAGTATAAGGTAGAGCTTCATGGGCGCGCGAGTAAGTTTGTGGCTGGACAAATTAGCGGGCCGGCGTGGCCGTCCTACCTCCCTGCAATATAGACCATTCTCTTACACTGTGCGTTACCTCTTCCTCGCCATCATCCTGCTCACGGTCCTCGCCGCGGGCGTCTACGTTTACCTCGGCGGCAACCGCAGTCCCCAAGTAGCGCTTGAAACCACCGCCGCGCCGCTCTACCTGGCCGGGCAGCCCTACCACGGCAAAGTCACCGGCGATGCCTTCGGCCAGCTGTTCCGCCAAGCCAAAGACGCCCAGGCCCGCCTCGGCGGCGACCTCGCCAACCTCTACCTCAACGACCCCGAAACGGCCCACGACACCATCCAAGCCTTCATCGGCCTGGCCCTGGCCGACACCACGCAGCGCCTGCCGGCCAGCTTCCGCTACCGCCTCGTGCCCCCCGGGCAACGCGTGGTGGCCGCCCGCCTCGCGGGTGTGAGCTACCTGCTGGCGCCCAACAAACTCTACCCCGCCGCCCTCGAAGCCATCAAAACCCAGAAGCTCACCCAGCGCGGCAACTTCTACCTCGAGCGCTTTGGCGCGAATGACGCTTCGGAGGTGTGGATTGGGGTGAAGTAGTCAATGGGGCATTAAGTAAAAGAACGTCATGTCTCGGCTGCGCTCGACACGACGTTCTTATTATTCCCTCTCACCCAACCCTCCTCACCGGCCCTTCGGCGGCGCATCGGGCAGGCTGATGCCCACGCTCAGCACATAGCTCGAAAACTGCTGCGGCAGCCCAAACGGCGCCGAGCCGTTCCACTGCCGGTATTCGCCGCGCAGCGTCAGCCAGGGCCCTTCGGCGCGCTTTAGCTTGTAGAGCGCGGCCAGGCCCACTTCCGTCACCGGCGCGGCGGCCCCAGCCACCTCCTTGGCCGTGGTGCCACAGCCACAGTTGCCTTTGGTAGCCACCTGCACGGCTTTGTCGTAGAGGCGCACGCCGCCCACGCCGGCCCCGGCCACGGCCATCACGCGCCAGCGGGACTGGTCAAGTATTAGCAGGTTGTTGGTCCAGGTAATGGCGTATTGGTCGACGAGAGGCTGCTGCGCGCCGGCGTAGGTTTCGGGGGCCGCGCCCACGGGCATTTTGCCGGTGAGGTTGCCGCGCAGGCCGGTGGCCCAGCGCGGCCGCAGCCAGTAGTAACCGGCCGCGTCCACGCCAGCGTAGGGCGTGCGCCGCTGGTCCACCATACCCAGCGCGCCGAGGTAGCCGCCCCAGCGCGCGGGCACAAACGGCTTTTCCACCGCGCAGGAATCGTGGCAGCAGTGGCAGGTGTGGTGCGCGTACACGGGCACGTAAGCAAAGTGGCATTGGGCCAGCGCGCGGGTAGGGCTTCCGCCCCAGACGGCCCCCAGCAGGGCCAGCAGCGTAACGGGTTGTTTCATGGCAGTGAATGGTTATTGACTCCCTGAAAATACGTTGGCACCGATGATAATCACATGAAGGTCAGGCATCCACCTCTTCCTGCCCAAAATGCAAAAAGCCTTTAGCCGGTGGGCTAAAGGCTTTTTGCTGCGGCGAAATTTACTTAGCGGCCGAAGTAGTATGTGCCGCCAAACTGGAGCTGGTCGAGGCCGAAGCGGGCCCCAAAGGTGCTGCTGGTGTTCTCGTACCCCGCCGGGGCCGGGTTGTTGGGCGAAGTGGGGTAGTCGTAGCTCATCCGGTTGTAAGCCAGCGAGCCGATGGAGGCACTGATGCCCAGCTTCGGAATGGGGAAGAAAATGATGCCCGGCGTGAGTTCCGCATAGTAGCCCGAGCCCTTGAACTCCTGAATGGCGCTGCCGTTGTACTGCGAATCGCGCGAGCTTTGGTAGCCCCCGCTCAACGTCCCCAGAACGCCAAATTGCTCGGTCAACATCTTGTAGTATTGCACGTAGGCACCCAGGCGCAACGTGGTGGTGGGGTCGAGTTCGGCCCGCACCACGGCCGGCGCCGGCGTGTAGCTCGTGTACGGCTTCCGGTAGGCCGAGTAGCCAGCGTTGATGCCAATGGCCAGGTTGTCCTTCACGAAATAGCCCACCGAGGGCGTGAAGCTGAACTGGCTGGTAGTCGTTTCCTGCGTGTAGGTGGTGGAGCCTTGGTTGGAGCTGGTTTTATTGGTGCTGCGATTGTAGCCCACGCTGCCGCCCAGCGAAACGGTGCCCGCCGCAATGCTTTGGGCGTGGCCGAGTTGCGTGCTGGCTGCCAGCAGGGCGAATAATAAGGTCTTTTTCATTTTTATAAAAGGCAGAAAATTGGTGAAGGCGCAAAGGTAATTCGGTTGCTTCGCCCAACGCTGAAACCGCACCCGCGGACGTTAAACTAAAAAGGCCCGCTGAACTCTCGTTCAGCGGGCCTTTTTAGTTTGTTTTCGGGTCGGGGTGGCAGGATTCGAACCTACGGCCTCGTCGTCCCGAACGACGCGCGCTACCGGGCTGCGCTACACCCCGAAATCAGGCCGATGGGGCGACCTGTTTTCTAGTTCCAATGAGTGGCCGAAAAAAGCCCCCGAACCCGGAAGTTCGGAGGCTTTTGGAGAGCGGCTGCTCTTTCAGTCGGAGTGGCAGGATTCGAACCTACGACCTCCAGCACCCCATGCTGGCGCGATACCAGGCTACGCTACACCCCGATTGGTATTGGAGCGACAAAGGTAAGGTTTTATTTGATTCTAATGCAAGCCAGGGCCAAATAAAGTTTTGCAATAAGACCATTAAAAAGGCGTTCTGACTTTGCATCAGGCACCTGCCCGGACCAACAGGCCTCATAATTGCTTAGCTTTACAGTAGCCATTTTACTCCATCCCGCTCATATCCTACTTATGAAAAAGTTATTACTATTCGTACTGGCCTGCACCCTGGCATCGGTGGCTGCCCAGGCTCAAACCTCCGCCGCGGCCAGCACTGCCGCAACCGCCGCACCAGCCAAAGAAGAAGCCATTTTGCCCAACGGCGCAGTGGCCGCGCCGGCCCCGGCAGCAGCTCCCACCACCACACCGGCCGGCACCGCCCTCATTGCCCCCGCGCCCGAAACGCCGGCCGCCAACCCCAACGCCATCAAGGTGAAAGCCGAGGCGACGGCGGGCAAACTCACCGTGAAAACCGACAACCCCGGCCCCACCCGCGTGGAGGTGACCGACGCGGGCGGCCGCCCCGTCATCACGCACACCATGATGAACGGCCAGATTGCCGCCGTGCTCAACGTGAGCCAGCTGCCGGCCGGCTCCTACATCGTGCACTGCACGGCTTATGAGAAGACGGGCATGCGCCGCGTCATCATCGGGCAGTAAAACTGATTATGGCAATTTAAAAGGCCGTTCTGCTGAGCAGAACGGCCTTTTTCGTTTAACAACAGACGGGGCAAGCCTGCACCTATCGGGGCTCCAGCAAGTCCCACTTGTTGCCGTACAGGTCTTCGAATACTGCTACGTGCCCATACACTTCGCTACGCGGCGTCTCCAGAAACTTCAGGCCTCGGCCCTGCAGCACCGGGTAATCGCGCCAGAAGTCATCGGTGTGCAGGAATAGCCAGACGCGACCGGCACCCTGGTGGCCCACAGCGGCTTTTTCCGCTTCGGTTTTGGCCTCGGCCAGCAACAGGCCGCTCCCCCCGGCCGGACCGGGTGGCGCCACCACTACCCAGCGCTTGCCATCGCCCATATCCAGATTGGATTCAAGGTTGAAGCCCAGCACTTGAGTATAAAAGGCAATGGCTTCGTCGTAATTGCGGACAATCAGGGTAACAAGGGCGAGACGTTGGGACATGTGAGTAGTAGCGCGGACTTTTAGTCCGCGAGTGAGTTGAAATTTGGGTCGCAGACTAAAAGTCCACGCTACGGGTTAAGCTTCCTCCGTTTGCAGCTGCCGCTCATACAGCGCCCGATACAGGCCGTCCGTTTCCGCCATCAGCGCATCGTGGGTGCCGTGCTGCACAATCACGCCGTCATCGAGCACCAGAATTTCGTCGGCCAGCTTCACCGAGCTCACGCGGTGCGAGATGATGAGGCTGGTGCGCGCAGCCATAATGCGCTGCAACGAACCCAGAATGGCATTCTCCGTCTTGGTATCGACAGCGGAAAGTGAGTCGTCCAGAATCAAAATTTTGGGCTCCTTTACCAGCGCCCGGGCCATGCTCACGCGCTGCTTCTGTCCGCCGGACAGGGTGATGCCCCGCTCGCCCACTTTTGTGTCGAAGCCTTCGGGGAAGGCCAAGATGTTTTCGTACACGTCGGCGTCTTTAGCGGCTTGCAGCATCCGGGTTTCGTCGGGCTGGTCAAGGCCGAAGTTGATGTTGTTGCGGATGGTGTCGGAGAACAGGAAAACGTCCTGCGGCACGTAGCCAATCTGGCCCCGCAGCGCCCGCAGGGAGTAGTCGCGCACGTCGGTGCCGTCGATTTTGATGCCGCCGGCCGTCACGTCGTAGAGGCGGCAGAGCAGCGCGGCCACCGTGCTTTTGCCCGAGCCCGTGTTGCCGATGACGGCCAGCGTCTGGCCCGGCCGCACGCGGAAACTCACGTCTTTCAGGGCCTGAATTCCGGTGTCGGGGTAAGTGAACGACACGTTCTCGAACACGATATCGCCGGCCAGCTCACGTTCCACATTCTGGCGCGAAATGATGTCGGTTTTCTGGTCCAGGAATTCGTTGATTCGGGCCTGCGAGGCCTCAGCGCGCTGCACCAGCGAGGACGTCCAGCCTAGCGCCGTGACGGGCCACGTCAGCAGGTTCACGTAAATCAGGAACTCGGCAATGGTGCCCGTGGTGATAGTGCCGCGGATAACCTCTTGGCCCCCAACCCACACCGTAATGAGCGTGCTCAGGCCGATGAGGAACAGAATGAGCGGGAAGAACAGCGAGTTCACGAAGTTCAAACTCAGCGACTTCTCCTTGTAGTCGTTGCTGGCTTTGGCGAACTGCTCGTGCGAATCCGCCTCGCGCACAAAGGATTTCAGCACCCGAATGCCGGAGAAAGCCTCCTGCACAAAGGTGGTCATGCCCGACAGGGCCCGCTGGATTTCGTCAGACTTCCGCTCAATTAAGTTGTTGACGTAGAAAATGCTGACCGACAAAACCGGCAGCGGCAGCAGCGTGTAGAGCGTCAGCTTCACGTTCACCATGAGCATCAGCGGCACGATGAGCAGGAACAGCAGCACCAGCTGCAGGAAGTACATGATGGCCGGCCCGAGGTACATCCGCACCCGGCTCACGTCCTCCGAAATGCGCGACATCAAATCGCCGGTGCTGTGGCGGCGGTAGAAGCTGAGCGGCAACGACTGGTAGTGTTGGTAAATCTGGTTCTTCTGGTCGTTTTCGATGTGGCGCGACATCACGATGAGCGTTTGCCGCATGAAGAACAGGAAGATGCCACGCAGCAAGGCCAGCCCGATGATGAGCATGCCGTAGAACAGCACGTTGCGCCCAAACAATTGGTACACACCTTTCTGCGCCTCGGTGCCGGCGTAGAGGTGGTAGAGGTCGATGCCCTCGTTCACCAAATCGAAGGCGTAGCGCACCAGCTGGGCCGGGAAAATGGCCAGCAAGGTGCTTAGCGCCACAAACAGCACCCCGGCGAGGAAATGCCACTTGTAGCGGAAGATGAAGGGGTTAACAGCGGAGAGAGCGCGCACGGGCAGGGTGGGAAAGGGGCCGGTTCGGGAAAATAGCGGTACTTTTGCGGCTTGAAAGGCCAAGTACCCATTCAGAAAGCCCGTCATGCTGAACGGAGTCGAAGCATCCCTACTGCACAACTAGATGATTTTAGTACTGCGGTAGAGATGCTTCGACTCCGCTCAGCATGACGTTCTGTTTTTCCGTATAGGTATAAGACCCAACAAAGTTACGCCGCACAGTTCCCAACCATCCATTCCCACAATTCCCACCAACCTTCAATTCACTCCCATGATTGAAACCCAAATTCTGGCGCCTGAATCCATTTTCGGTCAGATTGCCGAGCACCAGCACGAGCAAGTCGTGTTTTGCAACGACCACGAGACGGGCCTCAAGGCCATTATCGGCATCCACAACACCGTGCTCGGGCCCGCGCTCGGCGGCACCCGCATGTGGCACTACGCTTCCGACATGGAAGCGCTGAACGACGTGCTCCGCCTCTCGCGCGGCATGACCTACAAGGCCGCCATCTCGGGCCTGAACTTGGGCGGCGGCAAGGCCGTCATCATCGGCGACGCCAAAACGCTGAAGACCGAAGCCCTGCTGCGCAAGTTCGGCCGCTTCGTGAAGAACCTGAACGGCAAGTACATCACGGCCGAAGATGTGAACATGACCACCAAGGACATGGAGTACATCCGCATGGAAACCACCCACGTGGCCGGCCTGCCCGAAAGCATGGGCGGCTCCGGCGACCCCTCGCCGGTGACGGCCTACGGCGTGTACATGGGCATGAAAGCCGCCGCCAAAAAAGCATTCGGCTCGGAAAGCCTCACTGGCAAGCGCATTGCCGTGCAGGGCGTGGGCCACGTAGGCACCTACCTGCTGGAGCACCTCCAGAAAGAAGGCGCCAAGCTCATCGTGACCGATTACTACGAAGACCGCGCCTTGGACGCCGCTAACCGCTTCGGCGCCAAAGCCGTGGGCCTGGAAGACATCTACGACCAAGACGTGGACATTTACTCTCCCTGCGCGCTGGGCGCCACGCTGAACGACGACACCATCTCGCGCCTGAAGTGCCAGGTAGTGGCTGGCTGCGCCAACAACCAGCTGAAGGTGGAAAACCAGCATGGCCCCGAGCTCGTGCGCCGCGGCATCGTGTACGCCCCCGACTTCCTTATCAACGCCGGCGGCCTCATCAACGTGTATTCTGAGGTGACCGGCGCCAGCCGCCAGGGCGCCCTCACCCAAACCGAAAAAATTTACGATTTCACCCTCCAGGTTTTGGCGAAAGCCGAAGAGGAGCACACGCACCCGCAGGCCGCCGCCATCAAGCAGGCCAAGGAGCGTATCGCCAGCGTGGGCCGGGTGAAGTCGACGTATTAAAAGAACGTCATGCTGAGCGGAGCCGAAGCATCTCTACCGCTTCGTTGCAAAAGCATTGATTACTTGCGCAGTAGAGATGCTTCGACTGTGCTCAGCATGACGTTCTTTTTTCGACTACTGAAACCAATACTGATTACCAGACCAATATGCTCAACCGCCGCCTCCTCCGTATCAAAGTCATGCAGTCGCTCTACTCCTACCACCAGGCGGTGGGAGCCGATTTAATGCTGGCGCAGGACCGCATCGCGGCTGCTTTCGAGCCCGACCTGACGGCCAAAGAGGCCCCCGACCGCCGCATGCTGGAAGGCCAGCGCAAGATGGGCGAAGCCCAGTTGCGCGAGTGGTACCGCACCGGCACCATGCCCGAGAAAACGGACGACAAAGCCGTGGACAAGGCCGTGACCGACGCCATCAACTCCTTCCAGAACCAGGTGAAGAAGGACGCCGATTTCTACGCCGGCCAACTGCTGGTGGGCGCCGAAAGCATTCACGACCAGTACCTGCACCTGCTCAACCTGCCCGCTGCCTTGCTCGGTGTGATTGAGGAGGAGCAGAGCCGCGAGGAGCGCCGCCGCCTGGGCCCCAGCGAAAACGCCATCGACGCCACCCGCCTGCACCAGAACAAGGCCATTGCCAAGCTGATGGCTAATGAGCAGTTGCAGGGCACCACCATCCGGCGTAAGCTGGCCTGGGAAGGCACGGAGGAGGTGGAAGCCCTGCGCGCCGCCTGGAACGAGATGAAGGCCGACGAAACCGTGCAAACCTATCTGGCTGGCAAGGACATCGCCCAGCCCGAAATGGACTACGACACCGACCTCGAAATCCTGCGGCACATTTATAAGGACTTCGTTTTCAAAGGCGACGCGCTGCCGCGTCAGCTTGAAGCCGACGACCTGAATTGGGAGGAAAACCGGCCCATCGTGCGCAACCTGGTACTCAAGACGCTCAAGATGCTGCCCTTCGGCGCCGATGAAAAGCAGGAGCTGATGAACCTCTCGGCCAACTGGCAGGACGACCGCGAGTTTGCCGAAACGCTCTACAAGCAGACGCTCATCGAAGACGACAAGATGGAGAAGCTCATCGCCGGCTCGGTGCAGAACTGGGACGTGGAGCGCGTGGCCCTGCTCGACAAAATCATCCTGAAAATGGCCCTCACCGAAATGCAACTCTTCCGCGGCATTCCGGTGAAAGTGACTATCAACGAGTACATTGAAATCAGCAAGCTCTACAGTACGCCCAAGAGTAAGCAGTTTGTGAACGGCATTCTGGATAAGCTGGCGACGGATTTGGCCGCCAGCGGCGACATTCGCAAATCGGGCCGTGGCCTGCTGGACAACCAGTAAGCTGAGGCGCGCTGAAGCAGCAACTTTATGGCTTGCGGCTGAACATTGGGCCGATATAGCCACTTTTGCATCTACAGTTGCGTTTCTGCGTACGCAGCCCTGAAAACATTCTCACCTTTCTTCCCCAACCTCGACGACCATGGCCAGCAAAACCACCACCGGCATCCTGTGCTTCGCAGGCGGCGCGCTCACCGGCGCGGCCCTTGGCTTGCTCTACGCCCCCGAACCCGGCAGCGAAACCCGCTCCTGGCTCAGCTACCAGCTGGAGAAATACCGCTCCGTGCTGGCCGACCTCACCGACAGCCTGGTGACCAGCCGCGAAGGCCTGGGCCAGTCCTCGGCCAAAAGCGAAGGCCAGCGCGTGATTTCCGACGCCAAATCCAAAGCCGAACAGCTGCTCGGCGATGTCGACCAGCTCATCAATCAAATCAATTCCCGCAAGGGCGCTTAAATCCGGAATGAGCGAACGAGCAATGAGTGAATGAATAAAGGGCTGACGGGGCAAAGGCAATTTTCCCCAATCACCCTTTATTCATTCACTCATTCGCACTTTTGCACTTTCATATAATACCAAGAAGATGCACGTAGTAACCCTTATCCCCGGCGACGGCATAGGCCCCGAAATCACGAAAGCCGTAACCGATATTTTTGCCGCGGCGCAGGTGCCCGTGCAGTGGGAAGAGCAGAACGCCGGCCAGACCACGTTCGACCAGTCGGGCGAGCTGATTCCGAACGCCTTGCTCAAGTCACTGGAGAAGAATAAGGTGGCCCTCAAAGGCCCAATTACCACGCCGGTGGGCAAGGGCTTCCGCAGCATCAACGTGACGCTGCGCCAGAAGTACGACCTCTACCAGAACGTGCGCCCCAGCAAGACCACGCCGGGCATTCACACCCGTTACGAGGGCATCGACCTAGTGCTGTTCCGCGAAAACACGGAAGGCTTGTACTCGGGCCTGGAGCTGTGGGACGAGCGCCTCGGCATTGCCGATGCCATTGCCCGCGTCACGGTGGAGGGCTCGCGCAAAATCTGCCGCGCCGCCTTCGCCTACGCCGCCAAGCACGGCCGCAAAAAGGTGACGCTGGCCCACAAAGCCAACATCATCAAAATGGCCGGCACGCTGATGCTCAACGCCTGCAAAGAAGCCAGCCTGGAGTTCCCCGGCATTGTGTTCGAAGATAAAATCATCGACAACATGTGCATGCAACTCGTGGGCAAGCCCGAGCAGTTCGACGTGATTGTGACCACCAACCTGTTCGGCGATTTGCTCTCCGACCTCTGCGCCGGCCTTGTGGGCGGCCTGGGCGTGGTGGCCGGCGCTAATATCGGCGACAACATGGCCATTTTCGAAGCCGTGCACGGCTCCGCCCCCGACATTGCCGGCCAGGGCAAAGCCAACCCCACCGCCCTGCTCCGCTCGGCCCTGATGATGCTACACCACCTGGGCGAGCACGCTAAGGCCGACCAAATCGACAAAGCCCTGGAAGCTACCCTCCTGCGTCAGGAAGAGTGCACCGGCGACCTCGGCGGCCGGGCGAGCACCAGCGAGTTTGCCCAGCACATCATCGACAAATTGTAATTTGCTTAGCGTTTATCTGCCATCCTGAGCGTAGCGCAGGACCTTATTGCCTGATGAGGTCATGCGCTGCGCTCAGGATAGCAGATAAACACCTATACCCTTATGAAATACCAGATTCTCCTGGCCGCCACGCTCCTGCTGGCAGCCTGCAACCGCGACAAAAACGAAGTGGGTACTGAAGGCATGAACGCCGCCGCTACCGAAGCTTCCGACGCCGCTAACCCCACCGTAGACAATCCCAACGTGGTGAGCGAAAACGAGGCCGCAAACCCGAATGCTCCGGTGATGAAATTTACCGAGTCTGAATTTGATTTTGGTGATATTCAGCCCGATAGCAAAGTCCGCCACACCTTCACTTTCACCAATACCGGCAAGTCGCCGCTGCTGATTGAGGACGCCGTAGCTTCCTGCGGCTGCACCACCCCCAGCTGGACCAAAGAGCCCATCGCGCCCGGCGCCGAGGGTAAGATGGAAGTGCAGTTCGATAGCCACGGCAAGCAGGGCATCATCAGCAAGCAGGTGGCCGTGCGGGCCAACACCCAGCCCAACATCACCACCATCCTCATCAAAGGCAATGTACTGACAGCCGGCGACAAGAAGCCCCTCTAATTCATCCTTTTAATCGTAACGCCATGTTGTTGACTTTGCTTTTGCAGGCTGCCGGAGGACTGGATGTGACCCAGCTCATCATCCCCATCGCCATTGGCCTGGTGTTTTATTTCTTTATGGTGCGGCCCCAGCAAAAGCGTACGGCCGACGCGAAAGCCTTCCGCCAGTCGCTGGCCAAGGGTTCGCGCATTGTCACCATCGGCGGCCTGCACGGCCTGGTGGTTGACCTCACCGAGGACACCGTGGTAGTGGAAGTCGACCGCGGCGTAAAGCTGCGCTTCGACCGCTCGGCCATTGCCCGCGAAGTAGGCAGCAAAACTACGGCCGCTGCGGAAGTGCCCGCCGCCAGCTAATTATGGCCGGGCCGCTCACCCGGGCCGGCCGGCTCGTGCGCTGGTTTGTGCGGCCTTTCGCGGGCCAGGAGCCCAGCTTCTACCGCGCCGTGACGGCGTGCTTGCTGGCCGCCGGGCTGTTCTGGCAAATGAACGCCCTGAACAAAACCTACACCACCCGCGTGAGCTGCCCGCTGGCCTGGCACTACGACTCGGCCCGCTACGTGCCCTTGCGGCCGCTGCCGGCGGCGCTGCCGGTCACCGTCACGGGCCAGGGCTGGCGCCTGCTGCGGGCCAACATGGGCTGGGGCACGCACCCGGCCGACCTGCGCCCCGTGCCCCTGCCCGGCACCCGCTACCTGCCGCCCGAGGCCTGGCGCCGCGGCCTGCAAACCGCGCTGGAAGGCGTGCAGGTGAACGAATGGGCCGGCGATACCCTCCGCCTCACCTTCGACCGCTACGCCACGCGGCGGCTGCCCTTGGTGCTGGTATCCGATTCGGCCCGGGAGCACTCGGTGCGCCTGACGCCGGCCGTGGTGGCTTTTCGGGGGCCCGCTACGCTGGTCAACGCTTTGCCCAGCCCCTACCCAGTGTCTTTGCCCCCCGGCACGGCCGACACCAATGGCACCGAAGTAGATTTGGTGGCGCCCGCGCGGGTGCGGCCGTCGGCGTCCACCGTCCGCATTACCAAGCTGGCACCCACCGCCGAACCGGCACGGGGCCGGCGCCGGGCTTCCAAAACTTCCAAAAACTGATATGCTACGCATTGGCATCACCGGCGGAATCGGCTCAGGCAAAAGCATTGCCAGCCGCTTGTTTCACGCCCTGGGCGTGCCCATCTACGACGCCGACTCCCGCGCCCGCTGGCTGATGGAAAACGGCGTGGAATTGCGGCAGCAACTAAGCGCCGCCTTCGGGCCAGATACTTACGACGCTTCGGGTAGGCTCAACCGCCCGGTACTAGCCGGCACCGTGTTCAACAACTCCACCCTGCTAGCCCAACTCAACGGCTTGGTGCACCCGCACGTGGGCACCGATTTTGAAAGCTGGGCGGCTACCCACGCCGCTGCCGGCCACCCCTACGTGCTCAAGGAGGCTGCACTACTTTTTGAGGCGGGCTCTTACAAGCAGCTCGACCGCATCATCACGGTATTTGCGCCGCTGGCCGTGCGTGAGGCCCGCGTGCTGCGGCGCGACCCGCACCGTTCCACGGCCGACGTGAAGGCCATCATGGCAAAGCAGCTGAGCGAGGAAGAAAAGATGCAACGCGCCGATTACGTGCTGACCAATGACGATGTGCAGCCATTGTTGCCCCAGGTGCTGGCCCTGCACGCGACGTTTAGCCAATCGGCCGGAGCATAAAAAAGGCTGTCCCCTTCGAAACAGCCTCCTAATCAATTAGCTTGCTAAGGTTACAACCGGCCCGAGTAGTCCTCCAAAGTGTCGATTACTTTCAGCAACTGCGGCACTGCCAGGGAATAATAAATCTTGGTGCCCACCTTGCTTGACTTCAGTACGCCCCGGTCTTTGAGGGTGATGAGGTGCTGCGAGGCAATTGCCTGCGGCAGGTCGAGCGCCTGGTATATATCAGTAACGGACATCTGGCTGTCTTTGCCTTTGGTCTTACCCAACAGGTCAACTATAGCCAATCGTTTGGGGTGCGAGAGAACCTTGAGCATAGCCGCGGCACGGTCCAACTGTTGCGCTTCAACACGCGAATGCAATGGTTTCATGAAATCAATAAAAAGTGAAAGGGAAAATGGAAGAGTGGAATAAGTGCAATACAGCCGTGTTAGTTAGGTAGTTCCTGCATGACTCTGCAAAATAGGGGAAAATCGATTTATTTTCCTCTACTATACTTAAGTATTTGCAGATTTTATTTCTATTCGAAATACAATTCGAACCCTCGGCTGGGGTGAAAGCTGGCCCGTACCTTTACGGTTGTGTTTTTAGTGATGTCTTTTCGTCTTCAGTCGATGCTTGACCTACTTACCAAATTTGAAAACAAACGCCCCGAAATTGTCTTCGAGTGGCAGGATTCCGAAACCGAAGCCGAGGGCTGGGTCGTCATCAATTCCTTGCGCGGAGGCGCCGCCGGCGGCGGCACCCGCATGCGCAAAGGCCTCGACAAACGCGAGGTAGAAAGCCTGGCAAAGACGATGGAGGTCAAATTCACGGTGTCGGGGCCAGCCATCGGCGGGGCAAAATCAGGAATTAATTTCGACCCGCAGGACCCGCGCAAGCGCGGAGTGCTGGAACGATGGTACCGGGCGGTTATTCCACTATTGAAAAACTACTACGGCACTGGTGGTGACCTTAACGTAGATGAGATACATGAGGTTATACCTATTACTGAAGAATATGGCCTTTGGCACCCGCAAGAGGGCGTGGTGAACGGCCACTACCGCGCCACCGAACCCCAAAAAATCCAGAAGCTCGGCCAGCTTCGCCAGGGCGTAATTAAAGTGGTAGAGGACGCCTCGTTTTCGCCCGACCTGGCCCGGAAATACACCATTGCCGACCTCATCACCGGCTACGGCGTGGCCGAGGCCGTGCGGCACTACTACCGCCTCTGGGCCGGCACCGATTTGCGCGGGAAGCGGGCCATTATTCAGGGCTGGGGCAATGTGGGCGCGGCGGCGGCTTACTATCTGGCCGGGCAGGGTGTGCGCATCGTGGGCATCATTGACCGGGCCGGCGGGCTGCTGAGCACCGAGGGCCTGGGCTTGGAAGAAGTGCGGGCCCTGCTGCTTGCCCGCCAAGGCAACGCCCTGACAGGCAATAATTTATTGCCATTTGAAGACATTAACGAAAAAATATGGTCCGTGGGGGCCGACATCTTTATTCCTGCCGCGTCGTCGCGCCTGGTGGCGCGGGGGCAGGTAGAGCAGCTGCTGGCCGGCGGCCTGCAGGTGATTAGCTGCGGGGCGAACGTGCCCTTTGCCGACCCCGAAATTTTCTTCGGGCCGACCGGCGTTTTTGCCGATGAGCGCACGGCCGTCATTCCCGATTTCATTGCCAACTGCGGCATGGCCCGCGTGTTTGCTTACCTGATGGAAACGGGCGCCGAAATCACCGACCAGGCCATTTTCGCCGATACCTCGCGCATCATCGGCGCGGCGCTGGAGCGCACTCATGCCGAGAATGCGCAGCCCACGGGCATTGCCCAGCGCTCGTTTGAGATGGCGCTGCGGCAGCTGGTATAAATTTCGCCTGCCATCCTTGGCTGCGTTCAGGATGGCAGGCGATTTTCGGCGTTCCACTCACAGCATTTTTATTTGCTAACAATTCGATAACTTTGACGCCCTACTTTTGGTCGCCCCGATTTCGGGGCGATTTTGTTTTTGAAAGAATTCCCAACTGAATAATATGTCTACGCTGAAAAAACCCAAGACCAGCAAAACCAAAATTGCTGACGACATGCTGAATGCCGGCAGCGGCAAAACCATCAAGCAACCCAACGTCAACGACGACAAGCTGACCTCCATCACGGAGATGCGCCAGACCACCAACGGCGAAAGCGGCATGGCCCTGGAAGACGAGCAGCGCCTGCGCAAAGCCTTCGTGGACAAGGACTGGAACGAGATTAAAATCGCCGACAGCTGGCAGATTTTCAAGGTAATGGCCGAGTTCGTGGAGGGCTTCGAGAAGATGTCCAAAATCGGCCCGTGTGTGAGCATCTTCGGCTCGGCCCGCACCAAACCGGAAAACCCCTACTATCAGATGGCCGAGGAAATTGCGGCCAAGCTGGTGCGCCACGGCTACGGCGTCATCACGGGCGGCGGCCCCGGCATCATGGAAGCCGGCAACAAGGGCGCCCGTTCCGAAGGTGGTAAGTCGGTGGGACTCAACATTGAGCTGCCCTTTGAGCAAACGCACAACATCTACATCGACCAGGACAAGTGCATCGATTTCGACTACTTCTTCGTGCGCAAGGTGATGTTTGTGAAGTACGCGCAGGCTTTCGTGGGCATGCCCGGCGGCTTTGGCACGCTCGATGAGCTGTTCGAGGCCATGACGCTGATTCAGACCAAGAAAATCAGCCGCTTCCCCATCGTGTTGGTGGGCTCGGCCTATTGGAACGGCCTGTTCCAGTGGATTAAGGACGTGATGCTGCACGAGGAGCACAACATTTCGGCCGAGGACCTGAACCTGGTGCAGATTGTGGACGATGCCAGCGAGGCCGTGAAAATCATCGACGACTTCTACCACAAATACCTGCTGTCGCCGAACTTCTAGACCACGGATTTGGTGGGCGATGCCTTCGGTTTCGAAACCATTGCAATGGAAAGCCGCTTCTTCAGGAGCGGCTTTTTTTGTGGCTAGCTTCGTGCATTGAACGCCGCGCTGGCGGGTTTTGCTTTATGTCGTCAACTGCAGCCACTACCGTTTTGGATTACGACTACTTCATCGTGGGTGGTGGCGCGGCGGGCCTGAGCCTGGCTTTTCACATTGCGCAGGAGCCGCGTCTGGCCACTAAGAAGGTGCTGCTCATCGAACCTGAGGCAAAAAACCAGAACGACCGGACCTGGTCATTCTGGGCCGATGAGCCGACGGCTTTCGATGGTATTGTGGCGCACGAATGGCGCCGGATTGCCTTCCGAAGCCCTGGCTTTGAGCAGATTATCGACTTGGGGCGCTACCGTTACAAAACTATCAACGGACTGGATTATTATCGCTTCGTGCGGCGTGCGCTGGCCGGCAATCCGCAGTTTCGCTTCGAGCAGGGCAGCGTGACCGCGCTGGTGAATACGGCGGCCGGTGTACACGCCACCACTTCTGCCGGAGAATTTACGGCCCGCTACGCCTTCGATAGCCGTCCGCCAGACCTGGCCAAGCTGAAGCAGCCGGAGAAACACCGCTACCTGCTGCAACACTTCGTGGGCTGGGAAATAGAAACCGACGCGGACGTATTCGACCCGGCCACGGTGGAATTTATGGACTTCCGCGGCGAGCAGTACCACGAAGCACGTTTCATGTATGTGCTGCCGCAGGGGCCGCGCAAAGCACTGGTAGAGTACACCTTATTTTCCGAAAACGTATTACCCAAAGCGGAATACGAAGCCGCTCTGCGCGACTACCTAAGCACAACGCTCGGCCTAAAGACCTACCGGATAGTTGCCGAAGAGGTGGGCGCTATTCCGATGACGGACCACCCATTGCCTGCCCGGCAGGGGGCGCACATCATCAACCTGGGCACGCGCGGGGGGCGCGCCAAGCCCAGTACCGGCTACGCGTTCAAGCGCATCCAGCAGCACTCGCAGCGGCTGGTGGAGGCGCTGGCCAGCACCGGCCACCCGCCCCTGGATGCGACCGGCGACAAGTGGCAATTCCGCCTTTTCGATACCCTGCTGCTCGACATCATGCAGCGCCGGGGCGAAACCACGCGCGACATTTTCCGCCAACTGTTCGAGCGCAATTCGGTGGAGCGCATCTTTCGCTTTCTGGACGAAACCACCTCGTGGGCCGACAATTTCCGCGTCATGAACTCGGTGACGCCGTGGCCGTTTATGCGTTCTATCGTGCAGGTGCTACGGGGCCGGCCGGGCAGGCGTTCGTAGGCGCGCCGTTAGGCGAAGCGTACCGGTGCCTGCTCCAGCCACTGGCGCGCTTCCTGCACCGAGGCCGGGCTGATGGGCCGCAGCTGCGGCTGAGGCTCCGACAAATTCAGCAGGTAGCCGGTGAGTTCGGGTAGGTTGTCGAGGTCGTGGGTGCTGCAAAGCACGGTTTTGCCCTGCGTGGTGGCCCAGTCGTGGACCAGGCTGAATACCTGGCGACGGTAGTACACGTCGAGTTGCTGGGTGGGCTCATCGAGCAGATAGACCTGGGCATCCTGCAGGCTGAGCTGGGCCAGCCATACCAATTGTTGTTCGCCGCCAGATAGTTTGGTGAAGTCGCGGGCAGCCAGGTGAGCCATGCCTACACGGGCCAGCGCGGCATCGGCCAGGGCGTAGTCGGCCGGGGCGTAGGCGGTGAGCAGGCCGTGGTGGCGGTAGCGCCCCATCACCACCAGTTCGCGCACGGCAATGGCGAAGTCGAGGCTGCCGCGCTGCGGCAGGTAGCCCAGCAGGCCCGCAGCGGCGGCCCGGCGCAGGCCGCGCACTTCCTGCCCCAGCAGTTGCACGCTGCCCTGGTACGGCAGCTGCCCCGTGAGCACCCGAAACAAGGTAGTCTTGCCGCTGCCGTTGTGGCCCACCACGGCCACGAAAGCCGGGGCCGGCAGGCACAAAAAAAGGTTGCGGACCAGCACCCTACCGGGGTAGCCCACAACCAGGTTTTGAATATTGAGGGTTGAGAGTTGAATGGCAGATGGCGAATTAATGTCCATCAACAATCCAGCGTTAATTATTTAACCCTCAACACTTTTAGTACTCGTCCTCGTTGAACATGAAGTCCTCCTTGGTGGGGTAGTCGGGCCACACTTCCTCGATGTTTTCGTAGGGTTGGCCGTCGTCCTCCAGCGCCTGGAGGTTTTCCACCACTTCCATGGGCGCACCCGAGCGGATGGAAAAGTCAATCAGTTCGTCTTTGGTGGCGGGCCAGGGGGCATCTTCCAGGTAAGAAGCCAATTCGAGTGTCCAATACATAGGGAGTCGGATAAAAAAAGGTTGGCGAAGGTAACAAATTCCGGTCAGGAAACAAGCCTGAAACAGCGGCCTTTTCGGCAACGCAAAACGTGGCCCAAAGTTTTAGCCGGCGGCTTGCGCTTGCTGGCTGAAAAGCTGAATCAGGTCATTTTTCGTGCGAATTTTGCGCTCGAAGGAGCGGACTTTGGTTTGCAGCATCTGGCGGAAAGCATCGTTGGCTGCGCTGGGGCTGAGCTTGTCGAGGTTGTCGCGCAGGGTTTCGAGCTCGGCGTGGTCGTCTTTGAGCAGCTCGCGCAGGGTGCTGGCCCGAAAGCGCGCCCGCTCGGCGGGGCTGGTGGGCAGGGCTTCGGTGGCCGCGCGCTTGCGCAGGTGGTACTCCAAGGCACTGAGCTCGAATATCTTGTCACACGCCACCATGAAGCGCTGCCAGATGCGGTCCGACTCTTCGCCCCGCACGGTACCTACCTGCTTCCATTCGGCCTGTAGGGCCTTGGCCTGGTGAATGGCCTCTTGCGGCGGCACGGCCATGAGGGCTTCGGCGCGCTCGGCAAGGGCACGCTTGCGGGCCAGTAACTGCTCGGGCGTGGCGGCGGCCCCGGCGCCGGCAGCTTGCTGGGCTGCGATGTGGGCTTTCAGGCGCTCAAAGAAGTGGTTGTTGGCCGCGCGGAAGCGCGTCCAGAGCTCCGAAGCCTGCTTTTTGGGCAAGGTGCCGTTTACTTCGCGCCAGGCCTGCTGCAACTGCTTGAGCTGGCGGGAGGTGGTTTCGAACTGGTCGGAGTTCTTGAGGTTTTCGGCTTGCTGAATGAGGTCGCGGTAGCGGTTTTGCACCCGCAGCGTCATGGCCTTCTTATCGGACTGGAAGGCCTTGCGCCGGTCGAAAAACTCCTGAATTGCCGTTTGGAACCGGCTTTCCAGCTCGTCGGCCAGGGCCTTGTCGACGGGGCCGGTTTTGAGCCAGCCCTGGCGCAGGTCCTTCACCTTTTCGCTGGCCGATACCCATTCCACGGTGTCGGCCAGGGCTTCGGCGTCCTGAATGAAGCCGAGCTTGGTGGCCAGGTTTTTTTCGCGGTTCTGGGCTACGGTTACCGCAATGGCTTCTTCGGCATCCGTAAGGCGGCGGTGTAGCGCCACAAAGTCGCCGAGGCCGTCGTAGGTCAGCAGCTGTTCTTTGAGGTGCAGGGCCTTCATCAGGAAGGAGCCTTTGTTGTCGCTGGCGTCCATTTTGGCCAGCAACTCATCGACTTTGGCCCGCAACGTTTCGAAGCGTTGGGCAAAATACAGGAGGGCGGCGGCTTCGGTGTCTTTGACCAGGCCAATCTGGCGGGCGGGCTGGGCAAGCACGGGGCGCAGCCACACGCCGCCGGCCTCCACGTAACCGTAGCGCTGGGCTTCGGCCAGCAAGTGGTCAGTTGGTTCCATACTAAATAGGTGGGCTCGTGGGTAGGAGTGCGAGATACAGAGGAGGTGGAAAGAAGAGGGTGTGGCTGAAAAGTGGATGGGGAAGGGACTACAAGTTTACGGGAAAAACGTGATGAAAAGATGTAGCAGCAAGGAAACGTGGCAGAAACCCCGGCCCAACGGCTGGGCCCGGCCGACCAGCAGCACGCAAATGCCGACGGCCACGCATGGCCCCAAGGCCGGGTTTGTCGTTCTTTGCGTCCGCAATTCGTCCATTAGCCCCTTCCCCACCCCATGAGCGACCAGACCATCATCTTCAGCATGGCCGGCGTGAGTAAGATTTACCCACCCCAGAAGCAAGTTCTCAAAAACATCTATCTCTCGTTTTTCTACGGCGCTAAAATTGGGGTGCTCGGCCTCAACGGCTCGGGCAAATCGAGCCTCTTGAAAATCATTGCCGGCGTCGACAAGCAGTTTCAGGGCGAAGTGGTGTTTTCGCCGGGCTACTCGGTGGGCTATTTGGAGCAGGAGCCCCAGCTCGACCCCACCAAAACCGTGCGCGAGGTGGTGGAGGAAGGCGCGGCTGAAACGGTGGCCCTGCTGAAGGAATACGACGAAATCAACGAAGCCTTCGGGGCCGAAGACGCAGATTTTGATAAGCTGCTCGACCGCCAGGGCAAGGTGCAGGAGCGGCTCGACCAACTCGACGCCTGGAACCTCGACAGCAAGCTGGAGCGCGCCATGGATGCCCTGCGCACCCCGCCGCAGGAGGCCGTCATCGGCAACCTCTCGGGCGGCGAGAAGCGCCGCGTGGCCCTGTGCCGCCTGCTACTGCAGGAGCCCGACGTGCTGCTGCTGGACGAACCCACCAACCACCTCGACGCCGAAAGCGTGCTCTGGCTGGAGCAGCACCTGCAGCAATACAAAGGCACCGTAATAGCCGTGACCCACGACCGGTACTTCCTCGACAACGTGGCCGGCTGGATTCTGGAACTGGACCGCGGCTCGGGCATTCCGTGGAAGGGCAACTACTCAAGCTGGCTGGAGCAGAAAACCGCCCGCCTGGCCCAGGAGGAAAACCAGGAAAGCAAGCGCGCCAAAACCCTGCAGCGCGAGTTGGAATGGGTGCGCATGTCGCCCAAAGCCCGCCAGAGCAAGGGCAAAGCCCGCCTTGCCAACTACGACAAGCTGGCTAGTGAGGAGGCCAAAGACAAGGAGCAGAAGCTGGAGCTGTTCATTCCGGACGGCCCGCGCCTGGGCGCCCAGGTGATTGAGGCCGAGGGCATCACCAAAGCCTTCGGCGACAAGCTGCTGTTCGAGAACCTGAGCTTCTCGCTGCCGCAGGGCGGCATCGTGGGTATCATCGGGCCGAACGGCGCGGGCAAAACCACCCTCTTCCGCCTCATCACCGACCAACTGCAGCCCGACGCGGGCACCTTTGAGGTGGGCCCCACGGTGCAGACGGCCTACATCGACCAGCAGCACGACACGCTGGACGGCAGCAAGTCGGTGTTCGACACCATCACGGGCGGCACCGAAACCATGCTGCTGGCCGGCCGGCCGGTGAACTCGCGCGCCTACGTAAGCAAGTTCAACTTCGGCGGCGGCGACCAGGAGAAGAAAGTGGGCTCGCTCTCGGGCGGCGAGAAAAACCGCGTGCACCTGGCCATGACGCTCAAGCAAGGCGCCAACCTACTGCTGCTCGATGAGCCCACCAACGACCTGGACGTGAACGCCATCCGTGCCCTGGAAGACGCGCTGGAGAACTTTGCCGGCTGCGCCGTCATCATCAGCCACGACCGGTGGTTCCTGGACCGGCTGGCCACGCACATCCTCGCCTTCGAGGGCGACTCCGAAGTGGTGTGGTTTGAAGGCAACTTCTCGGACTACGAGGAAGCCAAGCGCAAGCGCCTGGGCGACGTGGAGCCGAAGCGCGTGCGGTACAAGAAGCTGGGGTAAGCCCCCTTTTTTATAAATGAACGGGCCGCCAGAAGCACTTCTGGCGGCCCGTTCATTTGCCCTGAACATAGCTTGTCCATCCCTATGCTGCGCATGACAGTCGGTGACATAAGGCCAACTCTTTTTGCAGCAAGCAGTGAGTTTTCTTGTCTTTACAGAAAGACAACTGCTTGCCTCTAAAGTCCTGTGAATAGCACAAAGTTGCGTCACCGAGCACTAGGCAAAAGGGACGCTATACCAGCAGGAGCTTCTCGCCGCCGGCTAAAAACATCGAACTGATACCCAAACTGGCATTGGAAATAGGTTCGTTGGGCCTGAAACAAAAGCTGCGAGAGTTGGGGACGAATAAATAATTCGGAGTTTGGCGATAGGCTTACCCGACCCGTTATCTCGTACTGGATAACGCCCTGATAAATGTATTTTTCCAGCAAAGTGTAAGCTGAATGTGTGCTCACCGGGTCGGGGCTCTGGCGGATGAGCAAGGGGTTCTCGCGGTCATTAATCAACGAATATCGGTACAGGCCCACGCGTAGCTGCAGGCCATAGCGCGAATCCGGCCGAATGCGTAGCTTCACGCCCAGCCCGTACGACGCCACATTAAGGGTGGTATCGGAGGGGGCTCGCACCGGGGCACCAGGCCGATTCAGCGAATCGCGCAGGTCCACTCGGTTGAGATGCGCCGAAAAATCCAGTGAAGCATCCAGCTTGTACCGCGGCAAACGCACGCCCAACAGGTTTAAATCAACGCCTATCCGAAGATTAGTGTAGCGCAGCAAATCAATGGTGTGCACTCCATAAAGCAATGGAGCCCGGCTGATGCGGGACAGCGTCAAATAGCGGTTTTGCTGCTCAATTTTGTTGAGCGAAAATGAAGGCGTCAGGTAACTAAGGGCCTGGAACTGGTAGTTGGGTGAAATCTTTGACCAAGGACTGCCGAATACAAATTTTTTGGAAACCTCCACTTGTATGAGCCCATTAGGGTTGTCACTTTTGACGCCAGCTAAATCGGTATATAGCCGGGCCTGCAGAATTTTAGTAGTTTCAATTTTAGGCAAGGTCCGCTTGGGAAGTGGGTCGGCTGGGCGAAAAATGTACACGTTGTTGGCCGGGCTGCGGTCGCCGGCTTCGGGCGCCAGGGCCGGGTAGTAGCGGATGAGGTCGGTGAGGCGGATGTAAGCATCTTCGTGGTGGGCGCCCCGGTTTTTAATCGGGTACTGAGACTGCAGGCGCTGCCGACGCCACTCCCGGTTCAGGTCGCGGTCGGACGAGAGCCCAATGGGAGCATAGGTTTCAAAAACTACCGGCTGCCCATCATCGAGCGTACCCGTAGCTTTGAGGTTCATCATGTGCCCGTCTTCCACTTCCATCTGCACCGAATCGAGTAGAAACGTATACCGCGGGCGCGTTCCGCGCGGGGGAAAGGCCTCAATGGTTTTTTCTAATTCTACCACCCCAGCCTTGGGAGCCAGTAAATACCGCTCTTGCTGCCGGGCATAGTCGAGGTAGGCATCGAGCAGCGCATTGTTCAATTCGCCAAAATCATCGGTCTTTTCCAGCAGCAGGTTTGCTCCGGCCGACAGCTTCTGGACGGCATCCAGCGCAGTCTGGTTTTTCTTGGTTGCGTCAATTGTGGCGGTGCGGGCCGCAATCGAGTCCGTTTTGCTCAGCGCTATGGCTTGGATAACCGTTGTGCGCCGGGTCGTGTAGCTCTGCTTTGCTTTGGCTGTATCAGCCAGGTTTTGCAATGCAAAATCCAGTTTCGACTTGGTTAGTCGGCGGTTTTTGAGGGTGTCTAGAATCACCTGTTCTTTGTCGAAGCTTTGCAACAGGCTTTCATTAGCCGCCTTCCAGGTATTATAGGCGGCTTTCGCCTCCCCATCCATGCGGACAATGGCCGACACGTTGAAGCCAGCGCGCACTTTTTCCACAAATAGCTCGCGGCTATCCATTTGCGAAAGAGCTACATTGGCCGTGACAAACCCCATTTGTGGTGGGCAACTGCCGGCTACGGAAGTAATGCTTACGAACTGGCTGGCATTGTCCGTTGTGTAGCGAGCACAAACCATGTAGCGCATTTCGTTGCGGGCAGCGGTTCCCGCGCCGCGGTCCTGAATCGTGAGTTGTAGAATGCGCTTGGTCGGCCGCGCCGCCACCACAAACTCCCGGCTATATAATACCGACGGCTGCGCAGCGTCAACCGCCGGGGGCTGAGCCGGGTTGGCAGAGGCGGCTGCCCCAGGGGTAGCAATGGCGCCGGCCTGCCGTAAGCTATTTTGTTTGCTTGCCGAGTCCATACGGCCCACAATTTTATCAATCTGCAGCTCGGCAGACCGCAGAAACTGTGCCCGTTTGCGCCGCCGCTGGCTGGTAAACTTTCGGCTTAGCAAATTGCGCTGGGGTAAAAGCAGGGGCTTCCACAGCTTCGATTTCTTCACCGCTTGCCGGGTCTGCTCGGTGGAACGCGCTGCTTGCCTGATTGATTTCAAGACCTGCACGGCGAGTTCATACGGGGTGCATTCATAAGAGTCGAACGGTACCGGCTCTGGCGTTAAAGTAGTTCCACTATCTATAAAGATGGGACCGATACCTAAAGACGCAGGCGCCGTCAGCACAATGCTTCCTTGGGCAGAAGTGGGTTTGGACGGGTCATTTAGGGTCAATTTTATTTCAATGGCCGGTGGCGGAACGGGCTGCGTGGCGGCGCCGCCTTGGTTGGTTCCTTTCGCGGCAACGGCTGTTGGCGCTGCTGTGGGTGCCGTTGCCCCCGTTGGTTTGGATTCTGTTGAGGGGGGCAGTGCTGCTGGCACAGTGGGCGGCGCAGTTGGGGTGGCTGCAGGAGTTGAAGCGGCAGGTCTTGGCTGCGTCCTTTTCGTTGGGTTAGTGGTATTGGTTGCTTTTGTGGACTGGTTTCTGGCGCCCTGCTGGGCGTAAGCCGCCATTGCGTTGCCGCTAAGCAGGCAAATCCATAGCAAGCAGCGAACACGCTGCGCAAACCGCTTCGGCAAATGGGTGCAGAGCCGGTTGCAATTCTTGGGTTTGCATTTGTTTTCAGGTATTTGTAGCACCATGACACCGGAAATAAGCATGAAAATGACAGGAGAAAATTCACTGTGGCGCGCAGCAAAGCGTCGTCAGCAAAACTCCCCTTTGTTCATCCCGTGTGCATCAGTGCCAACACTGAAAACGCGTCACGCCACCCAGCCCTCCCGTACTGCCCGCGCCGCCAGGCCCACCAACGTGCGGGTGCCGGCCTTCTGCAACAGATTGCGCCGGTGCGATTCCACAGTCCGGACGTTGATGAACAAGCGGTTGGCAATTTCCTCGTTGCAACAATCCTCGACCACCAGGCGCAATACTTCCAACTCGCGGCGGCTGAAACGAGCCCCGAGGGCATAGGACGGCACCACCCGAACGGCAGGCCGGGCCGTCAGCCAAGGCGCAAGGGCAGCGGCCAGCGCGTGCGGAGGAACCTGGCTGGGCACGAGCATCTGCACATCAGGGTGGGACCGCCAATGGCTGTTCGGTGCCATAATAGACGGGTCAGCCAGCACCAGCAGGCGTTGCAAGGGACGGGTGCGGTGCAGGTGGTCGAGCAGTTGGTGTAGGTTGAGCCCCGGCAGGGCGCCTTCGAGCACGAACAGCCCAAAGGTGTGGTGCGCCAGCAGTTCCTCCACCTGCGCAGCATCGGCCGCGAGGGTAATGACTAACTCGGGGCACTGGCCGCGCAAAACCGTCAGCAAGCCTTGCCGAAAGAGCGTAGGCGCGGCCGCCACCAGGGCCGTTGGGGTAGAAACAGTCATGACAATGGCAGAAAAAAGCAGACTCCAAGCCTGTAATGCGCCGGGAAAGGGCGGCAGCATGGGTCCGAGAACTAGAAAGGCGACTGCAAAATATAAATTACAATTGGATTATCAATAATTACAATATTATATTATTACTTGTATTTATTTAGCAGTTAGCAGGCAGGAGTAGTAGCCTTGATTTTGGCCAACAAAAAAGGCCGCCGCTCCAGATGCGGAGCGACGGCCTTTCGAACCTCTAATACGGTGACCAGACGTTAATTACGCCGGTTACCGCTCATGAAAATGCTCACGTAATACAGCAGGGTGGCCAGCGAGCTGATGGCGGCTACCACGTACGTCATGGCTGCCCACCACAGGGCATCCTTGGCCATGGCGTGCTCCTGCACGGTCACCACGCCGCGCTTGTCCATCCAAGCCAAGGCCCGGCGCGAGGCATCGAACTCGACGGGCAGCGTGACGAACGAGAAGAGCGTGGTGAGCGAAAACAGCGCAATGCCCACGCCCAGCGGAATCAGTGAGCGGTTAATCATGAACACGCCGGCCAGCAAAATCCACGGCATATAGGTAGATACGGCGCTCAGAGCCGGCACCATGGCCGAGCGGAACTGCAGCATCGAGTAGGCGGTGGCGTGCTGCACGGCGTGGCCGCACTCGTGGGCGGCGATGGCGGCCGCGGCGGCGCTGCGCTCGGCGTACACGCCTTCGCTCAGGTTCACGGTTTTGTCGGCGGGGTTGTAATGGTCGGTGAGGCGGCCCTCAGTGCTGATGATGCGCACGTCGGTGATGCCGTGGTCGGCCAGCATGAGCTCGGCAATCTGCGCGCCGGACAAGTTGGCATGCAGCCCCACTTGGGCGTATTGCTTGAACTTGCTGCGCAGACGCCACTGAATGCCCATGCTAACGAGCATCAGCAAAATCAACAGGAAATACATGGCTGAAAAAAGAAAAAGTGAGAACGGCTACGTGGTGTGCAAAATGCGCTCCACGATGCGCGAGGTACTATACCCGGGCACCAACGGCACGGTGAGTACCTGCCCGCCCCTGTTCAACACCAACTCGTGCCCCACAATTCCGTCGATGGCATAGTCGTCGCCCTTCACCAGCACATCGGGTTGCACCAGCTCGATGAGGGCCAGCGGCGTGGGCTCGCCAAACAGCACCACGGCATCGACAAAGGCCAGCGCGGCCAGTATCCGGGCCCGCGCATCCTCGTCCTGAATGGGCCGGCCGGGCTTGAGTGCGCCCACCGAAGCATCGGTATTCAGGCCCACCACCAAGGCATCGCCCAGGTGCCGGGCCTGCTCCAGATAGTCGACGTGGCCGAGGTGCAGCAAATCGAAGCAGCCGTTGGTAAACACCACTTTGCGGCCCTGCGCCCGCCAGGCAGCCACGGTGGCCGGCAGTTGCGCCCGGCTCAGAATTTTATCTTTTGTCCACATAAAATCAATAAGTGAATGGGTGAATGGGCGAATAGGTGCATGGTTCCCGTGTCCATTCGCCCATTCAACCCTTAAACCTCCTCCGTAGTAAGCGGCTCGTCGGCCAGGGCTTCGGCTTCGGTCAGCACGCTGCCCTTGTCGGCGGCGGCCACGGCCACGAAGCTGATGCCACCCATGAGTACCACCAGCAGCGTTTGGGCGCCGTGCACCACCAGCGCGTAGGCAATGCCGGCTTCTTTGCTGATGCCGTACACGATGAGTACGCCCTGCACCAGCACGTGAAACGGCCCGATGCCGCCCGCCACCGGCGCCGCCATGCCAAACGCCCCAAACGTGAGCACGGCCAGGCCGGCGCGCATGTCCAGGTTGTAGGTTTCGGGGAAGCAGAAGAAGGCCAGGTAATCCATCAGGTAGTACACCACCCACGTGAAAATGGTGTGGAACAGAAACAGCCACTTGTTTTCCAGCTTCAGCACGCTGAACACGCCCGCCAGCAGGCCTTTCACAAACAAAATGGCTTTGTTGAAAATGGCGTTCTGCCGCAGCCGTTCTAGGTTGCGAAACAGCGCGTACCCCACCGTGAGCAGCAGCACCGCCCCCACCACGGCCGCAATGAGCAAGGGCGTACGGTTGCGGGCCAGGGCATCGTAGTTCCCGCCCAGTATCTGAGTGGTCACGAAGCGCCAGAAGGTGTTGAAATCGAGCAGCAACAACGTGCTCAGCAGCCCCAGCAGCACCAGCACGTCAATCACCCGCTCCGTTACCACCGTGCCAATGGCCACCTGCACCGGCACGCCGCTCGTGCGCCGCAGCACCGAGCACCGGATGACCTCGCCCATGCGCGGCAGCACCAGGTTGGCCAGGTTGCCCACCATAGAAGCGTGGTACACGGCCCAGTAAGGCGCCGGATGCTGCGAGGCCTTCAGCTGCATCTGCCAGCGGTAGGCCCGGCTGAAGTAGCCCAGCACGGAGAGCGAGAGCGTGATGGCCAGCCAGAAATAGTTGGCCGTGGCAATGTAGTGGCCAATGCGCGAGAGGTCCTGCCCCCGCACCGCATACCACATCAGCGCCCCCGAGATGCTGAGCAGCAGGGCGTATTTAAGAACCGTGAAAAACGTTTTCAATAGAAAGTCGACTGAATAGCAGCTAGCGCCGAAGAAAAAAATCCCGGCAAAGATAAAACGACTTGCGCCCCGCTTTGTCGGCTTCCGCCAGTGCTTAGTCCACCACCACGTTATCAATCAGCCGCACCCCGCCCAAGTGGGCGGCCAGGCACAGCACCACGGCCCGGCCGGCGGCGTAGGCTTGCAGCGGCTGCAGGGTTTGGGCATCGGCCACTTCCACGTACTCGGGCGTCAGCAGGGGCTCGCGGGCGAGGGTAGCTTCGGCGGCGGCTTTCACCTGGGCGGGGGGCACGCCTTGGCGCACCTGGGCCGCAGCCGCCTCCAGCACCTGGTGCAGCAGCGGCGCCACGGCCCGGGCCGTCGCATCGAGCCGCCGGTTGCGCGACGACATGGCCAGCCCGTCGGCCTCCCGGATGGTAGGACAGGTCACGATTTCCAGGTCGAACGACAAGTCGGCCACCAGCTGCCGGATGATAGCCACCTGTTGCCAGTCCTTCTGCCCAAAATAAGCGCGGTGCGGCCGGGCCATGTGGAACAATTTGCTCACCACCGTGGCCACGCCGTTGAAATGACCGGGCCGGTGTGCCCCTTCCATCACCCGTTCCAGGTCGCCAAAATCGAAGCGCAGCACCGTGGGCTGGGGGTACATTTCCTCCACCGACGGCACGAACAAAGCCGTGCAGCCGGCCGGCGCCAGCAGGGCCGCATCGGCCTCCGGCACCCGCGGGTAGAGCCGGAAATCCTCGGCGTTGTTGAACTGCGTGGGATTAACAAAAATGCTGGCCACTACTTCGTTGCACTCGGCGCGGGCAGCCTGCACCAGTTGCAGGTGCCCATCGTGGAGGGCACCCATGGTGGGCACCAGGCCCACGCGCTGGCCGGTCTGGCGGGCATGTTCGGTGAAGGCGTGCAACGCGGCGGCGGTATTGAGTATCTGCATAAAGAAAGGCGGCCAATTGAACGGCCCCCGGAGTAGGTTTTATTGATTTTCCGCTCAAAATTGTTTAATTTTGTGCACCCATAGTATGGCCTTGTCCCATTCTCTTCAATAATCCCTTATGTCGAAGCTACGAATCCTCTACGCGGCCACCGAAATTGACCCGTTTCTGCAGACCACGAAAGTGGCTGAAATGCTCCGGCGCCTACCCGCCAGCATGCAGGAGATGGGCTGCGAAATTCGCATTTTCGTGCCTCGTTTCGGCATTATCAACGAACGCAAAAATAGGTTGCACGAGGTAGTGCGCCTCTCGGGCATCAACATCGCCGTGGGCGACGACGAAAAGCCCTTGGTGATTAAAGTGGCTTCTATCCCGACGGCCAAGCTGCAGGTGTACTTCATCGACAACGAAGATTATTTCCACCGCAAGTCGGCTTTGGTCGACAAAAATGATAAGTTTTACGCCGACAACGACGAGCGCGCCATCTTCTTTTGCAAAGGTGTGCTCGAGACGGTAAAGAAGCTGGGCTGGTCGCCCAACATCGTGCACTGCTCCGACTGGATGACGGGCCTGATTCCGCTCTACCTGAAGACGACCTACAAGAAAGACCCGGTGTTCAAGGACGCCAAGTCGGTGTTCTCGATTTATAACAACGAGTTCGACGACAAATTTGAGGGCAACATTCTGGAAAAAGCGAAGATGCTCGACATCGACGACCAGATGCTGGCCTCGCTGAAAACCGCCGATTTCAGCGGTTTCATCAAAATGGGCATGGAGTATGCTGACACCGTGGTGCGGTCCGACGAGGACTTCAGCGAAAACATGAACGGCATGTTTCACGAATACGCCCTGCACAACAAGCTCAGCCAGGTAGCCACCGATGAAAACCTGCACTCTTCTTACCTAGCCCTGTACAATGAATTGGCTAACTAGCCGCTGTGCTCCCCTCGTTGCCGTAGCCGCCCTGGCGGTGCTTGTCGGCTGCGACAAGGGCACCGACCTGAACGTGGACCTGCCCGAAACAACGGCCGTCAACACTTCCTACAAAGACATTCCGCTGGAAGTGGCCACCGTGCGGCTCCCGTCGGTGCAAACACTTAAAGGCGACCATTTTATGGTGGGACGCCTAGCCGATAACGTGGCCGGCACCACCACCGCGGGCACGTACTCCAACGTCATCGATGCGGGCAGCATCAACACCGTCATTACGGCCACCGGCGGTATTCCGACGGACTCGCTGCCCGCCGGGCTCAACACGCCCCAGCTCGACTCTGTGGTGCTGGTGGCGGGCTTCGACCGCGTGTATGGCAGCACAGCGGCGCCCGCGCAGTTTGATGTATTCAAGCTGGCGGCTCCGCTTGATGAGCGGCAGGCTGGCTACGACAGCAACACCCTGGTAACCCTCGACCCGACGCCCCTGGGCCAAAACCTGACCAGCCGCCTCGACCGCACCCAAGTGCAGGTGGTGACGCCGGCCGATACAGCGAACTCAACCCGGGCCGGCACTCCGGCCGTGACCGCCATCGTGCCCGACCCCACGGTGCGGCTGGTGTTGCAGCGCACGGCCGTGCCAGCCGGCACCCGGCCGGCAGTAACCGCTGTGCCCTCGCCGTTTTTCGACGACTTGTTTAATGACTTCAAAACTTCCGGGTTTTCGCAGCCCCGGCTTGACACGAAGCTCAAAGGCATCGCCATTCTGCCCAATGCCAGCCATGCCGGCAGCATTGTAAGCTTCAGCAAGACCTATAAGTCGCGCATTGTGGTGTATTACCATATTGCCGGCACCCGGTACCCGAAGCGCGTTTATTCCATCTATTTCGGCCCCACCTTCAGTGGCCTCGGGCTGGCTCCCTCGCGCGACCCGCGCTACTACAGCACCATCAGCACGGCATTGCCGCCCGCTTTGGCGGCGCTGGCCACTCGTTCGGGGGCCGTATCGGCGGCGGCGCTGAGCGGCACCAGCTACGCGCAGGAAGGCACGGGCCTGGCCACGCGCGTGACCCTGCAGGGCCGCGTAACGTTGAAGTCGCTCACCAACCAATCCAGCGATACCAGCGGTGTGGTTATCAACCGCGCTGAGCTGATTGTGCCCATCAAGCCGTATACGAACGTGCTGTATACGAACCCCAGCCAATTGTTTGCGCTGGAAGTAGACGCCAATAACGTCGTACTGCAGCGCACCATCAACTATGTGCCGGTCGAGCGGATAGTGCAGGCCGATGGCCAGAACCCCGTTGGCACGGGCAACCCGGCCACAGGCGTTATTACGGATGCGGCCGCGCAGTCGTACTACACCATTCCGGTAACTTCGTACCTGCAAACCTACCTCTACAACGACCCGGCCACGAATCCGAAGTACCTGGTACTGACGCCCAGCATCCGTTCTTCCAGTGCGCTGTCGCTCAACCGGGCCGCCCTCGATGCCAACAACATTCGCCTGCGCGTGTACTATTCGCGCAAGCGCTAGTGCGACTCACCGCAGGCGCCGTTTAGGTCTTATTTAGTTTATTTGACCTTCCTGACTATCCGTTTTTTTCGCATTTAACCATTCCTGCCATGTGCGGCATTGTTGCTTACCTGGGCCATCGTGAGGCCTGCCCCATCATTCTCAAAGGTCTACACCGTCTCGAATACCGCGGCTACGACTCCGCCGGCGTTGCGCTGCTCAACGGCGACCTCAACGTTTATAAAAAGAAGGGCAAGGTTAGCGACCTGGAGGCCTACATTTCTGAAAAAGACACCCACGCCACCGTGGGCATGGGCCACACCCGCTGGGCCACCCACGGCGAGCCCAACGATGAGAATGCGCACCCGCACTACTCCACTTCGGAGCGCATTGCCATCATTCACAACGGCATCATTGAGAATTACGCGGCCCTGAAAACCCACCTGCAGCAGCAGGGCCACACGTTCCACTCTGACACGGACACGGAAGTATTCGTGAACCTGATTGAGGAGATTCAGAAGCAGAACAGCTGCTCGCTGGAGGAAGCCGTGCGCCTGGCGCTGCATGAGGTGGTGGGCGCCTACGCCATTGTGGTGCTCAGCAAGGATGCCCCCAACCAACTCATCGCCGCCCGTAAAGGCTCGCCGATGGTGATTGGCATTGGCGACGGCGAGTTTTTTATCGCCTCCGACGCCACGCCCATCATCGAATACACCAACGAAGTGGTGTATGTGAATGACTACGAAATCGTGGTGATTCGCGACGGGCAGCTGGAAATCCGCTCGAAAGAGGATGTGAGCCAGATTCCCTACATCCAGAAGCTGGAGCTGGAGCTGGACAGCATCGAGAAAGGCGGTTACCCGCACTTCATGCTGAAAGAGATTTTTGAGCAGCCGCGCTCGATTCTCGACTCCATGCGCGGCCGCCTGGAGTTGGGCGCCGGGCACCTAAACATGGGCGGCATCCGCGCCTACGAGCAGAAGTTTATCAACGCCCAGCGCATCATCATTGTGGCGTGCGGCACGAGCTGGCACGCTGGCTTGGTGGCCGAGTACCTCATTGAGGACCTGGCCCGCATTCCGGTGGAGGTAGAATACGCGTCGGAATTTCGTTACCGCAACCCGATTATCACGGAGCGCGACATCGTGATTGCCATTTCGCAAAGCGGTGAAACGGCCGACACGCTGGCCGCCATCGAACTGGCCAAGAGCAAGGGCGCTACCATCTTTGGCATCTGCAACGTGGTGGGCAGCAGCATTGCCCGCGCCACCGACGCCGGCGCTTACACCCACGCCGGCCCCGAAATCGGGGTGGCGTCCACCAAAGCCTTCACGGCGCAGGTGACGGTGCTCACGCTGCTGGCCATGATTATGGGCCAGAAGCGCGGCACCATCACCGACACCAAGCTACGCGAACTGATGGTGGAGCTGGACACCATTCCGGCCAAAGTGACCAAGGCCCTGGAGCTGGATGCCCAGATTCAGGAAATTGCCGAGGAGTTCAAGGATGCTACCAACTTCCTGTACCTGGGCCGGGGCTACAACTTCCCCGTAGCGTTGGAAGGCGCGCTCAAGCTCAAGGAAATCAGCTACATCCACGCCGAGGGCTACCCTGCCGCCGAGATGAAGCACGGCCCTATTGCCCTGATTGACGAGAACATGCCGATGGTGGTGATTGCCACCCGCGACAGCTCGTACGAGAAAGTGGTGAGCAACATTCAGGAAGTGAAGGCCCGCAAAGGCCGCATCATCGCCATCGTGAGCGAGGGCGACAAGGTGATTCCGGCCATGGCCGAGTACGTGATTGAAGTGCCTCACACCAGCGAAGTGCTGATGCCGCTGGTGTCGGTGATTCCGCTGCAGCTGCTGAGCTACCACATTGCCGTGCTGCGCGGCTGCAACGTGGACCAGCCCCGCAACCTGGCCAAGTCGGTGACGGTGGAGTAGACGTAAATTATGAGTGAAACGGCGAGCTTTTTCAGCTTGCCTCACTAAAGCCGCTTCTGGAAACAGGGGCGGCTTTTCGCGTTATTTGCGGCCACAAACTCATTATTTCACCCCTCACCATTTCACCACATGGCTCACCAGATTATTCTTACCGACCAGGCCCCCGCCCCCATTGGCCCCTACTCCCAAGCCGTGAAGGCGGGCAACACCGTCTATGTTTCGGGCCAGATTCCGCTCGATGCCGGTGGGCAGCTGGTGGCGGGAGACATCACCGCCCAAACCCACCAAGTGCTGAAAAACCTGACCGCCATCCTCGCCGCCGCCGGCCTCACGCTGGCCGATGTGGTGAAGTGCAGCATCTTCGTGAAGGACCTTGGCGACTTTGCGACCATCAACCAGGTGTATGGCTCCTACTTTGACGAGGCCACCGCGCCGGCCCGCGAGACGGTGGAAGTAGCGCGCCTACCGCGCGATGTGCAAGTGGAAATTTCGTGCATTGCCGTAGAAGCATAATATCCGGGACGGCGCGGGCGTTGGGAAGCATTCATTTTCAACCCATAACCTTCGCTCGCATGAAAGAACTTGGACTCGGACTGCTCATCATTGGGCTCATTTCGTTGGTGCTGCCCTTCATCAACCCGAATATTCACTACGTTTTCCTGACGTGGATTGAGCAGTGGGGCCCCGCCGTGGCCTGGGCCATTCGGGGCGGCATCACGCTGCTGGGGCTGGTGCTCTGGCTGGGCTTCAAAAACCGGGACTAACTGTCGTGTCTGTCATCCTGAACGCAGGAAAGGGCCTTATCACATTTGCCCAAGCTATTGAACGTGATAAGGTCCTTCACTGCGTTCAGGATGACAGACGGCAAGCCTTACCTTTGCAGCGCGTTCCGAACTCCGGGGCGCGCTTTTTTTCTATTATGACTGAGAGAGAAGTTCGGGTGCGCTTTGCGCCCTCCCCTACCGGCCCGCTGCACATCGGCGGTGTGCGCACGGCCCTGTATAACTACTTGCTGGCCCGCAAGCTGGGCGGCAAAATGCTCCTCCGCATCGAAGACACCGACCAAAACCGCTTCGTGCCCGGCGCTGAGGAATATATCCTCGAAGCCCTGGCCTGGGTGGGCATCGTGATTGACGAAGGCCAGGGCGTGGGCGGTCCCCACGGCCCCTACAAGCAGAGCGAGCGCAAGCCCATGTACAAGCAGTACGCCGACCAGCTCATCGAAGCCGGACACGCTTACTACGCCTTCGACACAGCCGAGGAGTTGGACGCCATGCGCGCCCGCCTGCAGGCCGCCAAGGTGCCCAACCCGCAGTACAACAGCATCACCCGGGCCCAGATGCGCAACTCCCTCACCCTGCCCGAGGACGAGGTGAAGGCCCTGCTCGACGGCGGCGCGCAGTACGTGATTCGCCTGAAAGTACCTCGTAAAGAGGAAGTTCGCTTTCAGGACTTGATTCGCGGCTGGGTGGTGGTGCATTCCTCGGCCATCGACGACAAGGTGCTGATGAAGTCGGACGGCATGCCGACCTATCACCTGGCCAACATCGTGGACGACCACCTGATGGAAATCTCGCACGTCATCCGGGGCGAGGAGTGGCTGCCGAGCGCGCCGCTGCACGTGCTGCTCTACCGCTACCTGGGCTGGGAAAGCACAATGCCGCAGTTTGCCCACCTGCCCCTGCTGCTCAAGCCCGACGGCACCGGCAAGCTCAGCAAGCGCGATGGCGACCGCCTCGGCTTTCCCGTATTCCCGCTCGAATGGCACGGCACCGACGCCGAAACCGGCGAAGCGACCGTGAGCCGTGGCTACCGCGAAGACGGCTACCTGCCCGAAGCGCTGGTGAACTTTCTCGCCTTCCTGGGCTGGAACCCGGGTACGCAGCAGGAGATTTTCTCGATGGACGAACTGATTCAGGCCTTCTCGATTGAGCGCGTGAGCAAGTCGCCGGCCAAGTTCGACCAGAACAAGGTGAAGTGGTTCAACGAGCACTACCTGCGCGCCAAGTCCAACGCCGAGCTGGCACCCTACCTGCTCACGGCCCTGCACGAGCACGCCATTGTGTGCAGCCAGGAGAAAGCCGAGCAGATTGTGGGCGTGATGAAGGAGCGGGTGAGCTTCCCGAATGATTTCTGGCAAGAGGCCAAATACTTCTTCCAAGCCCCGACGGAGTACGACGAAACTGTGGTGAGCAAGAAGTGGAACGCTCCGGTAGCCGCCGCCCTCACGGCCTACGCCGAAGCGCTGCCCACCGCCCCCGAAGTTTCGGCCGAAGGCCTGAAAACCTTATTCAACGACACCATGGCGGCCCAGGGCCTCAAGCCCGGCCAGGTGCTGCAAGCCCTGCGCGTGGCCGTGACGGGCGCCGCCGCCGGCCCCGACTTGTTCGAGACGCTCGTGATTCTGGGCGTGCCGGAAGTGACCGAGCGCCTGCGCACGGCCGTGGCCACGCTGCCCGCCGCAGCCTAAGCCCACCCGGCTTTTTAACGAAAGCTCGAGTTGTTAAATTTTGCCCCGCTGGGCACAAAAAAAGGCTGACCAATGGGTCGGCCTTTTTTTGTGCCTCGAAGCTTTACCTGCTTGCGCTAATTCGCGTAAAGCAGTCAATAAAAATTGCCCAACCTTCCTTTGTTATGGCCAAGAAACCCGTCAAGCCCAAAAAATCTGCTTCCGACCCCGACAAAAAAGCGCGCGTTCATAAAGAACTGGAAGGCTTTGAGATTGGCGTGAATCCGCTAGGCGAAATCACTTCCAACTACAGCATCGAGCAAATCAACCAGTTTCTGGGCCGCCACGTGCGCGATAAAAAGCTGGTGGACCGCGCCGGCCAGTTCGGCGAAAAGCCGGCCCCCGACGAATCGGAGGACGAAGCCTTCCCCATCGCCGACGCCGAGCACAACCCCGAGCCCGAAGAGTCGGACGAGGACTTTATGAAGCGCACCAGCCGCGAGGCCAAACGCAAAAAATCGGTGGACGACCCCGATAAGGAAGTGGCCGAAACGCGCAGCGAGCTACCCGCTGACGAGTAGTTCGCACCGACCTACAGTGTGTTGATAGTACCGGTGCGTAAGCCTTTTTCGTAGATTTCGACTTTGAACAGCTGGCCGTTCTGGTAAATCTCGGTGCGCGTATTTCGGTTGCCTTCGTAGGTTTCGACGCGGGAAAGCTGGCCATTTTCGTACTTCTCGGCGCGCGTGATGGTGCCATCGGTATAGGTTTGCACGTCGGTGATTTGGCCGGCAGGCGTGTAACTCGTCCACTGGCCGTACCAGTAGAAGCGCGGGGTCTTGCCCTTGCCGGTCACCCATTGGGCGGAGCCTTTTCGGGCCATCTGACCGTCGGGGTGCCAGTAAGTCACCTCGCACAGACCGTCTTTTTGGTATTGCTCAGTGTGGTCGAGCTGGCCGGTGGGGCTGTAATAGTTGAAGGTGCGGATGGGCCGGCCGTGGCGGTAGCGGCCCGTGGTGAAAGGCTGCTTTTTGCCGTCGTCGTAATAGGTGCGCCAGCGGCCATTTTCGCGGCCCTTGCCGTCGAAGTGGTTGGGGCGCCAAAAGCCGCGCCGGCCATATTGGCTGGAGGACTTTGAGCTGGCACAGGCGCCCAGCAGGGCAACGAGGCCGCACAGGAGCAACAAGCGGGAAAGACGCATAAGCTGAAGGAATTGAGTTTAACTATAAATTTAGTTGAAACTCTTTTCTAACGCAAGCCCGCCGAAATATTGTGAGGCCGCGGTAGAAGTTTTTTCGGTGCTACTTCGGGCCTGCTCCTATCTTTGGCGGCACCAACCCTTTCTTTCTGCGCCATGCACTCCCACGACGTTGACTACCGCATTCTCGGCTCCGATATCCAGGTGCTGGAAATTGAGCTCGACCCCAACGAAACCGTTATTGCCGAGGCCGGCGCCATGGTGTACATGGAAGAAGGCATCGCCTTCGAAACCAAGATGGGCGACGGCTCCGAGCCCGACCAAGGCTTCATGGGCAAGCTGTTTTCGGCCGGCACCCGCCTCATCACCGGCGAGTCGTTGTTTCTCACGCACTTCACGCACCGCGGCGGCTACGGCAAAAGCCGGGTGGCGTTTTCGGCGCCCTACCCCGGCACCATCATTCCCATCAACTTAGGCGAGATGCCCGGTGGGCTCATCGTGCAGAAAGACGGCTTCCTGGCCGCGGCCCGCGGCACCAAAATCAGCCTGCACTTCAACCAGAAATTCGGGGCTGGCCTGTTTGGCGGCGAGGGCTTCATCCTCCAAAAGCTTACCGGCGACGGCAAAGCCTTCGTGCACGCCGGCGGCACCATCATTGAGAAGCGGCTCAACAACGAGCTGCTGCGCGTGGACACCGGCTGCGTGGTGGCCTTCGAGCCCGGCATTGATTTCAGCGTGGCCCGGGCCGGCGGCCTCAAATCGATGATATTTGGCGGCGAGGGTCTATTGCTGGCCACCCTGCGCGGCACCGGCCGCGTCTGGATACAGTCGATGCCCGTTAAGAAGCTGATTCGGGCCCTGGCGCCGTCCGGCGGCAATGCCCAGAAGGAAAGCGGTTCCGTGCTGGGCGGGCTGCTCGGCGGCATGCTGGACGAGTAAAATAAGGGCTGGCTTAGCGTCGGCCCCACTTTGCTCATCCCGAACGACGAAGTTGACGAAACCTACAAGCCGGCTTCGCCCATGCCCTGCACGGCAAAAGCCACGGCCACGGCAATGAGCAGTCCCACGGCAACGCCGACGCGCATCAAGAATTTGACGTCTTTCGACTCGTCGTGCTTGCGGCGGTCTCTTTCCCGGCGCTGGCTGCGGCTTTTATACGGGCGTTTATACGCCGTTTTACGTGCCGACGGAATTTGAGTAACATTGGACATAGGCAGGAATATTACGGTAATATTACTACATATTCGTTAATTCCATTGCTTGCGTGGAAAAGCATTCGGCGGAATATGCCATCTGCCTCGACCAATGCTCGTTTTCACTCTGCCAGCGCAGTTGGTTTATTCAGCAGCAAGCGCTTAGCGACCCTGCCTGATGACCTGGGAGGCCGTTCGCAGCACAGCTTCCAGCACGTCGCGGGTGTTGAGCAGGCGCGGCACTTTGTGCTGGCCGCCCAGCTTGCCCTGTCCGGCCAGCCACGCCTCAAACGTGCCCACGGGCACGGCGCGCAGCTGCGGCGGCGCCAGAGCCAGGCTGCGGTGGCGCTTGGCCGCGTAGTCCGAATTGAGTTCGCAAAGCGTGGCGTCGAGCACGGCCCCGAAACGGTCCAAATCGGGCCGGGCCGGGGCCGAAGCAAACTCCACCGCCCACTCGTGTCCCCCGCGCGAGGCGGCGTCGCCAGCCGCGAACCAGACGGGCGCGGCGGTGAAATCGCGCACGGCTGCGCCTGTGGCCCGGCTGGCGGCGGCCACGGCGGCTTCGGCGTTTTCAATCACGACTTCTTCGCCAAAGGCATTGAGGAAGTGCTTGGTGCGCCCGGTGATGCGCACCCGATAAGGCGCCCGCGAGGTGAATCGCACGGTATCGCCCACTAGGTAGCGCCACAGCCCGGCGTTGGTGCTGATGACCAGGGCATAGGGCCGGTGGAGCTCCACTTCGGCTAGCGGCACGGGCTGGGGGTGGGCGCTGTTCCACTGGTCGGCAGGTAGGAATTCGTAGTAGATGCCGTGGTCGAGCAACAGCAGCAGGTCTTCGCTGTCGGGCTGGTCCTGCAGGGCGAAGTAGCCTTCCGAGGCATTGTAGATTTCGAGGTAGCGCATGCGCGCATCGGGAATGAGCTGGCGGAACAGCTCGCGGTAGGGCCCGAAGGCCACGGCCCCGTGCAGAAACAGCCGCAGCTGCGGCCATACTTGGGTGATGTTGTCGGCCCCGGCCAGGGCCACCACGCGGCGCAGCAGTACCACCATCCAGGTGGGCACGCCGGCCAGCACGCGCACATCCTGGCGCAGCACGTGGTGGGCAATGCGCTCGATTTTTTCTTCCCACTCGTCCAGCAGCGCCAGGTGCAGCGGGGGCGTGCGCAGCCCCTCGGCCCAACTGGGCAGCTGCGCCATGATGACGGCCGACACATCGCCGGTGCGCGAGGCCGGCTCCTCGGGCCGAAAGGGGTTGGCCGCGTGCGCCCCGCCTAGCGAGAGCGTTTTGCCAGCCAGCAGCCGCTCCCCGGGGTAGAGGTGCGTGCTCAGGGCCAGCATATCGCGGCCGGCGCGGTAGTGGCAGTCGCGCAGGGCCTCGGCGGTGACGGGGATGAACTTGCTGCGGGCGTTAGTGGTGCCGCTGCTCTTGGCAAACCACTGCGGCCGGCCGGGCCACAGCACGTCGGGACGGCCGCGCAGCACCTTTTCCAGCTCGGGGTAGAGTTCCTCGTAGGTGCTCACGGGCACGCGGCGGCCGAACTCGGGGGCCGTCGGGCGCTCCCGGTAGCCATAGCGGCGGCCCCATTCGGTGTCTTTGGCCTGGCGCAGCAGGTGGGCCAGCAACTGGCTTTGCAGCTTCTCGGGCTGCTCGCGCACGCGGGCCAGCCGGGGCAGGCTGCTCCATTGAACGGCGCGGGCGAGGAGCTGGTCGAGCATGCGTTAGGGTGTGATTTGGGAAAGCGAGAGGACCGTCATGCTGAGCGCAGCCGAAGCATCTCTACCACAATAGTAAATCCTTTCGATTGGATTACTCCGGCGGTAGAGATGCTTCGGCTGCGCTCAGCATGACATTCTTTCGCTCGTTCTCTACCCTTTTCTACACGTTGCGCTTGAGCTCGAAATTCTTGCCCAGATACACGCGGCGCACGGTTTCGTCGCTGGCCAGCTCTTCGGCGGTGCCGGCTTTCAGCAGCTTGCCTTCGAACAAAAGGTAGGCGCGGTCAACGATGCTGAGGGTGGAGTTCACGTCGTGGTCGGTGATGAGCACGCCGATGCCGCGGTGCTTGAGCTTGGCCACGATGCCCTGGATTTCTTCGGTGGCAATGGGGTCGACGCCGGCGAAGGGCTCGTCGAGGAGCACGAACTTGGGGTCGACGGCCAGGGCGCGGGCAATTTCGGTGCGCCGCCGCTCGCCGCCGCTCAGCACCTTGCCCAGGTTTTTGCGCACGTGGGTCAGGCTGAACTCTTCGAGCATTTCCTCCACCTTGGCTTGGCGGGCGTCCTTCTTCATGCTGGTCATTTCGAGCACAGCCATGATGTTTTCCTCCACGCTCAGGTCGCGAAACACGCTGGCTTCCTGGGCCAGATAGCCCACGCCCAGCCGCGCCCGCTGGTAGATGGGCATGGTGGTGATTTCGGTGGTATCCAGGAAGATGCGGCCGGAGTTGGGCTTCACCATGCCCACCATCATGTAGAAGCAGGTGGTTTTGCCGGCGCCGTTGGGCCCAAGCAGGCCCACGATTTCGCCCTGCTCCACGGTCACCGACATGTCGTTGACGACGGTGCGGGCTTTGTATTTTTTAACCAGGTGGTCGGCGCGAAGAATCATGCGGGCAAAGGTACGGGCTGGGACGAAGGGAAGAATAATTGGTTCCAAACGATTGAAACCCACAAAATATTCGGCAAGCCTAACATTTGGGTTGATTTTTTCCGCTACTTTTAACCCCCATAACCACACCCACCCCAAATCTTTACTTTATATGACGGTTAAAACACTACTCCTTGCGGGGGGCACGCTGCTGGTCAGCGCGTCGGCAGCATCGGCCAGCGGCTTTCAGGTGAACCTCGGCGGGCAGAAAAACATCGGCATGGGCGGCGTCGGAGTAGCCCTGACGCTGGACCAGGCCGCCATGTTCTACAACCCCGGCGCCCTGGCCATGGTGCGCGACAACGGCGTGCAGGTGGGCGTCAACGCCGCCCTGGCCCGCAACGCCTTCATCCCCGAAAGCGGCGGCGGCCAAAGCACGCTCGACAACAAGCTCGTGACGCCCTTCAACTTCTACGCCGGCTTCGGCCCGAAGGAAGGCAAGTGGAAAATCGGCATCGGCGCCTACACGCCCTTCGGCAGCGAGCTGCACTACAACAAGAACTGGGAAGGCCGCTACAGCCTGACCGACATCAACCTGCGCTCCATCTTTGCCCAGGTTACGGCTTCCTACGCCATCACGCCGCAGCTGAGCATCGGCGCGGGCCTGGTGATGCTGGCCTACGGCGACGTGGACTTGCAGAAAGACGTGCCCCTCACGGCCCAGACCGGCGCCCCCACGCCCCACGTCACCCTCAACGGCAAGGCCAAGCAGAGCTTCGGCTACAACGCCGGTATCTACTTCAAGCCCAGCGACAAGGTGAGCGTGGGCGTGAGCTACCGCTCGCAGGTGGACGCCAAGATTGAGAACGGCGACGTGCGCCTGCGCGACGTGATTTACTCGACCGGCGGCAACTTCACGGCCACCAACTTCTCGGCCACCCTGCCCCTGCCGGCCACCGCCAGCGTGGGCGTGGCCATCATGCCCAACGACAAGCTGACGATTTCGGCCGACGCCAACCTGGTGTTCTGGAGCGCCTACCGGACGCTGGACTTCACCTTCAGCGGCAACAACGGCTACGGCGACCGCGCCGCTACCGCCACCACGCCCGCCGTGGTGGGCACGCCCGGCCTGCTGGGCGGCAGCACCACGTCGTCGGCCAAGCGCTACTACCAGGACGCGCTGGCGTTCCGTCTCGGCGGCCAGTACAAGGTGACCGAAGGCCTGACGGTGCGCGCCGGCGGCTTCTATGACATGGCGGCCGTGAAGGACGGCTACATCAGCCCCGAAACGCCCGATGCCGACCGCATTGGCCTGACGGCCGGCGCTTCCTACGAGTTCGGCAAGCGCTTCGGCATCGATGCCTCGTTCCTATTTGAGGACTTCCTCAAGCGTAGCCAGAGCCAGAGCGACCTGCTGAACAACGGCACCACCGACCGCGTGGCCGGCACCTACAAAACGACCATCGCCGTTCCCGGCGTGGGGCTGTACGTTAAATTCTAATTCCCACCGGCTTCCTGACTGACGCACAACCATGACTTTTTCCGCTAAACATTCTTTGCCCGCCCTGGCCCTGCTGGGCCTGACGCTGGGCAGCTGCCAGCCCCAGCTGGACGACAACCGCCCCGCCGCCGACGCCGGCCAGCTGAATTTCAGCAGCTACGTGGCCGTGGGCAACTCCCTCACCGCGGGCTACTCCGACGGCGGCCTCTACAACGAGGTGCAGGCCGTTTCGTACCCCGCCATTCTGGCCCAGCAGTTTGCCAAAACCGGCAAAGGCCCCGCCAGCTTCGTGCAGCCCGCTTTCTCGGCTGCTAAAAAGGACGGTTCGGGCTACATCAAGCTGCAGTTGGTGAACGGTGTGGCCGCGCCCATTCAGCCTTCGGCCGCCAACAACTTTCTGGGCGAGCAGGTGGCCTACACCAGCAATAACCCGCTGCTTCCCAACGAGCTGGAAGCCTACACCGGCGCGCAGCCCGACAACTTGGGCGTGCCCGGCATCTCGGTGCTGAGCGCCGACAAAACCGCTTCTTCCACTGGCAACGCCGTGGTGGATGCTACTACGCGGGGTGCGGCCGCGCAGTATGGCTCCATTAACAACTTCTACCAGCGCCTGCTGCCGGCGGCCGACCGCACCACGAAAGACTACGTGACCTACATTGGGCAGAAGACGCCCACGTTCTTCTCGTGCTGGATGGGCAGCAACGACGTGCTGACCTACGCCGTGGCCGGCGCCGTGGCTTCGCCCACCAACCCCTTCAGCGGGCTGACGGACACCACCAGCTTCGGCAAGGGCTACCGCAACATCATTAACGCTATTTCCAAGAACGGCACGGTGAAGGGCGTGTGCGCCACCATCCCCAACGTGACGGCCATTCCGTACTTCAACACGGTGACGGTGACGGCAGTAGCCGCCGCCTTCAAAGCAGCCAACGCGGCTTCGCCGGGCGTCTTCATCACCACGGGCACGGCGGCAGCGCCGGTAGTGCGCCTGGCTACCTCGGCCGATTTGCTGACGCTGACCGCGCAGGGCGTGGTTGCCACCGGCGCCGGTTCGTTGCCCAATAACCCGATTCCGAACCAGTACGTGCTGGACGCGGCCGAAATCACCACCGTGCTGAACCGCACCAACCAGCTTAACGCCATCATCGCCAAAACGGCCCGGCAGAACAAGCTGGCGCTGGCCGATATGTTCACGTTCTTCAACAGCGTTGCGGCCCAGGGCATCGTGACCAACGCGGTGAACAACACGGCTACGTTTGCCTCGGGCAACATTTTCAGCCTCGATGGCGTGCACCCCACGCCCCGCGGCTACGCCGTGGTGGCCAACGAGTTCATCCGCAACATCAACGCCTACTACGGCTCGAATGTGCCGACGGTAGCCCCCAACGACTACCGCGGCGTGCTGTTCCCATAAGCAGCCGTTTCGCAGGCAATAAAAAAGGCCTTCCCGCGCGGGAAGGCCTTTTTTGTTGAGCTATTTGGAAAGCCTTACTTGGCCAGGTACGCGGCGATGAGCTGCGCGTGGTGCCGGCCATTCTCAATGAACCAGCGGCTGGTGGCGCGGCCGCCGCACACGGTACCGGCCACGAACAGGCCGGGCCGGGTGGTTTCGTGGGTGGCGGGGTCGAAGAGCGGGGCGCGGGCCTCGTCGGCGGGGTTGGGCTGCACGCCGAGGCGGCTGAGCAGGGCCTCGTCGGGGAGATAGCCGGTGAGGGCGTACACGAAATCGGTGGGGATGGTGAGCGGGCCGTCGGGCGTGAGGACTTCGATAGCCTCGGGCCGGATGGCGGTGACGGCGGTGTTGAAATGCGCGGTGATGCGGCCCTCGGCAATGCGGTTGACGAGGTCGGGACGAATCCAGTATTTGACGGAATTGCTCACCTCCGGGCCGCGCGCGATGAGCGTGACTTTGGCACCGGCGCGGGTCATCTGCAGGGCGGCTTTGGCCGAGGAATTTTTGGCCCCGATGACGACGACGTGCTGCAGCACGTGCTGATAGGGCTCTTTGTAATAATGACTTACGTGCGGCAGGTCTTCACCGGGCACGCCCAGCAGATTGGGCAGGTCGTAGAAACCAGTGGCCACAACGACGTTTCGGGTCCGGATTTCGCCTTTGTCGGTGCTGACGGTGAAATCGCCCTGCTCGCCGTCGAGCTTCAGCACTTTTTCGTGCAGGCGGATGTCGAGCTTTTCGCTTCGGGCCACGCGCTGGTAGTAGTCGAGAGCGTCTTCGCGCAGGGGCTTATAGTGGGCCGTGGGGAAAGGGTAGCCGCCGATTTCGAGCAGGTCGGGGGTGGAGAAGAACTCCATGTTGGTGGGGTAGCCCACGATGGAATTGACCAGCGCGCCTTTCTCCACGATGGTGGAGCTGAGGCCCTTGCGCTGGCATTCGAGGGCGCAGGCGAGGCCCACGGGGCCGGCCCCGATGATGAGAACGTCGAGCATGTGAATGTTGGGCGAAGTAGCGCGAACTTTGTAGTTCGCGTCCTCGCGTTGTTGTTACGAAAATGACCGTGCGGCAACGCGAACTACAAAGTTCGCGCTACTTCCATGCGTACCTGCGACTTGTGCGGCAGCACTGATTTTAAGAAGCTGCCTTTCTATTACGAATTTGAAGGCCAGCGGCTGCAGGGCACCCAGTGCCGCAGCTGCGCCCTGATGTTTCTGGACCCGCAGCCCACGCCCGCGCAGCTGGAACGGCTCTACGGCAAGGACTACTTCACCGAGCGCCCCAACTACGACCGGACCCAGCAGGAGGTCGTGTTTATCGAGGAAGGCCAGAAGCAGGATGCTCTAAACCAGGTTCGGCCCGACAAGTTCACCAACTACATCCTGGCCAAGTATCCCGGCCGCAAGTTCCGCTACCTCGACGTAGGCTGCGGCCCCGGCTACACCCTCAAAAGCCTCGAACGGCTGGGCTGGGAAGCCCACGGCCTGGAAATATCGGAGCACGCCGCCGACTTTGCCCGCCGCGAGCTGCACCTGCCCGTGGTGACGGGCAACATCGAAACCACCGAGGACTTCCACGAAAACCAGTTCGACCTCGCCTACATGGGTGATGTGCTGGAGCACCTGCTTTCGCCCAGCGCCACGCTGGCCAAGTTCCACCGCATGCTGGAGCCGGGTGGGTTGCTGGTGTTGGCCCTGCCGGCCACCCTCAACCTGCCCGCCGTGCGGCTGGGCTTCGCGGCCTATGGCGCGCTGGGCAAGGAGCGCAAGATGGACATTCCGCCCTACCACCTGTTCGAGTTCACGCCCACCACCATTACCAAAATGCTGAAGAAGCAGGGTTTTGAAGTGGTGGAGCTGCTGAACCCGGTGAAGCCGCCCAAGAACATTCGCCTCGGCGGCAGCGTGATGGAAAAGGTGAGCAAGCTGGCGGGCCAGTACCCCACCTACTACCTCAACAAGCTGACGGGCCGGTTTGGCGACCGGATGTTTGTGGTGGCGCGGAACGTGAAGTAAGACCGGCTACTTCTGCTCCAGAAACAGGTAGCGCGGCCGGGTTTGGTCGGGCTCGACGCGCGTTTGTACGTCTAAGCGCAGCACTTGCCCACCGGCACCGGCGGTAGCAGCGGGCCAGGCGGGCAGGCCCGCACCGTTGGGGTTGCCGGTTTTGATGAAGTTGGCGAAATATGCCTGCATGGTTTTCGACACTTGGTAATCATCAGCCGTCCAGGCAAAAACCTTATTGGCGGCCAGGTTGCCCAGCGCGTATTCTATCTCGGCCGAATGCACGGCCCCGCGGGCGGGCGGCGCGGGTGGCGCGGCGGCATCGCCCTTCACCACGCCGCCGGCCAGGCCGGTGGTAGCATTGCCCATACCGGGCGTCATGGCCGGGCGGGGGCGGGCGTAGAGGTAGCGGTACACGGGCTTGCCGCCGGTTTGGGTTTGCACATCGGCCCATTTCCAGGTGCTGTAGCCGATGAACCGGTCGCTGGCCAGGTCGGTGGCCGACTGCTCCGCTTCGGCATCAGTAGCGGCGGGGTAGAGCCGCAGGACCTCGGCGAGGCGGTTGGCGTAGAGCTTCTGCACGGCGGCGCGGAAGTTGTCGGCCGTGGGCGGCGCCTGGCCCAGCAGTGCCTGGTGGCCCATTTCCTGCGAATTCCAGCCCACCAACAGCGGCACTTTGGCCTGCTGGCTAGCCGCGTAAATCTCGGCCGGCGACCGGGGCAGAAAGTAGCCATCCACAATGGCCGAAAAGCGCGGGGCGCCCGGCTTGCCCGCGGCTTCCAACAGCTGCTGGGCCGGCAGGGCCCGTAAGGCGGCCAGCGAACTGGCCCCCACTGAGGCAGCGAAGGCCGTACCGGTTTGCTCGGCCTGGGCCAGCGTGGGCAGCGGCTGCAAGCCTAGCAGCGAGCCGCTTTCGCCAATGGCGCCCACCATCAAATCCTTCGCCAGCGGCGAGACCATCTGGGCACTGACCGAGAAGGAACCGGCCGACTCGCCACCGATGGTGACGTGCTGCGGGTCGCCACCGAAAGCGGCAATGTTGGTCTTCACCCATTTCAGCGCGGCGGCTTGGTCGAGCAAGCCGTAGTTGCCCGAGGCATGGTTAGGCGATTCTTTGGTGAGCTCCGGGTGGGCCAGGAAGCCGAACACCCCCAGCCGGTAATTCACCGTGACGGCCACGATGCCCTGGCGGGCCATGCTTTCGCCGTCGTAGCGCGGCTCGGAGCCATCGCCGGCCATGAAGCCGCCGCCGTAGAAATACACCAGCACCGGCCGCCGCTCCTGCGGTGATTTCGCGGCCGTCCACACATTCAGGTATAGGCAATCTTCGCTCACGCCGTTGGAGCGGAAATTCATATCGCCAAAAATGGGCTGCTGCATGGCGCGGGGGCCAAACTTGGTGGCCGACCGCACGTGCTTCCACGGAATTGCGGGTTGCGGGGCCTGCCATCGCAACTCGCCCACCGGCGCCGCCGCATAAGGAATGCCTTTGAAGGCGCGGATGCCGCCCGATATCACTTCTGCCGACAGTTTCCCGTCTTTTACTGCCACCACTCCCATCGAAACCGCTGATTCTTCTTCAGCAAACTGCGCTTTGATACCCGATAATGGCAAAACCGTCAGCAAGGCAATGACGCAAAAAATTCTCATAGCAAAAGGACAAGGTATGCTGATGAATGACTGTATCGCCTTTCGCCAGCAAACTACGCACGGCCAAGTACACCAAACGAAAAGCCCCGTCGCCGGGTAGGCAACGGGGCTTCTACACTACATTTCAACGCACGCTTACAACAGCTCGGTGCTGCGCTTCACGAAGGCCGTCAGGGCCTCGCCTTTCAGCAGGCCCTGGGCCAGCAGCGCCAAATCAAACGCCTGCTTGGCGAGCTTGTCGCCGCCGTCGGCCAGCACCTTGGTTACCAACGGATGGTTGGCGTTCACGGTCACGTCGTACGACTCGGGGAAGGCGCCGAACATCTGCATGCCGCCCCCGCCGCCGGTGCGCTGCATGTCCTTCATGCGGCGCATAAACTCGTTTTGGGTGATGACCACCGGGGCGTCCTGCGGGCTGAGGGCGGCCACTTTCACGTGCATGGCCGGGTTGGCAATGGCCGTGGTGAAGGTTTCTTCCAGCTTCTTGGTGTCGTCCTCGGTCAGCACGCTTTCGGTGGTGTCGTCCTTCTCGATGAGCTTGCTCAGCGTGTCGGCGTCGACGCGCTTGAAGCTGGTTTTCTCCAGCTTCTGCTCCAACTGGCCCACGAAGTGCGGGTCGAGGATGTGGTCGAAGTTCAGCACATCGTAGCCGCGCTCCTGAGCAGCCGCCACGAAGCTGTGCTGCGCCTCGGCGTCGTTGGTGTAGAGCACCACGGTGTTACCGTTCTTGTCCTGTTGGTTGGCCTGGATGTGCTCGGTGTACTCGTTGATGGTGAACAGCTTGCCATCCACATTCTTGAGCAGCACGAAGTCCTTGGCCTTCTCGTAAAACTTCTCATCCGAGAGCATGCCGTACTTCACAAACAGGCCGATGTCGCCCCACTTCTCCTCGTAGCCGGCGCGGTCCTGCTTGAACAGGCTGCTCAGCTTATCGGCCACCTTCTTGGTGATGTAGGTGTTGATTTTGCGCACCGCCGCGTCGGCCTGCAGGAAGCTGCGCGACACGTTTAGCGGAATATCGGGCGAGTCGATGACGCCGTGCAGCAGCATCAGGAACTCGGGCACCACGTCCTTTACCTCGTCGGTGATGAACACCTGGCGCGAGTAGAGCTGAATCTTGTTGCGCGAGAACTGCAGCTCGTCCTTCACTTTCGGGAAGTACAGAATACCAGTGAGATTGAACGGGTAGTCCACGTTCAGATGAATCCAGAACAGGGGCTCGTCCATGCTCATGGGGTACAGCTCCTGGTAGAATTTCTTGTAGTCCTCGTCGGTCAGTTCCGAGGGCTGCTTGGTCCAAATTGGGGTCGTTTGGTTGATAACCTCGCCCTCGAACTCAATCGGAATGGGCAGGAACTTGCAGTACTTGGTGAGGATGGTGCGCAGACGGGCCTCCTCCAGAAACTCGTCCGAGTCTTCGGCCACATGCAGCACCACGTCGGTGCCGCGCTCGGCCTTGGCGTGCTCGCCGGTGGGCTCGTCGAGGGTGAACTGCGTGCTGCCGTCGCAAATCCAGTGGGCCGTCAGGGTGTCGTCCTTGTACGACTTCGACCAGATTTCGACCTCCTTCGCCACCATGAAGGCCGAGTAGAATCCCAGGCCAAACTGCCCGATAATCTGGTCTTTGGCGTTGGCGTCCTTCTCCTTGTACTGCTCCACAAACTCGGTGGCGCCAGAGAAGGCAATCTGGTTGATGTATTTCTTGATTTCCTCGGCCGTCATGCCCAGGCCGTGGTCGGAAATCGTGATTTTGCGGGCTGCCTTGTCCACGGTCACGCGCACTTTCAGCTCGCCCAAGTCACCCTGGTACTCGCCCAGTTGGGCCAGGCTTTTCAGCTTCTGGGTGGCATCAACGGCGTTGCTGACCAGTTCCCGCAGGAAAATCTCGTGGTCGGAATACAAGAACTTCTTAATAATCGGGAAGATGTTCTCGGTGTGGATGGAGATGGAGCCGGTTTCTTGCATGATAAATTAGGCTATCAGAAAAAATGAAAGTCAGACGGAATGGCCGGGCACAGAGCCACCGGCCACGGTTCGCGTAGCTTTCAAAGGGCGTTCCAAGGGTTAAGGCGCTGTCAGATTGACAGCAGGAGCGGCGCCTTTGCGGCTTCCCATTCGGCCTCCAGCCGTAGCCCGGCGGCGGTATCCCCACCGGTGAACCAGTCGTAGGCGGCCGGCACGCTTTTAAACACCTGCAACTGGTATTGCATGAAACGCCGACCTACCCAAAGCATGGCCTCTACGGCCATCTGGTTGTGCAGCTGGGTGGGCGGATACATAACGGCCACGCCGCGCAGCGGCCGGCGCGACACGCGCGGAAACCAGTGCAGCGACATCCACAGCTCGTCGCGCATCTCCACGGGCGGCATGCCCGCGAAATCAACCAATACAAAATGGGGATGCAGCTTCTCTACCAAGTCGCGGCTGTAGCGCATGCCCGCGCGCAAACCCCGGGAATTGGGCCCACCCACCCACTGAAAACGCATCAGGCGAAGTTCGGGGTCGTGCTGGACTTGAAAGTTGTGCGACAGCGGAAGTATCATAGCAACCGAAAGCTACGACAACGCACTGCGCTGGCAGTCAGCTATTAGCTAAACCGCAGCATTAACTCGCTGAGCCTAGGGCTGTGACCGATGAGGCTGCTTAGCCAAATGGCTGGAAGCGGCTGGGCCGTGCACGGCGTCCCACTCGGCCAACAGGCCGGGCATGCGGTCCGAGTAGTCGCTGAGCCAATGCAGGCCGGGCGTGGCCGTAGAGAAAAACTGGATGTCGAACTTGATAAACGGCCGAAACAAGGCAATCAGCGAATCGATGGCCAATTGGTTGTGGACGCGTCGGCGGTTGATGGCCAGCACCACGCGTTCGAGGGGCAGCTTCACCAGCACGGGCATCCAGCTCACACCGAGCCACACCTGGTCATACACCGAAATATCCGGAAACGTGTTCATTTCCAGCAACATATTGCGAATGCTGTGCTGATTCACCAGCTTCAGCAGCTGCTCGGCGCTGTTGCGGAAAGAGCGCATGTCCTCGCCCGCCGCCCATTCCACGCGCAACACGCTCAAGGCTTCGTCGTACTGCAGCGACAGGTCCGGGATGGAGGTAATAATCACGAAAAAACTTGGGAACAAGCGGTTCCAATTTGGGAACCGAGGGCCGTACGTAATAGACCGGTACTTCGGATTTACTGAGGTCCAAATTTCGGCAACTTTTTTTTCTGCGGGCAGCTTTTGTTGTTTCCGCCCATCTTTGCACCGTGCAAGCCCTACGTTCCCACCTCGCCTTCCTGCTGCTGCTCTGCCTGGTGCGGACGCTGCTGCCCGAGGCGTGGATTCTGGCCTTGCACCCCCACGAGCACACCACCGACGAGCCGGCCCACGCGCTGGCCTTCCGTCACAAGGGCAAAGCCCTCATCGGCAAGCAGCACAAGCATTGCCCGGTCGAAGAGCTTTATAATGTGCCCTTTCTGCCGAGTGCGCCCGTGGTGATGCCGCTGCCGGTGGCCCGTCCGTGCTTTGCCACCGCGCCCGTGCCCACCGTGGCCACGGCGCCCTGGATTGCGCGGCGGCCCGCCCAACTGCGCGGGCCGCCCGCCGCCTAAGCGGCACCCCGGCTTCTGTTGATTTTAAGCTACGCCCTGCCCCGACTGCGCCGCGGTCCGGGGGCCGGCGCCTGCGCTTATGCCGCCTTGGCGCGGCCTTCCTTTTTGTTTCATGTTTGCATTCTTATTGAAATCTAATTTCTTAGAAATCCGCCCCACTGCGCTCACTCTGTTGGGCTTACTCGGTAGCTCAATCACCCCAGCCTTTGCCCAAAATGGGCAGAATGCTGCGGGTCCCGCCCCGGCGGCCACCCGCGGCCGGACCGTGGCGCCGCCCCTCACCGGCCGCGTGCTGGATGCTGCCACCGGGGAGGTCCTGCCAGGCTCCACCGTGTTGTTTGATGATTTGAAACAGGGCGCCGCCACCGGGCCCGATGGCAGCTTTTCGTTTGCCAACCTGCCGCGCGGGCGCTTCACCATGCAGGTGCGCTCGTTGGGTTATAACACCGTGACGCAAACTGTAGACACGGGCGCCAGCCAGCCGCTGGAAATCAAGTTGACGGCGGCGGCCACTGAAATCGGCCAGGTGGTGGTCACGGGTGTGTCGCAGGCCACGCAGTTGCGGCGCTCCCCGGTGCCCACGTCGGTAGTCGACCGCACGCGGCTGAATCAAACCTCGGCCTCTAACCTAGTGGATGCCATTGCCCACACGCCCGGCGTGGCCCAGATTACCACCGGCGCGGCCATCAGCAAGCCTGTTGTGCGCGGGCTGGGCTACAACCGCGTGGTGACGCTCAACAACGGCTCGAAGCAGGAAGGCCAGCAGTGGGGCGACGAGCACGGCATTGAGATTGACGAGTTTAGCGTGGACCGGGCCGAGATTATCAAGGGGCCGGGCTCGCTGCTGTACGGGTCCGATGCCATGGCCGGCGTCATCAACTTTGTGGCGCCCGACCCGGTGGCCGAGGGCCGCATCATGGGGGCGGCCACGGGCAGCTACCAGACCAACAACCACCAGCAAGGCTACTCCCTGCTGAACGCGGGCAACCTCAACGGCCTGAACTGGCTGGTGCGCGGCACCCGCAAAGTGGCCGGCGACTACCAGAACCGCTACGACAGCCGCGTGTACAACTCCGGCTTCAATGAGTGGGACGCCAACGGCTACGTGGGCGTGAACAAGAGCTGGGGCTATTCGCACCTCACGTTCAGCAGCTTCAACCAGCGACTGGGGCTGACCGAAGGCGCCCGCGATGCCAGCGGCCGCTTCACCAAGGACGTGCCCAGCGGCGACTCGACGCGGAGCGTGCCCGTGACCGACGCCGACCTGCGCGGTTACGGGCTGGCCGTGCCCCAGCAGCAAATCAACCACCTGCGCATCGGCACCGACAACAATTTCATTCTGGGCGACCAGGGCGGGCGCCTGACGCTGCAGGTGAGCTACCAGCAAAACCTGCGGCGCGAGTACGGCAACGTGCTCGACCCGGCGGAAACCTCGCTCTACTTCCAGTTGCGCACCGTGGACTACGCGCTGCGCTACTTCCTGCCCGAAAAAAATGGCTGGAACCTGACCCTGGGCAGCACCGGCCTGCACCAGCAAAACCGCAACCTGGGCGTGGAATTTCTGATTCCGGCTTACCGCGTGAACGAGGGCGGCGTGTTTGGGGTGGCCAAGAAAACCATCGGCGCGCTCGATATCAGCGGTGGGCTGCGGTATGACGTGCGCCAGATTTCGGCCGACCGCCTGCTGCTCGACGCCAACGAGCGGCCCAGTACCGCCCCCACGGCCGAAACCAAGTTTCCGGGCTTTTCGAGCAACTTTCACAACTACAGCGGCAGCCTGGGACTGGCATATAGCCTGAGCGAGCGCCTGACGGTGAAGGCCAACCTGGCCCGCGGCTTCCGGGCGCCCAACATTGCCGAGCTGGGCTCGAATGGCCAGCACGAGGGCACTATTCGCTACGAAATCGGCAACGAAAACCTGGCCGCCGAAACCAGCCTGCAGGTAGATGCCGGCGTGAGCTACGTGACGGACCACGTGCGCTTCAGCGTCGATGCGTTCGAAAACAGCATCAGCAACTACATTTTCACGCGTCGATTGCTGACCGCCAGCGGGGCCGACTCGTTGCGCAACGGCACCGGCGCCTATAAGTACGAGCAGGGCCAGGCCCGCCTCTACGGCGGCGAGGTGAGCCTCGACTTTCACCCCCACCCGCTCGACTGGCTGCACTTCGAAAACTCGTTCTCGATGGTGCGCGCCCGGCAGCTGAACGTGGAAGCCAACCAGCAATACCTGCCCTTCATCCCGGCCGACCGGCTGCAGTCGGAGCTGCGGGCCAACTTCCGCCGCCAAGGCAAGCGCATCACCAACCCCTACGCGCGGTTCCAGATGGAGCGCACCTTCGCCCAGAACCGCTACTTCTCGGCGTTTGATACCGAAACGGCCACGCCGGGCTACACCTTATTCAACGCCGGCCTGGGCACCGACGTGGCCGACGCCCAGGGTCGCACGCTCTTCTCGCTCTTCGTCACGGCCAACAACCTGTTCGACGTGGGCTACCAAAGCCACCTCAGCCGCCTGAAATACGCCGACTACAACGCCTCAAACGGGCGCACCGGCGTGTTCAACCAAGGGCGCAACGTGAGTGTGCGGCTGGTGGTACCGCTGGCGTTCAAGTAGGTACCTTTGGAGAAAATACATTCTCCAATGAAATTTATCTACCGCGCAGTGCTGCTGAGCTGGGCCTGGGCCTGGCTGGCTTTTAATAGCCAGGCCCAACGGCCTGATTCTACCTTTGCCGTTGACGTTCAGCAGTATTCGGAATTGCAATCGGCCGACACCTCACCCCAAGGCAAGGTCGCGGTAATCGGCCAGCAGGCTTACACCGATGGCCAGTTGTTGGGCAAATTGACTGTTTTCGATGCGCGGGGTCAGGTTGATGCGGCTTTCCACCAACATGCGGGGGTTATTGACACAAACGGGGCATCGGAAACGCTGCCGGCCTTAGCCCGCTTTTACCCCGATGGCCGGCTGCTGCTGGCCAGCCCCGGCGCCGTAGCCTCGACCCTGGCGCCGCAGCTTTCGGCCACGGTCATCCGCCTGCTGGCCAACGGCGCGTTCGACTACTCGTTTCAGATGCCGGCCACTTTTTTTGTGCCCACGCTGCGCATCATGGCCATTCAGCCCGACGGCAAAATCTTGTTGGCGGGCAGCGGCAATACGGCTTCCGGGGTGAGCCTGCTCATCCGGCTGAATGCCAACGGTACGCTGGACACCGGGTTTTCGGCCGTGCTGGGGGGGCGAACCAGCGACTACGTGACGGCCCTGGCCGTGCAGCCCGATGGCAAAATTTTGGTGGGCGGCTACTTCGTGTCGCCCGCGCCGGCTCTGATTCGGCTGCTGCCCAATGGCCAGCGCGACCTCACGTTTCAGGCCAACGTGACCAGCGGCGGCGATGTGCAGGAAATTCTGTTGCGGCCCGGCGGCCAGATTCTCGTGGCGGGCCGGCCCACGCTCACGGTGCAGGGCCGGGCGGGCGGCTTGCACCAGCTGCTGCCCACCGGCAGCCTCGACCCTGCCTTTCAGGCGCCCGCTACTTACGGTTTCGTGAAAACCGGCGACGGCCGCCGCGTGCACCTCTTGCGCAACGGCAACCTGCTGGTGCTGCCCACCACGCCGGCCACGGCCACGGCGGTGCGCCTGCTGGCCTCCGGCCAGCCCGACCCGGCTTTCACCGGCTTTGCCCAATGGCCCGTGCAGCTGCGGGTAGCCACCCTCGACACGGCCGGCGCGCTGGTGCTGGGCGGCCGGTTTCTGCACCGGACGCGCACCAGCCCCGGCAGCCTGTATCGGATGCAGCCGGCCGGGCCGCTCGACCCGGCTTTTCGGCCGCAGCTTTACGAGCCGGGGGCCGTGCGGCGCATGGCGGAACACCCCGGCCTGGGCGTGGTGCTGGCCGGCCGCTTCGACCTGGTGAACGGCTACCCTTCGCCCAACCTGGCCCGCCTGCGGCCGGGCCTGGCCGAGGTCGATACGGCCTTCAGCAACCGGGTGCCGCTCACCGATGCGCTGGACCGGGTACTCGTGCAGCCTCCCAACAATCAGCTGTTGGTGAGTGGGTTTTCGACGGTAAACGGGGTGAGCCGGGGCGGGGTGCTGCGGCTCAATCCAGCCGGGCAGCTCGACCCGTTGTTTCGCTCCTACCTGCCCAATTACTCGGTGGCGGGGCTGGCGGTACAGGCCGATGGCCGGTTTGTCATGACCGGGCCATTTGCGTATTCATTCGCCTACCTGGACGCGGCCCGTTTCCTGGCCAACGGTGATTTCGACCCTTCTTTTGTGGTATCGCAAAGCCTGCGCCTCACCAACGCGTCGCAAGCGCTGGTGCAGCCCGACGGCCGGGTGCTGCTACTGGACGGCCCCACGGCGGTGCGGGTGCAAGCCACTGGCCAGTTCGACCCCAGCTTTGTGCCCACCGCGGTGCGCAACTACGGCAGCGGCCTCACCACCGATGTGGTGCTGCAACCCAACGGCCGCATCACGCTGTGTGGGCAAATGCCGGGGGCCGTCGCGGGGCAGCGGGCTTCCATCATCCGCCTGTTGGCCAACGGCCGGCGCGACAGCACGTTCACGGACCCATTAGACCGCAGTGTTTTCTGGGCAAAAAACCTGGCCTATCAACCGGATGGACGGCTGCTCGTGGGCGGTTTTTTTCTGAACTACGGCGCGTCCGCAGCCCCCACCATCGGGCTCTATCAGTTGCTGCTGAGTGGTACGCCAGACCCCGGGTTTGTGCCCGCGTCGGGAGCCGGCGCGGTGTCAGCGGTGCTGTGCACCAGCAGTGGCCGCGTCATGGTGGGGGGAAGTTTTTTCTACTTTAACGCTCCCCTCACCCAGCAGCTGAGCTTCGTATCGTACAAGGCGGCGCAGCCGCTGGCCGTGGTGGCTACCCGTTCGGCCGCCGTCCTGGCCGCCTATCCCAACCCGGCGCACGCCGAGCTTATGCTTCAGCTTGATGCCACGGCCAGCCCCCGCGCCGTGACGCTGCTCGATGCGCTCGGCCGGCCAGTGCTTACGCAGGCGGTTGTGAACCCCGAAATGCGACTAACCACCAGCCATTTGTCGCCCGGCACCTACTTGCTGCGGGTGGACTATGCGGGGGGGCCGGTTACCCGCCGCGTGGTGATTGAATAGCCGCGTTTGGGTGGCCGTATATCGTTGGCCACGCGGCCATTGCCCGCACTATTTTGGTGGCTTGCGTCTTTTGTGGATGCAGGCCATCTTTTTTTAAGTACCCCGGTGATAGTTGGGCCGGAAATGGATTAATTGGTACCACGTCTTCCGTCATGACTGCTCCATCCGATACTTCGCCCGCCGCCTCCCTCCGCCACGCCTTGCTCATCCACCGGGAGCAGGCGCTCACGCAGCTTTACCGCCGGGCTTTCCCTTCGGTAAGCCGTCACGTTCTGCGTCACGGCGGCTCGGCCGAGGACGCGCAGGACGTATTCCAGGATGCCCTGGTCGTTTTCTACGAGCAGGCAGTAGGCGAAACCCTAACGCTCACGGCCGCGCCCAGTACCTACCTTATGGGCATCAGCCGCAACCTGTGGCGGCATGAGCTGCGCCGCCGCGCCCGCCTGCCCCACGAGGCCCTGCCCGACGACCCCGGCCCGCTGGCCGCCGAAGCCGCACCCGAAACCGAGGAAACCAGCTTCGCCGTGCTCGACTACGTGGAGCGGCTGGGCGTCCGCTGCAAAAGCCTGCTGCTGGCCTTCTACTACTTCCAGCAGCCCCTGACGCAGATTGCGGCCGACCACGACTACCGCTCCGTGCGCTCGGCTACGGTGCAGAAGTTCAAATGCTTGGAGCGGCTGCGCGAGTCGGTGCGCGCGGTCTTTCGAGCCGAAACCATTGAATACTAGCCATGCGAACCGAGCTCGAACGCCTGCGCCTGATTGAAGAGCAGTTGCTGAATGGCCCCGCCGCGCTGTCGGCCGAGGACTGGCAGTTGCGCCACTTGCTCGATGGCGAGCTGGCGGCCGACACGGACGCCCAGCAGCGGCTGTACCAGGGCCTGCGCCTGGCCGGGCGGCGCCAGCTGCGGCGGGAGCTCCGCACGATTCATGAGCGGCTGTATGGGCTGCCGACCAACCCATGGGCCCGGCTCTGGCAGCAGCTGAAGCCGTGGTAGCCAGCCGCTGAATCAGGCTATTATCGAATGAAAACCCTCGTCTGGGCCTGCAATGCCCTCCGCTATTTCCGGCGGGGCTGGGCTGCTCATGCCTCTTTTTTTCGCTCAATCATCTCTTATTCTCATGTTGAACAAACAAGAATTTCGAAAATTTGCCGTCCACGGCCAGGGCCTCAACGGCCTGCGCGTAGACCAATACACGGCCCACGCCGAAGGCCGGGCCCGGCCTTACATTACCAACATGACCCGTTCCGTCATCGAGGAGCGGCCGCATAATTTCCGCGAAATCGACGTGTTTTCGCGCTTGATGATGGACCGCATTATCTTCCTCGGCCAGGCCGTCGATGACAACATCGCCAACATCATCAACGCCCAGCTGCTTTTTCTGGAATCGGCCGATGCCCGCAAGGACATCCTACTTTACATCAACTCGCCGGGCGGCTCCGTGTACGCCGGCTTCGGCATTTATGACACCATGCAGTACGTGCAGCCCGATGTGGCCACCATTTGCACCGGGTTGGCGGCCAGCATGGGCGCCTTCCTGCTCTGCGGCGGCGCCATCGGCAAACGCTCGGCCCTGCCCCACGCCCGCGTCATGATTCACCAGCCCAGCGGCGGGGTGCAAGGGCCGTCGGCCGATATCGAAATCACGGCCCGCGAGGTGGTGAAGCTGCGCCAGGAGCTGTACCAAATCTACGCCGAGCGCACCGGCAAAACCTACCAGCAAATCCACGACGACTCGGACCGTGACTACTGGATGCGGGCAGATGAGGCGAAGGAATACGGCCTGATTGACGAAGTACTGACGCGCCTTTCTGCCTGAGCTGGGCGGGGCCGGGGGGGCGCCTTATATTTAGGCATCTTCCTCGCTCCTCTTAATCCATGTCATTTTCTACTCCGTTGCGGATGCTGCTGGTGTTGGTGCTGGCCGCCGCAGTCTATTGCCCCCTGCTGGCCCAAACCCTGGACCCGGCATTTGAGCCCACGGTGGCCTTCACGGCCACCCAGCAGCCGGCCACCATGCGGGCGCTGGTGGAGCAGGCCGACGGCCGCCTGCTGGTGGCCGGCGACTTCGCCATGTTTAACAACCGGGCCGTGGCCAATCTCGTGCGGCTGTGGCCCGACGGCCGGGTGGACACCACGTTTGTAGCGCCAGCGTTTGCGGGCGGACAGATTCTGGCCCTGGCTGCCGATGCGCAGGGCCGCGTGCTGGCCGTGGGCGAGTTCACGAGCGTGGGCGGGCAGTCCCGCACGGGTGTGGCCCGGCTCTCAACCACCGGCGCGCTCGATGCCACTTTCAACCCCAACATGCGCGCCCCCAGCTCTAGCCTTACGCCCCAGGTGCGGGCGGTGCTGGTGCAGCCCGATGGCAACATTGTGCTGGGCGGCTACTTCGTGGCGGCGGGAGCGGGCGGCAGCGCGGTACCTAACGTGCTGCGGGTGCTGCCCAGCGGCCAGCCCGATGCCAGCTTTGTGCCGGCCGTGCCGTATTCGGGCCAGGTGAATGCCCTGCTGCTGCAGCCGTCGGGCAAGCTGCTGGTGGCCGGCAACATGTACGGCTCCTTCCTGGAACTGGTGCGGCGCCTGCTGCCCAACGGTAGCCTCGACCCCGCCTTTACCACGGTGCCCGCCAACCAGACCGTGGCCGGCATCGGGCTTTCGATGGCCAACACGGCCAACGGGTTTGTGCTGGCCGGTGCCTTCATCAGCGTGGGCAACCAAACGCGGGCCAGCGTGGCGCGCTTCCTCAACGACGGCACCCTGGACCCTACTTTCACTTCGCCGCTGCCCAATGTGATGCCCGCCACTCCGCTCAACGCCGTGGTGGCGCTGCCCACGGGCAAGGTCATCATTGGCGGTGCGACCGGGGCTTTTGCCCTGCGCGGCCTACTGCCCAACGGCTCGCCCGACCCCGACTACCTCGACCCGGCGCAGTTTAGCCCTCCCTTTTCGACCGTGTATGCCTTGGTGGCCCAGCCTAACGGCAACCTGCTGGTAGCCGGCGCCTTCCCGCGCATAGCCGGGCAACGGCGCTCCGGCCTGGCCCGCCTGCTGGCCCCCGGGGCGCTAGCTAGCCATTCGGCAGCGGCGGCCGAAGCCTTGGTCTTATATCCCAACCCCGCGCACGACCAGCTGCACGTTCGGCTAGAAGCTGCAGCCCGGCCCCAGCGGCTGGTGCTGCTTGATGTGTTGGGCCGGCCGGTGCTCACCCAGCCGGTACTTGCCCAGCCGATGCCGCCCACGGCGGAACTCAGCCTCGCTACCGGGCCGTTGCGCCCGGGTGTGTATGTGCTTCAAGTGGAGTGCGCCACGGGCACCCTCAGCCGCTGGGTGGTGGTGCAGTAGCCGCCGAACCCTGTTTTCGATTCATCGTTTAGCCACAAATGCCCCACAACCATTCCGACCATGCCGGCCACCAGCACGCTGCGCCACCGCCCGGCGGCGCCTTCAGTGCCGCCTTCGCCATTGGCATTGGCCTCAACCTGGCCTTTGTGGTGGCCGAAACCATTGGCGGCTTTTGGGCCAACTCAGCTGCCCTGCTCTCCGACGCCGGCCACAACCTGAGCGACGTCCTCAGCCTGGCCTTGGCCTGGGGCGCCGCCTGGCTGGCGGGCCGGCCGGCTACGCAGCGCTATACATTCGGCTACCGCGGGGCCACCATTCAGGCCGCGCTGCTCAACACGGCCCTGCTCTACGCCGCGCTGGGCTTCATCCTCTGGGAAACCATCGACCACCTGCGCCACCCCGAGCCCGTGAACGGCCGCTGGGTGATGGCGCTGGCCGGCATCGGTATTTTGGTCAATGGTGTTACCGCCCTGCTCTTTCGCAGCGGGCAGAAGGGCGACGTGAACGTGCGCGGCGCCTACCTGCACATGCTCACCGATGCGCTGGTGAGCGTGGGCGTGGTAGCCGGCGGCGGCCTCGTGTTACTCACCGGTTGGGTTTGGCTCGACCCCGTCATCGGCTTCATCATTCTCGGCATCATCGCCTACAGCTCCTGGGGCCTGCTGCGCGATAGCCTCCGCCTGGGCCTCCAAGCCGTGCCCGACGGCATCGACCCCGAAGCCGTGCGCGCTTATTTGTTGCAGCAGCCCGAAGTCCAGTCCGTGCACGACCTGCACATCTGGAGCCTCAGCAGCTCGGGCCACGACGCGGCCCTCATGGCCCACCTCGTGCGCCCCGGCGGCGCCGATGCCGCCTGGCTGGCCGCGCTATCGAAGGGCCTAGAAAGCGAATTTCACATCCACCATACCACCGTGCAGGTGGAAGACGGCCCCACGCCCGGCGGCTGCCACAGCGGCTGCGCGCTGCCGGAAGCAGCGGTTACTGCCCACGCCTAACTGTTTCTAGTAACGTCATGCTGAGCGCAGCCGAAGCATCTCTACTGCACAACTAAACTTGATTTAGTTGCGCAGTAGAGATGCTTCGGCTGCGCTCAGCATGACGTTCTTGTGGCCGGCAGTACATTTCGCCATGCAACCGTCTCACCCCATCCCAAAAGCCACCCTGTTTAGTGCCGTCGTCATCGTGGCCGCCCTCGGCTACTTCGTCGACATCTACGACCTGATTCTCTTCAGCATCGTCCGCGTCAAAAGCCTCACCGAGCTGGGCGTGACGCCGGGCACGCCCGAAATGACTAACCAGGGCCTGTTTCTTATCAACATGCAGATGGGCGGGATGCTGCTTGGCGGCCTGCTTTGGGGCATTTTGGGCGACAAGCGCGGGCGCCTTTCGGTGCTTTTCGGCTCGATTCTGCTCTATTCGCTGGCCAACATCGCCAACGGCTTCGTCACCTCTATCGACCAATACGCCTGGCTGCGGCTCATTGCCGGCGTGGGGCTGGCCGGCGAGCTGGGCGCCGGCATCACCCTTGTGAGCGAAAGCCTGCCCAAGGAAAAGCGCGGCTACGGCACCATGATAGTGGCCACCGTGGGCGTGAGCGGCGCCATGCTGGGCTACTGGGTGGGCGACAAATTTGGCTGGCGCAACGCCTACTTCGTGGGCGGCGGGCTGGGCCTGGCCCTGCTGGTGCTGCGCGTGAGCGTGTTCGAGTCGGGCATGTTCCAGCAGGTGCAGGCCCAGGCGGAAGTGGCGCGCGGCAATTTCCTCAGCCTCTTCACCGACGCCGAGCGGCTGGGCAAGTACCTGCGCGTGCTCCTGATTGGGGTGCCGCTGTGGTTTGTGGTGGGCATCCTCGTCACGCTGGCGCCGGAGTTTGGCAAGGCGTTGGGCCTCACGGGCGAGGTAGAGGCCGGGCTGGCGGTGTTTTGGTGCTACTTCGGGCTGGTGTTTGGCGACTTTGCCAGCGGCGCACTCAGCCAGCTCTGGCACTCGCGCAACAAGGCACTGAAGGTGTTTCTGGGCTTCTGTGCCACGCTGGTGGCCGTGTATTTGTTTGGGGTGAAGGGCGCCTCGCCCGCCACGTTCTATACCGTGTGCTTTGTGCTGGGCGTATCGGTGGGCTTCTGGGCGCTGTTTGTGACGGTGGCGGCCGAGCAATTTGGTACCAACCTGCGGGCCACCGTGGCCACCACCGCGCCCAACTTCGCGCGCGGCGCCGTGGTGGGCCTGGTGCCCGCCTTCAAGGCTTTGAGCGGCGCGCTAGGCTTCATTCCGGGTGCGGCCGTGCTGGGCGGGCTCACGCTGGTGGTGGCATTTTGGGCCGTGAGCACCCTGCCCGAGAGCTACGGCAAGGACCTGAACTACGTGGAAGAATAAAATACTTGAAAATCAATAAAAACCAACTTCCACCCGGGGCCTGCGTTTGAGGAAGCAGCCGGCCGTTGGCCAGCGCTAACCCCTTCCCATGAAAAATCTCCTTTTCGGCGCAGCCCTCTTCGCCGCCCTGGCCACCGCCACCGTTGCCAGCGCCCAAACCACGCCGGCCACCCCCGACCCGGCCATGGCCACGCCTCTCACCCCCGAACAGCAGCAGCAACGCGCCGCCGATGCCAAGGCCACCTACGAGGCCCAGAAGCAGCAAACCAGCAACTCCGACCAGGCCGCCCGCGACACCCGCAATCAGCTCAAGGACAACGCCAACCAGCAGAGTGACCTGAAAAGCCAGCTCCGCGAGCAGCGCAAGCAGGAAAAAGCCCAGAAATCTCAGCTCAAAGAGCAGCGCGCCGCCGCCTCCGAGGCCAAGAAGCAGGAGCGCGCCGCCCGCGACATGGCCAAAGCCGAAAAGCAGCGCGCCAAGGAAATGAAGTAACCGCGCCCCTTCCGCGTCGTATCTACTGAAAGACTCCGGCTCCGGCTGGAGTTTTTTATTGTCCGGCTTTCCGCCCTTCTCCCCTACTTTCGCCCGCCTCAAACGCTCCATTCCGCATGGCCACGCCCACCAAAAACACCACCATGTACTACCCGTGGCACCATTTTGTGCTGCTGCCGCTGGCCCTGCTCATGGCCGGCTATGCCGTGCTGCGCTATACCAAAGTGGCCGGCGACGACGACCAAATTGCCCGGCTCTGGTTCACAGTGGCCGCGCTAGCCGTCATCGGATTGGGCGTGCTCGTGATGCTGCGCCAGCACTACGCCCTGCAATTGCAAGACCGTATCTGCCGGCTCGAAGTACGGCAGCGGTATTTTGAAGTAAGCGGCCAACGCTTCGCGCTCCTTGAAAAGCAGCTCAGCCTCAGCCAAATCCTGAGCCTGCGCCTGGCCGGCGACGCGGAGTTGCCTGCCCTGGCTCAGGCCGCTGCTTCGGAAAAGCTTTCGCCTAAAGACATACAGGCCCGTATCACCGATTTTCAGTTCGACGCCATGCGCGTCTGATTTTGATGGGTGAATGGCTGAATGGGCAGATTGTTAAATGGACGAATGGCCGCGTAGGTACCGACCCATTGCTCCTGCCTGCGCTCATCAATTCAACCATCTGCCCATTCAACCATTCACCAATTCACCCATGATTCTCTACAACGTCACCAGCAGCATCGAGCCCAGCGCCGCCGAGGAATGGCTGGACTACATGCGCACCACCCACATGCCCGAGGTGATGGAAACAGGCTTTTTCCTGAAAAGCCAGCTCCTGCGCCTGCTCAACGAGGAAGAAGGCGGCATCACCTACGCCGCGCAGTACTACTGCATTGGCCTGGAGCAACTTGAAGACTACCAGAACATCTGCGCCCCGGCCCTGCGGGCCGATATGGAAAAGCATTTCGCGGGTAAGTACGTGTCGTTCCGCACCATACTGGAAGTGGTGGAGTAGGCTTGGGCGCCTAACGCTTCGTTAGAACGTCATGCAGAGCGCAGCGAAGCATCTTGCCCGCAGTCACTAATCCAATTGATTACGTTGTGCGGTAAAGATGCTTCGCTGCGCTCTGCATGACGTTCTTTTCACCTTTCCAAACTACCCTCCTGCCGGGCACGAAAACGGCCTCCGTGCTGTTAAAAAGCACGGTATGAAAAACATCATCTTCTTTGGCGACAGCCTCACCGCGGGCCACGGCCTGCGCGCTTCCGAAAGCTTTCCCGCGTTGCTCCAGCAGCGCCTCGACGAGCAAAACCTTTCTTATAAAGCCTATAACTACGGCGTGAGCGGCGAAACCAGCGCCGGCGGGCGGCAGCGCCTGGCCTCGGTGCTGGCCCGGCACCCGGTCGACGTGTTTGTGCTGGCCCTCGGGGCCAACGATGGCATCCGCGGCATCCCGGTGCGCGAAACCACCCAGAACCTGCAGTTCATTATTGACGCCGTGCGGCGGCAGTACCCGCAGGCCCAGATTGTGCTGGCCGGCCTGGAATTCCCCTTCGACCTCGGCCCCCTCGGTGGCCACCGCCTAGCCCACTACGCCACCGAGTTCAAAGCCCTGTTTCGCGCCTTAGCCGATAAAAACAGCCTGGCCTTTGTGCCTTTTCTGCTGCAAGGCGTGCTCGGCCGCCGTGAGCTCAACCTGCCCGACGGCGTGCACCCCAACCCCGCCGGCCAGAAATTTCTGGCCGAGAACGTGTGGCAGGTGCTGGGCCCGTTGCTGCAAACCCAGCCGGTTTTGTAACCTCTAATCACCTGTCATCCTGAGCGCAGCGAAGGACCTTGTCACGGTCGAACGATTTGTTCGGGTGTGATAAGGTCCTTCGCTACGCTCAGGATGACAGGCGAATAGGAAAGCCCCTCTCAAAACCCAAACAGATTCCCCTGCACCGGCTGCGGAATGATGAACGGCGGCGGCACCACGATTCCCGTGAGCAAACGCACCTTTTCCAGCAGGTATTGGGCAAACACCGGGGCGTGGCGCACGTCCTTCTGGTGAATAAAGAAGTAGATATCATGGATGCCCTGGGCCACCCAGGCGGCTAGGCGTTCGGCCCAGGCATCGGCGCGCTGGTAGTCGGTGCTGTGCAGGCCGTGGCCGTTGAAGCGGATGAAGGCCACGGGCGTGGTCAGGCGCATGGGCAGCACATCGCGCCGGCCGGCCACGTCGGTTATCACTAGCGTTTTATTCAGGGCTTCGAAGGTGGCAAATACGGCGTCGGACAAGCCGCGGTCGGCGTACCAGCGCGGATGGCGCAACTCCACGGCCAGCGGCACGGTTTCGGGGAAATCGAGGAGAAAACGCTCCAGCCGCGGCAGGTGCTCGGGGCCGAAATGCGGCGGCAGTTGCAGAAAAGCCCAGCCCAGGTTCTCGCCCAGCCCCTCGAACGCCCGCGCCGTGGTCACCACCAAATCGTCGGCCTGAAACAGTTCCCGCTCGTGGCTGATGCTGCGCGGCAGCTTGGGGCAAAACTTGAAACCCGGCCCCACAGCCTCGCGCCAGCGCCGCACCGTTGCCGCGTCCGGAATGCGGTAGTGCGTGGTATTTAGCTCGATGCTGTTGAACTGCTGGGCATAGTAGTGCAGGTAGTCGGGCTCCTTGATGCCGGCCGGAAAGTAGCTGCCCAGCCACTCCTTGTTGGTCCAGATGGGGCAGCCCACGTGCAGCCGGGCGGGCGCGGGCTGCGCAGGGCGGGCCTTAGCCAGCACGCGGGCCGTTTCGGGGTGGTCGGGCGGCAGCCGAAAATCAACGTAGCGCAGGTCGGGCAGGCGGCCAAAATCCATGGGGCAAAGGTACAGTTCGGGCCACGGCGGGCCGGTACTGCTCTTACGAAAAAAACCGGACTTCTGCAACCGGGTTTCGAAGATAGCCGGGCAGCCAATGCCCAAATTTTATACCCGTCGCATAATCTAATTTTTGTATCTGTGCAATGGATGGAGCTGGTTTCGGCAAAATATAGTTTGAGGCAACTTCACGGCTATTTTTTGAACCAACATGAAGATTAATTAAATGCAAGTTTTCTGAAAAAAGGACAATTTTTAACCCAATTCCGTTAGTAGCCGGATGGGAAATTTAGCAATTGCCCCGGCGGGTGGCCCTATGTTTGTTTTGCTCACCATCTGCAAAACGCATGATTTTATTTCGTCGCTCTACTCTACTCGTCCTTTCCAGTTGCTTCTTTCTGTTGCTGTCTTTGCTGAGCGCTCCGGCGCACGCCACTAGCCGTGGCACCCGCAAAATCGCAGTCGCATCCGCCCCCAGCGCCCGCACCACCGTGCTGCGCGGCCGGGCCTCCTGGTACGGCAGTCAGTTTCAGGGACGGAAAACGACCAGCGGCGAGCGTTACAGCCGCTTTAAGTACACCTGCGCTCACAAAACCCTGCCTTTCGGCACCCGGCTGCGGGTGACGAATGTAAAAAACGGCAAATCGGTGGTGGTGCGCGTCTCCGACCGCGGCCCCTTCCGCCACCAGCGCATCCTGGACCTTTCCGAAATTGCCGCCCGCCCGCTGGGCATCACCGAGTGCGGCGCCGCCACCGTGGTGGCCGAAGTAGTAGCCGACGAAACGCCCCTGGGCCCCGCCACCACCCCCGAAAACCTAGCCGCTCTCTTCGCCGCCGACCCCAACCCCGACGCCGCCTTCACCACCTACTCGATTCCGACTGGCCTGGCCGTGGTATCTGATTCGGCCTCGGTGGACGCGCACGGCGCCCTCATCGCCGCGTCCATACTCACCAAAGGCCAGGTGGTAACCAACGCCGAAGTTGTGAATTGCCCAACGGGCTTCTGCATCCAGGCCGGCTCCTTCGTGGATGTGGCCAACGCCACGGCCGTGCAGGCCCGCATCAAGGCCCTGCTTCCGGAACTAAAAGTAGAAATTGCGCAAGAACTGCTCGACGGCCGCCAGCGCAGCCGCGTGCTCGTGGGCCACTTCGGCGAGAAGCCTGAGGCCGAAGCCATGCGCCAGCAGCTGCTCTTGTGGGGCATCGGCGGGTTGGTGCGCGAAGTGGCGCTGCGGTGATTATAGTTGTTCGTTATTAGTGGTCAGTTGTTGGGCGGCTTGCTTGAAAAGCTGTTCGAAAGCTGCCTGTAACTCAATCTGTGAAGGCCAATTGGCGACATTGTCGTTAATTGGCCTTTGCTTTTGCTTAAGGCCCAGACAACCTACAACAAGCAACTGACAATTAGTATGATTAAAGCTCTGTTGGCCCTCGCCGCCAGCCTCGCGCTCATTTGGGCGCTGAATACCAAACATGGCGATGTGCCGCCGTTTGGCAAGCTGCTGAGCCCTTACCGCGGCTTCTGGCAGAACGGCGAGGCGGCCGGCGACTTCCCGGCCCAGCAGACGCTGGCGCTGCCCGGCCTGCAGGCGCCCGTGACCGTGCGCTACGACGACCGCCGCGTGCCGCACGTTTTCGCCCAGAACGACCATGACCTGTACTTCGCCCAGGGCTACCTCACGGCCCGCGACCGGCTCTGGCAGATGGATTTTGTGACCCACGTGGCCGCCGGGCGGCTGGCCGAAATCGTGGGGCCGGCCCGGCTCGAAACCGACCGGTTTTTCCGGCGCATGGGCCTGCCCTTTGGCGCGGCTAACTCCTTGAAGGTGATGATGGCCAACCCCACCACCCGCGTGGTGCTGGACTCCTACACGGCCGGCGTGAACGCCTACATCGGCCAGCTTACGCCCAAGTCGCTGCCCTTCGAATACAAGCTGCTCGACTACCAGCCCGAGCCCTGGGAGCCGCTGAAGTGCGCGCTGCTGCTCAAGTACATGGCCTGGGATTTGAGCGGGCGCACCGACGACTTGCGCATGAGCAACATCCTGCGCAAGTACGGCCCGGCCGTGACCAAGGACCTGTTTCCGGACTACCCCACGCGCGAAGACCCCATCGTGCCGGTGGGCACGACGCTGGATTTCAAGCCGCTGCCCGCGCCGCCGGTGCCGAAGTCGTTCGAGGCAGCCTATGCGGCCAACCAGTTGCGCGACGAGCCCGATGCCGAGCTGGGCTCCAACAACTGGGCGGTGAGCGGTGAGAAGTCGACCTCGGGCTACCCGCTGCTGGCCAACGACCCGCACCTGCAGCTCAACCTACCCAGCATCTGGTACCAGATTCAGTTGAATGCGCCGGGCGTGAACGTGTACGGCGTCACCATTCCGGGCGCGCCCACGGTCATCATCGGCTTCAACGAGCAGGCGACTTGGGGCGTGACCAACGTGGCGGCCGATGTACTGGACTTTTATCAGCTGAAATTCAAGGATAAAACCCAGCGCGAGTACTGGCACGACGGCCGCTGGAAACCCGTGCGCCGCGTGGTGGAGCGCATCAAGGTGCGCGGGCAGCCCGACCGGCTCGACACCGTGCTCTACACCCACCACGGCCCGGTGGTGTACGATAAAAACGAAAAGCCCTTCCTGAACCAGACGCCCATTGCCCACGCCATGCGCTGGACCGCCCACGACGGGGCCAACGAAGTGCTGACCTTCTACCAGCTGAACCGGGCCCGCTCCTATGCCGACTACACGTCCGCGCTAATGAACTACGGCTCGCCAGCCCAGAACTTCATTTTTGCGGATAATGAGAAAGATATTGCCATCTGGCCCAACGGCCGGTTTCCGCTGAAGTGGCGCGACCAGGGCAAGTTCATCCTCGATGGGACCGACCCGGCCTACGACTGGCAAGGCTGGATTCCGGCGGCCCAGAATCCGCACGTGAAGAACCCAGCGCGCGGCTTCGTGAGCTCGGCCAACCAGTTTTCGGCCGGCCCCGACTACCCGTATTACCTGAACTGGACTTACGGCAGCTACGAGCGCGGCCACCGCATCAACGAGCGCCTGGCCGCCATGACGCAGGTGACGCCCGACAGCCTCCGCCAGCTCCAGAACGACGTACTCGACCTCAACGCCCAGCTCATGCTGCCGCGCCTGCTGGCGCTGGTGAGTGAGCCGGCGGCCGGCACCGCACCGCCCGCCGCCAACTCGCCCGAAGGCCAGGTGCTGGCCGAAATGCGCCGCTGGCGCTACCAATACACCGCCGATGCCATCGGCCCCAGCGTGTTCAATCTGTGGTACAATGACTTGGTGAAGCGGCTCTGGGACGACGACTTCCCCACCGACCCCAAAGGCCCGGCCTATCGTTACCCCGCCCGCGACCGCACCAACAACCTGATTCTGACGGAGCCGGCTTCACCATGGATTGATGACCGGCGCACACCGGCCAAGGAAACACTGCCGGAACTGGCGCGGCAAAGCCTGCACTTCGCCACCGATTCGCTCACCCGCAAGTTCGGCCCGCTCTCGCCCAAGTGGCGCTGGGCCAGCCAGAAAAGCACCGACATTCTGCACCTGCTTCAGCTTCCCGGCTTCGGGCAGATGGACGTGGACTGCGGCGGCGGGGCAGGCATTGTAAACGCCACCTCGGAACGCAACGGCCCCAGCTGGCGCATGGTGGTGGCGCTGGGCCCGCAGGTACGCGCCTACGGCGTGTACCCCGGCGGGCAGAGCGGCAACCCCGGCTCGCCCTTCTACAACAATATGCTGGAAACCTGGCGCGTTGGCCAGCTCGATGAATTGGTGTTTCTGCGCTCGGCCCAGGAGTCCCACCCGCGCGTAGCCACCGCCTGGACCTTGCAAGCCAAGTAAACCGCTGCCAAACACTATGATGAAAACGAACGCCTCGGCTTTGTTCCTGCTGCTCAGCGGCGCGGTGCTGACGGCTCCCGCTTCCGTGGCCGCCCAAGGCACGCCTACTTCCAGCGCCTCTACCGAGCCTTCCAAGGTCTACACCAATGTGGAGCAGATGCCGCAGTTGCCCACCGGGGGCGGCAGCAAGGCCCTCATCGAGGGCATCCAACGCTCGATACTGCGAACCAACCCCGGCGTTGCCAAAAGCGCTAAAGGCCGGGTGATAGTGGCCTTCACCATTGGTGCCGACGGCCTTTTCAAGGACGGTTATATCGATACCGGCATCGGCAGCGGGCCCGATGGCGCGGTACTAGCCGCCATAAACAAAATGCCGCGCTTGCTCCCAGGCCGGCAGCAGGGCCAGCGTGTGCCCGTGCAAATGCGGCTGCCCATCACCTTCCCTATACTGCCACCGGCGCCAACGCCTGCTCCCTAGCTTGCCGAGCGGTTTTATCGGCACTCGGCCTTGCCATAAATTTGCGGCATGCCCTCCCCCGCTTTTTGGTTAAAGTCACTTCTGCACATGCCAAGCCGCCGGCTTCCGCTTTGGCTGGTAGCAATGGTGCTCTTCACGGCTGTTTCGCACAGCGCCACAGCGCAGCAGTACGGCCAATACACCGTCGATACTACGCAGGTTTTCAGCCAGGTAGAGCAGATGCCCGCCCTACCCGGCGGCGGCGGCAACGTTGCCTTGGTGAAAGCCGTGCAGAAGCTCGTGCAGCTGCCTGCTGAGGTGCGCGAGGGCCGCACCGAGGGCCGCGTGTTCGTGCGCGTCGTCATCGGCGTGAGCGGCGTGGGCCGGCAGGCCACCGTGGTGCAGTCACTCAACCCCGCCTGCGACGCCGCCGCGCTGGCCGCCGTGAAACGCCTGCCGCGCCTCGTGCCCGGCCGCTACTACAACCAGCCCGTGGCCACCCTGCTCACGCTACCGGTGCTGTTTCTCTCCCCGCGCCACGTATTTACGCCCAATGAGGTGGCCAGCCAGGCGCAGTTTCCCGGCGGCGAAGCAGCGCTGGAACAATACATTGCGAAGAACCTGACCACGCCGGCCGAAGTCCGCCAGCGCGACTTGCAGGGCCGGGTGGCCGTGCGGGCGGTGCTCAGGGCCGACGGCCGCCTGGGCGCCTGCGAAGTCCAGAACTCCCTCTGTCCTAGCTGCGACGACGAGGCCCTGCGCCTCGTGCGCGCCATGCCCCGCTGGCAGCCCGCCCTGGGCTACGACGACCAACCCGTGGCCGTGTACCAAACGCTCAACATCTGGTTTCGGCCGCCGGCCCCGCCCGCGGGCACGGCGCCGCCTGTGCCCGAAAACCAAATCTATAGCCAAGTTGAGCAGATGCCCGCCCTCCCCGGCCGCCCGGGCCCCGAAGCTGTGCAGTCAGTACTGCAGGAACTCATCGCCTACCCCGAACACGTCACCAACGGCGACGGCCAGGTCAGCTTCGTGGTGGAGCCCGACGGCCGCGTGACCCGGCCCGTCATGCTCAAAAGCATCAGTATTCCCGTCGACCAGGCGGTGATGGCGGCGGCGCTGCGCCTGCCCCGTTTCGAGGCCGGCCGGCTGCGCGGGCAGCCCGTGGCCGTGCGGCTGGTCGTGCCGGTCGTCGTCGACATCCGTTAAGCAGGCAGGAGCAATCGAGCACCGGTTGGGCACAAAAAAAGCGGCGCCTGGGTAGGTACCGCTTTCCAGGGTTCGAGGTCGAACCTATTTCTTTTCCTTGTCTTTATCGCCAATCTGACGCTTGTCGTCTTTGCTCACGTCGTGGGCTTCGCCTTCGTGGTTGTCGTCGCCGGCTCGGTTAATGAGCACCACGGCCACAGCGGCCAGGGCCGCAATGCCGAGAATCATTTGGGTGGGCGTGAAGTTTCGGGTGGCTTTGCGCAGGAGCACGCCGCCGTTTTTCAGCAGGTCGTCCATGTGCTCGTGGTTGCCCTGAAATACGTGGTAGGCGCTCTCAAAGGTGCGGGCGAGGTCTTCGGGCAGAATTTTTTCGAGTTGTTGTTCGATTTGCGCTTCCATAGAAGGAGGAATTGTTGAAGGAAGTAATGAAGGGAAACGGGGCGCCTGCCCCGGAAAATCCTCTACGCAAAACCTCGGCTGCCGTCTACCTTTTTCAGTATATTCCTTTAAAATAACTGACAATGGATTTGGATAACCATTTGGCGGTCATCCAAATCCATTGTCAGTTATTTCCTGATGCTTCCCTTCCCTCTGCTACTCCACCACCACAATGCGCGAGCCCGTACGCTGGGCTTCGCGCACCTGGCAGTAGTAGGCGCCCGGGGCCAGGCCACTCAAATCGAGGGGCAGGAATTGCGGGCCGCTGGCCAGCACGCGGTCCACGGCCCGGCGCACTTCGCGGCCCAGTGCATCGAGCAGCACCACCTGCACGTGGCCGCCAGCGCTGTCGTAGGCCACGGTGGTGCGACCGTCGCGCGCCACGGGGTTGGGGTACACGGTAAAGTCGGCCACTTCGGCGGTTTTGGTGGTGGCCAGGGCGCCGGGCCGTAGCACGGGCACGTAGGGGAAGCTGCGCCCGAAAAGCTGCGTGAGCGTGGCCGGCGTCACCCGGAACCAGTCCTGCAGGATGCTGGTGTAGATGCTGCGGAAATCGTAGAGCATCGGGATGTTGTCGTTCACGCCGGCGTTGGCGGGCAGCGTGGGGTTGGCGCCGTGCACGATGGGGTTGACTTTGGTGCCAAAAACGAACAGCGGCGCGGCGGCCCCGTGGTCGGTGCCCAGGCCCGAATTGGCCTTGATGCGCCGGCCAAACTCCGAGAACGTCATGCCCACCACCCGGTCTTGCACTGCCAGCCGCCGCAGGTCGTCCTGGAAGGCGTTCACGGCCTCGGCAATCTTGCCCAACAGCGTGGCGTGGGTGCCCGTGGTGGTACTGCCCGTGGCGGGCACCTGCAGCGTGTGCGTGTCGAAGCCGCCCAGCGTGCACACGTAGATGCGCGTCTGCAAGCCGCCAGCTACCAGCTGAGCCACTATCTTGAGTTGGTCGGCCAGCGAGTTCTGGCCGGCGGCGGGGTAGAGCGGCGAGAGGTTCTGGGCCCGCCCGGCCGCCGCCTGAATGGCCGTGGTGTACACCTGCGTCTGGCTCACCACCTGCCGGATGAAGGTCAGTTCGTGGCCTGCCGGCGTGTTCGGGGCCGCGTCCACGCCACCGCTCAGTAATTGATAGAAAGACGAGGTGCTAGCAATGGCCATGCCCATGTTCACGCTGGGGCCCTGCACGCAGTTGCTCACCACCGAGCCAATGCTGATGGCCAGCGGGTCGGGGTTCTGGGTGTTGGGGTAGCCGGTGGGGAAGCCGGGGTACTCGCCGTCGAGGTAGCGGCCGGCCCAGCCGGTGTTCCAGGTCACGTTCGAGTCGGAACCTGACGTCCAGATATCAGTAGCCCGGAAGTGCGAGAAGTTGGGGCTGGGGTAGCCCACGCTCTGCACCACGCCCAGCTTGCCGTTCTGGTACAGGTTCTGGAGCGAGGCCATGGCCGGGTGAATGCCTGTGGCCGTGGTGAGCGGCAGCACCTGGCTCTGGGGCAGCGCAATATTGGGCCGCGCCACCATCAGGGCCGAGTACTGGTCGAGCGGGATAATCATGTTCAGGCCGTCATTGCCGCCCTGCAGCTGAATGATGACCAGTACTTTATCCGACTGCGTGGTGGCATTGGTAAGGGCCGCCAATTCGGGCGAGTACCCGTAGGCGCCCACCGGCAAGCCGCTCAGGAAAGCCGTGCCGGCGGTGGCCGCGGCCGTAGTCTGTAGAAATTCGCGACGTTTCATAATTAAGCCGTTAGCTTTTAGCTGTCAGCTATTAGCCAGCAGCTTCAATTGACGAATGGATGTTTGCGAGAGCTAACAGCTAACAGCCGTCAGCTAACGGCTTAAGAAAGGTGGTATTCCGCCAGGCCCATCAGGGCGCGCAGCATAGCTTGGAGCTTGGTGGTGACGGCCGCTTTCTTGGCCGTGTTGGTGGGCGCGGCCAAGTACTGCTGCCACTCCACGGTCCATTCAAAGTCGGGCAGGCCCGGCAGCAGCGCCGTTTTCAGGAAAGCCAGCTGGTTGGCCGTGAGCGTGATGGGCACCATCAGCTTCACATACTCGGCAATGAGCAGGTTGCAATCCGACGCCGTGGCGGCCGGAAACGACTGCGTGAGCGCCAGCACGTCAATCACAATCTTGACGCCGTTGCGCGTGTAGCCCGAGCCGATGAGCAGGTCCGTAATCTGGTTGCGGCGCGGCAGCGTCACGGCGTTTATCCACAACTCGTGAAACTGCGGCGACTGGTAGTAAGCCGCCCAGCCCGCCACGTTCGGCGGGTCGCCGATAACCTGCTGCTGCAGTGACGTTACCGCATTCAGGTAGTTCCACATGCCGTATTGTGCCACCGGGCCGGTGGCCGGTGGAAACGCCACCTGCATCTGCCGGCACAGCCCCACCGTGAAATCGAGCGGGTTCTTGATGAGGCAACCTTGGTTTTGCGCATCGAAGAAATGCTCCGAGCTGAGCAGTGTGCGCAGCACCGGCACCACCTCAAAATTGTTGGAAATAAGCAGCGTGGCCAGCGGCTGAATGATGTCGGTTTCGACCTGCGCATCAATCACATAGTACACAAACCAGCGGTAGAGCTTGCGCACGATAAAGCGCGCCGTTTCGGCCTGCTGAAAAATCAGGTTGATGAGGCTCTGGTACTCGGTGGCGCCGCTGCTGGCAATGGTGGCGTTGCCGAAGGCCGAGGAGAACGTCTTTGTCGTCGTATCGTGGCGGCTGGCCGTGAAGTAGCTGCCCACCGGCGCGGCCTGGTCGCGCCAGCCGGTGAGGACCTTGGCGGCGGCCTGCACGTCGGCCTCGGTGTAGTTGGTATAGTTGCCGGCCGCAATCAATGGGCCCTTGCCTACGGTGAACAGCTCCAGCAGTTCGCGGCCGTAGTTCTCGTTGGGGGCACCCACAATGCTTTGGTTGCCATTAAGATAGCGCAGCATAGCCGGCGTCACGGTCACGTCCTTGGCCAGTTGTTTCACGTTGCCGAGGGCATACTGGCGCAGCAGACGGCAGTACTCGTAGCCCATGCGAGCATCGTTGATGTCGCCAAACTCGACCACGAAGTGGTTGTGCCAGAACAGCGTCATCTTCTCCGCCAGCGAGGTGTTCTGCGTCAGCAGCTGGCCCAGCCACCAGTCGCGCAGCGACGTGCGCCGCACGCCCTCAAAATTCTGGTCGAAGACCTGTGCCGTCCAGGTGGTGCCGATAGCTACGCTGGTGTCGGTGGTGCTCACGTTCAGGGGCGGGTCGGGCGCGGTGGCGGAGGCCGTGAGCAGACCGTTAATCACGGCCGTGAGCGTGGAGGCGGCGGCCGTCTGGATTTCGGTGCGCGTAGGCCCAAACAGGCAGCGCCGCAGCAGGTGCGCGGCCTGCGCTTCGCCCCAGGTGCCGGTGTAAGGCGTGAGGGTGCTTGTGAGGCGCGACGAAAACGTGGGCAGCACTTTGTTGGCGTAGCGGCTCACGGTTTCGGGCGGGTCCTGCTGCGTGGTGGCAGCGGGCGCCGCCCAGCCGGCCGTGGCCGGGGCGCTCAGTACGGCGGCGTTGCGATGGAGGAAATGTCTACGATTCATAAGCAAGCGCATAAAAATTTAAACCGAAACCCCCTACCCCGACCTACCGTCTTTTCCTTCTGAGCCAACGGTTTACCCTAGACTCGGAAGACTCCCTAAGGTTTAATGACAATATGCCGCTTTCTTAATGGGACTAAGATGAATTTACCCGCCAACGGCGCCAATTACTTGGTGAACGGGCCAAAAAAAACGCCCGGCCGATGGGGCCGGGCGCATTGCCTTGCAGTGTAGCAAACGAAACCTAGTCCTCCTTGGGAACGGCTACGGCGGCTACCAGCGCTTCATCGGCAGCTTTAGCGGCGCGCACGCGGCCAGCAGCGTAGAAGTTGCGGTGGTAGTAAGGCTGGTTCAGCGAGCTTACCATTACGCCGCCGTTGGTGGCCGAGTGGGCAAACTTGCCGTCCTTCAGGTAGATGCCCACGTGGTAAATCGGACCCTTGCCCCGGCGGAAAAACACCAGGTCGCCGGTTTCCATCTCGCTCTTGGCCACGCGCTTGGTGGTGCTGAACATGGCCCGCGACGAGTGAATCAGGTTGATGCCGTACACCTCACGGAACACGCGGGTCACGAAGCCCGAGCAATCGGTGCCGCGGCGCGAGTTGCTGCCGTAGGAATAAGGCGCCCCAATCCAGTCGGTCACGGTGCGGAGCAAGTCCTTGTTCTCGTTGAAGGCCAGGTGCAGGCCCAGAGTCTGCGCGTAGTAGTGGTAGGTGAGCGAGTCGCGCGAGGCGGCCAGTTCGGCAGCGGTGGGCGCGGCGGGCTTTTCGACCGGCGTACCGCCGCCGTGGTTGGCTACCAGGGTGGGCTCTTCCATCGTCAGGGCCGGAAGCAGCGATGCTTCGGCCGCGACCGGTGCCGCCATGGCACGGGCCGTCGCCGAAGCATCGGGGGCGCGTTCAAAGAAGAAGGAGAGAGCAAGGGAGCCAGCGGCGAGGCAATACAGAATCGTATTTTTCATTGTCCGTCGTTAGGGGTTGGGGCACAAATCCGGGTTTTGGCAGAGGCGCAAAAAGAGCCGGGCTAGTAGATTTCTTAGGCGATAGGCGAAGCCGTGTGGGGCCGGGGGAAAAGAAGTAGAAAAGAGGTCGGACCGGGAAATTCATATTCCCATTGCAATAGGTCGTTGGGTAAAGCTAGCCCAAACTTTTCATAAGCTCATCAATTTTTATGAAAAAAATTCAAATATTCTTTATTAAACACAACAAATTCACCCAATAATATTCTTTGTCCTTGCAACCATGCTTGGAATTTTGTCGTAATAGCGCGGCTCAACTATTTCGCTATCTTGCTTTATGCAAACTCCCCGAACCTGGACCGGCTCTCCCCTGGCGCGCATTGCCCGCATGGTGCTGAAAGCCCCGCGCGTGGCCATGGTGGTGGGCCAGACGGTGCACCTGAGTGGCACCACCCGCGAAGATTTCCTGGCCGATGCCGAATGGGTGGCTCACGAAGCCGTGCACCTGCGCCAGTACCGCGAGCACGGCCTGCTGCCCTTCCTCTGGAAATACCTGGTCGAGTCGGCCCGCGTGGGCTACTACCTCAACAAGTATGAAGTGGAAGCCCGCGAAGAAGCTCGCCGCGTGGTGCTGGCCAACCCTGAGCACGTGTTGCGCCCCCTGCCGCGCCACGCCCTTCCCTCCTAGCGCACAATTGCGCTATCAATTCATTTAGAAAGCCTTCCCACAAAATAGGGAAGGCTTTTTTTGGGCCAATGGAATTTGGGCCCTCGCCAAAATAAAGCCTGCTTTATGCAACTTCCCGGCCGTCGATTACGAATAAAACCCACGCTTGTCCGCTACGGCGGAAGCACCTTCTTCCTTTCTTTCCACATTCCCTCCCGTCTCATTATCATGGATAACCAGCAAGACCAGTTCGGTACGCCGAACCCCACCGATGCCGGCCGCACCTCGCAAAACCCTGCCGCTACGGCCAGCGGCGCTTCGGCCGCTTCGCGCAAGTCGGCACCTAACCCTACCGCCCAAAGCACGGCCGCTACTCCGGATGCCACCAGCCAGACTACCGCCAATGCCGGCGCGGACCGCCAAGGCGAAGGCCAGCAGACCAACGCCCAGGAGGGCACCCTGCTCGATACGGCTCTGAACAGCGGCAAAAAATGGATTGAAGACTCCGGCGTGCTCGACAGCGTGAACCAGCTGCCCCAGAGCCTGAAAGACCTCGGCAACCGCGCCGTAGCCCGCGTGAATGACCTCAGCACCACTCAGAAAGTAGTAGGCGGCGCCATTCTGGCTGCCGGCTTGGGCTGGCTGGCCCTGCGCAAAGGCAAGTCGTCTTCGTCGGACAGCGCCAGCTACAACTACGGCAAGCAGCGCGATACCGGCAGCTACGGCCGCCGCAGCTACGGCTACCAAGCTCCCGACGCTTCTACGAGCCGCAAATCGGCTTCCGGGGCCAGCAGCCGCACCGATAGCGGCTCGCCCTATGGCAACAGTGGCAGCCGCTACGGCGGCAGCGGCGCCAGCTACGGCAGCGGCAGCAGCTACACTAGCGGCTCCGGCAATACCGGCATCCATTCGGGCAGTGGCCGCCCCGAAACCAGCACGGGAGCCTCGGCTTCCACCGACCACGGTGCCCGCACCTCGGAAAGCAGCCACCGCAGCAAGGATGACGGCTTTCGCAGCATCGAATAAGCTGCTATAAGCTCACAAAAAAGCCCCGCTTCAATTATGAAGCGGGGCTTTTTTGTGGGTTCCGACGTCGCCGAAAGGCTAGATGTTCATAGCCGACTCGCGGCGGCGCATTTTGCCGGCCGGAATGCCGAACATCATCTTGAAGCGGCGGCAGAAATAGGCGGTGTCTTTGTAGCCCACTTCCTTGCCGATGTCGCGGATGCTTTTCTTGGTGGTGCGCAGCAGGAACACGGCGCGCTCCATGCGCTGGTACTCGATGTAGTCCTGCGGGTTGATGTTGGTCAGCATCTTGAAATACTGGCCCACGTAGTCCTCGCTCACGTTGGCCACGCCCGAGAGCACCTTGTTCGACAGGTCGCCGCCCAGGTTTTCCTTGATGTAGTTGAATAGGTCAATCAGGCGCGGGTCTTTGAAGTAGGTGCTATTGGTGGCCAATTGCTCCACAAACATGTTGTTGCGCAGCACGTAGCGCACCACTTCCACCACGATGTTTTCGGTGTAGATGTTGATGAGGCGCTCGCGGCCGGGCAGGTCCTGAATGCTCTCTTCCACCACCTTAATCACGAGGTTGGCCAGCTTGGGCTGCCCCGAAATGAGGAAAGCCGGCACGTCGAGTGAGGCGAAGAAATTCACCGAGTCGAACACCTTGGCCTCGAAGCTCACGAAGCTGTGGCTTTCCTCGGCTTCGCCGATGAGGTCGAGGTTGTCGTTGGAGTGGAAAAACTTGTCTTTGTTGGTAATCAGGTCGTCGTTGGTGATGACGCGGTTTTTCAGGTCTTCGCCGTAGGCCACGCGGGTGGGCCGGCCGCCGGGAATAAACAGCATTTCGCCTTCCTCTACCACCATGGCTTCTTCGCCGAAAGTGAGGTGGCCTTTGTGTAACAGAATCAGGTTATTGCCGACGTCGTAGGAATTGCGCACCGTGAAGGGCTGGTGCAGCACCAGGTTCTTCGCTTTGATGTAGCGGACGCCCAACGATTCAATGACTTTATTGTAATCTTCCATAATTCGAGGTGCCAATGCGGCCTTTTAGCGATACGATTTACACGGATGCGTACAAATCGCAGTGCAAGATAACACCTTGAAATTCACAAAAACTAAAAACCCAGCCAAAAAGTGGCTGGGTTTTGTGCAATGAATCTGAATTTTAGGCAATTCGGGGCTTACTTGAGGATATCCCGCGAAATCACAATTTTCTGAATTTCAGAAGTACCCTCGTAAATCTGGGTAATCTTGGCGTCGCGCATGAAGCGCTCTACGTGGTACTCTTTCACAAAGCCGTAGCCGCCATGTATCTGCACGGCTTCCACGGCCGAGTCCATGGCCACTTTCGAGGCGAAGAGCTTGGCCATGGCGCCCGACTTGCCGTAGTCTTGGCCAGCATCTTTGTCGGCGGCGGCTTGCAGGCAGAGTAGGCGAGCGGCGTCCACGTTGGTGGCCATGTCGGCCAGCTTAAACTGGATGGCCTGGTGCTTGGCGATTTCTACGCCGAAAGCCTTGCGCTCCTTGGCGTACTTCAAGCTCAGCTCCAGCGAGCCGGAGGCAATGCCCAAGGCCTGCGAGGCGATGCCGATGCGGCCGCCGGCTAGCACCTGCATGGCGAATTTGAAACCGAAGCCGTCGTCGCCAATGCGATTTTCCTTGGGCACCTTCACGTCGGTGAACATGAGCGAGCAGGTGTCGGAGCCGCGGATGCCGAGCTTGTTCTCTTTGGGGCCCTGGATGAAGCCGGGCATGTCCTTATCGACGATGAGGACGTTGATGCCGCGCGACTTCAGCTCGGGGTGGGTTTGGGCGATGACGAGGTAGACCGAGGCGGTGGTGCCGTTGGTAATCCAGTTTTTGGTGCCGTTCAGCAGGTAGTGGTCGCCTTTATCTTCGGCGGTGGTGCGCTGGCTGGTGGCGTCGGAGCCGGCTTCAGGCTCCGAGAGGGCAAAGGCGCCGATGATTTCGCCGGAGCACAGGCGGGGCAGGTACTTGCGCTTCTGCTCCTCGGTACCGTATTTCTCCAGGCCCCAGCACACCAGCGAGTTGTTCACGCTCATGATGACCGAGCAGGAGGCATCAACCTTCGAAATTTCCTCCATGGCCAGCACGTAGCTCACGGTGTCGAGGCCGGAGCCGCCGTACTCGGGGCTCACCATCATGCCCATGAAGCCGAGCTCACCCATTTTCTTCACCTGCTCGGCGGGGAACTTCTGGTGCTCGTCGCGCTCAATCACGCCGGCCCACAGTTCGCTCTGGGCAAAGTCGCGGGCCGCGTCGCGGACGGCGAGTTGTTCTTCGGTCAACTGATAAATACTAGAGGATGTGGCGGTTTGCATGGGGCGGTGGGAGTGATGAGTTGATGGGACAAAAGTACGTTGCTAACGGGCGTTAGGCAAGGTGGAGCTTAAGCGCCAGCCGGGCGTCAATGACAACCGCTGAGCCACAAAAGATTCCTCCGCCACCGTGCTTTCCTACCACACAAACGCCGCATGCTTTCATCAGGTTTTCTGTGCGACTTTTACGCCCCATGCTCCTCCGCTTCAGCCGCTATGCGCTGGCCCTGCTTTTCGGGCTGGCCGGCCTCTGGCACTTTGTGCATCCGGCCACGTACCTAGCCATCATGCCCCCGCAACTGCCCCAGCCGCTGGCGCTGGTGTACCTAAGCGGCGTTTTTGAAATCCTGGGCGGGCTGGGACTGCTGTTTGGGTCCACGCGGCGGCTGGCCGGCTGGGGCCTGCTGGCGCTGCTGCTGGCCGTGTTTCCGGCCAATGTGTACATGGCGCTCATTCACGAGCAGTTGGGCATTCCCGGGTGGGTGGCCTGGGGCCGGCTGCCGCTGCAACTGCCGCTGCTGTGGTGGGTGTGGCGAGTGAGGCGGAAGTAACCCTTCGACCTACTTTGCGGCCGTTTTCTACCCCGCCTCTCATGACAATACCCCACCGAAAGCTCCTGAGCCTGCTGGCGCTCACGGGCATCTCCCTGACCCACGCTCCTACCGCCGCTGCCCAAGCGCCCGCTGCCCCGCCCGTAAGCGCCGCGAATCAGTCGGCGCGCTACGCTGCCGCGCACGATACGCTGATGCGTTTGGCCGCCAACGTTCGCCGCGAAGCAGAAGGCCGTCTGGCGTTCTTCAAAACCTCGCAGGGGTCTTTTGGCAGCGTGCATCGCCGGGTGCTGGGCTATGCCAGCAACAAAGGAGCAAAAGTGGACTACGCAGGCGTGGCCACCCCCGCCGGCATTGGCCTTGTCGAAAAGATAACCGTCAAGCACCGCTTCGGCGTGGAGCTGGAGCGGGTGGCATTTTACGACGCCAAGGGCCGCAAAATATTGACCGAGCGACGCGAAGACCACATCCTCACGCGCCTGGAGCTGCTGGAGTACGCCGAAGGGTTCAACCGGCCCAACTCGCGCTGGCTCATGGTGCACGGAGGCTATTTGATGCATTCGGCCCAACGCACACTGGCCCTTGCCACCAAAAAGACCTTCTACTACTTCCAAACCCTGCCCGCCGCGGAATAACCGCCCGCCCCGCCGCCGCTACTCCCAGCGCACGTCCAGCAACCGGAGCTGCACGCTGCGCTGGCCACGGTACTCGTTCAGCTCCACGGTGTAGCAGGCGCTGAAGGGGTGGCCTTCCTCAATCTGGGGCAGGTAGTCGGCCAGGCCGAAGCCGATGGCGTCCACGGCCGGGCCCTGGGCGTCGGCCGAGGCCAGGCGCAGCTTGAGGTGGCCCTGGCCCACCACGCGGGCGCTGTGGGGCACGGCAATAAGGCGCTGCGAGGCAAACACCGGGTTTGGGTTGCCGGGACCAAAAGGCTCCATGCGGCGCAGCTCACCAAAGAATTCTTCGGTGATGCGGCCGATGGGCAGCACGGCGGCCACTTCCACGGGCCGCACGAGGTGCTCAGTGGTGAGGGTGTCGGCTACCACTTCCTCAAAGCGGCGCTGGAAGGCGGGCACATTTTCCACCTTCAGGGTGAGGCCGGCGGCGGCGCGGTGCCCGCCAAACTGGTCGAGCAGCGGGGCGCAGGCTTCCAGGGCCTCGTGCACGTCGAACCCGGCCACGGAGCGGGCCGAGCCGGTGGCCTTGCCGTCGCGCTGCGTAAGAATGACGGTGGGACGGTAGTATTGGTCCAGGCAGCGCGAGGCCACGATGCCGAGCACGCCCTGGTGCCAGTCGGCCTTGTAGAGCACGGTGGCGCGGGCGTTCTGCAGCGTGGGGCTGCCCGCAATCATGTCGAGGGCCTCCTGGGTGGTGTGTTGGTCGGAGCCGCGGCGCTGCTGGTTCATCTGGTCCACCACTTCGGCAGTGTAGCGGGCCTCCTGCTGGTCGGGGGCCAGCAGCATGGCCACGGCGCGGCGGGCGTCGCCCATGCGCCCGGCCGCGTTGATGCGCGGCGCGAAGCCAAATATCAGGCTGCTGATGCCCAGCGGCCCCTCGCGCAGGGTGGCTAGCTCGCGCAGGGCAGCCAGGCCGGGGCGCAGCAAATGAGCGTCTTCGTTGAAGCGGCGCAGGCCGTAGGACGCCAGAATCCGGTTTTCGCCGGTGATGGGCACGATGTCGGCCGCAATGCTCACCGTCACCAAATCCAACAAATCGTGCAGCGGCTCGGGGGGCAGGCCCAGGTGCTCACCCAGCGCCTGCATCAGCTTGAAGCCCACGCCGCAGCCCGATAGCTCTTTGTAGGGATAAGGGCAGTCGGCACGCTTGGGGTCGAGGACGGCCACGGCGGCCGGCAGCTCCTCACCGGGCAGGTGGTGGTCGCAGATGATGAAATCGACGCCGCGGCTGCTGGCATAGGCCACCTGCTCCACGGCCTTGATGCCGCAATCGAGGGCCACCACTAGCGCGAAGCTGTTGTCAGCCGCAAAGTCGATGGCTTTCTGCGAGATGCCATAGCCTTCGGTGTAGCGGTCGGGGATGTAGTCGCGCAGCCGCTCGGCCCCAAACAGGGGCGTGAGGTAGCTGATGACCGTGGCCACGGAAGTGATGCCGTCCACGTCGTAGTCGCCCAGCACCAGCACTTTCTCGCCGCTTTGCAGGGCGCGGGCCAGGCGGGCCACGGCGCGGTCCATGTCGCGCATCAGCAACGGACTGGGCAGCTGGCGTAGGTCGGGGTGGAAAAAGGCGGCGGCGGCTTCGGGCGTGTCGAGGCCACGCTGCACCAGCAGGGCGGCTATTTCAGGAGCGATGAACAAGGCCTGCGCTAAGCGGTGGGCGACGGCAGGGTCGGTTTCGGGGATATAATTCCAGCGCTTACCAGCGGATATGGACATTGGATACTTCGTCAAAATGGCCCTAAAAGTACGACCAAACCCGGCCCCGCCCCGGCCGGCTTTATCTTTGCGGGCGGCCTCTTCCTTCCGCCCCGCCCAATGCGCAAGCTGCAAGACTTTTACCGCAAATACCGCCAGTATATTGGTACTGACGTGCTGATGTACGGCACGTTCATTCTGGTGCTGGCCCTGATGTTCGTGTTTTTTAGGTAAGACAATAGGCGAACGACCTACACCCCATCGCCCCGCAGCCGGCGGAAGCGCTTGCGGGCCTCGGCCACGTAGATGCTGCCGGGGTATTTCACAATCACCTGATTGTAGAGCTCCTGGGCCTTGCCTTTGTCCTTCAAATCTTCCTCCTGAATGCGGGCCAACAGAAACAGCGCGTCGTCGCTCAGCACGTCGTATTTGGGGTTGTTGGTGATGCGCTCCAGCGTGGCGATGGCGCCGGGGAAGTCGCCGGTGCGCCGCTGCAGCTGGGCCTTGAGGTAGTAGGTATCGTCGGAGAGCGAGTGGCCGGGAAACTTTTCCAGCAGCGCATCGAGGCCCTTGATGGCTTCCGGAATTTTGTTCTGGAACACTAGCTGCTCCACGGCCGCATACGCCTTCAGGCCGAGGCCCAGCGTGTCCTCCACGGTGTTGTCCTGAATCAGCAGCGAAAGCTGCATGGCGTCGTTGGCGATTTCGCGGGTGGTGGCTTCTTTCAGAATGTCGAGGTGGCTCTGGGCCAGCTTGAAATCGCCGGCGTAGTAGCTTAGGCGGGCGTTGCGCAGCTTGGCCTCGTAGCCCAGCGGCGAATCCTTGTGCGACTTCTCCACCTGCGAATACAGCAGCGTGGCTTCCCAGGGCTCCCCTTTCAGCAGGTACAAGTCGCCCTGCGTGACTTTCGCCTCGTCAATCACCTCGTCGCTGGCCCGGGGCATGTCGATGACCTGCTGCAACAAAGTCATCGCCTTGGGCCGGTCGTTGAGCTGAAAAGCGTACAGGTTGGCCAAGTTGCGCAGCACGGGCGCCGTGTCAGGCGTGCGGCCCAGTTCGGCCAGCAGTTGCTCGTATTCTGTTACCAGGGCCCGTACTTTGGTCAAATCGACGGGGTAAGTGGTACTCACCTGGGCCTCGCGGGCTTGCAGCAGGCGCTGACGGGCCAGGTTGCCGTAGGGGCCGCTGCGGTATTCTTTGGCCACATACGCAAAACCGTCGATGGCGCTTTCGTAATCCTTGTTTTGCTGCGCGATGGCGGCCACTCCCATCACCTGCACCCCGGCGCTTTGGCTGCGGCGGTCCAGGGCCCGCGCCTGCACCAAGGCCCCGCTGAAGTCCTTGCGCTGCACCTGCAGCCACAGCAGCAGCTCGCTGTAGGCCGACTGGTCGGGGTGCTCCTGGGTGGCGGTGAGAAGCAGTTTTTCCAGGGCATCGAAGTCCTTTTCCTCGCGCAGGGCGTTTTGCAGCATGTTGCGCACGAAAGGCAGCTGCTTCTCGTCCTGGGCTACGAGGTGCAGGGTTTCGGCCAGCACCTGGGGCTGGTTCTGGGTTTGCGTGTAGAGCTGGATGAGCTGGGGCGCGTACTCGGTGTCGTTTTTGGCCAGGGCCCGGCCGCGCAGGTAGGTGCGCTCTGTCCATTCAGGCAGCTCGCGACGGCCAAACTCGGTGGCCACGGGCACCACCTGAGCGGTAGTGAGCTGCGTCAGCACTTTCTGCCACTGCTTGTCGGCCGCTGGTTTGTCGCCCGCGGCGGCGTACACTCCGCCCAGCGCCACACCCAGCGTAGCATCCTCCGGGCGCAGCTTCACCGCTTTTTTGGCTATTTTCTCGGCCTCTTTGTAGCGCTTCAGGGCTTGCAAAGAATTCAGGTACACCGGAAACACGGCCAGGCTGGCCTGCTCTTCTGCCGAAAGCTTTTCAAACAGAAACACCACCTTTTCGTGCTCGCCGCGACTAGCGTAGTCCTGGGCCAGGGCCGTGCTGCTCATGGGCACCCAGCTTTTGGTGGGCTGCTGGGCCAGCGCTGGGGCAACCGTCAGCAAAGAAGCAGCAATCAGCAAAGAAGCAGCAATTAGAAAAGAATACGGACGCATAGCAAGCAAGGGATAGCAGTCGAAGTAATCAGGCTCAGGCTTAAACGCCGGGCTGCGGTTGGTTCGTTCAATGCCCGGTGGCCAGGCAACGCCCCCAACCAGCGGCAACAAAAAAGGGCCGTCCCCGAAGGTACGGCCCTTTTCAAACTCACGGATGGACGACCTAGAAAAACTTGGTGCGGTTGTCTTTCACGTTGGCGTGGGCCTTGATGGCCTCGTAAATCTTGCCGTCCTGCTGCTGGGCGCGCTGCTGCGCCAGCTGCGTTTGCACCGCCTTCAGGTTGGCGGGGGCCGGAGCGGGCGTCACGCTCTCCGGCTGCACCACCACCACGCCCTGCTCGCCCTGAATAGGGGCCGAGTGCTGGCCCGGCTTCAAAGCGAAGGCTTTGCCCACGGCCAGCGGCTCGAAGCCCACGTTGGCGAGGCTGCCCTGGCCCAGCACCACGTTGGGTGCGGTGCCTACCTGGGCGGTGGGGCCGTATTTGGCGGCCATTTCCTCCAGCGTGCCGCCGGAACCCAACTTGCCGATGATTTGCGCGGCTTTTTTCTCGTTGCGCACCAGAGCGGTCAGTTCGGGGCGCAGGCTTTCGATGGTGGCGGTGCCTTTGGCGCGCTCGTCGGTGAGGGCGGCAATGACGTACTGGTCGCCCATCTCATACACTTCCGAGATATCGCCTACCTTGGTTTCCGAGCCGTTCGGGTTGAAGCCAAAAGCCCAGCGCACCATTTCGCGGGCGTTCTGCAGGTTGTTCACGCTGCGGGCGCCGCGGTCAAGGTTCTTGGCTTCCTGCTTCACCAGCGTCTTGTCCTTAGTGGTCAGGGCGCGGAAGCTGGCCAGGTCCGTGGCTTGGCCTTTCAACTCCTGGGCTTTGGCATAGGCGGCTTCGCGGGTGGCATCGCTCGGGGCGATGGTTTTCTTCACCTCGGCCACCTGATAGGTCTGCTTGGTGGGCACGGCCGTGATTTTGATGACGTGGTAGCCAAACGACGTTTCCACCACATTCGGCAGCAGGCCGGTGCTGGTAGCGCCAAAAATGGCTTTCTCGAACTCGGGTACCATGCGGCCCTGGCCGAACCAGCCGAGGTCGCCGCCCTGGTCTTTGGTGCCGTCGGTGCCGAACTGGCGGGCCATGGCGCCGAAGTCAGCGCCTGCTTTGATTTTATTCAGGATGTCTTGGGCCTTGGCTTTCGCGGCGGCTTTGGCTTCGGGCGTGGTGCCGTCGGCCTTGATGAGGATGTGGCTGGCGCGGGCGGCGGCCTGCTTGCCGGTGCCAACGCCGCTCACCTTATACAGCGAGTAGGTACCGTTCTCGGCGTAGGGGCCGTAGATTTTGCCTTGGGTCAGGGGCAGCTGCTTGCGCAGCTCTTCGGGCAGGTCGGCAGGGCTGCGGAAGGCCTTGTTGTAGGGCTGCTCCGAGTTGGCCGACACAAACAGCGAATCGACCGGGGCCGAGGCGAACTGGGTGGCCAGGTCGGCAATCGTGGCTTTCACGCTGGTGCTGTCTTCTTTCGACGCCACCACCGGAATGCTGATGTACTCCACCGAGCGGCCGTCTTCCACCTTGTACTTGCCCTTGTTCTTGTCGAGGTAAGCCTGCAGCTCGGCATCGGTCACCTTCACGGCAGAGTCGGAAATGCTGCCGTAGGGCACAAACAGGTACTTCACCGTGGCCTTGGCGTTCTGGTTGGCGTCGAAGCGCTTGGCTTCGGCCGAGGTCACGTACACCGAGTTTTTCAGCAGGGCGTTGTACTTGTTGCGCAGACGCTCGATGGGCAGGTTGGCTTCGAAATTGTGCCAGGCCAGCTGGTTTTCGGGCGGCAGCTTGTCGAGGTTTTTCAGGTAGTCAATCAGGCGCGCCTTGTCGAACTGGCCCGTTTTCTGGTCCGTGAAAGCTTGCTTGATGCCGGGGCTGATGTTGTCGCCCTGCACCATGTCCACCAGCTCGTCGTCCGATACTTTCAGGCCCAGCTTGTCGTACTCGGGCTGGAAAGCCAGGTTGTAAATGGTCTGGTTCCAGGCCTGGTCGCGCAGGTAGCCGAGGGCTTGCTCGTCGGGCTGGCGCTGCTGCTGGGCCACGAAGGCCTGCTTGGCTTGCTCCAGCGCGTTGTTGTAGTCGTTGAGCTCCACCTTTTGGCCGGCCACTTCGCCCACCACAGAGTCGTTGCGGTTGAAGAGGCGGTTTTTGCCGCCCACCAGGTCGCCGCCCACAATGAAGAGCAGCATCCCGACGGCCACGGTGCCTACCGCCCAGCCAGATTTTTCCCGAATCGTGTTAATTAAAGCCATTTACTTGTCAAAAGAATCGAAGTCGTGTTGGTCAAAAGAGGCGCAAAATAACCAGAATTTGACCGGGAATCAAAGTTTTACCCAATTTTAAGTGCCGCAACCAGCCCGAAAAACCGCCCAATCGTTCCCGCTGCTCATGCGTTGGGTGCGAGTTCATTAGCAGCCCCGAAGGGTTCTAGCAGCGTTTTTTGGTCGATTTGGCCGGCGTTTTGGAGCGGGCCTGCTGGGCCAGCTTGGCTTTTTGTTCGGCCACTTTCGCCTCTAGCCGCTCCTGTTGTCGCCAGTAAAGCAGCGGCATCCAGCACGTCATCGAGACCATGAAAATCCAGTAGTTGCGGCCCAGGTCGTTGTAATAAATCGTCTGGTAGATGCCGATGACCATGGCCACCACGCCCACGGCGAAGAGAACGGTGCGCAACAGGGATTTGTCAAATTTCATAAGGAAAGGAACGCCTCGGGGCGAATGTCTACAAGCCCGTGCCCACCTTGTCGATGATGCCGGTGGGGTGGTAGATGCGGTAAGGGTTCAGGTCCTGCTTGGCCCACAGGCCGTTGCCGGACAGGATTTCGGTGGGCGTTTCCATGCGCACCGCCATGGCCGAATCAGTATAAATCACCTGCTTATTTTTGTCGTAAAACAGCTCTTCGGTGTCCATGCGCTGCTCTTTGAGCACGTTCACCACCTGCACCTTGCCGCGCATGGTGTAGAGGTTCTTGGCCTTGTCTACCTTGCCGTATTTGGCCGTGAGGGTGTTGATGACGGTTTTCTTGCCATCGGCCGAGTAGAACGTGACCACCATGCCTTTGGGGTAGATGACGTCGCCGTTTTCGAACTGCTGCTCCAGCGGGGCCGTGAGCTGAAACTTGAGCTTGGCCGAGTCGCTAATCAGGGTCAGCACGTTGGTGGTTTCCATCAGCGGGCCCGTATATACGGCGAGCGGGCCGCTCATCTTCTGCTTGTCGCAGCCGGCCAGCGCCGCCGCGGCCACCACCGTCAGGCCCCCTGCCAATTTTGCGAATGCGTGCACTGTTGTAGGGTTGGAAAACCGGTTATTGCAGGCGGCGCTTGATAAACCAGCGGTTGTTGAGCGTGATGCCGAGCTGGCCACGGATGTAGCTTTCCTGCACGTTGCTGGTGCCCAGCGTCGAGTTCAGCACGTCGGTGTTGCCGCGCACGCCGTAGGTGAAGGCCAGGCTGATGGTGGTGGCATCCAGGGCCGTGGCCGTGGGCAGCGGGAAGCCAAAGCCCCAGCTCACCGACCGGTCGTAGAGGGCTTTGCCGCTCGGCTGGTAGGGCATCTGCGCCAGGCTGATGCCGGCGCGGTAGGACACGCGCTGAAAATAGTGCTCCACCGAGCCCGGGTCGGGCGTCAGCTCGCCGCCCAGGCCAAAGCGCAGGGTGTTGTTCAGGGCCGGTCCCGTCGAGTTGAAGCTCCGGAACTTCGACCACTGCTGCTGGGCCACGTCCAAGTTGAGGCTCCAGTTTTTGTCGTTGTCGAAGCTCACCCCTACCTGCGCCAGGGCCGGTACGTAGCTGCTGCCGCGCGTGTCGCTCACAATGGTAGCCGGGATGAGCTGCGCCCCCGAAGTGACATCCTGCCGCTCCTGGGTGTTGGTTTGTTGGCCGTTGAGGTTGTAGCCGAAGCTGTACACCCCGCCCAGGTTCATGTTGAGCTCCTTGCCCAGTTTCTGGCGGTAGTGCGCCCCGGCCCGGAAACCAAAGTCGGAATAGCGCACGTGCTGCCGCTCTACCGAGCGCTCCAGCGTGGCCGTGCTATTGTTGATAATGACCGTGGTGCCGGTCGTTTCATCGACCGTTCCAAACACATAAGAGGCCGTGAAGCCCAACGTCAGCGCTTTGCTGATGCGGACCCCCTGGCCCAGGTAGGCCTCCGAAATGGCGCCCGTGCCTTTGTACTGCTTCAATACCTGCGCCGACGCCGTGCCGGTCACATCCTGCAAAATGTTTGATTCGTAATCGACCGTGCTGAGCGGCTTCAGGCCCACGGCGGCGCCCCACTTGGTACTCAGCGGCACCGATAGCGCCAGATAGCCCAGGTTGCCATTGCCGCTGCGATTCGAAGCCGCGGCGTTCTTTACCGTCTTATACTGGCCGTTGAAGCCCGCCTCAAACGTGGTGCGGCCGGTGTAGTACAGCAAAGCCGGATTCAACTCGTTTATATTGACGCTGTTGGGTGCGGCCAGGCCTACGCCGCCCATGCCCATTTGGCGCACGCCGCCGGTGTTGGCATTGAAATCACCGAGGCCAATGCGAGAATACGGCGAATTGCCGAGGCCCTGCGCCTGCGCGCCGGCTGCCCCAAGCACCATCATCCCTGCCAACGCCAGGCTTGCGCCCTTGCACCCCATCACTTTATTCTTCAACATGATAAGCTAAAATCCGATTTAGGCCGAGCAGCACCAGCTCAGGCACAACAAAGATACGAGCCGGGAGCCGGGCCGCCAGAAAAGCGGCGTCGCCCCCGGTCAGGAGCACGCCCAAGCCGGGGTGCTGCGCGTGGTATTGGGCGAGCAGACCCGTGATTTCGGCCACGGCCCCGTTCACTACCCCGCTCAGCAGGCTCCCGGTAGTGGAGTCGCCCACCAGCGGAATCGTTGCATCGGGGGCCGGCAAATCCAGCAGCGGCAGCCGCCCCGTGAAGGTGTGCAGCGCCCGCAGCCGCATCTGCAGCCCGGGCCCGATGCTGCCGCCGTGGTAGGTCCCGTCGGCCGTCACAAGGTCGAACTTCAGCGCCGTGCCCGCATCGATGATGAGCGTGTCTTGCCCCGGCCGCAGGGCGGCGGCACCCACGGCAGCAGCCAGCCGGTCGGCGCCCAGCGTGTGCGGCGTGGCGTAGGCATTGCGCAAGGGCACCGGCGTGGTGCCCGGGCCAAAACCCAGCACGCGGCCCGGCACCAAATCCTGCAACTCTTCCACGGCCAGCACCGCCGCCTCCGCCACCGAAGCCACAATGACGTGTTGCGGCTGCCAGCGCTTCACCAGTTCCCGCACGGCGGCCGGCGTGAGGCCGACGGCCATCTCACGCAAGGCCGGGCCATCGAAGCAGCCGGCTTTCACGGCCGTGTTGCCGATGTCGAGGGCAAGAGTGTGCATAGTTTTAAAAGACACAAAAAAGAACGTCATGCTGAGCGCAGCCGAAGCATCTCTACCGCGCAACTAATCCAATCGACAGGATTTAGTATTGAGGTAGAGATGCTTCGACTACGCTCAGCATGACGTTCTAGGTATTTTCCTTAACAAAGAACTTACAGGAAGTACTTCATCCGAATGACCTCCTGCTCGCTCAGGAAGCGCCACTTGCCGCGGGGCAGGTCTTTCTTGGTGAGGCCGGCGTACTGCACCCGGTCCAGGGCCACCACTTCGTAGCCGAGGTGCTCGAAAATGCGGCGCACAATGCGGTTGCGACCAATGTGGATTTCGATGCCCACGAAGTGCGCGTTGCCAGCCACCACGGCCACATCGTCCACCACGGCTTTGCCGTCTTCCAATTCCAGGCCTTCCGAAATCTTGCGCAGGTCGTCCTCCGTCAGCGGCTGGCTAAGTTCGACTTGGTAGATTTTCTTGTTCTTGTGCGAGGGGTGCGAGAGCTTCTGCGCCACTTCGCCGTCGTTGGTGAAGAGCAGCAGGCCGGTAGTGTTGCGGTCGAGGCGGCCCACCGGGAAGATGCGCTCCTTCGACGCGCCGGCCACCAGGTCCATCACCGTGCGGCGGCCTTCGGGGTCTTCGGTGGTCGTGATGAAGTCCTTGGGCTTATTTAGCAGTACATACACCGACTTCTCGCGGTTGAGGTTGGTTTTGCCATACTGCACGGTGTCTTCGGGCTGCACTTTGTAGCCCATTTCTGTCACCACTTCGCCGTTCACCCGGATTTCGCCGGCCGCAATCAGCGTGTCGGCCTCCCGGCGCGAGCAGATGCCCGCGTTGGCGATGTAGCGGTTCAGGCGCGTTTCGTCGGTGCCGAAGTCTTCGAGTTCCTCGCGGCGACGCTTGTTGCCACGGGTTTTATCGGCTTCGTAGTGCTTCAGGTTTTTGTAGTCGGGCGCTTCGCCGGGCTTTTCGCCGTACTTGGGCTTGTCGGCGCGGTTTTCCTGAATGATTGGGCGGGCCGCACGCGGCTTGTCGACACTGGCGCCGTAGCCGGTGCCCGAGCGGCGCACGCTGCGCTCAGCTGCTTTCAGGGCCTCGCGGCGCTCGGCAAAACTGCCGGGTGCGGGCGCCCACTTCTCTTTGGGGCCGCGCTTTTCGTAGGCACCGGAGCGTTCGCCAGTGCTACGGCCCGTGCCGGGCGCACCATCGCGGCGGCCAAAGGCGCCGGGCGTAAATTTCCGGCCAAAGGCGGCCTGGTCGGCGCGGTAGTCGGCATCGTCGGCGTTGGCGCGCTCGATGTTGGCGTCGCGGCGGTCGTAGCGTTCCTCGCGGGGCTGGGGCGGCTCGGCCACAAACGGACGGGCGGCGCGGATGGGCCGGTTCGGGCCCCGCTCCTCGCCGCGCTCGGCGTTGCGGTCAAAATTCTCGGGCTCCCGGGGCGTGCTACGGCCAAAGCTGCCACCGCTACGGGGAGCGCCGTACTCCTGCGGCTCGTTGGGGTTTTGCTTTTGGAACTTGCGGTTGCGCTCGCCGGGCAAGCCACGGGGCACAGCCTTCTCGCCGTCGCGGCGGTAGGGTTGGCCGCTCCAGTTCTCTTTGGGCTGGTACTCGCGGATAGGGCGCGATTCGGCGGCTGGGCCGCGGCGCTCGTCACGGTCGCCGCCAAAGCCGCCGCGCTCGGGGCGCGGGGCAGCGGTGCGGCCGTAGCTGGTGCCGGTGCGCTGCTCCTTGCCCACGCTGGGCCGGTTGTCGCGGCGCTCGAAGGGCCGGTCATTGCCAAAGCTCTTGCCACCGAAGCCGCCTTCGCGCTGGCCGCCGCCGTAGCTGCTGCCATAGGGGCGCTTCTCGCCGCCCTCGAACTTCTTGCCTCCACCAAAGGCCCCGCCCGATGGGCGGCCAAAGGCGCCATTGGTAGCAGGGCGCCCAAAGGCACCGTTGCTGGCCGGTCGGCCGTTGCCATAGGCCGGGCGCTCACCGCCGCGGCTGTTGCCACGGTCAGCGCCGTAGCCGCCGCGCTCGTTGCTGCGGCCGGCGCTGTTGCCGAAGCCGCCGGGGCCACCCGTGTTGGGGCGGCCGCCGCGACGGTCCGCCTTGTTGCTGTTGTTATCAGAGAAATGTTTCTTGCCCATGGGGAGAAAAATTTGCGTGCCGTATCGCTACGGTACAGGTTAAAAAAAGGAGTCGGCACGAAGTAGCCGGCAGTCAGAAGCGGGTCAACGTCATCAACCCGAATAAAATTCTAACTGCCGGCTATGCCGTACCGACTTCCAAAAAATTGGCCGACTAGTCGCGTCGCGCCATCTTGGCTTCAATCGAGTGCTGGGTGTGGGGCACGGCCCGCAGGCGCTCCTTGGGGATGAGCTTGCCCGTGCCGATGCACACGCCATAGGTACCGTTCTTGATGCGGACCTGGGCGTTTTCGAGCTGCTGGATGAACTTCATCTGGCGCGAAGCCAGCTGGTTCATGCTTTCTTTCTCGGCCGTGTCGGCGCCGTCCTCCAGTACCTTGGCCGAAGAGGCCGTGGTATCGGTGCCGGAGTCGTTGCTGCGGTTCAGGGTTTCCTTAATGAACGACAACTCCTTGCGGGCCGCCGTCAGTTTTTCCTGAATAATCTGGTCGAACTCGTTCAAGTCCTCCCGGGAATAGCGAATGTTGTCGTCGTTCATCGAATGGGTAAAAAAGACTGCGAAGTATATTAAGAAATTGCCACCTACGGTGTAGCGGCAACGCTGCGGGAAGCTAAATGGTTTAGTAGCATTTGAAAATGCCTACTCCCTTGGCTTAAAGCCGTTGCAGGCCTCATTTTGCGGGTGCAAAGTTACGCCATTTGGGGCGCTTTTCCTCGTTTGGCTAAAAACCCAGCATTTGGATGGCCGCCACGGCGGCTTCCACGCCCTTGTTGCCGTGCTTGCCGCCGGCCCGGTCCCAGGCCTGCTCCAGGGTATTGGTCGTGACAAGTCCGAAAATAACCGGCTTGTTGAACTTCAGCCCCACCTGCGTGATGCCTTGCGCCACGGCGTGGCAAATGTAGTCGTCGTGCTTGGTTTCGCCCTGAATCACTACCCCAAGACAAATCACCGCGTCGATTTCCTCGTGCTGGGCCAGGAACTGGGCCCCCAAGGTCAGCTCGAAGCTGCCGGGCACGGCGTTGCGGAAGATGTTCTCGGCCTTGGCGCCGTGCTTGAGCAGCGTCTCGTGAGCACCTGCGCCCAGGATGTCGGTTATCTCGCGGTTCCAGTCGGCCACCACCAGCCCAAACCGCTTTTCGCTGATGTCAATAAAGGTGGAAGCGTCATAGTCGCTCAGGTTTTGCAAAGCAGTTGCCATGTCGTGTCGTTGTTCTGGGTAATAGATTTTTTGGTTCGTCCGTGCCTAAAAAAGGCCGGCCATCCCAAAGGTTTGGCGCCACTCAATAAAAAAATTGCGCTTCCCCACCCGTGAGGAAGCGCAATTCGGTGCTTTTCATTCGGGCTCAGCAGGAGCCTACTTGTCCAGCTTGGCTTTGTACTGGCGGGCTTCGGCTACTTCCTGGGCCGTGGGGTACTCGGTAATGATGCGGTCGTAAGCCTTAACGGCACCGTCGTTATCACCAGCAATTTCACGAGCGGTGCCTTCCTTCAGCAGGTAGCCGGGCGAGAAGTACTCGTTGGCGTTATGGTCGGCGGCTTTGGCGTAGAGGTCGGCGGCTTCTTTGGGCTTGTTCAGCTCCAGCTGGGCATCACCCATCAGTGCGTAAGCGCGGCTCTGCACCAGATAGTCGTCGGAGCTGAAATCCTCTAAATAGTCGAGGGCTTCCTTGAACTTGCCCTGCTTCAGCGAAGCCACCCCGGCATAGAAATTGGCCAGGTTGCCGGCTTTGGTGCTGCCATACTCGTTGGCTACGGTCACCAGGCCGGGTGCTTTGCCATCGCCTTTCACGGCTTTGCTCAGCGAATCGGTTTCCCAGTTGCTCACCGCCCGGAACATCATGGCCTGCGCCTTGTCGTCCTGCTGGTTGCGCCAAGTGTAGTAGCCGAAGCCGCCCACCACCGCCAGCACTACTACGGCCAGAATGGTCAGCAGCACGTTGCGATTGTTGCGCACGAAGTCTTCCGACTCGGCCAATCGGGCCGCCAAGGCGTCCGGGTCTTCCAGCAGCGGGTTTTCGGGGGCAAGGTTCTCGGCCGGCGCCAGCGGGTCCACCGGCACGTTCTGGGTTACTTGCTGCCCCTGGCGGCCCTGCTGGGCCTGCTGGCTTTTGCCAGTGTAAGGAATCTTCGACATATAAGAGAAGCTGCTAGCTATTAGCTCTCAGCTGCTAGCCTTTTATTTAAAATCAGAATGGTCGGAATCCGTCAAAGTTAACAGCTAATTGCCAGTAGCCGACAGATTTGCCCGTTTAGTCGTGAATGTAGGGATAGTCGGCCTGCACGTATACGTCCTTATAGAGCTCATCCGGCGTGGGGAAAGGCGAAGTCTCAGCAAAGTCAACCGACTCCTGCACCTGGCCTTTAATTTTCTCATCAATGGCTTCGAGGTCGGCCTCCGTGGCCATGTTCTGGCTCAGGATGGTGTGCCGTACGCCCTCAATGGCGTCGCGGTGGCGGTAGTCTTCCAGTTCTTCTTTGGTGCGGTACTTGGCCGGGTCGCTCATCGAGTGGCCCTTGTAGCGGTAGGTCTTGAACTCGAGCAGCGTGGGGCCTTCGCCGGCACGGGCGCGCTCGGCGGCACGGGCCACGGCCGCGTGCACGTCTTCCACGCGCATGCCGTTCACCGGCTCCGAGGGCATGTCGTAGCTCAAACCAATCTTGTAGAGGTCGGTCACGTTCGAGGTGCGCTGCACCGACGTGCCCATGGCGTAGCCGTTGTTTTCAATCACGAAGATGACCGGCAGCTTCCATAGCATGGCCATGTTGAAGGCTTCGTGCAGGGCGCCCTGGCGCACGGCGCCGTCGCCCATGTAGCAAATGCAAAGCTTGCCCGTCTTGTTATACTTCTCAGCGAAGGCAATGCCCGCGCCCATCGGCACCTGGCCGCCCACGATGCCGTGGCCGCCCATGAAACCCACTTCCTTGTCGAACATGTGCATCGAGCCGCCCTTGCCTTTCGAGCAACCGGTGGCTTTGGCAAACAGCTCGGCCATCACGGCATTGGGCGAGGTGCCTAGCGCCAGCGGGTGGGCGTGGTCGCGGTAAGCGGTAATGTACTTATCACCCTTTTCCAGCGCCGATACCGCGCCTGCCACGCAGGCCTCCTGGCCGATGTAGAGGTGGCAGAAGCCTTTGATTTTTTGCTGGCCGTAGAGCTGGCCGGCCTTGTCCTCAAACTTGCGCATGAGCTGCATCTGCTCGTACCACTGCAAGTAGGTTTCCTTCGGGAAGTTGGTCCCGGCTTTCGCCTGCTTGGAAAGGTCCGTGCCCGATGCGGCCAGGGTCGGCGCATCGGTGCCCGGCATCACCGGGTCGGGCTGGGCTTTGGTGGAAGCGGCTTTGCTGTTGCCTTTGGCTGCTGTGCCATTGGTTGCCGTCGTTTTCTTAGAAGCAGCTTTTACTTTCGTATCCGCCATAGCACGTTTGAGGAAAAGAATATTTCGCGTTGGGAGGGCGAAATTACGTAAAAGAGCTGGCAATACCGAACCTTATGACCCTCGATTCCCTGCAGTTGCTCTTTTTTAAGAACTACGACGACGCGGCCCTGCGCCTCTCCCCCGGCCTCAATTGCTTCATTGGTGACAATGGTAGCGGGAAAACCAACCTCCTAGACGCCATTCACTATTTGTCGCTGACTAAGAGTGCAATAACCTCTTCAGATGCCCTCTGCATCAAGCAAGGTGCTGATTTCTTTGTAGTTAAGGGTGTTTTTTCATCTGAACTACCCACCAGCCCCGAAACTATTCAGGTGAGTTTGCGCCAGGGCCAGAAAAAGACGCTTACGCACAATAAGCAAGCCTATGAGCGCATGGCCGACCACATTGGCCGTTACCCTGCAGTCCTCATTTCACCCTACGATACCGACCTCATTCGGCAAGGCAGTGAGGAGCGCCGCAAGTATTTCGACAGCCTCATGGCTCAGCTCGACCACGAGTTCCTCGAAATGCTCATTGCTTACAATGCCCTGCTCCGTCAGCGCAACGCTGTCCTCAAGCAAGGTGACCGGCCCTCCCATGGCTTCGACCGCGACTACCTGCTGGCTCTCGATGAGCAGTTGGCACCCCTGGGCCAGCAGCTTACGCAACTCCGTGAAGCTTTCCTGGCCGAGTATGTGCCCATCTTCCAGCGCCACTACCAGCAGTTGGCAGATGGCCGAGAAGTTGTCACGCTCACTTATAAGAGCCAGTTGCTAGGGGCCGACTTTGGGCAACTGCTCCGGCAAAACGAGCGACGGGACTTCGTGCTGCAACGCAGCACTACTGGTTCGCACCGCGACGATTTCGTTTTCCTTATGGAAGACATGCCGGTAAAAAGTCACGCTTCCCAAGGCCAGCAAAAGTCATTTGCTATTGCCCTCAAGCTGGCGCAGTTTGAGATGCTCGCCGCCAAGCAACAACACAAGCCCCTGCTTCTGCTCGACGACATCTTTGACCGCCTCGATGACAAGCGCATTGCCCGCTTACTGGAGCTCGTGGCCGACGAGACGTTTGGCCAGGTTTTCCTTACCGACACCAATCTTGAACGCACCGACCAAGCCCTGGCACGCGTCACTATTCCCATCCTGCGCTTCCGCGTTCAGCAGGGCACTGTTGCGCCAGTCTAGCTTGCCGACGGTACCTTTGTGGCCGCCCGAAAGCATGCAAAATAGCGCTTTCGGTTTGCCCCCACAGCTCAGTGAAAAAGCCCTCCTCTCCTTCTCGTTCCGGTGACATCTCCCTCAAGGAAGGAATCGAAGCGTTGGTCAAAGCCTACCGCTTGCAGGGCAAGCTCAACGAGGTAACGGTAGTGTCGAGCTGGGAACGAGTGATGGGAAAGGCCGTCGCGTTAAAAACCAAGGAGGTTTATGTTAACCAGGGTCGGCTCTTTGTTCGGCTCACCTCCGCCCCTCTTAAGCACGAACTCCTCATGGCGAAAACCCGGGTAGCAGAGCTCATCAATGCCGAGGTTGGGGAGACGGTTATTAAGGAAGTAATCTTCCTTTGAGCGAACCGATTTTCGCCTGCTGACTTCCATTATTCCGTCACTCCTTTCGGCTACAATGGTGCGTCTGCAATCCCAATATACAGGTGGGCATTTAGGCTGTTTTTTCTAGACCTTGGTTTTGATACCTAAGCGGGCACGTATTGGCATTTCTATTTCACATTTCGTGGCTAGAGAGCCGACGAACAAAAATGTTTCACGTGGAACATTTTTGTCACTTTGGCCCGTACACTTTCAGCAAAAGCTCGTTGTATGCCTCCAGCAGCGCGATATACTTTGCTTGAAGTATTAAAAGCTGCTTGGATGGGTCAGAATCAACAGATTGTATCTGCGCCACACGAGGTGTAACATTGTTTGTAACACTATTTGTAACAGATGATTTTTGTACAGGCGTTACAAATGACAAAGCAGACTGTTGAACAGATGTAAAGTCATTTGAAAAATCGTGATTAATTATATCACCAATTCTTTTTACGAAACTGTAATCAACTGTTTCCTCTTTGAATTTACGGTAAATAGTAGGACGTGTAATTCCCATCTCATCCACGATACGCGTGATGGAAATACCGCTGTTTTTGATGGCATCCTGCAGGATTTCGCCTTGATGTGGCATATTTAGGGTGTTGCGTAACGCTTGTGCAAATATGTAATACGTAATTCAATTAAACAAACTTGTTTCATAATAAAAGTTACGTTTAGAATGTAAAATGAACAAAATTACAACGCACCTTACACATTGAAACGAGCATTACAGTGTAATTAATTTTGTTACAATACAAAAATGTGTTACACCAAAAATGATACACTCTATACAAATAGCTGTTTAAATAAAGGGTCAGAATACAGGCTGCTGGTGGTACGCAACTCTTTTTATACTGGCAATGCGGCAAAAAGCTGAAGCGCACGGTTTGGGTAATCGGTAGTGATACCATCGACGCGCAGTTCAAGCATTGTACACATATCTGAAATCTCATTCACGGTCCAGGGTACCAGCCGTAAATGGGAGAAATTCTTGCGTAACAGCCGAACAGCTTCTGCTGTGACAGAGGTAAAATCCGGGCCGAAGGTGGTGGGCACAAATCCCAGTTCGTTGATGCTGGTAGTCCATGGGCGTTGGTCTTCGACTAAAAGACACGTCGATAAACCCGGGTTTTGCTGGTGAGCCAATTGTAGAATCCGTTGGTCGAAACAGAGCAGCGTAGTACGGGACATGACCCCGCCAGCGGAGAGGTCGGCAAGCACAAGCGACAGAAATACCTCGGGGGCCGGATGAAAGATGTTGTCTCCGCCGGGGCTGCTTTTTATCTCAATAGAATAGCCGACGGGCGGACGGCCCAGCTGCACTGCGGCAGCTTCGATGGAGCTGAGCACCTCACGCAGCAGCGGCTTGTAGCATGGCTGGGATACCTGTTGAGGAAAGCCGGGGTGCGGCCCGGAGCCGCAATCATATTGCCGAATGGCGGCGTAGTCGAGCTCAAACAGGTTGTGGAGCCGGGCACTACCGGGGGCAATGGGTTGCCCAGCGGAGTCGCGGCAAAAGAGTGGATTGAACCACGGCTCATGGGACACCACTACTTGATGGTCGGCAGAGATGACCACGTCCATTTCCAGTACATCAACGCCAAGTTCCAGGGCGTGTAGGAAGGCGGGCAAGGTATTTTCGGGACGGAGGCCACGACAGCCGCGGTGGCCGTGTATTTCGGGAGTTTTTAGCGGAGACATGGGTGAATGAGCGAATGGGCATTGTATGCTGCGGATGGATACGTTAATCGTCGCAAAGCCGCGGATTGCGGGTATTTTTGCAGCTCATCATTCACAGCGAAGCTTACATGAAAAGACTGTTAATACTCGTACTGCTATTGGCCTTGGTAGGGGGAGGATATTATTATTTCCAAAACTTGAAGAATGGGCCCAAGGGGGCGCTGGTATCGGCGGCGGCAGCCGTGCAAAGCCATGACATGGCAGCCTTTGAAAAGTATGTGGACGTGAGTAGCGTGACCGGCCACCTGGTGGATGACGTGGCCCAGCAGGGGGGGGCGCTGACGTCGCTGCTCCCAGGCGGCAGCTTGATGATGGGTGGCGCTATGCGCATGCTGAAGCCCGCACTGGCCAAGGCCGCCCGGCAGGAAGTACAGCGCTACGTAGAAACGGGTTCGTTGGAGGCGGCTGCGGCAGCCGCACCGAAGCGTTTGGTGAACATCTCGCTGACGGGGTTGGCCGGCCGAGTGGTGAGCCCGGAAAGCGAGTTTAAAGGCATCAAGTATACCCGCGAGGAGGGCGACAATGCCTTCGTGGGTTTGGAGGTGACTCAGCCCAAATACGACACCACCATGGTGGTGGAAGTGAAGATGCGCCGCCAAGGCGACCACTGGCAGATGACGCAGATTACGAACAGCGGTGAGTTGCTGCGGGGCGTGGCACAACTGGAGAAGAAAAGGCTGCTCAACCAATAGTTCTTTCCAGATGGTTTGAATCATCGATTCGTTTCCAAACAAAAAGCCCCGGCCGGATGGTCGGGGCTTTTTGTTTGGAAACGAATCGCAGGCATTACTTACGACCAGAGAAGAGGAAATAGATGATGGAACCACCAATGGGGAAGAACCAGATGACGACGCCCCAAATGAGTTTCTTGCCCAGGCTCCAGTCTTGCTTCAACAGGCTGATGACGGCCGCAATGGCGAGGATGAGGTAGATGACGCCGGCGATGGAAAGGCTGCCGTTGTCGTTGTAGCGGCTGCAGGAAGTGGCCAGCAGCATCAGCGGAAGCAACAGGGCCGTGAGGGGCAGGCGGGAAGCGAAGTGGCGAAGGGTGTTCATTGTGAGAGAAGGGAAAGTGAAAGAATGTACTTGCCCCATCATTACGCAACGTTCCTCAAATAGATATAAAAATCAAGATTTATGATTATAATTACTTGACAATCAGAATTTTGACTTAATAAACAAGGAGATTTGCTCAATAAAGGCGGGTCCGGCGGCCGGCATCAGGAGAAGAAATAGCACGACGCCATAGAGCGCGCCGTAGAAGTGGGCGTCGTGGTTCACGTTGTCGGCCCGGCGGCGGGCCATGTAGTAGGAATAGGCGAGGTAGAGGAAGCCAAACAAGAACGGCTGGATGGGAAAAGGAATGGGAAAGATGATGATGCCGCCGCCGTTGTTGTTGACTGGGAATAACAGGATGCTGGCAAACAGCACCGATGCCACGCCGCCCGAAGCGCCAAGGCTGCGGTAGCCCCGGTCGTCGCGGTGCTGGAAGTAGGAAGGCAAATCGGAGAGGATGATGCCGCCGAGGTAAAGCACCAGAAAAAGGCCAATGCCGGGCAACGGGCCGTAGCCTTCGACCAGCGCTCGGAGCACCACCGGGCCGAAGGAATAGAAGGCAAACATGTTGAACAGGAGGTGAGCCCAGTCGGCGTGCAGGAAGCCGGAGGTGAGCAGCCGGTACCACTGGCCCGAGGAACGCGCCATGAGGTAGGGCTGCATTATCCAGGAATCCATTAGCTCCTGTTTCGACCAGGCATAGACGGAAATGGCGACCGTGAGGCCGATAAGAATGAGGATGGGATTGAACACAGGGTATGGGATTGCAGCACAAGCTTTCGCCTATGCACGGTGAGGACGAGCACTGGCGAAAGCTTGTGCTACGAGTTAATAAAGGGCTTAGCTTTCGCGGTCCATGAGCTGGAGTGCGAGCTGATGCAGGGGCTGCTTACGCTCTTTTGGCGCGGCTACGCGCTCCAAATGCTGTAGCGCATCCTGGAAGTAGCCGTTGATAAGAACCTCCGACTGCGGACGAATTCCGAGTTCGTCGTAGATGGTGCGCACGGCTTGCACTTTGGCTTCGGCATCGGCCACAGGCTGGCCGATGTGCTGGGCCAGGATGGCTTGCTGGGCGGGGCTGGCCTGGGCCTGGGCGGATAGCAGGAGGAAAGTCTTCTTATCGGAGATGATGTCGCCGCCCACGCGCTTGCCGAAGGTCGCGGCGTCGCCATACACGTCGAGCAGGTCGTCGCGCAGTTGGAAGGCCAGGCCGATGTCGGTGCCGAACTGGCGCAGGTGCTCGGCATCGTCCTCCGAAGCGCCGGCCAGGCGGGCGCCCAGTTCCAGGCAGAAGCCGAGGAGGACGGCCGTTTTCAGGCGAATCATATCCAGGTATTGGGCAATGCTGACCTGGGGTTCGGTCTCGAAATTCATGTCCCACTGCTGGCCTTCGCAGACCTCGGCGGCCGTCTGGCTGAAGCGGGCGAGGATGCGCGGGAGCAGCTCCGGCTGCACCTCCAGGAACAGCTCGTAGGCCCTCACCAGCATCACGTCGCCGGAGAGGATGGCGACGTTGGGGTTCCACTTTTCGTGCACGGTGGCCTGGCCGCGGCGCAGGGGTGCCTGGTCCATCAGGTCGTCGTGGAGGAGGGTGAAGTTGTGAAAGACTTCGGTGGCCAGCGCAGGCTTGATGATGCCGCTGAGGTCGTCGGTGAAGAGGTGAGCGCCGAGCAGCGTGAGCAGCGGGCGGATGCGTTTGCCGCCCAGGCCCATGATGTAGCGGATGGGGGCGTAGAGGGTATCGGGCTGCTCACCGTAGCTGAGCTGCGCCAGGGCGGCGGTGATGTTAGCGGGGAAGTCGGCTGGGGTCATAGGTGGTGCAAAGAACGGGGGCATCTGTCATTGCGAGTGAAGCGCAGCGGACTGCGGCAATCCTTCCTTTCAATGCCAGATGCCTGATAAAGCGACAAGCCCCGACTCTGGTTAGAACCGGGGCTTGGTTGGATTTGAAAAAGCTACCAGATTTTACATCAATGCCGATTCGGCTTTGGTGCGAATTGAGGATATATGCCCGCAACTATGGCCGGGTTTTGCAAGGCCAGTTCAAAACTGGTGTGAGCAAAAGGGTCTTTTTCCGAATCAGGTCGGTTGGCTTCATTGCCCGTCGCAGCTCGCATAATTCCACCGAACACCCGGTCTCTTATTAACGCTGCATCGTCCGAAGAGAAGCCGAATGTAGAAATCAATTCGCTCTCGTTTTCATCATCGGGAGTGCCTTGAAGCGCCTGCTGAATCACAAAATCGGCTATGGCTTCCACTGTCTGATTTGGAGGAAGTGGAACCGTCATATCATCTGTCCACCCTTCTGGTATCTCGCTCATGTCAGAAGTTGTTGCTTGTTCAAAAGAATCACATCTCAATGTTGGTCGCATTGGGAGAACGGATTGCTGCGGTCCGCTGCGCTCCCCTCGCAATGACAGGCGACGGCTAGCGGCGCTTGCCGCCCTTGTGGCCACCCTTACTTCCACCCTTCCCGCCACTATGGTCGCGGTAGCCGCGAGGCTCGCTGCCGCGCTGCTTGCGCTCGTCGGCTTCGCGCTTTTTCACATGGTCGGGGCGGTCGTCGACCAGCTCGAAGTCGATGGTGCGGTCGAGCAGGTTGGCGGATTTTACGACCACCATCATCTCGTCGCCGAACTGGATGATGCGCTTGTTGCGGCGGCCCACGATGCGGTAGTTGTCCTTGTCGAGCTCGTACTCGTCGCCGGGAATGTCGCTGATGCGGACCATGCCCTCGCACTTGTTCTCCTCGATTTCGATGTACATGCCGCGCTCCGTCAGGCCCGACACCACGCCCTTGAAGACGTTGCCGATTTCATCGGCCATGAACTCGACCTGCTTGAATTTGATGCTGGCGCGCTCGGCGTTGGCCGCCAGTTTTTCGCGAGCCGAGGAGTGCTTGCACTCTTCTTCCACGGGCTCGACGGCCACGTTCTTGCCGCCGAGGAGGTAGTGCTCCAGTAGGCGGTGGGCCATCATGTCGGGGTAGCGGCGGATGGGCGAGGTGAAGTGCGAGTAATGGTCGAATGCTAGGCCGAAGTGGCCGAGCGGCTCGGTGGTGTAGATGGCCTTGCTCATGGTGCGAATGGCCAGGCCCTGCAGCACGTTTTGCTCGGGCTTGCCCATCACCTCGGAACTGAGGTTGTTGAGTTCGGTGCTGATTTTTTTCGGGTTTTCGAGCTTGAGCTTGTAGCCGAATTTCTGGGCGAAGAGGGCGAAGGTTTGGAGGCGTTCGGGCTCGGGTGCGTCGTGGGTGCGGTACACCATGGTGAAGCGCGGCTTGGTCTTTTTGAGGTTGAACACGAACTCGGCCACCTTGCGATTGGCCAGCAGCATGAACTCCTCAATCATCTTGTGGGCGTCCTTCCGCTCCTTCACATACACGCCGAGGGGCTTGCCGTTTTCGTCGAGCCGGAACTTCACCTCCTGGGTTTCGAAGGTGATGGCGCCCTGCTTGAAGCGCAGCGCACACAGCTTATGCGCGATGCCGTTCATCAGATTTATCTCCTCGGTGTAGTCGCCCTCCTTGCTTTCGATGCGCTCCTGGGCCTCCTCGTAGCTGAAGCGGCGGTCGGAGTGAATGATGGTTTTGCCGAACCACGACTCGTAGAGCTTGCCGTTTTCATCGAGCTCGAACACGGCCGAAAAGGTCAGCTTGTCCTCGTGCGGGCGCAGCGAGCAGAGGCCGTTCGAGAGGCGCTCGGGCAGCATCGGAATCACGCGGTCGACCAGGTAAACCGAGGTGGCGCGGTGCTTGCCCTCGCGCTCCAGTTCGGTGCCGGGGCGCACGTAGTGGGTGACGTCGGCGATGTGCACGCCGATTTCCCAATGGCCGTTTTCCAGCTTCTGAATGCTCAGGGCATCATCGAAATCCTTGGCGTCGGCGGGGTCGATGGTGAAGGTGGTAATGTTGCGGAAGTCGCGGCGGCGGGCAATTTCATCCTCCGCAATCACCTCGCTGATGCCTTCCGATTCCTCCTCCACTTCCGAGGGGAATTCGAAGGGCAAGCCGAACTCGGCCATGATGGCGTTTATCTCGGCCTCGTTGCCGCCGGCCGCGCCGAAGTTGCGGATGACCTCGCCCACCGGCTGCCGGCTGCTGTCCTCCGGAAACTCGTTGATGCGCACCAGCACCTTGTCGCCGTTGCGCGACTCGTGCAGCAAATGTGGCGGCACAAACACATCGAAATAGACCTTGCGGTTGTCGGGCTTCACGAAGCCGAGCGTGCCCTGAATCTGGATGCGGCCCACGATTTCGGGGCGCACGCGTTTGAGCACTTCTACCACGTCGCCCATCGGCCGGCCGTCGCGCGAGCCGCTGCGCAGGCGCACCCGCACCACGTCGCCCTGCAAGGCAAACTTGAGCTGGTCGGTGAACACGCGGATGTCGTCGTGCTCGCCCGTGCCCTCCGGCACCACGAAGGCGAAGTTGGGCGTGGCCAAATCGACGGTGCCGATGACGGTGTTCGACGGGGCGCGCTCGGGGCGGTCGTCGCCGTCCACGTAGTCGAAGCCGGCCGAGCGGCGGCGGTGCACAATGGGGTCCTGGCCGAACTCGGCCTGCACCGAACGGTTGCGGGGCGGGGCGATGGGCGAGTCGCCTTTTTTGGTTGATTTTTTGGCGCTGGACGGCATCAAGGCCGCTGCCACGGCGTCCGCATCGGCGAGGCGGTATTCGTCGTTTTGGAGCAGCGTAATGAGGCCGTTTTTGCGCAGCACCTTGATGTGGGCAAAAATCTCCTCGCGCTGGCCCTTGGTCGTGACGCCGAGGCGGCGCGAGAGCTGGCGATAGGCGAGGACTTTGGTGGGGTTGTCGGCGAAGACGCGCAGGACTTGGTCTTGGGTGATGGCCGCGGGTTCGGGCTTTTCGCGCTTGGCGCGGGGAGCCCGGGAGTTTTCGGGGGTATTCATTTGGGTAAAAAGTGGCCGCCGAAAAGTGGTTTGGTCGCAGGCGGCGAGAGCGGAAAAATGAGTGGCTGGCTGGGCCGCGCCGCTTCATGAAACGCGGGCCGGGCCGGGAGGTTGTAGCGTGGACTCTGCGAGTCCGCGCGGGGTTGGGATTGACGCAGTAGTTGCCAGAATCTGGAGCTTCGTCAGCGCTGCTTAAGTAGCGTCTGGCGGCGCAAGGTATTGAGGCAAGCGCGGAGTAGCGCGGACTTTTAGTCCGCGAGTCAGCAATGCTAGAACATAAAATTCCAGAAACTAACTCCGAGCCTGAGAGCACAAAGTGTCGTTTCGGCGCGGACTAAAAGTCCACGCTACAGCACGGCTTACGCCCGGCTAGCTACGGCGGCTTCGATGTCGGCCAGGCTGTCCTTTGGGATGGCGGCTAGCAGGCCTTGGGTGTATTCGTGTTGGGGAGCGGCGTAGATGGCCGCCGCCGGGCCGCTTTCCACGATGCGGCCCTGGTGCATGACCAGCAGCCGGTCGCTCATAAACCGGGCCACGGACAGGTCGTGCGTGATGAAAAGATAGGTGATGCCGAACTCGCGTTTGAGGTCGTTGAGCAGGTTCAGGACCTGCGCCTGTACCGAGACGTCGAGGGCCGAAACCGACTCGTCGCAGACAATCAATTTGGGCTGCAAGGCCAGCGCCCGGGCAATGCAGATGCGCTGCCGCTGCCCGCCGCTGAACTCGTGCGGGTAGCGCTGGAAATGCTCATCGCGCAGCCCCACGGTGCGCAGCAGCTCCAGCACTTTCGCCTTTTGCTGCTGGCGGGTGCCGCCCACGTTGTGCACCCGCATCGGCTCCCAGATGGCCTCGCCCACGGTCAGCATCGGGTTGAGGGCCGCGTAGGGGTCCTGGAACACCAGCTGCAAATCGCGCCGACGGCGGCGCAAGTCACCGCTCGACAGCTTCGCCAAATCGGTCCCTTCAAACAGGATGCTGCCCGCTGTTGGTTCCGTGAGGCGGAGCAGCGCACGGCCCAGCGTGGTCTTGCCGCAGCCCGACTCGCCCACGAGGCCGATGGTTTCGCCGGGGTAGAGCGTGAAGCTGACGTTGTCGACGGCCCGCACGTAATCGGTGGCGCGGCGGAAGAAGCCCTTGCGGAGCGGGAAGTAGACCTGGAGGTTCTGAACCTGGAGAAGAGGTTCCGAATCGTTGGGCGCGGCGGCCACGACGGGCGCGGCAACGGGCGCCGAAGTAAGCTCGGCAGGGCGTGGAACATCCCCCAAAACGCCATGTTCCACGGGGAACGTTTTGGCGGTTTCGATTTTATCGTGTAACTGCTGGGCCTCCACTTCGGGCGAAGATTCTGCAAGTGCCTCATCTGGCAGCGGAAGCACGGGCGCGGTCTGGGCCAAAAGTTGCCCGCTGGCGTCTTCCCGCATGAAATCGGCCACCACGGGGAGGCGTTTTTTGCCCACCGAGAGGCGCGGACGGCACGCCAAAAGGCCTTTTGTGTACGGATGTTGTGGATTTGAAAAAATATCCAGCACCCTCCCCTGTTCCACGACCTTGCCCCGGTACATGACCAGAATGCGGTCGGCAATTTCGGCCACCACGCCGAGGTCGTGGGTGATGAAGAGCACGGCGGTGTTGTGCTGCCGGCGCAGGTCGTCAATCAGGCGCAGCATGCGGGCCTGCACCGTCACGTCGAGGGCCGTGGTGGGCTCGTCGGCGATGAGCAGGGCCGGACGGCAGGCCATGGCCATGGCAATCATGACGCGCTGCTTCTGGCCGCCCGAGATTTCGTGCGGGTAGCTGCCGAAAATGGCTTCGGGGCGCGGAAGCTGGGCCTCGGTGAACAGCTCGATGGTGCGGGCCTTGGCGGCGGCTTCATTGAGGTCGGTGTGGAGGCGCAGGGCTTCCACCACTTGGCTGCCGCAGGTGTACACGGGGTTCAGCGAGGTCATCGGCTCCTGGAAAATCATGCCGATGTCATTGCCGCGCACCTGGCGCAGGTCGGTTTCGGAGAGCTTCAGCAGGTCGGTCTGGCCCAGCTTTTCGGACTGGAAGATGGCCTGGCCGCTGGCAATGCGGCCGGGCGGCATAGGAATCAGCCCCAGCAGCGCCAGCGACGTCACGGATTTGCCCGAGCCGGACTCGCCCACAATGGCCAGCGTTTCGCCCCGGTGCAGCTCAAACGACACGTTGTCCACGGCCCGCACGTCGCCGCGGTGGCTGGAGAAGTCAATGGTGAGGTTGGAAACGGTGAGCAGCGGGTTGGGCACGGGGCTAGAAATGATACTGGAATTGATTTAGTAGCTAGGCGTCTTTTTGATGCACAAGTATCGGTCACCAATCGAGTGGCCCTCAAAGTACGCCACTTTACCAGGCAGGAACGAGATAATAGTCGTGCTGCTACTGCCAACGATTTCACTCAGAGCCTCACCAATGGGCATCGTTTTCTGGTTGAATGGTTCGTAGGACGACAATACGTAGCACGTCGTCAGTTTGTATTCAGCAATAGCTTTCAGCACGAATGAAATCTCCTGCTGCTGATTGCCCTTGGGTAATTGCTCGCAATATCGTTCGTCTAGTTCGCGGTAAAGCGCATCCATGCCACGGACTAGGTTATCCTTTGGCTTGGCACGCGCAACATTATGCAGCCACTTGTCTCTGTAGCGCTTGGCAATAAATGACTCGATGAAGGCTTGTAGATGTTCCATAATAACGCGTAAAAGCTCAGCGAAGCGGTAGAGATGCTTCGACTTCGCTCAGCATGACCGTTCTACGATTACCGGCCAATACCCCGGCCTCTCCCCTACTACACCAGCTTCTCAGCATCGGCAGCGACTGGGGGCTGGGGCTCGTTGGGAGCGGCTGCGGGCTGCGATTCGTTGAAAAAGCGGCTTTGGTTGAGCAGAATCAAGGCGACGCCGATGAAGATGGACGAGTCGGCGATGTTGAAGATGGGAAAACCGTTGCTGTACGAGCCGCCGATGAGGGGCCAGGATTTGGGGAAATAACCCACGTACAGCGGCACGAAAATCATGTCGATGACCTGGCCGTAAAACCAGCGCGTGGGCGAGCCTACAGGGGCATTATTGTAGATAATTCCGTAAAAAATCGAGTCAATCAGGTTGCCGACCGCGCCGCCGAGGATGAGGGCCATGCAGGCGATGTAGCCGGCCGCCACGCGCTGGCGGCAGAGGCGAATAATGTAGTAAATCAGCCCGCCCACGGCCAGCATGCGGAAGCCGGTGAGCACCAGCTTGCCGTAAGGCGCGGGCAGTTCGGCCCCGAAGGCCATGCCGGGGTTCAGCGTGTAAGTGAGTTTGGCCCACTGGCCGAAAATCGGGATTTCGCCGGCCGAACCGAGCTGCATGTAGCTGTGCACCAAATACTTCGAGAGTTGGTCGATGGCGATGATGAACAGGGCCAGCAGGAAGAATTTAGCCGCAGAATGCTGGCGGGTGGTGAGCGTTGGGTGCATTTAGAAGGGTGCCCGGGGGCGGGATTGGCGGGCAAAAAGAACACAAAAGAACGTCATGCAGAGCGTAGCGAAGCATCTCGCGTGCCGAAGTAATCCATTCGATTGAGTTACTACCACACGCGAGATGCTTCGCTGCGCTCTGCATGACGTTCCTTTTCGTGCAAGGATGCGCCGCTACCCCAGGTTCTCCGAGTCAGGAGCTACCAGCGGCTCGCTGTGTTTCTCAGTCACAGCCACGGGCTCTTCCTGCTTGAAAAAACGGCTCTGATTGAGCAGAATCAACGCTACGCCGATGAAAATGGAGGAATCGGCGATGTTGAAAATGGGCCAGAGCGAGACGTACTTCCCTCCTAGCAGCGGCCAGTTTTGGGGCAGGAAGCCTTCGTAGATGTCGACGTAGAGCATGTCGATGACCTGGCCGTAGAACCAGCGCGTGGGCGAGCCAAACGGCGCGTTGTCGTAGATGACGCCGTAGAAAACCGAGTCAATCAGGTTGCCCACGGCGCCGCCGAGGATGAGGGCCATGCAGGCGATGTAGCCGCCGGCGGCGCGCTGCTTGCAGAGGCGGATAATGTAGTAGCTCAGGCCAAACACGGCCAGCAGACGAAACCCGCTGAGCACCAGCTTCCCATACGGCGCGGGCAGCTCGGCGCCGAAGGCCATGCCGGGGTTCAGCGTGTAGTGCAGCTTGGCCCAGTGGCCGATGAGCGGGATTTCGCCCGCCATGCCGGGCTGCATGTAGGTATGCACGGCCCACTTCGAGAGTTGGTCGATGGCAATGACGAACAGCGCCAGCAGGAAGAATTTAGCCGCGTTTTGCTGGCGAGTGGTGAGCGTTGGATGCATTCAGACGGGGCCAAAAGTGGCGGGAGCGACGGCCTGTTTTATTACCGTCCTTTTGTACCTTTTACAACTGATTGTCTGAGGTTTTGTACGACCAAAGACGAGCTTATTGAGTGTTTGTGCGGCCGAGGACTCGCCGGGGATTTCACCTCCCGGCGAGTCCTTCAGCATCAGCTAGTTGCGACTTCCAAATGCACCGGCACGGAGTAGTCATCAAATTCGAGCACCGAGCCGCCGTTCACATCGGCCGCGAAGTCGAGCGTGAGGGCTTGCGTTTCGGTGCGGATGTAGTCGCCGAACGCGGCCACGGCGGCCGTGAGCTCGGGCTGTGCATCTGCCAAAGTGACGCGGATTTTGTCCTGCACTTCCAGGCCCGAGTCTTTGCGCAGGTTCTGGAGGCGGTTCACCAGCTCGCGGGCGAGGCCTTCCTGGCGCAGCTCGTCGGTCAGGGTCACGTCGAGGGCCACGGTGAGGGGGCCGTCGGTGGCCACGAGCCAGCCGGGCAGGTCGTCGGTGCGGATTTCCACATCGTCGGGGGCCAGGGTGATGGGCTGGCCATCGACCTCCACGGCGAGGCTTCCCTCCTTCTCCAGCTTCGAGATTTCGGCCGCCGTCATCTGCTGAATGCGGGCGCCCACGGCCTTCAGGCGCGGGCCGTATTGCTGGCCGAGACGCTTGAAATTGGGCTTCACCGACTTCACCAGCACGCCGCTTTCGCTCTCGTCGTCGAGAAATTCGATGTGCTTCACGTTGATTTCGGCGCAAATCAGGTCCTCCACGAGGCCGACTTGCTCCTTGGTCGAGTCGTTCAGCACCGGCACCAGGATGCGCTGCAGGGGCTGGCGCACCTTCAGCACCGACTTTTTGCGCAGCGAGTGGGCCAGCGAGCTGATGCGCTGGGCCAGCTCCATGCGCTCCTCCAGCTTCGGGTCGATGCGGGCCGTGTCGGCTTCCACCAGCAGCGTGAGGTGCACCGATTCGGGAGCCAGGGGCGTGTTTTTGGCCACGGCCTCGGCGCGCATGCCGTCGGTCATGTTCTTATACAGCCACTCGCCGAAGAAGGGCGCGATGGGCGACATCAGCTGCGCCACCACCACCAGGCATTCCTGCAGGGTCTCGAAGGCAGCGCGCTTATCCTGAGTGAGTTCGCCTTTCCAGAAACGGCGGCGCGAGAGGCGCACGTACCAGTTCGAGAGCTGGTCGGTCACGAAATCCTGGATGGCGCGGGCGGCCTTCGTGGGGTCGTAATTGTCGAGGTGCCCGCGCGCTTCCACAATCAGCGACTGCAATTTGCTCAGCACCCAGCGGTCCAGCTCGCTCAATTCGGCGTGCGGCACGCGGTCGAATTCGCTGGTCTGAAACTCGTCCAGATTCGCGTAAAGCGCATAGAACGAGTACGTATTGAAGAGCGTGCCGAAGAAGCGGCGCTGCACTTCGGTCACTCCTGCCGGGTCAAACTTGAGGTTGTCCCACGGTGGCGCGTTGGCGATGAGGTACCAGCGGGTGGCATCTGGGCCGAACTGCTTGATGGTGGCAAACGGGTCGACCGCGTTGCCGAGGCGCTTGCTCATCTTCTGGCCGTCTTTGGCGAGCACCAAGCCGTTGGCAATCACGTTTTTGAAGGCCACCGAATCTTCCAGCATCACGGCCAGGGCGTGCAGCGTGAAGAACCAGCCGCGCGTTTGGTCTACGCCTTCGGCAATGAAATCGGCGGGGAAATTCTTGTGGAATTGGCCCTCGTTTTCAAGCGGATAGTGCCACTGCGCGTAGGGCATGGCGCCGCTGTCGAACCACACGTCGATGAGGTCGGGCTCGCGGTACATGGGCTGGCCGGTGGGCGAGACAAGGAAAATATCGTCGACGTAGGGCCGGTGCAGGTCCACTTTTTCGCCGTTGGCGTAGGGGTTGTGGGTCATGATTTCGGCCGCCACGGCCTTGTCAATCTCCGCCTTCAGCTCGGCGATGCTGCCGATGCAGATTTCCTCCGTGCGGTCCTGGGTGCGCCAGATGGGCAGCGGCGTGCCCCAGTAGCGCGAGCGGCTTAAGTTCCAGTCTACCAGGTTCTCCAGCCAGTTGCCGAAGCGGCCGGTGCCGGTGCTTTCGGGCTTCCAGTTGATGGTTTTGTTGAGCTCGATGAGCCGGTCCTTCACCGCCGTGGTCTTGATGAACCAGGAATCGAGCGGGTAGTAGAGCACGGGCTTGTCGGTGCGCCAGCAGTGCGGGTAGGTGTGCTCGTACTTCTCCACTTTGAAGGCCGTGCCGTCGCCCTTCATCTTGATAACGATGCTCTCGTCCAGCGTTTTATAGTCGGCGCCGGTTTCGTCGTGGCCGTCGTAGTTTTTCACCCAGCGGCCCGCAAATTCGCCCATTTGGGGCACGTAGCGGCCCGTCCGGTCCACGATGGGGCCGAGCGTGCCTTCGGCATCCGGCACCATCAGCGCCGGGATGTCGGCCAGCTGCGCGGCCCGGAAGTCATCGGCGCCAAACGTGGGCGAGATGTGCACGATGCCCGTGCCGTCCTCCGTGGTCACGAAATCGCCATTGATGACGCGGAAAGCCCGCTCCTCGCCTTCAAACGGCGTGAAATCGAACAGCCGCTCGTACTTGATGTCGATGAGGTCAGCGCCGGTGAATTCGGCAACAACCTCCCACCAGATAAGCAGACCTTTTTTGTCTGTTTGACCCATCGGCCCACTGGTTACGATAGGGCCTTTGCTACCAGCTGTAATCTGGTCAAGTGGCATAACCGCACTGAAGTATTTACTCAGCAGCGCCTTCGCCAATACCACCCGAACTGGCAGGTTAGTGTATTGATTGTAAGTATCAACAACAACGTAGGGAATATTCTTGCCTACTGCTAATCCAGTATTAGCGGGCAGAGTCCAAGGCGTAGTTGTCCAAGCTAGGATGTAAACACCTGTTGAGCCAATTCCAGTGGTATCGGTCTTGGTTGTGGTGCCATCGGCATTTCTAACTTCATAGCTGCCCATTGGAACTTCAGCCCCAATAGGTTCAGTGATTCCGGCAAAAAGCTTCTCCGACTTCTCATCCCGCTTCACCTTGAACTGCGCCACCACAGTCGTGTCCTTCACGTCCTTGTAGGTGCCAGGCTGGTTCAGCTCGTGCGACGAGAGGCCGGTGCCAGCGGCCGGCGAGTACGGCTGGATGGTGTATCCCTTGTAGAGCAAGCCTTTGTCGTAGAGCTTCTTGAGCAGCGCCCAGCAGCTTTCGATGTACTCCGGCTCGAAGGTCACGTAGGGGTCGTTGAGGTCGACCCAGTAGCCCATTTTCTCGGTCAGGTCGTCCCACTGCGCCTTGAAGCGCATGACGGTTTCCTTGCAGCGCTGGTTGTAGTCCTCCACGCTGATTTTCTTGCCGATGTCCTCCTTCGTGATGCCCAGCTCCTTCTCCACCTGCAGCTCGATGGGCAGGCCGTGGGTGTCCCAGCCGCCTTTGCGGGGCACTTGCTTGCCCAGCAGCGTCTGATAGCGGCCGAAAATGTCCTTCACCGTGCGCGCCATCACGTGGTGGATGCCGGGCGCGCCGTTGGCCGACGGGGGGCCTTCGTAAAACACGAACGTGGGCTGGCCTTCCCGGCTGCTCACGCTCTTTTCAAAGATGCCGTGCTCCTTCCACCAAGCGAGGATGTCCTCGCCGAGCTGGCCGTAGTTGAGCGGCTGCTTGTATTCGGGGTATTTCATGAATTGGGTTATTATCAATTCTTTAGAACGTCATGCTGAGCGTAGCCGAAGCATCTCTACCGCAATAGTAAACCCACTCGTCGGGATTAGTTGCGCGGTAGAGATGCTTCGGCTCCGCTCAGCATGACGTTCCTTATTTGACGTTCTTTAGGAGTCCGCTAGTTGAGTTAAATCGAGTAATCGCCTTCGTAGTCAGAGGCTTTGTGCATTTCTTTCAGGTTCAGGTCGGCATCATCGTCCTCCTCGTGATACGACTCGTCGTAGTGGCGGATGAGGGCGTTGGTATCCGTGTCGCCCTTGCCGTGCTCAAATGTCACGAGCAGCGAAGGCAGCAGTATCAGGTTGGAGAAGTTGGTTATCAACAGCGACGCCGACATTAGCATTCCCAGTGCCTTGGTACCGCCAAATTCGCTGAAGGCGAAGATGCTGAAACCCACGAACAACACGATGCTCGTGTATATCATGCTAGTACCCGCCTCGCTCAGCGTCACGGATACGGCTTCGCGCACCCGGCCGCCGTTCAGCGCCATTTCCTGGCGGAATTTGGCCAGCAGATGGATGGAGTTATCCCCATCAATCCCCAGCGCAATCACGAAAATCAGGGCCGTGCTGGGCTTGAGCGCGATGTTGAAATAGCCCATGATGCCGGCCGTGAGAATCAGCGTGACAGCATTGGGGATAAGCGCAAAAAGCACCGTTTTGAACGAACGGAACAGGATGAGTACCACCAGACCCACCAACCCGAAGGCCATAAAAAGGCTGTCGCGAAGGGTGTGAATGACGTATTCGTTGCCCTTGGTGAAGATAATGGTCGTGCCCGTGGGGCGAATGTCCATGCCCGTGCCTTTGAAGATGCGATTCATCTCCGGGATGATTTTCGTGTTCATCAGCGTGTCCAGGTTCTGGGAGCCGATGTCAGCGATTTTCAGGCTGATACGGGCCTTCTGGCTGGTGCTGTCCATGAAGGAATGTAGCAGCTTGCTGTTCATGCCCGCCCCGCCAGCGGAGCCGCCCGAGTTAGCCAAGGCACTCAGAATGAAGTTCTTTTCCGAATTATCGGGCAGGCGGTAAAACGACGGGTTGCCGTTGTAGAATGCCTGAGTGCTGGCCTTGAGGAAGGTAACGAGGCTGACGGGCGGCGACAGTTCCGGCTGCGTCCGCAGGTACTTCTCGAACTGGTCGATTTTCTCCAGGTTTTTCAGTTTGAATAGGCCCTTTTTCTTGTGGGTATCAACTTCGAATTCCAGCGGCATTACGCCGTTGAAGTGGCTTTCGAAAAAGGCCAGGTCGGAGTTTACGGAGCTTTTCTTGGGCAAGTCATCCACCATGTACGACACGGCTTCGATGCGCGAGATGCCGATGGCGGCGCCCGCTACCAGCACCAACGCGGCGATATAGACGGTGGGCCGACGGTCGAGCACGAGGTGGTCGAAGAACTCCAGCAGCTTGGTGAGGGGCGCGGCATCAAGGTGCTCCAGCTGCTTGGGCGTGGGTGGCGGCAGGTAGGTGAAGGCGGCCGGAATCAGGATGAAGCTGATGATGAAGGCCGCAAAAATGTTAATAGTCGCTACCAGACCAAACTGGTAGAGAATGGCGATATCCGTGAAGGCAAACACGATGAAGCCCACTGCGGTGGTCGTGTTGTTCATCAAAGTCACGAGGCCGATTTTGCGGATGACCCGCGTCATGGCCAGCATCTGATTGCCCGATTTTCGGTAGTCGTAGTGGTAGCGCGAGAGCAGGTAGGTGCAGTTCGGAATGCCGATGACGATAATGATGCTAGGAATCAGACCAGTCAACAAGTTGATTTTAAAGCCCAGCAGCACAATCGAGCCGATGCACCAGATAACGGTAACGCCCACCACAATGAGCGGAAATACCACCGCCGACCACGTCCGGAAGAACACCAGCAGCGTAATCCCGGTCACAATCATGGCCAAGATGGTGAAGAATTTCATCTCCCCGGCCACCTTGCTCGTCATCGTGGAGCGCACGTAGGGCAGGCCGGCGTAGTGCAGCTTAATGCTCGTTTTCTTCTCAAACTGCGCCGCAAAGCCCAGAATGTTGTTCATCACCGCCTGCCTCTTCGATGAATTCAGGAATTTCGGGTCCATCGTGAGGGCCAGCAGCGTAGCCCCAGTATTCGGGCTGATGAGCTGGCCTTTGTAAAACTCCACGCTGTTTACCACGCGCATCAGGCTGTCGAGTTCTTTTTGGCTGCGCGGTGGGTTCTTGAAAATGGGAGCCGCTTTAAAGCTGTTGCTGGCCGTGTCCTTCGTGATGTTGAGTAGCTTGCTCACGCTGAGCACGCCGTTCACGCCCTGCACTTTGGCCAGGGTATCGGTCAGCTGCCGGAACTCGTTGAAATTACCCAGCTTGTAGATGGAGCTGTCCTGCAGGCCGATAACCAGCACGTTGCCGTCTTCCCCGAAGGTCCGCTTGAACTGCTTGAAATAGAGCATGTCCGGGTCCTTCTCGCTCACCACCTGGGCGAAGTCGTAGGTCATTTCCACGTCCTTGGCTTTGTAGGCCATGAAGACGGTGATGACGGCTAGTATTGCGACCAGCGAGAGACGGAAACGGATGATGAAGACGGCGAGCTTTTCCCACATAAAATCCTGCTTAAGAGGCAAAGTTACGCAAGGGCGGCGCGGGCGCGGATTTACAAAAAAACCTCCCGGCGCTGGCCGGGAGGTTTTTCACTTTTCTGCGCCGAAGCGGTTCGGCAATTCAAGGCTAATGCACGACTTCCAGCCAGCCTTTCCACTGCGCGCCGTTGGCACCGCTCAGCAGGAAATAGTAAATGCCGTTGGGGGTGTTTTCGTCGCCCCAGCCATTCACGTAATTGGTCTTTTCGTACACCTGCCGGCCCCAACGGTTGTAGATTTTCACATCAACCGGAGCGAAGCTCACGAAAGGCTTGAATGTGTCGTTTTTGCCGTCATTGTTGGGGGTAATGACGTTGGGCAGCTCATATTTCCGAGCCACAATGGTCAGCGTTTTCTCATCGGTGCAGCCGGTGGTGCCGGCTTTGGCCAACAGCCGCACCTGATAATCGCCGGGCTGCTCGTAGGCATGCGTAGGCGTGGCGGCGGTGCTCGTTTGCCCATCGCCGAAGCTCCATAGGTAATCGGTGGCGCTGGTGCTGGCGTTGGTAAAGGCTAGGGGCGTCCCCGTAAAGACCTCCCGCACATCAGCTCCCGGCGCGGCCACAGGCTGCGGATTCACCTGCACCACCACCGACGACTGGCTGGTGCAACCGCCGGGCCCGGTGGCCGTGAGCGTGTAGGTGGTGGTGCTGACCGGCGTGGCCGTGACGCGGGCCCCGGTGGTGGTGCTCAGGCCCGCGGCTGGCGACCAGCGGAACGTAGTGCCCGGCACTCCGGCATTGCCAGCGGCCAGCTGCGCCGATGCTCCCAAACAGATGGCCTGGTTGGCGCCGGCCAGGGCCACTGGCACGGCGTACACGGTCACCGTATCAATCACGGTACGGGTGACGGGGCAGGCCGAAGTGTCGTTCACGGTCAGGCGCACGGCGTAGCGGCCGGGGTTGGCAAAGACGTGGCTCACCACGCCGGCCTGGGCCGAGGTGGTGCCGTCGCCGAAGCTCCACTGCAGGCTGGTGCCGGCCTGCGGCGTGTCGCGGCGGAAGAATAGGTTCAGCGGCGCGCAGCCCGCGCGCACGGCCGCCGTGCCCGTAGCCGTGGCCAGCGGCGTGAAGGCCACCTGCAAGGCCGGGCGCACCCGCACCAGCACCGTCGACTGGCTGGTGCAACCACCGGGCCCGGTGGCCGTGAGCGTGTAGGTAGTAGTAACGGTCGGCGTGGCCGTGACGGTGGCGCCGCTGGCGCTGCTCAGGCCTGTGGCCGGAGCCCACCGGAAAGTGGTACCCGCCACTCCGGCATTGCCAGCCGTGAGTGTAGTGGAGGTGCCTTCGCAAATGGTGCGGTTGACGCCAGCCAGAGCAGTCGGCACGGCATATACCGTCACAGTGTCGGTCACGGTGCGGGTGACGGGGCAGGCCGAAGTGTCGTTCACGGTCAGGCGCACGGCGTAGCGGCCGGGGTTGGCAAAGACGTGGCTCACCACGCCGGCCTGGGCCGAGGTGGTGCCGTCGCCGAAGTTCCACTGCAGGCTGGTGCCGGCCTGCGGCGTGTCGCGGCGGAAGAATAGGTTCAGCGGCGCGCAGCCCGCGCGCACGGCCGCCGTGCCCGTAGCCGTGGCCAGCGGCGTGAAGGCCACCTGCAGGTCCGGACGCACCCGCACCACCACCGTATCGCGCACCGAGCAGCCACCTAGCGAAGTAGCTGTCAGGTAATATGTTGTGGTAGCGGTGGGCGTGGCCGTGACGGTGGCGCCAGTGGCGCTGCTTAGGCCCGTAGCCGGGCTCCAGGCGTAGGTGATGCCCGCCACGGATGGGCCGGCCGTGAGCGTAGTCGAGGTGCCCCGGCATATGGTGCGGTCGGCGCTGGGCTGAAAGGTGGGCACGGCGTATACCTCGACGGTGTCGGTGGCGGTGCGGTTTTGCAGGCAAGCGTTGGGGTCCAGCACCGTGAGGTGCACCACGTAGCGGCCCGGCGTGCTGTAGAGGTGGCTCACCCCGGTGGTTTGGGTAGAAGTGCCGCCGTCGCCGAACTGCCAGTTGAGGTTGGTGCCGGCCTGGCTGGCCGGGCGGAAATACACCAGCAGGGGCGCACAGCCCCGGCGAATATTCGGTCCGGTAGGCGTGGTCGACTGCACAAAAGAGGCCTGCAGCTGCAGAATATCCATCTTGAAGGCCGCGTTGTTGTAGCCGCCGCGGTTGGTGGCCGAATACGCGTTGGGCGTGGTGGTGAGGCCGCCGTTCACGCACATCGACTGGTAGATGATGCCGCGCTTGTCGAAGCGCGAAGTGCCGCCATCAACGTGGGGGGAGCTGGTGCCGAAATACGACCCGTACACCAGGCTGGTGGCATCGGCGGCCAGCTGCATGAGGTAGAACGACCCGCCCGTGGGCGTGGACAGAATGGCGCCGGGCGTAGTGGGTGCCCCCGTAATGGACCCCAGACTGAACGAGCCGCCCCAGGCCGACAACAGTAGCTGGCCGCAGTTATCGACCAGAAAAGCCGTGGGCGAAAAATTGACGCCAGTGGTAGCCGGTGCCCCCACCCGCGTCGAAAACAGCGAGGTGGTCAGGTCGTGGTTCAGCTTGTGAATAAACAGGCGCGAATTCGTGACCGAATACTTGCCGGCAGTCACCGGGTAGGTGCCATCGGTTTGGCCCAGGACATAAACGGCGCCGGCGCGGTCAATTTGCACGAAATACGCCTGGTCGTAGCCCGACGTGCCCAGATAGGCCGTGCGCCGCAGCGTGTTGCCGCTGGCCGCAATGTAGGCCACAAAGCCTTCGGTGCCGCCGTGGGTGCTGGGTCCGGCGCTGCCGACCGTGCCGGACAGGGTGGTGCTGGTGCTGCCGCCGCTCACAAACACATTACGCACGCTGTCGACCTGCAGCGAAAAGCCCGACTCATCGCCCGTGCCGCCCAGAAACGAGCTCCACTGCAAAGTGCTGAGCGTGGTGTTCAGCTTGCCCACCACGGCATCGCTGGCGCCCCCAAACGTGGTTTGGAAGCCCCCCACCACCGGAAAGGTGCTGGATTGGGTCACGGACGTGAAATACACGTTGTTTTGGGCGTCGACCTGCACGTCGCCCCGGTAGTTGTCGCCGTAGTTTTTTTGCAGCGTGCCAATGGTTTGGCCATCGCCAGCGCTGCCGCCGATGAATGTGGAAGCCATTAGGGTACTGCCGCTGTTGTTGAGCTTGCAGAGCACAATATCGGTCCCGCCGTTGTGAGAAACGTCGTAGGCGCCGCTGGTGGTAGGAAACGAATTGGCATCCGTAGAGCCCAGAATGACCAGGTTGCCGGCGTGGTCCACAATCATGCTGTGGGGGTGGTCGGTGCCCGTGCCCCCGATGTAGGTAGCATACAGCAGCGAGGCGGCGGGCGTCGCGGCAGTCGGGTTAAACTTGAGAATGCCCATATCGCGAAGGCTCGAGAAACTCACGTCATAAGCCCCGGTGGTCACCGGGAAGCCCTGGGCGAATACCACGCCGCCCGCGTACAGATTGCCCACCGAGTCGTAGGTGGCCGTGTAGCCGTAGTTGCTGGCCGTCGAGCCCGAGTAGGTGGAATACACCAGCACCGGGTCGATAACCAACGGCTGGTCGTGGTCGTAGCCCGCGGGCAGCGCAAAGGTCACCACCTGGCCTTTCAGCTGGAAATGGCAGGGCACGGCTTTGCGCTGGCCGTTCACCACCTGGTAGGCGTAGGGGCGCTGCTCCATCACCTCGCCCACCGAAGTGGTGATGCGCAGGGCGCCATCCTCGGCCAAGCGCAGGCGGTCGGCGCCATCGTAGCGCAGCCGGATGCGGGCGGGGTCGGCCTGGGGCGCCAGCTCAAAGTCGTATTCCAGCGAGTTTTTCTGGCTGTACACCCGCAGGTCGGTGCCGGGGTAAAGCTGGCCGTAGCGCACCTCCGCGAAGGCGGGCACGTGCGTGGCCCACAGCTTGGGGTCGTTGCCGAGGAAATAGTTGCGCTCCGTGGGCACCTTGCCGCTGGTTTCGATGGTCGGGTTCGGGTTGGCCCGGTCGAAGGTGACGGAGTAGGCGTGGGCTTTGAGCCGGGCATTGGCGGGCGCGCCGTGGTGCTGAAACTCATCGGCCTGGTGCACGTCGTAGAGGGCGTGGGTCAGCTTGTTTTTGCCCAAAAACAGCTTACCCATGGGCACGTCCACGGCATAAAGCACCTGGTCGGGCCACTGCTTGCGGTTTTGCACAAATTGGCCGCCGGGCTCCTGCGTGGCCGATACCGTTTGCGGATGAGCCGCTACCGGCTCGGTGGCCGGCCGGGATGCGGCCTGAGCCAGGCCGCCGATTCCCATCAAAAACAAAGCTCCGCGGATGCGGAGCCCAACCAAAGTAGATTTGGACATGCAGTAAAAAAATAAATGGAGTGTGGATTATTGAAGGAGGTAGCTAATGACTTTCGCAGGCAATCCGGCGCTGGATTGCCTGTTAAGGGCCATTATTCCCGATTTATTCTTCACCAAACGTTCATCAAATACTGCGCCATTGCTGCTCACAAAAAAGCCCCGGCCCCGAATTTCTTCGGGACCGGGGCTTTTCGCTGGCGTTAGCTACCGTACGGCCTATAGCTGCTCAAAAATCCGGCGGAAGCTCACCGCCTCGCCGATGTAGCTGCGCAGCTCCGAAATGGGCATGCGGGTTTGCTCACGGGAGTCGCGGTGGCGCACGGTCACGGTTTCGTCTTCCAGCGTCTGGCCATCCACCACGATGCAGAAGGGCGTGCCGATGAGGTCCTGGCGGGTGTAGCGCTTGCCGATGGCGTCGCGCTCCTCCAGCACGAGGCGGAAGTCGAACTTCAGCGCGTCGAAGATTTCCTGGGCCTTCTCAGGCATGCCGTCTTTGCGCACCAGCGGGAAAATGGCGGCTTTCACCGGGGCCACGGCGGGGTGCAGCTTCAGCACGGTGCGCGTTTTGGTGGTCTGGGTGTCGCCCTCGCCTTCCGTGATGGTTTCTTCCTGGTAGGCGTTGCAGAGCGTGGCCAGGAACAGGCGGTCGGCGCCCACCGAAGTTTCCACCACGAAGGGCACGTAGTTGCCGTAGGCCTTGCCGGTGGTGGGGTCAATGTCGGCGTCGAAGTACTGCTGCTTTTTGCGGCTCAGGTTCTGGTGCTGGGTCAGGTCGAAGTCGCCGCGCGAGTGGATGCCCTCCATTTCCTTGAAGCCGAAAGGAAATTCGTATTCGATATCCACAGCCGCCTTGGCGTAGTGGGCCAGCTTGTCGTGGTCGTGGTAGCGCAGCTTGGCGGCCGGCAGGCCCAGCGCCTCGTGGAACTTGCGGCGCGAGGCTTTCCAGGTGTCGTACCACTCGCCTTCGGTGCCGGGGCGCACGAAGAATTGCATCTCCATCTGCTCAAACTCCCGCATCCGGAAGATGAACTGCCGGGCCACAATCTCGTTCCGGAAGGCTTTGCCGATTTGGGCAATGCCGAAGGGAATCTTCATGCGGGCCGATTTCTGCACGTTCAGAAAGTTGACAAAAATGCCCTGGGCCGTTTCGGGGCGCAGGTACACGGGCGGCGCTTCCGAGTCCACGGCCGAACCTTGGGTCGAGAACATCAGGTTGAACTGGCGCACCTCGGTCCAGTTGCCGGTTTTCGAGATGGGGCAGACGATTTTCTCGTCGAGGATGAGCTGGCGCACGCCGGCCAGGTCGTTGGCCGTGAGCAGGCGGCCCATCTCGGCGGTGAGGGCAGCGCCGCGGGCGGGGTTGCCGGCGTTTTCGTATTCGGCGGCTTTTTCTTCGAGCAACACGTCGGCGCGGTAGCGCTTTTTGCTGTCGAGGTTATCGATGAGCGGGTCGTTGAAACCGGCGATGTGGCCGCTGGCTTCCCAAGTGCGCGGGTCCATGAAAATGGCCGCGTCGATGCCTACCACGTTGCCGTGCAGTTGGGTCATGGCGTCCCACCAGAGGCGCTTGAGGTTGTTTTTCAGCTCCACGCCGTTGGGGCCGTAGTCGTACACGGCGGCCAGGCCGTCGTAGATTTCCGATGACTGGAACACGAAGCCGTATTCCTTGGCGTGGGCCACAATGTCCTTGAGTTGCGCGGGTTCAGATGCTGGGTTCATACCCACAAAAGTAGGCCGGTCCGGCGGAAGCCGAAACTTGCGCGTACAAGGCGCGAAATCCGGCACTTTACCAAGCAAGTAAAAGAACGTCAAGCTGAGCGCAGCCGAAGCATCTCTACCGCACAACGTATTTCATTCGATTGGTTTACTACTGCGGTAGAGATGCTTCGGCTGCGCTCAGCTTGACGTTTCAGTTCAACGCTGCTTACTGCTCACGTCACAATTCGGTAACATAGCGTCTGTAAGCTACCTCCCTACCTTTGACCCATGATTACAATCAATTTCCCACAAAACCGCCTTTTATGTTTGGTTTAGAACCTCACGTACTTCTGCTTCTCGGCCTGTGCCTGCTGGCCGCCTGCGCGTTTGAGTTCGTGAATGGCTTTCACGACACGGCCAATGCCGTGGCCACCGTTATCTACACCAATGCGCTGCGGCCGTGGGTAGCGGTTATCTGGTCGGCGTTCTGGAACTTCATCGGCGTATTTGCCGGCGGTATTGGCGTGGCCATGGGCATCATCTACCTGCTGCCCGTCGAAACGCTGGTCGACCAGAACGTGTACCACGGTATCGCCATGGTGGGCGCGCTCATTCTGGCCGCCATTATCTGGAACGTGGGCACCTGGTACTACGGCATTCCGGCGTCGAGCTCGCACGCCCTCATTGGGTCAATTCTGGGCGTGGGCATTGCGTTTTCGCTGCTGCCGGGTTCGCGCGGGGCGGCCGTGAACTGGAGCAAAGCCGGCGAAACGGGCATTGCCCTGCTGGTGGGCCCGCTGCTGGGTTTCGCCCTCACCATTGGCATGATGTTCCTGTTCAAGCGCTTTTCGCCTAGCAAGGCCATCTTCAAGGAGCCGCACAAGCGCAAGCCCCCGCCTCTCTGGATTCGCTTGCTGCTCATCACCACCTGCACGCTGGTGAGCTTCTTTCACGGCTCGAACGACGGGCAGAAGGGGGTGGGCCTCGTAATGCTGATTCTGATTGGCATCGTGCCCTTCCGCTTCGCGCTCGATGAAACCAAAAACCCGCTCGACCTGCGCGAGTCCCTCACCAAAGTAGAGTACGTAATGAGCCGCGTCAACCCCGCCGAGCTCAGCCCCGACGACCAAAAAAACCTGGCCGAAATCCAAGCCGAAACCGCCGACCTCGACCGGATTTTCGAAGGCAAAACCGACATCAAGCAGCTGCCGCAGCAAACGCGCTTCGAAATCCGCCGCGATGTGCTGCTGCTCACCAACCGCGCCAAAAAGCTCCTCGGCTCCGAGAAAGTGAGCCTGAGCACCGCCGACCGCAAAACCTACGACGATGCCACCAAGCAAATGAAAACCTTCACCGACTACGCCCCCTGGTGGGTGCTGCTGATGGTGAGCCTTTCGCTGGCCGTGGGCACCATGATTGGCTGGCAGCGCATCGTGAAAACCATCGGCGAGCGCATCGGCAAGGAGCACCTGAGTTATGCCCAGGGCGCCAGCTCCGAGCTGGTGGCCGCCGCCATGATTGGCGTGAGCACGCAGTTCGGCCTGCCTTCCTCCACTACGCACGTGCTCACCTCCAGCATCGCGGGCAGCATGGTGGCCAGCCGCGGCGTGAAGAACATCAACCCCGGCATGGTGCGCAACATCGCCCTGGCCTGGGTGCTCACGCTGCCCGTCACGATGGTACTCTCGGGCCTGCTTTTTCTGCTGTTCCGCGCGGTGCTGGACTAGCTGAACCTTACTCGCTAAAACACGAAAAAGGCTGCCCTTCAACGGGGCAGCCTTTTTCGTGCTCGGCATTTTAGCAAAGCCGGGGCTTGCTACAAAAAGGCCAAGTTTGGGGGATAACCCTAGTGTTTTTAGTGACTTGTCCACTTATCCACAGTAAAAAACCGGATAAATGTGGATAAGTACGCTACTACTTGGGCCACTGTACCTCCATATCGTCGTTGATGAAGACGCCGAAATTGACAAACTGCAGCTCGCCTTCTTCAAAGTACAGGTCAATCATCGACTTTTCGTAGGACAGGCGCACGGCGCCTTCGTCCATGGTTTCCACTTCGGGGGTGGGCTGGTTGTGGCGAGCCATCAGGGCCTTCACCTGCTCCAGGCTCTGGCCGAAAATGGCTTCGCCGAAGAGGCGCATGCTGGGGTTGTCGGTTTCGATGCAGCTCAGGCGGAAGTCGTCTTCGCGGTCGAAGTAGAGCGACAGCAGGTAGTCTTCCTCGTGGTAGTTCCAGGCCTGGTGCTCGAAATCGTCGTCGTCGTCCGACTCCTCGATTTCCTCGGGCTCGCCCACCAGGGTGCGCACTTCGTCCATGGTGGCGCCGAAGCGTAGGGGGCCCATGCCGGTGCCCAGTATAATTTCGTTTTCCTCGATGCTGGAGGGTTGCGTGGTGCTCATGCGGTTGGGGTGAAGGGTAGTAAGCAAAGGTAGGCAGCCGATTAGTTGTTCGTTGCTAGTTGGCCGTTGTCAGGGTATTTGAAGTTCTGACAATGGCCAACTAGCAACGAACAACTAATCGGCTACTTGCCATACTTTTCCACAAAAGCTTCTTTTTGTCGGATGTATTCCGGGTTGGCCTTGGCCTCGTCCCACTTGCGCTTGAATATGGCGGCGGCTTCCACCTTGTCCACATCGGGGTGAGTGGTGCGGGGCAACTCGGCGCGGCCGTGAGCGCCGCTCTGGCCTTTTTTGTCGTCGGGCACGGGGCCATCGTATTTCTTGCCGCCTTTGTGGTTGGCGTAGCGCCGGGCCCGGGTGAAACCCATCTGGATGAATTTGCGGGCCATGTCGGCTCCCACAAAATCGTGGGCCTTTAAATAAGCTTCAAACAGGCCGTAAATCGTCTCCGACGACTCCCGAGCCGCGGCAGCGTCTTTGAAGCGCCAGTGCGGCAAAATTTCGCCCTTGTAGGGCTGCACCAGCAGCACGCCCTGCTCGCCCCGGCCCACGCGATAGAGTTCGGGGTGCTGACGGAAGTCGACGGTATGGAAATCGAGGGTGTAATCGAACGGCATGGGGACAAGTGTTGGGGCGTTGTGCATAACCCATACGGATTCGCGCAAAAACCGTGAGCCGCCTTTTTTAAAGTCCGGCGGCGGGGCAGCTTTTTTTTGAAGCAGGCTTTTTAGAAGCTCAGCCCTCAAGCTGGAACGAACACTTGAAATGGAAAAAGCCCCTGAGCCAAAAAACGCTTGACTCGCGTTTTTCCCCAATCTTACTTTTTAATTAAATTTTTTTCTAAAAAACTCTTTTTGTTTCCACTCATTAGGTCCGTTGATAAGTGGATAAGCCTTGAAGGTTATCCCCAGCGTGGATAACATGGGGGAAACACGAGCCTTATCCACGCAATATCCACCGGCATTGTGGAAAATAAAGTACTCATTAACTGATGGTTGGATTAATTTTCAACATCTCCACCGGGTTTCCACATTTTGCTATCCCCACCAAAAACGGTGGTGTGGGAAGGGCTGCTGGGCTGGGGAAGTTATCCACGGTTATCCACGGGGAAAATGCCCTGTGCGGGCGCTGAAAGCACCAAAAAAACTTGTGCCCCACTTATCCCCCGCTTCTCCCCATGTTTCCCCCAGGTTATCCCCGAAATTTCCCACAAGCCCAAAACGCTGTGGAAAAGCCCGTGGAAAACCGGTGGATTATTGCCTAAAAATGCCCTCAGTAACTGGAATCAAGCTTTGGCTATCCACGAAAGCCTGTCGGCAGGTGTGGATTCGATAGGGAAAGCCTTGGGCGCAATATCACGGAAGGGATGTAGAGACGCGACACTTCGCGTCTTCAGAATCGTGCCTTCAGTGCATAGTGCAACGCCGAGACGCGAAGTGTCGCGTCTCTACATCTGTTCGCCTAGTCTTAAAAAGCACTTCGAAACGGGCATAATCCCAGCACAAGCCCCAATCAGCAAACTGCCACGAAACGGGTACAACGCCAGAGCCCCGGCCAAGCGGCCCTCAACCAAAGAGGTACCGCCCGGCCGGGGCTCGAAAAAATAGTTAAAGGCGCAGCTAGAACGAAAGCGGCTCCTCGATATCAAACCCGGCCCGTACCTGCTGGAGCTTGGGGTCGAGGTACACGGGCTCGGGCGGGAGCAGCAGGTTGGGGTCGCCGCCGCGCCAGCGGCCGTCGCCGTCGGCATCAATCAGCACGCGCAGGCGGTAGGTGCCGGGCGCGATGTCGGAAAAAAGGTATTTGCCTTTGGGCGAGGCCAGGCTGGCCACCACTTGCAGCTTGGAATCGAGGAGCTGCAGCTCGAAATTCTTCTCCTTTGTGGTGATGGTGCCCGACAGGCTGGTCGACACATCCTGCTCGCTGATGCCCAGGCGCAGGGGCCGCAAACGGAGGTTCTGGCCCGTGACGGCGGTGATGGCCGTGCTGTCGAGCACGATTTCGAGCCGGGTTTTGGCCTTGCTGTTGAAGCGCACGGTCAGCTCGGTGCGGTCGGCGTTGAGAGTGCCGTCGGCGGGTAGGCGGAGGGGGCGGCGCTTGGTCGAATCTTCGATGAGCGTGCCGAACGGCTTGTCGCTGGCCACGCGCACCGGCACCAGAAACTGGAAGCGCACCTGGCCCTCGGGATACACTTTGCGCGGGCTTCCTTCCACGTTGTATAGAGCAGTCAGGGCTACTTTTTTGGCCGTGGCGGGCGGCACCGGGAACTTCACTTGCAGGGTGTCGTGGCCCACGTTGCCGGTGCTGTCGGCCATGTTGAGGAGGTAGCGGCCATCGCCCACGTCCGGCGTTTTGAAGAGCACCAGGGTGCGGCCCCGGTCGGTGAGCTGAGTGGCTTCGGCCAAGGCCTCGGGCCTGGGGCCAGCGCCCAGCGAAGTCAGCGTGGCGGTGCGCAGGGCTTCGTTGAACCCCAGGCGTAGCTGCGTAGGGCTGGGCGTGCGGGTGGTGAGCAGCGGCGGGCGGCGGTCGGGCTGGGTGAGCACCAGGGCCACGGGCTGGCCGGTGCGGCCAGCAATGGTGATGGGCGCGGGCAGGTAGGCAATTTTCTCGCCGTCGTCGTAGCGGCCGTTGTTGTTCTTATCGCCGATGGCGTAAATTTTGTAAGTGCCGTCCTTCAAAAAGCCCAGGCTGAATCTGCCTTCCTTGTCGGTGAGGGCGGTGTAGTAGGGCCGGCCACGGCGCACGCCGGCCGTGTCGATGGTGCGGTAGAGGCCGATGCTGGCATCGCCCACGGGCTTGGCGGTGAGCAGGTCGGTGACGGTGCCCGTCACGCGGCCCGAATCGAGAACGGCGCCGGTGCTGAAGTTGACCACCGCGTTTTTGGCCGGCAGGCCTTCAGTGATGTCCACGATGCCCTCGCGGAAATTGAAGCTGTAGGTGGTGTTCGGGTCCAGCGGCTTGTCGAAAAGCAGCGTCACGGAGTTGCGGTCTTCGCGCAGCTTGTAGGGGTTGTCTTCGGCCAGCTGGGGCGTGATGAGCAGGTTTTTGCTCAGCTCTTTGGTGATGACGGGCTCCGAAAACTCCAGGCGCACGAACTGCTGCTTCACGTTGCGGGCCGCGCTGTCGGGCGAGCTGGCAATGCGGCGCGGCGCAATTCGGTCGCGCGGGCCGCCCAGGGGCGGGGCCACGGCGGCGCAGCTTTCAAGCAAGGCAACCAGCGCCAGCAAAGCCAGCAGTTCAACGCGAACGGACATTATAGAGAAGCAGCGTGGAAAGCGTGAGAACAACAATGGCCGCCCCGATGCGCCAGGCCAGGCGGCGCGTGACGGCATCGCTCGGCTCGGTGGTAACGACGGTAACCGTGCGGGCGGTATCGGCCACAAAGGTCGGCGCCGGAGTTTTTACCGAGTCGGGCCGCGGCGAAGCGATGGGCGCGGGTGGCGGCGCGGGCACCGTTTGGGCGTGGGCGGCCGGCAGCAGGCACGCGGCCAGCGCCACGCCCCTCCCCCACCGGCGCGCCGCCCGATGCATCAGGCGCCGGCCGGGGTGCGCCGCCCGGCCACGTAGAGCAAGCTCGAATACTGGCCCTCGTGTTCCTCGGCGTACACATTCGACTTGTAGCCGGCCTTGAGCACCGTGAGCAGGCCGCCGGCGCGCTCGGCCTTGTGCTTCTCGCTGAGCATGCTCACGTAGTAAGCATCGAGCGGCATGGGCAGCGTCTGGCGGATGGTCAGCTTGTGCTTCTTGAGCAGCTGGGCCATGGTTTTGGGCGCGAAGTGGTAGAGGTGGCGCGGCACGTCATAGGCCGCCCACAGCTCGCGGTAGTGCTGGGCGTCGAGGCTTTCCACGTTGGGCACGGCAATGAGCAGCACGCCGTCAGGCTTCAGCAAAGCCACCAGCTGAGCCAGCGTCTCATTCAGGGTATGGATGTGCTCCAGCACGTGCCAGAGCGTAATCGCATCAAAAGTGCCGGGCTGAAACTGCGCCAAGCTCTCCTGCCCGATGGGCTGGCCGAGGCGCTGGCTGGCTTCCTCGCGGGCGCGGGCGTTGGGTTCCAGGCCGGCCACCTGCCAGCGTGCGGCCTTGGCGGCAGCCAGGAAATGCCCCGTGCCGCAGCCGTAATCCAGCATCTTGCCCCGGCGCGGGGCCAGCTTGTTCAGCAAGCTCACCTTGCGGCGCATGGTGAAAAACCGCGCCACCCGGTAAGCCTGGTTCACGAAGCCCTGGGCGGCACTGTTGTGCGACACGTAGGCATCCGACTCGTAGTATTTGCCGATTTCGGCCTCGTTCGGCCGCGGGTTGGTGAACTGGAAGCCGCAGCCTGCGCACTGCACAATAGCGAAACTTTCGTGGCTTACCGTGCGGTCTTCCACCACCAGTTTGTTACGGAATTCGGTTTTGCCGCAAACCGGGCAATTATCTAAACGTTCGTAGGACACGGATACTTCTAAAGGCAAAGCCGGCCGGCACAAGCGCGGCGCAGCGTATGGGGTAGCCCGGCAAAGTTCGCAAGATTTTGGCGGGAACGGAACGGACTGTTTTCAGCGCAAAAAAGAACGTCAAGCTGAGCGCAGCCGAAGCATCTCTACCGCGCAACGTAATTCATTTACTGTTGCGGTAGAGATGCTTCGGCTGCGCTCAGCATGATGTTCGGAAAGCCAACCTAGCGTCCCAGATACACCATGAGCACCGACACATCGGCCGGCGAGATGCCGCTGATGCGCGAAGCCTGCCCAATGGTTTCGGGCTGAATCTTGAGGAGCTTTTCGCGGGCCTCGTGGCTGAGGGCCGGCATGGCGCGGTAGTCGAGCCGGCCCTGAATCACGAAGTTTTCCAGCTCCTGCATGCGCTCGGCCTGCTGCTGCTCCTTCTGCAGGTAGGTTTCGTACTTGATATTGATAATGGCCTGCTCCAACGCCTCAGCGTCGTAAGCGGCCAAGGCTTCATTTAGCGCGGGCAGGGCGCGGCGCAGGTCGACTAGCTCCACGTTGGGGCGGCGCAGCAGGTTCACGGCGCGGGTTTTCTCATGGATTTCGGCCGAGCCCAACTCCACCATGAGCGGGTTGATTTCAGCCGGCTCAATGGCGAATTTCTGGAACAGCGTGCCGATTTCGGCGGTCTGGGCTTCCTTCATCCGCACGCGCTCCAGCCGCTCGTCTGAAGCCAGGCCCAGCTCGTGGCCCAGCGGCGTGAGGCGCAGGTCGGCGTTATCCTGGCGCAGCAGAATGCGGTGCTCGGCGCGACTCGTGAACATACGGTAGGGCTCGTCCGTGCCTTTGTTCACCAGGTCGTCGATGAGCACGCCGATATAGGCTTCACTCCTTTTGAGAATGAAAGGCGCCTTGCCGTGCACCTTGTTGTGCGCGTTGATACCGGCCATCAGGCCCTGGCAGGCGGCTTCCTCGTAGCCCGTAGTGCCGTTAATCTGGCCCGCGAAATACAGCCCCGCAATCAGCTTGGTTTCGAGGGTGAGCGCAAGCTGGGTCGGCGGGAAGAAGTCGTACTCGATGGCGTAACCGGGGCGGAACATCTTGGCGTTCTCAAAGCCCGCAATTTCGCGCAGGGCGCGGTACTGCACATCCTCCGGCAGCGAGCTACTGAAGCCGTTGATGTAGCATTCCACGGTGCTCCAACCTTCCGGTTCTACAAAAATCTGGTGGCGGTCCTTGTCGGCAAAGCGGTTGATTTTGTCCTCCACGCTCGGGCAGTAGCGCGGCCCCAGGCCCTTAATGCGGCCCTGGAACATGGGCGACTTCTCGAAGCCCTCGCGCAGGATGTCGTGTACCCGCTCGTTGGTGTAGGTGATGTAGCAGGGACGTTGCTGGGTGAGGCGCGGCGTGTCGAGGTAGGAGAATTTGCTGGGCACCTCGTCGCCGCCCTGCGCTTCCATTTTCGAGTAGTCGAGGCTGCGGCCGTCCACGCGGGGCGGGGTGCCGGTTTTCATGCGCCCGGCCTCGAAGCCCAGCTCCACCAACTGCTCGGTGATGCCCCGGCTGCCCTTTTCGGCCGCCCGGCCACCGCCGAAATTCTTCTCGCCGATGTGGATGAGACCATTCAGGAACGTGCCATTCGTCAGCACCACTGACTTGCCCCGGAACTCGATGCCTAGGGCCGTTTTCACGCCCACCGCCGTGTCGTTTTCTACCACGATGCCGGTCACGGCTTCCTGCCAGAAGTCCACGTTGGCGATGCCTTCCAGGGTCAGGCGCCAGGCTTCGGCGAAGCGCATGCGGTCGCTTTGGGCACGCGGGCTCCACATGGCGGGGCCTTTCGAGCGATTCAGCATCCGAAACTGAATCATGGTCTGGTCGGTGATGAGGCCCGACTGGCCACCCAGCGCGTCAATTTCGCGCACAATCTGGCCCTTGGCCACGCCGCCCATGGCTGGGTTGCACGACATCTGGGCGATGGTGTTCATGTTCATCGTCACCAGCAGCACTTTCGAGCCGAGGTTGGCGGCGGCGGCGGCGGCTTCGCAGCCGGCGTGGCCCGCGCCCACTACAATGACGTCGTATTCTTCTTGCTGAAACATAATTGGAGCACCCGCCAAGGTGCATTCAGGATAAGGGGCCGCCTTAATGAGCGGAAATAGAAACAGTTCAACGCTGAAGGCGCTGCAGAGCGTTCCAGCCGTATCGGGTGCAAAAATACGAAATCAAAAACCCGCAGCCAGTTTCACGTGAAACGGCTTGCGGGTTTAAAAATTCAGATTAAACAGAACTGTTTACACTTTGTCGACCATGCCGCGCAGGTCTTCGGGCAGCCATTCGTCCAGCAATTCGGCCGAATGGGCGTTGACAACCTCCCAGGAAAACGGCAGCCAGTAGCCCCGCACGTTATCAAAAACCTCGGTGGCCGCCGCGCAGGCAAACAGCTTGTAGTCGAATTTGGGGTAGCCGTGCACCAGGTAGCCGGGGTAATAGTAATCGAGGCCTAGGCGGCGGGCGTGGTCGGTTTTCAGCAGCAGCAGGCACTTGCCGAGGCTGAACTGGCGGTATTCGGGGTCGTAGAAATTGAGGATGCCGGCCAGGGTGCGCTCGCCGCGGTCGAAGATGCCGGCGGCAATCAGGCGGTCGCCGTCTCGCAGTTCGATGACCTGGGTGTTGAAGGCATTGTGGGCTTCGCCGCCGAGCAGCACGGCCTCAATGGTGGGGGCGGCATCGAAGGTGATAGAGGCGTGGTAGCGGGCGTAAAGCTCCTCGTATTCCTCGGTGAGGCGGAACTGGCGGACGGTGGCCGCGAACCGGGCGTTGCGGCGCAGCAGCCGGCGCTGCTCCGGGCCCCACTCCACGCGACTCAAGTCCAGCCGCAGCCAGTGGGCGGTGTAGAGGTGCTTGCCGAAGGGCACGAAGTGGCAGGTGAACAGCTCCTGCTGCATGCGGTAGTAGCCCTGGGCGAGGTAGAAATCCAGGGCATCGCCCCGAATGATGGGCAGGCCGGAAGGGGAAGCAGACATGGAAAAATGTTGTCTAGGAGACGACAGAACGATGTAGAGACGCGACACTTCGCGTCTCGGCGCGTGAACGAAATAAACCGGCGCAGATGAAACAACGAAGAGACGCGAAGTGTCGCGTCTCTACAGCCCTATATGCCAAACGCCCGCTAGAGGCGGGCGTCGGGTGGTTCAATCATCAAACAACAGCCGGGCTAAAAAGTGCGCAGCGACAGGCAGTCGTCTTCTTTTTTGCGCATGGCCGTTTGGCTCAGCAGGTCTTTGTCGTGGTAGCCGAGGAGGTGCAGCACGCCGTGAATCATGACGCGGTGCAACTCGTCACGGAAGGTGATGCCGAGGTCCTGGGCATTTTCGCGCACCCGCTCCACGCTGATGAAGATGTCGCCTTCGAGAATGTCGGCGTCGTCCGAATTATCGAAGGTGATGACGTCGGTCAGCGTGTCGTGGTCGAGGTACTCCACGTTAAGCCGGTGCAGGTAGTCATCGGAGCAAAAGATGTAGGTGAGCTGCACGATGCGGTGCTCGTGCACCCGCGCTACGCGCTCAATCCAGCCAATTAGCTCCTCGGCGTCGGACAGCTCGAACTCGGGCACGTCCTCCACCATGAATTCGATGCCGGGGGCTTCGTGGTGGAGCTCGCCGGGGGGGAAACTTTCGTGGTGGGGCGGGCCCACCGGCGGGGTGCTCATCATGCGGCGTCAGGCAGCTTTAGGCGGCAATTTGGTCGGCGGTCGAGGGTTCGTCGGCGGGCGCGGGGGCCAGCTGGAACGTCAGCAGCACGCGGCGGCCTTCTTTACTGAACTCCACCTCATCGGCCAGGTGGCGGATAAGGAAGATGCCGCGGCCACCGGGATTTTCCAGGTTTTCGGGCGCCGTGGGGTCGTCGAGGTTGTCATAATTAAAGCCCGTGCCCTCGTCTTCGATTTCGAATTTGAGCTGCTGGGGCTCCACGTAGAGCGACAGATAGACGTTCTTGTCCTTGTCGAACTTGTTGCCGTGGCGAATGGCGTTGTTCACCGCTTCGGTCACGGCCACCATGATGTTGCCGTAGATATCGTCCTCAATCTGAAAGGTATCCTTCGAGTTATCGATGAAACTTTCGACCACGCGGATGTTTTCGACGAGCGACGGAATCTGAATTTTTACCTGCTTCATAAGGCGGTTTACTAGGAAGAGCGGCGGCAAGTTAAGCGGGCGGCAAAAATAGTCGTTTAAATGGCAAAGCGCCACAAGAATTTATGCCGGGCGCCACCACCGGGTTTCGGCAGATTGCTAAACAGTTAACGAGACAGCGGCCGTTTTGGATGGATTGGACGGCGCAGTTACTTGATTTTTTGGAAATACTCACCCACCTCGCGCTGGTAATACGGAGTTAGGTTCGGGGGGGTACTACGTAGTAATTCGGTCTGGCGTTCCTTGGTACCCTTGTATTTATCGAAAGCCGGCGGAAAAACCGGGGGTTTATACTGAGCCGCCTGGGCCTCGCGCTTGGTGTCCTGGTCACGCTCGCGGGCCGATTTTTCTACTTCCAGCAGGCGGGTAAGGATTTGCTGCTGGCGCAGGATGGTTTCTTCGGTGAGGCGCTTGTTCACGAGGTCAGTTTCGGTTTGCTCCATCATTTTCTTGAGCTCGCCGGTGCCGCCCCCGCCCTGGTCGCCCTTGCCTTTGCCGTTCTGGCCGGTGGGGTCGCCGCCTTCTTTGCCGTCCTTTCCGTTCTTGCTCTGGCTTTGACCGGGCTGACCTTGCCCGCCCTGGCCCCCTTGGCCCTGCTGGGCGCCGCCGGGCTTGCCCTGGCCCTGTTGCAGCTTGTCGAGCTGCTGCATGGCCTGGCGTAGCATCTGCTGCTGGGCGGCCAGCTTGGCCAGTTCTTCGCTCATGGCCCGGCCCTGCTTGCCGCTCTGCGAAAGCTTCTGAATCTGTTCGTTGAGCTGCTGCTGCATCTTGCCCATGCTGCCGGGGCCCGGCTTGCTGCCCTGCCCTTGGCCCTGGCCTTTGCCTTTTTTCTTGCCCTTGCCGGGCTTGCCGTCGCCCGGCTGGGGGTTGCCTTTGCCGGCCTGCTGCTCCTGCTGCATTTGTTGCAAGGAGCCCTGCAGCATCAGGGCCAGGTTGTTCATGCTGGTCATGGCCTGCTGCTCGGTGGCGGTGGCGCGGCCCAAGTCGCGCTGTTGGATGTGGGTGAGCGACTCGTCCATGCGGCCGTTCATCTCGCCCACTTCGCGCGTCACGAAGCTCTGGATTTTGGGCTCCTTCTTGGCCAGCGCATACAGCGAATCCTGGATGATTTTGGCGTCGTCGCGCAGCTTGCGCTGGGTCTGCCCCAGTTGCACGAAGCGTGGGTCGGACTGGTCGACCTTGCGGAAATCCTTCATCAGGTTTTCCTGGTCGAAGCTGAGCGTCAGTAGGTTTTCGAGGATGTCGCGCAGGTCGTCGATGTTCTGCTGGGCTTGGTCGCTTTCTTCCTCGCTCATCTGGTCGCGCATTTTCTGCGCCATCTTTTTCATGCGCTGGGCGGCGCTTTTCTGCTTGGCCGAGGCCTTAGAGTTTTGGTTTTTGCCGAGCTGCTGCTGGCTTTCCTGCATGTCTTGGTCGGTCTGCTCCTGCTCGGGCTTCTGCTCGTCCATGCCGTTTTGGTTGTCGAGCTCCTTGTCCATCTGCTTCAGGTCCTGCAAGTCCTTTTTCAGGTCTTCGAACTCCTTCTGGTTTTCGGCCTGCTCCTGCTTCAGCTGCTCCTGCTTGGCCTTTTGCTCTTGGTTCGAGAGCTTGTTGTCGGGGTTCTCCTTATCGTTTTGGGCAGTTTTTTCGGCCAGCTTTTCCTCATCTTTGGCCAGTTCCTCCAGCTTATTGGCGGTTTCCTCGGCCTTCTGTTCCAGCTGCATCTGCTTGAACATTTCGAGGGCGCGGTCAAGCTCCTTTTGCAGGGTGTCTTCCTTGTTTTCGAGTTGCTGGAGTAGCTTTTGCATCTCGGCGTCGGGCTGTTTCTGCTCTTCCAGCAGCTTTTTCAGTTTGTCGTAGAGCTTCTTGGTTTCAGGGTCGAGCAGGTCGGCCATCAGCTTTTTCAGCTCCTCGGCTTTCTTGGCCAGCTCCTCGCTTTTAGGGTTGGCCTGGTCCTGCTTCTGCTGCAGCTGCTCGAACATCTTCTGCATCTGCTCCATCTGCTGGTTCATTTGGTTTTTCTGGTCCAGCATGTTTTCCAGCTGCTTGCGGTCCTGGAAGCTTAGGTCGCGCTTGGTTTTGAGCTTGTCCTGGGTTTTGGCCAGCTCGCGTTCCAGCTTCTCGCTCTGCTTGGCGGCTTGGCTCATCTGGCTGGCCACGGATTGGGCCTGAGCCTGCAGCTCCTGTTTCAGCTCACGCCGGCTGGGCAGGCGGAACTCGGCCGGGCGGGTGCGGGTGGCCTTGGGGCCGTGCACGCCGTCGTTGTCCCAGGCCTCCACGTAGTATTCGAGGCGGTCGCCAGGCTGCAGGTTCAGCGGGTTCAGGTTCCAGGTGTAGGCGTAGGTGCCGGAGCTTTCGCGGGGCAGGCCCAGCGCGGTGCTGCCCTGGCGGGCAGGTGTGGCATTCGGCCCCTGACCGGCGCGGCGCAGAGCGTAGTGCAGCGACAAGCGCGTCAAACCATAGTCGTCGCGCACGGTGCCGCCCAGCGCCAGATAGCGCCGCGTCACGGTATCAGCAAAGGCTTCCAGCGTGAGCGTGGGGGCCAAGTCGGGCACGGCCGTGAGCTGGTAGGAAATGGGGTCGCGGTTGAGGCTGGCCGGGTTTTTCAGGCGTAGCAGGTAGGGCTGCGAACGCATGACGCGCCTCGTGGCGGTGAAGGTGCCGTCGTCGCCGGTGGCGGCCAGGGTCTCATCCGGGTTCTGAAATACCAGCGACAGCTCATCAGTGGCGGCCGTGGCGAATTCCCAGCGCACCGTGCTGCCTTCGGGCACCGTCAGGTTACCACCGTTTTCGATAGTTTCGGCCGGCTTGCCCGTGTAGGCGGGATAGGTGACGTTGACCTTGAAATCGCGCAGATTAGGCCGCTCCAGCACCGTGAGCTGGTATTCGGGCGAGGCAAAACCAGCGCCCTTCAACTGGAAGGTCACGTCGCCCTGCGGCTGCTCGAAGGTGTATCGGAACTGGTCGCCCCGGCCTGCCACCTTGCTCAGCTTGCGCTCGCCTTCGTCGAAGGCAATGCTCACATCGGCCGGCAAGGCGTTGCCTGCTACGCCCACATCCAGTGTGAAATCTTCGCCTTTGAAAGCTGTCAGCTTGGGGTTTTTAATCAGAAACTGAAACGGTGCCGGCGGCGAATACGCCCGCTTGTAGTGCCAGATGCGCTCCGTGCCCTGCACCAGAAAGCTGGGATAAAAGGCCAGCAACAGCAGCAGCACGGCCGCCGGAATGGCCGCGTACTTCCACAGCGGCTTGCTCTGCTGCTGAATGTCGATGCCTTTGGCGAAGGAAATGTCACCCATTTGGGCGGCGCGCTGCTCTAGGCTGGCGGCGATGAGGGCGTTGTCACGGGCCTGACCTTGCAGCTGCAGGGCGTTCAGCAGGCGGTCCTGCACTTCGGGAAACAGCTCCCCTACCCGGCGGGCGGCCTGCTCGTCGCTTAGCAGCCGGCGCAGGTTGGTGAGGGCGGCCAGCGGCGTCCAAATCCAGCGAATGAAGCTGTAGATGGTGAGGCCGATGAAGCCGAACAGCAACCCTGCCCGCACCACCGTAGGCAGGTACAGGAAGTATTCGAGGCCATTGAATACCACGAAAAAGCTCAGCAGTATCCCACCGGCTACCAGCCCACCCCGCACCAGCAGGTTGAGGTAAAATTTACGTTTGAAGGCCTCCAGCTCCGTCCGCACCCGCGCCAATGCGGGGTACTCGGCCGCCGCAGCGCCTTGCTCTATCATCACCGCCATAAATCAGGTCTTAGTCGGGAAAGATACATCAGGACGCGGCGCTTGGTTCGGATGATGTAGCGCGGACTCTTAGTCCGCGAGCCGAAGTTCCTTGTAAGGCGACTTACTCGCGGACTAAAAGTCCGCGTTACATTACTTCCACCCAGGCCGGGCAGTGGTCCGAATGCACAACGTCGGGCAATAGACCTGCGCCGGTCAGGCGGGGTTGCAGGGCCGCATCGGCCAGCCAGTGGTCGAGGCGCCAGCCCACGTTGCGGCCGCGCGAGCCGGCGCGGTAGCTCCACCAGGAGTAATGGCCCGTGGCCTCGCCGTGGTGATGGCGGAAGGTATCCACCAGCCCGTCACTCAGGAAATCTTGGAACCACTGCCGCTCCTCGGGCGTGTAGCCGGGGCTGTTCTGGTTGGCCTTGGGGTTGTGCAGGTCGATGGCCGTCTGGCAGCAGTTGAAGTCGCCGCCGATGAGTAGCGGCGGGGTTTTGCCATCGGCTCGCAGCTGGGCCACGTAATCCCGGAAAAAATGCAGCCACTCAATCTTGAAGGCCTGCCGCTCCGGTCCGCTCGTGCCCGAGGGCATGTAAGTGTTCAGCACCGACACGTCCTCAAAATCGAGCCGTAGCACGCGGCCTTCATCATCGTAGCAGCTCTGGCCGCAGCCGTGGATGACGGCCTTCGGCGTCACCTTCGTGAAGGTGGCTACGCCGCTGTAGCCCGGCTTCTGGGCGGGGTGCAGGTAGGCCTGGTAGCCCAGCTTCTCGAAACCCGACACGTCCATGGCCTCACGGCTGGCTTTGATTTCCTGCAGGCAGAGCACGTCGGGTGCGGCTTCGGCCACCCAGTCCAGCAGGCCCTTGCTTATGGCCGAGCGCAGGCCGTTGACGTTGTAAGAAACGATTTTCATGCTGCGAAATTAACCGGATGAAAAGCAGAACGTCATGCTGAGCGCAGCCGAAGCATGACGTTCTTGCTTACCCGTTTTCGTTTTTTAACCTCTGCGTCTCCCCTAGCGCGTCACTGCCACGGCCTGCGTGCCGGCGTAGTAGTATAGCTCGGCACGCGACTTCTCGTAGCTGGCGCGCAGGCTTTCCTGCTTGATGCGCAGGTCGATGAGCTTGGTTTCGCGGGCGTTGATGAGAAAGATGGTGCTTTCGCCCAGCTCGAATTTTTGCAGCTCGGCTTGCAGTAGGCGCCGCTGGTTGGCAATGGTTTGGGCCTGCAGGGCCAGCTGGCGCTCGTAGGCCTGCAGGGAGTTGTACACGGCATTCACCTGCGTCACGATGGTGCGCTGGCTTTGCTGGCGCTCCAGGGTGGTTTCCTGCACCTGAACGCGGGCGTATTGCAGCTTGCCCCGCTCAGCCCGTAGAAATAGCGGGAAGGCAAAATCGACGCCCACCTTGTAGTTGTCCATCCCGAAATTATAGTAAGTCGGCACTTCGGAGCGGTAAAAATTGCCCTGGCTGATGAGCGCGCCACTCACGTTGACTTTGGGCTTGAGCATCTCGCGGCGGTACCGCTCCTCAATACTCAGCTGCTGGAGCTTGGCTTCGAGCTTGCGCAGCGTGGGGTGCTGGGTGCCCGCGAAATCAACGAGGCGGCGCAGTTCCTCGCGGCTCACGCTGTCGCGGGCGGGGGCTTGCGGGGCGGCGTAGGTGGGCAGCTCGGTGGGTTGGCCGTCTTTGGTCCAGAGGTGGTTGGAGAGCATGAGGCGGGCGTTTTGCAGGTCCACGCGCAGCTGCTCGGCCTGCACCTGGCGGTCCTGCACCGTGATTTGGGCCTCCACCGAGTCGATGGGGGCCTGGTCGCCCAACTGGGCGCGGCGGGCGGCGCCCTGGAAGCGGCGGTCAGCCAGCGCCACGCCTTCCTGGATGAGGGCGGCCTGCTGGAAGGCGTAGTACCAGTTCCAGTAGTCCTTGGCGGCCTGCAGCCATACTTCGTTGATTTGCTTCACGCGGTCGGCCTCGGCGGCGTTTTGCAGGGCTTTGGCTTGGCGCAGGGTGCTACGGCGAGCATCAATCAGCAGCCCCGCCCCGATGGGCACGGAAATGCCCACGCCGGCCAGGCCGTTCACGGGCGTGCGGTGCTCGGGATTCACGTAGGTGCCCACGTTGCGGTCGTAAAGGGCTTTGAGGTCGATGCCACCCAGCCAGATGGGGATTTTCAGCTCGTTTTCCCACACGTTGTAGTAGTCGGTGCCGCCAAACTGCTTGCGGTTAAAATCGGCGGCCAGCTTGGGGTCGAAGCCGCCGCGGGCCTGTAGCACCTGGCTGCGGGCTTCGTCCGACAGCAGGGCCGCCTGCTTCACGATGGGGTGGTTGGCAAACACCAAATCGGCCAGGTTTTGCAGCGAAAACACTTTGGCCGTGTCGCCGGGCCGGATGATGTCGAGCTGCGTGGTTTGCAGCGGGGCGCGTTCGAGGCCGGAGCGGCGGGCGGGCAGGTTGGGGTCCTGGGCCAAGGCCGGGCGAGCGAAGGCCGCGAATAGCATCCAAAGCAGCCATCGGTTAGAAAAACGCTTGATAATTAAGATATTGATAGGTGACATCTTGTGGATAGTCGTTCTTGTTAATTTAGCATGCGGCGCGGGCGTGGCGCCTCACCCCCTGACCCCCTCTCCTCAGGGAGAGGGGACACCGGTCCTGCTCTTTTCGGAATCTTCACTCCCGGCCCTTCTCCACTGGAAAGTGGCCGGGGTGAGGCGCACGCCAGCGCTTTATTTCCCCTTCACCGGCGCGTCATCCGGTTCGGCTTGCAGGGTGGGTGGGAAGCCGTTAAGCTGCCGCCAGATTTCGTACCACACCGGCACCGAATCCAGAATGACCCAGCCCTGCACGCCAGAGCCCAAGCGGAGCTGCTTGGGCCAGGGCTTGTCGCCGGTCTGGGGCTGGGCGGGGCGCACCAGCAGGCGGTACTTGCCGCCGCTGCTGCTCACCACGTCAATCACCGACACGAAGCCGCCGAACGTGCCCACCGCCGCCGACGGCCAGCCCGAAAACTGGATGGCCGGCCAGCCATCGAACTGCAGCCGCACCTGCCGCCCGCGCTGAATGAGGGGCACGTCCATGGCCCGCACGTAGATTTCGGCGGCCAGCAAGGGCGCCTCGGGTTGCAGCGTGGCAATGGATTCGCCCTCCTTGATGGTCTCGCCGATGCCGGCTTTGAGGGCCCGCACCACGTAGCCCGTCTGGGGCGCGCGCACTACGTAGAGGCCGCGGCGCACCTCCACGTTGCTGATTTTATTGCGCGTGGCGGCCACCTCCCCTTTCGAGCTGGCGCGGCTCGACACGGCCGTGCTACGGTCGGAATTGGCCTTGGCCAGGTCCTGGGCGTACTTGGCGCGCAGGTTGCTCAGCTCGATGCGGGCGTTGGCTAGGGCCTGCTCGCTGCTGGCCACCTTGTTGCGGGCCGACGTCACCTTGGCCAAATCTTCCTGCAGCTTGAGGCGGCGGGTTTCGATGTCGGTGAGCGAGAACAGGCCGTTTTTGTAGCCTTCCTCGTAGCGGGCCAGCCGGGCGCGGGTGGTTTCGTAGAAGTTCTGGGCCGCCACCAGGTCGGCGCGGTCGATGTTGAGGTAGTTGGCGGCTTGCTCCACCTTGTTGCGGGCCGATTCCAACTGCACTTCCAGGGTGGTGCGCAGGGCGGCAATCTGCTGGTCGGTGGCGGCAATTTTGGCACCGTAGGCATCCACGGTAGCCTCCTTGGCGGCCAGCTGCTCGCGCAGGCGCTCGGGCAGGTTGGGGTCGAAGTATTCGTCCTTGATTTCGGAGATGGTCAGGAGCGTATCGCCCTTGCGCACCAGTTGGCCCTCGCGCACGTTCCAGTGCTCGATGCGGCCCGCAATCTGGTTCTGCACCGTCTGGGGGCGGTCCTGCGGGGTGAGGGCCGTGAGCGTGCCCGCGCCGGCAATGGTCTGCCGCCAAGGCAAAAACAGCGCAATCAAAAACAGTACGCCCACCACCAGCAGGATGCGACCCAGCCGCTGGCTGCCCCGGATGCGCAGCAGCTCGGGGCGCGACTTGCGGGGTACTTTTTCCCAGACCCCCTCGGCGACGTGTTGGTTCGAGAGGTTAAGCATGACTGATGGCGGCGTGGTGAGGGTCGAGGGGCAGGTCGGTAACGGCGGCCATTTTTTCCACCCCGGTCAGAATATCGAAAATCGTGCTCACGCCCGTCATCAGCTTCTCAATCGAAGCACTGATTTGCACGATGAGCACCTCGGCGGCCACAAACTGGCCCAGCGTCATCTGGCGCGACACCACGAACAGCGTGCCCGCAATCAACAGGCTGGCCGTGAGCAGGGTGCGCAAGGCCGTGCCGTAGCCGTAGAAGGTCTTTAGCACCTGAAAGTGGGCGTTGCGGGCGTGCAGGTAGTTGGCCGTCAGCTCGTCGGCCCGGGTCAGGGCGTCGTCGCTCTGGGTATGGTCGGCGCGCATGTCGGGCAGGCGCTCGGCCACCTGCTCCAGCCAGTCCACCAGCTCGTACTTGTAGGCCGATTCGGCAATGCTCGTGCGCAGCGCCCGCTGGTAATTCACGGCGTAAATGAGCACAAGGGCAATGATGGTGAACAAGCCTAAGGCAATGAAAATGGGATGATAAAACGCCAGCACCAGCACCCCAAACAGGATTTGCATGCCCGCAAATACCAGGTCAATCAGCAGCTTGGTAAGGCCTTTCTGCACCGTGAGGACGTCGAAAAAGCGGTTCACCAACTCGCGCGGGTTCTGACCTTCCAGTGCCTCGGGCTTGATGCGCGGCAGGCGGTAGGCAAACTCAATGGCGGCCTTGGCAAAAATGCGCTGCTCGATGGCCTCCACCATCGTGAGCTGCCCGATGAGCAAGATGCTGGCCAGCAGCACGCCGCCCACCACCACGGCAATGAGCAGGTAGGTAGAGCCGAACACGGCCCCGGTCGAAACCAGGTTGAAAACCGCCTGCGTGCCCAGCGGCAGCGACAGGCTGACGACGCCCGCCACCACGGCGTACCAGATGATGTGACGAATCGTTTTGCGCTCGGTGTCGAGCATGCGCGTCAGTCGTTGCCAGGGCGTGGGCGGCGGCAAAGTACTAGCGTATGAAGCCATTGATAAACGGTAAAAAAGAAACTGAACAGGTAGCCGCGCAGGAATTGCACGGCAAAATTCAGGACTTAAATGCCCGTTTCCCTCGCTTTGTTACCAAGGTGAAGACGAATTAACGCCCTTTTAATGAGGCATTAATCCGATTTTAATTTCCTGCTTATCGGCTCAGAAGCTATAAAAAAGGCCGCCCCACACATGGTGCGAGGCGGCCTTTGGGGCTGGCAGCGAAGGCGGTACGAAGCGTAGCGGGCGGCCACTTCGGCACTCCGGCTACTCCATGTAATCGATGTTGAAATACTCCAGCACGTGCCATTTCAGCATGCGCTCCTGCTCTTTCAGATTGGCAAATGGTACGGGCCGTAGCAGCTTGTAGTGCGGCCAGCCGTCCTCGTCCACGTGCGTCTTCTCATAGTGCCCACTGAGGCTGAAAAGCCGGCAGGTGGCAATGTGCATCAGGTCCTGCTTCTGCTCCTTGGTGAAAGTAGTCAGGCCCTGGTTGAGCTCCTGAATGCCGATGAGCAGCAGCAGGGCATTAAGGTCGGGGCGCTTGCCGAAGCGAGCCTCCATTTCCAGCATCAGCGTTTCCCAGCGGGCGTCGAAGTCGGCTTCGTCCTCGTGCGGCGCGGCGGGCGCGGGGTGGTTCAGGTCGTCGCTCATGCGTGGGGCTGGCCGTCATGTTCGGCCTTGTGGGCGGCCAGGGCCGCGCCGTCGTGGGCGCCGCTGCCGGCTTCCGATTTCAGGATTTCCCAGTATTCCACCGCGCGGCGGAAATGCGGAATGACGATGCTGCCGCCGATGATGTTGGCAATGGCAAACACCTCGTAAATCTCCTCGTCGGTGAGCTTTTCCTCGAAGCACTTGCCCACGTGGTACTTAATGCAGTCGTCGCAGCGCAGCACCATGGAGCAGGCCAGGCCCAGCATTTCCTTGGTTTTCACGTCGAGCGCGCCGGCCGCGTAGGTGTTGGTATCGAGGTTGAAAAACCGCTTGATGACCTTGTTATCGGCCGCCATGATGGTGGCGTTCATCCGCTGGCGGTACTCGTTGAATTCGGTTACTTGAGACATAATGGATTTACAGAAAATTAAATAGAACGGTCATGCTGAGCGGAGTCGAAGCATCTCTACCGCAGCAGTAAGCAATAGAATAACAACGAAGCGGTAGAGATGCTTCGGCTCCGCTCAGCATGACCGTGCTGGTCGTTCAGCACAACCGTTCTGGTTGAGCACATTAGCCAAAACTAGCTACATTGCTCTCCCAAAATTACTCCCCAAAACCTCGCCCTCCCCTTCTGCCATGCTCCGCACCCTGTGGGACGATTTCGTGGGCCTCATCTACCCGCGCCTGTGCCTGGCCTGCCAGGAGCCGCTGATGACGGGCGAAAACCATCTCTGCACCGGCTGCCGCGCCGAACTGCCCTACACCGACTACCACCGCCTCCCGCCCGACCAGAACCCGCTCGGCCGCCGCTTCTGGGGCAAGCTACCCGTGCGCCACGCCCTGAGCTACCTGCGCTTCGTGCGCCACGGCCGTGTGCAGCACCTGCTCCACGAGCTCAAGTACCAAGGCCAGCGCGATGTGGGCACCGCCCTCGGCCAGCTCTACGGCGCCGAGCTGCACGCCGCTGGCCTCGCCGCCGATTTCGACCTCATCATCCCCGTGCCCCTGCACCCCAAGAAGCTCGCCAAGCGCGGCTACAACCAGGCCGCCGCCTTCGCCACCGGCTTGGCCACCGGCATGCAGCTGCCCGCCAGCCCTACCGCCCTGCGCCGCACCGCCAACACCAACACCCAAACCAAAAAGAACCGCGCCGAGCGGTGGCAAAACGTGGCCACCGTGTTCGAGGTGGAAAACCCGGCCGCCATCCTCGGCCGCCGCGTCCTCGTCGTCGATGATGTGCTCACTACCGGCGCCACCCTCGAAGCCTGCGGCGCGGTGCTGCTGGCGGCCGGCGCGGCCGAGGTCAGTATTGCCGCCATTGCCTGCGCGGACAGATAAAATCAGAATACCTAAATTAAACAAAAAGGCCGCTCCTGCATCAGGAGCGGCCTTTTTGTTATTCAAAGCGAAGGCTTACTTGTTCGAGCCGGCGTTAATCATGGCGCAACGGAAACCGATAGTTGCCGTCGAAGAATCTTCGGCCATGAAGCGGCGGGTGCCGGGCGAGAGCCAGTAGGCCACATCGCGCCACGAACCGCCTTTGTATACGCGCACGTGGTCGTCAATCAGCGACTGGTAGCCTTTCTTGTCGTACTTCTCGGCGGGGTCACCCACGCCGTTGCGGCGGAAGGGGTTCAGGTCTTCCACGTCCTGGAACGACAGGGGGCGGTACACGTCCTGCACCCACTCGTTCACGTTGCCGGCCATGTTATACAGGCCGTAGTCGTTCGGCGGGTAAGAGTAGATGTACTCCGTAATCATGGCGCCGTCGTTCAGGCTGCCGGCAATACCGGCGTAGTCGCCGCGGCCGCGCTTGAAGTTGGCCAGGAACTGGCCCTGCTTCTTGCCGTAGGCGTTGCGGGTCGATTTGCCATCCCAGGGGTAAATGCGCTTCTCTTCCTGGTTCTCGTTGCCCACTTCCTGGGTGCCCACGAGGGCTTGCGCGGCGTATTCCCATTCGGCCTCGGTGGGGAGGCGGTAGTTGGGCAGTGTGTTGCCGTTTTCGATAGAAGTCGAATTCTTGCCGGTCGCCAGGGCACCAGCGGTGCCGGCCGTGCCTTCAGCACCCGCAGCGCCTTCACCGGCCGCACCGTCTTTCTTCTTTTTCTTGCCGAACAGGCCACCGATGCCGGGCTTGGCGTCGCCGCCCGCTGCCAGACGCTCGTTCACCTTGGCCGTACGCCAGGAGCAATAGTCATCGGCCTGCAGCCAGCTCACGCCCACCACGGGGAAGTAGCGGAAACCGGGATAGCGCAGGTAATAAGTTACGTAAGGGTCGTTGAACGACAGGTCGCGGGCCCACACCGTGGTGTCGGGCAGGGCCGAGCGGTAAAACTCTTCGGCCGAGTCGGTGCGAATGAAGTGTAGGTATTCCAGCCAGTGAATGTTGGCCACTTCGGCTTCGTCCATGTAGAACGAGGCAATGGTCACCGTACGCTCGATGTTGTCGTGCGTCATGGTCACGTCTTCTTCCTGCGAACCGAGGACGGTCCGGCCGCCTTCGATGAACACCAGGCCCGGGCCTTCGGGGATTTTCTTGAAGTTGGCAACCGCCATGCCCTTCTCCGTATTATATTCAATACCGGTCGTAGAGGAATATTTGCCCGGCTTTTGGGCCGTGGGCGGGCCTTTCTTCCCGCAGCTCGCCAGCACTACCAGGCCAAGCACGGATAGGCGTAGATAATTGGTTAATTTCATAACAAAGTTAAAATGAGTATGGGGCTGAGGGGTTATCTAAGACAATTAGGACGCAATAATACAAAATATTAAAATGCCGGGCAAGGGGCTGCCGGGTAAACTCTTCTTTTTAGGCGGCGATGGGCATTCTCCAATCGGTCAAAGGCGCGCAGGGCCAGCGTTAGTTCGTGGGCGCCGCCCAAATCGGAGCTTAGCCGGCTGAGGCCCACGTCGTAGCTGTAGCCCAGGCGCAGGCCGCCGGCCTGCACTCCCACCACTACGGCCAGCAAGTGCTGCGCCCCAACGCTGCCCGGTACGTAAATATTGCGGTACACGGCCCCCAGCGTCACGGGCGAGGCCGTGAAGTAAACACCGGTTTCGATGCGCTGGGAACCACCCTGGCGGGTGTAAGCGGCTACGGGCGTGTAACTCACCTCGCGGGTGGCGATGCCGGGGCCGGGCTTCACCTTGAAAATTTTGTAGCCTCCCGACATGCTCAGCAGCAGCGGCAACTCGCTCTGCTGCCGGAAACCCAGGCTGGGCTGGTTGAGGTGCTGCCCGGCGAGGCTGAGCCAGAACTGGTCATTATAAAGCACCGCGCCGGTGCCCACGCTGAAGTAGTTGACGGGCGGAAAATCCAGGGATTCGGCCGAGGGGCCGGCCACGCTGCCGTCTTCCCGAATCTGGTCGCCGAACACGAAATTGTCATATCCGACGCGCTGGCGGCCGTAGCTGGCCCGCAGGCCGCCGCTCAGGGCCAGCTTCTCCTTGATGCGGGTGTGATAAGCGTAGAGGCCGCCCACTTCGAGGCGGGTGTAGCCCACCGCGCCGCTGCGGTCCTGGTTGATGAGCAGGCCGATGGCGTGGTGCTGGCCCGGCTGGTTGAGGCGCAGGTCGGCCGCCAGCTGGGCCGTGACGAAGGAGCCCGCTACCAGCGGCAGCTGATTGCGGTAGCTGAGCGTCACGCTATAATCGTCCACCAGGCCGGTGAAGGCGGGATTGGTGTGCAGGCGCGTGGCAAAGGGCTGCGAGAAAAAAACGTCTTGCCCGTGCGCGCCCAGCGCCGTGCCCAGCACCAGGCCCGTGGCCAGGCAGTGCTTGAGGCGCAAAAACAACGGAGGAAAACGCTTGGGCATAAGAACCGGAGTAACGCGGCCAGCCCCCGAAATAGTGCGGCCGTCGCGGCGAAGGTACGGCCCGCCGTAGCTCGGCTACCTCCGCCGACCACTCACTTTTGCAGCACCTTCACGCTGAGGCGGCGGTTTTGGGCACGGCCTTCTTCAGAAGTGTTGGGCGCGATGGCGTAGTTGCGGCCGTAGCCGCGGGCGTCGATGCGGCTCGGGCTGATGCCCATGTCGACGAGGCTGGCCCAGGCGGTGCGGGCGCGGGCCTCGCTGAGCTGGCGGTTTACTTTATAAGTGCCGGTACTGTCGGTATAGCCGCCGAGCTTGATGCGGGCATTGGGGAAAGCCTGCAGAATGGTGGCGATGTTGCGGAGCTGGTCCTGCGATTCAGTGGTGAGGGTCGCCTTGCCGGGGTTGAAAAACACCCGGTCGAAGTTGTACCAGCCGTTGGTCAGGTCCATCGTGTCGACTTGCATCTGAGGGTTAGCCAGAAAGCGATACAGGTTGTTTTCGGTAGAGTTGACGCCAACGCCGGATATAACTTTTCCTCCAGCCAGCTTCAGGGTCGTGAGCGGACCCGTTTCGTAGATGTAGTTGCCGCTCTTGGCATCGAAATGGCCTGGCACGATGGGGTCTTTGGACCGCGTGGCGCCGGTGCGGCGGGCCGGATAGCGGCGCTTGTAAGCAGGAGCGGCGGACGTGGCGGCGGCGGACATGGGCGCAGGCCCAGCGGCCGGCGCGGGGGCTGCCACCGGCGCCGAATAAGCCGCTGGGGAAGCTGCCGGGCCGGGTGTGGCCTTTGGGGCGGCAGTTGGAGCCGCACCGGCGAGCATAGGAGCCGTACCGGCGGGCACGGGAGCCGGCACTGACCGAGACGAGAGTGTGGCTCCGGCCGACTGCGGCTTGTTGGGACCCACCGTAATCAGTACTGGTCCGCCCACCACGGCTTCATTGGCCAGCGTCATCGTGGTGCCGTTGCTTGCGGTAGCGTCGGGGCGGTTGTTTCGGCCTTTGCTTTCCTCGTTCGGTATCTTGCTGAGCACTACTGTAAAACTTGCGGTTTTGCCGGCTTCCAGAAAAATGTTTTCAACGGTTTGAGAGCGGTAGCCGCCCTCACCCACGCGTATCAGGTAGGGCCCCCCTACCATAAGGTTGGGAATAATGAACCGGCCAGCGCCATCGGAAGCGGCGGCATGCCGCACGCCGGAGGGCATGTGAACAACCGTGACCGCCGCGCCGGACAGTGCCCGCCGGTCTTCGGACTGCACGTTGCCCATCAGACTCAGGGTGGTTACCTGGGCCTGCCCGGTAGAAGCCAGGGCCATTTGAAGCAAAAAGACCGAAGTAAAAAAGAGTTTCATCACAAGAGGTTGGATTAGCAAAGGCAAATATACCTCATAAATCAAATTTGTAATAATCATTAATAATTTGTGACTTTTCCCATTGATAAAATTGGGTTTTATTGAGGGGTTTTCGGCGAGAATTGTGCGCGGTTTTCAAGTAGGTTTGCTTCATTGCGCAAGCTTGGCCAGAACATTTCGGAGCCACGTAAGCGGGCTTATGGCACTTGCAGTTGGGTTTTGGGTGTTGAGGAATTAGTGGTAAGCTGCTCGGTAGCCTTCCATGGCTTAAAAAATGGAGGAGTGCTTAAGTAGTGGACAGATTGTAAAAAACGTAGTAGTCTGTCCGTTTTACCTTTGCTCGCAGTAACTTATAAAATCTGTCATGCGGAAAATTCTGTTGGGGATAGTCGTTTTTTTGGTTGTGCTGGTGGTTGCGGCCGTGGCGGCGCCCTTTTTGTTTAAAGACAAGTTGCGGGCCTTGGCCGACAAGCAGATAGCGCAGCGTGTGCGTGCCCAGGTGCAGTACGACCCGGCCAACATCGGCGTGAGCGTGTTTCACTCTTTCCCGGATTTGACGTTGGACATCAAGGACCTGCGTGTGATTGGGCTCGACTCGTTCAGCCGCGACACGCTGGCCTACCTGCCCAACCTGCGCGTGGGTCTGGATGTGATGACGGTTATCAAAGGCGAGGAAATCAAGATTAACAGCGTGGAGCTGGAGCGGCCCGACCTGAGCTTGCGCCGCCTGAAAAGCGGCCGCGCCAACTGGGACGTAGTGATTTCGGACTCGGCCGCCGCTGCCAAGGGCCAGGACACGAGCCAAGTGAGCCTAGCCATCAAGGGCTGGAAGCTGACCGACGGCCACCTGCGCTACGAGGACCTGACCCTGCCCTTCCGCATGGAGGCGCGCGGCGTGAACCACAGCGGCAGCGGCGACTTCGCCAGCAACGTGTTCGACATGAAGTCGCAAACCACGGCGGCCGACCTCGACATGACCTACGGCGGCGTGGCCTACGTGACCGATAAGCAGCTCGACGCCGACGTGACGCTGAACATGGATTTGAACAAGAACCTCTACACGTTCAAAGACAACAAGATTAAGCTCAATGACTTCCCGTTCAGCTTCGCGGGCGCCATCGGGCTGCCCAATGCCACGGACATCACCTACGACATCACCTTCAAGGCGCTGGAAACGGATTTCAAAACCCTGCTCAGCCTGGTGCCGGGCGTATTTACGGAGAAGTTTAAGAACATTGAAACCAGCGGCAAGGTGGCCTTCGATGGCTACGCGAAGGGCACCCAGACGGCTACTCAGCTGCCGGGCTACGGCGTGAACCTGGTGGTGAGCAACGGCCGCTTTAAGTACCCCGACCTGCCGCGCGAGGCCAAGAACATCAACCTGAAAATGAAAGTGGACAACCCCACGGGCGTGACCAACGACGTGAAAGTGGACATCCCACAGTTCCACCTCGACCTCGGGCCCGACCCGGTGGACGGCAGCGTGGCCATCGACGGCCTGAACCCAATGAAGGTGGACGGCCGCGTGAAAGCCAACGTGAATTTGGCCGAAGCCCTGAAGGTGTATCCGGTGAAGGACCTGAATATGCGCGGGCAGTTCTTCGTGGATGGCACGGCCAAGGGCGTGTACTCGAAGACGCAGATGCCGGTGGTGAATGCCGCCATTCGCCTCACCAATGGCTACGTGAAATCGGCCAAATTCCCGGCTCCGATTGAGAATATCAACCTGAGTGGCACGGTGGTGAACACCACCGGCCAGGTGAATGACACCCAAATCAACCTGCCGCAGTTCAGGATGGTGCTGGAGGGCGAGCCACTGGAAGGACGTCTGACGGCCCACAACATCGACAAGCCGGTGTTCGACACCAACGTGCGCGGCACGGTGGATTTGACCAAGATTACCAAGATTTTCCCCTTGCAGGGTATGACCGTAACGGGCCGCGTGGCCGGCGATATTGCCGCCAAAGGCAACATGGCCGACGTGGAAGCCGGCCGCTACCAGAACGTGGTGGCCAGCGGCACCGTGAAGGCCAACAACGTGACTTATAAGAGCAAGGACTTGCCGCAGGGCGTGAAAATCAGCAGCGGCACGGCCACCTTCAACAACAACCAGATTGCGCTGCAGAGCCTGAATGGCACGGCCGGTAGCTCCGATTTCGCGGCGTCGGGCACCATCAGCAATTACCTGGGCTATTTGTTCACGCCGGGGCAGTCGCTGAAAGGGAACATGACCGTGAACTCGCGCAATTTCAACGTGAACGAATGGATGGTGGACGAGGTATCGGCCAAGCCCACGGCTACCGGCGCGAAGGCGCCCGCGGCGGCCAATGGCGTGCTGCAGATTCCCAAATTCTTCGACCTCGTGCTGAACAGCCACGTGGATAACGTGACCTACGACAACCTGAAGCTGACCAACGCCCAAGGCGTGGTGACGGTGAACGACCAGACGGCCACGCTCAAAAACCTCAAGTTCAACACGCTGGGGGCTTCGTTTGGCACCACGGGCAGCTACAGCAGCAAGGACTTGGCACACCCAAAATTCAACTTCGGGCTGAACATCGATAACCTGAACTTCCAGAAAGCCTTTGCGGCCTTCAACACCATCAAGACGCTGGTGCCGCTGGCCAGCCAGGTGGAGGGCGTGTTCGGCACCAACTTCAGCGTGAGCGGCGAAATGGGCCCCGATATGATGCCCAACCTGGCCACGCTGAGCGGCAAAGGCCTGTTTGACATCGTGCGGGCGGCCGTGAACCAGTCGGAGGTGATGACCAAGATTGCCAGCCTCACCACCCTGCCCGAGCTGAAAACCTTGCTGGTGGTAGACAAGAAAATTCAGGCCAACATCGTGAACGGCAACCTGGTGGTGCAGCCCTTCGACCTGACCATTGGCGACGTGAAGATGAACATCGGCGGCTCGAATAGCCTCACCGGTGTGCTCTCCTATATCACGGCCCTGAACGTGCCCACCGGCAAGCTGGGCTCGGCCATGAGCAGCAAGCTGACGCAGCTCACCGGCGTGCAAAACATTCAGGGCACCGACCGCGTGACGCTGGGCCTCAACATTGGCGGCACCGTGAAGGCGCCGGTGGTGAAGCTCACCAGCGGCAGCATGAAGGACCAGGGCAAAACGCTGGTGAAGAACGTGGCCAAGCAAAAGGCCCTTGACCTGCTGGGCGTGAAGCCCCGCGCCGTGAGCAAAGAAGACAGCATCCGCCGGGCCGGCCAGACGGCCGAGGAAGCCGCCGCCCAAGCCGAGTTGGACAAGAAACAGGCGCGCATCGACGCGGCCAATAAGGCCAAAGAGCAAATCTCCAAAGGCTTCAACAGCCTCTTCAACAAACCCAAGCCCAAACCCAAACCCATAGAACCAGCCGATTCAACGAAGTAGTTGGACGGGGCCAATAAGGGACGGTTTTGGCAATATTGTTGAGAGTCACGGCCCGGCAACCACTTGGTTGACCGGGCCGTTTCATGCCCCATTATCACGCTAACTGCTCATAGCTATGAAAATTACCCGTCTATTGCCCTTCGCGGCGGCCGCCCTGTTGGGCCTGGCTGGCTGCTCTAAATCGGATGATTCATCGGCCGGCATGTCGAAGTTTGAAGTGCGCCTGACCGACGCGCCCGGCGACTACAAAGCCGTAAACCTCGATGTGCAGCAAGTGCAGGTGCACGTGAGCGACGACGACAAGGAGGAAGGCTGGCAGAACCTGGGCCTCATCCGACCGGGCATATACAACGTGATGGACTACACCAACGGCAACTCGGCCCTGCTCACCAGCGCCGACTTCCCGGCCGGTAAAATCTCGCAAATCCGCCTCATTCTCGGCAACAACAACACCCTGACCCTGCGTGACGGCACGGTGGTACCCCTGAAAACGCCCAGCGGCCAGACCTCGGGCCTGAAGCTGAAAATTGACGCCGTGCTGGTGCGCGACGTGACCTACCAACTCGTGCTCGATTTCGACGTGGCCAAGTCCATCGTGGCCAAAGGCAACGGCGGCTACAACCTCAAGCCCGTTATCCGCACCGTGACCACGGCCGTGGCCGGCGGCATTCGCGGCGTGGTGACGCCCGCCGCGGCGCGCCCGCTGGTGCTGGCCATCCGCACCTCGGCGGCGCCCAACGATACGCTCAGCACCACCGCCGATGCCGCTGGCGGCTTCCTGATTCGCGCCGTACCCGCCGGCACCTACCGCGTGGAGTTTCAGACGGTCCTGCCTTACCGTAACGCCACCCGCACCGGCGTGAGCGTAACGAACGACCAGATTACCGACCTCGGCTCGGTGAGCGTGCAATAGTTATTGCCTGAATTGAATAGCAAAAAGCCCCAGCCTCTGATGAGGTTGGGGCTTTTTACTGCCGGGCGTGGACACTGATTCATTGGGCGGTCAGGCCGCAAGCGGTTGGCTGACCACTTGCGGCTGCTTCGCTGCTAAAGGCTTTGCAGCAGCGCCAGCAACTCGCGTTGCGTGCTGATTGTATGGTCTTTGGCATACCAGCCGTGCAGCTCCGTCACGAACTCCTGATAAGGGACTTCGGCCTGCTTGAGGCGCGTGAACAACTCCTGCGCGGGCGCCGGGCGCGGGCCCCAGGTGGCGGCCTCGGTCAGGGTGTCGGTGTGCAGCACCACGAGCTTGGGGATGGAGCGGCCGCCGTTGGTGAGGTAGCGGTCCATAAGGTCGAGGTTTTCGTCGCGCAGCACGTAGCGGGTGCTGATTTTGCCCTGGCTGGCGCGGGCTACGGCTTCCAGCACGGGCACAATCTGGGCGGCGTCGCCGCACCAGCCTTCCGTGATTATCAGCCACTCGTAGCCCTGGTCCAGCTGGTTGAGGACTTTTTGCAGTTCGGGCAGCAGCTCAATGGTTTTGTCGAGGCGCTGCATGCGCTTGATATTCAGGCGGGCGTATTGAATAATCTGCTCGGTTTGGTTGGTGCCGGTGGTTTGGTTGCGGGCCATCAGCTCGTCGATAAGCTGGCGGTAGCCAGCGTAGGAATACGCTTGATTGAGCCGCTCAGCGGATAGCACCGGGGCGGCAGAGGCCAGTAGTTCGGTCATGGCAAACAGGAAGTTGGCGGATGAATGAAGCTAAAAAACCCTCCCGGGGCCGGAAGGGTTTTCAAAAGATTCAATTAATTCGCCGTCGCGTGCTACAAGCTGGGCACTGTTTGCTGGGCCGCCGCGCTCAGTTCGCGGCAGTAGGTGATGAAGTCGGAATTGACGGGCTCGAAGCCGTGGTCGCGCAGGCGGGTGGCCACCTGGGCGCGGTGGTAGCTGGCGTGCACCACGGCGTGGGTCAGGATGTCATGCACCATGCTGTCGTAGCTGTTGCCCAGCGAGTTGGTATACGAAATTAGGCGCTGCAACTCGGTTTCGTCGGCGTGCACCATCAGCTGGTGCAGCGGCTCCGACGACTGCTCATGCAGGCGATGAATCGTCGCCAAATCGTGTTCCTGCCACACTTTCACCGGGCTGGGCACGCCGTTGATGCGGGATATCCAGATGGTTTGGGCGTTGAGTACGTGGCTGAACAGGCGCAGCACCACCGCGGGGATTTCCTGGCCGGTAGCGGCAATCTCATCGAGGCGGTCAAGGACGGTATCGTTGGCCCACACATTGAAGGCGCCGAGTTTTTCTAAAGTATTCATGGGAGCAGTTAATAATTAAGAGTTAGGAGTTAAGAGCCAGAAGTCAAGCAGCAATAAAGCCGCTTCCTAGCTCCTAACTCTTAACTCTACCGGGGGTCTTGCCAGACCAGTTTTTCGTTGGTTTTTCGCTTCTCAAAATCCGGGCATTTGCCGTCGCCTTTGCCCGTGATGCCGCCGTCGGGCTGGCAGATGAGCTTGCCGCGCGTGTCGTACACGTTGGAGAATTGGTCGCAGCAGGGCGCCGAGATGTAGTACACCTTCCGGCCCTCGTAGTCGTAACGCAGGATGCGGGTGATGGGGTTGCGCTTGCGCTCGGCCAGCACTTCGGCAATGCGGGCCTTCAGCCACGGCGGCCGGGCGGTGGTGTCCGACTCGGCCACGCGAGCGGGCACGGGGTCTACGGTGTTGGTGCTGGTGGGGGCTGGCGTGGCCGGGCCGCTCACCTGGCCGTTTTCGGGCGGTGTGGTGGGGTTGGTCACGCTCACCTGCTGGGAGGCGCAGGCCGCGGTTAGCAACAGCAAAGCGGCAAAGGAAATCAGGCGCATGGGCTCGAAGGGGAATAAACGGCTGACGCTAACAGTGGCCAAACCGCTATGGTTACGCCGCGCGCGGGCAATGGTTCAGGTCGGGGCGTTGGTTAATGCCCGAATATCCGCGGCCCAAACACCAGCGCGCCCACCACCAGCGCCCCAATGGCGGCCAGCAGCACGGCCCCGGCGGCCACGTCCTTGGCCTTGCCGGCCAGCACGTGGTACTCAGGCGAGGCCAAATCGGTGAGGGCCTCAATGGCGGTATTCATCAGCTCAGCCGACCACACGCAGGCCACCGAAATAGCCACCAGTGCCCACTCCAACCGTGAAATGCCGTAGTAAAACCCCAGCCCAATTACCACCGCCGTCGCGAAGGCGTGAAAGCGCAGATGCACCTCCGAGCGCAGCGCCGACCCCACGCCCCGAAAGGCGTGGCCGAAGCTGGCCACACGCCGGCGCCACAGGCCGTCGGGCGGCCGCAGTCGGTCAGGAGCAGTGGGCTCAGCCACGGGTTTCGTACTGCTGGAAAGTGGTTTGGCGCAGCTCCGACCAGTCGGGCCGGATGACGCTGAAAATCACCGTGTCGCGCCGGATGCCGCCCTGCGTGGGGCGGTGGCTGCGCAGGGTGCCTTCTTCGGTGGCGCCCATGCGGGCCATGGCCGTGCGCGACTTGTGGTTGCGGGAGTCCGTTTCCAATTCCACCCGCTCGTAGCCCAGCTGCCCAAAAGCGTGGCACAGCAGCAGGTGCTTGCAGGCCCGGTTCAGGCCGGAGCGCTGGAACTCGGTGCCCACCCAGGTGTAGCCAATGCTCAGGCGCTGGTCGGCGGGCACCACGTTGTAGTAGCTGGTGCTGCCGGCCAGCTGCCCGGTTTCCCGGTCGATGATGGCAAAGGGGTAGCGCAGCCCCTGCGCGCGGGCCTCCAGGGCCTGCCGGATGTAGGCGGCCAGGCTCACCGCATCGTCGCCCCGGGTGAGGGTGTATTTCCACAGGTCAGCATCGAAGGCCACGGTTTTGAGTGCTTCAAAGTCGCCAATTTCCAGCGGGCGCAGGCGGGCGCGGCTGTTTTCGAGCACGAGGGGAGCGGAGAAATCCATGAGGCGGCAAAGATGCTGGGAAAAGGGGAAAAGGTGCTGCATTTAACAGACAAAAAGAACGTCATGCTGAGCGCAGCCCAAGCATCTCTACCGCAATACTAAATCTGATTAGTTGCGCGGTAGAGATGCTTCGGCTACGCTCAGCATGACGTTCTATTAATTCAGCTGCAAACGGCGCAATTACATGCCCACCATCTCCTCCGGCTTCAGCCACTCGTCGAACTCGGCCTCAGTCACGTAGCCCAGCTTGAGGGCGGTTTCCTTCAGCGTGGAGCCGTTTTTGTGGGCCGTTTGGGCAATTTCGGCGGCTTTGTAGTAGCCGATGTGCGGGTTGAGGGCCGTCACCAGCATCAGCGACGAATCGACGTGCTTTTTGATGTTGGCCTTGATGGGCTCAATGCCCACGGCGCACTTGTCGGTGAAGCTCACGCACACGTCGCCGATGAGGCGGGCCGAGTGCAGGAAATTGTAAATCATCACCGGCTTGAACACGTTCAACTCGAAGTGGCCCATGGAGCCGCCCACGGTGATGGCCACGTCGTTGCCCATCACCTGAGCCGCCACCATCGTCATGGCCTCGCACTGGGTGGGGTTCACCTTGCCGGGCATGATGCTGGAGCCGGGCTCGTTGTCCGGGATGTCAATTTCGCCAATGCCGGCGCGCGGGCCCGAGCTGAGCATGCGGATGTCGTTGGCAATTTTCATCAAACTCACGGCCACGGTTTTGAGGGCGCCGTGGGCTTCCACGATGGCGTCGTGGGCGGCCAGGGCCTCAAACTTGTTTTCGGCCGTGACGAAGGGCAGCTTGGTGAGGTCGGCAATGTGCTTGGCCACGTTCTCGGAGTAGCCTTTGGGCGTGTTGATGCCCGTGCCCACGGCGGTGCCGCCCAGGGCCAGCTCGCTCAGGTGGGCCAGCGTGTTCTTAATGGCCTTCAGGCCGTGGTCGAGCTGCGACACGTAGCCCGAAAACTCCTGGCCCAGCGTGAGCGGCGTGGCGTCCATGAAGTGGGTGCGGCCGATTTTGACGATGTGCATGAAGTCTTTCGACTTGGCTTTCAGCGCGTCGCGCAGCTTCTCGATGCCGGGAATGGTCGTCTCGGTCAGGATTTTGTAGGCCGCGATGTGCATGGCCGTCGGGAACGTGTCGTTCGAGCTTTGGCTCTTGTTCACGTCGTCGTTGGGGGCCAGCGCCTTCTTTTCGTCGGTGAGCTGGCCGCCGTTCAGCACGTGGCCGCGGTAGGCAATCACCTCGTTCACGTTCATGTTGGACTGTGTGCCCGAGCCCGTTTGCCACACCACCAGCGGGAACGAATCGGCCAGCTTGCCGGCCAGAATCTCGTCGCACACCTTGCCAATCAGCTCGGCCTTTTCGGCGGGCAGCACGCCGGCGTCGCGGTTGGTGAAGGCCGCGGCCTTTTTGAGGTAGGCAAAGGCGGCGATAATTTCCTTGGGCATCTTGTTGATGTCCTGCGCGATGGGGAAATTCTCGATGGAACGCTGCGTTTGCGCGCCCCAGTAGGCGGTAGCGGGCACCTGCACAGTGCCCATGGTGTCCTTTTCGGTGCGGAAATCCATGCGGGGTTGGTGGATTGATGGAGAAGTGAATAGGTGGCCGCGGCGCAGCTACCTCGTGCAAAAGTACACAGCCCGGGCGGCCCCGGAAGGCACAAGGCAGCCATGCGCCGCGCAATGCCGTACACCCAAGCAACCCAACTTGTTTGATTTTATGAGCCAGCCCACTCCCACCCCCGACCCTTCCCAGGAGCCGCCCGTACCCGTGCAGGGCGACGGCACCCCCGACTACAGCGACGTCGAAGTAACCACCGAAACCGACCTGCCCACCCCCACCAAGCCCGGCGGCAGCGCCACCGAGCCCGAAAGCGGCGGCGGCTACAGCGGCTAAGCCAACTCTAATCCAAATGCAGAAAAGCCGCCTTCGGGTGGCCTTTTTTGTGCGAGGCGCAAGTAGCTGGCAGGCCCTACCTTGTGCGGACTTAGGGGCTGAAAAGCAGCGCCCGGGTTCATGCTTTTCAATTGGAAATATGCTGAAACGCTACTCCTGCCTGCTGGCCGCCGCGCTGCTGGCCACCGCCACTGCCCACGCCCAAACCGCGCCCGCCGAAACCAAGCCACTGCTGGGCTTTGAGGCCGCCCACGCCGCTGCCCACTACCAGCTCGAAACCAAGTTCGACGCCCAGCTCAAGGCCGACAACCTGCGCGAATGGATGAAGCGCATGGCCGCCCACCCGCACCACGTGGGTTCGCCCTACGACAAGGACAACGCCGAATTCATGGCCGCGCTGTTTAAGAATTGGGGCTACGAAACCCGTATCGACGTGTCGTACGTGCTGTTTCCGACGCCCAAGCTGCGGGCGCTGGAGCTGGTGGCACCCACGCGCTACGTGGCCGGCCTGGCCGAAAAGCCGGTGGCCGAAGACGCTACCTCGGGCCAGACGGCCGAGCAGCTGCCCACCTACAACGCTTTCTCGAAAGACGGCGACGTGACGGCCGAGCTGGTGTTTGTGAACTACGGCATCCCGAAAGATTACGAGGAGCTGGAGCGCCGCGGCATCGATGTGAAGGGCAAAATTGTCATCGCCAAGTACGGCGGCTCGTGGCGCGGCATCAAGCCCAAGGTGGCCGCCGAGAAGGGCGCCATTGGCTGCCTGATATATTCCGACCCCAAAGACGACGGCTACGCCCAGGGCGACGTGTACCCTCAGGGCCCTTTTAAACCCGAAACCGGCGCCCAGCGCGGCTCGGTGATGGACATGCCCACCTTCCCCGGCGACCCGCTGACGCCCGGCTACGGCTCGACCAAAAACGCCAAGCGCCTCGACCTCAGCAAGGCCACCACCCTCACCCAGATTCCGTGTCTGCCGATTTCCTACGGCGACGCGCAGCCGCTGCTGGCGGCCCTGGCCGGCCCCATGGCGCCGGCCGACTGGCGCGGGGCGCTACCCATCCCCTACCACCTCGGGCCGGGGCCAGCCAAGGTGCATTTGCAGTTGGCTTTCAACTGGAAAACTGAGCCCATTTATAACGTCATCGCTACGCTGAGAGGCAACACTTTGCCCGACGAGTGGATAATGCGCGGCAACCACCACGACGCCTGGGTGAACGGCGCCAGCGACCCGCTCAGCGGCATGGTGGCCGAGCTGGAAGAGGCCCGCGCCCTGGGCGAGCTGGTGAAAGCCGGCTGGCGCCCGAAGCGCACCATCATGTTTTGTGCCTGGGACGGCGAAGAACCCGGCCTGCTGGGTTCGACGGAGTGGGCCGAAACCAACGCCAAGGCTATTCAGGAACACGTGGTGGCTTATTTGAACACCGACAACAGCGACCGGGGCTTTCTGGGCGTTTCGGGCTCGCACACCTTGGAAAGGTTCTTCAACCAGGTGGGCCGCGACGTGCCCGACCCCGAAAAAGCGGGCGTGTCCATCATCGAGCGGCGCCGGGCTTATGATTTGGTGGAAGGCAGCCCCGACGCCCAGAAAGACGCCCGCGACCGGCCCGACCTGCGCATCGGGGCGCTGGGCGCGGGGTCCGATTATTCACCCTACATCCAACATTTGGGCATTCCGTCGATGAACGTGGGCTTTGGCGGCGAAGGCGCGGGCGGCGAGTACCACTCCATTTTCGATTCCTTCGACGACTACACCCGCTTCAAAGACCCCACGTTTGCCTACGGCGTGGCCCTGGCCCAAACCATGGGCCGCTGCGTGCTGCGCCTGGCCGATGCCGACGTGCTGCCCTTTGAGTTCCAGAACTTCTCCAACACCGTGGCCAAATACGGCACCGAGGTGAAGCAGCTGGCCGAAACCATGCGCGCCGAAACCGACAAGCAAGCCAAGCTGCTGGCCGAAAAGCGTTACGAGGCCGTGGCTGACCCCACCAAAACCCTGCTCCCGCCCAAAGCCAAAGACGCGGTGCCTTACCTCAACTTCGCCCCCCTCGACAACGCCCTGCTGAAGCTGGAGCAAAGCGCCCAGGCCTACGCCCAGGCCCGCAAAGCCAATCCCGCCCTGCCCGCCGGCCGCCAAAAAGAGCTAGACCAAATTCTTTACCAGGCCGAGCAGCAGCTACTGAGCCTCGAAGGCCTCCCCCGCCGCCCCTGGTACCGCCACCAGATTTACGCCCCGGGCTTCTACACCGGCTACGGCGTGAAAACGCTGCCCGGCATCCGCGAGGCCGTGGAAGAGCGCAAGTGGGCCGAAGCCGACGAGCAGATAAAGCGCACCGCCGCGGCCGTGGAGCGGTTTTCGGGGCAGGTGAGCCGGGCGGCGGCCGTGGCCGCGCCGGGCCCCGCGCAGTAGCGGGCCTCGTCTGAAAACCAAGAATGGTCAGGCTGAATTAAAGGCACGTCATGCTGAGCTTGTCGAAGCATCTCTACCGCAGTAGCAAACCCTGACGATTGGATTACTTGCGCAGTAGAGATGCTTCGACTGCGCTCAGCATGACCGTTCTAATTTGAATATTTTTCAAAACACCCAATCCACCCTTACTCTTCACCAATGGAGCTTTTTACCTTCTCCCGGCTGGCCGCGCTGGCACTCGGCGCGGCTTACCTAACAAGCTGCAACCAGCCCAATGGCACTGCCGAAACCGGTGCTACCGCTGCTTCGGGTACACTGGCTAGCTACTACGAAAATCCCGAAACCGGGGTGCAGGACGGAAACGTGCGCGTCATTCCCATCAGCACGCCCAAGGGCAAGTTCAACGTCTGGACCAAGCAGTACGGCAACAACCCCAAAATCAAAGTATTGCTGCTCAATGGCGGGCCTGGTGCTACGCACGAATATTTCGAGTGCTTCGAGAATTTCCTGCCGAAGGAAGGCATCGAATTTATTTACTACGACCAGCTGGGCTGCGGCAACTCCGACAACCCGAAGGACACGGCCATGTGGAGCCTGCCGCGCTACGTGGAAGAGGTGGAGCAGGTGCGCCAGGCCCTGAAGCTCGACAACACCAATTTCTACCTGCTGGGCCACAGCTGGGGCGGCATTCTGGCGGCGGAGTACGCCTTCAAGTACCAGCAAAACCTCAAAGGCCTCATCATTTCGAACATGATGATGAGCTGCCCGGACTACGGCAAGTATGCCGATGAAGTGCTGGCCAAGCAGATGAAGCCCGAAGTGCTGGCCGAAATCCGGCAGATTGAGGCCCGCAAAGACTTCAGCAACCCGCGCTACATGGGTCTGCTCGAACCCAACTTCTACGCCGAGCACCTGTGCCGCATCGTGCCCAACCCAGAGCCCGTGACCCGCGCCATGAGCAAAATCAACCAGTCGCTCTACGTGACTATGCAGGGGCCGAGCGAGTTCGGTATTTCGGGCAAGCTCACCAACTGGAACCGCGTGCCCGACCTGCCCAAGCTCAGCGTGCCCGTGCTCAGCATCGGCGGCAAGTACGACACCATGGACCCCGCCCACATGCGCATGATTGCCACCAAGGTGCAGCGCGGCAACTCCCTCATCTGCCCCCAGGGCAGCCACATGAGCATGTACGACGACCAGCAAACCTATTTCAAAGGCCTGCTCACCTTCCTCAAATCGGTCGACGCCGGCACCGTGCAGCCGGGCGCCGAGCTGTAGCGCGGACTTTTAGTCCGCGAGTTATCTGGATTTACTCGCGGACTAAAAGTCCGCGCTACATTAAAACGGTATCGTAAACTCCATGACGAGCGGGGCGCGGCGGCCGCCGGCAATGCCGGGCTGCCATTTAGGGCCTTCGCACACCAGACGCAGGGCTTCTTCGTCGTAGTCGGCGCGCATGCCGCGGGTTACTTTCAGGTTGCTCAACTGGCCGTCGGCGCCCACCGTGAACTGCACGTGCACTAGGCCGCTGATACGCGCCTCTTTTTCGGGCTCGAACTGCGCGGCCTCGCGGCGCAGGTAGTCGCGGAAGGCCGGCGTGCCGCCCACCGGCACCGGCCTGATGGCGAAACCCGCTGGCATGGGCGTGTTGGGCACCATAGCGGGCGCGGCGCTGGACACCAGGGCTTTCATCTTCTTCGCGGGCGCGGCTACTGCTACCTCGCTGAGAGAAAGCATGGTATCGGTGGCCGGGCGGCTTGGCGGGGCGCTTTCGCTTTTCGCGGCCGGTGCCACATCGGCTTTGGCTACTTCGGCATCCCGAGAATTATCGTCTGAAATAGGAGGCGCCTGAGTGGCCTGGGCCACGCCGGCCACGGTAGCGGCCGTTTCCGGCGCGTCCGCGGTTGCCGCAGCTGCGGCTTTGGCATCTTCAGCCCGCTTCATGGCCGCAACCTGCGCGGCGGTTGGCGGCACAAAGCGCAGCTTGGGGGCTGCGCGCCTTGCTGCTGATGTCACGGCGGCGTAGGCGGGTTTGTTGGCTTGCGGCGCGGCCGCTACGGGCACCGAATCGGTAGCTGAAGAAATTGAAGCGGCAGGGGAGGTGACTGGTTTCGAAGCAATTGCGGCTGGGCTGACGGCTGGCGCGGCAGTCGTCTCGACCCGCGCGGTGGGGGTAGTTGGGTCGGCCGATTCGTACTGCTCCCAGCCCCAGATGCCGGTGCCTACCACGGCCAGCAGCGCGGCGGCGGCGGCAATGCGCGGCCAGGCCCAGCCGGCGGCCGGCTCGGGTTCGGCCTGGCCCACGCGGGCTTGCAGGCGGGTGCGCAGCTCGGCCACGGCGCGGTCGGTGGTGGCGCCGTCGCTCATCGCGAAGCCTTCCACCAGCTCAGCGCACCGTTCGCAGTCGAGGGTGTGGGCCTCGATGCGGTGTTCGTCGGCCGGCGCCAACTGGCCGGCCGCGTAGTCGCGCAGCTCCGCCGTGGGCGGGTGCGGGCCGGGGGCGGGCAGCTGGGCAAAAGGCGAATCAGCGGGCGACATGGAGCGGGTTGTTATTGGGGGCAGAAAGCGGGGGCTGGGCGGCGGGCCGGGCCGGAGCGGGCGGTTCCAGCTGGCGGCGCAGCATGCGCTTGCCGTTTTGCAAATGGCTGCGCACCAGGTTCAGCTCAAGGCCGGTTTCGAGGGTGATTTCGCGGTAGCTTTTCTTTTCGAGGTAAAACAATTCGAGGCAGCGGCGCTGGGCCGGGGGCAGCTGGGCGAGGGCCGCCTCCATGCTTTGCAGGCGGATTTCGGTGTCCTCGGCGTCTTCGGCGGCGGCTTCCTCGTCGAGCAGATGCCGGGCGCCGGCGGATTCCACATCGGTGGCGTCGGGCAGGGTCAGAATAAGGGGCCCGGCGCTGGGGCCGGCGCGCTTGCGGGCGCGCAGCTGCATGAGGCAATGGTTGCGGGCAGTGGTGTGCAGCCAGGCCGGAAAGTTGTCGGGCGCGTGGGTGCGCAGCACCTTCACCAAGTGCTCAAAGAGCTGCATGGTGGCGTCCTGGGCGTCTTCGTCGGGCGGAGCCAGGTAGCGGCGGCACACGGCAAAGGCTTCGGGCAGGTACCGGTCGTAGAGTAGGCCGAGGTCGGCCACGTCGCCGTGCGCGCGGTAGCGGGCCAGCAGCTCCTGGTCGGAGAGCGGCGCGGCAGCGGCGGATGGCTTGGAGCGGCGGAAGAACATCGGACGGGGAAGTTAGGGCAAATGCGGGGATTTAGACGCTGCTGGCACGTTATGGGCATCAGTGCGTCATGCTGAGCGCAGTCGAAGCATCTCGCGTGCCACCACTAATCCAATATGTATGCTTGAATTACTGCTGCGGTAGAGATGCTTCGACTGCGCTCAGCATGACGTGCTTTTTATTCTTGGTTTCTCCTCGCCTGCCGTGTGCAATCTGCCCGCTGCCCGCATCAAGTCAGCACGTTTCACCAAACCCCACTTGCTGCCATGAGAAACCTGTTGCTGCTGCCGCTGCTCCTGAGCCTGCTGGCCCCGCTGAGCCCCGCCCTCGCCCAGAAGAAGGCAAAGAACCCGGCCCCCGCCGCTGCGCCCGAGCCCGCCGATACCACCCGCCACCGCACCCTTACGGGCATCGTGCTGGATGCGCAGTCGAAAAAGGGCCTCCCCGGCGTCACGGTGCTCATTAAAGGAACCACGCAGGGCACCAGCACCGACCACGACGGTCGCTACTCGCTCTGGGTGCCCAATGCGGCCAGGGCCACGCTGGTATTCAGCACCATTGGCTACAAAACGCAGGAGCGCCGCATCGATGGCGCGCGGGTGGTAAATGTGGCGCTGTTTGTTGATAACAAGCAGTTGAATGAAGTATCAGTAACGGCCTACGGCTACGAAAATAAAGCTGCGAAAGTCGCGATGCCGGCTGCCGCGCCATCCAAGCGCAAAATGAAGCTCGCGCAAGGTGCGGCCGATGCTGCCTACGCACCGCCGGTGCTCTACGGCAACATGGCCGGCATTGCCATCACCCCGGCCAAAGCCGAAGCCGGCGCCGGCGACACCTACGCCCACGTGCAGGAAAACAAGTTTTTTGAAGCCAAAAAAGACCCGCTCAGCACCTTCTCACTGGATGTGGACAACGCCAGCTACTCCAACGTGCGCCGCTTCCTCAACGAAGGGCAGCTGCCCCCGCGCGACGCCGTGCGGGTGGAGGAAATGCTGAACTACTTCCGCTACGACTACCCCTCCCCGGCCGCCACCTCGCCCGACCCCGTCCGCATCAGTACCGAGCTGGCCACTTGCCCCTGGAACCCCGCCCACCAGTTGGCCCGCATCGGCATCCAGGCCAAGAAAATTGAAACCGCCAAGCTGCCGCCCGCCAACCTCGTGTTTCTGGTCGATGTCTCGGGCTCGATGTACGGTCCCGACCGCCTGCCCCTGGTGCAGGCCGGCCTGAAGCTGCTGGTGAAGCACCTGCGGCCCCAGGACCACGTGGCCCTGGTGGTGTACGCCGGCGCGGCCGGCCTGGTGCTGCCGCCCACGCCCGGCTCGCAGCCGCAGGTCATCCTCGATGCCATCGACCGGCTGCAGGCGGGCGGCTCCACGGCCGGCGGCGCGGGGCTGCGCCTGGCCTATTCCACGGCCCGGCAGAGCTTTAACAAGGAAGGCAACAACCGCGTGATTCTGGCCACCGACGGCGATTTCAACGTGGGCGAAAGCTCCGATGCGGCGATGGAGCAGCTCATTGTGGAGCAGCGCGAAAGCGGCGTGTTTCTGACGGTGCTGGGCTGCGGGCGCGGCAATCTGCGCGACAGCCGCATGGAAACCCTGGCCGACAAAGGCAACGGCAACTACGCCTACCTCGACAACCTCGACGAGGCCGGCCGGGTGCTGGTGGCGCAGTTCGGCGGCACGCTCTTCACCGTGGCCAAGGACGTGAAGCTGCAAATCGAGTTCAACCCCGCCCGCGTAGCTAACTACCGCCTCGTGGGCTACGAAAACCGCCTGCTCGAAGCCGAAGACTTCAACAACGACCGCAAGGACGCCGGCGAGTTGGGCGCTGGCCACACCGTCACGGCCCTCTACGAAATAGTGCCCACCGGCAGCGCCCAGCCCCTCATCGATGCCCTGAAATACCAGCAGCCCGCCAAAGCCCCGGCGCCCGCCACCGCCGAAGTCCTCACCGTGAAGCTGCGCTACAAAGAGCCGCAGGGCACGGCCAGCAAGCTGCTGTCGCAAGCCCTGGCCGGCGCTCCGGCCGGCATCGAAAAGGCCACGCCCGACTTCCGCTTTGCCGCCGCCGTGGCGCAGTTCGGCATGCTGCTGCGCCAGAGCGAACAACGCGGCGCCGCCACCTGGGCCGCCACCGAGCAGCTGGCTAACAACGCCCGCGGCACCGATGCCGACGGCTACCGCGCCGAGCTGGTGCGCCTCATACGCCTGGCCGAAGGCTTGAGCGGCAGCGGCGCCGTGGGCAAGCGGTAGTGGCCGGCGCCAGCGGTCGGGCAGCGGGCATCTCCCGCCGCCCGACCGCTGGCGCCGGATTTGGTTGGTCGTGCAGGGAAAGTGGTTTGCTGTGAAATACGAACCCGAATTTGGCGTTATTGGGCAGTGGTAAGCGCGGCGGGCTGCCATGCATCCTTCCACGCTTATTCCTTCCGGCTTGCTCCATTTCTTCCCTCTTGGCTGGCGCTTGCTGGCCAGCTTGCTGCTCATGCTGAGCGGCTTGGGCCTGCTGCCCCACACCGCTTTGGCCCAGGCACTGCCCACCTTCGACATGGCCGTGCGCGTGCTGGGGCCGGGACCGAGTGGCCAGCGCCCCTTCTCCGGCGATGTGGCCGTGGATGCGGCCGGCAACAGCTACACCAGCGGCCGCTTCACCACCTCCGTGCGCTTCGATAACCGAACCCTCACGGCCACGAGCGGCAGCGACGTGTACGTGGCCAAAATGGATGCGACGGGGAAACCCAATTGGATTGTAACCATCGGCGCGGCCATTGGCAGTGGCGGCGGCCCTTACGGCAACAACGATACGGCCCTGGCCATCGATGCCGGGGGTAACGTGTGCCTCGCCGCCAGCTTCACCAGCCCCACCCTCACCCTGGGCAGCACCACGCTCACCAATGCCGGCGGCAGCGACCTGTTTGTGGCCCGGCTCGATGCGAATGGCAACTGGCTGTCGGCGGTGCGCGCGGGTGGGGCGGGCGATGAAACCCTGACGGGCCTGGTGCTCGATGCCAGCAACAACGCCTACCTCAGCGGCTCGTTTACCGGCACGGCGCTGTTTGGCGGCACGGCCCTGGCCAGCGCCGGCGACCGGGACTTCTTTGCCGCCCGCCTCGATGCCAACGGCACCTGGCGCTGGGCGGTGCGGGGCGGCAGCACGGCTTTCGACGCAGCCACCGATGTGGCGCTGGATGCGGCCGGCCACGCCTACCTCACGGGGCAAGTGTGGGGCAATGCCGGGCAGGTGGGCCCGTTCGGGCTGGCCCAGTCGGCGTTTGTGGCCCGGCTCGATGCGGGCACCGGCACGTTTCAGCGGGTCACGGCCGTGGCGCCGGGCGTGAGCAGCAGCCTCACCAGCGGCTACTTCTGGGGCCACCTGGCGGTAGATGCGGCCGGTGCGTGCTACCTCACGGGCAGCTACCTGGGCACGCTCACCTTCGGCGCGTTCACGGTCGTCAACCCCGGCACCACGGTTTCGCTCAACGATGTCTTCGTGGCCAAGCTCGATGCCGCCGGCACCTGGCAATGGGCCAGCACAGCCGGCGGCCCCTACGGCACGTATTGCTCCGGCATTGCCGTCGACGACCGGGGCGGCATCTACATCGCCGGCACCTTTCGGGGGCCGGCCCAGTTTGGTGCTACCGCCCTGGTATCGCAGAATGTGAGTTTGCTTTCCGAAGACGTGTACGTGGCCAAGCTCGATGCCGCCGGACGCTGGCTGTGGGCCGTGCCGGCTGGCGGCCCGCAGTCCGATGCCAACACCGGATTCGCCCTCGGGCCCTTTGCTACCCCTTACATCGTGGGCGAGCATTTCAGCCCGGCCGCCAACTTCGGCCCGCTCGTCGTGCCGGGCGAGGTGGTGTTTTTGGGCTCCACCTACCTGGCCCGCATGCAGCCCAACCGCCTGCGCATCAGCGGCGACTCGGTGCTGTGCATCGGCAGCACGGCCCAGCTCACGGCCAGCACCCTGGGCACGGGCATCAGCTGGCGCTGGAGCACCGGGGCCACCACGCCCACCATCACCGTAGTGCAGCCGGGCACTTACACCGCGACGGCCACTTTTCCCGGCGGCTACACCCTGTCCGAAACGTACCGGGTGCGGAGCATCGCCGCCCCCACGGTGGCCATCACGGGCGCGGCGGGTTTCCTCTGCCCCGGCACGCCGCGCCAGCTGCTGGCGGTGGCGCCCGGCGCCGTGGGCTGGCGCTGGAGCACGGGCGCCACCACGCCCGGCATCAGCGTGACGCAGCCGGGCACCTACTCCGTCACGGCCACCTTTGCCTCGGCTTGCACGGCCACCGCGCAGGCCGTGGTGGTGGCCAATGCGCTACGCATCAGCGGGCGGGTGCAGCTGTGCCCGGGCCAGAGCACCACGCTCACGGCCGCGGGCACCGGCGCGGCCGTGGCGGCCTACCGTTGGGACACCGGCGCCACCACGCCCACGCTACTGGTGGGGCAGGCGGGCACGTTTCGGGTCACGGCCACCTTTGCCGACGGCTGCCAGCTCAGCGCCACGCACACTGTGGGGCCGCCCGTGGCCAAAGTGGCGTCGGTGAGCGGTGACACGCTGCTCTGCCCCGGCGCGGCCCTCACCCTGACGGCCCTCAACCCCGACGCCTCCACCTACCGCTGGAACACCGGGGCCACCACGCCCACCATCACCGTGGCGCAGCCGGGCACCTACGGGGTGGTGCTCACCTACCCCGGCGGCTGCACCAGCCGCGATTCGCTCCGCGTGCGGGCCGCGCCCACCATCCCGGCGGCCGCCACGCTCGGGGCCGATACGACGCTGTGCCTGGAGCAGCCGCTGCTGCTGCGCGCGCCATTGGTAACAGGGCCCGGGGTGACGCTGCGCTGGGCCGATGGCAGCCGCGGCCCCACCCTGACGGTGCGCGAGCCGGGCACTTATTCGCTGCAAATCCGCACGCCCTGCGACAGCCTCACCCTGCGCCGGCGGGTGGCCTACACCAGCTGCCTGCTCATTCCCAACGTCATCACGCCCAACGGTGACCGGCAAAACGACCGGTTTGCCCTGCAAAACCTGCCCCGGGGCGACTGGGCCCTGACGCTCTATAACCGCTGGGGCCGGCAGGTGTACCACACCAATGCCTACCAGCAGGACTGGGGCCCCGATGCCGCCGCCGGCACCTACTACTACCTGCTGCGCCACACCACCGACAACGCCACCTACAAAGGCTGGGTGGAAGTCGTCCGCTAGGGCCGCGTGCTGCCGGCGGGCAACGCCGGAAAGGCCGTGCTATGCCATTAGTGGGGCGCCAGGCTGGCCACGACGGACCGGCTTTGTATATTGTCTGCGGAGCTCTTTCAAATTGAAAGAGAGCTTTCTATATTTGATACAAGCTCATCCTCTCTTTCACTACGCTCTCATGAAAACAAATACCCTACTGGCGGCCGGCATCGGGCTGACGGCACTGCTGACCAACTGCCAAGCCAAGGACGACGACCCGCAACAACCGCCGGTTGCGTCGTTCACCTACAGCGGAGCGGCCCAGAATTTCACCCCCATCGTGTTCAGTAGCACGGCCCCCGGCGCTGCTTCCTACGCCTGGGATTTTGGCGATGCGACGACGGCCACCCAACCCAATCCGAGCCATACGTTTCGGCGGGCGGGCACCTACACTGTGGTGCTCCGGGCCACGGGCGCGGCGGGCACCGCCACCAGCAGCCAGACCCTGACGCTCAGCCAGGCCGATACCGCCGTCATCATTAGCCAGCGGCTGGCGGGCAGCTACCGATTTAACCGGGTATATCGGGTTAATTATAATACCTACACCAACTCCCCTATTGTCTACACGCGGCTACGCGATACCACGCTCACGCTCACACCGGTGTCAAGGGGCGGTGTGTCATTTTATGGCAGAAGCTGGACGCCAATGGGAAGCAGCACCTGGGCTTCGGCGGGTGTTGCCAGCCCCTCTTATACCTATGTGCAAGGCATCGGGGCCGCGTACACCGGGGCGTCTTTCTTGCAAAGTGGCGATAGTGTCAGTTTCTCCATTAACAATTTCCCCAGCAATGGCCCCGGCCCTAAAGAGTATCTTTCGTTTTATGGAGGAAAAATTCGGTAAAGCACATCATCCGGGCATTTGAGGCCTGCTTAATGCTACTGCACCAGAAAGGCCCCGCTGAGCTATCAGCGGGGCCTTTTGTATAACATATTTCGGATGCTTACCCGAGCAATAAACCGGAAGGGATACGTGGAATAAAATGGCGGCTAGTCCGCGTTCGAATTAGAAGGAGTAGTTCAGGCCGACTTTGGCCACGCGGTTGTAGGCCTGGAAGCGGTTGCCGGCGTCGAGCGAGGTGAGGCCGTAATCGTAGCCGGCGCTGATGCCGAAGCCGTTATCGAACTGGTAGCCGAGGCCGGCCACGGCGGCGAAATCAACTTTGCGCAGCTGGTTCGATACATCGAAATCCTGCTTGTAGGCCGAGAAGCCGAGCACGCTGGCATCGACGCGGGCCTTGCCGCTCACCAGGAATGAAGCCTGCGGGCCGGCGTAGAGGTAGAAGCCGGGCGTGACGAACACCTTGGCCAGCACCGGCACATCCACATAAGCCAGGCGGGCCGTGCCGGTCACTTTCGCGTTCAGGAAATCGAGGGCCGGGAAGGGCAGCGTGCCGGTGAGCACCGCGCCTTTTTCAGCGTAGGTGATGCCCGGCTCGATGGCGAAGCCGGGGCCCAGCGGCAGCGTGGCATACACACCGGCGTAGAAGCCGGGGCGCATCGACTTGCCAATGGCGCCATCAGGAGCGTAGCCGGCCAGGGAGGTGAAGCTCTGCACGGCATCGCCCTGCAGGTCGGCCACATTCAGGCCGCCCCGGAAGCCGAAGCGCACGCCAGAGTTGGTGCCGGAGCTGCTTGTGCTGGAGCTTGAATACGAGGGCTTGCTGTAGCTGGGGGCGCGGCGGCTGGTGCTGCTGCCCATGGGCCGGGGCGAAGGCGCCGCTTTGGGGTTGCCGTAGGCGTCGCGGGCACCCTGGGCCGAGGCCGAGCCGGCGAGAGCGGAAATCAAAAGGCAAGCCGCGGCCAGGCCGCCCGAAAGGCGTGAAAATTTCATAACCAGAAGTGGTTTGGGAAGTGAAAGAAACCGGCGCTTACCGGTGGCCGGGCAACGGGCCCGACGTGGTGGCCGATGACAGGATACATCACAAAACCGTGCCAAACCGCGCCCCGGCTTCCCTGCCAGCAAGCCGTTCCCAGAACTCGCACCGACCAAGCCCCGCACTTTGCGGACCAGCTGCCCGCCCTTCTCGACCAATGCCTCCGGCTCCAAAAGGCAAAAAGCCGGGCCGCTCCACTAGCGGCCCGGCTTTGTAGCCGTTAAAAAAACTGGGGTAGACAGCTACTCGCGCACCAGCTGCTGGCTGCTGGCCGGGCCAGTGGGCGGCGTTAGGCGTAGTACGTAGAAGCCGGGCGCAAGGCCACGCAAATCCAGCGTTTGGCGCAGCGGGCCGGCCGGAGCCGTGAAATTTTCCCGGCGCACGGTGCGGCCCAGGACATCGAGCAGGTCGAGCCGCACGGGGCCCGCGGCCTGGAGGTCGGCCGCAACGGTCACGGCGTCGGTGGCGGGGTTGGGGTAGGCGTTCCAGGCGGCGGCGGTGTGGCTGGCCAGGGCGGCCGAGGCCAGCATCACGGTGGTGGTGGCCGTGTTGGTGCGCACGGGGGCGTTGTAATCGAAGAAAATGTCGGCTTTGTTGGGCACGATGTCGCCCACGGCCAGCGTGGGACGCGGCCGCACCCGGAACCGCACGAAGCCCTGCGAGCGAATCACGTCGATGTTGCGATACGGCAGCTTGATGTTGCCGAAACGCACCGTGAGCAGGCCGTTGCCGGTCAGGCTCCATACGCAGTTGTGCGACTGCGCAATCAGCTCCATCGTGCCCAGGTTGAGCCGTTGGGTGTTGAGCGTATCCGTGATGACGACGGTGAAGGCCGTATCGGTGCCCATGTTCTGGAAACGGACGATGTAGTCGAGCGGCAGCCCGGCCGCTACCTGGGCCGGCGACAGCCGGTCATAGTTCACGGTGATTTCGTTGGGGTCATAGGAGCCCGTCACCGTTTGGGGGGCGGTAGCGGTGTTGTTGCTCGCGTCCACGTCGCCGGTGAGCGGGGCGGCGGCCGTGGAGCTGAGCACCGTGCCGAGCGTGGTATTGGTGGCCAGGCTAAAGGTCACGTCGTAGTCGAGGTGGGCAAACGGGGCGAGGTTGGCGTAGGTCCACGTCACCACCTGGCCGCTGCGGGTGCCGGCGGGGGCGCTGGCCACGTAGGTCGCGCGGCTGTCGAGGGTGGCGCTGGCCGTGCCGCTGGCCACGGTGGTGCCAATGTTTTCGAGGGTGAGGCGGTAGCGGGTGGTGAAGCCCGGCCGCGCCGCGCCGTAGGGCGTGAGCGTCACGCGCACATCGGTCTGGTTATCGTTCGGCACCAGCCCGAAGTCCTGCCCCGTCACGGCCTGGCCCAGCGCCGGGAAGGTGCCCGTGCGCAGCGTGGGTGTATTCAGCGTATAGTAGGGATGGGGCGACGGCACCGTGACGGCGTACGTCGCGCCCGGCAGGCCGTAGAAGCCGTACTGGCCCGTGCCGGGCGTGCTGGAGAAGGTGGTGGTCTGCGTCAGGTCGCTGATGACTTGGGCGTAGGGAAAAGGAATTTCGCCCGTGTCGCGCTGGCCGTTGTTGTTCTGGTCGATGTAGAGCGTGCCGCTGAGGCGGCTGGCCTGGCTCAGCCGTACCAGGGTGTTGCCGTCGGCAAGGGGTTGGCTGTTGATGAAGGGCTGCGCGCGTTGGGTGCGGCCAAAGCCCGGCGTTTTGTAGTTGAGCAGGTACACATTGCCGCTGGCATCGGCGCCCAGGCCGCTGGCGAAGTGGTTAGTGAAAGCAGAGTCAGCCGGCGTGGCGCGCAGCATGCCGTCAATGGTGCGGGCCCAGCGCGTGGTGCCGGCGGCGTCGTAGCTCACCACGTAAAACGTATTTGGGGCGTAGCTTGGCGGGGCCACAACCGGGTACGTAATGGTGGCGTTGTTGCCAAACGTCGCGGTGGGCCGGGTGAAAAGGCCGCTTTTGTACACGTTGCCGGCCGCGTCGAGGGCCAGGTGGACGGCGGCCTTGGTGTCATCGTAGCTGTTGGTCAGGGCGGCCCGTACCCACTGCGGTGCGCCGGCTGCCGAAATTTTGACCACAAAGCCACCACTGGTACCCAACGCCGTGCCGCCAAACGCGATGTTGGCCGAGCCGGCGTTGCCAGCCACATACACTTCGCCGGAAGATGCCAGGGCCAGGGCCAGAGCCGCCGCATTGCCGCCGGTGGTGCCGCTGGTAAGGGTGTTGGCCACGCCCCACTGCGGCACGCCGGCCGCCGAAAGCTTCAGCGCGAAGGCGGCCATGCCGCCGGGCGAGCTCAGCGTTACGCCGGGCGTGCCACCCAGCGCCGCCGCGCCCTGCAACGAGCCCACGCAGTAGATGTCGCCAGTGGCATCCGCCGCGAGGTCTTCCACGCGGAGGTAATAGCTGGTCTGCGTCGTCGCCGTGGTGGGCACTAGGGCGCGCACCAGGGCGACGGCGCCGGCGGTATTCACCCGGAAAATGGCCGAGCTGTAGGCATAAAAGCTCGTGCCGGCAAACGGAAAAGTGTAGTTGGCAAAGACGTACGTGGCAGTGCTGGCCACGCTCAGCAGGGTGTTGTTGGCCGCATCCACGGCCATGCTCGTAATGGTGGCAGACGTGTTGCCCTGGTGTAGCATTGAAAGCGAATTCACCGTGCCCGAAGGGCTCAGCGTGGCCAGCATAAAGCCGCCCGTGGGCAGGGTCTGGCTGCCCAGGGTGAAGGGGTAGTTGGTGCCCGTGGTCTGGCCCACCGAGTCGATGCCGGCACGCAGGGCCACGTGCACGTTGCCATTGGGCGCTAGGGCCAGCCCTATTATTTCGTCAGGCTTGCCGCTGGCGCCGGCAATGGCCCATTGCACCAAGCCTTGCGGATTTATCTTGGCCAGGTAAAGGTCGGTACCGTTGCCGGCGCCGACGGGCAGGGGTAGGGTAGTGGCGCCCATCGTAACAACGCCTTGGTAGGAACCGGCCACGTAGGTGTTGCCGGCCGCGTCGGTGACGGAACGGGAGGTGAGGGTGCCCGGCGCCAGCGGCCGCGACCAGGTGGCGTACTGCGCATAGCTGCGTTGCAGCGCGCCCAGGGCCAGCAGGCCCACCAGGAAAAGTAACCGGTACATTTTCATAAAGCAGGAGAAAAAAGGGAGAATGATGGTAGCGCCGGCACCTCCCCGGCCGGAGCACGGCACCGCGTTTCAGAAAGGCAGACCAGCCGCCCCGGGAAAAGGCTGCCGCTCTATTCAAATAATTAGCTACAGCTCAAACCGCACCCCGAACTGCAAGCCCGTGGCCGTGGGCTGCTGCCGCAGCCCCGTTTCGGGCTTGTAGAGCGACAGGGCCTGCCAGCGCAGGCTGGGCGCCACGCTCAGGCTCAATCGGTTGGTGAGGGCGTAGTTCAGGGCCAGCGAGCCCGTGAGGCCCACGTTGAGGGTGCGGAAGGGGCCGTTGCCGGCGGTTATTTTTTCGGTGCGGAAGTTCTCGCCGTCGGCCGTCGTCACCTGGGTGCCGCCCAGGAAAAACTGCAGCTGGGCGCCCACGGCCACGTCGGTCCACAGGCGGCTGGTGCCGGGCGCGGCCAGGCGGTAGCGCAGCAGCACCGGCACCGTAAAGAAGCGGTAGTTGGGCTGGAGCAGCTTCGTGGTCAGCGTTTCTTTCTTGCTGATAGTCGGCGTGGTGACGTGGCTGGTCGTCCGCACCGTGTCGTGCTGCACGGTGGTCGAGTACACCGTATCCTGCCGGGGCACGTACACGGTGGTGTAGCCAACCACCTGCCCACTGGCGTTGAATATCGGCGAAGGCTGCGGCACCTGAATGATGCGGACCGAATACGTCTGGTTGGTGCTGGTGTAGGCGGTGGCGGTGGTGGTGGTCGTGGTGTTGTAGGTCACGCTCACGTCGGTGGTTTTGTTGGTGATGCGCAGGTCGGCGCCGTAGGTGCTGTAGCCCACGCCAGCGCCCACGCTCAGGCGCGGCGTGAGGCGGTATTCGGCCAGCAGCGCGGCATTGAAGCCGGCGCGGCCGGTTTCGTGGTTGCGGCGCAGGGTCGTGAGGCTATCGCCCTCGGGCCCTTGCAGGGTGAGCGTATTCTGCTCGGGCGCGCCGGCCAGCAGCAGGCTCCAGCGGTGCTTTAGCGGGTGCGCGTGGGCCGTATCGGCCGGAGCTGCAACTGGGGTAGCCGCTACCACGGGTGCGCCGGGCAAGTCGCCGAGGGCCAGCAAGGTGCTGTCGGTGCGGCGCTGCAGGCGCTTCAGTTCGGCCCGCTCGGCGCGTAGGCTCGCCAGCAGGGCCGGCTGGCTACCCACTGGGGGCGTGCCCGGTTGCAAGGTGGCTAGGCTGGGTAGTTGCACCAACACCTGCCGTTCCAGGTCGGCCAGCGACTGGAGCGTGGTTGGCGTAGCATCGGTGGCGACGGTGGTTTGGGCAATGGCGACGGCCGGTGCGGCAGCTGTTTCACGGGTGGCGGCAGAATCGCGGGGCGCAACAGCCGGTGTAACAACGGGTTTTTGCTTATCCGTTATTGCTCCGGTCACGGCAACGGGAAGGCCGGCACAGTGTGTTTCGTGTGCCGGGCCGGATTGTCCGGATTGTAAAGAAGCCGAGCGGGCCTGACGCAAGGCTGAACCGGAGCTTGCTCCCGCAGCTAGAGGCAAGGTGCCAGGCAGGTGCGCCACGGTCGGAGCCGGTTGCGCCGAACCACGGCGGCTGGCAATACCGGCCGGGGCATTGGCTCGTTCGCTGCGTAGCGCCCGCTGCGTGGCCACCGGAGCAGCGGACGGGCCGGCTAAAGCGGCCGTCTTCAAGGCAGCAGCCGGCTGCACTGGCGCCGCACTGTGCGGCAGCAGCCAGCCGGCCAGCCCGCTCAGCAGGGCTACCAGCGCCACCAGCAGGGGCAAGGGCAGCGGCCGACGCCGCCCGCCTGGCGCGGGGCCGGGCGCGCCTATACGTTGCTCAATGCCAGCCCACACCGGGGCCGAGGGCTCCAGGCTGAAATCATCGAATTTGTCGCGCAGCGACTGGTCGAGGCGGTTTTCTTCCGGTTCGGGCATCATAAGTTCAAGTAGCTGGACTGCTGCTGGTGCAGGCGGGTAAGGTGTTTGCGGGCCTTGCTGAGCTGGGCCTTGGAGGTGCTCTCCTGAATGCCCAGCAGCTCCGCGATTTCGCCGTGGGTGTAGCCGTCCACGGCGTAGAGGTTGAGGACGAGGCGGCAGCCGTCGGGCAGCTTTTCCATCAGGGCCAGCACCTCGGCCACGCCCAGGCGGTCGAAGGCATCGGCGTCAGTCGCGAAGGGCTCCGGCGCGTCGTCAAGCAGCAGTTGCTGGCGGCGATGCTGCCCGCTCTGCCAGTGGTTGAGGGCCGTTGTGACCACAATGCGCCGCACCCAACCCTCGAAAGACCCCTCACCCCGGAAGTCCTGCAAGCGCGTAAACACCTTCACGAAGGCATCCTGCAGAATGTCCTCGGCCTCGGCCACCGAGCGCACGTAGCGCCGCGCCACGCCCAGCATGCGGCCGGCGTAGCGGGCATACAGGGCGCGCTGGGCCGCCGGCTCGTGGCGGCCGCAGCGGGCAAGCAGGTCGTCCAGCTCCGTAGAAAGGGGCATTACATCGGGAAAGCAGCGCAGCCCGGCCGGGTGCTGCCCGGCAGACAAGTTACTTCCCGAAAAGGCTGCCGGGGCGGACGGAAATATTTTCGGGCCAGCACAACCCATCTGTCATCCTGAGCGCAGCGAAGGACCTTGTCACCACTGAATAGGTCAGACTCAGACGTGATAAGGTCCTTCGCTGCGCTCAGGATGACAGGTGAAATCTTTACCGCCGCTCCCGGTTCAGCAGCCGCAGCAGCACCCCGTTGGTCCACCCGAAACCGTCCTGCAGCGGGTACTCGCCGCCACCGGCGGGCCGATTGATGTTCACCACATCGTACTTCTCCAGCAGCTTGCCGGTTTGGGCAAATACGCGGCTGTTCAGCCGCACCCAGCGGTGGGCCACGGTGTCGGCCAGGGCGGGCTGCTGGTAGCGCTTTAGGCCCTCAATGGCCAGATATTGCAGCGGGGCCCAGCCGTTGGGGGCGTCCCACTGCTGCCTGGTTTGGTTGAGGGTGGTCACCAACCCGCCCGGCTTCAGGAAATTAGCCTTCAGTCCTGCCGCCACCCGGCTGGCCTGCGGCGCCGTGGCCAGCCCAAACGCCAGCGGAAAAACCCCCGCCAGCGTACGCACCCCGGAGCGTTGGCGCCGCCGCCAGTTATAGTCCTGAAACCAGCCGGCTTTGGCGTCCCAGCTCAGGGCCAGCAGGGCGGCTTTGCGCTGGGCGGCCTTGGCGGTGTAGGCGCGGGCCTGCGCCGCCTGGCCGGCCACGCGGGCGGCTTCGGCCAGCGTCGTTTCGAGGTTATAAAGCAAACAATTCAGGTCAACGGGCACCAAATCGGTGGTTTGGATGCTGCCCAGCCCGCCCCCGGCCCCAAACCAGCGGCTGCTGAAGTCCCAGCCCGACGCCGCGGCAGCCCGCACGTGGCGGTAGAACTGCGCGGGCGGCTGCTTGCTCCGCTTGGCGGCGGCCACGTCCTCGGCGTAGGATTCTTCGCGCGGCTGGGCGCTGTCGTCCCAGTAGCGGTTGAGGACGGCGCCGGAGGGCAGGCGCACCGCGCGGCGGGCGGCGGTGCCGGGCTTCAGGGTTTCGGCGCCCTGCATCCAGTAGCGGTACTCGGCTTCCAGGGCCGGGCGGTAGCGCAGCAGCTCGCCGTTGCCGCGCTCCTGGGCCAGCAGCTGCACCATGCGAGCAAAAAACGGCGGCTGCGAGCGGGTGAGGTAATAGCTGCGGTTGCCATTCGGGATGAAGCCGTAGCGGCCGATGAGGAAGGCAAAATTGTCGGTGATGTCTTTCAGCAATTGCCCCTTGCCGGCCTCGGCCAGCCCCAGCATCGTGAAATACGAATCCCAGTAATACACCTCCCGAAACCGCCCGCCCGGCACCAGGTACGCCCGGGGCAGCGGCAGCAGCGACCGAAACGCGGCGAGCGAATCGGCCGGGTCCACGGCCGGCGCGGCGGGCCGGGCCAGCACCGCCCACAACGTGTCGAGGTGGTGGCGCAGGCCGGCTTTCAGGTCGGTCTGGAAAGGCACACTGTCGTCAGCCGGCAGGTCGAAATGCGCCGTTACGAAAGCCTTCAACTGGAAGCCGGGACGACTTTTCTCGCGGCGCCATGTCGCCAGAATGGTGGCCGGACGCTGCCGGGGCGCGGCGTCTACAAAGGTCTTATTATCAGCAAAAAAGCGCCCCAGCTGCACGGCCTCAAACAGCCCCGGAAACAGCTGCCGGGGCGAGGCCGGCCGGGCCGGCGTCGGGGCAGTAGGCGTTGGGGCGAGCGTGCTTGGCGCTGAAGCCGCAGGGGCCGCTTTAGGGGCCGCCGTTTCGGTTTGGGCCCGGCCAGATACGGCGCTCAGGAGCCCCAGGAGTCCGCAAAGGAAAAATCGTGGCATAGCAGTAAGGGTTGACTGCCGCCCGCCCCGGGCAGCAATACGCTTTCAAAATGCTTACGGGCCTTGCCCTATTTTGCTCTCGTTTCCGGCATAACTAATGAAATAGTTTTTAAACTAAAAAATTAGTTGTACGTTTACATCCACCTCACGATATCCGTTTTCATGGACTCCTCCGCTTTTCCCGAACTTACCCGCGCCGAAGAACAAGTCATGCAGGTGCTCTGGCGCCTCGGACCCTCCTTCGTGAAGGACGTGCTTGCCGAGCTGCCCACGCCCCAGCCGGCCTACAACACGGTGTCCACCATCATCCGCATCTTGGAAACCAAAGGTTTTGTCGACCACGAAGCCTTTGGGCGCACGCACCGCTACTTCGTGCTGGTGGCCCAGGACGACTACCGCCGCTTTTCGCTGCGCAAGCTGCTGGGCGGGCATTTCGGTAATTCTTTCAGCCGGCTCGTTTCCTTCTTCGCCAAAGAAGAAAACCTCGATGCCGCCCAGCTCGACGAACTTCTCCGTCACGCTTCCCAACCCCAAAACCCCACCGATGACGACTCAACTCAACCTGCTTAATTGGATGGTGCTCAGCACGGTGTTGCTGGGCGCGTGGTGGACCTGCTACCGCCTGGCCCTGCACCAGGAACGCAGCTTTGCCTACAACCGCTGGTTTCTGGTGCTGGGGCCGCTGCTGGCCGCCGGCCTGCCGCTGCTGCCCGTGGCCCTGCCCGCCAGTTGGAGCGTAGGGCCCGCGCTCCAGCTGACCGGCGTGGCCGCTGTGCTGCTGCCCACGGTGGCCGTGGGGCCCGGCGGGGCCACCAGCGCGCCGGCTGCGGCAGTCGACTGGCCGCAGGTGCTGCTATTCATTTACTTAGCTGGTGTGCTACTGATGTTGGACCGGTTGGCTCTGGAGTTGGGGCAATTGTGGCGGAGCACGCGCCACCTGGCCCGCGAAAAACGCGCCGGCTACACGCTGGTGCCCACCCACGGCCAGCTGCCCACCAGCTCGTTCGGCCGCCTCATTTTCTGGGATGAAACCCTGGCCCTGAGCCCGGCCGAGGCCGACCAAGTGCTGCGCCACGAGCTGGCCCACGCGCGCCAGGGCCATACCTACGACCGCCTGCTACTGGAGCTGCTGCGCGCCGGGCTGTGGTTCAACCCCTTCGTGCATTTGTGCGGCCGGGCGCTGGCCCTCACCCACGAGTTTCTGGCCGATGAGGCTGCCCTGCGCCACGCCGCCCGCCAGGCGCCGGCCTTTTCCCCTGCCCAATCTTATACACACCTGTTGGCCCGGCAAGTGGCCAGCCGCCTGGGTTTCTCCGTCCCGCTTGCGCACACCTTTTCCCATTCCCAAACCCTCCGTCGCATTGCCATGATACAGAAAACCTCCCCCATTCGCCGCTGGAAGCAGTGGCTGGCGCTGCCCTTGCTCAGCGCCTTGTTGTTCACCGTCGCCTGCGAAAAAGTTGCTTCGCCCGCCGAGCAGGCCGCTTCCAGCGCCGCGCAAAATGCGCTGGTGCCCCCGCCGCCCCCGCCGCCGCCGCCCACGCTCGAAAAAGTGTACACCTACGTGGAAAAGATGCCCCAGCTGCCCGGCGGTGGCGGCAACCGGGCCATCGTAGAATACATTCAGAACCACCTGGCTTACCCGCAGGTATCGGCCGCCAACCAGAAAACGGGCCGGGTGTTCGTTTCCTTCGTCGTGAACAGCGGCGGCGAAGTGTTTAACCCCAACATTGTGAAAGGCCTCGGGCCGGAATACGACGCCGCGGTGGTGGCGGCTATTGGCCAGCTGCCCCGCTTCGAGCCCGGCACCCAGGACGGCAAGCCCGTGGCCGTGAGCTTCACCGTGCCCATTTTGTTTGCTACCGCCGCCCTCCCCGGTGGCGAAAACGTGAAAATTATCAGCCAATAACTTGGCTTTACGTGAGAAACCGCTCGAAAAGCTCCGCTATTGGCCGGAGCCTTTCCGCGTTAAGTCCAGCGCCAACCCGGCAAAATGGGCTAACTTGCGGGTCGTATTGGCCTTCTAATTCGTTTTTATTCAGTGCTGTTTTCCCTAACGCCGCGTGCTGCGCTCGTGGCCGCCTCCCTCAGCTTGCTGGCCGCCGCCAGCCTGCCCGCTTGCAAAACCAGCCCCAACGAGGGCGAAAAAGGGGCCACCGGCGCCACCGGCGACAGCGTTGCCGCGCAGCCGGCCCCGATTGACACCATCAAAATCAAGGCGATGGCCATGCGGCGCGACTCGCTGAAGGCCGACAGCATTGCCCGCAAAACCGGCCAGCTGCCGGGCGCCATCCTGCCGGGCCACCGCATCGTGGCGTTTTATGGCAACATCCGCTCGAAGGGCATGGGCATTCTCGGGCGCGAGCCCAAGGAGCAGATGTTCCGCAAGTTTGCGGGCGTGCTGAAGGAATGGCAGGCCGCCGACCCTAGCATTCCGGTGCAGGCCGCCCTGCACAACGTGACCATCACGGCCCAGGGCACGCCCGGCAAAGACGGCAAGTGGCGCCTGATGAACTCCAAAGCCACCATCGACGAGGTGCTGAGCTGGGCCCGCGAGCACAAGTGCATCCTGTTTCTGGACGTGCAGCCCGGCCACAGCACCCTGCCCGTGGAGCTGCCCAAGCTGGAAGCCTACCTCAAGCAGCCCGACGTGCACCTGGGCATCGACCCGGAGTTCTCCCTGGCCACCATGCCCGGCGTGCGCCCCAACCAGCGCATCGGCACGCTCGACGCTAAGGACGTGAACTTCACCATCAACTTCCTGGCCCGCATTGTGAGCGAAAACCACCTGCCGCCCAAGGTGCTGACGGTGCACCGCTTCACCCGGAAGATGATTACCAACTACAAAAACATCAAGCTCGACCCCCGCGTGCAGGTGGTGATGCACATGGACGGCCACGGCGAGCCCACCCTGAAAAAGGACTCGTACCACGACTACATCCAGACCGAGCCCGTGCAATACACCGGCTTCAAGCTGTTCTACGAGTACGACCCCAAGCCCAAGCCCCACCACATGATGACCCCGGTGGAAGTGCTGACCCAGCTCACGCCCAAGCCGCTGTACATTCAGTATCAGTAGTCGTCTGTCATTGCGAGGCGGAGCCGAAGCAATCCGTCCTGTCAAAACCAGACACGTTTTTACACCAGAAAGCCCCGGCACTGCGCAGTGCCGGGGCTTTCTGTTTGACCGTCATGCAGAGCGTAGCGAAGCATCTCGCGTGCCGCCACTAATTCTTTTGATTGTTGCCCCGAGCGAGATGCTTCGCGGCGCTCTGCATGAGCGTTTACTTCGCCTTCGAGAATGAGTACGGCGCCGCTGCCGGTGCCGTCCCCCGGCTCTTGTTCGGAATGGCGCTCATATCGAAATTCAGCGTCGCGCCCCGCATCAATTCCGAGTGGCTGAGCCAGTTCTTATCATAAGTCTGGCCGTTGAGCGTCAACTTGTTCACGTAGCGGTTTTCAGCCGAGTTGTTGGGCGCGTTCAACACAATGTCCTTGCCCGAGGGCAGGTGCAGGGTGGCTTTGGGGAAGAGCGGAGCGCCCAGTACGTACTGGTCAGAGCCGGGGCACACGGGGTAGAAGCCCAGGGCCGAAAACACGTACCAGGCCGAAGTCTGGCCGTTGTCTTCGTCGCCGCAGTAGCCGTCGGCGGTGGGCAGGTAGAGGCGGTTGAGGGCTTCGCGCACCCAGTACTGCGCCTTCCAGGGCTGGCCGGCGTAGTTGTAGAGGTACACCATGTGCTGAATGGGCTGGTTGCCATGCGCGTAGTTGCCCATGTTGGCAATCTGCATCTCCCTGATTTCGTGGATGACTTCGCCGTAGTACGACGCATCGAACACCGGCGGCAGCGTGAAAACGGTGTCCAACGTGGCCACGAATTTCTGCCGGCCGCCCATCAAATCCACCAAGCCCTGCACGTCGTGAAACACCGACCAGGTGTAGTGCCAGCTGTTGCCCTCGGTGAAGGCGTCGCCCCATTTAAACGGGTTGAAGGGCTTCTGGAACGAGCCGTCCTGGTTGCGGCCGCGCATCAGGCCGGTTTCCTTGTCGAAGAGCTTGCGGTAGTTCTGGCTGCGCCGGGCGTAAAGGTCAATTTCCTTCTTGGGCTTATTCAACGCCTTGGCCAGCTGGTAGATGGTAAAATCATCGTAGGCATATTCCAGCGTGCGGGCCGCGTTTTCGTCGATTTTGACATCGTAGGGCACGTAGCCGAGCTTGTTGTAATACACCACGCCCTTGCGGCCCACGGCGTCGAGGGGCCCGGCGTTGTTGGCGCCGTGCGTGAGAGCTTCGTAGAGCACGTTCATGTCCTGCCCCCGGATGCCCTTGAGGTAGGCATCGGCCACCACCGAGGCCGAGTTGTTGCCCACCATCACGTCACGCAGGCCGGGGCTGGCCCATTCGGGCAGCCAGCCGCTTTCCTTGTAGTCGTTGGCCAGGCCCTGCTGAATTTCGGCATTCACATCCGGGTACAGCAGGTTCAGGAAGGGAAACAGCGCCCGAAACGTGTCCCAGAAACCCGTGTCGGTGTACATATAGCCCGGCAGCACCTGCCCGTTGAAAGGGCTGTAATGCACCACATTGCCAGCGGCATCCCGCTCATACAGCTTGCGCGGAAACAGCAGCGCGCGATACAGACACGAGTAAAACGTGCGCCGCTGCGCCTCCGTCCCGCCCTCAATCTCGATGCGGCCCAGCGCCTTGTTCCAGGCGGCGCGCCCCTGCCGGCGCACGGCGTCAAAGTCCTGCTCGCCAATCTCGCGCAGGTTCAATTCGGCCTGCTCGGGGCTGATGAACGAGGAGGCTACCCGCGCGTTCACCTTCTCTCCTTTTTGGGTTCTAAAGCCGACTACGGCCCCGGCGTGCTTGGCCGTCACTTCCAGCACACCCGGCGCCAGGGCTTTATCCTGGTACAGGGCCGTGCTGGTGAAGTCGTGGTCGAATTCCAGAATGAAATAGTTCTTAAAATTCTTCGGCACGCCGCCGCTGTTGCGCGTGGTGTAGCCAATGACGCGGCGCTGCCCGGGCAGTACTTTGACGTAGGAGCCGCGGTCCAGCGCGTCAATCACCACGTAGGCGCTGTCGGTTTGCGGGAAGGTGAAGCGGAAGCGGGCGGCGCGCTCGGTGGGTGCTATTTCGGTGGTCACGTCGTGGTCGGCCAGGTACACGCGGTAGTAGTTGGGCTCGGCCACTTCGGCTTTGTGCGAAAACCAGCTGGCGCGGGCGTCCTCGTCAAACACGCGCCGGCCGGTGATGGGCATGAGAGCAAACTGCCCGTAGTCGTTCATCCACGGCGAGGGCTGGTGCGTCTGCTTGAAGCCGCGCAGCTTGTCGGCCGCGTATTGGTAGGCCCAGCCGCTGCCCATCTTGCCGGTTTGCGGCATCCAGAAGTTCATGCCCCACGGCAGGGCAATGGCCGGGTAGGTGTTGCCGTTCGAGAGGTCGGGCTTGGAATCGGTGCCGACGAGCGGGTTCACCCATTGAGCCGGGTCGGCTTGCGGGGCGGGCGTTTGGGCCTTGGCTGCATCAGTTACCAGCCAGAGGGCCGCCAGGGCGGTAAGGGTTTTTAGCATACTGAAGTAAGCTTGAACGTCATGCTGAGCGCAGTCGAAGCATCTCTACCGCGCAAGTAATTGAATGCTGATTCAACGAAGCGCTAGAGATGCTTCGACTGCGCTCAGCATGAACCTTCTTCTTGAGATGACCAGCTCCGTACCCTAAACAGCCACCGCCGCCCGGCGGCTGCCGCGCAGCCCGTACCACACAATGTAGGCGTAGCACAGCACCGGCAGCAAGAGCGCCAGGCGCAGGCTGCTGTGGTCGGCAATGGCGCCGAACAGCAGCGGCACCAGCGCCCCGCCCACCACGGCGGTACACAGCAGGCCCGAGCCTTCTTCGGTGTGGCGGCCCAGCCCGGCCAGTGCCAGCGGGAAAATCACGGGCCACATGATGGAGTTCATCAGCCCCACGGCCAGCAGGCTCCACATGGCCACCTCGCCGGTGGTATTAATGGAGATGAGCACCAGCACCGCCGCCGCCACGGCATTGAAAGCGAGTAGCTTGGCGGGCGAGAACTTATTGAGCAGGTAGGCGCCGGCAAACCGGCCCACCATGGCCGCCCCCCAATAAAACGAAACCATCACGCCAGCTGCTTCCTGTGCATTTTGTGGGTTAATAAATCTTTGCAGGCCAAAAGTCGAGGCTAAATTTCTGACATAAAAGAGAATGTTCGACATGACACTATTTAAACTCAAGTAGCTCACCAAGTGCGAGCCAATGGCCACCTCGGCCCCGACGTAGGCAAAAATGCCCACCACGCCCAGTACCAAATGCCGGTAGTGCCAGGCCCGCACCGAACCAGCGTCAATGTTAGCTACCTGTTCGGTGGCCAGCTCAATCTGGGGCAGGTCGACGCGGCTCAGCAGCAGGCTGATGAGCAGCAGCACGGTGCCGATAACCAGGTAGGGAATTTGCACGGCTGTCACATCAATGGCCGCCGCGCTGGTGGCGGTGCTGAGCTTGGGCAGGTGGCTCAGAATGAGGGCGCTGCCCAGCAGCGGGGCCAGCGTAGTACCCAATGAGTTGAACGCCTGCGTGAGCGTGAGCCGCACCGACGCCGACCGGGCCGGCCCCAGAATGGCCACGTAGGGGTTGGCCGCCACCTGCAGCAGCGTGATGCCCGACGCCAGTACAAACAGCGCCCCCAAAAATAGCCCGTACACCCGCTGCGCCGCCGCCGGATAAAACAGAAACGCGCCCGCGGCCGCTACCCCAAACCCCAGCAGCATCCCGCGCTTGTAGCCGATGCGCGCCACCAGCCGCCCCGCCGGAATGCTCATCAGAAAATACGCCCCAAAAAAGCACCCGTTAATCCAATTCGCTTTCGCGTAGCTGAGCTGGAAAATGGCTTTCAGGTAGGGAATCAGAATGTCATTCAGGCAGGTGATGAAGCCCCACAGGAAAAACAGCGTCGTGACCGCGCTTAGCGCCGACGTGTAGCGCGGCGCGGTGCCGAGTGGAACAGTATCGGCGGGAGGCGTTGCCGCCGAAACGGGAGGAAGTGCAGCCATCGAAGGGAGGGAATTCGGGCGAGAAAGGGAGCCGGGGTGGTTGGGTTTTGCCTGTGAAACCCAAAGCTAAACTGTTTAAGCAGACTTTTCCTCCGGGGTTTTGTAAGTTTCTCCAACGCCCCCGGCCAAGACCGTTCAAACAAAAAGCCCCGGCTCCAGAAGAGTCGGGACTTTTTGCAAATGCACGGTCAATTGGTTGCGCTACATTGTGGCTGCCGCAGCTTGCTGCCGCGCCATACCGGTTGAAATCAGTGCGCGTCCATGCTGATTTTGCCGGTGATTTTCACGCGCTTGATGAGGAGCACCAGCGGCAGACAGCACACGAAAAACAAGCCAATCATGGCAAACACCTGCGAATAAGTGATGATGGACACCTGCTTCATCAGGATGCCTTCCAGCGCATAGTAAGCCTGCTTCTGGGCCTGCTCAAAGGAGAAGCCGTGGGCCATGAAGTTCTGCGTGAAAGCCTGAATGCGCTGCACCGTGGCCGAGTCGTAGAGCGAGATGTGGGCCAGCGGGCTGATGCGGTTCTGAGCAATGCTGCGCTCCAGATACGTGCCCACGATGGCCACGCCGAACGAGCCGCCGAGCTGGCGAATCATGCCGGTGAGGCCGGCGGCCTGGCCGGCGTCTTTGCCTTTCAGGCCAGCCAGACTCATGGTGGTAATGGGCAGGAAAATCAGGCCCATGCCCAGGCCGCGCACCATCAGCGGCCAGAAGAAGTCGTCCTCGCCGGCGGTGGGCGAAATGACGTTGGCCATCCAGAACGTGAAGCCGAAGAAGATGAGGAAGCCCACCGGAATCATCACCTTCTGCGGCACGCCGGCCTGCAGCATGCGTCCAATCACGGGCATCATAAAGCCAGACGCCAGCGCGCCGGGCAGCAGCATGTAGCCCGTTTGGGCCGCCGTGAAGCCCAGAATGCGCTGCGTGAAAATGGGCAATATGAACACCGAAGCAAACATGCCGAAGCCCAGCACAAACGACAGCACCGAGCCCACGGCCAGGTTGCGGCTCTTGCCCAGCACCCGCAGGTCCACAATCGGCGCTTTAGCCGTCAACTCCCGCACAATGAAGCCGATGAGGCCAAAGGCCGCCAGCGCTGCGAAGCTGTTGATGTAAGCGCTTTCGAACCAGTCTTCGGTTTCGCCCTGCTCCAGCACCAACTGCAGCGAGCCCACGCCCAGAATCAGCAGGAAAATACCGGCCCAGTCAATCTCGCGCAACGGCCGGGGAATGGCGTTCTTGATGCGGTCAGGGTCGCGAATAAACAGCAGCGTGAAAATGGCGGCCAGGATGCCTACCGGCACGTTCACGTAAAAAATCCAGGGCCAGTCATAGTTGTCCACGATGTAGCCGCCGAGCGTGGGGCCGATGGTCGGCCCGATAATCACGCCCATGCCGAACAAAGCCTGGCCCAGCGGCAGCTGTTTGGGCGGGAAAGTATCAATCAGAATGGCCTGCGAAGTGGCCATGAGCGCGCCGCCCCCGATGCCCTGCACGAAGCGGAAAGCCACCAGCTCCCACAGGTTGGTGCTCTGGCCGCAGGCCATGCTGGCCAGCGTGAACAACACCACAGAGAAGAAGAAGTAGTTTTTGCGCCCGAACTGCTCGGCCAGAAAGCCGGTCATCGGAATCACAATCACGTTGGCGATGCCGTAGGCGGCCACCACCCAGGTCACTTCCTGCTGGGTGGCCGAGAGGTTGCCCATCATCTGGGTCAGGGCCACGTTCACGATGCTGGTATCAATCAGCTCGAGCAACACGCAGAGGACCACCGTCACAACGATAATCCACTTGGTAAATCCGGTTTCCATTAACTAAAGTTTAGATGTACAAAAAGGCCGTCATGCTGAGCGAAGTCGAAGCATCTCTATCGCGTAACTAATCCCAACGATTGGGTTTACTGGTGCGGTAGAGATGCTTCGACTTCGCTCAGCATGACGGCCGCCTGGCCCGTTACCTTACTTCACTTGCACCACCGCATTCACGCTCATGCCGGCGCGGAGCGGGTGCTGCGGGTCAACTTTATCCAGGGCGATGCGCACCGGAATCCGCTGGGTCACTTTCACGAAGTTGCCGCTGGCGTTGTCGGGGGGCAGCAGGGCGAAGCGGGCGCCGGTAGCGGCCGAGAGCGACTCGATGTGGCCCTGGAACTCCTCTTTGGGGTAGGCGTCCACTTCCAGTTTCACGGGCTGGCCCACTTTCATGTCCTCCAGCTGGGTTTCCTTGAAGTTGGCAACAATCCAGGTGCGGGCGCTGCCCACGATGCCGAACAGTTGCTGGCCGGGGCCAACCACCTGGCCGGGCTGCACGTTTTTCTTGCTGATGATGCCATCCTGCGGCGCCACGATGGTGGTGTAGCTTAGTTGCAGCTTGGCGTTGTCGAGGTCGGCCTGGCGCTGTTTCACCACGGCCTGGGCCACGGCGATTTGCTGCTGGGCGGCGGCCACCTGCTGGCGGGCCACGCTCACCTGGTCGGTGGCGGTGGCGCGCTGGGCGGCGGTGGCTTTCAGGTTGGCCTGCACAGCGTCGTACTCACTCTGCGGAATGATGTCCTGCTTGCGGAGCAATTCGCTGCGCTTCAGGTCTTTCTGCAGGCGCTCCTGGTTGGCTTGGCTCACGCCGATGCCGGTTTGAGCGGTGCGCACGTTGGCGCTGGCCGTGCCTACGCCGGCGCGGGCGGCAGTTACTTGGGCCTGCGCGGCGAAGAGGGCGGCCTCCGCGGCGTTCACGCGCTGCTGGTAGTCCGAAGGGTCGAGGGTGACGAGCACCTGGCCCTTTTTCACGGGCATGTTGTCGTCCACCTTCACTTCCAGCACCGGGCCGCCCACGCGGGGCAATACCGGGTACACGTCGCCTTCTACCTGGGCGTCGTCGGTGCTTTCGTGGGCTTTGGCAAACTGGTAGCGCGTGTAGCCGAAGAAGCCACCGGCCAGCAGAATCACCGCCAGGATGATGAAAACAAGCGGGTTGCGCTTTTTGGGTTCCTCCACGTGCTCGGTTTCGGTAGAGGCGGCGTTGGGAAACGGAGCAGGGGCGTTTTGAACGGAAGTTTCGGTCTGGGCCATCTTAGTAAGTATTCGGGGGCGGTGTTTTACGAAAAAAGGAGAGAAGCAGTGGCCGGGTTATTCCGCAGCCACCGCAGGGTCGGGTTGGAGCGGGGCGCGCACCAGCAGCGTGGCGCACCGGGCGGTGCGCAGCACGATTTCGGCGGTGGTGCCCATCAAAAAGCGGGTGAGGCCCGTTTGGCCGTGCGCGCCAATAACAATCAAATCAGCCTGTTGGCGGTCGGCTTCGGCCACAATTTCCGGAGCCGCCTCGCCGCGCACCATGCCGGTGTGCACGCGGGCCACGCCGGCTTGCTCGGCCGAGGCCTGCAGGGCCTGCATCCGGCCTTTGCAGGAGCCGAACACCTTCGCGTCGGGCTGCTGGCCGGTGGGGTCCTCCTGCGGCTCGCACACGTGCAGCAGCCGCAGCTCGGCGCCGGTGGCCACGGCCAGGGCCGCCGCGTAGGCCACCAGCCCAGCCGACGCGGCCGAGAAATCGAGCGGACAAAGGATGGTGGAGAGGTTCATGGTGGTAGGCACTAAGCGCTTATTGCCAAATCTGCTCGCCGGTGGCGCGGCGCAGCTGGTACTGGCCCAGCGTGTAGTTGTATTCGGCCTGCACCAGGGCCAGGCGGGCCTGGGCGAGCTGGGTTTCGGCATCCAGCACGTCGAGGTTCTGGCCCACGCCGTAGCGGTACCGGTCGCGGGCTTTGCTCAGCGCTTCAGTGGCCTGGGCTACCTGCTGTTGGGCATTCTCGTGGCGGGCCTGGCTGAAATCCATGTTGTTCACGGCTTGGCGCACGTCGGCGCGGATTTGCTCCTGCGTGTCGGCGGTGCGGGCCACAGCGGCGCGGGCATTGGCCTCGGCCTCCACGCGCTGCTTCTTGTTCTTATTGCCGTCGTAAATCGGTACCGACAGCTGCAGCACGCCTACCGTGTTGAAACGAATGCGGTTGATGTCGGGCAGAATGTAGCCGTTTTTGCCGCCGGCCTGCACACCCGCGCCGAGGCTGGGCATGTTGCTTTTCTCGATGAGGCGCGCCTGCAGGGCGGTTGTATTTTCAGCGTCACGGGCCAGTTTCACCTCGGGGCGGTTGTTGCTGGCTTTCAGTACTTCGGCTTCCAGGTTCACTGGCTGCGGCTCGTATGTGAGGCGGCCTTTCACCGGAATGTCGGCCTGGCTGGGCTTGTGCAGCAGGCGGGCCAACTGCACCTGCTGGTTGCGCAGCTGGTTTTGCAGGTCGAGCTTGGTGCTTTGGGCCTGGGTGATGCGCACATCCGTCGTCGTCACGTCGAAGCGGGTGCTCACGCCGGCCTGCACGCGCTTGTTCATTTCGTCGCGGTGGGCTTTCAGCGAGGCGATTTGCTGGTCCTGCACCTTGATGCTCTCGCGCATGAACAGGATGTTATAGTACACCTGCGCGGCGTTGAAGGCCAGGTCGCGCCGGGCCACCGTGATGTTGTCCACCGCCGTCTGCACCTGCGATTCGGCCACCTTTACCGTCGCCTCGTTCTTGCCGAAATCGAACAGCAGGTACTGGGCCGTGAGGTGGAAATCGTAGTTGTTGTTGGGGGCAAACTGCAGCGTTTCGCCGTTGAAGGGCAGCTTCACCACCGGGTCGATGCGCGTGTAAGTAGCCGTGCCCGTCACCTGAGGCAGAAAACCGGCCCGCGTCTGGCTCAGGCGGCTGGTCGAGGCGTTCGACAGCTCGGTGAGGTTGGTGATGCTGGGGTTGGCGTCGAGCACGGCTTGCAGCGTCGCGCCGAGGGTCAGGGAGTCGCTGGCCAGGCCAATGGCCTGGGAAGCCGCCGGAACGCCGGGCTGGTTTTGGGCCAGCGCCGGCCGGGCCAGCAGCAAGCCGCCAATCAGCGACAAACCGGCAAAGCCCTTGAGGTGTTGATGAGAAAGCATAAGGCCAATTGGCATAGGGTGTGCCCGCTTCTTACCGAAAGACGTGCCAGCCCGGGTGAATAAAATAGTAGTCATGTCTTCCCATTGAATACTAGATAATTAAAATAAGGTTTGTCATTTTGGGTGCTATATAGTAAAAGTTTTATAAGGTGTGATTTTCCTGAAATAGCAGGAATTGATATAATTTTGCTCCTGTTATTTCAGGAAAAATCAACTCAAGCTGGTGCCTACTAACGACGAAACCCTTCTGCTGCACCTCAACGAGGCCATCGCCACGATTCGCGACAAAGACCAGCTGTTCAAGGTGGTGACGACCAAGCTGCGGCTGATTTTTCCTTTCGACCTCATCGGCATCAACGTCTTCGACGAAGAGGTGAAGCAGAAGCGCCTGTTCCTGCGCGACTACTACGGCGTTGACGAAGCGCCGCCCTTGCCGCCCGGGGCCGACTATTTCACCCCCATTGCCGGCTCGCCCATCGAAAAGCTGGTGGCCGACCCGCGCGTTCAACAATTTACGCCGCAGCAGTACCTGGCTGATTATCCGGAGTATACGGCGTATAAGAAGATGACGCACCTGGGCGTGACGCACCTCACGGCCGTGCCGCTGCACATCGGCGGCCGCCTCACCGGGTTTATGACGTTGGCCTCGCGCCGCACGCCGCACTTCACGGCGGCCGATGAAAAGCTGCTGGAAAAAATCGGCTCCCTAATTGCCATTGCTGTGGCTAACACTTTGGCATTCGAGGAGGTAGCGCGCCGCGAGCAGGAGCGCACCCTGCAGCTCAACATCACCAACGCCTTGCTCAGCATCAAGCAGCGAGAGCCGCTGTTTCGGGCCGTGGCCGAGGCCCTGAGCCGGGTGGTGCTTTTCGATTACTTCGGGCTGCGGGTGCAGCGGGCCGGGCGGCAGGAAGCATTTGAAGGCTTTGCGGAATTTTCGCGCTCCGGCGTGGGGGCGGATGCGCCCCTGCTGGCCCTCGACCCCAACCGCCAAAACGGCCTGAACCGGCTGGATGCTTCGGCCATGTACCACCAGCTGAACGACTTGCTGAGTGAGCCCGGCCTCTATGCCGCCGATGATTTTCGGGCCCAGGCCCAGCGCTACCCGCTGCTGCGCCACGTGTATGAGGAGTACGGCACGCGGGCCATGCTCATTGTGCCCATCTGGCAGCGGCCCGATGGCGCGGCGGTGCTCATGCTGGCCTCGCCCAACCCCACCGCCTTCCGCCCCGAAGACCTGGCCACCGTGCTGGCCCTCACGCCCCAGATTGCGCTGGCCCTGGAAAACCTCTTTGCCTTTGAGCAGATTGAGGAACTGAAGGCCCAGGTGGAGCAGGAGCGGACGTATCTGGTCGATGAAATCAATACCTCGGCCCGGTTCGGGGCCGACTCGGGCACATTCATCGGCAGCAGCCCGGCCCTGCAACAGGTGGAGCGCCGCATTGGCATGGTGGCCCCCACCGATACGACAGTCCTGATATCTGGCGAAACCGGCACCGGCAAGGAGTTGGTGGCCCGCGAGCTGCACAATGCCTCGCCGCGCCACGCCCGCGCCCTCATCAAGCTCAACTGTGCGGCGCTGCCCGCCCAGCTGATTGAAAGCGAATTATTTGGCCACGAAAAAGGGGCTTTCACGGGGGCCGTGGAGCGCCGCATCGGCAAGTTTGAGTTGGCCAATGGCGGCAGCATCTTCCTCGATGAAATTGGCGAGCTGCCGCTCGATTTGCAGGCCAAGCTGCTGCGCGTGCTGCAGGAGCGGGAGTTTGAGCGGCTGGGCGGCACCAAAGTGCTGCACTCCGACGCCCGCGTCATTGCCGCCACCAACCGCGTACTGGCCGACGAGGTGGCCGCCGGCCGCTTCCGGGCCGATTTGTACTACCGACTCAACGTGTTTCCCATCGAGCTGGCCCCACTGCGTGAGCGCCGCGAGGATATTGAGCCACTGCTGCGCCACTTCGTGCAGCGCCTGAGCAAACGCCTGGGCAAGCCCATCCGGCAGGTGCGACCAGCGGACCTGGCCGCCCTGCAAGCCTACAGCTGGCCCGGCAATATCCGGGAGCTGGAGCACGTGCTGGAGCAGTCCATCATCGTGAGCCAGGGCCAGTTTCTGGAATTCGCCGGTTTTGCGGCGGCCCCGCTGCTGCTGGCGGCTCCGGCCACGCCAACCGCTCAGGCAGCCGTTCCCATCAAGACGATGAAAGAGCAGGAGCGGGACCACATTCTGGCCGCTCTGCAACGCACCGGCGGGCGTGTGAGCGGCGCCCAGGGGGCCGCATTGTTGCTCGATATCAACCCCAAAACACTGGAAGCCCGGATGAAAAAACTGGGAATCAAGCGCATGGTGGGGGTAGAGGGGTAGAGAAGGGTGGGGAAAAGGCGCCACTACCCAGCCGGCCGCGCCGCCGCGCCGTACAACGGGCACACTTTCACCCCATCCTTTCCCAAACCACCATGGCCAATACCACCAACACCCCGAAGCACACCGACCCCGCCACCAAGCGCGACGAGAAGAAAAACGAAACCGAAGTGAAGGACAAGCCTTCGGGCAAGACCGTGAAAACGCAGAAGAAATAGTCTTTCAAACAAAGACCGAAAAGAGCCCGCCACGTCTGACGTGGCGGGCTCTTTTCGTTGGCAGCCAGTCTTATTTCCAGGCTTTCAGCAGGCGGCGCACCAGGATGATTTCGCCGGTGTGGTAGGCGTTGTGGTCGGCGATGAGCATGGCTTCGCGCAGGATGGTCTGGCCCGTGCCGTGGGGCAGGGGCGCCAGCAGGTTGGTGCCGGGCGCGTGCAGCAGGTGCAGGAAGCGCTGCCGGTCTTGCCGGATGTGGTCGAGGGTCTCCTGCCATTGTTCTTCGTCGGCGGTGGCGTCCGGGGCGGGCCAGTAGCCTTCGGGCCATTTCGGCGACTCGTGCTCGGGTTCGAGGCAGAACTCGACAATGTCCCACTGCGCGATGCGCACGTGCTCGACCAGCTGCCAGATGGTGTAGGGCACTTCCGGCACGTGCTGGTTCCAGATTTTGGGTGTCAGGTCGGCGCAGGCCTCCTCGAAGGTGGCGTGGGCATTGGCCTTCGTGAGCAGGCTGGTGAGTTCGGCCACCACGCCTTTCTGGTTGGCCCTGTCCATGGGCGGGATGCTGCTGGGTATCATACGTTGGCTCGTTTTTTCGGCTGCGAAGCATTCAGCACGCCGGTCGAATAAAGGGCCGCGCCCATCAGCACGGGCTGGAAGAACAGGCGGGCCAGCCGCTTGGCATCGGTATCAAGCCCGAAGGCGGATATGCGGTGAGTGTACTGATGCACATTGCCGGGAAAAACCGCCGCGTAGAAAGCGGCCAAGCCAATGCCCATGCGTCGGCGGTTCTTGCCTTTCAGCAGCAGCAGGGCCAGCCCCAGCGCAATTTCGACTACGCCCGACTGCAGCACGACCGTGTCCTTGTCTTCCGGTACAAAGTCGGGCACCTGGGCCTGAAATTCTCGTCGCTCAAAGGTGAGGTGACTGGTGCCGGCTACAATCATAAACGTGCCCAGCAGGCCGCGGGTGACGTTTTGGAGCGTGGTGGTGTGGGGGTGGTGAGGCATAGCTTTCGGTTGGAGGAGTGGAATCCGTAGCTATACGGCGAGCTAGCGGCCCGGGTCCAAGTTGAGTTGCCGTTGTGGCCTTTCGGAAGCAGTAGCTTCAGGCTGGGGTGGCCCTTCACACCGGCATTTTTCATCGTTTCGCCCGCTTGCGGGTCAACCATGAGATTCTGCAGCGTAGCAGGCAATAATTGAGGTATTCAATTACTGCTAAAACTCCTAGTGATAGGGCCCAATGGTGTAAACCAAGTACTTCTACGTGAAGGGAAGTAGTAATACGTGCCCTTGAAAATCAGGTAGTACCACTCGTTTTTTCGGCCGTCGGCGGGCGTTGCTTTGTCCCTGTAGCCGAGGCCCGTCAATGGCCCCGGCACCGGGGGAGTCCGAAAACCCGCAGCCAGAGTAGGAAACGCATCAACCCCTACCACAACCCCATGGAAAACACCACGCAAGCCCCCGCCGCGCCCGCCGCCAATGCTGCTCCTTTGGCCGGGCTGTACCGCGCCTGCGGCACCGTGGGCAACGCCGGAATGCCCGGCGCGCCCATCCTGCACTACTCGCTGCTGGTAAACGCGCCCACCGGCGCCGTTAGCGGCGTCGTGCACATCACCCAGGCCATCCCCGGGCCCGGCTCCAACATTACGGTCAACGTGAAGGGCCAAATCCGGGGTCTCGGCTTCGGCCCCGTCACCAAGCTGGTATCGTTGGAGGGCGAATACGTGCAGTCGGTTCCGCCGCCCGCCATCGGGTCGTACCTGGGCAAGCTCACCGCGCACCTGGCCGTCGACAACAACTGGAACGGCCGCGGCGGCTTCGAGTACGGCCAGCAGCACGTCGAGGACGTGCCCGTGAAACCCACCGCGTGCTAACCCACCGGGCCCGCTGGCCCGGCTCGAAGGCCGGCTAAAAACCCGCAACGCCCCTCTTCCGCACGAAGAGGGGCGTTGTTTGTTATGCAAATCCGAGCCGTACGCGGGCCGGAAGGTAGTGGCCTAGTGCGCCTGCAGCCAGTTGCGGCCGCTGCCTACTTCCACTTCCAGCGGCACGCCGTGGGGCAGCAGCAGGGCCGTGGTCATCAGCTCCTTGATTTTGGGCGTGATGTATTCAACTTCCTCGGTCACGGCGTCGAACACGAGTTCGTCGTGCACCTGCAGAATCATCTTGGTGCCTAACTTCTCCTCGCGCAGCCAGTGATGAATGTTAATCATGGCCATCTTGATGATGTCGGCGGCCGTGCCCTGGATGGGGGCGTTGATGGCGTTGCGCTCGGTGTAGCCGCGCAGCGTGGCGTTGCGCGAGTTGATGTCGCGCAGGTAGCGGCGGCGCTTGAGCAGCGTTTCGGCGTATTCCAGCTCGCGGGCGCGGTTGATGCTGTCGTCCATGAACGCCTTCACCGAGGGGAATTCCTGGAAGTACGTCTCGATAATCTCGGTGGCTTCCTTGCGGCTGATGCCGATGCGCTGGGCCAGCCCGAAAGCTGAAATGCCGTAGATGATGCCAAAATTGACGGTTTTGGCCTTGCGGCGCATCTCCGAATCCACTTCTTCCAGCGGCACGCGGAATACCTTGCTGGCGGTGCTGGTGTGCACGTCCTGGCCCAGGCGGAAGGCCTCAATCATGGTTTTATCGCCCGAGAAGTCGGCCATGATGCGCAGCTCCACCTGCGAGTAGTCGGCCGCGAGCAGCACGTGGTTTTCGTCGCGCGGCACGAAGGCTTTGCGGATTTCGCGGCCCCGCTCCGTGCGGATGGGGATGTTCTGGAGGTTGGGGTTGGTGCTGCTCAGGCGGCCGGTGGCGGCCACGGCCTGGTTGAAGTTGGTGTGTACGCGGCCATCGACCACGCTCACCAGCTGGGGCAGGGCCTCCACGTAGGTGCTGCGCAGCTTGGTGAGCTGGCGGTATTCGAGGATGAGGGCGGCGATGGGGTTTTCGGCGGCGAGCTGGCTCAGGATTTCCTCGCCGGTGGCGTACTGGCCGGTTTTGGTTTTCTTTATTTTGCCCTTGCCGATGTCCATTTTGTCGAACAGCACCTCGCCCAATTGCTTCGGCGAGCCGATGTTGAACTCCTGCCCGGCCTCGCGGAAAATCTGGGTTTCCAGTTCGCTCACGTAGCCTTGCAGCTCAGCCGAGTATTCGCCCATGGCCACGCTGTCAATCTTCACGCCCTCATATTCAATGTCGGCCAATACCGGCACCAGCGGGTTTTCCACGTCATTCAGCAAACCCAGCAGGCCCAGGTCCTTCAGCATGGGCTCGAAGACATGCTTGAGCTGCAGGGTCACGTCGGCGTCCTCACAGGCGTAGTCTTTCACCTGGGCGGGCGGCACGTCGGCCATCGTGATTTGCTTCTTGCCCTTGGGGCCGATGAGCTCAATAATGCTCACCGGCGAGTAGTGCAGGTAGGTCTCGGCCAGCACGTCCATGTTGTGGCGCATGTCGGGCTCGATGAGGTAGTGGGCCAGCATCGTGTCGAACAGCGGCCCCGAGATGTTGACGTTGTAGTGCTTGAGGATGGTGAGGTCGTACTTGATGTTCTGGCCGATTTTCAGAATGGTTTTCGACTCAAAAAACGGGCAGAACTCGTCCACGATGGCCTGCACGGCGGCCTGGTCCTCGGTGGGCACGGGCACGTAGTAGGCCTCGCCGGGCAGCCACGAGAAACTCAGGCCCACCAGCCGCGCCGTCATGGTATCCAGGCCGGTGGTTTCGGTGTCAAAGCTCACTTCCTCCTGCTGCAACAAGAAGCTGAGCAGCGACTTGCGCAGCTCGGGCGTGTCCAGTAGGTGGTAGTTGTAGGGCACGTCTTCGAGGCGCTTGCGCGGGCCGGCGGGGGCGCCAAAACCAGCGGTTTCGCCCTCCTCGGCGCCAATGGCTACGGCCTCATCGCCAGGGTTGCCGAAGAGCGAAGCCTGCCCGCCGGGCACCAGCTTGGGCCGGCGCACGGGCTTGGAGCCGGGCACGGCCACGCCGGCCGGCGTGCGCTCGGGGCCGCCGCCCAAGATGCGGGCCGACAGCTGCCGGAACTCCAGCTCGTCGAACAGCTCGCGCAGGGTGGCTTCGTCGGGCGCGTCGAGTACCAGCTTTTCGGGCTCGAAATCCAGCGGGACGTTGACGTGAATGGTGGCCAGCTCCTTGCTCATCAGGCCCTGCTCGGCAAAGTTGCGCACGTTCTCCTGCTGCTTGCCCTTGAGTTCGTCCACGTTGGCCAGCAGGTTTTCGACGGAACCGTACTTCTGAATCAGCGTTTTGGCCGTCTTTTCACCGATGCCGGGGATGCCGGGAATATTGTCCGACGCGTCGCCCTGCAGGCCCAGAATGTCAATGACTTGCTCCACGCGCTCAATCTCGAAGCGGGCCAGCACGTGGGCCACGTCCAGGATTTCGGCCGCGTTGCCCATAAAGGCGGGGCGATATATTTTGATGTGCTCCGTCACCAACTGGCAGTAGTCCTTGTCGGGCGTCATCATAAACACCTCGAAGCCTTCTTTCTCGGCCTTCTGGGCCAGTGTGCCGATGACGTCATCGGCTTCGTAGCCCTCCATCATCAGAATGGGAATGTGGAAGCCCTGGATAATTTTCTTGATGTAGGGCAGGGCAATGCCGATGTCCTCGGGCATGGCCTGGCGCTGGGCCTTGTAGGCGGCAAACTGCTCGTGGCGGAAGGTCTTTTTCGGCCCGTCGAAGCACACGCCGATGTGGGTGGGCTTTTCCTTTTGCAGCACCTCCACCAGCGTGTTGGTGAAGCCGAGCACGGCGCCCGTGTTCATGCCTTTGGAGTTGATGCGCGGGTTTTTGCTGAAGGCGAAATGCGAGCGGTAGATGAGGGCAAACGCGTCGAGCAGGAAGAGCTTTTTGGGGGTGGGAGCAGCGGTGTCGGACATAGGTGCGAAAGTACGTTGGAACGGAATAGGTGGCTGGATTTTTGCCCGTCTCGGCAACCTTCTGCATACGCAGGTGGTCACGCAATTCAGTAGCAGTGAATCAGGTTACTTCCACATCTTCCACTTTCCGTCACTTCAATGGGTAATCAATTACGCTTTTCGGTCTTATTGCTGTTGCTGGCGCTGTGGCTGCCCGGCCCCCTCCGCGCCCAAACGCTCGACCCGGCCTTTCACATCCCCGAGCTATATGGGGAAGCATTTATCGTCGACGCGGCCCAGATGCCCAGCGGCCAGATTGTGGCGGCGGGTACTTTCACCCGGGCCAATGGCCAGGCCAGCAAAGGATTGGCGCGCTTCGACGCCGCCGGGGGGGAAGACCAAACCTTCCGGCAAAACCTGAGTGGCGCGGCCATGATGATTCAAAAACTGGTGCCCATGCCCAACGGCCAGCTGCTGGTGCAGGGCAGCTACGAGGCCGGTACCGTACGGCGCAATCTGTTGTTTCGGCTCAACGCCGACGGTACGCTGGACGCCGGTTTCAACCTGTCTCTGCCCAATGTGGGCACCCTGCCTCGCATCGACCAGGCCATTGTGCAGCCCGACGGCCGCGTGCTGATTACGGGGCTGTATCTGACCAACGGCAATGCCAGTGAGCGCAATCTGTTTCGGGTGCTGAGCGACGGCTCGCCCGACCCCAGCTTCAGCGCCGCGCTGTCCACGGCTTCGCAGGGGGGCAGCATCCTGTTGCAGCCCGATGGGAAAATCCTGGTGCGCGGCGACTTTAATTTGGCAGTTACCGGCACCAGGGGCCTGATTCGGCTGAACAGCGACGGCAGCCGCGATACCGGCTTTCGCTCGGCACTAAGTCCGGTGGGGCAGCAGTGGATTGACTGCATTGCGCTGGACGCCAACGGGGGGATTTTGGTGGGCGGGAGCGTTACCACGGGGGCTTCGGCAGCGGCGCAGTCGCTGTACCGGCTGCTGAGCACCGGCGCCCTCGACCCCAGCTTTGCCGCGCCGGCCAGCCTGGCGGGGCGCAACCTCTACCAGCTGGAAGTGCTGCCCAATGGCCAGATTCTGGTGCGGGCGGCCACCAATTCGGCCCCAGGCACTCGCTACCAATTTAACGACCAGCTGGTTAAGCTGCAGGTGAATGGCGCGGTGGATGCCGCTTTCCAGCCGGGCGCTGGCCCCGACAGCTACGTGTGGGGCATGCGGCCGCTGGCCAGTGGCAGTTTTCTGACCTGGGGCGCGATGAACAACTACGCCGGCCAGCGCCGTACCCTGGCCATGGTGCAGCCCAGCGGCGGGCTCGATACCGGCTTTGCGCCCCTGCTGCAAGAGCCGGCCGATATCGATAAGGTGGTGCGCCAGGCGGATGGCAAGCTGCTCATCTCGGGCCGCTTCAACAGCGTCGACGGCCACCTGACCGACCGCGTGGCCCGCTTGCTGCCCGACGGCCAACCCGACCTGACCTTTGCCTGGCGGCAGCCCCGAAGTGGCGTGTGGCGGCTTTCGGCCCTGGCAGTGCAGGCCAACGGCCAGCTACTGGTGGCGGGCAACATTTACACCAGCAGTGCCAACACCAGCGATTCCGAGTCGCTATTTGTGCGCCTCACCACCAGCGGCGCCACGGATGCCGGTTTCGTGCCCGCGCTTGCGTCCGGCGTGCTGGGGCCGCCCAATATCGGGTTGTTGGCAGCGCAGGCCAACGGGCAAATCATCGTGGGAGGGGGCTTTGTCGATGCGACCGGCAAGTCCAACCTCACCCGGCTCAATGCCGATGGCAGCGTCGAGCCCACGTTTGCGCCACCGGCCACGCTGCCGGGGGTGAGCAGTGGCCTGGTGCAGGCCAATGGGGCGATTGTCTGCGTGGTGCGGGACGCCAGTGTGGCCCCTCGCTACCAGAACAAGCTGGTTCGGTTGCTAGCTACCGGGGCGCCCGACCCCGCTTTTAACTATGTGAACACGGCCGGTACTGGCTTTGATGAGTATGGGCCCGACGTAGTGGCCGAGGCGCCGAATACCGGCGGCTACGTGGCAGGGGGCATCTTCAATGCAAGCATTGCCAGCACCCGGCTGGTGGTGGGCGTCACTGCTACCGGGGCCAGCCTGCCGGGGTTTGCCAACGCTGTACAGCCCCTTGTAACGGCAACGGTTTTAGAATCGGGCATTGCCGCCCTGGCCGTGCAAAGCGACGGCCGCATCCTGGTGGGCGGCACCATACGCCTGGCCAACCCGTACAATGCCCCTACTTACCCGCTGGTGCGGCTCGCAGCGACCGGCCAGGTGGATGCTTCGTTCAGTACGAGCACGCTAGCCGTGCCCGCGACGGGGCTGGCCACGACGCGCTATAATAGAGGAGCGTCGGTTTCGACCATCGTGGTGCAGCCCGACGGGGCCATTCTGGCTGGCGGCTATTTCCTGCAAGCTGCGGGGCAGCCCGCTACGAGCCTGGCGCGCTTCCTGCCCACGGGCGTGCTGGCCGTGCGCGCCGCCCAGGAGGGCAGCCGCATTCAGGCCTGGCCCGTGCCGGCCCACGATGTGCTGCACCTGCAGCTGGAAGCCAGCGCCCGCCCCCAACGCGTGAGCCTGCTCGATGCGCTGGGCAAAACCGTTATCAGCCAGCCAGCTACGGCCGCCGACGTTTCGCTCAATACCGCCGCGCTGGCCCCGGGCCTCTACGTGCTGCGCGTAGACTACGCCAGCGGCCCGGCCACCCGGCACGTGGTGGTGGAGTAGCCGGACAATAGCCAGAAAAGCGAAGGGCCGGCCGATGAGTTCATCGGCCGGCCCTTCGCTTTCTATTTCCGGCATTGCGGCTACAGCGCCGGCTTCACGTCCAGCACGAAGCTGCGGCTGCCAGCCAGGCCGTTGGTGGCCAGGCCCTGCAACACCACGAGGTAGCGCCCGGCCTGGTCGCCGGTGTAGAAATCCAGCGTTTTGGCGGTGGGGCCGGTCAGGTTGATGTCGGGGTTCCAGTAGAGCAGGTTGCGCAGGTCGGGCAGGCGGCTTTTGGCGGCCTCGGGCGTGTCGTAGCGCGGGGCGTAGAACTCGCGCTGGCGCTGCACGCCCTCGTACTCCTGCACCAGCACACGCGGGTCGAGCGGGAAGCCTTCGAGGTCGCCCTTGTAGGTGGTGAAGCTCACGATGCCGTTGTACACGGCCGGGCCGTGGAAGTAGCGGCCGTCCAGCACGTCGAGCTTCCGGATTTTAAGCGGATTGAAGGCCATTATCTTGTTGATGTTGAACACCGGTACGCCGTCAAGCAGCACCATCGGGTTTTCCGACAGCACGGCTTTATTGATGCGGTCCACCACCAGCAGGTGGAAGCCGTCTTTGCGAATGCGGACTACCACGCCCGGCACGTACTCGCGCAGCACCTCTTCCATCACCTTGAAGCGCGTGAACTTATCGAGCAGGTATGTCTCGTCGGGCTTGCCGAAAAAGGCCAGGCTATCGACCCGCTCGGCCGCGTAGCGGTTGCGGTATTTGCCGGCAAACACGTTCTGCACCTGGGCCTGGAAGTGGCGCCGGGCGTAGTCCTGCTGGAAGCGGGGCGTGATGCCGAACGCCGGGCGCGGCCCCGTCGCGTAGCGTCCCGAGAAGGGGCTCAGCACCGTGAGCAGGCTGGTGCTGTCCTGGCCGGGGTCGGTTTGCAGCACGATGTCGTGCGGGCCGCTGAAGCGGTTGGGCTCGAAGCGCACGATGCCCTGGGCGTTGCTGGCGGCCACGCTCAGGTCCACAATACGGCTGGGCGAGGCCAGGTAGGTGCTGATGCCCGCCTGCGGCTGGCGGGTGCCGGCGCGCAGCACCTGTGCCTGAATGACGGGCCCGTACGGCTCGGCCAGAAACTCGAACGGCTTGGGCGCGGCCAGCACATCCTCCCACCGGAAACGGCTCCAGCCCTGCGTGAGCAGCAGGTTGTCGGTGGCTTCGGCGGCTTCGGGGCCGGTGGCGGTGAAGTAGTAGTCGGGGTTTTCCACCGTGCCCTGCAGGTCGGAGGTGAGCCAGAGGTAGCGGTCGATGCCCGGGCCGGGCGTCGTGGTCAGCGAATCGAGCCGGTACACGGCCATCGACAAATTGCTGGCCTCCGCCGCGGGCAGCGCGGCCGTGGCCACCTGCACGCTCACCTTGTCGCGGGTGCCGTACTGCGCCTTATCGGCCCGGCCCGTGATGGCCAGCAGCTGCTGCGGCGCCCGGAAATACAGCCGCTCGCACACCGGCTTGCGGTCGGCGTTGAACAGGGTGAGGTGCGACACGCCATCGAGCAGCGCGCTTTTGTTGATGACAAACACGGCCTGGCCGTTGCGCAGCGGCTCGCGGGTGGCCAGGGCCACCTGCTGCCGCGAGTGGGCCAGCAGGGCCAGGGTTTCGGCCGGGGCGCCGCTGGCGTTCACGGTCAGGGTCAGCTGGTCGGGGCCGGTGTCGTCGAGGCGCAGCACGTAGCCCTGCTCGGCGGGGGCGGGCAGGGGGCGGGTAAGCACGCGCTTGGGGCCCAGGGTGATGGTGGCGGTGTAGGTGTCGGGGCCGGCGGCGGGAGTGAAGTCAAAATGGCCCATGCCGAAGCGCAGGGTGCGAAACGTGGCTACCACGGCGCCGCCTTGGTTGAGCACTTTGCCCTCGGCCGCCACGCCGCGGCCGGCTTTGTCGGTGATTTTGAACGCCACCCGGCTGCGGATGCCGCGCACGAGGTGGCCGCCCTCGGGGAAAAACTGCGCGTCGTAGGACGTGGCCGAGTCGCGGGCGCTGGCCCCGGAGGCCGACAGCGTGTTAATCACCGTGATGGGGCGGTGGAAGTAGGCCTCGGGGCTGAAGTTTTTCATCCAGCTGGTGTAGGCGCGCACGGTGTAGCTGCCCGCCGCGAGGGCCGTGGGCAGCGCCAAAGAGCCCTGGCCGCTGCCTTTTTGCAGGGCTACCTTGGTTTGCAGCACGGGCTGGTGGTCGGCGTCGAGCACTTCCACGTAAGCCACGCTGCTCATCGCCAGGGGGCGGGCGCGGGTGCCGTCCGCGGCATAAATCTTAAACCACAGCGTTTCGCCGCTCAGGTACACCGGGCGGTCGAGGTGCAGAAACAGCTTTTCGTGCGGGCCGCGCTGCTCGTAGCGCAGCAGCTTGCCGGTGAGGCCGTCGAGCGAGTCGAGCGGGGCCTGCGCCGCCGCGGGGCGGGCCGTGTTCCAGCCCAGCCCCAGCAGCAGCCCCAGGCCGGCCAGGGCGCGCTTGTTCATCTGAAAAAAAACCATACGGATACGACGCTTCAATGCTGCTGAAAAAACCACGGCCTACGGCCAGAAGCTGGGCTTGACGGAGGTGCCGCGCGTGCGGCAGTCGATGCAGTCCTTCGATTTGGCCGTGTAGCCGATGAGGATGCCCAGTTTGTCGTACATCTCCTCGATGGGCAGCACGGTGCCCGCACCGAAAATGGATTGCATCACCTGGGCCGGATTCGGCGGCGGCGTGCTGCGGTTGAAGAAGATGCTGTCGGGCGGCTGGCAGCTTTCGTAGCCGTTGAGCACGCGCCAGGCCTGTGGCAGCTCCGCCCGCCGAATGAAAATGCGCTTTTCCGTCATCGAATGGGCCCCGATGAAGCCCAGAGCCGCATCCGAAGGGCTGGTGAGGCAGCGCACGTTGCCGGTAAGCTGCGCGGGCTGCGCGTCGAACAGCGAGCCGATGCTCTCGGTGTTTTTGCGCAGCAGCTCCCAGTAGGCGTATTCCTCCTTGGTGAGGGCGTGCTGCTGTACCAGGATGCTGTAGCGGCTGTTGAGCAGGTTGGAGCTGGGCGGCAACTGCCGCACCCGAAAGTCAGACACCACGTCCTGGGTCAGGGCCGTGGTTTTGGCAATCTGGATGGGCGTCGAAGGGGCGGTGCCCCAGCAGATGGTTGGAAACGGCACCAAAATGTCGCGCATGGCGCCGTTCACGTACTCCACCTGAGGTCGGTAGATGGGGTTGATTTCCCAGGTTTCAACGTAGTCCCAGCGGTAGTACTGGGTGGTGCCGGTGGCATCGTGGGCATTCACGTAGATGTTCAGGCCGTCGTTATCGGTGCGCCAGGTCACGGCGTCAATCACGGGTGTCGTCTTCACGGGCACGTAGTCCGACACGTACTCTTTGCCGGCCAGCGTGTTGAGGTGCAGGCGGTAGCGGCGGGCGGGGTTCAGGGTTTGGGCGGCCGAGGTGTAGGTGCCCTTCACGCTGGTTTCGGTCAGCAGCAGGCGGGTGCCTGCCTCGTCCTCGATGTACACCGTGGCCCGGGTTTCGGTGGGTGGGGCGGTTTTGGCGGCAATGGCGTAGGCGCGCGAGAGCTTGATGGTGGTCACGCCCTGGCTGTTGAGAAAGCCGTCGACCACCAGCAGGTTCGGCGGCGAGGTGGTGACGTCGGGCGCAAACGAGTCGGTGCAACCGGCCAGCAGCGCCAGCGCCCCCGGCAGCCAGCGGCGCAGCGCAAATAGTGAGGAGAAGCGCATTATCAGAACTTGAAGTTGTAAGTGACGGTCGGAATCGGGTTGCCGAAAATGGACAGCTGGTAGCCTTTAATCTGGCCGGCCACCGATTTAAAATAGACGGAATACGGGTTGCGGCGGCCGGTGAGGTTGTACACGCCCACCGTCCAGGAGCTATGGGCCAGTTTCTTCACCTTGTGGCTGCCTTCGATGTTGAGGGCCAGGTCGACGCGGTAGTAGTCGGGCACGCGGTAGGCGTTGCGGTCGGAGTAGTACACGCGCAGCGAGTTGTTGAGGTAGTACTTGGCCAGCGGCAGCGTGATGGGCCGGCCCGTGCTGTAGGTGGCGTTCACGCTGGTGCTGAAGCGGCGCGAGAAGCGGTAGTTGCCCACCAGTGTGAAATCGTGCGGCTTGTCGAAGTTGCTGGGGTAGTACTGGCCGCCGTTCACCATGTCGGAGGTGGTGGCCGCGTTCACCTGCACCAGCGAGCGGGAATAAGTGTAGCCCACCCAGCCGTTGAGCTTGCCGGTGAGCTTTTTTACGAAAAATTCCACCCCGTAGGCCTTGCCCGCGGCGTTGATGATGTCGGTTTCGATGTGGTGGTTGAGCACCAGCGTGGCGCCGCTCTTGTAGTCCACAAAGTCGCGCAGGGTTTTGTAGTAACCTTCCACCGACACCTCGATGGTGTTCGACTTGAAGTTGCGGTAGTAGCCCAGCGAGTACTGGTCACCCACCTGCGGCCGGATGTTGTTGTCGCTCAGCTTCCACACGTCGGTCGGCGACACCGAGGCCGTGTTCGTGAGCTGGTGAATGTACTGGCGCGTGCGGGTGTAGCTCGCCTTCACCGACGACTTATCGTTGAGCGAGTAGCGCGCCGACAGCCGGTACTCCGGCCCCTGGTACGAAGCCAGCACCTTGTTCGAGCCGTACCGCACCGTGTCGGTGATGGTGGCTTCGGAGCGCGACTGGCCGGGGGCGTACTGGTATACATCGCGCGGCCCCAGCGCCTGGAAGAACGAGAAACGCAGGCCCGCCGAAACCGAGAAGCGCGAGGTGATGTCGAACTTATCCGACACGTAGAGGGCGCTTTCCAGGGCGCGCTCTTTGCTCAGCACGTCGGGCCGAATCAGCGACTTTTCGCCCAGCGGCAGGAAGCTGCCCGGCTCGATGTTGTAGAGCAGCGTGCTGCCGCCGAAGTCGATGGTGTGCCGGTTGTTGGGATAGTAGGTAAAATCGGCCCGCAGGCCCGACTGGCCGATGGCGTACTTGAGCTGCGAGGCCGACACCGGGTTCTGGGTGGTCGTCACGTCGTAGTCGTAGTGGCTGTAGGTGCCCGTAAGCACGCCGTAGAGCTGGTTGTTGAAGTTGTGGCGCCACTTTAGGCTGGCGGCCTGGTTGCGGTAGCTGTAGGTGGTGTCGCTGGCCAGCCGGAACCGGTCGGAGCTGAAATAGCCCGTGGCGTAGAGCGAATTCTTCTCGTTGAACTCGTGCGTAACGTGGGCCGTGACGTCGTAAAAGGCCGCCGCGCTCTTCGCAAAGTTCCGGTCCGACAGCTGCTTCAGAATCCAGTCCGAATAGCTGGCCCGGCCGCTCACAATGAACGAGCTTTTGTCCTTCACAATGGGCCCCTCCAGCGTGACGCGGCTGGTGAGCGGCCCGATGCCGCCCGCGCCGCCCAGCTTTTTCTTGTTGCCCTCGCGGGTCGTGATGTCGAGCACCGAGGCCAGGCGCCCGCCGTACTTGGCCGGTATGGCGCTCTTGTACAACTCCACGCCCTGCAGAATGTCGGGGTTGAAGGCCGAGAAAAAGCCGAACAGGTGCGACGGGTTGTAGATGGTGGCGTCGTTGAACAGAATCAGGTTCTGGTCGGTGGCGCCGCCGCGCACGTTGAGGCCGGTGCTGCCCTCGCCCACCGTTTTCACGCCCGGCAAGGTCATGATGACGCGCAGAATATCCGTCTCGCCAAAAGCCGTGGGCACCTGGCGCATGGTCTTGATGTCCAGCTTCTCCAGGCCCATTTGCATGCCCGATACATTCTTGTCTTTCTCGGCCTCAATCACCACTTCCTTCAGGGTGACGATATCTTCTTCCACCTCAATCTCCAGCTTGCCATTGCCGCGTAGCACCACCTGCCGCTTGGTGTTCTTGATGCCCAGGCCCCGGATTTTCAGGTCGTAGCGCCCGGCCGGCAGCGTGAGCGAATAGGAGCCGAACTGGTCGGTGGTGGCGCCCACGTTGAGCGACTCGGCCACGATGGACGCCCCAATCACCGGCTCGCCCGATTTCTGGTCGCGGATGTGGCCAGCCAGCGTGACCCGTCCGCCGCCGCCCCCGGCCCCAATCTCATACACCTTGTACTCGGAGGCGCTGATGAGGCGCGAGCGGGTGGGCGCGGGGGCGCCGGGGTCGGCATCGGCCTGGGCCAGTGCGGCCGGGGCCACGGGCCGGGGCTCGTAGAAATCGGCGGCCGGAGCGCCCGAAATCACCGCGCCGCGGGTCACAAACACGCGGCGCTCGTCGTCGACGGCGAAGCGGAACTTCGTGTTTTGCAGGGCTTCGCGCAGCACGGCATCCACGGGCTGGGCCTGCACCCGCAGCGTCACAAAAAGGCTGTCCACGGCCGCGGGGTCGAAGTAGAAGCGGTAGGCCGTCTGGGCTTCCACCTGGCTGGCAAACTGCTCAAACTGCACGTGGTTGAAATCGCCGGTCACGGTTTTTTCGGCTTGTTGCCCGTAGCCGGTCAAACTCAGCAGCAGCAGCAGCAACAGGCTGCAACAGGTAGAATAGCAATGTTTCATGAAAGAAAATCGATAACGCTAAAAAGCAGAAACGGCCGGCCCCTACCGCGCGGCCAGCCCGGAATAGTAGCCGGCCAGCTGCACCAGCGAAGCCTCAAACTTTGCCTTCTTGAAAGACAGCTTTTGGGCTTTCGCATACTCTTGCACCTCCTTGCCGCGGTCGGCAAACACGCGCAGCGCCGCCGATTTCCGGCTCACGGGGTAATAGGTACCCGCCTTTTTGAGGAACAGCTCGTCCTGGGGCACAAACTCTACACTCACGATTTGCTGCCCCACGTGCTCCTGCATCCGCTTCGAGCGCCGGGCCAGCACCTGCACGGGGGCGTCGAGCAGCACTTCGTAAAAGCCCGTGTCGATGACGCGGCGGTTGGCGCTGTCGGCCACCAGCCGCACGAAGCGGTGCTGGTTGAGCGAAAACGAGCGCACGTTGTCGTTGATGAGCCGCAGCGAAAGCGGGCTGCGGGGCGGCGAGAGCACCACCTGGTCGTGCACCACGTCGTAGGCCAGCAGCAGGTTGTTGAAGTAATGGCCGTTGTAGAACACGGCCCCCGGCTGCCGGGTGGGCTCCTCAAAAAACTGGTGCCCCATCACCTGTTTATAGGGCTTGGCGTAGTCGATGTATTCGGGGCCGTTGTAGAGCTGCGAGGGCAGCGGCAAACCCGCCGTATACTGCTGCGCGGCCGTGGCCACGGCCGCCGCCAGCGCGGCATCGGGCGCAGCGGCCTGGCCCGCCGCTAAGTGGCCAAACAACGGAATGCAAAGCAATGCCAGCCCGGCAACGCGTGGAAACTTCATGGAAAGGATGGAATGTGGCAGTAAGGAACCCCTAAGCTAGGGCCTGGACGCAACAAACCGGGCCCGGGTGCCACCGAAAAATGAAGCGTTATCGCGCGGGGTGTCATTATACCAGCTTTTTGTGAGATAAATTTTGGGCCCAGCGGCCTAATCCCTGGCCAGACAAGGGCCTGCGCCCCGAATGCAAGCCGGTCCAGCCGATGGATGACCGGCGCCGGTCGTGAGAGGTTGCCCGGTGGTCGATAACGCGGCGGCAGGGCGGCAGGAGGCGGCTAAGTTTGCTGGCACTCCAGACTACAAATCCGCCCGGGCCGCACCCGGCGGGCTATTTGCCCTTATCGCTTCGCGTGATTTTATGAAAAACTACTTTTTGCTGCTGGCCCTTGTGCTGGGCGCAGCCCGCCCCGGTTCGGCCCAGATTTCCCTACCTAAAATCGGCAACATCAAGCTGCCCACTGTGGGCAAACCCGCCACCGGCACCGCTCCCGCCGACGTGAGCAATACCGACGCTGCCAACGGCCTCAAGGAAGCCCTTATTCAGGGCATCAGCAAGGGCGCCGACCAGGCCTCCAAAACTGACGGCTTCAACCTGAACTCGCTCATCCGCATTCCGTTTCCGCCCGATGCCCAGCGGGTGGCCACCAAGCTGCGCGCCCTCGGTCTGGGCAGCCAGGTCGATGCCTTCGAGCTGAGCCTGAACCGCGGGGCCGAAGACGCCGCCAAGAGCGCCAAGCCTATTTTCCTGAATGCCATCAAGAGCCTGACCTTCACCGATGTGTGGAATATTCTGAGCGGGCAGCCGGACGCGGCCACCCAGTACCTTAAGCGCACCACCACGGGCCAGCTCACCACCGCGTTTCAGCCTATCATTCAGCAAAGCCTTGACAAGGTGGGCGCCACCAAGTACTACACCCAGCTGAGCACCACCTACAACCGGATTCCGCTGGTACAGCCCGTGCAAACCGACCTCAACCAGTATGCCACCGGCAAGGCCATCGACGGCCTCTTCACCCTCATCGCCCAGGAAGAAGCTAACATCCGCCAAAACCCCGTGGCCCGCACCACCGAACTGCTGAAAAAGGTATTTGGGGGGTGAGTTGGAGTTATTGGAAAAAAGGCCGTCATGCTGAGCGGAGTCGAAGCATCTCTACTGCAATAGTAATTTATTTACCACTGCGGTAGAGATGCTTCGACTCCGCTCAGCATGACGTTCTTTCTTCAACAAAACTCAAAAAACCGTCCATTCCTCGACGCCACCCGCTGCTCCGCCGTAAACGAAGTCCATGCGCTACGTTTCCCTCGACCTCGAAACCTCCGGCTCGAACCCCCGCCGCCACCAGATTCTGGAATTGGCGGCCGTCATTGAAGACTCGCGCCGCCCGTTGCCGCTGGCCGCGCTGCCCGCCTTCCGGCGCGTGGTGCGCCACCCCGAGTACGTGGGCACGGCCGGCGCCCTGGCCCTCAATGCCCGCCTGCTGCAGGAGCTGGCCCAAAAAGAACCCAACCCCGAGCTTTGCACGCCCGATGAGTTGCTGTCGCAGCTCCGCGCATTTCTGCTGGCCCACGGCTTCAAGGCCGATGCGAAAGACTGCGTTTCCGTCACGATGGCCGGCAAAAACATTGGCGTTTTTGACCTGGGGTTTCTAAAAGAGCTGCCCGGTTACGGCACCCTGGTGCGCGCCGAGCCGGCCATGCTCGACCCCGCCGCCTTTTACCTCAACTGGCACAAAGACTCGCGCCTGCCCAGCATGAGCATCTGCAAGGCCCGCGCCCGCTTCCCCGACCGCGAAGTGGCCCACGAGGCCCTGGCCGATGCCCTGGACGTGGTGCGCCTGCTGCGCCCTTTCTACGAGTTGCCGGCGTATCAGCAGGTGGTTCAAACGCCGGACGAGGTTTAAGCCACCGGCAGAAAAAACGTCATGCTGAGCGCCGCCGAAGCATTTCTGCCACAGCAGTAAATTCGATTACTTGTGCGGTAGAGATGCTTCGGCGGCGCTCAGCATGACGTTCTTGTAAAATACCTATCGGCTAAATTTTGAATCTGCTCCAACACTAAATCCGCTGCAAACCCTTGTAGAAAGCTTCCTGGTACGACTTGCCGATGGGCACAAAATGGCCACCGCGCAGGTTGGCGGTGTTGTCTTCGATGGACTCGATGTGCTGGGTGTTCAGCAGGTAGCTGCGGTGCACCCGAATGAAGTTCGCAAAAGGAGCCAGCCGGGTTTCCAGCGCCTTGAGGGTGGTGTAAACAATGTATTTCTGCTTAGCTGTCACGATGTTGACGTAATCGGACAGCGCCTCCACGTACAACACCTCATCGAAGTTGATGCGCACCATGCGGCTGTTCACCTTCACAAACAGGTCGGCGTTGGCCGGCGCGTCGGGTGCCGAAGTGGCCGCGGCCGCGCCGTTGTGGCTGGCGCGCGACTGCACCCGCTGCACGGCCTGCGTGAAACGGGCAAAATCGAAGGGCTTTACCAGATAATCGGTCACGCGCAGCTCGAAGGCATCGACGGCAAAATCCTGGCGGGCGGTGGTGATGATGACCTCGGGCGGGTCGGTGAGCACCCGCAGTAGCTCCAGGCCGTTGAGGTGGGGCATCTCGATGTCCAGAAACAGCACGTCCACTTTGTTGCCCTCGCGGAAGAACGTAAGCCCGGCAATGCCATCGCCCAACGAGGCCATCAGCTTGAGGTTGGGCGTGAGTTCGATGTAGTGCTCAAGCGTCAGGCGGTTGATTTCATCGTCGTCAATGATGGCGCATGTTAACATAGACTGAGGAAAGGAAGAGTAGAGGCAAAAGCAATAGGACGTTCGCCGGTATAAAGTAACAACTCGCAGAGGAAAAGCCGACGACCGTCTACCGGCGAAAATGCCGGCAAAGTCCGCTGAATAGCTTTGATGACTGCAATTAACACAGAATGAGTCCGCTGGTTGAGGCTCCGCTTCTGCTTTTTTCTTTATGTTGAAGTTACGTCGTCCGGCCCTGTTGTGGTTTTTGCTGATTGGTAGCACGTTAGGTGCGCAGGCCGCCCGCCGGCCCCGGCCCCTGACGGCCGCCGAAACCGAGGCCCGCAACGAAATCCTGGAGCCCAGCCTGACCAGGCAAACGCGCGAATCCCAGCGTATTGCCCAGTTCCTGGCCGAGGCCCTGACGCTCAACAGCGCGCAGCTGCACGCCGTCGAGTCGTTCACCCGGGCCGAGCGGCAGGCGCTGGCCCTGGCCGCCACCACCGAACAAGCGGCCCAGGCCCAGCGCGAGTACCGGCTGGCCGTGCACCGCGTGCTCGATACCGGCCAACTCAGCACCTACGTGGCGCTGTGCCAGCGCTTGGCCGGTACTGCCCAGGCCCTCGACGGCACCGAGCTGGCCGTGCGCTAGCGGGCGCAGGGGCTAGGGCCGGTCGGCCATTTCCTGCTGCACCAGGGCCTGCACCTCGGGCTGGTCATAGTCGGTTTCGGCCGCGATGTGGGGCATGAGGCGGGCCATGATGGCGTCCTGGCGCTGGCCGGCGGCCCAAGCCTCGGCGTAGGGCGTGTGCGAAAACGTGACCTGCGAGTAGAGCGGCGTCCAGCGGCCGGGGTATTGGGCCGCGATTTTGGCCTCAATTTTCTTCTGGAGCAGGAAGCGCGGGTCGGCCACCCGGTCGCGCATCTCCACGAAGTTGTACACGGCCAGGTCGGCCATGGCGTCGGTGTTGGGCTTGCGCTGCTGCTGGAATTCGGCAAAAATGGTGGGCCAGGCGGCGTCGCCGTGCTGGTCGAGCAGCTGGTTAAGCACGCTGCAATCTTCGAAGCCGGCGTTCATGCCCTGCCCGTAGAAGGGCACGATGGCGTGCGAGGCATCGCCGAGCAGCAGCACATCGTCGTCGAATTTCCACGGAAAGCAGCGGATGGTGACCAGCGAGCCCGTGGGGTGCTCAAAAAACTCCTTTTCCAACTCCGGCATCAGCGGCACCGCGTCGGGAAACACGCGGGTGAAAAAGGCGGTCACGTCGGCCGGCGTTTGCAGGGCGGCGAAGCTCTCGGCGCCTTCGTAGGGGAAAAACAGGGTGCCGTTGAAGGAGCCGTCGAGGTTGGGCAGCGCAATCATCAGGTACTGCCCGCGGGGCCAGATGTGCAGGGCGTTTTTCTCCAGCTGCCAGGCGCCGCCGGGGCCGGCCGCAATGGTCAGCTCCTTGTAGCCGTAGTCGAGGTAATCCTGCGAGTAGTCGAACCGCTCCTGCCGCTGCAGGGCCCCGCGCACCGCCGAAAAAGCCCCGTCGGTACCAAACAGGCGGGTGTAGGGCGCGGTGTGCTCGGCCTGGGTGGCTGCGTCGCGCAGGTGCAGCTCCTGCTTTTTGAGGTCGATGCCCAGGCATTGCTGGCCGAACTGGAGTTGCACGTTGGGCTGGGCTTCGGCCAGGTCGAGCAGGCGGCGGTTGAGGTGGCCGCGGTTCACGGAGTAGATGGCCTGGCCCTCCTGGCCGTAGGGCTGGCGCGTGAGGTTGCCCTGCACGTCGTGCATCACGCGCCCGCTCATCGGGATGCCCACCTGGCGAATGTCGTCGGCCACACCCACGCCTTCGAGGGCGCGCCAGCCCCGGTCCGATAGCGCTAGGTTGATGGAGCGGCCCTCCTGGAAGCCGGCGCGGCGCGGGTCGGCCCGGCGCTCAAAAACCTGCACCGGATGCCCCCGCCGGGCCAGATACAAAGACAACAACGAGCCTACCAGGCCGGCTCCCATCACGGTGAGCGGCTCGGCAGCGGGCGAAAACGGCAGTTCAGCAGCCATAAAACGAGAGGGAAAGAGGGTGGTAGGCCCCGAAGGGCGGGTGGGAGGCGAAGCTACTACGCCAAGCGGCTTTGCCGGCCGGGATGGCAAATTCCTATCCGCTCTACAGTTGCACTCATCGGGTATTCGATATGACTGGTCGTAAAATTCCCGGCTGAGGCAACCGGCAGCGGACCTTTGACGAATTAGAACTAAATCACCATTCGCTATGACTCGCTTTCGTTTCCGCTACAAGTGCATGAGCTACCGCCGGTGGCGCTTCCGGGCCAGCCGCCGTACCACGCAGCAGCTAATGATGCCGTTGGCCACCACCGGCTTCGCGCCCAGCACGGCTGCCTGGCGGCGCCGGCTGCCCGAGCCCGTGCAGCTCCAGCCCGTGCGGAAAGCGTTGCAGGTGGGCGACTACGTGGTGAGCGAAGAAGGCGACCTGCTGCTGTATGGCCATCCGGATATTCGATATTAAGTGCTTATTTATATGATTGTTATAAGGGCCTGCCGTGTGCATGGCAAGCCTGTGAATTATTGATAGAATAGAGTTCGTCAGCTACTTTTCCTCCGTTTCTACCCGTTCCCTGGCTTAGCCATAGTCTTTCAAAAGTCCGCCCTCGTTGCCCGCCAGCTTCGGGGTGGGCCTTGCCACCGGCCTGCTGCCATCGAACCTTCCTTGCTGAGGTTCAACCGAGCGGGCACCCAACTCTAATCATGCGCCTGGCGCCCCTTCTTCCCGCAACGGCGGCCGGCCTCATTGCCGCCGCTGCCGGGGCTTGGTATGTTCCTTGTAAAGGAGGGATTGGCTATGCAAGCCGCCGAAGAAGGTTGGGTTATTCATGCTACATCATTCCTTTCATCGATGCCCCGCAAATCCTTTCTCCCCAAATCAACCACGGTTGAGCCCGCGTTGAGGGCCGACCAGGCGCCATCTGAGCCGCCGGCTGCACCGGCTCCTGATGCGCCGGAAGCAACACCTGAAACGACTCCCACTTTCCGGGTCGGCGACTATGAAGTCGGCGACGGCTACTTCTCCGAGTTGAGCGGGCACCCCGACATTATCTATTAACCAGTAAGCTGCTAAGCCCCGCCGTCCACCACCCACCGAAACGTCAGGTTCAGGCGCGGGCCCAGGGGGCGGGTGGTTTTGGGCAGCGCGTGCTGCCAGTGCTGCTGGGTAGCGCCGCGCATGAGCAAGAGGCTGCCCGCAGGCAAATCAATGGACAAGGGCGGATGCACCAGGCCGGCCCGGGGCCGCAGCCGGAAGCGGCGCGTGGCCCCCAGGCTGAGAGAGGCAATGGCGGGCGCGGGGCCAAGCTCGGGCTCGTCGTCGGCGTGCCAGCCCATGCTGTCGCGGCCGTCGCGGTACAGGTTCAGCAGCACGCTGTTGAAGCGGGCGCCGGTGGCGGTTTCCAGGCGTTGGCGCAGGGCGCGCAGGGCGGCCGTCCAGGGGTGGGGTTCCCAGGCGAGGCCGGAGTAAGTGTAGCGGGCCTCGGCGTCGCCGTACCACGCAGCGAGGCGGGGCTGCGGAAATTCCTGCCCAAACAGCCGGATGGTGCGCTGCTCCCAGGCCACCTCAGCGGTAAGCTGCGCCAGCAGCGCGGCGGCCTCGGTTTCGGGCAGGAACTCGGGGTCGAAAAGTAAATCGGCGCCGGGCAGGGGCAACGGAGAAAGCGCCATGCGGATAAAAGCCGGGTAAGGACGGGGCAGGAGGATTTATTACTGCTTGGGCATCATGCGCTCCAACTCGTCCTGCACTTCCTTCGGCTGCTGCTCTATCAGGCGGGTCTGAAAGCGCTGAGCGCCGTAGGCCAGCGCGAAGCACACCAGCAGCGGCGGCAGCCAGCTGCGGCTGCGGTAAGCGGACTGGCCCACGTAGCGCGGCCAAAACCACAGCACATAAGCCAAAATAGCGGGCAGGTTGAACAGCGGCCCGTACCACGGGCTCAGGCCAAAGCGCGGCAAGGCCCAGCTCAGGGCCACCATGCCGGCCAGCAGGTAGGCGCCAATGAAAAGCACCAGGCCCAGCAGCGCCTGCTTGCGGCCCAGCCGCCACAGGTTCAGGCCCAGCAGCACGCCGCCCGCCAGAAACGTGAATGGGATGGAAAACAGCACAATAGTGGCCGGCGAATACAGCGCGGGCGCGTTTTCGTCGGCTTCGGCCGTATCCGTTGTGTCCACCGATTGTTCTGCCTGTCGCTCGGCTTCGGCGGCGGCCTCGCGGGTGGCCTGCTCGGCGGCGCCGGCTTCAAGCGCGGGGCGCAGGGCCGCTTCTTCGGGGGCGGGCTGGCCGCGGCGGCGCAGCTCGTCGAAGGCGGCGAGCACGGCGGCCTCGCGGTACTGGACATGGCCGGTCACGTATTCGCGCAGGGCCGCATCGGTTTTGAGCAGCATCTTGGCGGCGTAATCTTCCATCTTTAGTGAGTGAATTGGTGAATGGCTGGATAGGTGAATTGGTGGATTATTGAATGGTTGGACGAGTGCATTAGTGAATGGCAAAACGCCTATTCAACCGTTTAACCATTCATCCGTTCAGCCATTTATCCATTGAGTAAGCGCTTCGCCCACCCGGTCTACGTCCTCAAACGAATTATAAAGCGGTACGGGTGCCAAGCGGATGACGTTGGGCTCGCGCCAGTCGGCGATGATGCCTTGTTTGGCCAGGAAATCGAACAGCTCGCGCCCGCGCTCGTGCACCAGCACCGAGAGCTGGCAGCCGCGCTGGCCGGGGTCGGCGGGCGTGATGATTTCGAGCTTATCCGTGGGAAGATTCAGGCCCCGAATAAGGCTTTCGAGGCGGGCCGTGAGCTGCTCACTCTTGCGCCGCAGGGCGGGCATGCCGCCGGCCCGGTCCAGGATGTCGAGGCTGGCGCGGTGAATGGCCATCGGGAAAATCTGGGCATTGGAAAGCTGCCAGCCGGCCGCGCCGGGCATGGGCCGGAAGCCTTTTTTCATCTGGAAGCGCACGCTGGCGTCGTGCCCCCACCAGCCGGCCAAGCGCACGAGGTCGGGCCGGTTGGCGAACCGCTCGTGCACGAACACGCCCGACGTACCGCCGGGGCCGGAGTTGAGGTATTTGTAAGTGCACCAGCAGGCAAAATCCACGTCCCAGTCGTGCAGGCGCAGGTCAAGGTTGCCGGCGGCGTGGGCCAGGTCGAAGCCCACGTAGGCGCCCACGGCGTGGCCGGCGCGCGCAATGGCGGCCATATCGAAGGCTTGGCCGGTGTAGTAGTTTACCCCGCCGATGAGGACGGTGGCCAGCGAGTCGCCCAGGTCGGCAATGGTGGCTTCGATGTCCTCGGTGCGCAGGGTGTGCTCGCCGGGGCGCGGCACCAGCTCCACAATGGCGTCGGCGGGGTCGAGGCCGTGCAGGCGGGCCTGGCTTTCGATGGCGTACTGGTCGGAGGGGAAGGCGCCGCCTTCCATCAGAATCTTGTAGCGTGAGCCCGTGGGGCGGTAAAACGTGACCAGCAGCAGGTGCAGGTTCACGGTCAGGTTGTTCATTACCACCACCTCAATCGGAAGCGCGCCCACCAGTCGGGCCGTGGCCTCGGTGAGGGTGTCGTGGAAGTGCATCCAGAACGAGGGCGCCTCGAAATGGCCTTCCACGCCCAGCCGCGCCCAGGTATCGAACTCGGTTTCGACGGCGGCGCGGGCGGCTTTGGGCATCAGGCCCAGCGAGTTGCCGCAGAAGTAGGCGACGGGTCGGCCATCGGGGCCGGGCGGCAGGTGAAACTCCTGGCGGAAAGAAGCTAACGTATCGGCAGCGTCGAGCTCGGCGGCGGGGGCGAGGGTAAGCGGGGCAGTCATGCCCGCAAAGGTCGGCCCAAAGCCGGTGCCAATGCTAACAAAAGGTTATGGCATCCGGGGCGAGAACTAGCGGGCTTGCCGGCCGACGTTTGGACTGCTGAGGAATGTTTCGCGGGCCAGGCCCAGCCAGTCGAGCGCGTTCTGGCCCAGCATGCGCTCCTTGATGTCGGCCGAAAAAGGCATCGACTTGATGAGCTGGCCCGGCTCCAATTCGCCCAGCGGAAAGGGGTAGTCGGTGCCGAGGGTGATTTTGTCGGCGCCCAGCGTCTTCACCAGGTAGTCGAGCATCAGCGGGTCGTGCACCAGCGAGTCGACCCAGAACTTGCCCAGGTAGTTGCGCGGGTTGTGCGGGTTGTCGATGGCACAGAGGTCGGGCCGCACCTGCCAGCCGTGCTCGATGCGGCCGATGGTGCTGGCAAACGAGCCCCCGCCGTGGGCCACTGCCACGCGCAGGCGCGGCAGCCGCTCCAGCACCCCGCCGAAAATGAGCGAGCAGAGGGCCAGCGTGCTTTCGGCGGGCATGCCCACCAGCCAGGGCAGCCAGTATTTGGGCATTTTCTGCTGGGCCATCATGTCCCAGGGGTGCACAAACACGCAGGCGCCCAGCTCCTCGGCGGCGGCGAATACTTCGAACAGCTCGGGCGCGTCGAGGTTCCAATCGTTCACGTGCGAGCCAATCTGCACTCCGGCCAGCCCGATTTTCATGCAGCGCTCCAGCTCCCGAATGGCTAGCTTGGGCGCCTGCATCGGAATGGTGCCCAGGCCCACGAAGCGGGTAGGGTAGCGGTGCACCACGTCGGCAATGTGGTCGTTGAGCAACTGGCTCAAATCGAGGCAGTCGAGCGGCTGGGCCCAGTAGCTGAACATGACGGGCACCGTGCTCAGCACCTGCACCTGCACGCCAAACTGGTCGTACTCGCGCATCCGTACCGCCGGGTCCCAGCAGTTGTCCTGCACTTCGCGGAAGAACTTGTCGTCCTGCATCATGCGGGCGCAGCAGGGCTTGTGGTGGTCGAGCCGAATGAAGCCGCCGTAGCCGTACCGCTCCTTCAGGTCGGGCCAGCGCTCGGGCAAAATATGGGTGTGGATGTCGATGGAAAGCACGGGCGGGTGGGGCAAATCGGAAAACTTAAAAGGGGTAGGGCGACTCAAAAAACTTGCTGAAATACAGCTCCTTTGTGTTCTTGTCGTAAAGCAAGTGGCCGGTGGCGTACTGCCAGGTTTGCCACAGGTTGAGCACGATGCACAGCACCACGGCCGCGTGCAGCGCGGCGCGGCCGGGCGCTGGCCAGCGCCGGGCGGTGGCCAGCAGCGCGGCAAAGGGCAGGGCCAGCAGCGGGTACAAGCTCACCAGCGGCCGGGCGCTGAAACCGCCGCCGTACCACCACGCCTCCCAGCTGAAAGTGACGTAGAGCAGCACGGGCAGCAGCACCAGCGCGGGCACCACCACGGCCGGCAGCCGGCGCCAGGCGGCGATGAGGCCCAGCAGCATCAGCGCCGCCAGCGGCGTGTAGAGCAGCCAGCCCTTGCGGTAGCTGAACAATCCATACAGCACGTGCGGCTGCGAGAAATAGAAATGTTCTACGCTGTAGCTGTCCACCACCCAATGGCCCGACACGGCGTGCCAGAACAGCAGTTGCAGGCTCAGTACCGCCGCGCCCGCGGCCCCGGCCAGCCCCAGCGGCCGCCAATGCGCCAGCAGCAGCGCGGGCCGTTGCCGCACCGCTTCCCACGAGGTGACGCCCCACAGCAGCGGAACAATGACGTACAGCGCCTCCGTAAAGCGGCACAGCACCGCCATTCCCAGGAAAAGCCCCATGCCCAGCGCCCAGCGCCAGCGGAAGGTTTCGTACCAGCGCACGGTACAGTAGAGCAGCAGGGCCTGCCACATAAACAGCGCGGCGTGCGACATGGCCGCATCGTTGGTGATGTAGTTGAAGTAGTTGGTGCCCAGCCCAATGCCAACCATAGCCCAGGCCGTGACGCCATCGTCGAAAAAGCGCAGCAGCAGCCTACGCACCACCCACAGCCCCAGCAGACCATACGTCAGGCCGGCCAGTAGCATGGCTTCCTGGTAGGGCTTGGAAAAGCCGTCGGACCGGTAGCGGGGCACGAGCTTGGTAAACGCATGCGCAGCCGTGAAAAACGGCAATTCGCCCAGCGCCACACCCAGCGGATACTTTGAGATGACGCGACCATTAGGCAGGGTCATGATGCCGATGCCGCGGGCCTTGGGCGGACCGTATTTGTCGCCCAGCCGCTCCAGCGAATCGGCCCGGCCAATGTCGTGGTAGATGAAGGCCGACGGCAGGTAGGTGTAGTAGCCGCCCGCGTCCCATTCAAATACTTCCAGGGCCCGCCACACCCGGTCGCGCTTGTTCACCCACAGCGCCATGGCTGCCACCAGCAGCCACGCAAGCAACGAGCGTTTCGACGACATCAGAGCGAGGTATGGAAAAAATTGCGGAAGTATAATTCCTTGGTGTTCTTGTCATAAAGCAGAATGCCCGCCGCATACTGCCAGGTTTGCCACAAATTCAGCCCAATGCAGAGCACAATGGCTAGCCGCAGCGCGGGCTGCCAGTTGCTTTGCCGCGCCGCCAGCAGCAGGGCCGCGAAGGGTAGGGCCAGCAGCGGGTACAAGCTCACCAGCGGCCGGGCGCTGAAACCGCCGCCATACCACCAGGCATACCAGCTGAAGGTGACGTAGAGCAGCACGGGCAGCAGTGCCAGCGCGGGCACCACCACGGCCGGCAGCTGGCGCCAGGCGGCGATGAGGCCCAGCAGCATCAGCGCCGCCAGCGGCGTGTAGAGCAGCCAGCCCTTGCGGTAGCTGAACAGGCCGTAGAGCACATTCGGGTGCCGAAAATCAAAGTATTCGTCGCCGTAGCTATCAACTACCCAATGCCCGGACGCGGCGCGCCAGAACAGAAATTGCAAGCTCAGCAAAGCCGCGCCCACCAGCGCCGCGCCGGTCCACTGCCGCCAGTGCGCCAGCAGCAACGCGGGCCGCTGCCGCAACCCGGCCCACGAGGTGACGCCCCACAGCAGCGGAACAATGACGTACAGGATTTCGGTGAAGCGGCATAACGTGGCCATGCCCAGAAACAAGCCCACGCCCAGCGCCCAGCGCCAGCGGAAGGTTTCGTACCAGCGCACGGTGCAGTAGAGCATAGCCGCCTGCCACATAAACAGGGCCGCGTGCGACATGGCCGCGTCGTAGCAGATGTAGTTGAAGTAGTTGGTGCCCAGCCCGATGCCGGCCAGTGCCCAGGCCGTGACGCCGTCATCGAAAAAGCGCAGCAGCAGCTTGCGCACCAGCCAGAGGCCCAGCAGGCCATACACCAGCCCGGCCAGCATGATGCTCATCTGGTAGGGGCGTGAGAAACCGTCGGGCTGGTCGCCGTGCAGGTGGGCGTAGGCGTGCGCCCCCGCAAACCACGGCAACTCGCCCAGGGCCACGCCCAACGGGTATTTCGAAACCACTTTGCCATCGGGCAGGTGGTGCAGGCCGATGCCGCGCCCCCGCGGCGGGCCGAGCTTGTTGGCCAGGATTTCCAACGAGTCGGCCCGGGCCAGGTCGTGGTAGATGAAGGCCGAGGGCAGGTAGGTGTAATAGCCGCCTTCGTCCCAGTCAAACACTTCCAGCGACTTCCAGGGCCGGTCCTGAAACAGGGCCAGCGTGGCCAGCGCCGCCGTGAGCAGCCAGATGTAGAAGGAGCGTGTGGGCACTAGGGCGGAGAAATGAGAAAACAATAAATCAGGGCCGAAACCGCCAGGTTGCAAACGCGAAGCTACAACGCTGCGGGGCCGCTGCCGCAGGCCGGCAGTGCCGGGCCGCCCCGCCGCTGCCCGCGGCTCCCAAATTACGAGGGCAGCCGCCGCGGCCCGGCCGGGGGCGTACTTTCGCCCCAATCAATGATGCTCCTTATGCGCTATCTGCGCCTTTTGGCCTGGGGACTGGTGTACTGGCTGGCTATAACCCAAAGCCTGGACCGGCACCGGAACACCGAGCTGAACAATTTTCTCAACGAGATTTCGGGCGATAAAGGCGGCTACCTGGTGTACCTGCCGGCTACTTTCTGCTACGGGTTCGAAGCCCGGCGCTTTCCCGCGGGCGTCGATAAAGCGCTGGGCAGCGGCTTCACCCTGAACCGCGCCACCAACGTAGTTGAAACCAAGTATCCCTACGGCGTGGCGCTGCTACAGGCGCCGTTCTGGGCCGTGGCCCAGGCCCTGAACGCCGACAAAAGCGGGTTTTCGACCGCCGTGCGCAAGAGCATTGATGTGGCCGGGGTGAGCTACCTGGTGGCGGGGCTTCTGCTGCTGGCCGCCACCCTGCGCCGCCGTTTTGCCCGCCCGGTGGTGGGCCTTACGCTGGCCCTGCTGGTGCTGGGCACCAACCTGTTCTACTACGGCGTCGTCGAAACCGGCATGTCGCACGTCTACTCCTTCTTTGCGTTTGCGCTGCTGCTCTGGCTGCTGGGGCGGGCGCACGTGGCCGAGTGGAGCCAGCTGGCGGCCGGCCGGGGCCGCGAGGTGCTGGCGGTGGCGGCCGCGCTGGGGCTCATCGCCATTCTGCGGCCCTTCAACCTAGTGCTGGCCGCGCCGCTGCTGCTGTGGCCGGCCCAGCCCACCGATGACTTAGCCGCCCGCCTGCGCGGGCTGCTGTATTGGCGCACCATCGGCACGGTGGCCGGGGTGGTGGCCGTGTGCTGGCTCCCGCAAATGCTGTACTATCACTACGCCCACGGCAGCTATTGGGTGTATAGCTACGGCCAGGAAGGCTTCCCGTACGCGCTGGCGCCCCGGCTGGCCGAGGTGTGTTTCGCGCCCAACAACGGCGCGTTTCTCTACAACCCGCTGCTGCTGTTGGTGTTGGGTCCGGGGCTGTGGCTGCTGGGCCGGGGCCGCTCGTGGTGGTGGAGCGGGCTGGCAGCCGGGGTGTGGGCCGTGGCGTCCTACCTCTACGCCGCGTGGTGGGCCTACGCGCTGGGATGCAGCTACGGCGGCCGCGGCTTCGTGGAGTTGTATCCGGTGCTGGCCTGGCCCCTGGCCGCCCTGGCCGAGAACGTGCTGGTCCGGCGGCGCTGGCTAGTGGGCGCGCTGTGCCTGGCACTGGTGGCCTACAACCTGCGCCTGACCGACCATTTCTACCGCTGCTTTTATGGCAAGGGCGACTGGGACTGGCCGGCCTACCGCGAACTCCTGAACCCGCCCGCCCGGCCCGGCACCTGAGCCGGACCGGGCCAGGCAGGCGCCTATTCGGCAGCGGGCACGGGCGGCGCGGGCGCTTCCATGTAGGTGCCGCAGTTCGAGCAGGTGCGCTTGGCGTCGTCTTGCCAAAAGGCGTTCATGATGGGCGGCAGCTGGGCCACGATGTCGGTAATCTCGGCAAACTCCTCGTAAAGCTTGTGGCCGCAGTTTTCGCAGTACCACTGGAAGCCGTCCAGCTCACCGCCTTCGCGGTAGCGCTCCAGCACCAGGCCAACAGTGCCGGCCGGCCGGCGCGGCGAGTGCGGCACGTTGGGCGGCAGCAGAAACATCTCGCCGGGCCCGATGGTGATGTCGACGGGTTGGCCGTCTTCGATGATTTTGACGGTCATCGTGCCCTCAATCTGCCAAAACAGCTCCTCACCGGCGTCCACGTGGTAGTCTTTGCGGGCGTTGGGGCCGCCCACCACCATCACGATGAAGTCCTTGTTGTCTTTGAATACCTGCTGGTTGCCTACTGGGGGCTTCAGCAAATGGCGGTGTTCGTCAATCCACTTTTGGAAGTTGAAGGGGCGCGTTATCATGGCGAAGAAGCGGGTGGTTGGGATGCTAAGCTACGGCGGGGCTTCTGTTTTTGCGTGTTGAAGCAGGGTCTCCTAGCAGCACAATGACCATAATTAAGGAACGTCATGCTGAGCGCAGCCGAAGCATCTCTATTGCAATACTAAAATTGATTAGTTGCGCGGTAGAGATGCTTCGGCTGCGCTCAGCATGACGTTTCGGACCATCGCGCAGAATCTGCCTGACCGCATGCGCTACTTTTGCCCCCGGCGCCGTTCCGAAAGCCCGCGTCCCCCTCTATGAAAAACTGGCTGCGACTAGCGTTGCTGACGGCCTTCTACGGCTTGCTGTTCCTCGTTTTCACCTGGCCGCTGGCGGCGCATTTTACGTCGGAGTTTCTGGTGGTGCCCGGGCACGATTCCTACATGTACCCCTGGAACACCTGGCACTTCCGCCAAGCCGTGCAAACTGGCCAGCCCGTTTTCCACACCGACTGGCTTTTCTACCCCACCGGCGCGTGGCTCATCCTGCACACCTACACGCCCATTATTGGCCTTATCAGTCTGCTGACCAGCAGCGACCCGCTGGCCCTCAACATCGGCCTGCTGCTGAGCTACGCCCTCTCCGGCGCCGGGGCCTACCTGCTGGCCCGCCGCTGGCTCCGCAGCCCGCTGCTGGCCCTGCTGGCCGGCTTCATCTTCGCCTATTCGCCCTACAAGCTGCAGCGCCTGGCCGAGCACTACAACCTCGTGCTCACGGCCACGGTGCCCTTCTACGTGCTGGCTTTTCTGAATGCGTTCGAGTTTCGGGAGAAGCAGTTTTTGCCGCGGGTGCGCAGCTGGGCGGCGGTGGCTTGGTGCGCGGCGCTGGGCTTCATCACCTTGCTGAGCGACTACTACGTGCTGTTCGGGCTACTGTATTTCTCACTGGCCTACGCGGCGTGGTATTGGTTTGGGCTGGGCCGCATCCGGTGGCGCGAGTGGCGCACTTGGGCCTGGCTGGGCGGCATTCTGGTGGTGAGCCACATTCTTATCCGGCTCTTGCGCCGCTGGGGCGTAGAAGACAACGGCGGCTTCTGGTGGGGCGGCGACTTCGTTGATTTCATCATGCCGCCGCCCACCAGCCGGTTTGTGTACTGGGACTGGGCCGCCCGGCTCTACAATAACCCCGAGGTGTTCACCATGCCCGGCTCCCTGGAAAACACGCTCTTCATGGGCTACGCGCTGCCACTGCTGGCCATTGGGCTGTGGCTGCTGCGCCGGGCGCACCGCCGGCCGCTCTCGGCCGTGGCCCAAGACGAGCAGGGCCGCCCGCTGGCCTGGGTGCTGCTGTTCTTCGTGCTGCTCACGCTGCCCGCCACCCGCCTCTACGGCCACGACCGGCTGCACCTGCCCACGGCCTTTCTGCATTTCATCCCGTTTTTCAACAATATCCGCTGCCCCACCCGCTGGATTATGATGGTGGGTCTGTTCCTGCCCATCCTCACCTTCAGCGCCCTTGAAGCTGCCTGGACGCAGCGCCTGCAAGCCCCGGCGCGCACGGCGCTCAGCCTGCTGCTGGTGGGTTTGGTGCTGTTTGAGTACTGGCCGAAGCCCTACGAGCGCACCTCGGCCGCCGCCGTGCCGCGCGTGTTCCATGAAGTGGCTAAGCTACCCGGCAAAACCATGATTCCGGTGCCAATAGGCGTATCGAGCGGCTACCGGCAGGTGGGCCACATGCTGTCGGAGCACCTCTTCTACCAGACCGTGCACCACAAAAAGGTGCCCGTCGGCTTCATGGCCCGGGTGCCGCCGGAAGTCTTCGCCGCCCTGCAAAACGACCCCGTGCTGGGCGCCCTGCTCCTGCGCCAGATGAAGCCCGACACCATCCAGCCCGCGCCGCCCACGGCCCCGCAGGTGCAGGCCTTCCTGCGCCAGTTCGACCCCGCCGCCTTTGTCATCAACCCCGATTTCCGTGACCAGCCGGCCCACCTTTTCCTGCGCCAATTGTTGCTGCCCTACGGCTACCGCGAGCAACTCGTGGACGGCTACGTGCTGCTCACGCCGCCGGGGAATTCCGGTAAATAATTCTGTTCTCATATCTCATATAAGAACGTCATGCTGAGCGCAGCCGAAGCATCTCTACCGTGCAACTAATCAATTTTAGTATTGCAATAGAGATGCTTCGGCTGCGCTCAGCATGACGGTCTAGTTTTGTGCTTCTCGCCGGTATCCTTTTTCACTTACCCACTGACATGAACTTCTCACTCGAAAACCGCCGCGCCTTGGTGGGCGGCAGCACCCAGGGCATCGGCCGCGCCGTGGCCGAGGCGCTGGCCGAAGCCGGCTGCGTCATCACGCTGCTGGCCCGCAACGAAGACCGGCTGCGCGAAGTAGCCGCCGCCCTACCCACGCCCGCCGGCCAGGCGCACGACTACCTGGTAGCCGATTTCGACGACCCCAGCCATGTGGCCGAGGTGGTGCAGGCTTCCCTGGCCCAGCACCCCGCAGGTTTCCAGATTCTGGTGAACAACACCGGCGGCCCTGCCGGCGGGCCGCTGCTCGATGCCTCGGTTGATGCGCTGCGGGTGGCTTTCAATCAGCACGTTATCTGCAACCACCTGCTGGCGCAGGCGTTGGTGCCGGGCATGAAGGCGGCCGGCTACGGGCGTATTATCAACATCATCAGCACGTCGGTGAAGATTCCGCTGGCGGGCCTGGGCGTGAGCAACACCATTCGCGGAGCCGTGGCCAGCTGGGCCAAAACCCTGGCCAACGAGCTTGGCCCACAAGGCATCACCGTGAACAACGTGCTGCCCGGTGCTACGCTCACCCAGCGCCACCACTCGCTGGTGGAGAAAAAAGCCGCCCAAACCGGCCAGTCCGCCGATGCCATTGAGGCCGACATGCTGAAAACCATCCCGGCCCGCCGCTTTGGCCAAGCCGAGGAAGTGGCCGCCGCCGTGGCTTTCCTAGCTTCGCCGGCCGCCGGCTACATCAACGGCACCAGCGTGCCCGTGGACGGCGGCCGCACGGGCAGCCTGTAGGCGCCTGCGGCTTAACGGAGAATGAAGAATGGCCGTTGGGATAATTCTTCATTCCTCATTTTTCATTCTTCATTAAGCGAAGCGTCAGCGTTTACCTTTGCTATTCCCTTCGCCTCGCCCAGCTTTATTCTTGTGGTAAAATTCGACACGCTTTCCATCGTCATCCCCGTTTACAACGAGGCCCGCACCATTCACCAGATTCTGGATTTGCTGCGCGAGCTGAAGCTGGTGAATAACATCGGCAAGGAAATCATCCTCGTCAACGACTGCTCGACTGATGCTTCGGTCGAAACCATCCGGGCCTACGCCGCGCGCTACCCCGATATGGGCCTGCGCCTGCTGGAGCACGACGTGAACAAAGGCAAAGGGGCGGCGCTGCACACCGGCATCCGCGAGGCCACCGGCGACTACGTCATCATTCAGGACGCCGACCTGGAATACGACCCCGAGGAATATAACTTGCTCATTAAGCCGGTGTTGAAAGGGTTTGCCGACGTGGTGTTCGGCTCGCGCTTCATGGGCGGCAACCCGCACCGGGTACTGTTTTTCTGGCACAGCATCGGCAACGCCTGGCTCACCTTCCTCTCCAACATGTGCACCGACCTGAACCTGACGGACATGGAAACGTGCTACAAGATGTTCCGGCGCGACATCATCCAAAGCCTCAAATTGGAAGAAAACCGCTTCGGCTTCGAGCCCGAAGTAACCGCCAAAGTGGCCCGCGTGAAAGACGCCCGCATCTACGAAGTGGGCATTAGCTACTATGGCCGCACCTACGCCGAGGGTAAGAAAATTGGCTGGCGCGACGGCTTCCGCGCCATTTATTGCATCCTGAAATACGGACTGCTGGGCCAGTAGGCCCGTTAGCTTAACCAGAAATTACAAGGCAAAAAAAGGCCCGGCGGAACCGTTCCGCCGGGCCTTTAATGTGCTCTGCAACCCGCGCTTACTTAGTGCCCGCGCCCAGGATGCGCACGCTCATGTCGTCGAGGTAGAGCGCTTTGGTCGACTGGTCGTTGCGGACGTACACGGCAAGCTGGTCGCCGGGCTGCGCATCGTCGGGGATTTGCGAGGCGAACCCCACGGTATCCCACACGCCAGCCGTGCCACCGTACACGGTGCTGGGCGGGCCCACCTTGTTGGTGATGCGCACCGACTGCCACTTCAGTTGCTGGTCGCCGCGCTTCCACTCGATGACCAGGCCGGGCATCTGGTTGATGTTGTACTCCTTATCCGGGAAAAAGGCTTTGATGCTGGCCTGCACCCACTCGCCCGGCTGGGCGGGCAGGCTGCCCAGCGTGGCCCGGAAAGCCGGGCTGTACTGCACCTGCCCATCGACGCGGAACACGGGGGCGGCCCCGGCCGGCGCCTGCTCGGCGGTGTAGCCCGGCCCGGTGCCCTGGCTGAAATTATCGACAAAAACGGACCGGGCCGGGGCGGCGGCCGGCGGGTCGGGCTCGTTGGTGTCGAACTTGGCAAGGATGTCCTTGGTCAGCTGCGTTTTGCCCAGAATACCCAGGTAATAGCGCTGCGTCATGTATTCCGACACGAAGATGCCGTTCTGCAACTGCCAGAACTGAAACATATTGAGGGCGATAAAGCCGGCCAGCACCGCCACCGTAGCGATGGCCGCCACCCGGCCGCGCTTCAGCAGCTCCAGCAGGAAGTAGCCCAGGGGCAGGCACAGCAGGGGGTAGGTTTGCACCATGGCCCGCGAGCCGAAGCTGTCCATGTACCACCAGCACCACCAGCTAAAGGCAATCCAGACGTGCAGCGCCAGGTAGCTGGCCGAAAGCCAGAACAAGTCGCGCCGCCGCCACCACAGCACCGCAATGCCCGCAATGGCCAGCAGCATCACCGGCGTGTAGGTCAGCCAGCCGTTGTTGAAGCTGTAAAGGCCGGATTTGAGGCGTGGGTGGCGGAAATTGAAGGTTTCGCCCGGGTACGAGTCGTAGAACCAGTGGCCCGACATGTGGTGCCAGTACATCAGCTGTGGCAGCCAAATCAGCCCCACCACGAGGCCCGCCAGCACCACCTGCCCGCGATGCTGCCACAGCAGCGCCAACCGGCCGTGCAGGTCCGCCCCCGAAGCCACGCCCAGCAGCAGTGGCACCAGCGCAATGATGATTTCGGTGGGCCGAATGAGAATAGCCAACCCAATGGTGATGCCTAGGCCCAGCGCGTAGCGCCGCCGCGGCCGCTGCAGCCACTTATGCGTGAGCAGCAGCGTACCCGCGTGCAGCACAAACAAAAAGTTGTGCGAATACAGCCCCCGCGACACCGCGTAGCACAGGTAGTTGGTGCCGCAATAGGCCACCAGCAGCAGCAGCGCCGTCAGGCCCTCGGAGAAGTAGTAGCGTAGGAAGCGCCGCAGCAGCAGCAGCCCCAGCAGCGCGTAGGCCAGGCCGGCCAGATAGGCCGCTACCTGATAAGGCGGCGAGTAGCCATCGGGCGAATAAGCGCTGGAATGCGTGGCGTAGAAGTGCGCCACCGCGAAAAAAGGTGCATACAAAATCGCCAGCCCCATGGTGTACTTCACCACGTAGCGGTCGGGCTCGGTGCGCGCGCGCGACACCTCGAAGTTGCCCAGCGGGTGCGCCGGGTTGCCGCGATTGGTGAGTTGGTACTGGTCGATGACGGCCGGCACGAAGGACAGGCCGGCCAGGTCGTGGTAAATGAACGTGGCTGGCAGGTAGAGATAGTAGCCGAACACGTCGTACTTCGTGACGCGTTTCTCGCGCCAGTTTTCCACGCTCGCAAACTGCTGGAGCAGAACGAGCGCCACCAGCGCCACCGCCAGCCAGCTCCACGGCCGCGACCGGCCCGGGGCCGCCGTAGCCCGGGGCTGCTCGACCAAGGACTGGTCGGTGCTATTCTTCACGGAGGAGCTCAACATCGTCGAGGTAGGTGGGGGCGGTGGCCTGGTCGCGCCACAGGTAAATTTTGATATCGTTGCCGGCCGCCGCCTTGGCCGGCAGGCTGAAGGAGTACGACACGGCCGTCCACTTATCAAACTCCCGCACCGCCTCGGCCATCGGCAGCGAGCCGTAGAATACCTTGGCCGTGTCGGTCGGGCTGGCATTCACCTGCACCACCAGGCGGGCCGTGCTGCCGGGGTTGGCGCGCAGGGCCCAGCCCTGCAGGCGCAGCTTGTGCGGCACGGGGTCGGCCAGGCGCCCCAGCACCCGCTCAAACGTGAAGCCGTAGGTGGCGTCCGGGCCGGCCTGTACCGACCAGTGGCCGCCGTGGGCCTTCTTGTCGGTGAGGGAGCCTTCGGCAATGCCGCCCCACCCCACGCTGGCTTCAAAATCGTTGTGCATGAGCTGCTTGGCATTGGCGGTGGCATCGGGGGCAGTGGCCGATTGGCAGCCGCCCAGGGCCAGCACGCAGGCGGCCCAGAAGGCACGGTTCAAATGAATCATGTAATGCGAGGGTAAAGTGGAAAGGTAAAAATACAACCCGGGCGGGCGGCGCCAAGGCCTGCCCGGCGGCCCCGGGCCGAATAGCCGCACCTAGTTGTGAGCGCCGAGGCTTAGTGGGTCATCTTGGGCTTCATCCACTCGGCTTGGATGTCGTCGATGTAGCAGCTCGAAGCGTTGTCGCTGAGCACATAAATCCGCAGCACGTCGCTGGGCAGCGCGTTGGCGGGCAGGGGCGCATCGAAGTACACTTGGCCCCAGCCGCGGGCCACGCTCAGGTTGTTCTGGAGCCGAATGGCGTCCCAGGTCAGGGTTTTGCCGTTGCGTTCCACAGTCATCACCAGGCGGTTGCCCCAGGCGCCGTAATCGGAATAGACCCGGCACGAGGCGCGGATGTAGTGGCCGGGGTTCAGGCTGAAATCGCCCAGCGTAAGCTTCAGCTCCGGGCTGAAGGCGTGGGCGGCATCGGCGTGAAACGACTGCTTGCTGTAGTAGCCCCGGTCGGCCGTGATGGCGGAAGCAGCGTCGGAGGGCAGGTTTTCAAAATCCAGCTTGGCCAGCACCTTGGGCGTGTAGTAACGCTCGGCGCGGGGCAGATGGGTTTTCACATCGAGCAGGGCGTAGTCGGCCTGCGTGGGCTTGGTTTTATTGAAGATGGCGAAATAGTAGCGCCGGTTCATCTCATCGGGGTTGATGATGGACTGCATGTACTGCCAGTGCTGAAACAGGTTCAGGCTGATGAGCAGCACGGCCACCACCGCCACGGCTACCGCCACTGCTGTGCCGCGGCGCTGCGGCTGCACCAGCCACGCCAGGGCCGCGGCCCAGGGCAGGGCCAGCACGGCGTAGCTCTGCACCAAGGCCCGCTGCCCAATGCTGCCGCCGTACCACCAGATGTCCCAGGCCGACACCACCCACAGGTTCAGCACGAAGAACGCCAGCGCCGGCACGGCCAGCCCGCGGTGGGTGCGCCACAGCGCCACAAAGCCCGCCAAGGGCATGAGCAGCAGCGGCGAATATATCAGCCAGCCTTTACGGAAGCTGAACAGCACCTCCCACAGGTGGGGCTTGAGAAAGCTGAAATGCTGGTCGCCGTAGCTGTAAAACAGAAAGTGGCCGGTGGCCCAGTGCCAGTACAGCGGCTGTGGCAGCACGCCCAGCACGCCGCCCAGCACCAGCAGCGCCACGTCGGGCCAGCGCGTGCGCACCAGCGCCAGCTTCGCGCGCAGCGCCGCCCACGAGCCCACGCCCCACAGCACCGGCACCACGGCTGCCACGGCTTCGGAGGGCCGGATGAGCACCAGCAGGCCCAGCGTGAGGCCAATGAAAAAAGCGCCCGCGCGCGTGGGCCGCTCGTGCCACCGCACCGTGAGCCAGAGCAGCAGCGCATACCCGGTGAAGAGGTAGTTGTGCGCCATGGCGGCGTCGAACACCGAGTACTGGAAGTAGTTGGAACCCAGTATCAACAGCACCAGCACCAGGGTGGTCACCACATCGGAAAAGTAGCGCAGCAGCACGCGCCGCAGCAGCCCCAGGCCCAGCAGCGCAAACAGCATGCCCCCGAAGGCAATGGCAATTTGGTAAGGCGCCGAAAAGCCGTCCTGCGGATAATCGAGCCAGCCAGCGGCCCAGTGGCCCAGAAAAAAGAACGGCGTCCAGAGTACGGCCAGGCCGCAGGTGTACTTGGCTACGAGCGCGCCCTCGGGCCCGCCCGGCACCTGAAACGCCTGGTAGAACGAGCTGCTGGGCTGGTAGTCACGCATGATGTCCTGCGCAAACTTCATGTGCCCGAGGTCGTGGTAGATAAAGTGCGCCGGCAGGTAGATGTAGTACCCCATGGCGTCCCAGGTGAGGATGCCCTGCGTGGAGTGCGTGTCGAAATACGGCGCCCACAGCCGGGCCTGCAGCATCAGCAGGAAAAGCACAAGGATGGCCAGCAGCGAGTAGGGCGCCCGCGGCGTGGGGCCGGCAGGAGAGCGAAGGTCAGTCATGGCAGAGGGGCAGCCGGGATTCATTTAATCGGCCTTGCGCAGCGTGAGGCCGTCGAGGTAGGTGGGGGCCGTGGCGGCGCCGTTCCACAGATATAGCTTCAGCACATTAGTGCCCTTGGCCGAAGTGGGCAGCGTGAGGGGCACGCTGAATTCCTTCCATTCGCCCACGGTGGGCACTTCTTCATCGAGGGGCAGCTTGGCATAGAACACCTTGCCCTCATCGGTTTTGCTGTTTTCGACCTGCACCACCAGCTGGGCCGTGCTGCCGGCCTCGGGCCGCAGCGCCCAGGCGTGCAGCATCATTTTCTGGATGGGCTGGGGGCTGATTTCGCCCAGCGGCAGCGCAAACGTGTAGCCGAATGGCAGCTCCGGGGCCACGTGCATGCTCCAGCGGCCGTCGTGGGCTTTGGCCGAGGTGATGGAGGTGTTGCCGCCCTCGCCCCAGCCCGCGCTGCCCTCAAAATCGTTGCGGATGAGTACCGCCGGGTCGGCCGCCGCGGGGGCCGAATCGGAAGCGGAATGACAGGCCGTGAGCAGGGCCGCGCTGCCCAGGGCAGCCGCAATAAAAAAGCGCATTGAATGAGCGGATTGGGGAAAACAAGCGGAGCGTGAGCACGGTGCCTGCAGCCGGGGGAGCCGCCGCCGGCGCAACGGCCCAGACCAAGGGCTCCCAAAAGTACGCCCGCCGCTGCATGTCCGCGCGCTTTCCGGGCAGGCAGTTGGCGCGGCTATGCGGCCAGGCGGGCCATCTGCTTACTTTTGCGGCAGCCATTGGTGGGCCTCGCCCCCCAAAACGCCTGCGTGTCAGGCCGCCAAGCAGTCGCATTCACCCCCGCTTATGCTCCTTTCTAAACAATACACTACCCGGTGGCCTGCCCGCCTCGGGCTTCTCACCATGCTGGTGCTGCTGGCCATGGCCTGGCATTTCTACCAGGAGCGCACCGCGTACTACGACCTGGCCTACCACCTGTTCCGGTACTTCCAAAACAACGAGCTGTTCATTCAGAACCGGCGCTTTGCGGCCGCCATCACGCAGTACCCCACGCTGCTGTCCATCCGGGCCGGCTGGTCGCTGGAGGCCGTGATGCGCACCTACTCGCTGGTGTTTATTCTCTTTTACTTAAGCGTTTACCTGATAAGCGCCTACTGGTTCAAGAACGAGTATGCGGCCTTGCTGGTGCCGCTGCTATTTGTACTTATTGCCTCGCGCACGTTCTACTGGGCGCAGTCGGAGCTGCCGCAGGGGCTGGCGCTGCTGCTGCTTTTTTATGCCGGCATTTCCAAGCAGGCGCCGGTGCGGGCCTCCCTTGGCACGCTGGCGCTGCTGGCGTTGGTGCCGGCATTCATTTTCTGCCACCCGCTGGTGGTGGTGCCGTTTGTGTTTTTGTGGGCCTACGACTGGCTGCTGAACCGCCGCCTGCGCGACTGGCTCTACTACGGCGTGCTGGCCTTTGGCCTGGCCGTGTACGAATACCGCTCGGCCACCATTCCGCCCGACAACTACGAGGCGCACCAGATGACGTTTGGGGCCAACCTGGCGCAGTACTACCCCAACTACATGTCGCTGGAAAGCTGGCCCAACTTCTGGCACCTGTGCGCCAACAACTTCATTGCGCTGCCGGTGTTGCTGGCCGTCTGCACGGTATATTTTTTGTGGAAAAAGTCGTGGTGGGGAGTGGCGCGGCTGTTGCTGGTGTGGGTTTTTGTGATGGGCTACACGTTTGTGGTCATCGTGTCGCGCCCCGGCTACACGGAGGCTACTTACCGCGAAAATCAGTTTCTGCCCCTCGGCATTTTCATTGCCGTGCCCCTGGTGATGGAGCTGCTGCCGGCACTGGAGCGGGCGTTTGGGCGGCGCGGGCCCTGGGTGGCCGCCTCGGTGCTGGCCCTGGTGCTGGTGGGCCGCCTGCTGGTGGTGTGGCGCACCCACGAGCCCTACACGGCTTATAATCAGTGGCTGAAGCACGTGATGCATTACGCCAAGGCCTTTCCGGAGCACCGCCTGCTCGTGCACGAACCCAACGTGGACCCCTACCGCCAGCGGGCCGGCTGGTCGTACTGGGCCTCGCCCTGCGAAAGCCTGTTCCTCAGCTCCGTGCCCAGTCCCGACTCGGCCCAGACGGTGTTCATTACCACCGATTTGCCCACCCGCATCCGCGACGGACAGCAGCCGGGCCGTTTTCTGGGGCCGTTCGAAAACATCCCCAGCTTCGACCTGCCTGGCGCCTACTTCCGCCTGCCCCTCGACAAGCCCTATCGGCTGCTGAACACCGACCCGCCCGTGGCCGACACCACCGCGCTGGCCGGCTACGTGGCCGCCCACCAGGGCGTGCGCCTGTCGCTGAACTCGCCGCTGCCCCGCCTGCGCCACGGCCACGCCGAAACGGCCGACGTGCGCATTGAGGTGCCGGCCGCCATGCAGCCGCTGCACTCGGGCACCCAGGGGCCGCACACCACCTTCCTCTACGCGCGGTTTCGCTACACCGGCGACTGGCCGGTGGCGGGCAACGAGAGCGAGGAAGTAGACGTGCCGCTTGAAGTCGACGTGTACCACCCCTGGTCGCAAACGCTGCCCATCAACTGCCCCAGCGCGCCCGGCCGCTACGAGCTGGAACTGGGCCTGCGCAGCAAGGCTGGCCGCGTGTGGCCCGTGCGCCTGCGGGTGCCGGTGGAGGTGAAATAGACCGGCCGCTTGGCGCCTAAAAAAAGGCTGGGGGCCTGCTGCTAAGCAGGCCCCCAGCCTTTTTTGTTTTGGGAAGCAGAAGCTAGTTACTTGGCCAGCTTCACTTCTACGTCGTCGAGGTACACGGGCTGGGTGCTGTCGCCGCGCCAGGGGTAAATCTGGATGCGGCTGGTGGCCGTGGCTTCGGCGGGCACGGTGATGGTCTTCTCCACCTTCTGCCACACGTTGAATTTTTTCACTTCTTTCACCAGCTGCATGCCGTCCCAGAGGTACACCTTGTTGGTGGCGGGCTCGGTAATCTGGGTCACCAGCACGGCCGGGGCCTGGTTGCTGGGCAGGAATACCCACGCCGAAACCGTGATTTTGTTGGGCCGCGAAGCCGACAGCTTGCTGAGCAGGTTGCCGTAGCCGAGGCCGTAGTCGGCGCCGGGCTTCACCACCACGCTGTATTGGCCGGAGTGGGCCTTTTCGGTGGTGAGGGTGGCCATGCTGGGCGAGTCGCTCCAGCCGTTGAGGTGCTCAAAATCGTTCGAGGTCAGCAGGCCGGCCTCGGCGTCGGATTGTGATTTGTCAGAGCAGCCGCTCAGCGAAAGCGCGAGCAAGGCCGCAGCGAGGGTAAAATAACGGGGCATGAATTAGAAAAAAGGCGGTTAATGCCGACAAAGATAATGGCATCCATGGCTTTGCCTCCCATTGGAGCGGCCCGGCGCCGTACTTTTGCCGCGTATGCGCACTTCTTTTCTTTCAACCGGTAGTTTCCGGCGGCATCCTCACGCGTGGGGCTACGTGGTGGTGGCCTTGGTCACGTTTGGGCTGATGACGCTGAAAATGAGCGGCCCGCTCTTCCATCCCGACACCTACCTGCTGGCCAACGGCGGCGACGGGGTGCAGAGCTATTTCGCCACGGCCTTCTACGGCTTGTATGACCAGGGCGTGCGCTTCACGGGCATGAACTACCCCTACGGCGAGCACGTGAACTACCCCAACATGCAGCCGCTCATTGCCTGGGTCATCAGCTTTCTGGAGCGCCACGGTGTGCACGCGGGCCACCGCACCATTGGCATCACCAATTTTCTGGCGCTGCTGGCCTTCGGTATTTCGCCCCTGGTGATGTATGCCGTGCTGCGGCGGTTCCGGCTGCCGGTGCTGTATGCGGCCCTGACGGCGGTGCTCATCGTGTTTCTCACGCCGCAGCTGCTGCGCCTGGGCGGGCACACGTCCTTGAGCTACGCGTTTTTCCTGCCGCTGCTCTGGTACTACATCATTCGGATGCAGGAGGAGCCCCTGGAATGGCGCTGGTATGCCTGGTTTGTGGGCATGAGCCTGTTTGTGGCGGGCATCATGCCGTATTTCACGGCGGCGGCCAGCTTCTTTTTGCTCAGCCACGTCATCGTGCTCAGCTGGCAGCGCAAGCATCCCAAGCCCCTGCTCTGGCGCATGGTGGTGGCGGCGCTGCTGCCGCTGCTGGTGTACCGGGCGTGGCTCTGGCTGACCGACCCCGCCACCGACCGCCCGCCGAACCCCTTCGGCCTGCTGGTCTACACCTCGTCCTGGACCGGCATTTTCGTGCCTTTCTACGCTCCGGCGCGCGAAGTGTGGCTGGCCATTGCTCCCACCGACCTGCCCGGGCTCGAAGGCGAAAACTACCTGGGCCTCGTGGCCGGGGGCGTGCTGGTGGGCGGGGCAATACTTGGCCTGTACCGGGCCTTGCGCAGCCGGCAATGGATGCGGCTGGTGCGGCCCACCATGCCCGCGCCGCTGGCGGCAGGCCTGTGGGCGGGCTTCCTGCTGCTAATGTACGCCTTCGGCTACCCGCTTAAGTGGCAATGGTTTGTGTGGTTTAAAGACCATTCGGGGCCCATCAAGCAGTTTCGGGCGCTGGGACGCTTTGCGTGGCCGTTCTACTACGTGGCCGGCACCTACGCCGCCTACTACATCTACCGCTGGTGGCGCTACCACCGGCTGCACGGCGTGCGCGGGATGGCGCTGCCGTGGCTGCCGCTGCTGCTCATCATTTGGGCGGGCGAGGCGTGGGTGAACTTCTACGTGAAGGGCGACGAAATCAGCCGTTTCCCCATTGCCAAGGACTTCATGGACCCCGACCACACCATTGCGCAGCAACTGGGCTGGGCCAACCACCAAGTGAGCGACTTCCAGGCCATTCTGCCGCTGCCCTACTTCAACATTGGCAGCGATAAAGTGGATTTGAGCGGCACGCCCAACTCCTTCTACAATGCTGAGCATCTAGCCGTTGCCACGGGCCTGCCGCTGCTGGCCACCTACGTGTCGCGCCCGTCGGTCGAGCACATGATACGGCACGTGCAGCTGCTCAGCAGCCCCATGCTGCCCAAGCCGCTGCTCGACGACTTTCCCTCGCGCAAGCCCATTCTGCTGATGGTGGCTAACGGCGGCGGCCTGAGCCCGGCCGAGGAGCGCATCATCAAACTGGCCCACCCGCTCAACGTGCCCTTCACCGACTTCACGCTCTACGAGCTGGCCGTAGCCGACCTGGCCCGCACCGATATTGCCGCCGAGCGCGCCAAGGCCGCCACGCTGCTGCCCACGCTGCCCCAGCAGCCCGGCGGCTGGTACACCACCACCGGCCGCGGCGTGCTGGTGCAGGGCTACGACAAGGAGCCCGACCACCGCAGCCACCTGGGCACGGGCGGCGCCTTCTACGCCGAGCCCGAGCAGTTCTCGAAGCTCTACGACGGCCCGCTGCCCCTGCCCGCCGACACCGGCCGCTACGAAGTGTCGGTGTGGGTGAACATCAAGAACCAGTACGGCAACGGCAACCTGCAAATCAACCTGTTCTCGGCCGATGGCCGCCAGCTAGAGCACAAGGGGGCCGACGGCCGGGTGGCCACCGAACTCGACGGCCCCTGGCTGCGCGTGGTGCTGCCCTTCAACCGGCCGGCCGATGCCACGCGCCTCGAAGTGCTCTACGACAGCCGCGACCTGCTGGCCGACGACCTGCTCGTCCGGCCTGTCGACACCGATGTGTATTACTACGTGCCCACCCCCAGCGGCCGGCAACTGGTTAAAAACACCTATCTGCTCGGCAAGTAACCCAACTGGCCGGCAATAAAATAAGAGCCCCAGCGGGGCAACACTTGTTGAACGAGTGTTGTCCCGCTGGGGCTCTTATTTTATTGCCGGTCTAAGCAAAATAGGGTTGACTAGCCGCGGGTTTGGATAGGGATTATATACCCTACGGCGCTTGAGCCGCCCGGCGGGCGGCCCGTCGCTCGTTCCGGGTCAGGCACACTTCCGCTACGGCGCCGACGCCCGGCACTCGATAGGAATAGATGCCGTGCGTGGCCACGGGCAGCCCCATATTGTCCTGCTGCAAGGTGACGGTGTACTCGCCGGGCTCCGTTGGGAAAAACGTGAGGACGGGGCCCATTACCGCCGGCTCTGGCCCCCGCGGACCGGTGATGCGCCAGCTGTATATCGAAGTAACATCCGGATTGGCCACGGCCCCGCGCCAGGCGGGCAGCTGGCGGAAGGTGCGGTGCAGAAACGTGCTGAGCGCGCATTGCCCGAGCGACAGGCCCGCGCCCGGGGTGGCGCGCAGCGTCACGCGGGGCACGGTGGGTTCCCAGGCCGCGGCCACGGCCGCCGCCACGGCCGGATGGGCGGCCAGCCGGTAGTCGGGCACGGCCGCTTCGGGGCGGTCGGGGAGGCCCGGGCCTAAGTCGAGGCCCACCCGCAAGCTATTAATAAGCCGGCCGGGCGCCGCCAGAAAGCCAAGCTGCGCCGCACTGAACGACCGGACGTTGGCAAACTGAAAGCGCAGCCAGTCAGCCTGGCAGGCATCGCTCAGGGCGGCGCTGAACCAGCCCGAGTCGTCCCAGTTCCAGGTGCCCATATTGCCGGGCGAAAGCTGGCCGGTGGGGGCCAAATCGCCGTTGGCTTTCCGCAAGATGGTGTTGCCGTGGTCGAAGTACACCACGTAGGGCAGCTGGCTGGCGTAGGCCTGCCCCAGGGCCGTGGCGCCGCCGCCATCGGGCAGGAAATTGAAGCCGTGGCAGGGGTCGATGGTGGCCATGAACTGGCCGGCACAGGCGGGCGTGTTCAGCGCCGCGGGGGCCACGACGGGGCACTGGTAGGAGGTGCCCGCGTTAGTGTTGGCCCGGTCGTCGAGCGCGGGGCTGGTTTCGCGGGCGCGCATCGTGGCCATAGCGAAATCGAAAATGTACCGGTCGCGCCCGGCCGCCGTGGTGCCATCAATCAGCTTCACGGTGTGCTGGCCGTTGTTGTCAACTTCGCTCATGGGCTCGGCGGTGAGCACCAGGGCCGCGTTGGCGTGGCCGGGCGTGGTGCGGGCGTAGCGGCGAATGCGGCCGATGAGTACGGCCACCTGATGCAGGGCCTGGGCGCGGGCCTCGCCCATCACCGGATACAGCTTGCCCCACACCTTGGGCTGGCCCATGTGGAGCGAGGTGTAGCCCAGGTCGAGGTAGGTTTTGGCCTGGTAAAAAAGCCACATGCGGCCTTCCAGCTTGGTCAGGTCGGGCGTGTAGCTGGTGTTATCGAACAGATACGTGAGGCGAGAAAAGCGGAATTTCAGGCCGCTGCGTGGTTGGCCGGCCTCGTCCAGGTAGTAAGTCCGGACAGAATCGGCCTGCATTTCGGCCGCGAATTCGGCAATGACTTCGGGCGGAATGAGCACCCGGTTCACGCCGGAGTTGGTGCCCGGCGGGCCCGGCTGCATCCACGCCGCGCAGGGCGTGCCGGGCGCGCCGCACACCGGGCCGGGGTCCGCGTTTTCGAGCACGCTGGCCTGAATGAAGGGGCGGGCCAGCCCGGCGCAGTCATACTCCTCGTTGATGCGGCGCACGGTTTGGGCAGCGGCCTGCAAGTACTCCGAGCCCGGAAGAAAGCGTTCGGGCGAATTCCAGGCGCTGGCCGCAAACTGCACGAAGCTGGCCTTGAGGCGCACCAGCAGGGACACATCGGCCGCGAAATTGGCCGGGCAGTAGGGGTAGTTGCACAGGCCCCGGCAGGTCAGGCTGTCGTTGTAGCTGGCCGGGTCGTTGGGCGGGCCGCCGGTGTAGCACGGGGTTTTGTCGTTGGCTTGGTTCCAGGCGAAGGGTGCGGGCATCAGCTCCTCGCACAGGCCGTTCATGGCCACGGCTCGGGCCAGATACCGCTCTACCGGCGCTGCGCTGCTGCTGTCGAGGCTAGGCACGAGGCCGGCCACCGGCGGGCAGGGCCCCGCCGCAGTTTGCGCCTGCGCAAGTCCTGCAAACCAGCTTAGGCAGCCCAGCATCGGCCATAAACATCGTTTGCCGGTCATGTGGAAGCGTAATTAGCGGAGCAACGTTGAAAATAAGTGCCGGGTAGGGCCCGGCCGCAAGCGAAAAAAGCCCTGCGGACTGATACGTACGCGGCCAGGCACCGGAAAAGACGTGCCGCCCGGCGCTGGGCCAATGGGCCGTCCGTCGCCAAGCCGGCATGCCGTACTTTTGGCCCGCTGGCCTCCGCTCCCGAAGCTAGATTTTCCCAACCGGATTCGCCCCAACCCCGCGTGGAACTGTCCGTCGTCATCCCCATCTACAACGAGGAAAGCAACATCGACGAGCTATACCAGCGCTTGCTGAGCGTGCTGGAACCCATGGCTCTGCCCGGCGGCTTCGAGCTGATTTTTGTCAACGATGGCTCGCGCGACCAGTCGCTGCCCCTGCTCCTCAACTTGGCCACCCGCGACGAGCGGGTGCGCTACATCGACCTGAGCCGCAATTTCGGCCACCAGATTGCCGTCACGGCCGGCCTCGACCGGGCCGCGGGTGCCGCCGTCGTCATCATCGACGCCGACCTGCAGGACCCACCCGAGCTAATCCCGGAGCTGCGCGCCAGGATGCGCGAAGGCTACGAAGTGGTGTACGCCAAGCGCCGCTCGCGCCAGGGCGACAGCGCCGCCAAGAAGCTCACCGCCCGGCTGTTCTACCGCCTGCTGGCCAGCATCACCCACATTTCCATTCCGGTCGATACCGGCGACTTCCGCATCATTTCGCGCAAAGTGGTGGAGGGCCTGCGCCTCATGCCGGAGCAGAACAAGTTCATCCGAGGCCAGATTTCCTGGATTGGCTACCGCCAGACGTTCATCGAGTACGACCGCGCCGAGCGGGCCGGCGGCGAAACCGGCTACACCTACCGCAAAATGCTGCGCCTGGCCCTGGATGGCATCACCGCCTTCTCCGACGTGCCGCTCAAAGCCGCCACCATCAGCGGGTTTCTGGTGTCGGGCATTGCCTTTTTTGTGGGGTTGTACACGCTCTATTCGCGCTTCATTACGCATGATTACCAGCCGGGCTGGGCGTCGCTGATGGTGAGCATCCTGTTTCTGGGCGGCGTGCAGCTCATTTCGGTGGGCATCATCGGCGAGTACATCGCCCGGCTCTCGGCCAACGTGCGCCAGCGCCCGCTCTACCTTATTTCGGACACGAACCTGCCGCCGTATTCGCCGCCCGCGAAGTAGGGCGCGGGGCTAATGTGCGAGCGGCGTTAGCTTTGCCCAACCCACTCGCTCCCCGCTTTATGCTGCGCATCCAGAATTACCTCAACGGCCAGCTGGTGCCGCCCCAGGCCGGCCGCTACCTTGCCAACGTGGAGCCCGCCACCGGCCAGGTCTACGGCCAGATTCCCGACTCCGGCCCCGAAGACGTGGCCGCCGCCGTGGCCGCCGCCGAAGCCGCCCTGCCCGCCTGGCGCGCCCTTCCGGCCGAGGACCGGGGCCGCCTGCTCGTCAAAATTGCCGACCTCATCGACGCCAATCTGGAGCGCCTGGCCCACGCCGAGAGCCAGGACAACGGCAAGCCCCTCAGCCTGGCCCGGGTGATGGACATCCCGCGCGCGGCATCCAATTTCCACTTTTTCGGCACTGCCGCCCAGCATTTCGCCACCGAGGCCCACGTGCAGGAAGGCGTGGCCGTGAACTACACCGTGCGCCACCCCGTGGGCGTGGTGGGCTGCATCTCGCCCTGGAACCTGCCGCTCTACCTCTTCACCTGGAAAATTGCGCCGGCCTTGGCCGTGGGCTGTTGCGTGGTGGCCAAGCCCTCGGAAATCACGCCCGCCACGGCCTTTCTATTGAGTGAGCTGTGCATCGAAGCGGGCTTGCCGGCCGGCGTGCTCAACATCATCCACGGCAACGGGCCAAACTGCGGGCAGGCCATTGTGGAGCATCCGGGCATCAAGGCCATCAGCTTCACGGGCGGCACGGCCACCGGGCGGCACCTGGCCCGCACGGCCGCGCCCCTGTTCAAAAAGCTGAGCCTGGAGCTGGGCGGCAAGAACCCGAACATCGTCTTTGCCGACTGCGACCTGGCCGCCGCCGTGGCCACCAGCATCCGCAGCAGCTTCGCCAACCAGGGCCAGATTTGCCTCTGCGGCTCCCGCATCTTCGTGGAGCGGTCCATCTACGAGACTTTCAAAACCGAGTTTCTGAAGCAACTGGAGCTGCAAAAAATCGGCGACCCGCTTGAGGCCGATACCAAGCAGGGCGCGCTGGTGAGCGAAGCGCATTTGCATAAAGTGCTGGCCTACATTCAGCTGGCGCACGACGAAGGCGGCACGCTGCTGGCCGGCGGCCACCGCGCCACCGTGCCCGGCCGCTGCGCCGACGGCTACTTCCTGGAGCCCACCGTCTTCGAGAACCTGCCCTTCGACTGCCGCACCAATCAGGAAGAAATCTTCGGTCCCGTTGTCACCCTCACGCCCTTCGACACCGAGGAGGAAGCCCTGATGATGGCCAACAGCACGGATTACGGCCTCTCGGCTACCCTCTGGACGCGCGACCTGCAGCGCGCCCACCGCGTGGCGCACCAGTTGCACTCCGGCATTGTGTGGGTGAACACCTGGCTGCACCGCGACTTGCGCACGCCCTTCGGCGGCATGAAAAACTCCGGCGTGGGCCGCGAAGGCGGCCTGGAAGCCCTGCGGTTTTTCACCGAAGCGCAGAACGTGTGCGTGAAGCTGTAGGCGTCATGGAAAAGCCGGCAATAGCTCCAGCTAAGGAGCGTGGGCTGTTCCTGAAGGGTTTTGGCGGCACCATTCTGGGGAGCTTGGTCTGGCAGTTGATACTGGTAATTGCAACTGCTCTTACCGCTTCAAACCGCTGGTTGCCCCTTCACACTCGCCATCAAGGAGCGGTGGCAGCTTTTGTTTATGCGGTCGGATTATTTCTCAATTTATGGGCGTTGTACAGGGCGTTTCGCCACGCTCATGCTCGGACCGGCGACGGTATCCTGGCGGGATTAGGTGTCTTGTTCTGCTTAGGAACGGCAGCACTTGCTGTGATATTCATGCTACAGGACTACGCTGAAGCGTTACGTGACTAAATCAGGCCCTCTCCAGCTCCACCCCCGCATACACCTCCGCCAGCGGCACTTGGCAGCCGATGCTGCTCAGGTCCAGCACAGCGCTCAGGTCGCGGGTTTCGGTGAATATCCAGCGGCCCAACTCGTCCAGGGTATAGATTTCGGCGTGCACCTCCTCAGAGCTGAGCATGAGATACTGGCGCAGGCTGTCGATGCGCCGGTAAAGCGTAAACTTTTCGTAATGGTCTCGCTCGGCCGTTGAGGCGGATGTTACTTCCACCACTAGCACTGGATTAGTCAAAGACCGGGGCTTCACTTCATCAGAAAGCATAGGAGTGCCGCAAACCACTACCGTATCGGGGTAGAGGTAGCCGGAACGGTTCTTTGTTTGTACCCAAAGGTCACTCATATTGGCTTTACAGCCATTTTTTCGCTGCTGCGGGCCAATGACTTGGTTGAGGTTGTAGTTGATATCGTTATGGGCCATTTCGGCGCCGGCCATCGCCCACACGCGGCCATTGGCGTACTCATGGCGGGTTTCGGCGTCGAGCTCGATTGCGAGATAGTCGTCAGCCGAAACGTAGCCGGATTTCTCGGGAAGTTTGAAAGCTGGCAGGCCCATGACGTTATCAGTTTAAGGGAATTACCCAAAAGTACGAACCCAACCCCGGCCCCGTCTTACCTTTGCGGGCCCAACCACCTGCTTGCCCGCATGGCCCACACTGCCCCCGATTACTACGCCCATCCCACCGCCGTCCTCGACGAGGGCTGCCAGATAGGCCGGGGCAGCCGCGTGTGGCACTTCTGCCACGTCTCGGCGGGGGCCGACATTGGCGAAGACTGCAACCTGGGCCAGAACGTGTTCGTGGCCGACGGCGTGGTGCTGGGCCGCAACGTGAAGGTGCAAAACAACGTGAGCCTCTACGGCGGCGTTATCTGCGAAGACGATGTGTTTCTGGGCCCCTCCGTGGTGTTCACCAACGTGAAGAACCCGCGCAGCGCCGTGCCCCGCAAGGGCAACGGCCAGTACCAGACCACCTACCTGGAGCAGGGCGTCACCATCGGGGCCAATGCCACCATTGTGTGTGGCACCCGGCTGGGGCGCTACGCCTTTGTGGGCGCGGGCAGCGTGGTCACGCACGACGTTCCGGCCTATGCTCTCGTATACGGCGCGCCCGCCCGGCCTCATGGCTGGATGAGCGCCTACGGCCACCGCCTCGCCTTCGATGCCCAGCGCCGGGCCACCTGCCCCGAAAGCGGCGAACAATACGAGCTCAGCGCCGACGAACAGTCGGTGCGCCCGCTCACCAAAACCGACAAACGAACCTCGAAAATCTAACTACGTGTACGACCAACTATTGCGCAAAGAGGCCACCCTGGCCGTCATCGGCCTCGGCTACGTGGGCTTGCCCATCGCCCTCGAATTCGCGAAGCAGCTGAAAGTCATCGGCTTCGACATCAACGCCGGCCGCGTGGCCCAGATGAAACAGGGTATCGACCCCAGCGGCGAGCTCGAAAAGGAAGCCTTCGAGGGCTGCGACATCACCTTCACCGATTCGCTGGAGGTGCTGCGCCAGGCGCAGTTCTACATTGTGGCCGTGCCCACGCCCATCGACGAGCACGCCATGCCCGACCTCAAGCCGCTGCTTGGCGCGTCGAGCTCGGTGGGCAAGGTGCTGAAAAAGGGCGACTATGTGGTGTTTGAGAGCACCGTGTACCCCGGCTGCACCGAGGAAGACTGCATTCCGGTGATTGAGCGCCTGTCGGGCCTGAAATTCCCGCACGATTTCAAGGTGGGCTACTCGCCCGAGCGCATCAACCCCGGCGACAAGGAGCACACCCTACGCCGCATCGTGAAGGTAGTGAGCGGCAACGACCAAGAAGCCCTCGACACCATTGCCAAAGTCTACGAGCTGGTGGTGGACGCCGGCGTGCACCGCGCCAGCAGCATCCGTGTAGCCGAGGCCGCCAAAATCATCGAAAACACCCAGCGCGACGTCAACATCGCCCTGATGAACGAGCTGTCGATGATTTTCGACCGCATGAGCATCAACACCTACGAGGTGCTGGAAGCCGCCGGCACCAAGTGGAACTTCCTCAAGTTCAGCCCAGGCCTGGTGGGCGGCCATTGCATCGGCGTCGACCCCTACTACCTGACCTACAAGGCCAAAGAGCTGGGCTACGACGCGAAGGTGATTCTGAGCGGCCGCACCACTAACGACAATATGGGCGCCTACATCGCCCGCAAAACGGTGCAGATGATGATTAAGAAGGGCAAGGACGTGGCCAAAAGCCGCGTGCTGGTGATGGGCGCCACCTTCAAGGAAAACGTGGAGGACATCCGCAACTCCAAAGTGGCCGACGTGATTCAGGAGCTAAAAAACTTCTCGGTGAACGTCGACATCGTGGACCCCCACGCCGACTCGAACGAGCTGCACCACGAGTACGGCTTCCGCCTCACGCCGAACGACGACGTGCGCAAAGACTACGACGCCGTGATTGTGGCCGTGGGCCACCTGCCTTACGCCGCCAAGGACGAAGCCTACTTCCAGTCCATCACCGCCGACAACGCCGTGCTGGTCGACATCAAGGGCCTATACCGCGGCAAAATGAAAGACATCCAGTACTGGAGCCTCTAAATTCAATGGGTGCATGGGCGAATGGCTGAATGAATCCCCAGGCCATTCAGCCATTCGCCCATTTACCCATTCAGCCATTGACTATGAAAATTCTCGTGACCGGCGGCGCCGGCTATATCGGTTCGCACGCGGTGGTCGAGCTGGCGCAGGCGGGCTTCCAGCCCATTATTGTCGATAACTTCAGCAACTCGCAGGAGTCGGCCGCGGCAGGCATTGAGGCCATTCTGGGCACGAAAGTGCCTCTGCACCGCATCGACTGTGGCGACGCGGCGGCGCTGCGTCAGGTGTTCGAAACCGAGAAGGACATCAAGGGCGTGATTCACTTCGCGGCCTTCAAGGCGGTGGGCGAATCGGTGCAGAAGCCGCTGGCGTACTTTCAGAACAACGTGGGCTCGCTGCTGACGCTGCTGGAAGTGATGAAGGAATTTGGCGTTGAGAATCTGGTGTTTTCGTCGTCGTGCACCGTGTACGGCATTCCCGATGCCCTGCCCGTGACCGAGGCCACGCCCACCAAGCCGGCCTCCTCGCCCTACGGCCGCACCAAACAGATGTGCGAGGACATCGTGCACGACGTGTCGGGCGCGCCCGATAACCAGATTCGCACCATTCTGCTTCGCTACTTCAACCCAATTGGGGCGCACGAATCGGCCAAGATTGGTGAATTGCCGCTGGGCGTGCCCAACAACCTGGTGCCCTTCATCACCCAGACGGCGGCCGGCATCCGCGAGAAGCTCACCATTTACGGCAACGACTACGACACGCCCGACGGCACCAACGTGCGCGACTACATCCACGTGGTGGACCTGGCCAAGGCCCACGTGGTGGCCGTGCAGCGCCTGCTCGACCGCAAAGCGACCGAAACCGTCGAAACATTCAACGTGGGCACCGGCCACGGCAACTCGGTGCTGGAAGTGGTGCAGGCTTTCGAGAAAGCCAGCGGCCAGAAGCTGAACTACAGCATCGGCCCGCGCCGCCCCGGCGATGTGCCGGCCATCTACGCCGATGCCACCAAGGCCGCCGAGGTGCTGGGCTTCAAAACCGAAACCTCGCTGGCCGACTCGCTCGCCAGCTCCTGGAAGTGGCAGCAAACGTTGGCTAAGTAAATAATCCAAAAGAACGTCATGCTGAGCGCAGCCGAAGCATCTCTACTGTAATAGCAACTAAATACTTGCACGGTAGAGATGCTTCGGCTGCGCTCAGCATGACAAACGATTAAAACTCATGAAAATCCTCATCACCGGCGGCGCCGGCTTCATTGGCTCCCACGTCGTTCGGCTGTTCGTGACGAAATACCCGGAGTACCAGATTCTCAACCTCGACGCGCTGACCTACGCCGGCAACCTGGAAAACCTGCGCGACATTGAGAATGCGTCGAACTACCAGTTCATCAAGGGCGACATTGCCGACCAGAACTTCATCGACCAGCTGTTTGCCAACGAGGAGCCCGACGCCGTGATTCACCTCGCGGCCGAATCGCACGTCGACCGCAGCATCACGGACCCTATGGCGTTTGTGAAAACCAACGTCATAGGGACCGTAAATCTGCTGAACGCGGCGCGCCACCTGTGGCAGCCCGGCGGCTACGAGGGCCACGTATTCTACCACGTGAGCACCGACGAGGTGTACGGCTCGCTGGATTTTGGCCCCGAGATGTTCACGGAGGAAACCAGCTACGACCCCCGCTCGCCCTACTCGGCCTCGAAAGCCTCGTCCGACCACTTCGTGCGGGCCTGGCACCACACCTACGGCCTGCCCATCAAGCTGAGCAACTGCTCGAACAACTACGGCCCCAACCACTTCCCCGAGAAGCTCATTCCGCTGGCCATTCACCGCCTGCGCACCGGCCAGCCGGTGCCCGTGTACGGCAAGGGCGAGAACGTGCGCGACTGGCTGTTTGTGAAAGACCACGCCACGGCCATCGACGCGGTGTTCCACAAGGGCAAAAACGGCGATACCTACAACATCGGCGGCGTGAACGAGTGGCAGAACCTGAAGCTCATCGAGCTGCTCTGCGATGTGGTGGACGAGAAAACCGGCCAGGAAGTGGGCACCTCGCGCAAGCTCATCAAGTTCGTGACCGACCGCGCCGGCCACGACATGCGCTACGCCATCGACTCCTCCAAAATCATGAACGAGCTGGGCTGGAAGCCCTCCGTGACCTTCGAGCAGGGCCTGGCCCAAACCGTGGACTGGTACCTCGCCAACGAAGAGTGGCTCAACAGCGTAACGAGCGGCGCGTATCAGGACTACAACGCCAAGCAGTACGCGGGGCGGTAGAACGCTAATCAGCCCGTCATGCTGAGCGAAGCCGAAGCATCTCTACTGCTATACTATTCAATTACTTTGGCAACGAAGCAGTAGAGATGCTTCGGCTTCGCTCAGCATGACGTGCTGATTAACTCTTAACTCACCAACGTGTACGAAAACCCTTTCCACGAGCGGCCGCTCGACAACCTCACCTTTCTCGTTACCGGCGGCGCGGGCTTCATCGGCTCCAACATCGTGGAGTATTTGCTGAAATACGGCGTGAAAAAAGTGCGGACGCTGGACAACTACTCCAACGGCTTCCGCAAAAACCTGGCGCTCTTTGCCGGTGATTCGCGCCTTGAAATTCTGGACGGTGACATCCGCGACGCGGCTACGTGCGCCAATGCCTGCGAAGGCGTGGACGTGGTGCTGCACGAGGCCGCGCTGGGCTCGGTGCCGCGCTCCATCAAAGACCCGGTACTGACCAACGACGTGAACGTGGGCGGCTTCGTGCAAATGCTGACGGCCGCCAAAAACGCAGGCGTGAAGCGCTTCGTGTACGCAGCTTCGAGCTCGACTTATGGCGACCACCCCGGCCTGCCCAAGGTGGAAGACCGCATCGGCAAGCCGCTCTCGCCCTACGCCGTGACGAAGTACGCCAACGAGCTGTACGCCGACGTGTTTGCCCGCACCTACGGCATGGAAATCGTCGGCCTGCGCTACTTCAACATCTTCGGCCCGCGTCAGGACCCCGGTGGGGCCTATGCGGCCGTGATTCCGCTGTTCATCGACGCCATTCTGCGCAACGAAGCGCCCACGCTCAACGGCGACGGCGGCCAGACCCGCGACTTCACCTTCGTGGAAAACTGCGTGGAAGCCAACATCCGCGCCGCGCTGGTGGAAAACCCCGAGGCCCTGGGCCAGGTCTACAACATCGCCGTGGGCGACCGTACCTCGCTGGTGCAGATGTACGACATCCTGCGCGAGGAAGCCGGCTCGGACCTGGCGCCGAAATTCGGCCCCGACCGTGCTGGTGACATCCGCGATTCGCTGGCCGATATCTCGAAGGCCAACCGCCTGCTGGGCTACCAGCCGCAGGTGCGCATCCGCGAGGGCTTGAAGCAGACGCTGGAGTGGTTCAAGGCCAACCAGGATTTCATCAAAGAAAGAAATTGACGAATGGCTGGACTGTTAAATGGTTGAATTGTTTGGGTGGTTTTACCACTCAGTAATTTGACCATCCAACCATTCACCTATTCAACCATTCAGCAATTCACCCCACCCCATCCATGAAAGGCATTATCCTCGCCGGTGGCTCCGGCACCCGCTTGCACCCGCTCACGCTGGCCGTCTCGAAGCAGCTCATGCCCGTGTACGATAAGCCGATGATTTACTACCCGCTGTCGATTCTGCTGTCGGCGGGTATTCGGGAAGTGCTCATCATCACCACGCCCCACGACCAGGCACAGTTCAAAAAGCTGCTGGGCGACGGCAAGAGCCTGGGCTGCGACTTCCAGTACGTGGTGCAGGAGGTGCCCAACGGCTTGGCCCAAGCCTTCGTGCTGGGAGCTGACTTCATCGGCCAGGACAAGGTGGCGCTGGTGCTCGGCGACAATATTTTCTACGGTGCCGGCCTCGCCGAACTGCTCAAGGCCAATAACGACCCCCAGGGCGGCGTGGTGTTTGCCTACCATGTGAATGACCCTGAGCGCTACGGCGTGGTCGAGTTCGACGAGAACAAGAAAGCGCTCAGCATTGAGGAAAAGCCGGCCAAGCCCAAGAGCAACTACGCCGTGCCGGGCCTGTATTTCTACGACAACGACGTGGTGGAAATCGCCAAAAACCTAGAAATAAGCCCACGCGGCGAGTACGAAATCACCGACGTGAACCGCGAGTACCTGCGCCGCGGCACCCTGAAAGTGGGCATCCTGGGCCGCGGCACGGCCTGGCTCGACACCGGCACTTTTGAAAGCCTGATGCAAGCCGGCGAGTTTGTGAAGGTGATTGAGCAGCGCCAGGGCCTGAAAGTGGGCTCCATCGAAGAGGCGGCCTACCGCCAGGGCTTCATCGACGCCGACCAGCTTCGCGCCATCGCGGCCCCGCTCCGCAAAAGCGGCTACGGCGACTACCTCATGAACCTGCCCGAGCAGCTGATGCTGGACGAGTAAACGCCTGTCATTGCGAGCGGAGCGAAGCAATCCGTCCTGTTCTCAGCGACCAGCCTAGTAATGTGACAACCGAAGGTCAGCGAAGCTAAAGCCTTTTCAATACAAAGCCCCGGCACTGCGCAGTGCCGGGGCTTTCTGGTAAAAAGAAGTGTTTGGTTTTGACAGGACGGATTGCTTCGGCTGCGCCGCGCAATGACACACTACATTCGTTTTACTCGTCCAGATACTGGTGCACGAACTTGATGGCCATGCTGCCCTCGCCCACGGCGGAGGCCACGCGGGCCATGGCGCCGGCACGGCTGTCGCCGGCCGAGAAGATGCCCGGCACGCAGGTTTCGAGCAGGTAGGGCTCACGGGCCTTTTTCCAGATTTGGGGGTAGCGCGGGTCCGTCACTAGGTCGCGGCCGGTGAGGACGAAGCCTTTGCCGTCGCACAGCACCTGGTCGCACACCCATTCGGTGCTGGGCTTGGCGCCGATGAAGACGAACAGGGCCCGGGCCGGCCGCTTTTCCACGGTGCCGTTGATGTCGACCATCACGGCTTCGAGGTGGTCCTGGCCGCACACTTCCTTGATTTGGGAGTGCGGCAATAGCTCGATGTTGGGCGTGTTGCGAATCTGCTCGATGAGGTAGGCCGACATGCTGGCGGCCAGGTTGGCCCCGCGAATGACGATGAACACCTTGCGGGCGTAGGTGGCCAGGTACATGGCCGCCTGCCCGGCCGAGTTGCCGCCGCCCACGATGTACACGTCCTGCTCGTCGCAGCTGCGGGCCTCGGTACGCGCTGCGCCGTAGTACACGCCCGCGCCGCTGAGGCGGTCCATGCCCGGCACGTCGAGCGTACGGTAGCTCACGCCGGTGGTCAGCACCACGGCCTTGGTTTTCACCTCGCGGCCATCGCTGAGGGTGAGGACTTTGTAGCCGTCCTGAATGCAGAGGTCAGTCACTTCCTGCGGGGCCAGGAACTCGGCACCGAGGCGCACGGCCTGCGTCCAGGCGCGGTGGGCCAGCTCGGCGCCGCTCAGGCCGGTGGGAAAGCCCAGGTAGTTTTCGATGCGCGAGCTGGTGCCGGCCTGCCCGCCGGGCGTCTGGCGCTCAATGATGAGCGTGCGCAGGCCCTCGCTGGCGCCGTACACGGCGGCGGCCAGGCCGCTGGGGCCGGCGCCCACCACCACCACGTCGTACATATCCTGCAAGGGTTGATTGGCAATACCGAGGTGGTTGGCCAGGTCGGCCTTGCTGGGATTGGCCACGGCCTTGCCGTCGGCGCAGATGATGAGCGGCAGGTCCGTCGAGTCGAAGCCTTTGGCTTTGACCAAGGCCTGGGCTTCGGGGCTGGTTTCGTAGTCGAGCCACTGGTAGCCCACCATATAGCCGCTGAGGAAATCCTTAAGCTCGTGCGAGAGCGGCGACCATTGAAACCCGATGAGCCGGACGCCATCGAAGCGCGGCTTGTTGGTGGCCTGCCAGGCGGCGAGCAGGTCGTGCAGGGTGGGGTAGAGCAGGGTTTCGGGCGGGTCCCAGGGCTTCATCAGGTAGTGGTCGAGTCGGGCCGAGTTGATGGCGCGCACGGCCGCCTCGGTGTCGGCGTAGGCCGTGAGGAGCACGCGCTTGGCGTCGGGGAAAAACTCGCGGGAGGCGGTTAGCAGCTCCACGCCTTCGAGCTCGGGCATGCGCTGGTCGGCCAGAATCAGGGCCAGCGGCTCTTCCTTGGCGTGCAGCTCCTTGATGGTTTCGAGGGCTTCGGGGCCGGAGTTTACGCGCAGGATGCGGTAGTCCTGAGCGAACTCCTGGCGCAGGTCGCGGGCAATGGCGGCCAGCACCTGCGGGTCGTCGTCGACGGCGAGAATGATGGGTTTGGGGGTGGCCATGGGAAATAGTTTGTTAAAGTTCTGACGGGGCGCCTCACCCCCTAACCCCCTCTCCTCGGGGAGAGGGGGCACCGGTCTTGCTCTGAATGAAGTCGTCTGGCTCCCCTCTCCTTGGGGAGAGGGGCCGGGGGTGAGGCGCCCCGGTCGAACGGCATCACGCCCCCGCCACCGGCAGCCAGGCGCAAAACTCGGTACGGCCCGGCTTGGAATCAACTTCCAGCCGGCCATCGTGCTGGTGAATGATGCGCTGCGCAATATCGAGCCCCAGGCCGGAGCCGTCGCCGGCCTGCTTGGTGGTGTAGAAGGGCTCAAAGATGTGTGGCAAAACTTCAGCCGGGATGCCGGTGCCGTTGTCAATCAGGAAAACGCGCACGAAGTCGCCCTCGCGGCGGGTGCGGAGCGTGATTTCGCCGCCCTGCGCGGGCAGGGCATCAATGGCGTTGTCGAGCAGGTTGGTCCACACTTGGTTGAGGCTGCTCACCTGGCCGCGAATCGGGGGCAGCTCCGCCGCGTAGTCGCGGGTGAGGCGCACGTTTTTCTGGCGCAGCTGAAAGCCCAGCATGTTGAGGGTGCTTTCGAGGCCGGCCGTGACGTCGAGCTGCTCGAAGCCGCCGGCGCGGTCCATGTGCGAGTAGGTTTTCACGTCGGCCACCAGCTTGCTGATGCGGCCGCCGGCTTCCTGCACGTCGCGCACCAGCTGCATGGTGGTGAGCTGGCCTTCGAGCCAGGCGAAGGCGGCCGGGCGGGCGGCGGGCGGCAGCAGGGCGGCCACGGGCGCCAGGGCTGCCACGGTCACGCCGGCTTCGAGCAGGGCGGGGGCCAGGTAATAGCCGTCGGGCGCGCCTTGGGTGGTGAGCCAGTCGGCCAGCTCATCCTCGCGGTTTGCTCGCTCCAGGGCCGACATAGAAGCCGGTGCTACATCGTTGGGCACGGCTAGTCCGGTGAGGGCACGCATGGCCTCGGGCGTGGGGCAGTGGCCCACCAGCTCCACAAACAGGCCGGGCTTGGCCGCCGCGCGCTGGGCCAGGGCCTGGGCGGCGCGGGCAATGGCAGCGGCGGGGTTGTTGAGCTCGTGGGCCAGGCCGGCCGAGAGCTTGCCTAGGGCGCGCAGCTTGTCGTCGCGCTCCTGGGCGCGCACCTGGTCGCGGCTGCGGTCGTTCATCACGGCCACCAGGCGCTGGGTGAGCTCGGGGCTGGCCTGCTCCAGGGCGGGGAACTGGTCGCGGTGCAGGGTGTAGAGCAGGGTGTCGCCCACGGCCACGCCCTGGCCCGCGATGACGCGCAGCCGCGAGTAGGGCAGCACGCCCGTCACCTGCCCGGCCTCGATGCGAAACACCGGGTCGCGCTGGGCGCCCTTCACGGCGTAGAACTGGATGCCGCCCCGGATGATGGCCGTCATCAACTCGGCCGGGGCGCCGGGCTCGAACAGGACTTCGCCGGGGGCGTAGGCCCGTCCTTCGCCGTGGGCCAGTAGCCAGGCCAGCGTTTCGGCGGGCAGGCCAGCGAAGGCGGTGATGGGGGCGAGGTCGGCGGGGGTGAGCGGAGTAGCAATAGGCATGTCCTTATAACCCGGCGCGGGGCACAATGTTGAGGCCGGCGGGCCGTAGCCAAAGCCACGCGAGAAACACCCGCTTCAGCGCCGGGACGGGAAGACGGGATGCAGGTATATCTACGGGTTTATTGAAAATGACACCCGCAAATCACCTTCTTTCTCATACATTTAGCTGCGCAACAAAACCCGTTTTCCACTCACCAAACCAGTCGCTACCATGAAACACTTACTTACTTACCGCCGTGCTACTGACGTTGGCGCACCGGGGAAATGCTCAGGGGGTCGAAACCAATCATGACGATTTGCGCCTGGTAGGTGGCCAGAACGCTGGTAGCGCCGGAGATGTATCACACAGTTTTGTGGTGGCACGCCCATCATCTGGAGGATGGGAATACCCAAGGGTGATGAATATTACCAATGCCGGCCGTGTGGGCATTGGTAATCAACTGCTCTATGGTTCGCGCTCCATGTTGAGCGTTGGTCTGGGAGCAAATAGCCTTTCCATTGACGATGCGGGCAGCTACCGCGTGCGGAGCAATGGCAACCGGGATTATGTGCTCGGCGGCGGCGCCTGCATCGGGTTCAACGCCTCCCGGCAAAGCGATGCGGCCTTTGCCTGCGACCCGGGGCTACTCGATTCGTATAATCCAAATAGTGACAGCCGCAACGGGGGTGCCCTGATTTGGGGCGATGTGGAGGGAACGTTGAATTTCACGGCATTTCCCAGCGGCGGCGGTGCCACCGGCATCAATGCCACAACCACCAACTATTGGTACGCCAACGAGGTGAAGGCCTACCGGGTGATGCAGATTAAACCCACCATGCAGGTGCGGATAGGCCTAGCGGCTCCTCCTGCAACGAGCACCCACAACGACTACCGCCTTGCTGTGGATGGCAAGCTAGTAGCCAAGTCCATCTTTGTGACGCAGGCCACGGCCAACTGGGCCGATTTTGTGTTTGCCCCCACCTACGCGCTACAGCCCTTGCCCGAGCTGGAATCTTACTTAAAGCAGAATCGGCACTTGCCGGCTATTCCCTCGGCGGCCGAGGTGGAAAAAAACGGCATTGACCTGGGTGAGATGAATGCCCGGTTGCTGCAAAGCCTAGAAGAACTGACCCTGCACGTCATTGAGCTGGGCAAACAGAATGCGCAGTTGCAAGCGGATATGGCGGCATTGAAAGCGAAGGTGAACCAAGCCGCCGCGCCGGCGGTGAGCAAATAAACGGGCTTTTTATCTCCTTTGACAATGAAAACGTTTCTTTTCTTGCTCGTGCTGGCCGTGGCCTGCACGCGCCCGGCCCAGGCCCAAAATAACCAATTAGTAATCGACCAAGCTGCCGTGTTGCCTTCGCTAGCCACGCCCGGCAGCGGCAGCATTATTGACTTGGTCGAATTCACTGACGCGCAGGGCAGCACCTACCAAGCGGGTTCTTTCACCGGCACCGTCCATTTCGGTAGCTTCAACTTCACCGGGCTTGATACCGATGTGGTGGTGGCCAAGCGCAACGCGGCCGGGGTGTACGTCTGGGCCGTGGCCGGGGGAGGAGCCGGCACGCAACGGGCCAAGGCCCTAGCCGTTGATGCGGCCGGCAATGTAGCTGTGACCGGCTCCTTCGACAGCTCTACGGCTAGCTTCGGTGCGAGCACGCTCACCAACGCGCGAGCTGCCAACACCTCAACTAGTGATGTATTTGTGGCTAAAGTAACGGCCGGTGGCACTTGGGAATGGGCGGCTAGCGCCGGCGGTGGCACGACCATAAATGGCAACGATTACGCTACGGCTATAGCTGCGGACCTGTTCGGCAACATTTACGTGGCCGGTACTTACAGTAGTTCGGTGGCATTTTTCGGTCCAACCATTCAACTGGCTACCACTGACCCTTATGCCGCCGGTCGCGAAACGGTATTCATCGCCAAGCTAAGCCCAACGGGCGTCTGGCAGTGGGCTCGCCGGAGCGAGTATTATGGCGGGGTAGTATCTGGGGTAATAACCGACGCAATGACCAATGCTTATTTCGTTAGCGGATTCCACGCCTTGGCACAGTTTGGGGCTTATACTGTCACGACCCCCTACCCGGCGGGAGGCATCGCAATAGCTAAAATAGACGGCGCCGGCGCCTGGCAATGGGTCGTCAAAGCGCAAAACAACGCCCGCGAAACAGACATAAGCTGTAATGGCCTTACTATGGGCGTTCAGAACGACCTATACCTGGCAGGAACCTATAACGGTGATACCGCTACATTTGGGCAAACCCGCTTGGTGAACCGCGGCCCCCTTGCGCCTTCCCCGAGCGGTGCTTCACGCCAAGCCCATACGGATAATGCTTATCTGGCCCGGCTCAATACTGCCACCGGTGCATGGCGTTGGGCCTTGCAAAGCCAAGGCGACGGCTACGAGATATTCAGTGCCCCGGTGCTTGATGCTAGTGGGGGACTATACTTAGGGGCTGGAGTCAGCGAACCAGGGTTTCAGCATTCGCCCTTGCAGCCGGGCCATCAATTTGGGAATACCACTATAACGACAGCAGCCGGAAGCGCTGACGTTATCATTGCTAAACTGGACACGGCCGGTACTTGGCGCTGGGTGGCCCAAGCTGGGGGGACGAGTAATGAGAATGCTGCGCCTAGCTACATTGATGGACAAGGGCGGGTTTTCGTTACCGGTAGGTTTTACGGCCCTAGCCTGACGTTAGGGACAACAAACATGGCTGCCGTACCCACTGCTAGCTATACCAATTTCACGGCATTTACAGCTCGACTTGGTGCCAATGGCCCGTTGTCTACGCGGGGGCAGAATGCTTCCTTATTCAGCGTATATCCTAATCCAGCGCATCGGAATATGACGGTTACTGGTTTATCACCAAAACAAGCCATTCAGATGCTGGACGCTCTGGGGCGGGTAATACTAGTAGGCACTATGCCTGAACATGGTGACATGCAATTGGAGTTGCCGGCAGGTCTTCCTGCAGGCTTGTATATCGTGCGAGCTGGAAAAGAAGCTCGCCGAGTGGTAGTAGAGTAATACACTTCAATGCAAATCAGTCATGAAAAACATCATGCTACTAGGCTGTCTGCTATCACTTGTGCAAGTTGGTAATGCACAGGTGCCAGTTGACCTGTCCTCATCCACAAATGGACAATCCCAGTCACTTCACGCGACTAATAGTATAGAGCTAGGCGATGGTTTCTCCAGTACGAGCGAAATAGATATAAGCATTGTGGCCCCTATTAACACAACCGGTCAGTGGGCAGCTGCCCATTGGGACTTCCAGGCGTACAACAACAATAACGTATTCATCGGCATTCACACCAGTGTGTTACCAAACGGTATAGTGCTGTCTTGGCAAGGGCATAATGATAACCAATATTCGACGACTGGTTCCCCACATCCTGGAACCGATATGTACCGTTGGGACCCCAGTCTCAATCAACTCCTCACAACAATATTTCATGTTGATTGGACCAACGCTTTTTGCACCGGGCACAGCTTTCTTGCCGATGGGAAACTATTAGTGACAGGCGGGCATGACCGAACGGTTCTTGCAACTAAAGACGCAGCGGGTAATATCATTGTTCCAGAATATATTAAAGGGCTTAACAGTGCTAACACTTACGATTATACCAAGAACCCCGATGCCTTTCAGCCAAATACAGCACATGACCCATTGAGTTGGCACAAAGAACGGGACATGATTCGCAACCGCTGGTACCCCACCAATACCACCTTGAACAGTGGAGCGGTGCTGACAACCTCGGGAGAAACAGAGCCAGCATAAATTTTACCAGCTTCCCAGCACTACCCCGAGCTGTTCCAAAGCGGTAACTGGACCACGCTTACGGGCGCTTCCCGCTCCATGCCGCTTTATCCCTGGATGTTCCAGGGTCCCAATGGCAAAGTATTCTATGCCGGGTCTGATTACAACCTCAGCTACCTCAACCCGACCTACGTGAACCCCGCCAACGGGCAGCAGGGCACCTGGACCGATGTGTTTACGCCCGGCGGCCGGGCGTTCGGTAACCGCGTGTACGGGACGGCGGCCATGTTCGCGCCGGGCCAGATTCTACTGGCGGGCGGCTGCGACGGCAACACGGTCACCAACACGGCAGAAATTCTCGACCTGACCGGCGGTGTCACCACCGTGACCGGGCAGGATGGGGTGAGCTACAAGCAGCCCGTGGTGACGCGGGCGGCAGACATGCGCAATGCCCGCTGGCACGTCAACTCCACCATCCTGCCCGACGGCACCGTGCTGGCCACCGGCGGCTCCCGCGTGAACGGGGCCAGCGACCGCCACCAGGCAGTGATGGAAGCCGAAATCTGGAGCCCGCCGCCGCCCTATGGCAACGGCGCCACCGGCACCGGCACCTGGACCACGGTGGCGCCCATGGCCGAGGCCCGCATGTACCACTCCACGGCTGTGTTGCTGCCCGACGGGCGCGTGCTCTCGGCCGGGGGCGAGGAAAATATCAAGTACGACCCGTTTCAGCCCAATGTGAACAACCACTGCACGGCCGAGCTCTACAGCCCGCCCTACCTGTTCGACGCGGCCGGCAACCCGCGCGTACGGCCCACCATCACAGGGGCGCCGACGCACGTGGGCTACGGGCAGCCGTTCACGGTGGTGGCCCGGCCCGGCACGGGCACGGTGGCCCGCGTCACGCTCGTGCGCCTGTCGTCCGTCACGCACTCTTTCAACATGAACCAGCGCTTCCTGGAGCCGGCCAAGGGCGCCATGACCACGGCGCAGGGCGCCACGTCGGTGCCCCTCACGGCCCCGGCCGATGGCAACGTGTGCCCGCCGGGCCACTACTGGCTGTTCGTGCTCAACAGCGACGGCGTGCCCTCGGTGGGGCAGGTGGTGCAGATTGATGCCAGCCCCTGTGCGGTGGCGCCCGTGCTCACGGCGGCCTACCTCAGCGACGGTAACTGCGCCGCCACGGCCACGGCCTCGGTAGCGGGCCAGAACCTGGGTACCGACTACCGCTGGACCATTGATGGGGTGGCTGATTCCAGCTTCGACGGGCAGCCTTCGGCCAGCGTGGACCTGAGCCGCTGCCGGCCCCAGGCCACCCTGGGCGTGCGCGTGACGCCGACCTGTGGCGGCCCGGCGGTGGAGAATTTCGTGAGCGTGAGCCGCGGCTTCTCGCCCGGCAACTGCCCTGCCTGCCCCTCGCCGTAGCCGGGCCGGGCTAATGCTGTACCAACTAAAAGCACGTCATGCTGAGCGCAGTCGAAGCATCTTTACCGCAGCAGTAATCCAGTTGATTGAGCTGCGTTGCGCGGTAGAGATGCTTCGACTGCGCTCAGCATGACGGACCATTAATTCAACCCTTACCCTTACCCCAACCAACCAACCAACTAAATCATGAAAGGCCCCAACTCTACCTACTTCGAAAACCCCTTTCTGACGCTGAGCATGGCGCGGCCCGCCTACAAGGCCCAGGCCGCCTACAGCCTGCGCGCCGGCCGCGAGGCCAGCCTCGGCGCCGCCTTCACGCCCCTGCTGGCCGCGCTGGAAACGGCCATCAACGGCTTCGACGAGAACCTGACCGACGGCGGCCAGTCCACGGCCGGCGGCACCGATGCCTACCACGCGGCCCGCACCGCCTGGCTCGATTTCGTGGGCGACACCATGCTCGACTACGTGACGCCCAAGCTGCGCAAGCTGCCCGTGTTTGCCGACTTCAAGAAGTTTGGCAAGAGCAAGCTCAAGGCCCTCGACCAGGGCACGTTGCTCACCCAGTCCCAAACCCTGCTCAAGCTCTACCACGCCCAGCAGGCCGCCCTCAAGTACCCCACCCTCGGCGCCGAGGCCGACGCCCTCTACCAGGCCCTGGCCGCTGCCGACGAAACCCGCGACACCCAGGCCGCCACCATCACCGACGCCCGCCTCGACCTCACCGCCGACCGCCGGGCCATTGCCCGCGCCCAGCGCCGCCTCAAGGCCCAGCTGGAGCTGGCCTTCGAGGAGCCCGAAAAGGTGTACAGCTTCTTCGACTTCTCGGCGGCCGAAAGCGCCCGCAAGAGCGCCAAGAAAGCTGCCAAAGCCACTGCCAAAGTCCCTGCCGCCCCCGCCGAGGCGGGCCCCGCTGCCTAGGCTACCGCAAGTGCCCCCCGCCTCGGCGGGAGGGGCTTCCGGTACCTTGGGAAGTGCATCCCGCCTCGGCGGAGGGTACTTCCGGTATGTGGGGAAGTGCCTCCCGTCTCGGCGGGATGGGCTTTCAGTAGATGAGGAAGTGCCTCCCGCCTTAGCGGGATGGACTTCCGGAACCTCCGAAACCCGTTTCCGCCTCGGCGGGGGCGGGTTTTTAGGTTTTGGAGGTGTGCTGGCGCCTCGCCCTCCTCGTCAACCTCACCCCCTGACCCCCTCTCCAAAAAAGAGGGGGCACCTGTCCTTCTCCTAGACGAACGAAACGCGGTTTTTGAAATCGTCTTCACGAACCGGTGCCCCCTCTTTTTTGGAGAGGGGGTCAGGGGGTGAGGTTGACGAGGAGGGCGAGGCGCCGTACCTTGCCGCCCCCGCTTCCCAGGCAACTTTTTTGCCCCCGCCGGCCTTATCATCCACACCTCCAACCCTCCCTAAACAACCAGCATGGCCAAAGCCAGAACCGTCTATTTCTGCCAGTCCTGCGGCGCCCAATCCGCGAAGTGGATAGGCCGCTGCCCCGTGTGCGGCGAGTGGAACACCTACGTCGAAGAAGTCGTCCAGAAAGAAACCGTGGCCACCACCACCGGCCAGTGGAAGCCCGCCAGCACCGTGCCCGGCGGCAACCTGGCCAAAGCCGCCAAGCCGGTGCAGCTCAACAACATTCTGGTGGAAGACGAGCCACGCATCGTCACCCCCGACGGCGAGCTGAACCGTGTGCTCGGCGGCGGGCTGGTGCCGGGCTCCATGGTGCTCATCGGCGGCGAGCCGGGCATCGGCAAGAGCACGCTTATGCTCCAGATTGCCCTCAGCCTGCGCAACATGAAGGTGCTGTATGTGAGCGGTGAGGAAAGCGAAGCCCAGATTAAGATGCGCGCCGAGCGCATGGCCGAGGGCCAGCAGTCAGGCTGTTACATTCTGACGGAAACGAACACCCAGAACATCTTCCGCCAGATTGACCAGGTGCAGCCCAACATCCTCGTCATCGACTCCATCCAGACCATGCACTCCACGCTGGTGGAAAGCGGCGCCGGCAGCGTGAGCCAGGTGCGCGAGTGCACCGCCGAGTTCCTCAAATTCGCCAAGGAAACCAGCACGCCCGTCCTGCTCATCGGCCATATCACCAAGGATGGCAGCATTGCCGGCCCCAAAATCCTGGAGCACATGGTCGACACGGTTTTGCAGTTCGAGGGTGACCGGCACCTGAGCTACCGCATCCTGCGCACCACCAAAAACCGCTTCGGCAGCACCTCCGAGCTGGGCATCTACGAGATGCAGGGCGACGGCCTGCGCCAGGTGAGCAACCCGAGCGAAATCCTGCTCTCGCAGCGCGGCGAAAGCCTGAGCGGCATGGCCATCGGCGCCACCCTGGAGGGCAACCGCCCCCTGCTGGTGGAGGTGCAGGCCCTCGTCTCGCCCACGTCCTACGGCACGCCGCAGCGTAGCAGCACCGGCTTCGACGCCAAGCGCCTGCAAATGCTGCTGGCCGTGCTCGAAAAGCGCGCCGGCCTGCGCCTGGGCCAGCACGACGTGTTCCTGAACATAGCAGGCGGCCTGCGGCTCGACGACCCCGCCCTCGACATGGCCGTGTGCGCCGCCGTGGTTTCCTCCCTGAATGACCTGCCCATCCCCGGCCACGTGTGCCTGGCCGCCGAGGTGGGCCTGAGCGGCGAAATCCGCGCCGTCTCGCGCCTCGACCAGCGCCTGGCCGAAGCCGAGAAGCTGGGTTTCCGCGAGATGTACGTGTCCCAATTCAACGGCAAAGGGCTTGATTTGGCCCGCTTCGGCCTCAAGGTACAGGCCGTGAGCCGCCTCGATGAGGTGCTGAACGGCCTGTTTGGGTAGGCATCGTGCTAACGTGGCGCCTCACCCCCTGACCTCCCTCTCCTTGGGGAGAGGGGGCGCCGGTTCTGCTCCAATGCGCAAACCGTCAGGCTCCCCTCTCCCTGGGGAGAGGGGCCGGGGGTGAGGCGCCACGTTAGAACAATGTCGCAAGGCGCGTAGCACGACGTCCTATTCAACGTGCTCTGCTCACCCCAATCCAAAAACCGCCCTGATAATCAGCCGGCGCCCCCCGGTCCCGGTGCCCTCCGTCGAGTGTCGACCCACCTAACTGCTTAATAAATCTGCGTTAAGATTTGGATTTTATAAATCAAAAAGCCGTATCTTCGGAGTGCTGATAGGCTTTTACCGCGAAATACCGGGTAAGGCAGCCCGAAAGCTCCTGCTGGTTTAGTCGATTTTAGCAATTGCCGGCGGTCGTCGGCGGTAGGTTTTATTATAAGTATGACGTCCACTCTCACTACGTATGCGCGCCGCTTGCTGGGCGCGGCCCTGTTGCTGGGGCCGTTGCTGAGCTACGGGCAAGGGCGCATGACTACCACGGTGGTTGGCGCCGCCGCCCGCAAAGCCCCGGCTACCGAGGCGGCGGCCACCGGCGGCACGGCCACGCTCACCGGCCGCATCAGCGGGCCCACCACCGATTCCGTGGCCATCTCGCTGCGCGAAAACCCGCTAGAGCCCAGGGAGAAGCTGTTCCGCACCAAAATCGGCGACAAAGGCGAATTCAAGCTGACGGTGCCCGTGGCCGGCCCCACCAAGGCCGACCTCGTGTACGGCGACGACGTGGCCCCGCTCTACCTCGACCCCGGCACCGACATCGACGTGCGCTTCAAGGGCAACGACATGTCGGGCACGCTGCGCTTCAAGGCCAACGACGTGCCCACCGGCCTGGCCACCAAGCTGCGCAACGGCAACAACCTGACCGACGAGCAGCGCCACCGCCAGCAGGGCGCCAACGCCAACAACTACCTGGTGGAGGCCGACGCCCAGTTCGTGGAAAACGACGGCTTCCAGGTGCTGCCCGACAACATTCAGCTCTACGAAGCGCCGTTTCTGTCCTTCTTGGAGTACCGCCGCAAGCACGAGTACGAATTTCTGGAAGACCACGCCGCCAAGCAGTCGTTCACGCAGGACTTCTATAACTACGCCCACGCCGAGGTGGTGTACGCCTACGCCAACGACAAGCTCACCTTCCAGGACCTGCGCGAGCAGGTGGTGAACACCGAAGGCCGCCTGAAAATGGCGCCCGACTACTACAACTTCCTCCGCGAGCCCGGCCTGTTGAACGACCCCAACGCCGCCCAGAGCGAGCTGTACCACGAGTTCCTGCTCAATTACGTGCACTTCGCCGTGGCCCAGGACCACCACCAGCGCACCGACCCGGATTTTTACCCCGCCTCCTACGCCCTGGCCAGCAAGAAGCTGACCGGCCCCACGCGCGCCATCATTCTGGGCCGCATCCTGCAGGAGTCGTTCCGTTTCGGGCACGTGAAGCAGTCGGCCGCCATGCTGGCCGACTTCCGCAACTACGACCCCAAGAACCTGTACTTCCCCATCCTGCAGAACGATTTCGACCAGCACAAGGACTTCGCCATCGGCGCGCCCGCGCCCGATTTCAAGCTCCCCACCGCCACCGGCGACACGGTGCACCTGCACGACTTTGCCGGCAAGCTGGTCTACCTCAACTTCTGGAAAACCACCAACGGCCTTTGCCTGCGCGACCTAGCCTACGCCCAGGAGATGATGCGCAAGTTTGAGGGCAAAAACATTGCCTTCATCAACATCGCGCTCGATGAGAATGAGCAGGCCTGGCGCTCCCTCGTGACGGTGAAAAAGCTGCCCGGCGTGCAGGTGCGCGTGCCCAGCGGCGGCCTCCGCTCGAACTTGGCCAAAGAATATGCCCTGCAGGAAGTGCCTACCTACATGCTGGTGGGCGAAGACGGTACCTTCCTCAACACCAAGCCTAAGCGCCTGAGCAGCCGCGCCGCCATCGACGAAATCAACCAGTCGTTCGGCAAGGCCAGCACCTACACCAGCGCCATCGATTTTCCGGCCACGAAGAAGTAAGCGGTAAATCAACCACTTGTCATCCTGAGCATAGCGAAGGACCTTATCCCGTCAGAACAACCGCTAGAACAATCCTGGCGCCAACTGTTCAGACGGAATAAGGTCCTTCGCTACGTTCAGGATGACGTATTTTTAGCCTTTCCCTGCCTTCATGTCCACGCTCACCGACACCCTCAACCTCCTCTCCAAAGCCACGCCCCTGCGCGTGTGGAATACCGCGCAGGTGGTGGGCTCCTACATTCTGAGCAAGTTCACGGGCAAGGCCCGGATGAGCGGCTTGCCCATGGCCCTGAGCTTCGAGCCGACGACGAGCTGCAACCTGCGCTGCCCCGAGTGCCCCAGCGGCCTGCGCTCCTTCACGCGCCCCACCGGCATGCTGCAGGGCGACTTATTCAAGCGGACCATCGATGAGGTAGCCAGCCGGCTGTGGTACTTGATTTTCTATTTCCAGGGCGAGCCTTATTTGCACCCACAGTTTCTGGAACTGGTGAAGTACGCGGCCGACAAGGGCATCTACACCGCCACCAGCACCAACGCCCATTACCTCAACGACCAAAACGCCCGCAAAACCGTGGAAAGCGGCCTCGACCGCCTCATCATCTCCCTCGACGGTACCACACAGGACGTGTACCAGCAGTACCGCGTGGGCGGCAAGCTGGAAAAAGTATTGGAGGGAACCCGCAATGTGGTGAAATGGCGTAAGGAACTGAAGTCGGCCACGCCACGCATCATCTTCCAGTTCCTAGTAGTGCGGCCGAATGAGCACCAGATTGACGACGCCAAGCAACTGGCCGATGCCCTAGGCGTGGACGACGTGTGGTTCAAAACCGCCCAGATTTACGACCACCAGAACGGCTCGCCCCTCATTCCCACCATCGACTACTACTCGCGCTACCAGAACAACGCCAACGGCACCTGGAGCCTGAAAAACAAGCTGGTGGACCACTGTTGGAAAATGTGGCATTCCTGCGTCATCACCTGGGACGGCCTGGTGGTGCCCTGCTGCTTTGACAAAGACGCCGAATACCGCCAAGGCGACCTCAAAACCGAAACCTTCCGGCAGCTCTGGCGCGGCCCCAAGTACCAGCGCTTCCGCGGCAGCCTCCTCAAAGGCCGCGACCAGATTGAGATGTGCCGCAACTGCTCGGAAGGCACGAAAGTGTGGGGGTAGCCAGAGATAAAAAGAACGTCATGCTGAGCGAAGTCGAAGCATCTCTACCGCAGGAGTAATTGATTTTACTATTGCGGTAGAGATGCTTCGACTTCGCTCAGCATGACGTTCTGGTTAGGCAGTCGCCTGAACTTACTTGTCCTTTTTATCCAGGTTCTTGCCGAGGTCTTCCACTTGCTTGAGGAAGTCGTCGGTGTCGGAATCGGCGTACACGCCGTAGGCCGAGGCGATGGTGCCTTTCACGCCATCGTTGGCGGCAATGGCGTAGAGGATGGAGGTGTCGTCAGGGTTGCTTTCGCCCTCGAAGCGGTAGAAGTCTACGATGGTGACCTCATCGGGCGCGTAGCTTTTCGGCGAGGCGGGGTCGAGGGTGTGGAGGCGGCCATCGGTCACTTTAAAATCCTGCGTGAAGCCGTCCTTAGTCAGCCGGTTCTCAACGTTGACAAGCGACCGTTCTTCTTCTTTGTCCTGCATGGCGGTGGGGTGTTTGGGTAATGAAAGGAAGTGCGGGCAGCGCTAAAACGGCAGCCCCCGCCCCGGCTATACGGAGCCGGGGCGGGGGCGGGTTATTCTGTGGCCAGAAGAAAGTGTAGCAGCTCAGGCCGTAGCCTTTTCGCGGGCCGCCCGCGCCTCAATAGTCGCTTGCAGGCGTTCCACGTCGAGCTGCCCGCAGGCGCCGCCGCAGCCCTTGGCGCAGCCCGCTGCCGTGCGGCTGAAGAAAGCCCGCCAGAAAATGCGGCCCACGTAGAACGCGGCTCCCACGAAAAGGGCGCCAATCAGGAAGTACTGAATTTCGACGGAGGTGATGGCGAGAAGCATGCGGGGAAAACTACGTTGCCGGAGGAAAAGTTTGGGGGAGGGTGGCTGTCTTGCTGAGCGAAGTCGAAGCATCTCTACCGCGCAAGTAATTTGATTTACTCCTGCGGTAAAGATGCTTCGACATCGCTCAGCATGACGTTCTAACCGACTCGTGCTATTTCCAGAACTCGCCAATTACGCCCTGCACCTGCGCGTGCAGCGCCCCGTTGCTGGCCACCAGCTCCCGGCCAAATAGCGGGTCGCCATCGGTCAGGAACTGGGTGACGTGGCCACCGGCCTCGCGCACCAGCAGGATGCCGGCCGCCACATCGTAGGAGTTGAGGTTGAATTCGAAAAAGGCCTCGCAGCGCCCGGCGGCCACGTAGGCTAGGTCGACAGCGGCGGAGCCGAGGCGGCGCACACCGTGGGTGCGGGTCATGAAAGCACCGAGGATTTGCAGGAAGGCATCGAGCCGGCCGAAGTCTTTGTAAGGGAAGCCCGTGGCAATAAGGGCGCTGTGCAGGTCGTCGGTATTAGTGACGTGGATGGGCTTCTCGTTGCAAAACGCGCCGCCGTCGCGCACGGCCCGGAAGCTTTCGTCGCGGCTCACCTCGTGCACCACGCCCACTACCAGGTCCGCCCCGTGCAGCAGCCCCACGCTGATGGAATACACCGGCAGGCCGTGCACGAAGTTGGTGGTGCCGTCGAGCGGGTCGATTATCCAGGTGAATTCCTCGGTCTGCGAGTCGGGCCCGGCGGTGCCTTCTTCGGTGATGAAGCCGGCCTGGGGCAGCAGCTGGCGCAGGCCGGCCACAAGGCGGCGCTCGGTTTCCTGGTCCACGTAGCTCACGAGGTCGTGCAGGCCCTTGTGCTCAATTTTGGCCCGGTCGAAGGTGGTGGCTTCCTGACGGATAAATTCGGCCGTGCGGCAGCACAGAGCGGCGAGGTCGTGGGATAGTTGGGTGAAATCGAGGGGCATAATGGAATGGTTAGAACGATGCAAAGACGCGACACTTCGCGTCTCAGCGTTAGTTTCGCTGAACTTCGTTTGCTATTGTTGTTCAGATGGCTTGCTTTAGTATGGTGGAGTGACAGACGCTCAACGCGGAGACGCGAAGTGCCGCGTCTCTACACCGCCAAGCGTTTCCGCCGCCAGCCTATTACAGTGGCTGCTACCAACAGCAACACCGCCGCCAGCTGCGCCCCGCGCCCAATTAGCTCGCCGAAGCGGACATAAAATGTCGTTTCCGTATTCAAATGCACGGTGGCGCGGCTGCTCGTCGGTATCCAGGCCGTTTCGCGCTGGGTGATTTCGCCTTTCTGGTTGATGAAGCCGGTGAAGCCGGTGTTGGCCGAGCGGGCCAAGTCGCGGCGCGTTTCGATGCAGCGCAGCTGGCCGTAGCTCAGCAACTGCCGGTAGCCAGGCGAGTCGTGCCACCAAGCGTCGTTGGTGACGAGACCCAGCAGGGTGGCGCCGTTGCGCGCGTATTCACCCACAAAATCGCCGTAGATGGATTCGTAGCAGATGATGGGGGCCACGCGTAGGGCGGGCGCATTGGCCGGCGCGGCAAACACCGTGCGCTCGGCCTGGCTGCCCACGCTACCCACCGTGCCGCCCAGGTCGATGTGTGAGATGAGCGAGGCCAAGACCGGCGGAATCTTCTCCACGCCGGGCACGAGGCGCGACTTGTGGTAGAGGGCCACGGGCGCCGTAGCACCGGCGAAGTAGGCGCCGGTGTTGAAGAAGTCGTAGTAGCCGAGGTCGTCGCGGTAGCGGGCCGTTTCACTGGCAGCCTCCTTGTTAGGGTAGGAGCCGAGCGTGGTGATGCCCGTGAGCAGGGCCACGCCGGGGTGCCGCGCCAGCCACGCCCGCACCCGCCGGATTTTGGGATGGCTTTCAATCGTATTCTCCCAATACGGCTCTTCCAGCGCCGTTTCGGGCCAGAGAATAAGGCGCGTTTCGGGCGTGAGCTTTTGCTCCGACAGGTTCAGCAGGCGTGTCAGCTGCTCGTCGTAGGGCACGAACTGGGCACCGCCTTCAAACTTCTCCACGTAGGGGTCGAGGTTGGGCTGCACCACGACGACTTCGGCCGCCGGGCCTTTCTCCTCATAGCTGCGGCCGATGAGCGTCGAAATGAACAGCGGCACGGCCACCGTCAGCACCGGCGCGGCCCAGCGGAAGCGGGCTGTGCCAGCCACCGCCCACGGAGCCACGCCGCCTCGACCAAACCACGCCCAGAATGCCAGCAGATTCACTGCCCACACCCACACGCTGCCGCCCAGGAAGCCCGTGTACTCGTACCACTGCACCCAGCCGGGCGCGGCCGCGAAGCCGTTGCCCAGCGTGAGCCAGGGCCAGGTGATGTCCCAGTGCAGGTGCAGCTGCTCGAAAGCAATCCAGTAGATGGGCAATGAGAGGTAGCCCCAGCGGTTGCCAAGGCGCTTTTTGGTTTGGCGGAAGGCCATGAGCGGCAGGCACATGAGCAGCGCGTTCAGCACCACGGCGGCGATGCCGGCGGCCAGCTCGGCATAGCTCACCCACCAGGTGGTGAGGGCGTTCCAGCCCACCAGCATGAGGTAGGTGCTGGCAAACACGCGGCCCTTGCGCGCGCCCTCCAGCGTGAGCTTGCGCTCCATGAGCAGGTAAGGCAGCCAGCCGATGAACAGCAGCGGCACCAGCCAGGCCGTGGGCCACGGCGCCCAGCCGCCGCTCAGCAGCAGGGCACCCAGTGCGGCCAGCACGGGCGTGCGCAGCCGCAGCAGGCTAGTCCTGGCCGTCGAAGTCGTCGTCATCGGCCTCGTCGGCGTCATCAGCGGGGCGGCGGATTCGGTCTTCGCGGCCGGGGCGGGGCTCGCGGGCGGGCGGGGCAAGGTTTCCTTCGACGACAACGACAATTTCTCCTTTAATAGCGGGCCGGGCCGCGAAGTCAGCCTCCAGGCTGGCCAGCGTGCCGGTCACGGTTTCTTCAAACAATTTAGTCAGCTCCCGGCTCACCGAAGCCGGGCGTGACGGGCCCAGCACGTCGGCCAACTGGCCCAGGGTTTTCACGATGCGGTGCGGCGACTCGTAAAAAATCATGGTACGCGTTTCCGAAGCCAGTTGCTGCAGGCGCGTCTGCCGGCCCTTCTTCACCGGCAAAAAGCCTTCAAACGTGAACCGCTCGGCCCCGAAGCCTGACTTCAGCAGGGCCGGCACGAAGGCCGTGGCGCCGGGCAGGCACTCCACGCCCAGGCCGCGGGCCAGGCACTCGCGCACCAACAGAAACCCGGGGTCGGAAATTCCGGGCGTGCCGGCGTCGGATATCAGGGCCATGGTTTCGCCGCTGGCAAGCCGTTCCAGCAGGCGGGGCACCTGCTGGTGCTCGTTGTGTAGGTGGTAGGAGAGGAGCGGTTTTTTCAGGCCCAGGTGCTGCATGAGGCGGCCGCTGGTGCGGGTGTCTTCGCAGAGCACGGTGCCCACTTCGCCCAGCACGCGGATGGCCCGCAGGGTAATATCTTCCAGATTGCCAATGGGCGTGGGCACGAGGTACAGAACCGTGTTGGGCATAGGGCAAAGGTAGCGAGTGGGAAGGCCGAGGCCGCCTGTCATTGCTTCGGCGCTGCCTCGCAATGACAGGCGCTTACTCCACGCTATACCGCGCCGCCACGGCATCGATGGCCTCGGCCAGCCGGTGGTCGCGCCGGGTCACGGTATTGCCGGCGTCGTGGGTGCGCAGGCGAAATTCAACCACGTTGTATTCGTTGCTGAACCACGGGTGGTGGTCGAGGCGCTCGGCTTCGGCCGCTACGTCGGTCAGGAAGGCGAAGGCGGTTTTGAAATCAGCGAAGCGGAAGCGCCGGCGCAGGCTGTTGTCGGTTTCGGTCCACATGAGGCTGGGGCAAGAGGGCGGGCGGGTATGGGGGTAGGAGGCAAGGCCGGCGTGAGGTTGGGGCAACCCAAACCGCTGAACCAAAGTACACCTTTCCTACACACTTCCCGCCCCCATACCCCCGTACCCTCATACCCTAAAACCATGGCCATCGACCCCAACAACCGCCCCATCCGCGTCATCAACGACGACACCACTAACGAAGAAATGGAGGCCGGCCACCACATTCCCAACGCCGACCCGCCCAAGAACGACGCCGCCCGCGGGGGCTTCGGCAACCGCGACGGCAAGGAGGGATTCGGCTCCGACACGTCGGGCGGCGAAACGGCCGTGGGCGTGAACGAAACCGCCGACAACATGAGCCCGCCCGCCGACAACATGCGCTCGAACGACGAGGGCCGCGCCGGCCGCGCCAACCAGGACCTGCCGGCCGACGACGAGCTCACCGACACCATCGAACCCAGTGGCCGCCCCGTCGATGAGCTCGACGTGCACGACCGCCGCCCCGGTCTCGATGAGATGCTGAACCCCAACTCCCGCGTGGGCATGGGCCAGATGGAGCCGCGCCCCATTAAGCCCATCACCGGCACCGACACCAACGCCGAGCTGAACGACCCGAACGCCTCCGATTCGGCCATCGACCAATAGCCTCCTGGACCGGCTACCTCCGGTCCCTTCTTTTCCACATTTTTATTCCTTTCCGCCATGTCCACGCACCACAACGACCAGAAAACCGGCGAGCATCCCAACGAGCGCAAAGCCGTAGGCACGCCTAAAGCCGATGCAACGCCCGCCGGCGAAACTACCGACCAAACCGAAGACCAGCTCGAGCAGGATGCCCTCGACGCCGGCCAGCGTCATCCCAACCGCAGCCACGACAAAGCCGACCTCGACAAACCGGCCTACGGCGGCGGCCACTAGGCTGCTAGCATAGTCTAGATTAAGCAAAAAGCACGTCATGCTGAGCGCAGCCGAAGCATGACGTGCTTTTCGTTTTATTGAGTCCCAATTCCAAATTGACCTCATGCGCCGCTTCGCCACCACCGACCTGCACGGCTGCCTGCACACTTTTCGCAAGCTGGTAGAAGAAGAATTGCGCCTGACGCCCCGCGACGAACTCTACCTGCTGGGCGACTACGTGAACAAAGGCCCCGACAGCCGCGGCGTGCTCAACTACCTCATGCAGCTGCAGGCCGGCGGCTACCGCGTGCACTGCCTGCGCGGCAACCACGACCAGGCCCTGCTCGACGCCGCGCGCCACCGCTGGCGCTGGGACTGGCTGGGCCCGCGCGGCCGGCAGCCCACGCTGCGCAGCTTCGGCGTGCGGCGCATGGCCGACATCCCGGCCCATTACCTCAACTGGCTAGCAGCGTTGCCCTACGAAATCGAATTGCCCGATTTTGTGCTGGTACACGCCGGCTACAACTTTGCCCTGCCCCCGGCCGAGATGCGCCAGGACCATGCCACCATGATGAACACCAAGAAATTCATCTACGACGCCTCGCGGCTGGGCGGGCGGCGCCTGCTGCACGGCCACGTGCCCACGCCCACGGCTCAGGTGCGCAGCAAAGCCGCCACGCATCCCGGCGCGCTGGGCCTCGACACGGGCTGCGTATACCGGCACAACCCTGAAATGGCCCACCTCACCGCCCTGAACCTAGACAGCTGGGAGTTGACGTTGGTGCCCAACTGCGAGCCGGCCTATACCATCGGGAAGCGGTAAACCGTCCGATTTGCCTTTCTCAAAACCCGCTTCAGGCATGCAAAGGCTGAGGCGGGTTTTTGCATTATGCAAATATTAATTCTTTGCCATTATACACTTGTTTAAGCGAAGTTGATATTCTAAATAAATTTGTGGTTAGAAAAATTATATTTACATGGGTGCCCACAAATTTTTTTTGCATGGGATATAATGAATTGAAGTATTTTTAATAAAATGAGTCATTTTAGTTGTTGTTAAAAAATATAATTGGAAAATATTTGGAAATCAATAGAATGGTGGAAATAATATTGACGATAAATAGGATTATGACTGTTTGGTATTGACGTGAGTATTGCGTTTTGATAGTTGGAGGAATAGGTTTGATAAATGCTATTTATCTCCGTCTGACCATATGCGCCACTAAAGCCATTTCATAGATGGCCCAAAACCAGGATTGAACTATGCCTGGTCGTGCAAGTGAATGTCTAACGGCTGATGGAATTGCCTGTCCTCATCAGACTGGCCGGCTGCAATCATCACACTTCTTTTCAACAACTGTCATGAAACACTCCTTACCCTCCGCCGTTCATTCATTTGGACCGCTGCCTGTCCAGCCGTGGTGGGAACGCCGCCGCTGGCAACTGGTGGCCCTGCTGCTGGCCGGGCTACTGCTGCTGGGCAGCCGCGCCCAGGCCACGGTCATCATTACCGTCGGCAACGGGCAGGCCCAGTATGCCACCATCACGCAGGCGCTGGCGGCCGTGCCTTCGCCGCTCACGCAGCCCTATGAGCTACAACTACTCAGCGGCTCGTACAGCGAAAACGTGCTGGTAACCCAAACGGGCACGGCAACCAATACGCTCACCATCAAGCCCGGACCCGGCGTGACGCCAATTATCAACGGCACCTTCACCTTCGGGGCGGGCAGTGCCTACGTCACGCTCAGCGGCAACAACGGCACCCCGCGTACCCTCACGCTGCGCCAGACCAGCCAGCTGGCGCCCACGCTGGTGTTCAGCGACGATGCCTCGCATAACACGGCCAGCGAAATCCTGGTGCGCGGCGCGGCGTCGTCGTGGACCAGCGGCGTGGTGGTGGTGGGCGACGGCACCACCACGGGCAACGACTACAATACGCTGACCCAAAGCTTCGTGTCCAATGCCAACCCCGCGCAGCTGCCCGCCAACCTGGTGTACGCGGCCAATGCCGGCGGTGGCACCAACGACGGCTTCACCCTCACGCGCAACGAGCTGTCGAACTTCACCCGCACCGGCGTGCTGGTGACCACCGGCAACGGCGACGAGTGGACCATCAGCAACAACAACATCTACTACAATGCCTCGGCGGTGCCCACCACGGCCCAAACGGGCATCGACTTTGGCCCCGGCAGCGCCGCCAACGATGCCCTGGTATCGAACAACGTGATTGGCGGGCAGGCGGCCGGGGCCACGGCGGGCACCTGGACCAATGCCGGTACGCAGAGCTTCCGCGGCATTGTGATGAGCTGCGGCAGCAGCACCAGCCTCACCAACGAGGTGATGGGCAACACGGTGAGCAACGTGAGTTTGACGGGCACGAGCTCGGCGGCTCTCACGGCCTTCGGCGTCGATGCCGGCCGCAACGAGCTGTCGGGCAACGTAGTATCGAGCGTGAGCAACACCGGCACCAGCGGCGTGAACAGCCTGGTGAGCCGCGCCACCACCGTGCTGACCAACTTCTCGGTGAGCAGCGGCCAACTGATGGTGGTGGAAAACGGCCTGACCGTGGTGCAGGGCAACCTCACCAACGCGGGCATCCTCAACCACACCGGCGGCGACATGCTCGTGACCGGCAACTTCATCAACTCGGGCACCTTTGCCCAGACGCTGGGCGACCTCGAAATCAAGGGCAACATGACCAACACGGGCCAGTTCACCTGCTCCACGGGCAAGGTGAAGCTCACCGGCACCGGCCCCCAGACCGTGAGCGGCGGCCTCTACTTCAACCTGGAAGTGAACGGCGCGGGCACCAAAACCCTCACCGGCAACGCCACCGTGTACAACGGCGTGCAAATGATTGACGGCGTGCTGGCCACCGGCCGCTACGGCCTCATCCTTGACCGCCTGGCCAACCTGAGCGAAACCGACGCCAGCTACGTGCTGGGCCGCGTGGAAGTGAACCGCACGCCCACGGCCGGCACCTTGGAAGACTTTGGCGGCGTGGGCCTGGAAATGCTGCCCGCCAACGGCTCGACGCTGCCCGGTAGCACCTTCGTGACGCGCATCACGGGCACGGCCCCGGTGGGCGCGGCCGGCCGCCAGGGCATCTTGCGCTACTTCGATATCGACGCCGACGTCCTCACCGGCCTCAACCTGACCATGACGCTGCGCTACCTCGACCACGAGCTCAACGGCATCACGCGCGGCAACCTGCGCTTCTTCAAGTCCTCCAACCTGGGCGCTACCTGGGTGAACAAGGGCGTGAGCAGCGCCGGCGCGGGCACGCCGGCCGGCACCGGCTACGCCGTGCTGAACAGCGTGGACGGCTTCTCGCGCTGGACGCTGGGCGACATCAACGCGCCGCTGCCGGTGGGCCTCACCGCCTTCGAGGCCGCGCGCGAGGGCCGCAACGCCGTGCTGACCTGGGCCACTGCCACCGAGCAGGACAACCGCGGCTTCGGCATCGAAGTCTCCACGGATGGGAAGACGTTCAAGGAAATCGGCTTCGTGGCGGCCGAGGCGGCCAACAGCAGCACCGCCCGCCGCTACCGCTTCGTGGATGCCAGCGCGGGCAAAGCCGGCGTGCGCTACTACCGCCTCCGCCAGGACGACCGCACCCCCGGCGTGGCCCACTACTATGGCCCCCAGAAAGTGGAGTTTGAGGCCCTGGCCGCTGCCTTCGCCGCCTACCCCACGCAGTTCGGCCCCGACCTGACCGTGGCCCTCACGCATCCCAGCGCCACCACCGCCACCCTGCGCCTGCTCGACGGCCTGGGCCGCGAGGTGTGGCGCCAGGAGGTGGCGCCCGGCGCGGCCCCGCTGCACGTGCAGCCCGCCGCGCCCGCCGGCGCCTACACCCTCACCGCCACGGTGGCCGGCCAGGTGCTGCGCCAGCGCGTGGTGAAAGACTGAGGCCGAGGGCCGCGCCCCCGCGTCGTCCCGCCTTGTTGAGAAGCCCCGGCTGCGTGAGCGGCCGGGGCTTCTTGCTTTGGTGGGGGAAAACCCCAGGCGGGTAAACGATGCCACAATACGGAGATTTTTTGGTGACGCATGGCTGTTGGTATTCAACGGCAATGTGCTTTGATAGGCAACAGGCGAACTTTCGGCTGCCTGCTAACCAGGAAGATTCCTACGAAATGGACCCCAACCGATGTCTTATTCAGGGCATAATGTCCTTTTACCAGGCACCTATTCGGCTGAGCTTTACCGGCGCGTCGGGTAGCGTATCTTTCTCTAACGGCAGTAGTTGCCGGCCCCACTCCAAACGCGCCTTGTTATGAAACGCAAATTCCTGCTTTACCTGTGCCTGGCCACACTCACGCAGTGCAGCAAGTGCAAGAACGACCCCACGCCCGCCGACCCGGCCGCCCAGCTGCCACCGGCCACCCAGACCGGGGCCAACACCTTCGGCTGCCTCGTCAACGGCCAGCCCTACACCCCCGGCGGCGGCTCCAACGGCACCCCCAGCTACGCCGTGATTTACGACCCCGGCTACCAAGGCGGCAGCTTGGACGTGCGCACCTACCGCTATCCAGATGCACAGAGCCTAAAGAAACAGAGACTTTCCCTGGGCGGAATAAATATTAACCATGCAGGCGTTTACCTAATTGGAGCAAGTCCCGACACCGGAGCAGGGTTTACGGATGAATACCGCACATCCCCCTGTGATACCTATAGAAGCGACCAAGCAAACGGTTATTCTAAAGGCTCTATTACTATCACGCGTCTGGACTTGCAGGCGGGCATCATTTCGGGCACGTTCGCCTTCACGCTGGCCCAGCCGGGCTGCGATACCATCAAAGTCACGCAGGGGCGCTTTGATAAGAAACTTTAGTCCCATTTTTTCACCCCAACTCCCTTCCATTCTATGAAAAAACTTTTTACGCTACTCGCTCTTTGCTGGCTCTGCGCCGCCGCGCCGGCCTGGGCCCAATCGCCGCCGCCCGACTCGCTGCGCCAGCACCTCGACCACCTGTTCGCGCAGGTCGACAAAACCCAGGTGCCGGCGCCCTTCCTGGAGGAGTACGGCCTGCGCTTTGTGCCGCTTGACGTGTTCAACGGCACCCTTACTGACAGCAGCCGGACCAACATGCAGGCGTGGCGCATGGCCTACGCCAGCGTGCTGACGAGCTACATCACGGGCACCAACCCCCTTCCCACCCTCGGCGACCTCAACACCCGCCTGCAAACGCAGGCCACCGCTTCGGCAGCCATTCCCATCATGGTGCAGCGCATCAACTACGCCGCCCTGCGGCCCGACGCCCTCACGGCCGGCCTGTTCACGGCCCAGAACGAGCAGCTCTTCGATGTGGCCGGGCGCAGCCAAAGCCCCTACCTCTCGCGGGTGCTGTTCATGGCCGCCCCCGAAACCAGCGTGGCCGCCACCGGCGACGTGAGCTTCGTGTTTGCCCAAAACCTGCACGTGCAAAGCGGGGGCGGCAGCGTCAGCAACCTGAGCATCGACTTCGGCGACGGCCAAGGCTACCGCACCGCCACCTGGGGCCAGCCCATCGGGGCGAGCTACTGCACGGCCGGCACCCGGCGCGTGAAGGTGCGCGTGACGTATTTCCAGTCCACGCGGTTCGGTACTGCCAACAGTACCAGCACAAACACCAGCACCGTCGGCGGGGCCCAGCCGCAGATTGTGGCCGGTACCTACACCAGCTACGAAAGCCATTTCGACTTGGAGGTGCGCGCCCCCGGTTGCGCGCCCGCCGCCCGCTATTCCGACATCGGCCGCACGGTGCCCTTCGGCCCGACCTCCGAGCACTCCGGCGGCATGGTGTATATCCGCTACGGCGATGGTAGCCGCACGCAACTGCTCCGGCCCTTGATTGTAGCCGAAGGATACGATGCATCCAGCGTTGCGCCGCATTTGCAGAAGTATAATTATAGTATCAGGGACTTTTTAGCGGATGTAAATCCCGTATTTGGCTATAACCTCTATAGCGCCCTAGAAAATGCCCCCAGTCCCAACGGTCTGCCCGCCGGGGCCACGGGCTACGATATCGTCTTCATCGACTACGCCAACGGCACCGACGACATCCGCCGCAACGCGGCCTTGTTCAAAGAGGTGGTGGACTGGGTGAACCAGGAAAAGGCACGCAACGGCAGCACCGAGAAAAACGTGGTGCTGGGCATTTCGATGGGGGGGCTGGTGGCCCGCTACGGCCTAGCCAAAATGGAACGGGCCGTGCCCAACAGTTCCGACACCCGCCTGCTCGTGACCCACGACAGCCCCCACCGCGGGGCCAACACGCCCCTGGGCCTGCAAGCCCTGGTGGCGCAGGCCAACGCCATGGTGGGCGTGCAGATACTGGGGGGCATCGGCGCGCTGTTCGGAAAAGATATTTTCCCGGAGGTATTCGAGGGCGAGCAACTGGGCAACGCGCCCGCTACCCAGCAGCTGCTGCTGGTGCGGGCCACCCGCTCGGGCTATGGGCCATTTGCTTCGTTTGCCACCAGCTTCAATTGGTTTATTGCCAGCGATTATCAGCCCATGGTGAGCGGCAGTTTCCCGTATCAATTCGTGGCCACGAGCCTGGGGTCACAGTGCGGCAACGGGTCCTTGAGCCCGCACGATGAACTGGTGCGCTATCAATTCTCGGGCTTTCTTTCGCCACTGCCGTGGATAAAGCGCACCAGCTACAACACGGAGGTCATCGTAAACGCCATGCCCAACCCCGGTCAGCATGAGCGCCTTTCCAGCCTGCGCATCTACCGGCAGGTGCGCACGCTGATGGTTTTCAACAGCCGGACCTACCTCACCAATTTTGCCTTCCACTCGGTGTTCAGCAACCCCGTGGCCTGGGACGGCTTGCCCGGGGGCACCCAAAACGTGAGCGAGCAGGCACGCATCGACCCACCGACGGGCCATTTCAGCTTGCTATGGTTTCTAAGCCTGGATGCCAGCTTCTCCACGGCGGGCGATTTCTGTTTCGTGCCCACGGCCAGCGCCCTCGACGTGCCCATTGATAACGTTACCGCGCGTTCCAGCTATGTCAGCGACCTGACGTCGAGTCCTGTCCGGCCGGTGCCCCCCCACTTCATCGCCCAGAAGAGCTACACCACTGTGGGGGGGGGGCAGAAGTTCAATTACCCGCATCCCTTCTTTCCGGCCCGGCAGGCGGAATGGATTTTCAACGAGTTACAGCTGCAATCCAATGCCACCGTTTCCTGCTCCACCGAGTGCAACCTCTACCCACCCGTATCCATCACTGGGTCCGATATTGTCTGCGCTGGCAGTGCGGGTACGCCGTTCAGCGTAGCTCCGCCCTTCGGCGGGGTCACGGGCTGGACGGCCTCGCCGGCCGGGCTGGTCACTTTTATTCCGGCGAATACAGCGGGCGTGACCAGTGTGCAGGCAGTGCCAACTGCCGGCGCGCGCGGCGTGGTGACCATTTATGCTAATCTCAGCAACGGCTGTTTCAGCACCATCGCCAGCCGACGCGTGGCGGTAGGGGAGGGAATGATGGAGATTAACAATGGCATCAGCAATCCAACTTGCGCCACCACGGGCATCGTATTCAACCTTACGTCGAGCATCGGCGTTCCTGGGCCATACACTTGGACTACAAGCGCGGGGTACCTTTCCTCGAATAACGGCGGACAGAGCATGTTGATAGATGGCTTGCCCTTTCAGGATTACACACTGACAGTCACAGTGTCAAGCCCGTCGTACTGTCAAGGAGCCCCGGATGTACAAGCCGTGTACTATCAAGATTATTATACGCAGGGTTGTCCATCATACCGTAGCGCCCAAGCCGACAAGCCTTCCGCCACCCTCTACCCCAACCCTGCCCGCGAAACCGTGGACGTGCACGTGGAAAACGCCGACGCCGCCCACCCCGTCACGGTGCGCCTGTTCGACAGTTACGGCAGGCCCTGCGCCGAGCAGGCCAGCCGGGGCGAGGCCACCCTGCGCCTGAACACCGACAAGCTGCCCGCCGGCCTCTACTACGTGCACCTGCTGCAAGGCGGCAAAGTGGTGAAACGCGAACAATTACAGATAGAAAAATAACGGTACGCTTTTGCTTACATTTACCAGCACACGCGGGCGGCATGGCCTTTTGGGGCCCGGCCGCCCGTTTTTTTCTTCCCCATCTTTTTTCATTTTACCTCCCATTTACCCATGAAACAAGGCAACCGCATTTCCGAAACCCTCTCTACCGCCGACGCCAAAAAAGTCGTCGACCTGCTGCGTCAGGCCGAAGCTCTGCTGCCCTTCCTCATCACCCTGCAGCCCGAGGAAAGCAAGGGCCTGCGCAACATCGGCTTCGACGGCGTGCCCTTCGCCCAGGCCGCTCTCGACGCTACCCGCGCCGACCAGGGCTTCACCCGCCGCAGCTTCGACCTGGCCGAGTTTGAGAAAGACGTGGCCCTGATGGACAGCCTGCGCGGCATCCAGGCCGTGCTCGGGCCCCTGGCCCAGAAAGTGAACGACACCTACCGCCTGGCCGGCGCCGACGTGATGGTGACCGCCGACGACGTGTACGAAGACCTGCGCCAGGACAACGGCGAAACCGCCGCCGTGCAAACTGCCCTGCAAACCATGAAAAAGCGCTACGCCAACCGCCTCGGCGCCGCCGCCAAAGCCGTCAAAGCGGCCAAAGCCACCCTGGCCGCCGCCTAGCGGCCGTTCGAGCGGTTCGGAACCGGTCGTGAGTGGTTTGGGACCGGTCCGTAGTGGTTGCGCACCGGTCCCGAGTGGTTTAGAACCGGTCAGGGGTGGTTTAGAACCACCCACTACCGATTCTAAACCGGAAAGGAGCCATAAAAAACCGGTCGGAAGTGGTGAGCCACCACTTCCGACCGGTTTTTTATGGCTAGGCAGGCCTGTAGAACGGTGTAGGGGCGGGGCTTGCCCCCGCCCGGACGTTGAACGAAGGTGTTGGAACGATGCGGCCGCGCGGACGGGGGCAAGCCCCGCCCCCACACCGTTCTACAGGCCTACCGCCTTTCCAGCACCCCCGCCGCCACGGCCCGCCGGGCCGGGGCGCGGAAGGGGTTGAGCGAGTCGGCGGCCACGGCGCGCAGCTCTTTGAGGGCCGGGGCCAGCTCCTTGGCCTGCCAGTAGGCCATGCCCAGGTGGTAGCGGGCGCGACGGGCCAGCTCGGAGGCTCCGTCTTCCTCGCTCACGCGGCGCAGGTAGAGCTGGGCGGCGTTGCCCTGGCCCTGGCGCAGCAGAATGAGGCCGCGCAGGTACTGCAGAGTGTCGGCGCCCACGCTGGGCGGCGAGAGGCGGCCCAGCGAGTGCAGCGCCGCCGGGTAATGGCCCGACTGGTACTGGTCGAGCACCTCAGAAAGCAGCGGGCGGCTGTGCAGCAGCGCCGGCGTCACGACGGGCCCCGGGTCGGGTTGGTAGTAGGCTTCCCAGCTGCGGGCGGGCCGGGCGGGGCTGGGGCGGCTGAAGTACCAGGCCGCCACCCCGGCGGCCAGCAGCACAAAAGCGCCCACGGTGCCCAGCACGGTCCAGCGGCGCTGGCGCAGCTTGGCGAGGCGCTCGGTGCGGGCCAGGGCCGTGCCGCGCTCGTTCATGCGCTCATCCAGGGCTTGCAGGCGCAGGCGCAGGGTGTCGTGGCCGGCGGCCCAGCGCAGGTCGGCGGTGAGCTGCTCGTAGGCGGCGTGGGCTTCGGCCAGGGCTTCGTCCTGCTCCAGGCGCAGCTCGAAGGCCTCCTGCTCGGCCGGGGCCATCTGGCCGTCGGCAAAGCGTTCCAGCTCGTCGAAGTAAGGGCGGAGGTCGGGGCGGGGCGGAGTCGCGGGACTCATTTCAGCAGGTCGTAAAGTTTGCGCAGGCAGGCGCTTTTCTGGAGGCGGGCCACGGTGGCGTTGGGAAAGCCCATTTTGCCGCCCATCTTCTCGAAGTGGTAGCCGCGGAAGTAAAAGTAGGTCAGCACCTGCTGGCAATCGGCCCCGAGCTGGTTGAACTGGGCCAGCAGGCGCTGGCGGCGGCCGGCTTCGGCGGCGGGCAGGGGCACGTGGGCGGGCACTTGGGCGTCGAGGCGCTGCTGGGCCATGCCGTAGAGGAAGGCACGCAGGTCGTCGGGCATTTTGGTGATGCGGCCGTCGGCCACCTGGTCGTAGAAGTCGAGCAGGGTGTCCTGGAGCAGGCCGTGGGCCTGCGGGGCGTCGAGCTGGTACTGGCGCTGGGCCCAGCGGGCAAACAGGTGCCGGCTGCGCTGGTAAAAGTCAACCAGGAACTTCTGGTTGCCGACGCGCAGCTGGGTAAGGGTTTCGGCGAGAGGCGCAGACATGGCAGGGAGCAAAGGCAGCAGCAAGTAACAACGGAAACGGGGAATGCCGTGTCGTTCTGACGGGCGCCTCACCCCCCGGCCCCCTCTCCGAAGGGAGAGGGAAAGCCAGTCGACTTCGCAATTCTATTCGCAAACTCTCTTGCAAACAACGCAAACGCATGCGCCGCCGTAGCTCCCCCTCTCCTTTGGGAGAGGAGGCCGGGGGGTGAGGCGCCCGTCAGAACGACCGGATTGGGGGTGAGGCGCCCGCTAGAACGACAATCAAGCCCCATCAAGCTATTACCTTTACGCCCATGCAAACCGCCGCCCCCGCTCGCCTTCTCGACACCGCCGTTTTCGACCTCATTGCCCAGGAGAAAACCCGCCAAACCCACGGCCTGGAGCTCATTGCCTCCGAAAACTACGTTTCGGAACAGGTGATGGCCGCCCAGGGCTCCGTGCTCACCAACAAGTACGCCGAGGGCCTGCCCGGCAAGCGCTACTACGGCGGCTGCGAAATCGTGGACCAGGTGGAGCAGCTGGCCATCGACCGCGTGAAGGAGCTGTTTGGCGTGCAGTGGGCCAACGTGCAGCCGCACTCCGGCGCCCAGGCCAACGCCGCCGTGATGCTGGCCTGCCTCAACCCCGGCGACAAAATCCTGGGCTTCGACCTGAGCCACGGCGGCCACCTCACCCACGGCTCGGCCGTGAACTTCTCGGGCAAGCTCTACCAGCCTAGCTTTTATGGCGTAGAGCGCGAAACCGGCCTCATCGACTGGAGCAAAATCAAGGAAATTGCGCGCCGCGAGCAGCCCAAGCTCATCATCTGCGGCGCCTCGGCCTACTCGCGCGACTGGGACTACAAAGCCCTGCGCGAAGCTGCCGACGAAGTGGGCGCCCTGCTGCTGGCCGACATTTCGCACCCCTCGGCCCTCATCGCCAAAGGCCTGCTGAACTCGCCCTTCGACCACTGCCACATCGTGACCACCACCACCCACAAAACCCTGCGCGGCCCGCGCGGCGGCCTCATCATGCTGGGCAAGGACTTCGAAAACCCCTTCGGCCTGAAAACCCCGAAAGGCGAAATCCGCCAGATGTCGGCCCTGCTTGATGGCGCCGTATTCCCCGGCACCCAGGGCGGGCCGCTGGAGCACGTCATCGCCGCCAAGGCCGTGGCCTTCGGCGAGGCGCTGACCGACGACTTTAAAACCTACACCCAGCAGGTGGCCCGCAACGCGCAGGCGCTGGCTAAGGGCTTCGTGGGCCTGGGCTACGACATCATCTCGGGCGGCACCGACAACCACCTCATGCTGATTGACCTGCGCTCGAAAGGCATCAGCGGCAAGCTGGCCGAAAACACCCTGGTGCGCGCCGACATCACCATCAACAAAAACATGGTGCCCTTCGACGATAAGTCGCCGTTCGTGACCAGCGGCATCCGTATTGGCTCGGCCGCCGTAACTACCCGCGGCTTGGGCGAGGCCGACATGGCCCGCATCGTGGAGCTGATTGACGAAACCCTGACCAACCACGACAACGACACCCGCATCGGCCAGGTGCGCCAGCGCGTGAATGCCTGGCTGCAAGATTACCCGCTGTTTGCGTAGTTTTTTACGTAAGAGGGTTTGAGCCGTTTGTCATCCTGAGCGCAGCGAAGGACCTTATCAAGTTTGAACGACCATTGTTCAGCGGTGATAAGGTCCTCGGCTGCGCTCAGGATGACAAACGGTTTTATCCCTTCCTTTTAAATCCCCTGATTTCCCTCCGTGCAACCTCAACCGCAACAACCAACCCCTTCGGCCGAACCGCACGAAATGTCCTTCATCGACCACCTGGAGGCGTTGCGCTGGCACATCATCCGGGCGGCCATTGCGGTGGTGGTGTTCACCACGGTCGCATTTTTTGCCAAGGAATTCCTGTTTCACGACGTGCTGCTGGGCCCTTCGCGGCCCGATTTCTGGACGTACCGCATGTTCTGCAAGTTCGGGCAGTGGGTACACGCGCCGGATTTGTGCATCGATAAAATCGGCTTCGTCATTCAGAACCGGCAGATGAGCGGGCAGCTCACCATGCACATCAGCACCTCGTTTATGGCGGGCATCTGCCTGGCGTTTCCGTATTTGTTCTGGGAAATCTGGCGCTTCGTGAAGCCTGGCCTCTACCCGCACGAGCGGCAGAACTCGCAAGGGGCGGTGTTTTTTGTGTCGGTGCTGTTCGGGTTGGGGCTTTTGTTTGGCTACTACATCGCGGCGCCGCTGAGCATCAACTTCCTGGCGGGCTACGTGGTGGACCCCACCATCGAAAACCAGATTGACATGCAGAGCTACCTCAGCACGCTCACCACCATGAGCCTCTCGTGCGCCTTCGTGTTTGAGCTGCCCATGATTGTGTTCTTCCTGGCCAAGGCCGGCGTGGTGTCGCCCGAAATCATGCAGATGTACCGCAAGCACGCCATTGTGGTCATCCTCATCATCGCGGCCATCATCACCCCGCCCGACATCTCGGCCCAAATCATCGTCACCATCCCCATTCTGCTGCTCTACGAGCTGAGCATTCACATTGCCCGCGTGGTGCGGCGCGGCGACGCCGCCCGCCTGAACGCCAAGCTGGCCCGGCAAGCCGAGCGCGACGCCGCGCAAGCGCAGAACGGCTAAATTTGCCCGTCATGCAGCGCGCAGCATGACGTTCTTTCGCGTTGCCCGCCACTCACGAATCAAACTATGAAACTCGCCCTCGGCTCCGACCACGCCGGCTTTGCGCACAAGGAAATGCTCCGCGCCTGGCTGCCCGAGCAAGGCCACGACGTGCAGGACTACGGCACGCACTCCGCCGATTCGATGGATTACCCCGATGTGGCGCACCCACTGGCGGGGGCCGTGGAGGCCGGTGAAGCGGACTTGGGTATCCTGCTCTGTGGCTCGGCCAATGGCGTGTGCATCACTGCCAATAAGCACGCCGGCGTGCGGGCCGCCATTGCCTGGCTGCCGGAACTGGCGGCCCTGGCCCGGCAGCACAACGATGCCAACGTGCTGTGTATTCCCGCCCGCTACGTCGACGAAGCGCTGACCCGTGAAATTGTATCAACTTTCCTGAAAATAAATTTTGAAGGTGGCCGTCACCAGCAGCGAGTGGCGAAAATAAACTGCTGAAGCTGCTTTGCCCTGCTTTTATAGAATGTGGCCGCTGAAGAATTTGCACCCTGCAATATTCTGAAATAGCATTAAAGCGTGAAAGTTGGCGGGGTTGTGCTTATCTTTGGCTAGCATTATGCAGCCTTATATGACCCGGCCCGGATTTTTGCTGTTTTGGCTGCTTGCCTTCGGGGTGCTGGCCCGGCCTGCCTATGCGCAGGCCGGGCAGCCTGGGCCGGCCGGCAGCGAGGCGCTGCGGCAAAAACTGGCTACCTCGCTGCCCGATACCACGCGCCTGCGCCTGCTCAATGCCTTGTGCTACGCGCTGCACAACGAGCAGCCCGCCCGTGCCCTGCCCTACGGCGAAGCCGCCGTGACCCTGGCCCGCACCCTGCCCGCCGACGCGCAAGGCCCGCCGCTGCTGCGCAGCCTGCTGGTGCTGGCCAGTTGCTACGCCAACCTCTCGAACGGCCCCGAAGCCCTAAGCCTGCTCACCGAAGCCCAAAGCCTGGCCCGCAGCCTCAAAGACGTGGACGGCCTGGCCCGGACCTACACGGCGCAAGGCAGCATCTACCACGAGCGGCGCGACTCCACCACCGCTTGGCGCCACTACCGCAAGGCCCTGCAGCTGGCCAACCAGCCGGGCGTGTCGGCGAGCACGCGGATGCACCTGCTGGGCAACGTGGGCGGCTTGTTTTTCTTCCGGCAGCAGCTCCCGCAGGCCATGCACTTCGATTCGCTGGCGCTGGCGCTGGCCCGCCGGCAGGCCGATTCCACGGCGGAGGCCAACTACCTGTCGAGCCTGGCCACTTACCAGATGCGGGCCGGCAACATGGGCCGCGTGAAGCGCCTGCTGACGCAGGCCCTGGCCATCAGCCGGCGCCAGCACTCGGCCCGCAGCCAGGCCAACCAGCTCATTATGTTTGCGATGTACTACATCCAGATGGGCGAGCCGGAGCGCACCGATGCCGCCGCCCGCGAAGCCCTGGCGCTGGCCCGCCAGAGCGACTACCTGGAGCGCGTGCTCGATGCCTACAGCATCCTGTCGGCCGAGGCGGCCGACCGCGAGAACTACAAACAGGCCTACGAGTGGAACCAGCGCTACGTGGAGTTGAACGACACGCTCAACAACCGCCAAACCATGCAAACGCTGGCCGCCGCCCAGGTCAGCTCCGAGTCGCAGGAGCGGGCCCGGCGCCTGCGCCTGCTCACGCAGCAGCACGACGAGCAGGTGTGGCACAGCCAGGTGCTCATTGGGGCGGTGGCCGTGCTCACGCTGGCGTTGCTGGTGGCCGCCTACTTCTATCGCAACCTGCGCCGCAGCCGCTCCGAGCTGGCTGCCAATAACCGCGCCTTAGAGAAAGTATCGGTCGAGTTGCGCAGCGTGGCTTCGTTCAAAGACAAGCTCTACGCCATTGTGGCGCACGATTTGCGCGGCCCGGTCACGGCCTTCGCCGGCGTTACCAGCCTGATTGACTCCTATATTGCCCAGAACGACCAAGCGGGCCTCGCGCGCCTGCCCGCCATGGTGCGCCAGGCTGCCGACAGCCTCAACCACTTGCTCGACAACGTGTTGAACTGGGCCGTGAGCCAGACCGGCGAGCTCGAATGCCGGCCCACGCCCATTGCGGTGTCGGAGCTGTTTGCCGAGTGCCAGGCCCTGTACCAGACCACCGCCGCCGCCAGTTGGCAGCACATCACCATGGCCGCCCCCGATGGCCTGCGCCTGCTGGCCGACCGCAACATGACGCGCACCATTTTGCGCAACCTGGTGGGCAATGCCCTCAAATTCATGCCCTCGGGCGGGCACGTGCACCTCGAAGCCGCCCCTGACCCCGACGACCCGCAAATGGTGCTCATCAGCTGCACCGACACGGGCCCGGGCATGACCGCAGCCACCGTCTCCTCCCTGATGAGCGGCCCGGCCCTGCCCGAGCCCACCCCCACGCCCACGCCCCGCGCCACCGGCCTGGGCCTGGGCCTGGCGCTGTGCCGGGCTTTTGTGCACCGCCACGGCGGCACCCTCGTCATCCAGAGCCGCCCCGGCGCCGGCACCAACGTGACGGTGAGCCTGCCGGCCGCGAAGTAGCGCCTTGGAGGTGCCATTGCCAGGGCGCAGCCCGGGGCAATTGAAGGCCAGCGCAGCTAAAGTCCATTAAAAAGCCCCGGCACTGCGTAGTGCCGGGGCTTTTTGGCACTGGAAAGGGACTGGTTTTGACAGGACGAATTGCTTTGCTTGGCAATGACCGATGATTGCCAAATTCCCGCTGGCATTTCTGCCCGCGTCGGGCCCGGCTGGTGGCGCTTGAATTGAACCGGCAAGCTGTGGCGAAGGCCGCCAGCCGCAGCAGCACAAGCAAGCTTTTTTCAGGCCCTGACCGATAAGAAATAGTCAGCGACATTACTCCGAGTCGCCAGCTGGCCACCGTGCCTTGGGGCTTCAAATGGCCAAACCAGCCCAGACGCACCGCCGTGCGGCCTGGAAGGGCTGGCTACTCAATTACAATTTGGCCGGGAACGGATAAATAACGGGCTGAACAAGGGGCGTAAAAATCAAATTTATTATGAATAAAGTTTATATTTAGATGTTGGTTCGGCGCAGGACGTGCTTGCGTTGGCCACTGCGGGCGCCGCCCTCGTGGCGGGCTGCTGATGGTTTGCTTTCAATCATTTATCTCCCCGTCGCCATGAAAACGCCTCCGCCAATTGTTAAGGGCAAAGTTGTGCGCCCCGCCATGATAGAACTGGGGTTGGCCGACCCGGACCAGCTCGACAAGACCATGGCCTTCTACAAAACGCTGCTGGGCGAGGCTTCCTACCCTTTCCGCCTGGCCGCCGACATGGCCCTGCTCTGCCGAACCACCGACGACGGCAGCACGGATACCGTTATCTATTGGCAGGTGCCGGGCTCGGGCATGGCCGATTTGGAAAAGGTGTACGACGACCTGATTCGGAACCACGGCTGCCAGGGCGTGCGCCCACCCCACAAAATGCCCGCCTCCCAGGCCGACTCGCAACAGAACGACACGGCCCTGTGCACCCTGGCCGACCCCTCGGGCGGCGTAGTGGGGCTGGTTATCAACCCGCCCTATCCGTTTGCGCCGATGCTGACCAGAGGCTTTGCTCAGGCAGAAACCATTAACCCGCCCTTCCCGCGCATCGACGCCGGGCAGCCCGAGGCCATGGCGTAGGCCCGATTTTCTTGTTCTTTTTCAGACCACAAGCATGAAGCAGAAACGACATTCCGGCCCGTTGGGGCCGCACCAGCCGGGCCAGGTGGTATCGGTGGCACAGCGATACTCCGTGTGGAGCAACTACCAGGCGGCCGTGGTGGCCAAGCTTAAAACGCCGGAAAACCCTAACCCGGCACCACCCACGTATTCTCCTTATTCCATTGAGGATTTGAATGATACGGAAGCGCTGTTTGTGTGGCAGCCGGCGGGCCAGGGCTACGTAACCGACTGTCGGATTAACTATGCCTGGCTGGATAAGAAAAAAGCGACCGGACTGTGGGTTTCTTATGATGCCCGCATTTTCGGCCGCCGCTACAAGGGGGTGGAAAACCCCGATGACAGCTTGCCGGGCGAATACGATGAGGCGAGCGGCACGCGCCGGGCGGTGTTCAAAGACACCCAGACCGAGCTCCGGGACGAGTACGATGGCTACATCATCAACCCGCCGTATCCGCGCTACCGGGTGGGGAAGTCTTTCGGGATAGGCCGAGAAATCAGCACGTTGGCGGTAGGAGTGGCCTTTGCCGTGGCTGCTGGGGCCGTGGTGTGGGCGTTGGGCCGCCGCCAGCACAAGTAGGCCCGGAGCCGGCCCCTCAAACCCCTGACGCCTATGAAACGCTGGCTCCTTTTGCTGCTGGCTGCCGCCTGGTGGCCCGGCGCTCCGCTCGCCGCCCAGACGCGCGTGGCCGACAGCCTGCGCGCCCTGCTCCGGGCCGATACGCAGCCCGACACCACGCGGGTGCGCCGCCTGCAAGCCCTGAGCAACGGGCTGCTGCTGAGCGATGCCCCGCAGTCGACGGCCGTGTTGGAGCAGGCCCTGGCGCTGAGCCGCCGCCTGCGCGACGCGCGCGGCGAGGGCCAGGAGCTGCTGGGCCTGGGCACCCGCTACCGCCGGGCCGCCGACTACGCGCGGGCGCGGCGCTACACCCGGGAGGCGCAGGCCCTGTTTGGGCGGCGCCACGATGCGGCGGGGCTGGCCAAAACGTTCATTCAGTGGAGTTTCATCGAAGCCGACCAGGAAAACCCGGCTGCTTCGCTGCGGGCCGCGCTACGGGGCCTGCCCTACGCCGAGCGGGCTGGCGACCACGAGGCGCAGACCTACCTGCAGGTGGCCATTGGCAGTGTGTATGTGCAGTTGGGCAACTACAAGGATGCCCTGGCGGTGCTGAAACCCGCCCTGCGCAACGCCGAAGCCCGCGGCGACGACTACATGCAAGCCGCCTCATTGAACCTGCTGGGCAACGCCTACCGCCAGCTCAACCACCCGGCCCAGGCCCTGACCTACCTGCGCCGCTCCGCCGTGATGAACCGCAAAGTGGGCGACCAGCTGAGCGCGCTGATTGACGAAATCAATCTCTCCGAGCTGTATGCTGAGCAGGGCGACCTGGCCCGGGCCATGCAGCACGCCACGCGGGCCCGCCGCGAGGCCAAAGCGAACAAAGACGGGTTCAACCTGCCGCCTGCCGAGCTGGCCGTGGCGCGGGTGCACCTGCAGCAGGGCCGCCCCGATAGCGCCCTGGCGCTGGCCCGGCACGCCTTCGCCCTCAGCCAGCAGTTGCACAGCAAGGAAGGCCTGCGCAATGGGAGCGAGCTGCTGGCCCAAGCATACGCCCGGCAGGGCAACTACGCGCAGGCCTACCGGTACCAGGGCCTCTGGGTGGCTTACAAGGATTCGGTGTCGGGCATCGAAACCCAGAAAAAAACCAGCGCCCTGCGCTATGGCTACGAGCTGGACAAGAAGCAGGACCAGATTACCTTGCTCAAGCAGCGCCAGCAGCTGCAGGCCCAGCGCGCCGCGCGCCAGCAACAGAAAATGCTGGGCCTGGTGGCCGGGCTGGTGGGCCTGCTGCTGCTGGCCGCCCTGCTGGCCCGGAACATTTTTCTGAAACAGCGCGCCAACCGCGTGCTGAACGAGAAAAACGAGGAAATAGCCCGCCAGCGCGACCGCCTCGACCAAACCCTGACAAAGCTCAAAGCCACCCAGAGCCAGCTGGTGCAAAGCGAGAAGATGGTGGCCCTGGCGGCCCTCACCACCGGCGTGGCCCACGAGATGCAGAACCCGCTCAACTTCGTGAACAACTTCTCGGAAGTGAGCCTGGAGCTGCTGACCGAGCTGGAAGAAGAGCGCCTGCTGCCCGCACCCGACCCCGAGCTGACGGCGGGCCTGCTCGGCGACCTGCGCCAGAACCTGCGCAAAATCAACCAGCACGGCATTCGGGCGGCGGGCATTGTGAAGGGCATGCTGGAGCACGCCCACCCCGACCCCGGCCAGTTGCAAAGCATCGACCTCAACGCCCTGGTGCAGGACTACCTGCGCTTGGCCAACCACAGCCTGCAAAGCAAGCACAAGGGCTTCGTGGTAGCCCTGCACCTCGACCTGGACCCCGCCCTGGGTCTCGTGCGGGTGGTGCCGCAGGAGCTGGGCCGGGTGTTGCTCAACGTGTTTGCCAATGCCTTTTACGCCGTGCACCAGAAGGCCACGGTGCAGGGCAGCACCTACGCGCCGTCGGTGCGCGTGCGCACGCTGCGCCGCAGCGGCTGCGTGGAGTTGCACGTGCGCGACAACGGCAGCGGCATTCCGGCCGTGGTGATTGATAAAATATTCGACCCGTTCTTCACTACCAAGCCGCCCGGCGAAGGCACCGGCCTGGGCTTGTGGCTGAGCTACGACATCGTGACCAAGGGTTACGGCGGCACCATCGCGGCCCGCTCCGAAGAGGGCGCTTTTACCGAACTGATAATGACGCTGCCGCAGGACCAGAACCTGCAGGCGGCGGCGGCTCCGAGCAAAGTACCCGCCGCTACCGCAGAGCCGATAGAATGAAGCCGTGCGCAAAGGCGGTGCTCAAGAAGGCGGCTTAGGAATTGCTGGCGCGCATTTCGAAAGGGCAAAAACAGTAAGCTGCCCAAGCCGACGTGCGGCGCGCAGCAAAAGCCCGCCTTGCTTTTGCTCAGGGCTTTTGCCAGAAAGCGGCCGCGTTGCTGGTGTTGTAGAGCGTGAAGCTGGTGGCGCCGTCCTGCGTGTTGCGGACGGGCGGCCTGGTGGCGCCGACGCTGGCCGGCAGCAGCGTGACGTATTGCAGGGCCTTACCGGGTCCGCGCGTTTCCAGGTCGTACTGGCTGCTCACGGGGCATTGCAGCTTGTAGAGGTTTTTGGCCATGTACTGGTAGAGGTAGTCTTCCTTGGTTTTGGAAACCTTGTGGTTCCAGTTGGCGGTGGGGTTCACCAGCAGCGGGCGGCCATCCATTATCCGGGCGCGCACTTCCTCGATGCTGAGCAGCTGGCCCTGCTCATTCATCACGTAGGCGTCGTTGGTCGGGTCCATCCACAGCCATTTCTGGAGGCTGGGCGAGTACACGGCGTTGATGACGTGGCTGTCGTAATCGGTGGTGTCCTTGGGCAGGCAGCCCACAAAGCGCGCCTTGTAGCCCATGGCCAGGTAGGCTTCGTTGAGGATGGTGGCCAGGCCGCGGCAGTTTAGCCCGCGCTTTTCGGCACGGCACACGCGTAGCAAATCCTGGGCGTTGCGCACGGCGGGGTTTTCGTGGTTGCCGTCGTGCGGCACCTGCTCGTGCACCCAGTGCAGCAGGTTAATGTAGCGCGATACTTCGTTGCCCTGGCCCGCGATTGAATCGAGCTTGTAGGTTCTGCGCAGCGCCACGAGGTGCGGGTCGTCGGCGCTTTGGTAGGTGAAAGCCGGCAGCGGCCGGGCTTCGTTCGGGGTGTAGCCTTTGGCTTGCTGCAAGACGTAAATGAAGTCGCCGTGCTCCCGAATGGCGGCCATTTGCTGCTGGAAGCCTTTGTCGTTGCGAATCAGGTCCAGGTCGGTGTCTACCTTGGCGTGGCTGTAGTTTTTATAGCCGTGCTCCACGGCGTGCCGGAAGCTGAGCACGGCGTTGGGCCGGTCCTTCAGCAGGGCGTAGTAGCAGGCGCGGTTGTAGTCGACCCCGGCCAGCGCCCCGCGAAACAGCTGCTTGTCGGTAGGACCCAAAGCGTTGTACTTGGCCTCCCATTCCGGGTAGCGGCCCAGAATCTGACGGTATTCCTTCTTCTCCGACAGAATCTGGATTTCCTTGAAAAAGGTCGTGCAATAGGCATCAAATGCGGCGGTGGACGGGGCCTGCTGCGCGCGCAGGGCCGAACCAAATAGCAGAAACGCAGCCAGCAGCGGTAGCAAGCGGGACATAGAAATCAGCGGAAAAAGGTGAAAAGAGGAACCTGAAACGCCAGATGCCCGAAACTAGCATAAAGTTGCTTGTTTCGGGCATCGGTTAGGCTCTTAGGTAAAGAGCCGGATTGAAGCGGGGCGGCTTACAGAATAAACCGCGTGCTCAGGAAGCTGCTTTCCTGCCCGTCCACTATTTCGTTGAGCAGGTGCTTGTTGGCATCCGTCATCTTGGTGGCCACCACCGTGCGGATGCTGAACGAGCGCAGGGCGTCGTACACCGAGAGGGTGCCCTCGGCCGAGTCTTTGCGGCCGGTGAAGGGGAAGGTGTCGGGCCCGCGCTGGCACTGGGCGTTGATGTTCACGCGGCTCACCTGGTTCACCAGCTGGTCGACCAGGCTGGCCACTTCCTCCGATTCGGAGCCGAAAATGCTCACCTGCTGGCCGTGGTCGGAGTCGATTATGTACTGGATGGCCTCGTCGGTGCTGGCGAAGCGGGCCACCGGCACCACCGGGCCAAACTGCTCCTCGCGCCACACCTTCATGCCGTCTTTCACGGGGTAGAGCAGGGCGGGGTACACCAGCGGGCCGCTGGCGGTGCCGCCGCCTTCGTTCATCACGCGGGCGCCTTTAGCTTCGGCATCGGCAATGACTTCGGCCAGGTAAGCCGGCTTTTGCGGCTCGGGCAGGGGGGTGATGTTCACGCCCGCGTCCCAGGGCATGCCGGGTTTCAGCTTGTTGATTTCGGTGGCGAGGCGCGCCACGAAGTCGTCGGCAATGCTCTCGTGCACCAGGAACATCTTGAGGGCGGTGCAACGCTGGCCGTTGAAGCTGAGCGCGCCCAGCACGGCTTCTTTCACGGCCACTTCTAGGTCGGCGTCGGGCATCACGATGGCGGCGTTCTTGGCATCGAGCCCCAGAATGGCGCGCAGGCGGTTGCTCTTGGGGTGCATCTTCTTGAGCGAATCGGCCACGCGGCTGCTGCCGATGAGGCCCAGCGCGTCAATCTTGCCCGAGGCCATGAGGGCCGGCACCACGGTGTTGCCGCGGCCGTACACGGTGTTCACCACGCCCTTGGGGAAGGCTTCGGTGAAGGCCTGCAGCAGCGGGTAGTGGAGCAGGGCGCCGTGTTTCGGAGGTTTGAACAGCACGGTGTTGCCCATAATCAGGGCCGGAATAAGCATGCAGAACGTCTCGTTCAGCGGGTAGTTGAATGGGCCCATGCAGAGCACCACGCCCAGCGGCGAGCGGCGAATCTGGCCGATGATGCCTTCGGTGATGGTGAAGCGCGACGAGTCGCGGTCCATGTCCTTGAGGGCGTCGATGGTGTTGCGGATGTAGTCGACGGTGCGGTCAAACTCCTTCTCGGAATCGGTCGTGGATTTCCCGATTTCCCAGAGCAGCAGCTTCACAATCTCATTTTTGCGGGCCACGATGAGGCGGGTGAATTTCTCGACGGCGGCAATGCGGTCGGCCACGCTCATGGTGGGCCATTCGCCGCGGCCGTGGTCGTAGGCGCGCACGGCGGCATCGAGGGCTTTAAGGGCTTCGGCCTCGTCGAGCAGCGGGTAGGAGCCGATGACGCGGGGCTTCAGGGAGCCGTCGGGCTGGCGCTCGAACATGGGCGACACCACTTCCTGGGTGGGGCCGGCCCACTCGCGCAGCTCGCCGTCGAGCAGGTACTCGCGCTGGTGCAGGGGCTCGGGCAGGCGCCAAGCTTCGGGAATGGCCGCCGCGTCGGGCGGGAAAAGTTGGGTCAGGTTTTCGGTGCTTACAGCCATAATTGGGGCAAAAAGTGCGGTGCGAACCTACGCAACAGCGTATGGGTACGGAAATGTTGGCCGTGGGCGCTCGTTTCGGCCGGTTTTCACGGGAACGATTGCGTGCCGCGCAGGCGCCCGAAAACCGCTATGTTTCGCTTGAAATTATTTTTTCGCTCATGTCGCTCCACACCCTCATTCTGCTCAATTTCGCCGCTGCCGCCTACCTCGCCGGCCTCATCTGGACGGTGCAGGTGGTGCATTACCCCAGCTTCGGGTTGGTGCCAAAAGCGGCGTGGGTGCCCTTCCACGCGGCCCACACCCGGCGCATGAGCTACGTGGTGATGGCCCCGATGGTAGTGGAATTGGGCCTGGCCATCTGGCTGGCATGGGCCGGGCGCACGGTGCTGCCCGGCGGCGCGGGCTGGTGGAGCCTGGGGCTGGTGGGGCTGATTTGGGCGGCCACGTTTTTCATCTCGGTGCCTTTCCACAATCGGCTGGAAAAGGGGTTTGACTACATTGCCATCGACGGCCTGACGCGCACCAACTGGCTGCGCACGCTGGCCTGGACGGCGCGGGCGGCGCTGTTGGGCTGGCTACTGGCGTAATGAACGCGCCTGTCATCCTGAGCGCGGCGAAGGACCTTCTCACGTTGACTGGTTAACAGTCATTCCATCGTGCGCAGTCCGCGCGCAGTTATGAGAAGGTCCTTCGCTGCGCTCAGGATGACAGGCGAATTCGGCGCTACTTTTAGCGGCATGAAGCTGTTTCTATTGCTCGTTTTTCTGCTGGAAAGTTTTTCCCTCTGGGCCCAACAGGCACCAAGCGCCGGCCCCGGCCCGGCCGTCACCGTCGAAGTGAGCCGTACGCACGCGCTGGTGCGCTTCGTGCAAACGCTGGCGGGCGACAACAATACCTACCGGGGCAGCCGAAAGGCCTTCGAGGCCAGCCGCTTCAACACGCCCGCCGCCCGGCGCTGGCTGCGCCGCTACCAAAGCCTCGACCGTGACCCCGGCTTCGACCGCGACGGCTATCCAGCCGGGCGCCTGGGCAGCGTGGGCTCCATTATGCCCAGCTACCTGGCCGCCAGCGCCGACGCCCAGGACCTGCCCGACCTGCAGCGCCGCACCGTGGGCCTGCTGCCCAACGAGGTGCTGGCGGGCCTCGACAGCGTGTACCGCTACTTCACGCCCGCCTTCGACACGCTGGCCTGGCAGCCGCACGCCGCCGAGCTGGGCCGGCTACGCACCGCCTACGCCGACTTCCTGGCCAAAAGCCAGCTCATGGCGAAGTTTGGCCGGCTGCGCACTTTCTACGGCAGCGTGTGGCCTGATGCGCTGCCGTACCGGGTGCTGCTCACCCCGCAGCTGGATGTGAAACAGGGCTTTAATGGCCTGATTTTCACCAACCACGCCACGGCTACCGGCAACTTGGTGCTGCTCGACTGCCATCCCAACTCGCGCACATTTGTGGATGGCACGGCGGTGGTATTTCACGAGATGAGCCACACGCTCTCGGCGCAGCAGCGGCTGGCCTTGCAGCAGCAGGTGGAAGGCTGGTACCTGCACCACCCCTCGCCCAACGGCCGCTATGCCTACAACCTCATGGAAGAAGCCTTTGCCACGGTGGCCGGCGAGTGGATTTATGTCCAGCAAACCGGCAAAGTCGAGAGCGGCGAGTGGTATTTCGACGACTACGTCAGCCGCTACGCCAAAGCTCTCTACCCGTTGATGACGAGCTACGTGGAGCGCGGCCAAACCATCGACAGCGCCTTCGTAAACCAAGCCGTCGCCCTCTTCGACCAAACGTTTCCGCAGGCTGCCACCAGCTATGTGAACCTGTTTCGCAAGACCCTTTACTGGACCAACGCCGACGATTTCCAAGCCGCAGTGCAGCCGTTCCAGGACCGTTTTCGCACCACGTTTACATACTCGTCATTCCCCATTCTGAACTCTGCCAAGCCCCTGAGCCGGGCCCAGAGTGGCGAGGTGCTGCCCGTCATCCTCATCACCCGCGAGCACGCCGCCACCCTCAAATACCTGCGCGCCAACTTGCCTGCCCTGCGTAAGCAGCGCCTGCGTCCCGAGCAAAGCTTCGTGCTAAGCACCACCGGTCCCAGCGGCCCCATCATCCTCGTCAATGCCCACGATGCGGCCCAGCTCACCGCCGCCGCCAAGCTGCTGGAGAAACAGGGGCATCTGGACCCGAAGGCGCCGCTGGTGGAGCTGAAATAGCAGTTCAAAATACCAATCTGTCATGCTCATCTGGCGTCCACGCAGTGAAGCACCTTATCACGCCAGAACAGACCGTTCCAACGTGATAAGGTGCTTCACTGCGTGGACGCCAGATGAGCATGACAGACTGTTAGGCGGATTTATTTGCCTGCCCGACTCTTCTCCCGTGTCGCCTTGAACTCCGACCCGTCCTTCCACTTCGGGAACGTGGTTTCGGCGGCCAGATTCTGGCCCACGCGGAAGAGCAGGCGGGCGTCCTGCTCGGCGCCGCGCAGGTCCCAGCTGGGGTCGTACTCGTCGGAAGGCTGGTGGTAGTTTTTCTCCTCGAAATCCTTGCGCTGCTGCTCGGCGAAGGCCTTGCCGTGCAGACGGCTGTCGTACTGCCCGCTGGCGTAGAGGGCCGGAATGCCCACTTTGGCGAAGCTGAAATGGTCGGAGCGGTAGAAGCTGCCGGTTTCGGGGTGCTGGTAGGGAATGACGTAGCGGTTTTGCTCCTTGGCGGCGGCGCGGGCGTAGTCGTCCAACTCCGACTGGCCGTAGCCTGTGATGGTCACGTCGCGCATCGGCCCGAAAGCCAGCAGTTCGTCCATGTTGATGTCGGCCACGGTGTTCTTCACCGGGAACAGCGGGTGCGCGGCGTAGTAGGCCGAGCCCAGCAGGCCCTGTTCCTCACCCGTCACCGACAGGAATACGATGCTGCGGCCGGGCTTTTCCTTGGCTTGCACAAAGCCGTTGGCAATGGCCAGCAAAGCCGCGCAGCCGCTGGCATTGTCCAGCGCGCCGTTATGAATGGAGTCGCCGTTGATGGCCTTGCCGATGCCGAGGTGGTCCCAGTGCGCCGAGTAGATGATGTACTCGTTGGGACGGGTGGCGCCGGGCAGCACGGCCACCACGTTTTTTGAGGTTTTACGCGTGATTTTGTTGTGGATGGTCGTGGTCAGGTTCAGCCCCAGCGCCGTGCCTTTGAAGCCTTTTTTGTTGGCGGCTGCGTAGGCTTCGTCGTAGTTCTGGCCGGCGGCGGTGAAGAGGCGCTTGGCCGCATCCAGCGTTATCCAGCCTTCCAGCGAGACCTTGCTGGCGCCGTGGTCGGCGGTTTGGGGGCGCAGCTTGGCGCCGCCGTTGCTGCTTTGCACCACCGTCCAGGGGTAGGCGGCGGGCTTGGTGTCGTGGATGATGAGCAGGCCGGTGGCGCCGTGGCGGGCGGCTTCCTCGTATTTGTAGCCCCAGCGGCCGTAGTAGGTCATGGCCTTCCCTTTGAACATCGTACTGTCATCGCCCGCGTTGCCGGGGTCGTTGATGAGCACCACCACGGTTTTGCCCTTCACGTCGAGGCCGGCGTAGTCGTCCCAGCCGTACTCGGGCGCCGTCACGCCGTAGCCGGCAAACACCAGCGGCGAATTCTTGATAGAAACCGTGGGCTGCTCGTGCTCGGTGAGGAACATAAAGTCGTCGCGGTACTTCAGCGTCAGGCTCTTGCCGTTGCCCGTCACAGTGGCTACGGAGTCGGGCGTGCCCACAATTTCCACCAGCGGCACGGCCTGGAAATAGCTGCCGTTAGGCCCCGGCTTCAGGCCCAGCTTCTTAAATTCCGCCGCCAGGTATTTGGTGGTTTTCTCCTCGCCCACCGTGAACGGCCGCCGCCCCTGAAACTCGTCCGACGCCAGCACCTTAATGTGCTTGGCCAGTAGCGCCGCCGTAATGCCGTCCTTCGGGGTGGGCACGCTGGCTGTGTCGGTCGACACGGTTTCGTCGCGGATGACCGTTTGGGAGGCCTTTTCCGAGTCCGACGAAGTTTTGCCCTGGCAGCCGGCTAGCAACAGGCCCGCCGCAGCCGGCACCAGCCAACTGCGCAATGATGATAAATACATCCCTACAAGTAGTTAGGCCCGGCCGGGGCCGGGCTGCCTACAACCGGGCAAAATGCTCGGCCGCAATCCGCGCGCCTTCATCGGTGCAGATGCCGCGAATGTAGTACAGGAAGATGCTGCGGAAAACTTCGCGCATGTTGTAGCGGTCGGGCGGGAACACCTGCGGGTTGAGCAACAGGTTCAGCTGCTCAATCAATATCTTGGTTACCAGCTGAATATTGATATCAGACCGGAACAGCTTGCTGCGGATGCCGTCGTTGAGCAGCTGTTGCAGCTGGGGCGCCGAATAGCTGTTGAGGTGGTCCATCACCGCGTCCCAGGTTTGGGGGAAGCCGGCCTGCAGGTCGCCGTAAAACTGGCCGGGCACGGCCGTCAGGTCGCGCAGGCCCAGCTGGAGCAGGCCGTAGAGGCGCTCCACGGCCGTGGGGTATTGGGCGTACAATTCCACATGCTCCCGCTTCTGGCGCTCCATATCGGCCAAAATGGTGTGGTGCACCAGCAACTCGCGGCTCGGAAACTGCGCCGTGAGTTCCGGCTCGGTGGTGTGTAGCGCCTTCGCCAGGGCCGCATCGGGCGCTGCGTGCAGGCCGTGGGCGTAAAAAATGGGCATCGCCGCTTCAAGCGAAGCGGCGGTAAGCGTAAAATCGGGCATGGGAAACGGGAAAGGAATGCGAATTAAGGCCCGAAAACCCCACCAACGCGCATATTAATTCCCCGCAATACTCGAATGCCGGAATTAGCTCCTCCGTACTTTCGCTTACTGCACGGCGCCCAGCAGGAAAAAGAACAACAGCTGGGTGAGGTACACAAACGGAGCCAGCGCGTTATGCTTCGGAAATTCGGCCCGGTTGAACAGCATCTGCAGAATGCAGGCCACGATGAACCAGTCGCGGAAATTTTGGAGCGGGATGATGTTCGCCGTCCAGTGCCAGAAGTCGTAGGTGCCGGCCACCGGCTCCACGCAGGCGTCGAAGCCCACCATCAGCACGGCCGCCAGCAGGGTGCGGGGTAACTCGGACAGCGGCAGGTAGCTGGCCAGCATGCCGCACACGTAGGTCATCACCAGCCAGTTGAGGCCGATGAGCGGCGGCACGCCCGCAAACGGCGGCGCATCAAACAGCTTGAAGCCCAGCGTGTCGCCGTAGGTGTAGTGCCCAAACAGCCGCCCGCCGCTGTTCACCCCAATAAACTCGACCGCAAAGCCCAGCAGCGCCACCGTCACGCAGAATCCCCAGAAACTGGCGTTGCGCTCCCGCTGAAACCCCGCCAGCAGCAAGGCCGAAAGCCCCAGTGTGAGCGGTGTGAATTGCAGGTAAAAGTCAGGATTCTTCGAAAAAGCCAGCCCCAGAAAGCCCGTGACGTGAAACAGCAGCACCAGCCCCTGCGCAATGCGGAGCCGGCGAGTAGTGGCGGCCGCAAGCGGCTCGGTATGGTCAACCATGTATTTGAAGTAAGAATGAGCCTAATCGTCCGTCATCCTGAGCGCGGCGAAGGACCTTATCACGTTCGAGCGGGATACCGTAGACTCGACTTTTGCGAACGTGATAAGGTCCTTCGCGGCGCTCAGGATGACAGATGGTTGTTGCTCACTCCTCATTAATTAAGGACGAAACGATTTTGGCCGACAGCAGGCAGAGCGGAATGCCGCCGCCGGGGTGCACCGAGCCGCCGCAAAAGTACAGCCCCTCCAGCCGCCCCGAAAAATTGGGGTGGCGCAGGAAAGCCGCCAGCGCGTTGTTGGACGAGCTGCCGTAGAGCGCGCCGCCGAACGACGAGGTATCGGCGGCAATACCCGGCGGCGTCCACACTTTTTCGGTGGCAATGAGCGGCGCGATGTCGGTGCCCAGCGCCTGGCGCAGCTTACGGAGCACGGCGGCGCGGGTTTGGTGGGTGAGGGCGGCCCAGTCCTGGCCCTGGTCGTGGGGCACGTTCACCATCACAAACCAGTTTTCGTGGCCGGGCGGGGCGTCGGTGGGGGTTTTTTTGGAGGTGATGTTCACGTACACCGTCACGTCGTCGGCCACCGTTTTTTGCTGGAAGATGGCGTCAAACTCCGCCTTGTAGTCAGCCGAGAAAAAGATGTTGTGCACATCCAGCTCGGGAAATTCGCGGGTGATGCCCCAGTAAAAAATCAGCGCCGAAGAGGAGCGGGGCTGGCTGAGCGTGCGCTCCGGCGCGGGCTGGTGGGGCAGCAGGCGGCGGTAGGTGGGCACCACGTCCATGTTGCTCACCACCCGGCCGAAGTCGTACACATCCAGCGCCGTGCGCAGGCCCGTCACCCGCTTTTCGGCGGTGATGATTTCCTCCACCGGCTCGTTGTAGCGGAATTTTACCCCGAACTCGGTGGCCAGCTTCACCAGGCTTTCGGCAATGGCGTAGATGCCACTTTCGGGGTAGAAAGCGCCAATGCCGTGCTCCAGGTGCGGAATCATGCTCAGCGTGGCCGGCGCCTGGTAGGGGTCGGAGCCGTTGTAGGTGGCGTAGCGGTCGAAGAGCTGCACGAGGCGCGGGTCGGCGCCAAAGGCGCTTTCGTGGCGCTGGTGCATGGTGCCCAGCAGGCCTAGCTGCGGCAGGGCGGCCACGGCGCGTAGCGTTTCGGGGCTGAAGTAGGTGCGGGCCTTGTGCAAAGACTTGTGCAGAAACGTGCCCGCCGTAGCATCGTAGGCCCGGCCGGCGCGCTTCAGAAACTTCGTTACTTCAGTGGCCGGGGTGCCCAGCTTCTGTTCCACTTCGGCCGCAAACTTCGCCGCGTCGGCCCAGGCGTGCAGCCGGGTGCCATCGGCGAAAAAGTAGTTGGTGATAGGGTCGAGCCGCTCGTAGCGGAAGTAGTCACTCGGCGTGCGCCCCGCCAGCCGGAAAATGTCGTCCACCAGTTGCGGCAGGGTGAAAAGCGACGGGCCGGCATCGAAGCGGTAGCCGCCGGGCAGCGCAAACTGATGCATTTTGCCCCCAAACGTGGGCCCCGCTTCAAACACCGTGACGGCGCGCCCGGCCACGGCCAGCCGCGCCGCCACCGCAATGCCGGCAATGCCCGCACCGATGACGGCCACGGGTTGCTTGAGAGAGGTAGTAGAAGAGCGTCGGCCTTTGGCTGGCTTCACAGGTCGCGAATTAATTGGAGTAGCAACAGCCCGGGCCGCGGTGTGGTTCTTTAATGAAAAGCAGAAAAAAACGTCATGCTGAGCGGAGCCGAAGCATCTCTACCGCGCAACTAATCCTTTCGATTGAGTTAGTATTATGGTAGAGATGCTTCGACTGCGCTCAGCATGACTGTTTTCTTAGTTCAGACTACTCCACCGCCAGCACCAGCCCTTTCAGGTAAGCGCCTTCCGGATGGAATAGGCTCACCGGATGGTCGGCGGGCTGGGTGAGACGGTGCAGGATGCGCGCCGGCCGGCCCGCTTCGATGGCGGCGGCCAGCACCGCACCTTCGAATAATTCGGGGCTAACTACCTGGCTGCAAGAGAACGTGAACAGCAGCCCGCCCGGCGCCAAGTGCGCGATGCCGGCCGCATTCAGGCGCTTGTAGCCCATGAGAGCGGCGTGGCGGGCACCCATGTGCTTGGCAAAAGCGGGCGGGTCGAGCACTAGCAGGTCGTACTCGGCCGAGTGGTTTTTGAGGAAGCCCAGCACGTCGTCAGGGTAGGCGGCGTGGCGGTCGGCGTGGTGGCTGAGCTCGGCGTTACGCTCGGTGAGGGCAATGGCTTTCTTGCTGCTATCCACGGAGTGCACCAGCTCGGCGCCGGCTTCCAGGGCATACACCGAGAAGCCGCCGGTGTAGCAGAACGTGTTCAGCACCTTGCGGCCGGGCGAGTAGCGGGCCAGCAGGGCGCGGTTGTCGCGCTGGTCGATGAAGAAGCCGGTTTTCTGGCCGGTTTCCCAGTCTACGGCAAACTGGTGGCCGTTTTCGCTCACCACGTGCTCGGCGCCGTCGCTTTCGCCGAAGAGGTAGCCGTTCTTCACGTCGGGCACGGCGTTGCCGGGGATGGTTTCGGCGCTCTTGTCGTAAATGGCGCGCAGCTTATCGCCAAACACCACGCGCAGGGCGGCGGCAATTTCGGGCCGGGCGCGGTACATGCCGATGCTGTGGGCCTGCACCACGGCCACGTCGCCATACACGTCGATGATGAGGCCGGGCAGGCCGTCGCCCTCGGCGTGTACCAGGCGGAATACGTTGGTGTCGGCTGTGCCCGTCAGGCCCAGGCGCTGGCGCAGGGCATAGGCGTTGCCCAGTTTGGCTTCCCAATACTCGGCGGTGGGCAGGCTGGCATTTTGCCCAAAATCCAGCATGCGCACGGCAATTGAGCCCCCGCCCGAAAAGTGGCCCACGCCCAGCAGCTCGCCGTCGATGGCTTCGACGCGCACGGGGTCGCCCTCGTGGGCGTCGCCCTTCACGCGGGCAATGGCGCCCGAAAACACCCAGGGGTGGCGGCGGCGCAAGGAGTGGTCTTTTCCGTTTTTGAGGACGATGGTGGCGGGATTCAGCATAGGCCCGTAAAGGTACGGCCTGCTGTGTGCGAACTTTGCAGCCCCGTTCCCCTCGCTCTCCGTTTTCCCAATCCCACCCATGCCCATCAATGTCGCCATCATCGATTTTGAGCCCGCTCACCAGGCGGCTTTCGAGGCGCTCAACCACGAGCTGAACCACGAATGGATTGCCCGCTACTTCTACATCGAAGGCCCCGACCAAAAGCCGGTTGACAACCCGCAGCAGTACATTGTGGAGCGCGGCGGCCACATCCTGATGGCCGTGTGCGAGGGCAAAATTGTGGGTACCTGCGCCCTCGTGAAAGAGCACGACGGCGTGTACGAGCTGGCCCGGCTGGCCGTGGCGCCCGCCGCCCAGCGCCGCGGCATCGGCTGGGCGCTGGGGCAGGGCATTTTGGGCAAAGCCCGCCAATTAGGCGCGCGCCGCGTCGAAGTCTTGACAATTTCCACCCTGACCCCGGCCCTGAAACTCTACGACAAACTAGGCTTCCGGGCCGCTTCGCTGATGCCCGAGCAGCCCGGCGACGTGCGCATGGTGCTGGATTTGTAGCGTTACAAGCGCTACTTAAACCAGCGCCGATAAATAGGCCGACGCCAGGCAAACTGCGCCCACATGGCCGGGTAAATCAGGCGGTCGAGCAGGGGTGAGGCCGTACGGTATTCCAGCGCATCGACGATGAGGCAGGTGCCGCCGGGCCCTGGCTGCAGCAGATGGCGGTGGCGCCAGTAGCGCAGCGGCGGCGGCAAAATCTGGCCCTCATCGATGAAGAAATGGGTACCGTCGGGCAGCACGCCGTCGTCCACAATCAGGGAGGTCCAGCGCAGCTTTTTCACCACCGTATCCAGTTCAATTTCTACCTCGTCGCCGGTGCGGCAGCCGTCGAAGCGCAGCACCCGCAGTTTAGGAAACGGCGGCGCTAGCGCCTCAAACAGCGCCCGCGTGAAGCCGGCCATGACCTGGGCCGGCGATTTCGGCACGGCGGTTTTGAGGGTGAGAAGCATGGAATTGGATGGATAATTGAACGTCATGTCGAGCTTGCCGAGACATCTCGCGTGCCTTGGCTAAACCAACCGTTTAACAAAAGGATTAGTGGCAGCACGCGAGATGTCTCGGCAAGCTCGACATGACCAGCTTTTTCCTTAGCCAAACCATAACCAATCAAATCCCCGTTACCCGAAACTCTACCCGTCGGTTGAGCTTGCGGGTGGCTTCCTGGGCGTTGCTGGCCGCCGGCTTGGCCCCGCCAAAGCCAATGCCGGTGACGCGGGTTTCGGCCACGCCGTGCGCCGTGAGGTAGGATTTTACGGCCGCCACGCGGGCTTCGCTCAGGGCCACATTCTTGGCCGGCTCGCCCACGTTGTCGGTGTGGCCCCGCAGCTCGATGGTGAGGCCCGGGTTGAGCGTCATCAACTCCACCAGCTGTTTTAGCGCGGCGAAGGAAGTGGGCAGCAGCACGGCCTGGCCCTGCTCAAACTGCACGTTGGCCAGCGGCAGGGTGGTGCCCACGGCCAGGGGCTGGAGCAGAATGTCGCGCACCGCGGCCCCGGCACCCATCGTCCAGCTGCTGTCGGCATCCACGAAACCGGGCATTTGCGCCCGGTAGTAATACGGTTTGCCCGGTACAGCGCTGTACGCAAAGCCGCCCTCCGACGTAAGCGGCACCACCGCGCTGGCCCGCTCGCTGCCAATGTGCAGCTCGGCGGCCGACAGCGGCTGGTAGGTGGCGGCATTCAGCACCCGGCCGCGCCACGGGGCGGTGGCCGTGGGCGGCGGCGGGGGCGACCGGTACACGACGTGAAAAACGTTGCAGCCCGCCAAATCGGTGTAGGTGCCCCGCCGCACGAAATGCGCTTTTTGCCGGGCCAAATCCACCTTGTAGAGGCTGTGCGGGCCGGCCAGAAACAAGCGGCGGCGGCCCGATTCGTCGTTTTGCAGCAGCACGTCGCTGTAGCCGCCGCGCTTGGGCAAGCCCGTGAGCATCAGCTGCTCCGGAAACGGGGCCTGGGCTTTCATGTCCACTTTCAGCAACGAGCCGTCGGTGCTGTACACGAGGTACATGGTGTTGGTGGCGTCGAGGCAGAAGTTGCCGTGCGTGCCCGCGCCGGGAAAGGCGATGTTGGGGTAATAAGAGGCCGATTGCGTGGGGTCTTTGGTCCACACCACCGTCACGGCGCCGCCTTCGCTGGGGCTCACCTTCACCAGCCGCTTGGCATCGGAGGTGAGGAAGTACAGGTCGCCGCGCTCGTCGGTAGCGGCCGAAATCCAGATGTTGTTCAAGCCCTGGGCCGGCAGTTGCCAGGTGGTGTAGGCGCCGCGCCGGGTGGCGGGGTCGTAGCGGTATACCAGCTCGGGCCGGTCGGTGGGCGCTTTCGTCACCGAATACAGGCAGTTGTCGAACCCCTTGGCCAGCGCATAGGACTGGAACGGCAGCACCTCCCGGTGCACCGTGGGTGCCTCGGATAAGTCATCAGTCGAAAACTCGTGAATCGTGCGGCAGTCGTCTTCCCATTGGCCCGTGCGCCGGCTCACGGCCGCGATGCCGTACATCTTGCTGTCGCACACCTGGTCGGCGTAGCGGCGGCTGCCGATGGTTTTGTCGGTGAAGGCAAAGGAATCGAGCAACTGCTGGCCCTCGCGCAGACAGCGGGCGTCCTGCGCGGTTTCGGCCCGGTACTCTACCTGAAACTCGTAGCCCACGCGCCAGATGCGCCGGCCCGCCACGCGCAGGCGCTTCGGCAGGGCCGCATCGGGGGCGTAAGTGTATTCGTAGCGCACCTCCTCGTAGCGGCCGTAGTCTTTCTGCTCCAAGCGCACCACCAGGGCCTTGGGCAGCGCCCTAATACTGCGCCAGAGCGAGTCCTGCGCGCCGGGCGCGGTGAGCTTGCGGTCCTTCAGGGCATCGGGCAGGGCCCGGACCGTAAGGGTGACCACGGCCGGCACCGGCTGGCCCGTCGCTGGCGCGTAGAAAGCCGCCTCGGCATCGCCCGCGTCGCGGCGCAGCTGCCAGGTGCGGGGGTAGCTTAGCTGGTAGCGGCCCTGGGCATCGGCGTACAGGCTGGTGGGCGCGGGCGTTGAAGCCTGCGCGCGTAGCAAGGAAGGCAACAGAACCAGCACCAATGCCCAAAAGGCCTTCATAAGCAACAGCTCGGACGTCAACGACGCAGGAAAAAAGGAAGTAAAAATCCTGCTTCCTGTAAAGTAAGGCCTTTTTGGTGAGATAAGGCCCGTTCTTTTGTCCGCTCTTAGCCCACACACGAAGCCATTCGCCTTCCTCGGCAGGTCCCCTCAGGTGCGGCCGGCCAGCATTATCAAAACCTTCGCCTTACTCAAACGGCTAAGCCGCGAGTCTATATTATTTCCAGTCTGGCCAGAAAGCGTTAGAGAAGAGCTTGCTGCGGTTGCGTCCGTCGAGGTCCATGGTCCAAACCTCCGGGGGAGTGAGGTCATCATTCACGCGGTTGACAAAAATGACGCGAAAGCCATCGGGCGAAAAACGGCACTGAATATCGTTGGTACCCAGTATTTTCCCCTGGATGCCCGTTGTGTTGGCCGTGATGTCGAGAGTTGAAGTGCCGTCAATCCGCCGAATGAAGACATGGGCGTCGAGCTGCCGTCCACCGGGGTCGTTGAATCCGGCCACGTCGCGGGAATAAAGCACCGATAGCCCGTCCAAACTGAAGTTCGGCGAATCGAGCCGCCCCGCCAGGTTGCCCAAAAACAGGGTGGGGTTGCTGCCATCCACGTTGTAGAGATATAATTCGGCATCGTACACGTTCTGCCCCACAGTTTGCACCACCAGGCGGCCACCGTTTTGCACCGTCCAGTCGCACTCGCGGAAATGGCGGCCCGTCGGCGCGGTCGCCAGTAGCGTCAGGCCAGTGCCATCGCGGTTGATGCGGTAGAGTTGGTCATAGTGCGCATACACCAGTTGGGCCCCGTCCGGCGACCAGCGGTACCCGATGCCGGGGTTGTTGTACCCTTCCACCGAAAGTGTGGTAATCTGCCGCGGATTCGAACCGTCCCGGTTCATGGTATATAATTGGTACTGGCCGCTGGCATTGGACGCGTAGGCTATCAAATCCCGGTTTGGACTCAATTGGGGGGCCGTTTCGGCCGTTGCGGCGCTCGTGAGGCGGAGCAGATTGTTGCCTGCGCCGTCAGACGAATAAATGTCCGTGTTGCCGGCCACAGTGCGGGCATACAGGTAGCGGTTGTTGGGCAGGCTGGCCGTCTGGAAGTTCCATACCGGGCCTCGGGCGGAGCCGCCGGCTGGGTTGCGCACCGTCACCTGCCAGTAGTAAGTGGTGCCGTACTTAAGATTGGCTGCTGTTACGGTGGTGTCTTTGGAGTTTGTCAGCAAAGATGTGGCGTTGACATTATTACTCTCAAAAAGCAATACATCGTAGCGCAGCGAGTCGCTGGCCGTGGCATTGACGGGATGCCAGGCCAGTACCACCGTAGTGGGCTGCCCCGTGGCTTGGTTGGCCGGCGAAGGCCGGGTGGGCGCCGTTGGAATGGCCGAACTGCTTTTCGTCAGCACCAGCGAAACGTCTGCCACCTGCGTATCATACACCGTCACGTTGGCCGAAACCTGTTGGTAATCGGTCTTGGTGACGGTGATGGCCAAGCGGCCCGCCGGCACGTTATCGATTTGGAACTTGCCTTGTGCGTTGGTCAGGTAAGAGCTGGTGGCCGGATTGGTGGTCACCGAAGCGTTGGCCACTGGCAGGTTCGTGCGCCCGTCCAGCACTGTGCCCGTCACGGTGCCATAATAAGCCGGCACCACTTGGTCTTCCTGGCAGGCACTAAGCAGGCACAGGCAGCAAAGTAGCCGGAAAGCAGATACCAGGCGTCGCTCCCAAACAGGAGGTATAAAGTACGTGTTTATCACAGCGTCAGAAAATGGAGCTATAAAGTTAGCGAGTCATATTTTGAGAGGCCGAGTCTTGCGCCACCGCATGCCCGGCCATATCCAGTACCCGTAAACGAATCTGGTAACTGTCCTGCGCCGAAACGTTGACCCGTGTTTGCGACAATGCTATTTCTTGCTGGGAGGCTACTTCGAACTCGCCGCGTTGCGTATTCTGCGAGCGTCCCCCAGCGCCCTCGCGCATCGTTAACAGTTCATACCGATAGCGGCCGGCCGTGGGCAGCAGGTTGCGGCAATGCCCCGTTACGGTCATCATGCCTTCTTGTTGGTGCAGCTCTAGCCGGGCCTTACAGGGCGGGGTGGCGGGGTTTTGCCCGCCCATTAGCAAAAAAAGTAGTTGCAGCATGGGGAAATAAATGAAGCGTTTGAATAACCCGTGTCAGGTACAAAAATCCGCCCGGTGAGGGTGGCCTGCTGATTGCGCAATTCGGATGCTGGGAAATAAAAAGAGGCTACATGCGTGAACGCATTAAGCCTCTTTCGGTAACCAGCGCGGCGAAGGGCTAACGCACGCCGGGCACCACCTTGCTTTGCTCAATGGTGAGGTTAATGCCTTGGCCACGCATTTCGATGCTATACCCCTTGGGTGTTTGCGAAGAAGTTTCAATCTGGGTGAGGGTATTATTGACCCCGTATTGCCGGATGTCGTACGTCCGGTCGCTTTCGCGGACGTCCCCTTTTACCGTATTATTCACCCCGGTTTGGGAGATTTTTAGGGTGTTGCGGTCGCCCTCCAGTGTAAACTCGCTGTTCCCGGAGGTCCCCGTAATCTTGTTGCCCCCCCCCTGCTGCGACAGGGTTGTGGTGTTGCCTTGCCCCCGTTGGGTAAATCCCGCCGTGTTGCTGGCGCCGTTTTGCAGGAGGTAAACACGGTTTCCTCCGCCAATCTGATTCATGGCTGCGGTGTTGGAAAAGCCGGCTTGTTCCAGATAAGCCTGATTCTCCGGCGAAGCAAGGCTTTGCTGGTCTAGTTTCGACACGTTACCCGTGCCGGTTTGGACGAGTACGGAGTTGTTGCGCGTAGCGCCCGACGAGGTGGGCAACTGGTCCAGGCCAATGTCTTCCGCCAAGCGCTGCTCCGAAGTAGCTGCTTCGCTGGGCATGCGCTGCTGGGCCTGCGCCGAACAGGCAAAAAGTGCCATAACACCCGTGAGCGTACAAATAGAGCGCTGTTTCATGGAGCAAAAGCCGGATTAGGAAAGGCAGGAAAGATAATACCAAATGGGCCAAGCCCCGGCTACCCCTGAAGGTAGCCAAGACTTGGCGCATTTTAGCTCGTAGGCTTGGTATTCCAAGCTGCCGAATGATTAGTGCTGGTTAACAACCACCGTGTTGAAAGCACCACCGGTCTGGCTGGTGAATGCTGCCGAAGACACGTTGCTCTGCAGAATAAGTGACGTGTTGTTCTGGTAGGTGCCGGTGTTGTTGCCCTGAGCCTGTTGAGCGTAGTTGTTGGCGCTGTGCTGCTCAATCGACGCGTTGTTGCTGTAGCCCGTCTGGTCCTGCTTGGCATAGTTGCCGCTAGCAAGTGCGCCGGTTTGGTTGATGCTGGCGTTGAGGTAGCTGCCCGACTGCGACTGCAAGGCCGTGTTGCCGCTGCCAACGCCTTGGTGCACACCGGCGTCGTTGCCGTAGCCGCTTTGCGTTTGCGAGGAGTGGCTGTTGGTACCATCCTGAATGGCAACGGCCGTCGTGAAGGTCGCGTTAATCTGGCTTTGGTCGGCGTGGTTGCCGCTGGAAGCGCCCGTCTGGTTGATAAAGGCGCTCAAATCCGAGCCGCCGCTCTGCGTCTGGCTGGCCAAGTTAGCCGTCGAACCGGCAGCCTGAGTTACCTGAGCGTGAGCATCGGCAACATTGTATTGCGACTGGTTGGACTCGCTGTACGTACCAGCCTGGGTGGCATACATGGTGTTGCGGCCGGCCCCCGTGTTGCCAGCGCTGGCCTGATATTGGGTGGCAGTGTTGTAATCACCGCTCTGCACCAAGTTGGCCGTGCTACCGCCGGTGGCACCCGAGCGGGCGTCAATCTGTTCGATGGCGGCTTCGTTGTGCGTGCCCTGCTGGTCTACCCGCGAATCCTGATTATAGGAGCCATAAGTACCAGCGGGAGTGCCAGCAGAAGCACCCGTCACCGCTGCATTGTGGGTAACCCCACCAGGAGCGAAAGGAGTCAGGGGCGTGAAAGCAGGATTACGGTAGGTGCTTGCTGCGGTCGAAACCTGCGACGACTGAGCGTTGGCGGTGAAGCCGATAGCCATCAAAGTGGCGGCGAGGATGGTAATTTTTTTCATGAGAGTGTGGAATTTGGGTTGGGAATTGGGTTTGGGTTTTGTTTGTAAAGCAAGAATTAATTGCCTTTTGCAGAGGACATGACAAAAGTATATTGACATTACACCAAATCCAAACAGCCCACATAAAAATTATTTTAATAATAAATCAAAAAGTTATATCTTTTTAAGATTATTATAACTTTCCCGATTTAATATATAATAATACTAATTTTTAAAAATACTGACAATCAGCGACTTAATATTTTATAAAAAAAATTTTATTTTTTATAAAAATTATCTGAATTCCCCTTCCCCAAATAGAAGATAACACCCAGACGGCCACCCCAGTAGTAGTCGTTGTAACGGCCCTGCACCACTTGGTCAATCCGGTCGGACAAGTAGAAGTGGTTGTCGATACCAACGTTAATGCCCAGCCTGGGCGTCACCAAAAACTCCCCTCCTATGCCCGCTACGGCGTGCGGCACCAAGTTATTGGCGTTGCCTAAATTTGAAAAGCCTTTGGCCGAGGCCCCCGCGCCAAGCAGCAAATAGGGCGAAAACCGGTCGTAGGGAAACAGGCAAGCCAGCAAACCGGCTTCCGTGTAGTTGACATGTTGGGTGAAATACTGCCCCTGTGGTCCTGCAGCTAGTGTGCCCCGCCCCGCGTTCAGGAAGGTGCTGAAATAGCCATCGCCCAAACGGTAACGCAGAGTTACCTCGCCAGCCGCCCGGTATTGGGGCAGGGCAAAGTCGCCTTGGTATAACTGCACGGCGCCATTGAAGCCCACGCCGAGGGGGCGCCGACGGTAGTTGGTCTGGCGGCCCAGGGGGTCGTAGGCAAGGTTTTCGTCTTTTTCGCGCAAGTATGCCTGCATGGGCAGGCCGCGGGTAGCCGCCGTATCGGTCGATGTCCAGATGCGGGAGAGTAAGCCTTCGTAAATAAGCGCCTGCACCGATTTCTCGATGGCCTCTTTCACGGCCATCTCGCTGGGCTCGTTGTAGGTGAAGCCGGTTTCGGTTTCGAGCAGGCGCTTGAAGGCCACGAACTGAAAGAGGCTGGCGTCGACCTGTTGCGACAAAATGGTTTTGGACGTGTAAACCGTCTTGAGAATCTTGCCCGTGTTGGTACTGATGGCGCGCAGGTACACCGTCACCCGGTCCTGGCGGTACTGGCCCGAGGCGCCGGCCCCGAAGTAGCGCAGACCGGCCCCGCCGGTCAGAATATTGGAATCGTAGGAGATGATGCCGCCTTCCAGAATGATGCCGGCAAACAGTAGCGGCGGCAAGTTGGGCTGGCGCTGGCCGGTTTGCTGCGCGTATTCGTCGCGCGTTGAGCGGATGATTTTACGCTCGTTCAGCAGGTTGCCCAGGTTTTCGCGCTCAATGGGGTCAAACCATTGCGATTCCTCAAGGGCGCGCAGCAGCACCGTGGTGGCCCCCTGTGTCACGGCCGTTGAGAAGCTGGAACCGTTGGCTTGGGGCTTGTATTGCCCCGTCTGGTCCCGGAATTTATACACCGCCACCACCACCCGCTGCCGGGCGGGAGGCAGGTGGCGCCACACCTCATTGCCGTTCACCTCGGCTCCGAGCCGGGCCCGGTCGGGGTTCATAAACGTTTGATGGAAATAGGAGGCGCAGCCGCCGAGCCCTGCCAATAGCAGGAGCACTACGGCAGTCAGCAAGCGACGCAGGAGCATGTAAGCAGAAAAAAAGGTGGAGTAAGATTTTCGGCGGGGTGCGGCCGCTGCGGGTTAAAACCCGTTGGGAATGGTGATGGTGGTCTGGTTGCCGGTTGAGGTGTCGGTAACCTGCACGCCGATGCCCGTCGCGCCAGGCGTTATCTGAATCTGGTAGGTGCCGACGGTATAATTCCCCGGTTTGATGGCGCCCTGGCCAAACTGATTGGCAATCAGGCGGCTGCTCAGCTGGGCCAGCACCTGCTGGTTGAGGCTGGCCGCAAAATTGGCCAGCGGGTCCTGAGCGGTAGCGGCGGTTTTAGTGGCCGGGTCCACGATAGTGCTCTGGGCCTGGGCTGAGCTGAGAAGCCAAGAGTAGTTGAAGGTGTTGCCGCCACCAAAAGCCGGGTTTTTGGGCTCGTACACAAAGTCCTGCGCGCAAACGCTGTGGCCGGATAACAGAAGGGCCAGCAGGCCCACAAGCGTAAAAAATGATTTCATTGTGAGGGAAAGAAAAGTGGAAGTAGAAGGCTAATATGTTTCCAGTGCTTGTTTATTGCCGCGCTCCAATTGCTGGCTGAGGTTGAAGGCCTGTTGCAGAGAACTTGCGGCGATTTCAATGGCTTGCTGGGAAGCATCCGAAATCATTTCCTCCTTGCCCTGCAAAGGAAATTCCAGCAGCTGCTCGTCGTTGACCGTCAGCGTGATAATGGCGTTGTTGCCGCGGGAGGGCTTTTCTCCCACCACTATCGTAAAGTCATCGACCCCGGCCGGTGCTTCCCAACGACTATAAAACTGGTCGTAAAAATCGTGGCCAATTTTGGTAATCGTCTGGTCGATGACCAAGCCGCTGGATTCCGGGCCCAGCTTTGCCCGCTGGCGTTGCGACGCCACCGAATCGGCGCGTAGCAGCATGCGCAGGGCTTCTTCCGTTTTCAAGGCCGAGAGCTGGTTCGACGGCGCCGGAGCCGGCGAAGGCGATGCCGTCTTTTGTTCCGGCAGCCGCCGATTGGGTTGCGCCCTCGCGTACTGCCCGGCTAATGCCATCCCCATGACAAGGACTAATCGCGACCAATGTGGCGAGAAGTCAACGCATTTCATGAGTGGAGTTGATTAAGAGCCAGCTGACAAATAAAAATCAGGGAACAAATATGGAAAATTTAAACCAGAAACCAGAATGGTTAAATAAAATCCTTGATTTTGACTGTTTGAAATAAGGCCGAAAGGTGCAGGTTTTCTACCGGTCATGGTCGTGAGAAAACGCGAAAGGATGAGCAAATGCCTTGTCTTCAAAACTGTATGTAGAAAAACAACTGCTTTGGCTCTAGGAGATGATGCGGGCCCGTAATTCTTTATCCCAGCAGCTCCTCGATGTCGGCCCGGGTGAGGTGCTTAATCACCGCTTCGTCCGTCGCAATCAGCTCGCTCACCAGCGCCAGCTTGCGGCGCTGCAAGGCAAGAATTTTCTCTTCCACCGTGCCCTGCGAGATGAATTTGTAGGTAAACACCGGCCGGAGCTGGCCAATGCGGTGGGCGCGGTCCACGGCCTGGGCTTCCACGGCGGGGTTCCACCACGGGTCGAGGATGAAGACGTAGTCGGCGGCGGTGAGGTTGAGGCCCACGCCGCCGGCTTTCAGGCTGATGAGGAAGATTTTCAAGTCTTCGTCGTTCTGGAAGCGGGCCACCTCGGCGGGCCGGTCGCGGGTGGCGCCGTCGAGGTAAGCATATTCCAGCTGCCGCTCATCAAGCGCCGCCCGCACCAACGCCAGGTGTTGCACAAACTGGCTAAATACCAATACCTTGTGTCCTTCGGCCACCACGTTGCGAATCATGCGCAGCACCTCGCGCAGCTTGCCTGACTCGCCGGTGTAATTCTCGTCGGCCAGGCGCGGGTGGTTGGCAATCTGGCGCAGGCGCGTGAGGCCCTGCAACAGCAAAAACTGCGTGCTGGCCGGGCCGTGCTCATCCAGGTTCTGCAGGATTTTATTGCGGTAGAAGCTCTTGGTTTCCTCGTAAGCGTGGGCCTGCTCCTCCGTCATGGGGCAGTAGCTGAGCTGTTCGGTTTTCGCGGGCAACTCCTTTGCCACCTGCGCCTTATGCCGGCGCAGAATGAACGGTTTGATGAGTGCATGCAGGCGCCGGGTGCGGCCTTCGTCCTGATGCTTCTCAATGGGCTTGAGAAATTCCTTGCGGAAAAACGCCTGCGTGCCCAGCAGGCCGGGGTTGATGAACGACATCTGCGACCACAGGTCCATCGTGCTGTTTTCCACCGGCGTGCCCGTGAGGATGAGCCGGTGCTTGGAGCGCAGCTGCCGCACCGCCTGCGAGGTAGTGCTCGATGGGTTTTTGATGGCCTGCGACTCGTCCAGAATCACGTAGTCGAACTTGTAGCTGGCCAACAATTCGGTGTCGAGACGTACGATGCCGTAGCTGGTCATCACCACGTCGTAGTCGGCAAACCGGTCAGGGTTTTTATCGCGGTACGTGCCCGTATAGGCTAAGATGCGCAGGTCGGGCGTGAATTTCTCCGCCTCGGCCAACCAGTTAAATACCAGCGACGTGGGTAGCACCAGCAGCGACGCCGCGCCTTGGTTTTCGCCGCTTTCGTGGCGGTGCTGCAGCATGGCCAGCGTCTGAATGGTTTTGCCAAGCCCCATATCGTCGGCCAGGCAGCCGCCGAAGTGGAAGTCCTGCACGAAGCGCAGCCAGTTGTAGCCGGCCTTCTGGTAGGGGCGCAGCTCGCCCTGGAAGCCCAGCGGCAACGGGTGGTCCTCCACCTCGGCGAAGTCGCGCAGCTTCTCCAGCTTGCGGCCCATGCGCACGGTGGCCAGCTCGTTGCTCTGCAAATCAGCCACTAACGCCAGGTGGTGGCGGCGCAGGTTCAGGCCTTCCTCCGTCTCTTCGCCAAAGGCAAACAGCTCCAGGTAGTCCGTAAACCACTCTTCCGGGATGATGGCAATCTGGCCGTTGGGCAGCTTGAATTCGCGGCGGCGTTGCAGAATGTGCCCGCGCAGCCGGATAAACGGCACCTCAATGTCGCCGAAGCGCACCGTGCCGCGCACATCAAACCAGTCGCCGGCTTCCTGAATGCCCACGTGCACGCTGGTAGGCCCGATGAAATAGCTTTTGGTGGCCGAATCGGCGGCTTCCACGGTGTAGCCCAACTCGGTAAGCGCAGGGGAATTATCGTGCAACCACTTGAAGGCTTCGCTCTTAGGCAGGATGGCGTGGCCGTTTTCGACGGTGAGCTGGCGGGCGCGCAGCTCTTCCACCGTGGCTTGTTCCTGCTCGGGGTTGCGCAGCAAGCGGTGGAACACGTAGCTGTCGGCCGTTTTTTCGAGGTGCACGCTCACAGGTTTGCTGGTGCCGAGCGGCATCAGGTGCGGGCCGTAGCGGAAGCTCAGCTCGAAGTGAATCTGCTCGGTTTCGGCGCCGGTAAGCAAGGGCGCGATGGGCTTGGGCAGCGGGATGCGGCCCCGGCGCGGCGGCCCGGGTGGGCGCACAGGCGCTTCGGGTACGGGCGGCGCCGGAATAGTGTCGCTGAACGTGAGGCGCGGGCGGGCCACGTAGCGCTCCGAGCGAATGTCGAAGCCGCGGGCGTGCACCTCAAACGACTCCATGAGCGGCGCCACAAACTTTTGGAAATAGCTTTCCTCTACGTTGCGCGGCACCACAATAAATTTCTTCTTCAGAAACGGCAGCAGCTTTTTGCCATCTACCTCGGTGCGGAAAGAATAAAGCAGGTCGTTCAGCAGCAGCCAAGCGGGCTGCAGGCACACCAGCACGGCATCTTTGTATTGAAAATCAAGCTTCTGCCCCTGGTACTGAATGGTAGGGAAGTAGTGCGTGCCTTCTTCGTTGCGCCGAAAGTGGAACAGGATAGACGCCTTGGCCGGCGCCAATCCGATTTCCTTCCAGGTGGGCTCGCCATCGCGGCCCATGATGAACACGCACTTGCCCGAAAGCCGGGCCAGAATGGCCGCCATGCGCGCCTGCACGTGCCGGGAAATGGCTTCCTGCAGCGGCTTGTCGCCTTTTTCGGCGTTGTAAGTCTTGAGGAAAAACTCGGCCGTTGCAATTTTTCGGGGCCAGAATTCCTTCACCACGGCTTCCTGCTGAATCTGGTCGCAGAGCTCGACGAGCTCAAAGTCGGTGGCGTCGAGACCGGCGGCAAACTCGTGGGCATTCTTGCCCGATACGGTCTGGTGCTGCAGCGTGAGCTGACCCCGCGGGCCGAGCTGCACCACGTAGGCCGCAAATAAATGGCCGAGGAACTCGTGCTCGAAGAGCGAGTAAACGATTTGAAACGGTTCTGCGGTAGATACTTTCATAGCCGGGCACGCGGAAGGCGCAAGGTAGGGCCGAAAGCGGAAATATGCACGGCGGAGCTTGGCGCCTGGAGGGCGGGCTTAGCGCTTACGGCTGAAAGGCCGCTGGGATGTCGCCGGGGCTATAAATTCTCGCGCACGTCTAGGCGGCTGGCATTCAGCGCGGGCCGGATGCTCACGGCCAGCGTGATGAGAATGATGGACATGCAGGTGAAAATGATGTCCGATGCCTGCATTTTTACCGGGTAAGCGTCCACCACGCTCGTGGCCATGCCCATGCTCACGAAACCGAAGCGCTGCTGCAGCCAGCACAGCGTGACGCCCAGCACGAGGCCCGTGGCCGCGCCCACCAGCGCCACAATGGCGCCCACGTAGAGGAAGGTGCGGCGCACCGTTTTTTGGCTGGCGCCCATTGCCAGCAGCACCGCAATGTCCTTTTTCTTGTCGATGACCAGCATCGAGAGCGAGAAAAAGATGTTGAGCGAGGCGATGAGCAGAATAAGCGTGAAGGTGATGAAGACGAACAGCTTCTCCACTTTGATGGCCTTGAACAAGCTCACGTGCTGCTCATCCGAATCCTGCACTTTGAAGGCGGGGCCGAGCTGCTTGCGGAGCTGGTTTTTCACCTGCTCAATCTCGAAGCTCTGGCCCACTTTCACATACAAGGCCGTGCGGCGGTTGCCGTAGTTGAGCAGGCGCTGGGCAAATTCGAGCGGCACGAAAATGTAGCTGTCGTCGATGTGCTGCTCGATAAGGAACACGCCGCCGGCAATGAGGTCTTCCTCGTTGAAAGCCTTGCTGGGGTCGGTGCTGAGGGCTTTTTTGCCGGGCGTGTTGCGCGGGTAAAGCAGGCGCATAGGCGCCAGCCGGTTGTTGAGCGTGATGCTGAGCTCGTGCTGCACGCCGGCGCCGACGAGGGCCAGCTCCAGGCTGTCGCGGCGCAGGCGGTGGTCGCCTTCGCGGATGTTGGCGTCAATCTGGCTTTGGCCGAAGTAGTTGTCCGAGAGGCCGCGCATTTTTACCACCATCTGGCGGTCGTGGTATTGCAGCAGGGCGTTGTCCTCGATTACTTCGGTGAGCAGAGCTACGCCGGGCGTGTTTTCCAGCTTCACCAGGAAAGTGCGGTCTACCGGGAAGGCTTTGCCTTTGGTGGCCGAGATGACCAGGTTGGGGTCCGATTTGCCGTAGAGCGTGCGCACCAAATCCTCCAGCCCGTTGAACACCGACAGCACAATAATGAGCGCCATGGTGCCCACCGCCACGCCAATCATCGAAATGTTGGAAATGATGGTGATGATGTTGCGCTTGTTCTTCGAGCGGAAGTAGCGCCGGGCAATGAGGAGGGGTACTCTCACGAATGGGGGTTAGCGGGCAGAAAGGCGGGCCGTTTGGGAGGAGGCAAGTTCGGGTAAAACTATTGAAAACCGGCTAACGCTGGCCGGCCCCGGCGCGTTGGCGCTATTTCCAGGCCTTCACAATGAGGCCCGTGCCGGAATCGTGCACGGTACGGGCATCCAGCCAGTTGAGCAGCAGGCAGAACGGGAAGGTGATGAGGTAATAAAAAGGCAAGATGATGAAGAAGAGGCGCGACTTGCCGAGCATCAATATCGGGTATTTCATGCTCAGGCGCCACGAAATCTGGCCGGGCTCGCCGTAGGAGTAGCGGGCCTCCACGCGCTCGAAACCGGCGGTGCTGAGCTTCTGCTGGATTTCGCGGATGTTGTAGCCGTCGCGCACGTGCTCCTCTATGAAGCTGGTTTCGCCGTCGTCGTGCACGTCGGAGCCGCCCTGGTCGCTGGGGGTCGAAATCAGGAGCATGCCGCCGTCTTTCAGCGAAGCGTGGATGTTGCGAAACACCTCCACGTCTTCCAGAATGTGCTCCATCACGTCAACGGACAGCGCCAAATCGAACGAATTGGGCTCTTGGTAGAGCACCAAATCCTGCACGGCAAACTGCACGTTTTTCCTTCCAATCTGACGGAAAAAGGCGTTCGAGTCGGCTACCTGGTCTTCCTTCACGTCCACGGCCAGGATATTCCACTTATCGCTCAGGCCGCTCATCCAGTAAGTATACTGGCCGTAGCCGGAGCCAGCGTCCAGAATGTTCAGCGGCTCCTGGGTGCGGCCCTTGGCCCAACGGCGCAGCTCGCGGTGCACGTGCCAGGTGCGCAGCAGCAAGAGGTCGAGCAGGTGGTAAAACAGGCGGCGCAGCCACGGCGTGCGGTTAAAAACATCGCCGAGCGTCTTCTTAATCGGGTCGTAGTACAAGGGAGGGGAGGCAGGGTATGAGGGTAGGAGGGCAGGAGGGCAGGAGGGGCAAAAGAGAGAAGTGCTGATAACTCCTGCCCTCACACCTCCTGACCCGCATACCCTAATTAAAGAGGCGCGGGCGGGCCGGTTTGTCGTCGTCCTCGCCTTCGTCGTCTTTGGGCGCGGGGGGGATGTGCAGCGTGCCGAGCACCTGGTCCATGTGGGCGGCGTAGGCGGCGCTGTCGTCGTGGAAGAAGATGAGCTCGGGCACCACGCGGGCCGTTTGGCGGATGCGCTTGGCCAGGGCGTGGCGGATTTCCTTGGCGTTGTCCTTGATAATTTCGAGGCGGTCGGTGGCGTTGTTGCCCAGCAGCAGGCTGAGGTACACGCGGGCCTGGCCCAGGTCGGGCGTCACTTTCACGGTGCTGATGCTGGGCGCCAGCCCACCCCCGAAGAGGTGCGGCAGGTCGCGCTGGAGCACGGCGGCCAACTCCTGCTGGAGCAGGCTGGCCATTTTCTGTTGTCGTTTGCTTTCCATAATAAAGGGCAAAGGTACGATTCGGGCGGCAAGGGAAATAAGGCGACATGAAAGGGGAGTTCTCGTAGCCAATACCTTTGCCGGCTCTTTCCTCACCACGTCCCTTTGCTACGCTTTTTCAAAAGCTCCCTGCCCGCCCAACTGCTGGCCCTGCTGATACTGGTGCTGGCCCTGCGCCTGCCCCTGCTGTGGGCCGGCCTGCCCGTGACGGCCGCCGAGCTGCGCGCCCTGCTGGTGGGCGAGCGCCTGCACGGCGGCGCCATGCCCTACCGCGACCTTTACGACGGTACCGCGCCGCTGGCCGCCGCCTTCTTTGGCGGGCTCGATGCCGTGCTGGCCCGGCCGGTGTGGCTCTACCGGGTGGTGGCGCTGGGGCTGCTGCTAGTGCAGGCGCTGCGGCTCAACCTCGTGTTCAACCGCTATGACGTGCACCCCGAGCGCGGCTACGTGGCCGCCCTAACCTACCTGCTGCTGGGCAGCGTCAGCACCGATTTAGATGCATTGTCGCCGCTGCTGCTCGGCAACACGTTCGTGGTATTTGCCCTGAGCGCGCTGCTGCCCACTTCGCGCGAGGGCTATGACAACCGCCGCCTGTTTCGGGCCGGCTTTCTGATTGGGCTGGGGGCGCTGTGCTACCTGCCGCTGGCCTTGTTTTTGGTGGTGGGCTTGTTTGCGGTGGTCATTTTTGCGGCGAATTCCTTTCGGAGCTCCTTGCTGCTGCTGTGCGGGTTTTTCTTTCCGTACGCGCTGGTGGCCACATTCTTCTTTTATATCGGGGCGCTGCCGGGGTTTGTGCAGTTCCACTTGCAGCCGGGGCTGACTGATTTGATTGCCAGCGGACTGCCGGCGGGCCTGCAGCTGCGTCTGCTCATCGTGCCGGGCGTGGTGCTGGCGCTGGCGCTGCTGCGGTCACTGGGCACGTCGCTGGGGCTGGTGTTTCAGGCCAAGTTCCGGCAGCTGATGCTGGTGTGGCTGCTGGTAGCCATTGCTACGGCGGCCGTGGAGCGCGGCACGGCGCCGGGCGTGCTGGTGCTGCTGCTCACGCCGCTGGGCTACTTTAGCCTGTTTTTGTGGCAGCGTAGCCCCCGCCCGCTGTTACAGGAGCTGCTGCTGCTGCTCATCATCAACGCGGCGGTGGTGCTGCGCTACCGGGCCCACGTGCCGCGCCTCGAAGCCCTGCTGCACATGCCCGCCGAAAGCCGCTTCGGCCTCGCCCCCGACCCGCGCTACGCCGCCCTGCGCGGCCAGACCCTGCTCATCCTCGGCCCCGACGACCGCGCCTATTTCTACAACCACCCCGCCACGCCCTACCTCGACTGGTCGCTCTCGCAAGCCGATTTCGGCCACCTCAACGAGTATGCCGCCGTGGTGCGCGTAGCCCAGAAAATGGGCGAAAACCCGCCCGCCTACCTCCTCGACCAGGGCCGGCACGTGCCGCGCCTCAAGCAGTTGCTGCCCGGCGTATTCGGCCCGTATGAGCCTACGGCAACCCCGGGTTTGTATAAGCGGAAGTAGAGGCGGGGGCATGGGGCGGAACTGTCATCCTGAGCGCAGCGAAGGGCCTTGTCACTGGCGAACAGAAACCGTCCTGGAGTAATAAGGTCCTTTGCTGCGCTCAGGATGAGAGACAACTTGTGAGAATCAACCCTCTACTACACCCAGCACCACGCTGTCATACGCCGCTCCGTGGGCACGCTCCGCAGAAAGCCCATCAGCGGCTCCAGTTCCGTGAGCAGTGAGGTGAGGACGATGACGCGGCCATCCACGAGGTGCAGCCGCAGGTAGTCGTATTTCGCCCAGAAGGTGCGGCGCGCCCGGCACGTCACCCGCTCGATGCGGGCTAAGTCGCGCCGGGCAAAGGGCAGGCGCAGGCCCGCTTCGTACACTTCAAAGCGGTTTTCAATGGGCTGAAAAACCAACGTGGTTTCGTGGTTCCGGGCCCAGTAGCGCAGGTGCAGCAGCAGCGCCGGGCCGCTCAGCAGCAGCGTGAAGAGCAGGAAGCCGCCCGTCAGTCCCCACTCAAAAGCACTGGTCGGCCCCTCGCCCATGGCCACGGCAGGCAGCACACTCAGGCCCGCGCCCAGCGCCAGCAGCGGCCAAAACACCAGCCGCAGCTGCCGCGCCGCCGTGGCGCGGTATACCTGCGTGCGCTTCGAAAACAGTCCGCTCACCCAGCGCGCCGCGCCCAGTACCAGCAGCAGCACTACGGCCGCCTCCAGCAGCGGGCGGAAAAAGGAGGTCTTCATCCAGCAAAACCGACGTTAGGCGCTCACCTGCACCCAGGCCTCGCCCTCCGCATGCTCGCGCAGGTGGCCGAAGCTTTCCAGCGCCAGCCCGTGCCGCTCAAATACGTCCAGCACCGCCGCCCGCCCGCCGGGCTCCACGCACACCAGCAGGCCGCCCGACGTCTGCGGGTCGCAGAGCCAGGCACGCTGCTCGTCCGTCACCGACCCGATTTTGTGGCCGTAGCTGGCCCAGTTGCGGCCGGTGCCGCCGGGCACGCTACCCTGCTTCAAATAAGACTCCGCTGCCGCGATGCGGGGCACTTTCGTGAAGTCGATTTCGGCCGTGAGGTGGCTGCCTTCGCACACCTCGGCCAGGTGGCCCAGCAGGCCGAAACCGGTTACGTCGGTCAGGGCCGTCACGGCGGACAACTTGCTCAGCTCGGCCCCGATTTTATTGAGTTGCATCATCTGGGCCGGCGCAATGCTGGCGTCCTCATCGCGCAGCAGGCCTTTTTTCTGCGCCGTGGTCATAATGCCTACGCCCAGCGGCTTAGTCAGAAATAGCTCCGAGCCGGCCGTGGCCGTGTCGTTCTGCTTCAGGTCTTTGATGTCGACCATGCCCGTCACGGCCAGCCCGAAAATGGGTTCCGGCGAGTCGATGCTATGCCCACCGGCCAGCGGAATCCCTGCTTCGGCACAAATGCTGCGGGCGCCTTCCAGCACGCGGCGCGCCACTTCGGGCGGCAGCTTGTCCACCGGCCAGCCCAGCACCGCAATGGCCAGCAGCGGCCGTCCGCCCATGGCGTAAACGTCGGAAATGGCATTAGCCGAAGCAATGCGCCCGAAATCATACGCATCGTCCACGATGGGCATGAAAAAGTCGGTGGTCGAAATCACCGCCTGGCCCCCGCCGATATCGTACACGGCCGCATCGTCGCGGCTGGCGTTGCCCACCAGTAGCTTGGGGTGCTGGGGCTGGGCAATGCTGGTGTGCAGCATCTGGTCGAGCACGGCCGGCGCGATTTTGCAGCCGCAGCCCGCGCCGTGGCTGTATTGGGTGAGCTTGTATTCCATGAGATGTCAGGTTGAGAACGGCGTCAAAAGTACGCGCCGCTAAAGAGGGGATATCAAGACCGTCATGCTGAGCGCAGCCGAAGCATCTCTACCGCGCAACATAACCATATTACTTGCGCGGTAGAGATGCTTCGGCTGCGCTCAGCATGACGTGCTAATCGAAAGGCAACAACAATTACTTAATAGCCACCGGCACTTCCACGTTTTCCCAACGCAGCACGAGCCCCGGCGATTTCACCTCGTACACCAGCCGTTCAGTCAGCGTAGCGCTTTTGCGGGGCGTCACCATGACGCGCAGGGCGTCCTGTTTCTCGTCGTACTTGAAGGCGCCCCACTGGTTCGGCACTTTGTTGAAAATCACCGTCCACGGCCCCGTCTCGGCCGGAATTACGAAGAAGCCGTACTTGCCGGCCGGCAAGGCCTTGCCTTCCACCTTCACGTCCTTGCTGAATTCCACAGTGGTAGCTTCGTTGGCCCCAGCGCGCCACACCTTACCGAACTTTTCCAGCCCGCCGAAAATGGTGCGGCCCTTCACGCCCGGGCTGCTGTAGTTCACCGTCACATCGGCGCTGCCGATTTTGCCGGTAGCCGTGGCGGCCGGGCTGGGTTTGGCTGCATCTTTGGCCGGAGCCGGCATGGTGGCGGGCATCGTCTGGGCGTGGGCGACAGCACCTGTCAGGGCCAGCGTCAGGCCGAAAGCAGCCGTGCGGAAAATGGTGAAAGATTTCATGGGAATTAAAGATTGAAAATGAGGATGAATGCGGCCGTGAAGTTCGGCCGCCGGCTCGCAAACTCCGCATCGGCCGCCGAGGTTTGCCAAAGACACCGATTGCCGCTAAAGTTGCCGCTACTACCTCAACATATAAAACCGTCGGGCTCCCCTCTCCACGGGCTTCGCGCTTCAAGCGAACCGGGGCCGGGGGTGAGGTTCCGCCGTTCACGCCGTCACCACGTCCCCTGTCTTGCATTCGGCAGCATATTATCGTACCTTTGCCCCGAAGTTGGTATTCAATCTGATAAAGAGGGGACGCGCAGTCCCCTCTTTTTTTGCCCGCTTGTTTCAACCCTTATGCACTTCGACCGCAACCTGCTGCTGGAAATGCTCCACGACGCCATCGGCGACGAGGAACTGTTCATCGTGAGCCTCACCGTGTCCGATTCCGTGCTGCCCAAAGTGACCGTGACGCTCGACGGCCCCAACGGCCTCGCCATCCAGTCCTGCGCCACCATCAGCCGCCGCCTGGGCCGCCGCATCGACGAGCACTACGGCGAAGACGCCGCCTACTCGCTGGAAGTCACCAGCCCCGGCGCCGACCAGCCCCTCACCGACCCGCGCCAGTACCCGCGCCACATCGGCCGCTCGCTGGCCCTGAAGCTGGCCGACGGCACCGAGAAAACCGGCACCCTCACCGCCGCCACCCCCGAGGGTGTCGAAATCGAGGAAGTCATCAAGCAAAAAACCAAGAAAACTACCCTGCCCGCCGCTTTTTATTCCTTCGGGGACATTAAGGAAGCCAAGGTTGTTATCTCTTTCAAATAAATACAGTTCTGCCTCTATGAACAGCCACGAACTCATTGAATCCTTCGGCGAATTTGCCCGGAGCAAAAACATCGACCGACCCACGATGATGAGCATCCTGGACGACGTGTTTCGTACCATGATTCGGAAGAAGTACGACCAGGACGAAAACTTCGACGTCATCATCAACCCCGATAACGGCGACCTCGAAATCTGGCGCAACCGCGAAATCGTGGACGATAACTCAGAAGATATCTGGGACCACGACAAAATTCCGCTGGCCGAAGCCCAGAAAATCGAGCCCGACTTTGAAGTAGGCGAATCCGTAGCCGAAGGCGTGAAGCTGGAGGATTTCGGCCGCCGCGCCGTGCTCATGGCCCGCCAAACGCTGATTCAGCGCGTGAAGGACCTGGAGCGCGACAACCTGTACCAGAAATACAAGGACCAGGTGGGCGAAATCGTGACCGGCGAAGTCTACCAGGTGTGGAGCCGCGAGGCCCTCATCATGGACAAGGACGACAACGAGCTGGTGATGCCGAAAGGCGAGCAAATCCCCAAGGACCGGTTCCGCAAGGGCGATACCGTGCGCGCCGTGGTACACCGTGTGGAGGTGATTAACGGCACACCGAAAATCATCCTCTCCCGCGCCGCACCGGCGTTCCTCGAGCGTTTGTTTGAGCTGGAAGTGCCCGAGATTTACGACGGCCTCATCACCATCAAAAACGTAGTGCGCGAGCCCGGCGAGCGCGCCAAAGTGGCCGTGGAAAGCTACGACGAGCGCATCGACCCCGTGGGCGCCTGCGTGGGCATGAAGGGCAGCCGCATCCATCCGGTGGTGCGCGAGCTCGAAAACGAGAACATCGACATCATCAACTACACCGATAACCTGGAACTCTATATTGCGCGGGCACTATCGCCGGCCAAGGTGGGTTCTATGAAGATAAACCAGGAGAACGGCCGGGTTTCCGTGTTCATGAAGCCCGACCAGGTGAGCCTGGCCATCGGCCGCGGCGGCGCCAACATTAAGCTGGCCAGCCGCCTCGTCGGCATGGAAATCGACGTCTTCCGCGAAGCCATCGACTACGAAGAGGACATTTCGCTGGACGAGTTCCAGGACGAAATCGAGCCCTGGGTATTGGCCGAATTGAAAAAAATCGGTCTGGACACCGGCCGCGCCGTATTGGCGGTGAAGAAAGACGACATCGTGCGCCGCACGGAGCTCGAAGAAGAAATGGTGGACGATGTGTACCGCATCATCCGCCAAGAATTTGCCGACGACGAAGACCTGGACGAAAGCTCCTTGGAAGCCGCTAAAAACCGCGTTGCCGCTGGCAAAACGGATGATTCGGCCACCGAAGAAGCGGCCGTGACGCACGCTTCGGCCACTGCTACAGCGGCCGAGCACTCGGTGCTGGACACCGAAAACAACACCACGACTGAGGAAGCGGGCGAAGGCTCTCCCGCCGAGCCAGCCCAATGACGGCCCCGCGGCCGGTACGGCAAGGGTAACAAATCGCGCCAGTAGGTGCGGTTTGCGCCCTGCTGGCAAGATTTAATGTAATACCTTTGCACTTAGAAGCGTATCGTACGCGAGTAACAGATAGAATGGCGGAAGCAACCCCGAAACGGCTACAACAGGCGGCCAAAGACCTGAACATTGGTATGGACAGGGTGGTCGAGGCCCTGGCCAAAAAAGGCATACAAGTAGAAAACAAGCCGACTACGAAGCTCACCGGTGAGCAAGTGGCCTCGCTTGAAAAGGAATTTGCAGCCTCAGCTCACGACCGTCAGGAGGCCCAGAAGGTCATCCAGGCGAAGCGCCAGAGCGACCTTGAAGCGGCCCCCAAGCCCGCTGCCCCGGCTCCGCGCCCTGTGCAGGCTGCTCCGGCACCTGCGCCCAAGCCGGTTGCTCCGGCTGCGCCCGTGGCTCCGGTAGCTGCCGCGCCAGTTGCTGCTGCTCCGGCCCCTGCGCCCGTAGCTCCGGCGGCTCCCGCTCCAGCGCCCACGCCCGCTGCTGAAACCCCCTCGGCGCCCGGCCTGAAAGTGCTGGGTAAAATCGAGTTGGACAGCCGTGGCCGCGTGGTGCCGCCCCGTCCGGCCGCACCCGTTGCCGCTCCGGCTCCGGCCGCCGCTGCCCCGGTAGCTCCGACGCCAGCCCCAACGCCTGCTCCCGCACCGGTTGCACCCAAGGTAGAAGCCCCCGCGCCGCCCAAGGTGGAAGCACCCGCTCCCGTAGCGCCTCAGCCCGTGGCCAAAGCCGAACCGACGCCGGCTCCCCAGCCCGCCGTTCCGGCCCCCACGCCTGCTCCGGCTGCGCCAGTGGCCGCCGCGCCAGCCACTCCGGTTGCTGCTGCGCCTCCCGCTGCTGCTCCCGCAACGCCCGAAGCTGCGGCGCCGGAAGACACTAGCACCATCGTAGCCAAGTCGGACACGCTGAAGGGCCTCACGGTGCTCGGCAAAATCGACTTGTCGTCGCTGAACAATGACCGGCGTGGGCCAGGTGGCCGTGGCCCTCGCCCCATTGCCTCGTCGGACGTGAGCAAGCGTGGCTTGCCCGCTGGCCCTGGCCAGAAGAAACGCACGCGTCTGCCCGGCCCTCCCGGCAGCACCACGTCGCCGCCCAGCCCTGGCTACCAGGGCAACCGTCCGGCCGGTGGCCAGGGTGGTGGCGGCTACCAGGGCAACCGGCCCGGTGGTGGCCCCGGCCAGGGTGGCAACCGCCCGGGCGGTCCCGGTCAGCGTCCCGGTCAGTCGGCTCCGAAGCCGAATGCACCCGCACTCACGCCCGAACAGGCTGAAAAGCAAATTCAGGAGCAGATTAAGGCCACGCTGGCCAAGCTCGGCGGCAACAAAGCCACCGGCCAGGCCAACCGCGCCAAGTATCGCCGCGATAAGCGGAGCATGCTGGCGGAGGACCGCGAGGCCCTGCGCGCACAGAACGAGCTCGACGCCAAGACCCTCAAGCTCACCGAATTCATCTCGGCCAATGACTTGGCTTCGCTGATGGACGTGAACGTGAACGAGGTTATCAAGGTGTGCCTGGGTATGGGCATGTTCGTGTCCATCAACCAGCGTCTTGATGCCGAGGCCATTACCGTGATTGCCGATGAATTTGGCTTTGACGTGGAATTCCTGTCGGCGGAAGAAGAGGAGATTGATGTAGATGCCGGCGATGCTGAGGAAGACCTCAAGCCCCGCGCCCCCATCGTCACCATCATGGGCCACGTCGACCACGGCAAAACGTCGCTGCTTGACTACATCCGTGATGCGAGTGTGGCCAAAGGCGAAGCCGGTGGCATCACGCAGCACATTGGTGCCTACGAGGTGCGGACCAAATCGGGTCAGCCCATTACTTTCCTTGATACGCCTGGTCACGAAGCCTTTACGGCTATGCGTGCCCGTGGTGCCAAGGTGACGGACATCGCCATCATCGTGGTAGCCGCCGACGACTCGGTGATGCCGCAGACGAAGGAAGCCATCAACCACGCGCAGGCTGCTGGGGTACCGATTATCATCGCCCTCAACAAGATTGACAAACCGGCGGCCAACCCCGAGAAAATCCGTGAGGAGCTTTCCCAGATTAACATTCTGGTGGAAGAGTGGGGTGGCAAATACCAGAGCCAAGAGGTTTCGGCCAAATCGGGCATTGGTATTGACGACCTGTTGGAAAAGGTGCTGCTGGAGGCCGAATTGCTCGACCTGAAAGCCAACCCTGACCGTGGCGCCATCGGTACCGTGATTGAAGCTTCGCTCGACAAAGGCCGCGGCTACGTGACCACTGTGCTGGTGCAAACCGGCACGCTGAACGTGGGCGACATCATCCTTGCCGGCCCGCACTTCGGCCGCGTGAAGGCCATGACCGACCATCGCGGCAAGAAAATGAAGACCGCGCCACCCGCTACGCCGGTGCAGGTGCTCGGTCTTACCGGTGCCCCGCAGGCCGGCGACCGCCTCCAGGTGATGGAGACGGAGCGCGAAGCCCGCGAGATTGCTACCCAGCGTCTGCAGTTGGCCCGCGAACAAACCATCCGGACCAAGAAGCACATCACGCTGGACGAAATTGGTCGCCGCTTGGCTATCGGTTCGTTCAAGGAACTCAACATTCTAGTGAAGGGCGACGTGGACGGTTCGGTGGAAGCACTTTCTGACTCGCTGCTCAAGCTGAGCACGCCGGAAGTGAAGGTGAACATCCTCTCGAAAGGGGTGGGCGCCATCTCAGAAAGCGACGTGTTGCTGGCTTCGGCTTCCGACGCCATCATCATCGGCTTCCAGGTGCGGCCCTCGCAGAGCGCCCGTAAGCTGGCCGAGAACGAGCAGATTGACATCCGTCTGTACTCCATCATTTACAATGCCATCAACGAGGTGAAGGATGCCATGGAAGGCATGCTGGCCCCGACGGTGCAGGAAGTGGTGGTGGCCAACGCCGAGGTTCGCCAGGTGTTCAACATTACCAAAGTGGGCACCATTGCCGGCTGTATGATGACGGAGGGCACGCTGACCCGTAAGACGAAAGTTCGGGTGGTGCGCGACGGCATCGTGATGCACACCGGCGACATCCAGGACCTCAAGCGTTTCAAAGACGACGTGAGCGAGGTGCGCCAGGGTTACGAATGTGGTATCTCCATCAAAGGCTTCAACGAGCTGCAGGAAGGCGATAACATCGAAGGCTTCGAAGAAAAGGAAATCAAGCGTACGCTGTAAGGCAAGCGCAACCTGCAAAGGTGAAAAAGCCCCGACTGCATTACGCAGTCGGGGCTTTATTTTGGGGCCAATTGCTTCACGATTAATTGTCGGCTAAATAATGAGCCATTGCTACCTGAAACCTCAAGTAGCGGATATAAATAAACGATAAATAAACGAAAGCCCCGACTACATGGTGCAGCCGGGGCTTTCGTTTCTGGGTGATTCGAGTTTTAGAAAAACAAAAACCTATGCTTGGTTTTGTGTTTGTGCACTAGGGGCTTACCAGCAGGGTTGGCGCCGCCAATGGCGTGGGTCTGGCCGCGCTTCTGCTCCATGTAGCCGGGTTTGCCAGCTTTGGCCTTGAACTTTTTCACCATGAAACCGCCGCCGCTGCGGTTGGAGTCGAACTGGCGCTCGGGGCTGCCGTTGCGGCCGAAGCTGGTGTTGCCAGTGCGGGCTTCGAGGAGCTCAAGCTGCTGGTCGCGCTTGATTTCGTCGGGCGTCATGGCGGCGCGGCGCTGGTTGCGGGCCAGTTCCTGGGCGTTGGTGCCCGAGGTGCTGCGCGCGTTGGCTTCGCTGCTGCCCTGGCCGGCGGTGGGGAAAGCGGGCCCGGTTTGGGCGTGGGCGACGGAGGTCGCACCGAAACTTAGCCCGCTGAGCAGCGCGGCAGCAAAGAAGAATTTCATAACAGGTGAAGGAAGGGGTGGAGGGAAGTTGCGACCTAACGACGGTGAGCAAAGGGTGGTTCACTGAATGATGCAATTTTGTGCATCAGGTCGTTAGGTCGCCCCTAAGTTCGCAACTTATTTTGAATCGACCAATTACCGGCTACATATAAAACCGCTGCTTGAGCTAAAAATATAAAAACCGCTGCCCACAACTCGGTGGACAGCGGTTTTTTCTGGGTGAACGGACTAACTGTTTTCGCTAGGCGCGGCCGGCGCGCAGCGAGTCGCGGATTTCCATGAGCAGCTGCTGGTCGGTGGTGGGGGGCGGCGGGGTAGCGGGGGCAACCACGACTTCGGTCGGCTTCTTGCGGATGCTGTTGGCGCCTTTCACAATCAGGAAAACGATGAAGGCGATGATGAGGAAATTGATGACGGCGTTGAGGAACAGGCCGTAGTTGAGCGTGCCCACGCCGGCTTTCTTGGCTTCTTCGATGGTGGCGTAGTGCTGGCCGTTCATGGCCACGAAGAGGTTGGCGAAGTCGACTTTGCCGAGGGCCAGGCCCACGATGGGCATGATGATGTCGTCGGTGAGGGAAGTGACGATTTTGCCAAAGGCCGCGCCGATGATGACACCCACGGCGAGGTCGAGCACATTGCCCTTGGCGATAAATTCCTTGAATTCGGAGACGAAGCCCATAGCAATCAGGTATTAAAGGGTGAAAAAAGAGTTTGCGCTAAAGCTACTTGTTTAAAAACAAATACATAGCGGTATTACAGTGGCAAAGGTGATTATTTTAGAAGGTAGTTAAGAGTCGGTTTCGGCGGGTCGGGGGGAAATGGCGTTCAACCCCGGCGCATGCCCGACCAGCCCCAGCAGCGCGGGGCCCTATCTTTGGCGGGGCTAAGTCAAACCCGCCTTCTTTTCGTTATGTCTGCTTCGTTCGAAAACCTGCTCTACGACCTCGACGCCGCCAGCGGCATCCTCACCCTCACCATCAACCGCCCCAGCAAGCTCAACGCGCTGAACGCGGCCACCATTGCCGACATCGATGCGGCGGTGCAGCAGGCGCTGAACGAGCCCGCCGTGCGCGGCATCATCATTACGGGCAGCGGCGAGAAGGCCTTCGTGGCCGGGGCCGACATTGCCGAGCTGGCCGCTCTCACGCCCGCGCAGGCCACCCGCGCCGCCGAGCGCGGCCAGGAGGCCTTTTGCCGCATCGAGGACAGCACCAAGCCCGTGGTGGCGGCCGTGAACGGCTTCGCGCTGGGCGGCGGCTGCGAACTGGCCATGGCCTGCCACATGCGCGTGGCCTCGGATAACGCCCGTTTCGGGCAGCCCGAGGTGAACCTGGGCTTGCTGCCCGGCTACGGCGGCACGCAGCGCCTGCCTCAGCTCATCGGCAAAGGCAAGGCCATTGAACTGCTGCTGACAGCCGATATGGTGAAAGCCGACGAGGCTTTGCGCCTGGGTTTGGTGAACCATGTGGTGCCGCAGGCAGAGCTGCTGCCCTTCTGCCAGCAACTGCTGGGCAAGATTCTGAGCAAGGCGCCGCTGGCCGTGGGCATGGTGCTGGAGTGCGTGAACGCGCATTACGCCAAAGGCGCCGACGGCTACAAGGCGGAGGCTGAAGCCTTTGGCCGGGCTTTCGACAGCGAGGACTTTAAGGAAGGCACCACGGCATTTGTGGAAAAGCGGGCGGCGGTGTTCACGGGTAAATAGTGTTGAGTAGTTCTCGTCTGTCATCCTGAGCGCAGCGAGGGACCTTATCACGCTCGAACAGCTTTAGTTCAGCCGTGATAAGGTCCTTCGCTGCGCTCAGGATGACAGACTGCTTCCACAATGTGCTTCAATAGCAAAGAATGAGTGTAGCCAAAAGATTAGCGTCGCAGACGGCCGTGTATGGCGTGAGCAGCATTGTGGGCCGCGTGCTCACGTATTTGCTGGTGCCGTTCTACACCGCGGCGTTTGCGCCGGCTGAGTACGGCGTGGTGACGGGGCTGTACGCCTACGTATCGTTTCTGAACGTGGTATTCACCTACGGGATGGAAACCACGTATTTCCGCTTCGCCAACCGCGCGGGAACCGACCGTAAAGACTTGTATGACCGGGTACTGAGTTTGCTGCTGCTGAGCACAGCCGGCCTCACGGTGCTGCTGATGCTGCTGGCCCGGCCACTGCTGGCGCTGCTGGAGATTCCGCCGGGCCACGAGGAGTACGCTTACTGGGTGGCCCTGATTTTGGGGCTGGATGCGTTGTCGGCCATACCATTTGCGCGGCTGCGGCTGGAGAACAAGGCGCGCAAGTTTGCCGGCATCAAGCTGGCGGGCATTGTGGTAAATGTAGCGCTGAACTTGTTTTTTATTGTGTTGTGCCCGGCCGTGATGAGCGGCAAGTGGCTGCCCGCCTTGCAGCCGCTGGTGGCGCGGGTGTACGACCCCACGATGGGCGTAGGCTACGTGTTTCTGAGCAACCTGGTGGCCAGCGGCCTTACGCTGCTGCTGCTGGGCCGCGAGCTGCTGGACTTTCGCTTCCGGCTGAATCTGAGCTTCTTGAAGCCGCTGCTGCAATATGCTTTCCCGCTGATGCTGATGGGCCTGGCCGGTATGGTGAACGAGACGTTGGACCGCATCCTGCTGCCCAAATGGCTACCCGATAATTTCTACCCCGGCCAAAGCAGCCTCACGGCGGTGGGCATCTACGGGGCGTGCTACAAGCTGAGCATTTTTATGCAGCTGGTCATTCAGGCATTCCGCTACGCGGCTGAGCCGTTTTTCTTTTCCCAAAGCACGGAAAAGAATTCGCCCGCCACGTTTGCGCTTATCCTGAAGTGGTTTACGCTGTGCTGCGCCGTGATTTTTGTGGGCATCAGTCTGAATGTGGAGGACATTGCCGGGCAGTTTCTGAAGCGGCCGGAGTACCTGCAGGGCTTGGCGGTGGTGCCTGTATTGTTGCTGGCCAACCTGTTTCTGGGCGTGTACTACAACCTGTCGGTGTGGTTTAAGCTAACCGACAAGACCTACTATGGCACCTACATCGGCGCGGGCGGCGCAGTGCTCACCATCGTACTCAACTTCCTGTTGATTCCGGTGCTGGGCTATATGGGCTCGGCCCTGGCCACGCTGGCGTGTTATTTCATGATGGCCGTGCTGTGCTGGCGGCTGGGCGAGCAGCACTTCCCGGTGCCGTACCCGGCGCTGCGGCTGGGGCTGTGGCTGTTGTTTGCCGTGGTGCTGGTGGCGCTGGGCCAGTGGATAGTGCCGGCCGACTGGTGGGCGCGCCACGCTTGGCACGCGGGCCTGACGGTGCTGTTTCTAGCCGCGCTGTATGTGGTGGAGCGCCCGCGCCCGGCGCTGACGGCCAAGCCGGCCTAGTGCCGCCGGTGGCTTGGTCCGCCCTCTATCTTTGCCGCACTTCGGCACCGTTTTTATTTTTTGCGCATGCAAATTTCCGTCATCAACCACTCGGGCCACCCGCTGCCCGAATACCAAACGCCCCACGCCGCCGGCCTCGACCTGCGGGCTCACCTCGTGGATGGCCCCATCACCCTCGGGCCGCTGGAGCGGCAGCTGATTCCCACCGGCCTGAGCCTGGAAATTCCGGTGGGCTACGAGGCGCAGGTGCGGCCCCGCAGCGGGCTGGCGGTGAAGCACGGCATCGGCATTGTAAACAGCCCGGGAACGATTGATGCCGACTACAGGGGCGAAATCCGGGTGCTGCTGGTGAATTTATCCAACGAACCGTTTGTGGTTAACAACGGCGAACGCATTGCCCAACTGGTAGTTGCAAAACACGAAACCATTGTGTGGCAGCCTGTGGAGGCGCTGAGCGCAACCCAACGCGGCACGGGTGGGTATGGCAGTACAGGAAAAAGCTAATATCCAGTAATCGGTTGTTCGCGGGCCGGCCCTAGCTTCGGGCTGCCAAACGGCCAATTGCCGAAAATGGCCCTGCCCTTTAAAATTCTACACAACGGACTTTTAGTACCTGACCACTTTTAACAAATGAAAATCATCGTCCCGATGGCCGGCATGGGCAAGCGCATGCGCCCCCACACCCTCACCGTTCCCAAACCCCTGATTCCGATTGCGGGCAAGCCCATTGTGCAGCGCCTCGTAGAGGATATTGCTAAAGTGTGTGGCGAGCCGGTGGACGAAGTCGCCTTCATCATCGGCCGTTTCGGCGCCGAGGTGGAGAAAAATCTGGTGAAAATTGCCGAATCGGTGGGCGCCAAGGGTACCATCGTGTACCAAGACGAGCCGCTGGGCACGGCCCACGCCATTCTCTGCGCCAAGGAGTCGCTGACTGGCCCGGTGGTGGTGGCGTTTGCCGATACCTTGTTTAAGGCCGATTTCACGCTTGATTCCAGCGTGCCTGGTACCATCTGGGTGCAGAAGGTGGACGACCCGCGCCCCTTCGGCGTGGTGAAGCTCAACGAGCAGGGCCAGATTACGGAGTTTGTGGAGAAGCCGCAGGAATTCGTGTCGGACCTGGCCATCATCGGCATCTATTATTTCCAAGACGGCGAATATTTGCGCAGTGAGCTACAATACCTGCTCGACAACGACATCAAGGACAAGGGCGAGTACCAGCTCACCAATGCCCTTGAAAACATGAAGAACAAGGGCACGGTGTTCGTGCCCGGCCGCGTGACCGAGTGGCTCGACTGCGGCAACAAGGACGCCACGGTGTTTACTAACCAGCGCTACCTGGAGTACCTGAAGGAGCGCGGCGAGTCGCTGGTGGCGGCTTCGGCCAAAATCACTAACTCGGTGCTGATTGAGCCGGTTTACATCGGCGAAAACGCCATCGTGACGGACTCGGTGGTGGGGCCGCACGTGAGCCTGGGCGACCACGCCAACGTGCGCGACTCGCGTTTGTCGAATTCCATTGTGCAGCAGTCGGCCTCGGTGCTGAACGCGGTGATTACAAATTCGATGATTGGCAACTACGCCGGCGTGACGGGCACGCCCGACGACTTGAGCCTCGGCGATTATAACCAGCTGCGGGTGTGACATTTTAAGTCGGAAATGCGTTACTAGCGACGCGGCCTTCTGCGGAGGGCCGCGTCGTTCGTTCGTATTACCCGTAAATTCGTGAGCCGGGCCCGGGGTCCGGTTTTGTTGTATATGCGTCAAGTTGCTCTAAGTCTGTTGCTTTGGATGGGAACAGTGGCTGTCGGCCACGCCCAGGCCACGGAAGGTGCGCCCCAGCCACCCGCCAAACTGAGCCGCAAGGAGCAGCGTGCCCTGGAAAAAGAGCAGCGCGAGCTGGATAAGAAGCTGGCCGAAGCCAAGGCCAAGCGCGCCGCCGCGCCGCCGCTCACGGAGCGGGAGCGCGAGATGAGCGAGGCGCTGTTTGTGGAAGGGGTGAAGTATGTGCTGCTAGAAGACTATACCAAGGGCCTGGAGCAACTGCTGAAAGCGTATTCGCTGAGCCCAGACAACGCGGCCATCAACTACAAGATAGCCGAAGCGAACCTGCTGAGTGGCAACCTGCGCGACGCCACCAACTACGCCGAAGCCTCCATTCGGCTCGATTCAAAAAACGCCTACTACTACCTGCTGCTGGCCCAGATTCAGGCCACCCAGAAGCAGTACGACGGCGCCACCAAAACCTACGCGGCCCTCATCAAGCAGGTGCCGAATTCGGGCAACTACCTGTTCAACTTGGCCGACCTGTACCTGGCTCAGAACAAGCTGCCCGAGGCCCTGAGCACCCTAGACCAGGCCGAAAAAGAGTTTGGGCAGGTAGATGAGATTTCGTTCAAGAAGCAGCAGATTTACCTCAAGCAGAACAAGCTGGATTTGGCGCTGGCCGAGGGCGAAAAGCTCATTAAGGCCAACCCGACGGAGAGCCGCTACGTGCTGGCCCAGGCCGAGATGTACGCCAGCAACAACCGCCTGCCCGACGCCGTGCGCGTGGCCCAGCAGGCCCTGCGTCTCGACCCCGACAACCCGCAGGCCCACATGATTCTGGCCGAGGTGTACCGCCAGCAAAGCCAGCCCGACGAGGCCGCCCAGCAGCTCAAGCAGGCCTTCGCCAGTCCGGCCCTGGACATTGACGAGCGGGTACGCATTCTGGTGGGCTACATCAAGCAACTGCCAAATCCCAAGGAATCCATCAACCAGCTGGCGCGGGATTTGGCGGCCGAAACCATCAAAACCTACCCGAAGGATGCGAAATCCTACGCCGTGGCCGGCGACATCCAGACCCTGACCGACCACAAGAAGGACGCCCGCGACACGTATCTGAAGGCGTTGCGCCTCGATAATTCCAAGTTTCAAATCTGGCAGCAAGTAGTACTCATCGATGCTGAGCTAAACCAGACAGATTCGCTGCTGGCGCACACCGACCGCGCGCTGGAGCTGTTTCCGAACCAGTCGTCGCTCTGGTTTTACAACGGCGCGGCGCATCTGCTCAAAAAGCAGCCGCAGAAGGGCGTGAAAGCCCTGGAGCACGGCCGCAAGCTGGTGGTGAACAACCCCGAGTTGCTGGGCCAGTTCGACGCGCAGCTGGGCGATGCCTACCACGAGATGCGCTTGTATGAAAAGTCGGACGCGGCGTATGAATCGGCGCTCAACAGCGACCCCAACAACGTGCAGGTGCTCAACAACTACAGCTACTTCCTGTCGCTGCGCGGCGAGAAGCTCGACAAGGCCAAGCAGATGTCGGGCAAGGTGGTGAAGCAGTTTCCCGACAACGACACCTACCTCGACACCTACGCCTGGGTGCTGTACAAGCAGAAAGACTACGCCGGCGCCAAAGCGGCGCTCGATAAGGCCATGCAAACCACCAAGGACGGCTCTATCATCGAGCACTACGGCGACGTATTGTACCAGCTTGGCGATAAGGAAAAAGCCGTGGCCGAATGGCAGCGCGCCCGCAAAATCGGCGGCACCTCCGACCTGCTGGAGCGCAAATTGAAAGACCACAAACTCTATGAATAAACTAACCTTGCTGCTGGCCCTGGGGCTACTTCTGGGCAGCTGCGCCCGCAAAGCGACGCCCGTTACGTCTACCAACGGCCCCGGTACCTCGGTGGCGGTGGCCGAGCCCACGGTGCGCGCCACTAATACCTCTTTCCTGTTTTTGAACGCCAAAGGCAAGGCCCAAATCACGATGAAGGGCAACAAGCAGGGGGCAAATATCTCCCTGCGCATGCGCCGCGACAGCATCATCTGGGTCACGGCCGGGCTGCTAGGCGTGGAAGGTGTGCGCGCCGTGCTCACGCCCGACTCGGTGCGGGTGGTGAACAAGCTGGAGAAGACCTACTTCACCGGCGGCTACGACTACTTGAGCAAGCTGCTGAACGTGCCCGTGAGCTTCGCCCAAATGCAGGCTCTATTGCTCGGCGACTACCTGCCCGCGCCCGCCGGCACTCAGCCCACCATTGCCACCGAAGAAGCCAACCGCCAGCGCGTGAGCTACCCGCTGGCCGGCGTGCTCGTTGAGCGGCTGTTGCAGCCCGGCACCGGTCGCGTGCAGCAGCTGAAGGTGAGCGACGCCGCCACCCAGCGCAACCTGACCGTGGACTACACCGATTTCAAGCCCCTGGAAGAGCCCGGCAACCTGCCTTTTGCGCATTCGGCCTTCATTCAGGCACAGCAGGCCACGGCGGGGGCCGTCACAGCGGCCATCAACTACACCAAAGTGAACGTGGGCCGCGAGCGGCTGGCGTTTCCTTTCGCCGTGCCCAAGGGCTACAAGCGCCAGAAATAAGCAGTGGTTTTTGACTGGCACCCGGTGAAGCGTAAACGGATAGAGCAGGCTGATTGTCTTATAAAGGCGGCTTGGCAGCAGCTGCGGCAGACGCATGGTCGTGGCCTGCTGCTGTGCCTGCTGGCGGCGTGGCTGGCCCTGCCGGCCGCCGCTCAGCAGCGCAGAAAGAAACAGACGGCCCAAGCCGCTGCCGCGCCAAAGCCAAAAACCAGAAGCCAAAAACCAAAAACCAACTCCACGCGCCCCAAAACCAAAGCCCAGCTGGAACGCGAGCGACAGAATAATCTGCGCCAGATTCAGGCCACCAGCCAAGCCCTGAATCAAACGCAGGAGAAGAAAAAAGCTAGCTTGGGCCAGCTCAACGTCATCAAGGAAAAGCTGACCGAGAAAAAGCAGGTCATTCAAGGCATTTCGACGCAGCTGCACGGCATCGAAACCAACGTGCACCAAACGGCCACCCAGGTGCTGCAAACCCAGCAAACCCTGCGCGAGCTAAAGGGTGAATACGCCCGACTGCTCTACACGGCTTCGAAAACGGCCAACGGCTTCAATCGGCTGATGTTTTTGTTTGCTTCGGAGTCGTTCAATCAATTTGCCTTGCGGCTGCGCTACATCCGCCAATACACCGAGGAGCGGCAGCGGCAGGCGGCCCGCATCATGGGCACGCAGTACCGGCTGCACCAGCAACTTTCGGGCCTCACGCAGCAGCAGAAACGCAAAAGCAGCTTGCTGAACAACCAGCTGAACGAGAATAAAAACCTGCTCACCCTCAAGTCGAAAGAAGACGAGATGGTGCAGCAGCTCAGCCAGCAGGAGCAGGGCCTGCGCCAGGAACTGGAAGAACGCCGCCAGGCCGTAAACCGCCTCGACAACCTGATTGCCGAGCGGGTGCGCGAAGAAATTGCCCGGGCTGCCCGGGCGGCGCGCTTGGCCGCCCGGCGCCAAGCCGCGCTAGCCGCCGCCCGCGACGCCCGCCGAACTGCCGCTGCCCGCAACGCCGCCGGTGGGGCCGGCCCCGCCCGCCCGCGCCGCGAAACGGCCGCCGCCAGCGAGGACGCCAGCGATGCCGATAACGCCACGGCCGCCCCCGAATCGGACGCGCCCGAAACCGCCGCCGAAGCTGCCGCCGACCGCCGCGCTGTGCGCATCGCCCTCACCCCCGAGTCGGCGCTGGCTTCTTCTTCGTTTTCCGGCAACCGGGGCCGCCTGCCCTGGCCGGTGAGCCGGGGCTTCATCAGCCAGCATTTTGGCCGCCACCCGCACCCGGTACTGAAAAACGTGACCGTGGAAAACCGCGGCGTCGACATTCAAACCGCCGCCGGCGAGGAAGTGCGGTCCTGCTTTGATGGCAAGGTGCTTACCATTGCCAACATCGCCGGCATGAACACCATTGTCATGATTCAGCACGGCGACTTCTTCACGGTGTATGCCAAGCTGCGCTCCGTGAATGTGCGCGAAGGCCAGCGCGTGAGTGCCCGCGAAGTCATCGGCACGGTCGCCACCGATTCGGAGGGCACGTCCGAAGTGCAGTTCCAGGTGTGGCACAACTCGGCCAACCTCAACCCGGAGAGCTGGCTGGGACACAAGTAGGCGGAGGGCTCCTGTCATTGCGAGGCCGCAGGCCGCGGCAATCCGTCCTCTCAAACCCAAGTATGCTCTTCTACCAGAAAGCCCCGGCACTGTGCAGTGTCGGGGCTTTTATCGGGGTTTGTCGCATTAAAAGGCTGGTCGCTCAGAACAGGACGGATTGCCACGGCCTGCGGCCTCGCAATGACAGCCGAAACCAACCGGGCAAAAAAAAACACCGAGCAAAGCGCGGTGTCTTTCTGAGCTATGAAAACAAACTTAGCTGTCGGCAGGAGCGGCTTTTGAGGCGTGCTGCAACCGATAACCGATTCAAAATTGGGGGCGGCGCGGGGCTCAGAATTTGGCAACTCGGCGAATGGAGCCTCCGACACGGTGAACGTCGCATTCGGCTAGGCGCAGTGCTGAAACGCTACAGCACCGTACCGACTCAGACCAGATTCAGGCGGCCCAGCAAACCGGCCTTGTAGGAGCTGCCGATGGGCACCCGCACGGTGGTGCGCGACACGTGGGCATCGCGCACGCCGTCGAGCAGGGCCACGTCGCCCTCAATAGCCACGATGCGGTCGAGGCGCACGATGTATTTGCGGTGCACCCGGGCAAAATCGCGCACCGGTAGCTTCGTTTCCAGGTCCTTCATGGTGCCGTACATGGTGAGGCGCTCGCGGGTGGTGTGCAGGTTCACGTAGTCGCCCAGGGCTTCGATGTACTGCAAATCGGCGGTGGGCACGCGTACTAGGCGCTGTTCCTGCTTCACAAATATTTCGGCGCGGGCGCTGGCGTAGAGACTGTCGCCGGTGCTGTTGGCCATGCGCAACACTCCGTCGAGCTTCTGCCGCTCGTCTTCGAGCTGCACGCGGATGCGGCGTAGCTCCAGGTGTGCCATCACCTGGCGGGCCAGGATGCGGAGCGCATCGCGCTGGTCGGTGGAAAGCTCGCGCGGAATGGTGTCGATGGCGCAGAGCGTGCCCAGCGGCAGGCCTTCGGGCGAGAGCAGCGGGGCGCCCGCGTAGAAGCGGATGTTGGGGTCGCCGGTGACGAGGGGATTGTTGGCAAAACGTTCGTCGACGGTGGCGTCGCGCACTTCGTACACGTTGTTGGCGCGCATGGCGTACTGGCAGAACGCGTGCTCGCGCGGCGTTTCCTGCACATTCAGGCCCACGCGGGCTTTAAACCATTGGCGGTCGCCGTCAATCAATGAAACCAGCGAAATGGGCGTGCCGCAGATGAAAGCCGCCAGCTGCGCAATGTCATTGAACACCTGCTCCGGGCCCGTATCCAGCACCTGGTAGCTTTGCAGCGTTTCCAAGCGGTCGGCCTCGTTTACCTGACGCAGGGAGGCATCGGCCGGCGTGGCGAATTTGGGTGATTTCACAGCGAAGAGTAGTAAGAAGTGAACATTCCACTCAAAGCTGTTAAATAATAAAGCTCAGCGTGAAAAACTTAACAAAACTAATTAAGTCTTCATGCATGCAGCCAGCCATTCCGTTCAACCCTGATTTTCGCCCGGTCAATTGCCCCGATTCACCCGCCGAATCATTGCTTCATTCAGCAAACACCTGCTATCCGGTATCTTTGATACTCCAAAATGTGTTTGGCTGCGTATATCCTCCTTTATCATCCTAACCGGGCCTTGGCGGCCCTTGCGCTCATGCATCATCCCCTATTTCTGATTGGCAGCTTTGGCACCACCGAAATGCTGCTCATTCTCTTCGTTGTTATTCTGCTGTTCGGCGCCAAGCGCATTCCGGAGTTGTTCCGGGGCATGGGCCAGGGCGTGCGCGAGTTTAAAGACGCCAGCACCCGCCCCGAGGAGCAGCAGCCGCAGTACCGCGACCAGCCTACGGCGCCGCCCGTGCAGCCGCCTTATCAGCAGCAGTATCCGCAACAAGGCTACCCCCAGCAACCCCAGCAAGGGTACCCGCAGCAGCCCCAGCAGGGCTACCCGCAGCAAGGCTACCAGCAGCCCGCGCCGCCCGCCTACAACCCCAACGACCCGGCTTCGCAGCCGCGCCAATAGTCCTGCGGGCTCATTTTATTTAATCATTCAAACCCCACATTCTTATGTTTGGTGATATCGGCGGTTCCGAGGTGATACTGATAATGGTCGTCATCCTCATTTTTTTTGGAGCCAATAAAATTCCAGAATTAGCCCGGGGCCTGGGCAAAGGCATCCGTGAGTTTAAAGACGCCAGCACCGAAATCCGGCGCGAATTTGAGCAGGCCGGCCAGCCCGCGCCTCCCGCCAATAACTACGCGCCCCAGCAGCAGTACGGCCCCCAAAACCAGTACCCGGCCCCTTTGCCGGTGGCCGATGCCGAGCCCGGCTCGGGTTTCGACCCGTGGGCTTCGCCGGCCTACGTAGCGCCCACTACGGTGGCCGCTGCCACGGCGCCGGACCAGCCTTTTGAGCACAGAACCGAGGAGCCTGCACCGCCGGTAGCCCATCAGTTGCCGCCCAATCTGGCGCCGGAAGGCACTCAGCCCCGGCAGCCCTATATTCCGGCTAATGCTAGTCCTAGCGCTGATGCCTAACTTTGGGCGCACCTAATCTGCAAGTAGTTTGAAGCGTTTTCAGTCTTTATCCGAAGTTCGTAGCGAGCTGACGGCGGGCACCACGTCCTGCCGCCAGCTCGTTGAGTATTACCTGGGCAACATCGAGCGCCAGAATCCCACCCTCAACGCTTTTCTGGAAGTGTGGCCCGACGAGGCCCGCGCCCAGGCCGACGCTGTGGATGCCCGGCTGGCCGCCGGCACCGCCGGTCCGCTGGCCGGCATGGTCATCGGCATCAAGGACGTGCTGGCTTACGCCGGCCACTCGCTGCAAAGCAGCAGCCTGATGCTCGACGGCTTCAAGTCGCTCTACACCGGCACGGCCGTGCAGCGCCTGCTCGACGCCGACGCCATCATCATCGGCCGCCAGAACTGCGACGAGTTTGCCATGGGCGGCTCGAACGAAACCTCCTACTTCGGCCCGGCCCGCAACGCAGCCGACCCGGAGCGGGTGCCCGGCGGCTCGTCGGGCGGCTCGGCGGTGGCCGTGCAGGCCGATATGTGCCTGGCCTCGATTGGGTCCGACACGGGTGGCTCGGTGCGGCAACCGGCGGCGTTTTGCGGCGTGGTGGGCTTTAAGCCGACTTACTCGCGCATTTCGCGCTACGGACTGGTGGCCTTCGCCTCGTCGTTCGACCAGATTGGGCCCATCACCCGCTCGGTGGCCGATGCGGCTTTGCTGACCGAAATAATGGCCGGCCCCGATGGCATGGACAGCACCGCCAGCCAGCGCGAAGTACCCGCCTACAGCCAGCTGCTGACGCCCGCACCTCACTACCGCATCGGTTACATTGCCGATGCCATTGATAGCGAGGGATTGAACCCAGAAATCAAGTCGGCGCTGGAAACCCAGCTGGAGCTGTTGCGCGGCCAAGGCCACGTGGTGGAGGCGGTGGAATTTCCCTACCTCGACTACATGATTCCGACCTATTACATCCTCACCACGGCCGAAGCCAGCTCCAACCTAGGCCGCTTCGATGGGGTGAAGTATGGCTACCGCGCCCCGGATGCCACGGATTTGGAGTCGCTCTACAAGAAAAGCCGGGCCCAAGGCTTCGGGGCCGAAGTGCAGCGCCGCATCCTACTCGGTACCTTCGTACTCAGCGCCAGCTACTACGACGCTTACTACACCAAGGCCCAGCGCGTGCGCCGGCTCATAAAGGAGAAAACCGACGAGCTACTGCGCCAATACGATTTCCTGGTGCTGCCCACCACGCCCACCACGGCCTTCAAAATTGGCGAGAAGCAGGACCCGGTTTCGATGTACCTGGCCGATATTTTCACGGTGCAGGCCTCGCTGGCCGGCGTGCCCGCCATTTCTGTCCCGGTGGGGGAGGACGCCGCCGGCCTGCCCATCGGGCTGCAGGTGATGGCCGGGGCTTTCCGCGAAGCGGAGTTGCTGGCCTTTGCCAGCGCGCTGACAGAGGAAGTGTTGGCTTGAAAACAAGTCAGTTCAAATGAATGAGAAATGCCCCGACCAATTGGTCGGGGCATTTTTTCGTTTAGGAGACACCCCTAGCGCGTTCAGGCGCGTATGGAAATTTTTGCATTCATCTCTACAAGTTCTTTACCCACCGCCTATCTTAGTGCTATGAAGCAAGGGATTAAGCACGCGAAAATGCCCCGCCGCAACCGCCATTGGCTGGGCCTGGGGCTACTGGGGCTGCTGTTGCCGCTGCCTAAAGCCATGGCCCAGGAAGTGCCCGCGCCGGACCCGAACGGCCAGGTAATTTCCACGATGCCAGCACTGTTGGGCGACACCGTGCGCGTGCACTTGGAGTTGCAGCCTGACACGCTGGTGGCCGCGCCCGCGCAGGTCGACTCGGCCCGGCTAGAATGGCTGCGCACGCCGCCCACCTTGCGCGACCTGGTGTGCGACCGAGTGGGCTGCTTCGAAACCGACGTGCCGCATCAGTTCAACAACTCGGTGATGGCCTACGTGACCTTGTTCACGGCCCGCAACCGCAGCTACCTGCAGCGCGTGCTGGAGCGCGAAAACCTGTACTTCCCCATCTTCGAGAAATACCTTGCCAAATACAACCTGCCCACGGACCTGAAATACCTGGCTGTGGTGGAATCGGCCCTGATTCCGACGGCCAAGTCGCCAGTAGGCGCCACTGGCCTCTGGCAGTTCATGGGCCCCACGGCCGGCGACCTGCGCTTGGTGCGCGACGAATGGGTGGACGAGCGCATGGCCCCCGAAAAAGCCACCGAAGCCGCCTGCAAGCACCTTCGCTACCTCTACGGCGTGTTTCATGACTGGGAATTGGTGTTGGCCGCCTACAACTGGGGTGCGGGCAGCGTGCAGCGCGTGATGCGCCGCACTGGCAAAAAGACCTTCTGGGAACTGTACCCCAACATGCCGGCCGAAACGCGCAACTACGTGCCCACCTTCACGGCCATCATGTACAGCATGAAGTACGCCGAGGCCCACGGCCTGCGCTCCGACAAGCTGCGCTACCAGTACGCCGAACAGATGGATACGTTGGGCCTGCGCGGCCGGGCCTTCGACCTGCGCCGCCTGAGCCGCGCCTGCGGCTACGACGACTCCCTGTTCCTAACGCGTTTCAACCCCGAGCTGCGGCGCGCGGCGCTGCCCGCCGGCTACCGTTCCTACGTGGTACGGTTTCCGTCCTCAGCCGCCGAGCACTTGGGTGATGTAGACCGGAATACCTTGCTGGACTACTGCCAGCCCACGGCGGAGTTGCCGCTGCCGCTGGCCGTACTGCCGCCCCGCCTGGAGGGTGTGGAGCCCTGGGTGAGCAAGCAGATGCTGGCTGCCACGGCCGGCCCGCGAGCTGAGGCGGAACCTTCGGAGCCGCGTTTCCGGCGGGTGCCGCATAAGGTGAAGAAGGGCGAAACGCTGGCTAGTCTGGCCGAGCGGTTCGAGGTGAGCCAAAGCCAGTTGCGCCGTTGGAATGAATTGCCAAAGGGCAAGGCGCTGAAGCCCGGCAAGCAACTGGTGATTTTTATGCCGATGCCTGTGGCAGCGCCCAGTGCGCCGAAAGCGCCGGTTGAGGCCATTGCCGTGGCGCCGCGTCCGGTGCGGCCGGTGGTTTCGGATGAAGAAGCCCTGGCCCGCAAAGAGCAGGCCGCTGCTAATGCCCGGGAAGTGGCTCGCGTGCAGGAACTGATTAAGCAGGAGAAGCTACAGGAAACCCGGCTGGTAGCCATTCGGCAGCGGCAGGCCATTCAGCAGGCGGCCGCTGATGCGCAGGCCCGCGTGGCCGCCCGCCGCCTGGCCCAGACGCAGGCCGCCGAAGCCAAGCGCAACGAAGCCAAAGCCGTAGCCGAATCGGAAGTAGCTGTAGAAACCACGGCGGCCGCTGAGGAGCCCGTGAACACCGGCCCCTACACCGTGCGCCGGGGCGACAACCTCACCAAGCTGGCCCGCGAGCACGGCGTGAGTGTAGCACAGCTGGTAGCCTGGAACAAGCTGGCATCCGAAAACGTGGTGATGGGCCAGCGGCTGGTGTTCAGCGCGCCCACGGAAACGGAAGCGGTTGCCGAAGCTCCTCGCAAACCCGCCAAAGCTGCGGCAAAAGAACTGGCTGCAACACCCAAAAGCGCGCTGAGTAAGCACGACTTAGCCTCGAAGGTGCATCTGGTGCAGCCCGGCGATACGCTGTTCAACATCTCACGCCGGTTTGGGGTGAGCGTGCAGCTGTTGCGTGAGGTCAACCACCTCACTTCCGACGAGGTGAAGCTGGGCCAAAAGCTGCTGGTGCCGCAGAGTTGATAACTGCTGCTGGTTTCTGGTATGACAACTAAAAACCAGAAACCAATAGCCAAAAACAAACGAAACCCGGCATTGCCGCGCTTTTCGCCCTAATTTCGCCTTACACGGCCGCGCTGCCCTGCGCGGCCGTTTTCATTTTCGAAGAATTCCCCGATGCTGAAAATAAACAAGCAAGACGCCCTCGACTACCACTCGCAGGAGCCCGCCGGCAAGATTGAGGTCATCCCCACCAAGCCCGTAAGCACCCAGCTCGACCTGGCCCTGGCCTACTCGCCCGGCGTGGCCGAGCCCTGCAAAGCCATTGCCGAAAACCCCGACGACGTGTATAAGTACACCGCCAAGGGCAACTTGGTAGCCGTTATTTCGAACGGCACGGCCGTGCTGGGGCTGGGCAACATCGGCCCGGCCGCCAGCAAGCCGGTAATGGAAGGCAAGGGCGTGCTGTTCAAGAAGTTCGCGGGGATTGACTGCTTCGATATTGAGATTGACGCCACCGACCCGGACGAGTTTATCAAGATTGTGAAGTCGCTGGAGCCCACCTTCGGCGGCATCAACCTGGAGGACATCAAGGCGCCGGAGTGCTTCCGCATCGAGACGGAGCTGCGCGAGAAGATGAACATCCCGCTGATGCACGACGACCAGCACGGCACGGCCATCATCACCTCGGCCGCGCTGCTGAACGCGCTGGAAATTGTGGGCAAGAAGATTGACGAGGTGCAGCTGGTGGTGAGCGGGGCGGGTGCGGCGGCGGTGTCTTGCCTGCGGCTGTATCTGGCGCTGGGTTTGAAAAAAGAAAACGTGGTGGTGTTCGACAAGGACGGCCTCATCCACGAGCGGCGCACCAACCTGGCGCCCATTCAGATGCAGTTTGCCACCAACCGGTCGGTGAATAATCTGGAAGAGGCTATGGAAGGCGCCGATGTATTCCTGGGCCTCTCGGCGGCCAACGTGCTGCCGGCCGGCCTACTGCTGAAAATGGCGCCCAACCCCATCGTCTTCGCCCTCGCCAACCCCGACCCGGAGGTGAGCTACCAGCTGGCCATGGCCACGCGCGACGACCTCATCATGGCCACCGGCCGCTCCGACCACCCCAACCAGGTGAATAACGTGCTGGGCTTCCCCTACATTTTCCGGGGGGCGCTGGACGTGCGTGCCACCGAAATCAACGAGGCCATGAAGCTGGCGGCGGTGCACGCCCTGGCCGAGCTGAGCAAAGAGCCGGTGCCCGAGATGGTGAACAAAGCTTACGGTGACAACACGTTGGCTTTTGGTCGTACCTATCTCATTCCCAAGCCGCTCGACCCGCGCCTGATTACCAGCATCAGCCCGGCGGTGGCCAGAGCGGCCATGGAAAGCGGCGTGGCCCGCATGCCCATCGAGGACTGGGCAGCCTACGAAGACCAACTCCGCGCCCGCCTCGGCGTGAACCAGAAGCTGATGAACCGCATGACCTCGGCCGCCCGCGCCAACCCCAAGCGCGTGGTATTTGCCGAGGCCGACAACTACAAGATTCTCAAAGCTGCCCAGATTCTGCGCGACGAGGGCATTTGCTGGCCCATTCTGCTGGGGCCGCAGGAGAAAATTGAGGCCATTGCCCGCGAGAATAGCGTAGACCTGGAAGGTTGTGAAATCATCAACATCCTGAAGCAGGACGCCAAGCGCGATGAATACGCCCACCTGCTGTACCAGAAGCGCCAGCGCCGCGGCATGACGCTCTACGAAGGCCGCCGCCTGATGCGCGAGCGCAACTACTTCGCTGCCATGATGGTGGAAACCGGCGAGGCCGACGCCTGCATCACCGGCCTCACGAAGGACTACGGCAAGAGCATCATCCCCTCGCTCCAGGTCATCGGCACCGAGGAGGGCGTGCGCCGCGTGGCTTCCATGTACATCATCCAGCATAAGAAGGGGCCTTACTTCTTCGCCGATACCACGGTAAATATCAACCCCACGGCCGAGGAAATGGTGGAGATTATCGGCCTCACGGCCCGCGCCGTGAAGTTCTTCGATACCGAGCCGCGCATTGCCGTCATCAGCTATTCCAACTTCGGCTCGAACGCCGGCGTGCTGCCCGAAAAAACCCGCCGCGCCACCGAGCTGGCCAAAGCCCGTTTCCCCAACCTGCTGATTGATGGCGAGATGCAGGCCAACGTGGCCCTGAGCCCCGCTCTGCTACAGGAGCACTACGACTTCTCGCCCTTGGCCGAAAAAGGCGCCAATACGCTGGTGTTTCCCAACGTGGAATCGGGTAACATTGCCTACAAAGTGCTTCAGGAAATCGGTGGTGCTGAGGTGATTGGACCCGTGCTGATGGGCATGCGCAAGCCGGTGCACATCCTGCAGCTCGGCGCCAGCGTGCGCGATATTGTGAACATGGCGTCCATTGCCGTAGTGGATGCGCAAACGGGCAGCAAGGCGCTGTAAGGCTGCGTGTTGTAGCACCTCATGGAACGTCATGCTGAGCGCAGCCGAAGCATCTCTATCGCGCAGCTAACTGATTTTAGTGTTGCGGCAGAGATGCTTCGGCTGCGCTCAGCATGACGTTCTTTTTATCTGGTTTTGCTGACCATTTTAACCGCTTCAAAACTTCTTCATTTCGCCCAAAATTTTTGGCCGAAAAGCCAGTAAATTTGGGAGGGAAAACCCCGTCGCGGGTGTTGCCCAGCTACTGAAGCGCTTTTCTCGTTCCTCCTTTCCCACTCTATGATTGCCTACCTCGACGGTAAACTAGCTTACAAAGACGCCACCCAGGCCATTGTTGATATCCTGGGCGTGGGCTACGAAGTCCGCATTTCGCTGGCCACCTTTTCCAAGCTGCCGGCCGAAGGCGCGGCTACCAAAATTTATACCTACCAGCACATTAAGGAAGACGGCCAGACGCTGTACGGCTTTCTGGACCCCAGCGAGAAGGCGCTGTTTATGCAGCTGATTTCGGTGTCGGGCATCGGGCCGGGCACGGGCATTGTGATGGTGAGTAGCATGAGCGTGGGCGAAATCCGCGAGGCCATCGTGAGCGGCAACGTGCGGGCCATTCAGGCCATCAAGGGCGTAGGGCCGAAAACCGCCCAGCGCGTAATTCTGGAGCTGCAGGACAAGCTCCGCAAGGACGAATTACTGGCCAAGGCCGGCGTCGATACCGTGCCGCTGGCCCGGCAGCACAATACGCGGCGCGCCGAAGCGTTGCAGGCCCTGGTGACCCTCGGCTTTGCGCGGGCCGCCGCCGAGAAGCAGCTGGACCATATTCAGCAGAAGCACGGTGGGGAGCTGAGCGTGGAGGAATTGATTAAATTTGCTTTGAAGTCGCATTGAGTCTGGACGGTTTTTTGCGGGTGGCCAGGAGCTTTTAGCCACTAGCCGACCGTGCTTGCGCCCCTGCCGGGGCGCTAAGCTTCCTTGCCCAAGGTGCTTCGGTATCGAAGAGCTACCTGATTGCCGCCGGTATCTTACTGGCTAACAGCTAACGGCTATCGGCTAACCGCTGCAATAGCTTTATCCACTTATCCTGCTTGAAATCCGGTCAGAAATTACTCCCCGCGTCGGTAGTTGTGGTTGCGTCGTTGCTGACGTGGTGGGCCCAGGCCTCGCCCATGGCCGCGCCGCGTCTCAGCCGCTTGTGGCTGCGCGCCAGCCGGGCCCTGGCCCAGGATACCCCGCGCCCCAAAGGCGCAGTGGCCGACACCACGGGCCCTTATAAGCCGAGCAAGCGGCCCCGGGTGCGGGCGCATGACCGGCCGGGTAGCCCCTTCGGGCCGCACCGCCGCGAGTCGCCGCTGGTGCTGCCCTTGCCTAAGAACGTAAAACTGGGTGTGACGGTTGACGACAGCCTGCAAAAAGTGCAGGTGCAGGAGAAAATTGGCGCCGACATCGATTACCGCGACCCCAGCGCCCTCACTTACAAGCAGTACGAGGAATACCAGCGCCGCCAGGCCGTGGCCGACTACTACCGGCAGAAGGCCAAGGGCGGCATTACGGGCCCGGCCGCCGCGCCCGGCACGCCGCAGGCCCAGCGCCTGATTCCCAAGATTTACCTCGGGCCCATTGCCAACCGCATTTTTGGCGGCAGCTACGTGGACATCCGGCCCGCGGGCTCGGTGACGCTCAAGTTTGGCGCCCGCTTCAACAAGAACGAAAACCCGGCCCTGACTTTGCGCCAGCAGAGCGTGGGCGACTTTCTGTTTGAGCAGAACATCAACGTCAACCTGACGGGCGCCATCGGCACCAAGCTCAAGCTGGTGTTCAACTACGACACCAAGGCCTCGTTCGACTTCGACAACCAGATGAAGTTCGACTACGCCGGCGAGGAAACGGACATCATCCGGAAGGTGGATTTGGGCAACGTGAGTTTGCCGCTGACCAACTCGCTGGTGCAGGGCGGCCAGAATTTGTTCGGCATCAAGACGCAGCTGCAGTTTGGCCGGCTGGGCGTGACGGCCGTGGCCGCCACCGTGCGCGGCACCGCCGACGAAGTGCGCATCCAGAACGGGGCGCAGAGTCGGCAGTACGAAATCAAGGCCAGCCAGTACGAAAAGGACCGGCACTTTTTCCTGTCACAGTTCTTCCGCGACCGGTACGACCAGGCCCTGCGCAACCTGCCCACCATCCAGAGCGGCGTGACCATCAACCGCTTGGAGGTGTACGTGACCAACGACAACCGCACCACCGAAAGCCTGCGCAACGTGGTGACGCTGATGGACTTGGCTGAGCCGTTCCGGCTGTATCAGGGCAAGTACAGCCTGGGCAATGCCAGCGTGCAAACGCCAGCCAAGAACGAGGCCAACTCGCTGTTTGGGGCGGTGACCAGCGCGGGCGGCAGCCGCGACAACCTGGGCGTGGACAACTACCTGCAGGGCGCCCAGGGTCTGCTGAAAAACATCGACTACGAACGGGTGCGCGCCCGCAAGCTCGACACCCGCGAATACACCTTCAACGCCCAGCTCGGCTACCTCTCGCTGAACACCGCCCTGCTGCCCGACCAGGTGCTGGGCGTGAGCTACGAATACATCTACAACGGCAAGACCTACAAGGTGGGCGAATTGTCGGGCGACTACAACAACGTGACGCCTGACCAAGTCATCTTCCTGAAGATGCTGCGCGCCAGCAACCCCGGCGTGGGCCTGGCCAACCCCGCCAACAACCCGAACAACCCCAACCTGCAGACGCGCAACACGCCGACCTGGGATTTGATGATGAAAAACATCTATCCCCTCAACGCCTCGCAGCTGCAGCGCGACAACTTCCAGCTCCAGATTATTTACAAGGACGATGCCACCGGCGTCGACTTGATTTCGCTGAAGGAAGGCGCCAAAATTGCGAACCGGCCGCTGATTGAGGTGCTGAACCTCGACCACGTAAATTCCAACAACGACAAGCTGCCGGATGGCAACTTCGATTACTTCCCGGGCGTGACCATCGACCCGGAGCTGGGCAAAATCATTTTCCCGAACGTGCAGCCGTTCGGCAACTACCTGCAAACGCAGTTTGCGGGCGAGACGGATTTGATTACCAAATACGTTTACCAGGAGCTGTATAACCAGACGCAGAGCGACGCCCAGCAGGTGCAGGAAAAGGACAAGTTCTTCCTGCGGGGGCGATTCCAGGGCGGCTCCAGTTCCGACGAAATCAACCTGCCGGGCATCGGCATTGCGCAAGGGTCGGTGCGCGTCACCTCGGGCTCGACGCTGCTGACGGAGGGCGTGGACTACCAGGTGTTCTACGACCAGGCCAAGGTGAAAATCCTCAACCCGGCCTATCTTAATTCGGCCAATGAGCTGAAGGTGAGCTTTGAGAAGAACGCACTGGTGCAGGTGCAGCCGCGCAAGCTGGTAGGCGTGCGCCTCGATTACAAGCTGAACAACGACGTGACCATCGGCGGCACGGCCCTGCACCTGCTGGAGAACCAGGCGCCCGGCATCAACCGCGTGAACATCGGCGACGAGCCGGGCAACAACACCCTCATCGGGCTGGATGGCGCGATTCGGAAAGACAGCCGGGTGCTGACCAAGTACCTCGACATGCTGCCGTTTGTGTCGACGAAGGAGATTTCGACCATTGCCTTCAGCGGCGAATTTGCCAAGCTGCTGCCGGGCCGCTCGCAGCTGGGCAACGGCGAGAACGGCGTGTCGTACGTCGACGACTTTGAGAATGCGCGCACGCCCTACACGCTGGGCGGGCTGGCCAGCATTCCGGCCTGGCGCTTGGCCAGCACGCCGCTGCCGCAGAGCAGCAGCGCGGCCGTGGGGCTGGGCTACAACTACCAGCGCGCCAAGCTGGCCTGGTACACCATCGACCAGAGCTACTACACGGGCGGCCCCAACGTGCCCGGCAACATCGGCGCGGCCGACCTGGCCAACCACTACGTGCGCGGCGTGAAGCGCGACGAGGTGTTTCCGAACAAGGACCTGGGTTCGACGGGCAACGGCTTCGAGTACACGTTCGACATGGCCTACTACCCCGGCGAGCGGGGGGCTTACAACTACAACCCGGCCGTGAGTGCCGATGGCAAAAAGCTGAATCCCACGCAGCCGGGCCTGAACGTCAACAACTTCGGCGGCGTGAGCCGGGCCATCACCTTCGACACCGACTTCGACAACGCCAATATCGAATACCTGGAGTTCTGGATGATGGACCCGTTTCTGAAAGTGACGAACCCGAACGCGCCGGCCGAGCGGGTGAACATCACCGACCAGGACGGCAACGACGCGCCCACCCTCACCGGCGGCGACCTCATCATCAACCTCGGCAACGTGAGCGAGGACGTGCTGAAGGACAACAGCCAGTACGAGTTCGAGAACGGCCTGCCCGCTCCCGGCGTGGACCCCACCGGCCTGACGGCCACCACGCCCTACGGTGTGGTGTCGCGCCAGCAGTTCCTGACCGACGCGTTTAATGCCTCGCCGGGCGCCCGGACGGTGCAGGACGTGGGCCTTGATGGTCTGAACAACGACGGCGAGCGGGCCAAAGCTGTTGCCGCGGCCCCCGAAATTCCGTATGGTCCGGCCTTCCAGAACCTGCCCGACCCCTCGGCCGATGACTTCCGCCACCACCTCGACCCGAGCTACGACCAGAACAACACCAAGCTACTGGGCCGCTACAAAAACTACGACGGCTACGAGGGCAACTCGCCCGAAAACAGCCAGCTCAGCTCGACGGCCTACCCCGACAAAGAAGACCTGAACCGCGACAACGTGGTGCAGGACGTGGAGCGCTACTACGAATACCGCATGCACCTGGAGCCCGGCCAGCTGGACGTGGGCAACACCGATTCGCGCTACATCATCGACAAAGTCACGAACACCGTGAACGGCGAACAGGTGACGTGGTACCAGTTCCGCATTCCGATTCGGGACGGCTTCACGGCCATTCGGGGCAACAACAACCAAGCCTTCGGCTTCAAGTCCATCCGCTTCCTGCGCATGTACATGACCGGCTGGACGAACCCCGTGGTGCTGCGCATGGTGCAGCCGCAGTTTGTGGCCAACCAGTGGCGCCGGTTCAACTACAGCATTGTTGATAATGCCGCCGGCCCCGCGCTGGGGCAAAACCAGCTCACCGACGCCGACGCTTTCAGCATTTCGACGGTGAGCGTGGAGGAAAATGGTCTGGCCGCGGCCGTTGGTGGGAACAAGATTCCGTATATCTCGCCCCCCGGCATTCTGCGCGATAAGGAGTATGGCAGCAGCAGTACTTCGCGCCTGCAGAACGAGCAGAGCCTGCGCCTGTCGGTGAGCAACCTGCGCGACGGCTACGCCAAGGCGGCCTACAAAAACCTGACCATCAACATGCTGCGCTACAAGCGCCTGCGCATGTTCCTGCACGGTGACAGTGAAGACCCCACCACCCGCAGCGGCGACACCCGCGCCTTCCTGCGCATCGGCACCGACTACACCCAGAACTACTACGAGTACTCGCTGCCGCTCCAGCTCACGGACATCAACCAGGTGACGGGCTCGGAGGCAGACAAAGCCAATCAGGTGTGGCCCGAAGCCAACCGCGTCGACGTGTCGTTTCAGGATTTCATCGACGCCAAGGCCAAGCGCAACCAGACCTTAACTAACTCCGTGGTTCCGTTCACGGTGACGCTGGCCAATGGCGCCACCATCACGGTGGTGGGCAACCCCGACTTTTCGGCCGTGCAGGGCGTGATGATTGGCGTGCTGAACCCCTTCAACAACAACGCCGACCCCAGCACTTCGTCGAAAACCGTGAACCTGTGGGCCGATGAGTTCCGGGTGTTCGACTTCGAGCAGCAGGCCGGCTACGCCGCCACCGCCCGCCTGAACGTGAAGCTGGCCGACGTGGCCAACGTGACGGCCACGGGCAGCTTCACGAGCGTGGGCTTCGGCGGGCTGCAGGACAAGGTGCAGCAGCGCTCCATCGACAACGTGTTCCGGGGCGATTTGAACGCCACCGTGGCGGCCGAGAAGTTTCTGCCGCCCCAGCTGAGCGTGCGCCTGCCCGTGCTGCTGCAAATTGGCCAGGAAACCCGCACGCCCCTCTACGACCCGCTGGACCCCGACACCAAGCTGGAGCAAAGCCTGCTGAAATTCAACAAAGGCACGGACGCGCAGAACGCGGCGGCGCAGGCCGAGTACCGCAAAAAGGTGATTGACCAGACCACCAGCCGCAGCATCTCGGTGCTGAACGCGCGCAAGGAGCGCGCCCAGCCCAAGCCCGGTGCGCCCCTGGTCAAGCCCAAGCCCTGGGACGTGGAAAACGTGGCCCTGAGCTACTCGCTCACCGACCGCCTGCACACCGACATCCGGACCGACCGCGACTACACCAAGTCGTACACCGCCGCCGTGGCCTACGTGTACCAGACCACGCCCAAAAACTACACGCCGCTGGCCAGCATCAAGGCCCTGGAAAACCCTTACCTGAAGATTTTCCAGCAAATCAACTTCACGCCGCTGCCCTCGCGCTTCTCGTTCCGCACCGACATCGACCGGCGCTACAACGAGCGGTTTCTGCAGCGCATCCTGAACCCCGGCGAGGTGCCCAGCACCGACGGCATCGCGCCCGTAATTCAGAAGTCGTTCTACATCAGCCGGATTTACGACCTGAAGTGGGACCTGACCAAGAGCCTGATTTTCGACTACACCGCCACCAACCGGGGCGTGGTGGACGAAGGCCCCGGCCGCACCATTGGGGTGAGCGACGAGGCCGTGCGCAACCGCGACCAGGTGCAGCAGAACCTGCTGCGCGGCGGCCGCACCACCAACTTCACCCAGACCGCGGCCCTGACCTACCGCCTGCCGCTCGACAAGTTCCCGCTCACCGACTGGCTAAGCGCCGACACCCGCTACTCGGCCAACTACAACTGGCAGGCGGCCTCGCGCGGGCAGCGCGCCCTGCTGCACCCCACCGACCCCATCGACACGACCACCTACGTGCTCGACCTGGGCAACACCATTCAGAACAACGCCGAGCTGAGCGCCAACGGCAAGATTGACCTGGTGAAGCTCTACAACAAGGTGAAGTTTCTCAACATCATCAACAACGCCCCGCCGCCCAGCGCCCGAAGCCCGCGCGCCGAGTTGCAGCGGGCCGACCGGAACCTCCCCGGCGATGCCCGCCGCAACGTGGACAAAGCCCCGGCCGACACCACCAAGGAGAAATTCCGCTTCGTGAAAGCCGTGTTGCGTTCGCTGATGACAGCCCGCTCCATCAACTTCACCTACGCCCGCTCCAACGGCACGCTGCTGCCCGGCTATCTGCCCAAGACCAAGCTGTTTGGCCTCGAAAACTTCGGGGCGGGCGACAACATGGGCCTAGCGCCGGGCATCCCCTTCATTCTGGGCAAGCAGTACAGCCTGCCGGAACTGTACAGCATTGCCAGCAGCCGCGGCTGGTACACCGACCAAAGCCAGTACCTCAACACGGCCCTCAGCTCGCTGCTGACCGAAACGCTCACGCTGCGCACCACCCTGGAGCCCTTCCGCGACTTCAACATTCAGGTGGATGCGCGCCGGCAGCTGGCCCGCAACAACGAGGCCTACTACCGCCGCCAGGTGGATGAAACCACGCTGGAGCCGCTCAACATCATCGTGCCGCAAGCCCTGGGCTCGGGCTCGTTCAGCACGTCCACCATCACTATCCAGACCTTGTTTGGCGATTTGAGCGCCAACGGCGAAACGTCGGCTGCCTTCGAGCGCTTCGTGAAAAACCGGGGCATTGTGCAGGCAAAGCTCTCGGGCGACAGCCGCACCAACCCGGCCCAGAGCCTCACCGGCTACGGCTACAACTCGCAAGCCGTGCTTATCCAGAGCTTCGACGACGCCTACCACGGCAAGTCGTCGGACGGCTACAAGGCCGACAAGTTCAACCCGTTTGCCATGCTGCCGCTGCCCAACTGGCGCGTCGACTACAACGGCTTTGCGCAGCTGCCGCTCATCAAGCGCTACTTCAGCTCCTTCACGCTGAACCACGCCTATTCGTCGCTCTACAACGTGGGCAGCTACACCACGTCGAACCTCTACACGGCCGAGCCCGACATGGCCGTCATTTCCAGCTCCTCGGGCCAGTACATCCCGTACTACATCGTGAACCAGGTGAGCATCGTGGAGCGCCTGTCGCCGCTCATTGGGGTCAATTTCCAAACGATGAGCAAGATGACCGGCCGCCTCGAATACCGCACCGACCGCTCGGTGGTGCTGAACACCACCAACGCCCAGGTGACCGAGCTGCACACCAACGAAATCGTCATCGGCTTCGGCTACGCCACCAACAGCCTGAAGCTGCCCTTCCGGGTGGGCGGCGAGCAGCGCGTGCTGAAAAACAACCTCACCGCCCGCCTCGACCTCAGCATCCGCGACAACATCACGGTGCAGCGCAGCATCAACAACTCCTTCGACCCCGGCAACATCCAGGGCGAAACCCCCTTCATCGGCACGAGCACGAGCACCATTACCAACGGCTCCAAAACCGTGCAGCTGCGCCCCACCGTTGATTACCTGCTCAACACCCGCCTCAACCTGCAGCTCTACTACAGCCAGACCATCACCACGCCGCGCATCAGCAACGCCTTCCGCAACTCCACCACCGAGGCCGGGGTGCAGCTGCGCTACAGCCTGGCGCAGTAGCGGCGGCTTGCCGGAGTGGTAGGTTGGCGGAGTTCGCTGCGTACTTTTGACCGGCAAATCCACCAACCCGCTACTCCACCAACCCACCATCTTATGAACCTGCCCGCCACCCTGCACTACACCAAGGACCACGAATGGATTCGCGTTGAAGGCGATGTTGCCTACGTGGGCATCACCGACCACGCCCAGAAAGAGCTCGGCGACATCGTGTACGTCGACATCGACACCCTCGACAAGGACGTGGCCCAGCACGAGGTTTTCGGCACGGTGGAGGCAGTGAAAACGGTTTCGGACCTGTTCAGCCCCATCACCGGCACGGTGCTCGAAGTGAACAGCAAGCTGGCTGACTCCCCCGAAACCGTGAACTCGGACCCGTACGGCGACGGCTGGATGGTGAAAATTTCCATCGCCAAGCCCGAAGAGCTGGAATCCCTGCTCACCGCCGAAACCTACGGCGAGCTGGTGGGCGCCTAGAAAAACTAGCATCGTTTTGGCTAGGGTGTTGCAATGTCATCTGTTTTTTTGCCCCCCAAGCCATTGCCTGCTACCCCGCTACGTTCCTATTTCGGCCTGTCCCTGGCTTGGGCGGCTGTGGTGCTGGTGCTCACCCTGACGCCCGCCGATGAAATGCCGCGCACGCCCGTGTGGGAGCTGCTGTCGTTCGACACAGCCGCCCACGCGGGCGTGTTTTTCGTGCTGGCGGGGCTGACGTGGTTTTCGCTGCACCGGCAGCGCCGCTGGCCCCGGCTGGCCCGTTGGGCCGGCTTGGCGGTACTGGTGGGCAGCATCGCCTTCGGTGCCCTTATCGAAGTGCTGCAAATGACCATGCGCCTCGGCCGCCACGGCGAATGGACCGACCTGCTGAGCGACGCCATTGGGGCCGTGCTGGCCGTGGGTCTGGCCGCGGCCAGCGGCCGACGGCAGCAACGCCGGGCCAAAATGACAGTACCGGCCATTGCCCTACTGGTAGCAGGTGCCACACTGGGCACCCTTTCGGCACAGGCCCAAAACCTGCCCCGCGCCCGCACCACCATCAAAAAGCTGGCCTCGCCCGAACTGCACGGCCGAGGCTATGTGAAGCAGGGCGAGCACGAGGCCGCCGCCTACCTGCGCGACCGCCTGCGCGGGCTGAAGCTGACCCCGCTGGCCCCCAATTTTACCCAGCCGTTTACGCTCGATGTGAATACCTTTCCTGGCGAGGTGGCCGCCGCCATTCAGGCCGATGGCAGCCCGCTGACCACCGGCTGGCGGGCCGGTACGTCCTGCATCGCGGCGCCCAACTCTGCCGCCGGCAATGTGAAGGCCCGAATATTCTTACTCGACACGCTGGTCTTCACCAAAGCCACGGTGCAGGCCCGCTACCTGCTGGTGCCCTGGAGCAAGCGCGTGCTGCTGATGCGCGCCGCCGATGCCGCCCGCCTGCATCAGCTCCCGTCGCTGCTGCAGATGCGCCTCAACTCCGCCGCCGCCATGATAACTGTGGTGCCCAAGCTCACCGCCTCGTTGGCCGCCGAGCAGGCCCCACAGCCGCGCGTAGAGGTGCTGGCCGAGAAAGTGCCGCTCTGGTTGGACAAAGCCATTTTCGGCGACAGCGCCACCGGCGCCGCCAAGGGCCACACCGTGTGGGGTACCGTGCGGGTAGGGGCGCAGCTGCAGCCCAAATACCAGACCCAGAACCTGGCCGCCGTGGTGCGCGGCACCGCCCGGCCCGATTCCTTCCTCGTCTTGTCGGCCCACTACGACCACCTCGGCATGATGGGGCCCAAAACCTACTTCCCCGGCGCCAACGACAACGCCAGCGGCGTGGCCCTGCTCCTGGAACTGGCCGCCTACTATGCTCGCCCTGAAAACCGGCCCGCCTACTCCGTCGTGTTCCTCCTTTTCGGGGCTGAGGAAGCCGGTTTGGTGGGTTCCAGCTACTTCGTGGTCCACCCGCTCATCCCGCTCAAGAGCATCAAATTCCTGGTGAACCTCGACCTGCTGGGCACCGGCGAGCAGGGCGCGACCGTGGTCAACGGCCGCGTATTCGAAGCGCCCTACAAGCGCCTGCTGGCCCTCAACAACGCCCACCACTACCTGCCCACCCTGGCCGCCCGGGGCCGCGCCGCCAATTCCGACCACTACCCGTTTTCCGAGGCCGGCGTGCCTGCCTTTTTCATTTACACCCGCGGCGGTAGCACCGCCTACCACGACGTGAACGATAAGCCCGCCGCGCTGTCGCTGGCTGGTTTTTCGGGTGCTTTTGGCTTGGTGCGCGATTTTCTGAACGAAGAAGGCGCTGCCCCGGGCACAAAAAAAAGCCGGTAGCCGAACCTGCGTTCAACTACCGACCTTGATGGACTACTCTGAAACGTCATGCAGAGCGCAGCGAAGCATGACGTTCTTTTAGCCTTTGGCTTTCAGCGAAAGCATGATTTGCTTGGCGATGGGCTCCCACTCGGGCTTCTGGCGGTCGGCGCAGTTGAAGGTGCAAATCATGAGCTTGCCTTCCACGTCGGTGAAAAACACCAGCGTATACACCTCATGGCCCATTTCAGGCTTCATGAATTCGAGGTAGCCCACCTTGCGGTTGTTGATGTTCTTCACACCGTCGCCAAACCAGGTGGCGTCTTTGTATTGCTTGTGGTAGGTCTTGCCAAATGAGGCCGAGTAGATGTCGACCATGTCCTGGTCGGCGTCGTTGTCGGAGTAATTGAAGGCGAGGCTAATCAGGTTGTTGTTGGTGAAAATCACGCTCGGGCGGCTCTGGGCTTTGGCGTAGGCAAAGTCCATTTGCTGCTCGGTCATCACCTCGAAGCCCTTGGGAATCAGGATTTCCACCCGCTCGCTGAGCACGCGCTTCTTCACCAACTCGATTTCGGATGCGGGACGCGCGGCCGTTAAAAGCAGTCCCAGAATACAGAGTAAAAATGTAGATTTCATATTAATCGGGAATAGGTTGTGGAGTAACTAAATGTTATTCGGGTACCCAAGTTAGATACAATAATCAAATATCCAACTTTGGTGCCACAAATATTGCTTTGTTTTCCAAGAGTGCAGTCGTTGAGCTTAATGTATTTTTATTAACGTACTAAGATTCGAGAAGTTGTCAACAATTCGAATTGGCAGTGCCTCCAGGCCGGAATGCCCTGGAAAACGCCGTTTCTTGTATATTGAATTGTAAAATTTGCAAGTATAATCCTATTGTGGCGTCTTTTTCGACTAAGCAGGGAAGCTACTCGGTCAATGCAGCCGACGCCACTTTGAGCGGTGGAATACCACTTAGAGAATGTTGTTCAGCTGCTCTTTTATTTTTTCCAGTTCCTCTTTCATGCCCACCACGAGGTGCTGCACGGTGGCATCGTTGGCTTTGGAACCGATGGTGTTGATTTCGCGGCCAATTTCCTGGGCCAGGAAGCCCAGCTTCTTGCCCACGGCTTCGTCGGGCTGGTGCACGGCTTGCTCGAAATAGGCCAGATGGGCAGCTAGGCGCACCTTTTCTTCGGCAATATCCAGCTTCTCGATGTAGTAGAGCACTTCCTGCTCGAAGCGGGTTTCGTTGAAATGCTCGTGGCTGGTGAGCTCGGCCAGGTGGCCGGCCAGGCGCTGGCGCACGTGCTCGATGCGGGCGGGGTCGTGCTGTTCCACGGCGGCCAGCTGCTGCCGGATGGTGGCCACGTAGCCCAGAATTTCGGTGCTTAGCGTGTGGCCCTCATCGTGCCGGAACTGCTGCATGGCGGCCAGCGCCTCGGTGAGCAGCGGCTGTAGCTCGGCCCAAGCGGTTTCTTCGGCGGCCGGCTCGGCATCGCGCACTTCGGAGGCGCTGGGGATGACGCCGGGCAGGCGTAGGGCGGCCAACAGGGTGTCTTCGCCGGCGGATATGCCCAAGCTGTAGGCCAGTTCCTTGAGCTCGTGGAAGGCGGCCGTCAGCGCCTCTTTGTTGAGCGTGGTGGCGGCGCGGGCGGCCGCGGCGGGACGCACGAAGTCAAGGTTGAGGTTCACCTTGCCGCGCAGCAGGGCTTTGGCCACCGCGTTGCGGATTTCCAGCTCGTGGGGCATCAGGAAGCGCGGCAGGCGTAGGGTCAGGTCGAGGGTTTTGGAGTTGACGGAACGAAGCTCGACGGTGGCCGTGTAGGTATCGGTTTCGCGGTGGGCCTGGCCGTAGCCGGTCATGGAAATAAGCATGGGAAGCGGGGCTATTTGTGGCTGCAAAGGAACGACGCAAACGGTGGGCCTGCGGGTACGAAATGCCAGGTGCCGCCAGATGATGCCGCAGCCTGGGTGCCCGGTACTCGCCGCTAATGAAACGATGACGAAAGCGTAACTGCCGGGCTTACTCCGTGGCTGAAGTGGCCCGGTAGCTTTGCCGGAGCAATTGCTATATCGCCGTGCTAGCTATGAAAATCATTGTTTTAACTGGTGGCGTGCTGCTGGCTGCGGTTTCGGCCCACGCCCAGCTAGCCAGCCAGGCGGCCGTGCCCGCAGCCACCGCGGCTGCCGAAGCTGCCCCCGCCGCTCCTGAGGTGCTCACCTACGCCGACGAGATGCCGGCCTTCCCCGGCGGCGACGGGGCTATGCACCAGTACCTGGCGAAGAAAATCGTGTACCCAACGGCCGCCAACCAGCAGAACCTGTCGGGCACGGTGTACGTGCGCTTCGTGGTGGACGAGCAGGGCCGCGTCCGCGACGTAGAAGTGGCCAAGGGCTGCGGCCATGGCTTCGATGAGGAGGCCCTGCGCGTGGTGCGCCTCATGCCCTGGTGGACGCCCGGGCGCGTGGCCGGGCGGCCAGTGCGGGTGCAGCGCACGCTGCCCATTGTTTTTCGGCTGAGTAAGTGATACTGAGCCTCAATAAAACAAAAGAACGGTCATGCTGAGCGTAGTCGAAGCATCTCTGCCGTGTAGCTAATCCAATCGAAATGAGTTACTGTCGCAGTAGAGATGCTTCGGCTGCGCTCAGCATGACCGTTCTTTTGTACAAGAATACTAAACGCAAAAAAGGCTCCCCGAACCGGGGAGCCTTTTTCGTGGCAGGCAAATAAAAATAAAACACTAGTAATCGGTATTCTGGGGGTCGAAGTTGGTCCAGCCGGTGGCCCAGTTTTCCGAGCTTTGGCCCGAGCCGCTGAAGGCGCCGATGTAGCTGGTACGGGTGAAGAACGAATCCGATACCTTACTGTCGGTGAAGGCGGGCGCTACGACCGGGTTGGCGTTGGTGGTGGAGGTGTAAACGATGGGCGAGGTAGTGAGGGGCAGGAAGCTCGGGGCCGTGAGGCTGAAAGGGTTGAGCAGGCGCACTTCGTCGGCGTTGGTGTAGCGCTTGTTGGCGTTGCTGGGCTTGTAGAGCCAGGTGAGCGGGCCGGCCATGGCTCCAAACACGGCGGTATCGGCGCTCATGGCTGAGGTGGGCGTGAGCGAACCCGCGCCGCCGGCCGGGCCGAGGTAAATAATGTTTTTCTGGTTGCGGGTGGCAGCGGTGCCGGCCGCCATGCCGGCGATGATGTTGTTCTGGAAGCGCAGGTCGTTGCTGGCCACGTTGGCGCCGGTTTTGGTGTGGTCGAGCAGGATGCCAGCGGGGTATCCCACCAGCACCGAGTTCATGATGCTCTGAGCCGAGTTGCGGCGGATGTGCGCGGCCGAGACGTACTGCGAGCTGATGCCGCCCACGTTGCTGATGTTGTTGAGCGGCCCAATTACGGTCACGTTCGAAAACACGGCGCTGGTTTTGGGCAGGTTGTCGGAGGCGTTGGCGTCGTTGTCGCTCTCGAAGGCTTTCGAGCCCGACTGGTCGGCCTGCAACGGGTCGCGCAGCGACACGGCAAACTGCACCTTGCCCGAGAAGCCGTTGTCGGTGTCGAAGTCGTCGTCGTAGCCGCGGTGGGCAATGAGGTACTTGGCGTTCACGGTGCCGCCGAACCACTCGTAGGAGTCATCGCCGGAGTAGGAAACCTGGATGTGGTCGAGCGTGGTGCCCGAGCCTACGGCGCACAACGTCAGGCCGTTCACCTCGTTGTTGGGCGAGAAGGCGATGCCGCCGAACTCGATGCGCACATACTGCAGGGTGCCCGAGTTGTCGGCCGGGTCGGTGCCTCCGTAGGTGGTGGTGGGGCCGCCTTCTACCACGGGCTTCACGCCGGCCACAATGCTGTTCACCGGCGCGTTGCCGGCCAGAATCACGCCGCCCCAATCGCCGTAGTTGCGGCTGCCCTTGGGCTGGTTCGAGGTGAAGACGATGGGCTTGGCGGCCGTGCCGGCGGCGATGAGCTTGGCGCCGGGCTCCACGATGAGGGAGCCCTTGGTGTCCTTGTCGCCCTTGATGATGGTGCCGGGCTCGATGGTGAGCGTGGCGCCGGAGCGCACGTACACGTAGCCTTTCAGCAGGTACTTATTGCTGGCCGTCCAGGTGGTGTTGGTTTTTACTTCGGTCACTTCCACTGCCTGGCCCGTCGTGGTGTTCGTGTCGGGCGTTACGGTGGCTTCGTCTTTTTTGCAGGCTGCCAGGCTCAGCGAGAACAGAGCGAAGGCGAGCAGAGCACGCTGGCGAAACGGATTGAGAACTTGCATGGTATGTTATGCTAAGAATGGTTGGTGAGGGAGTTTCGTATGTTTTGAGGCTGTTCTGACGAGGGCGCCTCACCCCCCGGCCCCTCTCCTCAGGGAGAGGGGAGCCACGGCGGCGCAGGCGTTTTCAATCGTCAGGCTCCTCTCTCCTTTGGGAGAGGGGCCGGGGGTGAGGCGAACGGCGCTAGAAAGCCACTTTCACCCCGATGGTGGTGTAGGTGCCACGGCGGTAGTCGGCCAGGGCGGGGTCGGTGTCGCGCTGGTATTTTTTGTCCTTGTTGAAGTCCTGGAGCAGGGTCACGCGTTGGTTCAGCAGGTCCTGCACGCCCAGGTTGAGGGCCACGCGCTTAGTCAGGCTCTTGGTCAATGACAAGTCGATGGTGTGGCGGGGCGCCTCCACCACGTCGGGGTACTGGTCGGAGCCGGCGAAGAGGATGCGCGGGCCAAACACGTTGTAGAGCGCCGAGGCCTGCCAACTGCCCGACTCGTTCTGGTAGTAGAGGCCGGTGTTCACCACGTAAGGCGACTGACCCTGCAGGGCGCGCTTGCTGTCCCAGGCCACGATGCCCTGACCGAGGTCGACTTGGCTCTTGATGAGCGAGAGGTTGAACACGCCCGTGATGTTCTTCAGGCCCGAGGTGCCAATCAGCTCATCCAGAAAGTTGAAGCTCTTGCGCACGTCCAGCTCCACGCCGTAGGAAAAGGCGCTGGGTGCGTTGGCGAAGGAGTAGGCTAGGTTAGTGCTCGGGATGACGATGTTTTCAATCGGGTTGGTGAAGTTCTTGTAGAACACGCCCAGATGCACCTGCTCGCCGGGCGTGGGGTACCACTCGTAGCGCAGGTCGAAGTTGTCGATGGTGGCGACTTTGAGCGGCTTGGTCGGGTTGAGGTACAGCGAGCCGTAATTCAGCACGTTGAAGTCGAAATCGTAGTAATAGAACGGGGCCGACTCGCGGAACTCGGGCCGGTTGAGGCTGCGGCCGTAGCAGGCGCGGAGCAGGCTGGTTTCGGTGAAGTTGTAGCTCAGGTTGGCCGAGGGCAGCAGGTAGTTGGTGGTCACGGTCTGGTTCACGGGCGCGCCGTTCAGGCCGGTGTTGATAACCTGCACGTTGCGCTCGAAGCGGGCGCCGGTCAGCAGCTTGAACTGGGGCGTGATGGGCACGTTGATGGACGCGTACACGGCTTCCTGCTCGTTGCTAGCGGTGTAGCGGTAAGTCGAGTTGATGTCTTCGCGCAGCTGGAAGCCGGTGCCGCCCACGTTTTCGGGCGCGAAAACCGTGGCCAGCTGCAGGTTTTTCAGCGTCTGAAACCGCTGGGCATCCGTGGGCGAGTAGCCGAAGGCGCGGGCCGTGAAGTCGCGGGTTTTGTATTCGAGGTAGGTACCGGCGGCCAACTCAAACTCGCGCCCGCCGAGGCCCGTCAGCTTGTGCTTGCCGTTGGCGTTCAGCGTGTACACGTTTTCGTTCAGCTTCTGGTAGAGGCGACCGGCGTTGATAACATCGACCTGGCCGGCGGCGGGCGTCAGGATTTCCTGGCCTGTGCTGCCGTCGGTCAGCGTCACGTTGCGGTAAGCCACGCGGCGCAGGTCGGGCTCGTTCTTGGCCGAGTAGCCGTAGCCGGCCACCCAGTCGAGGTTGGTCTTCTCGTTGTTGAAGACGTGGGTGCCGGCCAGCTGGCCGGTATAGGTGGTGCGGCCCTGGTAGCCCAGCGCGTAGGCCTTGCGCACCAGCGAGTTGTCGCCGGCCGAGAAGTTGTCGCGGGTCGTAATCTGGTTGCGGCCGAACTGGTTGAATAGGTTGCGGAACTCCAGCTTGGTGCCGCCCTTCAGCAGCGCGCTGAAGTTCTGGATGAGGCCCAAGCGCACGTTGTTGGTGGCCTGCTCGTCCTGCAGGCGGTCGGTGCGCTGGCCGTCGGCGTCATACACGTTGCGGGCGATGCTGAAACGCGTGAAGGCGTTGGTGTAGCTCAGCGAGGTGAGCGAGCCAATCCGCGTTTCGCCCAGCTTGATGTTATCCAGGTACGAAGCGTTGAAGCGTACGTCGGGCATGGCCGTGATGCTCTTGATGCCGAAGCTGTTGCTCAAATCATGCGCCGAGGCGTCGCGCTGGGCGGCCGAGCTGGCCGAGTTCAGCACCGGGAAGCTGGAGGGCAGGTCGCGGCTGGGGGCGCCGAAACCGGCGAAATCGGCGCTGCTGCCCTTGTCGGTGTTGAAGTTGGCGAAGGTGGTGCCGTCGCGGTAGCCGCTCACGTAGCTGGCCGTGAAGCTGCGCTCGTCCAGCGCGGGCTTGCGCAGGTACACTTTCACGAGGCCGCCAGCGAAGTCGCCGGGCAGCTCGGGCGAGGGGTCTTTGAACACCAGCACGCGGTCGAGGAGGGCGCTGGGCACGATGTCGAAGGAGAAGGCTTTCTTGTCGGTTTCGGAGCTGGGGGCCGTCACGTCGTTCAGCCACACGGTGTTGTACCGCTCGCTGAGCCCGCGCACCTGGATGAAGCGGTTGTCGATGATGCTGACACCGGGGATGCGGCGCACCACTTCGGCCGCGTCGCGGTCCTGCGATTTCACGATTTGCTCCGACGAGATGCCGCTCACCACCACGTTGGCCTGGCGGATTTCGGTGATGACTGAGATTTCGGTGTTGGTGCGGCGCACGCCGCGCACCACTACTTCGTCCAGCGCTTTGCTGTCCGATTTGGCGGTGGTGTTGATGACGGTGGCCTTGCCGGGCTCCACGGCCACGTCGGGCAGCGAGGTCGTCACGTAGCCCACCGAGGAAATGACGAGGGTGTAGGTGCCTTTGGGCACGCGCTCCAGCCGGAAGCTGCCGTCGACGTCGGTCTGGGTGCCGAGCGTGGTGCCTTCGAGGCGCACCGTGCCGCCGATGATGGCCTCCTGGGTGGCGGAGTCCTTGATGAGGCCTTTAATAGTGCCCGTGGTTTGGGCGAAGGCGCTGCTGCTGAAAAATAAGCTCAGCAATGCGATGAATAAATACCGGTAATTAATAGTGTTTTCCATTCGGGGAGCAAAACTACCCGGATGAGGTTTCGGCGAAATTTCCTCTGAATTATGAAATGATTAACGGCCCGGAAATATCCCGGAAAGCGGGCTTTTGGAGGCTTATGTTACCGGCAGGTTATGGGAAAAAGCGAAATACAACAATTCGGAAACGCCCCGCAGGGTGAGGCCGGGGTTAGGCGTCCGGACCTTTGTCGTGTTAATCAACTCCCTCATTGTTATGTCGATTCGACACACATTTACGCAACTGTTTTTCCTGGCGCTGCTGGGCTGCGCGCAGCTTGCCACGGCCCAGGTAACCACCTCGGCGCTGGCCGGCAAGGTGACGTCGGACAAGGGCGAAGACCTGATTGGGGTGACGGTGGTGGCCACCAACCTGCCCACCGGCACCAAGCGCGGCACCGGCACCGAAGTGGACGGCCGCTTCACCATCCCGAACCTGGCGCCCGGCGGACCCTACTCCGTGACGGTGACCTACGTGGGCTTCAAGGAGCAGAAAGTAGACAACGTATTCCTGACCCTGGGCAATACCACCCGCCTCAACTTCGTGCTGGTGACCGAAACCCAGCAGCTGAACGAAGTGGTGGTGACCGGCAACACCCAGGCCACCAAAACCGGCGCCGGCACCAACGTGAGCGGCGCCTCCATCCAGCAGCTGCCCACCATCTCGCGCAGCATCTCGGACTTTACGCGCCTCGACCCGCGCAACTCGAACGGCTCGTTTGCCGGCAGCTCGTTCCGCTACAACAACGTGACGCTGGACGGCGCCGTGAATAACGACGCCATCGGCTTCTCGCCTTCGCTGGGCGGGCAGAGCGGCACCAGCGGCCTGCCCGGCGGCTCGGCCCGCGCCAACCCCATTTCGCTCGATGCCATTCAGGAAATTCAGGCCTCGGTGGCGCCGTATGACGTGAAGCTGGGAAACTTCACGGGTGGCTCGGTGAATGCCGTGACCCGCTCGGGCACCAACGAATTCACGGGCTCGGTGTACGGCTACGGCCGCAACCAGAACGTGACCGGCCGCAGCATCGACGGCGATAAGGCCAAAATCGGTTCGGACTACCACGACTACCAGACGGGCTTCCGCATCGGCGGGCCGATTATTAAGAACAAGCTGTTCTTTTTTACGAACGCCGAAATTGCCCGCCGCCAGGAGCCCCAGTTCTACGGCGCGGGCCAGGCCGGCTCGCCGGTGACGGTGGATTTGGCTCAGCAGATTTCGAACAAGCTGCAGAATACCTACGGCTACAACGTGGGCGAGTACGGCAACTACAACATCCACGCGAACAGCAACAAGATTTTCGGGCGCCTGGATTTTAACCTCGACGAAAAAACCAGCATCGCCCTGCGTCACAACTACATCAGCTCTGAAGCGACCAACCTGGAGCGGTCGGGCAGCTTGTTTAAGTTTGGCTCGCAGGACTTCACGCAGCACAACGTGCAGAACTCGACGGTGCTGGAAGTGAAGAGCAACTTCAGCAGCAAGTTCTCCAACAACCTGATTCTGGGCTACACCAACATTCACGACTACCGCGACCTGCTGGGCGGCCAGGCCAACCTGTTTCCGGCGGTGCAGATTAACAACGTGGGCACCTCGCTGGGCACGGCCGGCACGAGCAGCTACTACGCGGGCTCGAACCAGATTCTGCTGGGCTCGGACCGCGAGGCCAGCATCTTCAACACCCGCCAGAAGACGTTCGAAATCACCGACAACTTCACCTACTACACCGGCGCGCACGCCCTCACGCTGGGCACGCACAACGAGCTGTACCACATCGACTACGGCTTCATCAACTCTTGGAACGGCCGCATCGAGTACAACAACGTGGCCCAGTTCCTGAATGACCAGCCGAACCGCATCCGCGGCACCTACAACAAGACCGACAACTCCTACGCCTACAACTACAACAACCCCTCGGCGGCGTTCAACATCAACTTCTTCAGCGCCTACCTGCAGGACGAGTGGAACGTGACCGAGCGTTTGAAGCTCACGCCCGGCCTGCGCTTCGACATCGCCTCGCTGCCCACCAAGCCGGCCCTGAACTCGGCCCTGGTGAACAACGCGCAAAACGACGCCAACACCCTGAACCAGACCTACTCGCACACGGCCTGGAAGGACCTGAACAACGGTTACCTGGGCCAAGTACAGATTTCGCCCCGCCTGGGCTTCAACTACGACGTGAAGGGCGACGGCTCGGTGGTGGTGCGCGGCGGCTCGGGCGTGTTCACGGGCCGGGTGCCGTTTGCCTGGTTCGGCTACGCCTACTACAACAACGGCGTGAACTTCAACTCGGTGGACTACAACGGCATTCAGCCCAGCGCGGCTTCGGCCACCGGGCCCAAGATTTTGCTCAACCAAAATCCGAACCAGATTTACCAGAACGCGGCCACGGCCCTGCCCAACGCCGCCGCCCAGAACACCACCGAAATCAACCTGATTGACAACAACTTCAAGATGCCGCAGGTGTGGCGCTCGTCGCTGGCCCTGGATTTCAAGCTGAAAACCGGCACCCGCTTCTCGGTAGAGGGCCTGTATACGAAGACCTTGCAGGACGTGAAGTTTGAGAACATCAACTTGGTCGACAACGCCACCTACTACGCCAGCGGCCCCACCCAGACGCCGCGCTACTCGGCCGCGTCGTTCGGCTCGAAGGTGAACACGGGCTTCTCCAACGCCTTCTTCCTCACCAACACCACCAAGGGCTACCGCTACCAGCTCACCGGTTCGGTGGGCCAGACGCTCAGCCAGCTGCTCGACGTGAGCGTGGCCTACACCTACGGCCAGAGCAAGGACATCAGCAACGGCATCCGCAACTCGCCCCAGAGCAACTGGGAGCTGAACCCGGCCCTGAACGTGAACGACCCCGCCCTGGCCTACTCCAACTTCGACCTGCGCCACCGCGTGGTGGGCTCGCTGAACCTGCACAAGACCTTCGCCCAGCGCTTCACCGGCTACTTCACCTCGGTGCTCACCTACGCCAGCGGCTCGCCCTATACCTGGGTGTATAACAACAACCCCAGCAACAACGCGAGCGGCTTCACCAACAACGGCCAGCAGAACGTGCTGCTGGCCTACATTCCGGCTTCGGCGTCCGACATCGTGTTCGTGAACAAGGGCGCCGCGCCCGTCACCGCCGCCAACCCCAACGGCTACGGCCTCGACGCGGCCGGTACGCAGTACGCCGCCTTCAGCAGCTTCGTGGATAACGACAGCTACCTCAAAACCCGCCGCGGCCAGTACGCCGAGCGCAACGCCGCCCGCACGCCCTGGAACAACCAGGCCGACGTCCGCTTCATGGTGGAAGCCAAGCTCGGCAAGCTCGAAGCCAACGAAGCCGGCGTGGTGCCCATGGGCCACACCCTGCAGATTTCGCTCGACCTCATCAACGTGGGCAACCTGCTGAACAGCAGCTGGGGCCGCCAGTACTTCGTGCCCAACACCTTCAACTCGACGGTGGGCACGGGCCTCTCGCAGGTGGGCTTCGCCGATGCCGCCGGCAACGTGCAGGCCAACTACAGCGCCGCCGCCTTCAACCGCCCGGCCTTCACCTACGGCACGCCGGCCACCTACTCCATCGACCAACTGGCCTCGCGCTGGCAGGGCCAGCTGGGGCTGCGCTACTCATTTTAGTGGTGAGTTGACTTAAGCTGCAATTCTGAAAGAGCCGGTCCTGATATTCAGGGCCGGCTTTGTTTTTGGGGAATGGCGAAGGGGTAGCTTTGCGGATAGTAGTCGTTCGGGCGTGGCGCCTCACCCCCTGACCTCCTCTCCTTAGGGAGAGGGGGCACCGGTCATGCTTAGAGTTAAGAGTTGAAAGTGAAGAGTTAGGAGTTACACCAACTGCTACCAATTTTAACTCATAACTGACGCCGGGCTCCCCTCTCCCTGAGGAGAGGGACCGGGGGGAGGCGCCACGCCTGGGCAATTCGCCATCGAAAAGAAACTTACTAATATTACCCGTTGAAAACGCCGCGCGTTTTACATCTTCCCAAGTGGTACCCCAACCGCTACGACGACCAGGATGGCGACTTCGTGGGCCGGCACGTGGCGGCCATCGCGGAGTTTGGCGGGTTGGAAGGGGCGGTGCTGTTTGCTGCCGTGGCGCGTGGGCCGCTGCCGACACTAATTGATGCCGAGGAGGATTTCAACGGCCCCTGGCCGACACTGCGCTACTACTACCGCGCCGCGCCCACCGGCCTCGCTTTGCTTGACAAGCCGCTGAAGCTGCTGCTGTATTTCTGGTGCCTGCTACGCGGCTACCGGCGGCTGCGGCGACACTGGGGCGGCCAGCGGCCCGACCTTGTGCACGTGCATGTGCTGCTGCGCACGGGGCTTTTTGCCTGGGGGCTGAAGGCCGTGCGCGGCATTCCCTATATCATCACCGAGCACTGGACGCTGTATTTGCCGCAGCGGGCGGCTGGCATTTCCTGGCTGCGGCGGGTGCTGACGCGGGCCGTGGTGCCCCGGGCGGCGGCGCTGCACACGGTATCGGGCGGGCTGCGCGATGCCATGGCGGCGCTGGGCTTCGGGAATAAAAAATCGGTAGTTATTGCCAATGTGGTCGATACGAACCTGTTTAGGCCTGAAAATTCAATTCAGCCATCTACCAATCCACCAATCCGCCAACTCACTTTACTGCACGTTTCGGCATTTCACGACAAGGTGAAAAACCTCTCGGGCGTGCTGCGCGTGGTGGCCCGGCTGCGGGCCGCGTGGCCCGGCCTGCGGCTGCGCATTGCCGGCTACGGGCCCGATGAACAGGCTCTGCACGAGCAGGCCGCCGCGCTGGACCTGCTGGCCGATGGCACCGCCACCTTCCTGGGCAAGCTGCCGCACGAGGAGGTGGCCGCCGAAATGGCCCGCGCCACGGCGCTGGTGTCGTTCAGCCGGGCCGAAACCTTTGGCTGCGTGCTGCTCGAAGCGCGGGCCTGCGGCTGCCCGGTGGTGGCCACCCGCACCGGCGGCGTGCCCGAATTATTCCAGCCCGAAAACACCTTCGGCCTGCTGGTGACGCCCGACGACGAAGCGGCACTGGAAGCCGCCCTAACGGCCGTGCTCAGCGGCGCGGCGCAGTTCGATGCGGCGCGCCTGCGGGCCGATGTGGCGGCGCGGTGCGCGCCGGAGGCGGTGGGTGCGGCGTTTGGGGCATTGTATCGGCAGGTGTTGGGTGATAAATGAAAGATAACAGAACGTCATGCTGAGCGCAGCCGAAGCATCTCTACTGCATCGCTAAATGAAGATTAGTTGCGCAGTAGAGATGCTTCGGCTGCGCTCAGCATGACGTTCTGCGTTGACATGACGTTCTTTTGTCGGCCCCATCCACTTTCCCATGCTCAAACGCATCCTTCACCACTTCGCGGCGCGCGTCCTCACGGCGGGGCTGAGCTTTGCGGTGGTGTGGCTCACGGCGCGCTACCTGGGGGCGGCGGGGCGCGGGCAGGTCAGCTTGTTTTATACCGATATGTCGGGGCTGGTGCTGCTGGCCGGGCTGGTGGGCGGCTCGTCGCTGATATACCTGGTGCCGCGGCGCAACGTGTGGCACCTACTGCCGCCGGCCTACGGCTGGGCGCTGGTGGTGAGCGGGGCCGGGGCCGGGGCGGTGGGCCTGCTGCGGCCGGTTTCGCTGGAATACGTGCTGCACCTGGCAGCCGTGACGCTGGTACAGATTCTGCTCTCCGTTAACCTGTTTCTGTTGCTGGGCCGCAAGCGCGAGCTCGACTACAATGTCCTTACCACCGTGCAGGCGGCGCTGCTGGCCGGGGCGCTGGCGCTGGCCTTCGCGGCGGCGCACTGGCTGAGCATCGACGCTTATTACTACGCCAACTACCTGGCCAATGGCCTGCCGTGGCTCATCAGCACGGCCTTGCTGCTGCGCCTGCCCGATGCCTGGGCCAGCCGGCGCGCCCGGCGCCGGGTCGTCACGCGCGAGCTGCTGCGCCACAGCCGGGGCGCCCATTTCTCCAACCTGCTCACCTTTGCCAACTACCGCTTCGGCTACTACGCCGTGGCGTACCTAGTGGGCAACAAAACGCTGGGCATCCTCTCCGTGGGCGTGGCCCTGGCCGAGGCCATCTGGCTGATTCCGCGCAGCACGGCCCTCATTCAGTATGTGGCCCTAGTGAATGCCGCCGACAAGCACGGCCAGACCCACGCGGCCCTGCGCAGCAGCCGGCTTACGCTACTGGCCACGGCCGGGGCGGTGCTGGTGCTGGCGGCCGTGCCCACGGCGTGGCTGGCCGCCGTTTTCGGCCCCGAGTTCGGGGCGGCCCACGGCGTGATTCTGGCCCTAGCGCCGGGCATTCTGCTCAACGGGGCGGGCATGCAAGCCAGCACCTACTTCAGCAGCATGGCCCGCTACGGCGTGAACAACCGCGCCGCCCTGCTGGGCTTGGCCGTGACGGTGCCCGCCTGCCTGCTGCTGGTGCCCCGCCTGGGCATGGTGGGCGCGGCGCTGGGCATGTCGGCTTCCTACACCGCCAGCGCCAGCTACCTACTTTACCACTACCGCTGCGCCATCGGGGCCGGCTGGCTGGACTTGCTGCCCGATTGGAAAGACCTGACGCCGCGGATGGATGAGGAGTAAAGAGCTGAAAACGGCTGTCATCCTGAGCGCAGCGAAGGACCTTATCACGTTGATACGAATTGCTCCAACGTGATAAGGTCCTTCGCTGCGCTCAGGATGACAGCCGTTTTCAGGTCCTCTTTAAGCCGCAGGCGCCTTACCGCACCACCTCCACCCAGCCTTTCAGCCGGTGGCCGTCGGGGTAGGTGAGGAGGTAGTAGTACACGCCGTCGGGCTGGCCTTCGGCTTTCCAGTCGTCGTGGTAGGCGGGGGCGTCGAGGACCTGCTGGCCCCAGCGGGAGAAGATTTGCAGGCGCGGCGGGCAGTCAGGACCAAGGCGGAAGAACTGGTTCTGGCTGTCGCCGTTGGGCGTGATGATGTTGGGGATTTTGCGCTCCTGTGCTTCCACTACCGGGAGCGCGGCTACGACGTCGCAGCGGTCGCCGTTGTAGCGCACGCGCAGGGTGGGGCGGTAAGTACCGACCGCGGCGTAGGTGTGTGTCGGATTGGCCTCGGTCGACTGCGTGCCATCGCCGAAATCCCACGTCACATTCGGCGGCGTCGGGATGCCCGTGCCGGCCAGCGTGAAGCGCAGGGTCAGCGGCGTGAGGCGGGTTTCGGCACAGGCCACCGGGGCCCAGGTGGGGGCCAGCTGCGGCACCGCGGCCACCGAGATGCGCCGCGTGGCGCTGCCCGTGCAGCCAGCGCTGTTGCCAAGGCTATATGTTATGGTGATGGCGCCGGGGAAGCCGACTGGCGGCGTGAAGAAGAAGCCGGCCGCCGCGCTGCCGCTCACGCCCGTGCCACTAAACGTGCCGCCCGCCGGCGAGCCCCGTAGCCGGAACGTCTGGCTGCTGCCGGGGCAGAGCACGGTATCGGCCGGCAGGGTTGGCACGGGCGGACTCACCAGCGTCACCGCTTGCGTGGCCTGCACCGTGCAGCCGTTGGCTACCACCGTGTAAGTCAGCTGGTAAGTGCCGGCCGCGAGCGTGGGCGAAAACGCGTAGCCTGTGGCCGGATTGCCGGTCACGTTTGGCCCGCTGAACTGGCCGCCGGCCGGTGTGCCCGTCAGAAGCACCGGCGGTATCGACGGCCCGCCTGGGGCTGGCAGGCAGTACGTGGCTTGCGGCAGCGGATTGAAAACCACCACCGGCGGGGTGGTCACCGTTACCACGCGGTTGCCGGAGCAGGTGCCACCCACGGTGTAGGTCAGGGTATTGGCGCCCACCAGCGCCGCCGAAGGCGTGAACACAAAGCCCGCAGCGGGGCTGCCCGTCACGCCCGGCCCCGTCCAGGTGCCGCCCGTGGGGCTGCCCACCAGCGCCAGTGGGCCGGCCGTGGCGCACACGGTTTGGGGCACGCCGGCATTGGCCGCGCTCACAATGCTCACGGGCTGCGAGGCCGTCACCACGCAGCCGTTTACGTTCAGGGTATAAGTCACCTGGTAAGTGCCGGCCGCGATGTTGGGCGAAAACGTGAAGCCCGTAGCCACCGAGCCGCTCACCCCGGGCCCGCTGAACGTGCCGCCCGCCGGCGTGGCCGACAACGGCACCAGCGCATACGCTGGCGAGCCCGGCGCCGGCAGGCAGTAGCTCGACTGTGGTACGGCGGTGAGCGTGACCGCGGGCGGGGCCGTCACCGTGACGCGGCGGACGCCGGTGGTGGTGCACGCGCCCGTGCTGGCCACGGTGTAGGTGAGGGTTTGTACGCCCACCAGCGCCGCCGAGGGCGTGAACACGAAGCCCGCGGCCACCGAGCCCGTCACGCCCGGCCCGCTCCACACGCCGCCGGCCGGCGAGCCCACCAGCGCCAGCGGCCCGGCCGTGGCGCACACGCCCTGGTCGGAGCCCGCGTTGGCGATGCTGGGCTGGAAATTGAGCACAAACGAGGCGTTGTTGCACGACACGTTGAAAGTGGTATTCGAAACGCTGTTGTTGGTGGCCGAATAGTAGTTGGCGCCCGGCGGAATGGGAAAGCCGTTGGTGGAAAAGCACGAGCAAACGGCTTGGTACACAATGCCGCGCGGGTCGAAGCGCGAGGTGCCGCCGTCCACATGCTCGCCGGCAGAGTTGGGGGTGGTATCGCCGTAGTAGGTGCCGTAGGCCAAGCTGGTGAGGCCGGCCGAAAACTGCGCCAGGTAAAAGTCGGAGCCATCGGTAGTGGTCTGGGCGGCGCCGGGCGTGATGGGCATGCCCACGGTAGTGCCGTTGTAGTCCATGTAGGGGTAGCCCTGGGCATTCTCGTTGCCGCCCCAGCCGCACACGTACACCCGGTCGCACTGGTCCACCAGAAAGGCCGTGGGGTCGATGTTGATGAAGCCGATGTTCGAGGCGGCGGTGCTGCCGAACACCGTCGAGAGCAGGCTTTGCCCCAGGTTGGCATCAAACTTCTGAATGAACTGCGTGCCGAAGCGGGTGTTGTAGAGGCCGGGCGTGACCGGAAAAGTGCCCCCGGTCTGGCCCAACAGATACACCCCGCCATCGGAACCAAGCTGCAGGAAAAACGCCTGGTCATAGTCGACCGTGCCCACAAAGGAGGACCGCAGAATGCTCGTGCCGTTGGCCGCAATGCGCGTCACGAAGCCATCCACGTCGCCGGGGCGAGTGGTGCGGTAGGCATTCGCCGTGGTCGGAAAGTTAGGGCTCAGCGTGCCGCCGGCCACGTATACGTCGCCGCTGGTGGGCTCAATCTGAATGGAAAAGGCGCCGTCGGAGCCGGTGCCGCCCAGATAGCTGCCCCAAGTCAGGGCCGTGAGGTCGGGGGTGAACTTACACACCACGCCGTCGGAGGCACCGCCCCGGTAAAGGCTGTTGAAGCCCCGGGCCATGGGAAAGTTGGTGGAAGTGGTGTGCGTGGCAATGTATACATTGTTGGCCGCATCTACTTGAATATCACCTCGAAAAGGGTCGCCGTAGTTGTGGGCCAGCTGCGGCGTGGTGCTGAAGGCCGAGAGGTTGGGGTCGAGCGGCAGCAGGCCGTCGTTGCCGGAGCCGCCCAGGTAGGTGCTGCTCACCAGGGCAGTGCCGGTGGCGTTGAGCTTGGCGATAATCAGGTCGGAGCCGGTGGGCACGTTGTAGGTAGGCGAGTAGCTGAAGCCGAACGGGGACGCGGCGGTGCCGCCGGCAAATGTGCGCTGCAACGCCCCGGTGGTGGTGGGAAAGGCCGTGGTCGACCCCACCGCGCCCGTCGAGCCCGTGGTACCCAGAATCAACAGCTCGCCCTGGCTGTTCACCACCAGGCTGTGCGGAAAATCGGCGCCGGAGCCGCCGATGTAGGTGGCCCACACCCGCGCCGCCGACCCCGTAACGGCCGTGTTGTACTTGATGATGCCGATGTCGAATTGCCCCGCGAAAGAAGTGCGGTACGCCCCGAAGCTGGTGGGGTAGCCCTGCCCAAACACGATGCCGCCGGAGTAGAGGTTGCCCTGCGCATCGTAGGTGGCGGTGAAGCCCCAGTTGTCGGCCGTGGCGCCGGTGTAGCTCGAAAACACCACCACCGGGTCGATGGTGACCGGGCGGGCGGCGTCGTATTTGCCCAGCGCAAAATGTACGGTGCTGCCCGTCAGCACGTAGCGGCAGGCCACCGGCTGGTGCTTGCCGGCGGCGTCGGCCTGCCAGGCCTGCGGGGCGCGCTCCGTGAGGGTGCCCACGCTCGTCCTCACCAGCAGGTTGCCGGCGGCATCGAGGCGCAGGCCGTCGGCGCCGTCGTGGCGCAGGGCAATGGCGCCGGGCCGGGCGCCGGGCGCCAGCACGAAGTCGTACTCCAGGTGCTGGTCGGCGCTCTCGTACACGCGGGCGCTCACGCCCGGCCACATCCCGGCGTAGTGCAGCTCGCGGAAGCTGCGCACGTCGTGGGTCCAGCGCTTGGCGTCGCCGCCGAGGAAGTAGTTGCGGCGCTCGGCGGTGGGCGTTTCGGCCGTCACGCGGGCCGGCGCGGCGCCCTCGAAACGCAGCTTCAGGGCGTGGCCGCGCACGGTGCTGTCGGCCGGGGGCGGGGTGGCCTTGGGGGCGCCGTGGGCGTGGCGGGCGGGGCCGCCATCGGCCAGCAGCGAAAACGTGAGGCCGTCGGTTTCGGCAAAGAGCCGGCCGCCGGGCAACTGGGCCTCGTAGCGGCTCCGGGTGTCCCACTGGCCTTTGTTTTCGATGAATTCGAGGGTGTGGCTGGCCGGCCCGGCGTGCTCACCGGCCTGGCCAAAGGCCTGAGCGGCAGTCAGCAGGAAAAGCGTGGCGGCGGCAAAAGGTAGACGTGTAATCATCAATAGCTAATGGAAAGGAATCCGTGGATTGGTAAAGATAAAGCGTTGAAAGAGGAAATTCAGCAAGGAAAACCGGCCATGCCTTGAAGGACAATACCGGCCGGCCGCTGCCCCCGCACCGCTGGTCGTGCGGGGGCAGCGGCCGGGCTAGCGGCGCACCTCCACCCAGCCCTTCACCTGGCGGTTGTCGGTGTCGCGCAGCAGGTAGTAGTAGATGCCGTCGGGCAGGTTTTTGGCGTCCCAGTCATAATGATAATCGTTAGATTGGTACACCCGCTGGCCCCAGCGCGAATACACTTCCAGCGAGGTGGGCAGGCAGCCGATGCGCGGCCGGAAGGTCTGGTTCAGGTTGTCGCCGTTGGGCGTGATGATGTTGGGCACCAGCACTTCGCCCACTTCCACGGGCGCGAAGCCGGTGAGCACCTCGCAGTTGGCGTAGCGGGCCGTGAGCTGCACGCGGTAGGAGCCGGGCTTCTCGTAGAGGTGAGTCGGGGTGGCCTCGCTGCTGGTGGGGCTGCCATCTCCAAAATCCCAGAGGTAGCTGGCATGCGGCGCCAGCAGCACGGGCGTGAGCAGGCACTTGAAGGGCGCCAGGCCGGCGTATTGCGGCAGGGCCGCGCACACGGGCAGGTTCAGGTCCACGTTCTGGTTGGAGGTGGGGGCCACCACCACCGTGCGCTGCACCGCCGTCTGGCAGGGCCCTTCGGTCACGGTGTAGGTGAGCACGAACACGCCGCCGCGGTTGTTGGTGTTCGGCGGCGTGAAAAAGCCGCCCGCCGACACGCCGGTGCCGCTCCACACGCCACCCGCCGGCGCAAAGCCGCGCAGTTGAAACGGCTGGCGCTGGTCGGCGCAGAGGGTGGTGTCGCGGCCCGGGGTCACGGTGGGCGGGCGCGTCACCACCACCTGGCGGGTGCTGGTGCCGCAGCCCAGCGAGTCGCTCACGCTGTAGGTGATGGTGTGCGTGCCCACCCCCGCCGCGGCCGGGTTGAAGCTGCCGCCGCTCACGCCCGGCCCGCTCCAGGTGCCGCCCGCCGGCGTGGCCGCCAGCGGCACGGCGCTGCCCGAGGTGCACTGTGGCGGCACCACGGCAATGGCCGGTACCACAGGCGGGGCCACCACGTAGCGCACGCCCTTGGTGCTGACGCAGATGCCCGTCGAGGCCACCGAATACGTGATGCCGTACTGGCCCGGGCCCACCGCAGTAGGCACAAACTGGTAGCCCCCGCCGGCCACGGCCCGTACGCCTGGCCCCGTCCAGGTGCCGCCCGAGGGCGCGCCGCCCAGCGTCACCGGCCCGCCGTCCAGGCACACAAAGCGGCGCGGGCCGGGGTCGGCCTGAACGATGTCGAAGGTCATTTTGAAGGCGCCGTTGTTGCAGTTCGTGCTGCCGTTGCGGGTGGTGTAGGTGCCAGCATTGGGCGGCACGGGGAAGCCCTGGCCGCCGCCGCAGGTAGCGCACATGGCCTGGTACACCACGCCGCGCTTGTCGAAACGCGAGGTACCACCGTCGACGTGCTCGGCTGCGCCCCCGTTTTGCCCGAAGAAGGTGGCGTATTCCAGCCCCGTCATGCCAGCCGAGAACTGGGCCAGGTAAAAATCGGAGCCGTCGGTGGTGCGCTGCACGGCGTTGGCCGTGGTGGGCAGGCCGAAGGTGCTGCCGCCCAGCCACTGGCCCTGGTCGTTGTCCTCGCCGCCCCAGCCGCTCACGTACACCCGCTCGCAGTCATCAACCAAAAAGGCCGTGGGCACCATGTTGGGCCCGCCCAGGGCCCCGTTGCGGTTGCCGAAAACGGTGCTGTAGACGCTGGCCGTCAGGTCGGCGTTCAGCTTTTGGATGAAGAGCGAGCCGTTGGCCGTGCCGTATAGGCCCGGCGTGGTCGGAAACGCCCCCAGCGTTTGGCCAAACAAATACGCATTGCCGGCTGCATCGAGCTGCAGAAACTGCGCCTGGTCGTAGCCGCCCGTGCCGATGTAAGTCACCCGGTCCAGCGTCAATCCATCGGCGCTGATGCGGGCCGCGAAGCCGTCGGTGCCGCCCGGCCGGCTGGTTAGGTACGCCCCGGCCGTGGCCGGCAGCGCGGGCGACGTGGTGCCGCCGCTCACGTACACCCGGCCCTGCGCGTCGCGCTGCAGGGAGTAAGCCGCGTCTTCGCCGGTGCCGCCCAGGTAGCCGGCCCACACCACTATGTTCAGGTTGGGGTTGAGCTTGGCTATCAGCGCATCGCTGGCGCCGCCAGTGGCCAGCACGCTGTTGAAGCCCGAGTTCATGAGCGGGAAGTTGCGCGAAGTGGTGTTCGAGGCGATGTACACGTTGCCGGCCCCGTCGAGCAGCACATCGCCCCGAAACACGTCGCCGTAGTTCACGGCCAGCAGCGAACCCCCGCGCTGCACGCCATCGTTGCCGGAGCCGCCCAGGTAGGTGCTGGCCTGCAGCGCGCTGCCGGTGGCACTGAGCCGCGCAATCACCAGGTCGGCGCCATTGGGCATCATATACTGCGTGGCTGTAACGGGGGCTGCGAAGGGGTTGAGAGGTGTGCCGCCCCCGAACGTGCGCTGTGCCGCGCCGGTGGTGGTAGGAAAGTTGGTAGACGATGTGCTGCCGAGAATGACCAGCTCGTTCTGCGCATTTACTACTAGGCTATGCGGAAAATCGGCGCTGTTGCCGCCCAGGTAGGTGGCCCACACCCGCGCCGCGCCGCCCGTGGTGCTGGTGTTGTATTTAATGAATGCCATGTCTTCCAGGCTGCTGAAGCTGGCCTGGTAGGCGCCATTCGTCGTCGGGTAGCCCGGCCCGAAGGCAATGCCGCCCGAATAGAGGTTGCCGGCCGCGTCGTAGGTCGCCGTAAAGCCCCAGTTGTCGGCCGCTGAGCCGGTGAGGGTGGAAAACTGCACCGTAGGGTCGATGGTGAGGGCGCGGGTGCGGTCGTATTGGCCCAAGGCGAACGTGACGGTGTTACCGGTGAGCACAAAGCGGCAGGGCACGGCCCGGCGCTGGCCGGCGGCGTCGGTTTGCCAGGCCTGCGGAGCGGTTTCGGTGGTGGTGGCCACGCTGGTTTTGATGACCAGGTTGCCGGCCGCATCCAGGCTCAGGCTGCTGGCGCCGTCGTAGCGCAGGGCCACGCGGGCGGGGTTGGCGCGCGGGGCCAGCAGCACGTCGTATTCCAGGCGCTGCCCGGCGTTCTCATACAGCGTCAGGCCGATGCCGGGCCACAGCTCCTCGTAGCGCAGCCGGCGGAAGGCGGCCACGTGGCTGGCCCAGCGCTTGGGGTCGTTGCCCACAAAGTAGTTGCGTTCGCCCTCGGTGCGCGTCTCGGCCGTGAGGCGGGGGCGGGCGTTGGCTTTCTCAAAATGCACGGTGTAGGCGTGGGCGGCGGCGCTCGCGGGCTGGCCGGTTTTGTCCGTGCCGTGGTGGTGGCTCAGCAGGGCCGGGTCGACGAAGCTGTAGGTGAGGGCGTTGCGCAGCACAAACAGCCGGCCCGATGGCAGGGCGGCTTCGTAGCGCACCGGGCTTTCCCACTGGCCCTGGTTCTGAATAAATTCGAGGCTGGGGTGGCCGGGCTCGCCGCCCGTGGCCCGGGCGGGCCGGCCGGCCGCCAGCAGCATTACCAACAACAGCGCCGCCCGCAGGGGCCGGCAATCAACGCGGAAAAGTAGAGGCATACGTGCGCCAGAGGCAGAAAACGGTAAGATGGAGCCCGTCCGCCGCGTGCCGTGGGGCAGGGGCGGGCACCGGGGTTTTGCCGAAACGGCGCCGGTGCAAAATTCGTGCAAGGTTGCCCCTGATTCTGGGGCGACCTGTGTCGTGTTGGGTCCTGCCTAAGCTTCGGCTGTCATCCTAAGCGCCGCGAAGGACCTTATCACGTTTGCGCCAAATTGATTACTGCAAAAAGTTCGGACGTGGTAAGGTCCTTCGCGGCGCTCAGGATGACAGCCGACTTAATTACTTTGGCACGCGAGATGTCTCGGCTGCGCTCGACATGACGTTCTTTTTATTCCAGCACCAATTATTCCAGCACCAAGCCGCTTATACCTCCCCGGCGGCGCTTGCGGGCCCGGCGTTACCTTTGCGGGCTCGTTTTTCTGTGCCGTGCGCCGCTCTTTCGCTTTCAAAATAACCTTGTTCACCCTGGGCTGGCTGCTGCTGGCCATTGCCTGCGAGCAGGTGCCGGCCGGCGCGTTCTGGCCGGTGGTGTTTGGGGCGCTCACCACGCCGGTGGCGCTGCTGCTCACGGCGCTGCTGGCGCTGTACTGGCTGCGGCGCAACTGGCGGGTGGCCGTGCTGCCCATTGCGGTGCTGGGCCTGATGTGGCCCCACGTGCAGCGCGGGCTGGCTTTGCACCTGGTGTTTCCGGAAATGCAGGGCGAAACCCCGCCCGCCGGGGGCCGCCCCGTGCCCTTGCCCAAGGTGGCGCTGCCGCGCTCCCGGTTTTTCGCGGTGCACCCCAGCGAGGTGTCGCTGCTGTCGGCCAACGTGCGGATTTTCAACGTGTACGCCCAACTGCGCGAGCCCGATAATGCCTCCTCCATTGGCCTGATTCGGTGGCTGGCCACCAGCCCGGCCGACGTGCTCTGCCTGCAGGAATTCTACAACGAGCCCCACGGCTCGGGACAGGACAAGGACATTTTCCGGTCGGAAGAATACCTGGGGCGCAGCAGCGGCCGGCACTCGTTCGTGTCCGTCACGCTCACCAACAAGGCGGGCGCCGAGTTCGGGCTGGCCATTTTTTCGCGCTTTCCCATTGTGCGGCGCGGCACCATCAGCTTCGGCAAGCTCTCGCAAAACCACGCCATGTGGGCCGACGTGGCGCGCCCTGCCGCCCGCACCGGCCGCGGCCGCCCCGACACCATCCGCGTGTTCAACCTGCACCTGCAAAGCATGAGCATGGCCGACGCCGACCTGGCCGCTGCCACCGAAAGCCGCGCCGGCCTGCGCCAGAAAGCGCCCAACCTGCTGCGCCGCTTCCGCAACGGCGCCGTGGCCCGCGGCACCCAGGTTGACACCGTGCTGGCCCGCGTGGCCCGCTCACCCTACCCCGTGCTGCTGGCCGGCGACCTCAACGACCTGCCCTATTCCTACCCCTACGACCAGCTGGCCGACCACCTCCAAAACGCCTGGGCCACCGTGGGCCTCGGCATTGGGGCCACCTACCACGGCCGCTTGCCCGGCCTGCGCATCGACCAGCAGTTTGCCTCGCCCCAGTGGCAGGTGCTGGGCTGCCAGGTGCACCGCGAAATGAAATGGAGCGACCATTTTCCGGTGGAAGCCTTGTATCAGCTGAAATAAGGATGAGGCCGCGTTCGGCTGGGTGTGGCCCTGCTTTCGTCAGTTGGCTTGATTAGCGAGCAGGGCGCTTGCAGTTGATTACTTTATTGATTGGGAGCCTTGGGCGTATTCATCTCCACGTGCATTTGGGTCATCATGCGCAGGTAATTTTCCAGCGGTTCCATCCCAATGGCGGTGCGGCGCTCATTGACCCGGGCCGGGTCGCGCAAGGACTTGGGTACTGCCTGGCCCAGGCCCGGGCCCTTGTATTCAACCTGCGTGCCGTACTCCTCAGGTTGGCCCGTGTTGATGGCGACCCGGTCGGTGAGGTAGGCGTAATTGGAGGAATCGGCATTTTTGCGTTTCACTTCGGGCAGCATCAGCTTGAGCACCTGCTGCTGAAAAGCGGGGTAAGCATCGGCGTGCTGCACCAAGAGCCAGAAATTGTTGGCGCTGGTCTTGCCTACCTGCCGGATGCCGGGGTAGCCGTACCGGCGCACTATTTTTTCCAGCAAGGGCTGGTGCCGGGCGAAATTCTCCTTTTCAACCTGCACTAGGTCTCGGCCGGCGCTGTCCGGCTCCTGCTTGAACAGGCGCTGCATGGGCCATTGGTCGACGTAGGCCAGGCTGTCGAGCGTTTTGCTCAACTGTGGGTACTGCACCGTCGGCGACGCGCGCTGAGCGGCTGCCTCACCTAAGCCAATGATGCTTAACGGCAACAATAGTAAGTGCTTCATGGCGCAATAACGCCAATAGCCGCTCTATTCTTACCCCACGTGTTGGGCCCGCGCCGATACGTGCATTTATACAAGATATCAGAAGCGAACAAGGCAAATTCCCTGGACTGGCAAGGTGGAGCGAAGCCGCGCGCAGATGCCTAACTAATTCAGAACGCGGCGGAGTCAAACCGTCCGTTTGTTTGTTATGACCCTTCCCGCCGCCGTACGTCGCGCGGCCCGCTACCTTTGCACCATGTCGCTTAGTCTTTACAACACGCTTACCCGCAAGAAAGAAGAATTCCAGCCCCTGCACCCGCCCCAGGTGGGCGTGTACTTGTGCGGTCCCACCGTGTATAGCGAAGCCCACCTCGGCAACGCCCGCGGCCCGGTGGTGTTCGACGTGCTGACGCGCTACCTGCGCCACCTGGGCTACCAGGTGCGCTACGTGCGCAACATCACCGACGTAGGCCACCTCGAAAGCGACGCCGATACCGGCGAGGACAAGATGGAAAAGGCCGCCCGCGCCGCCCGCATCGAGCCCATGCAGGTGGCCCAGCACTTTACCAACCGCTACCGCCAGCACATGCTGGGCCTGGGCTGCCTGCCGCCCGACATCGAGCCCCAGGCCAGCGGCCACATCATCGAGCAGATTCAGGTGATTGAGGAAATCATCAACAACGGCCTGGCCTATGAAGTCAACGGCTCGGTGTATTTTGACGTGCCCAAGTACAACGAGGAAGGCAAGCGCTACGGCAAGCTCTCGAACCGCAGCATCGAAGACCAATTGGCCGGCACCCGCGCCGGCCTGGAAGGCCAGAGCGAAAAGCGCAGCCCGCTGGACTTTGCCCTCTGGAAGAAGGCCTCGCCCGAGCACATCATGCGCTGGCCCTCGCCCTGGGGCGAAGGCTTTCCCGGCTGGCACCTGGAGTGCTCGGCCATGAGCCGCAAGTACCTCGGCGACCTGAGCGACATCCACGGCGGCGGCCTCGACCTCATGTTCCCGCACCACGAGTGCGAGATTGCGCAGAGCCAGGGCAGCCACTCGCACACCGACGAGGCCCGCTTCTGGGTGCACAACAACATGATAACCGTGAACGGCACCAAGATGAGCAAGAGCCTGGGCAACTTTGTGTTGCTGGGCGACATGTTCAAGGGGCCGACCGGGCCGCTGGCCTTCGGCTACTCGCCCATGGTGGTGCGCTTCTTCCTGCTGCAGGCCCACTATCGCTCGCCGGTGGATGTGAGCGACGACGCCCTGCAGGCCGCCCGCAAAGGCTACCGCAAGCTGATGAACGGCCTGCGCCTGCTCGACCGCCTCACCGCCGACAGCCTGTCGTCGGACGTCATCCGCGACCGCACGGTGGCGCCGTTGGCCGAGGGCAAGCAGCCCGACACCACCGCCGGCGACACCGAGCTGCGCAAGCTGGTGGCCGACGTGTTCGTGGGTTTGAACGACGACTTGAATACGGCCCGTGCCATTGCCAGCCTCTTCAATCTGCTGCGCAAGTTCAACACCCTGGCCGCTACCACGGCTGCCATGGCCACCGTTTCCTCCGCCGCCCTCACCGAAGCCGTGGACGCCTACCGCGCCGTGGTAAGCGACATCCTAGGCCTGCAAGACGAGCCCCGCGCCAACGCCGAGGAACTGCTCAAGCTCACGCTGGAGTTTTACACCGAAGCCAAAGCCGAGAAGGCCTACGACAAGGTCGACGTCATTCGGGCCGCGCTCAAAAGCCAGGGCATCGTGATAAAGGACACCAAGGCCGGCGTGGAGTGGGCGTACAGTGAGGAGTAGCAAACTGGCAAAATCGTCTGTCATCCTGAGCGCAGCGAAGGACCTTCTCACGTCTGCGCATAGTTGAGTTTAGTAACCAAAATTGCTTCCTGACGCGATAAGGTCCTTCGCTGCGCTCAGGATGACAGTAAAGAATATGAATTTCCGCACCCTCCGCCTTCCCCTTGCCGCGCTGGCTGGCCTGCTCGTCCTCACCGGCTGCCCGGACAAAACCAAGACCACCGAAACCGCCGACACCAGCGCCCCGGCCGCCCCCAAGCTGCCCAAAGCGCCGGTGTTCAACGCCGACTCGGCCTACGCCTTCACGGCCAAGCAGGTGAGCTTCGGGCCGCGCGTGCCCAATTCCAAGGCCCACGTGGCCTGCGGCGACTGGCTGGTGCGCAAAATGAAAGGCTTCGGTCTGAAGGTGATGGAGCAGCCCTTCAGCGCGATGACGTTTGACGGCACCAACATCCGCTGCCGCAACATCATTGCCCAGTACCAGCCCACGGCGGCGCGGCGGGTGGCCATCTTCGGCCACTGGGATACCCGGCCCTTCGCCGACAACGACAAGCAGAAGAAAAACGCCCCCATGGACGGCGCCTCCGACGGCGCCAGCGCCGTGGCCGTAGCCATGGAAATGGCCCGCGTGCTCGCCCAGCAGCCCGACTCGCTGGCCCCCAACGTGGGCGTGGACTTCATTTTCTTCGACGCCGAAGATTGGGGCCACGACGACACCACCCAGCAGGGCCTCAAGAACCAGCTCGACGGCAGCGGTACCGATTCGTGGTGCCTGGGCTCGCAGTACTGGACCAAGAACCTGCTGCCCGCCGGCTACAAGGCCGAATATGGCGTGCTGCTCGACATGGTGGGCGCCAAGGGCGGCACCTTTACCCGCGAAGAAACCTCGCGCACCCAGGCCCGCGGCCCGCTCGACAAAATCTGGAACACGGCCGCCACGCTGGGCTACTCCGATTTCTTTCTGTTTCAGGACACCGGCGGCATTACCGACGACCACGTGTACACCAACCGGGCCGGCATTCCGACGCTGGACATCTACGACCACCCCAGCTACGGCAACGACTACTTCCCGGCCTACCACCACGCCACCGCCGACAACATGAGCATCATCGACCGCAAGACGCTCAAGGCCGTGGGCCAGACCATGACGCAGGTGTTGTACATTGACTAACTGGGGCGCACGCCTTCCCAAAAGTCAACCAGCTAAAACGGCCAGCCGGGCAACCGGCTGGCCGTTTTTGGCATCACGAAGCTGCTCACCTTTCCCTTGCTGCTCTTGAAACACCTTTTTCTCCTCCTCACCCTGCTGGCCTTCTACTCGCCCGCTGCCGCCCAGGCCCGGCTTAAAACCCAGGTCAGCAACTCTTTCTACTTCCGGCACTGGGCCGAGGTGCAGCCCTACGCCGGCAAGCCCTACCGCCTCTCGGCCCGCATGAAGGTGGAAGCCCCGGCCGGCGACAGCGCCGACGCCAACGCCTTCGTGGTGCTGTTCGACAAAAACAAGAAGTACCTGAGCAGCAGCAAGCTCGGCCAGATGCGGGCCAAGCGGCGCGACGGCCAGTGGCGCAACTTCGCCTTCACCGGCACGCTGCCCACGACGGCCGCCCGGCTCACCGTCAACGCCTACGTGTACCTCAACGGCACCTTCGGCTACGACAACTTTAAGCTGGAAGCCGAGGTCAGCAAAGGCCAGTGGCAGGCCGTGCCGCTGCTCAACGGCGACTTCGAGGCCACCCGCGCCGATAGCGCCAACGGCTTCCCCAACGGCTGGCGCCCGCTGTACTACAACGACGCTTTCCGCTACCGCACGGTGGCCGAAGCCAGCGGCAACCACTACCTCGAAATCATCGGCCAAGGCGTGGTGAACTACGGCCGCAACCCCGCCGCCGGCCACACGGTGGCCCTCAACGGCATCAAGCTCTACTACGAAACCTACGGGCAGGGCGAGCCGCTGCTACTGCTGCACGGCAACGGCCAGTCCATCTCGGCCTTCAATGGCCAGATTCCCGAGCTGGCCAAGCACTATCAGGTCATCGCCGTGGACACCCGCGCCCAGGGCCAGAGCACCAACGGCAAGCAGACGCTGACCTACGACCTGTTCGCCGACGACATGAGCGCCCTGCTCAAAGCCCTGAACATTCCGGCCGCCCACGTGGTGGGCTGGAGCGACGGCGGTAACACCGGCCTGAGCCTGGCCCTGCGCCACCCGCAGCAGGTGAAGAAGCTCGTGACCATGGGCGCCAACCTCTGGGCCGACACCCTGGCCGTGACGCCCGCTACCCTGAAGGAAGTGCGCCAGGGCAAGCTGCTCACCACGGCCCTCTACCCCTTCAACAAGCAGGCCCGGCAGGCGCGCCCGCTCACGGTGCTGCTGCTCGATTACCCCCGCATGAAGGCCACGGACCTGGCCGGCATTGCGGCGCCCACGCTGGTGCTGGCTGGCCAGCACGACCTGATTCAGGACGCCCACACCCGGCTCATTGCCGCCAGCCTGCCGCGGGGGCAGGTTCACATCTTCCCCGGCTTGTCGCACTACGCCCCGCGCGAAGACCCGGCCGCCTTCAACGCGGCGGTGCTGGCGTTTCTGGGGCGGCCGTAGGCGCCGGGGCTGGTGGGCCTCAATGGCAACAAGCAGAAAGGGCCTGCCGACATCGTCGGCAGGCCCTTTCTGCTTGTTGCCATTGAGGCGCCTTACCGCACCACGGTCAGGCGGCGCAGCTCGGTGTGGCCGTTGAGCACCAGGCGGCACACGTAGAGGCCGGCGGCCAGCCGCTGGCTGTTGAGGGCCAGGGCGTAGTCCTGGCCGCTGGTCACGGCACCGTCGAAGAGGCGGGCCACCACCTGGCCCAGCTCGTTGTAGACCACCACCGTGGCCGTGCCGTCGGCCGGGGCGTGGAAGGCTACCGTGGCCTGGTCGGCCGTAGGGTTGGGGTACACGGCCAGGGCCGGGGCAGCACTGGCAGTGGCTACTTCAGCCGGGGCGGCCGGGCGCGGGGCGGCGCAGTTGCCCAGCTTGTCGCCGTGGCCCAGGTGGGCGTTCAGGGCGCTGTTGGCCACGCAGATGGTCTGGCCGTTGTGGCACACTTGAAGCTTCTCGTTGTTGTTGCCGCAGCGCACGTCTTCCACCACGATGGTGACGGTTTTGGTGCTGGCGCCGGCCGAGCAGCCGCTGCCGCTGGCCGTCACGGTGAAGGTGTAGGTGCCTTCGGCAGTGGGCGTAAACACGGGGTTGGCGGTGTTGGCGTTGCTCAGGCCGGTGGCCGGGCTCCAGGCGTAGCTGGTGCCGCCCGAGGCGGTGAGGGTGGCCGTTTGCGAGCCGTAGCCGAGGTAGAGCAGGTACATCTTGCCGTTGTTGAGGGCGGCGGGGGCCACGGCGATGGTGGGGGCCGGGGGCGTGCTACCCGTCACGGTCACCGTGAAGCTGCCGGTGCTCACGTTGCCGCTGGCATCGGTGGCCGTCACGGTCACGGTGGTGGTGCCCACGGCGAAGGTGCTGCCCGAAGCCGGGCTGGCCACTACCGTGGGGGCTCCGGTGCAGTTATCGGTGGCCGAAGTGGCGAAGGTCACCACGGCGCTGCACTGGCCCGTGGGGGCGGCCACGGTCAGGCTGGCGGGCAGGGTCAGCACGGGCCGCTCGGTGTCGTTCACGGTCACGAGCTGGGTGGCGGTGGCGGTGTTGCCGGCCGCGTCGGTGGCCGTCCACGTTACCGTGGTGCTGCCTTTCGGGAAGGTGGCGGGCGCATTGTTGGTCACGCTCACGCCGGTGCAGTTATCACCGGCTGTGGCGGTGCCCAGGCTCACGCCCGTGGCGCTGCACTGGCCGGTGCTGGTCGATACCACTTTGGCCGCGGGGGCCGAGATGGTGGGGCGTTCGGTGTCGGTCACGGTCACGAGCTGGGTGGCGGTGGCCACGTTGCCGGCGGCGTCGGTGGCCGTCCAGATTACCGTGGTACGGTCTTTGGCGAAGGCGGCCGGGGCGTTGTTGGTCACGGTCACGCCCGAGCAGTTGTCGGCGGCGGTAGCGGTGCCCAGGGCCACGTTGGTGGCGGTGCAACTGCCGGCATCCGTCGAAATGGCTTTGGCCACGGGGGCCGTGATGGTCGGCGCTTCCGTGTCGCGCACCGTCACCACTTGCGTGGCGGTGGCGGTGTTGCCACTGGCGTCGGTGGCCGTCCACGTTACCGTGGTGGTGCCCTTATTGAAGGTCGCCGGGGCGTTGTTGCTCACCGTGGTGCCGGCGCAGTTGTCGCCGAAGGTGGGCGTGCCCAGGGCCACGCCGGTGGCGGTACAGCCGGCGGCGTTGGTGCTCACGGCAACGGCAGCGGGGGCCGAGATGGTGGGGCGCTCGTTATCCGTCACGGTCACCAGCTGGGTAGCGGTGGCGGTGTTGCCGGCCGCGTCGGTAGCGGTCCAGGTTACCGTCGTCACACCTTTGGGGAAGGCGGCGGGGGCGTTGTTGCTCACCGTGGTGCCGGGGCAGTTGTCGCCGAGGACGGGGTTGCTCAGGGACACGCCGGTGGCGGTGCACTGGCCAGCGTCGGTGCTGGCCGACACAGCGGCGGGGGCAAACACCACGGGGGCTTCCGTGTCGTTCACCGTCACGAACTGGGTGGCCGTTGCCACATTACCCGAGGCGTCGGTGGCCGTCCAGGTCACCGTGGTGGTGCCTTTCGGGAAGGACGCCGGGGCGTTGTTGCGCACCCGCACGCCGGAGCAGTTGTCGCCGGCGGTGGGGGTGCCCAGGGCCACGTTGGTGGCCGCGCACTGGCCGGCATCGGTGCTCACCACCACCGACACGGGGGTGGTGATGGTCGGGTTCTCGTTGTCAATCACCGTCACGGTGAAGGTGCGGGTGGCGGTGCCGCCGCAGCTGCTGGCCGTGGCCGTTACCGTCGAAGTGCCCACCGGGAAGACGTAGGGCGAGCCGATGGCCGCGCCGCCGAGCGTGAAGCTCAGGGCCGGGGCCGGTGTGCCGCTGGCCGACGCCGCGAAGCTCACCGAGGCGCCACACAGGCCGGCGTCCACGTTCACGCGCTGGCTGGCGATGGCGGCCAGCACCGGCACCTCGCACAGCGTGGTGAAGGAAGTCGTTGCCGACACCGCCGACTGGCTGCGGCTGCAGATACTGGTCACGGTCACGTCGTAAGTGGTGTTGGGTTGCAGGCCAGCCAGGGCCACCGGCGAGGCGGGGGCCGTTACGGTCTGGGCCGGGCCGCCCGCGGCGGTGTAGGTCACGCGGTAGCCGCTGGCGGCGGTGGCGCTGCCCGCAAAGCTCACGCTGGCGGTGTTGGTGCCGATGCTGCCCACGGCCACGCCCTGTGGCTCGGTGCAGGGCGCCGGCGTCAGGGTCACGGTTAGGGTGGCGGGGGTGGTGAGGGCGGGAGTGCCGTTGTCGGCCACGTCCACGGTCAGCGTAAACACGGGCGTGGCGGCCAGGTCGAGGGCGGCGGCGTTGGCCACCTGCAGCTGGTTGCCCACCAGGGCGAAGGCCCCGTTGGTGTTGCCGGCCGTGAGGGTGTAGGTCAGGGCCTGGCCCGCGTCGGGGTCGGTGGCCAGCACGGTGCCTACCACGGTGCCGGCGGCGCCGTCTTCCTGGGTGGTGTAGGACTGGTCGGCCACCACGGGGGCCTCGTTCACGTCGGTCAGCGCAATCACGAAGGCGAGGCTGCTGGTCAGGCTGCCGTCGGTGGCCTGGGCCGTGACGGTGTAGCTGCCGGCGGCTTCAAAGTCGAGCACGGCGCCGGGAGCTACGCGCACCACGCCGGTCACGGGCTCGATGACGAAGCGACCACCGGCGTCGTCGGTCAGGGTGTAGGTGAGGGCGGGGCTGTCCACGTCGGTGGCGGCCACGGTCAGGCCCACCGGGGTGCCGGCCGGCGCGTTCTCGGCCACGGCGTTGGGGGCCGGGTCGGTGTCGGCGGGGGCGGCGGGGGCGTCGTTCACGGCCTGCACCTGCACCAGCTTGGTGGCGGGGCTGCTGTCGAGGCCGCCGTCGTTCACCACGAAGCTCACCGTGCGGTCGGCCGTGGTGGGGGTGTCGGAGGCGTTCAGGTAGGTGATGCTGCGCAGTACGGCCTGCCAGTCGGCCAGGGTGGCGAAGGGCGCGGCCGAGGCCAGGCTGAGCACGCCGGTGGCGGCATCGTAGGCGCCGGTGATGTTGCCGGCGGGCACGAAGGCCAGCGCGTCTTCGGCCGGCACAAGGCCGCTGCTGAGGCTAACAGTGGCCGAGACCAGGGTGGCACTGCTGGCACTGGTCACGCTCAGGCCGCCATCTACGGCGGTGGGCACCTGCTCGGGGGCCAGGGTGGCGCCCGGGGTGGCGGCCAGCATCGGCATAGTCACCGGTGGCGTGTATATCGGCAGTGGCGTCGCAGATGATGCGGCTTTGCCGAGCTGGCCGCTGCTATTCAGGCCCCAGGCCCAGAGCGTGCCGTCGGTGCCCACGGCCAGCGAGTGGTTGGCGCCCGCGCTCACGCTGGCCCAGTTGGTGGCCGCGCCCACCTGCACCGGCGTGGCGCTGCTGCCGCCGCCGCCCGTGCCGAGCTGGCCGCTGGCGTTGTTGCCCCAGGCCCAGAGCGTGCCGTCGGTGCGCACGGCCAGCGAGTGGGTGGTGCCCGCGCTCACGCTGGCC
>NZ_JAUQON010000001.1 GCF_030580955.1 Hymenobacter convexus | reverse complement strand
CCCAACGCCCGGCAGGCGGCGCGGGCAGCCCGCCGCGCGCGCGGCCCGCGCCACGGCGGCGGCCACGGCCGGCACCACTAAACCGCGCCTTTTCGGATTTCCCATGACCGTTCTCATCGTCGAAGACGAACGCACGCTGGCCCGCGAGTTGGGTATTTTTCTCTACCAGCAGGGCTTTGCCTGCACCGTGGCCCGCACCGCCCGCGAGGCCCGCGCGCAACTGGCCGACACTCCCTTCGACTTCGTGCTCCTCGACCTGGGCCTGCCCGATGGCGACGGCCTGACCGTGCTGGCCGAGGCTAAGCAGCAGGAACTTTCGGCGGCCTTCATCATCCTCACCGCGCGCGGGGCTGTGGAGGACCGCATCGGCGGCTTGGAGCTGGGCGCCGACGACTACCTGGCCAAGCCCTTCTCGCTGCCCGAGCTGCTGGCCCGCATGCACGCCATCACGCGGCGGCGCTTCGGGCTGCACCGGCCGCTGGCGGCCGTGGGGCCGTTCGAGTTGGATTTGCAGGCCCGCCGGCTGCTGTTTGGCGGGCAGGAAGTGAGCCTTTCGGTGAAGGAGTTCGACGTGCTGAGCTACCTCGTGCTCCACAAAAACCGGGTGATGACGCGCCTGCAGCTCACCGAGCACATCTGGGGCAATTTGCCGGAGTCGGGCTTCGATTCCAACTACATCGACGCCCACATCAAGAACCTACGCAAAAAGCTCGGCCAGCACGCCGACGTGGACTGGCTCGAAACCGTGCGCGGCATCGGGTACCGGGCGCGGCTGTAGGGGGTTGCTTTTGCACCAATGTAGAGCGTCATGCTGAGCGCAGCCGAAGCATCTCTACCGCAGTAGTAAATCCTGGCGATTGGATTACTTGCGCGGTAGAGATGCTTCGGCTGCGCTCAGCATGACGTGCTTTACGATTTTATTAACTGCTCTCCGTGAAGCTCAGCACCAAATTCTCCCTCTTCAATGCCCTCTCGCGGGTGGCCATTCTGCTGGTGCTGGTGGGGGCGCTGCCGCTGGCCATGAGCCGGCTGGCCCGCCTGAGCACCGACCAGCGCTTGGCCCAAAAGAAGGAAAAAGTGCTGAAGCTGATTCGGCGCAACGGCATCTCGGCCTTCATCACCGAGGAGGAATCCTCCTATGGCAGCTACAACCTGCTGAAGGAGGAGTTTATTTCCCTGGAAGCCATTCCGCCCGGCCCCAGCATCAGCGGCATCGAGGACTCGAAGCGGGCCGTGGAGGACGAGATTGTGGAGTACCGCGTGCTGAGCTATTCCTTTGCCGATGCGGGCCAGAACTACCTGCTCGAAATCGGGCGCAGCACGGGCAGTATCGGCGAAACGGAGCGGAATTTCCGTCACTACGCGCTGTATATTCTGCTGGTGGCCGTGGCCCTCACCACGCTGGCCGACCTGGCGTTTTTTCGCTACCTGCTGGAGCCTTTTTATACCATCATCCGGCAGCGGCTGAAGAATGCCCAGCACCCGGCGGCGTTCAACTTCGCACCCATCGAAACCAGCACCGATGACTTCCGCTACCTCGACGAGAGCCTGCGCGAGATGATGACCACCATCCAGGCTTCGTTTTCGAAGGAACGCAAGTTCATCGCCGAGGCTTCGCACGAACTGCTCACGCCCCTGGCCGCTCTGCAATACCGCTTCGACAACATGCTGGCCGACGAAAGCCTGAGCGAAGAAAACCAGTTGCGCGTGGTGGAGTCGCAGCGCACCGTGCACCGGCTGCGCACCATCATCAAGGCGCTGCTCATGATGTCGAAGATTGAAAACGACCAGTTTGCCCGCTCCGAAACCGTGCCCCTGGCCCCGCTGGTGGCCGAAGTGTGCGAGGAAGTGCAGGACCGCCTCGCCGTGCTCGGCCTCACGCTGCACCAAGCCGTGGAGCCCGATTTCGTGGTCGCGCATGCCAACCGGGGCCTGCTGTTCACCATGCTTTACAACCTGGTGAGCAACGCCATCAAGTACAACCGCGCCGGCGGCCGCATCGACTTGCTGGGCCGCCCCGCGCCCGCTGGCGGCTACGTGCTCGAAGTGCGCGACACCGGCCTCGGCATTGCCCGCGAACAGCTGCCGCGCCTGTTCCAGCCCTTCGACAAGGGTGCCGCCGCCGATGCCGACAGCTACGGCCTGGGCCTGAGCATCGCTCGCACCATCGCTGAGCTGCACGGCATTGACCTGGAAGTCAACTCGATTGAGGGGCTGGGCACGTCGTTTCTGCTCACGTTTCCGGGGCCGGCGGCGGGCGCGTAGCGGCTTATCATGTTCGCATCATGTTGGCGGGCTAGGTTTGAATCGTCTTCTAACCCTAACCCCCATATTCCCATGAAAAAGCTCATGCTTTCCGCCGTCGCCCTGCTGTGCACGTTTGCTGCGCTGGCCCAAACCGCTCCCAAAGGCCACCACGGCGGCCACCACGGCCACGGCGGGCACCACGGCCACCACGGCGGCCACAAAACCAAGTAGCCGGCCGGCGCTTGCGCCAATTGCCCGAAGCCTCTCCGCAGTAGCTGGAGAGGCTTTTTTGGCTTTATCTTACTTTCTGTTATTCCCTTCGCTCTTGACGACTTCCTTTGCCCCTTCGGTCATTCTGCTGACCATTGCGCTGCTGGCCGGCCCCTTCGGCGCCGAGGCCGCTTCTTCGCCGGCCGACACCACCGGCACGGACGTGCCCAAGCGGAGCTTTTCTGCGGCGCTTGGCTACGGCAGCAACTCCACTTACTTCGGCCGCTCACAGGCAGTGGCCTTTCCCTACCTCAGCGCCGATTTCACCTACACTGCCAAAAACGGCCTCTACGGCTCGGTAGGCCTGTACAACCTGCTGAATACGCCCACCGCCCTCGACGAAACCGACCTGACCGTGGGCTGGGACCACGACTTCGGCCGGACGCTGGACGTGTCGGTGAGCTACGCGCGGTTTTTCTTCCCCACGGGCAGCCAGCTGGTGAAATCCAACGTCAACAACGCCTTCGATGCGGCCCTGGGCCAGGACTGGGGTGTGGTGTACTCGCGGCTGAACGCTACGTACCTGTTTGGCAAATCTACCAGCAAGGGCGATGCTTTTCTCACACTGGAAAACTCCCGCTCCTTCGAGATTCCGCACGTCTTCGGGGCCGACAATTACCTCACCATCGAGCCGCTGGTGAGCGCAGCGGCCGGCACCCAGTCCTTCGCCGAAGCGGCGTTGGACAAACGCCATGGCACCACCAAAGTGCGCAACGTGCGCCGCTTCAGCGTGGTCGACTACGAGTTTTCGGTGCCTGTGAGCTACACCGTGGGCAAGCTGGAGCTGGCCGCCGGCTGGCGCTACGTGGTGCCCGTGAACTTGCCCGCCGATGACGTGGACTCGCGGGCCTTGTCCGTGTGGACGGCCGGGCTGACTCTGACGTTGTAGCGGGCGGGTCGTTTTCAGGGAGTGTTTCGCGCAGGGCGGCTTTCGCTTGAAATGAATGCCGCGGCCGGACTGTTTCGGGTAGCCCCTTCGTTCGGATATTCGCCCACCATTACCGCGCCTGCCCCGCCGCTCCGGCCATGAAACTCGAATTTGAGCCCATTCAGCCCACGCCGGGCAACTCGTTCACGCTGCGCCACTACACCCACGCGCGCGACCGGGGCATTGTGTGGCACTACCACCCCGAGTACGAGCTGGTGTACATCCCCAGGGGCAGCGGGCGGCGGCATATTGGCCGGCACGTTTCGCACTACGCGGGCGGCGAGCTGGTGTTCATCGGCCCGAATTTGCCGCACCTGAGCTTTAGCTACGAGCAGGAAGGCGCGTTTGAACAGGTGGTGCTGCAGCTGCGCGAGGACTTCATGGGCGAGAACTTCCTGGAGCGGCCCGAGCTGGTGGCCGTGCAGGAGCTATTTCGGCGGTCGCGGCAGGGGCTCACGTTCGGGGCAGCTACCCGGGCGGCGGTGGGCCCGGCGCTGCACCAGATGCTGACGCAGCCCGCCCCCACGCGCCTACTCACGCTGCTGCAGGTGCTCTACCAGCTGGCCGCCGCGCCCGATGCCACCGAGCTGCACGCCGACCTGGGCCTGTCGGCCGCGCAGGCCAAGGACCAGCAGCGCCTCCAGCGCGTGTACGCACACATCGAGCAACACTTCGCCGAGCCCATCACCGTGCAGCAGATGGCCGCCCTCACCTTCCTGACCGTGCCCGCCTTCTGCCGCTACCTCAAGAAAATGACCGGCCAGACCCTCACCGGCCTGCTGCAGGAATACCGCATCAGCCAGGCCCGGCTGCTGCTGCTGCAGGGCCGGCCGGTGGCCGAAGTTGGCTTTGCCACGGGCTTTAATAACCTCTCGCACTTCAACCGTACGTTCCGCAAGCTCACCGGCCAGCGCCCGTCCGATTACCACAAACCACCGGCGGCTTAGTCAATGGGCTTCGCGTCTTCCGGGTTGTTCAGCAGCTTCAACGCGAGAATGATGCCGGCCAGCAACGCCGTAATGCCATTGGCAACGAGCACCGGCAGGTTGTGGATGGACAACGCATAGCCCACCCACAGCAGCGTGCCCACAAATAGCATCAGGTAGGTGGGCAGCGACAGGCTGGCTGTCGAGCGGGTGGTAATGGTTTTGTAAGCCTGCGGAATGTAGGCGGCCGTGGTAAAAAAGGCCGCCAGCAGGCCCAGCAGTGAGACAAACGTCATACGGGAAAGGATGAGGGTGGAAGAGTTGCCGCCAGCGGGCTGGGCCGGCGGCTGGACGCCGCGCTACGAAAAAGCCTGGTTTATCAGGACCAGGCTTTCGTGTAAAAATGAACGTGGGGGATTCGGCGGAGCAGGTACACTTTGAGGTACCGCAAGGCGCGCAGGCCGTCTTCGGCCGTGAGCTGCCAAACATATGGAATGTGCATGGTGAAGTGAAATGAACGTGAAATCAGGGCTGCCCCGTCTGGGGCCTCCTGGTGGCACTACCCTGAAAAAAAAAGGACTGCGGCGCGGGTGGGAGGAAGGGGCGCAGCGGCAGGGCTCGATAGGCACCTGCAAACGAAACACAAAGGTAGCGGGCCCCGGGCGCGGCCCTCGCCACGGCATTGACCACTTCCGGCACTGCATTGACCACTTCCCGGCCTGCTTAAGATAAGCAGCAAAGCGCGGAAAACCCCACTGGCCGCAGACAAGAAAGCAGCAGGGCCAATTACAACTTCTATATCGTATATTTGCGACATACTTCATTGCATAACCGCCTGCGCCATGACTTACGCCAAAACCACCGCCTTCACTGCTGAACAGCAACAGCTGGCCCGCGTGGCCAAAGCCCTGGCGCACCCCGCGCGAGTGGCCATTATCCAGCTGCTGGCCAGCAAGAAAACCTGCATCTCGGGCGACATCGCCGCCGAGCTGCCGCTGTCGCGCACCACCGTCTCGCAGCATCTGCAGGAGCTGAAGGCGCTGGATTTAATTCACGGAGAAATCGACGGGCTCACGGTGTGCTACTGCCTCAATACGGCGCTACTGCGGCAGGTGCAGGAGCAGTTTGCGGCCTTTTTTGCGGAGGCCAGCGCCGACGTGGCCTGCAGACCGGAAGGCGACGGCTGCGCCTGCTAATCTTTTCATTCAACCCTCACCCTTTCAAGCCATGAAAATTTCGGAAATGAAGCAGGCTCTGGCGGGCCTCGACGCCGTCAACTTCCAACTGCCCGACGGCCGCTACCTCCCCTCCCACTTCCACGTGACGGAATTGGGCCTGGTGAGCAAGCATTTCATTGATTGCGGCGGCGTGGAGCGGCACGAAACCGTGGCCAACTTCCAGCTCTGGGAGGCCGGCGACTACGACCACCGCCTGGCCCCGCAGAAGTTTCTGCACATTCTGCAGCTGTCGGAGAAAATCCTGGGCCGCGAGGATTTAAACATTGAGGTGGAGTACCAGCAGGCCACCATCGGCAAGTTCGGGCTGCGCTTCGACGGCCAGAACTTCGTACTCACGCCCAAGCAAACGGCCTGCCTGGCCCAGGACGCCTGCGGCATTCCGGCCGACCAGTTTGCCCTGCCGCAGCTGCCGATGGCCGACTGCACGCCCGGCGGCGGGTGCTGCTGAACATGCCTCTAAAATCAGGGGGCCGCGCCGGGCCATCGGTGTAACACCAAGCTGGCGGTGTGGCGGAAGCACGACAGCCGTGTTGCGGGCGACTTTTTTATAACTTGAAGCGGGCTGAGCGGTTGCTTTCAACCCTTCCTCGCCCCGTTTCTTTTTAAGCTCGTCTATCTTTTTCCTCCTATGGCAACGAATTCTGAACCGGACGCCCCGGCCAACCACAACGAAAACAGGCGCACGTTCCTCAAGCAGTCGTCGCTGCTCACGGCCCTGGCCCTGGTGCCGGGCCCGGTGGTGTCGGCGGCCGAGGCCAAGCTCGACGAGCGGGTGGCCGAATCCATCGAGAAAGTGCCGCTGAGCCTGAAAGTGAACGGCAAGAAATACAAGCTCGCGGTGGAGCCCCGCACCACCCTGCTCGACCTGCTGCGCGAAAACCTGCACCTGAACGGCACCAAAAAAGGCTGCGACTACGGCCAGTGCGGCGCCTGCACCGTGCACGTGGAAGGCCAGCGCGTGAACAGCTGCCTGAGCTTCGCGGTGATGCACGACGGGCAGGAAATCACCACCATTGAAGGGCTGGCCGACGGCGACAAGCTGCACCCCATGCAGGAGGCCTTTGTGAAACACGACGGCTTCCAGTGCGGCTACTGCACGCCGGGCCAGATAATGAGCGCCGTGGCCTGCGTGCGCGAGGGCCACGCCGGCTCGGCCGAAGAAATTCGGGAATATATGAGCGGCAACATCTGCCGCTGCGGTGCCTACAGCAATATTGTGGCCGCTATTCAGGACGTGAAATCGGGAGGGCAAAAAGTATGAACCAGTTCCAATACGTGCGGCCCACCAAGGCGCAGGCCGCCATCGAGGCGGTGGCGAAGGATGCCAATGCTTCTTTCATTGCCGGCGGCACCAACCTCGTGGATTTGATGAAGCGCGGCGTGATGACCCCTCAAAAGCTGGTCGACATCAACCGCCTGCCATTCAATAAGATTGAGCACCAGGGCAGCATTCTCCGCCTCGGCGCGCTGGCCCTGAACTCGGCCGTGGCCAACGATGCCCAGGTGCGCGAGAAGCACCCGCTCCTGTCGCTGGCCCTCAACGCCGGCGCCTCGCCTCAACTGCGCAACATGGCTACCGTGGGCGGCAACATGCTGCAGCGCACCCGCTGTGCTTATTTCTACGACGTCACGATGCCCTGCAACAAGCGTCAGCCCGGCTCCGGCTGCGGCGCCCTGGAGGGCATCAACCGCATGCACGCCATCTTCGGCTTTTCAGACAAATGCATTGCCGTGCACCCCTCCGACATGAGCGTGGCCCTGGTGGCCCTCGATGCCACCGTGCTGCTTAGCGGCCCGAAAGGCGACCGGAAACTGGCCTTCGCCGACTTCCACCGCCTGCCCGGCACCACGCCCGAGCGCGACACCAACCTGGAGCCCGGCGAGCTGATTACGGCCGTGGAAATTCCGGACAGCCTCTTCACCCGGCACGTGCACTACCAGAAAGTGCGCGAGCGGGCCAGCTACGCCTTTGCGCTGCTGTCGGTAGCGGCGGCTTTGGATATGGATGGCAACACCATCAAAGCCGCGCGGCTGGCCATGGGCGGCGTGGCCCACAAGCCCTGGCGTCTCGCGGCCGCCGAGCAGGCGCTGGTGGGCCAGCCGGCCACGGAAGCCACGTTCCAGCGGGCGGCGGCCGTGGCCATGCAGGGCGCCAAAGCCTTCAAGCACAACGAATACAAGCTGCGGCTGGCGCCCAATGCCATTGTGCAGGCGCTGAAAACCGCGACGGCGGCCTAACGCACGCAACCCCAATTACCGCATCCGTCTGGCTCCCCCTCTCCTTTGGGAGAGGGGGCCGGGGGGTGAGGCACCCGCCGGAACGATGCATGCGCGAGATACTTCGCTGCGCTCTGCATGACGGGCTTTCGGTCCTAATTCCTTCCCTTATGAAAACTCCAGACAAGCACATCGGCAAACCCATGAACCGGGTGGACGGCCGCCAGAAAGTGACCGGCGCGGCCACCTACTCGGCCGAGTACGAGTTGCCGGGCCTCGCCTACGCCGTGCTGGTGGGCAGCACCATTGCCAAGGGCCGCCTCACGGGCCTCGACACCAAAGCCGCCGCTGGTGCGCCGGGCGTACTGGCTGTGGTGACGCACCTAAACGCGCCCCCGACGCCGGGCAGTAAGCCGACAGGCAAAGACCCCTCGCAGCCCCAAACGCAGGGCAGCGCCCTGCGCATTTTCACCGACGACCAGATTCGCTTCAACGACCAGCCCATTGCCGTGGTGGTGGCCGACACACTGGAGCGCGCCCGGTTCGCCGCCCGGCTGGTAAAGGGTCAGTACGCACCGCAAAAGCACCAGACCAACCTGGAAGCCAATAAATCGCAGGCCTTCCTGCCTACTTCGGCCAGGAAAAACCCGAAGTCGCCGATGAACGACTACCAGCGCGGCCAAGCCGATGCCTACAAAACCGGCGCCATCAAGCTGGAACAGGAGTATGTGATTCCGACTGAGGTGCACCACCCCATGGAGCTGCAGGCCATCACGGCGCACTGGGAGGCGCCCGACCGCCTCACGCTCTATGACAAGACGCAGGGCACCATGGCCACCCGACGCGATTTTGCTAAGGAATGGGGCCTGCCCGAGGAGAATGTGAAGGTCATTGCCACCTTCGTGGGCGGTGCGTTTGGCAACGCGCTGCACAGCTGGCCGCATGAGTCGGCCGCCATCATTGCCGCCAAGGTGGTGAACCGCCCGGTGAAGCTGATGCTGACCCGCGAACAGATGTTCACGATGGTGGGCTACCGGCCGCACACCTGGCAGAAAGTGGGCATGAGTGCTACGGCCGACGGCAAAATTACGGCCATCACCCATGAGAGTATCGGTCAGACTTCTACTTACGAGGAGTTTACGGAGTCGACACTGGCCCAGACGCGCATGATGTACGAGTCGCCGAACCTAACCACGCGCTACCGCTTGGCGGCCCTCAACGTGGGCTCGCCCATCTGGATGCGCGGGCCGGGCGAGGCCACCGGCGCCTTCGCTCTGGAGTCGGCCATGGACGAAATGGCCTATTTGCTGAAGCTCGACCCGCTGGAATTCCGCCTGCGCAACTACACCGAACAGGACCCCGAAACCGGCAAGCCCTGGAGCAGCAAGTTTCTGAAGGAATGCTACCGGCTGGGCGCCGAGCGCATCGGCTGGAACCAGCGCCAGCTGGCGCCCGGCGCCGTGCGCGACGGCGACTGGCTGGTGGGCTACGGCATGGGCGTGGGCACCTTCGGGGCGCACCGCGGCTCGTCCAAAGCCAGCGCCCAGCTGCTGCCCAACGGCACGGTGCTGCTGCAAAGCGCCGTAACGGACATCGGCCCCGGCACCGGCACGGCCATGACGCAGATTGCGGCCGATACGCTGGGCCTAGCGCCCGCCAAAATCCGGTTTGAGTGGGGCAATTCTGATTTTGCCCAGGCGCCCACTCAGGGCGGCTCAGCCATTGTGAACACCGTGGGGCCGGCCGTGCAGGAAGTCTGCCTGGCCCTGAAAGACAAGCTGCGCGAGCTGGCCGGCGCCGGCAATGTGGCGTTTGCGTCGGCCAAAAAGGAAGACGTGGTGTTTGCTGATAACCACCTCACGCTGAATGGCAACGACGCAGCCCGCGCCAACTACGCCGACCTGGTGAAGCAGGCCGGCGGCACGGCCGTCACGGTGCAGTCGAAACCCAATGGTGAAAACGGCCAGAAGTACTCGATGTACTCGTTTTCGGTGCATTTTGCGCAGGTGCGGGTGCACGTTCTCACCGGCGAGGTGCGGGTGAGCAAGCTGGTGAGCTGCGCCGACGCAGGCACCATCATCAACGAGAAAACCGCCGCCAACCAGATGAAAGGCGGCGCCGTGGGCGGCATCGGTATGGCCCTGATGGAGCACGCCCTCATCGACGACCGGTTCGGCCGCTACATCACCAAAGACCTGGCCGACTACCACGTGCCCGTGCACGCCGACGCGCCCGATATTCAGGTGGCCTTCGTGAACCGGCCCGACCCGTACGTGAACGCGCTGGGCACGAAGGGCATCGGCGAAATTGCCACCATCGGCGTGGCCCCCGCCATTGCCAATGCCGTGTTCAACGCCACCGGCAAGCGCGTGCGCGAGCTGCCCATCACGCCCGATAAGCTGGTGTAGACGATGTCGGCGGGCGAGCCGCCAGCCCAGGCGCCTTGCCCAAACAGCGGACCAGCCTCTTGGTGGGCCGGGCAGTTTTGCCGCAGCGCGCCGAAGTACTCCGCGCAGGGCCTGAGCACCATTGGTTGATGGAGCAGCTTCACATCAAGCTAAATGGACGCACACCGCCCCGGCTTCTTGGTTGAAACCGGGGCGGTGTGCGTTGCGGGGAGGCTGGAGGACCGCCTTTAGGTTTGGCAGGGCATCAGGCCCGGCAGGAATTACATAGGCCCTTCATTACCCAGACGCGCCCGTAAGCCTGTTGTTTGGGGCTATTTGCTAGCCAGAAGCTTATTCTTATCCTGTATTGCTTTAACCACCGCTTCATACCCGAAAGAGTCCATTGCTGCATCCTCACTTTCTTCGTCTTCGTTTTCCTTATCTTCAATAGTAATAAGCAAATCGAACCAGTTCTTAAAATTATCAATTTCCGAAATCGCCGAAGCCTCCACTACTTTTTCAATTGAGGAAATCAGGACGTCTCTTACAACATTTGTATTTTTTTCGATAAAATTTTTATTGGGCGTTTTGTTGACTCTATCAATCAGCAATTTCAGCACCTTGTCGGCTAACGCCTCCCTGGTATTCAACACCACTCTCAGAAAATTCTTCGCATCAATCGTAAGCTGCTCGATGCTCGGAGCCCCTTTAGGGTCTAAGGCCGAGGTTGGTACAGATTGTTTACCCTTCCCTCTGGAACTGCGAAAATACTTTGCAATTGGCATATTCCACTCACTTATAAATTGAGCAGGAACCTCGATTTTAGCTATTTCTTTGTCCCAGGAAACGTAATCGGCCGGCACCAATCCAACAGCATTCAGGGATGTGCGCATGCTGAATTTGAGGTCGCGTTGAAATTGCTGCGGAAATGCTTCCAGCTCTTTTTTAGCGCTTTCGTACAGGCCAATCAAAATCCTTTCTTTTCGCGTCAAATCATCCTCATAATTGACTAATAATTCCTTTTTTGGCTCATAAGTAGATAGCGCGTCTTTTAATTCGACCACAAAATCCTTATCGCTCATCAGCTCAGGAAATTCGCCTTTTAATATATTAAGCCAATGGTCTGTAGCAATCATCCAGTTGCCGGGCTGCAAATTGCCGTTGGCCACCTCGGCATCTACCAGTTTAGCCGCGCTTTTCGCCAATTTGTATTTGTTGTTTTCTAAATACCTCTCCCGCGCTTCACTATCGGCCTCGCTTTTGAGCCAGGTATTGGCTTCTTTCAGCTTACCATAGGCCGTTGCTTCGCCATGGCCGCGAGGGGTTTCCTCCTTGGCATAAGTAGCCGAACGCGATAATTGGTAAAGCGTCACGTAGGTTTCAACCAATTCACTAATTGTTGACTGCCACTGGTATAGTGGCTGCATTTGCTTATTTGCAACCATTAGGCCTAGGGCCGTATTTACTTGGTTTGCAACCGCAGGAGCATCGAATCTGATGTTTGTATTTTCGTTGGGTTTATCGATATCGTTCTTTAATACATTCATTTCGTGAACGATAAAATTGATAAGAATACCCAACTCTTTTCCGGTAAAACCCATCAGGTGCCGGCGAATAAGCGTCCAGGCAACAGTATGGGAGCGTTGCAAAGTACCAAACCGGGTTTTGGGCCTGTCGTCGGCAACTTTCAATTGAGAGATTATCAGTTGGTCAAACGAAAAATAATTTACGTTCACCAGCGCCTCTCCCCTTACTTCAGAATTATCCTCGGCTTTCGTGCCGATGCTGGCCAATTTCGCCTGTCCAGCCGTTCCAGCAACGCCACTGCGAGGTTTCAGTGCAACGTTAGCCGTAAATGTCGATTGGTCTTTGGGGCTAAGCGCGAACTGAAATTTATCTTGACTGGTGCTGACGCTAGCCCGCAAGTCCTGAGCCGGGCGGTGTGCCGATAGGGCGTGGGGGTCACGGCCGAGCGCATCCTGCCATTCTTTCCTATCTGTTGGTATGGTGCCGAGTGCGGCATAAAACCCGTCCACAATGGCTGCCGAATGCCTTTGGTACAGCGCCGGAAAAGCCAGGTGAAGCGCGTGCAGCCAATGGTGTAAAACCTGCGCCATTGTTTTCGGCGGTAGTCCGCGCCTGATATCGAACATGCCCACCGCTGCTTCCACAGCCTGTGCCAACCGGGTGCTGTCCAGCGCGCCAAACCGGGCTGCCATATCAAAATCCTTCAAATTCGCCATGTGCGTGGGTTCCCCGTGTCCCACGGCGCGGCCATCTGCATAGGTTGCTGCTTCCGAAAGCTGATAATACTGGACGAAATGCGTTAGTAAATCACTGGCATTTTGCTGCCATTCGTCCATACTCTTTTTCCGCCCGCCTGCTTTTAACGCGGTTATCCCTTTTGTAATTATCGTTTGCAGAGCCGTTGCGGCACGCCTGGCATTAGCGAGCGCAGGCAAGTCAGCAGAAACAAATAATTCGGCGACAAAATCTATAAACTGGCTTAGTTTTACGTCGGTCGCCTTTTGCAAACCCGCGCGCATTAAGGTCCAAGCGACCGTATGCGAACGTTGTCCTTCGCTGCCAAATTTGGTTGGCGGCCGGTCGTCGGATACTTTCACCTGCCTGACCCACAGCTGGGACGACTCGTATCCGTCTGGCGTTTCGTTGGCCAGCGGAACCAGGCTGACCCGGGCAAGAAAGGAGGTATTGTGATAGGCGGGCTGGCGAACCGATTCCGGAACGGCATCGAAGACCCCTTGAATGGGAGCAAAGACCGGTGCATCGCCCAACGGGCGCACGCGCGAGGGCGACGGGTGATGAGCCCGGCTGCTTGCCCGCGCGCCCATTATGTCCGCTTCGTGCTCCAAGGCAGCGTCATCGTTTACCTCCGCGCCCTTCAATTGTCGGGTGGCCCGCACCCGTCCTTGCTTTTGCTGCACCACGTGCCAGGCCTCGTGGGGCAGGTGCCGTTCCTGCCCCGGCGCGAGGTGAATATCGGAGCCTTGGGCGTAGGCGTGGGCGTGTAGCTCAGCTGGTTTGGCCGAGTTATAGTGCACCTTCACGTCGTCCAGGGAGTAGCCGGAGAGGTTTTCTACCCCCGCCTTCAACTTGTCGGGCAGGCCGGTTGCATTGGCTTTTCGCTGTGCCGGGACAGGAGCCGTCGCCGGGAGTTGGGCAGCTTGCTGCTGCCGGGGACTTTGCGCAATGCGGGCCTGCAGTGCGGCAGCCTGCTGTACGCGGGGCGACTGGTTTATCAGGGTTTGCATTTGCCGCTGGGCCACGGCCACCTGGCGGTTGTCGGCCAAGGCCGCCGGGCCCGGGTGGCCGTTGCGCGGGGCAGCAGCGGGGCCCTTTGCAGCGGGCGTTTTAGGCTGTTCGGCTTTGGGGGCGGGCGCAGGCATGGGGTAGCAGTCAGGCGGGGGCCTAAACTACGAAACAACCTAACTATCAGCAAGACTTCCCAGCCAATAACGATGCCCATGAGCAAACACGGCCTGCCGGTTTCGATGCTCACGGTGGCACGCGCGCGCAGCTTTCCGGGCTGGCAAACAACGGCCGACACCTGGTCGGTGATGGCAACGGCCTGCCCGGCGCGGGTGTTGGCCAGCACCTGGGAGCGGGCCCTGCTGCCGCGCAATGTCGCGCTGCCGGCTCACCATTTTGTCCACCCGCTGGCGCATGGTCACCGCGTTGGTCACTTACGCCTCACCGGGCCGGAGGGGAATCAATAAAAAACCCTCCCTGCGCGCGGCAGCGAGGGTTTTCGTGAGGCGTAATGGGCTCGAACCATCGACCTCCACCGTGTCAGGGTGGCGCTCTGAACCAACTGAGCTAACACCCCGGAAATGGCTCCGCCGCAGCGGCGAAGCGGCCCCAAAGGTAGCACCTGGTCCCGCTCAATGCATCAGCCGGAGCCGCTTTTTTTGCGCTTACCCGGGCGTGGGGACAACTTTCTGGACGCGGAAAAGTATAGGGGCAAACGGGAATAGTAATCTTCCCGGGCCACTGGCCTCACTTCTTACCTCTTTCACCCATGAAAAAGATTTTTCTATTTATTCTGCTGGCCGTGGCATCTGCGCCGGCTGCGTTCGCCCAGGCCGCCCCGGGTGGCGCGCAATCGTCGAAAGACTACACCGGCGGCGCCGTGACCGACTCGCGCAACACCGGCTTCGGCGTCAAAGGCGGGTATAATCTCAGCGGCATCCGCGGCGATGACGTGACCGGCATCAACCGCAATTCGGCCAACGGTTTCCACGCGGGGGTGTATGGCCAGTTCGGCCTCAATGACTTTTCCTCTATTCAGGCGGAGCTGCTGTATTCGCGGCTGGGCTTCGCGGCTGATTTTACGCCCACCGGCTCCACCTCGAAAACCACCCAAACGTTCCGCCTCGACTACATCTCGCTGCCGATAATGTATGTGGGTAACTTCACCGACAACCTCAGCTTTCACGTGGGCCCGCAGGCCTCGCTGCTGGTGAACGCCAACAATGGTTCCTCGCTCGATTTTGCGGCCAACGGCATCCACTCGTTCGACTACGGCGGAGTGGGTGGTCTGGAGGCCCGCATTGGCCCCGCCCGCGTGGGTGCCCGCTACAACCTGAGCCTCGGCAAGCTGTTCAAAACCCCTGACAACCCCAGCGCCGCCAGCGCCTACGTGGCCAGCCAGTATAAAAACTCCAACATCTACAACAATCTGCTGCAGATTTATGTCGGCATCGGCTTCACGCAATAAGCGGCCGGCTCGTTGTATCGACTGTTAAAAAAAGAGGCCTTCGGGCCTCTTTTTTTTGCGTTTGTGGGTCTGGCGTGGCCGCCCGTGGCAACCTTGGCCGCGGGCACTCGTTTTCCTCAGGCAATCCATTTCATTGTTTTTCGTCATGAAAACAGCCTTATTCACCTTGGCGCTGGGCCTGGCCCTGGCACCGGCCGTGCACGCCCAGCAAGGCCCCGGCGTGGGCTCTTCCACCGACTACGCGGCCAGCGACGGCACCGAGTCGCGCAATACGGGCTTCGGCATCAAGGGCGGCTACAACCTGTCCAGCATCCAGGGCACGGGCGCCGACTTATTCACCAACCGCGACAACCTGAAGGACTTTCACGCCGGCGTTTACGGCCAGTTTGGGTTCAACAACTTCGCTTCGCTGATGGTGGAGCTGCTATACTCGCGCAAGGGCTACCGCTCCGACTACCTCGGCACCACCCACGACACCCGCCTCGACTACCTGGAGCTGCCCATCCTGTTCGTGGGCAACCTCACCGAAACGCTCAGCATTCACGTCGGGCCGCAGGTATCGCTGCTCACCAACGTGCGCAACGGCGGCACCACGGTGAGCATCGGCGACAACGGCTTCAACAGCCTCGACTACGGCGCCATTGCCGGCGCCGAGGCCCGCCTGGGCTTTGCCAAAGTGGGCGCCCGCTTCGATTGGAGCCTGGGCAAGGTGTACAAAGACGGCTCCGTGGTGCGCTACAACACGGCCACCGGCGCGGCCATTGGCGACAGCAACATCCGCAACCAGGTGTTTCAACTGTACCTGGGGCTGGGCTTCAAGCACTAATTGCCAGCGCTCGAAGTAGCGGCGCTGGACCACGCGCGCGAAATGCTGCTGGGCCGGGCGCTGGCCGTGCTGGCCGCCTGGGCCCTGCTCAACCTGCTGGTAGGTGGCACGCTCCTCAAGCAGGCCGACCGCCGCTACGCGCCCTACTATTTCCACGGCATGAACGTGGGCTGGGGCCTGGTGAACGCCGTGCTGGCCTGCTGGGGCATTCTGCAGATACGCTTCACCTCGCCGCCGGGCCTGCGGCTGGCCGAGCTGGTAGCCGCACAGTTGCACAACGAGAACCTGTTTCTGCTCAACACCGGCCTCGATGTGGCGTACATCGTGACCGGCTTTTACCTGCGGGCGCTGGCCGCGGTGCCCGGGCAGGCCCATGCCCCGCGCCTGCACGGTTTCGGCGGGGCGCTGTGGGTGCAGGGCGGCTTCCTGCTGGTGTTCGATGCGGCCGTGTGGAGCCTGCTGCACTGGCAGGGCCGGGCGTGGCTGTCACTTATATAAACTTCTTTAGAGCTACATCTCAAATCCCAATTTGGGAACTAAATCCAATTTGAGGAAAATACCGTTTCTTTCACCGAGCAATTTTGCCAGTAAGTCGGTCAAAGAGTCGGGTTCAACTGATTTATCTTTTAGTAATCACGCTAATAGATGAATTTTGAGTATTCCTGTCAGGGACACCGGCCAGATGATTGTCTCTCGCCGATTAGCCTCCATCAGGAACCATATGCGCCTTTTTACCTTCATTTCCTGCTGCTTTTTATCGCTGACTCCCTTTTTGGGAGCATCAGCCAATACCCTTGACCGCGCCGAGGCAGTGGCCGTGACCAGCCCCGCTGGTGGCGTGCGCCTCAACGGCATTTTGCGCCTGCCCACCGGCCAAGGCCCCTTCCCGGCGGCGGTGCTGCTGCCCGAGCGCGGCGTGGACGCCAGCAACCCCAACTCGCCCAATAACCAGCTGCTCAACAGCCTGGCCGATTATCTGGTGCGCCAGGGCGTGGTGGTGCTGCGGCTGCACGAGCGCGGCATGGGCGGCTCGGGCGGCTCGGCTACTACCACGACGCTGGCCGAGCGCTCAGCCGACGCTATTGCGGCCCTCAACTACCTGCGCACCCGTCCCCAGGTGGACGTGACGCGCCTGGGCCTGATTGGACACGGCGAGGGCGGCAACGTGGCCCTGCTGGCCGGCGCGCAGCCGTTGGCCCCTACGTATGTAGTGGCGCTGGCCGCCGCTGGCCTGCCCGGCCGCGAGGTGCTGGCCACCCAGCCCGTGATGTACGGCAAAGTGCTCGGCAACGACTCGACCGATGCCCAGCGGGCTCGCAAGTACCGCCTCGATATGGTGGCCGCCGAGCAGGAAGCCGCCAAAATGCGCCTGAAAGGCTCCAACGCCGCCCAGGTGCAAACCTACCTCGACCAGCAGCGCCTCCGCCAGAAAGCCGCCATGCGGCGCGACGAGGAAGGCCTCATCAAGCAGCAGCGCGCCATGCTGGAAATAGTGCGCCAAACCAGCGACAACAGCCAGGCCCAGGCCATTCTGGGCAACATGCTGCGCCAGCGCTACCCCGGCATTGCCCCCACCGACCTGCAGGCCAGCGTGCAAACCCTCACCACGCCCGCCTACCGCAGCTACCTCAGCTTCGACCCGCAGCCCGAGTTGCCCGCCGTGAAATGCCCCGTGCTGCTGCTGCAAGGCGAAGCCGACCAGCAGGTGAATGCCGCTGCCAACCTGGCTTCCCTCAAAAAAGGCCTGCGCAACAACCCCCGCGTGGCCGAATTGCGCTACCCCAACCTCAACCACGCCCTGCAGTTCGCCAGCGACTCACCCGCCGATGCCGCGGCGGCGGCCTTCAACCCCGATACTCCGGCCGATATCTATAAGTGGATTGTGAGCCAGAAGTAGCGCGGCGTGGAAGAGGAACTGTCATTGCAAGCGCAGCGAAGCAATCCGTCCTCTCAAACCCAGACATACCCTTTTACCAGAAAAGCCCCGGCACTGCTCAGTGCCGGGGCTTTTCTTTAGGTTTGTCACATTTGGAGGCTAGTCGCTGAGAACAGGACGGATTGCTTCGGCTCCGCCTCGCAATGACCGGGCCGCTGCTTAGTTGTGGCCGCCGTGCTGGGGCTCCAGCATTTCTTCCACGATTTTCTTGTTGAAGGCGGGGATGTCCTCGGGCTTGCGGCTGGTGATGAGGCCGTGGTCGCACACCACTTCGGAGTCTTCCCAGTGGGCGCCGGCGTTTTTGAGGTCGGTGTGGACGCTGGGCCAGCTCGTGACGCGCTTGCCGCGCACCACATCGGCCTCCACCAGCAGCCAGGGGCCGTGGCAGATGGCGGCCAGCACTTTGCCGGAGCCGGCAAATTCTTTCACGAAGGCCACCACGTCCTTATTGACGCGCAGGATGTCGGGGTTCATCTGGCCGCCGGGCAGTACGAGGGCGTCGTAGTCGGCGGGCTTCACGTCGGTGATGACTTTATCGACGTCGACTTTGTCGCCCCAATCTTTATTCGGCCCGTCCCAACCTTTGATGGAGCCGCTTTTGAGGGAGATGACGTGGGTTTCGGCGCCCTCGCCTTCGAGGTATTTCTTGGGTTCGTCGAGCTCGGCTTGTTCGAAGCCGTCGGTGGCAATGATGGCAATTTTCTTGCCCTTGAGTTTGTCGCTGCTGAAAAGACTCATGGTGTTTGGAAAGAGAGGTAAAAAGAAAGCCGGAACGAGTCCGGCTTCTTTCTTACGCCCTTCGAAAGCTTTGGTTGAGATAAAACCTGTCATCCTGAGCGCAGCGAAGGACCTTACCGCATTGGAACGATTTGTTCAACTGAGATAAGGTCCTTCGCTGCGCTCAGGATGACAAGTAAAAAAATCAGCTCTCGAACCAATAGATGGTGAACGTAGTGCCCTCGCCCACGGTGCTGGCCACTTCGAGGTGGCCGCCGCGGCTGGCCACAATGCGCTGCACGAGGTACATGCCCACGCCGGCACCGGCAATGTGCGGGTGCTGGCGCGCAAACGGCTGGAACACCGGCGCCGGGTGGCCCGGCAGCTCCATGCCCAGGCCGTTGTCGTGCACGGTGAGCACAGGCTGGCTGGTGGCGGAGAGAAAGCTACGCACCTGCAAGTACAGCGGCCGGGCGGGGTCGGCGAACTTGAGGGCGTTGCTGAACAGGTTGTGCAGGATGGAGCGCAGGTTGGCGCGGCCGTAGGTGAGCGTGGGCGCGGCCTCGAAATCGAGGCTGACGGTGGCTTCGGCTTCCTGCACCTGGGCGCGCAGGCCCAGCAGCACTTCGTCGGCCACGCTGCGCAGGTCCAGCGCCTCCACCGGCGCCGAGAGGCCGCGTTGCTCCTGCACGGTGGCGGCCAGGTCCTGCAGCGTGGCGTCGAGCTGGGCCAGGGCTTCGTCGACCATGCCCACTATTTTGCCCTCCTCGGGGTCGCTGAAGGAAGCCGTGCGGCGCAGCTCGTCAAACAAGCCGCGCAGGTTGAGGACGGGCTGCTTGAGGTCGTGCGAGGCGGTGTAAACGAAGGTGTCGAGGTCGCGGTTGGTGCGGGCCAGCTCGTCGTATTGGGTTTGGAGCACTTCGCGCAGGCGGTGCTGGTCGTCCACGTCGGTGCAGGCACCGAACCAGCGCGGGCCGCGCTCGTCGGTCAGCTGCCGCGCCCGGATGATGTGCCAGCGGTAACGCCCGTCGTGTCGGCGCATGCGGAACAAGCCCTCGTAGGGCTGGCCGGTGGCCACGCTCTGCACCCAGCGACGGGCGGCGCCGGCCTGCTCGCTGGGCTCCAGCAGGTTTATCCAGCCGGTGGGGCCCAACTCTTCTCTTGTAAGGCCCGAATACTCGCCGGTGTAGTGGTTGTAATAATCGATAAACCCTTCGGCCGTGGCCGTCCAGATGAGTTCGGGAATGCTATCGGCCAGGAAGCGCAGTTCGGCCTCGCCGCGGCGCAGGGCGTCGGCCAGCTCGCGCTGGTCGTGCACTTCGGTGAGGGCGCCGTGCCAGAACACGGCCTGGTCGGGGGCGTGCAGCTCGGGCAGGGCGCGGCTCAGCATCCAGCGGTACTGGCCGTCGTGGCGGCGCAGGCGGTACTCGTAGCTCCAGCCCACGCCGCTGGTGCGGGCCGTGTCGGACTGATAAAGCACGCGCAGGCGGTCGTCGGGGTGGATGAGCAGGGGCCAGATGGCGTTCAAATCGGCCGTGGGCGGCTGGCCCGTGAAGTAATACCACTGCGGGCTCACATACTCAAACTTACCTTCGGCATCGACGGTGAAGGTGATTTGGGGCACGGTTTCGGTGAGCACCCGCAGGCGCGTATCGAGGCGCCGGGTTTCGATGGACAGGTGATGAGCGCGCTGCCGGGCCTCTTCCTGGGCCGTCACGTCCACGGCGAAAAGCAGCAGGCCGCTCACGGGGCCGTTGCCTTCGCGCACGGGCTCCAGGGCAATGTCGAAGTAGCGCGGCGTGGGGGTTTCGCCCTCGGCGGCGGGCAACGGCAGGCTGTAGGCCTTGGCCACGTAGGGCCGGCCGGCGTCGTACACCTGCTGCATCACCTCCAGCAAATCGGCCGGAATGGTGCCGGGGTGCTCGGCTACGGCCTCGCCCTCCTGCACGGCCGCGCCCAGCACGGCGCGCATGGCCTCGTTCACAAAGCCGTAGCGCAATTCCTGTCCTTGCAAGGTGGCCACCCCGGCGGGCATATGCCCCAGAATGTCGCGAAGTTGTTGCTCACGCATGCCCAAAGGTAGAAAGAAGTGCCGGCAGGGTGCCCCCGGCCGGTATAGTCACCAGATGTATGGGCCGGCTCGTTGGCGGGGGGCTACGCATGTGCCGGCGCCGGCTCGGCCGGGGTAGCGTCGGCGCCGAACACGGCCAGCTTCACCAAATCGACCAGCATGGCGTCGGCGATGCTGAGGGAGGCGGGCGGTGGCGGCAGATGGTGCGGCAGCAGGAAGCCCTGCAAAGCCTCAAATCCGCTGGGCTCGAGGGGGTGAAAAGCCATGGACCAATCGGAAAAACTGCGTACCGTGATGGACTTGTCTACCAGCTTGACCACGTTGGAGTGGCGGCCATCGCGGGAAATGACGTCAAACAGCGGTTCCAGCACTTCGGCCTCGCCCTCGATGAGCTGCGCGATGTTGCCGTGGCTATAGAAAAGCACCCCCGTGACGTCGCGCGCGGCGTTGTCGCGCCGGCACTGGTCGAGCAATTCCTGCAAGTCCTGGTCGGAGAGCGGGCGCACGGCCCGGCTCATGTAAACAATGTGAATCATACGAAAACAGCAACGGAACAGGCCTGCTCCCAGCGCCTTGTCGGGCGCCGCCGGGCCGAACTACACTACGGGAGCTTCTGTAGCAGGTTATTTCTTACGGCCTGCCGCCCGCCAGCTTTCGGCAGGCCCGAAAAAGCCAAAAATAAAACAATCAACGTTTTCCCGAAAGGCGCGGCGGCCCGGCCACCGCCCGCGCTGGTGCATGTGCCAGCGTGTATAGCGTTGGAAAATGCGTCGGCGCCAGCAGATGCGTCCACGCGCGACGGTGGTCGGATGCACCCCGCAGTTGGTCGGCGCGGAAACCCCAACTGCCGAGTGCGTTTTCGGCCCGAAGCTGCGGCTGGCATTTTTGGAAAACTATCAGGCACCAACCGTTTTGCCTTATGCCGTTGCTCCTTCACCTTGGTCGTCTACCTGAGTTTTTGCGGTCGTTTCGGCGGGCGACTCTTGTGCTGCTTTTATTGACCGGCTTCCGCGCCCGGGCCCACCCCATGCCCAACTCGGTGGTGCTGCTCGACTTGCACCCCGGCGGCGTGGCGGCCGAAGTACAGCTGCCGCTGGGCCAACTAGAAATCGCCTTCGGCCACGCCGTCAGCCAGCACCCCGAAACGCTGGTGCAGCGCCTCGGCCCCGAGCTGCGCGCCTACCTCCGGCAGCATGTGCGCCCCGAAACGCCCGATGGGCAGCCCTGGGCCGTGGCCGTGCGCGAGCTGCGCATCCAGAACGCCGAGCAAACGGCCACCGGCCCTTACCAGGAACTTACGGCCCAGCTGTGGCTCACGCCGCCGGCCGGCGCCACGGCCCGCGCTTTCACCTTTAAGTACGATGTCATTGTGCACCAGCTGGTGACGCACGTGGCGCTGGTGTCGGTGCGGCGCGACTGGGAGGTGGGGCGCGTGGGCGCCGAGCAGCCCATCGACATCGGCGTGATTCGGCTCGATGTGGTGAATAACGTGATTCCGCCGCTCTTCATCAGCCAGGAGGGCGGTGGATGGTGGGCCGGCTTCCGGGGCATGGTGGCGCTGGGCGTACGCCACATTGCCGAGGGCACCGACCACCTGTTGTTTCTGCTGGTGCTGCTGCTGCCCGCGCCGCTGCTGCTCACCAAGGCCCGGCGCTGGGGCCGCTTTGGTGGGGTGCGCTACAGCCTGGGGCGGCTGGTGAAGGTGGTGTCGGCGTTCACGCTGGGCCATTCCATCACGCTGCTGGCGGGGGCGCTGGGGTGGCTGCGGCTGCCGTCGCAGCCGGTCGAAACGCTCATTGCGGTGTCCATTCTGGTGTCGGCCATGCACGCGGTGCGGCCACTGTTTCCGGGGCGTGAGGGTTGGGTGGCGGCGGGTTTCGGGCTGGTGCACGGCCTGGCCTTCGCCAGCACCCTGGCCGAGCTGAACCTCCCCCCTGCCCCCATGGCGCTGAGCATTTTGGGCTTCAATATTGGTATCGAGCTGATGCAGCTGTTCGTCATTGCCCTCACCGTGCCGTGGCTGCTGCTGCTGAGCCAGACGCCCAGTTACCCCGCCGTGCGGATGGCTGGGGCGGTGGCCGCCGCCATGGCCGCGCTGGCCTGGGTGGTGGAGCGCCTCACTTCCCAGCCCAACCCGCTTACCGCGCTGGTAGCGCGTTTGGCGCAGCACGCGCCTTGGTTGCTGGCGGCGCTGGCCGTGGTGGCCGTGCTCAGCTTCTGGCGCCAGCGGACAGCCGGTGCTCAGCCCTCATTTTGAGGTTTTCGCTTGACCAATCCAATAAACATTTCTCACCTTTAACACCTTCTCTATCATGAATAAATTGGTACTTGCGGCACCGTTCATGCTTGCCGTTTCGGCCTACAACTGGGTCGCGGACTTCTTTGAGCCGGCCGCGCCACTCAGCTACACGGCCATGGCCGCCTCTCCCGCCGCACCGGCCGCGCTGACTACTTTTAAAAGCCTGAAGGGTGCTAAATCAACAGCGGCGGTGAGCGACGTGGTGAATGCGGCCAACGCCTTTATTGCTTCGCTGAGCGCCACCCAGCAAGCCACGCTGCTGCAGGCCTACAACTCGACGACCGTCACGAAGTGGTCGAACCTGCCGGTGAACTCCACCAACCGCATTGGCCTGCGCCTCGACGCGCTGACTTCTGCACAGCAGGCCCTGGCCCTGGCCGTGGTGCAGGCCGCCACCGGCACCGTGAGCGGCGACGGCTTCAACGAGATTCAGCAGTTGCGCGCGGCCGATGACAACCTGGCGGCCAACGGCGGCGGCACCGCCTACGGCAGCGGCGTGTACCTGATTGCCTTTCTGGGCACGCCCTCGCTCACCGGCACCTGGCAGCTGCAGTTTGGGGGCCACCACCTGGCCACCAACATCACCTACGGCAACGGCCAGGTGACCGGCGCCACGCCCAAGTTTGAGGGCACCGAGCCGCTCACCTTCACCACGGCTAACAGCAACGTGCTGCCCGCTGGCACGGTGTGCGCGCCCCTTTCCAACGAAGGCTCGGCCATGCTGGCCATGCTCAACGGCCTCACCGCCGCCCAGAAAACCACGGCCCGCCTCAGCCAGAGTTTCAGCGACGTGGTGCTGGGGCCGAACGGCAACGGGCAGTTTCCGGCTACCAAGGTGGGGCTGGCGGTGAATACGCTCACCACCGCCCAGCAGGCGCTGGTGGCCGAAGCCATGCGCCCTTGGGTGCAGGATTCCGACGACGCCACGGCGGCCAGCCTGATGACCAAATACACCAACGAGCTGGCCGGCACCTACATCGCCTACGCCGGCACGGGCAACCTCACGGCCAGCGGCGACTACGTGCGCATCGACGGCCCTACCGTCTGGATTGAGTTCGTGTGCCAGAACGGCATCGTGTACCAAAGCCAGATTCACTACCACACCGTGTGGCGCGACCACGCCCGCGACTACGGCGGAAACTTCTACGGCACCTATACCAACGTACTGAGCACCAAAGCGGCCGCGGCCGGCCAGGCCTTCTCGGCCTACCCCAATCCGCTCATCGGCGGGCAGATGCTGCAGGTGCAGCTGGCCAGCCCGGCCGGGGCCGCTACCTACACGCTGCGCAACGGCCTGGGTCAGGCCGTGCGCACGGCCTCGTTCCGCGGCAGCGCCACCGCAGTGCCCATCGGCGGCCTGGCGGCGGGCGTTTACCTGCTCAGTGTGAAGGCCGATGCCAACCCGGCCGTGACGCAGCGCGTGACGCTGCAGTAATCCGAATTGCCTTCGCTGAAACGCCCCGTCCGGGTTCTTGCCGGGCGGGGCGTTTTGGCGCCCGGCCAGGTAGGGTTGCGACGGGTGCGGGCGGTCCATTGGGCGAGTGCAGGGCGCCAACCGTCGATTGCGACGGGTAGGCTTCCAGCGCATTGCGGATTTTTGAAACACCAACCCCTGGCCCTCCCACCGCTGCATCTCCCTCATGACCATTGCGCCGCCGCCCGTTTATAAATCCCGGTTTTTGAAGGCCGACCGCCGCACCGTACTCAAAGCAGCAGGCAGCCAAACGTACCGGACCAGCGTCGAGCATTTGGTCCGGCTCGATGATGTGTTCATCCGGCCTGGCGCTTCGGTGCAGGTGGAGGCGGCCGGCCTGGGCGGCCAGTTATTGGTGCTGCCCATTGTGGGTGGGGCGCTGCTGGCCACGCGCCAGGAAACGGAAAGCGTGCTGCGACCGGGCTACATTTATGCCGTTCCGGTCGCAGATGCTCCGCTCACGCTCACCAATCCCTTTGAAAAAGAAACGGTCAACCTCCTGCTGATAGCGGCGTCGGTGCCACTGGCCGCCGCGCGGGCGGTGCAGGAACTGGAGCTGCCGCTGACGGCAAAGAATGCCCTGGTGGGCCCCGCCGACCACCCGTTGCCGGTGCGGGTGGGCCTGTACGACAGCCGGGTGAAGGGCCGCATTCCGGTCCTCGACCCGACCGGCTATTCGCTGTGCTACGTCCTCAATGGCTCGTTTGAAATCGAAGACCGGCTGGCCGAACACCGCGACGCACTGCTGCTCTGGGAAACGCCCGGAATTGACTTTGAGGCGCTGGCTGAAACGGCCATGCTGCTTTACCTGGAATTTAGTCTATAATACTTTGCAAATCAGAACGTCATGCAGAGCGCAGCGAAGCATCTTGCCCGCTCAACGCAATCAAATCGATTGATTTACTGCTGCGGTAAAGATGCTTCGCTGCGCTCTGCATGACGTTTAAAAGGCCACTTCCTTTAATCCTTCACCCCAACGCATGCTTCAATTTTTCCGTTTATGAACAGAATCGACTTCCTGAAAAAAAGCTTTGGCTTTCTGGGCATGGCGGTGGTGGGCCCGTCTTTGCTGGGCGGCAGCGAAGCCGAGGCCTGCACGGTGGCCAGCACCGAAACGGCCGGGCCGTTCCCCACCATCAACCCGGCCAGCTACGTGCGCAATAACATCGTCGGCACCCGCACGGGCGTGCCGTTCACCATCAACATCTCGGTGAAAAACGTGCTCAGCAACTGCGCGGCCGTGGCCGGACTGCTGGTCGACATCTGGCACTGCGACAAAGACGGCAACTACTCGCAGTACGGCGGCTCCACCATGCAGCCCACCAATTACACCACGCAGGATTTCCTGCGCGGCCGCCAAACCACCGACGCCAACGGCCTGGTGAGCTTCACCAGCATCTTTCCCGGCTGGTACCAAAGCCGCGCCACGCACATCCACGTGCACATCTACACCGCCTCGGGCACCAGCCTGCTCATCTCCCAAATTGCCTTTCCGGAAAGCGCCACCAGCGCCGTGGCGACGGTGAACGCGGCCACGGCCTATGGCTACACCAAGGGCATGAGCGGCTACACCTACAACGCCAGCGACAACGTGTTTTCGGACGGCACGGCCACCGAGATGGGCACCATCACGGGCAGCCTGACGGCGGGCTACGTGCTCAGTTGGGACGCGTTTGTGTCGTCCACGGCGTTGGCCACCAAGAGCGCCGCGGCCGAAACCCAGTTCCAGATTCGCCAGAATTTCCCGAACCCGGCCAGCGACCTGACCCGGATTCCGGTGGTGCTGCGCACGCCTTCCGAGGTGCAGGTCACCGTTGTGTCGATGACCGGCCAGCAGGTGCTCCGGCAGGTGCTGGGCACGCTGAGCGCCGGCGAAAAGATGATTGATTTGGACGTGTCGGCGCTGGCCGCCGGCAGCTACGTGACCACCGTGAAGGTGGCCAACCTGTCGGGCACGTTCACGCAGTCGCAGCTGCTGCTGAAGAATTAAGGCGAAGGCGCCTTCGCCCCGTTGTGCAGTTGAACCGTGCTGCTGAGCCCGAGGCTGGTCGCTCCCACGGCCGGCCTCTTTTTTTGGGCTATTGCTGCGCGTTCAACCCCGCCACCAGGCGCTGCATGGCGTGCTGCCGGAAGGGCGAAGGCGAATCGAGGCCGGTGGTGAAGTTGTAGCGCACCGCCACAATATCCAGGTTGCGAAAACGGTCCAGATACGACGGCACAGCCCGAAACAGGGCCAGCACTTCGTAGCTCTCGTACACGAGAAAGGTGCGGCGCCGACTGCCATGAAACAGCCGCTCCTTTCTGGCCAGGTCGAAGTAGCCCGTGAGCGGCGAGGAGTTGAAGGCGAACACCTTCTCGATGCGCGGGCAGGTGTAGCCGGCGTGCTGGGCCAGCCCGCCGCCCAGCGAATGGCCGGCGGCAAAAATCCGCTCCCGGCCGCCGTAAGCCGAATCGAGCCGGGCGACCACGGCGGGCGTGAGGGCGCGGGCCTGCTCGTATTGGTCCCACAGGCCGGGCCAATTCGTCACGGGCCGGGTGTTGGCCACCCAGTCGGCAAACTCCAGGTAGTTGGTGCCCCGAAACACCAGCACCGCCAGCGGCCGGGCGCCGGGCCGCGCCTGCACCCACACATCGTACACCAGTCCGCCCAGCAGTTTCTGGCCCGGCGCCGCCTTCAACGGATAAGCAAAGGGAAACGGACGCCAGCCGCGCCGGGCCAGCTCGCGCCGCTCCACGGCGTACTTGGCGGTGTCCTGGCGGTAGTCGGGGCGGTGGTTGGGCACCTTCACACCTGAATACACGATGGCGCTGAGCATGGCCATGTCGCTCACCAACTGGTAGTCGGCATCTTGTAAGGTGGGCGTGATTTGGCCTTGAGCCAATTGGGCCGGCGTGCGGTGGTACTGCCGGTTTTTGAGGGTGACTACGGCGTCGTCGGGCCGCTGGCAGGCACTTAGGAAGAATAGGCACCACCCCAGTATTCTGGCGAAACGCCTTAGCAAAGCACCTTTATCCATGTCCCATTTGATTCGGCTTGCAAGGTAGGCGGGCCTTTCAGCTTGGCCTGGAGTCAGCACAAGAAAGCTTCTTAGGGCCGGCCGGCGGGGGTGGTGGCCGGCGCAGAAGTTGGAACGGGCGCCGGTGCCGGCGCCGGAGCGGGACGGACGGCATCGGGGGTGCGGCCGGTGCCCTGGCTGCCCCCGCCATTCTCCTCGGTTTTGAGATCGTTGTTTTGCACGTTGCGGTGCGGGCGGGGTTCGGCGGTCAGCTTGCCGATGCGGTAGCTGAAATAGACTTTGAAGCTGGTGATATGCTGGATGGTGCTGCTGTTTTGGCGGAGCAGCGGGCTGATGATTTCGCTGCGCACGGTGTTGCTCGGCGAAAAGAAATTCTCAGCTCCAAAACCCAAGGCGCCCTTTTTATCGGCAAACTCGCGCTTCAGGCTGAAGCTATAGACGAAGAAGTTGTTTTGGTCGCCCTGCAGCTGCACCTGCTGGCCCCGGTAGAAGCCGAACACCTGCAGCCCCCAGTGCCTGGGTAGCGCGTAGCTGCCGTAGAGGCGGCCGGCCACCACCAGGCCCGCATTGCGGGCGGCATAAACGGGGTCGGCCACGTTGTTGCGCAGCACCAAATAGTAGGTGTCCACGCCACCGCTGAAGCTGAGCTTGTCGCCGATATCCAGCCCGGCGTACACGCTGCCGCCTGAGGCGGTTTCCTGCCCGATGTTTTGGTAGGTGACCAGCACGGCGCCGGGGTAGTTGGCGTCGCCCAGCGGCGTGCGCACCGACTGGATGGAGCCCGTGGTATTGCGCACGAAAGCGCTGAAATTCAGGCTGGCCTGCTTGAGCAGCGTGCTGTAGCCCAGTTCGTAGTTGTTGGTGTACTCGGGGCGCAGCACGGGGTTGCCCTGCGTTTGCAGCAAGGGATTGGCAGCTTGCAGGTTGGGGTTCAAAAACTGCAGCGAGGGGCGCTGGATACGACGGTTGTAGGCCAAGCGCAGGGCGTTGCCGTTGGCCAGTTTGTGCAGCAGGTTCAGGCTGGGCACCAGCACCCCGTAGCTGGGAATTTCTTCCACCGTGCCGGTGCCGAAATCGGCCGTAATGTCGGTGTATTCGTAGCGCAGGCCCGGTTTCAGGGTGATGCTGTGGGGCAGGGCCAGGGTGTAGGCCGCGTACCCCGACGCCACGTTCTGGTTATAATCAAACGAATTGTTGGCTTGCGAAAGCGCCAGTTGGCCGAAGTAGCGGTAGTCGCTCTGCACGGTCCGCCGGATTTCCTTCGCCCCCAGCTCCAGCAGCTGGTTTTTGCCCGTCGGCGTCTGGTAGTCCACTTGCGCCGTCACCTCCTGGTTGGCGCTGGGGTTGGCGTTGCCCGAAACACCAATGGTGCGGGCATCGCTGGCGGCGTAGATGTCGTTGGTGAAGTCGTAGGTGCGGTTGTTGCGGCTGAACAAGGCCAGCACGCTCAGCTCGCGCTGGGCCGTTTCGTAGGTGTGGGTGTAGCTCAGGCTGGCGTCCACGGTGCCCGATTCGTCGCTGGTTTTCACGTTGCGCAGCGAGGTGGCGGCGGCGCCCGGGGCCAGGGGTATGGTGCTGGTGGCCAGGTCGTCCTGGTAGGTGGTGGCATTGCGGGTGCCGTAGGCCAGCGAGGCGGCCAGGGAGTTGCGGGCGTTCAGGTCGTAGTCCCAGCCCAGGGTGTAGCGGCCGAACAACTGCTGCTGGCGCGTGGCGGCGGCCTGGGTGGTGCGGGTTTGCAGACCTGTGGCGGGGTTGGTGGTCAGCTGGGTGTTGGTGAAACTGCCCGGCGTGTTGTAGCCGGCCCGCCCGAAGCCGCCCAGCGCAAAGCCCATCCGGCCGGTGCGGTAGCCGCCGCTCAGGTTCAGCGTGCCCGAGCGGGTGCCGCCGCTGCCGTCCACACTCAGCTGGCCGCCGCGCAGGGTGTTGGTTTTGGTGACGATGTTGATGATGCCGCCCGAGCCCTCGGCGTCGTACTTCGCCGAGGGCGAGGTGATGACTTCCACGGCCTTAATCTGGTCGGCCGGCAGCTGCCGCAGCCCATCGGCAATGCTGTTGGCCATGATGGTCGAGGGCTTGTTGTTAATCAGCACCCGAATGTTCTGGCTGCCGCGCAAGCTCACGTTGCCGTCCAGGTCCACGCTCAGCAGCGGTACGCGCTTGAGCACGTCGGTGGCGTCGCCGCCGCGGGTCGTCTCGTCGTTTTCGGCATTGTACACCGTGCGGTCCACCTTTTCCTCAATCAGCGGCTTGCGGGCCGTCACCACCACTTCGCCCAGCTTCTGGGTGGTGGGCGTGAGCGGCAACGCGCCCAGCGGCAGCGTCCCGCCGGTTTCAGGCACCACGATGCCCGCCCGGGTAAGGTCCTGATAACCCAAAAAGCTGATGCGCAACGCATACGTGCCCGGCGCGAGGCCCGGCAGCACGAAGGCACCGTCGTCGCCGCACACGGCCCCGCTCACCGGGCTCCCGGCGGCGTTGAGCACCGCCACGGAAGCGTACGCAATGGGCTTGCCAGTGCCGGCATCGGTCACGGTGCCGGTGAGGCGGCCGGCGGCCCGGGCCGCCGGGCCCAGCCGGTCAATCGTGGGCTGGGCCGGCGCCTGCTGGGCATAAGCGCGGGAATAAATGCTTCCGACAGCCATGCTGGCGAACAAGGTAGCGGTAGTAATTCGTGGGAGCATAGAAACTGATTTGCTCCCAAAGGCACGCCTGCGCCGGCCAGGGTTGTTTCCGCAAATCAGTTTTTTAACCATACGGGGCAGAGACATGGACTACAAAGTCCGCGCTACTGCCTAGCTCAACGTCAGCCCCTCCGCCGTAAACCGCCGGTATATCCCCGCCAGAATCTCGCTCTTGGTGAGCTGCTCCTGGCGGATGTTGGTAATCCAGAACAGTACTTTGAGCTCGTAGACTTGGCCGTTGATGCTGCTGAGCAGGATTTCGGGCGGTAGGTTGTGCATGGTGTAGGGGCTGGTTTTGATTTCCTCCTGAATCAGTTCGCGGGCCTGCTGCAGGTTGGTTTGCAGGTCGTCGGTGGCGGAGGTCATTTTCAGCACGAGGTCCACGCGGATGTGGTCGTTGGTGCGCGTCCAGTTGATGACGTGGTTGGACAGCAGGTCGCCGTTGGGCACGATGATTTCGGAGCCTGTGACGGACGTGAGCTTGCTGGAGCGGATGCCGATGTCCTGCACGCGGCCCGCCTTGCCGGCCACCTCAATAAAGTCGCCGACGTGGAAGGGCCGCTCGAAAATCAGGATAATGCCCGACACCAGGTTATTCACGATGCTCTGCAAACCCAGGCCGATGCCCACGCTGAGCGCGCCGAACACGATGGCGATTTTGCTCAGCGGCAGTCCCGTGGCGGCCGTGGCCAGCGCAAAACCCACCAGCACCAGCAGCAGCCGCAGCGCCACCAGCCACGAGCCCCGCTTGCGCGCCTCGGAATCGTCGTCGCCCACCTCGCCGAAGAAGTAGCCGATGTAGCGCTGCAACAAGGCCGAAATGTAGAGAATGAGGAAGAACAGCAGCACGTTGCCGAACGTGAATTCAGTGCTGCCAATGAGGTGCGGCGCGGTCAGGAAGTGGTCGAAGAAGCCGTAGATGGCGTTGTACACGTTCAGGTTCGAGGTGAACACCATCAGCCACAGCGCGCCGGCCAGCACCGTGAGCAGGCGCATGAGTTGGGGCTCGATTTTGTCGTAGTCGAAGGCCGCCGTGCCGCCCTCGCTGCCCCGGCTGCACAGAATTTGGAGGTGGAAGGCTTCGGTGAACGACTCGATGAACACGGCCAGCCCGATGCCCTGCGTGAGCCCGAAAATGGCCGCCGTGCTGAACATCTTGGCCAGGCTCAGCCGCCCCACCACGTTGCACACGATGGCCAGGCCATTGAGCCCGATGAACAGCCACGTCACGGGAATCAAAAAGCGCATCTGGGCCAGCGTTTCGCGCAGCCGCCACAGCAGAAACGCACCCACGCCCACCGCCAGCGCATTGAGCCCCAGCAGCCCCCAGCGCGCTCCCAGGCCGGTGGTGGCGTTGGCGTTGGTGAAGCTCAGCCACACGAAAAACGCCACCAGCCCCAGCCACCCCAGAAACAGCCGCCGCGGCCAGCTCCGCGCAAACACCGCCGTGAGCGCCACCAGCAGCAACAGCTGCAACAGCGCCAGGTAGATGGGCGGCGGGTGCAACTCCAGGGCCGGCGCCAGGCTGAACATCACCACCAGCGTGGCCGCCACCGGCCCCGGCCGCAGGTAGCGAAAGGGTTCCGTAATGGCCAACTCCTGTGCCTTCGCCCGTCGGTAGTTGAACGACACCCAGCCATAAAATACCAGCCCGATGAGGGCCATATAGGCCCAGTTGTCCCAGTTGTGAGCGAAGTAGAAGTTGATGATTTCGCGGCGGTACTGGCCGGCTTTGCGGGCCTTGGGGTCGGCCGGAACGGGCGGAATCGACTCGGCATCCCACAGCGGCGGGTAGTTGAGCTGGGCGCTGGTGCGGCTGTAGCGGCGCATCTGGTCGCCCACCTCGTCCTGCAGCTCCATGCCCTGGATGTAGCTGGCGGCCACCTGCGTCTGCAGTTGCTTCACCTTCAAAAACCGCTTGGCCAGCAAGCCGCCGATGCGCTGCTGCCGTGCCCACAGCGCCGAATCGGAGCGTTCCAAGGCCAGCGTGGTGGCGTCGGCGCTGGCCAGGCGCGGGGGCGGCGGGGCAATGCTTTGGAGCTTCGCCTGCATGGCCGCCAGCTGCTGGTTGGCCCCCGCCAGGGCGGTGCGCCAGTCGCCCAGCTCGTCCTGCAGGGTGCTGAGCATGAGCTGGCACATCTGCAGCTGCTTGATGTCGACCACCTGCCCTTTTTGCTTGAGCGTATACTGAATGGCCTTGAGGTTTTCCACCACGTCGGGCAGCTCCTCAGCCAGGCCGCGCGTGTCGAACACCTTGCGCACCTGCCCCGAGATGCTGCTGAGCGTGGTGTAGCCCACTTCGAGGCGGTAGGAATCGTCGCGGGCCGCGGTGGTGTCCACGGCCATGGTGTCTTCTTTGGCAGTCAGCGTTTGCGCCTGAGCAGAGGCCAGGAGCAGCACCGAAAAAAGCAGGCTTAGCCAGGTTGTTTTCAATGGCTTGGTGAAAGCCGGCAAGGAATTTAGAACGGGCATACAGGAGCTTTAGACTGGAAAAGTACGCGCCGCAGGTCGGGAAAAGCAGGTTCCGATTTAGGCAAAAGATGGAGCCGGGCGTTCTGCCGCTGAAAGGGGGCATTGCATCGACCGGGAAGACGCCCGGATTCGATGCTGACGCGACTTTCCCTTCCGGGATAAGCAGCGAGGGCACTTGGACGTTACCGGCGTCAGAAGCGCTGGACGGCACGATACGGCCAGTAAAACCGTGCAAACCGGCTGCAAGGGGCACCGGTGTTCAACGAGCATTCGACACCATTCACCAGCCAATTCCGTGAGTTCACCCCGTATTTATTAGTTTTAGCCCTGCGCTGCCTTGCCGACTACCGCTTTCATACGCACAGTATCGGTTGCAGCAGGTTGTGCCGCCCGGGTCCTTTCCACTCAGTTTGTTTGATGCAGCCTCCCCGCCCGCCCGCTTCTGCTGCCCCAGCCCCTGCCCCAATAGGCCCCGCAGGCGAGGCGCAGCTACGGGACGCGCTGGCCGCCGCCGAAGCGCGGGCAGCGGCCCTGACTGAGCAGCTGGCCGCTGCCAGCGCCCGGGCCGAGCACCTCGAACAGCAGCTCGCGGCCCGCACCCGGGCCGAGCAGCAACAGGCCGACCAGTGCGCTTTTTATGAGCTGGTGCTGGAGCATTTGCCGGTGTCGGTGGCGGTTATCGACACCGAATTTCGCTACGTGTTTGCCAACCAGCTGGGCGTGGCCGACCCCGTGGCCCGGCAGCAGTACCGGGGCCAGACGGTGCAGGCCCTGAGCGAGCTGCTGCAGCGCCCGGCCCACATTGTGGCGCGCCGTCAGGGCTACCTGGAGCAGGCCCGGGCCGGGCAGCGCGCCCTGAGCTGGGAAGAAACCATGGAGCAGGCCGACCACCAGCACAGCATGCTGATTAACATCGCCCCGATACTGGGCGCCGATAACCAGCCGCAGTACTTCATCATGACCGGCCTCGACATCACGGCGCGCAAGCAGGCCGAGGAGCAGGTGGCCCGCCAGCGCGAGTTCTACGAGGCCATCCTCAACCACCTGCCGGTGCAGCTTGTGGTGTTCGATGCCGAGCAGCGCTTCCTCTTTGTGAACCCGGCGGCCGTGGCCAGCCCCGCCTTCCGCCAGCAGATGCTGGGCATCACGCACGCCGAGTTTCTGGCCCTAAGCGGCCGCCCCCCGGCGCAGCTGGCAGCGCGCGCGGCGCACTTCCGCCGCGCCGTGCAAACCGGCGAGTCCATCAGTTGGGAGGAAGATGCCACCACCAACGAGGGCCAGCGGCGCATGCTGCGCGGCCTCAAAGCCGTGTACGATGCCGACGGGGAGGTGCTGCTGGTAGTGGGCTCCAGCATCGACATTACGGAGCGCTACGAGGCCGAGGAGCAGCACCGCCGGAGCGAAACCCAACTGCGTACCCAGCAGCAGTTTATCCGGCTGATTGTGGACGCCCTGCCCAACGTGGTGTACGTCATCACGGTTGCGGGCGAGGTCAAGTTTCGCAATGCGGCTTTCACCGCGCTGGCCGCTCAAAGCCAGCACATGCGGCCTCCGGCCGAACAGAACGACGCGGTGCGGGCGCAAATGGCAAAAATTGCCGCCTGGCGCAATTGGGTGTTCACCACCGGCCAGTCCCTCGACGCGGAGCTGGCGCTGCAGCTCAGCTCCGGCAGCATCTGCCACCTGCGGGTGCACATGTCGCCGTTTCCGCAGGCCGAAGGCGGCACCGACGTGCTGGTGGTGAGCACCGACATCACTGCCCTCAAGGAGGCCAACCAGGCGGCCGAAGCCAATGCACAGGCCAAAGAAGCCTTCCTGGCGCGCATGAGCCACGAAATTCGCACGCCGCTCAACGGCATGCTGGGCATGGTGCAGCTGCTGCGCAAAATGCCGCTCACGCCGGTGCAGCACGAGTATTTGAGCATCATGCAGCGTTCGGGCCGCCACCTGCTGGCCCTGATAAACGACGTGCTCGACCTGGCCAAAATCACGGCCCACCACCTGGCCCTTGATGCCGCGCCCTTCGACCTGGATGCGCTGCTGCAGGGGGCCAGCGAAATCGTGGCCTCACTGGCCGAGCAGAAAGGGCTGTCGCTGATGCTGGAGCCCCCGCCGGCCCCCGGCCAGCCCCTGTTGGGCGATGCCTACCGGCTGCAACAAATCCTGCTCAACCTGCTCTCGAACGCCATCAAGTTCACCGCGCGGGGCAGCGTGCGCCTGGGCGTGGCCCTGCTGCCCGGCCCGCCCGCGGCCCGGCGCCTGCGCTTCTGGGTGCAGGACACCGGCGCCGGCATTGCCCCCGAGCAGCAGGAACGCATTTTCGAATCGTTCGCTCAGGCTTCTTCCGATACCAACGGCCGGTTCGACGGCACGGGCCTGGGGCTGGCCATCACCGAGCAGCTGGTGCGGCAGATGGGCGGCATGCTCCTGCTGTGCAGCCAGCCCGGCGCGGGCTCCACTTTTTCCTTCGTGCTCACCCTGCCGCTGGCGCCGCCCGCCGCGCCCACGGCCGCGCCCACCGAAGCGCCCGTCACCTACGAGGCCCTGCGCGGCCTGCGCGTGCTGCTGGCCGAAGACAACGTGGTGAACCAACTAATAGCGCGGGCCCTGCTCGAATACTGGGGCGTGGAAGTGCACACCGCCAACACCGGCACCGAGGCCCTGGCCCAGCTCACCAGCCAGGATTTCGATGCGGCCCTGCTCGACATCCACATGCCCGGCCTGAGCGGCGTGGAAGTGGCCCTGGCCCTGCGCCGGGACGCCCACTTCAAGCGCGCCGCTACGCCGCTCATCGCCCTCACGGCTAACGCCTTCGACAATGACCGCGCCGCTTACCTCAACGCCGGCATGAATGGCTGCGTCACCAAGCCCTTCGAGGAAGCCGAACTGTGCGACTGGCTCCTGCGCCTGACGCGGCGCGGGCCGGCAGGCGTGTAAGCGGAGGCGGCTGGTTTGGGCGACGAAAACTTCTGATTCAGACCCGAGACATCATGCCCAGGCGCGGACTCGCTGTGTCCGCGCTACATTGCAACGCTCGACTTGTTATTCCGTCTGTCTCTGCTATGATTAAACCCCTCCTGACCTTCCTCCTGCTCGCCGGCCTCGCCGACACGGCCGCTGCCCAGACGCAGCCGCTTTATATGCCGCGCGACATCAAAGCCGCCTTCGCCAAAGGCACCCGCAGCCCCGACGGCCGCCCCGGCCCCAAGTACTGGCAAAACCGCGCCCGCTACAGCATCACCGTGCAGGCCGCGCCGCCGGCCCGCGACATTAGGGGCCACGAAACCATCACCTACTTCAACAACAGCCCCGACACGCTGCGCCAGGTGGTGCTGCGCATCATTCAGAACATCCACAAGCCCGGCGCCAGCCGCGACGGCGACGCCTCTCCGGACTACCTCACCAGCGGGGTGGTGATTGACACCTTCCTGGTGGCGGGCCAGTTGAAGCCTCTGCCGCAGAACCTGGGCACCGCGCCGGGCGTGCGCCTGCCCCGCCCGCTGGCCCCGCACGATTCGGTGAAATTCGCGGTGTCCTGGCACTTTCCCATTTCCATCGAAAGCGGCCGCGAGGGCATGATTGACCCCACCACCTATTTCCTGGCCTACTTCTACCCCCGCGTGGCGGTGTATGACGACTACGCCGGCTGGGACCGCCTGCCCTTCGTCGACAGCAAGGAGTTTTACAACGATTTCAACGACTACACCCTGCGCGTGAAAGCGCCCGCCAACTACATTGTGTGGGCCACCGGCACGCTGCAAAACCCCGACCAGGTGCTGCAGAAGGCCGCCGCCAAGCGCCTCAAGCAGTCGATGACCAGCGACGCGGTTATCCACGTGGCCACGGCGGCCGATTTGGCGAAGAAGAACATCACCGCCCAGCAGCCTATGAACACCTGGGTCTGGACCGCCCGGGATATTTCCGACGTGACCTTGGGCCTGAGCGACCATTACGTGTGGGACGCCGCCAGCGTCATCGTCGATGCCAAGGCCAAGCGCCGCGCCAGCGTGCAGGCCGCCTACGCCGATTCCACGGTGGATTTCCGCGAGTCGGTGAAGAACGCGCAGTTTGCGCTGGGCTGGTTCTCGAACCCGAATAACTGGCCCGGCGTGGCTTATCCGTTTCCCAAAATGACGGCTTTCCAGGGCTTTGCCGACATGGAATACCCGATGATGGTGAACGACAGCCCGCAGAAGGACCCCAAGTTCGCGCAGTTCGTGCAGGACCACGAAATCGCGCACACCTACTTCCCCTTCTACATGGGCATCAATGAAAGCCGCTACGCCTACATGGACGAGGGCTGGGCCACCACGTTCGAGCGCCTCATCAACACGGCCGAAAACGGCGCCGAAACGGCCGATAAGTTCTACAAGCAATTCCGTATAAATGGCTGGATTCACAACATCGCCACGCCCCAGGACCTGCCCATCATCACGCCCAGCAGCGAGTTGAAGTCGGGCTACGGCAACAACGCCTACGGCAAGCCTTCGCTCAGCTACTTCGCCCTGAAAGACATGCTCGGCGATGCGCTGTTCAAGAAATCCCTGCACGAGTACATGGACCGCTGGCACGGCAAGCACCCCATTCCGTGGGATTATTTCAACTCGATGAGCAGCGCCAGCGGCCAGGATTTGAACTGGTTTTTCCACAACTGGTTCTTCACCAATGGCTACATCGACCTGGCCGTTGGGTCCGTATCCGGCAGCAGCGTCACGGTGAATAACATCGGCGGTTTCGTGGTGCCCTTTGATATGCAGCTCGAATACGCCGACGGCACCAAAGAAACCCTGCACCAAACCGCGGCCGTGTGGCGCGCCAACCAGCAGCAGGCCGTCATTACCACGCCCAAAGCCGTAAAATCGGTGAAGCTCGACGGCGGAATTTTTATGGATGCCAACGAGCGGGATAATTCGTTCGGGGGGTAGAAAACTGTCATTGCGAGGCGCAGCCGAAGCAATGCATCCGCCCAGTGCGACCAGTCAAAAAAATGTGAAAAAGCCCCGACACTATGCAGTGCCGGGGCTTTTCTGTTGTTAAAAAAACCTTGCTATAACCCAAGGCTAGTTACACTAAGAGGACGGATTGCCGCGCTTCGCTCGCAATGACAGGCGACTTTTCAGCCTTCCCGCCTCAGCTTCTTCAGCTCCTGGCGCACCTCCTTCACGCGCTCATCGAAGCCGTCGGGGTCGTAACTCACGGCGTCCACGTCGAGTTGTTCGAGCAGGTCCATCATGGCGTTGGAGTGGTCGGTGCGGGTGCCGGCGGGCATGCTCACGAAGGTCATTTCCGACCACAGCAGGGCCAGCAGGCGCAGGCCGTCGTCGCTGCGCATCTGCATTTCGAGCACCAGGTTGGAGTTGTCGAAGTGAATGAGCTGGCTCAGGATGCGGACCGTGGCGCCCTGCCGCGCCGGCTTGAGGTAGCTGATGTGGTGCTTAGTGATGACCCAGCCGGCCTTTTGCTCGCGGGCGATTTCGCCCATGTTCAGCTGGTAATGCTCGGTGGTGTGGTCTTCGCGGGCGTTGAGGAAGTAGTCGAGGTAGCGGGCGTTGTTGAGGTGGCCCAGCATGTCGCACTCCTGAAAGTGGACGCGGTAGGTGGTTTCGGGCGTTTGAATGAGGCGGGGCATGGTATGCGGGTGAATTAGGGAAGGCAAAGTTCGCCGGCAGAACGTCATGCTGAGCGCCGCCGAAGCATCTCTACCGCAACACTATTCCTATCGATTGGAATTAGTTGCGCGGTAGAGATGCTTCGGCGGCGCTCAGCATGACGTGCTTTTTTATTGTTACAACGCCGTTCTTACCTGAAAAACTACTCGGCACGCCTAACATATTGCGGAAAATTCCCTACCTTTTACCATCCAAAATTCCCGCCGCATGTTTTCGCTCACGCCCGCCCGCTCGCTCCTCCTCCAGGCCCTCGCCGACACCTTTATTCCCGCCCTGCCCGACGGCAGCCCGCCCGGCGCGGCCGGCGTGAACCTGGAGAAGCTGGAAGCGGCCATCCGGGAGCAGCCTGAGGGCGCGCAGAATGAGTTCGGCCAGTTGCTTGATTTGTTAGAGAAGCCGCTGCTGGGTTTGACGTGGTTCGGGCCGCTCAAGCCCTTCCGCAAGCTCGATGCGGCGCACCGTGAGCAGCTGCTGCAAAGCTGGGCCGCCAGCAACGTGCCGCAGCTGCGCAAGGGCTTTCAGGCGCTGCGCAAGCTGTGCACGCTGCTGTACTACGGCGGCAGCATGGCGGAGGTGCCGGCCGTCTGGGGACGCCTCGGCTACCCCGGCCCCGACGAGAAGCCGGTGGATTCGCCTAAGCCCATTCGCACCCTTAAGCCGACCGATGCCACTACGTACGAGTGCGATGTGCTGGTGATTGGCAGCGGCGCGGGCGGCGGCGTGGTAGCCGGCGAGTTGGCCGAGGCCGGCTTCGATGTGTTGGTCATCGAAAAAGGCCCCTACTGCCACGGCTGCGACTTTACCCAGCGCGAGGTGGACATGCTGGGCAAGCTCTACGACGCCAAAGGCACCCTCTGCACCCAGGACGGCAGCATCGGCATCCTGGCCGGGGCCTGCCTGGGCGGCGGCACCACCGTGAACTGGGCCGGCGCCTTCCGCACCCCCGATTACGTGCTGCAGGAATGGGCCCGCGAGCACGCCGCTCCCCACTTCACCACCCTGGAGTTTAAGGAAAGCCTAAACGCCGTGGCCCGCACCATCGGCGTGAACACCAACTATACCCGCCACAACGGCCAGAACCAAGCCTTGTGGGACGGCTCCACCAAGCTCGGCCAGGAGGTGAAGCTGATTCCGCGCAACGAAAAGGGCCTGACCGATTCCGACAGCCACTTTCGTAGCCTGGGCTACACCACGCTGGGCGATGCCCACGGCATCAAGCAGGGCACGTTGAACACGTATCTGCTCACCGCTTTCGAGCACGGCGCCCGCATTCTGGCCGATACCAAAGTTGACAGAGTCACCATCAGCCAGGGCCGCGCTACCGGCGCCGAGGCCGTGTACACTACTGCCGACGGCCAGCAAATTCCCATCACGGTGCGAGCCAAGCGCGTGGTGGTGACCGGCGGCGCCATCCAGACGCCTGCGCTGCTGCTGCGCTCCGGCCTGAAGCACCCGCACCTGGGCCGCCACCTGCACCTGCACCCCACGGTGGTGGTGGGCGCCCGCTACCCGCAGGCCATGAACTCCTGGCACGGCCCCAGCATGAGCGTGGTGAACGATACCTACACGCAATTGCACGGCACCAACTTCGGCGCCAAGCTCGAAACGCCCCCCACCCACCCCGGCCTACTAAGCATGGTGCTGCCCTGGCGCTCGGGCCGGCAGCACCACGAGCTGCTGCGCGACGCCAGCCACCTGGGTTCCTTCATCGTCCTCACCCGCGACCGCGACGGCGGACGGGTGAGCATCGATAAAAATGGCGCGCCGCTGATTGACTACGTGCTGTCGGATTTCGACCGCGCCAACATGCTCGAAGGCGTGCGCGCCGCGGCGCAAATCCACATTGCCGCCGGGGCCGAGAAAGTATATCTGCCCCACGGCACGCTGCCCACGCTGGAGGCCAAAGACGGCGTGCTGCTCAACCCCGAAGTGCTCGACAAGCTGCCGCACCTGAGCTGGAAGCCCAACCAGTTCGGCCTCTACAGCGCCCACCAGATGAGCACCTGCCGCATGGGCGGCGACGCCGCCACCCACCCGCTCAAGCTCAACGGCGAGACGGTGGAAGTGCAAAACCTCTTCGTGGCCGATGGCTCGGCCTTCCCCGCCTGCAGCGGCGTGAACCCCATGCTCACCATCATGGCGCTGGCCCACTTCACGGCACAAGGCATGAAGACGACGGAAATCCCCTCCCGCCGCCCGCTACCTTTGGCCTCGACTTTGGGCCACCATGCTGCGACTACTATCTGAGAATTTCCGCGCCCCGCGCCGGCTGATTACAACTTTGTTTTTTGGCGGCTTGTTGCTGCTGGGCCTGTTCCTCACCAGCAGCTACGGCATGGGCTGGGACGAGCCCACCGACCGCGAGGGCGGCTACATCAGCCTGCGCTATGTGGCCCAGCGCCTGGCCCCCAGTCTGCTGGCCCGCGAGCACCTGGCCCACTTGCCCGCGCTGCGCACCTACCGCGAGGCCGACCATGGCGTGGCCTTCACCCTACTCCTGGCGGCGCTGGAAGAAGTTTTTTACCCTGATGACTTGCCGGGCGCTTACTGGATGCGGCATTTCCTGGTTTTTGCCACGTTTGTGCTGGGGGCATGGGCGCTGTTCCGGCTGGGCACCGAGCGGTTTGGCAGCTGGCGCTGGGGGCTGGTGGGCGCGGCGGCGCTGGTGCTCTCGCCCCGGATTTTTGCTGAGGCGTTTTACAACCACAAGGATTTGGTCTTCATGAACCTGTTCGTGCTGGGCGGGTTCACGCTCACGCGGCTGCTGCGCCGGCCCACGGCGGGGCGGGCCGTGCTACACGCGTTGGTGATGGCCCTGGCTACTGATGTGCGCATTATGGGCCTGCTGCTGCCGGTGCTCACGGCCGCTTTTGTAGCGCTGGAGATGTGGGCGCGGCCCCTGCGCCGGATGGCGCTGCTGCGGGCGCTGGCGCTGTGCGGCGTGGCCACCATGGCGCTGGTGGTGGTGTTCTGGCCCTACCTGTGGGAGGCGCCGGTGGCGCGGCTGTGGGAGTGCTTCGGCAACTTCCGCTACTTCCGCCAAACCATGCGGGTGTTTTACCTGGGCCAGCTGCGCTCGTGCCGGGAGTTGCCGTGGCACTACCTGCCGGTGTGGCTGCTGGCCACCACGCCCGTGGCCTATTCGGTGCTGTTTGTGGCCGGGGCGGCTGGGGTGATGCGCGACTTGGTGCAACGGCCGCTGGCGCTGCTGCGCCGCACAGCCGGCCGGCGCGACCTGCTTTTCGGGGCCTGGTGCGTGGGGCCGCTGGTGCTCATCGTGGCCCTGAATTCGGTCGTGTACGACGGCTGGCGGCACGTTTACTTCATTTATCCGGCCTTTTTGCTGCTGGCGATGCGGGGGCTGCGGGCGGGCGTGCACGTCTGGCGGGCGGCTCCGGCGACTTCGGCGTGGCGGCGGCTGGGCACGGCGGCGGGCGTGCTGCTGGCGCTGGGCGTAGCCCACACGGCCTACCGGCAAGTGCACGACCACCCACATCAGTACGTGTACTTCAGTTTTCTGCCCGGTCCGGTGGCGGCCCAGCTGTTCGAGCGCGACTACTGGGGCATCTCGGCCCGGCAGGGCTTGAGCTGGGTGCTGGCCCACGATGCCAGCGCCACCGTGGCCATCAGCGACACGCTCACGCAGCGCGATGTGCTGCACAACAACGCCCTGCTGCTGCCCACGACGGCCAGTGCCCGGCTGCGCTTTGTGCCCCACGCCCAGGCCCGGTATTTTCTGGGCATCTACCGCTGGCACCCCTGGCCCTACGAGGCCCGGTTTGGCACGCCGGTGCATCATATTTGGGTAGATGGAATGCCGATTCTGACGGTGTTTCGGCGCTGAGCCAATCAGCTCACGGCGTGGTATGTTTGGGGTAATGAAACGCCTGGCCCTGCCCTATCTGCTGTTGCTGCCGCTACTGGCCGTGCTGCTGTTTGGCAACTGCGCGCAGGTGGAGAAAATGCTTACCCAACGCACTGCCTATCAATTATTGGGAGGTGAGATAAAGCCCGACCAGCTCACACGCCTGCGCGCAGCCCTCCAACTGGAACAGGAGTTGTGCCAGGAAGCTACCCAAAAATATGCCAGTCAGCCGGCTGAGCAACGGGAAGAAATCAAACGCATCAAGGCAAGTACAGCAATCCAACTCGCTGGTTTTCTAACGCCTAAGCAGCGCCGGCACCTGCGCCAGAACCGGGCCAAAATAGCGCGTCGGCTGGGAATCTCGCCCGGTCATATCAACGGGAATTAACCGCTGGATAGCCCCGCAACCCTGCTTCTGCGTAAAGCAAATTCTTACCCGCTTATTTCATGAAAACCCGCTACGCCCTGCTCCTGCTGCCCTTTCTGGCCAGCTGTTCCATCTTTCGCCGCGACAAGCCCGCCCCGGTGGTTGAAACCGTGCGCACCGCCGACTCGCCGGCGCCGCCTACCGCCGCCCGCGACCTAGCCGACGTGATGGGCACCGAGCTCAAGCTCACCCCCGACCAAACCGGCCGCGTCCGCACCATCCTCAACGGCACGCTCACCCAATCCAACGCTGCCAAGGAAAAGCTGCCCGCCAAATCGCCGCAGCTCCTGGCCGAGCTGAAACGCATCAACATCAACTCCCAAAAAGAACTGCGCGCCGTCGTTGGCCCCGAGAAGTTTAAACTCCTTCAAACCAAAGCCACGCAGCAGAAAATAGCGGCTGAGATGCAGCAGCGGCAGAAGTAACACAGGAGCTAATGGCGGCGGCGGTATGCCTCCTGGGTATCCCAGAGGCCGTCGTAGCGGCCCAGGCGGCGCGTTTGCTGGGCGGTGGCGGGCATAAGTTGAAAGGAAGTCAGGCGGCCATTTTCGCGGTGGTAGTATACGGTGGCCGGGTCTAGGGCCAGCAGGCGCAGGGTATCGGTGCCGAAGGTTTGCCAGCGCAGGCCCGGACCCTCGATTTCGAGGCGCTGCACGTACCATTTGTCCCTGTTGTCGTTGGGCGTGTTGAGGTAGTAGCGGCCCTGAAACCGGCGCAGCACGCCCGGTCCCGGGCCCGCGAGCGTGAAAACCGTATCGGTCCACAGCCAGCTGTCGCGCACCGAGTCGCGGCTCAGCAGGTGCACGTAGTGCAGGTGCCCGCCTTGCGCGTACGTGGTATCAGCCCGCAAATGATGAAGCAGGAGAGAATCGACTTCCCGACGACTGGCCAGCACCTGCTGCAACTCCTGCCGCCACACCGCCGTGCGACCGACGCACAGCGACTTGCCCGAATCGGCGGCGGTGTACACGCCCTGGTGCCGGACCGGAAAAGCCGCCATATCGGCCACCTCCGCCAGAAATGGCTGCGCGAAGCGCACCTCCAGGCCGTCGTCGCAGGCCGTGAGCAGCAGGCCAGCGGCCCCCAGGCACCAGCCGCGCAATCGTTGTGTGGTCGTCATGGGCTTTCATGCGGCTTCAGCCTGAAAAGTAACCCCCTTCGCCCCCAGTTCAACGGCTACAGATACTTCACCAGCAGCCCAATCAGCTTCTGCACCCGGCTGGTGTAGGGCGGGTACATGGCCTTGATGCCGGTGAAGCCCACGCGCTGCCGCAGCACGCCCTTTTCATTGCTGAAAGCCAGGAAACCGGAGTGCCCGTGTGCCTTGCCGAGGCCGGAGTTGCCCACGCCGCCGGTGGGCAGCTCGGGGTGGGCAAAGTGCAGCACCGTTTCGTTCACGCCCGCGCCGCCGGCCGACACGTTTTCGAGCAGGTAACGGCGGTTTTCAGCATTGGTGCTGAAAACATACTGCGCCAGCGGCTTGAGGCGGGCGTTGATGTAAGCCGTGGTTTCGGGCAGGGTTTTGAAGGTAAGCACGGGCAGCAGCGGGCCGAAGATTTCTTCTTCCAGCACGCGGGCGCTGGCCGGCACGTTGGTCAGAATGGTGGGCTCGATGTAGTTCTGCAGGGCATCGACGGTGCCGCCGGCGGCCACGGTGGCACCCCGGGTCTGGGCATCTTCGAGCAGGCCGGCGAGGCGGGCAAAGTGGTGCTGGTTCACGATGCGGGCCAGCGACTCGGAGCGCTCGATGCCGGCCCCGGCGGGGTTGTAGGCCCGCTGGATGGCGGCGGTGAGCTCCCGCAGCAGCGCGGGCTGCACGCTTTCCTGCACCAGCAGGTAGTCGGGGGCCACGCAGGTTTGACCGTTGTTGAGGAATTTGCCCCACACAATTTTCTCGGCCGCGTCGCGCAGGTTGGCGGTTTCGTCCACCACGGCCGGGTTTTTGCCGCCCAGCTCCAGGGTGAGGCCCGAGAGGTGCTCGGCGGCGGCGCGCATCACAATCTTGCCTACCTCGGGGCTGCCGGTGAAGAAAATATGGTCCCAGGGCAGCTTTAGCAGCTCAGTGGCCACTTCCTTGTCGCCTTGCAGCAGCAGCACCTCATCAGACCGAAACAACTCTTCGCACAGCTTTTGCAGCAGCGCGGCGGTGGCGGGCGTCTGCTCGGCCGGCTTTATCACCACGGCGTTGCCGGCGGCAATGGCCGAAATTAGCGGGCCTACCGCTAGGTAAAACGGGTAGTTCCAGGGCGAAATAATCAGCACCACGCCCTTGGGCTCGACCTGCACCCAGGCGCGGGTGCCCAGCAGGGCCATGGGAGCGGCCACCCGGCGCGGCGCCATCCACTTTTTCAGGTGGCTCATCGTGTGCTTAAGTTCGACCAGTGAGGTCCAGATTTCGGTGAGGTCGGTTTCGGCGGCGGGCTTGCGGAAATCGGCCAGCAAGGCCTGCTGGATATCGGTCCGGTGGGCGTGCAGCCAGTTGCTGAGCTTTTGCAGGCGGGCCCGGCGGGCGGCCACGTCCTCCTGGCGCAGGGCCGGCGTACGCTGGCACAGAGCCTCAAAGGCTGCCCCGTACCGATTGGCCGCCACGGCCGTGGTGGGTGAAACAAAGCCCTCCAGGGGCGCGGCAGCAGTTTCAGACATTGGGTGGGTGAATTAAGAGAAACAGATTAAAACGCTTCCTAAACGTCATGCTGAGCGCAGTCGAAGCATCTCTACCGAGAAAGTAAATGATTACTACTGCGGTAGAGATGCTTCGACTGCGCTCAGCATGACGGCCTCATGGCTTGCTAAGTAGCGTCGTTGTTGCGACGCCGGCCGGGGCTCGCAGAAAGATACGCGGCTTGCCTAAAATATTCTGCCACGCCATTCGTCAGCGCAAGCCGGTGCCCCGGTGGTTAGCCCAACGTGACGCCGGTGTTACCTTTGTGGTCCGTTATGCGAGCCACGGCTTGCCTGTTTTCCCATTTGGTGCCCCCTCGCCCCACCCCTGCCGCGAGGCCGCACCGCGTTATTAGCTATTCCTTTTTTCGTGAACTCTTATTACCCTCGCCGCGCCCTGCGGCTATTCGTTGCGCTGTTTTTTAGTTTGAGTTTTGCCGCCAGTAGCTCCGCTCACACTGCTAATTTCACCCCTGTTGCCTCAGATTCTACCGGCCTCGCTGCCGACTCGTTGGCACTTCCAACAGCTTCCGACACCACCCAAACCCGCCCCGGCTCCGCCAAAACGGCCGTTTCTGACTCGCTGGTGCACATCCACCCGCGCGGCGCCGATGGCCGCATCAGCGACTACACCGTGGCGCCCGGTGTGATGTGGCACTACGAAAACACCAAGCCGTTTCGCTGGCTCCTGCACATCCCGCGCGACCTGGGCCAGGCGCCCGGCTACATTTTCCGCAAGGAAAACAAGGAGACGTTCATCGGCCTAGCCACGGCCTCGGTGGCGCTGTGGGTGGCCGACCAGGCCATCATCGACTGGAGCCAGGATTTCGGCCGGTTCATTGGCCTGAAAGCGGCCAGCACCCAGAAAACCCTGGTCTATATCCCCTTCCGCGTGGGTTCGGCCAACCTGCCCTTCGAGTTCAACGTACCCGATAACCTCAACAGCACGTTCTACTTCCTTGGCGATGGCTGGACGCACCTCACCGTGGCCAGCAGCTTCTGGATTTACGGCGGCATCAAGAAGGACAACCGCGCCCTGCAAACCTCCAGCCAGCTTGGTGAGGCCATTCTCAGCACCGGCCTCGTCATCCAGACGCTCAAGCGCCTCACCGGCCGCCAGAGCCCCTACGTGGCCACCCAGGACCGCGGCGAGTGGCATCTGTTTCCGTCCTACAGCCGCTACCAGAGCTTCGTGCCCAACTACGACGCCTTCCCCACCGGCCACCTGGCCACGGCCATGGCCACCGTCACGGTCATCGCCGACAACTACCCCGAATACCGCTTCATTCGCCCCGTGGGCTACTCGCTGATGGGCCTGCTGGGCTATTCCATGCTCAATAACGGCGTACACTGGGCCTCGGACTACCCCATCGGCATCGCCATCGGCTACGCCTTCGCCAAAATTGCCGTCCGCAACGGCCGCACCCGCGTCGAAACCGCGCCCGACGGCGCCGCCGCCCACGGCACCGGCATGGCCCCGCCGCGCAAGCCGAAACCATGGTTTCGGCAGGGACACTTTTCGCCCTACAACTACGGCCCGTTCACCGGCGCCTCGTGGTCGTTGCACTGGTAGAGTTTTCCCAACAAAAAAGCCCGCTCCTGGCCAGGAGCGGGCTTTTTTGCTTTAGCAAAGGCTTATTTGAACAAGCCCTTTTTCACGGTGCGGTTGCCGTTTTCGTCGATTTTGATTTTCGTGCCGTCGGCCCGCTTGATTTTTACCGAGCCGTCGTCGCTGCGCTTGATTTTTGCGCCGTTCTCGAACTTGGTTTTGTGGTCGCCGTCTTTCTCGTTGTCAATCTTCTTCACGCCCGAGCCTTGGCCCACGCTGCCAGTGCGCGTGGTCGTCGAAGTCGTGGTGGTCGTCACGGCCACGGGCGCCAGCGAGTAGGGGCCGTCGCCGTAGTTGGCGCGGTTCGAGGAGTAGGTGTTGTAGTAGCCGGGGTTGTTGAGGTCGGTCCGGATTTGCTCATCGGCCATATCGTTGGCCTGGCGGATGGCGGCGTAGCGGCCGGTGGTGTCGTTGGCGTACTGCGTTTCGAGCTCGTTGAGACGGCGGCCGCGGGTATAGTAGGTGCGCTCGATGCGCGTGGTCACGGCCGGGTCGCTCAGCTTGAGGTCTTCGGCTACGCGGGCGGCCATGCGGCGGGCGTCGTCGTGCAGGGCCACGGTGTCGACCGTAGTGGTAGTCGTGGTCGTCGTGGCGTCGGGAGTGGTCGTGGTGGTGGTTTCCACTTTTTTGTCCTGTTGGCAGGCGGCGGTAGCCAGCGAGGCGGCGGCCAGCAGGCCGAGCAGTTTCGTGTTCATGGGAAGCGGTTAAGAAATTGTAAACGGCGATGTAGCCATTTTTAGGGGCTGATACGGTAGCGCTTGGGGCGGGGTTATTCCCCACCGGTCACGGGCCTTAGGCGTTCACCACCGAGCCGCCGTTCGGGTGCAAGGTCTGGCCCGAGAAGTACGAGGCATCTTCCGACGCCAGAAACACATAGGCCGGTGCCACTTCCGACGGTTGCCCGGCGCGGCCCATCGGCACGTCGTGCCCAAACAGAGGCAGCTTCAGCAAGCCCACGCCGGTGATGAAGGGCGTCCAGATAGGGCCCGGCGCCACCGAGTTTACCCGAATGCCTTTCTTGATGAGCTGCAGCGACAGCGCCCGCGTGAAGGCCGTGATGGCGCCCTTGGTGGAAGTGTAGTCCAGCAGCATCTCATTGCCCTTGAAGCCGTTCACCGAGGCGGTGTTGATGATGGAATCGCCTTCTGTGAGGTGCTTGAGCGCGGCCCGCGAAATGCGGAACATGGCGATGATGTTCAGGTTGAAAATACTGTCCAGTTCCTCATCCTTAATATCTTCCAACGAGTCGTGCCAGTTTTGCTCGGCGGCGTTGTTCACCAGAATGTTGAGGCCGCCCAGTTCGGCCACAGTGCGGTCCACGATTTCCTGGCAGAAGGCGGGCGACTTCAGGTCGCCGGGCAGCAGCAGGCAGCGGCGGCCGTGGGCCTGCACCAGTTCCTGCACCTTTTCGGCGTCCTGTTGCTCGGTGGGGAAGTAGCAAATGGCCACGTCGGCGCCTTCCACGGCGAAATGCACGGCCACGGCGCGCCCGATGCCGGAGTCGCCGCCCGTGATGAGGGCCACTTTACCCTTCAGTTTATCGGCGCCCTTGTAGCCGTCGCGGATGTACTCAGGCTCGGGCGTCATCTTGTATTCGAGGCCGGGCTTGCCGGCGCCCGCGTCCTGGCTCTGGGGCGGGAAAATAGTGGGTTTGTCAGACATCTGGGTAATTCAGTGATTATTGGATAGTATGGTTGGGCTAACGGGCGGCGCGGGCGCAGGTTGTTCTTCTATATAATAGCACCGCTAGTGGCGTAAACCCGAGATGCTTCGCTGCGCTCTGCATGACGTTCTCCTATCCCCTTCGCGGACTAAAAGTCCGCGCTACCCTCGGGCGTACCTTTGTGCCCTCCGAGACGTTCGTTGCTTTAGCTGCCGCGTTTCGTTTTCAACCAATTCGCCGCTTCGTATGCCGTCCAGCTCCGCCACCCGCCTCAACAAATTCATCAGCGAAAGCGGCCTGTGCTCGCGCCGCGAGGCCGACCGCTACATCGCCGAGGGTGCCGTGCTGCTCAACGGCAAGCCCGCCAAAATCGGCGACCAGGTGGGTCCGCGCGACCGGGTGAGCGTGAACGGCCACAAGCTGGAGCCCAAGCAGGCCGAAGATGCCGTGTACCTGGCCTTCAACAAGCCGGTGGGCGTGACGAGTACCTCGGAGCCGGGCGTGCGCGGCAACATCGTGGACTACGTGAACCACGCCGCCCGTGTGTTCCCCATCGGGCGATTGGATAAAGATTCGTCAGGCCTGATTTTCCTGACCAGCGACGGCGACATCGTGAACAAGATTCTGCGGGCCGGCAACCAGCACGAAAAGGAGTACGTGGTGACGGTGGACCGCATTCTCACCGACCGCATGCTCGACGAAATGGCCAACGGCATCCCGATGCTGGGCACCGTCACCAAAAAGTGCGTCATCCAGAAGGAAACGCCCTACATCTTCCGCATCACGCTGGTGCAGGGCCTCAATCGTCAGATTCGGCGCATGGTGGAGCATTTCGGCTACGAAGTGCTGAAGCTGGAACGCGTCCGCATCATGAACGTGACGCTGAAAGGCCTGCCCGTGGGCGACTGGCGCGAGCTGACGCCCGAGGAGCTGGCCGGCATCATGAAGATGGTGGCCAAATCGAGCGGCACCGAGGAAGCGTCCGGCGGCCGCAGCCGCAAAGCGCCGGCCCGCAAAGCCGCAGGCGACGCCGCCGATGGCCAGGCCGGCAAACCCAAGCCGCGCAAGCCCGGCCCGCCGTCGATGTTCAACCCCTCGGGCACCGGCTGGTGGGGCCCACGCCCCGAAAAGGACCCCGCCACTGGCAAAATCACGCCCGGCAGCAAGCGCCCCGCCAAGGCTGGTCCCGGCGGCTCATCGCGGCCCAAAAGCTCGGCCCCATCACCCCAGCGGCCCAAAAGCGTCGGCCCCGGCGGTACTGCCCGGCCGCAGAAAAGCCGGCCCGGCAGTACCGGCAGCCGGCCTTCGGGCGCGGGCAAAAGCGGCGGACGTGGCCCGGCGCGCCCACGCTAACGCCAACCGGCGCTAGTTCTTGTGTTCCAGTATACTGAGCGCCTGCTTCATCACAGGGTCGGGGCTGGGCTTGGGCTGCTGCGCGGCCTTGACTAAATCCACCGTAAAAGGCGGCTGATAGTTTTCGCGGGGGCGGCCGTTGATGTGATAAAGGCGCTCGACGGGGAAGCTGAACCCGATGCCGGAGTGCGGCAATTTATAGGAATAGATGGCCCCTCGGAGCTGGGCCATTTCGGTGCCGACGAGGGTGGCGCGGTGCAGGGCGTCGAAGCCGATGGCCAGGCCCTCGCCCATGCTGCCCGTCCAGCGGCCCTCCAGCACTACCACTGGCTTGGGGTAGCGCGGGCCGCGCGGGGCCACCAGTTCCAGCCACCGGCGCGGGATGCCGGTTTCGGCTTCCTCGTTGGGCAGCTCGTGGCGTTGGTAGGGCATTTCCTTCTCGATGAAGCGCCCCATGATGGCGCGAGCCACGGTGGTGTTGCCGCCGCTGGGCGTTTCGCGCAGGTCAAGAATGAGTCTTTCAGTGCCTTTGAGCGCCGTCAGGGCGCTGTCGAATTTGGCAATGAGGCGGTTGTCGCCCAGGCTGTTGTTGAGTTTGATATAGCCAATGGTGCCTTTGTCGCCCAGGCGCTTCGCTGCCAGCAAACCTCGGTAGGGCGTGGTTTCGAGCAGCGATACCGGCACGTCGGGCTGGGCCGTGAAGGTGCGGGTGCCCAGGCGCATGGTCCAGGTGCGGGGAGTGCGGTGGTCGCCGGCCAGCAGTTGGCCCAGGGCAAAATTGCGGGCGGCGGGGTCGGGCCGGTGCAGCGTTTGGGCCAGCAAGGGGCGCAGGGCTTCGGCTACGGGCACGCCGTTTACGGCTTCGATGACGGCGCCGGGCTTCACGCCCACTTTCTCGGCCCCGTAGCCGGCCCGGACTTGCTGCACCACGGCCTGGCCGTTCACGAAGGTGGCCCACACATCGGTGCCGGTGGGCACGAGGCGGCGCGAGTCGGGCCGGTTGGTGTTCAGGCTGGCGTGGTTGTCGTAGAGTTCGGCCAGGGCATTTTCGAGCAAGCGCACGAAGGCGCGGCGGCTGCGCACGGTGTCGGCTTGGGCCCGGTAGATGGTGCGCACCCGCGGCCAGTCGGTTTGCTTCTGGTTGAAGTAGCCGTAATGGTCCCGGACGGTTTCCCAGAAAAAATCGAAGTCCTCCAGGTATTGCTCGTGGGTGAGCGGCGGCGTTTGGGCGGCCAATCCGGCGGCCATCAGCAGCACCAGCACCCCTAGCCCAAACCGGAACCGCCAACGCTTCATGCGGCAAAGAAACGCGCCCGGGCCCCATATTGCGCGGGCATTCCGGAATTTAAGCCGGCTGTTTTGCCGTTAGCTTCCGAATGAAATACCTGTTCCTGCTTCTTTGCCTGTGGCTGCCGGCCGCCGCCGCCACGGCCCCGCCCCTCGCGCCGCTCCAGATTGCCGAGCGGTTTGTGGCGCCCACGGGCTGGGCCGAGATGAAGGACTACCTCTGCTGCGAGGCCGCCGGCCAGGCCAAGCGCGAAACCCTGGGCCAGCAGATTCCGCCCCAATTGCAGCGCACCTGCCAGCTGGTGGCGCAGGGCGACAGCACCGCCGTGGTAGCCGTGGAGTTGCTGGGGCCCGCCGAGCGCCGCGACTTCTACCTGCACTTCGCCAAAGCAGGCGACGCCTGGAAGCTGCAGGCCATCCGCAACCTGGCCATGACGCACCTCGGGCCGCCCATGGTGGAGCTGCTTTCGAATTTGCCGCCAGCCGAAGTGGCCGACTACGACCGCAAGCACCCCGACGCCAGCCACGCCTTCACCGTGGGCAACCTGCGCCTGTGGACGGCCGCCGACGCCGACATTGCCGCCCACTTCCGGAAAAACCGGGCCGATTTCCGCAAGGTGCTACGCTTGGTGCAGGCAGGAAAGTACTTTACACCCGACAGCGCGGCCACCGGCGAAAAAGCCGCCAATGCCAACCCCGCCGTGCACGCCCTGCTCCGCAAGCTGTTTCTGAGCCGCGTGACGCGCCGCGAAACCGGCTGCGCGAGCTGCCTGGAGTTCGTCATCGGCGGCAAGGTGAACAGCACGGTGGGCCTGCTCTATCAGGCCGACCGCGCCCAACTGCCGGCCATGACGCCCGAGCACCTCATCGTGCTCAAGCCGCTCGGCGATGGTTGGTATTTGTATAAGACGACGTAGCAGTAATGTGTCGCTGGAACGTCATGCAGAGCGCAGCGAAGCATCTTTACCGCCACAAGTAACTCAATTCGTGTAGTCGTCACTGATTAGTGGTGGCGGGCAAGATGCTTCGCTGCGCTCTGCATGACGCTCTATTGTGTGTTCTCTCATGAAAAAACCCAACCCCGCCCCCGCTCCCATCGCCCCCACCGAAAAGGAGCAGCTGCACCCGCGCAACCCGCACCGCGCGCCCTATGATTTTCCGCAGCTCAGCCAGGCCAGCCCGGCGCTGGCGGCCTTTGTGCAGCCAAACAAATTCGGCAACCTGTCGATTGATTTTGCCGACCCGGCCGCCGTGAAAGCCCTCAACCGGGCCTTGCTGAAGCAGTTCTACGGCATCGAGCACTGGGATATTCCGAAAGGCTACCTGTGCCCGCCCATCCCCGGCCGGGCCGATTACGTGCATTACCTGGCCGATTTGCTGGCCGAAAGCAACGGCGGCACCCTGCCGCCCGGCGAGGACATCACGGTGCTCGACGTGGGCGTGGGCGCCAACTGCATCTACCCCATCATCGGCCGGCGCGCATACGGCTGGCACTTCGTGGGCTCCGATGTGGACGGCGTGGCCGTGCGCGCCGCCCAGCAGATTGAAGCTGCCAACCCCAGCCTAGCCGGCGCCATCGAGGCACGCCTGCAGCCGGCCCGCACCCGCATTTTCGACGGCCTCATTCAGGCCGGCGAGGTGTTCGACCTGACGATGTGCAACCCGCCCTTCCACGCCTCGGCGGCCGAGGCGGCGGCCGGCACGCAGCGCAAAACAGCGGCCCTGGGCACACAGCGCGGCCCGCGCCCCACCCTAAATTTCGGCGGCCAGAACAACGAGCTGTGGTGCGAGGGTGGCGAGGCCGGCTTCATCCGGCGCATGGTGCAGGAAAGCGGCCGGCGGCCCACTTCAGCTTACTGGTACACCTCGCTGGTGTCGAAAAAAGAAACGCTGCCCGGCGTGTACCGCGCTCTGCAAACGGCCGGCGCCACCGACGTGCGCACCATCGAAATGGCTCAGGGCCAGAAGAAAAGCCGCCTCGTGGCCTGGACTTTCCTCAAGCCGCAGCAGCGGGAAGCCTGGCGAAAAACGCGCTGGAGCGAGGCCCGCGACTAAGCCCCGCGGAAAGGCTCCGAATATTGCGTATCTTCGTGATAATCCACTCCGCAGCGGGGCCGCCTTTCCCCCACCAAGCCCCGCCGCACCACCGAATTAGCAACAAAACAAATACTATGGGTAGGTCTCAAGAGACATTTGGTAAGAAAGACAACGAGAAAAAGCGCGCCAAGAAGAAAACCGAAAAGGAAGAGCGCAAAGCCGAGCGCCAGGCCAACGCCAAATCCGGCGCAGCGCTGGAAGAAATGTTTGCCTACGTTGACGAAAACGGCAACATCACCTCCACCCCGCCCGACCCCACCAAGAAGCGCGTCATCAAGGACGAGGACATTCGCATCAGCGTGGCCAAGCAGGAAGACCGGGAGCCCGAAGACACGATGCGCTCCGGCTCCGTCACGTTCTTCAACAGCTCGAAAGGCTACGGCTTCATCCGCGACGCGCAGAGCCAGGAAAGCATTTTCGTGCATGCCAACGCCTTGGGCGGCATCACGATTAATGAGAATGACAAGGTGACGTTTGAGGTAGAAATGGGTCCCAAAGGCCCTAATGCTGTGCGCGTACGCCTGGGCAGCCCCACGCCGCCCGCTGCCGCGCCATCTGCTCCTGCCGCCGAATAACGAAATTTGAGAACACAAAAAAAGGCTGACGCTCCCAGAGCGTCAGCCTTTTTTCGTGTTTATGTTGGCTGGAAAGAAGTGGCACGTCCTGCAGAGCGCAGCGAAGCATCTCGCGTGCTTCAACTTAATTAGCTCATGCACGCGAGATGCTTCGCTGCGCTCTGCAGGACGTTCTAAATATTATTTAAGCGTTGCCGTCCATGGCGGCCAAGCTTTCTTCGGCGGCCAGCGCGTTGGAGGTGGCGCTGGTGGCGGGAGGCGTGGCATCGATGGCTTTGGCGGCGCGGCGCTTGGAGAGGTAGCTCAGGCCCAAGGCCACCAGGGCCGCGCCGCCCACTACTTTCTGGGTGGTGCTGAGCTTGCCGAGGGCTTTGCCTTTGCCCAATTTCTTGAGCGACTTGGTAGCGCCGCCGAGCAGGGAGGTTTTCTTGGCGGCTTTGTTTTTCTTGGTCTTTTTCATGGTGCCTGGTTGGTTTGAAGGAAGTGGACGCGCCGGATGAGTTCCGGGCGTTTAGGATTCGGAATCGGGGGCTGGCTTGAATTTGGGAATCTTGCGGGGCTTGCGGTGGGCCGGGGTGTCTTCCGTTTCACCCAAGAAACTATCAGCCAAGCGCTTGAGCGGACCCGGCTCGTCGGAGTTGGACGCGGAGTCGGGCGCTTCGGACGAATCCTGGGTGGCCAGGTAGGTGAGGCCGGCGGCTACCAGCGCAATGCCGCCCACCAGCTTCTGGCCGGTGCTGAGCTTGCCGATTTCCCTGGTCACCTTGCGGAATTTCTTGATGGACAAGGCGGCAACGTCCAGAATATCTTCCGAAGCATCGCCCTTCTTGTGCTTCTTCTTTTTGTCTTTGGCCATGAGGAGGTGGGGTAAAACAACGGTTTCGAGGAAGAACTGCAGCGGGAAGGCCATGGCGGGTGTGCGGAGGCATACCGGGGCACTGGCGCGGCCGGCGAACTAGGGTATTCGCAAGCTGCGGCCAGAATGTTGCCGTTTTATTTTTGGTGGTTCCGCTTAGCCGCGCTCACCGGCTGCTCCTGGGCTTGTGCGTCTTGGCTTAGGGCTTGCTCTCGGCCAGGCCCTTATCAATCAGCTGAAACATCGGGTTATCCGGCTTTGCCACTTTTTTCAGCTCGCGCTGGGCGGCCAGAAAGTGGGGCCGCGCCAGCTGCGGGCGCCGGAGCTGCATGTTGAGGATGGCCACGTAGAAATGCAGCAGGCCCTGGGCGCTGGGCTTGGCTGGGGCCGTGGGCAGCTGGCTGCTGAAAAAGGCCTCGGCTTCGGCCCACTGATTTTGGGCCTGGTAGATGTCCATGATGTCGGAAAACATCTGGTCATCGGCCGGATTGAGCTGGTAGAGCCGGGCGGCCCAGGTGGGGGCGTCCGGGGCGTGGGTGCTCACGGCCAGCTCCAGCAGGTTGCGCAGGGTGGCGTAGTGCTGCGGCTGCAGGTCCAGGCTTTGCAGCAGGGCTTTTTTGGCTTCGGCGGGCCGCTGGGTGCGCTGGTAAAGCGTGCCGAGCAGGCGGGCGGCATCGGCCTTCATTTCGGGGTCGGTGTAGAGCCGCAACGACGTTTGCGCGTAGGGAATGGCCCGGGCCGGCTCCTTGAGCAGCATGAGGGCGTAGGCCAGGTTGTAGGGCGAATCGGGGTACTGCGCGTTCAGGGCAATGGACTTCTCGAACGGCGCGACGCTGGGCTGGGCCCGCCCCTGCGCCAGGTGCGCGTAGCCCACGGCGTAGTAGGTCATGAAATCGCCGAGCTGGTGCGCGTGGGCCTGGCTGTAGTGCGCAATCACGAGGTCGAGCAGTTGGGCTTCGGTTTTATCCTGCTCGCCGCAGTGGCAGAGCACGGCCCGGTAATAATAGTCGCCGAGGCCCTGGCTGAGGCGGTAGTCCTGGGGGAAGCGCTTCTGCAGCTGCGTCAGCGTTTTAGGGATGTCGAGCAGATGCGTGCTGTACTGGCCTTCTTTGCCGCGCAGCCGCTCCACGGTTTCGCCGGGTGCCAGGTCCTTCAGCCCGAAGGCTTGGAAGTTTATGGCAATGAGGTAGTACCGGAGCAGCAGCTTTTCCTTTTGGAGCACCACCTCGGGCTGCTGGTTTTTGGGGTCGGCTTTGTCGAGAATCTGGTAGGCCGATTCGTATTTTTTCTCTGCCTCCAGCTTGGCGGCCTGGGCCAGGGCAGCGGCTGGTGTGACGGCTTGGCTCAGCGCTGGTTGGGCTAGCAGCACCAGGGCCACAAACCACGCAAATCGTATGAAGAAAAGCATTGGGCAGGAATTGGAAAGAAGTGAAGGCAAGGGGGGGCTAAGCTACTTAAATATCGCTCAGCAGCAACGCCCGCAGTTGTGCAGCCAGCGCGGGTCAAACGGCGAATCGGACCTGTTGAATAGGCACGTCAACCCGGCATCTGTTCCCCCGACGGCCGCATCAAATTTTCCCCAATCAGGGTCTTGGCACCCATCATTCACTCATTACCTTGTGGGCCATTTGCCTGGCGCCGACACTCAACCGTGGCTTCGCCCAAGCCTGATGGGTGGAGTCCAGAACCCACTTGAAAAAACGGGGCGTCACCGAAAAGCCTTACGAGTAGGAAATGCCTACCCTCATTTTTTCCATGGATTATTTTTTACTTGCCTTAAAGAAATACGCCGTGTTCAGCGGCCGCGCCCGCCGCAAGGAATACTGGATGTTCGTGCTGTTTCAGTTCCTGCTCAGCATTGCCGCCGCGGTCATCGACGGCATGATGGGCTCGTCGGTTGGAGTGGGCACGGGCGTCCTTTCCATTCTGCTTGGGCTGGCCCTGCTTGTGCCCGGGCTGGCGGTGTCGGTACGCCGGCTGCACGACGTGAACAAGAGCGGCTGGTTTTTGCTCATTGCGCTGGTGCCGCTGGTGGGCGCCATCTGGCTGCTGGTGCTCGACGTGACCGAGGGCACGCGGGGCGACAACGACTACGGCCCCGACCCCAAAGCAATGGAGCTGGCCTACTAAACCACGATTTAACCATCGGCAAAAAGGCCGAAGCTCGTTGAGCTTCGGCCTTTTTTACGTCACAGCAGCAGCACGTCGATGCGGTGGGCATGGACCAGTTGCAAGTCATCGGACCACGCGAAGACCGTGAAAAACCCATCCACCGACGCGACCAGCGCAATGGCGTCGTGCTGGTCGTGCACGAACTGGGCGGCGGCCAGATGGCGGGTGCCGCCGTTGCGGGCCGGGTGCAGGTGCCGGGGCTCGCTGCCCACCACTGGCTCCGTGAGCACCATTTGCTCGACGGGCGTGCTGGTGTCGGCCCGCGCTACTTTGGCTCCGAAGGCCAGCAGCGTGTATTCACGGGTGATGACCGTGGCCCCGTCCACGGCCGTGAAGCCGCCCACGATGCCGATGTTGCGCCGCAGGCTGGCCTGCCACTTGCGCCTGGACTGCCCCGGCCGCTGCACCGCCCGGATGCCGGTGTAGGCCGGGGCCACGGGATAGTTTAGGGGCTGCACAATGGAGGTTTGCCACCGCTCCGAGCCAGGCGGCACCACCAGCACCAGGCCGCCGCGGCCGTGGGCGCGCATGGCGGCGGCCAGCTCCAGCAGCACGTTGTCGGTTTCGCCGGTGTCGGGCGCGGGCAGGCTGCGGCCGGGCAAAAAGGCGCGCAGGGCCGCGCAGTCGCTCAGGCCGCCGTCGGTTTCGTCGATGAGTTGGAGGTGGTCGCCGCGGAGCACGGCTACGTTCACAAACTTGCCGAAGCCGCCGGCGCGTCGGTGCTTCACCACCAGCAGGCCGGGCTCCACCACTTCGAGCACGAAGCACAGCGGCGGCACCCGCGTGGCCGTGCCCCACACGTAGAGGCCGTCGGCGTCGTGCCACACGCCCAGGTGCAGGCCGGGCTGCTCCACGGCGGGCGCCAGTTTGAGCAGGTTGGCGGGCGTGAGGCGGCGGCGCTGGCCAAATACCAGCGGCTGCCGGGCCTGCTCCAGCGGCAGCAGCGCCAGCGAGATGCGCGGCGAGTAGCCTTCCTCACGCCCCAGGCTGGCCCAGAACGCCACGTCAATCACGGCTTCCACCCACTGCGCTTCGGGCGGCGAGGCCAGGCGCTTTTCGTCCTCCACACTGGCGGCGCGGTGCCGCGCAAAGTGGGCTTCGACCATGGGGGCCGCCATGCGGGCCGTGAGGTAGGTGGGTTCGGAGAGCATAAGGACAAAAGTATTTACTGGGCAAAGCAACCGGGTTGCGCGTTGCGGCATTTACCGGCCCAGGCGGTAGGTTTGGCCCCGGAAGACTGTTTGCCCGGCGCAATAGTTTTGCCCGCAGCCGCGCCCCCCATTTCCTCCTTCCTTTTCACTGCCCCATGAAACACGTTTTCTTTTTGCTGCTCGCCTGCCTCGCTGCGGCTACCGGCGCGGCCCAAACCCGGCCCAGCGACATTCTGCTGCTGGGCACCTTCCACTTTCACAACCCCGGCGCGGACGTCGCCAAAACCAAGACCTTCGACGTGATGACCCCCAAGGTGCAGGCGGAGCTGGAAACCATCGCCCAAAAAATCAACGTTTTTCACCCCGATAAAATCTTCGTGGAGTGGCCCTGGGATGAGCAGCCGGAGCTGGACAAGCTCTACACCGCCTACCTCGGCGGCAGCTACGAGTCGTTCGTGAGCACCACCTACCCCGCGAAGCGCCAGAATTTCTTTCTGAAAAATGAAATTGTGCAGCTCGCTTTCCGGGCGGGCAAAAAGGCCCGTCTCACCCGGGTTTACGCCCTCGACTACACCAAAACCACCTTCCCGTTCGACAGCGTGCTGAAGGCCATGCAGACGGCCAAGCAGACGGCCTTGCTGCAAAAGTCGCAGGATGCCATCAAGCAATACGAAACCAGCCAGAATCAGAAGCTCGAAACCTACAGCCTCACGCAGCTGCTGCTCGACGCCAACAGCCCCGGGGAGTTGGCCCGGAACAAGGGCCTCTACCTCGAAATCCTCAACCGGGCCGGCAACCCCGATAATTTCGCGGGCGCGTTCCTGGTGTCGGAGTGGTACCGACGCAACCTATACATGTATTCGTTGGTGCAGAAAAATATGACGGCCCCGGACGGCAAGGCGCTGGTGCTGGTGGGTGCGGGCCACGCCGCCATGATGCGCGAGTTCATCGCCGCGGACCAACAATTCCGGTTGAAAGAGCTTAAGGACGTGCTCAAGTAAGCCCCGTACCGCACGGTTTCAGGGGTTTTGGTTATTCCCGGTCGAAATTCGCCCGCTTGCCCAGCGCCGCCATGCGCACGGTTTCGGCCACGCGGCGGGCGCGGGTTTCGGGCTGCTTGGCGCTTAGTACCCAGGTCAGAATCTGCTTGCGGGCGGAGGGCGAGAAGGCGGCGAAACTGGCTTGCGCGGCCTCATTAGTCGCCAAAGCAGCGGCCAGGTCCTCGGGCACCTCACCGGCTTCGGCGGCGTCGAGGCTTTCCCAAGCACCGTTCTGCTTGGCGCGGGCAATGGCGGCGCGGCCAGCGGGCATGAGCTGGCCGGCGGCTTCGAGGCGCGCCAGCCGCTCCTTGTTCACCTTGCTCCAGCCGCTGCGGGGCCGGCGCGGCGTGTAAAGCTGCTGCGACCGTGCGGCATCGAGCTTGCGCGGGTGCGAGTCAATCCAGCCGAAACAGAGGGCTTCCTCCACGGCTTCGGCGTAGCTCAGGCTGGGCAGGCCGCTGCCTTTTTTGCCGTACACCAGCCATACGCCGGGGGCGCTGGCGTGGTGCGCGGCCAGCCATTGCCGCCACTCGGCGCGGCTGGCGGGCTGGAACTGGGGGTGAGCGTCGGGGCTGGGCATTGGAGGAGTTGTATGGGCAGAAGCGGCCGGTGGGAGTGGCAATGCAAGATGTCTATTTTCTGTTTACAGCCGGCAGGCGCGGCTATATTTAGTCCGACAATTACCATCTTTTATGCGTCGCATCCTCGCCCTGCTCTTATTGCTTTCGGCCTTTACCGGCGCCACCGCCCGCGCTCAAAGCACCCCGCGTAAGGCCGGGCTGCCCCCGCCAACCACCACCCCCGCTTCGGAACCGGTCGTCAAGGACGAGCTATACCAAACGGTGGCCCGGCTGGACACGGAAATGTTTGCTGCCTTCAATGCCCACGATGTGAACAAGCTCATGGCCTACTTCGCCGATAACGTAGAGTTTTACCACGACAAAGGCGGCCTGAGCAACTTTGCCCAGACCCAAGAAGGCTTCACCCGCCTGTTTGCTCAAAGCCCCGACATCGCCCGCACGCTGGTGCCGGGCACCCTGGAGGTGTACCCCGTGAAAAACTACGGGGCCTTGCACATTGCCACGCAACGCTTCTGCCACGTCGAAAACGGCCGCAACGACTGCGGCAACTCCAAGTTCGTGATGATATGGCAGCAGCAGGCCGGCACCTGGAAAATCACCCGCGTCGTGAGCTACGACCACTGAGGGAAGGTTTGTGTGGCGGGCGTCCAGAAGCCGCTGACGTTGCTTGGGAGGCGATAGGCAGCTAAAAACAATGTTCTGATGCAAAAAGAGGCTGAAACTCCTATAGCTTCAGCCTCTTTTTGCATTTCTGGTGCAGGGCAGAAAATCAAAACTTGCGTTTGCGCCGAGCCACTGCCCAAAAGAGCAGCAGAAACGCTTCCGTTCTAATAGTAGCCAATGCTATCGGCTTGGCATATTCGGAAGGACAGAGCGGGCACGGCTTCGATTTGGCCAAACACGGCTCACATTGTGTACTGTGGTAGCGGTTCCATTGATAGCTACCGAAGCTGGCGGTGAATAGCGCCAACGCTAAGAATATTTTAGTTATCCCTGTCATAAAAACGAACCGCCGTAGCGACCAAGGTAGCTACGGCGGTTTGTTTTAAAATGAAGATGGGCATTACATGTGGATGGCCCGGTTCTCCGTCGCCGCCAGGCAAGCCTCTTTCATGGCCTCGGCGTAGGTGGGGTGCGAGTGGCTCATGCGGGCCACGTCCTCGGCGGAGGCGCGGAACTCCATGGCGGTCACGGCTTCGGCGATGAGGTCGGCGATGCGCGGCCCAATCATGTGCACGCCCAGGATTTCGTCGGTGGTTTTGTCGGCCAGCACTTTCACGAAGCCGTCGGTGTCGCCGCTGGCGCGGGCCCGGCCGCTGGCTTTGAAGGGAAAGCTGCCGATTTTGTAGGCCTTACCCTGCTCCTTGAGCTGCTCTTCGGTATAGCCCACGCCGGCCACTTCGGGCCAGGTGTACACCACGCCGGGGATGAGCAGGTAGTTGATGTGCGGCTTCTGGCCCACGATGGTTTCGGCCACAAACACGCCTTCTTCTTCGGCCTTGTGGGCCAGCATGGCGCCGCGAATCACGTCGCCGATGGCGTAGATGCCGGGCACGTTGGTTTGCAGGTGGGCATCGACCTTAATGCGGCCGCGCTCTTCCATTTCCACGCCCGCGGCTTCCAGGTTGAGGCCGGCAGTGTAGGGCACGCGGCCCACGGCCACGAGGCAGTAGTCGCCTTCGAATTTCACCTCCTCGCCTTTCGGGTTGGTGGCGGTCACGGTCACGCTGTCGCCCTCGCGGGTGGCGCCGGTCACTTTGTGGCTCAGGAAAAACTCGATGCCGATTTTGCCCAGCACGCGCTTCAGCTCCTTACCCAAGCCACGGTCCATGGTCGGGATGAGCGAATCGAGGAATTCAATGACCGAGACTTTCGCGCCGAGGCGGGCGTACACGGAAGCCATTTCAAGGCCAATTACGCCGCCGCCAATCACAATCATGTGCCGGGGCACTTCGCGGATGTTCAGGGCCTCGGTGCTGGTGATGATGCGCTCCTTGTCCTGGGCGATGAACGGCAGCACCGTGGGCTTGGAGCCGGTGGCGATGATGACGTTTTTGGTTTCAATCTGCTGGGCCTCGCCGCCGGCGGTGGGCGCGATGCTGATGTGCGTTTTGTCGATGAACGAGCCCACGCCGGTGATGACGTCGATTTTGTTCTTCTTCATAAGGTAGGCAATGCCGTCCACGTTGGCCTTTACCACGCCGGCCTTGCGGTCAATCATGCGGTTCATGTCGACGGTCAGGTTTTCCAGCCCGATGCCGTGCTCAGCAAACACCGAATGGGCGTTGTGGTAGTGCTCGGACGAGTCGAGCAGGGCCTTGCTGGGGATGCAGCCCACGTTGAGGCAGGTGCCGCCCAGGGTGGGGTATTTCTCGATGAGGGCCGTTTTGAGGCCGAGCTGGGCGCAGCGGATGGCCGCTACATAGCCGCCCGGGCCGGAGCCGATGACGGTGACGTCGTATTGATTCATGAGGAAGTATTCGATGATTGTACGCTCGGGCGAAGGTACGGCACAGCGGCGGCGGGTGCGGTGGTTTTTTGTAGCGTGGACTCTGCGAGTCCGCGCCCGGGCGAGGCGGCCCTAACGATGCGCGGACTCGCAGAGTCCATGCTACATCAGTCAACCAGCACGCCGATGTAGTAGTTGAAGGTGTCGACTTCCAGCGTTTCGCGGGTAGCGCCGGCCAGCTCCTTCATCTCTGCCCAACGGGCGGTGGGCTTGATGAACTGGTACTCGCCGCCTTTCAGCCGCACGCGCACCGGCATATCAAACTTCTCCACCTCGCTCACCCAACGGGCCAAGGTTTTGCCATCTTCGAAGCGGATTTCCAGCGTGGGGATGCTGGCGTGGCGCAGGTATTGGTCGAATATTTTGGTGAAATCCCGGCCGCTTTCGCGGTTGATGTAGTCGATGATTTGCTGGCCGGTGACGGTCTGGTGGTAGAAGGTGCTGGAGAGGCCGCGCAGGATTTGGCGCCACTTGGCGTCGTCGTTCAGCACAATGCGCAGGGTGTTGAGCATGGCGCTGCCCTTGTCGTACATATCGCCCGAGCCTTCCTTGTTCACGCCGTAGGGGCCGATGATGGGCTCATCGTTCTGGATATTGCGGCGCTGGCCGTGGATGTATTCCTGGCCGGCAGTTTTGCCGAATTGGGTTTCCACGAACAGGGCTTCGGAGTAGGTGGTGAAGCTTTCGTGCACCCACATATCGGCAATGTCCTTCGTGGTGATGTTGTTGCCGAACCACTCGTGGCCGCTTTCGTGGATGATGATGAAGTCCCATTTGGTGCCCCAGCCGGTGTTACTGCGGTCGCGGCCGAGGTAGCCGTTCTGGTATTTGTTGCCGTAGGCCACGGCGCTCTGGTGCTCCATGCCGAGGTGCGGTGCATCCACCAATTTGTAGCCATCCTGGTACCATGGGTAAGGGCCAAACCAGGCTTCCATCGATTTCAGCATGGGCTTCACGTTGGCGGCGAACTGACTTTTGGCTTTGGCCAGGTTCTCGGGCAAAACCCAATAGTCAAGCGTGAGCGGCCCTTTCTCGCCCTGATAGAAATCCGAGAAGTGCTGGTAGTCGCCCACGTTCAGCGCCACGTCGTAGTTGTTGATGGGGTTGCGCACGGCCCAGTCGAAGCGGGTATAGCCATCTTTCAGCTTGGTGGTTTTGCGCAGGCGGCCGTTCGAAACGTCCTTCAGGCCGTTGGGCACGCTGATGCTGATGAGCATGGAGTCCACCTCGTCGGCCTGCTGGTCTTTAGTGGGCCACCAGATACTGGCGCCCGTGCCCTGGCAGGCAGTGGCCACCCAGGGCTTGCCGGCGGCATCCTGCGTGAAAACCATACCGCCGTCCCAAGGGGCTTTTTTAGCCACCGTGGGGTTGCCGGAGTACTGCACCGTGAACTCGTCGCGGCTGCCCTTGGCAATGGTTTTGGGGAAGGTGACGAACACCGCGTTGGCTTCGCGGGTGAAGGGTACATCCTTGCCTTTGTAGAGCACCTTCTCCACTTTTAGATTGGCAAAGAGGTCGAACTGCAGCCGCGTGAAATCCTGCGTGGCGGTGAAACGGAAGAGGTTGGAGCCGCTGATGAAGCGCTGGGCCGGGTCCATCTTCACGTCGAGGTGGTAGTAGTTGAGGTCGTAGCAGGCGCGGAGCGGGCCGTTGCCGCCGCGCAGCGAGTCGGCGCGGGTGTAAGCGGCGGGCTTGGGCTGCAGGAGCTGCGCGGTGGCCGGCCGGAGCGCGCCCGCCAGCAAGAGCAGCACCAAAAGGAGTTTCTTCTTCATGACACAAAGCAACAACGGGCGGCAGAAATAAGCGCCCGGCCCGGCTGGAACCGAAAAAATCAGGCCGTCATGCTGAGCGCAGTCGAAGCATCTCTACTGTGCAACTAATCAAGACTATTGCAACGAAGCGGTAGAGATGCTTCGACTGCGCTCAGCATGACCGTTTATTCTGCCCTTTCTTCCCCTCGTAGTTTTGCAGCCATTCCTTACGATTCCCATGTCTGATTCTACTCCGGCCGCGCCTTCGCGGGCCGCGCTGCTCACGGCCTTTGCGCTGGTCTACCTCATCTGGGGCTCTACTTATGTGGTGATGAAGTTTGCCGTGGCCAGCATGCCGCCGCTGCTCATGGCCGGCACGCGCTACGGGCTGGCGGGCGGGCTGCTCTACGCCTACATGCGCTGGAAGGGCGAGCCGGCGCCCACGCTGAAGGGCTGGGGCTTCGCGGCCGTTATCGGTATCTGTTTGCTGGGGTTTGGCAATGGCGGCACCACCCTGGGCGTGGTGTATCTGCCCAGCAGCATTACGGCGCTGCTGGTGGCCACGGTGCCCATGTTTCTGGCGGTGCTGGGGTGGGCCAGCGGCATTTCGCCCCGCCCCACCAAGTGGGTGACGCTGGGCCTGGGCGCCGGCATGGCGGGCATGTACCTGCTGGTGGCCCACACCACGGGCGGCGCGGTGAAGCAGCCCGGCCACACCGGCCTGGGCGTGCTGGCGGTACTGCTGGCCTCGCTGGTGTGGTCCATTGGCTCGCTCTATGCCAAGAACCACCGGCCGGCGGCCTCGCCCTTCCTTTCCGGCGGCATGCAGATGCTGTGCGGCGGTGTGGCTATGCTGGCGGTGGGTTTGCTGAAGGGCGAAGCGGCCGGGTTTGAATTCGCACAAATCACGGCCAAGTCCTGGGTAGCGTATGCGTATCTGGTCACATTAGGGTCCATCGTGGCGTTCACGGCCTACATCTGGCTGCTGCGCGTGGTGGAGCCGGCGCTGGCCGGCACCTATGCCTTCGTGAACCCCGTGGTGGCCGTGCTGCTGGGCTGGGCCTTCGCCGGCGAAGTGCTGAACCCGCAGATGCTGGGCGGGGCGGCGCTCATCGTGCTGGCCGTGGTGCTGGTGGTGCTGGGCGGGCGAAGGGTTTCAGTCAAGAATTAAACGAACGTCATGTTGAAAGCACGTCATGCTGAGCGCAGTCGAAGCATCTCTACCGCGCAACTAATATCCTTTCGATTGGATTGCATTGCGCGGTAGAGATGCTTCGACTGCGCTCAGCATGACGTGCTTCTCTATTTCTGTGCTATCAATTAAACAACTTGCTATGAATGCTCCCGCGCCCCTCCCCGACCTCGAAACCGAAGCCGACATCATTCGGCTGGTCGACACGTTTTACGGCCGTGTGAACGAGGACCACCTGTTGCGTCCCATCTTCAACGACGTGGCGCAGGTGGATTGGGCGCATCATCTGCCCACGATGTACGATTTCTGGAGCAGCGTGCTGCTGGGAACCAGCCGCTACAAGGGCCGGCCGATGGCCCGGCATTTCCCGCTGCCCATCAAAGCCGAGCACTTCCAGCAGTGGCTGACGCTGTTTCGAGCCAGCGTCGACGAGCTGTTTGCCGGCCCGAAAGCTGACGATGCCAAGCTGCGGGCGCAGAGTATTGGGGCCATGTTTGAGCACCGCATGAATACCAATCCGCTGTCGCTGCTGTAGCTCAGTAGCGCGGACTTTGTAGTCCGCGAGTGCAAGCGTCTAAATCGCGGACTACAAAGTCCGCGCTACTATCGCGCTACATGGGGTGCCACTCGCTGGCGGCCGGGCGCTGGGCGCTAATCAGCGCCTTGCCGCTGGCCAGCACCAGGGCGTCTTCGCCCACGCCCACCAGCGCGCTGGGCACGCCCGATTTTTCGCTGATGCCCGTGCGCAGAGCATAACTCACGATGGTGGAAGCAAATGCCACCGCGGCGCCCAGCAGTCCGCCGCCCAGCGCGCTGCCGTGGCGCGAACGGTACCAGGCCGCCCCCACCAGCGCCCCGGACAGCAGCCGGCCCGTGAGCACGGGCAGGGCAATGCGGTCGGGAGCGTTGGGCAGCTTGTCGCCCACCATTTCGCCGGCGGCCACGGCTTTGAGCAAGCCGGCGGTGAAGGGCTTTTGCAGCAAGCGCAACGACGAGCCCGCTAGCCCACTGGTGGGCTGATGCGAAAAATAATGGCTCAGGAATGCGGGCGCGCTCATGCTGCGCATGCCGGCCAGGGTGGCGAAGCCTACGGTGGGCCAGAATTTGGCCGGGTGCGGACGGCGAGCCAATGATTTGGATGATTTCATACTAAAATAGGGATGTGCACAGTTTAACGGTGTCGGGCACGCCAAGGTCATCGGCTGCTTCAAAAAATATTCATCCCCAACCGCTGCACCGCACACCCTTACCCCCTGCTCCGACGGCATCGGCCCGCGCCTGGCGGGCTTTCATCCACCCCGTAAGCTTGCCCTGCGCATGGAAGCATCCGTGGTTGCCCTCATTATCGCCGTCGTCCTCTTCGCCCGGGTCTGGGAACTGCCCAAGAAGCTGGCGGCGGTGCAAGCCGAACTGGACCGGCGTCATAAAATTCAGGAAGAAATGCGGGCCGAGTTGCACCGCCTGCGCGACCAGCTGGCCGTGCTGCGCGATGCCAGCCTGGCGGCTCCGCCCAGCGCGCCCGCCACGGCGCCCGTGACAGCAGCGGCACCCTTGGCCGCGCCCTCGGCGGTGGCCGTAACAAAGGCAGCGGCTTTCTCAGTTGCGCCGCCCGTCGTTGTTGCACCAGTAACAGCGCCGCCGGTCGAAGCGCCGGTAGTAGCGCCGGCACCCGTGATTCCGACAGCACCTGCGGTGGTACCGTCTGCAACTGCGCCGGCCGTTACGCCCGTTGCCCCCCCAGCTATTATCCCGGTCACAGAGGCGCCACAAGTGGTTACTCCGATGCCCGTGGTGGCTCCGATTCTGGCGGTAACTCCGGTGGTAGAAACCAAACCGGTTGCTCCAGCGGCTCCTGTGCCAGTGCCGCCAGTGCCCACGCCGCCGGTTCCAACGGCGCATCCTGTGGCCGCACCTACGCTTCCACCAGTAGTTGAACAGCCGGCTTCGGTACCAACGCCTGCGCCCGCGCTAACTCCTGCGCCAACAGCGGCCCCGGTTCCGCGGCCCGTGGCGGCCCCCACTCCAACACCCGCGCAGCGCCCACCCGTGGTGCCGCCCACGCCGCCTCCACCACGCCGGCCCATGCCCGCGCCGGTGCCTGCCGGGCCCAGTTGGTGGGACAAGGCGGCCACCATTCTGCTCGAAAACTGGACCGGTATTCTCGGGGCCGTGGTGCTCGTGACGGGCGTCGGTTTTCTGGGCATCTACGCGGCGCTGCGGCTGGCCCCGCCGTATCGGTTTTTGCTGATTTGCGGCTTCGCGGCAGGCTTGCTGGGCGTGCGGTTTGGGTTGCGCAACAAGGCATTTGCGCAGCAGCTTAACGCCTGGCTGCTGAGCAGCGCGGCGGCCATTTTCCTGTTTGCCTGCGTGGGTTCGGTCAGCATTGCGGGCCTGCGCTGGGCGGTTTCACCTTTTGATTACCTGTTGCTATTGGCCGGGGTGAGTGCCAACCTTTACTTGGCCTGGCGGTCCAGCCGCGAGGCGGTGGCCACCTTGCACGGGGTGTTGAGTTTGGTGGCACTGGCGGTGCTGCCGCCCACGGCCCTCACGCTGGCGGCGGCGGCGGGCGTCACGGCGTTTAGCATTGCCATCACCTACCGGCAATTGTGGAAGTACCAGCTGCTGCTCAGCATTGCCAGCTTCTTTGCGTTTCATCTCTACTGGCACCAGCAGTCGGGCGCGGTTTCGAATACGCTGCGCCTCACGGCCATGGGCCTGGTGCTGCTGGTGGGCGCGGCGGCGGCCGTGGTACAATACCGCAGTGTGTACGCCAAGCGGCGGTTCGAGCCGCTGCTCTTCACGGCCCACGTCCTGAACTGGACCACCCTCGGCATCAGCCTCTACCTGCACAGCACGGGCTCCATCTGGAAAACCATTCCGCTGGCGCTGGGCGCGCTGCTCACCTTCTGGGCCGGGCGGCAGGCGAAGAAGCTGGGCATCGGCTGGCTGTTCCAGACCGATACCATCATTTCGCTGATTCTGGCCCTGGCCACGGCCTTTTCGCTGCAGGGCTGGCACGCCACGCCGCCGATTATTCTGCTGTTTATGCTGCTGGAGTCGCTGCTGATTACGCTTATCATGGCCCGGCAACGCGAGGCGCTGGTGTACCGCGTGGCGCTGGCCGGGGCTAGTTTGGCCGGCGTGGGCCTGCTGCTGGTAGCGGCCGGCCGCGCGGGCAACCTACCGCCGCTGCTCTACCGCGACGCCCTGGTACTGGCCCTGGCCGGCTGGGCCGGCGTGGCTTTCGCGCAGCTCATCTACCGCCAGCCGCTCTTAGCCGCCACTCCCGACGGCCGAAACAAGGCCCATCACGACCTGTTGAGTGGCTTTGCGGGCTTGGCCGGGCTGCTGCAGGCCGGCGCGGGCCTGCTGCTGGCGCGGGTGCTTTTTGGCGATGCCAATCAACCGGTCTTCGGGCTTATTGGGGCGTTAGCTGGGCTGGCGGCCGTTTCCGTGGGCCTGGCTTTCTGGGTTCGCACCGCGCGGCTGGCACCCGGCTGGGTGCGGCAACAGCAACTGCTTCTGGCTCAATTCTTCGCCGTGCTGGCCGTATTCGGACTACACGAAACGGGAATGAACTGGCCCATCGTGCTGGGCATCCTTTACGCCGAAAACCTGCTGGCGGCCCTGCTGCTGGCCCGGCAGCGCGAGAAGCTGCTCTACCACGTCACCCTCACGGGCACCTACCTTACGGCCGTGAGCCTGCTGGCCGTAGCCGGTGTGCAGGCTGGCCACGGCCATCCGGCAGTGCTGTACCGCGATGCGCTGGTGCTGGCCCTGACCGGCTGGATGGGCTTGTTCTTCGTTAATCGGGCGCAACGACTGCTTATCGGGCTGGCTGAGTCGAAATCGACCAATGAAGTTATTTTCCGCAAAACGGAGCAGGATTATCTGAGTGGGTTGGCCGGCTTATCGGGCGTGCTGCAAGTGGGCGCCGGGCTGCTGCTGGCGCGGGCGCTGTTTGCCTGGCAGGGCGTGCCCGTTGGCTGGCTGCTGGTGGCCCTGGCAACTTTGGCGGCCATTTCCGTCGGCTTGGCCGCTTGGCTGCGCACCGGGCAGCAATCCGCTGCCTGGGTGCGGCAGCAGCAGCTAATTCTGGGGCAGTTTTTCGCGTTGCTGGCAGTGGTTGGGTTGCACGAAATGCAGCTAAGCTGGCCGGTAGTGTTGCTCCTGCTCTACCTCGAAAACCTGTTGGTGGCTTGGATAACGGCTCGGCAGCACGAAAACCTATTGCACCGCATTAGCCTTATCGGCGGCTACCTAGCGGGCGGTAGCCTGCTGCTAGTAGCTATCAGTAAACTCCGCTTCGGCGTGCCGGCCGTCCTCTACCGCGATGCGCTTTGGCTGGCCCTGGCGGGTTGGGCGGGCATTGTCTTCCTGGTGCTTGTCCACCGCCTGCGGTCAGCATCGGCCAACGATGGCAGAGCCGCCGAAACCGCCACCTCCGGCCAGTTTGATACCGCTTTACGCAATGGCGTGGCGGGCCTCGCCGGTTTGCTACAAGTGGGCGCCGGCGCGTTGCTGGCCCGTGTGCTTTTCGGCTGGCAGCCGGTGCCGGTGGGGCTACTCATCGGGGCGTTGCTGGGGCTGGCGGCCGTCTCGCTCGGCTTGTCGGCCTGGGTGCGCACAGCCCAAGGAGTGCCCGGCTGGGTGCGCCAGCAGCAATTGGTGTTGACCCAGCTTTTTGCCGGGCTGGCCCTGCTAGGCCTGCACGAAACCGGCCTGAGCTGGCCGCTGGTGCTGGGCTTGCTCTACTTCGAAAACCTGGGTGTAGCCCTGTTCACCGCTCGTCGGCGCGAAATGCTCCTCTACCACCTCACACTGGGCGGCGCCTTCCTCGCGGGCACGGGCCTGCTGTTGCTGGTGGGCAGCCAAGAAGGCATTCCGACTTCGGCCGTCCTCTACCGCGATGCCGTGGTGCTGGCGCTGACCGGCTGGGTTGGCATCATCTTCGCCCAGCTTACTTACCGTCAATTCAACTCCGCTCCCACCGCGCTTCAACCTAATCAGCCGGAAATTGGCCGGTCTGTTTTCGAAGTGCTGGGTGGCTTTGCCGCGCTGGCAGGCTTGCTGCAGGCGGGCACTGGCGTATGGCTGGCGCGGGCCTTATTTGCCTGGCACAATGCGCCGACACTTCTGCTTCTGGTAGCTCTGTTGGTCCTGGCAGGCGCCTCGGTGGCGCTGGCTGCCTGGGTTCGCACCAATGGCGTGCTGCCGGTTTGGGTGCGGCGCCAGCAGTTAGTGCTGGGGCAATACTTTGCGGTGCTGGCTGTCTTCGGCCTGCACGAAACCGGCCTGAGCTGGCCGGCAGTATTCACGGTGCTCTACGCCGAAAACCTGCTGGTGGCCCTGCTCTTCACGGGGCGCGGCGAAGACGGCCTGCTACACACCCAAACCTACCTGCTGGTGCTGCAGGCGCTGCTACTGCCGCTGCTGGTGCATAGCCTCTGGCCCGGCACGTTGGGGGCATTGCCCCGCGCCGGGCTGCTGGCGGGCGCCGGCCTGCTCACGGTGGCCTACCAGGCCCGCCGGCTGTTCTGGTTCCGCACCGCAGATTCCGAAGAATACGGCACGTTGCGCCTCGGTGGCACCCGGCAACTTTCGATACTGGGCCTCGCCGTAGGATGGCTGCTGCTGGGCGCGGGCACGCTGGTGTATGAGCTGCCGTGGGCCGCCTGGGCTACGGTGGGCCTACTCGGCAGCCTGCTCTGGCTGCGTTCACGCGTGGACTTGCCGGGCGTGTGGGCCGGGCTGGTGCTGGCTGGCGTCGGCTACCTCTCGCTGCAGTGGGGCCATGTGCTGATTCCCGCCAACGGCCAGGTATACAGCCCAAGCTACGTGCTGCTCTACCTGTTGCCCACGCTGGCCGTGCCCGTTGCGGGCCTGCGCACATCGTGGTGGGCGGCAGGCGAGCGGTTTGTGCGCTGGCCGTGGGTGTATTTGCTCGGTATTCACGGCGTGGTGGCGCTGGTGGCCGCCGTGCCGGCCGGGCACGTGGCCTACTTTTCACTGGGCCTGCTGGCAATAGCCGCCACAGCCCTCTTAGCAGCCCAACTCTGGCGGCACGCCTTACCCGATGCCGCCGCCGTGCTCCGCGCCGGCCAGCCCGACCGCTATCTGCTGCACCTTGGCTACTGGCTGCTCAGCGGCGGTCTGCTCACGCACCTGTGGCTGCTGACGCGCGACGAACTGTTCTTTGGCCAGCCCGCCGAATATTTTACGGCCGCCCTGTTCTTCGCGGTGCTGGCCGGCTGGGCTGCCGTGCGCCCGCCGGCCACGGCGCCCATCTACAATTCCTGGCGACGCCTGCACCCGTGGCTGGCCGAGGCAGCGCTGCTGTTCGGCACGGCCACGCTGGGGCACAACGTTCGCACCTTCTGGCTGCCGCCGCTGTGGGCGGCGGCAGCGTTGGGGCTGGGTTCCGTATCAGCCTACTTACCGAAACGCTTCCGCCGGCTGGGCGTGTATGGCCGCCTGTACTATTGGTTGGCGGCCGGCACGGCGGGCGCAGTCAGCTTGATTCATCTCGACCCTGACCAGCTGCTCAGCACCGAATGGTGGGAAATCACGGCGGCTGTTTTGCTGCTCTTCGGCTACGTGTGGCAGGCGCTCACGCAGGGCGAAAAGGCCTTCCGGGGCCTCTCGCCGGCCTGGGACATCCTGGCCCGGCCGCCGCGCCGCGCCCTCGAAGCCTGGCTACTCTACCCCGCTTTCCTCGCGCTCGCGCTGCTGCTCATCCAGTCCTTCGACCGCTCGGTGCTCACCGTGCTGCTGATGCTGGAAGTGGTGGCCGTATTCAGCACCAGCCTGTTGCTACGTCGGCAGGACTTGCGCTACCTTTCGCTGGCCGGCATGTTGGCTTGCCTGGTGCGCCTGGTTTTCTTCGACCTCAGTCGGAGCGGCACCATCACGCGGGCCATCGTTTTCATCCTGATGGGCCTGCTCCTGCTCGGTATGAATGCGCTCTACGCCCGCTTCAAAGCCCGTTTCGAGGCAGTTGAACCAGAGTCTGACGATTTCTCCCTACCCGACTTCACGGCCGATGAGGAGCCCCATGTGGCGCCAGAGTAGAGACGCAATATTTTGCGTCTCGTCGTTGAACGATTCGCTAGAGGCGCTGACGACAAGACGCAAAATATTGCGTCTCTACCCCACAAAAAAAAAGGCCCGTCCAATAGTGGACGGGCCTTTTTGAATGGCAATATGCCTTGCTTAGTTGATTTCGTCGGCGTGGGTGCGCAGCACTTCCCGGGCAATGGCCAGGTTGGTTTCGCGCGAATTCACCACCAGGTAGATAAACTTGTTGCCGGCATTATTCAGCTTCAGCAGGTGAAACTGGTTGGTCAGCGTGATAAGAATGTCCTCAATCTTTTCCCCCGCGAGCTTCAGGGCCGACATGGCTTTCTGTTTCTGCTTCACCACTTCGGTGTTGTAGGCCGCGGCCGTTTCCGGGTTGAGAGACGGCGAATTCGAGTGCGAGGCCAGGGCCATGCCCGAGGTGATGTCGACTACTGCCACCGCCACTAGGCTCGGCAAATCGTTGATAATTCCGTCGACTGCCTTGCCGGCAGGACTGTTTTTGGAGTAGGCCATTTCGGCTAAAGGAAGGGAGTTAGATAAAGAAGATTCTTTGAGCTTATTCGCAACGTGCTTACGGTAGGTCCTCGCTTTCACTACGATAGGGCCACGCGGGCCGGCAACTAGTAAGTAGGTAGAATTCAGCAGTAAGCAGCCAGCATCGCAGGTTTCGACAACAGGCGTCTCGGCCCCGATTCCAGCCACTTACTACCTAAAAGTCATTTAGTTAAAAAAGCAGCCAGCGCTTGTGCTTGGCGGCGCGGGGCTGCAGGGTCACGCCCTGAGCCGAGGCGTCGGTTGCCTTCAGCTCCTGGTCGTGGTAGCCGGCGTACCCGTACTGCAGGGTGGTGGTGGCGGCCGTGCCGGCGGTCATGCGCAGGCTGTAGTTGCCGTTGGCGTCGGTACTCACGCCCTGGGCGGTGCCTTTGCGCAGCACGGTGGCGCCCACCAGCGGCTGGCCGGCTTCGTTCACAATGCGGCCGCTCACGGTCACCATGCGGTTGGCATTGGCGGTGGCTTCGGCAGCGGCGGTGCTAGCCGAGGCCAGCGCCGTCATTTCGGGCAGCGACACCGGCACGGCCGGCGTGCTGTGCGAAGGCAAGCGGGTGCCGGCCATCGATACGCCGGCCACCAGCGCGGCCACGCCCACCATCGAGAACGCCCGGCGGCGGAAGCGCTGCGGCTGCTCGCGGATGAACAGCATCTGCTTCTGCACCCAGGTGGTGGGGGCAGCAGCCTCGGCCTCAACGGTCGACATTTCGTGCCAGCGCGTGACGGTGGTGTGGGCTTGGGTGGCGTCCTTGCGCAGGTAGTCCTCCACGGCGCGGGCCGAGGAGCGGGCCAGGTCGCCGCGCAGGTAAGCGTCGCGGTAGACGGGCAGCAACTCGCCGGTCTGCGCGTCAAATGGGGTAGCGGTCAGCTTCATTTGGGTGACAGAAAAAAAGGGTGAGAAAATAAAGAATGTGGCTTACCGGCCAGCCACGGGCCTAACTACGGCTACCTCCTGCCCCATCCAGCAGCGCAATGGCGCCGCGCATCACTTCGCGGGCAATGGCCAGATTGGTGTCGCGCGTTTCCACTGCCAGGTAGATAAACCAGCGTCCCGTGGCTTCCAGCCGCAGCAAATGCAGCTGCGACGGCAGCGTAAACAGCATTTCTTCTACCCGCTCGCCGGGCGTGCCCTGGGCCCGCACCGCCGCCTGCACCTGCCGAACCGCCTCGGCGTTGAAGCCCGCTACCACGCCCGGCCGCAGGTCCCGGTCGGTGGTGTAGGTGGCCAGGGGCTTGCCGGTGGCCACTTCTACCACGGCCCCCATCAGCATATCGGGCAACTCGGCCAGCAAGTGCCGGATGGCCTGTTCGATGGGCGCACTGGCCGGGCCGGTGGGGGCCAGCAATTCCACTTCGTGGGCCACCGGGCCGGCCAGGCGCTGCAACTGCTTGAGAAAAGGGATTTTCATAGGGCGCGGGGTGGGTAGTCCCGGCTGGTGCCGCGCCCGGGGGCAGACCGGGCGCGGCAGCGGTGCGTGGGTCCGACGGCTACCGGGCCGCCGTCAGCCAAACTAGTTCAGGTTGTCAGCGGTGCTGCGCAGTACCTCGCGGGCAATGGCCAGGTTGGTTTCGCGCGAATTCACCACCAGGTAGATGAACTTGTTGCCGGCCAGTTTGATGAGGTGAAACTGGTTGGTGAGGGTAATGAGGATGTCCTCGATGTTCTCGCCGGTCAGTTTCAGCGCCGACATGGCTTTCTGCTTCTGTTTCACCACTTCGGTGTTGTAAGCAGCGGCCGTTTCGGGGTTCAAAGACGGCGAATTGGAATGCGAGGCCAGGGCCATGCCCGAGGTGATGTCGACCACCGCCACGGCCACCAGGCCCGGCAAATCGTTCAACACGTCTTGTACTACTTTGCCAGCGGGGGAATTCGTTGAGTAAGCCATGATAAGGGTAAGCGTAAAAAGATGAAGGGGTTGAGTTTGATGAATTGTTAAAAAATGATTGATTTCAATACTTCGCGGGCCAGGGCCAGACTGGTGTCCTGCGCCTTCACAGCCAGGTACACGAACCACTGGCTGTTCTTGGATAAGCGAATGAGATGCAGTTGTTTTCGTAGCGGGATAAGGATGTCTTCGAGGCGTTCGCCGCGCTTCGACAGGGCCGCCAGGGCCTGTTGCTGCTGGCGCACCGTTTCGGCGTGGTGGGCAGCCGTGGCCACGGGGTCGAAGCCCCGCGCACGGCTGACGTGAGCCAGGCAGTTTGCCGTCGTCACTTCCACCACTGCAATGGTTGTGAGAGCGGGCAAATCGGCAAGTGCCTGCTTTATTATTTTTTGAATTTTAGAAAGATTGATTTCAGAAGCAGCAAGTGCTTGTCTTCCCTCAATAATTCGCGTACTTCCGACGCGTTTTCTCAGCGGCACGTCGGCAGCAGCAGACACATTCATTACAGATAAGCTGAATAATAATTTATTCTATTGTGCACGTTTATTACACTTTATTAAAACTATCTATCACTCATTTTCTATTACAAAGCTCCGCACTAGCCCACCCCTTTAAAAATGACTTACGTCATTTTTGACAATGATTTAAGTCAAACCGCAAACCGAAACGGGACCAAATACGTAGCGGCACGTTTTCATATTTTATAACTAATCAAATAAATTATTTATTTAACACTATCATTATCCAGTCCACAGAAATACCATTGCTGTTAGTGGTATGGTAGCAGTGTTGTAGCATCCCACAGGTAGTTGGCTTGTCAGCCACGCTTGGCTTTAGTCGTAGAGCGACGCAATTTCGCTGAGGCTGTTCGGCTTCAAAATCGTGACTTGGCTGCCCCGGGTGGCAATAATGCCCGCCTCTTTGAAATCAGAAAGCAGCCGCGTGGCCGTTTCTTTGGCCGTGCCTACCAGCGAAGCCAGGTCTTCGCGCGAAACGGACATGCTGAAGGGTAAGGCATCGCTTTCTTCGCGGAAGGTGTGGTAGAGCAGAAGCAAAGCCTCGGCCAGCCGCTCGCGTACGGGCTTGTAGGCGAGGTGCAACATCTGCACTTCGGCCGCGCCAAGGGCTTTGGCCATCATCTGCATGAGCGAGGTTGAGAACTGCACGTTCGACTGCCACACCCGGAAAAAATCGGCGCGCGGAATGAAGCACACCACGCAGTCATCAAGCGCCACGGCCGAGGTGCTGTAGCGGCTTTCGGTCAGCACCGACTGGAAGCCCAGCACGTCGCCGTCCTTGGCCAGCCGCACAATCTGCTCTTTGCCGTCGCCGCTGGCTTTGGTCACTTTGATTTTGCCCTGGCTCACGCAATGCAAGCCGAGGGCCGGGCTGCCTTCATGGAAAATCCGCTGGCCCTTCTGGTAGCTCTGGGAAATTTTGCTGGTCGCGATAAAGTCCAATTCCTCTAATTGACAGCAACCCATCAGCGGGCCTTTGCGGTGAGGGCAGTCCTGGCACGTTGGCGTAATGAATTTTCCCATAAAATATAATTCTACCGTTCCCTTTGAAGGCTCAAAGATAGTATGCTGTATTATTCGATAGCAAGCATAATATTTTTCAACGGGCATTTTATTAGGTTCATCGAGCAATACCGGTATTCCAACGTCCAAAAATGAAAAAGGCCGATTCCCTATTCGGGAATCGGCCTTTTAAAAATCCTAAATCAGGAATTATACTCCGAACATCATGCGCGTCGGGTCTTCGAGCAACTCCTTCACCCGCACCAGGAACGAAACCGACTCGCGCCCGTCAATAATGCGGTGGTCGTAGCTCAGGGCCAGGTACATCATGGGACGAATCACCACCTGCCCGTTTTCGGCGATGGGGCGCTGGATGATGTTGTGCATGCCCAGAATGGCCGACTGCGGCGCATTGATGATGGGCGTGCTGAGCATGGAGCCGAAGACGCCGCCGTTGGTGATGGTGAAGGTGCCGCCGCTCATCTGCTCAATAGTGAGCTTGTTGTCGCGGGCCAGGCCAGCTAGGCGCATCACTTCCTTTTCGATGCCTTCGAAGCTCAACTGCTCAGCGTTGCGAATCACCGGTACCACGAGGCCTTTCGGGGCCGAAACGGCGATGCTGATGTCGGCAAAGTCCGAGTACACGATGTCGGTGCCGTCAATCTGGGCATTCACGGCGGGCCACTCTTTCAGGGCGATGCATACGGCTTTGGTGAAGAAGGACATGAAGCCGAGGCCCACGCCGTTTTTCTCCTTGAACTTGTCTTTGAACTTGTTGCGCAGGTCCATGATGGGCTGCATGTTCACCTCGTTGAAGGTGGTGAGCATGGCCGTCTCGTTCTTCACCGTCACAAGGCGGCGCGCCACGGTCTTGCGCAGGTTGCTCATACGCTCGCGGCGCACTTCGCGGCTGCCACCAGCAGCCGGCGCGGCGGCCGGAGATGCAGCAGGGGCAGCGGCGGCCGGGGCAGCAGTCGGAGCCGGGGCGGCCGGCTTGGCTTGGGCGTTCTGGGCATCCTCCTTGGTAATGCGGCCGTCGCGGCCAGTGCCGGCTACGTCGCCAGCGGCAATGCCTTTCTCACCGAGAATCTTGCCAGCAGCCGGCGAGGGCACGCCCGTGGCGTAAGTAGCGGCGCCACCAGCGGCGGGGGCCGAGGCCAGCGCTGCAACCGGAGCCGCAGCAGCGGGCGCGGCAGCAGCGGGAGCCGGAGCAGCCGCGCCGCTACCGCCTTCGATGCGCGCAATCACGGCGCCGATGCTAATGGTTTCGCCTTCCTTCACGGCGTGGCGCAGGGTGCCGGCGGCTTCGGCGGGCAGTTCGAAGGTGGCTTTGTCTGATTCCAACTCGGCAATCACCTCGTCGCGGCTCACCTGGGCACCGTCTTCTTTCAGCCATTTGGCCACCGTCACTTCCGTGATAGATTCGCCCACGGCGGGGATTTTCATTTCTACCGAGCCACCGCCGGCGGCGGGAGCGGCATCGGGCGCTGCAGCCGGGGCTGCACCACCTTCCGGCTTGCCGCCGTAGCCGGCCTGGTCGCTGGCCGCGGGGTTTTCTTCCCCCTTAGCGATGGGGTCGGCGGCTGGGGCGGCAGCGGGTGCGGCGGCCGGGGCAGCGGCCGGAGCTGGAGCAGCACCAGCGGCAACACCGTCCAAATCGGCGATTACGGTTCCAATACCGATGGTTTCGCCTTCGGCCACGCGGATTTTCAGCACGCCATCGGCTTCAGCCGGCAGCTCAAACGTGGCTTTGTCCGATTCGAGTTCGGCGATAACCTCGTCGCGCTTCACGGCGTCGCCGTCTTGCTTGAGCCACTTGGCAATGGTGACTTCGGTGATGGATTCGCCAACGGCGGGAATTTTGATTTCGAGGGCCATAAAGCTGGGGTGGCGGAGAGAGAAGTTTTAAGAAGACTGGGCAGCACGGCCCATTATATATAGAATGCGGACTGCAAGAAGGCGCTTTGCTTATGGCAAAGGAGAGCCGTTAGTCCTGCTTTTTGGCGATTTCGGCAGTGGCTTCGATGTTGTTGTCGGCCACCGCCTCTTTGGGCTTGTCGAAGGCGCGGGCCACGAGGTCCTTCTGCTCCTTCACGTGGATTTTGTTATAGCCTGTGGCCGGCGATGCCGACGCCTTGCGGGCCACCACGTCTTCCAGCTCGCGGCGCATGTAGCGCAGCATGAAGTTCCAGTAGCCCATGTTTTCCGGCTCTTCCTGCACCCAGTAGATTTTGGCTTTGCCGTACTTGGCCAACTCAGCGTCGAGCTGCTTTTTGGGGAAGGGGTGCAGCTGTTCGAGGCGCACAATGGCCACGTCCTTGCGGTCAGAATTGCGCTGCTCTTCCAGCAGGTCGTAGTACACCTTGCCCGAGCACAGCAGCACGCGCTTCACCTTTTTGGCCTCGGCATAATCGTCGCCCAGCACCTCACGGAAGCGGCCGCTGGTGAACTCTTCCACCGGCGACACGCACAGCGGGTGGCGTAGCATCGATTTCGGCGACATCGTCACCAGCGGCTTGCGGAAGCTCCACGTCAGCTGGCGGCGCAGGGCGTGGAAAAAGTTGGCCGGCGTGGTGATGTTGGTCACCACGATGTTGTTCTCGGCCGCGAGCTGCAGGAACCGCTCGGGGCGGGCGTTGGAGTGTTCCGGGCCCTGGCCTTCGTAGCCGTGGGGCAGCTGCATCACGAGGCCGTTCATGCGCTGCCACTTGCTCTCGGAGCTCACCACAAACTGGTCAATCATGGTCTGGGCGCCGTTGGCGAAGTCGCCAAACTGCGCTTCCCAAATCACCAGCGCCGTGGGGTTGGCCATGCCGTAGCCAAATTCGAAGCCCAGCACCGCGTACTCGCTCAGCAGCGAGTTGTAAATGCTCAGCTTCTCATTTTCGCCCTCCATAAAGTTGAGCGAGTTGTACGGGGCCGACGTTTCGGCATCGTGCAACACCGCGTGGCGGTGCGAGAACGTACCGCGCTGCACGTCCTGGCCGCTCACGCGCACAATGTGCTTCTCGCTCAGCAGCGAGCCATAGGCCAGCAATTCGCCAGCGGCCCAGTTCAGCACGCGGGTTTCGTAGAACATCTTACGGCGCTCCTTCAGCAGGTTATCAATCTGCTTAATGGGCTTGAAACCTTCGGGAATTGTGGTTAGGGCTTTGGCTACCTTCTCCACCGTTTCGGCCGAAATGCCGGTTTCAGGCGACTGCTCGAAATCTTCCGGCGTGCTGCGGCGCAGGCTCCGCCATTCGTTTTCGAGGGCTTGGTACTTATAAGGAAGCGCTTTTTGCTTCACCATGTCGAGACGGGCCTGCAGGGTGTCGCGGAATTCGCGGTCCATCTGGTTGGCCAGTTCGGCGTCCACATCACCGCGCTGCACCAGCATGGCGTTGTACACCTCGCGCGGGTTCTGGTGCTTCGAGATGATGTTGTAGAGCGTGGGCTGGGTGAACTTTGGCTCGTCCGACTCGTTGTGGCCGTGGCGGCGGTAGCACACCATGTCAATAAAGATATCGGCGTGGAACTGCTGGCGGTACTCGGTGGCCAACTGCACGGCAAACACCACAGCTTCGGGGTCGTCGCCGTTCACGTGTACCACCGGCGCATCAATGATTTTAGCCAAATCAGTCGAGTAAATCGATGAGCGGGCGTCCTCGAAATCCGTCGTGAAACCAACCTGGTTATTAATCACGAAGTGGATGGTGCCGCCTGTCTTGTAGCCCTCCAGCTGCGACATCTGGGTCAGCTCGTAGCCGATGCCCTGGCCAGCCAACGCCGCGTCGCCGTGAATGAGGATGGGCAGAATCTGGTGGTAGTCGCCACCGTACTGGTGCTCGATTTTGGCGCGCACGAAGCCTTCCACCACCGGGTTCACCGCCTCCAGGTGGGAGGGGTTGGGAGCCAGCTTCAAGTTGACTTTCTGGCCGCCGCTGGCTTCCACCTCTGAGCTGTAGCCCATGTGGTACTTCACGTCGCCGTCGCCCATCGTGAGGTCGGGCACGGCCGTGCCTTCGAACTCGCTGAAAATCTGCTCATAGGTCTTGCCCATGATGTTGGCCAGCACGTTCAGGCGGCCGCGGTGGGCCATGCCAATCATCACCTCTTTCACGCCCAGCTCCGCGCCCTTGCCGATGATGGCATCCAGCGCAGGAATGGTCGTTTCGCCGCCTTCGAGTGAGAAGCGTTTCTGCCCCAAAAACTTGGTGTGCAGAAAGTTCTCGAACACCACGGCCTCGTTCAGCTTCTTCAGAATGCGCTTCTTGTACTCCACGCCGGGGTTGAAGGCCAGCGAGTCGCGCTCCACTTTGGCCCGGAACCAGTCCAGCACCTCGGGGTCGCGGATGTACATGTATTCGAAACCGATTGCGCCGGTATAAATTTTCTCCAGCGCCGCCACAATGTCGCGCAGCTTGGCCTGGCCGCCGAGGCCCAGCACCTCGCCGTTCTTAAATACCGTGTCCAAATCGGCTTCGCCCAGGCCGAAATCGGCGAGGTCGAGGCGGGGCTTGCGGTCTTTGCGCTCGCGCACCGGGTTGGTTTTGGCGCGCAGGTGGCCGCGGCTGCGGAAGGCGTGGATGAGGTTGCGCACGGCCGTCTCTTTGTCGGCCGATACTTCGCCGCTGCTCAGGCCGGCGGGAGCGTTGTTGGTCGAGGCCGGGGTGTTGAGCACGCCGTAATCGTCGGGCTGCGGGGCCGTGGCGGGACCGGGCGCCGCTTTGGGAGCCGCGCCGTTGGTGGCGGTGCCATTGGCGGGAGTGGCCGCGCCGGGCAGCACGGAGGCGCCTTCGGGGAATTGCTGCGAGAAATCGAAACCTTCAAAAAACTTGCGCCAGCCGAAATCAACCGATTCCGGGTTCTGCTGGTAGGCTTGATACAAGGTTTCAATGGCCGCCGCGTCGGCGTTGGCGATATACGAGTATGCGTCCATGGATAAAGGAGCTTGGGTAAGGCTACACAAATGTAAGTGGCTTCATACACAGCCAAAAACCTACATTCGGTTTCACGAATAAAATTGACAATCAACCAAATTCATTCGCACTCATCTTACTAAATGAGGTGCTTGCGTGGTCAATTTATCACATTTCGCGGGATGTACGGATTTGCTCTTACGCGTATCACGACCAACTGGTCAGGACTGAAAGCTGCCTTGAGTAGCAGCCCTAGTTCGGAACTGGATAGCTAACTCGTGCTTTTTCTATAAAGTTTTTACTATATATGTACCCTTAGCCCCTTCTAAAGCCTTTAGCAATTGGATAATTTATTTTTAGCAAACTTATAGCTGCCTTTTCCCGTTCTACTTTTCCCCCTTGCCTAGAAAGCAGGGTTTTGCCTATACTGCCGGGCTGGAATGGCGGCTGGATGAACCCATATTAGATGTATAATGCACGGCTATTTATAGAAGCATTCTTAGCAGTTTCTACACTTGCAGCGCCTCTTTTCAGCGCTGCTCCACTCAACACAGTATCCGGAATGCACGCGTTTATCGCATCCCGGGGAGAAAGCCGCCGCGTAGCGCTGGCGGGCGCAGCGAAAGCGAAAAAAACAGCAGCCCGCAGCCTTACCTATACCGTGACGGCCACGATATACGAAGCGGTGCCCAGCCAAACGGACGACGAGCCTTTTGTAACGGCCGACAACTCCCGCATTAAACGCCACTACGGGACCAAAAAGCACTGGATGGCGCTTTCCCGAGACTTGCTGAAGCAATGGGGCGGCATTTTTGACTACGGCGACAAGGTGCGCGTCCGCGGCATCTCGCCCGAGCTTGATGGCGTTTATACGGTGCACGACACCATGAACCGCCGCCACCGCCACTGCATGGACATTCTGGCGCACCCAAGCGAGAAACTCGACATTTTCACCAAGGGCGTAAAGATTCAAAAGGTCGCGCAGTTGTAAGCGTCGCCTTCTTTATAACTTATTATCAATCATATAAGCACAACAAAAAAGCCGCTCCATAATGGAGCGGCTTTTTTGTTTGGCAGGTGGCCATGCCTATTTGGGCAGGGCCATTTTGAAGATGCGGAAGGGCTGGCGGGGCTGACCGACGCCTTTATTCCAGTTGGGGGTTTTGTGGATGGCGGAATTGGTGACGTACAGCGTGCCGTCGGCGCCGAAGCTGTAGGTATCGGGCCATTGCAGGCCGGGGTCCTTCACCAAGGTTTCGATTTTGCCGGCCGGGGTGCGGCGCAGTAGGGCACTTTGCTCGAAGGACGTGAGGTAGACGTTGTTGGCAGCGTCGATTTCGAGGCCGTCGGTGCCGGGAATTTCGCCCACGGTTTCGACCTGCTGGCCCAGTTGAGCTTCCGTAAGGGCGGCGTCGCGCAGGGCAGCGGTTTTGATGCGGTAGAGGGTGTGGCCGGTGAGTGGGCAGTAGTAGAGGTAGGCGTTGTCGGTGCTCAAAGCGATGCCGTCGGCGTTGAACTGGGCGGGTTTGCCCTGCAGGTCGAGCATGGGGTGGCCTTCGGCTTTGATGACAAGGCCTTTCACGGCTTTGGTAGACGGATGGTTAGCCAGCAGGCGACGCGATTTCAGCGTTTTCAAATCGGTGACAACCAAGGCGCCTATCCCCGATTCGGTCATGTAAGCGTAGTTGTTCTGCAGGTCGATGCGCACGTCGTTGAGGTAGGACTTGCGCGGGGCTACGCTCTCCGAGAAGGGAATGGTGAGCAGAACCTGGCCGGTTTTGGGGTCGGTTTTGACCAGCTTGGGGCCGCCGGGCACGGTAAATTTCAGGCCGGGCGAAGCCGGGTCGAGCACCCAGACCATACCGGACTTATCGGCGAACACACTTTGCGGGCAAATCCAGTGCTTGAGCGGCTCCGATTTTACGGAGTCGTTCCAAGTGCACCAGCTGGCGTTGGGATAGGGCGTGAGGGTGCTGTTCGAGCCGACTTTAGCGATGGGGAACGACGGATTCCAGTCCCAGCGCGGAAAGCAGGCGAACACCTGCCCGCCGGGCGCCACGGCCACGCCCACCATCTGAGGGTCGTTAAATTCGGCCACGACTTGGAGGGGCGAGTTGGTGGGAGTAACAGCTGAATTAGCCGTTGATGAATCGGCGGTGGCAGCCCCAGCAGCGCCGTTAGCAGCTGTGTCGGCATTGCCGGAGGGCGACGAACAGCTGCCCAGCAAGCTAGCAGCCGCCAGCGCGGCGGCACTGCCAAGGGTGAAAAGTCGGTGAGCAAACATAAAAGAACAGATGTAATAGAAAGGAAAAAGCCCCAACCTGAATAGGTTGAGGCTTTACATACGGCCGTTAGATGCGCGTGTTGAGACAAATCAGCTCAACCTCGGCAGTGGCAAATGGCTTCTATTGGTTGGCAGCTGAATCGGCAACTGAGGAAGGTGCTGGCGCAACTACCGAGTCGCGTACTACCGGGGCGGGGCGGGTCGGCAACGCCGGGGCCGGATTGGTGGGCGCTAGGCGGATGGTTTCGGGCACGGCAACAGGCTGGACCATTTGCTCGGCCTGCGGGCCGGTTTCGATGGGCGCGGCCAGCGTATCAGCGGGCGTGAGGCTGGTGCTGGACAGGCGCTCCGAGGGCTGGCGGTTGAGCGAGAGGTACAGCACCAGCCCGAGCAGGGCCAGCAAGCCGCCGATGGACAGAATGAGCGCCAGCGGGCTGCGAGCTGCTGGGGCCGCGCCTTCGGGGAATTCGTCGGCCACGTAGCCCGCATCGGCGGCGGCAAGCCCCGGGGATGGGGCCGTAGGTGGAGGCAGCGCAGGAGTTGCCGCCGCGCCTTCGGCTGCGAGAGCACGGCGCACGGCGGGCGGGATGAAAGCGGGTTCTTCGGGCGCAGACTCCGATTCGATGGCTGGCGCGAAAGAACCTGGGGCGGGTTGCTCGACGGGCAGGGCTACCGAACCGAGGTCTTCAAACATCGGCGAAGGCGTTTCCGCAACCGGGGCTGGCGGCAGCACGACGGGGGCCTCGGGCACAGCGTCGGCCGGCGCCGGCGCAGTGGGGGCTGCCGACGCAGTAGCGCCATCGTGAAACACGAGGCGCTGCTTCAGGGCTTCGAACTCGGTGGGCGTGAGGGCGCCGGCATCGAGCATTTCCTTGAGCTGGCGCAGGGTGTCGAGGGGCGAGGAATTGGGGTTATCCATGGACCTGAATACGGCCGGGGGCGGGGCTAGTTTTTGCGGTCGAGGGCCGAGAGGCGGTCGCGGCGGCGCTGCAGGCGTAGGCGGCTGTCGTCGAGCAGCACCTTGTTTTTGATTTGGGCCGCGGAGTCGGCGCGGGCCTGCACCAGGTTTTCGATGTTCTTTTTCTTCAACTCTTCGATGCGGGCCAAGTTGGCTTCGGTGTTGCTTTTGAGGGCGGCCTGCTCTTTCTCGAGGCGCTCTTTTTCCTTTTCGGTGGCTTTGAGCTTCTTCTCGGCTTCGGCAATCATGTCGCGGTAGGCCTTGAGGCGTACGGCGCCCGCGAAGTTTTGCGTCATGGCGCGCAGGGCTTCGTACTCGGTTTTGGTGCTGCTGGGGTCGAAGAAGGTATTGTCATCAAACCCACCGAAAATCATGACTTCCGACACCGAATCGGACGGGGCTACGATGGTGGCATAAAGGTCGACAAGCTTGCCCGAAACCGTGCTGGCGGGCGTTTGCTTGGCCATCAGCACGTCGCTTTTGCCCATGCCCAGCACACCGCCGGTTTTGAATTTTACGTTGTAGCTCGATTTCATCCAATCCTGCAGGAATTCGCGCACGTCGGTGGCCCTGCCATCGACCTGCACCTTGAGGGCGGGGCGGGCTTTCTTGTTGTAGTTCACCTCGCCAGGGCGCACGTCGTAGAGCTGGGCCGTGGCGAGGGCGGGCGCCAGCCAGCCGGCCAGGAGTAGCAGGAGGAGATGGATTTTTTGCATGGGAAAGGTGGGGTGAGGGGCGGCGCAACTAGCGCAGCTCGTGGCGGTCGAAGGCGGCCTGCAGGTCGGCGCGCATGGCTTGGAAGCGGGCAATGGCGGCGGCCAGAAACTCGTCGTCGAGCAACTCGCGGGCTTCGGCGTCGGAGCCGGTGAGCAGGTCGAGCTCGGCCACTTTATAGGTTTGCTCGAGGTTGCCTTGCTCCAGCTTCAGCAGAAACTTGCCGTTCCAGGCCAGCAGCGTGATTTTGACGGCGGGGTGCGGAATGTCGGCGACGTGGCGCATGAATTGATTTTAGAATGGCCAGAACCGGGACGAAGATAGTAAGCTCCACCTAACTCCTCACCGGCGGCCTTCGTAAAAACCCGCGTGGCCCGGCGCTGCGGGCCGTTTCCTTTCCACCTTTCAGTCCATCACCGCCATGTCACAGGGAGATAAGTCGAAATACACCGACAAGCAGAAGCGCCAGGCCGAGCACATCGAAGAAAGCTACGAGAAGAAGGGCCTGTCGGAAGAAGAAGCCGAGGCCCGCGCCTGGGCCACGGTGAACAAACAAGACGGCGGCGGGAAACTTCCCGGCGGCTCGGGCCGTAAAAAGGCCAGCAAGTAACTTTTCCGGCGCTTATGCGCCCGCAAGTGGCTGTTTCCCCACAGAAGCAAGGCTCGCCAACTGAGTTGGCGGGCCTTCCTTTTTTGCATTGAAAGGGTTGTAGGGTTTAGCCGGTCATGTCGAGCTTGCCGAGACATTTCGAGTGCGCCTTCTGTTATCCTGAGCGGAGCGAAAGACCTTCTCACCGAAGAACATTTGGCAGTAACTCAGCTAATGCGAACGTGATAAGGTCCTTCGCTCCGCTCAGGATGACAGAGGCAAGCTCGACATGACGTTCTCATTCTTCGGCATCGGCTACTGGGGTTTCTGGGCCACCATTTTTACCAGCCGAAGTTGCTGCTTGGTGAAATCGGCGGTGCCGATGGGTTCTTCGTAGCGCACGATTTTGAGGCCGGCGGCCTGGTAAAGTTTTGGCAGTTCGTCGGTTTTGAAGAAGACGCGGTAGTCGCCGTCCACCACCTGTATTTTCTCGGTGGCATCCATGTGGAAGGCTTCTAGCACCACGATGCCGCCGGGTTTTAGGGCTTTTTTCACGTGGGCGGCATAGTCGCGGCCACCGGCGTAGCTCAGCACGATGAGGTCCCATTTGTTGGTACCCCAGTCGTATTTGGCCATGTCGGCCACTTCGGTGGTGAGGGGCACGCCCAGCTTTTTGGCCCGGGCCTGGGCGTAAGCCAGGGCTTTTTCGGCCACGTCGACGCCCGTCACCTGCCAGCCCATCTGGGCCAGGTAGATGGCATTGCGGCCCTCGCCCATGTCGGCGTCGAGGGCCGTGCCGGGCTCCAAGCCCTGCACGGTTTCGACCAGCAGCGCATTGGGCTTTTCGTTGAGGGTGCGCGCGCGCATCAGCGAATCGGTGAGGATGTAGTTCCAGCGAATGCGGGTTCGCTCGGCCAGCAGGCGCTTGTGCTCGGCTAGCTGGGCGGCGGTGGGGTTGGCGGGCAGCACCGGCTCGGGCCCGAGGCCGGGAATGGGCGGCAGGCTGCGCTTGGCGGGCGCGGGGCTGGCGGGCTGCTGCGCCCGGGCCGCCAGCGCGGACATAAACAGGCCGGCAGCCACCAGTAAACGGAAAGTCATTGTGTGCATGGTGAGTCCAGAGAAAAGAGTTCAGCATAAACTTAATCTATAAATAGTAAAAATTTATATACTTTATGCCACACCTCTCTTGGCGGCGATGCGGTGGCCGTCCGTAATTTTCGGGCATGAACAAGCTCTTTCTTGGCGCGCTGGCTTTGCTCCCACTCGCGGCGGCCGCCCAAACCCCTCCCCCACCGTCCACCGTGCTCACGCCCGAAAAGCTCTGGCAGCTGGGCCGCCTGGGCGAAATGCAGGTGTCGCCCGACGGCAAAACCGTGGCCTACACCGTGACCAAATACAGCGTGGCCGACAACAAAGGCAACGCCGACATCTGGACGGTGCCCGTGGCCAGCGGGCAGCCGAAGAAGCTCACCGACACGCCCGGCTCCGAAAACACCCTGAACTGGCGGCCCGATGGCAAGCTCACGTTCATCTCAGGCGAAGGCGGCACCGACCAGCTCTACGTGATGAGTGCCGACGGCTCCGGCAAAACCAGGCTCAGCGACTTCCCCGACCAGGGCCTGAGCAACCTGAAATACGCGCCGAAGGCCAATTTCATCCTCTACACGCAGGACGTGAAGTCGAGCCCGAGCACGCTGGACCTGTTTCCGGACCTGCCCAAGGCCGACGCCAAAGTCATTGACGACCTGAACTACCGTCACTGGAACGTGTGGGACGACCACCTCGCCAGCCACGTCTTCTTCCAGCCCATCGGGGCCGATGGCAAGCCCGAAGGCTACGGCAAGGACCTGATGCCCGGCGAGAAATTCGACTCGCCGCTGATGCCCGACGGCGGCTCGGAGCAGCTGGCGTTTTCGCCCGATGGCTACCGCATTGCCTACACCAGCCGCAAGCTCACGGGCAAGGCCGAGGCCGAAAGCACGAACTCCGACATCTACCTCTACGACATCCATAACGCCCAAACCGTGAATCTGAGCGAGGGCTTGGGCGGCTACGACACCGAGCCCGCTTTCTCGCCCGATGGCAAGCAGGTGGCCTGGCTGAGCATGGCCACGCCCGGCTTCGAGTCGGACCGCAACGGCATCATGGTGTACGATTTCGCCAGCAAAAAGCGCGTCGACATCACCAAAGGCTCGGAGCTGAGCGCGGCCAACTTGCGCTGGAGCGCCGATGGAAAAACCATCTACTTCGTGGCCGTGGTGACGGGCGCCGAGCAGCTGTTTTCGGTGCCCAGTAAGGGCGGTAAAATCCGCCAGATTACCAATGGCGCGCAGAATTACAACGCGTTTGAATTGGTGGGCCGCGACCAGGCGGTGGCCAACCGCACCACGCTTTCATCGTTTGCCGATATCGTGCGGCTCGACCTGAAAACCGGCAAGGAAACGCCGCTCACCACCATCAACCAGCAGGAGCTGGCCGGCATCAAAATGGGCAAGGTGGAAGACCGCCGCGTGGCCACCACCGACGGCAAGCAGATGCAGGTGTACGTCGTTTACCCGCCCGATTTCGACGCCAGCAAGAAATATCCCACACTGCTCTACTGCCAGGGCGGGCCGCAAAGCCCTATCACCCAGAGCCAGAGCTACCGCTGGAATTTCCAGCTGATGGCGGCCAACGGCTACATTGTGGTGGCGCCCAACCGGCGCGGGCTGCCCGGCTTCGGCCGCGAGTGGAACGACGCCATTTCGGGCGACTGGGGCGGCCAGCCCATTCGGGACTACCTCTCGGCGATTGATGACGTGAGCAAGGAACCATACGTGGATAAGGACCGGCGCGGCTGCGTGGGCGCCTCCTACGGCGGCTACTCGGTGTACTACCTGGCCGGCCACCACGAGGGCCGCTTCAAGACCTTCATCGCCCACGACGGCCTCTTCAACCTCACCAGCTGGTACCCCAGCACCGAGGAAATGTTCTTTGCCAAGCACGACATGGGCGGCGCGCCCTGGGATGCTACGCCCAACAAGTCGTACCAGGAGTTTAACCCCCAGCAGTTTGTGGGCAAATGGGACACACCCATTCTGGTCATCACGGGCGGCAAGGATTTCCGGGTACCGGAGGGGCAGGCCATGGAGGCGTTTGGCACGGCGCAGTTGCGCGGCATCCCGAGCCGCTTTCTGTACCTGCCCAACGAGGGCCACTGGGTGCTGAAGCCGCAGAACGCCATCCTGTGGCAGCGGGTGTTTTTCGACTGGCTAGGCCGCACGCTGAAGCCTGGGGGGCAGGCATCGAAATAACCGGCTCCATAGAGCACTAACCCATAAATCCAGCAGCTCACCGCCCGAATTCCGGCTGGTGAGCTGCTGGATTTTTACATTATAAAAAGTGAGTTTTTAATGGAATAATAGTTACTTGCCGGCACTAATGTGCTTGACTATTCGCCTATGCGCTTTTTTCTATTCGCGGTATTAACGCTGGTTAGGCTGATAGGTGGGCAAGCGCATGCCGCAGAACCGTCGCATCCCTTCCGCGACACCCTGCTGCTAAAAGACCCCAAAGGCGCCCACGTTTCCGAAGCCTACCGCTACTACACCGAGCCCTTCGGCCCGGCGCCCGACCCGGAGCATGCCGAAGCCCAGTGGCGCGCCGGCCGCTTCCGCCCCGGCCCCTGGCACAAAACCCTGAACCTGGGCCTGATGCACCAGCGCGTGTGGCTGCGCCTGCCGGTGCGCAACACGGAGGCTCGGCGCCTGCGCTATCTGTGGAGCATTTTCAACTTTGCCGACAGCGCCGCCCTGTATTGCCGGCGCGCGGGCGAAACGACGTTTGCCCACCTGGGTGCCGCCAGCTCGTGGGTGCCGGCGGCCGAGCGGCAGTTTCCGGCCCGCTCGCTCAGCTTCCCGTTCGAGCTGGGGGCCGGCGAGTCGGCCGTGCTGCTGCTGCGGATTGACGTGCATACCGGCGGCGTTTATCTGCCCACGTACATCGAAACGGCCGAGCACTTTCTGGCTTGGGAAATGGGCTTTCCGTTTGAGCGGCACTGGGTGTGGCTGCTGGGTTTTTACCTGAGCAGCGCCTTGTTCAACCTGGTGCTGTTTGCTTTTCTGCGCGACCGGATTCATCTGTGGTACGTGGCCTACGTGGTGGCCGTGACGCTGTTTTTGATGATGGAAGACGGCTTGGATGCCATGCTGCTGCCCACGTGGCTCTACCAGCTGCTGTGGTCGGTGGGCCAGTATAATTTTATGATTCTGGCCGGGGCGGCGGGCATTCGCATCATGCTGCTGTTTTTAAGGCTGCCGCAGCGGCGCCGGCTCCACCAAACCGGCATCTGGCTGGCGGGCGCGGCCGTGGTGCTGGTGGCCGGGTATGCGGCGCTGTTTCCATGGGCCGTGCGCCACAGCCTGCCGCTGGTAGAAGCCCTGAACTGGGGCCGCGAGCTGCTGATGGTGCTGGTGTTCGGCTACGGCTGGGTGACGCTGATTTCGGCCTTTCTGACGCGGCACCGGCAACGGCTGGCAGCCTACTATGCGCTGACGTACCTGTTCTTTTTTGTGGGCTACGGCGTGTTTTGGCTGAATCATCTGGGCCTGTCGAGCTTCAACCCCGTTTATCCCAACACACTGGCCTGGGGGCTCTTCGCTGAGCTTTTGGTGCTGAGTGCGCTGCTTACCGGCCGCTTCCGCCACACGCTGCGCCAGAATGCCCAGCTGCGCATCCGCCGCCTGCAGCAGCGCAACGACGAAGGCGCCCGCCTCATTGCCGCTCAGGATGCCGAGCGCGAGCAGCTGGCCCGCGAGCTGCACGACGCCCTCGGCCCCAACCTGGCCGCACTGCACATGGCCTGGCAAAGCAACGCCGTGCGCGACGCCCTAGCCGCCGCCCCCAACGCCGCCACCATCGGCCTGCTGACGGAGGAAATTCTGGGCCAGCTCTACGGGCAGGTGCGCCAGCTCAGCCACGCGCTGCTGCCCACCGCGCCGGGCACCAACCGGCTCAGTACCTCCCTGGCAGCCCTTTGCGACGCCTTCAACCTGAACGGGACGCCGCACGTGACGACTCAGTTCGAAGGTGAGTTGGACAACCTGCCTTCCGCCGTGCAATCGGCCGCCTACCGCATTGTGGCCGAGCTGCTCAACAACGCCGTGCGCCACGCCCAGGCCCATCATGTGCAGGTGCAGCTGCGCCGCCGGCTGGCCGCCCTGGAGCTGTGCGTGCAGGACGATGGCCGCGGCTTCGGGCGCGGCGAGGACTCCCCCACCACCGGCATCGGCCTGCGCGGCGTGCGCACCCGCGCCGCCTACCTGGGCGGCACCGTCCGCATCGAAACGCCGGCAGTGGGCACGCGGGTGGTGGTGAGCTTGCCGTGCTGAGGGGAGGTTGGGCCCGTCTGCCATTGCAAGGACAGGTGACTACTTCACCAGCACCTCCGTAATCTTCCCGATATCCCCGCTCACCTTCTGCAGAAATGTCAGTTGCTCCAGCAGTGATTTGTCATCGGCATCGGCGGGCACGTCGGGCGCGGTGGGCGGCAGCTCGGGGCTGGGCTCGGTGGCGGCGGGCGCGATGCAACTCAGGCTTTTCTGGAGGGCGGTGGCGGCGCTGTTGAGGGCGCGGCGGCCCTCGGCGGCAAAGGGCGGCACGGCGGGCGCGGCCTCGCGCAGGGTACCGGTGAGGGCGGCGATGTTGGACGAGAGAATGTGGTTCAGCACCACGAATTCGTGGGTTTCGGTGGGGTGGTGCTGCTTGCTTTTGGGCTCGGTGAGCATGCGCTGGAAGGCCGCCGCCAGGTTGGCCTCGCTCACGTACACATTCTTGCGCAGCAGGCGGTACTCGTGGGGCGGCAGCGGGCGGCCGGCCAGACGGTTGGCCAGCTGGCGCAGGTAGGCCAGGTTAGCGCGCAGGGCGGCGGCCATGTAGTCGGTCAGCTGCTCCGATTCCCAACTGGGAAACAGGAAATAGCCCGCCGAAAACGCAATGGCGCAGCCAATAAGCGTGTCGGTGATGCGCTCCTCGGCCACGCCGATATAACTCAGCCCCAGGAAACTGAACATGATGAGCAGGTAAGCTGTGAGGAAAATGACCGTGGCCAGGTACACCGTGCGCTGAAAGCTGTAGGCCATTATCATAAACACCACCAGCACGCCGAAACGCACCTCCGTCCAGGGCACCAGCCACAGAATGGCGGCCCCCAGCGCCCCGCCCGCCAGCGTGCCGATGATGCGCTCTTGGTTGCGCTGGCGCGTGAGGCTGAAGCCGGGCTTGAGCATGATGGTCACGGTCATCAGAATCCAGTAGTTGTGCTGGCCGTGCCAGAGGCCTTCGGCGATGGCGAAGGCCACGAGGCAGGCCAGCGTCATGCGCACGGAGTGGCGAAACACGCCCGATTTGAGCGTAAAATTCTGGCTCAGGGCCTGGGCTTCGATTTCCTGGTGGGCCACGAAGCGGGTGTGCTCGGCGGCGCGGCTGGGCACGTTGGCGGGCGCCAGGCTCTCGTCGAAATAGCGCCGGATGTTGCCCACGCGCCGGATGATGTCGCGCAGGTTGACCAATATTTTCTTCAGCACCCGCGTATTGCCTTCGGCGTCGGTGTCGAGGGCGCTGATGCGGGCTTGCAGGCGCATCCACTCGTCGCTGAGGTCGGGGCCGACGCCGTCGTAGGGGCGGTTGGCCTGAATGGCGACGCCGAGGTGGTCGAGTTCGGTGGCGATGTGGCGGATGAGGGTGGAGATGTAGGGCAGTACCCCGCTGCGGCCGAAGCTGTCGCGCACGGCGGCGTAGTCGTAGTAGCCAGCCGTTACCCGCTCGTACATGTCCACGGTTTCGACGAAGGTGAGCACCAGGCGGCGGCCGGTGCTGGTGGTTTCGTTCACAATCTGGCGGGTGCGGAACAGGATGTCGCGCACGGCCTCCTGCTTTTCGTTCACCACCACCTGCTGGGCCACCAGCTCGCGGTAGTCGGAGTCGAGGGCTGTGGCCGGGTTGTAGAACTTGGCTTTCAGCTCCAGAAAACGGGCCACGGCGTGAATGCATTCGCCCAGCGCCTGCTGCGCCGGCCGGTAGGGCCGCACCTGATACGTCACCATGGCCAGCCCCGCGTACCAGAGGCCGCCCAGCAGCAGCAGGCCCGCGTGGGGCAGCGCCTGGGCCAGGGTGGGCGGGTGGGCCAGCATCAGCACTACGTTGAGCAGGCCGGCGGTGCCCACCGCCCCGGCCCGCGCCCCCCACACCAGCAGCATGGTGCAGCCGAAGCTGAGCACGCCCACTTCGAGCCCCAGCAGCCACACGCTGGTGGCCGCCACGCTGGTGAGCAGCGACGTGACGAGCACCATGGCCAGGGCGGCCAGCATGCCGTTGCGGCGGTGCGCGGCCGGGCCGGGCGTGTCGGTCACGCTCACGCACACGGCGCCGGTCGAGACGGTGAGGCCAAGGTCAAAATGCCCCCACTGGGCCAGCAGCAGCGCCGGCAGCAGGATGGCCACCGTGGTGCGGACCCCATCGGAAAAGTGCTGCCCGGAAAAAAAATAGCGAAGGCGGCGGGAGTAGGTGTTCATTCGGAGAAGCGGCGGACTGGCTGCGAATAAACGGGAAGCCGGGGCAAATGGGTTATTCCAGTTAAAAGTTAGCAGAACGGTCATGCTGAGCGCAGTCGAAGCATCTCTACCGCGCAACTAACCCAATCGACCGGATTTACTGCTGCGGCAGAGATGCTTCGACTGCGCTCAGCATGACCGTTTATGAAACTCTTAACTCAAAGCGTCGTCGTGTTCGGCCGGCCGTCCTCGTCGTCATAGGCGGCGGAGTCGCCCTCGTCCTCATACACGGCGCTTTCCAGGTCATCGACGCAGGTTTCGAGCTGGGCCACTTCTTCTTCTTTTTCGGCCAGTTGCTGGCGCAGGGTGGCCAGCTCGCGGGCCTGCTGCTGCTGGACGGCTTCGAGCTGGGCGAGGCGTTGCTGGTCGGCCTGGCAGGCGGGCAGCGCCGTCATCAGCGCCAGCGCCACGCTGCTACGGCCAATCCAGCTTTTTCCTCGGGTGGTCAACAAGGCTTTCATTACCCCAAAACTACGCACGCCGCCCGCCGCAGTTGCCCGGCGGGGCTTATGCATCTGCCCGTTTCAGCGCTGCCACACCGCGTAGCCGTAGGCGGCCAGCGGCACGGCGGCGGGGCTGCCCACAGCCGTTCTGGTCAGCGAATTGGTCCAGGCCGCGCCTTGCGACACGGCAGGCAGCGGCACCGAAACGGCGCTGCTGCGCAGGTTCACCAGCACCAGCACTTCCTGCGCGCCCAAGCGGTGGCGCACTACCACGGCGCCGGGTGCCTGGTCGAAATACTCAACCAAGCCGTAGCGCAGGGCCGGCTGGTCGTTGTATACGCGCAGCAAACCGCGGTAGAAAGGGCCCGCCGTGGGGTCGTTATTCCAGCGAATGGGCGTGCGGGTGGGGCTGTTGAGCTGGGCCGGGTCGCCGGCCTCCTGGCCGTTGTAGAGGAGCGGCGCGGCCCCGAAGGCCAGCGTGGCCACATAGGCGGCGCGGGCGGCGGCTTCGCTGCCGAAGCGCGCGGCCGGCGTGCCCTGCTGCACCTCGTCGTGGTTGGTGGTGAAGCGCAGGCGGTAGCTGCCGGCGGGCACGTTCTGCAGCTCGGCGGCGTGGGCGGCGGCCAGCGTGGCCGTCGGGGCCTGGTTGATGACCACGCGTTGCAGGGCATTATAGAAATCCCAGCCGAAGGTGAGCTGGAAGCCGGCGGCGTAGTGGCTGGTCTGGCTGCCTTCGGCGAGAAAAAACAGGTTGGGGTTGGCCTGGCGCAGCTCCGCGATGGCCGCCTGCCAGTAGTCGTCGGGCACGAGGTCGGCCGCGTCGCAGCGGAAGCCGTCGATGGCGTGCCCAGTCACCCAGGTTTTCATGGCGGCCGTCATGGCCTGGCGCAGTTCCGGGCGGTTGTAGTTGAGGTCGGCCACGTCAGTCCACTGCGGGTTGGGGTGCACGATTTGGCCGTTGGCGTCGCGGGTGTACCAGTCGGGGTGCTGCTGAACCCAGGGGTGGTAGTACGAGGTGTGGTTGGCCACCCAGTCGAGCAACACGCGCAAGCCGCGCTGGTGGGCAGCGGCCACAAGCCGGTCAAAGGCGGCCAGGTCGCCCAGCTCGCGGTTCACGGCGCCGTAGTCGTCCACGGCGTAGGGCGAGTTATGCGTGGGATGCAGCGGCATCAGCCAGAGCGTGTTCACGCCCAGCTTTTGTAAGGAATCGAGCCGCGGCAGCATCCCGTCAAAAGTGCCGGCCGCGCTGAAATCGGGCACGAATACCTCGTACAGCACCGCATCGCGGGCCGACAGCGCGGGCAGCGGGCTGATATTGGCTTCCGATGCCGGCGGCTCGGGCGAAGGCTGCTTGCAGCCGCCCCACAGGCACTCCAGCAGCAGCAGGTACAGCAGCAACCTGGGCCGCAGCGGCGGGCGGAGCAGTTGGAAGAGGTGGTTCATTGTCAAAAATAGGCAAGTATTCGCACCGAAGTAGCGCGACTGAAAACGGTGGCGCACGCTTTCCTTTTCGCTCCGGCCCCATCCCGAGCAATTTGCCGGTGCAAGGTTCCCGCCCGAACGCACGACCAGGCCACGGCGCGGCGCCGGCGCCGGATGCGCGGGCCCAATCGGGCCGGGCGGCAGGAAAAGATGCGCTTCCTTGCTACGCTTGGCTGAAGGGCGGCGATAAGTGACGCTCAGCCGGCAGACGGCCAGAAACGGGGTTTCCCAAGCCTGAAGGGCATAACGCCGCACGAAACCCGGGGGGGCGCAAAAAAATCTGTCTCTTTCGCAGGCCTTGCCATCGCCGAATCTGAATGCGGGCATGAAAATTGTCGCTGCTTAAACGTTTATTGTGGCTAATTTGCCCGCAGTAAGCGACTTTTTACCTCTCTTTCTTCACCACCCCTTCATTTTTTCACCCCCTCATCACCCAATGAGAACAAAAATTACGCATCTGGCCCTCTTGCTCGCGCTGCTGAGTCCGGGGGCATTGCGCACCGCCCGGGCGCAAACCGTGTACGTACCCGCAGCCGTGACCGGCTACACCGCCGACGTGGTGGCCGAAGGCACCGCCACCGGGGGCCCCGGCACGGTGGCCAGCCAAACCACCAACACCGTGGACCGCGGCAACTCCGCGGTGCGCTGGTGCTTTGCCACCACCAATTACCAGAACCCCGCCGGCCAGCGCCCCACCCGCGGCTTGCCGCAGTCGGGCCTCATCACCAGCATCAGCACGCCGGGCCTCACCTACCAGATGGGCCCCTTCAATGGCAACAACTCGCTGCGCATCGACGGCGCCAGTTCGGGCACGCTCACCCTCACCAACCCGCAGCCATGCAGCGAGGTGATGGTACTGGCTACCGAGGGCAACGGCAGCACCGTCGGTAAAACGTTCGTCGTGACTTTCACCGATGGCACCAGCCAGACGTTCAACAACATCGTGGTGCCCGACTGGTTCGGCGGCACCATTACGCCGGCCATCATCGTGGGCAGCCGCGTGAACCGGCCCGACGACGTGATTGACAACCCGGCCAACGACCCGCGCATCTACGAAGTGCGCCTGACGCTGAGCGTGGCGAACTACAGCCGGTCGGTGCAAAGCGTGAGCGTGACGAAAACGTCCACCGACCCGGTGCTCAACGTGATGGGCATCAGCCTGGGTTCCAACTGCCTGGGCGTGCCGCTGGGTGGCACGGCCATTGCCAGCGCCACCAGCGTATGCCCCGGCCAGCCGGTTGGGCTGGGCTTGGTGGGCGCGTCGAATACGGGCGGCATCACCTACCAGTGGCAGGTCTCGACGGACGGCGGCACCACGTTCGCCAACATTTCGGGCGCCACCACGGCCATCTATACCGCCAACCCTACCGTATCGACCCAGTACCGGGCCGTGGTGACCTGCCGCCTGCAGTCGAGCAACTCGACGGCGGTGAGCGTGACCGTGCCGCCCAGCGTGGCCACGGTGGCCTACGCACCGGGCCCCTTCTGCCAGGGGCTGGCCACCGGCCCCGTCCAAACGGCTTTGCCCACGTCCTTCACCCCCACGGGCGGCACGTTCACGAGCACCACGGGCCTGGTGCTCAACGCCACCACCGGCGCCGTGAACCTGACGGCCTCCACGCCGGGCACCTATACGGTGACGTACACCATTCCGAACTCCTGCCAGGCCGTGGGCACCACGTCCATCACGCTGGTGCGCACGGTGGCTGCGTTGGCTTACCCCGGTTCGTCGTTCTGCCGCGTGGGCACCACCGGCGCGCCCACCTTCTCGCCGCAGGGTGGCACGTTCACGAGCACGGCCGGGCTGTCGCTCAACCCCAGCACGGGCGCCATTGACCTGGGCAACTCCTCGGCCGGCAACTACACCGTGACCTACACCAGCAGCGGTGCCTGCCAGGCTACGGCCACGGCCAGCCTCACCGTGAAAAGCGACGCGCTGCCCGTCTTCCCTAACGTGCTTACGCCCAACGGCGACACTAAAAACGACGAGCTGAAGCTCACCATCAGCGACGTGTCGGGCTATCACATCCGCGTGTTCAACCGCTGGGGCCGCAAGGTGTACGAAGGCTACGACGCCGCCAAGGGCTGGAAGGCCGAAGACAACAGCGCCGGCATGTATTACTATCAGGTAGAATACGCCGACTGCGCCGGCCGCCGCCAGGAATACAAGAGCTGGGTGGAAGTGGTGAAATAGACTATAGAAGCTGACGCAAAAAGGGCCGTCATGCTGAGCGCAGTCAAAGCATCTTTACCTCACAAGTAATTATTTACTCTTGCGGTAGAGATGCTTCGACTGCGCTCAGCATGACGGCCCTTTTTAATTTTAAGTTCTTATCCGACCGACGACCTTAATACAGCACGTCGTCCACGGCTTCAATCTTGGGGGGCAGTTCGGTTTCCTGCAGCAGCTCGCGGATGTCGATTTCGATGCTGCGGCAGATGGTCGTCATGGGCACGTCGTAGATGTCGTTTTCGAAGGGGTTTTCGCTGGTGTGGCCCACCACTTCGATGACGTTGAACACCCACGAAACCAGCGTCGAAAACGGCACCATCAGCCACACGTGGTACTGGCCCAGGGCCACGCGGTGGTCGAACTCCTCTACCAGGCCCAGCGGCAGAATGGCGGCGAATATCCAGACAAATGCGAAGCTGAAAAACGCGAACTGCCGCGGAAATGGCGTGTTTTTGATGCGCTCGCAGCCGCCCTGCGCGTTGAACAAGTCCTGAATGGTTTGCATGAGGGCCACCTGGCGAAACTCGGTGAGCAGGCCGCGCTCGGCCAGCTCGCGCAGCTCGACGCTTTGGCGGCGCAGCAGGTGGGTGGGCGGGTTGCTAAGGGCTTTGGCTTGGGCAGCCTCGGCGGCGGGCAGGAAGGGCGCTACTTCGGTGTCCCACAGCTCGGCAGTCTGGCGGCGCAGGTGCAGGCGCAGGGCGTTGCACCACGCCACTTGCCGGTAGGCCAGGCGGCGGTGCAGGGCAGCCAGCTCGGGCTGGGCGTCGGGGTCGGCGTTGCCTTCGGGGTGCACGAAATCGAACACCCGAATGGCCCAGACCCGGCTGGTGTTCACGATGCTGCCCCACAGCTGCCGGCCTTCCCAGAACCGGTCGTAGGAGCCGTTGCTTTTAAAGCCGATGTAGAACGCCACAGCCGTGCCCAGCAGCGCCACGGGCTGCCACGGAATGTCGAGCACGTGCACGTTGAGCGGCCCGTAGAGCAAGCAGACCAGGGTATTGTAGACGATGAAGATGAGCAGGCTGCGCCAGGTAAGGTGCCAAACTACGTTCCACCGGAGGTTTTTACGAATGTACATTCGCCTCTTAACCGGAAAAGCAGCGCGGCGGTTGCGCTCCGTCCCGTCAAAGCCTGATTAATGCGACAAAGCCGCAATGCACTTCAGCTCGATGGCAATGGGCGTGGGCAGGCAATTGATTTCGAGGGTGGTGCGGCAGGGCTGGGCCGTGGCGAAGTACTCGGCGTAGAGGCGGTTGTACACCGGAAAGTCGTCCTTCATGTTGGTGAGAAACACGGTGACGTCCACCAGGTCGTCCCACTTGGCGCCAGCTTCTTCCAGGATGTAGCGCACGTTCTGAAACACGGCGTGGCACTGGCTCTCGAAGTCGTATTGCAGCACGTTGCCGTCCTCGTCGACCTCGACGCCGGGAATGCCGTTCTGGCCGCGCTGCCGCGGGCCCACGCCCGACAGAAATAGCAGGTTGCCCACGCGGCGGGTGTAGGGGTAGGCGCCAACGGGCTCGGGGGCGCGGGAGGTGGTGGGGGACTTGGCCATGCGGGAAGTAAAATGAGGTGCGACGGGGCGAAAGTAAAACGCCGGGCCGCACGTCGGCTTATTTGGCGGCTCCGGCTGGCAAGGTTTTTTCAGTGAGCGGTGTTCTCCATGCCGTAATTTGCATCCAACCCCGTCGAATTTATTCCGCTGCTCCCATGAAAACCCGGTTCCTTCTACTGCTCGCTTGTTCCATTGGCTTTGGCGCCCAGGCCCAGAAGCTCAAGATGCCGCCCAAGCCCTCCAGCGGCACCGTGTACGACTCGGTGGCCCAGCCAGCCGTGCCCATTGGCGGCACCGAGCGCTACGCCCAGTTTCTGGCCGACCACCAGAAATACCCCGCCAGCGCCATGCAAAAGGGCATTCAGGGCACGGTGAAGGTGAGCTTCATTGTGGAAAAAACCGGCACCGTGAACGATGTAAAAGTAGAAACCCCGCTCTCGCCGGAGCTGGATGCCGAGGCCATTCGCCTCATCAAAAGCGCCCCTAAGTGGACGCCGGCCCGCCACCACCGCAACGAAATCGTGCGCCAGCGCGTGGTGGTGCCCGTGTCGTTTGTGATGTCGCCGGGCAGCACCATCACCGTGGGCACGGCCGGTAAGGAGCGGCCCATCCTCACCCCGGCCGCCGACATCGCGGCCTCGGCCAACCCCAACGTGCGCCCTGTGGTGGCCCCCGACCGCCCCACCCAGCCCGTGGGCGGCACCCAGGCCTTTTTCGACTGGATTGAGAAAAACCAGAAGTACCCTTTGCTGGCCAAACAGCGTAAGATTCAGGGCAAGGTGATGGTCGAGTTCATGGTGCAGCCCGACGGCAGCCTCACCGACGTGCGCGTGGCCCGCAAGATGGGCTCGGGCCTGGATGAGGAAGCCCTGCGCCTTATCAAAGCCGCGCCCAAGTGGGAGCCCGCCATGTTTCAGGGCAAACCGATAAAGCAAAAGATGCTGTTGCCCGTCTTGTTTCAGTTGTAGGCCTCCGCGTTGCGGCGTTCGGGAGCGGCAGGTTTCGCTTGGCCCGGGCAATGCGAAATTTCCTTGCGCCCCGCGTGGGCATAGTGGATGTGGGAGGTTTTTGCCAGCCGTTTGTTATAGCGCTATATGATTCCCTCCCTCATCCTCGCCACCTCTCCCACCCTGCTTTGGGCCCATCAAATCCGCTACCACCAAGCCACCCAGGCCCTGGCGAATGACCTCTTCGATTTTCTCGACGACGACCTGAAGCCCTTTGTGCTGCTGCTGGCCCTGCCCACTGACCCCACGCAGTGCGCCCGCTGCCTGGAGCCCGAAGATTGCGGCCTGCCCAGCGAGCCGTTCGACGGGGCCGTGGCGCGCGGCAAGGTCATTCAGCTCACCGCGCCCCGGCCCTACGTGGAGAGCGACGACGTGCCCGCCGACATGGTGCGCCGCAAGCACGAGGTGCTGGGCATCCGCGATGCCGTGCAGGAAACCCTGGACCAGCTGGACGAGCACGCGCCGCACCAGCATTTTGCCGGCTGGCCCGTGGAGATGCACGGCCACTACGTGGTGACGGTGCTGCGCCTGCAGCGAAAACCGCTGCGGGCCTATCCGTCGCTGCGGCCCCACCGCTTCTATACCAGCGGCCGGCCGCTGGCGCCGTCGCTGCTGGTGGCGGCCATGTACCGCTTCAACGACGAAACCGTGAAGGCGCTGAAGGACGTGGCGGCCGGCCTGGGCTTTTTCGTGCGGCCCCGCGAGAGTGAGGAATTGCTGCGTAGCGCCGGCAAGGCCCTGATGGACACGCCCGCGCAAGCCCTGGGCCTCGACCCGGCCATGACGCAGCTCTTCAGCACCTGCAACACCATCAGCAGCCTGCGCTACGAGGGCGCCGAGGGCGTGGGCAAGCTGCTGCTGGCCCGCCGCGGCCACCCCAACCTGGAGGAAATATTCGCCCTCACCTGCCCCACGGCCCTCACCGACTACCGCGCTGTGCGCAAACTGCTGGAGATGACCACGCCCGACGTGCACCTGCTGGCCGACGGCGACAGCGTGTACGCCCTGGGCCGCCAGGTGGGCCCCTACGATGCCGAGCGCGAAGACCTGTTTATCATCAGCTTCGTGACGCACTACGCCTGGGAGTTGCAGCACGCCGGCCAGGTGCTGCTACGCTCGCACTACGGCCTGCCCGGCCTGCCCCACACGCGCCTCAACCGCACCGGTTTCCGCAAGGCCCTCAAGCGCACCTTCGCCCTCACCGACCCGGCCAAGGTGGAACGCCTCTGGGACGTGGTGCTTGAAGCCAGCCGCCAGAAGCACGGCACGCTGCTCGTCATCACCACCGAGGCGCTGGCCGAAGCCGACCGCCTCAAGCTGCAGTGCACGCTCATCGAGCCGGTGCCGCTCACGCCGCTCATCACCCAGCTCGTCACCAGCATCGACGGCGCCGTACTGCTCGACCCGGAGGGCTACTGCTACTCTATCGGCGTCATTCTGGACGGCCGCGCCTCCGGCCGGGGCGATGGCGCTCGTGGCGCCCGCTACAACTCGGCCCTGCGCTACGTGGAGAGCTCGGAGTATCCGTGCATCGCCATTGTGGTGAGCGAGGACGGGCTGGTGGACGTGATTCCGTCGGAACGGGAGTAAGCGTGAAACCATGTGCCCCGAATGTTTTCAGCAAGAATTGACAACATTTCCCTCTTATTGGGAATTCGCTGTTTTTGAAGCTGTGCTGCATGAGAAACTTGCGCAACAGAAATTATTCCCCTGGCAGCATCTGCCGTTCAAAGCCCCAAACGATTCAGATACTGAGCAATTATACCGATGCCCAGCCTGCGGAGAAATATGGGCGCTTTCCCAGCCAGATAATGCTTGGCGTGGCTATTTCCTGCCGCAACAGAAGGCCGAAACGTACCGCAGAAAACTTCACCGACAAGACTTTGCAAAAGGTCTCATCGGTGGAGTTTGCTTATTAGCGCTGATTGTTTTTTCGCTGTGGAAACTCTTGGGCTAAACCACGTTTCATCAAAAGAAACCCTACTTCTTCGCCCTAAACGACCAAGTGAGCCGGAACACGGCCACCACGTCGCCGGCTTCGTCGGTGCCGGTACTGGTGCATTCCACGGTGCGGCCTTCGCCGGTGGCGCGGCTTTCGGCCACGGCCTGGGCAATGCGTGGCCCGTCGGGACAGGTGAAGGAAATCAGGCCCACGGCTTTTTTGGTAAAATCGCCCTGGATGCTCACCACCAGCATCGAAACCGGCCCGCCGGCCTGCACGTGCATCATGGCCTGAATGCCGCTGGCCAACTCGGCTGCCATCGCTAGGCAGGCAAAGTAGATGCTGCGAAACGGGTTTTGCGTGAGGTATTTGTAGCGGATGGTGACGGTGGCTGCCTCCGGCGTGAGCGCCGTAAGGCGCAGGCCCGCCAGCCAAGCCATGGGCAGCTTTTGCAGCAGAAAGAGTCGCAGCTTCAGCGGGTTGAGTACCTGACGGCGAAAGGCGGCGGCTTGCGGAGAATCGGCGGGGACGGTGGGCATGGTCTTAAAGTTGATTGGTCTAAAGAACGTCATGCTGAGCGAAGTCGAAGCATCTCGCGTGGGGTAGTAAACCAATCGATTAAGTTACTACCCTACGCGAGATGCTTCGACTTCGCTCAGCATGACGTTCTTTTCTTACCAGTCCAGCGCAGGCGGCGCTAGCTTTTCTTGTCCAGCACCAGCACCACTTTGTTCCAGTTGGCCGAGGCATTTACCACGGCGCGGAAGGCTTCGAAATCGGCTTTGGGCCAGCGGATTTGGCGGTAGTTTTCGTCTACTGTCACCGTCACGGTCTGGCCCTGCTGTACGTAGGAAGAGTGGAAATCGTAGTCGGGTTTGGCGGCGTCGGCACCGGCTTTCACGTCTACGTTCAGGTCGTTGAGGTTGCGCACGGTGTAGCCGGCCGGCACGTCGAAACGGATGGTGCGCAGGTAGCGGCGGTTGTTGTCGTTTTCTACGTCGAACTGCCGCTCTTCCTTCTGGTAAAGCTCGGTTTGCGGGCCCAGCAGGGTGCCGATTTTGAAGAGGTAGCGCGGGCCGGCTTTGTCGAGCAATGAAGGCGAGTCGAGCTGGCCTTCGATGATGAAAGGCTTTTCGAGTGGGCTCACGCCGCGTTCTACGTTTTGCACAGTCATTTTCTGGAAGTTGGTGGCGTCGGCCACCACGCCTTTCTGCAGCTGTTGCATGATTTCGGTGCGCTTGGCTTCGGGAATTAAAGCCCAGAAAGGCTGGATTTGCAGGGCCGGGTAGCCGCCCAGCGTCTGGCGGAGCTGCACGGTGCTGCTGCTCAAATCGGGCGAGAAGGTTACGGTGGCATCGATGTTCTGTGGGCTCTGCTCGGCCGTGAGGGCCGGAATTTCCTTCACCTTGCCCACCGCTGATTCAATATTGCCCAGCTTTACACCCTTGATGAACAGCCCGGAGCCGGCCGTCCAGTCGGCGGGCAGCATGCCGTAGCGGTACTCGGGGCGGCCGGGGGCCAGGTACTGCCCGGTGGCCGGGAAATACAGCGCGAAATGGTCGAGGTAGTTCCAGGTATCGAAGCTGCCGTCGAAGGGCGCGGCCTCGCGTCCGCTCGTCACTACCACTTCATAATCGATGCCCAGCGTGCGGTAGATGGCGGCCAGCAGGTGGGTAAAGCCGGCTTCGGGGGCGTTGTGGGTGGCTACGACCTGGCTTAAGGCTGGGTTGGCGCCTTCTTCGAGGTTAAAGTTGAGTTTCACGTAGTTCTCGGCAGCCATAATGCGCTCGGGCAGCGGCCCGCTGGTGGGCAGCTTGGCGGCGGCCAGCACCTTGGCCACAGCCTTCACGTCGTCCTTGCCCAGCTCGGTCATGTTGCGGTAGAGAAACTGGCTGGCGTCGGCCCAGGTGAACTGGCGCACTTGGCCCTTGCTGGCAATGTAGGCCAGCTTGTACTCCACGCGCATGCGCTGGGCGGGCACGTTGGCGAAGGCTTCGTCGCGCACGCCCGGCACCGATTTTAGGGCGAGGCGAAGGGCGCGGTGGCCGGTCATGGTGGTGTCGACGGTCACGGCCGGGCCGTTGTAGACGTGGGCTTCGAAGGTCAGGGCTTCGGGCGAAATCAACTCGAATACCACGTCGCGGGCCGCAATGTCGGTTTGCAGCACCTCGCTGCCAAAGTGGTTGAAGCGCCGCTCGCGGGTGTAGAAGTACTCCACTTCGCTGCCCTTTTCCACGCCGTCCACGGCAAACACGCGGAAGCCGCGGCCGCCCTCCTGGTCCTTCAGCTCCTTCATGTCGGCGGCTTTCACCTCGTGCACCTCGCCGCGCGGGCTGATGGTGCGGGCCTTGATGTCGACGGGCGCGCCGGTTTCCAACACCGGCACTACAATCTTGTTAAACCGCTCGATGCCGTCGGACGAGTTCACGCGCACAATGCGGTGCTCGGTGGCAAACAGGCGCATGTCCTTACGCGACTTGTCGTAGTAGTACTCAATGCTCGTGAAATCGCGCAGAATAATGGCCGGCAGTTCGGCCTCCTCTTTGGAAATGGGTAGGCGCTGCTTGCGGGCCACGTCCCAGTTGTAGCCGGCGTGGATGAGGTCGGGCGGCAGGGTTTGGGCCGGTGCAGCGGCCGCGATGAGCAGGAGAATGGCGAGGAGGAAGGGACGCATTTGAAGGGGTAGCAAAACAATAAGTAAACGATTGGCAGACAGTTATTTTTGAATCAAGAACTAATATTTCACCAGCGTCTGCGAAATTGGCCCTTGCGTGGTGAAGAGCCGCAATACGTACAAGCCTGGAGCCAATGTACTTGCATCGAGCGAATAGCCGGAAGCATCGCGGTTAAAAGGCAACTCCTGGGTTTGCACCACCTGGCCCAGCTCGTTCAGCACCTCCGCCCGCAGAGCGGCCTGGGGCTGCAAGCCCGCAAGGCTGATGGTGACATGGCCGGTGGTTGGGTTGGGAAACAGGGTCAGCGCCGCACCCGGGCGTTTTGCCACCGTGGCCAGGGGCACGCGCCGGGCCCCGAGCACGGCGGTCCAGTAATCGTAGCCGCCCTGATTGGTGGACTGGTGCTCGCCGCTGGCGGTGGGCGAGTTGGACTTGCCGCCCACGGCGTACCCGTAGCCGCGCGTGGTGGCGAGGCAGGTGAGCACATCTTCGCCGCTGCCACCCAAGCGCTTATCCCACGAGGGCGTGCCGCTGCTGGTGAGGCGCAGCAGCCAGTAGTCAGTGCCACCGCGGCTCGGCTGGGTCACGTCGCCGCTCACGGGCGAGGTGCTGGAGGCGCCGATGATGTAGCCGCCGTCGGGGTCGATTTCGAGGGTGGCGGCCAGTTCGGCGCCGCTGCCGCCATAGCGACGCTGCCACTGCACCAAGCCGGTGTCGCTCACTTTCAGCACCCAGAGGTCGCGGCCGCCGTGGCTGGCCTCGGTCATCTCACCGCCGATGCCGGAGGACGTGGTGCCCAGCAAAATGCTGCCGCCGTCGGCGGTGGGGCGCGCTGCGGCCAGCCAATCGTTTCCTGGGCCACCGTAGCGGCGCTGCCATTGCAACACGCCCAGGCTGTTTACCTTCACCAGCCAGAAATCGGCGCCGCCGCGGCTGGGCTCCGTCACGTCGCCGCCAGCGGACGAGGTGGTGGAGCCGGCAAGCAGGTAGCCACCATCGGCAGTTTGGCGCACACTCACCAGCGAGTCGAGACCGGAACCGCCAAAACGGTGGTCCCATTGACGCGCCTGACGGTTGTTGATTTTCAGCAACCAGAAGTCGGTGCTGCCGCGGCTGGCTTCGCTGTGGTCGCGCCCGCTGCCGGAGCGGGACGTGCCGCCCAAGATGCTACCGCCATCGGCCGTTTGGCGGGCTTCGGCCAGCCAGTCGTCGCCAGAGCCGCCGAATTGAGCTTGCCAACGGAAGCGGCCCTCCGCCGACAGCTTCCACACTTCAAAATCCGCATCGAGCGGCAGGCGGGATGAACAGTAGTCCGGGCCGCCGCTAAACATCGTGCCGCCTACCAGCAGACCGTGGTCGGGAAGTTCCTGAAGCGAAGCCAGGTAGTCGTCGCGGCCTTCGGCACTAAAGGTGGTATCCCAACGAGCGACGCCGAGGGAGTCGCGCTTCACCAGCCACCAGTCGTTCAGGGTGCCATAGTTTGAGTAGCTGACGTCAGCCCCTGGCCCCGATTGTTTGAACCCAGCGCTGAGATACCCGGAATCAAAGGTTTGCAATACGGCCGTCTGCGTTTCGTCGCCGCTACCGGTGGCGGCCCGGTCCCACACGTGGTTTCCCAGCGAATCGGCTTTTACCACCCAAGCCTCTAGCACGCCCCGTCGGGGCTGGGTTCGGGTGCCCGACACCGACGAGGACGAGGTGCCAATGGCCATGACGCTGCCATTGGCGCCCGGCACCAGGGCCCCCATTAGCTCGTCGCTGCCGCCCCCGAAGACATGGTCCCAGCGCACTGCGCCGGTAGCGGCGAGGCGCAGCATCCAGATGTTGTCGAAAGCCGTGAAATTGGCCTGGGTTTTATCGCCGCCGATGGGCCCGCGGGTGAATCCGGCCACCACAAGGTCGCCGCCGGGCAGCTCCAGAATGTCGCGCGGCACGTCGTCTTCCACGGAGCCGAAGCGGCGGTCCCACACTTTCTGGCCGGTGGCGCTCAGCCGCAATATCCAGTAGTCGCTGCCGCCCCGGCTGAGCTGGCTGTGGTCGTGGTCTTGCCCCGACCACGAAACGCACCCCAGCACGTAGCCGCCGTCGCGGGTTTGGCGCACGGTCAGGGCTTCCTCGCCGTCATCGCCGCCCAGGCGGCGGTCCCACTGCTTGGTGCCGGCGGCGTCGTACTTCACCACCCAGACATCGTCCTCGTAAACCGGACCATTGGGATTGATGCGCGGCTGCGTGACGTCGCCGCCGGCCGCCGAAGCCGTTGCGCCGGCCAGCAAAAAGCCGCCATCGGCGGTGGGAATGCCGCGGCCCAAAATGTCGTCGCCTTCTCCCCCGAGGGTGCGGTCCCACAGCTTGTTGCCTTGAGCATCAAGTTTGATAATCCAGATGTCGTACCCGCCCCGGCCCGGTTCCGACTTGTCGCCCTGGGGCGGGGTGGCGCTTGGCGTATTGTTCCAGGTGTGGCCGGCTATGATGTAGCCGCCGTCAGCCGTTTGCCAGCAGCTTTTCACGAAGTCCATGGAATCGGTGCCGAAGCGGCGGTCCCACTCTTTGTTGCCCAGCGCATCGGTTTTCACCACCCAATAGTCCCAGGCGCCGCGGCTGGGCTGGGTGCGGTCGCCGCTACGGCCCGAGGTCGATTCGCCCGCTAGCAGGTAGCCGCCATCGCGCGTGGGCCACACGGCGCTACCCTCGTCGTCGCGGCTGCCGCCGTAGCGGCGGTCCCACTGCCTGGTGCCTGCGGCGGCGTATTTTATCAGCCACATATCGTTGCCGCCGCGCAACGAATCGGTCATGTCCAGCCCCCGCCCGGCGTATGAAGTAGCCAGGACGGCAAATCCACCGTCGGGGGTGGCAGTCCCGGCCCAAGCCTCAGTATGGCCCAACCCGGAAAACGTGCGTTCCCAACGCAGCGCCTGCGCCGCCAGCAAGCCCGGACTCAGCACGCTCAGCAGCAAAGCGAGGATGGAAATACGCCACATAATCATTCTAAACGAAAGGTTGCCTGATGCCCCACGGGGCGGCTAGGTCTTCTTTTTCTTCAAAATCACCACCTCGCGGTAGGCGCTGCCCAGCTTGCCCACCACGGCGTTCCAGCTGCCGAATTGCTTGGGCTGGAGCAGCAGGTAGTTCACGTACACCTCACGGTCCTGGATGATTTTGTCGCCCTGGCGCTCGTAGCTCACCTTGAAGCCGAGGGCGTCGCCCTGGGCCTGCACGGTGGGCGGCAGGTAGCTCACCTCGTAGCCGGCTGGTACTACCAGCTCGGTGCGGGTGTGGTCGGTGTGGGCAAATTCGTTGTAGCGCGGCAGCTTGCGGGTGGTCGAGTCGATGCGGTCGGTGGCGTAGGGGCGCTCCAGGCTCAGGTTCACGTATACCTCGTCGTCCACTTTCTGCACATAGTCCTGCAGGCGGTAGTCGTAGCTGATGCTCAGCGGCTGGTCGCGGGCGTCGAGGTTGGCGATGCTGTATTTGTCGACGAAGAACTTGTTGTTGCCGCGCTCCAGCAGGGCCTTGATGTACTTGGGCTCGGCCGTGCGGTCCAGCCCGTCGAGGCCGTAGCTGTGGTTCACTTTGGTGTAGCCGGCCAGGCTCAGCTTGCCGGTGCCGCGCAGGGTGGTGCCGTCCAGCGTCAGCACCGAGGCATCGTCGAAACCGCTGCGGGCCTTATCCATCGTGGGAATAGGCACTACGAGGCTGTTTTTAGGGTCGAGGCCGAGCAGGCCTTCTTTGCCCTGAATCATGGCTGAGGGCATGCCGTAGGGCGTGTGCTTGCTGGTGGCATCCAGGAAAACGTACTGGCCCGGCTTGGGCTCGTAGGTCGCAATCATGTGGTTGTCGACGCCGGGCGTGGCCAGCTCGGCGTACTTGTAGGGCAGGTCGCGGGTGCCCACCCAGGTGAGGTAGGCGTTTTTCACGCCGGCCAGGTGCAGCATGTCGTTGGTGAGGTTGGCCATGTCCTTGCAGTCGCCGTAGCGGCGGGCGTACACCAGGCCGGCATCGTGCGGAATGAAGCCGCGCAGCCCCTGCTCGAAGGCAATGTACTTCACGTTGTCCTGCACCCAGTAGTAGATGCGGCGCACCTTTTCCTCCTCGGTTTTGGCGCCGGCCACCAGCGAATCGACGCGGTGCTGCAGGGCCGGGCTGGGCTGCCGGTCGATGCGGCGCACGAAGTCGGCATACATCGTGTAGAGCTCGGGCACGCCGGCCAACAGTTTGCGCGTCTGGCCGTTCACGTTGGCTTCCTGCACGAAGAAAACGAGGTGCGGCAGGTAGTAGCTGGCCTCGGGGCCGTCTTCTTCGCGGGGCGGACTGGGCAGGTTGTCGGCCGTCCAGCGGTACACCACGGTGTTGCCCTTTTCCTCCCTGGTGTACTTGATGGGTGTGTTTTCGGCGTGAAACGTCTTGTAGCCGATGACCACGCCCTTGGGGGCCGTGATGGTCAGCTCGGCGTGCTTCACGGGCACGTAGGAACCCACGAAAAACGGCATCACGAAGCGCGCGTCCACGTGGCGCACGGTGTAGTCGGTGATGGTGCGGGCCCCGGGCGTCACGTTCGGAAACGAGAACGAGGTGGAACGGGTGTCATCGAAAAACACGCCCGATTGAATCTCGAACTTGTCTTTGAACTCCGTCACCTTCACCGTCTTGAACTTCTCGCCATTCGGCACCATGGTGCGGGCTTCCAGCTTCTGCAGGCGGTTGAAGTGCGAGCTGAACACCCGGTCGTCGGCGTACATGCCCGACTGTTCGTCGAGGTGTAGCATGTCGGCGTGGTGCCGGGCCAGCACCTGCACCGAGTCGTTGCGGATTTCAACGGTCAGGTCCTGGCGCATTTCCAGGTACACGGCTTTCTCGCCGGGGTACTGTTTTTTCAGCTCGGTCACGGCCTGGCTGGGCGCCTGGGCGTGGGCGGCGGCGGCCAGCAGCAGGAGCAGTGGGAGAAATAGTTTGGGAGAATACATCTAATGAATGGCTTAAAATCAGGGGCATAGAAAAGCCTCACAATGTACAAAGCGGCTGGCTAAAAAGTATTATCATTCAGCGTTTCCGCAGTGGGCAGAGTCATTTCCCGCAGTGCGCGCAGTGGTTTGGCGCAGTGGCCGCAGTATCGTTCTGGCATTGCTGGCAGAACGACACTGCGGCCACTGCGGGAAACGGCCTAGTCCTACTTCGTGGCGTACACCATCTGGTTCCAGTACACTTCGGTGCGCTGGGGCTTGCCGCTGGCGTCGAAGTAGGTGGTGGGGCCGCGGCGCTCGCCGCTGCGGTAGGTTTCCTCGCGCTCCAGGGTACCGTCGGGGCGGTAGTAGCGGCAGCGGCCGTGCAGCTGGCCGTGCAGGTACTGCTCCTCCTCCATGCGCTTGCCGCCGGGGTAGAAGCTTTCCAGCAACCCCGACCGCAGGCCCTTCACGTAAGCTGAGCGGCGGAACACTTCACCCGAAGCGTAGTAGTAGGTTGACGTACCGGTGTTCTGGTTGTGGTCGAAGGTTTCGGCGGCGGCGGGCTTGCCGTTGGCGAAGGCCACGGCCACGGGGCCGGTCTGGTTCACCAGCGGCTGCAAGGGCGCGCCCTCGCCTGGCCCGCGGAAGCTCACCAGTTGGCCGTACTCGTACATTTTTTCCACCACCAGCTCGCCGGCCGGGTTGAAGCGGCGGCTCGAGCCGTGCAGCTCGCCGCCCTCGTAGTGCTCCACGAAGGCCACCTGGCCGTTGGGGAAGTAGAAGGTCCATTCGCCTTCTTCATCGCCGGCGCGGTAGCGGCCCTTGCGGTTCAGCTGGCCGTTTTCGTAGTAGGTCAGCCATTCGCCGTGCTGGCGGCCGGTGCGGTATTCGCCCACACGCTCGGTCTTGCCGTTGGCAAACATGAGCTTGTAGGGGCCATGGCGACGGCCGTCCACCTGCGTCAGGGTCGACTCGGTGCTGCCGTCGGGGCGGTACGACAGGGCCACGCCGTTGCCGTTGTAGCACGTCATGGCGGCGTGGTAGTATTTCTTGCCGTTCGGGTAGCTCAGGTCCAGGTCCTTGCTATCGGGCTTCAGTTCCACGCGGCTCAACTCCTTGCCCGTGGAATCAAAGGAAACGACGCGGCGCAGCGTGCCAAACTCGCTCAGGCGCTCCTGCGTGAGCTTGCCGCCGGGCTCGTAGCTGCGCGAGGGGCCGTTCACTTCGCCTTTGAAATACTCGTACTCCTCACTCACGCGGCCATCGGCGTAATAATCTTTCCAGGCGCCGTGGCGCTGACCGGCCAGGTAGTAGCCGGTGCCCGAGGGCTGTCCATCCTGGTAATACTGCTCGTAATAGCCGTTTTCCTGCCCGTCGGGCCCGTATTGCAGACGGCGCTGCAGCTGCCCGCCGTGGTAGTAGAATTCCGAAGCGCCACTCTTTGTGCCTTTGTCGTCGTAGTGCGCCACTTCCTTCACCCCGCCGTCGGCGTAAAACCACTTCCACTCGCCGGCCAGCTGCCCGTCCACGAGCGTGCCGGTGGCGGCTTTCTGGCCCTTGGCATTGAGGGTCTGCACGGCCACGCGGCCTTTTTTCACGGGCTGGTCGAGCACCACTTTATTGGCTGGGTCGAAGTAGCGCAGGCGGGTGATGCGGCCGTGGGCGTACTCGGTTTCGGCGAAGAGGTGGCCGGTGTCGTCGAAGTTGCGGTAGGTGCCCTGGCGCTCGCCGGTGTCGTCGTAGGTTTCCTCCACGTTGGGCTTGCCGTTGGCATGGAAGGTGCGCCAGGTGCCCACGCGCTTGCCGTGGGCGTAACGACCCTGCTCGCTCACCGTGCCATTGGGGTGGTATTCGGTGTAATCGCCGTCATGCTCGTCTTTGTCGTTGGTCCCTTTGTTCTCCGGGGTTTTATCCGGGTAGTAAGTAACGAACGGGCCTTGTTTCACGCCTTTCACCAGCATGGTGGTGTATTCGGGCGTGCCGTCGGGGTAGAAGCCTTCCTCCAGACCGTCCACTTTGTCGTCGTGCAGCGTAGCGCGCAGGTGCAGCTGGCCGGTGTCGTAGTAGGTGGCGTAGGGTCCTTCCAGGTTGCCGGCCTTGAAGGTGCGGCTGCCGATGCGGGCGCCGCACTCGTTGTAGGCAATCAGGGTGCCTTCCACCTTGTCGGCCCGGTACGGAATATCCAGCGACGGCTGGCCGTTGGCGTGAAACTCGTGGGCCAGGCCCTCGCGCTCGCCCTTGTCGTTGTAGAGGAACGTCTTTTCCACGGTGCCGTCGGGCCGCAGCACTTTCCACAGCCCGATGCGCTCGCCGGCCGCGTTGTAGCGCCCCACCGCATCGATGGAACCCTGGTTGCTGAGCGAAATCCACTCGCCGGCCTCGTGGATGAATTTGTCTTTCTCGTTGCGGCCCGGCCCTAGCCCTTCCGGCTTGCCATCGCTGAACCAGCCCTTGAGGCGCTGGCCGGCCGGGCCGCCCACCACCTGCTGCTGGCCGCGCAGGTTCATCAGGGGTTCCAGCACGGTCTTCAGCATGGCTTCCACCTTGCTTTTATTCGATTTCACCCACTGCGCGGCCTTTTTATCGTCGGCCGATTGCAGGATGAGGTAGGTGAACGTGGTCAGGTTGTCGCCCTCGCGCAGGGCCTTCACCATGGGCCCGTAGGCCCGAATCCAGAAGTCGGTGGCCGGCCCGTCCACCGGAAATTTCTCCACTAGCAGCTGGGTTTGCTTCACCACCGCCGCCTGGAATTTCACCTTGCTTTCGTAACTTTTTTGCAGGGCAATTTTGCTTTCCAGCAGCTGGTCGAGCTCGGCAAAGGCATCGTTGGGCGCCAGCGGCTTTTCCTTGTCCTCGTCCCGCACCGTGGGCTCGCCTTTGGAGAGACGCTCGGCGTTCACCAGCATGCTGTGGCTGGTGGTGCCGTCGTCGGCCAGGGCCAGGAAGGTGAGCCAGCTTATCAGCGCGTGCGAAGGTTGGCCCTGCTCGGCGGCCAGCGAGCCCAACAGGCGGTGCGAGTTGGGGTGCAGCGGACGCAGTTCGATGCTGTGCTCCAGGTTGGCCAAGGCCGGCGCCACCCGGTCGTGCTGACCGAATTCCATCACGCCCAGGTTGTAGTACAGGCTCTGGCTGTACGGGAACAGGCGCAGGCCCTGCTGGTAGGTGGTGCGGGCGGCGTCCAGCTGCTTCAGCTCCTCCTGGGCGCTGGCCAGTGTGTTGTAGGTCTGGGGCTCGAAGGGCTGGAGGGCAATGGCGCGCCGGGCGGCGGCCACGGCGTCCTCGTGCTTGCCGGCCGCGCTCAAACTCAGGGCCAGCTCGCTCTGGGCAGTGGCGTAGGACGAGTCGCCGGGCGTCACAGCGCGGTACTTGGCAATGGCGCCGGCGTAGTCCTCCTTGTCGTGCAGGGCAATGCCTTCTTTGATGAGCTGGCCGGGCTGGGGCCAGGCATTGGGGTTTTGCTGGCTCAGGCCCAGCAGCGGGGCAGCCACAAGCAGCGCCACCGAGGCACCGCGGATAACAGTAGACATAACGAACAAGGGAAGGAAACAGAGAAGGCCACTTCCCGGCCGCTGGCCGTAGCAGCGGTGCCTACAGTGCCACAATGATAATCATCTGCGGCTATCCCTTCATGTTCAGTTCCTCTATTTTTTAGCCTTCGGCTGATTTTTTTTCGGCGGCACCGAAACCGGCCCCGGCAAGGCCGACGCGGCCGGGTAAACCACCAACTCCTGGTAGCCAAACGTGGCATCGGGTTCGCGCCGAAATTCCAGCTCCGGCAGCTCACTCAGTACGATTTCAGCCGTGGTGTACACCCGGCAGCCATCCAGCAAATGCCCGCCGACGGTGCGGCCCGTGCTGTCGGCCACCGAAATGTGGACGTGCGAGCCGTTGGTAGACAGCGTGCCCACCAGCGACACAATCTCGAAATGCCCACGGTACACGCTGGGCCCTTCCTGGTTGGCCAGCCGCAGCGTGGCCACCGTGAGGCTGCCCACGCACGTCACCAGCGCCCCGGCCCGGATATTGTTGGCCTTGATAAACGCGGTGAGCGACTGGCGCAGGTCGTCGCCGGGCCGCAGGCGCAGGGCGTATGTTTTCGTGGTGGAAGTGGAGGCAGTGAGCACAGCGGGCGCGGTTTGGGCCAGCGCGGGGCCGGCCAGCAGGCAAAGAAGCAGGATACGAAGCACGGGGCAAAGTAAGGCCTCAACGTGCGTCGACTGTCATCCTGAGCGCAGCGAAGGACCTTATAACGGCTGCTTCGTCCTGATTACTGCAAATCGTTTTGACGTGATAAGGTCCTTCGCTGCGCTCAGGATGACAGTCGACGCACGCAAGATGTCTCGGCCAGTTCGACATGACGTTCTTACCTACTTCACGAACCGCACGGTCCCATACCTCACCTTGATATTAACATTCCCGGCGTTGTGAGCTGGCACGGCGCCGCCAAATACGCCCAGCACGTCGCTGGTCTGCGGTCCGTTTTCCTGCGAGAGCACGCGCACGAAGTTCTTGTCGACCAGCAGCTGCCCCTGTTCGGTACTTACGTCGAAGCGAAAGCCCGGCGCCTCGGCAAAACCCAGCCGGATGGTGCTGAAACCACCGTCCAGGTTCACCTGGCGGAAGTTGGCGCCCATGTCGCGCACCACGAAGTCGGGGCAGTAGCGCAGGGCCATGTCCAGGCCCTCGCTCAGCTTATCAATGGTGAAGCGCGAGTAGCCCGACGAGCCGCGCAGGTTGCGTACGGTGCCCAGGGCAACATCGCCGTACTTGCTGTGCACCGTCAAATCCTGCACGGTACCGATATCAATATCAGAGAAGTTGTTGCGAAGGTCCACGGTGGTGCCTTCGTCGAGGCGCAGGCGGGCGTAGCTGGCATCAATGCTGGCGCGGCCGGCAAAGGCCACGGTGCAGTCGCCGTTGCCGATGCGTACTAGGTTGCGCGGCCCATCGAGGCGGCTGGCGCGCAGGGTACCGTAGTCCACGGCCAGCTCGGTGGGGCCGCTCAGGTCGCCGGCAATATTGACTTCGCCGAAGTTGTTGTGCACCCGCAAAGCCGTGGTGTGGGGCAGCCACACCACGTAGTTCACCTCGTAGCGACAGCCGCCCGGGCGTCCGCGCAGGGCTGGGCCAAACTGCGTGCTTACGGCCACGCCGCCAGTGCGGGCGTCGTAGTCCAGCCACTGCACGCCCAGCGCGTCCAGCACCTGGCGGGCGCCGGCCTCGGTTTCGGAGCGCGCCACCAGTTCGGCTTCCACCTTGATTTCACGCTTGTTCCAGGTATTGACCTGTACCCGGCCGTAGCGCGTTTCGAGCGAGAAGGGGCGGCCGGTTTTGGGCACGCTGTAGCTGCGGCTCAGGCGCCGCCGCTGCTCAGCCTGCAGGATGCCGGCTTCCCCATTGGGCTGGTCGGCCACCGGGTTTTGCTGCTTCCCAACGGCAAATTCTTCAGCTGCAAAGGCATTAAACACTGGCGCGGGGCCGATAACCAACGGCGTAACCGCTACTGCCCGTTTGGCCAGCGCCTGCCCGGGCAAGCAGCACAGCAGCGCGGCCATTGCCATCAGCAGCAAGGCTGCCGCCCGGCGGCGGGTCGGGCCCTCTGTCAGCTTGCTCATTCGGCTTGGCGCCGGCTATCGGCCAGCACAAAAGAACTGGTGTTGCGTTCTTCCGGGGCGGCCGTAGCGCGCAGGTGCAGCTGCTGGTCGAGGATGTCGAGGCGCACCTGCAGGTTGCGGTTCATGGCCGTGAGCACGGCATCGGGCTGCGGGTGGTTCAGCAGCTCGGCCTTGAGCTGGCGGTAGCTCGAATCGAGCGACACGAGTTCCCGCTGCCAGTCGGCGTTCATGCTGGCCATGCCGGGGCCGGTTACTTCGCTCAGCTCGTGTTGCCGGCGGGCCAGCTGGCTGGTGTAGTAGGTTTCCATGCCGCGCACGGCCCGCACCAGCTGGCTGTCGGCGCCGGTGCTGCGCTCAGCGGCCGAAATGGCCAACGGGTTGCCACCCTGGTAGAGCGCGGCGTCGTTTTCAGCGGTTGCGTTCGAGGTACTGGCGCTGGCAGGTGCAGCAATGGCTGTAACCTCCTCGGTGGTGTGGTTCGATTTCCACGCCTCGCTGGCGCCGGCGGCAAATACCAGCAGGGCCAGCGACGCGGCCACGCCGTAGCGCTGCAGCCAGCTGGCGCGCTCCACTACTTTGGGCGCAACCGGCTCGGTGGCCAGGCGCATGGTGGGCGCGGCCACGGGTTCGGCCAGCTGCTGTTCGAGGGCGGCCCACAGGTCGGGGCGCGGCTCGTGGGTGTCGAAATCGGCGCGGTGCCGCTCGACGAAGCTTTCTAAAGAATTCGGCTTATTCGTGTTCATGAAAGGGTTACAGACGCACGGTTCTTCCAGGTTTCAGGGGGCGGCGGGGATAATTGGGTGGGGCCGCTGCCAGGCGAAATAAGGATGAAGAGTAGGGTGGAAATACGTTAACGTAATGAATGGATAAGGGTAATAGTTTAACTCAGGCCGCGCTGGGCGGCCAACTCGCGCAGGCGCACCCGAGCCCGGCTATACTGCGATTTAGAGGTTGATTCGGAAATGCCCAGGATGCCGGCGATTTCCAGGTGGTCGTAGCCTTCCAGTAAGTACAGGCTCAGCACCACGCGGTAGCCGTCGGGCAGCTCCTGAATGCAGCGGCGCAGCACGTCGGCGCGGTAGTGGGTGTCGGCCTCGTCGTCGGGCGAGAGGGTGGCGGCTTCGGCGGGTTCTTCGTGGTGCTGCTCGCCCAGTGGCACCAGCGCCAGGCGCCGTTGCCGCAGGCAATTGATGCTTTTATTCACCACAATGCGCTTCAGCCAGGCTCCAAACGAGGAGTCGCCTTTATAGCTGCTCAGCTCCCGAAAGGCGCTCAGAAACGACTCCTGGAGCACGTCTTCGGCCTCGGCATAGTCGCCGGTGATGCGCAGGGCCGCGTTGAACATGGCCTTGGCGTAGCGCCGGTAGATTTCGGCCTGGGCCTGGCGGTCGTTCAGGCGGCAGCGCTCCACCAGGGGCGCATTGATGTCAACGTAGGCAACGGCGGCTTCCATGTGCAGAGAAAGGCGGGGTTAGAATGCTTAAGCGAATAAAGGACCCCGGCCCGGCCCACAGGGTTGCAGGCCGGCGCCGGCAGTCGGGGGCGCAGTGCAATTTACCGGTTCTTTACCTTTGATGCCTAACTATCCCCTCTTCTCCACTAACATGCGCCGTCGCTTCCTACCCCTACTGCTGTTGCCCACGCTATGGAGCTGCAGTACCTCCGACTCTAACCCCATCATCGATTTTGGGGAAGGCGAGGGTATTACTTATCGCCAGGGAAACAATGTGCCGACCGGCCCGCGCGACTATACCGACTGGACCACGGACGCCACCTGGAACAAGCAGGAGCGTGCGCTTTTCGCCGATGCCAACCTTGACCTGAACGGCCCGCAACGGCCGGAGTTAATCGCCTACACCACCGCTTACCCCAATCCGACGTGGAGCGGCCAGGCCAGCTGGGCCATCGGCCCTCGCACCGGCAGTGCCAGCGGCGGCCCATTCACCGTGCGGGCCGTTTTAGTCAACCGCCAGTACCGGGCCATGCTCCGTATCGCGCCCCAGGCGCTGGTTGTTTCCGGCCTCACCTACGCCCTCGATTACACCAAAGCCGGCCTCGAACCCCGGGAGCTGTACCGGCTCTACTACTTGGTGACGGACGCCAGCGGACTGGTTTACAAAGGCCACGGCGATGTAAAGGTTGAGTAATTGTCCGGTGCAATATCCGCTTAACGCGGGAGAAAGCAAGGCAATATCAACAGGCACCCCTGAACACACAGATAGGTGATTTAAAGATATTTATCAAAAATCTCCTACTTTTAAGACCTTTGCTCCTAAGTTTACATTATAATTCCATTCTATTCTATGTCCTTAAAATCCTTGCTCATTACCGGCGGTGCCGGCTTTGTGGGCTCTGCCCTAGCCTTACGCTTCCGCGAAGCCTATCCCGATTGCCGCATCTTTGCCCTCGACAACCTCAAACGGCGCGGCTCGGAGCTGAACCTGCCCCGGCTGCGCGCCGCCGGCGTCGAGTTTGTGCACGGCGACATCCGCAACAAGGAAGATTTCGACGCCCTGCCGCCCGTCGAAGCCGTCATCGAAGCCTCGGCTGAGCCGTCGGTGCTCGCCGGCCTCACCTCGGCCCCCGACTACCTGATTAACACTAATCTGACGGGCACGGTAAATTGCCTGAACTACGCCCGCCAGCACAACGCGGCTTTTGTGTTTCTGTCCACGAGCCGGATTTACCCGATTAACCAAATCGACAAAATCCAGACCGTGGAGGCCGAAACCCGCTTCGAGGTGAGCGCCGAGCAGCCCATTGCCGGCATCTCGCCGCGCGGCCTGGCCGAAGATTTTCCCCTCGAAGGCTACCGCTCGCTCTACGGCGCCACCAAGCTGTGCTCCGAATACCTGATTCAGGAATACCACCATTTCTACAACATGCGCACGGTGATTAACCGCTGCGGCGTGCTTACCGGCCCCTGGCAGATGGGCAAGGTCGACCAGGGCGTGATTGTGCTGTGGGTGGCCCGGCACTTCTGGAAGCAACCGCTGGGCTACTTCGGCTTCGGCGGCACGGGCAAGCAGGTGCGTGATATTCTGCACGTTGACGACTTGTTCGACCTCGTGAAATACCAGCTCGAAAACCTTGACCAGGTGAGTGGCAAAACCCTGAACGTGGGCGGCGGGCGCGATATCAGCGTGAGCCTGCAGGAGCTGACGGCCATTTGCCAGCGCGTGACGGGCAATACCGTGCCCATCAGCTCGCAGGTGGAAAACCGGCAGGCCGACATTCAGCTCTACCTCACCGACAACTCCCGCGTGACCGCCCTCACCGGCTGGACGCCCCAACGCTCGGCTGAGAAAATCGTGACCGATGTGTACCACTGGCTGCGCGAAAACGAGGCCCAGCTCAAGCCTATTCTGGGCTAACCTTACTCATTCCTTTTCAAAATCAAGCGTATATCCCGATGAAAGTTGTACTCATAACCGGTGCCGGTGGCCTGATTGGCAGCGAGGCCGTCGAATTCTTTGCCGATAAGTTTGACGTTGTGGTTGGCATTGACAACAACATGCGCAGCTACTTTTTCGGTGAGCAGGCCTCGACCGACTGGAACCGGGCCCGCCTGCAGAGCAGCTTCGACAACTACCGCCACTACACGGCCGACATCCGCGACGTGAGCGCGCTGGAAGCCATTTTTCAGGAATACGGCACCGACATTGCCCTCATCGTGCACACCGCCGCGCAGCCGAGCCACGACTGGGCCGCCCGCGAGCCGTTCACCGACTTCACGGTGAACGCCAACGGCACGCTGAATATGCTGGAGATGACGCGCCAGCACGCCCCCGAGGCCGTGTTCATCTTCACCTCCACCAACAAGGTGTACGGCGACACGCCCAATGCCCTGCCCCTGGTGGAGCTCGAAACCCGCTGGGAAATCGACGAAAGCCACCCTTACTTCGCCCACGGCATCGACGAGCGCATGAGCATCGACCACACCACGCACTCGCTCTTCGGGGCCAGCAAGGTGGCCGCCGATGTGCTGGTGCAGGAGTACGGACGCTACTTCGGGATGAAAACGGCCGTTTTCCGCGGCGGCTGCCTCACGGGGCCGCGCCACTCGGGCGCGCAGCTCCACGGCTTCCTCTCGTATCTGATGAAGTGCGCCATCACCGGCCAGCACTACACCGTGTTTGGCTACAAAGGCAAGCAGGTGCGCGACAACATCCACTCGCACGACCTGGTGAACATGTTCTGGCACTTCTACCAGGCCCCGCGCCCGGGCGGCGAGGTGTATAACGCCGGCGGCGGGCGTTTCGCCAACTGCTCGATGCAGGAGGCCATTGCCCTGTGCGAAACCATCACGGGCAACAAGATGAGCTACTCTTACTCGGAGCAAAACCGCATTGGCGACCACATCTGGTACGTGTCCGACGTGCGCCGCTTCCAGGAGCACTACCCCGGCTGGCAGTTCGAGTACGGCCTCACGGCCACCCTCACCCAGATATTCAACGAGCTGCGCCAGCGCCAACCCGCATGAAGCTGAGCGTTGTTATTCCGGCGTACAACGAAGAGGACAGCATCGGGGAAACCCTGCACACACTGCACGCCAAACTGGTAGAGGAAGGCATTGACCACGAGATTGTCGTCACCAACGACAACTCCAAGGACGGCACCCTGGCTCGCCTGCAAGCCCTGGCCCAGGAGATTCCCACGTTGCAGTACTACACCAACGCCGGCCCCAACGGCTTCGGCTACGCCGTGCGCTACGGTCTGGAGCGCTACAGCGGCGACTGCGTGGCCGTGATGATGGCCGACCTGTCTGATGACCCCGCCGACCTAGTGCGCTACTACCGCACCATGGTCGGCGGGGGCTACGACTGCGTGTTTGGCTCGCGCTGGGGCAAAGGGGGCCGGGTGATAGATTACCCGGCCCACAAAAAGCTGCTCAACCGCGTGGCCAACGCCATTGTCAAAACCTTGTTCCGGCTCAAATACAACGACTGCACCAACGCCTTCAAGCTCTACAGCCGCCACACCATGGAGGGGCTCAAGCCGTTCTTGTCGCCGCACTTCAACCTCACCCTAGAGCTCCCCCTGAAGGCCATCGTGCGGGGCTACTCCTACGCCGTGGTTCCCAACTCCTGGACCAACCGCAAATACGGCGAGAGCAAGCTCAAAATCAAGGAGATGGGCTCCCGCTATTTCTTTATCATGATGTATTGCCTCATCGAAAAGCACTTCTCCCGAGGCGATTTCCGGAAGAAACAAGCACAATAGTTATTCTTCATGGAAAACACGACGGATGAGTCGACGGCAGCCCAAATCCTAAGCCCCCTCGTTTCCTTCTACCGATTTGCCGAGAAGCTGCTGGGCTCCAGGTTCTGGCAAATTCAGGTGGTTATCCTATGCGTAGTGATGGCTGGAGTAATGCAAACGCCTCGCTATCAGTATTATTATCGCTATGCAATAGCTAAGAGCGGTGAAAATCACATCTTCACGGCCCTCGATAAGCAGGTGAGCGAACCCCTGGGCTCAACCAACTTCGCCCCCGAAAGCCACCAGTCGAAAATGGCTTTCCGGCTGCTGGTGCCCCTGCTGCTGAAGGGACTGCACATTCCTTCGGCCGGCTATTTGGGGCTGCAGTTCGTTTTTGGCCTGCTCATGCTCTATGCGCTGACCAAGCTGCTACACGACATCACCCAGGACCGGCTGGCCACCGCCCTTTTGCTCTTAGGCCTCAGCTGCACCTACTTTGGCTGCGCTTATCTGACCGATGTTCTGACGTTGCTCGACGCCTTTTCGTACGCACTGTTGGTCTTCATGATGCTCTTCCGCTCCCCCCTGGTACTGGCGCCGCTGATGGTGCTGGGGGCTTTCAACGACGAGCGCACCATTGTGGCCATTCCCATCGTTATGCTCTGGCACGCTTGCCGCAACAGCGACTTGTTGCACGAGAAAAGCTGGGGGTTGTTGTTGAAACGCGTGGTGGCCAACCCACAAGTGCTGGCCCTGTTGCTGGGCATCGGCCTGTACGTGGCCATTCGCTTGTCGCTGGCCAGCGTCTTTCATCTAAAAACGGTCGATGGCTACGTTGGATTTTCGGCGTTGGCCCTGAATGCCTTGGCGGGCACCCTCGACACCGCCCTTTTTAGCGGATTGGAGTCGTTTTGGGTGATTTTGGTCGCCTCACTGCTGCTTTTGCTGTCGTTGCGGGCTTATCGGCTGCTGCTGTTGCTGCTGCTCGCCCTCATGCCCATTTTTCTGGGGTCGTTTCTGGTGTTCGATGTCACCCGAAGCATTTCCTACGGCACGCCGGTTTTCCTGCTCAGCCTCTACCTGCTACGCCCTTACCTCACACGCGTCAACCTGCGGCATCTGGCGGCCGTGGTGATGTTCGGGGCCGTGTTCATTCCCACAACAAGCGTTATGTGCACGGCCATGCCCTTGCCCTCGGCTTTCAACTTTATTATTTACAAAGTTTTCGCCAAAAGCGCTCAAGGGATGCAGCCGCCCACCGACTGAGCAGCTGCATCCCGCTTGCCTTACACGTCGAACTTAATACCCTGTGCCAGCGGCAATTCCGTGGAGTAGTTGATGGTATTGGTCTGGCGGCGCATGTACACCTTCCAGGCGTCGGAACCGGACTCGCGGCCGCCGCCGGTTTCCTTTTCGCCCCCAAAGGCCCCCCCAATTTCAGCACCGCTCGTGCCGATGTTCACGTTGGCAATGCCGCAGTCGGAGCCGCTGGCGGCCAGGAAGGCTTCGGCCTCGCGCATATTCAGCGTGAAGATGCTGCTGGAAAGGCCCTGGCGCACGTCGTTCTGCAGGTCGATGGCCTGCTGCACGTCGCCGCTGTACTTGATGAGGTATAGGATGGGTGCAAATGTCTCTTCCTGCACGGTGTGGTAGTGGTTTTCGACTTCCACCAGCGCGGGCTGCACGTAGTGGCCGCCGTGCAGCTCGGCGCCGCTCAGCACCTGGCCGCCGGTGAGCAGCTTGCCGCCTTCGGCCTGCACCTTGGTCAGGGCTTCGGTGAACATCTTCACTGCGTCGCCGTCAATGAGCGGGCCTACCAGCGTGCCCTCTTTTAGCGGGTGGCCGATGGGCAGTTTCGGGTAAGTAGCCAGCAAGCGGTTTTTCACTTCCTCATACACGCTGTCTTCGATGATGACGCGGCGGGTGCTGGTACAGCGCTGCCCGGCCGTGCCCACCGCCCCAAACACAATGGCCCGAATGGCAATATCGAGGTCGGCGTTTTCGGTGACGATGATGGCATTGTTGCCGCCCAGCTCCAGCAGCGCACGGCCCAGGCGGGCGCCCACCACTTCGCCTACTTTGCGGCCCATGCGGGTGCTGCCCGTAGCCGACACCAGCGGCACGCGCCGGTCGGCAGCCATAGCGGCCCCGATGCTGGCATCGCCGATAATCACGCTGAACACGCCTTCGGGAATGTCGTTTTCGGCCAGCACGTCCTTAATTATGTGCTGCACGGCTACGGCCGTCAGGGGCGTTTTCTCGGAGGGTTTCCAGATGCTCACGTCGCCGCACACGGCGGCCAGCATGGCGTTCCAGCTCCACACGGCCACCGGGAAGTTGAAGGCCGAAATGATGCCCACCAGGCCCAGCGGGTGGTATTGGTCGTACATGCGGTGCGCCGGGCGCTCCGAGTGCATGGTGAAGCCGTGCAGTTGGCGCGAGAGGCCCACCGCGAAGTCGCAGATGTCAATCATCTCCTGCACTTCGCCAAGGCCTTCCTGCAGGATTTTGCCCATCTCGGCGCTCACCAGCTTGCCCAGCGGCTCCTTGTATTCGCGCAGCTTGTTGCCAATCTGGCGCACGATTTCGCCACGCTTGGGCGCCGGCACGTGGCGCCAGGTTTGGAAAGCCTCCTGCGCAGCTTTAACAACGGTTTCATAATCATCCAACGTGGCGAAGGCCACGCTGGCAATGCGGCGGCCATCGGCCGGGGCGTTGATGACGCGGCGCTCCGCGTTGGTGCTGCCGCCCCAGGCGCGGCCGGTGCTGTAGGCCGCATTGTCAGCCGCTACGCCGAGCTGGCGCAGCACGTCCTGGATGCCGTGGGGGTCTTCGTGGGGGTGCGCCACGGTTACGTCGGGTGCGGTGGCTTCTTCGAGGGCCTGCTTCATATAAAAAGGGGGGTGGGATGATGCGGCGCAAAGCTACGGTTTGCCGGCTAACGGGGCAGCCCGGCCGCCATTTTCCATCCTCCGCACCGCCTTCATCGCCCGAATCACAGGGTTAGCGTGGCCGTTTTTCGTCCGGGTCATTGGGCAGCAGGCCCGCCCGCTCCTGCTGGTCGTGCAGCCAGCTCATGGCCTCGGCTTCGTCGTTGTAAAACAGCGGATACGAGTCGATAGTGGCCGCTTGGCGCATGCGTTCCTCCATTTCGGCACTCTCGGCGGCCAGCTGCTGGTGAGGGCCCGCGAGGTAGGCGGTGAATAGCGGGCCACCCAATTCGGCCGCCACCTGCGGAGAAAACTGGTCGCGAAACCACTCGTTCAGGTCGGGTCCGTCCAGGGGGCGGCGGCGCAGGTCCAACAGCCAAAACCGGCAGTTGCCGTGTTCTTTAGCAGCCGCCAACATGGCCTGGTACGTTCCCTGCACCTCGGGCGGGGGCAGCGCCTGCAGCCACCGGCCAATGAGAACACCTAAGTCAGCACGGTATTCGAGCGAGAATGCGTTGTTGGGGAAAGCAGGCACAGGCAGAACAGGATTATCGAATGCTCTCTTATACGTTGGGCAAAAGACGAGGTTAATTTGCGGAAAGCGTCCTGGCCCGTTATGTCGAGTTGGCCGAGACATGACGGCGGTGCGGGTTAAACCCTGTATCACAAGCTAGCCAGAACGAAAAAGCCCCGGCCTGAAATCAGGCCGGGGCTTTTGTTTTAATCCTTGAAACCGCTACCCCACCTTCCGCAGGGCCACGCGCTCCTGCTCCAGGTCGCCGAGGTTGTTGAACACATCCAGGCTGTCGCGCCGCAGGCCGCGCACTTCTTCGTCGGAAAGCTGTCGGACTTTGGTTTGAAAATCCTTGTAGTACGCCACAAACACGGCCAGCTCGGGCACTCGGTTTTCGTAGGGCACCATGTTTTCCAGCACCTCGCTGAAGAAATGCGGGCTGTGGGTGGTTACGAAAAACTGGTTGTCCTGCTGCGTGGCAATGCGCTCGGCCAGCTGCGACACATACAGTGGGTAAGAGTGTGCCTCCGGCTCTTCAAGCAGAATTATCGTGTTTCGGTTCGATTCCATGGCCGCCAAGTAGAAGCCGTAGCGCTGCAGCGTGTCGCCGCTGCCCGAATAGGGATAGGCGAAGCTCAGGCCGTCAACTTCCTTCATCACCTCAAAACGGCCGGTGTCAGGGCGCACGCGCATGCGCAGCCCGCGCTCGGCAAAGAGACCGGCAAATTCCTGGCGCAAATCGGCGTGCTGCTCCAGCACCTGCACTAGGTTGTTGCCGTGTGGCGGCCGCAGGGAGGCATCGGCGTAGCGGCGGTCGATGTGCGCACCGGGCTTGTAGCGGTAGGCTTTCACGGCCCGCGGCTGCCACGCCGGACTCGACGTCACAAAATGACCGTCCTCGCCGGGCTGGTCCATCAGCCCGTGCCGGTCGAACTCGGTATAGAGAAAGCCGGGCTCGGGCAAGGGCGCAGTTGTGGACAAGTGCGGATAGAGTCGGTCAAGCAGCAGCGAGTCATCGCCGGTGCGGGTTTTGCTGCGGCCTTCCAGCAGCGGTAGGCCCAGCTGGGCGCGCAACAGGCGATACACGGCCTGGCTGAACACGCCGTAGCGGAAACGTTTGCTTTTGCTTTCGTGCCCCAGCAGACAAATGTCGCGGTCGGTTTCAATACGAATGGGGTGCGTCATCACGCCATCGTGGAAGAGGTGCGCCGGCTTCTCGTAGCGCACGAAGCTGCTCAGGAATTTTTTCTTCTTTTCGAACGGCAACCCACCCAGCAAGCTCATGGCTTCCAGCACCGTCGATTTTCCCACATTGGGCTGACCAATGATGAGATTGACGCGCCGTGGATGTAACACGGCACTCCGAATCGACTTGAAATTCTGGATATAGAGTGTGTTAATGACGTTTTCCATGCGCATTTAATGGTAAACAAGCCGAACCGTTTACCGTTCAAAACCGAAAGCAAAATTTCCCAAGATGGGACTACCACTTACGGATAAAACTGGCAACCAGACTCAGCTTTGCCAAGTAAATTGCCAGTCATTCAGCAGTTTTTTTGTCGAAGTTATGCCTATAAGTCAATCTTTTCCGCTGGTTTTACCAAATAAATTTTTCCTGCTAGTATCCGTCACTAATTCATTAAAAAACGTGTCCTGCCGAAGTGCAAAAAAAAGCCCCCGCCGATTGGACAGGGGCTTTTTCAACGCAGAAAGATATTATTCAGCACCAATGGGATAGTAAGCCTTGCGGCCGTCGGGGTACACCCCTTCTACCAGCACGCCCGAGCCGTTGCGGGCTTGTTCGAGGATGTTCTTCACATCCGACGGCTTGGTCACCTGGCTCTTGTCGATGCGGGTGATGATGAAGCCGTCGGCCATGCCGGTTTCGCGGAAGCTGCTGCCCTTGATGCCCGAAATCTTAGCACCGCCTTCCAGGCCGAGCTTGGCCAGGTCGCGGGCCGGCACGGCGGCAATGGTAGCGCCTTCGTACTTGATGGCGGCCACCGCGTCTTCGCGCACCACGCCGGTGGTGCCGGTCGAGTTGCGCAGCGTGGCTTCGGCCAGGCCGGCGCTGCCACCGCGCAGGTAGCTCACTTTAATCTTGTCGCCGGGGCGAAAGCGGGCCACCTGCTCCTGCAACTGCGGAGACGTGTTCACGTTCACGCCGTTGATTTGGGTGATGATATCGCCCGTTTTCAGGCCGGCGGCGGCGGCGGCGCTGCTCTCGCTCAGGCCTTCCACGTACACGCCGTTCAGGGCATTGAGCTTTTTCTCCGAAGCCAGTTTGGCGTCGACTTCGCGAATACTCACGCCGAGCATGGCACGCTGCACCACCTTGTACTTCAGCAGGTCATCAACCACCTTGCTGGCCAGGGAGCTGGGAATGGCAAAGGAGTAGCCTTCGTAAGAACCTGTGTGCGAGGCAATGGCCGAGTTGATGCCAATCAGGTCGCCGTTGAGGTTGACCAAGGCGCCGCCCGAATTGCCGGGGTTTACCACGGCGTCGGTCTGGATGAACGACTCCAGGCCCATGTTGTCCTTGCGGTTCAGGATGCCGATGTTTCGGCCTTTGGCCGAAATAATGCCGGCCGTCACGGTCGAGTTCAGGTTGAAGGGGTTGCCCACGGCGAGCACCCACTGGCCCACCTTTACGTCGTCGGAGTTGCCATACTTCACGAAGGGCAGGTTGTCGGCTTTCACCTTCAGCACGGCCAGGTCGGTGTTGGGATCGGCGCCCACCAGTTCGGCGTCGAATTTGCGCTTGTCGTCGAGCACTACCTCAATTTTGGAGGCCTTGTCGATGACGTGATTGTTGGTCACGATGTAGCCGTTAGCGGCGATGATGACGCCCGAGCCGGAGCCCTGGCCCCCACCCTGGGGCTGCTGCTGAAACTGGTCGAACTGGTCGCCGAAGAACTGGCGCAGGAAGGGGTCCATCTGCTGCCGGCGCTGGTCGACCGGCGCGGCGGCGTATTCGGTCATCACGTGCACCACGGCCGGGGTCACGGCGGCGGCGGCGGCTACAAAGTTCAAGCCTTCGGGCACGGTGTAGGGCGTGCTCCGCATCTCGGACGTGTAACGCACCTGGGGGTTGGCGGCTACAGCCTGGGGCGCCATTGGGGCGGGCTCCAGCAGCTTGTACCCCCCCACGGCCACGCCGCCGCCCAAAATGGCGGAACCGAGCAGGCCGAGCATCATTTGTTTTGCTTGCATGGGGTAAGGGAAAATTGAAAAAAGGGTGAAACCAGGTAATGAAGGCACTAATTTAACGTGGCAAGCATGAAAACCGGATGAGAAATTCCGGCTATTTCATTCCCAACGTCCGAAAGATTCGCTTTAGCGCCCGATGGTTGCTTTTAGCAGAAAACAGGCCAGTTTGGGTTGCCTACGGGCACAACACGCGAAGCGGCAAAAAAGGCACCCCGCGGGGTGCCTTTTTTAGTTCAATAGTCCGCGCTTAGCGGATTTCAATGTGCTGCTTGGTCACCTTGTCGGTATCGAAAGGCAGTGTGACGCGCAGGATGCCGTCGGTCAGCTCGGCGCCGATGGCCTTCACGTTCACCGTATCAGGCAGGCGGAAGCTGCGGGAGAAGGCGCCGTAGTTGGTTTCGAGACGCCGGAACTTGGGCGCGGCGGGCGCCTCGGGCGCTACCACGGCGGGCTTGTTTTCATCACTGGCGTTGGCCTCGGTGGCCGTGGCAGCGGCTTCCTTGGCGGCGGCGGCAGGGTTGGCGCGTTCGCCGGAAATCACCAGCTGGCCGTCGTGGAATTCAATGTTGACCGCCTCCTTTTTCAGGCCGGGCAAAGCCAGGTGCAGCTCAAAGCCATTCGCGGTTTCGAGGATATCGGCGGCCGGCGTGAAGGCGGGCGCGGGCTGGGCCGGGGTCGTTTGCGGGGCTTGGAGCATATCGGCCAGCATAGCACTCAAGGCGCGGCTGGGGCGGAGGGAAGGGCGGTTGTTATACAGCAAAGTTGCCATGGTTGATGTAGAAATAGAAGTGAAAGAATGACTGCCGAACGTGCGGCGTATCTGCTTTCCTTAAATTCTGTACCAAACCAATTCCAGCCTCGCCACACAGACAAATTGTCTTATTCAAACAATATCTGTAAATACGACGCTTCGCGAAAACCAAGAAAAATGCCGCTTCAACAACGCCAAGGCTGAAAATTCGAGATACATCGTCCCGACAATTTGTCAATACTCCGCTAAAAGCAATAGCGGCGTTAGTGCTGCGTGGGCAGCTGGCGGCGCTCAAACACTGTCTTGCCGGCGAAGAGCGTGAAGCGCGCGTCCAGACCGATGACGGGCGTCACCAGGTTGAGCCGACCGGGGTCGGCAGTGGGCGTGCCACTGATGGGATTGTACTGGGGCAGGGTGAAGTAATAAGCCGTGGTGTAGGCAAACCAGGGCGTGAAATCGAAATGGTTGCCGACGCGGCAGCCCACCTCGGCGCGCAGGCTGGTGTATTGAATGGTGCGCTCGTCGGCATCGGCCTGCGTTTTTTGGATGCGCACGTGCATCACGCCCTCGTAGCTGAGGCGGGGCCGGAGCAAAACGCCGCTACTGCCCACGGGAAACACCTTTTCGAGGTCGGCACGCAGGCTGACGTAGTTCTGGGGCGTGGGGGTGTAGTAGTTGCCTTTCACAAACGGAAAAGCACGGTAGGCACTCAGGCGCTGCCCAAACGTGAGCGGCCCCAGCTGGCTGCGGTGGCGCAGCAGCAGTTCGGGCGTGAGCACCTTGATGTCGCTGCTGGGCTGATATTGCAGGGCGCCGCCCCCGCTCCAATGGTCGCTCCAGAAATGCTCATACGATAAAGCCACCGCCCGCTGGTCGAAGCCCAGAAAACGGTCGGTGCCCACATAGTTGTTGTAGGCGGGGATGTGTTCGCCGTGCAGCTCCAGCAGCAGGTAGTCGCCGTTTTTCAGGGCCATTTCGGCTTGCAGGGTAGCCCACAGCTGGTAGTTGGCCACCTCGCGGCGGGTTTGGGCGGCGACGGGGAAGGCCAGTAGTGTGCCGAAGGAGAGCGCGAGGAGGAGCGGTTTTTTCATTCTGTAAATTAGCAATGCGCGCGAAATGCCCGCGACAATCAAACAAGGGCCGACAGCAGCGGCTGCCGCTATTTGCCGGCCAGCTCCTGCACGGCCAGCCAGGCCATCAGGCCTGGCCCGGTGGCGAGGGCCTGCTCGTCGATGTCGAAGGTAGGCGTGTGCACGGAGGCGGCAAAGCGGCCGTCGGCGTGGCGCGTGCCGAGGCGGTAGAAGCAAGCCGGGGCGGCCTGCGAGAAATAGGCAAAATCTTCGGCGGCCATCCACTGGTCGAGCTCTACCACGTTTTCGGGGCCGAGGTAGGCTTCGGCGGCGGCGCGCACGCGGGCGGTGAGGGCGGGCTCGTTTTCCAGATACGGGTAGCCGTGGCGGATTTCGAGCTCGCAGACAGCGCCCATGCTTTCGGCCAAGCCTTCGCAGAGGCGACGCAGGTGCTGGTGGGCTTCGGCGCGCCATTCCTCGTTCAGGGTTCGGAAAGTGCCTTCGATGTACACCTCATTCGGGATGACGTTGGTGGCACCGTTGGCGATGACCTTGCCGAAGCTGAGCACCGAGGGAATCTTGGGATTGGCGCGGCGGCTCACAATTTGCTGGGCGGCCACGATGATGTGGGCGGCCACCAGCACGGGGTCGAGGTTCATTTCGGGCATGGCGCCGTGGCCGCCTTTGCCCTTGATGGTGAGGTACAGCTCGTCGGTGCTGGCCATGTAGCGGCCGGGGCGCAGACCGATTTTGCCAGCCGGCAGGTGCGGAAACACATGCTGGCCCAGCACGTGGCCCACCGCCGGGTTTTCCAGCACGCCTTCCTTTATCATTAGCGAAGCGCCGCCGGGCAGCCGCTCCTCGCCCGGCTGAAACATGAGCTTCACGGTGCCTCGGAACTCGCCTTTCAGCTCGTTGAGGATGCGGGCAGCGCCCAGCAGCGAGGCCGTGTGCACGTCGTGGCCGCAGGCGTGCATCACGCCGGGGTTGGTCGATTTGTAGGGGACGTCGCTGGTTTCCTGGATGGGCAGCGCGTCCATGTCGGCCCGCAGCGCGATGGTGGGGCCGCCGGGCTGGCCTTCAATAAGGGCCACCACGCCGGTATTGGCGATGGGCCGGGGCGTGAGGCCCAGCTTCTGCAGCTCCCGCGTGACGAAAGCGGCGGTGTTGGTTTCTTCAAATGACAGCTCCGGGTGGGCGTGCAGGTGGCGCCGAATGGCCACGGTATCGGCGGCGTGTTGGGCAGCAAGACGCTGGATTTGGGGGATGAGGGCAGCAGTGGACATGGACAATCGATGGTTAAAAGCTGTCATCCTGAGCGCAGCGAAGGACCTTCTCACCCCTGCATAGGCAGTGAGTTGCTTTACTGCAAATCGTTCAGCGGGGAGAAGGTCCTTCGCTGCGCTCAGGATGACAAGCAGCGCGCGGCCTTTCCTCCACCTGTTCTCCCCTACGGGTTCTTGTTCAGCAGCACCTGGGTGGGCTCCAACTCCAGCTTGGGCGTGAGGCCGCGCAGGCGAGCCAGGCCACGGGCGGCTTCGAGCTTGGTGAGGTAGTCGCCAATGTACAGGCGGTAGACCGGCGACTTGAACACGATGTAATCCGTCTCGTCGGGGTAGCGGCCGATGATGGTGCGCCGGATGGCCATCACCTTGTCGCGCTCCAGGCCCAGGTAAACCAGAATTCGGTAGCCCTGGGCATACTTCACGTTCTGATTGGTGTAGGCTTGGTCGCGCAGGCGCTGCTCCACCTGGGGGTTGACGTGGGCGGTGGGCACCACGGTGGCTTTGGGCGCGGTGGTGACTGCGGTAGCGGGCAGGGGCTTAGGCGCCGCAAATACGGGCCGGTACTTGCTCACATCCTCGGCGGGCAGGGGCGCGGGGGCGTTGGCCACGACGGGCGCGTTTTTTTTCGTGGTATCGGGCGGGGCACTGGCTTGCGGCGCCTGCTGGGCGGTGCTGGCGCAAGCGCCCAGCGTGAGCAGCAGCGCCGCCACAAGGCCCTTAAGCAACGGTTGAGTCATTATTTTCAGCAATCAGGGCCACACTATTGGACGAGCCGATGCGGTTGGCACCGGCGGCTATCAGCGCCTCGGCCGCGGCCCGGGTCCGGATGCCGCCTGAAGCTTTGATGCGCATGGTTTCGGGCAGCACCCGGCGCATCAGCTCGATGTCGGCCACCGAGGCACCGCGGCTGGCAAAGCCGGTGGAGGTTTTTACAAAATCAGCCTCGCCGGCCACGCACAACTGGCAGGCCAGTTCGATTTCCTCTTCCGTAAGCAAAGCGGTTTCGATGATGACCTTGAGCAGGGCCTGATGCACGTGGCAAAGGTCGGCCAGGTCCAGGATTTCATCCTGAATTGCGGCCGTCTTGCCCGATTTCAGGGCCGAGATGTTTAGCACCATGTCCAGCTCGTGGGCGCCGTCATACAAGGCCACTTCGGCTTCCTTAAACTTGACACTCGACGCCGCGTAGCCCAGCGGGAACCCAATTACGGTGCACACCGGCACGGGGGTGCCGGCCAGTTGGGCGGCGGCCAAGGGCACGTAGCAGGGCGGCACGCACACGCTGGCAAAGCCGTGGGCCACGGCTTCCTCGCAAAGCTGGATAATTTGCGCCTCCGTGCAGTCGGGGCGCAGCAGGGTGTGGTCGATGTGGGCGGCGAGGTTCATAGAACAAAGGTAGCGGGTAAGGCCGCCCCTGCCCTACTCCACCACAAGGCGCCGGGTTGCCGTGCCGCCCCCGGCACGAACGTGCACGGCGTAGACGCCGGGGGTCAGGCCGGCAAGGTCCAGCATGGTGGCGGGGCTGGCAGCAGCCGAACAGGTGCGCACGGGACGCCCCAGGGCATCGAGCACGGTAAGCACCGCCCCCACGGGCGCCTGCACCGTGGCCGTGGCATGGGCCGGGTTCGGAAACAGCGCAATATCCCCCAGCTCAGCGGCTCTGACAGCCAGCGGCGCCGCGGCCATCGAAGCCAGAAAACCCACGGTATTGGCCGTGCCGCTGGGAATCAGCAGGCTACCGAAGGAGGCCGGGGGCATGGCACTGCCGCCCACAAATACGGTGGCGCCCGAAAGGGCCACACTGGCCGCCTGGTCGTTGCCGGTGCCCCCGGCCTGTTGGGCCCACACGTAGCTGCCGAAGGTGCCGGCATCGGTCAGGCGCGCCACAAACACCTCGGTGGCGCGTCCTGCGGGCGTTGTGTTGTTCAGCACAAGGGTGCCAAACGCCGCCGTGGGGCTCGAAAAGGCACCGGCCACGTACACGCTGCTGCCGCTCACGGCCAGGGCAGCGGCTTGGTCCGAGGCCGTGCCGCCGGCCTGCTGGGCCCAGGTAAAGGAACTGCTCAGGCCGGCATCCGTCAGACGGGCCACGAAGGCATTGACGGTGCCGGCGCTCACCAGGCCAATGGCATCGAAGATGGCCAGCCCGCTGAAACTGCCGGCCACGTACACATTGCTGCCGCTCACGGCCAGCGCGGTGGCCTGGTCGGGGCCGGTGCTGCCGGCGTTTTTGGCCCAGGCAAAAGCCGTGTTGTTGCCGCCATCCACCAGCTTGGCCACGTAGGCATCGCGGCCGCCGTTGCTGCTGAGTGTAGTGGTGCCGAAGGGAATGTTGCCCACAAAGTCGCCGGCCATGTACACGTTGGTGCCGCTCACGGCCAGCGCGGCCACCTGGTCGTCGCCGGCGTTGCCGCCGTTGGCCCGCGCCCAGCCGAAAGTGCTGCTGGTGCCCACGTCGGCCAGCTTCGCCACGAAGCAGTGGGCCAGGCCGGCCGTGCCGCCGGTAGCGGTGGGGTTGTTGAGCGTGATGCCGCCCAGCGTCATGCTGGGGCTGCGGAAGGTGCCGGCCACGTACACGTTGGTCCCGCTCACGGCCACGGCGGTGGCGCGGTCTTCGTTGGCGCCGCCGGTGGCCTGCACCCAGGCCACGCCGGCGCTGGTGCCCGCGTCCACGTATTTGGCCACGAAGCCATCGGCAGCCCCGGCCGTGCTCACCGCGGTGCCACCAAAGGAAACGGTGTTCACCATCACCCCGGCCACGTACACGGCCGTGCCATTCACGGCCAGGGCCAGGGCCTGGTCGTTGTTGGGGCCGCCCATGCGCTGCACCCACATGAAGCCGCGGTTGGCCACGTTCCATTTGCCCACAAACCCATCGGCGAGGCCGTAGCTGGTGAGCAGGGAGCCGCCCAGGGCCACCGTGCCAGTGAAATAGCCAGTCAGGTACACGTTGGCACCGGTAGCATCGGGCGCAGTGGCCGTCACAGTGTAAGCGCCGTTGGCGGCGGAGGCCACGGGCACCGCGCTTTGCCAGGCAGGGGCCTGCGCGTGGGCCAGGCCACTGCCCAACAGCAGGCCGCTCAACAGAAGGTTTCGCACGAGAGTAAACAGTTTTTTCATCGGATGACGGAGAGTTGGAACAGTGAAAAAGAGCGGCCCGGCCGCCTGTTCCGATGGACTGCCCCGGCGCTCGCTGGTTTAACCATTAGTCAAAAGCAACGAAGCCCCGGCCTGGCGGTCGGGGCTTCGGATAATCAAGCCACTGGATTCGGACGAGCCTACTCTACCACCAGCGGGCGCGTGGCGGTGCGGCCGCCCATCACTACGCGCACGGCGTAGAGGCCGGGGGCCAGGCCGGTCAGGTCCAGGTCGTGGCGTAGGCCCGCGGCAGGCAAGGCCACGCCCGCCGTGTGGACAGCCCGGCCCAGCGCATCGAGCAGGGTGAGCGTGGCCGCGGTGCTGCCAGGCATGGGCGGCAGCTGCACCGTGGCCCGGCCGTGGGCGGGGTTGGGCGCCAGGCTCAGGCCGGGCAGAGCCTGGGGCACACCCGCCGCCAACCCTACAGCAGCCAACGAGGCCAGGAAGCCCGTGCTGCCGCTGGCCGCTCCAGCGGTGGCGAAAGAGCCAAAAGCGGCCGGTGGGAGCACGGTGCCGCCCACGTAGATGCGCCCTCCCGTCAGGGCCAGTCCGTAACCGTTGTCGTTGTAGCTCCCACCGGCGCGTACTGCCCACCGAAAAGCCGGGGAGCCCGTGCTGGAAAGTTGCGCCGCAAATACATCGGTGCTGCCGGCACTGACCAGCGTGGTGGCCCCAAAAAAAGTAGTGCCGCCGAAGGTGCCCGCCAGGAATACCTCGGTGCCGCTCACCTTCAGCCCCCAGGGCTCAGCATAGCCCGTGCCGTCCGATTGCTGGGCCCAGGCGAAGGTGGTGGCGCTGCCCACGTCCAGCAGCTTGGCCACGAAAAGGGGACTGGTGCCGGCAGCACTGCTCAATACGGTATTGCCCAATGCCATGCCCGGGCTGTTGAAGCGCCCCGCCACGTATACCTCGTTACCATTGGCCGTCACCACCGTGGCCGATTCGGCGCCGGCGGCGCCGGCCGCGCGCGTCCACGCGAAGTCGCCGCTGGTGCCGGCATCGGTAAGCCGGCTCACAAAAAAATCGGAGATGCCAGCCGCCGTGAGCGAGGTACTACCAAAATCGCCCGTTCCGTTGAAATAGCCGCATACATACACATTGGAGCCGCTCGCGGCCACGTCGATGCCTTGGTCGAGGCCACTGCCACCGGCGCGCCGGGCCCAGGCAAAGGCAGCGCTGGTTCCCAAGTCGGTGAGTTTGGTTACAAGTATATCGCTGGAACCAGCCGACGTGAGTCCGATGCCGCCAAGGGCTACCGTTCCGCTGAACGAGCCGGCCACGTACACACTGTTGCCACTCACGGCCACCTTGGCCCCGTTGATGCTGGCAAGGGAGCCGCCGGCCTGCTGCGCCCAGGCAAAGCTGGCCGAGGTGCCGGCGTCCACAATTTTGGTTACGAACAGGTCGGATGAGCCAGTACTGGGGAGCACCGTGGTTCCAAAGTCGGCGGTTGCCCCGAAATTGCCCGACACGAACACCCCGCCGCCGCTGGCCGCTATGCCGTAGGGGGTTTCGCTGCCGACGCCGCCAGCGCGCAGGGCCCACACGAAGGCGTTGCCGGCCGGGCTCCATTTTGCCACGAATAAGTCGCTCCGGCCCGCGCTTACCAGGGTGGTGCTGCCCAAAGTTACCGTCCCCACAAAGTAACCCGTCACAAACACGTTGCCGCTGGCATCGGCCGCGCTCTCGTACACTTCCGAATACGACCCGCTGGGCTGGGAAACCAGGTCCAGCCTTTGCCAAACGGGGGCCTGAGCGCGGGCCACCATGCCGGTCAGCAGCAGCAGCAGCGTAAAAACCAACGTTGGGTAGCGACGACGGTACGGTACAGGTTTCATCAGATGGCGGTGTTTGGGAAAGGCGCGGCCAAGATAATCTATTATGCTTTTAACCCAGCGGGTACTGCTCCCGCCAAACAGTCCCCCTTTATTGCCAGCTCAAATCCCAGTGTGCGCTTACCTATTTGGCGGGGCCGTTGTCCCAAGCCAACTCTGTGGGCCGGGCCGGCCAAGGCATTGGCGCGTCATTGGGCAGGCTCGGCCTACTCCACCACCAGCCGCTGGATGGCGCTGCTGCCGCCCGCCGCCACGCGCACGGCGTAGAGGCCGGGGGCCAAGCCGGTCAGGTCCAGGTCGGCGCTGGGGTTGGTGGTCGTCTGGGTGCGCACGGGGCGGCCCAAGGCATCGAGCACGGTGAGGGTGGCCGGGCCGGCGCCGGGCGGCAGCTGCACGGAGGCGCGGCCGTGGGCGGGGTTGGGATACACTGCCAAGCGAGCGGCGGCTAGCCCTGGCCCGGTACCGGTCGTGGTAGCATCGGCAAAGGAAGCGAGGAAGCCAACCCGGGCACCCGCCGTTGCGGGCAGGAGGATGCTGCCGAAAGCAACGGGCAAGGTCGCATCGCCGCCCACATACACCCGGCGGCCCGCATCTACGGCGACGCTGGTTGCCAGTTGCGGGCCGGCGCCCCCCACGGGCATTGCCCAAGCAAAGCTGCCGGTGCTGCCGGCGTCGGTCAGCTTCGTCACGAATATGTTGTCGTTGTTGCCCACGTTGGTCAGGCTGGTGTTGCCAAAGGCGCAGGTGTTGGAGAAGCCCCCCGTCACGTACACGTTGGCGCCGCTGGTGGCCACCCCAGCGGCGTAGTCGCTGAAGGGCCCGCCAGCCACGGCAGTCCAGGCAAAGCTGCCCGTGCCGCCGACATCGGTTATTTTCGTCACGAAAGCATCGTAGCCGTTCAAATTACCGGTGCTTGTGAAGGAAGCGCTTCCAAAAGCGACACGGAAGACAAATCGACCGGCCACGTACACATTCGAACCAGCCACCGCCACCGCATTGGCAATGACGAGGCCGCTGGGTTGGATGGCCCAGGCAAACTGACTGCTTGGACCCGCATCGGCCAGCTTTGCCACAAAGGCCCCCGCGCTGATACCCTGCAACGTAGTGTTGCCGAAGGCAACAGCGTTGGAAAACTGCCCGGTGAGGTACACGGTGCTTCCCGTTGCGGCCAAAGCCGTCACAAAGTCAGAACCAGAGCCGCCGACCTGCTGCACCCACGCCACGGTACCGGCCAGGCCGCCATCGGTGAGCTTGGCCACAAAGCCATCGGCCGTGGCGCCATTCGTCGACCTGTTGGCCAGGGCAAAGGCGCCCAGTTGCAACGTTGCACTGTTGAAAACGCCGGCCACGTACACGCTGGCATCGCTCACGGCCAGGGCATAGGCTTGGTCGCTGTCAGCCCCGCCTAGTGGCACGGCCCACTCCCACCCGGCACCATTGCCGCCATCGGTAAGTTTGGCAACGAAGCCGTCGCTCAGCCCGCTACTGCTGATGCTATGCCCCCCAAAAGTCATCGTTCCGGCAAAATCGCCGGCTACGTACACCCCGGCACTGCTCACGGCCACGGCCGTGGCACTTTCATCGCCGGTTCCTCCTGCCCGTTGGGCCCACACAAAGGATGCGCTGGCCCGGCTCCACTTGGCCACAAACACATCCACACCGCCCGCACTGGTCAGGGAAGCCGTGCCAAAGCCGACTGTGCCCGTGAACGGGCCCGCCACGTAGACGTCGCCATTGGCATCGGTGGTCGTGGCCTTCACCGTCGAGGCGGCGCCGTTTAGCGCCACTGCCGTTTGCCAGGCCGGCGCCTGGGCATGCGCACAGCGCACAGCAAGCAGAAATACCAAACTGAATAAGGTGATTGGTACTAGACGAGCCATGTACATTTCTTACTTGTGAAAAGGTCTAATCAGGCTGCAAATCAACGAAAAAAAGAATGGCCGGCAGCCCCCACGGGGACCACCGGCCATTTAACATTTACGGCTCCGAAGCCGCCAGTTTAGTCCACCAGCACGGCGCGGCCGCTTTCCACGTCCTGCTCCACCGACTTGTACTTCACGTCGCGCTTCACGGTGCCGTCCATGTACTGCACGTTCACCTTGTCGTTGCGGTTGGCCACTTTCTGGCTGCGCACGGGCACCTGCTTCTCGGCGGCCTGGGGCGACTGGTAGTCGGGGCCCATGTCCTCGGGGCCGGCGCCCAGCGAGTCGAGGTTACTCTCGTGCTCCACCGTGAAGCTGGTGTGCTGCTCCTCGTCTTCGAGGTAGTAGTCCTGCTCCTCGTTGGTGCCCACGGCGCCCTGCTGCACCGGCACATCGGCGTGGAAGAGGAACGACGTCGTTTCCTCGTTCACCTTCGCAATCATGCGCTTGAACAGCTCGAAGCTCTCGAACTTGTACACCAGCAACGGGTCTTTCTGCTCGTACACCGCGTTTTGCACCACCTGTTTCAGGTCGTCCATCTGGCGCAGGTGCTGGGTCCAGGCCGTGTCAATCACGGACAGCACCACCACTTTCTCCATCTGGCGCAGAATGTCGTGGCCGCCGGTGGCCTGAGCGCGCTTCAGGTTGGCAATGGCCTGCACCTGCTTCTTGCCATCGGTGAAGGGCACGGCGATGTTCTCGTAGGGCGCGTTCTGGCTCAGCAGGTCGTTGATGAGCGGCAGCGAGTTCGAGGCAATGTGCTCGTTCTTGCTCTGGAAGTAGCCCAGGGCCTCGTCGTACAGCTTCTGCGTGAGGGCCGGCAGCTGCAAGCCGGCTAGGTCCTGCGCCGTCAGGAAGGTGTCGTAGCCGAAAACCTTGATGATATTCAGCTTGAAATCTTCGAAGTCGCCCGTGATTTTGTGGCCGTTGGCGATGTCCTCGCTCACGTCGTAAATCATGTTCAGGATGTCCACTTCCATGCGGTCGCCGTGCAGGGCGTTGCGGCGGCGCTTATACACCACTTCGCGCTGGGCGTTCATCACGTCGTCGTACTCCAGCAGGCGCTTGCGCGTGCCGAAGTTGTTTTCCTCCACCTTCTTCTGGGCGCGCTCAATGGAGTTGGTAATCATCGAGTGCTGAATCACTTCGCCCTCTTCCATGCCCATGCGGTCCATCAGCTTCGCAATCCGGTCGGAGCCGAACAGGCGCATCAGGTTGTCTTCGAGCGATACGAAAAACTGCGAGGTACCCGGGTCGCCCTGGCGGCCGGCGCGGCCCCGCAGCTGGCGGTCGACGCGGCGGCTTTCGTGGCGCTCGGTGCCGATGATGGCCAGACCGCCCGCATCGCGCGACGTTTCGCGCAGCTTAATGTCTGTACCGCGGCCGGCCATGTTGGTGGCGATGGTCACGGTGCCGGGGTAGCCGGCGGCGGCCACAATCTCGGCCTCGCGCTGGTTCTGCTTGGCGTTGAGCACCTGGTGCTGGATGCCGCGCAGCTTCAGCATGCGCGAAACCAGCTCGGAAATCTCTACCGAAGTGGTGCCCACCAGCACGGGGCGGCCGGCTTCTACCAGCTTCTGGATTTCCAGGGCTACGGCGTTGTATTTCTCGCGCACCGTCTTGTACACCTGGTCGTCGGAGTCCTTGCGGCTGATGGCGCGGTTGGTGGGAATTACCACCACGTCGAGCTTGTAGATTTCCCAGAACTCGCCGGCTTCGGTTTCGGCCGTGCCGGTCATGCCGCCCAGCTTGTGGTACATGCGGAAGTAGTTCTGCAGCGTCACGGTGGCGTAGGTCTGGGTGGCGTCTTCCACGCGCACATTTTCCTTGGCCTCAATGGCCTGGTGCAGGCCATCGGAGTAGCGGCGGCCTTCCATTACGCGGCCGGTCTGCTCGTCCACGATTTTCACCTTGCCGTCTTCGGTCAGGATGTACTGGTCATCCTTCTCGAACAGCGTGTAAGCCTTGAGGAGCTGGTTCACGGTGTGCACCCGCTCGCTTTTCTCGTTGTAGTCGCTCATCAGCTTTTCCTTTTGCTGGAGCTTCTCTTCGGCCGAAAGCGCGGCATTTTTCTCAATGTCGGCAATGCCCATCCCGATGTCGGGCATGATGAACAGCTGCGGGTCTTCGCCCTGGGCCGTAATCAAATCGATGCCTTTTTCGGTCAGCTCAATCTGGTTGTTCTTCTCGTCAATCGTGAAGAACAGCGGCTCGTCGGCCTTGGGCATCTGGCGCGAATTATCGGCCAAGTAGTGGTTTTCGGTGGCCTGGAGCACGGCGCGGTTGCCGCTTTCGCTCAGGAATTTGATGAGGGGCTTGCTCTTGGGCAGGCCGCGGTGGGCGCGGAACAGCATCAGGCCGCCCTCGCCGTTCTTGTCGCCTTCTTCCACGCCGGTTTTGCCTTCGGCGATGAGCTTGCGGGCCTGCACGAGGTAGTTCTGCACGATTTTCTTCTGCTCGTCCACTAGGCGCTGGATGCGCGGCTTGAGCTGGTAGAACTCGTGCACGTCGCCGCGCGGCACCGGGCCGGAGATGATGAGCGGCGTCCGCGCATCGTCAATCAGCACGGAGTCCACTTCGTCGACCATGGCGTAGTGGTGCTTGCGCTGCACCAGCTCCTCGGGGTCGCGCGCCATGTTGTCGCGCAGGTAGTCGAAGCCGAACTCGTTGTTGGTGCCGTAGGTGATGTCGGCCTGGTAGGCCGCGCGGCGCTCCGGCGTGTTCGGCTGGTGCTTATCGATGCAGTCCACCGTGATGCCATGGAACTCGAACAGCGGCGCGTTCCATTCCGAGTCACGCTTGGCCAGGTAGTCGTTGACGGTTACAAGGTGCACCCCACGCTTCGACAGCGCATTCAGGAACGACGGTAAGGTCGAAACCAGCGTCTTGCCTTCACCTGTGGCCATTTCGGCAATCTTGCCCTGGTGCAGCACCACGCCGCCAATCAGCTGCACGTCGTAGTGCACCATGTCCCACACAATCTCGGCGCCAGCGGCCAGCCACTTGTTGCTCCAGATGGCTTTGTCGCCCTCGAAAGTCACGTTGGCGTGCGTGGCGGCGTATTCGCGGTCACGGTCGTTGGCGGTTACCACCAACTGGCCATTCTCCTTGTAGCGGCGCGCCGTTTCCTTCACAATGGCGAAGGCGTTGGGCAGCACCTCCAGCAACACGGCTTCGAGGTCCTTATTGCGCTGCTTTTCCAGGGCATCAATTTGCTCGAACAAAACCTCCTTCTGCGCCACATCCAGCTGCGGCTGGCTGTCGATTTGCTGGTGCAAACCGCCAATCTGGCCATCAAGGCCGGCCAGACGCTCGGCAATGCGGGCGCGCACCATGTCGGTCTGCTCGCGCAGCTGGTCGTCGGTCAGGCCAGCCAGTTTGGCATATTCGGCGTTGATGAGGGCCACGTAAGGCACCACATCCTTGAGGTCCTTTTCAGCTTTGGAGCCAAATATTTTGGCGATGGTTTTGCCGAGAAAATCTAACATTAGGTAGTCTTTTAGCGAATAAGCGCCTTGGGCGCACCTCAAATTTACGCAGCCTTCCGCTAAAACCGTCCCAAAACGAAAAGCCCCGCCAAATTGGCGGGGCTTTTTCTGTAGCGCGGACTTTGCAGTCCGCGTCTCGCCGCCGGGCGGCGAATCATTGTCAGAGCAGTTGCGTAGCCGTTTTGCGGCACCAGCTTCGCCGCGTTGCGGCGAGACGCGGACTACAAAGTCCGCGCTACAACTGGCTACTCCTGTTGCGGCGAGCGGCTGATGAGTTTCTCGACCAGCGCGGTGCTGCCCGAAATGGCGGGAAGCGCCGGCTTGGCAGCGTTTTCCTTCTCCGTCAGCTTCTTGTAAAGCGTCAGGGCCTGGGCCACTACCTGGTCCATGTTGTAGTACTTGTAGGTGGCAAGGCGGCCCACGAAGTGCACGTTGGGCGTCTCATCGGCCAGCTTCTTGTACTTGTTGTACAACTCGGCGTTTTCCGGCATCGGAATGGGGTAGTACGGGTCGCCCTCGGCCTGCGGGTACTCGTACACGATGGCCGTTTTGGGATGGTCCTGGCCGGTGAGGGCCTTAAACTCCGTGATGCGGGTGTAGGGGTGCTCGTTGGGGTAGTTCACCACGGGCGCGGCCAGGTGCTTCTCCTTGTTCAGCGTCTCGTGCTTGAACTCGAGCGAGCGGTAGGGCAGCTTGCCGAATTTGAAGTCGAAATACTCATCTACCGGGCCGGTGAAGATGATTTCCTTGTAGGGAATGAAGTCGATTACCTCGTGGTAGTCGGTATTCAGCATCACCTTGATGTTCGGGTGGTTGAGCATGTTCTCAAACATCCGGGTGTAGCCGTGCAGGGGCATGGCCTGGTAGGTATCGGTGAAGTACCGGTCGTCGCGGTTGGTGCGGGTAGGCACACGCGAAGTCACCGACTTGTCCAGCTGCGAGGGGTCGAGGCCCCACTGCTTATTGGTGTAGTTTTTAAAGAACTTGTTGTACAGCTCGCGGCCTACTTTGCTCACCACCACGTCTTCCGACGTTTTGATGACATCGACCTGTTCGGCCACCGAGGCGAAGAATTCTTCTACTTCGAAGCTGGTCAGGTTCAGGCCGTAGAGCTTGTTGATGGTGTCGAGGTTGATGGGCATGGGCACCATCTGGCCGTCTACCGAAGCGAGCACGCGGTGCTCGTAGGGACGCCACTCGGTGAAATTGCCGAGGTAGTCGAACACATCCTTCGAGTTAGTATGGAAGATATGCGGACCATACTTGTGCACCAGAATGCCGTCCTCATTGTAATGGTCGTAGGCATTGCCTCCAATGTGGCTACGCTTGTCGATGATGAGGACTTTTTTGTTGCTGCGGGTGGCCAGCCGTTCGGCGAGCACGCTGCCGGCAAAACCGGCCCCAACGATGAGGTAATCGAACATGGTGCGTAGGGTATGGATTGTGTAAGGAAGGGACTATCGGGAGGGAATGAGGCAATAAGGAACTGGCCGTCTGTAGGTCGCATGAACGACTGTCGACTACGAAACGGGCGGCAGGGTTACTTCCGACACTTTGGGGGCCATCAGCGGCTCGTGGGCCTGCGTGGTGGTGGCGGCGTCGGGGGTTTTGGCGGTCAGGCGGGCCTGCATCAGGTCCACCATTTGCTGCCAAGTCTGGTCCCACGAGATGGTGGCTAGGTAATCGTCGGTGCGCTTCCGCCAGTCGGCATCTTCGCGCTGGGTGAGGGCCTTGGTGATGGCCTTGCCGAAATCGGCGGCATTGTCAGCAATCTGGACGAGGTTGAGGTCGCCGTAGGGGCGCACCACGTCGCGGATGGGCGTGCTCACCACGGGGTTGCCGGCGGCGAGGTACTCGGGGGTTTTAGTGGGCGAAATGAATTTGGTGCTCTCGTTATCCGCAAACAAAAGCGTCGCCACATCCCAACCCTTCAAATAGGCGGGCAGTTCCTTGTAGTCTTTGCCGCCGAGGTAATGCACGTTGGCCGTGCGGGGCAAAATGGCGGGGTCAATCTTGACCACCGGCCCGATGATGACAAACTGCCACTCTGGGTGCGCCTGCGAAAGTTCGCGCAGCAACTCAATGTCCAACCGCTCATCGACCACGCCGAAGAAGCCGATGCGCGGGTGCGCAATGCCGGCTTGGTCGGCGGGCTCGGCCAGCGGGCCGCGGGCCTGGCCAAAGTGGGCCTTGTCGATGCTGCTGGGGAAAGGGTGCGCGTCGGGGTGTTGCTCGCGCTTCGATTCGTAGAGCGTATGGCCGCCAGTGAATACCAGGTCGGCTTTGGTGAATAATTCCTGCTCGCGCTTTTTCAACTCGGGCGGCGCGAATTTGAAGGCTGCCAGTTCGTCCATGCAATCGTATACGGTGAGCTTGGGCGTGAACTGGCGCGACTTGCCGAGGGCCATCGGCGTGTAGTACCAGAAAATGTACTCCCGAACGCCTTGCTCGTTGAAATAATGGCTGAGAACTTCAAACTGAGCCTGGTCGGCGGCCGCTTCATCGGCCCGGAGGCGCTGGGGCAAGTGCACCACCACCACTTTCACGCCGTTGTCCCGCTCTTTGATTTCAACGTGCGGCTCGATGAGGTCGTCGTTGTGGTAAAACGCATCTTCCACGTAAAACACGCGGCCGTGCTGGGCGAAGCGGGAAAGCAAATGCTGGGGCCGCTGCCACACAAAGTCCCAATGCAAATGCGCAAAGCAAACCAGGTCGGGCAGGGTGTAAGGGGCAGTGGTTTCGGCGGCTGATGCGCTGGGCCGGGCAGCGGTGGCAGAGGCACGCAAAGGCGCTTCCACCGTCGATGAAGGGGGCATGAAAACAGGCGAGAAGAAGGAGTTTCGCGCCGCTCCGGAGTAATAACAGGATAATAACCGGGGCGCTTGCCACCCTATACGCAGCCGCCGGGCCGAAGGATATGGTTGAGCTTAAACACGGAATATCCCGTTGGCAAGCATGTAAACAGTAATATATCTATAAAATCCTGTTTTATGCATTGGATTATTCACCCAACAAACACTGCCACTCCACGGCGTCGGCCCAGCCATCGGCGGTGCGCAACCATTGCCGGCGCGTGCCCACGCGCCGAAAGCCCGCCGCCCGAAACAGCCTCATACTGCCTTGGTTACTGGCCCCGACGGTAGCATAAATCTGGTGCAGCCGCAACACCTCGCGGGCGTATTTCTGCAGTGACGCAAGGGCCTGGCGGGCGTAGCCGTGGCGCCGCTCGCTGGCCAAAATGGTAATGCCCACGCCGGCCCGCTGGTGCAACGGGTCGTACTCAAAAAGGTCGATGACGCCCACCGGAATCTGGCCAATTTCAGTAGTAATCACCTGGCGCAGCTGCCGCACTACGTATATATCCGTAGTGGCGTGGGCCAGGTACTCGCGCAGTGCGTGGCGCGACATTGGCGCCAGGGTGTCCGACACGCCCCAGATGTCGCGGTCATTCTCCAGTTGGTAGAGAAAATCGAGGTCGGTAGGTTCGAGGGCGCGGAGGCGGATGAGGGGCGAAACCGGCATTGGGGAGTGAGAATTTGGAAGAAGTTCGTCTGGTACGTCCAGAAGCGAGGCTGACGGGCTAAGCGCGCTACTGCACGAATTAGCCAAAGGACGCTAAAACCAACCGGGCATTCTACACCAAGCAGCGGCGGCCATTGCTTCCTAGCGATACTTTAATGGCCTCGTTTCCCGTTGGCACGCAAATCCTTTACTTTCTTAACGACATGCCTGCTCCACTACTCACCCTGCCGCTGGCTTCGCTGCAAGTGGGCCGCCCCCGCACCCTGGGCGAACCCGGCGCCACCAACCCGCTGCACCGAACCTGGACCACCGCCCTGCTGAAGGAGCCGATAACCGAACCGCAGTGGCTGTCGGAGCTGAACATTGACGGTGACGAGCAAGCCGACCTGCGCAACCACGGCGGGCCCGACCAGGCCCTCTGCGTTTATCCAGGCGTGCATTACGCGCACTGGAGTGCGCAAATGGACCAGCCAATGGTTGCGGGCAGCTTCGGCGAAAACCTGACGCTGGCGGGCACCTGGGCAGAAGCCGACGTCTGCATCGGCGACATTTTCCAGTTCGGGGAGGCCACGGTGCAGATTTCTCAGCCTCGCTCGCCCTGCTGGAAAATTGCTCGCCGCTGGCAGGCGCCGCTGCTTTCTCAGTGGCTGCAGGAAACCGGCTTCACTGGCTGGTATATGCGCGTGCTCGCGCCCGGCCGCATCCAGCTCAGCAGCAGCCTGGAATTGCTGGAACGCCCTTATCCCGAATGGACCGTGGCGCGCGCCAACAGCGCTAAGTACGAGCAGCGCCACAACCGGGCCCTGGTAGCAGCACTGGCCGCCTGCCCCGCGCTGGGCCAGCACTGGCTCCGCAAGATGCAAGGCCGCTTATCCGGCGCCCTACCTCTCAACGACGATGCCAACCGCCTGCAAGGCCCCAACGCCGAGTAGCCTTCAGAACACTCAGATTTGTCCTGAAAAAACCCGCACGGCCGGGCCGCTCAGCCACACGTTGGTGAAACCGCCGTCGGGCCGGGGCTCGAAGGAGACGGCCAGCTCGCCGCCGGGCGTGCGCAGGCGCACCGGCGAGGCGGCACCGCGCTGGGAAGCGGCCAGGGCCACGGCCGTGACGCCGGTGCCGCAGGAGAAGGTTTCGTCCTCCACGCCGCGCTCGTAGGTGCGCACGGGCCAGGGGTGGGCGGGGTCAGCGGGCACTTCCACGAAGTTGACGTTGGTGCCGGCGGGGTCGTAGGCTTGGTCGTAGCGGATGTCGTGGCCGGCGGCGAAGACGTTGAATTCAGCCAGCGTGGGGTGCTCTTCGGGGTCGAGGAAGTGGACGTGGTGGGGCGAGCCGGTGTGCAGGAACACGTCGCCCTCCTCCCCTACTTCGGCTTCCTGCGGGGCAGCCACGTCAATCATTTTGAGGCGCACGGTGCCGTCGGATTCTACGCGGGCATCGTGAGGGCCGTCCACGGCCAGGAAATGGGCCTGGTCCTGAATCACGCCCAGGAACTTGGCGAAGGCCACGAGGCAGCGGCCGCCGTTGCCGCACATGGAGCTGGGCAGGCCGTCGGCGTTGAAATACACCATCTCGAAGTCGTAGCCGTCCTTGTTGCGCAGCAGCATCAGCCCATCGGCCCCGATGCCGAAGCGGCGGTGGCAGAGGTGGGCAATGCGGGCCTGGTCGGTTTCGTCGAATTGGCGGGCGCGGTCGTCGATGATGACGAAGTCGTTGCCGGTGCCCTGGTATTTGTGGAATTGCATTTGAGTATTAAATATCTTCAATCGAAAAAGACTGTCATGCTGAGCGCAGCCGAAGCATCTCTACCGTGAGAGTAATTGATTTTACTGTTGCAGTAGAGATGCTTCGGCTGCGCTCAGCATGACGTTCCATAGCATGACGTTCTGCTGCAAAGAAACCGCCGCCCCAGCATTTCGTTCCTCAATGGCCCTGCTCAGCCAAATCGCCGCAACGCAGCCAGTTTTCCCAGCGCTTGCGCTTTTTGGCGACTTTGCCGCGCAGGTATTTTTCCATAATGAGTGCGGCACAAGGGGCGGCGGAGAGGCCCCCAAAACCCGCGTTTTCGATGTAGACGGCCACCACAATTTTTGGCTTTTCGGCCGGGGCGAAGCCGGCGAAGGTGGCGTGGTCGTCACCTTCGTCGTTTTGCACGGTGCCGGTTTTGCCAGCAACCGAAATACCTACGTCGTCGAGGTTGGCTAATTCGGCGGTGCCGCCGCGGCGCAGAGCCGCCACCATCCCGGGAATGAGCTCGGCAAAATGTATGCTATCGACCAGCGTGTGGTGCTGCTCGCGGAAGCGGGGCAGCGGGCCGCTGATGCCCACGCTGCGCACGAAATGCGGGATGTAGTAGTAGCCGCGGTTGGCGATGATGGCCTGCACGTTGGCCATTTGCAGGCCGGTGAGGTTGATTTCGCCCTGGCCGATGCTGAGGGAATAGATGCTGCCGTAGGTCCAGCCGCAGCGGCCGCGGCGCTTGTCGTAGTAGGCGGGCGTGGGGATGAAGCCGGGGCGCTCCTGCGGCAGGTCGACGCCCAGCAGTGTATCGAGGCCGAAGGACCGGACGTGCCGCGTCCAGGCGGCTAGGTTCAGGTGGCGCTGAGCGCAGGTATCGACTGGCTGCGCGAGGGTATCGGGTACGTTGTTCACCACGTTGCGCAATACTTGGTAGAAGTAGGGGTTGCAGCTGTATTTGAGGGCCTGGGTGAGGTTGCGGGCGTTGGGGTGCTCGTGCACGCAGTTGATGAGCGACTGGTCGCAACGAAAACCGGTTTCGGCCGTGATGCTACCCAATTGCAGGGCCACGGCCGCGTTCACCAGCTTAAACACCGAGCCGGGCGGACTGGCCTGCAGGGCGGCACGGTTGAGCAGCGGCATGTCCTCGCTGAGCAGCAGGGCACTGCGCTCGCGGCCCCGGCTGAGGGCGGTGATGGTGGCGGGGTCGTAAGTGGGGGCCGACACATAGCAGAGGATTTCGCCGGTGGCGGGGTCGAGGGCCACAATGTAGCCTTTGCGCTCGTGCATGATGCGCTCGGCGTAGGCCTGCAATTCGGTGTCGAGGCTGAGATGCAGGTCCTGGCCGGGGTGGTATATGGTGTCGGCGGCCCAGGTGCCGTGGGGCTGGTTCAGGGCGTCCAGCAGCGGGTGGTAGGCGCCGAAGCTGCCTTTCAGCAGGCCGTTGTAGTAGGTTTCGAGGCCGCCGTTGCGCAGGCGGTAGAAGCGGCCCCGCGCCAGGCGCTGCGCCTGGTAGAGGAAGGGCTGGGCGTTGGCATAGGCGTAGCCCAGCACGGGCGCGGCCACGTGCGTGGCGTAGTTGCGGGCGGTGTATTCGCGCAGCGTGAACCGGGGCCACTCGCGGCGGTGGCGGCGCAGGATGTCGTATTCGGAAGCCGTTAAATCGAGCTGCAAGGGCAATTCGCGGCGGCGCAGGTCGCGGCTGCGGTACTCAAAGGCGCTGTCGGGCCAGCCCAGCAGGCGGTTGAGGCGGGTGGAATCGAGCCGGCCCCAACGCGGCAGCACGAGCAGGTAGCGCGGGCCGGTATAGGCCAGCACCGAGTCGTTGCGGTCGAGAATGCGGCCCCGATGCGGCCAGAAGGCCGTCCGCTTCGGCGTGTAGGTTTCGGGCAGAAGAATAGCGCCCACGCCGGGCACGGGCGTGCGGCGCCACCACCACACCACGGCCAGGCCGATGAGCAGTAGAACGAGCAGTGCAGCTAACTTCTGGCGGTTGGCGGGCAGCATCCGGCAAAGCTAGTGTTCTGCCCGCAGGTGGCCGGGCGGGCTTCGCCTAATCGAATTGGAGAAGCCGCCAACGTGGCTGCGGAGGCGACCAACTGCTCTTTTAGCCTTCAGCGTTGCGGCAGGCAGTTGCTACGGCACCGTTGCCCAAACGTCCTGCCCTACCGGGCCTCGCCCCTACCTTTGCGCCCTGCTTATGTACGACTTCCTCACCACCTCCCCCTGGCCCGACTACGAGCTGATTGACTCCGGCAACTTCCAGAAGCTGGAGCGCTTTGGCAAATACATCTTGGCTCGCCCCGAGCCGCAGGCCATCTGGGACCCGCACCTGCCGCTCAAGGAGTGGGAAAAGGCCGATGCTGCCTTCGCCCGCGCCCCCGGCTCCACCGAAAAGGGCCAGTGGCGCCTCAAGCCCAGCATGCCCGAGCAGTGGGTCATCGCCTACGAGCGGCCCGATGGCCTGAAGCTGAAGTTCCGCCTGGGCCTGTCGTCGTTTAAGCACGTGGGCCTGTTTCCGGAGCAGGACCCCAACTGGCAGTTTATCTATAACCAGACGAAAAAGCGCCGCGCCAAGCTGCCGCGCGTGCTCAACCTTTTCGCTTACACCGGCGCGGCCACGCTGGCCGCCCGCGCCGCCGGGGCCGACGTGACGCACCTCGACTCGGTGAAGCAGGTGAACTTCTGGGCCCGCGACAACATGGAGGCCAGCCAGCTCGACGGCGTGCGCTGGCTTGTAGAAGACGCCATGAAGTACGTGCGGCGCGAGGTGAAGCGCGGCAGCAAATACCAGGGCCTCATCCTCGACCCGCCCGCCTACGGCCGCGGCCCGAATGGCGAGAAGTGGCAGCTCGAAGACGAGCTCAACGAAATGCTCAAGCTCAGCCAGCAGCTTCTCGACCCGGAGGACCATTTCTTCGTGGTGAACCTGTACTCGCTGGGCTTCTCGGCCCTGATTCTCGACAACCTGACCACCGCCATTTTTCCCGGCGAGAAAGCCGTGCGCGAGCTGGGCGAGATTTACCTGCACGATGCCGGGCAGCGGAAATTGCCGCTGGGCACGTTCTGCCGGTTCGCCACGTAGCGTGGACTTTTAGTCCGCGCCGGCCTATTAGCCGTATTGCACCACTGCTTCGCTAAACTCGCGGACTAAAAGTCCACGCTACTTCATGCACACACCGCACGCCCATCGCCGCGTCGCCCTCATCGACATGGGCACCAATACCTTTCACCTGCTTATCGTGGAAATGCCCACCCGGCCCGACGAAAAACCGCTGGTGCTGCTGCGCACCAAAGTGGGCGTACGTCTCGGCGAGGGTGGCATCAGCCAGGGCGTCATCGCGCCGGAGCCCTATGCGCGGGCCCTGCACACGCTGGCCGGCTTCAAGGAAGAAATGGAATTGCACGAGGTGGAAGAGGTGCGCGCCACGGCCACCAGCGCCATGCGCGTGACCAAAAACGGCCCCGAGCTGGTGCGCGACATCTTCGAGCAAACCGGCATCCAGGTCAACGTCATTCCCGGCGACCGCGAGGCGGAGCTCATCTGCGAAGGTGTGCGCCAGGCCGTGGACTTGGGCACTGAGCACCACCTGATAATGGACATCGGCGGCGGTTCCGTCGAGTTTATCATTGCCAACCAAGCCACCATTTTCTGGAAGCAGAGCTTCGAAATCGGGGCCCAGCGCCTGCTCGACAAGTTCTTTCCCGACCCCAGCGGCGTGTTTCCGGCCGCGGCGGTGGAAGCCGAGCAGCAATACCTCGGCACCGTTCTCGAACCGCTTATCGAAGCTGTGCGGCGCTACCAGCCGGTGAGCCTGGTGGGTGCCTCGGGCAGTTTCGATAGCCTGGCCGACATGCAGCTCGGCGAATTACGTACCGACGCCAACCTGCCGCCGCGCACCGAACTACGCCTGAGTAGCTTCCAGGAAAGCTACCGCCACCTGCTGGCCGGCAACCACGAGCAGCGCGTGGCCATTCCGGGCATTCTGCCGATGCGGGCCGATATGCTGGTGGTGGCCGCCGTGCTCATTGACTACGTGCTGGGCATCACGGAAATTACGCGCATCCAGACCTCGGCGTATGCGCTGAAGGAAGGCGTGCTGGCGGAAATGCTGGGTCTGTAGCCGCTGACTAACGGTCCTTCTCGCTAAAAAAGCCGGAGGCATTTCCCACGCGAATCAACGCGGGAAATGCCTCCGGCTTTTTTAGTGGCCGAATTACTCGGGCTGCTTTACTCCACCACCACCTTGCGAGTCAGCGTTTCGGCGCCGGCCTGCACCAGCAGGGTGTAGAGGCCCGGGGCCAGCCCGCGGGTGCTCACCTGCTGCTCCGGGGCGGCCGTGAGCGGCTGGGCGCGCACCACCTGGCCCAGGGCGTTGAGCAGCTGCAGGCGGCCGGTGCGGGCTTCGAGGCCGCTCAGGCGCAGGGTGAAGGCGCCGGTGGCCGTGGGGTTGGGGAACACCGTGAGGGCGGCGGCGTTGGTTTGGGGGCGGGTGCCGAGGGGCGTGAGGCCGATGGTGAAGGGGCCGGTGGGGTCGGCGCTGGCGTAGCCGCTCACGGCCAGGTAGTAGCGCTGGCCGGCGGTGAGGCCCGTCAGGGCCACGGTGCCCAGGCTGGTATTGGCGCCCGCGCTGGCGCGGCAGGCCACCTGCACAAACCCGGTGGAGCAAGTAGCGGCCGTGAACACGCGCACCAGGCCGGCCGCGTTGCCACTGAAGTACAGCGTGGGGTTGCTGACAGATGGCGTCCAGGTAAACCACGCATCCTTGGGCAGCTGCGCACCCGAGCAGGTGGGCAGCGAGTTCAGGATATCGCCGCCCCCGCTGGTGGTGCAGTTCGCGTTGGAAGCAGTGATTTGGCCGGTAAGGGCGAGGGCGCCGCAGGGCTCGTCGTAGGCCGGGGTGGGCTGGTCGAAGGTGATGGTCTGGGTGTTGTTGGCGGCGTTGCCGTCGGGCTGGCCGTTGGGCAGGCTGCCGGTCACGGTGAGGGTGTAGGTGCCGGCCTGCGTGAGGACGATGGGCGCCGTGAAGGCCAGCTGCTGGGTGGCGCGGTAGGCCAGGTTCAGGCCCGTGAAGGTTTGCGAGTTGGTGGCGGGCGTGGCGCTGTTATTCACCGCATAGCTCAGCGTGACGGACGTGAGCGGGGCCGTGCCGTCGTTACGAATGGTCACCGTGACGGGGTTCGTGCCGAGCACGGCCGGCGTGGCGGGGGCGTTGATGCTCAGTACGGCCACGTCGTTGGTCACCACGGTCAGCTCGTAGGCGCCGGGGTCGGGCAGGGCGGGGCGCAGCACGCCCACGATGTCGCGCGGCACGCGGGCCAGCAGCGCGCCGGTGCCCGTGCCGTCGAGGGCCGCGTTGAGGGGCAGCAGGTCGCCGGTGGCGGTGTTGGCAAACTGCGGGGCCAGGGCCACGCTGTTCTGGTCGTAGGCGGCGCTATTCACGGCGCGCCAGTTGGCGAGGGTGGCCTGGTTGGCGTTGTAGTAGCCGGTGTAGGCGTTGGTGCCGCTTACCGACAGGTCGTTGTAGTCGGAGGTGATGGTGGACGTGGCGGCCCCGAAGTACAGCGCGTACTTGCTGCCCGTGCCGCCACGCGTCACGCTCAGCAGGTTGTTGCGGAAATCAATCAAGTTGGCCACCCCCGTCTGGTAGAAGCCGTAGCAGACCGACGTGCCGGTGTAGGCCGCGTTGTCGAAGGCCACGGTGTTGTGGTAGTAGCGGGTGTAGCCGGTGCCCGAGTTGTAGAGGCCGTAGTCGATGCCCGTGCCGGTGAAGTTATACACCACGTTATTCACCACGTCGTTTTCAGTTCCCAGCGTGCCGCTGTTGGCCGTGTAGTAGATGCCGTAGGCGCTGCTGCCGGCCCCGCCCGTGGGCGCCCCGGTGAAGGTGTCGTGGATGCGGTTGCTTTCGACGGCCGACGACAGGTTGTTGAAGGCGTAGATGCCGTAGAAGGTGGTGGTCACCGACCGGTTCAGGCGGTGCACGTTGTTGCCGGTCACTCGCGCGCCGGCAGTGGTTTCCAGGTCGATGCCGCGCTGGTAGAAGTCGCGCACCTCGTTGCCGATGACCCGGATGCCGGTGGCCCGGCTGGCAGTGGCGTACCCTATTATCGCCAGCCCGCTATAGCCGCCGCTGATGAGGTTGCCTTCTACGCGCAGGTTGGTGGCGTTGCCGGACGGCACCAGCGAGCTGGAGCTGCTGGGGCCGCCGGGCACCAGCGAGATGCCCATGCAGCCGGCCGAAGTAGTGGACAGCGAACCCCGTATCACGCAGGCCAGAATCCGGTTGTTTTCGGCCGGGCCCTGCAGCTGCACGCCCGTGCCGTAGGTGATGGTTGCCCCCGGGGCGCCCGCCACATCAATGGTCAGGTTTTGCAGGGTCACGTAGTCGGTGTCGAGGAGCGAAATGGCTGCCGACTGCACGACCGTACCGACGTAGGTCAGGGTCTGCTTGCCGGCGCCGCCGTCCACCACCACGGTGTCGGTGGCGCTCACGCCAGGTATCACGCCCAAGATGAACGGGCCGGTATAGGGGCCGTTCAGCACGTTGAGGCGCACGGGGCCGCTCACGCCGCCGCCATTCAGCGCCGCCGCCGCCGCCCCGAAGCTGGCGAAGTTGGTGCCGCCCGTGGGCTGCTGCTGGTTGATGGTGTAGGTGCCGCGCAGGGCCGTGTAGAGCACCGTGGTGCGGGTGTTGTTCGTGGCGTTGGCGTCGGGCTGGCCGTTGGGCAGGCTGGCCGTCACGGTCAGGGTGTCGGAGCCGGCCAGCAGCGTGGCCGACGTGGTGAAGGTGAGGCTCTGGCTGGTGCCGGCGGCCAGGCCGCTCAGCGTGAAGGTCTGGGCCACGGGCGTCCCGCCGTTCAGCACGTACTGCAGCCGCACCGACGTCAGCGTGGTGCTGCCGTTGTTGAGCACGGTGGCCACCACCGGCCGCGCGCCCGCCACCACCGGCGAGGTAGGCGCGTCGATGCTGAGCACGGCTACATCGAAGGCCGGCGGTGTAAACTCGTAGGCGCCCAGGTCGGGCGCGGCGGCGCGGGCGGTGCCCGCAAAGTCCTGCGGCACGCGGGCGAGCGGCGTGGCCTTGCCGTCGAGGGGGCTGGCGGTGGGGCGCAGGTTGCCGGTGGCCGCGCTCACGAAGCCCGGCTCGGCGTTGGTGCTGTTCTGGTCGAAGGCGCTGCCGTTGGCGGTGCGCCACGCGGCAAACGTCGGGAAGCTGGCTAGGGCGTAGGCGCCGGTCACGAAGTTGGCGCCCTGCCCGCTCAGGTCGTTGTAGTTGCAGATGGTCGAACCCGTGGTGCCGTTGGAGAGAAATACGGCGAACTGCGGCATACCTCCGCCCCGGTTCACCCGCACGATGTTGTTGAGGAACTCCACGTTTGGCCCCAGCAGCTGGTAAAAGCCGTAGGCGCTGTTGACGGACGTGCTGGCGGGGTCCGTGATGTCGACGGTGTTGTGATAGTAGCGCGTGTAGGCCGAGCTGTTGTTGTAGAGCCCGTACACCCCGCCCGAGCCGGAGATGTCATACACCAGGTTGTTGATGACGTAGTTGGGGCTGGTGGCGGTGGCCGCCGTGCCCGTGCCCACGTAGATGCCGTAGGAGGTGCCGCCCGTGCCCGGTGCGAACGCGCCGTGCAGGCGGTTACGCTCCACGGCCGCGCCGCTGATGCCGGTGGTAAGGTAGATGCCGTAGTAGGTCGTGACCGAAGTCGCTGTGGGCCGCGTGGCCTCGTTGCCGGTCAGCTGCGGGGCGTCGAGGTAGCCCGCGTACAGCCCGTACTGGTAAAAGTCGCTCACCGTGTTGTTGCTGATGACCACGCCCGGCGTGGGCGCCGCCGCCGTGTTGCCCATGGCCACAATGCCGTAGTAGCCGCCCTGCACGGTGTTGCCCGTGATGGTCACGTTCTGGTTGGCCGTGGCGCCGGCGGCGGTGATGCTGGTGGTGGAAGCCCCCGACACGATGCCCGCGCAGTTGAAGGCCACGCCGCAGGTCACGGTGCAGTTGCTCACCACGTTGTTGTCGGCGTTGTTCACCAGCTGCACGCCCCAGCTGGCCGTGCTGCCGGCCAGGGCCGTCACGTTCAGGTTGTTGAGGGTGATGTAGTCGGCCCCGTCCAGCGTCATCACAGCCGGCGCGGCCGCCACGGTGGGCGTAAACTGAATGGTGCGGCCGTTGCCGTTGAAGGTGATGCGGTTCGTGGCGCTGCTGCCCGTGATGGCCGGCAGCCGCAGCTGCTCGGTGTAGGGCCCGCTGCTCACCGCAAAGGTCACGGGCCCGCTCACGCCGCTGGTGGTCAAGGCCGTGGCTGCCGCCCCGAAGCTGGCGTAGTTGGTGCCACCCGTGGGCAGGGCGCTGTTGATGGTGTAGGCGCCGCTGAGCTGGGCCAGGGCGGCCGGGCCGCTCAGCAGCAGCGCCAGCAGCGCGCCGCCCAAGCGGTACCAGCGGGCCGGGCGGGGCATCGTAGTTGTTTCAGACATAAGAGGGAAATGAAGTATGTTTTGGGCGAATAACACGCTGGCTAGCAACCGCTGCACTCCACACGCAAGCACCAACTGGGGCGGTTGCGATGGGCGCTCTTGCCGCACAAGGTAGCCCGGCCCCAATGCCGCCAAAATCGCCCCGGCGCGAGTCCGGCGGTTTCGGGTGCGAGTCCGGGTTTTCAGAGTGCGAGTTAGCTTTAAAGCCCATCCCGGCGCAGGCCTCACCCGCCGCCCGGCCGGGCAGGCACCCCGATTCAGGGTTTTCGGCCGCGCCACCGTATCTTGGGTAATCCCGCTTGTTTCGTTTTGTCCGTGCGCCTTTTTCGCCTTTTGTTTCTGCTGTTGCTGCCCTTCGGAGCCGGGGCCCAGGCGCCTCTCGACAGCCTGCGGCAGCGCCTGGCCACTGCGCCGCCCGACTCCAACCGCGTGCTGTTGCTCAACCACTTGTGCTGGCAAACCAGCACCTACAACGTGGCTCAAGCCCTCGCCTATGGGCAACAGGGCCTGACGCTGGCCCGGCAGCTGCGTTTTGGCTTGGGCGAAGTGTACCTGCTCAACGCCTTGGCCCGGGCCGCCTTCCTGCAGCACGACGAGCTGGCCGCCATTCGCTACTACCAGCAGGCCGTGCGCCGGGCCGAAAACACCCCCCGTGCCGACCGCCAGCTCATGCTGGGCCTCTTTGGCCTGAGCCGGATGGCCATTCAGCAGCAGGACTTTGCCGAAGGCGAAAAGTACGGCCGCCTGGCCATGGCGCACCTGCAGCGCCACCGCCCCGTGTCGCTCACCGACCAGGGCCTGGGCCAGTACAGCCTGGCCTCGCTGTACTACGGCTGGCTGCGCTCCGGCCAGCCCGCGCCCGACTCCGTCGACCGCCTCTGCACCCGCTACACCCGCCAGACCCTGGCCACCTTCCGGCGCCTGCCGCCCGACATCAACCTGGCGTCTTGCTTCGGCGACATGGGCAAGGTGCACGCCCTGCACCGGCAGTACGACTCGGCCGAGTACTGCTTCCAGGAGTCACTGCGGCTTTACCGGCGCTTCGGCGACCGGTTTGGCCAGTCCGATACCCACCTGAGCCTGGCCAGGGTGCTGCTGGCCCGCCACCGCCCCGCCCAGGCCGCCGCCCTGCTGCGCCCCGCCGTGGCCTGGGCCCGCCAGCTCAATGCCATTGGCCTCGAAGCCCAGGGCGACCAGCTGCTGGCCGCCGCCCTGGCCGAAACCGGGCAGGGCCTGGCCGCCTACCGCCTGGCCCACACCGGCCAGGCCCTGCTCGACAGCCTGCAATCGGCCGAGCGGCGCGAAACCCTGGCCCGCCTGCGCGTGCAGTTCGACACCGAGCGGCAGCAAAGCCGCGTGCGCGAGCTCACCCAGCGCAGCCGGCACCAGCAGCAGCAGGCCGCCCGGCAGCGGCAGTACCTGTGGCTGCTGGGCGGCCTGCTGCTGGCCGTGGCCGGCGGCCTGGGCGGGGCCGGCCTGCTGGCCTGGCGGCTGCGCCTGAGCCGGGCCCTGCTGGCCAATCAGAATGCCGAGTTGCAGGCCACCCGCACCGAGCAGGACCGCCTCTACGCCCTCATCGCCCACGATTTGCGCAGCCCCGTCGTCGCCTTCACCGCCCTGGCCGACCTGCTGAAGCGCTATGTGGAGCGCCACGACACGGCCCGCCTGCTGGGCCTGGGCGAGCGCATGCGCCAGGCCGCAGAGGGCCTGCGCGGCCTGCTCGACAACCTCCTCAGCTGGGCCCTCACCCAGCGCGGCGAGCTCACGCCCCAGCCCGAGCCCCTGGCCGCCGCCCCCCTGCTGGCCGAGGCCGCCGAGCTCTACCAGCCCGGCGCTGAAGCGGCCGGCGTGCGGCTGGTAGTAGCCCCCGATGCCGCCGGCCACCTTCTCGCCGACCGCAACATGACGCACACCATCCTGCGCAACCTCATCAGCAACGCCCTGCGCGCCACGCCGCCGGGCGGCACCGTCACCCTCACGGCCGGCCCCGCCCAGCCCGGCCAGCTCTGCCTGGCCGTGCGCGACACCGGCGCGGGCATGGACGCCACGCAGGTGCAGCGCCTGCTGGCCGAGGCGCCCTTGGCCCTGCCGGCCGGCCGGCGCAGCCCCACCGGCCTGGGCTGGCGGCTGAGCCAGTCGTTTGCCCGCGCCCAGGGCGGGCACCTCGGCCTGGTGAGCGCACCGGGGCAGGGCACCACCGTGGTGCTCACGCTGCCGGCGGCCGTGGGCGTGCCGGCGGGCGTGAACATTCCGCATTTGGCAGGGGAAGCGGTGTAGGGGCGGGCTACGTCGGGCGGGCTACGTACTTTCGGCAGCGTTTTGGTGGTTGCCGAAACCCTGGATAAACCTATGCCCGATTTAGCTATTCGCGTGCTGGTGGTGGAAGACGAGCCAATTTACGCCGACCAGCTGGAGCTATACTTGCAAGACCTGGGGTGCGAATGCATCGGCCCGGCAGCCGATGCCCGCATTGCCCTCTCCCTGTTTCGCACCGAGGCCGTGGATATGGTGCTGCTCGACGTGCACCTGCGCGGCCCGGTCGATGGCATCGAACTGGCCGCCCAGCTGCAGGCGCTGCGGCCCGTGCCGCTCATTTTCCTGACCTCGCGCGCCGACGACGAGGCGTTTGCCCGCGCCCGTCCGCTGGGCCCGGCCGCCTACCTCATCAAGCCCGTGGCGTTTGGCGCCCTGCAGCGCGCCATGGCGCTGGCCATCGACAGCTTCACGAGCGCGCCTGCGGTGGCCGGCGGGGCGGCGGCCGGGGCGGCCCTGGCAGCCCCGGCCGCCGCCCCGCCCCCCGATTCGCTGTTCATCAAGGAAAACGGTCTGCTGGAGAAAATCCGCGTGAGCGAGATTCAAAGCGTAGAGGCCGACAACAAGGTGTGCCGCCTGGTGCTGGCCGGCCGGGTGGTGGCGGTGCGTATGCCGCTGCGCGACGTGATGCGCCACCTTCCCCCCGACCGGTTCGTGCAAATCCAGCGCAGCTACCACATCAACCTCGACTACCTCCAGCGCTTCGACCCGGTGCGCAATCTGGTGCAGGTGGGCGAACAGCTACTGCCGGTGGGCGAAACCTACCACCACGAGCTGCTGCGCCGATTGCATAAACTGGATTAGGTTCCGGCCTTCCTGGTGCGCGCCCCTGGCAGCAGCACCGCAGGGCGTTTGCCCACATCCACCCGTAATTTCGCCGCCATGACTTTCTCCTACAGCCAGCTTTTCACCTTCACAGAAGCCGTTTTCCGCAGCATCGGCTGCTCCGACGAAGACGCCACTCTTGCCACCGAAACCCTGCTCTCGGCCGACCTGCGCGGCGTCGACTCGCACGGCGTGGCCCGCCTCGTGGGCTACGTGCGGCTGTGGGAGGCCGGCCGCATCAACGCCAGCCCCCGCGTGGGCGTGACCTACGAAACGCCCAGCACCGCCGTGGTGGACGGCGACGGCGGCCTTGGCCTCGTGGTGGGGCCTAGGGCCATGCGCATAGCCATCGAAAAGGCCCAACAGGTGGGCACCGGCTGGGTTTCGGTGAAGAACTCCAACCACTTCGGCATTGCCGGCTACCACGCCATGCTGCCCCTGGCCCACGACATGATTGGCGTGGCCATGACCAACGCCTCGCCCCTCGTGGCCCCCACCTATTCGCTCGACCGCCTGCTTGGCACCAACCCCATTGCCGTGGCCGTGCCCGCCGGCGAGCAGCCCGATTTCGTGCTCGACATGGCCACCACCACCGCCGCCAATGGCAAGCTCGAAATTGCCCAGCGCAAGGGCACGCCCCTTCCCGAAGGCTGGGCCCAGACCGCCGACGGCCAGCCCAGCACCGATGCCAACGCCGTGAAGAACGGCGGCGCCCTGCTGCCCTTGGGCGGCGCCACCGGCTCGCACAAAGGCTATGGCCTGGGCGCGGTGGTCGATATCTTCTCGGCCGTGCTTTCCGGGGCTAACTACGGGCCTTGGGTGCCGCCCTTCGTGGCCTTCCTGCAGCCCTCGCCCAACCCTGTGGGGCAGGGCCTCGGCCATTTTTTCGGGGCCATGCGCGTGGATGCGTTTCGGCCTGCCGACGAGTTCAAAGCCCACATGGACAACTGGATTTCGACCTTCCGCAACGCGCAGGCCGTGGAGGGCAAGAAAGTCCTCATTCCCGGCGACCCAGAACGTGAAATGGCCGCCGTGCGCCTGCTGGAAGGCATTCCGTTGCTGGATGCCGTGGTGAAAGACCTGGAAGGCGTGGGCGCGAAGTTTGGGGTGAAGCTATAGGGCACGTCTCAACTCAGGGCTGGCTGCGGTGCGACGACGGAGGCATTTGAGCCCTCTGACGTTGCCAGCGCCGGGTTCGACTCTTCCACGAAAAACCAGAAGAACGCCAGTGCCACCGCCGCCACGGCGGCCAACGCCAGGAAGCCCACCCGGTAGCCAAAGTGCTGCACCAGATACCCCGCGCCCACCGTGCTCAGCGAAGCCCCGATGCCCAGCGCGGTGGCAATAGCGCCTTGCACGAAGTTGAAGCGTCCGGTGCCCCGCGTGAGGTCGGCAATCATAATCACACTAATGACGCCGAAAATGCCGCCCGCCAGCCCATCGAGCACCTGCACGCCCACCAGAAAGTAGGCATTGCTGCTGAGCGTGTAGAGCACCCCGCGCACCGGCAGCACCGCAAACGCCAGCAGAAACACCGGCTTGCGGCCCGCGTCGGGCGCCCGCCGGCTCACCCAGGCGGCCACCGGAATCATCACCAGCTGCGCCACGATGATGCAGGCCGACATAAACAGCGCCGAAGCCTTCTGGTTGCTCAGGGCCAGCTTCTGGCCCACCAGCGGCAGCATGGCGGCGTTGGCGAAGTGAAACAATATCACCGCAATAGCAAAGCGCCGGATGCGCGGGTTGCCCAGCACCTGCCGGAAGCCAGCGGTTTGGGAGCCGGCTTCTTCGGGGGCTGACTCGGTTTCTGCCGGACTTTGAGCAGCGGCCGAACCGTTGTTTCCAGATGCAGTTGGGGCGTCTGCTGCGCCTTTTGCAACCGGCGCACTTTTCGTCGCCTCGATTTCGTCGGTCTTCGGGTCATCGCCTCCCTGGCCCCGGGCGAGGTCGTTGTCGATGTCCTTGGGGTTGATGCGCAGGGCCGACCAGCTACCCAGCGCGCACATCAGGGCCACGAGGTAGAAGATGCCATCGTAGCGCCAGTAGTAGCCGATGAGGCCGGCCAGCACGGCCGCCAGTACGTTGCCGCCGTGGTTCCAGGCCTCGTTGTGGCCGGTTTGCTGGGCGAAGCGGCGGTGCCCTACCAGCCCCAGCGTGATGGCCGCCACCACCGGCGCGTAAATGGTGGTGGCCGCCCCGGTCAGCATCTGGGTGGCATAAATGACGGGCGGCGACACAAACGTGACGGCCGCCACGCAGCTCACCGCCACCACCACCGAAGCCAGCACCAGCAGCCGCCGCTTGTGCGTGGAGGTGTCGACCAGCGAGCCGGCGGGCGTCTGGAGCAGCACCGCCACCAGCCCGGGCAGCGCCATGGCCAGCCCAATGCTCCCCGGCTGCCAGTGCCGCACCGAGAGCAGGTAAATGGCCAGGTACGGCCCCACACCGTCGCGCACGTCGGCCAGAAACAGGTTTAGCGGGGCCAGAGCGCGGATGCTGCGCCGCTTGCCAGCCACGGAGACGGAATGAGCCATGAAGCGTTTCGGCCTCGCCGGGCCGGGAATCAGGGTAAAAGATTTTGCTGCTTACCCTACCGCTTGGCTGACCCGCAGTGTCGAGGTTGCCCGCCTAGTACTCCCCTGTCTGGGCGAAGGTTAGCCCGACGGCAAAATCTTAATGCTCCGTCCGCTTGCCCATTTGCCCTTGTTAATCCAGCTGGGCCAGCTCGGCGCGCAGCTCGGCCATGGTGACGGGGTGAAAGTGCAGGTTTTCCAGGGGCTTTTCGGTTATGCTCGCCTCCTGCAACGCCAGGTAAGTCACCCCGTTTTCGCGCCGGAGCGCTACAACGGTGACGGGCTGCTTCAGCGGGGCGCTGTGAAACACCGCCGCTGCCTCCTGAGAAGAATAATCATCCGACACGATGCTGCGCCACTCTTTAAAGAACAGCTTCACCACGGCACCCTTCGGCCGGGCAACCTGATAATAGACGGTCCGGTTAGAAGCCAGCTTCTGGCTTCTAACAAAAGCATCGCAATTAATCCATTCCAGCTTTAGACTGCTCAACTCGTTGTACACGCCCTTTTCCGAAATAGCGGCGCGGGAGGTGTCGGTAAACTGCGTCCGGAGCCTCACCAGTTCCGCCGCGGCGCGCACCCGGGCCAGCGAATCGAAATAAGGCTTGTTGGCCCTATAGAGGGAATCGGCGGCGTGCTGCTTTTGCACCGCAATGAGTCTTGTCTGCTCTTCGCTTAGTTTGGCCAGGCGCTGGGTTTCGTTAATCCACTTGCCCATTTTAATGACAACCGGCCCGGTTTCCGGGAAGAAGATGGTAAAATGGCGGGCGGCTTCTACCGCTACCAATCGGTGCATCCGCGTTGATGGGTATTCCCGTTGCACGGCGGGCGCGTTCCAGCCGCCGAGTTGCGCGATGGCGGCCAGCACGTCTTTATTGAGCTGCTTGTCGGTCGTAGCGTCGCTGGTTTCGGTTTGGGTCCGGCCCACCACGCCGGTGGTATCGAGCACCAACCGGGCCTGCACCACCCGCAGGATGCGCTGCCCGGTTTGCTTGGAAGCCTCAATTAATACGGCTTTTTCGGCGCGCGTGATGCGGCGGGTGCGGCGCAATCGGGCGCGGGTGGCCTCAGCATAACCAATTTGAACCTCCAAGTCTTTCCGCAGCTGCTTATCGCCGCCTTCATAATCGGGCCACGAGGCGTGCGTGGCATCGCGCACCCTCCGGCGACGTAGCTGCCGCCCCTGCGGGCGCCGCATCGTGGCGGCGCGCCAAGCAGTTCCCGAAGCACTGGCCGCCAGCCTGAGCACACTATCAGCCGGGGGTACCGGGGGCTGCGGCAGCCGCCAGTCCACGGCCTGACCAGGCCCACTCATCACCCCTTCAAAAAGCCGCATGCCCGGCTTCTTCTCCTTGGCCGGCAGGCGCAGGTGCACAAAGGCGCCCGGCCGCAACGCCACCGGCCGCCCGTTGGCCGTGGCCGTGAGGTGCAGCATGCCGCCGGTTTCCAGCAGCTCCGGCCCCGAGGTGGTGCTGAGGCCCGCGAGCACCATGTCCGTAGCCGTGTAAAATTCCCGCAGCGTAAGCTGAACGGTAGCGCTGCTGTCGGACAGCGCCCAGGCATTGGCCGGCACCAGCAACTGAGTGCCTTGCGGGCCGGTCACCAACGTGTCGCGGTTGGGGCGAATAACAAACGTCTGAGCCGCCGGTAGCCCGGCTTCTAAAAAGCGGCGCAGCTCCGCCATACGCTCAGCGTCATTAGTTGCCGAGGCAATACCGTCCGCGGGCTCATCCGGCACATCGGCCAAGACCGTGGCGCCGTGTTTGATGCGCTGGGCGGGCCGTGGGCTGGCCACATGGTCGCTACGCCCAGCCACTGCGGAGTCAACCAGTGTTTGCGTCCCCATATCGGTCGCCTCGCGGGTGGTAGTGTCGGGCACCTGCGCCACACGACTCACCGTATCGGCAGCAACGGGCGCGGCCGTAGTAGCTGATTCTTGTTTTTCTTGTTTGCCACGTTCGCGACCGCAGCCCGACAGCAGCAAACAACTTAATGCAACCAGAAAAGGGTAAATTTTCAGCATACAAAAGACCTAAAAACGCGAATGGCGCGCCAACCAAAGTTAGCGCGCCATTCGCATTCTAAAACCAAGGGCTATAGCCCAATACCTATGACAGGCCGTGAGCCGAAGCCTGCGGCGCCAGCGCCGCAATAGCCTTCTCCTGGTTCAGGTACTGCGACGAATAGCCAGCGTCCGACTTGTTCAGGAACAAGCAAGTGCCACCGTTCACGGCATCAATAATCTGCGCGTACTGGTCCATGGGCAGGGCCGGGCAACCGAGGCTGCGGCCCAGGCGGCCGTTTTGCTTGATAAAGTCTTCGCTCACGTAATCGGCACCGTGCATCACCACCGAGCGGGCGGCGGCGTTGGTGTTGAAGCCCTCGTCCAGGCCCTGCAGGCGCAGGGAATGGCCGTGCTTGCCCTCATACTCGCTACCTGTGGCATAAAAGCCAAGGCTGCTCATGTTGCTCTGGTCGGTATTGGAGAAGTTAGTGGCTTCGTTTTCGCCGGAGTTATGGCCGTGGGCCACGAGGGTGTGGAACAGGATTTCGTTCTTAGCCAAATCGAGCACCCACAGGCGCTTTTCAGTGCTGGGCAGGTCAAAATCAACCACCGTCAGGGTCTGCTTGTCCTCGGCCAGTTTGCCAGCCTGGCGCAGGTTGAGGTAGCCGGTCATGGCCTTGGCAAAGGTTTCGAAGCGCAGGCCTTCCTGCTCCGCCCCGAGGGCGTTGTAGGTGGTGCGCAAGGTTTGGTCGAACTGGGCCTGGGGCGAGAAAGCAAACTTGATGTTCTGCATCTCACTGGGCGAGCTACCGGCCATCGACTTGGTTACCGGGCCAGCCATGGGCGTGGCCAGGAACAAAGAGGCCAGAAAAGGCAACACCCGACGGGCCAGGCGCTGACGACGCAAGGATTTCCGTTTCCGCTGAACTATGCTGGTCTGGTGCATGATAGTGAAAGAATTGCTGGTGAATAAACCCGTGTTTTGGCCTTTAAAACAGACCTCAACCGATTTAGGAACTTATACGTGTGCGCCGCCCTGATGGGCGAGGTCTAAACGTTTCTCTTCACCAAATAATTCCAATCCGCTATTCTTCGCCCCTGCCCCTACCGCCAGCCTCGCTGCAGGAAGCGCCGCCCAGCCGCTGGCCCGTCCAGCCAGCGCGACTTGATGCCGGGGCCGCTGAGCAGCATCATGCTGCCCACCCGCATGGTGGCAATGATGTCCTTGAACTGCTCGGGCGGCAGGGCCGGGCAGCCGCGGCTATAGCCCAGGTGGCCGTATTGCCGGATGTATTTGGGGCTGGCATAATCGGCGGCGTGCAGCACCACGTAGCGGTCAAAGGCATTGCCGTTCTGGCCCTTGTCCAACCCCTCGATGCGGCGCGAGTAGCCGTGGATGCCGTCGTAAGTGCCAGCCGTGCGGTAGAAACCCAGCGAGGTGCAGGCCGATTTTTCCTCGTTGGAAAAGCGGCGCGCGCGCAGGTGGCCCGAGCCTTCGCCGTGGGCCACGTAGCTGCGGTGCAGCACCTTGGCTTCTTTCAAATCGATGACCCAGAGGCGCTCGGTGGTGTTGGGCAGGTCCATGTCGGCCACGGCCAGCAGGCCGGCGCGCTCGATGCGGCCGGTGGGATGCAGCGTGAGGTAGCCCACGCAGGCCTGCTCCAGCACCTCGGGGCGCAGCTCAGCAGCGGCCGGGCCGAGGGCGGCGTGCAGCTGCCGGATGGCCTGGTGCAGGGTATCGGGCACGCCGGGCGTGGCAGCCACGGCCGTGAGGCGGAGCGCATCGGGCACGGGTCCCGTGGGGTGGCTGGCGGCTGCGGTGTCAGTAGCCACGGCTGCAACTGCTGTGGCTGGCATACGCGGCGCGTCGGTGCTACGCAGCTCATCGGCTCGCAGCTGGCAGCCGACTATTAGCAGCGTGGCTGCCACCATACTGCTGAGGCTGCGGAGGCCACCTTTTTCTATCCGACTTCTATTTTTTTTCTGCAGCCCAACCATGGGGTGAAAGTTACGGCCGCCGGGTACTGGCCTCCAACTGATGAGGCTGAAAACGCCGTGCAAAGGGCGTCCGATACCGGCTGTTTGAGTTGACTCACAGGCTTATCTGTTTTTTCACTAAACCGGGCAAATAGTGCCAGCTGCGCAAACGAATGCACACCGATATGTGCATTCGTTTGCGCACATCAATAATTATTATTTAAAAATTTCAACCACAGCCATGTATAACATTTTGGCCTCTCTTCGCTGCTTCCCCAAACGCCTATACCTTGGCAATCACTAAGCGAGTGGCTTTCCGGCTTTGGGCCGTTGAGACTGCTGCTGCTGGCATCCTCCGCACTTCCTTCACCAAACCCCAATTCCCACACATGATGCACTTTTCTCCTCATTTTCCATTCCGCAAACGATTCCGGTTTGCGCTACTGTTGGCCCTGGCGCTGCTGGGCGTCGGCAACCAGGCGGCACAGGCCCAAAAGGTGGTCGTTCAGGCCTTCTGGTGGGACTACTGGAACAGCAACTACCCCAACGGCTGGGCCAACTACCTCGCCGACCTGGCCCCGCGCCTCAAGAGCATGGGCGTGGACGCCATCTGGATTCCGCCCACCATCAAAAACGGCAACCAGGGCAACGGCTACTCGCCCTTTGACAACTACGACCTTGGCGACAAGTGGCAAAAGGGCTTTCTGGCCACGCGCATGGGCACCAAGGACGAGCTGCTGCGCGCCGTGGCCGTGCTGCACGCCAACGGCATTGAGGTGATTCAGGACATTGTGCTGAACCATAATGACGGCGCGGGCTCCTCCAACGGCGCGGGCGGGCAGGACCCCGGCGCTTGGGACGACGGTACGACCAGCAAGTACAAGAACTTCCGCTACGTGAGCTACGGCCGGCCCGTGACCGACGAAAGCGCCGCCGACTACTTCGGCCGCTCGGGCCGCTTCTCGAAAAACTGGCAGAATTTCAACCCTAACCCCGGCAACAACTCGACTTCGGGCGACTGGAACGCGCCGTATTTCGGGCCCGACATCAGCTACTATTCCGGCTCCTACGGCCAAAGCTCCAACGCCACCACCTTTAACCCGGTGCAGGGCAGCGACTACATGCGCAACGGCAACCGCACCTGGCTGGCCTGGTACAAGAAGCAGGTGGGATTCGACGGCGTGCGCCTCGATGCGGTGAAGCACTTCCCGGACTTTGCCTCCGAGGACTTCCTCTACAACCTGCAAAGCAATGCCGGCTGGGCCAGCGGCGGCGCCACCATGTACGCCGTGGGCGAATGGGTAGGCTCGGCGGGCCAGATGGACGGCTGGGTGGCCAACGTGAACAACCGCTCGGGCACGTTCGACTTCTCGCTCCGCAACGGCCTTTACAACATCGTGAGCCAGGGCGGCAGCTTCGATATCGGCACTTTGCCCGGCTACCAGCAGGGCACGCGAGTGGTGAACATCAACGGTACCTACGTGCACCGCACGGTACCATTCGTGAACAACCACGACACCATGCGGCCCCAGCTCGACGCCAACGGCAACTACACCGGCTGGAACACCGGCTCGGAGCTGGCCCCGCACATCGACCCGTTCGACCCGCGCCTCTCGGCCGTGTATGCCGCCGCGCTGGCCATGGATGGCTCGCCGATGCTGTTTTTCGAGGACTTGTTCAACGTGGGCAGCACCAGCAAGCGCTACTCGCACAGCCCCAAAAGCACCACCGACCTGCCCACCCGCGACGACCTCGTGAACCTGGTGTGGTGCCACCAGAACCTGCATTTCAAGGATGGCGCCTACAAGGTGCGCTACCAGGCCGCCGACCACCTCGTGATTGAGCGCAGCACCAAGGCCATCATCGGCATCAACGACAGCTACGCTTCTTGGCAGAACAACACGGTGAGCTGCGACTTCCCGGCCGGCACCGTGCTCAAAGACTACTCCGGCGCCAACGGCACCGCCACCGTGACGGTGAGCGCCTCGCAAACCGTGGCCATCAACACGCCGCCCTGCAACGGCACCGCCGCCGGTGGCCGCCGCGGCTACTCGGTGTGGGCGCCCACCAACGCCGCCACCGGCTACACCCGCCCGGCCCTGGCCACCACCCAGGAGTGGGAATTGGCCAACGACCTCGGCGACTCCGACAGCCGCAGCCTGATGCAGGGCGGCGCCCTGCCGGCCGCCTCCACGGCCTACCGCACGGCCGGCCGCATCTACGTGGCCGCCAACAAGAGCATCACCTACAACCTCTACCCCACCGATGCCACGCGCAGCCTGACAGTGGCCGTGCTCAACAGCGCCGGCACCGTGCTCAGCAGCCAAACCGGCACCGGCAACCTCACGGGCACCTACACGCCCACCGCCGAGGGCTGGTACACGCTGAAAGCCAAAAACGCCAGCACCGCCAACCCCGCCCAGGGCGCCTTCGTGAAAGTGACCTACACCGCCCCCACCGTAGTAACCGGCGCCATGACCGGCCGCCGCGACGCCAACGTGCTGGCCACCGCCCAGGAAGCCCCCGCCGCCGAGGTATCGGTGTACCCCAACCCCACGGCGTCGGACCGCATCGACGTGGTGATTTCGGCCAACCGCGAGCAGGCCGCCACCATCCAGCTGCACGACATGACTGGCCGCCTGGTGCACACCGAAACCGTACGCCTCTACAACGGCGCCAACGAGCTGCGCCTGAGCGTGAAAAAGGCCCTGCCAGCGGGTATTTATCAGTTGAGCGTGCCTGAGTTCCACGTCAGCCAGAAGGTGGCAGTGCAGTAAACCCCGTTTGACTGCGCTACACAAAAAAGCCTCTCCAGATATTTGGAGAGGCTTTTTTGTGTTTGTTATTTTTCTAGAAAAACACGCTCACGTTCACCTTCGCATAAAACGGGGTGCCGGGCGTGAAATGCAGTTCGTCGACCGGCGTGGTTTCGGTGCGCAGGCGGGTTTCGGTGGCAAACTGGGCCTCGTTCCAAGCCACGTTGAGCAGGTTTTCGGCAGTGGCTCCGATTTGGAAGCGCGGCGTGGTATAAGCCAGCACGGCATCGAAGAGGAAGTAGCCGCGGGCCATGATGCTGCCGTCGTCGTTGGCCGGGCGCGAGTCGATGTGGCGGTAGCGGAGGCTGCCGCTCAGGCCCCGGGGCGCCTTGTAAGTGAGGCCGCCAATGCTGGTGAAGGTGGGCGCGAGCGGAATGTAGTTGGCTTCCGAAGGCGCGTCGAGCTGGCGGCCGTGGTTGTAGTTGAAGTCGCCATCGAGAAACAGACGGCGGCTGAGCTGGTAGCGCAACGACACATCCAAGCCGTAGCGCTGGGTGGGGCCGGTGCTTTCCACCACGGCGTCGTCGCCCACATACACCAGCTCGTCCTGCAGGTGCAGGCTCCACAGCGCGGCATTCACCACGAGGCTGGGCAGGGGCTTGAAGGTGCTGCCCACCTCCGAGCCAATGGCGCGGGGCAGCACGTTGGCGTTGGCGTCGCGAATCACGCCCCGCGCATCGTTGGAGTGGAAGCCAAAGCCGGAGCGCGCAAATAGCTGCACGGCGGGCGTGAGCTGGTAGTAGAGGTTGAGCTTGGGCGACACGCGGGCGTGGCTGACGCGGCCCCGCAGCGGCTCCAGCTCGCCGGTATTCTCACCCACCGAATTGCCGCGAAAGTCGAAGGTGAAGAAATCGGCCCGCACGGCGGCGTTCACCGTGAGGCGGTCGGTGAGGCTCAGGGTTTCGTCGAGGTAGGTGTTGATGTTCTGCTCGAATAACTTACCTTGGCTGGTGGTACCGAGAATCCGGCGTTGCGCGGCTGTGTAGAGGCCCAGGTTGGAGAAGTCGTTGCGGGTGCCCACGCCGAGGGTGCTGTGCAGCTGGCGGGCGCCCAGCTGGTCGTCGCGGTCGTAGGTGGCGGTGTAGCCGAAGAGGTGGCGGTCGTCGGTCTGCTCGATTTCGTCGCCATTCACCGGGTCGCGCAGGAAGAAGGTGAAGTTGGAAAACAGGCTGAAGTCGTACTTCGAGTAGTAGGCCTGCTGGCGCAAAACCGCATCATGCGGCAGTGCGGTGGTGAGGGCGATGCTGGCGTTGGTCCGGCTGGTGTTGCCGCCCTCGCTGGGGTCGATGCTGCCGTAGCGGGAGATGCTGCCGTCACGCACGGCACGCTCGGGAATCTGCCCGCTGGCATCCCAGCGCGAGGTGAAATGCGAGCCCAGCAGCGTGAGCGACGTATTTTCCGACAGCTGGCCGGTGTATTTGCCCAGGCCATTGAAACGCTTGAAGTGCTGCGGCTGGTCGAAATAAGCGTTGGTGAAATTGTACTCAGCGGCCACATAGGCACTTTCGGGGCGCTTACTGAGCAGGTGGCGGCTGCTGCCCAGCAGGTCCAGTAGCACCAGCGCCCGACGCGTATCAAACTGGCCCACTTCCAGCTTCACCTGGCTGTGGTCAAGCCGGGTTTTGGTGGTAAACTCGCCCGCGCCGGCCGTGGCAAAATCGCCGAAGCGCGCCGTGTAAGGTCCTTTGTAAACCTTCAGTTGCTCCACCGTTTCGGGTATCACGAAGTGGAAATCGGCGTAGCCCTGGCCGTGGGCGTGGCTTACCATGTTCACGGGCAGACCATCGACGCTCACGGCGAAATCGGTGCCGTGGTCGCAGTCGAAGCCGCGCAGAAAAATCTGCTCGGCCTTGCCGCCACCCGCGTGCTGCGCAATGAACAGGCCCGGCACGAGGCGCAACAGGTCCTGCGCCGAGTTCACGGGCCGCAACAATTGGTCGATGTGCGAGATGGCGGCCAGGCTCTGGTTGAGGTCGCGGGGCTGGCTCACGGTCACTTCCGAAAGGCTCAGGGTGGCGGTGGCGGCGGTCAGTTTCAGGCTGCGGGTTTCGCCGGCAGTCAGGGTCACGGGCACGGTTTGGGCACGGTAGCCCAGCGCGCCGATGCGCAGCGAATACGTGCCGGGCGCGATGCCGCCGAGGCGGAACTGGCCCAACGCATCGGTGGCCGTGCCACCGGGCTGGCCCTGCAGGCCCACGCTCAGGCCCACCACCGGCAGGCCAGACAGGGAGTCGGCCACGGTGCCGCGCAGGGTGGCGGTGGTTTGGGCGGCAGCGGTTGGCGCCAGCCCGCAAATCGAGACGAGCCAGGCGAGAAGAACAGTAGCGAGTTGTTTCATCTGATGCAGAAGAAAGCTGAGCGGCCCCGCCGGAGCGAAGCCGCTCGTTCGGATTAGAAGTTGGCTTTGCTCATGCAGATGGCCCGGCACTGCACTTGGTGCTGGGTGCGGTGCTGGCCCAGGTGGCCACGCGTTTGGCTGCGCATAATGGCCTCGATGGGCCGGGCCTGGTGGCCGTTCAGCCCTAACGGATTGGCAGCAAGGCGGCCGGCCGCCGGCAATTGCACACGGGAAGTAGCGCCCGTAGCAGTGGCTACGGGTTGGAGGGAATTGGCCCGAAAAATCATTGGCGTGAGAGTTGAACGCGCCCGGGCACATGGGCCGGCAGGCGGCGTCGGATGAATTGGATAAGCGAAATCGGCGCGGCAGCCTAGCGGCAAACGCGCACCACGGCCCTATTTGCCCTCGCTTCGAAGGTAGATAAGGCCCGAAATCAACTTATCCCCGACGGGGCGGCAACTCAATCTGGCCCCGGTACCCAACGGGCACGGCCACTACGCGGGCCGCCGACCGGGATTCCGAGGCAATAAAAACCGGCCAGGCAAATGCCACACGCACCTCCGAGAGGCAGTGCGTGTCCAGGCCTTTAAAAGAATTGAGCAGCTGCTGCAACGGCAGGCGTTCGCCGGTTTTCTTCACGGTGTACTGCACGCCGTTGCAGTCATCGAAACAGGCCAGACGTAGAGTGTGCTTCAGCTGGCAATCGGGGCTGTGCACATAGGCAAAAGGCCGGGTAATGGGCCGCGCCGGGCGTTCCACGAGGCCGGCCCCCACTACCAGCAGGTAGTTGAGCAGCAACAGCAGCGTGAGGAACTGACGGGACATAAGCGGCAACCAAAGGAAATTAACGCGGGCGAATGCTCGGCTATAGCCCGCATCTACCAAGTACGGAAAGCAGACGGCAAACAGACTGCCGCGGTGGGCATTATTAAGCAAAAAAGACGCGCTCGACGGTCCAGTAGGCGGCCACCAGCCCGATAACCACCGACACCGGCACCACCACGCGCTGCTTATACCAGGTTTTGTGAGCGGCCCAGCGGCCCACCAGCGCCCAGCACAGCAAAATCACCGAGACCTGCCCCAGTTCCACGCCAACGTTGAAGGAGATGAGCGAGCCAAAATAGTCTTTCTGCGGCAGCCCCAGCCCGGTAAGCGCCGAGGCGAACCCCATGCCGTGCACCAGTCCAAAGCCAAACACGATGAGCAGCCGCCAGGGGTTCAGCTTGTCGGTGATGATGTTTTCGATGGCCACGAACAGGATGGACAGCGCAATAATGGGCTCAATTACGGCCGAGGGGGGCGAAATCAGCCCGTACATGGCCATTCCCAGCGTGATGGAGTGCGCCACGGTGAAGGCCGTGGCCTGCATAAGCACCGGTTTGAGGCGCGGCTCCAGAATGTAAAGGCTGATGATGAACAGAATGTGGTCGAACCCTAGCGGAATGATGTGCGTGAAGCCCAGCTGCAGGTACGTCCAGAAAATCTCCGTGCGTGAAAGCTTGCTCAGGTCCGTGTTGAGGACGTGCGCGGCGGCTGGCAGGGCCAGCAACAGCAGCAGCGGCAGCAACACAAAAGCGCGTCGCAGCAAACGTATTTCAGCAGGCAGTACGGTTGGTTTCATAACGAGCGGTTCCGGCGCAGGGTAGCGCGGACTCTGGGAGTCTGCGCCTGGGTGAACGTTCTGCAATACGCGGACTCGCGGAGTCCGTGCTACAGTTTTACCGCGCCGCCAGCATCTTCCGGCCCTCCGCTTCCACCTCAGAGTTGAGGTAGGGGGCGGTTTTGAGAGAGTTTTGAATCAGGGCCTGGCCCTCGGCGGTTTTGCCCAGCTTGGTGAGGATGAGGCCGGCCCGGCCCAGTAGCACGGGGTTTTTGGAGCCGGTGCGGCGGGCCACCTGCATGTACTTCTGGGCTTCGGCAAACTCGCCGCGCTTGTAGAGCACCCAAGCCATGGTTTCGTTCACGTCGATGTTGTCGGGCCGGCGGGCGTACTCGATTTTGGCGTGTTCCAGGGCCTTGTCCAGCTCGTTGGTTTTGAGGTAGGCGTAGGCCAGTTCACGGTCGGCGTAGTGGCCCATCTGCTCGTTGTCGTCGGCTTCTTTAGCAGCACTAGCCAGCATGTCGATGGATTCCGCGGCCATTTTTTTTGATTCGGCAGGTTGGCCATTGAGGCGGTACAAATCAGTCAGCTCGTCGGTAAACGCATAATCCTTCACCGTGACGCGCGCCTGCTGAAAGTACTTGATGGCCGTTGCGTAATCCTGGCGGGCGGCGGCAATGCGGCCCAGGCCGGCCAGCGCGTAGGCGTAGCCGGGGCGGGCAGCCAGCGCCATCAGGTAGTAGCCGTGGGCGTGGGCGGTGTCGCCGCTCACTTCATAGAGGTGGGCCAGCGCTACCCGGGTCCACTCCGTTTGCTCTAGGCCAATGTAGCCGGCTTTGGCCGCCATGTCCATGGCCTGAATAGCGCCCGGCACGTCGCCATAAATCTCGCGCAGGTAGCTCACGCGGGCATACGCCGACAAGTCGGGGCGCAGGGCATTCATCTTGTCGGCCATCTTCACTGCCTCGTCGTAGTGGCCCATTTCCACGTTGGCGTCGGTCAGCAAGCCGTAAACGAAGCCGCTGTTGGGGTTCAGCTTCTGAGCCTGTTCGGCAATGCCCAAGCCCTGGGCAAAATGGTGCTGGGTGAGGCACAGCGAGGCTTTGCAGCACAGAGCCTCGAAGTTTTCGGGCTCAGCCCGCACCACTTCTTCCAGCAGTTCCATAGCGGCACCGTCGTAGTAAGGGTGGTCGCCGGTCACGCGGGCTTCCTGCATGTAAGCCTGGGCCAGCAGCAGGCGGCTTTTCTGGTCGTTGGGATTGGTGCGCAGCTTGGCCAGCAGGCCTTCAATGGCGGCCTTTGTATTTAGCCATTCGCCGCCGGCCGCCAGGTCGCCGTGGCGCATTTTCAGCTCCGGCGTGCGCGGAGCGGGTTTCTTGAAAACAAAAATAGCGGCAGCCAGCAGGCCGAAAACCACCAATAAGGCAGGGTATAGATACTTTTTCAAAGCAGAAGACTGTTGGAAGAAACCGGATTTCACGGCGGAAATAAAGGTATGAAAAAAGCCGCCGCCAGTCCCTGCTTGGGCCCAACGACGGCTCTGTTCAGACAAGATACGGACCTACTTTACTGCCGCTCGATGCGGACCGACTGCACGACCGTCTGGCCGCTGTACAGCGTGGCGATGTACTGGCCAGCAGCCACATCACGGCCCGGAGTCCAGGTCAGCTCGTTCACGCCCTGAGCAAAGGTTTTGTCCTTGGCAACGGTAGCTACCCGACGGCCCGTCACATCGCTGATAACGAGGCTCATCGTGCCTTTGGCCGGCAGCTCAAAGTGCAGCGTAGTGCTCCCGATGAAGGGGTTCGGGTAGGCCTGGGCCACGGTCAGGTTCGGCGAGAGGCCGAGGTTCGTAGAACGCTGGGCCAGGGCCACACGCTGCGCGGTGGTGCCGCTCCAAGGCGTTTGCACAAACGGGAAGGTAGTGCGGAAGGTGGTGTCGTTGCGCTCCACATTCGTGCTGAAGCTCAATACGTTGCCCAACTGCGCCGTTACGGGCGTAGTGGAAGTACCCACCGTGTAGTCGTCGTACCAGAGGCCGATGGCAGCCAGCACCACGCCGCTCACGGCTTGCAACTCGATGCGGGTCACGTCGTCTTCGAGGCGCCGGCCGTTCGGGAAGCCGTCCATGTTCGGGATGGCAATGTAGTTGGCGCCGCTGGCAGTGTAGCGAACATCGGTGAGGCCAAGTGCAGCCGCAGCAAGCAAGCCCTCCGAGCTAAAGTCGGGCGAGGTGCGTGAGGTAGGCTGCACCGCCAAGTTGATGCGCAGCATATCGCCGAAAGTCGGCAGGAAGTTGTTGATGAAAGGCTTGCCAGCCGTCAGCGGGTTGTTGCCGGTTTTGCCGGTAGCCAACTGGTACGGAGGCAGGTTGGGCACGCCGGTATGGAACAGGGGCAGCAAATCTACCGAACGCGGAGCACCGCTCGCGCCGCCGTTCAACAGCACTTCGCCAAATCCACCCTGTGCAACGGGGGCAAGGGCCGTGCCGTTCGTCAGCGCGTTGCCCAAAAGGGGAGCCAGGCCCGGTGCGCCGTTCCGGAAGTCGAAGCCAGCAGCAAAAGGCGCGGGCAACAGGCCCGCCAGCGACTTGGACTGAATGCGCAACAGCCCCAGGCCCCGGGTCGGTCCTACCGGGCCTTGGATGGCTTCGCCATAGTAGGTCTGGCCGGCCGGCTTGGGAGCGGCGCCGTTTACGGGCGTGTTGTCAGCCATATACAAACCCAGCTCGGGATTTTTCAGGTTGGCCTCAAACATGGCCTGCCGCGAACCGGCGGCCGGCGTGGCCACCCCATACGGAGTGTCGTTGTTCCAGGCGTCCTTCATGCCAACTGGCTGCACCACCTCGTTGGTGAGGGGCATGCCAAGGCGCGATACCTGCACATAGGTGCCGGTTTGGGTCTGCGTACCGTCGGTATTGATGGTGCGCAACGACAGGCGGCTGGCCGAAGCCCACACACCAATGGTGTAGGGCGACACGGGCGAGGCCGGCGAGGTGGTGCCCGCCAAGGGGTTGGTAGTGGCCGTGAGAGCCGGGGTGCCGGTCCGAACCAGGGCGGCCACCGGAATCTTCATCACAATGCTGTGCACGTTCTTGCGGGCTAGGCCATCGCGGGCGCCACCGGGCGAGCGCACTGCCCCCAGGTCGAAAATAGCACCCAGGTCGGTGAAGAAGGCGTCGTCGGAGGGACCGCAGTATATCTGCATGTTGCCCCCGGTAGTAGCCACCTGCTGAACAGTGCTTTCCAGATAGGTTTGGTAATTGGTTTGGCCCAGGCCAGCTGGCGTACTGGTGATGGACCGCGGCCCGATGTTAGGGGCAGGCACCTGTCCGGCCGCCACTAAGGTTGTGAAGGCACCACCGGCCAAGCTTTGCTCCAGCTGATAGGTGGTCTTCATGTTTTCCTGGCCCAGCCGTACCCGGAAAAAGGTCGTCGGGGCCTGGTTGGTGCGGGTGAACGTGAAGCGGTAGGTAATGTCGTCGCCCGTTGTGGCGGGGTTGTTTTTGACGTGGATTTCGTAGCGAATGTTTTCGCCGAACGAGTTGAAGTTGGGGCCGCCCTGCGGCAGCTCAAACGGAATGTAGTTGGCAATGATGGTAGCCGTGGCGTTGCCGTCGTTGTTCGGGGCATCGGGCGAGCGGAACACATACAGGTCGGTGTTGTCGGCCAGAGGGTCGTCGGCGATGAGCGGGGCTTCGCGGTGGCTCGAGGCCTCCAGCGTGTTGTGCTGGCCACTCAGGGCCAGTATCCCTCCCACCGCAGTTGCGAGTAGCGCAACGGGAAGTAGAGGACGAGTAAGCAGATTTTTCATGTAAAAGAACGGGTTATGGTGAAAAAAAAGGAGGCAATACGGAAGCTGAACACTGATTGCCGGAGCAGTCAGATGATTAGTTTCCCGGTAGTTGTGTGCTATTGTTCTCTCTTTACGTGCCCAACAATCGTTTCGGTTTGGAACTTTTATAAAATAGCCGAATAAAATTCGGGCTTTGGCCAACCTCAATTGCCAACTCTGCATCATTTCCGGGCCGGGGTGGTTTAGGGGCTACTTTTGTGCCACGCCACGCGGCGTTATTTTTTTATTTCCTTTTGGGCCAGCCGCAGCGCCGGCCTCAGCATATATGGCTACAGTCGCTATCAATCTTGCCACCGGCAGCCTCCAGCAAGAAGAAATTATTGTGGGCATCGACCTGGGCACCACCAACAGCCTGGTGGCCTACGTGCACCCCGAAACCCGTCAGCCCATGGCCATCAACGACCTGGGCCGCGGCACCATCGTGCCCTCGGTGGTGCACTTCCCGGCCAACGGGGCCGAGCCCGTCATCGGCACCGAAGCCCGCGAGTTTCTGCTCACCGACCCGCAGCGCACCATCTATTCGGTGAAGCGCCTGCTGGGCAAAAGCTACCGCGACCTGGGCCAGCACGCCACCCAGCTTGGTTACAAGGTCATCGATGACAATTCCGAAGGCTTGGTCAAAATCCGCGTCGATGACCGGTTTTTCTCGCCCATCGAGCTGTCGGCCGATATTCTGAAAGAGCTGCGCGCCCGCGCCGAGCACGCCCTCAAAACGCCGGTCAACCGCGCCGTCATCACCGTGCCGGCTTATTTCAACGACTCGCAGCGCCAAGCCACGCGCGACGCTGGCCGCCTAGCCGGCCTCGAAGTGCTGCGCATCGTGAACGAGCCCACGGCTGCCGCGCTGGCCTACGGCATCGGCCTCGACCCCGACGAGGAAAAAACCGTGGCCGTGTACGACCTCGGCGGCGGCACCTTCGACATCAGCATTCTGCGCATTCAGCAAGGCATCTTTGAAGTGCTGAGCACCAACGGCGACACCTACCTGGGCGGCGACGACCTCGACCGCGCCGTGGTAAACCATTGGACCGCCACGTTTGGCCTCCCGGAAAGCTTCCACACCAACCCACACCTGCAACAGCAGCTGCGCTTGGCCGCCGAAATGGCGAAGAAATATCTCAGCCAGCACGACGACTTCACCACGCACCTGACCGACGAAGCCGGGCAAAACACCACCGTCACGCTCACGCGCGCGCAGTTCAACGACCTCGTCCGCCCGCTGGTGGACCGCACCATCGCGGCCTGCCGCCAGGCGTTGGCCGACGCCAAGCTCACCACCCAGCTCGATGCCGTGCTGCTGGTGGGCGGTTCCACGCGCGTGCCGCTCGTGTACGACGCCGTATCGGAGTTCTTCGGCCAGCCGGCCAACAACTCCCTCAACCCCGACGAAGTGGTGGCGCTGGGCGCGGCCATTCAGGCCGATATTCTGGCTGGCAACCGCCGCGATGTACTCCTGCTCGACGTGACGCCGCTCACGCTGGGCATCGAGACGCTGGGCGGCCTGCTCGACCCCATTATTCCGCGCAATTCTAAGATTCCGACCAAGGCCGGCCGCCAGTACACCACCAGCGTGGACGGGCAGGTAAATCTCAAAATTGCCGTGTACCAAGGCGAGCGCGACCTCGTGAGCCAGAACCGCAAGCTGGGCGAGTTCGTGCTCACCGGCATTCCGGCCATGCCGGCGGGCCTGCCCAAGGTGGATGTCAACTTTCTGCTGAACGCCGACGGCATTCTGAAAGTAGAGGCCATTGAACTCCGCTCGAACACGCGTCAGCAAGTCGAAATCAAGCCCCAGTACGGTCTCACCGACGAGCAGGTGGAGCAGATGCTGATGGACTCCCTAGTAAATGCCAAAGACGACGTGGCCGCCCGCCTGCTCATCGAAGCCCGCACCGCCGCCGAGCAGTTGCTCTACCAGGTAGACAATTTCACCCGCAAAAACCGCCAGCACCTCACCGAAACCGAGTTGGCCGACACCGAAGCGCAGGTAGCCACGGTACGTGCCGCCTTGGCCGGCACCGAGCGCGACCCCATCCTCAAAGCCATGGACGAGCTGGACGAGCTGACGCGCCCCTACGCCGAGCGGGTGATGAACATTTCCATTCAGCAGGCCATGGCGGGCAAAAAAATCGGGTAGCGTCGACGAGTTTCATTGCACCGGGCGGTGGTGCGTTTATTTTTTCTGCATGACTCCTTCGCGTTTCCGGCATCTATTGTTAGGGATGTTTTACGTGGCGCTGGCCAGTGTGCCGTTGTCGGTATCGTGGTTTTCGCCGCGTTGGCACTTTGGGCTGCTGCTGGCGTCCGAGCCACTCATGGCTGCCACGGTGGGCGTTTTGGTGGTGGGCCTGCTGGCCGGCTGGGTGGCCTGGCCCCGCACCACGCGGCGCCTCGATAAGCTCATTGGCCTGCACGTGGGGGCGTTGTTTCTGTCCACGGTTTTTTCGGGCGATGTGCTGGTTTCGGCCAAGTATTTTGCCACGGTGCTGCTCTACATTGGGTTTGGCTACGGGGTGCAGCGGGTGCTGCGGCTCGAGCGCACCGAATGGTACCGAGCGCTGGGCGCGCTGGCCCTGGGCACCGGCCTGCTGGCCGCCTACACATTGGTGCGTCACGCGGTAGTTGGCATTTCCTATACGGTTTCGTACTTCGTGGCCCAGCCCTTCCTCGAACATGGTCACACCAACCTCACGGTGCTGCTGGAGCCGCTCATCCTGCTGCTGAACATGGTGCTGCTCTATCACCCGCGGGCGCAAAACCAGCGCGGCCGCTTCCTCATCACGCTACTGCTCACGGGCGTGCTCATGGTGGTGGCGTTTTCGTACTCGCGGGCGTCCTACATCTCGCTGCTGGCCCAGGCGCTACTGCTGCTGGCCTTCTCGGGGCGCGAGGCGGGCGTGCGGTTGCTGCTTCCTTGGGCGGTAGCCAGCTGCTTGGTGCTCAGCGCCTGGCAGGTTATCAATATCGCGCACCCGCACCCGCCCACGGCCACCAAAACCAACCTCTTGCACGAGTTGGGCTCGGTGAGCGACTTTTCCTCGGCCAATGAATCGAACGCCGAGCGCATGAGTCGTTGGGTGTTCAGCCTCGACCTGTTCCAGCAGGAGCCCGTAGTGGGCGTGGGCCCGGGCACTTTCCCCGACCGCTACCTCGATTTTGTGCGCCACGACCCGGCCCACCCCAACTATACCCCCACCCTGCGGCGCATGAACGCCCACAACCTTTACCTCGACTGGCTGGCCGAATCCGGCGCTCTCGGGCTGCTCTCAGGCCTATTGCTGCTGGGCTACTTGCTGGTCCGCCAGTTGAAGTGGGTGTTTCGGGGGCAGCAAACGCCCGCTCAGGTGGGTTTCACGGCCTATCTGCTGTTTTTCCTGCTGCATTCTTTCACGCAGGACTTTTGGCAGGAGCCGCGGGTCATCGTATTGTTCTGGCTGGCGGTGGGCCTGCAGCGGCATTATGCGCGGGCGGCCATGGCCGTAGTGCCCGCCACCGGGGGCACGTTCGCGCCGTCGGCGCAGGCGCTGGATGCCCATGCCTGACAATCCACCCATTACCTTTCGAAGCCAAGGTGGCGTTCACCCACTATTTTTTGGGGCTTTCCGAAACGGGCCGGCTACCGGTTACTCTGGCTGGAGTGCGCAGACTGAAGCCCAGCACGGCCCGCGTTGCCGTGTCCCGGAATGTCACTTCCAGCAGTTCCGATGGGCTCCTGGCCGCCGAATCGGTGGCGAAAGAGAAGGTGTAGAACAGCCGGGAGCCTCCTCGGTCGCCCAGCCGCACGCCCAGTTTATACAGTTCGATAGTATTTCCATGTCGTTGGCCGCTTTTCCAAAGTGGCCGGGCAGCCGCCGCAAAGCGGGCGAGGCTAAGGCCCTGGCGCACTTCCGGCGCCAGACGGGCATAGGCGGCCGGGTAGTTGGCGCGGAGCACAGCCTGCAGAAACAATCCGGCTGCCTGCGCTTGCCCGGGCCGACGCTCGGCCTGCGCTGGAAGTATTCTGCCCAGAGGCAGGCCTGTTCCTGCGGCCACCAGCACCAACACAGGCCAATAGCGCATCATTTCTACCATGGCCCAAAATAAGCGAAGGCGGCCGGTCCGGCTGTTACGCCGGGCCTGCCGCCTTCGTTCCAGCGCCGTCGGCACTGGTTTCAGCTATTTACTTATTCAATCACCACGCGGCGCGTCACGCTCAGGCCGCTGCCGGTGAGGCGCAGGGTGTACACGCCCGTGGCCAGACCCTGGGTGGGGAGTTCGGCTTGGTTGGCACGGCCGGCACCCAGTTGCATGGCCTGGGTCAGCACGCGCTGGCCGAGGGCGTTGTAGAGGTCAACCGAGGCGGCACCGCTGTTACCAGTGCCGCTCAGCTGCACGCGCAGGGCGTTGCCGCTCACCACCGGGTTCGGCGCCACGGCCACGGTGTAGCCCGTCGTCTGGTCGCGGGTAGCGGTGCCACGGGTTACCGTCACGGCCAGGGCAGCCAGGTTATTGCTCTCGTTGGTTTCCGTTTCCACGTTCAGCGGGTCGGCCACGAAGAGAACATAGTAGGCACCTACGGCGGTGTTAGCCGGTACAGGAGGCGTCAGCTGGCGGTTGGCGCTGGCACCCGAGGCGAGGGCCGAGCCGGCGCTGGTGCCCAGCAGTACGTCGCTGGCGTCCAGCGTTTGGTTGGTGGAGAGGTAATACCCCACGGCCGACGTAGCGGCCGAACCCACCCCCTGATTCTGAATCGTGGCGCTCAGCGACAAGTTGCCACCGGCCGGCACCGACGAGGGCGAAGCGCCAATCTGGGTCAGCAGCAAGTCGGGCAATACCGTGGGCGCATTCACGCACGACACCACTGCATCGAAGCCCGAAGCCGTCACGCTACCGTCGCTGGTAAATACCAGCGTGAGGGCGCCCGACGTGTTGGTGGCGCTGGCCTGAATGGGCAGCGTGGGCAGATAAGTCAGCGTGGCCAGCAAAGGCGACTGGGCGTTCGGGCCATCGTAGATGCGCAAGGCATCGCAGCAGGTTTCAACGGCAAATGAGTTGAAGGTGAGCTGCACGCGGCTGCCCGTTGTGCCGGGGTTGATAACGAGGGTGCCGTTGGCGTTGTCCGAGTAGTTGCCGAAGCCCCCGTGGTCGTACACCGTCGTGCTGCAGGTCGTCACCGTAGCGGTGCCGGTATAAGGCACCACCGTGCCCGTAAACGGCCCCGTCACCGTGAACTGGTAGTAGGCCACGTTGTTGGTTTCGTTGGTTTCGCTCACCACGTTAGTGGGGTCGGCCACGGCCAGCATGTAGTAATTGCCCGCCGTCGTTCCGGTCGGAATCGTCACCGTACCCGCCGAGGAGAGGTACTGGTAGCTACCAAGTACCCCACCCGTGGTCGTGGTCAGCAGCACATCGTTGGCGTCCAGCGTGGTGTTGGTCGACAGGTAATAGCCCACGTTGCTGCTCGGCGAGCTGGTGTTGCCCGCGTTGTAAACGTAGGAAGAAACCGACATCGTGGCGCCGGGCGCTACCGAAGTGGCGCCCAGATACATTTGCGTAATCTGCAGGTCGATGGACGGCACCGTTACCTGAATCGTGGTGTAAGCTACGTTGTTGGTTTCGTTGGTTTCCGAAACCGCATTGGCGGGGTCGGCCGCAAACAATACGTAGTAATAGCCGGGCGTCGTGCCCGACGGCACCGTGGCCGTAGCCGTGCGGTACGAGCTCGAGTTGGCCGCAAGCGAAGTGCCAGTCACCGTAGTCAGCAGCACGTCGCTGGCGTCCAGCACCGAGTTGGTCGACAAGTAGTAGCCCATCGTGCTGCTCGGCGATACCAGCGTACCGGTGTTGTAGATGTACGAAGACAGGCTGAGTGAAGCGCCCACGCCCACTGTGTACGGCGTTGCGTAGGGCTGGCTCACCTGCAGGTCGATGCCTGGGGCCGTTACCGTCAGGGTCGTGTAGGCGACGTTGTTGTTCTCGTTGGTCTCGGCCACCAGGTTGGTGGGGTCGGCCACAAACAGCAGGTAATAAGTACCCGAAGCCGTAGCGGCCGGCACCGTGATGGTGGAATAGATGCTGACGTAGTTGCCGGCGGTCAGGGAGGCGTTGTTCTGGCTGCCCACCAGCACGTCGCTGGCGTCAAACGTGGTGTTCGTCGACAGGTAGAAGCTCATGTTGGCCGGGCTGGCCGTGGCGTTGCCCTGGTTATACAAGTAGGCCGAGGTGTTGGCCGAACCACCCGACGCCACCGTGCTCGGCGATACGTAGACCGACGACACCGTCAGGTCAATCGAAGGCGCAATCACCGTAAAGGCCACGCTGCGCACGTTGTTGGTTTCGTTGGTTTCCGTCACCAGGTTGGTGGGGTCGGCCACAAACAGGATGTAGTAGCTGCCGGGCGTGGTGCCGGCCGGAATGGTGAGGTAGCCCGAGCGGTACGACGACAGGCTGGAGCCCAGTGCGGTGCCCGAAGCCGTGTACAACAGCACGTCGTTGGCATCAAACGTGGTGTTGGTCGAAAGGTAGAAGCCCATGTTGCTGCTCGTCGCCGTCACGTTGCCCTGGTTATAAATCGAGGCCGAGGCCTGCGTGGTGCCACCGGCGGCGCTGGAGCTGGGGTACAGCGACTCCTGCTGCACCACTAGGTCAACGCCCGGAGGGGCCACCGTGATGGCCACCGAAGCCACGTTATTGGTTTCGTTGGTTTCGCTTACCTGATTCTGGTAATCGGCCACGAACAGGATGTAGTACGTACCGGGCGTGAGGCCCGTCGGAATGGCCGCCGTGCCGTAGCGCGACGATGAGTAAGTCGTCGTCAGCGAGCCGCCGTACTGCGAGGTAAGCAGCACGTCGCTGGCATCGAGCGTGGCATCGGTCGAGATGTAGAAGCCCACGCTGCTGCTGGCCGCCACCGCGTTGCCCGAATTCAGGATGTAGCAGTTCATGTTGATGGGCGTGCCCACAGCAGTATTCAGCGGCGAAACAGTGGCCTGCTGAATGGTCAGGTCGATACTCGGCGCTACCACCGTCACGTTCACCGATGCTACGTTGTTGGCTTCGTTGCTTTCCGTCACCTGGTTCTGGTAGTCGCCCACAAACAGGATGTAGTAGTTGCCCGGCGCGGCCGTGGCCGGAATGGTGGCCGTGGCGTAGCGCGTGCTCGACACGCCCGAATTCAGCGTGTAGCCCGTCGTATTGGTCAGCAACACGTCACTGGCGTCCAGCGTGGCATCGGCCGAGAAATAGTAGCCCACGCTGCTGCTGGGGGCCGTGCCCGCGCCAATGTTGTAAATGGAGCAGCTCAGCGAAACCGAGTTGCCGGCCACCGTACTCAGCGGGCTCACCGAAGCGCCCTGCACGGCCAAATCGGCCAGCGGCACGGTCGTCACGCAGGCGATGGATGCCGCGAAACCGCTGTAGCTGTAATAGCTGTCGCTTTGCAGCAGTACCGTCAGCGTGCCCGCCGCGTTGGTGGCATACACCGAGGCCGGGGGCAGGTTGTAGTTGGAGTACTCGCCAATCAGCGGGGCCGAGGTCGAGCTGCCATCGTATATCCGCACTACGTCGTAATAGGGGTCGATGTTGAACGCCGAAAACTGCAGGCGAATTTTGTTGCCAGCGGTAGAAGGCGTTAGCGTCGTGCCGCCGTAGGCATTCAAGGCGTAATTGCCCGTCGCGCCGCCATCGTCATAAAGGGTGCCGGAGCAGGTCGTCACCGACGTGATGCCCGTGGTGGGTAGGTTGTACGTCTGGGCGTTGGCCGCCTGGCTCCACCACAAAATGGCGGCCAGCAGCACCAGCCGCATCTTGCCTTGAAACAGCAAAGGGTAGGTTTGTTTCATGTGAAAAGTTGATGATAAAAAGGAATGAATATTGTTTTGAAGGGCAAAAAAAGAGCCCGATGCGCCCACAGCAAAAAAGCTGCCAGCCGCGTCGAGCCCTGGGTTAGTCGTTAATTGTCGTTTTGGGGCACCAGCACGAATACATCCTCGCCGGGGCGTTTCATGAGGTATTTCTCCCGCGCAAATTTTTCCAGCAGTGCCGGCGAACTCATTAGCTCGGCTCGCTCTTTTTTCACCACCTCAATATTGTCGAGGTAGTATTGCTTCTCGTTGCGCAGTTCCTGCCACTTGCGGTAGATGTCGAACTGCTTGCCCAAATCGTTTGCATCGAACACCAACATCCAGACCAAAAAGCCCATGCCGGTGAGAAAGTAGAAACTGCGGGCCACCCGGAGTACCGGGCTAATGAAATGAGGTAGATTCATCGGGGATAAAGGTAATACAAAAGGCCAATTCCGCTAGCACGGAATTGGCCTTTTATTCAACTAACCATCAGAATGGTTACATCTTCTTCCCGGGGAAGTAAGCTACCTCACCCAGCTCCTCTTCAATGCGTAGCAGTTGGTTGTATTTAGCCATCCGGTCCGAGCGCGAAGCCGAACCCGTTTTAATTTGACCCGTGTTCAAGGCCACGGCCAAATCGGCAATTGTGCTGTCCTCCGTCTCACCCGAGCGGTGGCTCATGATGGACTTGTAGCCGTTGCGACGGCCCAGGTTCACGGCGGCAATCGTCTCGGTCAAGGTACCAATCTGGTTCACCTTGATAAGAATCGCGTTGGCAATGCCTTCGTCAATGCCACGCTGCAAACGGTCCACGTTGGTCACGAACAAGTCGTCGCCCACTAGCTGCGTCTGCTTGCCCACGCGCTCCGTCAGCGACTTCCAGCCGCTCCAGTCGTCCTCGTCCATGCCGTCTTCCAGGCTGATGATGGGGTATTTCTTCACCCAGTCGGCCCAATAGTCCACCATTTGGCTCGAAGTCAGTTTGTCGCCGGTGCTCTTCTTGAAGTGGTACACGCCATCCTCGTAGAACTCCGACACAGCCGCATCCATCGCAATGAACACGTCCTCACCCGGACGGTAACCGGCCGTTTCAATAGCCTGCAACACAATCTTGATTGCGTCCTCGTTCGACTTAATGTTCGGCGCAAAACCGCCTTCGTCACCTACGTTCGTGCTGAAGCCCTGCTTTTTGAGCACGTTCTTCAGGTGGTGAAAAATTTCCGTGCCCCAACGCAGTGCTTCCGAAAACGAAGAAGCGCCCGTCGGCATAATCATGAACTCCTGGAAGTCAATCGAGTTGTCGGCGTGCGAGCCACCGTTCAGGATGTTCATCATCGGCACCGGCAGCGTGCTGGCTCCCACCCCACCGATGTAGCGGTAGAGCGGCATGCCGGCGTCCTGCGCCGCAGCGCGGGCGGCGGCCAAGCTCACGCCCAGAATGGCATTGGCCCCCAGATTGGCTTTGTTGGGCGTGCCATCCATCTCCAGCATAATCTTGTCGAGCAGCGCCTGCTCATATACCGAAAAGCCCACTAGCTCTTCAGCAATTTTGCTGTTCACGTTGTCCACAGCCTTCAGCACACCCTTGCCCATGTACATCGACTTGTCGTCGTCGCGCAATTCTACAGCTTCGTGTTTGCCGGTGCTGGCGCCCGAAGGAACGGCGGCGCGGCCTACTACGCCCGAATCAAGTGTTACGTCCACTTCCACGGTCGGATTACCGCGGGAATCAAAAATCTGGCGAGCGTGAATTTGTGAGATGAAGCTCATAACTTAAGTGAGATTAGTTCGGCGCAAACTTACGCCCCTGGTTCCCAATTGCCGCACTCAACTGTAGCATCAACGATTTGCCCGCAGCACCGAATCCAGCACGCTGGCGTTGAAGCACCCCGCGCCAGCCGTCGCATACAGCACCTTATGCTGCTGGTTCAGCAGCAAGTGCGTAGGAAATCCTGTCGGACCAGTATAACCCGGGTACAGTTCATTCAGCAGCTTAGAATAACGCTTGATGCCGGTGAACTCATCTCCGTACTTCTCCATATCGAGTATGTACGTCGGAAACGCTACCTGGCGCGCAACCAAGAACCGTTTCACCTGATTGAGTTCGACCCAGCTTTCCGGCGTCACCATCACCAAGCCCACTCCCGGCCGTGCCTCGTGCATGCGCATAATTGCAGGCAATTCCGCTACGCAAGGCTTGCAAAAGCTCCCGTAGATATAGACATGGGTAATATCCTTCTCCCCTACTAATCGTTGGATACCCGCCGCGTCCACCTTAAAGACCTGCGCTCCGGCCGCAGTCCCTCTTCCAACACCCGTTGTTGCTTGCTCCGGCCTACCGGAATCGGGCAAAGAAGCAGGTTGTAATTCCGCTTGCTCTTTGCTTGAAAGCTTGCTAAATCGAGGGTTTACCTGACACGAATGTAGCAACGCAGCACATGCCACTGCTAAAACTGCTGTTTTGATTGAAAGCATGGTTCATTGAAATGACAAGCTAAAACGAAGCGATAAATAAACACAAAAAAGGGACGCCCCTCGCGGAGCGTCCCTTTCAACTTGGCAGCAATTGCTACGAATTAAGCACCAGCTTCGTCAGCCTTAGCTTCTTCGCGGCTCTCGCCATCCTTAACGGTTTCAGTAGCCGTGTCAGCCGGAGCCGACTGCTCAACTACAGCATTAGGAGCAACAGCTTCGCCCTTCACTTCGGTAGCCGAAGTAGCAGCGTCGCCAGCAGCTTTCTTGCCACCACGACGCGAACGACGGGTAGTGCCAGCAGCAGCCTTATCAGCAGCAGCTTGCTTCGACTCAATCAGGGTCTCGTTGAAGTCCACCAGCTCGATGATACACATCTCGGCGTTGTCGCCCAGACGGGTATCGCTCAGCTTCAGGATGCGGGTATAGCCACCGGGACGGTTAGCAATTTTGCCCGAAATGTTGCCAAACAGCTCCTTAATCGACTCTTTGTCCTGCAGAGCAGCGAACACCATACGGCGCGAGTGCGTCGTGTCTTCCTTCGACTTGGTCAGCATCGGCTCCACGTACTTGCGCAGGGCTTTGGCTTTGGCCACAGTCGTCGTCAGACGCTTGTGCAGGATGAGCGACGAAGCCATGTTCGACAACATGGCGTGGCGGTGGGCGGTAGTCCGGCCCAGGTGGTTGATTTTTCTTCCGTGACGCATTGGTCGTTTGAAAAAATGTGTGCTTGCGGGCGGCGACCACGGCGGGCCTCAAGGCCTCATTAGAACCGCTGCCCCTGGGGCACACTGGTGAAATAGTAAATGGATAAAAAAGAAGATGTGCTAACCCGCCGGACAAGTCCAGCCAATCAGCACATCTTTAATCGATATTCTAGTCTTCGTCCAGGCGATACTTGCCCAGGTCCATACCGAACTCCAAACCACGCTCTTCCACGAGGTTTTCCAGCTCGGTCAAGCTCTTCTTGCCAAAGTTGCGGAACTTCATCATGTCGGCAATTTCGAGCTGCACCAATTCGCCCATCGTTTTGATGTCGGCAGCCTTGAGGCAGTTCTTGGCGCGTACGCTGAGCTCCATGTCCTCCAGCGGAGTCTTGAGCATCTTGCGCATCTGCATGGTTTCTTCATCAATCGGCTCGTCTTCGGTCACGCGAGGGCCTTCGAGGGTCATCGTGTTATCCGAGAACAGCATGAAGTGCTGAATGAGAATATTAGCCGCACCTTTCAGCGCTTCCTCCGGGTGAATCGAACCGTCGGTCTGAATCTCGATAACGAGCTTCTCGTAGTCGGTTTTCTGCTCCACGCGGGTGTTCTCGATGCTGTACTTCACGTTCTTGATGGGCGTGTAGATAGCGTCGATGGCAATCTGACCGAAAACCTGGTCAGCCGGCTTGTTCTCGTCGGCGGGCACGTAGCCACGGCCACGGGCAATCGTCAGCTCCAACTCCAACTCTACGCTGGGGTCGAGGTGCGCAATCACGTGGTCGGGGTTCAGTACTTCGAAACCGCTGGCGAACTTGGCAATATCAGCGCCCGAGAAGGTATCTTGGCCTTTCACGCGCACCGTAATTTTATCCGAGATGGCGTCGCTCACCTTCTTGAAGCGAACCATTTTCAGGTTCAGGATGATTTCGGACATGTCCTCAATCACCCCTTCGATGGTCGAAAACTCGTGCAGCACGCTGTTGGTGCGCACCGACGTGATGGCGAAACCCTCCAGCGACGACAACAGAATGCGACGCAGCGCATTGCCGATGGTGACGCCGTAGCCCTTCTCGAGCGGCTTAAATTCAAACGTCCCGGTGAAGTCGTCGGATTTCTCCATCACCACTTTCTCCGGCATCTGAAAAGCTAAGATTGACATATGTGGGGCGTAAAAAATTTGAAAAAAGTTGGTGAAGTATAAGCACAAGTGCGGCCCGACAAACTGCCGGGCCGCTACCAGTAGCGTTACTTACTTCGAATACAGTTCGACGATGAGCTGCTCGGTGATTTTCTCCGGAATCAGCTCACGGGCGGGGGCGTTGAGGAACTTGCCAGCCAACTCCTTGCCGTCCCACTCCAGCCACGAGAACTGGCGCGAGTTGCGAACCGACAGGCTCGTGGTGATGGCTTCCAGCGACTTCGACTTCTCGCGCACGGCCACGATGTCGCCGGGACGGAGGTGGTACGAAGGGATGTTCACCACTTCACCGTTCACGGTGATGTGCTTATGACCAACGAGCTGACGGGCAGCGCGACGCGTCGAGGCAATGCCCAAACGGTACACGGCGTTGTCCAGACGGGCTTCCAGCAAGGCGAGCAGGTTGTCACCGGTGATGCCGGGCAGCGCAGCCGCTTTGTGGAACAGGTTTTCGAATTGCTTCTCCAACATGCCGTACATGTACTTCACCTTCTGCTTCTCCATCAGCTGGACAGCGTACTCCGACTGCTTCTTGCGACGGCCGCGGCCGTGCTGGCCCGGAGGATAGGCTTTCTTGTTGAGCGCTTTGCTCGGGCCGAAAATCGGCTCGTTGAAGCGACGGGCAATTTTTGAGGTAGGGCCGGTATAACGTGCCATTGTAATCTAATTTCTGAAGTGGAAAACTAAACGCGACGACGCTTGGGGGGGCGGCAGCCGTTGTGCGGCAGCGGCGTTACGTCGCGGATGGTGGTCACCTCAATGCCCACGTTGCCGAGGGCGCGGATGGCCGACTCACGGCCCGAGCCGGGGCCTTTTACGAATACTTCGGCTTTGCGCATGCCTAGGTCGTGGGCCACTTTGCCGCAGTCGCTCATCGCCATTTGAGCGGCGTAGGGCGTGTTTTTCTTCGAACCACGGAAGCCCATTTTGCCGGCCGAAGCCCACGAAATAACTTGACCGTTGTTGTTGGTGATGGAGATGATGATGTTGTTGAACGAGGCACGGATGTGTACCTGGCCCACCTGCTCCACCACGACAACGCGCTTCTTGGCTTTGTCTTTTCTTTTTTGTGCCATTTGGTTATCGCAAAAAATGCGGGAGGTGTTAGTGTCAGTTAAGAGTTAGGAGTTAAAAGTTATGAGTTGAATAAACGCCCAACTCATAGCTTTTAACTCTTAACTTTTAACTCACCCTGATTCCCGTGTGAATTTATTTGGTTGCCTTCTTCTTGCCGGCCACCGTTTTGCGCTTGCCCTTGCGGGTACGCGAGTTGTTCTTGGTGCGCTGACCACGAACTGGCAGACCTTTGCGGTGACGCAGACCACGGTAGCAACCGATGTCCATCAAACGCTTGATGTTCGTCGTTACTTCCGAGCGCAGCACGCCCTCAGTCTTGTGCTCGGCGGCAATGATGGCGCGGACAGCACCCGACTCCTCGTCGGTCCAGTCCTTCACCTTCTTGTTGACGTCGACGCCAGCTTTTACCAGAATCTTGCTGGCGTTGCTCCGGCCAATGCCGAAAATGTAAGTCAGCGAAATTTCGCCGCGCTTGTTGTCCGGGATATCAACCCCTGCGATACGAGCCATTGTGTGTGGTTATGTGTTTGCGGACAGAAACCCGGCAACTACTTGGAAGGCGGGCCGAAGGCTAACAACCAACGACCCAGTACCCAAGGTTCCGGGGTTCTAAAAATTGAATTAACCCTGACGCTGCTTGAAGCGCGGGTTTTTCTTGTTGATGACGTAGAGCTTGCCATTACGGCGGACCAGTTTGCAGTCCACGCTACGCTTTTTCACCGAGGTTTTTACTTTCATGACCTGTGAAGGGAAACGGGTTTATTTATAACGATACTTAATCCGGCCCTTCGACAAGTCGTAGGGCGACATTTCCAGTTTCACCTTGTCGCCGGGCAGAATCTTGATGTAGTGCATCCGCATCTTGCCCGAAATGTGGGCAATCAGCTGGTGACCGTTCTCCAATTCCACGCGGAACATGGCGTTAGAAAGGGCTTCCAGGATGGTTCCGTCCTGCTCAATCGAGGCTTGTTTTGCCATAAGGGCTACTGCTGCAATGCTTTTTCGATGTATTCAAAGGAGGTGAGAATCTCCGCCTTTTCTTTTCTAACTACTACGGTGTGCTCGAAGTGCGCCGAAGGCTTGCGGTCCCGGGTGCGGATGGTCCAGCCATCCGCTTCCTGCACCACGTCCTTCTTGCCCAGGTTCACCATCGGCTCAATGGCGATGACCAAACCCGTTTGCAAAAGCGGCCCGGAACCCCGCTTGCCATAATTTGGCACATCGGGGCTTTCGTGCAGCTTCGCGCCAACTCCGTGACCTACCAACTCGCGCACCACCCCGTAGCCCAACGGGCCCACATGGTTCTGGATAGCGTAGCTGATGTCGCCCACGCGGTTGCCGCTCACGGCTTGTTCGATGCCTTTGTACAGCGCCGCTTTCGTTTCCTTGAGCAGCGTCAGCACTTCCGGCGCCACCTCCCCGATTGGGTAGGTGTAAGCACTATCTGAATGGTAGCCATTCAGCAACACCCCGCAATCCACCGAGATGATGTCGCCGCTTTTCAGCGGCTCGTCGGTGGCGAACCCGTGCACCACCACCGCATTCGGCGAGAGGCACAGGCTGTAGGGGAAATCGTATAAACCTTTGAAAGAAGGAATGCCGCCATTGTCTCGGATGAATTCTTCCGCGCGCTTATCAAGCTGCCGCGTCGTTACTCCTTCCTTGATGAGACTCGCGACTTCGCCGTGAGCCCGGGCTAGCAGTTGGCCGCTCGCCCGCATGAGGTCAATCTCTTCTTCGGTTTTGTATTGTATTGGACCTTTTGCCATTGCTTGATTACGAGGCGATGGAAATGGGCTGGGCCGTGCGACCGCGCAGCTTACCCGATTTCATCATGCCGTCGTAGTGCTGCATCAACAAGTAGCTCTGCACCTGGTTCACTGTGTCGAGCACTACCCCCACCATGATGATGAGCGACGTGCCGCCATAGAAAGCCGAGAACGGACGAGTTACACCCAGCAACAAAGCCAGCGCGGGGAAGATGGCGATGAGCGCCAGCGCCACGGCACCCGGTAGGGTGATGCGCGTCAGGATTTCATCGATGTATTCCGAGGTATCGCGGCCAGGCTTTACGCCGGGCACGAAACCACCGCTCCGCTTCAGGTCATCGGCAATCTGGTTAGGGTTAACGCTGATGGCCGTGTAGAAGTAAGTGAAGATGATGATGAGCAGGCCGAAAGTCAGGTTGTACTGCCATGAGGTGTAATCCGAAAACTTCACGCCGATGTAGCTGGCGGTATCACTCTGGTTCTGCCATACCGACGCCACAATGGCGGGCACGAACATCAGCGACTGGGCGAAGATGATGGGCATTACGCCGGCTGCATTCACCTTGAGGGGAATGAACTGACGCTGCGCATCAAGCTGCGTGGTGCCGCCGACCTGCTTAGCGTACTGCACCGCGATGCGGCGAACCGCTTGCGTGAGCACGATAACCGCCATTACCACGAGGAACAGTACCACCATTTCCAGCAGGAAGATGAGGGACTTGTTCACGCCTTTGGCAGCAGCCTCACCGATGATAGCACCGGGGAGACGCGACACGATACCAATCATGATAATCATGGAGATACCGTTGCCGATGCCTTTGTCCGTGATTTTCTCGCCTAGCCACATGCAGAACAACGTGCCAGCCGTGATGATAATCATGGTCGAAACGGTAAAGAACGTGCCGGGATTGATGATGGCTTCGGCGTTAATCGTGGCGATGAAACCAACCGATTGGGCCAACACAATCGGAATCGTGAGAATCCGGGTGTACTGGTTGATTTTCTTACGTCCCGACTCGCCTTCCTTCTGGAGCTTCTGGAAGTAGGGCACGGCGATGGTGAGCAGCTGCAACACAATCGACGCCGAGATGTACGGCATGATGCCCAGCGCGAAGATGGACGCGTGGCTGAATGCGCCGCCGAGCAGCGTATCCAGAATGCCAAACAAGCCTTGGGCGCCGGTCTTGAGCTGCGTGGGGTCAACGCCCGGCAACACCACGTAAACGCCTAGGCGATAGATGGCAATGAAGAAAAGCGTATTGAGGATTCGCGTACGCAAATCCTCAATCGCAAAAATGTTTTTTATCGACTCGATAAACTTATTCATTGCCGAAGGTAGCTATTAGAGCGTTACCGCTTTGCCGCCAGCTTTCTCGATGGCTTCAACAGCCGATTTCGAGAAGGCGTGAGCATGAACTTCTACAGCAGTGGCGATTTCGCCACGGCCGAGAACTTTGATTTTGGCGTTTTTCGAAACCAGACCGGCGGCTACGAAGTAAGCGGCATCCAGGGTGGTGGCGCTGTTCTTCTCGAGGAGGCCAGCGAGCACATCGAGGTTGATGGCTTTGTACTCGACGCGGTTGATGTTCGTGAAGCCGAACTTGGGCACACGGCGCTGGAGGGGCATCTGGCCACCTTCGAAGCCGGACTTGCGCTTGTAGCCCGAACGCGACTTGGCGCCTTTGTGACCACGGGTCGACGTGCCACCGCGCGTGGAGCCTTCGCCCCGGCCAATCCGCTTCTCGTTTTTAGTCGAGCCGTAGGCGGGCGATAGATTGCTGAGATTAAGCATGACGATAATAGTCTTACAGTTCGGTTACTTGGAGCAGGTGCTGCACGCTCTTCACCATGCCCAGGATGGACGGGTTCGATTCGTGGGTAGCGGTGCTGTTGAGTTTGTTCAGGCCGAGGGACTGAACGGTGCGCTTCTGACGCTCGGGGCGGTCAATGGCGCTGCGCACGAGCTTTACTTGAATTTGTGCCATGTCAATTAACCGTTAAAAACGCGGGCCAAAGAAATACCACGGGCTTGAGCGATTTGCAACGGGTCGCGCATTTTGGCGAGGGCTGCAAACGTCGCTTTTACCACGTTGTGAGGGTTCGACGAGCCTTTCGACTTCGCCAGCACATCCTTGATACCGGCGCTCTCGAACACGGCGCGCATAGCACCGCCGGCGATTACACCCGTACCGGCAGCAGCCGGCTGGATGAGCACGAAACCACCGCCGTAGCGGCCTTCCATGAGGTGGGGAACGGTGTGCTTGTACATCGGCACTTTCACCACGTTCTTCTTGGCGTCGTCAATGCCTTTGGCAATGGCGTCGGTTACTTCGTTGGCTTTGCCGAGGCCGTAGCCTACGTTGCCGTTGCCGTCGCCTACTACCACGATGGCAGAGAAGCTAAAGCGGCGACCGCCTTTCACCACCTTCGCTACGCGGTTGATGGCTACTACTTTTTCTTTGAAGTCGGAGTCAGCACCCATGCGGGAGTTGTCCTTGTTCCGGTCGCGGTCGTTGCTGCGCTGACGGTCTCCGCCAGGACGATTGTTGTCGCGTTCTTGCGCCATGATAGTTTAGAAATTGAGGCCGCCTTCGCGAGCACCTTCAGCCAATGATTTTACGCGACCGTGGTAGAGGTAACCCGAGCGGTCGAACACCACTTTTGTGATGCCTTTCTCCAGGGCAACCGCGGCTACCTGACGGCCTACAGCGGCGGCCAGGGCCACACCGTTGCCACCTTCGGCGGTTACTTTTTTCGACGTAGCGGCAGCCAGGGTGCGGCCGGTCGTGTCGTCGATAATCTGAGCATAAATGCCCGTGTTGCTGCGGAACACCGACAGGCGCGGACGCTCCGAGGTGCCGGACACTTTCGTGCGGATGATGCGCTGAATCCGCTTGCGGCGAGTTGCTTTATCAAATGCCATGATGCGAATTTATTTAGAGGCCGTTTTACCAGCTTTGCGACGGATAATCTCGCCCACGAAGCGCACACCTTTGCCTTTGTAGGGCTCCACTTTGCGCAGCGAACGAATTTTGGCGGCCACTTGGCCCAGCAACTGATTGTCGATGCTGTTGAGCGTCACAATCGGGTTCTTACCCTTTTCGGTTACGGCCGTAGCGGATACTTCGCCGGGAAGGGCGATGTACACGTTGTGCGAGTATCCGAGGGCCAGTTCCAGCGTGCTGCCCACGAGCGAGGCTTTGTAACCTACGCCCACGAGTTCGAGTTTCTTCTCGAAACCAGCGCTAACACCGGTCACCATGTTGTTGATGAGCGAGCGGTAGAGGCCGTGCATGGCCTTGTGGCGCTTCTGCTCGGTGGGACGGGTTACGGTGAGGGTACCGTCTTCGATGGCTACGGTGATGTCGCGGTCTACTTGCGTAGTGAGCGAGCCTTTGGGGCCTTTCACCGTCACCGCGTTGTCTTTGTCGACCGAAATAGCGACCCCGGCGGGGACGGAAATCGGCAGTTTACCAATACGTGACATAATTGAATTTGCTAAAGCGGTTCCGGACTAGTACACGTAGCACAGCACCTCGCCGCCCACGTTCTCGGTTTTGCACTCTTTCTCCGTCATCACGCCTTTCGAGGTCGAGATGATGGCCACACCCAGGCCGCTGAGGACGCGGGGCAGGTTGTCGGCGGCCACGTACTGACGCAAGCCGGGCGTCGAAACGCGCTGCAGCTTGGTGATGGCGGGGGCCTTCGTGGTGGGGTTGTACTTCAGGGCGATTTTGATGGTGCCCTGAACCGACGAATCATCAAAACGGTACGACTGGATGTACCCTTTGTGGTACAGCACTTTCGTGATTTCCTTTTTGATGTTGCTGGCCGGAATTTCTACCACCCGGTGGTTCGCCTTGATGGCGTTGCGTACCCGGGTCAGGTAGTCGGCAATGGGGTCAGTGTTCATTATTTTTTAAATACGTCCGCTTTTTTCGGAGCGCAAAGATAAGAAAATTTCGCCGGGTGCCCAACGGGACCAACGAAATTTCGGTTAAGACTACTTGGCACGTCCGGCGACGGTCCGGCCAATGGTTTCTTTTGGCAACCTGCCAAATGGTTTTCGAGGCAAGCCTCAGGTTTTGGGAGTGCAAAGGTAGCAGGCTTTCAGGGGCTTTTGCAAGTGCTTGACAGAAATATTCTTGACTGCTGGACAGCCGACACCCAAAAACCTCCGAATCTGAAGAAGCGCTATTGCTGCTTCAGGTGCTTAAGAATGGCAATCACGTCTTCGTCGCCATGCGTGGCTTCTGCCTCCTGGAAGGTCTGGTGAACCACGTTGGCCAGCGGCGTATCCGAGCCCTCGGCTTTGGCCAGGCGCAGGTCTTTGGCGAGCAGCTTGAGGGCGAAGGCGGCCTGGTAGTTCTCGTTGAGGATGGCGTCGCCCTTGAGGTTGATAAAGACGCTGGCAAGGGCGCTGCTTTTGATGAGGTCGAGCAAGTCGGCCGTTTCCAGCCCGTGCTGCTGGGCGAACAGGACGGCTTCAGCCAAGCCTTGGGCCTGGAAGCCGAGCAGGGTGTTCATGGCGAGCTTGGCATTGTTGCCTGCGCCGGTGGGGCCCACGCGCAGGGCCAGCTTGCCGAGGTGTGCGAACAAGGGCTGCGCTTTCTTGAACGCGGCTTCATCGCCGCCGACCATGATGGCGAGTTGGCCGGTTTCAGCCTGCTTCACGCTGCCGGATACGGGCGCGTCGAGGTACTCGTGGCCGTGGGCGCGGCTCAGCTCGGCCATCTCTTGGCTGACACCGGGCGAGACGGTACTCATGTTGATGATGAGCTTGCCGGCAGTAGAAGACTGCAGCAGGCCGTGCTCCCCGGTAAATAGCTCCCGGGTGGCCTGGTCATCCGATACCATGAGGAAAACGACTTGCGCGGCATCGAGCACGGCGGCGGGCGTGGGCGCGACGGTGGCGCCCTCGGCGCGCAGGGTTTCGGCCTTGGCAGGGCTGCGGTTGTAGGCGATAATGGGGATGCCGGCGGCGAGCAGGCGGCGGGCCATGGACGTGCCCATGTTGCCTAAGCCAATCCAGCCGGTGGTGATTGGTGATTCCATGACGGGTTGTGAGGGGTGGATAATGTGAACCAGCGCGGGGGCTGTCGTAGGCTATAACGGCAAATGGGGTTGCTCCGAATACCGGAACAACCCCATTTGTTTCACTTACTCCAATTTTCTGGTGGCCTGCGATGCGAGGCCCGCAGTTATTCAATGGGTCGGAACAGCCGGCTCCACCGGACTTTGTGCAGCACATCCGCATTGGGGTCGAGCGACAGCCACGTGAACACGGCTTTGCCCACGATATGGTCCTCCGGCACGAAGCCCCAGAAGCGGGAGTCTTCGGAGTTGTGGCGATTGTCGCCCATCATGAAGTAATAGTTCTGCTTGATGGTGTAGCGCGTGAGGGGCTGGCCGTGCTGGTATATCATCCCATCCTGCCAAGTGATGCCGAGGTTGTGCTCGTACTGCGACACGATTTTGTAGTACATCGCGGCGTTGGCTGGCGTGAGGGCAATGGTCTGACCCTTGCGCGGCACGGGCAGCGGGCCGTACTCGTCGAGCTGCCAGCGGCGGGGAGTAGCACTGGCGGCTTGCGATACGTCGAAGTCGGCCACATCGGGGAACAGCTGCACGGGATACTGCACCACCTCCAGTGACTTCGTGTAGGGCTGCCGGCGGAAGTAGGCGGCCACCTCTGCGGGGCAGCTGATGAAGAAGCCGGGCTTGCCCGTTTCAGGGCTGATGATGGCGCGGGGCAAGCCGTCGGGCTCGCGGTAGTCGACCACGCCTTGGGCGCGCAGCGCCGCCACGATTTCATCGTTGGGCGCGGGCACTTCCAGGAAATAGGTGGTTTGCGGGCGGCCGGCTACCGCGCCGGGCTGGCCGTTGAGAAACACCTGGCCGCTGCGGATGCTCAGCGTATCGCCCGCCACCGCGATGCAGCGCTTGATGAGGTTGGTGCGCACATCAGCGGGGCGCTGCTCATGCGGCACGTGAAATACCACCACGTCGTTGCGCTTCACCGAGCTGAATCCGGGAAAGCGGTAAGTGGGCAGCTGGATAAGGTCGGAATAGCTCTGGGGGCCGTGCTCCCATAGAGTTTGGTGCGTGAGGGGCACTTGCAGCGGCGTTTGGGGCGTGATGGGGCCGTAGTGCAGCTTGCTCACCATGAGATAATCGCCCACCAGCAGCGTGCCCTCCATGCTTTCGGAGGGAATGGTGTAGGCCTCCACCGCCGACCAGCGGAGCAGCGTGGCCGCCACCACCGCAAAAATCACTGAGTCGGCCCACTCCCGGGTTTTGGTTTTGGGCGGCTTGGGTGGGGTGTTGGCGGTGGTGGGTTTGGTTTGGAAGAAGGGTATTCGCATGGGTTTCGGCTGAAGAGTGGGTGAGACAATAGCCACGGCAGCGCCGTAGCAACAGGGGTTGCTTTAACGCACTAGCAGACCAAATAGTACAGCTTACCTATATACCTCCTGCGTTTTATATACTCTCCCCTCCCCCACCCGCCCGGCGCGCATCTGAAGAGAATTAGAACGGGCTAAAGGTTCGGCAGATTCATTGCAACATTGTCCACCACCCGCTGCCCCAGTAGCTGGGGAAACGGAAGTGGCTGAGAGGCCTACTCCAACGAATCCACTTCTGCGCCCGATAAGCCAGTGTTTTCTATAATAAAGTCTCGGTCTACACCGACTTCTTTCATAAGTTTTGCAATAGCTAGCACGTCTTCTTTAGTTTCTTCCTGCTGAAATTTTCGGCACCAATTCCAGAACTCATCTTTGGAATTGCTGTCATCCATTGAGGCGGGATGCTTCACAATTTCAAGCGCAGTTTCTGGAATGGTCACCTGAAACGTTTCTTTTACCCAGTTCTGAAACTCGATATTGGGCTGTACAACGAACTCGTCGTTATCCTGCGGTGAAGCGCTAAAAGCGTCATCCCAGCAGATTTCATCATAACCGATGGCCAGCAGCCGCAAGAAGTCGATGCTGTTATCTGCCAGTACACAGTTTAGCAACGAACCCGACCCTGACCCGAGATGGACAATTTTCACTTCTCCAATGTCACTTAACCAAAACGCGGCCATTGACCCTTCGCCTCCCGTCTTGGCAAATACACACAGGCGCTGGTTGACTTCGTCGTGTTCTGCCCCGAACCAATGGTGCAAATACTTGCTTCCTTCAGCCTTGAACTCAATATCCGTTCCACCTCCACGGCCATTTTCGGTCTGACTCTCTTGAAGTTTTTCATCAGAATATAGAAACCCAATACGTTCGTCGTCGGCGTTATCAATGAAAAAACCTTGTTGTTCTATCCATTGGTAAAGTTGCTTAATAGGTGTAGGCACTTCCATTGCAGAAGGCATCGCTGCTGTCAGTTGCTCAAGTAGTTTTTGGCTCATAATCGGTGTAAATGAAAAATTCCCAAGCCGAAGCTAAAGCTTCAACTTGGGAATCAAACTTTACTGCGAAAATCGAAGCTTACCAGCTCGACTTGGTCACACCAGGAATTTTCCCGGCCAGTGCCATTTCGCGGAAACGCACGCGGCTGATGCCAAACTTGCGCATGTAGCCGCGGGGACGGCCGTCAATCATGTCGCGGTTGTGCAGGCGCACGGGCGAAGCGTTTTTGGGCAGCTTGTCGAGACCTTCGTAGTCGCCGGCAGCTTTCAGAGCCTTGCGCTTCTCAGCGTAGCGGGCCACGGTGGCAATGCGCTTGCGCTCCCGTGCTTTGATGGATTCTTTAGCCATGAGTTCGGGAGATTAAGCTTCTTTTTTAGCGTTGGCGAAAGGCATACCGAAAGCTTTCAGCAGCTCGTAGCTCTGCTCATCGTTCTCAGCTGTGGTCACGAACGTGATGTCCATGCCCGAGATGCCTTTGATTTTGTCAATCGAGATTTCGGGGAAGATGATTTGCTCCTTCACGCCGAGCGTGTAGTTGCCACGACCATCGAAACCTTTGTCGTTGATGCCTTTGAAGTCACGTACGCGGGGCAGGGCCACCGTCAGCAGACGGTCCATGAACTCGTACATTTTCTCGCCGCGCAGCGTCACTTTCGCCCCGATGGGCATGCCTTCGCGGAGCTTAAAGTTCGACACCGATTTCTTGGCGATGGTGGCAATGGCTTTCTGGCCGGTGATAACCGTCAGTTCTTCCACGCCGTTGTCGACCAATTTCTTATCGGCTACCGCCGCGCCAATGCCGCGGTTGATGCAGATTTTGGTGATACGGGGTACCTGCATGATGCTCTTGAACTGGAATTTCTCCTGGAGCGCGGGTACGACGTCTTTTTTATAAATGTCTTTGAGACGGGCCATGATGGTGGGGGCTGCTTAAGCCGTTTTGGCAGAGGCACGCTTGGCTTTGGCCGGAGCAGCAGCCGGAGCTGCGGCCGCGGCGGCACCTTTACGTACCCGCTCACCGGTGGTGGGGTTGATAGCCTGCACGTTGCTCACGTGCATGGGCGCCTCCATCTTGGTGATGCCGCCCTGGGGCGATTTGGCGCTCGGCTTGTTGTGTTTCGTCACCAGGTTCAGGCCCTCAACGGTTACGCGCTGAGTCACCCGGTTCACCGACTTGATAACGCCGGTTTTGCCCTTTTCGTCGCCAGCAATCACCTTCACGGTATCGCCCGACTTTACGTGCAGCTGCACGGGGTCTGCTTTTCTGATAGCCATGGCTTAGAGTACTTCGGGGGCTAGGGATACGATTTTCATGAACTGACGCTCACGCAGCTCGCGGGCCACTGGGCCGAAGATGCGCGTGCCGCGGGGCTCGTCGTTGTTGTTGAGCAACACGGCGGCGTTGTCGTCGAAGCGGATGTACGAACCGTCTTTGCGGCGCACTTCCTTCTTCACACGTACCACGACGGCCTTGCTCACGGTACCTTTCTTGGCGTTGCCCGAAGGGATAGCCGACTTGATGGCCACCACAATCTTGTCGCCAACGCTGGCGTATTTCTTGCCCGTGCCACCCAAAACGCGGATGCAGAGGACTTCCTTGGCGCCGCTGTTGTCGGCCACCGTCAGGCGGGATTCTTGCTGTATCATCGGTTCAGATTATTTAGCGCGTTCAACAATTTCAACCAGGCGCCACCGCTTGGTTTTGCTCAGCGGACGGGTGCTCATGATGCGCACCGTGTCGCCTTCGCCGCACTCGTTTTTCTCGTCGTGGGCGTGGAATTTCGTGGTTTTGGTCACGAACTTGCCGTACTTGGGGTGCTTTTGTTTCTGCACCACAGCCACGGTGATGGACTTGTCCATCTTCGAGCTCGTTACCGTGCCGGTGATTTCCTTGCGCATGTTGCGCGAGTCTTCAGCTACGGCTTGGTCTTGGGTTGTTACGTCGGTTGCCATCGGAATTAAGCGGGGTTAGAGGCCTGCTCGTTGTTCCGACGAGTCTGCTCGGTGAGCAAGCGGGCGACGTTTTTACGGTTGGCCTTGAGGCGGGCGGGGTTTTCCAGGGGCGAAATCGCGTGGGCGAAACGCAGCTGCTGGCCCTGAGCCTGCTCGGTTTTGATTTGCTCTTTCAGCGCTTCAGCGGAAAGGCCTTTGAGGTCGGTCTTGTTCTTCATGACTTAAGCAGCGTCCGTATAGTCGCGGCGAACCACGAATGAAGTTTTTACGGGGAGCTTCTGAGCCGCCAGACGCAGCGATTCTTTAGCTACTTCCAGCGACACACCGTCCGACTCGAACATGATTTGGCCGGGCTTCACGCAGGCTACCCAATACTCGGGCGAGCCTTTGCCTTTACCCATGCGCACCTCAGCGGGCTTCTTGGTAATCGGCTTGTCGGGGAAAATGCGAATCCATACTTGCCCTTCGCGTTTCATGGCGCGGGTCATGGCGATACGAGCAGCCTCAATTTGGCGAGCCGTAATCCAAGACACTTCCAGCGACTTGATAGCGAACGAACCGAAGTCTATGGAGCTGCCGCGGTAGGCGAGGCCTGTTACGCGACCCTTTTGCATCTTGCGATACTTGGTCCTTTTCGGTTGTAACATTTGATTTTAAATAAAGAGAGTGTTCTGTAAGAGAGAGGGGCGAACAGCCGAACATTTCGCTTCGTTCACCTGAAAGCGGCAAACGAAGCGAAATGACTTGACTTTGTTCTAGCGACGCGGGCCGCGAGCAGCACCGCCGGCAGCACCACCGCCTTGGGCGGGGCCGTTGCGACGGGGACCGGCGTTGTCGCCAGCGCCACGGGGGGCGCGGTCGCCACCGCCAGCGTTGCCACGACCAGCACCACCGTCACGACGCGGGCCACGGTCGCCTTCGCGACGCTCGCCGCGGGGGCCACGGTCGTCACGACGACCACCGCCACCTTCGCCGCCACCGGGGTTGGTGAGCTGCTGGTTGGGCGAGAGGTCGGGCTTGCCGAACACCTCACCGCGCATTACCCACACCTTGATGCCGATTTTGCCATACACGGTCTGAGCTTCCGACAAAGCGTAGTCGATATCGGCGCGCAGCGTGTGCAGCGGCGTACGACCTTCTTTGTACTGCTCCGAACGGGCAATCTCCGCACCGCCGAGACGGCCACCGCACTGAATCTTGATACCTTCGGCACCAACACGCATGGCAGCTTGAATCGACATTTTCATGGCGCGACGGAAGGAGATACGAGCGGCCAACTGCTGGGCGATGCTCTCGCCTACCAGCTTGGCATCCAACTCCGGACGCTTAATTTCGAAGATGTTGATTTGAACGTCTTTGCTGGTGATTTGCTTCAGCTCGTCCTTAATCTTGTCTACTTCCTGGCCGCCTTTGCCAATCACCACACCCGGACGCGCCGTGTTGATGGTGATGGTAATGCGCTTCAGGGTGCGCTCAATCACAATGCGGCTGATGCCACCTTTCTGAATACGAGCGTTGATGTACTTGCGGATTTTCTCGTCCTCCACCAGTTTCTCGGCGAAGTCCTTGCCGCCGTACCAGTTGGAGTCCCAGCCTTTGATTACTCCCAAGCGGAAGCCAACCGGATTTACTTTCTGTCCCATATTAACTTAGGATTTGGCGTCGGCCTTAGGGTTTTCGGTAGTGGCGGCTGCTTTAGCGCCTTTGCTGCCGAGCTTCTCCACTTTCGTGTCGATTTTCAGCGTCACGTGGTTGCTGCGCTTGCGGATGCGGTGGCCACGACCCTGGGGGGCGGGGCGCAGGCGCTTCAACTGGCGGCCTTCGTCCACGAAGATTTCGCTGATGTAGAGGTTTGCGTCCTCAATCCGCTCTTCTTCGTTGTGCTGCTGCCAGTTGGCCAAGGCCGAAAGGAGCAGTTTCTCAATCTTCTCGGCGCCGATGTTGGCTTCAAAGCGCAACAGGCCGAGGGCCTGGGTCACTTTCTTGCCGCGCACGAGGTCGGCCACCAGTCGCATCTTACGAGGCGAGGTCGGCACATTGCGGAGTTTTGCTACTGCTTCCATCTTAGCGCTTGCCTTTATCTTTTTTGGCGACGTGACCACGGAAGTTACGCGTCGGGGCGAATTCGCCCAACTTGTGCCCTACCATGTTCTCGGTCACATACACCGGGATGAACTTATTGCCGTTGTGAACAGCGAATGTGTGGCCAACGAAATCCGGGGAAATCATCGAGCGGCGCGACCAAGTCTTCACCACCGATTTCTTACCAGCCGTTTCGAGTGCCGTGACTTTCTTTTCCAGCCGGAAGTCAATGTACGGCCCTTTTTTGAGTGAACGTGCCATATATTACTTCTTGCCTTTGCGGCTCACAATCAGGTTCTCCGAATACTTGTTCTTGTTACGAGTCTTCTGGCCCTTAGCCAAAATGCCGTTACGGCTACGCGGGTGACCACCCGACGATTTGCCTTCGCCACCACCCATGGGGTGGTCGACAGGGTTCATTACCACACCACGAACACGCGGACGACGACCAGCCCAGCGGTTACGGCCGGCTTTGCCCATCACAGTGTTCATGTGGTCGCCGTTCGACACGGTACCAACGGTGGCCATGCAGGTCACGAGCACCATGCGCATCTCGCCCGAAGGCAATTTCAGCGTGGCGTACTTCTCTTCGCGGGCTACGATTTGGGCGTAGGTACCGGCCGAGCGAGCCATGGCCGCGCCCTGGCCGGGCTGCAACTCAATGTTGTGGAGGATGGTACCGAGGGGAATCTCACGCAGCGGCAAGGTATTGCCTACTTCGGGAGCGACGCCGGGGCCCGACACAATCTTCGCGCCTACCGTCATGCCGGCGGGAGCGATGATGTAACGCTTCTCACCATCGGCATAGTTGACGAGGGCGATACGCGCGGTGCGGTTGGGGTCGTACTCGATGGACTTCACGACGGCCGGAACACCGGCTTTGTCGCGCTTGAAGTCCACGATGCGGTACTGGGTTTTATGACCACCGCCGATGTAGCGGTTGGACATTTTACCGGAAGAGTTCCGGCCACCCGATTTGGAGAGGGAAGTCATCAGCGACTTCTCCGGGGTCGACGTCGTAATCTCGTCGAACGCCGGCGCAACGCGGAAGCGCTGCCCTGGGGTTGTTGGTCTGAGTTTTTTAAGTGCCATTACTAGCTAGTTGTGCTTTTGCGGCGAAAAATTTGAGGCGAAGCTTGCGGCCTAGAGGTTGCCGTAGAAGTCGATTACATCGCCTTCTTTCACGGTCACAATGGCTTTCTTGCCGTGGGCGCGACGACCGGAAACCTGGCCGCCTTTGGTGCCTTTCGACTTCATTTTGCCAATGGTGCGCATCGTGTTGATTTCGGTTACCGTCACGCCGTACAGCGATTCAATGTCCTTCTTGATTTGCACTTTGTTGGCGGTGCGCTCCACTTCGAACGTGTAGCGACCTTTCTCGTTCAGGCCGGTGGCCTTTTCGGTAACGATGGGGCGTTTCAGGGTGCTCATTATTCGGCGGTGCTATAGAGTTCAACCAATGAAGCCATGCCGTCTTCCGAAATCAGGAGCGTGTCCGTGTTCAGCAGGTCGTGGGTGTTGAGGCCTACGGGCGTCGACACTTTCACTTTCTGCAGGTTGCGGGCGCTCAGGAGCACGTTTTTGTTGACCTCACCGGTCACGAGCATGGTCTTTTTGCCATTGTTCAGCTTGAGGCCGTCGAGGATGGCAACGAAGTCCTTGGTGCGGGGAGCAGCCAGCGAGATGGTTTCCACCAGGGAAATCTTGCCGTCCTTCGCCAGGCTCGACAGGGCCGAGAGGCGAGCTACGCGCTTGGTCTTCTTGTTCAGTTTGAAGCCGTAGTCGCGGGGCTGGGGACCGAACATGCGGCCACCACCTACGAACACACCCGACTTCATGCTGCCGGCGCGGGCACCGCCCGTACCTTTTTGCTTCTTCAGCTTCTTCGTGGTGCCGTGCACCTCGTTGCGCTGCTTGGACTTGTGCGTGCCCTGGCGCTGGTTGGCCAGGTACTGCTTCACGTCCAGGTACATCACGTGCTCGTTTACTTCGAGACCGAAGATGGCGTCAGACAGGGTCACTTTGCGGCCGGTGTCTTCGCCTTTGAGGTTATATACTGCGAGTTCCATCGTACTAGTCTATTTCTCGATTACCACGTAAGAATTCTTCGCGCCGGGAATCGAGCCGCTCACCAGAATCAGGTTCTTGTCGCCTACTACGCGCATCACCTTCAGGTTCTGCACTTTCACGCGGTCGTTGCCCATGCGGCCACCCATGCGCATTCCTTTGAATACGCGCGAAGGCCACGAGCAAGCACCGATAGAACCGGGGTGACGCAGGCGGTTGTGCTGGCCGTGGGTCTGGCCACCAACACCCTGGAAGTTGTAACGCTTTACAACGCCCTGGAAACCCTTGCCTTTGGAAGTGCCTACTACGTCCACAAACTCGCCCTCTTCGAAGAGAGTCGCGTCGATGGTAGCGCCAGCGGCGTAGGTCGATTCGGCGTCGAGGCGGAATTCAACCAATTTTTTCTTGGGGGTAGTACCGGCTTTTTTGAAGTGACCAACCAATGCTTTGGTGGTGTTCTTCTCTTTTTTCTCGCCGTACCCAATTTGAATGGCGGTGTAACCGTCATTCGCGATAGTCTTAACCTGCGTCACTACGCACGGACCCGCTTCGATGAGCGTGCAGGGAATGTTTTTCCCATCCGGAGTGAAGAGGCTTGTCATACCGATTTTTTTACCGATGATGCCAGGCATTCTATTTGGTTATTAATGAACACAAAAAGAAAACGGCCGAGTGCCGTTTTCGCTAAGGGAGTGCAAAGATAGAAAAAAAGCTGGCGCTATCCCAATGTGGCTGAGAAATATTTTCTCAGTGAGGCTGTTAGCTCCGGTGGATGGCGTGTTTTGCTGGGCGATTTAGGCCGGGCGCCAGACGGGGTCGTTGTCGTCGCTCGGCAGGGAGCCTTGCAAAGCCAGCATCAGGAAGAACAAGACGAAGGCTAAGCCAATCTGCGTTTCCAGCGTGTATTCGACTAGGAAGGAAAGAGCGATGCTGACGTACTGGGCCAGCAACAATGGGGCGCACTTATGCCGGGCCCACCAAGCAGGATAGAACATTGCCCAGCAGAAGACCAATAGCCCTACCACACCATACGCGGCCAGATTATATAGATACTGGTTGTGGGGCAGGATATAGTATTCACTGGTCATTTCCGGATAGGTTTCGGCGTAGCGGATGGCCATTTCGCTTTCCAAATCTGGCTTACCGACACCAAAGAGCTTATTGTCCTCCCAGACGTTCAGCGCGGCTTTATAGGAGTAGAGACGTCCGGATATAGAGAATTTCTTTCCCTCGTCGCTAGTCTTCTGACGAGCTACAGTAACGTCAGTTTTGGTATTCGATATCTTATTCCGGAAGGTCGGAAAAGCTACATAGCTGAAGACAGGTAATAAAAGCAACGCAGCGGCAAGTATTCCGGCTCGCCTCCACTGCTGCTTACGAAGCACCAGCCACAGCACCGCCAGTCCACCTAACGCATAGAAGGTCATTTCGCCACTACGCACCGCGAGCATGTGCAGGAAAAGAACCAGCGCCACTATAATTCCAATCATCCAAGGCCGCCAAGCTGTCCGTACTGCTTGGCGCTCCAGTAATGTGATACCGGCTGCGATGGCAAGCGTAATCATTAGACTGAAGCGGATGTGGTCAGGTTCCGTCGGCATCACTTTCGAGCGGTAGTAGCTCTCGTTAATCTCAGCCGCGTGCAGGGCATAGTTGATAGTGGCCCCTACTGCGGCCAGCGTCGTTATGGCGATGAACAATAACCATAGCCAACGCAAGTAGCGGCCCGGAAAAGGCGGTAGTATCCAGAATGCCAGCGGCAGCATCAGGAAAGGCAATTGCATTCCTAAATCGAACCGGTATTCATCCATATTGGCCGCCTCGGTATGGAGGCCTGCGGTCAGGTGTAGCACATAGACCAAGGCAATACTTCCAAAGACTGGCCATAGTCTCAAGTTCGCAACGCGCTTATGCACCAAGGCGTAGACCACCCCGGTCACGGCCAGTCCTCCCATTGCAATTCCCAACGCCACTCTCAGCCAGTTGGCCAAGAAAATGCTGATGATGATGCAGACACAGAAGAAGAAGGCAGAACGGTGTAGTCGCTCAAGAGAAAAGACAGCAAGCATGAAGAATCAGTAGTGGCCGCGCAAGTTCCAAAGAAAAAGCCCCACCGCAACGAATTGCGGTGGGGCTTTAACTCAATTAAGACTGAAATCGGTGCCTCAGACTTTGATTTCTACGTCAACGCCGCTGGGCAATTCCAGCTTCATCAGGGCATCAACGGTCTTCGACGAGGTCGAGAAGATGTCTACGAGGCGCTTGTAGGTGCAAAGCTGGAACTGCTCCCGGCTCTTCTTGTTCACGTGGGGCGAGCGCAGCACGGTGAACTTCTCCTTTTGGGTCGGCAAAGGAATCGGGCCGCTAACGATGGCACCGGTGGCCTTCACAGCTTTCACGATTTTCTCGGCCGATTTGTCTACGAGGTTGTGGTCGTAGCTTTTCAGCTTAATGCGAATTTTCTGGTTCATTGTGATTGGTGGAAGCCGATTGCCTCCGTTTTGAAAAGCTTTGATTTAATGATTAGCGGTTAGTAGCCGACAAACAGCAGCTACTAACCGCTAGTCACTTATTTACCTCCTTTGGTTTTGGCAACAATAGCATCGGCCATGTTGCTCGGCACTTGCTCGTAGTGCGAGAACGTGAGCGAAGCCGAAGCACGACCCGACGAAATCGTACGGAGCGCGGTTACGTAGCCGAACAGTTCCGACAGCGGAACATCGGCCTTGATAACCTGGGCACCGGCTTTGGTGTCCATGCCTTTCATCAGACCACGACGACGGTTCAAGTCACCGGTTACGGGACCCGTGTACTCGTCGGGGCAAACCACTTCAACCGCCATGATGGGCTCCAGCAATTTCGGGCCGGCCTTCTTGGCAGCTTCACGGAAACCGTCACGGGCGGCGAGTTCGAACGACAGGGCATCCGAGTCAACGTCGTGGAACGAGCCGTGGTATAGGCGCACCTTCATCGTTTCGATGGGGAAGCCCGCCAATGGACCACGCTTCATGGCTTCTTCGAAACCTTTCTGGATGGGCTGAATGAATTCGCGGGGGATAACACCGCCCACAATGGCGTTGTCGAACTCCAGACCAGCCTTTTCAGGCTCGGTTTCTTTCGGACCCAGTTCAAACACGATGTCGCCGAATTTACCGCGGCCACCGGTCTGCTTCTTGTATGTTTCGCGGTGGTCGACCACCTTGGTAAGAATTTCCTTGTAGGCCACCTGCGGGGCACCCTGGTTGATTTCCACTTTGAATTCACGACGCATGCGGTCGATGATGATTTCAAGGTGAAGCTCGCCCATGCCGCGGAGGATGGTCTGGCCGGTTTCCTCGTCCGTGTTCACGCGCAGCGTGGGGTCTTCCTCGATGAGCTTGGCGATGGCCATGCCCATTTTGTCGACGTCAGCCTGCGTTTTCGGCTCGATGGCGTAGCCAATTACCGGCTCGGGGAAGCTCATCGACTCGAGAACCATCGGGTTCTTCTCATCGGTCAGCGTGTCGCCGGTTTTGATGTCTTTGAAACCAACACCTGCAGCAATGTCACCGGCCTGAATCTTGTCGATGGGGTTCTGCTTGTTGGAGTGCATCTGCATGAGGCGCGAGATACGCTCCTTCTTGCCGGTGCGATTGTTGAGCACGTACGAGCCCGAGTCGAGCACACCGCTGTAGCAGCGGAAGAAGCACAGACGGCCTACGAACGGGTCGGTAGCAATTTTGAACGCCAGAGCGGTGAAAGGCTCCGAGTTGTCGGGGTGACGCTCCATTTCCTCGCCGCTCTCGGGGTTGGTACCGATGATGGCGGGCATGTCGAGGGGCGACGGCAGGTAGGCCATCACAGCATCCAGCATCGTTTGAACGCCCTTGTTTTTGAAGGCCGAACCGCAGAGCACGGGCGAGAATTTCATGTCGATAACCGCCTGGCGGATAACAACCATCATTTCCTCTTTCGTGATGGAATCGGGGTTGTCGAAGAACTTCTCCAGCAACGCGTCATCGTACTCGGCTACGCTCTCGATGAGCTTCTGACGCCACTCGGCTACCGTCTCCACGAGGTCCTCGGGAACGGGAACTTCGTCGTACGATTTGCCTTCGGTTTTGTCGTCCCACACGATGGCTTTGCCAGTCAGCAGGTCAACAACGCCTTTGAAAGTTTCTTCGGCACCAATCGGAATCTGCAGGGGAATGGGGTTTGCGCCCAGCTTCTCCTTGATTTCGTTCACGGCTTTGAAGAAGTCAGCGCCGGCACGGTCCATCTTGTTGACGAAGCAGATGCGGGGCACTTTGTACTTGTCAGCCTGACGCCATACGGTTTCCGACTGCGGCTCCACGCCCGAAACGGCGCAGAACAGGGCCACGGCACCATCGAGCACACGCAGCGAACGTTCTACTTCTACCGTGAAGTCAACGTGGCCGGGGGTGTCAATCAGGTTGATTTTGTACTGCTTGGTGTCAGCAGTCGGGTCACCCTTGATGTCGGTGGGGTAGTTCCAGAACGTGGTGGTGGCAGCCGAGGTAATCGTGATGCCGCGCTCCTGCTCCTGCTCCATCCAGTCCATCGTGGCGGCACCGTCGTGCACTTCCCCGATTTTGTGGGTTTTACCCGTGTAATACAGAATACGCTCCGACGTCGTGGTCTTACCGGCGTCGATGTGCGCCATAATCCCGATGTTGCGGAGGTAGTAAAGTTCTTTGTTAACGGCCATGATGTTGGTTAAGGCTTAAAATTTGGGGTCTCAGGTCTTGGGTCGTTTAACAGAACAGTCCGTCAAATAAATCCAAGTCCCTAAGACCCCAAACCCAAATTTCCAGTTTAGAAACGGAAGTGCGAGAAGGCCTTGTTGGCCTCAGCCATGCGGTGGGTGTCGTCTTTTTTCTTAACGGCAGCACCTTCGCCTTTGGCGGCAGCGATGATTTCGCCAGCCAGCTTGTCCTTCATGGTCTTCTCACCACGACGACGGGCGTACTGAATCATCCATTTGGCACCTACCGAAATGCGGCGGTCGGCGCGCACTTCAATCGGAACCTGGAAGGTGGCACCACCTACGCGGCGGCTTTTCACTTCCACGGTGGGCATCACGTTGTTCAACGCTTTGCGCCACATTTCGAGGCCGCTCTCCTTGGTGCGCTGCTCCACGAGGTCGCAGGCGTCATAGAAGATGGTGTACGCCAGGTTTTTCTTGCCGTCGTACATCATGTAGTTCACGAAACGGGTTACCAGCGTCTCCTTGTACTTAGGGTCCGGCAGCAAGATGCGCTTCTTCGGTTTTGACTTTCTCATGATAGTAGTAAGTATGTAGTAGTAAGTATTGAGTAGCGAGCAGCAGGACTGGCCTGCCACTCAATACTTATTACTCGCTACTAATTCTATTTATTTCTTTTTAGCGGGTGCGCCTTTGCCACCCTTGCCAGCTGCTGCGGCGGGTTGACCCGGCTTCGGGCGCTTGGCACCGTACTTCGAACGGCGCTGCGTGCGGCCGCTTACACCGGCGGTGTCCAGGGCGCCACGGATGATGTGGTAGCGAACACCTGGCAAGTCTTTAACCCGGCCGCCACGAATCAGCACAATGCTGTGTTCCTGGAGGTTGTGGCCTTCACCGGGGATGTATGCGTTTACTTCCTTACCGTTGGTAAGGCGCACACGGGCCACTTTGCGCATAGCCGAGTTCGGCTTCTTAGGCGTGGTGGTGTACACACGGGTGCACACGCCCCGACGCTGCGGGCACGAATCAAGGGCGGGCGACTTCGACTTGGTAGTCAAAGCCTCACGGCCTTTCCGTACGAGTTGGTTAATGGTTGGCATTTAGCGAATGGTTTGTTTGGAGCCGTTTGCCCCTAAAATTTGGCTTGCAAAGGTAAGATTATTTCACCGCAATAGCAAACAGAGTGAGGATGTTAATTTTGACTACGCCATTTTCCCGACCCACACCACCCCTATTTGCACGGCAATCATCTTTTCCCCGCTGGGTGATTCCGTTGGCCAATGCGGCTTCTTCAATGCCCAAGAACCTAATGAAGCGAAATCTTCCGGGTAGAATGGAGTGACGTAAGCAAGAGCAGTCCATTGCAAATCCCTTACTCCTGGCAATACTTGGTATTCCATTGGGAGTGACAGTGCCACTGGCTCTCCAAAAAGCCCTTCGTAGTGCGCTTTTTGTTCTTCAATACCAGCTACAAGCTGTGAATCACCAAAATGGGGTTCAAATAGCCAGATTGCCAGATAGAAGTCAGCATATTGCTGCTTCAATTGCTTGTGCCATTGCTGAAAGTCCACAACCAACTTACCCAACCATAGCTTTCTTATAGCAAGTGGAGGCTTATCCGATACGTGCCAGGGAGCCAATCCTAACTTCTCGTAATCGTAGTGATGTTGCTCAAGCCAATCGGTATCCAGTGCCACATCACTAGCAGCCCGTTTTATATGTACGCGCATGTGTCTACCAAACCCGCGTAATCGTTTTGCTCTCATAGTTGAATTATTCTAAAGCAAATAAACACAACAGGCCCGCCGAAGTCCGGCGGGCCTGTTGTGCATTTAATCAGTAGATTCTATTTCTTCTCAGTGTCAGGTGAGGGCGTAGATACTTTTCGCACCCGCAGTCGCCGCGGGTTCTTCACGAAGCGAATGCTACGCAACAGTTCCAGCATGAACTCCGCCTTCTCAGCGGGCACTTCAAAGACGATTTCCATAGACACTAAAGATAAACGAGCGGCAAGAAATTTCTTACGCCTCCCCTACCGCGCCGCCGAAGTTCATCGGGTAGCTAGGCGCTTCGCTCTGCATCTTGATGGTGCCGAAAGCGGCTTCAAACCGCTCGATGTTCTCGGTCAGGGCTTGCAACAGGCGCTTGGCGTGCTCGGGCGTGACGACGATGCGCGCCTTCACCTTGGCCTTGGGCAGGCCGGGCATCATGCGGATGAAGTCAATCACGAACTCGCTGTTGCTGTGCGCAATCATGGCGAGGTTGGCGTATTCGCCCTCGGCCATGGCTTCGGAAAGCTCGATGTTGATGGCGTTGGGGTCTGGGTTTTGGTCGGTTGGTTGCATAGGGTGAGTGTGTTTAAAGTATAAATAACGTCGTGCTGACCGACCTAGCGAAGTCTCTTCATTTATTTGTTCGCATTCTTTTACGACTCAACCTGTGCTCTGTGAAAATACCTACTAAAGCTGGAACGAGTAAAAAGGCGCAAATGGCTGCTTCCAGACCATCCCAATGAGCACGCAGTATATGTGTGCTCATTATTCCAACCAGAATACTAGGAATCCATGCAACAACACGCCAAAACGTATTCTTACTGAAGATAAAGATGAACAGTATTGCAACGTAAACCAGCAGAAGTAAAATGCCCAATATATACCAAGCCCCTACTGCCACATAAGCCATTAACCCGAGAAGAGTTAGTAAACTAGTTTCGATTTCTGAATTTAGAATTGACATAAATCAGGTGGCTAGTTCAGATTGATATCTCGTCAAAACAGAAAAAGCCGACCGGGATACCCCAGTCGGCTTTTCCATTACAAACCTACGGCGGATTACTCAGCCGACACTTCGCGCTTGCCAGCACGGCTGGGGCGCTTGGCGGGAACTGCCGCTTCGGCCGCCTGGGCGGCTTGGGCAGCTTCCATCTCCTCTTTCGAGCCTACTACCTGACGCGTGTACTCGCGCAAGCCAGTACCGGCCGGGATGAGGTGACCAACGATTACGTTCTCCTTCAGGCCCAGCAGCTGGTCGGCCTTGCCACGGATGGCGGCTTCGCTCAGCACCTTGGTCGTTTCCTGGAAGGAAGCGGCCGAGATGAACGAGGCCGTACCCAACGAAGCTTGCGTGATGCCCTGCAGCGTGGGACGCGATACCGAAGGCTGGGCGTCGCGCACTTGCACGAGGGCCAGGTCGCGGCGTTTCAGGCTGCTGTTCTCGTCGCGGAGGCGGCGAGCCGTCACAATCTGACCGGGCTTCAGGTTGGTCGAGTCACCGGCTTCGGTCACCACTTTCATGTCGATAATCATGTCGTTCTCGGCCATGAAGATGATTTTATCAATCACCTGGTTTTCGAGGAACGACGTGTCACCGGCATCCAGAATCACGACTTTCTGCATCATCTGGCGGACGACCACTTCGATGTGCTTATCGTTGATTTTTACACCCTGCAAGCGGTACACTTCCTGAATCTCGTTCACGAGGTACTCCTGCACAGCGCCGGGGCCCTGAATGCTCAGGATGTCCGAAGGCGTGATGGCACCATCCGACAGCGGCATACCGGCGCGGATGAAGTCGTTGTCCTGCACCAGAATGTGCTTCGACAGCGGCACCATGTACTTTTTCTTCACCCCATCTTTCGACTCGACGTAGATTTCACGGTTACCGCGTTTCACGGTGCCGTAAGTTACGACGCCATCGATTTCCGATACCACAGCGGGGTTTGACGGGTTCCGGGCTTCGAAAAGCTCCGTTACGCGCGGCAGACCACCAGTGATGTCGCGGGTCTTGCCCACCGAGCGAGGAATCTTGGCGAGGATGTGACCAGCCGTGATTTTCTCGTTGTTCTCGACGTTCAAGTGCGAGCCCACCGGGATGCTGTAGGCCTTCTGGCCTTCGGCATCGCCCTTTTTGCCGGGGCGGATGATGATGGACGGGTTCTGGTCTTTGGCCTTCGACTCGATGATTACCTTCTCGCGGTGACCGGTCTGTTCGTCCGATTCCTCACGGTAGGTAACGCCTTCGGTGATGGCGTCGAACTGCACGGTACCATCAAACTCGGCCAGAATAACGGCGTTGTAGGGGTCCCAGGTGTTCAGTTCCGTGCCTTTTTCCACTTCCTGGCCTTCCTCTACCAGCATGAAGGAGCCGTAAGGAACGTGGTTGGAAGTGAAGACGCGGCCCGTGCCTTTCTCCACGATGCGGATTTCACCCGAGCGGCCCATTACCACGGCGCCCTTCACGCCTTCCGGCGTCACGGTGGCTACAGTGCGAACGTCCTCGAACTCGACCATACCGGCGAATTTGGCTTTGATGCTCGATTCAACGGCGATGTTGGAAGCCGTACCACCTACGTGGAAGGTACGCAGGGTCAGCTGCGTGCCGGGCTCACCAATCGACTGAGCGGCGATAACGCCGACCGCCTCGCCACGTTGCACCATGCGGCCCGAAGCCAGGTTGCGGCCGTAGCACTTGGCGCAGATGCCGCGCTTACTTTCGCAAGTCAGCACCGAGCGGATTTCCACCGATTCGATAGCCGTGGCATCGATGCGGCGAGTGGTGTCTTCCTTGATTTCCGAGCCGGAAGTCAGGATAACCTCGCCGGTCAGCGGGTCCACGATGTCGTGCACCGTCACGCGGCCCAGGATACGCTCGGCCAGGGGCTCCACGATGTCCTCGTTGTCCTTCAGGGCGAAGGTCTCGATGCCACGCAGCGTACCGCAGTCCTGCTCGTTCACAATCACGTCCTGCGACACGTCTACCAGACGACGGGTCAGGTAGCCGGCGTCAGCCGTCTTCAGAGCCGTGTCAGCCAGACCTTTACGGGCACCGTGCGTCGAGATAAAGTATTCGATTACGTCGAGGCCTTCTTTGAAGTTCGACAGAATCGGGTTTTCGATAATCTCGCCAATCGAGCCTTGCAACGACTTCTGGGGCTTGGCCATCAGGCCACGCATCCCGCCCAGCTGACGAATCTGCTCGCGCGAGCCGCGGGCTCCCGAGTGCATCATCATGTAGATGGAGTTGAAGCCCTGGTTTTCCTTCTCCAGACGGCCCATCAACGTTTCCGTAATCTGGTTGTTGATGCGCGTCCAGATGTCAATAACCTGGTTGTAACGCTCGTTGTCCGTAATCAGACCCATCTGGTAGTTCTGGGTTACAGCTTTCACGTCGTTCTGGGCTTGCAGCACCAGTTCGTCCTTCTCCTTAGGGATGTTAATGTCGCCCAGACCCATGCTCAGACCGCCTTTGTAGGCCGACTGGAAACCGAGGGTCTTGATGTCATCGAGGAACTGCGCGGTGCGGGCCATGCCCGTACGCTTAAACACCAGCGAAATGATTTGCTGGAGCTTCTTCTTGGTCAGCAGCTCGTCCACGAAACCTACTTCCTCGGGTACGAGCTGGTTGAACAGCACGCGGCCGGCCACGGTGTCAACCACCTTGGTCACGAGGTCGTCGTTTTCGTCGCGAATCTGGGTACGTACCTTAATGAAAGCGTGCTTCGAGAGCTGGCCTTCGTTGATGGCAATAACAACCTCTTCGTCCGAGTAGAACACGCGGCCTTCGCCGAGAATCTTCTCGTTGTCGGTGCTGCGCTTGCCTTTGGTTACGTAGTACAGACCCAGAACCATGTCCTGCGACGGTACCGCGATGGGCGCGCCGTTGGCAGGGTTCAGGATGTTGTGCGACGCCAGCATGAGCATCGAAGCTTCCAGGATGGCAGCTGGGCCGAGGGGCACGTGCACAGCCATCTGGTCACCGTCAAAGTCAGCGTTGAAGGCCGTACAAACCAGGGGGTGTAGTTGGATAGCCTTGCCCTCGATGAGGCGCGGCTGGAATGCCTGGATGCCCAAGCGGTGCAACGTAGGAGCCCGGTTGAGGAGCACCGGGTGGCCTTTCAGCACATTCTCCAGGATGTCCCATACCACTGCGTCCTTGCGGTCCACAATTTTCTTCGCCGACTTCACCGTCTTCACAATGCCGCGCTCGATGAGCTTGCGGATGATGAACGGCTTGAACAGCTCGGCCGCCATGTTCTTGGGCAGGCCGCACTCGTGCAGCTTCAGCTCTGGACCAACGACGATTACCGAACGACCCGAGTAATCGACACGCTTACCGAGCAGGTTCTGACGGAAGCGGCCCTGCTTGCCTTTCAGCATATCGGACAGCGACTTCAGGGCACGGTTGCCTTCGGCGCGCACGGCGTTCACCTTACGCGAGTTGTCGAACAACGAGTCAACAGCTTCCTGCAGCATGCGCTTCTCGTTCCGCAGAATCACCTCGGGCGCTTTGATTTCAATCAGGCGCTTGAGGCGGTTGTTGCGGATGATAACGCGGCGGTACAGGTCGTTCAAGTCGGAAGTGGCGAAACGGCCACCATCCAACGGCACGAGGGGGCGCAATTCCGGCGGAATCACCGGCACCATGCGGATTACCATCCACTCGGGCTTGTTCTCGATGCGAGTAGCCGCGTCGCGGAAAGCTTCCACCACGCGCAGACGCTTCAGGGCTTCCGCCTTACGCTGCTGCGAGGTCTCGTGGGCAGCGGAGTCCCGCAGCGAGTAGCTCAACTCGTCCAGGTTGATGCGCTCCAGCAACATGTGCAGGGCATCGGCACCCATGCGGGCGATGAACTTGTTGGGGTCCTCGTTGGGCAGCATCTGGTTCTCCCGGGGGAGCTTGTCGATGATGTCCAGGTATTCGTCCTCGGTGAGGAAGTCGAGCACTTGCACGCCTTCTTCCGCCAGCGAACCGGGCTGAACAACGACGTACCGCTCGTAATAGATGATTTGGTCGAGCTTCTTGGTGGGCAGGCCCAGCAGGTAGCCGATTTTGTTAGGGAGCGATTTGAAGTACCAGATGTGGGCAACGGGCACTACCAGTTCGATGTGGCCCATGCGCTCACGACGCACCTTCTTCTCGGTCACCTCCACGCCGCAACGGTCGCAGATGATGCCCTTATAGCGAATGCGCTTGTACTTACCGCAGTGGCATTCCCAGTCCTTTACCGGACCGAAAATCCGCTCGCAGAACAGGCCACCCATTTCGGGCTTGTACGTGCGGTAGTTAATGGTTTCAGGCTTCACCACTTCGCCTGTGCTGCGCTCCAGAATTGCTTCGGGCGAGGCCAGCGAGATGGTGACTTTGGAGAAGTCCTGAACTACTTTCTTGTTTTTTGCGAAAGCCATTTGATTGGGGTTAAGCTAGTAGCTGTTGGCTTTGAGCTGCCTGATTCTTCGCCGTTCGCCAGAAGGGCGCAAGAGAATCAAAACAGGTTGACGCTTCAAAAAGTGCCTTTGCTTAACAGATAGGTATGTCGGGCAAAGGCACTCTGAAAAGGTCGAAAAATTAAAACTGATGACAGGACAGAATGATGAAAAGGCCTTCGATTAAGATTCACTGGGGGTTTTGATGCTGCACTGACCATATCTCGGAACAGCCCCCGCTCCTCTTTCACCGAAGCGTTTTCTCACCTTTCGTTACCAGAGTCGCTCAATCAGCGCCTCCTGTTGCCTGCCGGCAGGCAAACCGCGAGTTGCGGCCGAAGCTTGCGCCCCGGCCGCAACTGCAGCAATTCACTATTCCATCGTGATTTCGAGTGCCAGACCACGGAGTTCGTGGAGCAACACGTTGAACGACTCGGGGATGTTCGGCTTGGGCAGAACGTCGCCTTTTACAATGGCTTCGTACGCCTTGGCGCGGCCCACCACGTCATCCGATTTCACGGTCAGGATTTCCTGCAGCACGTTGGAAGCACCAAAGGCCTCCAGTGCCCACACCTCCATCTCGCCGAAGCGCTGGCCACCGAACTGTGCCTTACCACCCAGCGGCTGCTGCGTGATGAGCGAGTACGGCCCGATGGAACGAGCGTGCATCTTGTCGTCAACCAAGTGACCGAGCTTAAGCATGTAAATCACGCCCACCGTCACCGGCTGGTCGAAACGGTCGCCCGTCAGACCATCGTGCAGGTACGCACGGCCCCAGTCGGGCAAGCCAGCCTCGGTCAATTCACGAGCCACTTCATCCTCGGTAGCGCCGTCGAAAATCGGGGTAGCGTAAGTGCGACTCATTTTCAGACCAGCCCAGCCAAGTACCGTCTCGTAAATCTGACCGATGTTCATCCGGCTTGGTACACCTAGCGGATTCAGCACGATGTCCATCGGCGTGCCATCGGGCAGGAAGGGCATGTCCTCATCGCGCACGATGCGGGCTACCACGCCTTTGTTACCGTGGCGGCCGGCCATTTTATCACCCACCTTCAGCTTGCGCTTCTTGGCGATGTACACTTTGGCCAGCTGCACGATGCCGGCGGGCAGTTCGTCGCCCACTTCCAAGGTGAAGCGCTGACGTTTGAATTTCGCGGTGATGGTGTTGCGGCGCTTGGCGTAGTTACGCACCAGCTCCAGCACCAAGCCATTCACGCGGGCATCAGCCGTCCAGCCTTCCAGAATCAGGTCCTTAAACAGGTTCACTTCTTCCGGAACGGCGTAGTTGCTTTCGTCCTTGTACGGGTTCTTCTCGGGGAACATGCCCTCGTTGATGTTCTTGCGGTTGAACTTCACGCCCTTGGCAATCATCTCCTCGCCGAAGCGGTGCTTGATGCCCTGCGACGTTTTGCCTTCCAGCAATTGCACCAGCTTGTCAATCATGATGGCTTTCACGCCACGCAGTTCCTGTGCGTAGGTCGACTTCAAGTCTTCCACTTCCTTCTTCGACTTGGCCCGGAGGTTTTTGTCTTTCTTAGGACGCGAGAAGAGTTTCGTGCCGATAACCACACCCTGCAAGGAGGGCGGCGCCTTAAGCGAGGCATCCTTCACATCTCCGGCCTTGTCGCCGAAGATGGCGCGGAGCAGCTTCTCTTCCGGCGTGGGGTCCGTCTCGCCTTTCGGCGTGATTTTACCAATCAGAATATCGCCTTCCTTCACCTCCGCGCCGAGGCGGATGATGCCGTTGTCGTCGAGGTTGCGCACAGCTTCTTCGCTCACGTTCGGAATTTCCGAAGTCAACTCTTCTTCGCCACGCTTGGTCTCGCGCACTTCCAGCTCAAACTCCTCAATGTGAATCGAGGTAAAGATGTCGTCGCGCACCACGCGCTCAGAGATGACGATGGCATCCTCGAAGTTGTAGCCCTGCCACGGCATGAAGGCCACTTGCATGTTACGGCCCAGGGCGAGTTCGCCCTGGTTGGTACCGTAGCCTTCGCAAAGCGCCTGGCCTTTGGTCACCCGCTCACCGCGCTTCACGAGCGGCGTCAGGTTGAGGCAGGTGTCCTGGTTGGTGCGACGGAACTTGATGAGGTCGTAGGTAATGCGCTCCGCATCGAAGCTCACCATGATGTCGTCCTCCGTAAGGTCGTACTTCACGACAATCTTGTTGGCGTCCACGAAGTCAATCACGCCTTCGCCTTCGGCCATAATCAACGTGCGCGAGTCGCTGGCAATGCGGCCTTCCAGACCCGTGCCCACAATCGGAGCTTCGGGGCGGAGCAGCGGCACAGCCTGGCGCTGCATGTTCGAGCCCATGAGCGCACGGTTGGCGTCATCGTGCTCCAGGAACGGAATCAGCGAAGCAGCGACCGATACAATCTGGTTCGGGGCCACGTCCATATAGGAGTACTCCGACGGATTCACCACCGGGAAGTCACCTTCGAAACGGCCTTTCACCAGCTCTTGGGTCAGGTTGCCGCCCTCATCCAGCAGGGAGTTAGCCTGCGCGATGTGGTGGGTGTCCTCTTCCTCAGCAGTCAGGAATTTCACGTTGGCGCTCATGTCCACCTTGCCGCCTTTCACGTCGCGGTAAGGGGTTTCGATGAAGCCCATGGCATTCACGCGAGCGTGCACGCACAGCGACGAAATCAGACCAATGTTCGGTCCTTCCGGCGTTTCGATGGTGCAAAGACGGCCGTAGTGCGTGTAGTGAACGTCACGTACCTCGAAACCAGCACGCTCACGCGACAGACCTCCCGGCCCGAGCGCCGATACGCGACGCTTGTGCGTCACCTCGGCCAGCGGGTTGGTTTGGTCCATGAACTGCGACAACTGGTTCGTACCGAAGAACGAGTTGATAACGCTCGAAAGAGTACGAGCATTAATCAGGTCCACCGGCTTGAAGTCCTCGTTGTCACGCACGTTCATGCGCTCCTTGATGGTACGCGCCATCCGGGCCAAGCCCACGCCGAACTGGGCGTAAAGCTGCTCGCCCACGGTCCGCACGCGACGGTTGCTCAAGTGGTCAATGTCATCGACAATGGCCTTTGAGTTGCTCAAGCCAATCAGGTACTTCACGATGAGTACAATGTCCTCATTCGTCAGCACCCGCGACTCCTGGTCCATGCCAATCTGGAGCTTCTTGTTAATCCGGTAACGGCCCACTTCCCCGAGGTCGTAGCGCTTATCCGAGAAGAACAGCTTCTGGATGATGTCACGAGCGGTTTCTTCGTCAGGCGCCTCCGTGTTCCGGAGCTGGCGGTAAATCTGCTCAACAGCTTCCTTCTCCGAGTTGGAGTTGTCCTTCTGCAGCGTGTTGTAAATAATTGCGAAATCCGCAATGTTCACATTCTCACGGTGCAGAATCACCGACTTCGCGCCGGCCTCCAGAATCACGTCAATGTCAGCTTCCTCAATAGTAGCATCGCGCTCCAGCAACACCTCGTTGCGGTCAATCGATACCACTTCGCCGGTGTCTTCGTCCACGAAGTCTTCCGTCCAGGTGCGGAGCACCCGGGCAGCTAGCTTGCGACCAACGGCTTTCTTGAGGTTTTTCTTATCGGACTTCACTTCCTCCGACAAACCGAACAGGTCGAGAATGTCTTTGTCCGTGCCGTAGCCGATGGCGCGAAGCAGCGTCGTCACCGGGAATTTCTTCTTCCGGTCGATGTATGCATACATCACGTTGTTCACGTCCGTGGCAAACTCAATCCACGAACCTTTGAACGGAATAATCCGGGCCGAATAGAGCTTGGTACCGTTCGTGTGCTTGCTCTGGGCGAAGAACACGCCCGGCGAACGGTGCAGCTGCGATACGATAACGCGCTCGGCGCCGTTGATAACGAACGAGCCCTTCACGGTCATGTACGGGATGTTCCCGAGGAACACCTCCTGCTCAATCGTCTCGAAGTCCTCGTTGTCCTTATCATTGCAAATCAAACGCAGCTTGGCTTTCAGCGGAACCGAATAAGTCAAACCACGGTCGATGCACTCGTCAACCGAATATTTCGGCGGGTCGACGTGGTAATCGATAAAGTTGAGCACGAAGTTTTCGCGCGAGTCCGAAATCGGGAAGTTCTCGGCGAACACTTTGAACAATCCTTCGTTAGAACGACGCTCGGCAGCGGTTTCCAACTGAAAGAATTCCTGGAACGAGCGCACTTGCACGTCCAGGAAGTCCGGGTACTCGATAACCTTCTTAATCTTGGCGAAATTGATTCGCTCGGCGGCCGTTTTCTTCAGGGCGGCCGTCTTTGCTTTCGGTGTAGCCAATGCGATGGGGATTAAAAGATGGACACAGAAGCGTAATAAAGGAGGCCGGGGTGGCGGCCCGTCAGCGGTGCGGTACACTCCCTAACCACCTCTGCAACAAGATGGTTAGCTGACATAGCAAAAGCGCGAACCGGGTAGCTCGCGCGGTTGACACGCTACAAACAGGAAAAGACCTGGCTAAGTTGCCAGGTCTAATCCTTATTCGAAGCGGGTCCGGAGATGCTTCAGGAGCAGAAACTACTTAACTTCTACTTCAGCACCGGCTTCCTCGAGCTGCTTTTTCAGCGACTCAGCCTCGTCTTTGGTTACGCCTTCTTTCAGGGGCTTGGGAGCACCGTCAACCAGTTCTTTGGCTTCTTTCAGGCCCAGACCGGTCAGGTCTTTCACCAGTTTCACCACAGCCAGTTTCTGGCCACCGGCAGCCTTCAGGATAACGTCGAACGACGTCTTCTCCTCAGGAGCTTCCTCAGCAGCAGCGCCACCGCCGCCAGCCATCATTACGGGAGCAGCAGCAGCAGGCTCGATGCCGTACTCGTCCTTCAGGATGCCTGCCAATTCGTTTACTTCTTTCACCGTCAGGTTTACAAGCTGCTCAGCGAATGCTTTCAAATCTGCCATTTCTGTAGATTGTTAAAAAAATGTGTTGTTGAAAATTTAAAGAGGGGCGAAAAAGCTGCGGATTAAGCGGCCTCTTTTTCGCTGAGGGTTTTGAGGATGCCGGCCAGCTTGTTGCCGCCGCTCGACAGAGCAGAGATAACATTTTTGGCAGGCGACTGGAGCAGACCGATGAGTTCACCGAGCAGTTCCTGTTTGCCTTTGATGGTGGTCAGGCCTTCGAGCTGGTTCGAGCCGATATAGATGCTGGCATCTACATATGCGCCTTTCAGCACGGGCTTGGGCTCAACACCGCGGGCATAGTTTTGCGATTTGTAGAAGTCGCGCAGCATTTTGGCAGGAGCCGAGCCGCTCTCCGTAGAGAACAACACGCCCGATTGGCCTTTCAGCGCGGCATCCATTTCCGACGTATCGTGGCCGAGCGTATCCAGCGCCTTGCGAATGAAGGTGTTTTTGTACACCTTATATTCCAGGCCGCGGTTGAACGCCAGACGACGGAAGTCGTTGATTTTCGCTACCGACATCACCGAAGCATCGACGATGTAGAACGAGTTGTGCGATTGCATTTTTCCGCTCAACTCATCCACGAGGGCTTGTTTTTCTTCCCGAGTCATGTTTGGTTTGTTTAATTAGCTAGCGGAATTTACTTGGCTGTCAACCGGAACGGCGGGCGACATCGTGCTCGAGAGCGTGATGCTCTTGATGTAGGTACCTTTCGACGAAGAAGGCTTCAGGCGACCCAACGTCTGGATTACCTCCAGGGCGTTTTCGGCCAGCATTTTCGGGTCGAACGATACTTTACCAACCGAGCAGTGAATGATACCGGTCTTGTCAACTTTGAAGTCGATTTTACCAGCTTTCACTTCCTGCACAGCCTTGGCTACGTCGGTCGTTACGGTACCCGACTTCGGGTTCGGCATCAGACCACGGGGACCGAGCACACGGCCCAGACGACCTACCTTAGCCATTACGGCGGGCATGGTGATGATTACGTCGATGTCGGTCCAGCCTTTCTCGATTTTCGAGATATAGTCGTCCAGACCCACGAAGTCGGCGCCGGCGGCCAGCGCTTCAGCCTCCTTGTCGGGAGTCACGAGCGCCAGAACGCGAACGGTTTTGCCGGTGCCGTGGGGCAGGGTGGCCACGCCACGAACCATCTGGTCCGCTTTGCGGGGGTCCACGCCGAGGCGAACGTCAATATCTACCGAAGCATCGAATTTGGTGTAGGTAATGTCCTTCACCACGATTGCTGCTTCCACGAGGCTGCGCACTTGCGTCAGGTCGTGTTTGGCAAGGGCTTCCTTGCGCTTTTTGCTTACTTGTGCCATCTGTTCTTTTCTCCGTTTAATTATTCAGCAAAAGGAGAATCGCCCTTGATGGTAATGCCCATGCTGCGAGCCGTGCCGGCCACCTGCTTCATGGCAGCTTCCACTTGGAAAGCGTTCAAGTCAGGCATTTTGGTTTCGGCAATGGTACGCACCTGGTCCCACGTCACGGAGCCCACTTTGTTACGGTTCGGCTCTTTCGAACCGCTCTGCAACTTGGCAGCTTCCATGAGCAGCACCGGAGCCGGTGCCGTCTTCACCACGAAGTCGAACGACTTGTCGGTGTACATGGTGATGAGTACAGGACAAACTTGGCCGGCTTTATCTTGGGTGCGAGCATTGAACTGCTTGCAAAACTCCATGATGTTCAAGCCTTTGCTACCAAGTGCAGGTCCTACCGGCGGCGAAGGGTTCGCGGCGCCTCCCTTTATCTGCAGACGCAGATAACCTCTGATTTCTTTGGCCATTTGATTGGTTTGGCTGTGGCTCCTGCGTCGTAACTCGCGCTTGCCTCAGTTTAGTAAACTCCTGTTTGGAAGCCCCGCCGACCCGGAGCAATTAGCCGGCGTGGTGTTTTTTATATTGGTAGTCGGTACTTGGTATTCAGTATTCGGACAATTTTATCTGACTACTGAATACCTGATACTCAATACCAGTTATACTTCTTTTTCTACTTGGGTGTAGCTGAGTTCTACCGGCTGCGAGCGGCCGAAGATTTTCACGACTACGTTCAGCTTCTTACGCTCCTCGAACACTTCATCCACGTTGCCGGAGAAGCCGTTGAAGGGGCCGTCTACCACTTTCACGAGTTCACCCACTACGTAAGGCTTGTCGAGGGTAGCGTCGGCCTGCTGCTCGGCTTCATCCACGATGCCGAGGATGCGATTGACTTCCGAAATGTGCAGCGGAACGGGTTTGTTGTTCGTTGCGTCCTTCTTGTCTTTGTCGCCGAGGAAACCAATCACGCCGGGCGTGCTGGTGATGATGTGGTCAACTTCACCGTGGCCGAGGTCGGCGTGGATGATGATGTAACCGGGGTAGAGGTTCCGCTCGCGGACGCGCTTCTTGCCGTTGCGCATCTCAAACACCTTCTCCACCGGAATTAGTACCTGCGGAACAAGCTCGGTCAGGTTGTGCCGACCGAGCTCCGTTTCGAGGTAATTTTTGGCTTTCTTTTCCTGGCCGCTCACGGAGCGCACCACGTACCATTTCAATTCGCCCATCTTGATTGCTGACTAGCGAAACGAGTTGTAAAACGCTTTAAGTACCGACTCAAAGCTGACATCCATGACGCCCACGACGATGGCAAACACGAGCGAACCAATTAGCACCAAGCCGGCGCTTTTTTGCAGTTCCGTCGTCGAGGGCCACGTCACGTTGTAGCGCATCTCTTCGATGGTGGTGCGGAAATAATTGCTCAGTTTGTCCATTGTGATGGGAAAAACAGCGTTGCCGCTGAAATAACATGGAGCGGACCAACTGGCCCAGATTGCACGAGTGGAGAGATTCGAACTCCCATCAAAGGTTTTGGAGACCTCTATTCTACCCTTGAACTACACTCGTTTATTGACATTCCCGAAAAGCGCATTTCGCTAAAGGGAGTGCAAAGGTAAGAGAAACAGAAGAGAAAACAAACACTTGCTTCTGTTTCAGCGTAAAAAAGCCGCTCCCGAAGGTTCGAGAGCGGCTTTTTTTGCTGTTAAGCCGGAGCTTAGTCGAGAACTTCGGTTACCTGACCGGCACCTACCGTACGGCCACCCTCACGGATAGCGAAGCGGAGGCCTTTCTCCATGGCCACCTTGTTGATGAGCTCAACCGTGATGGTGATGTTGTCGCCGGGCATTACCATTTCAACGCCCTCGGGGAGGGAGATGATGCCAGTAACGTCGGTGGTACGCAGGTAGAACTGCGGACGGTAGTTGTTGAAGAACGGCGTGTGACGGCCACCTTCCTCTTTCGAGAGAACGTACACCTCAGCCTTGAACTTCTGGTGAGGAGTTACCGAGCCGGGCTTGCAGATAACCATGCCGCGACGGATGGCTTCTTTTTCAATACCGCGGAGCAGCAGACCTACGTTGTCACCAGCTTCGCCACGGTCGAGGATTTTGCGGAACATTTCCACACCCGTAACCGTCGACTTCAGGCCGGCAGCAGCGCCCATGCCCAGGATGTCAACTTGCTCACCCGAGTTAATGATGCCGCGCTCGATACGACCGGTAGCAACAGTACCACGGCCGGTAATCGAGAACACGTCCTCAACAGGCATCAGGAAGGGCAGGTCGGTCAGACGAGCGGGAATCGGAATGAACGAGTCAACGGCGTCCATCAGCTCGTTGATTTTGGGAACCCAGTTGGCATCGCCGTTCAGGCCGCCGAGGGCCGAACCCTGGATAACCGGAATGTTGTCGCCGTCGAAGTCGTAGAACGAGAGGAGTTCGCGGATTTCCATTTCCACCAGCTCGAGGAGCTCGGGGTCATCCACCATGTCTACTTTGTTCATGAACACCACCAGCTGAGGAACACCTACCTGACGGGCGAGCAGGATGTGCTCACGGGTCTGGGGCATCGGGCCGTCGGTAGCCGCTACCACGAGGATAGCGCCGTCCATCTGGGCAGCACCCGTTACCATGTTCTTCACGTAGTCAGCGTGACCGGGGCAGTCAACGTGAGCGTAGTGACGGTTTTTGGTGGAGTACTCTACGTGAGCGGTGTTGATGGTGATACCACGCTCTTTTTCTTCGGGAGCATTGTCAATCGAAGAGAAGTCACGCTTTTCGGCCAAGCCCTGGTTAGCCAGCACCATGGTGATAGCAGCGGTCAGGGTGGTCTTGCCGTGGTCGACGTGGCCGATGGTACCGATGTTTACGTGCGGCTTGGACCGGTCGAAATTTTCTTTAGCCATTGTAAAGAGTAAAAAAAGAGGTGGTGAAGTGAATTTGAGAGGTAAAATCGGACCCTACACGAAGAAAGCGAGACTCAGCCCCTACTGTAATAGAAAACTGTGCGTCGCTTGCCTGAGAGAACCGAGCCAACGGCCAGAATAATTCCGGCCGTTGGACTTGTGTAATAATCTGAGCCATTTATGGGATTTGAACCCATGACCTCTTCCTTACCAAGGAAGTGCTCTACCACTGAGCTAAAACGGCTTATTCTGAAAACGTGAGCGGGAGACGAGGTTCGAACCCGCGACCTGCAGCTTGGAAGGCTGCCGCTCTACCAACTGAGCTACTCCCGCAGATGGCATCTTGTAAAAAAGTGGGGGTAACAGGACTCGAACCTATGAACCCGAAGGAGGTGAGTTACAGTCACCCGCAATTGCCGCTATGCGATACCCCCAGTTTTGGTGCTTCTCGGCCGATTGCCGAGAGGCGTTTCCCCTTTGATTTCCTGACTGCTGAACCAGTAGTGTTTCGTAAGGAGCTGCAAAATTAGAGGTTTTCTGACACAAGGCAAGTGTTCGGGCAAAAAAAGGTTGTTCTTTTTTCCGGCGAATATCGGAACTTGCTTTTACATAAGGTTATAAAATGCTTTGAGCCGGTCGTCTGTTTCCTTCTCGCGGATGTTTTGGAGTGTGGCTTTCAGGTTGGGCATGGATGGCAGCAGCAAAGCGAGGCCGTGGTAGGCGCCCAGGCGGATTTCGTAGCGCGGGGCGTTGCGGGCATAATCTTCTAAGATTTTGAGGCCTTTGTCGCGCTCCACAGGCGGGATGTGCGTCATGAGTGTGCCGAAGGACTGGAAGTAGGCGTAGAGGTCGGCATCGGTCACGTCGGGCAGGCGGCGCAGGAACCATTGGTACTGGTCGAGGCCGCCGTTGAGGGCATAGTAGTCGGCGATGGCGACGATGAGCGGGCTACTGGTGGTGTTGTCGATGGCGGCGACTTGCTGGCGGGTGCTGGGCTCGGGCTTCTTGGCGAGTACTTTAATGGCGGCGGCGGCAACCAGGGCGGAGCTGTCGGCGATGGCGGCGCCGTAGATGGGGCCGTAACTGCCGTCGGGGAAGGTGGCGAGGGTGACGATGGCTTGGGCGCGGACGCGCGAGTTGCGGTCGGTGGTGGCGAGGCGCTGGATGTCTTTGCGCATGCCTTCGGGCTCGGGGCCGCGGTAGCGGCGGAGGTGGTCGAGGGCGAGGCGGCGCACTTGCCAGAACTTGTCGTTCATGGCGTTGCGCAGGAGGCTGCTCACGGCGAGGTCAGCGGTTTTGTTTTGCAGCAACTCCATTACCTCGGATTTCTGCTGGTAGGTTTTGGCGTGATAGAATTGAAAGACCAGTTCATCCTGGCTGCGGTCTTCGTCGATTTGGGCTAAGAGTTGGTTTTCGCTGTCGAATTTGACCAGAACTGGCTTCTGGCCGGCGGGCAGCGTGAAGGTCTGGTCAGCTTTGGTGACGGTGATGCGGTGCTCGGTGGGCTGGTTGCCGTTGGTCCAGACGGCGACGCTGACGGGCAGGCGGTAGACGGGCTGGAACAGCGTATCCTGGGTTTGCTGCACGCGCAGGGCCACCTGGCCGTTGGCATAGCTGTGGGTAATGTGTAGCTCCGGGTGGCCGCGCTGCATAAACCACTGATTGAAAAACCAGGTCAGGTCCTCACCAGTGGTTTCTTCGAAAGCGGTGCGCAGCTTGGAGATTTCGACGGCCGTCAGCTTGTTCTCATTGAGGTAGCGGCCTAGTGAAGTGAAGAAGGCGTCGTCGCCCACATACTTGCGGAGCATGTGGAGCACGCGGCCACCTTTGTCGTAGGAGTGGCGGTCGAACATGTCCTCGCGGTTGTTGTAGCGGTAGCGGATGAGGGGCTCGCGCTTAGCGGTGGCTTCTTCGAGGTAGTTGTTGAGCTTGATTTCTTGCACGAAGCTGGCTTCGTCGGCGCCGTATTTATATTCGGCCCAGAGGTATTCGGAATAGTCGGCGAAGGACTCGTTCAGGGGCAAGTTGCTCCAGCTTTCGCAGGTCACGTAGTCGCCGAACCAGTGGTGGAACAACTCGTGGGCGATGACCGTCTCGGCCGTCTGGTAGTTGGCGTCGAGCAGCTCGCGCTTGGTGGCCTGGATGGTGCTGCCGTGGGTAGTGGCGGTGGTGTTTTCCATGGCGCCGCTCACGTAGTCGCGCACGGCCACCTGGGCGTATTTGTCCCAGGGGTATTCCACGCCTAGCTTTTTGGAGAAGAAGTCCAGCATTTCGGGCGTGTGGCCGAAAATGGCGCGGGCAGTGCCGGCGTACTGCGGCTCCACGTAATAGTCGACGGGCTTGCCGTGCCAGGAGTCGTTCACTACCGCGAAGTCGCCCACTATCATGGTGGCGAGGTAGGGGGCGTGGGGTTGCGTGAGCTTCCAAGTGTCGGTGCGGGTGCCGTCGGCATTGGCGCGGGAGGAAGTCAGGGTGCCGTTGGAAAGCGTTTTGAACTGCTTTTCCACCGTCAGGCTGATTTCCTGGGTCATGCGCTGGTTGGGCTTATCGATGGTCGGGAACCAGCAGGAACTGGCTTCCGTCTCGCCCTGGGTCCAGATTTGGCGGGGCTTGTTCTTCTCGGTGCCCAGTGGGTTGATGAAGTACAGTCCTTTGTCCGACGTAATGGCAGCCGAGCCGCCTTGCGGCAGCTCGTTGGGCTTGGCCACGTACACGATGCGCAGCTGGTAGGGCGTGCTGCGCGGGTATGGATGGTCGAGGGCAATGACGAGCTTGCGGCGGTTGTAATTGTATGTGAGGCTGCGGTTCTTTTTCTCCCCTACCAGCTCAATCTTTTGCACATCGAAGCCCTTGGCATCGAGCACCACTTCCGATTGCGGGTAGAAATGCGAGCGCAGCGTGAGGATGGCCGTGCCCAGCAGATACTGCTTTTTGTAGTCGAAGCGCACGTCGAGCTTCGTATCCAGTACATCAGTGAGAATGGTGGCTGCGGGCTGCAGCGGCGCCTCGGCGGGCAGCCACGAGGGCACGACCAAGCCGGCCGGTGCGGGCGCCGGGTTAGCCGCAGGCGCCGCCTTTTTGTGCACCAGCGCCTTGGGCGCGGGCTTGGTTCCCCGCGGCTTCGTTACCTGAGCGGCTGCCAGCAGGTGCACAAACAATAGCAGGCTGGTAAGGCCCGGAACCAGATACTTCATGCCGACAAGAACGGGCGAAAAACGCGTCAATTTCTGAATTAATTTGAGATTTGGGCTACCTTTAACCCCAGCTTTCCTCCCACCCTATTCGCTTCAGATGTTTCAAATCAGCACCGGCCCCGGTCAACTTTGGGAAGTTGACTACCGCGCCGCCGACACGGTTACGCTCAACAACGAGCCTTTTGCCTGGGACCTAGTGGATTTGGGCGAAGGCCGCTTTCATGTATTGCACGAAGGTCGCTCCTACAGCGCCGAAGTTGTATCGGCTGATTACACGACGAAAAGCATCGCACTTAAAATCAACGGCCAGCGCGTGGAGCTTAATGCCAAAGACCGGTTCGACCTGCTGCTCGAACGCCTTGGCATGAGCAACGCCGCCGCCGTTAAAGTAAACGAGCTGAAAGCCCCCATGCCCGGTCTTATCGTAGACATTCGGGTGGTGCCGGGCCAGGCCGTGCTCAAAGGCGACCCGCTGCTGGTGCTGGAAGCCATGAAAATGGAAAATATCCTGAAAGCGCCCGCCGACGGCACCGTGGGCTCCATCAAAATAAACCTGCGCGACAACGTGCAGAAAGGCCAGGTGCTGGTGCAGTTCGCTTAGCCCGCCTTTATTCATTCGTTCGACATTCTCAACCCCTCCGACTTGAAATACAACCGCATCCTCCTCAAGCTCAGCGGCGAAGCGCTGATGGGCCAGCAGCAGTACGGCATCGACGCCGAGCGGCTGATGCAGTACGCCTCCGAAATCAAGGCCGTGGCCGCTACCGGCGTGCAGGTGGCCGTGGTCATTGGCGGCGGCAATATTTACCGCGGCGTGGAAGCCGAAGCCTTCGGCCTCGACCGCGTGCAGGGCGACTACATGGGCATGCTGGCCACGGTTATCAACTCGATGGCCCTGCAAAGCGCCCTTGAGAAGCTGGAAGTGAGCACGCGCCTGCTCTCCGGCCTCACCATTCAGCGGGTGTGCGAGCCATACATCCGCCGCCGCGCCGTGCGCCACCTGGAAAAGGGCCGCGTGGTGATTTTCGGGGCCGGCATCGGCTCGCCGTACTTCACGACGGATTCGGCCGCTTCGCTACGCGCTATTGAGATTGAAGCCGATGTGGTGCTGAAAGGCACCCGCGTGGACGGCATCTACACGGCCGACCCGGAGAAGGACCCCACGGCCACGCGCTTCGACCAAATCACATTTGACGAGGTGCTGAGCAAGAACCTGAACGTGATGGACATGACGGCCTTTACGCTCTGCAAGGAAAATAACCTGCCCATCATCGTGTTCGACATGAACACGCAAGGCAATCTGGAGCGTTTGCTGAACGGCGAAGCCATGGGCACCTTGGTAAACGACGGCGGCAAACGCGATGGCCGCAAGCCACTGCTAGACCCTAAGAAAAGCCTGCTCCAACCGCTGGTAGGCAACCAACCGGAACAAGCCTAATTTTTAGTTGTCAGTTGCTTGTTATCCGTTGTTAGTTTGTATTGAAAAACTAACTGATAGCAAAGCCTGACAACGGACAACTATCAACTGACAACTTACTTAAAATGGACGAAGAAATTCAGTTTTACCTCGATGACTTGGTAGAATCGATGGGCAAAGCCCTGGCCCACGTGAACGTGGAAATGAGCCGTATCCGGGCCGGCAAGGCCTCGCCGGCCATGCTCGACGGCATCCGGGTGGACTACTATGGAACGCCCACGCCCATTGGCCAGATTGCAAACATCTCGACGCCTGACGCCCGCTCGCTGTTCATCAAGCCCTGGGAGAAAAACATGATTAGCGAGGTAACCAAGGCCATTCGGAACAGCGACCTGGGCCTGAGCCCCGTTTCGGATGCTGAAGGCGTGCGCCTCAACATCCCGGCCATGACCGAGGAGCGCCGCCGTGACCTGGTGAAGCAGGCCAAAAACGAATCGGAAACCGGCAAAGTACGCGTGCGCGCCATCCGTAAGGATGTGAACGAGGCGCTGCGCAAGCTCCTGAAAGAAGGCGCTTCGGAAGATGCCATAAAAGTGGCGGAAGAGAAAGTGCAGAAAACCACCGACACCTACATTGCCGAAGTGGAAAAGGCCCTTAGTAAAAAGGAGTCGGAGATTATGACCATCTGATTTGGTCGTTTGTCTTCTGCGTAAAAGCCCGGCGAATTATCGTCGGGCTTTTTCGTAGGTAATATTTGTAGGTACTATTTCCCGCAGTGTTCGCAGTGGAAAATGCAGTGACTCGCAGTGCTGTTCTATTTCAGCAATACGGCTTCGACGGCGGCGGGCACCAGGTAGCGGATGGATTTACCGGCACGCAGGCTTTCGCGGATGTAGGTGGCCGAGATGTCGAGCAAAGGCGCGGTCATTATCTGCACGCGGGGGAAGGCGGACAGGTCGGGCGCCTGGGTGCCGGGGCGGGGGTACACGTAGATATCAACCTCGGCCAGCAGGCGCTGGGCTTCCTGCCAGCGGGGCAGGCCGGGCAGGTTGTCGGAGCCCATCAGGAGCACGAAATCGTGCTGCGGGTGCTGCTGGCGCAGGGCATCAAGCGTGGCGATGGTGTAACTGGGGCGCGGCAGGCCGAACTCGATGGACTCGGCGCGCAGGCGCGGGTTGCCGGCCAGGGCCAGTTCGACCATGTGCAGGCGCTGGGTATCGGGCAGCAGGTCGGCGGCCTGCTTGAAGGGATTGTGGGGCGTGACGACGAGCCAGACTTCGGCCAAATCGGTGCGCGTGGCGAAGTGCTCGGCTAGGATAAGGTGGCCGATGTGGATAGGGTTGAACGAGCCGAAGAGCAGGCCTATTCGCCGGCCACTCATACCACGGCGGGTTCGGCGCTGATGAAATCGCGCACGAGCTTCTCGGCCTGGTCGGTGGCATCGTCGAGGTTGTCGTTGACGACGGTTACGTCGAACCGGTCTTCGAATGCTAACTCAAACCTGGCCTTGTACACCCGCGAGGAAATGCTGGATTGCGAATCGGTAGCACGGGCCTGCAGGCGCTGCTCCAGGACTTCGATGGACGGCGGGCGGACGAAAATGGCCAGCGCGCGGTCCTTGTAGAATTCCTTGATGCTGAGGCCACCTTTCACGTCCACATCGAGGATGGCGTGCTTGCCGCTCTCCCAGATGCGCTCGATTTCTGACTTGAGCGTGCCGTAGAAGGCCCCCTCGTAGACTTCCTCCCACTCCACAAATTCGTCGTGCCGAATTTTGTCCTGGAATTCATCTGCCGTGATGAAATAGTAGTCCTTGCCATTCTCCTCGGCCCGGCCGCGACGGTCGCGCGTACAGGCCGAAATGGAAAAACTCAGGGCCGGCACCCGCTCCATGAGCCGGTGCACAATGGTGGTTTTGCCCGCGCCCGAGGGCGCCGAAAACACAATGATTTTGCCTTGCATCGCGCAAAGCTAAGCCGTATAGCCCGTTATTAGGCCATTACGGCGCCCACACGCGCCAAAATGGAGTTGTGCAGGGTGGCGGGCGTCGACGGAGTGGGCACACGCTGCTTCAGGAAAGAGATGAAGATGCGCTGCTTCTCGATGTCGTCGAAGCAAGGCGAGCAGTCGTTCGCATGGTCGATGAGGTAGTCCTCCTCTTCCATCGTCAGGGGCTGGCCTTCGATGAGTTGGTCAAGTACAGTATTCACGCGTTCACAGTCGGGGCCGTTGTCAGGGGTAGCAGCAACGGGGGCCGACGTATTGGTTTTAGTAGTAGCGGATGGGTTCATAATTGAAACGGCTGCGAAAGGAGTGAATGCCAACGAAATGCGAGCGAATCGCCAACTGCGTGCTCTTGTCGGGGAGGTTAATTATTTTCGGCGTCGGTTAGTTCCGTTTCGTCATCAATTGCATCATTGCCATATCCCATTGATTGGGCGTATTTCTCCAGCTTATCCTTGAGGAAATTGCGGGCCCGGTGCAGGCGCGAACGCACCGTACCAATCGGAATATCAAGCACTTTGGCCATTTCCTCGTAGGTAAAGCCTTCGAGGTCGCAGAGGATGATGACGGTGCGAAAATCGACCGGCAAAGAATTTAGGGCACTGGCCACTTCGTCGCCAATCAGGTCGCGGGCCGACTGCTGGCGCATGTCGGACGAGGAGGCGCCGATTTCGCCCTCGGCCTCGACGTCGTCGGGGTTGTAATAGCCCTCAATCTCGCTGTAATCGACCTTGGCGGGCTGCTTGCTTTTCTTGCGGAAGTCGTTGATGAACGAATTCTTGAGAATGCGAAAAAGCCACGCCTTGGCGTTGGTGCCGGGCTCGAAATACTCGAAAAAGCGGTACGCCTTCAGGTAAGTTTCCTGCACGAGGTCGTTGGCATCGTCCTCGTCGAGGGTGAGCCGGTAGGCAAAGTTGTAGAGCGGGTCGAGCACGGGCATGAGCTCGGCCTGAAAGCGGCGGTCTTTTTCCTCTTTGCTCAGTTTAACCCGTTCGGGAGAATCGCTCATACAGGTGGGCGGGGGAAATTGCAGGTCGAAACCTACGAAAGAATAGGTGATTAGGACAAATTCGGCGGTAGCAGCAACTCGGAGCAAGGGGGTGGCCAAGTTGCTTTCCGCCAATGCGAAGCTACCCACCAAAGCACGTTATCGCGTGTTAAAAACACCTTAAAACGCACCAGACGGTGGGCCAAGCTTCGTCCGATGTACGGATTGCGGCGCCCGCTAGGTTGCAAAGCGGCCCGTAACTAACAAACTAACTGGATGAATCGGCCCGACTATATCGACAGATAGCAGCAATTATTCGGTCGGCAACGGCTGCCAAGCTGCTACCCGGGCCGCTACCGCGGCCGCCTCGATGGCCCGGATGCAGGTGCAGGTGGCGGGATGCTGGCGGCAGTCTTCGCAGTTGGGCTTGTCGAACACCATAAACTCCGCATGTGGTCCCAGCGGCGCCCAACGGCCCGGGTGCATGGGCCGGATGGGCGGGTAGAGGCCCAGCGCGTGGCAGCCCAGCGCGGCGGCCAAGTGGAGCGGCCCGGTGCTGCCCGCAACCAAGCCATCGGCGGCAGCAATGAAGGAAATGAACTGCGGCAGGCTGAGCTGGCCGGTGAGGTCGGCCGTGAGGAAAGCCGCGTTTTGCCGAAGCCAGTCGGCCAGCTCCTCCCCTTCCGCCGCCGTGCCGGTGACGAAGACGCGGTGGCCGGCCTGGTGCAGCAGCTGGGCGAGGCGGGCAAAATTGTCGAGGCCCCACTCCCGGGCGCTGCCCCGGCTGCGCGGGTGCAGGATGACGTTGAGCTGGCCGGGCTGCCGCTGCTGGAGTGACTGCTGAAATTTAGCGGATAAGGGCTCGGCGGCTTGCAGGCGCACAAGTTGGGCTACTTCGCTCAAAGGCGGCGTCTTGGAGAAACCCAGCGGCTGAAGCAGCTTCAGGTTCAGTTGGGATTCGTGCAGGGGCGAGTGGCGGCGGCTGAGGGCCACCAGCCGGTTGCAGGTCAGCCAGTGCTGCCAGCGGTTGCGCGTGCCGATGCGGACGGGAATGCGGGCCTTCTGGGCGAGGCGGGCCAGCGTTTTGTTCGGGAAGATGTGAATGATGGCCTCGGCACCGTAGTGGCGCAGGGCGGTTACCTGCTCCGGCTCGGGCAGCTTCAGCAACTCATCCATGTTTAGGAAATCATCCACCCACGGGCAGGCAGCCGCTACCGGCGCGGTGTAGGTGCGGCCGATGAGCACCACCCGGCAGCCGGGAAACAGCTGCTTGAGTTGCCCGGCCACGGGCAGGGTCAGCACCACGTCGCCGATGGCATCGGTGCGGGAGATGAGGAAAGTACGGCTCATGCTTCGGCGTTTTCCGTGCGGGTTTTCAGCTTCGCGAATTTTAGGAACACGCCCCAGGCCGAGATGCCGGCGATGCACAGGCCGGCGAAGCCATCGAGCACGCCCAGCCGGAATACGTAGCCGTGCACGAATTTCCAGAGCGGCTTGAGCAGCAGGTGAAACAGGCCGACCCGGGTTTTGCCGCGCAGGGCCAGTTCCTGAGCGGTAATGCTAGTGAACTTGTTGAGCTGGCTGACGTGCTGCGCGATGCTGTGGTAGCTGTAGTGCAGGGCGTCACCGGCGAGTTGTCCCGTTGTTTGGCCGAAGTCAACTTCGAATTTTTCGTGTAGGAGCAGGCCGGTCCAGCGGCCCAGGCGGCGGTCGTAGAGGCGCAGCTTGCGGTCGGGGTACCAGCCGCCGTGGCGCACCCAGTGGCCGCAGTAGTTGGTGAGGCGGGCGAGGCTGTAGGCGGCGTGCTGCCAGCTTTGCTTAGCGGCACGGATGGACTGGCGCAGCTCCTCGGTCAGCACTTCGTCGGCGTCGAGCTGGAGGACGTGGTCGAACCGGGCCTGGCTGGTGGCGTAGTTTTTCTGCTCCACGTAGCCGGCGAAGGCGTGCTGGACGACGCGGGCGCCGTGCTGCCGACAGATTTCGACGGTGGCATCAGTGGAGAAAGAGTCGACCACCAGCACGTCGTCGGCCACGTCGGCCAGCGCCTCAAGGCAGCGGGCGATGTTGACTTCTTCGTTGAAGGTGATGATGACGACGGAAAGGGAAACCACGCGGGAAAAGCCGGTTAAGCGCCGGGCTAACAGCAAAGGTAAGGGGCCCATGCCCGGGTGTATCGGCCCTGGTGTACCTTGAACGGCTTTCTTACCAAAGCACGGCTTCCACTTCCTCCTTCAACGCGTCCCCTATGCTTCCCTGGCAGGAAACCTACACCCGCGAGTACCGCACCGCCAAAGGCTACCGCATCCTCATTTATGTGCTGATGCCCCCGCTGATACTTGTGTTTCTGGCGCTGCCCTTTCTGCTGATGCGGGGCAAAAATCCGTTTCCGGCCGGCATTATCGGCTTTGGGGTACTGGGGGTGGGCCTGGCCGGTTTCTTTGTTTACGGGCTGATTGAAACGGTGAAGGGCCGCGTCATCATCGGGGCGCGGGAGGTGAGCCAGGTAGGCGCGTTCAACACCAAAACGCTGGCCCTATCGGAAATCGCCGGCTACCGGGTCGAAGGCAAATACACCCGTATTTACCCCACCGAAGCGTACCTGCCAACTTTCAAAATCGGCGATACGACCGAGCGCTATGCCGAACTGCAGCAATGGCTGGCGGCCCGCTACCCCGACCTCGACCAAGTGGACACCGAGCGAGCCACTGCTGCCATCCTGGCCGATGATGAACTGGGCCCCACCCCCGAGGCACGCGCCGCAGCCTTGACCCGGGCCGTGGCCGTGGCCCGCACCCTCAACATTGCCGGGGGTGCGGCCGGGGCGTGGGCCATTGCCTATGCCCATCCCTACGAATGGGCGGTTGGCGCGTGTTTGCTGGTGCCGGTGCTGGCGGCAGTGGCGCTGTGGCTGCTGCCGCGCACGCTGCGCATCGATGAAAAGCGCAACAGCGGCCACCCGGCCGTTTTAATCGCCGTGCTGGTACCCTGTTTGGGCCTGCTGATTCGGGCGTTGTTCGATTATGAACTGGTGAGCCATGCGCCGCTGTGGCCGCGGGTAGGCACGGCCGCCACAGGGGCCGCCCTTGTCCTGGCCATCGGCAGCCGGAAATTCCTGTTTCGGGCCGGGTCGATGGTTAGCGTGGGGCTGCATATTGGGGTGCTGGCCGTGCTGTATGGCTATGGGGCCACGTCCACCCTCAACGCGGTGTACGACCCGGCGGAAGCCGTCTTGTTCACGCCGCAAGTAGTGGGCAAGCACTACAATTCGGGCAAGCAAAACACGTATTACCTCAAGCTGAGCCCCTGGGGCCCGGTGGCCACCACCGAAGACGTGACCGTTAGCAAGGCCATTTACCAGCAGACTGTGGAAGGGCAAAAAATCACCGTTGCGCTGCGGCCGGGGCGCCTAGGGGTGCCGTGGTTTGCGGTGGTAGAATAAGGGCCGGAGTTGCACGGTTGGCTCCCGGGCCCAACGGTGGCCTGATATTCCTCGTAGGGCAGGCTGCAATTCTTCGTGCTGCAAGCCGCACTCCGTGCGTAACTTGCGCCCGCATTCGTTTCCCCACACATGAAAAAAACGCTCCTCCCCGGCCTGCTGGCCGCTGCCCTGCTGTCGTTCACGCTGCCGTCCTGCGGTCCTTCGGCCACGGAGGGTGACGACGATATTGCCACCACCACGCTGCCGCCCCTGCCCGCCGCGCCCGACACCACCAAAGGTGCCAAGCAGCCCGAGCAGTTCCGCGAGCTGAACTCGGTTAATGCCACCGAAGACATCAAAAAGATGCAGCCCCAGATGTAATCTGGTCATTTGCTGCTACCGAATGAGCAATGAATGATGCCGGCTCCGGCGTTTTTCATTGCTCATTTTTGTTGCCGGCTGCTTTTCGTTTCACTCTTTGCCTTTTGCTCCTTGGCTACTGACAACTACAACCTCCGCCGCGGCGTCGAAGCCGATTTGCCCCAGGTGCTGGGCCTGATTCATGAACTGGCGCTGTACGAGCGTGCTCCCGAAGCCGTGACCAATACGCTGGCCGCTATGCAGCGCGACGGTTTTGGGCCGGCGCCCATTTTCGGGTTTTTCGTGCTCGAAAACGAAGCCGCCGAAATCATCGGCCTTGCCCTGTTCTACACCGCTTACTCCACCTGGAAGGGCCGGATGCTGTATTTGGAAGATTTGGTGGTGACGGAAACGGCGCGGCGCGGCGGCCTGGGCCGGCTGCTGTTCGATGCCGTGGTGGCCGAGGCCCGCGCCACCGGCGCCGTGCGCCTGAAGTGGCAAGTGCTGAACTGGAACGAGCCCGCCATCGGCTTCTACCAGAAGCTGGGCGCCACCATCGAGCAAGACTGGTTCAACGGCAACCTCGATGAGGCGCAGCTGGCCAGCTACGCCGTGTCGCCGACGGCCGATGCCGCGGCCGCGCCGGTGCTAGGCCGGAATTTGTAGGCTCGCATAAATAGCGAAAGGCCGTCATGCTGAGCGCAGCCGAAGCATGACGGCCTTTTTTGTGCGAATGCACCTATGCAAACGGCTTAATACCGCACAAACTTGCGGCTGCCGGTTTTGCCCTGCGCATCCTGCCAGCGCAGGCAGTAGAGGCCCGGAATCAGGTTGGTGAGGCTGAGGGGCACCACGTTGAGGCCGGTGGTGAGGGTGACGGAGGTGGTGCGCAGGCGGCGGCCCAGCCGGTCGTAGATGCGGAAAACCACCGCGCCGTCGGCAGCGGTGGGGTATTGCAGGCGCAGGACGTCGCCCGTCACGGGGTTGGGGAAGATGGAGGCCGTGGCACTGGCGCCCTCGGAAGTGATGAGGGCAGGCGCCACGTTATCGAGCGTGCCGTCGGGGCGTAGCAGGCGGAGGCGGTAATAGTGCAGGCCGCCGGGGGTTTGGGCATCCACGTACTGGTATTGGGCGGCGGGCGGACGCGGGACGATGGTGGCCAGCCGCATCCAAGCCAGGGTGTCGCCGCTGAGACTGCGCTCCACCACGAAACTGCTCAAGTAGCATTCGTCGCGGGTGGCCCAGGTGAGCGTGGTGCCTGTGCCGGCGGCATACTGCGCCGCAAAGCCGATGAGCGGCGCGGGCAGCAGCGCCGGGCCGCCGCACCCGAGCTGACGGAAACTGCGCCCCCGCAGCACCTGCCGCCCACCGGCCACGTCGCTGAGGCTGTTGAGGGCGCGGGTGTTCTGGCCGCGGGCCACGGCGTAGTGCATCACGGCGCCGGGCAGGATGAGATGGTTGAGCTGCTGGGCATGGCCCAATTCGTGCACGGCCACCGATTCAAAATCGACCTGGCCCAGGCTGCCAACGGCCAGTGCGGGCCCGAATTGAAACGTGGCCCCATCATCAAACTGCATGTCAATTTCCTTCACCCAGAATACTACCTCCCCGCTGGGTGCGTAGCAGCCGCGGTAATAGCTGGTGGTGCGGCCCAGCACCAGGGCCGGCAGCTCGGGGCCGGCGTCGAAGGCCACCACACTTTGGCCGTCGTCGGCAATGGTGTTGGTGGCGTTGGCGGCAGCCACGTCCCAGTTCATGCCCGTTTGGCAGCGCCAGGTGGCCAAGGCCCGCTGCCAGGCTGCCGCCGCACCGGCCCCGAAATTGGGGCCGAAGCGGAAGCTGATACCGCCGGAGGTGTTGAGGGCAATGTGGTTGGGGCGCTGTAGCAGGGTGCCGTCGGTGCTTTCCACGTTGGTGAGGGCGTAGATGATGGTGACGGCGCTGGCACTTTCCACCACCGACTGGTCGGCGGCCGTGACGCGGATGGTGCCCGAGCCGGCCGGGTGGCCGTTGCTGGCGGGCGAGCCGCCATTGGCGGCCGAGGGCACCCGCACTTCGATGCGGTTATTGGTCCAGCTCAGGTAATCGCCGTCGCGGGCTTTCACACGGGTGGTACCGCCGTCGTCGGCGTTGCGGAAATCGACAAAGCCCGTGCCCCGGCTGCTGCCAAATCCGTCGCCGACGATGGTGAGCACCGCGCCCGCGCCTGCCGGCAGGCTCTGGGGCGAGAAACTGCTGATGGTGACCGCCGTGGTGCGCCGAACCGGAGTGGCCGCGGCCAGCGCCAGGGCCGGGTTAGCATGCAGCAACTGGCGGGGCTGACCGGTGAGGCTGGTAATTTCCTTAAAAAAAACCGCATCCAGGGCCGGATAGCGGCGAAATGGCTCGGCGGCGGTGCGCTCGGTGGTGTTGAATTCGATGAAGCCCTGCTGGCTGGCGTAGGGCGTGTAGGCGGCGCCGGCGGGCAGGCCGGGCCAGGGCGCGGGCGTCAGGAAAAAAACGCCCTGCTGGCCGGGCGCCAGCGCCAGCGTGTTGGTGAGCACCTGCTGGTCGAGCCCGAGACGGCCGCCTTCGGTGACGAGCACGAGGCCGGTGGTATCGGCCACCTGGCCCTTCAGCAGCGAAAACACCCGCAGCCGGTGCCGCGTGAACAGGAGCGTGTGGCTGGCGTTCCAGAACCCCTGGGCATCGAGCACCTGGGCCTCAATCACCAAAGCAGCCTGCCGGGCGCGCTGGGCAGGCTCGATGGGCGCCATGAGGCAGTGCAACTCCGGCGCAGATGCCTGAGCCCGGGCCGCCCCAAAACTGGCGGCCAGCAGGGCCAGCGCCGGGGCCAGGCGGCGGCTCAAAACACGAAAAAACGGTAACGAAATCAGCATAAGCGAAGCAGAGAAGCGAGGGCAACCAAGATACGGCAAACCCGTGGCGCCGGGCTCTTTTAACTGCCGCGTCGGGCCGGGGCCGGGTCGGGCGCCGGGTGCCGGGTTTGCCGGTGCCGGCGCCAGTCGCGCCAAATGGCACCCACAAAAACGTTGAGCCGGTAGCTGAAGTACATGCCGTCGAAATCGTCTTTGTAATCAACCTCGAACACCGACTTGCGGTAGCCCACGCTGCCGCTCACGCCTACCCAGCGCGTGGGCTTGAGCAGCACGCTCAGCCCTGCTTCCACGGGCACGAACAGGCCGTAGGACTCGGTGGTGACGCGGCCGTTCTGGTCGGTTTCGGTATAGTGGCTGCGGCCCAGGCCCGCTTCCAGCGGAAAGCTGATTTCCAGCCAGCGGCGCGGCGCGAATACGTAGCTGATGTTGGGCGTGAGGTAGGTAAGGCTGAGCTGGGGGGTGAGCACATCGGCTATTTTTTTGGTGCGCTTGCCGTTTTTGTACTGGTAGGTATAGAGGTTGGCGTAGTCGCGGCTCAGGGTGTAGGCGCCCAGGCCCAGGCGCCAGCGGTGGCCGGGCAGCACCACGCCCGCATTCAGCCCGATGATGCTCACGGCCGACGAGTGCAGAAACGACTCGCGGTTGTCGAGCGAAAACACGAAGCCCACCCGGCGCGGGGCCGGCGCGGGCGGCGGGCAGGGCGGGCCGTCGGCTACGGCCACCGAATCGTGAGGCGGCGCGGGGGCTGGCTGCTGGGCCGCCACCGGGCTGGCCAGAACCAGCCCCAGCAAGAAGCCCCACCAACGGCAACGGCTTGGGAAATAGTTAAAATAAGGGTAGAGAAGACTCATGCACTCAAAGCTAAACGCGGCCCGACGGGTACCAGCACTGAAAACGCCCAACTCCCGCCCACGCTCTACAGACAGCCGCCAGCGCCCCGGGTTTAGCCCGCAGCGGGCGCGGGCTGCGGCAGCCAGGAAGGCGAGCCGCCGGCCACCACGGGCCAGCCGTCGGGGGTATAGGTGAGGCGGTCGAGGAGCAGCACGCGGCGCGAGTAGCCCTCCGAGTCGTCGATGGCGTCGAAGGTGGGCTGGCGCGGGTCGATGGCGTGGCAGGCCAGCCAGTCGTGGCCGGCGGCATCGGTCACCACGCAGTTGTGGCCGGGCGCGCGCCAGTGGGCGTTGGCGGCCAGCAGGGCGGCGTGGGGGTTGGCCGTGGCGGCGGCATGGGTTTCGAAGGGGCCGGTGGCGTGGCGAGCGCGGGCCACCAGCACGGCGTAGTGGGCGTGCGGCCCGCAGCAGTTATCGCCCGAAAAAAAGAGGTAGTACCAACCCTCGTGGTAGTGAACCCAGGCGCCTTCGATGAGGCGGTGGTAGTCGTCGGGGTCGTCGCTCCCGCTGGGGTGCACCACGGCCTGCGCCACACTGCCGGGCCGGAAGCCGAGCCGGTCGTCGGCCAGCTCGCGCACCCAGATGGGCCCGAAGCCCGAGCCCCAGTACAGCAGCCGCTGCCCGGTGGCGGGGTCGTCGTAGGCCATGGGGTCGATGCAGGTGAAGCCAGGGCCGGGCAGCATGGGCTGGCCGCAGTCTACAAACGGGCCGGCGGGCGCGTCGGCCACGGCCACGGCCAGGCTGAAGTAGTCGGCACCGTCGGGGCGGGTGGAATAGTAGAGGTAGTAGCGGCCGCTGTGCTCGCTCACGTGCGGTGCCCATATTTTCTGGCTCTGACGGGCCCAATCGGGCTTTTCGGGCAAGCCTTCGCCCAGGTATTCCCAATGAACCAAGTCCCGTGAGCGGGCCACCTGCAGGTTGATGATGACGCCGGCCCGCTTGGTTTGGGTGCCGTAGGCGTAGTACCAGCCATCGGTGGCGCGGATGATGGTGGGGTCGGGAAAATTATCGTCGATGATGGGGTTTTGGTACATGAGCAGCGGAGGCAGGGAGATGAGGAGGCAGGAAACCAAAGAACGTCATGTCGAGCTTGCCGAGACATCTCGCGTGCCGAAGTAATCAAATCGAAAGAATTACTACCGCACGCGAGATGTCTCGGCTGCGCTCGACATGACGTTCTTTCCTTCTTATTCATTTCACATCTGTAGCTCCTCAACACTTTCGGAGGAGGTGCCGGCGCCTGTTAGCTTTGCGGTTTGGCCCGGCGCGCTGCGGGGCTGCTCCATCCTCACTTCAACTCTCTGATGTTCCGAAAACTCGTTGCGCTCCTCCTACTTTCCTGCGCCCCCTACAGCCTGCTGGCCTGGGGCGTACTTGGCCACCGGGCCGTGGCGCGCATTGCCGAAAACCACCTTTCCAGCACCGCCAAGCGCGAAGTGGCCCGCATTCTGGGCCGCGAAACAATGCCGCTGGTGAGCACCTGGGCCGATGAACTGCGCAACGACCCGCAGTTTAAGGACACGGCGCCCTGGCACTACGTGAACGTGCCCACCGGCCTCGACTATACGGCCTTCACCACTCAGCTCAAGGCCACGCTGCAGCCCGCCCCGGCCCTGCCCACCAACGCCTACGCTGCCCTGCTGCAAATGCGCCAGGACCTGAAAGACCCCAAGAAAACCGCCGACGAAAAGCGCATTGCCCTAAAATTCCTGATTCATCTGGTGGGCGATGTGCACCAGCCCCTGCACCTGGGCCACCTCGAAGACAAGGGCGGCAACAGCATCATGGTGAACTGGCGCGGGCGCGACACCAACCTGCACAGCATCTGGGACGGCGACCTGGTGGAATACCCCGGCTTCACCTTCACCGAAATGACGGCCGCCTATGACCACGCCTCCCCCGCCCAAATCAAGGACTGGCAGAAAAGCGACCCCACGGCCTGGCTCTTCGAGTCGTACCAGCTGTGCCCGCCGGCCTATGCCGCCGCCAGCACCAACCCCAAGTTCGACTGGCACTTCTACCCCACTTTCGGCCCCACCGTGGAAGACCAGATTCTCAAAGCCGGCATCCGCCTGGCCGGCATGCTGAACGAGGTGTTCGACAAGTAGCCGGCCGCCGATGGCCGTTTGGAAGCCCGTTGGGGTGCGTTCGCCGCATGCCGACGGGCTTTTTTCGGGCCAGCGAAACCGGCACGGCGCACGGCCGGCCACCACAGCGCGGCAAACCGCCAACGGGTGCGCCGCAATTCCGCAGCCATCCATATCTTCACGCTTAGGTCCACTTATCCCCCTTTCTTCTGCTATGAAGCGACTATTACCTCTGGCCTGCGGGCTAATTGGGTTGCTGACCCTGTTCCTCGCCACGCCCGTCCGGGCCCAGGTTCCGGGCTTCGACTGGGCCGTGGGCGGCGACGCGCCTACCACCTACGAACAGCAGGTTCAAAACACCGGCGTTGCCACCGATGCAGCCGGCAATTCCTACGTGACGGGCATTTTCCGCAACACGCTCAAGCTGGGCAGCACCATGCTCACCGCCGTGGGCGACTACGACATTTACGTGGCCTCCCTCGACGCGAAGGGCCACTACCGCTGGGCCGTGCAGGCCGGGGGCAACGGCTGGGACATTAGCAAAGCAGTGGCCCTCGATGCCAGCGGCAACGTGTACATCACCGGCTACCTGGAAAGCAACGACATCCGCTTTGGCGCGCTGGCCGTGGCCAACCCCGTCTTCGCTAACGGCAGCACGCCTGTGTTTGTAGCTAAGCTCAGCCCCACCGGCACCTGGCTGCGCGTGACCACGGCCACCAACCCCAGCGCACGCTTTTTATACATGCTGGGCACGGCCCTGGCCGTGGATGGGCCGGGCAATGTGTACATCACGGGCGGTTTCAACGGAAACCCGCAGTTTGGCAACACGTCCCTGGAATCCTACGGTTACGGCGTGTTTGTGGCCAAGCTCAACACCGCCGGCACCTGGGACTGGGCGGTGCGCGGCGGCGGTGCGGCCTACGATTTCGGCCAGGGCATTGCCCTCGATGGCAGCGGCAACGCCTACGTCACGGGCTTTTTTGAAGCAAGCCAGGCCACTTTCGGCTCCATTCAACTGCCCAACGCCACCCGTTCCAAGGACCTGTTTGTGGCCAAGCTCGATGCATCCGGCCGGTGGCTTTGGGCTACCCACGCCGGCACCGCCAACACGGCCACCGGCAACGGCATTGCCGTCGATGCGGCCGGCAACGCCTACATCACCGGCGCGGTAGCGGGCAGTGTGGCCCGACTCGGGGCCATTGCAGTGCCCAAAAACGACGACAGCTACGACTTGCTGGTGGCCAGCCTCAGCCCGGCCGGGGCCTGGCAATGGGCCGTGCGCGGCGGCAGCCCCAGCGACGACTTCGGCCGCGGCATCGTGCGCAGCGCCGACGGGCACCTGACGGTGGCCGGCAGCGTGTCCGGCTCCGTGGCCACCTTCGGTGCCTTGCCGCCCCAGCCGGTGGCCGGCGGCACCGATGTAGCCGTGGCGCAACTCGATGCCACCGGCGCCTGGCGCTGGGCCCTGTGCGGCGGCGGCCCCGGCGGCGACTACAGCGCAGCCATTGCCCAGGCCCCGGGTGGCGATGTGCGCATCACCGGCACGTTCGAAGGCCCCACCTTGCAGCTGGGCACCGCCACGCTGCCCGGCGGCACCAAGTACTACAGCTATTATGCCGACCAGGGCTTCGTGACCAGTGTGGCCGACTTGGCGCGCCGCTCTCCCAACGATTCCGACCTCACCCTGTGGCCCAACCCCAGCCGCGGCACCGTGTGGGCCACGGGCTTGCCGGCCGGCCAGCCCGTACAGGTTTTCGACGCCGTGGGCCGCCTAGTAGCCGCCGATGCCCGCCCCACCTACGAAGCCGCCGGCCTAGTGCTGCCCGCGCTCCGGGCCGGGGTCTACATCGTGCGCTGCGGCGAGCAAGCCCGGCGCCTGGTGCTGGAATAAGGAATAAGCGGCTGATAGCGCCCCGCTTTTACTCCCTCACCATTCAGTGCTTCATGCCGGGCATGGCACTCGCTGCCGGGTGGCCCAGTTGGTCGAGCGCAGCACGAAACCCGCGGGCCAGTTCGGCAGCGGGGCCCCGGCCGTAATAGTGCAGAAACATCATGCGCGGCGTGTCACCCAGCATGTGGTTGTGCACGGCCACCACTTCGAGCTGGTGGGCGCGGAGGGTTTTGATGACGGGATTGACCTCGTGCTCCAGCATGGCAATGTCGCCGGCCACGTGGGCGGCGGCCTGCGTACCGGCAAACGCCGCCCACGAATTCAGGCCGATGGCGGCGGTCATCTCCGTGCCCATCATCAGCGACTGCACGTCGGCTCGGCCCACGGTGTACTTATAAGTGGGGCCGTTCACCACACCGGGGTAGTGCACAATGGCATCGAGGGCGGGCAGGTCGAACAGCTCCTTGCCGGTGGGTGGGCCGGCGGCGGGCGTGGCGCTGTTGCCCGCTTGCGCGGCAGGCGGGGCGCTGGGCTGGGGCTGGTTGGCGGGTAGCAGCTTCGAGTCTTTGAGCGTGGCGGCGAATTTCCGGGCCAGCTCGGCTGGCGCGCCCATGCCCATGATGTGCATGTAGAACACACGCGGCTCTTCATAGAAAAAGTGGTTGTGAATGGCCCCGATTTCAAGTCCATTGGCCAGGGCCGCCGAAATCAGCGGGTTCACTTCTTCCTGTAGCAGCACGGTGTCGCTCATCAGCATGGCCGACTTGCCATCGAGGGTGCGCTTAATGGCCACCCACCCCCCGAAGCCGAAGGAAATAGGCACAGCCTCGCCCCTGATGGTCACCTTGAGGTCGTTGCGCGGCAGGGCCACGAGGTGAGTGGCTTCGGCCTCTTTGTAGCTGCCCTTTTTGCCCAGCGCGGCATCAATCGCCGCCTGGTCGGCGGGGCTGAGGGCGGGCGTTTGGCCGGCGGGTGGCGGCAGGTGATGCGGCGCGCCGGCGGCCGGGCTGCTCAGCAGCGCGGTGGTGCCCAGCAGGGCGGCCGCCCGCAGGGCTTCGCGGCGGGAAATAGCAGATGAGGGCATGAGCAAGCGGAGTTAGGTTGCAGGACCAAAAGGTAGCTATTTTCCCCAAGCCGGGCCACTCGCCAACTCCCAGCGTCCGAGCTATAACATCGGACGCTTCCCAAACCACGGCCGCGCCTGCTCCAGCTGGCCGGCCAGTTGAAACAGCATGTCCTCGGCCCCCAGCTTCGCGATGAACTGCACGCCGCAGGGTAGCCCCTCGGCCGTCCAGTGCAGGGGCACCGACATGGCGGGCTGGCCCGTGAGGTTGGCCACCTGGGTGTAGGGCGTTTTTTCGAGGCTTTGCTCGGCCAGCTTTTCCACCAGGCCCGAGCGGCGGATGAGGCCGCCCAGCCCGAAGGTGTTCACCAGCTTCAGCAGCTTTTGCTCCAGCGGCTTGGGCTGCAGCTCGCCGATGCGCACGGGCGGCGTGGCCAGGGTGGGCGTCAGGAGCAGGTCGTATGTTTGGTGGAAGCGGCCCATGCGGCGGGCGCTGTCGTTCCAGCTGTGGCGGGCGGCGGCAAAGTCGGCGGCGGTGTAGGTACGGCCCAGCAGGCCCAGCAGCCAGGTGGTGGGCTCCACGTCGGCGGGCCGGGCGGGCCGGCCTAGGTGCCTGGCCAGCACCGCAATGCTGGCCCCGGTTTCGCCAAAATACAGCATCAGAAACGCCGACGCCACGGCGCGGCCATCGAAAGGCAGTGGCACTTCCTCCACCTCATGCCCCAGGCTTTCGAGCAGGTTCGCCGCATCGCGCACGGCCGTGGCGCACTCCGGGTGCAACGCGCTGCCCAACGGGTGGCCCAGGCTGAAGGCAATGCGCAGCCGGCCGGGCGGCCGGCCCACTTCTTCCAGATACGGTCGGACCGGATTGGGCAGGAAATACGGCGCGCCCGCATCCGGCCCGCAGGTGGCATCCAGCATGGCCGCGCTGTCGCGCACCGAGCGGCTGAGGACGTGCTCCACGGCGGCGCCCTGCCACTTTTCGCCCTGCTCGGGGCCGGTGGGCACGCGCCCCCGGCTTGGCTTCAGCCCAAACAGCCCGCAGCACGCCGCCGGAATCCGAATGGAGCCGCCCCCGTCGCCGGCCCCGGCCACCGGCACGATGCCCGCCGCCACGGCCGCCGCCGCCCCGCCGCTGCTGCCGCCGGGCGTGTGGCCCAGGTGCCAGGGGTTGCGGGTAGGGCCGTGTAGTAGGGGTTCGGTCACGCCCATGAGGGCAAATTCGGGCGTGTTGGTTTTGCCCAGGATGTTGAGGCCCGCCGCCTGCCAGCGGCGAACCAGCTCGGCGTCTTCCTTCGGCACGAAGCCGCGCAGGGCCCGGCTGCCCGAGGTGTGCGGCGCCCCGGCATACTGCGCCCCAAAATCTTTCAGCAGAAACGGCACCCCGCCAAACGGCCCGGCCGGCAGCCCAGCCCCTGCCCGCGCCTGCGCGGCCGCATACAGCGGGTGCACCACGGCATTGAGGCGCGGGTTCACGGTTTCGGCGCGGGCAATGGCGGCGGCGCAGAGGTCGGCGGCGGTGAGTTGGCCGCCGCGCACGAGCCCGGCCATGGCCAGCCCGTCGAGCTGGTCGTATTCGGCGAAAGATATCATGGCGCTAAATGTAGCCCGTGGGCATCAAGCAGCGGCTTTTGGGCATTAAATCAACCGCTTGGTTGCCGAAAGCCCTCATTATTGTTTACCTTACCGTGATTTAACAGCACTATACTCAGAGGCATTCCTCCGCTATTGTTCCCGTATGTTTCTGCACGCTTATATGGTGACCCCGGTTTTCACTATTTCCGATTATGCGAAAGCTATTGACTTCTACATCAACTGGCTGGGCTTTCGAATCGACTGGGAAGAAGTGCGCGACAAGAAGCCGGTCTACGTGCAGGTATCACGCCGCGAGGTCATCCTCCACCTCAACGCCCTGCCCGACGACGTGCCCGCCGGCGCCAAGGCCCGGGCCGAGATGCAGGGCCTCCTCGCCTTCCACCGCCAGCTGCTGAGCAAAAACCTCCCCCTCCATCCCACCCTCCAGCCCGCTTACTGGAGCGACCGGGTGCTGGAAATGGAAGTAACCGACCCCTTCGGCAACCGCATTGTGTTTTGTGAATTCGCCACGCTGCCCGCGTGAAGGAAACAAGGAAAGCCCGAGAGCAACCAGAACGTTATGCTGAGCGCAGCCGAAGCATCTCTACTGCGTGGAGTAATTAATTACTTGCCCGGTAGAGATGCTTCGGCTGCGCTCAGCATGACGTTCTTGCGTTGTTTGCTGTAGGTTACCTTTTCGCTTTCGCCGCAGCGGGCACGGGCACGGGCACCGGCGTCCATTTCTTCGCGGCCTTGGGCGCTGCGGGCACGCTGGCTTTTGCCACCGCCGGCACGAGGCTGTTCAGATAATTCTCCAGGTTCGGGTAGCCATTGGCGGCAGCTAAGGCGCGGTCAGCGGCGTTTTGGGGGTTGAGGCCGTGGGCTTTTTCCCAGGCATCGGGCATGCCGTCGTGGTCGGCATCGGCCGGGGCGGGAGCCGATTTCAGCGCCGGCCACGCGCGCTGGCTCACGCTGTAGGGCGTGCCGTGGGGGTAGTGGCCCTGCACGTCGATGATAGTGCCCGTGCCCGTGCGCACCTCCCGAATGATGCGCTGGTCCAGTGTGTCGCGCACGGGCCGGGTGGCACCCACGCCTTGTAGCACGGCTTCGTAGGCGGCTTTGGCGGGCTGCGGGGCGAAGGGGCCCAAGGCAAAGGGCTTGGTGACTTTCGCCTGTGCGGTGTCGGCGGCGGTGCCGCCGTTCATCACCACGCCGCGCCAGTTGTGGGCCGTCACGGCGGGGGCGCCGTCCACGTAGTTGCCGGCCAAGTAGAACTTGCCGTAGGGCAGGCGGCCCTTTTCCTTGTCGATTTTATACGGATTCAACACCTGGGCTTTCACCTTGGGATTGGTGCTAGGGCCCGGCTTGTAGTAGTTGTTCACGATGTTGTAGTTGCCGCCCTCGCCGGCATACACGTTGTTTTCGCCCCAGTTGTAGATGACGTTGTTGCTGAAATCGCAGTTTTCGAAGCCCGCCGGGTGAGTATAGCGGCTGCCGTTGAAGCGCGGCGTGCGGTTTTTGCAGTGCGCAAACAGGTTGTGGTGAAACGAAGCGTGCTGCCCGCCCCAGATGCCCCCGAAGCCGTGCCGCTCAAAATCGGTATCGCCCTTCTCGTAGTGGTAGGAATAGTTCAGCGGCTCGGCCATGATGTTCCACTGCAGCGTGGTACTGTCGCCTTCGTACACGCTCAAGGCCTCGTCGGTGCTCCAGCTCATCGAGCAGTGGTCGATGATGAGGTGGTTGTTGCGCAGGCCGCCGAAGGCATCGTCGCCGCCGGCGCCGTCCACGAAGCCCTGATTCTGGTTTTTGTCGCCCATCCGAAACCGAATGAAGCGCACAATGACATTATTCGCCTTCACCGACACCGGGAAATCGGCCAGGCAAATGCCGTCGCCGGGCGCCGTCTGGCCCGCAAGAGTGGTGTTGGCCTTGCTGATGGTGAGCGGCGAAACCAGGTGAATAGTGCCCGACACCCGAAACACAATGGTGCGCGCCGGGGCTTTGGCCTCGTTCAACTGCACGGCGTAGCGCAGGCTGCCGGGTTTGCCGTCATCAAGCAGATTGGTGACTTCCAGCACCGTCGTCGGTTGCGTCGCCGTGCCCCGTCCGCCCGTGGTGAAACGCCCCGCGCCCTCGGCCCCCGGAAAGGCCAGCAGGCCCTGCGCGCGGCCCGGCCCGGCCGCCAGCAGGCTCAGCCCCAACGCCCCTACTGCACGCCGGGAAACCGCCGCTGAAAAAAATTCTTTGAAAAAGGATAGCATGTTATCGATTTTAAGTTGCAACTTAGATGTTTGGCAGTGAATAACGCGTGAAAACCGCTGCTGCTACCGAATAAAAACCGCGCCAGGCTAACGCCATCGATTGCGTGAATTCTGGCTTGGCAGGGCAACTTCCTTTAGGTAGTTGCGTGTTAAGGAATTGCCAGTTCCACCCGGTCTCAGCTGGCAAGTCCGCATTCCTCTCTTAACCCGTTTGCTATGCGCCTTTTTTTCCTCTTTTTAGCAGTGGCAGCCGTTGGCGGAACACATTCGGCCGCGGCCCAGCAAGCCGATTCACGGAGCACCGCTCCGGGCAATTCGCCCGAGCGCATCGCCCTCTCAGCCCGGCCCGAGCGCACGGCTCCTGCTCGCCCGCGTCTGGCCTGCGCCCCGCTCATGGGCACCGTTTACGACCCCAACGGCAAGCCGCTGCTTGGCGCTACCCTGCTCATCAAAGGCACCCACGAAACCTACGTAACAGACTCCGAAGGCCGCTTCCAGCTCACCGACCCGGTGTATGAAGGCCAGATTCTGGACGTGCAGGCAGCGGGCTACGGCCTCATCGAAGTGCCGCTCGACGACTGCACCCTGCCGCGCCTGGTACTGGCGCCCCTGCCCGGGGCCAAGTTCAAGCAGCACGGCAAAAAGGAGGGCCAGGTTATCCGCCTCAACCACCGCAGCACGGTGCTCAAGTAGCGTTGTGGGTGTGGGTGTTGATTGGATTTGAAATTAAGAAACGTCATGCTGAGCGCAGCCGAAGCATCTCTACCGCGGGAGTAAATAATTACTACAGCGGTAGAGATGCCTCGGCTGCGCTCAGCATGACGTTCTGCTAATAACCAGTCGAGCCTACCGCGCCTGCGGGTCTACCGTCTTGGCGGCGGAGCGCTGCACGATGCGGTTGGCCAGCTCCAGCTTGAGGGTGCGAATATCAGCCAGCACGATTTGAGCCATTTTGCGGGCGCCCAGCTCGTTGAAATGGGTGTTATCTTCCTTGCCGTCGGGGTAGTTGGGGTGCTCGCCGGGAGCGAGCTGGTTGAAGAGCAGGCGGGAATTTTCGACGCCCATCTGCTGGAGCAGTGCCTGGCTTTCGCGGTCGAGGTCGATGAGGGGCACTTTTTGCTCGGCAGCCGTGACGCGCACAATTTCGGAGTATATGTTGTGCGTGCCCTCCACTTTGCCGGCCGCATCGAACTTGCGGCGCGCCACGGGCGTGATGAGCACCGGCAGCGCCTTTTGGGCCCGGGTTTCGGTGACGTAGCGGACGAGGTTGGCCTTGAATTCGGCTTCGGTGGTATAGGTTTTCTTGGTGGGCACCTCGTCGTTGTGCCCGAACTGGATGAAGACGTAGTCGCCGGGCTTCAGGGCTTTAGCCACGGGCTGCCAGCGGTTTTCGGCCAGGAAGCTTTTGGTGCTGCGGCCGTTCTGGGCGCGGTTGTCGACGGTCACGGTTTCGTCAAAAAAGTTGACAAAAGGCATGCCCCAGCCCGTTTCGGGGTAGTTTTTCACCTCTTTGATGGACATGGTGGAATCGCCGATTAGGTAGACGGTGATTTTGCCCGGCGCCGGCGCGAAGGCGCTCAGCAGCAACAAACTCAGCCCAATGGCACTGGCAAACAAGCGGTTTATCATAAAAGCAGAAGTGTGGCGATTGAACAGGGGGAAGTTGGGGCTAATTTCTGGTAATCCGGCTTATTTCGGGCGAGCAGGCGGGTAATTCGTCGTTCTGCCCGACCTTCACCCCATCTATGAAACGACGCTCCTTCGTTCGCTTCCGGCCATTTATTGGCCTGCTGGCGGGCCTGCTTTTCCTGGCACTACAGCCGGCGCCCGCCCAAACCCCCACTTCCAACCTCTCGAAAGTGTGGGTGCCCGACCTGGGCAACGGCCGCTACAAGAACCCGGTGCTCTATGCCGACTATTCCGACCCCGACGTGGTGCGCGTCGGCAGCGACTTTTACCTGACTTCGTCGAGCTTCAACTGCGTGCCGGGGCTGCAGATTCTGCACTCCAAAGACCTGGTGAACTGGTCCATCATCGGCAACGTGTTCGGGGCCCAGCCGCCGCTGGCGCGCTACCGAGAGCCCCAGCACGGCAACGGCGTGTGGGCGCCGGCCATCCGCTACCACAACCAGGAATTCTACCTCTATTACCCCGACCCGGACCTCGGTATTTTCGTGACGAAGGCCAAAAACCCGGCCGGGCCGTGGTCGGCGCCGGTGTGCGTGAAGGAGGCCAAGGGTTGGATTGACCCTTGCCCGCTGTGGGATGCCGACGGCCGGGCCTACCTCGTGCACGGCTTTGCAGGCTCGCGGGCCGGCATCAAAACCATCCTGGCCATTAGCCCAATGGCGCCCAGCGGCCTGCGCCTCACTGGCGATGACGTGCTGGTGTTTGACGGGCACGCCGGCCACCCCACGCTGGAAGGCCCCAAGTTTTACAAGCGCAACGGCTACTACTACATCTTCGCGCCGGCCGGCGGCGTGCCCACGGGCTGGCAGCTGGTGCTGCGCTCCCGCAGCGTGTACGGGCCGTACGAGGAGAAAATTGTGATGGACCAGGGCAAAACGCCCATCAACGGCCCGCACCAGGGCGCCTGGGTGGACACCGACGCGGGCGAGGACTGGTTTCTGCACTTCCAGGACCAGGGCGCGTATGGGCGGGTGGTGCATTTGCAGCCGATGGTTTGGAAAAACGACTGGCCCGTCATCGGCGAAGACCCCGACGGCGACGGCAAGGGCCAGCCGGTGCTCACGTATCGCAAGCCGCGCATCAAGAGCCCGGCCCAGCCGCTGGCCACGCCGCCCACTTCGGATGGGTTTGGCCGCGTGCCGTTGGGCCGGCAGTGGCAGTGGCACGCCAACCCGCAGGACTACTGGGCCTACCTCAACCCGGCGGCCGGCTACCTGCGCCTCTACTCGGTGCCGCTGCCCGAGGGCTACAAAAACCTGTGGCAGGTGCCCAATCTGCTGCTGCAAAAGCTGCCTGCCGAGGCGTTTACGGCCACGGCCAAGCTCACCTTCAGCCCCCGGGTGGAAGGCGAGAAGGTGGCGTTGCTGATGATGGGGCTCGATTATGCCTACCTTGGCCTTAGCAACCAAGGCGGCCGGCTGCTGCTCAGCCAAAGCGTGTGCAAGGACGCCGACAAGGGCACGGCCGAAACCGCTACGCCCCCCGTGGAAGTGCCCGCGGCCCGCGCCGGCCAGCCCATCTACCTGCGGGTGGCGGTGCGGGCGGGCGCCATGTGCCAGTTCAGCTACAGCTTCGACAACCAGCATTTTCAGCCGCTGGGCGCCGAGTTCAAGGCCCGCGAGGGGAAATGGATTGGGGCTAAAGTGGGATTGTTCTGCTCCCGCACGGCGAAATTCAACGATGCTGGCAACGCAGATATCGACTGGTTTAATATAGACAAATAAATATATTATATTGACTTAAATTTGGATTATAAACCGGCCACGCCTGAAAATGTCGTTGCGGCGGGGCAGCCCGTCCCCAGCAAAGCCGATTTAAATGAACAGCTTTGCGCATTCGGCTCTTTGTCGTGGCCTTATGCTATTAATTTTTGCTTCCCATGCCGGCTGACTTACACCACAATCCCCTCACGGAAATCCTGTTTGAGCAGACCAAGGACTTTGTGGGCTTATATGACGTGGAGCAGGGCTGGTTTACGCGGGTGAACGAGGCGGGCTACCGGCTGCTGGGCTACCCTTCGGCCCAGGCCTTGTACGACGACCCGCGCCGGACCCTGCTCAGCCAGCGCCTGACGCCCGAGGAGTGGGCGGCCCTGTGCGCGCAAGTGCCCCCCGAGGGGCGCTACGAGTTCGAAACCGAGCTGCGGCGGCAGTCGGGCAACCTCTTCTGGGCTTCGATTGAACTCACCAACTTGCTGGTGGAAGGCCGGCGCTACTTCGTGGCCCGCCTCACCGACACCGACCGCCTGCACACCGCCGAGCGCAGCCTGGCCATGAGCCTGGGCCGGTTCGAGGCCGTGGTGAGCCACGCCACCATCGGCATCATCATGTGCAACCGGGCGGGCGCCATTGTGCTGGCCAACGGCAAGGCCCACAGCGTGTTTGGCTACCCCGAGCACGCCTTGCTGGGCTTGCGCGTGGAGGCGCTGGTGCCGGCCACCATTGGCGGCTACCACGAACGGCTGCGCACGTCCTTCAATGCCCACCCCGAGGTGCGGGCCATGGGCCACAACCGCGACCTGATGGCCCGCCGCCGCGACGGCTCGGAGTTTCCGGTGGAGGTGAGCCTGAGCTATTTCCACCTCGACGAGGAACTGTTCGTGGTGGCCTACGTCATCGACATCACCTTCAAGAAAGACGCCGAGCGCGAGCTACTCATCCAGAACAAGCGCGTGGCCCGCCTCAACGCCGAGCTGGAGCAGAAGGTGGCCGACCGCACCCACGCCCTGGAAACCACCCTGGCCCAGCTGGAGCTGCGCAGCCAGGAGCTGAGCCAGGCCCTGGCCGCCGAGCGGGAGCTGGGCGAGCTGAAGTCGCGCTTCGTGAGCATGGCCTCGCACGAGTTTCGCACCCCGCTCACGGCGGTGCTCACCTCGGCCACGCTCATCGAAAAATACCCCACCGCCGAGCAGCAGGACAAGCGCCTGCGCCACCTCGAGCGCATTCGCACCTCGGTGAAACACCTGACCGATATTCTGGAGGAGTTTCTCTCGGTGGGCAAAATCGAGGAAGGCCGCCTGGCGGCCCACCCCGCCGAGGTGGCGCTGCCCGCGCTGCTGCGCGAGGCCCGGGCCGACGCCGAGGGCCTGCGCAAGTCCGGCCAGCGCGTGCGCGAGGAATTTGGGCCGCTGGACCTGCTCTGGACCGATGCCTCGCTGCTGCGCAAGGTGCTGGTTAATTTACTATCGAACGCTTTCAAGTACTCGCCCGACCACACCACCGTCACGGTGCGCGCGGCCACGGAGGCCGGCTGGCTCACGCTCAGCGTGCAGGACGAGGGCGTGGGCATTGCCCGCGAAGACCAGGAACACCTGTTCGAGCGCTTTTTTCGGGCCCGCAACGCGGCCAACCTGCCCGGCACCGGCCTGGGGCTCTACATCATTGCCCGTTACCTGGAGCTGCTGGGGGGCACCGTCCGCCTCGACAGCGAACTGGGCCAGGGCACCACCGTCACCATCACCCTCCCTTATGAAAACCATTCTGCTGATTGAAGACAGCGACCTGATTCGCGAAAACACGGCCGAGATTCTGGAGCTGGCCGGCTACGCGGTGCTAACGGCCGAAAACGGCAAAATCGGGGTGGAGAAAGCCCTCGCCACCAAGCCCGATTTGGTGGTGTGCGACATCATGATGCCCGTGCTCGACGGCTACGGCGTGCTGCACATCTTCAGCCAGAACCCGCAGCTGGCCGGCGTGCCCTTCATCTTCCTCACGGCCAAAACCGAGCGCGCCGACCTGCGCCGCGGCATGGAGCTGGGCGCCGACGACTACCTGACCAAGCCCTTCGAGGAAACCGAGCTGCTGAGCGCCATCCACAGCCGGCTGGCGCGCTTCGGCCAGCTGCGGCCCGACTACGACCTGCGTGCCCCCGGCGGCCTGCACCAGTTCCTGGACGACGCCACCAGCGTGGGCCACCTCTCGGGCCTCACCGCCGACCGCAAGCCCCACGCCCTACGCAAAAAGCAGGAACTCTACGCCGAGGGCGACGAGGCCACGCGCCTCTACTTTGTGCAGAGCGGCCGCGTGAAAACCGTGCGCCGCACGCCCGGCGGCAAGGAATTGATTACGGGCGTATACGGCCCGGGCGAATTTCTGGGCTACCTGCCGCTGCTGGAGCAGCGCCCGCACGGCGACTCGGCCGTGGTGCTTGACGACGCGGTGCTGCTCTACATTCCGCAGGAAGACTTTATGCAGCTGCTGCACCGGCACCCGGCCGTGGGCGAGCAGTTTGTGCGCCTGCTGGCCGGCCGCGTGAACGAGCGCGAGCAGCAGCTGCTGGGCATGGCCTACGACTCGCTGCGCCGCCGCGTGGCCACCACCCTGCTGCGCCTGCACGAGCAAGGGCCCGAGGCGGCCATCCAACTCTCGCGCGACGACCTGGCCGCCGTGGTGGGCATCGCGCCGGAGTCGCTGATTCGGACACTGAGCGAGTTCAAGCACGACGGTCTGATTGAGCAAACAGCCCACGGCATTCGGGTGGTGCAGGCCGACAAGCTGCGCCAGCCCAACTGGTAGCGCAACCAGAAGTGGCCGGCAGGTTGAGAGCCGTTGGCTTTTGCGGATGGCTTTCAGGCCCAGGCCACTACCAGCTGGCTGGGCACTGGCACATACAGCGGCGCGGCCGCTTGCTTCACCAGCGCCGGTGTGGCCGTTACGCACCAGCCGGCCCCCACAGCCGGGGTGATAGTAGAAGCACAGTATACAAGCTGCAGGAAATCGACGGAAGTAGGCATAAGACAGAGGATTGGCGAAAGACAAAAATTTATATCAATCCGGAAATGACACCTGACGAGAATCAGCCGGGCAGCTGATTTTTATCAGGTCTTTTCGTTCGATATCAGCGAATGATACTCAGTAGGTTTCGCGCAACCCACCCAGCTTGCGGGCAGCCGATAACGTAAAATCGGCGGCGCAGGCCGGGTGCGATGCGGGCCACCAGCCTTGGGGAGTGGTTGCATCACATTTCACTGATACAGCGCGTGCTAGCCTGACGGGCGGGAGTAGTTGCGGGGGACCGTTCAACCCATGTTCGGCATCCAGCCGGGCAGTTCCGGGGCTTCGGCCGGCAGCAATAGCACGGGCACCTGGGCGTGGCGCAGCACCCGCGCCGTGACGCTGCGATGAAACAGCCGCCCCCAAAAGCTGCGGGGCCGCGAAACCAGCACCAGCAGGTCGGCCCGGGTTTCGGCCAACGCGTGCAGCACGCCGGCGGCGGGCGTCAGGAGCGGCTCGTCGTAGAGGTCCAGCGGGGCCGCGGCGGGCAGCAGCCTGCTGTGGCGCACATTGGTGAGGGCCATTTGGGCGGCCCGGGCCAGGTGTTGGGCGTGGGCCTGCCCGTGCACCACCGTGTAGGAGGCCATCCAGGAAGCCAGCAGCGGCGCCAGGCGGCAAGCGGCTGCGTTCAACTTAAACGGTTCGGCATCGGCGGCGATGAGCACGCGGCGCGGGCGCCGGGGCGGTGGAGCGGCTTCGGGCACCAGCAGCAGCGGCAGGTGGGTGGCGCGCAGCGCGGGCAGGGCCTGGTTGTGCAGCACATGGTCGAGCAGGTTGTGCTCGGCGCTCAGGCCCATGGCCAGCAGCAGCGGGTTGCAGCGCAGCACGGCCCCGGCCACGGCATTGGGCAAGGTGCCGATGGATACTTCTACCTCGGCCGGTACCGACAGGTGCACGGCGCGCAAGGCAGCGGCGGTTTCGGCCCGGCTGCGTTGGGCGCGGTGGGTGGTCAGGGTCACCAGGTCGGGGTCGAGCACGGGGTTGTGAAACAGGTGCAACAGTGCCAGGCGCACGTGCAGCCCCGCGCCCAGGGCAGCGGCGTGGCGGGCCGCCTGCCGGGCGGTATCCGATAAGTTGGCCAATACCAGGAAGGTGGGATTCATAACGAAGCAGGCGAAAGTGAAGGGTTGGGATGGAGGCTTGCTATAGCAGAAGCTGATTATGCAGCCCACTACATGCAGCCGTGCGCTGCATGAGGTTTTGCTCAATTCCACTCCATAGCCCCAATCCTCGGCGGGCGGCAGAAGCAATGGAACGGGGCTTTCCTGAATGAGCCGGGCCCAGCCGCTGCGGTGAAACAGGCTGCCGCGCAGGCAGTGGCGCCGCGCCTCCGCCCCCAGGGCCTACTGGTTTAATGAGCAGGCTTCATTAATCGAGAGGAAGCGCCAGGACGGGGTCAGGCGCGGGCCGGTCCTGGCTGGCCGGGTTCGGCCGGCCAACCGGCGGGTAGTTGGCGCGGTCCCGGGCGCGGGGCGTGAGGGCGGCATCGGCCTGCTGGCTGGCGCGGCGCACGGCGGCGCTCATGGCGGGGGCGGGGTCCGGGGCGCCGGGGTGGCCGTAGAAATGTTGGTGCCGGTAATTGGCAAAGGCGGCAGTTTTCATAGCAATGGAGAAAAAAGGAGCCCGCTAATGCGCCGGCTCGAAGCGAATGCGGAGATGGTTATTCACGTCGCGGGCGCCCAGCTCGCGGGCCGTGGCGGCGGCTTCGTGGCGGTCCAGCCAGGTATCGACGAAGCCCGTCAGGCTGACGCGGCCGTGGTGGGCCTGCACTTCCACGGGTTGACCGTGCAGGCTGGCCGACCAGAAATAGCGCGCCCGGATGCGTTCGGCCAGGTCGCAGTCCTGGCAGGCGGGTGGCAGCGGCGCGGGCAGGGCCAGGTTGCCGGTGAGGTGGCCGGCCAATGCATCGGCGGTGGCCACACCGTCGCCGGGCACGCTGATGCGGTTTTCGACCTCCACCACGCCCGTGATGGCAGCGGCCACTCCGGCGGCCTGCTCCTGTTCGAAGTAGCTGTCGACGCGCCCGTAGAGGTAGGATTTGCCGCTGAGCACGTTCACACTCAGCTCAAAGCCGTGCAGGTAGGGGTCGCGGCGCAGGGCATCGGCCAGGCGCTGGCGGATGTCGGCGTCGGGCCAGAACCGGTCGGGGCGCACCTTCAGCAGGTTGTGCACCTGCCACACGCCCACCACGTGGCGGGCGGCCTCCGCGGCGGCATCGCGGGCGCACAGGCTGCCCACCGTGCCGGCCACCGTCACGGCGCCCTCGTGCACCTGCACCAGCGGCTGAAAGGCCGCGAGGCGCGGGTCGCGGCGGAATACCTCGCGCACCGCCTGGGCAATGTCGGCGTCGGCGGGCGGAGCACATTCGGCCCGTTCCGGCACCGGCGCAAGCACCGAGCGGGCCACCACTAAGGCGCGGGCATCTACCCGCGCGGCGCCGGCCTGCTCCGCCAGGGCCACAATGCGGGCTTTGGCGGCGGCCGAGCGCACGGCCCCGGCCAGGTGCACCACCCGGTCGGTGGTGCGCACTTGCACCTGGTTTTTATTCACCCGAATGTCCCATTCCAGTTGCTCACGCAGCTGCGTGGTGATGTCCTCGTCAGCTTTTGGCAGCTCGCCCCCGCGCACCGTCAGCGGGCTGTCGATGATGCGGCGCACGCCGCGCACGCCCTGCACCAGGCGCAGGGCCAGCTGCTTTTCGGGCCACCACTGCACGGTGCCGGTGAGGGTGACGGTGCCGTCGGCCACGGCGTGGCGCAGGTTGTAGTCGCGGGCGGTGGGGTCGTCGGCCAGGGCCCGGCCCACGTTGAGGTAGAGCTCAGAGTCCGGGACTGCCACGGCGGCCACCGCCAGCCCATTGAGCACGGCGCGCACCCCGCGCACGGCCAGGGCCAGTTCCTCGGCGCGGGCCCGGGCCAGCAGGTGGTCGACGGTGCCGGTGAGCTCCACAATGCCCTGGCGGGTAGCCACGGCTATCGGCTGGGTGGCCAGGCCGGGCTGCGTGGTCAAAACCAGCTCGATGGCGGCTGTGATGTCGGCATCGGTCAGGTGCTCGGCCGTGAGCACGGGGGCTTCCAGGGTTTGCATCGAAAAGGCAGGTTGGGCGATGGATGAATCGAACAGCATGGCCCCTGGGCTGCTGGCTATGGGCCAGCCACAGCCCGGCAAATGGCCGGGACAGCGCCAGGGCAATACCCCAATTTCGCCTTCTCCCCCAGCCAATGTCCTGACGGTGATTACCCGGCCGGTTGATTGTTGTCATCCCCCCTGCCAGTCGATAAAAGCAGCCGCCTGGCGGCGCAGCAGGTACGGCGCAATCGGGCCTTCGAACCCTGCTCAGGCACCGGGGCGGGCAACCTCTGGCCGAAAAACGGGGTACACCCCGGCAGCCGGCCCGGTGGGCCACCGCTTCATTTGTGCCCCTCCTGATGACGAAACACACGTATGACATGGGCCTGATTGGCAACTGCGCCTTTCTCGCCCTCATCAACACCGATACGTCGGTGGCCTGGCTGTGCTGGCCGCGCTTCGACAGCAGCTTCGTGTTTGGCAGCCTGCTCGATACCCGGAAAGGCGGCGAATTCAGCGTGCGGCCGGCCCACGGCGGCGCGTTCGAGTCGGAGCAGTATTACCAGGAAAATACCAACGTGCTGCGCACCGAAATCACGACGGCCGACGGGTGCTACCGCGTCACGGACTTCGCGCCGCGCTTCGAGCAGTATGAGCGCAACTACAAGCCGCTCATGTTCGTCCGGAAGCTGGAGCCGCTGGCCGGCGCGCCCCGCGTGCGCGTGGTGTGCAACCCCGTGGGCGAGTACGGCAGCAAGGCGCTGACGCACCGCCGCAGCTCCAACCACATTGCTTACCTGGGCCTGGAAGAAGAAATCCGCCTCACCACCAACATCGCCCTCACCTACGTGCTCGACGGTGAAGACTTCGTTCTGAACGAAACCAAGTACCTCGTGCTCACCTACGGCGCCCCGCTGGAAGCGCCGCTGGAAAGCACGGCGGAGCGGTTTCTGAGTGCCACTGGCGACTACTGGCGCAAGTGGGTGAAGAACATGAGCATCGGCAACTTCCACCAGGACGCGGTGATTCGCTCGGCGTTGGCCCTGAAGATGCACCAGTACGAAGACACCGGCGCCATCATCGCGGCCAGCACCACCAGCCTGCCCGAGGCCCCCGGCAGCACCCGCAACTGGGACTACCGCTACTGCTGGATGCGCGACACCTACTACATTCTCACGGCCTTCAACAACATCGGCCATTTTGAGGAGATGGAGCGCTACTTCCACTACATCGCCAATATTTCGACCAAAGTGCAAGGCAAATACCAGCCGCTCTACGGCATCAGCGGGTCGTCGGAGCTGGTGGAGCAAGAGCTGGATTTAGCCGGTTATCTCGGCAACCAGCCGGTGCGCATCGGCAACGACGCCTACACCCACGTGCAGAACGACGTGTACGGCCAGGTGCTGGTGGCGCTGCTGCCGCTGTATGTGGACCAGCGCTTCGTGAACCGCGAGCGGGCCAACCCCGCCACCCTCATGTACGAGGCCCTGCACCTGATTCGGGCCACCATGGACGTGCCCGACGCCGGCCTCTGGGAGTTTCGCAACCTGGCGCAGTACCACTGCTACACCTACCTATTTCACTGGGCCGGCGCCCACGCCGCCCGCCAAACGGCCCGCGCCCTCGGCAACGAGCAAATGGAAACCCTGGCCACCGAGCTGCTCGATGAAGCCGCGCGCCGCATCGAGCAGTGCTACAGCGAAGAGCTGGGCGCCTACACCAACGCCATCGGCTCGCCGCATCTCGACGCCAGCACGCTGCAGCTCATCCTCATGGGCTACCTCGACCCGGCCTCCGACCGCGCCCGGCGCCACCTCGAAGCTCTCGAAAAGGAGCTGATGACGCCGGAAGGCCTGTTCTACCGCTACCGCCACGCCGACGATTTTGGCACGCCCGAAACCACGTTTCTCATCTGCTCTTTCTGGTACGTGGAGGCCCTGGCCTGCGTGGGCCGGCTGGACGACGCCATTCGGGAGTTCGAAAAGCTCATCGGCTACACCAACCACCTGGGACTGCTCTCGGAAGACGTAGACGCCAAAACCGGCTCGCAATGGGGCAATTTCCCGCAGGCCTACAGCCACGTCGGGCTGATGAATGCCGCGTATCGCATCGCCAAAAAGCTGGATAGACCGAATTTTGTGTAGGGTCATTTTTGGGTAAAAAACAGGAGACCAAGGCACGTCATGCTGAGCGCAGCCGAAGCATCTCTACCGCAGGACTAATCCCATTGATTAGATTGCGTTGTGCGGTAGAGATGCTTCGGCTGCGCTCAGCATGACGTTCTTCTTTGGCTTAGGCTCAATGCCAGCATCTACAGCAACTCCCGCAGCAGGCTGCGCACGGCTGCCGTGCCGCTCACGTGGAACCGCGCCAACGAGCGGGGCGCGCTGCCTACCTTCAGCGTGTAGGCATCGGGCGGGAGGGCGCGGAAGGTGTCCTCGTCGGTGCGGTCGTCGCCGATGGCCAGGATGAAGTCGGGCTGGTAGGTGGCCAGGGTGCGGGCCGCGGCCGTGCCTTTGTTGATGCCGGCGTTCTTGATTTCGACCACCTTGTTGCCCTCCATCACCTGCAAATTGGTGTTGGAGGCCATGAAAGTGAGGTGGCTGGTGAGCTCGCGGGCGCGGCTGGCCCCCAGCTCGGCATCGGCGCGGCGGTAGTGCCACACCAGCGAGTAGTCCTTCTCCTCAATGAAGGAGCCGGCCGTGCGGCTCACGTACAGCTCCAGCACGGGCCGGATGTCCTGCTTCCAGTCGGCCCGCAACTCCTGAAACAGCGCCCATTCTTCGCCCGGGCTGCGCAGCCACACGCCGTGCTCGGCAATGAAATCGAGCGGCAGGTGGCCCAGCCAGGCTTCCAGGGTCTGGCGGTCGCGCCCGCTGATGATGACCACGCGGTTGCGCGGGTTGTCGGAAAGCGCCCGCAGCAGCAGGCGCAACTCCTCATCGGGCCGGGCGCGCTGGGGGTTGGCGTGGAAGGGCGCCAGCGTGCCGTCGTAGTCGAGCAGCAGCAGGCGGCGCTCGGCGGCGTGGTATTCCTGCCTGAGCTGCTGGGCGGCGGTGGGCGTGAGACTGGTGGTGGCCAAGTTTTGCTGCTGGCTTTTGGCATAGGCCAGGCGGTCCATAAACAGCTTGGTCCAGGCAAACACGTCGTACTGGCGCACCAGGGCCTGCATGTTGGTCATGCGGGCCATTTGTTCTTCCTCGGGCATCACCAGGGCTTCGTGCATGGCCTCGGCCAGCTGGCCGGTGTCGGTGGGGTTGATGATGAGGGCGTCGGACAGCTCACGGGCCGCCCCGGCCCGCTCGCTGAGGATGAGCACGCCGCGCTGGTCGGCCTTGCTGGCCACGTACTCCTTGGCCACCAGGTTCATGCCGTCGCGCATGGGCGTGACGAGCGCCACCTCGGCCAGGCGGTAGAAGGCCGCCAGCTCCTCCAAAGGAAAAGAGCGGTAGAAATAATGCACCGGGTTCCAGGTAATGGTGCGGTACTGGGCATTGATGCGGCCCACCAATTCATCAATTTCCACCTTCAAATCGGCGTATTGCGCCACCTGGTCGCGGGAGGGCACCACCACCATCAGCAGGCTCACCTGGCCGCGCCACTCGGGGTAGCGCAGCAGCAGCAGCTCAAAAGCCCGCAGCCGCTGGGCAATGCCCTTGGTGTAGTCGAGCCGGTCGATGCTCAGAATCACGCGCACGTCCTTCAGCGCCTCGCGGTACTCGCGCACGTGGTTTTCGGCGGTTTCGGAAGCGGCGGCTTCGGCGTAGCGTTGGTGGTCGATGCCCATCGGAAAGGCATCGACGAGCACCGTGCGGGTGGGCGTTTCAATCTGGCCGTGCTGGTTGGGCAGGCCCAGCAGCTGCGATACCGCGCTCAGAAAGTGGCGCATGTAGCCGAAGGTGTGGAAGCCGATGAGGTCGGCCCCGAGCATGCCGCGCAGCAGCTCGGTGCGCCAGGGCAGCACCCGCACCAGCTCGTAGCTGGGGAACGGGATGTGCAGAAAGAAGCCAATAGTGGCCTGGGGACGCGCCTGGCGCAGCATTTCGGGCAGCAGCAGCAGCTGGTAGTCGTGCACCCAGGTGGTGTCGTCGGGGCCGGCCTGGGCCAGCACGGCCCGGCAGAATTTCTCGTTCACGGCCACGTAGGCGCGCCACATGTCCTCGTCGTAGAGCGCCAGCTGGGCAAAGTAGTGAAAGGTGGGCCAGAGCGTGCCGTTGCTGAAGCCCTCGTAGTAGTCGCGGATTTCGGCCTCGGTCAGAAACACCGGCGCCATGCTGTCGGCGGCCAGCTGCTCGGTCACGAAGGCCGCTTCCGCTTCATCTTCCACAAACAAGCCGGGCCAGCCCACCCACACGTTGCCATTGGCCCGGTAGATGGACCCCAGGCCGGTGGCCAACCCGCCTTCGCTGGGCTGAAAAGCAAGTCCGTTGTCGGTGCGCAGGGCTTTTGTGGGCAGGCGGTTGGAAACAATTATCGTTCGTGACATAGCAATAGGGCAAAAGGAAATTCCCCGTGTTTACGGCGAAAAGCCCCATTTAGCCGATTCCGACCCCGGCAGAATGCCCGGTGCGCCCCGGTGCTTCGCCGCCACAGCGGTGGCCTATCGGGCGGGTCCGCGCTGTGCGCGTGGCCGCTACCGGCTGGTTTTTGAACCCGCGAAACTGCCGGCTAGCAGGCGCTGATGGTCCGCTGCCGCGGCCACATCCGGCCACTGGTAGCGGCTCGGGCCACGTGGCCCGGCTCAGCGGCGAGCTTATGTGCCCAAAACCTACCGAAAGCCTACCGCACCGATTTTGCCAGGTTATCCAGCGCCGCTTTAAAATCGGGCGTGTCGTACTCGGCCATGCCGTCGTGGCGGGCGGCCACCTGCCCGTCGGGCCCCAGAATGACCGTGGACGGAATGGAATTGGAGTCGAATGGTGCGGGCAGCTGGCCAGTGCGCAAATACACCGGAAAGGTGTAGCCCTGGCTTTCCACAAACTTCCGGGCCTTAGCGGCGTCATCATCGAGCGAAAGCATCACGAAAGCTACCTTCGACTTATCTACTTTCCTGTACAGCGCCTCGATGCCCGGCATCTCGGCCCGGCAGGGCGGGCACCAGCTGGCCCACAAATTCACAAACACCACCTTGCCTTTCAGGTCGCTCAGGTTGACAGCCCGCCCGTTGAGCGTCGCCATCGGCAGATTGTGCGGGTAGGCAGCGCCGCCAGCCAGCACCACCGGCAGCGGAGTGGTCCGCGCCACGGGCGCAGCATTCCAGAGCCCGGTGGCCAGCAGGCCCCGCTGCACCCCACCCAGCACGATGGGCCGCAACGGCGTGAGCATCACCAGGGCAAAGAAAGCCAGTGGCAGCCAGGAGTGAATGGTTTTACGGTTCATGAGTGAGGTTTTAGGCACATGACACGGCCAAGATGACCATAATTCCATCATTGCAACGGCCGGCAGCCACGAATACTCACCCATAGCTTCAGGCAATAGCAAATTATCACTCTAGGCCCCATTGTGCAGCATCTTAGCAGGGGCGGTGGCAAATCTATTATGCTGTTTTTACTTAGCCCCAGCCGATAAGAACGGCTGAAATGAATCAGCCTCCCACCTGACTTTTATCAGCCTTTGCAGGTGAAGCCAACCGGAGCTTTGGGGCTGCCATCAGCCTCCTGCCCGTGCCCCTTACCGCTGCCCCCGACACCCTGAACCGCGTGGCCTGCACCCACTGCGGCGACGACTGCCCCGACGACCCCATCCGGCTAAGCAGCCGGCCCGCACTGCATTTCTGCTGCCAGGGATGCAAGGCGGTGTACGAGTTGCTCGACGCCAGCAACCTGTGCGGCTACTACCAGCTCGATGCCCAGGCCGGCCAGAAGGTGAAAGCCGTGGAACTGCCCGGCCGCTTCGACTACCTCGACCTGGAATCGGTGCAGAGCCAGCTGCTGGCCTTCCGCTCGCCCGCGTTGGCCCGGCTCACGCTCAGCATCCCGCAGATGCACTGCGCGTCCTGCATCTGGCTGCTCGAAAACCTGTTCAAGCTGAACGCGGGCATTCGGGAGTCGCGGGTAAATTTCCTGCGCAAGGAGCTCACGGTGAGCTACCAGCCGGCCGCCACCAGCCTCAAGGACGTGGTGACTTTGCTGGCCGCCCTCAACTACGAGCCGCAGATTACGCTGGCCGAGCTGGGCGCGCAGCCCCACCGGGCCAGCCGCACGCTGTACTACCAGCTGGGCGTGGCGGCCTTTGGCTTCGGCAACGTGATGCTGCTGGCCTTCCCCGACTACTTTTCCTTCACCGAAAGCCTGCACGCGCTGTTTGGGCGGGTTTTCGGCGGGCTGAGTTTGCTGCTGGCCTTGCCGGTGCTGCTGGTGAGTGCGCGCGGCTTTTATCAGTCGGCCTGGCAGGGGCTGCGGCAGCGTTACATCAACCTCGATTTTCCCATCTGCCTCGGCCTCACGGCGCTTTTCATCACCAGCGTGTTCGACGTGCTCACGCAGCGCGGGCCGGGCTACTTCGACTCGTTCACGGGCCTGGTGTTTTTCATGCTCATCGGCAAGTGGGTGCAGCAGCACAGCTACGACGCCCTGCGCTTCGACCGCGACTTCACCTCCTACTTTCCGGTGGCCGTGACCCTGCTCACCAAAGCCGGCGAGCAGTCGGTATCGGTGAAAGAGCTGCAGGCCGGGCAGCACATCCGGGTGCGCCACCAGGAAATCATTCCCGCCGATGCCGTGCTGCGGCGCGGCGCCGGGCTGATTGATTATAGCTTCGTGTCGGGCGAGAGCGTGCCGGTAGCCAAAGCCGTGGGCGAGGTGGTGTACGCCGGCGGGCGGCAGGTGGGCGAGGCCGTGGAGCTGGAAGTGGTGCGCGAAGTGTCGCAGGGCTACCTCACGCAGCTCTGGAACAACCCGGCTTTTGAGAAAGAAACCCGGCCCACGCTCGAAACCTACGCCAACCGCGTGGGCCGCTACTTCGTGGCCCTCACCCTCACACTGGCCGTGGGCGCGGTGCTGTATTGGTATCCCCAGCACCCGCAAATGGCCCTGCGCGCCTTCACCTCGGTGCTGATTATTGCCTGTCCCTGCGCCCTTTCGTTAGCCACGCCCTTCGCCATGGGCGCCGCGCTGCGGGTGCTTGGCCGCCGGAAGTTGTACCTGAAAAACGCCGCCGTCATCGAAACGCTGAGCCGTGCCGACACCCTGGTATTCGACAAAACCGGCACGCTCACCGATGCCAGCCGCGCCGCCGTCAGCTTCTCCGGCCCGGCCCTTTCCCCCGCCGATGCCCAGCGCGTGGCCGCCCTCGTCCACCACTCCACGCACCCGCTGAGCCAGCGGCTGGCCGCGCATTTGGGGCCGGCTGATTTCAAGGTGGAAGAATACACCGAAACACTCGGGCAGGGCATCAGTGGCCGGGTGGGCGGCACGTGGGTTCGGGTGGGCTCGGCGGCTTTTGTCGGAGCCAATGCTTCCAAAAAAGCGCCGGGAGAAGCGAATAGCCAAGTGTACGTGGCCCTGAACGGGCAGCCGGCCGGGTGCTACGACATCCGCAGCCAGTACCGCGAGCACCTGCCGGCGCTGTTGCAGCAGTTGGGCCAGCGCTACCGGCTGGCGCTGCTCACCGGCGACAACGACGCGGATGCCCCCCGACTGCGCCAGCACTTCGGGGCCGGGGCCGAGCTGCGGTTCCAACAGTCGCCGCTCGATAAGCTGGCTTTCGTTGAAGCCTTGCAGCGGCAGGGCCGCCGGGTGGTGATGGTGGGCGACGGCCTGAACGACGCCGGCGCCTTGCAACGGGCCGACGTCGGCATTGCCCTGACCGAAACGCTCACCAACTTCTCGCCGGCCTGCGACGCCATCCTCGAAGCTAGCAGTTTTGGCCAACTGGGCACCATTCTGCGCTTCGCCCGCGCCTGCCAGCACATCGTGCTGGCCACCTTCGGACTCTCCTTTTGCTACAACGGCATTGGCCTGAGCCTGGCGGTGCAGGGCCTGCTCACGCCCATTGCGTCGGCCATCCTCATGCCCATCAGCTCGCTCAGCGTGATGGTGTTTGCCACGCTGCTGGTGCGGCTAGCGGCCCGGCGGCGGGGGCTTTAACTGGCTAAACGATGTAGAGACGCGACACTTCGCTTCTCGGCGTCCGCGCCGTTTGGCCCTTTTATCGTGCAACGCCGAGACGCGAAGTGTCGCGTCTCTACACCACCCCAACCATGACTATTATTTTCCTGCTCATTAGCATCAGCCTCGTGGTAGCCCTGCTTTTTTTGGGCGCTTTCCTGTGGGCGGTGCGCTCGGGCCAGTACGAGGACACCTACACGCCGGCCGTGCGGATGTTGTTTGAGGAAACGGAGGATAAGAATATTCAGCGCCCATTGGCAGCACCTTCTACTGAAATCAATCAGGCAGCTACCTGATTTTCGTCATCCTCCTGAAAATAGGCCTGCGGGACCTTTGAAGCAGTAAAAAACACTCTTCTAAGGCCTATGCAAGCTGAATTACAAGGACCTACTGCGGCCACGCTGCCGCGGCCCGTGGCCCCGCCACCCCCCCGCGGAATCGAAACCTTTTTCTACGACAACAAGATTGTCCGCGACTTTGGCATTGCCACGGTCGTCTGGGGCATTATCGGGATGCTGGTGGGCGTGCTGGCGGCTTTCGAGCTGGCCCGGCCCGAAGTCAACATGGGGACGGCCTACACCACCTTCGGCCGCATCCGGCCACTGCACACCAACGCCGTCATTTTTGCCTTCGTGGGCAACGGCATTTTTACGGGCGTGTACTACTCCTTGCAGCGCCTGTGCCGCACGCGCATGTTTTCGGGCGTGCTCAGCAAAATCCACTTCTGGGGCTGGCAGCTGATTATTCTGTCGGCCGTGGCCACGCTGCCGCTGGGCTTCACCACCAGCAAGGAATACGCGGAGCTGGAATGGCCCATCGACATTGCCATTACGCTGGTGTGGGTGGTGTTTGGCTGGAACATGTTCGGCACCATTGCCCGGCGGCGCGAGCGGCACTTGTACGTGGCCATCTGGTTCTATATCGCCACCTTCCTCACCGTAGCCGTGCTGCACATCGTCAATTCGATGGAAATGCCGGTGAGCTTCCTGAAAAGCTACTCGATGTACGTTGGTGTGCAGGACGCGCTGGTGCAGTGGTGGTACGGGCACAACGCGGTGGCGTTTTTCCTCACCACGCCCTACCTGGGCATGATGTACTACTTCCTGCCCAAGGCCGCGGGCCGGCCGGTGTACAGCTACCGCCTGAGCATCATTCACTTCTGGGCCCTGATTTTCATCTACATCTGGGCCGGGCCGCACCACTTGCTTTACACCGCCCTGCCCGACTGGGCCCAGAGCCTGGGCGTGGCCTTCAGCATCATGCTGATTGCGCCGAGCTGGGGCGGCATGATAAACGGCCTGCTGACCTTGCGCGGCGCCTGGGACAAGGTGCGCACCGACCCCGTGCTGAAGTTCTTCGTGGTGGCCATCACGGCCTACGGCATGGCCACTTTCGAGGGCCCCATGCTGAGCCTCAAGAACGTGAATGCCATTGCGCACTTCACCGACTGGATTGTGGCCCACGTGCACGTGGGCGCCCTGGGCTGGAACGGCTTCCTCACCTTCGGCATGCTTTACTGGCTGTGGCCGCGCCTCTACCGAACGCCGCTTTTCTCCACGAAACTGGCCAACACGCACTTCTGGCTGGGCACGCTGGGCATCCTGTTCTACGCCATTCCGATGTACTGGGCCGGCTTCACGCAAGGGCTGATGTGGAAGCAGTTCAACGCCGAGGGCATGCTGCAATACCCCAACTTCCTCGAAACCGTGCTGCAACTGGTGCCCATGTACTACCTGCGTGGCATCGGCGGGCTGCTCTACCTGAGCGGCGTGTTTCTTCTGCTATTCAACCTGTATAAAACGGCCAAAGCCGGCACGCTGCTGGCCAACGAGCCAGCCGAAGCCCCCGCCCTGCTGCCCGAAGCCCAGGACCCGCACGCCCAGGGCGGCCACTGGCACCGCTGGCTGGAGCGCCGGCCCTTCCAGCTGGCCGTGGGGGCCACGGTGGCCATCCTCATCGGCGGCGCGGTGGAGATGATTCCGACCTTTCTGGTGAAGTCGAACGTGCCCACCATTGTCTCGGTGAAGCCCTACCGGCCGCTGGAGCTGCAGGGCCGCGACCTCTACATCCGCGAAGGCTGCTCGAACTGCCACACCCAGATGGTGCGCCCCTTCCGCTCCGAAACCGAGCGCTACGGCGAGTATTCCAAAGCCGGCGAGTACATCTACGACCGGCCCTTCCTGTGGGGCAGCAAGCGCACCGGCCCCGACTTGCAGCGCGTGGGCCAGAAATACCCCCACTCCTGGCACTATAACCACATGATGGACCCCACCAGCATGTCGCCGGGCTCCATCATGCCGCCCTACCCGTGGCTGTACGAGCAGAAAATCGACTACAGCATCCTGCCGGCCAAGATTAAGGTGCTGCGCAACCTGGGCACGCCCTACCCCGCCGGCTTCGACCAGGTGGCTGTGGACGACGCTCAGAAGCAAGCTCAGGGCATCGTGGCCGACCTGAAAAAAGAAGGCATTGAGGTAATGCCCGACAAGGAAATCGTGGCCCTGATTGCCTACCTGCAACGCCTGGGCACCGACATTAAAGTGAAGCCGGAGCAGGCTACAGCTGCCGCTACAGCATCCATTCAGTAGAAAACCGCTGGTCATGCTGAGCGCAGTCGAAGCATCTCTACTGCGCAAGTAATCAACACCGAATCAACGAAGCGGTAGAGATGCTTCGACTACGCTCAGCATGACGGGCTTTATCCATCCAAAACCAACCACCATGGACAAGAACGTCTTGCAATCCATCGCCGGGGTCGAAATCTACCCAATAATCTCCCTGGCCATTTTCGGGCTCTTCTTCCTGGGCCTGCTGGTGTACGTGCTGCTGAGCAAGCGCCAGCACCTCGATACCATGAGCCAGCTGCCGCTGCTCGACAACGACGACTCAACCCTTCAAGCCACCCTTAACCACAACGTGTTATGCTAACTCTTCGCTCCCTTTCGCTGACTTTCCTGGGCCTGCTCACTGGCTTTGTGGCCGCCGCCCAAGCGGCCGCTCCGGCTGCTGGCCCCACACCCACCACGGTGCTGAGCTGGGTGGTATGGTGGGCGGCCGGCGTGGTGCTGCTCATGGCCGTCATCACCGGCGCCTCGGTGACTTCGGCGGCCCAGCGCCGCTCCGAGGCGCAGCCAGCCGAGCCGGCAACTCCCGAGGCCGCTGGCGCCACGCAAGCCGCCGCTGTACCAGCGCCCGCTCGCGCCGCCGTGGCCGAAGTTGCGGCTGAACCAGTGGCCACGCCAGAAGAAGTGTACGCATGAAACCGCTCCGCTTAGCCTTATTCGCGGCCGGCCTGGCCCTGCTGGCCGCCCGCCCGGCCCTGGCGCAAGCGGCCGAAGCCGGCGCTACCGCGGCCACCGACGCGCAGCGGACCATGCTCTGGTTCGTGCTGACCACACTGGTGCTGGTGCTGATGGTGTTTGTGCTGCTGTTCGTGGCCTTGCTCAGCTGGATGAAGCCGCAGTTGCGCCAGCTATACGCCCTGCCCACGGTGCACGACACCTGGAGCGGCCGCGTGCTGGGCCTGCTGGTGGGCGACGCCCGCCTGGTGCGGGGCGACGTGCGCGACGAACTGCTGGACCACGACTACGACGGCATCCACGAGTTCGACAACGACCTGCCGCCGTGGTGGAAATACGGTTTCTACGCCACCATCGTCTTCGCCATCGGCTACGTGACATACTACCACGTGCTGAAAACCGGCCAGCTGCAAGGCGCCGAATACGCCGCCGAAATGCAGCAGGCCGCCCTGCTCATCGCCGCCACGCCCGACGACCCCAATCAGGTGACCACCTACACGGCCCTCACCGCGCCGGCCGACCTGAGCAGCGGCAAAAGCATCTTCGCCACCAACTGCGCCCCCTGCCACGGCGCCAACGCCGAAGGCAAAGTAGGCCCCAACCTGACCGACGACTACTGGCTGCACGGCGGCGAGCTAAACCACGTCTACAAAACCATCAAATTCGGCGTGAACGGCAAGGGTATGGTGGCCTGGAAGGGCAAGCTTTCCGGCAAACAGATTCTCCAGGTAACATCCTACGCCCTCAGTTTGCACGGCACGCACCCCGCCAATGCCAAGCCGGCGCAGGGCGAAAAAGAGCAGTCAACAGGCAAACCAGTGGCGAATCTGTAGCAACGGCTTGCAATGGCAGTTGCCCGTCATGCTGAGCGCAGTCGAAGCATCTCTACTGCGCAAGTAATTCAATCGATTCAACGAAGCAGTAGAGATGCTTCGACTGCGTTCAGCGACCGTTCTGATTCGTTCTGCATGATGTGCTGACAAATCCTTTAAACCATGACCACCTCCGCCCCTACCACCTCTAAGCGCAACCTGTGGCCCTACGCCATCATTGCCACTTTCGTGCTGTTTGCGGTTTACATCGGCAGCATGGTGCAGCAGGCCATGCGCACCAACGTGGAGCTGGTGAGCACCGACTACTACAAGCAGGAACTGGCTTTTCAGCAGCGCATGGAAACAGTGGCGCGTACCGCCGCGCTGCCCGCACCTGTGCGGTTGCGCTACGACGGGGCCGCCCAGGTTCTCACCCTGCAGCTGCCCGCCACGCTGGCCAGCCAAGCGGTGCAGGGCCAGATACACTTCTTCCGGCCTTCGGACCAAAAGCTGGATTTCGCGCTGCCCCTGCGGCCCACCGCCGACCTGGAGCAGCGCATCAACACTCGCCAAATGCGGCCCGGCTACTGGCGCGTGCGCCTCGATTTCACCGCGGGCGGGCAGGCCTATTTCGTCGACCAGGAACTCACCGTTATTCCGTAAAACATGCTCTGGGCTGGCTTTTTGTTTGGGTTGCTGGGCAGTTTCCACTGCGTGGGCATGTGCGGAGCCATTGCGCTGGCACTGCCGGGCCGGGCAGAAGCGTCGTCGCTGCGCTACGCCGGCGGGCGGCTGCTCTATAATCTGGGCCGCGTCACCACTTACGCCGCGCTGGGGGCCGGGGCGGGCCTAGCGGGCCACGGCCTGCGCCTGGCCGGCGCGCAGCAAAGCCTGTCCATTACCTCGGGAATACTGATTTTGCTCTTGGTGGCGGTGCCAGAGCGCTACACCGGCCGCGTTGCCAGTTTCCTGGGACTGAACCGGCCGCTGGCTTGGGTGAAAACCACGCTGGGCCGCCTGTTTCAGCAGGCTTCCGGGCCAGCGCTGTATGGCACCGGTGTGCTGAATGGCTTGCTGCCCTGCGGCCTCGTGTACCTGGCGCTGGCCGGAGCCCTGAGTGCGCCGGGCGTGGCGGCCGCGGCGGCCTACATGGTCTGCTTCGGGCTGGGCACCCTGCCGCTGATGTTCGGGCTTTCGCTGAGCGGCCAGTTGGTGCCGCTGGTTTGGCGCGGGCGCATGCGCCGGGTGGTGCCCTACGCCGCGTCGGGGCTGGCGGTGCTGTTCATCGTGCGCGGGCTGGGCCTGGGCATTCCCTACCTAAGTCCGCACCTAGGCTCTCCTACGCTCAAAACCAGCGCTGCCCAACCGGCTACCGTGCATGTGTGCCACTAGCTTTTGATTTTTTCATTCCTCATCTCAGGCTTTACTGCAAATTCATGAAAACCATCCTCGTTCCGCTTGACCTGACCGCCGCGGCCGAACCTACGCTGGCCTACGCCAACAAGCTGGCCGTGCGCTGGCCCGCCGAAGTAGTGCTGCTGCACTGCCTCCCCGGTGCTTCTGCCGATGCGCCCGCCACGCTGGCCGCGGAGGAGCAGCGCCTGCGCAGCCTGGTGGAGCGCCTGCGCTACCAGCAGCTCACCCGCCAGGATGGCCGCCGCATTCGCTACCGCTACCGGGTGCTGGCGGGCACTTTGCCCGAGCATGTGCAGGCCGAAGCCGTGCGCTGCGCCGCCGACTTGGTGGTGATGAGCCTCGAACACATCGACTGCTGCCACCAGGCCACCCCCAGCACGCACGCCGCGTCGGTGGCCGAGGGGCTGGCCTGCCCGGTGCTGGTAGTGCCGCCGGGCCGGCGCTCGCTCCCGCGCCGCGTGGTCTTTTCCGCTGAATTTGGGCTGCTCGATAAAAGCGTCCTGCGCCGGCTTTCGGGCCTGGCGGGCGCTTTCCCGGCGCCGCTGGAGCTGGTACAGTTCTACGCGCCCCTCGACCGGCCCCAGCGGCGCCCCCTGAAGCAGGCCCTCACGGCGGCCGCCACCCAGCTGGCCTGGGCCGCCCCGGTCACCCAGCACCTGGTTGAAGACGAGTCTCGGCTGGAAGGCGTCGATGAGTTTTGTGCCCGCGAGCACGCCGATTTGCTCATTATCGCGCCCACCAATGCCGGCCAGCTGGTGGAATACTTCGCCAGCTGCTACGCCAAAACGCGCGCTTACCACACCCAGATTCCGGTGCTGATGCTTCGCGCCCTCGGCTACAATGCGGCCAAGGAAGCCTGCTGTGCCCGCTGCGCGCAGCACCCGGAGCCGCAGCAGGCGGCCAGCGTCCGCTCGGTTTATCACACCATTCCGTGGGTTTAGCCTCCAGCTAGATAATCACTCAGACGAACGTCATGCAGAGCGCAGCGAAGCATCTCGCGTGCTACCACTAATCACTGATTACTGTCCCAAGCGAGATGCTTCGCTGCGCTCTGCATGACGTTCAGCACATTTTTCAATTCTCATTCACTATGAATACCTCCGTTGATTTCGCCGTTGCCCCCCCGCGCACCATCGTGGAAAACTGGATGCGCCATTTTCAGGACTGGCTGTGCTACCGGCTGGAGCTGGCCGATGGCAGCGGCACCAAATTCGCCGAAACCCCTTGGGAGCACGCTGGCGGCGGGGGCGGCCGCACCCGGGTGCTGCAGGACGGCGAAGTGCTGGAAAAAAGCGGCGTGGCCTTCTCGGCCGTGTGGGGCGGGCTCACGGAAAAGGTGGCGCAGTCGCTGCAGCTGCCCGACCGGCGTTACTTTGCCACCGGTGTGAGCGTGGTGCAGCACCCGCGCAGCCCGCGCGTGCCCATCTCGCACATGAACGTGCGCTATTTCGAGGCGGGCAACGGCGAAGCCTGGTTCGGCGGCGGGCTCGATTTGACGCCCATTTACGTGGACGTGGCGCAGGCCCGCCGGTTTCATGAGCAGATTCGGGAGGTGTGCGAGCGCCACCACCCGGACTACTATCTGCGCTTCAAAACCTGGGCCGACGAGTACTTCTACGTGCCGCATCGCCAGGAAACCCGCGGCGTGGGCGGCCTCTTCTTCGACCGCCTCACCGTGGGCCAGGACGGCTCGTTTGAGGAGCTGTTTGCCTTCGTGCAGGACGTGGGCGAAGTGTACGGCCGCGCCTACCAGGCCATCATCCACGACACCCGCGCCCTGCCCTGGTCCGCGCGCGAGAAGCACTGGCAGCTGGTGCGTCGCGGCCGCTACGCCGAGTTCAACCTGGCCATCGACCGCGGCACCCGCTTCGGCCTCGAAACCGGCGGCCGCACCGAAAGCATCCTCATGAGCCTGCCGCCCCAGGCCGAGTGGCACTACAATCTCCGACCCGAGCCCAACTCACCCGAGGAAACCTCACAACGCTGGCTCCGCAAGGGCATTGACTGGCTGCACGCCGACGCCGGCGCCCCGCTGCAGTAAGTAAAACGTCGGCAGCGCGATGCACTTCGCACGCACCCAGCCGATGCCCTTGTGATGAAATGGCAGCGGTATTTCAGGCTTGAAAACGACAACGCCCGGCTGAATAACCAGTCGGGCGTTGTTGTTTTCGGCCAGGCAAACTCGCCGATTGGCTTAGGCCAGCTTGAAGGTGAGCACCGGCGGGAAGGCGTGGGTGGCAACGGTTTCGGCAACGCTGGGGTGCAGGAACCGGCTTAGGCCAATGCGGCCACCCCGTGTGGTCACACGTCCTTGTTGTTCAGCGCGCTTTACCGGGCTAACATGACCATAATCAGGGGCTTGTTTTGACTGGCGTCATGTACTAACCCGAGACGACGCGGGACCTTTACCGTTGCCATCAGGGCCCTCTCTCGCTATGAAAACCTTCCTCTTGCTGTGCGCGGCCCTGCTGCTGGCCGGTGGCAGCCAGGCCCAACTCATCTCCCCCGACCGAGTGCCGCCGCTGGCCTTCGTGGCCTTGCAGCAGCACTACCCGCTTGCGACCCAAGTGCGGTGGAAAAGGACGCAGGGCCTGTACCAGGCCAGCTTCACCCAAAGCCAGGCCGTGCAGCTGGTTCGGTTCAGCAACGACGGCGACGTGGAGGCCACCGGCGCCCCCCTGGAACTCAGCGCCCTGCCGGCCAGCGTGCGCCGCACATTGATAGACCATTACCCGAGCCGGAAAATCTGCCAGGCGGCCCGCTTCGTGAATGCCCGCACCGCCGTCATCACCTACGAAGCCGCCACTTGCGAAAGCAACCTCAGCCGCACCTTGGTCTTCAATGCCGACGGCACCAAGCTGCGCCACCCCGGGCATTTTTAGCCGCCACCCACCCGGCGAAAGCCCTCCAGGCCGCCAGCGCAGCCCCGGCCGCCAGCAGCGCCGACGGCTGATGGGCTTCTGCAGCTTCACGACCCAGCATGCCAGGCCCGATACGGCCACGGGTAGGCCCAGTTCCGCCCACGCCAGCCCCAACCCCTTACTACAGCTCTGGAAACTAAGGTGTATAAAACCGCGCCGCCGGCACACTGCCCGGCAGGATGCGCCGAATATTCCATCGGTGGGCGGGTACCCTATCGTCGGCAAAGCCGGACAATGTGTCGGGGAAAAGTGCCCGCTACTCGAACCTTAGCGGCCGACGTTTCTTTTCGGCGCTTCTTGCCCTAAAATTTCAGGGCTTACCTCCCGGCAGCAAACAATCGCTCCGACCGGCAGCCCGCCGCCCCCCTCCTACAGATGAAGCCTCAACCAACCTGGACCCGTCGAAACTTTCTACTCACCACCGCCGGAGCCAGCGCCGCGCTGCTGCTCACCCCCCTGTCCGCATGGGCCATCGACGAGGTAGACCCGCGGGTGGCGGCGCTGGTGGCCGCTACAATGGGCATCGATACCCACAACCACGTCGACGTGCCCCTCGCCCAAGCGGAGCTGCCGGGACCGGACCTGGACATCGTGGGCGAAATGAAAAAGACCGGCCTGTCGGCCATCTGCCTGACGTTCGCGGTTGACTACCAGGAGCTGAAGAACCCCGGCGACGCCTACGAGCGGTTCCTCAACGGGCTGACGGCGCTGGACCAGCAGCTGAAACGCAACGGCCTACAACGCGCCCTGAACCTGGCCGACCTGCAAGCCGCCCACCAAAAGCACCAGCCCACCGTCATCCAATCGGTAGAAGGCGGGCACTTTCTGGAGGGTAAGCTGGAGCGGCTGCAAGGGGCTTACGACCGGGGCCTGCGCCACCTCGGCCTGTTGCACGACCACGACGCCTCGGTGCCGCTGGGCGACGTGTTCACGAACCCCGCGCAGTGGGGCGGGCTGACGGCCTTCGGGGCCGACACCATTCGCGAATGCAACCGGCTGGGCATCCTCGTCGACCTCTCGCACGCCAATGTAGAAACAGTAACCGCCGCGCTCAACGTGACGACCAAGCCCGTGCTGGTCTCCCATACCGGCCTCGATACCCAGCTGGGCCCGAATCCTACCATGGCCCGCATGATGAAACCCCGGCTCATCAGCCGGGCGCACGCCAAGTTCGTAGCCGACGCGGGCGGCGTGATTGGGGTGTGGACCCACCTGTCGGATACGCCGCTGGCGTATGCCCAGAACGTGCGGGCCCTGGTGGAGGTCGTCGGCATCGACCACGTTTGCATCGGCACCGATACCAAGCTGACACCTTCTTACCAGCCCGCCCGCGTCCCCAAACCGGGCGGCCCAGACCCGCAAGGGGGCGGCACGCCGGGCAACCGAGCCGACGGTCCGCCGCCCGGCGACAGAGGCCCCGGCAGACCGGGTGGGGGCCCAAAGGGCGGCCGCGTGGGGGAGCGCACCAACGGCGCGTGGGCCAACCAATCGGTTGGATTCTACTACGCTGTGGTAGATGCGCTGCTAAAAACCGGTTTTACGGCGGCGGAAATCGGCAAATTCGGCGGGGGTAACTTCTGCCGCGTGTTCGATGCCGCCACCGCCGGCCATCGCTGATGCTCGCCGGGGTGTTGTATCAAAAGCAGGAAGAGGCGCGGCAAGCAGTCGCGCACTCCCTCAACGCGGTCACCAACGCAGTCGTCTGAAACATGGTCTACGCGCAACCGGCCTCACAACGCCAACAGGCCACGGCTCCACTGGTGTTACCCGAGCCTGGCTCAACTCACACCGGTTCGTTTTGCCCGTTTGAACCGCTTGGGGCGCTATTTTTTCCAATTGCCCGCCAAAACGTTGGTCAGTGGCCCGTACCTCTTGAGGCGTTTAGCATAATTCTTTATCGATTCACTATCGCACCTCTAATTAGGCCGTTAAGAGCAATGCAGCGAGGAGTTTCTTAATGCGTATTGCTCTCAGCAAACCGAAGGGCACTTCACAAGAAGCAGGTGTGTAAAATGTCTCTTGAACACGCATTCTCACTGAGCATTTCATGAGTCGGCCACACCAGCAAAAATGCCCTTGCAAATCCACGATTTGCAAGGGCATTTTATATATTAGCGCTCCCTCCTGGGAACAGTCATTTGCCGGTCCATACCACTACATGCCGGCGCCGTTGATACTACGGCACTTTTACCGAAAGCACTCCCCCATTTGCAAGCAGCATTCGGCACTGATATTCTTAGAAACCGGGGGCAATTTTCATTTCTGCCCCCGGTTTGCCCCCGGTCCGGGAGCATTACGTGTGTGCACTGGGTCAGGGACCGCAGTGGGACCGGTGAAGGGAGCGCGCCTCTAAGCCAGGTACAGCTGCGAACCGTAGTATTCCAGCGGGCCACAGCCATGTACATTGTGCAGAACATGGCCCAGGGCATTTCTCAAAAAGTTCCAACACTACTGACCACTAGTTAAGTAGTCTAATTATTCTGACCTAGAAACCAAGCTCACCATCCAAGTACAGTTTTAATAAGAGATGTACTTCGGACAGGACCTAGCGTCCAAAGTCATCCTGCACGCGCACGATATCCTCCTCGTCCGACGGCTGGTTCGCATTAGTATGCTGCCAGATTTCGGCTACCACGCCCCAGCCCGTTAAGCCTACCAAGCGGTGGCGCTCCCCCTGGCGGAGGATAATCCGGCGGCCCGGCGCGTACGACTGCACCTCTCCTTCAGCATTGGTATCGCTAGTGGCTACGCCCACGGGGCCCTGCACCACCTGCCAGATTTCGGCCCGCCGGTGGTGGTACTGCCAACTCAGGCGCGCCTCCGGGGCAACTAACAGCATCTTGGGGCTGAGCTGGCCAGCAATGCGCAGCGTCTCCACCGGCAAGCCATTGAAATACGTGTCGGCGAATTGCTGGGCCTGGGCTTCGTCGATGACAAAAAAGCCGCCCCAGGGGCGCGACTCATCGCGCTGACTGATGCGCAGGCCCTGCGCCTGTAGCTGGTCAGCTACTTGTTGAAAAAGCGTTTCTTTTTGGGTATTCAGCGTTTCCATCAGGAGCATTACTTGGTAATTGATTGGTCCAGAAATTCGTAGCGCGCCCGGTTAGGCTCCGGCACGGCCTGGGTGGTAAGGTCGAGGCGCAGGATTTGGCCAGTGGGGGGGCGGTTGGCGGCGGGCCAGACAGGCAGGCCCGCGCCGTTGGGGTTGCCGGTTTTGATGAAATTGACGAAGTAGGCCTGCATGGTTTTCGAGAGCTCATAATCGGCCGGCGTCCAAGCGTACACCTTGTTGGTAGCCAGATTACCCAGCGCGTATTCAATCTCGGCCGAATGCACCGCGCCGGTGGGGGGAGGCGTTTTGGGCGCGGTAGCGTCTTGCTGCACCACCCCGCCGGCCAGGCCGGCCGTGGCGTTCCCCATTGCGGGCGTCATAGCCGGGCGCGGGTGGGCGTAGAGGTATCGGTACACGGGCTGGCCGCTGGTTTGGCCGTGCAGGTCGGCCCATTTCCAGGTGGCGTAGGCCGTGAAGCGGTCGGCAGCCAGGTCAGTGGCCACGGCGGCAACTTCGGCATCGGTGGCGGCTGGGTAGCGTTGCAGGGCCTCGGCGGTGCGGGAGCCGTAAAGCTTTTCCACGGCGGCGCGGTAGTTCTCCAGCGTGGGCGGGGCCGAACCCAGGAGCGAGTGATAATCGACTTCCTGGGAATTCCAGCCTACTAGCAGCGGCACCCGGACCTGCTCGCCCGCTGCGTAAGTCGCCAGCGGCGCTTTGGTGAAGAAGTAGCCGTCCACCACCGGCCGGAAGCGGGGAGCCTGGGGCCGGCCAGCCGCTTCCAGCAACTGCTGCGCGGGCAGGGCACGCAGGGCATCGAGCGAAGCGGCTCCTACCTGCGAAGCAAAAGTTCCTCCGGCTTGCTCAGCCTCAGCCAGGGGCGCGGGAGCACGGTCGGCGCTCAGCAGCGAGCCGCTTTCGCCAATGGCCTGTCGAAAGGTGTTGCGCGAGCCGGACGCTGCCAACTGGGCACTCACTGAAACCGACCCAGCCGACTCGCCGCCGATGGTAACACGGGCTGGGTCGCCGCCAAAGGCCGCAATGTTCTGCTGTACCCAGCGCAGGGCCGCCTGCTGGTCAAGCAAGCCATAATTTCCAGCCGCGTGGTGCGGCGACTCCTGCGTGAGGGCGGGATGCGCGAAGAAGCCAAACACGCCCAGCCGGTAGTTGACCGTGACCGCCACAATGCCTTGGCGGGCCATGCTCTCGCCGTCGTAGCGCGGTTCCGAGCCGTCGCCGGCGTTGAAGCCGCCGCCGTAGAAATACACCAACACCGGCCGCCGCTCCTGGGCCGACTTGGCGGGCGTCCAGACGTTCAGGTAGAGGCAATCTTCGCTCACGCCGCTGGAGCGGAAGTTCATGTCGCCATACAGCGGCAGCTGCATGGCGCGGGGCCCGAAGTCTTTGGCCGGGCGCACGCCAGCCCATTTTGCCACGGGTTGCGGCGGCTGCCAGCGCAGCTTGCCCACCGGCGGCGCGGCAAAGGGCACACCTTTAAACTCGTGAATACCGCTGGCAGCCGTGGCGCCTTCCAGCAGTCCGGTGGCCAAGCGTACCTGATTGGCGGGCAGCGTAACGGCTGGTTTCCCTTGTTGAGCGGCGGCCACCCGTATCTGTAGCGCTAGCAGGGGCAAAAGATGATAGGTTTTCATAGAAGACAAGCGCATGGCACGAAGAGCGAAATGGTTAGCGGCCGTTATATGCTTCAGCAAGCAGCCGCAAAGCGGCGGGCGAGGCCGAAGCCGGGTATTGCACGTCGATAACTCGATGTTCGCCCGGTAGCAGCGTAAAGTAGCCGTCTGAGAAATAAGCTGGCAAAACCGGCTGCTGTTGGTCGCTCAGCAAGGTTAGGCGCACGGCCACGGCGGGCGTAGTCGTGGGGTTCACCAATTCGTAAGTAAGCGAATGCGTGGCCGCATCCTGCCGAATCAGGCGCGGCGCCAGCGGCACCGGTGGCAGCGCGTTGAAGGCTTGAAAATCACCCGCGGGCGTCGCCTTTTGCCAGTAGTCGTTCGTAGAAATCAGCTTATCGGCCGCGTCCGTCAATTGCAGGCGCAGCAAGTACACGGGGGGCAGCGGGGCCGGTAGCTGTGGTGTAAAAACGGCCGTAGTCTGGTTGGCTGATGCCTGCCCGGGGCGGGTTTCGGTAGCAAGCTGCTTCCCCGCTACGTCGTAAAACGTGCATACCACTTTGCCATTCGTCAGCGGCCGCAGCGTGGTGTTGACCACCACGGCCTGGTGGTCGTCCAGGTTCCATTGCACGTGCAGGGGCTCGCAGGCTTTTTGCGCGCCGTAGTAGGCGGCGTGGGTGGCGTAGTCCCAGGAATACAGCTGCCAAATCATGCTGGGCCAAGCCGGGTGGCTCATCCAAAGCAGCACGCCGCTGGCATCGTGCCAGAGGCGGCCGTTCCAGGCCTCAAACATGGCGCGGTGGTGGTCGTAGTTGAGAAACTGCACCTTGCGGGCGAAGTCCTCCGGGCCCGTGGGCGTCCCATAGAGGCGGGTGACGTCACCCAGGTACTGCGGCTGCGCGTGCTCGGCGTGCAGGTCGTGGTAGTACCAGGTGTCGTTGATGGGCCACTGGTCGGCCGCCGGAATGAACTGGCGGATGGTGCGGGCCTCGGGCACGGAGAAGGTCCCGATTTCGGTGGTGAAGCCCTGGGCAAGGCGCCGGGCGTATTCGGCCGGGTCGGTGAAGTAGTTCCAAGGGCCGCTGGTGCGCAGGTTTAAGTTGCGCGAATTGGGCTGGTAGTAGCGGGTGCCGTCCTCGGTGGCGATGAGGCGGGCCAGGGGGTCTTCGAGGGCGACGGGCGCGTAGCCCTCATTGCGCGGGCACCAGAGGGCAATGCTCGGGTGGTTGCGGTAGCGCCGCACCACGTCGGTGGCATTGTCCATGAACAGCGCGTTATCCGTCGGCTCGATGTTAAAGCCCTGGGTTGAGAGCCAGAAGTCGTTCCACACCAGCATGCCGTACTCGTCGGCCAGTTGGAAGAATTCTTCCTCGGTGCTCTCGCCGGTCCAGTTGCGAATCATGTTGAGGTACGCTCGCTGGTGCAGCTTAAAGTAAGGCTCCAGCCGCGCCCGCGACACGCGCTTGCGGGCATCGTCTATGCCCCAGTTGCCGCCCCGGCAGAAAATGCGCTGGCCGTTCACCTTCAGCACGAGGTAAGGCGCGGCCGCCGGTTCCGCTACGGGCGTGAAAGCGCGCTGGTCAGCCCCAGGCCTCAGGCGAGCCACGGCGACCTCGGGAGCGACTTCACGGCGGTTCACGTTGTCAAACAGCAGCTGGCCCGCCGGCGAGCGCAGTGGGTTGAACTCGACCCGCTGCCCCTCCCCCACCGGCATGTCCACCGTCATTTCATAGGTCAGCTCGCGCACGCCAAAGCGCACCGTCTGCTGGTCCGAGGGCTGATTACCGGCCGCCACGCTTAGCTTCATGGTGTAGAGATTGGGCCGGCCGTAGCCATTGGGCCACCACAGACGCGGCTGGTTCAGCCGCAGCGGAGCAAACCTGGCAGGATTGAAAACTACGAGCTTATCGCCGAGCGCGGGCACCGTCACAATCTGGCGGAAAGTCTGGCCTTCGAGCTGGCCGGTCACAGCCACCGTCTGCGGCTGGCGGCTGGCGTTGTGCAGCGTGGCGCGCACGGTAACGGACGCGCGCGTCGTATCGGGCAACGGCAGGTGGGTGATAATCTGCGGGTCGTGCAGGGTAATGGGGCCGCTGAAATGCAGCTGCACGTCCTGCCAGATGCCGCTGTTGCGGTCGCGGATGCCGGGCATCCAGTCCCAACCCTCCGAGGCCATGAAGCTGGGCCCGTCGCCGGCCAGCGCGCCGCCGTTCGGCCCCTGCCCGGTGCGGGCCGATTCCTCGTGCGGAATGCCCGGGTGCGGCGGCGGCAGAATTCGCACCGCCAGCACGTTCTCGCCGGTGGGGTTCAGCCACCGGCACACCTCAAACTCACCCCGCCGAAACGCGCCCTTGATGGTGCCCAGCCGCTGGCCGTTCAGCCACACTTCCGCTTGGTAATTGACGCCCGCAAACGTCAGCCAGGCGCTTTGCTTGCGCTTGGCAACCGGCACCCGAAACGCGATGCGATACCACCACGGCTGGCGCGCTAGCGTGTCAGGAATGCGCAGGTTATTCAGCCCAATGTAAGGGTCGGGGTACACGCCCTGGTCGATTAGCGTGGTGAGCACGGTTCCCGGTACGGTAGCATTGTACCAGCTGCCGCTGCGGAAACCGACTTGGCTGATAGCCGCGCCAGCCGCCGGCACGTCATTCGCCGCGGCCATTTCCCAGCCCTGGGTGAGGCGCAGCCGGCCATCGGGCGCGGCAGCCAGCACCGTGCGTGGCGGCACTTTCGGCCGGCGCGTGGGCGGCAGGTAAGGCGCTTGCGCCCGGGGCAGCGTGGCCGGGTCCTGCGGCCGGGCCAGGCCGTAATTAAGCTTGGGCTGCTGCCCGTGGGCTGCGGGTTGTTGCAGCAACAGGCCCGCCCCAATCCCCACGAGCAGCCAACCCAAGCGAAGCCTGCGGCCCACCACCGCCGGCTTACTATCGTTAAAATAATTCGTCCATCTGCTCATGCCATTGCTCACAAAGCGCGGGCTTTGCCTCCGGCCGTGATGATGAGCACCCGCTCCTGCTGCGGCCCCAGAGTGAGGGCGGGCAGGGTGATTTGCTGGTCGTTTCGCCCCAGGCCGGCCAGCTTTTGGTACTGCCGGGTGGCGGGGTCGAATGACTGGGCGGCCAGCTTTTTGGTCCCAGCGGCGGGGAAAGCGACCGCCGGGGATACGGACGCGGCGGTATTGTTCAGCAGGTACACGAAGTAGGTATTGCCGCAGCGCAGGCCGAAGCTCTGTACCACGTCGCTGGCCACGTCGAAGGGCTCAAAGTCGCCGTGGCCGGCGGCCAGCATCCGGTCGCTGATTTCGCGCACGCCCCGGAAGTAAGGCGTCATCTGCTGGTCGTCGAAGAGCTCCCACCACCACGTCATCGGCAGCACGGGCGTGGGACTGAACAAACCGTACCAGAGCCCGCGCCGGTAGTCGTAGTTGAAGCTGTCTTTGTAGGCCGGGTTGGCATCTTCCCAGCGATAGCCGAACTCGCCCACCACGTAGGGCTTGCCGAATGTCTGGATGTAGTCGGGGTAGATGGCCGGAATTTTCTCGGTGTGCTTGTAGATGTGCTTCTGGTTGAAATCGAAATACGGCACAGAATTCATCCCCACGATGTCGCGGTGCGAGATGCTGGTCGTAACGAGGTGCTGGTAGGGGTCGATGTCCTTGAGGTATCGGCTCATTTCGGCGTGCCAGTGCGTCACGGCGGCGTGCGGAATCAGCAGGCTGTCCTGCTGCGTGTACACGGCATTATCCACCTCGTTGAAGAACTCCCAGGCGGCGATGTTGGGGCTGTAGCCCCAACGGGCCACGATGTAGCGCAGCTTGTTCTTATACTTCTGCTGCGCGGCGGGTAGCGTAAAAAATTCGGTGGGCGTGCGGGCCGGGCCCCCGTTGGCCTGGTTGTAGGGGCTGTTGCGCCAGCCGCCTTTTTCCATCAAATGCCCGTGCCAGTCCAGCGTGAGCATGAAGTACAGCCCCAGCGAATCGGTGAGCTGCACCAACTCGTCCATGCGCTTAATGGCGCCCGGGTGGAAGTAGTCGGTGGAGTTGACGTAGCGCTTCGTGGAACTGACCTTTTGCCACTCCAGCGGCAGGTTCCAATAGCACATCCAAGTGCGGAAGAAGTTGGCTCCGTTTTTCGCCAGCGTGGGCAGCAGGTAGTTGTAAGTAAACTTCTGGTCCTCGAACGAGCGGGATTCCCAGGCTACGTTCTCCCCGATGCCGCGGAACAATTCGCCGTTATCGAACCGAAAGGTGTACAGGTCATTCTTGTGTAGAAAACCAGGCTTCTTGCCCGCCACGACCGTGAAAGAGCTAACCGTCGATTCCTCCGTGCCCGCCTTGCTGGTCAGCCGAAAAAAGCCAGTATACGCCCCCAGCATCTGCGGGGCAAACCGCACCTTCCAACGCGAGAGCGGCGCGGCGTTCTGCTCGCAGTAAGCGGGCACTACCACCGGCAGCCCGTTCGGCGCGGTCAGCACCAAATCCAGGCTCACCTCTTGCTGATTGTACGGGTTTTTGAATGCCGAATTGAGCGTAATCTCCCACTCGGCCTTCTCGTACTCACGCACCGACGCGGTGGTCAGCTTCGCTGAATTGATGATTTTTTGCGCGTAGCTCGCCGGGGCTGCCAGCCATGCCAGCAGCCCAAGGAGCAGCCCTTTCCAGTTGTTCATAGCTGTTGTATAGCGGGTTGCATATTCGTGTGCAGCCGTATTACCTCATCCCCGGCTACCACTTCGGCAGTTCATCACGCGTCAGCACCTGCGGCGCGTCGTAAATGCGCTTGATAGCCTCGACGGAATTCTTTTCTTGCACCAGTTCGGCCCAGCTCATGAAAAATGTCCAACGGGGCTGCGCTGCCAGGATTTCCGGTGTCGGCAGGGTGGCGCACTCGCCGATGGCCATGGGCTTCGAGCCCACAATGGGCAGGATGTAGTCGTACCACGATTTGTTGTAGCCCTGGTCGTACACGTCGAAGGCGAAGACGTCCCAGTAGGCTTCGCCGGGGTTGTATTGGGCAAAGTCGCGGCTCATATCCTGCATGTCCCACACCCAAATGAGGTTGGTCAGGCCCTTGGTTTTCTGCAGGTAGTCATGGGTGATTTGGTAGAGGCGGGCGGTTCCGTTCGGGCCGGGCCGGCCGCCCCACCAGAACTTGCCTTGGTTCATCTCGTGCAAGGGCCGGAAAAGCACCTCCACGTTGTGGTCCTTCAGGTACTGCAGATACACCACAATGCCATCCATGCGGGCTTTCCAGGCCTTATTCAGGGGCGTGCCGTCGGTAGTGAGTTCCTGCCACTGCGCATCGGTGAGCAGTTGGTTGAGCAGGCCGGGGTCCCAGGCGCAGGGCTCGCCAGGACCGGGCGGGCAGGCGTGCCACATGATGTTCACCACCGCGCCCTTGCGGTACTGCTTGCGCGCCTGCTTTATCATTTTCCAGCGGTTGTCGATGTTTTCCTGCTGAAACAGGAAGTCGCCGCTCCACAGCGCGGGGTACTTGCCGGTGGTTCTATAGATGAAGTCCGTCCACTTCGTCGGCTCGGCGTTGGGCTCCTTGTTGTGCTGGCCGGCCAGGGTTTTGGTGCCCGAAATGCTGTTCAAATAAGGCAGCACCTTGGCTGATTGGGCGGCGGCGTTAGTTGCCAAACCGAGCGTTGCCAACAGGTAGTACTTGAAAAAGGAAGAAGCCATGCCAGCCAGAAAACAAGAGCGGCCCACGGGGGCACCGGAGCCGCTCCTGCGCGGTGATTTAAGTAATTTAAAGACAGTTATTTGCGGAGCATGTACCAGTAAGTCTTGGCGCCGCCGAGCTCCTTTTTGCCGCCGTCACCGTTCCAGTCGATGTCGTAAGGCTGCACGTTGAAGGGCATTTTCAGCGAGCGTTTGTCGGCGCTGAATTCCAGGGCTACGGTTTTGGTCTGCGCCGTGCCGGGGTTGAAGGTGATGGTATTGTCGGCGAAGTTGCGCATCCAGGTGCCCTGATTGCGGGGCAGGCGGCGGAACTTGTAGTTGTAGTCGGTGGCGCCGTACATGAAATTGGCAAACTGCCCATCGGGACCAGCCTGGTGGTTGAAGGTACCCGTGAGCTTGCCGTCGGCCGTGACGCCGGTTACGGCGAAGGTCAGCGTGTTATCCAGTTCCTTGCTGGCGTCGGGAATGTTGCTGGCCAGCGTTTTGGTGCCGTTCCAGCCCCAGCTTTCGCCCTCGCCGATGAAGTACTGAAACTGCAGGTTGGTTACCGACCACGTTCCGTCCAAATCCGACACGTAGTCCCGGATTTCCACCGTCCAGGGCCGGGTTTCACCCGACTGCGAGGTGACGTTGTAGGTTCGAGTCCGGTTCGTGCCTGAGAAGTCGGTGGGCTGGCCCGAGCCGGGGCTCACCTCGGCGTGGTAGGAGGTTTCGATGCGTGGCATCACCTTGGTCAGGTCGGTGCCAGGCACTACGTACACTATCACCTTGCCCATGTCGGCGGTACGGGTGATTTCGGCCACGCCAATCTGGTTTTTATCAAGTACGAAATCGGTGATGGCGCGCTCGTTGCTCACGATGTCTTTGAACGGGTCCTGCTTGCAGCCGCCCAGGAAGCTGGCAAACGCGCCAGCAGTTAGTAGGGTAATTTTTAGGGATTTCATATTGGTGGGATTTTTAGATTTGGATTGTGGTCGCGCGGAGAGGGATGTAGCGTAAACTCTGCGAGTCCGCGCATTGCCGGGACGTTAGCCCAGGCGCGGACTCGCAGAGTCCACGCTACAAGCCACCCGGTTCTACAGCAGCGCGTTCAGGTCCACTTCGCGCGTCGGGATGGGGAAGTAGTATGGGTCGCCGGTGATGGTTTTGCCGTACTGGCGTACCAGCACTTCTTCCATTTTGTGCGTGCGGCGTAGGTCGAACAGGCGGTTGGCTTCGAAGCACAGTTCCCAGGACCGTTCTTGGATGACGGCGTCGCGGAAGGCCGTGGCGCTCAGGCCTGGCGTGAGGGGCGCGATGTTGGCGCGGCTGCGGATGCGATTGATGGCGGTGTAGCCGTCGGTGGTGGGGCCGCAGGCTTCGGCGTAGAGCAGCAGCACGTCGGAGTAGCGCAGCACGGGCGTATTGGCGCTGGTTTGCTCACCCACCTGCTGCGGGTCGAGGTACTTGCGGGTGAAGGGGCGGCTGTAGTCGGTGATGCCGAGCGTGCGCGTCGCGGTGCCCACGGTCACGGTATTCGGGATGAGCTCAATTTTGCGCTTGTCGGCGGGGTCAAAGCTGTTGTAGAGGGCGCCTTCGGTGAGGAAGTGGTTGTAGCCAGACTTTACGGGAGTGCCGTCGCTGAGCGTGAACGTGGCTCCGTCAATGTAGGGGATAAACATCAGCGGCAGCTTCGAGTAGTTGCCCTCCGACAGGCCGGTGCGGTCCACGGCTACGTCGAAAATGTGCTCGGGGCCATTCTTTTTGGTCACGTCGTAGATGTCCTTCAAGTTGGCGGAGAGGCCGTAGCCGGAGGCGCCGAGGGCGCTGTTGGCCATCGTCTTGGCTTCGGCGTATAGGCCCGTGGCGTCGGTCACGAAGTCGTAGCCGGGCGTGCCGGTCAGCTTGGCTGAGGCTAGGGTGGCGTCCACTTTAGCCAGCAGGCCCCAAGCGGCTACGCGATTGGCGCGGCCGTCGCGGCGGGTCAGGTCGGTGAGGGCGATGCTCTGCTTGAGGTCGCTGGTAATCAGGTTGTAGATATCCTGAATAGATGCCTTGGCCGCGTCGGTCTGACTGAGCGAGGTGACGGGCGCAGTACGCAGCGGCGCCGAGCCAAACAGGCGCACGATGTTGAAGTAGTGCAGCGCCCGCAGGAAGTAGGCTTCGCCCACCAGCTCGTTGCGGTTGGCTTCGGCCATGTTGCTGATGCCGGGCACGTTGGCAATCACCGCATTGGCGCGGTTCACGCCGATGTAGGCGTAGCGCCAGGTGGTGGTCAGGTCCGTGTTATCGGCACGCACGGCCAGGCGGTCGAACTCGAAGTTGCTGGCGCCGGCGTCGGGCTTGAGGGTGATGTCTTCGGTGGGCAGCTCCGTGACGGTGATGAAGCCACGTGCGTAGTACTCAATCTCGGGCAGGATGGCGTAGGCGTAGATAAGCGCCGCGTTGGCATCAGCCTCGGTTTTGTAAAAGTTGCCCTGCGAGACGAAGCCGTAGGGGTCTTCCTGCAGCGAGCAGCCGGCCGACAAAAGCAGCGCCCCGGCCAGACCTAGTTGTTGGAGGAGTTTCATGGTGGGAATGAGAATGCCGGTGATTAGATGCCAATGTTCAAGCCCAGCGAGAAGGCGCGGGGGCGCGGGTACGAGCCGTACTGCTGGCCGTTGGCCGGCACCTCGGGGTCGAAGCCCTTGTGGAATTTGGTGAAGGTGTAGAGGTTGTTGCCGGAGAAGTAAATCCGCAGCGTCTCCACGTGCTTGATGAGGTTGGACTTGAAGTTGTAGCCCAGCGTCACGTTCTGCACGCGCAGAAAGGAGCCGTCGGTCACGAACCAGTCGGAGCCGTAGTAGGCGCGGTTCGAGTTCACGCTGGGGTAGGCGTTGGTCGGGTTGTCGGGCGTCCAGCGCTGGAGCTGACCGCTGGGCGAGAACTTGCGAAAGTCGAACACGTCGTTGCCCTGCACCCCGTAGAGCTGGGCCGAGAGGTCGAAGCCTTTGGCGCGCAGCGTGGTGTTGAAGCTGTAGAGGAACTTGGGGTTGGGGTTGCCGATGATGGTGCGGTCGTTGTCGTCCACCTTGCCGTCGCCGTTCAGGTCCACATATTTCAGCTCGCCAGGCTTGGCCATGTCGCCGGTCAGGCCGGTGGCGGCGCCCTCAGCGGCGCTCTGAATCACGCCGTTGGTTTTGTAGCCGTAGAACACGTTGATGGGCTGGCCCACGATGTAGGCGTTGAGCGGGGCGCGCAGCATTTCGATGCTCGCGCCGTTCCACACAAATTGGTCGGTGCCCATGCTGATGAGCTTGTTGCGGTTCACGGTCAGGTTGCCGCCCACGGTCCACTGCACGGCGGGCGTGCGCAGCACCTCGGCGCTCAAACCCAGCTCGACGCCCTTGTTTTCAATCACCCCGTCGTTCACCCACACCCGGTCGTAGCCCGACGACGGCGTGATGTAGGTTTGGCGCAGCAGGTCGCGGGTGCGCTTGTAATACACGTCCACACTGGCCGTGAAGCGCTGGTCGAGGAAGCCCAAATCGAGGCCGGCGTCGAGTTGCGAGGTGGTTTCCCACTTCAAATCGGGGTTGGGCACGCCTTCCCAGATTTTGTTGTAGCCGTCGTAGCCGAAGGTGCCCGGCCCGAAACCGGTCTGGAAGTCGCCGCCGGTGTAGTAGCGGGCTGAGCCCAAGCGGTCGAGCGTCTGGTAAGGGCTGATGCCCTGGTTGCCGGTTAGGCCGTAGCTCAGGCGCACTTTGGCCTCCGAAATGGTCGGGATGGCCTTCATGAAGGCTTCTTCCTGTAGTTTCCAAGCCACGGCGGCCGAGGGGAAGAAGGCCCATTTGTTGTTCGCCCCGAACTTCGACGAGCCATCGGCCCGGCCGGTGAAGGTGAACAGGTAGCGGTCGAGCAGCGAATAGTTCAAGCGACCGATGTAGGAGTTGAGCAGCGACTTGCTCAGGCCGTTGGTGGTGTACTGCGTCTTGGCGGTGCCCAGGTTCTGGTTGGCCAGCACGTCGTTGATGAAACCGCGGCCTTCCAGGTACGAGGTGCGCGAGTTGAACGTCTGGGTGGTGTAGCCGGCCACCGCGTTGAAGCTGTGGATGCCCACCGACTTGTTGAACGTGAAGTAGTTCTCGTTCAGAATCTCGTTGCCGTTGTAGTTGTTGATGGTGCCGAAGCCGTTGTACAGGTAGCCGGTGTTGGTGATGTTGCGCGGCTGGTAGTTGTCGTCCACCGCGTTGCCGAACTTGTCGCTGATTTGGGTGCGGAAGTTCAGCCACTTCGTGAGGTCCCAGCTCACGTAGAGCGTGCCCAGCACGTCGAATCCCTTGCTGGTGTTGGTCACCTCCTTTTGGTAGGCGATGGGGTTGCCGAAATCGCGCGGCCCAATCTGGAAGTAGGTGCCGTCGGGGTTGTACACCGGGAACACGGGGTTGCGGTCGGCCGAGAGGCCGCCGCCCACGCGCTGGGTGTGGGTCAGAATCAGGTTCACGCCCGCGCTTAGGTTGTCGAACAGCTTCTGGTCGAGGTTCAGGCGGCCGTTGTAGCGGTTGTACACGTTGCCGATGTTCAGGCCCTCCTCGCGGTAGTAGTTGCCCGACACCGAGAACTTGGTGCGCTCGTTGCCGCCGTTGGCCGTTAGCGTGTGGGTCTGCGAAAACGGGTTGCGGTACACCAAATCGGGCCAGTAGGTGCGGTAGGGCCATTTCGGCTTGCTGGGGTCGGTGCCCTTCAGCTCGGCTACCGAGGGATAGTAGGTGCCCAGATACGTCTGGCCGGTGTAGAGCAGCGGCAGGCCGGCGTTGCCGCGCGCCTCGTTGTCGATGATGGCCACGTCCACCGGGTCCGACCACACGTCGAGCTTCGTGGGCAGGGTCGAAATCGTATTCATCGTGCTCAGCGTAATGCTGGTTTTGCCCGCCTTGCCCTTCTTGGTCGTCACCAGAATCACGCCATTGGCACCCCGCGAGCCATAGATAGCCGCTGAGGAAGCATCCTTCAGCACCTCAATGCTGGCAATGTCGTCGGGGTTAATTTGCTTCAAATTGCCGGCGTCGCCCCACGGAAAGCCGTCCACTACCAGCAGCGGGCTGTTCGAGCCGTTGATGGAGCTGGAGCCGCGAATGCGGATGGTGGCGCCCGCGCCCGGCTCGCCGGAGGGCACAATCACCTGCACGCCGGCCACCTTGCCTTGCAGCAGCTGGTCCACCGACGAGGCAGGCGTCTTATTCAGCTCGCTGCCCTTCAGCGTACCCACCGAGCCGGTCAGGTCGCTTTTGGCCACCGAGCCGTAACCCACTACCACCACTTCTTCCAGGCTCTTGTTTTCGACTTTCAGGTTGCCGTCGATGGTGGTTTTGCCGTTCACCGGTGTTTCCCAGGTCTGGTAGCCCACGAAGGAAAACGTGAGCACCGCGTCGGCCGAGGGCACCGTGATGGAGTACGACCCATCGCCCTGCGACGACGTGCCCGTCGTGGTGCCCTTCACCAGCACCGTCACGCCCGGCAGCCCGTCGCCAGAAGCGCCGTCGCGCACCACGCCGCGCACCGTCAGGGCCTGTGCCCAACTCAGCGCCGGGGCCAGCACCGCGCACAGCCATAATAGGAGTAATTTCTGTCTCATAAACGTGTGTTCAAAGGGTAAGTGAATGGGTGGGATTTTTGACGGTAAGCCCTCCCGCGGCCTGGCGCAGCGCCGGCCCCGGAAGCGCGGGATTCACACACTTCAGGAAGGCGGCCCCCAGCCGCCGGGCAACAAACGTTTCCGGGTCGGCACGGGCCTCGTTTTCAGGCAGTAGCCGTACGCAAATGCCGGTTTGTTTAGGTAATACAAACTTAATCTCTGCTTTCAGCTAAGAATGATACTTTTTTAGCAAAGTATTGCCCTATTCAACAGTTTATAAGTATCACCACGGTTTCAAGCCCCTGATTAGGCGGTTTTGAGCAACTTCAAGTCCCGTTTGGCGGCTTCGAAATGCAGTAATTGATTTTTACACCGCCGGCTCACCTCCAGGCAGGCGCGCACGTTGTGGTAAGGGCACTTCCAGAAGCCTATTTTGTCGTGCTCGCGCATGGGTTGGTAGTCGTCGTACACGCCCCAGCGCCACTCGCCGCTTTCCAAGTCCAGCAGGTGCTGCTGGGCAAACCGCCAGGCCCCGTTCGAACGGTGCAGCATGGCTTCGTCGTGGGTCAGCTCGTAGGCGTGCAGGAAGCCCACCATGGCCTCGGCGCTCACCCACCATTCGCGGTGCAGGTCCTGGTGCTGGGTGGCGCGGTTCAGCTCGTGGGGCAGGCTGCCGTCGGGCAGCAGGGCGGCGGCGGCGGCCCGGGCCAGGCGCTGAGCGAGGGCGTTGGTGCGGGCCAGCAGGGCGGCGTCGCCCAGGGCCTCGGCGGCTTCGGGCAGCAGCCAGGCGGCTTCGATGTCGTGGCCGTAGGACACGAGGTCGGCCACCGGTGTCCAGTCGCGGGCGAAGAACAGGCGCAGGTGGCCGGCTTCCGCGTCCACGATGTGCGTTTCGAACACTTGCAGCAAGTGGCGCAGGCGCTCAGCTAGCCGCGCCTCGGGCCAGATGTGGTAGAGGTTGGCGTACGCCTCCAGAATATGCAGGTGCGTATTCATGGTCTTGGGCGCGTTCAGGTCCTTGTCGCTCAGGCGCTGGTCGTCGAGCTGCTCGCCGGTAGGCGCCAAGGCCTCAAAATAGCCGCCGTGCTCGGCGTCGTAGCTGTGCGCCTCCATCCACTCGAACAGTTGCTGGCTAGCTTGCAGCGCCCCCGGCTCCTGGGTGGCGCGGTAGTACTCGCTCAGCCCGTAGATGGCAAACGCCAGCGCGTAAACTTGCTGGCGCGAATCCTGCGGCTGGCCCTGCGCGTTCACCAGCCAATGCAGGCCGCCGTACTCCTGGTTGAGGAAATGGGTGCGCAAATACTGGTAGGCGCGGGTGGCCGCGGGGCGGTATTCTACCCGCCCGGTGTGGCGGTAGAGGGCCGAAAACGTCCACAGAATGCGGGCGTTCAACACACTGCCTTTGCCGGCATTGGGGTCAATACGGCCGGCGCTGTCCATGCGGCCGATGAAGCCGCCCCGGCGCTCGTCCACGGCATTGGTCAGCCAAAAGTCAGCAATGCGGGCTGCTTCGGCTTCCATGTCCTGCTGGTAAGCGGCCAGCAGGGCCGGCGCGTTGAGCGAAGCGGGCGCGCTCATCGGGCCACGCCGTTGTAGGCCAGCTCGCGGCCCGCCGGCGCGCCATCGGCAAACGCCTGGTTGGCATCAATCAGCGTATTGATTTGCCGGACCGAGGCTGCCGAGGAAAACTCATCGGCTGGGGTGTGCAGCACGTAATCGAGCAGTTGCGCCACCGTGGACGTGGCCACGTGCGTGCGGGTATCCGACGAGGCGTAGTAAATAAACACCGTGCCGTCGTCGTCCAGAATCCAGCCGTTGCTGAAGGCCACATTTGATACGTCGCCGACCCGCTCCTCCCCTTCCGGCGCGATGAAATAGCCGCCGGGCTTGCGCAGCAGCTTGTCGGGCTGCGCCAAATCGGTCAGGAACACATACAGCACGTAGCGCAGACCGGCGGCGGTGTTGCGCACGCCGTGGGCCAGGTGCAGCCAGCCCTTGTCGGTTTTGATGGGCGCCGGGCCCTGGCCGTTTTTGGCCTCGTACACTGTGTGGTACTGCTTGCCGTCCACAATCCACTCGCGGCTCACCACCGCGTTTTCCATCGAGTCCGTCAGGCCGAAGCCGATGCCGCCACCCGCGCCGGCTTCGATGAAGCTGTCCTGCGGCCGGGTATAGAGGGCGTATTTGCCCTGCACAAACTCGGGGTGCAGCACCACGTTGCGCTGCTGGGCCGAGGGCGTTTTGAGGTCGGGCAGGCGCTCCCAGGCGATGAAGTCGCGGGTACGGGCAATGCCGCACTGCGCCACGGCCGACGACTCGTCGCCGGGCCGGGCCGCTGGGTCCTTGCGCTCGGTGCAGAACAGGCCATAAATCCAGCCGTCTTCGTGCTGGGTCACGCGCATGTCGTACACGTTGGTGTCGGGTTCGCTGGTTTCGGGCATGGTGATGGGCCGCCCCCAGAACTCGAAGTTGTCGACGCCGTTCGGGCTCTCGGCCACGGCAAAAAACGACTTGCGGTCGAGCCCTTCCACGCGGGCCACCAGCAGGTAGCGGCCCTCGTGCTTGATGGCCCCGGCGTTGAACACCGCGTTGATGCCCAGCCGCTCCATCAGAAACGGGTTGGTGGCAGGGTTAAAGTCGTAGCGCCAGGCCAGCGGCGCGTGCTGCGCCGTGAGCACCGCGTGCTGGTACCGGTCATAGATGCCGTTGCCGAGGAGCTGCTTTTCGTTGGCACGGCTGATGAGAGCGGCGTGTTGCGCTTCAAGCGCGTGCTGGCGGTGGCGGAAGTTGTTTCCCATTGAATAAGGCAGTATAAGGATGGTAACGGAAGGGTGGAAGAAGGCTATTGCTTGATGAATTTGATGGTTTGTGCCGCGCCCTGGTACTGCGCGCGGAGCAGGTACAGGCCGGCCGGTAAATCGGCTGTGGGTAGGGTTTGAATGGCTTGGCGCACCGTATAAGCACTTACTTTTTGCCCGGTGTTGTTGAGCACTGTGAGCTGCGTACCCACCGGCCAATCGGCACCCAGCGCGACGGTCAGCGTACCGGCGGCAGGGTTGGGATACGCTTGCAGGCTGCCGGCGGCTTTGGCCGAAGCGGCGGACGTTACCAGGCTGCCGTAAGCCTCCAGCTCGCGGATGGAATAGCCGTAGACCGTGCCCCGGGCTGTGCCCAGCACTTTCACGTAGCGGCCGGTCACGTTCAGGTTGGGGTAGTTGGTGTGCAGGTCGGTATTGTTCGTGATGGTCACGGCCGTAGTCCAGTTCACGTTATCCGGGGATACCTGAATCTGGTAATCGCGCCCGTAGGCGTTTTCCCACACGATGCTGAAGCGGTTGAGGCGGTAGCTCGCGCCCAAGTCCACCACGATGTTTTGCGGGTCAGCATACACCGACGACCAGCGGGTGGTGCGGTCGCCGTCGACGGCCAGCGCGGCCACGTTGCCCTGCCCCGCTTCGGTGGACGAAACCGTCACCGGCTTGTTCAGGCATAGGTTGCCGGCCGAAGGGTTGGGAACGCCCCAGCCCGGCATCTCGTCGCGGGTCAGCACGTTGGTAGCGGTGTAGAGCAAGAATAAGTTGGCCGAGCTGTTCTGCGAGAACACGAGGTCGGCCCAGCCCAGGAAGTACGTCCACTGCGGTTGGGCGCGCAGGGCGGCGGCGGTGGGCAGTACGCCGGTTTCACCGATGGCAATGGGCTTGCCAGCAGCCACGCCCAGCATGGCGTTGTATTTGGCCTGCGTCAGCCCGTCGCCGTTGTAGAAATCCAGCGAAGCCACGTCAAAGTAGCTGGTGCCGGGGCTATAGGAATTCACGTCGCTCGGCAGCGTGGGGAAATCCTGGATGTTCCAGACCCAGACGATGTTGGTCAGGCCGCGCGTGACCTGCAGGTAGTCGTGGGTAATCTGGTAGAGCTTGGCCGAGCCCGTGGGCCCCGGTCGGCCGCCCCACCAAAAGGCCGCCTGGTTGGTTTCGTGCAAGGGGCGGAAGGCCACTTCCACGCCCCGGCTTTGCAGGTACTGAAAGTAGGGCACCAGCTCGTCAAGCCAAGCTTTCCAGCGGTTGTTGAGCACGGTACCGTTAGTCGTCAAATCAGCCCAATCAGCGTTCGACATCGTGCTCATTACCCCACTGCTAAAGGTGCAAGGCGACACGTTTTGCGCCGGATTGCAGGCGTGCCAGGTCAGCGTCACCATCGCGCCGCGCTGCCACTGCTTCTCGGCTTCATAAATCATCTGCCAGCGGTCGGCGTAGTTGCTGAACAGGAAATCCCCGCCCCACAGGCCGGCCACTTTGCCAGTCACGAACTCTAGCTGGTCGGTGTAGTAGGTAGGCGAATTTAGCGGCTCCTTGTTATGAATGCCGCCGATGGTGGACGTCCCGCGAATGCTGTAGAGGTAGTTGAGCGAAGTGAAAGGCGTCTGCGCCGCCGCTGCTCCGGGCAGCAACAGGGCCAGGCCCGTTGCCAGCCGCCGGCTGCTTGTCTTGAAGAAGTTGCGTAGGAGAGCGGACATAATGGGTGGGATTGGAATGGAGCAAAGCGTCTTCAAATTTCGCCGGGTAGGCAGGCGGGACGGTAATGCTTTTTTACCGTTGTGTGGTACTGATTTGGCGGGGCGAAACCTCACCCCCGGCACCTCTCCCGCGGAGAGGGGTGCCACGGCGGCGCAGACGTCAGCCTTCCCTGGGAATCATCAGGCTCCCCTCTCCTGAGGAGGGGGGCCAGGGGTGAGGTTAGTCGTCCCCCAGCCGCTCCCACCACGTCTTTTTCAGTATCGAGCCCACAATCACCAGAATCACCACCGTCACGAGCAGCGGCAGGTGCTGCGAGAGCAGCAGGTACATGGGCAGGATGGTGAGGCAGAGCTGCGCGATGATGCCCAGCACGATGTTGAACATATTGCGCCCAAAGTTGCGGTTAGGCTGGAAGGCTGGGTCCTCGGCCTGCACGGCAGCCAGTACCGGGCCCCAGAAGCCCCAGGGCCGCACCGTTTTGTAGAAGGTGTGCAGCACGGCCGGCTCGGTGGGCGGAGCCAGGTAGGTACCGATGACGGAGCCAGCCAGCGAGATGCCAAACAGCAGCGGAAACCAGTACAGCAGGTTGCCGGCCGGAATCAGCAGCCCGAAAATCATGGCCGCCACGATGCCCGTGAGCATGCCCACGAAAAAGCCCGTGGCGTTGAAGCGCCACCAGTGCCATTTCAGCACGTTGGAAGCCACGTACCCGCCGTAGAGCGCCGACACGATGAACTGCAGCACCGTGTTCACGTCTTTGGCAATGAAGCCCAGGGCTACGCCCACGGCCACCACTACCACGCCTACCAGGTAATTCATCGAGATGATGCGGCTGGTACTGGCGCGCGGGTTGATGTACTTGAGGTAGATGTCGTTGACCACGTAGGCCTGGGCCGCATTCACCGTGCCGCTGAAGGTGCCCATGAAGGCTCCGAGCAAGCCGGTGAGCACCAGTCCCATCAGCCCGACGGGCAGGAAGTTGTTAATAGTGAGCGGCAGGATGCGCTCGAAATCGATGGTACCATCGGGCGCTTTCAGGTTCATCTGCTGGTAGTAGAGCAGGCCCAGGATGGTGAGACCGATGATGAGCGAGTAGCGAATGGGCAGTAGGATGATGGACACGAAACCGCTCATCTTGCTCGCGTCTTCGGGCGAGCGGGTGCTCAGGATTTTCTGCATGTCGTAGTTCGGCGCGGGGCCGGCCAGCGAGGCAAACACGCCCTTGAAGGCCATCATCATGAAAAACACGCCGAACAGCGAGTAGCCGTCGCTGGCAATCTTGCTGTTCACTTCCGGGATGATGCGCTGCCAGTCGAGCCCGAGCCGCCAGCCGAAGAAGGGGTTGAACCAGCCCTCGGGCACGGCCAGCGGTTTGCCTTGCAAATTGACGTAGGCGATAACGGCAATGGCCACGCAGGCCACCGTCATGATGGCGTACTTGATGATGTCGCCGAGCACGATGCTGTGCATGCCGCCCACGATGGAATAAAACATCGCAAAGAGCGTGAACACAATGCCGTACACGTGCGGCACGTACTGCGGCGCCACGGCGAACGGCACGTAGCCTTTCACCAAATCCCATGGGATGAAAATCTCCATGAATTTGCCCAGCCCCACGAAGCCGTAGGCCAAAAATCCCAGGCAGCTCAGCAGCGCAAACGCGATAACGACTTGGTGCGAGGCCCACACCCCCGGCCCCTTCTGCCCGAAGCGCGTGGCCAGCCACTCGGCCCCGGTGCCGGCCCCCGAGCGGCGCAGCCAGCGCGAAAGGTACATCATCAGAAACACCTGGTTGAACACCGGCCACAGCCACGGAATCCAGATGGATTTCATGCCATACACGAAGCATAAGCTTACCATCCACATCGTGCCGCTGATGTCGAACATGTCGGAAGCGTCGCTCAGGCCCAGCTTGTACCAGGGCAGCGTGCGCCCGCCCAGCATATAGCTGTCCTTGTCGAGGCTGGCCTTTTTACGGTAGTAGAGGCCGATGAACACCGTGGCCAGCAGGTAGGCCGCGATGATGAGCAAATCGAGTAAGTGAAGCCGCATGGTGCGCTGGGTGGGATGGGCCATTGCCGCCGGCGAACCAAGCGGCAAATGGCCATAAGCGAGGGAATGAACTACTGGCAAAATTATCCGCAGTGGCGGCGGCCTGAGTAATGCTTTTTTATCATTCTCTTGCCCGTTCGGCACCAGCAGCAGTTTCAATGGCGGCTTTTTGTGGCTTCTGTGTTTTGAAACGCTATTTTCGTTTTGCTATTCCGGCACAAGCTACAGATACTATCTTACCCAAAATCCACCCATCCGGCGCCGTCATGCAGCAAAATATCATGCGGGAGATTACCCCGCTCACGCAGAACGATTGTTTTATGCTCTTCTCGCGGGTGAAAAAGGAGTTCTCCTTCCCGCTGCACTGCCACGAGGAATTTGAGTTGAACCTGATTCTGAATGCGCCCGGCGCCAAGCGCATCGTAGGCGACCACGTCGAAGTCATCGAGGACCTGGAACTGGTGCTCATCGGCTCGAATTTGAACCACGCCTGGTTCACGCACCAGTGCGTGAGCGAGGAGATTCAGGAGTTGACCATCCAGTTTCACAAAGACTTGCTGGACGAGAAGTTCCTGCGCCGCAACCAGCTCAGCTTCATCCAGAAAATGCTGGAAAACGCCCAGCGCGGCATCCTCTTTTCCCGGGAAGCCACCACCCAAATCCGCGACCGGATTCTAGGTCTTGAGCACAAAGTCGGCTTCGACTCGGTGCTGGAGCTGCTGTCCATTTTGCACGACTTATCCACCTCACGCAACATGCGCGTGCTCTCCGATTCGTCCTTCACCGCCGAGCGCCCGCAAGCTAATAGCCGCCGCATCGAAAAGGTGTTCGAGTACCTCAACACCTACTACAGTCGCCCCATCACGCTGGCCGAGGTGGCCAAAATCGCCAATATGCCGGAGGTGTCGTTCAGCCGCTTCATCAAGAAGCGCACCGGCACCACTTTCATCGATAGCCTCAACGAAATCCGCCTGGGTCACGCGTCCCGCATGCTCATCGACACCACCCACAGCGTGGCCGAAATCGCCTACAAATGCGGCTTCAACAACATCTCCAACTTCAACCGCATTTTCAAGAAGCGCAAGAAGTGCACGCCTAAGGAATTCCGGCTGAGCTTCTCCGGGACGCGGCTATTTATCTGATGTTTGCTTGAGGGAAGGCAGGTTTGAACGTCATGCCGAGCGCAGCCAAAGCATCTCGCGTGTAGCAGCAATTCAATCGTTCAACGATACGAGCGAGATGCCTCGGCTGCGCTCGGCATGACGTTCAAACCTGCTAAAACCAGTGCGTTACTCCATTATTATTTCCAGATTTTATCCTTCTCTGATTCTATTTTAACCAACTGCTTGCCCGGCTGATTTTTCTGTTTTCCTTAGTACCGGTACTTCCCAATGTCCTTCCGCTGCGACAGCTGTCAGCGGGCTGTCAACACGGAAGCAACCGAAGATTTTGGAGTTGCCAGCGCTCCACCCTGAGGGCATTGCCCGCCGCCGCTTCGCTGCTCTTTGACGAGCAGCCACTTTGGTTCTGAATGCCTTTTGCCTCGTCTTCGACAGGGCCGAAAGCCCTTGCTCTCCGCCGCCGGCCTCGTCCGGAAAGGCGAATGATTCCGCACGCTCATCATTCACCAAATCCCACCCTGCTGTTATGAAAAACTTTACGCGTCTACTGCCCGTGTGCGCCAGCTTGTTATGCAGTTCGGCCGCTATGGCCCAAACCAGTTACAAGAGCCTCAATTACCTCTACGGCATCTCGGGCACTAAAACGGCTTCTGGCATGCACAACCGCGAACCCAACTCGGCCCCCGCCACTTGGACCAACCAGATAAACGCCACCACCGGCAAGTACCCCGCGCTGTGGAGCGGCGACTTCCTGTTTGCCAGCGCCGACGTGGCCAACCGCCAAACGATGATTAACGAGGCCAAAGCCCAATGGGCGGCGGGCGCGCTTGTGAACATCATGTTTCACGCCTGCCCGCCCACCCAGGCCGAACCCTGCGCCTGGGAAGGCGGCGTAAAAAGCAGCCTCACCAACGCACAGTGGACCGAGCTGATTACCAACGGCACCACGCTCAACAACAACTGGAAGGCCCGGCTCGACGTGATTGCCGGCTACCTGCAGGACCTCAAGAATAATGGCGTGGAAGTATACTTCCGGCCGCTGCACGAAATGAACCAGGGCATTTTCTGGTGGGCCGGGCGACCGGGCAGTAACGGCACGGCTAGGCTGTTTCAGATTACCCGCGACTACCTGCGCAACACCAAAGGCCTTACTAACCTTATCTGGGTGTGGGACTTGCAGGATTTCAGCAGCCTCTCGTCGGACCTGACGAACTACAACCCGGGCAGCAGCTACTGGGACATCCTAGCCATGGACATGTACTACTCCGACGGGCAGGGCTACACCAGCGCCAAATACAACGCCATGGTGAACGCGGCAGGCGGCAAGCCTATTGCCATCGGCGAGTGCGAAGTGCTGCCGTCGCCGTCGCTGCTGGCGTCGCAGCCGAAATGGGGCTTCTTCATGGGCTGGTCGGAGTTGGTGTACAACTCCAACTCCACAGCCAATATCCAGAATACCTTCTGGGCCAGCAACGTGGTGGTGCGAGACGAGATGCCGGGTTGGAACGCCCCCAACATCGCCTACCAACGCCCCGTCACCGTCACGTCTACCTATAACAGCACCAATACCGCCGCCAAAGCAGTGGATGCCAACGGCACCACCCGCTGGGAAAGCGCCTACGCCAACAACCAATCCATCTACGTGGACCTGGGCGCGACCTACAACATCAACCGGGTGCGCCTGGCCTGGGAGGCCGCCTACGCGCAGGACTACCAGGTACAGGTATCCACGAACGGCACTACCTGGACCACCATCAAGGACGTGTGGGGCAAAACCTCCGCCGCCGCTGATGACCACGCCGGCCTGAACGCCAGTGCCCGCTACGTGAAGGTGTACTGCATCAACCGGGCCACCACCTACGGATTCTCGCTGTACGAATTCGAGGTATATGGCACGGCTACCGGCGCCCGCACCGCGTTGGCATCTAACGACACAAAAGCTGCGCTGACGGGTGAAGTAACCGCGTTTCCCAACCCGGCCAGCAGCCAAGTAACCGTGCAATTGGGCCAATACGGCGCGTCTGGCAGCCAGCTCATTCTCCGCAACGGCCAAGGCCAAACGCTGTTCAGCGAACCGGTGCAAGGTGCCGAGCGCACGATTGATTTAACCAACTACCCGGCTGGCCTTTATCTGCTCACGCTGTCGAATGATTCGGGCCGAGTGACGCGCAAAATCACCAAAGAATAGGGCTCGGCCTGCATCACTGAATAGACATGAAAAAGCTTCTATTTCTCGCCATCAGCCTGATGTTGGTGGGCCCAACGCGGGCGCAGACGGTACGCTCCATTCTGGCCGATTTCGGTCCCAACGACGGCACGAACGGCAACATCACGCCCAGCCCGGACAGGAACGGCAACTACTGGAACAACGTCTTGAACCTGACCGGCGTAGCCGATACCTTTCGGCTGGTGGACAAGTTGAACCAGCCCACCGGCGTCAAGCTGAAGGTGGGGGCCAACTTCCAGACCAACGGCATCCTCAACGGCGGGCTGCTGGCCCCAAGCGCCGCTTTGCTGGGCGAATACGCCATCGCCACGGCCACGCAGGACTACTTCTTCCTGCAAACAGCCGCCACGCTCCGCATCAGCGGCCTCGACCGCAGCAAGCGCTACGTGTTCCACCTCTTCGGCAGTCGCGAGCTATCCACCGAAGTGCGGACCACCCAATACCGCTTCACGGCCAGCAATGTATCGAGTGTGAGTTTGACCACCAGCGGCCCCAACGTAGGCGCCAATGGCTACGCGGGCAACAACAATACCCTGGCCCACTCGGACACGCTCACGGCCGATGCCAACGGTGTTATCAGCCTGGAAGTGAGCCGTACAGCCGGCACTTACGCCTTTCTTAATCTCATGCGGCTCGATATCGTCACCGGCCGCAGCACCCCGGCCGTCAACTACACCTTCCAGAACCCGGGTTTCGAGCTGGGCAATCTGAACTTCTGGACGACGGTGGCGCAAGGCACCGGCGCCGCGGCCAGCATCAACGCCACCACGCGCCACGCCGGCAGCTACGCGGCCCAGCTCACGGGCGGTAGTCTGGGGCTGGAGCAGCAAATTAGCTACCGCAACACCACGGGTGCCACCAACTACAAGCTGAGCGGCTACTTCTACAATCCCGCAGCCAGCGCGTTACGTGGCAGCCAGGCCGCGCACCTGGAACTGCTGTACTTCAATAGCAGTGGGGCATTGCTCAGTCGGTTCATGTCGGATTCGCTGGTCGCCACATCAGCCACGAACGTTTGGACGAAGCTGGAAGCAGTGGGTGTTATTCCGGCGGGCACGGCTTTCGTGAAAGGCAAGGCCATGTGGCGCAACGCCGCCGGCGCGGCCGGCAGCGTGTATTTCGATGACCTGCTGCTCGAAAACTACGTGCCCCAGAACCCACTCAAGCTGGTGTACATGGGCTCATCGGTGCCTTTTGGTCAGGGCGCAACCAACAATTACGGCTACACGGCCATGTACTCGGCGCTGCTGGCCCAGCGGGCCACGGCCGGCACCGGCCAGCCCTGGGTCACGGCCAATATCAGCGTGCCCGGTAACAATACGGTGGACGTGCTCAACCGCTTCGATGCCGACCTGCTGCCGCAGGGTAGCAAGTACGTGGTGTTTGCGCTAGCCCTCGGCAACGAAGGCATTCTCACCGGCGGCCAGCCCATTTTCAACCAGTTCCGCACCAACCTGATTCAGCTCATTCAGCGGGCGCGGGCCAATGGGATGGTCCCCGTCATCACCAACGGCTACACCCGCAACGACTACGGCCCCACCGAATACGCCTACACCCGCCAGATGAATGCGCTGATTCACGGCTGGAACGTGCCCAGCGTGAACCTGCTCGGGGCTGTAGACGACGGCGCCGGCCGCTGGGCCCCCAGCTACTGGACCGATGCGCTCCACCCCAATGACCGGGGACACGCCGAAATGACCCGCACGCTCGTGCCTTCCCTATTCGATGCGCTGCACGCCAACAAGCCGCAGCCCACCCGGCGCGCTAGCAACGGCGTCACGCTCGCCAATACCACCACCGCGCCTGCCAGCCTCATTCGGCTGGTTCCCGAAGACGTGGTGCACCCTTTCACGACGGCTGTCCGCTTCAAAACCAGTACGACCGGCCAGCTGGTTGAAATCCGGGACAGTGCGGGGCTGGCCGCCGGCACCCTACGCGTCAGCCCCTCTGGTGTGGTGGTGTACCAATCAGCCAAAGGCCGCACCATCACGGGCACCGTGCCCGTCGCCAACAACCGCTGGCACAAGCTGGTGCTCACCCACTACTACGCCCGCGGCGCCACCATGCTCTACGTCGATAGCGTGCGGGAGGGCGCCGTATCAGAGCGCCTGCGCCCTACCCGATTCGACTTCGGGGGCATCACGTCGCCGGCCCGCGTACAGTACCGCGACCTGTTCTTCTACCGTTCGGGCATGAATCAAGATGAGGTGCTAGCCATGGCCGCCGATTCGTTGCTGAAATCAAGCCTGGAAATCTATGCTCCTCTGGATGCCCGCCGTGTAGCTACCACCGATTCGTTAGCCAACCTGGCCCAAAGCCTGAACACGCTGGCACGGGTTAGCAGCCCGTTGGCCACGCGCGCAGGTCTGCTCTCAGACCAAATTAGCCTGTACCCCTCTCCTGCTGCCGGTGATGTCCGCATCGCGGCCCCGCAGGACTTACAGGCAACCACGGTGACAGTGTATGACTTGACCGGTCGTGCAGTGCTCACCATGCAGCCCAACAATGGTCGTTTTAACGTGGCTTCACTGCCGACCGGCCTGTACTCTGTTGCGCTTACTATGCATGGCCAGGTTATTTATAAACGCTTGATAAAATCAACCTTATAGCCGATACGCTTGCTTTGCATAAAACCTAAAAAACGGAACCGGCCAGCCGCGAAGTGGTGGGAAAACGGAAGGGCTGGCCGGGGATGTTTTTATAAGAATCTCAAAGCGTATTATTGATTAAGTTATATTATTTGGTAAGCGTCTGTTTGGACGACCTTGCGAGGGGCAATTGCTTAGAAACCGTGATAGGAACCGTTGAAGGAAGCACGCGCTCCCAAGCCTGGAGCAGTTGCGGACCGTAGCGCTCCAGCGTATCGTAGCCATACACGCTGTCTGAAACGTGGCCTAGCGCAATTTCCTTTAGAGTTTGGTCGCCTTCGCCGCCGAGTACAAGCATGTCGGCACCGGTGTGACGGGCGGTGTGCGTACTCAAGGCCTTATAAACAGGTATCACCTCCTCGGTGCGCACCTTACCAGAAAAACCTACATCAACAAATTCGCGATTAAGGCGCGATATGCGTCCCAGCTTTTTGAGCCGAATGTTACGCTCTTTTTGGCTGACTAATGGTAATTGACCGCCGTATCGCTGCCAGATGACAGCTGCTGCCGGAGGCAATGGAATCAGTACCGGCTCGCCGGTTTTATTCTGGTAGAGTTCTACGCACAGCGTTGGGCCGTAGCCAGGCAACTCTCGTGGGCTGACGTGGTGAGGCCGCAGCCCTCGCAGGTCCGTATCGCGTAGCAATAGAAACATCTGGAATAGGAACACATCACGCTCAGCGTCCACCTGTCCCTCAACAGATGCGTCCATTAGTGCCCGCACTTCGCTCACACGCAATGAGAGCGCCCGGCCATAGCGTACCGTGAGCTTTCCCATCCACGAAGGAATGGCTTGGTTCACCATGCGCAGGCAGTCTTTGAAAAACTTGTAATGCCGCAGCACGGTCGAGTCGCGCAGGCCCTGCCCGTACAGCCAAGCCGTGTACTTTGCCAATTGCTCGCGGGTGAGTGTAGCCAGCCGCAATTTAGGGTCAAACTCGGCCAAGGCGCTCACGACCTGATTGGTTCCGCGCAGATAGCTCTCGCTGAGCAGGCCTCGGTTCTCGGCCTGCCACCGCTCGGCAAATGCGGCCCATGTAGCGGTGGGCGTGAGAGGTGCTGGACCTGTCACCTCAGGTTTCGTCGCTTCTTTGCGACGCTGGCTGCCCGCGCCTACACTACGCACCGCCTCCTCTATTTCAGCTTGGGTAACATCGGCCTCCGCCCTACCCGCGCCATCGGCCGACGTGAATACGCCTTGCACGGCGGCAAGCAAGCGTGATAGGCGCAAATTGAGTTGATTAGCGTTGTCAGCGGCTGTGGCAATTCGCTTGCTTTTGGTAGGCTGCCAATGCGCCGGCAGCACCTTTACACCGGTGGGCATTTTCCAACGATTACCACCAGACCAATGCAAGTCCCCGAAAACATTAGCCCGACCGGCTTTATCAGGTCGGTCCAGTCGCTGGCGAAAAATCAACTCCATTTCGAATTATGGTTACTTTTTATCAATATTTTTTTTTCGAATCGGACTTATTAAAGGCTCGTTGTTTCTGCCTTCCCTTTTTGTGAAAACCCTTGAAATGGATTGATTAAACGCTTCTAGGACTTCTTCACTTATCCTGACTCCGCTGTGGGGACTTGTGAGTTCTTTCATCAGAAACGCCATAGATGCCATGCCGTCACGCAGTTCGTTGAATTCTTTCAACTGCACATACATGTCTTTTTGGTCCGTTGGTGGCTCACTAACAGATAGAGCACGTGAAGCCGCTTCTTTAGGACTCATCGGAGCAGGACTTATTTCCTGACCAACATCAAGCATTTTTCCAGTTCCAAACACCAACCATTCCATCCTTACTTGTGGATAAGTTGTTAGCACTTTTTTAAACACTTTAAATGACGGGTCTCCTTTGCGGCCAGCTAGAAGTTCTTGAGCGCCTTGAGGCGAAATGCCCACTTTCCGAGCAAAAGATGCTTTCACCCCACTTTCGAAAGTCTCGACTATCATATTAAGGCGCTCATTTATAGTCTCTTGCTCCATATTATTAAAAATTTATCCGCATTTGTTTAACCACTCTTGTTGGCGCTAGCCAAATAGCTCTCTATATTTGTAGTACAACAAGCAAGTATGTAACAAATATAGACAAATGCGTTCAAAACCAACTATCAGTAGCCTTCTTTCTCAAGGCGATTTAAGTATCATTGCCGCAAAGCTCAATCTTTCGCCTAGTGCTGTAAGCGCTGCGTTGCGTCGTGGAAATGCGGGCCACCCTGCAGTTCGAGCAGCTATATCCCTTGCCGAAGCGAGCGGAGCTCTAGCGGCTGCTCAAGCATTGGCGGCCCTCAATTGTGACTGAGCCATGGTGCGCATTGACCTTCCGTCTGCCACGATTCAATTCGAGGACGCTGCTGCTACACTGCGGCTGCTAGAACACGAGCAGTCTGCCCGCTTGGCTGCTGAGGCCGAGCAGATGGCATTATCTGCCGTCTACTGCTTATCTGGAGCACCTGACCCTGAGTTGCCTTATGGTGGGCTCCTCACACGACGTCTGCGCATCTCCGAGCGCACGGCTTACGACTTGGTACGCGAAGGCAAGATTCGCTACACCTGTGCAGGCAAAAAGAACTACCGCGTAAGCGAAATGGCCGTGCGGGAGTTTCTAGGCGATACGCCGACTTAAACATCTCATTTCCGGGCTTTAGGCTACCGTTGGAAAATCCAATGTGGCCACGCCTTTGCCCAAATTTTCCATAACCACTTTCTTCATTTTTCCTCTTTATGCCCCTAATTCAATTCACATTCACCAACGTTGCTGCTACTCCATTAGCGGATAACTTCTTTGTTTTAGAAGAGGCTTTCACTTTAAGTGAGGTAGAGAAATTAAAAAGTCTTTATCCAGAAAAAATGCCCCAGTTAGAAGCCTTAGTTTCTCTGGCTGAAGGTTCTGAGCCTGATTTAACTTGCAGTACCAGCCAAAAGGAAACTGCGAAACGCTTTGCCAAAGCTGACTCGGAGTTCAACCTCTTTCTTGACGAGGGTCAGGTTAAAAGCAAGGATTGGCACCAATCCTCTATCCTTAAAGTGCGCGCCCTCTTCTGTGATGACGACGGTTCTCACGACTGGATTAAGCACCCTTTTAAGGCAGCTTCGGTGATATACGCCGTGCTCACATTAAATACTGGGCATCCTTACAATCCGGTGACCTTCTCAGTGGCCGATGAGCAGGATGGCGGAGAAATGCCATCAGTAGCTGCCATAAGCAATACTGCTAGTCCGAAAGTCGCTGCATAGCCCTATCAAGCAAACAGGAAACGACATCCGCCAATATTTCAAAGCTTGCCGCCGCACTTGCGTGGTTTTGAGGAAAAGGGCTCGCCTTTACCGCTCCCTTTTCCTCAAAACCACGCAAGTGCGGCGGCAACTAATCCCTGCTTTCAAACTCTTAAACCGCACAAGACTACACTCTAATTGTCTTGACAACCAACCCCATGAATTACATACAACTCATTAATCGTTTTTGGGCTAAAGACCTGGAGTATGCTTTCAATTCGCTCGAAATTGCCCTTTACATGCGTTTGCTGGACCGCTGCAATCGGTTAGGCTGGAAAAACCCGTTTCATCTCTCAGTCGAGAGATTGATGGCCCACATGGCACTCTCTTCAAAGAAGCCATTCGATACCGCCCGCAAGCGCTTGCGTGACGCCGATTTGTTGCGTTACACAAACGGCAACGGGCGGGGAAGCACGACGGAATACACTATCATCGGCGTAGGCCCTGACTCTGATTCATCCCCCAATGGAAGCAATGGAGGCGCTCCCAATGCCCCCCTTTCGGGTGTGGTTTCAGCACAGATTGAGGACGGTTTCGGGGCGTTTTCGGGTCTAGTACATAAGACGAAACCAGACGAGACTAAACCAGACCAAAACAAAAAAAATGAAGCTCACGCTTCAGCAGCGAGTAATGATTCTTCTTTTTCGCCGACGGGGCGCTGGCGCGCAGAAAAAAAAAAGGAGGACCTTGATTCCTTTGAAAAGTTCTGGAATGCTTACGGCAAAAAAGTCGACCGGGCTTTGTGTCTTAAGCGGTGGAATGCTCTCACCGATGCGGACCGCTCAGCTATTCTGGCAAATGTGCCTACCTACGTAAGGAACAAGCCCGATAAGCAGTTCCTTAAGAACCCAGCCAACTACTTGGCTGGCCGTTGCTGGCTCGACGAGATAACACCATCCCCTTCGCATCGAGGCACCTCAAACGGGCCGTCTGCCGCTCAAATACAACGGATGATGGATAGCCCACCATCGCCATTTATTACATTTTCCAAAGCCGATATGGAAAGGATGATGAGAAATATGTGAGAATGCTTTGGCGATAGCCAATCAACACTAATCGCACCTAGCCCGGCTTATCTGCACATCCAGTTCTTTCCAGTTGGGCAGATGACGGCTCATTTCCGTCCAGAAGGCTTTTGAATGGTCCTTTACCTTCGTATGGCATAACTCGTGCACGATGACGTAGTCAATCAGCGAATAGGGCAGCTTCACCACGTTTGGGTTTAGCAAAATGGTGTTGGCGCCGGTGCAGCTGCCCCAGCGCTTTTCCATCGTGCGAACTTTGAAATCGGCGTAAGCCAGACCCGTTTTGAACGACCATTGCCGCATCCGGCGCGTGAGCTTCTCCTGGGCTTTGGCTCGAAAAAAGGCGATGAGCGCCTGCTGAATGGCGGTTTGCCGGTCAACGGCCGGGCTGACGTGGATGCGGAAGCGCGAATGGTTGAAAACAATGCGAGCGTTTGGCTCGCATTCATCAACCACTACCTCAGTGTAGTACTGCCGGCCCAAGTAGGTGATGCGGGAGCCCGTCACAATGTCCTCAGTAGCGACGGCCTGCACCAAGGCCAGCTTCTCCAGAATCCAGCGGGCTTTTTGAAGCACTAGTTTATCGGACTGGGGCGTGGGCAGGCGCAAGCCTTTCAGCACCACGCCCTGGTCCTTATCTACGCTCAGGTAGTGGGCCTTGAGGTCGGGACGCTCCTGCACGGTGTAGGCAATGGTGCGGTCGCCGTATTGTACGCTGCGCATAGGGCTAATTCTTACGGAGGATTTCAACCAGCTCGCGGGCTTTCTGGCGTGCTTCGGCCCGTTCCATTTTGTCAGCGAGCAGCTTGCGAATTTTGCTTTCTATATCGTTGCGGACTTCGCCTTTGTCGCGCCAGCCCACGATTTCCAGTTCGCCGCTCACCAGCTCGAACAGCTTGGTGGTGGCGGTGGCAGCTTCGCCGTCGAAAATGGTTTTCATGGAGTTGAATACCGCTACTTGGCCTTCGGTGAGGAAGCCGTGGGCGTTGCCCTCCTGGTTTTCGTTGATGACTTCGTCCTGCAGCTGCGTGAAGGCCAGCAAGAGTTGGGCTTGGTCGATGCGCTGAGCTTCGTACTCTTTCAGCAGCTCTTCGAGACGCTGGGCCAGGGGCTTGTAGTAATCGGGGTTGCGGTCCATGCCCAACCGGATGACGTGCTTGAGCTGGTTGCGTATCTTCAGCATCTTAGTGCTGGGCGAGGCATTCAGGATTTCCTGTTTGAACTTCTCCCGGTCAATGATGCTGACGGGCTCGGCCAGCAGGTTCTGCACACCCTGCGAGGTGAGGTGGTCGTTGATGAGCTGTTGCAGCATCTTGCTTTCGTCGGGGCTCACCTTTAACTCTTCATCATCGGGGTAGGTGTTGCGGGCACGCACCTTGATTTCGTTGAAGAGCTTGAAGTCGCCTTCGTACTTCAGCGCGGCTTTATTGGGCAGAACGATGTTCACCGACTTGTTGAAAGCCCGCAGCAGGGCCTTGAACTCGTCGCGGCGGTGGAAGGGCTCGATAAACTGGATGCACTCTTCGATGAAGGCCTCGCGCTGGTAACCTTTGTTGGCCTTCAAGGGCTTGCAGAAGGCCAGCAGCTTGGCGTGGTTCAGCTCCAGCTGGGGAATTTCCTCGCTCAGATTGCGCAGCAGGTCGTCGGGGCGCAGGTCGCCGCTGAAAATCTCCAGGGCCTTGATGAGGTGCTGGGTGACGCCGTTGTAATCGATGATGTAGCCGGCGGCCTTGCTCTTGTAGGTGCGGTTGACGCGGGCAATGGCCTGGAGCAGGTTGTGCTCCTTCAGCGGCTTATCGAGGTAGAGGCAGGAGGCAATGGGCGCGTCGTAGCCCGTAAGCAGCATGTCCGACACGATGAGGATGGCCGTGTTGTCATGCTTCTTGCGCTTGCCCGACTGGTCCATTACCGACTCGTCGCCGAAAGGCAGCTTGAAATCCTCGGTGACGCTTTTGATATCCTCGGTAGGTGTGACGAGCAAGGGCAGTGGGTCGTGCGGATTTTCGCGGTTCCAAGCCAGGCGCTCGAAGTAATCGCGGGCAATGGGGTCCGACTTGGGCGAGCCTAAGCTGACTACGACTTTGGTGGTGAAGTCGTGAAAACCGGATTGCCGAAGCACCAGCATAGTTTGCTGGTAATCGAGGGCGGCCTGCCGACCCGAGCACACCAGCAAAGCCTTGTGCCCATCGGGAAAAATCTTGTCGCGGAAGTGCTCCAGCAGGTGCATGCTGATGTCGCGGATGCGGCCGGCGGAGCGCTGGTATTTCAGCAGCGCCTCGTCTTTCAGCTTATCCTTCTTCTCTTCAGATTCGTGGCCAAACCGCTCCTCAAACTCCTTGTCCAGCGCTTCCTTGTGCACGTCGAGGCGGGCAATGCCGGCGTCGTAGAGCAAGGGTACGGTGGCGCCATCGGCCACCGATTCCACGATGGTGTACACGTCGAGATACTCCTGGCCGTAGAACTCGGCCAGCGTGGACTTGTCTTCCTTGGAAATGGGGGTACCTGTGAAGGCAATGAATTTGGCTTCTGGCAGCACCGTGCGCATGAAGGCGGCCAGGAAGCCGTAGTGACTGCGGTGGGCCTCATCTACCAGTACATACAGATTCTGCTTGCGGCTCAAGGGCACCAGCTCAATAGCAACCCGGCTTACCTCTTTCCACTTCCCATCCACCAATTCTTCTTCAACCGTTACCAAGCTGTTGCCGTCAATGGACTGAGAAGTACGCATCGGCCGGGGGGCGGGGGTAGTTTCATCGGCTGACGCTTCGCTTGGCGCGGCTAGGTCATCCGGCTCTACTGAATCGTTGGCGGTATCGGTAGCGTCTTGGTCGGCTTGCTGGAATTTCTGGAGTGTGCTGGTAATGATGCCGCCGTAATCGTTGCGCAGCAGCATATCGAGGTGGCGCACTGAACTCGCCTGCTGCACGCGTTTGAAGCCAACGTTGCGAAAGGTCTTCGTAATCTGGCGGTCCAGTTCCTGACGGTCGGTTAGGATAAGCACCGTGGGGTTGTCGAAGCCGTACTCCTGAGCTTGCAGCTTGCGCGTGAGGTAGGCCATAGTGAGCGACTTGCCACTGCCCTGGGTGTGCCACACCACGCCGCCCTGCTGGTGGGCCTGCAGCTTAGCAATGGTCTTGTTCACGGCCCGCACCTGCTGGTAGCGCGGCAGCTTCTTCACCACGTGCCCGCCCTCCTCCAGCTCGAACAGCACGAAGTGACGCATGAGGTCGAGCAGCCGCGTGGGCTCGAACAGGTGGAAAAGGAGTTTGTCCTGGGCGGTGGGCTTGGCACCATCCAGCAGCGCTAGCAGTTCGGGCTCATCGTCGGGGGCGCGGAACCGGGAATAGAACGGCTGCGGCGTGCCAATTGCCCCATAGCGCCCGCCCACTCCCCAGGCGCCTACGCAAAGCTGATTGTAGTGAAACAGCCGCTCGGAGTTGCCCTGGTAGAAGTTCAGCTCGCTCCAGGTGCTGCCGATGGGCTCCTTGATAACGCCGCTCGCCTTGCACTCCACCACGGCCAGCGGCAGGCCGTTCACATACACTACCAAGTCGGGAATTGAATTGCCGGCCAGGCCGTGAAACTTGAGCTGGTTCACCACCAGCCAATCGTTGTTGGCGGGCGTCTGGTAGTCGATGTAGCCGATGGGTAATGGCTCCAACTTGCCGGCCACGTCCTGATTGAGGGTCCATTCGGCATTGCCACGCAGAAGCTTCCACACGCCTTCGTTTATCTCCATCAGCGAGGAGCCCGACACGGTCGTTATCCGGTCGTAAGCCTTTTGCTGGTTGTGGGCATCAAGCAGCGGGTTGAGGCGGGCAATGGCGGCTCGCAGCCGCTGCAGTAGGACCACCTGCGTGATGTCGGGCCGCTCGGTGGCCAGGGCCGCGCCGCTCAGGTATTGGTAGCCCAAGCGTTGCAGCAGCGCCAGCGCCGGTTGCTCGGAGGTAAGGTATTCGGAGTTTGTGGTCATCGGGCCGGTGCTAGGAAGCGGGACTGGTACTCATGGCTTGCGCTTCCGCGGCCCACATTTCATTTAGCACATCATCCGAAACACAATCGGCATAGAGGAAGCGTATCAGCCGTTCAGCTTCCCGCGCGGTGCGGGTGGCGGCTTTGGCCGGCGTCCAAGTTCGCAGCATCGCATGGTTTGACTCGGCTGTTTCGCGCTGGAGCCGCTTGATGATTTTTACTTCACTCGCCTCGTAGCCGTTCGTGCATTTGTAGTGAAAATCGTGGTTCGACACTTCACCGGAGCGGTTCAATCCTCGTTCCAGCAGAATCAGGTTGCCCAGCTTGTGCTGCTGGCTTTCCCACGCTGCGTCATCCGGGCTGGGCTCTTCCGGGTTGCAAGGCCGAATGTGCTCCACGTCGAACAGCGCATCTTCGCCGAAGAACTTCCCTTGTAGCCCGGTCTCATCCCAGTCTTCGTGGTCGAGCATCGCCCCCAGCCTAACGGCCAGCTGGCAGCGTTTGGCATTGTCGAACATCGGGTCATTGAGAAGCTGCCATTTCAGCCATCCCGGTTCACTGCTAGCAATGTACTCCCGCAACAGGCCATTGATGCCTTCCTGGGTAGCATCTGCGGCGACCAGTTGGTTGAGCATGTCGTAGGTGAAGCCTCGGGCATGGTTCACCATCTTCCGATAAAGCAGGGACTGGATGCTATAGTAGCGGACCAGCAACGCCTTCCATTCCCGGAATTGCATCGGGCTATAATCTGCTTCCTGGCTAAATCGGTACAGGTAGACTACATCGACGAGCCAGAACCCGCCATAACGCGTCCACCAATTCAGGGTGTACCAAACGTGGTAGCTGCCTTCGTAATAGCTCTCCCAGGCCAGCCGCGCATCCAGAATGCGGTTGAGGTGGCTTAGGGGGTCATCGCCCAACGCTTCCTTCAGCTTGTTGAACTCGGGCCGTTTCTCACCGAGCAGCAGGTAGGCAAATAGCTGCTCGAAAAAGGTATCGGTGCTCATGCCGTGCAGGGCCTGGCTCCCGTCCTCTTGCGCAATGAGGATGTACTTGTACACTTCCAGCAGTTCCCCGATGGTGGTTATCGGGTGGCCGTTGGCAAACTTGCTGGCATTGATACGACCGTAGAAGTCGTCGATGCGGTCGAAAATTCGGTCAGGAGCGCCCGCATCGGCTTTATCGGCGCGGCGCGCCAGGTATTCGTAGAGCTGAATCTTAAACACGTCGCCCGCGTTCAGGTCCATCCCGGCGGTGTTGATGGTGTTGAAGATGTCGAGCGTCTTGGCCAGCCCGGCCCGCGTTTCAATCACCACCACGTGCAGGTCATACAGCACATAGGTTAGCAACGCCTGCGTAACAACCAGGGAAGCCCGGCCCTCTTCGTCGGCCTCCTGGACAGTGCTCAGCGCATTGTAGATGTGTGCTGCGTTAGCGATGTAGGGGTTGGCGTGCTGGGCAGCATCGGCGGGAAGCGTGGCCAGGTCGAAGACTTCCTGCAACCACTGCTGCTGTGCGCCCTTGTTGACGCGGGTGCTGAGCCACTGGCCGCCACGCAATGTGGCAGGCACCTCTACAGCCGGGAAGCAAAGCTCCAGCACCTTGAAGAAAAGCGCCAGCGTGGTTAGCCGCTGCTGCCCATCGATGATGTCGTAGTGCAGCAAAGTGCCGTGCTGGTCTTCCCGGGGCATCAGCTGCGCGGTACCCAGAAAGGCAGGCTCACCGCCGTTCTGATACGCGGTGATAATTGTTCTAAACAGCCGGCTTACCTCTTCCTCGCCCCAGGAGTATGGCCGTTGATACACGGGAATCACGAAGCGCGGCCCATCTAGTAGCCCAGGCTTCTTGCCCTTTAGTAAGGTGCACGAGCGGGCATCAATGGCAAATTCCATGGGGTTGTGGTAGAGGGTAATCGAATGAGTTAGCCAAGGCGGCCTGAGGAAAGCAGCCCCGGCCCGAAAAGTAACTTACGTCAATGCTTCTTCCGGCTGCGCCACCCGCACCCGCCGCTGCCCCGTAAGCAGCTGCTGCATCAGCCCGCGTTTGAGCTCTTGGTACTGGGCTTTCTTGTCGGTGAGGACTTGCAGCTTGTCGTCGACGGTATTCAGAGCTTCGGCTATTTTACGCTGCTCAAAAAGCGGTGGTAATGACAGGTTAAAATGTTCTAGCTCCTTTTTAGTAATATGAACCAATCCGCTAGCACCATGAGCCCTGTCTTCAATATCTGAAGTCAGGTATTTTAAAAAGTAAAACCCAAAATCCGAGTCTAAAACAGAAACATTTTTTACAAGAATCTTGAAAATATGCTGGTTAAGTACACCTATCTTACCATTCCAACGGAAAGGACCAAATGAAGTACCTCTGCTACCAGACCAAGAGAAAAGCAATTGATTGGGCTCTACCAAGTTCCTATTATCTACCGGACCATCATAAAAGTTAAAAACTGAGCTTCCATTTAGATTCTGTATCCTAATAATAGGAAGCCCAGTCTTAGACCATTCAGAAGGTTTGAACGCTTTTCCATTTAAAAAATCAAAGACTGAACCCAATGAAGCAACCTCCCAACTCTCCGGTATTTTCCCCAGCGGCGAATCTTTAAACGCGGTATGCCCGATACCTTTCGTCAGCAGGCGCTGCATCAGTCCCTTTTTCAGCTCCTGGGTTTGCGCTAGCTGTTCGTCAATCACGGCCATTTTCTCATCCACCGTGGACAGGATTTCGGCTATTTTCCGCTGCTGGGGAAGCGGTGGAAGCAACACTTCTAAGGACAGAAAACTGCCCTTAGAAATATTCTTCATGCTATTGCTGGTCCCAGTCGCTGTGCTCTTTATGGTTTCTTTAAACGAGTCAGAAACTAATACAAAGCTTAGCCATCTGCTACTAATTTTCTTCTTTGGGTTAAAAACGGTCATCCAAAGCCGGTCGGGAATAAACAAGTCAGGATAGTCTTTATCAACATAGCAACTATCACCAACCAAAGCAGGAGTGTTCATCCTGCTGACCAAAATTGAGCCTTTTGCAGGGTTCAGCTTTGCCCTTTGCACATCCTTTTCGATAACAAGCTTATGCTGATTTGGCAAGAAATGGCCGTTTGCTACAGCACTTGTTTTAAGAATGCCGATTTCGCCGGGAATCTGAATTCTTTTATCCTCTGAGTTGACGCTTACTCCAGATTTAAGGTCAGAAATAATGTCTCCAAGCTTCACCACCTCCCAATCCGCCGGAATCTCCCCGATTACCGTTTGCTTCATTTCGCTCTTCATATCCCAATCTCCTCCAGCAAGCGTTCCAGTTTCTCGTCAATCTCGGCTTCTTTAGCTTCCAGCTCGCGCAGGGCGGCGTGCACGGTGGGCAGGTCGATGGCGGCGGCAGCGGTGCTGCGGTCGATGTATCGGGAGATATTCAGGTTATAGTCGTTGGCTTTGATTTCGGCCAGTGGCACCACCCGCAAGTACTTGTCCTCGTCCTGGCCCGCGTTATAGGCCGCCAGCACGCGCTCCACGTGGCGGTCTTCCAGCTCGTTCTGGTTTTTACCTTCCTTGAATTCCTGGCTGGCATCGAGCAGCAGCACGTTACCGCGCCGGGCGGGCGCCTTGGTTTTGGCCAGCACCCAGATGGCCGCTGGAATGCCTGTGTTGTAGAACAGCGCTGAGGGCAGGCCCACAATGCCTTCCACGAGGTCGGCTTCGAGCAGCTTCTGGCGAATGCTGCCCTCGGCCCCACCCCGAAACAACGTGCCGTGGGGCAGCACCACGCCCATACGGCCGTCCTGCTTCAGTACGGCCAGCATGTGCTGCAAAAAGGCCATATCGGCGTAGCCGCGTGGCGGAATGCCGTAGTGCAGCCGCCCGAAGTTATCGACCACCACGCTGGCGTAGTTGGGCGCGACTTCTTTTTCCTTGCCGTGCTTGTCGAGCTTCTTTTCCTGGCTCACCTCAGCGGGCGTCCACCAGCGGTCCTGCGAAAAAGGCGGGTTAGCAATTACCCGGTCGAAGAGCATCAGCTCGTTGTCGCCGTTCTTGTGCTGGGGGCTCACCAGGGTGTCGCCCTTGCGCAGGTCCGCGCTGTCGAAGTTGTGCAGCAGCATGTTGAGCTTGGCGATGGCCCAGGTGCCTAGGTTCTTTTCCTGCCCGTAGAGCGACACGTTGATGTTGTTGCCCACCTTGCCGCCCGGCTGCTGGGCAATGTAGCGCGCCGCCTCAATCAGCATCCCGCCCGAGCCGCATGTAGGGTCGTACACCCGGTTTTTGGCCTCGGGCTTAATGAGGCCCACCACCAGCTTCACCACCCCGCGCGGGGTGTAGAACTCGCCGCCCTTCTTGCCCGCATCGTCGGCAAACTGCTTGATGAGGTACTCGTAGGCATCACCGAGCAAGTCAGGGGTATAGAGGTCGGCGTTGCGCAGCGAGTGACGGTTGAAGTGGCTCAGCAGCCGTTGCAGCGTGTGGTCCGAGAGTTTTTCCTTGTCGCCGAACTTGGTGGCCGTCATCACGCCCTCCAGTTGGGTGTTGTCGCGCTCGATGGCGGCAAAGGCCTTGTCCAGCACTACGCCGATGTTTTCGGTGGCCTTCTTCACTGTGACCCAGCGGGCTTCGGCGGGAATGTGGAAATAGGTATCTTCCTCGGCGTCTTCGCGGCTCACCCCATCGCGGGCCACAATGGCGTCCACTTCCTCCTCAAACACGTCGTTGGCCCGCTTGAGGAAGAGCAGCCCGAAGATATAGTTCTTAAAGTCGGAGCTGTCGATGCTGCCGCGCAGGATGTTGGCCGAATCCCAGAGCCAGGATTCGAGGGTTTTCAGGTCGAGTTGGGGCACGGTGGTAGCAGACTTAGGAATCGCCGGCGCAGGGGCGCTGGCGAAGAAATCCAGTTGAGACATAGAGGAAGGCGTTCAGCCTAGGGCTGACTTGGGCAATTTACCAAAAGTAACGCCGCTGGCTTTCCCCAAGCACCAATGCCCATCACCTACTTATTCCCTTTCCCTCTAAGATTTTGACCTTCACTCCCTAAGTTATAGCACAGCTGTTGTGTACATCTCGCAAGGTCTACTGCTGCACTAGCGCATCCACGATTTTCCCATTGTGACGGTACATCGTAAAGGCTGGCCCATCGTACCGGTGGTTCTTCTTCATATCAAGTTGCGTCAATGGAGCAACGGTTTTCATTTTCCTCGTCAGGTTTGAAGGGGTAAGCGCACCGCGCTGATACACCTGATGAATAACCTCCTGCAGTTGTTTCAAATAAGGCAGGGCGTCCTTATGAAAATCGATTTCTACTCTGCTGGGACTTGAGCGATATCCGAGTCGAGTAAAGAAGCACAACGAGCAATAGCCCGATTCCTCAAAGTCTGCAGACTCATATACACCCACACCAAATCCATTAGCTCGGCCTATGGCTTCTCTAAGCCATTCGTATGGTATTGTTTCTGCATCCATAAATACCTCGTCAAAGCGAAGTACCATGACGGGAGTTGACTGATGTAAATCAGCCTGAGCAATTATGGCAACTGCCAAACACCACGCACCGTGACTTGGCGATGTCGGATATAAAAAGTTGAAATGTGGCTTCATAAGCATCGTTTCAGCACAAGCAAGCAGTAAGGAACCCAAATATAAGATGAAAGCACGTCTCTAATGACCGTACGGTCATTGTGTCCATTTCTACTTATATCGGCCTTTGCGGTTGAATGCCGGCCGTTAAGTATCCCCTTTTTCTGAATGAGCTTGCCCGACGGCTTAAGACTGCCAGGGAGGAGCGGCATCTGACACAACAAGAAGTGTACGACGCCACGGGTGTGCACGTAGGCCGGCTTGAAGTAGGCCATAGAGACCCTGCGCTAAGCACAATAGCCGTGCTTTGTCAGCATTACGGAGTCAGCCTAGCAGCAATGGTCGCCGATTTAGACCAACACATTAAAAGGCAAAGCCAGCCTTAAACACTGTAATACGAGAGAGCATTTTCTCGATAGAAACGAAACTGCACGATAAAAACAGAGGTAAGGCAATAGCTTTTGGCACGCGCGTTTCCCCTTGCTCACTGGGTGGGGGGATATTACTGAGGTGACCTCTGCCCCGATGTAAATTTTAAAAATTTTAATTTTTTTCGGGCCGGATTTGCGATGCAGTACCTGCTTTGCTGCCTAAGTTGACGCAGGTATTGGAGAGGCTGAGTCACTTTATAGGGCATGAGAGACAATATGCGCGACCTTCCAATCGCAGCACTCATGCCCGCGTAGCGGGCAACTATGCACTGTCTCGTACACGGCTTACTAGATAATGACTTAAAATGACTTTCAGTCATTGGCCTGCTCCTCTGGGGTGACGTTGCCCCAGCGTTTGAATCTTACGATTATGGTGAAGGCCATTGGAACAACCCATAGGCCCTCACGTAACCCTCATGACTGAATGGTTACATTCATACACATATTACTGGTTATATGCGCAATCCTTACTTGCTTATCCTGGCCGGCCTGCTGACCAGCTTCGCCGTCCGTGCCCAAGCGCCCGCTCAGCTGCCCACCCTTCTCGATGATTTCAATCGTGCTGACAGCCCCACAGTCGGACAGGGCTGGGTGGAAACAGAAACCACGACGGGCACGGGTGCAGCTATCGTCAGCAACCAACTTAAGCTAAGCAGCGGCGTGTTGGGCAAAGACTTTGTGTCGCGGGACGTCTCGAGTCGCTATAGCCCGGTGCTACGCCAGAATGCTGACCAGCTGACTTGGCTATTTAATATGCAGCAGTCGCGGCCAAATCCGTCGGGGTTCGGGCCCAACAACTACGGGGCCGCCTTTGTGCTGGCCGGTAGCGCGTCGGACTTTACCACGGGCAACGGCTACGCGGTGGTGTATGGTAATTCGGGCGCGCCGGATAGCTTGAAGTTGGTGCGCTACACAGGAGGGCTGGCTGGGCCGACGAATCTGCGCACCTTGGCGGCGGTGAGCGTGCCAGCCGCGACGGGCGCTACGACGGGACCGGCGCACACGGTACGGGTGCTCTACGCGCCGGACGAGGACAACTGGACGCTGGAGGTGAGCGCCAACACGACAACCTTTGATGACCCGACCACGGCTACCTACGTGCGCATTGGCGTGCGCAAGGACTCCTCGCTGGCCACCACGGCCCTGCCGTGGGTAGGCTGCTTCTGGAACCACGCCACCACGGCCGCGGAGAATGCGGTGTTCGATAACATCTACGTGACGGCACCGTGCACGCTGGGCCCCGAGCCCACTCAGGCCGCCACGGCCGCCGTGTCGTCGGGCCTGTCCAGTGGCGGCGTTACGCTGAGCTGGACGGCGGGCAACGGCACCGGGCGCCTCGTGGTCGTGCGGCCAGCCAGCGCCACGACGACCGCACCAACGGACGGCAGCGTGTACAACGGCAACGCCGTTTTCGGCAGCGGCTCCCAGCTGGGCACGGGTGGCTTTGTGGTCTATGCCGGTACTGGCAGCACGGTGAACGTGACAAACCTGCAGCCTAACACGGCCTACGCCTACCAAGTGTACGAGCTGCTGGGCACGGGCTGCACGACCAACTACCTCCAAGCAACCCCGGCCACGGGCACGTTTACTACTTCCCCATGCGTACTGGCCAGTTTCCCCACCCAGGACGCCACGGCGGCCACGGTGGCGGCGGCGGGGCGCACGGCGGCCACGGTAAGCTGGACGCCAGGCAACGGGGTCAATCACTTGGTGGTGTTGCGCCCCAATTCTTCGGTGCTGACACTCCCCACGAGCGGCACGGGCTACACGGCCGGGGCCGCGTACGGCAGCGGCAGCGCGCTCGGCAGTGGCTACGTGGTGTATGCAGGGGCGGGTGCTTCCAGTGTGACAGTCACCAACCTCGTGCCCGGCGCGGCGTACCGCCTGGAGGTCTACACTTACAACGGCACAGGCTGCTCGGCGGCTTATCGGACGTCCTTCTTCGCCACGGCGGTGTACACAGTGCCCGTGCCGCCCGTTGGCACGCTCCTCGCTTTCCGCGGCAACATTCACGCGCACAGCAGCTATTCCGATGGCAACCAGGATGGGGCGGCGGTGACGCCGTTGCAGGATTTTCAATACGCGGCGGCTTCCCTGCACTCGGACTTCTTGGGCATCTCGGAGCACAACCACAGCCAAGCCGGCATGAGCCTGCCCAATTACGCGCGGGGCTTGCAGCAAGCCGACCAAGCGACGACGGCCAGCTTCCTGGCGCTCTACGGCATGGAGTGGGGCGTTATCTCAGGCGGGGGCCACGTGGTAGTGTACGGGGTGAACCAACTGCTGGGCTGGGAACCGGGCAATTACGACGTGTACGTGGCCCGCAACGACTACCAAGCCTTGTTCCGCGAAATCAACCGGCGGCCAGGCGCGTTTGCCACGCTGGCCCACCCCAACCGGACGGACTACGGCAACTTGGCCGGCACGGCATTCAGCCCACGGGCCGACTCGGCCATTGTGGGCACAGTATTGCGCTCGGGGCCGGCCACGTCGACTAACACCAGTTACACCAATCCGTCACGGGGCAGCTACACGCCCTACTTCCAGACGCTGCTGGCCAAAGGCTACCACGTGGGAATCGGCATGGACCACGACAACCACAACACGACGTTTCTGCGCACGGCCCAGAGCCGATTGGTGGTGTTGGCGCCAGCGCTGACCAAAGCTGACATGATTGACGCACTGCGACAGCGGCATTTTTATGCCTCGGACGACTGGAACGCGGAGGTAACGTTCACGCTCAACAGCCAGCTAATGGGCAGCATTTTTGCCGACGTCACCCCGGCCTCAATGAGCGTGAGCGTGAGTGATGCCGACAACGAGGCGGTGAGCTCGGTGCGCGTGCTGCGCGGGGTACCCGGCAGCGGGGCCAAGCCGGTGGTGGTAGCTTCGGCTACGGCCGGCGCCACGGCGCTGAGCTACGTGGACCCGCAGGGCGTGAACACGACGGCCTACTACTACGCCGTGGTGGCGCAGGCCGACGGCGACAGCATTGTGACCTCGCCCATCTGGTACACCCGGCGCATCATCACGGCCACGACGCCCAGCGCCTCGGAAGTGGCGTTGTCGGTGTTCCCGAACCCGACGGCGGGCACGGCAACCCTGTCGTACTACCTGCAAACGGCTGGTGTCGTGCAGGCAGAGGTGGTTGATGCCGTGGGGCGACGGGTGGTAAGCTTGGCGACTGGCGAACGGCAATTGGCCGGCGCACATACGATGGCAGTACCGGCCCTGACGCCGGGTCTGTACACGGTGCGGCTTACACACGAAGCCGGTACCGCTTATAGAAAGCTGGTGGTAGAATAAAATTTCCGCCCAAACGTAAACAGTCCCAGCTTCTTGACAGAGGCTGGGACTGTTGCTTTTAGCCTAACGAGGCGTTGTAGATTTGGCCATCCTCGTTACCGTACTGCTGCTACGCTATGGAATTCAATCCCATCCGGAACAAAATCCGTCAGTTCACATATGAATCGCTAGTAAATGAACTACTGGCGATTCTAAAGCTGCAAGAGCGGGATACTCGTCCATCAGCCTTCTGGCACCCTTTGATTTTGCTAAAGTGGGCAATGGAGTTTGCCGAATGTAAGCGCCCCTATAAAACAGCAAGCAGGCAGGATGTACTCAACCTAATGGAGATGGTGAGCAAACTGGAATTGTCTCACGCCACGTTTGACCTGCGCCAGCATGGGCGGGCCCATAAGACTTTTGCTATCCTAGCATTTCAGCAATTTACCTACCAAGAAAAGACCTTCGTAGATACATTCTCGCGCCAGTTCGTGCTGTTCAAGCAGCTCAAGCACAGCCACGACCTTGCGGCCGAGTTTGAGAAATTAAGTGGACTTTCGCTGCACCAAGTACTGCAAGCCTTCTACTTTCTTCACCTTTTCATTTTCAGCGACGACCCCACCCTTTACAAGTACTGGGGGTACATTGACAAATTCATCTACCAAGGGCTGATGGATTTCTTTGGCCCAACCTTCACTTCGACTTTTCTTGACCTGCTGACGGTGTCTAGGGATACTATCGGGCGCGCAGTTGAGGAAGATACACGCCAAGTCAAAGACTATAATTTGCAGGTATTTGACGTGTCGTTCTTTACGCGAAAACCCCTTTTCTTATACAAGAGAACCGCTTTGATACCCCACCATGCGATTCTTCATCAAACATTTGGGCACTTCATCTATGATTACATGAAGCACCGGGACGAGGCATTCACCACCGAGTTGGGCGCCCGAATGGAGAGGTATATGAAGTTAGGCCTCGATGAAATAAGGATGCCGTATCAGGATGAAAACAAGTTGCGGCGAATGCTGGGTAAAGGGCATAAGGTAGTGGATTTTGTGCTTGATGAGCGCGTGTTAGTTGAGGCCAAAGCCATTGAATTGAAACCTCATGTGAGTGTTAATCCGGAGGACTGGCTGCTTAGCCGAGAGTTGCGCCAGACGGTAGGCAAGGCCTATGCCGAGCAAATGCAAGCTGTTGCGGCATCGCTGCCTTGTGCAGCAGAGCGTTATGGAATCATTGTGACGTACAAAGAACTGTTCTTAGGCGACTCAGCCGATATGTGGGAACAGTTTCTGGAAGGGGAAGCCCTGCGCGCTTTGGGCCCTGATTACAAAAACAGGTTGCACATACCCATCGAGAACCTGTTCATTATGGACTTGCCCACTTGGGACTTGTTGCTTCAGGTGCTGAAGGACCACGAAGTGAGTCTGGTAAGCCTGTTGCAAGAGGTCAAAAGGGCGCATGCAGACCCTAAGACAAAGAAGTTTTACTTTGGCATGCACTTGCATAGCTACCCCCTGAGTCAATTCACCCACCAGTACTTGGTCGATGCTCGTAAAGAATTGAAGAATTTATGCTGAAAAGCAACAGTTTCAAGCTCCTGGTTGAGGCTGCGGCTTTGTATTATATTGTCTGCAAGTCGGAAATAAGAGCATATAGTTTATCAATCTCCTCTCTAGTAAAGTAGCGGTTATAATAGCTTTCATTATACCGATAATGAACATAAATCTGCCCCGGCCGGTCCTGACCTATGCAACGCTCAGCGTACTCTACTTTTGAACAATATGGGTCTCGACGCTGCACCTCGACCGCCCTATGTATGTAGGGCAACACTTCCTCCTTCTCCGTTCCTTCTGTATACGTGTCGAATGGGTTTTCCCCTATAGGACCTACGCGGTACAGGTAACGAGGCGCATCGGCAAATATGTCGGTCACAGGCACTGCCCTAAGGCCGTAAGCAACGGCGCTCCGGTGCATTTTGTAGTAAGCAATTCCGCGCCCTTGCATGCGCTCCATCACCGCCTCCATCTGCTCTAGGGGCATATGCAGCCCGAAGTGAATGGACTTGATAGCCCTAAAATCGTGAGGCATCGGCCCCACTGCGTCGGTAATGATTCTGGTTTCGGCTTCGTGTTCCCACTCTGGATGCTTCGTGCCAATTGTCTTTTGCAGAAAAGTAACGATGTTCCTGCCCGTTATGTCCGCTAGGTCCAAGGTGGCGGGCCGTTCTGAGTATTCGACTTGGATTTTGTAGTTGGTATAGCGGGCATCGCTGTTGAATTTTTCCAACTGCTCTACTTCGTAGCCTACACAAAAGCCCGTATGATTACTTGCGTAGTGAGACCAGAGCTTTAAATCGTCAGGTCGTGCAGCTAAGGAGAAAATACCCGCTTTGCCAGTGCTGGACAAGGCACGGTGTAGCGATTCCTTCATCCCTATCAAGTTGGGCTCTCGGCCAATCAGCAGCTCCACAAACTTGATGAAATCCTTAATAGGCGCAATGGAATATGTGGCCTCAAAAGGGTCGTTGAGCTTATCTATACCAGCTGCGAAAAAGTAGTCACCAGCAATAGAGTCGAGGTCTCGGTTGAAGGTATAGCCGCCACGGTACTTGTAGGCAATCATCGAGGAATAGTTGTTATGTTGCCAAGCTACGAAAAAGCCCCAACTGATGGGCCGGGGGTTTCCGCAACTTATACTGAAGGCTAAGCTATAACGCAGGCGTAGTGACGGCACTTAAAAAGGCTCGGCTGAAGGGAGTAAGCTGAAGATAGTCAACGCCGGGCCCCATAGTGGTGTATTGGGCATTAGGGGCAAAAGGGAATGCCCCCTTCTTTTTAACATCCTGTAGCCCTACGCCTAAGCACAGGCCCAGCCGGGCTATGTTGCCCGTTATGATAAGAAACTCGTCTTCCTGGAGTTTAGGAAAACGCCTTAAAAGCAACGGAATGGCGATGTATCCTGATATAGATGAATCCTCTGGGTGTAGCTGCAGCAAAGCCATTTCCTCCAAAACTTGCGCATCCATCGGAGTGAGTTGGCGCAGCACCTCGACAAAGCCCGGCTGCACTTGCGCCCGCTTTTCCGGGTCCGCCGCATTCGACAGCAGCGCCGCCCATTTCTCCGCTAATGTTTCATCCGATTCTAATGCCGCGGCCTGCACCAGGGGTATCAGTATTTTTGGCTCGACCGGCTGGGGTTCCCGGCCAACAGCGGCGAGCATCTGGTGGGCCCTCGTGCCAAGTTGCTGGGCGCGCTCCCAGGCCACTTTGCCTATCGATTCGGCCGCCGGGCCAACGAACTTGCCTAGGAAGGCGCCACCCGTGGCAAGGGCCAGGGTAGATAGTGGGTCAGTGGGCATGGCAGAATGAGTAAAATTTATATAACAAAAATCAGCTAACTATATTATCGAACGCTGTTACAGCCTTTTCCCACAACCCCTCCTCTCTCAACATTTTTATTGTGCTCAGCTCCTGAAACCCTGTTACGCGCATTTGTGACAGCAAAAAATTTATTGCCGCTTGAGCGGTATCAAACGTATTCATCCCTTTTCCCAGGTAGTAGGATTTAGGTAAATGGTGAATCGCTGAACATAGAATTCCTCTTTTCCCAAGCTTGTCAAGAACAAACGCATCTATCCTTCTGGCCAGATTCAAGCATGTGCTTGAGGCCCAGATGGCATGGATAGGATTGATGGGAATTTCATCTCCAATGGCCAGTTTAGGCAGAGTGGCCGTCCAATCCTTTTTCCTATCTCTTCTAGACACAATTGTCAACTCATTTTCAACGTGCTTATTAGCAAGCAGCTCAACTAGCTTTCGTGATGCGTGTCCCGCTCTATGAGCACAGCAGTTTCTCAGGACGTTGACGAATTCCCCTAGCGCTTGCTCCCTTTCAGTTAGGCTTAGCCCAATGCTATTGGCAAAACCAATGAACCGGGGTGGTTTATCATTGTCGACATTGCTTTTCCCGCTTATGGCCAACAATGTCCTACCACTTATATTGTTAATGGCATCTATCTCAGCTGATAAAGCTGTAATATAGTGGTCTAGGACAGAAATAACCCGAACAACACCCATTCTGCCAAGCTCATAAGTAAATACATCTCTTTGCGTGGCATTCATCTCAGCAATTGGGGGGTTACCCCAATATGGAAGGTAACTATCAAACAGTTCTGTGAGAGCGGGTGCTTTGCCTAGCGTTGATTCTTCTGACAAATACCATAGGCTTGCCGTTGTAACCTTGATAAGTCTGTTCATTGCCCCATGTTCATGGTCGAGCATCTTCATCTGAATCGAATTAGCGCGGCTGATATCCATTTTTTCTATCAATTATCTTTAGTGATGTTATCAGAGGGTGCCGTAGATTCATCTAGCTTATAGAACAAAGCACTAATAAATCCCAACCATTCAAGGGCGCGGGCCGCGGGTACCTCAGTCAGGTTGTGGGCATAGTGGTTGCGGATGGCCTGCATCACGCCCTGGTAGAGCAGCATGAAGCCGGTTTGCTCGTTGTCGTTCGGGCTCAGACGCACTAGCGGATTCTTGGGCGTAAAAGCCACATCCATGAGTTGCTTGCCGTTGAGGTCGAGGCGCTGGGCCTTTGCGGCCACCGCCTTGTCGAGCGCGGTGCAAGTGGCGCTGATGGCGTCGGCGTAGTGGGCGCTGGCGAAGCGCGAGCCGGCGGCCTGTTGCACGGCGGGGTGAAGCGTAGAAAGAGAAATAGGCGTAATGGTGGTGGGCTGAGCAGGTGAGGATGGAGGTGGTCCCTCTAATAACTCCTTTGCTTTCTGCTTTCCTTCGCGAGTAAGAAGCACACTATAATACTCGCCACGGATTCCGAAGGGCCACGAATTAAGGTCGGCCCCTGGGTCAATACAACTAATGAGTTCTTCAGCTAAAAGCGATTCGATAAGCTCAAAAAACTCTTTTGCGCTTCCGGTATAGGCGAGGGGGAAATCATTGTAGACAAAAATATCTCGTCGTTTATGCTCCCTTCCTCCCTTTTGGTAGAGAAATTTTAAAAAGTGGTCTTGTTTTTCCTCAAACGTATCTGGTGTGTTGTAAAGTGGCCTAGCGAACAATTCTCCTGTGATAAGAAATGGGGACTGATTATTTTCCGCTGCTTCGCGGCAAAGTCCAGCTAAATCAGGCCGTGGGACAAGTTGCTTCCGCTCAACGTCTAGTTTTAGTTTGATAGCTTGTCCTAGGCTAAAAATGGCTTGACCGATTGGCTTAAAGGAGTACAGGACTTGTTGGCTGCCTGTCGGCACGGTACTAGCGTTTCCAAGTGTTGGAATGCCGGTTAAGGGACATATCGGAAAGGGAAATTCCATAATTAAGAAAGCATATTTATCCTGCTTCAGCCGGTCAATGATGTATTGCAGCCTTCGCCAGCGTGCCCAACTTCGCGTAATCGGCATCGGTTAAGGAGAGGGGCGCTAGCTTGGCTTCTGCTTCTTGGGTTTGGGTTGCGGTAACTCTGCAACGGTCACCTGGACCAGTTCCCTCAACCAATCGCGGTCCTCCATACCCTCCTCGATTAAGAAGCTCGGCTTGGCTCCGGGGTAAGGCGGTGCCTCCACTACTCTGGATATGTGGATTCTGCCTGCTGCTGTAGGTTTCACATACAACTTATTGTCACAGACCAGCGCAAACAGCTTGTCCCCGTAATAGAGGCCGTATTCCCCAAACATCTTCTTCGCTACAACTTGCCCAGAAGCATCTAGTTGGTCTAATATAAAATCGACGAATTGTTGGTTTGAGGCCATGCCAAAAGCGAAGTTGGTTGCGCGCGATGGCGCGAGCAGTGTGAGACGCAAAACGGAGGCAAGGTAAGAAATGGGTATGTGAAAGCCCCACTGGGTGGGACTTTCTTATCCTGACTTTATTCCCTCGGATGAAGCGCTGTAAGGGTTAGCGCGCCAGTTGGAGCCACGCCCAGCCTACCCCACACTCCGGTTTATGAAAGTCACACCAGAATTGCCGAGAGTTGGTTTTAATTATGCCCACCTTTCCGGTGCACTGGCCCGCTGGGATGACCGTGGTGGGCTGGAGCCCCCGGAGGCGGCATGAGCAGGTTGCCTAGTGGCTGACAAAGGTTGGGGCCGAGCACCGCGATGTGGAACGACGCCCGGCGGGCATCGCCGAATCCGGTGAAGCGGCCGCCCACCACCACGCGGCCACCCGGAACGGAGGCCACGGAAAGCGCCGGGCCGTTGAGGCCGCTGCCGAGGGCGTGCCAAGCCGCGCCATCCCAGCGGGCCACGTTTCGAGCGGCCACCCCGCCGAGCTGGGCAAAGTCGCCGGCTACATACAGGTTGCCGCCAGGGGCAAAGGCCAAGCTGTGCACGCCCTCGCAGTTGCCAGCCGCTTCTTCCGCCTGAGTAGGCGTCAGGGCGTGCCAAGCCGTTCCATCCCAGCGGGCTATGTTGCGGGCCGGCACCTCCACGCCGGCCTGGTAAACCGCCATGAACACGCCGCCAGCATACAGCTCGCCATTAGGAGCGACGACCAGCGCGAATACGCCGCTGTTCGTATTTTCACAATGCTCATTGCCGTTGCCAAAGCCGCCCACCCGGCTCCAGGTGCGGCCATCCCAACGCATCACCAGCTCCTCGCTGTAGCCCTTGCGCAGGCTGATTTCGCCAGCTGCGTAGAGGTCACCGTTTGGCGCGATGGCCAGGGCCGTAATCCGAGAGTCGGGCAGGCCCGCCCCCACGGCTTCCCAAGCCGTTCCGGTCCACCGGGCCACGCTGGGCGTGGGCAAGCCGCCGGCCGCGCGGAAATTCCCGCCCACGTACACGCCGCCCCGCCGGTCGGCCACCAGTGCCCACACGTCTACCAAATCGGTCGGCGAATTGGCGCGCAGCCCCGTGCCGAGCGGGTACCAGGCCCGGCCATCCCAGCGCGCTACGCGGCAGGCCTGCGGGCCTTGGGAGTAAGCGCCAGCCCCGGCGTAGAGTTGCCCGTCGGTGGCCACCGCCAGGGCCGTAATGACCGGCCCCCAAGCGTTGTCGACCAAGCAGCCCAGCGGCAGCGGCTTCCAGGCGCGGCCATTCCAGCACGCCAAGCTGCGGGCGGGCGCATTGCCGACCCGGCCAAAGGAACCGCCGACGTAGACCCGGCCGCCAGCGGCCACGGCCACGGCCAGCACGTCACCGTTCACGCCCTGCGCCCCGGCTTGGGGCAGGCCGTCCCAATGGTGGCCCGCCCAGCGGTCTAGGTATTGCGCCCCCCGCGACGAACCATTTGCCAGCAACCGGCCGCCCGCATAAACTTCGCCGGTCGGGGCGACGACCAGGGCGGCCACGTCACTGAATTGTTCGGATGGCCGCACCGGGTTCGTTGGCAGCGCAGGGTCAAGGGGCTGCCAGACGCGGCCGTCCCAGGTGGCAATGCGGCTACCGCGCCACGGGTCGTCAGCCTTCCAAGTCCCGGGCTGCTGAAAGTTGCCGGCGGCGTACACCCGCCCGCTGGCCACCGCCAGGGCCTTGACGGTCCCAATGATGCCTCGGTAGGGCCCCAGGCCGAGCAATTGCCAGGCGTGGCCGTTCCAGCGGGCCACGTTGCCCGCCGGCTGGCCCTTGTCGATGGAATTGCGGCTGTCCCCGGCGGCGTACACCTCCCCGCCCGGAGCGACGGCCAGCGCCTGTACTTCCCCATAAATCCCCTGACCGATTTCGGAGCCGTAGTAGTTGTGGGACGTGCCGATGGTGAGCCAAGTGGTGCCGTCCCAGCAGGCCACGCGGCCGCGCACATCGAGCTCGGCGGGCTGCCCGTCCCAGAGGTCGCCTCCCGCGTAGACCCGGCCATCCACGGCGGCGACCAGCGCGTTGACCGTACCCGGCACGCCCTGGCCCGGCACCGTCCAGACCCGGCCGTTCCAGCGGGCCACGCTGCTGGCCACGGTATCGGCGGGGTAGGCGCTGGCCGCGTACTGAAAGGTGCCGCCGGCATACAGCGTGCCATCGGCCGCGACTGCCAACGCCCGCACAACACGGCGCGGGGGGGGCGCGAGCGGGTACCGGTTTTCCTGCTGGTCATCTTCCGCGTTGAAGCGGTGAGTCTGCTCCCAACGGCGCGCGGCTTGCGCATCCCGCTGCAGGGAAATGGAATCCTCTAAGTGCCTAAAGTCGCCGACGGCGCTCCAGCGGCGGCCGTCCCAACGGGCCAGGCAGGAGGCCGACACTCGTCCGGCCCGGTCGAAATCGCCGCCTACGTAAACGTCCCCGTTAGGGGCGACGGCCAACGCCCGCACGCCGGCGTCATACTCGTACTGCCAGTGGCCGTCATAGAAACGGTACGGAGCACCAACCCCGTTTTCATCGCCTGTGCCCAGGCTGTGCCAGCGGTGGCCGTCCCAGCGGGCCACGTTGCGGGCCGTCACTCCACCTACCGCTGTAAAGCTGCCACCAATGTAGAGGCTGCCTTGAGCCCACACCATCGCCCAAACTTCCCCATCGGTTCCTTCTGGCACCCCGAACCCCTGCTGCCAACACGAGTCGGGCGCGGCTGAGGTGCCTTGCGCCAAGCCTGCATGGGGACGTACCCAAACTAGTAGGCCAAACAACGGGCAAATAAGACGTAGTAGCTTGGGAATTGACACGTCTAGCTAACGCAGAAACGCGTGAAATGAGATATAATGCGGCGTGAGTTCATTAGAAAGCACCAACTTTGTACACGTTCAACAAGCATCAGCTCTGCTGAGCAGCTTATTAAAGTTCACAGCCCCGTATTCTTCCTGTCAGCGTACTATCTCAGCTGTCCTGCCGGTAGCCATAGGCCAACTGCACCTTTTTGGAGAGCAGGCTGAAATTAACGAGGTTATGGCATGCTAGTAGGGAGCTATGCTTCTCCTAATAGCACCACTTGCAAAGGTCCATCCGCTGCTGAGCTGCCGCTAGGCTCATGGGCACCACCGAGGCGCCGCACTGGGCTAAGCCGCGGCAATCGGGCGAGGCGTGGTACTTGACCGTGTTGCCGCTGGCGCAGTAGTACACCTTCGGCCCCGTGGCTGACCTGCTTTTGGTCTTTACCTTGACTTTGGCCGCCGCGTGGTGGGTGACGGTTTTGTGGGTGGTACGGGGGTGGGTGGTCAGGGCTGAAGCCGTGAAGCAGAGCGCTAGGAAAGCCGCCTAGAATAGCAGGTGTTTCATGCAGGCAAGGTAGGGGGCGGGCATGAAAAAGCCCCGCTGGGTGGGCGGGGCTTTTAAGTAATTTCTCTGTTGGCTTTTACAAGGAAGCATCAAGCGGACGTATCTCCCAATATCCAGCCCCCTTATCAGTAATCTTATGATTGTTAGTTAAATCCACGTTATTTGAATGCTTAAGTCGCTCATTTAAGGGTGTACCAAGATAAGGGAAAGCATTAGCCTTCCTTGCTGATTGTGATGCATCTGCTTTTAAGGTGCGTTTCGCCATGACATTAATAGGTATATACGGCACTCCTATTCTAACGATAGAAGCAGTGCCTGTATCTGTTTGCCAATTTCTTTAGCAGACAGACCACTTACGTCAAAAGTTCCTTTTGAAACGTTTTGCCTCTTTTGGCTACGCTTCAAGAACTTAGTAGTACTCACACTACTTCTATTAGCATTACTCGTAAATATAACACTAAAAATACTTGAGTCTGTTTCTAAAGTCCATTCATCTTGACCGGATGAAGGTGTGAAAGACCAGTCTAATAGCTGGTCTATAGGGCTGAGTAGGTTTATCAAATCAAGAACTGTATCGGGCCGTTTGGCTTGGTCTATGTCCATCGCTTTATTGATGGCTTTCCTCAATGCCATTGGGATATGGGCAGGATACTCCTTTCTGTCAGGAAACCCTCCCGTTATTATCGCTTCTTTCAACTCATCTTGAGTACTATACCTGCTACTTTGGGAGTAAAAAACCTGATTACCATTGCATAGACGATAAAGAGCTACGCCAGCGCTATATATATCATAGGTAGAAGAGTGAACCAGTTGGGCGAAAACCTCTGGCGGCATGTTCAAAGCATAGTTCAAACCTGGTTGCGCCATTCCATGCTGATTCATTTGACCAGTTATGCCGAAATCGGCCACCAACGCTTCGTTTGAATCAGACAGTAAAATATTGTCCGGCTTTATATCAAAGTGGACAAGGCCCTTGACATGGATATTATGAAGCCCTTGAAGGAATTGTAAGGCATACCTAATAATTTCCCTTACCGTCAGGAAACGCGCATCTATCAATGTCTTGAGGGAGCCCCTGGCATATAGTGGCATTGCCAAATATATGTATTGGTCGTCCTGACAAGCATACTTTATCTGAACAACATGCTGATGACTGGAGTCATAAAGCCGTTTGGCTTCAGCAAAAAACTCTTCAATGGCAGGGAGCCGAGCCTTCTCGATTTTCTTAATGACAATCTCAGCGTCCAACTGTTTGTCATGAGCAACAAACACTGTTGAGTTCTTACCCTGCTGGCCAATTTCACGGGTCAGCTCAAAATCGAGTGAAGCAGTAGTGGAAAGGGATGGGAAAGCCATAATTAAAGCGCAAGCGAAGCTAGACCAACCAAGATTGCTTCTTTGCATCCTGCGTTGAATGTGTTAAACCCGGCGATGGGTTCAATGGTAGCGCCTTGCTTGACCATTGGCTTATATGCATCCCTCTCAATGCCGAGACGGGAGCACATGGTTGATATTTTCCCAATAAGGTACTTTTCCACCGAACTGCTTGCTATTAATTCCTGGATGACGGCTTCATAAGAAAGTCGGTCAGGATTAGGGTCCGCAAGGTCTTCTGTAACACGTATACCAGCACGGTTGCACTGAAATTCGGCGATAATATCCTTGAATGCCTTCCGAATAAAGCTCAGCTTTTCAGGAACCGTCAGTGAGACAGGTACAATGAGTTTGCTCGGCGTTAGTAAATCAAGCCTTGCTTCGGTTTTTTTAATCACCACATAGAGAATCTCTTTGGGCGCAGCCTTGATTCCGATAGCAATTAATGTCATTGTATAGAGGCACTTAAAATTGGGGCTGCAATCTAAGGCCAAATGCTGGATTCAACTACAAACCTCGGGCGTGAGCTGGGAAGTCTGGTTGAGGCGGAAGCTGGGCCCCATGTCTAAGTCTAAGCCGATGGCGCGGCAGTGGTCGTGCTCTCGAAGCGTCCCCGCAACAAGTCGGCGGCGGCTTCCAGCAATGGCAAGTCGGTAGTGCGTTCCTGGCAGCGTTGCATGTCGTAATGACAAAGCGTGCCAACGGGGCTGCCTTTGGCATCGCGAATCGGCACGCCGCAATACGAAACTACAGGCGTTGAGATTTCCTGCGCGCGGGAGTCGGTGGCCGCGTCCTGAATTTCCAGCGGGGCCTGCTGGCGGCCCACCAGCGAGCAATACGTCACCGCCATCGGCACGTCGTCTCCTCGTTGTACAGCGGGCTCGTAGCGGTCAAATAATGCCTCGTTGCGCAACGTCTCACCGTCGAAGCGAAACACGCCCGTATAGCGGTGGGGCGTGCGGCTGTTCAGATACTGCAAGGCAGCGTGGACACCTTCGGCTCGAAGCAAGGCACTAAACTCTTGGATTTCGGGCTCCATGAACGAAGGGAATTGCTGTTTTAAGGAATATCAGGCACACACCCATGGGCACATCAAAAGAATGATACCGGGGGCTAAACCGGGGGCAATAATTAAAAAAGGCCACTTACGTTACCGTAAGTGGCCTTTTAGCGCTCCCTCCTGGGCTCGAACCAGGGACCCTCTGATTAACAGTCAGATGCTCTAACCGGCTGAGCTAAGGAAGCTTTTTTCTAGTCCGAAACCCGGTTGTTGTTGTTTCGGAGTGCAAATCTACAACGGGCTTTCGAAGATACGCAAGCCGATTGCAACTTTTTTTCTTAAAATTTCCAACTCCGTTTAGTTCGTGATGTTGAGTTGCGAGCCTTGTTGGCTGACACTGTATTGTTTGAGCGGCCGCGGCGCCGGGCCGCCAGTGATTTGGCCCTGCAAATTAAATTGCGAGTTGCAGCAGGAATCGCGCATGAACAGGCTCGAATTCCGGTCCAAGCTCACTGTTGCGCAGGCATCGTAGGGTCGGTAGGGGCAGTTGCGCTCGAAGGCCAAGTACGAATTTGCGTTTTGCCGCACCACTATCACGCCCTTCACGCCACCGCTACCGGCGGGGCCTTTCACAGGCAGCGTCACGGCGCCGTTGTCGAAACGCAGTCGGGTGTATTCCTGACTGGTGAGGTTGATGCTGAGGTTGACGGGCGCATAGGGAATGGCCGGCTGGTCGTCGTTTTTGCTGCCACAGCTGGCCAATGCGAATGCCGCGCAAGCAGCGGGAAGCACCCAGGAATAACGGCTCATACGTTTACGATTTGTGGGTATAGCAATAAGCCACTTTAAACGCCAATTAGTTCGGCGCTTGAAGTGGCTTACCAGCAAACGCCAACTAACGGCGCTTATTTCTTAAACAACGAATTCACGTACGTGTGCCGGTCGAATAGCTGCAAATCGGTCATCTTCTCCCCCACCCCGATATAGCGCACCGGGATGCTGAACTGGTCCGAAATACCAATAACCACGCCGCCGCGGGCCGTGCCGTCGAGTTTGGTGATGGCCAGGGCCGTGACTTCAGTGGCCTTGGTGAACTCCTTGGCTTGCATAAAGGCATTCTGGCCCGTACTGCCGTCCAGCACAAGCAGCACTTCGTGCGGCGCATCCGGAATCATCTTCTGCATCACGCGCTTGATTTTGCTCAGCTCGTTCATCAGGTTCACCTTGTTGTGCAAGCGGCCGGCCGTGTCGATGATAACGACGTCAGCCCCCGTTTCCACGCCTTTTTTCACCGCGTCGAAGGCCACGGAGGCCGGGTCGGTGTTCATGCCGTGGCTCACCACGGGCACGCCCACCCGCTGTCCCCAGATGATGAGTTGGTCGACAGCCGCGGCCCGGAAGGTGTCGGCGGCGCCCAGCACCACCTTTTTGCCGGCCGAATGGAAGCGGTGCGCCAGCTTACCGATGGTCGTGGTTTTGCCCACGCCGTTCACGCCAACCACCATGATGACGTAGGGCTGGCCGGTGCTACCCGCGCTGTCGAGCACGGCCGTCGAGCCGGATTTATTGTCTTCCAGCAGCGCCGCGATTTCCTCGCGCAGGATGCGGTCCAGTTCCGAGGTGCTCACGTACTTGTCGCGGGCCACGCGGGCCTCGATGCGGTCGATGACCTTCACCGTGGTTTCGATGCCCACGTCGGCGTGCACCAGCAGGCTTTCCAGGTCATCGAGCACGGCTTCGTCCACGGTGCTTTTGCCCACCACGGCCTTGCTCAACTGCTCGAAGAAGTTGGTTTTGGTTTTTTCCAGGCCCGCGTCCAGCGAAGCCTGCTGGACGGGGGTTTCCTTGTCCTTTTTAAAAAAATCGAAGAGGCCCATGGGGGTTCTGTCATGCTGAGCTTGCGAAGCAATTTATCACGTTCGCCGCACTCGGATTGGTAACGCTGCTGAAAGCCGCCGTGATAAGCGGCTTTCGGCGTCAGCCTGACAAAAGTCAACCTGACGAGGGGTATTACACGCAAAAAGTCCCACGAAGGTGGGACTTTTTAACTGCTTGCAAACGCAAAGCCGAAACCGGGAGACAATTACTTGTTGCCGGTGGCGAGGTATTCCTGCACTTTGTCGAGGAGCACCATTTCCTCCTTGAAGGTGTAAGCACCGGTTTTCTCCGATTTCACGGCACGAATCACCTTAGCCCAGTTCTTGGCGTTCTCTGTGGTTTTCAGAGTTGCTACTACTTTCTTAGCCATTGTTCAGGTTATTTAATTTCCTTGTGAACGGTCATTTTCTTGAGGATGGGGTTGAATTTCTTCAACTCAATGCGCTCGGGGGTGTTCTTGCGGTTCTTGGTGGTGATGTAGCGCGAGGTGCCCGGCATCCCCGAGGTTTTATGCTCGGTGCATTCCATGATAACCTGCACCCGGTTTCCTTTCTTGGCCATCTCGACGGGGGGTATGTTTTTTAAATTTAGGACTGCAAAGGTACGGGGATTTTTGGAAACAGCAAAGCAACCCGACGCAACTTTCAGTTGGCGAAGCAGAACGGAGGAATATTGCGCCCAAAGAACGTTATGCAGCGCGTAGCGAAGCGTCTTTACTGCATCAGTAAATCCTTTCGATTGGGTTGCGTTGCGCGGGCAAGATGCTTCGCTGCGCGCTGCACGACGGCCTTGTAGTGCCGTTCATCACAGCCGCCAACGGACAAAGCCAGCGCCGCTGCGGTTGCCTAAGAGACAACCGCAGCGGCGCTGGCTTTGGGCAGCAAGCCGTGAGTCTTCAGTAATCAAGCTGCCTAAGCGGGCGCTTATTACTTGCTACTCAGTGCTTAAGGCTGAAAAATCTAGTAAACGATGAAGCCCTGCTCCTTGGCCTTCTTCAAGGTGGCCATGATGCCGTTCTTGTTGATGGTGCGGATGGTGGAGGTAGCTACTTTCAGGGTCACCCAGGCGTCCTGCTCGGGGATGTAGAAGCGCTTTTTCTGCAGGTTCGGATAGAACTTGCGCTTGGTCTTGTTGTTAGCGTGCGAAACGTTGTTACCAACGCGGGTACGCTTGCCGGTCAAATCACAAACACGGGCCATGATATCGGAGGGTTAAATTTATTACAAAGCAGGGAAACGGGCCGCAAATATCGGCAAAAGTCTGGCATTCACCAAACACCCCGCCCTATTTCCGACCGGATGCGCCCTGAGCGCCTGATTTGGGCCGAAATTTCCAGGGACAGTGGCGGCAACCGCTCTGGCAGCATGTGCCCCGGCGTCGGTGGTACTGCTCGGTGAAGACCAGATAGCCTTCGGGCGTGTAATAAAAATCGCCGGGCTGGAGCGGCTGGGGCTGGGCTGGGGGCATCGGTGAATCAAAGTTACGGCGGCGGCCGTTGGAAGAATATTCGGTGGTATCTTGCTATTGCTAATCTTCAACTATTTCTCATGAAAGCACCTTTTCGCCTCCTGCTGCTGGCGGGTCTCGCCGGGGTTTCCCTAGCCGAACTGGTACATGCGCAGGGCACTACGCCCGTGGTCCTCACCGCCGATACAGCCCCGGCCAGCGTGCGCCCGGCCCTGACCCGTGACGAAACCGCCTTGGCCGACCCCGTGCGGGAAGCCCTGCGGACGCTGCCGCAAGCGAAAAAGCGGTTTCTGGCCGGCCTGCCTTCCGGCGACCAGTTCCTGCTGTCGGTGCGGGTGATTGCGACGGACACCAGCTTCCGGCAGGTTTCGGCGCGGGTGCTGGGCTGGCACGGCAACACCGTGCAGGCGCTGCTGCTGCCCGATGCCTCTGGTTCGGCCAGCGCGGCCGAGCCGGTGCCGGTGAGCTTCCCCGAAACCGCCGTGGTGGACTGGACGCTGCTGCGCGCCAGCGGCCGGCAGGAAGGCAACTACGTGGGCCGCTACATCGATACGTCGCGGCAGATGGAAAACCTGCCCTTCCGCTAGGGATTTCGGCCCTGGTGGCCGAAAAAACGTAAGTTCGTGGACTCATCTCTAGTTCCCACCGGCTTATGAATACCTCCGCCTCCCCCACCGCCACCAGTTCCCGCGCCGAGCAGCTCATGCAGCTCGAAGACCAGTACGGCGCCCACAACTACCACCCCCTGCCCGTGGTGCTGAGCCGCGGCGAGGGTCCGCTGCTGTGGGACGTGGACGGCAAGCAGTATTTTGATTTTCTCTCGGCCTACTCGGCTGTTAACCAAGGGCATTGCCACCCGCGCATCATCGGGGCGCTGACCAAGCAGGCGCAGCAGCTCACGCTCACGTCGCGGGCTTTTTTCAACGACCAATTGGGCGCGGCGGAAAAGCAGCTGTGTGAGTTGTTTGGCTACGACAAGGCGCTGCTGATGAATTCCGGCGCCGAAGCCGTGGAAACGGCCCTGAAGCTGGCCCGCAAGTGGGGCTATCAGGAAAAGGGCATTGCGCCGAACATGGCCCGCATCATCGTGGCCGAGCACAACTTTCACGGGCGCACCACAGGCATTATTTCATTCAGCACCGATGGCGACAGCACGGGCGGCTTCGGGCCGTATATGCCGGGCTACCAGGTGGTGCCATACGATGATTTAGAGGCCCTGGAGGAAGCTGTGAAGGAGCCGCACGTGTGCGCTTTCCTGGTGGAGCCCATCCAGGGCGAGGCGGGCGTGATGGTGCCCTCGGAGGGCTATCTGAAAAAGGCGGCGGCTATTTGCCAGGCGCATAATGTGCTCTTTATTGCCGATGAAATCCAGACCGGGCTTTGCCGCACGGGCCGGATGCTGGCCTGTGATTACGAGGGCGTCGACCCGGATATTCTCATTCTAGGCAAGGCGTTGAGCGGGGGCGTCATGCCAGTGTCGGCGGTGCTGGCCAATGATATTATTATGCTCACCATTCAGCCCGGGCAGCACGGTTCCACGTTTGGTGGCAACCCGCTGGCCTGCGCCGTGATGCGCGCCGCGCTGGATGTGCTGATGGACGAAAAGCTGGCCGATAAAGCCTTCGCCTTGGGCGAAATCTTCCGCGAGCGTATGCGCCAGGTGCAGGCCAAACGCACCGAGCTGGTGGACCTGGTGCGGGGCAAGGGCCTGCTCAACGCCGTGGTCATCAACCCCACCGACGATGGCCGCACGGCCTGGGACGTGTGCGTGACGCTGATGGAACGCGGCGTGCTGGCCAAGCCCACGCACGGCGACATCATCCGCTTCGCCCCGCCGCTGGTGATTAACGAGGAGCAGCTAAATGCCGCCTGCGACGTGATTGAGGAGGTGATTCTGGCGTTTTAGCCTGATTTAAGCAGTCTGTCATCCTGAGCGCAGCGAAGGACCTTATCACGTATGAGCAGTTCAAGCGGGAAAAGGTCCTTCGCTGCGCTCAGGATGACAGACTTTTTATTTGCTTTATGCTCAATTCCACTCTCTCTTACTGGGAGCACCAGTCCTTCTTCGGCCCGGCCGAGGTAGCCATTGTTGGCGCGGGGTTGGTGGGCCTGACGGCGGCCCTGTACCTGAAGCAGCTGCGGCCCGCGTGGCGCGTGGTGGTGCTGGAGCGCGGCGCGCTGCCCAGCGGCGCCAGCACGAAGAATGCCGGGTTTGCCTGTTTTGGGTCGATTTCTGAGTTGATAGAGCAAGAAAAGCGGGGCGACTTGCAGGGCGTGGTGGCGGCCCGTTATGAAGGCCTGCGCCATTTGCGCGAGTTGCTGGGCGACGCGGCGCTGAACTACCAGCCGGTGGGCGGCTACGAGCTTTTTCGGCACGAGGAGGCAGGTTTGGCGGCGGAGTGCCGCGAGAAAATCGATTACTTCAATCAGTTGCTGGCGCCGGTGGTGGGGCACGCCGTTACGTTCCGCGATGCCAGCGCGGAGGCGGGGCGCTTTGGGTTTGGCGGGGTGGGCACACTGCTAAAGAATGAGCACGAAGGCAGTCTCGACGCTGGCCGTATGATGCGCGCCCTGCTGGCCCGCGTGTGGGCCGCCGATGTGCCCGTGCTCACCAATTGCGCGGCGGAAACGCTGGAAACCACGGCCGCCGGGCCGCGCCTGCACCTCGCCAATGGCGCGGTGGTGGAGGCCGGCCGGGTGCTGCTGGCCACCAATGCCTTCGCTACCGAGCTACTGCCGGAACTGGCCGTGACGCCCGGCCGCGGCCAGGTGCTGGTGACGGAGCCGCTGCCCGATGTGCAGTTGCCCGGCACCTTTCATTACGACTACGGCTACGCCTACTTTCGCCAGCTGCCCAACCACCGCATCCTGCTGGGCGGAGGCCGCAACCTTGATTTTGCCGCCGAAACCACCACCGCGCCCGGCCTCACCGATGCCGTGCAGGACTACCTCGAAAACCTGCTGCACGAGGTCATCGTGCCCGGCCGGCGGCCCCGCATCGACTACCGCTGGAGCGGGGTAATGGGCTTTGGGCCGGCGCTGGCGCCCCTCATCGAGTGGGTGCGACCGGGTGTGCTGGCCGCCGTGCGCTGCAACGGCATGGGCGTGGCCCTGGGCGCGGGCACGGGCTGGCAGGCCGCGCAAAAGCTGGCCGTCGGGTAGCGGAAACTGGCGCATATTCGTAGAGCACAGTTCAGGTTCTTTATTTGGCTTCTCCTATGCCTTTTGTTACGCGTTTCCGTTGGTCTTCTTCCCGTGCGCTGGTCGTGCTGCTGGCCATGGCCGGCTTGGCTACTAGTTGCCAGAGCAGCCGGGCCGGCTTTTCTTTTCAGCCAGCAGCGCAACATGTTTCGCTTCCTGTTCGCCCTGGCGTTGCGGTAATTTCGGGGGTTGATTCAGCTGCGGTAGCGCCGGCCTACGCGCCGCGGCTTGCTACCTCGGCCCGGGCAGCGCGTTTGCCTCAGCAGCAGGTGCATCTCCGCAACCGGGTTGCGGCTGAGGCAGCGGTGGCGCATGAAGCCACAGCAACTGGTGTTGCCTCAGTCATCAAGCGAAAACCTGCCCGGCTGCGCCACTTGCTCACGCGCCCACACGCCACGGCAGAGGCCGGATTGGGAACCACGGTGCTGGGCGTGCTGGGCTTGGTGCTGCTGCCCATTGCCCTCGTCGGGCTGCTGCTCAGCGGCGGCGGGCTGGTGTGGGGGATTCTGGCGGGACTGGCGGCGCTGGCGGTGCTGGTGGCGTACATCGACCCGTTTGGGCGGTAAGCGCGATGCCCGCAGGCTGGCATCTGTAAAGTCAAATAACAAGCGTAATAATCATTTAAACAACAGCGCTTTACACTATTACAAATTATTACTGCAGAGTACCTAATATTCAAAAATTGATTAGGCCGTCTCCTGGCTGGCCGCTGAACTTGGAGCGTTGTTTTTTTCCTCCTTGTTCCGATGATACGAACTGCTGGCATAGGCTGCGGCCTTCTATTTCTGATGGGTTGGGCGACGGGCTGCCGGGGTGAACGGGTAGCTTTTCAGTTCCAACCGATGGCGACCCAAGCCGCCGTGACAGCGCCCGATACGGTTTTGCCTCGGCAAACAGACATTGTCGCCCATCTTGCTGGTCGCTTGTCAGTTAACAGGCCGGTTGTTTCCCCGTTTCCGAGGCGGAGCTACAAGCGCCAGCGTAACCCAGCTAATTGCCGCATGCTTATTATTGGCACCTATCCCGCTGCGCGTAGCCGACCATCACCCCTACGACTTAAGTTTCAAAGCCACTCTCCGGCCGGTGTGGCAATGAAGGCCAAGGGTCGAATTGATGAATCGTCTTGGGACAACATTCTGTTTATGCTCGGCGGGATAATATGCGTAGCTGCCGTGATTATCGGCATCAAACTGGGAGGCGGATTGGGTTTGCTGATAGGCGTACCAATGTACATCGGCGGCGCTTATATGATTGCGCGAGGCTATGGCGGACCTAACAAACCAGCTTCGACAAGCTCGTCCTCAGCCCTGAAAGGGCTCCGGCGCAAGCCCCACACCATAGGCGGCAAACAACAGCCCAAGCTCTCACACAGCCTAGCTTCTACAGAGGACCTTGGCGAAATAACCTTTACTGTGGGCACATTGATGGTGCTGGTTGCGCTTATTTTGGGCCTCACGGGTGTATTGTCGGGCAACGCGGCCTTGCTGCTGGGGGTAGTGAGTTTTCTTTTGGCAATTGCCGCTTACAACGGCTTCAAATGGTGAGGCCGGCCCCCAACCTTACCTTTGCGGGGGCTGTTCTAAGCTGTCTTACCTCAATTTTATTCGCTGTGTCCTTTCTCCCAACCCACCGCCCCCGCCGCAACCGCAAATCCGCCGTCATCCGTGACATGGTGCAGGAAACCCGCCTCACCGCCCATGATTTCATCTACCCCGTCTTCATCACCGAAGGCCAGAACCAGACCGAGGAAATCAAGTCGATGCCCGGCATTATGCGCTTCACGGCCGACCGGGTGATTGACGAAATCGGGCAGTGCGTGGAACTGGGCGTGAAGGCTTTTGCGCCGTTCCCGAACATCAACGAGGTGCTAAAGGACCCCATGGCTCGCGAAAGCACCAACCTCGAAGGGCTTTACCTGAAAACGGTGGCCGACATCAAGCGCCAGTTTCCGGAGGTCGTCATCATGACCGACGTGGCCATGGACCCCTACAGCTCCGATGGCCACGACGGCGTGGTGGACCCCGATTCGGGCGAAATCCTCAACGACGCCAGCCTGGAAGTGCTGGGCCAGATGGCCCTGGCCCAGGCCCGCGCCGGCGCCGATATCATCGGGCCGAGCGACATGATGGACGGCCGCGTAGCCTGGATTCGGCGGGTGCTGGACGAGAACGGCTTTTCGCACGTGAGCATCATGAGCTACACGGCCAAGTACGCGTCGGCGTTTTACGGCCCGTTCCGGGATGCACTGTCGTCGGCGCCCAAGAAAGGCGACAAAAAAAGCTACCAGATGAACCCCGCCAACCGCCTCGAAGCCTTGCGCGAACTGGCCCTGGACGAGGCCGAAGGCGCGGATATGGTGATGATTAAGCCCGCGCTGAGCTACCTCGACATCATTCGGGAAGTGAAAAACCACACCCACCTGCCCGTGACCGCCTACAACGTGAGCGGCGAGTACGCCATGATAAAAGCCGCCGCCCAAAACGGCTGGGTCGATGGCGAGCGCACCATGATGGAGGTGCTCACGAGCATCAAGCGCGCCGGCGCCGATGCCATTCTGACGTATTTCGCCAAGGAAGCCGCCGCCGTGCTGCGCCGCGGGTAGGCAGATTCTGAGCAAGAACGCCGTCATGCTGAGCGCAGCCGACGCATCTCTACTGCGAAGAGTAAATGAATTACTTTCTCGGTAGAGATGCGTCGGCTGCGCTCAGCATAACGGCGTTTTTTGAAGGTGCTAATTTTGCACAACTCTTACACTGCATTAACTCAGTCTTTTCGATAGATGCTCACCACCCGCCGCGCTACTTCTGACGACATTCCCGCCATCCTTGCCCTGGTGCGGCGCGTGGTGCCGCTGATGCAGGCCAGCGGCAACTTCCAATGGTCGGCCGACTACCCGAACGCGGCCGTTTTCACGGCGGATATCGAGCAGAATCAGCTTTGGGTGGCGGAATTGGACGGCACGGTGGCCGGCGTGGCCGCCCTCACCCAGGACCAGGACGCCGAGTACGCCCAGGCCGACTGGGACGTGACCCAGCCGGCCCTGGTGACACACCGCCTGGCCGTGGCCCCCGCCGCGCAAGGCCGTGGCGTAGCGCTGGCCCTGATGGCACAAGCCGAAAAACAGGCCCTGGCGCAAGGGCTGCGCGTGCTGCGCGTCGATACCAACTCCGAAAATGCCGCCACGCAGCGGCTGTTTCCGAAGCTGGGCTACCGGTTTGCGGGCGAAATTACACTGGCGTTTCGGCCGGGGCTGCGGTTTTTCTGCTACGAAAAGCGGCTGGCGTGATGGATTTATGGCGGCTGGGTTTAGTGGGGCTGCTGCTGGCGGCGGGCATGCTCTACAGCGTGCGCGCGGGCAAGCTGACCACGGCCGCCGCCGTGACGGGCGGGGTGCTGGGGCTGCTGATTTATCTCGGCAGCGGCTTTGGCGGGCTGGCGCTGTTGGCGCTGTTTTTTGGGTTGGGCACGGCGGCTTCCGGCTGGCGCGTGGCGGAGAAGCGCCGCTTGGGGCTGGCCGAAGAGAACAAAGGCCGCCGTACAGCCAGCCAGGTGGTGGCCAATGCCGGCGTGCCGGGCCTGCTGGGCTTATTGGCTTGGCAATACCCACCTGCCGCCCCACTAGCCGGCCTGATGCTGGCCGGCAGCTTTGCCGCCGCCACGGCCGACACGCTCTCCTCGGAACTGGGCAATGTGTATGGCCGGCGCTACTACAATATCCTCACGCTACGGCCCGACGCACGCGGCCTCAACGGCGTGGTGAGCCTGGAGGGCACCCTGCTGGGGCTGGCCGGCACGGCGGTGCTGGCGGCGGCCTACGGCGTGGGCTTCGGCTGGGGGCCGGCGCTGGGGTGGCTGCTGGCAGCGGGCACGGCCGGCAACCTGATGGATTCGGTGCTGGGCGCCACGCTGGAGCGACGCGGCGTGCTGGGGAATAATGCGGTCAATTTCATCAATACCCTGACCGGGGCGCTGGTGGCGGGCGGGTTAGGGTGGTGGCTGGGGTAGCCGCCGCAACTGATGGAGCTATTTGGCCGTTGCGAAGTCGGCCAGGACGGTTAGTTCACTGGCTAGCTGGCGCTCCCATTCCAGTTGCTTGTCGAGAAACAGGCCGTATTTGGTTTCGTCGGCGTACTGAATGACGCGCTTGTTGGCCTCATCATAGGCCGTTTGGAACAGTTCGTTGGCATCGGGCTTGCCTAGCAGGATGATGCGCTTGGCCGAGGCCCGCAGTTGCTGGCGCAGGCGGCGGGCTGCCACTTCGTAGATGTCCCACTGGGTTTGCATGTAGCGTAATTCCAGCGCAGTATGCAGGGTATCGGCCGGGTCGAGGTAGGAAACGGAGTGTTGGAAGAAGTTCTGCACCATGTGGTTGGCGCCCTTGCCCAGCAAATCCATGTTGAGGCCCTGCATCCGAATGCCGAAAAAGGCAAAGCTCTGGTTCAGGTTGTTTTGCGGCCGCACTTTCGCTTGGAAGTCGCTAGGCCGGAGCCGGCGCGTGGGGCTCCACAACAAGTAATCGGCCGACAATGGCTTGACTGGCTGCCATAGCTGCGCCTGGCTTTGAAACCCCACTAACAATAACGCCAATAGCAAAGCCCAACGAGCCATAAACAGTCAGTTAGAAACTTGATAGAGCTACTTTATTTCGGTTCAAACGGCCAGCGCCCCAGCCGCCGGCTCCAGAGCAGAAACGCCACCGTGCCCAGCGCCATCATACCCAGCGCGGCTACCTGGAAATAAAGCTTGAAATGCACGCCGCCCCACGTCACCTCGGCCGGCGCGATGCCCACGAACACGAACAGCCACACCACAATGGCCAGGATGACGGGCAGCGGGTAGAACGGCATTTTGAACGGCAGGGCCGCCGTGCCGCGCCGCCGCCGCAACAGCACCAACCCTACGGCCTGGCCCACAAACTGCACCAGAATCCGCATGGCCAGAATGGCCGAAATGACCTCGCCCAGCCGGAACAACAGGCTGAACACGAAACCCACGCCGCCCAGCAGCAGCAGCGAGATGTAGGGAAAATGTTTGGTGGGATGCAGCTTGCCGAACACGGGCAGGAACTCGCCATCGGCCGCCGCCGCGTAGGGGATGCGCGAGTAGCCCAGCAGCACCGCAAACAGCGAGGCAAACGCCACCAGCAGCACCATGCCCGTGGCCACCATGGCGGCGGCCGGCCCGTAGAGCCGCTCCACAAACACGCTCACGATGAATTGCGACTTGTCGCCGGCGCTGGCCTGCCAGCCCTGTACTTCCTGCCAGGGAATGACCGTGCCCACGCTCCAGTTCAGCAGCAGGTACAGCGCCGCAATGCCCAAAATGCTCAGGAAAATGCTGCGCGGAATCACTTTCTCGGGCCCTTTAATTTCGGCGCCGAGGTGGCACACGTTGTAGTAGCCGAGGTAGGAATAGATGGTTTTGACGGCCGCCTGGCCCATGGCCACCGAAATCAGCAAGCCCGGCAACGCCGGAAAGCCGCCGGCGGGGAAAATGTCGACGTGGTGGTTGGGGTGGGTGAGGCCGCCGAAAATCAGCCAGCCCATGAGGCTCAGCACGCCCACCCAGAGGGCCACGCCCAGCTTGCCGATGTCCTCGATGCGGCGGTAGAGCAGCACGATGAGTAGCAGTACCACGCCGCCAGCCACGGCTTTGGGCTGCCACCACTCGGTCATCGGCACGAGGTAGCCGAAGTATTGGGCGAAGCCGATGGCGCCCGAGGCCAGCACCAGCGGCGACTGAATGAGCGTTTGCCAGACGTAGAGAAACGACATGTAGCGGCCCCACTTCTGTTCGCCGTAAGCCAGCTTGAGGAAGCGGTAGCTGCCGCCGGCTTCGGGGTAGGCGGCGCCCAGCTCGCTCCAGATGAGGCCGTCGACGGAAGCCAGGGCCGCGCCCACCAGCCAGGCCAGCAGGAAGTTGGGCCCCATAAAGCCCATCACGAGCGGCAGGGTGACAAAGGGGCCGATGCCCACCATGTCAATCATATTTAGAGCCGTGGCTTGAACCAGGCCGAGGCGGCGCTGCAAAGTGGGTGCGGACATAGGGCGAAAGTAGCGCGGACTTTTAGTCCGCGGGGCAACCGTAACAACTCGCAGACTAAAAGTCCCTCCGGGTACGACCGCGCGATTATTCACCAACCCCGGCCACCGCCGCCGCGTAAGCCCCGGCATGAGTTCACCCGCGACTTCTTCCAAGCTTGCCATTTACGGGGCCATTGCGGCCAATGTCGCCATTGCCGCCAGCAAGTTTGTGGCAGCGTATTTCACCGGCTCGTCGGCCATGCTTTCCGAGGGCATTCACTCGCTGGTGGACAGCGGCAACGGCCTGCTCATCCTGCACGGCGTGCGCCAGGCCGAGAAGCCGGCCGACAAGCGCCACCCCTTCGGCCGCAGCAAGGAGCTGTATTTCTGGGCGCTGATTGTGGCTATTCTGGTGTTTTCGGTGGGCGGCGGCATGTCACTCTACGAAGGCATTGAGCACCTCAAGCACCCGGCCCCCATCTCCGACCCCACCTGGAACTACTGGGTGCTGGGCTTGTCGCTGCTCTTCGAAGGTATTTCCTGCTTTCTGGCGTTCAAAGCCTTCAACGCCGACCGGGGCGACGCTGGGTTCTGGGCCACGCTACGCCGTAGCAAGGACCCATCGGTGTTCGCCATTCTGCTCGAAGACCTGGCGGCCCTGCTGGGTTTGCTGATTGCGCTGGCCGGCGTGTACCTGGGGCATTTGCTCAACAATCCTTACCTCGACGGCGCGGCTTCCATTGCCATTGGCGTGCTGCTGGTGTGCGTGGCGCTGTTTCTCATCTACAAAACCAAGCGCCTGCTGGTGGGCACCGGCGTGGACGACGAAACCGTCGATGCCATCGAGGCCCTCGTGCGCGCCCAGCCCAACATCGACCAGGTGGGCCCGCCCCTCACTTCCTACCTCGGCCCGGCCGATGTGGTGCTGGCCCTCGACGTGGAATTTTCGCACCAGCTCACTTCAGAGGAAATCGAGCTGGCCATCGACCAGCTGCAGGACGTGATACGGGCCGAATACCCGGAGATGAAGCGCATTTTTGTGGAAGCCAAGTCGCTGTCGAGCCGGGAGAGGGCAGCGTAGGCCAATGACCTCAAATAGAACGTCATGCTGAGCGCAGTCGAAGCATCTCTACCGCTTCGTCAGGCTACCGTGGATTACTGCTGCGGTAGAGATGCTTCGACTGCGCTCAGCATGACGTTCTTTAAAATCCTATTTAAACAGATTCCGCCGCATGGCCAACGCTAACGCTTCTAAACTTTCCCTCTACGGCGGCATTGCGGCCAACGTCGCCATTGCCATCAGCAAGTTCGTGGCGGCATATTTCACCGGCTCGTCGGCCATGCTCTCGGAGGGCATTCATTCGCTCGTCGATACCGGCAACAGCGGGCTGCTGCTCTACGGCACCCACCAAAGCGAACGGCCTGCCGACGCCGAACACCCCTTTGGCCACAGCAAGGAGCTGTATTTCTGGGGTTTGATTGTGGCCGTGCTCATCTTCGCCATCGGCGGCGGCATGTCGTTCTACGAGGGCATTAAGCACATTCAGCACCCCGAGCCGCTCGAAGACGCGGGCTGGAACTACGTGGTGCTGGGCGTTTCGTTCCTCTTCGAGGGAATTGCCTTCTACCTCTCGGTGAAAGCCCTGTTAGCGCAATCGACCGGCAACGTGGGCTTCGTGAAGATGCTGCGTACGAGCCGCGACCCGGCCGTTTTTGCTTCCGTGATGGAAAACCTGGCCGCCCTGGTGGGCCTCGCGCTGGCCGGCATCGGCGTGTTTCTGGGGCACTGGCTTAATAATCCGTATTTCGACGGGGGCGCGTCCATTGCCATCGGACTGCTGCTGATGCTGGTGGCCGTGTTTCTGGTGGGCCGCACCAAGGGCCTGCTGGTGGGCACCGGCGTCGACGCCCCCACCCTGGCCAATCTGGAGCGCATTGCCCGCGCCCAGCCGCAAGTGCGCGAAATCCGCTCGCCCCTCACCATGTACCTCGGCCCGAACGACGTGATTATGGCCCTCGACGTGGACTTTGCCGACAACATGAGTTCGGCCCAGGTGGCCGCCGCCGTGGAGGAGTTGCAGGATGCCATCCGGGCCGAACACCCGGAGGTGCAGCGCATTTTCATCGAGGCGAAAAACCTGGTGCAGACCGCGTCGGTCAATGGGCAATAGAACGTCATGCAGAGCGCAGCGAAGCATCTCGCGTGCCGCCGCTAATCCTATCGATTTAGTTACTTACTGCACGCGAGATGCTTCGCTGCGCTCTGCATGACGTTACGGTGACGTTCCAGTGACGTTCGATTAACCTCAACCTTAACCCTGGGCGCGTTTTTCCGGTTTAAGCATTACCCTTGCCCGCGCCCGCCCAACCAGCGGACGCGGGCATTCGCCTATTAACCCGCTTGCTATGGACCTTACTACCCCCGATGCCAACCCGTTCCGCTCCTTTTGGTGGGGCGGCTACGAGTGCACCGACCAGCTCAACGCCTTTGGCCACCGCGTCGATTTCCTGCCCCTCACCGGCCACCTGCAGCTGATTGACGAGGATTACGCGGCCCAGCAGCCTTTCAACATTGGCACCGTGCGCGAAGGAATTCGCTGGGCCATGATTGAGAAAACGCCCTACCAGTACGATTTCAGCACCGTGCAAATGATGCTGGACGCCGGCAAGCGCCACGGCGTGCAGCAAATCTGGGACCTGTGCCACTTCGGCTACCCCGACGACCTCACGCCGTTGCACCCCATGTTTGCCCGGCGCTTTGCCGCGCTCTGCCGCGCTTTCGTGGACTTTTACCGCTCGCAGCGGCCCGATGATGTGCTCATCGTCACGCCCATCAACGAGGTCAGCTTCATCAGCTGGCTGGGTGGCGAGGCCAACGGCACGTCGCCTTACTGCCACGGCCAGGGCTGGCGCGTGAAGTACGGCCTGATGCGCGCTTACATCGAGGGCAGCTACGCCCTGCGCGAGGCCGACCCCAGCATCCGCCTGCTCACCACCGAGCCGCTCATCAGCATTGTGGCCCCGCCCAACCCCTGGCCCCAGCACCGCCGCGAGGCCCGCGAATCGCACGAAAACCAGTTTCAGGCCACCGACATTCTCTGCGGCCGGCTATGCCCCGAGCTGGGCGGCGCTCCCGAGTTACTCGACATTGTGGGCTTTAACTATTACTACGACAACCAGTGGCAGCTTCACCCCTACCGCAAACTGGGCTGGAACGACCCCCAAATGGACCCGCGCTGGGTGCCGCTGCACAAGCTGCTGCGCAAGGCCTACCAGCGCTACGGCCGCCCCTTCGCCATCACCGAAACCAGCCACCCCGGCGTTGACCGGCCCATCTGGTGGCGCATGATTGCCGACGAGTGCGCCCACGTGCTGCGCAAGGGCCTGCCCCTGCAAGGCGTGTGCATCTACCCGCTCATCGACCGCCCCGACTGGGACCACACCCACGAGTGGCACCGCTCCGGCCTCTGGGATGCCGACCTCTCGCAGCCCGGCCCCGGCCGCGTGCTGCACCAGCCCAGCGCCGAGGCCCTGCTCCAGGCCCAGGCCGTGGTGAATGCCGCCAAGCCCCTGCGCCGCCGGCAAAGCGCCACCAGCAGCGTGCAAGCCAGCTTGTCGTTGGCGGCGCCTATTTTCAAGCCATGAACGCCACGGCTTACCTCGACTCTCCGCTCGGCCTGCTGTCCCTCACCGGCTCCGATGCGGGCCTGAGCGCGGTAAGCTTTCACCACACCGAAGGGCACTCGCCCACGGGTTTCGGGGCTGTGCCAGTGTGTTTGCGCGAAGGCTACCGCCAGCTGCAGGCCTATTTCGGCCGCGAGCTGCGCGCGTTCAACCTCACCTACGCGCCCGATTTCGGCACCGACTTTCAACGGCAGGTGTGGCAGGCGCTCACAGGCATAGCCTACGGACGCACGGCGTCCTACCTCGATGTGGCCAAGCTGTTGAATAACCCGAAATCCGTCCGGGCCGTGGGGGCGGCCAACGGCCAGAACCCGTTGGCCATCGTGTGGCCCTGCCACCGCGTCGTCGGGGCCGACGGCAGCCTCACAGGCTACGCCGGCGGCATGCACCGCAAGAAATGGCTGTTGGAATTTGAGCAGCCGGTGCGGCAGGGCGGGCTGTTTGGGTGAGCTTGAGGCGGATAATTTTCTGTCATCCTGAGCGCAGCGAAGGACCTTATTACGTTCGCCTCGTCACATTTACTGCAAACTGGTCAAGCGTGATAAGGTCCTTCGCTGCGCTCAGGATGACAGAAAATTATCCACCTCACGCCCCCACCATCTTCAGCAGCCCCTGGTAAATCACATTGTGCTGCCAATACAGCTGCAGCACCATGGGAATATGGTGGCGGCCGGGAATGATGATATAAGGCGCGGGCTGCCCGATGGCCTTGAGCTTATCCCGAAAGCGCCCCGAGCTGCCGCTGATGCTCGGGTACGTCTCGCCGCCGAGGTAGAATAGGAAGGGCGGAATGCCCGGCCGAATTTTGTAGATGGGCGACATTTCTTTCCACACCGCCGGGTCGTTGCCGAAGGGGACTTTGTACTGGGCGTCGCCTTCGTACTTCATTTCCTTGAGGTAGCTATACATATCGAGCCCCGCGGGGTCGTCCATAATGGCGCCTTTCACCGGATTTTGGGGCAGGCCGTTGGCGGCCAGTAGGGCGTCGTCGGTAGCCAGCAGGGCGGCCAGGCCACCCCCGGCCGAGTGGCCCATCACGAAGACGCGGGCCGGGTCGCCGCCGTATTGCTTGATGTTGGCCACCGTCCAGGCCAGGGCGCGGGCGCAGTCGGCGGCCTGCTCGGGCACGTGCACGGGCGGCGCCAGGCGGTAGTTTATCACCACGGCCACTACGCCCTGCTTGGCCAGCCGCCGGCCGATGAAGGAGTAGATGTTCTTGTTGCCGCTGGTCCAGCTGCCGCCGTGGATGAACAGCACCACCGGGTAGCCCGCCGCAGAGAGGGCCGCTTTTTTGGGCGAATACACGTCCAGTACGTGGCGTTCCTTGTCAAAATCGGGGGCGGAGCTGGCTACATAAGGCACGTTTTTGGCCCGGTGGCTGGGGCGGGCCATGGCATATTCGGTGGCGAAGACGACTACCACGGCAGTTAGCAGCACGGCCACCGGAGCCAGCAAGAGGAAACGACGCATAAAACGGAGCAGGAATTGAAAACCGCCAGCCCGATAACCGGCGGCGGTGCGGCTCACCTACGCCCGGCCGGCCGGCGCAGTTTGCCCGACGCGCTGGCGAGGGGCCCACGGCGTGCGTGCCGTGCTTGGCTTTATCTTTGTCAGCAACCGCGTTCGGCCCATTTTAATAGCGGCCGGGTCCACTCATTAATTTTATTTTCAACGTGTTTATTTCTGCTTCGCTCAAAACGATTTCGCCGGCGCTGACGGCTGTGCTGCTATTGGGGCTGCTGCTGACGGCCCCTGCCCAGGCCCAGCGCCGGAGCAAAACCTCGGCCGCCAACGCCGACGGCAGCCTGGCCACCACGCCCACGGCCCCGGGCCGCCCGGCCCGCCTGCAGCCCATGTTTGGCGGCCTCAGCCCGGCCCAGGCCACCCAGATTATCGGCGAGGCGCAGCTCAAGGCCATTGCCGCCAGCTTTGCCTCTACGGCCGAAGCCAGCGCGTTTTTCACCAACAAAGGCTACGAATACCTGCGTGAGCGCCAGCCCGACACGGCGGTTTACCGCTTCAACCTGGCCTGGCTGCTCGACCCCAAAAATGCCGAAGCCTACCGCGGCCTCGGCATCGTGGCCAGCAGCCAGCCCACCCCCGATGCCGCCATCCGCATCCTCATCCAGGGCCTGGCCCTGGCCCCCACCAGCTCGGCCATGCTGAGCGACCTGGGCACGAGCTACCTGCTGCGCTACAGCCAGGCCAAGAAGAAAAAAGACCTCACCACCGGCATGGACCTGCTGCAGCGTGCCACCACCACCGACCCCGCCAACGCCGAGGGCTGGCAGCAGTTGGCCCGCGGCTATTACTACCAGGAAAAGTACGCCGAAGCCTGGGCCGCCGTGCACAAGGGCCAGAACGCCAGCGTGAGCAGCCTCGATTTTAACCTCATCGGTGACCTGCTGACCAAGCTGCCCGACCCGCAAGGCATCTTCAAATAAACCGGGGGCCGGCAGACGGATTTCGGTAGTTCCGGCGTTGCCGCCCGTATAAACGCAGTTCCACCATTCTTTTTCCCCACAGCATGCGGTTTCGCTCCATCCTTCTGGGCGTGCTGGCGGCTGGCTTTTTCAACAGTCAGTCGGCTCACGCCCAATACCATTACTCGGTGCGCCACTACAACCGGCAGGGCCGCCCCTACTACCGCGGGCCGCTGCACGTCACGCTCGGCGGGGGCACGGGCCTCTACAACGGCGACCTGGGCAACAGCCCCGGCGACAACTTTTTTGGGCCGGCCGTGAGCGCCGGCGTGCTCTACCGCCTCACGCCCCACCTGCACTTGGGCAGCGAGGTGAGCTACCTGAAGCTGGGCGCCCGCGACAAGGCCAAGGAGCGCGGCCTGGCCTTCACCAGCACCAACGGCCTGGGCACGGTGTTCCTGCGTTTCGACCTGCTGCCCGACGAGTCGGTGTTTGCGTCGTCGATGGCCGAGGCGCCTATTTTCCAGGTGTACGTGCAGGGCGGCGCCGGCCTGCTGCTCTACGACCCCCGCTCTTACTTGGGCACCGCGCGGCCCACCGACGAGACGGTGTACCTGGCCCCCGAGCGCAACGACTACCCATTTCTGGCCGGCGTAGCGCCGGTGGGCGGCGGCTTCAGCGTGCGCCTCATCGACCGGCTCAGCGCCAACCTGGAAGCCAACTACTACTTCACCGCCACCGACCAATTGGACGATATCAGCCTGAAGCTGGGCGGCGCCTCGCGCGGCAACGACGGCTTCGGCACCGTGATGCTGAAGCTGGACTACTCGCTGAAATAGCTGTTTGCGTTTAAGCAATTTTGTCATCCTGAGCGCAGCGAAGGACCTTATCACGTTTGAGCGCTATAAATTCGGCGCTAATAAGGTCCTTCGCTGCGCTCAGGATGACAGGAAACAACAAAAAGGCCCGCCAGCAATGCTGACGGGCTTTTTTGTGGCAAACTGACCATCCGATTCCGGCCGATGTTAAGGCACCACGAGCTTTTTGACAAACGCCACGCCGCCCGCCGTCACACGCACGGCGTACAGCCCCGGGGCGCGGCCGGCCAGGTCAAGGCGCAGGGCAGCGGTGCCGTCGGCGGCCACTGGCAGGGCGCGGGCGGGGCCGAGGGTGCGGCCCCGCGCGTCGAGCAGCTGCACGCTGGCCGGGGCGCGGGGCGGCAGCCCGGCCAGGGCCAGCGTGGCCTGCCCGCCGGGGGCCGGGTTGGGCCACACGCTGGCCCGGGCGGCCAGGGCGCGGCCCGCCTGGGCGGCCGTGGGCGAGCCGAAGGGGTAGAGCACCTGCGTGGCGGAGCAGCCCAGGTTGTTGGTCACGGTGAGCGTGACGGGGCTGCCGGGGGCGGGCACGGGGGCGAAGCGGTGGGGCGGCGGGGTGCGGCCTTCGTAAAACGAACCGTCGGGGAAGTGCCAGCGCCAGCGTTCGAGCGTGGCGTAGCGCGGGCCGGCGGTGGAGAGGTCCACCAGGCGCAGCGTGTCGCGGGCGGGGCTGAGGGCGAAGCCGGCGCTGGCCACGGGCGGGCGTTGGCAGAGCAGCGCGGCGGCGGGGTAGGGCGCGCCCAGCCCGGCGAAGCGCGTGAGCAGCCCGGCCTGGTCCTGGCTGGTTTGCCCGTTCACCGTGTGCGAAATGACGCGCTGCGCCCCCAGGGTGAGAGTGCCGTCGGGTTGCAAAAGGGTAGGCGAAAAAACACCCGTAACGTTGAAATATACTTCCCACACCGCACCGGCGCCGGTGCGGTTGGGGGCGTACTCGACCAGGTAAGCCCGGTTAGGGTCGCCGAGGGTAGTACGGTTGCGGCCACCCAACACCAGGTAATTACCGTTGGCCAGCACTTGCACGCGGCTGAGGCTGGCGGCGGGGTACTGGGTGGTCTGCCCGCTTAGGCGCTGCTCCCATTGCACGGTGCCCAAGCTGTCGAACTTGGCCAAGAAGCCGCGCGGCTGGGGGCAGCAGTTGAAGACGGGCAGGTAGCGGTCGGGGTAGACGTTGCCGGCCACCACGAAGCCCCCGTCGGGGGTGGCCGGCACGTCCAGGGGCTCGTACTGCTCGGAGATGGGGCCGAAGTACTCGTTGGCGAGGCGGATGGTGTCGCCGTTGGCCTTGAGGCGCTGGAGCCAGCCGCTGTAAACGGCGGTGGGGCCGTAGGGGGCCTGCCAGGCGCGGCCCTTCTGGCCCACCAGCACGTAGGACCCGTCGCGCAGGGCCGCCATGGCCCCCACGGTCAGGCCGTCGGCATTGGGTGTGTTGCCCGCGTACTGGCGCTGCCACACCAGCCGCTGGGCCGAGTCCAGCCGCACCACTTGGGCGCCGGGAAAGTTATTGAACAGCGACCCGCCGGCCACAAAGGGCGTGAGGTTGATGGAATGCGCCCACATGCGCCTTGTTGGCCCACGGCCAGAAGCGTGCCGCCATTATCGATGCGGCGGTAAGTGGGCCGGTAGCGCAGGCGGCCGCGCCAGTTGCCCAGCGAATCAGTCCGCACGTAAAACAAACCATCATTTCCCGGCGATACCTGGGCCGTGTCGGCGGTGCCCGTGAGCAGAAAATCACCGCCTTTCAGGGGCAGCATCCGCATATAGCCGCCCGGTAGGGAGTAGCGGCGGCTAGAGAGTGTATCGCCCTGCGCGTTGAAACGCCAGAAGACAGCCCGAAACTCGTTCGGTCCTGTGCCGGTGAAGCGGCTGGTACCACCGATGGCGGCCAAACGTCCGGTGCTCAATTGCCAGAGTTGGCCGGGGGTAACATTAGTCCGAACCGCCTCATTAAACGTGCGCTGCCACACTTGGGTGGGCTGGGCCTGCACGGCCGTGCCGAGGGCTACCCCCAGCACGGCCAGTAAAGTAATATGAAGGAACGCATAACGCGGCCTTATTCAACTACGAGACGGTGCGTGGCGATGGGCGCACCATCCACCAGCAGGGTATAGAAATACGTACCCGCCGGGTAGCGGGTCGCATCAGGGCGCAGTTCCTGCCTGGATGTGTCCAACGACAGCGTTTCTACTACCCGGGCATCAAGGGCGCGACGCACTAGCAACGTGGCGGATTGCGCGCCTTTCGGTAGGCGGTAGGCAATGGTCGTCGAGCCATGCGTAGGATTAGGGGTGTTCTGTGCTAGCGAGGAATTGGTTGCTGGCTGAGCGCCCGCCAAAGATGCGCCGTTACGTTGAAGTCCATTTGGTGTGAGGTTAACGCAAGCGGTGCCCGAAACGTAGTCCGGAGTTGTATTGGTGAATGTTAAGCTGACTGAAGGATTGACTAAGGTTGCAAGTGTAAGTTGACTATAGTTTTTATAACTGTAATAGCTTAGCATCCCAACGGGTGCATTGTTATAAAGCGCATAGAAGCCGCTATTGCTTGTTCCAGTATCATCGAACCGGTTCTTGAGAACTGTCGCCGGGTTTCCTGGCTGCACATTCGGGTCTTCCAGCCGAATAGTCGAGGCCGATTCATTAATAATGCCGTAGCTGACGCCGCTGCGGGCACTGAGGCTCACACCGCGCTCGAAGGTGTTGCAATCAGCCAGCACCTGCCCGCTACCGCTGAGCAGGGAAAACCCCTTGGCGCACTCGCTGAACAGGTTGCGCTCCACGTCGGTGGCCGTATTAGCGGGCACCTCCAGGGCCAGGCCCACGCCCAGGGCGCGGAAGGTGTTGCCTTGCGCCAGGGTCAGGTTCTGGCTTCTCACGCCGATTTGCTCGGTGCGGTAGTTGGCGTAGCCGAAGCTGGCATAAGGCGTGGTATCGTCCTGCCGGAAGGCGGCCCCCGTCACGCTCACCGGCATTTGCACCACGCCGATGCCCAGCGTGGCGTCGGTGTACAGGGCCGGGCTGTAGTCGGCCAGGGCCTGGGTTACCTGGCCGGTGCCCGGGTGCTTGGTCGCCGTCGGAAACACGAACTTGCCGCTGGTCACGCCCAGGCGGCTGGGGGCATTCTTGGGGTCGGGGGTGCCCTGGCTGGCAATGCCGGCCAGCTGGAAATCGACCCAGGCGCAGGTATCGGCCTGCATGGCCACGCCGGGCTCGGCCAGGGTGAGGCCCACTAAGGCGCGCTGCAGCGTGTTCTGGCGGAAGCGCAGGGCGCGGGCGTCGCCCAGCACGCGCACATGGGTGGGGGCGTGCGAGGAGGAGGTAGAAATGGGCGCGTAGGGAATCTTGAGCAGCTGCGGGTCGGCGTCGAAGGTGCAAAAGCGCACGTACTCGCGCGTCGGGGCCGGCGAAGCGCTGTAGTCCAGGGTCAGGGCCCGGTAGTTGTGCAGAAACTCCAGGTTCGAAAGAAACAGGGCGTTGGTGCTGGCCGGAGCGGTGGCGTCGCGGGTAAACGTGAGGCCCCGCCGGCTGTGCATCAGGCGTGGGGACAGCGTACCCACGGCTTTGGCGAACAAGCCGTGGCCGGAGCCGGGGTGCACCAGCCCGCCCCACATCTCGTCGCAGGCGGCCGTAATGGTGGCCCCTTCCAGGTAGAGCTGGGCGTCGTCGAGCACCACGTCGGCGTTTGGCCCCATCAGCAACACACCGCCCACTGGCAGGCGGTAGGCGTTGCCGTGGAGCGTGAGCGTGCCGCCGCCGACGTGGAATACGGTGCCCGGCGCCCGCGGCATGGGCGGCGAGGTGCTGAAATCGTATTGAAAGGGGTCGCCGTAGGCGTATTGGGCCAGGTTGTAGTCAAAGGTATAATTGGTGCCCAGCTCCACCACTTTGGGCGAGGACTCGGCGTATTGGCAGCAGTTGGCCTGCACCGTAATAGTGGTGCTGTAGGCGTTCACCGCGCCCGTGCTGGCCGTGAGCGTGTAGGTAGTCGTCACCAGCGGGTTGACCACCACGCTGGGCGAGGTCGCGGACGAGATGTTGCGGTTGGGCGCCCAGGCGTAGGTGTAGGTGGTCGACAAGTCGCAGGGGTTCGGGCCAAACTGCAGCACCGCCGAGCCGCCCTGGCAAATGCTGGCCTGGCTGGCGTAGAACGAGGGCAGGCAGTTGGTGGTGGACGGCCCGCCGGCGGTGGCTTCCGTCGTTTTCTGGGCGTGGGCCGAAAGGCTGAGCAGGGCCATGAGCAGCGTCGGGCTAAGCCAGCCGCGCCGGGCGCGGGCGACGGGGTGCGCGGCGGGGGGGGTAGAAATTTTTCATGGGCAACTGAAAAAGGGGTTGGGGAATGGAAAAGAACTTACCGGGGCAAGGCACTGAAAAACACAAGCTTTCCAAATCCGGCGCTTCCCTCCTGCCCCGCCGTACCGGCCGGGGCCAACGCCCGCCGCATCCCGGCAACAAAAAGGCCCGTCAGCAATGCTGACGGGCCTTTTTTACATTTCAGGCTTAGCAAAAAGCTATTCTTTCACGAAGCGCTGGTGGAATACTTTCTGGCCGTCGCTCACGCTGATGGTGTACATGCCCTTGGCCAGGCCGCTGATGTTGAGGATGCCGTTGCTGAGCGTGGTGCCGGCCATGCGGGCGCCGCGCACGTCGCTCACCGTCACGGCGGTTACTTCGGCATTGCCGGGCAGCACCAGGCGCAGGGCGTCGGTGGCCGGGTTGGGGAACAGCTCCAGGGTGCGGGCCAGCTCGTTGCCGAGCGGGGTCGCGTCGCCGGTCAAGGTAGTGGGGGCAATGGCCGCGCCGCCGGTGATGTTGAGGGTGTAGTCCTCGGCTTCGCCGTAGCTGAAGGTGCCGCAGCTGGTGGTGGCCGAGTTGTCGCTCATTATCACGCGCATCACCGTGCTGCCGTTGCGGGCCGTGGTGGGCACCGTGAAGGTGGCGCTCAGGGTGCCGGCGCTGGCGCTGCTGCCGCTCACCACCAATTCGCCGGCGTCGGTGAACACGCCGTTCTTGTTGTAGTCGATGTAGACTTTCCAGTACTCGGTGTAGGCGGTGCTGGTGAAGCCGGCCGAGAAGTACACCGTCTGGGCCGAGCCGGCGGCTACGCTGGTGCTCAGCGCGGTGCCGTTGTAGTAGCCGGCGTCTTTCGACGACGTGCGGTTGATGCTGCCCAGCTGCACCAAGTCAATCCATTCATACGCCTGGCTGGTGCCCTTGATGGTGCAATACGTGGTGGTGGGAGGAGGCGTGGTGCCGCCCGAGGCAGCGCCCACACCCACGGCAAACCAGGCGTCGGTCACGGCCGTCACCTGGGCCGAGCCCGCGCCGTAGAGGTCCGTGGCGGCCTGGATGGCGTAGGTCCGGGCCTGGGCGTAAGTCGAGGAGGCCGTCATGTACACGCTTTCCATGCGGAAAGTGATTTTAGCGGCAGCATCAATGCCCACCCCGGTTACGCTGTACACGCCACCGCCTTCGTTGGTGCCCGATTTGCCCACGGCCAAGATGTAGTACCAGTGGTTGAGCACGCCCGAGTTGGTGTGCACGCCGCCCTGGTCGTTAGCATTCGAAGGCGAAGAAGTGGTAGCTACCCAGTACTGGCCCTTGTAGTAAGCCGGCTGACCCAGCGACTTGGGGTCGCTCATCGAGCGCAAAGCGGCCTGCTGCTTGTCGATTTCCTCGCCAATCAGCCAGGTCGACTTCGCTTTCACGCCGCCCGAGGTGAAGCCCAGACTGCCCACCGCATAGGCCTCAATGCTGGCGCCCCAGATGTCGGACAGGCCCTCGTTCATGGCGCCCGACTCGTTGGCGTAGGTCAGGTTGGCGGTTTTTTCGCACACGGCGTGGCCGATTTCGTGGCCGCACACGTCCAGCGCCGTCAGGGGGCGGAAGCGCGTGGCGCCGTCGCCGTAGGTCATGCGCACGCCGTCCCAGTAGGCATTCTCGTAGCCGGCCCCGCCGGGCACGTCGTCGAAGTGCACGTAGCTTTTGATGATAGCACCGGCGTTGTCGTAGCTGTTGCGGCCGTGCACGTTCTTCCAATAGTCGTAGGTGGCTTGGGCGCCCACGTGGGCATCGCCGGCCACGTTATCAAAGTTGGCGTTGTTGTACTCGGTCGACGTCCAGTTGTTGTCGGCGTCGATGAAGTCGGTGGCCGAGGTGTAGCTGTTGCTCTTTTTGCAGTTGAACGTCTGGATGCCGAGGCCGCGGGTGGTTTCGCGCAGAAAGTAGCCGCCGGTGGTGGTGCCATCGGCGGTGCTGCGGGTGCCGCTGTAGGCCGTGGCGAAGGTGCCGGTAGCCGCCGCGTGCTTGATGATGTTGTCCTGCAGCACCACCTGGCCGGTGCGGGCATCCACGTACACGTAGGAGCGGCTGATGGGCTGCGCGGCGTACACGTTGAACTTCCAGGCCAGCACCAGCGGGCCGTTTTCGGCGCTCTGGCGCATGTCGCGCACAATCACCAGCTCGCCCTTCGGGGTAAAGTCGGCGGCGTTGGCTTCTTTGGTCTGCCACATATACTTGGTGGCGCCCACGTGGGCCAGGGCGCTGTTCAGGGCCGTGCTTTCTGTCAGGCCGGGCGTGGTGCTCAGGCCCGAAATCTTCTCAAAATCGCCGCTGATGCTTTCCACCGTGCCGCCCTTGGCGTGCACCGTGTAGTCGGCGTGCTCAACGCGGATGCCCTGGTAGTACTGGGCAAATTTCTGGTGCGTGAAGCCGAGTTGGTCGGTTTCGGTGCGGGCCACGCGCATCTCGTCGGCATTGGTGAGAGCCAGTTGCTGGCGCAACACCTGCTCGCCGTTGAGGCCGCGCAGGGCCATCTTGCCTTCGGCGTTGAACTGCACCAGCACGGGCTGCTTGTCGTCGCCCAAAACTTTGGTTTGAATGCGCGCAGCATCCTGCGCTTGAGCCGAGGTAGCGGCCATGGCACTGAGCAAGGCTATTGCTGCAGCTGAGTATTGTTTTCTCATGTATGAAATGTGGTTGATGGTGGGAAATGACCCGATGCTCAATTTCAAATTTTGCATCGAACCGGCCGCAACCTAGCCATTATTTCATCACGCAATCGTTGCCGACTAATAAAATTCGCATTAATGACAAAATTTTATACAACTCCGACGCAATAAATTGCACTCACTCAAATTGAAATATTCCTTTCCCCCGAAACGGCTAAAATGGACCTATTTTTGCACGGTCCGGGCACTGTTGAGGTAGTCGGCGGCCAGCGTAGCCAGGGTCTTCACGCCCAGCGTCAGCCCGCTTTCGTCGATGCGGAAGCCGGCCGTGTGGTGGTCGGCGGCGGTGGCCGGGTCCTGCCCTTTGCTCATACCGCCCACGAAGAGAAACAGGCCCGGCACCTTCTCTTGGTAAAAGGAAAAGTCCTCGGCACCGGTCACCGCTTTTATTTCGTGGACGCTGGTGGTACCTGCCACGGCTTGCAGCGTGGGCAGCATCTGGGCCGTGAGGGCGGGGCTGTTGATGGTGACGGGCACGTAGGGCTCGATGCTCACGTCGGCGGTGGCCCCGGCGCTTTCGGCAATGTTGGTGGCAATGCGGCGGATGCTGGCCCAGATTTGCTTTTGCACTTCCGGGTTGAGGGCGCGAATGGTGCCGCTCATTTCCACATCGGGCGGGATGATGTTGTAGCGCACGCCGCCGTTGATGGTGCCCACCGTCACCACGGCCGCGTCGTCAATCAGCTTCACCTCGCGGCTCACGATGGTTTGCAGGCCCATAATGATTTGGGCGGCCGTCACCACCGGGTCCACGCTGCTCCAGGGCGCGGCGCCGTGCGCGCCTTTGCCGTGCACCTTGATGGTGAACCGGTCGGAGCTGGCCATTTCGCCGCCGGGGCGGTAGGTGAGATTGCCCACTTCGGAGTCGGCCCTGATATGTAAGCCGAATACGGCATCCACCTTGGGCTTGTCGAGCACGCCTTCCTTCACCATAAGTTTGGCGCCGCCTTCCACGCCGGGCACGGAGCCCTCCTCGGCGGGCTGGAAGATGAACTTGACGGTGCCGGGCAGGTCGGCTTTCACCTGGCTGAGCACTTCAGCGGCGCCCATGAGCATAGCCACGTGGGTGTCGTGGCCGCAGGCGTGCATCACGCCCACGGGCTGGCCCAGGTAGGTAGTTTTCACCTTGGAAGCGAAAGGCAGGCCGCTGGTTTCGGTGAGGGGCAGGCCGTCCATGTCGGCGCGTAGGGCCACCACGGGGCCGGACTTGCCCCCGCGCAGGATGCCCACCACACCGGTGCGGCCCACACCGGTTTGCACTTCCAGGCCCAGCTTCTTGAGATGCGCGGCTACAAGGGCGGCGGTGCGGGTTTCCTGGTTGCCCAGTTCGGGGTGCTCGTGGATGTCGCGCCGCCAGGCAATGACTTTGGCTTCTTCCTGGGTGGCCAGTTGGGCAATGCGGGCATCGAGGGCCGCATTCTGGGCCTGCGCCGGGTGGGTGAAAAGGCCCAGGGCCATTGCAGCCGAAAGCATCGAGATAGTAGCGGTTGAACGCATGGGCAAAGCAGTTTTTAGCGATGAATGGGCCTACGGTGGCACCTCTGGGCAACCCGCAATGTTACGCCAAGGCTACCGGCTCCCAAGCTACTGTCGAGCCTTCGGCGTAGTTTTGCGGAATAATTTATTCTTGGCTAATTATCTGACTGCCTTCGCGCTGTGGCTATTCTCTTAAAACCGGCCGATTCCCTTCCTGCTTCCATTGCTTCATCACCGGCCCGCCCGGCGCCTTGGGTGGCGGCCTGGGCCCGGCCCGGCTTCCGTCTGCGGCTAGGTGCAGTGCTGTTTCTGCTACTAGGCCTGCTGCCGGTGGTGCCGGGGTTCTACCATTTCATTCAGGCGCGGCCCGGCCACTTGCTGGCCGACCCGCTGCTGGCGCTGCTGCCGGTGCACGACGTATCGGCGCCCACGTTTGCGCTCATCTATGGGGCCATTGCGGCCACGCTGCTCTACCTGCTGCCCCGGCCCCAACGGCTGCTGCGGGCGCTGTGGGCCTATTATTTCCTGCAGCTGCTGCGCATGCTCACGCTGTGGCTGCTGCCGCTGGAGCCGCCCACCGCACTGGTCATCCTCCACGACCCGGTGATGGACCGCATTTTTGAGGTGACCACCCAGCCCATCGTGCGCGACCTGTTTTTTTCGGGCCACACCGCTACCATGGTGCTCCTCACGCTGGCCGGCCGGGGCCGCAAGTGGCGCTGGGCGCTGGGCCTGATGAGCGTGGCCGTGGGCCTGCTGGTGCTGGTGCAGCGCGTGCACTACTCGTATGATGTGCTGGCCGCGCCACTGTTTGCGTGGCTGGCCTACTGGCTGGCGGGCCGAATTACGAAGCAGCAGCCCGCCATTCACGAATCTACCCTTGTTTGAGCAATTTTCGCAATACATCCGAAGGCCCCGAAAACGTAGATTTTCGGGGCCTTTTTTGTGGAGCAATTTGAAGGTACTTATCTTTTAGAACAACTACCGTTTTGCTGAACAGAGCGACATACTTTTTCAACCTCGCTGCCCTACTTTATGGCCTTGGATTTTCTTATTTTGCCCGCGTAAGGACGTGTCCAGCACATGGTGCAAATCGGCCCGCAGCGTAACGGCCCCGGCAATAAAAACGGGCGCTAAGGTAACTGACTGATAAAACACCAGTTAACCGCTCGGATGGTTATCATCGCCGCGCGGCCAAGGAGGTCCAGTGCGCGACGGAGGGAGGGAAAACCAGTCATGAGGAAGTGGGGAAAAGTGGAGTAAGGCTTTTGTGCCAACTGTGTCAGGAAAAAGAGCCGGCGACGGCCCAAGTTAAAAAAGGCGTTTCAATTCCAAACTACTCACAAAACATCTGTTAATCCGACGAAGATAGAGCGATGGGCAACAACCGCCGGGTTACCTGCTTGCTTTTCGCTCCTTTTCTCCAACCACTAGCACCACTAGCAGCAGTCCGCTACTAGGTGCCGGCAAGCTACTGCGGCACTTGGTGAGTTTACGAAACCCGTCTACAAATCTAAGTTTAGGAAACGCGCCAAGTAGATGAGTTTCGCAAACCCGGTGGCCTCCAAAAAACGTCCTGATTCATAAAAATAAAAGCCCCAAATCCACTCAGACTTGGGGCTTTTATTTTTATGAGACCGGGCTCAAAATGATAGCCCATGCCTACAAATACTTCTCATAAATCCCGGCCGCTATTTTCTCCACGATGCCCTTAGGCACCACGCTGGTGAGGCCGGCCGATACCTTGTTGAGCACGCCGGGGATGATTTCGGCCTCGCCGGACAACAGGCCGCTCACGGCGGCTTCGGCCACGGCTTCGGGCGTCATCGACACCTTGTTGGCGGTGGCCTGCAGCTCGGCGCCCATGCCGGCGCGGTCGGCGAAGCTGGTGGTGGTGGCGCCGGGGCTCAGGCAGGTGACGGACACGTTGCTCGCCTTCAGCTCGTAGCGCAGGCCGCGGCTGAAGCTCAGCAAAAATGCCTTGCTGGCCGCGTAGAGCGAGAGCGAGGGCACGGCCTGGTAGGCGGCGGTGCTGGCCACGTTCAGGATGTAGGCTTTGGGCGCTTGGTGCAAAGCCGGTAGCAGGGCATGGGTAAGGGCCACGGGCAGGGCCATATTCAACTGCATCATGTTCTGTTGCTCGGGCATACTGAGTTGCTCGAAGCGGCCCCAGAGGCCGTAGCCGGCGTTGTTCACCAGCACCGCCAGTTGCTCGGTTTGCTGGGTGGCCCAGGCGGCCACGGTTTCGGCGGCGCCGGGGGCGGCCAGGTCGAGGGCCAGCAGGCGGGCCTGGCGCTGGTGCTTCCGACCAATTTCGTCGGCCAGGGCGGTGAGTTGGTCTTCGGAGCGGGCAACCAGCAGCAGGTCGTAGCCGCGCCGGGCCAGCAGAAGGGCAATGGCGCGGCCAATGCCGCGCGAAGCGCCGGTAACGAGTGCGTACATGTTTCTGAGATAGTTAGAACGTCATGCTGAGCGAAGTCGAAGCATCTCGCGTGCCACCACTAACTCAATCAATTGGATTACTTCGGCACGCGAGATGCTTCGACTTCGCTCAGCATGACGTTCCGCTAGACCTACCCTATTTCACCAGGTGCAGGAAGCGCAGGTAGAACGGCGTGGGGCTGTCTTCGCTTTTGGGCTGGTACTTGCCCGCGATGATGGGCACGTACATCACCCGGCGGCGGCTTTCGGCACCGATGAGCGGCGACTGGGCCACGCGGTGCCACATGCGGCCGTCGTGCACGGTGAGGTCGCCGGGTTCGGTTTCGATGGCCACTTCGTTGGGGTCGTAGAAGACGTCCTTGTAGTACTTCTTGCGAAACAGCATCTTGTGCAGGCCCTGGCGGTGGGTGCCGGGTATCACGCGCAGGCCGCCGTTGGTGGCCTTGGTGCCGTCGAGGTGCAGGCCCACGTTGAGCATGGGCCCGATGCGCTTGCCGTAGAACACGTCGCGCAGCGAGTCGGTGTGCCAGCCCATCTGGCTGAATTCGGAGCCTTCCACGTTCACGTAGTGGTTCACCACGAGGCCGTCTTTCTCGTTTTCGCCCACCCGGCCGCCCTCGGCTTCAAGCAGCGGGAACAGGGCTTTGAACCGGTCGTCCTGCAGCAGTTTGTGCAATACGTCGCTGTGCTGCGAGGCAAACGCGAAACGCTGCACGATGCGCGAGCCGTCCACGTCGTGCCCGTACTTGATGGGCACGCCGTTAACTTTTTCCACGCCCTCGGCCAGCCATTTGGCTTGCACGTCCTGGGTGGCTTTCAGAATTTGCTGAACGTATTCGGGGGAGGCGAAAGGGCGAAAATGAAGGAAACCGTATTTAGCGAAAAAAGCCCGTTGCTCGGCCGTGAGGGCGTTGCCGAGGGTAAAGCGTGGGTAGTCAGCAGATAAAGCCATAGCAGAATAGAGGCGGCCGGCAGGGGTTCCGGCCGACGCGCAAAGGTAATACGTGGGGCGTAGCCGCTGGCCCGCCGGCAGCGGTTTCGGAGGCTACGCAGCGGGTAGTAACCGGAGCGGCACGCAGGAGTTTTAAGGAGCAAACTACGGGCTCGCTGGGTGAACAGATTGTGAACGGTACCCCGGCCCGGCCCCTGCCGACGGTCAGCCCCGCTAAATACCTTAACGGCCCAAACTTAGCTGCCCGGCCCGCGTGCTAAACAGCCGGCCGCCAGCGTTAGCCCGTTGGCCGTGCCCGTTTCAGGTGGTCCCCAAAATGGCGTAACATTCTTTTCTATGCTCCTGCAACTACCCACATTCAATGCGGTGCTAAGCCCTTGCTCCGTCGACAGGGCCGCCTTGGTCGCGCATCCGGCGGGCCATTTCTGCGGCCAGTGCCAGCGCGTGGTGCAGGATTTCAGCCAAAGCACCGACCCCGTGGCCGCCCTGGCCGCCGCCCGCGCCACCTCGCCCGACGGGCGGGTGTGCGGCAGCTTTCGGCGGCAGCAAGTAGCCCCCGTGCCCACGCTGTCGCGGCGGCTGCGCTGGTTTGTGGTGGCGCTGGTGCTGGTGGTGGGCCAGGGGCTGAGCGCGCGGGATGCGCTGGCGCAGGTGCGGCGGGGAATTGATTACACCCAGGAAATTGCAAAAAACCGGAGCGAGCGGCTGGCCGCCGTCAAACGCGATTCCGCTGAATCGGCGCAACACCTAAACCAAGTTTATGGCGCCGTCATTGAGAAAATGCCCTCTTTTCGGGGCGGCGGCAATAGGGAGGTGGTTAAGTTTATTCAGCAGCAGGTGGTCTGGCCCCGGCAAGACGGGAAAATCGTTCAGGCCCAGGGCCGGGTCTTTGCCTCGTTCACCGTGGACGCAAGTGGCCGGGTGTGCCACCCCAAAATCGTAAAAAGCCTGCAGCCCTTCTTCGACGCGGAAGTGTTGCGGGTGCTGCGCATCATGCCCAACTTCAAACCGGGCCGGCAAAACGGCAAACCCGTAGCGGTGGACATGGTCGTTCCGGTTACATTCAAGATGAAGTGATAATTAATCAAAGCCCCTCGCGGTTCATTCATTCCCCAGGCAACCATGGCACACCGGTGGCTCATCCTGCTCACGGCCACTTTAGCCGCCGGCTTGGCCCGGGGGCAGACTCCTAAAGCGGTAGCTGCCCCACCAGTGACCAACGTGTATACCTACGTGGAACAAATGCCCCAGCCACCCGGCGGTGGCGGCAATGCAGCCATGGTAGCGCTTATTCAGAAGGCCATCCACATTCCGCTCTTTCATGGGAATTACCCGGAAAGCAGCCGGGTGGTGGTCGGATTTACGGTGACGGAGGCCGGCCAGGTGCGGGGCGTACGCATCCACAAAAGCATCGACCGCCGCGTCGACTCGGCCGTGGTGCATGCGGTGAGGGCGCTGCCGCGCTTCACGCCCGGCCGCCAGCAGGGCCGCGCGGTAAGTGTCAGCTTTAGGATACCCATCACCTTTTGCTGGCAGTAGGATTTGGGCAATATTTGGACATTCCAGCCAAATATTGCCACCTTCACTTCCCGGCACACCTCATCCATTCATCTCCTCAATCCCACCTTTCCGATGGTCTTCACCCCCAGCCCCATGCTCCTCAAGCTGCTCTACACGCGCGGCAGCCTGCACAACCTGCCCGAGCAAGCGGGCGTGGCCTTCAGCATCAAAAACCGGCTCGACAACGTGAAAGTCACCGGCTTCCGGCAGGTGCAGATTGGCGAGGTGGTGGTGCCGGCCGAGAAAATAACGGTGGATATGGGCGACGGCGAGCAGCGTCCCGCCTCTCAGATTGACGCTGACGGCCAGGCCATCGACCTGCCGGTGGGCCGCACCCTCATCATTCGGCTCGATACGCCGGCCCTGTCCGAGGGCATGCACGCGGTGCAGGCCTGGTTCTCGACCGATGCCTTCGGCGACCTGCACGTGGAAGTGGAAGATGCCATTGTGAGTGCCGCCAACCACAAGCCGCGCATCCCGCGCTCCGAGGAAGACGACTACTCCGAGGCGGCCATTGCGGCCCGCCAACGCTTTGCCGAGGAGTTCTCGGGCAAGCAGTTCAAGCACCTCAAAAACTATTCTTTCGATGCCCACATGCTGCAGGGCAACTGCGAGCATTTCATGGGCGTGGCCCAGATTCCGGTGGGCCTGGCCGGGCCGCTGACGGTGAACGGCGAGCACGCGCAGGGCGATTTCCTGATTCCGATGGCCACCACCGAGGGAACCTTGGTGGCCAGCTACAACCGCGGCATGCAGGTGCTCAACCTGTGCGGCGGCGTGAAATGCACCGTCATTGGCGACGCCATGCAGCGGGCGCCGGTGTTCGTGTTCAGCGATGCGCGCGGGGCGCGGGATTTTGGCCGCTGGATTGAGGAGCAGATTGACCAAATTCGGCCACAGGCCGAAAGCACGTCGAGCGTGGCCAAGCTGCAGTACATCGACACGTACCTGAGCAACAAATTCGCTTATCTGCGCTTCAATTTCAGCACCGGCGACGCCGCGGGCCAGAACATGGTGGGCCGCGCCACCTTCGCCGCCTGCTCCTGGATTCTGGAGAATTACAAAGGCCCGAAAATCGAGCATTTCTACCTTGAATCAAACTTCGCCACCGACAAAAAGGCCTCGCAAATCAACGTGATGCGCACCCGTGGCAAGCGCGTGGTGGCCGAAGCCGTGGTGAAGCGCGACGTGCTGATGCAGCGCATGCGCGTGACACCCGAGCAGCTGGCCTACCACGGCCAGGTGAGCAACGTGGGCGCGTTCATTTCGGGCGCCAACAACAACGGCGCGCATTCGGCCAACGGCATCACGGCCATGTTCATCGCCACGGGGCAGGACGTGGCCAACGTGAGCGAGTCCTCGGCCGGCATTCTGTATTCGGAAGTGACGCCGGAGGGCGATTTGTACATCAGCATCACCATTCCCTCGCTCATCGTGGCCACGCACGGCGGCGGCACCGGCCTGGCCACCCAAAACGAGAGCCTGCAGATGCTGGGCTGCGTGGGCCGCGGCACGGTGCGCAAGTTTGCCGAAATCGTCGCTGGCGTGGTTTTGGCCGGCGAGTTGAGCCTGGGAGCCGCCATTTCGAGCTCCGACTGGGTGAGTAGCCACGAGCAGTACGGCCGCAACCGGTAAATTCCTATAAGGTTGAAAAGGCGGTTATCCTGAGCGTAGCGAAGGACCTTATCACGTCTGAACGCTAATCTGTTCAGACGTGATAAGGTCCTTCGCTGCGCTCAGGATGACAAACCCACAAAAAATAATACTTTCTTTCCATGAAACTACCCACTACCCTCCTCCTGGCCGGGCTGGCCCTTGTTATGAGCGGCCTGTTGACTGTGGCCCAGGCCCAGCCCACCTACTCGCGCGACCTTGGCGAAGTGGCGCTCGGGATTTACCAGCAGGCCAACTCGCCGGGCGCGCTGGAGCGCATGCGCAAAGACCTCATCAACGCGCCGGAGGCCTACCTCGTCAGCATCGACCAGCCCGGCGTGCTGGTGCTGCCCAACAAGCGCCGCGTGCGGGTGCCGGCCATGAAATACAACGTGGCCCTGCACCTGCTCGAAGTGCGCGACTCGACCGGCAGCCACGTGTGGCCCCCGGGCAGCCTCGACGGCTTTTACTTGGGCCGCGGGGCCGACACGCGGCATTTCCGCACCTTCATGGTGCGCAACGGCGGCACCGAGCGCAACTTCGTGGAAATGCTCACGGCCGACGACAACGCCTTTCTCATCCTGGCCGTGCTGCACCACTACGTGCACGACGACGCCGTGATGGACCCTGTGCTGCACACCGAAACCCGGCCGGCCCGCACCGAAATTGGCCAGGTGGTGCTGGCCGGCTCGGCGGCCACGCCGCAGGACCCGCTGCGGCCGGTGGCGCTCAACCGCAAGGAGGTATCGCGGCTGTTTGGCACCCGCGCGGCGCAGGTCGAGGCCTATGCCGCCAAGGAAGGACTGCGCTACACCGACCTGGCCCAGGTGCTGCGCATGGTGGAATACTACAACCAGCAGGGCAAATAGCCATATCCGCGGGCTGAGTAGGTGAAATTCAGCTGATAAGGCACCATCCGATGGCACATTGCTTGCATTATCAACGCCGATAATGTCGTAAATTTGTACCCCTTTTTAGCTTGTCTTTTGTCATCAGTAGCAGTGAAAACCTCTTCTTATTTATTTGCCTTTTTCCTGGCCATAGCGGGCGCGGGCACCGCCGCTGCCCAAACCTCGCGTGATGTGGCCGACGCCCGCGTGGCCTACCAGCAAGCCAACACCGGCCCGACCGCCGAAGGCTATCGGGCTTCGCTTAAGCAGCAAACCAGTGGGTTTGTGGGTGGCCAGGGCTTTCAGCTGGGCTCGTTGCGCACCGCCGATGGCCGTACCCTGCTGGTGCCCGGCCTGCGCTACCACGCCGGACTGCACCTGCTCGAAGCCCAGGACTCCATCGACCTGGAAGCGACGCACCTGTGGCCCGCGGGCAGCCTGCGGGGCTTCGACCTCGGCGAGGCCGGCGACCCGGCCGCGCCCCTGCGCCGCTTCCGCTCGCGCCTGGTGAAGGAGGGCAGCGCCGGCACCCGCCGCGAATACGTGGAAGTCATCACCGCCATCGATGCCGGCCCGCTGCTGCTGGCCTGGCTCTACACCCCCGCCGACGCCACGCCCAACAGCAAGCGTCCGCTGGTGGGCACCCTGCTGGCCGGCCCCGGCACCGTGGGCACCGAGCCCCTGCGCCCCCTCGAACCCACCGAATCGGCGGTGCTGCGCCTCTTTGGCAGCCGGTCGAACGACGTGCGCAGCTTTGCCACCGCCCAGCACCTCGATTACACCCGCCCCGCCGACATTGCCAAGATGATGGACCACTACAACCGCATTGCGGTGGTGAAGTAGGGTGCTGGCCATCCGGCAGAAATTGAGAATGTCATGCTGAGCGGAGTCGAAGCATCTCTACCGCGCAACGCAATCCAATAAACAGGAATTACTGTTGCGGTAGAGATGCTTCGACTCCGCTCAGCATGACGACCTTTTACTCAGTGCGACATTCCTGAATGCCCTCTCAGCCAACAAAAAAGCCGGCCCTCACAGGCCGGCTTTTTTATTACACGCTTCACAATACCCTTACAGCGGGTCGGCCGTCACCTTGAAGCGGGCGTCGGAGCGCACGGTGAAGTCGTTGGCATTGAAACCGTTCAGGGTAGCATTTACGGTGAGCTGGTAGGTATCGGCTTTCAGGTACTCATCGAGGCGGGCCTTGGTGGGGTCCAGTTTGATGGAGTTCACGCCTTTGGGCACGTTGGTGATGCTGGCCAGCAGAATCTTGTTGTTGGTATTGGGGGTGTTGATGAACACATCCAGCTTGTTGAGAAAATCGAAGTTGGAGTTGGCCGGGTTGGTCACGGTCAGCACCATCTGGTCGAGGTACACGTCCTTTACCTTGTCCTTCGAAGTCTTGTTGTTCTTAAAGGAATCAGCCGAATTGGTGGTCACCGTCACGGCCGGCAGCTGGGCGTTGACGAAATAGCCCGGAATAACCACGCTCTGCGACGTATCGACGGTGAAGGTCAGCAGCTGGTCAACTTTCTTACAGCCCACAACGGCCAGAAACAACAACAGCGGTGCTAGGAGGAGGATTTTTTTCATGGTCTATAGAGTAAGTTGGCTATGTATACGAAAAGGACGAGCTGGTAAGTTCCGCCGGCCCGGCCGTTAGTCCATCATGTCGGCCGACTTGGGCGGGTCGGGCACGAAGCCGGGGTTCCAGCTCATGGGGTAGCGCGAGTCCACATAGGGCAACGCCGTTTCGGTGAGGTAGAGCGGGCGGAAAGTGTCCACCATCACCGCCAGCTCGTGGGTTTCTTTCTTGCCAATGCTGGCCTCCACGGTGCCCGGGTGCGGGCCGTGGGGCAGCCCCGTGGGGTGCCAGGTGAAGGAAGCCAAATCGACGCCCTTGCGCGACATGAAATTGCCGGCCACGTAGTACAGCACCTCGTCGGAATCGACGTTGGAGTGGTTGTAGGGCGCCGGAATGCTGAGCGGGTGGTAGTCGAACAAGCGCGGCACAAAGGAGCAAATCACGTAGTTATGCCCCTCAAACGTCTGGTGCACGGGCGGCGGCTGGTGCAGGCGCCCGGTGATGGGCTCGAAATCGTGAATACTAAAGGCATAAGGGTAGAAGTACCCGTCCCAGCCCACCACATCAAAGGGGCAATGCGCGTAGGTGAGCTGGTGCAGCAGGCCTTCTTTCTTGACCTGCACGAGGTAGTCGCCTTCCGGAAACTCCTCGGTAATCAGTTCGCTCGGCGGGCGCATGTCGCGCTCGCAGTAGGGCGAGTGCTCCAGCAGCTGGCCGAAGTGGTTGCGGTAGCGCCGCACCGTTTCCACGGGGCTGAACGACTCCACAATCATCAGGCGCACCGGGCCTTCCTCGAAATGCAGCTGGTGGATGACCGTGCGCGGCACCACCACGTAGTCGCCGGGCTCGAAGGCCACTTTGCCCATCTGGCTCCACAGCTCACCCCGGCCTTCGTGCACGAAAATCACCTCGTCGGCCTGGGCATTTTTGTAGTAGTAGCTCATCTGCTTCTCCGTCGGGTTGCAGATGCTCATCGTCACGTCGGCGTTGCCGAGCAGCGTTTGGCGGGCGGCCAGGTAGTCGCCGCCGGTGGTGGTTTGGGCCAGCGTGCGCAGGTGCTCGGGCTGCAGCGGCCGGTCCTTCAGTAGCTTGGGCGCGAAGGGCCGGGGCTCGCCCACGTGCTTAATCTGGGTGGGCGGGTGCACGTGGTAGAGCAGCGACGACACGCCGTGAAAACCCAGCGTGCCCACCAGCTGCTCCGAATACAAGGAGCCATCGGGCTGCCGGAACTGGGTGTGGCGTTTGCGCGGAATCTGGCCGAGGCGGTGGTAATGCGACATGGTTCGGGGTGGGATTTCAGGGGTGGGTTGGGCCCGTGAAGTTACGAGTACCTCCCGTCATTGCCAGCGCGACGAAGCAGTGCCCCCCTACCCTACTTCCCCAGCAGCGCCAACTGGGCCGAGCTGTCGCTCACAGCGTGCAGGGCGCTTTGCAATTCGGCGTCCTGCTCGCGCAGCACGGTGTAGTAGGGCACCAAGCCGTAGGCGCTGCGGGCGATGTAAGCTTTGAGCTGATTGCGCAGCAGCGGCGCGCAGCGGCGTACGGTGGCCACATCGGCCTTCACGCCGTCCTGAGCGGCCTGGGCAGCGAGGCTCAGCAGTTGCGCATCGGAGATGCGGAACGTGGCGTTGAACTGCTCGAAGCGCAGGCCCTCCAGCTCGGCTTTGTGGCCTTGGTAAAAGTTCAGGGCGAAGGCGCGGGCCACGCCGTGGGCCAGCAGCTTGGTGTAGTAAGCCGAGTGCGCCACCGAATCCTGCGGCACGAATACATCGGGCATGATGCCGCCGCCGCCGTACACCACCCGGCCGTGGTCGGTACGGAATTTCAACTCCTTGGCAAAGCGAATGCTGTCGGCCGACTGCAGCTCGCCGCGGGCGGCGCGGTTGGCCACGTCGGCGCTGTATTCGGCGTAGTTGGCGCCGTAGGGCTTCTGAATGGAGCGGCCCGCCGGCGTGTAGTAGCGGGCAATGGTGAGACGCAGCTCGCCGCCGTCGCTCAAGGCAATGGGCTGCTGCACGAGGCCCTTGCCGAAGGTGCGGCGGCCCACTAGAATGGCGCGGTCGTGGTCTTGCAGGGCGCCGGCCACCACTTCGGCGGCCGAGGCGCTGCCTTCGTCCACCAGCAATACCAGGGCGCCTTCCTCGAATTCGCCAGCTACTTTGGCGTAGGTCTGCGAGTCGTACTGTTCGCCCTTGCCGTCGGTGTACACGATTTTGCGCGAGCCGCCGATGAACTCATCGGCCAGGCGGGTGGCGCGGTCGAGGTAGCCGCCGGGGTTGCCGCGCAGGTCGAGCACGAGGCGCGTGAGGCCCTGCCGGCGCAGGTCGACCAGCGCGGCCTTGAACTCGTCGTAGGTATTCGAAGCAAAACGGCTCACCTTGATGTAGCCGGTTTGGTCATCCACCAGGTAGGCCGCATCAATGGAAGAGTTGGCAATGCGGCTGCGCGCAATGCTCAGGCGCAGCGGCTGGGCCAGGTGCCGGCGGCGCAGCTCCAGGGCGAGGCTGCTGCCGCGCGGGCCCCGTAGCAGCTCGCTGAGCCGGGCCGTGCTGAGGTGGGCGCCCGACACGCGCTTGCCGGCGATGCTTAGAATCTGGTCGCCGGGCTGCACGCCGGCTTGCTCGGCCGGGCCGCCGCTGAGCGGGGCCACCACCGTCATGGTATCGCGGAAAACGTTGAATTCGATGCCTACGCCGTCGTAGTCGCTTTGCAGGAAGGCGTCGGTTTTTTCCCGGTCGCGGGCCGGAATGTAAACGGAGTGCGGGTCGAGCTTTTCCAGCATCTGCACCACGGCGTAGTCGGCCAGGCCTTCGGTGTCGACGGAATCGGCGTAGTCGCGGTCCACGTAGCTCAGGATTTCCTTGAAGCGCAGGTAGCCGCGGGCCGTAGCGTCGGGGTTTTCGGAAGAGGGCCGGAAGGGGTTGTTGGCCACCAGCACCCCGCAGCCCATGGCCAGCACCAGCAAGGCAGCTTGTCGAAGCCAGCCGCGCCGCGATGACGCGGCGGGCCGCCCATTTTTGGGAACAGCGGAGAAAAGGCCGGACATTAGAAGTATAGAAGTGTAAGAATAGAATAACGCTTAATGAAAGTCAAAACTATTGAAATTTTCTTAGTTGAAAAGCATCAAACAAATACAAAACGCTATTTCTAAAATAAATCCATCATATTACTCTCAAAAAGCAAATAAAGCAGCTGTTTACCGCCATATTACAATTACAATGCAGCGTAATAAGCCATTGAAATTCGAATGCAATTTGTAACTTTATTTATACCGACATGAATCTGTTTCGATGAATCCGTTTTATTTCCCGGTGAGTTAGGGCTTTTACAAAGCCAGCGCGGGCGCGTTGGCAGGAGGTGTATTACGCCAACGGATGAGCTTTGGATTGCCGCCCTCCCCCCTTCCGTATCTTTGCAGCCGCAACGCTGGTTGCTACCACCTCTTTCGCTTTATCACCCCGGGCACATGGGCCGCATTCTTGCCATCGATTACGGAAACAAGCGCGTGGGCCTCGCCGTGACCGACCCGCTGGGCCTGATAGCCTCGCCGCTGGAAACCATTCATAGCAAGGACCTGCTGGCCTACGTGCAGGCCTACCACCTGCGCGAGCAGCTGCGGGCCATTGTGGTGGGCATGCCGCGCACCCTGCTCAACGAGCCTACCGACGTGACCAGCGCCGTGGTGGGCCTGCTGCGCACGCTGCGCCGCGCCCTGCCCGAGGTGCCCATCCACGAGCTGGACGAGCGGTTTACCTCGCGCATGGCGCACGCCACCATGCTGGCCGGCGGCCTTGGCCAGAAGGCCCGGCGCGACAAAGCCACGGTGGACCGCATCAGCGCCACTATTATTCTGCAGTCTTTTCTTGAATCGCCGCTGATGCGGGAAGTTTAACCTTTAATCTGGCGGTCATGCTGAGCGCAGTCGAAGCATCTCTACCGCAACACTATTTCGTTTGATTACCACTGCGGTAGAGATGCTTCGACTGCGCTCAGCATGACCGCTCTGCTTTAAAACCGACCATTGCCATGATTTACTCCATTGTCGCCATCGGCGACCCCGTGCTGAAAACCAAAGCCAAAAACCTGCCCGCCGACCTGCCCGCCGCCGAGCTGCAGCAGCTCATCGCCGACATGTACGAAACCATGTACTATGCCCACGGCGTAGGCCTGGCCGCGCCCCAGATTGGCAAGGCCATCCGGCTGTTTGTGATGGATTCGACCCCGATGGTGGAGCTGGACGAGGAAGACCTGGCCGAGCTGGAAGAAGGCGAAGTGCCCGAGCAGGGTATCAAGCGCGCCTTCATCAACCCGCAGATGGTGAGCGAAACCGGCGAAGAATGGGGCTTCGAGGAAGGTTGCCTCAGCATTCCCGGCGTGCGGGAGCTGGTGACGCGCCACGCGGACATCGTGCTGCGCTACGAGGACGAAAACCGCCAGGTGCACGAAGAAGCGTTTTCGGGCATGGCGGCGCGCATCATTCAGCACGAGTACGACCATTTGGAAGGCATCCTGTTTACCGATAAGCTCTCGGGCTTCAAGAAGCAGCTGCTGAAGGGCAAGCTGGCCCGCATCAGCAAGGGCGACGTGAAACACGACTACCGCATGAAGTTTGCCGGCGACGGCAAGCGGCGGTAGGCCTCCTTTCTTGTCATCCTGAGCGTAGTGAAGGACCTTATCACGTTCGAACGCCCGCTGTTCAGTCGTGAGAAGGTCCTTCGCTGCGCTCAGGATGACAGTTTTTATATTATTTCTTTGATTAGTTACGCATTAGTTACGCAGCCAAGTCCGTATCTTGTTAGCCGTGAAAAAATACGGTTACTTTCTGCTGATTTGTTTGCCGCTGGTGTTTGTGGCTCATCGGGCGCAGGCGTGGGGGTTTTTCGGCCACCGGCTGCTCAACCGGCTGGCGGTGTACACCTTGCCGCCCGGCATGATTGGCTTTTACAAGGCCAACATCGACTACCTGACGGTGAACGCCACCCGCCCCGACTCGCGCCGCACCGTGGTGCCGGATGAGGCGCCGAAACACTTTCTGGACGTGGACCGCTACGGCGACAGCGCCGAGTACAAGCTCCCGCGCAAGTACGCCGATGCCGTGGCCCGCTACGGCGAAGACTCGCTGCAACGCCACGGCATTGTGCCCTGGAACGTGGTGGCGATGAAAAACAAGCTCACGGCCGCCTTTAAGGCCAAGGATACCGACCGCATTCTCAGCCTCTCGGCCGACCTGGGGCACTACGTGGCCGATGCCTGCGTGCCGCTGCACACCACCCGCAACTACAACGGCCAGCTCACGGGCCAGCGCGGCATCCACGGGCTGTGGGAATCGCGGCTGCCCGAGCTGCTGAGCGCCGATTACGACCTGTTTTCGGGCAAGGCCGAATACCTGGAGAACCCGACCAATGCCATCTGGGCGGCCGTCATTCGCTCGCACGCCGCCGTCGATTCGGTACTCCTGTTCGAGAAGCAGCTGACGGCGCAAATGTCGGGTGACCAGAAATTTGGCTACGAGCAGCGCGGCAATAATACGGTACGGGCCTACTCGCGCGAGTTCAGCCGGGCCTACCACACCCGCCTCAACGGGCAGGTGGAGCGCCAGATGCGCTACGCGGCCGCCCTCATCGGCGATTTCTGGTTTACCTGCTGGGTAGATGGCGGCTCGCCCGACTTGCGCCAGTTGCCCTACACGCCCTCGGAAAAAGAGCAGCAGCGCCTGGAGCGCGAAGCCAAGGAGCTGGCGGTGAAGCCGGCGGTATCGGCGCCGGGCCACGACGAGTAACCGGTTCCGCCTGTCATTGCGGAGCAAAACAGGCGTTAGCCCAACGCTTCCGTGTTGTGTACCTGGTCCAGGTTGACGACGGCGATGCCGTCATCGCCCACTTCGTAGGCCCGGATGAAGCGGCGGTGCCACTCAATTTCGTCGTGGGTGTAGGAGTTGCGGGCGTGCACGTCCTGGGCAAAGGTGTCGTCGTAGCCTTTCAGCTGGATGATGATTTCGATGCCAAGGCGCGCGTAATCGTCGGGCTGGAGCTCGTGGAGGGGGCTTTCCGGGGTGATGTCGTGCACCAGCGTCCAGGTGAGGGGGAAGAAGCTGATGCTGCTGCGTTCCAGGGGTAGTAGGTCGTAGCGCTGGTCGTGGGTGGCTTGGTCCACGGTTTTGAGCAGCACGCGGGCCTGCAGGTCGATGAGGATGCTGTTGCGCAGGTTGGCGATGCGGAACTGCAAGCAGGGCGTGCCGTCGGCCCGGCGGCTGATGAGGGCCGTGCGGCTGAACAGAATGCGCGCCGTGGGCCGCGAAAACCGCCCGTAGAGCAAACCCGTGGCCAGCGCGAAAGTGAGCACGCCCACCAACGCCTCCACGCTGGAGAGGAAGCCGGTGCCGTTGCTGCCCGGGTACACGTGCCCGTAGCCTACGGAGGTGAAGGTTTGAATGGAGAAAAACAGGGCGCTGAGAAAGTCCTGCCACCAGCCGTGCGGGGCCGCCACGCCGGGCAGGTCGTCGAGCCCCAGTATAAGGTAAGCCAGCGCAAAGCCCACGTTCAGCACCGTGAAAAATACCACCACCACGCCGATAAACGGCCACCATGGCATGGTGATGAGCCACTGGTACGGGTCGTGCTGGTGCGGGCCGCCGCGCCGCCGCACGTTGAAGGTGCCGTCGTGGTTGATGGCGCGCTGGGTGCGGCGCGAGAATTTTTCGCCGATGCCGGGGTCGAGCGTGGGCATGGGGTGGATTGGTGAGTTGGTGGGTAACAAAATAAAAGAACGTCTTGCTGAGCGCAGTCGAAGCATCTCTACCGCTTCGTTGCAACGATTGAATTGCTTCAACAGTAGAGATGCTTCGACAAGCTCAGCATGACGTTCTAATTTGTTCCACCAGTCCACCATGAAAGGCGTTTACTCCCTCCTCCTGCTCACCATTTCCAACCTGTTCATGACGTTTGCCTGGTACGGGCACCTGCACTTGTTCAAGAAAATGGCCTGGTTTGCCAAATTGGGCATATTTGGCGTCATTATGGTGAGTTGGGGGCTGGCTTTGTTCGAATACATTTTCCAGGTGCCGGCCAACCGGCTGGGCTTCGTGGAAAACGGCGGCCCATTCAGCCTCTTCCAGCTCAAAGTGATTCAGGAGGTGATTACGCTCACGGTGTTCACGCTGTGCGCGGTGTTCATCTTCAAAACCGACAAGCTGGGCTGGAACCACGTGGCCGGCTTCGCGCTGCTGGTGGCGGCGGTGTATGTGATTTTCAAGAAGTGGTAAAAACGGGCGCGGCTACTGCGCTTTTAGCACCCTCAACACTTCGGTGCGGCCTTCGCCCTCGAAGCGCAGGTGCAGGCTGTACACGCCCGCAGGCAAGCTGGCGGTGGGCAGCACTAGCTGCTGCTTGCCGCCTGGCAACGGTGCCGCGGGTCGGGCGAGCACCACGCGGCCCAGCCCGTCGTGCAGCGTGAGGGCCACGGCTTGGGAATGCACCAGGGTGAAGGCGACGGATAATTCTTCCCCGAAAGGATTGGGGAAAGCGGCTGTGGTGACGGCCGGGCGGCGGGCGGCGGCGGCCAGGGGCCGGCAAGTCGGCCGCGGGGTGGTGCCCCAACGCTCGGTGCCTTTGCGGTAGCCAATCAGGTTGGTAGCGACGGTGCAGCAGGAGGTATTGTATTCAATGCGGTTGGTTTGGCCCAGCCCGGCAGCGTAAGTCACATAAAGCTCGCAGTCGACGCACGGCCTTTGCAGACAAACCGAGTCGTTGGGTGGGGTGCTGAAACTACCCCCGCTCCAACTATAACGGCCATCGTAGCGCCACACGGCCCGCTGGCTCCACGGTACCGAACGGCTGGCATCGCGCAGCACGCCGCCCGAGGGCTGCTGAGGACCGTTGGGCACGTATTCGCCGGTGCCGTAGGCCAGGCGGGGCATCGTCCGGCTGGAGATGACTACTGTCAAAATCTGGGGATAAGTCTGCCGGTTGGACTCGCAATGCCAAATGCGGTACGTCAGCGTGTCGCCCGTGCGGCTGGCCGTCCGCGAGAGGACGCTGTCCACGTACGTGTAGTTGTAGAGGTAGGGCGAAGGCGCGGGCGCGGCGAGATTAAAGTCATAGGCATTGTACCAAAAGGCATCGCCGGGCTGAAAATTGTAGATGGCCTGGGGCGTGAGCTGCGCGGTGCCCAGGCGACGGCTGGGCACCGCGCTCAGCACCAGCTGCCGCACCCGGCTGGCGGTCCGCAGCCGCACATCGCGCAGCGAAGGGCCTTCTACCAAGCCATTGTTTTTGCTAAGCCGCCAGACTTTGCCGGCCGACGACGTGATGGTTACCACCGAATCGACTTGCCCCAGCACTGTGGCCAGGCCGCGCGCCGTAACGCTAGCCGTTTCGACACTTCCCAGTCCGTATAGCCCCCATGGCTGATTTAGCGGATAGCGCGGGCGCAGCACGAACTGTCTGAAATACTGCAGATTGCCATAGTCGCCAAAAACTAACTGGTATTCTACCTGCATGCTGCCGGCGCGAAGAATGCCTAAATAGCCACCAAACAGATTGTCCGAATAGCGGCAATAGCGGCAATTCGGCGTAGAAACCGCTCCCAGGTTAGGACCAACGCGGGAATTGAAGAAATAAGCGGAGTCGTTTCCCAGTCCTTCACCGCCGCGCTCCAGCCGCAGCGAGTAGAGCGAATCGCTGCCCGCTTGGCTGAATTCGTAAGCAACCCCAGGCCGGAATGGGCGGAAGTTTTGCCCCCGGGCCGTTAGCGTGAACAGTAGAAGGAATAGCCAGTAGCCGTTTTTCATAAGCATTGCGGGAATCGGGGCCGCAGCGGCGCGGCAGCTTGCCAGCAATATAGAAATTAAATAATCAGCTTGTTACTCATTTTTCAGCCGTTGATTTTGGTGTAGTTGAGCGGCAGCTGAAACAGCTGAAGAAAAATTAATGTGGCCTTCAGCCCGGCCTCAGGGCGCGGTAGAAATTTTGTAGCGTCGGAAGAGCAACCGGGGCTCGCCGACACTGACGACTCATCTTTTCAACCCAACTTTATCAATTCCCATGAACAAGCCCTTTTATTCGGTGGCCCTGCTGGCTGCCGCCCTGCTCGCCGGCACCATTCAGGCCGATGCCCAAACCACGACCAAAGTCAAAACCAAAACCTCAAAATCGGCCAAAGCCACGGCCGGCAACCTCGCCACTCCGCCCCCGCCGCCCGCCGACGGCGACGGCCCGGAAGGCCCCGACGGCCCCCGCCCGCCCCGTGGCCCCCGCGGCGAGCGCGGCCCCGGCCCGGGCGGCCCCCGCGGTGAACGCGGCCCCGGACCCCGCGGCGAGCGCGGCGGCCTGCAAACCATCACCGACGTGCGCGGCACCCTGAGCAGCTACGTGGCCAACAACGACGAGCAGGTGTACGACGCCTTCATTCTGAAACCCGAAAGCGGCGCCGTGGACACCGTGCGCTTCCCGCGCCACCTGGGCCAGCAGCTGCAGGCCGCCGCCAAAGCCGGCAGCGCCGTGACGGTGAGCGGCGTGCGCCACACCGGCCCCGACGGCCGCTCCCACTTCCGCTTCGTGAGCCTGACCAGCGGCGGCCAGACCATCAACGACACGCCGCCCGTGCGCCCCAGCACCCCGCCTACGCCCGAAACCGCCACCGCCAAAGGCACCATCAAGGAGCTGCGGCGCGACCCCAAAGGCCGCGTGCGGGGCGTGGTGCTCAGCGACCAGACCGTGGTGCAGCTGCCGCCCTCGGCCCTGGAGCAGCTCGGCGACAAGCTGACCGTGGGCGCCGCCCTGGAAGCCACCGGCAACCTGCGCACCGCCCAGCCCGGCGAGGCCCGCGTGGCCGGCACCAGCGCCCCCCGGGTAGTGCACGCCCAGACGCTGGCGCTGAGTGGCGTGAAGTACCTGGTGCGCTAGTTTCAGAACGCACCAAAAGAGCGTTATGCTGAGCTTGTCGAAGCATCTCTACCGCAAGAGTATTCCTGTCGATTGGAGTGCGTTGCGCGGTAGAGATGTTTCGACAAGCTCAGCATGACGTTTTTGCGTAGTACAGCGACTCTTTCACCCTTTCCTTCCCCCATGCGCATTCTCATTGTCGAAGACGAAGCCCGGCTGGCCGGTTTTATTCAGCAGGGGCTGACGCAGGCCGGGCACGTGGCTGACGTAGCCGCCACCGGACCCGAAGGCCTGGAACAAGCCGCCACCACGCCCTACGACGCCGTGCTGCTCGACCTGATGCTGCCCGGCCAAAGCGGCCTCGACGTGCTGCGCAACCTGCGCGAATTCGGCATCGCCACGCCCGTCATCATCCTCAGCGCCCTCACTGATACGCAGCACGTGGTGAAGGGCCTCGAAGCCGGGGCCGTGGACTACTTGCGCAAGCCCTTTGCCTTCGATGAGCTGCTGGCCCGGCTGCACATCATCGGCCGCAAAACCGCCGGCCCGGCCGGGGCTGAAGCTTTGCGCCTGGCCGACCTCGTGCTCGACCCGCTGGGCCGGGTGGTGACGCGCGCCGGCAAAATCATCAGCCTTACCAACCGCGAGTTTGCGGTGCTGGAGCTGCTGCTGCGCAACGCCGGCCGCGTGGTGAGCAAGACCCGTCTTGCCGAAAAGGTGTGGGACGTGGACTACGACATGGGTTCGAACGTGATTGAGGTGCACATCTCGCAGCTGCGCCGCAAGCTGGACCGGGACTTTGCACCCGCGTCGGCTTTGCTGGAAACGGTGATTGGACAGGGCTACCGGCTGCGCGAGCCGGGGGCGGCGGGGTAAGGGCGCGGGGGAGGCAGGTGAAAAAGAACGTCATGCTGAGCGCAGCGAAGCATCTCGCGTGCCACCACTAATCCTTTTTCAACCGAAGGTGCGGCGTATCCAACGATTGATTTACTACCACACGCGAGATGCTTCGACTGCGCTCAGCATGACGTTCTTTTAAATAATGTCTTTATCCTCCTCCCCCACTCCGCCGCCAATCCGCCGCTTCCGCTTGGGCCTGCGCGGGCAGCTGCTGCTGGTGTTCGGGCTGGTGTTTGGGCTGGCCACGCTGGCGGCGGGCAGCTACCAGTACCGCAGCCTGGGCCGCCTGCTGGCCCGCGCCGACGACGACCGCCTGCGCCTGCGCGCCAGCCAGCTGCTGGCCCGCGTTAGCCTCGACCCGCAGCCCACCCTGCCCCTGCCCGACCAAACCGGCGAAACCATGCGGCTGGTGTTTGAGGAAGCAGGCCAGCCGGCCCGCGAGCTGTTTCGCTCGGCCCGCTGGCCGGTGGGCGACACGGCCGGGCTGCCCCGCCCAGCCGCGCCCGGCCGCGAGTTGCGGCACGGCCGCGTAGTGGCCGTGGCCCGGCTGGCCGCCCCGCCCGGCCCGGGCGCCGACTATGCCGAGCCCACCGGCCGCCTCACGCTGTGGCTGGCCCACCCCGCCGCCCCCCTCGAAAAAGCCCTGGCGCGGGTGCGGCGCACGCTGTGGCTGGGCCTACTGGGCAGCGCGGGCTTGGCCGGGGCGCTGGCGCTGCTGGTGGCGGGCGTGGTGCTGCGGCCCCTGCGGCGCATGGCCGCGCAGGCCCGCCGCATTCAGCAGGCCCAAGACATTGCGCCCCTGCCCGTGCCCAACACCGGCGACGAAGTGCAGGAGCTGGCCGAAACCCTGAACCAGCTGCTGGCCCGCCTGAGGGGCCAAGCCACGGCCCAGGCCAACTTTCTGGCCGCGGCCGCCCACGAGCTGCGCACACCCCTGGCTACCCTGCAAACCGGCCTCGACGTGAGTGGGCGCGACCCGAGTCTGCCGCCCGTCACCCGCGCCGCCCTGGCCGGCCACGATGCCGAGCTGGCCCGCCTGGGCCGCCTCGTGGACGACTTCCTGCTGGTGGGTCGACTGGGCCACGGCGCTACGTTGCCCGTCACCCGCCGCCCCGTGGCCCTTGATGAACTGCTGGTGGCGCTGGCTGACCGCGAGTTGCCCCGCTTCCGGGCCGCCGGCCGCACCCTCACAATTGAGCTGCCAGCGGAGGAAACGGATGTTGCACAAGCAACTGTGGCAACCGATGCCGACCAGCTCACCACCCTGCTGCTGAACCTGCTCGACAACGCCCGCAAGCACGCCCGGCCCGGCACCGGCGTGACGCTGCGCCTGCGCACCGAAGCGAAAACCGGCCCCGTGGTCAGCATCGAAAATGAACTAGCCGCTCCGCTGGGCGAGCATCTGGCGCAGCTCACTACCGCTTGGTATCAGGCCGACCCGCTAACCCCCGGCACCGGTCTGGGCCTTTGGATAGCTGGGCGGCTGGCTCAGGGCCTGGGCCTGCAGCTGGCGCTGGTTGAGGAGGCTGGGCGGCTGCGCGTCACGCTGGGCTTTCCGATGTAGGGACGAGTCTTATATCTACCCTGACGATAGTGCCGTTGCGACAGTTCCAGTCCACGGCAGGCGGGGCTAGGCCCCACGCCACAGCGCTACCTGCGCTCGATTATTTTCCTGATAATCAAGCGTCAAATACTTGCCTCCGGCCGATAAAAACCTAGTGGCCCAACGTGGCGTACCAGCGGCAGTAGCGTAGCTTTAGGCCGCGCGCATTATCCGCATTCTATGACCTCTTTCTTCTCACGGGTATTGCTGGCGGCATTGCTGGCAGGTTCTTTTATGTTTTCGGCCCACGCCCAGCGGGTGGGACTGGTGCTCAGCGGTGGCGGAGCCAAGGGGCTGGCGCACATCGGCGTGCTTAAGCAGCTGGAGAAAAACCATATTCCCATCGACTACATCGTGGGCACGAGCATGGGCGCCGTGGTAGGCGGCATGTACGCGGCCGGCTACTCGCCCGAGGAGATTGAGCAGGTGGTGCTCAGCCCCGAGTTCCAGCGTTGGACCTCGGGCAAGCCCCTGGAAAGCAAAACGTTTAACTTTCTCACGGCCGAGCCTTCGCCTTCGGCGCTGCGGCTGGGTATTGCCATCGACTCCACATTTAAGGCGCGGGTGAGCACCAACCTGGTGAACGACCTGAACCTCAACCTGGCGCTGGCCCGGCTGCTGGCCCCGGCCTCGGCCAGCAGCGGCTACGATTTCGACAAGCTGTTTGTGCCCTTCCGTTGCATGGCGTCGGAGGTGTTTACGCGGCAGGTGGTGGAGCAGAAAAAGGGCTCGTTGTCGGACGCCATTCGCAACTCGATGTCGTTTCCGCTGGCTTTCCGGCCCATTCGCAACCTCGACGGCAAGTACTACTACGACGGCGCGGTGTACGACAACTTCCCCACCGGCACCATGAAGAAGACCTTCGCCCCGGACATCATCATTGGGGTGAACGTGGGCGACGTGGCCATGAAGAAGTACCCCAAAAACGACGACCAGCTGCTGGGCAGCACGGTGGCTTTTCTGGGCACGAGCGTGGCCGACACCAGTAGCGTGGGCAAAAACGGCATCTACATCCAGCCCGACCTCGACGGCATGGGCGTGGGCGATTTTGACCGCGTGAAGGACTTTATCGCCGAAGGCGACACAGCCGCCCTGCGCAGCATGGACAAGATAAAAGCCCGTATCGGCCGCCGCGTCGACTCAACCGACCTGCAGAAGCGGCGGCTGGCCTTCCAGGCATTGGCCCCGAAGCCGCGCTTCATTGATGTGAAAGTGAACGGGCTGCGCCCCGACCAGAACGAGTACGCGGCGCGCTTCTTCCGGAAAACCGGCCGCGAGTATTCGCTCGATGACATTGAGGAAGGCTACTACCGGCTGGCGTCGGACGACTATTTCAAGAATATTTACCCACGCATTCGCTACGATGCGGCGCGGCAGGGTTACGTGTTCAGCGTGGACGCGCAGCGCAACAACAACGTGAGCACCGAGGTGGGCTTCGTGCTTTCGAACCGGCCCATCGACAACCTGTATTTTGGGTTGGAGTACCGCTACCTGCGCAGGCTGCTCTACACGGCCTCGGCCGACGTGAGCCTGGGCCGCTTCTACAACGGCGCGCACGGTTCGTTCCGCATCAACATCCCCGCCAAGTACGCTTACTTTTTCGAGCCCGAAATCACCTATAACCAGTGGGATTTCCAGAACACGGGCGGGGTGCTGGGGCGCGACGTCATCAACACCCAGGTGCGGCAGCAGGACACCAAGCTGGGCGGGCAGTTCGGCGTGAGCCCCACCTACCGCAGCCGGATTCTGCTTGATTTGGCCACCTTCGTGACTAAGGACGAGTACACCAATTCCAAGGAAATCAACTCGGCTGATGTGCTCGATGCCACCGTGTTTCGGGGCGCTACGGCGGCCCTGCGCCTGGCTCGCAACACCCTCAATCGCAAGCAGTACGCCACCAGCGGCCACCGCTATGTGTACACGCTGCGTGGCGTCACGGGCGAGTCGACCTACACGCCCGGCTCCACGGCCCAGCAGCTGGCCAGCACCTCCCATCGCGAGTGGCTGCAGTTCCGGGCCACGGTAGAGCGGTACTTCGTGCTGAAGGGCGACCGCCACGCCTGGGGCTATTTTGGCGAGCTGATGGCTAGTTCGCAGGGCACGTTTTCGAATTACCGCTCGACGCAAACCATCTCGCCGGTGTTTGCCCCGCTGCCCGACTCGCGCACGCTGTTTTTGGATGCCTACCGCTCGTCGCGCTACGCCGCCGTGGGCCTGCGCTACACCCAACCCTTCCTGAAAAAGCTGGAATGGCGCACCGAAGTGTACGTGCACGTCAACGGCCAGCCGCTCAAGCAAGGCGCCCTGCAGGAAGCCGTGCGCCAGTCCGGCTTCGACCGGCCGCGCGTGACGGCCAGCACCGGCCTCGTTTTTCAGACACCAGTGGGCCCGCTGGCCCTGCACGCCCGCTTTTACGACGACCCCGCCGAGCGGTTTGGCGTGTATGGGCACCTGGGCTTCCTGCTGTTCCGCAGCCGCGCACTGGAATAAAACTTAAGCGCTGGACAGCTCTGTCATCCTGAGCGCAGCGAAGGACCTTATCACGTATGAGCAATTCAAGCGTGATAAGGTCCTTCGCTGCGCTCAGGATGACAGTTTTTCTTACTCCCGCACCGCCTCGGCCACTTCCCCAACGGCTTCCAGCGGCAGCAGGTGGCCAGCGCCGGGCACTACGGTGAAGGGCGTGCCAGCCGGCAGCAGCGGCAGCGTGAGCCGGCGCTGCGTATCGGGCGGAATGGGCTGGTCGCCGGAGCCTACCAACAGGTGGCAGGGCACCGCCAGCTGCGGCATCAGGCGGGTGATGTCCTCGCGGGCGCCTTGTTCCAGCCAGATATCCCAGGCGGCCTGGGTGCTGCGCAGGTTGTCGGCGATGACGTGGGCGCGCAGCTCGGGCGCCAGCGGCCGGCAGGTGATTTTGCGGAAGGTTTTTTCGGCCTCTTCGGGTTTGCCGTAGGCGGCCAGCGACGCGGCCCGGTCTTGCTCCGACATGGGCTCGCCCGCGGGTGGCGAGGGCGACAGCAGCACCAGCCGCCGCAGGCCCGCCGGGCGCCGCGCGGCCAGGGCCAGAGCCATTTTGCCGCTCATGCTGTGGCCGATGAGCGTGAACTCGGCCACGCCGTGCTCCGCAATGAAGGCGGCTATCCAATCAGCATAAGCACGCACCGAATAATCGAACCCATCGGGCACCGGCTGCGCGCCGAAGCCGGGCAGGTCGGGCGCAAGCAGTTCGGTATCGGCAGGCAGCAGCGTGCGCAGCACGTCGTATTCGCGGCCGGAGCTGGCCCAGCAGTGCAGGGCAATGACGGTATGAGGCATAAGCAGAACCACTAGCGCCGCACTACAGCCGGGGCGCGGCGAGCCTGAGTAAGCGCAACCCTCCCCTACTTGTTTGGCCCTGCGGCGAAAATCAGCCCGGCTTGCTGGCGCTACCGAACTTCAGCCGCCCACAAAAAAGGACTGCCGCTGCGGCAGTCCTTTTTTGTGGGCGAATCCGAGGTTGCGCTATCGGGCAATCATCAGCTTCTGCGTCTGCACCTGGCCGTTCAGCTCTAGGCGGCAGGTGTAGAGGCCGGCGGGCAGCGTCTTGCTTTCCAGCGTGAGCTGGTAAAGGTGGCCCGCTTCGGCTGGAGCCTCATACAAGTGGGCCACTTCCTGCCCCAGCGCATTGAATACCCGCACCCGTGCCGCCGCCTTTTGCTCGGTGCGGAAGCTGATGGTGGTGCGCTCCGCAAACGGATTGGGATATGCCTCAAACACCAGGGGCTGGCCACTAGCGTCGGCCGACGCGCCGCGAGCGGCCGTGGCGCAGGCGCCCAACTTGTCGTGATGCGCCGGGTTGGTGAGGTGCGTATCCACCGCGTTGGCGGCAATGCAGATGACGGCGCCGTTGTGGCACACCAGCACCTTGTCGTTCTTGTTGCCATTGCCGCAGCGCACGTCAACCACCGTGATGGTGACGGTGGCCGTGCCCGTGCAGCCGTATTCGTTGGTGGCCGTGAGGGTGTAGGTGAAGGTGCCGGGCATAGTGGCGGTAAAGGTTGGGCTAGCCACTTTGTAGCTGCTTAGTCCCGTTGGGCCACTCCAGGCGTAGGCCACACCGCCCGAGGCCGTGAGCGTCGCGCTTTGCGGGCCGTAGCCAATGTAGAGGTTGGTGGGCACACCGCCGGTGTACACCGCGCTGGACGGCGTGACGCTGATGCCCGCCGTGGGCAGGCTACCGATGACCGTGACGGTGGCGGTGGCGGTGCTACTGTTGCCGTTGTTGTCGGTCGCGGTCAGGGTCACGGTATTGGCCCCGATGTTGGCGCAGGTGAAGTCGGCGGGCGCTACCGCCAGGCTGCGAATCCCATAAGCGTCGGAGCTGCCGTTGTCGATGTCGGCGGCCGTGATGGCGGCGTGACCGGTGGCATCCAACGTCACGGTGGCCTCTTTGGTCAGCACTACCGGCGGCACGGTATCGGCTACGGTGAAGGACCACACGGCACCGGCCACGGTTTCGCCGTCGTGGGTGGCGTCGCCGTCATAAAGGGCATCGACGCGCCAGTAGTAGGTACCCAACGCGGCCGGGCTGGCCAGGCTGTAGGTGGTTTGAGTGGTGCCGGCGGCTACGAGTTGCAGCGTTTGGGCCGAGGTACCCACGAACACATTGTAGCGCGTGGCCGTGCCCTGCCAGCTGACGACGGCGCTGGTAGGCTGCACATCGGGCGCGCCGTTGGCGGGGGCCACGTTCTGGGCGCCGGGCTGGATGGGGTTGGTATTCACCAGCAGAATGTTGGCCGGCGGCGGGGTGCTCATGCCTTCGCCCAGGTAGAAGCTCGGGTTCGGCGGCTGGTTATAGGCCGAGTTTTCCAGGGCCACCTGGGTGCGGTATTGCGCGTCGTGCATCAGGGTGGGCAGGCGCACGACCGTGGGACTGGTAGTGGTGTAAATCAGCAGCTTGGTGTTGTCGCGCGAGCGCAGAATGAATTCCTCGCGCCAGTCGCCCAGCAAGTCGGCCGAGACGCAGGGGTTGGCTTTGGTGGTGTTGTTGGTCTGGCCGTCGCCGTTTTCGGGCAGGCTGGGCGTGAGCAGGCGCGAGAGGCTGCCGTTGGCGGCTGTGCCCGTCGGGGGATTCCACTTTTCCAGGCGCACGGTGCTCGCGCCCGAAGTCGTATTGTAGGCGGCATCCAGCAATTCGCGCTGCAAGTCGCCGTCCCACCACAGGCCGAAGTTGACTGTGGGCTTGGTGGTGCCAATCTGCACGCCTTTGCAGGTGTAGAGGCCGCCTACGGAACCCCACACTTCGTAGCCGGGGAAACGCGGGTCCACGTCGGCGGCCATGGCGCGGCCCACGTCGGCCCCGCCGCCGGGCACGCCCCAAATGGGCTGGCCCGTGCGGGCATCGCGGAATTCCAGGCCGTACTGGCCGTAGCGGGCGGGTTCTTCGTGGCACTGCCATACTTCCTGGCCGGGGCGGCTGGGGTCCATGTCGGTCATGTGCAGGGCGTCGCCGTGGCCCAGGCCGTTGGCGTAGAGGCCCTGGCCGTTGTCGTCGATGGCGCTGGCGCCGTTGCACACCTCGTCACGGCCGTCGCCGTCCACGTCGCCCACGGTCAACTGGTGGTTGCCCATGCTGGCGTAGGCGCCGTTGCCGGGCGTGTTGCTGTCAAACGTCCAGCGGTTGGTGAGCTGGCCGTTGCGCCAGTCCCAGGCCACGCGCACCAGGCGGGTGTAGTAGCCGCGGCCCATCACCAGGCTGGGGCGCTGCCCGTCGAGGTAGGCAATGGCCGAAATGAAGCGGTCGACGCGATTGCCGTAATTATCGCCCCAGCTGGTCACGGTGCCGCGGGCGGGCAGGTAGTTGGTGGTGGCCATGGCCGCGCCGGTTTGGCCGTTGAAAATGGTGAGGAATTCCGGCCCGCTCAGCACGTAGCCGGCCGAGTTGCGGTAGTCGGCCGCCGCGTTGCCGATGACCACGCCGCGGCCGTCCACGGTGCCGTCGGCAGTTTTCACGGCCACTTCGGCCTTGCCGTCGCTGTCCAGGTCGTACACCATGAGCTGGGTGTAGTGGGCGCCGGCCCGGATGTTGCGGCCCAAATCGATGCGCCACAGGCGGGTGCCGTTCAGCTTGTAGGCATCGAGGTACACGTTGCCGGTGTAGCCGCTCTGCGAGTTGTCTTTGGAGTTCGAGGGGTCCCACTTCACCACAATTTCGTACTCGCCGTCGCCATCCAGGTCGGCGGGGCTGCTGTCGTTGGCGCTGTAGGTGTAGGCCACGCCGTCGGGGGTGGTGCCGCCAACCGGAATCTGCAACGGGATGGCCTTGTACTGCTGCGCCCACACCGTGGCCGTGGCCGAGCCGGCCTGCTCCACGCCATTCAGCACGGGGCGCACGCTGTAGGTGGCGTTGGTGCTGGCATTGTCCACAAAGTTGGTGGCGCCGGTGAGGGGCGCCGCATTGGCTTTCACGCCGTCGCGGTACACGTTGAAGGCGAGGCCGCTGGGGTCGGTGCCAAACAGGCGCCAGCCCACATACACCTGGCTGGGGCTGGTGCGCACGGCCACCACGCCGCGGTTCAGCTTTTCGAGGTAGCGCTGGGCCTGGGCCGGCATGGCCAGCAAGAGGCAGACCAGGGCCAGCAGCGCCGTTTGAAAGGAAAGGAAGCTTTTTCTCATAGGGTAGGAATTTTTGAGTGTGTGGAAAAGGACATTGGCGGCGGCCACCAAGCCGCCAGCCACTCAAAAGTGCCGGCCCCCCGCAGGCCGGGCATCCTGTTCTTTCCTGGTATTCTGAAGGTTCAAAGCGCGATTGGCATACATAAGCGAATACTCCAATCGCCCGCGCAGCCCGCTGGGCAAGCTGCCAATTTGCTAAATGGGCGCCTCTGTGCCCCAAAACATGACAGTGCAGGTGAGTACTCACCCACAACTGCTGCCTTTGCCAGCATCGGCCCAGCCAAAGCCCCGTTTTCATCTTTTTTGCCGGCCCGCCAAACCGCCGGCCTACGCTTTCTCGTAGGTGCCGCCCAACCTCATATTCTTATTCTACGCCAGCACCAGGGCATTTTTTATTCTTTTACCCGCACTTTTTATTTTATCGTCTGACTCCAACAAGTACCATCCTTTTCCGTAATTATCTATCCTCGCTGTCTCGCCTGTCCGGTGGCCAGAGCCAGCTGTTTCCTCCTTTATGAAATCTACTCTGGCGCTGCTGACGGCGACGGACGAGGAGGCGCTGGTGCAGCGCCTTCTGGCTCGCGACGAACAGGCTCTACGATTACTCCATGACCATTATTCGCGCAACCTGCTTAACGTTATCCTCCGCCTCGTGCGCGACGAAGACCTGGCCCAGGATGTGTTGCAGGAAGGATTATTGAAGGTTTGGCTCAGCATTGCCCGCTACGACCCTGCCCGCGGCCGCCTCTTCACCTGGATGGTGCGGGTATGCTGCAACCAAGCCATCGACGCGATGCGCAGCCCCCGGCACCGATTCCACAGCGCCAACAAATCGCTGGAAGCGGGCGGTGCGCAGCAGGCCTCGGCCCCGGTATCGTTCAATCCCGAGCACATCGGGCTGCGTGAGCTGGTGCTGCGCCTCAAGCCCCGGCAGCGCGAAGTCATCGACCTGCTTTATTTCGGCGGCTGTACCCAGGTAGAAGCGGCCGAGCAGCTCGGCATCCCACTGGCTACGGTGAAAACCCGCGCCCGCGCCGCCCTGCTGGTGCTGGGGCAGCTGGCGAAGTAGCTTTTTTCAGCAAAGGCAAGCATCTTTCATCCTGAGCGCAGCGAAGGACCTTATCACGTCATCACTTAATCGTTCTTCGTTGATAAGGTCCTGCGTTGCGCTCAGGATGACAGGTGTTAGTTCAAGTTCTCACTTCGGGCACTCCTCCCGCGTCAGGCTTTCATTAATGAGAATGGCGGCGCGGTTGCCGGCGGCGGCGGCCAGCAGGGCCTGTTGTGCGCCGGGGGTGGTATCGCCGGCGGCGTAGAGGCGGTGAATAGACGTTTCCATGCCGGCATCGACCCATACGGCGCCCTTGCTGGTGAGGCGGGCGCCCATATCAGCGGCCAGCGTGCTGCGCTGCAGCTGCGGCGCGTGCAGAAACAGGGCGGCCCGCTCCAGCTGGCTGCCGTCTTCGAACTCAATGGCCTGCAGCTCCCGCTGCGGCGAGCCGATGAGCCGGACAATAGGCTCTTCGCGGATGCTGATTTTCTGACGGCGCAGGCGGCGGCGGGCGTTGGGCGTGAGGTGGCCGGGGCCGTCGGTTACCACCACAATGTCGGGGCTCCAGCGGCTCACCAGCAGGGCCAGGCCCGTCACGGTGCGGCCCTGGCCATACACAGCCAGGGGCTGGCCGCGCACCTCCCAGCCGTGGCAATACGGGCAGTGCAGTACCCCCACCCCCCACAGTTCGCGAAAGCCCGGCAAGGGCGGCAGCACGTCGGTCACGCCGGTAGCCAGCAGCACGCGCCGGGCCGTGAGGGTCACGGGCGCGTCGTCGGCGGTGCCGTGGCCGGTGGCCGTGAAGCCGCCCGCCTGCGGCGTAATAGCGTCGATGAGCAGGCACTGCACTTCCACGGTTTCGTAGGGGCGTAGCTGCTCGTGGCCCAGGCGCAGCAGTTCGGCGGGCGCCACGCCGTCGCGGGTGAGGAAGCCGTGCACGCCGGGCGAGCATTCGTTGCGGGGGCGGCCGCCGTCGGCCAGCAGCACCTTGCGCAGGCAGCGGCCCAGCGTGAGGGCCGCCGAGAGGCCGGCGCTGCCCGCGCCAATAATCAGGACATCGTATTGCATCAACTTTAGAGGAAAGAACGTCGGGGGCTCTAACTGTTGGCACGGCGCACAGGTTATGTCCGGCTTCTCAAAATCAATAAAAAAAGCCCTCCCCGGCGTGGGGAGGGCTTTTTGTCGAATCACCGGCCAGGCCGGCAGCGGCCCTATTCCTTGATGAGGCGCTTGGTGAGGTTGATGAGCTGGCCGTTGTTCTGGCCGCGCACCAGCACGGTGTAAGTACCGCTGGCAATCGTGTTCACGTCCAGGGCCTGCGACAACCCAGCCTCGCGCGTGGCGCTCAGTACCATGCGGCCCGTGGCATCCAGCACGCTCACCTGGTAGGTGCCAGCGGGCAGGGTTGTCAGGTCAAGCTGCGTGGTCGAGGTGGCCGGGTTGGGGAACAAGCTGATGGACGGCTCAGCAGCCGTGGCCGTGAAGGCCACCGTGCGCACCGGCGAGTAGGTGGCCGTGCCGTCGGTGTCCACCTGCCGGAGGCGGTAGTACACCAGACCGGCGGCCTTGCGGCCGATGCCGGCGTCGGTCAGGGCGTAGGCCGTGGGCGTGGCGGCGTTGCCCTGGCCTTTCACTTGGCCAATCTTGGCGAAGTCCGTGCCGTTGAGGCTGCGCTCCACCTCGAAGTGGTCGTTGTTTTTCTCCGTGGCCGTGTGCCACACCAGCGCCGCGTCCACGTTTTTCACCGCCGTGGCCGTAAAGTCCGTCAGCTCTACCGGCAAGGGGTTGTTGCCCGTGGTCACCGTAAAGTTCTGCACCGTAACACCGCCGAACAGGTCGACCGTAGTGATGCTGACCGTGGTAGAGCGTCCCGCGCGGGGCAGCAGGGTGCGGTTCACCACCGTGAACAAGCCGGTGCTTGAGGTGTAGCGAATGCCGATGAGGGCCAGGGCCGTCGAGTCGGCCACGCTCAGCTTGCCGAACGAGATACCGTTGCTTACAGCGCCGGTGCCGGTAGCAGGCGCCGTACCGGTGTTGGAGTAAATCAGGCCGGCCGTGTTGTACAGCGCACCGTTCGGGTCGATGCCGTAGGCGAGCACGTCGCCGTTGGCATACTGGTTCGTGTTGCCGCCCTTGGTGGGCGTCGACGTGTAGACAGCGGCGTTGTCCGAGCCCACGGGCACCAGGTAGATGGCCGTATTCGACACCGCGCCCAAAGCATCGGTGGCCGTGTACTGGAAGGCCGCGTTGCCCACAAAGCCGGGGGTTGGGTCGAAGCGCAGCGTGGCCGCCTGGGTAGGCGTCAGCGTCAGGGGGGTAGTCGGGTTAATGGTTACTGCCGTGTAGGTGCCGCCGTTGTTGTAGTAGAGCACACCTTGCGCCGCATCAGGCAGTTGCGTCACCAGGTAGGTGATGGCGTTGCCTTCGGGGTCGATGGCGCTCAGGGGCGAGATGGCCAGCTGGTTGGTGTTGGCCGAGTTGCTCTCGGGGGCCTGCAGCGTGTTCACCACGTAAGCCGCCACCGGCGCCTTGTTGATGATGGTCGTGGTCTGGGTCGAGGTGTTGTTGCCGGTGGTGCCGGCGTCGCCGGTGGCCGTGGCAAAACCCGTCACATCAAACGTAGCCGTGGGGGCAGCGAAGGTGATGACATTCGACACCGCGTTGGCCGCGCCGGGGTTGAGGGTGCCGGGCACCGGGATGGTGATGGTAGCACCCGAAGCCACCGTAATCAGAGCGCCGCCGTTCAGCGAGTAGGCCGTTACGCCGGCGGGCAGCTTCACCGTCTGGGTCACGCCGCTCACGTTCGACAGACCGGCGGCACTGGTTACCACCGTGTAGCTTACCGGCGCGCCGGCAATCGTCTGGCCGGGGCCGGTGATGGCCGTGGCCACGTCCGGAGTCAGCGTCACAGGCTGGGCACGAACGGCCGTGTTGTTGGCGTTGCCGTTAACCGGCTCCGACTGGTCGGCCCGCACTACAGCGCTGGCTACCAGCGGCGTAGCGCCAGGGGCCACCAATGTTACGGTATTCGTCTGGAGACCGGTGGGGAAGGTGGCGTAGCTAAACGTCACGAGGCCCGTAGCGGGGTCGTAGGTGGCACCACCGGCGTAGGTGGCCACGCCCGTCGTGGCGTTCACGCTGGTCGGGGCGGCACCGTTCACCAGCAGGGCGTTGGCGCCCGTCACGGGCAGGCCGGTGGTCAGCTCCAGGGTCTGCACCACGTTGGTGGCCGTGGTGCCGACGGTGCTGTTGCGGGTGTTCACGCTAAAGGTTACGGACGTGCCAGCGGCAACCGAGGTCGGGTTGTTGGATGGCGCCGTGACGCTCACGCTGGTAGCCATGTCAATCAGCGTCGAGGTAGCCGGCTTGATGGTCGTGGCGATGGTGGCCGTGTTGTTGCGCTCCACCTGGTCGGGCACCGCGCCCGTTACCACCGCCATTGCCGTCGGCTGAATCAGGTTGGTGTTGGCGGGTACATCGAAGGTGATGGTGCCAATGCTGGCATCCAGCGAACCGGCGGCTTGGCTGGTTTGAACGCCGAAGCGCACAATGCCATCAGCCGCGTTGTAGCCCGCGGTGGTCGAGTTGACGAGGGCTGTGCCGGCCACGTCGCGCACTACCACGTTGCTTAGGCCGGTGGGCAGCTGCACCGTCGTTGTCACGGTGCCCGCCACGCTGGGGCCGTTGTTGGTCGTCACCACGGTATAGGTCACGCCGCCGCCTTGCACGGCCGAAGTCGGGCCCAGGATGGCTACCTGCACATCCGCCGTCGGCGTCAGGGCGGTGGCTACCACCGTGGCGTTGTTTGTCGTGTTGCTTTCCGGCGAGCTGGTGCTCACCTCGGCGGTGTTGGTCAGGTTGGTATTGCCGTTGGCCGGGGCGTAGTAGGCAATGGTGTTGCTGGCCGTGGCGCCCGCCGCCTGCGAGGTAATGGTGGCGAAGGTCACGAGGCCCGTGTTCTGGTTGTAGGTCGCGTTGCCGTAGGTGGCAGTCGTCACGCCGGCCACGGTGGTCACCGAGGTCGGGGCCGCGCCGTTGATGAGCACGGCGTTGGCGCCCGTCACGGGCAGGCCGGCCGGGATGTTAGCCAGCTGCACCACGCTGTTGGCGGGGGCCGGGCCGTTGTTGGTGGTCGTCACGCTGTAGCTCAGCAGCTCGCCAGCCGTAGCGGCGGCGGGGCCAGCTATGGTGGTGACCACGTCGGTCAGGGCCGGGTTCACAGTCACTTGGGCCGTGGCCAGGTTGTTGGCCGGCACGTTGTCGATGGTCGTGGTCGACACATCAGCCGTGGCCGTCACCACGCCCGAAGTCGGAGCGTTGAACACCAGCGCGTAGGTCTGGTAGTTGGCCGAGCCCGTGGCCTGCGTGGCCGTGGAGCCCGAAGTCACAATGCCCGTGTTCAAATCGTAGGTGATGGCCGTGGCGCCCGAGCCGTAGGTGGCCTGGGTGCTCGTGGTGGTGGTGGGTGCCGCGGGCGTGCCACCGTTCACCCCAATCTTCAGGGCGTTGGGGCCCGTGATGGGCAGGTTTGTGGGAATGGCCACGCGCGTCACCACGCCGGTCGCGGCGTCGCGGCCGTTGTTGCCTTCCGTCACCGTGAAGGTGACCGAGGTGCCGGCGTCCACGCTCGTCACCGGCGTGCCGGGAGTAGCCGTCGCGGCCACGCCCACCGTTACGAAGGCGTTGGCAAACGTGGTGGCTACCGGCGGCGCCGTTACCGTGGCCGAGGCCGTGCGGGAGTTATTGGTCCCGTCGGTGTCGCCACCCGTAGTCGTGGGCGCCACGCTGGCCACCACCGAGTAGTTGGAGTTGGCGCCGGGCGCCGTGAAGCTCACCGTGTTGTTCACCGTCTGGCCGGAGGCCAGCGAGGCGATGGTCGGGAAGGTCACCGTGCTGCCGCTGATGGTGGCGTTGCCCGTCACGAAGACGTTGGTGGCACCGGCGGGCAGCGTCACGGTCTGCACCACGTTGGGGGCGGCCGAGGGGCCGTTGTTCGAGGTCGTCACGTTGTAGGCCACCTGCGTGCCCGAAGTAGCTGTGGTGGGCCCGCTGATGGTCGTGGCCACGTCAAACACCGTGTTCGCGTTGATGGTAGCCGACTGCTGGTTGTTGGCCGTGAGGCCGGCTTCGTTCGAAGTGGTGCTGACCGCTGCCGTCGCCGTTACCGCGCCAAGAGGCTGGGTGTAGGAGATGGTAGCCGTGAGGGCATTGCCCGCACCGGCAGCCAGCGAGGCAACCGCGCCCCCGGTTGGGGTAGCCGTGAAGGTCACCAGGCCCGTGGCCGAGTTGTAGAGGATGGACAAACCCGTGGGCGGGGTGATGGTCACGTTCGTCAGGCCAGCCGGCAGCTGGATGGTGGGCACCACGCTGGTAGCCGCCTGCGGGCCGTTGTTGGTGAAGGTGGCCGTGAACGTGGCGAGGGCCCCAGTGTTCTTGGGGCCGTTGCCCGAAATCGTCGCCAATACATCAGCCACGCTGTTCACCGTGATGGGCAGGTTGAAGGCGTCAGGTGCGGCCGTTACGGTGCCCTGGCTGGTGGTGGTGGTCACGTTGCTGGTCAGCGTAGTGCCGGTACCGGCGGTGTTGGAGGCCGTGTAGACGAAGCTGTACGAGTTAGTCGCGCCGCTGGCCAGGCTCACCGGTGCGCCGGTGAAGTAAATCACGTTGCCGCTGAAGGAGGTGCCGGGGTACAAGCCTACTAAGTTCGTCTGCTGCTGGCTGGTCAGCGACGCGCCGGCGGGCAGGGTCACTTTCTGCGTCACGCCAGCGGCCGTGTTGGGGCCGTTGTTGGTGAAGCTGGCGATGTAGGTGCCCGTCGGCTGGCCGGCGTTCATCGTGGCCGGGCCGGTTACCACCGTCGTCACATCGGCCACGTCCACCACCGGAATGGTGTAGGTAGCCGGGCCAGCGGTAATGGCGCCGCCGTTGCTGTTGGTCGTGCTCGTGATGCCGTTACCGTCGGTCGAGGTGTAGGTGAAGCTCACCGTGGTGGGCACGCCGAAAACGGGCGTGAAGGTCAGAGTGTTGAGCAGCGCCGGGGTAATCTGCGTGGCGGCAATGTTGGCCGCCGTCAGCACCGTGCCGTTGTAGGTCAGCGTGCCCGTGGCGGGCAGCGACGTAATGGTGTAGTACTGAATGCTGTTAGCCGTGCCGTTCGAGAGCGTGCCCGACACCGAGCTGCTCAGGTTGGGGTTGAGCACCGTGGCGCCGTTGTTGTCCGGGATGTTCACGTTGGTCACGGTGTTGGGCACCGGAGCGGTGTTCACCAGCGTGCGGCCCGCAAATTCCGAAGTACCAATGCCGCTCAGGGTGGCGGTGGCGGTCACGCCGTTGGTGTTCAGGTTGGCGAGTTGGCCCGTCGTCAGCGAGCCAATGGGCAGGCTGAAGGTGAAGCCGCGGGCCTGGTTCGAGTTGTCGGCGCCCTGGTTCAGGCCGTTGATGGTGCCCGAGTAGGTGACTGTGGTTGTGGCAGTGTTCTGGTCGCCGGCGCCGTTTTCTACGCCGCCGCCCAGGTAGGTCTGGCCTTCGCCGAAGTTGCCGGCGTCGTTGTCGCGGATAAAGAATTCAGCCGTAACGCCGGGGCGGGCGTAGCCTTTCACCACCAGATTGTTGCCCACAATAGTGGCCGAGGTGATAATCGGGAAGTCGAGGCCCCGGTTGGGCAGCGCGCTGGCCGCCGTGGGGTCGTTGCCGTCGTTCAGGGTCACGCCGTCGCCGTTGCCGTAGGCGTTGCCCGAGCCCACGTAGTAAGCGCTGTTGGCAATCAGGTCGATGCCCAGACCAACGTTGCCGTTGGTGTTGTTCTGGCTGATGGTCACGTTTTGCTGGCCGTAGCCCACCACAATACCGGCGGCCTGCGAGCCAGTAATCACGTTCTTGCTGATGACGTCGGCCTGCGTGGCCGTAGGCGTGCCGGCTGCCCGGCGCAGGTACACGATGCCGCCTCTTTCGAGGGCCGAGCCGCCTGCCCCAGCACCGGTGATGGTGTTGTTATCGACCGTGGTAGCCGAGGTGGAAGCCGTTTCAAACTGGATAGCGCTGGAGCTGGGGGCGGTAAACAAGTTGCCGCGCACCAGGGCCGGGCCGCTGCCGCCGCCATCACCAAACGTGATGCCGTCGCCGCCGCCCGAGCCGTACCCGTTCTGCAGGAATTGGTTGTTCAGAATCTGGGTGGTGCCCACGGTGGTCGTGCCGTTGTCGATGTGCAGGCCCGAGTTGCCGGTGTAGGCCACCAAGGAGTTCTGCACGGTGCCAATGCCCGCGTTGCCGCGGATACCGATGCCAAAGCCGGCACTGGTGAGGTTGGCACCGGGCTGCGCGCCCGCGGCCGTCACGCCCACCGCCAGGTTTTCGAAGAGGTAGTCCGTAGCCGAAGCCGTGTTGCCCACCAGTACCGTGTTGTTGTTGGTGCCGTTGCCGCCGTGGATGGCAAAGCCGCGCAGGGTAATGCTGGCGCCTTCCACATCGAGCACCGTGGCAATGTTGTTGCCGCTGATTTCCACTTCCGGAATGTTCAGCGGGGCCACGCTCTGGTTGCCGTCGACGCCCACCGTGGTAGCGGCCGTGCCCGTGCCGGCCACCTGGCCGGGGGCCGTGTTGCCGGCGGCCGTGCCCAGGTTGAACGTTTGGGTGCCGCCGTCGATGATGGTGTTGGCCGCGTTGGCGCCGGTCAGCGTCAGGGTCGAACCCACCGTGATGAGGGCCACGCCGGTGGTGGGGCCGTTGGTCAGGCCCGAAGCCAGGCCGGCGCGGAGGCCGGGCACGGCAGCGGCGCCCGGAATCATGAAGATGCTGGTTTCCTTGTTGGCCGGTAGGGCCACAGCAGCGCCGGTGGCATCGGCCCGAAAGCCGCTTTGGGCCAGCAGGTTTTCGTCGCCCAGCGCGCTGGCGTTGGCAATGAACTGCCGCAGCGAGCCCTGGCCCGCGTCGTTGGTGTTCACCACCACGTCGAAGTTGAAGCCGAAGTCGGGGCCGGTATTGGCGCCCGAGGCCGCCACCGATACCGTGGCAATGCTCTCAGGCGTGGCGGTGCCGCTGGTCAGAGCCGCCAGAGTCTGCGAGCCGGTGTTGGCGGCCGCGTCGGTGAAGGCCGGGTTGACGCCGCCCACGGCGCTGGTGCTGCCGTTGTAGGTCTGCACGGCTACCTGGGTGCTGGTGTAGCCGGCCGTAGCCGAGCCGGTGAAGGTGGCGCCCGTGCGGCTCGAAATAACCGAGCTGTTCACCACGCGCACCGTGTAGCCGGTGCCGGCGGGGGCATTGAGGGCATACTGGCCGTTGGCGTCGGTGATGGCCGTGGCCACCAGCGCGCCGCTGCTGTTGTAGAGTTCCACTTTGGCGCCCGGGCGGCCCACGGCGCCGGTGGCCGTGCGGGGCCGGCCCGCGCCGCCGCCGTAGTTCACGTCTTCAAATACGTAGCCCGTCAGGGCCTGCACCACGGCTGCATTGCCCGAAAACTCGGACGTGGAGTTGCCTACCGTGGCCGTGCTGGTCAGCGCCGAGCCCACGGCGGGCGGCGTAGCCAGCGGAATGATGAAGGAGAAGCGGTTGGTGTTGTCGGTGCCCTGGTTTAGGCCGTTCACGGGGTTGGTGTAGGTGCCCGTGCCGGCGTCGAGGTCGGCGCCGCTGCCTTCGGTGGCGCTGCCCAGGTAGGTGCGGCCCTGGCCGAAGCCCTGGTTGGCCGTCACGCTGTTGGCCGTGCCGTCGGCCGTGAAGAATTCGATGACCGAACCGGGGCGGGCGTAGCCCTGCACCAGCAGGCCGCTGCTGGTGACGGAGGCGGCCGTAATCACCGGGAAGTTGAGCACGCCGTTGCCGCCCGTGTCGCCGTCGCCGTTGTCGTTGATGCTGACGTTGGTGTTGGCGCCGGTAGCACCGTTGTAGGTGGTGGCGGTGGTGTTGCCTTCGGCCGTGGTCAGCAGGTCAATGCCCAGGCGGGTGTTGCCGAAGATGGAGTTCTGCGAAATCGTCACCAGGTTGGCGGCAGCTTCTACCAGCACGCCCGAGCCGTTGTTGCCGCTCAGGATGTTGTTAGTGATGAGCGTGGTGTTGGTGGAACCAAAAATGCGGAGGCCCGAGCCTTCCACGCCGCGGTTGCTCGCCACGCCCACCCCGTTGTTGCTGATGGTGTTGCCAGTGACGGTGTTGCCGCCCGTGCCGTCGTTGCCGTACGAGTCGATGCCGTGGCCCAGGGTTTCCGTAATCAGGTTGTTCGACACGGTGTTGCCCGTGCTGGCGCCCTGCAGTTCCAGGCCGTCGAATACCAACCCCTCGGTGGGATAGGTCCCCACCAGCACTTCCTGGGCGTTGCCGCGCAACTCGTTGTTGGTGATGGTGTTGCCGTTGGCGCCGTTGGTGCTGCCGTATACCCAAATGCCCATGCCGCCGTTGTAACCGATGAGGTTGTTGCGCACGGTGCCGTTGTCGGAGTTGAACAGGTAAATGCCCTGCTCGGTGCCGCGCACGCCCGTGCCGGGGTCGGTGAAGCTGGTGGCCGTCGTGCCAATCATGTTCTGCTCAATCAACGTGTTGGTCACGTCGGCGGCCACCCCGATTTGCTGCGCGTAGCCATAAATGCTGAAGCCGCGCACCGTAGCGTTAGTGGCCCCTGCGATGAACTCCAGGCCCGTGCCCGCGCGGCTGCCTTTCAGCTGTACCTCGGGGCCGTTGAGCTGGCTCAGGGCCGTGGCGCCGGTGCCCACGGTGCCGCCCACGCCCAGCAGCCGGTCGTTGGTGTTGCCGATGTTGTAGGTCTGGGTGGCGCCGTTGATGGCCACGTTGGCACCCGTAATCTGCGGCAGCACAGCCGCCGTGTTGATGACGGCCACACCGTTGGTGAGCTGGCCGGCCGGAATCATGAAAATGCTGGTCTCGCGCCCGGCGGGCAGGGCTAGGCCAGCGCGGCCAGCGGCCGTGGAGGTAGCGGCCAGGTTTTCGGCGTTGGTGTAGAAACCGGCCTGGGCCAACAGGGTAGAACCCGTCAGCGCGTTGGAGTTGATGATGAATTGCCGCAGCGTGCCCTGGGCGTTGTTGCCGGTCACGGTAGCCACGTCCCGGGTGTTCACCACAGTGTCAAAGTTGTAGCCGAAGTCCGGGCCGGTCACGGTGGCGCCGGCGGTAATGTTCACCACCGCCTGGCTTTCGGCAACGGTGTTGGCGGTGCTGAGGGCCGCCAGGCCCGTGGTCGTGCTGCCGTTGCCGGCATCGTACCTGGCCGGGTCGACGCCCCCTACGGCCGTGGTTGTGCCGTTGTAAGTTTGCACCGGTATCAGGGCCGTGGTGTAGCCGGCCCGCGAACTGGTTACGGTGTTGTTCACCACGCGCACGGTGTAGCTGCCGGCACCCGTTACGCTGAAAGCGTATTGACCATTGGCGTCGGTGGTCGTGGCCGATAGATAAGTACCGCCCGAGTTGTACAACTCGACGCGGGCATTAGGACGGGCCACGCCTCCCGAAGCGGCCAGGCTACGGCCGGCGCCGCCGCCGTAATTCACGTCCTCAAACACGTAGCCGGTAAGCAGGCTGGCCGCAGCCGGCGCCAACTGCGACACACCCACCAGGAATTTCTCCCCCACGTGCATGTTGTCGTTGGTAGCACCGGGGCTTGGGTGCCACCGGTTGCCGTTGCCATCATTAATGAGGTAGAGCCGGAATGAAACGGTGGTGATGGGGGCCGTCGTGTTTACGACCACCGAGCCGCTCGCCCCCCCCGAACCGGTGGTGGGAGAAATGGTGCCGGCGTTGTTCCGAATCCGCGTGTTTGCGTTGGTTACGATAAACTCGGTCGACCCGCTCAGCCGCGACAAGCTGACGCCCGTGGTCAGCAGGTCCATATCGACGGCAAAACCTAAAACGCCATTACTTCCGCCGTCATAGCTTCCCCCCATGCCCGTGATGTGTAGGACCGGGTTGGAAACGGGTTGGTTAAAAGTAATGGTCAGGTCAGCGTACCGGTAGCGGGTGTTGGTGTTTGCATTAAACGCCAGCGCCTGGGCACTCATAAACAGGCTCACGCTACGGTTGACATTGACGCCAATGCCGCCGGCCACGCCCGATGCGGAAGTATAGTTTCCATCGGTTGAACTACCGATGTCGTTCATAAACGGGAAAAGCTCGTCATCAATAGCGGCAATCCCCCCGCCTGCCCCCGTGCCGTTGGCGCCGAAAACAACCCCGGTGCCCGTGCTTACGCGAGTAGTCGGTACGGTTGTAAACTGCTGGTTGCTCAGCGCAAACATGGCCGTGGTCGTCGGCACATAAGTCGCAAACGTGGTGCCGCTGGGGTTGTTGAGGTTGTTTTGAAAGGTAATGGTCTGGTTATTGGTCGTAGTGCCATTACCGGTGGGGTTGTCGGCCCCGGCTGCAAACTCCAGCGTCGGTGTTTGGGCCAGCACGCCGCGGCCGAAAGTTGCCAGCAGCAGCAGCAGCGCTAGGCGCCACCGGTATTGCATTGCAATTTTGGGGGCACGGCTGGCACCTGGAAGGGGTACCCGCACCGTACTTCGTAAGGTTGTTCTCATGCTTTTGCGTTGTTGAAAGAAAACGGTAAAATGAAAAATGAAGAAGAAACTACTTGAAAAGCAAAGCCCTCGTGTCAGAGTACTATTCAGCTGTAAAATTAAATTTGCTCCCTCCTTGCGGGTGAAGCTTTTCGCCTAATCTCCTCGCTTTGTCGGTAAATGCACAGTATGCAGGGGATGAGCGGAGGCCACATATTGGAATCCATATATTTTTTACAGCTCCAGTCCGGCTCGTGTGGCGACGAACAACTTCGTTCGATAGCTTAAAAGTATAAGTAAACTTTAAATACATAAAACGCAATTATATTACTTAATAAAATCTCCCCCTGGGGTGCTGAATGCATTAGAAATCCGGAAAATGCTCACTGCCAGCATGAACCGATGCGTAGCTACGAACCAAGTATAAGTTCGGATTGCGCCTAAAATCAACGTTTTATTATGTCTAAATAATTATTAATAAAATACTGTAGCCGATTTATTCCTACGTAAATACCACATGCCCACTGCAGCACTCAAAAAGCAAAAAAGCCCTCCCCGTTTTGGGGAGGGCTTTTTTATCGAGTCACCGGCCGGGCCGGCAGCGGCCCTATTCCTTGATGAGGCACTTGGTCAGGTTGAGGAGCTGGCCGGGTTCGGGTACAGGCCGATGGCGGGCTCAGCGGCGGCGGCCGTGAAGGCCACCGTGCGCACCGGCGAGTAGGTGGCCGTGCCGTCGGTGTCCACCTGCCGGAGGCGGTAGTACACCAGACCGGCGGCCTTGCGGCCGATGCCGGCGTCGGTCAGGGCGTAGGCCGTGGGCGTGGCGGCGTTGCCCTGGCCCTTGACCTGCCCAATCTTGGCGAAGTCCGTGCCGTTGAGGCTGCGCTCCACCTCGAAGTGGTCGTTGTTCTTCTCCGTGGCCGTGTGCCACACCAGCGCCGCGTCCACGTTTTTCACCGCCGTGGCCGTAAAGTCCGTCAGCTCTACCGGCAACGGGTTGTTGCCTAGCACGATGCTGACCGTTTGCGTGGTCACGCCGCCGAACAGGTCGACGGTGGTCACGGTCACCGGAATCGTCTGGCCGGCGCGGGGCAGCTTGGTGGCGTCGCCCACCGTGAACAGGCCGGTGGTCGTGTTGTACACAATGCCTACAGCCGCCAGCGTCGTGATGTTGGCCGCCGTGATGGAGCCCGGCTGGATGCCGTTGTGTACCGTACCCGTGGCCGCGGTGCCGTTGGCGTTGTACACCAGGCCCGAGCCGTTGTAAGCCGCGCCGTTGGGGTCGATGCCATAAGCTACCACGTCGCCGTTGGCGTACTTATTGGCGTTGCCGCCCTTTTACCAATGGTCGTGTACACCGAGGCGTTGTCCTGGCCCACCGGAATGGTGTAGCGGGCCACGTTCGACGTCAGGCCGTTGTTGTCGGTGGCCGTGAAGAGGAAGAAGTCGTTGCCCGAAGCCAGCGTCGAGGGCGTCGTGGCACCCTGGGCGCCGGTAGCGGCCGGGTCGTAGGTCACCACGCCCGTGTTGTCGTCGTATACGCCGCCGTTGGTGGTGGTCACGGTGCCGCCGTTGCTCACAATGCCGGCCGGCAGCTGCACGGTGCGAATCACCCCAGCCGCGTCGTTCACACCAGCGTTGGTGAAGTTCACGGTCAGGGCCAAGGAGCCCGTGGCCCTGACCGAGGTCGGGTTGGTGGCGGGGAACGTTGCCACCACATCGACCACCGCCGATACCGGAATGGTGTAGGTAGCCGTGTTCGCCAGGAAGCCGTTGCTGTCGGTTGCGCTGTACTGGAACGAAGCATTGCCCACAAAGCCCGGGGTGGGGGTGGGCTGGTAGGTCAGCTTGGTCAGGTCCGTGATGACGGTGGCCGTCGTCATGGTGGCGCCGTTGTAGCGCAGGGTGCCGTTGATGCTGCCCAGGTTGGTCACCGAGTAGCTCGTAATCGTCACGCCGGGGCCGTTGGGCATAGCCACCAGATTGGGGTTCAGCACTGTGGCGGCGCTGGTCGTCAGCACGGCGTCGTTGGCGATGTTGTCGGCACAGCTTTTTGTATCCTACACCCAACCGATGGCTGCGGCGCTGTAGGCAGCGTGCCGCCGGGGCCTGAGTTGAGAAAGCCCGGGCAACCGTCGACGCCTCACCCGGCACGGCGAGGCATAAAAAAAGCCCGGCGATTAATCGCCGGGCTTTTTGCCGTGTTAGTGGAGCTTTTACTCCTGCTTCATGCTGGGCCAAACCACAGGCTAGCGGCGGATGAGCGGCAGGGCCTGGCTGGTGCCAGCGCCCTGCACCAGCACGATGTACGAGCCCTCGGGCAAGCCTTCCAGACTGAGCACAGTGGCTTCGGCGCCGGCTTGCTGCGTGCGTAGCACGCGGCCGGTCAGGTCGATTACCTGCACTTGGTAGGTGTCGGCAGCCAGTCCGGTGAGGTCCAGCGTCGCATTTTCCTGGCTTGGGTTCGGGTAGATGGACACCCCCGCCTTGCCCGGGCCGAACACCACCTTGCGAATGGGGCCGTACGTTGCGGTGCCGTCAGCATCGACCTGTTGCAGGCGGTAGTAGGCCGTGCCTTGGGCCCGCCGCCCCGCGCCGGCATCAGTGAAACGATACTCCGTGGCCTGGGTGGTGCTTCCCTGGCCGCGCACGGTGCCCACGGCGCCGAACGTACGGGCGTCAAAGGAGCGCTCCACGACGAAATGGTCGTTGTTTTTTTCCGAAGCCGTGGTCCAGGTCAGGAGGGCATCGGTCGGGTTCGCGGCTTTGGCCGTGAAAGTGGCCAGTTCTACCGGCAGGGGCACCGCCACCGCATTGGTGCGGAACAGGTACTGGGTGCCGGCGGTGTTTTTGGGCGCGGCCGACATCGAACCGCCATAAGCGGGGTCGTAGAGGTCCACTACTCCGTTAAAATTGTCGTCGTGATAATACGGGCTGTCTATGTCGAGGAAGTTCGGAATCTTGTCGTTGTCTGAATCCTGCAGGAAAGCAGAGTTCAGTGTGATGTTGCCAGGCGCGGCAACCGGGTAGTACGTGGCTTTTTCGGCATTGGCAGCAGCAAAGGCCCGGGCTTTGGCAAGGATTTCGTCGCCGGCTCTGCCGTTGCCGTTGGTATCGAAGCCCTCGGTCCAGTCAGCCGTTTGCTGGTATACCGGCTTGCTGCCATTGGCCGCGTTGTCGTTGTCGGAATCCAGGTCGAATATATCGGCTTGGCCGTCGCCGTCCGAGTCCACAGCGGTGGTCAGGCTGGTGCCGGCAAGGGCCGTGCCGCCGGGGCTGCCGTCGTAGGCATTGTCGAGGCCGTCGCGGTCGGTGTCGAGGCCGGAGGGGGCCACGTAGGTCAGCGTGGCCTGGGCTTCGCGGCCGTCGTCGATACCGTCGTTGTCGGAGTCGGCATCCAGAAAGTTATAATTGCGCGACGGGCCGTTGGTGGCGGTGTAGACGTCGTTGTCGTTGTCGGTCAGCGTGTATCTGACGTTCGGATTGTCGGTGTTCACGGTGCCGTCGTTGTTGTAGGCCATGCTGGGTTTCACGGCATCGGGCAAGCCATTGCCTCCCACACTGGAAGCGGCTGTAGTGGCCGCAGTGGCCATATACCGCGCCTGCGCGCTGTTGTAAGCGCTCGATTTAGTGCCGGCGGTGGTGACGCGACTGTATGTGTAGGTGGGCGCGGCCATCGTCGTGCCATTGCCCATGGCTTCCACAGCATCGGGCAAGCCGTCGTTGTCCGAATCCAGGTCGAAATGGTTGGGGATGCCGTCCAGGTCGGTATCGAAGAGGTCGTTTATGCCGTCGCCGTTGACATCGCGGAACACGCCCAGCACGGGGTGCACGTAGTCCACGTCGAGGTAGCGAATGGGCGATGCCGCATCCGCAAAAACACTGGGGTTGATGTTGGTGGTCCCGGACAGGGTTTCCACCACGTCCAGCACGCCGTCGTTGTCGTCGTCGATGTCGTTGTTATCGGTGATGCCGTCGTTGTCGTTGTCGCACACGTTCACCGTGGTGTAGGAGAGGTTGCTGGCGGTGCTCACAAAGCCGTAAGTCCAGCTGTTCACCAGTTTATTGTCGCCCACGGTGTTGGTGCCGTTGCCCCAGGGGTGGCCGGCGCCCGCAGCGTTGGTGCCCGTGGTCTGAACGGTGGGCGTTGGGAACCCGGTCAGGTTGGTGTCGTCCCAATACAGCAGGTCGGTGCCGGCCGACGAAGGCCGCATGTTGCGCACTATAAAGCCGCCTTCGTTGCCCTCGGCATCGTAGAGGGGGAAGTTCACGGCCACGCCGCGGTTCACGAAACTGTAGGTAATGGTTTGGCCCGCCGGCACCCGGGTGCCGTTCACTAGGCCGTCCCACAGCACAGTGGACGACTTGCCGGCCGTTACATCGGTCGTTAAGGTCTGGGTGTTGCCGCCATAAGTGATAACAATGTCAAACCGGCCCGTTTCCGACGAGTAGGCCGTAAAGGCCACTTCCGTGTTGCCGCTGCGGCAGTAAGGCTGAGGCGTGATGCTCGCCACCGGCACGGGCGCACTGGGCCAAATGGCTTGGTCGGGGTCGTTCACGAAGCTGGGGTACTGCGCGTAGGACGTGTTGCTGTTCTGGCTCCGGCGGCGCAGGGCCAGGGTGTTGCGAGTCGCGTTAGCCGTAGAGCCAAATTCGTTCGTTACGAAGAAGAAAGCATAGGGCCGCAGGCCCGCCAGCTCAATGGCTTTCACGTAATACTGGCCCGGGGTGGCCCGGCTTTCCACCAGCGGGTAGAGGGTAAAGTTTCTGGACAGCCGGTTCTCAAACGTGGTGGTGGCCGGCGATTGCGAAGGGCCGGTCGAAAATGCCCAGAACTTGCTGAACAAGCGGCCCGTTTTCTCCAGGTTATCGGTGCCGGTTACGGTAAAGTCCCACTTATCGTACACGCTGTAGCGCTGGTTATTAAAGGTCGTGCTGCGGGTCTTCAAATCGTTGAAGCCGGGCTGCGTGCCTTGGCTGGTGTATTCGCCCACTTGCGTAAACTCCACGAAAAAATCCTGCGTGGTGCCGGTGTTGTTGGTGTAGGTAAGGGGCGTGTAGCCATTCGCCACACCCGGGCCGGCCGTGGCCTGGGCATAGCTGTTAATCACGCCGGCCTGGGTAGTCAGCAGCTGGTAGGTATTGGTGGTCGTGCTGGCACGGGTCAGGGTTTTCTGGTCCACGATGGTGCCATCGCCCGTGCCGTAGCGCAGCGTAATCATCAGGTCCTGGTAGGTGCCGGTGGTGCCATTTACCGCCGCAATGATGGGAGCAGCCCGGTTTACGCCGTAGGACAGCTTCTCGCCGGGCAGCAACCGAACGTACAGCCGCTGGTCGGGCGAGAAAGAAACCCCGGCCGCCGTGCTGGTCCAGCTGGCGGGCTTCAGAAACCCATACGAGATATCCAACCCCCCGGAGGCCACGTCCGAATCGTGCACCAGGAAACCGGTCCGGTCGTTGGTCGTGGCGGTTAGGGCGTCGGTGTTGGTGCCCGGGGTCAGGTTTTTCGACCCTTCGGCCCGGGCCATCGGGCCAAAGCTTACGTTGGCCAGCAGGCTCCCAAACACCACGGCTTTAATCAGTAATTTCTGTCTCATAAAAAAGGAAGTAGTGTAGAATAGCTTATAAAAGGGGCCGCGGCGGTGCTAGCAGCCCAGCGCGACAATGAGAATCGGAGTGTTGAGATTTAGCCGTGGCAGGGGCCGTTGTTGTCAGTGCCGCTTCCCGAGGTTGTGGTGCTATCCCGGAAAGGTCAGCGGCATCGCTGCCCATTCGTGGTCATAATATCGGTTAAATTCAATCTTATCAATCTCATTTGAAAGCAAAATTAAAGCAAGGCTTGTAAAATTGTACAAGTAAGATAGTAAAAATAACATGACTTGCTCATTCACAAATTTCATCTACAAGAAAACTATAGCAACCGTATTTTGCGATTAAATTTTTGTTTATCAATTAGTAGTATTTAAGAAATAAGGGTTTTTACATAAATTAATTTCTTATAAATAATTGCACTATTTTTTATAAAAGCACAATTTCATATTTCGCATTGTCCAATTTAAATACAAATCAAAAACTTCAATATGTTCTAAATCTGGATTAAATAGTGTGATACTTGAGAGGAACGTAAAAAAGCGGGCGGGCAACCACCAATCTGGTTACCCGCCCGCTAAGGCGATGCTAGTTAACTAAGTGGATAAACTATGCCCGCCCGCTGGCTGCCACCAGCTGGTGCAACGGCTCATTGAAGCCCACGGCCTCCACCAATTCCTCCAGGGGCAGGTGCAGGCGGTACTTCCAGAAGTGCGTGGGGTTGCTGGGCACGTTGATTTGCTCGTCGTGCGGGTTAGCGCGGCGCAGGTGGCTGTCGATGGCCAGCAGGTCCTGGAGCGGGAAAATGGCCCACATGGCCGGCGAGTGCAGGTGTTGCACCAGGATTTCGCGCGCCACCCAAGGCTCGCAGTAGAAGGGCGCCACCTCGCGCCAGTGGCCCAGCATGGTTTCGAAGAAGCGCTGGGTGCGCACCCGGTCCTCCTCCCACCAGCCGCGCACGGTGCTCATGTCGTGGCTGCTGGTTGTCACCACGCTCAGGTAGGGCGCCGCGTCGGGGTGGCCGAACTCGGTGGCGGGGTTCGAGGGCATGCGCTGGATGTTGAGGCCCAGAATGCCCAGTTCCTTCATCACGCCGGGCACCGAGGCGGGCACCATGCCCAGGTCTTCGCCGCAGATGAGCATATCGGTGGCGTAGCGCACGGGTGGCAGCTTCACGAGGCCCTGCTGGCGCCAGAATTCTTCGTGGCGGCGGAAGAAGAAGTCGATGTAAATGTCGTCGTAGAGGCGGCGACGGTCCTCGTCGTTGTCCAGCTCGCGGAAGGAGTAGCTCTTGTTGAGCGTGATGCGTGGGTGGTAGAAGTCGTTGCCGGCCGGCACAAACAGCACCTCATTCACCAGCTTGAAGAGGCCGGTTTGCAGCCACTGGAAGTACTCGGTGTGCTCGGGGTAGTCGGCTATTTTCTGGGCGATGTAGGCTTCGATTTTGCGCTGGTCGTCGACGTTTTCATTCAGGTGAATGCGGCCGTAGCTGGCATCGTACATGTACTCGTCGAACACCTGTTGCGCTTCGCCCTGGAAGATGTCCTGCAGCATGTGCCAGCGGATGTAGGGCTCGCACAGGCGCGAGTAGTCGAACCAGCCGAGGCGGCGCTCAATCTCGTGGCGGTGCAGCGGCAGAGCGGGCGAGAAGTGGCCCAGCAGCCCTTCCACCGACTCAATCGGCATTTCCCAGATGCGGAAGAAACCCAGGATGTGGTCGATGCGCAGCGTGTCGAAGTAGCGGGCGAGGTGGCCCATGCGCTGCTTCCACCACTTGTAGTCGTCCTCGGCCATGCGCTCCCAGTTGTAGGTGGGGAAGCGCCAGTTCTGGCCGGTGGTGGAGAAATCGTCCGGCGGGGCGCCGGCCTGGGCGTTCATGTGGTAGAGCTCGGGCTGCGTCCAGGCATCCACCGAGTGGCGGTAGATGCCGATGGGCAGGTCGCCCTTCAGCACCACCCCTTTCGAACGGGCGTAGTCTACGGCGGCCAGCAGTTGCTTGTCGAGGTGGTACTGCACGAAGAAGAACAGGCCGTACTCGTCGTAGTCGGGTGCCGTCTCGGCGGTGAGGGCTTCCAGGTTTTGCGGGCGGCGGAACTCGGCGGGCCACTGCTGGAAATCGGCGGTGCCAAACCGGTCGCGCAGGGCCGAGAAGGCCGCGTAGGGCACCAGCCATTCGGCTTGGCTGGCGTAAAATTCGCGGTAGCCGGCATCGGCCAGGAAAGCCTGCTTCTCCTGCTTATAGAGCAGCTTCAGAAACTTCCATTTGGCGTTCATCACCGGCTCGTAGTCCACGAAATCCTTGGTGTTGAATTCCTGCTTGAGCTGGGCCAGCTCCTTGGCGGCTTTCTTGTCCTTGAGCGCGGCAATGCCTTCGAGATGGATGAACTGCGGGTGCAGCGCAAACACCGAAATAGCCGCGTACGGGTACGAATCGACCCAGGTATGCGTGGCCGTGGTGTCGTTGATGGGCAGAATCTGGACCAGTTGCAGGCCGGTTTGCACGGCCCAGTCGGTCAGCAACTTCAAATCGGAGAACTCCCCTACCCCAAAGCCATTCTCCGAACGCATGGCAAACACGGGCAGCGCCACCCCGGCCCCGCGCCAGGCCGTGGCGTAGCGGTAGCCTTCGTCGTTGAAGACGCGGGCGGCGGTGGCGTCTTGCGTGGCGGGCACCACGCGGTTGTCGCCGCCTTCCATGTCGAGGGCGTGGCCGGCGGCGGCATCCCACATGGCGTATTTATAGTGGCAGTCCTCGCCGGGGTTTTGCAGCTTGAAGCGGCCGCTCCAGGTCGGGTAGTCGGTATCCGACAGCACCAAAGCTTTGGTGTTGTCCCAGGCGCCCAGCGCAGGGTCGGAGCCGAGGATGCAGAGCCCCAAGTGCGGCGCCACGCGGGGTGCCACCAGTTGGAAGACGGTTTCGCCAGCGGCGGGGGCTACGGTAGTTTCCGGGCTGCCGGTGGGCACCGGCGACGCTTCGGCCGTGGCTTTGGCAGCTTTAGAGCCTTTGGCCGGGGCTTTTTTGGCTTTCGGAGCCGTCGCTTCCGGCAGCGTGGCCCGGCTGGGGCGACGGAACAGGGCCTTGGTGAAGGCGGCGGTTAGCAACTCGTTTTCGGGCTGGGCGGGGGCGCGCCAGTAGTCGGCCAGGCGCACGGCCTGGGTGCGGGCGGGGTCGTAGGCAAGGCTGCGGTTGGGGCCGTATTCCCAGTGCTGGCTGCCGGTGTTGGCGTCCAGCAGCACGTACTTATAGGTAAGGGTGCCGGCGGCATCGGGCACCTCCAGGTCGAGGCGCCAGCAGGTGGTGGCTTCGTCGTAGTGCATCAGGGCCGCGCCGGCCAGCTGCCAGTTGCCCAGTTCCGGGCGCGAGCCGCACACGGCCAGCCGCTGGCCCAGCACCGTGCGATAAGGAAGAGAAAAACGTAGTGTCATGGGGAACTTGGTGGGATTTCGGGTCGAAAGATAAGGCCCGACTCCATGAGAAATAAGGAATGAAAGCTCGTCGTGCGGAGGAGGTTGGAGTAAGGCGGCTGCTTTTGTGCAATCGATTGAACTACCTGTGTGGCGGAGAAGCTCCAACAAACGCCGCATGGCGGACTTGTTGGCCCGGATTCTCTGTCGCTCATTCTACTTTCTTTTCAGAAGCACAGCTCCGGTTTCCAACCCCGGCGTACGGTTTTCCGTTTGGAATGGCTGCCTTGCTTTGTGTTGCTGCTAATCCCGTCCTGCTTTGTCCACTTTTCTGCGTCGTGCCCTTTACGGATTACTTGGGTTAATTGCCCTCGTGCTGCTGCTCGTTATCGCGGTGGTGGTATTTCTGCAATTCGACGCCGGCCAGGATTTTGTGGCCAAGAAAGCCGAAAGCTACCTGCGCGGCAAGCTGAACACGGAGGTACGAATCGGCAAGTTTCGGACGGACTTCCGCCACGCCATCAACCTCGACGGCGTGTACCTCGAAGACCAGAAGCGCGACACGCTGCTGTCGGTGGGCCACCTCGGCGTCGATGTCGACATCTGGGCGCTGCTGCACAGCCAGGTCAATGTTTCGAACGTGGAGTTGAACGACGGCCGCGTGCGCCTCACGCGCACCGAGCCCGATTCGGTGAACAATTACGATTTCATCATCGATGCTTTCACCGACCCCACCGCGCCGGTCGATACCACGTCCTCGGGCCTGAAATACGACATCGGCAAGGCCCGGCTCACCAATATTTACTTCACTCAAAACGACCAGATAACCGGCTCCGATATTCGGGCGCGCATCGGCGAGTTCACGGCCAACATGGACGAGGTGGATGTGGACAACTCCATCTACAAGGTGGATAACGCCGCTTTGCGCCGCTCGGCCATCAGCATCACGCAGACGAAAACGGCGCCGGAAGTTGAAAGCCCCGGCCCTACCGAGCCTCTCACCTTACAACTGGGCCTGAACCGGGCCACGCTCGACAGCGTGCAGTTCACTTACAAAAACGACCCGGCGGCGCAGTACATCAACACCAAAATCGGCCTGGCCGACATCACTGCCAAAGACATCGACCTGCAGCGGCAGCGCGTGAGCCTGGGCAAGCTCACCCTCAAAAACACCACCTTCGCCTACGCACAAAACGAGCAGGTGCCCGTGGAAGAGCGCGTGGTGAACCCCGCCGAGGCCGTGCGCAAGCTGGATGAGGCTACTGACCAGGCCAAAGCCGCCACCGGCCAAACCGCTGCTGCGCCCGGCTGGCGCGTGCTGCTCGACGAGTCCGACATCAGCGGGCTGGCAGTGAAGTTCGACAATTTCAACCAGCCTCAGCAGCGCACGCGCATTCCGGCGCTCGACTACAACCACCTCGATTTTACCAACCTCGTGCTGAACACGCACGACCTGAGCTATTCGGAAAACCGCACCACGGGCAAGGTCGATAACCTGGCCGGGCAGGAGAAAAGCGGCTTTCGGGTCGATTCGTGGAAGGCCAACGTGGTGTACGACTCGGTGCAAATCCGCCTCGACAGCCTCGATTTGGTGACGCCGCACACCCGCATCCGGCGCACGCTGGCCATTGGCTACGAGAGCCTGGCCGCGCTGGGCGACGTGAAGAAACTGCCGGATTTGAAGATTGAAGGCGATTTGCGCGACGTGCGGCTCGGCTTCCGCGACATTCTATACCTGGCGCCGGACCTGGCTGGCACCTCCCCTTTCAATACCGGGCCGAACCAATCGGTGCTGCTCAACGGGCAGATTGCGGGCCGCGTGGGTGATTTCACGGTGCGCAACCTGGAGTTTGTGGGCTTGCGCAACACGGTGCTCAAGGCGCGGCGCGGCCGGATTCAGGGCCTGCCCAATACCGACGCGCGGCTGTATGCCGACCTCGATATTCAGGATTTCCACACCACGCGGGCCGACATTCTCAGCTTGGCGCCCAAGGGCAGTATTCCGAACAACATCAGCATTCCGCCCACGGTGGCGGTGAGCGGCACCTTCAAAGGACGGCCGACAACGCTGGCGTTTGATACGAACCTGAAGCTGCGCAGCTCCTACGGCAACCTGGCGTTCAGCGGGCGGCTGGGGGCGGCGCAGGCCAACGGGCGGCAACCGCTGGTAGGCACCTTCGCGGTGGGCGGGTTCGATTTTGGCAAGCTGCTGAAAGACCCGACTATTGGCCGCGTCACGGCCACGGGCCGCATCAACGCCACCGGCGACCTGAAAGACCCCGGCACGCTGGTGGGCCAAGTGCGCGCCAACGTGCAGAGCGCCCGCTACAACGGCTACACCTACAAAGGCGTGGCCGCGACGGTGGACCTTGACCGCAACCGCTACGTCATCAACGCCAGCAGCAAAAACGACCCCAATCTAAACCTCGACCTGAGCGCCGTGGTGAACCTGCGCGACCCGCGCAACCCCACTTATGAAGTGACCAAGCTGAACCTGCGCGGCGCCAACCTCACGGCCTTGGGCTTCTATACCGGCGGCGACCTACGCGTGCAGGGCAACCTGGTGGCCAACCTGCGCGGCTCCAGCCTGAATACGCTGAATGGCACCTTCAGCGGCCGTAACATCGTCATCGTGCGCGACAACCAGCCCTTCCCGCTCGACTCGCTCAACGGCCGCATTGTGCAGACGGCCACCCGCACCACGGCCGTCATCACTTCTGACATTGCCAATGTGAACCTCGATGGCAACGTGCATCTCGGCGACATCGCCACGGAGCTGCAACAGCACTTGGACCGCTACTTCGATGTACCCGGCGTGAAATACGTGCCCAGCGCGGCCGACCGGCACTTCACCTACTCGCTCAGGCTGAAAGACCCCAAGCTGGCCACCAAGCTGGTACCGGGCCTGAAGAAGATTTCGCCCTTCACGCTGGCCGGCGACTACTCGCGGCAGGCCGCCCGCCTCACGGCCAACACCAGCATCACGCTCATTCAGTACAACAACTACCGGCTCGATTCGCTGCGCCTGAACGTGGATTCGGACCCCGCCAAGCTGGACTACGGCCTGCGCCTGGCCCAGGCCGCGCAGGACACCACGCTGCGGCTGCGTCGGCCCAGCATCGTGGGCAACGTAGCCAACAACAAGCTATTCACCCGCGTGGCCATTCTGGGCGACTCGGCCAACCGGGAACGGCTGGCGGTGGCCGGCACCTTGCAGGCCCTGGTGCAGGGCGGCGGCAAAAATAGCAGCGTGGTGTATGAGTTCCAGGCTGCGCCGGAGCAGGTGATTAATTACGAAAACTGGACGGCCGGCGCCAACAACTTCGTGCGCTATTACCCCAGCGGCGCCGTGGTGGCCGATGGCCTGAACCTGACCAACGGCCGAAGCACCCTGGCCCTGCAAAGCCAGAACCCGCAGGTGCCCACCTCGCCGCTGGGCGTCACGTTCACCAATTTCGAGCTGGCCGAGCTGGCCAAAATCGTGCAGCAGCAGGATTCGCTGGTGGCCGGGCAACTCAACGGCACGGCCCGCATCGACAACCTGGGCAAGCCCAATCAGGCCTTCACGGCCGATGCCACCATCAAAAACCTGGTGTTCCAGAAAGCATCCATCGGCGACATTGCCTTTAATGCCACCAACCCCAGCGCGGGCCGCTACGACATCGACGCCCGCCTGACCGGCGGGGCGGCCGGCACCGTGGGCGGCGCCGGCAACGACGTACACGTGACAGGCACCTACCTGGCCACCAGCGCCGCCCCGCTCAACCTGACGGTGGACGCCAACCGTCTCAACCTGAAACTGGTGGAGCCCTTCTCGGTGGGGCAGGTGCGCAGCGCCACGGGTTACATCCGCGGGCAGCTGACGGTGACGGGCGCGCCCTCCGCCCCCATTGTGCGCGGCACGCTCAATACCTCGGACGATGCCGGGTTCATTGTGCCGCAGCTGGGCTCGCCCTTCCGGCTGCCCAATCAGGCGCTCACGTTTGATGACCGGGGCATTGCCTTCAACAACTTCACGGTGTTGGATTCGGCTTCGAACAAAGCCGTTATCAACGGCTACCTGCTGAGCAAGGACTTTGTGAATTATTCCTTCGACATGCGGGCCACGACCAACAACTTCCTGGCCGTGCGCAGCACCCGCGAAAACAACGAGCTGTTTTACGGCCGCCTGGTGCTTGATTCGGAAACGCGCCTGACCGGGCCGGTCGACCTCATCAAAATCGACACCCGCGTGACGGTGGTGGACGGCTCCAACCTGACGGTGGAATCCCCGGCGGCCACCCCCACCACCCAGGAGCGCACGGGCATCGTTGAATTCATTGACAAGAGTGCCCCGCTCGATACCATGCTGGCCCGCAAGGTGGCCGTGGATACCACGAAGGTGAACGCCACGGGCTACGACATCACGGCCGTGGTTACCATCACCAACCGCACGCCGTTCACCATCGTCATCGACCCGGCCAGCGGCGACAACCTGAAGGTGCGGGCCGCCGGCACGCTCAACACCAACATCGCGCCCGACGGCACCATCTCGCTGAGCGGCCGGCTGGACGTGGCGCGCGGGCAGTACCACATGTCGCTCTATAACCTGGCCCAGCGCGATTTTATCCTCAGCCGCGGCTCGTCCATCACCTGGGACGGTGACCCCTATAATGCCACGCTCGACCTCACGGCCATCTACAAAGTACAGGCCGCACCGGCCGAGCTGCTGGCCGGCCAGGGCACCGACGACCTGACTAGCGCCACGGTATCGCGCAACCGCCTGCCGTTTAACGTGCTGCTGAAAGTGACCGACCAGCTCAGCAAGCCCACCATTGGCTTCGATATTACGCTGCCCGAGAACCAGCGCGGTGCCCTCGGCGGGCAGGTAGAAGCCAAGCTGGCCCAGCTGCGCCAGCCCAACCAGACGTCGGAGCTGAGCAAGCAGGTGTTTTCATTGCTGATTCTGGGCCGGTTTGTGGCGCAAAACCCCTTCCAGACCAGCAGCGGCGAAGGCCTGGTGGCCACGCAGCTGCGCGGCAGCGCCAGCGCCGTGCTCACCGACCAGCTCAACAACCTGACCGGCAAGTACCTCTCGGGCCTGGGCCTCGACCTGGGCGTGACCAACCAAGCCGCTTACGGCGCCGACGGCAGCCAGGGCAGCCGCACCGACCTGAACGTGGCCCTGCGCCGCCAGCTGTTCAACAACCGTCTCACCGTGCGCGTGGGCACCGACATCAACCTGAGCGGCGGCTCGGGCACTCAGGCGACCCAGGGTCAGAACAGTGCCAGCAACCTGGCCGGCGACGTGAGCCTGGAGTACCGCGTGCTGGCCGACAACCGCCTGCGGGTGCGCGTGTTCCGCCAGAATAGCTACGAGGACATCGATGGTCAGATTATCCGGACCGGCGCCGCCCTCGTGTTCCAGCGCGACTACCAGGATTTGAAGGAGCTGTTCTCGAAAGTGCCCAAGGACATCAAGGCCGAGCGCAAAGCCGACAAAAAAGCCGCGAAAGCCGACAAGCAGGCTGAGAAGGATTCCGTGCAAAGCCAGCCCTCGGCACGGATGGACACCACGCGGGCCGTGAAAAAATAAGGAACCAAGCATGAGCATTGGAGAATACGATATAGCCCACAAAGACTCGAAAACGAGCAGGCGGCAACTGCTCACCGGGCCGTTGCTGCTGCTTTACGCCTCGTTTTTAGCGCTTTCCGCTTGCTCGGGCCTGAAGTATGTGCCCGAGGGCCAGAAGCTCTACACCGGCAGCAAAGTCACCATCAAGGCGCCTGAGAAGCTGCCGAACCAAAGCGCCCTGCAAACGGAGCTGGAATCTGTCATCACGCCCAAGCCCAACGCTTCGTTTCTGGGCTTGCGGCCCAAGCTGTATTTCTGGGGGCAGGGCCAGGGCAAGAAAAAGGGCTTGGGCAAGTTTCTGGCCGACAAGTTTGGCGAACCGCCGGTGCTGTTGAAAGACGTAAAAATTAAGACCACCAGCGGCCTTATTACCAACCGCCTCTACAACAACGGCTTTTTCAAAGGCGTGGTGACCAACGAGGTGAAAACCCAGGACAAAACCGCCCAGGTGAACTACACGGCCACCACGGGCAAACCCTACATCATCGAGAAGATTTTCTTCCCGGACCGCGACACGCTGATTGACAAGGACATCCGTGCCACCCAGCCGGGCACCTTGCTCAAAGTTGGCGATGCCTACAACCTCAACACCTTCACCGCTGAGCGGGTCCGCATCGACAACGACCTGAAGAACAGCGGCTATTTCTATTTCAACCCCGACTACATTCTGTTTCAGGTTGACAGTACGCTGAACAACAAAATCAACGTGTACCTGCGCGTGAAGGCTTCGGCACCGGCCAAAGCCACCCGGCCTTACTGGCTGAAACGCATCCGACTGAATACCAGCTACGTGCTGACCGATACCACCACGCGGCAGCCGATGATGTACAAAAAATACGAGTACTACCCCGACGAGAAGGTATTTAAGGCCAAGGCCATTACCAACGCCACCTTCATGTACCCGGACAGCCTGTACCGGCGCAAGCGCCGCGACCAGACCATCAGCCGCCTGATGAGCCTGAACACGTTCAAATTCGTGGAAATCCGCTTTCTGCCTTCCGCAGCCGGCGACTCGGCCGGCCGCGGAAGGCTCGATGCCGACGTGCGGATGACCCAGCTCAAGAAGAAAAGCCTGCGGGCCGACCTGCAGCTGGTGAGCAAGAGCAACGGCTTCACCGGCCCGGGCCTGAACGTGTCGTTCCGCAACCGCTCGGCCCTGCGCGGCGGCGAGCAGCTGCTGGTGAACCTGGTGGCCAGCACCGAAACCCAGTCCGGCAATGGCAACGGCGCCCTGGGCCTCACCAGCTACGAGCTAGGCATAAACGGGCAGCTGATTTTCCCGCGCCTCGTGGTGCCCCACCTACCGTTGCTCGACATCCACCTGCCAAATTCCGACTTTCAGCCGCGTACCACCATCGGCGCGGGTGTGCGCGCCGTGACGCGGGCCAACTACTTCACCCAGAACTTCTTCAACCTCAACTACGGCTACACGTTCAAGACCAAGATTACCAACGAGCAGGAGGTGCGCCCCATCGACATCACCTACGTGCAGTTTTCGCCTACCGATGTATTCACCGCCATTCTGAACTCGCCGGAACGCAGCTTTTTGCGCAGCGCCTTCCAGCAGCAGTTCATCCTGGCCAGCTCGTACCGCTACACCTACAACCAGCAGGTGCTGGAACAGCGCCGCCAGCAGATTTACTTCAGCGGCCAGGTAGAAGGCAGCGGCAACCTGGCCCAGGGCATCGTCAGCTCCTCGGGCGCCAAGAAGAACGACAACGGCAAGTACACCATTGGCGGACAAGAGTATAGCCAGTACCTCAAGTTTGATTTGGAGATGCGCGAGTATTACCGAATCAGCCAGAACCCCACTTCTGGCAACCGCATTGTGGCCCGCTTGCAGGCCGGCATCGGCACGCCCTACGGCAACTCCGACGTGCTGCCCTACCCTAAGCAATACGGTATTGGCGGCCCCAACAGCGTGCGCGCTTTTGCTGCGCGCGGCATCGGCCCGGGCACCTACAAGCCCGCTACCGGCGAGCAAACCCTCAACAGCTTCTACGACCAAGTGGGCGACATCCGCCTCGAAGGCAACATAGAGTACCGCCAAGACTTGGTACCCTACCTGAAAGGCGCTCTGTTTCTGGACGCCGGCAACATCTGGCTGGCCAACCCCGACCCGGGCCGCCAAACCTTCGGCGCCGATGGCCAGCCCGACGGCAAAAATGGCCAGTTCCGGCCCAGCACTTTTTTAAAAGAGCTGGCCGTGGGTGCCGGTGCCGGCCTGCGCGTCGACGTGCAGTTCTTCGTTCTCCGCTTCGATTATGCGTTCCCGCTCAGTACGCCCACCGGTCCGCCCGACAACCAGACCGGCCGATTTAATCTGGCTATCGGGTATCCCTTCTGATGTAAAAAGCCCCGGCACTGCGCAGTGCCGGGGCTTTTTACATCAGAAGGCTGGGTGCTTAGCACAGGACGGATTACTTCGCTGCGCTCGCAACGACAGGTCCGCTCACCGAATGATTGGCATCCGCTCAAACGGCCGCTCCCGGTCAAACAGATAGCGGTAAGTGGCGTGCGTCTTCAGAATCTTGGCGCCGATGGAGCGCGTGGTCACCAGCATGCGCGGGTTGAAATCGCCAATCCAGTTCATCTCGATTTCGGCGTAGCCCGCGTCGATAAACGCCTGCCGGGCATACACCAGCATGGCCGCGTCCACGCCCTTGCCTTGGTGCTCGGGCACCACCCCGTAGATGATGCCAAACAGCTTCTTGTCGCGCCGCTGCATGTAGCGCCGCTGCTCCCACAAAAAGCGCAGCTTGCCCACGAGGTTCAGCCGCCGGCCCACGTGCTTGAAAATCTGGTTCAGCTCGGGCAGGCTAATGAAAAACGCCACCGGCTCCTCGCCGTGGTAAGCAAACCAGAGCAGGCGCTCGTCCACCACGGGCTTCATTTCCTTCACAATCTTGCGGGCCTCGTCCAGCGTCATGGGTTTCACCCCCGAGTGCCTGGCCCATGCCAGATTGTATACGTGGTGAAAATCCTGGGCGAGTTTCTCGGCGTCTTGCTTGCGGGCGTGGGCGAAGCGGTAGGTGCCGGCGTGCTCTTCGGCCCGCTTCGCAAAGCTGGGATGCAGTTCGGCCGCCGTGGTCCGGTAGCAGGTATACTGCTTGAAATAAAGCTCAAACCCGTAGTTCTCGAACAGCGGCCGGTAATACGCCGGGTGCCAGAACATACCGTAGTTCGGCTCCAGGTCGTAGCCCTCAATGAGCAGGCCCCAAAATCGGTCCCGCTCGCCGAAGTTGATGGGGCCGTCCATGGCTTGCATGCCCCGGGCGGCCAGCCAGAGCCGGGCCACGTCGAACAGCTGGTTGGCCGCCGTCTGGTTGTCAATGCACTCAAAGAAACCTAAGCCGCCGGTGGGCAGGTCGGCATTTTTCACGTCCACCGCGTCGCGGTTCAGAAAGGCGGCCACCCGGCCCACGGCCTGGCCGTTGGCATCCGTCAGCACCCAGCGCGCACACTCGCCATTCTGCAGCTTCGGGTTTTTAGCGGGGTCGAAAACGGCCTCCACCTCGTTTTCCAGCGGACCAATGTAATTGGGTACGGCGGCGTGCAGGCGAGCGGGCAATTCAATAAACATCCGCGCCAGGCGGGCATCAACAACTTCAAGCAGCATAGTAGGCAGCGCCCCGCGCCGTGGCCACGCGACTGCGTGCCCCAACACCACCGGGAACCGCTGCAAAGAAACGGCTCAACCGCCGCTTGATTCTTCCCTGCCCGATGGCAGCCGAAAGCCTTCCTACTAGGCCAGCGACTGCCCGCTGTGTGCCGAAGCGGCAAAACCCGCCTGCGCGGGCACCTGGCTGCCGGCCGGGACTAGTGTGCCGGGCATATCGACAAATTTATTGGAGCGGAACTGCCCCAGCACGAAGCAGAAAGGACACTCCTTACGGCCATCGCCGGTACCGCCAATGCGGCTGTCTGGTGCAATCTGCTGAGCTATACGGCACTCTGGATGCGTATGATAAATCTCAGCAGCAGCATTTTCCGCCTCCGCTGAATAGAATGGCAAATTGTATCTCATGGTGTTAGAAGTTGGTTCTCCCCTAATACTATTTGCCGTCCAAGGCAATGTGCGCATCGTCGAAATAAATGTACTAAAAAAATAATCAATTTACCTATTTTATTAATTAATCTTTTTTAATATTTGAAAAAGATTAATTAATAAATCAGAGTTGATAATTATTTCTGTTCTCATTGTCAATCAGATAAGCAGGCTGGCATTAAATGTTACGGGCCCGCCCGTCACAGTAAAAAAGGTTTGCAATTCCGCCTCAATTCAATAATCCAACTACCATTAAAGTCGTATCATTCAAGCGTTATCCACACAAAAGGCCGACCTTAAGTACTTAAGGTCGGCCTTTTGTGTGGCCCTTATAGGCGGGTCAGAACTAATCTTTGGGCTTCACTTTGGTTTTGCCGCTGCGCTTGCCCTTAATTTTCGTATCGCGCGGGACAACAGTGGTTGGTACGACAGTGGTGGTAGTAGATGGCTCTACCGTGGTAGTCGTCGACTCCGTGCTGGTTGACGTGGCTGGCGTTTGGACCGGAGTGGCCGGATACGCGGGGGTGGCCGGCGTGGCCGGTGTCACCGTGGTCTGACGCGTGGTGGTGGTGGTGGTGCTGGTTTGGGCACTGGCCGAGTAGCCCACCGCGGTGAGCAAGAAGGCCAAGAAAAGTTGCTTTTTCATAGGATGGATGAGGTTGGGAGAACATTCAGCCGGCATAAGTCAAATCCCGGCTTTGAGTTGACTTAAACGACAACTCCGCCGAAAGAGTTGACGAAGGCCTACTCTGCCTAGCCCGGCCAGTTGTTAAATTAAACACGCACGAAGGCCCGCTGGCGCAATGCCAGCGGGCCTTCGTGTGCTGTGCCGGATATCCGGCGCTTAATTAGTAGCGACTGCCTCCATGGCTACGGAGCTTCTGGCTTTTGCCCCTTTGCGCAGATAGCGGTTGGCTTCCTGGTACAAGTCCGATTTGTGCTCGGCCTGGTCCAGCACTACCTGAAAGTAGCGTCGCGCCAGCGGCTGATTGCTGGCCTGGGCCGCCAGCCGGCCCAGGCCGGCCGCGGCAAACAGGTAGTAACCACCCTTGGTCTGGCCCACCGATTCGCAGAATACTAGGCAGCGCTGGTAGAAATCCTGCGCGGCGGCGGGGTTGTTGTGCCGGTGCTGCTCCACATAGCCGAGGTAGTAGGCGGCAGCGCGGCCACTGAAGCCCTCGTAGCCGGGCAGGCCTTTGTTCACTTTGGCCAGGATGTCGCGGCTGGTGCGCTCGCACTCGGTCAGTTCGCCTTCGGCAAAGGCGTTTTGGGCCCGGGCGCGCTGGAAACAGCTGTTGTCGGGAAAGTCGCGGGTGAGGTCGCGGGCGACGGCGAGGGCGGCGGCGGTATTGTTTTCGCGGGCACTGCCCAGAATACGCATGCGGAAAAACCGAGCCTCGGCTGCCGTGTAGAAACCGTGCTGGGCCACCTCTTCCAGTTGGGCCAGCCCGGTGCTGCGGTTGCCTTTGGGGAAAAACCAGAGCACCGGGCGCAGCCAGCGGTATTCATCGGCAATCCAAACAGCGTAGTAGTTGAACAAGCCTTCACCGAACACGAATTCGGGGCTCAGGCCATTGGCTTCGCGGCTTTTTTGCAGGTAGGCCAGGGCCCGCTTGCTGCTCACGGTGGCCTTGCGCCAGTCGTGCCGCTCGGCGTGCAAGCGGGCGTCGAAGCCGTAGGCGGCCGAGAGGAAGAAGCTGGCTTCGTAGTTGTTGGGGTCGGCGTCGTAGAGCTTCTGGGCCTTGGTGGTGGCCGTGTCCATGTAAGCGAAGAAGGTCTTGTCGTATTGCTGATTGTAGGTGTTGCTGGGCATTATTTTCCACCACGTGCTCAGGCCCAGCAGGAAATAGGGCATGGGGTGCTGGGGGTAGCGCCGGCGCAACGACCGGAACTGCCGCTCGGCCTGGTCGAACTTGAAGTTGTAGAGGTTGTGCACCGCGCCGTCCAGCTCGGTCTGGATGTCGGCGTTGAGCAGCAGCCACTCCTTAGAGTCGACGGCCGCCGGGGCCACCAGCACATCGTCGAGCGCCACGTCGGGCATGGCGCGCACGGTATCGGCGGCCGAAGGCCACAAAGCGGCGGCCGGCGCCTGGGCCAGTACAGTGCTCAGCGAAAAAAAAGTTAAAACTCCCGCTCCCACTAAACGCAGGGAACGACGAAACCGGTAGAGATTTGCCATGAGCGAGTGTGTATATAATTTAATCGATAATTTTCTTAATGAATGCAGGAGAAATAAAAGCCTGTAATCTCGCTAAAACCTTGCTTTATCATTGCTTTAGCCGTTTGACAGAATAACTACCCCAAAGTTAACGAATGGAATTTTTCCAATTTCAACAAAAATATATGTTCATGCAGAAACCCGGCATAATGCAATATTTTGGCCCTCTTTTAAATCCCATTTGGGCGAAGTTGTTGCGCCGCCGAAGCTTTCCATTTTGAAAACCTGACCTACGAGTTTGCGTTTGGATACAGATTTCTCACGCCACCTCACAAGTGCCGGGTTTCTGGCCGGGCACGCTTCCCCAATCCACTATGGAATACCTCCGCTTAGGCAATACCGGCCTGCAGGTTTCGCGCATCTGCCTGGGCACCATGACCTACGGCACGCCCACCGAACGCTGGCCCTGGGCCCTGAAAGAAGATGAGAGCCGGCCCTTTATTCAGAAGGCGCTGGAATTGGGCATCAATTTTTTTGATACGGCCGATGTGTACAGCAACGGTGCCAGCGAGGAAGTGGTGGGCCGGGCCCTGCGCGATTTTGCCAAGCGCGACGAGGTGGTGCTGGCCACCAAGGTGTTCAACCCCATGGGCCCCGGGCCCAACGATAAGGGCCTCTCGCGCAAGCACATCATGAGTGCCATCGATGCCAGCCTGAAGCGACTGGGCACCGATTATGTGGACCTGTACCAGATTCACCGCTGGGACTACCACACGCCCATTGAGGAGACGCTGGAGGCGCTGCACGACGTGGTGAAGGCCGGCAAAGCGCGTTACATCGGGGCGTCGTCGATGTTTGCCTGGCAGTTTGCGCAGGCCCTGTACCTGGCCGACAAGCACAACTGGACGCGTTTTGTGAGCATGCAGCCGCACTACAACCTGGTGTACCGCGAGGAGGAGCGCGAAATGCTGCCGCTGTGCGAAGACCAGAAAATTGGGGTCATTCCGTGGTCGCCGCTGGCGCGGGGGCTGCTCACGGGTGGCCGCGGCAAGGCGCGCAACGAAACCGAGCGCGCTAAAACCGACGCCTTCGGCAAAAGCCTGTACGGCCGCGACGACGACTTCGCGGTGGCCGACCGCGTGACGGAAATTGCCCAAGAACATGGCCTGCCCAACGCCCAGATTGCCCTGGCCTGGATGCTGAGCAAACCGGCCATCACAGCGCCCATTGTGGGCGCCAGCAAGCCCGGCCACCTCGAAGACGCCGTGGCAGCCGTGGATGTGAAGCTCAGCGCGGAAGAAATCCGGCGGCTGGAAGAGCCGTATCAGCCGCACCCGGTACTGGGGTTTTCGTAGGGTTTAGATAGAACGCAAAACAGAACGTCATGTCGAGCTTGCCGAGACATCTCGCGTGCCAGAGTAAATAATTACTTCGGCACGCGAGATGTCTCGGCAAGCTCGACATGACGTTCTGTTTTCCTAAAACCCTTCCCCTACTTCTTCAGCACCAAATACCCGTAGGCCGGCAGCGAAACGGTAGTGCCCACGGTGTAGGTGCCACCCTGCAGGGCGTTGGTCCAGGTGGTGTTGGCCAAGGCGGCGGGCACCGTGAAGGTCTGCACCGAATTGCGCGTGTTGGCCAGCACAAAGGCCTGCTCCGAGCCGGCGGTTTTGGTGAAGGCGCACACGCTGAAGGTGCTGTAGCCGGTGGGAGTGCCGGACCGCAGAGCCGGGCTGGCGGCGCGGGCAGCCATGAGTTGCTGGTAGGCGCGCTTCACGTCGGGGTTGACGCCCCACTGCACTTTCACGGAGGTGAAGGGGAAGGGAATGTTCGCGGCCATGCCGGTTTCCTGGCCGTTGTAAATCATGGGCACGCCCTTGTACAAAGCCGCCACCACAAAGGCCGACATGGCGCCCGCCTTGCCGCCAAACAGCGCCACGGGTGAGCCGTCGGAGCCATTCACGTCGTGGTTGGTGATGTAGCGCACCACCTGCTGCGTGCCCGTGGCGCCCGCGTATTCGGTGGTGTTGAAAGCATCAAAATTGGCAGCGGACTGGCCGTTTTTATATATGTTGAAGATGCCGCCGTAAAAATTGAAGCCGTAGTTGTAGTCGAAGCCCGAGGTGAAGTTGGCGCTGCGGTTGCCCTCGGCCAATAGCAGCAGCTTGTGGGTTTTCACGTTGCGCAGGGTGTCGGTGGCCTGCTTCCAGAAGTCGCCGGGCTGAAAGTCGGCGTAGTCGAAGCGAAAGCCGTCGACGTTGGCCGTGAACACCCACGACTTGATGGCTGAAATCATTTCGGCCCGCATGTAAGCATTGCCAAAATCGAGTTGGGCCACGTCGTTGTAGGTCGTGCCGTTGTTGGACACGGCCGCAATGGCCCCGGCCGAGTTGTGCACGTACCAGTCCGGGTGGGCGGTTATCCAGGCATTGTCCCAGCTGGTGTGGTTGGCCACCCAGTCGAGCATCACGCTCATGCCGCGGGCGTGGGCCGCGTCGACCAGCGTGCGCAGGTCGGCCAGGGTGCCGAATTCGGCGTTTACGGCGCGGTAGTCCTTCACGGCGTAGGGCGAGTTCACCGATTTACTGTCGGTGCCCACCGGGTATATCGGCATCAGGTACAGCACGTTCGTTCCCACGGCCTTGATGGAATCGAGCCGGGCCAGCACGCCCGCAAAATTGCCAGCTTGGCTAAACGCCCGCATGTTGACCTGGTAAATCACCGCGTCCTCGCGGTTGGGCACTCCATTGAAGGGCGTGCCGTACTGCGGCGGCGTGGGCGTAGAGGTGATGGGCGGCGTGACGATGGCGGGCGGCGTGGTGTCTTTGTTGCAAGCTGCCAGCAGGCTCACAGTAGCCAGCAGCACCAATGCATTTGCACGCAAAATGTGTCGAATAGACATTTAGAAAAGATTAGGTAATGCGGAGAGGAATGAGAAAGGGATAGAAAATTATTTCCGGACCGGCTTGAAGCTGACCGCCGCGCCGCCGCCCGGCGCCAGCTGCAGCTTGAGCATCGATTTGCTGGTCACCACCTGCTTGGTGATGCGGTAGGCCATGGGGTTTTTCTGCCAGTCGGCGCCCGGGCCATCAGCGTAAATAATGGCCTCGTAACGCTGGCCGGGAGTTAAAAAGTCCAGCTTGATGGGCTGCTGCCGGGCGTTTTCGTCGGTGATGCTGCCGAGGTACCATTCATCCTTGCCTTTGGCCTTGCGCACAGTGGTGAGGTAGTCGCCGGGCTCGGCCGCCAGAATGCGGGTATCGTCCCAGTCCACGGCCACATCTTCGATGAACTGGAAGGCATCGAGGTGCTTATTATAGGCTTCGGGCAGGTCGGCGGCCATTTGCAGGGGCGAGTACATGGTCACGTACAGGGCCAGCTGCTTGGCCAGGGTGGTGTGCACCTGCTTGCCTTGGTTGCGGGCGGGGTTCCAGTCGTCGAGCTTGATTTGGAAGATGCCGGGCGTGTAGTCCATTGGGCCGCCCATGAGGCGGGTGAAGGGCAGGATGGTTTCGTGTTCGGGCGGGTTGCCGCTGCTCCAGGCATTGAACTCGTTGCCGCGGGCGGCTTCGTTGGCCAGCCAGTTGGGGTAGGTGCGGTGCAGTCCGGTGGGGCGCACGGACTCGTGCATGTCCACCATAATGCGGCTGGCAGCCGTGAGCTGGGCGGTGTGCACGTAGTGGTTCACCATCCACTGGCCGTCGTGGTGCTCGCCGCGCGGGATGATGCGGCCCACGTAGCCGGTTTTCACGGCATCGTAGCCGTGCTGCTTCATGAAGCGGTAGGCAGCATCCTGCCGGCGCTCGTAGTTGGTGACGGACGACGAAGTTTCGTGGTGCATGATGAGCTTGACGCCCTTGCCGGCGGCGTAGCGCTGCAGCTCATCCACATCAAAATCGGGGTACGGCGTCACGAAATCGAACACTTCTTCCTTCCAGTTATTGGCCCAGTCTTCCCAGCCCACGTTCCAACCTTCCACCAGCACGCCGGGGATGTGGTGCGCGGCGGCGAAGTCGATGTAGCGCTTCACGTTGGCGGTGTTGGCGCCGTGGTGTCCGTTGTTTTTCAGGGTTTTCCAGTTGGTACCGGCCAGCTTGATGTTGCTGGTGTCGGCGTAGTTCCAACTGGCGCGGTTCACGTGCATCTCCCACCACACGCCTACGAATTTCTGGGGCTGAATCCAGCCGGTTTCGGCCACTTTGCTGGGCTCGTTCAGGTTCAGAATCAGCTTGCTGGCCAGCACGGCGGGCGCGTTGTCGGCCACCACGATGGTGCGCCAGGGCGTGTGCTCAGGTGCCTGCAGGTAGGCTTTGGCGCCGGTGCCGGTGGCATCGGGCACCAGCTGGCTGCTGAGGCTGAATGTCTTGGTATCCACGTTCAGAAACATGGCCGGGTAGTTCACCAGCGCCGCCTCGTGGATGTTGATGTACAGGCCGTCGTCCGATTTCAGCATCAGCGGCGTTTGCACGCGCTTGGGGTCGGCTTTTTGCTGAATGGCCTCGATGGGCGCGGTGTTCACCTCGCTCAGGCGGCTGGTGGTGTAGGCGTACTCGTTCGAGTCGTAGTCGCCCGGAATCCAAAAGGCCTTGTGGTTGGCCGGCAGGTTGAACTCCGTGTGTTCGTCCTGCACCGTGAAATACTGCAGCCGGGGCTGCCTGGGAAACTCGTAGCGGAAGCCCACGCCATCGGCAAACACGCGGAACACCACGTCCAGCGTCCGGCCCGGGGCGGCCGGCTGGCGCAGGTGCACCGTGAGCTGCTGGTAGTGGTTGCGGATGGTTTTCACCTCGCCCCACACCGGCGTCCAGGTCTCGTCCACGTCCTTGGTTTCGCTGCCGGCCAGCACCAGCGGGCCGTCGAAGCCCTTGCCGTCGGCAAAGCTCAACCCCAACCGCGAGGGCTGAACAACGGTTTTGGGGCCGTAGGCCACGGCGTAGGTGGGGCGGCCATCAGCCCCCAGCGCCACCGTCAGGGCGACTTTGTCGAGGCGGGCTTTCAGGGGGGCGGCGGGCTGTGCCTGGGCGCAATAGCCGGCCCCAAACAGGCCAACGACCAGCAGGATTCTTTTCATAGATGGGTATCGAATGCACGAAGCCGAAGGGCCGTATCGCATTCGTTTTGAGTGGGAATACAACAAAGCTAGCCTTGCCCTCGCCCGCCCGTTATTTATCAAGCCCGAATATGAAAAATATTAATCAATCAAACAGTCAACCAATTATCAACCAACACGCTAAATCATAAAAAGCAAACAAAAATATCGACCCGATATTGTCGTTTTCCTGGTCGGTTCTACCGAAAAAGCACCCGCTTTCCGCCCCACTATCTACACGGCCTCGATAGCTAGAATGCGCGCTTCGAATTCCTCGTTGGGCACCAGCGAGCGGTTCTTCACCCGGGTTTTGTAAGTGTAAATCGTGTTGATGGAATAGCCCAGCATGCGGCTGATTTGCTCGCTGTCATTAATGCCCAACCGGATGAGGGCGAAGATGCGCACCTCCGTGGTCAGAAGCTGGTCGTCGGCCAGCATCACCCGGTCCTCCTCCCGAAAAAGGGCATTGAACTGCGTAATAAAATTCGGAAACAGCCGCAGAAAAACCGTGTCGAAACCCTTCAGCAGCTCGTTGCGCTCGGTCTTGATGTTCACGCCATCGACCAGCTTCTGCAGGCCGGCGTATTGCTTGCTGCCGAGTAGGGCTTCCACCCGCTTCTTGAGGGTTTCGAGCTTGTCGATGTACTGCGAATTGTTGTGGAAATAGTAGCCGATGTACTCCTCCTTAATGGTATTGGCTTCGTTGAGGCCGCTGTTGAGTTGGTGCAGCTCGTCGTTGCGGGCCTGCAACTGCCGGTTGGCGGCGAAAATCAGCTGGTCGGCCCGGCGCAGCTTGCGCAGGGCCAGCCCGCTCACCAGCGCGAAGGCGATGACCACACCGGCCAGCAGCGTCATGATGATGGCGTAAGTTTTCAGCGACTTGCGCTGGTTTTCAATGATGTTGATTTTCTGCCCTTCGATAATGGAGGAGACGTGGCTGATTTCAATCTGCCTTTGGCGGGCCTTGTAGAAGGTAGCGTTTTCGCGGGCCTCGCGGATGAAAGTGTAGGCGTTTTTCAGGTCGCCCTGCCGGTAGCAGTAGTCGGAAAGCTTGAAGATGGCCGTCGTTTCCTTGGTAGCCGTCTTCACGTCGGCAATGGCCGATGTTAGCAGCAGTTCGAAGGCTTTTTCGGGCTGGCCGGCCTGCTCGTAGAGGTAGGAAGTGGTGCTGGCACTCACGGCCAGCTGGTGCAGCGAGAGGCGTGGTAGCCGCAGAATCTGGCGGTAGACGGCGGCTGCGGCGGCTAGGTCGGCGTTTTTCAGGGCCCGGAATTCCTGCACCTCCAGCCACTCGTAGGAGCCCGGGCGGCAAAACTGCAGGGCCGTGTCGGCGTAAGCCAAGGCTTTGGCGTAGTAGGCCGGCCGGTAGGTTTGGTCCTGGTTGAAATTACCCAAATCACTGTAGGCCCGCGCTTTCAGAAAATACAGGCTCTGCTTGTCGGGCAGCGTGAGGCGGCGCGCGTTGATGCTGTCGAGCGTCTCAAACGTTTCCTTGAACAGGCCCGATGATAGCAACACGAAGGCCAGCTTGAGCTTGGCTACCTCCAGCTTTTCAGGACTGCGAAGCTGTTTAGCCAATCGTCTGATTTTCTGACAATAAACAAAGGCCGAATCGTATTTAAACGACTTGTACTCATCGTAGATGCGCAGAGCCAGGTCGAACCGGGCGTTGTCGTGGGCTTCTGAAGCGGTAAAATCGGCCGTGAGCACCGCAATGCGATTCAGGCGATGCCCGTCGTATTCCTTTTTGTGGGCCAGCGCCTGGTTGAGCTCCGTCAGCAGGCTGTCGGTTGGGCTGGCGGCTGCACTTGGGCAAGCCAACAAACTACTGAGCAGCAAGCCCCAAAAGACAAAAAACCGCTTTATGAAGTAGCTCAAATTGCAAAATAGCCGCAGCGCGACGGAAGGGTGTAAGTGGGGCAAAACGAAAAGCAAAGCCGCACGGCAGCCGCGGAATGTTCCGGCAATTTATTGCTGCATGCCATTTTTGAACCGGGCAACGCAGCTTCGTTCCTACAAATCTATCGCTGCCGTTGCCAGCTTACGTAATAGGCGACATCCTCTTCCGCCAACCTCTTTTATGAAAACACGCCTGCCGCAATTTCGCTTGCCCATTCTGGCCCTCACGCTATTTCTGGCGGCCTGCCAGAAGGACGCCGTGCTCCCCACGCCCGCTAGTCCGGTCATGCCGGTCGCTGCGCTTCCCGAGCACCTCACCCTCGGCAACCCCAGCGGCGCCACCACCGACCCCACCCAGCCCACCAACTACCTGCTGCTAAAACCCCAATACGCCCTGAGCTACCACCGCGACCGTGGCACGCCCAACTGGGTAAGCTGGCACCAGAGCGCCGACTGGCGCGGCAGCGCCGCCCGCCAGGACGACTTTCGCGCCGATGCGACCCTGCCCGCCGGGTGGTACCAGGTGCAGGCCAGCAGCTACACCAACTCGGGCTTCGACCGGGGCCACCTCTGCCCCTCGGCCGACCGCACCAGCACTGTCGCCGATAATTCGGCCACCTTCCTCATGACCAACATGACGCCCCAGGCCCCGCGCCTCAACCAGCAAACCTGGGCCAACCTGGAAGACTATTGCCGCAACCAACTGGCCACCGGCAACGAGGTCTATATCATTGCCGGCTCCTACGGCCGCGGCGGCACCGGCAGCAATGGCTACCTCACCACCCTCGACCAGGGCCGCGTCGCGGTGCCGGCCCGCTGCTGGAAAGTAGTAGTAGTGCTGCCCACCGGCGCCGACGATGCAGCCCGCGTCAGCCCCAGCACCCGCATTATCGCCGTCGACATGCCCAACGATAACGCCATCAGCACCAGCTGGGGTACCTACCGCACCACCGTCGACGCCATTGAAGCCGCTACCGGCTACGACATCCTGTCCGCCGTGCCCGCGTCGGTACAACAAGTGGTCGAGGCGCGCGTGGACAACGGGCCGACAAGCTAATACTGCGTTGCAGGACCCGAAAAAGCCCCGCCGATGGGCGGGGCTTTTTTTTAATGCAGCAGAGACGTCGTGCCCCTGCGTTGCTACTTCTGCTGAGCCGTGGGTTCGGCTTCCAGTTCGCCCACGTCCGTGCTGTCGGCCGCCAGGGTCAAGCGGGTTACGGCGTAGGAATTAGGGCCGGTCTGCACGATGGCAAACTGGCTGTAGGCGGTGCCCGACGACGTGTACGGGGCCGCCACAACCGGCCCGGACGGCGTGAAGACGGTGGCCGAGATTTCGGTCACCAGGCACACGCCGCGGCTGCTGGCGGTCCAGTTTCCGCCGTTGGCGGATACGGTGTAGTCGTCGTTGCTACAGAAGATGCTGGCGTACGAGACTTTGCCCGACGCGCCGTAGGGCGTCGAATCGGTGATGCTGACATTGGTGTATGCCATGGTAGTTGTGGGGGAGTAGGTTACGTCGGAGAAACTATTTTCCCGATGCTCAAAGGTGGTGGTCCCGTGGAGCGGGGTTTAGCGTAAAAACCCCTGATTATCACAAACAGGTAGTTTTACGTTCCCTACACCAAGCTCCGCAAGCGCAGCAAAAGCGCCCTTGCCAGCAGCGCCCTACCTGCCTGGCAACGAAAAGTCCCGACAGGCAGGTGGGTGGCGGGGTTTGGCGGGGCAGGGGCAGAAAAGTGCCGTGGCCGTCTTTGCCCTTTTACCGTACAAGTCGAAGCCCAACCGTCCCTCATCGCCCCTCTTATGCGTACGCCCCTGCTGCTTGCCCTTGTTCTGCCTCTGTTTGCCGGCCCGGCTCTGGCCCAGGTTCCCCGCCGGCCCCCTACCCCTATACCACAAACGACGGGCTTGCCGGCCCAATCCGGCGCGGCGCCCGCGGCGGCCGTGCCCGCTTACCACAACGGCTACACCAACAAGCACCTGGGCGGCACCACCAGCCCCACCTTCCCCAACGGCTTGCCCGAGCGCGACCTCGACCACGGAACCAGCCGCGCCGACCAGCCCCGCGCCAACCAAGCCCAGCCGGGCACCCGGCCCACCCGCAGCCTGGGCGGCCGCAAGCAACGCTGATACCAGCGCGACGGACAACGCAAAAGTCCCGGCGATGCCGGGGCTTTTTTTGTGAACTAGGAAAATAAAAAAGACCCCTCCGCGCAACGCCGAGGGGTCTTGTGTGGGAAGTAAAGGATTCGAACCTTCGACCTCTTCGGTGTGAACGAAGCGCTCTAAACCAACTGAGCTAACCTCCCAATACATCCAAGCACCGAATGTGCTAGCAGGCAGTAGGCACCAACGTGGGTACCAAAAGTAAACAGCCACTTTGCTTTGCAGCTAAGTGGCTGTCTTTCAGTGTGGGGGATGTAGGGTTCGAACCTACGACCCTCTGCTTGTAAGGCAGATGCTCTGAACCAGCTGAGCTAATCCCCCGTGGCGTTGTTCCCGTTTGGGATTGCAAAGATGGGAGGTGATTTTGGAAGCGCCAAACAAAATCCTGATTTAAGCGCCAGAATTTTCTGTCAAAAGCGGCCCTCACGGGGCAATAACTTCATTTTCAGGGCCAGAAAATTTACGCCCACCGCGCAAAAAAATCCGTCCGAGTCTCTGGTTGCCGTCAAGCAACGTATTCGGGCGCCTCCCGTTAAGCCATCGAATATTCCACTCAACCAACCTTTCTTTCCCTATGGACGCGCAACTCCTCCAGAACTACTCCGAACCAGAGAAAACCGCTTACCTGAGCGCCATCGCCAGCCTCGCCACTGCCGACCGCCAGGCCTCGGGCGCCGAAACCCAGTTTCTGCAGGCGCTGGCCCAGCAGGCCGGCCTCTCAGGTGGCGCCACGCAGCAAGTGCTGGCCGCCGCCCAGGATGCCAACAACCAAAGCATCCAGCAAAACCTCGACGCCCTGAAAGGCAGCGACCTGCGCTTCTCGCTCGTGACTGACCTCATCAGCTTCGCCCGCGCCGATGGCGCCTACGCCAACGACGAGGAGGCCATGATTGGCAAGATGGCGCAGTACCTGGGCATCAATCCGGAGCAGAAGCAGGCCCTGGAAACGGTGGTCGACCAGGCCGCTACCGTGGCCCACGACCCGCAGGACCCCGCCAAAGAAGGCTTCTTCAGCCGAATCGGCGACAAGCTCTCCAGCGTGGGCATCCCCAAAAGCGCCCTGATGACGGGCCTGCTCGGCGTGGTGGCCCCCATGGTGATTTCGCGCGTGATGAGCGGAGGCAGCCAGAATTCCGGCAACTACGGCAGCCAGAGCAGCGGCGGCGGGCTGCTGGGCGGCCTGGGTGGCGGCGGTAGCCTGGGCGGCCTGCTGGGCGGCGCAGCCCACAGCGGCCTGGGTGGCATGCTAGGCGGTTTGCTCGGCGGTGGCATGCTAGGCGGCCTCATGGGCGGCGGCAACTCGCAAGCCGACCTGCCGCAGCAGGGCTCGGCCATTGGCAGCGGCGGCCTGGGCTCGATGATGTCCATCCTTGGCGGCCTGGGTGGCCGGCCCAATTCGCAGCCGGCCAGCGCGGGCGGCGGCGGCCTCGGTGGTTTGCTTGGCGGTAGCAGCCTGGGCGGCATGCTCGGCGGCTTGTTCGGCGGGCGCTAGGAATAGTTTCTAAACCCTTGCTTAAAGAAAAAGGCTGCTCAATCGAGTGGCCTTTTTCTTTACCAAGCATAAGGCTTAAACCTTACCGGCCACGGGCGGTGCCACAACTGGCGTGCCCGCAAACGTGCCGCCGTGCTGCTCCACCACTTCCACGATGCGGTAATTGAGGTCTTCCTTCACGTCGAGGTACTCGTCGTAGCTCGTGGTATCGACGAAGTACTGCACGGTTACTTCGCGGCCAGCGGGCGTGAGGGCGTTGAATTTCATCTGCACGTCCTGCGTCACGAGCGGGTGGGCTTGCATGGCCGTTATCGCGCCGGCAATGATTTCGTGGAGCTGGGCGCTGGTGGTTTTTTGGTCGAAGATGAGCGTGAAGCCCACGCGGCGCGAGGTGCGGAGCGAGAGGTTGTCGAGGGGCTTGTCAATCATGCTTTTGTTGGGCACGGTCACGTAGCTTTTCTCGGCGGTGCGCAGGCGGGTGCTGCGGAACCCGATTTTCTCCACGGTGCCGCTCACGTCGCCAGCCGTCACGAGGTCGCCCACGCCAAAGGGCTGGTCGAGGAAGATAGTGAAGGAAGCAATGAGGTTTTCGAGGCTTTCCTTGGCCGCGAAAGCCACCGCCAGCCCGCCAATGCCGAGGCCGCCAATCAGGGCCGTCACGTTCACGTTGAACACTTCGCCCAACACCACCAGCACGCCGATGATGATGATGAGCACCTTCAGCAAATCCTTGGCGAAAGGCAGAAACTGGTTGTCGAGTCGCGTGGCGCCGGCCGTCTGGCGCAGCTCGTTGCGGCGCTGCACCACCAGCAAAGCAAAATCGACCAGCCGCAACACCACCCAGGTAATGGTGAGGATGACCCCCAGCAGAAACGCCCGCAGCAGCGCCACCTTGGGCCAGGGCTCAACGCCGGGCACTGCATTGGGCGGCAAGGGATAGCGCAACACGCCAAACGCCAGGTACACCGTGAACAGCAGCAGCAGCACCGACAGCGGCTGAATCAGCAGCTCGTGCAGTTCCTGCTCGGTCACGCCCGCCGTGTAGCGCTTGGTGAGGCGAAAGAGCACTTTGCTCAGCAGCCGCGACAGCAGCCGCCGCAACGCTGCACCCACCAGCAGAATGAAGGCCGCCAACAGGTATTGGCCCAGAGAATTACCCAGAATTTCGTAGTTCAGAAAAGAAGGAAGCGCCATCAAGCAGGAAAATGGTTGTGCCGTAGAGACGCATAATTACGCCTTGATGTTGAGCTGGCACAGTTAAAGCGCCGCAAACGCCACAAATTAAAGAACGTCATGCAGCGCGCTGCATGACGTTCCTTTTGTTTGGTTTCCGGCTCCTACTTGGCCCTGATGGCTATCACCGGGTCCAGATTGGCCGCCACGGCTGCGGGCACAATGCCGGCCACCACCCCAATGGCCACCGAAATGAGCAGGCCCAGCACGATGCGGGCCGTGGTCATGGTGAGCGGTAAGGCATCCTGCGGAATGGTGGTGACGAGCCAGACCAGGAAAATGCCCGCGCCACCGCCAATGAGGCACAGGCAAATGGCTTCGAACAGGAATTGGAACAGGATGAAGAAGTTTTTGGCCCCCAACGACTTCTGAATACCGATAATGTTGGTGCGCTCCCGCACCGACACGAACATGATGTTGGCAATGCCGAAGCCGCCTACCAGCGTGGCCAGGCCGCCAATCATGGCCCCAATCACGCCGATACGGCTGAAAAGGGTGCCTATCACGGAGGCAATCATTTCGGGCCGGTTCAAGGCGAAGTTGTCTTCCTCGCGGGGCTTGAGGCCGCGGATGTTGCGCATCACGCCCTGCATTTCGTACTCCAAATCGAGCAGGCCCGCGTCCTCGTCGCGGCCCTTCACGGCGATGGACACGCTGGGACCACCGCCTTTGCCGGTGGTGCTTACGGAAAGCAGCTTGGCGAATAAGTTAAACGGGATGATGCAGTTGGCGTCGTTGCTGGATATGGTGAGCAGCTTTTTGCCCTCCTTTTCCATCACGCCGATGATGGTGAACGTGCGGCCACGCGCCTTGAACTCCCGGCCCAGGGCGCTGCCGCTGGGAAACAGGTTTTCGGCGATGGTGGCGCCGATGATGGCCACCGGCCGGCCGGCGTCCATTTCCTGCGTGGTGAAATAGCGGCCTTCCTTGAGCGGCACGTTGCTCACGATACGGAAATCGTAGGTCACGCCCTGCAGCACGCAGTCAGCCACCGAGTTGGAGCCGGCTTTGAGCGTATTGCCGCTGTTGGCGGCGAACATGGCTACGCCTTTATTATTGGGCCCGAGCTGCCGGCGCAGCTGCTGGAACTCGCGCGGCGTGGGGTTGGGGCGGTTGAAATATTTCCACCAGGGCGAATCGGGCGAAAAAATAAACGGCCATTTCTGGACGTAAATAATTTTGTCGCCCACAAAATCGAGGCTGCTGCGGATGTTGCTTTCCAGCGAATCGACGACGGTGAAGACGGCGATGATAGAAAAAATGCCCACCGTGACACCCAGCAGCGACAGTATCGTGCGCAACAAATTGGCCTTTAAGGCATCCAGGGCGAATCGAAAGCTTTCGAAGACGAGACGGAGCGTGAGCATAGGATAAGGGTGAGGTGCAGAAAAAAGCGGCGGTGCGCCGGTGGCACCTGCAAAAGTGCACCGGATAACTTTTGCCAACGGCGGCAGTTTCTCGTAAAGCTTGTTTACAAGTTCAAAAGACGGGAAAGCGCGGGGAAGTTGCTGACGATGAAAGCACGCCCCGCCTTCGGAGTATTCACCAAAAAATGGATACTCCGAGAAAAAGCCGTACTTTTGCCTCCCCAAAATTCCGTATATTCCCCCAATCCTGCCCTATGGCGATGAAATTGCATGAGTTCAAGTTCGAACTCCCCGAGGAGCTGGTGGCCATGCACCCGGCCCGCAACCGCGACGAAAGCCGCCTGATGGTGGTGCACCGCGCCACCGGCCAAATTGAGCACCGCAACTTTAAAGATATTCTCGATTATTTTAACGAGGGCGACGTTTTGGTGTTCAACGACACCAAAGTTTTCCCGGCCCGCCTCTACGGCAACAAAGAAAAAACCGGCGCCAAAATTGAGGTTTTCCTGCTGCGCGAGCTGAACAAGGAGCTGCGCCTGTGGGACGTGCTGGTGGACCCCGCCCGCAAAATCCGCGTCGGCAACAAGCTGTACTTCGGCGAATCGGACATGGTGGCCGAGGTAATTGACAATACGACTTCGCGCGGCCGCACCATCAAATTCCTGTTTGATGGCACCGACGAGGAGTTCCGCAAGGCGCTCTACGAACTGGGCGAAACCCCGATTCCGAAAGAGGTTATCAACCGCGAAACCGAGCCCGCCGACAAGGAGCGGTACCAGACCATCTACGCCGAGCACATTGGCGCGGTGGCGGCCCCGTCGGCCGGCCTGCACTTCACCCGCGAGGTGATGAAGCGCATGGAAATCAAGGGCGTGGAGCCGGCGTTTGTGACGCTGCACGTGGGCCTGGGCACTTTCCGCACGGTGGATGTGGAAGACCTGACCAAGCACAAGATGGACTCCGAGAACTTCATCGTGACGGCCCCGGCCTGCGAGGTGGTGAATAAGGCCCTCGATGCCAAGAAGAAGGTGTGCGCCGTGGGCACCACCACCATCCGCGCCATGGAGGCGTCGGTGTCGGCCAATGCCCGCATGAAGCCCACCCAGGGCTGGATTGACCGGTTCATCTTCCCGCCCCACGATTTCAAAATCGCCAATTGCATGCTCACCAACCTGCACATGCCGGAGAGCACGCTCATCATGCTGGCAGCGGCCTTCGCCGGCTACCCGCTGCTGATGGAAGCCTACAAGCAAGCCATTGCCGAGAAGTATAAGTTCTTCAGCTACGGCGACGCGATGCTGATTCTGTAAGGATTCAAGCAGCTAGCTTTTCAGAACGCCGGAATTCCTCAGCAGGAGTTCCGGCGTTCTTTTTTATACAGAACTTCGCGCCGATGAAAACCCCTACCCTTCCCCGGCAAGCGCCCGGGCTTCCTAGTCCCCACGCACCCCGGCTGGCCATCCTCGTGGCGGGCGGCAGCGGCACCCGCATGGGCTCCGACTGCCCCAAGCAGTTCCTATTGCTGCGCGGCGAGCCCGTGCTGCTGCACACGCTGCGCCGCTTTGCCGAGCCGGCGCTGGGCGTGCGCGAAATTGTGGTGGTGCTGCCCGCCGACCAGTTGGATATCTGGCAGGGGCTGTGCGCGCAGTTCAGCGTGGATATTCCGCACCGGCTGGTGGCGGGCGGGGCCACGCGCTGGGCCTCGGTGAAGGCCGGCTTGGCTGGGCTGAGTGCTCATGCCGAAGGCCTCGTAGCCGTGCACGATGGGGTGCGCCCGCTGGTGTCGCGCCAGGTGGTGGAGCGCACCTACGCGGCCGCCGCTACCCATGCTGCCGCCGCCGCCGCCGTGATGCCGAAGGATTCGGTGCGGCTGGTGTCGCAGCACGGCTCGGCCGCGCAAAACCGCAGCCGCCTGCGCCTGATGCAGACGCCCCAGACGTTTGAAATCGACCTGTTGCGCCGCGCCTACGCCATGCCGGAGCTGGCTTCGTTTACCGATGATGCCACGGTGGTGGATGACTTGTGCCGTGTACAATTGGTGGACGGTGACTACCGCAATCTGAAAATCACGACGCCGGAGGATTTAATAATAGCCGAGGCGTTGCTTGGCGGGGCGTAACGCGACCGCAAGAACGCATGCTTCGCTGCGAGCTGCATGACGTTCTTGCGTTTGATTTATCAACCTACCACTCCGCCAACTCACCGTTCCACCAATTCCCAATCCCACCAATTCACCAAATGACCTATACCAGCCTGCTCTACGACGTGCGCCCCGACGGCGTGGCCACCATCACCCTGAACCGCCCGGAGGTGTTCAACGCCTTCAATGACCCGATGAGCTACGAGCTGCAGGACGCCCTGAAGCAGGTGGCGCGCGATGCTGCCGTGCGGGCCGTGGTGCTCACGGGCGCCGGCCGGGCCTTCTGCTCGGGCCAGGACTTGAAAGCGGCGCAGGAAGCCGCCGCGGCCGAAGGCAAGCCCCGCTCCTTCTACGACTCGCTGCACCAGCGCTACAACCCCATCATCCGGGCCATGCGCGGGCTGCCGAAGCCGATTATTGGGCGCCTTAACGGCGTGGCGGCGGGCGCGGGCTGCTCGCTGGCACTGGCCTGCGATGCCATCATTGCCAGCAGCGAGGCTTCGCTGATTGAAGTTTTTATCAACATCGGGCTGGTGCCGGATTCGGGCTCGTCGTGGTTTTTGCCGCGGCTGGTGGGCACGCTCAAGGCCTTCGAGCTGTGCAGCCTGGGCTCGAAAGTTCCGGCCGAGGAAGCGTTGCGGCTGGGGCTGGTGAACCAGGTGGTGGCGCCCGAGCAGCTCGACGAGGCCACCTATGCGCTGGCCGGCCGCTACGCCTCGGCCCCCACTAAGTCTATCGGCCTCATCAAGCAGATGCTGAACAAGGCCGGCGCTTCTACGCTGGACGAGATGCTTGACTACGAAGCCCATTGCCAACAGATTGCCGGTGAATCGGCGGACTACTTGGAGGGCGTGAAAGCGTTTAGTGAGAAGCGCAAGCCGGTATTCACCGGGAAATAGAACACCGCCGGCTGGTTTTTCCAGCCCATGCTGACCGCAAATGAAAAGAGCCGTCTTAATCGGGACGGCTCTTTTGTTTGCAGCAGGAAACCGTTGGGCCGAAGCCCGATGGCCTAGCGCAGGGTGATGGTGCGGGTGCGGCCGTTCACGGTCACGCTGGCAATACGGTCGCAGTCGTGGGTGCCGCTGGGGTCGTAGTTGAGCAGCAGGGTTTTGCCGTTGGTATTGCTGATGCTGACGGTGCCCTGCACGAAGTATTTGAAACAGTCGCCGCGCTTGATGAGGGGCGACTGGATGGTGGTGGTGTAGCTTACGTTGTTGCGGTTGGTGCCAGCCGAAGAGCCGGTTACACTAAACACGTCGTCGGAATACTGGGGCGTGCCGTAGCCGGCCGTCTGGGTAAAGGTCCAGCTGGCGGTCCAGGAGTGGGTGCCGCCGTTGTTGGCCCGGATGATGCTGGCGTTGGTGACATCGACCGAGAACGAGCCCTGGCCCAGGTCGGTGAAGGTGCGGGTGGCGGTGTGCTGGTTGTTGTTCACAAAGTAGTTGGTGCGGGTGACCACGGCACCGGCGCGGCGGGTGAGCACGTCGGTGGTGAAGCGCACCAGAATCTGGCCGCGGCGGTAGCGGCCGTCGGGGCACAGGCAGTCGGTGGGGCCGAAATCGATGGTGAGCGTGCGGGCGTTGTAGTCGTAGGTGCGGGTGGCGCAGGCGCCGAAGCGGGCGTGGAACTCCAGTTCGGTGGTGGCGAAAGCTGAGCCCTGGACGTTGGGGTCGGCGGGGCCGGCCAGCTTGGCATCGGAGCTCACGGCGGTTTCGATGTTGTCCTCGCTGCGGTCTTCGGCGGTGGTGATGTCGTCGGGGGCGGCGTCATCGGTTTTGCGGTTGCAGCCGGTGGTGAGGAGCAGGCCGCTGGCCAGGCAGGCCAACGTCAGGGAGCGGAGCGAAAAGGTACGCATGGCGAAGATTGAAAATATAACGATGTTAGAAGATGTACTGCGTTTGTGGCCGGTTGGAAGCCGCTTCCCGGTTCAGGTTTAACACGGTTTCAAAAAAATGCCTAAATCCTTGAAGAACCCACTTCCCAAGCCCGCGTATAGCTGGCCAACTTACGTCTTATTCTCAAAAAACCACTTGCCATGCGCCTTTCGCTGAATATTTTGCCTCCCATACGGGGGCTGTTGCTGGGCCTGGCGGTCCTGCCGCTGGCGGTGGCGTGCTCCCCGAATGGCAGCGGCGACCCAGACGCCGTGAAAGATGCCACGGCCCTGAACGAGCACAAAATTGCCGATGCCGACATCACCAAAAAGCAGGAGGCCGACGCGGAATTTCTGGTGCGGGCCACCAGCAATGCGCTGCTGGAAGTCGAGCTGGGCAAGCTGGCCCAGACCCGGGCCACGGCGCCGGCCGTGCGCGCCTTCGGCACGGCGGCGGTGCAGAGCCGCCTCGACCTGCTGGCCACCCTGCGCACCCTGGCCGCGGCCAAGCAGCTGGCCGTGCCCTCGGCCCTCGGCGATGACGAGCAGAGCGCCTACCACGAGGCCAGCACCCAAACCGGCAGCCAGCTCGACAAGCGCGTAATGGCTCTGCTCGTAAAAATCCAGAAGCAGGACGAAGATGCCTTCGACGACATGAAGGACGACGCCTACGACGGCGACATCCGCGCGCTGGCCGCCAAGTACTACCCGCCGATTGACGAGCAGCTGGACGCCGCCAAAGAGGCTGCTGACGCGGCGGATAAGCTGCCGTAGCTGCTTCAGCATTTGTTCATGTACCTATTGTCATTTTAGCTTTTCACCAACCCGATTTCTTCATGAAACGCTCTTTCATCACCCTGTTCAGCGCCGCTACGGTGCTTTTGGCGGCTGCCGGCTGCAACTCCAACGACTCCGTGAAGGAGGCCCAGAAAACCAATGAAGTGAAAGCCGACAGCACCACGGCCAACGACGCCGTGGGCAAAGTGGAGAAAAAAGGAATGGACTACGACTCCGAGTTCATGACCAAGGCCGCCAGCGGCGGCATGCTCGAAGTGGAAATGGGCAAGCAGGTGCTGGCCCGCGCCATCACGCCGGAAGCCAAGAAATACGCCCAGCAAATGGTGGACGACCACACCAAGGGCAACGCCGAACTAATGGCCCTGGCCGCCAAGAAGAACATCACCCTGCCCACCACCCTCGGCGACGAGCACGCGAAAGTGCTGAAAGACGTGACCGAAGAGAAAGGCGTGAAAATGGACCAGGAATACATGAAGGAAATGCTCAAGGACCACGAGGAAGACGTGAAGGAGTACACCGACGCCTCCATCAAAGCCTCCGACCCCGACATCAAAGCCTTCGCCGCCAAAACCGTCCCGATGCTGAAAATGCACCTCGACATGGTGACCAAAATGAAGGGAGCCGTCGACGCTGCGAAATAGCCTCCTGCCTCTGCCCGCATCGGGCAAAGCCGTTGAACCTGAAAGCTTTCATCGGCAAGCGCTGCCCGTGGTGCAGCAGCATCTGGGCCTGGCCCAGAAGTCGGCGGACATGAAGATGCAGGCTATGAGCCCCTGCTTACTTATTACAAAAACGCCGCTACAGATGCTGTAGCGGCGTTTTTGGCAATAGCCTATCTGGCCGGGCCCACGGCCACGGCCTCCCATTGCAACTCATAAGAATCGCAACGCAGGGCATTGATATTCATGCGGAAGCGGCCTTTGGCGGTTTTGCCAGTAATCTGCCCGCCGAAATCAAAGCACCACGCCGTGGCCCCGCCGTTCGGCGGCTCGCAGAGGCGGCCCGAAATGGTGCCGTTGCTCACGGCGTATGTGCCTTTGGTGGGGCCGGCGGCGCGCTGCTGCTCCAGCTTGCCGCCGCAACGCCAGTAGCCTTTGAAGGTGAGGTTACTTACGGTTTTGCCATCGGGCGCCAGCACAAAGCTCAGGCTGTCGCCCTTCATGCCGTTGAGGATTTTGGCTTTGAACAGAGTGCCCGCTGCGGGTGCTTTAGGCGGAATGCCGGCACTCAGGGCCAGCAGCGGAATCAATACAAGAGCGCGCATAAGCAGAAATGAAAAGAGGCCGGAAAAATAAATTTTTCCGGCCTCTTTCGCAACTACCTAATTATTTCTATGCCGTGGCGTACTTGCTCGTGCGCAGTTCCTCGGCCAAAAACCGCGCCGTGTGGCCCTTGCCGGCCTTGGCCACCTGCTCAGGGGTGCCCTGGGCCACGATGGTGCCGCCGCCCGCGCCGCCCTCGGGGCCAATGTCGATGACGTGGTCGGCCACTTTAATCAGGTCGAGGTTGTGCTCGATGATGAGGACGGTGTTGCCTTTGTCGGCCAGTTTCTGGAGCACGTCGGCGAGGTGGTTGATATCCTCGAAGTGCAGGCCGGTGGTGGGCTCGTCGAGGATATAGAAGGTCTTGCCGGTGTCCTTTTTGCTGAGCTCGGTGGCCAGCTTCACGCGCTGGGCTTCGCCGCCCGAAAGCGTGGTGGCCTGCTGGCCCAGCGTGAGGTAGCCGAGGCCTACTTCGTTCAAGGTCTTAATTTTGCGCAGGATGCGAGGCTGAAACTCGAAGAACTCCACGGCCTTCTCCACGGTCATGTCGAGGATATCGGTGATGGACTTGCCTTTGAAGCGCACTTCCAGCGTTTCGCGGTTGTAGCGGCGGCCCTTGCAGGTTTCGCAGGGCACGTGCACGTCGGGCAGGAAGTTCATCTCGATGGTGCGGATGCCGGCGCCCTCGCAGGTTTCGCAACGCCCGCCCTTCACGTTGAAGGAGAACCGGCCGGGGCCGTAGCCGCGAATTTTCGCCTCCGCCATCTCGCCAAACAGCTGGCGAATTTCGGTGAACACGCCGGTGTAGGTGGCGGGGTTCGAGCGCGGCGTACGGCCGATGGGCGACTGGTCCACCTCAATCACCTTGTCCACCAAATCAAGCCCTTCGATGCTGCCGTAGGCCAGCGGCTCCTTTTTGGCGTTGAAGAAATGCTGGTTGAGAATGGGATACAGCGTGTCGTGGATGAGTGTGGATTTGCCCGAGCCTGACACGCCCGTGACGGCCACCAGCTTGCCCAGCGGCACTTTCAGGGTCACGTTTTTGAGGTTGTTGCCCTTCGCGCCTTTCAGCACCAGCTCGGTGCCTTCGCCCTTACGCTTCTTCTTTTGCAGCTCGATGTGCTTCTGCCCGCTGAGGTACTGCGAGGTAAGCGAGCCGGAGTTGAAAATCTCCTGCGGCGTGCCCGAGGCCACGATGTGGCCGCCGTGGATGCCCGCGCCGGGCCCAATATCCAACACATGGTCGGCGTTGAGAATCATGTCCTTGTCGTGCTCCACCACAATGACGGAGTTGCCGATGTCGCGCAAGTGCTGCAAGGCCTTGATAAGCCGCTCGTTGTCGCGCTGATGCAGGCCGATGCTGGGCTCGTCCATGATGTAAAGCACGCCCACGAGTTGGGTACCAATCTGGGTGGCGAGGCGGATGCGCTGGCTTTCGCCGCCGCTCAGCGTGCGCACCGGGCGGTGCAGGTTCAGGTAATCTAGGCCCACCTCAAGCAGGAAGCCGATGCGCTTGCGGATTTCCTTCAGCAGTTCGCGGGCGATGACGTTCTGGCGCTCCGTGAGGCGGCTTTCCAGCCCTTCAAACCAGCCGGCCAGCTCGTTCAAATCCATCACCGATAGCTCGCCGATGTGCTTGCCGTCCATCTTGAAGTGCAGGCTTTCCTTTTTGAGGCGGTAGCCCTGGCACTCGGGGCAGGGCTGGGCCTGCGCGTATTGTGCAATCCACTCCCGAATGTTGTCCGATTCCGAATCCATCTGCCGGCGCAGGAAGGGAATAATGCCCTCAAATGGCTCTGTGAACGTACCCTTGCCACTATCGGCCTCGTCCTCTGAGATGCCGTGCAGCAAGCGCTTCAGCAGCTCCTCGGGCAGCTTTTCAATTGGCGTGTTCAGCGTTGCCTTGTTCTTCTTGAGAATGAGCTGGAGCTGCTGGAAAATCCAGATGTCGCGGTACTCGCCCAGCGGCGCGATTCCGCCCCGGCTGATGCTCAGCTTGCGGTCGGGCAGCACGGCTTCCTCCGTGATTTCCTGCACCTCGCCCAGGCCGTTGCAGGTAGGGCAGGCGCCGTAGGGCGAGTTAAAGGAAAAGGTGTTGGGCGCCGGGTCGTCGTAAGCAATGCCGGTCGTCGGGTCCATCAAAAAGCGCGAGAAGAACTGCGGCGTTGCTTTTTTGGCATCGGGGTCGAGCACCAGCATGGTGCCTTTGCCGTGCGTGAGGGCATTCTGCACCGAGCCGCTGAGGCGGAACCGGTCCTCTTCCTTCACCAGCAGGCGGTCAATCACGATTTCGATGTCGTGGATTTTGTAGCGGTCCACCTGCATCTTGGCGGTGATGTCGAGGATTTCGCCATCGACGCGCACTTTAGTGAAGCCCAGCTTGGCAATCTTCTGAAAATCTTCGCGGTAATGGCCCTTGCGGCCCTTCACCACCGGCGCCAGCACCACGAGCTTTTTGCCGTCGAAGTGCTTGAGGATGTAGTTGATAATCTGGTCGTCCGACTGCCGAATCATCTTCTTGCCCGTAGCGTAGCTGAAAGCCTCAGCGGTGCGGGCGTAGAGCAGGCGCAGGAAATCATAGATTTCGGTGATGGTGCCTACCGTGGAGCGCGGGTTGCGCGAGGTGGTTTTCTGCTCGATGCTGATAACCGGCGACAGGCCCTCAATCTTGTCCACGTCGGGCCGCTCCAGCCCGCCCATAAATGAGCGGGCATAGGCCGAAAACGTCTCCATATACCGCCGCTGTCCCTCGGCATAAATAGTATCGAAAGCCAGACTCGACTTGCCCGAGCCCGAGATGCCCGTGAACACCACCAGTCGGTTGCGCGGAATCTGAACCGACACGTTCTTCAGGTTGTGCTCGCGGGCGCCGTACACTTCAATGTATTGCGCCTCGGGGTGCTGCGAGGCGTGGGCCGAACCGTTCGGCGAAGTGGGCGGCAGCGTCTCAGGCGTCTGGTGCTGGAGGGCCACGGCCACGCTGGCCGGGTTGGGCTGGGAGGCCGCCGCAGCCGCCGGTTCGGTGAGGGTGCCGGCCAGTTGCTTTTTCAGCGGAGCAGCAGCGGTTTTCGGCGGTTTTGGAGCTTTAGCAGCCGGGGTAGCAGTTGATTTTTTGGCCATTCAGGAACGCAGCGAATAAGTGCGTAAAGGTACGTAGAAGGGGCGCCGAAGGCTAATGCGAAAGGCATATTTGCCAGTTGCGTTAGCCGGCGCAGGGCTGGGGGCGTCGGTGCACAACAACAAGGCTGCCGCATTTGTCCCCGGCTTTCGGAGAGAAAACCAACGGGCGACGTTTTGGGGTGCTTGGGCGATGTTTTCTGAGGCTGAAGCTACTATTCTGAGCAGCTTGGCACTTGCCTTGCATCTATTGAGGAGCAGCGCCGTTAGTGGCCTGTTAGTCTTTTTTCAATCAATCCATTATCATGAAACCCCTCGCAAGATTCTTTGGCGCGGCCCTGGTGGGCGCGTTTGCCCTGTTGGCCACGCCGGCCGCCCAGGCGCAGGTGGGGGTGAATATTAATATCGGCGCACCGGCCTGGGGCCCGCAGGTCCCCTACGGCACGCAGTATTACTACATCCCCGAAATTGATGGGTACTACGACCTCTACAACCAGCAATACATCGTGTTTCAGGACGGCTACTGGGTGCCGCTGCCACAGCTCTACGGCTACGACCCCTACCAGTTCCACCCGGTGATTGTGGACTACCGCGGCCCGCAGCCCTGGCTTCAGGTGAATTATTACCGCCAGCGCTACGCCTACCAGCCCTACCGCAGCTACGGCCCCGGCTATAGCAGCTACGGCTACAACGGCTACGGCGGCTACAATGGGCACGGCGGCTACAACGGCTATGGCGGTGGCTACAGCCGCCCGCGCACCGTGTATTCAACCGGCCGCAACTACAATGACCACGACCGCGACGACCGCGGCGGCTACCGCGGCAACGACAACCGCGGGGGCGGCCAGTACCCCGGCGGTGGCGGGGGCTACAACCCGCCCCGCGGCAACCAGCAGCCCCAGCAACCGCAGGGCGGCGGCTACAACCCCGGCCAGAGCCAGGGCAACCACGGCGGCTTTGGCGGCGGCCAGGGCCAACCGGGCGGTGGCAACGGCGGCGGACGTGGCAATGGCGGCGGCGGCCACGGCGGCGGACGGGGCCGCGGCTAAACGTCCGGCAACCAACCTACCCACTGCCAAAGTAGTATACAGCACCCGGCGCTACTTGCGTGGCACCGGGTGCTTTTTTTTCACTTGACAACCTTCCCATGAAACTGCTTCCCACCCTGTTTTGCGCCGCCTTGTTCGGAGGCGCCACGCTGGCCGCCGCGCCGGCCGCCCAGGCTCAGATTAACGTCAACATCAACACGGCGCCGCCCGTGGTGGTGGGCGCCCCGGCCGATGCCCAGTACTACTACGTGCCCGAAATCAACGGCTACTACGATGTGCCGGCCCGCCGCTACCTGGTGCAGCGCAACGGCAAATGGACGCGCCTGGAGCGCATCGACGGCTACGACCCGCGCAACTTTCACCCGCAGTACATCGAGTACCGCGGCGCTGAGCCCTGGACCTACCGGGGCGGCAACCCCCACGGCCTGCCGCCCGGCCAGGCCAAGAAAATGTACCGCGATGACCGCGACCACGACGGTGGCCGCCGCGACAATGACGACCGTGATGACCACGGCAAAGGCCATGGCAAGGGCAAAAAGCACTAGCCTACAGCTCGTCTCCTGACCAGGCCCCGCCCCATCAGGGCGGGGCTTTTTGGTGGCGGTTGGGTTTGGCACCTTCCTTGCCATTTACCCGCATCGGTTTCGCTTATTTTTCAGTCAGCCATGAATTTCCCCTCCCGCATTATTTGCACGGCTCTGCTTGGCGCGCTGGCGCTGGCCGCCGCCCCCGCCGCCCGGGCCCAGGTCAATGTGAACATCAACACCGCGCCGCCGGCCTGGGGGCCGCCCGTGCCGCAGGGCACGCAGTTCTACTACATCCCCGAGATTGACGGCTATTACGACCTGTATGCCCAGCAATACATCGTGTTTCAGAACGGGCAGTGGGTGGCGCTGCCGGCCCTGAACGGCTATGACCCCTATGCCTTCCACCCGGTGGTGCTCGACTACCGCGGCCGCCAACCGTGGGTGTACGTGGGCGCCCACCGCGACCGGTACCCGCGCCGCGTGGTAGTAGTGCAGCCGCGCCCCGTGGTAGTACGGCCCCGCCCCGTAATAATAAACCGTGGCCTGCCGCCCGGCCAGGCCAAAAAGCTATACCGCGAAGGCTACCGCGAGGGCCGCTACGACGACAACCGGGGCAATGGCAATGGCAACGGCCACAGCCGCGGCCGGCGCGACTAACCAAAATGGCCCGACCACGCCAGCATTTTCTGCTGGCGTGAATAAATTTGAGGCTGCCCAAATGGGCAGCTTCTTTTTTGCGCCATGGTTTTTGGCAGTACGCTGTTTCTCTGCTGCTTTTTCTGCCCAGGCCGTGCTGTTAGCTCTCAGCATCAGCCACATGCCGGGCAGTACATTCAAGCCGCTCATCTGCTTCCGATTCTGACGAGCGGAGACTTCTGCCATCTTCTTCACTTTCGCGTCCGGTGCTGCTATTTGTTAAACGGGTACTGCTAGGCTTGTTCTTAGTTATGGTGCTGCTCCCGGTGGTGCAGGCCGACTTTCCCTTCTTCCGGGAGAAGCCGTTGGGCGGCGCCTATACGTTTTCCGCAAGGCCGTCTTTCTCCTGGGCCGGGCTGCGCGGCAATACCTTCCAGGACAGTTTGCAACGATATCTGGAAGACCGGCTAGGGTTTCGCCCATCCCTCATCCGACTGCGCAATCAAGTGGATTTTTCGCTGTTTCGCGTCGTCAATTCTCCAGGCATTGTGGTTGGCCATCACGGGGTGCTGTTCGAAACGCGTCAGCTGCAGAGCTACCTGGGCAAAGACCGGCTGCCCGAAGACGCAGTGCGCGTCCAGGTGCGCCGCTTCCGGATAGTGCAACGCGACCTGGCGCGGCGCGGCGTGCAGCTGCTGTTCGTGATGGCGCCCAACAAAGCCCGCTTTCAGCCCGAAAACCTGCCGGAGCACTGGCAGCAAACGCCGGGCACCGTCACCAATTACGACTTGTACCGGCAGGCGCTGCAGGCCGATACCGTGGCCGTGCTGGATTTTGTGCCGCTGATGGCCCGGTGGAAGAAGACCTCGCCCTATCCGCTTTTTGCCACCGGCGGCACCCACTGGAGCGGCTACGGCAGCGCCCTGGCAGCCGATACGCTGCTGCGCCGCCTCGCGCAGATGGGCGGCGTGCGCTTCCCTGGCGTCCGCACGGTGGGCCGGCCGCTCATCGTGCGCGCCGCCGATTCGCTGCCCGGCAACGACTACGACCTGGGCGGCACGCTGAACCTGTTGAAGGAAACGGAAAACACGCCCCTCGCCTACCCCCAATTGGCCTTCGACGCCGCTAAACCCGGCCAGACCCAGCCGCCGGCGCTGTTTATCGCCGACAGCTTTATCTGGGGCCTCTGCCAGTTTGCACCCTTTCTGGGAAATGCCTTTTCCGACGATACCCGCTATTGGTACTACGGCAAAGACGTGCACAAACCCGACCAAGCCCTCACGCCCGTGGAGGTGGTGAGCTACGGGACTGACTTGCGGCGGCAGTTGGAATCGCGCCGGTTCATCGTCCTACTTGTGACCGAGCACAACCTGGTGAAGCAGGAATTTGACTTCACCAATCAAGTTTACCAGCTCTACCACCCGCTCACAGCAGCCGACAGCGCGGCTATTGACCAGCTAACCCAAAAGCTGATGGCGGAGGAGCTCACCCAGCATCCCGATTCGGCCTGGGCGAGGCAGGCAAAAGGCGGGGATGCCTACTTGGAACAAATGCGCAGAAAGGCCGAAGCCGTTTACCAAAACCAGCTTTAAACCGACACTGAAAGCCCGGGGCGCCCGCAGCCCGGGCCAATGCCGACGGGCGGCGCAGTGCCGAAACGGCGGGCATCGGGATAACCGACGAGGGCGGCGGCGGGCACGCTTATTTAGGCTCAACGTTGCACAGGGCCTTATCTTTAACGCGGTTTATTCTTTCCCTTCGCCATGGTTTTTAGCAGTACGCTGTTTCTCTTCTACTTTCTGCCCGGGTTTCTGCTCCTCTACTTCGCGGTGCCCGCGCGCCTCAAAAACGTGGTGGCGCTGGTGGGCAGCCTGATTTTTTACGCCTGGGGCGGGCTCAACTTTCTGGCCCTATTCCTGGCCTCGGTGGTGCTCAATTTCGTGCTCATCCGCTTCATGGATGCCACGCCAGAACGGTGGAAACAGCGCATCTTTCTCATCCTGAGCATCATTCTCAACGTGGGGATGCTGTTCTACTTCAAGTACGCCAACTTTTTTCTGGACAATGCCAGCGCCGTGCGCGCCTACTTCGGCGGCCCGCCCCTGACGTGGGAGAAGGTGGTGCTGCCCATCGGCATCTCGTTTTTCACCTTCGAAAAGCTCACCTACACCATCGACGTGTACCGGGGCGTGAACAAACCGCTGAAGTCGTTCTGGGATTTCATGCTCTACATCATGCTGTTCCCGAAGATGATAGCCGGGCCCATTGTGCGCTTCCACGAAATTGCGGGCCAGCTCACCGACCGCCGCGCCTTCGACACCGTGGACCAGAAACTGGCCGGCTTGTTCCGCTTCGTCATCGGCCTAGCCAAGAAAGTCCTCATTGCCAACGTGCTGGGCCAGCAGGCCGACAACATTTTCAACATGGAGCCCGCCGCGCTGGGCACTGCCCAGGCCTGGCTGGGCGCGCTGGCCTACACCTTTCAGATTTACTTCGACTTCTCGGGCTACTCCGACATGGCCATCGGCATCGGCCGGATGATGGGTTTTCAATTTCCCGAAAACTTCAACAACCCCTACGTGTCGCGCTCCATCACCGAGTTCTGGCAGCGCTGGCACATCACGCTGGGCCGCTGGATGCGCGACTACCTCTACATCCCGCTGGGCGGCAACCGCGTGCACCCCAGCCGCCTCTACGTCAACCTCTGGACGGTGTTCATCCTCTCCGGCTTCTGGCACGGCGCGGCCTGGAATTTCATTGCCTGGGGCGCTTTCCACGGCTTTTTTCTGATTCTGGACCGACTGTTTCTGCTGCGCATTTACAAGAAAATCGGGGCGCTGAGCATCATCCCTACCTTCCTCATCACGGTGGTGGGTTGGGTGCTGTTTCGGGCCGAAACCTTGACGCAGGCGTTGGTCTACGCCAAAACCATGTTTGGGCAAGGGCTGGCGCCCGACGCGGTGCTGCCGCAGTTCACCCGCGAGTTCTGGTTTACGATGGGGCTGGCGGCGGTGGCGTCGTTCGCGGCGGCCGTGCCGCCCGTGGAGCGCTGGGAGCTGGGCACGCTGGCCAAGGGCCACTTTTCGCTGCGCAGCGCCGTGGGCTTCTCGTTGGGCACGGCCGTGCTGCTCATTCTGAGCCTCAGCTACATTGTGGGCAGCTCGTTCAACCCGTTCATCTACTTCCGCTTTTAGCGCGCAATGGTCACGTTTTCTGACCTTTCCCTTCCGTCGTGACGCTATTCATTAAACGCCTCTTGCTACTGGGACTTCTGGCCATCGTGCTGGTGCCGGTGCTTCAGACGCGGTTCACCTTCGTGAAGGAGAAACCGCTGGGCGGCGCTTTCACGGTGGCGCCCAAGCCGGAGTTTTCGTGGGATGCCCTACGCGACAACACTTACCAGCCCGCGCTGGAGAAGCACCTCGAAGACTCCATCGGGTTCCGGGCCCTGTTTATTCGGCTGCGCAACCAGCTGGCCTTCTCGATTTTTCGGGTTCCGCATTCCGGCGGCATAATCGTGGGCCGGAATGATGTCCTGTTTGGGTTCGAGTACCTGGGCGCCTACGCGGGCAAAAACCTGATGCCCGAAGACGAAATCCGGTTCCGCGTGCATCGGCTGCGGACGATTCAGCAATTGTTGGCCGAGCGGGGCATCCAGCTGCTGTATGTCATTGCGCCGAACAAAGCGCGGTTTGAACCGGAAAACCTGCCGGATGAATGGCGCGCGGCGCCCGGAGTCGTCACGAACTACGAGCTATTTGTGCGCCACATGCAGGAAGAGCACCTCAATCTGCTGGATTGCACGGCGCTGTTTGCTCAGTGGAAGCATACCAAGCCCTACCCGCTCTACCCCCGCAACGGCACGCACTGGAGCGGCTACGGCGCCAGCCTGGCCGCCGACTCGCTCATGCGGCGCATTGCCAGCCTGACGGGCACCACCCTGCCCGCCGTGCACGTGCTGGGCCCGCCGAAGCTGGTGTACCACACCGACTCGCTGCGCTCGACCGACAACGACCTGGGCGAAACCCTGAACCTGCTGCGCGAACGCGACGCCCGGCCCATGGCCTACCCGCGCCTGGCGTTCGACGCGCCGCGCCCGGACCAGCCGCTTCCTTCGGTGCTGTTCGTGAGCGACAGCTTTGTGTGGGGGCTCATGCAATTTTCGCCCTTCGTGCAGAAGCAGCTGGCGCCCGACACGCGGGTGTGGTTCTACAATCAGAGCGTGTACATGCCCGACTCGGTGTATCATAAAACCGGGGAGCAAGCCGGCGACCTCGATTTGCGCAAGGAAATAGAATCGCGCAAAGCCATTGTGCTGCTGTTTACTGAGCACAACATGACGGAACAGGAATACGGATTCACGGAACGCCTGTACCGCCTGTACCACCCGGTCACGAACGCCGAACACGACGCCGTGGTCAAGCTGGCCGCGGAGCTCACCAAGCAAGCCTCGTGGGAAGAAGCCAGCAAAGACCCCGACAATTTCCCGCTGCTGATGCAGATAAAGGCGCAAGCCATCTACGACCGTCAAATGCACTAACTGGCAACGCCACGACGCACTTCTTTTTTCAATTGGTTACAATGGGCACTACAACGCCTTCGGTAAAAGTTGCTAACAAATGGGGCAAGCACCTGCTGCTCGGCTTTTTGCTGTGCCTGCTGGTGCTGCCGGCCCTGCAAGCCTCCCTAGAATGGGTGCCGGTGGGTCCGCTCGGCGGTTTTTTCGACCCCGCCCCGCCCACGCCCGAGCTCAGCTGGCAAACGCTGAGCGACAACTCGTACCAGCAGCAGATGGAGAAGCATCTGGAAATGACGGCTGGCTTCCGGAACTGGCTGCTGCGCCTGCGCAACCAGGTGGCATTCACGCTCTTCAACCAGTCGCGGGCGCCCAGCCTCATCATCGGCAAAAACAACGAGTTCTTCGGCTCGAACTCCGTAGATGCCTACTTTGGGCGCGATGTGAAAGGCGAAGAAGACCTCAAGTTCCGCTGCAAGCGGCTGCGGCGCGTGCAGGATTCGCTGCAGGCGCACGGCACGCAGCTGCTCATTGTGCTGGCGCCGGGCAAGGCCCGCACCCTGGCCGCGGAGCTGCCCGATTCCTGCGACCTCAGCAAGGTGCCCTACCTCACCAACTACGGCATTGCGCGCGACGGCTGCCTGGCCAACGGCGTGAACCTGCTGGACGCAGCCCAGCTCATGGCGCGCTGGCAGGACACCACCCATTACCCGCTGTTTCCGCGCGGCGGGGTGCACTGGAGCGGCTACGCGGTGTCGCTGATGGCTGATACGCTGTTTCGCCGCGTGGAGCACCTCACCCACCTCGACCTGCCCGACTTTGCCAGCCACGGCCGCACGGTGGCCACCCGCGTGCAGGACCTGCGCTTCACCGACAACGACCTGCAGGAACTCTTCAACCTGATGGTGGACGTGCCGCCCTACCCCGTGGCTTATCCCAACGTGGTATTTGGGCCGGAAACCGGCAAAAAACGGGTGAATGCCCTGATTATCGGCGACAGCTTCGCCCAAAGCTTCTACGGCTTCTACCCCTACTACGACAAGCTGCTCACGCCCGACTCGCGCTACTGGTCGTCCAACAAGCAGGTGTTCTGGCCCGAGAAAGTGCCGGAATCGACCACCGTGCACGACCTGGACCTGGCCCAGCAGCTGGCCCCGCGCGACGTGGTGATTTTCATTTGCACCGAGCAGAATCTGCAGCAATTCGGCTTTGGCTTTATCGAGGACGCGTTCAACCGCTTTTGCCCGCGCACGGCCCAGGACCTGGCGCGCATCGCGGCCATCGAAAACGACATCCGCAAAAACGCCGATTGGCTGGCCAAGCTCACCAGCCAGGCCGAGGCCGCGCACGAAGACGTGAACATGGTGATTCACAACAACGCCATTTACATGCAGGACCGGGAGCGGTAAACCCTGTGTAGCCCAAACGCAAAACGGCGACTCCAGATGGAGCCGCCGTTTTGCTTTAATGGCATTTTTGACCCTTTAGAACGCCGCATTTTTGGGGTAGCGCGGGAAGGGAATCACGTCGCGGATGTTGCTCATACCGGTCACGAACAGCACGAGGCGTTCGAAGCCCAGGCCGAAGCCGGCGTGCGGCGCGGTGCCGAAGCGGCGGGTGTCGAGGTACCAGTCGAGGTCTTCGGTGGGCACGTGCATCTCGGCCATGCGAGTGGTGAGCTTGGTATAGTCCTCCTCGCGCTGCGAGCCGCCGATGATTTCGCCAATGCCGGGAAACAGCACGTCCATGGCGCGCACGGTGCGGCCGTCCTCGTCCAGCTTCATGTAGAAAGCCTTGATTTCCTTCGGGTAGTTGGTGAGAATGACGGGCTTCTTGAAGTGCTTCTCCACCAGGTACCGCTCGTGCTCCGACTGCAAATCGGTGCCCCAATCGACGGGAAATTCAAACTTCTGCTTGGCCGATTTCAGGATTTCCACGGCCTCGGTGTAGGTGAGGCGCTGGAAGGCGTTATCCACCACGAAGTTGAGGCGCGTGAGCAGCTCCTTGTCGTACTGGTCGTTGAGGAACTGCAGGTCGTCGGCGCAGTTGGCCAGCGCATACTTCACCAGGCTTTGGAGGAAATCCTCGGCTAGGTCCATGTTTTCTTCGAGCTCGTTGAAGGCCACTTCGGGTTCAATCATCCAGAACTCGGCCAGGTGGCGGGCGGTGTTGGAGTTTTCGGCCCGAAACGTGGGGCCGAAGGTGTAGATGCTGCCCAGCGCCATGGCCGCCAATTCGCCTTCGAGCTGGCCCGACACGGTGAGGTTGGTTTGCTTGCCGAAAAAGTCCTGGGTGAAGTCCACGGAGCCGTCTTCGGTGCGGGGCGGGTGCTCGGGCGGCAGCGTGGTGACGCGAAACATCTGGCCGGCGCCCTCGGCATCGGAGCCGGTGATGATGGGCGTGTGGACGTAGTAGAAGCCGTGGCGGTTGAAATAGTCGTGGATGGCGAAGGCCAGCGCGTGGCGCACGCGCAGCACCGCCCCGAAGGTGTTGGTGCGCGGACGCAGGTGGGCGATGTCGCGCAGGTGCTCCAGCGAGGTGGCTTTCTTTTGCAGCGGGTAGGCTTCGGCATCGGCCACGCCCAGCACGGTCACCTCGGTGGCCTGGATTTCGACGGCCTGGCCCTTGCCCTGCGAGGCCACCAGCGTGCCGCGAATGGCCACGGCGGCGCCGTTGCTCACGTCCTTGAGGCTTTCCTCGGGGAATTTCTCCGCATCGGCCACCGCCTGGATGGTGTGGAGGGTGGAGCCGTCGTTGACGATGATGAACTGGACGTATTTGTTGCCGCGGCGGGAGCGAACCCAGCCTTTGACGAGAACTTCGCGGTCGAGGTCCTGGCTGGCCAGAAGTTCTTTGACGGTGGACCGTTTGAGGGACATAACTTGCGGGGGAAGCGGATTGTAAGAGGGCAAAGGTAGGGCCATTGAGGTGTAGCGCGGACTTTTAGTCCGCGAGCACCACGCACATCGACTCGCGGACTAAAAGTCCGCGCTACCGCTACATCAACTTTTCATGCCAAACTTTAGTAAAAATGCCCGTCGGCCTTCCCTTTCCGTACTTTCGTCATTATGCAACGCCTCGACCTTAAACAGCTCCTCTCGCAAAAGCTTAGTCCGCAGCAGATTCAGTTTATCAAGCTGCTGCAAATCCCGACGGCGGAGCTGGAAACGCGCATCAAGGAAGAAATGGAGGTGAACCCGGCGCTGGAGGAAGACGAGCCCGACGACGCCGAGGAGCTGGACCGCGACGATGACGACAGCGACGACTCCGACGACCCCGACGCCAGCCTCGACAACGACGAAAACACGCTGGACGAGGACTTCGACGACCGCAGCGGCAGCGAGGCCGACACCGCTGAAGAAATGCCCGAGCCCGACCTGGCGGCGAAAGAGGACCTGGCTTCGACCGACGAAGCGCCCGACAACACCGACCTCGACCTGAGCGACTACCTCAACGACGACGAAATTGCGGGCTACAAGATGCAGGGCGACGGCCCCGGCGAGGAAGAGGAGCGCGACACCCCGCTGGCCGACACCAGCGGCTCGCTGCTGGATTCGCTGCTTGACCAGTTGCACTTTGCCGACCTCGACGAGCGGCAGGAGGCCATCGGCCAGCAACTCATCGGCTCGATTGACGGCGACGGCTACATCCGGCGCGACCTGGCAGCCATTGCCAACGACCTGGCCTTTAGCCAGAACCTGGAGGTGACGGTGCCCGAGATTGAGGCCGTGCTGCGCGTGGTGCAGCAGTTCGACCCGCCCGGCATCGCGGCGCGCGACCTGCCCGAGTGCCTGCTGCTGCAGCTGGAGCGCCGCCCGCAGGACGAGAATACGGTGAACGCCGAGCGGATTCTGACCGACACGTTCGAGGAATTCACCAAGAAGCACTACCCCCGCATTCAGCAGAAGCTGGACCTAGAGGATGATGAGCTGAAAGAAGCCATCAACGTGATTCTGAAGCTGAACCCCAAGCCGGGCGGCAGCGGCCCTACCGGCCTGGGCAAGACGCAGTATCTGATGCCGGACTTCATCCTGACAAATGATAATGGCGTGCTCAACCTGACCCTGAACGCCCGCAACGCCCCCGAACTGCGCGTGAGCCCGGCCTACACCGAGATGTTCCGGACCTACGACAAGGCCGCCAAGAAGGACACCAAGATGAAGGAGGCCGTGACCTTCGTGAAGCAGAAGCTGGACTCGGCCAAGTGGTTTATTGACGCCATCCGGCAGCGGCAGAATACGCTGCTGCGTACCATGAACGCCATTGTGGAACTGCAGCGCGAGTTTTTTATGGAAGGCGACGAGGGCAAGCTCAAGCCGATGATTCTGAAGGATATTGCCCAGATGATTGGCATGGACATTTCGACGGTGAGCCGCGTGGCCAACTCGAAATCCATCCAGACGGAGTTCGGCATTTATCCGCTCAAATACTTCTTCTCCGAAGGCATTGCCACCGACTCGGGCGAGGACGCCAGCAGCCGCGAGGTGAAAAGCATCCTCAAAGACCTCATCGGCAAGGAAAGCAAGGAGCGGCCCCTCAGCGATGACAAGCTGGAAAAAATGCTCAATGCCCGTGGCTACAACATTGCCCGCCGCACCGTGGCCAAGTACCGCGAGCAGCTGAACATTCCGGTGGCCCGCCTGCGCAAGGAACTGTAGGGCTGATGCTGGAGAAAAAGAACGTCATGTCGAGCGCAGCCGAGACATCTCGTGTGCCACCACTTATTCTTTTCGGTTGACGATTGATTTAGTGAAAGCACGCGAGATGTCTCGGCTGCGCTCGACATGACGTCCTCTTTATTCTTAATGTCGCATTCTGCTTATTGTCCAGCATATTTACAGGGTGAAAACCAACGCCCTGTCCGCCGACACCCTGCCTACTGACACTGCTGAACTTCAGAAACTACTCCTGGCCGAGCGTACCCGCCGCGAGCAGGCTGAAGCCGAAATGGCCCGCCTGCACGCCCAGAGCCGGATTCCGATGCTCAATCCCAACCCCATTCTGCGGTTGGATGCGCTGGGCAAGCTGCTGTTTGCCAACAACTCGGCCGAGGGGCTGGCGCAGGAGCTGCGCACCTCTGGCCCCTCGCGGGTGCGGCCGCAGCTGGTGCACGCCGCCACGCAGGCCCTGCGCACCGGCGAAGTGGCGCACAGCGAAGTAGTGGCCAACGGGCAGTATTTTCTGCTGTATGCGGTGCCGCTGGTGGAGGAGCAAACCGCCCTGCTCTACCTCACCGACGTGACGGCCCAGCGGCTGGCCGAGCAGGAAAACCGCGAGCAGCGCGAATTTTACGAAACGATTCTGGCCCACCTGCCGGCCGTGGTGACGGTGCTCGACCCCGACCAGCACTACCGCTACGTGAACCCCTACGCCGAGCCCGACCCGGCCCGGCGCCAGGCCCGCATCGGGCTGTCGTTTGCCAACCACGCGCACGGGTTGGGCCTGCCCGAAGCCCTGGTGGCGCGGCGCCACCGCATGTTTGAGCGGGCCGTGCGCAGCCGCGAAATGGTGAGCTGGGAGGAGCGCTGGCCCGGCCCCGACGGCCGCATCAACCTGTACTGGCTGTGCTTTTACCAGCCCATCTTTGGGGCCGACGGGGTGTTGCGCGAGGTGCTATGCTACGGCCTTGACATCACCATCCGGCGGCAGGCCGAGGCCCGCATACGCCAGAGCGAGGCCGAAATCAAGGCCCAGCAAACCTTCACCAATCTGGTGCTCGACCTCAACCCCAACCTAATTTGGGTGCGCGATGCCCAGGGCCGCACCGTGTTTGAGAACGGCGAGATGAAAGCCCAGCGCCGCCACATTGCCGAGCTGGCGGGCGCCACGTCGATGGAAGCGGCCATGAACAAGGATGAAATTCAGGTGGCCGTGGAGGCCGACCAGAAGGTGCTCCGCACCGGCCAGCCACTCACCACCCAGATGTCGATGCGGCTGGCCGATGGCACGCTGCGCTGGTACCAGACCGTGCGCTGCCCCCTGGTGCTGGCCGACGGCACCACCCAGGTGCTGGGCGTGAGCACCGACATCACGGCCCTGAAGCAGGCCCAGCACGCGGCCGAAGCCGCCGCCACGGCTCGCGAAAACTTCCTGGCCAACATGAGCCACGAAATCCGCACGCCCCTGAACGGGGTGCTGGGCATGACCAGCCTGCTGGCTAAGACCGGCCTCAACGAGCAGCAGTTCAACTACGCGGCCATCATCCAGCACTCGGGGCGGCACTTGCTGAACGTGGTGAACGACGTGCTCGACATGGCCAAAATCACCTCCGGCAAGCTGGAGCTGGAGCAGTCGGCCTTCAACCTCTGCGACTCGATGGGCAACGCCGGGCAGCCGCTGGTGCTGCAGGCCCAGGAAAAAGGCATTCGGGTGGTGGGGACACTGCTGCGCGACTCCTGCCCCCACCCCTGGGTGCTGGGCGACTCCTACCGCCTCAACCAGGTGCTCATCAACCTGCTCTCGAACGCCATCAAGTTCACGCCGGTGGGCGGCACCATCACGGTGGGCGGCTACTTTGTGAGCGAGACGGCAGACACGCTCACCACCGAGTTTCGGGTGACGGACACCGGCATCGGCATTGCGCCCGACAAGCTGGACACCATCTTCCAGGAATTCACCCAGGCCTACGCCGACACCACCCGGCAGTTTGGCGGCACCGGACTGGGCCTGAGCATCAGCCGGGCGCTGGTGCAGCAAATGGGCGGCCGGCTCATGGTGCACAGCGAGCTGGGCAAAGGCAGCTCGTTTTCCTTCATCACCACCCTGCCCAAGGCCAGCGCCGAGGCCCGGGCGGCGGCGCTGGCCCCGTTGGCGCCGGTGCAGAGCGCGGCCGTGCGCGGCGCCCGCGTGCTGCTGGTAGAAGACAACGCCGTGAACCGGGAAGTGGCCCAGCTGCTGCTCGAAGGCCACGGCGTGGTGGTGGACGAGGCGGCCAGCGGCACCGAGGCGCTGGAGCAATTTGAGCTGCACCGCTACGACGTGGTGCTGATGGACATTCAGATGCCGGGCATGAACGGGCTGGAAGCCACCGCCCGCATCCGGGCCCACACCGACCCCACCAAGGCGGGCACGCCCATTCTGGCCCTCACGGCCAACGCCTTCCGGGCCGATGCCGAGAAATACGCCGCCGCCGGCATGAACGACACCCTGCCCAAACCCTTCGACGAGGCCGAGCTGCTCCGCAAGCTGGCTTCGCTGATGGCCGGCGGCAGTGGCCCCCTGCTGGAAAAAACCACCGCCGCCGAATCAGCGTCAAGCCCGGAGCCGGCCTCCACCCCATCGGCCCCGCCTGCTGCGCCCGCTCCTCCGGTGCCCCGCCCCGCCCCGGCCCACATTCCCCTCTACAACCTGGCCCTGCTGCACGAAACGGCCCACGGCAGCGTGGCCTTCATGAACCGCATTCTCACTTCCTTCCACACCAATACCCCCGCCAGCGTGGCCGAGCTGCGCACCGCCCTGGCCGCCGCCGACTGGCCCACCGCCGCCGCCGTGGCCCACCGCCTGCGCCCCTCCCTGCGCCTGCTGGGCGCCGCCCGCGTAGCCCCGCACCTGGAAACCCTGGAATCGGCTGGGGCGACTGATGCGGAGCGGCAGACCGCTACGGAAGGTTTCATCGAAGGGCTGACGGCGCTGCTGGAGGGACTGCCGGAGCGGGTGATGGCGTAGGTAAAACGACGTAGGGGCAGGGCTTGCTCCCGCTTGGACGCTGGCGCCGCCATAACGATTTCGTTCCACGACCGGGCGGGGGCAAGCCCCGCACCTACGTCGTTCTGACGGCACTTTTTCCACATTCCCTGCCAGTGAAGCTACTCGTCGTCTGCATGAGCGGTGCCTGCCTACTAGCCTCTTGCGAAAGCAAGCCCGTACCCATGCATGCCGCTGTTTTGCCGGCCCCGCCGGGCTCGCCTGCCGGCTTGTTCGCGGGGATTGACTCGACCGTGTACCGCCTTGATTCGGCTAACATCACCGGCGGACGCTACCTGTTGGCTCCGTTGAAGGAGGATGGACAATTCGCTGCGGTGTTTTACCGGCCGGCGCCTACGCAGGCCTGGCAAGAGGTGGCAACGCTTCCAAATGTGGAGGCCCTCGACACCGCCAACATTGACCGGCAAGGGCGCGAGGAACTGTTGATACAAAATGTGATGCGGGCCGATGGCAGCGGGGGCGGCACCCAGTGCCACTCGCTGGCCATCTACCGCTGCGAGACGGAGCCGCGCAAAGTATTTGAAGCGCCGACCCGTTATGTTGATGAATGGTTTGGCTTCGACGGCCCCAACACCGGCCACTACTATGAATCAACGCAAGCCATATCAATCGGCTACGGCACCATTCGGGTAGGGCGCCCCCGCATCAGCCCGGCCATCCATTGCAACGGCTACGACCTCTGCATCAGTTGCAAGCCCAGGCTCAAACCGGGCGCCTACGCCCTGCGCGGCGACACCGTTGTTCGATTTGGTCCCTGACCGGGAGTAGCACTAATAAGAAGCCAGCGCTACCGCCGCCCCACGCGCCACTCCGCCGTCACCTCAAAGTAGGGCAGCACCCGCTCCGTTTCGCGGTCCAAATCCAGGGCCGAGTAGCTGGTGCCGATGAAGGCGCCCCGGCCCAGGGTGTAGGTCGAGTAGGTGCGCATCCATTGCAGCCACAGGCTGGCCGTGAGGTTGAAGCCGGCCGTGGCGCGGCGCTCGATGGCCACCTCCGGCCCCTGCTGCCGGGTGATGTTGTGCAAGTAGATGAGGCTCACGGCGGGGTTAGGCGCCGTGGCGTCGGGTAGCAGGGCGGCGCGTCCGTAGTTGCGCTGCTCCAGCAGGCGGTAGCCCAGGCGCAGGCTGGTGCTGCCGCGCGGCCCGGCCCAGCTCTGGCGGGCCCCAATGTTCAGGTCGTGCGTCACGCTGGTATCGAGGGGGCTCTCGCGGAAGCGGGTCCAGTCGAGCTGGCCCACGCGGTTTTCGCGGCGCACGTAGTCGGCCAGCAGCAGCAGGCGAGGCCGCAGCTGGTAGGTGAGGCTCTGGGTTTGCTCCAGCACGCGGCTGGCGCGGTTGCGCAGTTGCTCGGTGGCCTGGTCGCGCACCTGGTAGCTCACCCAGAGGTGGTAGTTGGAGCGGATGCTCCACTTGCCCGGCGCCCACGTAAAGCCCGGCTCCCAGTGCAACAGGTGGTCGGTATAGTTCTCGGCGCTCAGCCCGGCCCGGATGAACACCGTCTGGCGGTACTCGCCGGCCACGCCCAGCGTGGTGCGGAAAGCCCCGGCCCAGCGGCCCGTCCAGGTCAGGCGCAGCAGGTGCTGGGCTTCGTCGCGGGTTTGCTGGTTGTCTTTGCTGGGGGCGTCCACGCGCAGCAGCTGGGCGGTGCCCAGCAGGGCCAGCGCGTGGCGGGCCGTGGGCAGCCAGGTCAGGTTGCCCTGCCACAGCGTGGTTTGCTCGGTGATGTCCTTCACCTGCTCGCGGGCCAGGGCGGTGGCCAGGCGCGCGGCGCTCAGGTTGCGGGAGTTGTCGAGGTAGTAGGCCCGGGTGCGCTCATGGTAATTGAAGGTGAAGCTGGCCTGCAGCTTGGGCCGGGCAAAGCGTAGCTCCTGTCGGGTGTCCAGTTCCCGCTGACGGTAGCCCACGTTCTGCAGGGTGTCGGCGCCCTCACTCAACCGGCGGTACAGAAAAGCCCGCGTGGGCAGCAGCACGCTGTTGTCGGAGCGCAGCGTGGCGTACTCGTTCACCTTGTAGGTGGCGCCCGCCTGCGCCAGCACCGTGTCGGACTGAATGCGCTGCACCGAGCCCAGCAGATAGTCCTCGGCGCGGTTGGTGCGGTAGCCCAGGCGGCCCTGCACCAGCAGCGGCGCGTTTTCCAGAAACGCCTGCTCGCCGGCGGCCTCGGCTACCAGCCGCTGCATGGTGCGCGGCCCCAGCTGCGAGCGGGTGCCCAGCACGCGCACGGCCAGCGGCGGCGCAGCCATGCCATTCAGGAAATAAATCGCGGCCGCATCGAAGCCGTAGGCCACGCCGGCGTCGTCGCGGCCGTTGCGGCGGTCGGTGGCCAGGCCGCCCAGCGCCGTGAGGTGCAGCTGGCTCAGCGTATCGAGGGGGCTGCCCGGCCGCAGGCGGCGCTGGTAGCCCACGCGGCCCAGCCACAGGCCGGTGCGGGTGCTGTTGGCCCGGCTTTGGTCGTAGTGCAACTGCTGGCCCACCTGCCAGTGGTTGGCCGCGTCAAGGGTGAAGACGTGGGCTACGTCGGCGCCGTAGTCCTGGCGCACGAAGGGCGGGGTACCGCGCGAGTCGTAAATCCAGTCGCTCCCCACGCGGTAGCGCAGCTGCTGGCGCGGGCCCAGGCGCAGGTAGCCCAGCGCCCGGCTGGTTTGCACGAAGGTGCTCACGCCCACCCGCCGCGCCTGCGCCACCAGCCACAGCGCCGTATCCACGCCGGCCGGCCGCAAGCCGCTGAACACCGGCCCAAACGGTGTGGCGCCCACCAGCACCTGGGCCGTGGCGCGCCGGGCCGGCACTAGGAAAAACAATAAAATCAGCCCGGCCACAATGCCCCGAATCAAGGGCCGAAAATTCGGCCCTCTCCCCTGTTCACGCACCGAAAACGCTTGAATTGCCACACCTCAGCGCCCCGCAGAATGTTGGCTCGCGGAACGGTTTCGGGAAGGTAATACATTCGTTTGGCAGGCTTCGCAAATCTTTTTCATTAGGTTAGATGATGTAAATCACTTCGCCATTCCATTGCAATTGCCGTTATTTGCCGGACTTACCGCTGTTGCTACGTTTTCATTCGGTCATTACTATGAATAATTATCTTATCCGAAACGCACTACTGGCGGTGCCCGCGGCGCTGCTGCTCTCGGCGGCCCCGGCCCTGGCCCAGCACGTGCAGTGGGCCGCTCGCCTCGTCGCGGTATCGTCCTACAAGTCGGAAGGCAAAGACCCCTTCTCCCCCAACCAGGTGCTGGGCGTGCCCAACGCCCTACCGCTGGGCCAAATCAGCAACGACGCCTGGATTCCACGCAAGGAGGGGCCCAATGAGTTCATTGAAGTGCGCTTTGCCCGCTCCATCGCGGCCCAGCAGGTCACCATCGTGGAGAACTTCAACCCCGGCTCCATCACCAAAGTCGAGCTGATTGATACCAAAGGCGCGTCGCACGAGGTGTATGCCAACGCCAACCCCGGCCCGCTGCCCGAAACCTTCCGCACGCTGGAAATCCGCTTCCCGGTGGCCGAGTACCGCACGCTGGGCGTGAAGGTGTACATGAACACGGCCAAAGTGGAGGGCGTAAACCAGATTGACGCCATCGGCGTCGCCGATGTGGCCTCCACCATGGTGAAGCAGGATTTCACCGCTCCCAAAGGCCCCGATGCCGTGAAGTCGACGCAGTTTGACTCCTCGCTGGTGAGCCTCGGGCCGAACGTGAACACGCGCTACGTGGACACCCACCCGGTGATTTCGCCCGACGGCCGCACGCTCTACTTCGCTCGTCAAAACCACCCCGGCAACGTGGGCGGCGCCCGCGACCCGCAGGACATCTGGTACTCGAAACTGGTGTCGGGCCGCAACAAAACCTGGAGCTTGGCCAAGAACATGACCGAGCCCAGCAACACCCCCGAAGACCCCAATGGCCTGGCCTCGGTGTCGGCCAACGGCAAGTCAGCCCTGCTCATCGGCGTGTACGAAGACGGCCTGATGCAACCCAAGGGCTTCAGCATGAGCAAGCAAACGCCCGGCGGCTGGACCAAGCCCGTGAAGGTGGAAATCGACGACTACTACAACAAAGACCCCGAGCACATCGACGGCTTCCTGGCCACTTCGGGCAAGGCCCTGCTCATGGCCGTGGAGCGCACCGACGGCGCCGGCGGCCAAGATTTATATGTGAGCTTCCCCAAGGTTGATAAGCTGCCGGAAGGCGTGGCCACGGTGAAAAAGCAGACCGAATGGACCAAGCCGCTCAATCTGGGCCGCAACATCAACACCAGCGGCTCGGACTTTGCGCCCTTCTTGGCCGCCGATGAAAAGACGCTGTATTTTGCCAGCGACGGGCGCGGCGGCTATGGCAAGTCCGACATTTTCTACACCAAGCGCCTCGACGATACCTGGACCAACTGGAGTACGCCCCGCAACCTGGGCCCGGTGGTGAACTCGCCCGATTTCGACGCCTATTACACGATTTCGGCCGCCGGCCAGGACGCTTACCTGGTGTCGTCGCGCAACGGCGTGGACGGCTCAAAGGATATTTTTCGCATCTCGCTGGCCCCCGCCTTCCAGCCCGAAGTGGTGACGCTGGTAACCGGCCAAGTGCTCGACGTGAACACCAAGAAGCCCATCCGGGCCATCATCCACTACGAAAACCTGCTCACGGGTGAGGAAATCGGGGTGACCGAAACCGACCCACGCGACGGTTCCTACACCATTGTGCTGCCCAGCGGCGTGCAGTACGGCATGCGCGCCGAAGCCAAAGGCTACATCGCCGAAAACGCCAACCTCGACGTGACGGCCAAAGACAAGTACTCGGAGCAGAAGCAGGACCTGTTCCTCGTGCCCTTCGACGTGGGCCAGACCGTGAAGCTGAACAATATCTTCTTCCAGCAAAGCAAGTACTACCTCAACACCAGCTCCTACCCCGAGCTGTTGCGCCTCATCCGCATCATGAAGGACTACCCCACGGTGGAAATCAAGATTGCGGGCCACACCGATAACCAGGGCGACCCCGCCCTCAACCTCAAGCTGAGCCAGGACCGGGTGAACGAGGTGAAGAAGTACCTGGTGGCCCACGGCATCAACGGCGGCCGCATCACCACCGAAGGCTTCGGCGGCACCAAGCCCATCGCCAGCAACGACCAGGAAGAAACCCGCTCCCGCAACCGCCGCGTGGAGTTCACGATTACAAAGAAGTAAAAGCTGCTTTCTTCAACAACAAAAAGCCCCGGCACCATATGGTGCCGGGGCTTTTTGTTGCGGGCTGGCGGTGGACTATTTCTTGGCCGTGGCCTCGGTTTCGACAAAGGCCGTGAGGCGACCTTCGGAGCTTTCAATGCCCACCAGGTCGAGCAGGTCCTGATAGAAGGAAGCCACTTGCTGACGGTCTTCCAGCGTTTTCGTTAGCGGGCTGATGCGGGCTAGACCCTCATCAAGGCTTTTCAGGAAAGCTTCTTTGGTAGGATTGGTGCGGCCGGACATGGCCAGAAAATCAGACGTGGACTGCACCAGCACGCGGTTGGTCAGCGGACGGGCTTCAATAGGCAGAATGGCGGCCTTTTTGCCAATGACCACGGCATCCTGCGTTTGCTTGAGCAGCTTTTCAAGCTTGCCCGCGGCCTTGCTGGGCATGGTGATGGACGTTTGGGCAGAGGCGGAGCCTGCCATCAAGAAGAGTAAAGCGAGCAGAAAATGGCGCATAGCTGGGAAGAATGGATGGAAAGAGTGAAGGAGTATAAACCGCGCAATCACGCGGCCTTTTCATAATCAAAGATAATTAAAACAAATAATATTCATAGTTATTATGTCAAATTATTTATCGAAATGAGAATATTTTATCCAATATGATAGATTTTTGGCCTCCCATTTACTATAGCAAAAGGTTGCAAATGGCAAGAGCCGCAGTGCAGCTACAGATTCATGATGATTCTGTAACTGCACTGCGGCTCAAGCAAAATTGAGACTATATGAGGTCGTTAACTCACGATGGAGTCGCAACCACTGAATCCGCTAGTAGGCGCGGGCAAAGTAGGCGCGGCGGGCACTCGGCTTGCCCGTCACCATGCAGATGCCTTCCTCGTCGGGCTCGGCTAGGGCTAGGCAGCGCACGGTGGCTTTGGTTTCGTCCTTGATGCGCTCCTCGGTTTCGGAGGTGCCGTCGTAGTGCGCCAGCAGGAAGCCGGGCTCCTCGTCTAGCATGCGCTTGAACTCGTCGTAGCTGTCCACGCGCGTAGTGTTGGTATCGCGGAATTTGCGGGCCTTTGCGTAGATGTTGGCCTGGATGTCGATGAGCAGCTGGTCGACGCTGGCCACGATATCGGCCAGCGGCAGGCTCATTTTCTCCTTGGTGTCGCGGCGCACCACTTCCACGGTGCCGGCGTCGAGGTCGCGCGCGCCGATGGCCAGGCGCACGGGCACGCCCTTCAGCTCCCACTCGGCAAACTTGAAGCCGGGCCGCTCGGTGTCGCGGGCGTCCAGCTTCACTGAAATGCCGCGGGCAATGAGGCCCTGCTGAATAGGCCGGATGCGCTCAAGCAGCGCGTCCAACTCGCCGGTTTTGTACACGGGCACGATGACGCACTGAATCGGGGCCAGCTTGGGCGGCAGCACTAGGCCTTCGTCGTCGGAATGGGCCATCACGAGGGCGCCCATCAGGCGGGTGCTCACGCCCCAGCTGGTGCCCCACACGTGCTCCCGCACGCCTTCCTTGTTGGCAAACTGCACGTCGAAGGCCTTGGCGAAGTTCTGGCCCAGGAAGTGGCTGGTGCCCGCCTGCAGGGCCTTGCCGTCCTGCATCAGCGCCTCGATGCAATAAGTATCCTCGGCGCCGGCGAAACGCTCGTTGGGCGTTTTTACGCCTTTCACCACAGGCAGGGCCATGTGCTCCTCGGCAAACTCGGCGTACACGTCGAGCATCTGGCGGGTTTCGGCCACGGCTTCCTCGGCGGTGGCGTGGGCGGTGTGCCCTTCCTGCCACAGGAATTCGGCGGTGCGCAGAAACAGGCGGGTGCGCATTTCCCAGCGCACCACGTTGGCCCACTGGTTGATGAGCAGCGGCAGGTCGCGGTAGCTCTGCACCCAGTTTTTGTATGTGCTCCAGATGATGGCCTCCGAGGTGGGGCGCACCACTAGCTCTTCTTCGAGCTTGGCGTTGGGGTCGACGCGCAGCTTGCCCGGTTTGTCGGGGTCGGTCTGGAGGCGGTAGTGCGTCACCACGGCGCACTCTTTGGCGAAGCCTTCGGCGTTTTTTTCCTCGGCCTCAAACAGGCTTTTGGGTACGAAGAGCGGGAAGTAGGCGTTTTCGTGGCCAGTGCGCTTGAACATATCGTCCAGCTGGCGCTGCATTTTTTCCCAAATGGCGTAGCCGTAGGGTTTTATCACCATGCAGCCGCGCACGGCCGAATTTTCGGCCAAGCCAGCGCGTTTCACTAACTCATTGTACCAGAGAGAGTAATCTTCTTGACGGGTAGGCAACTTTTTGCTCATGGAAGGCATCTTAGGGGTAATCGAAAAAGTTCCCAACTCTGGTACAACATTTGAATTGACCAAGCGGCACCGTTTCGGTGCCAAATTACGTTAGTAATACGCGGACCTTCCCAGCGGCGTGCGGCCGGCCCTTGCGGGCGGGCGCGCAAGGCCTGATAACTTTCGCGGCGCTTTGTGCTTGTTTGTTAACGGGTTTTGGCCCGTTGTGCCCTTCATCCGCCTTCCACTATTTGCGTTGTTACTTTACTGTACGCTGTCCCACTCTTTTCGCCCTTCGTTATGAAAAAGTCGCTCACCGCTTTGTTGCCCGCCATGGCCCTGCTCGCGCTGGGCGGCTGCGCGAGCACCGCGGGCCTCGCCACGTCGGAAGACGACGGGGTCTATTACTCCTCGCAGGACCGCACCACGGCCGTGGTAGCCTCGGCACCGGCCCCGGCCAGCACCGACGAAGCCGCCAACCCCGACTACAACGGCAGCCCAGCCAAGTCGCAAGCCAACCAGGGCAGCGGCTCCGACCAATATTACGACAACACTTACACCTACATGAAGGGTGTGCCCACCAGCCCGGGCCTGAACTACTACAGCCCGTATAGCCCCTACACTACCCTCAGCTACGGCGGCATCTACGGTGGCTATGGCGGCTTCTCGCCCTACGCGTATGGCGGCTACGACCCGTTCTACAGCTCATTTTATAGCCCCTTCTACAGTCCGTTTGGCTATGGCTACCGGTCGGGTATTAGCATCAGCTTTGGGTTTGGCTACGGCCGTTCGTATGGCTATGGCTATTCGCCCTTTGGCTACGGCTACTCGCCTTACGGCTATGGCTATGGCGGCGGCTTCTACGACCCGTTCTACTCGCCCTACTACTATGGCGGCTCTATGTACGGAGGATATTATGGCCGGGGCGGCTACTATGGCAACAGCTATTATGGCGGCAGCAGCTACGGCTACGGCAGCAACGGCGGCTACGGATACGGCTCCTACGACAACGGTGGCGGCCGGGGCCGCACCTCGGGCCACCGCAACGACCGTAGCTCGGATGGCCGGGTATCGTCGGGGGGCGTGAGCAGTAGCGGCGGCTCGACGCCGACGCCGATGACTTCGGGTGGCGGCCGGGTGCGCAGTGAGTTGGTGGCCCAGCCGGGCGGCGCGGCCCAATCGGCCGATGGCGTGATGATTGACCGCAGCCGTGGCCGCACCGAGGCAGCTGCCGCCACGCCCAATACGGCCGTGGACCAGGCCACCGGCGCCTACAACCGCCCGCAGCGGATGGATGGCTCCCGCCGGCCGGAATACCGCAACATGGACCAGCCCGTTGGTACCACGCTTCAGCCTGCCCAGCCTGAGCTCAGCCCTGTGCAAGGCCAGGACGGCCGCAACAGTGGCCGGGGCCGCTGGCGCAATGCCGACGTAGTAGCCCAACCGGGCCAGATGCAGCCCGAGGCAGCTCCGCAGCCGCAGGAAAGCCGCCGCGGCGGGTTCTTCCGTAGCGCGCCCGTTGAACAGCCCACCAACGCCGGCACCCAAGCGGCCGAGCAGCCCCAGCGCCGCATATACCGCGAAGCCCAGCGCAGCTTCGAGCAGCCCCAACAGCAGCGCAGCTTTGAGCAACCCCAGCAACGCAGCTACGAACAGCCGCAGCAGCGCAGTTTTGAGCAACCACGGCAGGAGCGCAGCTACAGCCAGCCCAGCCAGCCTTCGTATTCGGCACCGTCGGGTGGCGGCGGGGGAGGCGGCGGCGGCGGGGGCCACAGCCGCGGCCGCGGCGAGTAAGTTCTGACCCAAGGTTTCTGCAAAATACTTTTCCAGCGAGCCGGCCGAACGGCCGGCTCTTTTTCTTCCCACCCCATGAAAAAACGGATATTATGGCTTAGCCTGGCCCTCGTAGCAGGGCAGGCCGGCCACGCCTTTGCCCAGGGCCCCAGCGACGCCCTGCGCTATTCTCGTCTGCAATTCGGCGGCACGGCCCGCACCCAGGGCATTGGGGGCGCCAACGTGGCGGTTGGGGCTGACTTCGGCAACCTCACCAGCAACCCCGCCGGGCTGGGGCTGTACCAGAAATCGGAGCTACACATCACGCCGGGCATCGGCATTGGTAGCAGCGATGCCCGCCCCGACGGCAGCTCGGTGGCGGCGGCGAGCGAGGACAAAAACAGCTTCCACATCGCCAGCACCGGCCTGGTGCTCACCAACCGCCGGCCCGACGGCGACCAGAGCACCAACTGGCGGGGCGGCTCGTTTGCGCTGGGCTTCACCCGCCTGGCCGATTTCAACACGGCCTCGCGCTACAACAACACGCTCAACGACCGCAGCGTGAACGGCCGTACCTACACCAGCGCCGACCAGTCGTACCTGGCTTCGTTGCGGGGCGAGGCCGGGCAGGGCTATTTCGATGACATCCGGCGGCAGGCGCGGGCCGGCGACTACAGCACCACCGGCAGCTACGGCCTCGACCCGCTGGCCTATGGCGCCTACCTCACGCGCATTGTGAAAAGCCGGGGCGGCGTCGATTCTGCCTTCGCCTCCACGGCGCTGCGCGGGCCCATCGGGCAGTCGGAATACATCACCACGCGCGGCTCGATTTCGCAGTTCGACCTGGGCTACGGCGCCAGCTACCGCGACCGGCTCTACCTCGGCATCGGGGTGGGCATTGTGAGCTCCAACTATCACCAGACGAAGGATTTTACGGAGTCGGACAATTCCACGGCCACCCACCTCAGCAGCTATACCCTGCACGAGACGCGCGACGTGAAGGGCAGCGGCTTCAACGCCCGCCTCGGCGCCATCTTCCGGGCCACGGATGCCCTGCGCGTGGGGGCTTCTATTCAAACGCCCACCTTCATGCGCTTCACCGACACGTACAACGCCCGGTTTACCACCGATTTCAGCACCCAGGGCACCGACGTGGTTTCAACCACCTCACCGGCCGGCAGCATTCCGTCTGATATCGTGGGCGTAACCTCGGTTGATGCGCTGCCCAACGACTATGCTTATTCCATGACGACGCCCTTCCGGGCCAATGGCGGCGTGGCCTACACGCTGGGCAAGCACGGCTTCTTGACGGGCGATGTGGAGTATGTGGGCTACGGCCAGGCCCGCCTGCGCAACGACCCGCAGAATGCCAACGGCGACGACTATACGTTCACCCAGGAAAACAACGACATCCGCAGCCTGTACCAGAACACTGTCAACCTGCGTTTCGGCGCCGAAGGCCGGTTCGATGTGTTCCGGGTGCGGCTGGGCTACGCCCGCTACGGCGACCCCTACGCCGCCGATGCCAGCAACGAGCGGGCCCAAAACTTCTACACCGCCGGCCTGGGCCTGCGCGAGGGCAATTTCTTCATCGATGCGGCCGGGGTGTACACCACCTTCACCCAGCTCTACACGCCTTACACCCTGGCCGGCCTGCAGCCCACCATCAAGGTGAACAACACCCGGTTTACCACCAGCGTCACGGCCGGCATCACGTTCTAATACAGCCCGTTGGCTTGGATTAATTGAGCCACAAGCTATTCAGACAAAAAGGCGTCCTCATCGAGAGGGCGCCTTTTTTTATCGGCGCTGCACCTATTTGGTCACCTTCACCGAGCAGGTGAGTATGGGGGCGGTGCCCAGCACCAGGTTGCTCACCAGCAGCAGGCCGGTATGCGTCTGCGTCGTTCCGTTTTCAGTTACCGTTACTTGAAAAGCCACCACCTGGTTCTTGGCCAGCACGCCTGTGCTGTACTGATTAGTAAATGCCGTGCTGGCAGTGAATGCATTGTTGATGCCCGCCACCGTGGTGATGTTGGCGAAATCGGTTTCGTTGAGCCGGGTGGCGCGCAGCACGGTGGCGTTGCGGTTGGCGTTGGGCCACTGCTGGGTATTCATTTTAATGGTGCTCAGGTCGGCGGGGGCACTCAGGCTGACGGAGTTGCCGTTGGCGCTGGTGGCTATCAGGTCCACGAGCAGCTGGTTGCCTTGCACGGTGGCCTCGTTGTTTATCACGGCGTATTTGGGCAGCTGCAGGCCGGTGCGCAGGTTCAGGTAGACGCGGCGGGTGGCTCGCAGGGCCACGGTGTCGGCCTCCCTGCGGTTGCGGGGCACGGGGCGCAGCAGCGCGGTGTAGCTATGGTACACGGCCGCCGAATCGGGCTTGCGCACCGTGAGGCGCAGGGCCCGACTGGCCGACTGGCTCTGCTTGTCGGTGATGGTGTACTGCCACTGCTCGGTGCCCGAAGTGGCGCGCGCTACGAAGGAATTATTGAACAGGTACTCGCCGCCTGCTGGTGGCGACTGTTGGGTACTCACGTAGACCGGATTGATAAGCGAGTCGAGGTATACGATGTCCTGGCTGGCCGGGGCATTCTTGGGGTCGAAGCTAGCAGTCGGGGTAGGGTAGTTGATGGGGCTGAGCCCCGGGCTGTACGACACCACCACGCGCAGCCGCTGCAGCGCTACGTCGTTGCCCACGGCGTAAATTCGGGTGGTGAGGGTGTCGTTGGCCGTCACCGTTTTGTTGCCGGACGTGAGCGTGGAAGCGCCCACCAAATCCAACTGCACGGGTCGGTCATTTTTGGCACAAGCCCCCAGCAGCACGGGCAGGCAAAGCAGCATCAGAAGGCGAAAGCGCATGGTGCAAAGGTAACGGTGGGCCGGGCCTGCAACAGGCAGGTGGGCGCTTTAACGTGACGCGTCGTCTTTCATTTTGTTCACGTCGATGGATAAGTCGCGCTACCGCCGGGTGCCGCGCACCATCCGCGCCTTCCCGAACATATCGGGCACCACCCTCACGGCCTCAAAAGCAGCGGGCGTGAGCAGAGCAGCCGTCTCCGCCCCCAGCGCCTCGTTGATTTCCAAATAAATAACCCCACCCGGCCGCAACAACTCCCGGCCCACCTCGGCAAGGCGGCGGTAGAAGAGCAGCGGGTCTTCGTCGGGCACGAAGAGGGCCGTGGCGGGCTCCCAGGCCAGCACGTTTTCGCGCATCAGCGGGCGCTCGCTCTCGCGCACGTAGGGCGGGTTGCTCACCAGCACATCGAGGGTGCCGGGCGGCAGGCCGGCGGGCAGCGCCTGCAAAATATCGACCTGCTGAAAGGCCACGGCTGGGGCGTAGCGCGCGGCGTTTCGGCGGGCCACGGCCAGGGCCTCGGTCGAAATATCCACGGCCAGCACCTTGGCTTCGGGCAGGACACGGGCCAGCGCCAGCGCCAGGCAGCCCGAGCCGGTGCCTACGTCGAGCACCGACAACTGCCGACGGCCTTTTTGTTCCTGCGTGATGAGGTGCACCAACTCCTCCGTTTCGGGGCGCGGGATGAGCGTGGCGGGCGTCACTTCGAGGTCCATGTCGGCGAAGTAGGCGGTGCCCAGCACGTATTGCACGGGCTCGTGGGCCAGCAGGCGGGCCAGCAGCGCGGGCCGGGCCGCCTCGGCGGCGGCGGGCACGGCTTGCTGGGCGTCCATCATGCGCTGCAGGGAGTCGATGCCGAGCAGGTGCTCCACCACCAGCGCGGCAATGGCCTGGGCTTCGCGCTCGGGGTAGTGGGGCTGGAGGGCGGTAGCAAAATCGGTGGTGAACTGGCGCGTGGTCATCGGAACAAATGTAGGCCCACGGCGTAGCTACGAAGCGGTTCCTACCTTCGCCCCGATGAAAATTGACGACGTTGCTTTCATGCACCGCGCCTTGGCTTTGGCGCAACTCGGCACGGGCTATGCCCGCCCCAACCCGTTGGTAGGCTGCGTAGTGACGCACCAGGGCCGCATTATCGGCGAGGGCTGGCACCGGCAATACGGCGGCCCCCACGCCGAGGTAAACGCCCTGGCCGCCGTGGCCGACCAGGAATTGCTGAAGCAAGCCCGTGTGTACGTGACGCTGGAGCCCTGCGCTCACCACGGCAAAACGCCACCCTGCGCCGACCTGCTCATCGCCAAGGGCGTACCCGAAGTGGTGATGTGCAACGACGACCCCTTCCCGCTGGTGGCGGGCCGCGGCCTGGAGAAGCTGCGTGCCGCCGGCGTGCACGTCGAAACCGGCCTGCTGGCCGAGGAAGGCCGCTGGCTGAACCGCCGATTCTTCACGTTTCACGAGAAAAAACGGCCTTATCTGGTGCTGAAGTGGGCCGAAACGGCCGACGGTTTTCTGGCGGGGCGTTATTTCCAGCCCGTGCGCATCAGCGGGCCGCAGGCCAACCTGCTCACCCACCAGTGGCGGGCCGAGGAGCAGGCCATCCTGGTGGGCACGCGCACAGCCCTGCACGACAACCCCCGCCTGAGCGTGCGCGACTGGCCCGGCCAGCAGCCCACGCGCCTCGTCATCGACAAAAACCTGAGCTTGCCGCCCACCCATCACCTGCTCGACGGCTCGCAGCCTACCCTCATCTACACCTACCGCCAGCCCTACCACAAGGCCAACCTCGACCTCGTGCACCTCTCCGAAGCCGACGACCTCCTGCCGCAAGTGCTGGCCAATCTGTATGAGCGGCAGGTGCAGTCGGTGCTGGTGGAGGGTGGCCCCACGGTGCTCAACGCGCTGCTGAACGCGGGCTTGTGGGACGAAATCCGGGTGTTTCGCTCGCCCATGAAGCTGGGGCAGGGCATTGCCGCGCCGCGCATCGGCTTCGGCGGCTTGCGTGGCGTCGAAAACGTTGGGCCCGATAAGCTGTTCCGGTATGTGAACGAGTAATTCTTCTTCGACGCCTGTCATCCTGAGATTGCGAAGGACCTTATCACATTTGAGCGCGGCTCGCTGTAATTCAAATTATCCAAGTGCGATAAGGTCCTTCGCAAGCTCAGGATGACAGGCGTCTGTACGCAACCAACAATTAAAACCCATCATGGCCGAAACCCTCGCCCTCGACACCACGCTCACCAAAGCCGAGCAATACCGGCAGCTGCTGCCCCAAATCGAAGCCCTAACCACCGGCGAGACTGACCTCACGGCCAACCTAGCCAACACGGCAGCGGCGCTGCGGCAGGCCTTCGGGTTTTTCTGGGTGGGTTTTTACCTGGTGAAAGGCGAGGAGCTGGTGCTCGGCCCGTTCCAGGGGCCCATTGCCTGCACCCGCATCCGGCACGGCAAGGGCGTGTGCGGCGCCAGCTGGGCCCGGGCCGAAACCGTGCTGGTACCCGACGTGGAGGCCTTCCCCGGCCACATCGCCTGCAGCTCGGAGTCGAAATCAGAAATCGTGGTGCCCATCCTGAAAAACGGCCAGGTAGTGGCCGTGCTCGATGTGGACAGCGACCAGCTGAACGACTTCGACGCCGACGACCAGCAGGCCCTGGAGCAGCTGATGCAGCTGGCGGCGCGGTGGTTTTAGGCCGCCCCTCCCCGGCTAACCACCTATCAACCAAAGCTGGTTTTCGTTGCGCTGACTGCCGGTCAGCTATCGGCCTGGCCTTTGCCTTCACGGCATTGCTGCTGGCTAACGCGTCGGCCCGGGCCCAGCCCACCGCCCTATCAGGCACCGTAGTAGATGCCGTTTCGGGGCAGCCGGCGCCGTTTGCAGTCGTTGAAATCCGGACCCGCCACCTGGGGGCGCAAGCCACGGAGCAGGGCCGTTTCACGCTGGAGCTACCGGCCGGCCTCACGGCTTTCGATTCGCTAAAGGTGTCGTCGCTGGGCTTTGCGCCGCAGGTGGTGGCCGTGCCCGGCGCCTCGCCGTGCCGGCTGGCGCTACGTCCGCTGGCCGTGGCGCTGTCCGAAGCCGTGGTGCGGGCTGCTACGGCCCTGCCGGTGCTGCTGGGGCCGACAGGGGCGGGCAATAAGTTTGGCTTTGGCGGCGGCGCCATGCTGAGCGCCGAGCAAAGCTCCGGCTGGCAGGTGGCCAGGCAGTTCACCGATGCGCCGCCGGGGAGCATTCGGGCCGTGCGCTTTTACCTAAAGCCCAACCCGCACTGTGGCAAGGCTTCGGTAAAAGCGCCCTTCCGGGTCCGGCTTTATGCGGCCGACGGCCCCAACGGCGCCCCCGGCACCGATTTGCTGACGACTTCTGTTATCAGCGCGGCCGGCAAAATGGGGTGGCACGAAGTAGACCTGGCGGCCTACCAACTGGCGGTGCCAGCGGGCGGCTTCTTTGTAGCGATGGAATGGCTGTTTACCAAACCTGAGTTTGGCTGCGACTACGGCTATATTACCGCCTCCAAAGAACAGAAAACCGGCCACGCCTACGGCCCCAACCTCGGCGGTTACCTGAACGCCGACCAGCCGGCCGGCTGGTACCTGAGCGCCGGCTACCCGTGGCAGGTTTTCCGGCGGGTCCAGGATTATGCCAATCTTGGCAATCAGAGCGCCGCTATTCAGGCCATTATTCAGCCAAACTAAGGCCTTTCCACAGCGCTGTTAACCTTATCCTTCTCCATGAAAAAGCACTTTCACCTCCTCGGCGACTGGCGCCGCAACGTGCTGCTGCTGGCCGCCGCCAGCAGCCTCGGCCTGGCCCTGCCCGCCTGCTCCAGCGATAACGCCCGTACTAACGACAATGGCGCCGAAGGCAGCTGGGGCGGCGAAACATATAGCCAGGGCGTTATCACGGAAATGACCGAGGTGCAGCCCGGCGAGTGGAAAATCACGGCCGAGCGCCCGGCCGGCAAGGAGGAAGTGGCCGCCATTCTGCACCACGCCGATGGCCGCACCGATACCCTGCAGGGCCAGGCCCTGCAGCGCCAGATGCAGGACTACAGCCGCCAAAATCCCGAAAACCGAGCCCAGGGCAACGGCCTGATGAACGTGCTGATGTGGAGCAGCATCGGCTACATGGCCGGCCGCTACCTGACGCCCAACCCCGCCTACTACGCCAACCCCGGCGTGATGCAGCAAAACCAGGGCTGGCGCAACAGCATTACCAACGAGCGGCAGAATGGCCGCGGCTTCTTCGGCCGGGGTTTCACGGGCCGCAACGCCTCGCCCACGGCGGGCATTCAGGAAAGCCGCTCCACGATGCGCAGCGCCCCGCGGCCCAGCTTCCGCAGCAGCGCGCCGGCCGGTCGCAGCAGCGGCTTCGGCAGCCGCGGCGGCTTCCGGGGCTTTGGGGGGTAGGGTGTAAGCGAATGAAAGAGCGTCATGTCGAGCGCAGCCGAGACATCTCGCGTGTGGTAGTAAACCAACCGAAAGGATTAGTTGTGGCACGCGAGATGTCTCGGCTGCGCTCGACATGACGTTCTTTTCCATCTGATTATCAATCATCATGATTAACCTCCTCCCCCTTTCCGGCGACGTGGCCCCGGCCGTGCGGGCCCTGGGCTGGGACTGGGCCATTGAAGACGCCTGCCAGCACTACGTGGCCCGCGAAGCCGTGCAGTTGACCGAAGCCGAGGCCGAAACGCTCCTGCAAGCCGCCGACACGCTGTATGACATGCTGGTGGAAGCCATTCCGGACCCCATTCCCGACGATTTCCTGCAAAAGCTGGCCATTCCGGCCAACCTGTGGGAAGCCGTGCGCCACTCCTGGAACGATGAGCGGCACTGGCACCTCTACGGCCGCTTCGACATCGCCATCACCGCCGACGGCCCCAAGCTACTGGAATTCAACGCCGACACCGCCACCAGCCTGCCCGAAACCGCGGTGGTGCAGTGGGCTAGTCTGGTAGCCGCCGGCCAGTCCGACGACGACCGCCAGGCCAACGGCCTGTTCGAATGCCTGGAGGACCAATTCCGCCATTGGCGCGCTCTGAACAACGACCGACAAGCCACCCTCCTGCTCGTGCACCTGCCCGAAAGTGCCGAGGACGAAGCCAACTGCGCCATACTGGCCGAAGCCGCCCGCACGGCCGGGTTTGCCGACGTTTTCATTTGCCCGGTTGATGCCATGACCGTTTCGGTGCAGGGCGATGACCGGGGCGTGTGGGCCGAATCGGTGCCCGGCGAGTGGCAGCGGTTCGATTTCCTGTTCAAGCTGGTGCCCTGGGAAATTTTGGCCGAAGAAGAGCCCGCGCTCACCGCCGACCTCGTGCACCTGCAGCTCACCCGCGATGTAGTGACGGCCAACCCGGCCTATGCCCTGCTTTTCCAGAGCAAAGCTCTACTGGCGAACCTCTGGGACACCTTCCCGCACCACCCGCTGCTGCTCGAAGCCAGCCTGAACCCGCTGCCCGGCCACCACGTGCGCAAGCCCCTGCTGGGCCGTGAAGGCCAGAACGTGGCCGAAATCCAGGCCAACGGCCAAGCCGGCGCCGAAGTGCCCGGCGAGTTCGGCCAGCAGCCCCAGCTATACCAGCGCTGGGCCGAGCTGCCCACCGACGCGCAGGGCCGCCGCTACCAGGCCGGCGTGTTTTGGGCTGGCGAGGCCTGCGCCCTCGGCTTCCGGCGCGACGCGGGGCTCATCACCAACCTGTCGGAGTTCGTGCCGCATATACTTGTCTGAACCGCAGATTTTCGCAGATTTTCGCAGATTAAACGGATAAGAACGGATTCTGATGGGTCCGTTCTTTTTTGTTTTCTGAACTATTCAAGCCTTAAGCGAGAGACTTAATAGATGGGTTTGATTTTGACGAAGCGCTTGAATTCCAACGACTGACCACCGAAGTTGATGAGCAGGCCGATGGTTAGGCGGTATGCCTCCAAGTAGTTGATGATTTGGGCGTGGTGCGTTTCATGCAAGGCGCTCAGGGCTTTCAACTCCACAAGTACAGTACCATTCACAAGGAAATCAACCCGGCGCGAACCAATTTCCTTTTCGCGATAGAAGATGGGCATTTCCAATTCGCGCTGCGCTTCCACGCCACATTGCTCCAGCTCAATGGCCAGTGCCCGTTGGTAAATCACCTCCTGGAAACCAGTGCCCAGCACCCGATGCACCTGCATTGCGCAACCAATAATCTTGCCCGTCAACTCCTTGTATGAGCTCAAATCGACTTGCGCTTTTTCCATATCTGCCACCTTTTCAACTCAATAGCAAATCCATAAGAATAGGGAATTCACCAAAGTACAGAAAACAAAAAAGAACGGACCCATCAGAATCCGTTCTTATCCGTTTAATCTGCGAAAATCTGCGGTTCAGACCTTTAGCTGGCAAATGACGGTTTCGCCGCCCTTCACTTTCTGGCCCAGTTCAACCTTCACCTCGGTATCGAGGGGCACGAATACGTCGACGCGCGAGCCGAATTTGATGAAGCCGAACTCCTCGCCCTGGCTCACTTCGTCGCCCTCGTTCACGTACCACACAATGCGGCGGGCCATGGCCCCGGCAATCTGCCGGAAGAGCACCAGCGGGCCGGCATCCGACTCCACCACCACGGTGGTGCGCTCATTCTGGGTGCTGCTTTTGGGGTGCCAGGCCACCAGGTAATTGCCGGGGTGGTACTTGAAATATTTCACCAGGCCCGAAATCGGGTTGCGTGTCACGTGCACGTTGATGGGCGACATGAAAATGCTGATTTGCTTGCGCTCATCCTCAAAATACTCGGGCTCGAACACGTTTTCAATCACCACCACCTTGCCGTCGGCGGGCGCCAGCAGCAGGTCTTCGTGGGTGAACATGTGCCGGAACGGGCTGCGGAAAAACTGCAGAATCAGCAAAAAGATGATGACCGTGGCCCCTGCGAACAAACGGTTTACCAGCGAGTTGCCCCGGTTGAAATAAAACATCAACAGATTTAGCGCCAGCAAAATCAGCAGCGTCACAAACAGTATGCGTCTTCCTTCTTTATGTATTTTCATGCGTAGTGCGAAACAGGCCGCCGGACGTGCAAGTTAAAGCCTGCTTTTTAAACTATGGCTTAAACAACGGCCCACCTTGCCGCAACGGGCAAAGTGGGCCGGATGTTTGGCCAGCGGCGCAAAACCGGGTTTGCGCTGGTAGCCAGGCACCCAACTTACTTCCGTACGAGGGGCACCGTGACAATGGTTTTAGAAGCCGCCGCGGAACTTGTAGGTCTGGGCCACCTTGTCGATGGCCACCACGTAGGCTGCGATGCGCATCGGCACCTTGTATTTCTGGCTGGTCTGGTACACCTTTTCGAAGGCGTCGGACATGATGCGGTCGGCGCGCTCGGTCACCATTTCCAGCGTCCACTTGAAGCCCTGCTTGTTCTGCACCCACTCGAAGTACGACACCGTGACGCCGCCCGAGTTGGCCAGAATATCCGGCACCACCATGATGCCCTTCTCGTTGATAATGGGGTCGGCCGAGGCCGAGGTGGGGCCGTTGGCGCCCTCCACAATGAGCTTGGCTTTGATGTCGTGGGCGTTGTGCTCGGTGATGACGTCCTCCACGGCGGCGGGCACCAGCACGTCCACATCGGACGTCAGCAGGTCGTTGGGGTCCATCGGCGTGGCGCCGGTGAAGCCTTCGAGGCGGCCGTTATGGGCATTTTTGTAGGCAATGGCCTCGTCGATATTGATGCCATCAGCGTTCCAGTAAGCGCCGGAAATATCTGACACCGCCTTGATTTTCACGCCCTGCTGGTGCAGCAGCACCGCCGCCCACGAGCCCACGTTGCCGAAGCCCTGCACAGCGGCCGAAACTTCCGTAGGCTTCAAACCCAACTTTTTGAGGGCGGCCAGGGCCGATACCATCACGCCGCGGCCGGTGGCCTCGGTGCGTCCCAGCGAGCCGCCCATTACCAGCGGCTTGCCCGTCACCACGGCGGGCGAGGTCATGCCGTTGGTTTTCGAGAATTCGTCCATCAACCACGCCATTTCGCGGGGGCCGGTCCCCATGTCGGGGGCCGGAATGTCACGGTCGGGGCCGAAAATGTCTTTCAGGGCCAGCGTGTAGCCGCGCGTCATGCGCTCAATTTCGCCGGCGCTCATGGTGGTGGGGTCGCAGATGATGCCGCCCTTGGCGCCGCCGTAGGGGATGTCGACCACGGCGCACTTCCAGGTCATCCAGGCCGCGAGGGCCTTCACCTCGTCGAGGTGCACGTTTTTATCGTAGCGGATGCCGCCCTTGCTCGGGCCCAGAATGGTGTTGTGAATAACGCGGTAGCCTTCAAAAACGTGAATCTTGCCGTCGTCCATCGTCACCGGGATGTTGACGATAACCTGCTTGTCGGGCGCTTTGAGGACGTTGTAGGTTTCGTCGTCGAGGCCAAGGATTTCGGCCGCGATGTTGAAGCGCGACATCATCGATTCGAGCGGGTTTTCGCGGTCCATTAAGGGCGCGGGCTCTTTATACACAGTGTGGGCTGCCATTCGAAAGGGGGTTGGTTTGAGAAGCGTTGGGTGGGATGATGGATACGTTTTAGGCCCGCAAAGGTATTGCTTTTGTCAGGATGACGAAGGAATTTCCTGCAAACGTTTGGGGGTGCATCCACGCAACGGGCACCGGCTGCCCCTGAGTTTCAAACGCAGCAGCACTTATCACTCAAGCAGTTGGAAATCAAAATAATATTTCAACAAGCACCTCCATTATTCGTTGATTATCAGCTCATTTTTTTCAGTTACTGCGCACATTGTCAGCGTCAAAATATTGTTCGGGCCGGACGGTGCAGGAGAGTGTCGGGAAACAGCACCTGTAAGTTCATCCCAAACTCTAATTCCCACATCCCTATGGTTAAACAATACCTTCTCGCCTTGCTGCTGGCCGTGAGCTTCAGCCCGGCATTCGCTACTAAGTTTTACGTGGCCCCGACGGGCAATGACACCAACCCCGGCACTATTACGGCGCCCTTCCTCACCATTCAGCGGGCGCAGGCGGTGATGCTAGCCAATAGCACGCCCGCTTCTACCACGACCATCAGCACGGGCGACACGGTGTACATCCGCGGCGGCACGTACATGATGCAGAACTCGCAGATAGCTGGTTATTCTACCGTTGCCAACGGCAATTACGCCTACATCACGCTCCTGAACATTAGCGGCGTAGCCGGCAAACGCGTCAACTACTGGGCCTACCCCGGCGAGCAGCCGGTATTCAACTACGCTAACGTCGACCCCAACGCCACCAACGCCGGGGCCCCGAACCCGCCCCCCTACCGCCTCAGCGCGTTTGAGGTGACGGGCGGCTACATCCATATACGCGGGCTGGAAATAGTGGGCCTGCGGGTGCCCGTGGTGGGTCCTACCGTCAATACACTGTCCATCTGCGTGTCGCAGAGCGGAGCGTTGGGCAACAACATTTTCGAACGGCTGAGCATGCACGACGGCCAGGCCATCGGCTTTTACATGACGCGCGGGGGCAATACCCTGGTGCTGAACTGCGACGCCTACCGCAACAACGACAACGTGAACGCGCCCAACTCCACCGGCACGGCCAACGGCGGCAACGTCGACGGCTTCGGGGCCCACGTGAACCAGACTACTTACACCGGCAACGTGTTTCGCGGCTGCCGCGCCTGGCAAAACAGCGACGACGGCTTCGACTGCATCACGAATAATGCGGCCGTCACGTTCGAGAACTGCTGGGCCTTCTACAACGGCTACACGCCGAAATTTGTGAGCCGCGGCGATGGCAACGGCTTCAAGGCGGGCGGCTACGGCACCGGGGCCAACCCCAGCGTGCCCAACCCCATTCCGCGCAACGTGGTGCAGGGCTGCGTGTCGGTGCGCAACAAGGCGAACGGGTTTTACGCCAACCACCACCTGGGCGGGCTCACCTTCGTCGACAACACGGCCTACCGCAACGGCGGCGGTTCGAGCAGCGCCAACTACAACATGCTGAACCGCAGCAATGCCAGCCTGGCAACGAATACCGACGTGCCCGGCTACGGCCACATCGTGCAGAACAACATCAGCTACAGCCCGGCCGTGGTAGGCGCCGACCTCACCAACTGCGACCCCACCACGAGTACCGTCGACCACAACACGTTTGCGCCCAACAGCGTGGGCGTAACAGTCAGCTCCAGCGACTTTCTCAGCATTGATACCACCTTGCTGCGGTCGCCGCGCCAGGCCGACGGCAGCCTGCCCATCATCCAGACCTTGCGCCTGGCCCCTGGCAGCGCCCTCATTGACGCGGGTACCACCGCCAACTACCCCACCAGCTTCACCTACACCGGCAGCGCCCCCGACGTGGGCGCCTACGAATACGCCAACCTGTGGACCGGCGCGGCGGGCACCGACTGGCTCACGGCCGGCAACTGGACCGGCGGCGTGCCGGTGTCCACCCTCGACGCCTTCATTCCGAGCGTAGCAGTTACCCGCTTCCCGGAACTGAGCACCGGCGCGGCCGTGGCCCGCGCTCTGGTGGTGAGCAGCGGCGCCTCGCTCACGCAGAGCGGCGGCACCCTGAGTTTGACAGGAAACCTGACCAACAACGGCACTTGGACGGCCACCGGCGGCACGCTGGCCACCACCGGTAGCGCCAGCCAGGTGCTGGGCGGCAGTAGCTCGCTGCGGGTGCAAGGCCTGAGCATCGGCGCTGCCGGGGCCAGCCTGGGCACGCCTACCAGCTTCCAGGGCGCCCTCACGCTGCTGGGCAACCTGACCACCAACGGTCAGCGGCTGACGCTGCTTTCCAGCGTGAGCAGCGGCGTGGCTAACGACGGCTTGGTGGTGAACAGCGGCGGCGTGGTGAATGGCACCGTGACGGTGCAGCGCGCCATCGACCCGAGCCTAAACCCCGGCCTGGGCTACCGCCACTATGCCTCGCCGGTGCAAAGCACCACCGTGGCCGACCTGAACACGGCGGCCAACGGCGGCGGCTTTGCGCCGGTGCTGAACGCGGCCTACAACTCGGCCGCCGTGCCCAACAGCGTGACGCCCTTCCCCACGGTGTATGGCTACGACGACAGCCGTCTGGCTCTCACCAATTCCACTACTGCGTTCGATAAAGGCTTCTTCTCGCCCGCCGCGCCCGGTGACGCTTTGGCCGTGGGCCGGGGCTACACGGTGAACATCGGGGCCGGGGAATTGGTCGATTTTCGGGGGACGCTCAATAATGGCCCGCTGACGCTGGCCCTCAGCAGCACCCGCCCCAGCTTTGCCGATGGCGGCTGGCAATTGCTGGGCAACCCCTACCCTGCCCCGCTCGACTACTCTTTGGTAGATGCGGCCGACCGCACCGGCCTCGACGACGCTATTTACGTGTACGCCAGCACTGGCCAATATGCGGGCCAGTACCGCAGCTACGTCAACAACGTGGGCAACCCGGTGCTGCCGGTGGGCCAAGGCTTTTTTGCCCGCGTGGCGGCCGGCCAGAACTCGGCCAGCCTCACGTTCCGCAACAGCCAGCGCCTGACAGTGGCCAACGGCACGACTTTTCAGCGCACAACGGCCGAAACCCGGCCGCTGCTGCGCCTCACTCTGCAAGGTGTCGGCAGCCCGCTCGCCGATGAAACCACCGTGTATTTCGAACGCGGCGCCACCAGCGGCTTCGACCGTTCCTTCGATGCCGAGAAGCTACCCAACCCCTCGGGCCTCAACCTAGCCACCAGTCAGGCCGGCCGCCAGCTCAGCATCGACGGCCAGCCCGAATTGGGCCCGGCCCCGCGCGTGGTGCCGCTGGCCGTGGGCGTGTCGGCCGCGGGCACTTATACTTTCAATGTCAGTGAAATGCTCAACCTGAGCACCGTGCCCGTATACCTGCGCGACCTGCAGCTTGGCACCCTCACCGACCTGCGCCAGCAGCCCAGCTACCACTTCACGGTGGCCAACGCGGCGACGCTTAATACTACGCGCTTCGAACTGGTATTTGGGGAACTACAAGTATTGGCTACCGCACCGGCGGCCCTGGCCCGGCAGGTGGCCCTGTACCCCAATCCGGCTACTAAACAGGTAAATATTGAGCTGCCGCTAAGCCTGAGCCGCCAGCCCGTGACGGCTACGCTGGTGGATGCCCTGGGCCGCGTGGTACGCCAGCAGGTGTTGCCTGCTGGCGCAGTTGTTCACACGCTGCCGCTCGGCGAGGTGGCCGTCGGAGTGTATTCCCTGCGCCTGACCACGGACCTGGGCACGGTGGTGAAGAAGCTGGTGGTGGAATAAAAATTGAGGCCGTAATAAAAAAGCCCCGCTGCCAATCAGACAGCGGGGCTTTTTTATTGCGGCCTCGCATCAGCCTACCCCGCCAGTAGTTGCAGCAGCGCCAGTACCGGCAGCACCAGCAGAAACGCGTCGAACCTATCGAGCAGGCCGCCGTGGCCGGGCATGATGCTGCCCGAGTCCTTCACCCCCACGCTGCGCTTAAGCATGGACTCGGCCAAATCGCCCAGCGGCGCGAACACGGCCACCACGCCGGCCGCCACCAGGCGGTGCGTGAGCGGCATATCGGGCAGCATGAAGCCGATGGCCCAGCCTACCAGCAAGGTCATGGCGAAGCCACCGGCCCAGCCTTCCCAGGTTTTGCCGGGCGAGATTTTGGGGGCCAGCTTGTGCTTGCCGATGGCCCGCCCCACGGCGTAGGCGCCGATGTCGGACGCCCAGATGAGGAAGAGCAGGCCGAAGATGCGGCGGTAATCGTAGCCCCCCGGATGAAAGGCCACAACAATCAGTGCCGTCATGGGCACGCTCACATAGAGCAGGCCGGTAAGCGTGGAAGCTACATTGGTAAAGGGCTGGATGTATTTGGGCCAGAGAAACATTTCCCGAATCAGTAGCAACACCGTCGTCGCAGTGAGCAAGGCGCCGGGAATGGCAAACATTGTCAGCCAAGTTTGCGATTGCCAGAAGGACGAGGTGATATGCTCCGCAAGCTTGTCTCCCGCAGGTGAACCGTCGGACGGCGCCAGCGAAATAATGCTGTCGCCCATCATGTAATACGTGCCAAATAAGACACCTCCGAAGAGCACAAGGCTGACTCCCACCCCAAACCACGTGGCCGGCGCGAAGCCGCCCGCCCGCATCATGCGGTAAAACTCCCACAGCATCACGGCCTGCACAGCAGCGAAAAACAGTCCGAACGTCCAGGGGCTGAACCAGACGCTGCCCAGCAGCAGCGCGGCGCCAATGACGCCCCAAGTGATGCGCAGTTGCAGGTTGCTGGGGCCGGCTTTTTCGGCGGAAGTTTCGGTGGGAAGCGGAGGTGTAGAGTCGGGCAAAGTGGAAGGGAGAAAGGATGAGAAGTCTTGCGGTAGAGACGCAATATTTTGCGTCTCGTCGTTGCTGATGTTGTTTAGACTGCGCGGTTTAAGAATACAGATGACGCGGCTCCGGTCGTTCAACGACGAGACGCAAAGCATTGCGTCTCTACACTGTCCTTTTTACGCCCTCGCTGCTGAGGGTGAGCATCTGGGTAGGTGGGGCCACGGCGGCGGCCGTCAGGCGCTGGTGCAGCACGTAGAGCAGCCCCGCCGTGAGCAGCGCCGAAGGCAACACCAGCCACCACGGCAGCGCCTCGTTGGAATCGGCATCGAAGCCCCAGCCGAACTGGCCGCGCTGGGTGAGGTAAACCAGCAGCAGCTGGAAGGCATTTTGGGTGAAGTGCGCCGCCATGCTCACCAGAATATTGCCGCTCCAGAGGTAGAGATACCCCAGCACCAGTCCCAGCAGGAAGCGCGGCACAAACCCAAAAAACTGCATGTGAATGGCCGAGAAGATGGCCGCTCCCAGCCACACGCCTACGTGCGGCGAAAACCAGCGCACCAGGTTTTTCTGAATCACGCCCCGAAACACCAGCTCCTCGGCCACGGCCGGCACCAGCGCAATGACGACGACGCCCACTAGGAACCGCGTCCCGGAGTTGAACCGGGTGAGAAATTTGGTGAGCACGGCGGCGCGGTCTTCGCTGGCCCGGGCCCACCCCTCAAAATCGTGCAGCGCGGCCGGGAAATGCGCGCCCGCGTTCCACGCAATGACCACCGACATCAGCGGCATGATGACGAGGATGAGCGCGCCCGCCGCCAGCAGCCACCAGCCCGCCCCCAGCCGGCGCGGGCTGAAATACTCGGCCCAGCCGTAGCCCATTGCCGAGGCCAGCGCCAGCGCGCCGCCCCCAAACACCAGCCCCAGCGTCACGCCCTGCACCATCATCAGGATGCCCCAGCCGTCGGGCGCCTCGGTGGGGCGCTGCAGGGCGGCCATCATTCCGCCCACCGACAGCCCAAAGCCGCCCAGCCCCCAGGCAAATATCACGGCGTAGGCCACGCAGAGGCAAACCACCATGAAGACCAGCAGAAACAAAATCTGCAAGCCGGGGTGCAGCGTGCGGGACAGGAAACCTTTCATGGCGGGGTACAAGTTGGGAAGGGCGTAAATTTACCGCAGTTTTTAACTTAGGCTTGACGATTGAGTTTTGTGAACGTCATGCTGAGCTTGTCGAAGCATCTCTACCGCATAAGTAATCAATGCCGTTGCACCGAAGCGGTAGAGATGCTTCGACAAGCTCAGCATGACGTTCCTAATAATCCGCTAAAAAACCCGATATCCCCGTGGTCAAAATAGGTCCCAACATCACCCTCCCCGACTTCCCCCTGCTCCTCGCGCCCATGGAGGACGTGAGCGACCCGCCCTTCCGCGCCGTGTGCAAGGCCAACGGGGCCGACTTGATGTACACCGAGTTTATTTCCTCGGAAGGGCTCATCCGGGCCGCGGCCAAGAGCCGCAAAAAGCTCGACGTATTCGACTACGAGCGGCCCATCGGCATCCAGCTGTTCGGCTCCGACGTGGAGACGATGGGCGAGTGCGCGGCCATCAGCACCGAGGCCGGGCCCGACCTCATCGACATCAACTACGGCTGCCCGGTGAAGCAGGTGGCCTGCCGCGGCGCCGGCGCCGCCCTGCTCCAGGACATCCCCAAAATGGTGGCCATGACGGCCGCCGTCGTTAGGCACACCCACTTGCCCGTGACCGTGAAAACCCGCTTGGGCTGGGACGAGGGCACCAAAAACGTGGAAGAAGTGGCCGAGCGCCTGCAGGACGTGGGCATCCAGGCCCTCACGGTGCACGGCCGCACCCGCGCCCAACTCTACAAGGGCGAGGCCGACTGGCGCCTCATCGCCAGCATCAAAAACAACCCGCGCATCAAAATCCCCATCTTCGGCAACGGCGACATCACCTCGCCCGAAAAAGCCCTCGAATATAAAAACCGCTACGGCGTGGATGGCGTGATGATTGGCCGGGCCAGTATCGGCTACCCCTGGATTTTCCGCGAAGTGAAGCACTACGTGGCCACCGGCCAGCACCTGGCCCCGCCCACCCTCGAAGAGCGCGTGGCCATGTGCCAGATGCACTTCGACCGCAGCGTGGAGTGGAAAGGCCCGAAAGTGGGCGTTTTCGAAATGCGCCGCCACTACGCGCATTATTTCCGCGGCCTGGAGGGCGCCAAAGCCTGGCGCACCCGCCTGGTGGACGTGGGCACGCCGGCCGAGGTATATGAGATTCTGCAGGAAATTGCCAACAGCGACGCCGTGCTGGTGGGCTGAGGCAGTTGGCTCGCTTGAAATCTGAACGTCATGCAGAGCGCAACAAAGCATCTTGCCCGCCACTGCTAACTCAATCGTTGAAACGGCATTGATTAGTGGTGGCGGGCAAGATGCTTCGCTGCGCTCTGCATGACGTTTTGCGGCATGACGTTCTTTCTAACAATTACATGATTCCGATTTACGAAAAGAAAACCCGCATCAAAATCCTGATTGCGGTGCTGGCGCTGCTCATCGGCGCGGCCACCGTCATCTACACCAACTTGCTGGTGAAGCGGGTGGCCGAGCGCGAGCAGCAGCAGATTCAGTTGTATGCTAAAGCACAGCAATTTACCGTCAATTCGGAAACCATCAATCCGTTCATTTTCGACCAAATCATCAACGGAAATACGACTATTCCGGTAATTCTCACCGATGGCACCAACGTCGTCAGCGCCAAGAATATTGACATGCCACTGCACCTGCCCGAAGCCGATTCGATGGCCGTGCTACAGCAGGAGCTGGCCAAGATGAAGCTGCTGCACCCGCCCATTATAGTGGAGCTGGGGGCCGGGGCGCGCAACTACATTTTCTACCGCGACTCGGAATTGCTGCGGCAGCTGCGCACCTACCCGCTGGTGCAGTTGGTAGTCATCGGCTGCCTGGCCATCATTGCCTACTTCGCGTTCAGCTCCTCGCGCCGGGCCGAGCAAAACCGCGTGTGGGTGGGCCTGGCCAAGGAAACGGCCCACCAGCTGGGCACGCCGCTCAGCAGCCTGGTAGGCTGGCAGAACTACCTGCGCGACTCCGACCGCTTCAAGAACGAGCCCATTGTGGAGGAACTGGGCAAGGACATCCGCCGCCTCGAAATCATCACCGAGCGGTTCAGCAACATCGGTTCCGTGCCGGTGCTGAAGGACGAAAACCTGTACCAGACCACCCGCAACGCCATCGAATACCTGCAAAGCCGGGTATCGAAAAAGGTCGTGTTCAAGATTGAATCCGACCTGCCGATGGACACACCCGCCCGCATCAACGTGCCGCTGTTCGACTGGGTCATCGAAAACATCTGCAAAAACGCGGTGGACGCCATGGACGGGCGCGGCTCCATCACGCTGCACCTGCGGCGCGTGCGCACGCGCCGCACCTGGTACCGGCGCGGCACCCCGCCCCGCCAGGTCGCCGTCGACATCACCGACACCGGCAAGGGCATTCCCAAAAACAAGATGGAAAGCGTGTTCATGCCCGGCTTCACCACCAAAAAGCGCGGCTGGGGCCTGGGCCTGGCCCTGGCCAAGCGCATCATCGAGAACTACCACGAAGGCCAGCTCTTCGTGAAATGGAGCGAGCTGGGGAGAGGCACCACCTTCCGGGTGGTGCTAAACCAGTAGCGCGGACTTTTAGTCCGCGAAATAGTAACGTTCTTATTCGCGGACTAAAAGTCCGCGCTACGACTACCTATTCGTGATTTCTACGTAGGCGTTGCCCGTCACGGACTGGCCGTGGCGGGTGCCCGTCACGCGGCACATACCTTCCCAGTAGCGCAGGTTCAGCACTTTGAAGACGCGCAGGTTGAGCTCCTGGTTGGGCACTAGCGGCGTCACGGTCAGTTCGTAGCCTTTGCCGGGCACGCTGATGTGCCAGGTGGCGGGGTATTTTTTCTTTGAGGTTGGGCTGGTCCAGTATGTGATGGGCTCCAGCTTGAAATCGGTTTCGGCGAGGTGCAGGTTTTCGCCTTTGGCGCCGAAGTGCGAGCCGCCGCCGATGTGCTGGCCGGTCTGGGTATCGTGCACGGTGTAAAGCATCAGCTCCTCGCGGGGCTCGTCGAGCTGCAGGCTGAGCCAGTCCCAGGCCACGTTTTTCTTGTTCACGCCGCCGCAGTTCCACTGGCGGTCGTACCACAGCTCGCCGGTCACTTCGTGCGTTTTGCCGGCCACTTCAATGGTGCCGGTGGCGGCCAGGCGCGGGTAGCTATAGTAGCCGGCCTGGGCCACGGGGCCGTATTGCTCGTAGCCGGTGCCGCCGTGCAGTAGCACGGGCTTGGCGGGCGTGGTGGTGAGGCTGATGGCCTGGCCGGCCTGGTTGGCCATGCGGGCCTGCAGCTGATAGGCGCCCTCCTGGCCGGTGAGCGTCCAGGTTTGGGCGGCCTTAGGCTGGGCGAGGCTGATGGGCAGCGTGGCAGCCAGCGGTTGCGGCAGCTTGCCGAGGAAGTAGTCGTAGCGAAACTGCTGCGTCTGCGGGTTGGTGAGGGCGAAGTGCACCATCTGGTAGTCCTGCTTGCCGTCGGGGTTGAAGTGGAAGAAGACATACTCCACGCCGAAGCTCTCGCCCGTTTTCACGTCCTTCAAATGCCCAGTGAAGTACCACCATTCCAGCGAGTTATTTACGTGCGGCGCTTCTTCCAGCGGCAGCTGGGCACGGCCGGGGAAAAGGTCGTTCTTGGTAGTAGGCTTGAGGATGGAGCAGGCAGTAGCAACCGTGAGCAGCAGGGCGAAACGCAGGAATTTCATACCCCTTGAGAAGGCTTTTCGGGGCCGAAAGGTTTGCCGGAGGCGGTTGTTAGCGGAACTTCCCCACCGAATGACTTCTTCTTTTCATTCGGTTCTTCAGGTGAAGCACGTAGGATTTTTGGCTGGTCTTGTCAATGTCGGCGCTGGCCAGCTGGTAATGCCACCCTACCCGCTCCCAGTGATAGGCCGTAACCGCTGGCTCTTCGCCGAGGCCTTCAATAGGCACCACCAACTGAAACCTTCCCTGCGCATCGGTGGTCGTGACAAAATCATCGGGCAACGCCGACGACAAGCCCACTTCGATGCCTTCCCGAGGCCGGCCATGCGCATCGTACACAACGCCATTGATGGTGAGCAAGGAACCGTCCCGCAGCCTTGCATTGTCGCCTCCTACTGAATCGACACGCCCGGCCGCCAGTCCCGCTGCTGTTGTTCCAACCTTTGTCGGTTGCACTTGATTTTGGGGCACCGGCCCGCCCCAATAGGCGGCTGGCGCGGCTTGCCCCTGCGCCTTTGGGGCCGCCAATGCACCCAGCCCCAGCAGCGCCAGCGTGGCGCCCCACCAGCGCCGCCAGCCGCCCACCGCCCGGGCCGGCGCCAGCAAAGGCCGGTCGAGCTGGCTTCCCCGAAACCGGCCGCAACTCACGCCCGGGTGTTGCTGCAAAAACGCCACCACTTCGGCTTCGCTCATGCGGGTGAAATCCACCACGGTTTCCTGGCAGCTGGCGCAGTGGCGGCCGGTAGCGGTGGGCGTCATAGCGGCCCAGCTTTCATGGCAGGGCTTGGGAAGGCGAATAGTCGTTTCGGGCATGCGCCAAATGTACTACGCAAGGCATTAGCAATGAAGCCCTAAGGCACTATCGAAATGCTCAGCCCCGCGGCGGGGCCACGGGCGGCACGGGCGGCACCAGGCGGCCCATAATATGGCCCCGGCCTTCGGTCGACTGCAGCTTGATTTTGAGTTCGATGGGCTGCACGGCTGTGCGCAGGTTCACGGGCACGTCCTGGGGCTTGAGCTCAAACGGGTTGCCCTGCACGTGCAGCGTAAGGGAGCCCGCTTTCACGGGCGCCCAATTGGCGGCCAGCACGAGCTCAAAGCGGCCGTTTTCGTCGGTAGTGGCGCCGAATTCGGTCTTATTGATGAAGACAAACGCACCCACCACGCCGGGGCCCTTCTCGCCATCCAGCACCTGACCCCGGATAACAACGGACTTCTGCGAGGCGGCCGGGTCGGCCACGGCGGCGGCGGGCGTGGAGGGCGGCGCCTGCGGCGGCTTGCTGGCGCAGGAGGCCACCGGGTGCCAGCCCAGTAACGCCAGCGCGGCCCACAACCAGCGCCGGGGGCCTTGCAGCCGCGCGGCGGGCCGGGGCGTGAGCGGGGCGGCCAGCAACCCGCACACCCGCTGTCCGCCGCGCGCCGCCAGAAACGCCAGCACCTCGGCCTCGCTCATGCGGGTGAAATCGACCACTTCGGTGGCGCACACGGCGCAGTGGCGGCCCTGGGCGGTGGGCGTCATGGCGGCCCAGCTTTCGGGGCAGGGCTGCGGAATGCGGAGGGCGGGGCTGGTAGTCATGGGGCTAATGTAGCGTTTTTGGCGGCTTAGCTGCGCCGGAAGGGGCGTGTGAGCCAGTATTTACCCCAGTAGTAGAAGCTGCGCGGGTGCCAGGGAGCAGGCGGCAATACCAATATTTCAGGCAGCCCCATCGAAGTAGCTGTTCCAAGTTGGAACCTTTGGCTTGGGCTCATTTCTGCTCTGGCCAGTGTGTGCTCCTGTGTTTCATAGCCGATAAAACGCACCACAAAACATATGGAATCTTCGCCGGCAAATTGAGCAGGCAGTGTCAACTCAAAGACCCCGTCAGCATTAGTACTCGCTCCCAATTCGGCGCCCCTCACCAGAACGACGGCACCTGGCAATCCTTGGTTCGTCGCAACGTCGGTCACGACGCCCCGCAGCACCAGCGCCTGGGTAGCTTTAGAAACCGGCAGCGGCGCAGCCAGATTTGCGGACACCAGTGTAGTATCACCCATCATGCTGCTCTGCGACTCGGTTGGGCGGTCTATGCGTTCCATTGCGTTTTTCGCCTCAGCTGCCGGTGCGGCCGGCACGGGGCCACCCCAGTAGCGGGCGCGCCACTCGGCGGGGGCCTGCGCCTTGGCTGCCGTGCCCACGCCTTCGCGCACGGCCCACAGGGCCACGGCCGCCGCCAGCCAGGTGCGCCAGCGGGCTGGCATTGGGGCAGCCGGGGCGGCGCGCTGCAACGGCCGCCCAAGCTGCCCCGCCGCGAAACGGCCGCAGGTGCGGCCGCCCGCGGCACCGGCCAGCAGGGCCAGGATTTCGGCATCGGTTTTTTGGGTGAAGTCGACCACCGTTTTCTGGCAGGCGGTGCAGTGGCGGCCAGCAGTCGTGGGCGTCATGGCGGCCCAGCTTTCGGAGCAGGGCTGCGGGATGTGGAGGACGGGAGCAGAACGCATAAACACCGGGTTTTCTCCTTGATGCCCGGCCGGCGCAAACTGCACACCTTCTCATCCAAAATAGTGTATCTTGGTCATTGCCAAACCGCTGTTCCTTCGCCCTATGCCTACCTCTTCCTCCATCGCCGCCCTGACGCTACTGCTACTGCCCACGCTGGGCCACGCCCAATCGGGCACGACTACCACCGTTGGGCTGGAAGTGCCGGCGCCGGCGACGCCCAGCAAAGGCCATTTCCTGACGGGGACGTATGTAGTAGGGGCCTACTCGCCCCTGCCCGCCACCGGCAGCTACGGCTACGGTGCGCAGCCGTTTCTGCGCTACCAGCTGGGCAGCCGCACGGCTGGCAAGCTGCGGCCCTACGTGCAGTACACCTTCGCGCCCTACCGCCTGCCCACCTACGGCGCCGGCCAGCTCGCCGGGCTCGATGCGGCCGGCCTGCCCACCAACGCGGGGTTTGCGCCGCTGGCGGCGCGCAATGCGCCGCTTGGCATGCTACCCTATGGCAGCTACGGCGGGCTGGGGGCTTTTTCGGTGGGCATTCCGATGCAGGTGGGCCGCAGCTCGGCCGTTCTGAACGTGGGCGGGACGCTGCTGCAAGGCCTTCTGAACCCGGCGTACTGGTAAGGCCCGGGCGGGCGGCGGGCCGATAACCCGCGCCGGGGCGCTATCTTTTGCCCTTCAAACCCGTTCCGCTCACCTTTCATGCGTTCTTCCACGTCTCTTTTCCGCCGCAAAACCATTGCGGCCATCCTGCAAAACCCACCGGCCGACCACGAGGGCGCCTCCGCCGGCGGCCTGGCCCGCCACCTCACCGTGCGCGACCTCACGGCCCTGGGCATTGCGGCCATCATCGGGGCCGGCATCTTCAGCACCATCGGCAAGGCCAGTCTGGACGGCGGCCCGGCGGTGTCGCTGCTGTTTGTATTCACGGCCGTGGCTTGCGCATTTTCGGCACTGTGCTACGCGCAGTTTGCGGCCACCATTCCGGTCAGCGGCTCGGCCTATACCTACGCCTACGCCTCCTTCGGCGAGCTGGCGGCCTGGATTATCGGCTGGGCCCTGATTATGGAATACGCGGTGGGCAACATTGTGGTGGCCATTTCCTGGTCCGACTACTTCACCGGGCTGCTCGATGGCATCGGGCTGCACCTGCCGCTTTGGCTCACGATGGGTACCCAAACCGGCCACGCGGGCTACGCGGCCGTCACGGCCCTCACCGAGCAGGGCAAGCCGCTGGCTGACGCTTTGGCCGCTGTGTCGCCGGCCCAACTCGACGGTTACAAGGCCTGGACGCAGGCGCCCGCGCTGTTTGGCGGCCTGCACATGGTCATGGATTTGCCGGCCTTCGTCATCACCGTCCTCATCACGGCGCTGGTGTACGTAGGCATCAAGGAAAGCAAAAACGCTTCCAACCTACTGGTTTTGTTGAAGTTGATTGTCGTCTTCATCGTCATCGCGGTGGGCGCGTTCTACGTGCAGCCCGCCAACTGGACGCCCTTCGCCCCCAATGGCGTGAGCGGCGTGCTCAAGGGCGTGTCGGCCGTGTTTTTCGCCTACATCGGCTTCGATGCCATTTCCACCACGGCCGAAGAATGCAAGAACCCGCAGCGCGACCTGCCCAAGGCCATGATGTACGCCCTCATCATCTGCACGGTGCTGTACGTCGTTATCACACTGGTGCTTACGGGCATGGTTTCGTATAAGGAGCTGGGCGTGGGCGACCCGCTCTCCTTCGTATTTGCCAAGGTGGGCCTGCCGCGTTTGTCGGGCCTGGTGGCGGTGAGTGCGGTGTTTGCCATGGCTTCGGTGCTGCTGGTGTTTCAGCTGGGCCAGCCGCGCATCTGGCTCACCATGAGCCGCGACGGGCTGCTGCCGTCCATCTTTTCGCGCATTCACCCGCGCTTTCATACGCCGTCGTTCAGCACCATTGTCACGGGCTTTTTCGTGGCCGTGCCGGCCCTGGTGCTCAACATGGATTTGGTGGTCGACCTCACCAGCATCGGCACGCTGTTCGCGTTTGCGCTGGTGTGCGGCGGCATCCTGATTATTGACCCTTACGGCCGTTCCGAGGCCCGCTTCAAGGTGCCCTACATCAACGGGCAGTGGCTGGTGCCGCTTATTCTGGCGGTGGGCGCCTGGCTGGTGGTGCGCTACAACGCGGCCAGCAACCACGAGTTTATGCTCGACGTGAGCGGCGCGCACGGCTGGCTCCAAACCGATGCCGTGAGCGGCAAAGTGACGGGCGGCTTCGCCCACCAGATTCCGACGCTGGTGTTCTTCCTGTTCTGCATCGCCCTGAGCATCTTGTCGTTCCGCAAGAAACTATCGCTGCTGCCCACGCTGGGCTTGCTCATCAACCTGTACCTGATGACCGAGCTGGGCATCAGCAACTGGACCTTGTTCTTTGTGTGGCTACTGATTGGGCTTGCCGTGTACTTCGGCTACGGGTATAAGCATTCCAAGCTGGGACAAGCCGGCGCGCCGCCGGTGGCGGCGTAGGCACCCACCGCCGGCTATTTCCCCTAAAAAGGGCTGCGGCGTTTTGCGCCAGCGGCCCTTTTTGCTGATTATGTGCCGGATGCCAAACCGGCTTCCGGGGCAAAAGCCACTCGGCGACAAATAGCGTAACTTGCTGATGCAACAGCGCAGCACGGAGGACCCCTGGCGACAGCGGAGCGTTGTCGGCCTTCCTGCTATATTTCGAAACTTCGGGAATCAAGACTTTGCCTCCTTCAGTTGCGGACGCGGCGCCTTGTCTAACTTTTTCTACTTCACTTCCATGCTGGCACCTCTTCCGGAACCGTTTCAGTACCTGCTCGAAGACAGCCAACACGCCTCCTTCATCTACAACGTGAGCATGGGCCGGATGCTGTACCTGAGCGCGGCTTATGAGCGGCTTTTTCCCGGCCACCCGCGCGCAAACGTGGACGCCGACCTGCCGCGCCTGCTGAGCTACCTGCCCGCCGAGGACCAGACCTACGCCCGCAAATGCTTTGCCGAGCTGGCCGCCGGCCAGCTCCACGACGAGTTGCTGCTACGCGTGCAGCCCCGCCCCGACGTGCCCCGGCGCTGGCTGTGCGTGCGGGCCCACCGCTCGGCCACGCCCGATGGCCAGACGCTGCTGTCCGGCACCGTGAACGACGTAACCGTGGAGCAGGAGTACATCCGCAACGCCGACAAGTACATGGCCAAGAAGAACACCACGCTGGAAATCCTGTCGCACGATTTGGCCGGGCCGTTCAACATGCTCCAGCAGCTGGCCGAATACATTGGCGAGAAAACCCGGCCGCTGAACGACCCGCAAGTGCAGAAAATGCTGGGCATCATGCGCGATACCTGCCGCGACAGCGTGAACCTCATCCGCGACTTTGTAGACGGCGAGTTCATGGATTCGGCCAGCGTGGAGCTCAAGCGCACGCGCGTGGACCTGGTGCTGGCCCTGCGCCAGGTGGTGGAAACCTACCAGCAAGGCGAGCATCTGGTGGCCAAGCACTTCCATTTCGAGCCCGCGCAGGCCACGCTGTTTGTCGAAATCGACAACAACAAGTTCCTGCAGGTCATCAACAACCTGATGTCGAACGCCATTAAGTTCACCCGCGAGGGCGGCCACATTACGGTGCGCGTGGAGCAGCGCGCCCACACCGTGCTGGTAACCGTGGCCGACGACGGCATCGGCATTCCGGCCGCGCTGCTGCCCGTGCTGTTCGACCGCTTCACCAAGGCCCGCCGGCCGGGCCTGCGCGGCGAGAAAACTACCGGCCTCGGCATGCACCTCATCCAAACGCTGGTGCGGCTGCACAATGGCACTATCTGGGTGGAAAGCGCCGAGAATCAGGGCACTACGTTCTACATGGAGCTACCCAGCCTCGCCGCCCCGCTGGCCGTGTAATGGCCGCCCAACGTTATTCCGGGCCCGGCCGCGGCGTCAGCTGGGCGCGCACGGCCAGAATCTGGTCGCGGTCGATGGGCTTGCGGATGAGGCCGGCCACGAGGCCACTGGCCTGTCCCCGAGCCGCGTCGGCGTGCGCCAGCGACGAGGTGAGGATGTAGATGTGGCAACGCCCGCGCAGCCGGGCCTGCAGGGGCTGCAGGGCGTCGAGCAGTTCCCAGCCGTCCATCTCGGGCATGTTCAGGTCGAGAAAAATAACGCGGGGCAGCTCTTCGACGGAGGCTTTTTGCAGAAAAGCCAGGGCTTCGGCCCCGCTGCCGATGGCGGCAATGTCGTCGGAAAAATTTTCGCGCCGGAGCAGGCGCTCGGTTAGGAAAACGGCAATTTCGTCGTCGTCGATTAGTAGCGTATGCATGGTGCGTGCCCGGGAAGACGGGACGGTAGCTGCTGATAGGATGCAGCAGCGCAAAGCGTAGCGCTGCTGCCTGGGAAAGGAGTTGTTGATACGGCGCGCACGCCGGCACGCCCAAAGATGCGTCGGCGGCAAGTAATTAACAGCAGGCGCTACCTTCGAAAGAACGGATATTCTCCCGTCTCCGACCTACCGCTCAAACATGGCTCCCGGCGAAACGCGCTTCCTCACTTTCCGCCTGCACGGCACCATTCCGGCCGCTACGGGCCGCGAGCTAGAGGCCCTGCTCCAGCAAGCTCAGGAGGCCGGCACCGACCACCCACGCGCCCAGAAGCAGTTTTTTGCCCGGTTCGACGCCGTGCTCGACCGTGCGCCCATCGGCCCGGTGTACTTCGAAAACGAGAAAATAGCGGAGGTGTTGGCCGGCGAAATCATGATGCTGGAGGAAACTGGTTTCGTGGTGCACGGCTTCGCTATTCTGCCCAACCACGTACACTTCGTGCTTCACCTGCCCGCAGCCAGCCGCCTGTCTTTCGCCAAAGCCATGGACCTGCTGCACCTGCGCACCGGCACTGCCTGCCGCCGCCTGGTGCGCCCCAAGCTGCCCCCCGAAGCCGAGTTCTGGCAGGTGGGCTGGTTCGAGTACGCCGTGCAGGACGCCGCCGAGCTGGCGCGGCTACTGGCCTATGTGCGCGCCAATGCCCGCGCCGCCGGCCTGCCCGCCCGGTTTCAGGAATGGCCGTATGGGAACGAGTAAGAAACTGATGACCAATGGATGCCACACACTAAAGCTGCTTTCTGCACCCCCTCTTACGCCGCGGCTTAATTGAAGAAATAGGTGGCGGTAAGTTGCGCGACGCGGTTGTAGCCGCTGCTACTGTTGTACCGGTCAGCGGCTTTGTCGTAATAAAGATTCACCAGCCCTAGTCCGTAGCCGGCTTGCACCTGCACCGGCCCGCGCCGGTAGCCCACCCCCGCGTTGAAACCGGCATCGACCCGGCGCGAATAAAAACCGCGAATAGAAAAAGCCGTTATGGCCAGCGTAGCATCCGACAGGTCATACTCAATCTTATCGCCAAACTTGGTGTAGGGGATTTGCGCTGGGTTGTTGGGGTCGTTGGTCGAGTTGTAAACTTCGGAAATAGCCTTTCCTCCCACGCCTACGGCCACATAAGGCCCAGCAAATACGTGCAGGCCCAATTGTCCGGGCAGGTCATACACTAGGTTCAGGGGCAGTTCCAGCCAGTTGTAGCGGGCCGTGGTTTGACCCACCCGCCGTTGGAAATACCCCGTGGCCGGGTCGATGGACATCAGGTCGGCGTCGATGAGCGTACCCTTTTGCGAAAACAGCAGGGCGGGCTGAAACGCTAGCTTGTTCCAGCGTGCTTCCAGCACCACCCCAATCTGCCCCGCGAAAAGGGGCGACTTGTGATAGGCAGCCGTGGCGTTACCGTAAGAAGTGAAAGTAGCGCTTTTTTCGGTCGTGGTGGCGTAGTTGCCGCCCGCCCGCACGCCAAAGCGGTAGGTGGCTTGGGCCGAAGCAGTGGCGATGCTCAGCAGGCTGCATAAGAGAGTAACTGGTAGTTTCATGAAATCAGCAAGTGTAAGAAACCAGGGAAACCCGGCCTTACTGCCGGGGTAAACGACTTTTTGCTAGATAGATGCGGCATTTCAACAAATAGTTGGCCCAGGGCCATTTTTGTAAGCTGGCAGCTTAGCGTGCCCGGTGAATGATGAGGACGCCAGCCAGAATCACCACCATACCGGCGAAGTGCCACAGGTTGAACGCCTCACCATCGAGCGCGCCCCAGGCCAGGGCCACAATGGGAATGAGGTAGGTGCTTGACGAAGCAAACAGGGCGGTGGATTGTTGAATAAGCTTATTAAACAGCACCATGGCCACGGCCGTGCTCATGGTGGCCAGCAGCGCGATGTAGCCGAACGCCGCCCACGCTCCCGGCACGGTAGCCAGCTTGTGCACGAAACCCGTGCCGAGCAGCAGGTAGGCCACCGCCGGCCCGCCAATCAGCAGCAGCAGCACCGACGTCACGGCCACCGGCGTCATGCCGCCCAGCTTGTACTTGATAACGTTCACGCTCAGCCCATAGCCCATCGTAGCCACCAGAATATAGATGCCGTACCAGGCGTTGCCCTCGCCGGCGGGCGTGGCATCGCCGCCGCTGCCGCCGAGCTGCAGCATCACCACGGTGCCCACCAGCCCGAGCGCGATGCCCAGCACCCGCAGCCCCGTGAGCCGCTGCCCAAACAGCAGCGCCCCCACCAGCAGCGTAAACACCACCGTGAGGGCATTGAGCACGCCCGCCAGCCCCGAGGCCAGCCGGGTTTCGGCGTAGGCAAACAGGAACGCCGGAATGAGTGTACCCACCACCCCGCTCAGCGCCAGCCACTTGAAGCGGCTACGCTCTACCCCACCCACGTGGCGCAGGGCAAACGGCAGCAGCAGCAGCGCCGCCACCGTGACGCGGGTAGCGCCCAGCTCCATGGCCGAAAACACCACCAGCCCCTTCTTCATCAGAATGAACGACGTGCCCCAAATGGAAGCCAGAACCAGGAGCAGCACCCACGCCATGGGCGAGGTGACGGCCGGCGCGGGCGCCGCCAGCGCTTCGGTGGCTTCGAGGGAGGCGGTTTCGTCGGCCGCGCCCGGCAGAGTGGCGTTGGCCGCGCCCGGCGCAGCTGGTGAGGCAACCCCGGCGGGCTTGGTTACGAGTGAGGAATGAGCAGCGGGTGGGAGTTTGGGCGACATGACGCAAAGGTACAAGCCCCCCGCACGGCGGCCGGCGGGGCGGTTCCGGCCGCCCCGCCCCCGCTCCGAGCTGACTTTCGTCATCTTCCCCAAGCTTACCCGGCCTGATGGCCGCTGCGGGGCTGCAGCAGCCTGATATTCGTCAACTTTCGGCCCGAACCCTACTTATGAGTTGGTTGTTATGATAACCTACCGAAATCCTGCCGTAATTTTGTAGTCCGATTTCGTGTCGATTTACTCTATGTCGCATCCGTTCAAGGCCGTCAGCCTCTCCTTCAAGAAAGCCCCGCTTGCCATCCGCGAGCTGCTTTCGCTGGACGAGGCCGCCTGCCGCCGCTTCCTGAATACGCTGCACAATGAGCTGGCCCTGACCGACCTGCTCGTGCTGAGCACCTGCAACCGCACCGAGGTGTACTACGCCGCCGAGGACGACCGCAGCCGCGAAATTATCCTCGCCCTAGGCCACCTGAAGGACCGCGCCGACATCGGCCAGTTCCTCCCCTATTTCGACCTGCTGCCCGACGCCGACGCGGCCGTGCAGCACCTTTTCGAAGTCGCCATGGGCCTCGACGCCCAGGTGGTGGGCGACCTGCAAATCAGCAACCAGGTGAAAACGGCCTACCAGTGGGCCGCCGATGCCGATGCAGCCGGCCCCTTCCTGCACCGCCTGCTGCACACGGTTTTCTTCACCAACAAGCGCGTCCAGACCGAAACCAGCTTCCGCGATGGGGCCGCTTCGGTGAGCTACGCCGCTCTGGAATTGGTAGAAGAATTGACCGCCGACGTGGCCAACCCCAAGGTATTGGTGGTGGGCCTGGGTGAAATTGGGGCCGACGTGTGCCGCCACCTGGCCGCCAGCAAGGCTTTTGGCGAAGTGACGCTTTGCAACCGCACCCGCGCCAAGGCCGAAGAACTGGCCACCGAGTGCAACATGCGCATTGTGGATTTTGAAGACCTGGTGCCGGCCCTCAAGGAAGCCGACGTCATTATTTCCTCCATCAACCGCGCCGAGCCCTTTTTCACCAAAGAGCTGGTGCAACACCTCGATGTGCTGAGCTTCAAGTTCTTTATCGACCTGAGCGTGCCCCGCAGCATCGCCGCCGACGTGGAGCAGGTGCCCGGCGTGCTGGTCTACAACATCGACGCCATCCAGAGCAAAGCTTCGGCCGCGCTGCAAACCCGCTTGGCCGCCGTGCCGCAGGTGCGCGCCATCATCGGCGAAAGCATTGCCGGCCTCAACGATTGGGCCAAGGAAATGATGGTGTCGCCCCTCATTCAGCGCATGAAAGCCAGCCTGGAGCAGCTACGCCAGGAAGAGCTGGACCGCTTCCAGAAAAAAGCTACCCCCGCCGAAAGCAAGCTCCTCGACGAGGCCACCCGCTCGCTGATGCAGAAGATTCTCAAGCAGCACGTGCTCCAGCTCAAAGCCGCCTGCCGCCGCGACGACGGCGGCCAGCTGGTGGAGCTGCTCGGCGAGCTGTTCGATTTGGAGAAGACCGGCGAGCCGGCGTAGTAGCAATGGCCTGGAGTACCACGCTGCTTCGAAATAAAATTAGGCTTTGAGAGATAACAGCCCTGGCTTCAACTAAGTCAGGGCTGTTTGCTGCCTATTTTCGGCGCGGCTTTTTCAATGGGCTGCCTGAATTGATGCGAGTGTTTTCGGTTTTTTGGGGACTGCTGCCACTGGCCCTGCTGAGTCTTTGCCCAGCGGCCCGGGCCCAAAGCTGGCAGCGCGACGCCGTGCTGAGCCAGGTGCTGGTGAAACAACTAGCCCGCGATTCCGCCGGTTTTATGTGGGTGGGCACCGACGAAGGCCTGCTGCGTTACGACGGCTACGAGCTGGTGCCCCTGCGCCAGCTGCGCCCCACCGGCCCCGACACCATTCCGCCCGGGCCCGTGCAGGGCCTGCTGGCCGATGCTACCGGCACTATCTGGGTGGGCGGGCCAGCCGGGCTGTTTCGCTACGTGCCCGCCACGGGGCGGCTGACGCGGGTGCCGCTGCCGGACGTGCCCCAAGGCCGGGCCGAGGTGTACGACCTGTGGCAGCTGCCGCGCACCGGCCACCTGTGGGTGAGCTACGGCCACAGCCAGCTGCGTGGCTTCGACCGGAACGGCCGGCCCCAGCCCGGCCGGTGGCAGCTGCCGCGGCCGGTGCGCTGGCTGGCGCCCGAGGCCCACGGCCCCGGCCTGTGGGTGCTCACGGACGGAGGACGCATCTTTCGGCTGGCGGAGGGCCGGGTTACGGCCGGCCCTACCTGGCCCGGCCGCTTCCTGCTGCCGGTGCCCGACACGCACCCGCAGCAGTTTGTGAGCACACAGGCCCTCTACGAGCAGGCCACGCCCTGCGGCCCCTTGCGCGAGCGGCAGCGCTGGCAGCGCACCGGCCCGGAAGAAGGCTTCCAGCCGCTGCAACTGCCCAACGGCACCTGGGAGCTGGTGAACCGGGGCCGGCTCATTACCCTGCGCTGGCCGGCGGCCGGCGGTAGTCCGGCCGTCGCGGTAGGGCCGGCCCCACAGGATGGCAGCTCCGATACCCCGCTCAAATACACCATGCAGGCCACTTTCGACAGCCTGCGTTGGATGTACTCACGCGGGCAGCGCGGCTGCTACAAGCGCCTGCCAATGCCGCGCTTCATCACCCCGCTGGCCGGGCCGGCCGGCGAAGTATACAGCACCCGCAGCATTGTGCGCTTGCCCGACGGCCGCCTGCTGGCCAGCAGCTACAGCCCTTTGCTGACGCAGCCGGCTGGCCAGCCCGCCGCCCCGCTGCGCCCCCTGCCCCTGGGCTCCGCCAAGGTGCCGCGCATTCTGTACGGCCTGCTGGTGGCCGGGCCCCGGGTGTTTTTTGCCGAAGAGAACCACGGCTTTGGGGAGCTGAACCCGGCCACGGGCGCGCTGACGCCCTTCGCCTATGTGCAGCCGCCGCCGACGGCCATTGGGGCGCAAGTGCTGCTGCGCGACCGGCGGGGGCAGCTTTGGGGCGGGGCCCACCCTGGCCTGTTTGTGCTGGACCCGGCCCGCCGCCAGGCCCGGCCCTATGCCACGGGCCCGGCCGCCGCCGAGCTGGCCCGGCGCGACATCAGGGGGCTGGGCGAAGACCCACAGGGCCGCCTGTGGCTGGCCACCGACCAGGGCCTGTGCTGCCTGACGCCGGCCACCGGCCAGTTGCGCCGCTACGGCCCCGGCCAGCCCGCGCCCTACCGGCTGCCTTCGGCCAACATCTTGTGCCTGTATATAACGCCTGACGGGCGCGTGTGGGCCGGCACCCGCGACCAAGGCCTTCTGCTCGTTGACCCCGCCGCGGGCGTGGTGCAGCACTATACCACCGGCACGGGCCTGCTGAGTCCCACGGTGGTATCGGTGCTGCCCGGGCGGGCCGGCGAGGTGTGGGCCGGCACCTACGCCGGCCTGGCGCGCGTGCAGCCCGCCCGCCGCCGCACCAGCGTATACACCACCGCCGACGGCCTGCGCAATGCCGAGCTAAACCGCCAAGCCGCCTGGCGCGACTCCGACGGCACCCTGTACTTCGGAGGCGTGGGCGGCCTGCACCGGGTAGAACCCGCCCGCGCGCCCGCCGACCCGCCCGCGCCCCGCCTACTGCTCACGGGCACCACGCGCTACCTCAACGCCGGGCCGCAGGGCAGTACCGATTATCGCCCGGCTCCGGCGCGCGACTCGGTGCTGACGCTACCGGCGCACACGCAATTCGCCGCCTACCACCTGGCCCTGAGCGACTACCTCAACCCGGAAGGTGCGCGCTTCCGCTACCAGCTGCTCGATGCCGCAGGGCGGGTGCAGTGGCGCACCACCACCCCGCGCACCCTGCTGCTGCCCGTGCCGCAGCCCGGCCGCTACACGCTGCTGGTAGAAGGAGAAAACTCCCGCGGAGTGCGGACGGCCAACGTGCTGCGCCTGCCGCTGCTGGTGCAGGCCGTGTGGTGGCGCCACCCGGCCGCGTGGGTGCTGGCCGCCGCGCTGCTGGCCGGCGGCGCCTACTGGCTACACCGCCGCCGGCTAGCCCGCGCCCTGCGCGAGGCCCAGCTGCGCACGGGCATCGCGGCCGATTTGCACGACGAAGTGGGCACCCTGCTCACCCGCGTGAGCGTGCAGGCCGAGCTGCTGCGGGGCTTGCCGGCCGATATGCAGGAAAAAGCCCTCGACAACCTATTGCGCAACAGCCGGGCCGCCGCCAGCACCATGCGCGACGTAGTGTGGGGCATTGATGCCCGCGCCGACTCGGCGGGCTCGCTTTTCGACCGCATGCGCGAGTACCTCGACCACACCGCCGCCGCCGCCGGCTGGCAAACCGAGCTTATCACCACCGGTTGGCCCGACACGACGCCCCTGCCCCCGGCCGTGCGCCAGTCGGTGTACCGGGTTTTCAAGGAAGCCGTGACCAATGCCGTGCGCCACGCCCACGGCGCCACCCTGCTGCGCGTGCAAATGAGCCGACGGGCCAACCAGCTGGTGCTCAGCATTGCCGACGACGGCCAGCCGCAAGCCCCGCGCCCGGCCAGCACCGGCATGGGGCTGCTGAACATGGCGCAGCGTGCTGCCCTCCTGGGCGGCCACGTGGTGGCCGGCCCGCAGCCGAACGGCGGGTTTGAGGTGCGGCTGGAAGCCCCCCTGCCGGCTTAATGATGCGGAAAAAAGAACGCCATACGCCCCCCGTCATGCTGGGCGCGCTCAGAGTTGGCCCTTGGCGTGGCGGCTCAGCAGCTCGGCGCGGCTGCTTACCTGCAGCTTGCGGTAGATGTTTTTGACGTGGGTGCGCACGGTATCGGGCGAGAGGCCGAGGCGGGTGGCTACCTGTTTGTCGCTCAGGCCATCCACCATGCCTTCGAGAACCTGCTGCTCGCGCACGGAGAGCAGGCCGGCCTGCGCCGTGGGCATGGGCTTGAAATGGGCCAGCACCTGCCGGGCCACAGCGCGGCTCATGGGCGCGCCGCCGCGGGCCACCTCCAGCACGGCGGCCTTGAGCTCAGCCAAGGGCTGGTTTTTGAGCACGTAGCCCGAAGCGCCCCGGCACAAGGCCTGATAAATGCGGTCGGGGTCGTCGAAAACGGTGTGCATGACTACTTCGGTGTCGGGCAGGAGCTGCTTGAGGCGGGGCAGGGCGTCGAGGCCGCTACGGCCGGGAAGACCCACGTCGAGCAGCACCACCTGCGGAGCTTGCAGCAAGTCGGGCAACTGGTCGAAAAAGGACTCGGCCGAGCCAGCCAGCAACACGCAGGTCAGCTCGGGCTGGCGGCAGAGGTAGTCGGAGTAGAGCTGGCGCAGTTCCGGGTCGTCTTCGACCAGAGCCAGGCGCAGGGGGGCGGTAGAAGTCATTGCAAAACAAAGGTCAGGGACAGAGGGGCCGAAAAAAAGCCGGTGGCCTACCGCAAATGCGGTAGGCCACCGGCTTGTACCCGCTTGGGAGCGCGGCGGAAATTTGTATTTCCATCGGTTTGTCCTTGGCTAATAATTCTGAAGATGACAAAAAATTACTGTTTCCTGCTATTGCTGTTGGCCTTGTTGCTGCCCACCGCTTGGCTGCCCGCCCGGGCCCAAACCGAAACCGCGCAGCAAGCCACCGAACTGGCCCTGCGAACCCAGGCCCAATGGGCCGGCACCGCCGTGGCCCCGGCCGACCTGCGCATTACCAAGGCCTACACCGAGCCGTCGGGCCTGCTGTATGCCTACGCACAGCAACTGCGCACCGGCATTCCGGTGTATAACCAAGTGGTGACGCTGGTTTTCAAGGACGGCAAGCTGCGCCACCACGCCGGGCGCTTTCTGCCGGCCGTGGTGTTTGACCAGCTTTCGGCCACGCCCAAGGTGACGGCGGCTACTGCCGTGGCCGCGGCAGTAGCCACGCTGCCCGACGCCAGCGGCGAGCGGCCCACGCCCCAGGACAGCCCCAGCGGCCCCGACCAGCAGCAAAGCTTCGCCCCGGGCGGGGTGGCGCGCCGGCCCCTTGTGGTGCGGCTGGTGTGGGTGGTGAGCCAAGGACAGCCCCACCTGGCCTGGAACGTGAACGTGGACGTGCGCGCTTCGGCCGACTGGCTCAACATCCGGGTGGATGCCCTCACCGGCCAGGTGCTGGAGAAAGACAACTGGACAGTGCACGAGGCCGCGGCCCGCCCGGCCGGCCGGCCCGGAGCGGCCGTTCAGCCGCTACGCCCGGCTCGGCCCTTGGCCCGGCCCCGCCAGCGCCCCGCCAGCCCGCAACGCACCCAGACCGTGACGCCCGCCAGCTACACCGTGGTGCCCTACCCGCGCGAAAACCCGACCGTGGGCAGCGTGCAAACCGAAACCAACCCCTGGCAGAAGGCGGGCACCGGCAACAATGCCACTACCCACGGCTGGCACTTCGATGGCACCACCAACTACACCGACACGCGCGGCAACAACGTGTGGGCCTACGACGACAGCCTGAACGCCGATGCTCCCGGCCGCTTCGCCGCCACTACGGGCACCGGCGGCGCGCTGGTTTTCAACTATACGCCCGATTTCAGCAAGCTGCCCTGGCTGGGCAAAAACCGGCGGGCAGCCACGGTAAACCTGTTTTATTGGAACAACATCCTGCACGATGTGCTGTACCAGTACGGGCTGACGGAAGCGGCCGGCAACTTTCAAACCGATAACCTGGGGCGGGGCGGCACGGGCGGCGACTTCGTGCGGGCCGAGGCCCAGGACGGCAGCGGCACCAGCAACGCCAATTTCAGCACCCCGCCCGATGGCACCAGCGGCCGGATGCAGATGTACCTCTACGGCGGCCCCGTAAACCAGAGCTTGGTGGTGGCATCGCCCGCCGCGGTGGCGGGCAGCTACAACATGCTGGAAGGCTATTTCGGCCCCAACAACCGGCTGGCCAACCTGGGCCCCGTGTCGGGGGAGCTGGCTTACTACACCAGCCCCACCAACGCGAGTTCGCACACCGGCTGCACCGCCGCTTCGTCGGTGAGCGTGAGCGGGAAAATTGCGGTGGTAAGCGCCGCCAGCGGCTGCTACTACGTGGACCGGGTAGTGAATGCCCAGAACAACGGGGCGATTGCCGTTATCGTCGTCAGTACGGGGGATGCCGGCTTGATGACTGCGCCCAACAATGCGATGAACGCAAGCCTGACCATTCCGGCCGTGATGATATCGAGCACGGACGGGGGCCGGCTGACGGCGCAGCTGCAGGCCGGCACCACCGTGAGGGCCACCTTGCAGGTACCGCCGCCGATGCTCGACGGCGACTACGACAGCGGCATCGTGGCGCACGAGTTTGGCCACGGCGTGAGCAACCGCCTCACCGGCGGCGGCACCAACACCAGCTGCCTCTACAACGCCGAACAGGGCGGCGAAGGCTGGAGCGACTATTTCGCCCTGATGATGACCACCGACTGGACGACGGCCCAAACCACGGATGGGCCCAAGAGCCGGGGCGAAGGCGCTTACGCCGTGGGCCTGAGCGCGCCGGGGTCGACCATCCGGCGTTACCCCTACACCACCGACATGACGGTGAACCCGCTCACCTACGCCAACATGGCTACCAGCCCGGAGGCACACGACATCGGCGAAATCTGGTGCACCACGCTCTGGGACATGACCTGGAACATTATTCAGCAGCAAAGCCGCATCGAGCCCAACCTCTACGCCAGCACCAGCACCGGCGGCAACGCCGTGGCCCTGCAGCTCGTGATGCATGGCTTGAAATTGCAGCCCTGCCAGCCCGGCTTCCTGGACAGCCGCGACGCCATTCTGGCCGCCGACTCGCTGCTCTACAACGGGCGCTACCACTGCGCCATCTGGAACGCGTTTGCCCGGCGCGGCATGGGCTTCAGCGCCCGCGAGGGCTCGAGCAACAGCGCCACCGACCAGACGGTGGCCTTCGACCTGCCCGCCGTGACGCTGCGCAAAAACACCACGCCCGTGGTGGGCAGCCAGTTCGACATTACCCTGGCGGCCACCTGCGAGTGCGCGGCGGCGCAGAGCACCTACACCGTCAGCGACCAGCTGCCGGCCGATTTGCAGTACCTCAGCAGCTCGGGCGGCACGCTGGGAGCCAACAATACCGTCACCTTTGCCAACCAGACCTTTACGACCGGGCAGCAGCGCCTCTACCGCATTCGGGCCCAGACGGCCAGCGGCAAGGGCTGCGCCGTGGCCCTGCCCGTGAACGACGACCGCGACGCCAACCAAACGGGCCTGACGGCCGCCGTGGTGAGCGGCAGCGGCGGCTGGACCACTTCCACCGCCGCCGAGGCCCACGCCGGCGCGGCCGCCTGGAAAGCCCCGGGCCTGGCCCTGAACCAGAACTACACGCTGACTTCGGCGGCCTTCACGCCAGGGCCGGAAACGCTGCTCTCGTTTTACCACTACGACCACTTGTTGTATTACGACACCAACCGGGCGCTCGATGGCGGGCTGGTGGGCATCTCGACCGACAACGGCGCGACCTGGCAGGACGCGGGCGCGTACTTCGTGCAGGGCGGCTACAACATGGTGTTCTACAACAGCACCACCTACGTGCCGCGCCCCAGAGTAGCCTGCTTCGGCGGAGCTGACTCGGGCCCCAGCGCCGAGCTGTACAAGCGTTCGGTACTGGACCTGTCGTCGTTCAGCGGGCAAAGCATCCTCATCCGGTTTCAGCTGCTGACGGGCAAACGGTTCGCCGGCAGCACTTACGGCTATACCGGCTGGTACCTCGACGACATCAAGGTGATGAGCGGCTGCGGCGGCCCGCAGCAGGTGAAGCTGCTGGACGGCAGCAACGCCGTGGCCGACAGCTACAACCAGCCCACCTTCCTGCTGGCGCCCGCGCCGCCCGCCATCGCCAGCTTCAGCCCCAACCCCGGCACCGCCGGCCAGGCCGTGACCGTGACGGGCACCAACCTGTTCAACATCTCGGGCCTGACGGTGAACGGCGTGGCCGTGCCCGCCGCGGCCATCCTCAGCAATTCTTCGACTTCGGCCACGTTCCGGGTACCGCTCACGGCGGCTGCCAGCGGCACCACCACCATCACCACCCCGCTGGGCACGGCCAGCTCCACCGCGCTGGCCGTGGTGGCGGCCACGCCGCCGGGCAACGCCCTGGCCTTCGACGGCACCGACGACTACGTGAGCCTGCCGCTGCTGGTGAGCAACGACTTCACCATCGAAACGTGGGTAAACACCACCCAGACCGGCGGCACCGGCACCCAGTGGTGGCAGGGCGCGGGCCTGGTGGATGGCGAGGTGGGCGGCGCCACCAACGACCTGGGCCTGACGCTGCTGGGCAGCAAAGCCGCCTTTGGCCTGGGCAATGCCGGCAGCGCCGATTACACCATCATTTCCAGCGTCAACATCAACGACGGGCGCTGGCACCATCTGGCCGCCACGCGCCAGGGCGCTACCCTGCAGCTGTACGTCGACGGCGTACTCGATGCCTCGGGCACGGGCGCGGGCACGGGGACGCGTAACTCGCCGACGCTGCGGCTGGGCGCCATCCAAAGCGGGGCGGGCGGCTACTTCAGTGGCCGTCTCGACGAGCTGCGCGTCTACAGTGCGGTGCTCACGCAAGCCAATATCCGGGCCGACATGCAAAGCACGGCCAGCGCCGTACCGGCCAGCTTGACAGCCTATTTCAACTTCGACCAGGGCACGCCCGGCGGCACCAACACCGGCCAGAACATCCTCTTCGACCAAACGGCCAGCGCCTACGCCGGCACCGTAACCAACGCCAGCCTTGCGGGCACGGCCTCGAACTGGGTGGAAAGCTATGCGATGGTGACGCCCACGGCCACAGCCGCCACGGGCCTGGGCACCACGAGTTTCGTGGCCAACTGGACGGCGCCGGCCGTGGGCACGGCTAACAGCTATCTGCTCGATGTGGCCACCAACAGCACCTTCACGGCGCCCATTAGCGGTTCGCCCTTCTCCGTGGCGGGCGGCACGCTGAGCCGGACGCTCACCGGCCTCAGCGCCAACACGGCCTATTACTACCGGGTGCGGGCCGAAAAAACCAGCCTCTTGCCCCAGGGCCAGGGCAATCCGTCGAATACTATTGCCGTGACTACCCGTTGCGCTGTGACGGCGGTGGCACAGAACGCGAGCGCCACGCTGGCCATCGGCGGCACGGCCAGCATCACGGCCGCGCAACTCAACAACGGCAGCAGCAGCCCGTGCACGCCGCTGACGGTGGGGGCCCAGAAAATTATGACCGCCGTGGTGACGGAAGGCGGCACCCTGACCCTGACGGCGCCGACGGGACAGGTGTTCACGGCCGTCACGTTTGCCAGCTACGGCACGCCCACCCGCAACGCCAACGGCACCTACACCGCCAGCAGCTGCCACGCGCCCGTCAGCCAGTCGGTGATGGAGTCGATTTTGCTGAATAAGAATTCCGGCAGCATCGTGGCCAATAATACCAACTTTGCTCCCGACCCTTGCCAGGGCGTTGTGAAGCAGCTGGTGGTGCAGGCCGTGTACGGCGCGCCGCTGTCGCAGCTGAGCTACGCTTGCACCGAAACCGGCGACAACCTAGTACTGCTCACGGCCACGGCGGGCACGGGCAGCGCTACGGCGGTGGCCACGGCCACCATCAGCCCGCCGGTGCAAGCCAGCGCTACCTGGAACGGCAGCATCGGCACCGACTGGACCGACTGCCGCAACTGGGACTACGGCTTGGCCCCCAGCGCCACCGTCGGCGCGGTGCTGCCGACGGGGAAAAATAATTATCCTGCCCTGCCCAACGGCACCACCGCCACCGTGGCCAGCCTGACCATCGACAATGGCGCCACGCTTACGCTGTCCCACCTCGCCACCCTGCAGGTGAACGGCAACTTCGCCAACAACAGCAGCACGACCACCTTCAACGGCAACCTGGTCCTCAACGGCACTTCGGCCCAAACGCTGGGCAGCATCACCAGCATCGCCCAGCTGCAAGTGAACAAGGCCAGCGGCATTGTGACGTTGACCCGCGACCTGGCCATTGGCACGTCGCTCACCATGACCAGCGGCATGCTACAAACCACGACAAGTTATAAAGTGGTTTTGGGCAGCACGGCCACCCTGGCCGAAACCGATGCCAGCTACGTGGCCGGCACCGTGGCGGCCACCCGCCCGCTGGCCGCTGGCACCGCCGAAAACTTTGGCGGCCTGGGCCTCACGCTGCAGCCGGCCACCGGCTCCGTGGCCCCCGGCAGCACGCTGGTGCTGCGCACCACCGGCGCGGTGCTAACGGGCGCGGGCACCAGCAAGAGCATCCTGCGGTCTTTCGACATTCGGCCCACCACCAACTCAGGGCTTAATGTGACACTGGCCTTCAGCTACTTCGCCCACGAGCTTAATGGCATTCCGGTGGCCAACCTGGCCCTGTTTAAATCCACCAGCGGCACCACGCCGTGGATTTTGCAGCGCGGCACCACGGCCGCTGGCAATACCGTAAGCAAAACTGGCATCGCCGACTTCTCGGTCTGGACGCTGGGCAACTCGGCCGCTCCGCTGCCGGTGGAGCTGACCGAGTTCACCGCCGAGCGACAGGAAGCCGATGGCCTCCTGCGCTGGGCCACGGCTTCGGAAAAAAACAACGACTACTTCGCCGTGGAAAGCAGCCTCGATGGTCAGGTTTTCCAGCCGCTGGGCCGGGTGGCCGGCCACGGCACCAGTGCCCAACGCCAGGACTACCGCTTTGTGGACAAAAACCTGGCCCGCTACGCCGCCGAACAGGTGTACTATCGCCTGCGCCAGGTAGACCAGGACGGCACCGCAACCTTCTCGCCCGTGCGCAACCTCCAGGTGCCGGCCATGGCGGGTTTTGCGGTGCAGGCCGTGCCCAACCCCTCGCACGATGCAGTGAGCCTGACCATTCGCACCGGCACAGCCGGGCCGGCCACTGTGCTGCTGTTCGATGCCCTGGGCCGCCAGTTGGGCCAGATGGAAGTCAACCTGCCCGTCGGCACGTCCTCCCTGCCGCTCGATGCTGCGCGCGGCCTCCCCACGGGCGTGTACCTGCTGCGGGTGCGGCAGGGCAGCCAGCAGCAGTCGGTGAAACTGGTGCGCGAATAAGCGGCATTCTTTCCGCAAAAAGCCCCGGCACTGTACAGTGCCGGGGCTTTTTACTTCTTATTGATTGGTCGCGATGATGAAGACGGATTAACTATGCTGAACGTCGTTTGACGCGCTTCGCTCGCAATGGCAGGATTTGCCCTTACGCCTGCGCCATCATCTTTTCCCGCTCCTTGATGCGAATGTCGTTGTTCACGGCGGTGGGCACCACGGTTACCACCACGTATTTCGAGGTGGGCGTGTTGCTCACTTTCGCCACGGAACTGATAGGCACCAGCGGGTTGGCTTCGGGAAAATAGGCGCAGACGTTGCCTTTCGGAATATCATAGGGCACGGCCACGAACTTCTCCACCCGACGCTCCTCGCCCTTGTAGTGACTGGTGATGTCGATGAGGTCTTTGGCTTTGAGGCCACGGTCGGCCATGTCGGCCGGGTTCATGAACAGCACGCGGCGCTCGCCGTGGATGCCGCGGTACCGGTCGTTGTATTCGTAAATGGTGGTGTTGAACTGGTCGTGCGAGCGCACGGTCATCAGAATCAGCTGGTCGGGGGCTACTTCGTACTTTTCCAGCGTGGTTTTGGTGAAGTGGGCCTTGCCGTCGGGCGTGGTGAACTTGCGCTCGCGGGGGCCGTTGGGCAGGTAGAAGCCGCCCGGCTTGCGGAGCTTCTCGTTGAACTTCTCGAAGCCCGGAATAACGCGCGAAATGTGGTCGCGGATGACGTCGTAATTCTCCGTCATCGCCACCCAGTCGGTCTTGGTTTTGTCGCCGAGCGTGGCAATGGCCATGCCGCAGATAATGGCGACTTCGCTAAGCTGGTCGCCGGCCAGCGGCACCAGAATGCCCTTATTCTGGCTCACCACGCCCATCGAGTTTTCGCACGAAGTCATTTGGTGACCCGACTTCTGCATGTCGATATCGACGTGGGCGAAACAGGGCAGCAGCAGGCTGGTTTCGCCGGTGGTGAGATGGCCGCGGTTGAGCTTGGTGCCCACAAACACCGTCAGCTTCTGCTTGCGCATGGCTTCGGCGATGAGCTCGGTGTCGGGGCCGGCGGCGAGCAGGTTGCCGCCGAGGCCGAAGTACACCTTGGTGTGGCCCAGGTGCATGGCCTTGATGGCTTCCACCACATCGAACCCGTCTTTGGTGGGCGGCGTGAAACCGAACTCCTTCTGCAGCGCGTCCAGAAACGTCTTCGGCATGCGCTCCCAGATGCCCATCGTGCGGTCGCCCTGCACGTTGGAGTGGCCGCGCACCGGGCAAGTGCCTGCGCCCGGCTTGCCGATGGCGCCCTTCATGAGTTGCAGGTTCACGATTTCCTGAATCGTCTGCACGCCCTGGCGCTGCTGCGTGACGCCCATGGCCCAGCAGGTGATGATTTTCTGCTTGTGGGCAATGAGGTTGGCGGCTTCGAGCAGTTGGGCGCGGCTAATGCCACTGATTTCCTCGATTTCCTCCCAGCTGGTGTTGCGGATGTTCTGCTCGAACTCGGCAAAGCCGACGGTGAATTCATCTACAAATTTCCTGTCGACCACTTGGCCGGGGTTCATGTCCTCGGCCTCGAAGAGGTGCTTCATGATGCCGCGCAGCAGGGCCATGTCGCCGTCCACCTTCACCTGCAGGAATACGTCGGTAAGCGGGGTGCCGTCGCCCATCAGCGCGCCGAGGGCGCGGAGCGGGTTCATAAAATCCTGCGGGTTTTTGAAGGCGACGAGGCCGGCTTCAATCAGCGGGTTCACGGCGATGATTTTGGCGCCATTGCGCTTGGCCTTTTGCAGGGCCGTGAGCATGCGCGGGTGGTTGGTACCCGGGTTCTGGCCGATGATGAGGATGACCTCGGCCTCGTGCAAGTCGTTGAGCGTCACGGAGCCTTTGCCCAGGCCCAGCGTGGGGCTCAGGGCCGAGCCGCTGCTCTCATGGCACATATTGGAGCAGTCGGGCAGGTTGTTGGTGCCAAACTCGCGGGCGAAAAGCTGGAACAGGAAAGCCGGCTCATTCGGCACTTTGCCCGAGGTGTAGAACACGGCCTCATTGGGCGAATCCAGCGCGTTCAGCTCCCTGGCGATGATGTCGAACGCATCGGGCCAGGCAATGGGCGAGTAGTGGTTGTCGCCGGGGCGCTTCACCATGGGGTGCGTGAGGCGGCCGGCGTTGTTCTGGTCGCGGTCGGTCATGCGCGAGAGCTCGGCCAGGCTGTGTTTGGCGAAGAACTCGGGGCCGGCGGCCTTGTCGTCGGCGTCTGATGCGGTGGCCTTGGCGCCGTTCTCGCAGAATTCGGCCACCGAGCGGTGCTCGTCGGGGTCGGGCCAGGCGCAGCTGGAGCAGTCGAAGCCGTCCTTCTGGTTCAGGCCGAGCAGGGCTTTGGTGCCGCGCCCCACGCCGCCTTCCGTCCAGCTGAACTGCATGGATTTGATGACAGCCGTGACGCCCGCCGCCACCTTCTCGCGGCCCTCCAGCTTGAGGCCGGTGAGAGCTTCAGGCGGCTGGGCCAGAATGGGGTGCTCGTACTTGGCATTGGCCACGTCGGGCGCCGGAATGTGGGCGTGGATGTGGGTGTCCTGCGGCTCGGTGCGGTAGTGGTCGGGGGCGGGCGCTTTGCCCTGGTCGGGCCGTTCGCCACTCTTGGGGGCGTTTGCTTCAGCACCTTGCTGGTGAGTTTTGCCCGCTTTGCTGGGGTCAGTTTTGGGGGAGTCTTCCATGGAGCTCATCGGAACAGAAAGGTGGGGTTTTTATAAATTCGGCGAGTGACGGATGCGCTAGTGGCGGCAGTCCAGGTCCTTCTCAACCAAAATGCGGAGGTGCTGGTTTTCAGCCAGCGGCAGGCTGTGGGAAAAGCCGGTCTGGTCGGTTTCGACCCACTCCTTGGCCAGCGGGAAGGGCACCAGCACGGTGAGCGCACCAGGTTCGTAGTGCACCTGCACGGGCTCGTCGTTGGGCATGGTTTGGGGGCGTTCGGAGCTGCGCTCCAGGGCGTAGGTCAGGCGCTGCTCGGGGTTGAGGCCGAAGTGCACGGCGCCTTCCACGCGGCCGGTAGAGGCAAATTCATCCAGCTCGTTTTGGGAGAGGCGCAGGCGCAGGGTGTCGTCTTCGATGCGGAGTTTCATGGGCGGGAGCGGTGAGTTGGGCGGGATGAAAGTTAAACGTAAGGGGTAGCAGCCCGTTGCCACGATTATGGCTATTGAGCAAGATTTCCGCGCTTACCCTGCTTCTGCCAGCCGCCAGCCGTGGCTGTAGATGTTGAACCGCTCGTTGCGCACGAATCCCAGCACCGTCATGCCAAAACTCTCGGCCGCTTGAATGGCCAGGCTGCTGGGGGCGCCCACGGCCGCCAGCACCCCAATGCCGGCCGCGGCGGCTTTCTGCACCAGTTCGAAGCTAACGCGGCCGCTCACCAGCAGAATATGCTGGTGCAGTGGCAGCCACCCGGCCAGCAGCGCCGCGCCAATCACCTTGTCCAGCGCATTGTGGCGGCCCACATCTTCGCGCAGCAGCAGCAGCTCTCCTTCCGGCGAGAACAGGGCCGAGGCATGCTGGCCGCCGGTTTGCTCAAAGCCGGCTTGGGCAGCGCGCAGCTTCTCGGGCAACTGATGCACCACGGCGGCGCGGAGGTGCGGGCCGGCCGTGGGCAGCACCGGGCAGGAGGCGGTGCGCACGGCGTCGATGCTGGTTTTGCCGCACACGCCGCAGCTGGAGCTGGTGTAAAAATGCCGCTCCATAGCTGCGAAATCGACTTGCACGTGCGCCGCCAGCTCAGCCCGCACGACGTTGCCGGCTTCTTCGGCCTTCTGCACGTCGGGGCAGGGAATGATGCCCAACAAGTCGGTTTGGGACTGAATGAGGCCTTCGGTGAGCAGGAAGCCGGCGGCCAGTTCTTCGTCGTGGCCGGGCGTGCGCATGGTCACGGAAAGGGTGCGGTGCTGGCGCTGGCCGGCCAACTCATAGCCGACGCGGATTTCTAGGGGTTCCTCGGCAGCAAGCTGGTCGGAGGCGGTGATGGGCGGGCCGCTGCCGCTCACTTTTTGGATGGTGGCGAATTCGTAGCTGGCGGCGGGGAGCAGGATGGCGGGGTCCATGGGCGAATGCGGCAAAAAGAACGTCATGCAGAGCGCAGCGAAGCATCTTGCCCGCTACGGGTAAACCAATCGTTCTACAAAAAGGATTAGTGGTGGCGGGCAAGATGCTTCGCTGCGCTCTGCATGACGTTCTTGTGGCGCTCTGCATGACGTTCTTGTGAATCGATTCTACCCTACCAGCCGCCTATGAAACTCAAGAAAATCACCCGCAACCTCACCTTTTGGGTGCTGCTGGCCATTGTAGCCGGGGCGCTGCTGGGCCACTTCCAGCCTGCCACGGCGGTGCAGATGGAGCCGTTGGGCAAGTACTTCATCAACGTAGTGAAGCTGTTCATCAACCCGATTATCTTTCTCACCATCACCTTGGGCATCAGCACGATGGGGGATTTGAAAAAGGTAGGGCGCATTGGCGGCAAGGCACTGTTGTACTTCGAAATCGTGACTACACTGGCGCTGCTCATTGGCGTGGGCGTGGCGGCGTTGGTGCGGCCGGGCGCGGGCGTGAGCACCGGCAAGCTGGATACCGGCAAGGTGGGCGAATTCACCAAAAGAGCCACGGAATTCTCCTGGGGCCACTTTCTAGCTGATAACCTGACGCTGCAGGTGCTCATTGTGGCCATTCTGCTGGGCATCATCCTGAGCAAGTATGCTGGCCGCAAACCCGTCATTCATTTCCTGAAGGAGTGCTCGAAATACGTTTTCCGGGGGCTGCACCTGGTGATGCTGCTGGCGCCCATTGGCGCGTTTGGGGGCATGGCCTTCACCATTGGCAAGTACGGCATTGCCACGCTGCTGCCGCTGGGCAAGCTGATGGTGACGGTGTACCTGACCATGGGTTTGTTCGTGTTCCTGGTGCTGGGGGCCATTCTGCGCTACTGCAACGTGGGCATGTGGTCGTTTCTGAAGTACATCAAAGCCGAACTGCTGATTGTGCTCGGCACGTCCTCGTCCGAAGCCGGCCTGCCGGGCCTGATGGAGAAGCTGGAGCGCATGGGCTGTGCGCAGCCGGTGGTGGGGCTGGTGGTGCCCACGGGCTACTCATTCAACCTCGATGGCACCACCATTTACCTGTCGCTGTCCACGCTGTTTCTGGCCCAGGTATTCCACGTCGAGCTTTCCGGCGCCCAGATTCTGACCATGATGGGCATTCTGATGGTGACGAGCAAGGGCGCGGCGGGCGTGGCGGGCAGTGGCTTCGTGGTGCTGGCCAGCACGCTCACGGCCATGAAGGTGATTCCGGTAGAAGGCCTGGCCCTGCTGCTGGGCGTCGATAGGTTTATGTCAGAGGCGCGCAGCATCACCAATTTCATCGGCAACGGCGTGGCCACCGTCTTTCTGGCCCACAACGAAGGCGCCCTCGACCACGAAATGGCCGTCGATGCCCTAGGCAAGCGCCTGAAACCGCTCCGCTTCCGCCCGGGCTACACCAGCGGCGAGTACCTGGGCGATGCCGCCGAGCAGGCCAGCGAAATGGCCCGCCTGCTGAAGAACAAGAAATAAGCCCCTACCCGAAACCTTTGCCCTGTGGAACAAGCAACCCTGCCCCCGCCCCACCCCGCTCCCACGCGTCCGCCCATCCGCTTCGACCGCAACGAGGTGGCTGGCGCGTTTGGCGACCTCGGCACCGACCTGCCGCTGCTCATCGGCGTCATTGCCGCCTCCGGGATTGATAGCGCGTCGGTGCTCATCCTGTTCGGGCTGATGCAGGTGTTCACCGGGCTGTGGTACCGCATGCCCATGCCCGTGCAGCCACTCAAGGCCTTTGCGGCGCTGGTTATTGCGCAGAAAATCCCCGGGCGCGTCATTTTCGGCGGAGGGCTGGCCATTGGCATCAGCATGTTTTTCCTGTCTATCACCGGGCTCATTGACGGGCTGGCGCGGCTGGTGCCCAAGGCCGTGGTGCGCGGCATTCAGTTTGGGCTGGCCTTGCAGCTGGCCACGCTGGCGCTCACCAAATACGTGGGCGCCGATGGTGCGGTGGGCTACGCGCTGGCGGCGGCGGCCTTTGCCGTCACGGTGGTGCTGTTTGGCAACCGGCGCTGGCCAGCGGCGCTGATTGTCATTGCGCTGGGGGTGGCGTATGCGCTGGTGTTCAAGCTTGACTTCGCCACGGCGCAGAAGGCGGTGGGCCTGCACCTGCCCACCTGGCACCTGCCGCAGTCGGCCGATATTCTGACCGGCGCGGTGTTGCTGGCGCTGCCCCAGATTCCACTCTCGCTCGGCAACTCCATTCTGGCTACCAAGCAGGTGGCCCAGGACTTATTTCCTGAGCGGGAGCCGCTCACGATTAAGAGAATCAGCTTCACCTACGCGCTGATGAACCTTGTGAACCCGTTTTTCGGTGGGTTTCCGGTGTGTCACGGGTCGGGCGGCATGGTGGGGCACTATACGTTTGGGGCGCGAACGGGCGGGTCGGTGGTCATTTATGGCAGCATTTTCCTGGTGATGGGGCTGTTCTTCAGCCAGGGCTTTGCCGATGTGGTGCAGATTTTCCCGTTGCCGGTGCTGGGCGTGCTGCTGCTGTTCGAAGCGCTGTCGTTGGCTACGCTGCTGCGCGACGTGAGCGGCAGCCGGGCCGATTTGCTGGTGGCACTGCTGGTGGGGCTGCTCTGCGCGGGGCTGCCGTACGGCTACCTAGTGGGCTTAATTGTGGGCACGGCCATCTACTACGCAATGCAGCGCGGCTGGGTAGGGCTGGGCAAGCAAACTCACATCTAGCCCGGGTTGAGCAGCGGATACCGTTCCAGCAGCACGGTATTGCCCGCCCGTTGGTACCAGTCATTGAAAACCAGTTCCAGCGCATCTACTTCGAAAGTGCCAAAAGAATGTGCCTGATACTGCCTGATTTTTTCGAGCAGTCTGGCTGGGTTTTGCAGTGGGCGGCGGAAGCGCAAAACCGTGGAATGCGCTGTCTGGATGCTGTAGCGCTGGTCAATGGACTGCTGCAAACCGGCGTTGCGAAAGAAGCTGCGCAGCTCGTCGCGCAGCCGGTTTAGCGTATCATCCTCGGGCACACCCTGCACCATAATGCCTCCCGGCGAGGCCGTCAGCCCAGTGAAGCGGATGCGGAACGGGCGGCAATGCCGGACAATATCCTGTACCGCCGCGCTATACGCGGCCGGGTCAATCAGTTCCAGCCCGAAGCCGCGGTAGCAGGAGATTATGGAGAGAATGGTGAGGTGAATGTCGGACGCGGGGTAATAATATTGCCCGGGCTCGGCCGACCGAAAATCGGCCAGTACGGCCTCCATTTCCCGGATAACGTGCCCCGGCGGCCGGGCCAACAGCGTGATGCCCCGCCGGTCGTCGGCCGCGTCAAGCAGCGGGTCGAGGTCGGCGTCGCCCTGCGCCAGCCGGCACAGGGCCGCCTCCCGCATGGCATCATAGTGGGCCTCCAGATTCATAGGCAATGAAATATCCCGCGCTGCGGGGCCTACAAAAGCCCCCGAATCCACCCGCCATCCACCGGAATGGACGTGCCCGTGATGTAGCTGGCCCGTTCCGAGCACAGAAACGCCGCCAGCGCGGCAAACTCCCGGGGCTCGCCCAGCCGGCGCATCGGAATCTGGCTTTCCCAGCGGGCGGTAGCGTCGGCGGCCGAAATGCCCTCCTTCGCGGCCGTGGCATCGGCCAGGCCCACCACCCGCTCGGTGCGGGTGTAGCCGGGCAGGATGTTGTTGACGGTGATGCCCTGGGCGGCTACTTCCGTGGCCAGGGTGCGGGCCATGCCCGTCACGGCGGCGCGCAGGCTGTTGGAAAGCATCAGGTTTTCCACCGGCTGCTTCACCGAGATGGAGGTGATGTTGAGGATGCGGCCCCAGCCGCGCGCCTTCATGCCGGGCAGCACGGCGCGCGTCAGTTCCACCACGCTGGTGAGGAGGAGCTGCGTGGCGGCCTGCCACTGCTCGGCACTCAGCGTGTCGAAGGTGCCGGCGGGCGGGCCCCCGGCGTTGGTCACCAGCACGTCGATGCGGCCGAACCGCTCCTGCGCGGCTTGTACCACGCGGGCCACGTCGGCAGGGCTGGCCACATCGGTAGCCAGGGCCAGCACAGGCACACCGTGGGCTGCTTCGATGGCGGCGCGGGTTTGTTGCAGGGCTTCATCACCACGGGCGCAGATGACGAGTGACGCGCCTTCGGCGGCCAGTTCTTCGGCCACGGCGCGGCCCAGGCCTTTGCTGGCGGCGGCCACCAGGGCCACTTTTCCTTTCAGTCCAAGGTCCATAACCGGGCTATTTCTGGCGCAGGTAGTCGTCCGATTTGTCGAGCCAGTCCTGACGCGGCGGGCTGAAAATATCCACGTCGAGGGTGTCCTCGATGGCCTCCGCTTTATGAGGAACATTGCCCGGAATGTGCAACACCTCGCCCACGCCCACCACAATGGGCTCGGCGTCTTCAGAACCAATCCAGAAGCGCAGGGCGCCCTCCAAGATGTAGGTAATCTGCTCGTTTTCGTGCTGGTGCAGGGGCACGATGCAGCCTTTTTTGAGGTATACGTGGGCCAGCATCATTTTGTCGCCGGTGATGAGGCGGCGCGAAAGCTGGTCGGTCACCGGCTCGACGGGCATGTCGTCCCAGGTGTATTTGGTGGCGGTGGGGTTTTCGGGCATGGAAGTTTGGAAATAGGAAAGGAGGAACGTGAGAAAAAGAACGTCATGCTGAGCGGAGGCGCAGCCGCAGTCGAAGCATCTCTACCACGTAACTAACCTAAATGTTAGGATTACTTGCGCGGTAGAGATGCTTCGACTGCGGCTGCGCCTCCGCTCAGCATGACGTTTTAATCCCTCTCCCAAAACCTACACCCGCACCCGACTCGCCACCGCCGACACGCACAGCCCCATGAAGGCAATAAACGCAAACGATACCCGCAAACTCGTGGCGCCCGCCACAAAACCAATAATTGGCGGCCCCAGCAAAAAACCGAAGAAGCCAATGGTGGACACCGCCGCCAGCGCCATGCCCGCCGACATGTGCGTGGACCGGCCCGCCGCCGAATACACCAGCGGTACTACCGCCGACGTGCCAAAACCCACCAATAAAAACCCCAGCAGCGCCGTGGGCAGCGAAGGCAAAGCCACCGCAATGCTCAGGCCCGTAGCCGTGAGCAGCCCGCAAAGCTGAATGACGCGGCGGGGCCCGAGGCGCTCAGCCAGCCAGTCGGCCCCGAAGCGGCCCAGCGCCATGGTGCTCATGAAGGCCGTGTAGCCCGCGCCTACCCAGTCCTTATCGGCCTGAATAACTTTCTTGAAATACACCCCGCTCCAGTCAAACATAGCCCCCTCGCAAATGAGCGCGCAGAAGGCAATGGCGCCCAGGCCCAGCAACTCCTTGTCGGGCTTCACGAAGATGGGCTGGTCGGGGTCGACGCCGCTGTCCTGGCGCACGGTGTAGCCGGCACTCACCAGCATGCCCGCGATGATGAACGCGACAATAAGAATGAAATGCACGCCCGGCGTGACGGCGTGCCCAATCATGAACGTGCCAATGGCCGCCGCCACAAAGCCCGCCAAGCTCCACAGCCCGTGGAAAGACGCCATGATGGGCTTGTGCTTATACAGCCGCTCCACGCCCACGGCCTGGGTGTTCACTGAAATATTGGTGAGGTTGCCGCCCACCCCGAACAGCACTAGGCAGGGTATCAGCTGGTACAGGTTATCGGCCCAGCCCAGGCCCAGCAGCGCGGTGGCGTAGAGCACCACGCCCCACAGCACCACCTTGCGGCTGCCCTGCCGGGCCACCAGCCAGCCGGCCAGCGGCAGCGTGAGCAGCTGCCCCAGCGGAATGGACAGCAGCACGCCACCCAACCCGGCTTCTGAAATGCCCATGCGCTGCTGAATGCTCGGAATGCGCGAGGCCCAGGTGGCAAAGCACAAACCCAGCAAAAAGAACAAGGCGCCCACCGCCACACGGTGGGCTTTGCGGGAAATCGGGCGGGCTGATGCAGTCAACGAAATCATATAACACAGGTTCTCACACGCCTGCGGCGGAACTGGTCCAGCGGGTGCGTTTAGCAAAAATACAAGCTCCCCCAACGCCCGCCCGGCAGCAGAAGTTGCTGGATTGGCCAAAACGACGCCCGCCCCGCAGCAAACGATTTCACCACAAAATCTACCTGTATTGACTTGGCAAACCGCAGTCCGTCAGGCATTTCAGGAACCCCGCCACTCCTGGGCAGGCGCCACGCCAAACAGGAGCCAAGGGGCAGAAACAAACGGTGCGACGGCTTCGAGCCGTCGCACCCCACCCATTTCCCAAAGCCTGCTACGCGTTGGTATCGAGCGTAATCTGCGTCACCACATCGCGCAGCAGCAGCGTGATGGAATCGACTAGCGGCTGCAGGGCATCCGCCTGGAAAGGACCTTCCCACTGGTCCAACGCTTCCACCGGCGGCAGCAGCTGCAGGGCCCGCAGGTGCACAATGTTGGGCCGCAGCGTGTGGGCCGTGGTTTTTAGCAGCTTGATGTCGCCTTCCTGCATGCCCAGGCTCAGGTTTTGCGTGGCCTCTTCGCAGCTTTCCACAAAAGTTTCGAGCATGAAGGCCACAAACTCCTGGTCGCCCTGGCCGGCGGCCAGCAAGTCCACGATGGAATAAAGCTTCACTTCCGCGGCCACCGGCGGGGCCAGCGGGGGCGCCAGCAGCTCGGGGTCGGCGGGGCGGGCCGCCGGGGCGGCCGCCGGCTCCAGAGCGGGCAGCGGCATGGTCAGGGCGTAGTCGCCCACCACGCGCAGCAATTCTTCTTCCTTGAAGGGCTTGGCCAGGTAGCCGTCCATGCCCGCCGCAAGGCATTTTTCGCGCTCGCCCTTCACGGCGTTGGCCGTGAGGGCCACAATGGGCGTGGCCAGGCCCAGCTGCTGGCGCAGCAGCGCCGTGGCGGCGTAGCCATCCATCACCGGCATCTGAATGTCCATCAGAATGAGGTCGAAGCGGGTGTGCTGGGCCAGTTCCACGGCCATGGCGCCGTGCTCGGCCTCGGTCACCTGCACGTGGGCGTGGCTGAGGAAGGTTTTGGCAATCTGGCGGTTGAAGCGGTTGTCTTCCACCAGCAGCACCTGCTTGTCGCGCAAGGACTGGCGGGCCGGGCTGTCGGGCGCAAGCACCGCTTTGGGCGTCAGGTCCTCGGCCGTGCCCACGGGCAGGCGCAGGGCAAACGTCATGATGGTGCCCTTGTTGCGCTCGCTTTGCAGCTGCACGTCGCTGCCCATCAGCTTCACCAGGTTGCGGCAAATGCTCAGGCCCAGGCCCGTGCCGCCAAACTTTCGCGTCACCGACGAGTCCTGCTGGCTGAATTCGCTGAAAATGTGGTTCACAAACTCCGGCTCGATGCCAATGCCCGTGTCGGCCACCCGGAACACCACTTCGCCGCCGCCCTGGGGGCAGGGCTGAAAATCGCAGGTAATGGCCACGTAGCCGGTTTCGGTGAACTTGATGGCGTTGCCGGCCAGGTTCATCAGCACCTGCCGGATGCGGTAGGGGTCGCCGAGCAGCACGCGGGGCACGGCCGGGGCCACCCGCGTGAGCAGGCGCAGGCCTTTTTCCTCGGCCTTGTAGTGCAGGGTCTGCTCGATTTCGGCCAGCAGGTGTGTGGGCGTGAACCCCACCTGCTCCAGCGCCATTTTGCCGGCTTCCAGCTTCGAGAGGTCCAGAATGTCGTTGATAATCACCAACAAATGCTCGGCCGACGTGCTAATGGCCTGGCGGTAGCTGTCCTGGTCGGGAGCCAGCTCGGTTTTGGCCAGCAGCTGGCTCATGCCCAGGATGGCGTTCATGGGCGTGCGGATTTCGTGGCTCATGTTGGCCAGGAAAATCTCACGGGCCCGCACCGCACTCTCGGCCGCCAGCTTGGCGTGGCGCAGGGCCCGCTCGGTGGCCACCCGCTCGGTGATGTCGAGGCCATAGGCCACCACCATGCGCGGCGAGCCGTCGGGGTAAAACACGGGCTGCAGGCACCGGAACTGATGCCGCAGGCCCTCGGGCCGGTCAAACGTTTCCTCAAACGTCACCAGCCGCCCTTCGCGGAAGGCCTCGTTCAGACGTTCCTGCCGCTCCTCGGCCAGCGCGATGGGGTAGCCGTACTGCGCGCAATATTCAAAGTTGTCCTTGCCAATCACCCACTCCCGCTTGGTGGGGTCCTTGATGCCGTTGGCGTTCACGAACAGGTAGCGGCCATCGGCATCGAACACGCCGATGTCGCTGGGAATGTGGTTGAGCGTGAACTCAAAAAACTCGCGCTGCTCTTCCAGCTTTTGCTCGGCCAGGCGGCGCTTGGTAATGTCGGTGCCCGTGCCCACCACCATGCGCACCGCCCCGGCGGCGTCCAGTACGGGCACGTAGTAGCGCAACAGCTGGCAAGGACCGTCGGCCGTCATCAGTGTTTCCTCCCAACTGGTTTCGACGCCGGTTTCAAGCACCTGGGCCAGCAGCCGCCGGCGGGTGGCACCAATTTCGGGCGCGACGCCCCGGTGCGCGCAGTACTCGTCGTTGGTTTTGCCAATGACCCACTGCCGCAGCTCGGGGTTGCTGAAGGACTTGGCGTTGACCACCCGAAACCGGTGCTCGGTATCAAATACGGCCACATTCACCTTCAGGTGGTCGAGCACGGCCTGGTAGTATTCTTGTTGGTCGGCCAGCCGCTGCTCGGCGCAACGTAACGCGGCCTGCGACTCAGCCAGTGCCCGGCGCAACTCGGCTACCTGGCCGGATTCGGCCGGTGCATCACCCAATAACTCAGACTGGCTGGCTGAAGGCGTCGCCGTTAGAGTAGAATTGTAGAAATCAGTCATAGAATATAATTACGAACCTGTATAGCACTAGCAAATATACATTAATGCGCTATTCTAACACGCTAATTATCTATCCATTAAATAAAATAAAATTGCACTTTTTATTTGTAATTTATAAGGCTTATTAATCCAGAATGTAACTAGTCGGTGTTAACTACAAGAATACCTAATGCTTGTGCAGCACTTTCTGACCGGCTAAAAAGTCGTAGCCGCGGCCAACTGCTTGAGTTTTCTTCACAGCAAGCCTGCCAATTCACGCTGATACGCCAGGTTATCGGTCAGGCCGTTGTGGCCGGCGCCGGGCAGCAGCACCAGCCGGTCGCTGGGCTTGAGCAACGCCTTCAGCCGGACCGACGACTGGTAGTAAATTACCTCGTCGCGGTCGCCATGAAACAGCACGATGGGGGCCCGCACTTGCGTAATCAGCTCGTTGGTGGGCAGCGGGTAGCGCACCAAAAAGCCCGGTACAAATGGGTAAAGCCGCGTGGCCAGGTCGCGCATGCTGAAGTATGGCGCCTGCAGAATCAGCAGCTTGGGGTGCTGCTGGGCGGCCAGCCAGGTGGCCGGCCCCGTGCCCACGGAGTAGCCCAGCACCACGGTGCGGCTTTCGAGGTATTCGGGTAGTAGCTGGCGGTACGCCGTTTGCACGTCGTTCAGCAGCTGCGGCTGGCTGCTGATGCGGCCCTCGCTTTTGCCGTAGCCGCGGTAGTCGAGGAAGAACACGTCGTAGCCCAGCCGGGTGTAGACGGGCGCGGCAGCGGCCCAGCTACCCACGTCGCCGCCGTTGCCGTGCAGGTAAAACACCAGCCCCCTGGAATTGGGCGCGTGGAACAGCAGGCCGTGCAGGCGGGTGCCGTCGGCCATTTTCATCCACCGCTCCTCGAAGCGACCCGGAAATTTAAATTGATAATCGGCCCGTAGCCGGTTGGGAAAGAACAGCAGGCTTTCCTGCTTGAAATAAAGCGCCGCGCACAGCACCACATATAGCGCCGCCACAACCCCGACCACGATAAGCACCACTTTCATTATCACTGGCTCAGGCCAGCGAATCACCTCGCCTGAGGCCGGCAAGGTAAATCATATGACCTCAAGGCCGCCGCATTAATCGGTGCTCTCCAGCGCAAAGAGCTGTTCCACTGGTTTAGCAAACACAACGGCCAATTTGAGGGCCAGTACGGTTGAGGGCACGTATTTGCCCGCCTCCATGGCGTTGATGGTTTGGCGGCTGACGCCGATGCGGCGGGCCAGCTCTTCCTGCGTCAGGCGGAGGATGGCGCGTTCTACGCGCAAATTATTCCGCATGAGCCGTTGCGTTATCACTCCGGCGCAGCACCACGTGGAACCTGACCAGAAACAGCAGTAACGGGGCAAACATGGCGTAAGTCATTACCGTGAAAAACGACATGCCGCTCACCAGCAAGAAGGCCAGCACCAGCAGGGTACAATAGGCATACAATGCCCACAGCAACGATTCCAAACGGATTTGGCCAATGTATTCGTCTTCTTGCCGTTCGCGTGAGCATGCCGCCATCACGGCCCCGACGACAAACACCACGGCGTATAAATCATGATTTTCCCGCGTCAATTCCATTCCCTTCCCGGCTGGGTCCTGGATGAGCGACGGCAGCCACCCCACCAAATGCGGCAGCGTTATCGCTCCGAAGGTTTCCAGTAGCCACAACAGCAGCGCCAAGCTAGCCATTACCCAACCAATACGCTTGTAGCGGTGGGGAAATAAACAAGAAGTCATCATTACAAAATGCTGATTTGAATGAACAGCATAAATGTATAATATTCCCGTCTTTATGTCAAATGTTTTTTACACAAAGGCAAAATAATAATCCCACTCAACATTTAGCATAAGTGGCTTTACTGCACTACGTTTTGCTTGTCAAAATACCCGCTAGCCCCCAATGGTGGCCATGCTCTCGAAGCTGAGCTGGTGCAAGGGCCGCTGGCGCTCGGCCTCGAAGCCGTTGGCGGCGCGGTGGCGGAAGGCGGCCGAGAGGGCGGCCACAATTTCCTCGTCGGATTTGCCGCCGCGCAGCAGGGCCCGGGTGTCGAGCACGCCCTGGTCGTAGAGGCAGGTTTTGATGCCGCCTTCGGCGGTGAGGCGCAGGCGGTTGCAGGTGCCGCAGAAGGTGCGCGAGTAGGCCGCGATGATGCCCACCGTGCCCCGGTGCCCGGCAATTCGGTATTCCGAAGCCGTAGCGCCGGCGGCTATACTCACCGGAGTGAGCGCGCCAAAATGGTCTTCCAGGTGCTGACGGATGCGGACGTGGTTCCAGGGCAGCGAGGCGGGGCCGGCCTCGTGGCTGCCGCCGTTGAAGGGCATTTCTTCGATGAAGCGCACATCAACGGGCAGGTCGCGGCAGAGGGCGGCCAGGGGCACCAGGGCGTCGATGTTCTGCCCGTCCATTACTACAGCGTTGATTTTCACCTGAATACCGGCATCAAGCAGAGCGTGAAAGGTTTCCAGCACCTTGGGCAGCTCGTCGCGCCGCGTGATTTGGAAGAACCGTTCGCGGTCTAGCGTGTCGAGGCTCAGGTTCACGGCCTTTACGCCCAGGCGGGCCAGGGCGGGCACGTGCGGCGCGGTGAGCACGCCGTTGGTAGTCAGGCTGATGTCTTCAATGCCGGGCAGCTCGGCCAGGCGCTCCATGAAGGGCACCAGGTCGCGCCGCACGAAGGGCTCGCCACCGGTGAGGCGCACTTTGCGCACGCCCAGGCCGGCCAGCAGGCCGGTGAGGCGCAGCATTTCCTCATAGCTCAGCAGCTCGTGCTTGGGCATGTACTTGATGCCTTCTTCGGGCATGCAGTAGAAGCAGCGCAGGTTGCAGCGGTCCGTCACGGCCAGGCGCAGGTATTCCAGCGGCCGGCCGTGCTGGTCGTAGAGCGGAGAGACGGTCGGCGGGGCCGGGGCGGGGAGAGATGGAAGCACGTTTATCACCAATTTTGCCCGGCTGTACGTAAGACTGCCGGCCTGCGGTAAACCCCGGACGTAGGAAAGGTGTTCAGGCCACAGCCCAAAGCGCCGCCAGCGGCCGGTTCTCGCCTTAAAATTTACGTCGAAAGATATGTCCTTAAAAGTCGCCCTCTTCGGCATCACCCGCGAAATTGTGGGCACGTCCGTCATCGAACTGCCGGCCCCCGCCCCTACCACCGTGGGCGAACTGCTGGCCGAAATGCGCCGCCAGTACCCCGCGCTGGGCGAGTTGCGCAGCTGCGCCGTGGCCGTAAACAATGAATACGCCAGCGCCGATATGCCCTTGCATACAGTGGACGAAATTGCCCTAATTCCGCCCGTGGCTGGGGGGTGATGTAGCGCGGACTTTTAGTCCGCGAGTGCGCTGAATCCGAATGAACCGCCCAACTCGCGGACTAAAAGTCCGCGCTACTTACATGACTCCTACCCTTTCCATCACCGACCAGCCCATTGACATTGCGGCCGCCCTCGCGGCCGTGCAGACGGATGCGGCCGGAGCGGTCAATTCCTTTATTGGCACGGTGCGCAACCAGTCGGGCGGACGCCCGGTGCGCCGCCTGCACTACGAGTCCTACGACAGCATGGCCCTCACGCAGCTGGGCCACGTGGTGGCGCAGGCCTACGAAAAGTGGCCTATGCTGCAGGAAGTGGCCGTGGTGCACCGCAAAGGCACGCTGGAGCTGGGCGATGTGGCCGTGGTGGTAGCAGTAGCCACGCCACACCGCGCCGAAAGCTTCGCCGCCTGCCAGTTCATCATCGATACGCTGAAGCAGGTGGTCACCATCTGGAAGCGCGAGGAGTATGAGGACGGGACGGAATGGGTGGCGGCGCATCCGTAGCCGGCTAACACAGTTGTCATGCTGAACGCAGTGAAGCACCTTATCACGCCAGAACAGACCGTTCCAACGTGATAAGGTGCTTCACTGCGTTCAGCATGACAGCCGAAAAGCGAGGGAGTTGCTACTTGCTCGGAATCAGGTACCCCAGCGAGAGCTGGAAGGCCGAGTGACGGGCATTTTTCAGGTCGCCGTTGAAGTAGGTGCCGTTGTCGGATTTCACGAAGTCGTTGAAGGCGCCGGTGTAGCGCAGGTTCAGGCTGAATCCGTTGTCGGCTTCGTAGCCCACGCCGGCCACGTAGCCCAGCTCGTTGCGGTTGAGGCCGCTTATGTCGGTTTTGTTCTGCGACTCGGTGGTGGTGGGCGTGCCACCCAGGGCCGGGGTGGTTGTGGTTTTGGTCTGGTTATTGGCGCTCAGCAGGTACGAATACTGCGGGCCGGCTTCGAAAATGAGGCCCGAGGCGCGCACTTTCAGCAGCACGGGCACGTCGAGGTAGTTGTAGTTCACGCTGCCCTCGCGCTGCTGCTTGGCTCCGAGCAGGCCGGTGTATTCAGTTGGCTTGTTCTCGAAGCCTTTCTGCGAATACAACACCTCGGGCTGGAGCGACAGAAAGCCGTCCTGAATAATGGGCACGTTGAGCATAGCGCCGCCCAGGAAGCCGAATTTGTTGTTGTAAGTATCCTGATTCTGAATGTTGCCGGCCAGGTTGGAATAGTTGGCCCCGGCGCGCAGGCCGAGGCGAATGCCCTGGGCCCGGGCCGATGAAACAGCGGCCGTGGCCAGCAGCGCAGCGGCTACAATTGCAGTCTTTTTCATAATTAAATAGCGTTGGTTGATAAGACGTGTCGCGGGCACTTCTATCAAAAACGTGCCAACGCACGCCCCCAACGCCTATTGGGCAAATAATACTCTGAGCAGTAGGGCAAAAAATAACCGCCGGGCGGGCGGTTATTTTTTCAGATGGGACACGGCTAGCGGCTACCGCTCAGCTCCTGCGTGGCGGCGGCGCGCTCGGCGGGCGTGTTCACGTTGCGCAATTCATCGGGCGCGGGCGGGGCCAGCAGCTCGATGTCGGAATTGATGAGGGCCTTGCGCGGGCAGGAGTAGCCCAGGCTCAGAAACCGCAGCAGCTGCCCGTAGCCGCGCGGCTCCCAGATGCTCACCAGCGGCTCCGGAAATTCATCCCACGGGCTGCGAAACGAGGTGGCCATGCGCGCCGGCTGGCGGTTGCTCACCAGATATTCCAGCGTGCTGCGGGTGAGGAAAGGCAGGTCGCAGGCCAGCACCAGCCACGCCGCGTTGGGGTCGGCCTGGAAGGCAGAGAGGATGCCGCCCAACGGGCCGAGGTTCAGGAAGGTATCGGGCAGGGCCGTGAGGCCGGCGGGCAGCTCGGCGGCCTGGTCCGGGCGCACGGACACGCGCACGTCGGGGCAAAACTCGGCCAGCAGCGCGGCGGTGTGCTGGCGCTGGTCGAGGCCGTGGTAGTGCAGGGCCCCTTTGTCGGTTTGCATGCGCTCGCTGCGGCCGCCGGCCAGCACGAGGCCGCGCAGCACCGGTACCGCCAGCTGGTACCACTGCCGTGTGAAGGCCGCTATTTTGGCCGTGTCGTGGAGAGGCAGCACGGGCGGCAGCGGCGCGGCGCTCAGGTGCTCCCGCAGCACGGCGGGCAATTCGGTCTGGCCTTCGGCGAGGAGAATCAGGCGCACGTCGGTGAGGCGGTCGAGCTTCTTGTCGAGCGGCTTGCGCGGGTCGACGATGACGACCTGCTGGCGGGCGCGGAAATGGTTGCCGTTTATCAGGATGATGCTTTCGTGGGCCAGCAGTTCGGGCTGGGAGAACTTGTCCAGCACCCGCGTGAGGTTGAGCTGACGGTAGGTGATTTTATCCACCAGCTCGGCCGAAAGACCATTATGGGCAACATAAGGCAGGGGCTTAGCGGCAGATGCCACCGATTCTTCCGCCGCCGCGGCGTCGCCGGAAGCGTGGTCGGCATCCACGTAGGCCACGCGCAGGGCCGGGGCCAGTTGCGGCAGCAGCCGGGCCACTAGCGTTTGAATATCGCCGCAGGGCGCGCCCAGAATAGCCAGTTCGTGGCGGCCAAATTCGCCCACATCGGGCCGGGCCAGGGCGGCGTGTTTGGTGCGTTTTACAGTTGTGCCTGATTGACTTTCCATGTCGGAATTTACGAATTTTCGGCGCGATGAAAGTCTTTTTTGCCGCCGGTTTTGGCAATAAGCTGCACGTTATCAATCGTGATATCATGCGAAAAGGCCTTGCACATGTCGTAGATGGTGAGGGCGGCTACGGTGGCGCCGGTCAGGGCTTCCATCTCCACACCGGTGCGGCCCGTGACCACGGCGGTGCACACCACGCGCAGGGCGGCGGGGCCATCGGGCTCAATGGTGATGCTGCAATCATCCAGGCCCAGCGGGTGGCAAAGCGGGATGAGGTCGGCCGTTTTTTTGGCGCCCATGATGCCCGCCAGGATGGCTGTGTGGATAACCGGGCCTTTGTGCGAGGGCATTTCGCCGGCCTGCACGCGGCTCAGCAACTCCTCGCCCAGCACCACGCGGCAGTGGGCGCGGGCCACGCGGCGGGTGGGCGTTTTCTGGCCGACATCGACCATGGTGGGTTGGTTGGCGGCGTTGACGTGGGTGAAATTTTTGGTGAGCATAAGGCTGTAGAGACGTGTGAAGGCGCCGAATCGTTGGGCAGATTGTAGCGCGGACTTTTAGTCCGCGCCTCTTAACGACAACCGGGGGGCGTGGTGTCGCGGACTAAAAGTCCGCGCTACGTTTCATCTAGCCAACAGCGGCGGCGAATTGTTTTGCCGCAAACTATTGGGCCGGGTAGCCGTTTTCTACCCACTGCCGGGCCAAACGGTTCTGGCAGCCCGGCAAATTCCGCCGCATCGGCTCACCCAAGCCGCTCCTTTTCCCCTGAATTTAGTATGAGCAATACCGCATTAGTCGTGGGTGCCAGCGGCATCATCGGCAGCAACCTGGCCCAGGAACTGCTGGCCCACCACTGGCCCACCTACGGCCTGGCCCGCCGCCCCGGCACCGACATTCCCGGCCTGCAACCCGTGGCCGCCGACCTGATGGCCCCCGCCAGCCTCGAAACCGCGCTGGCTGACATCCGGCCCACGCACGTCTTCATTACCAGCTGGATGCGCAACGACACCGAGGCCGAAAACATCCGCGTGAACAGCGCCATGGTGCGCAACCTGCTTGCCGTCCTCGGCCCGAAACATTCGGTGCAGCACGTGGCCCTGGTCACCGGCCTGAAGCACTACCTGGGGCCGTTTGAGGCTTACGTGAGCGGCGGCGTGGCCCCGCCCACGCCGCTGCGCGAGTCGCAGCCCCGGCTGGCGCTCGACAACTTTTACTACGCCCAGGAAGACGAAGTGTACGCCGCCGCCGCGCGCGACGGCTTTACCTGGAGCATCCACCGGCCGCACACCATCATCGGCAAGGCCGTGGGCAACCTCATGAATCTGGGCACCACGCTGGCCGTGTACGCCAGCATTTGCAAGGAAACCGGCCGGCCCTTCCGCTGGCCCGGCTCCAAAGCGCAGTGGGAAGGCTTGTCGGACGTGACCGATGCCCGCGTCATCGCCAAACAGCTGGTGTGGGCCGCCACCACCGAAGCCGCCCGCAACGAAGCTTATAATGTGGTGAATGGCGACGTTTTCCGCTGGAGCCAGCTGTGGGGCCGCCTGGCCGAGTGGTTTGGCGTGGAGGCCATGGGTTTCGATGGCAGCATTCACCCGCTGGAAGCCGAGATGGCAGGCGATGCGGAGCTGTGGCGCGACATTGCTACGAAGCATGGTTTGGCCGAAGCCGATTTAAGCCGCCTAGCCTCGCCCTGGCACACCGATTTGGACCTGGGCCGGCCCATCGAGGTGATGACCGACATGGCCAACAGCCGCAAGCGCGGCTTCACGGTGTTTCAGAGCACGGAGGACTCGTTCTTCGATTTATTTGCCAAGCTGCGCGAAGACCGGCTGATTCCGTAGAGCTGGCACAACCCATCCGGAACGTCATGCTTCGGCTGCGCTCAGCATGACGTTCAGTTTTCTTTGACCTACCAATACCCCGCACTGCCACAGGTCCCCCCCATGCTCTCCCCCGCCGAAGCCACTGTCCGCGTCCTCGCCACCGCCCGCCCGCTGCCGCCCGAAACCGTGGCCCTGCCCCACGCCGCCGGCCGCATCCTGGCCGAAACCCTGGCGGCCGACCGCGACTTCCCGCCCTTCAACCGGGTGGCGATGGACGGCATTGCAGTGAGCTTCGCGGCTTGGGCCGGCGGGCAAACGGCGTTCGAAATCCAGCACGCCCAGTACGCCGGGGCGTCGCCACGGCCGCTGCTTAGCCCCCAGCAGGCCGTGGAGGTGATGACGGGCGCGGTGCTGCCCGTTGGCACCGATGTGGTAGTGCGCTATGAGGACATTCTGCTGGCCGATAACCGCGCCACCATCCAGATTCCGCCGCCGGCCGCGCCCGGCGTCAACATCCACCACCAGGCGGCTGACCGCCGCGCCGGCGATACCCTGCTACTACCCGGCACCCGCCTCGGCCCCGCCGAGCTGGCCGTGGCCGCCACCGTGGGCGCGGCCGAGGTAGCCGTGCTACGCGCGCCGCGCCTGGCCGTGGTGAGCACCGGCGATGAGCTGGTGGGCATCAATGCCGTGCCGCTGGCGCACCAGATTCGGCGGTCCAACGTGTATGCGCTGCAGGCCCTGTTTGCGCAGGCGGGGGCCGCGGTGTCGATGTTTCACCTCTCCGACTCATTGGACGAGTTGCGCGACGGGCTGACCAAAATCCTGGGTGCCGGCTTCGATGCCGTGGTGCTGAGCGGGGCCGTGAGCAAGGGCCGCGCCGACCACCTGCCGGTCCTGCTCCGCGAGCTGCACGTTGAGGAAATTTTCCACGAAGTGCAGCAGCGCCCCGGCAAGCCGCTGTGGTTTGGGGCGCAGGCCGGCGGGCCGGTGGTGTTTGGGCTGCCCGGCAACCCGGTGTCCACCTTCGTCACGGCCTGCCGCTACGTGCGGCCCTGGCTGCGCGCCGTGCAGCAGCCCGAAGGCGCGGCCGAAACGGCGGCTATCGAAGCGCCCCAGCCGGCCGTGCTCACCGTCGATATCACCTTCAAGCCCCAGTTCACGCACTTCGTGCCCGTGCGCCTGACCGTGGACGCGGAGGGCCGCCGCTTGGCCACGCCGCTCCGCGTGGGCGGCTCCGGCGACATGATGGGGCTGGTGGGCGCCACCGCGTTTCTGGAGCTGCCGCCGGAGCCGGCGGTGTTCCCGGCCGGCAGCGTGTGGCCGGCGTGGGCGCTGTAGGCCCAAATTTTGCATAACTCCTGGGAGATGACTGCGTAAACCCACAGGAGCCGTAGCGCCAGCGGCTGAATGTGGAGGGTGGCCCGGCGCATTGGCCACCGTCTTTTTTTCTCACCGCAACCCGCCCCGATTATGCCGACGAAAAAAGCAAGCACCGCCAAAAAAGGCCCCTGCTGGAAAGGCTACGAACAGGAAGGCACCAAAAAGAAGGACGGTAAAACCGTCCCGAACTGCGTGAAGAAAGATTAGGCGCCGCCTTTTGGTGCCGCCAACCGGCCCCGGCCCGTGCCCCTCCTGGCGCGGGCCGGGGCCGCACTTTTTCGGTCTGGGCCCGGTGCAGGGTCGTTTTGTGGTTACGTTGTATCTTCGCCCTACGCTGCTATCCAGAAAGACTGAGGGACCGGGCCCGACGACGTCTTGGCAACCTACCGCGAGTAGGTGCCAACTCCCGTTTCACCGCTTTTTTCTGGTGAAAGAAGATGACAGCCGGAACCGTGCTTCACTGCATGGGTTTCTTTCTGGATACGCGTTTGTACGCTACTTACCGAATCAGAAAGAAATGTCCACGGCCACCCTCGCTCCTGCTAAAAACTTTCCGCAACGCGCACCGGAAAGCGCGCGCCACAGCCTCCCCGAGCTGCTGCGCCAGCGCCTGCTGATTCTCGACGGCGCCATGGGCACCATGATTCAGCGCCACCCGCTCACGGAGGAGGATTTCCGGGGCACCCGCTTTGCCGACCATCCCAAGCCGCTACGGGGCAATAATGACCTGCTGAGCCTCACGCGGCCCGACATCATCAAGGGCATTCATGCCGAATACTTCGCCGCCGGGGCCGACATGGTGGAAACCAACACCTTCAGCGGCACTACCATCGCCCAGGCCGACTACGGCTTGGAGCACGTGGTGTATGAGCTGAACTACGAGTCGGCCCGCTTGGCCCGCGAGGCCGCCGACGAGTACAGCACGCCCGAGCGCCCGCGCTTCGTGGCCGGCGCCGTGGGCCCCACCAACCGCACCGCCTCCCTCTCGCCCGACGTGAACCGCCCTGGCTTCCGCGCCGTGACCTTCGATGAGCTGGCCACGGCTTACTTAGAGCAAGTGCGCGGCCTCGTGGACGGCGGCGTCGACACGCTGCTCATCGAAACCATTTTCGACACCCTGAACGCCAAAGCCGCGCTCTACGCCGTGCAGAAGTTCTTCGACGAAGGCGGCCGCGTGGTGCCCGTGATGATTTCGGGCACTATCACCGACGCCTCCGGCCGCACGCTTTCGGGCCAGACAGTGGAGGCTTTCTGGAACTCTATTCGCCATCTGCCGCTGCTGAGCGTGGGCCTGAACTGCGCCCTCGGCGCCGACCAGCTCCGCCAGTACGTGCAGGAGCTGAGCCGCATTTCCGACGTGCACATCTCCGCCTACCCCAACGCCGGCCTGCCCAACGCCTTCGGCGGCTACGACGAATCGGCCCAGGAATTCGCCGCGCTGGTGGAGGAATATTTGAAAGAAGGCATTGTGACGGTAGTAGGCGGTTGTTGTGGCACCACGCCCCAGCACATCGCGGAACTGAGCAAACTGGCCGAGCGGTACAAGCCGAGGGAGTTAAGAGTTAAGAGTGAAGAGTTAGGAGTTGAATCAGCAGAAGCAACAGATTCAACTCCTAACTCTTCACTCTTAACTCTTAACTCAATCACCCGCCTGAGCGGGTTGGAGCCTTTCAACATCACCCAGGAAAGCCTGTTCGTGAACGTGGGCGAGCGCTGCAACGTAACCGGCTCGCGCGCCTTTGCCCGCCTCATCCGCACCGGCGCGTATGAGGAAGCCCTGGCCGTGGCCCGCCTGCAGGTGGAAGAAGGCGCGCAGGTCCTCGACATCAACATGGACGAGGGCATGCTCGATTCGGAGCAGGTGATGACGACCTTCCTGCACCTCATCGCCTCGGAGCCCGACATTGCCCGGGTGCCCGTCATGATTGACTCTTCGAAGTGGAGCGTGCTCGAAGCCGGCCTGAAATGCGTGCAGGGCAAGAGCATCGTAAACTCCATTTCGCTGAAAGAGGGCGAAGCGGCCTTCCGCGAGCGGGCCCACACGGTGCGCCAGTACGGCGCGGCCGTGGTGGTCATGGCCTTCGATGAAAACGGTCAGGCCGACTCGCTGGCGCGGCGCATCGAAATCTGCCAGCGCAGCTACGACATTCTGGTGAAGGAAGTGGGCTTCGACCCGTCCGACATCATTTTCGACCCCAACATCCTGACCGTAGGTACGGGCATGGACGAACACCGAAACTACGCGCTCGACTTCATCGAGGCTGTGCGCTGGATAAAGCAGAACCTGCCCGGCGCGCTCACCAGCGGCGGCATCAGCAACATTAGCTTCTCCTTCCGCGGCAACGACGTGGTGCGCGAGGCCATGCACACGGCCTTCCTCTACCACGCCATCCGGGCCGGCCTGGATATGGGCATCGTGAACCCCGGCCAGCTCGGCGTGTACGATGAAATCGAGCCCCACTTGCTGGAATTGGCCGAAGACGTGCTGCTCAACCGCCGCGCCGACGCTACCGAGCGCCTCGTGGAATTTGCCGACACGGTGAAGCAAAAGGACAAGGCCGAGGTGAAAGCCGACGAGTGGCGCAGTCTGCCGGTACAGGAGCGCCTCTCGCACGCGCTGGTGAAGGGCATTACCGAGTTTATCGACGAAGACACCGAGGCGGCCCGCCAGGAACTGGCCCGGCCCCTCGACGTGATTGAAGGCCCGCTAATGGCCGGCATGAACGTGGTGGGCGACCTGTTCGGGGCCGGCAAAATGTTCCTGCCGCAGGTGGTGAAATCGGCCCGCGTAATGAAGAAGGCCGTGGCCTATCTGGAGCCGTATTTGCTGGCCGACAAGCAGGGCTCTGACCGCCAGACGGCCGGCAAAATCCTGATGGCCACCGTGAAAGGCGACGTGCATGACATCGGCAAGAACATCGTGGGCGTGGTGCTGGCCTGCAACAACTTTGACATCATCGACCTCGGCGTAATGGTGCCGCTCGAAAAGATTCTCGACGAAGCCCAGAAGCAGAACGTGGACGTTATTGGCCTCTCCGGCCTCATCACACCTTCGCTCGATGAAATGGTGTACGTGGCCCAGGCCATGGAAAAGCGCGGCATGAAAGTGCCCCTGCTCATCGGCGGGGCCACCACCTCGCGCCTGCACACGGCCGTGAAAATTGCGCCGTCCTACAGCGGCGCGGTGGTGCACGTGAACGATGCTTCGCGCTCGGTAGGCGTGGCGGCGGGCCTGCTGGGCTCGGGTGAACGCGCCTACGCCCAAACCGTGGCCGACGACTACGCCGCCCTGCGCGCCGACTACGCCAGCCGCCAGCGCGACAAAAGCTACCTCAGCATCGACGCCGCCCGCGCCAACGGCTTTAAGTCGGACTGGAACACGGTGAGCATCACCAAGCCCAGCTTTCTCGGCGCCAAGGTGCTCGAAGACTACGACCTGGCCGAGCTAGCCGAGTACATCGACTGGACGCCTTTCTTCCACACTTGGGAGCTGAAAGGCCGCTACCCGCGCATTCTGGAGGATGAAACGCTGGGCGAAGCCGCCACCAAGCTCTTTGCCGATGCCCAGGCCATGCTTACAAAAATCATCGACGGGAAGCTGCTCACGGCCCGCGCCGTGCTGGGCTTCTGGGCGGCGAATACCAAGGATTACGACACCATCGAAATCTATGCCGACGACTCGCGCGCAACGGTTGCCACCGAGTTTTTCACGCTGCGCCAGCAGGGCGAGAAAGGTCCGAAAATTCCTAACATTGCCTTCTCCGATTTCCTGGCCCCGAAAGAATCGGGCCGGGCCGATTATATGGGCGGCTTTGCCGTGACGGCTGGCATCGGCATCGAAAAGCTCATCGAGCAGTACGAAGCCGACCACGATGACTACTCCAGCATCATGGTGAAGGCCCTGGCCGACCGCCTGGCCGAAGCCTTCGCCGAGCGCCTGCACGAGCGGGTGCGCCGCGAGTTCTGGGGCTATGCGCCCGACGAGCACCTCACCAACGAGGACCTCGTGCAGGAGAAATACCGCGGCGTGCGTCCCGCCCCCGGCTACCCCGGCTGCCCCGACCATACCGAGAAAATTACGTTGTTTAATCTGCTCGACGCGGAAGGCAAAACCGGTATTTCGCTCACCGAAAACCTGGCCATGTACCCGGCTTCGTCGGTGAGTGGCATGTACTACGCCCACCCCGATTCGCGCTACTTCGGCCTCGGCCGCATTGGCGTAGACCAGGTGGCCGACATTGCGCAACGCAAGCACATGCCGCTGGCCGAGTTGGAGCGCTGGTTGATGCCGAACCTGAACTACGAGCCGAAGCAGTAGCGCGGACTTTTAGTCCGCGAGTGCACGAGTAGAAACACCTGATTAACGCTTCCAGGCGCGGACTAAAAGTCCGCGCTACTATCCATGAAAGTTACCGACCACCTCGCCCGGGCCAACGGCAAAACCCTCTTCTCCTTCGAGGTGCTGCCGCCCAAAAAGGGCGAAAACATCCACACGCTCTTCTCGAACATCGAGCCGCTGATGGAGTTCAAGCCGCCGTTCATCGACGTGACGTATCACCGCGAGGAATATGTGTACCGCCACCACCCCAACGGCCTGTTGGAGAAGAAAACCGTTCGCCGCCGGCCCGGCACGGTGGGCATTTGCGCGGCCATCAAAAACCGGTTCGACGTGGACACCGTGCCCCACCTCATCTGCGGCGGTTTCACGAAGGAGGAAACCGAAAATGCCCTCATCGACCTGCACTTTCTGGGCATCGATTCCATCCTGGCCCTGCGCGGCGACCCCATCAAATCGGAAGGCATCTTCAAGCCCGAGCCCGATGGCCACGCCTACGCCTGCGACCTCATCGGCCAGGTGGCCAACCTGAACCGGGGCGAATACCTCGACCAGGAGCAGGACGAAGCCTGGGCCACCAACTTCTGCATCGGCACGGCCGGCTACCCCGAGAAGCACTTCGAAGCGCCCAACTACAACGCCGACATCCGCTACCTGAAGCACAAAGTGGACCGCGGGGCCGACTACATCGTGACCCAGATGTTCTTCGACAACGAGGAGTTTTTCCGATTCGAGACGCTGTGCCGGGCGGCCGGAATTAATGTGCCCATTATCCCGGGCCTCAAGCCGCTCACCACCAAGTCGCAGCTCAGCATGCTGCCTCGCTCCTTCTACCTCAACCTGCCCGAGCCGCTGGTGGAGGCCGTGGGCCAGTGCCGCGACAACGAAGCCGCCCGCGCCATCGGCATCGAGTGGTGCCTCAACCAAAGCCGCGAGCTGATGGCCCACGGCGTGCCCTGCCTGCATTACTACAGCATGGGCAAGTCGGAAAGCATCCGGCGCGTGGCCAAGGAGCTGTTTTAGGTTGAATCAAACGCTGATAGCATGACGTTCTTCTTTTGATTTGTTCTCTAAATCCCTTCCAGAAAATGCTTGACGACCTGTTTGCCCAGTTGCGCACGGCCACGGCGCCGGCCGAGATTGAAGCCTTGCAAAGCGGCATCTGGCAGCTGTGGCTCACGAGTGGCGACGTGGCCCTCGACAAAGAGCTGGAGGCCGGCATGCGCGCCATGCAAGCCGAAGACCAGACGCTGGCCATTAAACATTTTACCCGAATAATTCAACTCAAGCCCGAGTTTGCTGAGGCTTGGAACAAGCGCGCTACGGCCTACTACCTGCGGGGCGAGTACCGGGCGTCGCTGCTTGACATAGCCGAGACGCTGCAGCGCGAGCCCCGGCACTTTGGGGCGCTGTGGGGAGAAGCCAGCATCTTGCGCCAGCTGGGCGACTATGGCCACGCTTTGCGGGTACTGAACCGGTTGTCAGCCATTTGCCCGCACCTGCCAGGCTTACCCGAGCAGCAACTACACCTGCGCGAGCGCCTGGCCGACGGCGGCGGGCTGGAATAGTAGCATCGGAAAAGAAGAAGATTTTGCTACCTTAGTCTCCAACAAACGTTTGGGGCAGCAACCTTAGCATTTCTTCATTCTTCAATACCCACGCTACTATGAATAATTATATTTACACTTTTTGTCAGGTACTTCTGTTATTGTTAACTCTAACCGCTAACGCGCAAAAATTGCACACCACCAAATGGGAAAGTGGCCAGCTGGACCGGCGCACCAAGGTGGGCGTGTGGGAATACTACGGCTACACACCCTCGAAAGAGCGGGTGGTGGTGCAGCGCTACGACCACTCCGCCAACGAGCTGCTGTATTTCCGGCCCAGTGGCGAGTTCATTTACAACATTGAAGCCACGCCCGGCCAGTGGCAGCGCCACGCCGTGGACCGCCCGCCGCTGTTTATTGGCGGCGACCCGGCCCTGGCTGCCTACACCACCCAGCTGCAGTACCCGCAACAGGCCCAGGAACGCAACATTCAGGGCCAGGTCACGGTCGGCTTTGCGGTGGATACGCTGGGGCGGGCCAGCGGGCACCGGGTGCTGCGCAGCATCGGAGGCGGCTGCGACCAGGAGGCCCTGCGCGTGGCCCGCACCATCCCCAACGAGTGGATTCCGGCCAAAGTAGGCAGCCGCGCCGTGGCCGCCGAGTACGAGCTGACGCTTACCTTTCGCCTGGCCCAGCCGTAGAAGGCGGCGGGGCACTTTTTGCCCTCCCCGCTACTCTTAATGGCTTGCTATGAATTACCGATTTGAAGGTTTTGCCGCTGGTCGCGGCCTGGGTTTGTGCGCAGGCCTGCTGCTGGCCGCCGCCTTGCTCACCGGCTGCGACTCGACGCCCAACGAGCGCCGCGCCGCCGCCCGCAACGCCGGCCACGAGTTGGATACGCTGGCCGGCAAGGCCACCCGCAAAATTGCCAACGTAGGCAAAGCCACTGCCCGATACGACGCCGCCAACCGCGCCCGCCGCTCGCGCCCGCTCGACCCGCGCCAGCAAGTGGCCATGGAAACCAAGCTGCTCGGGCCGTATTCGGGCCAGGTGAACGCCCTCACGCCCGCCGACCTGCCCAACGCTTACACCCAGTTTATCCGCGAGGTGCGGGCCCAGCGCGCCACCTGGACCGACCGCGACTGGGACTACGCCCGCGCCGTGTACCAGCGCCTGAACGACCAGCTCAAGCAGATTCGGCTGGATATGCCGGCCCGCTACGAGGTGGCCATTCGGGCCCGCCAGGCCGAATGGGTGAGCCTGCAAGCCGGCCACGCGGCCTCGGGCATCAGCGAAGCCACCAAGCAGCAGGGGAAATAAGGCAGGCGCTCAGTGTGCGCTGAACAAAAAAAGAACGTCATGTCGAGCGCAACTGAGGCATCTCGCGTGTGGCAGTAACTCAATCGATTGGATTAGTGACGGCACGCGAGATGTTTCGGCTGCGCTCGACATGACGTTCTTTTGCTGAACGGGCCGCTCTAATTGCATCGCCGGACTCCCTTTCCCGAACCTTTTCCGCATGGAAAACCCCGATTCCGTTGTTTTCCTTGAGTCGTTTTACGAGCCCATGGCGGCCAACCTGGCCCGCACCCGGCTGGAAGCGGCGGGCATTCCGTGTTTTCTGAGCAACGAGAATCTGGTGTCGCTGTTGCCACTCTACAGCCCCATTACGGGCGGCGTGCGGCTGTATGTGATGCGGCGCGACGCCGAAACGGCGCTGGAAGTGCTCCACTCGGTGCCGGTGCCGCCGGCCACCACGCCCGACGTGGCCTCCTTCGCCGCCGACGCGCCCGACCCCGTGACGCCGCGCTGCCCCCGCTGCGGGTCGTCGGATGTGGCGTATGGGCCGGCCACGCGCAACACCTACGGACTGTGGTCGGGGTTGCTGTCGGTGCTGCTGCGGTATCCGGTGCGGGGCAACCGCTACCACTGCTTCCACTGCGGCAATGAGTTTAAGTAAGGAATCGGCAGTTTATTTTGAGCAAGCAAATACTACATTTTGCAGCTATGCCGTTGCAGAAATATGGCCTGGCTGAATAATAAAAGCCTCTCTGGGGCAATGCTAACGCTGCTGCTTCGGCTGCTGGTGAGCACACCTGCATGGGCTCAGGCGCCTTTGCCCGTGGGTGATGGGCTCAGAGGCGATTATTATGAAGGCACAGACTTCGAGAAGTATGTGCTGACCCGGCGCGATGCCACCATCAATTTCAACTGGGGCCAGCAGCCGCCCGCGCCGGGGCTCCCGGCGGAGGCTTTCTCGGTGCGCTGGACGGGCTGGCTGGTGCCGCCAACCAGCGGCAACTACATTTTCCACGTCACCGTCGACGACGGCATTCGGCTGTGGCTGAACGACCGGCTGGTGCTGAACGAGTGGCGGGGACAAGTCCAGAGCAGCTACACCGCCACGGTGGCGCTCCGGGCCGGCGAGCCCTACCGCTTGCGGGTCGATTACTGCCAGTACAGCTTCGATACCCGCGTGTTTGTGACCTGGGAACTGCCCGTATCCCAAACGACGGCAGCGGCCTCTTCCTCCTGGCGAAATCTGTGGGGCGTGGCGGCCGACGAGCCCGGGCCCGTGCCTATTTCCGCCGCCTACTTGTTCAGAAACAATCCCCGGCCGGCGGCACAGCGCGTTGCCCCTGTCCCGGCTACGGTGCCCGCCCCCGCCGCCCCAATCGCCAGCAGGAAGGCCCTGGTGCCTACGCCGCTGGCCAGGAAACCAATGGCTCTGGCCAAAGTGCCGCCGCCGAAACCAGCCACCGCCCGTGTGGCGCAGCGCCCGGCGCCGGCTATAGCCCCCCGCCCAACGCCCAGTCTGCTTGCCGCCGACTCCGACCGCACGGCACGACTGGCCAGCCTGGCCGTGGGCGAGGCCGTGACCTTGCCTGACTTGTATTTCGACCAAGGGCAGGCGAAACTGCTGCCGGCCGTGCGCACTGCCCTCGATGGACTGGCCGCTACCCTCCGCGCCCAGCCCGGGCTGCGTTTCGAAGTGCAAGGCCACACCGACAATGTGGGCAATGCCGAGCTGAACCGCCAACTCTCGCAGCAGCGCGCTGAGGTGGTGTGCCTCTACCTCACGGCCCACGGCGTGGCGGCCGGGCAGCTGCGCCCCGTGGGCTACGGCGGCACCCAGCCCGTGGCCGACAACGCCGACCCCGCCCAGCGCCCGCGCAACCGCCGCGTGGCGCTGCGCCGGCTCTAAGAGAAGCTATTATGAACATCATGCTACATGAACGTCATGCTGAGCGCAGTCGAAGCAGCTCTACCGCGAGAATAATTCAGATTGCTTGCGCGGTAGAGCTGCTTCGACTACGCTCAGCATGACGTGCTTCTTCAACCAGCATTCTATTATGAGGGTGGGCCAATAACAGCCCAGCGGCCAACCCGGCGCGCCGTTCTGCGTTGCAGCAGCGCATCTACCCGCGTAATCTTATGGCTTTTGCCACCCGCATGACCGACGCCCTGCGCCAGCACTGGTGCCACTACCTGGTGGAAGCCGGCGGCATCATGGCCTTTCTCACGGCTTCGAGTCTGGCGGCGGTGGTGTTTCACCACCCCGACTCGGCGGTGGCGCGGGCGCTGGGGCCGCAGGAGTGGGTGCAGCGCGTAGGCGTGGGACTGGTAGTGGGCCTGCTGATTGCGGCCATGGCCTACTCGCCCTGGGGCAAACGCTCGGGCGCGCACTTCAACCCGGCCGTGACGCTGGGCTTCTGGCAACTGGGACACATAGATACCGCCGATGCGCTGTGGTATTGGCTGGCGCAGTTTGCCGGGGCGCTGCTGGCGGGTTTTGGCCTGTTTTGGGCGCTGGCACCGTGGTTTGGCCACCATCTTATTCGCCACAATACCACCCAGCCGATTGAGGCGACGCACGGCTGGGCGCTGGCTTTGGGGGCCGAAATGCTGATTTCGAGCGTGCTGATGCTGGGGCTGTTGGGGGCGCTGCATTCGGCCACCGGTCAGAAGTGGGCGGGCGCGCTGGCGGGCCTGTTGCTGGCGGTGTTTGTGGTAATCGAGTCGCCGTTATCGGGCATGAGCCTGAACCCGGCGCGCACGTTGGGCACCGCCGTGGCCGCCGGCGAGGCACCGCACCTGTGGCTCTATTTTGTGGGGCCACTGGCGGCCATGTGGGCCACAGCCGAGGCATTCCGGCGCTACTGCCAGCGCCACCCGCCCACCACGCGCCCGCCCCACTACCCCGATGCTGCCGCGCAGTAGGCGGGCAGTTCCCAGAGCCGGGCCATAGCCTTTCCGTGGGTTTTCGCGTACTGCAGAGCAACCTATTTCTTCCCGCTCATGCCCACCAAAAAACCTGCGACAGCCCAGCCAGCCGCCAAAAAAGCTTCCGCGGCCTCCCCGAAAGCCGCTTCTGCCAAAGCCACCCCCGCCAAAGCCGAGCGCCGGCCCACGGCTAAGGACATGAAGGCCGCCGCCCAAAAGCTGCCCTACCCGGCCAAACAGGCCGACATGAAGCTCCAGCCCGACTCCGACCTGGCCAACTACCGGGCCGCCGGCAAGCTCCAGGACAAGGTGGCCCTCATTACCGGGGCCGATTCCGGCATTGGCCGGGCCGTGGCCATTGCCTTCGCTAAAGAGGGCGCCCACGTGGCCGTGGTGTTCAACGAAAACGTGGAGGATGCCGAAAAAACCAAGCAGCTGGTGGAGCGCGAGAAGCGCAAGTGCCTGCTGCTACAGCTCGACGTGCGCGACCCGGAGCAGTGCAAGCAGGCCGTGCGCCGCACCCTGGCCGAGCTGGGCGGGCTGAACATTCTGGTGAATAACGCCGCCTTCCAGAACAGCCAGGAGAAGTTTGAGGAGATTCCCGAAGAGCAAATCCGTCGCACCTTCGACACTAATATTCTGGGCTACATCTGGATGGCGCAGGCGGTGATTCCGCACCTGAAGAAAGACGACTGCATCATCAATACGGGCAGCATTGTGGGCATCACGGGCATTCCGATTCTGGTCGATTATGCCTGCTCGAAGGCCGGCATTCACGCCCTCACCAAGTCGCTGGCGCTGTATCTGGGCGAGAAGGGCATCCGGGTGAACTGCGTAGTGCCGGGACCGGTCTGGACGCCCAACATCCCCGGCACCATGCCGCGGGAGGAAATCGCCAAGTTCGGCCACGAAGTCGCCCTCAAGCGCCCCGGCCAGCCCGAAGAGCTGGCGCCCGCCTACGTGCTGCTGGCCTCGCAAGACGGCTCCTTCATGACCGGCAGCCTCGTGCACGTGACGGGCGGCAAGCTCAGCAGCGACGAGTAGACCAAACAACCGCCTGTCATCCTGAGCGGAGCGAAGGACCTTATCACGGCTGAATAGTTCGCAATAATTACAGGCGACTGCTGACGTGATAAGGTCCTTTGCTCCGCTCAGGATGACAGGCGATTTTCAGTGCCTATACCAATTTGCCAAATTTTCCGGTTTCCAAATAATCAACCAGTCAGGAAGCCGGTTACCTGATTGCCGCTGTCGCACCATGCAACCCGCTGGCGCTGACGGCCAACGCCTCACGCTTCTTTCACGTCAAATCCCATCCCTTTATGGCCGACAACTCCTCTTCGCTGCTCGACCGCAGCCGCACCATCGCCGGGCCCGGCTACAACCGCTGGCTGGTGCCGCCGGCGGCGCTGGCCATTCACCTGGCCATTGGGCAGGCCTATGCGTTCAGCGTATTCAACAAGCCGCTGGGCGCGCTTATCAGCCGCGACGTGGCCAAACCCGCACCCGACGACTGGACGCCCCTGCAAATCGGCGTCACGTTTTCCATTGCCATTGTGCTGCTGGGCCTTTCGGCGGCCATTTTTGGGAAGTGGCTGGAGCGCGTGGGGCCGCGCAAGGCCATGCTGGCGTCGTCGCTGTGCTTTGGCGGCGGCTTTCTCATTGCCTCGCTGGGGGTGCACCTGCACAGCATCTGGCTGCTGTATTTCGGCTACGGGTTTGTGGGCGGCATTGGGCTGGGCATCGGCTACATTTCGCCGGTGAGCACGCTCATTAAGTGGTTCCCTGACCGCAAGGGCGTGGCCACGGGCATGGCCATCATGGGCTTTGGGGGCGGCGCCATGATTGGCTCGCCGCTGGCTAACAACCTGATGAACCACTTCAAGGACTCGGCCCCGCTGGGCGTAGCGCCGACCTTCATTGTGATGGGCATCATCTACCTGATTTTTATGCAGTTCGGTGTCTGGACTATTCGGGTGCCGGCCGATGACTGGAAGCCGGCCGGCTACGTGCCCAGCACCGAGCACAACGACATGATTACCACGGCCAATGTCTCGGCCGACAATGCCATCAAAACGCCGCAGTTCTGGATGCTGTGGGTGGTGCTGCTCTGCAACGTGACGGCCGGCATTGGCGTGCTCGAAACGGCCTCGCCGCTCATTCAGGAAACGTTTTCGGACACGGCCATGGGCGCGGGCAAGGGCGTGACGGCGGCGGCAGCGGCGGGCTTCGTGGGCCTGCTCAGCCTGTTCAATTTGCTGGGCCGCTTCTTCTGGTCGTCGGCATCGGACAAGTTGGGCCGGAAGGTGGCTTATGCCATCTATTTCGGCCTCGGCATTCTGCTCTACGCCCTAATTCCGACCCTGGGCCACAACCTCCAACTAACGCTGTTTGTGGCGGTGGCCTGCGTGATTATCAGCATGTACGGCGGCGGTTTTGCTACGGCCCCGGCCTATTTGTCCGACCTGTTTGGCAAGTACCAAGTGGGCGCCATTCACGGCCGTCTGCTCACGGCCTGGAGCACGGCCGGCGTGCTGGGCCCGCTCATTGTGCACTACCTCTCCGACAGCCGCAAAGCCCAGGGCTTTACCGGCGCAGCGGCCTACCAAACGGTGTTTTACACCATGGCCGGCCTGCTGGTGGTAGGCTTCCTGGCCAACATCATCGTGACAGCCGTGAACGAGCGGTACCACGAAAAAGGCCCGGTTACGATAGAGCCCGGCGCGCACTAAGTTCCAGTCTTTCAATTTTTAAACTGTCTCAATTATGAATCCGCAACCTAATTCTTCCACCCCGGCGCCCGCCGCGGCCGATACCGGCACCGGCGGCTCAGTGGTGCTGGCCTGGCTGGTGGTGGGCCTGCCCCTGGCCTGGGGCGTGTCGCAAACATTTATCAAAGCGCTGGCTTTGTTTAAGTAACCCCGCCTGTTTCGACGACTTTTTCAGGAAAGCAGCCGGTCTTGGTCGGCTGCTTTTTTGTAGGTTTTGTTTAAGAAATATACCCCAAAAGCTGCACCCTTTGGGAGGCCTTCCCTCGTAAGGAATAATTAGCTGAGCCATTTCCTACGGCGCGGCCGTCAGCCCAAGCTTTTTATATGCCCGTTCCCGAATACCCCAGCGGCACCGTGCGCGCCCTGCTCTGCACCTCACACATTTCCGAAGCCACCCGCGCCGCTTTGCAGGCCCGGCTCGACGCGCCCGCCGCCTATGTGCCCCAGCTGCTGGCCCCCGAGGCCTATGCGCTGCTCGAAGCTGTAGCCGCTCGGCTTTTCCCGCAGCCCGACCGCGCCGACGCGCCCATTCCGCTGGCTCCGGCCGTGGACCAGCGCCTGGCCGAAGGCCGCGCCGACGGCTGGCGTTACGACGCCCTGCCGCCCGACCGCGAGGCCTATCGCCTGGGCCTCGGTGGCATTCAGGAAATAGCGCAGGCCTTGTTTCAGGCTGATTTCATTGCCCTTGACGCCCGCCAGCAAGATGCTGTGCTGCAGGCGCTGGCCGACGGCCGCCCGCCCGGTGCCACCTGGGCCACGCTGGACGCCGGCCGCTTCTTCGAGGAACTGCTGGCCGAGTTGACGGAAACCTACTACGCTCACCCGCTGGCCCAAGAGGAAATCGGCTACGTGGGCATGGCCGACCTGCCCGCCTGGACGAAAATCGGCCTCAACGAAAAAGAAGACCGGGAAGTGGTAATGGGTGAATGAGCTAATGAGCGAACGGATGAATGACTCCGATGTCTTCACCGCCCATTCGCCCGTCAGTCTTATTCACTCATTCACCCAATCACTCATTCACCCATTGCAAAAATGCCCGACGAAGAAGTTCTCGAAGAAGGCGTCCTCAACCCTGTCAAGCCCGAAATACAGGACCCGCTGCTGCGCGCGCTGCTGGCTGACGAGCCCGCTGCGGCCACGCCGGTAGCGGCCGATACCCCGCTGGAACAGCCCCAGGCCATTGCGCCCGAAACCGATGAGGTAGACTGCGTGGTGATTGGGTTGGGCGCGGGCGGCGCGCCGCTACTGGCCCGTCTGGCCATGGCCGGCCTGAAGGTGGTGGCGCTGGAAGCTGGCCCCTGGCACAATCCGGAGAAGGATTTTGCCACCGACGAAAAAGCCCAGGATTTCCTGTTCTGGAACGACGAGCGGCTAGCCGCCGGCCACGACCCGCTGGCCATGGGCAAGAACAACTCCGGCACCGGCGTGGGCGGCTCCACGCTGCACTACACCGCCTACACGCCCCGGCCCCTGCCCGACGACCTACTTATTCGCCGAGACTTCGGTAAGGGCGAGGACTGGCCGGTGAGCTACCAGGAGTTGGAGCCGTATTACGAAGAGATAGAGCAGTTTTTGGGCATTTCGGGGCCCACGCCCTACCCCTGGGGCCCGGCCCGCCGCAAGGGCTACCCGCTGGCGCCGCTGCCGCTGAACAGCGCCGCCCAGCTGATGGTGCGCGGCGCCGAGAAGGTGGGCATTCGCACCTCGCCAGCGGCCAATGCGGCGCTGTCGGCCCGCTATTACCAGGAAGGAATTGGGTGGCGCGAGGCTTGCACCAACCGCGGCTTTTGCCAGGCGGGCTGCTCCAACGGCGCCAAGGCCAGCATGGACGTCACGTTTATTCCGCTGGCCGTGAAGCACGGGGCCGACATCCGACCCAACAGCTTCGTGACGGAGATTGAGCGCGACGCCCGGGGCTACATCACCGGCATGGTGTATACCCAGAACGGCGAGCAGAAGCGCCAGCGCTGCCGCCACCTGTTCCTCTGCGGCGGCTCGGTGGAAACGCCGCGCCTGCTGCTGCTCAATGAACTGGCGCTGACCAGCGGGCAGGTGGGCCGTAACCTGATGGCCCACCCCGGCCTGCAGGTGTGGGGCACGTTTGCCGACGAGGTACGACCCAACAAGGGCATTCCCGGCGGCCTGATTTCGCAGGACACGCACCGGCCGAAGGACGCCGATTTCGCGGGCGGCTACCTGCTGCAAAGCATTGGGGTGATGCCCGTGACGTTTGCGGGCCAGGTGGCGCGGGGCCGCAAGCTCTGGGGTCAGCCGCTGCGCGACTACATGCGGCAGTACAATCACATTGCCGGCATCAACATCCTCGGCGACTGCCTGCCGCACGCCGACAACTTCATGGAGTTGGCCGACGAAAAGGACGCCCGGGGCCTGCCCAAGCCGCGTCTGCACTTCACGGCCCAGGAAAACGAGCAGCGCATGAACGCCCACGCTGAGAAAACGATGCGCGCCATCTGGGAAGCCGCCGGGGCCACCGACATCTGGGCGTTTCAGCGCTACGCGCACGTCATCGGCACGGCCCGCATGGGCCTGAGCGGCGACGACGCCGTGGTGGACGCCAACGGCCGCGCCTTCGACGTGCCTAACCTCTACATCTCCGACAACTCCACCTTCCCCAGCGCCCTGAGCGTGAACCCGGCCCTGACCATCATGGCCCTGAGCCTGCGCACCGCCGACAAGTTTCTGGAGCAACAGCAGCGGCGTGACGGTTGATTCTGGTTGTCAGTTGCTCGTTGTCAGTTGTTAGTCAATGACTGCTCCTTGCACAATCCGACAACCGACAACGAACAACTGACAACTAAAATCTCATGAAAACCTTCCTCACTCACATCAAGGAAAAATACGGCGAGGGTGGCTACGCCGGCGACGAGTTTGGCGGCGCGCGCGGCCACGACGGGCGCGGCCTGCCCACGGGCCTGCCCAACAACTTCATGTTCGCCACCGGCATCGAGTGCTCGAACCCGACCATCGACCACGGCCGCACCCGGCGCGACCAGTTGGCGGAGTGCGGGCACTACGAGCGGTGGCGCGAAGACCTGGCCCTGGTAAAGGAACTGGGCCTGAAAGTGCTGCGCTACGGCCTGCCCTACCACAAAACGCACCTCGGCCCGGGCAAGTACGACTGGGAATTTGCCGACCAGGTGATGGCCGAAATGCAGCGCCTCGAAATCACGCCCGTGCTGGATTTGCTGCACTTTGGCGTGCCCGACTGGCTGGGTAATTTCCAGAATCCCGAGCTGCCCATTCACTTCGCCGACTACGCGGGCGCCGTGGCCGCGCGCTACCCCTGGGTGCGCTACTATACGCCCATCAACGAAATCTACGTCACGGCCCGCATGAGCGCCAAGGACGGCATCTGGAACGAGCAGCTGAAGTCGGACAAGGGGTTCGTGACGGCCATGAAGCACTTGGTGGCGGCCAGCATCATGGCCACCCAACAGATTGCCACGCACCGGCCCGACTGCATCATCGTGCAAAGCGAGTCGGCCGAATACGTGCATGAGCTGCGCGCCAACCCCTCGCCCCAGGTGACGCTGGACAACAAGCTGCGCTTTCTGTCGCTCGATTTGCTCTACGCCCACCACCCCGACGGCGACGTGCTCAACTACCTCTTCGACAACGGCCTGACCCGCCGCGAGTATGACTGGTTTATGGCCGGCGAGCCGCCCGGCTACCAGATTATGGGCAACGACTACTACGGCCGCAACGAGAAAATCATTCTGCCCGACGGCACCGAATGCACCAGCATGGACGTGCTGGGCTGGTACAACATTACGCTCGAGTACTACCGCCGCTACCGCAAGCCGGTGATGCACACCGAAACCAACGTCTTCAACGCCCACGAAGCCCCCACCTGGCTCTGGAAGCAGTGGGTGAACATCCTGCGCATGCGCGCCGAGGGCGTACCGGTGCTCGGCTTCACCTGGTACTCGCTCATCGACCAGGTAGATTGGGACATTGGCCTGGGCCGCAAGGTAGGCAAAGTGAACCCCTGCGGCCTCTACGACCTCGACCGCAAGCCGCGCCCCGTGGCCGCCAGCTACAAAATGCTGCTGCAGGAATACGGCCAAATCACCATCGTGCCCCACGGCGAACTGTTTGAGGTGACGAAGAGCCCGGCCACCCTCAAAGTGGAGGTGTAATGCCTGTGCCGGCCGTTTTGCTCCTGCGCGTGGCGGCCGTGTGGCCCCTGCCCGGCCTCGGCCTGTTGGTCCTGTCCAACGGCCCCGCCCCGGCGCTGGCGGCATATGCGCTGCACACGGCGCTGGCCGTAGAAGCGGTGCTACCCGGCGGGGCCCGCCGCCCCGGCATGGCTACCGTAGAAGAGATAAGCCGCCCCGAGGCGCCCGCGCCCACTCGCGGGCTGCTACTCGATTTTGGTGCGCCGACGGACGTGCCCGCCGACACCGAAATCTGGCTGGTGGAAGAAAGAAGTGACCCGTTTGCGGGCCTTCATTAACGAATGTGATTGAAAGGCAAGCCGGCTCTCGCCGACGCCTGGTCCCGCCTGTCGACTTTTTAGGAAGCTTGATAGACGCACGTTGGCCAGCCTACACGAAGCCACTAGCTTGGTGACGACCAAGTGCTGCTGCCGACCAGGCAGCGGCGCCCGGTGTTCGTTTCCCACCTTTCACTTATCTCATTATGTTCAAAATTCTCACCGCTCTCACTTTCTGTGGGCTGCTGGCCTTGGCCGGCTGTCCCCTTTCCGCCTCCGCGCAGTGCCGCGACCCGTGGATTGCCCAAGCCTACAAGCAAGCTGCCAACCGCGCCCCCGTGGGCCAGGGCGAAGCCTGCGAGTGCAACATCCACCTCTACAACAACGGCAGCTGGGGCAACTACAACGACCTGCTGGGCTACGTGAAGCAGTACCTGGCCAGCGGCACCCGCCTCGCTTACGCCCCCCTCACCAGCGGCAACTTTGCGGTGGCCATTCTGCGCGGCAACCAAGTAGCAGCTATTTCGGTTTTGAATTCTGGTGGCAACGTGGTCGCGTCCGGCGGTGGCAACGTGGTGGCCTCCGGCGGCGGCAACCTGGTGGCATCCGGTGGCGGCAACCTCGTGGCTTCCGGCGGCGGCAACATTACCGGCCTGAACGCCAACACACCGGGCTTTAACTTCGGGCTGGCGCGCAGCCTGATGGCGGCCGGCGACCAGCGCGTAACCACCAGCGGCGCCGGCTCCCTTATCATTCACTAATCGCCAGGGGCGCCTATTGCCGCGTCCCGGCAGCCCCGAAGAAACATTGCCAAGGCCGACGGCCGCAGCAAGTGAGGAAGCCCTCACTCGCTGCGGCCGTTTTGTTCAAGCTGCCCCGACAGCAGTTCAGCTAGCAGGTTTAATCGTTCACCCGTTTTTTTTCTCCATTCGCTGCGGAACTAGTTGGGAGCCACCCATGCTTTGCGTAAATTGCGAGACTACTACTCGTTCTGGTATTTGGCTCTTTATTACTTTCTATGAAATTTCTTGCTCCGCTGCTCCTGGTGTGCCTTTTGGCATTGCCGGCCGCAGCCCAGCGTATCATCATCAGTGGCCAGGTGGTGGAAGCCGTCAACGGCGAGCCGGTGCCGTTTGCGTCCATCTTTGTTCCCAAAACCAGCGCCGGCGTCACGGCCGATGCCGACGGCAAGTTCAAGCTGGCCGTGGCTGGCACCCCCGACTCCATTGCGGCCTCGGCCATGGGCTTTGCCACCCAGCGGCGCAAGCTCACCAATGCGGCCGTGCAAACGGTGCTGTTCCGCATGAAGCCCGGCGGCGTGACCCTGGCCGAAGTCGTGGTATCGTCGCGTCAGCCCGAAAACCCCGCTTTCCGCATTCTGCGTGAAGTGCAGAAGCACAAGCCTCAGAACGAGCGCACAGCCCTCACGGCCGCCGAGTACGACTCCTACAACCGCATCGAAACCAGCCTGATTGACCTGCCCAAGAGCTTGTCCAATCGCAAGGTTATCAAGGACATTCGGGCGCTGGCCGTGCGCCAGGGCGCCTCGGCGGCGGCCGATACCGATGCGCCACTACCCATTTTTGCGTCCGAAGTAGGCTCGCGCGTGTACCAGCGCAATGCGCCCCTGCGCCGGCGCGAAGACCTGCTGCACAAGCAGATGCGCGGCGTGGGCCCGCGCGAGGGCTCGGTGCTGTCGCAGATGCTGGGCTCGAACTTTCAGAACTTCGACTTCTACCCCAACTGGCAGAACGTGTTGGGCAAGGACTTCATCTCGCCCATTGCCGAAGGCGGCCGCCTCACCTACGAGTACGAGCTGCAGGATTCCGTTTTCGTGGGCAAGGACTGGTGCTATAAGATTGCCGTGACGCCCAAGCGCAGCCACGATTTGGCCTTCAAAGGCACCATCTGGATTACGCAGGAAGGCTACGCGCTGCGCCGCGCCGACCTCGTGGCCAGCCCCGACGCCAACATCAACTTCGTGAGCGACCTGCGCATTTACCAGGACCTGACCTCGCCCGGCGATGGCCCCGGCCTGCCCACCCGCACCAAGCTGGTACTCAGCGTGCGGCCTTACGAAAAGCAGGCCGCCATGCTGGTGCGCTTCACCACAGTGAGCAGCAACTTTGTGCGCAACCAGGTGCACACCGAAGCCGGTTTCTACGACCAGCCCATTGTGTCGTCGCTGATGGAGCCCACCGCCCAGGAAGCCAGCGCCAGTAGCCTTATCACGGGCCTGCCCCAGGGCGGTGCCAGCGGCTATTTCGACCAGCACCGGCCCGATACCCTCAGCCTCTCGGAGCGCCAGACGTTTGCCGTGCTCGACTCGGCCAAGCAGCTGCCCTCGGTGCGCAACGTGCTCGACTGGGTTGATTTGCTGGTGAACGGCTACAAGCGCGTGGGCAAGCTCGACATCGGCCCTATTGCCAACATCTTTGCTCACAATGACTTTGAGGGCAACCGCTTCCGGTTCGGCTTCCGCACCACACCCGATATCAGCCGCAACTGGGTGACGCAGGCCTACGTGGCCTATGGCACCAAGGACGAGAAGTTTAAGTACGGCGTACGCACCAGCTTCATTGCCGAGCGCCGCCACTGGACGGTGTTTACCGGCGAGTTCCGGCACGACGTGGAGCAGGCTGCCCTGCTCGACAACGACTTTCTCGACAACAACAACCTGTTCGTGGCCGCCTCGCGCTGGGGCCGCTTCCGCCAGGGCCTGCCCGTGATGCGCGACCTCACGGCCCTGAGCGTGCAGCGCGACCTGTTCCACGGCTTCACCCAAACCCTCACCGCGCGCTACCAGAGCATCAACCCGCTGTTCACCATCCGGTCGCGCCCCGGACCCGGCATGCCAGCCGTCGACAACGACCCCAACTCCAACATTCTGCACCTGAGCGAGATGGTTTCGGAATGGCGCTACGCCCCCGACGAAAACCTGGTGCAAAGCGAAAACCGCCGCCGCGCCGTAGGTCTGAAGCGCCTGCCAGTGTTTGGCTTCCGCTACACGCTGGGCGCCATCGACTGGACGAAAGGCGACTTTATGTACCACAAGTTCAACCTGTCCATTGCCCACAGCTTGTCGGTGGGCCAGTTGGGCCGCCTCACCTACCGCGCCGAGGCCAACTACATTCCCTCGGCCCTGCCCTACTTCATCCTCAAAACCCCGCTGGGCAACCAGACGCCGTTCTACAACGCCAACGCCTTCAACCTGATGAACTATTTTGAGTTCGTGACGGACCGTTCGGCCACGCTGCGCCTCGACCACCATTTCGAAGGCTTATTGGTGAATGCCATTCCCGGCATCCGGGCGCTCAACTGGCGCCTGGTGGCCACCGGCAACGTGCTCTACGGCAAGCTTTCAGACCGCAGCCGCCGCGCCAACGGCGACAACCCCGACCTGCCCGGCAACATCTCGACGCCTTATGTAGAAGTGGGCTACGGCGTCGAAAACATCTTCAAATTCATTCGCGTCGACTTTATTCACCGCCTTACCTACCGCAATGTGCCCGGCACCAGCGACTTTGGTATTAAAGTTGGCGCCCAGTTCCGTCTGTAAGTTTAGGGTGAGTAAGCCCTTGCTAAGCCCACCGGTTCAAAGCCGGTGGGCTTTTCGTATTTTAGCACCTTATGCCACAATCTCATAAGCTTGGGGGGCGTCGGGGCCGGCTCGGAGGGCTGGGAAGAACGTTGATGCAGTTTCTGCTGGGCGCGGGCCTGCTGCTGGCCAGCCTGCTGGGGCTGAGTCTGCCAGCCATGGCCGCGCCCGAAGACACGCTGGTCGTGAATCCTTCTCAGCCGGCCCTGTATCTCGACGAGAATTATTACAGCATGCTGGAAGACCCCTCCGGCCGGCTCACCGTGGCCGAAGTGCAGTCGCCGGCCTGGAGCCGCCGCTTTGTGCAGATGCGGGGCTCGGGGCATCCGCCCAACATCAACCGCACGCACAGCACCTACTGGCTGCGCATCACGGTGCGCCATGCGCCCACCGAAACGGCGGCCTGGTACCTGGAGCTATACGACTCGCACATTGGACAGGCCGTGTTTTTCCGGCCGCGGCCCGGCCTGGCTGCTGGCTACGACAGCGTGGTGACGGGTGCCAACCTGCCATTTGCCACCCGCCCGCATCCTTATAAAAACTTCCTGTTCGACATTCCGCCCCGGCCTGGCCAAACGGCCACCTACTACCTGCGCCTGCACTCCGACACCCGTACCAGCTTCCGGGCCATGCTGCACAGCAGCGCCGGGCTGATACCGGAGCTGTCGGTGCAGTACTGGCTACTGGGCGTATTCTACGGCATCCTGGTCATCATGCTGCTGTACAACCTAATACTCTTCTTCTTTTTGAAGGAGCAGACCTATCTATCCTACGTGCTTTATGTGCTCAGCGGCACACTGCTGTTTCTTACTGAGGATGGTCTGGGGTTTCAATACCTGTGGTCAGACTGGCCCGAGTTCAACCATTTCATCGGCGCGGCAGCACCGGTACTGCTGCTCATCACCTTTGCGGTGTATGCCAGTGGCTTTCTCGATATGGCCTCGCGCCTGCCTGCCCTGCACCGCCTGGGCCGCTGGGTGGTAGGGCTGAGCACGGCCCTGCTGGTGCTCGATGCGGCCGTGGTGCACTCGGGCTTCAGCTTCTGGCTGTATCTGCTGCCGTACGGTCTGCTATACTACTCGGCGTTCTGCGCCTACCGCAACGGGCTGCGGCCGGCGCGCTACCTGCTGCTGGCCCAGGCGCTGGTGGCCAGCAGTCTCACGTTCCTCATCATGCGCAAGCTGGGCATCGACTTCTACAACAACGCCTACACGGTGTACAGCCTGTATGCGGCTTTTGTGGCCGAAGTAGTGATTCTAAGCTATGCGCTGGGCGAAAAGCTGAAGGGCTTGATGGACACCACCCTGCTCACTCAGCACCGCCTGCTGAAGCAGCTCCGCAAAAAGCACCAGGCCCAGGACCGCCTGGTGGAGCAAATGCGCGAAAACCAAGAGCTGAAAGACCGGCTCAACACCGAATTGGAGGCTTTGGTGGCCCAACGCACCGCTGAGCTGCGCCGCCAGAACGAAACTGTGGCAACCCAGAACCGGGAGCTGCTGGAAGCCAACGGCCTGTTGGCCCTACAGTCGGCGGCCATCGAGAAGCTCAACAACGAGCTCAGCCGCGACCTGCACGCCGAGAAAGCCGCCCGCATCGAAGCCCGGGAAGTCGACTTTGGCGAATTCAGCCAGATTTACCCCGACAAAGACGCTTGCCTGCGCTACCTGGCCGACCTGAAGTGGGCCCACGGCGGCTACCGCTGCCGCAAGTGCGGCCACGAAAAAAGCTGCGAAGCCCGCGAGCCGCACGCCCGCCGCTGCACCCGCTGTCGCTACGTGGAGTCGGCCACCGCAGGCACGCTATTGCAAAAGTGCAAGTTTTCTATTGTGAAGGCCATGTACGCCGTATTCCTGCTTCATGCCCACAAGGGCAACTACTCCTCTTCAGAGTTGGCGAGAGTTCTGGAACTCCGCCAGGCCACTGGCTGGGCTTTCGCGCAAAAGGTGCTGGCCGCGCTCCAACGCCGCCGCCAGGCGAGCGACTACGAAGACGGAGAAGCGTGGTCCCATTTATTGCTGGATGCTACTGCAGAAGCCGAAATAACTGAGGCCGAAACGGTGGAAACCGGCAGATAATTTCCCGGATTTAATCCGGCAACGTTTGCGGACTCAGGGTAAGTGAGCTAAATGGCTTTAGCACCTATTTAGCCCTTAAACGTTATGAAACTGGAATACTCAATGGCTGGAAATGATTTTTTTTTCATTTCCAGCCATTTTTTTTCGTTGTTTTTTAGCTTGAAGGCGCAGAACATGAAAAGGCATCCGCGGAATAGCTCAGGGCAGAATATAGCTTTTTTACGTGTGAAGCAAGCGTATAACCCCTGGGTGGTTTAACCGAAAAAACGGCGAAATCAGCGCACTGAGGCATTTTTCGAGCTTGCGTTTGCTCAACACACCTCTATACATTTGGGCATCCCATCCCACCTGATGTCCGTGTTTCGCTCTTTTATAAGCGTCTTTTCGACTGGCTGCTTCCGCCTTTTGGAGGGCATAGTTCCACGTCCTGCCAGCTGCCGAAAATTGCTGCTGATGCTCCCGCTTTTGGCAGCCTGCCAACGCGGGGCAGTGCTTACCACTTCTGTATCTCCGGCAGTAGTAGCACCGGTTCAAAGTAAGCCTGCTACCACAGTGCCAATGTTAAGCCCACGGGTGCAGCAACTGTTGGCACAGATGACGCTGGAGGAGAAAATCGGGCAGATGACTCAGCTCAACCTTTCGGCCATCAATACGACGGGTGACAACAAGGATGTGCTGCTCGACTCGGCCAAAGCCACCGCGTTAGTCCGGAATTTTCATATTGGCTCGTTCATCAACGGGGAAGCCGTGCCAGCTGCGCAATGGGTGCGCTACTGCGCGGCCCTGCAGCGCATTGCCCTGCGCGAGTCGCGGCTGCACATCCCCATGATTTACGGCATCGACCACATGCACGGGGCCAGCTACGTGAGTGGCACCGCCATTTTCCCGCACAACCTCAACCTGGGCGCCACCTTCAACCCCGAGCTGGCCCGCCTCACGGCCCGCGCTACCGTGCTGGAGTCGGCCGACCTGGGCCACGCCTGGGTGTTTGCGCCAAACCTGGACCTGGGGGTGAATACCTACTGGCCCCGGCTGTATGAAACTTACGGCGAAGACCCGCTGGTGGCCGCAACTATGGGCGCGGCTTTTGTGCGGGAGATGCAGACTAACAGCGAGATAGCGCCCTACAAAGTAGCGGCCTGCGCCAAGCACTTCATCGGCTATTCGGACCCGCGCAATGGCTGGGACCGCAACAACGCCTTAATCTCCGACCAGCGGCTGCAGGAGTTCTTTCGACCTTCGTTCCAGGCAGCAATCGATTCCGGAGTTGAGAGTGTGATGGTCAACTCTGGGGAGATTAACGGCGAGGCCGTGCACGCCTCCCGCGCCATTCTCACCGACCTGCTGCGGCGGCAGATGGGTTTCAAGGGCGTGGTGGTGACAGACTGGGAGGACATCAACCGGCTGGTGAAGGTGCAGAAGATTGCGCCAAACGAGAAAGAAGCCACCTGGATGGCCGTGGACGCGGGCATCGACGTGGCCATGACGCCCTACACCACCAACTTCTGCCGCTTGGTGAAGGAGCTGGTGCAGGAGGGCCGCCTCACACCTGCGCGCATCGAACAATCGGCGGGGCGGGTGCTGCAGATGAAGGACGAAATCGGCCTTTTCGAGAACCCCATGCCGCGCGCCGACCGCCTAGCCCGGGTGGGCGACCCGGCCTTGCGCGCCCAAGCCGTGGCGGCGGCCCGGGAGTCGCTGGTGCTGCTCAAGAACCAGCGCAACGTGCTGCCGCTGGCGCCGGCCCACGTGAAGCGCCTGCTGGTGCTGGGGCCGTCGGCTGAGTCGCGCGCCAACCTGTGCGGCGGCTGGACGCTGGCCTGGCAGGGCCGCCCCGAAGAAGCCTACCCCAAGGACGTGCCCACGCTGGTGGAAGCCTTGCGCAAAGAATACCCCGGCGCCATCATCGAAACGCTGCCCTACCGCAATGCTGCCGGCAAACTCCTGCCAGTCAATATTTTATCTGCGGCCAAGCAGGCCGATGCGGTGGTTTTGGCCTTGGGCGAGCGGCCTTACACAGAGGTGCTGGGCAATACCTCAGACCTGACCCTGCCCGACGACCAGCAGCAGCTGGCGCGCGCTGCCCAGGCCAGCGGCAAGCCCACGGTGCTGGTGATAATCGGCGGGCGGCCGAGCATCATTCGGAACGTGGAGGCGGGTAGTTCGGCCATCATCTGGGCGGGGCTGCCGGGCTATGGCGGCGGCACGGCGCTGGCCGAGGTCATCAGCGGGCGGACCAATCCGAGCGGGAAGCTACCTTTTACGTACCCACAATTTGCTGGGCACGTCACCAATTACCACCACGACAACAACGAGAACAGCCTCGACCTGATTGACTTTGCCGGGGGCTTTGGGCAATTTCAGCCTAAATACAAAGCCTCCATGCTCACCGAGTTTGGTGAGGGGCTGAGCTATACCTCTTACACCTACTCGGGGCTGGCGCTGAGCGACTCGGTGCTAACCGGCACGGCCGGCAAGCTGCGCGCCACGGTGCGCGTGGCCAACACCGGCCAGCGCGCCGGGCAGGAAGCGGTGCTGTGGTTTCTCACCGATGAGGTGGGGCGCATTGCGCGGCCGGTGCGCCTGCTCAGGCATTTTGAAAAACAACCCTTTGCGCCGGGCCAGTCGCGCGAAATGGCCTTCACCATCGACCCGCTGCGCGACCTGAGCTACCCCGACGGGCAGGGCCGACCACAGCTCGAAGACGGCTGGTACACCCTGCGCGTGGGCTCGCAAATGGCGCGGTTTCGCTACGCGGGCCGGGCGGCGGGCGGCGTGAGCTCGGCTGCATCGGGTTCAACTAATTAGCCAGGAATAAACTCCTGTTTTTCTGCGAATTGCCTTTTGATTTCAAGCATTTTTCCCACCCACTTCAGAAAACTCACTATGAAGCGAGATGTATACATGAATGCGCTGCTCCGCCGCACGGCGGTGATGCTGGCCTGCGGCATGCCCGCGCTGGCCACCAGCGCACCGGCCGTGGCAGCGGCCCGGCCGCACATCCGGCCTGTAGCCGATGTGCCCGTGAGCGGGCGCGTGACCGGGCCCGACGGGGCCGGCCTGCCCGGCGTGACGGTGCTGGTGCGCGGTACGACTATGGGCACCAGCACCAACTCCGACGGCGCTTTTAGCCTGACGGCGCCCGAAGGCAGCACGCTGGTGTTCAGCTTTGTGGGCTACACCACCCAGACGGTGGCGGTGAGCAGCAGCAATGCCGGCGCCCTCAACGTGGCGCTGGTGGAAGACGCCCAGAAGCTGAACGAAGTGGTGGTGGTGGGCTACGGCACCCAGCAGCGCGGCAGCGTGACGGGCGCAGTGTCGTCGGTGACGGCGCGCGAGATTGCCTCGCAGCCGGTGGCCGATGCCACGCAGGCCTTGCAGGGCCGCGCGGCCGGCGTGCAGGTGACCTCGAACGGCGGCGCGCCGGGCGGGGCGGCGGGCACGTCCATTCGGGTGCGCGGCATCACGTCGGCGGGCAATAACAACCCGCTTTATGTGGTGGACGGCTTTCCGCTGCCCGACAACGGCAGCGAAAACCAGCTGAATGCCATCAGCCCGAACGACATTGAAACCATTGACATTCTGAAGGATGCTTCGGCTACCGCCATCTACGGCGTGCGGGCGGCAAACGGCGTGGTCATCATCACCACGAAGCGCGGCAAGGCCGGCACATCGGGCATTACTTTGGACGGCTACCGCGGGGTGCAGCAGGTGTGGCGCAAGCTCGACCTGCTGAACGCGACCGAATACGCCACCATCAACAACGAAAACCGCATTGCCGCCGGCCAGCCCATTGTGGTGGACCGGCTGCGCAACCCCTCGGCGCTGGGCGAAGGCACCAACTGGCAGGACGAGGTGTTCCGCCGGGCGGCCATTCAAAACTACTCGCTGTCGGCCACGGGCGGCTCGGACAAGGCGCGGTACGCCGTGTCGGCCAGCTACTTCCAGCAGGACGGCACCATTGTGGGCTCGCGCTTCGAGCGGTTTACGTTGCGGGCCAACGGCGATGTGCAGGTGAACAAGATTCTGAAAATCGGCAACAGCATCTCGCTCACCAGCCTGAACGACCGGCAGATTACCTCCAACAGCGGCGAGTACGGCACGGTGCAGCAAACGCTGCGCATGATTCCGATAGTGCCCGTGTACCGGCCCGACGGCTACTACTATGAGCCGCGCGGCCAGCAGGACAACTTCGTGGAGGAAAACCCCATTGTGGCCGCCACGCTGAACAACCAGAAGTTTACCCGCAACCGGGCCCTCACCACTTTCTACGCCGAGCTGGAGCCGGTGAAGGGCCTGCGCTTCCGCACCAACGTGGGCGCCGACCTGATTTTTGATAACTACAACTCGTTCCGGCCCACGGTGCCCGAGCTGCGCGTGGGCACCGACGTGTACTCGACCCGCTACAACCTGGCGGGCGCCTCGGCCACGTCGGCCTACACGCCGAGCTACCTCATTGAGAACACCGCTACCTACGAGCGGCTGCTGGGCGGCAAGCACCAGCTGACGGTGCTGCTGGGCCAGTCGGCGCAGGCCTTCAACTACAGCAACGTGGAGGCCTACCGCACGGGCTACCTGCGCAATGATTTGCAGGTGATTAACACCGGACCGCTGAATACGTCGCTGGCCAATGCCGGCATCATCAACCCGACCTCGCACTTGGCCAGCTACTTTGCGCGCTTGAACTACGAGTTTGCGGGCAAGTATTTGCTGCAACTGGTAGCTCGCTACGACGGCTCGGGCAACTTCCCGCCCGGCCAGCAGTTCGGCTTCTTCCCCGGCATTTCGGCCGGCTGGCGCATCTCGGAAGAGGAATTCCTCAAGGGCAACCCGGTTATCAGCAACCTGAAGCTGCGCGCAGGCTACGGCAAGGTGGGCAACCCCAACAACGCCGGCCGCTTCGCCTACCTCTACTCGGTGAACTCGGCCATTCAGTACCCGTTTGGGGCGGCGGGCACCATCCAGACGGGTGCCGCGCCCACGCGCCTGGCCAACCCCGACCTGCGTTGGGAAACCAACAACCAAACCAACGTCGGCATTGACGTAGGCTTCCTGCAGAACCGCTTCGAGGCCACCATCGACCTGTACGACCGCACCTCGCCGAACCTGATTGCGCCGGTGCCGGTGTCGCTGGTGTCGGGCACTTACGAGAGCGTGAACCGCAACGCCGCCTCGGCCTACAACCGCGGCGTGGACTTCACCTTCACCTCGCACAACTTCCAGGGCGGGGCCACGGGCTTCAACTGGACCACCAACCTGACGCTGTCGGCCTACAAAACCCGGCTGTCGTCGCTCGGCGCCGGCAAGCCTTACGACGGTCTGAGCGCCCTGAGCGGCGTGATTGTGCGCTACGACGCCGGCCAGCCGTTCGGTGCGTTCTACGGCCTGGTGGCCGACGGCCTGTTCCAGACGGCCGAGGACATCCGCAACCACGCCACCCAGAGCGGTGCGGCCCCCGGCGACATCCGCTTCAAGGACCTGAACAACGACGGAGTCATCAACGCCGACGACCGCACCTTCATCGGCGACCCCAACCCCAAGTTCATCTACGGCCTGAACAACACGTTCAGCTTCGCGGGCTTCGATTTGAACGTGTTTCTGCAGGGTTCGCAGGGCAATAAAATCTACGACCAGAACCGCTACCTGCTCGAAAGCGCCCTCTACGGCAACAGCAACGGCAGCACCCGCGTGCTGGCCCGCTGGACCGGCCCGGGCACCAGCAACGACGTGCCCCGCGCCATTGCCGGCGACCCCAACGGCAACCTGCGCGTGAGCAGCTACTACGTGGAAGACGGCTCCTACATGCGCATCAAAACCCTCACGCTGGGCTACACCATCCCCACTACGGTGCTCAACCGCATTGCCGCCAAGCAACTGCGCGTGTACGTGACGGCCCAAAACCTGCTCACCCTCACCAAATATTCGGGCTTCGACCCGGAGGTGGGCTCGCGCGGCGTCGACCTCGGCATCTACCCCCAGGCCCGCGTGTTCCTGGCCGGCCTCAACCTGGGTTTCTAACCTTTTAAAATCTCACCTTCGATGTTCACCATCACTCCCAAATTCACCGGCGCCGCCCTGCTCCTCGCCCTGGGCCTGCTCTCCGGCTGCGGCAAAGCGTTTCTGGACGAAACCCCGACCGACCAGGTAACGGACGCCAATTTTTACAAAACTTCCAACGACGCCATTCAGGCCGTAAACGCCATTTACAGCGAGCTGGGCAAGGGCGGGCAGTACAACTACGCCCTCTGGGGCATCGGCGACATCGGCTCCGACCTCTCGACCACGGGCGGCGGCGGCGGCGGCGACGGCCTGGAGCAGCAGCAGCTCGACAACTTCAACATCCCGGCCACCAACCCGCTCACCACGCGCCTGTGGGGCGGCTGCTACATCGGCATCGGGCGGGCCAACATTGTGCTGCAGAAAGTGCCAGCCATGTCCATCGACCCGGCCATTCAGCGCCGCAGCATCGGCGAGGCCGAGTTTTTGCGGGCCAAGTATTACTTCGATTTGGTGCGGGCCTACGGCGACGTGCCGCTGCTCACCACCCCGCCCACCACGCTGGAGCAGGTGAACATTCCGCGCACCCCGGTGGCGCAGGTGTACGCCCAGATTGAGAAGGATTTGCTCGACGCCATCACCAAGCTCGATGGCTCCTACACCGGCGACGACCTGGGCCGGGCCACCAAGTGGGCCGCCACCGGCCTGCTGGCCAAGGTATACCTGACGGAAGGCAAGCTGCCCGAAGCCGCCACCCAGGCCCGTAGCGTCATCAGCGGCAGCGGCAAAGTGCTGTGGCCCAGCTACGCCGACAACTTCAAGGTAGCCAACGAAAACGGCCAGGAGTCGCTGTTTGAGGTGCAGTACGTGGCCGGCCGCAACCAATACACCTTCGACGGGCTGGGCTTTGTGGGCAACGAGTTTATGGGCCCGCGCGGCCAGGGCATTGTGCCCCAGGGCGGCTACGGCTTCAACATTCCCGAGCCCGACTTCGTGGCGGGCTACGAAGCCGGCGACCTGCGCCGCGACGTGACCATCTGGAAGCCCGGCGACGTGTACCCCGACGGCCGCACCCAGCCCACTTCGCTGCCCGGCTCGCCCAACGGCTACGGCGTGAAGAAGTGGTTTGTGGGCAAGGTGAACACCAACATCTGGGACTCGGAGCTAAACATTCCGGTGCTGCGCCTGGCCGAAGTATACCTCATTCTGGCTGAGGCCGTGGGCCCGACGGCCGAAGGCCTGGAAGCCATCAACAAGGTGCGCCGCCGCTCGTTCGGCCTGCCCGTGGGCACGGCTTCGGCCACCCGCGACATTGCCGCCAGCATCAGCGCCGCGGCCTTTAAAACGGCCGTGTGGCGCGAGCGCAAATACGAGCTGGCCTTCGAGAACGACCGGTGGTTCGACATGAAGCGCACCGGCGAGCTGCTCACCTCGCCCCAGCTCGTGGCCAAGGGCGTGAAGCCCTTCAACGTGCTGCTGCCCATTCCGCAGTCGGAGCGCGACGTGAACCCGGGCCTGACCCAAAACCCCGGCTACTAAGGCCGGCATCCTCCTCACTTCCTCTTTGATATTCCCATGAAAAACCTTGTTCGCGCCGCCGCTTTGGCATTGCTTGCGGCGCCGCTTGTGCTCTCGTCGTCCTGCAAAAAGGACGAATACGCGCTGGAAGGCGCCGTGCCGGCCTCCGACTTCACCTACACCCTGAACACCGTGGGCCTGACCACCACGGCCACCTTCACGGCCACCAACACCGACGGCTACTTATATCAGTGGAATTTTGGCGACGGCACCATTGCCTCGGGCCCCACGGCCACGCACGTGTACAGCAGCAGCGGCACCGTGAAGGCCCAGCTCGTGACCATCTACCGCGGCGGCAACAGCTTCTCGGCGCAGAAAGACGTGACCCTGCCCTCGACCAGCGCGCTGGTGAAGGCCTACCTCACGGGCACCACCTCTAAAACCTGGAAGCTGGACAACAGCGTGGCCGCCGCCATTGTGGTGGGCCCCGATGATGCCAACCCCACGCAGTACTACGCCGGCGGCGCAGCGGGCAGCCTGCCCGCCTGCCAGGCCGACGACGAGTACACCTTTTCGGCCAGCAACACGTTCACCTACGACGCCAAGGGCCAGACCTTCGTGGCCGGCGGCGCCTGCGACACCCCGCGCAACGTGAGCACACCCTTCACCTTTGGCAACGCCACCGGTGCCGGCCTGGCCCAGATTACGCTGGCCAGCGCCACGCCCCGCCCCTTCATCGGGGTCACCGATGCGCCGGATTTGATTTACCGCGTCATCGCCATCGATGCCCAGCGCATGACCTTGCGCGCCGGCAGCCCCACGGCCGGGGTGGTGTTCACCATGAAAATGATTGTGAAGTAGCAATCCTGCTGCGTTCGTTTTTTCCGTTTTTTATGTCCTTCCTTTCTTTTCACGGTTTGCCGCCTCAGCGGCTCGGTGCTGGCCTCGTGCTGGCGCTGAGCTTGCTGGGCTGCACCGAAAGCTCAAGCAAATTCGTGCCCGCACCCGTCACGCCGCCCGTGCCGGTGGTGAACGAGGAGGCCCGCAACTTCGCCGACTACTCCAACCTGGTGTGGAACGACGAGTTCGACGGCACCAGCCTCGACGCCACCAAGTGGACCTACGACCTGGGCGGCGGCGGCTGGGGCAACAACGAGCTCGAAACCTACACCAACTCGACCGACAACGTGTACCTGAGCGGCGGCAACCTGGTGATTAAGGCCATCAAGACCACGCCCACCGGCAATTCCTACACCTCGGGCCGCATCCTGACCAAGGGCAAAAAGACGTTCCAGTTTGGCCGCCTCGATGTGCGGGCGCAGGTGCCCACCGGCAAAGGCGTGTGGCCAGCCATCTGGATGCTGGGGGCCGACATCGACCAGAACAACTGGCCGGTGTGCGGCGAAATCGACATCATGGAAGTGCGCGGCAGCAATTCGCGCCAGTTCCTGTCCACCATGCACTTTGGCAACAACGGCGCCGACCACCGCTACAAGGGCGTCACCCAGGCGCAGCCCTATGACCTGGCGGCCGGCTTTCACATCTACTCGGTGGTGCGGAGCAAGGACCTGCTGCGCTTTTACATCGACAGCCAGCTGTACTACACCTTCACGGCCAGCGACGCCAATCCGTTTCCGTTCAACAACCCCTTTTTCACGATTCTGAACGTGGCCGTGGGCGGCGATTTCGACGGCAACCCCGATGCCACCACCGTCTTCCCGCAAATGATGCAGGTCGACTACGTGCGCTTTTACCAATACAACTGATTACAATGGAGCAGGCCCACCGGCTTGCTCATTACCAATCCGGTCGGGACTTGGTGGGAATTTCGACCCGCCGGATAGGGTGGCGGCTGCGCTCGGCTCGGACAGGCCGCGTGTGGCTGCCCCCGATGGTATTTCCTGACACCCACCGTGTGCCCACCCCGGCCGCTGGCCGGTACCTTTCGCTATGATTTCCATCTTTCTTTCCGGCCTCTTATGGCTGGGCCCTTCCGAACTACCGGCCGCCGCGCCGCCCGCCAAGCCGCGCTATACCTTCACCAAGCTGGTGTGGAGCGACGAGTTCAACTACACCGGCCTGCCCGACTCGACGAAGTGGACCTACGACGTGGGCGGCAGCGGCTGGGGCAACAAGGAGGAGCAGTACTACACCCGCCGGCGCCTCCAAAACGCCCGCGTGGAAGGCGGCCACCTGATAGTGGAAGCCCGCAAGGAGGCGCTGGTAGCGGCCAACCCCTACACCTCCGCCCGCCTGCTCTCGCGCGGCCCCGGCGGCAGCCAGACCTATGGCCGCATCGAGGTGCGAGCCAAAATTCCGGCCGGGCGCGGCACCTGGCCCGCCATCTGGATGCTGCCCGACCAGAACACCTACGGCAACAAAGGCTGGCCCGACAACGGCGAAATCGACATTATGGAGCACGTGGGCTACGACCCCAACGTGATTCACGCCACCACGCACTGCAAGGCCTACTACTTCCGCATCAACAACCAGAAAACTGGCATCACCAAGCTGCCCGACGCCACCACGGCCTTCCACACCTACGCCATTGAGTGGACGCCGGAAACCATCACGGCCGACATCGACGGCGAGCTGTATTTCGCCACCCGCAACGAGCGCACCGGCTGGGAAGCCTGGCCCTGGGACAAGCCCTTCCACCTGCTGCTGAACGTGGCCGTGGGCGGCGAGTGGGGCGGCCAGAAAGGCATCGACGAAGCCGCCTTCCCCCAGCAGATGGTAGTGGATTACGTGCGGTTTTATGCCATGAAAAAGAACTAACGAAGTGCCACACCCCCGGCCCCTCTCCCAAAGAGAGGGGAGCCTGACGGTTCCGAACCAAGCATTTCCGGTGCCCCCTCTCCCTGAGGAGAGAGGGTCAGGGGGTGAGGCGCTACGTCAGAGCATCCTACATATCATCCCCCCTACGCCGACGGATTGGTGAGACTCCGCCCGGTGTTGCCGATGCCGCGCTAATGGACAAGCCGGCATTTTAGTGAAGGAACGGGCCCGCTGGATTTGTTGGTGAGCCCCAGTCCGGCCCGTTCCTTCTGCGGCATCTGGCGCCTATTCCTGCCCTCCGACTTTCCTTCTTTTATGAGCAAATCCTCTTCCATTTTCCGGCGCATGGCCTTGGGCGCCGTGCTGGGCTTAGCCGCCAGCTCCGCCGCCACCGCCCAGCGCCTGGGCCTTGAGCTGCGCGTCGATTCCCTCCTCAAAGCCATGAGCACCGAGGAAAAGCTGGCCCAGCTGACCAAAAACACCTTCATGACCACGCCCGACAATGCCCGGCTCAAAATTCCCGGCTTTGTGATGGACGACGGCCCCCACGGCGTGCGCTTCCAGAAAGCCATTGCCTGGCCCACCGGCATGGGCATGGTTTCGACCTGGAACCGCGGCCTAGCCGAACGGGTGGGCGAGGCCATGGGCACCGAGTTCTGGGCTTTTGGCAAGCAGCAGCAGCTGGGCCCGTGCATCGATTTGACGCAGGACCCGCGCGGCGGCCGCAGCGCCGAAAGCGGCGGCGAAGACCCTTACCTCATTGGTCAGGTGCAGTCGCACGTGGCCAAGGGCATCCAGAAAACGCCGGTGATGGCCACCGTGAAGCACTTCATGATTGAGGGCAAACAGGCCACGCGCCACTCGCGCAACGAGCTGTTCACCGACCGCGGCGTGATGGAGCACTACGGTTACCACTTCCGCACCGTGGTGCAGGAAGGGGCGGTGCTGAGCGTGATGTCGGCCTACAACCTCATCAACGGCGAGCACGCTGCCGAAAGCCCGTATTTGCTGAACACGGTGCTGCGTGAGCGGTGGGGCTTCCCGTTCTACGTGGTGTCGGACTGGGACGCGGTGCATGACACGAAGAAGGCCATTCTGGCCGGCAACGACGTGTGCATGGGCTCCGACGACTACCTCAAGGACCTGCCCGGCCTGGTGGCCAGCGGCGCCGTGCCGATGACGGCCATCGATGCGGCCGTGCGCAACGTGCTGCGCACCAAAATTATGGTCGGCCTGCTCGACTACTACCCCAAAGGCAGCAAGGCCGATGCCAACACGCCGGCCCACACCAAGCTCAACCAGCAGGCGGCCCGCGAGTCCATTATTCTGCTCAAAAACGCGGGCAATATTCTCCCCTTAAAAAAGGCCGCCGTGAAGCGCATCGCCCTCATCGGCCCCAACGCCGACAAGGGCAACCTGAACTGCTACGGCAGCTCCGAAACCAGCCCGCCTTACTCCGTGAGTCTGAAACAGGGCTTGGAAACTAAGCTGGGCGTCGATAAAATCTCCTTCCTGAAAGGCTGCGACATGAACAGCGCCGACACCAGCGGCTTCAAAATGGCGCGCGAGCTGGCCCGGAAGTCGGACGTGGTGATTTTCGCCGCCGGCCTCGACAGCACCCAGGAGGGCGAGCAGTACAACTCGGGCCACGACCGCGCCAACAACTCCGTCACGCTGCCCGGCCAGCAACAGGCCCTCATCATGGCCCTGGCCAAAGCCAACCCCAACGTGGTGGTGGTGGTGCAGAGTGGCGGCGTGGCGGCCCTGCACGAAAGCCTGCCCCGCATGAAAGGCCTGCTTTACAGCTTCTACGCCGGCCAGGAAGCCGGCACCGCGCTGGCCGATGTGCTGCTGGGCGACTACAACCCCGCCGGCCGCATGCCCGTGAGCATGCCCACCGGCGACAGCCAGCTCCCCGCCTGGAGCGACGACCTGCGCGACGCCAACGCCGTGGGCTACCGCATGTACGACCAGAAAGGCATGAAGCCGGAGTTCGCCTTCGGCGCGGGCCTGAGCTACACCACGTTCCAGTACAGCAACCTGCAAAAGCCCAAGGCGCCCGTGGCCGTCGGCGCGCCCGTCACCATTAGCGTGGACGTGACGAATACCGGCACGATGGCCGGCGACGAAGTGGTGCAACTCTACCTCAGCGACAAGTCCGCGAAGGTAGCCATGCCGGTGAAGCAGCTCAAAGGCTTCGAGCGCATCAACCTGGCCCCGAAGCAGAAGAAGACGGTCACCTTCACCCTTTCGGCCGAGGACTTCTATTTCTGGAACGAGCAAACCAAAGCCTACGAAGTGCACCCCGGCGCCTACACGTTCAACGTGGGCAGCGCCTCAGATAAGCTGCCCCTGGGCGGTGCCTTCACGCTGCAAGCCGGCGCCGCCAAGCCCGATTTGAAGGTAACGCAGGTGTTCACGGTGCCGCGCTACCCCCGGCCCGGCCAGGCCGTGACCTTCTATGCCATGGTGAAGAACATGGGCACCGCACCAGTGCCCACCGGCAGCCAGCTGGGCGTAAATTTCACCATCGACAAAGTTGCTGTAGGCAGCCTGCAGGGCCTTGCGCGGCCGCTGCTGCCCGGCCAGGCCCGCCTGCTGCCCGCCACCACCAACAACTGGAAACCCACCGCCAGCGGCACCTTCACCGTGGGCGCCGTGGTTGATGGCAGCAACGCCATCAGTGAGTGGCTGGAAAGCAACAACAGCTTCAGCCGGCCGATTAAAGTGTATTAGGGCTGACAGGCGCCTCACCCCCGGCCCCGGTTCGCTTGAAGCGCGAAGCCTCAGGGAGAGGGGAGCCTGTCGATTTGCGTATGAAGTATAACCGGTGCCCCCTCTCCCTGAGGAGAGGGGGTCAGGGGGTGAGGCGCCCCGCCAGAACGTTCTGGGTCTATCAACGGCCAGCGACGGAAAAACTCCGCGCAGCTACGCCCCGCCCGTATCTTTGGCAACGGCCGCGCCTCGTGGCGCGGGCTTCCTGTTGCGCATGCTTTCGGCTCCTTCTCTCCAACGTCTGTTCGGCATCAAAGCCAGCGAAACCCGCACGGTGGGGCTGTTTTTGCTGCACAATTTCCTGCTCGGCATCGGCTCGGTGCTGGTGTACGTGGCGGCCAACGTGCTGCTGTTGGAGCACGAGCCCGAACTAAGCCTGCCCCTGGGCTATTTGGCCGGCGCCGCCGCCATGATGGCGGTGGGTAAAATTTACACCTACTTCGAGCACCACCTGTTGCTGAAAAAGCTAGCCGTGCGCGTGCTGCTGGCCGTGGTGGCCCTTACGGGAGTGGTGGGCGCGCTGGTAGTATTCGGTCATTCGGTGGCGGCGGCCGTGGCCATCATGGCTGGCTACCGGGTCATTTATCTGCTGACCAATCTGGAGTTCTGGGGGGTATCGGCGGTGGTATTTGATGTGCGGCAGAGCAAGCGCCTGTTCAGCGTCATCAGCTCGGGCGACATGCCGGCCAAGGCCCTGGGGGCCCTGCTGGCGGCCCTCATCCACGGCGATGCCCAGCTGCCGGTGCTGCTGGGCGTGTCATTTGTGGCGTATCTGGCGGCGCTGTTTGCCTTGCGCGCCACGCTCAGTTCGCACGTGGTAGAGGCCGCCGCCCGGCCGGTGCGCCGGCCGCAGCGCGCGCCGGGCCAGTTGGCGCAGCAGCTGTTTGGCGGCAGCGAGCTGGTGCTGGCCATGTGCCTGAGCTTGCTGGCCATCGGGGCGGTACTCACGGGTGTTGAATATATGTTTTTCCTCAACGTGAAGCACAAGTTTCACGCTTCGGAAGACGTGATGCGTTCGGTGGGCTGGGTGCTGGGCGGCACCTACCTGGCGGCCATGTTTTTCAAGCTGCTGGTGAGCCGGCAGGCCCTGGAGCGCTACGGCGTGCAATGGTCGCTGCGGCTGCTGCCGGTGGTGGCGCTGCTGGCGCTCACCGTTTTCGGGGGCTTGCAGGCCACGGGCGCTTACTCCCAAACCGGGCAGCTGGCCTTCTATTGCGGCCTCTACCTGCTGCTGGAAGTACTCCGTCGCACCGTGTTCGACCCAGTGTTTCTGGTGTTGTTTCAGCCCCTAGCCCCGCAGCAAAGGCTAGCGGCCCACACGCTGGCCAAGGGTTTTTACGAGCCGCTGGGCATGGGCCTCACGGGCTTGTTATTCTTCACGTTCCGCTACGCCGGCTGGCTGAGCGGGGCGGCGCCGTTTGTTTGGATGGGGGCTTTGCTGTTGCTGGCACTGTTGTTTCTGGGCCGCACCTACCGCAGCTATCTGGCCGAATTGAAGGAAGGCCTGGGCCGACGCTTCGCCGAAACCGCCGAGCTGGCCCTGCCCGATGCCGCCCGCCAGGTGGTGCTCAGCCATCTGCAAAGCGCCCATCCTTTGGAGGTTCTGAATGCCATGAGCTGGCTGCACCAGCGCGAGCCGCAGGCCCTGGCCAGCCACGCCCCCGCCCTGCTCCAGCACCCCGACGAACGGGTGCGCCTAGCCCTGTTGGCCACGCCCGAAGTGCGCCCCCTGCCCCTCGACACCCTGCAGCAGCTGGCCCACCACGACCCCGCCCCGGCCGTGCGCGAAGCTGCCGCGCGCGAATTTGCCGCCGCCGCGCCCGATGTGCCCCCCCTCGCCGCCCTGCTCGAAAGCAACGACCTGGCCGTGCGCCAGGGTGCCCTGCGCGGCAGCCTCGAAACCGCCCCGCAGCACACCGCTGCTCGGGCCAACCTGCGGGAGCTGGCCGCCACGCCGGCCACCCACCGCGCGGCGCTGACCCTGCTGGCTTTCTTCCCGCTCGATGTGCAGATTGAGCTGGTCGAACGCAGCCTGAGTGGCTCCGATACCGCCGAAGCCCAGGCGGCACTTACGGCCATTGGCACGGTGGGGCACACCGCGCTGGCGCAGTACCTCCTGCATTCTTTGGGCGATAAACAGCGCTGGCAGCCCGCCGCCGACAGTTTGGTGGCGCTGGGCCCGGCCGTGGTGCCGCTGGTGCGCGAAGCCTTGCTGCGCGACCCCGGCAATGCCATCACGCACCGCCTCACCACGGTGCTCGAACGCCTCGACGCCCCTGCCAGTCGCGCCGCTCTCATCGAACTCGCCCAACGGCCCAACCTGTTTTCCCGGTTGGTAGCACTGCGGGCGCTGCGCCGGTTTCCGGCGCATTCCACCGAAATCCCGCTTTTCGAGCGGCTGCTACGCGAAGAATTCGGCTTGGCGGCGCAGTTGCTGCGCGGCCTTGTGGCAACTCCGCAACCCGCTTTGCACGCGGCCGTGCTCTACGAGTTTGACCTGTTGCACCAGCGCATTTTCGGCCTGCTGGCCCAGCTCTACGATGCCGAATTGGTGGCCACGGCCCAACGCAACGTGGCCCACGCCGCCCGCGAGCGCCAGGCCAACGCCCTCGAAATCCTCGACAACCTGATTCCCAGAGCCATATACCAAGGCCTGCAAACCCTGCTCGACGACTCCCCAGTAGCCGAGAAAGCCCGCATTTTCGCCGCTCTCACCACGGCTGGCGTAGCCACCCACGCCCACCACCTGGCGCCGGCCGGCCCGGCAGCCGCGGCGGGCAGCGCAATCGCCACGCCATCACTAACCGCGCCCCCTACCACCGCCGACGAGCCCCTGCCCACCCTGCTGCTCCGCCGCGGCCAGGCTGCCTTCACCACCTGGACGCTGAGCGTGGCCCTGCGCCACTGGCAGCCCACCGAGCCCGACGCCGAAGCCCTGCTCCGCCCCTACCTGCACTCGCCCAACGCGCTGCTAGTGGAAAGCGCGCAGCTGGCGGGCCGCGCCCTGGCCGCCCACACCGGCCGCCCGCTATCCATTTCGCCCCTCCAACCTGCCCCTATGAGCCACGCTGCTGCTTCCGAAACCCGCGTATCTGCCCTGGAGCGCGTGGTGGTGCTCAAAAGCACCGCCTTGTTTGCCCACACGCCCGAAAACGTGCTGAGCAGCATCGTGCCCATCATGAAGGAAGTGACGTTTCACGAGGGCGAGGAGATTTTTGCCAAGGGCGATATCGGCACCTCCCTCTTCATCCTGCACGACGGGCAGGTGGGCATCTTCAATGGCGAGCAGCAACTGGCCACCTTCGGCCCCGGCGACTTTTTCGGCGAGTTGGCTCTACTCGATGCCGAGCCCCGCTCCGCATCGGCGGCGGCGCTGAGCCAAGTGCTGGCCTTCCGCATCGACCAGGAAGATTTCTACGACGTGATGGAGGAGCGCGCCGAAGTGCTGCGCAACATCCTGCGCATGCTCTGCCAACGCATTCGCACCCAGAACGAGAAGATGCGCGAGCTGGCGGGGTAGAACAATCAGGCAAGCAAAAGCAAAGTAGAACAGTCATGCTGAGCGCAGCCGAAGCATCTCTACCGCAAGAGTAAATTCAATTACTGCTGCGGTAGAGATGCTTCGGCTGCGCTCAGCATGACCGTTTTTTATCCTTGAAGCGAATCTACACTTACTCCACCACCTCGTAAATCTTCACGGGCAACGCCTTATTTTTCAGCGTCACTTCGCTCACGAACTGGCAGTGGAACGACTCTTTCACGCGCTCGTAAACGGCTTCGCTGATGATAATCTGGCCGGCTTTGGCGGCCGACTGCAGGCGTTGCGACATGTTCACCACGTCGCCAATCACAGTGTAATCCAGCCGCTTGAGGGAAGCCGAACCGATGTTGCCGGACACTACTTCGCCGGTGTTCACGCCGATGCTCACCTCGGGGCGGTAGTCGAAGCCGGCGGGCAGCGGAGTTTGATTATTCTTCAGGGCGGTGCGGGCCGAGAGGGCGGCATCAATGGCGCGGTCGAGGTGGTGCTCACCGCGGAAAACGGCCATCACAGCATCGCCCATGAACTTATCGACGTGGCCGCCTTGCGCGATTACCTCCTTCACAATCAGGTCGAAATAGGTATTGAGCAGGCTCACCACGTCGGTGGGCGCCAGCTTTTCGGCCAGCGCCGTGAAGCCGCAGATGTCGAGGAAAACCACGGTGGCTTCCACGGTTTCGGAGGCCAGCAGGCGGTTCTCGAAATCGGGCCGGGTCATGAAGTTGAGCACCGTTTCATCGACGTACATCTTCAGGATGTTGTTTTCCTGGATGGCGCGCAGGGTGTCACGCAGTTGGCGCACCTGGTCGGCGGTTTTCTCGATGGTGACTTCCAGGTCGGTAAAGTCCACGGGCTTCACCACGAAGTCGAAGGCGCCGCGGTTCATGGCGGTGCGCAGGTTGCCCAAGTCGCCGTAGGCCGACACGATGACCGTTTTCATGGCCGGGTGCTCGCTGTGGGTGTGCGTGAGCAAGGTCAGGCCGTCCATCACGGGCATGTTGATGTCGGAGAGGATGATGTCCGTGTCCGGGTGCTCGCCGATGCGCGTCAGGGCCTCCTCGCCGTTGGTGGCGAAAACGAATTCGTAGGCATTCTCCCGAATCTTGCGTCTGAATTTCTGTTTTATCAGCAGTTCCAGGTCGGTTTCGTCGTCGACCACCAGAATTTTCGTTTTCATAGAACTGATTGTAGTAGAATACCTTGACAAGCAGAATTTGCAAGCACGTCATGCAGAGCGCCGCGAAGCATCTCGCGTGCTTCAACTAATTACTGGTAGCACGCGAGATGCTTCGCGGCGCTCTGCATGACGGCCCAAAGCTCACGACGGCAGCAAATGTGCTAATTTTTCTTTGAGTACGGCAAAATCAACCGGCTTGGTCAGAAAATCGTTGGCCCCCAGCGCCATGGCTTTGCGGTAGCTGTCGTCGTCGCCGTAGGCCGTAATCATCATCATAGTGGTGGGCGGCATCTCGAACTCTTCCTTCACGTGGCTCAGCAAGTCGAGCCCGCTCATGCCAGGCATGTTGATATCGGAGAGAATGATGAGCACCTCGGAATGATGTGCGCGCAGGTATTCCAGCGCCTCCTCGCCCGAAAACGCGAAGCTGAAGGTCCATTCGCCGCTCCGGATTTCGCGCCGGAAGCGCTGCTGAAACAAGTCGCGCACGTCGGTTTCGTCGTCGACTACCAGGATTTGCATGGGTAGATTTTTTATCGGATTTGAGGAAGCCAAAGGTAAAGCCCGGGCTACTTAAGCCGGCAGCGTCACCACAAATTCGGTGCCTTCGCCTTCCGTGCTTTCCACCGTCAGGGTACCGCCGTGGCCGGTGGTCACAATGTCGTGGCTCAGCGAGAGGCCCAGGCCCGTGCCCTCGCCCACGGGCTTGGTGGTGAAGAAGGGCTGGAAAATTTTCGCCTTGATATCGTCCGGAATACCCACGCCGTTGTCCCGCACCCGGATTTCGACGCCGCCCGGCACGGTCTGGGTAGTCACGCTCACCCGGGGCTGGTAGGCGGGTTCGGCACCTTGCCGCTGGCGCTGCTGCACGGCATGGAAAGCGTTAGTGAACAAGTTGATGAGCACCCGGCCCAGATCCTGCGCCACGGCCGGCACCTGAGGCACCGCAACATCGAACCGGGTATCGAGTTCGGCGCTGAATTCCTTGTCTTTGGTGCGCAGGCCCTGGTAGGCCAGGCGCAGGCTTTCGTCCACCAGGGCGTTGAGGTCGGTGGGCACGCGCTGGCTGGTGCCGCTGCGCGAGTGCTCCAGCATGCCCTTGATGATGGACGTGGCCCGCTGCCCGTGCTGGCTGATTTTCTGAAGGTTCAGCTTCAGGCCGGCTAATATTTCCTGTTCTAGGCCGGAGTTGCGCGCCGCGCCGGGCTGCTCGCCGGTGATTTCGTCCACGAGGTCGGTGCTCACTTCGGCAAAATTCTTCACGAAATTCAGCGGATTTTGGAGCTCGTGGGCAATGCCGGCCGTGAGCTCGCCCAGAAACGCCATTTTCTCGCGCTGCACCAACTGGTCCTGCGCGGTTTTGAGCTCGGCCAGCGACTGTTCGAGGGCTTCGCGGGCGCGCTCCTGCTGGCGGGCGTGGCGGCCCAGCAGCAGTGCCAGCGCCAGCAGCACCACCACGCCGGCCACCAGGGCATAGGTGCGGTAGCGGGCCTTGAGGGCGGCCTGGGCCGCGGCGGCTTCTTGGGTGCGCTGCTGCTCGCGGTAGTTGAGGCTTTGCAGGCGCATCACTTTTTCCTGTCCGAACAGCGTGTCCTGCATGATAATCTTCAGGCTCTGGTACTTGAGGGCGCTGTCGGCGTTGTGGCGGTCTTTGAAATCCTGGGTGAGCAGGGTGCTGGCGTTGAGCACGCCGCGCAAAAAGCCGTTGGTTTGGGCGGCCTGGCAGCCCAGGCGGGCGTAGTAAATGCTGGAATCGGATTGGCCCTGCTGCTGGTAGAGCGTGGCCAGGCCCACGTAGGAAAAGTTGAGGCTGCGCAGGTGCTGCACCTGCTTCGACTCGGCAATGCTGGCCCGGTAGAACGCTTTGGCCTGGGCCGTGCGGCCCTGTTTGCGGGCCACGTTGCCGAGGCCGTAGAGAATGTAATTAGTGGGCGTGTGCAGACGCCGGGCCAGGGTGTAGGCGCGCTCTTGGAAAATGCGGGCCGAATCGAGCTGGTTGAACAGGTCGTAGGCCAGCCCGATGTTGCTGAGCTCGATGACCACCCGGCGGTCGTCGCGCAACTCTTCGCCCAGGCGCAGGGCCCGGAAATAGTAGGCCAGCCCTTGGCGCTGGTCGCGCAGGTACACGTAGATGATGCCGATGCTGCGCAGGTTCTGGGCGGCCAGGGCGCGGTCGTGGGTGGCTTCGGCAATGCGCAGCGACTTCTGAAACACCTCCAGCGCGCGGGCCAGGTTGCTCTCGCGCAGGGCAGCGCCCAGGCGGTTCAGGGCCTCGCCCTCGCCGTGGCGGTAGCCGATGCGGCGGGCCAGGTTCAGGGCCTTGTAGGCGTACACGGCGGCCGAGTCGGTGCGCTGCGTCCAGAGCTGGTCGCTGAGCTGGCAGAGCAGCAGCACCTGGTCGTAGTTGGTTTGGGGCAGCGAGAGCAGGTGGCGCAGGCTGTCCACGGCGCGGCTTTGGGCGTGTTGCGGCGCCTGCACGGGCAATGCGCGCGCCCAGACCCGGGCCGGCCCCACCAGCAGGCAGCACGCCAGTAGCAGGCGCAGCCAGCCAAGCTTAGTCAATGCTGCAGAAAAGAGCGTAAAGATTTTGTGCAAGAAACGACGTTTGAACGCTGACAAAGAGTGAGCACATTCCAAATCTGAGAAGCACCACCGGGCTTGCGCCGCATTGCCCGCTCTCCTTTGCAGGAGGCAGACGGAGGGCCACCTTTTCCGATTAAAAACGGCCAAATTGCCCGCTGGCTAAGAATGCATTGCGGATTTGACCAGCCCAAACCTCAACCGACAAGCAAGCTGATAAGTTACCCCAAAAAAGACCGGCTTAATTAAATGGCAAGCTAATCAGAAACTCGGTGAAATTCCCCGCCGGAGACTCAACCGTGAGCCGGCCGCCGTGGCCCTGGGTGATGATGTCGTAGCTCAGCGACAAGCCCAGGCCCGTGCCCTCGCCCGTGGGTTTGGTGGTGAAAAAGGGCTGGAAAATCTTGGCCTGCACCTCGGCCGGCATGCCGGTGCCGTTATCTGCCACGCAGATTTCGACCTGGTGGCCGGTGTGCTTGGTGCTCACGCGAACGGTGGGCGCGTAGCCGGTTTCGCCGGTTTGCTGGCGCTTCTGCACGGCGTAGAAGGCGTTGCCGAACAAGTTGAGCAGCACCCGGCCCACGTCGGCCCCTACCACCGGAACCCGGGGCAAATCCAGGGCGAAGTCCGTTTCCAGCGCGGCGTTGAAACTCTTGTCGTTGGCGCGCAGGCCTTGGTAGGCTAGGCGCAAGTACTCCTCGCACAAGCGGTTCACGTCGGCGGGGGCGCGCTCGCCGGTGCTCGTGCGGCTGTGTTCCAACATGCCGCGTACGATGGCCGCCGCCCGCCGGCCGTGGTGGCTGATTTTGCCCAAGTTCTGCCGCAGGTCGCCCACCAGCTCGGCTTCCAAATCGGCGTCGCGAATGAGCTTGGCCTGCTCCTCTTCCAATTCTGCCAGCAGTTCGGTGCTCACTTCGGCGAAGTTGTTGACGAAGTTCAAGGGGTTCTGAATCTCGTGAGCGATGCCGGCCGTGAGCTCGCCAAGTGAGGCCATCTTCTCCTTCTGGATGAGCTGGGCCTGCGTGGCCTGTAGTTCCGTCAGGGAAGCGTCGAGTTGGTCGCGCTGGGTTTGCAGCTCACCGCGCTGGGCCGTCACGGCCGCGTTGAGCTGGCTGAGCTGCTCGTTGGCCCGCTGCTGGCGGCGGTTGGCGCGCCAGAGCACGAAGCCCAGACCAGCCAGCAGCGCCAGCACGGCCAGCGCAGCAAACAGTAGCAGGCGCTGGCGCCGGGCGGCGTCGGCTTGCAGCTGCTGGTTGCGGGTGAGCAGGCCGATTCGGCTCTTTTGCCGGGCCATGTCGTCGGCGAAGCGGGCGGCCGTGGCCTGGCGGGTGGTGGCCTCGCTGTTGAGCGAGTCGCGCAGGCCGGCGTAGCGGCGCTGGTAGGCGTAGGCGGGGCCGTACTGCCGGAGCTGGGCGTAGGCCTGGGCCAGCAGCAGCACGGCGTCGCGCAGCGTCTCCTTTTCCTGCATGGCTTTCTCCTGGACGGCTTGCCGGCCGTAGTACACGGCGCTGTCGGGCCGGTTGGTGCGCAGAAAATATTGCCCCAGTGTGGTGCAAACCCAGGCCCGGTAGATGTTTCGAGTTTGGTTGACTTCGCGCAGCACCTGCCGGGCGTAGGGCAAGGCCAGGGGGCTGTGTTGACGCTCGTAAGTATCGGCCACCCGCACTTTAACCAGCAGCTCCACACTGGTGCCCCGGGCCAGGCGCAGCGCCCGCTCATAGCCCGCCAGCGCCAGGGCGTAGCGCCCCGAGAACCGGTCGCAGTCGGCCAAGCCGGTCAGGGCCGTGGATACCCAACGGGTGCGCTGCGTGGTGTCGGACAGGGCGCGGGCGCGGGACAGCTCCTGCCGGTAGGAGGCGCGGGCCTGCTCGTAGTCGTCCAGGTAGATGTACACGTCGCCGATGGACTCCAGGGCCCGCACTTCCTCCAGCAAGAGGCCGGCACGGCGGGCTACCGGCAGCACCCTCGAGGCGGCCTGCAGGGCCTGGTAGTTGTCGTGTAGCACCAGGTTGAAGTAGCGGTGCTCGCTCAAGTATTCCTGCGCCAGCAGCGCGGGCTTCCCTGTGGCCCGGGCCGCGGCCCGGGCCCGCAGCAGGTAGGGCAGCCCCTCCTTACCGGGGGAATAATTGGCCAGGGCCGAGAGCACATACACCGATATGCGCTTGTCGGCGCTGCGCGCGGCCAGCGGCAGGGCCTGCCGGAGCAGTGCCAGGTCGGGCGGGGTGCCCCGGCGAAAGCCGACGCCGACGCGCCGCAGCATCGCCCTGGCCTGCCCGTCGGGGAAGTTGAGCTGCCGGGAGAGCAGCAGCGCCTGCTGAACCAACGAATCCAGCCGGTCGGGCGGCAGCAGGCTATACGTCACTTCCTCCAACCGGAGCAGGAGGCGCACGCGGGCGGTGTCGGGCTGCGGGTGCTCGCGCAGCGCCTGCCACAGTTGCGGCGGGGTGGGCGGTGCGGCGGCCGGCCGGGGCTGGGCCGGGCTGGGCGTGTGCGCCATCAGCAGCAGAAGAATCGATAGCAGCCAGCGGGCGCTGCCAAGCCCGGAAACGAGAGTGGAATGCATGCTTACGCGGGTAAGGAAATCGTGAATGTGGTGCCCTGGCCCACGCGGCTATCCACGGCCAGCGTGCCACCGTGGCCCTGCACGACGATGTCGTGGCTTAGCGACAGGCCCAGGCCCGTGCCCTCGCCCGTGGGCTTGGTGGTGAAGAAGGGTTGGAAGATTTTAGCCTGCACCTCGGCCGGCATGCCCGTGCCGTTGTCCGCCACCCGGATTTCCACCTGCCCATTCAACCGTTTTGTGTTTACCGAAACCGTGGGCTTGTATCCCGCTTCGCCGGTTTGCTGGCGCTTCTGCACGGCGTAGAAGGCGTTGCCGAACAGGTTGAGCAGCACCCGGCCCACATCGGCTCCGGCTACATCCACCAAAGGCAGTCCCGGCGCGAAGTCCGTTTCGAGCGCACAGTTGAAGGATTTGTCTTTGGCGCGCAGCCCCTGGTAGGCCAGGCGCAGGTATTCCTCACACAGAGCGTTGAGATTGGTCGGCGCCCGCTCGCCGGTGCTCGTGCGCGAATGTTCGAGCATGCCCTTCACGATAGCCGCCGCCCGCTTGCCGTGCTCTATAATCTTGCCCAGGTTTTGGGCCACGTCCTCGGCCAGCGCCGTCACTTCTTCCGCGTCGCCGGCGGCTTGAGCTTCCTGCAATTCTACCATCAGCTCGGTGCTCACTTCCGAGAAGTTGTTGACGAAGTTCAAGGGGTTCTGAATCTCGTGGGCGATGCCGGCCGTGAGCTCCCCCAGGCTGGCCATCTTCTCCTTCTGAATCAGCTGGGCCTGCGTGGCCCGCAGGTCGGTGAGGGAGCGTTGCAGCTCGCCCGTGCGCTGAGCTACCTGCGTTTCGAGGGTTTCGTTTTGGGCGGCTAGCAGCGCTTGTTTCTCCTGCTCCTGAGCCAGGGTCTGGGCCGAGAGGCGCTCTACTTCGGCCAGTTGCACTTGCAGCAGCCCGGCATCGAGGGCGAACTCGCGCGCCAGAAACAGGGAGATGCCCAGCGCCGGCAGCGCGAAGGCCGCCACGATGCACAGGTTGGTTACCAGCACCGACGCCGAGAGCAGTTCCGTGCCAACATACCCCAGCGAGGCCAGTAGCCCGGCTGCAAAGCCGACGGCGATAATCCAGACCCCACGCCGGCGCTGCCGCACGGCCCGCACGGTTAGGCGTAGCTCCTCGGCGGTGAACAGGACGCCCATGCCGGCCCCGATGTACATGGTCACCGGGTGAAAAGGAGCCAGCATCCACGCCAGCACTCCCACCCCATACCACACCCACAAGCCCGCGTAAATGCGGCCGGGCCGCACGCTAAACAAGGCGTACAAAGCCCGCACCGCCCACAAGCCAGTCATGGAAGCCAGCAAGTTGCTTGCCCCAGCTACTAGCAGAAATTCCTTTAGCGAGTTCAAATTCAGGGTGTACATACAACATGCCCCGAATGAAGCCAACGCCGCGGCAAGGGCAAAACGGGCAAAGTAGCGGTTGGCCCGTTGCTTGGGGTTGTAGCGATAAAAGGCGTAGTGCAGCAGGGCCAGCATAGCCGAAAACCCCAGCAGGACCAGGAATACCTGGGCGTTATCCCTTTCCCGGGCCTGCGCCTGCCAAAACGCCTTAGGGCTAAACAAGGATGGTACCAGCTGCGGGACTCGGTCAGTTCCTATCAGGAGGGGTGGCTGCCAGGGGGCGTAGCGCACGGCCAGCACCTGCTCGGCTGGGCCGCCCGCCGACACCTGTCCGGGCTGGGAAAGACGGCTGCGGGGCACCACCGTGGCCGGGTCGGCGTCGATAACGCCTTGGCGCTGTACCAGCCGGCCATTGAGGTACACCTCAACGGCGCTCCGGCCCTCGGCATTCACCAACAGGTCGTGCCGGCGCAAGCTGTCGCCCAGCCGGAAGCGGAGCCGCAGCCAGCTGATGCCGGTGCTCAGGCGGACCGGCAACTCGCGCCGGGGCCGGGTGGGGCTGAGCGTATCCCAGACGCTGTCGTCGAAGTCGGGCCGGGCCCAGGCCGGGTCGTCGCCGGCGTGGTAGCGCCAGCCCTTTTTTAACAACAACCTACCTTTACCGGGCAGGCGGTTGATGCGCAGCATCGTCGTGTCGGCCGGCGCGGGCGCGGCACTGGTAGCCCCGAAAAGCAGCCCCAAGGCCGCGAGCAGTAGAAATAGACGCATAGGCAAACGCCGGCACCATGCCGCCGTTCACCGTTCGCGGTTGGAATTAATCCCGGTTAAAATTGACTTTTAAGCCGGCAAGCTAATGATAAATTCCGTGCCTTCGCCCTCCCGGCTTTCCACGGCCAGCGTGCCGCCGTGGCCCTGGGTCACAATGTCGTAGCTCAACGACAACCCCAGCCCTGTGCCCTCGCCCGTGGGCTTGGTGGTGAAGAAGGGCTGGAAGATTTTGGCCTTCACGCTTTCGGGCATGCCCGTGCCATTGTCGGCCACTCGGATTTCCACTTCCTCGCCCACGCGCTTGGTGCGCACGCTCACGGTGGGCACGTAGCCGGGCTCGTTGCGCTGCTGGCGCTGCTTCACGGCGTAAAAGGCGTTGGTGAGCAGGTTGAGCAGCACCCGGCCCAGGTCCTGGGCAATGACCTCGACGGGCGGCAGCGTGGGGTCGAAATCGGGCTTGAGGGTGGCGTTGAAAGTCTTGTCCTTGGCACGCAGGCCGTGGTAGGCCAGGCGCAGGTACTCGTCGGCCAACTGGTTGAGGTCGGTGGGCACCCGCTCGCCGGAGCTGGCCCGCGAGTGCTCCAGCATGCCGCGCACGATGCTGGCGGCGCGCCCGCCGTGCTGGTGAATCTTCTGCAGGTTCTGCTTGAGGTCGGCCAGCAGGTCGGCTTCCAGCTCCAGGTCGCGGTCGGTTTTTTCGCGCTCCTCTTCCAGCTCGGTCACCAGCTCGGCGCTCACTTCGGCGAAGTTGTTGACGAAGTTCAAGGGGTTCTGAATCTCGTGGGCAATGCCGGCCGTGAGTTCGCCCAGGCTGGCCATCTTCTCGCTCTGAATAAGCTGGGCCTGCGTGGTGCGCAGCTCGGTGAGGGCGGTGCGCAGCTCCTCGGCTTGGTTGGTGAGGGCGGCGGTACGCTCGGCCACCAGGTGCTCCAGCTGCGCATTCTGGGCCTCGATGAGGCGCTTGGCTTTCTCTTCTTCCTCGCGCAGCACCCGCTCCTTTTCCAGTTGCTTTTTCTGGCTGCGGGCAATAAAGATGAACGTGACCAGCCAGATGATGACGAAGCCCTGCGTGGTGTCGAGGGCGGCGTCGTACTGCTTGGGAATCTTGCCCTGCGGCGTTTCCAGCACGAATTCTACCAGCTTGTACACCACCAGCGGCCCGATGGCCAACACCAGCGAGCGGGCCGGGCGGTAGTCGCGCACGGCCAGCAGCACGGCCAGCACCATGCCCAGCACCAGCAGCCAGTACGCGTCGCCAAGCTTCGGGCTCCAGAAATCAAACGCCTGGGCGCCGAGGTACAGCACCACCACCGGCACCCAAATCCAGGTCAGCAGGGGGTTCCAGCGCGGCAGGCGCCGGGGCAGGTCCAGGAACTTGCGCAGGGCGCCCACGATTCCGAAGGCCACCGGAGCCGTGAAAAAAATATCGCCTAAACCCGAGTAGTGAGCCATGAGTGAGTGGGTAGCAGCTGCCCGCCGGGGCCGGGCCCGGCAATGTGTGTGGCAATGTTACTCAGCAATAGCCAAACCGCTATGCGGCCCCGGGCGCAGCGGCTGGCGGAATCGCCTTATACGGGCAGCACAATCAGGAATTCGGTGCCTTCGCCCTCGCGGCTTTCCACGGTGAGGGTGCCGCCGTGGCCCTTCGTCACGATGTCGTAGCTCAGCGAGAGGCCCAGGCCCGTGCCCTGGCCGGCGGGCTTGGTGGTGAAGAAAGGCTCGAATATTTTGGCCTGCACGGCCGCCGACATGCCCGTGCCGTTGTCCTTCACCCGGATTTCGACGCGGCGGCCGGCCGGCCGCCGCGTGCTCACCACCACGGTGGGCACGTAGGGCACGTCGGCGTGGGCTTCGTGCTGGCGCTGGCGCACGGCGTGCAGGGCGTTGGTGCACAAGTTGAGCAATACCCGGCCCATGTCCTGCGTCACCACGGCCACGGAGCCCATTTTGGGGTCAAATTCCTTATTCAGCAGGGCCTCGAAGGTTTTGTCTTCGGCGCGCAGGCCCTGGTAGGCCAGCATCAGGTTCTCCTCGGCCAGGGCGTTGAGGTCGCTGGGCAGGCGCTGGCCGGTACCGCTGCGCGAGTGCTCCAGCATGCCCTTGATGATGGACGAGGCCCGCTGCCCGTGCTGGCTGATTTGCTGCAGGTTCTGCTTCAGGCCGCTCAGGATTTCCTGCTCCAAATCGGCCGAGCGGGCGGCGCCTTCGCCGTGCATGCCTTCCACGAGGTCGGAGCTGACTTCGGCGAAGTTCTTCATGAAGTTCAGCGGGTTTTGCAGCTCGTGGGCAATGCCGGCCGTGAGCTCGCCCAGAAACGCCATTTTCTCGGCCTGCACCAGCTGCGACTGCGTTTGGCGCAGTTGGGCCAGGTTGCGGCGGTTCACGCGCAGCTGCCGGTAGATGAACACGCCCAGCCCCGATACCAGCAGCACGGCCAGCAGCGCCCCCAGCAGCAGGCGGTTGCCGAGGCGCAGGCGCACGGCCTGCACGGCCTGGGCCTGGCGCAGGTTGTTTATCTGGCTGCTCTGGGCCTGCTCGATGCGCTCGCCCTCGTACTGGGCCACGTTGAAGGCAGCCTGAGCCCGGCGAAAGGTATCGGCCAGGGCAATGTAGGCGCGCGAGTAGCGCTGGGCCTCCACCAGCTGGCCCCGGGCGTCGTAGAAGGCGGCCAGCTGCTGCAGGTACTTGGGACGCAGGCGGTCGAGCCGCGCCGCCGTGGCCTTCTGGTAGGCCAGCAGCCAGTGGCGCTCGGCTTCCCGATTATCGCCCTTGGCTGCACAGTACTGCGCCAACGTTGCATCCAGCTCAAACTCGCCGGGCCCGCTGGACATGGGCAGGTCCAGCGAATCATCGAGCTGCTGGGCGCGCCGCAGCAACGGCGCGGCCTGGTCGGTGGCGCGCATTTGCAGGAGCACGGCCGCTTTCTGCACCAGGGCACAGGCGCGGTCCACCTGCTGCTCGCTGGGGTCGGCCACGTGAGCCGCCAGGGCCGAATCGGCCGAGCGCAGCGCATCCGGGTAGCGCTTTTGCTGCACAAACAGCTTCGAAAGCGCCAAAAACGTGAACACCCGGTTGGTGCCCTGCACCCGCCGAAACTCGGGCATGGCCTGGGCCTTGCGCAGGTACTGCACGGCCTTGGCGTTGTTGCCCCAGTCGGCGTATAGCCCGCCGGTCACAATCACCTCGTTGATGTGCAGCTTGTTGCTGAAAAGCAGCGCGGTATCGGCCGCGCGCAGGGTGCTGTTGATGGCCCGGTTGTAGTCGCCCATGCGCCGGTAGTAGGCGCCCTGCGAAATGTAGCAGGCCGTGATGTTTTCGATGGCGTTGTGCAGCCGGTAGTAGGTCAGTTTTTCCTCGTAGTATTTCTTCCGGGCCACCATGTCGTTCTGCTGGTTATACAGCGTCACCAGGTTCATGAGCAGCCAGGGAATGGGGCGGCCCACCCGGTCAAACTCCTGGATAGCTGCCTTCATGGTGTCGAGGGCCGCCGCCGAATTATGCTGCCACAGGCCCAGGCCGGCCCGCAGGCGGCGATAGGGGGCGTCGTCGAGGGTGGGCAGGCGTTGGTTGAGAGCCAGCAGCTGGTCGAGCAGGGGCCGGGCCGCCGCATTCGTGGGGCGCAGGTCGAGCAGGTGAACGATGGTGCGCAGCCGGGCCGAGTCGGAGGTTTGGCGCGGCAGCGTGCGGGCCAGCGAATCGTAATCCGCGTCCCAGTAGCGCTGCCGGGCCTGCAACGGTCCGCTCAGCGCCCACAGCGCCAGCACCATAACAATCCATCTCATGGGTAGAATCTATGCGTTAAGAACGAACGTTAACGCGTTGACCGTACCGCACAATCCGCCGTTTTGCCAGGCTTGAACACACGCCGCCATTTCCATGCCGTAAAGATGAAATATTTCCTTCGCACCATCTATAACCCGGGCCATAAATGTATGGCCGGGCCGGCCCCGATAAGCGCTTGATTTTCTGTTTTCAACTTTACCTGCTTGCTTTGCCCGCCTGCCGGGCCCCACCGCCCCCAGCCCTTGCCGCATGAATCTCCAGGCCGCCGAAGAGTTTATTGTGAACGAGCTGCGGCGCGGCCTCTCCCCCACGCTCCATTACCACGGCCTGCACCACACCCTCGACGTGACCGCCGTGGCCATGGATCTGGCCGCTGCCGAAGGCATCACCGATTCCGAAGCGCTGGCCCTGCTGCGCACGGCCGCCCTCTACCACGACGCCGGCTTCCTGCACACCTACCAGGGCCACGAGGACGAAGGCGGCGCCCTAGCCCGCGCCACACTGCCGGATTTTGGCTATTCCGATGCGCAAATCGCCCAGATTTGCGCCCTGATAACGGCCACCAAATACCCGCAGGAGCCGCAAAACCACCTCGAAGAAATCCTCTGCGACGCCGACCTCGACTACCTCGGCCGGCCCGATTTCGTGCCCATTTCCACCAGCCTGTTTGAGGAGCTCACGGCCCGCCAGCTCATCGCCAACGAGCACGCCTGGTTCCAGCTGCAGGCCCGGTTCCTGGCCGGCCACCACTTCTGGACGCCCACCACCATTGCCCGGCGCGCGGCCCCCAAGCAGGCCCGGCTCGACCACATTCTGGCCTTGCTGGCCAACTGGCCCGCGCCCGGCCAAGCCTCCTGACTCTGCTTCCCACCGCCATGCAGCTTATCGTGATTTCGTCGCCCGAGGCGGTAGCGCATGAAGCGGCGCTGATGAGCGAAATACTGGCCGCCGGCCTCCCCCGCCTCCACTTGCGCAAGCCCGCTTTCAGCCCGCCGGAAATGGCTGATTTAGTTGCGCAGATTCCGGCCCGCTATCACGCCCGGCTGGTGTTGCACGGGCATCCGGCCCTGGTTTCGGACATGAAACTCGGTGGCCTGCACCTCACCACTAGCGCCCGCAACGCCCTGACCAGCCGGCCAGAACTAGCTGCAGGCCAAAAGTTATCCACCTCTTTCCACACGCTGGCCGAAATTCGCCAGCACCGCCGAAAGTACGACTACGTGTTCCTGAGCCCGGTTTTCGATAGCCTGAGCAAGCGTGACTACGCCTCCGGCTTCGAGTTATCCACAGTGGCTGAGGCACTTCAACGTCTGCGGCAGCGCGCCGGCCACGTGCCACAGGTGCTGGCGCTGGGCGGCGTCGAGGCGCACCGGCTGGCCGCCGTGCGGCAGGCTGGCTTTGCGGGCGCCGCCGTGCTGGGCGCCGTGTGGCAAAGCCCCGACCCGGTGGCCGCCTTCCGTGCGCTGCAAGCACTATCTGGTCAATAATCGGCCAGGCCGTTTTTGAGCGAGTACACTTCCCGAAAACCCTCCGCAAACAACTGCTGCGCGGCCCGCTGGCTGCGCGTGCCACCGGCACAATGCACTACCACCGGCACATCGGCGGCCAGCTCGCCCAGCCGCTCGCCCAGTTGCTTCAGCGGAATCGGCTGCCCGCCGATGCTGCGCCGGGCCACCTCGTCCGGCTCGCGCACATCGAGCAACTGCAGGGGCCGGCCGCTTTGCTGCCAGGCTTTCAGCTCCTCAGCTGTGATTTCGGGCGCGCGCTGGGGCGCGGCCACCATGGGTGCCTCGCCGCAAAAAGCCGCGTAGTCGGGCGCCAGTTCGGTGAGTTGCTGATTTGCCGCCACGGCGCGAAACCTGATGCTTTGGAAGCGCATGCCCAGCGCATCGACCAATAGCAGGCGACCGTTCAGCACCTCGCCCAATTCCAGAATAATTTTCAGCGCCTCGGTGGCCTGCATGGTGCCCACCAGGCCCGGCAACACGCCCAACACGCCAATTTCGGCGCAGCTTGGCGCGTCGCCCGGCGCGGGCGGCTCCGGGTAGAGGCAGCGGTAAGTCGGGCCGTTCTGATAATTAAAAACCGATACCTGTCCTTCGAACTTGAAAATGGCCCCAAACACCAGCGGCTTGCCAAGGATAACGCAAGCGTCGTTCACGAGGTAGCGCGTGGCGAAGTTGTCGGAGCAATCCACCACCATGTCATATTCCGCAAACAGGTCCAGCACGTTGTCGCGCGATAGCAGTATCTGATGCGTTTGCAGCGTGATGAATGGGTTTTGGGCGGCCAGCTTTTCGGCGGCCACTACGGCTTTGGGCCGGCCCACATCGGCGGTGGCGTAGAGCACCTGGCGCTGCAGGTTGCTGTCGTCCACGGTGTCGAAATCGAGCAAACCGAGCGTGCCTACGCCGGCGGCGGTCAGGTATTGCAGCACCGGACAGCCCAGGCCGCCGCAACCCACCACCAGTACGCGCGCCGCCTTCATGCGCAGCTGGCCAGCCAGGCCGATTTCGGGCAGCAGCAGGTGGCGGCTGTAGCGGTTGTTTTCGGCGGGGGAAAGCGGTAAGTCAGCGGTATTGTCGGCAGGAATCATCAGGATGAATTTTGAACGTCATGCAGAGCGCAGCGAAGCATCTCGCGTGCCATCACTAACCCATAGTTCTATTATTTTGATTTACTACCACACGCAAGATGCTTCGCTGCGCTCTGCATGACGGGCTTGTAATCACCTAACGCGCCAGCCCCACTAGCGTCGCATCCCAGTCTTTCCATACCGGTTCGTAGCCCTGGCGGCGCAGCATGGCGGCAATTTCAGCGGGGCTGCGCTCATCCGAAATCTCGAACTGCTCCAGCGACTCCGGCGCCACCGCGTAGCCGCCCGGGTTGGTCTTCGAGCCCGCGCTGATGCTGGTGATGCCCAGCTTCACCACATGGTCGCGAAAAACCGGGTTTTCGCGGGTCGAAATCGACAGCTCCACCTCCTCATTCAGCAGCCGGTAGGCGCAGATGAGTTGCACCAGCTCCCGGTCGCTCATCTCCACTTTGGGCTGCAGCAGGCCCTTCGCCGGCCGCAAGCGCGGGAAGGAAAGGCTGTATTTGGTCTGCCAGTAGGTTTTTTCGAGGTAGTCGAGGTGCAGCGCGGTGTAGAAGCAGTCCGTCCGCCAGTCTTCCAGCCCGATGAGCACGCCCAGGCCCATCTTGTGGATGCCGGCCCGGCCCAGCCGGTCGGGCGTGTCGAGGCGGTAGTTGAAGTTTGATTTCTTGCCCTTGGGGTGGTGCTTTTTGTAGTCGTCGCGGTGGTAGGTTTCCTGGTACACCAGCACCGTATTCAGCCCTTCCGGTATCAGGCGCTCATAGTCGGCTTGGTCAAGCGGCTGTACTTCCATGGAGAGGTGGGCGAAGTGCGGCCGCAGCGTGCGCAGGGCCTTTTTCAGGTAATCCACACCCACCGTCACGTTGGCCTCGCCCGTCACCAGCAGCACATGGTCGTAGCCCCAATCCTTGAGCACGGCCGCCTCCTGCAGCATTTCCACGCTGCTCAGCGTGCGCCGCGCAATCTTGTTATCGAGGCTGAAACCGCAATAAGTGCAGATATTCTGGCACTCGTTGCTCAGGTACAGCGGCGCATACAGTTGCACCGTGCTGCCAAACCGCTTGCGGGTGAGCTGATGGCTAAGCTGCGCCATCTGCTCCAGGTACGGCGCGGCGGCGGGCGAAATCAACGCCTTGAAATCCTCCAGCGTGCGGTGCGGCGCGGCCAAGGCGCGCTCCACATCGGCCGCCGTCTTGGCGTAGATGCTGGCCTTTACATCGTCCCAGGACTGGGCTTCGAAAATGGGGCGGAAGCTCATGGTTCTTATTTATTTGGGGAAACCCGGAACGTCATGCTGAGCGCAGCCGAAGCATCTCTACCGCGCAACGCAATCCAATCGATTTATTTACCACTGCGGTAGAGATGCTTCGACTCCGCTCAGCATGACGTTCTTAGCTTTCACCATTTATAATTCTACATATCCAAAAACGCCGTGAGCGGCGAGCTGGCCACCGCTTCGGCGTGCGCTACCGGCGCGGCCAGCCGCGCCTCGTAGGCCAAGCGGCCGGCTTCCACGGCCATTTTGAAGGCTTTGGCCATGGCCACCGGGTTGCCGGCCACCGCAATGGCCGTATTCACAAGCACGGCATCGGCGCCCATTTCCAGGGCCGCCGCCGCGTGCGAGGGCGCCCCGATGCCGGCATCCACCACCACTGGCACCTTGCTTTGGCCGATGATGATTTCGAGGAATTCGCGCGTCAGCAGGCCTTTATTCGAGCCAATGGGCGAGCCCAGCGGCATCACGGCGGCCACGCCCACTTCTTCCAAGCGCTTGCACAGCACCGGGTCGGCGTGGATGTAGGGCAGCACCACGAAGCCCAGCTTCACCAGTTCCTCGGCCGCTTTCAGGGTTTCGATGGGGTCGGGCAACAGGTACTTCGGGTCGGGGTGGATTTCGAGCTTGAGCCAGTTGGTTTCCAGCGCCTCGCGGGCCAGCTGGGCGGCAAAAACGGCCTCCCTGGCCGTGCGAACCCCAGAGGTATTGGGCAACAGGTTGAACTGCGGGTGCGATAGGTGGCGCAAAATGTCGTCCTCCGCGTCGGCCACGTCCACCCTTTTCAGCGCCACCGTCACCAATTCGGAGCCCGACGCCAAAAGCGCTTCCTCCATCAGCACCGACGAGCTAAATTTGCCCGTGCCGGTAAACAGGCGAGAGCTAAACGTGCGGTCAGCAATGACCAGATTTTTATTTAACATAATAATTAAATACGATTTACAGCCGATAACTCGTTGACAAACAGACTTGCTGCTTGCGCTGGATTTTCTACTCCGCCAATGGCCCCGGATACCGCCACGCCATGCAGCCCCGTGGCCAGCAGTGCAGCCACATCTTCTAAAGCAATGCCGCCGATGCCGATAACGGGAACGGTGATGCCAGTCGCCCGGCACTGTCGCATAATTTCGGCGTAGCCCGCCAGGCCCAGAATCGGGCTCAACTTCTCCTTGGTGCTGGTAAAGCGAAAGGGCCCCAGGCCCACGTAGTTGACGCCGGCCGCGGCCAGGCGCTGCACGTCGGCAAAGGTGTTGGCTGTGCCGCCGATGATGAATTTCGAGCCCAGCATCTGGCGGGCTTCGTCGGGCGGCAGGTCTTCCTGGCCAAGATGCACGCCGTCGGCCCCGATTTCCTGGGTTAGCGCGGGGTTGTCGTTGATGATGAGCGTGGCACCGAAGCGGCGGCACACGGCCTGCGTATCGAGCGCCAGCTGCTTCCAGATGGCCGGCGGCTGGTTTTTCACCCGGAGCTGCACCCAGCGCACCCCGCCCTGGCAGGCCAGCTCGGCTGCCTCGACGTTGGTGGTGATGTAGTGGAGCGTGCTGATTTTCATGATGGATTAGCTTTTCGAGTGGTAGCCCAGCAGCGTGTCGTTGCTGGCCAAAAACTCCGTGGTGTAGTCCTTAGCGGCCTCGCAGGCCTCGACCAGCGTTTCGCCTTTGGCTAGATTGGCCAGCACCGCCGCCGAGAGCACGCAGCCGCTGCCGTGCTTCTCGCCATGCGGCAGCCGCGTCACCGCAAACGAGTCCCACTTGCCGCGGGCGTAGAGCACGTCGGTCGATAGTTCTCCTGTATCGTGGCCACCTTTCAGCAACACCGGGCAAAAGGCGCTCACGGCCTGCGCCGCCATTTCCGCCGATTCTTCGCCGGGCCACATGCGCAGCATTTCGGGCTTGTTGGGCGTCACGAGGGCCATTTCGGCGCACAGGGCCTGCATTAGCTGGCGGTCGGTCTGGCGGTGGAACTCGTAGCCGGCCGAGGCCTTCAGCACCGGGTCCCACACAAGTTGCAGCTTCGGGTTTTGCCCCTTCAGCCAGCCCACCAGCTCCAGCAGCTGCGGTAAGCTTTCAACCAAACCAATTTTGATGAAATCGACTTTGAAACGCGCGAACAGCACGCGAATCTGCTCCCGGATTTCGACCGCCGGCACCCAGTTCACCCGCTCAAACGACACGTCATTTTGCAAGGTGAGAGCCGTGCACACGCCCAGCCCATACACGCCGTGGCTCTCAAACGTTTTCACATCGGCTAGCAAGCCGGCTCCGGCGCTGGGGTCGAAACCGGCAATGCTAAGGGCGTAAGGGCGGAAGGGTTGGGCCATGGGTTATGTCGAAATGCAGCTAATAAAGAACGTCATGCAGAACATAGCGAGGCATCTTGCCCGCCACCACTAATTCTGTCGATTGAATCACTTGCTGCGGGCAAGATGCTTCGCTGCGCTCTGCATGACATTCTTAAACATGCGACGTTCTTGTTCTAAAAAGGCCTAGAAATAAATCTCGCTGCCTTTTTCCACAAATTCCCGCGACTTTTCCACCAGCCCTTTGGCCAGCACTTCACTGGCCGTGAGGTCCTGGGCCGCGGCGTAGTCGCGCACTTCCTGGGTAATTTTCATGGAGCAGAAATGCGGGCCGCACATCGAGCAGAAGTGGGCCACTTTGGCGCCCTCGGCGGGCAGGGTTTCGTCGTGGTATTCGCGGGCGGTGTCGGGGTCGAGGCTGAGGTTGAACTGGTCTTCCCAGCGGAACTCGAAGCGGGCCTTGCTCAGGGCGTTGTCGCGGTACTGCGCTCCCGGGTGGCCCTTGGCCAAATCGGCGGCGTGGGCCGCAATTTTGTAGGCGATGACGCCATCTTTCACGTCCTGCTTGTTGGGCAGGCCGAGGTGTTCCTTGGGCGTCACGTAGCAGAGCATGGCCGTGCCAAACCAGCCAATCATGGCCGCGCCAATGGCCGAGGTAATGTGGTCGTAGCCGGGCGCAATGTCCGTGGTAAGTGGCCCCAGCGTGTAGAAGGGTGCCTCGTGGCACTCCTTCAGCTGCTTGTCCATGTTTTCCTTAATGAGGTGCATGGGCACGTGGCCGGGGCCCTCAATCATCACCTGCACGTCGTGCTTCCAGGCAATTTTGGTGAGCTCGCCCAGGGTTTCCAGCTCGGCAAACTGGGCTTCGTCGTTGGCGTCGGCGATGGAGCCGGGGCGCAGGCCATCGCCCAGCGAGAAGGCCACGTCGTAGGCCTTCATGATTTCGCAGATTTCCTCGAAGTGCGTGTAGAGGAAGCTTTCCTTGTGGTGCGCCAGGCACCATTTGGCCATAATGGAGCCGCCGCGCGACACGATGCCGGTCACGCGCTTGGCGGTCATGGGCACGTAGCGCAGCAGCACGCCGGCGTGGATGGTGAAGTAGTCGACGCCCTGCTCGGCCTGCTCAATGAGCGTGTCGCGGAACAGCTCCCAGGTCAGGTCCTCGGCCTTGCCGTTCACCTTTTCCAGGGCCTGGTAAATGGGCACCGTGCCCACCGGCACGGGGCAGTTGCGGATAATCCACTCGCGGGTTTCGTGGATGTTCTTGCCGGTGCTCAAATCCATGAGGGTATCGCCGCCCCAGCGGCAGCTCCACACGGCCTTATCTACCTCTTCCTCAATGGAGGAAGTCACGGCCGAGTTGCCGATGTTGGTGTTGATTTTTACCAGAAAGTTGCGCCCGATAATCATGGGCTCGCTCTCCGGGTGGTTGATGTTGCTGGGAATCACGGCGCGGCCGGCGGCCACTTCCTGGCGCACAAATTCGGCCGTGATGTGGCCCTCCGGCGTGTTGGCGCCGAAGCTGTGGCCGCGGTGCTGCGTGCGCAGCGGGTCGTCGGCGGGCAGCTCGTCGAAGCGCTGGTTTTCGCGAATGGCGATGTACTCCATTTCGGGCGTGATAATGCCCTTTTTGGCGTAGTGCATCTGGCTCACATTGTAGCCCGGCTTGGCGCGCAGCGGGGCCGCGATGTGCTCGAAACGCAGGTGGTCGAGGCCGGCGTCGGCGGCGCGCTGCTGACCGTATTCGGAGGTGGTGCCGGTGAGTTGCTCCACGTCGCCGCGGCCCAGAATCCACGACTGGCGCAGGCGGGGCAGACCTTTTTTCAGGTCGATTTCAACGTTGGGGTCGGTGTAGGGGCCGCTGGTGTCGTACACCGTCACGGGCGCGTTTTGCTCCGACGGGAAGCCGAAATCGAACTTGCGCTCGGTGTCGGCCAGCGCGATTTCGCGCATGGCCACCCGGATTTCGGGGTGCAGCTTGCCGGGCACGTAAATCTTGCGGGAGCCGGTGAGCGGCTGGCGTTCCACCAGCGTCTGCTGCGGGGCCTGGTCTTTCTTTTTCATCTATTGATAAGGTGTAGCGGTGAAATCTTAGCTGACTGTGATTCAAACGTCTGTCATGCTGAGCGCAGCGAAGGACCTTATCACGATTGCACTGATTGTTGCAAATTATTCTGCTGTGATAAGGTCCTTCGCTGCGCTCAGCATGACAGACGTAGCGACTTACCCACCCTGTGTGGCGCGGATAATCGTGACCCGGTCGTGCGCCCGCAGTTCGTGGACGGACCAGGCGGCGCGGGGTACTACCTCGTCGTTCACGGCCACGGCGAGGCCGCGCTGCTCGGCCAGCGCGAGGCCGGCGAGCAGTTGGATAAGCGTCTGATTGTCGGAAGTTTCCTGGGGCGAATTGTTTACGTAGCAGACCATGGCAACCGGGTGAGTTGGCAGTGAAATCAATCCATAAACAATAGCGGGTGCCGGCAACGGACTACCCCATGGGCAGCCGCGAACGGACCATTACTTTTCCCTTCGCCGGTATTAGCCGGAATCAGGTTCCAAGGGTATTATCTCAGCCGCGCCGAAGCGCAGCACCCCTAAAGTTTATGGGCCAAATCTACACACAGTCGGCAAATAATCGGCTGGTTGAGGGTGACTAAAATTTACCAGTCCTGGCCACGCGCAATCCGCTGCATTATAAAAAGCCGCCCGCGTAAAGTTTCTTTCAGCAGATGCGGCTGGAAGTAAAAAATCCAATATCTTCGCTACCTACGCTTTCTATTCGAATTATTATCTGGCTATGATGCAAAATACTCTACTTTTCCTCGTGTTGATGGCGGCGCCCATTGCGGCGCGGGCGCAAGTCGATACCGTGCGCGCCAGCACCCTGCCCGGCCCGCAGCTGGCCGAAAAAGCCTACAACGCCGGCCTGGCCAGCTTCCAGGCTCAGCGCTACCCGGCTGCGCTGCAAAGCTTCGACCAGGCCATTGCCGCCAAGCCCGATTTTGCGGCCGCCTACACCAATCGCGCCGCCACGCGCTTCGAGCTGAAAGACTACCCGCAGGCCCAAGCCGACTACGACCAGGCCCTGAAGCTGGAGCCCGGCAACTACGCCGGCTACTTCGGCCGCGCCCGCGCCCAGGAGGCCCAGAACCACATTACCGAGGCCGAAACCGATTATTCGGAAGCCCTGAAAGCCAAGCCCGACTACGCCCCCGCCTGGTACAACCGCGGCGTGCTGCGCTTCGAAAAAGGCGACTACCAGGCCGCCCGCGACGATTTCGACGGCGCCCTCAAGGCCGACCCCAAGCTAGCCTACGCCTACCACGACCGCGCCAGCGCCCAGCAGAAGCTCGGCAACTTCGCGGCCGCCGCGCAGGACTACACCCAGGCCCTGGCCCTGCAGCCCGACCTGCTGCCCGCCCTGCTCAACCGCGCCGCCGCCGAGCGCCGGACCGGCCAGCTTCCCCAGGCCCTGAAGGACTACGACGCCTACCTGGCGAAGAAGACCGACAACGCCCTGGCCTACACCAACCGCGGCAGCGCCCGCTTCGAAAACAAGGACTACGCCGGCGCCATCGCCGACTTCAGCCAGGCCCTGCAGCTCGACCCGAAGTACGCCTACGCCTGGAACAACCGCGCCGCCGCCCTGCTCAAGCAGGAAAAATACGCCGATGCGGCCTCCGACGCCAGCCAGGCCCTCAAGCTGAAACCCGACTACGCCGAGGCCTACCTCAACCGCGGCCACGCCCGCGAAATGCTCCGCCAGGCCGACGAAGCCTGCCAGGACTGGCGCAAAGCCGCAGAATTGGGGCTGACGGTGGGCGACCAATATGCCGCCGCGGCCGGCTGCGCGGGCGAGGCGGCGGAGTAATCGATTCGCCTGACGTGGCGCCTCACCCCCAGCCCCTCTCCCAAGGGAGAGGGGAGCAAAACGATTCCGAAAGGAAACCAAACCGGTGCCCCCTCTCCCTTGGGAAAGGGGGTCAGGGGGTCAGGGGGTGAGGCGCCCGCCCGCGCTTAACAGAACAAAATCCATATCCGATGCTTTTCCGCCTATTCTTACTACTCTCCCTCGCCGCCACTCTGCCCGCCGCGGCCCAAAGCATCGCCTTCACCAAAGACAACTTTGGCGACAATAAAGACGGCCTGCGCGAAGCCAACCGCGAGCTGAAAGACGGCGACACCGAGTACCGCGCCGACCCGCCACGCTACGCCGCCGCGCTGCCGCACTTCCTGGCAGCCCAGGAATTCAACCCCAACAACGCGGCCCTGAACGTGAAAATCGGCGACTGCTACCTACACTCGCCCACCAAAACCGCCGCCCTCCCCTACCTGCAAAAGGCGGCCAGGCTCGACGCCACCGCCGATGCGCGCACGCACTACCTGCTGGCCCGCGCCCTGCACCTGAGCGGCAAGTGGCGCGAGGCCCTGGCCGAGTACCAGCAGGCCCAGCCGGTGGGCGGCAACACCCGCAACGGCGACGCCGAAACCATCACGGCCACCGACTTGCAGCGCTACATGCAGCAGTGCCGCAACGGCCAGCAGCTGGCGGCGCACCCCACCCGCGTGTTTATTGATAATGCCGGTCCGGAGCTGAACTCCCCGGATTCGGACTACGGCCCGGTGGTATCGGCCGATGAATCGACCATTCTCATCACTTCACGCCGGGCTGGCTCGACGGGCGGCAAGAAGGACCCCGAGGGCAATGGCTATTTCGAAGACATTTACCAGGCCAACTGGCAGGGCAAGAAGTGGAGCCGTGCCACCAACCTGGGCGCGCCCGTGAACACCGACGACCACAACGCCACCGTGGGCCTGGCCCCCGACGGCCAGCGCATGCTCGTGTACGTGGGCACCAACGGCGGCGACCTGCTCGAAGCCAACCTCACCGGCACCACCTGGACCAAGCCCAAACAGCTCGGCTCGCGCATCAACACCAAGAGCCACGAAACCTCGGCCAGCTACTCACCCGACGGGCGCTGGCTGTATTTCGTGAGCGACCGGGTGGAGGGCAGCCTGGGGGGCTCGGATATATATAAAGTCGATATGGAAGGCCGCAACCAGCCCGTGAACTTGGGTCCGACCATCAATACGGGCGCCGGAGAGGAAGGCGTTTTTATGGCGCCCGATGGCAAGACGCTGTATTTCTCCTCCGAAGGCCACAACTCGATGGGTGGCTACGACATCTTCAAGTCGGTGTTTGAGAACGGCAAGTGGAGCGAGCCCGAAAACCTGGGCTGGCCCATCAACACGCCCGACGATGACGTGTTTTTTGTGACTTCGGCCTCGGGGCGGCACGGCTACTACAGCAGCGACCGGCCCGGCGGCCTGGGCGCCAAGGACATCTACCGCATCACCTTTCTCGGCCCCGAAAAGCCGCCCGTGCTCAGCCAGGAAGACCAGCTGCTTGCCTCGCGCCTCAACCCGGTGAAGCAAACCGTGCTGGCGCCCGCCGTGGCCGTGGCCACCGCCCAGGTTACCATCCTGAAAGGCACCGTAACCGACGCCGCCAGCCAGCAGCCGCTCGACGCGGCCATCGACCTCATCGACAACACCAGCGGCCAAACCATTGCCACCTTCCGCAGCAACGCTACCTCCGGCAAATACCTCGTCAGCCTGCCCTCGGGCACCAACTACGGTATTGTGGTGCGGCAGGACGGCTACCTGTTTCACTCCGAAAACTTCGACCTGCCGGCCGGCGCCGCTTATGCCGAAGTCATCAAAGACATCCCGCTGAAAAAGCTGGAAGTGGGCACCACCATCGTGTTGCGCAACATTTTCTTCGACACCGGCAAGGCCACGCTGCGCCCCGAAAGCACCGCCGAGCTGGAGCGCCTGCAAAAGCTCCTCACCGAAACGCCGGCCCTGAAGCTGGAAATGGCCGGCCACACCGACGACGTGGGCGAGGCCGCCATGAACCAGGACCTGAGCCAGCGCCGCGCCCAGGCCGTGGTGAGTTACCTCACGCAGCACGGCATCGCGGCAGCCCGCCTCACGGCCATGGGCTACGGCGAAACCCGCCCCGAAGTGCCCAACACCAGCAAAGGCAACCGCCAGCTCAACCGCCGCACCGAGTTCAAAGTGACGGCGAAGTAGCCAACCGACGCGGCCGGGCAAAAGGCGACATTGGCCGGGCGAAGGACGTTAATAATCGGAAAGTTGGCGGGCAGGGCGGCGGCCGCCTTTACCTTGCGCAGCTAAACCAACGGGCAGCTTTTTCGGCTTGAAACTTTTACTCCGCTTTTTCTACCGCCGCCGGCTGGGGCTGCTATTGCTGGCCCTGCTGGGCGGGCTGTTGCTGCTCACGCGGACGGCGCAGGCGCAGCGGGTTTTCCTGCAGCAGTTCGGGCCAGCCGAGGGCCTGCAACCCTCCTTCATCTACGCTTTGCTGCAGGACCAGCAGGGCTACCTCTGGCTGGGCACTGGCGAGGGCCTGGTGCGCTACGACGGCACGCGCTTCGTCACCTTCACCAAAAAAGACGGGCTGGCCGAGGATTTTGTGGTGTCATTGCGCGAAGAGCCCGCCACCGGCCGGCTGTGGGTGGGCCATTCTGAAGGCGGCATTTCGGTAAAAAAGGAGGCTGCCGGCCGCTTCGAGCCAGCCAGACTCGTCGCCGTGCCCGCCGCCCTGCACCTGCACGCCGACGGCCCGCCGCCCGTCGATACCGCCGCCATTGGCCGCTACCTGCACCAGTATCATATTGTGTTGCAGGAAGGTACCGTGCCCATCTGCCTGCTGCACGACCGCGAAGGCAACACCTGGCTGGGCACCGCGGGCCAGGGCCTGTTGCGGCATTCCGACCGGCATTTGCGGCTGGAAGCGCACTCCGTCGGCCCTGCGGGGCAAGTTCCAGCCCTGGCTACAGTCCCCACCAAGCGCCACACCGAAGCCTGGGGCACCTTCGGCGGCAACCGCTTCTTTCGGCTGCGACCCGGCAACGAGGCGCCTCTCACCGCCGGCAATGGCCTGGCCCCGCCCCTGCCCGGCGACCCGGTGAAAGCCCTGCTGCCGCGCCCGGCCCGGCTGGGTGGCGGTTTCTGGCTCGGCACTTCCACGGGGCTTTATGTGGTAGCCACGCCCGGGCAGCCGGGGGTAGCAGTGCCGAGCTTGTCCGGCAATGATGATTTCGAAGTAACTGCCCTCGCTTACGCGCCCGGCACCGGCCTGTGGATGGGCACCGCCGCCGATGGCCTCTACCTACTTCCCGCCGATTCGACCAAGCCCCTGCGCCACTTCACCACCGCCGAGGGCCTGCTGCACAACACCATCACGGCCCTGCTGGCCGACCGCACCGGCCGCGTCTGGATTGGCACCCACGACACCGGGTTGGCCTTCTTCGAGCCCCGCACCAACGACTTCGACTACGCTCGCCTCACCAAAAAAGGCATCGATGTGAGCAGCTTTGCCGAAGATGCCGACGGCCGCCTCTGGGTGGGCACCGAAGGCCAGGGCCTGTTTTGCCGTCTGCCTAATCAGAAATGGGAACAGTTCACAGCCAGCCAGTTACCCTCTGATTACATCTACGGCCTGCTGCCGCTGCCCGGCAAAGAGCCGCGCCTGCTGCTGGTGCACCGCGAGGGGCTAACGGTGCTCCACGCCCGCACCCAGCGGTTTTCGCCCCTCGCCGCGCCCGACAACCTGCTGGTGCGCGACTGCCTGGGCCCGGCCGCGCTGGCCCACCACGCCGGCAGCCGCACGGTGGCCTGGCTCAACACCCGCGCCGGCCTGCTCCGCCTCGACCTCACGGCCGGCCTGCGGCAGCTCACGGCCCAGCCGCCCGGCCTGGCCCTCATCGGCGCCGAAGTGGACGGCGAAGCGCGGCCCGTGCAGGCGCTAGGGCAGCTTTCGGCCGCGCGGCACCGGGTGGCTTTTGCTTTCGAAGGCATCAGCCTCACGGCTGGCGAGCCGCTGCAATACCAGTTCCGCCTGCGCGGCCTGTCCGACGAGTGGAGCCGCCCCAGCCGCGCCGGCGAAGCCCAATTTCCGGGCCTCGACGCCGGCCGCTATGAGCTGCAGGTGCGGGTGCGCCGCGGCAGCGCCGGCCCGTGGAGCAAAATCGTGGCCTCTGGCTTCGGCATTGCCACCCCGTTTTGGCGCACGTGGTGGTTTGCCACTTTCGCGTTGCTGAGCCTTGGGGGCGTGGTTTTTGGCCTGGTTCGGTTCCGGGAGCGCACACTGCGTCGCACGCAATTTGTGCTGGAGCGCACCGTGCGCCAGCGCACCGCCGAGCTGCGTCAGCAAAAGGCGCAGATTGAGGATATTAATGCCGATTTGGTGGTGGCCCGCGACGCGGCCGAGGCTTCGCGCCGGGCCAAGGCGCAGTTTTTGGCCAATATGAGCCATGAAATCCGCACGCCGATGAACGCCGTCATCGGCCTCACCAACCTGCTGCAAGCCACCCGGCCCACAGCGGAGCAGGCCGAGTATCTCACAGCCATCGAGTCGTCGTCGCAAAACCTGCTGGTCATCATCAACGACATCCTCGACAGCTCCAAGATGGAAGCCGGCAAGCTGTCGCTGGAGCAGGTGCCCTTCCGCCTGCCCGAAGCCGTGCGCCGCCTCGGGGCCATGTTCAAGTTTGCCACCGAAAGCAAAGGCCTCGCGCTGCAAATAAAAGTAGCCGACAACGTGCCCGCCGCCGTACTCGGTGACCCGGTGCGCCTGAACCAGATTCTGGTCAATCTGGTCGGCAACGCCATCAAGTTTACCCGCCAGGGCGGCGTCACGGTCACGGTGGAAGCCGTGGAACCGACCGATTCCGCAGCAACCGGAGCGGCTTCAGCTTCTACCCATTCATCCATCCACCCATCCGCCAATTCAACAATCCGCTTCGCCGTGCGCGATACCGGCATTGGCATTCCGCAGGATAAGCTGGGGGCCATTTTCGAAGATTTTTCGCAGGCCAATACTTCCACTACGCGCGAGTTTGGCGGCACGGGCCTGGGCCTGAGCATTGCCCGCAACCTCGTGCAGCTGCACGGCGGCCAGCTCGGCGTGCGCAGCGAAGAAGGCCAGGGCTCGGAGTTTTTCTTTGAGCTGCCCTACGAAGTGGCCGACGCCAGCGCCGCTCAGCCCGAAGCCCACGCCGGCCTGCTCGCGCCCTTCGAGCCCGCCCTGCGCGTGCTGGTGGCCGAAGACAACGCCCTCAACCAACTCGTGGCCCGCAAAACCCTCGAAGCCTGGAACGTGCAGGTCGTCATCGCCGAAAACGGCCGCCTGGCCGTGGAAGCCGCCAGCGCCGCGCCCCAGCCCTTCGACGCCGTGCTGATGGACGTGCAAATGCCCGAAATGGACGGCTACGAGGCCGCCCGCCGCCTGCGCGCCCTATTCCCCGACGCCGGCCAGTTTCCCATCATCGGCCTCACCGCCTCGGTGCTGCCCGAAGACCGGGTGCTGGCCCTGGCCGCCGGCATGAACGACACGCTGGCCAAGCCTTTCGAGCCGGCCGTGCTGTATGCCCGCCTAGCGCATTTCACGGGTCGCTCGTTGGCTCCAGTCAGCGAGGCAGGGTCATCAACCGCCGCGCCGGTGGCCCCCCCGGCCAACGTTACCATCAAACCCGACTGGCACTTGCTCGAAGAATTGGCGGGTGGCAACGAAGGCTTCCTGCGCCAGATTGTGGGCACGTTCCTAGCCGAAGCGCCGGCCCTGGAAGCCCTTTTGGCCGCCAACTGCGTCGATAACCCGGCCGCGCTGGCCGGCACCGCCCACAAACTGAAAGGCCAGGTGGCCTACTTCGGCGTGCCGGTGCTGCACACCCAGCTCGACGAGCTGGAACGCGCCGCCAAGCACCCGGCCCACCCCTACTGCGAGCCGTTGGTCGAGTCCATCCGCCAGCAGTTGGCCGAGCTCTATCCGCAGCTCGAAGCCCGGGCGCCGGCTTAGAAATCGACGGCACCGGTTACTTTCGTTTTTCCTTACGCCCACCTTTCGCTGCTATGTCTGCTTCTGTACTAAGTTGTTTGGTTGTCGACGACGACCCGCTGTCGGTGCAAGTGGTGCTCAATTGCATCAACAACACGCCTTTCCTCACCGCCGCCGGCAGCTACACCAACCCCGTAGAAGCCGCCGAGGCTCTGCGCACCCAGCCCGTCGACCTGCTGTTTCTGGACGTGGAAATGCCCCTCATGTCGGGCATCGAGCTGCTGCGCACCTTGCAGCACCCGCCGCTGGTGGTGCTCATCACGAGCAGCAAGGACTACGCGGTGCAGGCGTTCGAGCACGCCGTGGTCGACTACTTGGTGAAGCCCGTGAGCTACGCCCGCTTCCTGCAAGCCGCTCAGAAAGCCCTCGAAATGACCGAGCGCCAGGCATCTGCGGGCGCCGAAAACATCGAAGCCGCGGCCAACAACGAGTTTACCTTCGTCAAAGTCGACAACAAGCTGGTGCGCGTCTCCTTCGCCGACGTCCGCTACGTGGAGGCCCTCGGCGACTATGTGCACATCATCACCAAGCAGAGCAAGCTCATCGTATACAGCACCATGAAGGGCGTGGAGGAGAAATTCCCGAGCAATCAGTTCGTACGAGTACACCGCTCTTTCATCGTCAACGTCAACCACATCCAGGCGCTGGAAGACAACATGCTCACCGTGGAAGGCAAGCAGATTCCCGTGGGCCAGACCTATCTGCGCGATGTGATGCAGCGCCTCAACAAGTTTTAAACCGCGCACGCAAGCCGCGTTATTTTTCACGCTTTTCTTCTTCGCATGCGCTTCCAGTTTGTACCCGGCCGCGGCATTTTTGCCGTTTCTGTCTTTCTCCTCTTGTTGATAAGCTCCGCCGCCCGCGCCCAGCAGGCCGGCGACACCACCAGCGTGAACTGCGGGCCGCCCCTGCCGCGCATGCTCTGCGTCGACCTCGACGGCCGCGGCTCCATCGACGAAGTCGCCGGCCCCTTCACCTACAAGTGGCAGATGGGCGACGGCACCACCCTCACCGGCCCCCAGATTACGCACTGCTATAAAGAGCGCAAGAACTACGTCGTCCAGCTCGACGTCATTGTGGATAAAACCGGCGAGGTGCGCACCGGCCAGAAATACATTCCCATCAACCTCGTGGCGCAGGACGTGGTCGATTTCACCGCCTCCACCACCCGCGTGCGCGTGGGGCAGCCGGTGTCTTTCGCCTCGCCCGAAGCCCAGCTCCTCACCTGCCAGAACGTGCAGTTTGTGTGGGACTTTCGCGACGGCACCGTGCAGAAGGGCCGCACCGCTGAGCACACGTTTCGCCGCCCCGGCACCTATGCCGTGCGCTTCAGCATGCGCGGCTACGGCTCCCAGGCCTGCATCCAGAGCCACTGCGTCTCGCGCCAAATCGTGGTGGAGCCATAATTAATGATTAATGAAGGACGAAAGGCGCAAAAGCCCGTCATGCTTCGCTCTGCGCTGCATGACGGGCTTTCCTTATTAGACACTACGCCCCCGTTTCGTTCGCCACCGGCGCGCCTTCGCGCAACAGCTTCAGCACCAGCTGCCAAAGGTGTTCGTACGGGATAATTTCTACTTCTGCGAAAGCTTCGCCAGGGGGGGCTGTGTCGTGTAGTTGCTGTAGTAGCGCTTTGCCGCGCTCGGCCGCCTTCGTCGCATCGAAGTTCTTTTCCACAATCACTTGCAGCAAACGTAAAAAAAGCCGGCTGCGCACCGTAGTAGGCTCGTACAAATGCCGCTGCTGGTACTTGCGCAGGCGTTCTAGGCGCAGCAGCACGGCTTCTAGGTTGCGTTCGCGCAGGAAGTGCAGCAGCTGCAGTACCAGGATGGCTACGTTGTGCCCGCGTTTGTCGCGGCTGTATTCGGGCAGCTGCAGCACCCACTGCGCCATTTGGCGCTGCCGGGCCACGGACGGCCGCGGCGGCGGCAACACAAAGTCGATGTAGGCCCGGTACAAATCCCAGCGCTGCAAAGCCGCCTCGCGCTGAATGAGGTAGGCCGGGTTTTTGGTAATGACCTCCATCAGCTGCTGGGCCCGCTCGTACTGCTCGGCGTGCAGCGCCAGCAGCACGTGGTGCTCCTGGAAGTAAAACCAGTTGTTGGACGAGGGGTGAAAATCCCGGTTGTATTCCTCGGCCAGGCGCAGGCCCTGCACCGGCTGGCGGCTGCGCAGGTAGGCATAAATGCTCACGAAGTGGTTGAAGCGCAAATCGAACCGCCGCTCGTTCAGCTTGCCCTCGCGCAGACGGCGCGACGCCGCCGCCGTCACCCGAATCATTTCCTGGAAATTGCCCTGCAGCTCTTCATAGGCCAGCCGCGCCCGGTACACCACATTGTAGGTAGTGAAACTGCGGGCCTTGCGGTGCAGGGCTTCGAGTTGGGCAATACGGTCGGGCAGCACCGCCAGCACGGCCCGGCGCGTGGCTACGGTGCCGCTCAGGGCCAGTTGGGTGGCGGTGTACAGCTGCTCGGCTTCGTCCTCCAACGCCAGCACCTGCTGCACGCGCGCGAGCACCTTGGCCGCTTCTTTATAAGGAATGGCATCGCGTTTTTCGGCGTGCAGGTTGCGCAGCATGCGGGCGCACAGCACGGCATACTGCGTGAACTCGCCTTTTTCGGCCAGCGCCAGGCAGCGCTGCAGCAGCCGCTCCGAAAGTTTGTACTCGCGCTCGGCGTATAAAATACTTACCTTGTGCAACATATCCAGGCACTCGAGCTCGTAGCGGCGCGACACGAGGTGCCGGGGGTCGGAATGGTCCAGGAAATAAAGCTGGTTGAGCAATTTGCTGCGCACCCGCGACTGCAGCTTTTGCAGGGCCCGCACGTTGGCCGTCGTGGCCTTGCCATATAAGGCCTTCACCACCTGCAACTGGGTGGCGTCGGGGGTCTTGGCCAGGGTCTTGACAAACAGGTTCTCTTTGTTCGGCTGGCGGCTATTCAGGTCCAATACCGGCAAAGAGCTCAGACTACGCGACGTCACAATTCGCGCCAAATTTGCAATTTCATTCATCTAAAATATGCGCTGATGGCGTGTAAATGGGCTTTTCATCTAAATCAAGCCCTCAAAACCGACGTCACAAAAACGCGGATTTCTTCCTTTTTTCAAAGCAAGAGTCCGGCAACCTTTGTATTGTGAGTATTCGTGGCCGTTTTGGAGCTTAGAAGTCACAAATTGAGTGTTTTTTCTGACAGTGCATAAAAAAAAAGTTTATTTAAAAACAAGTAAGGCATTCTTCTATATTTTTTCTTTTTTTATTTAAAAAACTTATAATTTACATACAAGTCAATTTTAGGGCAAAAATGTCCTTTTGCACGGTTCTGGCAACCCCCAACTTTGTGTTGTTCAAATAGCTGACACACATTTTAAGTCTTAACCACCGTGCTGAATCTCCTCACCATCGCCCTGTTTCAAGTTGCTAGCCTTTGCTCCCCCGCCCCTTCGGATGCGGCCCTGACTAACACCACGAACGCAACCACCGTGACCAACCTGGGCGGTACCGGCGGCTGGGCCGGCGACATCACCCCCGGCGACGGTGACGGCGATGATACGGGTGTCTTTGGTGGCACGGGCGGCTGGGCTGGCGACATTGCCGGCGGCACCGGCGGCTGGGCCGGCGATATTGCGGTTGCTGGCGGCACGGGCGGCTGGGCTGGTGACATTGCCGGCGGCACCGGCGGCTGGGCCGGCGACATTAGCACGGCTGGCGGCACGGGCGGTTGGGCTGGCGACATTGCCGGCGGCACCGGCGGCTGGGCCGGCGACATCGCTGCCCAATAAAGCACTGCCGTTTCGTGCCTATATTGCCTGCTCACTGTAGCTGGGCTAGTATAGTCTGAATGTATCGCGTGAGGCAAAATTCCCTGGCTGGAGCGTGGCTCTGTCTTGCAATGGCCTTGCTGCTACAGGGTTGCACCACCAAGCGGCCCACCGAGCGCGCCCTCAAAATTCGTTGGGCGCACGACCCGGAAAACCTGGACCCCCTGGCCCTGGCGAACCAGACCGCCATCGATGCCCTCTATTTATTGAACTGCAGCCTGCTTCAGGCCGATTTTACCACGAATCGCTTTGCCCCGGCCCTGGCCGAAGCCCTGCCGAGCGTACGTTTCCTCGGCGATTCGCTGATGCAGTTGCAGTACACCATTCGGCCGGAAGCTACCTGGGATACCGGCCGGCCGGTGCTGGCCACCGACGTGGCCTTCACCCTCAAGCTGATGTTTTGCCCCGGCCTGCCCACGGAGGCCCCCAGCAGCCAATACCGTTTCATCCGGGAAATTCTTCTCGACCCCCGAAACCCGCGCCGTTTCACCTTCGTCTGCACCAGTCAGGCGGTGGAATACGTGCAGGCTTCGGGAGATTTTTTCGTGCTTCCCGAAGCCGTGCTGGACCCCAGGGGCGCAATGCGGCGTTTCACGCTGGCCGAGTTGCAGCGCCGCCCGGCCACGGCGGCACCCAATGCGGTGCTGCAGGCCGTGGCCCGGCGCTACACGGCCGCCACCCCGGGCCAAACGCCTGCTCGCCTGCCCGGTTGCGGCCCCTACCAGCTGGTGAAGTGGGAAAAAGACCGGTACCTGCGCTTCCGCCGCAAGCCCCACTGGTGGGCTGACCGGGTGCGCCCCCGTCCTTTTACGCTTCAGGCCCGCCCGGCCCGGCTCGACTACGTCATTGTTCCGGATGCGGCCACGGCTTCGCTGGCTTTGCAGCGGGGCGACATCGACGTTTTTCCGCAAATGCCCACCCGCGAGTTCACGCGCCTGCGCCAAGCCTCGACCACTCGCTCGAACCTGAATTTTTACGCCACGGCCTCCTACGACGTCGTCACTGTGGGATTCAATACCCGCCACCCGGCCCTATCCGACGCTCTGACCCGCCAAGCGCTGGCCCACTGCATCGATGCGGCGGGCATTTTGAAAGGCACCGAACTAGGCCAGGGCCAGCGCACCGTGGGCCTCGTCAGCCCCACCGACCGTTTGAACTACAACGACAGCCTAGCGCCGGTGCCTTTCGACCCGGCCGGGGCCGCGGCCCTGTTGCGCCGCGCGGGCTGGCAGCGCGGCGCCGCGGCCGCGGACGGCTGGCAGCGCAATGGCGCGCACGGCCCCCAGCAGCTGCGTCTGGTGATGCGCTACCGGGCCGACGAACAGCTTTTTGCCACCATCGCCCTGCAATTCCAGGCGGCGGCGGCCAGCATTGGCGTGCCGGTCAGCCTGCAGCCCACCGAGTCGGGCGCTTTTAGCATGGCCCTGCGCAGCGGCGAGTTCGACATGTACGTGCGGGCCCTGCGCGGCAATCCGTTCATGTTCAATTTCACGTCCTTCCTGCATTCGCAGGCCATTGGGGCGGGCAATACCCTGGGCTACGGCTCCCCCAGGAGCGACCAGTTGATTGAAGCCATTGCGGCGGCCAGCACCGTGCAGCGCCGCGCGCAACTGCTGCGTCAATTTCAGGCGCTGATGCAGCAGGAAATGCCCTTGCTGCCCCTGTTCTTCTTGTCAAATCACATTGCAGCCCAAAAACGGCTGGTCGACCTGCATCCTACCAGCCTCAAACCGGGCTTTGCAGCCATGGCCATTGGCGAAGCCGCTGCCCCTTCCACCTCGCCCTAACGCATGGCCCGGCTACTTTTTTGGCGGCTGTTGCGCACGGCTCTGGCCGTGTGGGCGCTGGCATCGGGGGTGTTTTTGCTGAGTCATCTCGAAGGCAGCACGGCCGTGGAACTGGCCCAGCCCGCCCTAGCCGAGTTGCGCGCCACCGGCGGCGTCACTACTCCCGCCGCCCGCCAAGCCCTCGAGCGGGCCACCCGGCACCGCCTGGGGCTCGATGTGCCACTTTTTTACGTTGGCACGCACCGCCCCGCGTCCGCCACAGCGGGCCAGTGGCACTGGAATGGGCTTGCCAACCAATACCACCGGTGGCTGCGTGACTTGCTGCACGGGCAGCTCGGCGCCTCTTTTCGCACGGGCGAAGGCGTGGGGGCCCGCTTGCAGCAGGCTCTGCTCTTCACCCTCCCGCTCACCGGCACGGCGGCCACGCTGGCTGTGCTGCTGGCGCTGGCGCTGGCCCAGTATTTGGCGGGCCGGCCGCGCGGGCATGGGCTCCTGCGCGGCGCACTCGTGGGTTTGCAGGCGTTGCCACTCTTCGTTATTGCGCTGGGACTGCTGTTGCTGTTTGCCAATCCGGAAACGCTGGCCTGGTTTCCCAGCTACGGCCTCGAGCAGGCCACCGATGCGGAACTGGATGCCGGCTATCAGCTACCATTGTATTTGTGGCACATGACTTTGCCTGTCATAGCCTTAACCCTCAGCGCCCTGCCCGAGCTCACGCTGCAGCTCACCGCCGCGCTGGAGGCGGAGCTTGGCACCGACTACGCCACCACGGCCCGGGCCAAAGGCCTGGCCGAGCGCGCCGTCATCCGCCACCACGCGCTGCGCAACGCCTTGCTGCCGTCGCTGGCCCAGCTGGCCGAACTGCTCCCGGCCCTGGTGGCCGGCGCCGTGGTTGTGGAAGTTGCTTTCGCCCTGCCCGGCATGGGCCGCCTGTTGGCCGAAGCCGCCGCGGCGCGCGATTTTCCAGTGCTAGTGGGCGGCGTGCTGCTGGTGGGCGCGGCGCGGCTGCTGGCCCTGCTTATCACGGACTTTCTTTCCTTATGGGCCGACCCTCGAATCCGATGATAGCGCTAGCCGTCCCGCACCTGTTCCGAACGCCAAGCTGGGCGGTGGCTTGGCTGGGCTTTCTGATGCTGGTGGCCGCCGTGGCCCCCGTGCTGCCCCTGCCCTACCCGCCCCACACGCTCGACCTAGCGCACATTGCCCAGGCACCGTTAGCGCCCGGTCAGCATTGGCTCGGCACCGATGCGCAGGGGCGCGATGTGCTGAGTCTGCTGGTGTTTGGCACGCGTACGGCAGTGCTGCTTACGCTGCCCGCAGCCCTGTTGGCGGCCGTCATCGGGGCGCTGCTGGGCAGCGCGGCGGGCTTTTGGGGCAATCGGGCCCGGGTCGATATTTCGTATGGGGTCGTGGCGGTCGGTAGCGTGTGGTGGGCCTTACGGCTGCCCACGCCCTGGTTGGGCGGGCTGGCCGCCGCGCTGGGCCTGGCGGGGATAGCAACAAGCGGTAGGCGCCGCCGCAACGTTGCCTTTCGTCTGCCCCTCGACGCACTGGTGACGGGAGCCGTGACGGCACTCGACACTGTGCCGCGCTTGGTATTGGTGGTGGCATTAGCGGCCGGTGCCGGGAGCATTTCGCCCGCTGGTTTGCTGGTTCTGCTCACCCTTACATCTTGGACTACCCCCGCTCGGCTGGTCCGTGCCCAGATGCTGCGCATCCGCACGCTTCCTTTCGTAGAAGCCGCTCAGGCGGCTGGGGTGCCGGCGTGGCGCGTTTGGCTAAAACACAGTATACCTCACGCTATCAATCCATTAAAGACTTTATTTCCCCTGAGCCTGGCCCGGCTTCTGGGCCTGGAAAGCACGCTGTCTTTTTTGGGCATTGGCTTGCCGCCGGAGGCTGCCAGCTGGGGCCGCCTGATGGTCTCCTACCGCCAAGAACCATCTGCCTGGTGGCTCTTCCTATTTCCAACAATTATGCTCATAATCACCATTTTAAGCCTTAACTCTTTAACCAGGCCTCCAAAATAACAATCGTATTTTTTCAGCGAAGCCTGCGTAGTCGAAGGGCGTAAAATATGTGCAAAACATCGCAAGAGACCGATACTTGCGATGTCGCAAATTGCGCTTTTTTCACAGAAATGAACCTGTTAATCCGCGAGGCATTTGGCTTATTATTATTTTGACAACCAATTATTTACTGTTTTATCAACTTGTGTAAGGTTTGAATTTTATTGATTTATATCGTCGAAAAATTATACTAAAGCAATAAAAATTCATTTGGCGGGATGTCGCAATCTCAGCTGTTGTGTCCTTTTATGAGGTAAAATGGAGCAGTAACATTGTATTGCTTTTGGGAAAAGCCGTTTCGGCTCCAGGCAATACATCCTCATATTTTCTACCTGCCCGCTTATGTACCTACTCATTTACCCCTCGTTGAGCTCGCCACGCCGCCCCAAAGCTTTGCCTCACACGGCCAAGACCGTTTCGGTGGGCATCGATTTCGTGACGCCCGATGGCATGGTGGTGCCTCGCGCCTTGGGCGAAGCCGCCCTCTTGGGCCGCACGGCCGTGCTGGTGGGCGGCCTACTGGTAGGGGTATGGCCCCAGTCCTGATTCCTCCTTTCCGCGTTAGCTTCTACAGATTAAATCCAGTCGATTATCGATAACTTATTCAATCTCTTGTATTTGGTATAATACACTACTCATTTCTACCCACATTTCGCCTCTACCGCTCGCTGGCTACCCCTGACGAGTTTTAACCCGCCGTCTACCCCGGCGGGTTTTTTTTATAGTCTATTTTCGCTCTGCCGGCCAATGATGGCAATGCCTTCGGGGAAGGAATGGGGCGTGTAGCCAAGCTCGTGCCGGGCTTTGGCGATGAAAAACCCCGTGCGGGCCGGCCGCCGGGCGGGCTGCGAAAACGTGCTGGCGTCTACCCGCTCAATCAACGTTTTATCGAGGCCGAAATAGTCGGCTACCTGCAGGGCCATGGCGTGGGGCGTGAGCATGTCGGCGCCGCTAAGGTGGTAGATACCCTGCGCGCTTTGCCGCGCCAGCAGCCAGCAGCCTTCGGCCAGGTCTTCGGCCAGGGTGGGCGTGCGCCACTGGTCGGCCACCACTTTGATGGCTTTGCCGGCGCGCAGAGAATCGCGTACCCAGAGCACGATGTTGGTGCGGCCATACTCATGCGCTACGCCGTAGACCAGCACGGTGCGGGCAATGGCCCAGGGGCCGGGGCTGGCTTGCACCAGGCGTTCGGCGGCCAGCTTGCTTTCGCCGTAAAAATTGACCGGACCGGGCGCGGCGTCTTCGGCCAGCGGGCCCGCTTCGCCGCTGAAAATAAAGTCGGTGCTCAAGTGGGTGAGGTGGATGTGGCGCGCGGCACAGGCTTCTACCAGATGGCCGACAGCTGTCACGTTTTGCTGCCAGCAGGCGTCGTGGTTCAGCTCGCACTCGTCCACGTTGGTCATGGCGGCGGTGTGGATGACGTGGGTGGGCTGTTCCTGGGCGAGCACCTGGTGTACCTGAGCAGCGTCGGCTACGTCCAGCGGCACGAAACGAAGGTCGGGGTAGAGGTCGGCCAGCTTATTGGCGCCGCGGGAAGTGGCCACCAGGTTCACGTTGGGCTTGGGGAGCAGCAGAGCCACCAGCTTCTGCCCCAGCAGGCCGTTGGAACCGGTGACGAGAATTTTCATAAAAAGCTTTTGAAAAAGGCAGCAAAGCCGACTGAAACGTCATGTCGAACTGGCCGAGACATCTCGCGTGCTGGAGTAATCTAACCGAGATGATTAGTGGCGGCACGCGAGATGTCTCGGCTGCGCTCGACATGACGTTCCCTCAACAAGACGTGCCACTGGGCAAACCGCTACTCGTACTTGTAGCCGTAGAGCTTGGTGATTTTTTTGCGCTTGAGCTTCTCCACTTTCACGGTCATTTTGGCATCGGCCAACGGACGGTCGCGCGGGTCTTTGGGCAGTTTGGCAATTTTGTCGATAACATCGAGTCCTTGAATGGCTTGGCCGAAAACGGTGTACTGGCCGTCGAGGAAGTGGGTACCGTCGTGGTTTTCGACCAAATAGAACTGGCTGCCGCTGCTGGGCGTGCCGGCCGGGCCGCCCATGCGGGCGGCGGCCAGGGCGCCGTAGTTGTGCGGGTGGCCCACCAGCTCGGCCGGAATGGTGGGCTCGTTGGGTTGGCCCTGGCCGTCGTTGGTGGGGTCGGCATCCTTGGAGTTGGCATCGCCGCCCTGAATCATGAAATTGTCGATGACACGGTGAAATGTGGTGCCGTTGTAGAAGCCACTCTGCGCTTTTTTCAGGAAGTTAGTTTTGTGCAGCGGCGTGTCATCGAACAGTACAAGCCGGATAACACCCTGCGGCGTGGTGATGGTGACGACTTCGTCTTTACTGCTCTTTTTGGGCTTGCCGGGTTTGGCGGCCCAGGCCGGTGCGGCGGTCATCAGGGCCAGAAGCACCCAGATAAAGCGGGAAGAAATGCGGTTCATGCTGTAGATGGAAAGCAAAATGTGAAGCAAAACTACGGTCGGTGCGCAAGGCTACCCACGGTGCTCCCGGATGCTGGCCAGGATTTCGCGGCCACCGCGCGCCAATACGGCATCGGCTACGGATACGCCCAGCGCGTGGGCGCCTGCTTCGGTGGCTGCGTCGGTGGTCTGAATTTCTTCCACGTATTCTTCGCCGCTGAGGCTGATGAGGCCGCCGTGCAGGCGCAGGTGGCCATTTTCTAAGGTGGCCAGCGCAAATGACGGGATGCTGCATCCGCCCTCCATGGTGTGCAAAAAGGCGCGCTCGGCCAGCAGGCAGGTGTGGGTGGCGGGGTGGTCGAGAGCGGTTTGGAGGCGGGCTTTAAGGTCCGCATCGAGGGCGGCGGCGCACTCCACGGCGATGCTGCCCTGGCCGGTGGCGGGCACAAACTGGTGGGCCGGCAGCGTGTGGCGCACCAGGTGCTCATAGCCCATGCGGTGCACGCCGGCGTAGGCCAGCACGAGGGCATCGAACTGGCCTTCTTCGAGCTTGCGCAGGCGGGTTTGGAGGTTGCCGCGGGCTTCGGCGGTTTCAGCGTGGGGGTAGAAACGGCGCAGCTGGGCCTTGCGGCGGGTGCTGCTGGTGCCCAGCACAATGCCCGGCTTGTCGAGCGAAAACTGCTCGTCGAAGCTCAGCACCACGTCGTTCACCTGCTCGCGCTCCAGGAAAGCCAGCAGTTCCAACTCGCGCGGGATGCTGCTTTGCACGTCCTTGGCCGAGTGCACGGCGAGGTGGGTTTCACCGCGCAGCAGGCTGGTTTCCAGCTCTTCGGTGAACACGCCTTTGGAGCCGATTTTGGCCAGGCTGCGGTCCTGCACGGCGTCGCCGGTGGTTTGCATGGGCACGATTTCGGTTTCGAAACCGGCTTTTTTCAGCAGCGCGGCCACGTGTTCGGTTTGCCACAGGGCGAGGCGGCTGGCGCGGGTGGCGAGGCGGATTTTCATAATTGAGGCAGTTGTTATACAAAACGTCATGCTGAGCGGAGTCGAAGCATCTTTACCGCGCAACACAACTCATTTACTATTGCGGTAGAGATGCTTCGACTGCGCTCAGCATGACGTTCCTTTTGAATCTTAAACTCTTAAAAACCCGCCCATCCGCAGCGAGCTGTCGACAAACACCATTTTGGCGTTGGCGTTGCGCTCGATGTGGTAGTGGGCATCGGTGAGCTCTTTGGTTAATAAATCGGCGTTGCGCGGGGTCACGAAGCGGGCGAAACCCGTTACGAATTGCTGCTCGCCGCTGGCCAGGTGCGGCACGAACTTCGGGTCGATGCCAAACAGCAGCACCTTGCGCAACAGGCCCAGCGAGTAGCTCAGCAGCTCCTTCTGGTTTTCGCGGCCCAGTTTCTGGAATTCGTCGCTTTGCTTGAGAATATCGGCCGCCTTCTGGCTGTAGCACTGCCGCATCCACTTTGCAAAAAACTCAAAATAGTCGTGGTCGGCGTTGGCGTCGCGGCTGGCGATGGCGGCGCCCAGGCTGCCTTCGGCCAGCTGCGCCACCTGGCGGGCTTTGGCCTCGGGCACTTGGTATTCGGTTTGCAGAAAGGCCGTGATGTCGTCTTCCGAAAACGGGCGCACCACCACCGGCTGCACCCGGCTGATGATGGTGGGCAGCAGCTGCTCGGGCGCGTGGCTCACGAGCAGGAAGATGGTGGCGGGCGGCGGCTCTTCCAGCAGCTTGAGCACGGCGTTGGCAGCGGCCGGGTGCATGAGCTCGGGCAACCAGATGATGACGATTTTGAAGCGGGCTTCGAAGGCTTTCAGGCTCACCAGCTTCAGAATCTGCACGGCCTCGTCCTTGCTGATGTTGCCCTGCTTGTTTTCGGCCCCGATGTGCTGCATCCAATCGTTGAGGCCCTGGTAGGGGTTGTCGAGCACGAAGGTGCGCCACTCGGCCATGAACTTGCTGCTCACCGCGTCTTTGGCCACCGATTTGGTGGTGGTCACGGGCATGATGAAGTTCAGGTCGGGGTGGGCCAGCTTGGCTATTTTGGTGCAGGCGGGGCAGTGGCCGCAGCTGTCGGCGGCATCGGCAGCGCGGTCTTCGCAGTTCAGATACTGCGCGTAGGCCAAAGCCAGCGCCAGCGCCGCGCCGCCCTCCTGCCCCCGGAAAAGCTGGGCGTGCGCCACGTGCTGCCGCTGCACCGACTGGCGCAGCAGGGCCTTAACGGCGGATTGGTTGGGGATGTCGGCGAAGGTCATGACTTTGCCTTCTCCCACACCCGGTCCTCTTCCGTCGCCTCAAATACGGCTTTCATAATAACCTGTTCCACCGCATCATACGGCAGATTGCGGCGCGCCATCACACGCTCGGCTACTTCGTTGGCTTTGGGCAGCTTGAAGGTTTCGAAGCCCGCCGCGCCGCCCCAGCTGAAGCTCGGGATGAAAGTACGGGGGAAGCCGGCGCCGAAAATATTGGCCCCCACGCCCACCACGGTGCCCGTATTGAACATGGTGTTGATGCCGGCCTTGCTGTGGTCGCCCATCATCAGGCCACAGAACGTCTGGCCGGTGTCGACGAAGCGCTTGGCGGTGTGGCTCCAGATTTTGACGGGCGCGTAGTTGTTCTTGAGGTTTGAAGTGTTGGTGTCGGCCCCGAGGTTGCACCACTCGCCGATGACCGAATTGCCGAGGTAGCCGTCGTGGCCCTTGTTGCTGTAGCCCAGCAGGATGCTGTTGCCCACTTCGCCGCCCACCTTCGAGAACGGGCCCACGGTGTTGTCGCCGCGCATTTTGGCGCCGGCGTTGATGTGCGAGCCTTCGCACAAAGCCAGCGGCCCTTTGATGATGGCCCCCTCGTGCACCTGCGAGTTTTTACCCAGATAAATCGGGCCGTCCTCCGCATTGAGAATGGCGGCCCGGATTTTCACGCCTTCCTCAATGAAGATGTTTTCGGCCCCGTACACAATGGTGTGCGCGTCGCCCACCGGCTGTGAGGTGCGGCCTTTGGTGAGCAGCGCGAAGTCGCGGCGGATTTCGACGCCGTTGCGCAGAAACAGCTGCCACGGCCGGTCTATCACCGTCACAGGCTCAGCTACCTGCCGGGTTTCGGGAATGCCGTCCTGAATGAGCTCGGCCACCAGCGAGGCGTCGGCCACGTGGGCGGCCACCAGCAGCTCGTCGCAATACAGGGCCTGACCGGGCCGCAGGGCTTGCACCTGGCGGGTCAGCAAATCGTCGGGGCACACGGCACCGTTGATAATGAGGGCCGCGCCACACACGTCGCCGGCTGGGAACTTGGCCTGCAAATAAGGCTGCGTGAGGTAGCCCACGGTTTCAACACCTAGGCGGTACTGCCACTTTTCGGCCAGCGTGAGGATGCCGCAGCGCAGCGCCGCCACCGGCCGCGTGAACGTGAAAGGCAGCAAATGGGGCCGAATGGCCGGGTCGTCGAAGAGAAGAACGTGCATTCTTTTTAGCGGCTGGCTTTTGATGGGAAAGGCAAATTTACGGCTGCCGCTTTCGGCAGCGGCAATAAAAAAACTCCTTCCGGCGAAACCGAAAGGAGTTTTCAAAAAGCTAACAGCTAGTAGCCAAGGGCTAACAGCTCGAATAAAAGCTATTCTTTGTTGGCGCTGTTCTGCTCTTTCTTGGCGTAGCGGCTGCGGAATTTCTCCACGCGACCGGCTGTGTCGATGAACATGTTTTTGCCGGTGTAGAAGGGGTGCGAAGCAGAGCTTACTTCGATTTTCACCAGCGGGTACGTCTTGCCGTCTTCCATCGTGATGGTGTCGGTCGGCTTCATCGTGGAGCGCGTGATGAACTTGAAGTCCGAAGAGGAGTCCTGGAATACGACTTCCTGGTACTCGGGGTGGGTGTCCTTTTTCATATCGAGAGGTCGGTTTTACCGGTTGAACCCTGCCGATTTTGCGGAAGGGACTGCAAAAGTACAGCTTAGCTCTGAAATACCCAACCTCCGACCCAATATTTTCTACCGGACGCGGGCTGCCAGGGCGTACAGCTTAGCTTGTTGGCTTTCTGAAAAGGTTGTACATTTGAATCCGGCCCACACTCGGGGCCGCCTCGTCGCGCGTGTTGAAATCGCTACTCATTCGCCGCTTGTTTCGCCGTTCCGGCCCTGCCGTGCTGCTGCTCGTGCTGGGCAGCGCCGTGGCCGCCATGGCCGCGTCGCTGACGGTGTTCACCGCTGCTTACGACAGCTCGCGGGTGCGCATCGACTGGGAAGTGAACTCCGAAACCGACGTCACGGGCTTCGACCTGGCCCGCAAGGGCTCCAACGAAACCAGCTACTCCGCCGTCACCAGCGTGACGCCCAACGGCCAGCGCCGCTACACGTACTACGACGCCAACGTGTTCCGTACCGCTACCGGCGGCGCGCCCACGCCGGCCCAGGTGGGCGGCCCCTTCACCTACCGTCTCACCATCCACAGCCCCGGCGGCGACCAAAGCTTCCTTACGGTGCTGGCCGGCACGCCCAGCAGCGTGCAGCGCTCCTGGGGCACCATCAAGTCGATGTTTCGGTAATAAAACCGAAAAAAGGACGTCATGCTGAGCGCCGCCGAAGCATCTCTACCGCGCAAGTAATCCAAATCGACAGGATTTGCTATTGCGGTAGAGATGCTTCGGCGGCGCTCAGCATGACGTCCTTTTTATTTGCCTTTCTTTTAATCCCTCACCCCATGCCCGCCCCCACCCAACTCTGCTTCGCTTCCAATAACGCCCACAAGCTCGATGAAATCCGGCCGCTGCTGCCCGCCGGGCTCACGCTGCTGAGCCTGGCCGATATCGGCTGCCACGAAGAACTGCCCGAAACCCAGGACACCCTGGAAGGCAACGCCCGCCAAAAGGCCGAATACGTGCGCCAGCACTACGGCGTGGACTGCTTCGCCGACGACACGGGCCTGGAAGTAACGGCGCTGGGCGGGGCACCCGGCGTGTACTCGGCCCGCTACGCCGGGCCCCAGCGCCGGGCCGAAGACAACGTGGCCAAGCTGCTACAGGAGCTGCGCGGCGCCCCCGACCGCTCGGCCCGGTTCCGCACGGTGGTGGCCCTGGCCCGGGCCGATGGCCGCACGCAGGAGTTTGCGGGCGAAGTAGCCGGCACCATCACGGAATCGGCCCAGGGCGCGGGCGGCTTCGGCTACGACCCGGTGTTTGTGCCCGCGGAGGGCGACGGCCGCACCTTTGCCGAAATGAGCGGCGCGGAGAAAAACCGCATCAGCCACCGGGCGCGGGCGGTGGCGGGGCTGCTGGCGTTTTTGCAGGCGGAATAAAAGAAAGACCGTCATGTCGAGCGCAGTCGAGACATCTCGCGCGGGGTAGTAACTCAATTCAATCGAAAGAATTACTTCGGCACGCGAGATGTCCCGACTGCGCTCGACATGACGGGCCAGAGGCTTTCCATATAGCTACGCCACCGTGATTCTTCCGCCCTCCTTTTTCATTCCTCATGAAGCAAAGCATTATCTTTGCCTGCTATGCACACCCCGTATCTAATTGGCATCACCGGCGGCAGCGCTTCTGGTAAAACCACGTTTCTGCGCCGGCTTCTGGCTTCGTTTCCTGAAGAGCAGATTTGCCTCATCTCGCAGGACAATTATTATCACCCGCGCGAAAAGCAGCTGCGCGACGACCAGGGCGTAGAAAATTTCGACCTGCCCGCCAGCATCGACGCCGCGGCCTACGCCAACGACGTGCTGCGCATCAGCCAGGGCCACGAGGTGCGGCGCAAGGAATACACCTTCAACAACGCGGCCGTGACGCCGCAGGAGCTGGTGTTTCGGCCGGCGCCCATTGTGGTGGTGGAGGGCATTTTCGTGTTTCACTTCAAGGAAATCGCCGAGCTGCTCGACCTCAAGGTGTACATCGATGCCCAGGAGCACGTGAAGCTGCACCGCCGCATCATTCGGGACCGCGACGAGCGGGGCTACGACCTGGCCGACGTGCTGTACCGCTACACCCATCACGTGGCGCCCACCTACGAGCAGTTCATTGCGCCCTACAAGCACTACGCCGACATTGTGATTCCCAACAACCGCCACTTCGAGAAGGGACTGGAGGTGCTGGTGGGCTTCCTACAGGGCAAGGTGGCGGCCGCGGCGCAGCAATAACCTCTCGTACGCAGCAATCGGACCCTTTTTAGCACGTCCCGACTGGCCGGTTTGGCCCGACGGGACGTGCATTTTTTTGGCCGCTTCATCAGTATTGAAGTAAAAACAGATTATCTTGGACCTGTAATTAGAAACGGCTGTGCGCCTGCGAACGGTGTCGCTCCGCTCCCCTTTCACCCGGTTTAGATAGTTTTTTGCTTTGCTGCTTATGAAACGCACACGTTTACTCCTCTCTCGTCTGGCCACCTTCACCGTAGTTTCGGCTGGCCTGCTGGGCCTGATTAGCTGCGACAAAAATGGCCAGGCGGGCATTTTGCAGCACCCGGCCGGCAACACGGCCTACCGCGTGGAGGTGACGCCCGACAACGCCTACGGCCAGGCCTTCGACGCCAACCTGGGCAAGCTCAACGACACGACTTACCTCATCATCACCAAGGCCGAGCGCGGCAGTGTGTTTGCCGTGCACACCGGCCCGCTGCCCACCGCCGACCACGCCGTGTGCTTTGCCAGCACCAACAACGCCGGCTTCAAAGAGTGCGTACAGGAATACTACCACAACGCCGGCGGCGTGGCCATCCAAAGCAACGAGGCCGGCTGGTGGGCCACGCCGCTGTAGATAACGGGCTCATTCGGGCAGTTTTAACGGACAACAGCACGTCATGTTGAGCCTGCCGAAGCATCTCTACCGCGCAGCTAATCTTATCGATTGAATTAGTATTGCACGCGAGATGCTTCGGCAGGCTCCGCATGACGTTCTTTTTTCCCTAATCGATGTATAGCAAAGCAGAAGCTACCCAGCTGCGGCAGGCGTTCTGGACGGCCTTTGGCCAGTATATGGCGCCCGTGCCCTCGGCCGAGGGCGAAACCACCAACTGGATTAACTACAAGACGGGCTTCCGGCACTTGTATTTCCGGATGCAGGCCGACAACCGCCACGCCAGCATCAGCATTGAGCTGAACCACCCGGACCCGGGCATCCGGGAGCTGTTTTATGAGCAGTTCAAAGAGCTGAAAACCCTGTTGCACGAAACCCTTGGCGAAACCTGGACCTGGGAAGCGGAGACAATTGATGCCCAAGGCCTGCCGCTGAGCTGTATCTCCAAAGAGTTGAGCCCGGTCAACATCTTCAACCGCGACGACTGGCCGAAACTGATTTCGTTCTTCAAGCCCCGCATCATGGCCCTTGATGCCTTCTGGGCCGATGCACAGTACACGTTTGAGGCGCTGAAGTAGGCAGGACGCTATATTGCAACCATGTCGACCAAACTTATTCTGGCGCTGGGTGTGGTGGCGCTGCTGGCTTACGTGGCGGTTTCATACGGGCTGAAGCAGCGCTTCCCGCGCGTGGAGGTGGCTGCTGATACGGCGCTGAAAGGCCGCGTCAGCGGGGTCGTGCATATGCAGGGTTCCTATTCTTTTTTCCTGAACGGCCAGACAACTACCCGCTACGATTTTGACGCCTTCGCTCCTGCTCCGGGCCAGGCGCCATTCCGCCGAGACAGCAGCCTGAACCAGTACCTGCACGTCGGCGATTCCATTAACAAACGCCCCCATTCTGGGGCGTTAACCGTGCGGCGGGGCCAGCGCCTGTCGCGGTGAACATGCCTGCCGGTAGCTGCGGGCCAGCAAGCCAGTCGGCGCGGCTTATAGAAGGGAGCACCAAATAACGGCCATGCCGCGCTTGTAGGGGCAGCCGGCCGGGCTCGTCGTGCACCCCGACCAGTGGCCAAGCGTTCAGGGAGAGGAGGCGGTATTCACCCTCTGACGATTAGTAAACGGTCGGCTATTCGGTTTTGACCATGTCCGGATAATCCGTAATCAGCCCGTCGACTTGCAGGGCCTGCAACCGGGCAGCATCGGCGGGCGCGTTTACCGTCCAGGGGATGACCTGCAGCCTGCGTTGGTGGCAGGCCTGCACCAGCTCTTCCGTCACCCGCCGGAGCTGCGGGCTGTAAATGGCGGCCGTGAAGCTCAGGCGCCGCAACGTTTTAAGTCCCCGGCGTAGGCCTTGGCCGTGTTGGGTGCGCCTTGCCATCCCGCCTCGACGTAGCGCGAGGTGTGTTCGGCCAGCTGCGCGAGTGCGGCCGACGAGTTCACGGGAATGGCGAGGGCCGAATCGTTTTCCACGGCCCCTATCAGCGAGGAAAAAACCGCCCGAAAATGGCCGGTCCTCAAAAGCAGAATATTATATCCGATAAGTCAGCTTTATCGCGCCTTACTCACTATCGTTTATGGCCATCGCCATATACTGTTGATTCACCTTACGATACTTAAGCAGACCTTCCCTTAGGTATCGCAAGGCGCGAGATGGTGGAGGGGCAGAAGTCGAGACACGACCCGCGGATGACTGAATGCCGCTAGCTGACGTCCAGCCCCGGCAAGCCGAGCAAATCTGCCGCGCGCCGCGCCACGGTTTTGACACTCGCGACATCCGGGCCGGTAATGGTCAGGTGGCCCATCTTGCGGCCGGCGCGCGCCTGCAGCTTGCCGTACAGGTGCAGGTGCGTGCCCGGCAGGCTTAGCACGGCAATCCAGTCAGGCTCCCGCCGTTGACCGTTGCCATCAAACCACACGTCTCCCAGCAGGTTGAGCATGATGGCCGGGGAATGCTGGCGCGGCCGCGGCAAGGGCAAGCCCGCCATGGCATGGACCTGCAGGTCAAACTGGGAAACGTCGCAGGCGTCCAGGGTGTAGTGGCCGCTGTTGTGCGGGCGCGGCGCCATCTCGTTGACCACTAGCATGCCGTGCGCGCTGCCGTCCTCCACCACAAAAAACTCAACGCATAGCACCCCCACATAGCCGAGATGCTGCGCGATGGAAACAGCCGCGTCGCGGGCTCTGGTTGCCAGGGCAGGCGGCATGTTGCCTGCGTACGCGTGGGTCACGGCCAAAATGCCCTCGACGTGCACGTTACGCTGCGGGGCGAAGCTAACGACTTGCCCGTCCCAGCCGCGCGCCACCAGCACCGAACACTCGGCGGTGAGCGGCAGCATCTTTTCCAGCACGCAGGCGGCGGCGCCCAACTCCGCCCAGGCGGCAGCCAGCTCATCGGTGGTCTTCACGCGGACCTGGCCCTTGCCGTCGTAGCCCAAGCGCGCGGTTTTCAGGATGCCGGGCAGCAAATCAGCCCGTTCGTCCTGGACGGCCTGCAGCTGGGCCCGCGTTTCAATCACCGCATAAGGCGCGCAGCTCACCCCCGACACGTCGGCGCAGGCCGTGAAGTGGGCTTTTTCCTCGATGCGGTTTTGCGCAATGCCCACCACGGCCGCGCCAGGCGCTACGGGGCGGGTCAGCGCCAGCGTTTGCAGGGCCTGGGCGGGCACGTTTTCAAACTCGGTGGTGATGGCCTGGCACAGGTGGGCCAGTTGCGTCAGCCCGGCCGGGTCGTCGTAGTCGGTTTGAATGTGGTAGTGACTCACCCGCCCGGCCGGGCTCTGCGCGTCCGGGTCCAGCACGGCGGTGAGGTAGCCCAGGCGCTGGGCGGCATGCACAAACATCCGGCCCAGCTGGCCACCGCCCAGCACCCCTAGGGTGGCCTGTCGGCCAGCGGAGTCCTCACTGCCGGGGAAAATAGGGGTCATCGCTGCTTCCTGAATGCCGTCGTTCATACCGGCAACGTCATGGCGCGAGCGGCTTCGGTTTGTTCGACGCGAAACGCCTGCAGTTTGGCCGCTAGGCCCGGGTCATGCAGGGCCAGCATGCTGACCGCGAACAGCGCCGCATTGGCCGCCCCGGCGGTGCCAATCGCAAACGTGGCCACCGGCACCCCTTTGGGCATTTGCACGATGCTGTGCAGCGAGTCGACCCCCTGCAAATGCCGGCTGGCCACCGGCACCCCCAGCACGGGCACCGTGGTTTTGGCGGCCATCATGCCCGGTAGGTGGGCGGCCCCCCCGGCGCCGGCGATGATAACCTGCAGGCCGCGCGGGCCGGCTTGTTCGGCGTAAGCAAACAAGTCGTCGGGCATGCGATGGGCCGACACAACGCGCGCTTCGTGGGCCACACCAAAGTGCGTGAGCATCTGCACGGCATGCTGCATGGTGTCCCAGTCGCTGCTGGAGCCCATGACCACGCCGATAAGGGGCTTATCTGATGTATTGGAGGAGGGAATTGTACTCATCGAAATTATTTGATGTCATGCTGAGCGCAGTCGAAGCATCTTTACCGCGTAACTAATCCAAACCATGGAGTTTACTGCCGCAGTAGAGATGCTTCGACTGCGCTCAGCATGACGTTCTGTTTTCAGCCAAGCTCTAACAGTTAGCGCTCCAGCAGAATTTCCGCACCCAAAATCACCAGGTTTACCCGGCCTTTTAGCGTTTGGTCGATGAAAGGCGTGTTCTGGGATTTGGATTTCATGAAATCCCGCGTGAAGGTCGTTTCGGCTTCGGTATCGAACAGGACGCAGTTGGCTTCCTGGCCGATTTCGATGGCGGCTACCGGCAGGCCCATCAGGCGGCGGGGTTCTGCCGAGTAGCGCTTCACCACCAGGTCCCACCCGAATTTGCCGGGCTCGACGAAGTGGTGATAAAGCGAGACAAGGGCCGTATCCAGGCCCGTGATGCCGTTGGGGGCACTGATGAAATCCTGGGCTTTCTCGAACGGCGTATGCGGCGCGTGGTCGGTGGAAATGAGGTCGAAGACCCCCTCGATGAGCCCTTCGAGCAGCGCATCACAATCGGCCTGTGTGCGCAGCGGCGGGTTCATCTTATAGTTCGTGTCGTAGTCGCCGATGTGCTCGTCGGTGAACAGCAGGTGGTGCGGGGTCACTTCCGCCGTCACCTTCACATCGCCGCGCGATTTCCACCAGCGGATGGTTTCCATGCCGAGCTTGCTCGACACGTGCTGGATGTGCACGTGCGCGCCCGCCGCGTGGGCCAGGCGGATGTCGCGGTCGATGATGATTTCCTCCGCGCACGCCGGCGAGCCCTTGATGCCGAGCCGGTAGCTCATAACCCCTTCGTTGAGGGCGCGCGGCCCGGCCAGCTCCGGCACCTCGCAGTGGCTGGCGAAAAACATCCCGAACTCGGTGGCGTACTGCATGGCCCGCAGCAGCACCGCCGGGTCGGCCGTGGTGTCTCCGTCATCGGTCAGCATCTTCACGCCGAGGCCGCGCATGCCCTCGATTTCGGCCAGTTCCTTGCCCTCGCGGTTCTTGGTGACGCAGCCGGAAGTATACACCGGAATGCGGGACCGGTGCTTGGCATTTTCCAGCACGGTGGCGATGGCGGTGGCCGAGTCGAGGGCTGGGCGGGTGTTGGGCATCATCACCACGCCGGTCACACCGCCGTTGATGGCCGCCTCGCTCCCCGTGGTGATGGTTTCCTTGTTCTCGAAGCCAGGGGCGCGGAAATGGACGTGGGCGTCAAACATGCCCGGCATCAGCACCCGGCCGCGCGCGTCGATGACGCGGGTGCCCTCGGGGATGGCCAGGCTTTTGCCGATTTCCTGAATTTTCCCTTCGACAATCAGGACATCGCTCTCGACAAGCACGGGGGAGTTTTCGGAGGCGATGCGGGTGTTTTGAAGGAGAAGCATGAAGTGATGATTTCGGTAAACCGGTAAGGCTTATGGGAGATGTAAATATGGAGTCAGATGCAGTGTCCGGCGTTTAGGGCGTCACCACCGGTGAGCCGGCTCGTTGCGGTGCGGCATACGCTTCCTGCCGCGGGAACTCCCCGCCCGGCGTGAGCCAGTCGAGTACGGCCATGCGCACAGAAATGCCGTTTTCGACCTGGTTGGTGATGAGGCTGCGCTCGTAGTCCATCACAGCGTCGCACAGCTCCACCCCCCGGTTTACAGGGCCGGGATGCATGATGTAAAGGCCCTTGTCGCTGATTTCGGCCAGCCGGTCGTTGGTGATGCCATAAACCCGGTGGTATTCCCGGACGTTGGGGAAAAACTGCACGTCCTGGCGCTCCATCTGCACGCGGAGCAGGTACACGACATCGGGTGCCCAGGCCATGGCCGCCTCGTAATCGGTGAAGCGGGGGATGGTGGTCGGGACGTATTTGGGCACCAGCGAGCCCGGCCCGAGGTAAGCGACCTCAACGCCCAGCTTCTGCAGCAGCGTACTGGTGGAGCGCGCGACGCGGGAGTGCAGAATGTCCCCGATGATGAGGACTTTTTTGCCCCGGGGGTCGGGGAATTTCTCCCGGATGGTGAAGGCATCCAGCAGGGCCTGGGTGGGGTGCTCGTGCGCCCCGTCGCCGGCATTGATGACCGACGCCGTGGTTTGGCGGGCTATCATGGCGGGCAGGCCGGGGTGGCTATGCCGGACGACGATGTAGTCGGTCCGCATCGCCTGGAGCGTCTCGATGGTCTCGCGCACCGACTCGCCCTTGGTGATGGAGGAGTGGGCGACGTCGAAATTCGTGACCTCCGCCGAGAGGCGTTTGGCGGCGACCTCGAAGGAAGAGTGCGTTCGGGTGCTGGCTTCGTAGAACAGCATGAGCACCGACTTCCCTTCGAGGGCGGGAATTTTCTTCACCGAATGGGAGAATAATTTTTTAAAGGACGTGGATTGGTCGAGCAGGAACTCGATTTCCTCACGGTGGAGGGAGGCGATGTCGAGCAGGTCTTTGCGTGCCATACCGGTGCTGAGGAATTAAGGGTGTGGTCAGAATGGGGGCGGTTAAAACGAGCGGTAGTGGCTGCGCTCACCCCGCATTTGCGTGATGCGATGTGCTTGGCTACGGGGCGGCTGACAAACTCAACGGGCATAAAAAAACCGTTTCGAAATCCGAAACGGTAATGGAGCAACCGGCAGAAAAAACAACGGAAATAATAGCGTCAAAATCGGGGGACCCAATGGCAGCAACGACCTTCCGGCCCTCCCGCGGTTCCCGGCTGAGCAGGGCCCCGCGCTTCATCAACAGGTGTTTGGGTTGAAGCATGCCGCAAAAATACGGAATTGTTAAGCCCGGCAATTCACCGGTCATGTTAAGTTATTTTTTGCACCGGTTTTCTCAACTTTTATTTCCGACCTAACCGGCTAAACCACGCTCTTTTCGTCGTTCTTTTCGCCGCCTAAAAAAATTACGGCTTGCGTAACCAATTGCTTTGCAAGCACCATCTACCCTAACTTTAGCTCTTTATTCCGCCGGCTCAGTGGGCGAACCATTGCTTTCCGGTGGCAGGCAGCCCATCTCATTGGGTTCGATTACGCTGCCGTTGTACTGGAAGCATGGCGAGGTCCTGGCGAAGAAACCAACCGGTTCTCAAAGCAATGCCACCCCGCGCCAACGCCTTGTTAATCCGGCGCACGAGCGCCGGGCCTTCGTAGCCAAAGCCCGTGCACCGCTGCACTGAGGAGGTCTGGCTAAGCCGGGCGGCGTTGGGACGTTGTTTGAAGATGGGTTTCGAAGTGGTTGGGGGTACGGTAACCGAGCGCTGGGTAGCGTCGCTCCGTTGTAGTCCACCACGTGGTGACTGATTTCGAGCCGTGCTTTGGCCAGCCCGGGGAAGCGGCCCCCGTCGAGCAGCTCAGCCTCGAAGCGGCTCCAAAACGATTCGGCGTGGGCAGCTTCCCGGGCTGGCCGAAGATGACCAGGGCTTTTTGATGCCGCGGCTTTCCGAAGCCAGGCGCAGGGCTTCGGCCTTGAATGCTTCGTCGTAGTTCACGCCGTTTGTCGGGCGGCGCCCCGCTCTTTTTTGCTGTCATTTCAGAAGACATATACGTCCTGCTTCTGTCCGCCTTGCCTACAGCATCTCAGTTGCGACTTTGTTCTCCACGCTTGCAATTCTGGTTTACATGCCTGCAAGGCGTTTTTTTTGGCCGACGCTCTCCCCCTTGCCCGCATTCCCCTCAGAATGGTATCTTTGCAGACCCCGTACATACCCATGCTGGCTCTGCTCTCCCGTTTTTGGTTCTCGCTCCGCTTTGCCCTGCTCGCCGCTACGGTGCTGCTGGTGCTGGGCCTGAACCAACGCGCCGTGAGTGTGCTGCGCCCCGTAGGCAAAGGCGATGCGCGGTTTACCCGCGCCACGGTGGTGAAGCAAAAGGTGCTGCTGGAAGCCACGGGCTCGGCCAAGCACTTTGTGGCGCCGCTGGCTACGGCCTGGCTGCCGCTGCCGGCGCTGGCCGCTACCTGGCTGCCCACCCTGCGCCAGGCCCTGGCCGTGCCGCGCCTGCGGGCCGGCATCCGGGCGGGCGAGGTGTTTCGGGCGCGGCTGCTGGCCGTGGCCCTCTCGCCGCAGGCCCCTTAGTGAAGTGTTGAGTTTTGAGGGTTGACTGTTGAGTGCGCTTTTGCCGGACGGCAGATGGCTCACGCAGCATTCAACCCTTTTCCACTTCCCCCCTTATTCGATTCGCTTATTCTCCGCTGTCAATGGCGAGAATTCAACCCTCAACATTCAAAACTCAACACTTTTAAATAATGCGTAACAAAGGATTAATCATCGCGCTTACCGTCGTCGTCACGGCGTTGTGCGCGTACTTTCTGTTCTTCACCTACGTCTCGCGCGGGGTGCAGCAGAAAGCTGTGGCTTACGCCACCAAGAACGGCAAGCTTAACGAAGGCGAGCGCCAGCACTACCTCGATTCCGTGTGGCGGGCGCCGGTGTTCGGCCCCTTCACCTACCGTGAGGTGCGCCAGAGCGAGCTCGGCCTCGGCCTCGACCTGAAAGGCGGCATGCACGTAACGCTGGAAGTTTCGCCGGTGGAAATTGTGCGCGCTATGAGCGGCAACAGCAAAGACCCCGCCTTCAACAAGGCCCTGGCCGATGCCCAGGAGGCCCAGAAGGTGAACTCCAGCACGCCCTTCACCACGCTGTTTGCCCAGGCCTACCAGCGTCTGGCGCCCAGCAAACCGCTGGCCACCATCTTCGCCAACACCACCAACAAGAGCCGCGGCATCGACATCAACTCCTCGAACGAGAAGGTGATTGGCGCCATCGACAAGGAAGTGGAAGAAGCCATCGACCGCTCGTTCAATATCCTGCGCACCCGCGTCGACAAGTTCGGCGTGAACCAGCCCAGCATTCAGCGCGTGAAAGGCACCGGCCGTCTGCAAATCGAATTGCCCGGCGTGGATAACCCCGACCGCGTGCGCAAATTGCTGCAAGGCCAGGCCAAGCTGGAGTTCTGGGAAGTATGGAACCAGAACGAAGTGGCCCCTTACCTCGTGACCCTCGACCAGCAGCTCTCGGCTAAGCTGGCTGCCGCCAAGGCTGCCCCCGCCGCCGCTGCTACCCCCACTACCGACACCACGGCTACGGCCGCCGCAACCGGCGACTCGACCTCGCTGGCCGCCCAGCTGGCCAAGAAGACCAAAGCCGGCAAAACGGCCGCTGATTCGGCCAACGCCAACAAGCCCGGCGTGCTGTCGAAGCTCTTCACCATGCCCGGCCGCCTGGGCGTGAACCTGCGCGACACCGCCGCGATGAACACCATCCTGCGTTCGCCCGAAGCCAAAGCCACCCTGCCCCCCACCCTGGCCCTGCTCTGGAGCCTGAAGCCCACCACCATCGACAAGCAGGAGTACCTGGAGCTGATTCCGGTGCGCAAAACCCGCGACGGCGTGCCCATGCTCAGCGGCGAAGCCGTGAACGACGCGCGCGCCGACATCGGCCAGAGCGGCCAGCCCGAAGTGCTGATGAACATGACCCCCGCCGGCTCGCGCAAGTGGGCCAAGATGACGGCCGCCAACATCGGCCGCCAGGTGGCCATGGTGCTCGACGATTACGTGTGCTCGGCGCCGGTGGTGCAGGGCGAAATCACGGGCGGCGGCACGAGCATCACGGGCAGCTTCCAGATTGAAGACACCCAGGATTTGGCCAACCAGCTGAAGGCCGGTAAGCTGCCCGCTCCCACGCGCATTGTGGAAGAGGCGGTAGTAGGTCCGTCGCTCGGCAAGGAAGCCATCAACCAGGGCCTGTACTCGTCGCTGGCCGGCGTGGTAATTATCATGCTCTTTATGGCGTTCTACTACGGCCGCGCCGGTATTGTGGCCGACATCGCCCTGCTCTTCAACATCTTCCTGATTTTGGGTGTATTGGCCCAGTTCGGCACAGCCCTCACCCTGCCCGGCATCGCCGGCCTGATTCTGGTGATGGGCACTTCGGTGGACGCCAACGTACTGATTTTCGAACGGATTCGGGAGGAATTGGACCACGGGCTCAGCCTGACCGACGCCATCAACAAAGGTTACTCGCGCGCTTTCTCGGCCATTTTTGACTCGAACGTGACCACCATGTTGATTGCCGTGATTCTCGGCTTTTTCGGCACGGGCCCGGTGCAAAACTTCGCCATCACGCTGGGTATCGGCGTACTCACCTCGTTCCTGTCGGCCGTGTTCGTGTCGCGCCTCATCATCGAGTGGATGGTGAAGGGCAACGAGAATCACCCGATGACCTTCAGCACCGCGATTTCGCGCAACCTGTTCAAGAACCTGAACTTCGACATCGTGGGCAAGCGCAAGCTGGCTTATACCTTCTCGACTGTGTTCATCATCGTCGGCTTCGCGCTGATGGCCTACCAAGGTGGTCCGAACCTGGGCGTGGACTTCAAAGGCGGCCGTGCCTACGTGGTAGACTTCAACAAGACGATGGTCGCCTCTGACGTGGCCGACAAAATCCGTCCCTCGTTCCAGGACGCCGGCCTCGAAGTGAAACAGTACGGCTCGCCCGACCGCCTGCGCATTACCACCGGCTACCTGGCCGAAGACGAAAGCCCCGCCGCCGACGCCAAAGTAGTGGCGGCCCTCAACCAGGGCCTGCAAGCCTACAGCGCCGATGCCCCGGTTATCAAGTCGACCTCGAAAGTGGGCGCCACCATTGCCGACGACATCAAGCGCACTTCGGTGCTCTCGCTGGGCCTGACGCTGCTGGGCATTTTCGTGTATGTGTTGTTCCGCTTTGAGAAGTGGCAGTACTCGATGGCCGCCGTTGTGGCTCTGTTCCACGACGCCCTGCTCGTGATTGCCGCCTTCCCGATTGCCCGCCTCTTCGGCGCCAACTACGAAATGGACCAGATTTTCGTGGCGGCGCTGCTCACGGTTATCGGCTTCTCGATGAACGACACAGTGGTTATCTACGACCGGATTCGCGAATACCTGCGGGAGAACCCCAAGCTGACCTTCGCCCAGGTGGTGAACCCTGCCCTGAACTCAACCTTCTCGCGCACCATGATTACGTTCACCACGGTGTTCCTGGTGGTGTTTGTGATGTACGTGTTTGGTGGCGAAACCCTGCGCTCGTTCTCCTTCGCCATGATTATCGGCGTGATTTTCGGCACGTACTCGTCGCTGTTCATCGCCACCCCGATTATCCTCGACACCTACGGCAAGAAAGAGGAGCGGGAGCGCCTCGCCCGCGGCGAGGACGTGACCGGCGTGGACGCCGGCACCCCCAAGCTGAGCCAGGCCAACGTGTAATGGCTTGCGGCCCTCGGCTGCGAACAAACTAAAAAAGCCCGGCCCTGTGCCGGGCTTTTTTTATGCGCCGGGCAACCGATTTTGCTTATCTTCCGAGTGGTCTAGTGAAGCCCTCCCAATTGCCGCTTATGCTGCATATCTCCTCTCCTTCTTCTGCTCCCCCAACGCTGCCGGAGCTGCTGGTGGCCTGCCAACGGCAGGACCGGGTGGCCCAGCGCCGCCTCTACGGCCAGTTTCACGGCTTCGCCATGAGCATTTGCCTGCGCTACGCCCGCGACCGTGACCAAGCCCTGGAAGCGGCCAACGACGGTTTTCTGAAAGTATTCCGCGACTTATACCGCTTTGATGCCACCCGCCACCCGGAGGATGTGCTGGGCTCGTTCCGGGGCTGGCTCAAGCGCATCATGATTCACACGGCCATTGACCACTACCGCGCCAACGAGCGCCACCAGCACCAGCAGGAGCTCGACGACGTGACCCTGAACCAGGCCGACCAGGCCGCCACGCCCCTCGACACACTGAGCTACGACGAGCTGCTGGGCCTGGTGCAGCGCCTGCCCCCGGCCTACCGGGCGGTGTTCAACCTCGCGGCGATTGACGGCTTTGGCCACGAGGAAATCGCGGAGCAACTGCACATTTCGGTGGGCACATCCAAGTCCAATTTATTTAAAGCCCGCGCCCATTTGCGGGTTATGCTGGCCCAAATGACTTCTATTTCAACAGCCCGCTATGTGGTCGGATAACGATATTGATAACGCATTCCAACGGCTGAACCCACCGGAGCCGGAGCCCGCGCCATTTCCGCTGGACGCCTGGCTGCGCCTGGAAACCCAGCTTGACAAAGAGGAAGTGGCGCGTACCGTGCGCCGCAAGATGTGGCGTTTTGTCGCGCTCGAAGTGCTCATTGTCGCCCTTGTGGGCTTGGGCTGGTTGCTCTGGAAACCCACCGGACTGGCTGCTTCCTCTGCAGTTGCCGCTACTGCGGCCACCGAGCGTGTGGCTGTCTCGGCGCCGGCACGCTCGGCGTCTGGCCCCGAAACACGCCGCGATGGCAGGGCACTAGTTGCCCCAACCACAGCTCCGACAGCGACGGCGGTTGCGCCGGTTGCGAAAAGCGCTGCGCCCGCTGCAGCACCAGCCCCTGTTGAGCCAATGGCCACAGCCTCGGCCCTGATTACGCCCAAGCCCATGACGCCGGCGGCCCGGATACCGGCCCCCGCAGGACGCCAGTTATTGGCCGCTGCGGTGGCCTCCAAGCACATTTCGCAAAGCCGGCCGTTGGCAGAAAACCGCCAAACCGCCCATCGACCGCTGGCTTTTGCTCCAGCGGCAACACCTGAAGGGCAAGCACGCATCAAGCCAACCGAAGCGCGGGCGGCGGCGCGCCTTGCCACTGCCTCAAACGTGGCCAGCCGCGTTGCTTTAACTGAACGCGTTGCTTTCACTGAAAAAAATACGCGCCGCCGCAACGCCACCCTTGCCGGCGGCAACGAAGCGACCAAGCCAACGACAGGTCGCTACCCGGCGGTGACAAGCACTACCAATAATGCTACTGATGAAGGAATTACCGCCTCCAGTCAATCGGCTGGCACCGTGGCTTTGAGTACTGAATCTGTAACTTCTGCCCGGGCCGACAATGCGCCGCTGGCGCCGGTTGCGGTGAGCCTGACGCTGGCCACTGCCGGGCCACTGCCGACGCCGCTGGCGAAGGGGGCCGCCGAGGCGGTGCCGGTAGCCATTGCACGTCAGCCGCGCTTCTTCATCGGGCTGGTGGGGGCGCCGGATGTGAGCACCGTGCGGTTTGCCAGCGTGGAGCGGCCGCTCCTGAACTTGGGGCTAACGCTGGAATACCAACTCAGCAACCGGCTGCGCATCAGCACCGGCCTGTTGCGGGGCAACAAGGAATACTACGCCCGGCGCAACGACTATGACTGGACGAACTACCCACGCGCCCAAACCCGCGACTTTGACTGGGTGGAAGGCAAATGCACCGTGCTCGACGTGCCCCTGAACCTGCGCTACGATGCCGTGGTGCGGGACAACGCCCGGTGGTTTGGCACAGTGGGCCTGTCGTCTTTCTTCATGCACCGCGAAAATTACAGCTACGATTACCGGGAAGGCGGCGAAAATAAACTCTGGGAAATGCCGGGCTTGGTCAATGCCAACCACCACTTATTCAGCGTCCTCAACCTGTCGGCTGGTTACGAGCGCAGCCTGGGCCAGCACTGGCGCCTGCAGGCCGAGCCCTACGCGAAGCTGCCCCTGGGCGGCGTGGGCGCAGGCAAAGTGAAGCTCACCAGCGCCGGCGTATTTCTGGGCGTGAAATACGGATTTTAGGGGCGCAAAGGCCCGCCAGTCGTCGTAGCTTTCCGGTCCCAGGCCTGGGCCTGCCTATCTTTTTATTTTCTCTGATGCTGTTCGGTATGTCCGTCAACTCCTCTTTTTCTGCCCTGCTGCGGCCCGTGTTAGCGGGCGCTTCGCTCCTCGCGCTCGGCCTGGCAGCCGGTTGCTCCTACTCGCACGGCGACCCCGTGCCCGAGTGCGACGTGCCCCACGAAACCGTGACCTACAGCGCCGTCATCTCCCCGATTTTCGACGCCCATTGCCGCGAGTGCCACGGCAGTACCGTGTACACGACCAAAGGTTCGGGGAACAACTTTGGTGATTACGCGGCCATCAACCGCTATTTCTCGCCGGCCAAAATCATCGGCAGCATTCGGCACGCCCCCAACGCCATTCCCATGCCGCAGGGCCGCGACCAACTCTCGGAATGCGACATCCAGCGCATCGAAACCTGGATAGCCGCCGGCAAGCCCAACAACTAACTTCCTTCTCGCTATGAAACGCCCCTTCTTTCTGCTGCTTGCGCTCTTCTCGCTCTCGGCACTGAGCCAAACGCACGCGCAAAGCAAGTTCATGACCAAGACGGGGCGGGTATCGTTTTTTTCGGCCAGTCCCATCGAGGACATTGAGGCGAAAAACCAACAGGTGGCCGCCGTGCTCGACTTTGCGGCCGGCCAACTGGCCTTTTCGGTACCCATCAAGGGCTTCGTGTTCAAGCGCACCCTCATGCAGGAGCACTTCAACGAGAACTACATGGAGTCGGACAAATTTCCAAAAGCCACCTTCACGGGCCGCTTCGTGAGCTTCGACGCCGCCACGCTGGCTACCGCCGGCCCGCACAACGTGCAGGTGGAAGGCGACCTGACCCTGCACGGCGTCACGCACCACATTCAGGCGCCCGCCAGCGTGGAGCTGAAAAGCGGCCAGCTGCTGGCATTCGCTGTGTTTCCGGTGGCCACGGCCGACTACAACATCGAAATCCCGCTGCTCGTGCGCAACAACATCGCCAAAATCGTGACCGTGCGCGTGGCCCTCACCTGCGACCCCGTGCCCGGGGCCGTGGGCGCCGTCACGCCAGCTCATTAATCAGACTTCCCGCCTATTCCTCCTTCATTATGCGCCGTCATTTTTACGCCAATTTCTGCTTTTCGGGCCTGCTGCTGGCGGGCCTGCTCGCGCTGGCCAGCCCGGCCCGCGCCCAAACCGATTTGCTGCGCGACCTCGAAAAGCAGACCACCGACTCGACCAAGCGCGAGGCGGTGGCGGCCACCTTCAAGGGCACGCACATCATCAACGCCCAATCGGTCGAAACGCCGGGCCACGGCACGCTGGCCTTCCTCATTCAGCACCGCTTCGGCACGCTCAACAGCGGCGCCTACGAGTTTTTCGGCCTCGACCAGGCCGTGCTGCGCCTCAGCTTCGAGTATGGCCTGAGCGACCGGCTGGCCGTGGGCGTGGGCCGCAGCTCGCAGGAAAAAACCTTCGACGGCTTTCTCAAGTACCGCGCCCTGCGCCAGACCAGCGGCGCGCGGCCCGTGCCGGTTTCGGTCACACTGTTTGCCTCTTCGGCCATCACCACGCTCAAATTCAACGAAGTAGCCAATACCGCGGAGCGCAGCGTGGGCTCGCGCATGGACTATGCCTACCAGGTGCTCATCGCCCGCAAGTTCAACTCCAACCTGTCGGTGCAGCTCATGCCCACGCTCATCCACCGCAACTACGTGGCGCTGGCCGGCATGCAGAACGATGTGTACTCCATCGGGGCGGGCCTGCGCCAGAAGCTGACCAAGCGCGTGGCCCTCACCGCCGATTATTTCTACGTGCTGCCCGGCTACGTGGCCGACCATTTCCACAACGCCCTTGGCGTGGGCTTCGACATTGAAACCGGCGGCCACGTGTTCCAGCTCCACGTCACCAACTCCAAAGGCATGACCGAGAAGTTCTTCGTGCCCCAAACCGAGGGCAACTTCTTCAAAGGCGATATCTACTTCGGTTTCACCGTGGCGCGGAATTTCACCATCAAGTCGCAGCTATAGGACGTCACATTCTGGCTGTCATTGCGAGGCCGCAGGCCGTGGCAATCCGTCCTCTCTTAGCGACCACCCCTGAGTTGTAATGAAGCCACTTCAGAACATAAAAAGCCCCGACTCGTTCAGAGCCGGGGCTTTTTATGTTCTGAAGTTTTGTCGCTGAGAACAGGACGGATTGCCACGGCCTGCGGCCTCGCAATGACGGCGTTTTTACTTACACCATAATGCCTTCGGCCACTACGCTTTGCACTTCGGGTACCATGCGCTTGAGCAGGTTTTCGATGCCCGATTTCAGGGTGACGGTGGCCGAGGGGCAGCCGGAGCACGAGCCCTGCAGATTCACGGTCACGATGCCTTCGTGGTAGCTTTTGAAGGTGATGTTGCCGCCGTCCTGCTCCACGGCGGGGCGCACGTAGTTATCAAGCAGGTCGATGACTTTCTGGGCAATCTGGCCTTCCTGCTGGGTGGGGTCGCCGGCGGTGGCCGCCTGGGCGGCTTTTTGCTCGGCGGCGGGGTCGACGGTGAAGATGGGGCCACCGGCTTCCACGTAGCTTTTCAGGAACTGGCGCAGCTCCGGAATCAACTGCGTCCAGCCCAGGTCGGGCTGCGTTTTGGTGATGGTCACGAAGTTCTGGGCGATGAACACGCGGCCCACGTAGTCGAAATTGAACAGCTCCTGCGCCAGCGGCGAGTTGGCGGCGGCTTCGAGGTTGGGGTAATCGACGCTCACGCCATCAACCAGCAGGTTGTTGTTGAGGACAAATTTCATGCTCTCCGGGTTGGGAGAGGCTTCGGCATAAATGGAAACAGACATGGCTGGGAGGCTTAAAATCAAGGGGAAAGCTTGACGCGTTTGCAACGGCAAAGGTACAACCGCAACGGGGCATCGGAGGTTGCAAATGTACCTACATTGGTGCGGTGGTGGCGGGCACGGTTGCCAGCCGTGCCCGCAAATCAGCTATGCGCTCGAGGGCCAGTATATGGCCGGCTGCGTTGTTGGCATTCAGCACGAGGGGCTCGGCTTCGGCCCTTCGAAAATGCGTTTGGGCTTCTTCGTACTTGCCCAAGGTCCACGCCACTTCGGCCCGCGTAAAATAGTCGTCGGCGGCGTCGAGTGCCTTAATCTGCTGAGCCTGCTCCAGCCATTGCTGCGCCTGCGCGGCGTTTCGAGCGTGCCGGGCCTCGAAATAAGCCGCCTCGCAGCACACCTCTTGCTGACTTTGCGATGTCAGCGTGCTGAGTTTATCCAGGCAGGCGTATAGCAAAGTGCGCGCTTGGTCGGGCCGGTTGGCATCGAGGTGATGCGAATAAGCCAGCAGCCAGGCACTGCAATCGAGAGCCGAACTGTCGGGGCTGGCAAGGGCATGGTCCAGCAGTATGCTGTCCCAGTCGCGGGGCCGCAAGCCCGCGTATGAGCTGCCCATGAGCGCCGTCACGGCCAGCTGCCGATGCAGGGCGGGCTCGCGCCGCCACAGGTGCCACAGCAGCAACCCGTCGTTTCGCATGCCGTTGCTTAATTTCCTCGGCAGCAGATTGGCACAGCCCATGAAGGCCGACACCAGGCCGAACAACTGAAGCTCCGCAACGGTCAGCAAGCGGGCGGGGCTCGAAATAATGCCCGCGGGGCCGGCAAGCGCGTAGCTCAGCAGGATGGCAACGGCGCCCGTGGCTAGGTTGGCTACGGGGCCGGCCGCCACCGAAGCGACTTTGCGCAGGCGCAGCTGCCGGCTGCCAACGGGATAGTGCACCACCAGCCCGGCTAGTTTGGCGGGGCGTTTTGCCCACTTAAACCTCCAGTGCTGGCCGTGGCGCTCGATGTTCAGCCACAGCACCGTGAATTTTATTCCAATGAAGCCAAGCCACCGCCCACCAAACCAATGGCCCGCTTCGTGGATGGCAACGGCGGCTACGTAGAGCGGAAAAATGCTGGTCACCACCACCCCAAATTGGGTGTGCGTGAGGTAGCCGGCAATTCGGTAGTCCATTAGCTTATCGACCCAGCAGATAAACAGCACTATCCAGACCATAGAAATGGCCCCATGGAACATATTTAACGCTTTTTCCTGCATTGCGCCCATAAGCGAAAATAGCAGCTAAGCGCCAATCACAACGCTGCTTACAGCCGGTTGGCCCGCGCCCGCAGCAGCAAGTCGGCCAGCACCAGTTGCGTCATGGCTTCCACGATAGGCACGGCGCGGGGCAGCACGCAGGCGTCGTGGCGGCCGCGGCCCACCAGCGTCACGGCCTCGCCTTGGTCGTTGATGGTTTGCTGGGGCTGGAGCAGCGTGGCCACGGGCTTGAAGGCGACGCGGAAATAAATATCCTGGCCGTTGCTGATGCCGCCCTGGCTGCCGCCGCTGTGGTTGGTGCGGGTGCGCACGGCGCCGGTTTCGTCGGTATAGAATTCGTCGTTGTGCACCGAGCCCGGCAGCTTGGTCCCGGCAAAGCCGGAGCCGAATTCAAACCCTTTCACCGCGTTAATACTCAGCAAGGCATGCCCCAGCACGGCCGGCAGCTTGTCGAAAACGGGCTCGCCCAGGCCGGCGGGCACGTGCCGGGCCACGCCCGTAATCACGCCGCCCACCGTGTCGCGCGCCGCCTGGGCTTCGCGGATGCGGGCCTCCATGCGGGCGGCGGTTTCGGGGTGTGGGCAGCGCACGGGGTTGCTGTCGATGAGGCTTAAATCCAGCTCCTGGTAGTCCAAAGGCAATTCTACCTCGCCCACGGCCGAGACATACGCGGCAATTTCAACCCCAAAATGCGCCAGCAGCTGCATGGCCACGGCGCCGGCCGCCACGCGGGCCGCCGTTTCGCGGGCCGAGCTGCGGCCGCCGCCGCGGTAGTCGCGCCGGCCGTATTTTACGTCGTAGGTATAGTCGGCATGGCTGGCGCGGTAGGCGTGGGCAATGTGCGAGTAGTCGTCGGAGCGTTGGTCGGCGTTGGGGATGAACAGGCTGATGGGCGTGCCGGTAGTAAAACCCTCGAATAGACCCGACTGAATGTGCACGGTATCGGCCTCTTTGCGCGGCGTGGTGAGGTCGGACTGCCCGGGCCGGCGCCGGTCCAGCGCCGCCTGAATCCGGGCGGCATCCACGGCCACGCCGGCCGGGCAGCCGTCAATAATCACGCCGATGCCCGCCCCGTGCGACTCGCCAAAGGTGGTGATGCGAAAGAGGGAGCCGAAGGTATTGGACATTGGTTTAGCGTATAGTTGTCAGTTGTTTGTTGCCAGTTGTTAGCCCCAAACGACACCAGCCTAACAACTGGCAACGAACAACTGACAACCAAAATCCCTCAAAACTACGCCCGCCGCCCCGCCCGCCACCAGCCAATGGCCGCCACGCCGGCCAGCCCAACCAGCAGCCAGTCGGCGTAGCGGCGCACGTCGCGGTACACGTCGAGCGACTGCAGGGTGTCGTCGGCGCCCGCCAGCGCGGGACCGTAGAAGGGGTCTTCCTCGGGCTTGGGCAGGGGTGCGGGCGCGGCCACCACACCGCGCACATCGGGGCGTACCTCGGGCCGGAGCGTGTCGTAGCGGGCCGTGGCGGGGTTGAACACGACGAGGCTGAGGAGGCTGTCGAGAGGCAGCACGCCCGGGCGGCGCGCCACCAGGCGGTAGCGAAACATTTTGCGCCCGCCGCCGGGCGTCGGCTCTTCTTTCACCTCAGGCCCAAACACTTCTAGCCCTGGCCGAGATAGCCAGGTGGGTGCCAGCACGGCCGCCAGGTTGCCGCGGCCCTCCACCCCAAACGAGTAAGTGAACGACTCGCCCACCCGAAACCGGGTGCGGCTGATGGCTTCCCGCACCTCGAACGTCCCCACCGCCACCGCGCCCTGCCGGGCCGCCTGCGGCAGGCCCTGTACCTGCACCTGCACGCCCGGCGCGTAGTAGGTTTTGTAGCCCGCCAGGCGGTTGTCCTGGCCCGGTTCGGGCTTTTTCAGCACCTTGAATTTCACCATCGTCAGGGCCAGGGGCGGGAAGCGCAGGGGCTGGGCCGTGAGGGGGTAATAGATGTTTTCGGCCAGCCGGAAGCGCAGGTAGCGCTGGTCCAGGTGGCGCACGGTGTCGGGCGTCACGCTGGCGTCGGGGCCGGGCTCCTGCCAGGCGGTGGGCTGGTGCAGTTCGTGCAGCAGCGGCGGCAGCTGGTCGTTGAAATCGTGAAAGGCCAGCAGGGCCTGGTCTTCGGGCTTGAGGTAGAAATACAGGCCCACGCGCACGCCTTCGCCCACAAATACACGCGGCCGCTCGGCCACCACGGCCAGAAAGGCGTGGTCGGGCACGTCCTGGTAGAGCGCCGGCTTGGGCTTGCCGAACATCTTGTCGAGGTCGGCCACGGCTTGCAGCGGGGCATTGGGGTTGGCGGGCTTGGTGAGGGTGCCCGGGTTGGGCACCGGCGCCGGGCCCACGTGCACGGTGTTGCCGCCGCCGCGCAGCACCACGCCATTCACAGTCAGCTGGAAGGGCTTGATAACGACATCGCCCTCGCCGTAGGGCACGTAGCGCTGCGTGATGGTGACATCGACGAAGCGGCGGCCCTGCACGGTGCGCACGGTGTTGGTGCGGGTTTTGCCGATTTTTTTGAAGCCCTCCAGCTCCGGAAACTCGGAGTACTTGTCCAGCGTGCCCCCCCGCAGCCGGAAACCCAGCGTGAAAACGCCCGTGACGGGCAGCGCCGCCGGCCCCGGCACCAATTCCACATCGGCCGGGGCAGTGCTGGCGGGCCTGGGCGGCGCGGCCGAGGGCGCGGCGGCCGGCTGCGCGGCGGCGCTCCCCGCCCCCAGCAGCCACCCGAGCCATAGCATTTGCCTAAAAAATCTTCCCATAGTTGCCGGCACGTTAGCAGACCTTAAAAGTAGCCCCTAACGGTGGAATCCGCATTTCCGCGTTTATGCAACAACTGAGATATAATAAACTGTCCCGGCATTTGCAATACAAAATTTGGGCTTTGTGAATCCTTCCCAGGCGCTATTGCCGTATCTGCCCACACAACACCCCAACACTGCTGGCTTAATTCTCCAAAAAACGGCCCTTCGGCGCCGAGCGGACCCTTATTGCCTTTTCCCACCGCATCATTTTCTTTTTCACCTAACCTGTTTTCACCATGTCCGACAATCTCCAGCCTCGTGGCTCCGACGATACTTCGTTCGCTCAGCCGCTGTACACGCCCATCAAGCGTCGTTCTTTCTTCATGTACGCCGGTGCCACGGCGGGTGCTACGGCCCTGGTATTGGCGGGCTGCTCGAAAGACAATGACCCCGTTACCTCCAGCAACCTCATCAATGTGGGCTCGGGCGATACCGGCGTGCTGAACTACGCTTATGCGTTGGAGCAGCTCGAAGCCGGTTTCTATACCCGGCTGCGCACGGGCACCTACTACACGGGCCTGGGCTCCACCAGCGCCGAGAAGCAGATTCTGGACGACCTCTACTACCACGAAGTCATCCACCGCGAATTCTTCAAAGCTGCCATCACCTCGGGCCGCATCAGCGACAGCCTGACGCCAGACTTCTCCAAGGTTGACTTCAACAGCCGCACCAGCGTGCTGGGCACCGCCATGGCGTTCGAAGACCTGGGCGTGGCTGCCTACAACGGCGCAGGCCAGTACATCGCCTCGCCGCTGTACCTCACCCTGGCCGGTAAGATTGTGTCGGTAGAAGCCCGCCACGCCGCCATTATCCGCGACCTGGTTGGCGAAGCCACCTTCGTGGGCAACGACGTGGTGACCCTCACCACGGCCAACACCAGCGGCGTGACGACCAACAACGCCCCCGCAAACTCCAGCCTGGAGCGCTCGAAGTCGCCCGCCGAGGTAGTGGCCACGGCCAACACCTTCTTGGCCGAAGGCTCCAAGCTCGATGTCTCGGGCCTGAAATAAACTCCCTTTCTCTTTTCAACTCTGAATTCTCTTCGCCATGAATTTTTTTCAAATCATCTCGGAAATCGAGAAAGTGGACCCGGAAGTGTACGACCGTCTCGATTCGCGTCGTAGCATTTTCAAGCACATGACCGGCCTGGGCCAGAAGCTGTCGGCCGCGGCCGTGCCGCTGGCACTCGGTTCGATTTTCAACAAAGTGTACGCCCAGACGCCGGTAGGTGCCTCGGTAAACGACGTGCTCAACTTTGCCTTGAGCCTGGAGTACCTGGAGTCGTACTTCTACCAGCGCAGCGCCGCTGGGTCTGGTGCATCAGCGGTCACCCTGCGGGGCGGTTTCAGCGGCACCAACCTGGCTGCCATCGACCTCATCCGCACGGATGAAGCCAACCACGTCACCTTCCTGCGCTCGGTGCTGGGCACGGCGGCCATCGCCGACCCAGGCGCCGCTACGTTCGACTTCACCGGCGGCAAGGGCGCCGCTGGCGGCCCGTTTGCCGACGTGTTAACGAACCCGCTGACCTACCTCGCCGTGGCGCAGTCGCTGGAAGACACCGGCGTGCGTGCCTACAAAGGCGGCGCCGCGCTGCTGATGAGCAACAAAACCGTGCTGACGGCTGCGCTCAACATCCACTCGGTGGAAGCTCGCCACGCCTCCCGCCTGCGCACCATGCGCCGCGCCGGCCCCATGAACAACGCGGCTTCGCAAGGCCTGCCGGTTTCGCCTTATAATGCAGCTCCCAAGAGCTGGATTTCGGGCACCGATAACGGGGGTGCCGGTGGCTCGCCCACTGGTCCTACGGCCCCCATTTACGGCGCTGGCAACAACACGGGCGCTCCCACGGGCGTGACGTTTGATGCCGAAAGCAACACCACCCAGGGTGGTGCTGTCCTGACGGGCCTGCCCAACACCACCGGTTTCCCGGCCTCGGCTTTCTCCGAAGCTTTCGACGAAGCTTTGGATGTGACGACGGTGAAAACCATTGCCCGCACCTTCGTGGTGAACGGTAACAATTTCCTGGCGTAGTTTTAGGGCAAGGCTTCTTGCTTGCCAATGAAAAGGGCTGACCTGCGGGTCGGCCCTTTTTTTGTGTTTGCCCGGCAGCCTGGCCGGGCGCTGGCGGCCATCATGTTCGGCGGGGCAAGCGACTTCCGGCGCCGCCCCGTTACTTTTACTTGTTCAACCGTACAACCTCCTGGCCCGTTGCCGGCTCTTGCTTGCGTAGCAAGGCCTGGGCAGAGGCCTCCGATTCTTATTCTGTTTTCTTCATGTCTGATACTCTTCAGCCGCTGCACACGCCCATTAAGCGGCGCTCGTTTTTCCAGTATGCCGGCGCCACGGCGGGGGCTACGGCCCTGGTGCTGGCCGGCTGCTCCAAAGACAACGACCCCACCACTACCACCACGGCCGGCACCGTGAGCCTCGGCACGGGCGATGTGGGTGTGCTCAACTACGCCTATGCGCTGGAGCAGCTCGAAGCCGCCTTTTATGCCCAGGTGGTGAAAACACCGGCCGCCGATTTCCTGACCGGTGAGCTGGCCTACTTCACTCAGATTGCCGCCCACGAGGCCATTCACCGCGACTTTCTGAAGGCCGCCATCACCAGCGCGGGCGGCTCGCTGCTGCCCACCCTCACGCCGATTTTCACCACCATTAACTTCAGCAGCCGGGCCAGTGTGCTGAACGCGGCCAAAACGTTTGAAGACCTGGGCGTGGCCGCCTACAACGGGGCAGGTATTCTGCTCAAGTCGCAGGCTTACCTCACTATTGCCGGTCAGATTGTGTCGGTGGAGGCCCGCCACGCCGCCTACGTGCGCGACCTGCTGGCGCCGGGCTCCTTCGCCGACGACAACCAGGTGGACGCCACCGGCCTCGACAAGCAGCTGACGCCCACCGACGTCATTGCCGCGGCCCAACCCTTCATCACCGAGAAGCTGGATGCCAGCACTGTGGGCAAATAGCCCGTCTTCCCTCCCTTCGTTATCCTTCGCAACATGAATTTTTTTCAGATTATCGACCAGCTTGCGGCCGTAGACCCCGACGTGCTGGACCGTTTCGATTCGCGGCGGGCGGTATTTAGCTCGCTGGGTTCGGCCGCCAAACGCTCGGCGCTGGCCGCTACGCCGCTGTTTCTGGGCGCGCTGTTTCAGAAGGCCTACGCCGGCACCAAGTCCACGCCCGTCGATGTGCTGAACTACGCCCTGACCCTGGAGCTGCTCGAAGCCGACTTCTACCGGCTGTTTCTGGCGGCCGGCACCCTACCCAATGCCGCCGCCACGGCCGCCATCACCCAAATCAAAAAGCACGAAGACGCCCACGTGGCCCTGCTCACGCGCACCATTCAGGCGGCGGGCGGCACACCCGTTACGGGCACGGCTACTTCGGGCATCCGCTTCAAGCCGTCGGCATTTCCGAGTACCTACGCCGGGCAGCTGCAAGTAGCCCAGCTGCTGGAAGATACCGGCGTGCGCGCCTACAAGGGCCGCGCGGCCGAGCTGGTGGGCACCACGCTGCTCACCACGGCCTTGCAGATTCATTCGGTCGAAGCCCGCCACGCGGCCCACATCCGCGTTATGCGCGGGCAGCGGCCCTGGGTGAGCAATACCGACGACGTGGCCACCAACCCCACCTACACCAGCGGCGTGACCGGGACTCCCAGCACGCAGGTGACCACCCCCGGCGGCGCGTTCGGCATTCCGGCCTACACCAAGGCCAGCCCCGCCGAAAACAACACCATTCAGGTGAACCTCCCGCTGACCACGGCCCTCGCTACTACTTACGACGCCGCCGATGTGGCAGCTGCCTTCGACGAATACCTGCAGCCCGCCGAGGTGGTTGATGCTTCGCGGGCCGGTGGCTTGCTGGCTTAAAATCAGCCCGGAAGACACCTTTTCGGCCTGATTCAGCTTATGGAGCCGGTTCCGCCTGGGTGGGGCCGGCTTTGTTGTGGGGGCTTTGCAACCAATGGACGGGCAGGGAGTACCTTTGTAATGGCCGAGGCCCGGCATATCGGGTTGGCGGGCTGGCTTGAATATTTAACGAATGTCTGACCAATCTCATTTGCCCGCCTGGCGGGAACAGTCGCTGGGGCGGCGCTTGTTTTTGCAGGTTTCGGCCGCTTCAGCGGCTTCGGCCGCGCTGGTGGTGGCGGGGTGTAGCTCCTCCACCCCCACCCCGGCCGCCGATACCAACCAGATTGCGCTGCCTCAGGGCAACAAGGGCCTGCTGTACTACGCCTACCTGCTGGCCCTGGCCAAGTCCACGACCTACCAAAAAGTGGTTGACTCGCCCCCCGGCGACCTCCCCGCCGCCGAACGGGCCATTTTTGCCGACATGCGCGACCACGAAGTGGTGCACCGCGAAACGCTTAAATACCTCATCGACCCCACCCGGGCCACCGCGCTTTTCCCCGCAGATTTCGCCTTCAGCCTCACACGGTTCACGCTCACGTCGCGGGCCGGCGTGCTGGCGGCGGCCCTGCAGCTCGAAGACTTGGCGGCAGCGGCCTACCCGGTGATTCTGCCGTTCTTCAACAGCACCAACGCCTACGCGCGCGCGCTGCTGCTTAAAATGTCGACGGTGCTGGCCCGGCACGCGGCCACGGTGCGCGATTTGCTCACGCCCGGCTCGTTTGCCAACGGCACGGTGGTGGATGCTAGCGGCCAGCTCATCACCAAGACGCCGACCGAGGTGCTCACGGCGCTGGCTCCCTTCTGGACGCCCTATGTGCTGTCCATCACCTGCCCCGACACCAGCCCCAGCTCCGACCCGGGCCTGTGCACCGCCAACGGCTAATTGTCGCGGCCTTTTTCGTTATTTCTACAGCCGCCCGCCGGTTTTCGCATGAAGCTGATATCCCTGCTTGACCATCTGGCCGCCACCCCGGCCTCTTCTTCGGCCGCCCCGCGCCGCGACGTGCTGGCGCAGCTGGGCCGGGCCGCCGTGGCGGCGCTGCCACTCGCGCTGGGCGCCCTCCCGGCCGCTGCCGCCACCCAAGACTCGACGCTGGATGCCGTGCTGCAGCTGTTGCAGCTCGAGCGCCTGCAAGCGGCCCTCTACACCCAGGGCCTGGCCGCCACCGGCCTGATTCCGGCAGCCCAGACCGCCGATTTCCAGCGCTTGCTGTCCCACCAGTCGCAGCACATTGCGTTCCTGACGCAAACGGTACAGGGCGCGGGCAGCACCGTTCCCACGGCACCGACGTTTGACTTCAGCGGCCGGCGCAACGCGGCGGCCAACCCGGAGCTTTTTCCCGCGGTGTTCACCAACTACGACAATTTTCTGGCCCTGGCGCAGCAGATTGAGGACCTGGGCGTTCGCCTCTACCAAAACCACGTCTTCAACATCGTCTCCGATTTCCGCCTCGTTCGGGCCGTGCTGCGCATGCAGAGCGTGGAAGCCCAGCACTCGGCCCACGTGCGCGGCCTGCGCCGCAGCCGTGGCGCCACGGTGAGCAACTGGCCCAGTGACAAAGACACGGTCATTGCACGGCCCGCTGCGGCCCAGGCCCTCACCGCGGCCGCCACCGGCGGCGAGGCCAACGTGCTCCAGCCCGTTTCGGTGAGCACCACCCTGCCCTCGGCCAGCATCTTCCTTGTACGCGACAATACCGCCGTTCAGGACGCGGCTTTGGCCGAAGCGTTTGATGAGCCCATAAGCACTGCCGTGGCACAGGCGGCGCTCAATTTGTTCTTCTAAACAAGGCCATATAGGAGAATACAAAATTTTGGCATTCCCCCGGAAAAGAGCGGCCCTGGCCGCTCTTTTCGCGTATTGACGGTCCCGCAACGCTTTGGGCCATTTGGCCTCTTGCGTTTGGTCCTTCCTATATTGTATCTTTCCTATTATCAAGGCAGCCAAGCTCGTGCGTATCGAGAGGCCGCTGTTTCCACCCATTTTTCACTACCCTTGTACTCACCCCGATGCTGGAATATGTGAAAATGATTCTGACCAAAGTCAGCTTCAACAAGGCGCTGTTCGAGAAAGAACTGCGCAAAGCCCTCAAAATGGTGCTCCCGGCCGAGCTGGCAGACTTCCGCAGCTGGTGCTACCAGCAGTTTTCCCGCGTGTACCGACACGTGCTGAAGCGGGTATTTGGCCGCTTCCGGGATGATTTTCCCGTGGCGGGCGTCGGCTAGTCGGCGTCGGCGGGGGCTGTGGTGGGCGCGTCGGCAACAAACCGGATGTTGCGTTTCAGCCCTTCGTAGCCGGTGCGCTTCACGGCCGATTGCCGGAACAGCTCTGTAAACAGTTCGTGGGTGATTTCGCGCCAGTCGCCGGGCGTCAGGTCTTTCAGGCCAGGCGCGGGGTTGAATTGTGGCTCGTTGTGCGGTTTGGCGAAGCGGTTCCAGGGGCACACATCCTGGCAGATGTCGCAGCCAAATACCCAGTTGCCAAACTGCCCGGCCACTTCCGTCGGAATCTGGTCCTTGAGTTCGATGGTGAAGTAGCTGATGCACTTGCTGCCGTCCACTACGTAGGGCTCGGTGATGGCCTGTGTGGGGCAGGCGTCCACGCACTTGGTGCAGGTGCCGCAGTAGTCCCGAATGGGCCCGTCGGGGGGCAGTTCTACGTCCACAATCAGCTCGGCAATGAAGTAGAAAGAGCCCGTGCCGGGCGTTATCAGGTTCGAATTCTTGCCCACCCAGCCGAGGCCCGATTTCTTTGCCCAAGCCTTGTCCAATACCGGCGCCGAATCAACAAAGCAGCGGCCTCCGATAGCTCCGATTTCGGCCTCCATGTCGGCCAGCAGCGTTTTCAGCTTGTCCTTGATGACGAAGTGGTAATCACGGCCGTAGGCGTATTTACTGATTTTGAGGGTGTCGTCGGGCTGCTGGGTTTCGGGCGCGGGGTAATAGTTGAGCAGCAGCGAAATCACCGATTTGGCACCGTCCACCAGCAGGCGCGGGTCGAGGCGCTTGTCGAAGTGGTTTTCCATGTAGCCCATCTTGCCGTTCATCCGGCGCGTGAGCCAGGTTTCGAGGCGCGGGGCTTCTTCTTCCAGGAACTCCGCCTTCGAAATGCCGCAGGCCATAAAGCCCAGTTCCGCCGCGCGGCGCTTGATAAAAGGGGCCCATTGGGACGGAGGAAGCATGGGTAACAAGAGAAACTGAGCTGCAAAGAAACGGGAAACGCGCCGCTGGGGGCGGCGCGTTCCTTGTAGCGTGGACTCTGCGAGTCCGCGCATGGTTCGGCTCGTTCGAGGCGCTGACTCGCAGAGTCCACGCTACAACGCTACGACGTTATCTCATCGAACAAGCTCGCGCCGTTGTTGCCGCGCAAATGGTTGGGCAGCAGGCGACCCAGGTGCTGGTACGCCGCCTCGGTGGCCTCGCGGCCGCGCGAGGTGCGCTTGATGTATCCTTCCTGAATCAGGAAGGGCTCGTACACTTCCTCGATGGTTTCGCCTTCTTCGCCGCAGGCCGTGGCGATGGTGCTGATACCCACCGGGCCACCCTTGAACTTGTCGATGATGGTAGTCAGAATGCGCTTGTCCATATCATCGAGGCCGCGGGCGTCCACATCCAGCGCGTTGAGGGCAAACTGCGCGATTTCGACTGTGATGGTGCCGTCGCCCTTGATTTGGGCGAAGTCGCGGGTGCGGCGCAGCAGGTTATTGGCAATGCGGGGCGTGCCGCGCGAGCGGCGGGCAATTTCAAAGGCCGCGTCCTCGTGAATGGGCGTGCCCAGGATTTCGGCCGAGCGCTGCACAATAGTGGTCAGCAGCTTGGAATCGTAGTACTCCAGGCGGGCCGAGATGCCGAAACGGGCGCGCAGCGGCGCCGTGAGCATACCCGAGCGCGTGGTGGCGCCCACGAGGGTGAAGGGCGAGAGCGAAATCTGCACCGAGCGGGCATTGGGGCCCGAGTCGAGCATGATGTCGATGCGGTAGTCCTCCATCGCCGAGTAGAGGTACTCTTCCACCACGGGGTTGAGGCGGTGAATTTCGTCGATGAACAGCACGTCGTGCGGCTCCAGGTTGGTGAGCAGGCCGGCTAGGTCGGAGGGCTTGTCCAGCACCGGGCCGCTGGTCATCTTGATGCCCGAGCCCAGCTCATTGGCGATGATGTGCGAGAGCGTGGTTTTGCCCAGGCCGGGCGGGCCGTGCAGCAGCACGTGGTCGAGGGCGTCGCCGCGCTGCTTGGCGGCGGCCACAAACACCTTCAGGTTTTCCAGAATCTTGTCCTGGCCCGTGAAATCGTCGAAACTAAGCGGGCGGAGGGCTTTGTCGATGTCCTTGTCGGTGGCATCGAATCCCTCAGTTCCGCCGGTGAGAAAGGCTTCGCGCATACTGATATTACTAAAATGATTGGTCGACGCTTGCTAAGCTAATGAGTAACTGTATTGCAGGCAAAAAAGCTCCTTCGAATTGAAGAAAAAGAGCTTTTCACAAAGAACGTCATGCTGAGCGCAGTCGAAGCATCTCTACCGCGTAACTAATCCAATCGGAAGGAATAGTATAGCGGTAGAGATGCTTCGACTGCGCTCAGCATGACGGCCTTATTATTCTGTTCTGTCTTTACTACTCGTGCAACAGCACTTCAATATCGAGGTGGAGCCAGTCGGTTTCCCAGGATTTGTGGTTGAGGCGGGCCGAGAGGTGCTTGCCGGCATCGAGCAAGCGGGCCACGGTTTCGTTGCGGCCCTCGGGCAGGTAGCCGAGCCACACGTTGGCGGGGTCGGTGGCGGGGGCGGTGTGCACCTGCACGGCCCAGTCGTCGTAGTGGTTGTCGGCTTCGCGGCTCAGGTGCAGGGCCTGGCCCACCGTGAGTTTGGGCTCGTACTTCTCTAGGTTGGGGCGGTGCGAGGTGCCGGCCACGAGGCATTCGAGCAGCACGAGGGGTTCGGACGCGGGGACGATTTTCATCATGGGGCCAAATTACGGCATGGGGAGGGCTTTTGCTACCAGCGGCGCGGCCGCGGTAGCCGGCACCGGCGTGGCAGCAAAGATGCTCCGCTTGTAGCGCGCCTTGATGTAGCGGTTGCAGGGCAGCTCGATGAAGCGGTGCAGCAGGTAGCTCAGCACCATGGCCACCACGAACATGATGCCGGCCAGCACATAGGTGTTGTCGGTGAAGTTGTGGCGGCCGTTGAGGGTGAGCATGTGCCGCATGGTGAGTTGGTGAATGAGGTAGAAGCTAAAGCTGATTTCGCCCAACCACACCCAGGCGCGCGTCGAAAACACTGCCGACAGGAACCCGTTCTGATGCGCAAACGCGTAGATAATCATCGCCATGGGCACCCAGTAGTACCACGAAAAGCGGTAGCCCATGGGCACGTCGTTGTGGTAGTAGAACGCCACGCCGAACACGCCAAAGGCCAATAGCTCCATGAACGTGGCACCGATTTTCGACCTGAACACCCCGCTGAGAAAACCGCGCTTGTAGATTTGGTGCAGGGTAATGCCCAGGATGAAATCGACAATCCGGAAAAAGGGATTGATGTACATGAAGGGGTGGTGGCTGTTGTCGAGGGAGTAGTACATCACCACCGGCACGGCCAGAAACAGCAGCCAACCGAAGCGCAGCAGCGCCTTGTTGCGCACAAACAGGAAAATGATGAACGGGAACGCGAAGTAGAAGAACATCTCGTCGGAGATGCTCCAGGAGGGCACGTTGTAGGAAAAGAAGTATTCGGGGATGGGCACGAAAGCGTGCAGGAGCGAGGCATTGGTCATGAACATGACCGTGGAGGCGGCCGGGTCGGCAAAGAAGTCCTTCCACTGCTCGGTGCCCTCAATGACCAGGCCCAGCGCGATGAGCAGCGTGGCCAGGTGCAGCGGGTAGACGCGGGCAATGCGCGCCACCCAAAACTCCCGGAACGTGACCTGGCGGCTCAGCAGCCGGTCGTCGTAGTTCAGTGAGAGAATGAAGCCGCTTAGAATGAAGAAGAAGCTGACGCCGATGAAGCCCTCGCCGGTGACGTAGTACTGGATTTCCTTGAACGTAGGGTACGCCACGTTGTCGAAGAACTGCAGGTGGCTGCAGAACACCATCAGGGCAAACAGGAAACGGAGGGAAGTAAGGGGTTTAATCATCGGGCAGTAGCGGTGGTAAAGCCGGGGTGTCGCTTTGTTTTTTCAGTCAGGCACGGTCCCGCGTCTTACAAAGCTAAGTGCTGGGCCGGAGCCCATTGGCATGCGGCCCGGCGTGGCAAACGAAGCATGGGGCCGGGCCCGCGCTATTGGAGGCTGAATAGCTGGACAGCGGCCACCCGTAGGCTTTCAATATATGCCGTTAAAATCACGCTGCCTCAATACTCAACTACGTATAGCGTTGCCTCTCTACGCCAACCTGTTCCGGTGTTACTGTAGACGCTGGTTTCCCATCCATCGCCGCCAACGTTCACCAAAGCCCGCTTGTGGTCCTTCGAAAATAAAATACCCCCAACAAAAAAAGGCTGCTCGCTGCCGTAGCGTTGCAAGAGGGAATCACGCATCAGTATGTGCGCCCGCTGGCCCAGCCTTTGGTTCAGGGCGGTTAGGGTGTCGAGCGAAAGCACGGTGACCCCAGGCTGCCGGATTTTGCTCTGCTCGAATTTAAACGTCTGGCTGGCCGGCAGCTGCTGGCGCATGTAGGCCACATCGGCCAATGAGAAATACTGCAGGACCTGGGCGCGCTCATACGTTCCGTCCCTGGCCAACACCACCTGATAGTCGTCATCGGAGCTATAAGGATGGTCGAGCAACAGGAGCCGCACGGTTGGCGTGTCCGTTGCCATTGGGGGCAGCCGGTGGTACTTGCCGTCAGTGCCCCGCTTCGCGTAAGCAAATGGCCGTGGCAGGGTATTTAGAATGGATTCGAGCAGCTCATACTTCAGCTTTTCGGGCACCCGCTGGGCGCGGCAGGCGGCTGCTTCCAGCAAAAGCAAGGGTAGAAACCAGACAAACTTTCTCATCATTAGCACTAACGCAAAAGGCCGTTCTATGCATAGAACGGCCTTTTGGTCTGGAATACCTAATTTCTTACTTAAACGCCTGAATGCCCGTAATGTCGGCGCCGGTGATGAGCAGGTGAATGTCGTGCGTGCCCTCGTAGGTAATCACCGACTCCAGGTTCATCATGTGGCGCATGATGGGGTACTCGCCCGTGATGCCCATGCCGCCGTGAATCTGACGGGCTTCGCGGGCCACGTGCAGGGCCATGTCCACGCTGTTGCGCTTGGCCATGCTGATTTGGGCGCTGGTGGCTTTGCCTTCGTTTTTGAGCACGCCCAGGCGCCAGGCCATGAGCTGGGCCTTGGTGATTTCGGTAATCATCTCGGCTAGCTTCTTCTGCTGGAGTTGGAAGCTGGCGATGGGCTTGCCGAACTGCTCGCGCTGCAGGGAATATTTCAGGGCCGACTCGTAACAGTCGATGGCCGCGCCGATGGCGCCCCAGGCAATGCCGAAGCGGGCCGAATCGAGGCAGGACAGCGGGCCTTTGAGGCCGTCGACGTTGGGCAGGATATTCTCTTTGGGGATTTTCACGTCTTCAAACACCAGTTCGCCGGTGCAGGAGGCGCGCAGGCTCCACTTGTTGTGGATTTCGGGCGTGCTGAACCCTTCCATGCCGCGCTCCACGATGACGCCTTTAATGCGGCCCTGCTCGTTTTTGGCCCATACCACGGCCACCTGGCACTCGGGCGAGTTCGAAATCCAGAGCTTGGCGCCGTTCAGCAGGTAATGGTCGCCCATGTCCTTGAGGTTGGTGGTCATGCCGCCGGGGTTCGAGCCGTGGTCGGGCTCGGTGAGGCCGAAGCAGCCCAGCCATTCGCCGGAGGCCAGCTTGGGCAGGTATTTCTTGCGCTGCTCTTCGGAGCCGTAGGCGTAAATAGGAAACATCACCAGCGAGCCCTGCACCGAGGCGGTGGAGCGCATGCCGGAGTCGCCGCGCTCAATCTCCTGCATGATAAGGCCATAGCTGATGTAGTCGAGTCCGCCGCCGCCGTATTCCTGCGGGATGGTGGGGCCGAAAGCGCCGACGTCGCCAAACTTGCGCACGATTTCGCTCGGGAAGTGCGCGTCCTGCGCCCACTTCTCGATATTGGGGCTGATTTCCTTCTTCACGAAATCGCGGATGGACTGGCGAATGAGCAGGTGCTCCTCGGTCAGCAGGCCGTCGAGGTCGAAATAATCGGTAAAGCCGTTGGCGTTGGTGCTGCCTTTCTGGGCAGTGTGGGCTTTGGCCTGGGGGGAGAGAACGTCGGCTTCGGAGGACATAGGGCGGGAATTGGGTGGTGAGGTGGGAGTTTGGACAAAGATAACAGGCGGGTTTGGGGCACGGTTCGGCGGGGGGCAAAAAGGCTGTTTCCCGCAACATGACAGCGAATTAAATGTAATGGCGCGACTGCTTCATGAGCCCGCTGCCCCGCTACCCAAAGCCGCAGGGCATTTCTATGGCTAGCGGGCCACCTGCCCTGCCCGGTTGAATAGCTTCTCCAGGCCACAACCTGTAGGCGTTCCAAACTATATTTGAAGTGATACCCCTTGCATGGGGCGCCGACTTGGTTTTTACCCCGCTTTTCCCACCCCGGATGGTTTGCCTCTACTCCCGTGCCCGCTGGGTGCTGCCCGCCGCCTTGCTCCTGGCCCTTACGGGGGCTGCCCGGGCACAGGCGCCCGTCATCACGTCGGTGATTCCGATGGCCAACGCGCGGGCAGTGGCGCGCAATGCCCCCCTCACGGTCACGTTCAGCCAGCCGTTGCCGGTTGCCGCGGCGGGGGCGCTCAAGGTGTTCAGCAGCCAGCGCGGGGGGTTGCGCGCGCGCGGGACCACGCCAGCCGTGGTGAGCGGCAACACGCTGAGTTTCGCGCCTACGGCCTACCCCTACCTACCCGGCGAGACGGTGCAGTACACCGTGGTGCCGACGACGGCCCCCGGCGGCGGGACGCCGGGCCGGGTGGGCCAGTTTACGACGGCGGTGGGGGGCACGGGCGGCGGCAATTTCCAGCCGGGTACTGACATTGTGGTGGGAAATAACCCTGTCGGCATCACATCGGGGGACATTGATGGGGATGGTGACGTGGATTTGCTGGTTGCCAACAGTGGCAGCAGCGCCGTTAGTGTCCTGCTCAATGATGGCAGGGGTCAGTTTGCTTCAGCTCCGGACGTGAGCATTCCTAACGTTGCCAACGTTGCATTGGCCGACGTGGACAGCGACGGTGACCTAGACCTGCTGGCCCCTTATAATAGCAACGGCAGTGCCATGGTTAGTGTGCAACTCAACACCGGCGGTGGCAACTTCAGCTTGGGCCAAACCGTTGGAGTGGGCAGCAGTGCTGCCAGCATTGTAGTAGCTGATGTGAATGGAGACGGCGATTTGGATTTGCTCACCACCAGCAGCCTAAATCCGGGCGGCGTAAGTGTCCGCCTCAACGGCGGCAGCGGCTTGTTTAGCGGCACGCAGAATGTAAGTGTCGGCATTGGTCCTTATGCGTTGACGGTGGGCGACATTGATGCCGATGGTGACCTTGATTTGGTCACCGTCAGCGGAATCGGCAACGTGGCCAGCGTGCGCCTGAACGACGGCAACGGCGTCTTTTCCGGGACGCAAAGCATTGGGGCCGGCAGCTACCAACGAGGCGTAGCGCTGGGCGATGTGGACGGCGATGGCGACCTCGACCTGCTCACATCCAATCAAACCGACCCTGGGACGGTAACTGTTCGGCTAAACGACGGAAGCGGCCTTTTTACCACCAGCCAAACGGTCAATGTAGGTAGCTACGCAGGTAGTGTAATACTAGCAGATGTGGATGCCGACAGCGATTTGGATTTGCTGGCCACGAATGGCGTTTCTTTCGGTGTGCCAACCGGCAGTGTGAGCATACGACTCAATAACGGCAATGGCTCGTTCAGTGGTACGCAAAGCGTTGTAGCAGGCAACGGCAACGCTCCGTATACAATAGCGAGAGACTTGGACGGCGACGGTGACCTAGACCTAGCGATTGCAAGCAACACCACCAACGGGGTAGTAAAACTGTATTTGAACGGCGGCACCGGCCCGCTGGCCACCACTGCCGGCCACACCACCGGCCCAGCCCTCGCCCTCTTTCCCAACCCTGCCGCCAGCGCAGCCACCCTCAGCGGGGCCACACCCGGCGCGCCCATCTCCGTGCTCGACGCGCTGGGCCGGGTGCTACTCACGGCCACCGCCGATGCCACGGGCGCGGCGCGGCTGGTGCTGCCCGCCGGGCTGCCGGCCGGCGTGTACCTGATGCGCTGTGGCGGGCAGGTGCGCCGGCTGGCGGTGGAGTAGCAGCCTGCTTAACTCCCTCCCCGGCGCCCGCCGTATAGTGGCCCGGACCCTCTTGCCGCGCCATGTCCGCTCCCTTACCCATCCCCCACGCCAAAAAGCTCAACGAGCTGGAGGCCACCGCCATTTGCGGCAACGACATTTCCTCGTCGTGCCTCTACGTGTCGGCGTTGGCCATTTCCTACGCCGGGCAATACGCCTGGCTGGCGCTGCTGGTGGTGGGCGCAGTGCTGTTTCTGTTCCGCAAAATATACGGCGAGGTGGTGGGTGCCCTGCCCCTCAACGGCGGTGCCTACAACGTGTTGCTCAACACCACCAGCAAGCGCAACGCCGCGCTGGCCGCCTGCCTTACCATCCTCTCCTACATGGCCACGGCGGTGCTTTCGGCCAACGAGGCGATGCATTATTTGCACACGCTGTGGCACGGGCTGCCCATCATCGGGGCCACCGTGGGGCTGCTGGCGCTGTTTCTGGCGCTCACCATTCTGGGCATGTCGGAATCGGCCATTGTGGCCGTCGTCATTTTCATTACCCATCTGGCCTCGCTGACGCTGCTGGTGGGCGTGGCGGGCTGGTACCTGGCCACCCACGGCCTGCACAACCTCTCGCTCAACTTTGCGCTGCCCGTGAAGGGCGGCAGCATCCTGAATGCGCTGTTTTTTGGGTTTAGCGCGGCCATGCTGGGCATTTCGGGGTTCGAAAGCTCCGCCAATTTCGTGGAGGAGCAGGCCCGGGGCGTGTTTCAGAAAACGCTGCGCAACATGTGGGTGGTGGTCACGGTGTTCAACCCGCTCATTGCGTTCCTGGCCGTGGCGGTGCTGCCCATGGTGGAAGTGGGCCAGCACACCGAAACGCTGCTTTCGTACCTGGGCACCGTCACGGGCGGGCCGTGGCTGGGCACGCTCATTTCCGTCAACGCCGTGGCCGTGCTCAGCGGGGCGGTGCTCACCTCCTTCGTGGGCGTGAGCGGGCTGATGAAGCGCATGACGCTGGACCGCATTCTGCCCCAGTTTTTCCTGAAGGAGAACAAACGGGGCAGCAACTACTTCATTCTCCTTACTTTTTTCGCGTTGTGCGTGTCGGTGCTGCTCATCACCAATGGGCAGTTGGGGCCGCTGGCGGGCGTGTATACCATCTCGTTTTTGTCGGTAATGGCCTTGTTTGCCCTCGGCAATTTTCTGCTGAAGGGCAAGCGGCCCAACCTGCCGCGCCCCGTGTACGCGGGCGTGCTGACGGTGACGCTGGCGCTGCTGGGGGTGCTGGTGGCGCTGTTTGGCAACGTCCGGATTCACCCCGAATACCTCATTGTGTTCCTCGAATACTTTCTGCCGGCCCTGGGCATCGTCAGCATCATGCTCAACCGGACGGCCATTCTGAAACTGGCGCTGTCGGGCGTCGATTCACTGGCCCGGCACTTGCCGCGGGTGGCGCGGCTGGCGCGCCTCAAGGTGCGGCGGCAGCTGCGGGAGCTGGCCCAGCAGGAATTCGTGTTTTTCACGAAGGGCGACAACGTGGCCAACCTCAACAAGGTGATGACCTACGTGGTGGAAAACGAGTTTACCAACCGCCTCAAAATCGTGACGCTGCTGAAACCCAGCGAGAAATATCCCGAGGAGCTCCTCAACGACATCCGGGTGCTCGACCGCGCCTATGAGCAGATTGAGGTGGAGTTCGTGACGTTGGAAGGCCACTTCGGACCCGACCTGATTGAGGAGCTGTCGCAGCGGTGGCACATACCCAAGAACTTCATGTTCATCGGCTCGCCCGGCGACCGGTTTCCCTACCAGGTTTCGGAGTTGGGCGGCGTGCGGCTGATTATCTGAACCATAGTTTCTGAACCACAGATTCAGCAGATTAAACGGATTGCACAGATTTCGGAGGTGCTAATAGCGCACTGCCATCAATGCCCGCCTATGCAACAGAAAAGGCCACTCAAATGAGTGGCCTTTTTGCAAATCTGTACTTGGAAGTTGTCCGCAAAAATCCGTTAAATCCGAAAAATCCGGATGAATCCGTGGTTTAGAACCTAAGATTCAATGAGGCCAGGAAGTTGGTTTTGGCCTGCGGGTAGTAAGCGTTGAAATACTGGGTTTGCCCGCCGCTCACGTAGCCGTAGGTGAAGCCGTTGTTCATGTATTCGGCGGCAAAAACGTTGTTGACCAGCACGGCCAGCTCTACGTCTTGCAAACCCAGCTTTTGGGGGTGCCAGAGGTAGCGCAGGCGCAGGTCCTGCACGTAGTAGGGGTCTATACTACGGGTTTTAGTGCTGGTGTTGTCGAGGTACTGGCGGCCGGCGTAGCGGGCCAGCGTGGCCAGCTTCAGGCCGGGCAGGGCTTCGTACTCTACGGTGTAAGCAGCCGTGAAACCGGGCGAGAAGGCAATGTTGGTTTCCTTGTAAGTGGTGGCTTTTTCGCCGCCCTGGTCGTAGTCGGTCAGGTAGTCGGTGTAGTTGTTGATTTTGTTCTGGCTGGCCGTGGCGGTGGCCGTCAGGCTCAGGGCCGGCACGGGGCGGTAGGTCATTTGGGCTTCGACGCCGCGGCGGTACGACTCGGCCACGTTGGTGTGAATGGCGTTGCCCACATCGTCCAGGCGGCCGCTCAGCACCAGCTGGTTGCGGTAGTACATGTAGTAGAAGTTCAGGTTGGCCTGCACTTTCTCGGTGGCGCGGCGCAGGCCCAGTTCGTAGTTGAACAGCTTCTCGGCGGTGGGCCGGCGCTCGGCAGGCGTGTCGGTATAGTCAGTGCGGGTAGGCTCGCGCTGGGCCAGCGCTAAGGAAGCGTACAACTGCGTGCTGGGGCGCAGCTGGTAGGTGAGGCCGAACTTGGGATTGAGGAAAGTGAAACGGGTCGTTTGCTGGCTCTTGGCGCCGTTGGGGCGGCCGTCGGGCGCGTACAGCTCGTAGCGCACATAGCGGTTTTGGAGGTCGACGAAGCCAGCCAGCTTATCGGCCAGGCTCACATTTACCCGCCCATACACGTTGATGTCCTGCTTGTGGGCATTGGGCTCGTCGTTGTAACGCGTGCCGGTTTCGGGAATGAAGGTGCCGCGCTGGGCCCAGGTCAGTTCATCGAAATGCTGGCCCCGGTAGCCCACCACGGCCCCGCCCAGCGTGGCCTCGGTGATGCGGCCGCTGGTGGGCCGGGCCTGCAAGGCGAAGGTGGCCCCGTACATGTCGGTTTTCAGCCAGCGCCGCCGGATGACGTCGGTGGTGCGGAACGTGTCGCCGGCAGCGGTGTACACGGGCCCGCCGATGCCGTACTTCTCGAACTCCTGGTTGGCCTTGTATTCCTCGTAATAGCCCCCGCCGCGCGTCCAGAACGGCGTCACGCTCAGGTTGAGCGCGGGCGCGAGCTGGCGCGAAATCAGGAACTGGTAGTAGTCCTGCTGGTAGTTGTCGGTCTGGTTTTTATAGGCCGGCAGGTGCTGGCCGTAGTCGGTGCCGGCCTCGTTATAGCGGCGGTTTCGGTGCAGCAGCGAGTCGGCCAGGCCGTACCAGCTTTGGTAGGTGGTTTCGTAGCCGGTGAGGACGAGGGCGCGCAGCAGCGTCTTCTCGTCAGAATACGTGCCGGTCAGGTACAGCGACCGCAGCCGCGACGAGGCGCGGTCCACGTAGCCGTCGCTCTGCACCCGCGAGGCGCGGGCATCTACCGAAAAGTGGCCGTTGATGAGCCCAGTACCGGCCATAATGGTCGATTTCCAGGTACCAAAAGAGCCGGCCGAGTTGTTGACTTCGGCGTAGGCCTTGGGCCGTAGGCCGAGGGTTTCCACGTTGAGGCTGGCCCCGAAGGCGCCCGCGCCGTTGGTGCTGGGCCCGGCCCCGCGCTGCACCTGAATGCTTTGGGTGGAGGAGGCCAAATCCGGCAAATCGACGAAAAACACGCCGTGGCTTTCGGCCTCGTTCACCGGCACGCCGTTCAGCGTCACGTTGATGCGGGTGCCGTCGGTGCCACGAATGCGGATGCCGGTGTAGCCCACGCCGGTGCCGGCGTCGGAGGTGGTGACCACGCTCGGCGTCTGGTCGAGCAGATAAGGAATATCCTGGCCAAAGTTGCGGGCCTGCAGCTCTTTGCGGCTCACGTTTTGGTAAGCGGTGCCGGTTTTGTCGGTAGCGCGGGTGGCGGTCACCACCGCTTCGGGCGTCAGGATGCGGCGCAGTTTGGTGGTATCGGGCGGAGCGGGTTGCTGGGCCCAGGCCGGGGCAGCCAACCCCACGAGGGCGGCGCTAGCAAGCAGTACAGTTTTCAAAAAAGTGAACGGGTAAAAATAGAACGCGCCGTCGCCCCAGGGGTCGGAGCGGCAGCGGAAACGTCCGCGGATTGTTTGTTCCCTGCGCCGGCATTACCCGGTTCAGGTTCGATGGGTATCATCTCAGCCAATGTCTTGCACCACATCAGCACCCCTAAACATGCCGCAAAGGTAGCACCTCGGGCACCGGGCATCATTTTTTATCTTATTCCCGGGCCCGGAGCGTGAACGTTTGCTGACTGTCAGTTAATTTAGGGACGTGGGCGGCGCAACGCCGCACCGGGAACCTGCGTTTCAAGGTTCCGTCCCGATTTAGCTGCCTTCGCCATGTTCAGCCTCGTCTACGCCGTTGCTTTCTGCGCCTTTTTTCTGTTTGTGCTGGCCATGCCGGGCCGTCGGCGCGTGCTGCCTCCGCCCCCGCCTTCCGACGGTGACGACGACGGCGGCGAACCGCACGACCCCGGCCTGCCCGACCTGGACCTGCCGCCCGGCATTTCGCGTCCCATCAACGACTGGGAGCCTGAATACAACCGCCGCCGTATTGGCGTCTGAGGCTTTTTTTAAGTTAATTCCAAAGGGCCCGTAGTCTACAGCGCGCACACCATGCGCACGTAGGCCACGGGCCCTTTGTAGAATATCTCCCCCTCCGGCTGCATGCCAAACCGGGCGTAAAACGCGGCGCTGTCCTGCCGCGCATCGCACCAGATGTGCGCGGCGCCCAGCCGGCGGGCTTCCTCAAAAACGTGGCACAGCAGCTGGCTGCCGATGCCCTGCCGCTGGCAATCGGGCCGGGCGGCAAATTTGCGGAAGCGCGCCTCCGCACCCGTTACAAATAGGGAGATGACGGCTACCAACTCGCCGTGCCGAAAGGCCCCAAAATGGTGGCCGTCCGCGTCCTCAGCAATCATCACGTAGGCCAGCGGCTGGTCGGGCCAAAGCACCTCGTGGCGCAGAGCGTAGGTAGCTTCAGGGGTGATGGGCTGGATTAGGAGCGAATCGGACATGAAATGTTTTAAATTGAAACGTCATGCTGAGCGCAGCCGAAGCATCTCTATCGCGCAACTAATCCTTTTGGATTTACTACTGCGGTAGAGATACTTCGGCTGCGCTCAGCATGACGTTTCACTCTCGATGAAGTCGTCTCCGACTATCTACCTCACCCCACCTCAATGCTGAACGCGGCCGAGAACACCTCGCCTGGCTGCAGTGTGAGGATGCCTTCTTTGTCGCGCAGCTCGCCGGGCTCGCCGGTAGGGCTGGCGATGCCGTGCCAGGGCTCGACGCACACGAAACCGGCGCCGGGCCCTTTGGTCCAGAGGCCAAGGTAGGGAAAACCATCGAAGCGGAAGCGCACGAAATGCGCCGATTTGCGCGAGCGCAGCGTGAGGCTGGTGAAATCGTAGTGCTTGAACACCAGCGCGTCGTCGGCAAATAAGTCGTAGCTCAGCGGTAGCTCTTGCTCCTCGTTCAGCACGGGGGCGGTGGCGCCAGTGAGCAGGCCGCCCTGCAGCAAGTGCCGCTCTAGCGTCACGGGGTGGTCGAATTCAAAGTAATAATCCTCGAAAACTTCGCCCGGCAGCAGGGGGCAGCGCACAGCCGGGTGCCCGCCAATGCTGAAGAGCAGCGGCTGGTCGGCGGCGGGGTTGCGCACGTCCCAGCGCACGGTAAGCTGCGTGTCGCGCAGGGTGTAGGTGATGGTCAGCTCGAAGGCGAAGGGGAAGATGGTTTGGGTCGTCTCGTCGTGTTGCAGGCGGAAGGCCAGCTCGGTGGCGTCGTGGCGCAGCACGGTAAACTCCTGGTCGCGGGCAAAACCGTGCTGCGGCAGCTTGTAGTCGCGGCCTTGGTAGTGGTACAGGTCATCGGGCAGGCGGCCCACCAGCGGGAAAAGCACGGGCGCGTGCCGGGCCCACACGGCGGGGTCACCGGGCCACACGTATTCGAGGTTGTCGGCCACGGTGACGAGGCTGGTGAGTTCGGCGCCGTGGGCGGCGAAGGTGGCCCGGCACGACGGGCTTTCGAGGGTGTATTGGGCGGAGGTATTGGGCATGGATGGTTCCTTCAAAAGGGTTGACGGTGCGGCACTGCCCAGCAGCTCATCAACCAGAAAGCGGGCCTGGGCAAAGCGCCGGGCCGCATCGCCCGAAATTTCGGCAAAGTTGGACATCCGCTCGCGCAGTTCCCGCAGGTAGAGGTCGTAGAACTGCTGGCGCAGGTGGGGGTGCTCGCGCAGCGGGTCGGGCTGCCAGGGCAGGTCTACGCCCATGAGCAGCACCAGGTCGTACTGCTGCTGGTCGATGCGGCGCAGTATCCACTCGGGGCAGATGCCAAAGGAGTGCTCGGCCCAGATTTTAATCACCAGCAAGTCGGTGTCGCTGAACACCAAGCGGTGGGCGTGAGCTTCGGCCGTGGCCTCGGCCTGGAGCTGGCCGCGGGCAATTTCTTCGAGGTCTTCGAGCGTGTAGTGCGGGCCGGAATCGGCTAGGTATTCGCGGGCAAACTCGGGGGCGAAGGACGTGCCGTAGTGCGCCGCCAGCTGGGCAGCCAACGTCGTTTTGCCCGTGGATTCGGGGCCGGTAAGGGAAATGCGCAGCAAAGCAGGGGGCGGGAGGCAGGGGTGGAAAGGAGCCCGGGCAGCCGCGCAGAGACGTTAGGGGGTGGACTAACGCGGGTGCCTCCGGGCTACACAGTCGGCCAAAGATTGCACATCGCCATGACTTTATAGGCATGTACCACCTTAATCCCTTAAATATTAGTGCGTGACAACCTTGGCCAGGGCCGCCATGTCGCGTCGCCACTGCCAGTAGCCATAAGCCGCCAGCCCCAGAAACACGGCGTAAAGGCCGCTGGTGAGGTAGAGGTGGCGGTGCCAGTACATGCCCACGTAGGCCACGTCGACGCCAATCCAGAGCAGCCAGTTTTCGAGGTGGCGGCGCGAGAGCAGCAGCTGCGCCGCCAGGCTGATGGCCGTGGTGCTGCTGTCCCAATACGGCAGGGCGGCATCGGTATGGTTGGAGAACAAAAAGCCCGCGCCCAGCGCATAGAGCAGGCCCGCCACCGCGAGCCCGGCCGCCAGGCGCCAGGGCGTGCGCGTAATGGGCAGCGGCGCCGCGTCGGTATCGGCGCCGCGCAGCCACATCACCCAGCCATACACCAGCAAGGCAATGAAGGCCAGCTGCAAGCCCGCATCGGAATACAGCCGGCTTTGCCAGAACACCACGGTATAGAGTGCGCCGTTGAGGATGCCAACGGGGAAATTCCAGATGGAATTGCGGGCTGCCAGCCACACGCAGGCCACGCCCGTGAGCACGCCGGCCACCTCTATCGGGTCGGCCGATTTGATGGCAGCCGCTACGGCGGACATAAAAAAGTAAAACAGCGCAGCCACAGGAAAGGAAGAAGCGGAGCCGCAAGGTAGCCACGCCCCTACTTTTACGACCTCAAAACACTCGCCTATGGAAAGCGCTTCCCTCGAAATCAGCCCCGAAGAGCTGCACCGCCGCCTGCAAGCCGGCGACGACCTGCAGCTCATCGACGTGCGCGAACCCGAAGAATACGACTACTGCCACCTGCCCGGCAGCCACCTCCTGCCCTTGGGTGAGTTGACGCGCCGCGCTGAGGAAATCCGCCAGGACGGCCCCGTGGTGGTTATTTGCCACCACGGCGTGCGCTCCGGCCAGGCGGCCGGCTACCTACGCCACCGCCTGGGCCGCACCAACGTGCTGAACCTGCGCGGCGGTGTGGCTGCCTGGGCCGAGCAGGTGGACGCAGCTTTTCCGACTTATTGAGGCAAAAAATACATCTCAGACCGTCATGCTGAGCGCAGTCGAAGCATCTCTACCGTGCAAGTAATCCAAATAAACAGGGTTTACCATCGCGGGAGAGATGCTTCGACTGCGCTCAGCATGACAGCCTGAATTTTCAAGTAGTTGAATGGAACGACTCTGAGGAAAATTTCCCAATCGTTTGGGGCCAAAATCCGTTGTAGAGGCACAACCAGCTTCTGCCCATGCCTGATTTTGCATTTGTCCCGCCTGCGCTCACCGACCCGAATGCCCCCACCCTGGCCGACCGGCTGGCCCTGCGCGAGCGGCCTATGGGCACGCCCCTGCTGCGGCAGGAGTGGCGCGAGCTGCTCTTTATGCACTGGGCGGTGCCGGCCGAGCTGCTGCAGGCGCACCTGCCGCCGCGTCTGCGCATCGACACGCACGACGGCATGGCCTGGCTGGCGGTGGTGCCCTTTCAGATGGCCAAGGTGCGGACGCGGGTGACTCCGCCGGTGCCGGGCGTCGATGAGTTTCTGGAGCTGAACGTGCGCGCTTATGTTCACCTCGATGGCGTGCCCGGCGTGTGGTTTTTCTCGCTCGATGCCACCAGTCCGCTGGCGGTGTGGACGGCGCGCACGTTTTTTCACCTGCCCTATTTGCGGGCCGACATGCGCATGGAAAGCCCCAGCGCCCAGCTTCGGCAGTTCACGGCCCGGCGCACCCACGGCGGGGCGGCGGCCGCGCATTTCCGCGCCACCTGGAAAATTGGCGCGCCCCTGCCGCCGGCCGAGCCGGGCTCGCTGGCCTTCTTTCTCACCGAGCGGTATGCCCTTTACGCCAGTAATAAGGCCCAAACCAAGCTCTACCGCGGCCGGGTGGCGCACCAGCCCTGGCCCCTGAGTTCGGCGCAGGTGCTCCACTACGAATCGAGCCTGATAGAAAGCCACGGCCTGCCCACGCCCGCCGGCGCGCCGGTGGTGCACGCGGGCGGCCCCGTGAGCGTGGAGCTGTGGCCCATGCAGCGGGTGTAATTTTGGCGGGTGAATAAGCCCTTTGCCCTGCCGCCACTGCCCGATTTGCCCATTATCGCAGCCCTGCCCGAACTCCGGGCGGCGCTGGCGGCCAACAGCCGCGTGGTGCTGGAAGCCCCGCCCGGCGCGGGCAAAACCACCGTGGTGCCCCTGGAGCTATTGGCCGCCGAGTGGCGCGCTCCCGACGATAAAATCCTGGTGCTGGAACCGCGCCAACTGGCGGTGCGCGGGGCCGCCGCCCGCCTGGCCCAGCTGCTGGGCGAGCCCGTGGGCCGCACCATCGGCTACCGCGTGCGCCTCGACAGCAAGGTGAGCCCGGAAACCCGCGTGGAAGTCATCACCGAAGGTATTCTCACCCGCATGATTCAGGACGACCCCGCGCTGGAAGGCGTGGCGGCCGTGGTGTTCGATGAATTTCATGAGCGGAGCCTAAACGCAGATTTGGGCCTGGCGCTGGCGCTGGATGCGCAGGCTGTGCTGCGGCCCGAGCTGCGCATTCTGATAATGAGTGCTACGCTCGAAGCCCAGCGGCTGGGGCAATGGCTGCCGGCGCCGGTGGTGTCGTCGGCCGGTTTTTTGTATCCAATTGACACGCATTACCTCGACCCGCGCCGCGCGTCGAGCCTACCCAACAAGCCCAATGAGCGGCTGGCTGAGCTGGTGCCCGCGCAAGTGCGCGTCGCGTTGAGCACGCACGCTGAGGGCGACGTCTTGGTTTTTCTGCCCGGCGTGGGCGATTTGCAGCGTAGCGCCCGCAAGCTCGAATCATTGCCCGATAACATCGACCTGCACCTGTTGCACGGCGAATTGCCCCTCGAAACCCAGGATGCCGCCCTGCGCCCCGCGAAGGCAGGCCGGCGCAAGGTCATTCTGGCCACCAGCATTGCCGAAACCAGCCTCACCATCGAGGGCGTGCGGGTGGTGATTGACGGCGGGTTTGCGCGGGTGCCGCGCTTTGTGCCGCGCACCGGCTTCACAACTTTGGAAACCGTGCCCGTGGCCCGCGCCGCTGCCGACCAGCGCCGGGGCCGCGCCGGTCGCCTAGCGCCCGGCACCTGCTACCGCCTCTGGACTGAAGCCGAACACCACCTGCTGCCCGCCCACCGCCCGCCCGAAATCCACACCGCCGACCTCAGCAGCCTCGCCCTGGAACTGGCCCTCTGGGGTGCCGCCGAGCCCACCAGTCTGCGCTGGCTGGATGTGCCGCCCACCGCCGCGTTTGCGCAAGCGCAGGACTTGCTATTGCGACTGGGTGCTTTGGTGTCCAATGATGCAACGGCAAAGCCCACGGCCCACGGCCGCCAACTGGCGGCGCTGGGCCTGCCGCCGCGTCTGGGCCACCTCGTGGTGCGCGGGCAGGAGCTGGGCCACGGCGTGGCGGCGGCTTCGTTGGCTGCGCTGCTGGCCGAGCGCGACCTGCTGCGCTGGGCCGCCCCCACCGACACGCGCCCCGCCCCGCCCGACCTTCGCCTGCGCCTTGAAGCCCTCGGCAATGGGCGGCCGCCCCTCCCGGGCCTGGCCCTGCACCATGCCACCCTGCAACGCGTGCGCGACGTGGCCCGCAACCTCACCAGCCGTCTGGGCAAAACCGCCAGCTCCTCCAACCAGCTGGCTGATGCTCCAGTCGGGCTGCTCACGGCGCTGGCCTACCCTGACCGGCTGGCCCAGCGCGAAACCCACGACCGCCTCCGCCTCGTGACTGGCCAGCGCGTGAGCCTGAACACGACGGATGTGGACCCGCAGGCCACGTTTTTCGCGGTGGCCCATTTGGCGGGCACGGCCTCGGCCCCGCGCGCTACGCTGGCCGCGCCGCTGGGGCAGGATGAGCTGGAACTGGCCTTCGCCGACCAGATTACGACCACCGACGAAGTGCGCTACGACGCCACCACCCAGCGCGTAACCGGCCGCCGCGTGCGCCGGCTGGGAGCCTTGCTGCTCGATGAAAAGGTCATCGGCCAGCCCGAGGCGGCGCTGGTGGCGCGGGCCCTGCTCGATTATTTGCAGGAAGCCGGCGTGAGCAAGCTAAACTGGACGCCCGCCGCCCGCCAGCTGCAGCAGCGGCTGGAGTTTCTGCGGCAGCATTTCCCGGCCACTGAGTCTTCAGAGCCCTGGCCCGCTTTCGATGATGCCACGCTGGCGCAGGAGTTGGCTGACTGGCTCGGACCGCACCTCACCGGCCTCAAAACCCTCGACCAGGTGCAGCGCCTCGACCTTTACGACCCGCTTCTCTCCCGCCTGCCCGGCGGCTGGAACCAGCGCCAGGAGCTCGACCGCCTCGCCCCGGCCGCGCTGGAAGTGCCCAGCGGCTCACACATCAGCCTCGATTACAGCGACCCCGCTGCGCCTGTGCTGGCCGTTAAGCTACAGGAGTTGTTTGGGCTGACGGAAACGCCTGCCGTGGCCGCTGGCCGCGTGCCGCTGCTGCTGCACCTGCTGTCGCCCGGCGGCCGGCCGGCGCAGGTGACGCGCGACCTGCGCAGCTTCTGGGAGAAAGGCTATTTCGAGGTGCGCAAGGATTTGAAGGGCCGCTACCCCCGCCACCCCTGGCCCGATAAACCGATGGAACACATTCCGACGCGGCTCACGAAGAAGCGGCTAGGACAGTGAAGCGGTAGAGAAAAACCGTCATGCTGAGCGCAGCCGAAGCATCTCTACTGCAGCAGTAATCTAAGCGAAAGGATTAGTTGCGCGGTAGAGATGCTTCGGCTGCGCTCAGTATGACGTGCTGTTTTATCCGTTTTTCCTAACGCATCTCGTTCTCATCCAGAAAGCTACGGCCGTCGGTGCGGGGCGAGTAGTGGCGGTGCAGCCAGCGGCTGAGGCCACCGAGGCCCGGCAGCAGCACCCGCTCGGTGATGTTGGCCTGGTCGAGCTTGTCGCGCACTTCCCACTTGAGCTCGGCAGGAATGATGATGCGGAAATACAGTTCGGGGCGGGCGGACAGCCAGTCGTGCAGTACGCTTTCGGCCGTACTCATCAGCGAAAACAAGGCGTATTGGTGCACAATGCGGGCATCGAGGCTGGGCGGCTCCAGAAACAGCACGTAGGGCTCGGCCTGTAGCTCTTCGAGCTCGTCCAGGCTGCTGCTTTCGGGCTGGAGCAGCTCGGAAGTGAAGACGTTGGAGCCTTCCTGGCGAAGGGCCTGGCGGAGGCGTTCGGGCAGGTGCTCGGCGGCTTTCACGTAGTTCAGGGCCCACACGATGCCGTCTTCGTGGTAGGCGTCGAGGTCGTCGGTGGCGAAGTGCAGGGCCACGTAGGGCGAGTACGTCCAGTCGAGCAGGCGGGTGGGCAGGCCGTGGTGCTGGGCCAGGGCCAGCCAGTCCCAGGTGCTGGCGCCCACCACGGGCATGGGCGTGTCGCGGGCATACTTGCGGAAGTTGCGCAGCAGGTGGTGCTCCAGGTTTTGGTATTCGCCGCCGAGGCGCTGCAGGCTGGTGTTCAGCAAATAATGCCGCGAGCGGCTGCCCCGGTACACAAACGGCGACCGAAACCGCCCGATGCGCGCGTCCCAGGTGTCCTGAAACAGCAGGCGCTGCAAGTCTTCCCAGGAAGCGGCGCGGTGGTCGTTGGTGGAATGCGGCATGGGGCGAAGATACGCCGGGCGGGCAGCAGGATTTGGTTTAAGAATTCATTTAAAAGCGGCCAGGCTGAGCACCGCCGGAGCATCTCTACTGCGCCGTTCGTCATCCTGAGCAAAGCGAAGGACCTTATCACCGGCGCGCCGCTAATTAGGCAAACGTGCTAGGTTGCTTCCTTCGTCAGCATGACAAACGGCGCAGTAGAGATGCTCCGGCGGCGCTCAGCCTGACCGTTGTTATTTAGCAACCAGCGCTACTCCCCGGCCGGAAAATCGGCCGCGTCGCCCACTTCGGCATACTGCTCCAGCTCTTTGGCGATACCGGCGAATTTCTCCCGCGCACCTTTCACCGCGGCTTTGCCCAGCGGCAGGTGCAGCGGCGGGTTCTCCAGCTGCACCACGTCGTACATGGCCTTGGCAGCGCGCACCGGGTCGCCGGGCTGCCGGCCACTGTAGCCCTGGATGCCGCGCAGGTTTTCGCCCACGGTAGCCTGGTAATCATCGATTTTAGTATCAGCAATGGTGGCCGACTCGCCAGCCCATTTCGTGCGGAAACCACTGGGCTCGATGTTCGTCACCTTAATACCCAACGGGCCCACCTGCTGGCTCAGGCTCTCGCCGATGGCCTCCAGGGCAAACTTCGAGGCATTGTAGATGCCCACGCCGGGGAAGGTTTTCAGCCCGCCGATGCTGGTGATGTTGAGCACGTGGCCGCTACGCTGCTGGCGCAGCTGTGGCAGCACGGCCCGTAGCACATGCAGCGCGCCAAACACGTTCACGTCGAACTGCCGCTGCACTTCCTCGGCTGGCACCTCCTCGATGCTACCCATGGAGCCATAGCCAGCGTTGTTTACGATGACGTCGAGCTGATTGAATTGGGCGATGGCATCGGCAATGGCGGTTTTGACGGTGGCTTCGTCGGTCACATCGCACACCAGGCCCAGAGTGCGACCTTCAGCCTTTTTAGTGAATTCGTCGGCTTGCTCCGGCTTGCGGAAGGTGGCGGCCACCCGGTCGCCTTTTTCAAGCACGTAGTCGGCTAGAGCTTCGCCGAAGCCGGACGAGGCGCCGGTAATGAACCAAGTTTTAGCAGGGGAATCAGACATGATAAGTCGGTTATTGAAATGGTAGGTGCTAAGACGGGTTGAGGTGACGAATTGTTTGCGGGCAAACTGCGCATTCCTCGTGTAGAGACGCGACACTTCGCGTCTCTTCGTTGAACGAGGGGATTAAACGACTATCGCCGAATTGAACCCATACGGCGCAGACGACGAGACGCGAAGTGTCGCGTCTCTACACCAGCCACGCCTCCCACTGTACCTTCGCGGCCCCAATTCCTTATCCTTCCCAATCCCACCCAACGCCATGAGAAAGCTTTTCTCACTCCTGCTGGCGCTCATCGGCTTCGCCGCCCACGCCCAAGTTACCTTCAAAATCACAGCGGTACCGGCCAACACGCCGGCCAATGCCACCCTCTACATCGCGGGCACTTTCAATAGCTGGAACCCCGGCAGCGCGGCCCACGCCCTCACACACAACGCCGATGGCAGCTACCAAATCACGCTGCCCGCCGCCACCGGTACCATGGAATACAAGTTTACGCGCGGCTCCTGGGCCGCCGTCGAAACCAATGCCACGAACGGCGCGGTGCCCAACCGCACCTATACCTTCGGCAGCAGCGCGGCCACCGTGCCCTGCCAGGTGCTGAACTGGGAAGACTTGGCCGGCGGCACGCCCGGCACCGGCACCTCCACGGCCGCCGCCAACGTGAGCGTGATTTCGACCGCCTTCGCCATGCCACAGTTGGGCCGCACCCGGCGCGTGTGGCTCTATTTGCCGCCCGGCTACGCCAGCAGCGGCCGCCGCTACCCAGTGCTCTATTTGCAGGATGGCCAGAATGTATTTGATGCCGCCACGGCTTTTGCTGGCGAGTGGGGCGTGGACGAGGCCCTGAACCAATTGGCCGCCAGCGGCCAGGACCCCACCGGCTGCATCGTAGTAGCCGTGGATAATGGCCCGAACCGCCTCGACGAATACTCGCCTTGGAACAACCCGACCTACGGCGGCGGCCAGGGCGATTTGTATGTCGATTTCCTAGTCCAAACCCTCAAGCCATACATCGATACCAACTACCGCACCCTGCCGGGCCGCGAGAACACCGGCATCGGCGGCTCCAGCATGGGCGGGCTCATTGCCACTTACGCGGCATTGCGCAACCCGTCGGTATTTGGCAAAGTGGCGTCGTTTTCGCCCGCTTACTGGTTTGCCTATCAGCAATTAGCCGCCTACGCCCATCTACACCCGGCCAACCCCAACACCCGCTTTTACTTCATGAGCGGCACCACCGAAAGCACCACCATGGTGCCCCAGATGCAGGCCCTGCGCGACTCGCTGCAGCGCGGCGGCGTGCCGGCCGCCAACCTCAATTTCAACACCCGCGCCGACGGCCAGCACGCCGAGTGGTTCTGGCGGCGCGAGTTTCCAGCTGGCTACTCCTGGCTGTATGCGCCCGCCACCACCACCGCGGCGCGTCCGGCCCAAACACTGAGCGTCAGCCTCTACCCCAACCCGGCCGCCCGCGAGTTGCGTGTGTCGCTGCCCGCTACGCTCACCGAAGAGGCGCAGCTTGAAATAACCGATGTGCGGGGCCGTGCCGTGCTGCGCACCCGCGTGCGCAACGGCCAGCGCGTGGACGTGAGCCGGTTGGCGGCGGGACTGTACCTGTCGCGCCTCACGGCCGGCGGCGCGGTGGGCAACGGCAAATTCACCAAAGAATAATCACAGGTCAGTGGGAAAGCGGGTTTCCAACCCAACTTCCCGCCGTACCTTTGACTGGCAAAAGGCCCCAACCCCCAACCCCTTTTGCCATGGCGGATTCCGCAACCCCCAAAATTGCCTTCGAGGCCCTCACCTACGACGACGTACTGCTGCTGCCAGCGTACTCCGAGGTTTTGCCCCGCGACTGCGACACCGGCACCCACCTCACCAACAACATCCGGCTGCAAACCCCGCTGATTTCGGCGGCCATGGACACCGTCACGGAGTCGGACATGGCCATTGCGCTGGCGCAGGAAGGCGGCCTGGGCATCATTCATAAGAACATGTCCATCAAGGCGCAGGCCGAGCAGGTGCGCCGCGTGAAGCGCAGCGAGTCGGCCCTGATTCAGGACCCCTTCACTCTACCGCCCACCGCCACCCTGGCCGACGCCCGCCAGCTGATGCGCAAGCACAACATCGGCGGCATTCCGGTGGTGAATGGCGGCCACGTCCTCGAAGGCATCCTCACCAGCCGTGACCTGCGCTTCGAGAAGGACATGAGCCAGCCCGTGACGACGGTGATGGTGCCCCTGAGCCGCCTCGTAACGGCCCCCGCCGGCATCGACCAAGCCGCGGCCGAAGAGTTGCTCACCGATAGCAAAGTCGACAAGCTCCCGCTGGTGGACGCCGACGGCCGCCTTGCCGGCCTCATGACTTACAAGGATATCCGCAAGCGCCGCCGCTCGCCGCACGCCAGCAAGGACCACCTCGGCCGCCTGCGCGTAGGCGCCGCGGTGGGCGTCACGCCCGACCTGCTCCAGCGCGTCGCGGCTCTGGTCGAAGCCGGCGTGGATATCGTGAGCCTCGATACCGCCCACGGCCACTCCAAAGGCGTGATGGATGCCGTGCGCGCCATCAAAGCCGCTTACCCCAACCTGGACGTGATGGCCGGCAACGTGGCCACCGCCGCCGGCGCCAAGGCCCTGGCCGATGCCGGCGCTGACTGCGTGAAAGTGGGCGTGGGTCCGGGCTCCATCTGCACCACGCGCATCATCGCCGGCATCGGCGTCCCGCAACTCTCGGCCGTGCTCGAAGCCGCGAAAGGCCTCGAAGGCACCGGCGTGACGCTGGTGGCCGACGGCGGCATCAAGTTCTCGGGCGACCTCGTGAAGGCCCTCGCCGGTGGCGCCGCCGCCGTGATGGTCGGCTCATTGCTGGCCGGCACCGAGGAAGCCCCCGGCGACCTCATCATTTATGAAGGCCGCAAGTACAAATCCTACCGCGGCATGGGCTCGGTGGAGGCCATGGAGGACGGCAGCAAGGACCGGTACTTCCAGGACGCTGAGGACGACGTGAAGAAATTGGTGCCCGAGGGCATTGTGGGCCGCGTGCCCTTTAAGGGCAATGTTTCGGAGGTAATTTACCAACTGGCGGGCGGCCTGCGGGCTGGCATGGGTTACGTGGGTGCCGCCAACATCGAGGCCCTGCAGGCGGCGCAGTTCGTGCGCATCACCGGGGCGGGCCTGCGCGAATCGCACCCGCACGATGTGCAAATCACCCGCGAGGCCCCGAATTATTCGAGCCGCTAACGCCGCCTATATAGCAGCCTGACGTACAGGAAGCCCCGCCAGTCTACGCTGACGGGGCTTCTTGGTGGGGCCATAATATTGGACATGGTTTTGTCCCCGCGATTGTATCTTGCACGCCGGTTGAGCGCCGCCTGCGACGCGACGGGCTGGTGTGCTTGTGTTATTCCTGGTTTCTGTCTGTGGCTCAACGCTTACGCTCTTTCTTATTGCCGCTTACCGCCCTTAGCTGGCTGTTGCTGCTGCTGAGTGCCCTGAGCCACTCGGGGGCCGGGCCGTGGCTGGGCGGCAGCTGGCCGCAATGGACTACGCAGCTGGCGCAGGGTGCTTTCGTGCTGGGCGCGTTCCTCTATTACCGCTACCAGCCCTCGCCGCTGCAGGGCCAGGCGTTCATCCGGCTGCTCAGGCGCTTGCTCACGGGGCCGGGCTTGCTGGCGCTGGGCTGCATTGGCCTGCACCTGCTGGAGCGGCTGCTGAGCCAGGACTCGGGCCTGAACAGCAACAGCATCCTGTTCACGAGCATCTACACGCTCAACCTGGGTTTGTTCGTCATTTTCCTGGCCCGCACCAACTATGCGTGGCGGGCGCTCGTGCTGTTCCGCTCCTCGGCCCGGCTGCAGCGCGAATGGACCATCTTTGAAGTGCTACTGGGCGCCACGCTGCTGTTCCGGCTCGTGGGCGTGAACCCGCCTAACTACCTGGCCATCCCCATCGTGGTGCTGCTGGGCCTATACGGCATCTACCTGAGCGGGCACCAGAAATGGGTGGCCTACCTCAGCCAGCGCGAAAAATGGCGGGCAGTGCTATTGCAGGCCGGGCTGCTGTTCAGCGTGCTGGTATTCGTGCAATACTTCCGCGTCACGCAGGTCGACCCGCAGCTGATTGCGCCGCAGCCGCAGCACGCTTTTTTGCTGCTTACGGCCTTCTTCTCGGCCTTCTATGCCTTGATGGGCCTGCTGGTCACATTTTTTAACATGCCCATTGCCGACGTCATCGAGCAGCGGCGCAACGAGATTCTCCGCCTGCAGCGCCTCACCCAGATTATTCAGCGCGGCCAGACCACGGCCGAAGTGTACCACATCCTGCTCGAATCGGCGGTGCAGACGGTGCAGGCCGACGCGGCTTGGCTTGACCTCGACCCTAGCCACGCCGGCATCGACGCGGCCGATGCCACGCAGTATTACAACCTCCCCCCGGCCCTGGCCGATGCCATGCGCACCCGCCTGCAGGGCCACGACCTGCCCGAGGGGGAGTTCATTACCAACGACTTGAATGCCCGCGTCGGCTTTGAGGGCACGTCGCAGCACTACCGCTCGCTGCTGCAACTGCCCCTGCGCGGCCTGCACTTCAACTACGGCATGCTCTACCTGCTGAAGCTGGAGCCGCACACCTTCGACCGCGAGGACCTCAGCATTCTGCAAACCTTCACCAGCCAGGCCGTGCTCAGCATCGAGAACCTGGAGCTGGTGCGCACCTCCCTGGCCAACCAACGCACCCAAGAAGAGCTGAAAATCGCCTCGCAGGTGCAAGACAGCCTCATTCCGAAGAACCTGCCCACCGACAACTGGTTCGAAATCAGCTCGCACTCGCTGGCGGCCAAGGAGGTGGGCGGCGACTTCTACGATTTCCTGCACCTGCCGGGCCGGCGGCTGGCCGTCATCATCGGCGACGTGAGCGGCAAGGGCGTCACGGCCGCCTTCCACATGGCCCAGATGAAAGGGATTTTCCATTCGCTGATGCAGGAAAACCCGCTGGCCAAGAACGAGCGCGACAAATTCCCGGTGCCCAGCCGCTTCATGGCCCAGGCCAACACGGCCCTGACGCATTGCCTCGAAAAATCATCATTCATCACTTCCTCGCTCTATATCATTGATTATGAGCAGGGTGGCTTCGTATTTGCCCGCGCCGGGCATTGCCACACGCTCTACTACCACGCCCTGCGCGAGGAGGTGTTCTACTTCGAGTCGCAGGGCCTTGGGCTGGGCATCATTCGGAACGAGAGCTACGAAAAACACATTAAAAACCAGTTTTACGACTACAGCCCTGGCGATGTGATGGTGATTTACACCGACGGCATTGTGGAAGCCCGCGGCGGCGACGGCACCGACGAATACGGCGAAGACCGCCTGAAGCTGCGCCTTGAAGAGAGTTATTTCCAGGAAGCCGAAGACATCAAGAACTTCATCCTCGACGACCTCAACGGCTTTACGCACGGGCATCCGATTCACGACGACCAGACCCTGCTGGTCATTAAATTCAAGTCGGCCCAACCCCTGCCGTTGGCCTGACGTATCGACCTCATTATGAAAGTAACTGCTCAACCCTCCGCTGATACGCTTACCCTCCTGCTCGATGGCGAGCTGGACGCCAGCTCCGCCATTGTCCTTGATACTGAGCTGGCTAAACCCGATATTTTGAACTACCGCAAGGTGTTGATTGATTGCGCCAAGCTGAGCTACATTTCCTCGGCCGGACTGGGTGTATTTATTTCCCACCTGCAGCGTTTCCAGGATGCCAACGTGAAGCTGGTGTTCTTCAACATGCAGGAAAAGGTGTTCAACGTCTTCGAAATCCTGGGCTTGGATGCGCTGATGACCATCGTGCCCAGCGCCGCCGAAGCCGAAGCCGCATAAACTTACGTTTTGAGTGTTGAGGGTAGAACGTTGAGTTAATAGGGGCTTTGGCCCGTGTTTTACACAACTATTCACTCAACATTCAACCCCCAACATTCAACACTTCCCACGTGAAATCCTCTCTCCGCATTGCCTGCTCCCGCAGCCACCTCCAAGAGGTGCGGGACTTCGTGCGGAACTACCTCAACAGCCGTCAGCTGCCCGAAATCACGATAAACCAAGTGGTGCTCGCCATTGATGAAGTCGTGGCCAATTTCATTATCCATGCCAACGGCGAGGACGAAACCCAGTTTCTGGACCTGGAGCTGGCCTTTGAGAAGCACGAATTGAACGTGGAAATTGCGGATAATGGCGACACCATTTACCTGCCCGGCGCCCACCAATCGCCCGATTTGCGGGCTTACATCAAAGAAGGCCGCAAAGGCGGCATGGGCATGGCCTTGGTGAACCGGCTCATGGACCGGGTGGAGTTTTTCACTCGCGGCAACCACACGGTGTGCCACTTGAGCAAGCACCTAGCTTAGCAAGGCTATTCGTTGCGGACGGTCATGCTGAGCGCCACCGAAGCATTTCGCGTGCCGAAGTAATCAGTTACTGGCACGGTAGAGATGCTTCGGCGGCGCTCAGCATGACCGTTTTGCTTTTCACCCTCCCCTCATAACGGGCACCTTTCTTTCCGTCCGGAAATTAGTTAATTTCGCACCGGTAATTTTATGCCCGCGCGGCTGACTTCTTTCCCGCCGACGTTTTTGTTTTCTCCTACTTTATATATGCACAAACGCATTCTGTACGCCGGCGCGGCCGTCGTTACGCTGCTGGCTGGCTGCCAGACCTCCAAACCGGCTGCTACGGCCGCTGTGGCTTCTACCGCCACCGGGCCCGTGGTCGAGACGCTGGGCACTTACCCGGTGCCGGCCAACGAGTTTGCCTATGTGTACCGCAAAAACAACAGCTCGGCGCCCGACTACGGCACCCGCCAGAGCGTCAACGACTACCTCGACCTCTACACCAACTTCCGCCTGAAGGTGCTGGAGGCTGAGCAGCGCGGCCTCGACACTACCCAAGCCTTCAAACGCGAGCTGGACGGCTACCGCCAGCAGCTGGCCCAGCCCTACCTCACGGAGAAGAGCGTGACCGACCAACTGGTGCGCGAGGCCTACGACCGCATGAGCCAGGAGGTGAACGCCTCGCACATCCTCATCCGCGTGGCGCCCGATGCGACGCCGCAGGATACGCTGGCGGCTTACCAGAAGGCTGTCAAGCTGCGGCAGCAGGCGCTGGCCGGCGAAGACTTTGGCCAACTGGCCCGCGCCAACAGCGAAGACCCTTCGGCCAAGGAGAATGGTGGCAAGCTGGGCTACTTCACGGCCATGCAGATGGTGTATCCGTTTGAGTCGGCGGCTTATAAAACGCCCGTGGGGCAGGTGTCACAGCCCATTCGCACGCGCTTCGGCTACCACCTCATCAAGGTGAACGACAAGCGCGCCGCACAGGGCGAAATCAAGGTGGCCCACCTCATGATTCGGATGAACGCCAACGCGCCCAAGTCGGATTCTATCACCGCCAAGAAGAAAATTGATGAGCTGTACAGCCGCTTGAAAAAGGGTGAAAACTGGGATAAGCTCGTGGCCCAATTCTCGGAAGACGCCGGTTCGGCCGCCAACGGGGGCGAGCTGCCGCCCTTCGGCACCGGCCGCATGATTCCCTCTTTCGAGGAAGTGGCTTTCAAGCTGCAGAAACCCGGCGACATTTCGGCGCCCGTGCAGACGCCCTACGGCTGGCACGTCATCAAGCTGATTGAGAAGCAGCCGCTGGCCAAGTTTGCCGACCTGGAGCCCGGCCTGAAAAGCAAAGTGGCCAAAGACTCACGCTCGGAGCTGAACAAAGCGGCTTTTCTAAAGCGCGTGCGCCAGGAAGACCAGTTTGTGGAAGTGCCCGCCGCCAAAACCTACGTATTCAGCAAAGCTGACACGGCCCTCGTGGCCGGCCGCTACAAGTACGCGGCCCCGGCCGCCGCTACCGGCAAGCCTGCCAAAAACGCCGTGACCGACAATTCGGCTCTGTTCACTATCAAAGGCAAGCCCTACACGGTGAAGGATTTCCTGACCTTTGCGCAGCAAAACCAGCGGCCCCGCACCGGCGCGCAGCCCAGCTTCGCCATGCAACAGCTCTACGACCAGTACGTGGAGCAAAGCCTGACCGACTTCGAGAAAAACAGCCTCGACACCAAGTACGAGGACTACCGCATGCTGGTGAAGGAGTACCGCGACGGCATCCTGCTGTTCCAGTTGATGGACGAGAAGGTGTGGAGCAAGGCCATTGAAGACACCGTGGGCCTGAAAAAATACTTCGCTGCCAACCAAGCCAAGTACCAGTGGGACCAGCGCGTGCAGGGCACCGTGGTGAGCGCCGCCACGCCCGCCCTGCTCACCCGCGTGCAGAAAGAGCTTAAAGCCGGCCGCTTCCCCGTCACGAAGAACGTGCCCAAGGCCATTGCCATCCGGCCAGGCTCGGCCGTGCCGAGCAAAATTGGCGGCATTGCTTTGCAAGACCTGATTAAGCAAATGACGCAGGACACCCTGTCGCGCGTGACTCTGACAGGCCGCGTGAAAAAGGGCGAAAAAGCCAGCTTCGCCGCCGCCCGTGCCGATTCGGTGGCCAGCTACCTGCGTCGGCGCGGAGCCATTTCGGCCCGCCGCATCAGCAAGACGGTGGCCAAAGCACCGGGCACGGAATCGGTGCAAGTGGCGCTGGTGAGCGCCAGCCCGGCCGCTATTGAGAGCGAACTGAACGAGCAAAACCCGCTGTCGGTCCAAATCAGCCAGCGCATCTTCCAGAAGGGCGACAACAAAGTGATGGACGACCTGCTGACCAAGGGCCCCGGCACCTACAACGTGCAGAAGGACGGCCGCTACTACGCCGTGACCATCGACAAAACGCTGCCCGCCGGCCCCAAAACCCTGGCCGAAGCCCGTGGCCAGGCCACCAGCGACTACCAAACCTACCTGGAAAAGGAGTGGATTGCGCAGATGCGCGCCGCCCGCCCCGTGAAGGTGAACGAGGCCGAGGTGAGCAAGCTCATCACGAAATAATAATTGCCCGTTAGCAGTGACCGGTTAACGGTGAGCAGTCAACCAATACTGTTCACCGTTAACCGGTCACTGCTAACTGTTTTTACGCCCTGCAACCTTCTCCCGGCAGCGCGGCTCCTTGTTTTTGTCCGCCCGCGGATTTATCGTGAAATTTGTGCGCCCGTTTGCGTGTTAGGCGTGGGTGTGGCTCAGGCCCCGGCCGACTGGCCGTTGGGCTTTACTTATTTGATTTATGCTTGTTAAAGTGAATCGCGCTGCGGCGTCGGCCCTGCTTACGTTGTTGCTGATAATGGGCCTGGCGCCCGCCTCCAAAGCCCAGTTGGGCATCACTCGAACCAAAGGGCAGGAACTGCTCGACGGCATTGTGGTGAAGGTGGACAACCAGATTGTGCTGCGTTCCGACGTAGAGCTCATCTATGCCCAGGAAGTGGCCCGCGCGGCCGGCAAGCCGCTGCCGCCCGATTTGAAATGCAAAATCCTGCAAAGCCTTGTGCTAAACAAGCTGATGCTGGCCAAGGCTGAAACCGACTCGGTGGTGGTAGAAGACAAGACGGTGAACAACGAGGTGGACCGCCGCATGGCCTATTTCGTGCAGCAAATCGGCTCGGAAAAGCGTTTGGAGGAGCAATACAACAAGCCCATCAAGGCGCTGAAGGACGACCTGCGGCCCCAGATTAAGGACCAGCTCACGCAACAGAAAATGCAGGAAACCATCACCGGCAAGGTGGCGGTGACGCCCCGCGAGGTGGCTCAGTATTTCAGCCGCGTGCCCAAAGACAGCCTGCCCTACTTCAGCACCGAAGTGGAAGTAGGTCAGATTGTGATTCCGGCACAGGTGAACGACAAAGCCAAGCAGGCCGCCATGGCCAAGCTGAACGACATCCGGGCGCAGGTGCTGGCCGGGGCCGACTTTGCCACGCTGGCCAAGCAGTATTCCGAAGACCCGGGCTCGGCCAAGGAAGGCGGCTACCTGGGCTTTTTCAAGCGCGGCGAACTGGTGCCGGAGTACGAAGCCGCATCGATGAAGCTGGAGCCGGGGCAATTGTCGCCGGTGGTGCAGTCGCAGTTCGGCTTCCACCTCATTCAGTTCATCGAGCGCAAGGGCAACACGTACTCGACGCGCCACATCCTGCTCAAGCCCGAAACCGGCGCGGCCGACGCCAGCGCCTCGGCCAAGCAACTGGCTCGGCTGCGCCGCCAGATTCTGTCCGACAGCATCAGCTTTGCCAAAGCAGCTAAGGATAATTCCTCGGACAAGCAGAGCAGCACCAACGGCGGCCTGCTGGCCAACCGCCAAGACGGCGGTTCGCGCCTGCCCCTCGACAAGCTCGACCCGGCCATCTTCTTCGTCATCGATACCATGAAGGTGGGCCACATCACCCCGCCCATGCCCTACCGCACCGACGACGGCAAGGACGCCATGCGCATCCTGTACCTGAAATCGAACACGCCCCCCCACCAAGCCAACCTGGAGCAGGACTACCAGAAAATTGCCGCCGCTGCCCTCAACGAGAAGCGCAACAAAGCATTGGATGAGTGGTTTGCCAAAAACCGCGGCAGCGTGTACCTAGAAGTAGCGCCGGAATACGCCCAGTGCAAAGTACTGGAATCGACGGATAACCGGTAGCAACCTTTCTTTGTCATCCTGAGCGTAGCGAAGGACCTTATCAAGTAAGAACGGTTTCCGTTCAGTGGTGATAAGGTCCTTCTACGCTCAGGATGACAGCTTTTTTAGCTTAGCTCATTTCTATCAATGGCTCAATTCCAAAACGACAAAGAAGCAGCCGATGCCCTGGCGGCCTCCTTCCAGAAGCTGCGCCAGGAAATCGGCAAGGTCATCGTGGGACAGGACGAGGTGGTGCGGCTGGTGCTCACCGCCGTGTTTTCGCAGGGCCACAGCCTGCTGGTGGGCGTGCCCGGCCTGGCCAAAACCCTGCTGATTCAGACCATTGCCGACTCGCTGGATTTGTCGTTCAACCGCATTCAGTTCACCCCGGACCTGATGCCGAGCGACATTGTGGGCTCGGAAACGATGAACCAGCAGCGGGATTTTCACTTCGTGAAAGGACCCATCTTCGCCAACATCATCCTGGCCGACGAAATCAACCGGACGCCGCCCAAAACCCAGGCGGCCCTGCTCGAAAGCATGCAGGAATACGCCGTGACGGTGGCCGGGCAGCGCTACCCTCTGCAGCGCCCGTTCTTCGTGCTGGCCACCCAGAACCCCATCGAGCAGGAAGGCACCTACCCCCTGCCCGAGGCGCAGCTCGACCGTTTCATGTTCAACATCGAGCTGGGCTACCCGAGCTACGCCGAGGAGCTGAACATCGTAAAAAACACGACCTCGAACATCAAGCACACTGTGAATAAGGTGCTGCACGCGGCCGATATCCAAGCCTTCCAGGAACTGGTGCGCCGCGTGCCCGTGGCCGACAACGTGGTGGAATACGCTGTGGGCCTCGTGCACAAAACCCGCCCCAACACCGAGCGCGCCCACGCCCGCACCAACCAGCTGTTGGAATGGGGCGCCGGGCCTCGCGCTTCGCAACACCTCATCGTGGGCGCCAAGTGCAACGCCCTGCTCAACGGCAAATACTCGCCCGATATTGAGGACGTGCGCGCCGTGGCCGTGCCCATCCTGCGCCACCGCCTCGTGCGCAACTTCAAAGCCGAAGCCGAAGGCATCGGCGTGGAGCAGATTGTGAAAGAGTTGTTGTAATTGTTAGTTTTTAGAACGTCATGCTGAGCGCAGCCGAAGCATCTCTACCGCAGCAGTGAATCCAATTGCATGGATTGCGTTGCGCAGCAGAGATGCTTCGGCTGCGCTCAGCATGACGTTCTTTGTATTCCAATTGACCGCCTGCCCCCTCATACCCCATGGAAGCCCAAGCCTACTATCAGCAATTTGAGCGCAACGTGCGCATCATCCTCGACGCCCTGGCCGCCGGCCTCGACCTGCGCACCACGGCCCTCGAAACCAGCCTGCCCATTGAGGTGTATGTGCTTTGCGAAGTACTAAACCAGGCCGCTGGCGAAGACTTTACCCTCACCGCCAGCGGCGTAGCCCGCCTGGCCGAGTTCCAGCAGCAGTTCATGAAGCACGAGGGCCAGACGCTGGCCGCCATGCAGCACGTGCTGGCCGACAAGCGCGCCACCATGCGCACGCCCGAAGGCCGCGTGCTGGCGAAGGAAATGCTAATCCGCCGCCTGGAGTTTTTCAACGAAGCCGCCCGGCAGGTGAACGTGATGCGGACCCAGCAGTCGCTGGGCAGCCCCAGCCAGTACGTGGGCATCAACAAGTAACCCATTGAATTTTTCTGGAAAGGCCGCTTCTGGGTTCAGTAGCGGCCTTTTTGTTTTTCTTCAGCCCGTACATCCCCTGACGGTGCTTTTGCCGTATTTCGACGCCATGCTGCCCCGTGCCCAACTCTACACCGAACGCCTCTGCCTGCGCCCCTACGACCCAGCCGATGCGGGTGCTTTTTTCGAGCTGCTGCATGCCGACCGTCCACGCTTCCAGCCTTCCTTCCCCGACCGCCTGCAGGCCGTGCGCTCCCTGGCCGACGCCCAGGTGGCCCTGAGCGCCTTTGCCGATGACTGGCGCACGGGCCGCTTCTTCGTGTTTGGCATCTGGCACCGCGCCACGGCCCGCTACGTGGGCGACATCTGCATCATGCCCCAGCAGAAAGGGCAGGCCGAAATTGGCTACTACCTGGCCGCTGCCGCCGAGGGCCAAGGCTACGCCCGCGAAGCCTTGGCGGCCGTGGTCGAGTTCGGCTTTGGGGCCTTGGGCAGCCAGCGCCTGCTGGTACGCTGCTTCCTGAGCAACGAGAAGGGCCAAGCTGTGGCCCGCGCCAACGGCTTTCAGCCCGAGCCGCCGCCCAAGCGCCCGGTTTGGTTTCGCAATTCCGATGCCGTGAGCCAAATCTGCCGCTTCTGGCTGGTGCGGCCTGAGTAACCTATATCTGGTATTACTGCCCTACCCGCGCGCGCTTGCCGATGTTGCCCAGCAGCCAATCCTGCCGGAAATTGAAGTACATCGCAAAGGAATAGTCGAGCAGCTTGGCGTTCAAATCAAACACCGGCTCCACCCGCGCCGTAAGGGCCGCCGCGTCGGAGATGCGGAAGTCGCGCAACAACCGCACCAGCACGATTTTGCGCTGCGGGTCCAGAAAATCAGGGTTCGACACCGTGCGCGAGGCGCTCTGGTACAAGTCGCCGCCTAGTGGCGAGATGAAGCGTGAACCCTGCCAGTAGCTCACCATCACATCGGCAAAACGGGTTTCGAGGGTGCCGTTCAGGTACAAACCCCGGCCGTATTTGTAGGGAAACTGCCCCGCCGTGAAGGAGTAATCCTGGAAGCCCAGCACGTAGCCATTGAAGCGCACCGCCTGTACCGTCGGCCCCTGCAACTGGTAGCGCGCCTCCAGCCCGAAGGCCTCGTTGAATGCCGTTTGCAGGGGCTTGTCCAGCGTATCAATCTGCCCACCGTGGTGAATGGCCGTGAACTGGAACGGCAGGGCCACGGTCCAGCGGCTGTCGTCCGGGCTGATGCGGTAGCTCGTGCTCAGGCCGCCGGCCACTTCTTCCTGGTAGTTACTGTAGCGGTACTGCTGGCGCTGCCAGTCCACCCACTGGTCCACAAACAGCCGCTTGCCATGGTAGCGCATCTGGATGCCCTCTTCGAGCGGGTTTAGCATCACCCGCTCGAAGTTGAACATCGGCTCGATGTAGTTGTGCGCCAGGTTGGGCCGGATGTTGCCCAGAATAATCTGCTGCTTGCCCGTCGTCCAGGTAGCCCGAAACGTGGGGCGCACTGCCTTCAGCACCGGGTTGCCGAAGTCCTTCCATAGAAACACACCGCCTTCAAGGCGAAGGTCCTTAATTGGGTAATAGACTAGCTGCGGGTTCAATTGTGTGCCGTAAAGCGTGTAGCCATCGACAATCTTGTTGAAGTATTCGTTGTCTTTAAAGAAGGTGAAGGCGTTGAGCGACAGGCGCAGCTCGCCGGCACTTGGCGGAGTTGCTGTGCGAATAACATTTGCCGTTACAGAGTCAATCTCTTTTCCCTGTTCATTTAGCAAATTATCCATTTCCATGTGGCCTTCCGGCCTGCCTGGCATAGGGCTCGTAAACGCCCGATTATCTAGTTGCGCCCGTGCTTCTCCCACTCTAATTAGCAGAGCCACAAGGCCAACTAAAATTCTTAGATAATTCATCATATATTTCCGCTTTCTGCGGCACCAAACCACTGGTCTTTCTGTTAGAAAAAGCCGCCGCAAAAGCGCCCATTCAGGGCTTTTGCTAAAGAATAGATTTATTCGATTGCGACCCGGCCAAAACCGTTAACTTTACCAAACCTAACCCGTTTTTCTTAAACACCCCCACATGGCACTAGCTACCAAAGCGGCTCCGAAAGCCGAAAAAGCAGAGAAGGGCGAAGTGAACACCGCCGCCGAAAAGATGAAAGCCCTGCAGCTCACGCTGGATAAGCTGGATAAAGCCTACGGCAAAGGCACGGTGATGAAGCTCTCCGACAACAAGGTGGGCGACATTCCGAGCATCAGCACGGGTTCGCTTTCGCTGGATATCGCCCTTGGCATTGGCGGTGTGCCCCGCGGCCGCGTGATTGAAATCTACGGCCCGGAATCGTCGGGTAAGACCACCCTCACGATGCACATGATTGCCGAGGCGCAGAAGAAAGGCGGCATGGCCGCGTTCATCGACGCCGAACACGCCTTCGACAAATCGTACGCCGAGAAACTCGGTATTGATACGAGCAATTTGCTCATCGCCCAGCCCGATAATGGTGAACAAGCGTTGGAAATCGCCGACCAGCTGATTTCTTCGGGTGCCATCGACATCATCGTGATTGACTCCGTGGCCGCCCTCGTGCCGAAAGGCGAACTCGAAGGCGACATGGGCGACTCGAAAGTGGGCTTGCACGCCCGCCTCATGAGCCAGGCCCTGCGCAAGCTCACCGGCACCATCAACAAAACCGGCTGCTGCTGCATTTTCATCAACCAGCTGCGTGAGAAAATCGGCGTGATGTTCGGCTCGCCCGAAACCACCACCGGTGGTAACGCCCTGAAATTTTACGCTTCGGTGCGCCTCGACATCCGCCGCATTGGCCAAATCAAGGAGGATAAGGACAACGTGACCGGCAACCGCACCAAGGTGAAAGTAGTGAAGAACAAAGTGGCGCCTCCCTTCAAGGTGGTCGAGTTCGACATCATTTACGGCCAGGGCATTTCCAAAGTCGGTGAGATTGTGGACCTTGGCGTCGACATGGGCATCATTGGCAAGTCGGGCTCGTGGTTCAATTACGGTGACACCAAAATCGGCCAGGGCCGCGAGGCTGTGAAGACGCTCTTGCTCGACAACCCCGAGCTGGCCGCCGAAATCGAAGACAAAATCCGCACCATGGCCAAGGGCGACGAGGACGTCATCCCCGTGGACATGAGCATTGCCGACGACGGCGAAGACACGCTGTAAAGCGTTGAACTGCTAAAGACTGAAAGCCCGTTGCTATGGCAACGGGCTTTTTTTACGTCCGTATCTTTGGGGCAATGCCTGGGCTGGCATTGCGTTTGTCTAGGCCCGGAATAACTATTTTGCTTTATCCCGTTATGAACCGCCGCTGGCTCTTTTTTACTCCTATTATCGTGGTATTACTGGCGGCCGCCGTGCCCGCTTTGGGGCCCGGCGATGCCGTGCGCAACATCCCACAGTCCAGCTTCGGGCGCGGCGAGGTCATCAAATACACGGTGCACTACGGCCTCATCAACGGCGGCGAGGCCACCGTGGAAACATCCGGCGGCCTGGAACGCTTCAACGGCCGCCCCTGCTACAAGGCCACTGTGAGTGGCAAAACCACGGGCTCATTCGACTTTTTCCTGCGCATCCGCGACAAATGGCAAGCGCTGATTGATACAACTAGCATTCTGCCCCTGCGCGCCCAGCGCGAGATTGCCGAGAAAAACTACCGCAAGCGCGAAACCGTGGACTTCGACCACCTGCACGACGTGGCCGAGGTGACCGACCACACCCACGAAAACACCCGCACCACCGTGAAGGTGGCCAACAACACTTTGGAGCTGGTGAGCGGCTTCTACTACCTGCGCACCCTGAACTTCGACCGCATGAAGGTGGGCGACGTGGTGCGCGTGCCCGGCTACTTCGACGGCGACAATTTTATGCTGGAAGTCGTCTTCAAGGGCCGCGAGGTGGTGGAAACCAAGGCCGGCGACGTGCGCGCCTTCAAGCTGGTGCCCAAAATGCCCAACAACAAGCTGTTCCGGGGCGAAAATGCCATTTCGGTGTATTTCTCCGATGACCGCAACAAGATTCCAGTGCTGTTTCAGGCCGAGATGTTTGTGGGCACCGTGAAGGTGGACATGGTGCGCTATCAGGGCCTGAAATCGCGGCTCAACCTAGTAAACTAGTCTTTGAGGCAAAGGTATTGCCAGCGAAGGTGCTGAAAGTGTGTAATATTAAGGCGCGCATTCTCGGGCTGGGTGACCGATATTTGTAGCTATGTGGCTGGCCGTTGAAAAATTTATTACCGATTTCTCAACGGTTCCCTTGGCTGTTGCCGGCGTTATTGGGGTGGCTCGATACCGCCGGCTCGACCGCAACATGCAGTACCTGTTGCTGCTCACGCTGCTGGCGCTGGTCGTCACGGCCGTGGCCATGTGGCTGCGGGTCCGGCACCGGCCCAACCTGTTCCTGTTTCCCATCGACACGGCCATTGAGTTCACGCTGCTGGCGCTCATCTACCGCCACGCCCTGCGCGAGCTGCCCATTAGCCGGTTCATTTTGGCGGGGGTGGGGTTGTTTCTGCTGGGCACGGCCCTCACCTACCGGCCCCGGCTCGACACGCTGGAATTCAGCCCGGTGCAGCACTTCATCGAAGGCGTGGTGGTGCTGACGTTTGTGTTCTACTATTTCCGGCGCGAAATCACCCGTCAAGTAGTAACCCGGCACCTGGAGCGCGACCCCATGTTCTGGGTTTCGACGGGCCTGTTGCTGTATTTCTCGGGCAATCTGCTGATTTTCCTCACCAGCAACCTGGTGCTGAAATACTCGCCGACCATCAGCCGGCACGTGTGGGCCATTCACGCGCTGCTCTACACGTTTCTCAACGTGTTCTACGGCATTGCCCTCAGCCTGCCGCCGTCCCGCGACGAGCTGCCGACGGCCGCCTGAGTCCGGGGTCGGCGGGGGCTGGGGCTGGGCGTCACATAATCGTAACATGGGGCGCGCCGCAGCGAGCGGTACTTTTGCAGCCGCAACCATTGCTTCACCTAAGCCCGTTACGCCGTGAGTACTCCCAAATCCGCCGTGTACAAGATTCTCGTGGTCGATGACGACCCGGACATTGTCGAGCTGCTGGAGTTCAACCTCAAAAAAGAGGGCTACCAAACCGCCTCAGCCGGCGACGGCCGCAAGGCCCTGGAAATTGCCGCCGATTTCAACCCCGACATCATCCTGCTCGACGTGATGATGCCCCACCTCGACGGCATTGCCACCTGCCGCCTGCTGCGCGAGCAGCCCAAGTTCAAAGACACCTACATCCTGTTTTTGACGGCCCGCGCCGAGGAATTTTCCGAAGTGGCCGCCTTTGAGGCCGGCGCCGACGACTTCATCGCCAAGCCCATCAAGCCGCGCGCGCTGCTGGGCCGCCTGGCCGCCGTGAAGCGCCGCGACCAAGACCCCCACGCTGCCGTCGATGCCATCGACATCAACGGCCTGCGCATCGACCGCACCGCCTTCGCCGTGTACCAGGACGGCAAAAAAATCACCCTCCCCAAGAAGGAATTCGAGCTGCTGGCCTTCCTGGCCGCCACGCCCCACAAGGTGTTCAACCGCGAAGAGCTGCTGAAAAACATCTGGGGCAACGACGTTTTCGTGCTGGCCCGCACCGTGGACGTGCACGTGCGCAAAGTGCGCGAAAAGGTGGGCGACCACCACATCCAGACCATCAAGGGCGTGGGCTACAAGTTCAACGCGGACTAGAGTCAGGATAAGGTGCTGCCCAAAGCACGTCATGCAGAGCGCAGCGAAGCATCTTGCCCGCCACCGGTAATTATTTACTATTGCACGCAAGATGCTTCGCTGCGCTCTGCATGACGTGCTTTTTAACTAATTCTCCGCACCGATGAACCTCTCCTCTCGCACCATTGCCATTCTTATTGCGCTGCTGGTGGCGGGCGTGCTCACCACGTATGCCCGCATCGGCCCCACGCTGCCGTTTCGGGAGGCGTTTCTGGCGGCGGGCGTCACGGTGGCGGCGTGCTTTCTGCTGGTCTACTTGTCGTTTGAGGCCCTGATTTTTCGGGAGATTAACGGCATTTACGCGGGCCTGGAGCACATTAAGCGCAAGGAGTTCAAGCGGCTCAGCAACAAGTTCCTGTTCCGGCCCGAGCCGGTGAAGCGCGTGCGCGACGAAATCCTGCTCATGGCCGAGCGCCGCCAGCAGGAGCTTGATGAGTTGGTGCGCCTGCAGGCCCTGCGCCGCGAGTTTCTGGCCGACGTTTCGCACGAGCTGAAAACGCCGCTTTTCGCCGCCCAAGGCTTTGTGCACACCATTCTCGACGACGAGGACGACGACATCGACCTGGCCACCCGCCGCAAATTCCTGCGCAAAGCCGCCGCCAGCCTCGATACCCTCGACGCCCTTGTCCAGGACCTCGTCACCATCGCGCAACTCGAAAAAGGCGTGGTCCGCATGCGCCGCCAGCGCTTCGACCTGGTAGCCCTGGTGCTCGACATCTTCGAGCTGCTGGAGCAGCAGGCCGCCCGGCGCGGCACCGCGCTGGAGCTATTCCCGCCCAACCTGCCCGAAACCGGCCTGCTCGTGGTAGCCGACCGCAACCGCATCCGCCAGGTACTGGTCAACCTGATTGACAACGCCATCAAGTACGGCCGCGACAACGGCCGCGTGGTGGTGTCGCTGGTCGAGGGCAAAACCTCCGTTCGCATTGCCGTGCGCGACGACGGCAGCGGTATCGCTCCCGAGCACCAGAACCGCATTTTCGAGCGCTTCTACCGCATCGACAAGAGCCGGTCGCGCGAGTCGGGCGGCTCGGGGCTGGGGCTGGCCATCAGTAAGCACATTGTGGAGGCGCACAAGTCCACTATCAAGGTGAAAAGCACCGTGGGCGAAGGCACCACGCTGGAATTCAAGCTGAGCAAGCCGAAAGGCGGCGGCCCGGTGAGCAGCTAAAACAAGAGAAGCGCCATGCTGAGCGCAGCCGAAGTATCTCTACCGGGTAAGTAAATAAGTTCGCGATAGAGATGCTTCGGCTGCGCTCAGCATGACGTCCTCGCATAGGTTCTTGCCGTTCGCAGGGCCGTACCTTTGCGGCTTCTTATGAAGCTCCCAAATTTCTCCGACCTCGTTATTTTCGAAAACGACGACTACCTCGTTGTCAACAAGCCGCCGTTTCTGGCCACGCTCGACGAGCGGGTGGGCGGCGCGCCCAACATGCTGCGCCTAGCCCGCCAGCACCACGACGATATTCAGGCTGCCCACCGCCTCGACCGCGAAACCAGCGGCGCGCTGGCCTTTGCTAAAAACCCGGCCGCCTACCGCCACCTCGCCATGCAGTTCGAAAACCGCGAGGTGAAAAAGCAATACCACGCCGTGGTGTGGGGCACCCCGCAGCTACAGGATGAAGTGGTGGAGCGCAACATCGAAACCACCAGCCGGGGTAAGGCCCGCCTCGCCTACAAGGGCAAGCCCGCCGAAACGCACTTCACCACCCTCGAAACCTTCAAGCGCCACGCCCTCATGCTGTGCGAGCCCGTGACGGGCCGCATGCACCAGATTCGCCTCCACCTCATGTACTTGCAGGCGCCTATTGTGGGCGACAAGGACTACGGCGGGGAGGATTTTTACCTGTCTTCGCTGAAGAAGAAGTTCAACATGAAGGAAGGCGAGGAAGAGCAGCCCTTCATCAAGCGCTTCGCCCTGCATGCGCTCAAGCTGCAGTTCACGGGCCTGAACGGCGAGGAAATTTCCGTCGAAGCGCCCTATCCGAAGGATTTCCGCGTGCTGGTGGAGGCGTTGCGGCAGAATCTGTAAGCCTCAACTTACCGCACGCGTTCGAAAATGACGATGCGCGTGGTGTCGCGCTCCGGATGCTCGGGGTGGCGGGGCAAGGCCGTCTGCCACCGCTCGCGGAAGCGGGCATCGGCGCGCATGGTGGCCAGCTGTACCCGCTTTTCGGTGCGAGCAAACCAGTCGTCCCAAATCAGCAGGGCGCCCACGGGCAGCGACTCGACCTGGCCGTTGTTGTTGAGCGCGATGTCGGGATGCGTCTGGGCGGTGAAGGGGTCGTTGCCCGTGGCCACCGACACATAGGGAAACTCGTAGGCCATGGGCCGGGCGGCCAGGTCGTCGGTTTGGCGCAGCCAGGCGGCGGCCTGGTCTACCACCAGCTGGTCGGGCGGCGGGGTAAAATCGCGCTTCCAACGGAAGGCATTGCGCGCGCCAGTGAACAGGAAAAGCACCACCGCCACCGCAAAACCTACCTGAATGCGCCGCCGGGCCAGCGGGCTGCGCCCCAGCAACGTCAACCCGGCTAAGCCACTAAGTGCGACCACGGCAAAGAGCGGCGTGGTCACGTCCAGCACGCGCGTTAGACCAAAGGAATTGAACAGTCCTTTAGCCCAGAAAATGGTGTGCGCGGCAATAAATACCGTGACGCTGCCGTACACCAGCAACAGTTCGGCGGCGAACAACGGCTCCCGGCGTCGCTCCGGCCGCAGGCAGTCGCGCAACATGCGCACGCCGCCCACCGCCACTAGTACCGACAGCACCCAGCCCAGTAAGCCCGGCAGGCTCGCCACGAAATGCGGCCAGTCGCCATGCCCATACACCGAAACGGTAGCGTACGGATTGCGCCCGAACACCCAGCCCGGCTCGCCCAGCACCACGGCGCCGGCCACGCTAAACAGCACATAGCCCAGCACCACCAGCGGCAGATAGCGCCACTGCCGCTCCCAGGCCAGGTACACTACCCAGATGCCAATCAGGATAAAGCCCTCGGAGCGCACGAAGGGCAAAAATGAAATCAGGGCCGCCGACCAGCCCGGCCGGCTCGTCATGGCCAGCGCCACGGAAGCGACAAGTATCAGCCCAAACAGCGGCTCGGTGAGACCCGAGAACTGGATGAGGAAATAATCGGGCGCGGCGTAGCAAAACAGCACCGCCAGCTCCGGCGCCGGGAGCCGCAATGCCCGCGCAATGACGTAGGCGCACCAAGCCGAAACGGCCACCACCGTGCACTGAAACAGCTTCATGCCAATAAACCCGGCCTGCGCCGGCCCCGACGAGAGCAGCGTGAATAGCGGCTTGGCCCACGAATCGAAATAATTGAGCGGGTACTGAAAGGCGTAGTGCGCAAACAGGTAGTGCTTCACGCTGTCACCCGAGTCGTAGGTACCTTTGGTGATGAAGGCCATGACAACCGAAATCAGCAGCAATACGGCCAACAGAAGCCGGGCGCGGCGGTCGGAAGCAGTTGTATCAGAAAGAGCAGCCGAAGGATTCATAAGCGACATTAAGCTTCAAAAGTACGTCTTGGGGCCAAGCATTGCCATTTATCAGCCTCTGGCTTTGACGGCATCAAAAGGGAATCCTGGAAAAACTACTGAGGTACGTTTGGCTATTTCCCCATAAATCAGTACCTTTGTGTCCGTTTTTCCCGAAGCCCAAGCGGCTCCGTACTCTTATTCAATAGTTTAGCATACCTTTTTTTCGACTCATGGACCACCTGAGCTTCAAGACGACCCACGTCAATAAGGCCAACGCCCAGAAGAGCTGGGTTATCGTAGACGCCAGCGTGGCCCCGCTGGGCCGCGTTGCCAGCCAAATTGCCAACATCCTGCGTGGCAAGCACAAGCCTTCGTTCACCCCCAACGCGGATTGCGGCGACAACGTCATCGTTATCAACGCCGACAACCTGCGCGTGACGGGCAAAAAAATGACCGAGAAGGTTTACATCACCCACTCGGGCTACCCCGGCGGCCAGAAGCGTCGCACCGTGCGCGAGCAAATGGAGCGCGACTCGCGCCGCGTGATTGAGCATGCCGTGAAAGGCATGCTGCAAGGTAACCGTCTCGGCGCCGCTCAGTACCGCAACCTGTACGTGTACGCCGGCGACCAGCATCCCCACGAGGCCCAGCAGCCCGTGGCCATCGAACTGAAAAACCTGTAAGCCACGACGGCTTACGCTTCTTTAATTTTTCCACTAATGGCAATTACCAACACCTCTGGTAGAAGAAAAACCTCGGTGGCCCGCATCTACATGCAGGCCGGGCAAGGGAATATCACTATCAATGACCGGGACATGAAATCGTACTTCAGCAACGAGTTGCTGGAGAACGTTGTAAATCAGCCCCTGGCAATCCTCGAGCAAGTCGGCCAGTACGACATCAAGGTGAACGTGCGCGGCGGCGGCATTTCGGCTCAGGCCGAGGCTATCCGTCTGGCTATCACCAAGGCGCTCGTTAGCGACAACGAAGAAACCCGTCCGGCTTTGAAGAAGGAAGGTTTCATGACCCGCGACCCGCGCATGGTGGAACGCAAAAAATTCGGCAAGCGCAAGGCTCGTCGTTCGTTCCAGTTCTCGAAACGCTAATCCAGGAGGAAACACATCATGGCTCAGACGACTTATAAGGACCTGCTCGACGCAGGTGCCCACTTTGGTCACCTCACCCGCAAGTGGGACCCCAAAATGGCGCCGTACATCTTCATGGAGAAGAACGGCATCCACATCATCGACCTCAACAAAACGTTGGTTTCGCTTGATTATGCAGCCCAGGCTATTCGCAACATCGCGAAAAGCGGCCGCAAAATCATGTTCGTAGCCACGAAAAAGCAGGCGCAGGAAATCGTTACGACGGAAGCCGAGCGTTTGAAGATGCCTTTCGTGACCGACCGGTGGTTGGGCGGCATGCTCACCAACTTCGCCACGGTTCGCAAGAGCCTGAAGAAGATGGCCACCATCGACAAGATGGTGAAAGAGAACACCGCTTACGCCGCACTAGCTAAGCGCGAGAAACTGATGATGCAGCGCGAGCGCGAGAAGCTTGACCGCGTGCTCGGCGGCATCGCCGACCTCGGCCGTCTGCCCGCTGCCCTGTTCGTAGTGGACGTGAAGCGCGAGCACATCGCCGTGAAAGAAGCCCACAAACTGGGTATCCCTGTGTTCGCTATCTGCGATACCAACTCGAACCCCGAGCTGGTGCAGTTCCCGATTCCCGCCAACGACGATGCCTCAAAGTCGATTCAGCTCATCGTGAGCGTGATTGGCAAGGCCATCGAAGACGGCCTGTCGGAGCGCAAAGTTGACAAAGAAGACGCCGACCGCAAGGAAGCCGATGAGGCCGCCATTGCTGAAAAAACGGCTGCTGACGAAGAATAGTCCCTTCTGAGCTCTTTGAAAAAAGGGAACCTTCGAGTAGTCTAGGCTCCGGAGGTTCCCTTTTTCTTTTCGTAGCGCGGACTTTTAGTCCGCGACTTTTCTCAAAAAACAACCATTCACTTAATTCGCGGACTAAAAGTCCGCGCTACTTCCAATGGCCGCTATTACCGCCGCAGACGTAAACAAGCTCCGCACCATGACCGGTGCCGGCATGATGGATTGCAAAAAAGCCCTGACCGAAGCCGATGGCGACTTCGAAGCTGCCCGCGACATTCTGCGCAAGGCTGGTCAGAAAATCGCTGACAAGCGCGCCGAGAACGAAACCTCGGAAGGCTTCGTGGCAGTGAACGTGAGCGAGGACGGCACCAACGGCAAGCTGGTGGCCCTGGCCTGCGAAACCGAGTCGGTAGCCAAAGTGGCGAACTTCCGCGAGCTGGTGCAGCGCATCCTCGATGCCGCTGTGCGCACCAACGCCTCTACCAAAGAGGAGCTGCTGGCTGTGAAAGAGGACGATGGCCTGACCATTCAGGAGCACATCACCGACCTGACCGGCAAAATCGGCGAGAAGCTGGACCTGACCTACGTGACGCTGACCGCTGAGAAAGTGGCTTCGTACATCCACTCCGACAGCAAGAAAGGCGTACTCGTGGGCCTGAAGAACGTGGGCTCGGCCGACGCTGCTGCCGTGGGCCGCGACGTGGCCATGCAAATCGTGGCCATGAAGCCCGTTGCCGTTGACAAAGACGGCGTGGACTCGGCTACGGTGGAGCGCGAAATTGAAATCGGCAAAGAGCAGGCGCGTGCTGAAGGCAAGCCCGAGGCGATGCTGGAGAAAATCGCCCAAGGCAAGCTGAACAAGTTCTACAAAGAGCAGACCCTGCTGAACCAGGAGTTCGTGAAAGACAACTCGATGACCATCGCCCAGCTGCTCGACAGCAAGTCGAAAGGCATGACGGTTTCGGACTTCAAGCGCGTGGCTATCGGCGCTTAAACCCCATCCGCGTTGGTTGTGAAAGCCCGCTGGCAAATTGCCAGCGGGCTTTTATATTTAGGTCTTTTCTCAGTTGCTAGTCAGGCAGTTTCACTCTAAATGCGCCGATGGTATGGGCCCTTTCCGTTACACCTGCTTACTGACAATGTTAATGGGTATTGGGCTGCCAGGGCAAGCTCAGGATTTGCCGGCTACGGTACACAAGCGCACGTATGGGCTGTACGCGAGTGCTGTGGCAACTGCATTACAATCTCAACGTTTCGAGTCGACAAATGCTGTCATTCAAACCAGCAAGGGCCCGCTTCTTCCGGTCTGGGGGCTGCACTTGGGCTATAGTCATTCGCCGACGCTGTCGTTTGAAACCGGACTGCTATTCCTGCGCGCCGGCTACGGCTTTCGAGTGCAAGTGGAGCAGGTTGGCATAAGCCGTGCTTACCTGCATAACTACACGCAGGTGCCGCTATCAGTGGTATTACGGCTGTGGCAGCCGACACCGCGGATTGCGCTGCACGTAGTAGCTGGCGGAGTCGTGAGCTTTCTTTCTCCTCAAAATTATCCCTTATTAGTTGACACGTTAGGCTATCAAAACGGACTCAGGACAGTGCCCAATCAGCGTATTTTTCTTACCGCACAAGGCAAGACCCCCGGCGCCCGATATACTGCTGCACTAGGATTGCGAGCGGAGTGGCAGGCTTCACCCATGCTCCTGATTGGAGGAGAAGTGAAAAACATGGTAGCCTTGTCAGGATTGAATGAAAATGTGATTTCCGTGGTGGATGAGGCGACGCACAACGTCTTGGCTACGGCACACACGGACCTTAGATTGAATACGCTGTCTGCTGCAATCACTGTACGGTACGTTTTTCTGACGGGCACTAAGTATCGTTACCAGCCGGAGCAATAACTACTTCACTACAGCTTTACCCGCGAAGCTATCGGCGCTTAATTGCCGTTTTTAGCTAAATTGAAAGCCCCGCTGGCGTTGTGCCGGCGGGGATTTTCTTTGTAGTCATGAATACCTCAGTTCAAGCTTCCAGTAGGCTATCCCGAGTTGTGACTATTCTTGCTGTACTCATTGGTACGCTGCTCTTGGATGGATTTCTGGTAGCGTGGATATGGGCTGATGGCGTTGACTTTGCGACGATGGACAGAGTGATGCCAGGAGAATCAGGGTTTCATATAGCCCCGCTGCCTATCAGCTATAAACTACTATTAGGCTTGATTCTGCTCATCAATGTCGGCCTACTTTATCTACTATCGAAAAGGGGCAGGCCGCATGTATGGGGGTTTGTAGCGGGAGCTATTGTGCCCATGGGATACTTGCTGTTCATCATGGCATCGGCTTAGCCTTTGTATCATTTTTTTAACCACGCCCGCACCCGCGCCCGAGAATTCTCCCGAATGTTCATGTAAAACAGCGCGTAATCGGCGATGTGGCGGGAGTAGCGCAGCTTCTTCTTGCCGGAGGGTGGGAAGTGTGGGAAGCCTTTGAAGCGCGGCGCGTGCACCCAGAGTTGACCGTGGTGAATCTGGGCATCGGTGAAGTGGGGGTGGACGTGCTTGAAGCGGATGCTGACCGCGCCGCGGTTGAGGCTGGCCGGGGCCAGGGTGGAATCGAGCGTCCAGGTGAGGGGGTTGACGGCGATGCTGGGCTGGAACATGGGCGACTCATGACCGGCATCGGAGGTGTTGTAGGCGATGAAGCAGTCGGTGGCCAGCGAGTCGGCGCAGGGCTGGATGGTTAGGAACTCATTGGGCTTTACCTGGAAGCCGATGAGGTAGGCGGCTACGAGTTGGCGGCGCAGCTTGGTATCCTTATCGAAAAACTCGTGGAGCAGGCGCGTGGCGTGGTCGGTGCCCTGGCTGTGGCTGGCGATGATAAACGGGCGGCCCTGGTTGTAGTGCGCGAGGTAGTATTGAAAAGCGGCGCGCACGTCGGAGTAGGCCAGCTCCAGGGCTTTCTCGCCGTTGGGCTCTTTGTCGAGGAAGGAGAAGAGCGTGGCCTGGCGGTAGCGCGGCGCGTAGATGCGGCCGGTGGCGTTGAACACGCTGGCTTGCTGCTTGATGGTGGTGCGGTCGGTGTACTTGTTCAGCCACTTTTTTCGCACGTCGCCGTTCCAGTGACGGGGCGAGTAATAGGTGGTGGGGTGCACGAAAAACACGTCGACGGCGGCCTTAGCCTGTTCGTCGCGCAGCGTGGAGTGGCGGGGCACGGCATCGGCCGAGTCGCGCTGCGTGGGCAGGGCGGCCCAGCTGCTGGCTTGAACGTAGTCGGGCGCGGGCGGAGGCAAATATTTCTCAAACGGCCGGCCTGGCTTGAGCAACAACCGGATGCAGCCATTCAGCGTCAGGAGCAACAGCAGAAGCAGGGCGGTGCGGAGGTGGGAGGCTAACCGGAACATAGTTTGTGAAACAGTCATGCTGAGCGCAGCCGAAGCATCTCGCATACGCAACGCAATCCAATCAATTGAGTCACTACCACACGCGAGATGCTTCGACTGCGCTCAGCATGGCGTTCTTTCTTAAGCTGATACCACCGGCCAGTGCTTCAACTCGCGGGGGGAGCCGTCGGCGTTGTAGAGCAGGGTCATCGGCTCGGCGGGTTTGGCTACCACATCAGCTAGGGTAATTCCCCAGCGCAGCCACATTTCGGCCAGTGTTTGGGTGTAGGCGCTGTTTTCCCAGGGGTTGAAGATGGCGCCGGTCACGTCGTCGATGAGAGCGTCGAATACGATTTGGGTATCGCCGGGGCGTGGGTGGCGCGGGTACACGTCGGGCACGACGTGCAACAGGTGCGCGGCGTAGTACACGCGGGCCTTGAACTCGGCAATCTGCACGGGGTGCAGGGGGCGCTGGGCGTCGGCGTACACCTTGCGCATGGCCTGGCCCACGAGGCCGATATCGACCAAGCAAGCCACCAGCACGGCTTTATCGAGCTTGATGCTGAACACAAGCGTGTTCAGGTCGTCGTCGTATTCGAAGGGCGTTACGTCTTCGGTGGGGTCGGCTTCGAGGACGAAGATGGAACCGGGCACGAAATCGGCGTATTCGGTAGGCACCCGCAGGCCCTGTAGCAGTTGAAAGAACGCCTGGAAGCGGCGCACCAGCGCGGCATTTTCGGCCAGTGGGTACTTGGGCTTTATCACGGGCTCGAACTCGTTCAGCAGCTCAGTGATGAAGATGCCGTAGAACATTTTGCCCATCCACAGAAACAGCGTGTCGTCGCCGAGGGCGCGCAGGGCGGCGGGGCCTTGCGCGGCGGCGGCCTCTACTCTACTCTCCAGTTCTGCGATGCGCTGGCGGGCGGCCGGGCTGGCGGGCAGGCGCAAATCCTTGATGAGAACGGTGCGCTGGTCGAGCAGTTGAATCGGGCGCTCGGCGAGGTTGTAGCGAGCTTGCAACCACTCGGCGAAGACGGGCACGGTATCGTCGGGGCCCACGGGTTGACCACTGAGAAAACAGGTTTCGGGGCCGAAACGCATGCCGTCGAACGGGTCGTAGGGCAGCAGGTCGGTGGGGGTTAGCTGGGGCATAAAATAGCAGTAGCGCGAACTTGGTGGCTCACGTCGCCAACCGCCGACCGGAAAATCCGGGCCGCGTGGCGACGCGAACTACAAAGTTCGCGCTACAATGGTTACCTCGGCGCGGTTAGCGCGAGAGCGTATTACCGGCTTTGATGAGCAGCTTGCTCAGGTTGGTGAGGGGGCTGCTGTAGTCGCCACCGGCGTCTTCGGCCACCTTGGCGGTTTCGGCACCGAGGCTGGCCAGGATTTCGGCAATGTCGTGGGCGGGGGTTTTGGGGTCGGCCAGCAGCTCGTTGAGCTGGTTGAGCTCTTGCTTGATTTTGGCGAGGCCCGGCCGTTCAGACGAAGCCAGCACAGCCTGCCAGCGCTCTACCTCGGCCAGGCCCTGGGGACCGGAGTTGGTGGGCGTGCTGGCGGTGAGGAAGGTGAGGGTATCGTCGAGCAGCGCGGTATTCTGTTGGTCGCTCACGGCCATGGGCACTTCGGGAGTGGCGGGCGTTTGCGGGATGTTGGCGGTTGAATCCATGGGAATGCGAAAAAGAGAGAATGCGTAAGGGGCTATACTAGCGCAGCAGCTAAAAAGTTAGCCCGGCCGTCGGCCGCCGATTCGCGCCCCGAGCCGACGGGCCGGGTTACCTTTTGCCGGCGCTTTTTATTAAGCACATCCATTCACCGCAATTTTATTTCATCATGAAAATGTCGCTGAAATCCCTGTTCTTAGCCGCGGCCGTGGCCCTGACCGCCACCGCCTGCGAAACCAAAACCGCCGAAACAAGCACCGCGGCCGACGGCACCACCACTACCACCGTAACGACTGACAGCACCGCCCCCGCTGGCTCGGCCGCCGAAGCTGGCGCCAAAATCGACGCGGCCGCGGCCAAAGCCGGCGATAAGCTGGAAGCCGCCGGCCAAAAACTCGACGCTAAAATGGATGCCGCCGGCGAGAAGCTCGACGCCAAAATGGCCGAGGCCGACGCCAAAATGGAAGCTGTCGGCAACAAGCTCGACGCCAAAATGAAGGCAATGGGCGACGCGGCTAAACGTTCGGCCGAGCAAACCAAAGCCAATGTGAAGGAAGCAGCCAACAAGTAAGCTCCTTATCGATTGCGTTGAAAAGGCCCGAATGCAGCTGCATTCGGGCCTTTTTTTATGGATGCTGTTTATCTGTCGCCATTAAGCGTACGCCAACTCCAGCAATACGTCGTAGTAGGGCCGGCCCAGCGTTTGGGCACGCAGCCAGGCGTAGAAACTGAGCACCTGCAGGTCTTCGCGCTCTGAGGAGAGGAAATTGGGCATGTGCCAGACGCGGTCGATGAATTCGGGTCGGCGGGCCTCGGCGGGGTTTTCAATCACCTCGCGCACCAGGCTCAGATAGAGCAGCACGGCCTGGTAGGGGCCGCCCACGGGCACGGCGGGCGCGTCGCCCTCGGCCGGCATGGCGGGGAACTGCTCGCGCAAGCTGCGTTCGGTGGCGCGCAGGCGGGTGAGGGCCAGCTCCTGGTTGCCCATTTCGAACTGAATGAGCAGCTCGCCGATGTTGCGGTTCACCATCCATTCCAGGCCCAGGTGCTGCTCCAGCCAATGGTCGGTGCGGTTGAGGCTGAGCATGCTTTGGTTGGCCTTGGCGAATTTGCCTTCGGCGAAGTAGTGAAACGAGAGCTGGAAGCGGGCCGTGAGGTCGTCGGCGGCGGCCAGGGGCTTGGGGCCGCGCAGGGCGCCTTCGAGCAGGGCAATGCTTTCGGCGTTGCGGCGCAAAAAAGCGTAGTTGGCCGCCAGCAGGAAGGTGAAGCGCGGCACCAGCTCGGTGAATTGCCGGGCCGGGCCAGCCGCAATCAGCGCCTGCCCCTGCTCCAGATACGCCACCGATTCGGCAAAGCGGCGCGAGCGGTAGAGCGCGTGCGCCAGCATATACAACAGCCGCAACTGATGCCCGCGCTGGGCCGGCGCAAAGCCGTGGCGCCGCTCCATGAGGTTGTAGCAGCGCTCGATGAAGGGCGCAAACGAGGTGAAGTCGCGCCGCACCAGCATGGCGTTGCGGGCAATGGACATGAGCCGGCTCAGCAGCGAGGGCGAACGGGCAAAGGCCTCCTGCAAGTCGTATTCGGCCAGAATCTGCTGCAAAATGCCATCCACGGCCACGGTGGCGCGGCCCCGGGCCCGCGACTCGCGCAGGCGCTGGCGCAGCAGGCTGTCGGCAATGTTGGCGCGCTCCTCCTCGTCGGCGGCTTTTTTGTTGGCCCGGTAGCGGGGCAGGATTTCGTCGAGCGGCACGGCGTGGGGCGAACCCGCGTACTGAATCTGGAGGTTGTACACCGCGTTCAGCGGTTCGTACTGCTCGTTTTCGCGGGCCAGCTTTTCGGCTTTGCGCAGCGTGCTCCAGGCCAGGCGCGGAATGCCGGCCTCGAACAGGTACTGGGCCAGCGTGAGCTGCCCGCGCACCGAGGCTGCGGCCGTGGTATCGAGCTGGCGCTGGCGCAACAGCAGGAAATCGGTGAGGTGGCGCAGCAGGCGCTTGCGCAGCGCGTAGTAGGCCACGGGGTTGGGCTCGTCGGGGTAGAGTTTGGCGATGAGCTGCTCGGGCTTGAGCTCCTTGGCCTGCACCAGCAGCTCGTAGAGGCGCGAATCTTGCCGGCCAGCGGCCTTGCGGCGCTGCCGCTGAATGAACACGCCAAAGTCGCGGCGCTCGTCGGGGGCCAGCGTAAGAAGCGTCGTGCGCAAATCGTCCATGGGGCCAAATTACGGCGGGCGGGCGGTTGAGGCTTCGCAGGAGGCCGGATATAAGAAAGGCCGTCAGGCAGCGCGTAGCGAAACCTTTCTACCGCGCACTTACTACCGGGTTAAAGAGGCTTCGTTACGCGCTGCCTGACGGCCTTACTTATCCCTTCGCTCCCGCTTACCATCCATCAATAAATTCAGCCGCAGCATTTTGCCGGGTTACCTTTTGCTTTCTGCTTGATTAAGGGTACATTTTTTCAATCATTCCTTTCCTTAATTAACCGCATGAAGACCTCCTTCAAAACCCTGCTGTTGGTAGCCGCTCTCGGCACTTTCACGTTCGCCTCGTGTTCCGAAAAAAAGGCCGATGACGCCGCTACCGCCACCGAAAATGCCGCTTCCAACGCCGGCGACGCCGTGGAAGGTGCCGTAGACAGCGCCAAAGCCGACATGGCCCGCGAACCCGGCGACACCGCCGTGGTGCGCAACAAGCCCGCCAACGGCGTGGTAGAAGAAACGCCCGCCACTCCGCAGAAGTAAGTTGAATCTTCGGTTTGCAAAAAGCCCCGCCATGCAAATGGTGGGGCTTTTTGCTTTTTGGCTGGCCAGGCGGAATCATGGGGCATCGTGCAAAATTCGGGCATTCGGGGTGGCGCAATAAACACAGCCGTGAGGCAGCGCGTACAAGCCCACAAATCACCTTTCTTTTCACATTTCCTTCCCACCCGTTTCAATCATGGACGTTAACAATAATAACATCGGCGACAGCACCGAGCTGCGCGCTCGCGGCAACTGGAACGACATCAAAGGCCAGGCCAAGCAAAAATGGGGCAACCTGACCGACGACGACCTGACTTACGATGAAGGCCGCCAGGATGAATGGCTGGGCCGCCTGCAGCAGAAAACCGGCGAAACCATCGACAGCATCAAAAACTGGTTCAACGACAAAACCGACAACGCCACGGCTTCGACCACCGGTACCGAGTGGCGCGCCCGCGGCAACTGGGACCAGGTGAAAGGCCAGGCAAAGCAGAAGTGGGGCAACCTCACCGACGACGACCTGACCTATGAAGAAGGCAAACAAGACGAGTGGCTCGGCCGCTTGCAGGAAAAAACCGGCCACGCCGTCGACGACATCAAAGCGTGGTTCAACCGCACCTTCTAGCTTTCCGCATTTCCCCCGATGAAGTAAACGTGCCTTCCAGCTCCACACACGGCTGCTTTGTCACAAAAGGCCCCTTCTGATTTCAGGAGGGGCTTTTTTGTTGATGCACTGATTTATATAATACTATCCCCAAAAACAGGCTTTATTCTTGCTTATTCGGCAGTTGTACTTAACGCTGGATTTTATGCAGGCAAACTCTTTACGCTGGTGGTATGGCATGTTGGGGCTATTGGTGCTACTCACTCAACAAGCAGCACGGGCCCAGACCCCCGACCCGGGATTTCAAGCCACCCTTGTCTACCAAATTGGCGCGTCGTTTAACGTCCCGGGGCAGATTAACGACGTCGTGCAGCTGCCCGGCGGCGGTTACATTGTGGGGGGCAATTTCACGCAGATAAACGGCGTGGCCCGCACAAATCTGGCCAAGTTAAGCGCTACGGGTGTGCCCGATGCCACCTGGCCGGCCGCAGCCGGCCCTGACCGCGAAGTTCGGGCCGTGCTGGTGCAGCCCGATGGCAAAGTACTGGTGGGCGGTGATTTTCAGAACATTTCGGGTGCAAGCCGGGCCGGCCTAGCCCGCCTGCTGCCCAACGGCACCCTCGATGCCGCGTTTGCGCCGCCATTTGCAATTGGCTCGATTAACCGGGTGGCGGTGTTGCCGAGTGGCCGGGTATTCGCGGCCGGCACCACGCAGCTGACGGGCGCCACCACCAGCGAAGATTGGCTTCGCTCGCTGGATGGCACCACGGGCCAGGCCGACCTCAGTTTTCCGCGCTATAATGCCAGCGACCTGGTGGTGCAACCCAATGGCAAGCTGGTGGTCGCCGGGTTTTACAATGTGAACGGGGCCCGTTTCGGCAGTGGCTCCTGCGTTTTTCGGCTCCTGCCAAGCGGGGGCCTCGACCCTTCTTTCACCGCAGTTTTCAGCCTGAGCACCGGCCTGGGCGGTGGGCCCGTGGTGACGGCCATTGGCCAGGACCTCAATGGCGACCTATATTACACCAGCTACTTCTACACTGACACGTCTCCATTTATTACGGGCGCAAGCCTCAACCATCTATTGCCCAATGGTGGCACGGCTGGCTCCGTCCAAAACTTGTCTTTTGCCAACACCGGCAGCTTGGCCGTGCAGCCCAATGGCCGCGTGCTACTGGGAACCCGCACGACGCTGCCCACCTCGCAGCCGGGCCTTAGCCGCGTGCTGGGCACGCTGGCCCCCGACGCCAGTTTTTTGCCAGCCAATGGCCCGACTACTGCGGTGAAGCGCATTCTGGTGCAAGCCGACGGGGCCATTATGGTGGCGGGTAGCTTCCTGAGTGTCGGGGGGCAAACCATCATCGGCCTCGTGCGGCTGCTCGACGGCAATGTGCTAAAGGTGAGCAGCCAGCAGCTCATGGCGTCCACCCAAGCCTGGCCCGTGCCCGCTAACGGGCAACTACACCTTTCCCTCGACGCGGCGAGCCGGCCCCAACACGTGGAACTGCTCGATGCCCTGGGCCGCGTGGTGCTGGCACGGGCCGTCGGCCAACCCGAAATGGCGCTTGATGTCGCACGGCTGCAAACCGGCGCTTATGTGCTGCGGGTGCAATACGCCGACGGTTTCGTGACGCGGCGCATAGCCGTGGAATAAGCCTGCCGAGGTCAAAGAATACCTGCCAGAACCTATGAGCTTCAGGCCACGGGCGCGGCATTGCCATCCGCCACGTAGTCAGCCAAATACGCGTACCGTTCCGTGAGCTGGCCGCCCTTGGCAATGGTGGCGCGCGCAATCACGCCTTCGGCATCGGAGCCCACCAGGTGGGGCAGCACTTTGTCGATAAGCTGGCGACCGAAGTCGCGGCTGGCGTTGCGGGGCAGCTCGCAGGGCAGGTTATCCACGGCCATTTCGGTGACGTTTTCGGGCTGTGAGTAGGCCGGCTCCAGCTGGCCGGTGGCGGGGTTATAGTCGAAGGCCGGTTCGGCAATGGTGCTGGCGCGTTTGGTGGTCGGGATGGAGCCGTTCACGTCGCAGGTCACATCGGCAATGGTGTTGATGCGGAAATCCGGGCGCTGCGTGTCGGCTTCCTCAAAAAGGCGGGGGGCGGCCGGGTGCCAGTAGGCGCAGGCAATGAGCAGGTCCGTCACGGGCAGGAAATTGCCGAACGTGGACTCGTATTCCTCCGGATGTTGGTGAAAATTCTGGGTGTCCCACACGCGGCCGTCGCGGCGGCGGTTGTAGTCGGAGCTGCGCAGCTGCGTGTACACCGGCTCGTTAAAATCGAGGTAGAGGTAATCGTACACGCTCACCCGCCGGATGCCCATGCGGTCGAGCACTTCCAGCGCGCCCTGCGCCACCCGGCCCGAGCCGGTAACCACCATTTTGATGGGCGGCAGCTTCTTCACCTTGAAAAACTCTTCCTGCATGTCGTCCATATCTACGCACTGGTAGGCCGGCTTCAGCTCGTACAGGCCGTGCTTGCGGCCGTAGGTGAGCAGGCCATTATAGGCTCCCACAATGCCCGCATAACGCCCAAACGCCACAATTCGCTCGCCGCGCTCGTTGGTCAGCAGTTCATAGTCGACCAGGGTAATGTTTTTCTGCAGCACGGCTTGCAGCAGTTTGCGGTTGGCGGGCTGCTTCTTCACGGTGTGCGAAAACATGAAGTAGGTTTTGCCAGCAATGAGCTGGTCGATGGCCACTTCCTTCACGCCCATCAGCACGTCGCAGTCGGTCACGTCGTCGCGCACTTTCAGGCCCAGGTCGCGGTATTCCTGGTCGGAGTAGCTGCGCACGGCGCTGCTTTGCACCACCAGGCGCAGGCCAGGGAACAGGCTCAGTGCTTCGGTGCATTTCTTGGGCGTGAGGGGCACGCGCTTGTCGGGCGGGGTTTTGCTTTCGCGAATGAGACCGATGGTAAGGGACATGGGTGGGAGTTTGAGGGTGGTGGGTGGGATGTAAAATCGCCTGTCATCCTGAGCGCAGCGAAGGACCTCACCACGATTGCGCGAATTTGGGTTGCTGCAAACTGTTCAGCCGTGACAAGGTCCTTCGCTGCGCTCAAGATGACAAACTTCAGCGGGGCTGCGCGCCAAAATTACGCCTTTGCCTTCAGTTCGCCGGGCCTTTTCGGGCTTACCTTTGTTAAGGAATCTGAACCTGAAAATTCCCCCGCCACACCGGCTTCTCATCTCCAATTTTCCGCTCCTATGATGCTGAAACCCCAGCTAGTCGACGTTTTTGAAGCTCGCCACAACGCGCCCGGCGCCGACGAGCAGGCCGCCATGCTCCGCACCATTGGCGTGGAAAGCATCGAGCAGCTCATCAACGAAACCGTGCCCCCGGCCATCCGCCTGAAGAAGCCGCTCGACCTGCCCGCCGCCCTCAGCGAACGGGCTTTTTTGGCGAAGTTCAAGCAGATTGCCAGCCAGAACCAGGTGTTCAAATCCTACATCGGCCTCGGCTACCACGATACGACGTTGCCCCCCGTCATTCAGCGCAACATCCTGGAAAACCCCGGCTGGTACACTGCCTACACGCCCTATCAGGCCGAAATTGCCCAGGGCCGCCTCGAAGCCCTCATCAATTACCAGACAATGGTAATTGACCTCACCGGCCTCGAAATCGCCAACGCCAGCCTGCTCGACGAAGGCACCGCCGCCGCCGAGGCCATGCACATGCTGCACAGCCAGACCAAGAAAAAAGGCGCCAACCAGTACTTCGTATCGGAGCAGGTGCTGCCCCAAACCATCGACCTGCTGCGCACCCGCGCCACGCCGGTGGGCATTGAGCTGGTGGTGGGCGACCACCGCCAGATTGACCTGAGCAACGAAGGCTTCTTCGGCGCCATGGTGCAGTACCCGGCTGCCGATGGCGAAGTGTTTGACTACAAAGACTTCATTGCTGACGCGAAGAAAAACAATGTTTTTGTGGTGATGGGTGCCGATTTGCTGGCTCTCACGCTGCTCACCTCGCCCGGCGAGCTGGGCGCCGATGTGTGCGTGGGCAACTCCCAGCGCTTCGGCGTGCCGATGGGCTACGGCGGCCCGCACGCCGGCTTCTTCTCCTGCAAAGACCAGTTTAAGCGCGTGATTCCCGGCCGCCTCATCGGCCAGAGCGTGGACGCCGCCGGCAACAAGGCTTACCGCATGGCCCTGCAAACCCGCGAGCAGCACATCCGCCGCGAGAAAGCCACCTCCAACATCTGCACCGCGCAGGTGCTGCTGAGCGTGCTGGCCGGCATGTACGCCGTGTACCACGGCCCGCAGCGCCTCCAGCAGTTTGCCGCCAACACCCATGTGCTAGCCCAGACGCTGGCCGCCGGCTTGAAGAAGCTGGGCATCGAGCAGACCAACGAAAACTACTTCGACACCCTGAACCTGCGCCTGGAAAGCGCCGAGCTGCAGCAGGCCCTGCGCAAGGAAGCCGAAGCGGCCCGCATCAACTTCCGCTATTTCGACGAGGTGCGCGTGGGCATTTCGCTCAACCAGAACACCGAGCTGCACGACGTGGCCGACATTCTGGACGTCTTCGCCAAGGTGCTGGGCCAGGAGGCCGACGCTGTGGAGCTGCCTGCTGAAGTGGAGCTGACCTGGCCCACCGGCCTGGTGCGTACCAGCGAGTACCTCACGCACCCCATCTTCAACACGCACCACGCCGAGCACGAGATGCTGCGCTACATGAAGCAGCTCGAAAACAAGGACTTGAGCCTGGCGCACAGCATGATTCCGCTGGGCTCGTGCACCATGAAGCTCAACGCCACCGCCGAAATGATTCCGGTGACCTGGGCCGAAATCGGCGGCCTGCACCCCTTCGCTCCCATCGAGCAGGCCCAGGGCTACCAACAGATTTTCTCCGACTTGCAGCACTGGCTGTGCGAGGTGACCGGCTTCGCCGCCGTGAGCCTGCAGCCCAATTCCGGCGCGCAGGGCGAATACGCCGGCCTGCTGGCCATTAAAGGCTACCACGATGCCCGCGGCGACCACCACCGCACCGTGGCCCTGATTCCGGCCTCGGCCCACGGCACCAACCCTGCTTCGGCCGTGATGGCCGGCATGCAGGTGGTGGTGGTGAAGAGCACCGAAGACGGCAACATCGACGTGGCCGACCTCAAAGCCCAGGCCGAGAAGCACGCCGCCAACCTCAGCTGCCTGATGGTGACCTACCCCAGCACGCACGGCGTATACGAGGAAACCATCGTCGACATCTGCCAGACCATCCACAACCACGGCGGCCGCGTGTACATGGACGGCGCCAACATGAACGCCCAAGTGGGCCTCACCTCGCCCGCCAACATCGGCGCCGACGTGTGCCACCTCAACCTGCACAAAACCTTCTGCATCCCGCACGGCGGCGGCGGCCCCGGCGTGGGCCCCATCGGCGTGGTGGAAGACCTGGTGCCCTACCTGCCCGGCCACGCCGTGGTGCCCGTAGAGGGCCGCGACAGCGGCTCGGTTTCGGCTGCGCCGTGGGGCTCGGCCAGCATCCTGCCCATCAGCTACGCCTACATTTCGATGATGGGCGGCGAGGGCCTGAAGCGCGCCACGGAAATTGCCATCCTGAACGCCAACTACATCAAGGCCCGACTGGAGGAGCACTACCCGGTGCTGTATTCGGGCAGCAACGGCCGGTGCGCCCACGAAATGATTCTGGAGTGCCGCCAGTTCAAGAAGGCCGGCATTGAAGTAGAAGACATTGCCAAACGCCTGATGGACTACGGTTTCCACGCCCCCACTGTGTCGTTCCCCGTGGCCGGCACGCTGATGGTGGAGCCCACCGAAAGCGAGAGCAAGGACGAGTTGGACCGTTTCTGCGACGCCATGATTTCCATCCGCAAGGAAATCGCCGCCGTGGAGTCGGGCAAGGCCGATGCCAAGGACAACGTGCTGAAGCACGCCCCGCACACCGCCGCCACTGTGCTGGTGCACGACTGGACCCGCCCCTACTCGCGCGAGCAAGCCGTGTACCCCATGGAGTACGTGCGGGCCAACAAGTTCTGGCCCAGCGTGAGCCGCATCGACTCGGCCTACGGCGACCGCAACCTGATTTGCAGCTGCACGCCCATCGAGCAGTACGCCGACCAGGAAGAAAACTTGGTGCAGGCCGATAAAGGGCCGTCGTATTAATCGCCTGTCATTGCGAGCGAAACGCAGTGGAGCGCGGCAATCTGTCCTCCTCTCAGCGACTCGCCTAGTAATGTGACAAGTACTAACCTAAAAAAGCCCCGGCACTGCGCAGTGCCGGGGCTTTTTTAGATTCAATACAAGGCTTTATCACGTCTCGGGGCTGGTCGCGGATGAGAGGACAGATTGCCACGGGCTTCGCCCTCGCAATGACAGACGAGGCCGCCCCTACTTATCGCCCCGCACGCCGAAGCAGCGGCGGTCCATGTAGCCGGTTTGCACTAGGCCGGCTTTTTCCAGCCGCACGCGCACGAAGTAAGCGTTGATGGTATCGAGCACCTGCACGGTATTGCCAGCGGTGGTTTGCACTAGTACGTTGGAGGTCTTGGTCATGCCGTCGTACACGGGGCAGTCCACAATGGTGTTGTGGGGCACGGGCACCGTGTTGGGCGCCGTGCGCCGGAGCTCGTCGCGGGATGAGGTGCAGGCAGTGAACAATCCGGCAGTAGCCAAAACCAACAAGACAGTACTTTTCATCGACGAAGCAAGAACGAAAGAATGGGAATCCGGGGGTAAGGTAGGACAAAATCCGGTTATCTCAATTTTGGACAGTGGGAAATTCATCGCTTAAACCCCGGCTTCGTTCGACTAAAATGTGAACGACAGCGTTCGGTTTTTCGTTAGTACAATAGCCGCCGAAAAGGCCTTATGGGCTTCGATTCCTGCCGTTTCAGCGCTTTTCACATTCCGTATCATACCCCCATTTATGAACCGCATCACCCGTTTCCTGGCCCGCCCTGTGGGCTTAGCCATTGCCGCCGTTGCGCTGCTCCTAGGACCCAGCGCCTGTTCGCCGGCTGCCCGCGTGGGCGTCACCAACGATTTCGACCACGCTGTTAATTTCCGGGCTTTCAAAACCTGGTCTTGGTACCCGCAGCAGCCCAGAGATGTTGAAGGTGGCCCCGCCAAGGGCTACGAATCTTTCCTCGACAAGCGCATGCGCGCCTCCGTGGCGGCCGAAATGACGGCCAAAGGCCTGACCGAGGTTACTACCGCGCCGGACATCTACGTGGCCTACAGCGCCCGCGTGGAGGACAAGCAGCAGGTATCGCCTTATTACAACGGCCTTGGTTACCCCTACGGGTATGGCTACGGCTACTACGGCCGAGGCTATTCGCCCGTGACGCAGTACAAAGCCGGCACCGTGGTCATCGACATCATCGACGCCCGCCGCAAGGAGCTGGCTTGGCGCGGCACTGGGCAGGCTCAGGTCAACCAGAACACGATTGACGAAGCCGAAACCCACCGCATTGTGAACGGCATCCTGAGCACCTACCCGCCCCAGGATACTAACGCCCGCCGCTAACCTTTGGCTTGGCGCGCAGCCACCAATTGACTGGAAAAAGTCTCTTCCTTTGCGGAGAGACTTTTTTTATGCCCCGATATCTCAGAATTACTTTCCTGTTGCTGTGCGGTATACTTGGTTTGAGCAGCTGCCAGACGGTATTTCAGGGCTTGTATGGCATCCATGGCTTGCGGCCGGTGTCATCAAGCGAGATGCAACAGTTGGCAGGCCGCTATGGCATTCCAGCCAATCAGGTTTTTGTGCTTGATACCAGTTACCGGGCCTTTCTTTCGCATCTGCACCGCCGCGATTCTGCAGCCGCCAAGAATCACTACCAACCGTTGCAGGCGGCTTACTATGACCGCAAGGGCCAGTTGCAGTCGTTCTACATTAATTGCTACGCCGGCGGTTTCCCCAACCTGGCCTGGAACGCCGCTGGTGGGCTGAACCAGTTTCCGCCCAAGCCCCAGGCCCCGGCCGATACGGCCCTGCCATTGTCTGACTACTTACGCTACTTGCGGCAACCCAGTGGCCAGCCCTTGCCGGCCCAGCCCACGGCCGACCATACCATCGTCGTCCAATGGAGCCGGTTTATGGGGCGGCAAAGCCGACGCCTGATACAGGCTGCCCAACGCAACGCGGCATTGGCAAGGCCGGGTAGCACGGTCCAGCTCCTGTTCGTGAACAACGATAACTTGGCTACCTACCTGGAAACCCGGCAGGCTCAATTCGCAACAAAACCCAATTAAGCCCGTCCACTTACAAAAACGCCCCTGCTTTGAAACCAAGGCAGGGGCGTTTTTAATGAATTGAGGCTGAAACAGTAGCGAAATTACACCGGCACATTCACATGGCGCTCGGCGTGGTAGGAGCTGCGCACCAGCGGGCCGCTCTCCACGTACTTCAGGCCGCGGCGCAGGCCCTCTTCCTTGTAGTGGGCAAACTGGTCGGGGGTAATGAACTCGGCCACGTCGAGGTGGCGCTTGGTGGGCTGCAGGTACTGGCCGAGGGTGAGGATGTCGAGGCCGTTGGCCACAAGGTCGTCCATGGCTTGGTACAGCTCGTCGGCCTTCTCGCCCAGGCCCAGCATGATGCCGGATTTGGTGCGGTGGCCGGCCAGCTTCGTGCGGCGGATTTGCTCCAGGCTGCGGTCGTAGCGGGCCTGCGGGCGCACGAGGCGGTAGAGGCTGCCCACGGTTTCGATGTTGTGCGAAATCACTTCCTGGCCGCCCGAAATCATCACGTCGAGCGCGTCCCAGTTGGCTTTCACGTCCGGAATCAGGGTTTCGATGGTGGTGCCGGGCGAAAGCTGCTTGGTGAGCACCACCGTTTCGCGCCACACGCTGGCGCCGCGGTCCTTCAGCTCGTCGCGGTTCACGGAAGTGATGACGGCGTGCTTCACTTTCATGAGGGCGATGGCCTCGGCTACGCGGCGGGGCTCGTCGAGGTCGTACTCGGTGGGGCGGCCGGTGGCCACGGCGCAGAACGAGCACGAGCGGGTGCAGATGTTGCCCAGAATCATGAACGTGGCCGTGCCGGCGCCCCAGCACTCGCCCATGTTGGGGCAATTGCCGCTTTCGCAGATGGTGTGCAGCTTGTGCTCATCCACGAGGCGGCGCACGGCGGCGTATTCTTCGCCCACGGGCAGCTTCACGCGCAGCCAATCGGGCTTGCGGGGGCGGGCGGGGGCAGCCGTTTCGGGCTGGATAACGGGCAAGTCAATCATCTTCAGTTATCAATTAGCAGCTGACGGAGTGCATCAACCCTATGCAAAAGCAATTCGCCGCCAAAACGTTTCAACCAAACGGCTACACAAAAATAAGCACGAACGGCTGCGCTATGGCGCAGCCGTTCGTGCCGGGTGGAGCGCGGCTCCTTAGCTATTCACTATGAAGCAATAGCCTTTATTGACGCGTTAGGAGCGGTGCCCGAAATACAGCGTCAGGTACACCGAAGGAAAGAACTGGCGGTTCACGGCCTGGTCTTCGGGGCGGCTGTAGGGGCTGAGGATGACCATGCGCTTGGTGAAGGCTTCGACCAGCACGCCCACTTCCAGGCCGGTCACGGCGTCGCGGTAGCGGCCGTACTCGAAGCTCAGGCCGGCGCGCACGTGGAAGCCCGGCACCACCTTGGTGTCGCTGATGCCGCTGAAAAGCGGGCCGTGGTCGAGGATGGCCGCCGGAAAGGTGTGCTTGAGCGGGTCGTATTGCTCGTTCACGATTTCGTCGGTGGCCAAGTTGGGCACCTGGGTGCGGGCAAACGTGCGGTCGTAGGAAATATAGTAGGGCATGAGCAGGCCAATGGACGGCCCCACGCTCAGCAGGCCGTTCACCTGCACACCGGCATCGGCGGCTTTGCGGAACAGAATGCGCTGCATGCCAATGGACGGCCGCAGCACAAACCCATAGTTGGTTTTGCGGTCGATGTAGCTGCCGCCCACGCCGGTGTTGATGCGCTCTTCCTTAGCGTTTTTCAGCATCACGCCCTCCAGGCTCCAGAAGCGTAGCAGGCGGTCATCGAGCACCCGGCTGGAACGGATGGAAGCGCCCCCGAGCAAACCGCCCTGGGTGTTGAAGTTGATGCCGTAAACAAATTCCTTGCTGTACGACTGCTCATCGGACGGCGCATCGGGGACCGGCGCCACGCGCGGGGGCGCCTGGGCCGGTGCTTCGGACGCGGCCGGCGCCGGGCGCGATGCAGGAGCGGCGGAGCGGACGGGTCGGTCCTGCGCCTGAGCAGCCGTGGCCAAACCGACTGCCGCCAGCAAGCCGAGATAACGGGAAAAAGAAGGAAGCATAAATCAACCGAAAAAGAGCCGCTGCCACCGCCACCGGAGCAGCGCACGGCATAATACGTAATTTAGCGAAAGAAGAAACTACTTGGTAAAGATAACTCGCTGACTTGATGAACACCGCCACCGCCCGCTACGCCGGCCACCTCCGCACCGAAGCCACGCACGTCGCTTCCGGCACCCTTATTCAAACCGATGCGCCCGTAGACAACCACGGCCGGGGCGAAGCGTTTTCGCCCACCGACCTGGTGAGCGCCGCCCTGGGCTCGTGCATGATGACCATCATGGGCATCGTGGCCGAGCGCCACGGCTGGGACCTAGTAGACGCCACCTGGGCCGTGACGAAGCACATGAGCCCGGAGCCCCCGCGCCGCATCGCCCAAGTCGATGTGACGTTTGAGCTGCCCGCCGCCCTCGCCCCCGCCGACCGCACCGTGCTGGAGCGCGCCGCCCTCACCTGCCCCGTGGCCCTGAGCCTGCACCCGGACATCCGGCAGAACGTGGTGTTTGGGTACCGGTAGAAAAGATTGAGTTTTTGATGGTATCGTCATGCTGAGCGAAGTCGAAGCATCTCTACCGCGAGAGTAATTCAGATTGCTTGCGCGGTAGAGATGCTTCGACTTCGCTCAGCATGACGTTCTGTTTTGTCCTTTCAGCTTGGCGCACTATTTCACCACCGATTGCACGTCGCTCAGGCGGATGCCCATGTGCGAGGCATCGTAGGTGCACTCGCCGTCTTTGATGAGCAGCAACTGCGGCGACTCGTGGCGCACGCCAAACTGCTCGGCAATCTGGGCCGAGAGGGGGCGGAAGCGCAGCAAATCGAGGTAGTAAATGGGCAGGTCGAGGCCGCTGTCGGCCCACTGGCGCTCAATCTTGCTCTTGGCCGCCGCGCTGATGGAACAGGTGGTGCTGTGCTTGAAAATGAGTACCGGCTGCTCGTGCGAGGCCTGAGCTAGGTCGGTGAGCTGTTCGGGTTGGGTGAGCGGAAGCCAGGGGGTGGACATAGGAAATCTGAATAAATAGCGAATGATGCGAGAGGCCGCGCCGGCCTGGCCCAGGGCAGCCAGAAGACGCTCCGAATTACTACAACAGTTTTGGAGCTAGTTGATTCCCGCGGGGCCGGTCATTTTTTTTCGTCGTTGCGGCCGGCCATGCGGTTGCGCTGACGCTTTTCCTTGCGCACGAGGGTGGTGGTTTTGTCGCGGCGCAGTCCCAGCAGGCCGGCGGGCTTCACGTTGGGCGCGGTGCCTTTCTTGTAATTCACGTCGCGGCTCGTCTCGGTTTGGGGCTGCGTGCTTTTGCCGCGCTTGAGTTGTTCGGCCGTCACGTCGAGGTGGCTTTCCTTGAAGGGCGACTCGGTGCGCTTGGCCTCGCGCAGGGCGCGGCGGTTGGCGGCCTTCACCTGGGCCGGTTTCGCGTCCACAATCTGGGCGTGCGCGGCGCCGCTGCCCAGGCACAGGGCCGCCAGCAGCACCAGCCAGGCGGCGCTAGGGCTTGCCGCCGCCATCAGGTGCGGCATCGGGCTCAGGGACTTCGGCCGGGGCTTTGGGAGCCGCGCGGTGGTCGATGTCGTAATTGGGTTTCTTGTGGAGGCCATACTTAAAGAAGTCACGGATAGATTGCCAGGGACGGAAAGGCTTGTGTTGCTTGTTCACCTTGCGGCGCTTGAGCTTGGGCTTTTTCATGAGCCCCTTTTTGTCGTAGCGCACGGTCGACTTTTCGGGCAGGGTGCGGGCCGGCGCTGCTTCCGTTGGGGCCGTGATGGTACCGCCGCTCGGCGTCGAGACGTCAGTAGCCGCTTCCTCCGCGTCGGCGCCGCCCTTCTTGGCGCTCTTCTCCGTATCGTGCTGAAACTCCAGCATCTTCTTTTCTTTTTCCTTCTTGGCCTTCTGCTGGGCTAGGTACTCGGGCGAGGGCTTGGGCGTGGGCAGGCGGTACGGATGAAATACCTTGTGATAGAGCGTACAGCTGCTCAGCAGCCACACGCCCAGCAAGGACCGAAGAACAACGGAAGGTATACGAGCAATCACCGTAAGACGGACAAAATCAAGAAGGAAGCGAGAGAAAGGTACGGCCTGGCCGCGCGAAAACCGCGCCAATACCGCGCCGCCTAATAGTTGCGCAGGGCCTGCACCTGCTCGCGCAGCCGCTGCTGGGGCAGGAAAGCCGCTTCCAGCGGCGGCGCAAACGGGATGGCCGTATCGAGCGAGGCCACGCGGCGCACGGGGGCGTCGAGGTGCTCGAAGCAGTTCTCCCCTATCCAGGCCGCGATTTCGCCGCCGATGCCGCCCGTCAGCGTGTCTTCGTGCAGGATGAGCACGCGGCCGTTTTTGAGCACGGTGCGGCGCACGGCTTCCTGGTCCCAGGGCAGCAGGGTGCGCAGGTCGAGCACGTCGGCCGACACGCCCAGGTCCTGGCACACATCCAGGGCCCAGCGCACGCCCATGCCGTAAGTAATGATACTCAGCTCGTTGCCCTCAGCAGCCAAGGCAGCCTGGCCGATGGGCGTGGTGTAGTAGGCCGCCGGCACCGGGCCACTCATGCTGCGGTAGAGCATCTTGTGCTCGAAGTACAGCACCGGGTTGGGGTCTTCGAACGCGGCGCAGAGCAGGCCCTTGGCATCGTGCGGGTTGCTGGGGTACACTACTTTCAGGCCGGGCACGTGCGTGAACCACGCCTCGTTGCTCTGCGAGTGGAACGGGCCAGCCGCCGAGCCCGCGCCGGTGGGCATGCGAATCACCACGTCGGCGTTCTGGCCCCAGCGGTAGTGGCTCTTGGCCAGGTTGTTCACAATCTGGTTGAAGCCGCAGGTCACGAAATCGGCGAACTGCATCTCGACCATGCTTTTCTTCTTTTTGATGCTCAAACCCAGGCCAATGCCCACGATGGCCGACTCACAGAGCGGCGTATTGCGCACCCGTGCCTTGCCAAATTCGGCCACGAAGCCTTCCGTGATTTTAAACACGCCGCCGTAATCGGCAATGTCCTGGCCCATGAGCACGAGGTCGGGGTAGCGCTCCATGCTCTGCTTCAAGCCCTCCTGAATGGCATCGATGAAGCGCTTTTCGGGCGCGGCGCCTTCTTTCGGCGCGTCCGTTACGGGCGCTTCGAAGGGCTGGTACATATCCGCAATTTCTTCCGCGATGTCGGCCACGGGCATAGGCACGGCGTCGGCCTCCTGCAAGCCGGCCTCAATGGCGGCCTTGATAGTTTCGCGGATGCTGTGGCGGGCGGTTTCGGTGAGGATGCCTTCGGCCAGCAGCCACTTTTCATAGTTTTCCACCGGGTCTTTGGCGGCCCACTCTTCCATCAGGCTCTGGGGCACGTACTTGGTGCCGCTGGCTTCCTCGTGGCCGCGCATACGGAACGTGAGGGCTTCTACCAGCACCGGGCGCGGGTTTTCGCGTAGGTCCTCGGCTAGCCGCTTCACAGTGGTGTACACTTCGAGTACGTTGTTGCCGTCGACCTGCACGGCCTCCATGCCGTAGGCGGGGCCTTTGTCTACGAAGGACTTGAAGCGGAACTGCTCGTTGGAGGGCGTACTGAGGCCGTAGCCGTTGTTTTCAATCATGAAAATGACGGGCAGCTGCCACACGGCGGCCACGTTCAGGGCCTCGTGAAAATCGCCTTCAGAAGCGCCGCCGTCGCCGCTGTAAGTAAGAGTTACCTTGGGCTTTTTGTCGAGCAAATCGGCCAGGGCGATGCCGCCGGCTACGGCCAGTTGCGGGCCGAGGTGCGAAATCATGCCCACGATGTGATGCTCGTTGGTGCCGAAGTGGAAGCTGCGGTCGCGGCCCTTGGTGAAGCCCGTGCGCTTGCCCTGCCACTGCGCGAACAGGCGCCCCAGCGGCACCTCGCGGCCCGTGAACACGCCCAGGTTGCGGTGCAGCGGCAGAATGTACTCGTCGGCCTCCAGCGCCAGGGTGCTGCCCACCGAAATGGCTTCCTGCCCGATGCCCGAAAACCACTTGCTCACCTTGCCCTGACGCAGCAGAATCAGCATTTTCTCCTCAATCAGCCGCGGGCGCAGCAGGTGCTGGTAGAGGTGCAGCAGGGTTTCGTTGGAGAGGTCTTGACGGTCGAATTGCAGGGCGACGGCGGCGGGTGTCATAGAGAAAACGGGTGGGTTGGGAGGCGCAAAGGTAGCGGGCGTGCTTTTGCTACCCCCGGCACTGGGCCAACTTATTCGATGGGCATGCGCAACGGCCTCAACAAACCTGATTGGCGCTAATGCCAGTCCACTCATGCCTTGGCGCAACGGTAGCCGGGTTTGCTTGAGAAACCGAAAAGTAGCCGGAACTTTGAATTTCAGACCCCATACCCCACCCTCGCACGCACACTTGTGGCGCAATTTTTAGCTTCTTTTTCCTCACGCTTCCACGGGTGGCGCGGTGCCCTATTGGTAGCCGTGCTGGCCTACCTGCCTCTGTTCTGGCTGCTGGCCAGCCACCCCGTGCAGCCCTGGGACGAGGCCCGCACGGGCATCAACGCCATCAACATCCTGCGCAACCACGACTGGCTGGTGCTGCGCGACGCCTTCCAGCAGCCCGACCTCTGGAACTGCAAGCCGCCGCTGTGGCCCTGGCTGCTGGCCCTCAGCTTCAAGCTACTGGGCCCCACCGAGCTGGGCCTGCGGCTGCCGGCCGCGCTGGCTGGGCTGGCCACCGCGCTGGTGGTGTACCGGGCCGGGCGGCGTTGGCTGGGCGGCTGGGAAGGCGGCGTGCTGGCGGCGTTGGTGCTGCTCACCTCAGCGGGCTACGTGGGCTACCACGTCGCCCGCTCCGGCGATTTCGACGCCCTGCTCACGCTCTGGACCACCTGCGGCACCCTGGCCTGGCTGCGCTACCTGGCCGAAGGGCGTGACCGCCACGCCTGGCTCACGGGGCTATTTTTCTTGCTGGCGGCCTTCACCAAGGGCGTGGCGGGGCTGATGTTCGGGCCGGGCCTGGTACTGGCCACTTTTGCGCTGGGCCAGGGGCAGCGGCTGCGGCGGCCCGCGCCCTGGCTGGCGCTGTTGCCGCTGGTGCTGGGCCTGGGCACGTGGTACGTGCTGCGCGAACACATTCTGCCCGGCTACTGGCAGGCCGTGTGGGACTACGAGTTGGGCGGCCCGGCCGGCTCGCAGCTCGAAGGGCATAAATCCCGGTTTTATTATTATTTGGCGGGCCTCACCGAAACCAAGTTTATTTTTTGGGTGGTGCCGGCCGTGCTGGGCGGCTTGCTGGGCTGGTGGCTGCCCACCGAAAACCGCGTCCGCTGGCTGGTGCGGCTGGCCGTGTGCGTGGCCGGCACCTTCCTGCTCATTCTGGCCCTCACTCAAACGCGGCTGCCCTGGTACGATGCGCCGGTGTTCCCGGTGCTGGCGCTGCTGGCCGCGGCGGGCCTGCTGCCGGCGGCCCGTGCTGTGGCCGCGCAGCAAGGCTGGCGGCCGGGGCCGGTGGCCCGGCTGGGCGCCCTGGCGCTGGTGCTGGCCCTGCCCTACTGGGCACTGTGCCGCACGCTGGTGCGCACCTACGATGCCCGCTACCAGCAAGTAGCCCAGCAGGTAGGCCACCACATCCGCCAGCAGGCCCGGGCCCGGCCCGAGGTGCAGGACTATTACTTCGGCACGCCCGGCGAATACAGCGAGAGCTTACTGTTCTACCAGGCGGCGGCAGAGCTGCAATTTGGCCACCGCATCACGGCCGTGCCGCCGTGGGAATTGCTCAAAACCACGGCCGGGCGCGAGGTGGTGGTGTGCGGCAAGGCCACGCGCCGGGCCTGGGAAAACTACTACCGCACCAGCGTGGTGCTCGAAACCGACTCCTGCGTAACGCTGCGATTGGAGGCCCGGCGCTGACCCTATATGGAATAAAGCCTCGACTGGCATCAGGCTTCGTGGTGGCCTTCGTTTGCAATATGAACCGAATTTTAACCCTTACTTTTTTGCTGGCTTTCAGCACTGCGGCCTACGCGCAGGAGCCACTCGATGCGCTGCCACCTCGTCGGGCCGCATTGGCGCTGGCACCGCCGCCGCCGCTCGACTCGCTGCTGGGGCCGCAGTTCAGATGCAGCTGCAACCCGGTAAGCATTACCGTTTACGCCCCCTGGCAGGCAGCGCCTTTTCTGACCCTGCAGCCGCTGCTCCCGCAGGTGGCCGGGGTGCAGGTAACGCCCAATTCCGGCGCGCCCGGTGACTGGAGCACGGTGCGCATTCGGGGCGGGAGCAGCCTCGCCAGCCCCGACCAGCCGCTCTTGGTTGTAGACGGAGTGCCGGCTTTGAATGCCGATTTTGAACCCGGCGTATCTATTCGGGCCGCTTTTCCATTCAGCAGCGGGCCTGAAGCCACGCGCGCCGGGGCCAACCCGCTGCTGGCCCTGCCCATGGAGGACATCAGCAGCATCCGGGTGATTTCGGGCGGCGTGGCCGCGGCCCAATACGGCGCGCAAGGCAGCAACGGCGTGCTGGAAATCACGACGAAGCGTGGCGGCCTCAAAGGCCGAAAACAGGCCCTTCGGGTGAGCTACGCCGGTTTTGGCGGCGTGCAGCAGGTGCGCCAACGATACGACCTGCTGAATGCCCGTCAGTATGCCGACCTGGCCAATGAGGCTTCCCAGCGCGTGGGTGGGGGCGGCATCGTGGCCTACCCGCTCAGCGGCCCCATCGCGCCGGAAACGGACTGGCAGCGCGAGCTTTTCCGCACGGCCTTGCTCCAAAACCATCACCTCACGCTCGACGGCAGCGGCGGGCGTACCCGCTACGCCATCAGCGCCGACTACCTGAACCAGGAGGGCGTGGTGGTGCATTCCCGTCTCGACCGCTACGCCCTGCGCCTCAACCTCGACCAGCAGGTGGGCGCCCAGCTGCGGCTGTTTCTCAATGCCTCGGCCGCGTCCATCAGCCAAGCGCTGCCGGTACCGGGCACGGTGGCCCAGGCCCTGCTGGCCCCGCCCACGGTGGGCGTGTACGACGCCCGCGGCAATTTCCAGAACTACGGCTTTTTTGGTAACACCCGCAACCCGCTGGACCTGGCCACCACCGACGGCACGGCCATCAGCACCCGCCGCTTGCTGGTGCAGGTCGGGGCCGAGTACACGCTACGGCCGGACCTGCTGCTCAGCGGCAGCCTGAGCCGCGAAGAAGCCCGCGTGGCCAACGACACCCACTTTCTGGTGACCACCGGCCAGCCCTACACGCCCACCGCCACGGCCAGCAGCACCTTGCGCCTACCCACTTCGGCTACCGTGGCCCAGCTGCGCTTGGGCTACGACCATACTTTCAACGAGGCCCACCGCGTGGGCCTCACCCTTAGCGCGGGCTACCAGCGCTACCTGCGGGGCACGGCCGGCACCTACCACGATTACGCTACCGCTTCAGATTACAGCACCGATGCCACCACGTCATTCGCCAACATTGGCCTCGGGGCTACCTACGCCTTTCGCGGGCGCTACGAGGTGCTGGCGTCGGTGCGCCGCGATGCTGGCCAGGGCGCCACGGCCTTCTTCCTGGCCGAAGTGCCGCCCGCCTGGCTGCCGGGAGGCGAAGTGCGCTGGCACCTGAACCAGGAGCATTTTCTGGCCGATTTTACCCCGCTCAGCACCGCCACGCTGTGGGCCAGCCTGGGCCAAACCAGTACCACCAGCTTGCCCGCCACCGGCCTGGGCAGCGGCGTGTCGTCGGACTACATCCGGCTGGGCCCGGGCCAAACCGTGAGCACGCTGTACTCGTCGGCGCCGGTGCCGCCCGCGCCCCGCACCACCCAGCTGGAAGCCGGCTTGAGCCTGGGCTTCTGGCAAGACCGATTGGGAATCGATGTTACCGCTTTTCGCCGCAATACGGCCCACATCACCGTGCCCCAGATGCTGGTGCTGGCCACGGGCACGGGCTTCGGCACCCTGGTGCAGCCCCGCGAGGCCGCGCTGCGCAACCAGGGCCTGCTGCTGGGCATCAGCGGCCGCTGGCAGAAGGGCAATTTCAGTGGCAGCAGCCGGCTGGCCGCCACCTGGCAGCAGCAGCGCGTGGCGGCCGTGGCCGAGCTGGCGGGTGCCGGCAGCGTGCCCGGCCTGCTGGCAGGAGAGGCGCCGCACCCTTATTTCCTTTACCACCGGCTGCCGGTGCCGCCCGTGGGCGCTACGGATGCCCGTGGGCAATCCATCGCCGGCACGCTCCGCTACCAGGACTTCGACAACAGCAACGGGTACATCACAGATGTCGATGCCCGCTACCAGGGCACGGCGCTGCCCACCCAGCTCTACACCTTCGGCCAAACCCTGCGTCTGGGCCGTTTCGGACTCGATTTCCAGCTCGATGCGCAGGCCGGGCATCAGCTGCTCAACACCACACTGGCCACGCTGGACTTGCCGATAGGCTATAACAACGGGACCACCCGTCTGCTCGACCGCTGGACACCGACCTATTACAATGCCGATATTCCGCAAGCCGGCGCTTCGCCGGCCAGTGCCGTCGGGGGCACTCCGCGCTACGACGACGCCCAGCTGCAGTCGGCCGCCAACCTGCGCCTGAGCCAGGCAACTTTCAGCTACGCCCTGCGCCCGGCTACCGGCCCCCACCCCGTCAGCGTGTGGGTGGGCGGCCAAAACCTGTTCGTGCTCACCAGCTACCGCGGCTTCGACCCCAACGTGAGCAGCGGGGGCGCCACCTTGCTGGCCGCCGGCTACGACACCAATCTCTACCCCGTGCCCCGTACCTGGCTGCTGGGGGTGCGGGCCAGCTTTTAAACCAATGATGCCGCATTTCACCCACACGTCGCCCGTTGCGACAACGGTTTTGCCGTACTAGCTGTTGTTCCTTTGGCGTCTGATTCGCCTTCACCTTTTCCCGCTACTTCCCTGTGATTCACTTCACCGAATTCACCCTCGATAACGGCCTGCGCTGCATCGTCCACGAAGATTTTTCCACGCCCATGGCCGTGCTCAACGTGATGTACGACGTGGGCTCGCGCGACGAGGACCCCGACCACACCGGCTTCGCGCACCTGTTTGAGCACCTGATGTTTTCGGGCTCGGTGAATATTCCGAGCTACGACGAGCCGCTGCAGCGCGTGGGCGGCGAGAATAACGCCTTCACTTCCAGCGACATCACCAACTATTACCTCTCGCTGCCCGCGGCCAACCTCGAAACCGGCTTCTGGCTGGAATCCGACCGGATGTTGAACCTGGCCTTCTCCGAAAACGGCCTCGAAGTGCAGCGCAAAGTGGTGGTCGAGGAGTTCAAGCAGAGCTACCTCAACCAGCCCTACGGCGACGTGTGGCTGCAGCTCAAGCCCCTGGCCTACCACACCCACCCCTACCAGTGGAACACCATCGGCAAGGAAATTTCGCACATCGAAAACGCCGTGATGGACGACGTGCGCGGCTTTTTCCAAAAGCACTACGCGCCCCAAAACGCCATTCTGGTGGTGGCCGGCGCGGCCAGCGCGGCCGAGGTGCGCCGCCTGGCCGAGAAGTGGTTCGGCCCCATTCCCGGCGGCCCGGCCTACCAGCGCCAGCTCCCCCAGGAGCCCGTTCAGACCGAAGCCCGCCACCGCACGGCCTCGGCGCCGGTGCCGCTGTCGGCCCTCTACAAGGCCTACCACATGCCCGCGCGCGGCGACGCCCGCTACCACTCCGTCGATTTGCTCAGCGACATGCTCGGCCACGGCAAGTCGGCCCGCCTGCACCAGCGTCTGGTGAAGGAGCAGGCCTTATTCAATAATATTTCGGCCTCGCTCACCGGCTCACTTGACCCCGGCCTGCTCGTCATCAGTGGCAAGCTGAACGCGGGCGTCGACCTCAAAGCCGCCGATGCGGCCGTGGAGGCCGTGGTGGCCGAATTCCTAACCGCCGACGTGGACGCCCAGGAGCTCGAAAAAGTAAAAAACCAGGCCGAAAGCAGCCTGGTTTTCGGCGAAATCGACCTCCTGAACCGCGCCCTGAACCTGGCCTACAGCAAGCTACAAGGCGATGCCAACCTGGTGAACGACGAAAGCCGCCGCATCCAGGCCGTGACCGTGGCCAGCGTGCGCGCCGCCGCCCAGGAAGTACTGCGCCCGGAGAATTGCAGCACACTGTACTACGAAGCCGTGCCGCAAGAGGACTTGGTTGAGGCAGAATAGCGGACTTGTTTGTTCAGCCTAAAACCAAGAACGTCATGCTGAGCGTAGCCGAAGCATCTCTACCGCAAGAGTAAATAATTACTACTGCGGTAGAGATGCTTCGGCTACGCTCAGCATGACGTTCTTTTATTGCCTAGCGTCTACTTCCGCTTGGTCTTCACCTTCGTCTTCGAGGCCGGCGCGGTGGGCAGGTTGCTGTCGCGGCTCAGGGAGCTGTTGGCGGGCTTGGTGTAGCGGGGGCGCGGGGTTCGGTTGTCGTTGTAGCCACCGTTGTTGGTGTAGCCTACCTGCCGGCGCATGGGCGTGGCCGGGGCTAGGTACATCGAGCCGTTTTTGATGTCTTCGGGCACGCCGGCGCCGTAAGGCTTACCAGTGTGTGGATTGATTTTGACGGTCGTCTTCACCTTGCGCGGGCCGCGCGTGGAGTAAGGAGTCAGTTTTTTGCCGCGCGACTGGGCCGCGGCGTCCGTGGCGGCTACTGCCAGCAGCAGCAACGATGCGAAAATGTAGCGAATCATATTGGGGAGAAAAAAATGGGGTAATTCAACCGCAACGGGCGCAGCCGAAGCCGGGCCGAAAGCGAATCGGCTCCCCTTCATACGCACAACTGCCCGGGGCGGATAGTGGCATGAAAGAGGAGCCGATGCAAAAGTAAGCGGGCCGCCGGCTGGACTTATGGGCAAAACCCAGGGTCAGGTACTGTTAGTTGCCGAGCGTGGTCTGGGTGGCGGCGGGCTTGCGGGCCGGGCGCACGCTGTAGGGAGTCAGGCCGTTGCTGGTGCGAACGTGCACGGGCATGCCGGGCGCGGCCGAGATGTTCTGGTTGTCGATTTCGCCGCGCGAGGAACTGGCCGGAAGAACCGATTCGGCCGAGTTCCAGCCGTCGTTCGAGGCCACGGCGGTTTGGGTGTTGTTTTCGATGGGGGGCCAGCCGTCGTTGAGGGGCGCCACCGGGGCCGACTTCACAGCAACGCGGCGGGCTTTCTTGGCTTTGCGGGCCGCTACTTTTGCGGCTTTGGTGGTCTTTTTGGTCGAAGCAACCGGGGTGGTTTGGGCGCTAGCTTCAGCCAGCAGGAACATCGACAGGGCGAGGGTGAGGAACGAACGAAGCATGGCTGAAATGAAATGGCGGAAGTGAAGAAAAATTGATTACCGTAGCTGTATGGACATATTCCAAAGGCGTGCCAACTTTTTCATCCGCGCATTTTCCGCTCCAAAAAAGACCCGCCCGGCATGCAAATGCATACCAAGCGGGTCATTGTCTCGACCAACACCAAGGTTTTATCGCGGCGTGAGCGTGGTGCGGCTTTTGGTGCGGGCGGGGGCGGGCCCGTTGTAGCCCTGCACCTTCTTGGGGTTGTCGACATTGACGGGCATGCCGGGGGCGGCGTACACGCTTTGGCCCTTGCCATCGGCGCTTTCGGTGGAGCCTACAGCGCCATTGCCGCCGGGCCCGATGTCGTTGCGGCCGCCCGAATTAGGCGCGGTTCGGGCCGACGCCGGCTTCATGGTGGTGTTGCGCGTGGTAGCGGTGCGGGTAGCGGTTTTGGTGGTTTTGGCTTTGGTCGTTTTGGTGGCGGGCGCCGACTGGGCCGCCGCTTCAGCGACGATGGCCAGCGCGAGCAGGGCGGAAAGCAAGGAACGCAGCATGAAAAGGGTGGTGAGGGGTGAAAGAAAAACGGCTTCCGATGCTCCCGGAGCAGCGCGCTCCCGGGCGGTACCGTCGTGCTGGGCATACGCTAAACCCTGCCGCTCGGTACGCCATTGCGCTAAACATTTACCTTTTCCTGATACCGTTCGGAGGTCGTTCGAGCGATGTAAGAATAGGGTCGCGGCCCGTTCAGAAACTTTTCTGACTTCCCAGCCAACGCCAAACGGCCCGGCTGCCCCACGCAGAAGCGTGGAACAACCGGGCCGTGCTATTCAAAAACAAATGCAGGCTTATCAGCTTACCAACCGAGGGGTTCGGGAGCTTTTTTCTTGGGAGCCGCTTTCACAGGGGCCTTCGCCGGGCCTTTGTCGGCGGTGGCGCTGCCGCCTTTGGCAGCGGTGGCACCCGTGCCGACTGTGGCCTCAGCCGGAGCCGGGACGGGCTCAGCGGCTGCGGCGGCAGCCGGGGTGGGGGCGGCAACTACAGCAGCCTCAGTGGGGCGGGGCGGCCAGGGCTTCTCGCGGCGGGGCTTGCGGTTGAGGCGACGCTCGCGGGCGGCAATGGCGTCGTCTTCCATCACGTGGCGACCACCGCGCATCATTACCGGCGCGCCGGGCGCTACCGAGATGCCCTGGCCAATGCTGGCGCTGCTCGGCGTGGCGGCGCCGGCACCACCGAAGCCTTTATCGGCGGCGGGAGCAGCGGCGGCGGCGGCTTCCAGCGAGGGAGCGGCTTCGGGCGCGGGGGCAGCAGCGGCCGGCGTGGCACCGCCACTGGCCGTGCCTTTGGTGCTGGTGGCCGCGGCGTTGGTTTTGGTGGTGGTTTTCTTGGCGGGGGCTTTTTTGGGGGTATCCCAGCCACCGGTATCCCAGCCGGCTTGGGCCGAGGCGGAAGAAGCTACTCCTCCGAGAATTAGCAAGAAAAATAGCGCACGTTTCATGGCAAAGGCTTTAAGGATGATGAAGGAAGATGAATCGAGAATTGCGGTAACTGAATGTGTTGGTGAATCGTTCGGCCAGGGCCGGGCCCTTGCCGTAACTTTGCGGCCTATGATGCAGGAATCCATTGCCGCTCTTACGGCCGAAATTACGAAAGCCGAACTGAATAATCCCGCCGAACTCGATGCTTTTCGCATCAGCTACCTCGGCCGCAAGGGTAAGCTGGCCGATTTGTTCGACCAGCTCAAGACCGTGCCCAACGAGGAGAAGCGCGCCGTGGGCCAGCAGCTCAACGCCCTGAAGCAGCAGGCCCAGGCCCGTTTCGACGAGGCCCAGCAGGCCGCCGAAGCCGCCGCCGACAACGCCCCCGCCAATCCTGACTTCGACTACACCCTGCCCCCCGTGCCCAACGCCCTGGGCACCCGCCACCCCCTGAGCCTGGTGCGCGAAGAGATGCTGCGCGTGTTCGCCCGCATCGGCTTCGCCGTGGCCGAGGGGCCCGAAATCGAGGACGACTGGCACAACTTCACCGCCCTCAACTTCCCCGAAAACCACCCGGCGCGCGACATGCAGGACACCTTCTTCGTGGCTCCGGTGTCGCACGCGGCTGGGGCGGCCGACGCCGACGCCACCGGCGATGCCGCCACCGGTGTGCCCAATTTGCCCCACCTGCTGCGCACCCACACCAGCACAGTGCAGGTGCGCGTGATGGAAACCGAGCCGCTGCCCATCCGCCGCGTCATGCCGGGCCGCGTATTCCGCAACGAGGCCATTTCGGCCCGCGCGCACATGATGTTCCATCAGGTGGAAGGTATTTTCATCGACGAGGGCGTGAGCTTCGCCGACCTGAAGCAGACGGTGTATTACTTCGTGCAGGAGCTGTTCGGGGCTGACATCAACATCCGCTTCCGCCCCAGCTTCTTCCCCTTCACCGAGCCCAGCGCTGAAATCGACATCACCTGCCTCATTTGCAAGGGCGCGGGCTGCAACATCTGCAAATACTCGGGCTGGGTCGAAATCGGCGGCTGCGGCATGGTGGACCCTGCCGTGCTCGAAAATGCGGGCATCGACTCCGAGAAATACTCCGGCTACGCCTGGGGCATGGGCATCGAGCGCATTGCTATGCTGAAGTACCAGATTAAGGACTTGCGCCTGTTCACGGAGAATGACATGCGCTTCCTGCGGCAGTTCGAGGCGCTGTAATCGGATGAGGTAGAGACGCGACACTTCGCGTCTCGGCGGTCGCACCATTTGGGTGAAATGTTCAACAAGGAGACGCGAAGTGTCGCGTCTCTACACTGTTCAGGGGCGGGGAATGGTTGGCGACAACTGTTTCCCGCTTTTTTGCATCTCGACCAGTATGCTACCTGCCCAATCCATGCCGGCGCCACCCGCCCCTCTTGGCCCTTTTCTTAGTCAAAAGCTACGGTTTTGGTCGCTGGTGGCCATGGTGCTGCTGATTTACGTGCACGCCTACAACCTGCACCCGCGCTACCTGCAGCCCTTCACGCCGGTGGAGGAGCCGCTGGGGCCGGGCACCTGGCTCCAATACTTCTTGGCCAACGGGCTGCTGCGGTTTCGCATTCCCATTTTGTTTGCCATTTCGGGCTACCTGTTTACGCGGCGCGAGGGCGCGGAGCCACACGGGCAGCGCGTGCGGCGGCGCCTGCGCACGCTGGGCCTCCCCTACCTGCTCTGGAGCGGGCTCTGGCTGGCGGCGCTGTGGGCCTTGGAGCAGTTTCCCATCACAAAACAAGCGGTTATTGATGCCGAAATAAGCCCGTTCTGGCCCCGGCAGCTGCTTAGCCAACTCAGCATCGGCGAACTGGTGCAGCGCTGGTTGGTGGTGCCGGCGCCGTTTCAACTGTGGTTTTTGCGCAGCCTGCTGGTTTGCAACCTAGCCTACCCGTGGCTGCGGGCGGCCATTTTGCGCAAGCCGGCCATCTATTTTATTGTGGCAGGGCTGCTGTGGTTTTTTATGGTGCCCGTGCCGCTGGTGCAGGATGAGGCGCTCTTGTTTTTTGGGCTGGGCATGTGGCTGGCCCTGCGAGGCAAGGACGTGCTGACGCCACCCGGCTGGTTCCGGCTGGCGCTGTTTGTATGCGTGTGGCTGGGCACGGCCGGGCTCAAAACCTGGCTGGCCTTCCACATGGGCCCACCGTTTTCGCTGCCTTTAGCGCTGACAATGCTGGCGCTGCACAAAATGGGCGAAATCAGCGGTATGCTAGTGGCCTGGTTTGGACTGAACGGGCTGGTGCGCTGGTGCATGGCCCTGACGTGGTTTCGCTGGCTGACGGGGTTTTCGTTCATGATTTACGTGCTGCATGTGCCCTTCGTGAACTATGCCACCGAACTGGCGTTGCGCTATGGGCGGGCCGTGCCGCACATTCATTTGCTCACTTACCTGCTCTTGCCTTTGTTGGTAGTGGCTGTGAGTGTGGCCCTTGGTGCGCTGCTCCGGAAGGTGGCGCCGGGCATTTATGCCGTGCTGACTGGTGGTCGGGGACTGGCTACGTCGTAATTTTGGGGTTCGGCCGGCAAGCAATCTATCCTATTCGCGCTTGCCGCCTTGTTCCGCCGACGCAGCTGATGCCCTTGCGCCCATTACCGCATCAGCGAAATCACGGTTAATCAGTTTAAATCAGCGCTTGTGAAAGTTAGAAATCAGACCCAGAATAAAGTTAACGTCATCACCCTCGGCTGCTCGAAGAACATCGTGGACTCGGAAGTCCTGATGGGCCAGCTGCAAGCCAACGACTTCGATGTGACCCACGAGGCCGAGAAGTCCGACGCCAACATCGTCATCATTAATACCTGCGGCTTTATTGATAATGCCAAGCAGGAAAGCATCGACACCATTCTGCGCTACGCGGACGAGAAGGAGGCCGGCCGGCTGGACAAGCTCTACGTGACGGGCTGCCTCTCGCAGCGCTACAAGGACGAGCTGGAAGTGGAAATTCCGCAGGTGGACGCCTATTTCGGCACCCTGGAGCTGCCCCAGATGCTGAAGGTGCTCAACGCCGACTACAAGCACGAGCTCATCGGCGAGCGCCTCATTACCACGCCCAAGCACTACGCCTACTTCAAAATTGCGGAGGGCTGCAACCGCCCCTGCTCGTTCTGCGCCATCCCGTTGATGCGCGGCAAGCACGTCGACCGCAAGATTGAGGACCTGGTAAAGGAGGCCAAGCGCCTCGCCAGCATGGGCACCAAGGAGCTGATTCTCATTGCCCAGGACCTGACCTACTACGGCCTCGAAGCCTACGGCGAACGCAAGCTGGCCGACCTGCTCCGCAACCTGTCGGACGTGAATGGCATCGACTGGATTCGCCTGCAGTACGCCTATCCCTCGCAGTTTCCGCTGGATGCGCTGGACGTGATGGCCGAGCGCGAAAACATCTGCAAATACCTCGACATGCCCTTGCAGCACGGCTCTGATGCCATGCTGAAAACCATGCGCCGGGGCATCACCAAGCGCCGCACCATTGAGTTGGTCGATACCATTCGGCAGCGAGTGCCGGGCATTGCGTTGCGCACTACGCTCATCGCCGGCCACCCCGGCGAGACGGAAAAAGACTTCCAGGAAATGTATAATTTCGTGGAGCAGACGCGCTTCGAGCGCCTGGGCATCTTCACCTACTCGCACGAGGAAAACACGCACTCGCACACCCTCGTGGATGACGTGCCGGCCGAAGTGAAACAGGAGCGCGCCGACGCCATCATGGAGCTGCAGCAGGGCATTTCGATGGAGCTGAACGAAGCCCGCGTGGGCCAGACCTACAAGGTGCTGTTCGACCGCAAGGAAAGCGGCCATTTCGTGGGCCGCACCGAGTTCGACTCGCCCGAGGTGGACAACGAAGTACTGGTGGCCGTGGAGAAGGACACGTTTGTGCGCTTAGGCGATTTTGCCAATGTGAAAATCGATTCGGCGTCGGATTTCGACCTGTACGGGCATTTGGTGTAGAGACGCGACCCACTCAAAAGGAACATTTCGGCCGGGGCCGGGTTTTGTGCGGACTTTTGCCATTGGCTGAGGTTCGCACTGAACCCGGCCCTGCTCGTATTACCCCCATGCCCACTCGCTGTACCACCCTGCCCTACGCCGAAACCGGCGCTTTCTCCGGCCTGCTGACTGATTATTTGGCCCAGAAACCCGCCTTGGCGCCCTTCTACCACCGCTTTCCTTCGCTGGAAAACTTTGCGGCCCAAATCGACGAAAAGCAGGCCAGCTACACCCCCGAGGCCCGCAAGCGGCTGGTGGCCGCCCTGCGCGACCAGTACGGCCTGGCCCCCGAGCCCGAGCCGGCCATCGAAACCAACCTGCTGCTGCTGGCCGAGCCCACCACTTTCACCGTGACCACCGGCCATCAGCTCAACCTGCTCACCGGGCCGCTGTATTTCATCTACAAAATCGTGTCGGCCATCAAGCTGAGCCGCGAGTTGAAGGCGAAGTACCCGCAGTACGATTTCGTGCCGATGTACTGGATGGCCACCGAGGACCATGATTTCGCCGAAATCAACCACTTCTCGCTGTTTGGCAAAACGTATTCGTGGGACGCGGCCGGCACCGGTGGACCCGTGGGCCGCCTGCCACTCGACGGCCTCAGCGAGCAGCTGTTGAGCCAGTTGCCGCCCGAGGTGCCCGCGTCTTTTCACAAGGCGTATTCAACCTCCAAAAACCTGGCCGAGGCCACGCGCAAGCTGGCCGATGCACTGTTTGGCGAGTTCGGGCTGGTGACGCTGGACGCCGACCGCCCGGCCCTGAAACAAGCTCTGGTGCCGCTGCTGACCAAGGAAATCAAGGAGCAGGTTTCCAACGCCGCCGTGCAGGCCACCAACGAGCGCCTGATTGAAGCCGGCTACAAGCCGCAGGTGTACTCGCGGCCCATCAACCTGTTTTTCATCACCGACGAAGGCAAGCGCGAGCGGCTCGAACCCGACGCCAGCGGCGCCGACTGCGTGGAAGTGACCATTCGCAACACGGCCAAGTGCCACAGCCAGGCCGAATTGCTGGCGCTGGCCCAGGCGCACCCCGAGCAGTTCAGTCCCAACGTGGTGCTGCGCCCGGTGTACCAGGAAATGCTGCTGCCGAACCTAGCCTACATCGGCGGCGGGGCCGAGGTGGCGTACTGGTTCCAGCTGAAGGACGTGTTTGCGGCCTTTGGTGTGCCCTACCCCATTGTGCTGCCCCGCAACTCGGCTGAGTACATCAGCCGCGCCAACGCGGGCAAGCTGAAGAAGCTGGGGCTGACTTCGCTGGAAATTTTCCGCCCGCTGCCGGAGCTAAAGAAACACGTGGGCGCCGCCCTGGGCCAGGAAGAAATCAGCCTGCAGGAGCAGCAGCAGGCGCTGGCCGCCGCCTTCCAGCAGGTGCAGGACCTGGCCCAGCGCCTCGACCCCACCCTAGTAAAAACCGTGGCCGCCGAAGCCCAGAAAGCTGCCGGTGGCCTCGCCGGCCTCGAAAAGCGCCTGAGCAAAGCCGCCGAAGCCAAGCACGAAACAGCTTATACGCAGTTGGCGGCGCTCAAGGAAAAACTGTTTCCCGGCGGCGGCTTGCAGGAGCGGAGCGAGAACGTGCTCAGCATTCTGATTAACAACCCCGGCTTCATCGAGCAGCTGATTGAGGCTTTTGAGCCGCTGGCGTTGGAGTTCACGGTGCTGGAGGAAGAGTAAAGCCAAGGAACATCTTATGCTAGAGATAGTGGACCGCTGCCTGCAATGGATGATGAAACATCACCTGAACAGCGTACCAATGCCGGTCCACCCTGCAATGGCGGATTCACAGCCGTGCCCTTGTGCTAATGAGGGCTACGAAAATTGGCTACCTATTGCCAGCATCGTCACAAATCAGCAATTAGATGACTTGGAGGCTACAATCAATTATCCATTGCCTGCAGATTACCGTCGTTTTCTACAACACAAGCATTTTTATGCTTTGTTACTAGGAGGCGCTGAGTTCTTTCCGCACCCAATAGACGAGTGGCAGCAGGTGCTTCGCCAAGAAATGCTGACAAACTGGCCCGATGCATTACGGGCGGGTTACATTCCCTTTGCCAATTATGGCGGAGCCGGCGATGTCTTGTGCTTCTACGCCGAGCCAAACCAATCCACAGCTGATTACCCGGTGGTGTTTTACGACCACGAAGACAGCCGTGCCCAACCGTTCAGCCGCAACTTTGCTACTCTACTGCCGCAGTTGCTGGCCGAAATCCCAACGCGCGACATGTGATGCGTAAAACCGACCTGCGCCGCACCGCCCTGGCCCGCCGCCTGGCCCTAGACGCCGGCGAGGTAGCGCGCCGCAGCGACAAGCTGCGCGAGCACCTGTTCCGCCAGTTTCCGGTGGAGGAGTGGCAGTGGCTGCATTTGTTTCTGCCGCTGGAAAAGCGCAACGAGCCCGATACCTGGGCTTTTATCAATTGGGTGTGGGGCGAGGAATTGCCGTTGCGCCTGGCGGTGCCCGTGGTGCAGCCCGACGGCATTTCGCTGAAACACTACGAGCTGCTGCCCGATACCCAACTGACTCAAAACCGCTGGGACATCACCGAACCAGTGCCCGAACCGGTAACCGCGCCGGAAATATCGCCGGCCGTGCTCGACGCCGTGCTGGTGCCGCTGCTGGCCGTGGACCGCACCGGCCAGCGCGTGGGCTACGGCGGCGGCTTTTATGACCGGTTTCTGGCACAGTGCCGGCCGGGCACGCAATTCATTGGGCTGAATTTGCTGAATGAGGCGCCCGTGCGGCGCATTGCCGACGTGCTGCCCACTGACGTGCCGCTCACGGCCTGCATCACGCCGGGCCGGGTGTGGCGGTTCTGAGCCATGTTGGCTGCGGCCAAGGCAACTAGATAAAACGCTGGAAATGCGGGTCTAGTGTGGGCGAAAAAATTTATATTTTACATATAATCCCCTTACAATAAGGCAATAGCGCAGCGCGTTGGCCGGGTATCAATCACCTAAAAAGGACTGAACCCATGGCCGAAATCCAACCCCAGGCCGCCGGGCCGAACAAGGCCGGCAAGCGCCGCTCCAGGAAAATGTCGACCCGCATCGACATGACGCCGATGGTCGATTTGGCGTTTCTGCTGCTCACCTTCTTCATGCTCACCACCACGTTTGCCAAGCCCTATGCCATGGACTTGCAGATGCCGGCGAAGACCAATGACGAAATCACCCCGGTGGCCATGAAAAAGGCCATGACCATTATTCTGGGCAAGGGCCACCAAGTCCATTATTTCTTTGGCCTGAATGCGCCCGACGATAAAACCGTGGCCGTGCCGGAATTAAAAACCACCACTTTTTCGGCCGATGGCATTCGGCAGGTGGTGCTGGCGCGGCAGCGGCAGCAGGCCGGCCTGGTGGTGCTCATCAAGCCCGGCGAGGAGTCCAAATACAAGGATATGGTGGACATTCTCGACGAGATGAACATCACCAACCAGAAAAAATACGCGCTGGTGAAAATTACGCCCGCCGACCTCACCCTCCTTAAAACCGCAACGTTATGATGACCAATACCCAACTGGCCACGGCCAGCCTCAACGACATCGTGTTCGATGGTCGTAACCGCCAGTACGGGGCCTACCAGCTCCGCGCCCTCTACCAACGCCACGTGACGCGGGCGCTGGTTATCGCCACCGCCATTTTCGCGCTGATTCTGGTGTTTCCGCTCGCCGCGCAGTGGCTGAAGGACAAGCTGCCCGTTGCGCCTCCGAAGACGGGTGTGCTCGTCAATCCCATCCTTCCGCCGCTGCCGCCCGAAACGGTGACGCCGCCGCCGCCCGCCGAAAGCCGGCCCTCGACCCCACCACCCCCGCAGCCGCCCACGGTGAAAAACGTGGTGCCCGTGGTGGTGGAAGACAAGAAAGCGCCCGAGGAAAGCGAGGTACCTGAACAGGACGAACTCAAGGACAAAGCCTCCGGCCTGCACAACATCAAAGGTGATGAGGGTGCCAGCGCCGAAACCAACCTCGACGACCTGAAGACTGGCAAAGGCAATGACGTCATCGGCGACGCGGTGGCGCCCACCACTTACACCTACGTGGAGCAGATGCCCGAGCTGCCCGGCGGCGGCGGCATGGGTGCCATCGTGGCGGCCATTCAGAAAGCCTGCCGCTACCCCGGCGCCGCCCAGAACCAGGGCATCGAGGGCAAGGTGTACGCCAGCTTCACGGTGAACTCGAAAGGCGACATCACAGACGTAAAAATCGTGAAAAGTGTCGGCTTCGGGCTGGATGAGGAAGCCATGCGCGCCATCAAAACGCTGCCCCGCTTCATCCCCGGCAAGCAGAACGGCCGCGAAGTGAACGTGTCGTTCACCGTGCCCGTCACGTTCAAGATTCAGTAGCCGCTTCGCCTGTCATTGCGAGGGCGCAGCCCGTGGCAACCGAAAGACAGCGTAGCTAATCCTTCCTGTCAAACCCAGACACTTTCACCACAAAGCCCCGGCACTGCGCAGTGCCGGGGCTTTTCGCGTTTCAAGCAAAGGCTTTAGCTTCGCTGACCTTCGGTTGTCACATTACTAGGCTGGTCGCTGAGAACAGGACGGATTGCTTCGCTGCGCTCGCAATGACAATTCACCCCACCAGTCTACGAATCCTCTACTTCTTCCCCACCACATCCTCCACTCGCGTGATGCGGGCCTGCCCCCAGGGCGCGATGCTGACGTGCACCCGCAACGGGTGCAGGCGGCCGGCTTTTTCGAGGCGCAGGCCGCTGCCTTCGGGCACGTAGTAGCGCTCCAGGTTGAAGCGCAGCGACAGGGAATGGCGGTACACATCCGTCACCCAGGCGCGCAGCACGGCTTGGTTGGGGCCGGCCATGGGCGCTTTGGGGTACACGCCCACGGTGGTGCTGAGGCTGTCGGGCCCGGCGGCCAGCAGCACGAACACGCCCTGGCGGCGGCGGGGCGGCGCGGCTTCGTGCCACTGGCTCAGGGGCGCTTCGCTCACGGCGTAGCGCAGGCGCACGAAGTCGCCGTAGAGCAGGTCGCGCGGGTCGACGGGCGTGGTGGCCAGCACAATGTGCTGGCCCAGCGCCGTGGTGGCGTAGCCTGCGCCGGCCACGCCCAGCACATACACCACCTGCGCAGCCACCAGCAGGCGCAGCAGCGGCCGGCGGCGCGCCGGGTCCGAAGCCCAGGTGAGCAGGTCAATCATTGGGGGGCGCGGCTTCGGGTGAAACGGTCGAATCCGGCGTCGCTTCGGATGCATTTGCGCCTAGCGTCGGAGATGCCGCGGCCAGCGTTTGGGCATTACGCTGGCGCAGGTACCAGCTCAGGCTGAGCAAGAGCACGCCGCCGAGCAGGAAAAACAGCGACTTATCCAGAAACGCCCAGGTGAGCTTGAAATAGGCTACGGCCGTAGCCACCACAAACAGCACCGCGCCCAGCGTGAGCTGGTCGGAATCCTGGTTGCGGTGGGCGCGGGCCAGCACCGAGCCGGCGTGGGCATACAGCACCACCAGCGTGGCCACCGCCAGCGGCAGCCCGCCCGGCAGATAAAATCCGGGAAGTAGCAGCAGCCAGTCGAGCAGCGTGTTCATCCGCCCGCGCACCCGCTTGCCGGCCACCGACAGCGCAAACACCGCCGCCAGCGCGCCCAGGTAGGGCAGCAGCGGCGGGCGCAGCACGTTGGCGTAGGTGTCGGTTTCGCCAAACGTGGCCAGCCCGAACATGAATAGATAAGCCGCCACCAGCGGCGGCGCCTGCAGAGCGCGGGCCCCGGCGCGGTTGGCCTGCCAGTCGCCGGCCGCGTAGATGGCCATCGCCGGCACAAAAAACCAAGTGATTTTGGCGTGCAGCACAATCACCAACAGTCCCGCCTGCCACAGCAGGCCAATGGCCAGCACCGTGCTGCTCACCACCGCCGGCTGGCGCCACCAGAAGTAGCCCAACCCGCCCGCTACCAGCACCGCCGTGGCGTAGCTAAAGCTGCCCAGCACTTCCACGCAATACGTTTGCACGGCCGCTCCAATCAGCACCGTGAGCAGCACCAGCAGCCGCGAGCCATACACGTAGCTGAGCGCCGTGCCGGCCACCACCCAGGCCAGGAGCCCGCTCACATCATAACCCACCAGCTGGTAGAGCTGGCTGACGAGGATGATGCTGGCGCCGAATACGATTAGCCCCAGTCCCATCAGGCCGTGGCCCAAGTCGGCATTGCCGCGCCGCAGGAAATATGCGCCGGCCCCGTACGAGCCCAGCAGGCTACCGAGTAGCAGCGCCAGCCGCAGGGCCGCGGGCAGCGCCTGCCAGTTGGCGGCCACCACGCTCAGCGCGCTCAGGCCCACCAGCACGCTGCCCAGTAGCGGCAGCAGCCCGAGGGCCTGCGCTTCGGGCGGGTAGCGGGCCAGCAGCTGTTGCTGCTGCGCCTCGCTGATGAGGCCGTCGGCCACCCAGCCGGGGCTTTCGGTTTCTAGAAATTTGCGGGACAAGGGTGGTGGGTTGGTGGAGTGGTGGGTTGGCGGAATAAAAGGATAAAAGAACCGTCATGCTGAGCGGAGGCGCAGCCGCAGTCGAAGCATCTCTACCGCAATAGTAAACCTTGCGATTAAAATTACTTGCGCGGCAGAGATGCTTCGGCTGCGCTCAGCATGACGTCCTTTTTTAACCAGCAGCCTCCTTCCGCGCTCTGGTCATCTCGCGCTTGCCGGGGGGGCCGGGCAGCTTTTCGGTGTGCCAGCCGGCGGCCCGCAGGTTGCGCCGGAACTGGCCCTGGGCGCAGTAGCTCACCAGCACCGCGCCGGGCGCGGCGGCAGCGTAGAGCCGGGCAAAAATGGCTTCCGTCCACAGTTCGGGCTGCTTTTCGGGAGCAAAGGCGTCGAAGTAAATCAGGTCGTAATAATTGGCGGGCAAGGTGGCATCTTCCAGCGCCTCGGGCAGCTTGGTGAGGAAGAAATGCGGCGCCAGCGGCACGGTTTCGGCCCAGGGCGCGGCGTGCAGCCGCTGCAGCAGCGGCACGGTTTCGGGCGAGTCGGCGGCCCATTTGCGGGCCAGCTCGGCCACCACGTCGGGCGGCAGCGGCACGGTTTCGAGGCCGTCGTAGGCCACAGCGGCGCCGGTCGCGTGGGCACGGGCCAGGGTGAGCAGGGCATTGAGGCCCGTGCCGAGGCCTACTTCGAGCAGGTGCAGCGGCCGGGCGCAGGGGCCGCCCAATCCGGCTTCGAGCAGCGGCAGCAGGCCCGCTTCGATGAACACATGCTCCGATTCCTGCCGGGCGCCGTGGCGCGAGTGGTAATGCTCGTCCAGCGCCGGCACGTAGAGCGTGGCTGAGCCGTCGGCGGTGCGCCGCACTTCTACCTTTGGCTCGTCGGCGAATTCCTCGTTCTTCATTCCTGATTCTTCCTTGAAAAAATGGCCCGCGTAAAAGTAGCCCTGCCCGATACGTTCTCCTTCACCACGCAAATCCCGGTCCGCATCACCGACCTCAACTACGGCGGCCACCTTGGCAACGACGCGCTGCTGGGCCTGCTGCACGAGGCGCGGGTGCAGTTCCTGCGCTCATTGGGCCTGGAGAATGACTACGACCCCGTCAGCAAGCTCGGCCTCATCATGGTCGATGCGGCCGTGGAGTACAAGGGCGAGGCCTTCCGCGGCGACGTGCTGCATATCCAAATGGCCGCCGCCGACGCCAGCAAGTACGGTTTCGACGTGGTGTACCACGTGCACAACCAAGCCGGCAAGGAAATAGCCCGCGCCAAAACCGGCATGCTCTGCTTCGACTACAACGTGCGCAAGCTGCGCCTGCTGCCCGAGGCGCTGGCGGCGCAGGTGCGGTAAGTTTATCTTTTTTACCTTCACTTCTTAACCATCGCAGTCCCTCATGGCACAGCAAATGCAGTTTTCAGCCCGGTTGCTGCTAATTGTAGCGCTGGCATTGGGTGGTGCTTTGGCTGCAAACGCCCAACAAAAAGCCCCCATACGGCAGCCATTTCAGCGGTGGAATACCAGCGTGGAGCAGATGCCGCAACTCCCTTCCGGCGGTGGCACCCGAGCGTTGATTACCGCTATTGAGCGGCAGGTGGTATGTCCGTCAGAGGCCGCAAAGGGCCGGGTATTCGTGAGCATGCTTGTAACCGAAGAAGGAACAATCAAGAACCTTGCTATTGTGAAGGGCTTGCGGCCTGACTGGGACGCGGCGGTGCTGCAGGCAGTTCGGAAAATAACGCGCTTAGCCCCAGGCCGGCAGGAGGGAAAAGCTGTGGACGTTTACATCACCCTGCCTATCACCTTGCAGCCCGCACCCAAACCGCCGCGCTAGCTGTCCCGGAAAAATAAGAAGATAGAAGTTTTAAGGTCTGGCCCGGGCTTCTCTGGCAACAAGGCGTTTCCACGGGAACCCAACGCCCTACTAGCTTGTATCTTTGCACTATGCTGCTAGAATTGCCCCTCGCCCCCATTGTCAAGAAGCGTGATATCCGCAAAACCTCGCCCGACGAGCTCAAGGCCTTTATGGTGGAGCACGGCGAGAAGCCCTTCCGTGCCAAGCAGGTGACGGAGTGGCTGTGGAAGAACACCGCCGCCACGTTTGAGGAGATGAACAACATCTCGGTGGCCACCCGCGAGCTGCTCGACCAGCACTTCGTCATCAACGGCGTGACGGTGCAGAACAAGCAGCTAAGCAACGACGGCACCATCAAATCGGCCTTCAAGCTCTACGACGGCAACGTGGTGGAGGGCGTGCTCATCCCGCACGACACGCGCATGACGGCCTGCATCAGCTCGCAGGTGGGCTGCTCGCTCACGTGTAAGTTTTGCGCCACCGGCTACATGGACCGCAAGCGCAACCTCGACGCGGCCGAGATTTACGACCAGGTCGTCCGCATCCGCGAGCAGTGCGAGGCCCAGTACGGCACGCCGCTCACCAATATCGTGTACATGGGCATGGGCGAGCCCCTGCTCAACTACGCCAACGTGGTGGAAAGCGTGCGCCGCATCACCGCGCCCGATGGGCTGAACATGGCCCCGCGCCGCATCACCATCAGCACGGCCGGCATTGCCAAGATGATTAAAAAACTGGCTGATGATGACGTGAAAGCCAATCTGGCCCTTTCGCTGCACGCCCCGACGGATGCGAAGCGCAACGAAATCATGCCAATCAACGAGGCCAACTCCCTGGCCGCGCTCAAGGAAGCCCTGCAGTACTATCACCAGAAAACCGGCCGCAAAGTCACCTACGAATACATCGTGTTCGACGGCTTCAACGACGGGCTGGACGACGCCGCCGAGCTGCTGAAAATCAGCAAGTGGCTGCCCTGCAAAATCAACCTCATCGAGTACAACCCCATCGACAACGCCAGCTACCAGAACGCGGAGGCCGACAAAATCACTGCCTTCCACAAGTTCCTGGCCGACCGCGGCGTGCAAACCAACATCCGCCGCTCGCGTGGCAAGGATATCGACGCCGCCTGCGGGCAGCTGGCGGTGAAGGAAGAAAAAGGCACGGCCGTGGCGTAAGCTGACGCAGTGATTACCAAAAAAGCCCTTGCTTCTATACAGAAGCAAGGGCTTTTTTTATTGGCGAGCACAAGAACGGCGGCTACAGCAGTTCTATGCCAGTAATCTGGCGTTGCTTGTGGTACTGCTTGGTTTCGGCCTGAAAAACATCCACCTCCTCCCACGACACGCGCACCTGGCGGCCTTTCAGCTTGTCTAGCTGGCTGAGCAGCTCATCGTCCTTCGGAAAGTGGCGCGACCACACGAACGACGCTTTATCGGTTTTCCCCACCAGCAGGTCGAGGCTGGCCACGCTGGTGCCACTCAGGCCGTTCCACTCGCCGGTGGTTTGGCCCGTGGTGGCGGCGGTGCTGGCAGCATCGCTGTTGCCGGCCATTACCATCGAATAGGTAATGAACGTGGGGCAGCTTTGCAGCATCTGGTTACCGACTTCGCGCCCCACGTTGTTCATCACCTGTTTGTCGTTGATGGCATTTGGGCCGTACACCTGCTGAATGCTTTTCATGTCCTTGCCGGCACTCACCGCGAAACACTGAACAATGATGCTTTGCGCCGACTCCTTGGTAAGCGGCTTCTGGCCTTCTGCCGGCGTTTTTGCCTGCAGACAATCGCAGATGACGCCTGCCAGTTTATCGGTAAGGGCCTTTTTGGCCGCGGCGGAGGCTTGCGCTTGGCCCACGCGGGGAGCAGCCAGGGCGGCCAGGGCAATGAGAACGGGTAAACGACGCATCATACTGGATAGGAGACTGGGAATAAAGGAAAACGTAAAACGCCTCAAACTTACCACCCGCCTGCTTTTCCATCATCGTCCACGTCCCTTACTAAGCGCTACTCTAGTTTCTTAGTTTCCCGAACCGCACCGTGAACTCCCCGAACGGGTAAACGTAGCTGCCCGAGCCGTTGAAATAGTCGAAGTCTTCCAGCTGGCCGTAGGCGTAGAACACACCCAGCCCGCCGCCGAAGCGCGGCCCCGCCACGCGCACGCCCGCTACGCCGGCCACCAGCAGGAACTTGCCCAAATCCAGAAAGGCGCGGTCGTAGAGAAAGTAGGTTTCGTTCACGAGGGCCACGCGGCGGGCCAGCCGGGTGGCCCCGCCCACCATCACCAGCGGCGTACTGAAAATGCCGCGCTGCCCCGTGGCGCCGTAGCCCAGGCCCAGCGTCAGGTTGTGGTCGGCGGTGCCGTAGGTGGTGTTGGCGTAGGTGAGGGCGCCCACGCCCGAGCGCGTGCCCACCAGGAAGCTGCCTGCCCCCACCCGCAGCCGGCCCGCCACCGGCACGCTCACTTTGGGCGTGAGGGCCACGATGTTATCGAGCCCCTGGCCGGGGATGACCGAGGCCAGGATGCCAAGCGAGAAATGGTCGGTGATGCCGTAATCGGCGCGCAGCACGGCCAGCTCCAGGTCCTGCGCGTAGCCTTCGCCGCGGCGCAGGTTGCGGGCGGTGGGCATAAAAAACAGGTGGTCGCCGCTGCCCACGTCGTCGTAGCCGGGGCGCAGGCCCACGGGCCGGCGGGCAGTGGTGTCGCCGGGAGCCGGGCTGGGGGTGGCCTGCTGGGCGCGCAGCGCCAACGGCCGCGCGCCCAGCAGGCCGAAGATTGCCGCACAGACGAAAAGTTTGGACATAGCCGGGGATTGAACGAGGACGAAACGGCCGCAAATATGCACGGCTCACGCCCACCGGCTCATACCCCAAACCCTGGCGGCATGTTGCAAAACCGCCCCACCGGGCGGCCCGGGTGCTACTTGTGCTTGCCGAAGCGGTAAGTCAGCTCCAGGTAGGCGGGGTAGATGCCGTCGAGGTAGCTGCCGTAGACGAAGCCCAGGCTGCCACCGTACCGCTCGCCCTGCAGGCGCCCGCCCACCAGGCCCAGAAAGCCGCTCGAAACAATGTAGGTTTCGTTGAGCAGCGAGAAGCTGCGCGATATCCGCTTGGCGCCGCCCACCAGCACCACCGGGCTGCTGCTCACGCCAAAGCCATCGGCAAAACCGTAGCCCAGGCCCAGGGTGGCGTTGTCGTCGGCGGTGCCGTAGGTGCCCACGCCGTAGGCAATGCCGCCGCCGTAGCCAAAGGCCCGCGCGTAGAGCGCCCCGGCGCCAACATGAAATTTTTCCGATACCGGCACGCTGACCTTGGGCGTGATGGCGAAAACGTTGGCGCCCAGCCCCGGCACGAGGGGCACCAGCGCCCCCACCGAAATATTGTCGGAGACGCCGTAGTTGACCCCAACCAGGTACACGAGAATGTCCTGCAGATAGCCTTCGCCCTGGCGCAGGTTGCGGGCCGTGGGCGCGAAAAAGAGGCGGGTGCCGTTTCCGGCATCGGTGTAGCCCTTGGCGGCCTGCTCGGCGGTGAGCAGCGAAAGGCGCTTGAGGTTGCTGCGCTGCACCGTCACCAGGCCCAGGTCTTTGGTCATGAACTCCAGCGCGTCGGGCGCGGTGGTTTGCAGCACGCCCGTGAACGTGGTGCCCGAACGCAGCTCGATGCTGTAGCTGCGGCCGGGCAGCTCGGGCGTGCCGGGACTACTGGCATTGGTGCCGGCCGCGGGCTGGGGGTTGGCGTCGAGCTCGCGCTGGCGACGCTCGATGAGGTCGCGGGTGGCCTGGAATTCGGCCAAGGTAAAGGCTCGGGCTACCTGGCGGCCGTCGCGCAGGCGGGTGCGCAGCGTGATGGCGCTGTCCGGCACCAGAGCCCGCAGGAAGCGGGCATCCTGAAAACTATCGGCCGAATAATACGGAAACAGGCCAAAACGGGCCTTTTCGGCGCCGTCGATGACTTCGCCCACCACGGGGCTCACGACGATGACCCGCTCGGCGGGCGTTTGGGCGAGGGCCGAAAAACGGATTAGGGCCAGCGGAAGGCTGCAGAAAAAGGCGCGTAGGATTTGGTGCATGGGGGAGAATTTTCCCCAAAGATGTCCCCACTCACGCCATTGGTTGCAATTCAATATATGGCAGTAAAGGACTTCAAGCAAGCCATGCTTTTTATCAACTTGCGTCGGCAATGGGCGCTATAAATCCCGCCAGACGGCTTATTGGCGCCATCCAATCAACTACGAAAGGACTTTTCAACCGATTGCCGGCCGGTGCTTAGGCCCGCCAGCGGCCCGTGGAGCGGGGGCGGCCGGTGGCAATTTCCTCGTCCGACTCGCCGGGCGCGATTTCCTCCAGGCGCACGCGCACGGCGTGGGCCTTGGGCTGCACCTTCTGGCCGAAGGCGTCGGCAAACTCCTGGGTAAACTCGGCCCCGAAGAAGATGATGAGCGACGAATAGTTGACCCACAGCAGCAGCACAATGGCCGAACCCGCCGCCCCAAACGCCGAGCCGGGGTTCGACTTGGCAATGTAGAAAGCAATGAGGTACTTGCCAATCACAAACAACGTGGCCGTGATGAAGGCCCCAACGCCCACGTCGCGCCAGCGAATGATGGCATCGGGCAGGAAGCGGTAAATCAGGGCGAAAAGCAGCGTGGTGATGCCCAGCGACAGCACCACATCGACCACGTGAATGACGATGACGCCCACCTCCGGAATCTGCCGCTGCAGCCAGTCGGTGAAGACGCTGAGCACGGCACTAATCACGAAGGAAATGAGCAGCAGCAGGGCCACGCTCAGGATAAGGCCAAAGGACAGAAACCGCTGCTTGAGGTAGGCCCCGATGCCGATGCCGTTGGTTTTCACCTTCAAATTCCAGATGTCGTTGATGCTTTCCTGCAGGGTGACGAAGAAAGTGGTGGCCGCAAAAATGAGCGTGGCCACGCCGATGGTGGTGGCCACCGGCCCGCGCTGCTGCACCGTAAACTTGGCAATGCTGTCCTGCAGAAATTTGGCCGAATCGGCCCCGACCAGCCCCTTTAGCTGTCCGTAAATCTGGCCCGTCAGGGCCTCGCCCCCGTAGGCCGCGCTGGCCACCGTGATGACGATGAGCAGCAGCGGCGGCAGCGAAAAGATGGTGTAGTACGACAGCGCCGCCGCGTGGCGGAAGGAATTGTTGTTGCTGAACTCGCCCGCCGAGGACTTGATGACGGCGAGGATGTCGGAGAATTTGTAGTGCGTAGGCATGCAGAAGGGAAAGGAGTGGAAACGCCGTTCTAGTACGGCCCGAAACCCGCACAGTTATCAAACGCCCTGTTTTACGCCTTTGCCAAGGTCCAGCGCAGGGTTTCGACGGGCGCGGCGCGCAGGGCCGCGGCCAGCTCGGCATCGTCTTTATATTGCAGCTGCGTGAGCACGCTGGCTTCCACGCTCACCTCGATTTTGGGCGCCTGAAACGGCCAGGGCTCCACCAGTACCGGGCTGCCGGGGGCGGGCTGGCGCAGGGTGTGGCGGCGGCCGTCGGGGCCATGGTGGATTTCCACGGCGCGGCCCATTTCCGGGATTTCGTGCCGGCAGAGGATGAGCGAGAGGCGGTCGCACCAGTGCAGCAGGGTGTAGGCCTGGCCGGCTTCCTTTTTGGTGATTTTGAGGGCCCGCTCCCACTGCCGCTGCTGGGCCTTGAGCTCATCGAGAAAGCCGTCGATTTCCTTCGACTGGCCCCGCAGGCCCTCATACAGGCAGCTCAGGTGCAGGCTGGTGAGCAGGCTGCGCCAGCGTCCCTGGAAGCGGGCGGCGGCCAGCACCCCGGCGGCCTGCTCCATGGAAAAGGCTTTTTGGGTGAAGTTGGCCGGCGCCCCGGCGTCGGTGAGGCCGTGGTGGCCGCCGCGGCCGCGCCAGGCGGCCTGCTCGTCGTCGTGCTGGGCAATGGCAGCCAGCAGGCCCACCCACTGGTCGGGCGGCAGGGTGGGCGGCCAATGCCAGGCCAGCTGCATGGCCAGCAGGGCGTGGGCCTGCTGGTAGATGACTTGCCAGCCGGCGGGCGTAGAGTTGACTATCATGAACGATGTAAAGCGTGTGCCCCTTGAACCGGCCACGTTGCCGGTAGGTTGCGCCACGCCCCTGCGGCTAACTCCTGTGAGCCCGCACCGTACATTCGGGCCCATGTCCTCCCCCACCGCCGGCCACCCCACGCCCCTTACCATCGGCCTGCCCGACGGCCGCCGGCTGGGCCTGACGCGCTACGGCGACCCCGCGCACCGGGCGGTGGTGTTTCACCACGGCTTCGGTTCCTCGGGCCTGGAGCTGCCCGATGACGCGGCGCTGCTGGCCCGCCTGCAGCTCCAGATTTTGGCGCCCGACCGGCCCGGCGTGGGCCAGTCCGGCGTGTACCGGCGGCTCACGTTTCCGTCGTTTGCCGATGATGTGGTGGCCATGCTCGATGCGCTGGGCATTGATTACCCGGTGGGGGTGATGGGCTGGTCCGTCGGCGGGGTGCACGCGCTGGCGCTGGCGGCGCGGCACCCCACGCGGGTGGCGGCGGCCCAACTGCTCAGCACCTGCCTGCCGCTGGGCGAGCGGGCTGCCTACCGCCACCTCTCGCCCCTGTGGAAGTTCCTGCGCTGGGGCCAAATCGGCTTTCCGTGGCTGAACCGCACCACCTTCCTCTGGCTCAGCCGGCAGTGGCGGCGCCACCCCGACCGTACGATTGATTGGTTTATCCGCGGCATGTTTTCGGAAGAAGCGCGCGTGACCACCCGCTTCCGCGCGCTGCTGCGCGATGCGGCCACGCACGGCTTTGCCAACCACGGCCGCGGCGTGTATGACGATGCGCAGGCCTGGTGCCGCCCGCCCGGCTTCCGCATCGAGGACGTGCGCGCCCCCGTGCGTCTCTGGCACGGCGCGGCCGATGGCGTGTGGGCGCCCGGCAACATCCCGTATTTAGCGAAGCGGCTGGGTAGCGCGCCGGTGCACCTGCTGCCCGGCCAGGGCCACATGCTGTATCTGGAGAATTGGACAGCTATTTTGGAGGAATTGGCGGGGTTGCTGTAGCGCGGACTTGGTAGTCCGCGTCCCCGGCGGACACTCGAACGATGCCCGAACGGCGCAAGGACGCGGACTACCAAGTCCGCGCTACATCCGCACCCACAACTGGTGGCGGCCGGGCTCCTCGTAGTGGTAGCTCAATAAAAACCCGTACGTTTCGCAAATCTGCCGCGCGATGGCCAGGCCCAGGCCCACACTACCGGGCGGCCGCTCCGGCCCGGGCCGGAAGCGCACGAAAAGCTGGTCGGGCGGCAGGGCGCGGGGGCGGCCAGTGTTTTCCACCACCAAAAGCTCTGGATTGAGGTGCACACGCACCTCGCCGCCGGGCACGTTGTGGCGGATGGCGTTGCTGAGCAGGTTGCTCACCAGAATGTCAACCAGCGAGCGGTTGGCGGCCAGGGGCAGCGCCGGCGGCAAGTCGGTTTCGAGGCGCAGGCCGGCGGCGGCCAACTGCTCGCGCAGGTGGCCCAATTGGGTGCGAATGGCAGCGGCCAGGTCCACGGTTTCGGTGGGGAAGAACAGCTGCTGGTCCAAGTGCGCCAGCAGCAGCAGGCTGCGGCTGAGGTGCGTGAGGCGCTGCGTCACATCCAGCAGCGGCTCGATGTGGCTGGCCTGTTCCTCCGTCAGGCCGGGGGCCTGCACCAGTATATCGAGCTTGGTGCGCAGGATGGCCAGCGGCGTTTGCAGCTCGTGGGCCGCGTTTTCGGTGAACTCCCGCTGCCGCCGGTAGATGCGCTGGTTGCGGTTGAGCAGGCGGCCCAAGGCCGTGTTCAGTTCTTTGAACTCGGGGATGCGCGTGGGGGCCAGATGCACCGGCTCGGGCTGGTCGAGCTTGTAGCGCTGCAGTTCGCCCAGCGTGCGGTAAAAAGGCGCCCAGAGCCGCCGCGCCAGCAGGTGCTGCAGCACCAGCAGCCCCACCAGCAGCGCCCCAAACAGCAGCGCCCCCGCCTGCACGATGCGCCCGAGCAGTTCCTGACTGTCGAGCATGGTGGTGCGCAGTTCCAGCCGGTAGGGACGGCCCTGAAACATCACCGGCGCCGCTAGCTGCCGGTAGGGCACCACAGTACCGGTCAGCTCATTATACATCATCCGCACGCTGAAAACCGGCCGTAAGCCGGGCTGCTTCAGCGCTTTGAATTCCACGTTGTGGTCGAGGCGGTGCCAGAAATCCAGGTCGGCGGGCGTGCGCAGGTGCAGGCGCAGGGCCTTATCCACGCGCAGCTTGCGCCGGCTCAGGGTGCGGTCGACGTAGGCATAATAGATTTTGCGGATGAAGCCGTAGTACACGAATGTGCCCGCCCCGGCCACCACGCTGGCGTAGATGAGAAAGTAAACGGTGGTGCGGGCCAGGAGCTTCATTCTTTGATGGATAGGGGTGCCATTCGAATGTCGTTTCGAACGTCATGCTGAGCGCAGTCGAAGCATCTCTCCCGCGCAACGCAATTAATTACTACTGCAGTAGAGATGCTTCGACTGCGCTCAGCATGACGTTGTTTCCATTTCTGGAACCATCAGCAGCCTCAGTTCGGCTCAAACCGGTACCCCAGCCCGTACACCATCCGAATGTAGTTCGGCGCGCCGGCCTCCGTGAGCTTGCGCTTGAGGTTTTTGACGTGGGCGTACACATTCTCAAACGTATCAAACTGCTCGGCCGCGTCGCCGGACAGGTGCTCAGCAATGGCGCCTTTGGTGATGACGCGACCTTGGTTCGCCAGCAGCAAGAGCAGCAGGTCGAACTCGGTGCGCGTTAAAGTCAGCGGCTTGCCGGCCACGGCGGCGCGGCGGGCAGGCACGTCCACGGCCAGTTCGCCGGCTTGCAGCAGGTTGGTGCCCTGGTAGTGGCGGCGGCGCACCAGTGCGGCAATGCGGGCGCTAAGCTCGGGCAGATAGAAGGGCTTGGGCAGGTAGTCGTCAGCGCCCAGTTCGAGGCCGTTGATGCGGTCGTCGACGGCGGCGCGGGCGCTGGTGATGATGACGCCGGCCGCCTTCTGGTGTTTTTGCAGCTCGCGCAGTAGGTCGAGGCCGTCGCCGCCGGGCAGGGTGAGGTCGAGCACGATGCATTCGTAGTCGTGCAGCAGCATTTTTTCCTGCGCCTGGGCGTAGGTGGTGGCTACTTCGCAGATGTAGTGCTGGGCCTGCAGGTAGCTCACCACGCTGGCCAGCAGGGCCGGTTCATCTTCGACGAGGAGCAGTTTCATTCGGGGGGCAGGGCAGGTGGAAAGGCAAACGGGACAGATTGTCAAATCAAAGAACGTCATGCTGAGCGCAGCCGAAGCATCTCTACCGCAGGAGTAAACCCTTTTGATTGGATTAGTTGTGCGGTAGAGATGCTTCGGCTGCGCTCAGCCTGACGTTCCTTCTATTACCGCTGATTAGACAGACGATGAATAAGTAAGCACTCCCTCACTTATTTTTCAAAATCCCGATTTCTTCCAAATGTATTCTAAATCGCCGCGCTACTTCGCTTCCCTAAACCACGAGCTCACGCCCACTTTCCCAAAATTCCCATGAAGCGAATCCTACCTTCCTCTCCCCTCTCGGCCCGGACGGCGGGCGCGGCGCTGCTGCTGGCCGCCTGCGCGGTGGCCGGTCCGGCCGCTGCCGCTTCGGCAGTTTCAGCTGTAGCCTCGGCCCCAAACGATTCCAGCCCCGCTGCTCGCCGGCCGCTCACCGGCCGCATTCTCGATGGCAACGACCAAAGCCCGCTGGCCTTCGCCTCGGTGGCGGTGAAGGGCACCAACCGCGGCACCACCACCGATGCCAACGGCAGCTTCAAGCTCGACGTGGACGACGGCGACGTACTGGTGATTTCCTACGTGGGCTACGAGCTGCGCGAGATGCCCGTGCCCGCCGGCGCCACTACGCTGGACGTGCCCATGAAAACCACCAGCCACACCACCGCCGACGTCATCATTGTAGGCAACCGCGCCTCCGAGGCCCGCACCAACGTGGACCTGCCCGTGCCCGTGGACGTGCTCACGGCCAAGGAAATTACCAAAACCGGCCAGACCGAGCTGGGCCAGATGATTCACTTCACGGCGCCCTCCTTCAACTCCACCAAGCACGCCATCAGCAACGTGACGAGCTATGTGGACCCGGCCACCCTGCGCGGCCTGGGCCCCGACCAGACCCTGGTGCTCGTGAATGGCAAGCGCCGCCATCAGTCCTCCGCCCTGAACGTGAACAACGTGGTGGGCCGCGGCTCGGTGGGCACCGACTTGAACGCCATCCCGACGGCCGCCATCGAGCGCGTGGAGATTCTGCGCGACGGCGCGGCGGCCCAGTACGGCTCCGACGCCATTGCCGGCATCGTGAACATTGTGCTCAAATCCAACCCGCGCGGCGGCGTGGTGACCGGCAACTACGGAATCACGGCCAAGGGCGACGGCGCGACTTATGACACGGGCCTGAATTTCGGCCTGCCCGTGGGCAAGCGCGACGGCTTCCTGAACCTGACCGTGCAGGGCCACCACAACGACCCCACCGACCGCTCGGGCGACTACAACGGCCGCGTGTACAACTCCAACCAGGCTACCGACGACGCCCTGGTAGCTCAGAACAACTTCAACCGTCACGTGACCAAGTACGGCACGGCCCGCAATACCATGGGCCAGTTCTTCTACAACGGCGAAGTGGCGCTGGGCGAGAAGTGGCGGCTGTATTCCTTCGGCGGCTACTCCTATAAGGACATGACGGCCTACGGCTTTTTCCGCAACCCGAGCAACAAGGCGCGGGCGGTGCTCTCGTTGTTTCCGAACGGCTACAACCCTGTATTTCCGGCCACGGTGCAGGACGTGGCCTCCACGGTAGGTTTGCGCCGCAAAACGGCCAGCGGCTGGAACCTTGATTTCAGCCTCGGCGGCGGCCAGAACATCATCAAGACCTACGCCAACCACACGGTGAACCCGTCGTACGGCAGCGCTTCGCCCACTGATTTTTATACCGGCACCAACAAGTTCGGGCAGGTGCTGGCGAATGTGAACGTGTCGAAGGGCTTCGCCATCGGCGGCCTCAAGTCGTTCAGCCTGAGCTACGGCGGCGAGTTCCGGGTGGAAAACTACCAGCTGCTGGCCGGCGACGAAGCCTCCTGGAAAAAAGGCCCCGTCACCACCAACAACCCCGACGTGGGCAGCAGCGGGCGTGAAGGCATCGCGGCCGTGAACGCCGTGGACCGCACCCGCAACAACGTGGGCGTGTACGTGGACGTGCTCAGCGACATCACCGACAAATTCCTGGTGGGCGCGGCCGGCCGCTTCGAGCGCTACTCCGATTTCGGCTCCAACGTGAGCGGCAAAATCTCGACCCGCTACAAGTTCACCGACCTGTTTTCGGTGCGCGGCTCGCTCAATCGGGGCTTCCGGGCGCCCTCCATGCACCAGCTCTACTACTCCAACTACGCCGATGCCCAGTGGCTGACGCTCAACGGCGTGTTCGACTCCTACCCCATTGCCCACCTGCGCAACGACAACCCCTACGTGCAGAAACTGGGCGTGGGCCAGCTCAAGGCCGAAACCACGCTCGACTACAACCTCGGCTTCACGGCCCAGGTCACGCCCGACCTCGTGTTCACGGCCGATGCCTACCAGATTGACATCACCGACCGGGTGGTGATTTCGGGCCAACTCGATGCCACCAAGCCGGCCCTGGCGCCCACCTTCGCCGGCTCGGGCTACGCCCAGGTGCAGTTCTTCTCCAACGCCCTCGACACCCGCACCCGCGGCCTCGACGTGGTGGCCAGCTACCGCAAAAAGATGGACCGCGACCAGGAAATGGGCCTCAACCTGGCCATGGCCCTGAACTCGACCAAAGTAGTAGGCGAAGTGCGCACGCCCGCCTCGCTGGCCAACCTGGGCACCCCGCTCGTCGACCGCGTGATGATTGGCCTGATTGAAGTAGCCCAGCCGCGCTCCAAGTTCATCGGCTCGGCCAACTACCGCTTCAAGAAAATCGAAGGCTTGGTGCGCGCCACCCGCTTCGGCGAAGTAACCGCCATCCAGAGCACCGCCGAGCTGGACCAGACCTTCTCGGCCAAAATCATCACCGACGCCTCGCTCACCTACGGCTTCACGCCCCGCCTGGGCCTGACCGTGGGCGCCAACAACCTCTTCAACGTCTACCCCGACGAAATCGCCTTCCCCTCGCTCACCGCCTCGGGCCAGACGCCTTATACGCGCTTCACCTCGCAGTTCGGCTTCATGGGCGCGTATTATTTCACGTCGCTGCGGTTTAGCTTCTAGGCAATTATCTGATTAAACCGAACAAAAAAGAACGTCATGCTGAGCGAAGCCGAAGCATCTCTACCGGGTAACTAACTCGTTTGCTGCAACGAATGAGGTGGGACGAATTCGTTGCCCTAGGGTTGGTGAGCCGCGCAACGAAGCGGTAGAGATGCTTCGATTACGCTTAGCATGACCGTTCTTTTTTAATCCACCAATCCACTCATCCACCAACCCACCACCATGCTCGCACTCGCTGGCTTTGCCATGATTCTCACCTTCATGGTGCTGATTATGACGAACCGTCTTTCGGCCATTACGGCGCTGCTGCTGGTGCCGGTGGCGTTTGCGGTGCTCACCGGTTTCGGTGGGCAAATGGGGCCGATGATGCTCGACGGCATCAAGAATATTGCGCCCACGGGCATCATGCTGGTGTTTGCCATCATGTATTTCGGGCTGATGACGGACGCCGGCCTGTTCGACCCGGTCATCAACCGCATCCAGCGCGTGGCCCACGGCGACCCGCTGAAAATCATCGTCGGCACCGCCCTACTGGCTCTGCTGGTGTCGCTCGACGGCGACGGGGCCACCACCTATATCATCGTAGTCACGGCCATGCTGCCGCTCTACCGGCGCCTAGGCATCAGCCCCTTGATACTGACCTGCATGAACATGCTGGTGGGGGGCGTGATGAACATCCTGCCCTGGGGCGGCCCCACGGCCCGCGCCATGAGCGTGCTGCATTTAGATAGCACCCAGCTTTTCAACCCGCTAATTCCGGCTATGGGCGCGGGGTTGGTGTGGGTGTTTTTCGTGGCCTGGCGCTTCGGCAAGCGTGAACGGAAACGCCTGGGGCTGGAGCATCTCAATGAAGCGAAAGCTGCCAAAACCGTCGTTTACGGCCTGGCCGCCGGGTTATCCCAACCGCTGCCCGAAGTGCCGGACCTGGAAATCTCACCCGAAGAAAAGGCCCTGCGTCGGCCCAAGTTGCTATGGCTGAATGCCCTGCTCACCATTGCCCTGATGGTGGCGCTGGTGCGCGAGCTGCTGCCACTGCCGGTGCTGTTTATGCTGGCCTTTGCGCTGGCGGCGGTGCTAAATTATCCGAATCTGTCGCAGCAGCGGCAGCGGTTTGCGGCGCACGCGGGCAATGCGCTGTCGGTGGCGGCGATGGTGTTTGCAGCGGGCATTTTCACGGGCATTCTCGGCGGTACGCACATGGTGGACGCCATGGCGCAGTCGTTTGTGGCGCTGGTGCCGCAGTCGCTGGGCCCGCACTTCCCGGTGCTGACGGGGCTGGTGAGCGCGCCGCTCACCTTCTTCATGTCGAATGATGCGTTTTACTTCGGCATCCTACCGTTTTTTACCAAGGCGGCGTCGGCGTTTGGCATTTCGGCGGCCACCATGGGCAAGGCTTCGCTGCTGGGGCAGCCGGTGCACCTGCTGAGCCCACTGGTGCCCTCTACCTACCTGCTGGTGGGTTTGGCGGGCGTCGATATTGGGGCGCACCAGCGCTTTACGCTGAAGTGGGCCGGCGGCACGGTGCTGGTGATGCTGATAACCTCGCTGCTGCTGGGCATCATTAGTCTCTGAATATTAGCACGTCATGCTGAGCGCAGCCGAAGCACCTCGCGTGCAGCAGTAACCAAAACCGTTTCAACGATTGAGTTACCGCTACGCGAGATGCTTCGCTGCGCTCGGCATGACGTTCTTTTGTACTTAGTGCCTGCTGGCATCTTTCCGCCTGCCGCCTCGTTACCCAGCTACCCTAGCTTCCCCGCCGTGAACCAGTACATCGAGCAAATTATCAACAATCCGCTGGCCTCGCTGGCCATCGTAGGCAACCTGGTCATCATCGAAAGCCTGCTTTCGGTGGATAATGCCGCTGTGCTGGCCACCATGGTGGGCGACCTGCCCAAAGAACAGCGGCACAAGGCCCTGCGCTACGGCATCATCGGGGCTTATGTATTCCGGGGCGTGTGCATCGTGTTTGCGTCGTTTCTTATCAAGTTCTGGTTTTTGAAGCCGCTGGGCGGGCTCTATCTGCTTTACTTGGCGTACGGCCACTTCAAGGCCCGGCCCGCGCACGACGACGAAACCATCGACAAGGAAAAGAGCTGGTTCTACCGCAACACGCTCGGTTTGGTGGGGAAATTCTGGGCCACCGTAGCGCTGATTGAACTGATGGACTTGGCCTTCAGCATCGACAACGTGTTTGCTGTGGTGGCCTTCACCGACAACCTGATTCTAATTTGTGTGGGCGTGTTCATCGGCATTCTGGCCATGCGGCTGGTGGCGCAGGCGTTCGTGCTGCTCATGGGCAGGTACCCGTTTCTGGAAACGGCCGCCTTCGTGGTCATCGCCCTGTTGGGCCTCAAGCTCATGCTCTCGCTGGTGAGCCACTTCCTGCCCGGCCACCCCGTAAGTGAAGCGCTGGAAGGCGAAGCCGCCGACGTGGCCCTGACGGTGCTCACGGTGGCCTGCTTCCTGGTGCCGTGGGCTACTTCGCTGCTCTTCAACGTGCCCCAGCGCCCCGGCGGCAACCGCATGGCCGAGGCCAAAGCCGCCGAGCAGGCCGACTCGGCCGCCCAGAAAGCATAGCCCGTGGCCGAGGTTTTTCGCTCGCTGCAGCACCGCAATTTCCGGCTCTACTACGCCGGCCAGTCCGTCTCCCTCATTGGCACCTGGATGCAGCGGCTGGCCGTGGCCTGGCTGGTTTATAATGCCACGCATTCGGCCTTTCTGCTGGGGCTGGTGTCGTTTTGCGGGCAGATTCCGACGCTGCTGCTCTCGCCCTACGGCGGCACCGTGGCCGACCACTACAGCCGCTACCGCGTGCTGCTCATCACCCAGATTGCCTCGCTGGTGCAGGCCAGCGTGCTGGCTTGGCTGGTACTGAGCGGGCACTACGCCACCTGGGCCGTGGCGGGCCTGAGTTTGCTGCTGGGCACCATCAACGCCTTCGACATTCCGGCCCGGCAGTCGCTCATCGTGGAGCTGGTCGACGACCGCGCCCATCTGCCCAACGCCATTGCCCTGAATTCGACCATGGTGAACCTGGCCCGGCTGGTGGGGCCGGCCGTGGCGGGGCTGCTGCTAGCGCGCTTCGGCGAGGGGCCGTGCTTCGTGGTAAATGCGGCGAGCTTTGTGGCCGTGGTGGCCTCGCTGCTGCTCATGCGCATTGCGCCGCGTCCGGCGCGGGCGCACCGCCCCAGCGCCTGGAAAGGCTTGCGCGAGGGCTGGGCTTATCTGCGCCAGGCGCCCATCCTGCGCCGCCAGATTCTGCTGATGGCCGGCATCAGCTTCTGCGTGATGCCTTTTGGCACGCTGCTGCCGGTGTTTGCCAAGGACGTGTTTCACGGCGAAGCCGGCACTTTTGGGTGGCTGAACAGCCTGTCGGGGCTGGGTTCGCTGGTGGGCGCCTTCTACCTGGCCGCGCAGCCGGCGGGCGGGCGCCGCACGCAACTCATCACCTACGCGGCGCTGGTGTTCAGTGCCAGCGTGTTGGCCTTTGCGCTCAGTCCGCAACTGGCGTTGGCGCTGGTGTTCATCACGCTGGGCGGGGCGGGCATGATGCTTTTCATTGCGGGCACCAACACGGCCATCCAGACCAACGTGGACGACCACATGCGCGGCCGGGTGCTGAGCTACTACGTGATGGCCTTCCAGGGCATTCAGCCGCTGGGGGCGCTGCTGGTGGGCTGGCTGGCTCGGCACATCGGGGCGCCGCACACGGTGGTGATGCAGGGCGCGCTGGGACTGGCGGTGGGGCTGGCGTTTTGGCGGCAGGGCCGGCGGGCTGCGAAAGTGGGGCAAGTAGCAGCCACCGCCGCTAGCCAACAGGCCTAGCTTCGTCAAAACAGCGAACAGCCTGTTGCCGTCCCAAAGGTGCCTGACGCGCAGTATATTTGGCCACTCCTTACCATTGTTTCATGTCCAAGGCTACCCGTTGGAAAACAGTCTTTTTTGTCGTTTTTAGTTTCAGTTGGCTGGCCGGTGCTGGCCCCTTGCGCGCCCAAACCTGGCAATGGGCCAGCAGCGTCGTCATGGGTAGCTCGAACGACGCTTCGATGGCCACCGCTGCGGCGGTGGATGAGGGTGGCAATACGGTGGTGACCGGCTATTTCCACGGCACGGCCAACTTCGGGGCCATCAGCCTCGTCAGCAACGGCGGCACCGACCTGTTCATCGCCAAACTAAGCCCGGCCGGCAACTGGGTTTCGGCTGTGCGGGTGGGCGGCAATGGCAGTGTCATTCCCCACGCCCTGGCCATCGACGGCGAGGGCGCAGTGCTGGTGGCCGGCTCGTACACCGGCAATGTAAACTTTGGTTCCTTCACCCTCACCAACGTTACCAGCAGCACGTCTTCGCCCGACAAAGTATTTGTGGCCCGGCTAAACAGCAGCGGCATCTGGACAATGGCCACGGCCCCGCAGGTGAGTGGCGTGGCCACGGCGCTGGCTCTCGACCCCCTCGGCAATGCGGTGGTGGCCGGCTACTACGCCGGCACCGCCACGTTTGGCACCACCACTTTGCCGAACGCCAACACCTCGTTCGGTGGTGCCAGCGCCGATGCTTTCGTGGCCACCCTAAATCCGGCGGGCACCTGGACGACGGCCGTACGCGCCGGCGGCCCCAACTACGACACCGTTCGGGCGCTGGCGATTGATGCGGCAGGCAACGTCACAGTGGCGGGCTATTTTCAGGGCAGCGCCACTTTTGGCCCCATCACCATCACCGCCGGCACCAGCTCCAACGTGGACCTGTTTGTGGCGCGGCTCAGCGCAGCCGGCACCTGGACGCAGGCCGTGGGGGCCGGCGGCAGTGGCAGCGACAGCGCCGACGCGCTGGCCCTGGACGGGGCCGGCAACGCCGTGGTGGGCGGGGTCTTTTTTGGTACCACCGCCTTTGGCGCCACCACCCTGACCAGCGCGGGCGGGGTCGACGTTTTTGTGGCCCGCCTGACGCCCGCCGGTACCTGGGCGCAGGCCACCCGCGCCGGTGCTGCCGGCGACGACGGCGTCAGTGCCCTGGCCGTTGATGCCACCAACAATGCTACGGTGGTGGGCTTTTTCGCAGGCAACGTTGGCTTTGGGCCCTCCGTGCTTACCAGCACCCAACTAGGTGATGTATTTGCCGCCACCCTGAGCCCTGCGGGTACCTGGACGCAAGCCGTGCGCGGCGGGGGCCCCGGTGACGACCAGGTAGCGGCCGTGGCCTTGAAAGCGGGCAGCGCTACCTTGGTGGGCACCTTCCAACAGTCGGCCACCTTTGGCAGCATCACCGTCCTGAGCAATACCATCGGCAACCGCAGCAGCTTCGTGGCCCGCCTGAGCGGCTTGGCCACGGCCGCTCGCCCCGCCGCGGGCATTGCGACATTTACGCTTAGTCCCAATCCGGCGCGGGGCTTGGTGCGGGCAGATTGGACAGCGCCCCTGGATGCCTCGGCCCGCCTGCTGCTATTCGATGCCATGGGCCGGGAGGTAGCCCGGCAGCCCCTCGCCGCCCGGACCAGCTCTGCCTACCTCGACATAACCGGCCTCGCGCCCGGCCTGTACGTGGTGCGCTGCGGCGCGGCCACCAGCCGTTTGCAAGTAGAGTAAGAGTTTTTCTGAATAATCTTAAGAAAATAAAAGCCCGTCTGGCAAACCAGACGGGCTTTTTATTTTCAACTTTTAACACATTACGCCGACTGCATCTGCTTCAAATGCAGCAGCATGTCGGCCGTCATCTTGTCGAGGTCGAAATCGGGCTGCCAGCCCCAGTCCTGCCGGGCCTTGGAGTCGTCGATGCTGGCGGGCCAGGAGTTGGCGATTTGCTGGCGGCCGTCGGGCTTGTAGGTTACTTCGAAATCGGGGACGTGCTTTTGGATGCTGGCCGTGATTTCGGCCGGCGAGAAGCTCATGGCACCTAGGTTGTAGCTGGTGCGCACTTTGATTTGCTCGGCCGGGGCGTGCATGAGGTCCAGCGTAGCTTTCAGCGCATCGGGCATGTACATCATGGGCAAATACGTGTCTTCCTCAAGGAAGCACTCGTAGTTTTCGCCGGCCACGGCGCGGTGGTAGATGTCGACGGCGTAGTCGGTGGTGCCGCCGCCGGGCAGGCTCTTGTAGCCGATGAGGCCGGGGTAGCGCAGGCTGCGCACGTCGAGGCCGTGCTTGCGGTGGTACCACTCGCACCACTGCTCGCCGGCCAGCTTGCTGATGCCGTACACCGTGTTGGGGTTCATGATGGTGACCTGCGGCGTGTTATCGCGCGGCGTGTCGGGCCCGAACACGGCAATGGAGCTGGGCCAGTACACCTGGGCCACGCCGTGCGCTACGGCCGCTTCGAGCACGATGAGCAGGCCGTCCATGTTCAGCTGCCAGCCGAAGAGCGGGTTCTTCTCGGCCGTGGCCGAGAGCAGCGCGGCGAGGTGGTAAATCTGCTTGGGGCGGTACTGGCGGATGAGCTTGTCGAGGCGGGTGCGGTCGAGCACGTCGAGCAATTCGAAGGGGCCGCCGGCCAGCAAATCCGGGTTTTTGGGCGGGCGCACATCGGCCGCTACTACCAGATGGGGCGCGTAGCGCTGGCGCAGGGCGGCCACCAGCTCCAGGCCCAGCTGGCCGCAGGCGCCAATAACCAGCACGGAGCCGGGTAAAACAGAAGTATCAGTATCGCCGGGAGTTGCAGTCATGGAGCGCGGTAAGTGAGGGGGCGGGATGGGAGTTTGGGCGCAAAGATACCGGGCGTATTGCAGCCCAAGCGTGGCTTGCTACGTATTGTCAACTTCCACGTTGCTTGCGCGCTCCTACCAGGGCGCCCTGTCCTATGCCCGAACCCTCCACCCTCTACTCGCTGCTTTACCGCAGCGAGGCTTCCCGTGCCGTGCACGAAGTGACCCTCACCACGCTCGTGCGCAAAGCCCGCCTCTACAACCAGCAGGCGCGCATCACCGGCATGCTACTGTATGGCAAAGGGCAGTTTCTGCAGCTGTTGGAAGGCCCCGAGCCGGTCCTGAGCGACCTCTACGCCCGCATCAACGACGACAAGCGGCACTACGACGTGACTACGCTCTCCTACGGCCCCATCGAGCTGCGCGCCTTTGGCCGCTGGCCCCTGGCCTACGCCGCCGTCGACGCGGCTTTTCTGGAAAGGGTGGCCCAATGCCTGCCCCGGCCCGCCGCCGTGGGCCTCACCGCGCCGCCCTGCCCCGAAGTGGCCCAGCTCCTGCGCGACTTTGCCAGGGAGCAGGACTAGGCTGTTTAGCGCAGACAGCGGCTAGTCAGGGCCCACGGTATCTTTGGACAGATGACGACCCGGTTGACTTCCCTGCTTTTCCTGTTTGGTGCGCTGCTGAGCAGTGCCACGCTGCACGCCCAAACCGCCCCCGTCCCGCCCTACCGCAACCTCGTGATGGAGGGCGGCGGCATCCGCGGCATTGCCTACGGCGGCGCCCTGCAGGAGCTGGAGCAGCGCGGGCTGCTGCGCGAGTTGCGGCGGGTGGGTGGCACTTCGGCGGGGGCCATTCAGGCGGCGCTGCTGGCGGTGGGCTACTCGGCCCAGGAAATCATCGACGTGGTGAATGCTACGCCCGTGCAGCGGCTGAATGACGGCCGGTTCATCTTTTTCGGGGGCACGCACCGGCTCATCACGCAGTACGGCTGGTACCGCGGCGACGAGTTTGCCACTTACCTCAGCGAGCTGGTGGCCCGCAAAACCCAGCAGCCCAACCTCACGCTGGCCGAACTGCACGAGTTGGCGCAAAAAGACCCCGGCCGCTTCCGCGACCTCTACACCACCGGCACCAACCTCACGCTGCAGCGCGTGCAGGTGTTCAGCTACGAAACCAACCCCACCATGCGCGTGGCCGATGCCGTGCGCATCAGCATGAGCATTCCGCTTTATTTCCGGGCCGTGCTGCTCGATGCGCAGGGCAATATAGTGACCGGCGAGCCGGCCCCCGGCCAGCCCATGCAGGTGCTCGTGGACGGCGGCCTGCTGGCCAACTACCCCGTCGATTTGTTCGATTACCCGCGCTACCTGCCCGCCGGCTTCACCGGCCCCACCGACGCCCGCGGCCACGTCTACAACCCCGAAACCCTGGGCCTGCGCCTCGACCGCGCCGAGCAGATTCCGCTCGACACCTCTCCCACCGGCCGCCAACAGCTCGCCCCTTACGACATCCAGGACTTCAACTCCTACCTGGCCGCCCTCTACACCGTGGCCCTCGAAAACCTCAACCCCGTGCAGCCCGCCGACCGCCAGCGCACCATCAACATCGACTTCCTGAACTTCAGCCCCAAAATCAAGCGCATTTCGGACGCCCAGAAAAAGCAGCTGATGGACAGCGGACGCAAGGGCGTGCAGGCGTTTCTGGCGCGGGAGCCGGCGCGGAAATAATAGCGGCTCAAAGCAAAAGCCGCTGTCCAATTAAATGAACAGCGGCTTACCGATTAGGAATGACGCGCTTCCCTACGCTGCCCGGAAACCCGTGGCCTGGCGCACGCTGCGCTCGTTGCCGGTGGCGGCATCGGCGTAGGAATGGTCGCCTACTTCCACCGAGAGGCGCTTGCCCACCAGCTGCTTGGTGTCGAGGTCTTTGCCAGCTTCGGGCTTGATGCCGACCGCCGAGTAAAGCTGAAGGATGATGGGGTGGCCGGCTTCGGAGTTGTAGAAGCGCTGCGACACAAACCCGTCCTCGTTTTCCATGCGGGCGGCGAAGAACGGCACGTTCTGGTGCTCGCTCACGCCTTCTTCGATGGCCGTGATTTCGACCGTGTGGCGGCCGTCGGGCAGGAAGCCTTTGTCCTGGCCTTTGTCAACTGAGATTTTCATATAACTAAATTTATTGGGAGAGGAAGACTAATTTAATTAGCTTAACGTCGGTACCGGACTAAGGTTACAACTTTCGGCAACGGCGCTTGTCTTGTTCACCCAAACACGTATTTGTCGAGCAACCACGGCAGCCGGCCCGGCCCGGTATCTTTGGAGTCTCAATCCACTATCCCACCACTTCCCCAACCCGCCTATGTACGCCACGCTCCAGCCCGACCTCACCCAGCAGCTTCAGGAAATCAAGGACGCCGGCCTTTTCAAGAAGGAGCGCATCATCACCTCGCCCCAGGGCGCCGAGATTGAAACCGACGAAGCCGGCGAAGTGCTGAACTTCTGCGCCAACAACTACCTGGGCCTCAGCTCGCACCCCGAAGTCATCAAAGCGGCCAAGGAAGCCATTGACACGCACGGCTACGGCATGTCGTCGGTGCGCTTCATCTGCGGCACGCAGGACATTCATAAGGAGCTGGAAGCCAAGCTGGCCGATTTTCTGGGCACCGAGGACACCATTCTCTACGCCGCCGCTTTTGATGCGAATGGCGGGGTATTCGAGCCGCTGTTTAACGAGCAGGACGCCATTATTTCGGATGCGCTCAACCACGCCAGCATCATCGACGGCGTGCGGCTGTGCAAGGCCCAGCGCTACCGCTACGCCCACAACGACATGGCCGACCTCGAAAAGCAGCTGCAGGACGCTCAGGCCAAGGGCACGCGCCACCGCATCATCGTGACGGACGGCTCGTTTTCGATGGATGGCACCATCGCGCAGCTCGACAAAATCTGCGACCTCGCCGATAAATACCAGGCCCTGGTGATGGTGGACGAGTGCCACAGCAGCGGCTTCCTGGGCAAAACCGGCCGTGGTACCCACGAATACCGCCACGTGATGGGCCGCGTCGACATCATCACCGGCACGCTGGGCAAAGCGCTGGGCGGCGCCATGGGCGGCTTCACCTCGGGCCGCAAGGAAATCATCGACATGCTGCGCCAGCGCAGCCGTCCGTATTTGTTCTCCAACACGCTGGCGCCGGCCATTGTGGGCGCCAGCCTGCGTGTGCTGGAGCTGCTGACCGAGAGCACCGAGCTGCGCGATAAGCTCGAAGAAAACACCAAGTACTTCCGCGAGAAGATGACCGCTGCCGGCTTCGACATCACGCCCGGCGAGCATCCCATCGTGCCCGTGATGCTCTACGACGCCAAGCTGGCCCAGGAATTTGCGGCCCGTATGCTCAAGGAGGGCATTTATGTGGTGGGCTTCTACTACCCCGTGGTGCCGCAGGGCAAGGCCCGCATCCGGGTGCAGCTCAGCGCCGGCCACAATCGGGAGCACTTGGACAAGGCCATTGCCGCCTTCACCAAAGTAGGCCGCGACCTAGGTACCCTGAAGGACCGCGCCGCTGCTGATGCCGCGCCCCAGAGCGGCCAGGTGGTGACGAACACGCCGTGAAGCCAGCCCCGGGCGCAGCCCGATAAAAGCTGCCGTTTCAGCTTTCGCTAACGAACAAAAAAAGCCCCGCTGGCAATGCCAGCGGGGCTTTTTGATGCGCCGAAGCGCGAGGGCTATTGCCGTACCACGCGCTGCGTGAGCACGCCCTGCTCCGTCAGCACCCGGAAGGTGTAGACGCCCGCCGCTAGGTGGCTAAGCTTGAGCTGGGCCGTGCCGGCGGCCACCGTGCCGGTGTGCACCACCTGGCCCAGCGCGTTCAGCACCGTGAGCTGCGAAGCTTTGGCATTGATGCCGCTCAGCTCGATGCTCAGCTGGCCGTCGGCCGTGGGGTTGGGGAACACGCGCAGACTTACGCCGGCCAGCGTGGCCGTGCCCGTGGCCGTGGCTACCGTCACCGTTACCGCTGCCGAAGGCAGGGACGTGCACTGCGTCGTCGAGGCCACCACCGTGTAGGAGCCCGACGGCGAGCCCACCGGCAACTGCAGCGAGCCCGTGGGGGTAGGCGCGCCCACCGGCGTGGCCGTGCTGCCCACATTCAGGTAGAACTGGTACGTCACGCCCGACAGGGCTGGCGTGCTCAGCAGCACCGCGCCACCTGTCTGCGCAGTGGCCGTGAGCACGGGGCGACCCAGGCCAAAGATGACATCGAACGTGGCCGTAGACGTAGCGCCCGTGCTGCAAGCGCCCGTGCCGGTCACCGTGTTGGTGATGGTGAACGTGCCGTCGATATTGGTGTTGGTGAGGGTAATCACACCCGTTACCGGGTCAATACGCAGGCCCACGCCTGAAGCTGAGAACGTGCCAGCTACCGCGCCGGGCGCCAGAATGGGCGCTACCGTCACCGGCGAGTTGGTGCAATACGTACCCGCCGGGTAGCTGAACGAGGAGTTCGGCGGCGTGGTGATGCTGAGCACCGCCCGCGCCGTTTGGGTGCAGGCCGCGGCCGGACCGGTGGGGGTCAGGGTAATGGTTACGGTGCCGGCCGTTACGTCGGCAGCCGAAGGCGTGTAGGTGGCGTTGAGCGCCGTGGCGCTGGGCGTGAACACGCCCGTGCCGCTGCTCGTGTAGGTGCCGCCCGTGGCCGTGCCGGCAATGCTGCCCGCCAGGGTGTAGGGCGAACGGCCGCAGATGCTGGCGGCGTTGGAAGCCAGCGTGGCCACCAAGCCCGGGGTCACGTTCACCTGAATGGGCGTGCGGGCGGCGGCGCTCACGCACTCCGTCCCAATCTGCCAATTATAGAAGTAGTAATAGTAGGTCGTCACACTCGGGGCGGTGATGGATATCAAGCCACTCGGCGAGGTGTAGGGGTAGCCCGTGGAGTTCGAGCCGCCGCTGTCGCGCACCAGGCCGCCCTGAGTGGCCGAGCGCAGGTAAAGCGCGTACTGGCCGGCGGCCGGAATGGCATAATTGAGCGTAATCACGTAGGGCGCTACGCCGGTAGCCGGGCCAGCGGGCACGGCAAAGGCCGTGCTTTGGCCGTTGACGACGGCGCCACTCGTGGTATTACCGGCCAGCAGGTCGATGGTAACGGTACCAGCAGCCTGACCGGCATTGAGGTACACCGTCACGTTGGTAATCGTGGTTGGAGCGGTAGCGGTGAAGTACAGCGCGCCGCCCGTCTGAGGGGTTTGTCCGGAGCTGTTGTAGGCGGCAGCGCCCACATATTCCTGGCTGCCCGCAAAGGCCTCAGCATAATAGGTGGTGCTGGCCGTCAGGGCGGGCGTCACGTAGGGGTTGCCCGTGCCCACAGCCGTGCCGCCGGTAGCGGCCGTGAAGTAGCGCACGTTGATGCCCGTGGGCACCGTGGCCGTGAGCGAAGCCGTGCCGCCGGCACACACCGTCAGGGGCGAGGGTGCGGCCGAAATCACCGGGTTGTTCACCGTCACTACGGCCACGTTGCTGTACGCCACGTTGGTGCCGCAGCTCACTTTGGCGCGGTAGTAGGTGGTGCTGGTGAGCACCGGCGTGGTGTAGGTGGCTGCAGTAGCCCCGGCCACGTCCGTGAAGGTGCCCGTGGCGCTGCTGCTGCTTTGCAGCTGGATGCTGCCGTTGGCCGCGCCGGCCAGGGCCAGTGAAGCCGTGCCGCTCACGCACAGCGAGTACGTAGCCGGCGACAAGGTGCCGCCCACCGGCGCGGCCACGTTGAGCGTGGGCGCGGGCGCGAGCAGGTCGTTGCTGGTCACGGCGTCGCCGGTCACGGTGGCCCGGATGGCGAAGGAGTAGCTGCCCAGCGGCGTGAAGTCGGCCAAGCTGGTGAGGGTGATGTCCTGCGTGGCCGTCGAGGCCAGGGTACCCGTGCTGATGGTTTGGGTCAGGGTCTGGGTCGAGCTGTTCGGGCCGCTGATGACCACCGTCACGGTGAGCGGGTTGGTGGCGAAGTTGAGCACGCTCGTGCCGAGGTTGCGCACCCGCACCGTCACCGGCGTGTTGGCGCCGTAGCAGGTGGAAGTAGCCGAATTAACCGGCGAAACCAGGGCGCTGGGGGCCACGTCCACGGCCTGGGGTGCAAACTGGTAAGCGCCGAGGCTGGGAGCCGTGGCCGAACGGGTAGCGCCGGTGAAGTCCACCGTCACGCTGAGCGGGGTGCCGGCGCTGGCTACGGCCGGCGAAACCGGCAGCAGGTTGGTGGCCGACGTGAAAATCGGGTCCGTGCTCAGCGAGTTCACGTCCTTGCCGGTAGCGGTTTGCAGGGCGGCCAGGGTGGCCACATCGGCCCCCACGTAGGCCAGCACGCCCCGGGGGGCGCTCACGTAATAGTCGTTATAGTCGCTGACACTCAGCGAGCTGGCGACCGAGTAGTACACGCTGTACGATTTCACCGTGCTGGTGGCGGCCGAGGTGGTGATGGCGTTGGCGAAGATGTTGTCGCGCACGTCCAGGCCCGTAGCCAGGCTGGTGGTCACCAGCAGGGCCGCGCTGATGTTGCTGGGGCTGGAGTAGTTGGTAGTGGGCGTAATCGAGCCGGCCAGGCCCACCGTGTTGTAGTAGATTTTGATGCCCGTACCGCCCGCCAGGCGAATGCCGAAGGGGTTGTAGGTGGTGCCGCTGGTGTACGCCGCCGTTAGAATGTCGGAAATCACGTTGTTCGAAATTTCCGCGTTGGTCACGTTGGTGGTGCTGTTCACGTTGATGCCGTAAGCACCCCAGCCGCCGGTGTTCAGCTGGCGCAGGCCCGAAATGGCGTTGCGCGAAACCACGGCGTCGGTCACGTTGGTGTTCAGCTCGATGCCGGCAATGTTGATGGAAGCGGCCGTGCCGTCCATGCCCAGAATGGTGTTGCGCGACACGAGCGGCGCGGTAGCACCCTGCAGGTCGATGCCGCGGAACATCACGTTATCGGCCGAAACCGTGCCCGTGGTCGTGGGGGCCGCGCCAATGCGGTTGCCCACAATCTGCAGGCCGTCGTAGGACGTGGCCACGCCGTTGGCGCGGGCAAAAATGGCTTCGTAGGCCGTGGTCACGGCGTTGTTCTGCACCACGAGGTTGTCGTTGTCGTCGCCGTAGGTCGAAGCGCTGGGCACAGTGACAGCGGCCGAGGGCGCCGCCGAGGCATAAATACCGAACGAAGCGCTGTTGCTCATGCTGCCGCCCACCACGTTGAGGTTGCGCACGGTGATGTTGGTGGAGCCGGCGCTGGCGCCCTGGCTGCCCACCCACACCACGGCGTTGGCGCCGGTGTTGGTGCTGGTCAGGGTGAGGTTGCGGGTGGTGCCGCCGGTGGTGTTGGCGCCGTCCAGGGTGATGTAGCGGGCGGCGGTGAGTAGCACCACGGCCGGGGCGCCGCTGGTGCCCGTCACCACCGGGCTCACGCCCGGAGCGGGGCTCACCAGCAGGGTGTTGGTGGCCGAGGCCGCAGGGTTGTTGGTGAAGGTAATGGGGAAGGTTTCGGCCGTCGAATACGTGGCATCGAGCAGCAAGAACGTGGTGGCGCCCACCAGGGTGTTGATGTTATAAGCATTGGCGGCCGCCGTGAGGGTGGCAAACACGCGGCTGGCCGGCGTGCCGGCGGGCGGCGTGGAGGTGCCCACGTAGTAGGTGCCGCTCATGTTGCCCACAATCTGGAACGAGCCGGGGTTGGCCGGGGCCGTGCTGCCGGGGGGCGTGGCGCCGCTGCCGCCGCCGGGGCTGGTGCTCACGTTGCCGGCCGTAGCCAGGTCCTGGGCCGCCACGTAGTACTGAATCAGGTCGCCCTGGGCCACGCCGCCGCCGGGCAGCAGCGCGTAGTTCAGGGTGAAGGTGTAGCTGCTGCCGCTCACGCTGGTGGCGTTCACAAACACAAAGGCGCCCGTGGTGCCCTTGCGGTAGTACAGGCGCGGGGCGTTGGTGCCGGTGGCCACGCCGCTGGGGTCCGAAATAGTGACAACCAGCGTGCGGTTGGCGGTGCTGGTGGTGTTGTTCAGCGTAACGCCCGCGATGAGCGGGCCGGTCAGGTCGAGCGGCTGGTAGGTGCCTTCGAAGGCGCCCAGGTCGGGGGCGGTGGTGCTGCGCGTGAGGTTGGCGTAGTCGGTGGTGATGCCGCTGATGGGCGCGCCGCCGCTCTCAATCTGGGTGGGCGTGGTGGTGCTCACCTTCAGGAAGTTGGCGTTGGTGCCGCTGGTGCTCAGGAAGGGCGGGTTTTCGGTCACCGAGCTGGCGTCGCGGCCGGCCACGAAGGTTTTGTAGTCGGCCAGGGTCTGCTGCCCGTTCGTGACGGGGCTGGTGCCTTCGCCGTAAATCAGGTTGGCCGTGCCGGGCGTGCCGGCGTAGTAGAGGTTGTTGTTGGTGGCGCTGGTCAGGTTCACGGGCGCGGCGCCCGCCGTGCCGCCCGAGCGGCGCAGCGCCACGGTAGTGCCCGTGCCGGCCGGCGTGGAGTTGTTCACCACCACGTTGTTGCGCAGCGTGACCAGCGTGGTCGATGTCGAGGTGTAGTAGATGCCCGAGGTGCCGAAGTTGGTGCCCGAGCTGCTGGCGTTGAGGTAGATGCTGTTGTACTGGGCATTCACCGTGGTGCCGCCGCCCAGGTACAGGCCCGAAAGGGCCGAGGTGCTGGAGGCCGTGGGCGTGTTCAAATCACCAATGATGTTGTTGGTGACGTTGGTGGTAGCGCCCGAGGTGTAGATGCCGTAGATGAAGCCGCTGGCGCCGTTGGCCGTCAGGCCCGACACGCGGTTGCGGTACACGTCGAGCGTAGCCCCGCTGCTCAGGTACATGCCGTACACGGTGTTGCCGTCGGTGCTGATGTTCTGCACCGTGTTACCATAGAACTGCACCGCCGCCGCCGAGTTGTTGAAGGCGTAAATGCTGTACACCGACGACGACGTGCCGGTGGTGTTGAAGTTGCTGACCGTGTTGTTGAACACGTTCTGGGTGGCGCTGGCCCCGGTGCTCACGTACAGCATGTAGTTCGAGCCCGACGTGGCCGCCGTGCGGCTCCAGTTGTCGAGGGTGTTGCCCGAAATGTTCAGGTTGGCCACCGAAGCCGTGTTGTAGAGGCCATAGAACGTGGCCGACGTGGCCGTGCCCGAGGTCATCGTCAGGCTGTTGTTGGCGATGTTGACCGTGCCGCCGGTGGCGTTGCCGCCGCTGCCGTTCTGGATGCCGTAGGTGGTCGAGGTGGTCGTGTTGGTGGTCAGGCGCACGGTGTTGCCGAACAAGTCGGCACTGCCGCCCGTGCTCACCAAAATGCCGTAGAGCGTGCTGGTGGGGGCCACCGCCGCGCCCGTCGGGGCCGAATCCACGGTGTTGCCCTGCACCTTCAGGCCGTTCTGGTAAATGGCGTAGATGCCGTAGGCCGTGGTGGTGGTGCCGTAGTTGGTGATGGTGTTGCCCGTGGCCGCGGTGCCGCTCACCACGCTGCCCACCTCGTTGTTCTGGTCGTAGTAGGTGTAGGGGCTGGCCGCCGCGTAGCCCGATACATAAATGCCGTTGTTGACCCCGCTGATGGTATTGCCGTAGAACTTATTGTTCGAGTGGGTGCCCGCCGCCGTGGTGGGCACCACCTGCGCGAGGGCGGTGGCCGTGTGGCTGTTGGAATAAATGCCCGACGTCACGGTGCCTTTCTGCAGCGTAATGGTGCAGTTACGAATCGTCACGTTCTGGCAGCCGTCCACGGCCGGCGAAGTGGTTTTCAGCAGCGCGAAGCCCCATTCCATCTGGGTGTTCACCGTGCCGTTGGAAGCCGGGTCCACCAGCGTCAGGCCGTCGAAGGTCACGTAGTCGGCCGCCTGCAGGCCGATGATGGCGTCCAGCGTGGGCGAATTGCCCACCGCCGCCGTGATGGTGGGGTTGGCGCCGGTGCCCGCTTTCTGGAAAATGATGGGGTTGGCCGCCGTGCCGGTGGCCGTGATGGACCCCGCCGTGGGCGAGGCAAAGGTTTCGGTGTAGCCCGCCGCCAGGTTGAAGGTGACGCCGCCGGGGCCCACGCCCTGCACGTTGAGGTCGGCAATAGCCGCCGTCAGCGTGGCGTAGCCGGTGCTGCCCGAGCCCGGAATGGCTTTGGTGCCCGAGAGCTGGGCCTGCGCGCCGAAGCTGCCGAGCAGCAAGGCGCCCACGCCCAGGAGCCGTGCCAGCCGCTTGCCGGGCGCGAGGGTGCCAAGCCGCAGGAATTGCGGCTCGCGAAGTAAATTTTTGTGCATGAAAACTGAAGGTAAAAGTGAGTGAATACGGAGGTGGGTGAAGAGGAAAAGGGTGGCGGAAAACGAAAACTCTACGGGTGGTAGAAAGCAACGGCCCGGGATAAGCGCACGGCGGGTGGCAGCACCTGCGGGCAATGAAAAGAAGCCCCCAAACGCCACGGCCAACGGCGGGTCGGACCGAACATCTGGAGAAAAGTAAATCCGAAAAGCCCAGAAACCTAATTCTGCCATTGCCAGGCGCCGGTCCAAAAACCTTTTAGCAAATTATCAAACCGCTGATTATTAGCATAATTACTAAATATCAGCTACGCCATCTCATGCCCAATTCTGGTGGCTGGATTTTCGCGCACGGTTTCCGAAAACGCAAGTTACAGCGGGCCAGGCGGCCCGGGCCTAGGCCGCCGCTTCCGGCTTGAGGGAAGCGGCCGCGGGGGTGGCGGCGCTGCTCAGCAGCCACTCGTTGAGGCGGGTGCGCAGCTCGGCGGTGGCCAGGTTGCGGAACACTTCGCCGTGGTGCACCAGGCTCATGGCGCCGGTTTCCTCGCTCACCACCAGCACCACGGCGTCGGTGATTTCGCTCAGGCCGATGGCGGCGCGGTGGCGCAGGCCCAGCGAAGCAGGCACGTCGGGGTTTTCGCTCACCGGCAGGATGCAGCGCGCGGCCTGAATGCGGCCGCCGGCAATGATGACGGCGCCATCGTGCAGGGGCGAGGTTTTGTTGAAGATGGAAAGCAGCAGGCGCTTGCTGATTTCGGCGTCGAGCCGGTCGCCGGACTCGGCAAAGGCCGTGAGGTCGGAGGCCTGCGCGAAGCAAATGAGGGCGCCGGTGTATTTGTTGGAGAGACTTTTGGCGGCTTCCACGAAGGGGCCCACGGCCAGCGGGGCGGCCTCGGAGGGGCGGCCCCAGCTCCAGCCGCGCACCCGTTCCAGGGCCGTGGCCTTGCCCACGTTGAGCAGAAAGCGCCGGATTTCCTGCTGAAACAGGATAATGCTGGCCAGCACGCCCACGCTCATAAACTGCCCCAGAATCTTGGTCAGCAGTTCCATGCCGGTGGCTTTCACCAACAGATATAGCACGTAGAACGACACGAGCCCCAACGCCACGTTCAGCGCCACCGAGCCGCGCAACAACTTATACAACTGGTACAACAGCACCGTCACCAGGAGCACGTCGGCCGCGTCAATCCAGCCGAAATGCAGGAAATTGATGGGGAACGGGCCGGACATGGGCGGGGCGAATAAAGGGTAGCAGGAAAAGAAGTAGCTCGGTTTCTTTCCCGGAAAGGGGTGCATCGGAGCCCCTCGGTTGCACGGCAAGGCTTCGTCCCTCAAATTACGGCCTTTATTCCGCCATTGGAAAGGTATGCGCAAATAATTCTATGGTTTGCTGGGCCTCAGCTACGTCGTGGGCGCGCAGCAGGCGGGCGCCGCCCTGCAGGGCCACCATGTGCAGGGCTGTGGTGCCGTTGAGGGCCGTTTCGGGGCCGAGGCCGAGGGGGCCGTACACCATTCTCTTCCGAGACAAGGCGGCCAGCACGGGCAAATCCAGCATCTGCAGTTCGGACAGGCGGCGCAGCAGTTCGTGGCTCTGGGCGGCGGTTTTGGCGAAGCCGAAGCCGGGGTCGAGCACGATGTCGACCACGCCGGCTTGGCGCAGGGCGGCCACGCCGTCGCGGAAGTAGCGCAGCAGCGTGAGCACCAGGTCGTCTTCGTAATGCGTGAGTTTGCTCATGGTTCGGGGGGTGCCGCGCAGGTGCATCAGCACATAGGGAACGCGCAGGCGGCCCACGGTGGCAAACATCTGCGGGTCGAGGGTGCCGCCACCTACGTCGTTCACCAGGTCGGCGCCGGCGTGCACGGCGGCTTCGGCCACGGCGGCCCGGAAGGTATCGGCCGAGAGGAAGGCTTGGGGGAACTCGCGGCGCAGGGCTGCCACGGCGGGCAGCAGGCGGCGGGTTTCTTCTTCGGCCGAAATGTCGTCGGCGCCGGGGCGGGTGCTGTAGGCGCCGAGGTCGAGCACGGCGGCGCCGGCCGTCAGCATGGCTTCGGCGCGGGTGAGCAGGTCGCGCTCCGAGGCCACGCGGCTATCGGCGAAGAAGGAGTCGGGCGTGAGGTTGAGAATGCCCATTACCTGCGGCCGGTGCAGGCTGAGCAGGCGGCCGTGGGGCGAATGCAGGGATGCATTGAATAGTTGCCGGGGTGAATGCTGAGGAGCCATAAGTTTACTTTGTCGTGCTGTTATCTAGCGTCCGGCACGAAGCAACTTATCACGGCTGCGTGCTTCGGGAATTGCCCAACCATGTAGCGTGGACGTGATAAGGTCCTTCGCTGCGCTCAGGATGACAATATTAAGTCGTCGCCCACCGCTTGACCACTCCCGACCACTACGACCTGCTGCTGGCCCGCTGCCGCACCCTGTTTCTGGCCAAAACCCACGACTACGGCACGGCTTGGCGCATTCTGCGCCTGCCCTCGGTCACGGACCAGATTTTTATCAAGGCCAACCGCATCCGCACCATTCAGGAAACCGGCGTGCAGCTCGTGGCCGATGACGTGAACGAGGAGTTCGTGGCCATCATCAACTACTGCCTCATTGCCCTGATGCAATTGCACCTGCCCAAGGACACGCCGCTGGACATGACGCCCGACGCCGTGGCCACCGCCTACGACCACGAAGCCGCCGAAAACCGCCGCTTGCTCTTGGCCAAAAACCACGACTACGGCGAGGCCTGGCGTCAGATGCGCGTGGCCAGCATCACCGATTTGATACTCATGAAGCTGCACCGCGTGAAGCAGCTCGAAGACATCGGCGGGGCCGCGCTGGTGAGCGAAAGCGTGGAAGGCAGCTACCGCGACATGCTGAACTACGCCGTGTTCGCGTTGATTTTGCGGGGGGAGAAGTAGGGCGCCCGCAGAGAATCCTGTAATCCTGCTAAAAAAGACGGTCATGCTGAGCGTAGTCGAAGCATCTTTACCGCAACACTAAAATTGATTAGTTGTGCGGTAGAGATGCTTCGACTACGCTCAGCATGACCGTCTTTTAGGCAACCGCTGATATCATCTGTGCATCTTACCGGCACACGCCAACGCCAACTACGATGAAACCCTTCCTGCTTCTGCTACTCCTTATTGGCATTGCCTTCACTGCGGCGGCCCAGACTACTACCCACGCCGATTCGCTGCTCACCATCGCCCAGCAAGCCAGCAAAAAGAAGGACTACCCGGCTGCCATTGCCGCCTACCAACGGGTGGTAAACGAGCCCACGGCCAAGCCGCGCTACAAGGCGGTGAGTCTCTATAACATTGCCTGCTACTACAGCCTGCTGCACGACGCGCCCAACGCCCTGACCAACCTGCGCAAGGCCATTGACGCGGGCTACGTGAACAGCAAGCAGATTAGCACCGACTCGGACCTAGAGTTGCTGCACGCCGACAGGCAGTGGCCCAAGCTGCTGGCCCGCGCCCGCCAGCTGGAGGAAAAGCAAATCATCCGCCGGCCCGAGGATGTGCGGCTGACCACCACCGACATCGACCACTTCTGGACCGCCTACGCCGCCGCCCGACGCGATACGGCGCAGGCCCGGGCCGTTTTCCGGCGCGAGTATTTCGACAAAGCCTCGGCGGGCCTGCGCGATTATTATGACCTCAAAATCAAGGACGACAAGTTCTTCACGAAGCGGATTTTGCAACGACCCAACTACTATAACTCCATCCGGCCCACCACGCTGGCCATTGCCAGCGAGAAACCGAAGATTGTGGCCGCCTTCCGGCATTTCCAGGAGCTGTACCCGGCGGTGCGCTTCCAGAACATCTACTTCGTGGTGGGCGGCTGGGTGTCGGGCGGCACCGTGTCGGACGCCGGCCTGCTCATCGGGGCCGACCAAACGGCCAACGGCCCGGGCGTGAACACCTCGGAGCTGAGCCTGGTGCAACGCAACCGCTGCGCCCCGGTGGCCGAAATGCCTTCGCTGATGGTGCACGAACTGGTGCACCGCAACCAAGGCCCGCAGGATGGCACCCTACTGAGCTACGCCCTGAACGAGGGCATGGCCGATTTCGTGGCCGAGCTGGTGACCGGCCACATCACCAACGCTCGCCTGCACCCCTACGGCAACGCCCACGAAAAACAGCTATGGGCCGATTTCCAAAAGGAAATGCTCGGTACCAACCCCGACAACTGGATGGCCAACGGCAACCAGGAAACCCCCGAGAAGCCCTGCGACCTGGGCTACTACGTGGGCTACCGCATCGTGCAGGCTTATTATAAGCAGGCCACCGACAAGAAGCAGGCCCTGGCCGACATCCTGAGCATCCGCGATGCCAAGGCGTTTCTGGCCCGGAGTAGGTATGCGGAGGTGGTAGCTGGGCGGTAGCTGCGGCTCGTTCTGGTGTGGCGCCTCACTCCCCGGCCCCCTCTCTTCAGGGAGAGGAGGTGAGCTCTGGAAAAGCTGGCATCCGGTTCCCCTCTCCTTGGGGAGAGGGGCCGGGGGTGAGGCGACACGGCAGAACAGCGCCCGCAGGACTTTCAACTTCCGGCCCGACCTTTATGCAAACATTGGGCGTTGCCCGCGCGTTTGCCACCGGCTTACTTTGTTCTTATGTCCACCATTAGCTCCGCCCCTGCTGTTGCCCCGGCCCCTCACTTGTTGCGCACCGTCACCCGCGTGTGCTGGTTTGTGCTGGGCGCCATCTTCATTTTTTCCGGCCTCATCAAGCTGAACGACCCGGTGGGCACGGCCTACAAGCTCGAAGAATACTTCGAAGTATTTTCCGTTTCGGTGCCGGCGCTGGAAGGGTTCTTCATGTGGTTCAAGAACATTTCGCGCACGCTGTCCATCGTGCTCAGCTCGCTGGAGGTGATTCTGGGCGTGGCCCTGCTGCTCCGCTGGCACCTGAAAGTTACCCTGTGGGTGCTGCTGGGGCTGCTCACGTTTTTCGGCTTCCTCACGTTCTATTCGGCGGCCTTTAATAAGGTGACGGACTGCGGCTGCTTCGGCGATTTCATCAAGCTCACGCCCTGGACGTCGTTTGCCAAGGACATGTTCCTGCTCGTGCTGTGGTTCGTGGTGTTCACGCACCAACGGTTTCTGCGCCACTCGTTTGTGCAGGGCACCTTCGGCATCATGGTGATGACGTTTGCCACGGCCATTGCCATCGGCATTGGGGTGCGGGCGCTGGGCCACCTGCCCTATTTCGATTTCCTGCCCTACAAAGTGGGCAACAACATCGGCCAGCTCATGAAGCCCGCCGAGCCCGCCCGCTACCGCTACACGATGACCCGCAACGGCGAAACCAAGCAGTTCGACGCCTACCCCACCGACACCACCTGGAAATACAAGGCCATGGAGTCGCTGAATCCGAAAACCTCCACGCCGGTTATCACCGACTTCGAGGTGTCCGACGCCGAGGGCAACTCCTATACCCAGGAGCTGCTGAAAGGCAGCAAGCTGGTGCTCATCGTGCAGAACACCAACAAGACGGACCGCGACCGGTTTGAGGCCATCAACGCCCTGATGGAAGGCGCCGCCAAGTCGCGCCGCGGCATCACGGCCCTCACCATCACCAGCACCAGCGCGGCCAAGTTCGACTCGTTCCGCCACGATGTGAACCTGGCCGGCCCCTATTACTTCGCCGATGCCACCGTGCTTAAATCCATGATTCGCTCCAACCCCGGCCTCATGGTGCTGCAAAACGGCGTGGTAAAAGCCAAGTACCACTACCACGACCTGCCCGCGCTCTGGGAAGTGGAAAAGGTGCTGAAGGAATAGTGGTTAATAACTAAGCCTAAAAGAGCCTGTCATCCTGAACGTAGCGAAGGACCTTATCACCGAAGAACAGGTAACGTTCGAACCTGATAAGGTCCTTCGCTGCGCTCAGGATGACAGACGAAAAACCTAATTCCTACTTATGCTCGCCTTCATCCTCCGTCGCTTAGGCCAGGGCCTGCTCGTGCTGGTGGGCGTGGCCTGCACGGTGTTTGTGCTCTTCAACGTGCTGCCCGGCGACCCCGCCGCCCTGCTGGCCGGCCAGCGCACCGACCTGGCTACCAAAGCCGCCATCACCGCCGACCTCGGCCTCGACCAGCCCCTGCCCACCCGCCTGCTCGGCTACCTGAACGACGTATCGCCCCTGGGCCTGCACCCCGCCGACTCAGCTGGCCGGGCGCGCTATGGCGGCGTGGCCGTGCTGCCGCTGGGCTCCAAGGCATTGGTTTTGAAAACGCCCTACCTGCGCCGCTCCTTCCAAAGCAACAAGGATGTGCTGCGCATCCTGCTCGATTATTTTCCCGGCACGGCCTGGCTGGCGCTGGCGGCCATGCTCATTGCCAGCGTGGGCGGCGTGGCGTTTGGGGTAGCGGCGGCGCTGCGCCCGCAGTCGTGGCTCGACAGGGTGCTGGTGAGCACCTCGGTGCTGGGCATTTCAGTGCCGTCGTTCGTGGCGGCCATTCTGATTGCCGTCACGTTCGGCTTTTACTGGAGCCACTGGACGGGCCTGAGTCTCACCGGGCAGCTCTATGAAACCGACCCCTTCACGGGTGAGCGGCACCTGGTGCTGCGCAATTTGCTGCTGCCGGCCGTGGCGCTGGGCATCCGGCCGCTGGCCATTATCACGCAGCTCACCCGTTCCAGCATGCTCGATGTGCTGAGCCAGGACTACATCCGCACAGCCCGCGCCAAGGGCCTGAGCCGCGCGGCTACGGTGCTGCACCATGCCCTGCGCAACGCCCTCAATCCGGTCGTAACAGCCGTTTCGGGCTGGCTGGCCTCGCTCATGGCGGGCGCGTTTTTTATCGAATACATCTTCAACTGGAAAGGCCTGGGCACGGTAACGCTCCGCGCCGTCGAAAACCTCGATTTCCCGGTGGTGATGGGTGCCACGCTGTTCGTAGCCGCGCTGTTTGTGGTGATAAATATTGCCGTGGACGTGCTTTACGCCGTGCTCGACCCGCGCGTGAAGCTGGGGTAGGTCGAACGTCAATAAAAGAACGTCATGCAGAGCGCAGCGAAGCATCTTGCCCGCCACTACTAAACCCAATCGTAAGGAATTACTGGTGGCGGGCAAGATGCTTCGCTGCGCTCTGCATGACGTTCTTTTGCCTACCTGACTTCTAAACCCCGTGCCCTCTTCCCTCCCCAAAGACGCTCTGATACCCGGCGGCTCCGGCCACCTGAGCCTCGTGGGCCTGCCCGGCGCGGGCAAAACCACGCTGGGCCGGCAGCTAGCCGCGCACTTCAACCGCCCGTTTCTCGACCTGGACATTGCCATTGAAGCCCAGACCGGACGCGGCGTGCGTGAAATTTTCGCCACTGAGGGCGAGGCCGGGTTCCGGGAAATAGAATCGGCGGTGTTGCGCCGGGCGCTGGCCTACGCCGGGGCGCCGCTGGTGCTGGCCACGGGCGGCGGCACCCCCTGCTTTCACGATAATATGGCTCTGCTCAACCAGGCCGGCCCCACGCTTTGGCTCGATGTGCCGGTGGCCGTGCTGGCGGCCCGCCTGCCGCCCGAGGAGGTGGCCAAACGCCCGTTGCTGGCCGCCGCCGGCGGGGCCGAAGCGTGGCTGCGCGAAACCCTTACGGCCCGAATGAAGTTTTATGCCCAGGCGCGGCTGCGCTGCTCGGCGGCGTGCACGCTGCCGGCCGTGGTAGCGCAGCTGGCCGGCGCGGGTTTTGCCCTGCCCGGCACTTTGCCCCCGGCATCGTAATTTTGTTTCTTCTTTATTCCGCCGTTCGTTAGTCTTATGCAATCCGTATCCACCGAAGAACCAGACGTTATGCCTACTCCGGCGCCCGCCGCGGCCCCGGTGCGGCCCAAGCACAAAGGCTCGGCGCAGCTGTTTCAGAACCCCTTGCTGGAGCGGCTTTCGCACACGCACATTGCGCTGCCGGTGAGCATTTTCGCCATCACCGGCATCCTGAGCATGTATTATGGCCTCACCCGCGGCTTCATGACGGGCCTGGGCGCGCTGGGTTTGTTTCTGGTAGGGCTGCTGGCCTTCACGCTGGTGGAATACCTGGTGCACCGCTACGTGTACCATATTCCGGCCACTACGCCGGGCCGGGCCAAGTTCCAGTACACCATGCACGGCGTGCATCACGAATACCCCAAGGACAAGACGCGCTTGGCCATGCCGCCCATCATCACGGTGTTTGTGGCCTCGTTGCTGTTCTTCATTTTCCGCTTCAGCTTTGGTTCCTATGCATTTGGGCTCTTGTCGGGCTTTACGTTTGGCTACGCCATGTACCTGTTTGTGCACTACGCCATTCATGCCTACGCCCCGCCGAAGAACTTCCTGAAAGTGTGGTGGACGCACCACAGCCAGCACCACTACCGGCAGGATGAGGTAGCCTTCGGCGTGAGCAGTACGCTTTGGGACCACATTATTGGCACCATGCCCAGCAAGCGTAGCGAGTAACACTACCGCTTGCGTTGAAAGCAAAAAGCGCGGCCCCTTCGCAGGAGCCGCGCTTTTTTGTTGATTGGCGGACCGAACTAGGGGCGCGGGCCGCGCATTCTGTTCACGATGAAAAACAGCAGCGCCACCACGATAAACACGGCGATGATGCCCGTATAGGCCCCGGCCTTGAAGATGCCGGCAATGGCGTCGCAGCCGGTGAGCGTGGTGGCCAGCGCGAAGAAAAAGAACATTAGGGTAAGGCGGGAAGCATTCATGGCATTGACAAAAAGAAGGGTGAAAGAAATTGTCTGCGGCTTTGGCTACCGCCGAATACAGGCTGATACTTAGCCTGTGCCGAAAAGGTTGGAAACGATAGCCGGCTGCGGCGAGCTGGGTAGCTTTGAGCAATGAAACATCTTCTCGCTTTTGCGCTTTCGGCGGCCCTGCTGAGTAGCCGGGCCCACGGCCAGACCGTCGCTCTTCGCCTCGATTCGCTGGCGCACCAGCGCAGTGTGCTGGCCTTCCAGCAGGCCCTGAATGAGGAATTTCGCAACCCCAACGAATCGCCCCTGACGCCGGCCGAGCAGCAAGCCCTCACCAGCCTGCCCTTCTATCCTACCCGCTACGGCTACTACGTGGCGGCCACCTTCGTGCGCGATTCCACCTCCCGGCCTTTCGCCATGGAAACCAGCACCGCCCGCCGGCCCACCTACCGCAAATACGGCGAGCTGCGCTTCATGCTCGATGGCAAGCCCCGGCGGCTCAGCGTGTACCAGAACTACGATTTACTGAAACGGCCCGGCCTGGAAGACTACCTGTTCCTGCCCTTCACCGACCTTACTAACGGCCACGGCAGCTACGGCGGCGGCCGCTACATCGACCTGCGCATTCCACCGCGTGGCACCACGGTGATGCAAATCGATTTCAATAAAGCCTACAACCCATCCTGCGCCTACAACCACGGCTACTCCTGCCCCGTGCCGCCGCCGGAGAACCGGCTGAGCGTGGCCATTCCGGTGGGCGTGCAGAGCGACCATTAGAGGGAGTGCCTGTCATTGCGAGGCCGCAGGCCGTGGCAACCGAAGGCCAGCGTAGCTAATCCGTCCTGTCAAAACCAGACACGTCCTTTTATCAGAAAGCCCCGGCACTGCGCAGTGCCGGGGCTTTCACTTTTTGAGGCGTTGTCACATTAGCAGGCTGGTCGCTGAGAACAGGACGGATTGCTTCGCTACGTTAGCAATGACGGGCGACATCTACCAGCTGCCGCTGGCGCCGCCGCCGCCGCTACTGCCGCCGCCGAAGCCGCCGAAGCCACCCCCGCCGCCGCCACCACCGCCCCAGCCACCGCCGCCGCCACCGAAGCCCCCACCACCGAAGATGATGGGCGGGATGAAGCCGCCGCCGAAACCGCGGTTGCCGCGGCCACCGCCGCCGCCGCGGTTACGCAGCAGGGTGAAAATGATGACCATCACGATAATGATGGTCCAAAACGGAATGCCCGAGCCCGAGGAATCGCGGCTGCGTTGCGGGCGGGCGTCTTCCGGGTCTACTTTGTATTCGCCTTTGGCGAGGGCGATGAGCTGGTCGGTGGCCCGGTCGAGGCCGGCGTAGTATTGGTTTTGCTTGAAGGCGGGCACCAGCGTGTTGCTGATGATGCGCTTGGCGATGGCATCGGGCACGGCGCCTTCCAGGCCGTAGCCGGTCTGGATGCGGGCCACGTGCTCCTGCTGAGCCACCAGGATGAGGATGCCATTGTTCTTGCCTTTGCGGCCGATGCCCCAGCCCTCGTAGAGCTTCTGGGCATAGTCGGCCACCTCGTCACCGTCGAGGGTAGGCACGGTCACCACGGCAATTTGCGAGGAAGTGCTGTCGTCGTAGGCCACCAGCTTGCGTTCCAGCGCTTCGGCCTCGGCGGGCTGCATCAGGCCGGCCAAGTCATTCACCAGACGCGGCGGGTTGGGGCGCGGCGGGATGGACTGGGCGCTGGCCGCGATGCTGGCCCAAGCCAGCAGCAACACCAGCAGCCAACGCCACGGCGCGGGCCGCAACGCGCGCGCCTGGCCCGCCAGCCCAGCAAGGGGCGTCAACAAACGGGCGTCAGCCACGGAATTTTTCATGCGTCGGAAGACGGCTTCTGGCCGCCGAAGGAAATTGAGTCGTCCAGCTCGTTCTGGTCGGTGCTGGCATCATAAGGGAAGTAGCGCTTCAGCTGCTCGCCCACCATTTTGATGCCGCGCTCAAGGCCCAGCACGTAGTTTTCGTGCCGAAACTGCTCTAGCACGGCTTCTTTGGTGGTTTCCCAGAAGTCGTCGGGCACAGCCGCGTTGATGGCCGAATCGCCCACCACGGCAAACTGCCGGCTTTGCCAGGCTAGGTAAAACAGCACGCCGTTGCGGGCGGCGGTCTTGTGCATGTTCAGCTCGCCGAAGACCTGCGCGGCGCGGTCCAGCGGCTCGGGCGTGGGGCAGGTGTCTTCGAGGTGTACCCGGATTTCGCCGGACGTGGTGACCTCGGCCTGCCGGATGGCGGCCACCAGCGCCGCGTCCTGAGCGGGAGTAAGGGGAGAAGTCATTGGTGGGAATTAGGTGAGCTAAAAGTCAACAAAACGTCATACTGAGCGCAGCCGAAGCATCTCTACCGCACAACTAATTGATTTTACTTGCGCAGTAGAGATGCTTCGGCTGCGCTCAGCATGACGTTCTTTTTTATCAGTTATGACCGATAATTCCAACCCTAAAACTGCACCGTGGGCGCCTTGCTCGCGGCCGGGTCGGCTTCGAAGTAGGGCTTTGGCGGGAAGCCGAACATGCCCGCAAACAGGTTATTCGGGAAGGAGCGGGTGAAGGTGTTGTAGTCGTTGGTGACGGCGTTGAACTTGTTGCGCTCCACGTTGATGCGGTTTTCGGTGCCCTCAATCTGGGCTTGCAGCTCCTGGAAGTTGGCGTTGGCTTTCAGGTCGGGGTAATTCTCCGACACGGCCAGCAGGCGGCCCAATCCGGCCGATACCTGGCTCTGGGCTTCCTGGAATTTCTTGATGTTTTCGGGCGTCAGGTCGTTGGCGTTCAGCTGCACGCTGGTGGCCTTGGCGCGAGCCTCGATGACCGAAGTGAGGGTGCCCTGCTCGAATTTGGCGGCGCCTTTCACGGTGTTCACCAGGTTGCCGATGAGGTCGTTGCGGCGCTGGTAGGCGCTTTGCACGTTGCCGGCCTGGGCCTTCACGGCCTGGTCGCGCTGCACCATGCCGTTGTAGCCGCACGACGACTGGGTGAGCAACAGGGCCAAGCCCGCGAAGTACAGAAGAAAGCGTTTCATGTTAGAAAAAGAAGGGGTGAAAGTGAAAGAAGCGAGGGTTTTGCGGCCGGCGCCAAAACCTGGCGCCGCCGGCCCGGTTTGGTTCCGGGCTTGGCGCAAAGTACGTAGCTTGGCCCTAGTAGTTGTAGCTTGCTGCTTAGCAGGGCCCGGCCCTGGGCCAACGGCTCCTGCTTTATCGCTTCTCACCCCGCTTCATTACAATGAAAGCCGTCATTCCCGTCGCCGGCATTGGCTCGCGCCTGCGCCCCCACACCCACACCCAGCCCAAAAGCCTGGTGCCGGTGGCCGGCAACACCATTCTGGGCCATATCATCGACCGCCTGCGCACGGCCGGCCTTACCGAGTTTGTGTTCATCGTGGGCTATTTGGGCGATAAAATCGTGAGCTACGTGCGCCGCAATTACCCCGACCTTAACGCCAAGTTTGTGGTGCAGGAGCCCCGCGAAGGCCTCGGCCACGCCCTGTGGCTGGCCCGCGAGGAGTTTCGCCACGACCCGGACGGCGTGCTCATCCTGCTCGGCGATACCATCGTGGACGTGGACCTGGCCGCCTTGCTGGCCACGTCCGGCTCGGTGCTGGCCGTGAAGGAAGTGAAGGACCCCACCCGCTTCGGCATTGTGGAGCTCGGGGCCGGCGGCCGGGTGAGCAAGGTGGTGGAGAAGCCCAAAATCCCGAAATCGAACTTTGCCATGGTGGGCCTCTACAAACTGGCCTACCCCGACAAGCTGGCCGAGGCCCTGGAGTGGCTGCGCGAAACCGACGTGCGCACCCACGGCGAATTTCAGCTTACCGACGCCCTGATGCACCTCATCGAAGACGGCGAGGTGATGACGACCTGCCCCGTGGACAACTGGTTCGACTGCGGCCGCAAGGAAACCCTGCTCGAAGCCAACGCCCGCCTGCTCAACACGGCCGAGTTCCTGGAAGGCCGCGACTACTCGGAATTTCCCGATTCGGTGATTATTCCGCCCGTCAGCATCGGGCGCGGGTGCCAGATTTCGCAGTCCATCATCGGCCCGAATGTGGCCATCGGCGACAAAACCATTGTCAGCCATACCATTCTCAGCGACTCCATCATTGGCAGCTACTCGGAGCTGCGCTCGGCCGTGATGCACGACTGCATTGTGGGCTCCGATGCCTCGTTTCGGGGCATGAACCATTCGCTGAACATCGGCGACAACACGGAAATTGACTACAGCTAAGAAGAAGATGGACGCTGGGCCGGCATTTCGTACTTTTCGGTCCTCAACCACTTTTCTGCGCATGATTTTCCGCCGCCTGCTGCTTGCTTTTGCCGTTGCCCTGCCGTTGTTGGCAGCGGCCCAAACGCCCCTGGGCCAGCCCTCGCTCGACGAGAGCAAAGTGCAAATCTGGTGCGCCACGGTACGCTTCGTGTACGACGACGCCGGCCGGCCCAACCTCAAAAGCACCGTGCGCTGCGAGGGTGCCAACCTGCAGGCCCTGGCCGCCAGCATCCGGCCCGACAGCCTGCGCGTGTACAGCCTGCTTTATCAGCCCATCGAGGGCCGCGGCGCCATTTACCAGGGCAAAAAAGACAACCCCGCCCGCCTGGCCGCCTTGGCTAAGGCCATTGTGAGCAAGCTCAAAGGCTCGCCGGCCCGCCGCAAAGACCCCGCCCGCATGGCGCGGGTCGAAGCTCTGGAAACCGCCCTCACTAACTACGTGGAAAGCGGCACGCCCATGGGCGAAGTGGCCGCCGCCATGGCTCCCGAAAAAGTAGACACCTTGGCCGCCCCCGGCGCCCCCGGCCCCGCCGAAGCCGCCGAAGCCCAGGCCGCCGCCGAGCGCGATGCCGCCAACGCCAGCAGCGCGCCCCTGCCCGCCACGGGCCCGGGCAGCCTGCTCTACCGCTTTGCGGCGCCGCTGGCCCTCATTCTGGGCATTCTGAGTTTGGCGCTGTACATCATGCTGCGCATCACGCTGGGGCAGTGGCGCCGCCAGCAGCGCCGCGAAACCCTCACCGCCAAGCAGGCCGCCACCACCGCCCAGGCCGCCGCTGCCGAAACCAGCGCTGCCGTGGCCGACTCCATTGCCCGCGTGAAACGGGCCGAGGCGCTGGTGCTGGCCGCCACCTCCGATGCGCCCCAATCGGCCCCCACGCCGGCCCTCGACCAGCTCAGCCCGGCCCAGCGCCTGGAAGTGGAACGCCTGGTGAGCCAGCGCGTGGACGAGGAGCTGCGCTGGCTGCGCGCCAACCTGCCCGAGTTGGTAGCCGCCGCCGTGGCCCAGCAAGCGCCCGCCACCCCGGAAGCCGGCGCCGGCCCCGGCGCGCCGGGGACCGATAACGCGCAGGTGGAGTAACTTTAGGTAGCCCGGCGCTTTTATTGGCACATCACAGTAGACAGTAGCACGTCATGTCAAGCTTGCCGAGACATCTCGCGTGCCATCACTAATTCATTCGAAAGGATTACTTCGGCACGCGAGATGTCTCGGCAAGCTCGACATGACGTTCTTTCTTTTACCATTCTCACCTCTACGTATGAAAGCTGCCTTTCGCCCGCTTGCGCTGTTGGCAGCTTTGGCGCTGTCGGCCTGCCGGGCCAGCGCGCCGCCCGCGCGCAACACCCTGCCCCGCCGCCAGCCCCTCACCGAAGCCACTACCCCCGAAAATGCCGAGCCCAGCCGCAAAGCCGGCCTCGAACTCCCCGACACCACCCGCCGTGACCTACCCCAACAGCCGTAAAGCCGACACCACCGACACCTATTTCGGCACCGCCGTGCCCGACCCCTACCGCTGGCTTGAAGACCCCGATTCCGAAGAAACCAAGGCGTGGGTAACCGCCCAGAACGAGGCCACGTTTGGGTATTTAAAGGAGATTCCGTTTCGCGATAGCATTCGGGCGCGCCTCACCAGCCTCTGGAACTACGAGCGCTACGGCGTGCCCGAGCAGGTGGGCAATGAGCTGGTATTTGCCAAAAACGACGGGCTGCAGAACCAGGCCGTGGTGTACCGCCAGCGCGGCACCGAAGAGCCCCGTGTGCTGCTCGACCCCAATAAATTCTCGGCAGATGGCACCACGGCGCTGGCCGGCATGGAATTCAGCAACGACCACCGCTACCTGGCCTACGCCACCAGCAGCGGCGGCTCCGACTGGAACCAGGTCCGCGTCATGGATTTACAAACGCAAGAACTGCTGCCCGACACGCTGGACTGGGTGAAAGTCTCGGGCACATCGTGGACGTCGAACGGCTTCTACTACAGCCGCTACGACGCGCCCCGGCCCGGCGAAAACGACCTCTCGGGCAAAAACGAGTTTCACAAAGTATACTTCCACCAGCTAAACACACCACAGGCGGAAGACGAGCTGGTGTACGACAACCCCGATATGGCGCTGGGCTTCCGCATGGCCGGCGCTACCGAGGACGAGCGGTTTCTGTGCCTCTACCTCACCGATGGCGTGTCGGACGGCAACCGCCTGCTGGTGCGTGACCTCACCGACGCGGGCCAAGCCAATGCCTGGACGACGTTGTTTGAGGCTTTTGAATTCAACAACACCGTCATCGGCAATGTGGGCGGCGAGGTGCTGGTGTACACCAACTACCTGGCACCCAACTACCGCGTGGTTGGCATTGACCCCAGCCAGCCCCAGGAAAGCAACTGGCGCGAGGTGCTGCCCGAAACCGCCAACAAGCTCGAAAGCGTGACACAGGCCGGCGGCTGCCTCATCGCCGGCTACCTGCAGGATGCCCGCTCACTGGTGCAGGTGTATTCGGAAACGGGCGAATTTCGGCATGAGGTGGCGCTGCCGGCCATTGGCACGGCCAGCGGCTTCGGCGGGCGGCGCGAGGCCACGGCGGTGTATTACGCCTTCACGTCCTTCACCTACCCGACCACGATTTACCGCTACGACATTGCGGCGAATACCAGCACCGTTTTCCGGGCCCCGGCGGTAGATGTGAACCCGGCCGACTACCGGACCACGCAGGTGTTCTACCCCAGCCGCGACGGCACGCTGATTCCGATGTTCATCGTGCACAAAAAAGACGTGACGCTGAACGGCCAGAACCCCACCTACCTCTACGCCTACGGCGGCTTCAACGTGAGCCTGACGCCCGGCTTCTCGGTGGCGCGCGTGCTGTGGCTCGAAAACGGCGGCATCCTGGCCGTGGCCAACCTGCGCGGCGGCGGCGAATACGGCGAGGAATGGCACCAGGCCGGCATGACGCCGCACAAGCAAAATGTGTTCGACGACTTCATTGCCGCTGCCGAATACCTCAAAACCAACCATTACACCGACACGCAGCACCTCGCCATCGCGGGCGGCTCCAATGGTGGCCTGCTGGTGGGCGCCGTGGCCAACCAGCGGCCCGACCTGTGCCGGGTGGCCCTGCCCGCCGTAGGCGTGATGGACATGCTGCGCTACCAGAAGTTCACCATCGGCTGGAACTGGGCGCCCGAGTACGGTACCTCCGACGACGAGGCGCAGTTCCGCAACCTGTTGGCCTTCTCGCCCTTGCACAACCTGCGGCCCGGCACCGCCTACCCCGCCACGCTCATCACCACCGCCGACCACGACGACCGGGTGGTGCCCGCGCACTCCTTCAAATACGCTGCCGCCCTGCAAGCCGCCAACGCGGGCCCCTACCCCACCCTCATCCGCATCGACGTGAACGCCGGCCACGGCGCGGGCAAAAGCACGGCCCTACTCATTGATGAGTGGGCCGACGTGTGGAGCTTCTGCTACGCCAACATGGGCGTGACGCCAGCGCTGCAGTAGTTTGGTAGCTTCTTTTTCAACTGGCTACTTCTTTCTCGGCGATGAATGTTTTTCTGCAAGCAGTCAATTTTCGGTTCGTACACCGGCGGACTATAGCCCTGCTCAGCTTCATCCTGATTTTCAACCTACTACTGCCTTCCGCCGGAAATGCTCAGTATCACTTGATGACTCCGGATGCGGTGCTGCCTTATGCCAAGAACACCATCCTCAAGGCCCATGCTACCGCCATTGCCGGAGCCTCGGCCAAGCAAATTGCAGCCGCGGGCCAGCATATGATGCAACCCGAGCCCTTGCCCGCGGTAGAATCGGTTGTCTTCGGGCCAGCGCTTGCTGCAGCAAAAGCGGCTTATAACCAAGCCCATTTCGCCGAAGCCGTAGCTGATTTAAGCCTTCCCGTAGCCAGCGAACCCCAGAACCGTTTCCTGCTTTTTCATTATGCCCGGGCGCTTTATCAAACGGAATCAACCAAGCCGCAGGCATTTGAGGCATATCAGAAGCTGATTAGCGACTTAGACCGTGAAAACGGTGAAAATGACTCCACGGCCACCATCGACTACTGGTTTCTGGAGGCTTATTGGAAACTCGGCACCCTACAAATGGACCAGGAGCAATGGAAACCGGCGGCGTACAACATGGCGCGCTTTCTAATCGGGGCCTCATCGCTGAGCGAGCTTACCCAAAACCCGCTGCTCTACGAACAAGCCCTGGGCTACCTGACCGAATGCTATTTCCGCCTGAATGAGCCCGAAATCTGCCGCTACTACGGCAGCCGCACCCTGCAATTTTTTCCCAAAAATCAGTACGTGCGACCTTATCTGGCCCATCTGCCCCCAATCACCAAACCCAAAAAGAAAAGCTGACGGGTACCAGCCTGCTACCATTATAACGGGCGCAAACAAAAGGCCTGACTGGCAGTGAAGCCGAGAACTGTGCCCGGAGCTCATTGCCCTGCCCCACTCCGTTCCCCGACGGGCTTGAGGTTGGTTTCGAACAGCTTAAGAATACGCTTGTACTCGTCGGTCCACGACGAAGGCTCCACGAAGCCGTGGTCTTCGACGGGGTACACGGCCAGCTCCCAGTTCTCCTTTTTCAGCTCGATGAGGCGCTGCGACAGGCGCACGATGTCCTGGAAGTGCACGTTGGTATCCACCATGCCGTGGCACATGAGCAGGGCCCCTTTCAGGCCGTTGGCGTAGTTGATGGGCGAGGAGCGGGCGTAGGCCAGGGAGTCGTTGTAGGGCTCGTTGAGGATGTTGTCGGTGTAGCCGTGGTTGTAGTGCGCCCAGTCCGTCACGGAGCGCAGCGCAGCGCCGGCCCGGAACACCTCGGGCTGCGTGAACATGGCCATGAGCGTGATAAAACCACCGTAGGAGCCGCCGTAAATTCCAATGCGCTGCGGGCTGACGCCGTATTTTTCGGTCAGCAGCTTGGCGCCGTCCACGTGGTCCGAAAGGTCCTTGCCGCCCATGTAGCGGTAGATGCCCGTGCGCACGTCGCGCCCGTAGCCAGCCGAGCCGCGGTAGTCGATGTCGAGCACAGTGTAGCCCTTCTCCACCAGCAGGTTGTTGAACATGTACTCGTGCGAGTACTGACTCCACCACTTGTGGGCATTCTGCAAGTAGCCGGCGCCGTGCACGAATATCACAGCCGGGCCCTGAGCCGCGGGGTTGGCCGGGCGGTAGAGGCGGGCGTACACGTCGGCCCCGTCGCGGGCCTTGAAGGTGATGATTTCGGGGTCGCGCCAGGGGTAGCTTTCAAACTCCGGCGTGGTGCTGTGGGTGAGCTGCCGCATGGGGGCCTTGGGCTTGTTGGCCATCACAAACAGCTCCCAGGGCTTGTTAGTGTAGCTGTAGCGCACGGCCAGGGTGCGCCCGTCAGGCGACACGGTTACCTCGTGCGCGCCGGGCCGGGTCGTGATTTGCTGAAGCGCGCCGCCGTTCAGGGGCAGGTGGTAAAACTGCTGCTCGCCGGGGTGCGTGGCGTTGGCGGTGAGGTACCAGGTTTTGCGGTCGCGGCTGAGCTGGGCGTTCTGGATTTCGAATTTGCCGCTGGTCAGGGCTTTTTTCTGGCCGGTGGTCGCGTCCACGGTGTAGAGGTGGCTGTAGCCGGTTTCCTCGCTCTGGAACCACACGCGGCGGTTGTCGGGCAGCCAGCCCACGTTGCCAGGGCCGTAGCCGATGCCGGGGCCGTTAATCCAGGCATCGTCGTGCTGGCGGTCGAGCAGCTTAATGGTTTGGGTGGCCGGGTCGAGGCCCACTATCCACCGGTCCTTGTTGTCGGCGGTGCGCATCACCAGAAACGCCCGCTGCCCATCGGCCGACCAATACGGACCAAACGGCTGCACACGGCGCAGCTCGGGCTTCTTCGCTTTGCCCGCGGCGGCCTTGGCCGAGTCGGCGGGCATGGGCGCTTTGGCCGGCAGCGCGTATTCCTTGCGGTAGGCCGGCTGCTCATCCAGGCCCTTCAATTCCTTGTAGCCCAGCACGAAAGTGGTATCGCGGGCAATGTCATAAATACCCAGCTCGACAGCCGTTTGGGGCGCGCCCACTTTGGTACGGCTCGAAATATCTTCCGTAAAGCCCGAGGCCGTCACAAAGCTGGGCACCAGCGCCACCTTGGCCGCCGTAGGCTCCTGCCGCAGGGTGTAGGTCACGTAACGGCCGTCGGGGCTGAGCTGCAGGTTGGCCACAGTTTGCAGGCCCAGGTAAATAGCCTTGGGCTGCAGCCGGGCCAAGGCTTTTTGCTGGCGCTCCTGCGCCTGCCGGTCCTGGTCGCGCAGCCGCACCACCTCAAATAGCGCCAGCTGCTGGGCCCGCAGGTAGCGCTCGGCCTTGTCGGTGGGCGTGGTGCTGGCGGGCTTGCTGCCCTTGCGGAAGTCGGTGCGCTGCACGGTTTCGCCCGTGGCCGGGTCCCAGGTGTAGAGGTTCTGGGCGCGCACGTAGCTCACGAGTTTGCCCAGCTGGGCGAAATCGGGGTTGCTTTCGCGTTCGGCGGTGTTAGTCACACGCCGGCTTTTCTGGGTTTTGAGGTCGAGCAGGTAAATGTCGCCTTCTCGCTCGTACACTTTGCGCGTGTAAGCGTCGTCGTACACGCCGGTGCTGGCGGGCAGTTCGCGTTGCTCGCGCTGGCTCAATTTGCGCGGCGCGGCCGGGCCCGTGGGAGTCACCTCATAAAGCGAGTCGCGCCGGGCCTTGGTCGGGTTCCAGTTGAAATAGATGCGGCGGCCGTCCTCGGCCCAGTAGACGTTCGACGGCGCGGTGCCCACCCACTGCACCGGCTCGCGCATGATTTTATCGACGGTAAGCGGGCCCAGACTGCCCGCCGTCGTTGAAGGTACCTGTGCCAGTGCAGGTTCAACTGCGCTCAGCAGCAAGCCTAGAAAGTAAAGATTACGCATAAGCAAAGCTACTTCGTCGCGACTGAGATGGGTTGCGGAATATTGCGTAGCTCAAGTAATTGGTGGTTGTTCCCAATTTCGCGGCCGTTGCGCGCTATTTCGCCCAAAACAATTGGCCCCGCTCGCGCGTCTCGCGTTCTGTCTTTGCAATCGAAACCCCTCCCTCATGGAAATTGGAATTAGCTCCTTTGGCGAAATCGCCCCCGCCCATCTCGCCGGCCACGACCACGCCGCCGCCCAGCGCATGCAGGAGCTGCTGGCCATGGGCCAGTTGGCCGACGAAGTTGACCTTGACGTGCTGGCCCTCGGCGAACATCACCGGCCCGACTTCATCATCTCGGCTCCCGAAGTCATTCTGGCCGCCGTGGCCGCCATCACCAAGCGCATCCGCCTCAGCAGCGCCGTCACCGTACTCAGCTCCGTCGACCCGGTGCGGACCTTCCAGAACTTCGCCACCGTCGACCTCATTTCAAATGGCCGGGCCGAGATTATTGCCGGGCGCGGCTCCTTCATCGAGTCGTTTCCGCTGTTCGGGCAGGACTTGAAGGACTACGATGCGCTGTTCATCGAAAAGCTCCAGCTGCTGCTCAAAATCAATGAGAACGAAGTGGTGACGTGGCAGGGCAAGCACCGCGCCGCCATCGAGGCCAAGGGTGTGTATCCGCGCCCGGCGCAGGCCAAAATCCCGGTCTGGATAGGCGTGGGCGGCACGCCGGCCTCGGTTATTCGGGCCGGGCAGCTGGGGCTGCCGCTCACCATTGCCATTCTCGGCGGGGCGCCGGCGCAGTACGTGCCGTTTGCGGAGCTCTACCGCGAATCGGCCCAGCAAGCCGGGCACGACGTGGCGGCGCTGCAGCTGGCCATCAATTGCCACCTGCACCTGGCCGATACCGCCGAGCAGGCCCGCGACGAATTTTTTCCGCCCTACTCCACCCTCATGAACCGCATCGGCCGCGAGCGCGGCTGGTCGCCCATGGACCGCCGCCACTTCGACTACCTCTGCGGCCCGCAGGGCCCGCTGCTGGTGGGCGCGCCGCAGGACATCATCGACAAGCTGCTCTACCAGCACCGGCTGTTCAACAACACCCGTTTCCTGGCCCAACTCGTCATCGAAGGCATTGCGCACCAGAGCGTACTGCGCTCCATCGAGTTGCTGGGCACGCAGGTGGCGCCGGCGGTGCGGGCGGCTTTGGGCCAGCCCACGCCCAATACCGCTACCTTCCCGAAGTAAACCAACGCTTACGCCTCTGCCTTATGTTGAATTTGCTATGGTCGGCGCTGAATGTGCTGGTGCTGCTGGGCATCGTCTACATCCTGTTTCGGGCCGCCAAGCTGGTGCGGCAGCACTTGGGCCGGGGCGCCCTGCTGCTGTTTGTGCTGGCGGTGCTGGTCATAAGCCGACGCTCCGCTAATCCAACCGGACCGGTCAAAAACCTGTTGGCCAGGGCTTCGACGCACGGTCTGTTTTCCAACGCCGGCGCCAACCAAACCGTCGACCTCGGCGGCAGCAACCGGCTTTTTCTGCGAGCCGAGTACGATTCCAGCCACAACAGCCTCAAGCCCAACGGCCTCTACGCCAGTATTTCGGGCTTCACGCTGGGCCACCGGTGGGAGCCCGTGATGGGCACGCTGCAACCGCACGGCACCCAACTGCGCTACTGGGCCGTGCTCAATCACCATTGGCTGCTGCTCGGCACTCCGGTCCTCACCAGCAGCGGCGAAGAATTTGAAGGGCTGATGAACACCCAACCAGCCATTGGCCCGACGTTAGAAGTCAACAAAAAGGCCCACGTAGCAAACATGCTAAGTGGGCCTTTTTAAGTACAGACTCGTTAGCAGCGTCTCCTTGGTAGCGGTACAGGTTCGACTTGAACGGACTTTCTACCGGCACCTTGTACGCAAACTGTTCAAAAGCCCTCTTACCGGGTGAGCAGTTAGCGCGGGCTTATGCATCTACTTTATTACCAGACGTTTTATAACTCGAAACCCTCTGCTACGTTAAACGCTGTACACTTGCAAAACCAACAGCTATGCGCTACACGCTTACTCTTATAATCGTACTTGTATCGTTGGCGCTAGCCACCTCCGCAGCCTTCGCTCAAAGCAACCCGCTCCTTTTCATCAGGCCAACTGTAGTACCGGCAACCCCCACGGTAAATGACCAAGTCAGGCTAAATTTTTACGCAAGCACTGCCTTTGAAGGATACCGCCTCAACACCAGCTTTATAGTCAATGGGCGTCAAATGACCTTTAGCGGTTGTTATCAGGTAGCGAATGCTACTGTTATGTCCCGTTTCATCGATTCGGTGAATGTAGGCCGCCTTCCGGCTGGCACTTACACCGTGTCGTTTATTGGCGCGATGCTGGGCTGGGGCCAAACCTGCACCAGCGGGCCCCGCGATACCGTTTCGCTCACGTTCCAGGTGCGGGGCGCCTTGGCCACCAAGCCGGCCGACGGGGGCTGGGCCGTGTACCCCACGCCGGCCACCGGTGGCGCGCTCTCGCTGCTCATCCCGAGCGATAAGGAAATCAGTTCCATTACCCTGCTCGACGCGGTGGGGCGCCCCTGCTACGCCAGCACCGGCAGCACGCTTCAGCCAGCCACTGGCGGCCACTGGCGGCTGCACTTGCCCGCGCTGCCCACCGGTGCCTACACCTTGCGCCTGGGCGTGGCGGGCGGAGCCGCGGTGTCGCAGCGCGTGCTCCTGGAGTAGCGTTGGGTCGGTCGGAAAATCAAAAAGGCCAGCCCATTTGCGTGGGCTGGCCTTTTTGTTCTGGCAGCAGCTACTAGTAGCGGTACAGGTCCGACTTGAACGGGCCTTCTACCGGTACTTTGATGTAGTCGGCCTGCTTGGGGCTCAGTTCGTCCAGCTCCACGCCGATTTTGGCGAGGTGCAGGCGGGCCACCTTCTCGTCGAGGTGCTTGGGCAGGGTATATACCTGGTTTTCGTACTGGTCGGCGCGCTGCCACAGCTCCAGTTGGGCCAGGGTCTGGTTGGTGAACGAGTTTGACATCACGAACGAGGGGTGGCCGGTGGCGCAGCCCAGGTTCACGAGGCGGCCTTCGGCGAGGATAATCACCTCTTTGCCCTCGATGGTGTAGATGTCTACCTGGGGCTTCACCGTGTCCTTGGTGTGGCCGTAGTTGGTGTTCAGCCACGCCATGTCGATTTCGTCGTCGAAGTGGCCGATGTTGCAGACAATGGCTTTGTCGCGCAGGGCGCGGAAATGCTCCTCGCGGATGATGTCGCAGTTGCCGGTGGTGGTGATGACGATGTCGGCGCGCGGAATGGCGTTTTCCATCTTCTTCACTTCGTAGCCGTCCATGGCGGCCTGCAGGGCGCAAATGGGGTCAATTTCCGTCACGATGACGCGGGCGCCGGCGCCGCGCAGCGAAGCAGCAGTGCCTTTTCCTACGTCGCCGTAGCCGGCCACCACGGCCACTTTGCCGGCCATCATGATGTCGGTAGCCCGGCGAATGGCGTCCACGGCCGACTCTTTGCAGCCGTACTTGTTGTCGAACTTCGACTTCGTCACCGAGTCGTTCACGTTGATGGCGGGAAAGGGCAGCGTGCCGTTTTTCACGCGCTCGTAGAGGCGCAGCACGCCGGTCGTCGTCTCCTCGCTCACGCCCTTGATGCCGGCGGCCAGCTCGGGGTAGCGGTCCAGCACCATATTGGTGAGGTCGCCGCCGTCGTCGAGAATCATGTTCAGCGGCTGCCGGTCTTCACCGAAGAACAGCGTCTGCTCGATGCACCAGTCGAACGATGCCTCGTCCATGCCTTTCCAGGCATACACCGGGATGCCGGCGGCGGCAATGGCGGCGGCGGCGTGGTCCTGCGTGGAGAAGATGTTGCACGACGACCACGTCACTTCAGCGCCCAGGGCGGTGAGGGTTTCGATGAGGACGGCCGTTTGGATGGTCATGTGCAGGCAGCCGGCAATGCGCGCGCCTTTGAAAGGCTGGGCCGCGCCAAACTCCTCGCGCAGCGACATCAGGCCCGGCATTTCAGCTTCGGCGAGGCGGATTTCCTTACGGCCCCACTCGGCCAGGCTCATGTCCTTTACTTTGTACGGAACGTACGTTTTCGTCGTGGTTTCCACCATGATAGAGGTTTATTGTTGGTATCGCGTTTCAACTGCAAATGTACTCATTTTGTTTGCTGCAACCGGACGGGCGCCCCCAATTTCGGGCCCGCCAGACGGCAGGCGTTTTTCCACGCCTAAGCCAAATTGTATTGCAATATATGATTTTTAAGCTTTGTCAGTTCGCGTGAAGCAACTCTATATTTCGAATGCCGAAACTGAATCGTTAGGCCGCCGATTATCAGCACGCTCCCCTTTCCGGACTTAATCATCTGCTGGTCAACCCGTTTTGATGGGCGCCTACCCGGCTGCTTCCAATGGGTACGGCCAGTTCCTCTTGCTTGTCCCTTGTCCACCTCAATTACTTTCTATGACGCATTTCTTACTTTCTAAGCGGCGCCCGGCGCTGTTTTCCTTCCAATGGCTGGGCCGGCTGGCGCTGGGCGCGGCGGCCATGCTTGGGTCGCAGGCGGCCCATGCGCAGATTTCGGGCTCCAAAACCATTCCGGGCGATTACCCCAGCGTAACCGCCGCTATAGCAGACCTGAACACGCAGGGCGTGGGCGCGGGCGGGGTCACATTCAACGTGGCGGCGGGCTACGCCGAGACGTTTGCCAGCCCCACGGCCGGGTCCATCACGGTCACTGGCACGGCGGCCAACCCCATTGTGTTCCGAAAGGCTGGCACCGGCACCAACCCGCTCATTACAGCGGCGCTAAATGGTACCGGCACCGGCGCTGACTACGTCATCAGGCTGACGGGTACCGATTACATCACCTTCAATGGTATCGACGTGCAGGAAAACGCGGCCAATATCGCTTCCAACGCCGTCAAAACGGAGTACGGCTACTACCTGACCCGCGCCTCGGCCACCGACGGCTGCCAGAACGTGTTGATTACCAACTGTGGCATTTCGCTGGACCGCAGCAACAGTGCCACGGTGGGCATTTTTTCCGCAAACATCAACTTTACCGCTTCCTCGGCAGCGGGCGCTAACTCAGCCAATAAATTCACCAGCAACACCATCAGCAACTGTGCAGTTGCGATTTACCTGCAAGGCAACGGCACTTTCACCACAGCCGCCGTACTCGATGCCGGCAACGAGATTGGCAGTGGCGGCGGCAACACCCTGACCAACATCGGGGCAAATAGTGGGGCGGTTTATGGTATTCGCGCCGAAGGCCAAAGCGGCCTGAAAATTGAAAATAATACCCTGACGCTCAGTACGACCACAACGACCAACAACGTGCGGGGCATTGCCGTGGGCACCGGTGGGGCCACGGCGTTTGCGGGCACGGTGCTCATCAACAACAACACGGTTGGCATTACGAATGCGGCCGGTTCGTCGGGCACGGTGGTGGGCATTCAGCAGGGAGCATCCAGCAACATCAGCGGCGTGAGCATCACCAACAACCGGGTGCAGGACTGCGTGCTGCCGGGCAGCGGCGAGGTGCATTTCATTGAAGACCAAGCCAGTGGTACCAGCATTGCGATTAACATCACGGGCAATACCATCTTCAACAACTCGGTTGCCAACAACACCCTGAATTACGGCATCTACCGGTCGGCTGCCACGTCGGCTTCGGTCACGATAGGCGCAGTGGGCGCCGGTAATGCGTTCCGGGACAATACCTTCAGTGCTACTTCGCCCACCATCTACGGAGTGCACGTGGTCACCCAGTCGCCCACCACTTCGCCGGTGGCGCTAGTGGCCAACACCATCAGCAACAACACGCACACCAGCACCGGCGCACCCAAATTCTACGGCCTTTACGTGGGCACCGGGGTTATTACCGCCACCGGCAACACCATTGCCGGCAACAGCATCAGCAACGGCACGGGCAGCACTCCGTCGGTGCTTTATGGCTACTTCAGCGGCGGCTCGGCTACCGCCGAAACCGTGACAGGCAACACCGTGACCGGCAACACGCTGGCCGGCAGCAACACCATCACCGGCCTGATACTGCAGGGCCTGACGTCGAGCAGCACCAACGGCGCCAAAACCTTCTCACAGAACACCATTGGCGGCAACACGCTGGGCGCCGCGGGCAGCACCAACAGCGGCGAGGTGCGGGGCATCAGTATTGCGGCCGGCACCGCGGCCAACGCCATCGGCGGCAACAAGATTTATGGCAACGTGGCCTACGGGCCGAACTCGCGCTCGGTGGGCATTGCCGTTGCCAGCGGCGCCACGCACACGCTGGCCAACAACCTGATTGGCGGGCTGAGCGCGCCGGCCTCGGCGGACCTGAACGCCGTGGTGGGCATCAGCACCACGGCGGCCGCCAACCTCTACCACAACACCATTTACCTGGCCGGCAGCAGCACGGCTACCAACTCGGGCAGCAGCGGCGTTTACGTGGGCACCACCTCCAATGCGGTGGACCTGCGCAACAACTTGGTGGTGAACACCAGCACGCCGGGCGGCACCGGCGTCGCGGCAGCCCTGCGCCGCCTCAGCGGCACCACCGGCACGGCGCCCACCAACCTGGCCAGCACCAGCAACAACAACCTCTACTACGCCGGCACGCCTTCCGGCACGCGCTTGATTTACGCCGAAGGTACCGGCACGCTCACCAACGCGCTGCCTTCGCTGGCCGCCTACCAGGCACTGGTGGCCGCACGCGAAAGCAACTCGCTGACGGGCAGCGTATCGTTTGCCTCCGTGAATGGAGCCGACGGGACGTTTCTGCATTTCGCGCCCGGCACGCCGCAGCCGGTGGAAAGCGCCGGGCAGGTGGTGGCCAGCGTGGGGGCTGACTTTGAAGGAGATGCGCGCGGCCCCTACCCCAATGGGGCGGGCGGCACGGCTCCTGACATTGGGGCCGATGAAGGCGACTTTCTGCCCGTGGACCGCACCCCGCCGGCCATCGTCATTGCCACGCCGCTGGGCAACCAGCCCGTGGGCAGCGGCCCCACCCTCGCCGGCGTGGCCATCACCGATGCCAGCGGCGTAAACGTGGCCGCCGGCACCGCCCCGCGCCTTTATTTCAAGCTCAGCACCGACGGCAACGCTTTCAACGACAACACCAGCGGCACGGCCGGCTGGAAGTTTGTGGAAAGCAGCACCGGCGCCTCGCCTTTCAGCTTCACTATCGATTACAGCCTGCTGCCGACGACGCCCGTGGCGGGCACTATCATTCAGTATTTCGTGGTGGCCCAGGATTTGGCGGCCATTCCGAACGTGGGCATCAACGCGCCCAACACGTTTGCCGCGACGCCGGCCAGCGTGGCACTGAGCGGCGCCGCGTTCCCCATCGGCGGCACGCCGCTGAGCTACACGCTGCTGGAAGGCTTTGGCGGCACGGTGAGCGTGGGGCCGGGCGAGGTGTACGGCGGTCAGCCGCTGGTGTCGCTCACGGCGGCGGGCGGCCTGTTTGCCCGCCTCAACGCCGGCATCCTGACCAGCAACTTGACCGTGCTCATCACTGGCGATATTATGATTGAGGACGGCGCCAATGCGCTGAACCCGCTCACTGAGCAAGGCGCGGGCGGCTACTCGGTCAGCATTCAGCCCAGCGCGGCCACCGAGCGCCTGATTACGGGCGCGGCGGGCAGCATGGGCCCGGCCGGCATTGTGCTGAACGGGGCCGACCGCGTGACCATCGACGGGCGCGTTGGCCAGGCGGGCACGGCCAAGTACCTGCGCCTGCGCAACACCAGCGCTGGTGGCCCCGTGTTCACGGTGCAGCAGGACGCGACGGGCAACACCCTGCGCGACTGCTACGTGGAAGGCGGCACCACCAGCACGAGCAATGGCGTGGTGTTCATCGGCAACTCGAACACCACGGCGGTGGGCGGCGTGGCGGCCGGCGTGAGCGGCAACGACAACACGAGCATTCTGAACTGCGACATTTTCAAAGCCGCCGCGGCCGCCAACCGGCCGGCCCAGGCCATTTATTCGGCCACACCCAGCGTGGCCGCCGCTTCGCCCAGCGGCGTGACGATTACCGGCAACAACCTCTACGACTGGGCCACCAACGGCATCGTAACCACCGGCGCGGGCAGCAACTGGACCATCAACGGCAACAGCTTCTACCAGACCACGACGGCCACCGCCACCGCCCAAACGGCCCTGAACCTGGGCGCCGTTTCCAGCTCGGCCACCACGGGCTGGGTGGTGAGCGGCAACTACATCGGCGGCTCGGCCGCGCAGGCCGGCGGCGCGGCCTGGACCAACAGCGCCGTGGTGGCCTTCCGGGGCATTTACCTGAACGGCCTGGGCACGGCCAACGCCCCCAGCACCACGGTTTCGGGCAACTTCGTTCGCAATATCAGCCTCACCGCCGCGGGCGCCAGCACCTTCTCGGGCATTGAGGTGAAAAGCGACAATACGTCCTACCTCCTGTCGGGCAACACGGTGAGCGACATCAGCAGCGCCACCACGCAAGGCGGCAGCCTGGGAGGTACAGGGCTGATAGGCATCTACACGCTGGGCACTGCCTCTGCTTCCCAAGCCCAGCAAATTGTCGGCAACTTTATTTTTAACCTGAGTGCTACCGCTACTGCCACGCTCAACAACTACGTTACCGGCATTCTAACCAAATCAACCTCGAATCTGGGGACGGGCACGGCCGCCCAGAACCGGGTGTACAACCTGACCAATGCCTCGGCCGGGGCGGGTGCCGGGCTGGTGGGCATCCAGATAGGCGGCGGCGCCTGGAGCGTGCGCAACAACCAAGTTGTGCTCAGCAACGGCTCCAATACCAATCCGCAAGCCGTGTATGCCTTGCTCGATAACGTGTTCGGCTCAGGCATCACCACCACTTGGTATTTCAATTCGGCAGTGGTAAGCGGCTCCAACACCGGCACCACCAAAAGCTATGCATACAACCGCAGCGGCACCGTCGGCGCCAACGTGCGCAACAACCTGCTGCTGAACCTGCGCACCGGCGGCACGGCCAACTTTGCCATTGGCATCAACAACACCACCAGCTTCACGTCGAACAACAACGACCTTTACGCCGCCGACCCCGCCAAGCTGGGCGAGGTGAACACCACGGCCTACACGTTTGCCACCTGGAAAACCAACACCAGCCAGGACGCTGCTTCGCTGAATATTCCCGCCAAGTTTGTGGACCCCGCCGCCGGCAACCTCAACCTGGATGCCACCACCAACTGCTCGCTCAACAACGCGGGCGTGGCCATCACGGGCGTCAACGGCGAGTTCGACGATGCCAACACCAGCCGCCAGACCACGCCCGACCTGGGCTCGGATGAGTTTACGCCCGTGCCGCAAACGGCCACCATTGCCACGCCGGGCCCGGTGTGTGGCCCCACCACGGCCTCGGTGACGCTGACCGGCAACGGCGGGCCGTTCGCGGTGACCTACACCGACGGCACCACGCCCGTCACGACTACGGCCGCAGCCTCGCCCTTCACGTTTGCGGCGGCCGCGGGCAAGACGTACACCCTCACCAGTGTGAGCGACGCCTACGGCTGCTCGCTCACGCCCGGGGGCTCGCTCACGGTGAACCCGCTGCCCACGGCGGCCCTCGCCAGCCCCGGCACCACGCTTTGCCCCGGCAGCTCGGCCACTGTGAACACGACCCTGACCGGCACGCCGCCCTACACCGTGACAGTAGCGCGCACCGACGCCAGCGGCACCACCAGCCAAACCGCCACCGTGCCGCTAAGCGCCTACTCGCTCAGCTATCCGCTCACGCAAAGCACCACCTTCGCCATCACGGCCGTCACCGATGCCAACGGCTGCGCGGCCGATGTGAACGGCCTGCCCAGCATTGCTTTCACCGTAACCGACCAGACCACTTACAAAGGGGTGAACAGTGACTGGTTTGATGCCGCCAACTGGACCGCCTGCGTGCCCAGCGCCACCGTCGATGCCGTTATTCCGGCCGGCCTGAACTTCTACCCGAACCTGAGCACCACGGCCACCGCCGACGTGCGCACCCTCACCCTGGCCAGCGGCGCCCGCCTGGCTCAGAGCGCCGGCACATTAAACGTGTACGGCGACCTGACCAGCAGCACCTCCGCCGCCAACGTGAGCCTGACCGGCGGCACAGTGGCCTTCCGGGGTGCTACGCCCACCCTCACCGGTCCGCTGGCTCTCTACAACCTCGCGGTGAACCTGGCCAGCACCAGCGGCGTGCTCGCATTGGCCAATGACGTCACGGTGGCCAACACGCTCACCATGAGCCAAGGCGTGCTGAACACCGGCACCTACGCCGTGACGCTGACGCTAACCGCTACCATCGCCGCCGAAACCGATGCCAGCTACGTGCTGGGCCAGGTGGCAGTGCCGGGCCGCAACGTTAGTTCGGCCACGACGGAGAGCTTTGGCAACATCGGCCTGACGCTGACGCCGGACGCGGCTTCTACCGTCTTCCCGGGCCTCACCACAGTGGTGCGCACCACGGGCACGGTGCTCACCGGCGTAGGCGCCAGCCAGAGCATTAAGCGCTACTTCGACATTCAACCCGCCACCAACACGGGCCTGAACGTGGCCATGAGCTTTAGCTACTTCGACCACGAGCGCAACGGCATTGCCGTCGGCAATGTAGCCTTGTCCAAGTCGGTGAGCGGCACGAGCGGCCCCTGGGCCAGCCAAGCGCCCATCACCATCGCGGGCAACACGGTGGGCAAAACCGGCATCACCGACTTCTCCGTCTGGACGCTGGGCAGCGCCGCCAACCCGCTGCCCGTGGTGCTCACCGCCTTCACGGCCACCCGCCAAGGCCTCGATGCCCACCTGACCTGGGCCACCGCCAGCGAGAAAAACAGCGCCGGCTTCGAGGTGCAGGTGAGTGGCAACGGCCGCGACTTCCGCCTGCTGGGCTTCGTGGCCAGTGCCTCGCCCGGTAGCACCACGGCGCGCCAGTATGCCTTCCTCGACGCCGAGAAGGGCAAAGCCGGCCCGCGCTACTACCGCCTGCGCCAAGTCGACCTGAGCGGCGCGGCCGAATTCTCGCCGGTGCGCACCGTGCGCTTCGATGCGGAAGCCGCCCCGGCGCTGCAGTTGCGGGCCGCGCCCAATCCCTTCCGCAACCAGTTGGCGCTGGTACTGACACTGCCGACTGGTATGGCCGCTGCTCCGGCCCAGCTGCGCCTCACCGATGCCGCCGGGCGCCTCGTGCTGGCGCTGCCCACCGCCGCGCTGGCAGCCGGCGAAAACCAGCTGGCCCCGCTCGACCTGCACGAGCTGGCCAGCGGCGTGTACTTCGTGCAGCTGGCCTTCCCCGGCCAGCCCGCGCAGCACCTGAAGGTGGTGAAGGAGTAGCTACTCCTTCGCCCGATAAGCAAAAAGCCCCCTGGCGTCGGCCAGGGGGCTTTTTACTTATCGGGCGAGCCCGCTTAGTTGTTTTGGATGAGCACGGCTTTGGGCTGCAGGTCGGCCGGAATCAGGGCATTTACCTGGCCGCGTAGCAGCACGGTATATATTTTGCCGGCTTCGTAGGTTTTGTTGGTGCCGCCACCCGAGCCGCTGCCGTCGCCCACGTTGGCGATGACGACGGAAGGCGTGCCGCTGGTAACGGCAATGTTGTACTGACCGGGAATGATTTCCACAAAGCCCGAGGTGTTGGCAAACTGGGCATCGGTGCCGGCAATGTCGGCAATGCCGGCCACCACCGTCGAAAGCTTGGCAGCCGTGGCTGCCCCCTGGCCAATGTGGATGAACCGGATTTTGGCTTTGCCCGACGAGGGAGCCGTCAGGTCGTCGGTGGTGAGCAGGCCGCCGACGGAGTTAGCCCCATTGGCATAGGCGAAGTAGGAGTAGTTCTTATCCTTCTCCACCGTCACCGCTTGGGTAGCCTGGGTGGCGGCCGACGAAGCCACGTTAATTTTCAGGGTATGGGCACCGGTATTTACCGCTTGGTAATTGGCGCTTTGGCCGTAGGTGAGGTTGGCTTTTTCGGCGTCATCCACCAAAAACTTAAGCGGTACGTTGGCCGTGGCGGCGCCGTGGTAGAGGTAGACGCGGCCCTGGTCGGGCGCTGGGGTGGGCGCTGGCGTATCGGACTTGCCGCAGGCGGCCAGTAGCAAAGTGGCGGGAACCAGGGCCCGCAAAGCACGAGAAATGAAGGATGTTTGCATAAAAAAGCAGCTTAAAAGGGTGGAGCGGGCCGGCTGGAAACCACCGGCCGGCCCGGCCTGAACGTGTGCGCCAACGCGTTTGTTGAGTTGGAAGGGCAAAAAAGTGGAGGCGAGGGGCATTTTCTGCCTCCACCCGCATTCTATCTTTGTTATATGCACAAACTTAATGGGTTGACTGCCGCACCGTGGGGGCTGCGCGGCACGGTAGCTACGGCACTGATTTTGACGGCTCTGACCTCGGCACAGGCGCAACAGGCCCCGGCCACCATCCGCCTCCACCCCGACGATGTCACGCGCGGCCTCAACGGCCCGCAGCACAATTTCGATTTTCTGCCCCCCGGCGTGGGCGGCGACCAATACCAGTCGGCCGGTTTTTTCGGCCAGAAGCTGCGCCCCTACCTGGCCGGCCACCCCGAAGCCCTGGCCTACCTCGACCAGTACCGCCGCCAGAAAACCGCGTTTCTGATTGACCGGGTGGTGGCTGTGGGCTCGTTTGGCCTGTGGGGCCAGCAAATTCTGATTGGCGACGAGCGGCAGTACTTCAACAACACCCAAAAAGTGGCCCTGGGCATATTTGCGACGAGCATCTTGGCCACGGTGTTCATCAACCGCAACACCAACACGTACATGAAGCGCGCCGTGGAATCGTATAACGGCAGCCCGGCGCATGGCAGCGTGTGGCCGCGCCTGCGCCCCACTACCATGGGCGTGGGCCTGGCCCCCACGGGCCAGCCGGTGCTCGGCCTGCGCTGGGCGGTGCGCTAGGAAGTAGTGAGAGTTGAGAAGTGAACAGGTTGCTGCTTTATAACGCGCTTCTCCACACTCATTACTCATATTTCACTGCCCACCTCTCGCTCTAACCCGCCGTTTTTCCGTATACGCTTCTTCATGGACTACCCCCTGCCCGAAGCAGCCCGGCGTTACGTGGCCGCCCACCTGCACGACGACCCGGCCCACCTGGCTTTGCAAGCCCGCCGCCACCCCGGCCTGCCCGTGCCGGAGCTGGTGCGCCAGATTCAGGCCCGCCAGAAGGCCCGCGTGAAGCTGCCCGCCTGGGCCGACAACCCCGACCTGATTTTCCCGCCCGCGCTGTCCGTCGAGCAGGCTTCGTCGGCGCGCACGGCGGCTTTCAAAGCCAGCCTGGTGGAAGGCCAGCGCCTGGCCGACCTCACCGGCGGCTTCGGGGCCGACTCGGCGGCGTTTGCGGCCCGCGTGGCGCACGTCGACTACGTGGAGCGCAACCCCGCGCTGGCCGAAGTGGTGCGCTACAATTTCGGCCAGCTCGGCCTGACCAACGTGGACGTGCACGCCGCCGAAGCGCTGGATTTCCTCAAGGAAACTACCCACCACTACGACTGGCTCTACCTCGACCCGGCCCGGCGCGACACCGCCGCCCGCAAGATTTTTCTGCTGCGCGACTGCGAGCCCGACGTGGTGAAGCTCCTGCCGCTGCTGCTGCACCGGGCCGATAAGGTGCTGCTCAAAACCTCGCCTATGCTCGATATCGAGCACGCCGTGCAGGGCCTGGGCCACGTGCGCCGCCTCTGGGTGGTGGCCGTGGACAATGAGGTGAAGGAAGTGCTCTACGAGCTGGGCCAGGAGCCCGCCGTCGACCCCGAGCGCTACGCCCTGAACCTGCGTCGCGACGGCAGCCAGCAGGAGTTCCGCCTCAACCGCGCCCGTGAGGCCCGTGCCACCCCGCGCTACGCCGAAGCCCAGCAATACCTCTACGAGCCCAACGCCGCCGTGCTCAAGGCCGGCGCGTTCCGCAGCATCGGCACGGCCTTCGAGCTGCTGAAGCTGCACCAGCACAGCCACCTCTACACCTCCGACGTGCTGCGGCCAGATTTCCCGGGCCGCATTTTCAAAGTACTGGCCGTGGAAAAAGCCGACGGCTCCGCTCTGAAAGCCCACCTCGGCCCCGAGGCCCGCGCCCACGTCACCACCCGCAACTTCCCCGATTCGGTGGCCGATTTCCGGCGCCGCACCGGCATCCGGGAAGGCGGCGAGGTGTACCTCTTTGCCACCACCGACCTGCGCGGCCGGCCCGTGGTGCTGGTGTGCGAGAAGGTGATTCCGACGACCGGCTAGCTGGCGTAGCGGCCATTGGCTATTTGGTGTTGCGCCCGAAGCGATAGGCCACGTTCAGATGCGACGTCCAGCGGCTCACGATGTGAAAATACCGCCCTAATGGGATAGCCGTTTTGGTCGCGCAGCAACTCGTTGACGGTTAGGTTGTCAGGACAGTCCACGGTTTCGCCAGTGCCAACATCCAAACTGACCGTGAAACGCTGGTGGCGTAGCCCGGCTTCTAAATAAGCCATCGGCAACTGCAACACCGGGCCGAGAAAGTCAGAAGTTCCCTCGACATAAATCGGTACCTGATAAACCGGAACGGTATTGCTGGGCCGGTAGGCAATGATGCGGCTTTGGCCATTGCCGTAGCGCGCCGTGGAGGTGTTGCGCAGGTCGAAGCCGAAATCGATGCCCCCGCCCCCGAACACGCTTCAGTCGGCGTTGCGATTGAACACATGGCGCGCCCCGAAACGGCCATTGATTTGACTGCCAGACCACTGATACGCCAGCACACCCGCGGTTTGAGTTGCGGCTTGTCCGTAGGTGCTGTAGGTTAGTTCTGTATGCACCATCCAGCGCCGGGCGGGCAGCAGCACATCCAAGTACAAGCCCATGCTGGGGTGCCACTTGCCATCCAAACGCAAGTCGTTGAAAAGGGGCGACTCAATCCCCGCTTTGGGGTTGTCGAACGAGAGCCGGTTGTAGCTGCCGCCCGCCAGCAAGCCTCCGTTGAAGGCAATAAAGTGCGGGGGCTTTAGCACGGCCGTTGTACTGGCGGCCTGCTGAGTGGCCGAGCAGTTGCGGGCAAACGCCTGCGCAACGGCTATCAGGTCTTTTGCCAAAAACGATGCCTTACCGGCGGCGGCTACCGCCGCCGGGCATTCGCCGAAATAAATGGTTAGCTGGGACTTATAGTTGTTGGCATCCACTACAAGCGCCTGTCCGTTTTTGTCTACCAGATATTTGCGTTCGGTCAGTTCCAGAAAAGGCTGTCCTGGCCGTTGCACGAAGTAGTGGGTCACGTCGTCGACCACTGCTTGCAACAGCGTAACCGGCCCTTCCACCAGCACTTCGGCCAACAGCAATTCGGGGCGCTGGTCAAACTCCAGCTTACCCAGTAGGCTGGCCGTCCGGCTGCGGGCGGCGCGGTCTAGTGGCACCACTTCGGCGCGGAAATAGCGGCCCTTCTCCAATCGGAAAGCGCGCAGCTGCGCCTTGTCGAAGGTGCGGCGGCTGGCCTGCGGCGCCGGCCGGAACACCACGTTTTCAGGCGGGGCTTGCCAGAAACGGTTTTCGATTTCGCCGCGCAGCGTGTCGCCGGCCGTCGTCACCACCAATCCGCGTTCAAATCCTTGCCCGTGGGCCATGCCGGCACAACCAAAGGCAAGCGCACTTAGCAGCAGCCCTCTAAAATTTTTACGCACAGATAGCAGGTTTAAATAGGCCAGCAAAGGAAGTATATCGCTACCGCTTGTTATCTCCGTCGCGCGAGCAGAGTAACCAGCCGTTTTTCCGCGTGGCCATCGCGGGACACTGCCCCACAGGGTGTTGGCACCGCAGCCGGTAATGCTTCATCACGGCTTGGCCAGCTGGTCGGGGCGGTGGCTGAGGCGAAAGCCCACCAGCGCCCGGTACGTGAGCTGCACGCCCGAGTAGCTGTAGCCATTGTACGAGGTAGTGGTGGCCAGGGGGTCAGCGGGGTCGTGGTCGGCCTCTTTCACAGTCAGCGGGTCGGTGTAGCTGGCGCCTTCGTTCAGGGCCGCGTCGAGGCTGAAGGTGAAGCGCCCGTAGCGCACGCCGGCCTCCAGATACGGCCCGATGCCAAACGCCGGCCTGCCGATGAAGCCCGACTGCGTGGGCACCAGCACGTAGGTGCGCGTGAGCCGGCTGCTGCCGGTGCCGTATTGCTCCTGCGAGTGCGCGCTGGTGGTGAAGTTCAGCAGAAAGCCGCCGCCCACAAACACTTCGCGCTGCTGATTTTGCAGCAGCGCGTTGCGCACGCCCAGGTGGGCATCAACCCGGGTGCCGTACCACGTGTAGGAGCCCGCGCCACCGGCCAGCGCAAAGGTACCCTTGCGGCCGTACTCGCTGAATACGGCTTCGGAGTGCACCATCCAGCGCCGGCCCGGCAGCAGCATATCGAGGTAAAGGCCGCCTAACGGGTGCGCCTGCCCGTCCAGGTTCAGGTTGCTGAGCAGGGCCGCTTCTTCGCCCCCGCCCGCGCTGCCGAATTGCAGATGGTTGTAGCCCACCCCGGCCAACACCCCGCCATTGAAGGCGAATGACCGGTGGCTGCCCGTGCGGGCGGTGTAGCTGGTGCCGGGCCGTTTGGCCGGGCTGCACTGCTCGTTGAAGGCCTGCACCACCCCGGCCAAGCCGGCCACGGTGAAAGGCGCGCTTTCCAGCGCGGTGGTGGCCGCTGGGCAGTCGCCGAAATACAGCAGCAGCTGGCCCTTGTAGTTGTTGGCGCTCACAATGCCCTGCCGGCCGTTCGCGGTGCTCAGGTACTTGCGGTCCACCAGTTCCTCAAAGGGCTTGCCGGGCCGCTGCACGTAGTAGTGCGCTACGTCCTCCACCACGGCCCGCAGCAGCGGCGCCGGCCCATCCACCAGCACTTCGGCCAGCAGCGTGTCGGGGCGCTGGTCCACCACCAGGCGCTGGGGCAGGTCGGTGCCCTGGGTGCGGGCGGCGCGGTCCAGCGGCACCACTTCGGTGCGGAAATACCGCCCGCCGTCCAGCCCAAACGCCCGCACGCGGGCCCGGCCCAGCACCTGCGTGGGCGCGGTGGCCGAGGGGCGGAAATCGATGCGCGTGGGCGGCTGCTGCCAGAAGCGGTTTTCGATTTCGCCGCGCAGCGTGTCGCCGGCCGTCGTCACCACAAATCCGCGTTCGAACACCTGCCCGTGGGCCGCGCCGGTGCCGCTCAGGCCGAGCGCGAGAAGGAAAAGCCTTGTTAAAGATTTGCGCACAGCAGGAGGAAGTTGAATGGGGCGGCAAAATACGCGCCGGTGGCGGTTGCATCTGTTGTATTTTTCGCTTCGGGGGCTTTTTTCCTGAGTCATACAGCCGCTCCGGCAAGTCGGACGTAAAACAGCCGTTCCGCCAACCGGCGGAAGCTTTTCAAACCGGTTGATTCAGCATGCGTTTTACCAATAAAATATGCCTCGTTACGGGCGGCACTTCCGGCATTGGCCAGGCGGCCTGCCTGCGCCTCGGGGCCGAAGGCGGCCAGGTCGTTGCCCTGGGCCGCGACAAAGCCGACGGCGCCGAAACCGTGCGCCTCATCACCGAAGCCGGCGGCAAAGCGGTGTTCATGCCCTGCGATTTGGCCAAGCCCAAGGCCATCGAAGCCACCGTGCAGAAGGTGTTGGCCAAGTTCCACCGCGTTGATGTGCTGGTGTGCGACGCGGCCATGATGACCTTCGAGCCCCTCGCCAAGCTGCCCCTCGACCAATGGGACCTGCTCATGCAGGTGAACCTGCGCTCGCTGGCCCAGCTCACCCAGCTGTGCCTGCCGCATATGCCCAAGGGCAGCGCCATTGTGGCCATTAGCTCGGTGCACGCCCACCAAACCACCGCCAACGTGGTGCCCTACGCCACCAGCAAGGGCGGCCTCGAAGCCTTCGTGCGGGGCATGAGCCGGGAGCTGGATTTCCGCCAGACGCGCATCAACGCCGTGGCGCCCGGCGCCGTGGATACCCCCATGCTCTGGAGCAACCCCAACGTGAAGAGCGGCAAGGAAAAAATCGACAAAGCCGCCGTGGGCCAGCCCGAGGAGCTGGCCGCCGCCATTGCCTTCATGGCATCCGCTGAAGCCAGTTTCATCCACGGCACCACCCTGGCCGTGGACGGCGGCCGGCTGGCGCAACTGTAGGCAGCCCCGCCAGCGCCGGCCCATGCGCATAACCGCGGGCAATGCCCCGATTTTTCGTACTTTCGCGGTGCGCCCGCCCGCCGACTACTGGCTGGGCGGGCGTCTTTCTTTTTCTCTTTTGCTCTTTTCGCGCACTCAATGCCGTATCTGTTTACTTCTGAATCTGTTTCGGAAGGCCATCCCGATAAAGTTGCCGACCAGATTTCCGACGCCATTCTCGATGAGTATCTGCGTCAGGACCCTACCTCTAAAGTAGCCTGTGAAACGCTCGTGACCACTGATTTTGTCCTCGTTGCGGGCGAAATCAAGTCCAAGGCCCACGTCAATGCCGAGCCCATTGTGCGCGCCACCATCCGCCGCATCGGCTACGACAAGCCCGAGTACCTCTTCAACGCCGACACCTGCGAGGTGATGAACCGCCTGCACGAGCAGTCGCCCGACATCAACCAGGGCGTGGAACGGGCCAAGGACGAAGACCAAGGCGCCGGCGACCAGGGCATGATGTTCGGCTACGCCAGCCACGAAACGGCCAACTACATGCCGCTGGCCCTCGACCTCTCGCACCGCCTGCTGCGGGAGCTGGCCGCCATCCGCCGCGAAAAAACGGACATGCCCTACCTGCGCCCCGACGCCAAAAGCCAGGTTACCATCCGCTACTCCGACGACCACCACCCCGAGGCCATCGACACCATCGTCATCAGCACCCAGCACGACGAATTCGACGCGTCGGAGAGCGTGATGCTCGATAAAATCAAGGCCGATGTGCTCAGCATCCTCATCCCGCGCGTGAAGGCCGGCCTGAGCGCCGACGTGCAGGCCCTCTTCACCGACCGGATTACCTACCACATCAACCCCACGGGCAAGTTCGTCATCGGCGGCCCGCACGGCGATTCCGGCCTCACCGGCCGCAAAATCATCGTGGACACCTACGGCGGCAAGGGCGCCCACGGCGGCGGCGCCTTCTCGGGCAAAGACTCGTCGAAAGTAGACCGCTCGGCCGCCTACGCCGCCCGCCACATCGCCAAAAACCTGGTGGCCGCCGGCGTAGCCGACCAGGCCCTGGTGCAGGTGGCCTACGCCATCGGCGTGGCCCAGCCCGTGGGCGTGTTCGTGACCACCTACGGCACCATCCACGCGAAAAACGCCGCCGGCCAACCCCTCACCGACGGCGAAGTGGCCGAGAAAGTGCAGAAGCTGTTCGACCTGCGCCCTTACGCCATCGTGAAGCGCTTCGGCCTGCAGAATCCCATCTTCGCCCAAAGCGCCGCCTACGGCCACATGGGCCGCCAGCCCGGCACCGTGAACGTGGTGATGCCCGACGGCGAAACCAAAACCTTCGAAACCTTCACTTGGGAGAAGCTCGACTACGTGCCCCAGATTAAGGCCGAGTTCAGCCTCTAGTCAATTAGCCGTTAGCTTTCGCTCTTACCGCAATAAAAAGCCCCGCTTGATTACTCAGGCGGGGCTTTTTATATGAATTAATTTAGCCAACAGCGCAGAATTAGTGGCTCAGGGTTTTCTCTTTGTGGCGGGTAATCTGGCGGCGCAGGCTTTCGGCAGCGGCATCGGCGGCGGCTTCGAACGACGCGGCGTCTTCGGTGCTGAAAAGGGTGCTGCCGGGCACCAGCAGCTTTATCTCTACCGTTTTGTTCTCAATGCCATCTTTGTTGTTGAGGCGCATAATTACTTCGCCACCGGTCACTTTATCGTAAAAAGTTTCCAGCTTATTGAGGCGTTGCTGCACAAAATCAAGCAATTTTTTGTCGGCGTCGAAGTGCACCGAATGCATCTGAACTTTCATAAAGCAGTTGATTAAGAGGTAAAAAGGGTGTGGCAATCTCAGGCCCGTGGGTGGGCCTGTTCAAATACGGATTTCAGGCGGTCGACGGACAGGTGCGTGTACACCTGCGTGGCCGCCAGGCTGGCGTGGCCCAGCAGCTCTTTAATGGAATTAAGGTCGGCCCCCTTGCCCAGCAAATGGGTGGCAAAGGCATGCCGCAGCGCGTGTGGGTGCTGCTGCGCCCCGGAGGTCGTAATCTGGCTCAAATACCGCTTCACGGTGCGGTACACAAACTTTTCGTACATCGCCTCGCCCTTGTCGGTGAGCAGCAGCGGGCCGGCCACGGCGCCGAACTCGTGCGCCCGCCGGGCCTGGTATCTCTCAATCACCAGCTTGAGCGTGGGGTTGAGTGGCACGATGCGCTGCTTGTTGCCCTTGCCCGTGACGCGCACCGTGCCCGCGCCCAGGCTCACGTCGTCGGCGTGAATGCCGATGAGTTCCGAGAGGCGGATGCCGGTGCCGTACAGCATCTCCAGCACCAGCTGGTCGCGCTGGCCGGGGAAGTCATCGCCAAACTCGAATGTATTCAGCAAGCCGTTCAACGATTCCTCGGGCACGAACTCGGGCAGCTTCTTGGCCATCTTCGGCGCCTTAATGCGCAGCATGGGATTGGCGGCAATGGTGCCGGCGCGCAGCAGGAACTTGTAGTAGGAGCGCAGGCAAGCCACTTTGCGGTTCACGGTGCGCGGGTCCAGGTTTTGCTGCATCAACTCCACCACCCAGCCGCGAATGAGCGGGTGCGTGGCCTGGGCCGGGTCGGCCAGCTCGTAGGCCGATTTCAGGTAGGCGGCAAACTGGCCGAGGTCGGTTTGGTACGAGGTGAGCGTGTGCGCGCTGTAGCGCTTCTCAAAGCGCAAAAAATCGAGAAAAGCGTCCATACCAACAGCAAAAATGCCCGGCGGTTGGGCCGGGCATCCAATGTAGCATTTTTTTAGTTGAAGCCAACCTAACCGCTGCCGTACGGACGCGAAAAAACCGGCTGGCCTGCCCAAGGGGGCAAGCCAGCCGGTTTTAGCAAAGCTAACCGCAGCTTACAGCAGCAGGCTATTCGCCGGGCTGGCCGTAGGTGGCGAGTTTATACACCGCCTTCTGCTTCATTTTGCGCTGCGTGATGCTGGGCTTCTGGAAGAACGTGCGACGACGCAGCTCTTTCAGGACGCCGGTGCGCTCGAATTTCTTTTTGAAGCGCTTCAGAGCGCGGTCAACCGATTCGTTGTCTTTGATTTGAACGATAATCATATCAGGGAATGAGGGAGATTTTCAGAGAAGGCGGCCTAAACCGGGCCGCAAAGATAGAATGTCTGAACCGCAGATGCAAAAGATTTTGAGATTAAGTGAGATGCTGTCGCCATTCAGAAGCGCGCGCCGAATTTAAAACGGCGTCGGCAACGGTCCCCACACGCTCGCACCTTACTTTAATCCTGAAATATTTGCTACTTACCTCTTACTTCAGAAGCACCCGGGCAATGACCAGCTTCTGAATTTCGCTGGTGCCCTCCCCAATGGTGCAGAGCTTGGAGTCGCGGTAATACTTCTCGGCGGGGTAGTCTTTGGTGTAGCCGTAGCCGCCAAAAATCTGTACGCCTTCGTTGGCCGTGCGCACGCACACCTCAGAGGCATAAAGCTTGGCCATGGCCGATTCGCGGTTCACGTTCTGGCCGGCGTCCTTCATGGCGGCGGCGCGGTAGGTGAGCAGGCTGGCGGCCTCAATCTCGGTGGCCATATCGGCCAGCTTGAAGGCAATTCCCTGGAAGTTGCTGATGGGCTGGTTGAACTGGTGCCGCTCCTTGCTGTACTGCAAAGCCGCTTCATAAGCGCCCTGCGCAATGCCCAGGCTGAGCGCCGCAATGCTGATGCGGCCGCCGTCGAGCACCTTCAGGCTCTGCACGAAGCCGTCGCCCACTTTGCCGATGACGTTGCCCACGGGCACTTTGCAATCGGTAAAAATCAGTTCGGTGGTTTCGGAAGCGCGCATGCCCAGCTTGTCTTCCTTGCGGCCGGCGGCGAAGCCGGGCGTGCCCCGCTCAATGATGAAGGCGGTCATGCCGTGGGAGTCGCCCACTTCGCCGGTGCGGGCGATGACGACGGCCACGTTGCCGGTTTTGCCGTGGGTGATAAAGTTTTTGGCGCCGTTGAGAATATAATTTTCGCCGCTCTCGTCAAGCACGGCCGTGGTGCGCATGTTGCCGGCGTCGGAGCCGGTGTTGGGCTCGGTGAGGCCCCAGGCGCCAATCCATTCGCCGGTGGCCAGCTTGGGCAGGTACTTGTGCTTCTGCTCCTCGGAGGCGTGCTGCAGAATGTGGCCGGTGCAGAGCGAGTTGTGGGCGGCCATGCTCAGGCCAATGCTGCCGTCAATCTTCGACAGTTCGGCGATGGCCGTGACGTACTCCACGTAGCCAAAACCGGCCCCGCCGTATTCCTGGGGCACCAGCACGCCCATCAGGCCCAGCTCACCGAGCTTGTGAAAAACATCGACGGGAAACTCTTGGCTTTCATCCCACTTCATCATGTGGGGCTTGATGTGCTGGGCGCCAAAGTCGCGCACCATCTGCGCAATCATGGTCTGGTTTTCAGTGGCTACGGCTTCCATGGAAGGGGAACGGTTGGTGGGAATTGTGAGTACGTAAGAACACGCCTTTTCGAAACAAACGACTGTTCGTTTTGGCTACGCGAAAGTACGGGTTTCGGCGTTGACAATAGCGGCGCGGGCGGCGCGCCTAACGGGCTGTTGTTGAACGGGCGCGGCAAAAGCGTTACTTTTGAGGCTTTTTGGGGGAAACCTGCCGTTGCCAGCTTCGGGAGTTTCCGGTTTTTTTTATTTGATTCTGCACTTATTGGCCTTCATGCCGACATTTCTTCTTTGCCGCCTTGGGCGGCTGTGGCTGCTGGCCCTGCCGGCGCTGCTGCTTTTTTCGTCGTGTGCCTCCACGCAGTACTATCAGCGGCGGACGCTTTTCCGCCTCACCGACAGCCAGGGCCGCCAGCTCGACAGCACCAAGCTGCGCATTGCCGTGAACCGGACCGAGCGCAACTACGTCATTCAGCCCAATGACTACCTGGACGTGCGGGTGAACACCAACAAGGGCGAACGCATTCTGGACCCCAACGGGGAGTTGCAGTTTGGCTCGCCGTCGGGCGGGCTACCCAGCCGTGGCAGCGTGGTGGGCGGCCAGAGCGGCGGGCGCAATGCCCAGCCCGCGCGCAACACCGGCGCGGGCGCCGGGGCGGTGAGTGGGGGCTCGGAGTTTTTGGTGCAGGCCGACGGCACCGTAGTGCTGCCGCTGGTGGGCCGCATTCGCGTCAGCGGGCTGTCGCTGCTGCAGGCCGACAGCGTGCTGGCCATTCGCTTTGATGAATACTATAAGCAAGCCTTCGTGACCACGCGCGTGACCAACAACCGCGTGGTGGTGCTGGGCTCGGTGGGGGGCCAGGTCATCTCGCTCACCAACGACAACATGAACCTGCTGGAAGTGCTGGCCCTGGCGGGCGGCATCGACGGGAGCGGCGGCGGCAGCGGCGGCCTGTACCGCAACGGCGGCCGGGCCGACAACATCCGCATCATTCGCGGCGATTTGAAAAACCCGCGGGTGCAGCAAATCGACCTGTCCACGCTCGATGGCATGCGGCGGGCCAACCTGCAGGTGGAGCCCAACGACGTGATTTACGTGGAGCCCATCCGGCGTCCCTTCATTGACGCGCTGACCGACGCGGCCCCCATTCTTAGCCTCACCAGCCTGGTGCTGACCTCTACGTTCTTTATTATTTCTCAAGTCCGACGGTAACCGCTGCGTTGTCCGGTCTCACGTATACTTATACCGCCTTTGTGGAGCGGGCAAATCTGGCAATTCTAGTGCAATGGCTATAAACGAAAACCTCGAGCTCGAAGAACTCATCCGCAACGCGGCGGGGGGAGTGACGGCCCCGCCCACCACTCCCTTCAACGACGCGGAAGAGGACGACTCCGCGGGCCTTGATGTGACCACCCTGGTGCTGGTGGCGCGCCGCAGCTTGCTGTGGATGCTGCTGCTCATTGTGCTGGGCGTGACGGCCTCCTGGCTGTACCTGCGCTACACCAAGCCGGTGTACCAGTCGGCGTCGCTGCTGAAACTTGATGAGCGCGCGCAGGCCAGCGACCTGGGCATTGCCGAACAGATAGCCCCGGCCGGCGACAAAGGCCGCGGCAGCAAGCTGGCCGGCGAGGTCGAATTAATCAAGTCCAACGTCATTTACCAGCGCCTCAAGGATTCGCTGGCGCTGGACGTGAATTACTACGTGCAGGGCACCGTGCTGGAAACGGAGCTCTACGGCACGTCGCCGTTCCACGTCAAATACACCATTACCGACCCGAGCCTTTACAACCGCAAGTTCAGCCTAAAATTCACCAGCCTGCAGCGCTTCAAGCTGGATTTCATCAACCAGGGAAACACGCTGGGGGGCGAATATGCCCTGGGCCAGCCCATCAACCTGCCCGGTATTCAACTCCAGATTGATGGCACCCGCCACCTCAACCAAACGGTGCTGGAATCGGATTACCATTTCACCATTCAGGATGCGGGGGCGGTTAATGCTTATCTGGATAAAAACCTGGCCGTAGAAATCGTGAACCCGGACGCCAATACCATTGGCATCTCGTTTAAAGATTTCACTCCCATTAAGGCTCAGAGTATCGTCAACAAAATAGACACGGTCTACAAACAGGCGAAAATGGCGCAGAAAGCGCAGTCGGTGGACCTGCAAACCAAATTCCTGGACAAAACCCTCAACGACACCAAACAACAGTTGCAGGATGCCGAGGCGCGGCTCCAGGCCTTCACCGAGCGGAACAAAACCTACGATGTGAAAGCCGAAGTGGGCACGCTCATGGACCGGCTGGAAAAGCTGGAAACCGACAAAGTTGTCCTGAATGAGAAGCTGAGCCTGCTGGCCGAACTCAGCCGGCTGATAAAGGAGGAAAGCATTACCACCTCCGAAGACGAGCGGGTGGAGGAGAGCATTCCCGCCATTGCGGGCCTCGAAGACCCCCAGCTCGCGAGCGGACTCAACGACCTGAACGACCAGCAGTGGCAGCTGCGCCGGCTGCGGCGCTCCAGCACCGACAAAACCGAGGGGGTGCAGGTGCGGATTGCCAACCTGGAGTTTACGCGCAACAAAATCCGGCGCATTTTGCAGCAGGACGAAAAACTGCTGCGCCGCCAGCTGGGGATGCTGGCCGACCAAAGCGGCAAGCTCAACGCCTCGCTGCAGGACAAGCCCGCCCAGGCCACCGAGCAAGACCGCCTGCGCCGCCCAGTGGAGCAATACGGCAAGCAATACCTGAACCTGTTCGAACGGAAAATCAATTTCGAGATTCAGAAAGCCGGCAACGTGGCCGACTTCACGATTTTGTCGCCGGCCTCGCTGCCGGGCGCGCCCATTTTCCCCAACAAGCTCCTGGCCTACGCCATTGGGCTGGCCGGCGGGCTGTTTCTGGGTCTGGGCCTGATTGCGGTGCGCTACTTCATGCACAACACCGTGACGAACGTGCGGGAGTTGGAGCGCAGCACCAAAGCCTCGGTGCTGGGCATCATCCCCACCTACGACAAGGAGAAGATGGAGATTTCGCGCCTAGTAGTGGATAAGAACCCTAAATCGGCCATTTCCGAGTCCATTCGCTCCATTCGGACGAACCTGGACTTTATCAGCTCTTCGAAGAAAAAGCGGCTGATTTCGGTCACTTCTACCATCTCGGGCGAAGGCAAAACCTTCGTGACGGTGAACCTGGCCGGCATCATTGCCTTGTCGGGGCAGCGGGTGGTTATTCTTGACCTGGACATGCGCAAGCCCAAGGTAAACCTGGCCTTCAGCGCCGAAAACACCAAGGGCGTGAGCACCATTCTCATTGAGCGCCACAGCGTGCAGGAGTGCATTCAGCAGACCTCCATCGAGTCGTTGCAGTTTATCTCGGCCGGCCCCACGCCGCCCAACCCGTCGGAACTGATTCTGAGCGACCGGTTCGATGCCATGATTCAGGAACTGTACCGGACCTACGACGTGATTCTGATTGATACCCCGCCCGTAGGCCTCGTTACCGACGGCATCCTGATTATGCGCAAAGCGGACATTCCGCTCTACATCGTGCGGGCCGATTATTCACGCAAGGCATTCATTAAGAACATGAACCGCCTCATGCGCAGCAACAATTTCACGAACATGTGCACCATCCTCAATGATGCCCCGGCGGGCGCGGGCTACGGCTATGGGTATGGGTATGGGTATGGCTACGGCTATGGCTACGGCAACTACGGCGGCTACGGCCAGGGCTACTATGAAGAGCCGGCCAGCCGCCCCCTCACCTTTGGCCAAAAGCTGAAGAAGTTTTTCACCTAACGCCCCGCAAGTAGATGGCTTCGCTCTGGCAAAAGCTTTTTGGCGGGGCAGCGCCCGTAGCGGCTTCGGCGCCGCCCAAGGCGGCCCTGGCGGCACTGAACGCCGACATGCACTCGCACCTGCTGCCCGGCCTCGACGACGGCGCCGAGACGGTGGCGCATTCGGTAGAATTGCTGCGCGCCTTGCGCGAGCTGGGCTTTCGCAAGCTGGTGATGACGCCCCACATCATGGGCGACTTCTACAAGAACACCCCGGAGGGCATACGGGCGGCGCTGCAGCTGCTACGCGATGCCGCCGTCGAAGCCGGCATCACCGATGTGGAGCTCGACTGCGCGGCGGAGTATTACCTGGACGAATTTCTGGGCCGCAAGCTGGCCGACGGCACCGAAATGCTCACCTTCGGCGGCGAGAAGCGGTATTTGCTGTTCGAGACGTCGTACATGAACGAGCCGCTCAACCTGTTTGAAATCATCTTCGAGATGAAAGCCCAGGGCTACCGGCCCGTGCTGGCCCACCCCGAGCGCTACACGTATCTGTACGGCCGCTTTGCGGAAATTGAGAAGATGCGCCGCGACTACGATGTGTTGCTGCAAGTCAATCTGAACTCGCTGGCGGGCTATTACTCGCCGGGCGCCAAGAAGGTGGCCGAGCAGTTGATTGACGGCGGCCTGGTCGATTTCGTCGGCACCGACACGCACCACCTGCGCCATACCGACACGCTGCTGCGCCGCACCGTGCCCCAGCCCTATCTGGAGAAGCTGCTGAAGTTACCGCTGCTGAATAATACACTTTGAGTGGGGTCGATAATCAGTGCTTGTCATCCTGAGCGTAGCGAAGGACCTTATCACGGTTGACCGTTAAGAAGTGACAAAGTCCTTCGCTACGCTCAGGATGACAAACGAAAAACGCTAATCTTTCATCCCCCCACCACTGAAACCATGATTTTCGTCACCGGCGGCACGGGCCTCATTGGTTCCTTTCTGTTGCGGGCCCTGCGCGAGCGAGGGTTGCCGGTGCGCGCCCTGCACCGGGGTGCGGTGCCTACCAATGCCGCACCGGGCGTGGAATGGATAGCCGGCGACCTGCTCGACACCGAACAGCTACGGGCTGCCCTTACGCCTGAGGTGACGCACGTATTCCACTGCGCGGGGCTGGTGTCGTACGCGCCACAAGATGAAACGCTACTGCTGCAAGTGAACGTGGAAGGCACCGCCGCCGTGGTTGATGCTTGCTTGGAGCGACCGGGCATCCGGCTGGCGTACGTGTCGTCGGTAGCGGCGCTGGGTTTGCCTTCGGGGGCGGCCACGGCCACCGGCACGCTCACCGTGACGGAAGCGGCTACCTGGGACCTGGGCGCGGCCCATCCGGCTTATGCGACCTCGAAATACTTGGGCGAGCTGGAGGTTTGGCGGGGCGTGGCCGAGGGCCTGTCGGCCGTCATCGTGAATCCGTCGGTGGTGCTGGGGCCCGGCGACTGGAACCGCAGCAGTACCCGCCTGCTGCGCTACGCCCACCAGCAGCACCGTTTTTACACCCGCGGGCTGGTCAACTTCGTGGACGTGCGCGACGTGGTGGCCCAATTGCTGGCCCTGACGCTGGACCACCCGGAGGTGAGCGGCGAACGCTACATTCTGAGCGCCGAGGCCCTGCCGCTGGGCGACTTTTTCCGGCAGGCGGCGGCGGCTTTGCAGCGCCGCCCGCCCACCGTAGCCGTGCCCGATTGGGCCGCCGAGGTTATCTGGCGCCTGGAGCACGCCCGCGCCGTGCTCACCGGCGCCCGGCCCCTTATTACGAAAGACACGGCCCGGGCTGGGCGCCGGCCGGTGGTGTACGCGCACGGCAAAGTCCAAAGCGCTACCGGGCTCACATTCCGGCCGTTAGCCGACACGCTGGCCTGGTGCGCGGCCGGATTGAGCGAAAACCCGGCCAGCGCCCCGGCGGTTATCGTATCTTAGCAAGAGCCGGATTGCACGGTTTTGCCCAATATTTGTTATCATTGACAGAGTACTAGCAAGTGGAGTGAACAGCGGTTTGCCGACGGTCTATCTTTTATTATCCGACGCCCAGGCCGTCCGTTCACAAAACCCCGATTAATCCACTTAACTGCGATTTTATGCGCATGAACGAACATTTTGAAAACCACCGGACTGTGCTGGACACCGTGCGCCGCTTCGAGCGCATGCTGGCCCAGCAGGAGTCTGTTTTCTTCGACCTGGAGGACTTCGAGAACATCATCGACCACTACGTCACCAACGCGGAATTTGACAAAGCCCTGCAGGCCTGCGAGGCCGCGCTGGGCCAATACCCCTTCTCCACGGAGCTGCTGATTGACCGCGCCCAGGTGACGGCCATGCGCGGCGACTACACCGAAGCCGAGCGCCAAATTGACGCCGTGGCCGAACTCGACCCCACCAACGCCGACGTGGCCGTGACGCGGGGCATTATCAGCACGCAGCGCGGCGAATTTGCCGAGGCGGTGGAGTTTTTCCGGGCCGGCCTGGAGCAGGAGCCTGAGCGCGAGGACATTCACTTCAACCTGGGCCTGGCTTTCCAGAGCTGGCAGAAGTTCAAGAGCGCGGCCAAGCACTACAAGCAGAGCCTGCGCCTGAACCCCGACAACGAAACCGGCGTGCAGGAGCTGTTGCACTGCCTCGACATCACGGGCCGTCTGGAGGAACACGAGGAATTCTTCAAGCGCTTCACCGACGACGACCCGTACTCGGCTACGGCCTGGTACAACTTGGGCCAGTACTGGTACCGCCGCGAAGACTTTACCAAGGCCGCTGAAGCGTTCGACTACGCTGTGACCATCAGCCCCGATTTTCACGACGCCCACCACTGGCTGGCCGACACCTTCGTGTGCCAGCAGGAGTACCAGAAGGCTATTGCGGAGTTTGAGCAGGCCTACCCCGCCGGCCAGCCAACGGATGAGGCGCTGTGCAACATCGGCGAGTGCTACGAGAAGCTGCGCGAGTGGGAGCCCGCCCGCAAATACTACCGCCAGGCGCTGGAGCTGAACCCCGAGATGGACGAGGCTTGGTTTGGCCAGGGCGTGCTGCTGCAGGAGCAGGGGCGCTGGTTCGAGGCCATCCACTACTTCCGCAAGGCTACGGAATTGTACGCGGAGAGCGGCGAATACTGGTCGGCGCTGGGCGCGGCCGAAAACCAGGTGGGAAACGTGGTGAGCGCGCTGGAATCGTACGAGAAAGCCACTGAGGTGGCGCCCGACGACGTGCAGGGCTGGGTGAGCTGGAGCGCCATCCTTTACGAGCAGGGCCACTTCTCCGAGGCCGTGGACCTGGTGCGCCACGCCGTGGAGTTGCACCCGCACGAGGCGCACTTCCACTACATGCTGTGCGCCTACCTGCTGGCCGATGGCCGCATGCGCGAGGCCTACAACACCCTGGAAACGGCTCTCACGCTTAACTACGAACAGCACGTGCTGCTGTTCGACTACTTCCCGGAGCTGCGGGAGCAGCCGGGCCTCAAGAAATTGATTGAGCAGTTTCGGAAATAACATTTCCCTCGCTTAGACGCTACTTTTGTAACCGCCCGTTCTCGCGAACGGGCGGTTTTTTGTTGCCGGCTCCACCCGTTTCCGGCTACTGTTTTCTCCTTAACTAACCCCTTTTACCCCGAAATTGATGAATTACGACCTCTCTCAACTTCCCGAGCGCACGGCCAAGCCCCGCGAGCAAGGCTACACCATGGTGATGGACAAAGGCATGAGCCTGCGCGAAGTGGAAGATTTTCTGGAAGTGGGCGGCGCCTACACCGACGTGGTGAAGCTAGGCTGGGCTACCTCTTACGTGGTGCCCAACCTGCAGCGCAAGCTTGAAATCTACCGCGCGGCCGGCATTCCGGTGTACTTCGGCGGCACGCTGTTCGAAGCTTTCATCATACGCAACCAGTTCGACGACTACCGCCGTCTGCTCGACAAGTTCGGCATGGAATACGCCGAGGTATCGGACGGCAGCATCGACCTCGACCACGGCCGAAAGTGCGAGTACATCCGCGAGTTGAGCAAGGGCGTGCGCGTACTGAGCGAAGTGGGCTCGAAGGATGCCGAGAAAATCATTCCGCCTTACAAATGGATTTCGCAGATGGAAACCGAGCTCGAAGCCGGCGCCATCAAGGTCATCGGCGAAGCCCGCGAGGGTGGCAACGTGGGCCTGTTCCGGAGCACCGGCGAGGTGCGCTCGGGCCTGGTGGAGGAAATCCTGACTAAGATTCCGGCCGAGAAAATCATCTGGGAAGCCCCGCAGAAGGCCCAGCAGGTGTGGTTCATCAAGCTGCTCGGCTCCAACGTGAACGTGGGCAACATCGCCCCCAACGAAGTGGTGAGCCTCGAAACCATCCGCCTGGGCCTGCGCGGCGACACCTTCACCCACTTCCTCGACATGGATGCCGTGGACCCCATGTTCCACCCGGCCGCCAAGAGCACCAAGCCCGGCACCTCCATGCCCCGCGGCTAAGCCAGATGCGGCTTTCGGCTCGATAAGCAGCCAGTTAGCCAGTTAATAGCAAAAGCAAAAGGCCGGCCCCCTTGCGGGAGCCGGCCTTTTTTCGTGGGCGTGGGGCAGCTTATTGCTTCACCACTTTCAGGGTCTTCGTTTCGCCGGAAGGCAGCGTCACGCGCACCATGTAAACGCCGGCTTTCAGTTCTTTCACGCCGTTCACCGGCATGTCGGACAAGCCTTTGTTCAGCTCAATCGACTCTTCGCGCACCGTGCGGCCGGTCATGTCGGTGATGCGCAGCGTGCCTTTGCCAGCGTCGTTCGACTCCACTGCAATGTGCAGCTCGTCGTTGGCGTTGTAGGGGTTCGGGTAAGCCACGGCGGTAGAAGCGGCTGCTTTGCCATCGAAGTTGACAGTGCGGGGGCCGAAGTAGGCGTCCTTGCCGTCAAGGTCGATTTGGTGCAAGCGGTAGTACACCGTGTTCACGCTGTAGCTCGTCTTGTCTTCGTAGCTGTAGTTGGTCAGCTTCGTGGAGTTAGGAGCAGCGCTGGCCACGTAAGCCACCGTGTGGAACTCCGTGCCGTTGGTCGAAGCCTGCACTTCGTAGCCTTTGCTGTTCAGCTCGGTAGCCGTCTGCCAGGTCACGAGGGCGTTCTTGCCGAAGCGCTTGGCGTCGAAAGCCGTGAGGCGAACGGGCAGCGGGTTGTTCTGGTCGCCGAGGGTGAAGGTAGCGAAGGCGGTGACACCGGTTTTGGTCAACCGGTTGTTCGTCACATCCACAGCGCCGTCGCGGCCCAGAGCGCCGAAGGTGTTGCCCGAGTTGGTCGAAACGAAAGCAATAAGGTTGGCCTCAGGAATAGTGCCCACACCAGGCATAGTGGTAGTAGAGCCATTCAGGTTGCGGGTTTCGCTGTCGCGGTAGTGGAACACCATAGTAGCCTGCAAGCCGCCGTTGTTGGTATTGGGGTCGGCAGGACGTACACCCCAGATGCGGCGGATGCCAAATTTGCCAACTACCGGCGAATACGCTTCTACCGTATTGCGGGTCACATCTACTTTACCAGGCGCATTGACGCCGGTGAAGGTGATGTCCAAACCAATATTACCAAAAGTACGGGGGTCATTGACACCAACCTGTGCCCGGCTGGTCGTTACATAGCCGTAGAGGAACGACAAATCAGTTTCGCCGTTAATCTGGGCACCGTTGTTGGCATTCGAGCTGCCGCGGTCAGCAAGTACGATTGCAGGCAGGCTCAAAGGAGGTGCAACCGAAACATCGGTGTACAGCACACCAGCGTTGGCGGCCAGCGCAGTAACTGGGTTCGGACGCACAACATTGGGCTGGCCGGCCGCATACAGGTCAGGCGTAAGGAAGTTCAATGATTCGGAGATGTTCATCACGCCCGTTACCTGCTTCTTGCCGCCACCCGAAATATCAACCCGCTCGAAGGTACCGCCCGTGATTACCTGCGTAACCGGATTGGAAGCGAGGGCCGGCATCGAGTTGTCCTGGCTCGACACACCGGCGAACTCGATAATCGTATTCTCGCGCTGAACAAAGCTGTTGTAGTTGTTATTGAAGTCGCCGAACACTTGCAGCTGGCCTTTCACCAGGCGCGCAATGGAGCGCTGGGCCTGCGAGGTGCCGCCCATGGTGAAGTTGCGCACTTTGGCCGGACCCGAGTTCGTGTTATCGTAGGCCACGTTGGTCGAGCTACCCACGTACACTACCACACCGGAGTTGATGTTGGGGTAAGGCACGTTAACACCAGCACCCAGGTCACGAATCAGGGCATTCTTGTTCTCGTCCGGCACACCGTTGGTCCAGTTGGCCGAGTTGAACCAGTCGTCGTTGAAAGCACCCGTCCAGATGGTGGTGGCAATGGGCGTACCAGCTACCGTGAAGAAGGCCGAGTAGCTACCCGTTGGCGGATAGGCCACGCTGAACGTCATACCCGTCGTTGAATTGACGCCGTTGGCTTGGTAATAAACATCCACCACATAGTTGCCAGGGGCGGTCACCGCCGGGGTGGCAATCAGGTTGGGCTGGTTGTTGACGTTGGTGGTGGAGTTGGGGTCGATTACGAACGTGCGGGTACCGCCAACCGTCGGGCCCGACTGGGTCAGGGTGATAGGCTGATAAGCTCCGCCGCCCGAAGAAGCCAAGCGAGTGCGGTAGTACAGCACCACACTGGTTACAGTGTTGGTACCGGCTTCGGTCGTGGCAACCGTCGTATTGGTTAAGCGCAACTGGCCATTGTTGATGTCAAATGCGCCCTGAACACCACCAGCATTGGTAGAGGAAGTGAAGGTGTAGTTCGGGTACTGCGGGGTAGCCGAAGGGTTGTTCGGGAAGAAGTAAGAGGTACCCGTGGTGTTGTTATCAGCAGCAATCTGAATGGTGTTCGGGTTGATAGTCGGAGCGGGCGTTTGCGTGCCCACTACATCGAACCGCGCATTGTAGGTATTCGTGTCGTTGGCACGTGACGGAATACCCGTGCCATTCTCCTGGTACGTGGCATGGAAAGTAACTTGGAGCGTATACCCTGCGCCAGCCGTGTTCACGAGCCGGATAAGGTCGGTGGTGCCGCTGGTCAGCGAGAAATCGCGAACCCCGCCCGACGGGTTGGGGGCCTGGGTCAGTTGCAGCGTACCGGTAGTAACCGTCGTGCCGCTGGGGCTATACACGTTGTAATCCAGGAAAGCGCCGTTTACGACGTAAGTGCCCGTCTCAGTAGTTCTCACCGAACCGCCTCTGAGAATCAGGTTGCCCGTATTGATATCGAAAGCCGGCGTAGTGGTCGAGCCCGGCTTCTGGTCTACCAGCGTCGTGTTGAAAGCGGTACCGTTGTAGGTCCGGTTGCCATTGCCTTGGTCGACAGTAACCGACTCGTTCGAGAAGGTAACCGAGCTAGGCACGGGGCGCGTACCCGTTACATTGAAAGATGCCGTCCGAATCCCGTCCGAAATAACCGCAGCACTTGACCGGGTACCATAGTTTACAGTAAAGTTGCCGTCGATTTCGTAGTCACCTGAGTTAGGGACCAAGCTTATCAAGCTCCGCTGGGCGTTGCTCAGGCTATAAGTATAAACGTTGCCGCTTTGAGTCGGAGTGCCGAGTGGGATGTTTTGCGTAGGGCCAACTGCATTGCCCGTGGTGACGGAGTAAATAGTGTAGTTCAACTGAGCCCCCGTTGGTGCAACAGTGCTGGTGAACGTCAATTCACCGCCATTAAGCAGCAAGTCATTCGGGTTGTTGATGTTGAAGCTACCGAAGTTTGCACCGCTGAAGTTTGGCGTCACGGCAGAACTGCCACCGTAAGTTGTGTTAGTGGTGCCAGGCGTATTATCGACAAAGAAATTGGTGCCGCTTATGGTCTGTGCTTGCACAGTCCCCAGACCGACAAAAATGGCGAACAGCGGGAGCAAAAAGCTGAGAAAGCGCCGCTGTCGCAACAGCTTCTGAGTAAAGATTAAAGTTTGCATTTGGATTGGGAATTGGATGTAAAAAGGAGGGAAACGAAAAGCCTGTGTTTCGTCACGAGGCGCATATACGCAGGTGTCAAAAAAAGGTGGAACGGTTTGAGAAAAATGAAAGATTTTGTTCAAATGATTATAAATAAGCATTTTGCTATATTCAGCACATGAGCTTCCGAACCAAACAGTTGGCAGCTCGACAGCCACCCACGTTAAGGGTTAGTGAACGATGCTGTAAGGAATATTGGCCAGGGCCTTTTTCTCGGCGGGCAGCTCCACGCCCAGCAAATCATGCACGCTTACCCGAATCTTGTTCGAAAGCTGCGTGATGGGCAGGTCGTTGCTGTCGTACCCGAAGGGGTTTTCAATCTCGTTGCCAATCATCTCCAGGCCCAGCATGGCGTAAGCCCCAATCATGGTGATGGGCACCATCCACCAGCCGCAGGAATCGACGAGCACCAGCGGCATTATCATGATGAAAATGGTGATGTAGCATTTGATGAAAAAACTGTAAGAATACGGAATCGGCGTGGCCTTGATGCGCTCGCAGGTGCCGTTCACGGTCATCATGCCCAGGTAGTGCTGCTTGATGTTGATGAGGTGAATGGGGTCGAAAATCTGCACCTGCCGCAGCTGCTCCACGCTCTCCATGAGCACGGCAATGATGGTAGAACACACGCTTTCAGCCTTTTGGAGGCGGTCGATGATGTCGGGCGTGGCTTCCATCTTGTCGAAGCGCACGCGGTTGCGCAGGCTGCCTTCGAGGGCAATGGGAAAGTTGGAGATGAGGGCGGCAAAGTAGCGGCGGCTCGATTTGGCCTCGCGGGGGAGCAGGGCGTTCATTTCCATGGCCAGCCCGCGGCAGTGCGACACGAGCTGCCCCCACACGCCGCGGCCTTCGTAGTAGCGGTCGTAGGCGGTGTTGGTGCGGAACACGAGCAGCAAGCTGAGCAAAATGCCCAGAATGGACAGGTACTCGCGCCCAATGCGCACGTTGAGGGTGTGAAAGTCGATGCTAATCACGGCGATGGCCGACCCGTAGAGTCCGACCAGCGCCACGCGCTTCAGCAACAGACGGATGACGGCGGAGGTGTGGAAATGCCACAGGGCCCGCCACCAATCGCCTCCTTGATAAACAATCATTCTTCAGGTAATTTTTTTTCTACGTCCTGCAACGGCAAAGGAATTGCAGAGGTTGGGGTGGCCTGAAAGCAATGCAACACTGAACGTGCCACCGGGGGACCGTTGCAGGGCCGCATATCACAGGTCATGCCATTATTGAAGCACAGGCGGCGGCAAGCAGCCGGTTGGGGCAACTTTTTTTGGGTAAAATAGGGCCCGCACGATGCAGAAAGGGTTTTTTCCGGCAGAAGTGAAACAGCAGAAAAAAATAATTAAACTTCAGCCGGCCACCGCTTAAGCGGGCGCAAAGGTAAGCCCCAGCGCCCGCCCGCCCTACCCCCACCCGGAAATAATGCCGCCAAGCGGCCACTTCGGTGCCCAGCCGTTTTCTTTGTGGCTCACATCAGGCCCGGCATGGAAATCATTAAGCACTTTTTCGACCTCTTACTTCACCTCGACAAGACGCTGGTCAACGTGGTGCACGACTACGGCAACCTCACATACCTCATTCTGTTTCTCATCATTTTCACCGAAACCGGGGTGATTGTGATGCCCTTCCTGCCCGGCGACTCGCTGCTGTTTGTGGCCGGCACGCTGGCCGCCCAGCCCAACCCCGACACGGGCCACCCCCTGCTCAACATCTGGCTGCTGATTCCGCTGCTCATCGCGGCGGCCTTCATCGGCGATAACCTGAACTACCTGGTGGGCGACTACCTGGGGCCGCGCGTGTTTCGCGAGAACTACAAGTTCCTCAACCGCAAGTACCTCGACCAGACGCAGGCTTTTTATGCCAAGCACGGCGGCAAAACCATTATCATGGCGCGCTTCGTGCCCATTGTGCGCACGTTTGCGCCGTTTGTGGCCGGCGTGGGCACCATGACGTACCGCTACTTTGCCTCCTTCAGCATTGCGGGGGCGGCGCTGTGGGTGGTTTCGCTCACGCTGGCGGGCTACCTGTTCGGCAACATTCCGGTGGTGAAGAACAACTTCACACTGGTGATTTATGCCATCATCCTGATTTCGGTGCTGCCGCCGCTGTGGTCGTTCCTTAAAAGCAAGTTTGGCGCCCAGCCGGCGGCCGATGCGCGCTAAGCAGCCCGTCAGCTTTTGCCCACGATAAATTGTCACTTTTCAGCGAAACGCCCCCCATCGAAAGGTCGGGGGCGTTTTTTTGTGTTCTTTTGAAGCCCTCCCCTATCCACCTTCCCATGCGCCAGTTCGGGCTTATCGGCCGCACCCTCAGCCACTCGTTTTCGCAAACGTATTTCACCCAGAAGTTTTACTCGCTGGGCCTGGGCGACCATCAGTACGAGTTGTTCGAGCTGGCTTCGGTGAACGAGCTGCCGGGCCTGCTGGCCGCCCACCCCGATTTGGTGGGCCTGAACGTGACGGTGCCTTATAAGGAATCGGTGATGCTCTACCTGGACGAGCTGGCGCCCTCGGCCACCCGCGTGGGCGCCGTGAACGTGATTGAGCGGACGCCCGACGGCCGCCTGCGCGGCCACAACACCGACTACATCGGCTTCCGAGAATCGTTGCGGCGGTTTTTCCCGCTGCGGCCCGAGGCGCGGGCGCTGGTGCTGGGCACCGGCGGGGCCTCCAAGGCCGTAGCGGTGGCGCTGCAGGAGCTGGGCATTGCGTACTGGACGGTAAGCCGCGACCCGCTGGGCGCTGGCCTCACCTACGCCGACCTGACGCCCCAGCTGCTGGCGGCGCATCCGCTCATCATCAATGCCACGCCACTGGGCACGTTTCCGCGCACCGATGAGTGCCCGCCGCTGCCCTACGCGGCCCTCACCGAGCAGCACTACCTGTATGACCTGGTGTATAATCCGGCCGAAACGCTGTTTATGCTGAAAGGCAAGGAAGCGGGCGCGCAGGTGAAGAACGGCTTCGAGATGCTGTGCCTGCAGGCCGAGGCGGCATGGGAGATATGGAATGGGCGGTGAGGTTGCACTTGTCAACGTCCTTCGGTTGCCACGGCCTGTGGCCTCGCAATGACGGGGGCTGCCTACTGCTGACCGCCTTGGCTTTCGCCGGCTTTCGTGTCGTCGTTGCGGATGCTGCGGCGCTGCTTGGGCGGGGCGGCTTCGATTTTGCCGAAGCGGTAGCCGAAGGCCAGGCGGATGCCGCGCAGGGCGATGTAGTTGTGCTGCTCCAGGTTGAAGGCGGGCGTGCTGACGTAGGAGTTCAGGTCGCGCCGGGCGGTGATGAAGTTGTCGGCGTTGAGCGTGAGGTCGCCTTTCTCCTTCAGGATGGTCTTTTTGATGCCCATGGAATAGTAGTTCCAGGCGGAGGAGCGGCCCTGCAGCTGCACGCGCGATGAGCTGATGCCGCCGTAGAACTGCGCGCTCAGGGTTTTGGTGAATTTGTAGGTGGAGTTCAGGTTGAAGTTGTACATCAGGCCCTCGTTGGTGGTGTTGAGGAAGCCCGAGCGCAGCACCACGTAGTTGAACGAGGTAGAGCCGCTGATTTCCCACTTGGTGGTGGGCTTGAAGGAGCCGAACACGCTGGCGCCGTAGGTACGGTTGCGGGCCACGTTGGCGAAGGTGCTCACGGTGGTGTCGAGGCGCTGGGTGCGCACGGTTTCGATGGCGTTGTTGGTCTGGCGTGTGAAGAGCGAGAAGTTGAGCACCGAGCCTTTCACGAAGGTGCTGTAGTTCAGCTCGTAGCTGTCGGTGAACTCGGGGTCGAGCTCGGGGTTGCCGCGGCTCACGTTGAATTTATCGACGCGGTTTTCGTAGGGGTTCAGGTAGTAGATGTTGGGGCGCTGGATGCGGCGGCTGTAGGCCAGGCGGATGCTGCTGCCGGGCTTGCGGGTGTAGTTGATGCTGGCGTTGGGCAGCAGGCTGGTGTAGCCGCTGGTGAAGCGCGTGATGTCGTTCTGCTGGAAGCGGCCCACGATGTCGGTGCGTTCCAGGCGGGTACCCACGCGGGAGTTCAGCTTTTTGCCCAGCGGGAAGCCGTAGGTGGCGTAGGCGGCGGCCACGTTCTGGTCGTAGTCGAACACGTTGGAGCGCTGCTTGTCAACCACAAATGGCGCGTCGGTGCCGGTGGCGGTCTGAATCTGATAGTCGCTCAGCACCTGGCGCAGAATGGCTTTGCCGCCCACTTCTACGCTGCGCTTGTCGCCGATGGGGTGCGTGTAGTCGGTTTGGAGCGTGGTTTCGAGGTTGCGCGAGAGGTTGTCGCTGCTTTCGCGGTAGTTGGGCAGGCCGGTGGCGGTGTATTGGTTTTGGTACTGATTCAGCGCGTAGGGCTGCAAATTCCGGTTACGCGAGTGCTGGGCCAGCAGGCTCCACTCGCGGCGCGGCTGGCCCTCGAAGGTGCGCGTGTAGGTGCCATTCACGTCGTAGCTCGACGAGTTGTAGTTATTTTCGGCGGCGCGGGTGAACAGCTGGCTGGCGGTGGGGCCGCTGAACACGCGCAGGTCGTTGGTTTGCTGGTTCTCGTTGTGGTTGCGGTTGAGGCTGCCGCTAAAGCCCACCGTGAGGCTGTGGTTTTTGGCGGGGTCGTAGTCGAGGCTCATGCGGCCGTAGGCGCCACCGCCGATGTTGTCGCCGCTGCCGTTCTGGTTCAGCCGTGAGATGACGTTATCGGGCGAGCTGCCGAAGTTGGTGCGTTCCGAGTTGCTGGCGCTGGGGCTGTAGTAGAGGTAGCTGCTGAGGTTGGTGTTCACGCCCACCTTGCCGCGGCGCACGTTGAGGCTGCCGCCGGCGTTGGAGCTGCGGTTGCCGGCGGCGGCGTTCACGCTGCCGTTCACGCCCTGCAGGTTATTCTTTTTCAAGATGATGTTCACGATGCCGGCCGTGCCTTCGCCGTCGTACTTGGCGCCCGGCGTGGTGATGACTTCAACGGAGGCAATCTGGTCGGCGGGCAGCTGCTTGAGCGCATCGGCTAGGTTGCCGGCCAGGATGCTGCTGGGCTTGTTGTTGATGAGTACCTTGATGTTGCTGGAGCCGCGCAGCTGCACGTTGCCGTCGAGGTCCACGTTGAGCAGGGGCACCTTGCGCAGCACGTCGGCGGCCACGCCGCCCTTATTGGTGAGGTCGCGGTCGGCGTTGTACACAATGCGGTCGGGCTTCACTTCCACGGTTTCCTTTTCGCCGGTCACGGTCACGTCGCCCAGTTGCTGGGCACTGGCCGCGAGGCTGAGCGGGCCCAAATCGGTGTTGCCGCCGGTCACGGTCACGTCCCGCGTCAGGGCCGCGTAGCCCAGGAAGCTGAGCTGCAGGCGGTAGGTGCCCGGCACCAACCCGCGCAGGCTGAAGCGGCCCTTTTCATCGGCCACGGTGCCGTCGATGGGTGTGTCGCCGGTGGCGGGCAGCAGGGCCACGGTGGCAAACTCCACGGGCTTTTTGGTGGTCCCGTCGAGCACGGTGCCGCTGAGGCGGCCGGTGCCTTTGGGCGCGTCGGGCAGCACCAGCGGCTTGGGCGCGGCGGGTTTAGCGGGGGCCGTGGTGGGGGTGGTGGCCGGGGCAGCCGGCGTTTGGGCGTAGGCAGAGCTAGCGCAGGTCGCCAGAAGCGACAAGCCGAGTAGGGTGTGTTTCATTTGCAGAAAGAAGGTGTGGCGAAAGATGTGGAAAGCAGGAAAGCGTTGCGCCGGCCACAAAAGTACCAGCCAAGCCAGAGGTATATCGCACCACCAACTATTTTATTACACTACCCATTAAAAAATAAGCACTTATAAAACTAATTTCTTAGTTTAAAGCCAAGGAAAGCACTTTTTACACGTCCGTGCGCAGCAGACTCCGCATATTATACCCACGAAAATAGCCGCCCCTGAAGGAGCGGCTATTCATATTTATGAACTTACAACGAAGGCTGAATCACGCTATTTAGCCGCTAGCTTCTGCGCGATTTCGGCCGTGTGCCGGCCCTGGAAGCGGGCGCCTTCGAGCTCGTTTTCGCTGGGCTGACGCTCGCCCTGGCCGCCGGCCACGGTGCTGGCGCCGTAGGGCGTGCCGCCGGTCACTTCCTCGTGGCCCATCTGGCCCTGCCAGGCGTAGGGCAGGCCCACAATCACGAAACCGTGGTGCAGCAGCACGGTGTGGAAGCTGCGCAGGGTGGTTTCCTGCCCGCCGTGCTGGGTGGCGGTGCTCACAAAGGCGCCGCCCACTTTGCCCACCAGCGCGCCCTTGGCCCAGAGGCCACCGGTGCTGTCCATGAAGGCCTGCATCTGGCCGCAGAGGTTGCCGTAGCGCGTGGGCGTACCGAAGAGGATGGCGTCGTACTCCGTGAGTTCCTGCGGGGTGGCCACGGGCACGTGGGCGAAGGCCTGCTGGGCACCAGTAGCGCCGGTCTGGTCCAGAATTTCTTTGGGCAGGGTTTCGGGCACGCGCTTCACCACGACTTCGTTGCCGGCTACCTGGCGGGCGCCTTCGGCAATGGCTTCGGCCAGCTTCCAAACGTGGCCATAGGTGGAATAAAACAGCACAAGAGTCTTCATGCGAAAGGGGTTAAGGTGATTGGAAAAGGTTAGAACGATGTAAGGCGGGGCATGCCCCCGCCCGGGCGTCGAACGGAACTGTTGTCGCGGCACAAGCGCCCAGGCGGGAAAAACCCCGCCTCTACCTCGTTCAGTCTCAACTCTGAAATTGCAGTCAGGGTTGTTGCACGAGTATTAAATATCTTCGGGAATGGATTGGTGGGTCGCCATGCTTCAGTTGTTGTTTTGGAAGGTTTGCAACCTGCTTGCAACCCTTTGGCGGCCGCCTGCATCTCCCTTGCAACACGCCTCTTGCGGGCCTGGATTTTCCTGGCCCGACTCGCCTTTCCATGCTGCAGAAAATGACCTTCTCTACTACCTTCTCCCCCGCCGGCACGGGTTACCGGCTGTCGGCATGAGCGCCGCGACCTGGTTTGCGTTCGGGGCCGACGATGTACTGCCCGACCAGCCCGCCACGCCCGTGGCGCCGCGCCTCACCGCCAGCCGCCACTCGGCTGTGACCAGTCCGCCCACCGAAGCCGAGCTCATCGACGGTTGCCTGCGCGGCCGCCAGCTCGCCCAGAAACTGCTCTACGACAAGTACGCCGGCAAAATGATGGCCGTGTGCCTGCGCTACGCCCAGACCACCTTCGAGGCCGAAGACGTGCTGCAGGAAGGCTTCCTCACCGTGTTTCGCACCCTGGGCAGCTTCCGGCGCGAGTGCCCGCTGGAGTTCTGGATTCGCCGCATCATGATTAATGCCGCCCTGCGCCAGCACCGCCGCAATGCCTCGCTGGTAGCAGTGAGCGACGGCGAATACCCCGAAACCCTGGCCAGCGAAGAATTTACGCTCAGCAACTACAACTTCCAGGAGCTGCTGGCCATGGTGCAGGAGCTGGCGCCGCGCTACCGCATGGTTTTCAACCTCTACGCCATTGAGGGCTACACCCACAAGGAAATCGGCGAATTATTAGGCATTACGGAGGGTACGAGCAAGTCGCAGTATTCCCGGGGCCGCGTTATCTTACAAACTAAACTGGAGCGCCTCGGCAATCCAACCCGCCATGTCAGCTAATCCTATCGACGATAACACTACGCCTAAAACCACCGGTAGCCTGGAGGACCTGTTTCGCCACCACCTGGGCGAGGAGGCCGCCGTGCCGCCGCGCCCCATGCTGTGGGACCAGATTGACAATTCGCTGCTGATTCGGCAGAACGAAATTTACCGCAAGCGGCTCGTGGCTACGCGTTGGGTGGCGGCGGCCAGCCTGTTTCTAGCCTCGCTGGCCGGCACCGGCTGGTGGGCCCAGCACGACGGCGGTTTCCGCGGCGCCGAAGTTGCTACCGTGACGGCCCCGGCCGCCGCGCGCAACGGCCAGCCGGCCAACTCGGCTGCCTCTTCGGCCGGCCGGGTCTTTTCTGAAAACGGTAGCTTAAACGGTGTAGCAAATCAGTCTGCTACGGCTGGCACCTCAGCCGGCACCGTTGGCGCCAGTGCATCTTCCACAAACGGCTTGAATGGCCGCGGCAGCAACGCCACGCCTGCTTACGCCGCCAATACCGCGCCCGCTGGCACCGGCATCGGCGCGGCCTCGGTACGCGGCGGCTTCGAGCGCGATGCTCGCGCCGAAGCTGGCCGGAACAGCAGTGCCACGCCGGGCGCAACGCTTGATGCAGCTGCTGCCCAGACCACTGGCCGCAGCGCCATCGTCGCGCAAGGCGGCCGGCCGTTTGCTGCTGGTAGCATTGGCACCAACGGTACCACGGAGACTGGTCTGGTTGCTGCTGTCACCGCGCCGGTCGGCATTGCTTCGGTTGCTACCGCCACTGGCTTGGGTGTATCGGAAGCAACCGGTGCAACTTCTGCTTCGGCAGGCTTGGCGCAGGCTTCGGCCGTGGCCGGGCCGCAGCAGGTGGGCTTCCTCGCCGCCCGCCCGGCTACGCTCAGCCTGACCAACGGCCCAGCGCTGCCCAACGGCCTGGCCACCGTGGCCCTGCCCGAGCCCACGCCCGCCGCCGAGCTCAGCAAATGGCACTACGGCGTGAGCTACGCAGCTTCGGTTTTCAACCCCAACGTGAATTTCTCGCGGGCCGGCATCGAGCCTGAGTTTGGCTACAACCCCGCTCTGGGCCCTGATTCGCCGAAGCTGACGGAGGCTGCCGCCGCCCAATACCGCGACAACCTGCGCCCCGGCCTGAGCCAGCGCCTGGCGCTGCTGGCCACCCGCCACCTCAAGGGCCACTGGTCGGCCAGCACGGGCCTGGAATTCAGTCAGTCTACCGCCCAGTCGGCTTCCACGGCCTCCTTTGTGGGCGAGCAACTCTACGACCTGGGCTCGTTCACCAACGGCCAGATGCGGACCACCAATTTCCGCTACCGCATGGGCAGCGTGCCGCTGCAAGTGAGCTATTCCAACCCCGTGAAGCGCGGCTGGAGCCTCTACGGCCGCCTCGGCGGCGTGGTGAGTGCCCTGCTCGGTGCCCGCAGCGATGTGGAAGGCGAGCCGGAAGCTACCAAAACCTACTCCGTCCTCTCGGCCGGACCCTACCGCCGGGTGCTGGGCAGCGTGCGCGGCGCGGCCGGCGCGCAGTTCCGCCCCGCCACGGCGGGCTGGGCCCTCACCCTCGGCCCGGTGGCTGAGTTGGGTTTAACGCCGCTGAATGCCCATCCGGCGCAGAGCTATCTGGCCCAGAGCCGCCCGTATAGCTTTGGTTTGGAGGCGGGGATGGAGTTCGGGCGGTAGAAGCTCAGCTGTCATCCCGAGCGCAGCGAAGGACCTTCTCGCGTTTGAACGTTGGTTGTTCAGCTGTGAAAAGGTCCTTCGCTGCGCTCAGGATGACAGGCGGCGCAAGCGAGATGTCTCGGCAAGCTCGACATGACGTTCTGTTTTCACCTTTTCCACCTCACGGCTCGCCAGCTTTTCCCGCTTCCCGCGAAACCCTATTTCCTCCGTTAGGGTTAAGGTAGGCTGACCTATTCGGCCTACCTTTCGCGTTGCATGGAGTACCAACTGACCTCTGAATTTAAGCCCACCGGCGACCAGCCCACCGCCATTGCCAAGCTGGTGGAAGGCGTGAACAACGGCGAGCCGGCCCAGGTGCTGCTCGGCGCCACCGGCACCGGCAAAACCTTCACCATGGCCAACGTCATTGCCGAAACCGGCAAGCCGGCCCTGGTGCTCTGCCACAACAAAACGCTGGCCGCCCAGCTCTACGGCGAATTCAAGGCGTTTTTTCCGAACAACGCCGTCGAGTACTACATCAGCTACTACGACTACTACCAGCCGGAAGCCTACATCGCCAGCACCGACGTCTTCATCGAGAAAGACCTGGCCATCAACCAGGAAATCGAGAAGCTGCGGTTGCACACCACCTCCACCCTGCTCAGCGGGCGGCGCGACGTCATCGTCATTGCCTCGGTGTCGTGCATCTACGGCATCGGCAACCCTGAGGAATTCGCCAAAAACGTCATTTTCCTGAAGCCGGGCATGCGCTACACGCGCAATAACCTGCTCTATCAGTTCGTGCAGATTCTGTACTCGCGCACCGAGGTGGAGTTCACGCGGGGTTCGTTTCGGGTGAAGGGCGACACGGTGGACGTGTTTCCGGCTTATGCCGACTACGCCATTCGCGTCTACTTCTTTGGCGATGAAATCGAGTCGGTGCACAAGATTGACCCGGTGAGCGGCAAGAAGCTGAGCGACGAAGCCCACGGCATTGCCCTCTACCCGGCCAACCTGTTTGTGACCGGTAAGGAGACGCTGAACTCGGCCATCAAGCAGATTCAGGACGACATGGTGCACCAGCACGCCTACTTCGAGAAGGAAGGCCGCGATGCCGAAGCCAAGCGCATCATGGAGCGCACGGAGTTCGATTTGGAGATGATTCGGGAGTTGGGCTACTGCTCGGGCATCGAGAACTACTCGCGCTATTTCGATGGCCGGAGCCCAGGCTCGCGCCCGTTCTGTCTGCTTGATTATTTCCCCAACGACTACCTGCTGGTGGTGGACGAAAGCCACGCCACCATGCCCCAAATCCGGGCCATGTGGGGCGGCGACCGCAGCCGCAAAACTGCCCTCATCGAGTACGGCTTCCGTCTACCCTCGGCCCTGGACAACCGGCCGCTGACCTTCAACGAGTTCGAGAGCATGTTCCGGCAGGCCGTGTATGTGTCGGCCACGCCGGCCGACTATGAGCTGGCCCAGGCCGACGGCGTAGTGGTGGAGCAGATTATCCGCCCCACCGGCCTGCTCGACCCCGAAATCGACATCCGGCCCAGCCTCAACCAGGTTGATGACCTGCTGGACGAGGTGGACAACCGTGTGAAAATGGGCGACCGGGTACTGGTGACGACCCTCACCAAGCGCATGGCCGAGGAGCTGAGCAAGTACATGGACCGCCTCGGCATCAAGGTAGAGTACGTGCATTCCGACGTGAAAACGCTGGACCGCGTGGAAATTCTGCGCAAGCTGCGGCTGGGCGAAATCGACGTACTCATCGGCGTGAACCTGCTGCGCGAAGGCCTCGATTTACCCGAGGTGAGCCTGGTGGCCATTCTGGATGCCGACAAGGAAGGCTTCCTGCGCGACCAGCGCAGCCTGATTCAAACCATGGGCCGGGCCGCCCGGAATGACCGCGGCAAGGTGATTATGTACGCCGACCGCATGACCGGCTCGATGCAGCGCGCCATTGACGAGACGAACCGGCGCCGCGCCACCCAGTTGGCCTACAACCAAGAGCACGGCATCACGCCGCGCACGGTGCGCAAGAGCCACGCCGAAATCATGGGCCAGACCGACCTGGCCGACTACCGCGTGCTGGACACCCAGGCCTACGCCGGCCCCGACGATGGCGGCACCGCCCTGGCCCTCGCCGCCGAGCCCGTGGTGGCCATGATGACCAAGCCGGAGCTCGAAAAGCTCATCAAAACCACCGAGAAGCAGATGGAGGCCGCCGCCAAGGACCTGGACTTCCTCACCGCTGCTAAGCTGCGCGACGAGTTGGCCGCGCTCAAAACCATGCTGAAGGGCAAGCGGGACTAGCATCGTTTGCCCGGGCGGCAGTAGATTTAGCCGGGGAAAGCGCGAGCCGCTTTCCCCGGCTTTTTTATTCTTTCTGCCCTATGCCCATGACCTTTATTTCTTTTCAGCCGGCAGCGCGGCACTCGCTACGCCGGTTTTTCCTCCTGTGCGGCCTGGTGGCCGGGCTGAGTTTGACGGCGCGCGCGCAAACGGCCCCGCCCAAGGCTTACGAGTTTATGACCATGAGCACCTTTGAGTCGCAGGCCAAAGCGCTGTCGCATATTCTTCTGGCACCGCCGTTCCAAGGCAAGGCCGACATTCAGCTGGAAGATTTTGGCGGCTTCTCCACAAGCAAAAACCTCGACAAATACCAGCGCAACGCCCTTCTTGTCACCCAGCAGCTGGAAGCCCTGACGGCGGCGGGCTGGGAGTTGGTACAGGTATATCCCGTTTCGGAAGTGGGCGTGCTCACCACGCGCTACCTGTTTCGCAAAGCCAAGTAAGCACTAAGCCAGGCAACCGTTTGGGCACGCCAGGCATCTGACGGACACTCCGTTTCACCCTATTTTCTGCAATCATGAAAGTTCTTCTTCATTTGCTGGCTGTTGCGGCCACCGTTGCCATTTTTTCCTGCACGGCTCAGGCCCAGGTGAAACAATCCCGCCAGGTGGGCAGCTTTCAGGCCGTGGAGTCCAGCGGCGGCATTGACGTGGTGCTGACGCAGGGCGCCGGCACGTCGGTAGTGGTAGAGGCATCGGACGAAGCCCAGACCCACCTCATTACCAAAGTAGAGGGCGGCACCCTGAAAATCGGTTGGGAATCGGGCTTCAGCTGGAAAAACCTGCTCAGCAACAACCGCAAAGCTAACGTGTACATCACCTGCCCGCGCCTCACGGGTCTCAGCCTGAGCGGCGGCGCCGATGCCAAAGGCCAGTCTACCTTCACCGCCGATGCCTTCCGCATCCAGGCCAGCGGTGGCTCCGACGTGAAGCTGAGCCTCAGCGCTAAAACCCTCACCTGCTCGGCCTCGGGCGGCAGCGACGTCGACTTGAGCGGCCGCGTGGAACGCCAGACCGTGGACATCAGCGGCGGCTCCGACTACAACGCTTTCGACCTGCGCAGCACCACCGCCGACGTCCGCGCCAGCGGCGGCTCCGACGCCAGCCTGACCGTGGACGGCGAACTATCGGCCAGCGCAGGCGGCGGCTCCGATGTGCATTACAAAGGCAACGCCCGCGTCACCAGTGCCTCCCACTCGGGCGGCAGCAGCGTGCGTCGCGTGCAATAAATCGGCAGCTAATGGCCCTTCGAGCCCTATATTTGACGTTGTAAGAGCCTTCTAGCCGCTAAAAATCTAAAGCCCAAACCTGACCGGTTTGGGCTTTTTTTGTACCAATGTTTCGGCACAAAGTAGCAACTCATATGTGGCTTCAAGGATGCTTATATAGCACCCCGCCTTTCATCACCAACTGTATCTGGCGCACGGCGGCCACATCCTGAGTAGGGTCGCCGACTACGGCCACCAGGTCGGCCAGCAGACCGGGGCGGATGCTGCCGCGGTCGGCGAGGTGGAAGATTTGGGCGTTGCCGCTGGTGGCCTGGCGTAGCACCTGCAGCGGCGTGAGGCCGTAGTCGCGCACCAGCAGTTCCATTTCGCGGGCGTTGTCGCCGTGGGCAAACACGCCGACGTCGCCGCCCATGGCCAGCGTCACGCCGGCTTTCAGGGCCGCTTGCATGCTGAGGTGCTTTTGCTGCACGCGCGGCGGCAGCGGGTCCTGGCTTTTGTGCCAGCCTTTGTATTGGGCGGTGGCATCGCCGGCGGCCACGGTGGGGCACAGGGCCACGCCGCGCTTTTTCATCAGTTGAAACACTTCCGGCGTGCCTTCATCGCCGTGCTCGATGGTTTCGACGCCGGCCAGCACGGCGCGGCGCATGCCCTCGGCCGTGCTGGCGTGGGCTACCACGCCCCGGCCCGCCGAGCGCGCCGTTTGCACAATCAACGTCAGCTCCTCCAGTGAAAAAGTGGGCTGTGGGCTGGCGTTCGGGCCCCAGCGGTAGTCGGCGTACACTTTCACTACGTCGGCCCCTTTGCCAATCTGCTCGCGCACGGCCCGAATGATGCCATCCACGCCGTCGGCCTCCTGCGCGCCTTGGGGCACGTCCTCGTCAACGGACAGTTTGGGGCCGTAACTGCCCGTGGCCACCAAGGCGCGGGTGGCTACCAGCAGGCGCGGGCCGGGAATGATGCCTTTGTCGATGGCTTGCTTGAGGCCCACGTCGGCGTAGGCCGCCCCTTCGGTACCCAGGTCGCGGGCGGTGGTGAAGCCGGCCAAGAGCGTGCGCTGGGCGTGCACCGTGGCGCGGGCCACGCGCAGGGCCTGCGATTCCAGCAGCACCTGGTCGTTCCAGGGCGTTTCGTTGTAGGGGTGGAGCAGCAGGTGCGAATGGCCTTCAATCAGCCCCGGCAGCAGGGTGAGGCCGGGCAGGTCGAGGGTGCGGACACCGGCGGGCAGCGCCAACTGCGCGACTGGGCCCGCGGCCGTTATCCGGTCGTTTTCGACCAGCACGGCCCAACCGGCGTGCAGGTCCTGGCCATCGAACACGGCGGCGGGCCGCAACAGGATTGCCGCGGAAACGGCCGGCTGCGCGGCCGGTTGCGCCTGCCCTGGCAAGGCCGCCGCCAGCAGAGCTGCCACACTCCACCGCCGCACGCGCCCCGCCAGCGTCGTCCGGCTCCCTCCTTTACCTGACCACTGAAACCATTGCATAGCCCAAGACGAGAAAGCGGCATCACCCGATGCCCATTCAAGGCAGCGAAGCTACAGCCCCGGCCCGATGTATAAGCGCCGCCCGCCTTGGCCCGGACGCAAAACGCCCCCGGCCGGAAGTGGCCGAGGGCGCTGGGCAACGGTGGGATAAAAAATGGTGGGATAAAATCGGACTAGAGGCGGCGCAAACTCCGGCGGGCTTCGCGGTGGGCCGTTTTCAGGTAGGCCTTAAGTTCTTGTTTGCGGGCTACTTTGATGGGCTGGGGCGAGGCCAGCTTCAGGGTCGTATCCGGCGAATCGGGGTGGACCGACACCGTTTCATCCGCAAAACCGGCGTAGCTCACGACGAGCTGCACGGAAGCCGAGGTGGCGGGCAGCAGCACGCTGAATTCCCCGTTGGCGTTGCTAACGGCCATTTCTTTGGTGCCCACCACTTTTATCACCGCGCCGGGCAGGGCGCCCTCCGGGTTCACCACCCGGCCGATGAAGGTGCGGGTGGCACCGTCTTCGCGCGGGCTGCTGGCCGGGCGCGGCGCGTAAGCCGTGCTGCTGGCGTACACGGCCTGCGCCCGGGCGCTGAAACTACTGAAGCTCAGGGCTGCAATGAAGGAGATGGCGAGGAGAAACGAGAAGCGCATAAGCAAGGAGGAAAAGGCGTGCCGGCTAGCGTTGTTGAACAATATAAATTTAGCCTTGCACCCATCCCATTTACTGCTGCTTCTGGCTGAATGGCCGGACTGACCCGGCCAATGGACGCTTTTTGCCTGGCAATGGAAACCAGGCATTCACATATTTTGGCTTTACCAATAACCAATTGTTTAAAGCCGAGAAATAATCAGTTTTTCGAGTCAAGGCAATGTTGCTCGTTGCGGCTTTCTCGGCCTTCTTATTTCCGCTTCAGCGCGGCGGCCACGGCCTGGTTGAGCAGGGGCTCCATCACGCGGTAGCCGGCGAGGTTGGGGTGTACGCCGTCTTCGCCGTAGGCTTTTTTCAAGCCGTGCTGCTCGTCGGTCAGGGCCGAGTGCATGTCGTAGTACACGCAGTTGTGCTGGTCGGCATAAGCCTTGATGCGCTGGTTGAGGGCGATGATTTTTGGGGCGGGGTTCAGGCCCTTGCGCCACCAGAATTCGGTGCTGGGCGCCACCGAGCCCAGCACCACCCGAATGTGGTGGGCCTGGGCCAGCTCCACCATGCTCATGAGGTTGTTCAGGGTGGTTTGCGGGTTGTAAGGACCGTTGTTCTCGGCCACGTCGTTGGTGCCCACCAGGATGACCACCACGGCAGGCTTCAGGTCAATTACATCGGGGCGGAAGCGCACCAGCGTCTGGCCCGAAGCCTGCCCGCTGATGCCGCGCCCGATGTAGGCGTAAGGCTTGCCGGCGAAAAAGGCGGAGTCCTGCTTCACCCAGCCTTCGGTGATGGAATTGCCGATGATGACCACGCGGGCCGGGCCGGCGCCGGGCGCGGGCAGGCGCTGGTTGGCGGCGGCGTAGCGCTGCAGGTTGGCCCAGTCGTTGCGCAGCTGGAAGTCCTGCCGCTGGTGCTCGGCAGCCGCGGCGTCGGGCCGGGGCGCTGCGGGGGATGCCGGCGGGGTTTGGGCAAGGGCCGGGCGGCCGACGGTGCCCAGCAGCAACAGGCAAAACAGGTGTTTGGGAAGCTTCATAGCATTTCAAAAGGTTGGGCGGCGCTTACTACTGGTCAGCGCCAGCGGACTATTTATTGTAGCGGAAATGTTGTGGTGAAAAATCCAGGGCTTGACAACGGTGTTCCCCCTTTCGCAGTGCCGAAAGGTCGCAAACGTTTGGGGTAATACACTTCGCCCGCCTGCCACCCTGCCCCGGCCGTTGATAAAAAGTTAAAAACAGCGTTTCAAGCATGCTATGGCGCCTGATGTTGGTTGGCCGGCTCATTCACACACAGCAGCGGCGCCGCGTTGATTCCGCCTGTGCCGGCGCGATGCGGGCGGATTAGCCGGTAGCAGAAATTGAATAGTCCACGCGTTTCAGATTTCGGGGCCGAAAACATTGCGCTGCGCACGCGGCTTGGTAATATTCACGTTTTAAAGCAGTATCTTTCCTTACTTTTCGGCTGCAAAATCGTTTTTTTGCTTTCCCTCAGCTTCCTTTTATTTCGGTGAAAATAGCGTCCGACTTTTCGGAATTGGAGTACCTGCGCCGCCTCCGGCTGAGCGACGAGCGGGCCTTTGATGCGCTGTTTCGCCACTACAGCGCGCTGGTGTACCGGTTTGCTTTCAGCTACCTGAAATCGCGGCCCGTGGCCGAGGAAATCGTGCAGGAGTGCTTCATCAAAATCTGGGAAAAGCGCGAGCAGGTGCGCGACGACCAGCCCCTGAAAAGCTACCTCTTCACCATTGCGCACCACGCCGTGCTTAATGAGCTGCGCCGCGACCAGCACCACCTGCGCCTGCAGGGCCAGGTGGCGGCCGGCCGCCCCGAAAGCGTGACGAATGAGGCCGAGTACGAGGAAATGGAAAACCTCTACCAGGCCGCCCTGGAACAGCTGCCGCCCAAGCAGCGCGAAGTGTTCGTGCTGAGCCGGCAGCAGGGCCTCACCTACCCCGAAATCGCGGAGATGCAGGGCCTGTCGGTGAAAACTGTGGAGGCCCACATCGCCCGCGCCCTCAAAACCATGCGCAGCTACCTGCGCCTGCACGGCGGCGGCATCCTGGGCATGCTGCTGGCCTGGATGCTGGAAAAGCACTAGGCCGGTTGAAGCAGGGGCGGGTTCGTATCCGGCAGGGCCCGCCTGTATGGTATTCTGACGGCTTCTTGAAAAAAATATTTACGAGCCGTGTAGGGGGGAACGAGGGCCACGGTGTACTACCGCAAACGTTTGGGATTTTCTGCAATCGTTGCCAACCAGGCGCCCGCAGTTTCACCGCCTTTTACCGGCTGCCGCAGCGAGGTTGACCGCCTGTTTATCTGCTCTCTATGCCAACAGCTATTACACAAACTTCTTTCACGGCTTACGTGCAGGGCACGGCCAGCGCCGCCGAGGCCGAGGCCGTGCGCCACTGGCTGGGCCAGCCCGAAAACCAGTCCCAGGTCCAGCAATGGATGCACGAACACTGGGAAACGCTGGCGGCGGCTTCCGGCGAATTTGATGCGGCCGACGAGCCCGACTACGAGAAAATGTTGACGCGTCTGCACGTGCAGATGCTCATGAGCGAAACCCACGAGCCGCGGGCCGAACCGACGGTGGCGCCCGTGTGGCGCCGCTGGGCCGCTGCGGCCGCCGTGGCCGGCACGCTGCTGGCCGGCGGCGGCTGGCTGTACTCGCACCGCGCCGCCGCGCCGCAGGAATACGCCACGGCCTACGGCCAGACCAGCACCCTGCAGCTGCCCGACGGCAGCACCGTGATTCTGAACGGACACTCGACGCTGCGCTACCCCACGGCCTGGGCGCCCGGCAAGCCCCGCGAGGTGTGGCTCGACGGCGAAGGCTACTTCGCGGTGCAACACCAGGCCGATAACCAGCGCTTTGTGGTGCACACCCTGGGCGGATTTAGCGTGGAGGTGTTGGGCACCAAGTTCACGGTGGTGCAGCGGCGCACGCAGGGCCGCGTGGTGCTGCTCTCGGGCAAGGTGCGGGTGAGCTTCGACGACAAGCGCCAGCCCGACGTGCTGCTGGCCCCCGGCGACCTGGTGGACACCCGCGAAACCGCCCCGGCCAAGCTGGAGGTGACGGCCCGCCGCAACGTACCCACGGCCCCCTACGCCTCCTGGAAGGACAACATGCTGGTGCTCGACGGCACCACCATTGCCGAGCTGGCCAACCGCCTCGAAGACACCTACGGCCTGCAAGTGGTGGTGGCCACGCCGGAGCTGAACGAGCGCAAAGTGACGGGCACCGTGCCCGTGCAGGACCTCGACGTGCTGCTGCAGTCGCTGGAAGAAACCTTTCACATCCGGGCCGTGCGCGAAGGCAACCGCCTGACCCTGACCGAACAGAACTAACCTTTTTTCATTTTTTCCCACCCAATCATGAACAGAACCCTTACCCACCTGGGTTTGCTGGCCTTCCGGCCCGCGTGTTTGGTTGCCGGCGTCACAGCGCTTCAGCTGCTGGCCTCGCCGGCCCACGCCCAACTTCTCGCGGTCAACTCGGTGCGGCAGAACCCGCCGTCCGACACGCCGGCCAACACGAAAACGGTCTTGCTCAAGTCGCTGCTCAAGCAGTGGGAAAGCGAGTACCACGCCACCATCTTCTACGAAAGCAAGCTGGTGGACGACAAGCGTGTGCCGGCCCAACTCGTCAGCGGCTCGCTGGCCGACAAGCTGGCGGCCGTGCTGCCGCAGGTGGCGCTGCAGTACAAGGAACTGCGCACGAATTACTTCGTGATTACCGGGGCCCCGGCCGCTGCTGGCGTGTCCGCGCCCGCAACGGCCGCTGCCGCCGGCGCCGTGCAGGACATCCCCGTGTCGGGCCGCGTGACCAGCGGCACCGGCGAGCCGCTGCCCGGCGTGACGGTACTCGTGAAAGGCACCAGCATCGGCACGGCCACCGACACGAACGGCAACTTCTCATTGAGTGTGCCTGAAGGCAGCACGCTGGTGTTCAGCTCGGTGGGCTTTGCCCGGCAGGAAGTGCCGGTGGGCAGTACCACCACGTTCAACATCCAGCTGAAGGACGACACGCAGTCGCTGAAAGAAGTGGTGGTGGTGGGCTACGGCACCCAGAGCCGGCAGGAAGTGACGACGTCGGTGGCGTCGGTAGGCGCGGCTCAGATTGCGCGCCAGCCAGTGGCCGGCTTCGACCAGGCCCTGCAGGGCCAGGCGCCCGGCGTGCAGGTGACGGCCCCGAGCGGCGCGCCCGGCGCGGGCATCAACGTGCGGGTGCGGGGCAATGCCTCGGTGAGTTTGAACGGCTCACCGCTGTACGTGGTGGACGGCGTGCCCATTCTGCCCGACTACCAGCAGGAAATCACCAACAACAACCAGCGCCTCAACCCGCTGAACACCATCAACCCCAACGACATCGAAAGCATTGACGTGCTAAAGGACGGGGCAGCGGCGGCCATCTACGGCCTGCGCGCGGCCAACGGCGTGGTGGTGATTACGACCAAAAAGGGCCGCGTGGGCCAAGCCCAGGTGGGCCTGAGCGTGTACTTCGGCCGCCAGTACCTGCGCAAGAAGCTGGACGTACTCAACGCCAGCCAGTTTGCGTCGGAATACAACGATATCATCCGCAACTTCAACGCTCAGCAAACCGACCCCCGGAACATCAAAGCCATTCCGTATCCGGACCTCAACAACCTGCCGCCTTACAACACCGACTGGCAGGATGAGATTTTCCGGCCCGCCAACCAGCAGAGCTACCAGCTGAACGTGAGCGGCGGCACCGACAAAACCCGCTACTACGTGAGCGGCGGCTACTTCAAGCAGGACGGCATCAACATCAACTCGGGGTTTGACCGCTACAACTTCAAAATCAACCTCGACCAGCACGTGTCCGACCGGTTCCGGCTGGGCACGACGTTGAACATGAGCCGCTCGCACACCAACGGCTCGGTGCGCTCGGAATCGGCGCTGGGCAACTCGGGCACGGTGCTGGGCGCGCTGACGCAGATTCCGACGGTGCCCGTGAAAAACGCCGACGGCACCTACGGCACCAACCCCTTCACGCTGAGCGACAACCCGGTGGGCAACCTGCTCGAAACCAGCAACCAGGCCATTGTGTACCAAACGGTGGGCAACCTCTACGGCGAGCTGGACGTGCTCAAGAACCTGACCTTCCGCTCGTCGGTGGGCCTCGATTTCCGCACCCAAACCGAAAACGCGTTTTACACCCGCAACTACCCCGGCACCTCGGCCGCCGACCCGTCCACGCGCGGCTCGGCCAACACGGCCACCAACCAGCAGGTTATCTGGCTGCTGGAAAACACGTTGACCTATAACAAAGACCTCGGCGACAAGCACCACTTCACGCTGCTCGGCGGCCAGTCGATGCAGGCATCGGACCGGTTCACGTCGGGCGCGGCCACCAAGGGCTTCTCCACCAACGCGGTGCCCTACCTGAATGCCGGCGCCACGGCCAACGGCATCCCGGGCAGCTACGCCGACCAATGGTCGCTGCTGAGCTTCTTCGGGCGGGCCAACTACAACTACGACGACCGGTACCTGGCCATGGTGAGCTTCCGGGCCGATGCCAGCAGCCGCTTCAGCGGCGCCAACCGCTTCGGCTATTTCCCGGCCGTGAGCCTGGGCTGGCGCGTGTCGAAGGAAAGCTTCTTCCCGCAGACCCGGGCCATTTCGGACCTGAAGCTGCGCGCCAGCTTCGGGGCCAACGGCAACCAGGAAATCTACGCCTACGAGCGCTACTCGCGCTACGCCGTGGGCTACAACTACCAGGGCTCGGGCTCGGCCATTCTGGGCGGCATTTCGCAGAGCAACATCGGCAACGACGTGCGCTGGGAAACCACCTACCAGTACAACGGCGGCCTCGATTTGGGCATGCTCGACAACCGCCTGACCTTCACGTTCGACATTTACAAGAAGCGCACGCAGGACCTGCTCACCAACGTGCCCATTCCGCAGAGCACGGGCGCCCAGACGCTCAGCATCATTCAGAACGTGGGCACGGTGGAAAACCGGGGCATTGAACTTGGCCTCGTGACCACCAACGTGCAGGGCGCCAACGGCGGCTTTGGCTGGACGACCAACTTCAACGTATCGGGCAACCGCAACAAAATCATCGACTTGGGCACCCTGGCCAACGACGCCGGCGTGCAGGTTGACCGCTCCATCATCGAGGGCAACGGCTACGCCATCGAGCAGAAGGGCAGCCCGATTGGCTCGTTCTTCGGCTATCGGGTGCAGGGCATCGTGCAGTCGGACGCCGAAGGCAACACCCTGCCCAAGCAGAACAGCCTGGCGCCCAAAGCCGGCGACATCCGCTTCGTGGACCTGAACGGCGACGGCGTTATCAACGCCTCCGACCGGACGATTATCGGCAACCCGTTTCCGAAAGCGTTTGCGGGCGTCACCAACAATTTCACTTTCAAGGGACTGGAGCTGAGCGTGTTCTTCCAGGGCAGCTTCGGCAACGACATCTACAACCAGAACCGCACCATCACCGAAGGCCAGACCACGGCCCTGAACCAAAGCACGGCCGTGCTCAACCACTGGACGCCGACCAACACGAACACCGACATCCCGCGCCCCATCTTCGGCGACCCCAACGGCAACAACCGCTTCTCGACCCGCTTCATTGAGGACGGCTCCTACGTGCGCCTCAAAAACCTGACGCTGGCCTACACCGTGCCCACCGGCCTCTCGAAGCGCGCCGCCCTCAAAACGCTGCGCATCTACGCCACGGCCCAGAACCTAGTGACCTGGACGCACTACTCGGGCTACGACCCGGAGGTGAGCGCCGACCCCTTCTCCTCCACCGGCTTCGGCCGCGACTACGGCGTGTATCCGCAGGCACGCACCTACACCGTTGGCCTCAACGCCGCTTTCTAAGCCGACTTCTTCAGAATTCCCATGAAAAAGATACTCATCCCCGTTTGCGGCCTGGCCCTGCTGGCCGGTTGCAACTTCCTGCAGAAGGAGCCGCTGACCAGCATCACGCCCAACAACTTTTTTGGGTCGGGCGACGACGCCGAAGCCAGCATCACGGCCTGCTACGACGCCCTGCAGGGCGCCGGCGCCTACGGCCAGGACATGCTGACGATGGGCGAAATGCCCACCGACAACTGCACCAGCAACAACACCGACGTGAACGCGCTGCGCACCATTTCCTGGACGCCCGGCACCAGCCAGGTGGGCAACGTGTACCGGCAGTTTTTCCTGAGCGCCAACCGGGCCAACATCGTGCTCAAGTACGTGCCCACGGTGGTGATGGACACCATGCGCCGCCGCCAGATTCTGGGCGAGGCGCGCTTCGTGCGGGCCTTGTCGTACTTCAACCTGGTGCGGGCCTACGGCGCGGTGCCGCTGCGCCTGCAGCCCACCGAAACCACGGCCCCCTCGGAGCTGAACCTGCCCCGCACGCCCGCCGACCAAGTGTATAACCAGGTGGTGGCCGACCTGACCGCCGCCGCCGTGCAGATGCCCGCCTCCAACCCCAACCGCGCCGGCAAGAACGCCGCCAACGCCCTGCTGGCCCGCGTGCAGCTCACGCAGCGCAACTGGGCCGCCGCGCAGGCCGCCGCCGCCAAGGTAATTGCCAACAACATTGCGCTGAATTCGCCTTTCAAATCGCTGTTTCCGGCCGAAAACAAGGGCCCGGAGTCGCTCTTTGAAATTCAGTTTGCCGGCTCGGCCGACGGCGGCAACCTGATTGCCGACGAGGTGCTGCCCCTGCCAATCGCCACGTATTCCTACGCCAAGTTCAACGTGCCCAGCGCCGAGCTCATTGCCTTCGCCGACACGGTGAACGACAAGCGCTGGGCCTTCAATACCATCATCCGCAACAGCAGTGGCCAGTTTGTGGGGCGCGACCACGTGAGCTACCTCGACGCCAAAAACGTGGGCGTGAACGGCGCCAACGGCAACGACCGGGGCCCCTTCGTGTACAAGTGGACCAGCATCGGCAACGGCTTCAACTCCGTGGACAACGTGTATGTGCTGCGCTACGCCGAAGTGCTGCTCACCTACGCCGAAGCCGTAAACGAGCAGAGCGGCCCCAGCCAGGACGTGCTGAACAAACTGAACCTGGTGCGCCAGCGCGCCGGCCTCGCGGCCCTCACCCTGGCCTCGGCCCAGGCCGCTACCAAGACGACGATGCGCGCCGAAATCGAGCGCCAGCGCCGCCTGGAGTTTGCCTTTGAGGGCGAGCGGTGGTGGGATTTGGTGCGCTACGCCCGCCACACCCTGGCCGACGCCTCGGCCACGCACACCATCACGGCCCTCGACATCATTGCCCAGCGCCGGGCCGGCGGCGCCCGCGACGTCAATTTCCTGGTTTTCCCCATTCCGCAGGCCGAAATCAACACCAATCCCCAGGTACAACAAAACCCGGGGTACTAGCCAAGCTGCCGTTTCGGGGCGGACAGGTGGGAAAAAATGGTGGGAACAGTGTTTCCGATTTTCTGCTCCGGAGCGGCACGCTAGGGTGCTGGGCAATTGGCTTTCGAACCTCTACAGAACGTCCTGCTGAGCGCAGCCGAAGCATCTCTACCGCGCAATGCAATTATTTACTTACGCGGTAGAGATGCTTCGGCTACGCTCAGCAGGACGTTCTATTTTTTTAATCCCCTTTCCATGCCAATGCCATCTGTTTCTATTCGTCGCTGGGGGCTGAGTGCCCTGTTTGCCCTCGCCCTGCTGCCGGGCTACGGGCAGCAGCGCGGCCCCAAAGTCAAAACCAAAACGAAGGCCAGAACCAGCGCCCCCGCGCGCATCGCCAGCTGGGTGACCACGCCCGACCAGTCGCAGCTGCTGCAGTTGCAGCCGGCCGGCCTCGTTTTCGGGCCGGGCGCGGCCACAGGCGCGGTAATTGAAGTGGACGACTCCCAGACCTACCAGACCATGCATGGCTTCGGCTACTGCCTCACCGGGGGCAGCGCCCAGCTGCTGCACGCCATGAGCCCGGCCAAGCGCGCCGAGCTGCTGCGCGAGCTGTTTGGCACCGCCGGCCAGGCCATCGGCATCAGCTATTTGCGCCTGAGCATCGGGGCTTCGGACCTCGATGCGCAGGTGTTCAGCTACGACGACCTGCCGGCCGGCCAAACCGACCCGACCCTGGCCAAATTCAGCCTGGCGCCCGATGAGCAGCACCTCATTCCCATCATGAAGGAGATTCTGGCCATCAACCCCGGCATCAAAATCCTGGGTTCGCCCTGGAGCCCGCCGGCCTGGATGAAAACCAACGAAGCCACCAAAGGCGGCTCGCTCAAGCCGGAGTTCTACGCGGCCTACGCTCAGTATTTCGTGAAATACCTGCAGGGGATGAAGGCCCGGGGCATTCGCCTCGACGCCATCACTGTGCAGAACGAGCCGCTGCACCCCGGCAACAACCCCAGCCTGCTGATGCCGGCCGAGCAGCAGGCCGAGTTCATCGGCCGGCACCTCGGGCCGGCCTTCAAAGCGGCCAAGCTCGACACCAAAATCATTTGCTACGACCACAACTGCGACAAGCCCGAGTACCCCCTCACGGTGCTCGGCAACGCCGAGGCCAACCCCTACGTGGAGGGCTCGGCTTTTCACCTCTACGGCGGCACCATCGACGCTCTGAGCAAGGTGCACGACGCCTATCCCACCAAAAGCCTCTACTTTACGGAAGAGTGGGTGGGCTCGCGCAGCAAGTTTGAGGGCAACCTGGGCTGGCACACCAAAAACATGTTCATTGGCGCGCCGCGCAACTGGGCCCGCAACGTGCTGGAGTGGAACCTGGCCGCCGACCCCGAGCAAAACCCGCACACGCCCGGCGGCTGCAACCAGTGCCTGGGCGCCATCACCCTGGCCGGCGACGCGGTGACGCGCAACGTGGCCTACTACACGGTGGCCCAGAGCAGCAAGTTCGTGCGGCCCGGCTCGGTGCGCGTAGCCTCCACCAGTACGGGCGTGCTGCCCAACGTGGCCTACCACACCCCCACCGGCGGCCACGTGCTGCTGGTGCTCAACGACCAGGCCACCCCCCAGTCCTTCAGCCTGCGCTACAAAGGGCAAATGGCCACGGCCACGCTGCCAGCGGGCGCTGTGGCCACTTATGTGTGGTAGTCTGCCAACGGCTGCCACCAAAACATAAAACGTCATGCTCATCTGGCGTCCGCGCAGCCGAAGCATCTCGCGTGCGGTAGTAATTCAATCGCCAGAAAAAGAATTTGTGACGGTACGCGAGATGCTTCGGCTGCGCGGACGCCAGATGAGCATGACGTTCTACTTGCACTTCTTCTTCCTCCCGCCACCTCCTCTTTCGCCCCAATGAGACTCCCCACCCGTTTCCCTTGCCCGGCCAGCCTGCTGCTGGCGCTGCTTCTGCTACTCGGCGGCTGCAAAAAGGACAGCCCTGATACGCCCGTGACGCCGCCGGTGACGCCGCCTACCACGCCCACGGGGCCCTCGCAGGTGGCCGTGTGGCTGACCACGCCGGATAAGACGACTCTTTTCGCCCGGCAGCGGACGGTGCTGAACTTCAACGGCACGGCCAACGCCGACCCCACCATTTCGGTGGACACCACCCAGACTTTTCAGACGATGGACGGCTTCGGCTACACCCTTACCGGGGGCAGCGCCTACGTGATGAGCTTGATGTCGGCCGGCAACCGGGCGGCGCTTATCCGGGAGCTGTTTGCCACGGACAGTACCTACATCGGCGTGAGCTACCTGCGCGTCAGCATCGGCGCCTCGGATTTGAGCAGCCAGGTGTATACCTATGACGACTCGGGCGCGCCCGACCCAAACCTGACGGGCTTCAGCCTGGCGCAGGAGCAGGCTTACTTCATTCCGGTGCTGAAGGAAATTCTGGCCGTCAATCCCAGCATCAAAATCCTGGGCTCACCCTGGACGGCGCCCTCGTGGATGAAATCAAACAACAGCCCGATTGGGGGCAGTTTGCTGCCGCAGTACTACCCGGCTTATGCCCAATATTTCGTGAAATACATCCAAGGCATGCAGGCCCTGGGCATTCCCATCGACGCCGTGACGCTGCAAAACGAGCCACTGTATGGCGGCAACAACCCCAGCATGGTAATGACCGGCGCCGAGCAGGCTGCTTTCATCAAGAATAACGTGGGCCCGGCCTTCCGCGCCGCCGGCTTGAGCACCAAGATTATTGCCTACGACCACAACCCCGACGCCGCCGGCTTAGCCTTCGTGAACACCGTGCTGAGCGACCCCGCGGCCAGTGCTTTCACCGACGGCTCGGCCTTCCACCTCTACGGCGGCACCATTGGGGCCCTGAGTTCCGTGCACGACAACTTCCCGGGCAAAAACCTATACTTCACGGAGCAATGGACGCAGGCCCCCGGCACCAACAGCTTCGCCAGCGACCTGACGGACCACCTCCTCAAACTCGAAATTGGGGGGCCGCGCAACTGGAGCCGCAACGTGCTGGAGTGGAACCTGGCCAGCGACCAAAACTACGGCCCGCACACCAGCGGCACCGGTTGCTCGACTTGCCTGGGCGCTCTCACCATTTCGGGCAATACCGTGGCGCGCAACGTGGCCTACTACACGGTGGCGCACGCCAGCAAGTTTGTGCGGCCCGGCTCGGTGCGCGTGGCCACCAACCAGCCCGCCAACCTGCCCAACGTGGCCTACAAAACGCCCAGCGGCAAGCGCGTGCTGGTGGTGCTGAACAACGGCGCCAGCCCTTCTTTCAACATTCAATACAAAGGCAAAACCGCCTACACCACGCTGCCCGTGGGGGCGGTGGCTACTTACGTGTGGTAGCCGTATTTTACGCCCCATGATGGCGCCCTTCTTTTTCCGATGGTTTCTGCTTAGCGCCCTGGCTGGCGGAGTTCCGCTGCTGGCGGGTGGCCAAGGCCCCGGGCCAGGTCCGGTAGCATCCACAGTCGCCGGCCGCCTGCAGGGCACCCGCGAGGCCAGTGGCGGGCTGGCCTTTCGGGGCGTGGCCTACGCCGAGGCGCCAACGGGCGCCGCCCGTTTCCGGCCGCCCCAGCCGTTGCGGTCTTGGTCTGGCGTGCGCCCGGCCACCGCATTCGGCCCGCATGCCCCGCAGAACACCAACAACGCGCCGGCTGGCGACGAAAATTGCCTCACGCTGAATGTCTGGACGCCCTCGCTGCGGGCCGCCCGGCCCAAGCCCGTGGTGGTGTGGGTGCACGGCGGCAGCTTCACCGGTGGCTCGGGCGACGACTTTCCGGGACAGAATTTCGCCGGGGCCGACAGCCTTGTAGCCGTGAGCATCAACTACCGGCTGGGCAGCTTCGGCTTTTTGCAGCTGGGCAATTTGCTGGGCCCCGAATACCGCCAGGCCGGCAACCTGGGCCTGCTCGATGCCGTGGCCGCCCTGCGCTGGGTGCACGCCAACATCGCCGCCTTCGGCGGCGACCCCGGCCGCGTGACGGTAATGGGCGAGTCGGCCGGGGCCAAGCTGCTCGGGGCCGTGCTGGCCACACCCGCCGCCGATGGGCTTTACCAGCAGGTCATTCTGGAAAGCGGCGGCACGCAGGCTGTGCGCGACACCGCCACAGCCGCCACCGTTACCGCCCGCCTGCTGACCGCCCTCGGCCTGCGCCCCGACCAGGCCCGGCAGTTCCTCACCCTGCCCACCGCCGACATTCTGCGGGCTCAGCAGCAACTCACCGCCGGCCCCAATGGCCTGCAGCTGTTCGGGCCGGTGCGCGACGGCCGCACCATTCCGGAAGAACCGCTGGCCCACCTGGCCCGCAAACGGCCGCTGCTGCGGGCACTGGTGGGCACTAACCGCGACGAAGCCGGCCTGTTTATGGGCTTCTGGCCCACGCTGCGCCAGCCGAATGCGGACGTACTCACCAACCTGTTCGGGACCAACGGCGCGCCGGTGTGGCGCGCCTACCAGCAGGCCGCCCGCACCCAGCCCACCGACCAGGCCTGGCTGCGCACCACTACCGACTACCTCTACCGGCTGGCTTCGTACCGGCTGGCGGGCACGCTGGCCCGCGCCGGCCACGCCGTGTGGCTCTACCGTTTCGACTACCGCGTACCCGGCGGCGCGGGCCCGGTGCACGCCCAGGAGCTAGGCTTCGTCTGGAACACACTGGGGCCGAAGGCCGCCGCGGCACCATCAGCCCAGGAACTTGCGCGGCAGATGCACCGGCGCTGGGTGAGCTTCATTGCCACCGGCAGCCCCGGCGCGGAATGGCCCGCCTACGTTCCAACCCGGCCGCAGGCGTTGGTGTTCGATTCGGTAAGCCGCGCCCAGCAGTTCAAGCCCTACGAGGACGCGGCTTTTCCCAATCAGGCTTTTCATCTGTAATCCTTCCTTTTTCAGCGCTTGCGCTAATTCCCACTATGATGCCTCCTTTCAAAGTCCTGCCGGCGCTGCTGGTCACGGCCCTCCACGCGGCCGGCGTAGCTGCCCAAACGCCTAAGCAAGTTCCGCCCAAAGCAGCCCCGGCCAAACCGGCCACCTACTCCGCTGCCGGCAAGCAGGTGCAGGTGTTCACCACAGCGCAGGGCACTACGCAGCGGATGGCGGCCGGCGCGGCGCTGAGTTTTCAGCCGGCTGCGCAGCCGCTGGAGACGCAGGTGTGCGTGTTCGTTGACCCCGGCCACACCTTTCAGACTATGCTGGGCATTGGCGGGGCGCTGACCGATGCCTCGGCCGAAACCTTTGCCAAATTGCCCAAGGCGCAGCAGCAGGAATTTCTGCAGGCTTATTACAGCCCCACCAAAGGCATTGGCTACACGCTGGGGCGCACCAGCATCCACAGCTCCGACTTTTCGAGCGGTAGCTACACGTATGTGGCCGACAAGGACGCGGCGCTGAAAACCTTCAGCGTGAAGCACGACGAGCAGTTCCGCATTCCCTTCATCAAGCAGGTGATGGCGGCGGCCGGCGGCAAGCTCACCCTGTTTGTGAGCCCCTGGAGCCCGCCCGGCTGGATGAAAACCAACGGCGAGATGCTGCACGGCGGCAAGCTGCTGCCCCAGTACCGCCAGGCCTGGGCCGACTACTACGTGAAGTTCATCAAGACTTATGAGCAGATGGGCATCCCCATCTGGGGCCTCTCGGTGCAGAACGAGCCCATGGCCACCCAGAAGTGGGAGTCGTGCATTTTCACCGGCGAGGAAGAGCGGGATTTCATCAAAGGTTACCTCGGGCCCACGCTGGCCAAGGGCGGGCTGGGCGGCAAAAAGCTCATTGCTTGGGACCACAACCGCGACCTGCTGTTCCAACGCGCCAGCACCGTGCTGGATGACCCCGAAGCCGCCAAGTACGTGTGGGGCATTGGCTACCACTGGTACGAAACCTGGACTGGCTCGGGCATGCTGTTCGACAACGAGCGCCGTGTGCACGAGGCTTTCCCCAACACCAACCTGATTTTCACCGAGGGCTGCAAGGAGAAATTCGACCTGGCCAAAGTGGACGACTGGAGCCTGGGCGAGAAGTACGGGCAGTCGATGATTGGCGACTTCAACGCCGGCACCGTGGGCTGGACCGACTGGAACGTGCTGCTGGACGAAACCGGCGGCCCCAACCACGTGGGCAACTTCTGCTTCGCCCCCGTCATCGGCGACACTAAGGCCGGCAAGCTGATTTACACCAGCGCCTACTACTACATCGGCCACTTCTCGAAGTTTATCCGGCCCGGCGCCAGGCGCGTGGCCAGCACCACCAACCGCGACTGGCTGCAAGCCACCGCCTACCGCAACCCCGACGGCAAGCTAGCCGTGGTGGTGATGAACAGCGGCGACAAGCCCCAGGAGTTTCAGCTCTGGATAAAAGGCCAGGCCGCGGCCACGACCAGCCCGGCGCATTCCATTGCTACTTATGTGGTTAACTGATGTGGTTAACTGATTTTTGAGTATCGTTCAGGCGGAGCGCCTCACCCCCCAGCCCCGGTTCGCTTGAAGCGCGAAGCCTCAGGGAGAGGGGGTGCGTTCTAGAAAAACTGACGTCTGGCACCCCTCTCCCTGAGGCTTCGCGCTTCAAGCGAACCGGGGCCGGGGGTGAGGCGCCCGCCAGAACGAAGCACGCGAGATGTCTCGACTGCGCTCGACATGACGTTCGAACAGATTTCGTTTTCCGCATGAAAACACTGCTGCTCCTCCTTCTCACCGTCCTCCCCGGCCTCGCCCAGACGCCCCTGCTCCGCGCCGACGGCCCCAAAATCGTGGACGCCCAGAACCGCGAGGTGCTGCTGCAAGGGATGAACCTGGGCGGCTGGCTCCTGCAGGAAGGCTACATGATGAAGCCCGGCTACGGCGGCACCCAGGGCTCGGTGAAAAAGGTGCTCTACCAGGCCGGCATGAGCGACGCGGCGGTGGAGAGATTCTACCAGCGCTACCGCGACAATTTTATTACGAAGGCTGATATCAACTTCATTGCGCAGCAGGGCTTCAACTGCATCCGGCTGCCGCTGCACTACGACTTGTTCCTGACCAGGCAGCAGCGGGCGGTGCGCAACGGTGTTATCCGCGGCACGGTGCCGTATGCCGAGTACGTGGACAAGCTGAAGCAATGGCAGCAGGCCGGGCAGCTTTTCCAGAAGCCAGCCCAACTGGAAGCTATTCGCATCATTGATAAAACGCTGGCCTGGTGCGCAGCCAACAAGCTCTACGTGGTGCTGGATTTGCACGCCGCGCCCGGCGCCCAGGGCACCGATTCCAACATTGCTGATGCCCTGCAGCCGCTGGATTTCTGGAAGGAGCCCGTGTTTCAGGACATGACGAACGGGCTGTGGGCCACGCTGGCGCGCCGCTACAAAAACGACGGCCGCATTGCCCTATACGACCTCGTGAACGAGCCCAACAACGTGCCCGGCGGCAACCCGCCCATTCAGGCCATGCTGGAGCGGCTCATCAACACGGTGCGCGGCGAGGGCGACCAGCACTTGCTGCTGCTCGAAGGCAACGGCTACGGCAACAACTACAACGCCATCGAGAAGCGCACTTTCACCCACCAGGAAAACCTGGTTTATAACTCGCACCGCTACAGCATCCTACCCAAATACCCGCTCAGCAACGCCCTCGACGCTACCAACCCCGACGCCAACCAGCTCGGCGCCATCGCCAACCTGCTCCGCTTCCGCGAAACCCAGAACGTGCCCGTGTGGGTGGGCGAAACCGGCGAAAACTCGGCCCAGTGGATGGGCGAAGCCGCCCGCAACCTCAACAGCGTGGGAATCGGCTGGTGCCAATGGACCTATAAGCGTTTCAACGACAAGCCCATTGCCGCTCTGCTGCGCATCAAGCCTCCTTACATCGTGGATGTGAAAAGCGCCGCCGAGCTGCCCCAAATTCTGGAAAATATCAAGTTCCAAAACTGCCTGCCGAACCCGGACGTCATCGCCGCCTTGAAGGCGGAATTGAAGAAATAACAATTACATAGAACGTCATGCTGAGCGCAGTCGAAGCATCTCTACCGCAGTAGTAATCCATTCGCTGCAACGAATGACTGCTGAAAAGCTTCGCCGTCTGGGTTTGGTGAGAAGCCCGGGCAACGAAGCGGTAGAGATGCTTCGGCTCCGCTCAGCATGACCGTTCTTTTATATCCCGATGCCCGCACAATGAAGCCCAATGCAAGCCTGAAAACCCTGCTACTCCTGCTGCTAGTGCTACTCAGCAGCCCCGGCCTCAAAGCCCAAACCAGCCCGCCGGCTGGCCGCGTGGTCGTCACCTACCTCGACTCGAAGCTGCTGCGCGGCAACCCCGGCGGCGAAAACCCACGCCGCCGCGTGAGTGTGTATTTGCCCGCCGGCTACGACGCCAACCCCGCCCGGCGCTACCCGGTGCTCTACTACCTGCACGGCTTCACCTGGAACGATAGCCTGATTTTCAACAAAGACGGCATGAAGCCGCTGCTCGACCAGGCCATTGCCGAAGGCAAAATCCGTCCCTTCATCATGGTGGTACCCAATGAGCAGACCCGTTTCGGCGGCAGCTGGTACGTGAACTCCGCCACCAACGGGCCGTGGGGTGATTTCACCGCCCGCGAGCTGATTACCTTCATTGACAAGCAGTTCCGGACGCTGGCCCGGCCCGGCAGCCGCGGGCTGGCCGGCCATTCCATGGGCGGCGGCGGCACACTGCGCCTGGCCCTGCAGTACCCCGGCAACTGGGCGGCGGCCTACGCGCTGAGCCCGGCGCTGGTGGGGCCGCACCCCAGCTACCTGCCGGGCCCGGGCCTGCCGCAGGCCCTGCGCGCCACGAATGCCGCCGAGGCCCTGCGCAGCCACCCGGTGCTGTCCACGGTGGCGGTGTCGCGCGCCTTTTCGCCCAATCCGAAGGCACCGCTGTTCGGGGCCGACCTGCCCGGCTCATTGGGTGCCGACAGTCTGGCCCGGCGCGATGCCGCGCTGGCGCGCTGGGTGGCAGGCACGCCTACCTATTTGCTGCCCACACATACGGCGGCGCTGCGGCAGTTACGGGCTCTTGTATTTGATTGGGGCGCGCAGGACGAGGTGCGCCACATTCCGCCCACCTGCCGTACGTTCAGCCAATGGCTGGCGTCGTTCGGCATTCGCCACACGGCCGAAGAGTACGAGGGCACGCACGGCAGCCGCATCATGGGCCACGACGGGCGGATGTTCCAGCACGTGCTGCCGTTTTTTGACAAGCACCTGGATTTTAATTGAACGGTGTAGAGACGCGACACTTCGCGTCTCGTCGTTGAACGACCAGAGCCCCGTAACACCGCACAATCATAACAACATCAGCAACGACGAGACGCAAAGTATTGCGTCTCTACATCCTTCCCAACTGCTTCATGCGCTATCTGAACTTACTAGCTGTCCTCTTCATTTGCGGCCTACTCTCTCCCGCTGCTCAAGCCGCCAAGCCACCGAAGAAACCCACGGTTATCCTGTTCGTAGGCAATAGCTTTTTCCACGGCGCCCGGCCGCCCGTGCTCAACTACAACGCGGCCAACGTTACGGATGAAAACTTCACGCCCAACCGCCACGGGCAGCGCTACCGCCAGTACCTGAACGAGCCCGGGCCCTGGGGCGGCATTCCCGGCATTTTCAAGAAGATGACCGATGAGGCCGGGCTGAATTACGAGGTACACCTTGAAGCTCTCAGCGGCCAGACGTTTCAGTTTCATTACGACAGCCTACTAGCCATCATCCGGCAGCCGAAGTGGGAAGTGGTGGTGATGCACGACCTCAGCACCGGGCCGCTGCCGACGCGCCACGGTGGCCAGCCCGAGCGGTTCGTCACCTACGGCACCAAGCTGGAACAGGCGGTGCACGAGGCCAACCCAGCCGCCAAAGTCTACCTCTACCAAACCTGGGCCAACGCCAACATCACCTACACGCCGGGCGCCACCTACGCCGGCCAGCCCCTCGACTCGATGACCCACGACCTGCACGCAGCCTACTACGGCCTGGCCCGGCGCGACGGCCGCATCGCGGGCGTGGCCCCGGCCGGCGATGCCTGGCTGCGCGCCATCCGAAGCGGCGCGGCCATGCCCAACCCCTACGCCCCCGATGCTAGCAAAATGAACCTCTGGGCGCCCGACGGCCGCCACCCCAGCCAGTGGGGAGCCTACCTCAATGCCTGCGTGCTCTTCGCCGAGCTCACCGGCAAGGACCCGCGCAAGCTGGGCGCCGCCGAGCAGGCCGCCGCCGCGCTGGGCATTTCGCCCGCTCAGGCTGTAGCATTGCAGCGCGTGGCGTATGAGCAGGTGCAGGCGTCCAAAAAGACGGGCCGGAAGTGAAAAATTTGGGCCTTCGTGCGCGCCGATGCTGCCGCAGCAACGGGCCGCTGTAGTTTTGTAGAGCGCACGAGGCAATCGGGATGGCGCGGCCAGCCGGCCGCCGACCCCGGTTTCGTCGGCTGTGCACTACTCCAACAACATCTTACTCAAGCCCGTACCCATGACTAAAATTAAGGTAGCCAATCCCGTAGTGGAGCTCGATGGCGACGAAATGACGCGCATCATCTGGAAGTTCATCAAGGACAAGCTGATTACGCCCTACCTCGACCTCGACATCAAATACTACGACCTGGGCATCGAGTACCGCGACGAGACGAACGACCAGGTGACCATTGACGCGGCCAACGCCATCAAGCAGTACGGCGTGGGTATCAAGTGCGCCACCATCACCCCCGACGAGGAGCGGGTGAAGGAGTTTAACCTGAAGCAGATGTGGAAGTCGCCGAACGGCACCATCCGCAATATCCTGGACGGCACGGTGTTCCGCGAGCCCATTGTGATGGCCAACGTGCCCCGCCTGGTGCCCAACTGGACGGCCCCGATTTGCATCGGCCGCCACGCCTTCGGCGACCAGTACCGCGCCACCGATTTCGTGACCAAGGGCAAGGGCAAGCTCACCATCACCTTCCAGCCCGAAGACGGCGGAGAGGCGCAGTCGTTTGAGGTGTTCAACTTCAAGAGCGACGGCGTGGCCCTGGCCATGTACAACACCGACGAAAGCATCCGCGGCTTCGCCCACGCCTGCTTCAACCAGGCCCTGATGAAGGGCTGGCCGCTGTACCTGAGCACGAAGAACACCATCCTGAAGAAGTATGACGGCCGCTTCAAGGACATCTTCCAGGAGATTTATGAGCAGGACTACTTGGCCAAGTTCAAGGAAGCCGGTATCACCTACGAACACCGGCTGATTGACGACATGGTGGCCTCGGCGCTGAAGTGGAACGGCAACTTCGTGTGGGCCTGCAAAAACTACGACGGCGACGTGCAGTCCGACACCGTGGCCCAGGGCTTCGGCTCGCTCGGCCTGATGACCAGCACGCTGGTGACGCCCGACGGCGGCACCATGGAGGCCGAAGCCGCCCACGGCACCGTGACGCGCCACTACCGCGACCACCAAGCCGGCAAGCCGACCAGCACCAACCCGATTGCGTCGATTTTCGCCTGGACGCGCGGCCTGGAGTTCCGCGGCAAGCTCGACGGCAACCAGGAGCTTATCGACTTCTGCCAGGCCCTGGAGCAGGTCTGCATCGAAACCGTGGAAAGCGGCAAAATGACCAAGGACCTTGCCGTCTGCATCCACGGCAACAAAGTGGAGCACGGCCGCGACTACCTCTACACCGAGGAGTTCCTGGCTGCGCTGGACGAGAACCTGAAAGCCAAGCTGGCGAAGTAATTTCTGCCTGGTTTTATGAATGAGAAAGGCCCCTGCCGGTTGGTAGGGGCCTTTTTTATAGTTAGGTAATTATGACCGTTCTTTTCGGTTGTTTTAGCAGTTGTCCATGAACCTACCGCTGGTACACCCGCACGTAGTCGATTTCGTAGCGGCTGGGAAACGTGGTACCCGTGAGCGGGCCGCCGTTGTCGCCGCCGAGGGCGAGGTTGAGCAACACGTAGTGCGGCTGCATCATCGGGTTGAAGTTGGTGCCGTCCTGGTTCACGGTATTGGTGAGTAGGGTTTCGTTCAGCAGCAGGTCGTCGACGTAGAGACGGATGGCTTTTTCATCCCAATCCATGCGCCAGACGTGGAATTTCTGGCTCCACGCGGGGTCGGCGAAGCTGGTGACGGGCTTGGTTTCGGAGTGCCACCTGGCGGTGTAGGGCCTAGCGGTGCCGGAGGCGACGTTGGCCAGCAGGTTGCCCTTGTAGTACTCCATGATGTCAATTTCGCCGTTTGAGGGCCAGGGCTTGTCCACGCCCAGCGTCCAGAAGGCGGGCCACAGGCCGGGGCGGGTATCGATGCGGGCGCGCATCTCGAAGCGGCCGTACTGCCATTGGTGTCGGCCGCTGGTGTTGAGGCTGGCCGAGGTGTACTCGATGGTGGGGCGGCTGGTGCGCCAGTCGGTGCTGCCGGGTTTGTAGTTCGGGTTGGGCCGCGTTTCCTGGCGGGCTTCGATGACGAGTTGGCCGCCTTCCACGCGGGCGTTGTCGGGCTGGTACCACTGCAGCTCGTGGTTGCGGGCGAAGCCGGTTTCGAACTGCCAGTTTTTCGGGTCGGGCGCGCCGGGCGTGTTGAACTCGTCGGCCCAGGCCAATTTCCAGCCCTCGTAAGACGGCGCGAGCGGTTTGATGCCGCCGCCCGGCGCGCTCGGCACTACGGCGCCAATGCTGGCGGGCTGCACCGGCTGGCCCGGCTTCCACTCCAGAATGTACACGGGCTGGGCGGGCAGGTTTTCCAGGGTTTCGCCGTCGCCCTGGCCGGTGCGCTGCACGAAGAGGCTGAGGATGCCCTCGGCTTTCCAGCGCTCGGTGTCGTAGCTGGGCTCCCAGTTGCCCACGGAGCTGGCAGTGAGGTCGGCGGGCGTCCACTGGTTTTTACTGAGGTTGGGGCATTGCAGCACCGAGGCGCGGTCCTGGCGCTCGGCGTCGCGGTAGAGCAGGTAGGCGGCCGTGCGGCCTTTTTGCGTTGAAACCAACAGCTGCGGGCGGGCAATCGGAATCTTCTTCGTGCCCACCCCGCTCAAACTGAACGGCGTGGTGCGCTGGCTGACCTGCGCAGTTTTCCAGATTTTTCCGGCCTTATAAATAATCTGATACTGGGGCACCTGCGTGCCGGTCGGCCGCCAGTAGCTGGCAATGTAGGGCGTGCCCGCCGCGTCTGCCGTGATGGCCGTTTGGTTGATTAGCTCGCTGTTTTGGGGGATGCGGGCGGCGTACTCGGCGGTGCTTTCGGTGATGGGAATCTGGTATTTCTCGCCGGTGCTGCGCTGCCAGGTCAGGCCGCCGTCTTTCGAGCAGGCGTAAGCCATGTCGTGGTTGGACGCCACGTTGGGGCTTTCGCGCCACACCCAGGAGACGTGGATGGTGCCGCGCGCGTCGATGCAGGCCTGCCAGTAGGCATTGCGCTTGCCTTCGCCGTCGATGAGTATGCTGTGCAGGCGCGTCCACTTTTGCGTCTTCACCGCGTAGCGGTTCAGCACGAGGTTGCCGTTGCCGGAGCCGCCGTCGCGGTACATGAACAGCACATCGCCGCCGGGGAAACGGTGAAACTCCGGGTAACTCACCTTCTGCTCCTGCTGGCCGGTCATGGCTTCGAGCGGGCCCATTTCGAGCGAGCCGGGGGCTTTGCTGCGGCAGTAGTGCAGGGGGTTGTTGTGGTGGTCGAAGCTCAGGTGCAGGTAGCCGGCGCCGTCGGCCATCAGGCTGATGACGTTGTGGGCATCCTTCACATTGCCTTTGTAAGCAGTGCGCTGCACCTGCCAGGGGCCGGCGGGCAGGCGGCGTTTGGCCAGCGTCACGTAGCCGGTGGAGTCGTAGTAGGCCGTGTACTGGTCCCGACCCTGCGTCACGACGGAGTTTTTGCGGAATACCGCGCCGTTCACGTTGTTTTTGGCCCAGCCCAGGCCGACGGGCGTTTGGGCCTGCGCCGCGTTGGGCTGAATAATGCTACCGCCCAAGAGCGTCAGCAACAGGCAACCGGCAAATCGAAAAGGAAGCATCAAGTAATGGGGTGATTTAAAGCGAGGCCGTGCCACGAATCAGAATCCGTGGTTTTCCAGATGGGTCGGGAGGCAAGGGCGGCGGGATGCGGTTAATAATTCGGATATCAACCAGCACGTCGAGGCTCGAAGCAGCGGCCCGCGTAATGTCGATGCGCTCGATGGCGTCGTTGGCAATGCGCAGGTCGGTTCCGGCCACCGGCATGCCATTAACCGCGTAGCTGATTGTGCCTAGCAAAGCCAAGCTACGCCCAATCTGGGCGAGAGAGCGACTGGTCACTTTCAGCTTCGCCTTGCGTTTCATCGTGATATCAATAATGCCGTAGGCTGTAAGCGGACGCCACTGCGGCGGCGCATCGGCACCTTTATAAATCCTCAGCTTGTCAATGTCATTTGGGTTGATTGCCGGGTTGGTGAGGTCGATGACAATCGAAGAGTTCAAAAGCACCAATGGCCCCGGCGCAGCAACCGGGCGCACCAAGGCAGCCGCAGGCGCCGGTCTTGCATCCGGTGGCTGCGGAGTGACCGCCACGCTCTGGTGCACCGGAGCATCCGGTAAAACGGTAGCCAACTTAGGGGCAATGGGCGCTACTGCTGCTGGTTGCGCCATACTCGGTAGCCAAGCCAAGCAACAAGTGGTCAGAAGCAGCGAGGGAATCCAGTTGTGGCGCATGGCGAGGGGATGTCGGGTTGTTGGCACGATGTAGAGACGCGACACTTCGCGCCCATAGTTGAACGACATCTCCTTAAAAATGATGTCTGGCCGTCAAGGTACCGGTCGTTCAACTACGAGATGCGAAATGCCGCGCTTTTACATACCCGCCCCCGCTTGAGGCGCCTTCTCGTCCACCAGCCGCAGGGTGTAGCTGTACGAATACGTTTTGTCGAGCAGGCGGTATTGGTCGTGGGGGTAGGCGCCCCAGCTGTTGTCGCCGCCCACGCCGCGCTGCTTCAGGTCCACGTTCAGGAACACCCGGTCGTGGCGCTTCACGTCGCTGGTGTGCTGCTGTTTTTTGGTGAGGCCGGGGTCCAGTTCCTCGGTTCGCACGTCGAGGGCGCTGAAGCTGAGGGGCTGGGCGCCTTCGATGCGCAGGCCCTGGCCGGTGGCGTTGGTGAGGGCGAGCCAGCGGGCATCGGTGTGGTAGCCAGCCTCCTGGGGGCGGATGTACACGTTCGGGTACTGATTGCGCACCGAGTCGCGGAACACGCCCAGGAAGGTGGCGGTGTTGCGGTCCTGGTAATTTTCCCAGGGCCCGCGGCCGTAGTAGCTCAGGTTGTTGTAGCGGCCGGGCAGCTCCATGCGCATGCCGAAGCGCATCAGCTCGGGCAGGTCGTGGCCGGTCATGTCCATTGAGGCGGTTACGTTCACGGCGCCGTCGGGATGGATGAGGTAGGCCACGGTGTAGGGCACGTTGATGTCGGTGAGCAGGTATTCGACCTTGATGGGCAGGCCGGCGGCCGACTCCTCCCCCACCGTCACGCGCTGCACCTTGCGGGCCGCGTGGGCCGTGCGCCACACGCCCAGCCGTTGCGGCATGTTGCTGCCGAAGTCATTATCAGTCGGCGCGCGCCAGAAATAAGGCTCCGGGTACTGGCCGATAACCTGGTTGCTGCCGCGGCGGTAGTTGCTCAGGCGGCCCTGCGCCGTGTTGAACTCGCCGCTCACCTCGCCCGAAGTAAACGCCAGCTTGTCGCCCTCGCGCTTGATTTGCAGGCCGGTGGCGGCCACGGCCGGGCGCGTGAAGTAGGCGGCCGCAGGCGTGAGGCGGAACTGCTCACGGGCCACCTCGTGGCCGGCTGGTATCAGCGCATCAGCCGCTTTGGTATGGGCGAATACGTTGAGCACGTACTCGGCGCCGGGCTCGGTGCTCAGCTTGGGCAAATCCAGCTTTACCTCCTGTTGCTTGCCCGGCGCGGGCCTGGCCGCGAAAGTGCCGGTTTTCACGGCCGCGCCGTTTTTCAGCAACTCCCAGCGAAAGGCGTAGTTGTCCAGGTTTCGAAAGGAGAAGCCGTTGAGCACCGTGATGCGGCCCGAAGCAGGCTGCGCGGCGCTGAAGCGGATGTCCTGGTACACCTTTTTCACTTCGTACAGGCCCGGGTGGGGCTTGCGGTCAGCCGTCACAAGGCCGTCGGCGCAGCCGTTTTCATCGTTTTGCAGGTTGTAGCCGCCTAGGTCGCCGCCGTAGGCCCAGAAGGGCGCGCCGTAGTTATTCACCGGAATGCCCTGGTCGACCCAGTCCCAGATGAAGCCGCCCTGCATGTGCGGGTGCGCCCGAATCAAGTCCCAGTATTCCTGAAAGTTGCCCTGGCCGTTGCCCATCGAGTGGGCGTACTCGCACATGATGTAGGGGCGCTTCTTGTCGGTGGCCTCGGCGTAGCGGCGCATCGAGCCCATGCCGGGGTACATCGGGGCCACGATGTCGGTGTTCACGTCCTCGCCGGCCTGCTCAAAGGAGATGGGGCGGCTGGGGTCGCGCTGTTTCAGCCAGGTGTAGGCTTCGTGGAACACCGGGCCGTTGCCGCACTCGTTGCCCAGGCTCCAGATGATGACCGAGGGGTGGTTTTTATCGCGTTCCACCAGCCGGTCGATGCGGTCGCGGTGGGCGGCTTTCCACTCGGGGCGGTAGGCGGGGTGCTGGTTTTTGTCGAACCAGTTTTGCCATTCGGCGCCGTAGGCGTGGGTTTCGATGTTGGCCTCGTCCACGAGGTACATGCCCAGCTCGTCGCAGAGGCGGTACCACATTTCGTCATCGGGGTAGTGGCTGGTGCGCACGGCGTTGATGTTGAAGCGCTTCATCGTCTCCAAATCCTTGCGCATGCCGGCCTCGGTCACCACGCGGCCGGTGGTGGGCTCCCATTCGTGGCGGTTCACGCCGTGCACTTCCACGGGCACCCCGTTCACCAGCAATTGAGCGTTTTTGATTTCAACCTGGCGGAAACCCAGCGCGCAGCCGGTCATGGCCAGGGGCTTGCCCTGCGCGTCCTCCAGCGTGAGGCGGCACTGGTAGAGCGTGGGGATTTCGGCGCTCCAGGGCCGCACGTTTTTAATGGTGCCGGCCAGCTTCACCGTCTGGGTGCCGCTGGCGGCCAGGGCGGGCGCGGGCTGCTGCTGGCGCAGCACGGTTTTGCCGCTGGGGTCTAGTATTTCCACCGTCAGCTTACCGGCCGCGCCGGCGGCGGGCGCGAAGTTGCGCAGCGTCACGTCGGCCGCGAACTGGCCGTTTTTGTAGCTGGGGTCGAGGCCGGCGTGGGCGAAGAAGTCCCAGATGGTTTGCTTCGGCAGGCTGTAGAGGTACACGTCGCGGTCAAGCCCCGAGACGCGCCAGAAGTCCTGGTCTTCCAAATAAGACCCATCATGCCAACGGAATACCTGCACGGCCAGCGCGTTTTCGCCCGGCTTGAGGTAGGGCGTGATGTCGAACTCGGCCGGCGACTTGGCCACCTTGCTCATGCCCACGCGCTGCCCGTTCACAAACACCACCGCGTAGCCTGAGATGGAGCCGAAATTCAGCAGCACCTCGCGCCCCGCCCAGCCGGCCGGCACCGTGAAGCTGCGCCGGTAGGTGCCCACCGGGTTGTCTTTCCCGTCAATGAACGGCTGGTTGCGCGGAAACGGGTAGGTGATATTCGTATAAATGGGCACGCCAAACCCCTGCATCTCCCAGTTGGAGGGCACGGCAATGGTTTTCCAGCCGGCATCATCGAAGCCGGGCTGCTGGAAATCCATCGGCCGCTGGTCGGGCCGGGCCACGTAGCTGAATTTCCAGGTGCCGTTCAGGCTTTGGTAGTAGGGCGAGCGGGCGTAGTGGTTGGCGGCCACGTCGGCGGCCTTGTCATACACCATGAAGCTGGCGTGGGCTTTCTCCTTGTTCTGGTCGACGGCCTGGGGGTTTTCCCATTCGTTGGGCGGGGCAGCTTGGGCCAGGGCCACGCCGCCGGTCAGGAGCAAGGCAGCGGTGAAGCAGTGAAAAACGGACATGGATGGGGTGGAAAAGAGGTACGCAGCCGGTGCTTGTTTTATAGAATCAGTCGGGCAGTAATAGCATCACAATACTACCGCTGCGGCTTTCCGGCCAGGGGGGACATTTTGGGAAATAGAGGGGTAGTTTTCGGGCTGCACCCGCTAAAAAGCGCCTGAACGATGCAGGGGCCATGCCCTAAAAGCAACAGGGCTGGCCGACGCGAAGTCAACCAGCCCTGCTATTGGGATGAGAAACGCAGCGCTAGCCGGCTCAGGCGTGGCAGCTGCTCCAGTTGCAAAAGGCACCGGGGCACGAACCACACAGACCGTCCAAGACGACAGTACGCTTCATTAAACGCCTGCTGCCTTTTTCAGGCCTCGCACCCGCCGCAGCCGCGCCAGGCCGTAGCCAACGCCGGATGCCAGTAGCAGCGAAGCTCCGCCATCGAGGGGCGCATCGGTAATGGCCGGTGGGGTGCCGGGCCCGGGCCCGCCTGAGCTAGGCTGGGCCTGCACCGCCTGCAGAGTGGCCCCGCCCAGCAGCAAACCGGCTATCAGCAAGGTTCGGCAACGAGAATGTGACTGATAAAGCATGTTGTTGGGGATAAGTATGGGTGAGACCCGGAGTTTTCCCCAAACGGCCAGGGGCCATTTGGGGAAAAGGGGAAAACCAGAGACAAAAACGGCCGGCTACTGCACCAGCAGGCGCTTGCTAATGGTGCCCTGGCTGGTGGCCAGGCGTACCGTGTACACGCCCGCAGCCAGCCCGCCGAGCGGCAGCAGGCGCAGCGCCCCGGCCGGCAGCGTGCGCGTGAGCACCGTCTGGCCCAGAGCATTCAGCACGTCAGCCTTCAGGACTTCCGACTGCAGGACAGCGGGCAGGCTGAGCTGCACCTCGCCGTGGGCCGGGTTCGGGAAGAGCGTCACCTGCTGGCTGAGGGCGTTGGTCATACTCAGCACCTGCTGCGGGCCAAACAGCAGCGAGAAGCGGCCCGTAGCCGACGCGCCGGCCGCTACCGAGAAACGGTAAGTGGCCTGGGCGGTCAGCGGGAGCACGGTGCCGGTCAGGGCGTCGCGCAGGGCCACGCTACCGGTCTGGTTCAGCAGCTGCTCGGCGCGGAGGGTGTAGGTGCCGGCCTGGGACACGGCCACGCCCAGCGGCACCACCAGGCTTTGCGCGCCCGGCTGCGGCAGGCCATTGATGCTCAGCTCCGTACCAGCTGCCAGCGAGAAGACGTTCAGGGCAGCAGAACCCACGTTGCGCAGCTTGGGCGCGTCGTAGCGGGCATCGGGGCCGGCGGTGGCGCCGGCTTCGAAGTACACGTAGGCGTCATCGGCCGCACCGGCCGCGCTGCTCAACTGCAGTTGCACCAGCGGGCGGGTTCCGGCACCGCGCTGCATGGCGGGCTGGGCGCCGAAGGTGGTGACGCGGTTGGCGTTGCTGAGGGCCAGCGTGGGCGTGGCGCCCGCCGTGTTCACCCGCACAAAAAAGCCCTGGCCCGCCGGAATCAGCGGCGACTGCCCGATGCCGTTGGCATAGCTGCGGTAGCTGCCGGCATACTGGCCGGTGCTCTGGTACACATACATGGCGCTGCCCAGGCCGGCGGGCACCGTCACCGTGCTCCAGTCGAGCGGGGCCGGGTAGGGGTTGCCCAGCAGCTGCCAGCCGGCTTCGGAGGGCACGCCGCGCGTCAGGTTTAGATTAATATTGCCGTTGTTCAGCGTGCCTACGAAGTCCACCAGCTCGGTGGCGGGCAGGTTCACGGTGTAGCCCTGGCCCACAGCCAGCGGCGTGCTGAGTGCGGCCGGAGCCACCCAGCCCTGGTCGAAGAAATTGGCGGCGGAAGTCAGGCGGCTCTGGTCGTAGCCGTACACGGTGGGGAAGGCGCTGCCGGCCACGGCCGGCGCGAAGCCGCTGGTGGCCAAATCATTCACCGTCGTGTTGCTCACCGGGGCGCTGTAGTGGCGGTAGCCCGGGCCGGAGTTCAATGTGGGGTCGATATAGCGCTGCATGGTCACGGTGCCCAGCACTGCGCCGCCGGTGTTGTCGACCAGGGCCGTGCCGCTGGCGTCGGAAAGCAGCGTGAGGGGCTGGGTGCCCAAGCTCAGGTTGCCCTGCGTGAGGCGCACCAGCTGATGCACCTGCAAGGGCGCGCTCAGCGTCACGCCGGCCGGGTTTTGCACCAGCAGGCCGCGCACTTCGGCGGGCAAGCCGAGGCCGGTTTGCTGCGCCACGGTGCCCAGGTAGGCATAGCTAGCGTCGGGGCTGAAGGTGCGGGTGCCGGTGGTTTGCACCGCGCCGCTCATCACGCCGGTGGGCATGATGCCGGCCGCGTCGCACACGCGCAGTTCCGCGCCGGCTTCCACCCGGAAATCGGCCGCGCCGGTGATGGCCTGGCAGCCGGTGTTCAGCATGCCGCCGCTGGCTACCGTGATAGTGCCGGCCGCCGCGAGCGGGGCGCTCAGGGTCAATTCACCCTGAACCAACACGTTGCCGTAGCGGCTGCTGGTGCTCATGTTCATCTGCTGGCCGGCGGCCACGGTGAGGTCGCTTAGCACCGTGAAGGTGCGCGACACCGGCGTGGCACCTAGGTATTTGAAGTCGCCGGGCTGGCTTACGGTGATGGTGACCGTGCCCGACCCCACGATGCTGATGAGGCCGTTGTTCACCGTGGCCACGTTCAAATCAGACGTGGCGTAGCCCAGCTGCAGGCCCGAGGTGGTAGTGGCGTTGGGGTAAAAATCGGCCGCGCCCTGCATTTGGTCGGCAATGGGGTTGAAGGTGATGGTCTGGGGCACGCGCACGTAAAGCGAGTCGCGGGTGCCGGGTGTGAAGGCGATGCCACGGTAGGCGTAGGTGGTGCTGGCGGCATTGTTTTTCAGCACCGTCTGCGTCACGCTCAGGTTGTTGGTGAAGGCCGGATTGGCCAGCGTGTAGGTGGTGGCCCGGTCTTCGAGGCGCACGATGGACGTATAGCTCACCCCGTACAGCGTGGGCACGCCGCGCACCAGCGTGCCGGTCATGTCGCGCAGCAGGTTGTCGTTCAGGCCCGTGATGGTGAAGGTGCCACGCGCCGTCCAGGTAGTGCCGTTGAAGGTGTACTTGTTGAGCGTGGGCGTGGGCGTGTCGTCGGTGTAGTAGAGCAGGTCGAAGCCCGGCACGTTGGGGTTCACGTCGAACATGACGAAGCCACCCGGCTGCGAGGTCGACGACGGCGCCGGCAGGCCCGGCAGCGTGACGGGCGTCGAAGCCCGGCCCGGCATCCCGTTCAGGCGCATCACCTTGGTGGTCGTCGGCGCCACCGGCCCGCCGGAGGTCGAAGCCGCGCCCGGCACGGTGGAGGTGGTGAAGTACAGGTTGCCTTCGTATACGGCCAGCTTTTTGAGGCTGATAGTGGGGAAGATGGTGACGCCCGTGCGCGTCTGCGGCGTGTTGGTCACGGTGCGGGGCAGCGAGGCGTGGCGCAGGCCGTAGCTGTTGTTGCCGTAGGCGATGTACACCGTGGCGCTGTCCGTGACGGTGGCCGTGCGCATGGGCTGGCTGTTGCCGTCCGAGAAGCCGGTGCGGGTGTCGAGGTTGCCGTCGGCGTCCAGAATGGCCACCACGCGGGGCGAGGTGCCGCCATTCACGTTGGTGTTGCCGGTGGCCGAGTTGAAGCCCGAAATGGCCATTTTGGTGCGGTCGGGCGAGATGCCGATGGCCCCGTCGGCGTTGGCTTTCATGGCCGAGCCCACGTAGCCGAAGTTGGCCCCGTAGTTCGCGGTCGGAATATTCACGGTCCGCATCAGCTGTCCGGCCGAATACAGCGGCCCGCTCACGGGCGCAAACTCGTCGATGTACACCGGCAGCGTGGCGCCGGTGCCGCCCGTCCAGGAGCTGCTGCCGTAGCGCGTCACGGCCAGGTTGCCGCGCCCGAAGGGCACCGGCACGGGCACACTCACGGTGGGCGGCACCAGCGTGGGGTCGTAGGCCATGGGCGAAATCTTGTCGCGGTACACAATGCCGGCCGGCGTGATGGAGCTGGGGTCCGAGTCGGTCACGAACATCTTGCGCGTGTCTTCCACCCACTGGTACAGCGAGTAACGCTCCACAATGCGCGCCGTGTCGAGCATCGTGATGAAGCTCTGAATCTTGGCCGCTTCCTCGGCATACGTCGGCTTGGGGCAGCCCGTCGAGCTGGTCCAGTTGGCGCCGTTATTGAATTCCGTAATCCAGATGGGCCGCTTGGTGCGGTCATAAATGGCTTTCAGAAAGCCGTAGAACTGCGAGGCCGTCTGGCAGCCCCGGTAGAAGTGAATGGCCACGTAGTCGACCCGGTAGCCGGCCGAGTCGGCCTTGTCGATGAAGGAATACAGCCAGCTGGCGCCGCCGTCCGTCGGGGCCGGCGAGCCCACGCGCAGACCCGATTGCAGCAGGCCGGGCCAGTTCAGCATGGCCGTCTGGGGGCTCATGTTGGCCTGTTGGGTCGAATTAGGCTCGTTGTAGCCCAGCAGGTGGGTCACCTTCTTCTTGGCGTTCGTCGTAGCAAAACCGGGCCAGTACTGCGTCTGCCGAATCGGCACGTACTCCATGTCCAGCGTCGACTGGCCGTTGTTGTTCCAGTTGTAGTTCCAGGCCGCGTGCAGCGAGTCGCCGAGCAGCGGGGCGCTGCACCAGCCCTTCTTGCTCACCCAGGCCCACGGAAACACCCGCACCAGCGAGATTTTACCTTGCAGATTCGTCGGCAGCGTGTTGATGGTAATGTCGTTATCGGGCGCGATGTACACCTTGCTGGCGCCCGTGCCGTCCTCATTTTCGGCGAAGGTGGCCATGTATCCCTTCTTCAGCCGGAACGACGCAATGGCGTTGTTGAACGCGCCTAGCTCGGCCGTTTTGTAGTAAGTATACTGGTCAAATTGCATGGCGCTGCCGCCCAGGCTGGCGGCGGTGTAGGCCTGCAACGGCTGGTAAGTAGCGGGTTGGCTGATGAGTACGCATCCTTGCAGGTACTGCACCAGGCGCACGGTGGTGTCAATCTGGGCGCGCTGGCCGTTCACCGTCACCTGCGCCAGCAGCCGCTGGTTGAACTTCGACGGCCGCACGCCCTCAAAATACAGCCACACGTTGTCGCCCTGCATATCTATCATCGTGCCCGGCAGCGGGTTGCTCCCCGTGAAGTGATACTCCGAGTCCCCGCTGATGCTCAGGATGCTGTTCGTGATGCTGGCCTGCGTGCTGCTGGGGGCGTTGCTGACGGTTTGCACCGGCAGGGCCGCGCCGTTGGCTTGCAACGCATAGCTCTTGGGGGCACCGCTGGCGCTGGTCACCACGATGCTGAGGCCGCTGGCGAGCACCGTATTCTTGGCTACCGGCACGCCGGCCCCATTCACCACTTTAATAGTGGCGCCGGCCGAGTACTGGCTGCCCGAAAGCAGCTGCGCCACCCGACCGTTGGCGGGCAGGCCGGTCACCTGCAAATTGGCCTGGTCGATGGTGCCGAGCCAGGCGGCCGTCAGGTCGTTGGCCGTCGATTGGGCCAGGGCGGCCGTGCTGGCCAGCCAGGCCCAGGCCAGGGTCATTAACAGATAGATAGGACGCCGCCACGGCGCCCGTTGAGGGGAAAAGTTTACCATTGCTGGGTGGGGAAAATGGTGGAAGTGGAAACGTCAGGCGGCGGCCGGTTTCAACCCGACCTTGCTTTCGCCAGACAATACTACTTCGGCCCATGAGCCAGCAACGGGGGCATTTCGCGTAAAAAAAGGGGGCATATTCGCCCCGTGATTTTTAGCCTGTTAAGCACGTCTTATTGAGCTTGCCGAGACATTTTGCGTGCTTCGTTCTGGCGTGGCGCCTCACCCCCGGCCCCTCTCCCAAAGGAGAGGGGAGCCAGCTGATTGAATTAGTGACAACACGCAAGATGTCTCGACTGCACTCGACATGACGTGCTTTTCACTCTCTACCGGCACAGTCAAGGCCGATAAGCCTTGCCCAGCACCAGCTTGTCGCCGGTCAAATCTACCTCGAACAGGTGGGGCACGCGGATGTAGCGCCCGCCCTCGCTGCGGTGGCTGTGAATGGCCATCAGCGACTTGCCCTCGAAGGACTTGAACAGCATGCCGTGGCCGAAGTTGGGCGGCGTGATGGGGCTGGGCTCCTGTGTCCAGGGCCCGGCCAGAGTGCCGCTGGTGGAATAGGCCACGCCCTGGGTGTACACGTCATAAATCCAGCTGGTCCAGACCATGCCCAGGCGGCCGGTGCCGGTGCGGAAGACGTAAGGGCCGTCGGTCACTTTATTGGGCCGCGCGGGGCCGGAGCGCGGGTCCTCGCGGCTCCAGGGCGAGTCAGTGGCGCGGAATAACACCTGGGCCTCGCCCGTAGTGCCGCTCAGGTCGGGCTTGAGGGCAATTTTCTCCACGGTGCCGTTCATATCGTTCAGCCATTCATCGCAGTACACGAGGTAGGGCTGGTCCTTTTCCACCCAGAGCGTGGCATCCAGCGTCAGGCGGTTGGCGGGCAGGTAAGTGGCGTCGCGCATGGGCTTGTAAGGGCCGTCGGGCCGGTCGCTCACCAGCACGTGGCAGGCCCGGCGGTCCAGCTGGCGGCCGTCGGTGGCGCTGATTTTCAGGGCTTCGTTAGTGAAAGTGGCGAAGTAGTAATACTTGCCTTTGTAGGGGTGAATTTCGGCCGCCCAAATCATGGGCTTCGGGCCCATCCAGGAGGCGGGGTCGGGCTGGGCCACGGCGTAGGGGCCGTCCCAGCGCTTCAGGTCGCGGCTTTTCCAGAGCAGGCCGCCGGTGCCGGTCATGTAGTAGAGGTGCGTCTTCTTATCGGCCAGAATAAACGGGTCGCTCAGCTGAATGGAATCCAGCGGCACCTGCAGGCGGATGGAACGGGCCGGCTGGGCAGCGGCCAGAGTGGGGAGGAGGATGGCGAATAGGAAGGCCAGCCAGTTGGTTCTCATATTCATGTTCATATAGTTCCAGTGACTTGTTCTGACGTGGCGCCTCACCCCCCGGCCCCCTCTCCTCAGGGAGAGGGGGTGCGTTCAACGGTTCGTAAACGCGCAAGTCCGGTGCCCCCGCTCCCTGAGGAGAGGGGGTCAAGGGGTGAGGCGCCCGCGCTGCCAGCGCGACATCCTCTACTTCAATTCCAGCACCACCACCGACTTGGCCGGGAGCGTCACGGCCAGCTTGTCGCCCTTCTTTTTGGCGCCTTTAAAATCGGCCAGGGCTACGGTGTTGGGCTTGTCGAAGGTGTTGTAGTCGTTGATTTTCGCCGAGGTCAGCACGCGGCCGGTCACGGTTTTCCAGCTCACGCCGGGCAGGGAGGTTTCGATAGTCAAGGGCTTGTTGGGGTCGAGGTTGACGAGGGAAATATGGACGGCGCCGCTCTTGTCTTTCGAGGCGGAGGCGTTCAGGGCCGGGATTTTCTCGTTGCCGAACACGTAGTCGGGGCTACTGAACTGCACGGGCAGAAACTCCGCGTCCTGGTGCACCTGGTAGAGGTCGAAGACGTGGTAGGTGGGCGTGAGCAGCATCTTTTCCTTATCGGTGAGGATGACGGCCTGCAGCACGTTCACGGCCTGGGCCAGGTTGGCGCCCTTCACCCGGTCGCAGTGGTTGTTGAAGATGTTGAGGGTGGTGCCGGCCACCAGCGCATCGCGCAGGGAGTTTTGCTGGTACAGAAAGCCGGGGTTGGTGCCGGGCTCCACGTCGGTCCACACGCCCCACTCGTCTACCAGCAGGGCCACGCGCTTGTCCTTGTCGTACTTGTCCATGATGGCCGCGTGGCGGGCCACGATGGCGTCCATGCGCAGGCAGTTGCGCAGGGTGCTGAAGTACTGGTCTTCGCCGAAGCCGGTGGCCTTGCCCTTGCTGCCGCTCCAGCTGCCGGTGGGCAGCGTGTACTGGTGCAGGGTGAGGCCCCACATCTGGTTGAGCGGGATGTTTTTCATGCACGTCTCGGTCCAGTTGGCGTCGTCGCCGTTGGCGCCGCTCACAATCTTCTTCAGCCTAGTGCCGGGGTAGTCGTGGGCGAAGGTGGCGTAGCGCTTGTACACGTCGGTGTAGTACTGGGCGGTCATGTTACCGCCGCAGCCCCAGCTTTCGTTGCCGATGCCCCACCAGCTCACCTTATAGGGTTCGGGGTGGCCGTTTCGGCGGCGCTCCAGCACCAGGGGCGTGTCCTCGTTCGAGTTGAGGTATTCCATCCAGCCGGCCATTTCTTGCACGGTGCCGCTGCCCACGTTGGCCGCCAAGTAGGGCTCGGTGCCGAGCAGCTGGCACAGCTCCAGAAACTCGTGCGTGCCGAAGCTATTATCTTCCAGGGTGTTGCCCCACCACAGATTCAGCATCTTGGGGCGCTGGGCGGCGGGGCCCACGCCGTCGTGCCAGTGGTAGGTATCGGCGAAGCAGCCGCCGGGCCAGCGCAGGTTGGGCACGTGAATGCGCTGCAGCGCCTGCACCACGTCCATCCGAATGCGGCCCTGCTTGGGCACGTTCAGCTTCTCATCCACCCAAAAGCCGTCGTAAATGCAGCGCCCCAGGTGCTCGGCAAACTGCCCCTGAATGTGTTTGCTGATGAGAAGCTTGGGGTCGCCGGGCTGGACGGTAAGCTGCACGGTTTGGGCGGGGGCCAGCAGCGGCAGGGCGGCGGCCAGGAGAGTGGTGAGGGAGGATAAGAGGCGCACGGGAAAGTGGAGAAGAGAAGAGTGGTTAAAAGTCTTTTTATCGGCTGTCATCCTGAGCGCAGCGAAGGACCTTATCACCGAAGAATCATTGGCAGTAACTCAGCTAATGCGAACGAGATAAGGTCCTTCGCTACGCTCAGGATGACAGACAAATCAGCCTATCGTCGCAGCCAAAGCTACCGCAATTCACTCACCAACGTGGTGATGGAGCGCGGCGCGATGTGCAAGGCCTGCCCAGCCGCCACGGCAGGGCCGGGCTGCAAGTCGGCCGTGGCAGACGTGACGTAGCTACGGCCCGCGCCAAGGCGCCGCCGCGCCAGTTGAAGACGTAGTTCAGCAGGCGCGTCAGCATCGTTCACCACAATGGTTATCAATTGCTTGCCTTTAGCGTCCTGGTAAGCCGACACCAATAATTTCCCTGCGGCCGGTGCATCGAGGCTAGTCGAAAAACGCACGGTGCCCGGCCGCAGGAAGCGGCTGTAGTTGCCCAGGGCCCACAGCATTTTGCTGGGGTAGTAGTTGCCGTCGGTTTTGTTTTTGTCGATGTACACGAGGCCGTCCTTGTAGTTGTAGGGCGACACGGCCAGCCACCACTGCCAGGAAGTGGCGTTGGCCACGGCCAGGTCGGTGTGGATGGCCCGGGCCACATACAGCGCCGGCGCGATGCCCAGGTCGCGGGGGTTGCCATTGATTTCGCCGCCGTTATCGCCGAGGATGCAGTATTCTGATTGCCAATAGGCCAGCCCGGGCAGGGCCTGCACTTTGGCCGCCAGCTGCTGGCGGGTCTTCACTTCCTGCGCATAGGGCGAGGTGGTAAAATAGCCGTGCCCGGCGCCGATGCGGGCCACGCGGGGCGTAGCACCGAGGTAGGTAGCGGCCGTGCTGTCGCCCCAGAAAGTGGCCAGTTGGTTGCCGCGGTCCGGCTTGTCGGCCACCGCGAACAGATAGTCGAGCTTGCCGGCTTCGGGCACTACAATTTGGGTGGTCAATTTTTGGGCCACCAGCTGGCGGCTCAGGGCCTTGGCGATGCCGGCCACCTGCTCGTTGCGGAAGGGGCTGCCCTCCTGCCCGCCGTCGCTCCAGTCCCACTGCGGCTCGTTCACGGGGCTGAGGTAGTCGAACGTAATGCCGGTTTTTCGGCGTAGGCCTTGTAGCACGGTGGCGAGGTAGGTGGCGTAATCGTCATTGCGGGCGGGGTCCAGGTTGGGCTGGTTATTGGTGGCGAAGGCTTTGTGGTTGGTGGTGAAGGCCACGGGCGGGCTGTTCAGAAAGCCCAGAAATTGATGCACGCCGCGCCGCCGGGCCGCCTGCATAAACCATTGCTGCCCTGCCTGACGCGACCAATCATAGCTGCCATCGGCGTTCAGAAACGACTCGGCCCGCCGCCATTCGTCCTTGATGCCGCTTTGCTCGCCCTGCTGGGCACTGCCCGCTCCCAGGTTCACGCGCCACAACGACAGCCCGATGCCCTTGGGCTGCCCGCCCGGCCCGGTGGCGGTGCTGAACAGCAGGTCGGCAATGGCCTCTTTTTTAGCCGCCGGCCAGATGCCTACAAACTGGCAGGCCCAGGCATCGGAAGCACCAAAGTGGGCAATGGTCTGCTGGGGCTTGGTGTCGTCAATGCGCACGGTGGTAAGCCCGGCTTGGGCCGAAACCAGCAGCGGAGCCACCAGGGCAAACGCGAGGACGAGGGGGCGAACAGGGAACATGCACGGGCTACCGGCGTTTGCCGGCGGCTTTGATTTTTGTTGGCTTCACCGGCTCGAAAACATCGACCGGCAGGATGTTGCCCTGCGCATCGAAGCGCAGGGGCGCGAGGCAGGTTTCGCGGTTGTAGCCGTTGCCATCGGGGATGTGGAAGCGGTGGAAGGCCACCACCCATTGGTCGGTGCCGGGCACCTGCAACACCGAGTGGTGGCCGGCGCCTTTCACCACGCCCCGGCCTTTCAGCACCGGGTTTTTAGTGGCTTTGGTGAAGGGGCCCAGCGGCGAGGCGGCCGTGGCGTAGGCCACTGAGTAGCGCGGGTCGCGGGTGTCGTACTCGCTCCACATAAGGTAGTACTTGCCCTGGCGCTTGAAGACGAACGAGCCTTCGTTGTAGCCCGGCGGCTTGAACTCGATGACGGCGGCGGGGTCGAAGGACACCATGTCGGGGTTCAGCTTCACCGCGTGGCACTGGCCCTGTCCCCAGTAGAGGTAGGCGCTGCCGTCGTCGTCGACCAGCACCATGGGGTCAATCATCTGGCCCCGAAACTGGCTTTTGGCCACCAGCGGCTTGCCCAGCGGGTCTTTGAACGGGCCGGTGGGCCGGTCGGCCACGGCCACACCGATGCTTTGGGCGGCCGAGTAATAGAAGTAGTATTTGCCGCCTTTGGTGGCAATGGCGGGGGCCCAGGCGTTCCTGGCGGCCCAGGTCAGGTCGCGCGGCAAATCGAGGATGACGCCCTCGTTCGTCCACTTCACCAAGTCTTTCGACGACCAGCAGGTGAAGCTCGTGGCACCCCAGCCGGCAATGCCGTCGGTGGTGGGATAGAGGTAGTAAGTACTGCCGAAAGCGGCCAGGTGGGGGTCGGCATACAGGCCCGGCAGCGCAGCGGCGGGCGCGTGCAAGGTGTCAGCAGGCCAGCGTTGGGCCCGGGCGGGGCCGCTCAGCCAAGTGCCCAGCAGCAACAGAAAAACGGAAAACGGGATGCTGCGCACTGTTGAAAATGGCTGAAAACCTTACGAACGCACGGCCCCACTTCAGTGGCCGTTTAAAGTCCCACCTCCTCGCGGCCAACGGCGGCCTGGGTGCGCCGCCGCGTGGTCTCACTCAGCAGGCCGATTCGCCTGCATCACGCTGAAAAGGAAGCCGTACGTTCGTTATTTGGTTGAATTAGAAGTCGAATTGAAGGTGATAGTTCGGGTGCTGCCGTCGGCGAATTCTACTTTGGCGCCGCCCGCAGCATCGGCCGCCACCTGCTGCACGGGGCCCAGCTCGGCATCGGTCCATTTCCGGCCCGACTGCTTCCAGAGCATCAGGGTGGCGAAAAGCTGCGGTGCGTGGGCCGGGGCGGTGGCCACGGCGTTGAGGACGGTGCTGGCGGGACGCACGGGGTTCAGGCCGGTGGCGTCCACGGCTTCGAGGTGGTCCCAGCCGCTGAGCGCCACCAGCGCCAGCTGCCAGGTGCCGTTGTCGATGATTTGCACCTCGCGGCCGTGCAGGCGGCGGGTGCTGCGCTTGATTTTGCCGGTGAGGTTGGGCAGGGCGTAGTGGCCCAGGCGCAGCGGTGTGGCTTCGGTGGCTTGGCAGCGGTCGACGCGCAGGATGCCGTCGGACAGGGGCATTTCGGCTAGCTGCAGCTTCACGGCCTTGTTCTTTTCCAGTTCGGCGTCGCGGTAGTATACCCCGTTTTCGAACCGGCGAAAGGTGTAGAGGCGCAGGGCCTCCCACTGGCCGCCCGGGGCGCGGGCCACGTAGCTCATGGCCACTTCGCCATTGGGGCCGTCGGCCTGCCAGGGAAAGGCGCTGTTGTAGCTCAGGCGGTTGTAGTTCTCGTTGCCGCGGTTGGCGTCGCTAGCCGGCTGGCGCGGGGCGTCGCGGATTTCAGCCGCGCCGCTGTTGGGGTAGTCGGTCACGAGGAAGTTGGGGCCGGGCTCGAACTTGTTGAAAACTGTGCCCGGCTTCATCTCGCTGGCCCAGGACCCTTCGTTCTCGGTGGCCGTCCAGAATGGGCTGCTGGCCGGCACCAGCAAGCCCAGAAAGGCCTTGCTCAGCCAGAACACGCTGCCCCGGCAGCTGTAGGCCTGCACGGCCGGCTCGAACGGCCCATAGAAGCCCAGCGTGGGGATGTTGTCCTGCAAAAAATCGGGGTTCTGCAAAAATTGCAGCAGCGAGCCCGAGGCAATGCGCCGCATCCAGCCGAAGTTGGTGCCGGGCTCGGGCTGCAGGCCCATCAGCGGGAAGGGCACCGCCGCCGCAAAGCGGTAGCTGATGCTGCGGCCCCACATGACCATGCTGCCGTCGCGCCCGAACTGGTGGGGGTAATTGTTTTTGAGCGGGGCGAAATTGGCGGCCAGTTGCGCCGCCACCGCCGGGTAGTGCTGGCGCCCGTAGTACTCGCTCCACAGCCGGCCGTACATCTGGAAGGCCCACATGCTGTAGTAGTCGAAGGTCGGCGCGTCGTCGTACCAGCCCTCGCCCTTGTAGTGAGTAAGCTGCTTTTGCAGGTATTCTTCCATCAACGTTGAGTTGACGGCGTAGCCCCGGCTCTGGTAAAAGCTCAGGATGAAAATGTTGAAGTAGCGCCAGTTCTGGGGCACGGTGGGGCCGTCGCCGTAACTGAGCATGGTGGCGGCCAGGGCTTCTTTGGTGGCCGCGGGTAGCGGGTCCCACAGGATTTCGGGCGCCGCAAACAGGGCCACGCTCAGCCCGCCAAACTCCACCAGAATCTGGCTGGGGCCGCCGTCCTTGGCCCGATGCGGGATAAACGACGGGCTGGCCGGGTTCACCAGCTGGGCCAGCTGGTGGCGGTAGTAGTCGCCCACCTTCACGCCGTTCAGCGTCAGGCCGGAGTCTTCCTTAAGCAGCGGCGCGGCCATGAACAGCGTGCGGCACAGGCCTTCGAGCTTTTCGGTGGGCACCTGGCCGGCGTTGCGCGGGTAGCTTTTGCCCGGCTGCTTGGGGAATTGCATTGGGTCGTCCAGCGTCCGCACGTAGCTGAAGGCGCCCGTGAGCAGGTAGCGGGCGGCGTCCTGCCAGTGCCGGCGCGTCATGCCGGTGAAGGGGCTGAGCTGCTTGTCCGGCTGCTTGATTTCGAACAGCGGCAGCTTGGTAGCGGCCGGGGCCACATGGGTATCGAAGGCAGCCGGCGCGGCGGGCTGGGCATGGGCCGACCCAACCGCCAGCCCGGCCAGTGCGGCAACTAAAAAAGAACGAGCGGGTGGGAAAGGCGAGGAAAAGCGCACGTAATCAGAGCAGAGAAGTTGTTTCAAAGGTACCCCGCCGGGAAGGGGCTGGCGGGGCCATTTTCGGCAATAAGCGCCCCTGTTTTCACGGCATCGCTGCTTCTTACTTCGCCTGAAAGGTGTTGAAGGAGTGCGCGGGCAGCGTCGCACTTAGGTACCGCTCACCCAGCCGCACGGCCACGGTTTTGGACGTCGCGCCGAAGTTGCCCGCCACCACCACGTACCGGCCCGGCGCGGTGGCGGCCACCAGTACCGGCAGCTGGTCGGCGGTGCCCTCGCGGAAGGCCACGATGGTGGTGCCCGCCCCGATGAAGTGACTAAAGTGCCGCGCGGCGTAGTACTCGGGGGTGTAGGTGGCGGTGCGGGTTTTGGAGTCGACCCGAATCAGGGCGTTCTGCTTCCAGCCCCAGGGGCTGACGCCGCCGTCGGCCAGCACGGCGTTCCAGAAGGTGTATTCGTCGCAGCCGTTGCCGAGGTAGTGCGTCATTAGGCCAAAGGTGTGCTCGGCCGCCTTCCAGTCGAACGCGCCCCAGCCGCATTCGCTTTCCGACTGCATGTAGCGGTACTGCGGGTACTTGGCCCGCAGCCGGGCCAGCAACTGCCCGCCCTCCCACTGCAAGCCCACCCCTTTAATAGTCTGCGCCATGCGCGGGTCGGCCAGCACTTGGTCGATGGTTTCGTAGCGGTTGGTGTTGATGGTGCCCAGGTACAAATCCACCGCCGGGTGCTGGGCCCGGAGGGCCGGGGCCAGGTACTCGGTGTTGAAGCGGACGATGCCCGGCGCCGTCCAGGCGCAACCGGGGTAGATGGTGTAGCTCCACGCCTCGTTCTGAAACATGGCCGTGGTGATGGGAATGCCCTGCTCTTTGTAAGCCGAGATGAACTGGCAGAAATAATTAGCATAGGCGCGCAGGTAGCGCGGGTCCTGAATCAGGTAGTCGTTGGCAGCCAGCCGCTCCGGGAAAACGCCCTTGTCTTTTTCAGCGCCGTTTTCATAAAGCGCCACGTCCGAAGCGGGCGCCAGCTGGTTGTACTTCGCGTCGCTACGCACGGCGTAGCTGTGGTTGATTTTCATCCACGCGGGCGGCGACCAGGGCGAAATCCAGAACGTCAGGGCCGAGTTGTGGCGCTGGGCGGCTTTGAGGTAAGGAATCAGCGTGGACTGGTCGTGGTCGATGTTGAAATGCTTCAAGTCGAAGTCACCGTCCACCTCGTCGCAGCTGTACCAGGCGCGGGCGTAGTCGTTGGCGTTCATGGCGAAGCGGCCGCGGGAAAAGCGCAGCTCCCCGGCCGGGGCGAAGAGCTTGCTCAGCAGGGCCTCCTGCTCCGGCTTGGGTAGCAGTTGCAGGGCGTCCCAGCCCAGTTCATTAAAGCAGGTGCCCCAGGCCTTGAAGGCGACGATTTTCTCGCCGCCCTTCACCGTCAGCAGGGGCGCTGTCGGCGCCGTTTTTTGTAGGCTCGTTCGGACTTGCGTCCACTCGTGGCCTTCGGTGCTGCTGGTCCAGGTATATGACTGAGCACCAGCCGGACAAGCGCCGGCAACGCCCAGCAGCAGCGTCGCCAGTTTTGCGCGCAAATGATTCATCAAACCAGTGATATTGAAAAAATGACACCGGGCACGCCAGTGCCCCAATCCATCGGACAAAGCAGGGCACTCCCGCTGCTATAGCATTACAAATGCACGGCTCCGGCCAGTGGCCGCAAAGAGTCCCACCTCCTTTCGGGCCAAACCGCCCGCGTGGGGCGGCGCCGGCTCACTCACTGTACCGGGCGCGAAGCCCGGGTGGCCTGACCGGAGCGGTGCATTTGTTGAAGGTTGAACCAGTACCCCGAAGCTCCAGCTTCGGCTCGTTGAACGATGCGGACGCGGGCCGAAGCGGAGTTTCGGGGTACTGGTTCAATTAGCCACTGCCTTCGCCCTGGCCGCATCGAACACGCCCAGGTCCCAGCGGTCGGCCCACTGCAGGCGGGGCTGGTCGCCCTCGAAGCTAAGCGGCAGCCAGATGTAGCCGCCGTCGATGGGGTTCTTCGGCGTCCAGCGGTCGGCCAGGAAGATGAAGGCGTCCTTTCGGCCGGCCACGGGCAGGATGTAGGTGCTCTGCGAGTTGTAGGTGATGTTGGCCTGCGGGCCGGTAGCGGGGTTGTCGAGCTGCTTCCACGGCCCCCAGATGGACGAGGCCACGAAGGAACGCGCCGCGTTGGGGTCCCAGCCGGTGCAGCCCGAGGTGATGAGGTAGTACTTGCCGTTGCGCTTGCAGAGGGCCGGCGCCTCGTTGTGCCCGGCCGGCGCAATGGTGTTCCAGCGCCCGGTGAAGCCTTGGTAGTCGGGCGTTAGCTCGGCTACGTGCAGAGTCAGGTTGTCTTCGGAGGAGTGGATGTTGTAGGCCTTGCCGTCGTCGTCCACAAACACGGTCATGTCGCGGGCCATCTGGCCGGGCGCAAAATCGCGCCGGATAAACAGGCCCTCGGCCACGGCTTTGGTCCAGTCGGGCGTCCACCATTTCAGGTCCTTCTCGCCGGGCACGGGCTGCTTCCAGGCTTCCTGAAAACCCAGCGGCCACTGCCCCGCGCCGGGCCGGAACGACTTTACGTAGGCATACGGGCCGGTTGCCCGGTCGCTTACCGCCACAGCGGTGCGGGCAGCCGCGTAGCCCTGGCCCTTCAGCTCCAGGTGAAACCACATCACGTACTTGCCGGTCTTTTTATTGAACACGACTTTGGGGCGCTCGATGATGCTGCCCTGCTCGATTTCGGAGCCCGAGCCGGCGGGCGCCACTTGCAGGGCAATGCCTTCGTCCTGCCAGTTGTAGAGGTCCTGGGAGGAGTAGCAGTGCACGCCCACCTGGGCGCTGTTGCCCTTGCCGCCCGCAATTTTATGCTCGCCGAAGAGGTAGTAGCGGCCCTTATCGTAGAGCACGCCGCCGCCGTGGGCGTTGAGGTGCGTGCCTTTGTTGTCGGGCCAGGTTTGGCCGGGTTCGAAGGCCGTGCGCTTTTGCGCCTGGGCCGCAGCGGCCGCCGCCAGCAGGGCCACGGTCAGGAAAGTCTTTTTCATGAGCGGAAATCAGTCGTTGGCCGCGGCCACGCCCGGCTGCAGGTCGTTCAGGATGGCGTGGTCGAGGAAGGGCAGCTTGGTTTGCTCAGGCTTGAGCAGTTCCAGCACGGTGATGTTGTTCGAGCCTTTTTTCAGCCATTCGGCGGGCACGTACAGGGTTTGCTGCGGGCCGATGGCCCAGTAGCGGCCCAGGTTGTGGCCGTTCACCCACACCACGCCCTTGCCCCACTGGCGCATGTCGAGGTAGGTATCGATGGGCTGGCCCACGGTGAAAGCGGTGGCACGGACGGCTGGCCCGGCAGTGGGCCCGGCGGTTTTAACAGTGGCCTTGGCCGTTGCCGGCACCTGGTCGAAAGGCAGACCGAACATTTTCCAGCTTTTCACTTCCTGGCCGCCCAGGCTCACGCTTTTGGTGATGCCCTTGGTGTTTTGGAGCAGGTATTCGCCGAAGTTGACGCGCCCCAGGTTTTCCACCAGAATATCGAGCTGCACCTGGCCCGCGGGCAAAGCCACGTCCAGCACATCCTGGCGCAGGCGGCGGTCGAGTGTGCCCACCCGCTTGCCGTTCACCATAATGACGGCATAGTCGCGCAGGTCGCTAATTTTTAGCTTTTTGACACCGCCGCCCGGCACCGTGGCGCGGTAGAGCACGAAGCCGTAGGCTTGCTTCAGCGCCTCGAAGGTGAGCGGGGTGGCACTGGCCACCGGCGCGGGCAGGCGGTCGAGCAGGCCGGCGCTGGCGCTCAGCGTGAGCGTGGGCAGGGCGCCGCTGGGCTTGGCAGCGGGCACGGCGGGCAGCGGCTGGTTGGCGGGCCGGTATTTGGCAATCACCTCGCGAAAGGCCAGAAACTTGGGCGTGGCGTTGCCGGCCTCGTCGAGGGGCGCGTCGTAGTCGTAGCTGCTGATTTGGGGCTCGTAGTGCGAGGAGTCGCCCTTGTAGTTGGCGCCGTTCATGAAGCCGCGGGTAGTGCCGCCGTGGAACATGTACATGTTGATGCTCATGCCCGCGCGCAGCACCGAATCGAGGCCCGGCGTGTACTTGCTGGCCGGCACGGTGTGGTGCTTGGTGCCCCACCAGTCGAACCACGCGGGGTACCACTCGGCCACGTAGTAGGGGCCTTTGCCGCCGTGGTTGGCTTGCACCAGCTTGCGAATCTGGCTGGGCTTGTCGGTGCCGTTCACGGCGGGCAGCAGGCCGTCGAGGTGGCCTTTGGCGACGTCGCGCACGGGGTCGCAGGTGTAGAGCAGGCCGTCGAAGCCCACTTCTTCAAACAACTGCTTATTCGAGGCCAGATAGGCTTTGTCGGAGCCGTAGGAGCCGTATTCATTTTCCACCTGCACCATCAGAATGGGGCCGCCGTGGTTTACCTGCAGCGGAGCCAGCTGCTTGGCCACGGCCTGCAGGTAGCGGCGGTAGGCGGCCACGTACTGCGGCTCCTGGCTGCGCACTTTCAGGCCCGGAATGTTCTGCAGCCAGTAGGGATAGCCGCCGAATTCCCACTCGGCGCACACGTAGGGGCTGGGGCGCAGCACCACCCACAGGCCTTCCTCCTGGGCCATTTTCACGAAAGTGGCCACGTCGTTGTTCCCACTGAAATCGTACTGGCCCGGCTGGGGCTCGTGGGCGTTCCAGAACACGTAGGTGCCCACCGTATTCAGGCCCATGGCCTTGGCCATTTTCAGGCGCTGGCGCCAGGCCTCGCGCGGAATGCGCGGGTAGTGCAGCTCGCCCGAAATCATCTGAAACGGCTTGCCATCAAGCAAAAACTGCTCGGTGCCCAGCGCGAAGGTGTGCGCGGGCGGCGCGGCCTGCGCAGCGGGTAGCGCCAGGCCGCCGGCCAGCAGCAGGGGCAGCAAGCGGCGCAAGGAGCGGTGGAAAGGGATATGGGCAGCGGACATAAATCGGATAATCAACAGGTTGTTTTGTCGGGCGGAGCACGGGGGCTACAATGCTTCGTTCTGACGGGGCGCCTCACCCCCCGGCCCCCTCTCCTCAGGGAGAGGGGGAGCCTGAAGAATTCGCTTGGAGCATTTCCGGTGCCCCCTCTCTCTGGGGAGAGGGGGTCAGGAGGTGAGGCGCCCCGTCAGAACGAGGCACTCCCCTACCAGCCCGGGTTCTGGCGCATGAGGGGCACCTTGCGGATTTCACCGTCCGGAATGGGCAGCAGGTACATCTCGGGGCGGAAGTTGTGGCGGCGAATGCTCGACACCACGTTGTAGGTGTAGGTGAAGTTGGGCGAGGTGCCGCTGCGCACGATGCGCATGCGGCTGTTGTAGGCGTTGTTGGTCACCATCGCAATTTTCCAGCGGCGGATGTCGTGCCAGCGGTGGTCCTCGAAGGCCAGCTCGATGCGACGCTCGTTCTGGATGAAGGCGCGCATCTGGGCCTGGCTCAAGCCGGTGGGAATGCCGTAGCGGCCGTCCACGCCCGCGTCGATGCCGGCGCGGCGGCGCAGGTCAATCAGCTTGGGCACGGCCAGGTTGGCCTGGCCGGTTTCGTTGATAGCCTCGGCGTAGTTGAGCAGGATTTCGGCGTAGCGCAGCAGCGGCCAGGCGCGCTGGGTGTTGGCCGAGGACGTGGCGTCGCACATCTTGCGGCCGTAGTAGCCGGTCACCGACGTGGTCTGGTCGAAGCCGTCGGAGGCGGCGCCTTCGTAGGTGTTCACCGGCGCCATGGCCCCGTTCAGGAACAGCAGCGACTGGTTGTAGATGATGGTGTTGTAGAAGCGCGGGTCGCGGTTCACGTAGGGGTTGGTGGCCGAGTAGCCCGAGGTGGGGTCGGTGATGGCCTTGCCGCTCTTCATCGGGAAGGCGTCCACGATGTTCTGGGTAGGCATGGCGTTCCAGGCCCCGCCGCGGGTGGGCGGAAAGTAGAAGCCTTCCATGTCGCGGTTGCCGCCGCGGTTGAAGGGCAGGATGTACTCGGTGTTCACGCGCTGCAAAAACAACGCGTAGAAGCCGTTGCCGGGCGCGGTGGTGTTGTCTTCCACCAGCGCGTACTGGTTCGAGGCAATCACGGCCTGGGCCGCGTCGGCGGCGGCCTGCCAGCGGCTCACGCTGTAGCTGGGGTAGCTCACGATGGCGGCCAGGGTGGGGTCCTGGGTTTCGGCGCCGCCGTTGAAGAGCGGGCTGGCGGCTTCCAGCAGCAGGCGGCTTTTGAGGCCCAGGGCGGCACCGCTGGTGATGCGGCCGTAGTCGGGGCCGCTCTGGGCGGCGCGGCTGGGCAGGCCGGCGGCGCAGGCGTCGAGCTCGCTGCTGAGGTAGGCAATGCAGTCGGCGTAGGAGTCGCGGGGCTGGTTGATGACGTCCTCGATGCCGTAGACCTTGTCGCCAATCAGCGGCATGCCGCCGAAGACCACCAGCAGCTGCTCGTAATAGTAGGCCCGCAGGAAGCGCGCCTCCAGGGCCAGGCGGTTTTTAGTCGACTGGGCCAGCGGCGTGGTGGGCAGCTTACTCAGCAGCAGGTTGCAGCGGCGGATGTTGGCCCAGGGCAAATCATAAAACTCCGGGAAAGGGAAGTTGAGCGGCGTGAGGGTGCCGCTGTAGAGCACCACGGCCTTCTGCGTGGCGCCCGAGTAGCGGTACTCGGCGTCGTCGGTGGCTTCCTCGGTGTTGCCGTGCGAGTCCCAGCGCCCTTTCGAGAAGCTGAAACCCATGTCGGCATACACGCGGTTGAGGAAGGAGAACGTGCGCAGGCTGTCGGAAAACACCGTGTCTTCGGTGAGGGCGCTGGTGCGCGGCTCCAGGAAGTCGTCTTTTTTGCAGGCCGTCGTCAGGGCAGCCCCGGCCAGCAGCAATCCAAGTAACTTTTTCATCTGATGAGATGGCTAAACTGTTGAACTGTTGAATGGATGGGCTTCAAGGTTGGCAAAATCAGTCAAGCGACAATTCAACCATCTAGCCGTTAAGCCATTCAACCGTTAATCATTAAAAAGTGACGCTCATGCCGAAGTTGATGAGGCGCTGCGGCGGGTATAGCGGGCGCGAGGTGTTGAGCGTCACCTCGGGGTCGAAGTCGTAGAGCTTATCCACGGCCGACCAGGTGAGCAGGTTGGTGCCGTTGGCGTAGATGCGGGCCGAGGGAATGCCCAGGTAGCGCATGAAGCTGGTGGGCAGGTCGTAGTTGATTTGGGCGGTTTTGAGGCGCACGTAGTTGCCCGAAATCTGCCAGAAGGTCGACTGGTTGGAGCTCGGGTCGCTGATGCTGGGGAGCAGCGTCAGGCGCGGGTACTGGGCGTTGTCGCCCAGCTCGGGCGTCCAGGCATTCTGGTGCACGGCGCTCAGGTTGGCGGTGAAGGCCTTGATGGCCTCGGCGGCACCCGACACGTTGAAGTTGCTCGCGCCCTGAAACAGCACGCTCACGCTCAGGCCCTTGTAGCGGGCGCCCAGGTTCACGCCGTAGGTGGTGTTGGGCAGGTTGGGCAGGCCGGTCACCTTGCGGTCGAAGTCGTTGATGACGCCGTCGCCGTTCAGGTCCTCGTACTTCAGGTCGCCGGGGCGGGCGCCCGAGGCGGGCTTGGCCACGTCGCGGCTGGCAATGTCGGCGGCGCTGTAGAAGCCCTGGAAGACGTACACCCGCTGCTGGCCGATGCTGTTGCCGGTGAAGCGCTGGTACTCGTACTGTGGCACGGGCTCGTCCTGAAACAGAATCTTGTTTTTGGCAAACGAGTAGTTGCCCTTAATCGACCACGAGAAGTCCTTCGAAATCGGGCTCTGGTAGCCCAGCTCCAGCTCGTAGCCGCGGTTGTTCACGCGGCCCAGGTTCACCGGGGGCAAGGACTGGCCGAAGATGCTCGACACCGTGCCGCGGGTGGTCAGGATGTCGTACCGGTCGTTGTTGAAGAAGTCGGCGCTGCCGAAGAGCTGGTCTTTGAACAAACGGAACTCCACAGCCACGTCGAGCTTCTTCTCCTTTTCCCAGGTCACGTCGTTGTTGGCCAGGCGGCCTTCCTGAATGCCGGGCGCGCCCGTGCTGTTCAGGCCGAAGTCGTAGCCGCTGCCGCTGCCGTAGTTCTGCTGGTAGTAGTAGGTGAACTGGTTGCCCAGCGCGTCGTTGCCCACCAGGCCGTAACTGCCGCGCAGCTTCAGGTATGTCACGGCCGGCACGGCGGCGCGGAAGAACGACTCCTCGGCCACGTTCCAGCCCGCCGACACGGCCGGGAACAAGCCGTAGCGGTTGTCGGCGCTGAAACGGTCGGAGCCATTGTAGCCGGCGTTGAACTGAATCAGGTAGCGGTTGTCGTAGTCGTAGCCCAGGCGGCCCGAGTAGCCCAGGAAGTTGGCCGGAATGAAGTTGTAGGTGTAGTCGCCGTTGGCGGCCGTGTTGGCGTTGCGGTTGTAGAGCGCCAGGCCGTACACGTGGTGCTTGCCGAAGGTGCGGTCGTAGTTCACGATGGCTTGCAGGTTCACCACGCGCGAGGTGCTGCCGCCCGAGTAGCCCAGCGCGAAGGGCCGGGTGCGGTAGAGGTTGGGGTCGCGCGCCTCGTAGCTCTCGGGCGTGGTGGCCGTGGCGGGCGTGTAGATGAACGACGGGAAGTCGGTACGCGTCATCTGGCGGTAGTAGCCGTAGTTGCTGGTGTAGGCCAGGCGGCCGGTCACGTTCAGGCCCTTCAGCCCGTCGGCAAACACGCCCAGGTCCTGCTTCAGCGAGAACACGCCGTTGATGTTGTTCTCGTTGTTGCGGCGGTAGCCGTTGTTGGTGAGACGGCCCACGATGTTGTTCACGTTGTAGCCCGAGTTCACGTCGCGCGACCATTTGCTGTAGCCGTACGAGCCGTCGGGGTTGTAGATGGGGTAGGCAAACGGCGCCAGCGTGGGGAAGCTGCTGTAGTCGTAAAACACGTCGTCGTTGGCGTTGAAGGCCGAGCTGAAGGGCGTGTTCACCCGCGGAATGTTCACCTGGCCGAAGTTGCCATACAGGTCGATGCGGGCGTCGAGGCCCTTGGTGATGTTGATGTCGAGGTTCGAGCGGTAGTTGTAGCGCTGGTGGAAGTAGTTGCTGTTCACGCCGGCCGAGCTGCCGAAGTCGTTCAGCAGGCCGTTCTGGTAGAGGTAGCCCACCGACACGAAGTACTTCACCCGCTGCGAGCCGCCGCTCATGTCCACGTTGGCGCGGTACTGCTGGCTCCAGTCCTTGAAGAGCACCTTGCGCCAGTTCACGTTGGGGTGGCCGTAGGGGTCCGAGCCGTCGCGGAACTTCTGCAGGTCGTCGTCGGAAAAGCGCGGCTTGAAGCCGGGCACCGGGTTGAACTCGTTGTCGTTAATCTGGGCCTGGTTGTAGAGGCGGGCCGACTCGGCGGCGTCGAGGTAGTTGGTGAATTTGGTGGGCTGCGTCAGGCCAAACTCCACGCGGGCCGAAATCTGGGGCGGTCCGTCTTTGCCGCGGCGGGTAGTCACCACCACCACGCCGTTGGCCCCGCGCACGCCGTAGATGGCGGTGGTGGCGGCGTCTTTCAGAATCGACAGGCTTTCAATCTCGTTGGGGTCGAGGCGCTGAAACTGGTCGTAGCTGTACTGCACATCGTCCACGATGATGAGCGGCTGGTTGTTGCCGTTGTAGGAACTGATGCCGCGAATGAAGAAGGCGGCGCCGTCGGCGCCCGGCCGGCCCGAGGGCTGCTGCGAAAAGAAGCCCGGCAGGCGGCCAACCAGCGTGTTCTGCAAGCTGGCCGAGGGGTTTTCCCGGATTTCCTTGCCGCTCACCTGGCTCACCGAGCCGGTCTGGGTAATCTTCTTCTGCTCGCCGAAGCCCACCACCGTCACCTCGTCGAGGCTCTGGTCGGCCGATTCCAGCTTCACGTCCACGCTGGTGCGGGTGCCCACTTGCACCTCGCTCAGCTTGTAGTTCACGGAGCGGAAAATCAGGATGCCGCTCTTGCCCTTAATGGCCAGGCTATACCGGCCTTCGGGGTCGGTGGTGGTGCCGTTCGAGGTCAGGTCCTTCTCGTACACGGCCACGCCGGGCACGGGCCCTTGCGCGTCGCGCACGGTGCCCTGCACCGTGCGGTTCTGCGCCGCCGCCCGCTGGCCCAAGGCACTCAGCACCAGCAGCAAAACAATGAATAAAACGTTTTTCATAAGTCGGGTGGGAAATTCAGTGGTGAAATGGGGAGGTGTGGGATGGTGATTAATAAGCGGTTACTGGCGAAGGCGAAGCGACAAAACGGCCTTGCAGAGCCTGTCTCGTCACCCGCCATCTCACCAGTTCACCACCTCACCAGTTCACCTCTTACCAGCCAGGGTTCTGCGTCAGGTTCAGGTTCTTGGTCGTCTCGTCGTAGGGCAGCGGCATGTAGTAGAGCCGGTTCTGCCAGGTCAAATTGGCCGCCGTGGTGCGCGTGTAGGTGTAGGTGGGCGCCGTGGCCGAGCCGCCTTTCACAATCTGCACGCCGTAGAGCGGGGAGTTGAGCACTGTCTCGGCCGTTTTCCAGCGGCGCAGGTCCCAGAAGCGGTGCTCCTCGAAGCCCAGCTCGATGCGGCGCTCGTTGCGGATGAAGGTGCGGGCGTCACTCTGGCTCAGTGTGGTCGGGATGCCGTAGCGGTTGCCCGTGCCCGCCGTGAGGCCCGCCCGCTGCCGCAGCGGCACCAGCGCAGTCAGCGCCTCGGTGGTGCGGCCCAGCTCGTTGAGGGCCTCGGCGGCGTTGAGCAGCGTCTCGGCGTAGCGGAACAGGGGGAAGTTGTGGCTCTGGTTCGAGTACGAGGTCGAGGTGGTGAAATCGCCCAGGAACTTGCGCAGGTAGTAGCCGGTGCGGGTTTGCACGGCCCCGCCGCCGGGCCGGTCGCGGCCGCCGTCGAAGGTTTCCACGTTGCGGCTCAGCCAGCGGCTGCCGGTGGTGGTGGTGCCGGTGGTCACGCCGTTGGCAAAAACCGAGAACAGCAGGCGCGGGTCGCGGTTGGCGTAGGGGTTCTGCGGGTTGTAGCCCGAGCCGGCGTCGGTGATGGCCGCGCCCGAGAGCATCGGGAAAGCGTCCACGAAGTTCTGGCTGGGGCTGGTGAGGCCCTGGCTGGCGGCCGGTGCGCCGTAGCCCATCGGCGCGTTCCACACTTCGAGCGTGGTGTTGTTGCTGGCCTGCTTGGCCAGAATAATCTCGCTGTTCTTCTTCACCGTGAATACGCTGGGGAAGGCCGTGGCCGCCGGCGTGGTCACCAGCGAGTGCGCGTTCAGGGCGATGAGGTCCTGGGCGGCGGTGAGGGCCAGCTGCCAGCGGTTGGCGTCGGCGTTGGGGTAGCCCTGGCGGTCGCCGGCGCCGTTCACCTGCCCGCCGTTGAAGAGCGGGCTGGCGGCGTACAGCAGCAGGCGGCTCTTGAGGGCGAAAGCGGCCGTGCGCGGAATGCGGCCCCACTCGCCGTCCGGAATGGCCGCGGGCAGGCGCAGGTCGGGCTTGATGAGGTCGCACTCGCTCACGATGTAGTTCACCGTTTCGGCGTAGGTGTTGCGCGGCACCGACAGGTCGTCGTCGAGCGTGAAAATCTTGTCACCAATGAGCGGCACGCCGCCGTAGCGCTTCAGCAGCTCGAAGTAGAGCATGGCCCGGATGAAGCGGGCTTCGGCCTTCCAAATCACGATGTTGGCCGGCAGGGCGGGCACGCGGTCAATGTTGGCCAGGAAGATGTTGACGCGGCGGATGCCGGCGTAGGCCGAGGCCCAGTAGGCATCGGGGTTGTTCACCACGCTGATGGCGCCGTTGGTGAAGTACTGCACCGGGCGGTTGAGGCGCGAGGGCAGGGCGTCGTCGGTACCGGCGGCCAGGAAGTCGCCGGTGCCGTCGCCAATGCGGTTGAAGCCGCCGGGCATGTAGTTGAACAGGTCGTTGAAGAAGTACAGCGCCACGGTGGCGTTGCGGTCCTTCGCGTCCCACTCCGTGTCGTCGCGGATGAGGTTGCGCGGCTCGGTTTCGGGGTCTTTCTGGCAGGCGGTGGTGCCCAGGGCCAGCACGGCGGCCAGGGCCGCGGCGTATAGTTTCGTATTCATCGGAACAGAAGCGGCGGGTGGGAATTAGAGCTTGAGGTTGACGCCGAAGTTGATGAGGCGCTGCTGCGGGTAGGCGGCGTTGAAAATCTCCGGGTCCACGCGGTCGTACTGGCTGAAGGTCACCAGGTTGGTGCCGTTGGCGAAGAAGCGGATGCCCTGCAGGCGCACGCGCTTGCTCAGGTTCAGCGGCAGGGTGTAGCCCAGCTCCACGTTCTTGAGGCGCATGTAGCTGGCGTCGTGCAGCCAGTAGCTGCTGGTGGGCGCGTAGTTGTTCAGGTTGTTGCCCAGGCTCAGGCGCGGGTAGCTGGCGTTGGGGTTGTCGGGCGTCCAGCGGTCGAGGTGCTGCTCGAAGGCCCCGCCGAAGCCGCCGTTCTGGAAGGCGTACTCCGAAGCGCCCTGCAGGTAGATGACGCGGCTCAGGCTGCCCTGCAGCAGGGTGGTGAAGTCGAAGCCTTTCCAGCGGGCGCCCAGCGTCACGCCGAACGGAATGCTGGGGTTGGCATCGCCAATGGGCGCGATGTCGAACTGGTTAATCACGCCGTCGCCGTTCAGGTCCTTGTAGCGGATGTCGCCGGGCTGGGGCGTGTAGCCCACGATGGTGGCGGCGCCCTGAATCTCGGCCTGGTTCTGGAACAGGCCGTCGGCCACGTAGCCAAACGCCTGGCCCACCGGCTGGCCGGTGCGCTGCATCCACGGGTAGGGGCGGTACACCTCGTCCTGGTATTCCACTTTCGAGTACTGCACGCCCACGTTCACGGCGGCCAGCAGGCTCAGCTGGCCGAAGTTCTGCTGGTAGCTGAGCTGGGTGGTGATGCCCTGGTAGCGGTTGCGGCCGATGTTTTCGTCCGGGTACAGCTGGCCAATGAGCGTGCTGCTCCGGCCGCGCTGCTGCAACAGGTCGTAGTACAGCGAGTTGTAATACTCCACCGTGAAGCCCAGGTGGTTGTCGAGCACGGCACCCTGCAGGCCCAGGCTCAGCTTGCGGCCCTTCTCCCAGGTGCGGTTGCGCGAGGCCAGAATCTGCTCGCTGTTCGAGAACTGCGTGCCGGCGCCGGTGCCGAAGTAGGGCGCCGAGGTATCGAAGTAGGTCTGAATGTAGGTGAAGTAGCCCGGTACGTCGTTGCCGGTCAGGCCGTAGGAGCCGTACAGCTTCAGGTACGACAGCCAGGGCTGGGTGCCCTTCATAAAGTCCTCGCGCGACACATTCCAGGCCAGGCCGGCCGAGGGGAAGAAGCCGTACTTGAAGTTGCCGTTGTCGGGGTAGCGGTTCGAGCCGTTCAGGCCGAAGGCCAGCTCGGCCACGTACTTGCCCTTGTAGTTGTACGATGCCCGGCCCGAGAGGCCCTGCACCGTGTAGGGCAGGTCCGACTCCTGCAGCAGCGACTGGCGCGAAGCCAGCGCCACGGCGTGCAGGCCGTGCTCGCCGAACTGCCGGTCGTAGCCCAGGTCGGCTTCCAGGTAAGTGGTGTTGTTCTGGAAGTTGACGCCGTTGTTGTTCTGCTGGTCGCCGTTGGTGCCGTACTGCGTGTAGGTGGGCTGGCCGGCGGCGTTGGTGCCCTGCTGGAACACGGCAAAGGTTTTGTCGCGGTACACCGTTTCCGACAAGCTGGCGTAGTACGAGGCCAGGGCGCGCACCCACAGGCCGGGCGTCAGCTCGTCCAGGGTGCGGCGCAGGTAGAAGTCGGCTACTACGTCGCGGTTGTAGAGCTGCCGGTAGCCCGAGCCGATGGTCTGGGCCCACAGGTTATTGGTGAACTGCTGGTTGCCGCCGTAGCTGCCGTTGGCGTTGTACACCGGGTAGGCCAGCGCGGGCGTGTTATACAGCGTGTTCAGGATGGACGGCAGGCCCTGGCCGAAGTTGGCGCCCGTGTCGTTCGAGGTCAGGATGCGGCCCAGCAGGCCGATGCCGCCGGTGAGCTTGCGGCTCAGCTGCAAATCCACGTTCGAGCGGACGATGTAGGCCTTGTAGTCGTTGCTGGTGTTGTACTTGTTGATGTCGCTGGTTTTCAGCAGGCCCGTCTGGCTCAGGTGCTCCAGGCTCACGAAGTAGCGCGAGAACTTGTTGCCGCCAGTGGCCGAAAATGTGTAGCGGTCCAGCTTCGACGACTTCTTGAGGAGCTGGTCGAACCAGTTCACGTTGGGGTGGCCGATGGGGTCGGAGCCGTCGCGGTACTTCTGCAGGTCGTCGGCCGAAAAGCGCGGCTGAAAGCCGGCCACCGGGTTGGTTGCGTTGTCGTTCGTCTGCGCCTCGTTGTAGAGGCTGGCGTAGTTGTAGGCGTCCAGCGGCTTGGGCAGCTTGATGGGCTCCTGAATGGCCGACTGCACCGTGAACGAGATGCGCGGCTGCCCGGGCGTGCCCCGGCGCGTGGTCACGTTCAGAATGCCGCCGTTGGTGTTGCGCACGCCCAGCATGGAGGAACTCAGCGCGTCTTTCAGCAGCGTCACCGACTCAATCTCCTCCAAATCAAAGTTGTAGATGGGCCGCACAATGCCGTCAATCACCACCGTGGGCGCCCGGCCCAGCAGCAGGGCATTGCCCACGTCGGTGCCCGGCTGGCCCGAAATCTGCGTCACCTGCAGGCCCGCGCCCTGCCCGGCCAGCGCCGTCACAAACGACGTCACGGGCAGGCGCATTAGCGCCGCGTTGTACACCGTCTGGGTCGAGGCGGCCGTGAGGTCGGGCCGCAGGCTGGTGCCGTAGAGCAGGCGCACCGGCTTGAGGCGGGCCACGGCCGGGTTCTTGGTGTCGAGGACGATGGAAGGCGTCAGGTCGTCCGTCACCGCGAAGCGCCGAATCACCGAGCCGTCGATGCTCACGGTCAGCGTTTCGCCGGCTTTCACGTCCGGCATCCGGGCCTGGCCCAGCGAGTCGGTCACCACGGTGTAGCTGTTGCTGCCGCCGTTGGCTAGCGCCACGCCCGGCAGCGGCTCACCGTTCTCGTCCGTCACCGACGGCGTGAAGAGGGTGACGGTCGGCATCGACTGGTCGGCGGTCTTGGCCGTGTCGGCGGGCGTGGTGGCGCGCGGGGGCATCACCGGCATGTTCATCACCTGCGCCTGGGCGGCCGTGGTGCCGGCCAGGCCCGCGGCTGCCAGCAGCAGCAACCGGCGAAGAGACCTTGAGGGTAAGGGTTTACGCATAGGGTAAGAAAAATGAGAGTAGCGGGTGGGAACGTTTGGGGAATGGAAGCGGAGCAAACCCTCGCGGTGGGCCGCAGTGCGGCAACACGTTTAATGCATCCTTCAAAAAATGCATTTGGCATTTTGTAGTGGACAAAAGTAGCGGGCCTCACTACCGGCAGGCGGGGTGTTTTTCACCAATCAGTGGGGTGAAATTCAGCGGGCCGGCGCTGGCAAAACACCCCCTCCCTATTCCTGAAAGCCAAGCATACCGCCATGCAACAACCTGTTTTTTAATAACTTATTTTCAATTATCTATTTTCAGCAAGGGGGCCGAATCCTGCGGCGGCGGTTCGGGCAGTTCACGCGGGGTCGCTACCTTGCAGGTCCCGTCGGGCCCCACGGGTTGGCGCGGGCCGCGTCCGCACCGTTGGCGGCCTCGCTTGCCAGTTCTGCCGCGCGGCCGCCCCGGCCTGTCCCAGGCCCCCGCCGTTCTTCTCATTCCCACCCACCCACATGAAAGCTTTTGCCTGCTGGCAGTTTCTCGCGTTGCTGTTGCTGCCGTGGTGGCCCGGGCTGGCCCCGGCCGCGCGGGCCCAGGACACCGCCCCCAGCGAGTTCCGCTTCGAGCACCTCACCGTGGACCAGGGCCTCTCCCACTCCGACGCCATGGCCGTGGCCCAGGACCAGGCCGGCTTCATTTGGGTGGGCACCAACCGCGGCCTCGACCGCTACGACGGTTACGGCCTCAAGCAATACACGCTGCCCATCAACCCGCGCAACGGCATTTCCGGCAACCGCATCAGCGCCCTGCTGGCGGCGCCTGATGGCCGCCTGTGGGTGGGCACCGAGCGCGCCGGCCTGGGCCTCTACGACGCGGCGGCCGACCGCCTGCTCAGCTACAACGAGCAGCAGGTGCCCGCCCCCTACCGCTCTCTGATGCAGCGCCTGAGCCAGACCAGCGTCAACGCCCTGACGTCGGACAAGCAGGGCCGCCTGTGGGTGGGCACTTCGGTAGCGGGCGTGTTCGTGCTCAGCTTCGATGCGCAGGGCCGCCTCAACGGCCTGCGCCAGGTGCCGCGCGCCGACCAATCGACTGATGACTACCAGGTAAGCAGCCTGGCCACCGATGCCGAAGGCAAGGTCTGGATTGGCACCTTCAACCACGGCCTGCGCGTGGTGCGCCCCGAAAGCGCCGACCTGCGCGCCGAGCCCACCGACATGACCGAGCGGGTGCGCGTGCTGCACCTCGACTCCCGCGGCGACCTCTGGATTGGCACCAACCAGCAGGTGTGGTGGGTGAGCGCCGCCAACCGCCGCACCGTGCGCCAGCTGCAGGCCCACCCGCAGGCCCAAACCTACCCGCAGCTGCAGTCCATCCGCATGGATTCGTTTCATCGGTTGTGGGTGGGCACCATCTACGGCCTGTATGTGTGGGAGGCCGGCGCCGTGACCGGCAGCGCGCCGCCGCTGCGCCCCAACCCCACCCTGCTACTGCCCCAGGACAACGAGCCCTTCGGCATCAATTCGGAGCGGGTGCACCAGATTTTTGAAGACCGCAACCAGATAATGTGGCTCTGCGCCTCGGCCGGCGGCCTCAATCAGGTCGACTTGCGCCAGAAGCCCTTTGGACGGCTGCGCCAGCAGCTGTCGGGCGGCTCCACGCTGGCCAACAACTATATCAACGCGGTTTATAAGGAAGAAGCCACCAACATTCTGTGGTCGGGCACGCGCAACGGCGTGTACGGCTACGACCTCACGCACAAAACCACCCACAGCTACCTCAATCAGCAGTGGGCCGGGGCCACGCGCGGCGTCGATGTTTCGACCATTTTCCAGAGCCGCAACGGCGCCTTGTGGTTCGGTACCCGCACGACAGGGCTGAGCCGCCTCACCCGCGCCGGCGGCCGCGAAACCCTCACCACCTACGAGCAGTTGCCCGGCGGCCCCGACCTGCGCAGCTTCAGCCTCGAAAGCTTGGCCGAAGACCGGTTTGGCACGCTGTGGGCGGCCTCGTTCACGTCGGGCCTGCTGCGCCTGAGCACCGACGGTAAGTTCCTCGGCGCCTTCCGCCAGGAAAACAGCGCCCTGCCCACCAACCGCTTCACCTACCTGCTCTACGACCGGCGGCAGGACGTGCTCTGGGCCAGCACCGCCGACGCGGGCCTGCTCAAGCTGCGCGTTACCGCCGATTCGCTCATCGTGCTCAAGCAGTTCAAGCAGGCCGCCGGCGCCCCCGACGGCCTGCGCGTGAACTACGTGTGGCCACTGCTGCTCGACGACCGGGGCACGCTCTGGATTGGCACCATCGGCGGTGGCCTGCACCAACTGACCACCGACGCGCAGGGCAATGAAAGCATCCACAGCCTGGCCAAATACCTGCCCGAGAGCGACGTAGAAAGCATTCTGGCCGACGACGAGGGCCACCTCTGGATTGGCGGCACCGGCCTCTACCGCTACAAGCCCGCCACTCGCCAGTACCTGCGCTACGACGTGGCCGACGGCCTGCAAAGCAACGCCTTCAAGATTGGGGCCGCCGCCCGCGCCCAGGACGGCACCCTGTATTTCGGGGGCATCAACGGCATTAGCTACTTCCAGCCGCACGCCATTCAACCCAACCCTTACCCGCCGGTAGTGCAGCTCACCGGCCTGCGCATTGCCAACCAGCCCGTGGCCGTGGGCCAGCCCCTCAACGGCCGCGTGGTACTGCCCCTGCCCCTCTCGCAGCCCCAGACGGTGACCATCAAGGCCTCGGAGAATGACTTTTCGGTGGAATTTGTGGGTTTGAACTACGCCAACCCGCAGAAAAACCGCTACGCCTACCGCCTCGTGGGCTACAACGAAAACTGGGTGTACCCGGCCCCCGGCCAGCGCACCGCCAGCTTCGCCAACCTGCCGCCGGGCCAGTACACGTTTGAAGTAAAAGCCAGCAACGGCGAGGGCGCGTGGTCGAAAAAGGCCGCCACCGTGCGCTTCGACGTGCGCGCGCCCTGGTACAAAACCGGTTGGGCCTACGGGCTTTATGCCCTGGTATTGCTGGGCGCGGTGGCCCTGTACCGGCGCATCGAAATGGCCCAGCAGCGCCTGAAAAACCGGGTGGCGCTGGAGCAGTTCCAGACCGAAAAGGAAAAGGAGCTCACCGGCCTCAAGCTGGGCTTTTTCACCAACGTGAGCCATGAGCTGCGCACGCCTTTGACGCTGATACTCGGGCCGATGGAGGAAATCATCAACAGCCCCGGGCCGGTGGCGGGCCTACGCGAAAAGGTGGAGCTCATGCACAAGCAGACGCGCAAGCTGCTCGACCTCGTGAACCAACTGCTGGACTTCCGCAAGGTGGAAACCGGCAACGTGCCCCTGCGCGCCACCCCCGGCGACGCCGTGGCCTTCATCACCGACATCTACCCCACCTTCAGCCTCAAGGCCCGGGAGCGCGGCGTGAAGTACGTACTCGACCTGCCCACCGAGCCCGTGCCGCTGTATTTCGACCGCAGCAAGCTCGAAATCATCCTCACCAACCTGCTGGCCAACGCCTTCAAGTACACCCGCACCAACGGGCGCGTCGAGCTACTGGCCACGCCCGTGGGCAACCCCGGCGGCGAAGCCGTGTACAGCAACGGCCGCCTCACCGGCAACTACCTGAAAGTGACCGTGGCCGACAACGGCGTGGGCATCAAGTACAACGAGATTGAGCGCATCTTCGACCCCTACTACCAGGCCTCGCACACCAACACGCTGCGCATGACGGGCACGGGCATCGGCTTGTCGCTGGCCCGGCAGTTTGCCGAGCGGCACGGCGGCCAGCTCACCGCCACCAGCGGCGAGGGCCTGGGCACAACTTTCGAGCTGCGCCTGCCCTTCGGCCACCAGCATTTGCGGCCCGAAGATATTCAGGAAGACGAGCCGACGCCGGACATGGCGATGGAAGCACCAATTGCCGCTGAGCCAGAACCTGCAGTTGCTGAAGAGTTTGTGCTCCCCAATGCCGAACCCAGTGCTACGCGCCAGCCGCGCCTGCTGGTGGTGGAAGACCACGACGAGGTGCGCCAGTACATCCGGCAGCTGTTTGAGGCCGAGTACGACGTCATCACCGCCGAGGACGGTCTCGAAGGATGGGACAAGGCCCTGGCCCAGCTGCCCGACCTCGTCATTTCGGATGTGATGATGCCGCGCTCCGACGGCCTGGAATTGTGCCAGAAAATCAAGCAGCACCCCAAAACGGCCCACATTCCGGTGCTGCTGCTCACCGCCCGCACGGCCGAAACCCACGAGCTCGAAGGCATCGGCATGGGCGCCGACGAGTACATGAGCAAGCCCTTCAACCCCACGCTGCTCTACGCCAAAGCCGACGCGCTGCTGCGCAACCGCCGCAAGCTGCACGAGTACTACCAGCGCCACATCCTGCTCGAACCCACCGAAATCGTAGTGGCCGATGCCGACCGCCAGTTCTTGGAAAGCGCCATGGCCGTGGTGGAGCGCAACCTCGATAACTCGGAATTCAGCGTGCAGGTGCTGGTGAAGGAAATGGCCATGAGCCAGTCGGTGTTCTACCGTCGCATCAAAAGCATCACGGGCCAGACGGCCGTGGAGTTCATTCGCGACGTGCGGATGAAACGCGCCGCCCAACTCCTGGCCCAGACGCAGATGCGCGTATCGGAAGTGGCCTTCGAGGTGGGCATTGAAGACGCCAAGTACTTCCGCAAAGCCTTTCAGAAAATCTACAACGTCTCGCCCTCCGAGTACGCCAAGCAGCACCGGCCGGGCCGGGAGCCGGCGGCTTCGGCGGCTGAAGATTCAGCGGTAGCGCCGTAGAGCATCCTTCTGAATCGTCTGTCATCCTGAGCATAGCGAAGGACCTTATCACGCCTGCGCCGATTGATTGCTTCTGAATAGCCCAGTCGTGATAAGGTCCTTCGCTGCGTTCAGGATGACAGACGATTTTTGATTTATGAGCAGCTCCAAAAGCAATACGAATCAGGCTCGACGAAAAAGCACCCGTCTTTTTCCAAAATGGCCCCGCTGCATCCAAGAGCGTTGACCTACTATTGTGGTTGATTTCAACCCGGATAATCCGGCCCATGTGGCCGGTATCATTGTCCGTGGCTTCTGTAAAAACCCACCCGGTATGCTCTTTCTTTCCTCCCGCTTGATTCGCCCATTAGCCGCCGGCCTGCTGCTGACGCTCGGCCTCACTTCCAGTGCGCCCGCCCAAACGCTGGCCAAAGCCGACCAAGCCGTTTTCAAGCCGAAATACATCAAGAAGCAGCTGCTGAAAGCCACCCGGTGGCAGTTGGCCCATCCCAAGCACAAAGTCACGGACTGGACCAACGGGGCTTTCTACTCCGGCGTATTTGCCGCCTACCAGGCTACCAAATCCCGGCTGATTCTGGATTCGCTCATGGCCATGGGCAACCGCACCCAGTGGCGCCCCGACCGCCGCTACGACCACGCCGACGACATCGCCATCTGCCAGACCTACCTCAACCTCTACCGCCTCAAAAAGGAACGGCGCATGATTGAGCCCACCCTGGCCGTGGTGGAAAAGCTGCGCACCGTGCCCGGCCCCGAGGTGCAGCACAACGGCATCACCTGGTGGTGGTGCGACGCCCTCTTCATGGGCCCGCCTGTGCTCGTGAAGCTCGGCATGCTGGAAAACCAGCCCCAGTACCTGACTTTCAGCGACACGCTCTACGCCCAGACCTACCGCCGCCTCTACAACCCGCAGCAGCACCTCTTCACCCGCGACGCCAGCTACCTCTGGAACGCCGCCAACGAAGGCAAAACAAAAAAAGAAAGCAACGGCCAGCCCATCTTCTGGAGCCGGGGCAATGGCTGGGTAATGGGCGGCCTGGTGCAGATTCTGCAGGAGCTGCCCGCCAACCACCCCACGCGTCCTTTCTACGTCAACATTCTCAAGGAAATGAGCGCCAGCCTCATTAAGCTGCAGCAGCCCGACGGCCTGTGGCGCTCCAGCCTGCTCGACCCCGCCGCCTACCCCGGCGGCGAAACCTCCGGCTCGGGCTTCGACACCTACGCCATGGCCTGGGGCATCAACAACGGCCTCCTCGACCGCGCCACTTACCTCCCCGCCGTGCAAAAAGCCTGGATAGCCCTCGATAAAGTAGTAGGCGCCGACGGCAAAGTGGGCTGGGTGCAGCCCATCGGCGCCGACCCACGCCGCGATTTCTCGGCCGATAGCTGGGAAGTGTACGGCACCGGCGCCTACCTGCTGGCCGGCTCCGAGGTGATGAAACTGAAACTGAAGTAGCGCATGGAGCGCCGTTCATTCATCGCCGGCGTTGGGGCTGGCCTTTCTGCGCTGGCTCTGCCCACTGCCGGCGCTCCCGCCGCGAGTGAGGCATTGCCCACCGCCAAGCCTGTTTCCGACCGCGAGTATTGGGTCAGAACCTTATTACGCATCGTCGGGCCCGTGCTGGCGTCCGGGGCCGCTGGCACGCTGAAAACAGCTATGCCCGTCGAATCCGCCGCTGGCCAGCAGGAAGGCCGCCGCAAAGTCACCCACCTCGAAGCCTTGGGCCGCACCCTGGCCGGCTTGGCCCCCTGGCTGGAATTAACCGACGTGCCCGCCGCCGAGCAGGCCCAGCAGCAACGCTGTGCCGAGCAGGCCCGCCAGGCCATTGCCCACGCAGTGAACCCGCAGTCGCCTGGTTTCCTGAATTTCAACCAAGGCGGCCAGCCCGTAGTCGATACCGCCTTCCTGGCTCACGCCCTGCTGCGCGCGCCCAAGCAGCTCTGGGAAAAGCTTCCCGAAGCCACCAAGCCTCAGCTGATTCAAGCCCTGCAAAGCAGCCGCGTCATCAAGCCCGTATACAGCAACTGGCTGCTCTTTAGCGGTATCATCGAAGCCGCCCTGCTAAAATTCACCGGCAGCGCCGACCTCATGCGGATGGACTACGCCATCAAAGAGCACCAAACCTGGTACAAAGGCGACGGCACCTATGGCGACGGACCCGACTTCCACTGGGACTACTACAACAGCTACGTCATCCAGCCCATGCTACTCGACCTCGTGGGCACGCTGGTAGCCGCCGGCAAGGAAAGCAAAGACCTGCTCCAGCGCCTCCAAACCCGCGCCCAACGCTACGCCGCCGTGCAGGAGCGCCTCATCGGCCCCGACGGCTCGTTTGCCGCCTTTGGCCGCTCCCTGGCTTACCGTTGCGGCGCCTTCCAGCACTTGGCGCAAGTGAGTCTGCAAAACCTGCTGCCCGCCGAGCTAGCAGCCGGCCAAGTCCGCAGCGCCCTCACTGCCGTTATCCGCCGCACCATGGAATCCAAAGGCTCTTTCGATGCCCAGGGCTGGCTACAAATCGGCCTCTGTGGCCACCAGCCCGGCATCGGCGAAGGCTACATCTCCACCGGCAGCCTTTATTTGTGTACCACGGCCTTCTTGCCGCTGGGCCTGCCCACCAGCGCCCCCTTTTGGGCCGCCCCGGCGCAGGACTGGACCGCCCGCCGCATCTGGTCGGGCCAGGATGTCAAAACCGACCACGCGCTCTAAAATCCCTTGTGATGTTTTCCTCAAATAAATTGGCCGTCGCCTTTGGTGGCCTGAGCCTCATTGTATCTGCCGCCCAACCAGCCCGCGCCCAAAAGCCGCTGCGCAAAAACGAAGTCTTGCTCTTCGCTTCCTTTCGGGGCAACGGCGAAGACGGCCTGCATTTGGCCAGCAGCCCCGACGGCTACAAATGGACCGTCCTGCGCAACGACCAGTCCTTCCTGAAGCCCACCGTGAGCAAAGACAAGCTCATGCGCGACCCCTGCATCATCCGCGGCCACGACGGCCGCTTCCACATGGTCTGGACCACCAGCTGGCACGAGCGAGGCATCGGCTACGCCAGTTCCCCCGACCTCATCCACTGGACCGAGCAGCAAAACATCCCCGTCATGGCCACTGAGCCCACCGCCAAAAACTGCTGGGCCCCCGAAATCACCTATGACGCCAAAAACCACCAGTACATGATATTCTGGGCCACCACCATCCCCGGCCGCTTCCCGCAGGGCGAAACCGCCCTCGAAGGCGGCAACAACCACCGCATCTACTACGTCACCACCAAAGACTTTAAAACCTACTCCCCCGCCCAAGTCCTCTACGACCAAGGTTTCAACGTCATCGACGCCACCATCCAGCCCGCCGGCCGGCGTTTCGCCATGTTCCTGAAGGACGAAACCCGCGAGCCCGTGCAGAAGAACCTACGCGTCGCCTTCGCCGACCAGCTCACCGGTCCCTACGGCCCACCCTCGGCCCCCATTACCGGTAAGTACTGGGCCGAAGGCCCCACCGCCATCCAATTAGGCAACGAGTGGCTAGTTTACTTCGACAAATACACCGAACACAAATACGGCGCCGTCTCATCCACCGACCTAGAGCACTGGACCGACGTATCCGACCGCCTCGATTTCCCCAAAGGCACCCGCCACGGCACCGTCCTACGCATCACCCAGAAAGAGCTGGCCCAATTACTCAAAAACTAACCAAGCTCCCGCCTTATATTCTGCCCCGTTCCTTTACCCTCTATGAATCCACTCTTCGACCTAACTGGCAAAGTCGCCCTAGTCACCGGCTGCAACAAAGGCATCGGGCAAGCCATGGCCCTGGGCCTAGCCGAAGCCGGTGCCGACATTATCGGCGTCTCAGCCACCCTAGCCCTCAGCGGCAGCGAAACCGAGCAGCAAGTCCACGCCCTCGGCCGCAATTTCAGCGCCTACCAAGCCGATTTTAGCCAGCGCAGTTCAGTAGATGCATTCATCACCCAAGTCCAGCACGACTTCCCCCGCATCGATATTCTGGTAAATAACGCTGGCACCATCCGTCGGGCCCCTGCCGCTGAGCACGGCGATGAACCGTGGGACGAAGTATTAGCCATCAACCTCGACACTCCATTCCGCATCGCGCGCGCCATCGGCAGCCAGATGATAGTCCAAGGCCACGGCAAAATCATCTTCACCGCCTCTCTTATGTCTTTTCAGGGTGGCATCAACGTGCCAGGCTACGCAGCCAGCAAGGGCGCCATTTCCTCGCTGGTAAAGGCCTTGGCCAACGAATGGGCTAGCCGTGGAATAAACGTGAACGCCATCGCCCCCGGCTACATCGCCACCGACAACACCGAAGCCCTCCGCCAAGACCCCGACCGCTCCACCACCATCCTAGCCCGTATCCCAGCCAACCGATGGGGCCACGTCGATGACTTCAAAGGCCCTACCGTTTTCCTAGCCTCGGCTGCATCCAACTACGTCCACGGCACCCTCCTCACCGTTGATGGCGGTTGGATGGGCAGATAGTACTTGAGTAAGCACAAAATGAAAATGCCGCTCACATATTTAGTGAGCGGCATTTTCTTTCGTTTGATAGATGTCTACAAAGCAAAATATCCTATGGTTGTATAACCATCTACAAAGCAAAAATCCCTTCGGGCTGCTGGCGAAAGCATCCTGAAGGGATTTCCTGTTGATAAAGTTGGCGGCGACCGACTCTCCCACCGGTGAAGGCAGTACCATAGGCGCACCGGGGCTTAACGGCTCTGTTCGGAATG
>NZ_JAUQON010000018.1 GCF_030580955.1 Hymenobacter convexus | reverse complement strand
CCTGAGCGCAGCGAAGGACCTTACCACGTTTTATTAACGCCTGTCATCCTGAGCGCAGCGAAGGACCTTACCACGTTTTATTAACGCCTGTCATCCTGAGCGCAGCGAAGGACCTTACCACGTTCGAACGAAGCGTTCTGGCGTGATAAGGTCCTTCGCTGTGCTCAGGATGACAGACGAGCGCAGACTGCCGTACCTTTGCCCCGGCGAACTCCTCGCCGCCGCAGTGATGTTAAAGGCACAGCATGAAGGTCACGATAGATAAGAATTCCGGTTATTGCTTTGGCGTCGAATTCGCCATTCAGATGGCTGAAGACGAGCTGGCGCAGGGCCACAACCTCTACTGTCTGGGCGACATCGTGCACAACCGCATGGAGGTGGAGCGTCTGCATCAGTTGGGTTTGCGCATCATCGACCGCGAGCAGCTGAGCCAGCTGCACGACACCAAAGTCCTCATCCGGGCCCACGGCGAGCCGCCGGAAACCTACCAATTGGCCCTCCAGAACAATCTGGAGCTCATTGACGCCAGCTGTCCGGTGGTGCTCAAGCTGCAAAACCGCGTGAAACACGCCTTCGACCTGAGCCAGCGCCAGGACGGCCAGATTGTAATTTATGGTCAGCCCGGCCACGCCGAAGTGGCCGGCCTCACGGGCCAGACCGGCAACCGCGCCATCATTGTGATGAACGAGGCCGACCTCGACCAGATTGACTTTTCGCGCCCCGTCACGCTCTTCAGCCAAACCACCAAAAGCACGGCCGGCTTCTACAAGATGAAGGCCCTGATGGAGGCCCGCATTGAGGCCGCTGGCGGCACGCTGGACAGCTTCGACGCCAACGACAGCATCTGCCGGCAGGTGAGCAACCGCGAGCCCGCCCTGGCCAAATTCGCCACCGAATACGACGTGGTGCTCTTCGTGAGCGGCCGCAAGAGCTCCAACGGCAAGGCCCTGTTCTCGGTGGTGAATGCGGTGAACCCGCGTAGCTACTTCATCGAAAACGCCGACGAGGTGGACGAGGAGTGGCTGGCCGGCGCCCACACCGTGGGCATCTGCGGCGCCACCAGCACCCCGCTGTGGCTGATGCAGCAGGTGGCCGAGCGGGTGGAAGGCGTGGGCGAGCTGGCGTGAGGCGGCGTAGCTTTGGGAAACGTTGTTTCGGCCAATGACTGCACGACTATTCCTGGCTTTCTTGCTGAGTGTGGCCGCCGGCCGGGTGGCGGCCCAGGGCGCCGCGCCGGCCGATACAATGGCCGCGCCGCCCCCGGTGGGTTTTCACGATAACGAAGTCAAGGGCTACGGCAAGGCCGAAATACTGGGGCCGGACGGGAAAACGCATTTCGTGTACATTCCGCTCAGCCTGGATGGATTTGCGGGCTCGCTGCCCTTTTTTCGACAAGAAGCGGATATCAGGAAATTCGGTGCGGTGCCGCTCTTCATTGATGCCGACAAAGTGCAGTCCATCAAGTTGAATGGGCAATACTATGAGCACATGGTGCTGAAGGGCAAGCGCAAGCATATTGTGGCCCGGCGGGTGTCGAAGGGGCCGGTGGAGCTGTTTTGCTACAGCGATGTGCGCGAACGGTTTGATAAAGATGGCCAACCGGTGGGCTTTGGTAGCTACACCATTCCGCACTGGTACCTGCGCCGCCCCGGCCAAGACCTGGTGGCCGTGGACCGGGTGGAATTCATCGCCCAAACCACCCGCTACTTCCACGACGACCACGACCTGCTGGTGGCCCTGACCCAAAGCAAGCTCCGCTACCGGCACATGTTTCAAATAGTGGAAGCGTACAACAAGTACCTCACCCGGCCGGCCCCGACCGATGCATCGGCTCCCAGGTAGCGTCCGTTGCGCGGCCCGCACGGCCTCGTATAGCCGTCGGTTTTTTTCGTCAAACACTACAAACACGACGGTTTGCGGCCACGCGTGCATGGCCAGCCACTACCGCGCCTCGCGCCCGCGAGGGCCACGACGCGCTACCGGGTAATATCGCCTTGCACGAGCTGGATTCGAATGGAAAGGGTGAGGATGACCTAAAATCAGGAGAAAAGGTGTAATGAGCGGGGGCACGGCGCGATTCATTGCTTACGCTTCGGCCGCCCCGATTGCTGCTTGAGCGGGGTGCCCTGACGCTTCAGCAACAGGAAGTGGCGCGGCCCCGGGCCGAAACGCCATATTTGACCATCAATTCCAACCAACCCCAATCCTCCCCGCCCATGGAACCCCTGCAACGCGACCCCTACCTGTGGCAAAAGGCCAAAGCCCGCGCCAAGTTTCAATCGCACCTCGTGGTGTATCTGGTGGTGAATGCCGGCCTCTGGGTTATCTGGGCCCTCACCGAGCGTCATCACAGCGGCGAGGTTCCCTGGCCGCTGTGGGCCACGGCCTTCTGGGGCTTCGGGCTTATAATGCGCGGTGTGGCGGCCTACGGCGGTTTCAGCCGCGAGCAGCGCACCCAGCGCGAGTACGAGCGGCTGCTGCGCGAGCAGGGTGCCCCCGACCCGCTGGATAAGTACCGGTAGGCAATTAGTTGAAATTCAGTTATCATCCTTTCCTCTGCAAAAAAGCATGCAAGCCAGTCCGGCTGAATCTGCAGGGTTCTCAACTCATGTTTGGAGTGCGCTGGCCATTGCCAGACTACTTGAAATTTGAGTCGGAAGCCCTCCGGATTCGGCCGGACCTTTTTTGATGGGTCTTCTGGGCTTGCCCGACCAGCCCTTGCGTTCGGTTATCTGGGCCGTTAAGAATTCGGCCAGCCGCCGTGCGCCGCCTATCTTCACCGCCATGAACCGCCCCCGCCTTCCCAAACGTGTCCTCGGCCGCCGCGAGCTGGTCGATTTCCCTGCGTTTGCTCTTGGCGGCGTCGAGGCCAAAGTGGACACCGGCGCCTACACCAGCGCCATTCACTGCACCGACATCCACATCGAAACCGATGCCGAGCAGCGGCCCGTGCTGGTGGTGCGCCTGCTCGACCCCGACCACGCCGACGCCGACGGCCGCCCGCTGGCGTTCCCCGATTTTGCCCTGCGCGACATTCGCTCCTCCAACGGCGAAGTGCAGGAGCGCTACGTCATTCGGGCCACGATACAGCTGTACGGCGAAGAGTTTGAAGCCGAATTTTCGCTCTCCGACCGCTCCGACATGAAGTACCCCGTGTTGCTGGGCCGCAGCCTGTTGCGGCAGGGCCGCTTCGTGGTTGATGTGGCCAAGCGCAACCTTTCTTACAAATTCCTGGCCCACGCCGCCGCGCGCCGCGCCCGCAGGTGAGTAGTTTTGCAAAGAAATTCTGTAGACATTCTGTCCGGCTGCGCCTGGTTACGTATCAGGCACCCACACCGCTGCTGCCCACTCCCTCACCACCCCACCAATCCACCACCCGATGAAACTGGCCATTCTCTCGCGTGAGCCGAAATCCTATTCCACCCAGCGGCTGGTGGAGGCCGCGGCTGCGATGGGCCACGAAGCCGTGGTCATCGACCACCTGCAGTGCAACATCGTGCTGGAAAAGGGCCAGCCCGGCATCCTGTACCAGGGCGCGCGGCTCGAAGGCTTCGACGCCATTATTCCGCGCATTGGCGCTTCGGTCACGTTCTACGGCACGGCCGTGGTGCGGCAGTTTGAGATGATGAAGGTGCGCACCGCCATCGACAGCCAGGCCATTGTGCGCTCGCGCGACAAGCTGCGCTCGATGCAGATTCTGAGCCGCGCCGGCGTGGGCATGCCCAAAACAGCCTTCACCAACTTCTCGGCCGACGTGCCGGCCATGATTGAGCAGGTGGGCGGTGCCCCGGTCATCATCAAGCTGCTGGAAGGCACCCAGGGCCTGGGCGTGGTGCTGGCCGAGTCGGCCAAGGCCGCGCAGTCGGTCATTGAGGCTTTTCACAACCTCAAGGCGCGCATCATCGTGCAGGAGTTCATCGCCGAAAGCAAGGGCGCCGACCTGCGCGCCTTCGTGGTGGACGGCGAAGTGGTGGGCGCCATGAAGCGCCAGGGCAAGGAGGGCGAGTTCCGCTCGAACCTGCACCGCGGCGGCTCGGGCACGCTCGTGAAGCTCACGCGGGCCGAAAAGGCGGCGGCGCTGCTAGCCACTAAGGCCCTGGGCCTGGGCATTGCGGGCGTCGACATGCTGCAAAGCAAGCGCGGCCCGCTGGTGCTCGAAGTCAACTCCTCGCCCGGCCTGGAGGGCATCGAGAAAGCCACCAAGCAGGACATTGCCGGCCGCATCATCGAATACACGACCACGCTGGCCGGGAAGAAAAAGACCAAAGCGAAGTCGAAAAAAGGCGCCAGCCAGGCCGTAGACGCACAATCGGACGTGCCGAGCGGGAAGTAGGGGGAGAAGGAGAGAATAGGAGTAGGGGAGAAGAGCGTCATGCTGAGCGAAGTCGAAGCATCTCTACCGCTTCGTTGCTTCGATTGAGTTAGTGTCGAGGTAGAGATGCTTCGACTTCGCTCAGCATGACGTTCTTTTTCAACTAGCGCATCATTTCGCCTTCTCTCCTCCCGCCCATGCCCGCCGCGCCCGACCTCCCGCTTTATCTCAACGGCCTCACCATTCAGCCCGGCGAGCGGATGCTCACGCGGCTGGTGATTTCGCGGCTGCCCTCGGGCACGGTGATTGACGTGCCGGTACACGTATTTCGAGCAATGGAGCCGGGGCCCACGCTGCTGCTCATGGGCGGCATGCACGGCGACGAGGTGAACGGCATCGAAACCATTCGGCGGCTGGTGCGGCGCGAACTGCTCACGCCCTTGCGCGGCACGGTCATCGCCATTCCCATCCTCAATATTTACGGGTTTCTGAATTTCAGCCGCGACGTGCCCGACGGCAAGGACGTGAACCGCTCGTTTCCGGGGTTTCCGCGCGGGTCGCTGGCCGGGCGGGTGGCCCACCGCTTCATGCGCGAAATCATGCCCCTGATTGACTACGGCATCGATTTCCACACCGGCGGCGCGGCGCGGGCCAACTACCCGCAGGTGCGCTGCCTGCTGGGCATCGACCCCGAGCTGGACGCCATGGCGGCGGCTTTTTCGGCGCCCTTCACGCTGCACGCGGCCCTACGGGCGGGTTCGCTGCGCGAGGCGGCCTACGGGCTGGGCAAGCGCATCATCGTGTACGAAACCGGCGAGAGCCTGCGGCTCGATGAGCCCGGCATTGAGGAAGCGGCGGCGGGCACCTTACGGGTGCTGCACCACCTGGGCATGGGCCCGGCGGCCCCGGCGCCGGCGCGCCCCAGCATCGTGTGCCGGCGGCATACGTGGCTGCGGGCGCGGTTTGCGGGCCTGTTCCGGGCGCACGTCGAAAACGGGCAGTTTGTGGAGAAAGGGCAGATTTATGGCTCCGTGGCCGACCCGTATGGCCAGCAGACCGTGCGTCTGGAGTCGCCGCTGAGCGGCTACGTCATCGGCCTGAACCACATGCCGGTGGTGAACCAGGGCGACGCGCTGCTGCACATTGCTGTGCCGGAGTAATTTTCGGCATGAACACAGGTTTTTCGATTTTAGCCGGCCGGGTGCGCCTGCGCCACCTGCGCCCCGCCGATTTGCCGGTTTTTGCTGCCTACCGCGCCGACCCATCGGTTTGCCGTTTCCAGGGGTTCGACCCATTTAGCGAGGCGCAGGCCATCGGTTTTATTGCCCGGCATACGGCGGCCGACATCCCAGCCGCACCCGGCGAGTGGGTCCAAATTGCCATTGCCCGGAGTGCCAACGATGAGTTACTGGGCGACTGCGCCCTGCACCTGCTGGCCCACGAGCCGCGAATTGCCGAAATCGGCATCACGCTGGCGCCCCAGCAGCAGGGGAGGGGCTATGCAAGTGAAGCGCTGCGCGGGTTGCTGCGGTTTTGCTTCGAGGAGCTGGGCTTGCACCGGGTGGTGGCGCTGGTCGACCCACGCAATGCGCCGTCGGTGGCGCTCATGGAACGGGTGGGGATGCGCCGGGAAGGCCATTTTCGGCAAAATGGCTGGTACAAGGGCGAGTGGTGCGACGAGTACCAGTACGCTTTGCTGGCCGCCGACTGGGCTGCTGCGGGCTAACCTGCGCCGGGCCCTTACTTTTGTTCTTTCCTCATCTGTGCTTTTCAATGAAAAACCCCATTCAATTAACCATTAACGTTGTTTTGGCCCTGCTGGTGGCCGGCTTGTACTTCCTGCATTTCAACCAAAAGCCGGTGGCCCCCGCCATTGCCACTGATAAATCCACCGCCGTTGTGGCCTCGCCCGAGCTGACCACGACCGACAGCCTGACGAAAGCCGCCCTGGCTGAAGCCAACGCCCCCGCACCCGAAACCACGCTGGCTACGGCGCCGGCCGCCGCTACCAGCAACGCCGACAAAATCGTGTACGTGGAGTCGGGCAAGATGCTGGACGGCTATCAGGGCATGAAAGACGCCCGCAAAGCCTTCGAAGCCAAAGCCCGCAACTGGGAAGGCCAGAACCAGAAGCTGATTGCCAACTTCCGCACCGCCGTGGAAAACTACCAGAAGCAGGCTCAAGGCATGACTGCCGAGCAACGTGCCGCCACCGAGCAGAAGCTCCAGGCCCAGCAGCAGGAGTCGGGCCAAGCCCAGCAGCGCATCCAGGCCCAGGCCCAGGAAGAAGAAGCCAAGCTGACCCAAACCGTGCTCGAAAGCGTGAACAAGAAAGTGGAAGCCTACGGCAAAGCCCACGGCTACAAGCTGATTCTGATTGCCGCCCCCAGCGGCACTATCGCCTACGGCCAGAAAGACCTCGACATCACCGCCCCGGTGCTGGCCTACCTGAACGCGGAATACCGCCGGAAGTAGGCGGCTGCATTCGCGCAGTTAGCTGCCTGCTAGAACGTCATGCTGAGCGCAGTCGAAGCATCTCTACCGCGAGAGTAACTATTTACTTGCCCGGTAGAGATGCTTTGGCTGCGCTCAGCATGACGTTCTTTTTTGCGGCAATTTTTTGAAACCCCAAGCAACCCCAACGCCCGAAATTCGCTCTCCAATAAAATTGGACTGGCGGCCGTTAGGCCGCCAACCGGGCCCGCCGCCGCTGGCTTTTCTCTCCTTTCCTTCTGCATGAAGAACCTTTTCCGCATGGCCGCGCTGAGCAGCGCGGCGCTGCTGGGGGCCGCTACCACGGCCCACGCGCAGCAAAACAACCGCTTCACCATCAGTGGCTACGTGCGCGACGGCGCCACCGGCGAGAGCCTGCCGGGCGTGGCCGTGGTGCACCCGGCCAGCGGCCAGGGCACCACCACCAATACCTTCGGCTTCTATTCTCTTACCCTGGCCGCCTCGTCCGACTCGGTGCGGCTGCTGGTATCGGCGCTGGGCTACGAGCGGCTGGGGCTGGCCGAGCGGGCCGGCCGCAGCTTCACCCACGATTTCCGGCTGAAGCCGTCGTCGGCCGAGCTGGCGGGCGTGGAAGTGGTGGGCAGCAAGGAAGAGAAAATTGCCGAAAGCACGCGCATGGGCACCATCAACATCCCGGTGAACCAGATAAAGCTGCTGCCCGCGCTGTTTGGCGAAACCGACGTGCTGAAGGTGCTGCAACTGCTGCCCGGCGTGCAGGCCGGCGGCGAGGGCAGCAGTGGCCTCTACGTGCGCGGCGGCTCGCCCGACCAGAACCTGATGCTCCTCGACGGCACGCCCATTTACAACGCCTCGCACTTGTTCGGCTTCTTTTCGGTGTTCAACGCCGACGCCATCAAAAACGTGGAGCTGATAAAGGGCGGCTTTCCGGCGCGCTACGGCGGGCGGCTGTCGTCGGTGGTCGACATCACGATGAAGGAGGGCAACATGCAGAAGCTGCACGGCGAAGGCGCCATCGGGCTCATTGCCTCGCGCTTCACGCTGGAAGGGCCCATTAAGAAAGACACGGCCTCATTTATTTTCTCGGCCCGCCGCACCTACATCGACATCCTGGCCCGGCCGTTTATCATGGCGCAGGCCGATGGGCTGGTGGCCGGCTATTACTTCTACGACCTCAACGGCAAGCTGAACTGGAAGCTGGGCGCCCGCGACCGCCTCTACCTGAGCGCCTACCTGGGCTACGACGAGTTTTACGCCAACGACGAGGAAAAGCGCGACAACGGCGACACCTACAAGCAGAAAAGCGCCCTGGGCTGGGGCAACCGCATTGCCGCCCTGCGCTGGAACCACGTGGTGAACGACCGGCTGTTCATGAACACCCACCTCACCTTCACGCGCTATCAGTTCGACGTGGGCTCGACGCAGGAAAACCATTACCAAAGTAACGGCCAAACCCGGGACGAAAAGTATAGCCTGAGCTACCTGTCAAACATTCAGGACGTGAGCGTGAAGTCGGATTTCGACTTCGTGCCCAACCCCAACCATTATATCCGTTTCGGCGGGCAGCTTATCCGGCACCAGTTCCGGCCCGGCGCCCTGCAAAGCGAGGGCAACGCCGACCCCACCCAGAACCAGGCCACCGGCCGCCGCATCGGCGCCAACGAGGCCAGCCTCTACGCCGAAGACGACGTGAAGCTGAACGACCGCCTGAAGGTGAACGTGGGCCTGCGCCTAAACTCCTTTTTAGTAGAGAAAAAGCTGTATCCCAGCCTGGAGCCTCGCCTGGCCGCCCGCTACCTTCTCACCGAAGACTGGGCCCTGAAAGCCGCCTACGCCCGCACCACGCAGTACGTGCACCTGCTCACCAACAGCGGCATAGGCCTGCCCACCGACCTGTGGGTGCCCGCCACGGCCAAAACCCTGCCCCAGAAGGCGCAGCAGTTCAGCGTGGGCGCGGCGCGCAATGTGCGCTTCAAAGGCGAGGATTTCGAGCTGAGCTTCGAGACCTACTACAAGCCGATGCAGAACCTGATTGAGTTTCGGGAAGGGGCTGATTTTATCGGGACCACCGACGACAACTACGAAACCAAAATTACCAGTGGGCAGGGCTGGGCGTATGGCGGCGAGGTGTTTCTGCAGAAGAAAAGCGGCAAAACCACCGGCTGGATTGGCTACACCCTGGCCTGGAGCAACCGCAGGTTTCCGGAGCTGAACCAGGGCCTGACTTACCCTTATAAGTACGACCGGCGGCACGATTTCAAGTTGGTGGTCATCCACGAATTCAGCCCCACGCTCACGCTCTCGGGCACGTTCGTATACGGCACCGGCAACGCCGTGACGCTCTCGCAGGGCCGTTACCAGCTGGGGCCCTACGAGCGGTTTGAGGACTACGGCACCCGCAACAGCTACCGCATGGCCGCCTACCACCGCCTCGACCTCGACCTGAGTCACACCAAGAAAAAGCGCTGGGGCGAGGTGGTGAACAGCTTCAGCGTGTACAACGCCTACAACCGCCACAACCCTTATTTCATCTACCTGGGCCGGGCCCAAGGCAGCGAAAAGCTGAGCTACCGGCAAGTGTCGCTGTTTCCCATCTTGCCGTCGTTCAGCAAGACGTTCCGGTTTTAGTCTGTGATATGAAAGAGGCCGGTCATGCTGAGCGCAGTCGAAGCATCTCTGCCGCAATAGTAAATGATACGCTTCCGCAGTAGAGATGCTTCGACTGCGCTCAGCATGACCGGCCCGATAAGACCCAACTACGAAATGAAGAACCTCATCCTTCCCGCCCTGCTCCTCGCCACGGCCGGCCTCGCCGGCTGCGAAACCGCTGTGGACCTGCCCGAGCCGCCGCACACGCCCCGCGTGGCCCTCACCTACACCCTCACACCCGGGCCGCCGGATTCGTCATTTGCCGAGCTGTATGGCGGGCGGCAGCTGTACATCAGCAACAGCCAGCGCGTGTTCGACACCAGCCAGCTGGGTGGCCGCGCCGATGCCACCGTGGAACTGCGCAACGCGGCCGGTGCCGTGGTGGAGCGCTACCGGCCCATCCTCACCGGCGGCAACCCGCAGTATGGCTACTACGGCCAGCCTGGCTACTACCGGCCGGTGCTGGGCTTCCGGCCGCAGGTGGGCCAGGCCTACACGCTTCGCGCCACCCTGCCGGGCTTCGAAACGGCCGAAAGTACCCTCACGCTGCCCGCGCCGGCCGTCATCGAAAGCGCCACCTATGTACCCCGGTCCGTGGCCAACGCCAACTACGGCCAGTCCACGGGCCGTTTGAGCGTGGTGCTGCGCGACGACCCCGCCACGGCCAACTATTACCTGGCCTTCGCCCGCCTGCTCGACCGGCAGGGCAACCCCGGCAACTGGAGCCCGGTCGATGTGGACTACGATAGCCAAAGCAACACCGCCGGCAGCATCGGGCAGTTCCAGCTGTCCAGCCCGCGCCAGCAATACAGCCTTTATCCCTTCGCCGACACCGACGCCAACGGCCAGCGCATTGCCCTCAATGCCGACGTGCGCTACTACAGCAGCTGCTACCCGTCCGGCCCAAACTGCCCGCAGCCGGGCTATATGGAAGTGTACGTGAGCAGCATCACCAAAGAAGCTTACGACTTCTACCTCTCGCGCCGCCGCTACTACGACAGCGACGGCAACCCCTTCGCCGAGCCCGCGCCGCTGGCCTCCAACGTGCGCAGCGGCTACGGTATTTTCGGGGGCGCCACCGATGTCACCTACCGCATCCAGCTGCCTTAACTGAACCATTAAACCTGGTGCCGGCGTTTTCGTCTAACGCTTGTAAATTGTCTTCCATCATTCATTCACTAGCGCGCCTCGGCGCAATGTATTATGCGGACCAAATCATTGTTTCTTGCTTTCGGCCTGTGCCTGTTGCTGCTCGGCAGCCACGCGGCCAGCGCCCAGGTTCGGGTTAATGTGGGCATCGGCTACCCGCCGCCCGTTTACTACGGCCCCCGCTACTACCCGCCCCGCCCGCCCGTGGTGTACGCCGTGCCGCCGCCCCCCGTGTACTACGCCCCCGCGCCCGTTTACTATGCGCCGCGCCCGGTGTACTACGCCCCCCGGCCGTATGGCTACCGGGGCCGCGGCTTTGGTGGTCATGGCCGCCGCTGGTAAGCTTTGCTGAAAATAAGAAAAAGCCCCGCTGCCCTGGTAGCGGGGCTTTTTTGTGCAGGTAGCCCACTATGACGGGGCACAGCGGTGAAGGGAGAAATGTAGCATTGGCCGGCAATTATGCTTAATCTTACGACGCCAACCACCTGATTCATTTTGTGATGAAATCCGCTATTCTTGCCCTGAGCGCCGCCCTGCTGGTGGCCGGCTGCAACCAAAACCCGCCCGCTACTTCCACGCCTAGCAACACCGCCGACACCGCCCCCGCTACTCCCATTGCGGTCGACTCGGCCAACGCGGCCACCAGTACGGCGCCCGATGCCGCGGCTACGGCCGCCGCACCCACCGCCGCGCCCGCGCTCAAGGCCGCCGAAACCATGAAAGTGGCCTTCCGCTTCAAGCCCACCGACAACCCCGACAACCCCAAGCACCCGCGCATACTGGCCCGTCTGCTGGTGCAGGGCAGCCAGCCGCTCGACATCGACCTGGGCAAATTTCCCAATCAGCCGGATATGGTGACCGGCGACAAAGCCAAGGCCGCCAACTTCCCCGACGGCATGCTGATGGGCTTCCGCAGCTACGATGCCGCCTCCGGCATCAGCCAGGACCTGGCCGTGCTGCACCCCGACGCCCGCCACCTGCGCGTGGTGCAGCGCCGCGTAGACGAAACCAATCCCGAAGCCGCCAAATTCGAAACCTCGCGCGAAATCCCACTGCCCGCCAACACCATGGTGGTGGCCGCGCCCGCGAAAAAGTAGGGCAAAATGCGTAGGTTAGGGCATGGAAAACTCTTCACTCCTCGGCCCCATGAAGGGCGCCACGCGCCGCGAAGTCGGCGGCGTGCAGGTTGACGTCGTGCCCACGGGCAATGCCCGCGTCAAGCGCATCGTGTACCCCGTCGGTTTTCGCTGGTCGAAAAACCTGAAGGACATCGTGGGCACGCCCTTGTGCACGCACGCGCACGTGGGTTTTCTGGCCAGCGGCCGCTTCAACATCCAGTACGCCGACGGGACCGTGGAGGAGTTTGTGGCCCCGCAGGCGGTGGCCATCGCGCCGGGCCACGACGGCTGGGTGGTGGGCAACGAGCCCGCCATTCTCATCGAATTCGACTTCGAAGGCGAAACCGTGGAGCGCCTAGGCCTGCCCAGCCGGCACTAGCCCTGCCCACACTCCGCTGTTGTGTGCCCCGGCGTTTTGGGCGCCGGGGCACGCGGCTCAGGCCCGCTCGTAGGTGAGCACCAGCACGCCCGTGCTGGTAGTGTGCGACGATACCAGCTTGAAATCGGACCCGATTTCGGTGGTGAACAGGCGCTGGCCGCCGCCCAGCACCAGTGGAAAAACCATGAGACGATAAGTGTCAATCAGGCCGTGCTGGCGCAGGTATTCCACCAACTGGCCGCTGCCGAAGATGAGCAGGTTGTGGCCGGGCTCCTGCTTGAGGCGCGCCACGGTGGCGGCCACGTCGCCCTGCATGATTTCGGCGTTCCATCCGGCCGTTTGGAGCGTGCGCGAGGCCACGTATTTGGGCAGCCGGTTCATGATGTCGGCGCCGGGCGCGTCGGGCATGTTGGGCCACACGCCGGCGAAGGCCTCGTACGTCACGCGCCCCAGCAGCAGGGCATCGGCCGAAGCCATCAATTCGCCCTGAAACTCGCCCAACTCTTCGTTGAAGTAGGGCGCGGTCCAGGCCGGGTTTTCCATCACGCCATCGAGGGTGAGGTATTCGGCAGCAATTACTTTGCTCATAATGAATATAAAGGTGATTAACCGCAGGTAGGATTGTCGAAGCTGAGCACCCACTCAGTCCCAAACCGGTCGATGAGCGTGCCGAACTTACCGCCCCAGAACATGATTTCCAGCGGGTCCATGACGGTGCCACCCTCGCCCAGCTTGGCAAAAAGGGTGTCGATTTCCTCGTCGCTGCTGCAGGTCAGGAGCATGGCGATGTTGTTGCCGGGCGCAAACGGGCGACGGGTGTCCAGCGCGTCGCAGGCCATGAGCACCAGCGGGCCGGCGGTCAGGGTGCCGTGCATAATCAGGTCCTGAACTTCGGTGGGCATTTGCGCGGCCATGGCCGTGTCGCCGACGCGCATCAGGTTGAGCTCGCCACCCAGGCAACTCTGATAGAAAGAGAGGGCTTCGCGGCATTTGCCGCCGGGAAATGCGATGTGAGGACTGAGGAGAGCCATGAGGTTGGGGGGATGGGTTAGAAGATTATCGAATGAATGAGAAAGAAAAAGAACGGTCATGCTGAGCGCAGCCGAAGCATCTCTACCGCTTCGTTCTGACGTGGCGCCTCACACCCGACCTCTCTCCCGAAGGAGAGGGAAGCCAGCCGAAGCGGTAGAGATGCTTCGGCTGCGCTCAGCATGACGGGCTAATTCAGCATGAATTCCAATTACAGCGTGGCCGCGGCCGGAGTCGCAAAAGCAGCGTCCGTGTCGTCGGCGCTGGCCGTTTGGGCGCGGCTGGCGAGGTAGCGCTTCCACAGAAAGTAAATGCCGAAGAGCACGGCCGTCATCACCAGCGCCGGCAGCGTGCCCACGGCGCCCAGGCCGGCGAATGCCACCGAAGCCGCCGCGCCAATAAAGTCGATGGCAAAGCCCGCAAATGCCCATTCCTTGAGCGTCCGGTACTTGTTTTGAAGCAGGGCCAGCGCGCCCAGAATTTTGGCCGCGCCCGTGATGTCCATGATGTAGACCGGGAAGCCGAGCGCCTTCATCGCGGCCACGCCGTTTTGCTCGTGGAGCAGGCCGGCCACGCCGTCGGCCAGCATCATGAGGCAGAATAGGATGGTGAGCGTCCAATAGAGGCGGGCGGTGGTGCGTGGTTTCATGGCGTTGGTTGGGTTTGAGGAGGTGAGAAAATGTTGGAAAGTAGGGACGTCATGTCGAGCGCAGCCGAGACATCTCGCGTGCCACCACTAATTACTTACAGCACGCGAAATGCTTCGCTGCGCGCTGCATGACCGTTCAGAAGGTGGTCCGATTGCTAAAAATTTGATTGCCTAACTGGTTTAGCAAAGGTATTAGCAAAAACTAGGTGGGCAAGGGGGCAGTTGCGCCCAACTAGGGGGCTGAATGCGCCATCGTTCTGCCTACATTTGGCGCTATGAAGCACGTATCTATTCTGGTGCCGGCCGGCGACGCGGTGGTGGGCAGCATCGAGGGGCCGCACAAGGTGCTGAGCCAGGTGAATGACCTCATGGCGAGCCATGGCCAGCCGCCGGCCTTCCACATTGAACTGGTAGGCCTCACCCGGCACAAAACCTTCAACGGCGGGCTGTTCACGCTGCACGCCCACCGCACCATCGATGCCGATTTCCGGACCGACCTCATTATCATTCCCGCTCCGCACGGCGACCTCGCCGAAGCCGTGGCCCTCAACCAAGCCTTTCTGCCCTGGATAGTGCGGCAGCACCAGGCCGGTGCCGAAGTGGCCAGCTTGTGCCTCGGGGCGTTCATTCTGGCCGCCACGGGGCTGATGGATGGGAAAAAGTGCGCCACACACTGGCTGGGCGCCCAGCCCTTCGCGGCCATGTACCCGGCCGTGCACCTCGTGCCCGAGCAAATGATTACCGACGAGCAGGGCCTCTACAGCAGCGGCGGGGCCTATTCCTACCTCAACTTGGTGCTCTACCTCATCGAGAAGCACGTGAGCCGCGAGGTGGCCGTGTGCTGCGCCAAGGTATTTCAAATTGACATAGGGCGCCACAGCCAGTCGCCCTTCGTCATTTTTCAGGGCCAGAAAGCGCACGACGACGCACCTATCAAAAAAGCCCAGAACTTCATCGAGCAGCACGTTTCGGGCAAGCTGTCCATCGAGGAGCTGGCCTCGCTGAGCTGCCTGAGCCGGCGCAACTTCGAGCGCCGCTTCAAGAAAGCCACCGGCAACACGGTGGCCGAATACGTGCAGCGCGTGAAGATTGAAGCCGCCAAAAACAGCCTCGAATCGTCGCAGGACAATGTGAGCGAGGTGATGTACTCGGTGGGTTACTCCGATACCAAGGCCTTCCGCACGCTGTTCAAGCGCATCACGGGCGTGTCGCCGCTGGCCTACCGCGACAAGTACAGCCGCAAAGCGCCCGCGCTGGCGGCTTAGGCGCCGGCCAATGCGTGCAAAGGCCGCGGCCCCTGAAGGCGTGGTGCAGGGCGGGCTGCATCACGTCGTCAGGGGCCGCGGCCTCTCGGCACCGGGCCTCGTCGCGGGCACCGGTGCGCGGGGTGGGGGCTAGCGGGTGGCCGAGGCCACGATGGCTGGGGCGTCGGCAGTGGTCAGCTCGCGCACCGAAATAGTGGTTTCGGCCTTGTCCTGCACGGCCACGTTGTAGCGGTACTGCTCGCGGCCCACGCGCAGCAGCACGGCGTATTGGCCGGCGGGCATGCCCTTGAAGTTCAGTTGGCTGCCGTAGGAGGCGCGGCGGTTCACTTCGTTCACCAGGCAATCGTTGTGGGCCAGCGACACCACTTGCAGCTGCATGCGCTGCTGAGCGGGGTTTTCAACGGTCAGCCACAGGCCCTGGGCATTGGCTTGTTTAGCTTTCACGGAGGGGGCATCCTGGGCCAGTGCCGAGCCGGCGCAGCCCAGCACGGCCAGGCCGCCGAGCAACAAAGCGCGCAGATAGGGGGCCGAAGCCGCAACGCGGGAGGTGGTGGTGCCCGTCAGTTGCTGGGCAGTGCGGAGGTTGAGGGAGGTTTTCATGGTACTTACAGAAAAAAGGTGAGGGTGAAAATTTTGCAGAAAAAAGGTGAGGTTTTGCAGAAAAAAGGCGGGGTAGGGAGCAGGAGAAGCGGTGTGGCTTATAGTACTGGGCGACGAACAGTACAAATGTATGGTAGGTACTTTGTAAAACAAGGTACTGTTTCAATTAGGGTTCTCTTCTCATGATTATGAATCCCTTATTGGTTGATTATCAGCGAGAAATTTTTTATAAAAAATTTCAAATAATTCGCTTGGTTCTGATTTGGGTGGTCAGGCGGTGGCGTTTGGGCTGGCGGGGCAGGTAGTGCAGAACGCGGGTAGCGGGAGCGAGGGCAGTGAAATGCGGGAGCTGGCAGAAAGATGCGCCTGCTAGGCGGTGGGTTGCCTGGGAGCTTTCGAATGTGGATACCGCCGCTGAAAGGGAACGTTACAGGCGGAAAAAACTTTTTTTATCTGGGTGCTTCCCCGCGTTGCAACAGGCTTTTCTGAGGCAGCTGGCTGGGATTGCCAGCGTATTGGCAACGAGCTGTACGGTGTCCGGCGTTTCGGGTGCGCCTGGTGCAATTGTTGGGCACAGTCAGCAGTCAGGCCCGCCTAAGCCCATGACTGCTACCCAGCTTCTTTCCTGATTGCCCTAAATCATAATTCCCCCCACGCGCGGCTATGCATGGCCTGCCTGCAGCCCAATGCTTCTTTTAAAGGCCGCGCCGGCGTTTTAGCAGTGCTGGCGCTGGTAGTGCATCTGGAGCACCGCGTCGAGCTTTTCGGGCGTCAGGGGCTTGTTGATGCGGCCGGCGGCGGGCAGTTGGTCGAGGTGGGTGAGGTCGCGTGCATCCATGGAGGTGGTGAGCACCACCACGGTGGTGGCGTGCCGCTGGGCCGGGGGCAGCAGCTGGAAAGCGTGCAAAAACTCGATGCCGTTCATGATGGGCATCTGAATATCGAGCAAAATGAGCGCGGGATAGCTGGGCTGCGGGCCGCTGCTGGCGCGGTGCAGCTCAGCGAGGGCTTCCTGGCCGTTGGCGGCCACCAGAATGTGCTCGGCCGTATCAAGGCGCTTGAGCAGGCGCTCGTTGAGGAAATTGCTGGTCGGGTCATCGTCCACCAGCAGCACGCTGCTAAGTTTGGGCATAGCCCGTCCCTACGCGAAAGCCGATGGTCGGGTTTTGGCCAATTCGGGCAGCAGCACCCGGAAGGTGCTGCCCGCATCGGGCTGGCTGTCGACTTCAATGGTGCCGCCGGCATTTTCCACCATGCGCTTCACCATGTAGAGGCCCACGCCGGTACCCTCGACGTGGGTGTGCAGGCGCCGAAACATCACAAAGAGCTTGGCTTGCTGAGCGTCGCTGAGGCCCAGGCCGTTGTCCTGCACTTCGAGCCGCATCTGGCCTGGGGGGCAGGTGGCGCGCAGCAGCACGCGTAGGGGCCGGGCGGGCGAGTGGTACTTGATGGCGTTGCTGAGTAGGTTGTAGACGATGCTGCGCAGGTTTTTAGGCGAAAAGCGCACCGTGGGGCAGTCCGCCACGTCGATGACGAGCTGGCCGTGGGTGGCGGCCAGGGCGGGGGCTAGGTCGAGGCGCACGGCTTCGACCAGGGCGGCCAGGTCCACGGTTTCGGCTGGCTCGGCGTGGGCCTGCTGCAGCTTGCTGACGTCGGTGAGGTGCACGAGGGTGCGCTGAAAGCGGTCGACCGAGCCGCGCATGAGGCCCAGCAAGTGGGTCACGTCGGCATCCTGGCGCACGGGCTCGGGCAGCTGCTCATCCAGGGCCAGCAACAGGCCTTCGATGTTGGCAATGGGCGCCTTGAGGTCGTGCGAGGCGGTGTAAACGAAGGTGTCCAGGTCGACGTTGGTGTGGCTCAGGCGGTCGTTGGTGTCGCGCAGCTCCTCGTTGGCAACCAGCATTTCTTCGTTGATGGCGGCCAACTCCTCATTCAGTTCCTGCACCCGCTCGCGGGCCCGGGTCTGGTCGGTAATGTCGGTGACGAGGGAATAGAAGCCGCGCACCTCGCCGTCCTGCACGTCGGGGATGTAATCGGTGTGGATGTGCCGCACGAAGCCTTCACGGTAGGGCATGCGCGTTTCAAACGACAGCCGCTCGCCGGCCAGAGCCCGGGCAATGTAGCCCTGCACGTTGGCGTAGGCCGCTTTGCCCAACACCTCGCGCGCGGGCTGGCCCAGCAGCCCGGAGGGGTCCTGGTTGAACCAGTTGCGGTAGGCGTGGTTGAGAAACTGGTAGCGCTGCTCGCGGTCGAGGTACGAAATGAGCACGGGCAGGGCGTCGGTGAGCAGGCGCAGGCGCTGGGCGGCGGCATCGGCGGCCTGGCCGGCGCGCACCTGCTGCGTCACTTCAAAGGCAAAGGCCAGCACGCCGTCAATCTGCCCGTGCTCGTCGTAGCGGGCCTGCTGAATGTAGTTGAAATACCGGTCTTCCAGCTGGCCGTCGCCGGGGCGGGCAATGGGAATGAGGAGGTCGGGCTCTTCGTGGGTGATGCCCGTTTCGAATACCCGGCGAAAGGTGCGGTACACCGCGTGGTTGGCTATTTCGGGCAAAGCCTCGGCAATGGGACGCCCCAGCAGCGCCCGGCCCGGAAACAGCGCCTGGTAATCGGGGTTCACCAGCTCGTACACCAGTTCCGGGCCGCTGAGGACGCAAATGGCGGCGGGCGCTTCCATAAACAGGCGCTCCAGGCGGGCGCGTTGGCGCTCGGCTTCGGCGTAGGCGGCCTGGGCTTCGCGGGTGCGGGCGGCCACGCGGCTTTCCAGTTCTTTGTTGAGGTCGGAGAGGGTTTGCTGCGATTCGGCCAGCGCCGTGTTGCTGGCCAGAAACTCGTCGTTGCTGGCCCGCAGCTCCTCGTTGATGGCCGCCAATTCCTCGTTCAGCTCCTGCACCCGCCGCCGGGCCAGCACCTGCTCGGTCACGTCCACGGCGATGTCGATAACGCCCAATACAGCGCCGTCGGCATCGGTCAGGGGTTTGTACACGAAGTTGAAATAGCTTTTTTCCAGCCGGTCGCCTTTCAGTAGGTCGGCCGCCACTTCGGTGCCCACAAAGGGCTGCCGGGTGCGGGCCACCTGCTGCATCAGTTCGGTGAAGCCCTGGCCACGCAGTTCCGGCACGCCTTCGAGCAAGGGCCGGCCCACCACCTGGGCCGGCACATGGCCCCACATCTGGCACAGTAAGTCGTTGGCCACCACCACCCGGCAATCATCGCCCTGAAACACCCCAATGGCCACCGGCGACTGCGTGAGCACGGCTTGCAGCATGTTGCGTTCGCGCTCTGCCTCGGCGCGGGCTTTGAGTTCGCGGGCCTGGCTGGCGCGCAGGGCCTGCTCAATGGCCGTGCGGGGCTGGTCATTGGTGTCGCTGAACGTTACCACCAGCACGTCGCCCTGGCGCCGGGCCACCAGCAGGTAGTAGCCGTCAAGGCCATCGAACTGGTAGTTATTTTCGCGGCGCTCCACTTGGTCCGAAAAAAACGCATCGCGGTAGAAGGCAAACACGCCCGCCGCCTCAGCCGTGGGGTACAGCGTCCTGAACGACTCGGCGGGGCGTTCCGGCAGTTGCAACATCTGCTGCGCGGCGGGGTTGAGATACACCACGCGCAAGTCGACGACGGTGCTGCCGGCGGCATCGTACACGGGGCGCATCAGCATGATGCCGTTCAGCGAAATATCGAATAACACGCGCAGCAGGTCTTCCGAAGCGGGCAGGTCAGGCGGCGGCACGGGCGGTTGGAAATCGGACATAATTAAGGTAAATAAGGCCTTCTGAGCCGCAATTGTTCACGAGCTTGCCGTTCGAGTGGGCGCATCAGCCGACGTACGCCGCTGCGCCGGGCAGGTGGCGAAGCCCCGCCGGGTCAGTGCCGCTCCACAAAAATGAGGCGGTTGCTGAACGGGTCCGTCACGGTCATTTCCAGCGCCGTAGGGTCGTAGAAAGGCGTTTCGAGGCCCGGCCGGTTGTACTTGTATTCCTGGGCCAGTAGCTGCTGGTGGTAGGGCACCAGGTGCACGAAGTCGTCGATGAAGACCCGGCCGCCCGGCGAGCCGTCGCCGTGGTGCTCCGAAAGGTGCAGCGTCACGTCGCCGCGCGTCACCTGCAAGTACGCCGGGCTGCCCTCCGGCCGGTGTTCCCAATCAATGCGAAAGCCCAGCCACTGGACGTAAAATTCCAGGGCTTTGTCGTAGTCGAAAATGCGGAGGATGGGTTTAACGGTTGCCATTGGCATGAGGAAAAATTGGTGCTGGCAAATGTAGGCAAACAGGGCGGGGGCGAACTATGCCAGCAAACAACTACCCCTTTGGCCGGCCGTGCAACCCCGCGGCCGGCCCACCGGTCAGGCCTTTCGATTGGGCACCCGCCCCGCTTGTTTCACCTCTATCCCAACGGCCTATTATGCGTCTTCACTACCTTTTTTCTGTTGGTTTGCTGGCGGGCGTGGGCCTGGCCGGCTGCACGACCAAAACCGACGTCGAGCCGGAAGTGCCCTGCGGCACCTACGCCACCGTGCGCCTTTGCCACGGCATGACCACCATGTGCCTCACCGAGCACACCACCCTGGAACTGGCCGACGGCACCCGCCTGCGCCCCAGCGGCCCCGCCTGGGAGGCCTACCTGCCGCACCAGGCCGATGGGCAGACGCTCAGCATCGGCTACACGCCGGGCCCGGCCCTGCCCGCCGGCGATGTGGGCAATCTGGAGGCCAAACTCACCTGCCTGGAAGAAGTGATGCGCTGCGGCACCCCGGCCCCCGGCGGCAACTAGCGCCCGCGCCCAGCGCGGTTCCCGTTTGCAAAAGCCTCGTCAGTAGCCGACGGGGCTTTTTGCTGCGCGCCCGCGCCGCCGCAACCCGCTGCCGGGTAGCGCAGTATGCTTCAGTTCACGCTTTAAAGCCTTCCACACCATGTCCAACGCCCCGCAATCCAAACCCACCGACATTTATGCCTCCTTTAAAGAAGACGTCAACATGACGGCCGCCGAGCTCACCAAGTGGCTCAAAACCGACGAGTCCAAGTCAGTGGGCCAGGACAGCGGCGACGGCCAGAGCATCGGCCACCATTCCGGCGAGCGCATTGTTGAGATTCTAGGCAAGAAAAAAGCCGACCTCACGCCCGCCGACGAAGCCCACATGCACAAGGTGCATAGCTACGTGGCCCGGCACTCGGCCCAAGGCCCGCACCACCAAAAGGACGTGGAAACCTCGCCCTGGCGCTATTCGCTGATGAACTGGGGCCACGACCCGCTGAAAAAATAGCCATTTACGCGGCCCCCCGGCCCGTTTTGTTCATCGATGTCAGGACTTGGTAGGGAAAACGCCCGTGCCAGCCGATGCTCTCGGCCGTTTCGACGGTGAAATGCGGGGAAGTTGGCTAGGCCACCGGGCTACGGCACAGGGCTTGCAAAAGGGTAGACAAGCGCTTGATAACGAAATCAGCCGCGAGTTCATCCTCAACCAATCTTTGCCATGAAAACCTCCCTTTTTTCGTTTGTCGCCGCCCTGGGCCTGTTTGCTGCCACTGCTTCTTCGGCCGCTACCGCCGCTTATCCTCCCCTCAAAGACCGCCGCGAAATAGCTCGCATTGAACGCGAACGGGCCATTGAACGGGCCCGCATTGAAGCCGCCCAACGGGAGCGCCAACGCCTCGCCGCCGAGCGCGCCCGCCTCGAAGCCCAGCGCCGCGCCGAGCAGCAGCGTGCCGCCGAACGCGCCCGCTGGGAAGCCCAGCACCGCTACGATGGCCACGGCTACCGTTAAAGCCCGCTGATGAGATACAAAAAAGCCTCGCCGGAATACGGCGAGGCTTTTTTGTTGATGAAAAACAGAACGTCATGCTGAGCGAAGTCGAAGCATCTCTACCGCGCAACTTATTCAATTGAAAGGGCTTACTATAGCGGTAGAGATGCTTCGGCTACGCTCAGCATGACGGCCGATTGAACCACTGCACGCGCTTTAATCCGGTTTCAGCGGGGTCACGGCCGGGCCGGCTTGGGCGGCGGCCGTGATAGGGGCGCCGTTGAGGGTCACGTTTTCGAATTTGATATCCGAGTACTTGTTGGGGAAAGCGGCCTGGTCGGCGCTGGCGTCCACGTTCTTGAAGGTGATGTTCGAGACCTTGTCGGTGGGGTTGCCGTTGAGCACGGCAAACTGCTTGCATTTCACCTTCACATTGGAAATACTGATGTTGCGGATGGTGCCGAAGGGCTTTTCGGTGCTGCCGGCCATGTTGAAAAACTGCGTCCAGGGCGAGAGCGTGACGATGGTGCCGCAGCGGCCGGTGATGCCGTCAACGGTGATGTTTTCGTAGACCTGGTAGGTATCGGGGCGCATTTTGAAGAGCAGCACGGGCCGCTCGTTGTCCATACGGCAGTTGCGCATGGTGATGCGGTTGGCGTGGATGCACTCGCTGCCGCACGTCAGGGCTGCGTGCACTTCGCCGAAAGTGCAGTTTTCGACCAGCACGTCTTCGATGGGACCGTTTTCGGGCAGCTTTTGGGCCGTGGGGCCCTTGCCGCCTTTGATGGCAATGCCGTCGTCGTTGACGGAGATGTAGCAGTTGCGGACGGTGACTTTCCGGCACACGTCGATGTCGATGGCGTCGGTGCTAGGCGCCTTCACCGGCCGGAAGGGTGAGCGGATGTCGCAGCCGTCGATGACGACATTGTTGGACTGGTAGAGGTGGGTGGTCCAGAAGCCCGCGTTGTGCAGCTTCACGTTTTTGATGGTCACGTTATCCGAGCCCCAGATGAAAACCAGGCGGGGCCGGTGCACCTCGAGGTTGGTGGCCGACTTGCCAATCTTCGACATCGAGTCGCGGTAAAACCAGAACCGCTTCCAGAACTTCAGCCCGTTGCCATCAATGGTGCCGGGCCCGTTGATGGTGAAGCCGTTCACCTGTTTGGCATTCACCAGCGCGGCGTAATAATCGAGCTTCTGTCCCTCCATTCGCGATGGAATGAGCGGGTAATCGGCAATGTTGTCCGAGCCCTTGAGCTTGGCGCCGGCCTGTAGGCGCAGATGGGTGCCCGGCTTAAAAAATAGCGCCCCGCTCAGGAAGACCCCTTTCGGCACAACGATGGTGCCCCCGCCGGCGGCGCTGGCTTTGTCGATGACTTTCTGAATGGCCAGCGTGTTCAGCTTGGTGCTGTCGGGGCTGGCGCCGTATTGGGTGATGACGTATTCTTTGGGCGCGGCGGGCGTTTTCGGTGGGGCGGGCGCGCGGAGCGAAAGGGCCGCCAGGCCAGCAGCCAGCGGCGCGAGAAGGAATTTCATGGGGCGGGAAAAATGATGGATAGCGCAAAGAAGCGTATCCCCGCCAGCCGCACTGTTCTGTAGTTACCTGATGCTGCCGTTTATCCGCTTGCTTCTCGAAGCCTCCGCTTCTAAAAAGACGGTCATGCTGAGCGCAGCCGAAGCATCTCTACTGCGCAAGTAATTCAATTCATGCAATGAAGCGGTAGAGATGCTTCGACTGCGCTCAGCATGACGTTCTGTTTTTACTTGATATGGTTATCGCCGCGCAGCCACCCTAGGCCTTCGTGCCGCACTCGGCGCAGAACTTTTGCTCGGGTTTCAGCTTTGCGCCGCAGCCGGTGCAGTGGCGCTCCTGGGGCTGGGCGGCGGGGTTGGGGGTGCCGCAGCTGGGACAGAACTTCTGGCCGGCGGCCAGTTTGGCCTGGCAGTTTGGGCACTGCAGCAGGGCGTCGCGGTTCAGGAAATCGAGGTTTTGGGTGTAGTCCTGGGCGCGGGTTTTGGTGCGAATTTGCTCCTGGGCGGCTTGGGCCTGGTGGGCGCGGAGTTCCTCCTGCTCGTCGGGGGCGCAGTCTTCGCAGAGGCCGGCGCTGTGGTTCCAGCAGGCATCGGGGCACACCCAGTGGCCGCAGCGGGTGCATTGCTTGAACTGCTGCTTGCCCTCGGCCACGGCGGTTTGCAGGGCTTTGTCGTGGGCCGTGCCGCCCACGGCCCGCTGAATCTCATAGGCCGCACTTTGCACCCCGCCCAGCCCGCCAAACAGGCTGCCGGCCGCATTGAGCAGGCTCCCGGCAATGCCGAGGGCGTTGGGCTGAAAGCGCGACAGGTAGCCGTTGCGGCACTTGTCGCAGTGAAACTTAAACTGGAAGCCCTTGTCGGTGGAAAGGTCGTCGTAGTTGGCAACAAACTGAATCAAGTCGCTCATGGCAGGCCGGGGAAAGGTGGTGGCGTAAATGTAGGGCCACGGTCGAAATCAGGGCCTTGGGGCCATCGCCGATGAGCAGCCGGCGGCAGGCGGTGCAACGTTGCCTGGCGGCCGAAGTCTATCCGGAGCCCGGGTGCAGCAGGAGTGCTACCTGGGTTCGTCGCCATTTTTTCTTCAGCATATGATTCGCTTTTTCCTGTTTTGCCTGGCGCTGTTTGTCGCCGGGCCTGCGGCTGCTATCCGGCCCGTGGCTAAGTGGTGGGCCAAGCCCGATACCCTGGGCCTCAAGTACCAGCAATTGGAGATAACCACGGCCGACCATGTGAAACTGGTGGCCTGGCTCATTGAGCCGGCCGCCAAGGCTCCCGACCAACATACCACGATGGTAGTAGCCGGCGGCGACGCCTACAACATGTCCAGCAATATCTACACGGCGTGGGCGCTGGCCGACGCCGGCTACCGTTCGCTCCTCTTCGATTACCGCGGGTTCGGCCACAGCCAGGCTTTTGCCATCGACCCGCAGCGGCTGTACTACGAAGAATTTGCAGTCGACCTGCGCGCTGCCTTGGACGAGGCGCGGCGCCTCGAACCCCACAACCGGGTGGGCATCCTGGGCTTGTCGATGGGGGCTATTGTGGGCTCCGAAGTAGCGGCCCGCGCCAAACCCGACTTTTTCATTTCCGAAGGCTATGCCGGCGACCTGCCCGGCATCGTGGCTTATCAAAAAGCCGCCAACAACAAAACCCTGACGCTGCCCGCTGAAGCGGCAGCCTACCCGCGCGTAGCCGCCCGCGTGGGCTGTCCGTGGCTGCTCATTGCGGGCACCCAAGACAAAAATACGCCCCTGGCCGACTCGGCCGCCGTGGTTCGGGCAGCCCGCCGTCGGCAGCGTCGCCAGCTGCTGGCCGTCGACTGCGGACACCTGGGCGCGCAGGATAAACTAACCGAAAAGTTCTTCGCCGAAGGGTACGTGCGGGCCATCAGCCGGTTCCTGGCCGGCGGCCAGGCCTAGCTGCCCCGCAAAACAGCTACTTCAGCCGCTCCAGTAGCCAGGTGCCCAGCGGCGGGCCGTCGGGCGCGGTGCCGGTGGCGGGCGGCAGCAGGAGCGGGGCTACCACGCCGGCCGGCAGCGTGGGCTGGTCGGGGGCGGTGAAGGTGGGGCCGCTGTCGGTGCCGGCGTCGTAGGCGCGGGCGGGCACGCGGCGCTGGGCCACCCACTGGCCGGTGGCGGCGTCGAGCAGGTTCTCGTCTTCGAGGGCCACAAACCAGTCGGGGCTGGGCGCAATCATCGTGACCAGGCTCAGGCGCGGGTGGGCGGCGTCGAGCCGAATGGTGTCGGCCACGGAGCCCGGCGAATTGAAATAGGACGCCTCCAGCATTCGAAAAGCCATGCCGCTGCGTTGCAGAGCAGCTATTTCGGCGCGCAGGGCGGTGTTGTTGCCCCGCTCGGCCATGTCCTTGATTCCGAGGCTGGCCGCCTGGCCGGGCCGAAACAACAGCCCCTCCGCCGCGTGCGACGCCCCGATGACGTTCGAGAAGTGCGCGCCGGCCGGGAAGTTGGCGTGCGTGCTAGCACTCCAGGTCGCCTCGAAGGTTACGCGGTAGAGAGCCGGGCCGGCGGCCGGTGTGGGTAGTATTTCGCCAGTCTTAGCGGACTTGGAGCAGGCCGCCAGCCCAACCACAAACAACAGCAAAAGAAGGTGGCGCGAACGAGGCATGGCACAAAGGGAAATAATGGGACCCAGGTATTTATCGGGCCAGACGCGGAGCAGCTACGGTCCTTACGGCCCCAACGGTTTTTTATTGCAAGGCGGCCGCGCACGCTTGCAGTGTCTGGAGCGGCTCCAGGCCGTGGACACTCAGATGCTGCGTTTCAACAAGAAGCTGGCCCGCCAGCGCGCCAGCACCGTGAACAGCAGCACCTGGCCCGCAACACCAGCCTCATCAAGAAAATCCGGGTGCAGCTGCGCCCCTACCAAAGCTCGCCCACCAAGCACGCGGTGTGGCTGCGTTTCCGGGGCTACACCAAGCTCATCGTCCTCAGTGGGGGCGGCGTCCCCGCAGCACCGCCGGCCGCCTAAGCCGCGGCAGAGACTCAACGCCCCGCCAGTGGCTGGCGGGGATTTTTTGGTGGGGTGATTGAATGAAGAAAAAACCGTTGTCCTAAGCGTTTTTACAAGTGGGCTGGCGGTAGCTTTCCTGCATGAAATGCTACACATGCATGGAGAAATTGGGGTTACTTCTCCTTACAAGCTCGTTTGCCCTCCACGCTAGTGCCCAAACGTACCGGCTGCGGTCATTGGAAGGCGTTGCTGTTTCGGTACGGGTAAAAAGTGAGCCGATTAATTATGACAAGCAGCGCGGCCGCTGCTATCTGTGGGTCGTGGCAGGCACGGATACGGTGTTCGTATACGACGCGTGGGCACCCGGTACGGTAAAGGTGCTAAATCAACAGTTTCTGCAGTTCGATTACCCCGTGCGGGGCGGGACTAACGTGGGATTGGGCAGCACGCTCGTATTGTGCGTGGCCAAAGGAAAATTGTGTCAGGCCCTCAAATTACCTACCTATCATCAGACGGACTTGTATAATCCGGACTACCACAAGTTGTACCAAGTGCGGCTGCGCCTAGTGGGAACTACGCCGCTGGCGTACCAGTGTTACCTCACCACGCACGACGAAATTCGCTCCGAACGCGAACCTGCGACCAACCGCAATTCTACCACGCAGGCGGTTCTAAAATTTGATGCCCAACGCCACCTGTTTTACAATGGGCTCAAACGTCCACCTTCCCCCTTTGCCATCATTGACTACAGAACGGAGCGAGTCATCAAGCGGAAGGTCACGGAACCGTTGCCGGTGATTGAGTGGAACAACTCGTTACAATACTTTATTGGAGGCGAGTGGTACGAAGCTGCCAGAACCAATAATTAATCGAAGCCGCGGCTGTGGTTTCTGCAGAATGAGGTGCCTAAACCCTCTATCTATTCCTGAATAATGCACCACCAAAAAAAAGCCTCGCCAGCCACTGGCGAGGCTTTTTGCTGCTCAAGCGGCGGCGGGCTACTCCTTCACCAAGCGTTTCGCTACTGGACCAGCTCTGCCGACTCGTGCACGCGCACGCCGCCATCGTCCTCGGCGGCACGCAGCATGGCGGCGGCCACCGTGGCACCCGTCACGGGGCGGTATTTCAGCAGGGGGCCGCGCATCAGCGGTTGCAGCACCTTCAATACCACGGCGGCAATTTGTTCGCCCAGGCGGGGCTGGGCCCGCTCGCCCAGCAGCAGCGAGGGCCGGAAAATATGAATGGCCCGAAAGGGCGTCTGGCGCACGGCGGCTTCCATTTCGCCCTTCACCCGGCTGTAGTAAATACGGCTTTCCGCATGGGCCCCCATGCTGGATACCACCATGAACTGCGCCGCAAAATTGCCGGCCGTCAGGGCCGCCAGCTTCACCACATACAGAAAATCAACCTGATAAAACGCTTCCTTCAAGCCCGCTTGCTTCATCGTGGTGCCCAGGCAGCAATACACGTCGTCGGCAATGAGCTTGAAGCGCACGTCCTCCAGCTTGTCCAGCTCCGTGGTCACCTGCACCAGCTTGGGATGAATAATAGGAACCGCTTTCCGCCCCACAACAATCACTTTGGCGTACCGCTCCGACGACAGCAGCAGCGGCAGCAACTGAGAACCAATCAGGCCCGTGGCCCCGGCGAGTAAAGCGGTTTTTTGCATAGCAAGGAAAGAAGATGGTCGAACCCGTCTGTCATTGCGAGTGGAGCGCAGCGCAACGCGGCAATCCGTCCTCTGAATGCGACCAGCCCTGAGATGTGATAAAGCCTTACAAAAAGCTCGCTCAACTTTACGCCAGAAAAAGTGTCTGGTTAATCAGAAAGCGTCGCGCATCGAGAGGACGGATTGCTGCGTTGCGCTGCGCTCCACTGGCAATGACAGACCGGGCCAGTTATTTCAGCACCGTTGCCTCCGGCTCCAGCAGCACCAGTCCTTGCCGGAAAAGTGCCCCCAGCGCCTTCTTAAATACCTTTTTGCTCATGCCCACGCGGCGATACACGTCCTCGGCCAGGCTTTTGTCGCCCAGCGGCAGGCGCCCGCCCGGCGCGGCCTGAATGGCCTTGAGCAGTGCATCGGTGGCCGATTCCACTTCGCCGTAGCCCTCCTTTTGCAGGCGCACGTCGAGCTTGCCGTCGGCCCGCACCTGGCGCAGGAAGCCGGGCAACTGCTCGCCCAGCCGCAGGGGCCGAAATACTTCGTTGTGAAACAGCAGCCCCTGGTGCGTCCCGTTCACGATGACGGGGTAGCCCAGCTCGGTTTCGTCAGCCACCAGCAGGCGCACCTCGTCGCCGGGCTCGCCGGGGAAGGGCGTGTTTTGCAGGAACTGCTTCCACTTGGTGGAGGCCACAAGGCGGTCGCTTTCCTCGTCGAGGTACACGTACACGAACACCCGCTCGCCCACGCGCAGGTCGCGCCGCTGGTTGCGGTAGGGCAGGAGCAGGTCCTTCTCCAAGCCCCAATCCAGAAAGGCGCCGGCCGGGCCGTGGTCCTTGACGGTGAGGGCGGCAAAGCTGTCGACGAGCGCCAAGGGGCGCAGGTTGGTGGCAATGAGGCGGTCCTCCGAGTCACGGTACACGAACACGCGCACCACGTCGCCCACGCGGGTGCCGGCCTCCACGTACTTTTCGGGCAGCAGCAGGTCGCCGTCGTCGGAGGTGAGGTAGAGGCCGATGCTGGTTTCGCGGGCTACTTCGAGGTCGTTGTAATCGCCGAGGAGGAGGCTGGCCATCTGAGAGGTGTTTAATTTGGGTAAGCTGCAAAGGTCGGTTCATGGGGCGGCTGCCACAAGAAACCGCCGCAGCTTTGTGCCACTCCCCCTGATTACGGCCGGTGATGAATGAAAATGAAAGGGTGCCCATCGAAACCCTAAGCTGGGAGCAGTTGCAGCAGTACGTGTACGAAGTAGATGGCTCGTGGCGCGATACCTACGTGCTGAACGCCACTTGGGCAGACTGGCAAACCTGGGCTGGTTTCGTCAATGCGAATTGCCGCGCAAAAGAATTAGCATTTACCGACGGCGATACCGTCCGGCTCGACCGCATTGACTTTGCCGCCATGGAACACCTATGGGATAGCCACGGCCAGGCCAACGGGCTCTGGGCAAGCTTCTTGGTTGGTGAAATATCCATCAGGTGCCATTTCTTCCGCGATGATGAGGTGGAAAATGACTTCGACCCGCGAAAAATCACCTCACCCGCGGTCCATCTGCAGCTGATGGATTACCTGACGAAGCTCTCCCAGGCCCTGGGGAAGGAAGTGGTGCTGACGTGGGAAAATGACACACCGGCCGCCTGTTCTCCGCGTTGGGGAGGAGTATGGCAGCCGCTGCTTGCCGTCAGCGGCGAACAGATACAGGTTCATCCCTATTGGCGTAAAAACACTTCCTATTGAGGTAACGGAAGCGCTTCCGCCGCCCGGCGCAGTTGCAAGCCCCTGTCCACGGCCACGGCCAGCAGCGCGCCGGCTACCGGCCCCACCACATACACCCACCAATCCGTCCAGTTGCCGCTGAGTAGCGCCGGGGCCAGCGAGCGGGCCGGGTTCATGCTCGCGCCCGTGAGCGGCCCGGCCACCAGCGCCTCCAGCGCCACCGTGGCGCTGATGGCCAGCCCCGCCAGCATGCCCACCTCCTTCGAGCCCGACGTGACCCGGAAAATCACCAGCATGAGCCAGAACGTGAGAAACACCTCGATGCCCAGCGCCTGCCCGGCGCCGTGGGCCGGCAGCGTGGCCCCCAGGTCGGAGCCCGGCCCGGCAATCAGCTTCACCAAAAAGCTACCCAAGGCCGCGCCCACCAGCTGCGCCCCCGCGTAGGGCAGCACCCGCCGCCCCGGGAAGCGGCCCATGGCCCAGAAGGCCACCGTCACGGCCGGGTTCACGTGGGCGCCGCTGGTTTCGCCCAGGCTCTGGATGATGATGAACACCACCAGTCCAAAAGCCGCCGCCACCCCGCCGTGCCCCAGCGCGTGCGTCTGGGCATCCACCACGGCCGCGCCGGTTCCGAATAGCAATAGAATGGCCGTGCCCAGCATTTCGGCCAGCAGGCAGGTGCGCAGCGTTGGTTGCATCAGGCTTCGATGGTATCGGTGGTGCCCACGGCGGCGCTCCGGCGTTCCAGCAGCAGGGTGTCGCGCCACTGCCCGTGCAGCTGGCCGATGCGCTCGCGCCGCCCCACCTGCCGGAAGCCCGCGGCTGCGTGCAGGCGCAGGCTGGCCGCGTTTTCGGGGAAGATGCCGGCCTGCAAGGTCCAAAGGCCGCTTTGTTCCGACGATGCCACCAGCGCCTGCAACAGGGCCCGGCCCACGCCCTGCCCCCGGGCGGCAGCGGCTATGTAGATGCTTACTTCGGCCACGCCCGCATATACGCAGCGCCCCGAAACCGGCGAAAGCGCTACCCAGCCCAGCACCGTGCCGGCTTCGGCGGTGGCCACGAGGCGGCAGGTGGCCAGGTGGCCGGCATCCCAGGCCTCCCAGGTAGGGGCCTCGGTGGCGAAAGTGGCGTGGCCGGTGGCCAGGCCCTCGGTATAGATGGCGCGCACAGCCGGCCAATGGTCGGCCGTGAGGGGGAGAATGGGCATCGAAGCAGACCTAAAATTCGCGGCCCACAAAATCCTGCGCGTAGGCCTTCACCTGGTCGCGCACACGCCGAAACTGAGCCATTACCTCCTCCTCGCTGCCCGTGGCCTTAGCCGGGTCGGGGAAGTTGTGGTGCAGCTTTTTGGCGGTGGAGGGGAACACCGGGCACACTTCGTTGGCGTGGTCGCATACCGTCACGACGTAATCAAAAGGCACGTCGGCGTATTCGTCCACGTGGTTGCTGGTGTGGCCGGCGATGTCCACGCCGTCCTCGGCCATTACGCGCACGGCGCGCGGGTTGAGGCCGTGCACCTCGACGCCCGCGCTGTACACCGCCGCCCGCCCGCCCAGGGCCTCGGCCAGGTAGCCGTGCAGCAGCTGGCTGCGGCAGGAGTTGCCGGTGCACAGCACCAGAATGTTTTTTGGCTTATTCATGCAGAGCAACTAGAAAAGAGATGCGAGCTGATATGAGCTCTATGGTCTTGCTGCCTACTTTTTTCAAAGAAAAACAGGATGGTAAGGACCGGTTCTCCCCAGGTTCTCCGCAAAGTAAAGGAGTGGCCGTTGAAATACCCGCCCGATGCTCCGTAGCGGTTTATTGCTATTTACTCGCTCCTTCGTAGTTGTTTGCTGCAAAGTCGGCATTGAATCGGCAGCGCAACTTGATTCTGATAAATCTTGAAATAGTTAAACTTAATGAATTAAAATAATATCCTGGCGAACATTTATAAAATGATAAATGCGTTTACATTTGTAATGTTAATAAGTGCTCTGAAAGCAGTTAAAATCCATTTTTTAATAAGATAGAGCGATGTCAATCCATTAATTAATGTTTTGTTGTTAGAGTCTTGAAAAGTTTTTTTCTGTTGAAAAGACAATTTTTATAAAAACATCTTGTATCTTTATTTCGTTAAAAGTTAGAAGGCACTTAGCTGAGTCAATCCTATATCGCTCACCTTAACTCATCAATCTGTGACCCATTCTTTACGCTTTTTTTCGTTCGTGGGCATGCTGGGCCTGTTGGCCACCGGCCATAGCCAGGCGCAGTCGGGGCCGTATGCTTCCACCCAGGCGCGGCACACGGCCGTGCTGAATGCGCCGGCCACCGCCACTGTGCCCCCCATGGTGCCAGCGGCGCCCTCCATCAACCCCGATTCGGTGTTCATCAACCCCGAAGTGCGGCCCCAGTTTGTGGGTGGCGACAAGGCCTTTACGGCCTATCTCGCCAAATCCATCCGCTACCCGCAGCAGGCGCTGATGCGCCACGTTTCGGGCCGGGTGTTCGTCAACTTCATCCTCGATGCCAAGGGCAAAGTGGTTGATGCCCACGTCATCAGTGGCCCCGGCAGCGGCCTCAACGACGAAGCCCTGCGCCTCGTGTGGATGATGCCGCCCTGGGAGCCCGCCCGCTCGAACGGCCAGCCCGTGCGCGTGGCCTGCACGGTACCTATCTCCTTCACCGCCGACCGCTAAACCAACTCGCCAGCAACGGCCACCCCGCTTTTTCCGGCCAGCTAGCTTTGGCGAAACTGGCTGCTTTATGCTGCTATTGGAGTGCGAATTCCAGCTATTCGGTTTTAACTTATTTTATCTAGTGTGTTGCTATTAAGTGCTTTATTTTAAGTGAATGAAAAGCCCCGCCTCAGTTAGAGGCGGGGCTTTTTGCTTTGATGGAATTAAGAGTCAGGAGTTGAAGGCGTCTGTCATCCTGAGCGCAGCGAAGGACCTTAGCACGTGAGAACAAATCGTTTGAACGTGATAAGGTCCTTCGCTGCGCTCAGGATGACGGAACCGTACCAATTCTTAACCCCTAACCTCTAACTCTGCCCTACTGATACGGCGCGGTGCCGGGCGAGCCCAGCCCAAAATCCGTGAACGTTACCGTTTCGCGGGTCGACTCAAACATGCGGATGCCGTTGGGCGCGGTGAGGCCGCGCGGGTAGTAGCCGATGAGCAGCTGGAAGGTGCGCAGGGCCGTGAATTCGTTGCGGAAGCGCAAGCCCAAGCCAAAGCCCGTGTAGGGCGCGCCCCCAAACGGGGAACCACCGCCGGGCCGGTCGCTCACCCAGGCGGCGTCGGCAAAGGCCACGCCGGCCAGCCGGAAGCCCAGCAGCGAGAGCGGCGTGAATAAGGTGGTTTCGTAGTTCACCACGAAGCGGCTAGTGGCCAGCACCGGCGAGGCCGGCGAGAAGCCGCGCAGGCCCCGGTCGTTGGTGATGCCTTGGAGCAGGTCGCCGGGGCGCCGGTCGATGCCGATGGTGCCCTTGCTGCTAAGGAAATGCCGGTACTGCCAGTTGCCGAGGTGATAGAGCTTGGTGAAGGACGTGAATTCGGTGCTTAGCACGCCCTGTTCCCAGTTGCGAGACTGGTCCATGCGCTGAAAAATGCCCAGGTCCACGGCCCCGTAGAGGTAGCCGCTGCGGGTATTGAAGCCTGCCGCGGCCACCCGCGCCGCCAGGTAGCGGCGGGGCACCACGCGGTTCACGTCGTAGCCGGCGGTGAGGCTGAGCAGGGTGCCCGCCGGCACGTCCTCGGTGCGGCCAAAGCCGAACAGGTACCGGTCCTTATAGTAGCGGCGCACGGAGTAGCCCACGGTGCCTAGCATCAGGGTGCCGTTGTGGTAGTCGGGCGGCTCGATGCCGGTATCGGGGGCGGGCTGGGGCACGGCGCTGAACTGGGTGCGCAGCAGGCGGGCCGCGATAATCACCCGGCCGGGGTTTTCGTAGCCCAGGTCGTAGGAGCGCAGGCGCAGGGAGCGGCCCACCCAGGCATCCTGCACCAGCGAGCGCAGCGGGTAGTAGATGTAGGGCTCGCCGGGCGGCGGGGTGCGCAGGGCCACGTTCTGGGAGTAGCTGTCGAAGCTGATGGCTCCGGCGTAGCGGGCGCTGGGCGAATAGAAATCGCGCTTGAGCGTGACGCCGCCCGCGCGGTAGTTGTACTCGTTGCGGTAGCGGGCCTGGCCGTACACGAAATTGCGAAACGGAGCCGTGTAGCTGCCTTGGTAGGACCATTGCTGCGGATTTTCGCCGTTTTCGGTGCTCAGGCCGCGGCCGTAGCGGTAGGAGTTTTCGAGCTGGTGGCCTAGGCCCAGGAAGTTGTCGTCGCCGAGGGTAATGAGGCCGGCCGTGGCCGAACCCAGCTCGTAGCCAGCCGTGATACTGAACACGTCGGTGGTGAGGACCGTGATGTCGACGCTGTCGCGGGTGCTGCTGGCCTCGTTCACCAGCACGCGGGCATCGAGGATTTCGGGCGTTTGGCGCAGCAGGCGCTCCGATTCGGCCAGGGCCTGGGGTTCCAGGGGCTGGCCCGGCCGGAACAGCAGCACCTGCCGCACCCGCGAGCGGGCCGTTTTGAGGTGCAGCATGTTGCCCGATTTCTCCCAGAAGGAGCGCGGAATCCGCGTCGAATCGGACAGGCTGTAGCCGAAGGCGTCGAGCGTGCGGATGTTCACCTGGCGCACAATCTTGAAGTTGTGCTGGTCGAACTGCCGGTTGAGCAACACGGCGTCGAGGCCGGCCTGCTCTTCCTGGCGCTGGGTGAAGTTGAGCAGGCCGGAGAGGGCCTTGCCGACGATGGTTTTGCGGCGCGAGTAGGCCTTGAGGCGGTTGAGGATGCGTTCCTCGTCGAAGCGCCGGCGCAGGGAGTCGGCGCGGTGGGGCAAGATTTCGTCGGCCGCCTTCAGCGAGTCGGGCGGAATGGCCGAGCGGGGGTCAAACGTCTGCGCCGCTACCGGCCGGGCCCCGAAACCCAGCAGCATAAACACCAACAGAAACCAACCTCGAAAGCTCATAATGGGGCGCAACGCTGCAAAGTACGAAAAGGAGCCGGGGCGGGGTGCGCCCGTTGCACGCAGGGCTGGGTCGTCGTTTCGTGCTATTGCGCCACGGGCATCGCCTAACCAAAACTTCGCTGGTGCGCAGCAACTTCGGTTTTACTAAAAACCGGGTGCAAAACAAAACAGGTATTTTCTCGAAAAAAGAAACTATTCCCAAAAAAATTAGCTTAAATGCTTGTGCCATTATGGCCGCTGTATATTACTTTTAAGGCCGAAAGCCAGCCCTTCCTCATGAACGAGCGCATTCAAGAGAAACTAAGCATATTAGCTGATGCCGCGAAGTACGATGCTTCGTGCAGCAGCAGCGGTGCCAAGCGCAAAAATGAGAACAAAGGCCTCGGCAACGCCGAGGGCATGGGCATTTGCCACAGCTATACCGAGGACGGCCGTTGCGTGAGCCTGCTGAAAATTCTGCTCACCAACCACTGCATTTTCGACTGCGCCTACTGCGTGTCGCGCCGCTCGAACGACGTGAAGCGCGCCGCCTTTACAGTGGACGAGGTAGTGGACCTCACCATCAACTTCTACCGCCGCAACTACATCGAAGGGCTGTTTCTGAGCTCCGGCATTTTCTCCAGCCCCGACTACACCATGGAGCGCCTCGTGCGCATCGTGAAAAAGCTGCGCACCGAGCACAAGTTCAACGGCTACATCCACGTCAAAACCATTCCCGGCGCTTCGGAAGAACTGATTGCCGAGGCTGGCCTGTATGCTGACCGCCTGAGCGTGAACATCGAGCTGCCCTCCGAACTGGCGTTGCAGAATCTGGCGCCGGAGAAAAACTACCAGGAAATCCTGACGCCGATGAGCCAGATTCGGGACGGCATCGCGCAGAATAAAGAGGAAAAGGCCCTGTTCAAGAAGGTGCCCAACTTCGCCACCGCCGGCCAGACCACGCAGCTCATTGTGGGCGCCAGCGCCGAGACGGATTTGCAAATTATCAAGCTCACCGACTCCCTCTACCAGGGCTACGGCCTGAAGCGCGTGTACTACTCCGGCTACATTCCCGTGACCGACGACGCCCGCCTGCCGCAGGTGACGCAGCCGCCCGTCATCCGGGAGCACCGCCTGTACCAGACCGACTGGTTGATGCGCTTCTACGGCTTCCAGGCCGACGAAATCCTCGACCCCGCCCACCCGCACCTCGACCTCGAAATCGACCCCAAGCTGGCCTGGGCCCTGCGCAACCGCCACGTTTTCCCGGTGGATGTGAACACGGCCGAGTTCGAGATGATACTGCGCATTCCGGGGGTGGGCGCGCGCTCGGCCAAGCGCATCGTGGCCGCCCGCCGCTTCGCCAAGCTGAATATGGAGACGCTGCGCCAGCTCGGCGTGGTGCTTAAGCGGGCCAAATACTTCCTCACCTGCCAGGGCGAGCACCAGCCCCTCATCGGCGAGCTGACCGAGCAGCAGGTGCGCCGCCAGATTCTGTTCGGTGCCGGCTCGGTGCGCTCGGCCCTTATCACCCAACAACTTGATTTATTCGCCCAGGCTTCTTAACGGCTATGAATTACGACGCTCTTTTTTCCAACGGCCAACCTTCGCTGTCGAAAAGCAGCCTGGGCGGTTTCCAAAACGACATCTTTTTTTCTGTCATGAAAGTCATTCACCGCCAAGCCCAGCCCGCGCCCGTCGCGCCGTCCTCCGACAAAGTAGCCCGCGTCTCCTGCGTCTGTCGCATCAGCGAGCTGATGCCGCTGGTGCGCCAGCTGCACGAGGACGCCCGTGCCCGCTACCAGGCCCAATTGAGCGAACAGCGCCAGCAGGCGGCGTAGGGACTGTAGCGTGGACTCTGCGAGTCCGCGCTTTCATTCGTTCGTCTGCGCTTGTTAAGCGCGGACTCGCAGCGTCCACGCTACAATGCCTTTAAAGCCCATCCGTCGCTCCACCACCGCCCTGGCGCCCGCCGCGCCGCGCCGGGCCGGCGCGCCCCTGCTCACGGCTGCCCCGCGCGACTATACCTACGACGGCACGTTTGAGGGGCTGCTCACGGTGCTGTTCACGGTGTATGACTGGCGGGCGGCGCCCAACAGCATTCAGCCCGAGGCCACGGCCCAGGTGGGTTTGTTTGCCCAGCCGGCCCACCGCGAAACCGACGAGGCGCAGGCCGCCCGCGTGTGGGAAGGCCTGCTAAAAACCATGGACCAGGAGGCCCGCACGCGCCTCTACCACGTGTTTTTGAGCGAGGACGCCGACCGGGAAATGCTGATTTTCCGGTACGTGGACTTGGCCCTGCGCGCCGCCCAGGACATTGCCGAAAACTACGCCAACGCCGACGTGCGCCGCGTGCAGCGCCTGGCCCAGATGATGTTCCGCGAGAAGCACCGCATGGAGGCCTTCGTGCGCTTCGAGAAAACCCAGGACGAGCTGTTTCACGCCACCATCGAGCCGGATATGGACGTGCTGCCGCTCATCGCCGCGCACTTTACCAAGCGCTACGCAGACCAGCGCTGGCTGATATATGACCGCCGCCGCCACTACGGCCTTTACTACGACCTGACGCGCACCGACATCGTGCAGTTTGAAAACCCCACGGGCCGCAAATCCACCGATATTTCGGCCACGGTGCTTGATGAGCGGGAACCGCTGTTCAAGCACCTCTGGCGGGCTTATTTTGACCATGTGAATATTCCGGAGCGCAAAAACCTGAAGCTGCACCGCCGCCACATGCCCCTGCGCTACTGGAAATACCTGAGCGAAAAGCAGCCCCGCGAACAGCGTTTCGAGCCCATCCAGAACAAGCAGGCCATTGCGGGCAAGGAAGTATCGGCGGGCCAGAAGCAGCTGCCGGCGCCGGAGTAAGTGTTTGTAGTACAGGGTTTAGCTTGTGCTTGGCGGCTGGGATGGCGCTGGCAGTTCGCAAAGCCGGGCATGGGCTACCCGGCGCGCCGGCCTAACTTGCGGGCCAATTTGAGTTTTAGCCATGAGTTCGACATTGGTTTTTGGGGCCTCCGGGCAGTTGGGGCAGTGCTTGGCGCACGTAGCGCAGGAGCGGAACGTGGGTGGCCTGGCGTTTCTGCCCGAAGCTCAGGCAAATATCCTGGACGTGCCCGGCCTCACGGCTTTATTTGAGCACCACCGTCCGGCGTACGTCATCAATTGCGCCGCCTACACGGCCGTCGACAAGGCCGAAGATGAGCTGGAACTGGCCCGCCGCATCAATCGCGACGGCGTGGAAAACCTGGCCCGCCTCTGCGGCGAACATGGCAGCACGCTCATCCAGATTTCGACCGATTTTGTGTTTGCCGGCACCGGCAACCAGCCCCTGACTGAAACCGACGAAACCGCGCCCATCAGCTCCTACGGCCTCACCAAGCTGGAGGGCGAGCAGGTGATTGCGCCGCTCACGGACCGGTATTTCACGCTGCGTACCAGCTGGCTGTATTCCGAATTCGCCGGCAACTTCGTGAAAACCATGCAGAAGCTGGGCCGTGAGCGCGACGAGTTGCGCGTCATCTGGGACCAGGTGGGCACGCCCACCTACGCCATCGATTTGGCCGGGGTAATTCTGACCATTATTGAAAACGGGAGCACGGCCTACGGGCTTTACCACTACAGCAACGAGGGCCTGACGTCGTGGTACGACTTCGCCACGGCCATCTTCGAGCTGAGCGGAATTTCGGTGAGAACCACGCCCATCCGCACCAGCGAATACCCCACCAAAGCCACCCGCCCGTCGTTTTCGGTGATGGACAAAACGAAAATCAAAGCCGCGCTGGGCGTGGCCATCCCGCACTGGCGCGCCAGCCTGAAAGTCTGCGTAGAACGGTTGGCGGCTATGCCGTAGCAGAGCAGAAACCTTCCGATTGCAAACGAAAAGGCCCCGTGCTGTGGTAACGCGGGGCTTTTTTGTTGCAGCTGTGGCGACTATTGCCGCACCAATTTCAGCTGCGCGTGCTGGGTGCCTTGGCTCAGGCGCAGCACGTACACGCCGATGGCCAGCGGGCCCAGTTCGGCCAACGGCAGGTCGGTGGTGCCAGCGGCCAGGTCGAGGGTGCGCGTGAGGAGCAGGCGGCCCGTGGCGTCGTGCAGCACCACCGTGGCGGGGCCGGCCGTGGCCGTGCGCAGGATGAGCGTGGTGCCGGCTGCGCCGAAGGGCTGGGGCCAGGCCTCGGCCGCAAAAGCCAGCGGCGCGGCCACGCGCACCTGGCGCACGGCGCGGCCACGCGCACCTGGCGCACGGGCGAGTAGCTGACCGTGCCATCAACATCTACCTGGCGCAGGCGGTAATACACCGGGTCGGCTGCGTAGCGGGCAATGGCTTTATCGACCAGTTGATACTGCTGCGGCTGCGTGCTGGTGCCGTGTCCGGCCACGGTGCCAATGCGGCGGAAGGCGTGGCCATCGGCGCTGGCTTCGACCTCGAAATGGTCGTTGTTTTTTTCCGAGGCGGTGGCCCATTGCAGCAGCGCGTCGTCGCCCTGCGGCTCGGCTGTGAAGCGGGTGAGCTCAACGGGCAGCGGGGCGTTGATGTTGCTGAGGGTGAGGGCGCCGAACTGCGTGACGTCGGCGGCGAAGCTGCGGCTGGCGGCGCTGGCGGGTACGCCCTCCCGCGCCCAGGGCCCGGCCGCCGATGCCGCACGCCAAAGCTGAGCGTTGGTGCCCAGAGCAAAGCCATTATCGTCATCGGCCAGCCAGCTGAAGGTCACGTTTACGGCGGTGCCGGTGACGGGCTGGGTGCCGGTGGCGGCCACGGTCCAGACCCGGTCGATGCCTTTGTTGGTGCCCGCCAGGTTCTGGCCGTAGCTCAGGCCGGCGGTTTGCAGGCCGGCGGTGCGCGTCACGGTCACGGTGCCCAGGCTCAGGCCGTTGGGGTTGAGGGTGGCGCTGTTGGGGAAGGCCACGGCGGCGGTGCCGCTCACGGCGTTGCGCACGGCGCGCAGGTTGCCCTGCACGTACTGGCCCGAAGCTTCGCCGCTGAGCGTAGCGCCGTCGGGCAGGGTGATGGTGGCGGTGGGGGCCGTGCGCACCAGCCCGCTTTGCAGCTGCAGAGCCGTGCCAATGGTGAGGTCGGTGGGCAGGTTGAGGGTGCGCTGGCCGGTGGCGCCGGTGTTGTTCAGCACCAGCGTGGCCACGGTGGCCGTGGCGTCGGTGCCGGCCACTTCCAGCCGCGACTCCGGGGCCGTGGTGCCAATGCCCACATTCACGGCGTAGCTGTCGGTGCCGCCCAGCACCAGCGCGTTGCTGACGCTCACCGCGGCGCGGTTGCCCAGGGCGGTGGTGTTGGTGAGGTCGCCGGACGTGGGGCCGGCGCTAAAACCCACGGCGGTGTTCAGGGAGCCGGTGGTGGTGGAGGCCCCGCTGCTCGTCCCGACGAAGGTGTTGCCCCGGCTTGTGGTCATGCGCAGGCCGCTGCTGTAGCCCAGGGCCACGTTGCTCGTGCCCGTGGTGTTGCTGTAGCCGGCCTCGTAGCCCACCAGCACGTTGGCGTTGCCGCTGGTGTTGGCCACGCCGCTGTTGTAGCCGCCGAAATAGTTCTGGATGCCGGAGGTGGTGGCGGCCCCGCTGCCGTAACCCAAAAACACGTTCCGGCCGTTGTTTTGGCCCAGGTTGAGGCCGCCGTCGGCGCGCACGCCCAGGCCCACGCTGCTGCCCACGTTGGCGCCGTCGCCCACCAGGGCGTGGCTGCCCAGGTCCAGGTCTTGGGTGGCGGTGTGGTTGCCCAGGTTGTCGAGGTTGATGAAGTTGCTGGCGTCGAGCACCGGCGCCGGCGGGTTGCTGAAAGTGAAGCGCACGTAGCCGTTGCCGGTTTGGTAGCCCTGGGTGTGCACCACGGCGCTGGTGCCCGCCCCGGCATACGAGGAGCCGCCCCCGCCGCCGGTGCCCAAAAAGGTGCTAATGCCGCCCCCGTAGTAGCCGCCGCCCCCGCCGCCGCTGTAGGTGCCAGAGGCGCCCAGGCCCAGGCTGGCCCCCGAGCCGCCGCTGCTTTGGCTGCCGCCGGTGCCGCCGACGGTGAACGTCGAACCGCCGCCGTCGCACGCCACCAGCCCGCCGCCGCAGCCACCGCTGTAGCTGGAGCCCCCGCCCCCGCCACCGGCCACCAGCACGCGGTCGGCCAGGCCGGTGCCGCCCACGCGCACATCGGTGGCCCCGCCGCCCCCACTGGCGAGCCCCGACGAGCCCCCGCCGTTGTAGCCCCCGGCGGCGTTGGAGGCGCTGCTGGCCGCGCCCGCGCCGCCGATGTAAAACGTGAGCACCTGGCCCGGCGTCACGGCCAGCGTGGCCTGCACCCGGCCGCCGCGCCCGCCCGCGCCGCCGCCGCTGGCCCCGGCCATGTCCAGGGTCAGGCCCGTGACGCCGGCCGGCACGGTGTACGTTTGCGGGCCGCCGGTGTAGGCCAGCGTGGTGGGCACAAATTCGGGCACGAAGCCCTGCCAGCGCGTGCCAGTCCACACGTTGAGCTGGTTGGTGGTGATGTTGAAAACGGAGAGGCCCGCGGCCGGGCTGGCGATGGCGTCGCGCTGGGCCGTGGTCAGGCGCGGGGGCAGCAGGCCCTTGTCGGTGCTGTTCACCTCCAGCGCCGCCGAGGCGTGGGGCGTGCCGGCCGTGCCAATGCGCACGCCGCCCGTTTGGGCCCAGGAGGAGAACGGCAGGGCCAGCAGAACGGCCGCCAGCAGTGGGAAGCGCTTTTTCATAAGGGCAATGCAATGCGCCGCGGGAGGTGTCCTCGCGGTGCTGGCAAAATTCCCGGCTGCGGCCACGCCGCGCAATTACATCTTGATGGGGGGCACGGCTACCAGCGCCGCCCGCGGGCCAGCAATTCGCCCTTGGAATTGATGTGCAGCTTGGCGTAGATGTTCTTGATGTGCCCGCGCACCGTGTCGAGCCCAATGCCCAGGCGGGCGGCGATGAGCTTGTAGCTCAGTCCTTCCTCGATGGCCTGCACCACCTGCTGCTCGCGCGGCGTGAGGGGCTGCTCGGGCGCGGCGGCCGGCTGGAAGAACTTCACCACCTGCCGGGCCACCGCCGGGCTCATGCTGCTGCCGCCCTCGGCCACCGAAACCAACCCGGCCTTGAGGTCGGCCAGCGGCGTGTTTTTCAGAAAATAGCCCACCGCGCCCGCGCATAGGCCCTGAAATATCCACTCCGGGTTGCCGGGCGGGGTGGTGAGCAGCACCACGTCGGTGCCCGGCAGCTGCGCCCGGATAAGCCCCACGCCCTCGATGCCGGACTTGCCGGGCAGGCCAATATCAGACAGCACCAGCCGGGGCGGGGCCGCCAGTGTGTGAACTTGCTCTAGAAATTCTTCCACCGAGCCAACTGCCAGCACGCAGTCGAATTCGGCTTGGGCGCAGAGGTAGGTGTGCAGGGCCTGGCGCACGGCCGGCACGTCTTCAATAATGGCAAGCGAAATGGGCATGGCGCAAAAGTACCGGCCGGCAGAAAGCGCCGCTATTACATCTTGATGGGGGAGGATGGCGAGGATAGAGGAGGCCAGACCGTCATGTCGAGCGCAGCCGAGACATCTCGCGTGCCACCACTAACCTCATTAAAAGGAATACTTCGGCACGCGAGATGTCTCGGCTGCGCTCGACATGACGGTCTCCAACCTGCTGCCGCGCTACTCACCCCACCGGCACCTGCACCAGCACGCCGAAACCCGGCTGGCCCGGCACCGTGCCGAAACCCGTGCGGCAGGTGCCGCCCACGGCTTCGGCGCGGGCCTGCATGTTGCGCAGGCCGTGGCCAGAGGCGCGGGCGTGGCCGTTGGGCGTGGCCGTTGGGCGCGGGTGGCGGGCCGTCGTCGGCGATGGCCAGGGTGAGGGCGTGGCGGTCGGTGCGCAGCGTCACCTGCAAGTGGGTGGCTTGCGGGGCGTGCTTGCGGCTGTTGGCCAGCGCTTCTTTGAAAATGAGGTAGGGCGCGCGGCGCGTTTCCACGGGCAGGACCAGGGCTTCGCTGGCCGCGTCGGCGTCGAAGGTGATGGTGGTTTCGCTGAATTGCAGCGCCTCGTAGGCGTGGTCGCGCAGGCGGTCGAGCAGGCGGCCCCCGGCGTCGTTGCGGGCGTCGTAGCTCCACACCACGTCCTGCAGCTGGGAGGCGGCCAGGCGACTGGTGGCGGCCACTTCGCGCAGCTGGGCCTGCTGCTGGGCGGGGGCGTGCACGCCGGCTTCGAGCAAATCGGTTTGCATGGAAATCTGGGTGAGCAGGGCGCCCACTTCATCGTGCAAATCGGCCGAGAGGCGGGTGCGCAGGGCCAATTCGCGGCGCAGCTGGCGGCGGCGGTATTCCTGCAACGCCACCCCGCCCATGCCCAGCATCAGCACCGCCGCCAGCCCGACCCCCAGCAGTTGGCGCTGGCGGCGCAGGTCGGCCACCTGCTGGCGCTGGGTGAGTTCGCGCACCTGGGCTTCGGCGCGGTCGGTTTCGTAGCGGGCGCGCTGCTCCTCGGTCACGCGGGCGTCGGAGAGGGTGCGCAGGGAGTCGCGCAGGTGCTGGGCGCGGCTCTGCCAGGCGTAGGCGGCGGCGAAGTCGCGGCGGTGGACGGCCACGCGGCGCAGCACTTCCAGTGCCTCCACTTGCTCGGTGGCATAAACGTGCGGGGGCGGCAGCGCCAGCACCTGCCGGGCGTAGGTTTCGGCCTGCGCCCACTGGCCCTGGCGCACGTAAAAGCCGGCCAGGCTTTTCAGGGCCACGCCGACGAGGGCCGGGGAGCCGCTGTGCTGCTGCATGGCCAGTACGCGGCGGTAGTAGCGCTGGGCCGAATCGGGCAGGTTGAGGTGTTCGTAGGCCTTGGCCAGCGCATTCCAGGTGAGGGGCACCAGGCCGGAAAGGTGCATCTGCTGCTCCATGTGCAGGGCCAGCCGCAGGCAGGGCAGCGCGGCGCGGGAGCTGTCGCGCCCTATCATGATAACGCCCAGGTTGAGCCACGACGTGGCCAGGGCTACGGTGTCGTGCAGGGCCGTTTCCAGGGCCTTGCCGCGCCGGGTGTAGGTGGCGGCTTCGGCCCAGCGCTTCTGCTTGTGGTATACCAGCGCCAGGTTGCCCAGCGCGGCGGCCTCCGAGCCCTGGTTGCCGCTGCGGTGGTGCAGGCGCACGGCCCGGTACAGGTTCACGGCCGCCGAGTCGAGCTGGTTTTGACGCGCATATAATATGCCGCGCGAGTTCAGAATTTCGGCCTGCAGGTCGGCGTCGTTGCCGGCCAGCGCGGCGGCTTCGCGGTAGAGGCCGAAGGCGCGGGCCGGCTGGTTGAGGTCGCCATACGCCATGCCCAGGTGGTAGCGGTGGTTGGCCTGAATAGCGGCGGGGGCTGATTTCAGGAGCGGCCCGGCCTGTAGCAGCAGCTGTAGCGCGCGAGGCGGGTCGCCGGCTTCGCGGTAGTAGTTGCCACGCAGGTCGAGGGCCCAGCCGGCCAACACGGGCTGGCGCGCCTGCCGGGCCTCGCGCTCGGCTGCTTCAGAATACAGCACCAACCCGGCCGAATCAAACGGCTCCCAGTAGGCGTCGGCGATGCGCAGCAGCACGGCGGCCCGCGCCTGGCCGGGGGCCGCTGCGCGCAGGGCGGGGCGGAGGCTGTCGGGGGCGGGCGGCAGCGTAGGAGTGGACTGAGCCATTGCTAAGCCAGCCAGGTGAAGCAGGCCCCCGATGAGCCAATAGAGCCGGTTGGGAACTACGTGGAGAGTCATGGGCCGGAAAAAGAAGGGCGTAAGTTATCGCCTTTCATCAGCCGCAAACAACCGTTTGGCTGGTGCCCGCTCCGGCAACTTTAGCCGCGCCCGTAGAACCGGCTCACCAGGAAAGCGGCGCCCGCCAGGCCGGCGCCCAACAGGCACACGCCGGGCCAGCCGCCGTGCGTCCAGGCCAAGCCGCCGAGCACGGAACCCAGCGAGCCACCGGTGAAGTAGCCCGTCATATACACGGTGTTGAGGCGGCTGCGGGCCTCGGGCACCAGCGAGAAAATGAGCGACTGGTTGGAAATGTGCGCCGACTGCACGCCCACGTCGAGGACAATCACGCCCAGCACTAGGCCAGCCACGTAAATCCCGCCGAAGCCCAGCACCGCATACGCCCCCAGCGCCAGCAAAATGCCCAGCCCAATGGTGTAGTCGGGTCCTTTCGTGTCGGCGGTTTTGCCGGCCAGCGGCGCGGCCAGGGCGCCCACGGCCCCAATCAGCCCAAAAAAACCAGCCACGTCGGAGCCGTAGTGGAAGCGTGGCCCTTCGAGGTAAAACGCCAGCGTGGTCCAGAACACGCTGAAGGCGGCAAAGAGGAAGGCGCCCACCAGCGCCGCCCGGCGCAGCGCCGGCTGCTCGCGAATGAGCGTGCCCAGCGACTTCATCAGCGACGCGTACGTGCCGGTGAAGGTGGGCCGGTCGGTGGGCAGCTGCCAGGCCAGCAGCGCCACCAGCGCCACCATCAGCCCGGCCCCGATTTCGAACATGGCCCGCCAACCCAGGTGCAAACCCACGTAGCCGCTGACGGTGCGCGAAAGCAGAATGCCGATGAGCAGGCCGCTCATCACGCGGCCCACCACGCGGCCGCGCTCGGCCTCGGCCGCCAAGTGCGCCGCCATGGGCACCAGCAGCTGCGGCACCGCCGACAAAATGCCGATGAGCACGCTGGCCGCCGCCAGCAGCCCAAACGTGGGTGCCCAGGCCGCCAGCGCCATGGCCCCGGCCGCGCCCAGCAGCATGAGCAGCATCAGGCGTTTGCGCTCCAGCATATCGCCCAGCGGCACCACGAAGAGCATACCCAGCGTGTAGCCCACTTGCGTGGCCGTGGCGGCCAGGCTGGCCCCGCTGTCCGTTTTATGAAAGGTGCGCCCGATGGACGCCAGCAGCGGTTGGTTGTAGTAAATATTGGCCACCACCAGCCCGCAGGTGAGGGCCATGAGCCAGACCAGCGCATTGCTCAGGGCCGGGGCCGGGGGGTGGGGCGAAATACCAGAAGGCGAGGAAATAGAAGAATGGGAATCGGACACGAAACGCTGTTGAGGTAAACCACACGAAGCCGCGGCCACTCAGGCCGCAGTCGGGTTTAACCGCGAAACGGCCCGAACAGTTATGCCCGGCCTAGTGCTGGCCCAGCACGGTGCCCACTACATCGGCCTGCCGCACCCAGCCAATATAGCGCGAGTCGCGGGCGTTTTGGCGGTTGTCGCCCAGCACAAAATAGGCACCGGCCGGCACCACCACGGGCCCGAAATTGTCTTCGTTGCGGCCGGCCGGAAATACGTTGAGAATGGCGGGGTTGCGGTAGCCGGCCGGCTGCACTTTGCGCACGGCGCGCAGCGCCGGCCGGGCGGCGTCGGCATCGGCCAGCCCCACTTGGTAGAGGCTGTCGCCGATGGGGATGATACCGGTGGTGTCTTTGAACAGCGGGCGGGGCAGGCGGGCATAGTCGGCCCGGGCCAGGGCGTAGTGGTGCACCAGCTGCAGGCCAAGGTCCAGGTCTTGGCCATTCACGAACAGCCGGCTGCGGCGCAGCTCCACGGTGTCGCCGGGCAGGCCGCAGAGGCGGTGGCTGAAAACGGTCGGGCCATCTTCCGGCAGCGAGGAGCGGTAGGCGATGAAGTCGAGCCGCTCGGGCTTGACCCAGCGGGAGATAAAGAACTGGTCGCCGATTATAAATGTGGGTGCATTAGCGTTTGAAGGCGTTTGGTAAAAGTCGAAGGCGTGCGTCAGTCGCCCCGCCACCCACAGCACCAGGGCCAACGCGCCCAGCGCCAGCACACTGCCCACCGAGATGGCGAGCCATTTGAACACGTTGCCCATTGAAACACGATTGAAAATGAGCGGTAAACATACGGACCCCGGCCGGCTCGCCCAACCATCGGCCACTGGCCGCGTTCAACCCCGCATGAGCCGTGGATTTACCAAGGAAGACGACGCCCAAACGCCGCCCATCATCCCGCCCCGCGCGGCCCTGCCGCCGGGCACGCCCAACTACGTCACGCCCCGCGGCCTGGAGCTGCTGCGCGCCGAACTGGCCACCCTCGAAGCCGAGCGCGCCCAGGCCGAAGCCGACCACAGCAACGATACCGACCGGACTCACCGCCTCTCGCTCTACAACGGCCGCTTGGCGCTGCTATTGGAGCGCCTCGGCAGCGCCAAAGTGGTGGAGCCCGCCGGGCAACCCGCCCGGGAAGTGCGCTTCGGCGCCACCGTCACGCTGCGCACCGTGCGCGGCGGTAAAGTAGGTTTCGAACGCAGATTCACCATTGTAGGCGCCGATGAGGCCGATGTGGCACTGGGCAAAGTGGCGTTTGTGGCGCCCATTGCGCGGGCCGTGCAGGGCGCGAAACTCAAGCAGCAGGTGCCGCTGAAGCTGGGCCCGCAGGAGGAAGTGGTGGAAGTGGCGGCCATTGCCTATGGTTAAAACGGTGGGGCAATGGGACGATTAAGGCCCGGCCCCAAGCCCAGCGGCCCTAACTTGCGCCGGGGCACTGCAGCCCCGCCTCATCCGCATGATTGTCTATAAATCCTCCGACTGGTGGGAGGCCCTGCGCCACCTGCGCGCCTCCGGCATCATCCGCCTGCTGCTGAAACGGGTGCTGTGGGTGGGGCTCTACGCCACCGTCGTCACCGCTTTGGTGGTGAAGTTCGACCGGTTCAATCTGGCCGTCGACAAGGAGTTTTTCTCGTTTCTGGGCATCCTGCTCAGCTTGCTGCTGGCCTTCCGGACCAACACGGCCTACGACCGTTTTTACGAAGGCCGCCGCCTCTGGGGCCAGCTCGTGAACAACTGCCGCAACCTGGCCGGCCTGCTCCACGCCCGCCTGCCGGCCGACGATTACGCCACCCGCACCTACCTCGCCCGGTTGCTTTCCAACTTCCCCATCGCCCTCGATGGCCACCTGCGCCAGGGCGTCCGGTTTGAAAAGCTGGAGGCTGCCGCGCCCGGCTTCATCGAACACCTGCAAACCGTGCGGCACGTGCCCTCACGCCTGGCGGCCATGCTCCAGGAATTCTACGAAGACCTGCTGCGCGAGGAAATCATTCTGCCCACGCACCTCATCACTATCCAGCGCCACCACGAGGCGCTGCTCGACGTGGCCGGCGCCTGCGAGCGCATCAAAAGCACACCCATCCCGTTCTCCTACAGCTACTTCATCAAGGGTTTTATCTCGGTGTTCATCCTCACCATGCCCTTCAACCTGCTCGATACCTACGAGTGGCTCACGGTGCCCATCACCATGTTTGGGGCCTACGCGCTGCTGGGCGTGGAAATGATTGGCGACGAAATTGAAGACCCCTTCGGCAAAGACAGCAACGACCTGCCCCTCACCCAAATGTCCAATCGCATTCGGGCCAACGTGCACGAAATTCTGGGCGTGGAGCTGCACGAAGATGTGCGCGGCCTGGCCGATGCGCCGTACAGCGTGGTGTTCTAAAAGTAGCGCGGACTTTGTAGTCCGCGAGTGTTCAGTTTTGGTTTACTCGCGGACTACAAAGTCCGCGCTACATCTCGTTTATACGCCCCCGGCGTCACGCCCTCGTATTTCTTGAACAGCGCCTGGAAGTACGACAGGTTGTTGAACCCCGCCCGCAAACACACCTCCGCCACGCTGGCCAGCGGGTGGCGCAGCAGCCGCTTGGCCTCGCCCAGCCGCTCCCGAATGATATACTCGACTGGCGTAATGCCGAACTCGCGCTTGAAGACGCGGAAGAACGTGGCCTTGCTCATGCAGGCCAGGGCGCTGAGCTTGTCGATAGTGAGGTTCTCGGAAAGGTGGTCCTTGATGTAGCCCACCACGGCGGCGAAGCGGTGCGTGGTGAGGTGCCGGGCGTAGTCGTGGAAAATGAGCTGGCGGGCCTGCGTCTGCATCAGGCGCACCAGTAGTTCCTGCAGGGTGAAGCCGGCCAGCACGTCCTTGTTAATATCCGAAGTGCGCGACACGGCCACCAAGCGGCCCAGCGTGTCGGTCAGCTCGGGCGTGTTGGTGAGGTGGGCGTACTCGGGGCCTTCAATTGCCCAGGGTTGGTGCGCTTCAGCTTTGGGGTAACGCTCGTTCAGCAAATCCACGGTGTGGCGAATGGTATCGGGCGCGATGGCCACGGCCAGGCACTGCGTGGGCTGGCAGAGGCAGGCGTCGGGGAAGTCGATTTCCATCAGCTCGTCCTTGTCCACCACCACGCTTTCACCGGGCAGGTAGTCGAAGGCTTCGCGGCCGGGCAGATGCATCACTTTCTTGCCGCGCAGCATGGTGGTCAGGGCCAGGCCTTCGAGGCGCAGGGGTACGCGGTGGGCGGCGCGGTGCGTTTCGAATACGTTCAGCTCAAAGCCTTCCAGGTTGTACACCGTCCGGTTTTCGACCAGCGAGTGCAGACGTTCGAGGGCGAGCGGGGCAACGGCGGCGGGCAGGTGGACGCGGGTGGACATGGGAAAACGCAGTTGGTGAGGGAGTACACACTCCCAACACGGAGTTGGTATGGCAAGTTGCGACAATTTTAGCACTCTTTGCGATAATACCACAACCCGGCGGCCAAGGAATCGGGGACCTTTACATCCTCTCTCGTTCACCTAATTCCCATTCTCACAAAGCCATGGCTGAAACCTTAGAAGAAACCACCACCGTGGTGGCCCGCCCCCAGTTCAAGAACCACTACGACAACTTCATCGGCGGCAAGTGGGTGGCGCCCGTGAAGGGGCAATACTTTGAAAACCCGTCGCCCATCGACGGCAAGGTTTTCACCAAAGTGGCCCGTAGCACCAAGGAAGACATCGACTTAGCCCTCGATGCCGCCCACGAAGCTTTCAAAACCTGGGGCAAAACCTCGGCTACCGAGCGCAGCAACATCCTCAATAAAATTGCCAACCGCATCGAGGAAAACCTGGCCCACCTCGCCGCCGTCGAATGCGTGGAGAACGGCAAGGCCATCCGCGAAACGACCTACGCCGACCTGCCGCTGGTCATCGACCATTTCCGCTACTTCGCCAGCGTAATTCGGGCCGAGGAAGGCAACGTGACGGAGCTGAATTCGACCACGGTTTCGATGAACATTCAGGAGCCCCTGGGCGTCATCGGCCAGATTATTCCCTGGAACTTCCCGCTCCTGATGGCCACTTGGAAGCTGGCGCCCGCCATCGCCGCCGGCTGCACCGTGGTGATGAAACCCGCCGAGCAAACCCCCGCCAGCATCATGATTCTCATGGAGTTGATTCAGGACCTGGTGCCCCCGGGCGTTATCAACGTGGTGAACGGCTTCGGGCTGGAAGCCGGCAAGCCGCTGGCCTCGTCGCCGCGCATCCAGAAGGCCAGCTTCACGGGCGAGACGACCACCGGCCGCCTCATCATGCAGTACGCCGCCGAAAACCTCATTCCCGTGACAATGGAGCTGGGCGGCAAGTCGCCAAACATCTTCTTCAAGAGCGTGATGGATGCCGACGACGACTTCCTCGACAAAGCCATCGAAGGCGCCGTGATGTTTGCCCTGAACCAGGGCGAAATCTGCACCTGCCCTTCGCGGATGCTCATTCACGAAGATATTTACGACGACTTCATTGCCCGCGTCATCGAGCGGGTGAAGGCCATCAAGCTGGGCAACCCGCTCGATATGAATACGATGATGGGCGCGCAGGCCTCGAACGACCAGTTTGAGAAAATCCTGAGCTACCTCGAAATCGGTAAGGCCGAAGGGGCCGAAGTGCTGGTGGGCGGCGACGCCTACAGCCAGGCCGACGGCGCGCTGGCCGAGGGCTATTACATCCAGCCCACTATGTTCCGGGGCCACAACAAGATGCGCATTTTCCAGGAGGAAATTTTCGGCCCGGTGGTGTCCGTCACCACCTTCAAAACCGTGGAGGAAGCCATCGAAATTGCCAATGACACGCTCTACGGCCTCGGCGCCGGCGTGTGGACGCGCGACGCCCACGAACTGTACCAGGTGCCCCGCGCCATCGAGGCCGGCCGCGTGTGGGTGAACTGCTACCACGACTACCCGGCCGGCGCGCCTTTCGGCGGCTACAAAGCCTCCGGTTTCGGCCGCGAAAACCACAAGATGATGCTGAGCCACTACCGCCAGAACAAGAACATGCTCATCAGCTACAGCCAGCAGAAGCTGGGCTTCTTCTAAGCCGCTGAGTAGCTCAGGTAGAAACAGTAGCACGTCATGCTGAGCGTAGTCGAAGCATCTCGCGTGTGGTAGTAATTCAATCGTTGAAACGATCTTGATTACTGTTGCAGGCGAGATGCTTCGACTGCGCTCAGCATGCCGTGCTACATATTCTGGTTTAAATCGTTGAACAGCAAGCATCCTTTTCTTTTGTCGCGCGTCTTGCTTAAAACCCATTGCGCCAGCTCTATGAAAAGCTTGTTCACACTCCTCGCATTAGTTGGCGGCACCGCTGCCGCTCAGGCCCAGCTTCTGCCCATTCCCGGGGCCCGCAACCCCGATTGGACCCTGACCAAAACCAGTCCGCCGCACCCCTACGATTCATCCGACTCGCTGCGCTACAAGTCCGACCGCATGCCCAACAAAGCAGCCGACTTCCCCGCACCCGCCGACCACATGCCCAATGCAGCGCGCAAGAGCATCTCGGGCATCGGCAACCGCCGTTACTACTGGGACGCAGACCGCCGGCTGCGCTACGCATGGCAAGTCAAGCCGGGCAGCGAAGCTCCCGACAGCACCGTTACCGTGCACGACGACAACAGTGACATTGCCTACATTTTTCGCCGACGTAAGTCGTCAGCGCCCAAGCCAGGGATAAAATTCCTGCGTCCGGAACCCATCAAGTAACCCATCGCCCCCCATGCCCACGCCCCGCGTCCTCGTCACCACCGCCGCCGAAGCCACCATCGACTTGCTCCGCGACGAGCACGGCCCGCTCATGTTCCACCAGAGCGGCGGGTGCTGCGACGGCTCCTCGCCCATGTGCTTCGCCAAGGGTGAGTTCCGCGTGGGCAGCAACGACGTGTGGCTGGGCCGCATTCACGGCTGCGACTTCTTTATGAGTGCCAGCCAGTTTGCCTATTGGAAACACACCCAACTCACGGTGGATGTGGTGAAAGGCCGCGGCGCTAGCTTTTCGCTGGAAATCCCGCTGGGCGTACGGTTTCTCATCCGCTCAAGGTTGTTTACTGAAGAAGAGGAAAAGGACATGGAGCCGGTATATGCAGGGGATGAGGTGCCGGAAGCGGCCGTGTAAAATCGCCTGTCATGCTGAACGCAGTGAAGCACCTTATTACGTTGGAACGACCTGTTCTAACGTAATAAGGTGCTTCACTGCGTTCAGCATGACAGACAGTAGCTACTTCACATTCGTCTTCGTCACCAGCTGCACGGTTTTGGGGTCCACGGTGATTTCCTGCAGGCGCTTGGCCACGGCGGGGCTCATGCTTTCCTGGTAGCGGCCGTGGAGCTGGCTGGCCAGGAATTTCTCCGAAGCCGCAAACATGGCCATGTTGTTCACGGGGCGGGCGAAGCCGTGGCCTTCGTCGGGAGCCAGCAGGTACTGCACGGGGTAGTTGCGGTCGCGCAGGGCCACCACAATCTGGTCGGCCTCGGCCTTGTTCACGCGCGGGTCGTTGGCGCCCTGCACCACCATGAGCGGGGTTTTGATTTTATCGGCCGAGCCCAGCGGCGACATGCGGTCGAGGGCCGCGCGGCCTTCCGGCGTGCCGGGGTCGGCCATGCGGGCGTACATCTGCTTGCGGCCGGCTTCCCAGTAGGGCGGAATGGCGTTGAGCAAGGTCGTCAGGTTGGAAGGGGCCACGATGGCCACGGCGGCGTTGTATACATCGGGCGTAAAGGCTACGCCGGCCAGCGTGGCGTAGCCGCCATACGAGCCACCCATGATGCCCACCCGCTTGGGGTCGGCAATGCCCTGGGCCACGAGGTATTTCACGCCCCAGGTCAGGTCGTCCTGCATTTTGCGGCCCCATTCGCCGTTGCCGGCGTTCAGGAACTGTTTGCCGTAGCCGGTGCTGGCCCGGAAGTTGGGCGAGAGCACGGCGTAGCCACGGTTGGCCAGAAACTGGTGCATGGCGTTGAAGCCGTAGCTGTCGCGCGCCCAGGGCCCGCCGTGGGGCAAGATGATGACCGGAATATTCTTGGCCACCACGCCCTTCGGCAAGGTCAGGTAAGCCGGAATCTCCAAGCCGTCCGACGACTTGTAGCGCACCACGCGCATGTCCGAGAGCATGGCCGCCGACAGCTTGGGCCGCGTTTCGTACTGCTTGGTGAGCTGTTTGGTCTGGCGGTCGAAGAGGTAGGCCACGGGCGGCTGGGTGGCCGAGGTGGCCGTGAGCAGCCACAGCCGCTCGTCGGTGGTGTGCGAACCGGGGTATATATCGAGGCCCGGCAGCTTTTTGCTCACCGTGGCAAAATCCTGCTCAAAGGCCTTGTCTTTCCACACGCGGCGCATCCGGTCGTCTTCGAAGCTCACGAATACCGGCTCGTGGGTTTTCTCCGATACTTCCAGGCCGCCCACGTCCACACGCTTCAATGGGTCGGCCTGATAAGGCTCCTCCTTCCCAGTGGCGGGGTTCATGAGCACGATTTCGGCCAGGTTGCGGCCGGCGCCCATGTTCGTCATCATGTACACGTGCTGGTTGTCTTTGGCAAAGGCAACTACGCCGCTCTGCTCATCGATGCTCGTTTTGTAGAAGGGCACCATCCGGTCGCCCTCCACGCGCAGCCACTCGTTGCTGCCGTCGGGGTTCGAGCGCGAGGCCAGGCGCAGTTGGTCGTTCCAATCGAATTCCCAGGCCCCGATGCGGTCGTTGTTCTGGCGAACCAGGGTTTTCTCGCCGGTGGTCAGGTTCAGCTTGTAGAGGTCGTGCCAGGCTTTGTCGCGGTCATTCAGGCCAATGTAGAGCGCGTTGGGGTCGGTGAGCGGGGCGTTAATAATCTGCACGCGCACGCCTTTCAGGCCCGTGAGGTCGCGGGCGGCGGGCACGGGCTGGCCGGTCGCCGGGGCCTCGGCCGGGTTCACGGCGTAGATGTTGAAGTTCTCGTCGCCGCCCTTGTCCTGGCTGTAGAGCAGGTACTTGCCGTCGCGGCTCCAGAAGTAGCTGCGTACCGGGCGGGCCTGGTCGTTGGTCATGGGCCGGGCCTTATCGAAGGGTTCGTTCAGGCCCTTCACCCAGATATTGCGGGTGCCGTTGAAGGGCCGGATGAAGGACAGGAACCGGCCGTCGGGCGAGAGTTGGGCCCCCGAAATCTCGGGGTCGCCAAACAGCAGCTCGCGGTCGATGATGGGCGGCTGCGTGCTTGATTTAACGGCCTGCGCCGTGCTCGCATGCGGGGTGGCCAGGGTCAGCAGCAGGCCCAGGCCAAGAAGTAGTTGTCTCATTAACAAGCAGAAAAAAAGGTGAATAGATGCCCCAATGTATACAAAAATGACCGGGCCGCAAATGCAGTCCGGTCATTAATTGATATTCTGCTGAATTTAGATACTGTTACGATTCCTGGAAATGATACAGGAACGTGACCACGCCCGTGTAGGCCGGTTTTTTCTGGCCTTCAATCTCCAGCGTCACGCCCACGCGGGCCTTGGCAATGCCGCGCAGGTTGGCCACCGACAGCAGCGCGGCGCGCAGCCGCACTTGGCTGTTCACCGTCACGGCTTGGTTGAAGCGGAGGCTTTCGATTTCGTAGTTCACCTGCATTTTCAGGTTCTCAATGGCCACAATCTGCTGCCACAAGTAGGGCAGCAGCGAAACCGTGAGGTAGCCGTGCGCAATGGTGGCCTTGAACGGCGACTCGGCCTCGGCCCGCGCCGCATCGGTATGAATCCACTGAAAGTCCAGCGTGGCGGCGGCAAACTGGTTTATCTGCTCCTGCGTGATGGTGTGCAGCTCGGACACGCCCAGCTCCTGGCCGGCATGGGCTTCGAGTTCGGCAAGGCTGCGAATGGTAAGAGTCGGCATAAAAAAGCGGCGTACGGTTGCGGATAAAGGGCCGCAAACATACGCCACTATTTGGGTCAGCGCGGCTGGAAATAGGAACGGTCACACCTACTGCCTAGCTGCGGCTGCCAAACACGCGGCGCAGCAATTCAGTGGTGCGGGCCACGGGGTTTTCGCGGATGTTGGCTTCTTCCTGGGCGATGAGCGTGAAGAGGCCATCCACGGCCTTGCCGGTGGCGTATTGGTTGAGGTCGGGCTGCACTTTTTGCACCAGGGGCAGCTGGTTGTAGGTGGTGGCCAGCTGGGTGTAGTAACGGGTGGCGCCCACTTGGTCGAGGCTCTTCTGCATGATGGGCGAGAAGGCCGAGACAAGCTGTGTAGAGGTGGTACGCTTCAGAAACTGCGTGGCGGCGTCTTTTTGTCCGGTCAGGATGTTCCACACGTCGCTGAACGTGAGGCTTTTGATGGCTGAGATGAATATGGGCTTGGCGCTGCGGGCCGCGTCTTCGGCGCCGCGGTTCAAACTCAACTCGAACTTATCGACTTGGCTGCCCAGGCCGATGCTGCGTAGCGTGGTGGCCACGCGCTGGGCATCGGGCGGGAAAGGGATACGAATGAGGCGGTTGAGGTAGAAGCCGTCGGTTTGGGAAGCCTGGTCGGCGCCCTTGCCAATGCCTTGCAGTAACGCTTCCTTGAGGCCGCTGGCGGCTTCGGTGCTGCTCAGGCCGCCAATGCTAGCGCCGCTGCTGGAAGTGCGGGTGCCGGCCTGCTTGGTGAGAATTTCTTTCAGGTCGGACAGGCGGAACTGGGCCGAGGCGCGGAAGGAAAGCAGCGACAAAAGCAGCAGGGCGGCGAGGGAGCAGGTTTTCATAGCACAGGAAAGACAGGTGTCGAAGCCCGTATTACAAGCGCCGTGCCGATTTCTGTAGCGCGGACGCTGCGAGTCCGCGCCTGATTGAACGTGCGCCCCGGCGCGGACTCGCAGCGTCCACGCTACAACCTATCGAGCCGGCCGCCGTCTACGCGCACTTCGGCGCCCTGCACGAAGGCAGCGTCATCCGAAGCCAGGTAAGCAATGGTGGCGGCCACGTCCTCGGCCTTCCCCACATCGGCTTTGTCGATGATTTCGACGCCGGATTTTACGTTCGGGTTTTCCCAGAGCATGGGCGTGTCGATGGCGCCCGGCAGGATGACGTTGGTGCGGATGCCCTTGGGCTTGCCTTCGAGCGAAGAGGAACGGGTGAGCGAGAGCATGGCGGCCTTTGCCGCCGCGTAGGGCGCCACCAACGGGCTGGTTTCGATGGCGTGAATGCTGGCAATGTTCACAATGCTGCCACCGGGCTTCATGTGCAAAAAAGCCTGCTTGGTGAAGTAGAAGGCGCCCAGCAAATCCACGTTCAGGATGCGCAGCCAGTCGTCGCCGGTGAGTTCTTCGAGGGGCTTGAACTGCATGAGGCCGGCGTTGTTCACCACCACGTCGAGGCGGCCAAACCGGCCCAGTGTGGCGGCCACGGTGGCGGCTACCTGGGCTTCGACGGCCACGTTGCAGAGGCTGGCCAATACGTCGGGGGCGCCGGCGGCTTTCACTTCGGGCACGGCCGCATCGAGGTTGGCTTGGTTGTAATCGGCCAGCACCACGCGGGCGCCTTCGGAAGCGAAACGTTTGGCGGCGGCCAGGCCAATGCCGCTGGCGCCGCCGGTGATGAGAACGACTTTATCGGTGAAACGAGCTTGCATGGGAAAGTATTGATTGGGTTTAAAACGATTGGAAAAGCCCGTCATGCTGAGCGCAGTCGAAGCATCTTTACCGCGCAACTAATCTATTTACTGCTGCGGTAGAGATGCTTCGACTACGCTCAGCATGACGGTTTTGAAAGTGATGAGCTTACACGCCTCTACGACTCCGGCGTGGTGTTCGCGGCCGTGGTTGACTGGTCGGCGGTGGCTTCTTTCACGTCCTGTTTTTGCTCGCGGGCCCAGGCTTCGTTGCTTTCCTTGGGCATCACGATGGGTACTTGCAGGCACACACTTTGGGCGGGCAGCACTTGGCTCCAGTCGGCGATGAGCTGCTTGTAGGCCGTGCCCACGGGCCGGATATTGCGGTCGAGGTCGTAGAGGCCCACGGGGTTCATGCGGTTGTTGTCTTCGCGCAGGGCCGTGTCCCAATCCACCTGGTCGGTGAGGGAGTACCAGGTGAAGCCCACCATGGGCACGCCGTCGTTGCGCACGCGCAGCACGTTGGCCCACTCTTTCCAGAGCCAGTTCACGGCTTCGTCGCCGTGCGGGCCCTGCCAGATGTTGGTTTCGGTGTGCATCACGGGCAGGCGGTACCGGTCGTGGTACTGCGAGGTGATGACGTGGTAGCCGAAAATCTCGCCCGAGGCGCGGGTGCTGCCGTCGGCCGACACGCGGTGCTCGTTGGTGTAGTAGTAGTCGTTGCCCATGATGCAGTGCCGCTTCATCTTGTTGTCCAGGAAGAAGTGGTACTCGTCGCGGGTCATGCCGTTGTCCATCAGGAATTCGTACATGCTGCTGTTCACGCGCTTGCCGTAGTTGAGGTCGAGGGACAGGAACCGCTCGGCGTTCATGGTTTCGGCAGGCTTGATGGCGGCCGGGTTTTCGGCGTGGAAATACTCCGACGACTCGCTCTGGATGAAAATGGCATCGGGCCGCACCTCCAGAATGCCCTGCATGGCCAGCACGTTGGCTTTCACGATGTATTTGAGAGCCGTCACGAAGGGCTGGTCGCCGCTCAGCTGCTCGTTCCACCAGCCGTAACGGGCCGAAAACTGCGCGCAGATGTACATCTCGTTCACCGGCGTGTAGAGCTGCACCCACGGAAACCGCTGCGCAAACGCCTTGGCGTACTGCCCGAACAGCGCCGGAAAATCCGGGTTCTGGAAGTTGCCAATCCAGTCGGGCACCCCAAAGTGGCACAGGTCCACGATGGGCGCGATGTTGCGCCGCAGCAAATCCTGAAAGGTCATGTCGGCAAAGCTCCAGTCGTACTTGCCCGGTCCCAGAAACGTTTTGTGAATGGGCGGCCCGTAGCGCAAAAAGCAAATGCCCAACTCCTCGACCAAGTCGAAATCCTTCTGCCAGTGCTTGTAATGGCCACATTTTTCAAGCTCATCCACGCGCACCTTGCCGTTCTGGATGGTGGGGTTGCTGTTTTCGATGCCGGTGGCGAAGAGGAATTGGGGACCCATAATTGTAAGGTGTGAGGGTAGGAGGGGGTGGGCAGGAGTTGGAATGGCGGCCCGCTGGTTGGTGGGCTTACTCCAATCCGTCCTTACGTGTTGTGCCGACAGCAGGCTGCCGGGCGCTTGCGGGCGGCGGCCCAATACTCGGGCCGGCAAATGAACTTAACCTGAATTCGTGCTTCTACGTTGGCAGAGGACCGTTGCGCTTTTTGCCTTTCCCACCGCTATGACTCCCCTGGCTCACATTCTCGAACACAAAGTCGTTGCCATCGTGCGCGGCGCCAACCCCGCCGACCTGCTCAAAATAGCCCGGGCCGTAGAAGCCGGCGGCGTCCGGATGATGGAAGTCACCCTGAATTCGCCCGGCGCGCTGGCGTCCATCGAAGAAGTTTCGCGCGCCATGGAGGGCAGGCTGCTGGTGGGTGCCGGCACCGTGCTCGACCCCGAATCGGCCCGCGCCGCCCTGCTGGCCGGGGCCAAGTACATCATTTCGCCCACCCTCAACAAGAAAACCATTCGGATGACCAAGCGCTACGGCGCCGTCAGCATTCCCGGCGCCTACACCGCCACCGAGATTCTGAAGGCCTACGAATACGGCGGCGACATCATCAAGGTGTTTCCGGCCGGGGCCAGTGGCGCCGGCTATTTCAAGGACATTGCCGGTCCGCTGCCGCACATTCCGCTCATGCCCACCGGCGGCGTTTCGCTCGATAACATCAAGGGTTTCGCGGAGGCCGGGGCGAAGGCTTTTGGCCTGGGCAGCTCATTGGTCGATACCAAGCAAGCCGTGACAGACGAGTACCTGGCCCAGCTCACGGAGAAGGCGCGGGCCTTTGTGGCGGCCGTGGCGAAAGGGTAGTTTCTCAGATGAAGAGATGGAAGAACGGTCATGCTGAGCGCAGCCGAAGCATCTCTACCGCAGTAGTAATCTAATCGAGACAACGAAGCGGTAGAGATGCTTCGGCTGCGCTCAGCATGACCGTTATCGATATTTCATTCCCATCCCTTCGCCCACCCCATGAAAATCATCCGCTTCGAACTCTTCCAAGTGCCGCCGCGCTGGCTGTTTCTCAAAATTGAAACCGACACCGGCTTCATCGGCTGGGGCGAGCCGGTGATTGAGGGCAAGGCCGCCACCGTGGCCGCCGCCGTGACCGAGCTGATGGAAAATCTCATCGGCAAAGACCCCCTCAACATCGAAGACCATTGGCAGGTGATGTACCGCGGCGGCTTCTACCGCGGTGGCCCCATCCTCATGTCGGCTATTGCCGGCATCGACCAGGCCCTGTGGGACATCAAGGGCAAGTACCACAACGCCCCCATTCACCAGCTGCTGGGCGGCCGGGCGCGCGACACCATGCGCGTGTACTCCTGGATTGGCGGCGACCGGCCGCACGACGTTGGCGCGGCCGCGGCTGATATGGTGGCCAAGGGCTTCACGGCCGTGAAAATGAACGGCACCGACGAGATGGGCTACGTCGATTCCTACGTGAAGATTGATGCCGTGCTGGCCCGCGTGGCCGCCGTGCGCGAAGCCGGCGGGCCGGGCCTGGGCATTGGCATCGATTTCCACGGCCGCGTGCACAAGCCTATGGCCAAGGTGCTGGCCAAAGAGCTCGAAGCCTACCGCCCCATGTTCATCGAGGAGCCCGTGCTGCCCCAAAACAACGAGGCCCTGCGCGACATCGCCAACCACTGCTCCATCCCCATCGCCACCGGCGAGCGCATGTTCTCGCGCTGGGATTTCAAGCAGCTGCTCATTGACGGCTACGTCGACATCATTCAGCCCGACCTCTCGCACGCTGGCGGCATCACCGAGTGCAAGAAAATCATCAGCATGGCCGAGGCTTTCGATGTGGCTGCCGCGCCGCACTGCCCGCTGGGTCCCATCGCGCTGGCCGCCTGCCTGCAGGTGGACGCTACCTGCCACAACGCCTTCATTCAGGAGCAGAGCCTGGGCATTCACTACAACAAGGAGAATGACCTGCTCGACTACCTGGCCGACAAGTCGGTTTTCTTCTACGAAAACGGCTACTGCAAAATCCCGGAAGGGCCGGGGTTGGGCATCGAAATCAACGAAGAATATGTGCGGCAGCGGGCAGCCATCGGCCACAACTGGCACAATCCCGTGTGGCGCAATACCGACGGCAGCGTGGCGGAGTGGTAACGGGGCGCCTCACGGAATCCCTCTGGGGCCGGCTCCCTCTCCACAGGGGGAGGGGGAGCCAAACGTCATTTCTCTGAATATCTTTTTAACGAATGCCCACCCCCCCCCGGGGCCCCCCCCCCCGGGGGGGGGGGGGGGGGGGGGGGGGGGGGGGGGGGGGGGGGTGGGGGTTTTTTTCTCGTTTCCCGTGG
>NZ_JAUQON010000017.1 GCF_030580955.1 Hymenobacter convexus | reverse complement strand
CGCGGCGCCGCCCAGCCGAACGGCTACTCCTACTCCGCAGGCCGGCGCCTCCCCCCCCCCGGCCCCCCGCCCCCACTGGAAACGTGCAACGCCGAGACGCGAAGTGTCGCGTCTCTACATTGTTTTGGCACCGTGCCACGTTGCCAAATCCTGCCCTGAGTCCACATCGTGCAGCACGGGCAACTGCGCCACGCTAAGGCCCAGGCGGGCGGCATCGGCTAGGGTATCGGGCAGCACGGTGGCCGTGCTCCAGTTTTTATTGGCAAAAAGCGCCGGCTGCAAGTTCCGCAGCCCCAGTAAGTAATACCCGCCGTCGTCGGCCGGGCCGATGACCATTTCGTGGGTTTCCAGTGCTTCGAAAGCGGCTTGCAGTAGCTCGGTCGTGAGGCCGGGGCAGTCGGTGCCGATGATGACAACGCGGGTGGCACCGGCGGCAAAGGCCTCGCCAAAGGCGTGGGTCATGCGCTCGCCGAGCGACTCGGTGGCCGGTTGCACATGCCAGGGCAGGCCGGGCCATTCGGGGCGGGGCTGGGTAGCATCAGCAAGGGCGGGGGCTTCGGCCAGCCACACGGTGGCGGGCACCTGCGCGGCCGTGACGGCGGCGGCGGTGATGCCCAGCAGCTCACGGTACACGGCCAAGGCGGCTTCGGGGCCGATGTCGGCGGCGAGGCGGGTTTTTACGCGGCCCAGCACGGGCTCGCGGGCGAAGACGAGGAGGTGGTTAAAGTGGGAATCGGGGGTGGGGAGCATAGAGAAGCCAGATAGTCGTCGGTGGGTAGCAAGCTAGCGCTAATGGCTGGTATGGCACGCTATAAAATCTGAAATGCAAATTTTTTCAGCATTATGGAACCAAAATTGCGGAAGGAATAAATACAACAGCATAGCGCTAATATCCATCTACCGGGCCTTCTAACGTGGCCGTATCAAGGCTTTAATGCCCCAAACCCAATACACTGCATCATTTCCTGTTCATCATTTTTCTTTTCATCCTCATTTTTCTTTCACGCATGAAAAATCGTTTACCCCTGATTTTTTTACTCTTTCTGGTGGGGCTGCTGGGCAGCTCACGCGTAGCCCGGGCCTCGCACATGCTGGGCGGCGACATGACCTATGTGTCGCTCGGCAATAATCAGTACCGCGTTCAGTTTCGCCTCTACCGCGACTGTTCGGGCATCGCGCCCAGCCAGTTCGACCTGAGCTGCAAAAACGGAGGCTGCAGCGCCACGGCAGCCATTATCACTCCGTTTGTGCAGCAAGGGGCCGTGCAAGCGGGCAACCCGTTCTGCACAGCGGTATCGAGCGGGCCTTGCCAGGGCCCGGCCGGCCTGCCGAATTACGACGTGTACAACTACGTCGCCACCGTGACCCTGCCGCCCGGGCAGTGGATTCTGAGCACTTTCCAGAATGCCCGCCCGGCGCTGGCCAACATCCAGTCCGGCGACCTGTACGTGGAAGCCACCCTCGACAACCGCAACCAGGGCAGCACGGCCGTGGCCAACAGCTCGCCCCAGTTCGACCCCCAGGATGCCCCGATTCAGTACGTGTGCTGGAAGCAGCGCACTACCATCACCTACTCCTCCACCGAGCCCGATGGCGACTCGCTGGTGTACTCGCTGGCCGCCCCGCTGCAAGCCTGCGGCACGCCCGTGGTTTACAATGCCTACCCGGGCAGCGCCCCGGTGCTTACCCCCATTTCAGGCCCGAGTCAGCCGTGTTATTTCTCCTTCCCGGGCTTGCCCGGTGGTAACTACAGCCCTACCTATCCCATTCAGCAAGGGCTGGATACCGTGGGCACCTGCCCGACCCGCGTGGGCGTGGTGCGGCCGTTTATTTTCAACCAGCAGGCCCGCACCATTACGTTCACGCCCGGCATCTATACGCCTGCGGCCATTGGAAGCGGGACCAACAAGTACCAAATTGCCGTGCTCATCACCGAGTACCGCCGCATCAACGGCGTGCGCCGCGTCATCGGCACGGTGCGCCGCGAGGCCAACCTGATTGTGATTGACTGCGGCACCAACAGCACGCCCAACCCCGTGCAGGCCAACCCCGTCACCACCAACTCCAACACCAGCGTGGTGAACACCGTGGATACGACCCGGATTGACGTGCGCAGCTGCAGCTACTCGCGCCTGGAGCTCAACTTCACCGACCCCGACAACCTGCGCACGCCCAGCGCCGGCCAGCTGCTGACCGTGACGCTGCCCGCCAACATCAACACGGACCCCAGTATGCTCGATTCCGGCGACGTGGGCACGTTCAGCCTGACGGGCAACGGCACCACCAACCCCCGGGGCGTATTCTTCTTCCAGCCCTCGCCCACCACGGTGGGCCGCATCATCCGGCTGAATATCAAGATTGAGGACAATGCCTGCCCCATCAAAGGCGTGCAGAACCGCGTGGTGGTTATTCGCATTCTGCGCGGCAATTTCGCGGCGGTGGTGCTGAACACGCCGCCCACCCTGTGCCTGGGCGCGGCCACCGTGCTGCAAGGCCGGGCGCTGCGGCCGGACTCCATCCGCCGCATTGCCACCAACACCACGCAGCCGCAGGTGTATTCCTACCAGTGGTCGGCGAGCGTGGGCGGCAACGGCCTGCCTACTGCAACCAACACGCAGGATATCACGGTGAACCCCACCATCACCACGCGTTACTTCCTGCGCGTGGCCCCCACCCTCGGCTACGCCCAGGGCCTGTGCGGCGACACTACTTCCATCCTGGTGCGCGTACTGCCTGCGATGCCGGCCCCCACCGTCACGCGCAACGGCCTGACGCTGACGAGTAGCTACGCCACCGGCAACCAGTGGTTCCGCAACGGGCAGGTGGTGCCCAGCGGCACCGGCCAGAGCCTCACCGTGACCACCAGCGGCACCTACACCGTGCAGGCCTACGTGGCCAGCTCGCAGGGCAACTGCGTGTCGCCGGCCTCGACGGCGCTCACGGTGCTCTCGGCCCTGCACGCCGCGCCCGGCACCAGCCTGAGCGTGGTGCCCAACCCCACGCCCGACGGCCGCCTGCGCGTCACCCTCACCGGCTACGCCCAGCCCGTTACGCTCAGCGTATTCGACGCCCTGGGCCGCCGCCTGACCGAAGCCCGCGTGGCCGCCCCCAGCCTGCAGGGCACCACCCAGGAACTGGACCTGGGCGGCTGCGAAGCCGGCCTTTACCTGCTGCAGGTGCGCACGGCCAGCAGCCTGGAAGTGCGCCGCATCGTGCGGCAATAAGGTTTTTAGTTGAGCGATGGTCGTGAGGCCGCCACCAAATTGGTAGCGGCTTCACGGCCATCCTTGCTTAGCCAGCACCGCACCAACCAGCAGCATACCTGCAGCTATTTCCACCCTTCTTTCTGAGCATGAAAAAGCACTTACCGTTTTTCTTGTTTTTGCTGATGCTGAGCGGCTTGCTGCCGGGCGGTGTCCGGCAGGCTTGGGCTACGCAGTTTGTGGGCGGTGATTTGACCTATGCCTCGCTGGGCAGCAATCAGTACCGTGTCACGCTGCATTACTACCAGGACTGCTCGGGTGTCCTGCCCAATCCTTTCACGCTGGCTTGCCGCAATGGTGCATGTGGCTCTACAGCTACGCTCACGGCGCCGCTTGTGCAACAGGGGCCTATCGAAACCGGCAACCCTTTTTGTGCGGCGCTTTCGGTCACGCCCTGCCAGGGTCCGGCGGGGTTGCCCAACTATCAGGTATTCACCTACGCGGCCACTGTGACGCTGCCCCCGGGCCAGTGGACGCTAAGCACGCTGTCTGCCGCGCGCCCGGCGATGACCAGCACGGCGGCCGGCGACCTGTACGTGGAAGCCACGCTCGACAACCGCAACACCGGCGCGGGCGCGGCCGTGGCCAATAATTCGCCGCAGTTTGCGGCGCCGGATGGGCCGGTACAGTACGTGTGCTGGCAGCAGCCTACCACCCTCACGCTGCCAGCCACCGAAGCCGATGGCGACTCGCTGGTGTACTCGCTGGCCGCGCCGCTGCAGGCTTGCAACACGCCCGTGACGTACCTGACCCCCAGCAATGGCTCGGTACTCGCGCCCATTGCGGGCGGTAGCGCGCCGTGTTTCTTCGCCTTTTCGGGGGTGCCCAGTGGTGGCATTGGCAGCGTATATAGCTCGGCCTACCCCATTCAGCTTGGCCTGGACACGCTGGGTTCCTGCCCGATGCGGACGGGCCTTCTTCGCCAACTGCGCTTCAATGCCCAGGCTCGTACCATCAGCTTTACACCCGGCATCTACAACGCGCCCAACGGCAGCATCAGCGCCAACCGGTACCAGCTGGCCATGCTGGTTACCGAATACCGGCGCATCAACGGTGTGCGCCGCGTCATTGGCACGGTGCGCCGCGAAATCACCCTGGTAGTGGCCAACTGCAACGGCAACCGCCCACCCAATCCGGTAGCAGTAGGCGGCAGCATTAATCTGATAGACACAACGCGAATTGTTGTGCGCACCTGTAGCTACACGCGCGTAGAGCTCAACTTTACCGACCCCGACAACCTACTGATGCCCAGCGCCAACCAACACCTGACCGTGACGATGCCACCCAACATCAACACCGACGCTACCTTGTTCGGCACGGGTGATGTGGGCACGTTTACCCTCACGGGAAACGGCAGCACCAATCCCCGGGGGGTGTTTCTTTTTCAGCCCTCGCCTACTGCCGAAGGCCGCATTATCCGCTTCAACATGAAGATTGAAGACGACGCCTGCCCCATCAAGGGCGTGCAAAACCGCGTGGTCGACATCCGGATATTTCGCGGCAATTACGCCGTCATAATGCCATTTGTGCCCCCACCGCTTTGTCAGGGCGCCAGCATGGTGTTGCAAGGCCAGATATTGCGGTCCGACTCGGTTCGGAATTTCACCACAAACACCTCGCAACTGCAGCCATACGCCTACCAGTGGACGGCCACTGCCGGCGGCAATGGCCTGCCGGCCGCAACCAACACGCGGAACATTGCGGTGAACCCCACCGTGACGACGCGCTACTATCTCCGCGTCACGCCTACGCAGGGCTACACCACGGGGTGCGGCGATACCACGTCGGTACTGGTGCGCGTGCGGCCAGGGGTGGCCACACCCGTTATCACCCGCAACGGCCAGACCCTGACCAGCAGCTACGCCACCGGCAACCAGTGGTACCTCAACGGGCAGCCCATTCCTGGTGCTACCGGCCAGAGCATTGCCGCGACTGCCAGCGGTATCTACACCGTGCAGACCGTGGTAGCCGGGCCATCGGGCAGCTGCACCTCGCCCGTGTCAGCACCGCTCACGGTGCTGTCGGCTCTTCGGCCCTTGCCCGGCAGCAGCCTGAGCGTAGCGCCCAACCCCACGCCCGACGGCCGCCTGCGGGTGACGCTCAACGGCTACAACCAGCCCGTCACCCTGACGGTACTTGATGCCTTGGGCCGACGGGTCATCGAAGCCCAATTGGCCGCGCCCAACCCGCAAGGCACCACGCAGGAGCTGAACCTGAGCAACGGCAGCCCCGGCCTGTATCTGCTGCAGGTACGCACGGCCACCAGCCTAGAAATCCGCCGCATCGTGCGGGAATAAGTCATTATGAACATTCCGCCCATAAAAAAGGCCGGCCGCTTCTCGAAGCGGCCGGCCTTTTTTCATAGGTCGAGCTACCCTATTTAGCGCCCGTCTTCAGTTGCAGCGTGCCGGCTTGCAGGCCCGCGCCGCTCACCTTTAGCTGCACATCGCCGGCTTTGTCGGCGGCCTGCACAATAGCCACCAGCTGGCCGTGGAAGGCGTGCATGCGCGGCTCGTGGAACAGCTCCAGGCTGGTGGGGTCGCCGTTGCCCATGGCGCGGAAGCGGCCGGCCCCGCTCACGGCCACCTGTAGCTGGTCGGCAGCGTCGGGGCAGAGGTTGCCGTCGGCGTCTTCCACGCGGGCCGTCACATAGGCCTGGTCCAGGCCGTCGGCGGCCAGCTTGGTGCGGTCGGCCACCAGCTTGATGTGGTGGGGCTTGCCGGCGGTGCGCACGGTTTCCTCCCCCACGGCTTTGCCCTGGGCGTCGTAGGCCACTACTTTGATGGCGCCGGGCGCGTATTTCACGTCGTTCCACATCAGGCGGTAGCGGGTCTGGGGCTGGTCGGACTTGGCCTTGGTCTGGCGGCCCTGGCTCACGCCGTTCACAAACAGCTCGGCCGAGGGGGCGTTGGTGTAGCAGAACACGGGCGTGGTCTGGCCTTCGCGGCCGGGCCAGGTCCAGTGCGGCAGCAGGTGCAGGGTGGGCGCGGTGGGGTTCCAGCGGGCGCGGTAGAGGTAGAACCGGTCCTTGGGCATGCCCGCCAAATCCAGAATGCCGAACATGGAGCTGTGCGAGGGCCATTTCTCGTCGTAAGGCGTGGGCTCGCCGAGGTAGTCGAAGCCCGTCCACACGAATTCACCCAGCACGTTGGGAATGTCGTCCTGCTTCACAAACTCCTCGTCCGGCGTCTGCGACCACACGCAGGCTTCCAGGTCGTAGGAGGAGCACTGATTATCGTCGTATTGCTTCTGCTTGGCCCGCACCACCGGAAACTTGTACACGCCGCGCGAGCTGATGGTGGAAGCCGTTTCCGAACCCAGCAGGAAGCCCTGGGGCAGCTTGCTCAGCGCGTCGGGGTATTGGTAGGGCTTGTAGTTGAAGCCCGGAATGTCGAGCACGTTCGCCATGCCGTACTTAAAGTCGTCGCCGTAGCGGTCCATGCCCGCGGCCACGGGGCGCGTAGGGTCTTCGCGGTGCACAATGTCCTGCAGGCGCTTGGCAATGAGGGGGCCGTTGGCGTTGCTCTGGTCGGGCACCTCGTTGCCGATGCTCCACATGATGACCGACGGGTGGTTGCGGTCGCGGTGCACCATATTCACCAAATCGCGCTCCGACCATTCATCGAAATACTGGCTGTAGCCGTTCTTCACCTTCGGCGCTTTCCACTCATCGAAGGCCTCCACCATCATCATGAAGCCCATTTCGTCGCACAGCTGCACCAGCTCCGGGGCCGGCATGTTGTGCGAAGTCCGGATGGCGTCGCAGCCCATGTCTTTCAGCAAAGCCAGCTGCCGACGCAAAGCCGCTGTGTTTACGGCCGCGCCCAGCGGGCCCAAATCGTGGTGGTTGCACACGCCCTTGAACTTGCGCGGCTGCCCGTTGAGCGAAAATCCCTTGCCCGGCTCAAACTTGAACGAGCGAATGCCGAAGCGCGTGGTGTAAGTGTCTTTCAACGCCTGCCCGGCATAGAGTTTTGAAGAAGCCGTATACAGCACCGGCGCTTCCGGCGACCACAGCTTCGGCTGCGGCACCTGCAAAGTTTGGTCGAACTCCGGCGTGCCCGCAGCCGCCAGGTTGCCGGTGCTAATGGCCACTACTTTTCCATTCGCATCCTTAATTTCTGTCACGAGGCGCAAGGCCGGGCGCGCGCCACCAGACGCTACCTGGGTGCGTAGCTTCACGGTGGCGGCTTGGGCCGTAATGGCGGGCGTGGTCAGGTAAGTGCCCCATACCGGGATGTGCACATCGTCGGTTACGATGAGGTGCACGTTGCGGTAGAGGCCCGCGCCGGGGTACCAGCGCGAGGCTTCCGACTGGTTTTTCAGGCGCACGGCCAACGTGTTGTCGCCGCTGGCTTTCAGATACGAGGTGATGTCGAAGGAAAACGAGTTGTAGCCGTAGGGCCAGCTGCCCACCTCTTTGCCGTTCACAAAAACGTGCGCGTCGCTCATAGCGCCGTCAAACAGCAGCACTGCCCGCTGTCCGGCCTTGAAGCCCGGCACCGCCAGCTTCCGCCGGTACCAGCCCGTGCCGATGAACGGCAGCCCGCCCGTGCGCCCGGCCTTTTGCGTCGCCTTCTGCTCCTGGTTTTGCTCAATCTTGACCGTTTGCAGGTCGTTGTTGCCATCGAACGGGCCGTAGATGGCCCAGTCGTGGGGCACGCGCACGGTTTGCCAGCCGGCGTCTTTGAAATCCGGCTTGGCCGCGTCGGGCTGCTCGCCCTTGGCGAATTTCCAGTCCGTGGTCAGCAAGTATTCCTGCCGCGCCTGGCCTGACGCCACTAGCACCGTGGAAGATAAAGCGAAAGTGGCCAGTCCTGCCAAAGCCCGGCGGCCGAATGATGCACTCATACGAATTCCAATTGATGAAACCGGGCACAACGTTCGCTCGCCCAGGCCGGCAAAGGTCCGTTTTCTTCACGGAAGACACAAGACAATCGTTTGTGTAGACCGTAATAGGGTCGGGCTTTTGCCCCCGGCTACTTGCTGAAAGCAATAAAAAAGCCTTTCATCAGGTGATGAAAGGCTTTTTTAGTACCAGAGACGGGACTCGAACCCGTACTCCCTTACGGAAACGACAGTTTAAGTGTCGCGTGGCTACCATTACACCACTCTGGCAGAGAATTTTATCTATCGATACGGTTCTGATTTTTACCACGATAATTCTCAGTCAGCGCGTGGCAATTCGGACAAAGCAATTGCAAGTTAGCAAGTCGATGGTCATTGTTAATGCCATTGGCGTGGAGGAGTTCCAGTGGAATGGGCTGCGCCAGCCACTCAGATAAGCCGCATCTCTCACACTTAGATAATTTTAGCCCATGCGCAATCAGCCGGTTACGCAGCCGCGCGGTAGATGTATAGGGTGAGTTCTCGACCAGAATATTATCCCAGGAAAAAGGCTTGCCCAACATTCGGTACCTTTCCCCCTGGTTCCAGGCCGCGCCCGTAAAATGACTCGTATCCAGCCCCAGCTTGGCAATGCGTGCGTGCACCGTTTTGTAGTTGCCGCCGGCCGGCACCAGTCCGATACGGCCCAGCACCTGCGCTACCGATGGGCTTTCGGCCACGGCCTGCCGGAACTCGTCGTCGGTGCTCAGGCATTTGCGGGTGGCGGCCATCGGATGGGGTTAAACAAAAAACGCTGCCCGAAGACAGCGTTTTTTACTTTTTGGAGCGGGAGACGAGGTTCGAACTCGCGACCTCGACCTTGGCAAGGTCGCGCTCTACCAACTGAGCTACTCTCGCAGGAGGTTCAGAACAAATTTCGTTGTGCTGAATGGTGCGACAAAGGTAGGGCGATTTTTTGAGGATGCAAGTAGTAGGTGTGGAAATTTCCATCCCTAGGGCCTTTCTGCTTCATTTTCAGTCTGAAAAATTTAACCTTTCCCTAATGTCAGCTTCAACTCGTTCAGCTTCATCAGCGCTTCGATGGGCGTGAGCGTGTTCACATCGAGGTGCTGCAGCAGCTCCCGGATGCGCTCCAGCGCCGGGTCGGAGGGCTCGAAGATGCTGAGTTGAGCGCGCGGCGCGGTGGCCACGGCCGTGGTGGCGCGAGGTTTGGGCTGAGCAGGCTCGCGGGGCGGCGGCACGGCAATGCTTGCTCGTCCGTTGCCGGACTCGATACCAGCCAGCACATCGTCAAATTCAGTCGCTACGCCGTCCTCGGCGCCGGCGCTGGTGCGCTCCACTTCGAGGTGGTGCATGATTTCGTTGGCCCGCAGCACCACGCTGGTGGGCATGCCGGCCAGCCGCGCCACGTGGATGCCGAAGCTGTGCTCGGAGCCGCCGGGCTGCAGCTTGCGCAGGAACAGGATGCGGCCGTCGGCCTCCTTCACGGCCACGTTGTAGTTGCGGACGCGGGAGCAGTCGTCGGCCAACTGGTTGAGCTCGTGGTAGTGGGTGGCGAAGAGGGTCTTGGCCTTGGCTTTGGGGTTGTTATGCAGGTGCTCCACAATGGCCCAGGCGATGCTGATGCCGTCGTAGGTACTGGTGCCGCGCCCAATTTCGTCCATCAGCACGAGGCTGCGGTCCGAGAGGTTGTTGAGGATGGAAGCCGTTTCCGTCATTTCCACCATGAAAGTGCTTTCGCCCTTGCTCAGGTTATCGGAAGCGCCGACGCGGGTAAAAATCTTGTCGATGATGCCCACCGTGGCCGCATCGGCGGGTACGAAGGAGCCAATCTGGGCCAGCAGCACGATGAGAGCCGTCTGGCGCAGCAAAGCTGATTTGCCGGCCATGTTAGGGCCGGTGATTACCACAATCTGCTGCTCGTCCTGGTCGAGGCAGATGTCGTTGGGGATGTAGCTTTCGCCGGGAGGCAACTGACGTTCGATAACCGGGTGGCGGCCGGCTTTGATGTCGAGCACGGTGCCGTCGTTCACCACGGGTTGCACGTAGCGCTGCTGCCGCGCCGTGAGAGCGAAGCTGGCCAGGCAGTCCATCACGCCAATGGCGCGGGCGTTCTGCTGAATCTGGGGCACGAAATCGAGCGCGGCCAGCACCAGGTCGTTGTAGATGCGCTGCTCAATGACGAACAGCTTTTCCTCGGCGTTGAGGATTTTCTCCTCGTAGGTTTTCAACTCCTCGGTCACGTAGCGCTCGGCGTTCACCAGCGTCTGCTTGCGAATCCACTCGGCCGGCACCTTGTCTTTGTGGGCATTGGTGACTTCGAGGTAGTAGCCAAACACCTTGTTGTAAGCCACTTTCAGCGACGAGATACCGGTGTTGCGCTGCTCGCGCTGCTGCAGCTGCAACAGGAAATCCTTGCCCGAGAAGGCCAGCGCCCGCAACTCGTCCAGCTCGGCATCAACGCCGGAGTTCAACACCCCGCCCTGGTTGGTAAGGATGGGCGCGTCGGGCTTGATTTTGGCAAATATTTCCTGGCGCAGGTTGGCGCAGGGGTTGAGTTGCTCGGCCAGTTTCACCAGCGCCCGCACGCCGGAGGCGGCCAGCCGCTCGCGCATAGGGGCCACGGCTTCGAGGGCGCGGGCCAGCTGTAGCAGCTCGCGCGGGTTTACGCGGCGCACGGCTACCTTAGAAATCAGGCGCTCCAGGTCGTTTATCTGGCGCAGGTGCTGGGTGAGGTCGCCGAGTAGCTCCTCATCGGCCACCAGCGCGGCCACGGTGTCGAGGCGACGCTGAATCTGGCTTACTTCTTTGAGCGGCAACACTATCCACTTGCGCAGCAGGCGGGCGCCCATGGGCGTCAGCGTCTGGTCGAGCACGTCGATGAGGGGCACGCCGCCGGGATGCTGGGCCTGCACCAGCTCCAGGTTGCGCACCGTGAAACGGTCGAGCCACACGTACTTGTCCTCTTCCAGGCGGCCGAGACTGGCGATGTGCTGGATGTCGGTGTGCTTGGTCTCGGCGAGGTAGTGCAGGATGCAGCCGGCCGCAATGACTCCTTCCTTCAGGTTATCGACGCCGAAGCCTTTGAGCGAGGTGGTGCGGAAGTGGCGCGTGAGGGTATCGTGGGCATAGTCGGCCCCGAAAACCCAGTCGTCCAGCGCATAGGTGCAGTAGTCGGGACCGAAGTTCTGCTCAAACTCACCCCGGCTTTTCTTGCAGAACAGCACCTCGGCGGGGCTGAAATTCTGCATCAGTTTGCCCAGATAATCGAGCGTGCCCTGCGCGGCCAGAAATTCGCCAGTGCTGATATCGAGAAAGGAAATGCCGGCTTCACTCTTACCGAAATGAATGGCGGCCAGGTAGTTGTTGGAACGGCGTTCGAGCACGTTGTCGTGCATGCTCACGCCGGGCGTCACCAGCTCGGTGATGCCGCGCTTGACGAGGCCCTTGGCTTCCTTGGGGTTTTCGAGCTGGTCGCAGATGGCCACGCGCTGACCGGCACGCACCAGCTTGGGCAGGTAGTTGTCGAGCGAATGGTGCGGGAAACCCGCCAGGGCCACTTCACTGCTGCTACCGGCCCCGCGTTTGGTGAGCGTGATGTCGAGAATGCGGCTGGCCGTGACGGCATCCTCACCGAAAGTCTCGTAAAAATCGCCCACCCGGAACAGCAGCACCGCGCCCGGATGCTGCTGCTTGAGCTGGTAGTACTGCTTCATCAGCGGCGTTTCGGTCACGGCCGGGATGGGCACGGTGAAGTGGTCGGGGCCGACGGATTTGATGACGAATTCTTTTTTGGGTGCAGGCAAGGCAACGGCGCGCGACCTTTGCAGGACGCAGCTTTTTGATGTGAACGAGAAAGGAGCGGCAGTTTCCGAAGTTGCGGACGTAGCTTGACGAAACCCATCAAACCCGCCGGCCACCCTATTTTAAACCGACAAAGCGAACCGCAAAGTTCGCGCTATTTCCATGCGAAAACTCACAATGGCCGAGCTGAACCGGGCCTCGGTGGATGATTTCAAAAGTACGCCCAAAAGCCCCGTGGTTTTGGTGCTCGACAACGTGCGCAGCATGCACAACGTGGGCGCCATCTTCCGTACGGCCGACGCGTTTGCGCTGGAAAAAATCTACCTCTGCGGCTACACCCCGCGCCCGCCGCACCGCGAAATCACCAAAACGGCGCTGGGCAGCGAGGAATCCATGGTCTGGGAATACGCGGCCGAAACCGTGACCGCCGTGGCCGCCCTCAAAGCCGCCGGCTACCAGGTGGCGGCCGTGGAGCAAACTACCGGCAGCGTGTCGCTGCCGCAGTTTCGACCCGAAGTTGACCAGCCGCTGGCGCTGGTGCTGGGCAATGAAGTATTTGGAGTAGAAGATGCCGTACTGGCCCTTTGCGATGTGGCCGTGGAAATCCCCCAGTTCGGCACCAAGCACTCGCTCAACGTGGGGGTGGCGGCCGGTGTGGTGCTCTGGGACGCGCTGGTGAAGCTGGGCGTGGTATAAGCGGCGCGCAACCATTGGGGCCCCGACCGGTTCCCCTCCTTTCGCTTGCCATGTCCGCTTCTGAATTCTCCCGGCCCGATGGGGCACTACTAGCCTTACGTCCGGCGGTGCCCACTGAAACAACCGACGCGGCCGGCTCTGTCGGAGCCTTTCTGCACGCTACGTTGCGTCCGGTCCTCAAATTGCAAAACGATTTGCTACTGGCCGTGGTGGCCGATTTCGTGCGCGACCACCACATCGCCCTGCGCCCTACCGACCAGCACCAGCAGCTCACCGAGCTGCTCAGCCGCAACACCAAATTGCGCTACACCGTGGTGGGCCTCATCACCGGCGCTTTTACGGCTGAAGAATACGCCTTCTACCGCCCACACCGCTCCGAGTTGAACCGCCGCCTGCTGGAAATGGCCCTGCGCCGCGTATTGAACCAAGCGGACGCGGTAGTGGCGTTGGTGGCTTAAGCAGCCTATAAGCAGCTTATAATATAGAACGTCATGCTGAGCTTGCCGAAGCATCTCTACCGCATCAGTAAATCAAATTACTTGCGCGGCAGAGATGCTTCGGCAAGCTCAGCATGACGTTCTTTTAATTACTGGCAGCCTTAGTCGTACTGCGAGTCGCGCAGCTGCACGGGCTTGGTTTTCTTGCGCAGGCGCAGGTTCAGCAACTCCACCGTGAGCGAGAAGGCCATGGCGAAGTAGAGGTAGCCTTTTTCCACTTCCTTGTGAGCGGCCTCCATCACCAGCATGAAGCCAATCATGATGAGGAACGACAGCGCCAGCATCTTGATGGTGGGGTTGTTGTTCACAAAATTGGCCACGTTGCCGCTGAAAGCCAGCATGATGCCCATGGCGCAAATCACGGCGGCAATCATCACCAGCACGTTATCCACGAGGCCCACGGCCGTGAGAATGGAATCGAAGCTGAACACGATGTCAATCACTACAATCTGGGCAATAATGGCCATCATCGAGGCCGACTTGCCGCCCATGCCCTCCTCTTCTTCCTCGCCCTGGAGCTTGGTGTGGATTTCGGTAGTGCTCTTGTACATCAGAAACAGGCCGCCGGCCAGCAGAATCAGGTCGCGGCCGGTCACGCCAAAGGGCTGGTCAAGCCACGGGAAATCGGGCAGGTTGAACAGCGGGTTGCGCAGGCTCACAATCCAGGAAATGCTCAGTAGTAGGCCAATGCGGAACACCAGCGCCAGCAGCAGCCCGATGGTGCGCCCGCGGGCCTGCGATTCTTTCGCCAGCCGATTGACGATGATGGAGATGAAAATGATGTTGTCGATGCCCAACACGATTTCCATGAACGTAAGGGTCAGCAAGCTAACCCAGGTAGCCGGGTGGGTAAAGGCCGAAAAATCGTACAAAGCGGGTGATTTGAATGGGTGGACTGGTGAATTGTTGAACTGCTGAACAGGCAAATCAGGGGCTGATGAATCGGAAAATGGCTTAGCGCATTACCAGTGTGGGCGGTTTTTTTAGCAAGCGCCCGTCTGCAGCAATTCAACCATTCCGCACCTCAACCATCCGGCAATTAGCTTTTCATATTTACGAACTGCAGCGGCAGGCCAATGTCGGCCTTGCGCAGCACCACAATGGCGGCCTGCAAATCGTCGATTTTTTTGGCCGACACGCGCACCTGGTCGTCCTGCATCTGGGCTTCCACCTTCACCTTGGCGTCCTTGATGGCCTTGATGATTTTGCGGCCGAATTCCTTGTCCACGCCGGCGCGCACCTTGATGGTTTTCTTGATGAGCTGGCCGCTGGGCTGCTCATCGGCCGTGAAATCGAGGCTGGTGCCGTCGATGCCCTGCTTCACCACGCGGCCCAGCAGAATGTCTTCCAGTGCCTTGATACGCATGGAGTTTTCGGACGACAGCAGGATGGTGTTTTCCTTTTTATTGAGCTCGATGCCGCCCTTGGTATCGCGCAGGTCGTAGCGGGTCTGGAGTTCTTTTTGGGCCGTGTTCACCGCATTTTCCAGGGTTTGCGGGTCCACTTTGCTCACGATGTCGAAGGAGGCCATAGCGGGAAGAGAAGTAGTTTTGGAAAGAGAAACCGGCCGCAGCCGGGGCGTAAAGGTAACGCCCGGCTGCGGCCGGGGTTGCGCCCGGTCTTCATTCTTTCCTCATGAATTCAGTTCCCCCCGTTCGTCCGCCGCGCACGCCCGCCGAGTGGGCCGCCTACTACCACCTGCGCTACGCCGTGCTGCGCCGGCCCTGGCAGCAGCCCCCCGGCTCCGAGCGCGTGCCCGCCGACGACGAACCCGGAACCATTCATGCGCTGCTTTTGGCCGATGAAACTGCCGAAACGCCCGTAGCCCTGGCCGTGGGCATGCTCCAGCCCACCTCGGCGCAGCAAGGCCAAATCCGCTTCATGGCCGTGGCGCCCGAAGCGGCCGGCACCGGCCTGGGCCAGCGGATAATGGCCTATTTGGAAGCGCAGGCACGAGCGGCGGGGCTCACCGAAATTGTGCTGCACTCGCGCGAGGCAGCCGTGGGATTTTATGAGCGGCTGGGCTATACGGTAGTTGAGCCGTCGCACCTGCTGTTTGGTGAAATCCAACACTTTTTGATGCAAAAGCAATTGTCATAGCGTCTCCCCCCTTCCCTACTTATTCACAACCCCGTGCCCGAATCCTACCTGCCCCGCCCCGTGCCCGAACTAGCCGCCATGGTGGCCGCCTACAACCAGATGAACCACTACGGCCGCGCCAACGGCATGGCCCTCACCGTGCCCGAGCCCGGCCGCGCCGAATACTGCATGACTGTGCGCGAGGAACACCTCTCCTCCCCCAACACCTGCCACGGGGGCGTGCTGGCCGGCCTGATGGACGCGGCCCTGGGCGCTGCCGCCCTCACCCTGGCCTTCACCAAGCTCGAATTCGTGTCCACCGTCGAGTTCAAGATGAACTACCTGCACGCCGTGCAGCTGCACGATGTGCTGGTGGCCCGCGGCGTAGTTGACCATGCTGGTAACTCGCTGGTGGTGAGCAGCTGCATCATCTACCGCGTGCAGGAGGGCCAGGAAGATGTGGCCGTCGCCCGCGGCCTGGGCACTTTCAACCGCTACCCGGCCAATAAGCGCGACTTCGCCAAACTGGTGATGTAGCTGGAGTCGCCTGTCATTGCGAGCGTAGCGTGGCAATCCGTCCTCTCAATGTGCTTAGCCTCGAGTTTTGATAAAGCCGTTTGTGAACGCAAAAGCCCCGGTACCATCGCGGTACCGGGGCTTTCTGGTAAAAGGTCGTATCTGGGTTTGACAGGACGGATTGCTTCGCTGCGCTCGCAATGACAGTTCCGTCTCGCGCTTACCTCCTTACAATTCCGCCGAGGCGTGCATGCTGCTGACGGGCTCGTACTCGTCGTCGCCATCGGCCATTTGCGGGGCGGGCACTTTGCGCACGTTGCGGGCGCAGTCCTCGTCGCGGTGGTTGCGGCCTACCGTGAACTCCACCCAGTCGCCTTCGCGCAGGTCGTTGAAGTCGCCCTCGGTCAGGTCAGCGTAGCTGAAGAACAGGTTGTTCGGGGGCATTACCACGAAGCCGAAGCCGTTTTTCAGGTTTTTGATGGTGCTCATGCCGAGCGTGCCCACGGGGCCGGCGGCAGTGGGGCCGGTGGGGCGGGCCAGCTTGGGCGCGGCAGCCGTGCTGGGTGCGAAGGCGGCGGGCTCGGTCTGGTTCACAAACAGGGCTTCCACCACTTCGTCCTGCTGCTGCAGGCCGCGGTCGATGACGTCGTGCATAGCTACCGGGTAGGTCACCTGCTCCAGCAACTGCTGCGAGGCGCGCGTCACGCGGGTTTCGCCCTTGAAGTCTTCGTATTTGAAGTCCCAGTTCAACAACATCACGCGGGTGCCCACGGTGTTGAGCTTGCGGATGAGGGGCACGTAGTCGGAGTCGCCGGCGATGAGCACCACCACGTCGAGGGTTTTGTGCAGGGCCAGTTCAAGGGCTTCGAGGCTGAGCCACACGTCGATGCCTTTTTCCTGCAGGCGGCCGTCGCGGGTTTTGAGGGCCATGTAGTGCGTTTGCACGCCCAGGTTCATCAGAATATCGTCGAGCAGGCGGTCGTGGAACAGGCGGTCCTTGTCGCGGGCTTCGGTGGCGGAGAGACGGCCGCGGAAGAAGTGGGCATCGGTGATTTGCGCCAGGCGCACGTCCACATCTTCTTCTTCGGCTACCTGGTGGCGGATGTATTCGTGCAGTCCTTCGAGGCTAATACGGGCCTTGCGTTCGTGCTGGAAATAATAATAGTCACTGATTTTTAGAAAATAGTTGCCGTCATAGAAGACACCAACCCGAATCAAAGGGCTGTTCATCTGGTTCATGATTATGGAATGGGGTAAAGTTAGAAAAAGTGTTTCGAGTGGGACAAGGTGTTAGGAATGAGCTAAAAACGCTACCAAGACCACAGCGCCGAAGCATTGTCGTAGGTGGTGCCAGCCAAGATAGCATTACTGGTAGAGCGGGGCTCGGCCTCTTATAGCGGCGGGCTGCTCAGGCGGTCTAAATTAATGGGTAGCGTAAAGGAATGACAAGTGGACGTATGGCCTGAAAACGCTGGATAGTAGCACGTCGCAGGGTGAATACGGCCGTAATTTGTCGGCATATCTGCTGCGAAGCTAATGGTCTTGGCTGACTTATGCAACAGTACGCCAATTAGGACGAAACCGCGGCGCAGGCCTAGGTTGGGACCGTCCACCGTTTTGGCCATACTTAAAACCCCATATGCCCCACCACCAGGCCCAGCACCAGCAGCCCGTACCCGGTGCAAATGGCCACCTCCAGCAGGTTGCCCGAGGCCGAGCCGGTGCTGATAAGCGGCAGCTTGAAGGAGTAGTCCCACAGGGGTAAAAACCACCGTACGCCCGCTTTGGTGAGGGAATCGGCCACGAGATGGGAGGCGTAGCCGGTGCCGGCAAACAGTGCCACACCGCGCCAGCCGAGGTGCTGGTCGGCCAGGTGGCCGATGTAGGTCCAGAGGGCGGTGGCCCAGATGGTGTGCGTCCAGGAACGGTGCGAAGTGAAGGGCGCCAGCGCCACAAACGTTCCCAGCAAACTCAGCCACAATTGTTCGGTGTAGAGCCCCGCCACCACCGTGCCCAGCCCCGTGAAGAGCAGCGCCAGCCGCCGGGCCGAACCGCCCTGCATGCCCACCCCAATGAGCCCAAATGCCAGCGCCACCGTGTAATAGAGGCGCTGCTCGGAGCCGGCGCCTAATTGGAAATACGCATACGCCGCAATGGCCAGCGCGCCGGCAGCGAAGGCCCAGCGCACGTAGTTCTGGGTGAAGCCGAGGCGCTTGCTAAGGCGGCTTTCGGGGTGGTCGAGGTCGGGGGCGAGGCTGGAGAAGCCGGCTAAGGCAATGCCGGCCAGCGAAAACGGCAGGCCCGGCACCAGCCCGGCCACGGCCACGCCGGTGATGAGGCCAATGGCCAGGTGGGAAGAACCGCGCATGCAGGATGGTTTCTGGTTTCTCGTTGCTGGTTTCTGATTTTTAGGCCTGCATCTCACAAGGCCGGTTTCAGAAACCCAAAAACTACAGCCACGAAGCTACAAGGAGGCGCAGCTTCCGGGCCTCAGCGGAAGTGAATATTGCCGCGGGACTTCCGAAAACGCAGCTGAATTCGGTTTCTCATCTCCTTTTTGCCGTGCCGAGTGACTTGTTTGCGCACTTCAACCACCCTTATCCCGACCAATCGGTTCAGGTCGTTGCTGATGCGCTTGTCGGCTTCGTTCCAACCGCGGCTGTACGACGCCAGCCAGCCTTTCCGGGTCACGGATTCGCGGTGGCCGTTGGCGTAGTAGCTGCGCTCCAGCTGGCGGCCCCCAAACCGCCAATGGGTCACTTCGACCAGTTGACCTTTCGGCGAATAGGTCCGGCTCACGAAGGGCGTTTCCACCACCCGGCGCCCGTTCGGCAAGACGGTTTCGCGGTGCCGGGCGGGCCGGCGGGCTGTGCCGGTGGTGTCGGCACCGAGGCGCCAGCGGCCCGGGCTACCTTGTTTCTGCAGGCTCACGGGCAGCCGGTAGTGGCTCGGTGGCGGGTAAGCATCCTGCCCGTTGGCCGACGCGCTGCCCGCACGCCGGACGCGGCATTCGGCCGGCCGCGGGGCCGGCACTGGCGCCGGAACCGGAAAGGCCGACTGCGCCGGGCGGCTGGCTACGCCCACCACGTCACCATTAATGAGCGGATGTCTTGGCAAGAAAGTAACGGTCTTAAACAGCTCGACATGAGCGACGTCGGCCGTTGCGCCGTAGCTGAAGTCCCAATACCGCTGCAACAGGTGCGGCCGCCGCCCCACGGGCTCCCACTCGTACCGCGGCCGGCTGTGCACCACGCTGTCGGCGGGCAGAAGCGTATCCTGGCTTTGCTCGTGGCGGAGCCAGGCGGCCGGATAGTACAAGGTGCTGAGGCGCCACTGGCCCCGGGCTGTGTACACCAGCCGGGCGCGCGGCTCGCCGTCGGCATCGCGCTCCGTGAAAGCGCCCACCAGCCGGCCCGCGGCTAGTTGGCCGGTCCAGTAGCGCGCTGAGTCGCGGCGAGGGTATGGGTTGTCATCAGATAGCCCTTGGCCCTGGTTGATGAACCAGTCGATAGCGAGGCTGTGGGCGGTGTAGCTGCCGCCCCAGTGACGAAAACTACCCCGCAGTCCGGGCGCCCGGCTGCTGTCGAAGCGGGCCAGCAGGCGCGGGCTGCCGGTTTGGGTGGTCGTCACCAGCGAATCGACCAGTTGGCCGCGCCGGAAAGTGCCGCGCTGGGCCACCCGGCCATCGGCGTGGAAGACGACGAAGAGGCCGTCGGGCTGGCCGGCGCGCATGGGCAGACGGCGCGCCACGGCGGGCGGCTGGCCGGCCCGGGCGGGGTAGTAGCGTGTCCAGATGCTGTCGGCTAGGCCGTTGGTGAAATGGCCCAGCTCTTCCAAGCTGCCAGTGCGCCGGAAGCGGCGAAAGGGGCCATGCGCCAGGGTGTCGGGGTGCGCGCCGGTTAGCTGGGCGCCGTACACGGCCCGGCGCTGAGTGCGCGCCGAGTCGTAGTAAGTGACGATGCGCAGCGGGCGGCCGGATTGGGCATGGGCCGCGGTGGCGGTAAGGAAAAGCGTCAGCACCGCCGCGCAGGTGTAAAATCGGGGCATGTACTTTGCGCGGCAGTCGAGGTGGCAGCTTGGGGTGCGAAGCTGCTAAGCTACTGCCCGGCCGGCAGCCCGGAAACCTTCGCCGCCGCAACCGTGTATTTACCCCGCTGCCCGACCGGAAAATCTTCCGGCCGGGCTAGTTCATTTGCCCCTCTAGCCTGATTATTCGTGCAAGTAGCTGACTTTCTTCGCCTCTATCGCCTTTCGCCCGAGCTGCAAGTGCTGGCCGCCCGCCTGCGCGGCGCCGCCAAGCCTGACCCCAGCAGCGTGCGCCTGCACTTGCGCGGCCTCGTGGGCAGCCAGGATGCCGTGGTGGCCGCCGCCGTGGCCCACGCCCAGCACCCGCACGTATTCATTATGCACGACAAGGACGAGGCGGCGTATTTCCTGGCCGACTTGCAGCACCTGCTGCCCGAGGGGCCGGAAGTGCTGCTGTTCCCCAGCTCGTACAAGCGGCCCTACCAGTTTGATGAGACGGAAAATGCCAACGTGCTGATGCGCGCCGAAGCCCTGAACCGCATCAATACCACGCGGGCCGCCAGCACAACCAATAGCGTGTTCATTGTGACCTACCCGGAGGCGCTGACTGAGAAAGTAATCAACCGGCAAAGTCTGGTGAAGAACACCTTCAACGCTAAAGTAGGCGACAAGCTGGACGTGAATTTCCTAGGTGAATTGCTGGGCGAGTACGACTTCGAGAAAACGGATTTCGTGTACGAGGCGGGGCAGTACGCGGTGCGCGGTGGTATTGTGGACGTGTTCAGCTACGCGAATGAGTTGCCGTTCCGCCTCGAATTATTTGGCGATGAAATTGAGAGCATTCGGACGTTTAACCCCGAGACCCAACTGTCGGTAGACCCGCGGCCGAGCATCAGCATCATTCCGAACGTGCAGACCAAGATGCTGACCGAAACCCGGGAAGCTTTCTTCGAATTTTTGCCCCGCACGGCCTGCATCTGGGTGAAGGACGTGCGCCAGACGCTGGACGTGGTGACGGAATTATTCGAGAAAGCGGAGGCCAATTTTCAGCAGATGCTGAGCGAGGCCGGCGGCATGCAAATCGTGAGCAAGCCGGGCGACTTGTTTGAGTCGGGCAAGAATTTCAAGAAGCTGCTCGATGAGTTCGCGGTGGTGGAATTCGGCAAGCGCTTCCATTTCAAGAATGCCGACACGTTCCAGTTCGGCGCCAAGCCGCAGCCGAGTTTCAACAAGGAATTCGAGCGGATGGTGAAGAATATCAAGGAAAACCAGCAGCGCAACTTCACCACCATCATTACCTCTGATACCGTGCGCCAGGCCGACCGCCTGCGCACGATTTTTGACGAGCTGGACAACAACGTGCAGTTTCAGCACTTGCTGATGGCCCTGCGCGAAGGCTACGTGGATGAGCAGCTGGAGCTGGCTGTGTACACTGACCACCAGCTATTCGAGCGCTACTACCGCGCCCAGGAAGCGCGGAAGTTTTCAAAGAAGAAGGCCCTTACGCTGCGCGAGTTGAAGACGCTGCAGCCCGGCGACTACGTGACGCACCAGGATTACGGCATCGCGCGGTTTGCGGGGCTGACGCAGGTGGAAATCAACGGGCAGATTCAGGAGGCTATTCGGCTGGTGTACCGCGATGATGACTTGCTGACGGTGAGCATCCACTCGCTGCACAAGATTGCCAAATACAGTGGCGCGGAGGGCTCGCCGCCCACGATGAGCAAGCTGGGCTCGCCGGAGTGGGAGAACAAGAAGAAGTCCGTCAAGAAGAAGGTAAAGGACATCGCGGCCGACCTTATTCGCCTGTACGCCAAGCGTAAAACGGCGCCCGGCTTCGCCTTTTCGGTGGATGGTTTTTTGCAGGCGGAACTGGAATCGAGCTTCATCTACGAGGATACGCCCGACCAGGCCAAGGCCACCGAAGACGTGAAAAACGACATGCAACAGCCCCACCCCATGGACCGGCTTGTCTGCGGCGACGTGGGCTTCGGCAAGACCGAGGTGGCCATTCGGGCGGCCTTCAAGGCCGTGGCCGATGGGAAGCAGGCGGCCGTGCTGGTGCCCACCACCATCTTGGCCATGCAGCACTACAAGACCTTCCGCGACCGGTTGGCCACGCTGCCGGTGACGGTGGAATATATCAACCGCTTCAAATCGACCAAGCAGATTAAGGAGACGCTACAGCGCGTGGCCGAGGGCAAAACTGATATTCTCATTGGCACGCACCGGCTGACCAATAAGGACATTAAGTTTAAGGACTTGGGCATTTTGATTATTGACGAAGAGCAGAAATTCGGCGTCAAAACCAAGGACAAGCTGAAGGAACTGAAGGTGAACGTGGACACGCTCACTCTTTCGGCCACGCCGATTCCGCGCACGCTGCACTTCTCGCTGATGGGAGCGCGCGACCTGAGCGTGATTGCCACGCCGCCGCCCAACCGCCAGCCCGTGACCACGGAGCTGCACGTGTATGATGAGATTCTGATTCGCGACGCGGTGTCAAGGGAGCTGAAGCGCGGCGGGCAGGTGTTTTTCGTGCACAACCGCGTGAAGGACATTGAGGAAATGGCCAGCACGATTCTGCGGCTGGTGCCGGATGCCAAAATCACTTTCGCCCACGGACAGATGGACGGCGAGATGCTGGAAAAGCGCATGATGAAGTTCGTGGAGGGCGAATATGACGTGCTGGTTTCGACCAACATCATCGAATCGGGCCTCGACATTCCCAACGCCAACACCATCATCATCAACCGCGCCCACCTGGCCGGCCTGAGCGACTTGCACCAGATGCGCGGCCGCGTGGGCCGCTCCAACCGCAAGGCCTACTGCTACTTGCTGACGCCGCCGGTAGCCCAGCTGCCGGCCGATGCGCGCAAGCGTCTGAGCACGCTGGAGGAGTTTTCGGACCTCGGCGCGGGCTTCAACGTGGCCATGCGCGACCTGGATATTCGCGGCGCGGGCAATTTGCTGGGCGGCGAGCAGTCGGGCTTTATCAACGACCTGGGCTACGAAACCTACCACCAGATTCTGGACGAGGCGGTGACGGAGCTCAAGGAAACCGAATTCCGCGACCTGTTTCTGGGCGACGCAAACTCGCAGCAGCGCCTGCAACTGGCGGCCGGCGCGGGCCGCGTGCAGGAGTGCAACGTGGAGACGGACCAGCAGGTGCTCATTCCCGAAAAGTACGTGAGCAACGTGTCGGAGCGCCTGCAGCTCTACGCCAAGCTCGACCGCGCCCAGAAGCCGGAGGAATTGCGCAAGCTGCTGGCCAGCATGGTCGACCGCTTCGGGCCGATGCCGCCCGAGGTGGAGCAGCTGGCCGACATCGTGCGGCTGCGCTGGCAGGCCTGCAAGGTGGGCTTCCACAAAATCACGCTCAAGCGCGACACGCTGAAAGGCTACCTGCCCGCCGACGACGACCACAAAGCCTACTTCCAGGGCGAGCAGTTCGGCACTATTCTGAACTACGTGCAGACGCACCCGCGCACCGCCAAGCTGAAGGAGCACAAGGCGCAGCTCATCGTGACGTTTGAGGAAGTGCGGTCCATTCAGCAGGCTAAGCGCGTGCTGAGCGAGCTGGGCAGCGAGGAGGCCGTAACGGCGTAGGGAAGAGAACGATATAGGGGCAGGGCAAGCCCCTACATCGTTCTTTTACCTGGCAAACTCCCCCACGTGCCACAGCACCCCGGATGGGTCGTGCACGAAGCACTCCTTGCCCCAGTCGAATTTTTTGACCGGCACGAGCTTCACGGCGGGGTAGGCGGCGGGCAGGTTGAGGGCCACCAGCTGCGTCCAGTACTCGTCCACATCCTCTACTTCCAGAAACACCATGGTGTTATCGACCCATTCGGCCAGGTAGTAATCCTGCAGGTAGAAGGCGAAATTGCCGGCCGTGAACACGGAAAGCGTGGGCGACAGCACTCCCTCCCGAAACCCCAGGTCGGCGTAGAATCGCCGCGAAACGTCGAAATTACGGGCCCCGATGAAGGGCCGGATGGACTTGATGGCAGATTTCATGCCTTGAGCGCAAGAGGTTGAGCGCGCAAGTTACCAGATACAATGAGTTACCAAAGGAAGCATTTGACCCCGCTCAACCCATGATGAAATCCCTGCTTCTGCTGCTGCTCGGGCTGCCGCAACTTGCCGCCGCCCAGGGCCCGCCCCAAAACCCGCGCCTCAAGCACGAGCTCGACAGCATCTACGCCGTGGACCAGAAGTGGCGCAGCCTGCTCTTCGACCCGCGCCAGCGCTTCCGGCCCGACTCGGTGGCGCGGGCGCTGGGCGTGACGCGCGAGAGCCTACCCACCTACATTCCGCGCCAGATGATGCGGACGGATTCGGCCAACCAGGTGCGGGTGGGGCAGATTCTGAAGCAGTACGGCTACCCCGGCAAGTCGCTGGTGGGCGAGCCGACCAGCGAGGCCGCGTGGTACGTCATCCAGCATTCCGATGACATTGCCCGCTACCTGCCGCTCATCAAAAAAGCCGCCAACAAAGGCGAATTGCCCTTTTACCTTTACGCCCAGATGCTGGACCGCCAGCTCATGCGCCAGGGCAAAGCCCAGCTTTACGGCACCCAGGCCATGGGCTACAACGTGACGAACCCCGCCACCGGCCGCCGCGAAGGGCAGCGGCCGTTTGTGTGGCCCATCCGCGACGCGGCCGGGGTGAATGCGCGCCGCCAAAAGGCCGGCTTTAAGAATACGGTGGAGCAGAATGCCGCCCTGATGGGCATTCCGTACCGGGTGGTAACTCTGGAAGAAGTTGCCAAAATGCCTAAAAACTAAATCAGACATTAGATTTGAGTAGTGAGTAGCAAGACTTTTTTGTTTTAATAATCTTGCTACTCACTACTCAAATCCAACGACTACCTCATGACCATCCGCTGGCACTGCATCGCCTTTGAATCGTTTCCGCCCCTCATTCTCTACGATGTGCTACGCCTCCGCTCCGAGGTATTTGTGGTGGAACAAAACTGCGCCTTTCAGGACATTGACCGCCAGGACCTGGACGCCTACCACCTGCTGGGCTACAACGAAGCCGGCGAACTGGCCGCCTACGCCCGGCTGTTCGACGCGGGCAAGAGCTACGAGCAGGCCAGCATTGGCCGTGTAATTGTGGCCCAGCCCTACCGCAGCTTCGGTCTGGGCCGCGAGCTGATGCGCCAGGCCCTGCTGCATTCCGATGCCTTATTTGGCCCGCAGCCGAATAAAATCGGCGCCCAGCAGCATTTGGAGGCGTTTTACAACGGCTTCGGCTACGAGCAATGCGGACCGATGTACGTGGAGGACGGCATTCCGCACATCCCGATGTTGCGGCCGGCCTAGACCATTGGCCGAAATCTGCGTATTTCGCACTCCGTTGCCGTTGTTCCGAAACCTGCGCCATGCCTGCCCTCTCTTCTGACCTATTATCCGTTTTCAGTGCGCTGCCCAGCGCCAGCCTGCTGCTTTCGCCCGAATTTGTGATTGAAGCGGCCAGCGACGCCTACCTGGCCGCCACCGGCACTCAGCGGGCCGAGGTGCTGGAGAAGTACGTATTCGACGTATTCCCCGATAACCCCGACGCCCCGGACGCCCATAGCGTACACGACGTGCGCGCTTCGATGGAACAGGTCTTGGCCACGGGCCAGCCGCACGAACTGCCCGTGCAGCCCTACGACACGCCCGACCCCGAGCATCCCGGCCGGTTCATCGAGCGCTACTGGCAGTCCCGCAACGTGCCGGTGCTCGACGAGCAGGGCCGCGTGACGCACCTCATCCACACCGTGGTCGACATCACGAGTCAGACCCGCGATGCCGAGCAGCGGCACGACGCCCAGGTGCGCGAGAAAGCCGCCCGCGAAGCCGCCGAGTGGCAGCGGGGCGAGCTGGCCCGCATTTTTGAGCAGGCCCCGGTGGCCATTGCCACCTACCGCGGCCCCCGGTTCGTGATTGAGCTGGCCAACCCGAAGGTGCTGGAGCTGTGGGACCGCACGCCGGCGCAGGCCATCGGCACGCCGCTGTTTGAACTGCTGCCCGAGATTACCGGCCAGGGCTTCGATGATTTGCTGAACGAGGTGATGGCCACCGGCACGCCCCACGTGGCCAAGGAGATGCACTCCACCATCGTGCGCAACGGCCACCCCGAATCCGTGTACTGGAACTTCGTGTACCTGCCGCTGCGCGAAGACGACGGCACCATTACGGGCGCCATGGTGGTGGCCACCGAAGTGAGCGAGCAGGTGCAGGCCCGCCAGCAAATCCAGCAGCTCAACGACCAGCTCGCGGCCGTGAACCAGGCCCTGCAGGAAAGCAACGCCGAGCTGCTCACCAACCAGGAAGAAGTGCTGAAGGTGCAGCAGCTCCTCGAAGGCAACGTGGCCGAGCGCACCAAACAGCTCGCCACCGCCCTTTCCGATGCCGAGCAGCACCGCACCGCCGTGGCCCAGCAGCAGCGCCTGCTGAGCCAGATTCTGGGGCAGGTGCCGGCCAGCATCGCCACGCTCACCGGGCCGGAGCACCGCTATTCGTTCTTCAACGAGCACTACCAGGAACTGTCCGGCGGGCGCACCCAGTTGGGCCTCAAAGTAGCCGAGGTGTTCCCCGAAGTAGTGGAGCAGGGCTTTATCGACCTGCTCGACCGGGTGTATGCCACGGGTGTGCCCTTCGTGGGCCGCGACACGCCCGCCCAGCTTTACGACCCCACCACGGGCCGCCCCGAAACCCGCTACGTCGACTTCACCTACCAGCCCCTGCTCAGCGACCAGAACCAGACCCTGGGCGTGCTGGCCTTCATTGTGGACGTGACTGACAAGGTGCTGGCGCGGCAGCAGGCCGAGGCCCTGCAGGCGCAGCTACGAGGCGGCGCGCCGGGTGCGACGGCGTAGTTTTCTAGTGGATTATTTGTCATCCTGAGCGCAGCGAAGGACCTTCTCACGCCTGTTTCGACCTAATGGGTACAGGCGTGACAAGGTCCTTCGCTACGCTCAGGATGACAGATATTTAAACTACTTCACCTGTTACACCGCGCAGCCTTCCGGCCCGCAGGCGTCGCCGTCGCCCAGCGAAACCAGGGCCGGCTTGGCGGGCTTGAACTCCTCGTACACCTTCTCCAGCACTTCGGCAAACAGCTCGCTGGGCTGGGCGCCCGACACCGCGTACTTGTCTTCGAACACGAAGAAAGGCACCCCGCGCACGTTGATTTGCTGGGCGTGGTACTCGTCGAGGCGCACGGCTTCGGCGTAGGTACCGGCGGTGAGGGCTTCGCGGCTTTCGGTGGCATCGAGGCCGACTCCCGTGCCGAGTTTCACGAGCGTATCAATGTCGCCGATGTTCTGGCCTTCGAGGTAGTAGGCGGCCATGAGGCGCTCCTTGGTGGCATCCTGCCGGCCGTGGTGCGCGCCGAGGTGGATGAGCTGATGCGCCAGAAAGGTGTTGGCCGGAATGACGTTGTCGAAGTCGTAATTCAGGCCTACTTCCTTGGCCACGCCGGTCATGTAATCGTTCATTTTCTTGCCCTCGGCGGCCGAAACGCCCTTTTTCTTGGCCAGCGACTCGTGGATGCTTTCGCCGGGAATGGGCTGGAAGTCGGGCGTCAGCTCGAAGCTGTGCCACACCACTTCCACCTCGTCGCGGTGCGGGAAGGCCTTGAGGGCATTCTCGAACTTGCGCTTGCCGACGTAGCAGAAGGGGCAAACGACATCGGACCAAATTTCAACTTTCATATTATTGGGAGTTTGGGGGAGCAATGGAAGGAGCTAGAAGAAACTGACAGTGTGAAAAGTTTCGGGAATGGGAATGTAGCCAATAACAGAACGTCATGCTGAGCGCAGCCGAAGCATCTCTACCACGCAATGCAATCCAATCGGCAGTGCTACTAAAGCGGTAGAGATGCTTCGGCTGCGCTCAGCATGACGTTCAACATTTTCCTCAACCACTCGCGTCCCCACAACCTTCGCCCCCAAAGCCCGGTTAAGAACCCCGGCCCCAACGCGGCCACTTCCCCTTCACCAGACCATCACTCCTCATGGAATTTCAAGAACTAGGCAACTCCGGCGTCAGTGTTTCGCGCATCACTTTTGGCAGTTGGGCAGCCGGCGGCTGGATGTGGGGCGGCACCGAGCAGAACGATGCCGTGGGCGCCATCCGGGCCAGCTACGACCTGGGCGTGACCAGCATCGACACGGCGCCGGTGTACGGCATGGGCTTCAGCGAGGAAATTGTGGGCGAGGCCATCAAGGGCCTACCGCGCGACAAGGTTCAGATTTTAACCAAGTTCGGCATGCGCTGGGATTTGGCCAAGGGCGACTTCGCCATGAAAACCAAGGACAACGACGGCCACGACCTCGACGTGTACAAATACGCCGGCCGCGACAGCATCATCAAAGAGTGCGAACTCAGCCTGCGCCGCCTCGGCACCGACTACATCGACCTCTATCAGCAGCACTGGCCCGACGTGACCACCCCGATTGACGAAACCATGGAGGCCCTGAGCCGCCTCATCGAGCAGGGCAAGGTGCGCGCCGGCGGCGTGAGCAACTACTCGGTGGCCCAGATGCAGGAAGCCGAAAAAACCATCAACCTCGCCTCCAACCAGGTACCCTACAGCATGGTGCGGCGCGATATTGAGGCCGATGTGGTACCGTATTGCATCGAAAACAACAAGGCCATTCTGGTGTATAGCCCGTTGCAGCTGGGCCTGCTGACCGGCAAAGTGAAGCCCGGCCAGGAGTTTGCCGAAGGCGACCTGCGCCGGGGCCACCGCCTCTTCACGCCCGAAAACGTGAAGCGCGTGAACGCCGTGCTCAACAAAATCCGCCCGCTGGCCGAAACCAAAAATGCCACCCTCGGCCAGCTCGTGCTGCGCTGGACGCTGGCCCAGCCCGGCATCTCGGTGGCGCTGGTGGGGGCCCGTAACCCCGAGCAGGCCGTGCAAAACGCCCGCGCCATGGATTTCAAGCTCACGTTCGAGGAAGTGGATTTCATCAACAAGCAGTTGCGCGACTTAGCTCCGGCTACCGCCTAGCTGAAGGGCCCGTAGCTCAGCAGCACGTAGAGATGCCAGCCGGCGGCCACGGCCAATGCCGCCGGCCCGGCGTAGCGCCGGGGCCAGCGCGGCGACAGGGCGGCCAGCAAACACAGCACCAGCGGCAGCAACGTGAAGGCGAGTCGCTCGGGGTAGTAGCCCAGCAACGCGAAGAAAAGCACGAAGCTGGCTGCCACCCAGGCCAGGGCGGGCCCGGCAATAGGAGGCAGCAGCGCGGCGGCTGGCTGAGCCCGGATGCGCCAGCGGGTGGCGGCGTACAGTCCGGCCCCGGCCAGCAGCCACAGGCCCATGAGCTGGATGCTAGCGAGGTACTCCAGCAGCTTGCCGCCGACCAGGCCAAGCGCCTCAGAAAGCGGCAGGTGGCGGGCTTCCAGCAGCCACACCAGTTGATGAAACCGCTCGGCTTCGTGATTGTAGTAAGTGGTGCCGACGAGCTCCAGCAGGATAATCCAGGCCAGCGTGGGCAGCCCAAAAAGCGCCGCGCTGAAGGCCGTTTTGCCCAGTTTGGCCGGCCAACCCGCAGTAATACCCGGCTCCTGGTCACTTCCGATTCTTAATATGCCAAATGCCAGCGCCGGCCACGCCAGCACGAAGCTGCCGTACACCAACGGCAGCACACCCAGCCCCAGCGCCAGCCCGCCCAGCCCTACCCACGACAAAGTTGGCCGCAGCCGCAGCCGGATAGCCAGCGTCAGGCAAAACAACGGCACCAGAAACGCAAACATCTGCTGGTGCGCCGTCCAGAAAAAAGCCTTCGTGATAGGGTTGGCCACCAGTACCCAAGTCAGGGCGTACAACTCGCTCCGGCTTCCCTGCCCCGCCGTGAAAACATCGAATAACTGCCGCAACAGCCACAGCGCCAGCAGCAGCACGAGGCCATTGAGCAACACAAAGCCGCTGTAGAAGCCATAGAAAGCCACCTCCTCGGCCGGCCACGGCGGCGTGAGCCCGGCCCGGCCGGCCAGGCCCAGCAGGGCAGTGAGCGGGTAGCCCACGGCCGTGCCTAGCAGCGCATACAGCGGGCGCGACTGCCGCACTTCCTGCGGTAGCAGCAGCTTGCCGGGTGCTTGCGCCACGGCCAGGTAGCCATAGCTGTCGTGGTTCACCACGAAGCCCAGGCCCGGCCCCACGCGGGCATAATGGCCCCAGTATTCGACCTCGGGCGCGCCCTGCGGTGCCGGCGCCAGCCAGAACGACAGGCACGCCGCCAGCATCAGAGCGGCCAGAGCCGCTAGCGGTATTTTCTTGCTGAATGCAGGGGCCATAAGTGGGGCCAAATGTAGGGGCCCAAAGGCCGCAACCACCCGTCGCGGCCCGGAAGTTGCCCGTCGTATTTCGCCCGTATGGCCCGGCGCTGGTAGCTTTGGCCGCGCTTTACGCTTCCCTCCTTCATGGCTCTTGACTATCGCCGGCTGGTTGTCAAAATCGGCTCCAACGTACTTACCCAGGACAACGGACTGCCCGATTTGGCCCGCATCGAACACCTCGTGGGCCAGATTGTGGCGCTCAAAACCCAGGGCCTGGAAGTCATCGTCGTGTCGTCGGGCGCGGTGGCGGCGGGGCGCAGCCTTATCACCGTGCCGGCCCAGGCCGATGCCGTGCGCAGCCGCCAGCTACTGGCCGCTGTGGGCCAGGTGAAGCTCCTGAGCACCTACGCTGAGCTGCTGGGCCGCCGCGGCCTGCTCTGCGCTCAGGTGCTGGTGACGAAGGAAGACTTCCGCGACCGCCAGCACTACCTGAACATGAAAAACTGCTTCCAGGAATTATTGCAGCAGCAGGTCATTCCCATTGTGAATGAGAATGATGTGATATCCGTCACGGAACTCATGTTCACCGACAACGACGAACTGGCCAGCCTCATTGCCGCGCAGCTCGACGCCGACGCGCTGATAATTCTGACCAATGTCGACGGCATTTTCACCGGCGACCCGCGCCTGCCGGAGTCGGAGCTGATTCAGGAAATTGCCCCAACTGATACCGGGTTCGATAATTTCATCACCGCGCAGCGCTCGCAGTTTGGGCGCGGCGGCATGCTCACTAAGTGCCACATGGCGCACAAAGTGGCCAAGCTGGGCATCAGTGTGCACATTGCCAACGGTAAAACCACCGACATCCTGCCCCGGGTGCTGGCCAAAACGGCCGTGAATACCTGGTTCCGGCCCAGCAAAACCGCCTCCAGCAAGAAAAAGTGGCTGGCCCACGCCCAAAGCGCCATTAAAGCCACCGTGCGGGTGAATGCGGGCGTCCGCGCCGCCCTCAGCGCGCCGGGCCGGGCCGTAAGCCTGCTGCCCGTAGGCGTGCTGGCCATCGAAGGCACCTTTCAGAAAGGCGACATTGTGCAGCTTACCGACGAAGCCGGCCAGCCCCTCGGCCTCGGCATCGCCGAATACGGCGCCGACAAAGCCCTCGAACGGCTGGGCCAGCAGCACCAGCGCCCGCTGGTGCATTACGACTATTTGTTTCTTAATCCGGACCTTTAGCAGGTATTTGAACGATGTAGAGACGCGACACTTCGCGTCTCGACGGCCGCGCCGTTCGGGCCAATTATTGTGCAACGCCGAGACGCGAAGTGTCGCGTCTCTACACCTTCAAAATCTCCCCGTGGACCTTACGCCGCTCTTCGAAGCCGCCCGGCAGGCCAGCCGCGAGTTGGCCGCCTTTTCGCCGGCGACCACCGACGCCTTGCTGCGCGACCTGGCCGATGCCACCGTGGCCGAAACGCCGTTTCTGCTGGCTGAAAATGCCCGCGACCTGGCCCGCATGCCCGCCACCGACCCGCGCCACGACCGCCTGCGCCTCACTCCCGAGCGCCTGGCCGGCATGGCCGCCGACCTGCGCACCGTGGCCGGCTTGCCCTCGCCGGTGGGCGAAATCCTGACCCAGAAAACTCTGCCAAACGGCCTGCACCTGAGCAAGGTGCGGGTGCCGCTGGGCGTCATCGGCATCATCTACGAAGCGCGGCCCAATGTCACCTTCGACAGCCTTGCGCTGTGCCTGAAAACCGGCAACGCCTGCCTACTGAAAGGCGGCTCCGATGCTGCTTTTTCCAACGCCGCGCTGCTGGCGGTGGCCGCGCCGGTGCTGGCCCGCCACGGCCTCAGCCCCGCCGTGGCCACGCTGCTGCCGCCCGAGCGCGCCGCCACCGAGGCCCTGCTCACGGCCGTGGGCTACGTCGACGTGGTGATTCCGCGCGGCAGCCAGTCGCTCATCAACTACGTGCGGGAAAATGCCCGCGTGCCCGTCATCGAAACCGGGGCAGGCGTAGTGCATATTTTTTTCGATGAAACCGGCGACCAGTCCACCGGCGCGGCCATCATCGCCAACGCCAAAACCCGCCGCGTGAGCGTGTGCAACGCTCTCGACTGCCTGCTTATTCACCAAAGCCGGCTGGCCGATTTGCCCGACCTGCTGGCCCCGCTGGCCACAGCCGGCGTGCAGCTTTTTGCCGATGCGCCCGCGCTAATGGTCCTGACCGGCCATTACCCGGCGGCCCTGCTGGCTCCCGCCACCGAAGCGCATTTCGGCACTGAGTTTCTGGCCCTGACCATGGCCGTGAAAACCGTGGCCTCTTTGCCCGAAGCCCTGGACCACATCGCGCGCTACGGCTCCAAGCATAGCGAAGCCATCATTTCGGCCGATGCAGCAAACCTCGAAACCTTCCTCAATGCCGTGGACGCCGCCGCCGTGTACGCCAATGCCTCCACCGCTTTCACCGATGGCGGACAGTTTGGGCTGGGCGCCGAAATCGGCATTAGCACCCAAAAGCTGCACGCCCGCGGCCCCATGGGCCTGGAGGAGCTAACGAGCTACAAGTGGCTGGTGCGCGGCACGGGGCAGGTGCGCAATTCGTAACACAGCTTCATAAAAAACGTCATGCCGAGCGCAGCCGAAGCATCTCTGCTGCAATACTATTCCTCTCCTCGCGGCTAGATTACTCTTCGCGGTAGAGATACTTCGGCTAAGCTCAGCATGACGGCCAATTAATTATAAGTTATGCTCACTCCCATCCTTTTCCGCGCCCAGCTGGAGCCGGGCGGCCCTAGCTTTATGCCCACCCAAACCATTGTGGTGCCGGCCGAGGTGCTGGCGGCGCTGGGCGGCAAAAGTGCCAAACGGGTCATCGTCAGCATTCACGGCCAGGAGTTGCGGCTGGGGCTGTTGCTGCTGGAGGGCGGGGGGCGCTACCTCATGCTGAACAAGGACGTGTGCCGCGCCGTGGGCATCGAACTGGGCCAGTGGCTGGACGTAGCCATCGCCCCCGACTCCAACCCCGACCACGTGGACCTGCCCGACGAGCTGGCCGAAGCCCTCGCCGCCTGGCCCGAGGCCGAAGCCGCCTTTCACCGCTACAGCGGCGCCCACCGCCGCGCCATGGCCCGGCTGGTGGACGAGGCCAAACAAGCAGAAACCCGCGCCCGCCGCGCCGTGACACTCACGGAACGACTGGCGCGGGGCCTGCACCCGTTTCGGGGCGACTGATTCAGGGTCAGCCTATTGCTTCTCGATGCGCTGCACCGTGCTGCCCTGCGCCGTGCGCACTTGCAGCAGGCAGAGGCCCGCGGGCACGCCGGCCAGCGGCAGCTCCTGCAGCTGGCCGCCGGCCAGGGTAGCTTTCAGCAGCACCTGGCCGGTGAGGCTCAGCAGGCGGACTTCGCAGGGCGTGGCCGAGGCGGTGCGCAGGTCCAGCGTGAGACGGTCGGTGGCGGGGTTGGGGTAGAAATCGAGGGGCTGATTGGTGGCTTCCACGCCCACCTTCTGCACTTGCGAGTAGGCCGTGGTGCCGTTGAGGTCCACCATCCGCAGGCGGTAGTAGCTTGTGCCGGCCAGCGGCTTGGCGTCGAGGGCGGCGTACACGGTGGCCTGGGTCGAATTGCCCTGTGCGGCCGCTTCGGCCACGGCCGAGAAGGCCTCGCCCGCAGCACTGCGCTCAACCACAAACTTGGCGCTATTGAGTTCCATGGCCGTGGCCCAGCGCAGTTGCACTTTGCCCTTCGCAGCCTGCGCCGTGAACACGGTTAGCTCGACCGGGAGCGGCGTGGTGAGGCAGTAGGTAGTGGCGGCGCCAATGGTGCCGCCCGCCGTATCGAAGCCGTTGGCCGGATGCCCGGCGTCGCAGAACTCCAGTTGGCCCGTGGTGCCAAAAATGCCCGAATTCACCGAGATGCCCGTGGCCGTGATGCTGCCCCGGAGCGGCGCGGCCGGCCCGGTGATGGTCCCGGTATTGGTGAAGTCGCCGGTGACGTCAAAGTTGGCCCGGCCACTGTTGATGGTGCCGGTGTTGGTGAAGGCGCCGCTGGTAGCGCGAATGCGCCCGTAATTGATGATGGTGCCGTTGTTGGTGAACGTGGAAGGCGAGCCGCTGCCCAGCGGCAAATTCAGCACCGCGCCTGCGTTGTTGGTGATGCTGCCCCCGCCGGGCAGCAGCGACGACTGGTTCAGCGACAGCGTGCCGCTGTTGACAAACGCCGTCACCCCGTTCAACCCCAGAAAGGCGTTGAAGCTGGCGGTGGCCCCGGCTTGGTTCGTGAACACGTTAGGGCCGTTGCTGGGGAAGTTGAAGCCGCCCTTTGTCCAGGTGCCGGCGTTGGTGACGGACAGGCGGCCGGAATTGCCGTTGGGCAGGCCGGTCCAGGTAGCGCCCGCGTTGTTGACAATGCTGAGCGTGCCGCTGTAGTCGATTTGCCCGCTCCAGGTGCCGCTGTTGGCAATGGCCGTGGTATAGCCGAGGGCCGACACCACCCCGGTCCAGGTGCCGGAGTTCGAGAACATGAAGGTGGGGTTGCCGGCGGGCATTATCTGGGTGCTCCAGGCGCCCTCGTTGTTCACGGTCAGCGGGCCGCTCACGGTGATGTAAGCGTTCCAGATTCCGCCGCTCTTGTTGTTGATGGTGCCGCCCGGCAAGGGCTGAATTTGCGCCGTCCAGTTGCTGTAGTTGTTGATGACGGGTGCGGCCGTGAAGTTGCTGCCCACATAGCCCGTCCAGGTAACGCCGGTCGTGCCGGCCGCGCTGCCATTGTTGATGGTGGTGACGGCGTTAAGGTAAATCTTCTGGCTCGGGACCGCGCCCAGGTTGTTGAGTACCGTGCCCGACGTGCCACTGTTCACTGTGATGGAGGCATCGGCGCCAATATTGCCGTTATTGGTGATAATCACATTGTTGCCCTGCACGGTAATGCTACCGGCAAAAGTGACGTTGGAATCAATGCTGAGGACATCGCCCGTGTTCAAAACAAAATTGTCGCGCTTCGCGGGGTTGTCCACCGTGAAAACGGTGGCCCAGGCATGGCCTGTCGGAGCAGCCAGGGCCAGCAGCAATGTCGATGCCTTCAGAAGCCGTAATACGGAAGAAACGGAAGCCCGCTGAAAAGAAGTAATGGTTTGCATCATAATAAGAGAAAGCTGAACGCAGCAATGATTTTACAAAGCTAGAGCCTCTTCTGACTGCAATACAATGGCAAAACTTTCTTAAAAGCCTGACTGTCCATTAAATACAAATTACCCTATTTAATGACAGACCAAAGAATTAGTATTTATTGAAAAAATATGAATACCCAAAAGCCCCCGAACGCCGGAGCATTCGGGGGCTTATCAAGGATGATTAGACCTGAGCTAAAGCTGGTTAGTCCTTCAGCACAATGTTGACCACCTTGCCGGGACCATCGACCGTAAATTTGCATTCATCGAAACCGGGCGCGGCCACAGTGGGCCGGATATTATTCGAAAAAGCATAGGGCTCGGTTGGAATTCCAAGGAAATTTTTATCAATTTTATCGTTATTGTTCAAATCCTGGGTAATGGCTACCGCCCATTCGCCGCGGGGAAGCTCTACGGGCAGCGTGAATTCGTTCTTGCCGCCCGGCTTCACCGACTTGGAAAACGCCCACTTGCCGCTTTTCAAAAAGCCCTCGCGGGTGTTGTAGAAATAAAGCCGGACGGCAGCCGTGGTCGATACCAGCGAAGTCACTGTCACCGTCACGGACTGGGGTTCGCTGGGTGCAGCGGCGCTCAGCAGCAGACCACTGATGAACAAGGAGGTGAAGGGCAGCAGGGTCATAAGCAAAGGGGCGTGGCGGTGGAAGTAGGCCGGCAACATGGCTCCTTACGGAAAGAGTTCGATAACAACTGGTTTTGACCGGCAGACCCGGTCAAAACTTTGCAATTTTTACGCGCATTGCGCTACTATTTTGCTAGTATTGCGTATCCGCTCTGCGCTTCCTCCCCTCCCTGCTTTTATGACGTTCCGCCGCCTCCTGCCCCTGGCTTTGCTTACTGCTTTTGCCCTTGGCAGCTGCGAGAAAAACGAGGAGGCCGAGCCCGCCGCCGCCCTGCTCGAAGCCCGCTGGCTGCTGACCAACATTGATGAGTTTCCGGTGGGGGCATCGAGCTATTCGGGCACGGCCCGGTCCTACATCGAGTTTTCATCGCTGGGCAAAAGCACCGTGGGCCTGGGACCGTGCAACAATTTCAGCGGCCGCTTCAGCCTCGGCAGCGGCCAGCAGCTACAGCTTTCGATGCCGATTCCGACCCAGATGCCCTGCCCGGTGCAATCCCTCGAAACCCAATACCTCGAAAACCTGGCCCTGACGGCGCGCTACGAAATCAGCGGCGATGACCTGCGGCTGTACGATGCCGCAAAGGCGGCGCCACGACTGGTGTTCCGGCGGGCAGCGCGGTAGCGGGCACTGCTTGACTAAAAAACAGACACAGAACGTCATGCTGAGCGGAGTCGAAGCATCTCTACTGTGGCAGTAATTATTTACTCTTCGCAGTAGAGATGCTTCGACTCCGCTCAACATGACCGTTGCGACGACTGCCGGCTGCCCCCAACACAACCCCGCCCGCCCAAACCGGGTAAAGGCCCACAGCAAGGCCGCCATCCGGCCCGTATGTTTAGCACATGGAAGGGTTAACGAAGATTGACGACCTCGGCAAGCCGCGCGTGGTGATTGTGGGCGGCGGCTTTGGCGGGCTGGAGCTGGCCAAGGCGCTGGCCCACGCGCCGGTGCAGGTGGTGCTGATTGACAAGCAGAACTACCACACGTTTCAGCCGCTGCTGTATCAGGTAGCATCGGCGGGGCTCGACGAGGGCGACATCGTGTCGCCGTTTCGCAAGATTCTCAACCAGCAGGACAACTTCTACTTCCGGCTGGCCGAGGTGCTGGCCGTGGACCCCACGGCCCAGATTGTGGAAACCAGCATCGGCTGCGTGCGCTACGACTATTTGGTGCTGGCCACCGGCGCCACCACCAACTACTTCGGCGATGAGGTGATGGCCAAAAACGCCATCGCCATCAAGAGCGTGGAAGATGCGCTGGAGCTGCGCAACACCGTGCTTTCCAACTTCGAGCAGGCCTTGCAGCTCGGCGACATGGAGCAGCTCAACAGCCTGTTGGATTTCGTGATTGTGGGCGGCGGCCCCACCGGCGTCGAGATTGCCGGGGCCCTGAGCGAGTTGCGCACCCACGTGTTCCCGAAGGACTACCGCGAAATCGACTTCAAGGAGATGGACATTCACCTGGTGCAGAGCGGGCCGGTACTGCTCAAGGGCATGTCGGCCAACGCCTCGAAGCGGGCGCTGGAGTCGCTGGAGCAGTTTGGGGTGCAGGTGTGGCTCGACGCGCGGGTGAAGTCGTACGACGGCTACACCGTGACGCTGAATACCGGCCAGAAGCTCATTGCGCGCACGCTCATTTGGGCGGCCGGCGTCACGGGCGCGCCCATTCAGGGCCTCGATGCCACCTGCCTGCTGCCCGGCAACCGCTACGCCGTGGACCACTACAACCGCGTGCGGGGCTACGAAAACGTGTTTGCCATCGGCGACATCGCCCTGATGAAAACCGAGCTGTACCCCGACGGCCACCCCATGGTGGCCCAGCCCGCCCTGCAGCAGGGCCGCCGACTGGGCGAAAACCTGCGCCGCGTGCTCACCCACCAACTCATGGAGCCCTTTGAGTACCACGACAAGGGCGCCATGGCCACTATCGGCCGCAACCACGCCGTGGCCGATGTGAAGCTTTTCGGCAAGGAATTTCACCTGCAGGGCCGTTTGGCTTGGCTGGCCTGGAGCGTGGTGCACGTGGTGTCGCTCATCGGCTTCCGCAACCGCCTGATGGTGCTGCTGCAATGGACCTGGAGCTACCTCAGCTACGACAAGGGCCTGCGCTACATCATCGGCAAAACCAAGGCCCCGCTGGTAGAAGCGGACATGGACGAGGGCAAGGCGATAGTGTGAGCAACAACAACGCCCGGCCGAGGGGGCCGGGCGTGGTGCGTTTCAATAGGGCGGCGGGTAGCTCAGGAGCCGGTTTTGTCTTTCGGGAACTTGTCCAGAATGTCCTTGGCGGTTTCCGAAAACTGTTTGCCCAGGCGGGCGGGGTCGTCGACGGGGTCGGCCATGGAGCCGCGCCACACTAGGTTGTTGGTTTTGGCGTCGATGAAGTCGAGCACCAGCGTGCCTTCGCGATACTGCTCGGTGTGGGTGGTTTGGTAGTAGGCCGGCGAGTACCAGTAGCCATAGTTCACGGGCAGCAGGGCGCCGCGGTAGCGCACGGCGTAGGGGTAGGCAAAGCCGGCGGGCGGCGGGTTGGTCACGGTGCGCTCGGCCTGCTCCACGTAGAGGTGGGTGGTGAGGTAAAAATCGGGGTTGCGCTCCACGCGGCGCAGGCCGCGCTGGCTCAACTCGCCCTCAATGGCCTGCTGGATGCGCTCCTGCGCGATGGGGCTGCGCAACAGCGGGTTCTGGTCGCCCTGGGTTTGCACCTCGGTGTCGGCCCAGGCGTAAGTGTGGTAGTTGGCGAAATTGACGCCGGGCTGCTGCTCTACATTCACAGCCGACGAGCAGGCGCTGAGCCACAGCAGCAGCACCGCCCACGCAAACGAATATTTCATCATAAAGAATGAGGGGGAAAGAGAAGGAGATGTTCCAATTTACCGCCGCCATTTGGCAAAGGTTATGGTTGAGCTTTTCGGCGGCCAACGAGCAGCGCACCGGCCACTGAACAACCAGCGGCCGATAAGCCTTCCGGCGCACAGGCCTATTGCATCATCAAATAATTACAAATAATAGATGCCCGAGAACCAGCCATAGCCCAGCGATAAAAATTTTTATCGCCTGATTATCCGGTATAACAATATCGTATTCAACTATTTTTTTAACCACCGGCAAGTACATCCTTCATTCAATCAATCCAGTTTTTGACCTTTGCCGTAGATTTTGCTTTACAATAAGTTTCCTTTAACCAAGAACCGCTATTTATGCATTCTTCCACTACTTCTATTCTGGAGCGCAGTCACGTCACCATTTCCGGTGTTAGCGGCCCCAATAAGCCCACCATCGTTTTCCTGCACGGCCTCGGCGGCGACCAGAGCGATTGGCGCCTCGTGGCCCCGCACTTCGAAGACCAGTACCAGGTCGTGCTCATGGACCTCATCGGGGCCGGCAAATCGGACCAAACCGCCTACCAGCCCACTGCCAAGCACGGCACCCTGGCCGGCCACGCCGATGATTTGCTGGAGGTGCTCAGCGCCCTGGCCCTGCACGACGTGGTGTTCGTGGGCCATTCGGTGGCTTCCATGATTGGGGTGATTGCGGCCGTGCGCGAGCCCGAGCGGTTCTCGAAAATGGTGCTGGTGTCGCCCTCGCCGCGCTTTATCAACGAGCAAGGCTATTCCGGCGGCTTCGAGCAGAAGGACATCAACGAGCTGCTGGCCGCCATGGAAGGCGACTACAACGGCTGGGCCAACGGCTTCGCGCCCGTGATGATGGGCCAGCAGGAAAGCCCCGAACTGGTGATGGGCCTCACCAACAGCTTCGTGCGCACCAACCCCGAAATCGCCAAGCACTTCGCCCGCGTCACGTTCTTCTCCGACACCCGCGCCGAATTGGGTTTTCTCACCATCCCCACGCTCATCGTGCAGTCGGCCCACGACATCATCGCGCCGCTGGCCGTGGGCCACTACATCAACGAGCAGCTGGCCGACAGCCGCATGAAGGTCATCGAAACCGGCGGTCACTGCCCCCACCTCAGTGCCCCCCAGCAAACGCTTTCGGCGATGGACCACTTTCTGCACCACGAAACGGTGCTGTAAAGGGTTAAGAGATAAAAAGGCCGTCATGCTGAGCGCAGCCGAAGCATCTCTACCGCAGCAGTAAATCCCTTTAATTGGATTGCGTTGTGCGGTAGAGATGCTTCGGCTGCGCTCAGCATGACGGCCTTTTTATTTTCTCTCTCCCCACCTACCCTCTCTCCTCCCTCACAGCCGCAGGCTGAACGCCAGCGGCTCAATCAGCCACTGCCCGGTATTGCTCCGATACGTAGCCCGCACGCCCGCCTCTACCGGCGTGCGCAGCCGCAGCACGTTGAACAGCACCAGCGCATCGACGCCCATGTTGCGGTAGTTGAGCTGGGCCGCGAAGCCGCGTGCGTCGTTGCCCTGGGCGATGTCGCCGAAAAAAGCCGCCCGCAGGCGCTGGATGTAGAGCCAGCGCCCCAATTCCCAGTGCGTGAATGCCAGCGGCAGGTTGTAATCGAGGCTGCCCACGGCCAGCCGGTCGAAGCTCACGTAGCCCTCGCCGCGCGGAAACGACACGGCCGGGGCGAAGCGGTACTCCAGCTGGTCCTGCCACTGGTAGCCGCCCCGCAGCCGGATGGCGTGGTTGCGGGCCAGGCCGGGCAGATACAACACCACCTGGGTGCCCCACTGCCGCGCCTGCAGTCCGGTGCCGAAGGGCGTGGTGCGCCAGGTGCCCAGAAAAGTACCGCCCCACTTCGGGGCCACGCTGCGCAGGCTGCGCTTGAGCTGGGTAGCGTAGGCCAAGGTGGTTTGGAGGGCGTTGAGCGGCGCGTTGGGCCCCACTTCGGCGTAGCTGAGCCGGCCCGGCAGGTCGTAGTTGTACACCTGCTCGTGCAGGAAATAAGTACCCAGCGTGAGCGCCTGCAGGTATTTGGAATGGGTGAGGGTGAGCGGCAGGCGCACCCCGGCCGTGAGACGGGCGTACTGCCACTGGTCGCGCAGCACCGCGCCGCGGTACAGCACCGACACATCGCGCCCGCCGTAGGTCACGTCGGCATCCAGCACCGGGTAGCGGCCCTGGTAGCTCACGGCCCCGGTTACGTTGAAGGTGCGCTCCACCTGGTCGTAGCCCAGGCCGGCAAATACCTGCGTGGTATTCAGCAAATCCTGCGAGCGCAGGCCCACGGCCACCGTGTTGCCGCTCGGGCTCTGCACCACGCCGTAGCTGAACAGGTTGAAGGCGTGCGTCAGCGGCGAGTACCGCCGCAGCCCGTAGCGCGGCCCGGCCGAATCGGGCCGGGCCAGCAGTTCCGCCACCCGGGCGCCGGCCGGCTCCTGGGCCGTGAGGGTTTCGGCGTAAGGGCCGGCGGTGTCCTGCGTGGCCACGGGCACGGGCGTCCAGGCAGCGGAATCAAGCGGTATTTCGACCACCCGCGCGCCGGGGGCCCGGTAGTCGTGGAAAGCCAGTGTGCGGCCATCGGGCGCCACGGCCGCGTGGTAAGCTCCAAACGGCCGCGACGTGACGCGGAACGTGCGCCCGGTGCGGGCATTTACAGCATACAGGTTGTCGATGCCGGATTGCGACGAGTTATAAAGCACGAAGTCGCGCCAGGGTTGCGGGTTAGCCAGGTTCAGATTGGCTACGGGCAGAAGGTTGCGGGCCGCGCCAGTAGCGGGGTCGAGGATGGTGATGGTTTTGCCAGCAGCGCTGAGCGTCACGGCCACGAGGCGGCGGCCGTCGGGGTGCCAGCGGGGCTGCTGGTAGAAGTCGTTGCGCGGGTTGGACAGGGTCTGGATTTCGGTCCCGGTCTGGGCATCCAGAATGACGAGGGCGTGGTGGTAAGCCGCGTCGGTACGGGCCGCCACCAGGCGGCGGCCGTCGGGCGAGAGGGCGGCGGCGGTGTAGCGTCGGCCCCGTCCAAGGCGCGTGAGCCGGCCGGTTTGCAAATCCAGCACCTTCAGCTCGGAGGCAATGCGCTGGCCCCACCGAACGTCTTGCTGGTACTCCGGCCACACGGCCTTGCCCCCGTTCACCGACAGCATTTCGGGGATATTCAGCTGGCCAGGCGTGAACACCTTTTGCTCCACGCCGCGTCGGCTCAGGCGCACGAAACGTGGAATGTCGTCGAGACCGGTTTTCAGGGCCAAAACCGTGCTGTCGGTCAGGTATTGCGGGTATTGGTATTGGGTGAAAACAGGGCTTTTCGCTTCCTGCCGCAGCAGTTTTACTTCTGTAAAAGCCGGCTCAGTGGGGCTGGCCGCCGCCCCGTGCTGCCGCATCCACAGCGAATCGACTTCGCTCATGCTGCGCTCGTAGAGCTGCTCCACGCGCAGGCCGGTGGTGCGCTTGATGGCGTTGGAAAACGAAAACGGATAGAACGGAAACCGGTAGTACTGGTCGAACACCCGCGACCAGACGTCGGCGCCGTAGTGCGCTTTCAAATACGACGTCATGAAATAGCCCAGCACGTACCAGTCGGGCACGTTGTCGCGCAGGGAGCCATTCACCGCTTTTTGGTAAGAATAGCGGCGGCCCGACAGCAGATTGGCCCGCAAGCCCACGTTGAAATTGGGAATGCGCCCGCGCCCGCTGCGCGTGAGGGCCGTTTCGGTGCCCACCGCGTCGCCCTCGAAAAACCACTGCGGCACGCCCACGGCGGCCACGCCCAGCGCGCCGTCGCCCAGCAGCGGGCCCAGCACTCGGCCCACGCCCTGCCGCGCTTTCTCAAACTGCCCCACGTGCCGGAACTCGTGTACCACCAGCCCATCGAGCCAATCGACGGTGCCCAGCCCGAAACCCTGCTGCGGCGTGGTGAAGAACTCGGCGTGGCGCGGCAGAAACGTCACGAAGCCGTTGGGCACGGTGGTTTGGTTCTGCAGCACCACCGAAATGGGCCGCGGGCTCACGCCCAGCGTGGCCACATCGGGCCCGTGCAACTGCTCCAAGCGCCCGGCCGTGCGCTGCGCCGCCGTGTCGATGCCCCCCGCATACAGCACCCAGAAGTGCGGCGTGCGCACCTCGCGCCAGCGCAGTTCCGGCGGGTTTTGGGGCAATACGGGCAGGCTTTGGGAGTACGCGGGGCCGGCCGCCAACAGGCCCAGCAGCAGCAATAGACGCATGAGAAGCGGAAACGTGGGGTTGAAATTGGTTGCGAAAGAACGTCATGCCGAGCGTAGCCGAGGCATCTCGCTTGCAATAGCAATTCCAGTCGATTGGTTTACTACTGCACGCGAGATGCCTCGGCTGCGCTCGGCATGACGTTCTTTTCCGTTTCTACGGCCTGACCCGTCGGGAACGATTGCGCAACTATTCCCGCCCCAACCCAACCGCAATACACTCCAAACCACCCAACTTACGCCTCTCAAACTCCTTCATTCCCACCCCTTATGGAACGACGTCAATTTACCCAGCTCACCGGCGCGGCCCTAGCCGGCTCGCTGCTCACCCACAATGCCCTGGCCGAAACCCTGGCCCCCAAGAAGAAGCGCGTGGCCATGGTGGGCACCGGCCACCGCGGCCTGGGCATGTGGGGCACGCCCGTGCTGGCCGAGCACGGCGGCAGCATGGAATTCGTGGGCCTCTGCGACATCAACCCCGGCCGCGTGGCCACCGGCAAGAAGATGCTGGGCGTGAGCTGCCCCACCTACACCGATTTTGACAAGATGATGCGGGAAACCAAACCCGACGTCCTCATCGTGACCACCGTGGATGCCACGCACAACGAATTCATCGTGAAGGGCATGGAATACGGCGCTGACATCGTGACCGAGAAGCCCATGACCACCGACGAGAAGAAGTGCCAGCAGATTCTCGACGCCGAAAAGCGCACCGGCAAGAATGTGAAAGTGACCTTCAACTACCGCTACTCGCCGCACCGCCAGAAGCTGTACGAGCTGCTGCGCTCGGGCGTGATTGGCCGGATTGAAGCCGCCGATTTCCACTGGTACCTCGACGTGTACCACGGCGCCGACTACTTCCGCCGCTGGCACCGCCTGCGCCAGAACAGCGGCTCGCTGCTGGTGCACAAGGCCACCCACCACTTCGACCTGATGAACTGGTGGCTCGAATCGGACCCCGAAGAGGTGTTTGCCTACGGCCGGCTCGATTTCTATGGCAAGAACAACGATTTCCGCTCCACCAACTGCCGGCCCTGCCCGCACAAAGACAAGTGCAAGTTCTACTTCGACATGACCAAGGACAAGCGCCTGATGGCCATTTACGCCGACAACGAAAAGTACGACGGCTATCTGCGCGACGGCTGCGTGTGGAAAGAGGACATCGACATTTTCGACAAAATGGCCGTGCAGATTAAGTACGCCAACAACGTGCAGGTCAGCTACTCGCTCACCACGCACTCGCCCTACGAGGGCTACCGCATTGCCTTCAACGGCACGCTGGGCCGGCTCGAAGCTTGGATTAAGGAGCGCCAGCCCTGGGAGGAAGAGGCGTTTGACGAAATCCAGCTCACCACCAATTTCGGCAAGCGCGAAATCATCCGCATCCCGAACAACGAGGAAGGCCACGGCGGCGGCGACGTGCGCCTGCGCAAGCAAATCTTCGCCAGCGACGGCAAAGACCCCTACCGCCAGGCCGCCGGCACCCGCGACGGGGCCATGGCCTGCCTCGTGGGCATTGCCGCGCGCCACAGCATCGACAGCGGCAAACCAATCAAAATCGGCGACTTAACGTCCATTAAGCCATCAGGTACGCGGGGCGTGTGAACCAATTACTGAAAGAGTTGTTGAGGCTGAAAAATAAATTGATGTATCAACATTAAATGTCGATACATCTGTTAGCTTTGCACTCTCAATTCACCTTTTCAATCCCCAACCGCCATGTCTGAAACCACCGCTTCCGCCGCCACCACCGCCACCAAATGGACGCTGGACCCCACGCACTCCGAAGTGCAGTTCAAAATCAAGCACCTCGTTATTTCCACCGTCACGGGCTCGTTTAAGTCCTTCCAGGGCTCGATGCAGAGCGAGAGTGACGACAACTTTGCCAATGCCCAGGTAGAGTTTTCGCTCGACGTAGACAGCATCGACACCAACCAGGAAATGCGCGACGGCCACCTGAAAGGCGAAGAATTCTTCGACGCGGCCAAATTCCCGACCATCAAGTTCGAGTCGACTTCCTTCGTGAAAGACGGCGACGGCTACAAAATCACCGGCAACCTCACGATGAAAGACGTGACCAAGCCCGTGACCCTGGAGGCCGAATACGGCGGCTCGGCCGTCGATTTCTACGGCAACCATAAGGCCGGCTTCGAGGTAACCGGCAAAATCAACCGCAAGGAATTCGGCCTCACCTGGGGCGGCATCACCGAAGCCGGCGCCATCGTGCTGGGCGACGACGTGAAGCTGATTGCCAACGTGCAGTTTGCCAAGCAAGCGTAATTACCGTAGCGTGGACGCTGCGAGTCCGCGCCTTGCCCGAACGATGCGCGGACTCACAGCGTCCACGCTACAAAAAAGCGGCGGCTTCTTCGGAGGCTGCCGCTTTTTTTGTGCGCGGTGCAACGCGGCGCGGCGGCGGCCGGTCAGGGCTATAATTCCGAAAACCGCCCTTTTCCAGTTCCGCTCATGCTGCGTACTTCTTCCGCTCTTGGCCTGGCCGCACTGCTGGCTGGCTCCCTCCTTGGCTGCAAAAAAGCCAGCCCTACACCTACACCGGACTGTTACCTCCCCGAAATGCCCAGATGCTACAGCGGCACGGTGGTAGCCACCACCTGCAGGCTGGGCGTGTTGGTTAATGTAGACCCGGCTTATCCCATTGGCGCGCGGGCGGTTTCGGTGTACGGCAACCAATTTTTAGGCAGCAACGTGGTATCGGTGGCCAATTCGGGCAGCCTGCGCAACCTGGGTCGCGTGGGCAAGCGCCTCCACTTCACCTACACCAGCACGCAGACCAATCCCGGGATGGCCTGCCTGGCCGCCGACGGCACCACCACGCCCGTGCCCATCGTGACACTCAGCAACGTCTCGACACTGTCCTGCGATTCGGTGCAGGCCAACTAAGTTTTGTTTTCAGCTTTGGTTGTTGCCTGTATACAGTTTGCCAAGCAGGCATGTATTTACCCCTCAGCACTGGCTGGCACTAAAAAAATTGGCGACCCAGACCGGGCCGCCGATTCTTTTAGTGACTGGTGCAACGCAGCTAGCCTAACGGCGGTCAGCGCATTGAAAACCAATCCACTTGCCATGTTGTACAGATTTCTCTTTATGAGCTTGGCTGGGCTGGCGCTGAGCACCTCCCTGAGCTGCCAAAAGCAGAAAAATCCGCCCTGCCTGTCTGGCACCGTCCTACGCGGCAGCTGCGTTGATGGTATGCTGATAGAAGTCGACCCGGCCTTTCCGATTGGCGCGCCTGCGCTGCGGGCGAAAGTGAATTTGGGAAGGAATGTGCCGGGCGATTCCCTCATCGGCAACAACGTTATTGCAATCGTCAATTCCAGCGAATTCAGCCAGATTCTGAATAAGTCATTCGATGGTCAGCGCCTGTATTTCATTTACGAAGACGACCCCAACCGACGGTGGAACGGACTGATGTGCAACAACTTCGACGGCGTGAAAAGCCCGATTCCGCACCTGCTCCTGCGCAACGTGTCGACCACCAGCTGCGAAGAATTGCCTAATTAAAAACCAGCCCGCTACTACGCCGACAGCAGCTCCTTATCGGGCACGCTCTGGTCTTTCAGCGTGGCGTTGCCGCGCTCCTTGCGCATGATGCGCGAGTAGAGGCTGATTTCCTGGTCGAAGATGAAGCGAAAGAACAGTTTGGTGTAGCTGGTGTGGGCCAGCAGCGGCTCGTAGAACTCGGGGGCTAAAGCCTTGATTTTGGGCAGGTTGTTCCACGGAATGCTGGGCATGTCGTGGTGCTCGTTGTGGAAGCCCACGTTGAGGTTGATGCCGTTGAGGCGCCCGTAGTAGGAATAGGTTTCCTGCTCGGGGCTGAGGGTGAGGTAGTGCTCCTGAATCCAACGGGCGCCCAGCGGGTGCAGGCCCACCGAGAACCAGAAGCTCAGGAAGAGGTAGAGCAGCGCCGTCCAGCCGAAGAAGTAAACAATGGCCACGTTGAAGGCCAGCTGGGCCACGATGTTGGCCGCCACATACTTATCGATGGTGGCTACCTCGCGGCAGCGCGCCGTGCGAATGACCTGAAACAGCGGGAAGAAAAACAGCCAGATGGCCTTCCCGATGCTGTAATTGTGAATCAGTTTGGCCTCGTACCAGTCGGGCAGGTCGGCGTCGAGCTCGTGCACGCCCTGGAAAACGTGGTGCTTGATGTGAAAATTCTTGAAGCTGATGGCCGTGGGAAATACCGACGGAAAATTGGCCAGAATGCCGGTGGCTACGTTCTGCCACAACTTCTTGAAAACCAGGTTGTGCGCCGCTTCGTGAATAACCACAAACAGCGTGTGCGAGAAAAACGCCCCCACCAGATACGCCACCGGAATGGTCCAGTACCAGGCCTGATTGCGCAGCAGGTATGCCAGCGCCACCTGAGCCACCACGCAGCCCGCGCCGATGAGGAAGGTGGTGGGGTTGCGCGTCATCAGCTGCTTCACCTCGGGGTGGGCTTTGATGATTTGGCGGGTGCGCACGCGGTGCGGCTCGGTGGCCGTGGCCACGGTGAAAGCGGTAGGAGCTGATGCCATAAAGAACTGGAAGCGGGCGCGGCGTTAAGAAGCAGCGCCTAGGCTTTCAGACAAAAATACAGCAAATTGGTTCAGCTTGGCCGCCGGGCCGCCGGGCCGCCGGGCTTAGGGCAGGCTGCGCAGCCATGCCTCGGCGTCTTCGAGCTGGCCGAATAGTTTGATTTCGAACTGGTCGCTGATGCGCTGGTGCAGGTCCTGCATCGAAAGCTGGCCGAAGATGCCTGGCGAAAGCACCTGGGCAAAGTAGCGCAGGCCGGCCTGCATGATGCGCGGCGTCCAGACCTGGGCAATCCACTCATTGGCCCCGGTGAAGCGGCCCACCAGCTCGCGGTGGTCGTTCAGAAGCTTGGGGCAGGGCTCGGCGCGCAGCATGTCGACGTAGGCCAGGCCGCCGGTCTGGATGGTTTCCAGCGTTTGCACGCCCGACCACTGGGCGTGAATCCAGCCGTTGGCGCGGTCGCGGGTGGCGGTGAGAAACACGTGGCCATCGGGCCGGCGGAAAGTCAGCGTATCAGCAGAAGTCACAGGGGGAGCAAAAGCGCTTTTTCGAAAAAAACGCCCGTGGGGTTACATCTGCCGCAGCCAGGCTTTGGCGGTGTCGATGTCGTCGAAGGTCGCAACCACCGGGCTGCTGCCCGTGAATTGCAAGGTGAGGTCGGTGGAGAGGCGGCTGTAGACGTTGGGCGAATACACCCAGGCAAAATGCCGCAGCCCGGCCTCGGCCATGGAAGGAAACCAGACTTTGCCGGCCCATTCGGCGGCTTCGCTCCACATGCTGGTCACGCCGGTATTGTCGTTCAGCACTTTGTGGCAGCGCTGCAGCTGCATCAGGCGGTGCATTTCGTACCCGCCCTGCTGCACGGAGGCCAGGTCCTGGTCGCCGTGCCAGTCGGCGAGCAGCCATTCCTCCAGATGGTCGTAGCTAATGGTGATATGAGAGGTGTCGAGTAAGGTTTGTAAGGACATAGCGGCAATAGGAGGACAGTGCGGCGTACTACGGTAAATACGTAGCGAAGGATATCACAAGGGCCCAAATTTATAAGCCGAACCCCTTCAACAACTCTTTTCTAACCAATTTAAGCCTCTTTAACCCCGCCCGAATAAATACGTAGGCTGTTAGGCAGCACCCCGTAATACCGGCCGAAATCCGCTGTTTTTCAACCGTTGGCTCCGGTTTCTGGTTTAGCTTATGCCGCTGGTGCTCGCAAGCCGGATGCCGCCCAATTTCGTATAGCCTTGCGCAGGGCTGCGGCCGAGGTGTAAGGCTGCAGGGGCTCACGCGTCTACCTCTCCGAAACCCGCCGTTACGGCCTTTCCGACTTCAACATTTCCCATGAAAAACCGACTGAAATCTTTTGCCAGTGTGAGTTTGCTGGCCTTTGTGTTTGCCTGTGGCTCGCAGCCCGCGGCCGAGGCCCAGAACCCGCCGCGCTCCACGGCCGGCTTTGCCCCCGCCAACCTCACGGGGCTGGCCATGGCCACGTTTGCCGGCGGCTGCTTTTGGGCGCAGGAAGAGGCTTTTGAGCAAATCAAGGGCGTGAAGCAGGTGGTGAGCGGCTACGCCGGCGGCACCAAGGCCAACCCCACCTACGAGGAAGTGGCCGACAAAACCACCGGCCACACCGAAACGGTGCAGATTTATTACGACCCCAAAGTCATCAGCTACCAGAAGCTGGCCGACATCTTCTTCACCGCCTCGCACGACCCCACCCAGCTCAACCGCCAGGGCAACGACGTGGGGCCGGAGTACCGCTCGGCCGCTTTCTACCGCACGCCCGAGGAGAAGAAAATTCTGGAAGCCACCATTGCCCGCGTGAACGCCTCGAAGCAGTACGATGGCAAGATTGTGACCGAAGTAGTGCCGTTCCAGAAGTTCTGGCCGGCCGAGGATTACCACCAGGGCTACTACCGCCTGCACCCCGAAAACCCCTACATCACCCACGTATCGGCCGCCAAGGTGGAGCACGTGCAGAAAGCGTTTCGGAAGGATTTGAAAAACCCGCTGTAGCGGCCGAAAACACCTGTTTTGCTACTTCATTGAAAAGCCCTGACCAAATCGGTCGGGGCTTTTTGATAGGGGCTGTTTTAGCACGGTCAGGGCCTTATCTTTGATGATGGAAGCGGCATAAACCGGCTTCGTGTTGCCGAGTTTTGCCCACTATGCCCCCTCCCGCCGTTCTGCCCGCCCTGGATTTTGAGCTGCTGTTTGCCCTGCTGCCGGCCCCGCACGCGGTGCTGGCCCCCGATGCCACCGTGCTGGGCCTGAACGCGGCCCTAGCCACGCTGGTGTCGGCCGAAGCAGCTGCCGCCCTGCCCGGCCAGCCCCTGACCGCGCTGCACGCGGCCGCCGAGGTCACCGGCGCGGTGTTGGCGCCCGCTTCGGCTTGGGCAACGGCTTGCGCCGCCGCCCTGGCCGGCACGCCCCAAACCCTGGCGCCTGCGCAGCCTCTTGCCGCGCCAAACGGCTACTGGCAGACCTCGCTACTGGCCGTACCGGCCACCGGCACGGTGCGCTATCTGCTGGTGCAGCTGCTGGATGTGACGGCCCAGGTGCAGAGCCAGCAGGCCGCCGCGCAGGAACACGAGCAATTCCGGTTTCTGGCCGAGAACATGCCTCAGTTGGTGTGGGCCACCTCGGCCACGGGCGAGGTGGAGTACACCAACCAGCACTTTATCGACTACACCGGCCACGACGTGCTGCAGCTCGACGACGACGCGCGCGGGGCCTTGTGGCAGCGCCTCATTCACCCCGACGACCTGCCGGGCATGTACGCCCGCTGGGGGGAGGCCCTAGGCTCGGGGAAGGCGTTTGATTTAGAATTCCGGATGCGCGGCACCGACGGCGAGTTCCGCTGGTTTGACTCGCATGTGATGGTGCAGCGCGACGAAGCCGGGCAGGTGCGGCGCTGGTTCGGGGCCTGCACCGACGTGGACGCCCGGCACCGGGTCCAGCTGCAGTTGCAGCGGCAACAGGACCACATGCAGCTCATCCTCGACCAGTTGCCGCTCACCATCAGCACGATGTCGGGGCCGGAGCTGACGTTCAGCTTTCTGTCGGCGAATGCCAAAACAGCTATGGGTGAGCGCGCCGTGGTGGGCCGCACCGTGGCCGATAGCCTGCCCGAAGTGGCCGCGCAAGGCTACGTGCAACTGCTGAACCAGGTGCGCGAAAGCGGTCAGCCACACTTCGGCTTCGAGGAGCCCTCCCAACTGGTTGACGCCGCCACCGGTGAGCCCCAGACGCGCTATCACGACTACGGCTACGTGCCCCTGCGCGACGAGGACGGCACCAGCGTGCTGGCCTATGGCATTGACGTGACCGAGCAAGTGCTAGCCCGCCAGCGCAGCCAGGCCCTGCAGGCCGACGCCCAGGCCGCCGACCAGCGCCTACGCCGCGTCACCGAAAGCCTGCCCTCTATCACCTTCATCAGCGACCAGGAAGGGCAGGTGCTCTACCTCAGCCCGCAGTGGTATGCCTACACCGGCACCACCGACGACGACGACCTCGACCGCGCTTGGAAAGTCTGCCTGCACCCCGACGACCAGGCCCGCGTGGCCGCCGCCTACGCCGCCGCGCTGGCCGCCGGCACGCCCTGGCGCTACGAGCTGCGCCTGCGTCGGCACGACGGCCAATTCCGCTGGTTTGTGAGCCAAGGCGTGCCTGAGCCGCTGAAAGATGCCCAGGCGGCCGGCCGCCTGCGGCAATGGTTCGGCTCCGACCTGGATATTCATGAGCTGCACGAGACGCAGGAGCGCCTGGAAGCCAAGGACCAGCAGCTCAGCCAGATTCTGGAGCAGCTGCCGGCTTTTGTGGCCACGCTGGCCGGGCCCGAGCATCGTTACTCGTTTTTCAACCCAGCCTACGCCCAGCTGGTGGGCCACCGCGCCCGCCTGGGCCAGCCCGTGGCCGAGTTGCTGCCCGACCTGGCGGAGCAAGGCCTGGCCAAGCTGCTGGACCACGTGTACCGTACCGGCGAAACGCAGGTGCGCCAGGAGCTGCCCTTGCGCTTGCGCAACCCCGACCGGCCCGAAACCATTACCTATGTCGACCTGACCTACCTGGCCCTGCGCAACGAGCGCGGCGAGGTGGACAGCGTGCTGAGCTTTTCGAAGGACGTGACGGTGCGCGTGCAGGCCCGCCAGCAGGCCGAGCTGCTGACCACCGAAATGCGCCGCCGCGACGAGCAGCTGCGCGCCCTCACGGCAGCGGTGCCGGTGTTCATCTTCAACTTCGACCCGCAGGGCACCATCACCTACACCAACCCGTACTTCTACGAGTACACCGGCCTGGACCCCGCCGGCCCGCTCGACGATGCCTGGCAGGTGCTGTACGAGGACGACCGCGCCGCTTTGGGCGCAGTGGCCCAGGCCGCTATGGCCCAGGGCGAACCCTGGCAGGGCACTTTCCGGGTGCGGCGGCGCGACGGCGCGCTGCGCTGGTTCCAGACCAAAGCCCAGCCCTACACCGACGCGGCCGGGCAGCTGGCCGGCTTCAGCGCGGCCACGGTGGAGGTGCACGAGCTGCAAACGCGCACCGAGGAGTTGGAGCGCACCCGCACCGATTTCACGGCCCTGGCTAACAACATGGCCCAGCTGGCCTGGATGGCCGACCCTGCCGGCCTCATTTTTTGGTATAACCAGCAGTGGTATGACTACACCGGCGCCACGCTGGAAGAGGCCCTGTCCCAGGAGTGGTTCCGGATGTATCACCCCGACCACATGGCGGCTGTGAACGCGCGCTACCTGGCCGCCATAGCGGGCGGCGAAGCCTACGAAGACACCTTCCCGCTGCGGCGGCACGACGGCGAATACCGCTGGTTTCTGAGCCGGGCGCGGCCCATTCGGGACGCGGCTACCGGCGAAGTGCTGCGCTGGTTTGGTACCAACACCGACGTGACCGAGCTGCGCCGGCTGCAGGAGCGCCTCAGCGAGAGCGAGGAGGAGCTGCGCATTCAGGCCGAAAGTATTCCGCAGCAGGTGTGGACGGCCCGGCCCGACGGCACGGTGGACTTTTATAACCACCGCACGGCGGCCTACGTGGGCCAGTCGATGGAGAAAGATGGCGCCGCCCACTGGCTCGAATTTGTGCATCCCGACGACCGGGACCTGATGCAGGCCCGCTGGCAACAGGCCATTGCGTCGCAGCGCTACTACGAGGCCGAGTTCCGCCTGCGCCGCTACGACGGTGAGTACCGCTGGTTTCTGGGCCAGGCCCAGGCCCGGCGCGCGCCCGGCGGCCAGGTGGCGAAGTGGTACGGCACCAACACCGACGTGCACCAGCAGCGCCTGCTGCAGGAGCAGGTGCTGGCCGGCCAGACGCGCTTCCAGCAGCTGCTCGAAACCCTGCCCCAGATGGCCTGGACCTCGCGCCCCGACGGCCGCATCAGCTACTACAACCAGCGCTGGTACGATTTCACGGGCGCTACCTTCGAGGAGCTGCGCGACTGGGGCTGGGAGCAGTTTATGCATCCCGACGACCAGCCCGCCTCCCTGCGCCGCTGGCTGCACAGCCTGCATACCGGCGAGCCGTTCGAAACCGAGAACCGCTGGCGCAACCAGCAGGGCGAGTACCGCTGGTTTTTGGTGCGGGCCGAAGCCATCCGCGACTCGTCGGGGGCCGTGGTGCTGTGGGTGGGCGCCAACACCGACGTGCAGGATTTCAAGCAGGCGCAGCTCCAGCTGCAGGAGCAGAACGCCCGCCTGCTGCGCACCAACGAGGACCTCGACAACTTCGTGTACACGGCCTCGCACGACCTCAAGCAGCCCATCAACAACATGGCCGGCATCTTTGAGGAGCTGACGCGCACCGCCTACTTCCGCGACCCCGAAGCCATCAAGCTCATCAGCTACTTTGAACGGGCGCTGGGCCAGATTTTTGGCACCATCGACGACCTGAGCGCCATTGTGCGCGGACAGCGCCAGCAGCAGGAAGTGCCCCCGGAAGCCGTGGCCCTGGCCCCGCTGGCCACCGAAATCATCAACAGCCTGCAGGACCAGGTGACCCAGCTCGGGGCCACTTTCGAGCTGGACTTCGACACCTGCCCCACCATCACCTTTGTGCGGCCCAACCTGCAAAGCATGCTCTACAACCTCATCAGCAACTCGCTGAAGTACGCCGACCCCAACCGGGCGCCCGTCGTCCGCCTCAGCAGCACCCCCGATGCCGTGAGCGGCCGCCCCATCCTCACCGTGGCCGACAACGGCCTCGGCATCGACATGGAGCGCTACGGCGACCAGCTGTTTCAGCTCTTCCGCCGCTTCCACACCCACACGGAGGGCACGGGCATGGGCCTCTACCTGGTCAATCGCATTGTGCAAATCCACGGCGGCCGGCTGGAGGTGAGTAGCGCCGTGGGCGAGGGCACCACGTTCCGCATCCATTTGTAACGAAGCGAGCCGCTGGGGCCAGCGGGCACGGACTTCAGAGCAGTGAGGGCCCCGTTGGATGTGGGGGCAGAGTGCCTCTCATTCAATGGAACGCGCATTCCAAACCAGTTGCGAGCCGGACCCAGGGCTGGCTAGAGGGAAGTTCTGGGGATGACGCGGCGACTGCGGACCAACAGTTGGGCAGTTAAATGCTTTATTTGCCAACCACCGCCTTCGCCCCCGTCCCCATGAATCTTACCCCGCCGGATTCGGCCGTATCGCTGCAATCCAAGCTGCCCGATGTCGGCGTCAGCATTTTTTCTCAAATGACCGCGCTGGCCCAGGAAACCGGCGCCATCAACCTGGCCCAGGGCTTCCCCGACTACGACCCGCCGCAGGAACTACTGGAGGCGCTGGCTCGCCACGCCCGCACGCCCGGCCACCACCAGTACGCGCCCATGCCCGGCCTGCCGCGGCTGCGCGAAGCCATTGCCGCCCAGGTGGCCCGCCTCCAGCCCGATGCCCCCGCACCCGACGCGGCCACCGAAATCACCATCACGGCCGGCGCCACCGAGGCCCTGTATGCCGTGCTGGCGGCCGTGGTGCGCCCCGGCGACGAGGTGGTGGTGTTCGAGCCAGCCTATGATTTGTATGGCCCGGCCATTCGGCTGCAGGGCGGGGTGCCGCGCTACGTGCGCCTGCCCGCGCCCCACTTCCGGCCCGACTGGGACGCCGTGCGCCGCGTGGTATCGGCCCGCACCCGCCTGGTGATGGTGAACACGCCCCACAACCCCAGCGGCGCCGTATTTGGGGCCGAGGATTGGGACGCCCTGGCCAAGCTACTGGCCGGCACCAACGCCCTGGTGCTGAGCGACGAAGTGTACGAGCACCTGGTCTTCGACGGTGCCCCGCGCCTGAGCGCCCGCCAGCACCCGGAGTTGCGCGAGCGGAGCTTCGTGCTGTCGTCTTTTGGCAAAACCTACCACGCCACCGGCTGGAAAGTGGGCTACTGCATCGCCCCGCCGGCCCTCAGCACCGAGGTGCGGCGGGTGCACCAGTTCCTGACCTTCGCCGTGAGCACGCCCACCCAACACGCCCTAGCCGACGCCTTGGAAGCCGACCCCACCGACGCCCACGCCCGAGGCCTGGCCGCGTTCTATCAGGAAAAGCGCGACCTGTTCCGCGCGCTGCTGCTGGAAGGCGGCTGGGACCTGCTGCCTGTGCCCGGCGGCTATTTCCAGCTGGCCCGCTACGACGCCTTCTCGCCAGCCTCCGACCTGGCCTTTGCCCAGTACCTGGCCCGCGAGAAGGGGGTGGCCGTGGTGCCGGTATCGGCCTTTTACCACGATGGATTCGACGAAGGGCTGATTCGGTTTTGCTTCGCCAAGGAGGCCGCCACGCTGGAAGCGGCGGCGGCTAGATTGCGGTAACAGTAGCGTGGACTCTGCGAGTCCGCGTCGGAACCGCGCCAGTTCAACCCGTCCTGCGCGGACTCGCAGAGTCCACGCTACATCTCTTTCCCATGTCCGACCTCACCGTTTCCTTCCTCCAAACCGAGCTGCACTGGCACGATGCCGCGGCCAACCGCGCGGCCATCGACCAGCACCTGACCGGCCTCGACCGGCCTACCGACCTGATTGTGCTGCCCGAGATGTTCACCACCGGCTTCAGCATGGAAGCGCGAACGCAGGCCGAAACCATGGCCGGCCCCACCGTGGCCTGGCTGCGCGAGCGCGCCGCCGCCCACGAGGCCGTGGTCACGGGCAGCGTCATCATCGAGGAAGACGGCGCCTACTACAACCGCCTGCTCTGGGTGCGGCCCGATGGCAGCCTGAGCTACTATAACAAGCGCCACCTCTTCACGCTGGCCGGCGAGCAGCGCACCTACACCCCCGGCCAGACGCGGCTGGTGGAAGAGTGGCGCGGCTGGCGCATCTGCCCGCTGGTGTGCTACGACCTGCGCTTCCCCGTGTGGAGCCGCAACCAACCCGCTGAGCCCTACGACCTGCTCCTGTACGTGGCCAACTGGCCCGCTGTGCGCCGCACCGCCTGGCGCACCCTGCTCCGCGCCCGCGCCATCGAGAACGTGGCCTGCGCCCTGGGCGTGAACCGCACCGGCCACGACGGCCCCGGCCACGAATACAGCGGCGACTCGGCCCTCATCGATGCCAAAGGCACCTACCTCGTGGAAGCCCATAGCCAAAACGGCCTCTTCACCCACACCCTTAGCCGCGCTGAGATGGAGGATTTCCGCACCAAGTTCACCGCCCTGCAGGATGGGGACGCGTTCGAGCTGCTTAGTTAAAACCTGTCATTGCGAGGCCGCAGGCCGTGGCAATCCGTCTTGTCAAAACCAGACACGCCCTTTTACCAGAAAGGCCCGGCACTGCGCAGTGCCGGGCCTTTTCACGTTTTGAAACCTTTTCACATTAGAAGGCTGGTCGCTGAGAACAGGACGGATTGCTACGGGCTGCGCCCTCGCAATGACAGAACCGCTCCTTACTGCACTGCCAGGCGGCGCACGGCGGCGGTGCCATCGGCGGCGGTGGCGCGCACTAGGTACACGCCGGGCGCCAGGCCGGTCAGGCTCAGGGCGTGGCGGCGCTGGGCGGTGCCAAGCGTGAGCACCACGCGGCCGGTGAGGTCGAGCACGGCGAGGCGGGTGGGCTGGGCCGTTTCGACGGTGGCCGTGGCGGTGGCGGGGTTGGGGTACACGCTCAGGGCCAGGGCTGTGGCAGCTTCGGTGCGGGTGGCGGTAAGGGTGCGGTTGCGGGTGCCAAAGCTGAGAATGCCGCCGGCCTGCGTGCCCACCAGCAGCTCCGGCGCGCCGTCGCCGTTGAGGTCGGCCGCGGCCAGGCCAAAGTGCACGTACTCGTCAAGGCCCAGGCGGGTAGGCTCGTAGGCACCGGTAAGGGGGTTGTAGAGCAGGTCGGTGCGCTCGAGGAAGAGGCTGGGATTCTGGGCGCGGTAGTTCGAGAACAGGCGCAGGTAGCCCGTCACGTCGGCCGTGAGCAGGTCGGGCAGGCCATCACCGTCGAAGTCGGCCACGGCGGGCGCCAGGTTGAAGGGGCGGGCGCCGCTGGCTTCGCGAATGCGACCGAAGTCGTTGTTCACCAGCACAAAGGCGCTGTCCAGGGGCCCGCGGCCCCGGTTGCGGAAGTAGCGCAGGGCCATGCCGGGTTCCCGAATTTCGTTGGTGCCGATGAGCAGGTCGACGTAACCGTCGTTGTCCACATCGGTGAAGCAGGGCATGTCGCCCTGGCGATAAGGCAGCATCCCGTCCGTCAGCGTGGGGGTGGTGGTCGAATTGGCAGCGGAAGGGGTCGTGGCCTTGAGGTACTGGACCGTCGTCGGGTCGAACACGGCGGGCTGCCCGGCCCGGGCCGTGTTCAGAATGTAGTATACTTTGTTGGTGGCGAGGCCCCAGGCGGCGTAGGCGAGGTCGATGGCCCCGTCGCGGTTCAGGTCCACTAGGGTAGGTTTAAGGCCCGTCAGGTTTTGGGCCGAAAGGCCCAGGTAGTCGCTGTTCACGAGCTGAAACACGGGCCGGGTGCGGGTGCCCACGTTGCGGTAATACGTGAGGCTGGCGCGGTACACGTTGTTCACGCGGTCGGCGTGGTTGGCCACCAGCAGGTCGACCAGGCCGTCGCCGTCGATGTCGCCCAGGGTGGGCGCGGCGCCTTCGCTCACGTCAATCATCGTGTTTTGCAGAAAGCCGGTGGCCTGGTTGGTGTACACCGGTGCGCCAGTGGTGGCCGCGTTGGTGAAGAGCTGCACGCTGTTGCGCAGGCTCACCTGGTCGCCCTGGTTGTTGAGCATGTTGGGGGCCACCACCAGGTCGGCGGTGCCGTCGAAGTTGGCATCGAACGAGTAGCCGGCCGGGAACACCGGCACCCGCGCCGGCGTGGCCGCCGAAGGGAAGCTGGCCGAGATGCCGGCCTGCGTGAGCACCGGCGCCGCATCAGTGCCCTGGTTGAGCAGGCGGGCCAGCTCGGGGCAGTTGTCGCGGCCGTCGAGCACGTCCTGGTCGCCGTCGCCGTCCAGGTCCAGCAGCAGCAGGCTGTGGCCGCCGGTGTGGGTGGTTTTGGGCGCCGTGAAGCACGGGGCTGTCCCGATGCCGAACTCGGCGCAGGCGCCGCAGGCCCGCAGGTTGGCCCATTGGGTGGAAGTGCGGTTGAAGGTGAGGGCGCTGCCGCAGGTGCCGGGGCTGGTGTTGATGTATTGCTCGATGACCAAGGAGGCAATGAAGTCATAGCTCATGATGTCGAGCTTGCCGTCGCCGTTCACGTCCTGAATGGCCGGCAGGTTGTAGCCGCCAATGGTGAGGTTGGCCGTGCCCGCGAAGCCGCCCGAAAAGCGAATCTGGTTGGTGACGAGCTGGAAGCTGGGCCGGCCGTTGGCCAGCACGTTGCGCAGCACGGCAATGTTGCCGCCGGGGGCGTAGGTGAAGATGTCGGGGCGGCCGTCGCAGTCGTAGTCGCGCAGCAGCACCCAGCTGTTGAGGCTGTCGGGGAAAATGGATTCGTACTGCGGGGCGTACTGCCAGCGGCGCCCGGCGGCGGTGCCCGGCGCGGCCACATTCAGAAAGGTGTAGACGCGGCTGCTTTCGTGGTCGAAGGCAAACAGGTCGGGGCGCCCGTCGTTGTCCAGGTCGATGCTGCTGAACTGGGGCGTGTTGAGGCCGCCGGCCCAGGCATTGGTCAGGGTATCGGTGCCGTGCACCACCTTGGCCGCCGCCCGGTATTCAAACCCAAACCGCGAAGCCTGGGCACGGGCCGCGAAAGAAAAAGCCAGCAGCGCCAGCAAAAAAGCGTAAAAACGAAGCATAAGCAGCAGGGGGAAACCGATGATAGAAAAGGACCGCACCGCGCGGTACAAAAATCACGCCCACCTTTGCAGCAAGTTACACCCGGCCACTCGTTTCAGTTCATGCCTACGCCGCTTTACTCCCACTACCTGGCCGCCCAGGGCCTTGTCAGCACCGACTCGCGCCAGCCCCAGCCCGGCACGCTCTTTTTCGCCCTCAACGGCCCCAGTTTCCGGGGCGCGGCCTTTGCCCCGCAGGCACTGGCCGCCGGTGCGAGCCACGCCGTGGTCGACGACGAAGCCCTGGCCGCCACCGACCCCGCCCGCTACACCTTCGCCCCCGACCCACTCCTGGCCCTGCAGGAGCTGGCCCGCGAGCACCGCGAGCAGTTCCAGATTCCGGTTCTGGCCATCACGGGCTCCAATGGCAAAACCACCACCAAGGAGCTGCTCACGGCCGTGCTGGCCCAGCAATTCCACGTGCTGGCCACGATTGGAAACCTCAACAACCACATCGGCGTGCCGCTCACGCTGCTGCGCCTGCGGGCGGGCGAGCACAACTTTGCCGTGATTGAGATGGGGGCCAACCACCGGGGCGAAATCGCGGCTTATTGCGAGTGGGCCCAGCCCACCCACGGCCTCATCACCAACATCGGCCTGGCCCACCTCGAAGGTTTCGGGGGCCCCGAGGGCGTGGCCCTGGGCAAGGGCGAGCTGTTCGACTATCTGGCGCGCACCGGCGGCACGGCTTTCGTGAATACGCTGGATGCGCGCCTGCCTGGCCTGGCCGCGCCCGTGCCCACGCGCCTCACCTACCCCAGCCCGGCCGATAATTTCCCCGCCACGCTGCTCGCCGCCGACCCCGCCGTGGCCTTACGCTTGGCCGACGGCACCGACGTGGCCGCCCAGCTCACCGGCGATTACAATTTCCCCAACCTGGCCGCTGCCGCCGCCGTGGGCCTGCATTTCGGCATTGCGCCAGCCAAAGTGGCCACCGCCCTGGCCCAGTACAACCCGCAGAACAACCGCTCGCAACTGGTGCGCACCGCGCGCGGCAACGACCTCATTCTCGACGCCTACAACGCCAACCCCAGCAGCATGACGGCGGCCCTGCGCAGCTTCGCCGGCCGCCCCGGCGCGCTGGCCGATAAGGTGGTGATTCTGGGCGATATGTTTGAGTTGGGCGAAGCCAGCGGGCACGAGCACCGCGCGCTGGGCAAGCTCCTCACCGAGCTGGCGTTCGGCACGGCCATCCTCATCGGTCCCGAAATGGCGCAGGCCTGGAACAAAAGCACCCCCGCCACCACGCTGCACTTCAAAACCAAAGAAGCTGCCACCGACTGGCTCCAATGCCAGCCGCTAACCGGCCGGCACATCCTGCTCAAAGGCAGCCGCGGCATGGGCCTGGAAACGCTGGTGCCGCTGCTGTAGGGGGTGAATAAAAATTAAGCCCGTCATGCTTCGGCTGCGCTCAGCATGACGGGCTTTTTATCCCTTGTCTACCCGTTAAAATGGGCTATCCAGCTCCGCCAGCGTAGGCAGCACGGCGTCTTTAGGCGAGATGATGGCTTCGGCCACCCCCCAGTTGATGTTCAGAGCCGGGTCGTTCCAGAGCAAGCCGCCTTCAGCGGCGGGGGCGTAATAATCGGAGCATTTGTAGAGAAAGAGCGTGTCTTCTTCCAGCGCCACGAAGCCGTGGGCGAAGCCGATGGGCACAAACAGGATGTTGCCGAGGGCGGCGCTCAGCTCCACGGTGGCGTGCTGGCCGAAGGTGGGCGAGTCGCGGCGGATGTCCACCACCACGTCGAGGGCGCTGCCGTGGGCCACGCGTACCAGCTTGGCCTGGGCGTGGGGCGGGCGCTGGAAATGCAGGCCACGCACCACGCCCGGCTGCGACTTGGATTGGTTGTCCTGCACCCACTCCAGGTGGGCGGGCAGGCCCAGTTCCTGCATCAGGCGGGCGCTATAGGTTTCGTAAAACACCCCGCGCGGGTCGCCAAACAGGCGGGGAATAAATTCGATGAGGCCCGGCAGGGCGTGGGATTTTGCTTGCATCGGTGCAAAGTTAGGCGGGTGAGGCGGGCAACACCGGCGTTATTTTTTCACCTCGGCCACGGCCGCGAGGTACTTGTTGAGCACCAGCTTTTCGTCGAATTTGGTTTCGGCGAGGTAGCGGCTGTTCTGGCCCATGCCCTGCAGGTCGGCGTCGCTCAGGCGCAGCACCTGCAGCATTTTGGCGGCCAGGTCTTCGCCGCTGCGCACCTGGCAGAGGTAGCCGTTGCGGCCGTCCACCACGGTTTCGCGGCAGCCGGGCACGTCGGTGGTCACCAGGGGCTTGCCGCAGGCAGCGGCTTCGAGCAGGGTTTTGGGCGTGCCTTCGCGGTAGCTGGGCAGCACCACGCAATCGGCCTGGTGGATGTGGGCGGCCACATCGTCGGAGCGGCCCAGGTACTCAATGTCGCCACTTTTCAGCCACTCTTCAAACGTGGCGCGGGGCACGCCCACGCCGCCGGCCTCATCAAGCCCGCCCAAGAGCTGAACGCGGGTACCCGGCACGGCCTCACGAATGGCTTTGGCCGCTTCGAAGTATTCCACCACGCCCTTTTCATAGAGCACCCGCGCCACCATCAGAAACACGAAGGGCTGGTTGCGGGTGAACTGCGCGGCGGGCCGAAACCGGTCGGTGGCCACGCCGGAGCCGGGCAGCAGGTCGGTTATTTCCTTGCGCACGAGGCCGTTGTCGAGAAAGAGCTGGCGGTCGTCGCCGTTCTGGAAAAATATTTTGGCCGGAAAGCGGAAAGCGAAGCGGTAGAGGCCCAGCGCCACCTTGCTCACGAAGTTTTTGATGATGAATACCGTGCCCAGCCCGCTCACGTTGTTGATGCTAGGAATGCCGGCCAGCTTGGCCGCGATGCTGCCGTAGATGTTGGGCTTGATGGTGTAGTGCAGCACCACGTCGGGCTTTTCGCGCTTGTAAATCTGGTAGAAGCGGCGCGTGAGGGCGGCGTCTTTCACCGGGTTGGTGCCCTTGTTTTCCATCAGGATGGGCACGAAGCGGCAGCCCAGCTCGGTTTCGAGGCGCGCCGAATAGTCATCGGGGGGCGCAATGGCCAGCACCTCGTGGCCGGCGGCCTGCAGGGCCCGCACGAGGCTGGCCCGAAAATTCCAAATATTCCAGCTGGTATTGATGACGAGGGCGACGCGCAAAACGGGGAGCAGTGAGGGGTGAAATGGTGAGTTCGGGGGCAAAGGTCGGCCTTACGGATTTTACCCGCGCCCGTTCATTCCAACACCCGGCATTGCACCGCCGCCCCATTTCACCTTTAAGCCGGTACTTTGTGGCTCGATTTTGTGTTAGCCCCGTTATGCTGTTTCGTTTCACGCTACTTCTTTTGGCGCTGCCCCTGCTGGCCCAGGCGGGCCCGCCGCTGCTGCCCGGCCAGGCCCTGTTCCAGAAAAACTGTGCGCGCTGCCACGGTGCCAACGGCAAGAAAGGCGCCAACGGCGCCCACGACCTCACCAAAAGCAACCTCAACGCTTTCGGCCGCACTTACATGGTAACGAAAGGCATGGGCAAGATGCCGGCCTTTGAAAAGGTGCTCACGCCGGCCGAGGTGCAGCAGGTAGTGGCCTACTCGCTGACGCTGAAGTAGCCGGGACGCTTAAACCCGCATTCGTCATGCTGAGCGCAGTCGAAGCATCTCTACCGCAATATTATTCCTGACGATTGGGATTAGTTGCACAGTAGGGATGCTTCGACTTCGCGGACGCCAGATGAAGCATGACGTTCTTTTAGTCAAATTGGTCGGATTTGCGTTTAGCTTCTTCTGACCCATCCAATACCGATTACAAACCATTCCTATGGCAACTTCCCAATCCGGCGGCCGCAAGCCCGGCAACAGCACCCGCCACGTCGGGGCCACCGACAACGTGAAGGGCCGGGCCGGCCGCATTCTGCTGAAAGCCGCCGCCAACGGCACCTACGAAACCGCCAAAGAGCAGGAAACCGCCGTGCTGGTTTCGGTGCCTCCGCGCCGGCAGTCCGAAGCCCAAACCACTGAATACCTCAACGAGCTGGCGTTTCTGATTGAAACCGCCGGCGCCACCGCCACCAAGCGCTTCGTGCAGCGCCTCGAAAAACCCGACATTCGCACCTATGTGGGCGAGGGCAAGCTGGCCGAAATCAAGGCCTACGTGCAGCACGAGGGCAGCAGCATGGTGGTATTCGATGATGACCTCTCCCCTTCCCAGCTCCGCAACTTGGAGGCCGAACTGCTGGTGAAAATTGTGGACCGCTCGCTACTCATCCTCGATATTTTCGCGTTGCGGGCCAAGTCGGCCACCTCGCGCACGCAGGTGGAGCTGGCCCAGTACCAGTACCTGCTGCCCCGCCTCACCGGCCTCTGGACTCACTTGGACAAGCAGCGCGGCGGCGTGGGCATGAAGGGCCCCGGCGAAACGGAAATTGAAACCGACCGCCGCATTGTGCGCGACCGGATTGCCTTCCTCAAAGAGAAGCTCGAAGACCTCGACAAGCAGGCCCATACCCAGCGCAAAACCCGTGGCGGCAGCATTCGGGTGGCGCTGGTGGGCTACACCAACGTGGGCAAAAGCACGCTGATGAATGTGCTGGGCAAGGCCGAAGTCTTCGCCGAAAACAAGCTTTTCGCCACCGTGGATGCCACCACGCGTAAGGTGGTGCTCGACGGCCACCCCTTCCTGTTGTCTGATACGGTCGGGTTCATTCGCAAGCTGCCCACCAAGCTCATTGAGAGCTTCAAGAGCACGCTCGATGAGATTCGCGAAGCCGATTTACTGCTGCACGTGGTGGATATTTCGCACCCCGGTTTCGAGGAGCAGATTCAGGTGGTGAACGACACGCTGGCCGACATTGGCGCGGCCGATAAGCCGATGCTGCTGGTGTTCAACAAAATAGACCAGTACAAACCCGACGATGCCCAGCACGACCCCTTCGGCGAAGTGCTCGATGCCGAGGACGACGGCACCACGCCGCGCCCGCCGCTGGCCCAGCTGCAGGCCACCTACATGGCCAAGCTGCACGACCCGGTGGTCTTCATCTCGGCCCAGGAGCGCACCAACCTGGAAGAGCTGCGCGAGCTGATTTCCAAGCGCGTGGCCGCTCTGCACCAGCAGCGCTACCCTTATCAGAGCGCGGGCTACGGGCAGGAATAAGACCATCAGCCAACATCATCAAATTGTTGCCCACAGGCCGTTTTGATGACTGTTTGATGAAGTTTTTCGTAAGGGCAAGGGCTATGCTTATCAGGTATAGCCCTTTGCTTTATGCGCCCACCTTTTCCGCTTCGCTTTTTGCTATTCGGGCTGTTCGGCCTGGCCCGTACCGCCGCCGCCCAGGACATACCGGTTTACCCGCCGCCGGCCCCCTACGACAGCACCGGCCTGGGCCGCACCGACGCCCAGACCTTTGCCAACTCCCAGGTAGTGGGCATGGGTCCCAGCAAGGGCCTGATTGTGAAATACGAGCGGATTCCGGGCAATTTCAGCCTAAAAAGCACCCTTGTGGGCGATTTGACTTCGGTCACGCCCAGGATACCGGACTATAATACCACGGTTAGCAAAAACGCAAACCTCGTCATCAAGGCCTATGCGCCGTTGCTCAATCATCCGCATCTAAAGCTGGTGCTGGGCCTGAACTATGACCGTCAGGAGTTTCAATTCCAGGAACCGGCTGCTAGCGCACCCTACAGCCTTTATGGCAATATCGAAAATAAGGCGCTCACCATCATCGGGACGCAGCTGGCCGTTATCCGTCCTGTCGATGCCGTGCACTGGTACATTTTCCGCACCAAAGGCGAGCTTAACGGCGACTACGCCTCGAACGAGTTGAATGTTACAGACTACCTCAAGGTCACCTCCGAGTTTATCTACGGCTGGAAGCGGAGCCCCACGTTTGCCTGGGGCATAGGGGTGCAGCTGGGCTACAACCTGGGCCGGCAGAGCATCTACCCCGTCATTGTCTACAACCGCACGTTCAACCCGCGCTGGGGCGTGGAGGCGCTGTTTCCGGCCCGGGTGCTGCTGCGGCGCAACCTCTCGCCCACCTCCTTGCTGTTTGCCGGCTACGAGGTGGCCAGCAACAACTACAACATCAAGCTGCGCAACACCTTTGCCACACCCAACAACCCCACCGTCCGCTCGCTGGAGCTGCGCCAGATTGACCTGAAATTCCGCCTCCGCTACGAGCACGAACTGCTGTCCTTCCTCTGGACCGGCATCGAGGCCGGCTACCGCTACAACTACCAGTTCAACGCCTTCGACCGCACCAACAGCACCCGCGACCGCATCATCAACAGCCAGTTCGGCAGCACGCCCTACGCCAGCCTGGACTTGTTCATCGTGCCGCCCAAGAAGCTGCTGCAAAAGGCCGAGCGCAACCGGAAGTAAACGGCCACCGACGGCCGGCACCGGCACGACTTGCCCGTTGCTTTTCAGCTATGTATTTTGCAAAGCCCGCCCTCAAAAGGCGGGCTTTTTTGCTGGCGCTCATGTGGATTTCATGCAAGAGAATTTGCTTTGCATTGGTGATGTTGCGCACCTATGCAATGGCATGATTAGCAAATAGTTCAGCTTAAAAATGCTGAGCTTTTATTTTGAGGGTCGGGTTAAACTTTCCATAGCAACCCCCATCTAGACAGCCAGAGCAGGGTTTGCTCTGGCGGTTTTTTTTATCACCTCAGAATGCCACACAAGTACATGAAGCCATTTCTCGCTTTGCGGCCTGCCACCGGGGTGGTGGCGCTGCTTTTGTTGCTGCTGGCCGGGCCGCGCGCGGCCCGGGCCTACGTCATCACCACGCAGGCCGTGCAGGGCGGCACCAGTTTTTGCGCCGGGGCCACGGTGCGGGTGCCGTATGCCGTCGACCAGCCGTTTAACAGCGGCAACGTGTTCACGGCCGAGCTGTCGGACGCCAGCGGCTCGTTTGCTACGCCGGTGACCCTCGGCAGCCTCACGGGCGCCTCCAACGGCATTGTGCAGGGCGTGATTCCGGCCGGTACGGTGGCGGGCTCGGGCTACCGCATTCGGGTGACGGGCTCGGCCCCGGCCACCGTGGGCACCGACAACGGTACCGACCTGACCGTGAACAACCTGGGCACGCTCACGGCCAGCGCCAACACCCCGCTGTGCGTGGGCGACAACCTGCTGCTCACGGCCAGCCTGGTGCCCGGCGCCAGCTACTCCTGGACCGGCCCGGCGGGCTTCACCTCGCTGCTGCGCAACCCCAGCATTGCCAACGTGGGCACCAACCGCTCGGGCACCTACACGGTGACGGCGGCGGCCAACGGCTGCTCCGTATCGGCCCAAGTGGTGGTGGCGGTGAGCCCGCTGCCAGTGGTCAACATCGCGCCCAACAACGCGGCCATCTGCTCGGGCTCATCGGTGCAGCTCACGGCCTCGGGCGGCGCCACGTATTCGTGGAGCCCCAGCACGGGCCTGAGTAGCAGCACCATTGCCAATCCAGTGGCCTCGCCTACTACTTCTACCATCTACACCGTGACGGCCACCTCGGCGGCGGGCTGCACCAACACGGCACAGGTGACAGTGACCGTGCGCGCCACACCGGCGGTAAGCGTGAGCCCGACCGCGCCGTCCATTTGCGCGGGCACGTCGGTGACGCTGGCGGCCACCGGCGCGCAGAGCTACCAATGGTCGCCCACCACGGGGCTGAACAACCCGTTTGCGGCCAACCCCATTGCCTCGCCCACTCAAACCACCACTTATACCGTGACTGGCACCAGCAACGGCTGCACCAGCACCAGCCAGGTGACGGTGACCGTAGAAAACCCACCCACGGCTAACGCCGGCCCGGCTCAGGTGCTGTGCTCCGGGCAGGCCACCACGCTGGGCACGGCCGCCGTGGCCGGCCTCACCTACTCCTGGAGCCCCAGCACGGGGCTGAGCAGCACCAGCGCGGCCCAGCCCACCCTCACCCCCACCAACACCACCAACGCGGCGCGTACTACCACTTACACGCTCACGGTGGTGTCGGCCTCGGGCTGCGTGAGCACCAGCTCGACGCAAGTCACGGTGAACCCGGCCGTGACGGCCACGCCCGGCCCGGCCATCAGCGTGTGCCCTAACCAAGCGGGTCAGCTGGGCACCGCGGCGGTAAATGGCGTAACGTACTCGTGGAGCCCCACCACCGGCCTGAGTAGCGCTACCATCGCCAACCCCACCGTGACGCTGCCCAATGCCACCAACGCGCCCATCACCCAGACCTACACCCTCACGGCCAGCCGCAACGGCTGCCAGAGCACGGCTACCGTCGTGGTCACGGTGAACCCGACGCAGAACGCCGGCTTCAGCTACGGGGCCGCCGTGCTGTGCACGGCCGCCGGCAACCCCACGCCCACGCTCAGCAGCACGGCCACGGGCACCTTCACGGCCGCGCCGGCGGGATTGGTTTTCGTGAGCGCCACCACCGGGCAGATTAACGCCTCTGCCTCCACGCCAGGAACTTACACCGTGACGTACACCACCAGCGGGCCCTGCGCCAGCACCACTACCAATAACATCACGCTGACGACCACGCCCAGCGCCGCGTTCCAGTATCCGAACACCACCTACTGCCTCGGGGGCGGCACGGCCGTGCCCACGCTGGCTAGCGGGGCCATTAGTGGCACGTTCACTTCTACTACCGGGCTGAGTTTGAACGCCTCCACCGGCGCCATCGACCTGACGGCCAGCACGGCCGGCACCTACACCATCACCAACACGGTGGGCAGCGGCGGCACCTGCTCGGCGGTGGCCACTACCACCGTCACGCTTACGGCCGGCGCCAACGTGGCCGTGACGGCCAGCCAGCCCACGCTCTGCGCCGGGCAAAGCACCACCCTCACCGCCACCGGCGGCCTCACTTACACCTACAGCGGCGGAGGCCAGACGCTGACCGGCGCCACGGTCACGGTTTCGCCCACCCAAACCACGACTTACACCGTGACGGGCACCACATCCGGCGGCTGCACCAGCACGGCTACCGTGACGGTGACGGTGAATCCCGTGCCGGTCATCACGGCGGGGGCCAGCGTGGCGGCGGTGTGCGCCGGGCAGTCGGCCACGCTCTCGGCCAGCGGGGCCGGCACCTTCACCTGGACGGGCGGCGGCCAAACGCTCACCGGCCCGCTCGTGACCGTGACGCCCACCCAAACCACCACCTACACCGTGACCGGGGCCAACGCCAGCGGCTGCACCGCCACGGCCACCGTGACGGTGACCGTGAACGCCCTGCCCGCCACCACGCTCACGCTGCCCGCTACCACCCTATGCGCCACGGCCAGCCCGCTCACGCTGAGTGGGGGCAGCCCGGCCGGCGGCACCTACAGCGGCCCCGGCGTGTCCAATGGCGTGTTTAGCGCCACTACCACCGGGCCCGGCACCTACACCATCACCTACACCGCCACCAACGCCCAGGGCTGCACGGCCACGGCCACCCAGCAGCTCACCGTGACGAGCACCGCGTGCCCGGTTTCGGCCACGCTGGGCGCGGCCCCGGCCGCCGAGCTTTCGCTTTATCCCAACCCCAGCACGGGCGTGATTACGCTCACGCTGACCGGTGCTGGCCGCCCCGCCGCCACCACGGGCACGGTGCTGAACGTGCTGGGCCAGCAGGTGGGCCGCGTGCTGCTGCCGGCCTCGGGCGCCGGCCCGCTCACCCAGACCGTGGACCTGCACGAGCTGCCCAGCGGCGTGTACCTGCTGCGCCTCGACCTGGGCCAGGGCCAGTGGCTGACGCGCCGCCTGGTGCTGCGGCACTAGGCGCGTGTAGGGAAAGTCTCTGAAACGTCATGCAGAGCGCAGCGAAGCATCTTTACCGCAGCAGTAATCAAATTTACTACTGCGGTAAAGATGCTTCGCTGCGCTCTGCATGACGTTCTTTTTTATTCGGCTTTAGCACTGCCCTTTTTCTGCTGCCGCCGCTTCAGGCCTTTCAGCCAGGCGTAGGTGGCTTCCTGCGCCCGCAGGGGCTTTTCGCCTTCGGCGGCGGCAATGAAGTTGTTGTCGAAATCGCGGGCTTTCACGTTGTCGTGGCGCTGGAAATCGAGCAGGTGGCGCACCTCGGCGCGCAGGCTTTCGTCGAGGATGGGAAAGGCCACTTCCACGCGGCGGTCGAGGTTGCGGGTCATCCAGTCGGCCGACGAGACGTATAGTTTTTCCTCGCCGCCGTGGCCGAACACGTACACGCGGCTGTGCTCCAGGTAGCGGTCCACGAGGCCGCGCTGGCTGATGTTGGCGCTGCATTCGGGCAGGCCGGGCACGAGGCGGCCAATGCCGCGCACGATGAGTTCGATGCGGACGCCGGCTTTGCTGGCCTCGTAGAGCTTGGCAATCATGGCCGCATCCTCCACGGCGTTCACCTTGAGAATGACGTAAGCCTCCTTGCCTTTTTTGGCCTGCTTGATTTCGTAGTCAATCAGCGCGTTCAGCCCGGTGCGCAGGCCGAAGGGCGCCACCAGCAGGTATTCGAGCTGCGGCACCACGCTCTGGTCGACCAAGTACTGAAACACCTCAGCCGACTCGCGGGTAAGGCGTTCATCGGCCGTGAACAGGCCGTGGTCGGTGTAGAGGTCGGCGGTGCTTTCGTTGAAGTTGCCGGTGCTGAAGTAGCCATAGCGGCGCACGGTGTCGTCGGCCTCGCGGCGGGCAATGAGCAGCAGCTTGCTGTGGCATTTGAGCTCAGGCGGCGTGAAGATGACGTTGGCGCCGGCCCGCTTCAGCTTATCGGCCCAGAAAAGGTTCGATTCTTCGTCGAAGCGCGCCTTGAGCTCCACTACCGCCGTCACCTGCTTGCCGCGCTTGGCGGCTTTGAGCAGGGCCTTCACCACGGCGCTTTTGCTGGCCACGCGGTAGAGCGTGATGCTGATGCTGGACACGCCGGGGTCGTCGGCGGCTTCGCGCAGCAGGCGCGTCACGTAGTCGAAGCTTTGGTAGGGCGGGTGCAGCAGGTGGTCGCGCTGGGCAATGGCGGCCAGCAGGCTGCCCGTGCGCGGCAGCGTAGGGTGCGGCAGGGCCGGCCGCGGCGGGTAATGAAAATCGGGCTCGTCGAAGCTAGGGAAGCCGAAGAAGTCGCGGAAGTTGTGGTAGCGGCTGCCGGCCACCAGCTCTTCGTCGGTGATGCCGGTTTTCTGCTTGATGGCGCGCAGGGCGTCGGCCGGCATTTCGGGGTCGTAGAGCAGGCGGGCCGGGAAGCCGGTGGCGCGCTTGCTCAGGCTGCTGCGGATTTTCTCCATTAGGTCGCCCGACACTTCCTCCTCAATGTCCAGCTCGGCATCGCGCGAGAGCTTGATGGCATTCACCGTCACCTCCTTATAAGCAGGGAACAGCTCGGCCGCGCCCACCCGAATAACATCGTCCAGAAACAGCACATACCGCTCCTCGCCCTCGTCGGGCAGGCGCACGAAACGGCCGCCGTGGCGCTTGGTGGGCAGTTCCATGGTCAGCACCCGCTCGGCTTCGAGCTTGGATTTGCGCTCGTGCGGCTGGCGCAGGAAGAACGTGAGGTACACGGCCTGGTCCTTCAGAAACAGGTGGTGCAGGGTGCCATCCAGCACCACGGGCGAGAGCAAATCGCGCACCTTGTCGCGGAAGTAGCGCAGCGTCCACTCGCGCTGCTTGTCCGTCAGCTCAGCCTCGCTCAGCAGGTGGATGTGCTGCTCGTTGAGGGCCGGCAGCAGCTGCTCTCGAAAGGTGGCCCCGAAGGCTTCCTGCTGCCGGCCTACTTCGGCCAGCACCTCCTTCAGCACGCGCTTGGGGCTTTCGCCCAGCTTGGCGCGGGTTTTCTTTTTTAGCTTGGCCAGGCGGCGCAGCGTGGCCACCCGCACCTTAAAAAATTCATCAAGGTTGCTGCTGAAAATGGCCAGGAACTTGAGACGCTCCAGTAGCGGCACGTTGTCGCTCTGGGCCTCCTGCAGCACGCGGGCGTTGAAACGCAGCCAGCTCAGGTCGCGGGATAGGGCTTTCAATAGACGGGGATGGTTGGGTGAATTAGTCAAAAAAGAACGTCATGCTGAGCTTGTCGAAGCATCTCTATCGCTTCGTTGCAAACCGATTGATTGCTTCTACGGTAGAGATGCTTCGACAAGCTCAGCATGACGTTCTTTTTTCGTTAAATCCGACTACTTCGCCTCTACTCCCCGTTCTTGGGGTAGTCGTAGAAGTAAAACTCGGCGTTCTGCTTGCTCACTTCCTCCCACTTGTCGGTGTCGAAGTGCAGGCAGACCACGGCGGCCGTGGGCATCTCGTTGAACGAGGTGGGCGACAGCTCATTGGCTGTTTCGGTGATGGTGGGGTTGTGGCCCACCAGCAGCACCGAGGCCGCCGCGTCGGGCAGTTCGCGGATGACGGCCAGCAGCCCGTCCACATCGGCGCCGTAGATGCCGGGCTCCACCGTGATTTTATCGTGCGGGTACTGCATTTCGCGGGCCACCAGCACGGCCGTGCTCATGGCGCGCACGGCCGGTGAGCTCACCACCAAATCGGGGCAGATGCGGCGCTTGGCCAGGGCCTTGCCCATAGCGGGCGCGTCGTCGCGGCCGCGGTCGTTGAGGGGACGTTCCTGGTCGCTGAGCTCGTCGAAGCTCCAACTGGATTTGGCGTGGCGGAGGAGATAGAGGGTTTTCATGGGGGCGAAGCTAGGGGCGTTTGGCTTACCGCAGGCATTAGGAAAAGGTTATGCGCCGGCCGGGGCGCGCGGCAAACAAGCACGGCAAAGCCCCGGCGGGGCAACATTTGGGGGCCGAATATTGCCCCGCCGGGGCTTGTCGCGTTGCCTGCGCATGCAGGCCAGCCAGGCTTATTGCTTGAGCAGGCGGCCCGTGCGCAGGTAGCCGTCTTCGTCGCGAATCTGAATCAGGTATAGGCCGGGCTTCACATCTTTCAAGTTGAAAGGCTGGTTGGTGACGCCGGTTTTCAGCAGGGCGCCCGTAATGGAGTACAGCGTGAACGTCCGGTTGCTCTTCCAGGCCACGGTCACTTCATCGGCTGCCGGGTTGGGGAATACCTTCACGGCCAGCTCCTCCTGCTGGGCGCGGGTGCCCAGGGCGCCCGCGTAGGCGGTGCTCATGTAGTAGAGGTTGGCGGTGGTGCCTTTGGCAATCTGGTGCACGCCGGCCGGCAGCGTCATGGTATACAGGCCGTTGGTTACCGTCTGGTTGGTGCCGTCGATGCGAACCGTGCCGCTGAAGCCCGTATTGAATACCAGCGTGAGCGTGGCGCTGGCGGTGGTGGTGAAGGCAATGTTGGTAGTCGACTCCAGTTTCAGGCACTGCGTCAGGTTCAGGCCGTTGTAGGTCACGCTGCCTTGCGAAGTCGACAGGTTACCGGTGATGATATAGAAGGTGCTGGTGGTGCCGGCCAGGGTGAAGTTGTGCACCATGCCCGACGTGCTGCCGCCGCCGCCGCCGGGATTGGGCGGAGTTACGGGCGCTGCGGCATCGCCCTGCACCGACACCAGGCCGGTGTGGTAGTTCACCAGCGCCGTTTGCAGCGGGGTGTTCACCGCCGAAGAGGCGTCATCAACGGCGTTGTTGAAGGTCCATTGGAAGTCGCCGCCTTTCACGCGGCCCGCGTATAGCACCGCATTGTCGCGGCCCGCCGTGGGGCTGTCGGGCGTGTAAGTGTACATCACGGCCGGGTTCGTGTCGAAATTGTTGTAGGTGTTGGTGCCGTAGGCCGACGTCACGGTGCTCGGAATCGTCTGGCTGCGGGTGGTTACCACGTAGGCATCGAAATCGACCGTGGAGCGGGGGAAGCCGGCGGCGCCGTAGGGCACGAAGCGCGTCTGCCCGGTCATGACGTTATCGAAGGCTTTGATGGTGCCGCCGTCCTCGTTCGAGAAAATGGGCTGCGTGGTGTAGTTGTTGGTCTGCGTGGTGGGGCTGAATACGTCGGTGCCCTGCATGGAGGTCAGCATCGGGTACTTGCAGTTGCGGAAGTAGTTGCTTTCCATGAACACCGAGGAGCCTTCCGTCGAGCCGGCGCCGTACTTGGCGTTGCCGTCGTAGTAGTTGTTGTACACGTGGGCCGAGTAGAAGCGCACGCGCGGATGGCGGGAGTCCGAGTGGTCGTACCAGTTGTGGTGGTAGGTGATGTAGAGGCCCTGGGTGGTGTTTTCGCTCAGGCCGAGCAGGTTGCACTTGCCCGAATCCCAGAAGTGATTGTAGGCGAATGTCACGTAGGTCGACTTTTTGCAGTCCAGCGCGCCGTCGCCCTTCACCTGGTCGGGGTCGGAGCCGGCGTGGCCGTAGAAGTAGTCGCAGTTATGCACCCAGATGTAGTCGTTGTCCTGCTGCAGGCCGATGTTGTCGCCCTCGTCGGAGTCGCAGTTCATCGTGCCGATGTTGCGAATTTCAATGTTGGAAGCCCCTTTGATGCGGATGCCCCAGCCATCGGCCACGGCGTCGTTGCCCACGCCTTCCAGGGTGATGTAGCTGGACGCGAAATTGTTGTTCTCAATCACGATGTCGCCGGCCAGCATGTAGCTCAGGTCGGTAATCTGGCCCACCATCCGCACGATGAGCGGGCGGGCGTCGCGGCCCTTCTTGAAGCCGTCGAGAATGGTTTGCAGGCCCACGCAGGGGTTGGTGGTGGCCCCGGTCACGTTGAGCGAAACGGTATTCTTGGAGTTTTGGGTGATGTAGAGGATGACGGCGTTGGCCTTCACGGTGCCGTTGGCGTTGTAGGCGCCGGGCACGCGGCCGTTGCTGAAGGCAAAGCCGGTCCGGTCCTGGGCCCGCACCGTGAGGGAAGTCGTCACGGTGGCCGTGCCCTCCACGCCCCCCACCACGGGCGCTATTTTGAGGGTGTAGGCGCCCGGCGCCAGGCCCATAGCATCGGCCCGGTAGAAGGTGCCGTAGTTGCGCACCAGCTGGTCGTCGAGCTTCTGGTCGACGAGGCCGCCGCCGGTGTAGTACACATTGTAGCTCTGCGCCGCGGCAATGGGCTGCCAGCGCACGTAAGCCGTTTCGAGCCAGCCGGCCGATTCGAGGATGGTCAGCGTCTGGGCGCGCATGGCCAGCGGCAACAGTAGCAAGAGTAAAAAAAGCAGTTGCTTCATAGGATGGGGGAATTTTGGGTGGTGGTGGCATACGCCACCGGGAGAGAGGGTTCGTACAAACGTACCCGGTAAGTTTCAGCAAATGAGTATATAGTGAGGCAACAGCCCCACTATAGTTGCGCAAACGATGCCGGCATCGTTTGCGCAACTAAATACTTTCCAGAGCGGCGGCTACTTCCCACGTAAACAGGCCGCTTGGCGCAAAAGGAATGCGAGACCTGGGGCAGGACCGCCGACGCACGGCCCTGCCCGGTCCCGGAAGGCGTGCAGGGCAAGCAATCAATAGCTCAAAAGGCCGTCGTCATGCAGAGCGCAGCGAAGCATCTCGCGTGTGGTAGTAAATCAATCGAAAGAAAAGGATTAGTGGTGGCACGCGAGATGCTTCGCTACGCTCTGCATGACCGTTCTTGCACCCTGACTCTGCACCCATGTTCCCCGCCTACCTCCGCCGTTTCCAGCACCTGCGCGTGGCCCGCAGCCGCCAGCACGGCGAAGCGCCCTACAACCGAAGGTCAGCGTAGCTAAGCCCGCCCTGCTGCTGGCCGTGCTCGAAGGCATCGCCGACGGCACCATCCAGGGCAACCGCATCGAAATTACGCCCGAGCTCATCGCGGCCTTCAAAGCCATCTGCACCGATTTGGGCACCTCGGCCCTGTTCACGGCCGCTAACTTCGCCCTGCCCTTCTACCACCTGCGCTCCGACGGCTTCTGGCACCTGCACACCTGGCCCGGCCTCGAAATTCTGCTCACCCGCTCGGGCTCCATCCGCAGCTTCCGCCACCTGCGCGACGTGGTGGCCTACGCCGCCCTCGATGCCGACCTCTGGCTGCTGCTGCAAGCGCCCACCGGGCCGCCCTCACGCAGGCCCTGCTGGCGCGCTACTTCCCCCAAACGCAGGGCCGCTACCGCGCCCGCGCCGGCCAAGAGGCCCTCAACGGCATCCGCCGCCAGATGCTGGAAGAGCCCGCCGCCCACTACCGCACCCTCGTGGCCGCCGCCGATGAGCTCGACCTCACCGTGCGCAGCGGCGTGTTTAAGCGCGTGGTGCTCGAAACCTACGACTACACCTGCGCCGTGTCGGGCCTGAAGCTGCTCAGCACCCGCAGCAGCCCCGTGCCGCTGCTCGATGCCTGCCACATCGTGCCCTGGGCCGTGAGCCACGACGACACCCTGCCCAACGGCCTCGCCCTCTGCCCCAACCTACACCGCGCCTTCGACCGCCACCTGTTCTGGATTGACGCCGACTACCGCGTGCGCCTGGCCGACGACTTCGTCGAACTCAGCGGCGGCGACTACGGCGTGCGCCGCTTCGACGGCCAGGCGCTGCGGCTACCCCAGCGGCCGGAGTGGTGGCCGGGGCGGGAGAATCTGGCGGCGCAGGCGGGTACATAATATTTCGTGTTGCTCGGTTAAAGGAAAAGCGTTTTCACACGTACCAAGCTTTTCTTTCTATGAGCAATGCTCTTGCAGCTTGAGTGAGCATTATAATTCTTGTTCTCCGCTTTCTGTATAAGTTAAGAGAGAGTCCGGTCGCCGGGCATCGCCAGTAGCATAGCAAGCGCGGATGTGCCGCCCTAATTCCGGTGCTAAATCAATTGTGTCGCGAAAAGTAATAACGGAGAAATCACGAAGGTTAAAACCGATGTCTTGCGGTCCTTTAGTACCGTATGTATTACAGATGAAAAGCAGGTTGGGTGTAGGTTGCGTGTTTTGTTGGGCCAAACCCATTAAATAGCCTACTTCATGGTATACGTTGGCATTCTTATAGGTGAGGTCGGCAATCAACATTCCGGCCTGTTGAATCTCGCGAAAAATAACATCCGATATTTTCTGCGTTTTGCCATGTGTTAATTGGTCTACTCGCACAGGCTTAATTAGCAGGTCACGATGCTGAATTCCATGCTCCGCATTGATTTCCGCTACTACTTGCTGAATCATTTTAAAATGTGCATCGCAACTGCCGTCAAAAGGCATCGAAACGAATATGGTACGGCTGCGGGCGTGGCGAATACGCTCGAATATAGCCACTGCATCACTAGCCTTAATCGAAGGCAACTCATCTAAATGGTTATTAAGCGCCCATTCGCGGAAGCGGTTTAGAAGAAAATCATTCTGCTCGAATGCGTAGCGGACGAATGCAGCAATCAACTCAACTGACCTGCTATTTCGCAATTGCGGCGTCTCATCGTACAATCTTTTGGTTCGCAGTAAAGCCCGCACCATACGGCTGAAATCAGCGGATTCTGCGGGCATTCGAATTCCTTCTAGTTCACCCGTGGGAGTGCGCCTAGCAGTTTTACCTGCTTCAAGTAGCAACTCATACGCTTCTTTTAAAACTGTTCGTAAATGCCCAAGCTTGGGCGCAGGCTGGCCAGATGTCGGTTCATCATCGAGTAACTCAATTGTCCGATTCCACTTTCTCAACTCTTCCTTATATCTCAGGCACAGGTCAAAGGTGTGCCGCACTAATAAGTAGGCAGGGCCATACGGAGAATAAGTAAGTCGCTCATCGTTGATAATTGAGGAATTACCTATGCCCGCTTTAATCAATTGTTCCTGCGTTAGGGGTAAACTCTTTGAGTTAATATTGCTAAATATCAGACGCTCAATAGTAAGAAAATCATCGCCGTTAGGCAGCAATAGCAAGCAGAATGGGACGGTGAACTCCTTTTCACCAAGGGCGGGGAATCGACTGCCAGCAACCAAGCGGTGGTTGCCATCTACCCGAAAGAAAGGACGACCGGGGTTATCCCGGTCTTTCGGCACGTCTTCGGCTACTAGCTTGCTCTCGTCTAGCTGAATTGTGACCAGCAACACGCTATTTCCTTCCTCCGCTCTAGCATCTGGACGCAGGGCTTTGGGTTGCGGCTTACGACTAACCGAGAACCCGGGGCCATCCTCTTCGCTTACCTTCCATTGGGGCGCCGTCGGCGACTGCAGGTCGCCCCGAACCTGAGAAACAATACTAACGCCATCAAGCCGTGCTTTTGCCGGAGGCTCTTTGTACGATAAAATAACCTCGGGGAAAAATGCCTCGCCACTTTGCAGATAGTCGAGCATATCAGCTATTTGGGTGTCGTCAAAATTGCGCTGATAGTCGTAGTCCGCCCACGACGCTTTAGCTAAATCCGAAAGTCGGGCAAAACCGCGAATACAATCACGCTCGAATGCTTTGCCAAGAATACCGTGTAAAATCATATCTAATGTCTAGGCTAAAATCAATTGTTGAATTTCTGCTTTCGCAGCAGCAAAATCGGTGTGAGCCTTATGAAGTATAGATGATGCTTCCCGCCGCCGGGTGTCTAAGATGGCTGCAATCTCAATTTGACGGTTTAATGGTGGAAGTGGAATAGGTATTTTACGTAGCGCGTCTACATTGATGCCGGACTGGTTATTCCAATTAACACAAAGCCGGAAGAAAATACCGGCCCGCTGATAGGCGTTGAAAACGTAGGTCAGAAAGCTAGGGTGTAATTTTTCTGCTGTGCGGATTCGTGTAAGATGGTTGGAGCAGAAGTAAGCCCCCTCTAAGTCGAATAGCACTGTTTTTCCTACTAGCTCTTGGGAATTGGTGTTATTGAACAATACTTCGCCCCGTTGTAGTAAATCGTAAGGCTGCAACTTAATTAAGTCGGTGCTCACATATACATTGCGCGAAAAGTCCAGTTCCCGACTGGCGGTCATGTTAGTAGGTCGAATTTGAACAACCCCTTGATTGAGTAAATCCTGGTCAGCACGCCCGGCGGCAAAACCATTCTGGCAGTGAACCATGAGTGCGTTGAGGCGAGCCATCGGGTATTTGCCTTGCGCAACGTGCCGGTAGACGTCGCCTTCGTTATAAAGTGCGTCCCAACGTTGGCCTAAACGAATAATGCTGTAATCACGAAAGAAGAGAGTACTACCCGGGTTTGGGGGAACTAGCGTTATTCCCAGTTCCCCTAGCAAGTAGCCATCCATTCCTTCCAGCAGTGCACGTCCCGCTTGTTCTTGCTGCTGCTTATGAGCTAATGCTTGAGCAAATAAATCACTTATTTTTTGTTGCTGACCTAACTCTAGAATGGGAATTTTCAATGCGTGCAATTCTTCTGTTTCGACGCTCTGCACGGTGCTGCCGTGCTTAGTGATAAGCGGTAAAATTCGCTCACCCATAACCGACAAATAACAACCTAGGTACTCCGGCAGTATGTTCGGGTCTCGGACGACAATAGCCTTTAAATCTTGATTGATTGCTAAGGGCGCTTGCAGCAAAGCTACAGGCAACGTGTGCGCTAAAATGCCGCTACGCACCACAAGTACAATTGCCCCGGCGGGAGCAATTTGGGTGGCCGACTGCATTACTGCTGCTGGCGTCACTTTGTCGGACGCATCCGAAATGAAGTACTGTTTAATGTCTTTAGGGGAAAGCCAGCCAATAGTGCCTTCCCATAGCGTGGCGTCATTTTTTGAGGGTGTTCCCCCATTAAACATTCGGGTTAAACTGCCTAAGCGCCGCACGGGCTGCTTTGGCTGCATCCCAATGTCTTGCAGGGCGCGATAATAAGGTGGGTCTAACCGACCCGTCAGTTCGCCCCGACCGAACAAGAACAGTGTGTTCTTATTTTGGCCGGGGCTTAGCGAAAAAAACCGTCTTTCCCGTCCGCAATAGCTTGTAAAAACTTTTTTAGCTCCGGCCCGACTGCCGTTTTTAAGTCGTTCTGTGGAGTTTTATGACCAGTGCCATCAAAGCCAATATGCTCAGGCAAGGCCATCAGAACTGGATAGTTGTAGGCTTCCAGCTTGGCTGCTACTTCGTCGCGCACCTCCTCGCGCAGTTCCTCCTTTACTTCCTTGATTTGCTCATTGTAATCGGCGCTCACGGCCACCTTCCAAGCTCGGAATTCGGTAGTTTTCTCTACGATTTTCCAAGCAGCCACCGAATAGGGCAACTCCGGCGTACCGCCTTCTGCCAGCGGCGCGTTGGCCTCGCTTTCCCAATCCACGGCGGTCGGCTCGAATCCTTGGCGCCGGCGCAACGCCTCTTTCTTAGCTGCTTCCAGCGCCTTGATTTTCTGGTCGTACTTGCCCTTCTTGAACAGGTACGTGCGTGCATCCTGCTTCACGGTTTGCCGTTGCGCTGTTTCCGACGCGCTCAGCTTTCGCAACACTAGCACTGAACTCTTCACGCCCGCGTTAGTAGCCCGGAAAGCATCCTGCGGTAAGGACACCACCGCCGCCAGCCGGTAGTGCTCTTCTAGCCAATCGCGCACTGCTTGGCTACTATTGCTGGTTAGTAGTCCGTCCGGCACCACCACAGCTAGCCAGCCACCAGGCCGCAAAAAGCGCCAGCACTGTTCGAGAAATAGCACTTCGGTACTTTGACTATCGCGGGGGCCGGTCTCAAATTTGCCGGTCAGGTGCTGCGTAATCCAGTCGGTTTCCTTGCCGCCCAGCTTGTAGTTGGCTAAATAGGCACGTTCCGTCTGTTTCACTACCGAACCAAAGGGTGGGTTAGTCAGAATTACGTCGAACGAATCGCGCTGAAAACCGGCGTTGCCAGTATCAGTTGCTATTTTTTCCGGTTCTTCCAGTCCGTCAGCAGTCACCACATTGGTGTGCCCGTCGTCGTGGATAATCATATTCATTTTGGCCGTGCGGGCAATGCCCTCCGAAATCTCTATTCCATATAGGTTTTTCGAGGCAAAGTCGTGCCAGTGGGCGTAATGCTTGGCGCTGCCTAACTTAAATGCTCCAGCATCGGCTAAATTCTTGGCTTGGTGACGCACCTTGTCCAGCGCATATAGCAAAAAGCCTCCGCTACCGCAGCTCGTGTCCAACACCCGCGACCGGTGGTCAAAGGGCACCGCATCCACGATGAACTCAACCACCTCGCGAGGCGTGAAATACTGGCCAAAGTCGCCCCGAAAAAATGTTCCTAAAAACGTCTCAAATGCCCTTCCTTTGCTGTCTAGGTCGCTGTCACCGATATTAAGCGGCGTGAGGTAGCCCAATACTGTTTTTAACTCCGATGCCGTCAGCCGCAACGGGTCGCGGAACACCTCCGGGTCTTTGGCCTGTCCTTCTTTATAGATGTTGTCGAGCCTCGTTTTTAACTCCTGTGGCGTCTCGCCTGAAAACTCCTGAAACGCATAAGGCTGGCCTAGCGTGTATGGCCGTTTCTCATCCCAGAGCTTGCAGAAAATCAGTTTGTCTAATTCGTCGAAGGCCTCCGAAGGGTTGCGCTTGCCACCACCCCACAAAGCTTGGTGTGCTTTTTTGAAAATGCTAGTCAACTTATCTTGCGCGACTTCTTCTATGTCAAAAGCCTTGTTGCCGCTCTCGTCCTGCCCGCCCTTGTAGTATTTTGCCCGGCTGAACTTGGTTTGCCCGTAGCGAGGCAGTGCCGCGATGCTGTTGGTGTCGCGCTCCTGACTTCCAAACCCGCGCACGATAAACGTCTTCTGCTTAACGTCTGAAGTAATCCAGGTGTAAGCACAGCCCAATGAGACAGCATAGCTAAACCCTTGGCTGATGGCCATGACGAATTCAGCTTCCGTGATGGATGCTGCTTTGCACTCCACCACAATGTATGGCCGCTTGCGGTCGTCATCCTCAAATACTACAATATCAGCGCGGGTTTCCTTTGCGCCAATCTGGACTGGAAATTCAACGTCAAGTCGCTTCGTAGGGTAGCCGTAGCTAATGATAAGCTCTAGGTATGCCTCAGCCCTGACTCGCTCTTCGGGGTTAACATATGGGTAGCTTTTCTCGCAGTGAGGGTATCGAATTTTCTTTTTATCGTCAGTCAAGACGATAAGTTTACGGGCAATGCCCTCTTCTAGCAGATTCATACGGAGCAGTTCATTTACTCAAAGGAACGCCGGGACTGTCCGTAAAACAACAAGAAGCCCCGGCCGCACACGCAGCCGGGGCTTCTTTTGCTTCCGTCCAACGGCGCTAGGCGGCTGGTTTCTGGCCGCTGGCTTTGCCGCCCTTGTTCGTGTCTACGGTGGTGCGGGCTTTCTCGTACGCGGCCACCAACTGGCATGCCTCGCGCATCCCCCTGCTGCTGGGCAAAAAAAGACCCCAACCAACGGGCTGGGGTCTTTCATTAGGTCGGGAAAATTCCTGCCCGGCTATTGCTTCACGAAGCGCTGGTGCGTGGTGCGGCTGCCGTCGCTCACGCTCAGCAGGTAGATGCCGGTGCGCAGCTCGGCCACGTTCAGCTGGCCATCTTCCAGGCGCAGGCCTTTGATTTCGGCACCGCGCAGGTCGAACACGCGCACGGTGAAGGGCTGCTCGGGGTCGGCGTTCAGCGGGCGGGCAATGCGCAGCACGTCGGTGGCCGGGTTCGGGAAGAGGGTGTACTGGTCGGGCAGGGCGTTGGGGTTGCCGTTGCGGGCCACCACGGCCGAGCCTTCGGTGCGGGCCGTGCCGCCGGTGATGTTCACGGTGTAGTCCTCGGTTTCGCCGTAGCTGTAGCTGCCGCAGCTGGTGGTGGCGCTGTTGTCGCTCAGCACCACGCGCAGGCGGGTGGCGCCGGTTTTGGCCGTGGTGGGCACCGTGAAGGAGCCCTGCCGGGTGGCGGCGCTGCTGCTGGCGGCGGCGTTCACCACCAGCTCGCCGGCATCGGTAAACACGCCGTTCTGGTTGTAGTCGATGTACACTTTCACGTACTCGGTGTAGGCCGAGCCCGTGAAGCCCGCCGAGAAGTAGAGTGTCTGGGCCGAGCCAGCGGCCAGGCTGGTGCTCAGGGCCGTGCCGTCGTAGTAGCCGCCATCGGCCCCCGAGCTGCGGTTGATGCTGCCGAGCTGCACCAGGTCCACGTACTCATAGGCCACGCTGCTGCCCTTGCTGGCGCAATACGTGACGGTGGGCGGCGGCGTAGTGCCGCCGGGCGCCACGCCGCCCTGCGACGTGAGCAGGCTGGCGCGGGCGCCGCCGCTGGCAAACAACGCATTCATGCGCTGGCTCTGGCCGGTCGAGAACATGAACATGGCGTTGTCGTCCACGTAGTCCATGTAGTTCATGAACATGTCGCCGTTCGGCCCGTTCGAGCAGCTCACGTGCGGAAACACGGGCTTGCCGTAGTTCTCGGCGCCCTGGTTGGGGGTGTCGCTCACGTTGTCGGTGCCGGTGCAGGCGCCGTTGTCGTCGCCCCAAATGTGGTTCAGGTTCAGCCAGTGGCCCACTTCGTGGCTGGCGGTGCGGCCCAGGTTGTAGGGCGAAGTCACGGTGCCGGTGCGGCCGAAGTACACGGGCGAAATCACCACGCCGTCGGTGCTGGCCGCGCCGCCGGGGAACTGCGCGTAGCCCAGAATGCCGCCCCCGATGGTGCCCACCCACAGGTTGAGGTACTGCCCGGCCGGCCAGGCGTTCAGGCCGCCCGTGCTGGTGCTCTTAATCTTATCGGCCGTGCCCCAGCTCGTTACGGTGCTGCTTTTGCGCTCAATGCCGGTGGTGGCCACGCCGCTCGGGTTGCGCTTGGCCAGCGTGAACTGAATGCCCACGTCGGCCACCAGCCCGGCGAAGGCGCTGGGGGTTTTGGAGTAGTCGGCGTTCAGCTTGTGGTAGTCCTCGTTCAGCACGTCAATCTGCGACTGAATCTGGGCATCGGAAATATTCTCCGAGGCCGTGCTGTACAGCACGTGCACCACCACCGGAATGGTGAGCGTGATGGCCGAGGTGCGCTGCGCCGTGCCCACGTGCGAGGCCGCGTATTGCAGCGCCTGCTGGTTGATGGCCTGCATCCGCTGGGCCAGGGCGGGGTCGGCGGCCAGCTGGGCTTTCAGCACGTCGTCGCTGGCGCAGGTGCGCGGCACCGATTTTTGGGCGCTGGCCGGGGTAGCGGCCAACGACAGTCCCAGTAGGCCAAGGGCTACTGCGTAAACGTTTCTTTTCATATGAAAAAGGTTGGGTTGTGGAAAAAATTACGCCGGCAAGCTATCAAAAAAATTTTACAATTATGGCAATAAAATTAAGGCGTAATCGTTCCATTTTACAACAATTTCCACTTTATCATTAAAAATTATTACGATTATCAATAAATTCACCAGATATTCATTTTGCAATCGATTGTTCTCGCTGGTTGGCCCAAAACTTTCTTTTGCAAACTCCCCGAAAACAACAACGCCCTGCCGGTAGGGCAGGGCGTTGCATTAATTAAACCGTTAAAAATCCGGCGCTTTACTCCTTCTCGAAGCGCTGGCGCGAGGTATTCACCCCGTCGTTGATGCTGATGTAGTACAGGCCTTTGGGCAGGGCTTCGGTTTGCAGCTTGCCCTGGCCGTCGTAGCGGGCCTGGCGCATTTCGTGGCCGCTCAGGTCGTACACGCGCACCGAGTAGCGGGCGGCATCGGTGCCGGCGGGCACCGTCAGGCTCACGGCTTCGCGGCCGGGGTTCGGGAAGATGGTCACGGCCGTAGTGCCGGCCGACTGGCGCAGCACGCCGCTGGCGGTGGCAAAGCTGGAGCGGGCCCCGCCGGCATCGAACACGGCCGTCATGCGCGTGGCTTGGCCCTGCGAGAACATGAACATGCACCGGTCGTCGGTGTAGTCCATGTAGTTCATGAACATGTCGCCGCCGTTGCTGCACGAGGCTTTGGTAGCAGCCGGGCAACCGTAGTTTTCGGCGCCCTGGTTGGGGGTATCCGCCACCAGGTCCGAGCCGGTGCAGGCGCCGGAGTCATCGCCCCAGATGTGGCGCAGGTTCATCCAGTGGCCCACTTCGTGGGTGGCGGTGCGGCCCAGGTCGTAGGTGCTGGTGTAGGTGCCGGCCGGGTATTTGGCGCGGCTGCCGAAGGCCGAGTACAGAATCACCACGCCGTCGGTGGCGGGGGCGCCGCCGGGGAACTGCGCGTAGCCGAGCAGGCCATTGCCGAGGTTGCACGACCACAGGTTGAGGTATTTGGTGGCATCCCAGGCGTCGTCGCCGCCGCGCTTGGAGCTTTTCACCGCATCGTTGGTGCTCCACGAGCGGGTTTTGGTTGATTTGTGAATGATGCCATTCGGAGCCAGCACAAAGCGCACCGGCGCAGCCGCCGCCAGGCCGGAGTATTGGTAGGTGTTGGTGCGGTCGGCGTTAAGCTTTTGGAAGTCCTCGTTCAGCACGGCAATCTGGGACTGCACCTGCGCGTCGGAGATGTTTTCGGCAGCCGTGTTATACAGCACGTGCACCACCACCGGAATGGTAACCGTGCCGCTGAGCAGCGCCGCGGTGCCCCCCGTGGAGCCGCCGGTGGTGTTGCCGCCGGCGCGCTGCAGGGCCGCAGTGCGCGCAGCTACAAAACGTTGCGTCTGGGCTTCGATGGCCTGCATGCGCTGGGCCAGGGCCGGGTCGGCGGCCATTTGGGCCTGGAGCACGTCGTTGGCCGCGCAGGAGCGGTGCAGGATGACGGGCGAAATGTCTTCGATGGTGGGTTGCGCGGCGCGGTTGGCCACGTTCTGGGCCAGCATTGGGCTGGCGCTGCCCAGCAGGGCCAGCGCGGAGAGGTAAGTTTTTTTCATGTAGCTGTGGGAAATAGGTTGTGGGAAAGGAGTGAGAATGAGAGATTACGAACTGCCAAGCTAACAAAATATTCTCGCTAACCAAATTCATGTTGCTTACAATTCTTTGTGTTTTGAGAAAGAATCAAGCGCATTTATTGTAATAATTTCAACCAAATATTGAACATATCAGAATATCATATGGCCTCAGATGGTGTGACGCGGCTTTTTACAATGCGCTAAGCTCAAGCCATAATTTCATACAATCGTCATCAAAAAAAGCGCCCACCACCCGGCTTATGCATGCAGCATAAGCCGGGTGGTGGGCGCTTTTTTTATGGCCTTTCCCGGTTAAAACAGGAAGTCGAACCCCACAAACACCAACTTCTCCTCCCCCACCGAGTAGGTGGCGTTGATGACAGCCGCCTTGAGAATGTCGACGTAGATGCCGCCGCCGAAGCCGCTGTGGAAAGCGTTGAGGCCCTTGTACTCGCCGGTGTCGTTGTCGGAGTACACCCGGCCCACATCGGCCAGGCCCATGATGCCGAACTTGCCGGGGAAGAGGTAGGCGTTGAAGGAAAACAGCTCCAGGCGCGGCTCAAAGTTGGCGTACACCGCCGTGCGGCCGGCAAAGCGGGTGCGGCGGTAGCCGCGCAGGTTGGTGGTGCCGCCCAGGGTGTTGGCCTGGTAGAAGCGGTAGTCGCCGTAGTTGTGCTGGTAGCCGATGCGGCCGGCGTAGGTGAGGTGGAAGGGGAAATTGGGCGTGAGGTAGGCCCGGAACTCGGTGCTGAAGCGCCCGAAGCTCAGGCTCTCGCTGTTGAGCTGCCAGTTGTACTGGAACTCGTTGTACCAGCGCAGGCCGATGCGGGGGTTTTTGGCCGAGGAGCTGGCGTCGAGGTTGAGGTACATCAACCCGCCGAGGTACTGGTTGGTCTGGAAATCGGAGGCGCGGACGCCAAAGCGGCGGTTTTCATAGGTCACCACGCCGCCTTTGGTGAGGCTGTCCTTGATGGCCGTGCCGATGGGATTCTGCTCGACGCGGAACTGGTCGTACTGCGGCCCGATGCCGAACTTGAGGAAGGTGAACAGCTTGCGCTCGAAGGTGGGCGCGATGGTGAAACGCTGGAAGCGCACGCGGTAGGCGCTGTTCACGGTACGGTTCGTGACCACGCCGCGGTTGGCGTCTTCCGTGGCCAGATTAGCCGTGTTGTTGCCGATGCCGAAGAAGTTGTAGAGCAGCTGCGGGCCGTAGTACTGGGCCGCAATGTGCAGGTCGGTCTTCTTGAAAATGCGGGTGAACTGGCCCGTGTAGCGGATGTTGTAGGCATCGCGGGCCGGCGCGAAGTTGGCCGCGATGGTCTGCTCCCAGGAGTAGGGCTCGCGGCGGAAGCCGTAGTGCCGGTACGTAACGCCGCCGCCCAGCAGCACGCCGTCGTCGATGTTGTAGCCGAAGTACAAGGCCGGGCCCACGTAGTCGAGGCGGTAGTCCTTCAGGTCGAAGCGGTGCGGGTAGTCGTAGCGACTCACCTCGTAGCCGGGCTCCAGGCGCAGGCGGGCTTCGGAGCTGGCGTTCACCACGTTGCCGGTGTCGGCATCGTAAATCTGGGTTTTGTGGAGCAGGCCGCCCACGTGGTCGGCGGTGCGGATGGTGTCGCGGCCCTTGCCGGCAATGATGCGCAGCTTCACGCCCTTTTTCACGTCGCCGCGCACGTCGTACACGTCCTTGCCGTCGATGCCGTAGAGGCGCACCTCGTCGGTCACCTTGTCGTCGAAGGTGCGGTCGTAGAGCACTTTGGTGAGCTTGCCCTCTTTGTTGATTTTGCGCATCACCACGTGGGTTTTGTTGCCAGGCAGGCGCTCCACGGTGAATTTCTCGCGCTTTTTCGAGCCGCGCACTTCCACGATTTCGGCCAGCACGTCGGCGTACTTGCCGGCCAGGTCGGGCAGCAGGTCGCGGCGGCTTTTCAACTTGGCCACGATTTCCTTGCCGTGCAGGTCATAGATTTCCTTGGGCCACTTCTCGCGGAAAGCCTTTTCAATCACCTCGTCGGTGAGGTGGCTTTTCATGTATTCGGCCTGGGCAATCCACTGTTCGCGCGTCACGGCGCTCATAAATACCCGGTCGTTGCTCATGCCCGTCTGGTTCAGGCCCTTGTAGTCGGCGTAGTCGTAGCCGAAGTTCTGAAAGTTGCGCACCGCGAATTTGCGCGAAATCAAATAGGGCAGCACCCCGTCGCCTTTGAAGAAGGCAATATCCCGGTCTTCGGGCACGGCCACGAAGCGGCGGTCGCCGTCCTTGTCCTTGGTTTCGCTCCAGCGCCATTGGTCCTCGTGCCGGTCCCAGTCGCCAATCCACATATCAAAGAGGCGCGAGCGGGCAAAAGCCACCTGGTCCACCTGGTTGTCGTTGTCGTCGATGAGGCGGGTCAGCATCTTGTCGGTGCTCACCAGGTTTTTGGCGAAGCCCAGGCTGGCCACGTTGTCCTGGCTGTCCTTGGCATCTTCTTCCAGGGCGGCGGGCAGGTTGGCAAACTGCGCGTAGTACTGCCCCAGCAAGGGGTCCTGTGGAATGTAAACCGGCGTGGGATTGGTGTGCAAAATGCCGGCCGCGGTGCCCAGCGGCGGCAGCACAAACGACGCGTAGGGATGCTGGGCCGAAATCTGGTCCTGCAGCACGGCCTTGGCCAGGCCGGTGCGTAGCTGCTCGGGCAGCACAGCGGCGGGGTCTTTGTCGATGCCGCGCAGGGTGAAGTTGTAGCCGGCATCGTTGCGTACTTTCAGCGAAGCGGTTTGCTTGCCGCCGCCGGTTTTGTAGGGCATCAGGCCGCCCTTGTCGTTGGCTAGGTCAAGCACGCGGAACTTCACGGGCGTGGCCCACTCCTTGCGGTAGTGCTCGCCCAGCAGCCAGTTGTGGAAGCCGCCGTGCTTGTCGTACTCGGGCTTGATGGCCACCGTCACGGTGCTGTCGCGGAAGTCGGGGCGCTTGGTGGGAATGGGCGCTTTGGCAATGGCTTCGGCTTCTTTTTCCTTCTTTTTCTCCTTGTCCTTCTTCTTGTCCTTAATGGCGTCCTCCGTCTCGGGCAGCTTCTTGCCGTCGGGCTGGCCGTTGGTGGTGGTCAGGGCCGTTTCCGGAACGGGCTGGGCCGGGTTGGTGGCAATGGCGCCCGTGGTTTTGGCGTAGAGCGGCGTGCGGAACACCCGGCGTGCCGTGGTGCCGTTGCCCTGCGGAATGAAGTATTCGGTCCACACCTGGCCGTCGTCGTAGTAGTTCACCTGCGCCCAGCCCTTCTCCTTGTCCGAGAAAATGGCCCCGCCGCCATCGCCGGGCTTCACGTGCTGGGTTTTGCAGCCCGAGCCGCTCACGATGAAGTGCGTGCTGCCTTCCTTGTAGTACTGCAGGTTATGCTCGTGGCCGGCGGCATAAATCACGTTTGGGTGGCGGCCGAAAATATCGAGCAGGTTTTTGCGGTAAGCCTGGTAAGCCGGGTGCGGAATGTCCTGGTTAATGCCGCCGTACTTGCGCGCAAACGGGTAAATCGACCCAATAATGGGCAGCGGAATAAAGGCGTACTTGGCAACAATGCTGAGCGGAAAAATGTGGTCGGCCAGCGTGAAGTAGCCGCCGTGAATGCCGTCGGAGAACAGCGGGTGGTGGGCAAACACCATGATGTGCTTGTCCTTGTTGCGGGTGATGACTTCTTCCAGGGCGGCGTACACGTCTTCTTCGTTTTCGGCGCCGCAGTTGCCGTCGCGGCCCGAGGGGCGGTTGGCGGCCGGAGTCACAAACCACTGCGAATTCAGGGCAATGAGCACAAGGTCGTCCTGCACGCGCACCTCAAAAGGGCCGGGGCAGCCGTCGCGCGGCACAAAAAAGTCGCCGGTGTAGCTGAAGGCCGTCGAATCCTTCATCATGTAGTTTTCCACGAAGGCCTGCTCGCGGTTCACCTGCTCCAGGCCGCCGGGGTTGCCCTGAATCCAGTCGTGGTTGCCGGGCGTCATGTACTTCTCGCCGGGGTAGCCCCGAAAAATATCGAGCTGCGTGGTGAGACGCTTCTCAGCAATTTTCCGGTCGTAGGCGCCCTCCTCGGGCATGCCGTAGTTGTACACGTTGTCGCCCAGGAAAACGGTCGTGCTGTTTTTGCCGGCCTTCATAATCTGCTGCCGCAGGTAGTTGAGGCTGGGCTCGCCGCCTTTCTCGGTCGGAATGGGGTTGCCCACGTCGCCGATGAGGAACACGCGGTAGCGGATGCGGCTCGAATCGGGCGGGGTGTTGCGCTCCCAGTTCACGCCGGTTTTGCGGTAGTTGGGGCGGCTTCGGTGCGGGTTCTGGTCCGATTCGCCGGGCGAGGGGATTTCCTTTTGGGTTTCTTTGGGCGGTTTGGGCGGCTTGGGGGCCTGCGCCATGGCCCCGACGGGCACGCAGCAGGCCAGCAGAAAAGTGAGGCGGCGAAGTAAGGTCATGGAACGAAGTACGAGCCTGGCCCCGTTGGAAACCACGGGGCCCGACGATAAAGAAATGGCCGGCTCCAACGGGCCGGTAGCGCCCGTTACGCAAAGCACAGCCGTGCGGTTAAGGCCGGGTTTTTAACTTAGGCCCGGCGCTTCGCGTTGAAAGCCGGCGAGCCAGCCGGATGAACCGGCCCGCGCTCCGCTTGTTATGAAAGATAGTACCCCCGAAACCCTCGCCCCGGCCCCGCCCGAACCGACGGAAACCGCGCTGCCCACCGCTGCCGCCGGCACGGCCAGCGCCCCGGCTCCGGCCGCGCCCGAGCCCGACGGCAAAGCCCCTAAAGCCAAGGCCTCGCCGCTGGTGAAGGAAGCCGAAACCTACCTCACTGAGTTGTTTAAGAAGGAGCTGCCGGCCCAGCTCACCTATCATTCCATTGCCCACACCGAGGCCGTGGTGAAGGAAGCCCGCGCCCTGGCCCCCGCCGCCAACCTCAGCCCCGACGACACCGAGCTGCTGCTGCTGGCCGCCTGGTTTCACGACGCCGGCTACCTCGACGTGTACGACGGCCACGAGTTCCGCAGCATGGAGCGCGCCGGCGCCTGGCTGGCCGAGCACGGCGTGGCCCCCGCCCGCATCAAGCAGGTGCAGGACATGATAAAAGCCACGCACCGCGACTCAACCCCCGAAACCGAGCTGCAAAAGCTGCTCGTCGATGCCGACATGAGCAACCTGGCCCGCGACGACTTCCGCTCCCGCGCCGAGCTGCTGCGCACCGAATGGGAGCTGGTGCTGGGCAAATCGTACTCCAACCCCGAGTGGGCCGAGCTGCAGCTCAACTTCATGCTGGCCCACAAGTACCACTCCGACGCCGGCAAGGAGCGCTACAAAAAGGATTTCAAAAGCAACATCGAAGAGCAGCGCGACGAGCTAAAAAAGCGCGAGAAGAAGGACAAGAAAAAAAGCAAGGAGAAGACCGACACCTTCGCCGAGCCTAAGCGGGGCATCGAAACGATGTTTCGCACCATGTATTCCAACCACATGAAGCTGAGCGACATGGCCGACAAAAAGGCCAGCATGATGATTCAGCTCAACGCCGTGCTCATGTCGGTCATCATCACCTACCTGGGCGCCAAAATGGGCAAGGCCGGCGCCCTGGGCCCCATGATGAGCGGCAACCCCGTGCTGGGCATTCCCATCAGCATTCTGCTGGTGACGGCGCTGGGCTCGGTCATCACGGCCATTCTCTCGGCCCAGCCCGACGTGACCAGCTTCGCCTGGCTGAAGAAAAGCCCCGAAATCGCCACCAACCGCCGCGTCAACCTACTGTTCTTCGGGCAGTTCACCAAGCTCAGCCTCGACAACTTCCAGGGCGGCATGCGCGAGTTGATGCGCACGAAGGACATGCTCTACAACAACATGGTGACGGACATCTACTACCTCGGCGAGGTGCTCACCCGCAAGTACCGCCTGCTGCGCACCAGCTACACCATCTTCATGGTGGGCCTGATTCTGACGGCGCTCTCGTTCGGCATCGCGCTGCTGTATAAGATGTAGGGCTCAGCCTGCGATTCACCGGCTTGCGTTATCTTTGCAGCAGAAGTTTAGTACCTGGGCCTGTAGCTTAACTGCATAAAGCAAGCCTCTCCTAAGGGCTAGAGTACAGGTTGGATTCCTGTCAGGCTCACACAGTTACACCCCGCGTCGCTTGCTTTAATTAGCTAAGTAGCGCGGGGTGTTCCGTTAGCAAGCCGTGGTCGTATTCCCAGTGGCAGTTAGGACACAATACCAGAATATTGGCCGGGCCGGATACTTCCTGCACCGTGACGGAATCGGGAAAAGCGCTGATGGACTGAATGTGGCAGTATTCCACATGCTTAGCGTAGCCGCACGCCTGGCAAATGCGGGGTCGATGTGCGTTCAGCAGCCGGGTAATGCTGTTGAGGTAGCCGCGGTAGTAGCTGGGATGCTTGATGGCTTCTTTGGCCTTTAGCTGTGCCACAGTTAACAGGCGGTAGTCGGCCTTGCGCCTGCCATGCACCGCGCAAAACTGCCGGCTGCCGGGAATCAGCGTCTCGCACTCCCCGCACTTGCGCGTCAAGCGCCGCTTCGGGGCTTGCTGGTTGGTATGAATGGCAGCGTGCGAACGGGAGCAGTATTTGGGGTTCGCCGTTTCCGAGCCACAGTGCAGGCAGTTGTTCATGCCTCAAATTACTGGATATTGCTTCCTCATTTGCCACCCCGCATGAAGAAGCTGAAGAAACTCCTGCCCCTGCTGCTCCTCGCCACCACCGCCACTTTCGCCCAAAAAGCCCCCACTCCGGAAAACCTCGTGCAGTACGCGCACCCCATGGTGGGCACCCAGAAGATGGGCCACACCTACCCCGGCGCCACCGTGCCCTTCGGCATGGTGCAGCTCTCGCCCGATACCGATACGCTGAGCTACGAGCAGAACGGCAAGTACAACCCCGACATTTACAAGTACTGCGCGGGGTATAATTACGACGACCGCACCATCGTCGGCTTCAGCCACACGCACTTCAGCGGCACGGGGCACTCCGATTTGGGCGACTTCCTGCTCATGCCTACCACCGGCCCGCTCCAGCTCACCCCCGGCACCGCCGACCGGCCCCAAAGCGGCTACCGCTCCGCCTTCTCGCACCAGAACGAGGTGGCCGAGCCGGCCTATTACAAGGTGAAGCTCGACGACCACAACATCCTCGCCGAGCTCACGGCCACCACCCGCGTGGGTTTCCACCAATACACGTTTCCGGGCACCGAACCGGCCCACATCATTTTGGATATGATGGCCGGCATCTACAATTATCCCGACAAGAACGTGTGGAGCTACGTGCGCATCGAAAACGACTCGCTCGTGACCGGCTACCGCCAAACCACCGGCTGGGGCCGCACCCGCACCGAGTACTTCGCCATGCAGTTCTCGAAGCCCTTCAAAAGCTACGGGGCCCGCAAATACGACCCCAAGGAAATCTACCGGGGCTTCTGGGGCCGCTTCGACCAGACGAAGAACTGGCCCGAGCAGGCCGGCCGCCAGCTGCGCCTCTACTTCGATTTCAATACCGTAGCGGGCGAGAAAATCAAGGTCAAATTCGCTCTCTCACCCCTGAGCACGGCCGGCGCCGTGGCCAACATGCGCGCCGAGCTGCCCGGTTGGAACTTCGACCAGACCCGCCGCGCCGGCCAACAGCTCTGGCAGCAGGAGCTGAGCAAAATCACCATCCAGACACCCAACCGGGCCGATAAGGAGAACTTCTACACGGCCCTCTACCACGCCTGCCTCAGCCCCACCGTGTACCAGGACGCCGACGGCCAGTACCGCGGCCTCGACCAGCAAACCCACCGCGCCGAGGGCTTCACCAACTACACCACCTTTTCGCTCTGGGACACCTTCCGGGCCCTGCACCCGCTCTTCAACCTCTTGCAGCCTACTCGCAACGCCAACATGGTCATGAGTATGCTGGCCCACTACGACCAAAGCCCCGAGCACATGCTGCCCGTCTGGAGCCACCACGCCAACGAAAACTGGTGCATGAGCGGCTACCACAGCGTATCCGTCGTGGCCGATGCCGTGCTCAACGGCGCGGTGCCGCCCGCCCAGGCCGAGCGCGCCCTGGCCGCCTGCGTGGCTACCGCCCGCCACCGCTGGTACGACGGCCTGGGCGAGTACCTCGACCTGGGCTACGTGCCCAACGAACGCAGCGGCACCTCCGTTTCCAACACCCTGGAGTTTGCCTACGACGACTGGTGCATTGCCCAGCTGGCCCGCAAGCTCGGCCACGCCGACCTGGAAAAGGAGTTCAGCAAGCGGGCCGGCTTCTGGCAAAACGTGTTCGACGCGCGCCACAACTTCATGCGCCCGCGCCTGGCCAACGGCAATTTCCGCGAGAAATTCGACGTGCTCAGCACCAACGGCCAGGGCTTCATCGAGGGCAACTCCTGGAACTACAGCCTCGCCGTGCCCCACGACCCCAAGGCCCTCATCGCCCTCATGGGCGGCAACCGCGTCTTCGTGCCCCACCTCGATTCGCTCTTCACCATGCACCTGCCCGACTCGTTCTTTGCCGAAACCGAGGACATCACCCGCGAGGGCATCATCGGGGGCTACGTGCACGGCAACGAGCCTGCCCACCACGCCGCCTACCTCTACAACTACACCGACCAGCCCTGGAAAACCCAGGCCCAGGTCCGCAACATCCTCGCCCGCCAGTACCACCCCACCCCCGACGGCCTCGGCGGCAACGACGACTGCGGCCAGATGAGCGCCTGGTACCTCTTCTCGGCCCTCGGCTTCTACCCCGTGGCCCCCGGTTCGGGCCAGTACGCCCTCGGCAGCCCCCTCGTGCACGGGGCCGTGCTGCACCTCGAAAACGGCCAGTCCTTCACCATCCAGGTCAAAAACCAAAGCGCCAAAAATGTTTACGTGCAGTCGGCCACCCTCAACGGGCAGCGGCTGGCGCAGCCGTTTCTGGCGCAGCAGGACGTGGCCAAGGGCGGCACGCTGGTCTTTACGATGGGGGCCAAGCCAGTTAAAACCAGATAATGCAACATTCCCTATCACGCATCTATTTCAATCCTAGCATACAGAACAGGCATACCTACCAAAAGCACTACACTGAACCGCACATGCTGACCGATAAATTAAAGGGTATCTCACTCCGTCGGATACTAGCCATAAATGCATTTTTCATGCTTTCATTTATGATAGCTGCCTCATTCATGTGCACTGAAGGATTTGCTGGCGGAGAATGTGTAAAGCATCTAGACAATAGATTTTTTACAATCCAAATCAGTTCAAACCTATTATTCTCGGTTTTTTATCTCATAAGAATAGAAAGAAATAGAGCTGGCTTTATCATTTTCAACCTTCTAGGGTGCTGCCTAATCTATACTATTCTTGCAACGCTACACAGCGTTTCCAAAGCAGGCTTGTTTTAACGCTCTGGCCACCCTCAACGGGCAGCAGCTGACGCAGCCGTTTCTGGCGCAGCAGGACGTGGCGAAAGGCGGTGTGCTGGTGTTTATGATGGGGGCGCGGCCGATGAGGAAGTGAGGCAGATAGTATTACTGCAACAAGATATCTAATCAGCTATGGGCTTCGGTTTTAATTTGTTTTTTGCTCTTTTTCTACTGCCACTCACGGCAATACTATTGGTCATTTGGGCTTTAACCAAAAAGGTGTTTTTTGGCAAAGCATTGGGCATCATCTGGCTGTCCATTTTTGCCCTTGTCCTTCTCTCAGTGGTTACCCGGCCACTATCAGAAAAGAAAGTCCTCACCCAAGAAGACTATTACGGAGAGTATGTTATTGACCAAAGCTATTTCCCAGGAAAGCAAGCAAACTGGCAGTACAACAACTTTCATTTCGTCATCAAACCCAACGATTCAATCTACTTCTACTCAACTCCTAAAAACAGTCCTGCCAAAGTATTCAAGGGGAAAATCTCGACTTCTGCCCCATATGGCTCAGCTCGTCTCATTGTTCATATGCCTTGGCCGACACATCACGTTCTGACAACCGACCCTACTGTATACCGCCAGGCATGGGGCTTCTTTCTAGTATTTAATTCTCCTGAATTCGGTAACATGTTTTTCACCAAAGGGAAATGGGAGCCGCAGGACAACTGAAAAAAATGTACTCTCTTAAATAAAAAGCCGCCCGCTCCCCAACCGGAAGCGGGCGGCTTCATTTCTAATCTGGCCGAACCTTACGCTGCGGCCGGTTTCTCCTTGCCGCCCCCGCCGCCGGAGTTAATGATTTTGCGGGCCTGCGTGTAGCCGTCGTAGCGCGGGCTCCTGCATGGTCAACCTGCTACTTGTCTATTCCTGCCAGGTGCTCTTGCAGGTTGCGGCCCAGAATCTGGGCCCAGCCATCCTCAAAGCGCCGCCGGGCAAAGTGCGGGTCATCGGGAAAGCTCTCGATGCCGGTATGCGTGAGGGTGAGCCGCGTTTTATCGCCTTGCGCCGCCAGGGCAAAGGTCACTTCCGAGCTGCCCGGGTAATTCTTATACGCCCAGGTATGCGCCAGCTTTCGGCCGGGCACCACGTCCGTCACCACCCACTCTTTCCCGTAGGGCGAACCATCCTCGGCAAAGGCAACATGCGCTCCCACCACCGGCTCGAATTTCCGCACCTGCGGGAAATACCAGTGCCGTAGCTGGTCGGTATCGGTCAGGGCCTGCCATACCTTTTCAATCGGGGCATCATACACCCGCTCCGTCACAAAGGGCGTGCTCATAGCTACTGGTTTTTAAGGTTTGTAATCGGTTGTTCGGGCAAACACTTCCTAAACAGCTTCCCCAATTTACAGTTGGGCAGCCGTCGGCGTTGCCGCCCCGCTCGTTCCGCAATTTGTGACACACAAACCGGAATTTGTATAGCCCGCGCCCTTGCATGGCCCTAGAACTTTGCTCTTCACAAAGCCCAGTCCGGGCCGCGACTCACCAGCAGCCATACCCATGAATAACCCGCCAATCGTTCCGCCCGCCTTCTCCCTCGGCGGCGACTTACCCATCAACCGGCTCGGCTTCGGCGCCATGCGCATCACGGCCCAGCCCGCCTGGGGCCCGCCCACCGACCGCCCCGCCATGCTCGCCCTGCTGCGTCGGGCCGTGGAGCTCGGCGTCAACTTCATCGACACGGCCGACATGTACGGCCCCTTCATCTCCGAAGAGCTCATTGCCGAAGCCCTGCACCCCTACGCCGCGGACCTGGTCATCGGCACCAAGGGCGGCTGCGTCAGCTTCGGCCAGCCCCCCGCCGGCGTCCTGCTCGATGGCACCCCGCAGCACCTGCACGACGCCCTCCACGGCAGCCTGCGCCGCCTCAAGCTGGAACGTATCGACCTCTACCAGCTGCACCGCCTCGACCCGCGCGTGCCCGCCGAAGCCACGTTCACCTTCCTGGCCGATGCCCGGCAGCAGGGCCTGGTGCGCCACCTGGGCCTCTCCGAAGTCACCGTCGAAGAAATCCAGCTGGCCCAGCAGCACTTCCCGGTGGCCTCGGTTCAGAACATGTACAGCATTTTCAACCGCGCCGCCGAGCCCGTGCTGACCTACTGTCGCGCGCAGGGCATCGCCTTCATCCCGTGGTTCCCCATCGGCGGGGGCATGGTGCAGGAAATGGGCATCGTGGAGCAGGTAGCCGCCCGCCACCAGGTTTCTGCCCATCAGGTTGCCCTTAGTTGGCTGCTACACCACGCGCCCAACATCGTGCCCATCCCCGGCACCGGCAGCATCGCCCATCTTGAAGACAACATGCAGGCCGCCGCCCTGCGGCTGACTTCCGAAGATATGCAGCAGTTGGATGCGCTTAAATTGCACGTAGAAGCGTAGAACGTGTAGAAAGAACGAGCAAAAAATCCCGTCATGCTGAGCGCAGTCGAAGCATCTCTACCGCCATACTAAATCAAGCTTAGTTGCGCGGTAGAAATGCTTCGACTGCGCTCAGCATGACGGGCTTCTTATTACTTTCCATACCCCCGCCCGCCATGAAATCGCCCGCGGCCCCTTTTGCCGTCCTCAGCACGGTCGTCGACTTCACGCGGCACTACGGCTTTGCCGCGCCCGTCCACCCGCTCCTCACGGTCATCGACCTGGCCCAGTACCCCGTGCCCGAGCGCATGGCCCGGCCGGCCCTGCGCCAGCTCTATGCCATTGTGCTGAAGCGCCATTTCCACGGGCAGTTGCCCTACGGCCAGCAGGCTTACGACTACCGCGAGGGCGTGTTGGGCTTTTATGCGCCCGGCCAGCCGGTGCAGTTCTGCCCGGCGGGCGTAGCGCCCGCAGCAGAAGAGCCGCAGGGCTGGATGGTGGTCTTTCATCCCGATTTGCTCACGCGCCGGCCCACGGGCCCGTTCCCCGGCAGCTACCCGTTTTTTGCCTACCGCGTGCAGCAGGCCCTGGCCTTGTCGCCCGCCGAGGAGCAGTTTCTCACGGCCGCCGTGGCCACCCTGCGGCAGGAGAGCGAGCAGCCCGCCGATGCCTTCAGCCAGCCGCTGCTCAGCACCCAGCTCGACGTGCTGCTGCAGTACGCCAGCCGCTTCTACCACCGCCAGTTTCCCACCGAGCCAGTGAGCGGCCCCGACCTGCTCAGCCGCTTCGAAACCCTGCTCGCCACCTACCTCGAAAGCGCCGCCGAGCTGCCCCTGCCCGCCGTGCAGCATTTCGCCCAGGCCCTGCACGTGTCGCCCGCCTACCTCGGCGATGTGCTGCGCACCCACACCGGCCAGAACGCCCAGCAGTACCTGCACCACGCCCTCATCGAAAAAGCCAAGCGCCTGCTCCTGAGCACGTCCCTCAGCATCCGCGAAACCGCCTTTTCCCTCGGCTTCGACAACCCGTCCTACTTCAGCCGCCTGTTCAAGCAGAAAACCGGCCTCACCCCCGCCGAATTCCGGCAGGCCGCCTAGCCCGCCTCCCCGCTTCCTTCGTGCGGCCCGGATATGGATGCGCAGCCCGCGCGGAGGCGGGGCTAGTATTCGGCGTATGCTTCCGGGGGCAGGCTGGCAAAGTCATCAATCTTGCGCTTGCGCAGGAAGCGGCGGTATTCCTTCGTGTAATATTTTTTGCGGTCTATTACGGGCGGCGGCGGTGGGGCGGTGGGCGCCGGCTCGTCAATCGTCAGAGGCCTGATGCTTTTTTCATCAAGCTCTTTCCCATTCAAATACGCACTGTAAGAACGCAGGATGATGCCCGACATATCATCGGGATGATGCACGCCCAGGCCCACAAAATACTGTTGCAGCCTGGACCCGCCCCACAGCTGCCAGCTGTTGCGCATCCAAAGCCCCAGGCCAAAGTGGAACGCTGCCAAGCCATAAGCAGGGTCGGGGTATCGAAGCTGCTGCTTCAAGGTATCCGAAAGCAGCTTATCGAGCCGGGCGAAGCTGTCTTTCAGGTTTTTGGGGATGTACACCCCGTTTATCGAGTCGGCCAGCAGGTTTCGCTGCCTTCTCCGCTCGTCTGCTTGCGCCACAGAATCGGCTTTGGCGTCCATCCTACCGGCTTCCTTAGCCAAATCAAACGGCTGATTGTTGAGGTGCCGCAGGTAAGACAGGTAAATCAGATGCTGGCGCACTTGCCAATCCAGGTACCCCCAGGTCTGCTGCTTCGGATTCACATACGGGCGCAGGAATTTCACAAACCGGCTGCTGTCCCCGTCATCCCATTCCCCGACAATAAACAGCCCGCTGATATTCTCAAAGTCGCTTTCCTGCAGCGCCTTGAATTTTGCCCGGGCTTTGGCGGTAAGCGTTTTATCTAACTGGGCGTTGGCCTCGGCCAAATTCTGAGGGATGTAAAAGCCGTGCTTATTGAAAGCGCCTGGTTGCCCCCATGCGCCAACTGGCAGCAATAGCAGCAGGAAAGCAGTAATATTTTTCATCATAAAAAAAACACGCAGTGCTCGTCGTTAACCGGTTTTGAACGCGGAAGTATCCATTGGTCGTATTCCGAACCGACAAAACTCGCCCGCTGCCCGTCCAGGATGCGGGCGGCTGCGTTTTCAGGTCCCGGCAACGCTCCCTTCGGCTACCAGCCCCGATATGATATGCAGGCGCCTGAGCAAGCCTGCAACTCACACTGGGCCGCCCGCGGAGGCCCACAGGCACTTTGGAATGAACCCCGGCCGCTACCGTGGCCCAGCCACCGGGCGGCAGTTCCTTTCTTTGGTAAAACCGCTAATCTTCTGCGCTAAAAGAACTTGTTCTTGGATTACCTTTGACACCTTCGCCACATAGTGCCTTATAAACTTAAAATTACAATAGCCATGGCAGCGCTTCCTTCAACCGGCCTGCTGCCTGCCCCGCCCTTTTCTACCCATCCGCGCAGCACCCCGTATGAACCGAAACTTTTACCCGCTTACCGTTCTGCTAGTTCTGGGTCTGCTGTTGGGCGCGGCCCCGCGCGCGGCGGCTCAGCGCACGCAAATCCGGGGCTTCGCCGATGCCTATTCATCCTATCAAAACGGCAAAGTCAGCTTCGGCCTCGGCGAGCAGGACTTGTTCATCACTTCTGAAATCACGGAGCGCCTGTCGTTTCTGGGCGAAACCGTATTTAAGTACTCGCACGATTCGCCCACCGATTTTGACATCAGCATTGAGCGCATCGTGCTGAAGTATAACTACGTGGGCAACCACAGCGTACTGCTGGGCAAGCACCACACGCCCATCAACTACTGGAACGACACCTACCACCACGGCCGGGTATTTTTCCCCACCATCGACCGGCCCCTGCTGTTCGAGCAGGGCATCATCCCGCTCCACACCACGGGCGTGAGCCTGCAGGGCCAAAACCTGGGCCGCCTGCGCTTCGGCTACGACGCCATGGTGGGCAACGGCATCGGCGCGGGCGACGTGGAAGACAACAACCCCGTGAAGTCCCTCACGCTGGCCGTGCATATCAAACCCACCGACCGCATGCGCCTAAGCGCTTCGCTCTACCACGACGCCATCTCGAAGGGCAGCCTCGGGCACAGCCACACGGGCGGCATCATGCCGGCGGCCCTCACACGCATCAACCAGAACATCCTGACGGGCTCCATTTCCTACAACGACTCTGTTTTCTCGAAGAAGTTCGAGCTGCTGGCCGAAAGCAGCATGGCCAGCAACCGCTCCGACAGCCTGGGCACCCAACGCGCCATGGCCACGTATGCGTATGCCGGCCTGCGCCTCACTGACAAGTTCGTGCCCTATATCCGCCTCGACGACATCCGCTACACCACCGGCCAGGAAGTGTACTTCATGGCCAACGAAACCCAATCCTTTGTGGGCGGCATGCGCTACGAAATCAGCTACCTGGCCGTGGTGAAGCTGGAGTACCAGCGCACCAAAAGCCACCTGTACCCGGTGGCGAACAAGGTAACTTTTCAAATCGCCGTTGGCTTTTAATTCGCGATGCACATGGCCCGGCTATATCGACTGACCTTTTTCCTGCTTTTTGGCTGCGTGATGAGCCACACCCCGGCCCGCGCGCAGGGCCCCAACCTCGTGATTATCGGCAACGGCCGGGGCGTGCCCAGCGAGATGAACCTGACGCAGCTCAAGGCCACCATGCGCGGCGAAAAGCTGCGCTGGCCCGACGGCAGCAAGGTGGTGATTGCGCTGCTGAAACCCAACACCCCCACCGGCCAGAACACCAGCAAGAAAATCTACAACATGAGCGCCAACGAGCTGAATAAGTATTGGCTGGCGCTGGTGTTTCAGGGCCGTGCCGATGGCCCCAACTTCTTCAACTCCGAAGCCGACCTGGCCGAATTCGTTGCGCAAACCCCCGGCGCCATCGGCGTGGTGACGCAGCCCGTGCCCAGCAGCAAAACCGTCATCGTGGAGGGCCGGAAATTCCTGTAAGAATGCGCTGGTCTGTTTGCATTCAGCTTTAATGCATTAGCTAGCGGGCAGATAAAAAGGAACGGTCATGCTGAGCGGAGCCGAAGCATGACCGTTCCTTTCCTTCCCATGAGCCTTCACCCCTACCCGCTACTACTGCTTCTGTTTCTACTCTAGCGGCGCCCGCGCTCAGCAGCCCGCACCGAAGGCCCAGCAAGTCTTTACTCTGACATCGACGACTTCTGGATAGCCTACGACCCTACACCTACCAAGTCAATCTGAAACCCGGCCGCACTTAAGGCTTCACCCTCGAAAGCAGCTTCCAGAGCCGCGCCTGATAGCCTCGCTCGTCAATGCTTTTGCACGTGACCGGCGCCGCCGTCAAGCCATTTTTGGCCAGTTCAGGCGCTACCTCGGCGCAGGCCGACCTTTTGAGCACTTCCATCAGATTGGATAACCCCAACGGCCGCATCTTGCGCATCTGCCTGTTGCTCAGCCACACGGCTGTTTGCAAGCCGTCAGGCAGGCGCGCGCCTGCCCAGCCCCCAATTTACTCCGTTCACTTTTGGGGCACCGTTACTCTAAAAACAGTGCATTTCAGCGCCCGACCTCTTCATCTAGATGCTTGGCTCATCAAAAACATGCTTTTATTTCCCAACGCCCCTTCTAATTATGAGCCCGACCGTACAATCAACACAATTACCATTCTTTGCAAAGTTTAATTTCTACCATTTTCAATACCCCGTGTAAAAATAGCTTGGCCCAAAATCTGCTTACGTACTTACCGGGCTTTACTTTACCGACATATAGTCATTAATAAGCAGTCAACGGGCTTTAGCAACTTAAATCCTACGTATTAATTCGCTTGTCTTTCGCCTATCGAAACCAATCATTCGCCGATTCTTTCAGGAAACTCGTCCTAAAAAATTCCATTTTTGGCGCGGGTTTCAAATCAAATCCATACCTTGCCAGCATGAAAAGCTGAGCCCTGCGGGGAAAGCTTTCTTTTCTATCCTCTTTGCACCCTCCCACCGTGTCCATCGAACTAGAATTCACCGCCCCGCTGGCCCCCGTTTCCGTGGGCGCCGTCCCCCAATCGTTGCCGGCCCGCACCTCCTACGACCACGTGGTGCTGCCCGGCGACTTCCCCGACCCTACCGTCACCAAAATCGGCGATACCTACTGGGCCAGCGCCACCACCGCCGAGTGGGGCGCCATCTTCCCCATCTTCTCTTCGAAGAACCTGCTCGACTGGGAACTGGTCGGCCACGTCTTCCCCGACAAGCAGCCCGACTGGGCCAGCTCCAACTTCTGGGCCCCCGAGTTTCACCACGAAAACGGCCGCACCTTCCTCTACTACACCGCCCGCAGCAAGCAGGGCGGTATGCTGTGCGTGGCCGTGGCCAGCGCCGACCACCCCGCCGGCCCCTACCGCGACCACGGCCCCTTGGTGGGCCAGGAAGCCGGCTCCATCGACGGCTTCGCCATGCCCGACGAGCACGGCGACCTTTACCTCGTTTGGAAAGAAGACGGCAACTCCTGTCAGCAGGAAACCCCCATCTGGGCCCAGCGCCTTAACGATGACCGCACCGCCCTCATCGGCGAAGCCACTGAGCTCTTCACCAACGACGTAAAGTGGGAAGGGCCGCTGGTGGAAGGCTCCGCTTTGGTGCGCCACAACGGCTGGTTCTACCACTTCTACGCCGGCAACTCCTGCTGCGGCAAGGGCTGCAACTACGCCACCGGCGTGGCCCGCTCGCGCACTCTGCTCGGTCCTTGGGAAAAGCATCCGCAAAACCCCATCCTCGACCGCAACACCGTGTGGAAATGCCCCGGCCACGGCACCGTAACCGAAATGGACGGCCGCTGGTTCCTGCTCCACCACGCCTACCTGGCCGATAGCCACGAGTTCGTGGGCCGCCAGGGCCTCCTCTCCGAATTCACCTTCAACGAGCAGGAGTGGCCCGAATTCGTGAACCGCAGTCCCCAGGCCGCCCCGCTCACCGACGTGGCCCGCCTCAACGTGGCCGAGGAATTTGAAGGCGACCAATTGGGGCTGGAATGGCAGTGGCCCATCACGACGCCCCGGCCCGCCACCACCGTGCGCGGCGGCCAGTTGCACCTGGCCGCCAGTTCCAGCCGCCTCGGCAACTTGATGGCCCGCCGCACCCACGTGGCCACCTACAAAGCCGCCACTACCCTCGACTTCGCCAGCCTGCCCGTCGACACTTACGCCGGCATTGCCGCCGTGGGCGACCCCTACAACGCCCTGGCCCTGATGGCGGGCAACGGCCAGGTGCAAATATGGCACGTGAAGAGCGGCAAGCAGCAGTGCCTGGCTCAGCTTTTCGTGGAGCCCTGCGACACCCTCACGCTGCGCCTCGAAGTGTGGGGCGGCCAGCGCTACCGCTTCGCCTACAGCACCGACGGCGCCACCTGGCAGCCTCTGCCCACCGAAAGCTTCTCCCTCAACGGCACCTACCTCCCGCCCTGGGACCGCGGCGTGCGCGTGGCTCTAGTGGCGCAAGGCGCCGAAGACACCGCCGCCGTATTCAACAATTTCATCGTGCGCAACAAGCGGTAAACTGGTTTCAGCAGTCAGCAAAAAGGCCCGGTCGTCTTCATGGATGACCGGGCCTTTTTTCGGTTAGAACGGCGTAGAGACGCGACACTTCGCGTCTCTACGCCTGTGCCTTCGGCGCATCCCCGGACGCAAGCGGTTCAATGCCGAGACGCGAATTGCCGCGTCTCTACAACACGTTCTTACTCCCCCACAAACGGAAACGCCCGGCACTGCAGTGTCGGGCGTTTCCGTTTAACTCGGTTAAGCGGCCTAGCGGCGGTGTTTCTTCGATTTGCTCTTCGACTTGGAAGGCATGCTTTTCTTCGAGGAAGACTTGTGTGAAGAGCTTTTCTTGGCGCTGCTCTTCTTGGAAGAAGCCTTGGCCTTGCTGCTCTTGCTCTTCGATTTTGACTTGCTCGACTTGGCGTGCGACTCCGATTTGGCTTTGGATTTCGACTTGCTCGACTTCGACTTGCTGCTGTGCGACGACGACTTATGCGACTTCGATTTGTGGCGGGCGGCGCGGCGGGCCTCGGCGCGGGCTTCAGCTCTGGCCTCGGCCCGGGCTTCGGCCCGGGCCTCTTCGCGGCGGGCGGCGGCCCGGCGGGCGGCGCGGGCTTCGGCGTGGCTGGCTTCGTAGCTGCGGGCGGTGCGGGCCGTGACGGCGGCCGATTCGTCGGTGGCTTCGGAGTAATGGGCAGAAGCGTCGGACTCGGGGGCGGAGGTGCTTTCTTCGGCGCTGGCTTTGGGGGCTTCCACCACGATTTTCTTGCGGCGCACCGGCATCAGAAAATCACGTTCGGCGCGCTCGCGGAGGCTGAGGTTTTCTTCGCCGGGGAGCTTGGTAACGGGGGTTTGCTTCTCGTTTTGGGCTTGAACATTGCTCCACGTGAGCAAGGCCAAAAGGACTACTAACAGATGCTTCATAAACGAATAATGTAAAACCAACGGAAGACAAATCTACACGCCACCCCGTTTAAATGCAAGCCCAAAGTGGTTTTAAACGCCATAGGGGCCATTTCTGAGGCCCAGCGGCCTATTTTACCCCGATAAGCGGCTACCGCGCTATCCGCAGTCGCCCGCCGGCCGAATGCGCCCCAAACTCGGGTGCGTACAGGCACTGCACCTGGCTGAGGCCACCGGAGAAGTCGCCGGCCTGGCTGGCCCGCAGTCGGTATTCGAAGACGTGGGTGCCACGCGGCACCTCGCTCAGGAAAAAGTTTGTGGCAGCGTCGCGGGGGCTCTCGTAGTAGCCTAGGCCGTTCTGGTAACGGTAGCCGCTGGTCTGGGCGATGGGTTCGAGGCCGGCGGCGCGCTGGTCTTTGAGGTGCACGTATTCAAGGGCGCGGTCGGTGCGGAGCACGAGGCGCACCACCAGCGCATCGCCAATTTTGAGGGGAGACGTGGCGGTAAGCTTTTCCAGCACCGGGCCGCCGGCCGTGCGGGTTTCGCGGTAGAGCTCGCGCTCCAGGCTGAGCGGCGTGGCGGCGGCCGTCACCTTGTCGAGGTCTTCGAAATACTGCCAGTAGAGCGCGCCCCAGGCCACACCGGCGTCGGGCTTATTTACTGTGACTTTGCCCTGCGCGGGCAGCACCTCGGCGGCAGGCCAGCTGGTTTTGAAGTAGCCGGTGCCGGCCTGCGCCGCCTCGGGCTTCACGGACTGGCCGCCAACGGTGATTTGCAGGGGCTGGGCGGGCGTGAGCCAGTCGGAGCCGCGCAGCAGCAGGGCGTAGCAGGCGTCGGCGGTGGCGCGGGTGCTTTCCCAGCTGTGCGCCTGCTTCTGCTTGAGCAACCAGAGCTTCATCTCGTCCACGGCTTTTTGGTCGTGGCGCACTTCGTCGAAGGCTTCGATGAGGGTGGCCTGGGTTTCGGCGGGGGCTTCGCGCCAGTAGTAGCCGCCGCGCACTTCCTTCCAGTACATGCCCAGCTCGGGCGAGTGCAGGGCGTTTTCCGAGAGGCCGCGCAGAATCTCAGCGGCGGCCGGAGCCTTGGCGTCGTGGCGGAACAGGGCCAGGGCGGTTTGGGCCTGCAGGTAGCGCGTTTGGGCGGGCCAGTACTTGGCGGCCTGCTCGCGGTAGTAGGCGAATGAGGCTTTGGCACTGGCCGCTTCGGCCGGCTGGGGCCAGAAGCTGCGGGCGTAGAGCGCCTGAATCTGCTCGTCGTCGAGGTGATTTTCGGCCAGCTTCACGTTCTTGGTTTTGCGCAGGCGGGCGTAGTCGTCGGCCAGCGCGGCGTCGAGGTAGCGCAGGGCGTTGGTCAGGATTTCGCGGCCCGTGTCGTCTTTCTCGGCATCGAAGGCGCCCAGCTTTTTCAGCTTGCCGAAGCCGGCCACGATGAGCTGGGTGATGTACCGGTCGTCGGGCATTTTTTCAAACCACGGAAAGGCGCCGCTGGGCAGCTGCATTTTGCGCAGCTTGAGCAGGGCGCGGCTGGTTTCGCCGGCCAGCCGCGTTTCGCCGAACAGCTCGGTGAGGCGGGCCAGCCGCTCGGTTTCGCCCTGGGCGTCGCGCACCCACGGCGTTTCCTGGAGCAGCAGGTTTTTCAGCTCCTGGTTTTGGGCCAGCTGGCTACTGAGGGCGTTTTTCTGGGCAGGGGTGCCGCTTTGGGCCTGGCGCGTCCACTCAGCCAGCACGGTTTTGAAGCGCGGGTTGGCCCTGAGAATCTGGGCGGCCAGCAGGTTGGCGTAGAGGCGGCTGAAGGTTTGCTCAGAGCACTCGTAGGGATACTCCATCAGGTAGGGCAGGCTTTGCACGGCGTACCAGGCGGGGTTGGCCGTCATTTCCAGCGTGAGGCTGTAGTTACGGCGCGTGGTGCTGTTGGAGCTCGTGAGCTTGCTCAGCTCGAAGGTGCGCGTGCCGGGCCCCACGATGGGCAGCGGCAGGCTTTCGGTGAGCAAAATGCGGTTGGGGAGGACGGGCAGGGTGTTTTCCTCGCCGTCCGAAAACCTCACCCCCGTCCCCGAAGAATGCTCAGTCGCATTCCCAGCGGAGAGGGGAGCCTGACGACCTTTTTTCTTGCTCTTCTTATCCCCTTTTCCCTCTTCCTTATCCCCAGCCTGCGCTACCACGCGGTACGTCACCGCGGCCGGCGCGAAATCACTCGGCAGGCTGAGTTCCCAGCCCAGCGGGGTGCTTTGGTGCGCGGCAGCCGATACACTTTGCTGCGCCGGTCCCTTCAGTAGCTGGCTGGTGAGGTCCTGGCCGGTGGCGGCGTCGAGGAGGAAGAGCTGGGCGGTGCCGCTGGTGGCGTGGTCGGTCAGGTTCGAGAACTTGGCGGGGAAGGTGAAGGTGTCGCCCTGCCGCAGGAAGCGCGGCGCGTTGGGTGTAATCTGGATTTCCTTTTGGGTGACGAGCTGACGGGCCAGCTGGCCACAGTGCAGGCTCTGGTCGTGGGCCAGGGCCAGCAGCTGCCAGCGCGTCACGGCCTCGGGCATCTGGAATTCGAGCACCACGTCGCCGTTCTTATCGGTGTGCAGAGCCGGCATCCAGAAGGCCGTTTCGCGGAAATCGGAACGGGTGGGCACGGCGGAGAGGTTGGGGGCAGCAGGCTCTTTTTGTTGGCTCACCATAGCGCTTGGGCCAACATAGCCGCTCCCTACCGAACTAGCCACCCCCTGCTTCTGCGATGCCATCCGAACGCCTGATGCCATTGGCGCTGGGGCAGCCATCATCATCCGGGCATTTCCCGGTCTGTCATCTGCTGATTTGCTTTCCATATCAGCGACTACATAAGCCTTGATATAATCTGCTTTCGCTTCAAAGTCAGCCCAGGTTTTCAATGTTGGATAGTTCTTTTCATCCAACGAATTGCCGCCTGCCGAATCTGAGTTCCCCGGCTGAATAATCTCCGTCGAATTCACCTCCTCAAAATCCCCCATCCACCCAAACCGCGCCGGGTAATACGCCCGCCCAAAATCCAGCCCCATAAAGCTGTGCGGCCGGAACACGTCCAGGCTCTGGTCATAGAGCGTGGCCAGCAGCTCGGCCGTGGCGGGCTGGCCGTTGGCCTGGTGAATGCTCACGCGCCAGGTTTCCTTCTGCCCCGGCTGGAGCTTGTCGCGGAAGGTGGCTATGCTGAGCCGGAGCGGCTGCGGCTTCTCGGTCACCTGCACGATGGCATCGTGACGGTAGAGGCGGCCGTCGCGCACCTGCAGCGTGTGGATGTAGAGCGGGCCCACGGCCGTGGCCGAGCCGCTCTCGATGCTGAGGCGGCGCTGCTCGTTGGCGCGCAGCGTCAGCCATTCGGAGCGCAGCAGCTGGCCTTCGCGCTCCACTTCCAGCAGGATGCGGGCATCGGCTTCACTGCTGCCCAGCAGCAAAGTTGCTGACTGGCCGGGCGCCACGGTATCGGCCGTGGCCACAAACCAGTCGGGCGTAGCAAAAGGCACGGTGGCCGCCTGCGAATCGTAGAGCGTGAAATCGTGCCGGGCCGTATCAGTTTCGGCCGCGAAGGCTTCGAGGCGGTAGCGGCCGGTGGGCAGAGCGGCCAGCGCGGCTTGCAGGTCGAGCACCGGGCTGGTTTTGGTGTCGAAGGCCAGCGTTTTCACCAGTTCGGCGGGGAGCTCGTTTTCCTCGGTTTCGGGCGCCGGGCCGGGCACGCCGGGCGGGTTGGGCCGGTAGCGGCGGGCCAGCAGGCGCAGGGTGCCGGTGGCGGGCAGCGGCTCGCCGGTGGCGTTGGTGCTCAGCAGGCGGAAGGCGGGCAGGTGCTGCTTATCCACCTCGTCGGGGCCGGTGAGTTGGAGGCTGAGCGGGTTGCGGCCGATGGAAACGCTGCGGGTGCCGGTGCGGGTTTCGCCGGCCGCGTCGGTCACATCGGCGGTGATTTCGAACAGGTAGCCGGGCTCCCAACGCCGGCCGGTGGGCTTGGGCACCAGCGGCGGCGTGAAGGTGATGCTGAACCGGCCTTCGGCGTCGGTGGTGGCGGTGCCGTGGGCAATTTCCTGGGTGCCACGGTTGCCGCCGGGCAGGTAACGCCCGCGCCCGCCGTAGCCGTAGTCAAACAGTGGAAACAGCTCGCGGCGCGTCACGCGGTAGCTCACCGTAGCGCCGTCGGTGGCGGGCCCGGCGTAGGCCCGGGCCCGCCCGCCCACGGTGAGCGGCTGGCCCAGCTGCGGCCGGCCCGGCACCGAATCAATGCTAACCAGGAAGGTGGGCCGCTTGTAGTCTTCCACCGCAATGCTGATGCCGCCGTGGTCGGTGCGCAACTGAAACTCGCCATTCAGCAGGCCCGCCGGCAGCACCAGCGAATTATTGAAGCTGCCGAAATCGGAAGTGGTGAAATCCCGCGTCTGCACGGTCTGGCCGTTCACGTCCAGCAGCCGCACGCTCCCCGGCTCGTTCTTGAGCAGGTGGGCTTTGCCGTTTTGGCTCTCGGTGAAAATCCCCTTGAAATACACCGTTTGTCCGGGCCGGTAAATGGCGCGGTCGGTGAAGAGGAAGATGCGGCGTTGCGGTGGCATCGCCCGCTGCTTCATCGGCCCGAGGTAGGGGTTGGAAATGGGCAGCCACAGCGAGTCATTCCCCTGTGTCAGCCACGCGCCCTCCAGTATTTCGGTGTTGGAGCCAGCCGGGCCAGCCTCTGGTGCAGGCAGGGTCGTGCGGCCCCCGGCGTCCGACACCCGGGCCGCGCCCAGGCGGTAGGTGGTGCGGTTCAGCTTGCTGATGTAGCGGCCGTAGCGGCCCTGCGCTTTCGCGCCGGCCAGCAGTTGCCCGCTCTGGCGGTTCAGCACCAACAGGTTGGTTTCGCCGTTATCGGGGTTTTTGCGCCAGGTGGCACTCAGGCTACTCACCGCCACCAGCGCCGACGCCGTGACGGTCCCGGCCCGCTTGCCCAGCGGCTCGGTGGCCTGGTTGCTGATGAGGACGACGTAGTAGCCCGCGGGCAAGGCCGCGCCCGCCACCGCAAACTTCTGGTCCTTGTAGTCCTGCGCATGCGCGGGCGCGGGCACCGCCCAGCTGGTAGCCGGCGCGGCCCGCAAGGCGCGGGCGTAGCGCTTGGCCACTGGCCGGCCGTCGTTTTCATCCCCTGCCTGCCAGGCCTTCAGCGGGATGCGGTAGGCCCAGGCATGCAGGCTGGTGGCGTTGCGGGCCACCACGTCGAGCCGCCAGGGCTGGTTGGGCACCACCACCTCAGCCGCCGAAAACGCCACCTCGGGCATCTCAATCTCGGCGCGCAGCTGCCGGGCCCGCGCCGCGCCGCGCGACTTCGGAAACCGGGCTTCGGCCTCGCGGGCCAGCTGCACAGCCGCCACGTTGTCGCCGGCTTCGCGTATTGCCTCGGCCCGCCGCGCCATAAATTCAGTACTGATGGGCAAGGGTTTATACGTTTCGGCCATGCGCTCCAGCGCGGGCAGGTACTGCGCGGCCAGGTCCGTGCCTTCTGCCAGGCCATCGAGGTAGTCGAGGCGCAGCAGGTCAACATCGGCCAAGGCCGCGAGGACCTGCGGGGCCGTGCCTACCAAGCTGGCCTGCTGGCGCGCCGCGGTGAGGCGCTGCAATAATTGCAGCGCATGAAACTGGCCGTTGAGTGAGTCGCCGGCCGGAGCCGTCAGCTTCAACGCGGCAAACTCCTGGGCGGTGCCAAACAGCTTGGGCTCAATGAGCTGAAACTGCTGCTCGGGCTTGGTGATGTACAGCTCCTCGTTTTTCAGGCCCTCAATGGCGCGCTGGGCCAGCAGGTCGTAGAGCGTGGGGCGCAGGGCGCGGCCTTCGGCGTCGCCGGCCGTGGCCAGGTCGCCGAGTTGCGCAAGCGTGGTTTTGAGTTGGCGCTGAGGCTCGTCTTCCACCGACTGGTAGTAATGCCGCACGATGGCCGTGCCCAACCGGCCCATGTCCCAGGTGGCGAGGCCAGTGCCGCCGTCGGCCGTTTTTTGGTCGTCGAGGGTGGGTTTGGCGCCGGCCGTGCGCTGGTAGAGGCGGTAGCGGTTTTGGTTGAGGTAGTTGACGTAAAGCTCGGCCAGCAGCGAGTGCAAGATGGGCCGGGCCGGGAAAGTGGCCGTTTTCAGCTCCGTTTCAAGCAGGCCAATGGATTTCTCGGTGTCGTCTTCCTCCCGGGCTTGCAACAGCCGGATTTTGTAGAGCAGCGCCCGCACGTAAGCGGGGTCATCGCCGGCTTTTTTTGCTTGTTGATAAATGGCCTGCACCAGCGGCGCGGCCGTAGCCGTCTGGTTTTTGGCCAGCAACGCGTCAATTTTTTTCCAGCGCGCCGCGTAGGGCCCGGATGGCGGGGGCGAAGCAGAGTCGGCGCTGAAAAACATGGTCAGAAGCAGGCAGGCAAAAAGGAGAAAACGCATAGGCTAAGGCAAACGCGAGGAAAAGGTTGAGGTTATAAAGATGCCCGGCGCGGTTTTATTGCACACGGCCCACACGAATTCCGGCGGCTATTCCGTTGGGTGGCCCGTCCGGGCGGCGGCCTTACCTTTGTCGCTCATGTCCAAGCCGGAAAACCGGCCTTTTTCCACTTTTTTACCCTTTCCAATTTTCCTCATTCATGAAAAACCTTTTCTCTGCACTCCTGCTCACGGCGGGTATCGTCGGCGCGGCTACCACCGCCCAGGCGCAGTCGTCTATCGAATTCGGGCCCCGGCTGGGCCTGAACATCTCGACCTTTTCCTACCAGTACCCCAACATTCCGGTGGGCCTTTCCAACGAAGCCAAGGCCCTGACCGGGGTACAGGTGGGCGGCACGCTCAACATGAGCTTCGGCAAAATCGCCTTCCAGCCCTCGCTGCTGTTCAGCCAGAAAGGCGCCGAATTGAAGTTTTCGGCCGTCGACAACACCTCGGTGCCCTACGTCACCACCGTCAACTACGTGGCCAAACCCAAGCTTAACTACCTCGAAATTCCGCTGAACGTGGTTTACACTTCTCAGGAAGACCATGGCTTTCAACTGTTTGCCGGGCCTTACGTGGCTTTTGGGGTGGGCGGCAGCGGCACCAGCAACCTCACCATCACCAGCAATGACCCCGACGTGCTGATAACGGGGGCCGCCAATTCCTTTCCTGTCGCGCTCACCATTGAATACGGCAGCCGGCAGAATGCCAACGAGCAGCTGAACAACGCGTCGAATAACGGCATCAACAGCTCCCCAACGGTCATTGCCACCTTCCGCCGGTTCGATGCCGGCCTGAATGCCGGCGTGGGCTACCGCTTCGGCCCGTTTCAGGCGCAGTTGGGCTACGGCCTTGGCTTGCTGAACCTGACTCCTAACGACCCGGATGGCAACGAAACCAACGGCAAAATCTACAACCGTGGCTTTCAGCTGGCGGCCAACTACTTCTTCGGCAGCAAGTAAGACGGTGAGATTGTACAGGCAAAACCGAACGTCCTGCTGAGCGCCGCCGAAGCAGGACGTTCTGGCTCCTTTAACGAACACATCAAAAAAGCCCGTTCCACTAATCTGGAACGGGCTTTTTACTGAATTTGGATTCTATTACGGGACTAGGCGGCCTTGGCGTTGCTGGCCACGCCGTTGCCCGCCAGCACGGCCTCGGCCTGGGCCACGTGCCGCTGAATGTGCACCACCATAAACTCCAGCTGGTCGGTGAGGCGAAACAGCAGCAGCGGAAAAATGGCGTTGGGAATCCGCACGGCGTTGGCGTTTACCTGGCGGGCCAGCAGCGTGAGGCGCAGCAGCTCGTCAATCTGGCGGCTGAAAACCTCGGCCACGGTGCGCGGCAGCCGGGTGCCGGTGGGCGCGTAGCGCTGGGGCGAGGTGTAGGTTTTGACGCTGGCGGGCGTCCGCATGGCCTCAATAAACCGGCGGCCGATATAGCCCTGCTTCACAAAAGGCGCGGGCTTGGAGCCCCGGGCCTGCGCCTTGGCAATGCGGGCCGCGATGCTGGGCAAGTAGTAGCCGCCCACGATGTTGAGGTGTTCGAGGCACTGGCCGGCGCTCCAGCGGCTGGGGCTGGGCCGGCGGTTGAGTTCCTCGGCGCTCAGGGGACGAAAACGCTGCTGCGCCATCACCCGCAGCACCAGCAGGTCATTAGTCAGTTGGTCGAAGAAATCTGAGGTGGCGCGAACGGCAGCAGGCATGGGCGCAGGGACTAACGAACCGTAAACATACAATTTAGCAACTGATTCCGGCTACTTACCGGCGTAATACCTCGGCCCGGAGGAGGCAATTGGCCCGCATACGGTATCTTGGCTGCATGGGAAAACACCGTTTCTTATTACATAGTGCCTTGGTGGCACTGCTAGTCGCGCCAGTGGCCGGCGCCCAGGCCCAGGCCGTGCCCAACCCCGGCGAGCGGGTGGAGAGCCTGGTTACCTTCGGCGCGCAGTCGGACAAGATGTGGGGCGACGACGATTTCAGCCAGACGTTCTTCTTCCTTATTCCTGATAACCAGCGCACGCCCGTTTACATTCGCGTGTGGGACCCCGACTGCGGCGGCAAAAACGACGACCTGAAAGGCGCCGCCAACACCACCACCTCATTCAGCCTCTACGGCGGCCCGGGCACCTTCAGCGGCCCGCAGGCCCGCGACCCGCGCCCCACCAACCCCAACCCCACCGGCCGCCTGCTCAAAAGCCAGACCTTCGGCAACGACGCCAAATACGATGGCAAGTGGTATACCTTCGGTCCGCTCAACCCGCTGGAAGGCGAGCAGGTGGACGAATTTAAAGGCCGCGTCTTCAAGCTGGTGGCGCGGGGCCTCACCGGCAACGACGGCAACCTGTACCGCTACTTTTTCAGCACCAGCCCTACGGCCAACGTGTCGGTAGAGGGCGGCAATGCCTTCACCTACGAGTACTGCTTCCGCCTGCCGGCCACGGCCAGCAAAACCACGGTGCACCTCTACCCTTTCGTCAACGACAAGGTGGTGAGCATCAAGCAGAGCAATTTTGATGTGGACAACGCGGCCACGCTCAACGTGTTCAGCATTGCCAAAAACGGCCAGCCTGGCGCCATGAGCGGCGACGGCGAATGGACCAGCAGCACCCTGCCCATTGCCGACAAAGAGCACGGCCTCAGCCTCGATTTCCGTCTCACGTCCACCAAGCCCGCCCCCAACGACATGGTGATGTACGTGACCGACCAGTACGATACCGCCCTGCCCTTCTTCGCCATTCCGCTGGGCGGGCAGCCGCGCTATCAGTACGATATCAAGGTGAAGGTGCACCGGTAGAGGGTGCGCATAAATTCGCTTGTCATCCTGAGCGCAGCGAAGGACCTTCTCACGCCTGAACAAATTGCGCAGGCGTGAGAAGGTCCTTCACTGCGCTCAGGATGACAAGCGAATCGGTTCGAACGCGCAATGGGGTACTACCTTAGGGGATGCAAAACTGCTTACCCGTTTCCCTTTTTCCCCGGCGCTGCACGGCGCTGCTGAGCTTTGCGCTGCTGCCCCTCGCGGCCGCGCAGGCCCAAACCACCAACTCGGGCACCGACAAATTCGCGCAGCTCGAAACGATGCTGCCCACGCCCAACGCCTACCGCACGGCCAGCGGCGCGCCCGGCCCGGAGTACTGGCAGCAGCGCGCCGACTACGACATCAGCGTTACGCTGGACGACGCCCGGCAGGCCGTGAGCGGCCACGAAACCATCACCTACACCAACCGCTCGCCCGATACGCTGCCTTACCTGTGGGTGCAGCTCGACCAGAACGTGCTGGCCAAGAACTCGATAACGGCCACCACGGAAGTCGGCCAGCTGCAGGACAAAATGAGCTTTGCCGCGCTGGAAACCCTGCTGCCGAGTTTCGACGGCGGCTTCAAGATTGAGAGCGTGACCGGCAAAGACGGCAAAGCCCTGCACACGGTGACCAATTACACCATGATGCGCGTGGATTTGCCCACGCCGCTACGGCCGGGCCAGGCATTCGCGTTCAACGTGCGGTGGCACTACAACGTGAACGGCACGCGCCCCCGCCGCAACGGCTGGGAGTATTTCCCCGAGGACAAAAACTACCTATACGAAATTGCCCAGTGGTACCCGCGCATGGCCGTGTACTCCGATAACCAGGGCTGGCAGCACAAGCAGTTTCTGGGCAGCGGTGAGTTTGCGCTGCCCTTTGGCGACTACCGGGTGAGCATCACCGCGCCGGCCGACCACGTGGTGGGCGCCACCGGCACGCTCCAGAACGCCACCCAGGTGCTCAGCGCCACGCAGCTAAAGCGCCTGGCCGCCGCCAAAACAGCCACCAAACCCGTGCTCATCATCACGCAGGACGAGGCCGTGAAGAACGAGGCCAGCCGCGCCACGGCTACCAAAACCTGGAAATTCGCCGCCAAAAACGTGCGCGACTTCGCCTGGGTCAGCTCGCGCAAGTTCATCTGGGACGCCATGCAAATCGAGCAGGAAGGCCGGTCGGTGCTGTGCATGAGCTACTACCCCAAAGAAGGCAACCCGCTGTGGGGCCAGTACTCAACCGAAGTGGTGGCGCACACCATCCGGTCGTATTCCCGGCGCACCATCCCGTACCAATACCCGGTGGCCATTTCGGTGCACGGCCCCATCGGCGGCATGGAGTACCCGATGCTGTGCTTCAACCCCGGCCGTCCCGAGAAGGACGGCACGTACTCGGCGCAGCGGAAATATGGAATGATTGGGACGATTATTCACGAAGTGGGCCACAACTTCTTCCCCATGATGGTGAACTCCGACGAGCGGCAGTGGAGCTGGATGGACGAGGGCCTGAACAGCTTCCTGGAGTACCTCACGGAGCTGGAGTGGGAGCGCACTTACCCCACTCGCCTGGGCGAACCCGCCAGCATCGTGGAATACATGCGCACCGACAAGAGCCTGCAAACCCCAATTATGACCAACTCGGAGTCGGTGCTGCAGTTCGGACCCAATGCTTACGCCAAGCCGGCCACCGCCCTCAACATCCTGCGCGAAACGGTGATGGGCCGGGAGCTGTTCGACCACGCCTTCAAGACCTACGCCCAGCGTTGGGCCTACAAGCACCCCGCCCCCGCCGACTTTTTCCGCACGATGGAGGACGCTTCAGCCGTGGACTTGGACTGGTTCTGGCGCGGCTGGTTCTACACCACCGACCGCTGCGACTTGGCCCTCGAGTCGGTGAAAGCCTACCAGCCCGCCACGGGCAACCCCGCCGTGGAAAAGGCCCGCCAGCAGCAGGCCCTGGCCGCCGCCGCGCCGTCCATTTCTGCCCAGCGCAATGCCCTGGACATCGCCAAAACGCTGGTGGAGGGAAAGCCTGAGCTCAAGGACTTCTACAACGGCTTTGACCCGCTGGCCGTCACGCCCGCCGACCAGCAGCGCTACCAGGCCTACCTGGCTGGGCTCTCGCCCGAGCAGCAAAAGCGCCTGGGCGGGCCGCAGTACTTCTACGAGCTGGCCCTGCGCAACGTGGGCGGGCTGGTGATGCCCGTCATCGTCCAGCTCACCTACGCCGACAACTCACAGGAAATCCAGACCATCCCGGCCGAAATCTGGCGCAAGAACAACGCTCAGGTCACCAAGGTGCTCGTGACGCAAAAGCCCGTTATCAGCTTCGTCCTGGACCCCTTCCAGCAGACGGCCGACACGGACCTGAGCAACAACGCCTTCCCCCGCCAGCCCACCGCTTCCCGCTTCGAACTTTTTCAGCAGCAGCAACAAACCCTGCCCAACCCCATGCAGCAAGCCACCAGCCCTTCGCAAAAGCCCGAAAGCCCGGTTGGCGGCACGAAATAGCGCCGGCTTACTTACCAAAAAAGCCCCGTTGGAAATCCAACGGGGCTTTTTTGATGCAAATTCAAACCAAGCTGCTTATTCGTCTGCGGCACCGTCGCGGCCGGCGTTGCGCTGGGGCGCGCCGTGGTCGGCGGCGTTTTCTTCTGAAGTACGGTTTACGGCGCGGGCACCGGTGCCGTAGTTCTGGCTGCGGTCTTCGGTGCGCTCCTCACCTTTGGCCGGCGAGCCGGCGCGGCTGTTGGGCTGGCTGTCGTCGTACTGGTCGTTGTACGACCCGCCTTTCGAGCCGATGCCCTTGTTTTCATCCCCCTTGTTGGCCTCGGCGCTGTTGTAGCCGTTGCGGGCGTCGCCGGTGCTGGGGTTGGCGGTTTCGTTGGGCTGGTTGCGGCCCCGGTCGCCGTAGCCCTGGCCACTGGCGGGGTGCTGGCTGCCGGCTTCGGGGTTGGCGGTGCCGGCGGTGGCATTGGCGGGGCTGGCGGGCGCGGGCATGTAATCCTCGGTCTGGTTGCGGCGGTCGAGGCCAGCGGCATCGCCTTGCGGGGTGCTGCTGGCGGCTGCCCGAAGCGACGTGTGGCCATAGTCGCTGGCGTAGCCGCTGTCGGTGCCCTTCGGGGAGCCGTTGTCGTTGGTGTCGGCCGTTTTCGCGCTGGGGTCAAGACCAGCGGTGGTACCGGCCTCGAAGCCGTATTCGGTGCGGGAGTCGGGGCGCTGGTCGCGGCCGTCGTAGCTGCGGTAGGCATTGTCCTGGGGGCCGGGGGCGCCGGGGCCGCCGTAGTACCGGTCCTCGGCACTGTCGCGGGGCTCGTAGTCGGCCAGCCGGTTCTGATTGCCGAAGCCGCCGTGGGTGGTGCCGCCTAGGTCCTGCGCGCCAAATTCGCCGCGGCTGGCGTCGCTGTCCTGGTTGTCGCGGCGGGCCTGGTCGTGGTAGCTGTCCTGGGTGCTGTTGCTGAAATTGCCACCGTAAGCGCCTTCCGGCACCAGGTCGGCGGGGTCGGCCTCTTTGTTTTCCTGGGGCTGCGGGTCAACTTCCACAGCCCCTTGGCCTACGCTGGTTTCCGACGCGGCCAACGACTCGCTCGACGCTGGAGCGGCGGGGCTGCTCACGTCCGGGGTGGCGCCGGGGGCTTTTTGCGAGGCGGGTGGCCCGCCGGGCTGGCCCACCCCGGCGCCCGGTGCGGTGTGCTGGGTGGCGGTGTTGCCCACCGGCCCGTCGATGCGGTTGCCGGCGATGTCGTTGGGCTCGGTGTTGAGGTTCAGTTGCTCGTTGTCCATAATGACGGGGGCGGGAATCGGTGAGGAATAAACTCCCTGGCTATACGCGCCGGTGCAGCCGCGGTTCAGCGTGCCCATTTTACCTTTGCCCAAGCTGAGCCCCTGGCCCGGCGCCGGGTCTTATTCCCGTCCCTTCATTTTCATTCCCCACGCACATGCTTACCGGCACCGTTAAGTTTTTCAACGACACCAAAGGCTTCGGCTTCATCATCGCCGACGATAACCAGGAAGAAATATTCGTCCACCAAACCGGCCTCATCCACGAAATTCAGGAAGGCGACCGGGTTCAGTTCAACATCAAAGCCGGCAAAAAAGGCCCGAACGCCGTGGACGTCACCCGTATTCAATAAGTAGGCAGCAGGGTTGTAGAACAAAAAAGCACGTCATGCTGAGCGCAGCCGAAGCATCTCTACCGCGTAACTAATCCAATCGAAAGGGATTACTACTGCGGTAGAGATGCTTCGACTACGCTCAGCATGACGTGCTTTTTTTACCGACTTAGCGGCACCAGCCTACTTCTTCTCCACGTGCTTCGTCACTTCTACGCCCATGGCCATTAGCCCCGGCAGCTGGTCCTGGCGCATGTACTGCTCCAAAGTGAGGGTGTAGTTACCGGCTTTGGCGAAATGCTGCTTGGGCAGGGCCAGAAACTGGATGTCGTAGATGTCGCCGGTGCCGCTGCCTTTGGGCTCGCCGGTTTTGGGGTCCATCAGCAGCATTTGGTGCAGGCCGGGCTGGCCCACCGGTCCGGCGGGGCCGGTCAGGGTGTGCTTCACATAGAGGTTATAGTAGCCGTAGGCCGAGGCGTGGCGCACGTTGAAATGCACATCGTACAGGGCCGTCGTGTCCTCGATGGCGAAGGTGAAGGAAGGCTTCTGCTGCACATCCCAGGAGTTATTCGGGAAGTCGATGTTCTGCTCGAACACCCGGTTGGGGTCGCAGGCCGAAAGCACGCAAAGAAGCACGGCCACAATGGCCGCCCGGAAGGCAAAACGCTGGTTCATGCGAAGAATTAGCATTCAAAAACAATACAACGGGCCAACTACGAACCCGCCGGCGCGGGCGCTGCCGGAGCTGCGCCGCCCTCGCCGGCCGGGCCCCGGCCGCCGCGGCGGTTGAGGGGGCGGGCGGCGGCAC
>NZ_JAUQON010000016.1 GCF_030580955.1 Hymenobacter convexus | reverse complement strand
CAGCGGCGGCTGGGCCTGCTGCTCGGGCAGCCGGAAGCCAACCTCACGGCCGATACTGACCTGCGCCAGACCGGCCCCGAGCTGGCCCGCGCCGGCGCGGAGCTGCTGGGCACGCTGCCCACGCAGGACAGCGCCGCCGTGGCCCTGAGCCCCACGCTGGCCTACTACGGCCAGAACGTGGCGCTGAGCCAGTCGGGCATCAGCCTGGTGCGGGCGCGGCGCACCCCGGCCCTGACGCTGGGCTATCAGAACCAGGCCTACGGCGACTCGCCCTACCGCTACCGCTTCCAGTTCGGCGTGTCGGTGCCCATCTGGTTCTGGACCTACCGCTCCCAGCTGCAAGCAGCCACGGCGCGCAGCAAGGCCGCGCAGGCCCAGCTGCAGGTGCAGCGCCTCGACCTGGGCACCCAGTACCAGCAGGCGGTGGCCGACACGCGCAAGTTCGCCGCCTCGCTGACCTACTACGAGCAGACCGGCCTGCCCCAGTCGCGGGCCATCATCAGCCAGTCGCAGCGCCTGTTCAAGGCCGGCGAAATCAGCTACCTCGTGCTGATTCAAAGCCTGAACCAGGCCTTTACCATTCAGAATACCTACCTGACCACCATCCGCGACTACCGTCAGGCCATCGTTGCACTTAACTACCTGCGGGGACAATAATGAAGAATCTCCTCCTGCTTTTGCTGGCCCTGCTGCTGGCCACCGGGGCCCGCGCCCATGGCGGCGAAGACCACGGCGACGCGGCCAAGCCCTCGGCCGGGGCAGTGGCCACCACTTTCTCGGTAGCCGCCCTGTCCGAAAGCTTCGAGCTGCTGCTGCGCTTCGAGCCCCTGAAAAAAGGCGAAGACGCCGACATGCGGCTGTTTGTATCGGACTACGCCACCAACGCGCCCATCAAGGGGGCCAAGCTGACGGTGACCTGCCCGGAAGCGGCCGACCTGAAATTCTCGGTATCTGAAAAGTCGCCGGGGGCCTACCTGGTCGAGGGCACGTTCCCGGCCAATAAGAAATACAGCCTGGCCGTGAACATCGTGGCCGGCGACAAGGCCGATTTGATGCTGCTCTCCGGCATCGAAGTCGGCAAGCTGCTGCCCGTGGCGGCGGCCCCGGCCACTGCCGCCGCGCCCCTCATCGGCTCTTGGAAAACCGTGCTGCTGCTCTTCGGGGCCTTCGCGCTGGGCATTGCCGCCACCGCCCTGGTTATGCGCCGCCGTCGCCCGGTAGCTGCCGTCCCCACTTCAACGCCCGCTGTTTATGAAAACCACGCATAAGTTTCTCGCCGCCACGGCCGCCCTCGGGCTGGCCTTTTCCGTGCTGCTGCCCCCGCCCGCCGCGCTGTGGGCGCACGGTGGCGAAGACCACGGCGACGCGGCCCACGCTTCCAGCGGTGTGGCCATGACCGATGCCGTGGCGTTGCCCAAGGAAAGCCAGTTCCTGTTCGGGGTGCGCACGGCCCTGGCCGGCTACTCCGATACCTATAACCGGCTGACCCTCTACGGCACCGTGGCCTCGGCCGCCGGGGGCGAAGGCCGGGTGGTGGTGCCCCAGACCGGGCGCATCGTGAGCCTCGCGGCCACGGTGGGCCAGCCGGTGCGCGCCGGGCAGGTGCTGGCCGTCATTGACCAGACCCTGGACGCGACCCAGCAAATCGGCCTCAGCACCGAGCGGGCCAACGCCCAGGCCGAGCTGCGGGCCGCCCAGCAGGACTACGCCCGCCTGCAAACCATCGCCGACATCGCGGCCCGCAAGGACGTGGTTGCCGCCGAGCTGCGCCTGCGCCAGGCCCGCCAGAACGCGGGCATTCTCAACGGGCAGGCCAGCAACCGCCGCGTCACGATTACCTCGCCCATCAGCGGCACGGTGGACGTGTTTACCCTCGCCGTGGGCCAGCAGGTGACGCAGGGCGACGAGCTGTTTCGGGTGCTCAACCCCGGCAAGCTGCGGGTGGAAGCCCAGGTGTTTGCCCAGGACTTGGACAAGATTCCAGAAGGAGCCCAGTTTCAGGTGGAAGGCCTGCAGGGGCAGTCCGGCAGCGCCCCGGCCCGGCTGGTGGTGTTCAGCAACGTGGTGAACCCGGTGAACCAGGCCCGCCAGCTGGTGCTCGAGCTCGACCCCACCGGCACTAATCTGTTCCGCGCCGGCCAGGCCGTGAACGTGCAGGTGCTGGGCCGCAGCGGCGGCGGCAAAAAGCAGCTGGTGGTGCCCACTTCGGCCCTGACCGACCTGAACGGCAAGCCCGTGGTCTTCGTGCACACCGACCCCGAAACCTTCAAAATCCGCTACGTGCAGCCCGGTGCGGCTAACGGCGAGCAGACGGTGCTGCTGGCCGGCGACGTGAACGAAAACGACCGGGTGGTGAGCGTGGGCACCTACCAGCTCAAATCCATCTACCTGAACCAATAAGGGATGCTCGATAAAATCATCCGTTTTGCCCTGCAAAACCGCCTGCTCATGCTGGCCTTTGCCGCGGGCCTGCTCATTGCGGGCACCTACACGGCGCGCCAGCTGCCCGTGGACGTGCTGCCCGACCTGGACCGCCCCCGCGTGACCGTGTTCCTGGAAGCGGCTGGCATGGCCCCCGAGGAAGTAGAAGCGCTGGTGACGCTGCCCGTGGAAACGGCCCTGAACGGGGCCACCGGGGTAGCGGCCGTGCGCTCCAACTCGGCCATCGGCCTGGGCATGGTGTTCGTGGAGTTCGACTACGGCACCGACATCTTCACCGCCCGCCAGATTGTGGCCGAGAAGCTGCAGACCGTGAGCGGGCAGCTGCCCACCGGCATCACGCCGGTGCTGGGCCCCATTTCCTCGGTGATGGGCCAGATTATGCTCGTGGGCCTCTCGGGGGGCCAGCAGACCAACGCGGCCGACCTACGCACGCTGGCCAACTACACCGTGCGCCAGCGCCTGCTCAGCATTCCCGGCGTGGCCCAGGTCATCCCCATCGGCGGCGACAACCTGCAGTACCAGGTGCTGCTGGACATGCCCCGCCTGAACGCCACGGGCCTGACCGTGACGCAGGTGGAGGAAGCCCTGCGCCGCTCCAACCTCAACACCACCGGCAACTTCTTCGACCGCAACGGCTCGGAGGTACTCATTCGCAACCTGGGCCGGCTGCGCTCGGTGGCCGACATCGAGAACATCATCGTCGGCTACCGGCAAGGCTCGCCCATCAGCGTGAAGCAGGTGGCCAACGTGGCCTTCGGGGCCCGCTTCAAGCGCGGCGACGGTAGCGTGAACGGCAAGCCCGCCGTCATTCTGAGCATCGAAAAGCAGCCGGGTACCGCCACCGTGGGCCTGACCCAGGCCGTGGAAAAGGCGCTGGTCGAGCTGAAGCCCTCGCTGCCGAAGGACGTGCAGGTGAACACCCGCCTGTTCAAGCAGGCCGATTTTATCGAGTCGTCGATTACCAACGTGGAGGAGGCCCTGCGCGACGGGGCCATTCTGGTGGTCATCGTGCTGTTCGCCTTCCTGCTGAACGTGCGCACCACCTTTATCTCACTGGTGGCCATTCCGCTCTCGCTGCTGGTCACGGCGCTGGTATTCCGCGTGGCGGGCATCAGCATCAACACCATGACGCTGGGCGGGCTGGCCATCGCCATCGGCGAACTGGTCGATGACGCCATCGTGGACGTGGAAAACGTGTTCCGGCGCCTGCGCGAAAACCAGCACCTGCCGCAGCCCAAACCGGCCTTGCAGGTGATTTACGCGGCCTCCTCGGAGGTGCGCAACTCCATCGTGTACGCCACCATCATCGTGGTGCTGGTGTTCCTGCCGCTTTTCGCGCTCGAAGGCATGGAGGGGCGCATTTTTGCCCCGCTGGGCATCGCCTACATCACCAGCATCGTGGCCTCGCTGTTCGTGTCACTCACCATCACGCCGGTGCTCTGCTACTACCTGCTGCCCAAAATGAAGCAGATTCGGGCGGCCGAGCAGGAAGGCGGGCTGGTGCGCTGGCTTAAGCGCAAGGATACCAGCCTGCTGGGCTGGGGCCTGGCCCACCCGAAAATGGTGCTCACGGTTACCGGGCTGCTGTTTGCGCTGGCGGCCTCCCTGGTGCCCTTCTTCGGCACCGAGTTTCTGCCGCCCTTTAACGAGGGCTCGCTCACGGTCAATTTCTCGGCCCCGGCCGGCACCTCGCTCACCGAGTCTAACAAGCTGGGCACGCTGGGGGAGGAGCAGATTTTGCAGCTACCCGAAGTGGCCTACACTGCCCGCCGCACCGGCCGCGCCGAGCTGGACGAACACGCCGAGTCGGTCAACAACTCGGAAATCGAGGTGGCCTTCAAAACGCCCGAAGAGCTGAAACAAGAGGGGAAAAAGATGCGCAGTCGGGAGGAAATCCTGGCCGACCTGCGCCAGCGCCTGGGCCTCATTACCGGCGTCAATGTCAACATCGGCCAGCCCATCAGCCACCGCCTCGACCACCTGCTGAGCGGAGTGCGGGCGCAGGTGGCCATCAAGGTATTCGGCAACGACCTGCTGGAGCTGCGCCGCTACGCCAACGAAATCCGCACGGCGGCCGGTGCGGTACCCGGCGTGGTGGACCTGCAGGTGGAAAAGCAGGTGCAGATTCCGCAGCTGCTGGTGCGCCCCCGCGACGCCGCCCTGCGCGCCTACGGCCTGGAGCGGGGCCAGGTGGTGGCCACGCTGGAAACCCTGTTTCAGGGCGACGTGGTGTCGCAGATGCTCGACGGCCAGAAACGGTTTGACCTCATCGTGAAGCTACCCGAAGCCCAGCGTAACGACATCGCCACCATTGCCCAGACCCGCATTGAAACCCCGTCCGGGGCGCTGATTCCGGTAAGCCAGGTCGCTGACGTGAGCTACGAGCCCGGCCCGAACACCGTCAACCACGAAAACACCCAGCGCCGCATCACCGTCTCGATGAACGTGGCCGGCCGCGACCTAGGCTCCACCGTCAAAGAGGTGCAGACCCGCATCAACCAGCAGGTGAAGCTGCCGGCGGGCTACTACTTGACCTACGGCGGGCAGTTCGAGAGCCAGCAGTCGGCCTCGCAGAAGATTCTCTGGCTGAGCTTGTTCTCGCTGGCCGGCATCTTCCTGGTGCTGTTCTCGCACTTCAAGTCGGGGCTGATGGTGGGCCAGATTATGCTCAACATCCCGCTGGCCCTCATCGGCTCGGTGGTGGCCGTGCTGCTCACCGGCGGCACCTTCAGCATTGCCTCGCTGGTGGGCTTCATCACGCTCACCGGCATTGCCTCGCGCAACGGCATCATGATGATTTCGCACTACATCCACCTGGTGCAGCACGAGGGCGAGAAGTTCAGCAAGGAGATGATAATCCGGGGCTCGCTCGAACGCCTGGTGCCCGTGCTGATGACGGCCCTGGTGGCCGCGCTGGCCCTGGTGCCACTCACGCTGGCCAAGGACGCGCCGGGCAAGGAAATCCTCTACCCGGTGGCCACCGTCATCCTCGGCGGCCTGCTCAGCTCCACCTTCCTCGACATCATCGTCACGCCGGTCGTCTTCTGGCTTTTCGGCGAAAAGGCCCTGGCCCAGTACCAGTGCGGGCACCACGAGGTCAGCCTCGATGCTCACCCGCAGGAGCTGGATGCCCAGCCCCTGACCCCGCCCGCCGACCTGAATCCGGTGCAGCCGGCCGTCTAAGCTTCTCGCCATGTCTCTCCCTTCACTCTCCCTGCCTAACGATGCCGGCTGTGTGCTTTACATCAAGCACATGGTCTGCTCGCGCGGTATTCGGGTGGTGCGGCGGGAGCTGGAAAGCCTGGGGCTGCGGGTGCTCGACGTGCGGCTGGGTGCGGCAACGGTAGCGAGTACGGCCGGGCAGCTGGACTGGGAGCGTATTCGCCATGCGCTGGCCGCTGCCGGCTTTGCGCTGCTCGAAAGCCCCGCGCAGGCGCTGGTTGACCGGGTGAAGCAGGCCGTGGCCGGGCTGCTGCGACGTCCCGTCACGCTGCGGCACCGTGAATTTATTCCCGCTCTGGCCTTAGAATTGGGCCTGGATAGCCGCCGCCTGCACGCGGCCTTCGCCCAGCTGCCCGGCCACGAAAGCCTCATCAGCTACATCACCGGCCAGCGGCTGGCCTACGCGCAGGAATTGCTGCAGACTTCCCGGCTCGACATCGGGCGCATTGCCCGGCAGCTGGGCTACGGCAGCCTGGCGCACTTCTCCGGCCAGTTCCGGCGGTTTGCGCAGTGCTCACCTTCGGCCTACCGGCAGCAGCTGGAAATGAGTGTTGTCAAACAATAGCCCGCCGCTACCCACTGGCTTTAGGGGCAGAGATTGTTAAGAGATTGTTAGTTGAAGGACTGACGGTATTCACCTGGCCGCGGGTGATGAACTGCCGGTCGTAGAACCGCACGCAGTAGTTGAGAAACAGCGACTTCCTCGTGCACCACGACGTGAAGCCGGCCGTGAATCAGGTGCAAACCCACTCCTACCACCAGCAGGTGGAGGCGCAACAGTTCATGGTCGACAACGGCGTACAGATGGAGGCCTGGGGGCCGTTTGCCGAGGGCAGGAATGATACCAAGGCATTGCCAGCAAGCACCAGAAAACGGTGGCGCAAGTGGTACTGCGCTGGCTCACGCAGCGCGGCGTGCTGGTCATCCCCTTGGCCTTCCTCGGCGGCTTCCTGAACCTGCCGGCCGACCTGTTTCGGGTGGTGGTGGGCCGGATTCTGCTGCGGCCGGCCCCCAACACGGCGCTGGGGCCGCCGTCGCGCCTGGTGGCCCTGGCCGTGGGCGGCGGCCTGGGCCTGCTCTCAGGCTTGAGGGGGACGGACGGCGGCATCTTCCTGACACCCTTATTTATGCACCAGCGCTGGGCTCCGGCCAGGCAAACTGCTGCCGTGGCGGCGGTGTTCATCCTGGTCAATTCCCTGGCCGGGCTGCTGGGCAGTCTGGGTGGAGCCCACGTTGCCGGGGCGCGGCTGCTCCCGTCTTATGCCCCCTGGCTGGCCCTGGCGGCCATTAGTGGCGGGGCGGCCGGCTCCTACTTTGGGAGCCGCTGGTTTGCTTACAACGTTATCACCCTACTCTTGGCAGCGGTACTCTTTATCGCGGGGGCCAAGCTAATTTTGACCTGATTTCAGGCCCTTATGCACCAGCACTACGCACATCTACGGCTACTCGGCTTATTGCTAAGCCTGCTAGGGCTATCTGTACCGCGACTGGCGGCGCAGGGTCTTACGCTCCGCGGGCTCGTGCTCGACAGCACGGGCCATCACCCCGTGCCGTATGCCACCGTCGCGGTGTGGCGGCGGGATTCGGTGCTGCTCACCGGCACCACCACCGACGAGGCGGGCGCGTTCACGGTGTCCAATCTGGTGGCCCGTGACCTGGTACTACGGGTGCAGTTAGTCGGCTATCGGTCCGCCCGGCAGGTGCTGCGGGTACCGGCCGGGCAGGTGCAGGCTTCGGTCCCCGTCATCTACCTGCGCCGCGATGAGGTCGCCCTGCGCGAAGTCGTGGTGCAGGGGGAGCGCGAAAACCAGGCCGTGCAGCTGGGCAAGCAGGTATTCACGGCCAAGCAGTTTCAGAATACAACCGGGGGCACCGGCCTGGACCTGGTACAGCGCCTGCCCGCCGTGGCCGTTAACTCGGACGGGGCGGTGACGCTGCGCGGCTCGGAGAACTTTCAGGTGCTCCTCAACGGCAAGCCCACCACCCGCACCCCGGCCGACGTGCTGGCCCAGCTGGCCGCCAACCAGGTGGAACGGGTGGAAATCCTGACCTCGCCCTCCGCCCGCTACGACGGCGACGGCAAAGGCGGCATTATCAATATCATTACCAAGCAGGAAATAGCCGCCGGCTGGAGCCTGACCAGCAACGGCCTCTTCGCTGGGGCCAGCCTGCCCCGCTTCGGGGGAGATGCCACCCTGACTTACACGGCCTCGCGCTGGAGCGCCTACGTGGCGGGCGACTACCGGCGCTACGATGTGAATGGCTTCCGGGGTGGCGTGGTCCGCACCCTGTACCGCGACACGCTGACCTACCTGCCCTCCGGGGGGGCCCGCAACCTGCACGACGAGCAGTACGCCGCCCGCCTGGGGGCGAGTTTCACCCCGGACGCCCGCTCGGCCTTTACGGTCGGCTACTACCTGGGCTACAAGCAGAACGACCGGCTGGCCCTGCTCCACTACGCCGACTATTACCGGCCCACCGGCCCGCTTTACCTGGACGCGGACGCCTTCGGGCCGCCCGCCCGGCGCTTCTACAACCAGAACCTGTTCAGCCGCACCGGCTCGTTTCAAACCCTGAACGCCGACTACACCCGCACGCTGGCGGGGGGCGGCAAGCTGACGCTGCTCGGCATCTACGAGTACTCGGTGCTGGGCGGGCCGCTGCGCAACGCCGACCAGACGGAAGATACCGGGCTGGTTACCCTGCAAGAGCGCTCCGACGAGCGCAGTCCCCTTACGGCCTGGCGCGGGCAGGCCGACTGGGTGCAGCCTTTGCCCCATCAGCAGCGCCTCGAAGCCGGCTACCAGTACCGGCGGGTGCAGCACGACGGCACCTTCACCTTTGAGCGGCAAAACCAGCAAACGGGCGCGTGGGTCACCGACCCCGCTTTTGCCGACGCGCTGGCCCTGACCCAGCAGATACACGGCGGCTACGTGCAGTGGGCGGGCGAAGTCAAGCAGGTGTCCTACACGGCCGGCCTGCGCCTGGAATCTACCCGCCGCACGCTGACCCACCAGGCCGAAGCGACGCCCTACGACTACCAGGCGCTCAACCTTTTCCCCACGTTGCAAGGGCTGTGGAAGATAGCGCCGGCTCACACGCTGCGCGGGGGCTACAGCCGGCGCATCGACCGGCCCAGCACCAAAGCCCTCTCCCCGTTTCGCAACCACCGGCACGCCGAAGCCATCGAGCTGGGCGACCCCACCCTGCGGCCCGAGCTGACGGACGTGCTCGATGCCTCCTATACGCACACGGGCGAAACCCTCACGCTCACGGCCACGGCCTACGCCAACCGCACCCAGGACCGTATTTTTCGGGTTAACGCCCCCTACAGCCGCACCATCCTGCTGCGCACCTATACCAACGCCGGCACGGCCACCTCGCTCGGCGGCGAGTTCTCCGGCGAGTGGAAGGCGCGGACTTGGTGGCGCTTCTACGGGGCGGCCAACGTGTACCGCTTCCACATCGGGGGCACCTACCTGGGCCAGCCCGTGCAGCAGCAGAGCCTCAATTATACCCTCAACGCCAACACCACCCTGGACCTGGGCAAGCGGGTGCATTTGCAGTACGACGTGTCCTACGTTTCGCGCACGGCCACCTCGCAGGGCTTCGACACGGGCCTGCTGCTTTCCAATGCCGGCCTGCGCGCCACGGTCTGGCACAACCAGGCCACGCTGGGGCTGCAACTCACTAACGTGTTCAACTCCAACACGCAGACCATCACCACCGAAGGCCCGACCTTCTACAGCGCCACCGAGTACCGCAAGTACGACCGCATCCTGCAACTCACCTGCGGCCTGCGCGTGAACGACACGGGCAAGAAAGCCAAGACGGCCAAAACCGAGTACGGCGAAAAGGACTTTTAGCCGCCGACCGCTCCCGTCCCTGTTTCCACAAGCCGCTATATTTGCGGTAATAGCACGCTTACAGCCTTGGTTAAAAGCCTGGTACAAAGGTTAAACGGGAGAGCACATCGGCCGGCCCAAGCGGCTCGATGCCGAGAACCTGAGCAAAGTCAAGAAGGCGCTGGACAAGGGCCCGTCCGTGACTGAAACCGTGGAGCTGACCGGTATCAGCCACTCCAGCGTCGAACGCTACCGTAAGTATCTACAGGCCTCCTTGAGCCACTAGCCCAAGCAGCCGAAGAGGCTTAGCGTAATTTTATCCCCCCGCTGCTATAAGAAGGCCAGGACCGGTACGAACATAACCGAGTGAGTCCAGTGGGGATACAGCCCTGCGGCTATATAATTAGGTAATAACGCCACCAAAAAGGGGAGGTAAGCCAAGTACTGCACTGGGCTACCTACCCTTTTTGCCTATGCCAAGCTTATACACTTGGGCCGACGCTGGGAGCCTCCCGAGTTCCAGGCTTTCACCAAGTACTGACTGAGTTTTCAGCGGGAATAGGTCAGGGCAGCCACCGCCCCAGAAGCTGGCAGCGTAATGCTGGCGACCGTACAAAGCTTAGAGAACCTTAATGGCAACTGTTTACTTCAACAATGGATTTTCCTGGAGGCAATGGTGCGGTGAAGCCCAGCGTACGGTATCCTGCGTTTGCTGAGAGGGTTTCACTTAGCCAAAGATTGAGCGCGCTACCTTGCCAGCGATACACTCCCGAGAAGCACTATGGCTAAAATAACCGCCGCTCATCTGGCAATCCAGGCCTTTGCGCTGCTCCAGGAAAATACGCCGGCGGCGGATGTTAAAGCCACGCTGGCTATTGACGAGAGCACCATGTGGAGCAAAGTAAGCGCGCTGGTGTATGAAAAAGCCAAAGTGGAGGCCCGGCAGGAGCGCGATAAAGATGCCCGTCGGCCCCACGTTTCTGCTACCTCTAACGCCGAAATAACGGACCTGCTGGCGTTGAATGAGCAGCTGGCCGGCTATGCCCTATTGGCCCCGCCTACCATAACAGTGGCCGAGTTTAAAAAAATCGGCCAGCTTGCCGCCGGGCTACCGGCTTCCGAGTCCGCTATCCTGGCCTACCTGGACAGCATCATCACCTCCCCTAAGATGTGCGCCATTCTAAAGCAAGGGTTTGAATATTCCCCAGCTTTTCAGTCATTTACCTCCTTGGTGGATGCGGCCATCAGCGCGTACTATCAGGAGAATTATGTCAGCGCTTTTCTCACGCTGGTTCCCGTGGTCGAGGGGCTGATTCTACGCTGGAATGGGTTTGACGGCACCGGCCCCGAACCCAAGCCAGAATTTGAGGCTATCCGCAAGTTTGTGGGCAACTCCTACCTGCGTCAGCCAAACCCCGGCAATGTGCTCTTTCACGACGTGTACGTGAAAGCCAGTCAGGCTATTCTGAATAAGCACTTGTACCTGAATTCGGAAACTGGCTCGGCCTACGCAAATTTCAGTCGGCACCTGGCCGCCCATTTGCTCAGCAACGAAGCTTTCGCGACGCAGCCCAACTGCGTCCGGCTGTTTATTCTGCTCGATGCCCTGCTCAAGGTTCATAACTATGAAACCAAGCCCGCCAAAGACCCGCGGTTCCATGTGGATGAACCGCTGCTGCAACGGGACGTGTTGCGCTACCAGCTATTAATTGCGCAGCAGCGCATGTTTCGGAAGGCGCTTGAGCAATTTTTCCCGGCAGCGCCAAATGATGCAAGCCAGGAGCCAATTGATGTAAAACCAGGCTAAGCACGGCGGGTATAAGCAGGAGTAGCTTCGGCTTACTCCCATCCACTTTAACGCTTTACCCATGCACGCCCAAAACCAATCCCTCCTCGACGCCCTCAACGCCTGCATCGCCGCCTGTGAGCACTGCGCCACCGCCTGCCTGCAGGAAGACGATGTGAAGATGATGGCCCGCTGTATCAGCCTTGACCGTGACTGCGCCGACGTGTGCGCCCTGACCGCCCGGCTGGTAGCCCGCGGCTCGGAACATGCCGCGCACCTGTTGCGCGAGTGCGCCGAAGTCTGCAAGGCCTGTGGCGACGAGTGCGAAAAGCACGGTGCCCACATGCAACACTGCAAGGAGTGCGCCGAGGCCTGCCGCCGCTGCGAAGAAGCCTGCCGCGCCGGCCTCAGCGTAGCCGCCTAAGCTCGCTGCTGATGGCGGGGGACGGGAAATCATGCAAGCCCCCTGCGCAATTCTGTACCCCGGTGGTGCCACCTTGGCCGCAGCTTTGCGTGTTGTATTTGCACGAACCCGGTGTGGGTTCTTAACTCAACTCGTCATGAAAACGCTTCAATTCAAAACCAACATCAACTGCGGTGGCTGCATCAAGGCCGTCACGCCCACCCTCAACGAGCAGGCCGGAGCCGGCAACTGGCAGGTCGATACGGCCAACCCCGACAAGATTCTGACCGTGACCTCGGACAAGCTCACGCCGGAGGAAGTCGTGCAGGCCGTCGAGCAGGCCGGCTTTAAGATAGCTGCTGCGTAAACAGCCTTTGCTCTCTTCAAAACGCCCGGCTTATGTCGGGCGTTTTTGTTGGGGCTGGGGTTGCCGGGCAGCACTCGCCAGCCCGAACTGCCCTTATTTACCCTACCTAACTGCCTGACTATGTTTTCAGATTTCCCCAACTTACACCCCCTGGTCGTGCACGTCCCCATCGTGCTCATCCTGTTGGGGGCAGCCCTGCAAGCGGTTCTGGTTTTCAAAGATTGGGAGCAGGTTCGCTGGGGCACACTGCTCATACTGGCCGGCGGTTTTGCGGGGGCGCTGGCCGCCAGCACCACGTTTCACGCCATGCCTACGGGCCTGGCTCCACGGGCGGCGGCCGTGTTTGCGGCCCACGAGAAGTTTGCAGGCTACACGCTGTGGCTCTCGGGCATCACGCTGCTGCTGCGCGGCATCGGGCAATTCTTTAAGATTCAGCGCCGCGCCTACGAAATCCTGGTGCTCGGGTTTGCGTTGGCGGCGGCCGGTGTGCTGTCGGTGGCTGGCCACCGGGGCGCGCAGCTGGTGTACGTGGAAGGGGTGGGGCCGCAGGGCCACCTGGTGTCGAAGCACCACGGCCACGACGACGAGGAAGGCGCAATGCCCGGCATGGAGATGGAAACCGACGGTCAATCCGCCAAATTGGAAGCGGATAACCACCCTGAAAACCCCGCGCTTGGCCACCAGCCTCCGGCTGGAAAGCCCAACTCGGCCGATATGGCGGGCATGGATATGAGCAGCCCTAAGCCGGCGCGCCCGGTGGCCGAATCGGAGAAAATGGCCGACATGCCCGGCATGCAGATGTCCGCCCCCAAATCCGCGTCAAAGATGCCTCCAGGCATGAAAATGAATCATTCGGCCAGTCCGAATCAGCGGGAGGAGATGCCCGGGATGGCCAGTATGCCAGGTATGAACAGCCAACCGGCGGGGGCGAAAAAGCCCGGCAAGGCGCAAGCCGGGATGGAAGGAATGGCGGATATGCCGGGTATGAAAATGCCCGCGGCGCAGCCCGCGCCGACCACGGGCAACATGGCCGATATGCCCGGCATGGAAAAGGGCCAGGCCATGCCCGCGACGGGTTCGATGCCCGGCATGACGATGCCCAACCCCCTGGACAAGTTCCGCTTCAAGGACAACAACCCGGCCCGGAACCAACCGACGCCCAAGCAATAGCCCTCATGAGATTTCTGGTTTTACTCGCCTTCCTAACTACTGCTCTTGGGGCCGGGGCACAGTCGATGCCCGGCATGGCAATGCCCAAGCCGCAGGAACCCTACCTCACCCAGTCGGCCCCGCCGGCGGAGCAGGCACGGGGCACCATCGTCACGCCCCGCGCCAGCTACGTGGGCAAGCGGGTCGAATACGACCTGTACGTGGAAGACCGGATGGTCAACTTCACCGGCAAAATGCGCCACGCTATTGGCATTAACGGCCAGATTCCGGCCCCCACGCTGCGCTTTAACGAGGGCGACACCGCCGTTATCCGGGTCCACAACCAGATGGATATGGAAACCTCTGTGCACTGGCACGGCCTGCTGGTGCCCAACCAATATGACGGGGTGCCTTATCTGACGACGGCCCCCATTAAGCCCGGCACGGTACACACCTACACGTTTCCGCTGCGGCAAAGCGGCACCTACTGGTACCACTCCCACACCATGGTGCAGGAGCAGTCGGGCCTCTACGGCTCCATCGTGGTGCAGCCCAAGGAAATTCAGTATCAGCTGAAAGAGTACGTGCTGGTGCTCTCCGACTGGACCGACCACCGGCCCAAGGAAGTGCTGCGCTACCTTAAGCGGGCCGGCGAGTGGTTTGCCGTGCAGAAAGGCGCGACCCAGAGCTACGGCGAGGCCCTGGCCGCCGGCTACTTCAAAGACAAGCTCAAGCAGGAGTGGCAGCGCATGCCGGCCATGGACGTGGCCGACGTGTTCTACAATAAGTTCCTGATGAACGGGCAGGAGCTGAGCTACTTCAAGGATGCCCGGCCCGGCGAGGTGGTGCGCCTACGCATCATCAACGGCAGTTCCTCTTCTTACTTCAAGCTACAGTACGCCGGCGGGCCGATGCAGGTCATCGCGGCCGATGGCATCAACGTGGAGCCCTTCCCGACCAGCAAGCTGGAAATTGCCACTGCCGAAACCTACGACCTGCTCATCACCGTGCCCCAGATGGGCGCGGCCGAGCTGCGGGCCACCTCCTCCGACGTGTCGGGCTACACCTCAGGCTATTTCGGGCAGGGCGAGCCGATGCGCACCCCCGACCTGCCCAAGCTCAACTACTTCCAGATGACGCGGGAGATGAACAGCATGGGCAACATGAGCGGCATGAAGATGGGCGGGGCCGGCCAGATGGGCCCCAAAGGGGCGGCGGCCCCGGCCGGTGGCGACATGAAAGGCATGGACATGAGCGGCGGCCAGGCCGCTAAGGCTCCCACTGCGAAGGCCGGAGCCCCCATGGCGGGCATGGACATGCAGCAGGGCACCGCGCCGGCCACCTCCACGGCCCCGCCCCGTAACCGCCCGCTGAACCAGCAGGAAAAGGGCGGCATGGGCATGGGCAGCCTGCAGGACTCGGGCAGCATGGGCGGCATGGATATGGGCGGAATGGCGATGGGCGGCATGAGCGGCGACTTCAACTACAACCAGCTGCGCGCCCTGCACCCCACCACCCTAGACTCGACCAGGCAGTGGCGCGAAATCCATCTCAGCCTGACCGGCAACATGCTACGCTACGTCTGGTCGTTCGACAACAAAACCCTGTCCGAGTCCGACAACATTCCCATCCGCAAGGGCGAAAACGTGCGCATGGTCTTTCAGAACATGACCATGATGCGCCACCCGCTGCACCTGCACGGGCACTTCTTCCGCCTCGTGAACGCGCAGGGGGCGTATTCGCCCATGAAGCACACGTTTGATATTCAGTCGATGGGCAAGGTCACCATCGAGTTCGATGCCAACGAGGACCAGGACTGGTTTTTCCACTGCCACACCCTCTACCACATGATGTCGGGCATGGCCCGCGTCATCAGCTACGAGGGCAGCCCCCGGAACGAGTACGCCCGCACGGGCTACCGCCACCTCAAGCGCGAAGACAACAAGCTCTACCCCTGGGCCGACCTGGCGGTGCATTCGCAGGGCAGCTTTCTGGAAGCCAACATTTCCAACAACAAGAACGCGCTCGAATTCGAGGGCCGGCTAAACTACCAGGGCAACTACGAAACCGAAACCCATCTGCTGCGCTACCTTGATAAGCGGCAGTTTCTGGCCGCCTTCGTGGGCTACGACCTGCGCGACAACAAAACCCTGCGCTCGCCGTCGGATACCGAGGGCGGCAACCGCCGGACGGCGGAGAACAACCGCAACTTTCGCCGGCAGGCCGAAGTCGGCGTGTACTACCTGCTGCCCCTGCTCGTGCGCGCCGAACTGCGCACCGACCTCACCGGCCAGCTGCGGGCCCAGCTGGAGCGCCGCGATATACCCCTGAGCAACAATGTCTTCATGGACATCCGGGGCAATACCGACCGGGAATTCACCCTCGGCTTCCGCTACATGGTCAGCAAGTACGCCTCGCTCAGCACCAACTACGACAACCAGTACGGCTGGGGCGCGGGCCTCACGTTTCATTATTAACCCATTTTTCCCTCACTTCCCTCCGCGTTATGAACAAGGGCAGCTACTCCAAATTCTTCCTGATGCTCGCCGCATCGTTCGTCGTGATGCACCTCATCACCTACCTGAACACCTACGAGTGGGACCATATCTATCCCAGCATCAACCGCTTCTACATGACCACGCTCATGGTGTCGGCCATGGGCCTGCTCATGCTGGGCTTCATGGCCCATATGTACCCCGACAAGGGCAAAAACCGTTTGATAGCCCTGGGCTGCGTGGCCGTGTTTGGGGGGGCGCTGGCTATGCTGCGCAGCCAGGCGCTGGTTAACGACACGCGCTTTATGGAGTCGATGATTCCGCACCACTCCATCGCCATTCTGGTCAGTGAGCGGGCTACCATCAAAGACCCCGAAGTGCGGGCGCTGGCCGACAGTATCATCAGCGCCCAGAAGCGCGAGATTGGCCAGATGAAGCGCATGCTGCACCGGCTGCAGTAGGGCTGTCGGCACCCTAGGTACTCAGGCTCCGCCAGCCAAGGCCAGACCTCGGCGTTCGGCCCGTAGCCTTACCATAAGCCCAACTATGCCCCCATTGCTGGTTTTTCGCCTCATTCCATACGTGGCCGCTGCTCTGACCCTGGTCCTAGCTGGTTGCCGGTCGGCGGTTATTGGCCCGCAGTTTTCAGCTCCCGCCGGGTACCTTGCCCCGCTGCCAGCCCAGCGCTTCGACACGGTTGCGGCTGGCACCGCCCACAACTCTGCCACCACCCCGCAGCGGCGGATAAATGCGGAGGCTTGGCCCCGGGTCGTGCGCCCGCCGGACCACGCGACCAGCAAGAAACAGGAGCCAGTTGGTAAGCCAGGCAGGAGGTATCCCAAAGCAGCGACCGGGGATACCGCGCGCAGCTCACCCCAGCTGGTGGCACCGCGCCAGCCGCGTAAGCCACCCTCATTCAAACTATTCAGCGCCCAAACGCTGGTGCACTACAGCCTGCACTTTGCTTTCCCGGCCGTGCTGGCGCTGGTGTTTTTTCCCTTGATGTGGCAAACGGCTTACCTGATTATGCTGGCCACGATGCTCATTGACCTGGACCACCTGCTGGCCAAACCCATCTTCGAACCGCGGCGCTGCAGCATCGGGTATCATCCGCTGCACTCTTTTTACGCCGTGCCGGTGTACGCCTTGCTGCTGCTGCTGCCCGCCACGCAAATTGTCGCCGTGGGCATTCTGTTCCACTTATTCACGGATACGGTGGATTGCCTGTGGAGCTTCCGCCACTGCCACGAGTGCTACCTCAACTCCCGTATTTATGCCGTGCGCAGCTGGGTGCGTAAGCTATTGGGCCGGGAGGCAATGGATTAGCCTATTTGCACGCCTGTACCAGCGCCGTCACGCTCAGCGTGGCCGTGGCATCGGTGGTGTAGTTGTCGTTGTTGACGCACACGAACAACTGGCGGGTGCCGGGTGGCAAGGTAATGGGCCGGGTTTCCTGGGGTGTATTCAACGCGGCGCGCAGGCAGGCCTGGGCGTTCGCAATGGTGCCTTTGGTGGCCAGAAACTGGTCGGCAGCGGCCGGGTCGGCGGTGATGTACCAGTGGCACTTGGTGCTGACCGTGGGCGGAGCATTATTGCCCTGCCTGGTCAGGGCCGAGGCCGCGGTACCCAGCAGGGCCGGGGCGGCCGTCCCGCCGCTGCCCACCACGGCGGCCACGGCCAGCGCCGTGGACCACGACACCGGCGGCTGCCCCTCGTCGCGCACATCAAGTTTGTAGACGATGCCCACCGTGCCGTCGGGAATATCCACCGTGAACACCTTGCGGCTGGTGTGCATGCAGTTGCTGCAATGAATGGTGGCATTGCTCAGCGGCAGCGCGTCCTGCATCACCGAGCGGCACTTGATTTCCCGCCCATCCTCACGCCAGCTGCGAAAGTCCGCCTGCTGCACGCCGTTCAGATACGTACCCCGAAAACTGACCTGGCCGTTCTCGTGCCAGCCGCAGCACAAGCCGGTGGGCTTGTCGGGTCTCTCGCTGGCCATCTTGCCTTCCCATTGCTTTTTCCAGGAAGGGTAAAAGTAGTCGCGCACGGTGCCTATCGTTTTGCCCGCCGCGTCGTGGTGAGCGATGCGGGCGTAGGCAACTTCTTCCAGCGTTTCGGTCCGTTCCCAGTCGCGGTCGAAATACACCGTGTCGGCCGGGGGCAAACTCACGGCCGCCGGCTTGGGCCGCTGGGCCAGCGCAGGGATGCTTATAATAAGGAGTAGAAAAAGCAGAGGGTAGTTTTTGGTCATACAATAAAAGTGAGCAGCGGAATGGGAATGCGGATGGTAAAAATAATGAGAAGATTTCGGGGCGCGCACCGCCTGGTTTTTCAGGCGGCTCCAATCACGTCCTTCTTCTCTCCGTTTTAGAGTTTAGGAACCATAATCGTTCATTATCGGACCTAAGTTTTGCGTACATTTGGAGCGCACTTGCAGCCTAATATTTTGCAATTGCAAAAACAGATGGTACCAAAGGGAAAGAAGAACCTGCCGGCCGTGACCGGCGAGCTGCCGGCGCTGGCGCTGGCCAACGACCTGGCCGGTCAAGTCGCGCCCAACGTCGGGCGTTACCTGACCCTGGGCCTCGAAGGCGCGGACAACACCCGCCTGGCGTACTCGGCCGACCTGCGCAGCTACGAAGCCTTCTGCGCCGCGCACGAGTTCACGCCCTGGCCGGCCGCCGTGGCCACGCTCGCCAGCTACGTGGCGCACCTGGCCGACATCCCGCGTAAGCTGGCCACCATCAACCGGCACCTGGCCGCCATCGAGAAGAATCACCAGCTGCTCGGGCTGCCCTCGGCCATCAGCGCGCCGGCGCTGGACGTACTGCGCAAGGGCGTGGCCCGCGCTGTGGGCAAAAAGCAGAAGCAGGCCCCGGCTTTCTCGGTCGCCCACCTCAAAAAATGCATCAGCGAGCTGGACCTGACCCGGCCCGAAGGTGTACGCGCGCGCGCACTCCTTTTAATAGGCTTCACCGGTGCCTTTCGCCGCTCCGAGTTGGTGGGCCTGAACCTGGAACACATCGAGCTGACCGATGCCGCCCTCATTCTAAGTTTGCCCAAAAGCAAAACCAACCAGGCCGGGGAGTTGGAGCAAAAAGCCGTTTTCTACGCTTCCAATCCGCTGTTCTGCCCCATCCGGGCTTATAAGGCCTGGGTGGAATTGTTGGGTGAGCGCACCGAGGGTCCGGTATTCGTCTCGCTCGCGCGGGGCAAAACCGGCGAAGCGGGCACGCCCTCACGTCGGCGGCTGTCGGACCGGCGCGTGAACCTGCTCGTGAAGGAGCACCTGGGCGAAAAGTATTCGGCCCACTCGCTACGGGCTTCCTTCATCACCACGGCCAAGCTCAACGGGCAGTCCAACGAATTCATCAAAAACCAGACGAAGCAGAAAACCGACGCCATGATTAGCCGCTACTCCCGGCTCGACGACATCATTGCCTATAACGCGGCCCACTCGCTGGGTTTGTAACTTGGCGCACCTATTATATAAGGTATGGAAAACCTGCTTCAGCCCCGGCACCCGCTTGATAAATTTCACCAGTCGCAGCTGGACTTTCTAGCTGCCCTGCCGGAAGAGCAGCGGATAGAGCACGCCCGCCTGTTTCGGCTGGGCAATGCCAGCTACCGCTACCAGCAGCAGGCCGTAGGCGAAATCACCGAGGCCGACTACCTGGACTGGCTTGAAGGCCTACCGGCTAAGATGCGCCGCGTGGTCGAGCAGGAAGGCTTCGAGCAAAGCAAAAGCAGCCTGGCGTTACGCCGGCACGCGCTGGAACGGCGCGACCAGGGCTATTCCGCCTTCATGCAGGCCATTCTATCGCCTGAAGACTGGGCCTACCAACAAAGCGTAATCACGGAATCATGAATTGCCCTGCTCCCCTCGCCGCGGCGCTGCAAGCGGTGGCCGCCGGCCTGCCCGACGCCAAGAACCATTACTTTCTGAAAGCCAACTATTACGACCACGTCGAAGACAACGAAGATGGCGACGACCCGGCGCGGTGGTGGCTGGCCGTTATGTGGCTCAACGAGGAAACGACGCGCAACCTTGAGTTGGGGGCCGATGAACTGCGACTGGATGTTCTGCTCGACGGCCGCCGCCTCGCCGACTGGACGCGGGTGAGCATTCCCTACTCCGAAGTCTGGGACGTGCTGCACCAACGCACGAAGGGTAGCCCCAACCCCAATGGCTGGGCTACCCTCTATTACGACCACGCGGCTATGCGCATGCCCCCGGTGGGCTAGGTCAAGGCCAGCGTGGCCAACTGATGAAACGCGGCCTCGTCCAGCCGGAACCGGTCGCTGATGGAAAGCGAGCTACGGCTGTTGAACAGCGCGTGGTTCACGGCATTGTAGGCCAGCCACAGATTGGCGGGCGTTTCCAGCATCCTCATTTCCTCAGCCAGACGGTCCATCGCATTGCGGGCCAGCATTTTCGGCAAGCCGCTCTCGGTAATGACCGTAGCCAGGTTCTCCGGCGTGGGACGTTTGGCTAGCTCCTTGTAGACCCCGATGGTGGGAGTCAGCGAGTTGGTTTGGCTCTGGAAGGCGGTAAAGATGCTGGCCAGCTGCTTTTTAAACACCTCCAGGTTGAGGCCTTTGTGGTGAAACTTCTTATCCACCAGCACTTCCTGCTCGCGCTGCACCTGGCGGCCCGTCAGCACGACCAGCTCGGCATCTTTGATTTTAAGCGCGTCCTTAAACTTCTTCGGTTTGCCGTTCAGCAGCCAGGCTAAGTATTGGTCGAAGCTCATATAGTCATCAGCCCAGCCCATCAGGCCGTTGGTGCACACCTGCCGGTAATAGCTCACCCGCATTTTCGAGGTCGTGCCCGTCTCAATGTGTTCCTTTAACGCCGTGCCTTGCAGCGAGAACGGCGTTTTTCCTGAGTAAGAGTTGTTAATAATCATCGACTTATAAAGCCGGTCCACCACTTTGGTATTCGCCGAGCTCGATGCGATATTGACTTCGTCGGGCAGAATCAAGTTGATGGAAAATTCCCCCTGTGGCGTAAAACTGGCATCAATGGTGTGCCCTGGCAGGTACAACTCAGCGGCCTCGCGCAGGACCTCGTTTTTAATCAGGCTGTACTCACCGCTCTGCATGGCGAAGATATTCTTCGTCCCATCCGGCAATTCCCCCACGATGGCCTGCTTGCGGTCCGTGGGCACGATGCGGTAGCCAGTCGGGAGTAAGGTTTCTAACGGTACGGCGGCAACGGGGAAACAAAGGGCATCCCATGTTTGGGACCGTTCCAGATTGATGCTTTGCTGGCTCATGGTGGCGGCTTTTATGGCTGATTTATCCATCTAAGATACGTTCTTAATTTTACAATTGCAAAAATGTAATTGTGATTTTATGATTGCAATTATGCAATTGTAAAAACATGATAACTCAAGGAATCTTACCTTAGAGCCTCGCTATAAATCTGATGTTGCTATACCAATTCGCGCTACTGCTCCTTTTCTCATCACCTCGGCCAGTGCCAGTGTATATATGCGAAGGGTCGGCTTCGTATGCCTATCACATTTCACCGCGCTGCGAGGGCCTGGCTTGGTGTACGCGGGCGGTAAAACCACTCACCAAGGCCGCTGCCCTGAAACTCGGCCGCCGGCCCTGTGGCCGCTGCTCATATAGAAAGTAAGCAGCCCACTGGCCAGGGTGCTGTAATGGCAGACTCTTACTAACTCAGGGTATTACCCTGTCGCCAAGCCTTATACAGCACGACTACCTTGCCAATATCGAGGGGGCTGATTGTAGCGTTGTTGCCTTCCTTCTGCATCAGCTTGGCTGCGTGCCGGGCCGCGTAACCAGGTTCTGCCTCCTCAAATCGTGCTGCGTTGGCGACCAGAAACTGATTGAACTCCTGCCGCTCACGCTCGTGCTTGAAAACCAGAAATGGTGAGGTACTCCCCCTGGACTCCATCCTGCCGCGGCCTTCGGTCAGGAAAACCAGGAATCGGCCTTCGGCGGTACTCGCATCATAGTAGTAGTAACGCAATTCCCGGACTGGCAACTCTACGTACTCAACCTCCGGGGCCGGCAGCATAAGCCGCATTTCATCGAGGTAAACGTATTGCAGCTCAAACAGCGTAGTGGCGTTCAGCTTGAAAGTAGCGGTGCCCAGAAAGGAATTCTTATTGGTAAAAAAGTAGCTGTAGGGCTCCCAGAAAGGCTTCGGGGCGGAAAATTTAATCCTGTAATCGGGAAAGTTCTGGTGGTAGGCATACCGTTTGTTGCCCAAGTCCTTGAACCACTCTTCGGGCTGGCCCAGCAAGTGCTTCATACGCTCAACCGGCAGCATATCCAGCCCGAGCCGTTGCCGCCACATTTTTTCGATGCGCAGCAAGTCAGCAGACATCCCCAGCGGGGTATTGGTGTCGCCTACCCGCGTGTACACGTGGTGGGCCCTCACCTTCCTACCCCTATCCTGATAATCCTGCGTTAGCCAGTAGGGCTTATAAAGATTGTCGAAAATTACCAGCACATCAATTTCCTTGCCGTCGAGCACCAGCGTTACCAGTTCAATTTCCGGCCGGATGCTGCCGGCGAAATGCTGGTTTCTGACGAAATCAATATAGTTAGCCTGGCTCTTTCGACCAGCTTCCGCTGCTTCAAGGCCGACGATGTTTGCACCCTTGGCGGGGTCATTAACGCCAAAAATCAGGTACCGCTTGCCTTGGTACAGGGAGTTAGCCAGGCAAAGCAGGTCATGCAACAAGTCGGCGTTATTGTCATGGTGCTTGACTTTGAAGTCCCAGTATTCCCCTTCACGTTTTGAGTCAATCAGCTCTTTAATAATGGTTTCCAGCATAATCGGGGCAATGGGAACAGCGTCGGGAAAGTAAACCCTGCGCAAGGTAGCAACTTGGGTAACCTTCCTATAACAGGCATTTTTTAGCGTGGAACGCGGCAAAGGGTAGCTCCTCATTAAGTAGTAAGCATACTGGCGGTCTTATCGTATTCGTAACCAATTGCCAATTTTATTAGTTAGCGACATACTAACTTAATTGGCACACGTTTACTTTGCGTTCCTCTTATCCTGCTGACCTATGAGTGAAATAGATTTAATACGGGTCCCAGCGCCTACTCCCACCCCCTTCCTGCTGCCTTATTTCAGCTGCCTGGTACCCGCTGGTTTTCCTTCCCCAGCCAATGACCACGTCGAGGTCGGGGGCCTGTTCGACCTGAACCGGCTGCTGTTGCGGCACCCAGATGCCACGTACCTGGTGCGGGTATCGGGCGAGAGCATGGCGGGAGCCGAAATTCATGCCGGCGACCTGCTGGCTGTGGACAAGCACCTGGAAGCGGACCACAACCACGTCGTCGTCGCGGTGGTCGAGGGCGAGGTAACCGTCAAGCGCTTGGTGCGCAAAGGCCAAATCTGGTGGCTGATGCCGGAAAATCCCGCCTACAGCCCTTACGAGATTACCGACCCGGACGGGCTACGCATCTGGGGAGTGGTGACCCACGTCGTGCACGAGCTGGTACCCGGCAAGCTGCACGCCTTACTTCATACCCGCGAATAGCTATGTACGGGCTCCTAGATTGCAACAATTTCTACGTCAGCTGCGAACGAGTCTTCCAGCCGCGCTACGAGGGCCGGCCCGTGGTGGTGCTTTCAAACAATGACGGCAACATCATCAGCCGCTCGGCCGAAGCCAAGGCGCTAGGCCTGAAAATGGGCGAGCCGTATTTCCAGGTTAAGGAACTGCTGAAGCAACACGACGTAACCATTTTTTCGAGCAATTATGCCCTTTATGGGGACATGAGCCGACGGGTGATGTGGTATTTGGGTCAGACGGCACCGGCCGTGGAAGTGTATTCCATCGACGAGGCGTTCCTGGACCTGGCCGGGATGGAGAAATACCACGGCAGCCTGGACACCTTTGCCCGGAAGCTTCGGGCGGGTGTCAGGTCCCGAACGGGCATTCCGACCTGCGTGGGCGTGGCGCCCACCAAAACCCTGGCCAAGCTGGCCAACCGCATTGCCAAGAAGAACCCGGACCTCGGCGGGGTTCTTTACCTTGACAACGCCGAGCGGCGGGCCTGGGCCCTGGCGCAGGTGGAGGTGGGCGACGTGTGGGGCATCAGTCGGCAGTACGCCACCAAGCTCGCCGCGGCCGGCGTTGACACGGCCGCCGACCTGGCCCGCGTATCGGACGCATGGGCGCGCAAGCACTTGGGCGGGGTCGTGGGGGCGCGCCTGGTGCAGGAACTGCAAGGCCGTCCCTGCACGGGGCTGCACCCTTCGGAAGATGGCACCCTCAGCCGGCAAAGCCTCAGCTGCTCGCGAACGTTCGGCCGGCCGCTCAGCGCCTTTTCGGACGTGTATGGAGCTGTATCAGCATTCGTATCCCGGGCGGCCGAGAAGCTACGGGCGCAGGGCGACACAGCCCATGTGCTGACCGTTTATATCAGCAAAAACCGCTTTGCGGCCAATGTCCTGCCACCTTTTTCGCGCTCGGCGACGCTCACGCTGCCCATCGGACCAACTGCCGACACTACGGTGCTACTGAGCTATGCCCGCGCGCTGCTCCACCGACTGTGGGAGCCGGGCACGGTCTACCACAAGGCGGGCGTAGTGCTCGATGGCCTGGAGCCGCCCGGGGTGGGCCTGCAGCTTTCCTTGTTTGGTAGCGCAACTTCTCCCCCTCCTCTTAAGGCCAAGCAGGAGGAACAGACTATTGCACCAGCCCGGCCCGGCTTGATGGCCAGCCTCGATGCACTGAATCTGCGCTTCGGAAAAGGAGCCGTGCGCCTTGCTGCGGCAGTACCCTCCCCTGAGCACCGCACTGCGGCCGGGAAGGGCAACACCGCGCCCTGGGAAGGCAAAGCCCAGTGGCGCTCACCAGCTTTCACTACTCGATTGGAAGATTTATTGGTAGTGCGGTAGGCGCAACACTGGTGGCATTTTAGCTAATGCTTATGGCGTTAGCATCAAAGTCATTTTGGCTTGCAGGGCAGAATTAATCGGGTAATGCGGCAGGTCAAGCGCTGTAGAACTGGCACTTTGAATTGTGAGGCTTCAAATTGATAAAATTTGCCGCCTTTATCTGTTGTACAAAATTGTACAGTCTGCTATCTTTGCCAAAAGAATTGGTATTCCCTATGAGCGACAACTTTGCAAATGGCCCTGACCTCCCATCCGATTTAATGGATGAGGTGCTCAAGCTGCTGGCGTCGTCTGATGCCCCTTCTTTGGCAAGTCTTATTGAGCGCCGCCGTGAGGAGCTCGGGCTGTCGACAAAGGCGGCCAGCGAGATTCTGAGCATGACGCGCACCTCATATGAGCGACTGGTAACGGGCGCGCTGCAAAAGCTGGACGTGCTGACTGCTCTTAAGCTGGCGCACTTTCTGGACGTGAGCATCGAGCAGGTTATGAAATTGGTGGCCGCTTCGGTGATGCCAGCGGAGGACTATAAGACGGTGGAACGGGTGAAGGAAGCGTCATTCATCGTGCGCAACTTCGACGTGGTGCGCTTACGCAAGCTTGGCTTCATCGAGTCAATGGATTACGGGCACATCCGGGACCGGATAAAGCACTACTTCGGGCTGAACTCCTTGTATGAATACGGCACTGAAATGGCAGCCGTGCTTTACCATAAGGCCAACACGCGGGTGGAGGATAAGATGAAGGCCTTCTGGATTATGTCGGCCGTGCAGCAATTCCAGCGGGTGCAGAACCCGAACCCGTTCGACATCCGGCAGGTGGAAAAGTTGGTGACGCAGATTCGGCGCTACACCCGGCAGGAACGGGGGGGAATGCTCACCGTGATGCGGGCGCTGTACGCGGCGGGCGTGACGGTGATTATGCAGAAGGCCCTCCCCAGCACGGCTGTGCAGGGTGGCACGTTCATCATCAACAAAAAGCCCTGCATCGTCATCACGGACCACTTTAAGAGCTACCCCCGGCTCTGGTTTACGCTGCTGCACGAGTTGGGCCACGTCCTGTTTCATCTCGACAAGCTAGCGGTTATCAAGTACCACCTGACGGAAGGGGTAGAAGACCTTTTCCTGCTGGAAGAGCAGGCCAACCAGTTCGCCGACGAGTTGCTGCTGCCCCGGCAGAAGTACGAGTACATTAAGAATTACATCAACGTCGAGTCGTTCGTGAACACCTACGCGGCGCAGAACAACGTGCACCCATCCATCATCTATTACCGCTACGCCATGGAGCTGAGCGAGAAGCAGGACAAGACGGGATGGCAGTTTTATAGCCGCTTCATGCCCAAGTCCGACGCGTGTACCGCTGGGCTGAGCCGCGCGCCCTGGCTGACGCCCGACACGTCGCTGGCCAACGAGGGCGACGAGGTACGCACCATCCTGGCTCCTTCTTCTCAAAACACCCCGCAATCCGTTGCCTAGTTAGCTCATGAAAGACACTTACGACCTCCCGAACGAAGACGAGTTCGACGAAAACCAGCCGCACGATTCCGAAAAGCAAGAAAGCGACGCGCAGGAGCTGGACTTTCTGGCCCGGCTCAAGCGCTTGTCCGATGACGCGCAGGAGGAAGCGGAAGGCCGGCAGGGCGCTTTTGCCTTCTCGCCGGAAGAAGAAGCGCAGGATGAGCCGTTCGGGGCCGAGTTTGCCGGCGACCAGCACAACCAGAAGGAATCCTACGACCTGAACTACGCCATTCGCCGCCTGCTGATGCAGGGGCTGCCGCGCGGCGAGGAAAATAAGGACCTGCGCCAAATGGTGTACGACGAGAAAAACCTGCTGCTGCGCGACGGCGTGGACCGCCCCGCAGGCGGCGGCACCATTGGAGCTGACAGCCGGCAGGCCAAGCCCTCGCTGGCGCGGGCAGCCTATGTGAAAACGCAGGCCTGGGCCGACCGGGGCGGCAGTGCCTACGACATCTTTCTGGAATACTACGACCTCAACAAGCAAATGCGCTTCCGCTAGTCGGCACTGCATCGTAGGCCAGTATGTGGAGCAAGGAAGAACTAAAAACGGCCGTGCAGCTTGCTCCGGCGGTGCTAGCGGGTTTGTTTGGCGTGGTCGTGGCCATACTCAGCTGGATGCTGGGCGGGCGGCGCGAGCGGAGCAAGTTTCGGCAGGACCTGCTGTTGCAGAACTACAATTCGATGGAGGACTTTTATGTGAGCCTACTGGAAATGCTGCACGAAGGCATTCGCTACACCGAATCACGGCTGAACTACGACGAGCATTATCGGGCTATGTCGCCGCTGCTGTCGCGGGCCATGCTGAAAGCGCCCGAAGAGGTACTGGAGCATCTGCAATTGGCCTGCGACGCCCTATCGGCTTGGTCATCAGAATACCGACAAGGCTTGCCCGCCAAGATTGGTGATACGGGCTATGCCATGGTATCGACGCAGGATTTTCCGCACCAGGAAAAGGCTCGGGAGCTGCGGCCACTGCTGAATGATGAGATGCACAAGCTGAACGCTGTGATGAAAAAAGACCTCGACATCCGCCGCAAGCAGCTGCGCACCTAGCCCTACCCTTGCCACGTGGACGTGGCCACCATCCTCCCCCGCATTTACAAAGACCAGCGCCCGCCTTCGGGCGGCTTTCTTTGCCTCACTTCCCTTACGCTCGCCGCATGCCCACCCTCCACTGGATTGGTAAAGACAAAGTCATCAACCACCACCAGGACGTTCCGTTTCGCCTCCTCGACCACCAGTACGGGGCTCTGGCCGACGGCACCCAAACCACCGAGCCTACCGGCAGCGGCAACCAGATTATCCACGGCGACAACCTCGAAGCCCTGAAAGCGCTGCTGCCCGAGTACGAGGGCCGGGTGAAGTGCATATATATCGACCCGCCCTACAATACCGGTAAAGAAGGGTGGACTTATAACGACAACGTATCGGACCCTAAACTCCGGAAATGGCTGGAGGTTACGCTACAAGCAAAGTCGACGGGCAAAGATGCCGGTATCGGAGTTGATGACCTCTCGCGTCATGATAAGTGGCTCTGCATGATGTACCCACGCTTAAAACTGCTGCATAAGCTGTTGAGTGATGATGGGAGCTTGTGGGTTTCGATTGATGATACCGAGTGCTTCAATCTAAAGATGGCGCTTGATGAGATATTTGGCCTCGATAATTTTATCGCTGACATCATCTGGAAGAAGCGGGATAGTCCACCGAATGACCGGACTATTGGCTCTATTCATGAGCATATCTTGGTGTACGGGAAAGCAAAATCAGGACCAGGTAAAAAGACATTGGCGGAAGAGCAATTCAATTTGCTGCAACGCACGGAGAAGTCGAACGCTGACTACAAAGTATTCACTGAACCCAACGGTCCAGACCCAAAAGGTCCTTTCCGCAAAATTGATACGACTGCCAATGGAAAAGGCGGGCGCTTTGTAGCAAGCCTTTTTTATGGCATTATCAATCCCTACACTAAGGAAGAAGTCTTCCCACGGCAGGGCACTTGCTGGCGTCATAACCAGGAAGACATGAAGCAGTTGGAAAAGGAGAATCGGCTGTACTGGGGAGTAAAAGGTGAGGCGAAAACGCCTATGCGTAAGCTTTACCTGTTCGAAACTCGCCAAGGCATGACCATTCCATCTATTTGGTATGACATTGCGCTTAACCAGCATGGCTCAGGGGACATTGAGAAGATATTTGGCGAAAAGGCAGCCTTTGACACACCCAAACCAGTCGACCTAATTCAACAGATTGTTCATATCGCCACTGACAAAAACGCCATCGTTCTCGACAGCTTTGCTGGCAGCGGCACCACGGCCCACGCTGTGCTTAAGCTCAATAAAGAGCAGACGGACAGTAACCGTAAGTTCATCGTGATTGAGATGGAAGACTACGCCGAGCACATCACGGCGGAGCGGGTGAAGCGCGTGATGCAGGGCTACAGCGGCCAGCCCGGCACTGGCGGCAGCTTCGACTACTTCACGCTGGGCGAGCCGGTGTTTACCGATAGTGGCGAGCTGAATGAGCGGGCCGGCCTACCGGGCCTGCGCCAGTATATCTACTACGCCGAAACCAAACAGGCCCTCCCCTTCCTAGCCGAGGCCGAGGCTGACAACGCGGCATTTCTGGCCCTCTGCGACGATACGGCCTATTACTTCCACTACGAGCCCGATGCTGTGACCACGCTCAGCCACGACTTCCTGGCCACCATGCGCACCCGCGCCGGGCAGTACATCATCTACGCCGACAACTGCCTGCTACCAGCTGAGTTTCTGACCCAGCACGGCATCATTTTCAAAAAAATCCCCCGCGACATTTCGCGCTTCTAGCCCCTGGCCGATATGGAGCTTAAACCCTACCAGCAAGAGGTTATCACGGACCTCGCTCGTTTTCTGGACTGCGTGCAGGCCACTAAGCGCCTGCCCGATGCCTTCCACGACTTCTGGGCCGCGCACCCGCGCACGCCTTTGCAGCCGTTTCCAGGCACGGCCATCGAGCCTTACAAAAACACGGTGCCGGGCGTGCCGCACGTCACCATCAAGGTGCCCACGGCCGGCGGCAAAACCTTCCTGGCGGCCAACGCGCTGCGCACCATCTTCGCCGCCTTCCCGGTGGGCCGGCCCAAGGCCGTGGTGTGGCTGGTCCCCTCCATCACCATCCTCGACCAGACACTGCGCAACCTGAAAGACGCCGGCCACCCCTACCGGCAGAAAATCAACACCCATTTCGCCGGCCGCGTGGAGGTGTACGACAAAGCGGCCCTGCTGCAAGGCAGCGGCTTTTCGGCCAGCAGCGTGCAGGAGCAGCTGAGCCTGGTGGTGTTGAGCTTCGACAGCCTGCGGGCCAAAAACAAGGAAGACCGCAAGGTGTACCAGGAAAACGGCAACCTACAGTCCTTCGGCACCCTGCTGGGCGACGACGAGGATATCACGCTCATGCGCGTGATTCAGGCCCTGAACCCGGTGGTGGTGGTGGACGAGAGCCATAATGCAGAAAGCGACCTGAGCGTGGACATGCTCAAGAATCTCAACCCCTCGTTCATCCTCGACCTGACGGCCACGCCCCGCAAAAACAGCAACATCATCAGCTTCGTGGACGCGCTGGCGCTCAAAAAGGAGCACATGGTGAAGCTGCCCGTCATCGTCTACAACCACAACGACCGCACGGAAGTCATCAACTCGGCCCTGCAGCTGCAGCGCAACCTGGAGCTGCAAGCCAAGCAGGAGCAGAAAGCCGGCGGGCGCTACATCCGGCCCATCGTGCTGTTTCAGGCCCAGCCCAAAACGGCCGACGATAACACCACCTTCGAGCTGCTGAAAAAGAAGCTCATCGACCTCAAAATTCCCGAAAGCCACATCCGTATCAAAACGGCCGGGCTCAACGAGCTGAAGAACGAGGACCTGGCTTCGCCCAAGTGCGAAGTGCGCTACATCATCACGGTGAATGCCCTGAAAGAGGGCTGGGACGCGCCTTTTGCCTACATTCTGGCTTCGCTGGCCGATAAGTCGTCGGCCGTGGACGTGGAGCAGATTCTGGGCCGGGTGCTGCGCCAGCCCTACGTGGCCCCGCACGCCGCGCCCATGCTCAACATGAGCTACGTGCTGACGGCCTCCGGCAAGTTTCTGGAAACGCTCGATAAAATCGTGGTGGGCCTCAACAAAGCCGGTTTCAGCGCCCGCGACTACAAAGTGGCCGACGCCGCCACTCTGGCCGCGCCCGACCCGCTGGCCACCTTCGTGCAGGCCCCGCTCAACTTCGACGCGCCCACGCCAAGCCCGGCCGCCGATGACCTGGCCGACATCGACACGAGCCGCATTGCGCCGCTAGCCCCCGCCACCGACGAAGCCGCCGCGGCCGTGTCAGTTGCCGACCCGCTGGCCAGCCTGCCGGCCGCCGTCGGCTCGGTGCAGGCCATTGCTGAAGCGGCCCTGGCCCAACAGGCCGAGTTTGAAAAAACCGTGGCCGCCAGCACCGCCGGCGGGGCCACGCCCCTACCCACCGTGCTCCAATCGCTCGTGAAGACCTACCCCATCAAGGAAATATTCCGCGAGCAGGCCGCCGCCCTGGTCTTGCCGCAGTTCTTCTGGAAAAAGCCCGCCGCCAGCCTTTTCGATAGCGGCGAGGGCAGTCAGGCCGTGCTGCTGGAAAAGGAATACCTGCTCGAAGGCTTCCCGCTGGGCAAGGCCGATACCAACATCAAGTTCGACGGTGTGTCGGCCGAGCTCTACCGCGTGGACCTCGACGAAACCAAGAAGGAAGCCACGCCTACCTTCACTCGCATCGACGGCGACGCGAAGGAGCGCATCATGGCGTTCATTCTGGACCCTAGCCGCAAAGACAGCCGGGTGAAGAACTTCACGCGCCGCATCCTCGACCTCATCGGCAACCTCTACCCCATTGCCGACAAGGAGATTGAGCGCTACGTGAAGCGCATTCTGGAAGACTTTAGCGACGAGCAGTTCACCGACTTTGCCAACCACGAGTATACCTACACCGGCAAAATCAAGGACAAGATTAAGCTGCTATCGGAGGAGTACGCCTACAAGCAATTCCGCAACTTCCTTGACCAAGACAAGGCATTCATCCAGCCCGCTTACGTCTTCCCCACCCAGATTTCGCCCGGCGACACTAGTAAGGACATCACCAAGTCGCTGTATGAACAAGAGGGGAAAATCAACGGCTTCGAGGAGAAGGTCATCAACGAAATAGCCAACCTGCCCAACATCGCCTTCTGGACCCGCAACCCGGAGCGCGGCAAAGGCTTTCGCATCAACGGCTTCCTGAACCACTACCCCGACTTCATCATCCAAACCAAAAGCGGCAAAACGCTGGTGGTCGAAACCAAGGGCGACCACCTCGATGCGGAGCAGAAAATCAAGCTGGGGGCCACCTGGGCCCAAAAAGCCGGCAACGCTTTCCGCTACTTCATGGTGTATGAGCGCCGCGTGGTAGACGGGGCCTACAAGCTGGATGACTTCCTGAATACCCTACGGGAGATATAGCCACTGAATCCTTTCCTTCCATTTCGTTAATTCAACTTTAAAGTTGAATTTCGGCAGGCTTTACTACCTTTGAAGAACTTTACCGCAACATCTGCCGTTACGAGTGCAGGCATCTTTCTGACCGAGTTCAAAGCCCGGCTGGTAACGCCGCTGGTCTTCTTCTGTACTGCCCCCGTTTGCAAAGGGTTAAAAGCCTTGTGTAAATTGGGTTTCACTAACCATAACCTCACCGAGCACCTGCTCGCCCTCGAACCCACCGACTTTGTGCAAGGCCCCACCCCCGTCGCCGATGATATGCCGCCCCTCTGGGTGTTCGGGCGTAACATCTACACGTCGGAGCTGCGCGTCGAAGTATCCCTGGGCCCCATTCACCACCCGTATGCCGGCATCGCCTACAGCGTATCAGAACGCCCCATGACGTACCCCCTGCGCCAGCTTGCCCCGAAACGCAAACCATGATACCCCAGCAAATAGACAGCCCCACGGGCCCGGCATTGCTGCGGACTGAAACCGCTACGGAAATTTTCCGCAAAGAATCGTTTACCTACACCAAGCACTTTTACGAATGCAAAAAAACGCATAAGCAGTACCACACGGCCGAAGTTGAGAACCTGAATATCACGCAGATTTACAACCAGTACCGCGCAGAGCACCGCATCCTTTTTCCGGAGCAGATACGGCAATTACGTCAGCAATACGACCTAAGCGCCAGCAAAATGTCGATGCTGATGGACTTCGGGACCAACCAGTACCGGCAGTATGAGGACGGAGAAATCCCCAGCACCTCGAACGCTGCGCACCTGCGCCTAGCCCGCGACCCACGCATCTTCTGCCAGTTGGTACAGGACAAGCAGGATGAATTGAAGCCCAACGAATACGAGCGCCTCATCAAACGGACCGAGGAGCTAAAGCGAGAGCAGAAGGCCACCACCGGTTTCATCATCTCCAAGCTGCTGCAACGCAACCTCTGGAACCAAGATGAGATACCCTCGGCCCTGACCGGCTTCGCGGTGCCGCGTTTCGACAAGTTTGCGCAGATGGTGCTCTACTTCTACCACCATCTGGACCACGTGTTCACGGTGCGCCTGATGAAGCTGCTGTTCTACGCTGATTTTCTGCATTTCAGCCGCACCGGCTGCTCCATCTCCGGCAATAAGTACAAGGCCATCACCTACGGCCCGGTACCGCAGGAGTACCAGATGCAGCTGGGCATGCTGATTGACGAAGGCTACCTCAGCCAGGACCTTGACCACACCAAACGACGCTCCGACACCAACGAGCCCGTTGTTGTGTACGAGCCTCTCAAGAAGCGTGAAAAAGAATTACTAACCGATGCCGAGTGGGAAACGCTTGATGCAGTTGCCACTTACCTCGGCCGGCTCAAAACCAACGACTTGATTGACCTGAGCCACCAGGAAGAAGCATGGAAGAAGAACGAAGCCGACCGCAACCTAATTGATTATCAGAAATACGCCTTTCAACTATATGCGGCGACTAAAATCCCTCACCACTAAGCTTATACCTATAATGTAGAAGTGTCTTTAAAACCAAAAAGCAGCCGCCACTAGGTGACGGCCGCTTAGGAACTGAGAAGCGAGCATGTAACGAATTGAGCCCCGTACCGTGCCGCGCTCTTCCGAGTGGACCTGGAGTTAGCCACCGGGTCACACTGCTTACAGGAAAAATTCTGTGCGAAAGTAGCTGCTTTTTTATTAGCGGCGAATGAGTGCGTGGTTTTCCGGCTCGGTCGGCCTCACGGTTTGAGGCCACAAGCTTACCAAAATACCACGACCATGGGCAAAAACGTCCACATCGTCTCCCGGCCAAACGGCTGGGCAGTCAAGACGGCCGGCGCCGAGCGCGCGGCCACTATTGTTCCTACCCAGGCTGCCGCGGCAGCCATCGGCCGCCAGATGGCGATTAACCGGGGGAGCGAACTGCTCATTCATGGGCGCAACGGCCAGATTCGGGAGAAAAACAGCTACGGCAACGACCCCGAGTCCTCGAAAGGCTAATTCATTTTCTAATTGGAATGCGCCTCGCTAGTAGTAGCGAGGCGCACCTCCGCTTGCTGCCTTTTGCCCGTCCGGCGAATGGAGAACGGGGCTGCTCATGCAGTTTTCGCAGCAAACCAAGATTGAATTATGCTGGCCTGCGCCTGTCACTTTCACACACCTAAAACCAACATTCCAGTAACATGGACACTAGTAACAAAGGCTCGAATAAAGAGCCCGAAACAAAAAACACCCCCCCCGCCAACGGTAACGCGGGAAACGCTGCCGGCAACGGTAATAATGGCAACGGCAATTCCGGCAATGGAAACGCGGGGGCTGGAAATCCTAACCCCGGTAACGGCAACCCTGGCGCTGGTAACAGCGGCGGTAACGGAAACGGTAATTCTGGCGAAAATCCGAGCAACGGCAATGCTGGCAACTCCGGCAACGGAGGCGGTACTCCGGGCAACGGCGGCGCAGGAAACGGCGATTCGGGTGCAAACCCAGGTAACGGAAATTCTGGCAACGGCAACTCCGGGTCAGGTAACTCTGGCAGCGGTGGTGCCGGTAATGGCAATTCCGGTGAAAATCCTGGGAACGGCAATCCGGGCAGTGGCAACAATGGCAGCGGCAATGGAGGTCCTAAAGACATCACCATTATCGTAAACGGGACTCCGCATGTGGTGGCGAAGGAGGAAATGACGTTCCGAGAAATCATCGCGTTGGCCGAACTGGCCAGCGGACCGAACGTGAGCTACACGCTTACTTACCGCAGGGGCCACGGCAATAAGCCGGAGGGCAGCCTGGTAGAAGGAGATGTTGTTAAGGTTAAAGACGGAATGATTTTCAATGCAACAGCAACTGATAAGTCTTAGTCCCGACCTGCAGCGCCTTCGAAACGAAGGCTATGACGTGGAAATCAGAGCTGGTTTCCTGCTCGCCAAAGGCATTCCGTACGTGAATTCGAGCCGAGCAATTGGCTTCGGAACATTGGTAACGCACTTATCAATGGCAGGGAATATCGCCACGAAACCGGCGACGCACGTGGCTTATTTCACGGGTGGGTATCCTTGTGATAAGGATGGCACCCCATTGAGCAAGCTCGTCATCGGAAGCCAGCCCCAGCAGCCATTGGCTGCTGGGGTACTGGTTGACCATACGTTTTCCAGCAAGCCCTTTCCTCTTCAAGCGGGCTACTCGGACTACTACCAGCTAGTGACAACGTACGTTGCCATTATTGCGAGTGCGGCTGAGGCGCTCGACACTTCCGTCACCGCCAAATCATTCCCAGTGATTGAGCCAACGACCGACGAGTCGGTTTTCCATTATTACGACACGGCCTCCACCAGGGCGCGGATTTCGATGGTTACCGATAAGCTAGCGTCTGGTAAAGTAGCCATCGTGGGCCTGGGTGGCACGGGAACCTATGTGTTGGATTTAGTGGCCAAAACACCGGTGCAGCAGATTCATCTCTTCGACGGCGACGTATTTTCCCAACACAATGCGTTTCGCTCACCAGGGGCTCCGTCGGTGGCGGCACTACAAGGCAAGCCGCAAAAAGTCAATTACTTTGCGAGCTTGTATGGCAACATGCACCGTCACATTTTCCCGCATGACGGCTACCTGGATGCCACCAATGTCGAGCAGCTGCGGAGCATGAACTTCGTATTTTTGTGCCTCGATAAGGGTAGTGCAAAGCGGGCAATCGTCGCGGCTTTGGAAGCATTCGCCATTCCCTTTATTGATGTGGGTATGGGCATTTACCTGAATGAGAAAACCAACTCTTTGGGTGGTATTGTGCGGGTAACAGCTAGTAGCGCTCAGCAACGCGCGCATGTGCATGACAAGCAGCGCATTTCCTTCGGTGATGGTGACGAGGGCAATGAGTACCGGCAGAACATTCAAATCGCTGACCTGAATGCCCTGAACGGAGCGTTGGCGGTGGTAAAGTGGAAGAAAATGGCCGGGTTTTATCAGGACTTGGAGCACGAGCTGCATAGCACCTACACTATCGACGGCAACATCTTGCAGAATGAGGACCAGCCAGCATGAAGAGCGCCGTCCTCAACCACGAATTTGTAGAGTTCATCCCCAAGGTGTTGGAAGATGGCATTCTCTATGTGTCGATGACCTACGCCACAGCAGCACACAATTGCTGCTGTGGCTGCGGCAACAAGGTTATTACGCCGCTGACGCCGACCGATTGGAAGCTCATCTATGATGGCGAATCAATCTCCATTACCCCTTCGATAGGAAACTGGAGCTTTCCGTGCCAGTCACATTACTGGATAAAGCACGGGAAAATCAAGTGGTCGGGCCAATGGTCATCGGGAGAAATTGCCGCAGGCAGAACTAGGGACCGATTGGCCAAGAAGAAGCAGTTCAAGAGTGTTGAAACTGCCATTGTTGATGAGGTAATTGTAGCTCCTGAGCCATTGCTACCAGTGAAGCCCCCCAAAGGGTTCTGGCGTAGAATGTGGGATAAACTGACCTTTTCAAATGAAGCGGATTAATCAAAATCCGCTTCGGCTGCTGTCAGCGAGCACCAATCTCTCAATGTAATCTCACTTTTAAGGCTCGCAGTCCGTTTCAACAAACGGACTGCGAGCCTTATTTTTTTGTCCAAAAACCGCAATACTGGATAGTAAGTAGCTTCAACAAGTCTCTTTGAAATAAGCCATCTGAGTCTGGAAGGTGGCCAGCGCCTCCCCGTCCGGCAGCAAAAACCGCTGGCTGGGGCTATCCGGCGGAAACTGCAGCAGCTCGTTGGGCACGTCGAGGCTGCGCAACAAGCGATGTAGCAGCCGAGGCTCCTCCTTCTTCAGGTTGCCATTTTTGAGGTTGATGATGGTGGTATAGGGAAACCTGTGCGCCTCGCAAAACGGCAGCAGCCCACCGCGCGCAATCATCTTCAACCGGTTCTGGGCGTAGAGCAGCGCGTCCTGATAGGGCAGGGCCAGGCTTAGGTCGGGAAAGGTCAGGGGCGCTACTTCCGGCCCGCGTTTTTCTTCTTCCATGCTTTGTAGCTTTTAATCATTTCGGCGGCCTGTTCGGCCGTGGTGGCCCGGGCCTGCTCCTCCGTACAGTCGGGCTTAAACTTAGCTTTTACCTCCCCATCGGTGACATAAAGGCCCCACTCGTTGCGGCCGATGGTGTACTTGCCCACGGTGGCCAGCACGTTTTTGGCAGCCTCCGCCTGGGCTTTGATGAGGTAATTGACGGCCAGCGCCGGGGTAACGGCCGTGGCCGATATGCCGGCCGGCACGTTGAAATACTGCTCGCGCCACTTCAGGTACACGCCTTTCGGCCCCTGTCCCACCACCACCGGCTTGCCCTCGTGCTGGCCCACCTCGCGGGGAGCCGACGCCCGGCGCTGGGTAATGAGGTCCTGGGCCTGTGCCTCGCTCAGCTGCGCGGGGCTGATGCTTTCGGGAATGTTGTAGTATTTCTCGGCGTGCAGGATATAGGGGCCGTTTTTACCGGTTCCCACCAGCATCTCTGCCCCTTCAAAGTGGCCGACGAGGCGCTTTTGCAACTCAGCCCGGTCCGGGGTGAGCTGGTCGGCGGCGGCCACCCAGCCCAGCAGGTTCTTATCGAACATCGGCACGAACTGCTGGTAGGTCTGCTGACCCCGGGCAATCTTATCGAACACGGCCTCGCAGCCGGCGGTGAACTTGTAGTCCATCACCTTGGGGAAGTTGCGCTCCAGAAACTCCGTGACCTCTGTACCAGTGGCCGTGGGCAGCAGCTTATCCTTATCCGCGCCCAGCGTCTCGCTTCGTTGGCTGGTGGTCAGCTGGCCGCCCTGCCAGGTCAGCACCTGCGCGGTAAGCTTCTTGCCCGCCACGCTACCGGTGCCGATGTACTTCCGGGCGAAAATCGTGCGCAGGATTGACGCGTAGGTGCTCGGCCGGCCAATGCCCTGCTTTTCTAGGTCCGCGACCAGGGTGGCCTCGTTGTAGCGCTTGGCGGGCCGGGCAAAGCTCTGCCGCGCCTCCAGCTTGACCAGCGTCAGCGCCTCGCCCTCCTGCACCGGATGCTGGAGGGTCGTTTTCGCCTCATCGTCGGGCTCCTCCCCTTCTTCCTCGGCGTCCTGGTACACGGCCAGGTAGCCGGCGCGGGTGAGCACGCGGGTGGAACTGGTGTAGGTGTCAGCGGCATCGGCCGCCGGCGCGAGGATTATCGTGGTCTGGTCGTACCGCGCGGCCAGCATCTGCGAAGCCAGGGCGCGGGTGTAAATCAGCCGGTAGAGGGCTTGCTCGTCGGGCGTGTCGCCGGCGTGGGCCTGCTCCCAGTGGGTGGGGCGGATGGCTTCGTGGGCTTCCTGCGCGCCGTCCTTGTTTTTGGTCTGGCGGGCCTGGAACTGGCCGGCTCCGAACTGCGCCGTAATCTGCGCCTGGGCCTGCTGGGTAGCCTCCTCTCCCAGGTTCACGCTGTCAGTGCGGATATAGGTGATGTGGCCGCCCTCGAACAGCTTCTGGGCCAGGTCCGACACCTTCTGCACGGTGAACCGAAGCTTTTTCACGCCTTCCTGCTGCAGTGTCGAGGTCGAAAAAGCCGGCGCGGGCTGGCGCTCCACCGGCTTTTTCTCCACGGCCAGCACGCCAAAGCCCGCACCGCGGCCGACCTGCAGCAAGTAGGCCTGCGCCTGGTCGAGCGCGGCGAAGGGCAGGGCCGTGCGACGGGCCCGCAGCTGCTCGCCGTGGCTGGTCTGCAGCGTGGCCACCACCGGCACGGTGAATGCGTCGCTGAACTGCTGAATCTGCCGCTCCCGCTCCACCACCAGGCGCACGGCCACCGACTGCACCCGGCCCGCCGAGAGGCCGGCCGCCAGCTTGCGGTTGAGCACGGGGCTGATGGTGAAGCCCACCAGCCTATCCACGGCCCGGCGGCCCTCCTGGGCGTGCACCAGGTGCAGGTCCACCGTGGTGGGCGCAGCCAGCGCGGCCCTGATGGCCTTCTCGGTGATTTCCTGAAAGGCAATACGCTTGGTTGTGCGCGGGTCGAGGCCCAGCACCTCGCAGAGGTGAAAGGCAATGGCCTCGCCCTCCCGGTCGGGGTCGGTAGCCAGGTACACGCCCTGGGGGCCGGCGGCTTTGGCCAGGCGGCGCAGATTGGCCACCACGGCCTTCTTGTCGTCGCTGACGACGTATTTCAGGGCGTGGCCGTGCTCGCGGTCAATCCCAATGTCGCCCCCGCCCACGGGCAAATCCCGAATGTGGCCCACGGAGGCGGCCACCTCGTAATCGGGGCCCGCATAGCCCTTGATTTTCTTAATCTTGTTGGGGCTTTCGACGATAATAAGCTTCATGCTGGGTAGCTAGTACGCAGCGAAACTACCCAGCCCGATTAGCCCTCTGGAGAAAAAAGGATGAGTGGTAAAAAGTCGCGGGTGAAGTGCAGAAACTGGCTACGAATGGTAGTGCAGCTGCTGCCTGAGCTAGGCGTTTGCTGACTAAAAGCTAGCTGGCGTCTGGCTGGTTCTTCTTGAAGCGCGGGCGGCCCAGCGCCGGCGCGGGCGGCTCCACGGGGTTGTCCATCTGTTTCTGGGCCAGCCTGGTCATGGTGAGCAGGTCGGACTTGGCCAGCTCGGCCACTTTCACCAACTCATCCAGCGTGAAGCTGCCGGGCTTGGCCATGCGCACGTTCAGGGTGTTGTGCGAGATGCCGATGTGCCGGGCCGTGTCGCTGCGCATACCCAGGGCATGAATGAGTTCGGCCAGCGAATTATAGGAACTTGGTTTGAGCATAGCCGGGGCTGCAAAGAGGTCTAACACGAGCAAAGATTAGTCAATTTTTGCAACATTACGGCCCCCGCCGCCCCGTAGTTCGGCTATTCAAAAAAGCTGGGTGCCTGGTAACGGAGTATCTCCGCCCCGTCCGGCTCGGTGATGCGGTCGAGGTAAACCAGCACGTTGCCCTCGCGGGCTTGGCGCTCCTCGGCCCGCTGCCAGACAGCGTATAACTCGGCGTAGGGGAAAAAATTCATCTGGTCAAAGCCGCTGGCGAAGCCTTGCACCATTTCCTCCACCTGCTCGCGCTGTTCGTGGGAAACCTCGTTGTACACCCAGCGCAGGAACTCGTCCGAGTCGGCTGGCAGGTCGAAGTAGGCCACCGTCTGCGGTACGGTGTGGCTGCCCATGTAAAGCAGCAGCTCCCAGAGCCGGTAGTGGCTTTTCTCTCGCTGCCAGTATTCCACGATGTCCCGGCGGCCGGTTCCCATGGCCTGCCCGCCAAACTTCATGGTGCCGGGGTCGGCTGCGAGCGCTTTGCGGAAGCCGTAGTCGGTGACCCAGTCCTTTTTTGTGAGGCTCTGAAAGTTGTACATGGGGGGCGTAGTCAGGGTTGGAGAGGCAAGTTAAGGCAAAGCCGGAACTGAAAAACCACTTTTTATAAGTGGCTATTCCGGCCTCGGGGCCTGTTGCGGGCTGTTCCATTCGCGGTAGGCGGTGGTGTAGCGGTCGGCCACGATGGCCAGGCGCTCGGGCTGGTCGTCGCGCTTTATCCAGATGTGCGAGCTGCCGCAGTGCACCTGGTAGCCGGGGCCTAACAACTGGCGGGTGGGCTCGGCGAACCCGCGCAGGTCGGCCGTATCGGGGGCAGCCTCGATAAGCTGCCGCAGCTGCTCCAGGCGCTGCGCTTCGGTGGAATCGGCCGGTTGTTGCTCAACGGCCAGATAGGCCAGCTGCGGGGCGAAAATGGGGCAATTCAGGGGGTATTGAGCAGTCGGGGGCATGGCAAAAAGAACAAAAGGGCGAGAATGACTACTTCGTGGGCGGGCCGGGCCTAGCCAGTTCCCGGGCGAGCAGCAGCACCTGAGCGTTGTGGAAGGCCTGGCCGAACACGCCGTGCTGGTAGTCGCGGGCCAGCTGACCCACGTTGGCAAACTCGTAGCGCAGGCCCGTATCGCCTAAAGGCTGCAAAAACCGGTCGGCCTCCTCGGCGCTGAAGCCGCTCAGGTCGCGGCCGTCACTGAGTAGCAGCTGCACACCCGGGCGCTCGTGGCGGCCCCGCTCGTAGGTGGTGTAAATCAGGCCTACCGCCCGCTCCCGGGCGTAATACACGGCATCGCCAACAACTAAATCCTGGGCCTGGGGCATGGCATTGGGGTTAAAGAAGCAGGAGGGAAAACTGGCCGCCCTGGTCCTCACGGGTGGCCCGCAGCGCTTCGAGGCCGATGGGGCGCACGGCCCGCACTAGGGCACTGAGCACGTCGAAATCGGCCTGGGTATCGATGCGCAGCCCGAGCCGTTGGGCCACTTCGGCGGTCAGACCGTCGCTGTCCAAGCCTTTGCCCAACTGCTGCATCAGCATTTCCACGTCGGTAATGGCGGCGATAACCCGGCGGCGGTACTGGTTCCAGCCCGGATGGATGATGATGGGGGCTTCGCTGGCTTGCATCCGGCAGGCGCTAAAGGTGGGTATCGTAGCCCGTGACCGAGGTGAAGAGGGCGGGCAAATCCTCCCCGTACACCATTTCAAACGTCTGCTGGTTGGTGATAACCGGCTCCCAGTCGACCAGCTTCTGGTGGTAAAACTCCACTTTGTAGGTGTCAGTGGGCATGAGCGTAATTTTCAGCCGGTTCACCTGGGCTTGGTTGCGGCGCAGGTCCATGCGTAGCCAGGGGTTCGGGTTGCTGGCCGTCCGGCCGGCGGCCATGAGCTTGTCGGCCCCGGTCATCACTAGGAAGCGGCGGCCTCCCAGCTGGGACAAGATGGTGTAAGCTTCCTCTACGACTTCGGGTTTAGCGCTCATAAGCAAAAGGCTGTTTTATTGCGTTCCTGACAGTTATTAAACGCAAAATAGCCTGTTAATGTTTCAATTTTATTTAAATTATATTGTCAATTATTGACTAATTAGAGGTGTAAGGAGGCTCTCTGAATAGCTTTTCCCCTCTCGTTTTTTCGGAAATCCACTGTGGTACTGGCCACCGGTCTGGTGCTTACGTGCTCAGCCGGATTTGCCTCACTGCTTCTAACCCCTGGTCTATGCTATCTTGAGCAGAGCTTTAGTGGCCTGTTGCCTGTCTTTGCTCTGGGAACAGCCTAGTTGATGCCCCGCGAGTATGTTCACGAGGCTCATGCTCGTCTTGGGATTTGATATGGGCCTGGAAAAATGGATTTCCTGTCACGCAAGGAAAGCAGGCGGCTGGTAAAGTCCGGAATATCTTCGTCTATGGCGTTCAAACAGCACTTTTGGCTTATAAAACCTTTCCCTTAGCATAGTAAAAGCTGGGCGAAAAGCTGAGCAAATGCTTGCAATCGGCTTATAAAACCTTTCTTTTAGCTTGCTCAAATGTTAGTGAAAGCCTATTAGTGGGCTTATAAAACCTTTCCTTTGGAATCCGGTCCGCGTCTGATGCCCCAGATGCGCCGGAATTTGCGGCTGTGAGTAATGTCTCAATGAGGTGGCAACAGACTTATAAAACCTTTCCTTTCGTCATCGCTAGCTCTTTTAGGTAGTTGATACACTTACAGCGGGTTGGGAGTCGTGACAGAAAGGTTATTTGAAGGATAAAGGGGGGTATCCTGAGTTTATATTACATTTAATATTAGTAAAGTGCAATCACTGTTTTTAATGAGTGCCCATACCCTTTTGTTGTTTTCTGTTTTGGGTTGCCGGTCCACCCGAAATCAGACCTTCTAAAAGCCTTTTTTTGTTCTCATCACAAGCTTGTGAGATTTGTTAGTTATTTGTCTTATTTGTAAGGCCTGTAACGTGTTGATTTTCATTGTCTAGGAAGGTACTTAGGAAAGGTTTTATAAGTCAAAGGAAAGGTTTTATAAGTCTAAAGGGAAGGGATTATAAGCGAAGGGAAAGGTTTTATAAGTCCAGTGGAAAGGTTTTATAAGTGAAAAGAAAGAACCTAGAGGGAAAACTTTCTTTTGAGCTTTCCTTTTGTTTTCCACTTGTTATCTTCGCCTATACTACTGCCTTCCCACCCCTATGCAAGTTCTTGACAATGCGGCTACTATAGCCAATTCCACTGGCCTCGAAATCCGGCAGCACAACGCCATCACGACGGCGCGCTACGAGATGACGGCCTGCGAGATGGACATTGTGTTCTATCTGCTCTCGTTGCTGAAGAAGGAAGACCGCATCGGCACCTTCTACCGGGTGAAAGTGCTGGACCTGCAGCACCTAACGGGTCGGCAGTGGAACTACCAGCAGTTCCTGGAGGCCACTTCGGCGCTGCGAACTCGGGAATACGTGATTGAGGATAACAAGCGCATCCTGCAGGTCGGCCTGCTGGCTTCGGCCGAGTACATGAAGGGTGAGGGTGTTATTGAGTTGGAAATCTCGGAGAAGATTCGACCCTATCTTATCGACTTAAAGCGCAACTTCACCTCGTTTCGCCTGCAGGCGGCCTTCAGCTTGAGCAGCAAGTACGCCAAGCGCATCTACCAGATTGCTTCGCAGTGGAAGGACAAGGCTGAAACCCGCACTTTCAGCCTGCACGACTTGAAGGTGATGCTGGCCCTGAAAGACCCCAAGGGGGTCGAGCCGGAGCAGTACACCAAGGTGTCCATGTTTCAGAAGTACGTGCTCGACGTGGCGGTGACTCAAATCAACCAGAATACGGACCTGCACATCGGCTACGAGCTCATCAAAAAGGGCCGCTCTTTCGAGAGTATCCGCTTTCAAATCAAGCAGCAGGAGCCTCATCAGCTGCCCCTGCCGTTTGAGCAGCCCCTGGATGACTCCCGGCTACAGATGGCGCGGCAGCGGCTGGCGGAACTCGATATCCGGGATACCCGGCTGATTGAACAGATTCTTGGCGAAGCCCGCATGGTCGATGAGCTTTTCTCCTTCTGCTACAAACTCAAAACCGGTAAGATGAAGGCTTCTACCAACCCCGGGGGCTTGTTTTTGACCGTAGTGGGACTGCGTAAAGCACAGGCTGCACCGGCCAAAAAGTAACCTCGACAGTATAAGTTTTAGTATAAAGGAGGTGAGGGTTTGTGAAGCTCATCATTGGGTGTTCTCAACAGTAGAAAAAGGTACAAATTCTGAACGGTTTTTGTGCCTTTTTATGCTGATAACAGGTGTTTTATTAACTTGGTACTGTTGAGTTAATTCTTCTTGACCGGAGCTATTATCAGACCCGGCTCGGAGTGCTGCTTCATGCGTGAGTAGCAGTACTAGAGTCCCGCTGGCGGTGGCCGCGATGCCTGCCACAAAGCTGCACTTTTTGAAATAGGACGCCCCGGCAACTAGGCCCGCACCTCCACGCACGCACTGGGCAGCCCCCCGCTGATTCAGTGACCTACCGACGCCGGCAGCTACCAGCCGGGATGGGACTTTGCCCCTTGCCGTGAACCTTTCCGCCGGCCAGCATCTTGATACTCATTGGACCCAGCCGCAGCGCCAAGTGCCAGGGGTGGGTTCTTCCTCGTTTAGAAACCAAAACAAGTAGTAGCGTTACCGCATGAGACAGCTCAAAATCAGCAAGCAGATTACCAACCGCGAAAGCCAGTCCCTGGATAAGTACCTCCAGGAAATTGGCAAAGTGAGCCTGGTGTCGATAGACGAGGAAGTAGAACTCGCCCAGCGCATCCGCGAGGGTGACCAGATGGCCCTCGAAAAGCTGACCAAAGCCAACCTGCGTTTCGTGGTTTCGGTGTCCAAGCAGTACCAGAACCAGGGCCTGACCCTGGGCGACCTCATCAACGAGGGCAACCTGGGGCTGATTAAAGCGGCCAAGCGCTTCGATGAAACCAAGGGCTTCAAGTTTATTTCCTACGCCGTGTGGTGGATTCGCCAGAGCATCCTGCAGGCCCTGGCCGAGCAGAGCCGCATCGTGCGCCTGCCCCTGAATCGGGTGGGCTCGCTCAACAAAATCAGCCGCTCGTTCTCCGAGCTGGAGCAGAAGTTCGAGCGCGAGCCCTCGCCCGACGAGATTGCCGAGTTGCTGGAGCTGAGCACTTCCGAAGTGACAGACACGCTGAAAATTTCGGGCCACCACGTCTCGATGGATGCGCCCTTCGTGCAGGGCGAAGAAAACCGGCTGCTCGACGTAATGGAGAATGAGGATGCCGAAAGCCCGGATGCCGGCCTACTGAACGACTCCCTGCGTCGGGAGGTCCAGCGGGCCCTCTCGACCCTCACGATGCGCGAAGCCGATGTTGTGACGCTCCATTTTGGGCTGAATGGAAACGCAGCGCGGACGCTGGAAGAGATTGGCGAGCAGTTCAGCCTGACCCGTGAGCGGGTGCGGCAGATAAAGGAAAAAGCCATTCGACGCCTCAAGCACACCACCCGCTCGAAGGCTCTGAAACCGTACCTGGGCTAGCGGTTCCGGTCTGTTATATGGCCCACTTAAGTCATTAGAGATTAGATAACACCCTGGTTTCTCCTTCTGTCGCCGGCCACCGGTGCCCGAGCAAAAGCGCCCCGGTCAATTGACCGGGGCGCTTTCGTTTAGGCCTTCTTATAACCGCGGGGAGATAAAATTACGCTAAGCGCTTTGTAGCGTTTTTAACATTGGTAAAAAGAAGCGCGTGTGCTGGACCGGACCTTTGTGCCAGTACCTTTCTTATTCGTCATGCAGTGGTTGTTGTTGGTCCTGGCCGGGTTGGCCGAAGTCGCGTTTGCCTTTTGTCTCGGCAAGGCGAAGCTGGCGATTGGAGCCGAAGCGGTCGGGTGGTACGCCGCCTTTGGGGGGTGTGCGGTTCTGAGCTTTTACTTGCTCAACCTGAGCCTCGTGCAGATACCCTTGGGCACGGCCTACGCCGTCTGGACCGGCATCGGGGCGGTAGGTACGGCGGTGGTCGGTGTCGTCGCATTTGGGGACCCGCTGACCGCGCCGCGCCTGTTTTTCCTCACCACCCTCATCGGGTCGGTGCTGGGCCTGAAAGCCGTAGCGCACTAGCGATGTGGTGCCTACTTGAGTTTGGCGCGCACGCGGCTTAATGTGACCTGGGTAATGCCCAAGTACGACGCCAGGTGTCCCAGCGCCACGCGGTGTAGCAGGTGCGGGCTGTGGCGCAGCAGGTCGGCGTAGCGTTCCTCAGCGGTGCGAAACTGCCGGGCAATGAGTTGCTGCTCGGTTTGCTGCCACACGCGCTCGACGAGCACCCGCCCCCAGTTGGCCAAGTGGAGGTCCTCCCGGTACAGGGCGTGCAGCGCCCGCATGTTAAGGCGAAACAGGCCGCTGTCTTCCAGCAGCTCCATCGTCTCGTAGCTCACGGCCTGCTCCGTATAGCCCCGAATTGAAGCTAAGACCGACCCCTCTTCGGAAAACCAAAACGTAACCTCCCGGTCCGCTCGGCGGGCATACACCCGCGCCAGGCCCCGCTGCACCACATAGACGTGGTGGGCCAGCACGTCGTCCCGAAACAAGACGGCCCCCTTCGGCAACTCCACATACTCGGCCAGCGCCAGCAGCTTCTCCAGCGAAGCGGGCGGCAACGGGTACGTGGCCAGCAGAATCTCGGAAAGGGTCAGGTTGGGGGTCACGCCCGCAAGATAACCGCTGCTTTTTCTGGTAGGGCTCCGCCTTGCCGCCTTTTTTACCATTCAACAACTCCTCCCTATGGAACCCATCACCCTCCGCCAAGTTACTCCCGCTGACGTTCGCCAGTTGCAGCACATCGGCCGCCAAACGTTTTTCGAGACGTTCGCCGCCAGTAATTCCGAAGAAAACATGCGCGCCTACCTGGAAGAAGGCTTTGCGGCCGAAAAGCTAACGGCCGAACTGCAAGAGCCGCACTCCACCTTTTACTTCGCCGAGCAGGCCGGCCGCGTTATCGGTTACCTGAAAGTGAACACCGGCCCGGCGCAAACCGAGCAGCACACTCCCCATGCCCTGGAAGTCGAACGCATTTACGTGCTGCAGGAATTTCACGGCCAGCGGGTGGGGCAGCTGCTCTACGAGCAAGCGCTGCACCTGGCCACGCAGGCGCGGGCCGAGTGCCTATGGCTCGGGGTGTGGGAAGAAAACCCGCGCGCCATCCGCTTCTATGAGAAAAACGGCTTTGTGGCTTTCGACAAGCATGTGTTCAAGCTCGGCGAGGACGAGCAGACCGATATTATGATGAAGCTGCCCCTGCTCAGCAACCAGTAGCGATAAGGGCTATGCCAAAGAAACCGCTTTTTCTGGGCCTGCTGCTGCTGGGCACGGCTTTTTGGGGCATCTCCTATTCGGTGGTGAAGGCCGGCGTAGGCTACGCCGACCCCTACAGCTTTCAGACCTACAAATTTTTGATGGCCGCGGCTGCGGTGGCCCTGCTCTTTCCCCGCCAACTCGCCCGCCTGACGTGGCGCGCGGCCGGGTGGGGGCTGCTGCTGGCCCTGCCGCAGTTTCTGGGCAGCACCCTGCAAACCATCGGCCTGCAAACCACCAGCGCCGCCAATGGGGCTTTTCTTACCGGGCTCAGCGTGTTGCTGGTGCCGCTGGGCAAGGCCCTGCTCTACCGGCAATCCGTGGCGCCTAAGATGTGGGCAGCGTGCGTGCTGGCCCTGGTTGGCCTCTACGTGGTGGCCGTGCCGGGGGGCTGGCACCTGCACGCGGGAGATGGCTGGATACTCGCTTGCGCCGTGGCCTTTGCCGGGTACGTGTTGCTGGGCGGGCGGACGGCCCGGGAGCCGCACTTGATGGCGATGCTGGTGGTGCAGCTGCTGGGCTGCGCAGGGCTGGCCCGGCTCTCGGGCTGGGGCGCGGGCTACGCGCTGGCCGTGCCCACGGCCGGCGCATTCTGGCAGGCCGTGGGTTTTACGGCGCTGCTGGCCACGGCCTATGGGTACGGGGTGCAGCACTATGCCCAGCACTACCTGAGCGAAGAAAAAGTGGCCCTCACCCACTTAGGCGAACCCCTTTTCGCGGCCCTCGCGGGGGCCGTGTTGCTGCACGAGGCGTTTACGCCCCGCACGGTACTGGGGGGACTGCTTATTTTCGGGGCGATGGTGCTGGCGGAGGTACAGCTGCGCGGCTGGGGTCGTCGCCCAAAGACCGCCAAAGCGTCCGTTCCGCCCCTTCCAAATGCTACCCTACCCTCCTACCCGTAACCTGCCCAGCATGCCTACTTCCCTTTTCCGCGTGGACTTGGCCACGGCCGCCGACATTCCCGCCCTCTTACCGCTGATGGAGGGACTAGCCGACTTTGAGCGCTACCGCGACACCTTCGCCATCACGCCTGAAATACTCTACCAGCAGGGTTTTGCCCAGCAGCCGCCCGATTTCTACTGCCTGGTGGCCCGGCACGTAGATGGGCAACTGGGGGGCATGCTGGTGTATTACTTCCTCCCCTTTACGGCCAGCACCAAGCCGACCCTCTTCATCAAAGAGCTATTCGTGGCCGAAGCGTATCGAGGCCATCGATTGGGCGAGGAATTAATGCGTGCCGCGGCGCAGGCCGCCGTAACGCACGGCTGCGGCGCGATACGCTGGGCCGTGGCGGCCTGGAACGAAGCCGGACGACGCTTCTATGAGCGCTTAGGTGCGCAGGCCAACCCCGTTTGGATGGACTATAGTCTCAGTGGCGACGCGTTGCTGTCTCTCAGCGGCTCACCATCTGGTAGCTAGACGGCCTTCTAAGAGCAGCGGGGGATACTATTGCGCATAACCCTTTGGGCAGTCGTGCTATTAGGTAAGCACGGCCTGCGTGTCGGTGAAGATGCTCAACAGCCCGTCGCCCAAGCGCCGGGCCGTTACGCGGAAGTAGTTGTCAAAGCCGTCGGCGTCGTATTAAAACGCAAACCGCTGGGGCTCCTGGGTTAGCTAGGCGCGGCGGTGAAAGTCCCAGGCCCCGTTCTCGTCGGTGGTCGGCGTCCATCCAAAACGCCTGCACTTGGCCGTTAATATTGCTGAACTCGCGGATGGGCACCGCCGCGTCGGCGTTCCGGGTACTCATGTGAACGTAAGCGCCGACGCGAAAACCTTTGGCAGCGGCCTGAGCCGTGATTTCCTGGGGGTTGAGGTAAGCTATAACAAAAGGGAGAAATGAGCTGCTGGTTTTGCAATTGTAAAACGATAGGCTACGCGGCTAGCTCTGCTGGCGCGGCCGTGGTGTTGGCCTCGCTTATGGGGCGGTGAGTACCTTGGGCTCCTTCGTAGAAATAGTGCCACTGCGTCTTGCAATAGTTCAGCCGGTCCTTGTACAAAGCCAGCCCGCTAATCGTGTGGGTCGTATGGGGGCTGAAAAAATGCACTTGGTATCCCACCAGAAACCTGGGGGCCGGGTGCTGCTTGCCAGAGCCGGTGCTCACGTAAGCGAGCTGGCCAACGATGCTGCCCACGGCCTGCCCACGCCAACGCAGCTCGTCCACCGGGCCGGCCGCGGCCCGCTGCTTCAGGTACTCGACTTCGTGGGCTTGGTCGCGCAGACCGATGGTGGCCGCGAGCAAGGCAATGGCCTGCTCGGCGGTGTCGGCAAAATATATCCGGTCGCCCTCCCCCGGCAGCAGCACCTCAAACTGGCCGCTTAGCACCTGCTGGGTATTCGGATTGACGTAGTTAAAGCCCTGATGGGTATTTTCAGAAAGTAGCTCGTACTGGCCCGCGTCGTCGCTGTGGCGGTCGTTTACCTTGATGGCGTAGTGATAGCCGTTCCAGTAAATGGCGGTCACTAGGCCCTGCACGTCGCGGTAGCGGGTGCTGCGGACGGTAGCTCCAATGGCAATGCGGCCGGCGTGGGTTTCGATGGCGGGGAGGTTCGGTAGCATAAGATTTTGCAATTGTAAAAAGTGTGGTTAGTCGCGCTGCTCGTCGGCCGGGTATTCCGGGTACTCGGTGCTGTCCTGGTTGTCGGCCGACTCGTCGCCCTCCTGGGGCGGGTACTCGGGAATCCAGTCGCCGTGCTCGGCCGGCGCGGGCTCCTGGCCGTTGGGGGTGAAGTCGAAGGCATACCGCGCCTGCACCTGGGCCAGCGTTAGCGGGGTCAGGGTGGGGTAATTCGGGCCGTAGTGAAAGCGGGGCTCGATTTCCACGTAGTACTGCCCGCTGGGCTGCTGCCACAGCGTAACGCGCCCGTTGCCCTCCCCTTCTTCGGCCGTGGCCCGCCGGCCCGAAATGTAAGCGTAGCTGTCCAGCGGCAGCTGGCCCAAATCAAGCTCTACCCGCTCCCACGGGCATTCCCCGCTGCCCCCCATTTCTTCCTCAAACGCTACCCACGTCCGCCACTCGTTTTTCTCCACGATGCGGCCCCGGTACTGCTGGCCCTGCTCCTTCATGGCCTCGGCCAGGTCCCTCACCGTGTCGTACTGGTCGAATGAGTAGGGCACAGCGGCGGGGATGCGGAACGGGCCGGGGAACTGCTCGGTCAGGTAGTCCACCTGGTCCGCCGTGCCGGCGCGAAGGGCAAAAAGCTGTGGCCCCTTGCGCTCGTGGCTGGCCTCGTGCACTTCCAGATAATGGTGCTCGGGAATCTCCTGCCAGTTGACCAGGTCAGCCAGCTGGGCCTCGTCCTGGCGGTCCGTGCCGACGAAGTGGTCCACATCATAAAAGCCGTAGTAGTCAGCCAGCCCGCCGTACACCACCGTAATGCGGCCGGTGTGCAGGTTGCGGTAGTACAGCGGGGCCGGAATAACTCGGTACTCCTGCGAGCTGATTTCTACCACTTCGGGCACCTGGGCCGGCGCGGCGGGGCCGGGCGTGTAGGGCTCCAACTCACGGCCGAAAAAATGGCCTAGCGTTACGCCGTGCTTCGCCAGATGCTCGGGCATCTTGTCTGGCTGGCAAAGCACCCCTACATAGCCCTCCGCGTGAAAGTACGCTTTCACCTCGGCCGGGCCGATGCTGTTCATGTAGATGTGAACGCGGGAACCAATGGCGGGCACCTCACCGCTGCCCGACCATTGGAGGCCGGCCGGTAAGCCGGTGCGGGTGGGAAATCCTACCCACTGCGGGCACTGCTGCGGGTCGCCGGCCCAATCGATGGGGCTGATTTGGGGCTGCTTGGGGGCGGGGGTTATCATATTGAAGGGGAAAGGAAATAGTGAGAAGATGAGCCTGGCGCTAGGCGGCAAGGGCCAGCTGGCTGCCGAATACCACGCCGGCCCGGGGGCTGATGCGCTTGCGGCGGCTGGCGGTCTTGGCGTGGTGGGTGGTTTCGGTCACCAGTCCCAGAAAGCCGGCGGCGTGGGTGTAGCCCTTCACCTCGGCCCGCTCCTGTTGGCCGTCGCGGTTCACCGTTACCGTGGTCCCTACCGCTGGCACGGGCTGCTGAGCCGACCAATGCAGCCCACCGGGAAGCATCGTTAAGCGGGGCGCGGCCGCGAACTCGGGCACCGGATTGGTCAGCTGCTCAGCGGCATCTTGGTTGGCTTGCCAGGCATCCTCGCGGGCCTGACGCTGGGCGGCATTGGCAGCGCGGAGCCGAACTAAGCGGGCGGCGGGAATGCGGCGGGCAGGGCGAGTGGCAGGAGCGTTTTTCATACTGCGGCAAGGGGGATGAAGTGAGAAATGAATCGGCTAGAACCAAGGGGCGGCTTCCCAAGCGGCCAGCTCGGCGGCGGACACTGCCGGCAGGGTGGCAAGCGCTTCGTCGGCGGGGTCAAACCGGTCGGCCCACACCTCGCCGGGCGCTAAATCAAAAGCTTCGTCAACCATGAATAAAGGGTTGTTTTATCGTTCGTTGCTTATACTTATTAAACGCCAAAACAAGTATTAATGTTTCAATTTTGTTTAAATTAAAGTTGTAATTATTGACTATTTAAGCAGCCGCTAAGGGTATTGCCACGGACGGATTTTTCCCTTTTGTACAACTTTAGCAGCTGTCTTTTTGCAATTGCAATTTCCTTTTGTGGCCCGCCCCGGTGGCCGCCCGACGGAATGGCTCCATCGGGCGGCCGCTGGCCTTACTGCGGAGTGGCTTCGGTGCCGGGGACTTCCTCCGCTTCGTAGCTGGGTACGATGCCCAGAATGTGGTTGGCGGCTTTCTGGCCTTGGCTGGCGGCGGAAATTATCAGCTGTTTGTCGTTGCGCAGGGCTTGCAGCCAGTTGGCGATATAGCTGGCACTGCTGGGCTCGGTGCGGGTCAGGTCCAGCCCGGCCGCGTGGCTCAGGAACGAGGCCCCCAACTCGGCCACCAGCTCCTCCTTGGCGTAGGTTTCACTGCCAAAGGCGGCTAATTCGGTGAGCGTGGCCCGGTCCAGCCGCTTGGCGTGGCCGGTGGAGTGGGTCAGCTCGTGAAACAGGGTGTGGTAATAGTCTTCGGCCGTGTGGAAGTTGCTGGCCTCGGGCATGGTCACCGTGTCGATGCTGGTGCGGTACATGGCTTCGCTGCCCTTGTGCAGCACCCGGGGGCCACCCACGTAGCCGGCCAGCACCTGCTCGGCGGCCTGCTCGGGCGTATGCTCGCGGCTGGGCAGCTCGGGGAACGTCCACGCTACGCCGTCAATCTGGGCCACGTTAAACACCGTGGAGTATTTCAGGAAGGCTTTTTTCTTCTCCTCGCCCTTGCCGTCATCCTTCTTGGTCACGGTGAAGAACACCACCGGCATCCCCTTCTCGCCCCGGCGCACCTGCCCGCCCAGCTCCTTGGCTTGGTTGTAGGTCAGGAAATACGGGTGCTCATACTCCAGCATCCCCAGCAGCAGGGCATTTACACCCTGATACACGTGCTTGCTGCGGTAGTTGCGGGGCGCGCCGTGGGCGGCGTTCCACGGCTGCTTCCACGGGGTCACGCCGTTCTCCAACGCCAGAATAATGCGGTTGGTAATGATTTCGTACACGTCGGGACGGGGAGCGAAGGGAGCGGGCTTTTTCATGGCTTAACAGGTTGGTTTTATGCTTGCTGCTTATATTATTTAAACGCAAAAATCCGCATTAATGTTTCAATAATATGTAAATTAAAGTGTCAATTATTGAGTATTATTTTGTGCCATTTGGCACGGATTCTGATTTTTCCCTTTTGTACTTTATTCGCCCCGCTCAGGCATTATCCGCCCGATGCCCACTGAGTTCGCCATGAATTGGCCTCCCGGCTTTTTCCTGTGGTTCGCGAAAGGGATGGGAGGGGTTTAGTCCGCAGGACCGCAGGCAACGCCGGAGCCCCGCACAGCCCGGCCCGGAGGGGTTCGCCCCCGTGTCCTCCTCCGCCCTGGCGGCAACCGCATCGCCCGGCATAGGCATTAGCCGTGGATTTGCTACTTTTGGTAACGCTTTAAGCCGTGTGCTCATTTTCCTTCAATCCATGACTTCTGCCAGCCAAGCTGCTTATCAGGCCCTGCGGGACTACCTGAACTCGCTGCTCAGCCCCACCCACCCCGACCAGGCGCTGGTGGAGGTGCCGGCGGCGCTGCGGCCGAGTCTGGAAGCTTTCATGCGCGGTAAAACCGAGTACCAGGACGAGGCCGGGCGGCGCATGATTTACGCCCACGACCTGGCGGCCTGGGCCGGCGATTTGATTCACGGCGCGGGCCTGGCCACGCCCCTGCCCCTGGCCACGGTGGACGTAGCGGCGCTGCGGGCGGCCACCCTGCGCCAGGCCGCATGACCTGGACCGAGATTGAGCGCCTGACCGAACTGGTGCAGGAGTTGCCCCCGGTGCGCCAGCAATCCAGCCAGCAGCTCAGCCAGGTGATGGTTTCGGCCCACTCCACCATGATTGAGGGCTCCCGCGTGACGGTGCTCGAAGCCATGGATTTTCTCCTGGGCGAGGCCCCCGTGCTGGGACCGGGCAAGCCGTTGGAGGGCTACGACATGCTGGGCGACCATGCCCGCGCCCTCGACCTTGCGTTGGAGCGAGCCGACGCGCGGCAGCTGCCCGGCCCGGCCTTCCTGCGGGAGCTGGCGGCGGCTGTCATGCGCAGCACCGGCCGGCTCACCAATACGGCCCTGGGCACCGTGGACCCCACGCAAGGCGACCTACGCCGCAACAACGTGTTCATCGTCGGGGCCAGCTCGTTTCCCAACGCGCAAAAGGTGCCGGCCCTGGTCGCGGCCCTGGTCGGGGAGCTGCGCGAGCGGATGCCCGCGGCGGCCACCCTGCGCGAGCAGCTGGAGCTGGCCTTTGAAGCCCACCAGCGGCTGGTGAGCATTCACCCCTTCAACGACGGCAACGGGCGCACCTCCCGGCTGCTCATGAACTACGTGCAGCGCTACTACGGCCAGCCGCTGACCATCGTGTTCCGCGAGGACCGCCAGGCGTATTTCGAGGCCCTGGAGCAGAGCCGGGTGGCGGAGGACCTGGCGGTGTTTATGGACTTCATGCGGGGTCAGCACGGAAAATCTCTGACGTATCAGCTGTCCGCATCGGTTCCCCGTATCTAGCGGTGAGCCCCCCTTTGGAGACGTTGCGCGGTAAGTGAGCGGCCCCAGAATTCCGGCTCGTTACCCGGATTCGCTACCTTTGCCAGCACATGCGCCTGCTAGCCCTGTTTTTTGCTTTCTACTTTGCCTGCCTCTCGTGCCTTTCCTGCACGGACGAGGCGACCGTGTGCAAAGACCAGCAGCAGACAACCGTGGCCGCTTCGCACTCCGATTGCGGGGCCGGCGCGCTGGGCGACTGGTGCTCGCCGCTGTGCCAGTGCCACTGCTGCGGCGGGGCCGTAATGCCCCTGCCCCTGGCAAACCAGGTGGCGTATTCGCCGCCCACTGAGTGGGCTACCAGCCCCCGGCACGGCCGGCTGGTCGTGGCCGCCCCGACGCGGGCGCTCGGGTCCGTGTGGCAGCCGCCCCAGGCCTAACCCTTCCCCCTTTTTTCCTGCTGACCACTCCCTCCGGGTGGCCCGTCGCGGTGCGTGACGGGCGATTTGGCGCTTGGCGCTGAATCGGTTATGCCCCTTGTGCTCCCGCCACCCGTGCCGGAGCCAGCGGGCCGCAGGGTTTCACGGAAGCGTTAGACCAAACCCCCAACCAGCGGATGTTCGACCGGCTGATTCATTTTTCCATTCACAACAAGCTCATCATCGGGCTGCTGACCCTGGCCCTGGTGGCCTGGGGCAGCTACTCGCTCAGTCGGCTGCCGATTGACGCGCTGCCCGATATTACCAGCAACCAGGTCGTGGTCTACACGGTGGCCCCCTCCCTGGCCGCCCAGGAGATTGAGCGGCTGGTGTCCTTTCCGGTGGAGCAGGCCATGGCCACCATTCCCGGGCAGGTCGAGGTGCGTTCCTTCTCGCGGTTTGGCCTCTCGGTGGTCACGGTCGTATTCGAGGACCAGACCGACATTTACTGGGCCCGCACGCAAGTCTCGCAGCGGCTGCAGGAGGCCGAAAGCCAGATTCCGGCCGGCACGGGCCGTCCCGAGCTGGCCCCGCTCAGCACCGGCCTGGGCGAGGTGTACCAGTACCTGGTGCGCGCCAAGCCCGGCTACGAAAAGAAGTACAACGCCACCGAGCTGCGCACCATTCAGGACTGGATAGTGCGTCGGCAGCTGCTGGGTACGCCCGGTGTGGCCGACGTTTCATCCTTCGGCGGGCTGCTCAAGCAGTACGAAGTGGCCCTGGACCCCGAGCGGCTGCGCTCGCTGGGTGTGACCGTCAACGAAGTGTACCACGCCGTAGCCAGCAACAACCAGAACGCGGGTGGGGCTTACCTCGACCAGAACCCCACGGCCGCCTTTATCCGCACCGAGGGCCTGGCCACCTCGCCCGCCGACATCGGCAACATCGTCGTCCGCAGCACCAGCACCGGCCTGCCCGTGCTCGTGCGCGACGTGGCCGAGGTGCGCTACGGCGCGGCCGTGCGCTACGGGGCCATGACCCTCAACGACCAGGGCGAAGTCACCGGCGGGCTGGTGCTCATGCTCAAGGGAGCCAACGCGGCCGAAGTCATTAAGGACGTGCAGAAACGCATGGCCACTATCCGCAAAACCCTGCCCGAGGGCGTGAGCGTGGAGCCCTTCCTCGACCGCTCCAATCTGGTGGACCGCGCCATTCATACGGTGAGCAAAAACCTGCTGGAAGGGGCGCTGATTGTGGTTTTCGTGCTGGTGCTGTTTCTGGGCAACTGGAGGGCCGGGCTGGTCGTGGCCTCGGTTATTCCGCTGGCCATGCTCTTTGCCGTGAGCATGATGCGCCTGTTCGGCGTGTCGGGCAACCTGATGAGCCTCGGGGCCATCGACTTCGGGTTGATTGTCGACGGGGCCGTCATCATCGTCGAGGCCATCATTCACCGCCTGCACGGCGGGCAGCTGCAGGTGCCGGGCAACCGCCTCAGCAGTGAGCAGATGAACGAGGAAACCTACCACGCGGCCAGCAAAATCCGCTCCTCGGCCGCCTTCGGGGAAATCATCATTCTCATCGTGTACCTGCCGCTGCTGGCCCTGGCCGGCATCGAGGGCAAGATGTTCCGGCCCATGGCCGAAACCGTGGCCTTCGCCATTCTCGGGGCTTTTATCCTGTCTCTGACTTACGTGCCGATGATGTCGGCGCTGGCTCTGAGCCGGTCGACGGAAAACAACAAGACCTTTTCCGACCGGATGATGGCCTTCTACACCCGCCTCTATCACCCGCTGCTCAAGGGGGCGCTGCGCCACCAGGCGGCGGTGCTGCTCACGGCGGCGGGCCTGCTGGTGGGCGGCTTTTTCCTGTTTCGCACCCTGGGCGGCGAGTTCATCCCGACCCTGACCGAAGGGGACTTTGCGGTGGAGATGCGGGTGCTCACCGGTTCCTCGCTGAGCTACACCATCGAGCAGGCCCAAAAGGCCGGCGGCATTCTAAAAAAGCAGTTTCCCGAGGTCAAGGAAGTAGTCGCCAAAATAGGGGCCGGCGAGATTCCCACCGACCCCATGCCGGTGGAAGCGGCCGATGTGATGGTCATTCTCAAGGACCAGAAGGAATGGACTTCCGCCCCTAACCGCGAGGAGCTGGCCGATAAGATGGCGAAGGCGTTGAGCGTGATGCCGGGCGTCACGTTCGGCTTCCAGCAGCCCATTCAAATGCGCTTTAACGAGTTGATTTCGGGGGCCAAGCAGGACGTGGTGCTCAAGATTTATGGCGAGGACCTCCAGCAGCTGGCCGACTACGCCCAGCAGGCCGGGCGGCTCGTGCGCCAGGTGAAGGGGGCCGAAGATGTCTACGTGGAGCAGGTAACGGGCCTGCCCCAGATTGTGGTGGCGCTCGACCGCAACCGCCTCGCCCAGTTCGGGCTGAACGTCTCGGACGTGAACCGCACCGTGCAAACGGCCTTCGCCGGCGAAACCGCCGGGCAGGTCTTCGAGCAGGAGCGCCGCTTCGATTTGGTCCTGCGCCTGCGCCAGGATTTGCGCAAGGACATCAACAGCGTGCGCCGCCTGTTCATCGCCGCCCCCAACGGCCGGCAGGTGCCCCTGGAGCAGGTGGCCACTGTCGAGCTGCGCGAAGGCCCCAACCAGATTCAGCGCGACGACGCCAAGCGCCGCATCAGCGTGGCCTTCAACGTGCGGGGCCGCGACGTGGAAACCGTCGTCAAGGAACTACAGGGGAAAATTGACCGCCAGCTCAAGTTCGCCCCCGGCTATTACACCACCTACGGCGGCCAGTTTGAGAACCTGCGCCAGGCCACTGACCGCCTGAGCGTGGCCGTGCCGGTGGCGCTGGTGCTCATCTTCGTGCTGCTGTTTTTCACCTTCCGCTCCTTCAAGCAGTCGGTGATGATATTCACGGCCATTCCCCTCTCGGCCATCGGTGGCATCGCGGCCCTGTGGCTGCGGGGCATGCCGTTCAGCATCTCGGCGGGCGTGGGCTTCATTGCCCTGTTCGGGGTGGCCGTGCTCAACGGTATCGTGCTCATCGGCTATTTCAACCAGCTCAAGGCCGAAGGGGTAAACGACCTAATGGAGCGCATTCTGCGCGGCACCGAAGTGCGCCTGCGCCCGGTGCTGATGACCGCCACCGTGGCCTCGCTCGGCTTCCTGCCCATGGCCCTCGCCACCTCGGCCGGAGCCGAAGTGCAGCGCCCGCTGGCCACCGTGGTCATTGGCGGGCTGGTGTCGGCCACGCTGCTCACGCTGCTGGTGCTGCCGGTGCTCTACGCCCTGTCCGAGCGCGTGAAAGCCGGCGCCCCCCCTGAGGAACCGCAGCCCACCGCTACCCAGTCGCCCCCCGCGCAAAGCCTGTCCGTGGCCCCGGCACTGCTTCTGTTGCTGCTCGGCCTGCCCCTGCCGGGCCGGGCGCAGGGTCCGCTCACCGCCGCGCAGGCCGTAAGCCAGGCCCTGCAAACCAACGGCACCGTGCTGGCCGGCCAGCGCGCCCTCGAAGCCCAGCAGGCCATTCGCCGCACGGCCTACGACTTCGGCCGCACCACGCTCACCGGCAGCTACGGGCAGTACAACTCCCTGAACCGCGACAACCAGTTCACCCTCACGCAGTCGCTGGCCCTACCCGGCGTGTACCGCAGCGCCGCCGGCTTGGCCGATGCCCGCATTGCCGGTCAGCAGGCGCAATTGGCGCAGGTGCAGGCCGAGCTGCGCCGGCAGGTGCGCCGGAGCTACGAGCAGGCCGTGCACGCCCGCCACCGCCTGCGGGTGCTGCGGGGCCAGGACAGCCTCTACTCGGAATTTCTGCGCTCGGCCAACCTGCGCTTCAAGACCGGCGAGGCGGCCCGGCTCGAACCCGCCACGGCCCTGGTGCAGCAGGGCGAAGTCCGCACCCAGCTGCGGGCGGCCCGCATCGACTTCCGGGTGGCCCAGCGCCAACTGCAGGCGCTGCTGCAAGTGCCGGCCGCCGTCGCCCTGGCCGACAGCGTGCTCCGGCCGCTCGCGCTGCTGGGGGCCGCCCAGCTGGCCGACACCATGGCCCCGGCGCTGGCCGATACGCTGCTGAAGCGCACCAACCCGCAGGCGCGGGTGCTGGCCCAGCAGGTAGCCGAGCGCCGCGCCGAAACCCGGGTGGCGCAGGCGGCCGGGCTGCCCGAGTTCACCGTGGGCTACTTCAACCAGAGCATCATCGGCTACCAGCGCCTCGACGCGGCCGGCACCGAACGCTACTTCGGCGGGGGCTCCCGCTTTCAGGGCGTGCAGGCCGGGGTGGCCGTGCCGCTGTGGCGGCGGCCCCAGAAAGCGCGGGTGCAGGCCGCCCGCCTGCAGGAGCAGGTGGCCCAGGCCGGCTACGAGCGCTACCGGGCTGAGCTGGCTGGCCAGCTTGATGAGCTGCTGCTGCGGCGTAGCGAGCAGCAGCAGCGCCTGGACTACTTCGAAAGCACCGCTCTGCCGCAGGCCACGGTTATCACCCGCCTTTCCACCATCGCCTACAAGGCCGGCGAAACCGGCTACTCCGAATACCTGCTCAACCTGGAGCGCGCCCGCCGCCTGCGCCTCGACTACCTCGACGCGCTGCTGCAACACAACCAGACCGTTATCGAGCTGGAATACCTCCTGGGCAGCCAGTAGCCCGGACCCCGCCGCGCTACTCCTTCTCCCTTCAACTTCAGAATCATCATGCGCTATATCCCCCTCTCCCTGGTGCTGCTCGGCCTGCTAAGCGGCTGCGGCTCCCAGGAAGCCCCCACGGACAAAGAAGAAACGGCCGCCGCCCCCAGCGGGGAAGCAGCCGAAAAAGGTCCCGCCGACCGCGTCACGCTCACCGCTGCTGAGCAGCAGGTGGGCGGCGTGCGCCTGGGCACTTTCACCCAGCGCCCCATGAGCGGGGGGCTGAAAGTGAACGGCGTGCTTGACGTGCCGCCCGAAAACCTGGTATCGGTCAGCGCCCCGCTCGGTGGCTTCGTGGACCGGACCGACCTGCTGCAGGGCTCGCGGGTGCGCGCCGGCCAGGTGCTGGCCGTCATTCGCAACCCCGATTTCGTGCAGCTCCAGCAGGACTACCTCGAAACCCGCAGCCAGCTCAAGCTGGCCCGCGCCGAGTACGAGCGGCAGGGCGAGCTGTACCGGCAGGAGGTCGCGCCCCAGAAGAACTTCCAGCGCGCCCAGGCCGAATACGAGGCCCTGCAAGTGAAAACCAACGCCCAGGCCGCCCGCCTGCGCCTGGCCGGCCTGCCCATCGGCGGGGCCATCGTGAGCACGGCCACGCTGCGCGCGCCCAAAGGCGGCTTCGTGAAGGCCGTGAACGTGAGCATCGGCCAGAGCGTGACCCCTACCGACGTGCTGTTTGAAATTGTGAATCCCGAGCACCTGCATGTCGAGTTGACGGTGTTTGAAAAGGACATCCCGCAGGTGAAGGAAAACCAGCTGGTGCGCTTTTCGCTGGGCAACGACTCGCTTAGCCGGGAGCGCACGGCCCACGTGTACCTCATCAGCAAAACCATCAGCGACGAGCGAACCGTGCGCGTGCACGCCCACCTGGACCGCGAGGATGAGCAGCTATTGCCGGGCACCTTCGTGCGGGCCGTCATCGAAACCAACCGCGTGACCGTGCCCACGCTGCCCGAAAAAGCGGTGGTGCAGTACGGGGCCCAATCCTACGTGTTCGTGGCCGCCGATTCGGCCGCCGCGGCCGGCCGGGCCACCTACCGCCTCGTGCCCGTGACGCGGGGCGTGAGCGAAGACGGCTACACCGAATTCCACCTGCCGGCCACCGAACAGGGCAAACCGCTGCGCTTTGTCGTAGAGGGGGCTTACGCCCTGCTCGGCAAGCTCAAAAACGCCGAGGAGGAAGAATAAGCTGCTTTTGCCCAAACGCCCATGCTCCACCTGCTCAAACCGCTGCTGATTTTCTTCCTCGCCGGCCTCTGCGAAATCGGGGGCGGCTACCTCATGTGGCAGTGGTTGAAGGCCGACCGCCCCGGCTGGATGGGGGTCGTGGGGGCAGTATTGCTCATGCTCTACGGCTGGATAGCGACCTGGCAGCTCACCTCGTTTGGCAAAACCTACGCCGTGTACGGCGGCATTTTCATTGTCATGTCCATCGCGTGGGCTTGGTACTTCGACGGCTTCCGGCCCGACCGATTCGATGTCATCGGCGGGGTTGTCTGCTTCGTGGGCATTGGCATCATCCTGTTCTGGCCCCGTGCCTGAACCGGTATTTTTCTTATTAACATTCTGACCGACTTTCATGCTTGAACCATCATCCGACCAACTCAGCGAGGAGCTGAACACCGCCAAGCAGGTGCACCCCGAGAACGTGGGCGCACTCAGCCGCGACCAGCTCACGCCCGAAGCCGCCGCCGCGCCCCAGGGCCACGACGTGCCGGGCCACGACCACGCCGACAACGAGGACCACGCCGGCCATGACCACGACCCCGGTGAACTGGACCTCGACAACGACGGGCACGACCACGGCCCGGCGGAACAAAATCCCTACCTGGTGCCGGGCATCAGCTTTGCGCTGCTGCTGGCCGGAATCGCGCTGGACTATTATAAAGTCGGCTTTTTCAGCGGCTACGTGCGCCTGGCCTGGTACGGGCTAGCCTTCGTGCTGGTGGGCTGGAAGGTCGTCAAAGCCGCCGTGCTCAGCATTCCCAGCGGCAACATCTTCAACGAGTTTCTGCTGATGAGCATCGCCACCATCGGGGCCTTTGCCATTGGTGAGTACCCGGAGGGCGTGGCCGTGATGCTGTTTTACACCGTGGGCGAGCTGTTTCAGGACGCGGCCGTAAACCGCGCCAAGCGCAGCATCAAGGCCCTGCTCGAAATTCAGGCCACCGAAGTGACGGTGGTGCGCAACGGGCAAAGCATGGTGCTCGACCCCAAAGCGGTGCAGGTGGGCGACGTAATGGAAGTAAAGCCCGGCGAGAAAGTAGCCCTCGACGGCACGCTGAACACCACGGCGGCCAACTTCAACACGGCCGCGCTCACCGGCGAGTCGGCCCCGCAAACCAAGCAGCCGGGCGAGGCCGTGCTGGCCGGCATGATTAACCTGGAGTCCCTGATTCAGGTGACCGTGACGGCGGCATTTAAGGATACCAAGCTCTCGAAAATCCTGGCCATGGTGCAGGACGCCGTGGGCCGCAAGGCCAAGACCCAGCAGTTCATCACCAAGTTTGCCAAAATCTACACCCCCATCGTGGTGGGGCTGGCCGTGCTGCTCATCGTGGTGCCCTACTTCGTGGTGAGCGACTACGTGTTCCGCGACTGGCTGTACCGGGCGCTGGTGTTTCTGGTCATTTCCTGCCCCTGCGCGCTGGTTATCAGCATTCCGCTGGGCTACTTCGGCGGCATCGGTGCAGCCTCGAAAGCGGGCATCCTGTTCAAGGGCTCCAACTTCCTGGACGTGCTGCGCGAAATTGACACCGTGGTGATGGACAAAACCGGCACGCTCACCCAGGGCGTATTTGCCGTGCAGCAGGTGCAGCCGGCGGCCGGCACCACCCCCGAGCAGCTGCTGCGCCTGGTGGGAGCGCTGGAAACCAAATCGACGCACCCCATCGCCAAGGCGGTGGTGGCCCACGTCGGGGCGGCGGCGGCGGGCGTTTCCGTCGATAACGTGGAAGAAATCGCCGGCCACGGCCTGCGCGGCAAGGTGGACGGCCGCGACGTGCTGGCGGGCAACACCAAGCTGCTGGTCAAGTTCAGCGTGGCCTACCCGCCCGAAGTCGACCAGGTGGTGGACAGCATCGTGGTGGCGGCCGTGGACGGTCAATACGCCGGCTACCTCACCGTGGCCGACGCCCCGAAAGAGGACGCGGCCCGCGCCGTGCAGGAGCTGAAAGCCGATGGCATCAGCAAGGTGGTTATGCTCTCCGGCGACAAGGACAGCATCGTGCAGCGGGTGGCCAAAGAGCTGGGCATCACCGAAGCCCACGGCGGGCTGCTGCCCGAAGACAAAGCCAGGTACGTGCAGCAATACCTCACCGAGGGCCGTAAGCTGGCCTTCGTGGGCGACGGGGTGAACGATGCTCCGGTGGTGGCGCTGGCCGATGTGGGCATTGCCATGGGTGGGCTGGGCTCGGACGCCACCATTGAAACCGCCGACGTGGTCATTCAGACCGACCACCCCAGCAAGATTGCTACCGCCCGGCGCATTGCCCGTGCCACCCACAACGTGGTGTGGCAGAACATCTGGCTGGCCTTTATAGTGAAGGGCATCGTGCTGGCGCTGGGGGCCGGCGGCGTGGCCACCATGTGGGAAGCCGTTTTTGCCGATGTGGGCGTGGCGCTATTAGCCATCCTCAACGCCGTGCGGATTCAGCGCATGGACTTCACCCGCAAAGCAGATTATCAACAATGAAGATAAGAGACGTTTTCCCAGCGGTATATGCTGGTCGTTATAGCCAAGAAGTTGAAACGTTTTGGGAACAGGACTACCATCCTGCTGACCAACATCTGGTTTTTGTGCTTGAAGACATATTTACTGTAGAGTGTGCTCTTGTTCATGAGTTAACACTAGACGAATTCAGAAAACACATCAACCTCATTTTTGATGATATAATCATCGCGAAGAAGCACTCGGCGATGGTGCTTCCGTTCGCTGGACTTGATTTGCTTCTATTGATTCACGGGGCGAAAGCAGCCGGCACTTATAACCAGCGGGGCGCCATGCTCGATGTGTTCGACTGTTTAACAAAGTCGTTGTATGGCAGAACCATGAAAAATGGGGAGCAATATGAGTCGCAACCGGAGCGGCTCTGGCGATTTGCAAATCCACAATCATGGCAGTTTGCGCTTGGCGTTGACGTTTTGCAAATCATCACGCTGTGGCTGGGCCAGCTCTTTTACTATTCACGTTCCTTTAGCGGGTTATCCCAATTGTGCCAGGATTTTCTTGAACTGTCCATTAAGTGGGCAGCTGAAGTCATACGCGCAACTACGATGGATGGAGCCTTTCTGCTCACACAGCTATACGCGTGGACAACTGAATACCAACAGCCTGACAAAGCCAAAGACATATTGGATATTATCAGCACTGTATACAGCGAGCTTAGCTGGGGGCCGCTTAGCGCGGAGAAACAGCATTTAGGTGTCCATTTGGTGCTAACAAGCAAACAGCCTGCTCAACGCGAGTCTATCTACGCAGAGTTAAAAGCTCAGGGCACACTTTCCGCCCAAGATAAGATGCAGATTGCCTGCGAGATGGACAACAGCATTTATGCTATCAAAACGAATTTCGACGCCATTCTTTCAGCAGTCAGAGAATTTAGCCATGAAGTAGAAGCCAGAGCTAAGACCTTGATTGACATTACGTACGAGAAGTCACGTTTCTTCAAAGTATTAAACAACGTCATTCTAACCCTATGCCAGCAAGCCGCCACTACGGAACTGGCGACTTTGCTGACAGCCTACTACCATCCAGATGCTGATTGGGCACCACAGGATTCCATCCTTTTCATCTTACCGAATGCTAAGGACGGAGTACTATACTGTGCGAAGGGAGGGTTGGCGGTTCATGAACAGGATAATGTCGTTGCCGTGCCCGTTTTGGTGGATATTGCTAACCAGGCATTGAGTCAGTTGCATATACTCAGGGGAACGCCGGGCCAGATTACGCCAGTGCCAGAAAGAACAATAGGCTTTCCGGTACTGCCACTCGGCCGCGAGTTTGAACGAATAGTTTCTAGCTTCTACAATCTTAGGAAGCTCGGGCAACTAGATATATCTGGGGTAACTGCTTTGTGTCCCTTTAATTTTAATCAACTGCCATTGCAGGCGTTGATGTTAAAGGAGTTGCGGGCCACATTCCCCATTTATACAAGCCTGCAAATTAAGGGGACCTACCCAGGCACTCGTAACGTACTATTCTGGCAAGGCAGCAGTGTCACCTCGGAAATGGAAGGTAACGCGCTCGCCTACATTTTTGAAAAAGCCGGAGTGAAACTGACTGTATTGGTAGAGGGCACTGCGACAAAGCAGGACTTTATGGATGCCTACCGTAGCCCCGATTACGATATCATCTGGGTTTCTTCACATGGGGAAAGGGGTTACTACGAGCCCGATAATTCCAGCTTTGCCCTGTCTCATACCGAAGCGGTGAGTCTCACCGAACTCGCGGCCATTACGGTTCAGCACCCGCACGTTCGGCTGTTGTTCCTAAATGTGTGTGAGGGCGGAGCCAACACGCAGATTGGTGAGTTCCTAAATGTGGGGTTTGGTCATGTTGTAACCAGCGATAATCAAGACGTTCTCTCGCACTTATGGATGGCTGACTCGCTAGTAGCTATGCTGCTTGGTGCTTTGGTGGCTGAGGGATTATGCCAGTCAGGGGCGAACTATTTCAGTGCCTATCAATCAGCACTGCTCACCTTGATTGCTGGAGAAGCGGGCATAATCGACAAGCTCACTTCCATCGAGCCGGAAACACAGCATCCAGCAATTACCGCCTTGATTGATAGGCTACAGTACAGCTCTAATGCTGACTTGTCCAATATTTTGAAATGGGGCAGCGCCGTGTATTTCTCCTAAATGTTTGAGGGTTTTTCTAATTAGCTTATGCTGCACTGCTTATCACATACCTCCCTCCGTGCTATTAGCCCGTGGCTCGTAATGCTTATTCCCAGCATAATTATCAGTTGCAGTTCCCGGCACGACACCGACGAGCACGAGCAGGAAGTGCACGCCGGAACTAAGCCGAAGCCGGCTCCCGTGGCCACGCCCCCGGCCCTGGGCGACACCTTGCGGCTACTCGCGCAGCAGCTCGATACGGTGCGCCGCCTCGGGTGCTGGGATGAAGACTTTGTCCGCCTGATGAGCGTGCACCACGGCGGGGCCCAGCGACTGGCGGCGGTGGAAGTGGCCCAAGGCCAGGACTCTACCCTGCGCGCCCTAGCCCAGCACGTGCTCAAGGGACATAAGCGCGACAACCATGTGCTGACGCTGGCCCTTACCCGGCAGCCGCCGGCGGGCCAGGAGTACCGACCGGATAACGACAGGGACCCGTTTGTGCGCCGCATCACGGCCGCACTGGCTCCCCTGCGCCAGCCGCCGTCCCTGCCCGGTACCCTTGATGCCGATTTTGCCACGCTCATGCAGGTGCACCACCAAACCGGGGTGGCCCTGGCCCAAACCGAGCTGGCCTTTGGCAAAGATGCGGAAGTAAGAAACGCCGCCCGCCAGGTTGTGCGCGACGAGCAGGCCGAAATCAAGCAGTACCAGAGCTGGCTCAAGACCCACGCGGTAACCTCCTCCCACTAACATTTTAACCTGCTGCTTCTATGCTGCTTACTATTCCCACCGCCGTCACGCCGCCCTGGTCCACCATGCTGGGCTTCTCGCTGCTGCCGGCCGTGGTCATGATTGCCGGCGCGGCCCTGGCCGTGTGGCGAGCCCCTGGCCCGAAGCTGCGCAGCGCCATTCTGCATTTCGCGGCGGGCGTCATCTTCTCGGTCGTGGCCGTCGAGCTGTTGCCCGACATTGTGCAGCACCATGCGCCCTACGAAGTGGCCCTGGGCTTCGGGCTGGGCGTGGCTACCATGCTGGGTTTGCGCTACTTCACCCAGCGCCTCGAAAAGAAAGAGGAGCTTGGAGATGCCGGCAATGAGCCAGCGGCTGGCACTCGTGCTACGGCGCTACCCGGCGCGGCCTCCCTACCCTGGGGCCTGCTGGTGGCCATCGGCATTGATATCCTCATCGACGGACTGCTGCTGGGCATCGGCTTTGCGGCGGGCGCGAAGGAAGGCACCCTGCTGGCCATTGCCCTCACCATCGAGCTGCTGTCGCTGGGCCTGGCCACGGCCATTGAGTTGCGGCAGGACGGCCACGGCAAGGGCCGGGCCGTCGCTATTGTGGCCGGCACTTCGCTCATGCTGCTGGTCGGGGCGGGCATCGGCACCACGGTGCTGGGCGGGGCCACCGGCAATATGCTGGAAATCGTGCTTTCCTTTGGCTTGGCCGCGCTGCTGTTTCTGGTCACCGAGGAGCTCCTGACCGAAGCGCACGAGGAAACCGAAACGCCGCTGCTCACGCTGGCCTTTTTCGTGGGCTTTCTCCTGTTTCTGATTCTGGGCATGGTCGCCTAACCCACCCTTTTCGAATACGCTACGCATGCACACCGCCAAAATTGACCTGACCCTGGAGCCTACCGGCCGCCACCTGGCTTTCTCGAAGGAGCTACTGGAAGTCGCCCACGTCTTTCGCCGCGTCGGGGGCGAGGCCTCCACCTGGCAGCGGGTGGCCGTCAACGCCCGCTCGCCTTTCCTTGATGCCGACGCTTTTGCCCCAGGAACCCTACTGGAATACTATGTGCAGCACGAAACCCAGCAGGGCGAGCCCGAGGCCCGTAGTCACATCGTCAGCACGACTACGGTATGAGCGGTCCATCCATGGGCCACCGGTTATCCCTGACAGTCCGCGCATTCGCGCGCGCGCTACCGGCCCTTGCCCTGCTGACAAGCAGTTGCCACGGGTCGGCTGACGAAACCAACGGGACCGGAATAAGTGAGCTGCCGCCGACTATGATGGCTGCCCTGCATACCATGGTGCAACGCTCCCGGGCCTTGCCGCTGACCGACAATCTCGACCTGTACTTTGCCTTGCTGCTGCGGGAAAACCACCGGGCCGCGGTGGCCATGTCGGCCCTGGAGCTGAACAAAGGGCAGGACCCGGCCTTGCGTGCTGAGGCAGAGAACCTCAACCACGACCACCAGCAACTTATCCTCCGCTTAGACTCAGCCATCATGAGCCTGCGGGCGCTGCCGCCCTCTTTTCCGGAGCATACCATGCAAAGCGAACGGTTTAGCCGCTTGCTGGACGCAGCCACGAGCGGCTTGCACCCCGCCGCCCACCGCTTCATTGCCCGACTGAAGTCCGGCTCAGACTCCCTCCACGCGCGTAGCAGCCCAAAGCAGGAATATGCCGGCACGGGCAGCATCGACCGCGACTTTGCCGCGCTGCTTATTACGCATCACCAAAACTCTATTACACTAGCCCGTGCTGAACTGGAGCTGGGCCGGGATGAGCACCTCCAGCAAATAGCCTACCTCGTACTGCAGGACCAGCAGCGGGAAATCGACCAGGTCCAGGCCTGGCTGAATCAGCACCCCGAAAAAGTTAAATAAACTCGCCTTAACGCGTGGCTCTCGGGTCCTCGTAGGCACCTAGCTACCAAGCCCGCAGCACTCAGGGCTTCTTGCTCGCCCACAACGAGCTCAACTGCTGCTCGGCCTTCTCGTACTGCCGTTGCAGCAGCTTGTGCTTGCGCTGCAGGGCCAGGTAGCGCCGTTGAGCCGCAAGGGCCAGAGCGCACGCCGCCAGCAACAAGACGCTGAGAAGTTCTTCAATCGCGGTCATGGCAATTAACTGAATGGCAGTGCCCCAAAATAGACGAAGGAGAACCGTCCGAGTGGCCGGTTCTCCTTCTACTGCACCCGGTAGGTATCCCACCGCTTAACAGGTAAACAAAGGTAGCGGGAATGCCCAGAAACACAACCCGCCCCGGCTTACCGGGAGGAAGCTGAACGGGTGGCAACTTTTTCTGTAGCAGCGGGGTACACGGCTCATCTGCTCCGGGTGAGCACTCTCTGCGGCCGTATTCATGAGTTTGTGCGTCTTATTCGGGTTGCTGTTCTGCTGTCTAGCCTGCTTTCGGGAAGGCGTCTGGAAAAAGTATACGCCGCAGGATGTTGCCCGCTGGCAGGCGGAAACGCCTGCTCATCCCCCTGTGCTGCCGGCCATCACCCGGCCCGCCAGCACTACGCGTGAAACGGGCATAGCCCCGGTCCGGCGGGTGAGCCAATCTAACGCCCCGGAATTGGCTTACGCTGAATCCGAAGTTGCCGCGTGAACCACCAACTATAACTTGCCGGCACTATTGGGCACTAGCCGAGGTGTTGCGAATGTTATACCTTTTGGCGCGAATGGTGTAAAACCTTCTGGTTAGCCACTGCCGTACTTTGCAAATCCCTTTGGCCCGTCTGGGCCCGTTCTCCACGTGAAGCGTTTCGTCAGCCTGTTTCTGCTCTTTAGCTACTTGCTGTCCAGCCCTGGGCTGGTCTACAGCATGCACTTCTGCGGGCAGGAGCTGACGGCGGTTTCAGTGGCCCAGGGCAGCGACACCCACTGCTGCTGCCAGGATACGGGCAAGCCGGCTTCGGGCTGCTGCCACGACCAGAAGGTGAGCAGCGCGCTCAAGGACGTCAAACTCTCGGCCGCCCACTTCCAGCTGCAGGCTCCTGACGCGGTGCCGGCCCCGGCCGTGCTGCGGCTGGTATGGCAGCTCGCGCAAGTAGCTTACCCGGCCGATGAGCCGGCCGCCAACTTGCTGGCCCACGCGGCCCCGCCGCCCGAATGCCCGGCCTACGTGCGCGGACATGCCTTTTTAGTCTAGCCTTTCGGGTTGCTTAGTTCCCCACGCCGGTTGGCGCTGGGGCTTTGGTGCGTCCAGCCCCCTGTGGCCGGCCGCCCCCGCGTTCGTGCCCTTGGGTCCATTGGTACCTGCCGGGGTTTTCGGCCTGCCGACGCTTCTCCTTTAGTGCTGTTTCTTGATGATAGAGCAACTCATTTCCTTTTCCCTGCGGAATCGGGTGCTGGTGCTGCTGGTCGCCGCCGGGCTCCTCGTGTGGGGCGCGTTTTCGGTGCGGGCCAGCAAGATTGACGCCATCCCCGACCTGTCCGAAAACCAAGTCATTGTCTTCACCGAATGGATGGGCCGCAGCCCGCAGATTATTGAAGACCAGGTGACCTACCCGCTGGTGACCAACCTGCAGGGGCTGGCCCAGGTGAAGGCCGTGCGCGCCGCCTCCATGTTCGGCATGAGCTTCGTGTACGTCATCTTCACCGACGACACCGACATCTACTGGGCCCGCGAACGGGTACTGGAGCGGCTTAACTACGCGCAACGCCTGCTGCCGGCCGGCATCACGCCCACCCTCGGGCCCGACGGCACCGGCGTGGGCCACGTGCTCTGGTACACGCTCAACGCCCCCAAGCTCGACCTGGGCGAGCAGCGCGCCCTGCAGGACTGGTACGTGAAGTTCGGCCTGCAAACCGTGCCTGGTGTGAGCGAAGTGGCCAGCTTCGGCGGCTTCCAGCCCGAGTACCAGGTGACGGTGGACCCCACCAGACTCACTTACTATAACGTGACGCTGCCGCAGGTGCTCGCCGCCGTGCGCAGCAACAACAACGAGGCCGGCGGCCGCAAGTTTGAGCAGGCCGGCATCGGCTACATCATCAAAACCAGCGGCTACATCCAAGACGTGGCCACGCTGGAAAACGTGCCGGTGCTCACCCGCCCCGGTGGGGTGCCGCTGCGCCTCAAGGACCTGGGCACGGTGCAGATGACCGGCGAAAGCCGCCTGGGCATCTTCGACCACAATGGCGAGGGCGAGGCGGTAGGCGGCATCGTGGTGATGCGTTACGGCGAGAACGCCGACGACGTGATAACCCGCGTGAAGGCCAAGATGACCGAAGTGGCCAAGGGACTGCCGGCGGGCGTGTCGTTCAACATCGTCTACGACCGCAGCGGGCTGATTGAGGAGTCGGTGGCCAACATTAAGCACACGCTGCTGGAGGAAATGGCCGTGGTGTCACTGGTGGTGCTGGTGTTCCTCTTCCACTGGCGCAGCGCCCTGAGCATCCTGCTGCAAATCCCGATTACTATCGCTGCGAGCTTCATTCTGCTCAACGCCTTCGGTATTTCCTCCAATATCATGTCCCTCACCGGCATTGCCCTGGCCATCGGCGTCATCGTCGACAACGGCATTGTGATGGCGGAGAATGCCTACCGCAACCTGGCCCTGCACCAGGCGGCGGAAGAAGCGGCAGCTGGTGGGCTACCCGGTGCGCCATCCGTGCCTGCCCCTTCCCTTTCCACTCCTAAACCCGTCCGCCATGACTAACGACGAGCGCCTCGCCATCATCGAGAAGTCCAGCCAGCAGGTTTCGCGGGGCATCTTTTTCTCCACCATCATCATCGTGGCTTCCTTCCTGCCGGTGTTCCTGCTCACCGGGCAGGAGGGTAAGCTGTTCCACCCGCTGGCCTACACGAAGACCTTTATCCTGCTCATCGACGCCGTGCTGGCCGTGACGCTGGCCCCGGTGCTGCTGTCCTTTTTTATGAAGGGCAAATTCAAGACCGAGGACCAAAACCCCATCAACCGGGGCCTGGAGCGGGTATACGCCCCGCTCATCAACTGGTGCCTGACCTGGCGCAAAACCACTATCGCCATCAACCTGGCGCTCCTGGCCATCAGCATCCCGCTGCTACTGAGCCTGGGCACCGAGTTCATGCCCCCGCTCGACGAGGGCTCGATTCTGTTCATGCCCATCACGCAGCCCGACGTGTCCAACACGGAGGTCAAGCGCATCCTGCAGGTGCAGGACAAGATTATCAAGCAGGTGCCCGAAGTGGCCGGGGTGCTCGGCAAGGCCGGCCGGGCCAGCACGGCCACCGACAATGCCCCGCTGAGCATGATAGAAACCATCATCCAGCTCAAGCCCCGCAGCGAGTGGCGGCCCGGCATGACCAAAGCTAAACTCATTGCCGAGCTGAATGAAAAGCTGCAGATTCCCGGCGTGGTGAACGGCTGGACCCAGCCCATCATCAACCGCATTAACATGCTGAGCACCGGGGTGCGCACCGATGTGGGCGTAAAAGTCTACGGGCAGCAGCTCGATACCATTGAACGGGTATCGCAACGAGTAAGGGCCGCGCTCACCGGCGTGCCCGGCGTGCAGGACCTCTACGTGGACCCCATCACCGGCGGCAAGTACCTACAAATTGACATTGACCGCCCGCAGCTGGCCCGCTACGGCCTGAGCGTAGACCAAGTCAACGAAGTGGTGGAAACAGCCATCGGCGGGGCGCCCGTGGCCACCACCGTGGAAGGGCGTCGGCGCTTCAGCATCAGCGTGCGCCTGGCCGAGGACTTCCGCAACAGCGTGGCCGCCCTGGACCGCATCCCGATTCAAACCACGGCCTACGGGCCGGTACCGCTCTCCGCGGTGGCGCGGCTGCGCTTTGTCAACGGCCCGCCCATGATTAACTCCGAGAACGCGCAGCTGCGCGGGGCAGTACTCTTCAACGTGCGCGACCGGGACCTGGGCGGCACGGTGAAAGAGGCCATGCAGCGGGTGCAGAGCCTGCAGGGCAAGCTGCCGGCCGGCTACTACCTGGAGTGGAGCGGGCAGTACGAGAACCTGATAAGCTCGCAGCGAACACTGCTCTTTATCCTACCCATCGTGCTTTTGGTGATATTCGGCTGCCTGTACTTCGCCTTTCACTCGGTGCGGGAGGCGCTACTGAGTCTGGTCACCATTCCCTTCGCCCTGATTGGCGGGGCCTACATGGTGTATTTCTACGGCGTACACCTCTCGGTGGCCGTGGCCGTGGGCTTCATTGCCCTGTTCGGGCTGGCCGTGGAAACGGGCGTCATCATGGTCATCTACCTCAACGACGCCATGCAGCAGCTGGTGGCCGCCAAGGGCAATTCCAGCGAGACGATTACCAAGCAGGACCTGCGGGATGCCGTGTTTCACGGGGCGGCCAAGCGTTTGCGGCCTAAGCTGATGACCGTTTCGGTGGCCCTGTTCGGACTGGTGCCGGTGCTGTGGGCCACGGGCACGGGCTCGGATGTGATGCTGCCCATCGTGCTGCCCATGATTGGTGGGGTGTTCACCTCCTCAACCCACATTCTGCTGGTCACGCCCCTGATTTTTCTGATGACCAAGGAGTACGAGCTGCGCAAGTTCGGCAAGCTGGACGTGCTGGACGTGAAGCATTAAGCCATGAGAATCATGAAGAAAGCAATAAACCTATTCTGGTTCCTCGCCCTGCTCACGTTGGCTACACGGCCCATTCAAGCGCAGCAGGTGCTGCCGCTGGACTCGGTGCTGCGGGCCGTGGAGGGCCGCAATCCGGCGTTGCGCCAGTACGGCTACCGCGCCCAGGCCAAGCAGGCCGCCGTGGCGGGGGCCCGCAGCTGGGAAGCGCCCAAGGTGAGCGCCGGCTACTGGATGACGCCCTACAATCAGCGGCCAATCAAGGAGATGAACAACGGCCAGGGCGAGGGCATGCAAATGGTGTCCGTGGAGCAGATGCTGCCCAACCCCGCTAAGCAGCGCGCCAAGCGCGAGTACCTGGCCGGCCAGGCCGCCGTGGACCAGGCCGACCAGACGGCCATGTTCAACCAGCTACGGGCCCAGGCCCGCAGCCTCTACTACGGCCGCGTCCTGCTGGAAAAGAAGCTCGGCGTCCTCGACCAAAGCATCGGCCTGCTGGAGTTCCTGCTCAAAATTGCGCAAGCCCGCTACCCCTACAACCAAAGCACGCTCGCCAGCATCTACCAGGCCCAGGCGCGGGTGGCCATGCACGGCAACGACCACCAGCAGCTCTACGGGCAGCTGCGCCAGAGCACCATTGCCCTCAACACCCTGATGGCCCGCGACCCGGAGGGCGAGTTTGCCGTGGACACCCTACTGCCCACCGCGTTTGCCGGACCCTACCCGGACACGGCCGCGCTGGCCCGCCGGCGCAGCGACGTGCGCAGCCTCGACCGCTCGCTGGCCGTGGTTCGGCTCAACCAGAACGTGGAAGCCAACCGCCGCCGGCCCGACTTTGGGGTGCGCTACGACCACATGAACGGCCTCGGCGTCACGCCCAACCAGTTCACCGTAATGGGCATGGTGTCCATCCCCATTGCCCCGTGGGCGTCCCGCGAGTACAAGGCCAACACCGCCGCTCTGGGCTACGAGGCGCAGGCCGTGCAGCAGCAGCGGGCCAGCCTGCTCACCGAAGCCGCCGGCCGCATCACCACCCTGCAATCGGACTTGCGCACCAAGCGCCAGCAGGTCGAAAACTTTGAGAAGGGCATCCTGCCCGCCCTGCGCAAGAACTACCAGGTCACGCTGCTGGCCTACCAGCAGAATACGGCCCAGCTGCCGGCCGTGGTCGAAGCCCTCGAAACCTGGCTGCAGGCCCGCCTGCAGTACCTCGACACCCAAACCGAACTCCTAAACTTACACGTGCGCTATGACCAGGAACTGGAGCAATAAGTGGCGCTACGCGACGTGGTGCGTGCTGCTGCTTACGCTGCTGGCCGGCTGCAAGGGCAAGTCACATGGCCCGGCCGCGCAAGCCCCCGCGCAACCCGTGTCCACGGCTGCCGCTCAACTGTACACCTGCCCGATGCATCCGCAAATCGTGCGCGACGCCCCTGGCCAATGTCCTATCTGCGGCATGGACCTGGTGCCCAAGGCCAGCGGGGATAACCAGGTCGCCGCCGATACGGCCGGCGCGGGTTTAACCCATTTGGTTACCTCGCCCAACGGGTCCGTGGTGTCGGGCATTGCCACGGTGCGACCTACCTCCGGGGCTGCAGCCGACACCCTCACCCTGCCCGGCGTGGTTGACTACGACCCGCGCCGGAGCCGGGCGGTGGCCGCCCGCGTAAGTGGCCGCATCGAGCGGCTGCGGGTCCGCTTCAACTATCAGCCCGTGCGCCGCGGCCAGACCCTGCTGGAGCTCTACAGCCCCGAGCTGGTGACGGCCGAGCAGGAGTACATCTTCCTGCTCGGTAATGACGCCGACAACCCGGTTTTGGTCAACGGTGCCCGGCAAAAGCTGCGGCTGCTGGGCCTGAGCGAAAGTCAATTGCGCGCCCTTGCCCGCACCCGCCGCCCCGACTACCGGGTAGCCGTGTTCAGCCCTTACGACGGGTACGTAGTGGAAAACACGGTGGCGGCATCATTCGCAACGCCGTCCCCATCCGGCATGGCCGAAGCCAGTGCCTCAGCGGAAGGTGGTGACATGAGCAGCGCATCAGCGATGGGTTCAGGAGCCGAATCAGCAACTGCAACTGCTCCAACTGCTGCCCCCACCACCGGGCTAAAGCTACAGGAAGGCGGCTACGTGAGCACCGGGCAAACCCTGTTTCAGGTGATGAACACCGCACAGGTGTGGGGCCTGTTTCAGCCCGGCCCCGGCGAAGTCGCGCAGCTGCGCCCCGGCCAGATGGTGCGGGTGCTTGTGGATGGCGACCCAACTCATCCCCTCACCGCCCGCGTGGAACTCGTCGAGCCCACCTACCGGGCCGGAGCCAGCACGCCGGCCGTACGCGTGTCCCTGCCTAATGCTCAGGGACTGCTGCGGCGCGGCACCCGACTCACGGCCCACGTAATCAGCTCGGCGAATGAGGGCTGGTGGCTGCCCCGCGCGGCCGTCGTGGACCTGGGCACCCGGCAGGTAGCCTTTGTGCGGCGCGGCCGCACCTTCGTGCCTATCACGGTGCAGGTGGGCCAGCGCACGGCCGCGCAAGTACTGGTACGGCAGGGCCTGACCGGCACGGAAGATGTGGCTGCCAATGGCCAATACTTGGTCGACAGCGAAAGCTTCCTGCAAACCTCGTCCACCACAAATTCCACTCTCCATGACTAAGCCACACCCATTTGCGCGTTGGGCCGGCCGCTGGCTGCTGGTGCTATTGGTAGCAATGAGCAGCGCGGCTTGCCAGAAAACCAAGCCCGCCAGCCCGGGGGCAGTGGGTGAGAAAGTATATTACACCTGCTCCATGCACCCACAAGTCCACGCGGAAGCCCCCGGCCCGTGTCCTATCTGCGGCATGGCCCTGATTGCAATAAAGTCGGCCCCGGCAGCCAGAAAGCCCGCCGCCAGCGCCGCCGTGTACACCTGCCCGATGCACCCGCAGGTACACCAAGCCAAACCCGGCCTCTGTCCCATCTGCGGCATGGACCTGGTGAAGCAGGCCGCTCAACCGACCCCTGCGGGCAGCGCGTCGGCTAGCAGCGCGGACCTGACGCTGACCGCGCAACAGGTCTTATTGGGCAACATCCACGCGCAGGTCATCGGCACCCACCCTGCGGAAAGCCCCGCACCCACCGTGCTAACCGGCACCATCACCGCCGATGCTTTGCAAACTGAGAGCGTGAGCAGCCGGGTGACCGGGCGCATTGAACACTTGTACGTGCGCCAGACCGGACAGCTGTTGCATCGGGGCGCGCCCCTGTTTTCCGTATACAGCGAACAGCTGCAGGCCCTGCAGCAGGAATACCTGCTGGCCCGAGCCCAAAGCCGCGAGCAGGGCGGGGCTTATCATCAATTTGCCGAGGCCGCGGGCCAGAAGCTACGGCTGCTAGGTATGACAACTGGCCAACTGCAGCAACTGGCCGCCCGGGGCCGGCCCAACCCGGTAGTCACGTATTTCAGCCCGACCACCGGCACCGTGCAAACCCTCGACGTGGTGCAGGGCCAGTACGTGACCGAGGGCAGCCCGCTGGTCACGCTCACCAACCTGTCCACCGTCTGGGTCGAAGCACAACTCTATCCACGGGACGTGGCCCGGCTGCCGTTGGGCAAGGCCGTCAGGGTGCAGGTGGCCGGGGAGTCCGGCTCGTTTCGGGGCAACGTCGTCTTTCTCAGCCCCGAGCTTAACGGTGGCAGCCAGGTTACGCTCGCCCGCATTCAGCTGGCCAACCCCAACGGCCGCCTGCTGCCGGGGGCGCAGGCCAACGTGCTGCTCGATGCCCCAACGACGGCAGCCACCGCCCAAACCATGCTGCGCGTGCCCGTGGAAGCCCTGATTCGGGATGGGCAGGCCAGCTACCTCTGGACGCAGACCGGCGAGCGGCAGTACCGCCGCGTGCGGGTGAGCACGGGCGAGGGCTCGGCCAGCAGTGTACCCATCACAACGGGTCTGCGGGCTGGAGAAAAGGTTGTGGTGTCCGGGGCCTACCTGCTGCAAAGCGAGTACTCCCTGCGCCAGGGCGCCACCGACAGCATGAACGGCATGAGTATGTAGGCTTCCAATCCAAACAGTAATCCGTTGGGGGCCGCGGTCCGGCACCTGTTTTCAATCACCCCATTTTAATCCCATGAAAAAGCTTCTGTTTCTAGGCCTTGTGCTCACCAGCTTCGCCGTCACCACGGCCTGCTCCGATAATAAGGGCAGCGCCGAAACCGCCACATCGGCCACTTCCACCGTCGCCTCGGATAGCACGGCCAAACCGGCTGGTAACCCCGGGCCGGGCGTGGCCGCCGAAACCTATACCTGCACCATGCACCCGGAGGTCATCGCCAACGAGCCCGGCAAGTGCCCCAAGTGCGGCATGGACCTGGTAAAAAAATAAAGACCCGGTCCACGCACTTTTTCATTTCATTTTTTACGCTCTTATTCTCCCAACCCATGAACAATCAACATCAGAATCTGCTCGACGCCCTCACTGCCTGCGTGGCCGCCTGCGAGTGGTGTGCCACCGCCTGCTTGCAGGAGCCCGACGTAAAAATGATGGTGCCCTGCATCAGCCTCGACCGCGACTGCGCCGACATCTGCGCCCTCACTGCCCGCTTGGTTGCCCGCGGCTCCGTTCACGGCCAGCACCTGCTGCGCGAGTGCGCCGAAGTCTGCAAGGCCTGCGGCGATGAGTGCGAAAAGCACGGAGCCCACATGCAGCACTGCCAGGAATGCGCCGCCGCCTGCCGTCGTTGCGAGGAGGCTTGCCGCGCCGCTTTGTAATAATCGGCCCTTAACTGACAGTGAAAAGGAGTGCCCGAACAAGTCTTGGGCACTCCTCATTTTCTTCTGCCCAGTTGCTCCGTCGTGGCGGGTTATTGCCCCCAACCTTTCCCACAGCTACTTGCGACGTCGTTGCGGGCGGTGGGGTAATACAGGTAGTGTCAGCGGCACCACCCTTAGCTACTGGCCCTACTTCTACCACCGGTCACGGAGGGGACTATCTTGCCGGGTATAAAAAAATACGCCCCGTTATGGAGCGGCTAACTACGGGAAAGCCCGCATTGCCAGCGTTGCCGGGCTTACAAGCGGGGACCAGGTCGGGGCTTTTGCAGCACTTGCTGCGTCTGGACAGGCTGCTCCAATTGCTGCACGGCTTGGCGGAGCTGCTGCACGGCGGGATTATCCTTCAACGTGTCAAGCTTATCGACCACGGCCAGCACCTTCTCCACGTTTTCCCGGTTCAGGCCTTCCAGCGCCGGCTTGGTCAGAAGCTGCCGGCTGACCTCCTGCAAACGGGCCGCGTTCAGTGTGGCAGCGCTCTCACGCAGCTCCCGGGCCACCAGGCCCGCCGCTTCGATAAACGATTGCCGGGCCTGGTCGTGGGCGGGCGAGTCACTGGGCACCAGCTTGGGCCGGGCCTGCCGCAGCTGCTCCTGCGCGGCGGCAAGCTGCCGGCGCTCCATTGCATCCGGCAGCGGCTCAATCACAGTGGCCCTGGGGTTTAGCCGCAATGCATCCAGCGCGTCGCTGATGGCCAGCAGCTGCGGCGAATCCAGCCGGTAGCGCAGGGTAAGCTCCGTGGCAATTTCCCGGGGCGCATTGGTTTCCAGCTTAACGGCGTGGTCAATGGTGAGCCCGACCCTTTCGAGGTTCTCCCGCAGGGCGGGCAGCAGCGCGATGGCATCGCGGCTTTCCCGAAACTCGACTACAAGCAGCCGCTCACCCTGGTTGCGGGCTAGGACTTGGGCCTCATGCTGCTGCGTGATTTTGCCCTGGCCTTCGATGGGTGGGTTGTCCCAGTGCTGCTGGCCGAAGCCATACTGGTCCTCGTCAATGTCATCCAGCTCGCGCTGCACCACCCGCTGCAACTGGTCGTGCTTGAGGTCCTGGTTCCAATCCTTGCCCTGGCTTTTCACAATCTCCACCCGGTGCTCAAAGCCCAACGTCTGGCTGGCTGCCTCATTAAAGGCCCCCAGCGCCTCCCGGCTCATCGGCACGTGAAACTGGTAGGTGTGGGCCCCCAGCTTGTTGGAGTGAATCAGCTCGTCGCGCAGGGTCTGGCTACTGGCCGGATTGCCCGGCTCCCCGTTTTCCTGGGCGTACTGCCGGGTAGCCTGGTCGTTGTAGCTTTTGAGGTGCTGGCTGAGCGCCTGCACGCCGGCCGGGTGGACGGCGGTGATTTCGACGGTCAGCAGGTGCTCGTGCTCCCGGACTACTTTCATCGGGTTTTGCTCGCTGGCCAGGCCCGCCAGCAGCCGGGTATCGAAGTGGTGGCCCTGCGTATCGTTGTCAAAAGCGGCCCGAATGACCGGAATGCCTTCCTCGCTGAGCAGCCGCTTCAGCTCGAAAATCTTGTTCTGGGTGAGTGTGCCGGCCGTCGAGGCATATAGGGCGCTTTCACCGGGATGCAGCTGCGCGTAGGACAGCGTATCGAGGGCCGATTCACTTACGACCAGCACCGCCGCCGGCCGGCCCTCGGGCAGCCTGCTCAGCCATAGCGAGCGGGTGAACTGGCTTTCGGGAGCCTGCCCTTTGAAGCCTTCCCCTTTCAGCTCCAGTCCCACTACGCGCCCCTCGTGGTAGGCAGGAAAGGCCGTATTGACGTAGGTCTTGGCCGGTAGTCCCTCCTTCTGCACCGTGTAGAGCTGGTTGAGGATGCGGCCTGCAAATTGCGGGTTGGCAATCGTGCTTTTGGTAATACCGCGCCCTTCCAGGTAGGCCGTGTTTTCGAGCGGCCGGCAGTGCTGGGTGTAGATGCTATGGAATTTCTCCCCCGGCGCGGTTTCCACGATGGGTGGCAGGTCGAGCCGGGGGCGCTGCTCCTCGGGCAGGCTGAGGTAGGCGCGGAAGTGGTCGTTGACTGACTGCCAGAGGTTGCGGCCCGGCAGCGGGCCAAGGCCGACGATGCGGTCGGAGCTGACCCGGTTCTTCATCCAGTCGATGACGCTGCCCTTGTCGCGGTCATCCTGGGTGTTGAAATACATCCAGTCGCCGCCCCGGCCCTTGAAGACCACCAGCGTATCATCGCCCTCAAAAACGCGCCATTTGCCTTTGCCCAAATGCTCGCCTTTTTTGAGGTTGTAGCCGAAGTGGCTTAGCAGCTCGGGCAGCTCAACCTGCTCCTTAATCTTCTGGAAGGTGAGTTCATGTTCCATGGTAATGCGGATTAATTCGAAGGATGGAAGGCAGAAAAAAGAAGCCCGGAAGCGGGCTTCCGGGCTTTTGGAGTGAGGAAAAGTGGGTTTGGACCGGGCCGACCTAGTGGCGGGGGCCCCGGGTTTTCACCTGGGGCGCTTCGGTTTTGACCGGGGCCGGAGCCACGGTCTGGGTGGTGGCCTTCACCGTCTGCTCGGCTTTCAGCGCTTGGCGCTGGGCCAGCTCGTGGGCGGCGGGTATTACCTCGATGCAGGCCTTGGCGGCATTCACCTGCACGGTGCCGTCGAACTTCTGCCCGCCGCTGCCGCTGGCCATGTTGGCCAGCGCTACTACTTTGCCCTCGCGCAGGTCGTGGCTTTGCTCGGGGGTGAGCTTAACGCCGGCCACGGTGTCGTGCAGGGTCACTTTGCTTTCGGGCAGCACTACGACCTTGTTCATGGCCTTATCCACGGCTACGTAACCATTGAACTCGCGGCCCTGCTCATCCTTAAGGCCGCGAACCAGGCCGGCGTTGCCTTCAGTTTCGAGGCGCTGGCGCTGCTCGGGCGTGAACGGCTGGCCGCCAATCTCGTTGGGAATAACGAGCTTTTCCTGGGGCAATTCCATTTTGAGCGTAGCCGTGCCGTCGGCCTCGCGGTGGAGCACCATCTTCCCCTCGAACTTCACGGGCTCCTGGCCTTCCTTGCCCGCTACCTGCATGGGCAAAAGGTCCGTTTTCTCGCCATTAAGCAACTTTTGCAGCTGCCCGCTGTCGGCTAAATCCGCCGTATTCAGGCCGAGGGAAGCCAGCACCTTTTGCGGCACTTCATCGGCTTTGAATAACGCAGGCTCCGACGACTGGGCGACGGTCTGACGGGTGGCATTGCCAATGACGGGTTCCGCCGCCACGCTGAGCGGCTTTTCACTCTGCGCTGGCGGGCCGGGCGAAAGCTCCGGCTGGGCCGCCCCGGCGTGCCGGGTCAGGCGGGCCTGCAAATCCTGGCGGGTTTTCTCGTAGTCGACTTCCAGATTCTGCCGGGTCTTTGGGCCGCCGTTCAGGTGGGCGTAGAAGTTTTTCAGAAACGCCGATGCGGGGTTGCCGCTCGTGTCGATGTCAAAGATGCTCTTGCCGTCACGGATGACCTGCTCAGTTGTTTTGCCCTGCTGCTGGGCCAGCTGCTGCACCCGCTGCCCGGCCGCCGCCTGCTGCACCTGCTCCGGGGCGGTGAGGGCGTGCTTGGGCACGGCCGAGAGCTGGGCGCTGAGCGCATCCCACTGCTTCACGCCGAAGGCTTCGCGCACCTGCTTGCTGCGCTGCGGCTCGTAGTCATCATCGTAGCCCGCTTCCTGCCGCCGGGCTGCCGCCTGCTCGGGCTTCTCCATGACGGCCACGCCATTCCCCACTTGCCGAAACCCCTGCAGGGCCGCTTCGAGCTGGCCCAGCTTGTGCGACTCGGGGTCGTAGCTCACCGCGAAGCCGCCGCTGAGCTTGCCCGCCGGGTCGCGCTCCAGCTGCAAAGCGCCCACCGCCACGCCGGCTTCCTTTAGTTGGTCGAGGTAGGCGCGCATTTCCAGCAGCGGGGCCACCTCTTCGCCTTTCTGCTGCCAGGTAATGCGCAGCTCTCCGACCGGCTCCGCAGTGGCCGCAGCATCCGGGACGGGTGTAGAAACCAGGGACGGCTGCTCGCTGCCTGGCCCCTCCCCTACCGGTTGTCGCCGCTCCGGTGCTGCGACATCTTCTGCTACTTCTGCCCGGGCCTCGTCTCGTAACGCATCCGCGTAGGTGGCCCGGCTTTCGTCCGGTCCTTGCTGCGCGCCGTTGGCCACCCCTTCCAGTTCCGCTTCTGCCTCGGCACGAACTGCCCCCCTAGTGGTGGCTACCTCGCCAGCCAGTTCCTCGGCCCGCGTCGTCAATTCAGCTTGCTGGGCTGATTGTGGGGTTGCCTGGCCAAATACCTGCAACCGCTGCTCGGGTTCGGTTGCGCTGTAGCCCACGCGGCCCTGCTCGGTGATTTTCCAGTTATCGCCCACCTTTTCCAGCAGCGTGGGCTTTTCCACCGTGAGAAACTTATCCTCCCGGCCGGGGAGGCGGTTGGTGGTAAAGGCCCGCATCAGGGCGTGGTCAAAGGCATTCAGCAGTCGGCCATCCGCGCCGGGGGCCGGCAGCAGCGCCGCCTGGTTGGGGTTGGCGGGATTAATCTGAATCTCATAGAGGGAGTGCCCGGCGGGCTGCCGCTGCAGGCTCTGCCCGCTGAGGTTGCCGTTGGAGGTCGGCACCGCACTCAGGTACCAGCGCTCCGGCGTGGGGGTATTCACTTCATCTTGCTCAGCCATAGGAGAAATGGGTAGGTGAATAAAAGCTGTCCTTCCGGCCGGCGCAGGCGCGACCGGCCCGGAATTCGACCCTGCAAACCTACCGGCCCCCATCAGGCCCTGGGAAGAAAGTTGACGAGTGGCCGGAATTGGACCGTGAGGTGCAAACTCAGCACACGAATGGTATATGACAAGAGCGTTAAAACCGAGGCGGAAATTGTCCTCACGAGCGGGTAAGAACCGGCACACTATTAAGCGCAGAAGTCCCTGCTATTTGACAAATTGTTGCTGAACAACAAGTAATAAACCTCAGTGTGAGTAAGGGCACTAATTGTTGATAGTCTTACAATTACGGCTTAGTCACTTCTCGACTGTTACTGAATCGAAGATTGGACGCCAGCCTGAACGGTAAAAATGAATTAGCTTCCCATCAGCATCCTTAAGCTCGGCCTCATACATTGAGCTTTTGGTGATTATAAGCCGCTTTAAAACCTTGCGTAGATGTGGGCTGATAACGAAACCACCACTGACTTACTAGGCTTCTCAATTCACACCGACTTGGTTCGTTCCGTTATTTTGGAGCCTGGGCTGCTGCCTGTCACGATTGGGGTGTACGGCGACTGGGGAGGCGGAAAAACCAGCGTGCTCAAGATGCTCCAACGGGACTTAAATCCGGAGGAACATGCGGAAGGTTCTCCTGAACATACTAGCCTCCAGCGCGTTGCTTGCCTGTACTTCAATGGCTGGCTATTTGAGGGATACGACGATGCCAAGTCTGCACTTCTCAGCTCTATTTTGGTGGAGCTAGGTGAGCACAAACGCTTCGGCCCTAAGATTCGCGATAAGGCGTTGCAACTCATCAAATCGGTTAATTGGATGCGCGTCGCGCGTCTCGGCCTGAAAGAAGTTGCCTTACCGGCCCTGTTGGCTACAGCTACTGGTGGTGCCAGCTTATTGCCTTCTGTGGTAGCCAATCTAGCTGGCTTCGTTGGCCTGGGCAATAAAGAAAAACCCAAAGAGGAGGGTGCTACTCTGGAATGGGACGACCTATTTGGTGAAAAAGCGAAAGCAGAAGGCAGTGCCGACGTCCGCACATTCCGGGAGGATTTTGCCAAGTTGATTGCGGATAGCGACATTGATACGCTCGTCATTCTTATTGACGACCTAGACCGTTGCTCTCCCCAGCGCATTGTCGATAATTTGGAGGCCATCAAGCTATTTCTGAGCGTTGACAAAACCGCTTTTGTAATCGGGGCCGACCCGCGGATTGTGCGACACGCCGTCCGCACCGTCTACGGGCAGGCAGCTGGTAGCTCCGAGCTTGAAGGCTATGCCGACCTGGTGACAGAATACCTGGAAAAAGTAATTCAGGTACCCTACTACTTGCCGTGGTTGTCGCCCTCCGAAGTAGAAACCTACATCTCGCTGCTATTTTGTCAGCAGCACCTTCAGCCAGCCCAGTACACGGATGTATGCACCGTCTTCACACAGCACAGGGCACAGGACCGATACAGTGTTTTTGGACTTGCTGCTATCAAACAGGTCATCAACCCACTGCCTCAACCCTTGGCAGAGAGCTTGGCCTTTACCAGCGAGGCCAGTGCGCTACTCACAGAGGGGCTAAAGGGCAACCCCAGGCAAGTAAAGCGCTTCTTGAATGCCCTGATGCTGCGCCAGAAACTGGCTGCCGTAGCGCAGATGAATCACCTAAAGGATGAAGTGCTGGTCAAATTAATGCTTCTGGAATACGCTCATCCTAAGCAATATAAGGAGCTGTACGAATGGCAGTCGCAGCACAAAGGACAGCCGCCACAACTTCAAAAGCTGGAAACTTTGGAAGTGCCTGCCGGGGAAGACGCTGATGCACTGGTACGCCCGATAGCAGAAACCTGGACCGGGACCCGACTCCGGCGCTGGGTAACCATGGAGCCCCGCTTAGCAGATATAGACCTGCGGGACTACTATTGGATTTCCCGTGACCGGTTGTCTTCTACCTTCAGCGGGGTGGCCATGATTCCGCCCCTGGTACGGCGGCTTTTTGCATCGATGGCCAAACAGGATACTGCTTTGAATGAAAAGCTGCTTCCCGAAGCACGACAGCTGACGGATGTTGAGCGCGGGGCACTATTTGATTTGTTCAGTTCGCATTTGCGACAGCAACCGGGCGATTTGAAGGTGTTCGATGCGTTGGTACTTTTAACGCAGCATCGTTTACCCGACGCAGCTACCACTCTTAAGGAAGCTATCGAGGTAGCTGGCAGCAAAAACGTGCCGGCCTCGGTTGGTGTCCGGCTGCGTAGCATAATTCAGGCTGGGGGTGAAGAAGCGGAAGTACTGCGTTCAACTGTTGAAAAGCTACAAGCTTCTGATTCACGAGCAGGCCGGGCTTCGCGGCCTAAAAACCAATAAACCATGGGTACTTCTACCGATTATAAATCACCCAGCGGCACGAACTGGCGTGGTCATAAGTCCCGCGTCACACACGCTGCTTCCTCCGGCACGAACGACAGCAAAAAGCTGGAAAAGGTAGTTGGCAGCTTTTTGTCAGCGGCTGGCGCACCAGCAACCGGCACTGGGGGAACAGGCACTGGTAGTGGCTCGGGTGGTGGCGGTGGCAGTGGTGGCCGCGGTGGCGGCGGGAGGAGTGGCGGCGGCTCACGGGGCGGTGTTGGTGGACGGGCCGGGCGAAGCGCAGCCCGACGTTTAGGCAGTTTTGCCTACACACTAGGAAGCCAGGGGCTTGCTCCCGCTCTACAGGAATTAGGGCTAGGCAACTTAATAGGTAGCAACGCTGAATCAATCCAAGATGCACTGGTTGATGTGCTTTGTGAAGATGGCGGCCTGCTGGACGAGGGCGATGCTCGGGCGGCTATGGACGATTCCCTTGTTGAATTACTTGACGGCGCTCAAAATTATCAAGATGTAGAAACTGCCCTGACCGATAGTCTGAGTGCCGCAAATTTGCGAGAGGTACTGTACCGGTTTTTTGGCAACTATATCTATCGGCAGTTGCTGCGGCATCATTATGAGCGTTTGCTACGCGCCCAAGGCCAGCAATCAACCGAGGACTTTTTTCAGGAAGTGAAGTCAACCATCCGTAGCTCTATTGACGAGTTCACGACTCAGAATCCGGCACCGGTGTTGAATTGGAGTACTCACGACGTGGAAGGGTTCATCACGCAAGTGCAAGAGGATATTTTCGACATCTTTCAGGCATAGTAATGGGATTTACTTTAACTATCACCGAGCCCACCTCTCCCGGACAATTTGCTCAGATTCGGCTGACGGATGGTACTAAATCGGCCGCACTGAAGTTTGAGCAAGCATCTGACCTGCTGCGTATGTATCGGGTTGACACGCCAACGAGCGAATTGGTACTCGATGTTTTATTGCTCGGTATCACTGCCTTTGGCCTTGACCGCTTTGTGCCCCGCAGCACGGCGGAAGACGCTTGGACACGGGAGTTGCAACTCACGCTACCCGTTTCCGATGTGGCTCTCTGGGAGCAAGTGCGCGAAGGCGCTGAACGCTGTCTGACGTTTATTTCCGGTGATGCGTGGCAGCTAGAATTTGTGCCTCGCACAGAAAAACTCGTATTGCCGGCCGTACCATCCAATTTTCCGGTGGCACAGGTTGTCTCGCTCTACTCTGGGGGCCTGGATTCCTTCATTGGAGCTATTAATTATTTAGAGGCAAACCCAACGCACGCCATGATTCTCGTTGGGCACCGCGACTATCGGGGCGTGCGGGGCGTACTTTCCGACCAAACCGAAACATACGATGAGCTGAGCCGGGCCTACCCCGACCGAGCCTACCTCAGGCAGGCGGTCATCGGGTGCGTGCCAGCAACGGAAAACACGTTGCGCAGCCGCTCTTTCCTGTTTCTCTGCATGGGTTTGCTCGCGGCCCACGGCTCCGGTGATAACACAGTGCTTATGATACCGGAGAATGGCAATATCGCCCTTAACTCACCACTAACTCCTTCCCGCACCGGTAGTTGCAGTACCCGAACTGTGCATCCCCACTTCCTCACGTATTTTCGGCGGCTGCTCGCCGGATTAGGTATTCAGAACCCCGTAGAAAATCCACTAGGGCTTAGCACCAAAGGGGAATGTGTTCGTGATTGCCTCAACCAAACGCTACTACGCCGCGCGCATGGTGCCACCAATTCCTGCGCTAAGCGCAGCCACCGCAGCACTTGGCTCGATAAGCACGCTTCGCACTGTGGCCGATGCATGCCTTGCATTTATCGTCGAGCATCACTCCACACAATTGGGGCCGATACGGCGGCTTACGGTCGAGATATTTGCATTGGCGAAGTCGACCCCCAAGCCACGCTGATTTATACCAACGACTTTCGGGCCTGTCTCTCCTTGTTGCGCTCAAATCCTAGTCAACGGGAAATCGCGCGTGCGCTCCTGACCAGTGGTCACCTGGAGCTGAGTGACCTGGCTGCGTATGCAGCCGTCTTTCGGCGGGCACTGGCCGAAGTACGCAGCCTGCTCGTCGCCAAAGGAACACCCGCAATCAAAAGCGCGGCGGGCATTCCATAAAGTTGCTTCTCTATGCTTGACACCCACTGCCACATCGACCAATACCCAGACCCGTTGGCAATTGCCGAATTGGCAGAAAGGGAGAAGGTCACAACCATTGGCGTGACGACGCTGCCCAGCCATTTTCAGGAGGGTAGGGAATTTGTTAAAAATTTCCGCTATGTACGTCTGGCTCTGGGCCTTCATCCACTAGCGGCTTCACAGCACACACCCAGAGAGTTATTGCTTTTTAAGCAGTTGCTACCTTCAACTGCTTTTGTAGGCGAGGTAGGACTCGACTTCTCGCGGGCCGGTAAGGCAACGGCTACTCGTCAGGTGGCCAGTTTTCAATATGTGTTGGAGCAAATGCAAGGCCGGCCACGCTTTCTGACGCTTCACTCGCGGGGAGCTGAAACACGTGTTTTAACGATGTTAACTGATTACCAAATGCCACCTGCTGTATTTCACTGGTATTCGGGTCCAGTAACACATATCGAAGATATTCAAGCGGCTGGCCACTATTTTTCAATTAATCCGGCTATGCTTCAATCAGAAAATGGCCGGAGAATTATCCAGCAAATAATTCCTGACCGTGCCCTGCTAGAGTCAGATGGCCCCTATGTGCAGCTAAACAACCGAACCGTATTGCCCACCGATGGAGAACAAACCCTCATCCGTTTGGCTACTTTATGGGGCACTGATGCATTTGCGCTACGCGCGCAGATTCAGAGCAATTTCAACTCACTAATGCGACCAATAAAGGATGCGGCCAAGTGATATTTGACCAATAGTTGGCTCCGAGCAAATCAAGCTTTTTCCGACTTCTCCTTGATAAGGTGCCGTAGCGTGGGGTCCTGCCCAATGCGTAGCAGCTCGCGCGCGCACAGCTCCTTCACTTCAGTTTTCACGCGGTTGAAATTGGCCTTTATCATCTCTTCTGCCTCGTCCTTACCGGTGGCCGGGTTAATAAAGCTGGTAATGTCGGGAATGGGCTGGTAGGCCTGGGCCTCGGCGGCCACCGCCTTCACGTCCACCTGTATCCGGGCGTGAAATACCTTCTGGTCGATTTCCTCGCCGAAGTTGTCGGCCACGGCCCCCACGAAGTTGCCCTGGGTGAGGTTGGCAATGGTGCTGGCCGGAATCATGCTATCCATCTGAGTTGAAAGGCTGGTGCTGGTTTCGCGCATATTGATGCTCAGACTCTGGCGCTGCTGCAGAATTTTGCCGAACCGCTCGCTCAGCCACTTGCCGCTGTTGCCCGACACCTGCCCGCTGAACACGTTACCCACGGTGTTCTTAATGACTTCGGCCTCCTTCTGGCCGTAGTCGCGCTCCAGCTGCGAGAAGTCCTGAAAGCCCAGGCAGGTGCTCACTTTGTTACTGCGGGCCGTGGCAATGAGGTTGTCCAGCCCCTTAAAGTAGATGGTGGGCAGCTCATCGATGATGATGGACGATTTACGCTTACCCTTCTGGTTCACCAGCTTCACCAGCCGGGCGTTGTAGAGGCCCAGCGCTGCCCCGTAAATGGCTTGGCGCTCGGGGTTGTTTCCCACGCACAAGACCTTGGGCTCCTCGTTGCTGTTGATGTCAAGCGTGAAATCGTTGCCCGACATCACCCAGTAGAGCTGTGGCGAGGCCAGCCGGCCCAGCGGAATCCGCGCCGAAGCAATCTGGCCTTCCAGCTGCTCAATGGCATCTTTCTGGAACGCCGACACGAACGGCTTTACCAGATTCTCAATCTCGGGGTACGAAGCCAGCACCGGGAAAATCTCCTCGTAGTCGCGGCTCAGAAACTCGATGACGTGGGGAAAGGTGCAGTATTTGCCTTTCTCAAACAGCTTCAAAAACCAAATAATGGCCGCCACAAAGTTGATGGGCGACTCCACGAAAAAGTCGCCCTGCTTCTGAATCCAGCTCTTGTTGAGGTTAAGCATGATGGTCGAGGCGCTTTCGTAGGCGTCCACGATGTCGGTCATCAGCTCGGGCAGCAGCGGGTTGCAGCGGTGGCTTTTGCGGGGATTGTCGAAGTTGATGACGTAGAAGCCCACGGGCTTATCAAACTTGTCCTGGTGGCGCAGCAACGTGTTGTAGCAGATGCGGCTCAAATCGTCAAACTTGTAGTCGTAGATGTACATGCAGAAGCCCTTGGCCAAGTGCTGCCGGATGAACTCGTTGATAATGGCGAACGACTTGCCCGAGCCCGGCGTGCCCAGCACCATGGTAGCTCGAAACGGATTCACCACGTTCAGCCAGCCGTGGTGCTGCTTGCCGCGCAACTGGTATTCGGTGCGCAGGTTCACCGAGTACTCGTTTTCCATCAGCCGCTCCTCCTGCGGGAAGCTTTCGTTGGCCTTGTTAAAGATGTCCTTCATCAGGTCGTTGTTAAACAACCTACTCAGCCAGGCCCCGGCGCTCAGCAGCAGCAGAAAGCCCGCCGACAGCAGCCCGGTATATAGCGCCGTCGTTAGCCCGGCCCCCAGCGCGAAGCTGCGCACGATATCCGACCCGAAAATCAGCGCCAACCCGATGACCGCGTAGCCCGCCACGGAAGCCCCTTTGAGCTTTTCATTTGCCCGCCCCCGCGTGCCGAGGCAGCTCAGCAGTAGGAACACCACGGATAGCGTCTTACTCACCCAACTGGCCTTAAACAGGAAGGTATTTTTGGTAAAGCTCTCCAGAATATGCTCGACCACGGCCGGTGTCCAGCCCATGCTTTTGAAGTAGCCGAAGCAGTAATAGTAGATGTTAATGCCCATCAGCACAATGGCAAACAGGCGCATAAACTCCATGATTTTCCGCAGTCCTTTCTCGTCTTCCATCGCTTGAATCGCTTGGTGAATCAAGCAACTTACCCCCGCCGGCAGCGCCCGGCGCGGATTATTTGACGAGCGGTCCAAAGTCAGCGGTGAGGTGCACGCCAGGCACACGAATGAACCGCCCTACCCGTCCGGCCGCTACCGGGCGGGCCCTTTCCGGCGGGGGCGCTTCGTCGGCTCTGGCCAACTGGGCTTCGGCAGTACGGCTGGCGTGTCCGTGGCGGGCGCACGCGCAACTTCCGGCCCTAGCGCCGCCTGCAACCCGAGCGCGGCCAATGCCTCGCGTAGCTGCGCTCCTTTATAGCCTACCTCCTGCCCCCGGACCGCCACGCCATTCAGTTCAAAACTCACACCCCGAAGTATGCCCCCCTTGTCGTGGGTATAGCGAACTCCAATCAGCTCTTTTTGCAATTGCAAAGCCAGCCATTCCTCCCCTCCCCTATCAGCTTGCGCGAGTAAGTGCTGCAACGCCCGGCTGACCTGCTCCCGCGCGGCCTCTTTCGTGGGGTCCAGCGCCCGCAGGCTGCGCCGCCGCTCGGGGATGGGGTCCATCCCCAGTTCCTGGCTTATCTGCCGCGTAATGGCCGGTTGCCGGTAGAAGTTATTATCCGTCCGCAACGCCGGTCCTCCATCAATCGGCACACGGTTCAGGTAGATGTGCACGTGCGCGTGCTTCTTATCCCGGTGCTCATAAACCACCACCTGGTGCCGGTCAATGGGCGCACCAATCAGCTCACAATACCGCTGGGCGGCGGCCACTTTCTGCGCCTGGCTCACCACCTCCCCCGCCTTCCACGAGAGCACGGTGTGCCATACCGGCTTCTGAATCTTTTTGCTCTGCGCTGCCACCGCCCGCATATCCTGGGCCATCTCCCTGGGAGTACCCGGAATCAGATTAGCCACGACCAAAAGCGGGGCCTCCCCCGGCTCCTTGCCACGGCCCTGGCGCTGCCCCGCACCATAGGTTAGTGCCCCCTCGAAGTCATTGCCGGTGGTGGTCTTTGCAATCATACTAAGTACCCTCTGATAATGGCCAGCGCCTGTACTAACTGAGCTTCGTGGGAACTAAAGGACTTACCAGCCTGCGCCAGTCGAACTATCTGATTCAGGTTAGTACCGATACCTACCAGTTGCCGTCGCAGCTCCGGCGGGATATTTTCTTTGACCTCCACCCCCCGGCCTACGTCACGTAAATAAGCCGACACTTTTTTGTAGCCGGCGGCCGTTGCTTTTGCCTGCAAATCCTTTTTCTCATCCGGACTTACCCGCACGTCAATACGCAAAGTACGGCCTGCTTCAACGTTAATTTCGGCTTGCTTATCTGGTTCCATGATGATTCTCGTGACATTAGATTACCGAGGTTTACTAAAACTACTTTAGAATTTTGAATCACTAGTTGCTATACGCTAAACTAGCAAGCCAAGCCATGTGAGCCTGCGAACTTGGCGGTATCATTGAATCGGGCAAACGAAGTTTGTCCGGACAATGACATGGCTTGCTGGACGATGAACGAGCTATTGGAACGGGGGCGTTGCACGGTGCTAGGACTAGGGCTAGGCTTAGTGAGTTATGCCACAATGCAACTTTAAACCTTTGCAACTTTACACCATATGGTTTCAACAATTTTGTCTTTATTACATACATCATCTCCTGGTTAATTCTGCCACATTATCCCATTGCACCTTTGCAACTATACAACTTGAGACAGGACAGAATATACTGCGCCCGAAGATTTGATTGATTGCACCAATACACCAAAACAACTTTGCAACTTTACCACACAGCCTCTTTACAAATTTTTGCCATAAAGTTGCTTTGCAACAATACAACTAATTACCTTCGCCACATTACAACTAAACAACATTGTCGCATCCAACCTTTGTTGTTTTGCAACTTTGAAACTAGGCAACTTTCACTTTTTGCAACAAAGCAACTTTATTGCGTTGCACCATTGCACCTAAGTGGCTATGCCACAACGCCACTTTGCAACTAACATCTTCAAACCCTCTGGCCCTTCGCATGAATCAACCCCACGTACTCGCATTTGCCACCCAGAAGGGAGGCGCTGGTAAGTCGACCATCGGCACGCACATGGCCTCTGCGCTGTGCTACTACTATGGCTACAAGGTGGCCATGGTGGACTGCGACTACCCGCAGAACTCCCTGCACGCCTACCGCCTTGAAGAGCAGAACCGGCTGCAGTCGGAAGCGCCGTTTCAGGCCCGCCTGCTGAAGCAGGGCATCCCGCCGTATCCGGTTATCATTTCCAGCGTGGAAAAAGCCGTGAGTTCCATCGAGGGATTGTTTGAGCAGGACTATGATTTCATCCTGGTGGATACGCCCGGCACGGTGAACGTGGTGGGGCTCCCCGAACTGCTCCGGCTGGTGGACTACATTTTCCTGCCGATTGAGCCGGACAAGGGCTCAATTGCTTCCACCATGTCCTACATGGGCATTCTGGGTCAGTTCGTGCAGGCCCGCGATGAAGACTCCAACCTACTGGGCTTCTACGCCTTCTGGAACAAGTTCGTGAAGTCCGAGAAAAAGGGGATTTATGACAAGACGGAGGAGCTGTTTCAGGAGAAAGGGCTGCCCTTGCTCAAAAGCCGGGTGGAGCTACTGATGACTTACAAGGAAAACCGCTCCACGATGTTTCCGCTACCAGAGCGCGACCTCAGCCGGCTCGGTTTGGGCCAGCTCATTCTGGAAATCCTTACCCTCGTGGTAGGAGAGGGGGCCGTTACGCCCTCGGGTAAAACCATTGCGTTTACGGCCCCGGCTGTCGAGTCAGCCCCCGGCGCGTAGCCTCACGGCCCATCCGCCGCTGCTTTCCCTTTAAAATTTCAAGCCTGCATCCTCCTTCATCATGGCCAAAGCCTCCACCAAAAAACCTAAACTCACCCCGGAAGAACAAATGGCTGAGCTGGCCCGCCTGACAGGCTCCGTCGCGGCCATCAGCCACATGGGGACCAGTCAGCCCTTCGTACTGCCCACCCCGGCCCCGGAGGCTACGCCCACCCCGGAGGCTACGCCCACCCCGGCGGCTACGGCCCCGGAGGCGGCAGCGGTGCAGGAGGCGGCAGCGGTGCCCGTCGAAGCCGCGCCCGCGGTCCCAGCAGCAAAACTGGAACCGTCGGTGCCGGTCGCACCCGTTGCCGCCACGGAGCCCGCGCCTCAGCTTGCTGCGGCTCCCGAGCCAGCCGCCAGTGCAGTACCAGTAGAACCAAAGGGAGAAAAAGCATCGGCCGTGGTGGCACCGGTACCGCCGGCCGCTCCGGCGGCTGTGCTACCCGTTGCAGATGAGGAGGAAGAAGAGGCGGTGGAAGTGGAAGCTGCGCCGATGCCAGCTGGCACGGGGGACGGCAAGGATAAGCTGGACCTGACTTCCCTCTTTGCGGATTCAGCGGAGAAGAAGACCTTTCAGATTCGCATCACGGCCAGCCACCAGCAGTTTTTCCAGCAGATGGGCCTGCTGCTGGGTGGGGGGGCCTCCTCGACTGATGTTATTCACAACATCCTCGCCCAGTTCAAGGCGGCGAACGAGGCCCAGATTCAGAAAGCGTTTCAGCGGCAGCTGCGCCAGATGATGTCGCCCAAAAAGTAAGCGTATCCGTTAGGGGCTATTTCGCCGGCCCGGCTCGATTGGGGGCCGGGCGGTTCTTCCATCCCTATTTCAAACTATCCCTCCGCTGCCGGCCCACCTGGGCAGGGTAGGGGAGGGGTCCTATTCTCTACCAGCAATGCGCAGCAGCAGTACTTCCATTCACAGCCCCCAAGGTGCGTCGAAGCGACGTGGCGGGCGGTAAGCGTTTGACCGTGCTGGCCCTGCTGTGGGCCGGTACGGTAGCCCGCGCAACTGGTTTGCCGGCCGAAAACAGTCTGACCTCGTCCGGGGACAGCGCCACCGTTGACTCGCTGCGCGAGGTGGCCCGGCGGCGGCAACTGCCGGACTCGGTCCGGTTTCAGACGCTGCGCGCTTTAAGTGACGCGCTATTTGCGCAGGATGAGCCGGAGGCCCGCCGGGTAGGGGAGCAGGCCGTGCAGCTGGCCCGTCACCGGCGGGACTGGCCGCGCGTGGCCGATGGCTTGTACCAGCTGGTGGTGAACTGTGAGCGGGCGGCCGACTACGTGGCCGCCATGCGGTACAGCCAGGAGGGGGCCGGCGTGGCCAGGGTGCACCGGCTACCCGACGAGTGGCGCTTCACGCAGTGCATGGGCCTGGTATCGGTAGACACCAAAGACGTGACCGGGGGCCTGAAATACATGCGGCAGGCTTACCAGCAGCAAGGGGCCGTGGGAAACGTTCTACCCCGCGAGCGGGGCGGCCTGCTACTCAACCTGGCCAACACCTTTCTGGTGATGCAGCGCTACGACTCGGTGCTGCACTATGCGACCCGGGCCCTGCCATACATGCAGCGGGCGAAAGACGCCCGGGGCCTGGGCTACGTGTACCAGTTCCGGGGCGAGGTGTACGCCATGATTCAACCCCAAAGCAGGGCCACACTGGATTCGGCGGCCACGAACATGAATCGGGCGCTACGCGTCATGCAGCGCCACGGGTTTCGGCCCCAGACGGCCAGTTCGGCGCTGGCGCTGGCCCGCGTGTACCGGCTGCAAGAACAGCCGGCAATATCGCAGCGGATGGCGGAATTGGCCCTCACCCTGGCCCGCGAGCTGAAGATGCCCGATTACGAGGCCGACGCGTTGGCCAACCTGGCCTGGGCGCATGCCGACCAGGGTCAGATGCGCCGCTCCTTCGACCTTGACAACCGGGCCCAGAACCTGCGTGACTCCCTCTTCAACGGCGACAAGGCGCAGGCGCTGGCCCAGCTGCAGGTGCGCTACGACGTGAAGCTGCTCACTGAGCAGAAGCGGGCCGCCGAGTTTGAGCAGCGTAGCCAGCGGGCGCAGCTGCACTCGCTGTGGCTGCTGCTGGGCGGGCTGACCACGACCATCGGGGTGGGCAGCTGGCTGTACTGGCGGCTGCGGCGGCAGAAAGCCCTGCTGGCCGTGGCCAATCAGGCTAACTGCCGGTCCGTAGCCGAAAAGGAGGTGCTGCTGCAGGAAATTCACCACCGGGTGAAAAACAACCTGCAGCTGGTGAGCGGCCTGCTTGGCTGGCAGGCCGCCACCCTGCCCGAACCCGCGTTGGTGGCCGCGCTGGATGCCAGCCGGGTAAGAATTCAGAGCATGGCTTTGGTCCATGAATTCTTGTATCAAGCCGATAATCTGGCCGAAGTACGCATGGACCAGTATCTGCGCGAACTACTTGATTCTCTGAAAACGGCGCTTACTACGCCCGAGCAAACCATCCAGCTGAGTTCGGACTTGGCCCCGGTAATCATGAGCCCCAAAGAGGCCAGCACGCTGGGCTTGGTGGTGAACGAATTGGTGACCAATGCGTACAAGCACGCTTTTCGGGGCCTTCCCGAGGGCCACCTGCACGTTTCCTTCGCCAGCCGCCCCACCGGCTTTCAGCTCGTTATCGTCGATGACGGGGCCGGAATGCCGGCCGAGGACGCGCCGGCGAAGGCCCATTCCCTGGGCATGCAGCTGGTCCGCACGCTCACCAAACAGCTGAAAGCGAAGCTGTCGGTGACCCGTTCCTTTCCCACGGGCACACGCATGGAGGTTACTCGTGAATGACGAGCCTTGCGTCGTGTCCTTTATCCCACCCTATGTCTACCATTCTCATAGTTGAAGATGAATTGCTTATTGCCGCTGAGATAGAACGCACGCTGGTTCGTCTCGGCCACACTCCACTCGAACCCGTCGACAACAGCGACGAAGCCCTGCGCGTGCTGGCCACGCAGCCCGTAGAACTGGTGCTGATGGACATCAACATTGCCGGCGACTGCGACGGCATAGCGGCCGCCTTACTCATTCGTCGGCAGTTTGCTGTACCAGTGGTGTTCCTTACGGCACGCTCCGACGCCGACACCCTGAACCGCGCCAAGCTGGCCCAGCCCTACGGCTACTTGGTCAAGCCCTTCACCGATGATTCGCTGCGGGTGCAGGTCGAGCTGGCCCTTTACAATGCCTATCAGGCCGGCCCCACCGGCCCCGTCCTAGACAACGCCAATGCCGCCGACACGGAGGTGTTGGGAGCGGCCGAGCGCTGTCCCAAGTTCAAGGACTACCTGTTTGTGCGCAAGGGCTCCGGCCACGTTAAGGTGCTGCTCGCCGATATTCTCTATTTCGAAGCCCTGCAGAATTTCGTGCGGATGCACACGGTGCGGGAAAAGTTCGTGTTCGATTCCACGATGAAAGAGCTGGAGCAGAAGCTGCCTGACCAATTCTTTAAAACCCACCGCTCCTATATCGTGAATCTGGACCGTGTACAGGCTTATGAGGAGAGTAGCGTTTTGCTCGGCGAGGACTACGTGCCCGTCAGCCGTTCATCCAAGGACGAATTGAAAAACCGCATTCATCTGGTGGGGTAGCCTAATGCCCGCTATCAATGATTAGCATTCAGGCCACAAAATCCACTGTGGCGGTTGCAGAACCCGCAGCCAAGTCTCTCGAATCGGTTGTTTGTACTCCCAACCGTCCGGAAAGGCTAGGCTGACGGGCCATTGAAAGGCCAGAGCGTCAACCTGCAGCTTGCGGGCCTTAGGGGCAGTATTTCGTTTTTGGGCCTGCTTCGTTCAGCCGTTTCGGGAGGTCGGCTGTTACAGGGCTGTACGTTCTTTTTCACCCGTTTTCATTCTTCCGTTTATGGATTTGCATTTTGTCCGCCGCGGCACCGGCCGCCCCCTGTTACTAGTCCATGGCATCGGCGGCAGTTGGCGGTCCTGGAATACCATCATCGACGCGCTGGCCGCCGAGCGCGACGTCATCGCCGTGGACTTGCCCGGCCACGGCGAAACTCCCAAGATGACCGGCGAAAACTCCATCGCCACCTTGGCCGACGCGGTGACGTCCTTTCTCACTCAACATGACCTGCTCGGGATTGATGCCGTGGGCAGTTCGATGGGCGCGCGGCTGGTGCTGGAGCTGGCCCGGCGCGGCGGTGTACTCGGCGCCGTGGTTTCGCTGGACCCGGGCGGATTTTGGCAGGGCTGGCAGATTCCTTTTTTCTACCACTCGGTGGACCTGTCGGTAAAGCTGGTGAAGGCCCTGCAGCCGGTGATGCCCGCCCTGGCCGGCTCGGCGGTGGGCCGCACGGTGTTGCTCCCGCAGTTTTCGGCCCGCCCCTGGGCCGTAGATTCGCAGCAGGCCATCGACGAGATGTACACCTTCGCCCACTCGCCCGCCTTTGACGAATTGCTCGACCAGTTGGCGCACGGCGAGGTGCAGCAGCCCGCGCCCAAGGGCAGCATCCCCGGGCCGCTGGTCATTGGCTGGGGCCGGCAGGACCGGGTGTGCCTACCCAGCCAGTCGAAACTGGCCCTGGCGAAGTTCCCGGATGCGCGCTTGTATTGGTTCGAGCACTGCGGCCACTTCCCACAGTGGGACCAGCCCGCCGAAGCCACGCGCCTGATTCTGGCCGCCACCAGCCGCCAGCCCTTCACCGATGAATCCATTGCTTTGTCAAAATCAGAAGTGGCGGCACCGACTTTGCCGAAGGCGGCCGTCGTGGCAACCGCACTGGCGCTGCTAGCCGGTGGCCTTTGGCTGCTCTCGTCGCGGGGAAAGCGGGGACGATAGCCCGGCGAGAACCCCGGCGTAAGCACGATGGCTGCCCGGGTTCCCAGGCATAATAAAGCCCCGGCCCTTTATCAGGGCCGGGGCTTTCGTTTTCAATTACGTACTTGCTTGGCTGCTCTGGGCACCGCGTACCCCTCTGTTAGTGACAAAGACATTCAGGTCGCGGCTAAGCTTGTCCTGCCCGGTGATAAAAAGGCCGTGCGGGACGCCGCAGCTAATGCAAGGAGCTTATTACTTGCTGTCGGTGTCCAGGCTATTCAAGTAGGCCACTAGCGCGGTACGCTCGGCCGGGGTTACGGCGTAGAACGGGTGCGGCGCGGTTTTGCCCCGCTTGGGATTTAGCAGCTCGTCGAGGCTGTGCACGGAATCGTCGTGCAGAAACACGGGCTTGCGGGCCAGGTCCAGCAGCAGGGGCAATGCGTTGCCGCGCATGCCGCCGCCGGGGCTGGCATCCACTACCACCATTTTGTCATCAAATGTGCCGGGGGCATTCTGAATGGGGGTGAGCGGGGCCTGCCGCTGGGCCAGCACCTTGGGCGCGTAGCCAGGCCAGATGACGTTCATCGGCACCAGCTTGGCCTGGACAGCCACGCCCTGGTTGGTGTTGTGGCAGGACGTACAGTTTTGCGAAATGAACAGCGCCCGGCCGCTGGCCACCTGCGCGGCATTGCGCACCACGCCCTTGGGCGTTTGCAGGCTCGACACGTAGGCGTTCAGGTCGCGCAGCTTCTGCTCGTCCACGCGCTTGCCGGTGGGCGTGGGCGGGTCGCCGGCTTTGCCCTGCAGGTGGGCCGTGACGAAGGGGTAGCCGGTGACGCCCGTGGCGGCCAGCACCTTGGCGTAGCCGGCCACGATGGAGTCGCCGCCCGCCGCGCCGAGGGCGTGCATGAACTGCCGCCCGCCGGGCGAGAGCAGGTTGCTCTGGTCGAACAGGGCCGTATAAACCGTGTTGTTGAAGTCATCCAGCTTGTCGTTCTGGCCCGACGAGCCGTAGGGCGCGGCCAAATCCTGCCGGAAGAAGGGCGTGATGTGCACGGAATTGCCGTTACCGTCGGGCGAGTCGTCGAAGGTGCCCACGGGGTAGAACTTCGGGTTACTTAAGTAGGCATCCACCTCGGCTTCGGTCGATTTGGCCGTCAGGCCCTTCGGGGCGCGGCCGATGGTGCTGCCGTCGGGCTGCTGCAGCTGCAAGGTGGGAAACAGGGCGCGGGAGTTGGCGGCCGTGGCTAGCAGCTTGCCCACATTCAGGCCGTGCGGCGTAGGGCCGTCGATGCGCTTGCCAATCGTGCCTTTGCCCGTCAGCTCGTACATCGACTTGTCGGTGATGGCGTGGCACAGGGCGCAGGTCACGCCCACCTTGCCGCCCTTGGGCACCATGCCAATAACGGCGTTGGCCTTCACCAGCGCATCCAGGGTGGCGGGGTCGTTAAGCTTGGGCGCTTTGGCGGGCGAGTGGTCGGTTTTCAACTCGTTGGCAAAGGCCGCTTTCAGGTCGGCCGGCATGGCGTCCACGTCGAAGCTGACCCCGGCTTTCAGCGCGTCGAGCACCGTCAGCTTGGCGGATTTCATGCCTTGGGGCATCCGCACGGCATCGGTCCAGAAGCCTTCGTCGCCGAAGGTTTCGTTGCGGTACACGTCGCGGCCGGCCTCGGCGTTGCCGGTGCGCAGCGCTACGGGAGTGGCCCCGGTGTCGGCGGTGTCCGTCGCCGCTTGGGTGGTGGAAGTTTCGGTACTTGTCTTCGTGTCGGAACCGCCCTGGCAGGCGGCCGCCGCCACCACGGCAAGGCCCGAAACAAGAAGGGCGGGCACTCGGAAGTGGTGCAGGTTGGCCATCAGGTCAGGAGGTAAAGTAAAAAATGAGAGATGAAACAGGTTAATTGAGAAGATGCTGCTTAGGTAGGCGCTGCCCCTAGCGGGCCATGCGGGAGAGCACGACTAAAGCGGCGCGCGCCCGGGTTTTCACGGTGGCCAGCGGAATGGCTAGCTGCTCGGCCGTCTCGGCCTGGGTGCAGCCGCCGAAATAGAGCAGGTCCATGACTTCCCGCTGCCGGGGCTTTAGTTGCACGATGAGCTCGCGCACGCCAATGTGCTCGGGATAAAAGGCCGTGGGAGCCGGGCTATATTGTGCTCCAGCAGCCTCCAGCGACGGATTGCGGCGGTGAAAGCGATGGCGCGGACTGCGCAGGGCATCAATGGCCTGGTTGCAGCACACGCGCACCATCCAGGTGAACAGGCGGCCCCGCGTGGCCTCGTAGCTGCCAATGCTGAGCCAGACCTTGAGCAAGCCTTCCTGCAGCACGTCCTGGGCCATCGCCTCGTCCTGCACCACCCGCAGAATGACGGTGAACAGATTCCGGGCGTACTGCTCGTACAATTGCCCCAGAGCGCGCTCGTCCCGGGCCAGCAGGCGCTGCACCAGCTCTTGCTCGGCCGGGGCCGGGAGTGAAGCCACAGGGCTAGGTAGCGTAGTAGTAGTTTGGGGCATATAAGCTGGCAAAACATGGCTGCGCCACGAATGCGGCCCGACACCCGCTCATACGGCCGATAAGTAAGCAGTGTTTATCCACCGTGACGAAGTGGCCTTTTAGCGGGACGAGTAGCATATTCCTTAAGCAGTTGACCCAGCCAATAGCTGTACTTAAGAGACAAATTGCCGCAAAAACTGCTGAATGCCCTCGTTGCAGCTGCGCGAAGAGGTCAGGTGCGTGCCATCGTGCAGCGTGACCAGGTACTCGCCGTGCGTCCAGGGCCGCAGTTCTTTGATGTGGGTGGTGTGCACAATCAGCGAGCGGTGGATGCGCAGGAAGCGGGCCGGGTCGAGCTGGCTGGCCAGCTGGGTGAGCGTGGCGCGCACTAGGTGGGTTTCACCGGACGCGTGCACCGTGACGTAGTTGCCGGTGGCTTCGAGGTACAGCACCTGCTCGACGGGCACGAAGTAGAAACGTCCGGGTTGTTTCACCAGCAGCTGCGACGCATACGGCACCGGCGGGGCGGGCAGCGCCTGCACCAGCCCCTCCCACGCCGGCGCGGCCACCTGGCTGACCCGCTGGCGGACGTGCGCCAGGCAGCGGGCGAAACGGTCAGGGTCCAGGGGCTTGAGCAGGTAATCCACGGCGTGGGCCTCAAAGGCTTGCAAGGTATACCGGTCGTAGGCTGTCACGAACACCACCAACGGCCGCGGCCGGGCCGGTAGTTGCTGCAACACCTGCAGGCCGTTGCAATCGGGCATCTGCACGTCCAGAAATACCAAATCCACGGCCGGTCCGTGCGAGAGCGCGGCCACCGCCTCGGCCCCGGTGCCGCACTCGCCCGCGATGACAAAGCCCGGCTGGCCGGCCAGCAGCTGGGCAATGCGCCGGCGGGCCAGCGGCTCATCGTCCACAATCAGGGTTTGAATGGGGGCCATTGCCACAAATTAGTGGTGAAAGGGTAGTTCGATGCGCACCACGGTGCCCTGCCCGGCCGCGGGCAGCAGGCGCAGCGCGTACCGGTCGTCGTAGAGGGCGCGCAGGCGCTGCTCGGTATTTTCGAGGCCCACGCCCCGGGGGCCGGCCTGCTCAGGGCCGGGGCCGGAGTCGCGCACCTGCACCACCAGCTGCTGGCCCTGCCGCTCGGCGGCAATATGCAGGCGGCCGGTGCCCCCCGCGCTCAGGCCGTGGCGCACGGCATTTTCCACCAGGGGCTGCAGCAGCAGGTGCGGAATCAGAGCTGGGAGCGCGGCCGGGTCCACCTCGTAGGTCACGGCCAGCCGGTCGGAAAACCGCACCTGCTCCATGTCCAGGTACAGCTCCACGAAGTGCAGCTCCTGCGCCAGCGGCACCTGCTGGGCATCGGAGTGGTCGAGCACCAGGCGCAGGAACTCGCCGAGCTTGGCCATCATGTGCTGGGCGGCGGCGGGCTCGTCGCCGATGAGGGTGGCAATGGCATTGAGGGTGTTGAAGAGAAAGTGCGGGTTGAGCTGCTGCTTAAGGGCGTGCAGCTGGGCCTGCACCAGTTGCATTTCCAGGCGCACCGCGTCGAGGTTGCGGCGCTGCCACTTGTCGTGGTAGTCGAGGGCGTAGGCCACGAACAGCACCATCCAGTAGAGCGGAATCCAGAAATTAAATCCCGCCAGAATCGTGACCCATGAAACGGGCGCATTCGAGCCGCCCACCAGGTAGAGTGTGGCCATGAACAAGGCCCGGTAGGCCACCGTGAGGGCCACGCTGGCGGCCGCGTGCACCAGCAGGTAGGGCAGCCAGCGGGCGCGGCCGGCCGTGAGGTCGAAGCGCGCTGCCAGCACAAACACCACCGGTGTGAGCAGGGTCCCAATCAGCCCGTACAGCAGCGGCCCCAGCAGCACCGTGCGCCACAACACCGGCCCGGTACCCGTGACGGCCTGCCCATATGCCACCAGCAGCATGAAGAAGGCAAACGCCCCCCACGCGGCCGCCATGCGCAGCCAGGAGATGCGGAAAAGTAGGAGCATAGGGAAGGTCAACAGCCAATTCCGTTCAACGGGAAATACTCCCGCCGAGTTAAAAACGAATGGCGAGCGCAGCCGGGCAAGTCATCATTCCGCGCCCCGCTAATCAGTCGCTCGTGGCGGTTGCACAACTCGGTGTGGCGTCTGGAAACAAGGGGTTGATAAGCCGAATCGAACTGGAAAGAATGGCAAATGGGCCATTTACGTGCTTTTGACAGCCCGCCTACCCGCTTAGTGAGCCGTCCAGCAAGTTCTGCAACAGCCAAGTTTCTTTTCTCTAAAATTCAGGCTTGAATGATGTGCCGTTCGTGTGTCGGGGCTGCACCTCACCATCGAATTCCAACCATTCGTCAACTTTCTACCCAAGCAGTTTATAGCCCGGATAGGTTTGTAGCGTCAAATCACGGTTTGGCAAGTTCACGCCCGGGCCGGTCGGCCTGGGGTGCCACGCTATTTCCCCGCGATGCTCAGCGCCTATTCCTGGGGCCAGTTTGGCCTTTTCGTCCTGGTTGTGGTTGTTCTCTACTACCTGGTGGTGGGCCTGCTCTACTACCGGGTGGAACTCACGGCTCTGCTGACGCCGGGCAAAAAGATGGCTGGTGCCCAGCTCGCCGGCGTGGGCGGCAGCGCGGTAGCACCTCCTTCGCTGGTGCGTCCTACCTCAGCCTTCGTGAAGGCCACGCCGGGGGCCACGGAAGTCCGGGAAGATGCCGATGACGCGGAACGCCCCGAAGCCGGGGCGGACCAGAACTTGCCGGCAGCGGCCGAGCCGCTGGTCAGCGGGGCGCTGCCCGATTCCACCGGCACGGCCACTGGCCACGACGAAAGCACCAGCGACACCGCCCCGATGGAGGCATCGGCCGCCGCGGGTGACGAGGCGCAGGCGCAGGATGAGAATCGCACCGAAGAAGCCGACCAAGCCGATGAGCACTTGGCTGCGCTGGTCCGGCGCGAAGCTCACAGCCTGCCCACGGAGCCTGTGACTGCAGATACGGCCGCTGATGGGGTACTGGAGCCCGAAACCGTGCAGCTAGCCCCAATGGCGGATAGCTACGAGCCGCTGGCCACATTCGATGAGCCGGTGGCCTCGCGGCTAGACATTGTCCCTGTGGACCCGCCCAAGCTGGTGGCCGCCGCTTCCGTTGCCGAATACCTGACCCTGCTACAAGCCGGCCAGCAGCCCGCGCCGCCGGTCGAGTTGGCCGGCACCAGCCTGGCCGAGCAGATGGCCCAGCAGATGGCCCTCAACCACGCCGAGCTGGATGACCTCTTCGGCCCCGACGAGGAGTAGCGCAGCCTTTTTTCTCCCTAATCATTGATTCCCGACTCCTTTTCCCTTGCCATGACTAAGAAACCTTTCGTTACCTCGCTGGCCCTCGTGGTCCTGCTGTTCAGCTCACAACTGCTTTACGCCCAGACTGGGGGCGGCAACGGCACGGCCGGCATTCAGGATGCCACCACCCAGGTCACCAGCTACTTCGACCCGCTGACCAAGCTCATGTACGCCATCGGCGCGGTGCTGGGCCTGGTGGGAGCCATCAAGGTGTATGGCAAATGGAACGCCGGCGACCAGGACACGCAGAAAACGGCCGTGTCCTGGTTTGGCTCGATGATTTTCCTGGTCATCGTGGCCACGGTGGTGCGCTCGTTCTTCCTCTAGGCCGCCGCCATGCCCATCTACGACCTCAATCGCGGCATCAACAAGCCCGTCGAATTCAAGGGCCTGGTGGGCAGCAACATCTACTTTCTGGCCGCCGGCATCGGGCTGGTGTTCGCCCTGTTCGTGACCTGCTACCTGTTGGGCGTGCCGCTGGTGCTCACCGTGCTGGTCACCTTCCTGGCCGGGGGCGGCATGTGGGCCGGGGTCTTTGCCCTGAACCGGCGCTACGGCGAGCACGGGCTGATGAAGGCCGCCGCCCGGCGCTCCTCGCCCAGGTACATCACCAACCGGCACAGCCGCTTATTCCAACGCCTCAACGAGGACCCGACCAGCCGCGCCTAGCGGCTGGTTTGGGTGCTTTCCCGCTTATGAGCAATAAGGTTCTGCCCTCCGTTTCCCTCGAATCCAAGCAGCCCATCTACAAGGTGGAGAAGGATTGCCTTATCTCGAAAAATGCGGACGTGACCGTGGCGTTCCGACTGGATTTGCCCGAAATCTTTACCCTCTCCCGGGACGATTACGCCCAGCTGCAGGCGGCTTTCGTGAAGGCCGTGCGCCTGCTGCCCGACCATTGCGTGGTGCACAAGCAGGACTGGTACGTGGAGGATAAATACGCCCCCGGCTTCGAGGCCGAGCGCACGCTGCTTTCCTCAGCCTACGAGCGCCACTTCAACGAGCGGCCGTTCTTGAACCACTTCTGCTACCTCTACATCACCAAAACCTCGTCGGAGCGGCCCAACTGGGGCAGCACCTCGGGGCTGCTGGCCCGGCGCAACATCGTGCCCAAGGACATGCTCGACACCAAGGTGCTGGAAAGCTTTTTCGACAACGTGGGCCAGTTCGTACGCACGCTGGAAGGAGTGGGACCCACCAACGCGCCCTACATCCGCTCGCACCGGCTGACCTCGGATGAGCTGGCCGGTACGGCCGAAAAGGCCGGGCTGCTGGAAAAGTACCTGGCGCTGGACCTGTCCGACCAGGCGCTGCAGGTCGACCTCGACTTGACCGAAGGGCTGAAAGTAGGGGCGGAGTTCTGCCAGATGTTCTCGGTGGCCAACCTCGATGACCTGCCCACGTCGGTGGAAACCGACATTCGCTACGAGCAATACAGCACCGAGTACTCGGACTTCCCCATCAGCTTCGCCGCCCCGCTGGGGCTGCTGCTGGGTGCCAACCATATCCTGAACCAGTACGTGTTCCTGGATAACACCACCAAGACGGTGAAAACCTTCGAGCAGAAGAAGGACCGGCTCAACTCGCTCTCGCTCTACTCGCGGCAGAACGCCATCAACTTCGAGTATTACAATGCCTTTCTGAATGAGTTGATTGCCCACAAGCGCCGGCCGGTGCGGGTGCACTGCAACGTGCTCACCTGGGGCCGGCACGAGGAGGAGCTGACCGAGGTGCGCAAGCTGGTCAACGCCGCCTTCAACGCCATGAACTGCAAGCCGCGGCAGAACACGGTGGACATCGCGGCGCTCTACTGGGGCGGCATTCCGGGCAATGCCGGCGACTTCCCCAGCGAGGAAACCTTCTACACCTTCATCGAGCAGGCCGTCTGCTTCTGGGCCTGCGAAACCAACTACCGCAGCACCGGGGCCACGAAAGGCATCAAGCTCTCCGACCGGCTCAACGGCAAGCCCGTGCTGGTGGATATTTCGGATGAGCCGATGAAGAAGCAAATCATCTTCAACCGCAACAAGTTCGTGCTCGGCCCCTCGGGCTCGGGCAAGTCGTTTTTCACCAACCACATGGTGCGCCAGTACTACGAGCAGGGCGCCCACGTGCTACTGGTAGACACCGGCAACTCCTACAAAGGGCTCTGTGAGCTGGTGGGCGGGGTGTATTTCACCTACGAGGAGGACGACCCGATTGCCTTCAACCCCTTCCTGATTTCGGGCAAGCTGGACGTGGAAAAGAAGGAATCCATCAAAACGCTGTTGCAGGCGCTCTGGAAAAAGGACGACGAAAGCGTGAGCCAGTCGGAGTACGTGTCGCTCTCCACCGCCGTGAGCCTGTATTACGTGATGCTGGAAGCCAACGCGCTTATCAAGCCGAGCTTCAACACGTTCTACGAGTTTATTAAAGGGCCGTATCGCAAAATTCTGGAGGAAGAGAAGGTCCGGGAGAAGGATTTCGACATCGACAATTTCATCTACGTGCTCAAGCCCTACTACCGGGGCGGCGAGTATGACTACCTGCTGAACTCCGAGAAAGAGCTGGACCTCGTGCAGGCGCCCTTCATCGTGTTCGAGCTCGACAACATCAAGGACCACCCCATTCTGTTTCCGGTGGTCACGCTCATCATTATGGAAACCTTCATCTCCAAGATGCGCAAGCTGAAGGGGGTGCGGAAGATGATTCTGATTGAGGAGGCCTGGAAGGCGCTGACCACGCCGGGCATGGCCGCCTACATCAAGTATCTCTTTAAGACGGTGCGCAAGTTCTTCGGCGAGGCCATCGTGGTGACGCAGGAAATCGACGACATCATCGGCAACGAGATTGTCAAGGATGCCATCATCAACAACTCGGACTGCAAGATTCTGCTTGACCAGCGCAAGTTCATCAACCGCTTCGATGAGATTCAGGCGCTGCTCTCGCTCACGCCTAAGGAAAAAGACCTGGTGCTGAGCATCAACCGCGACAACAAGGCCACGCGGGGCCGCTACACGGAGGTATTCATCAGCCTGGGTGGGGTCGTGTCGAAGGTTTACGCCATCGAGGTGTCCAAGGAAGAATACGTGACCTACACCACCGAGGAAACCGAGAAAGTGCGGCTGTTTGAGAAGCTCAAGCAGACCGGCGATATGCCCACTGCCATCAAGCTCTTCGCCAACGAACTGCGCGAAGGGTAGGGCGGCTGATTTCAACCAAAGGGAAAAACATGAAAATGAGAATCACGCTTCCAATACTAGGCTTGGCCACTTTGCTAATTGGCTGCGGCTCCGACAAGGCTACGACGGCGATGGACAATAGAGCCGTCGAAACAGCTCCTCCAACCGTTTCCACCTCCCCCGTGGCCGTGGCCGCCGTGGCGTTTGCCGATAGCTTAGCGTCGGCTCCCAAAGCCGAAAAAGCTGACATCACCGCCGCCCGGGCTTTCGCGCAGGCCGTGAATACCTGGGAGACCAGCGACCTGAACGGTGCGGTGAAGGAGCACCCCGTGGTGGCCAACATCTGGAAGCGCTACCGCTACGTGCTGCGCACGGTAGTCCGCTCGCGGGGCATGAATCGCGTGAAGCCCGAAGATGTGGTCACTTGGAACGGCTTTACGCCGCAGTGCGAAGAAGCCATGAAAATGCTGCTGCCGCTCATCCAGGAGCCCAACGTGACGGCCACCCAGGCCCTGCCGACGCTGCAGAGCGTGGATTCTAGCATCGGTCGGGTGCGCTTCGCGGCCGAACGGCACATGATGTATTTGGAACACCCCTACACACGGACACTCTAGCGTCACCTCCTTCAACCACTTGCCTTCCCTATGAAAACGAAGATTGGCATCCTCAGCCTGGCGCTGCTGGGCTTCAGCGCCTCGAAAGCGTCAGCCCAGCTGGTAGTAACGGCCCCGGTGCTGGAAGTGCAAAGCGGCGTACAAACCGGCCTGCAGAACACCATGAAGGGGCTGGAAGCGGCGGCCAACAAGCTGGTAGCCCTGGGCGTGAAAGAACAGGAGCTGACCAAGACCTATTCGCTCAAGAACATGGAGCAGCACAAGGCCTGGTACGACGGGCTGCTGAAAGTGAGCAGCGCAGTGCGCGACTACCGCCGGGTGCGGGCCATTTACGCCAAGCAAACCCAGATTATCTCGACCTACTCCTCGGCCATCAATGTGTTGCGCACCTCGCGCTACATCACGCCGGCCCAGCTGACGGAGATGGTATCCATCTACACGAAGATGCTGGCCGAAGGAGCCAACACGGTGTCCGACCTGGCCACCATTACCAGCCCGTCCATGCTCAAGATGACCGACGCGGAACGAATGGAATTCATCGACACGCTGGACGCCAAAATCACTGACCAGCTGGGCCTAGTCAACTACTTCACCCGGCGCAACATGATGGTACTCAAGACCGCCCAGCAGGTCGAACAGGACCACCAGGCGCTGCTCAGCCTCATGGGCGCGCACTAACCCTTCCTCTCCCGATGAAAGCATTCACCACCATGTTGCTGCTTGGCCTGGGGCTGAGCGCACAGCAGGGCTTTGCCCAAGCTCCGGCCGTTATTTCCGCGCCCATCGCTGAATCCAGCTCGCGCAAGCAGATTGTGCACCAGGGCGTTTCGACCACCCTATTGGGGCGGGGCAAGGCCCTGGCCGGCGATATGCAAGTGGTAAGCGGCAAGATTAAGGGCATCGTGGACCAGACGCAGGCCCTGCACGCGCAGTGGTACAGCAGTTTGCTACAGATAAGCGCGGGGGTGCGCAACTACCGCCGGGTGCGGGAAATCTACGCCGCGCAGGCCTCGATGATTTCGCAGTTCAGCTCGGGCGTGGCCGACCTGCGCGGGCGCGGCCTCTCCCCAAATCAGGTAACCGAAGCGGCACAGGTGTACCAGGTGCTGCTGCAGGAAAACGTGGCCCTGATTGGCGAGCTGGCCACCATTATGACTACGAACCGGGCGGAAATGACGGACCCGCAACGCATCAAATTCATCAACAAGATTGGCGACAAGATGCAGCAGCAGCAATACCTGATGACCTATTACACCAATAAATGCCGCGCTGTGGCCCTCTCCCAGCAGCAGGCCATTCAGGACCGGGCGTCGGTGCTCACCCTCGTGGGCGCTAAGCAGTAGCCCTTTCGCTTTCATTCACCAGCCCCAAATCACCCGACTATGGAAATGAATTCCATCACCGCGCAAATGCTCGAAATGGAGCAGATGCTCAGCCGGCTTTATGATTCCATGCTGCCCCTGGTGGCGCAGTTCGTCACCCTGGGCCGGGCCGTGGGCGGGGTGGGAGCCCTCATTTTCATCAGCTCCCGGGTGTGGGGCCACATTGCCCGCGCCGAGCCTATCGACCTGTATCCGTTGCTGCGCCCATTTCTAATTGGGCTGGCCATCCTGCTGTTTCCGCAGCTGCTCGGCGGCCTGCGCGGCATCACCGGCGCGCTGGCATCAAGCACGGACTCGGTCCGGGTGGACCAGACCACCCAGATTACGGCCTTGCAGGACCAGAAAAAGGCGTTGTTGGCCGCCCGGCCCGAAAATAAGTACTTCGCCACGGACGAGGCCTACGAGAAGCGGCTCGACGAACTGGGCATGATGAACATGGGCCAGCAGCTGTCGCTCTCGTTTGATAAGCTCAAGTACGATGTGAACCAGAACTTCCGCGAGTGGATGAAGAACACGTTGGAGCTGTTCCATGTCGCGGCCCGGCTGCTCATCAACGTGCTGGCCACCTTCCTGCTCATCGTGCTGTCGGTGCTAGGACCGCTCACTTTTGGGCTGGCCATCTTCCCAGGCTTCGGCAACTCCATTCCTAAATGGCTGGGGCAATTCATCACCATCAGCCTATGGGTGCCCGTGGCCAACATTTTCGGAGCCATTATGGGCCAGTTTCAGATAATGATGCTACAGGGCGACATCACCCGCCTGACCTCTAACCAAGGCGTTGACTCGGCCGACTTCGGCTACCTCGTGTTTCTGTGCATTGCCATCACGGGGTACCTGATTATTCCCTTCATCACCGATATGATGATTGCGGCTTCCGGGGCAGGCCAGGCCGCCCGAGCCATGCAATCGGCTATGAGTGGTGGGGCGGCTATGGCTGGCGCGGCGGCAGGTTCAGCCGGGCGGGCGGGCGCGGCCGGCGTATCCGGGGCCGCATCGGGCCTTGGGGCGGCAGTTGGGGCCGGGCAGGCGTTAGCTGGCAATGCTGCCTCGGGCAACATGACGCGGAGTGAGGCCGCAGGTCACCGGGCTGGCACGGCGGTGCGCGAACGGGCGGCCAGCTTCGTCAACCGGCTACGGGGCTAGCCCTGGTTGCGCGGTGATTTCCCACTATTTCCTTTTCCCATGTTTGCTTCCCTCAAAACCATTGATTCGGCTTTTCAGCAGGTAAAAACCCTGGCGCTTATTTTCATTGTGGCCGTGCTGGTGCTGGCCGGCACCATCGCCTACTTCGCCTTCCAAACCACCAACGCCGCGGCCAATCGCATCTATGTGCTGGAAGGTGGGCAGCTGCTCACGGCTGGGGCGCGGGATGCGCGGGCTAACCGGCCGGTGGAGGCACGCAGCCACGTCACGCGCTTCCATGAGTTGTTTTTCACGCTCGACCCTGACCAGAAAGCCATCGACAGCAACGTCAATAAGGCCCTATACCTGGCTGATAACTCGGCCAAACGGCAGTACGAGAACTTCAAGGAGAAGGGCTTCTATAACGACCTGATTGCCGCCAACATCAGCCTGGAAATGACGGTGGATAGCGTGGTAGTGTCCAATTCGCGCCCGATGGTGGCGCGGTGCTACGGGCACCAGCGCGTCATTCGGGCCACCTCGGTTACCACCCGCAATTTCCTTTCCGAGTGCTCCCTGCGCGACGTGACCCGCTCGGAAAATAATCCCCACGGCTTTCTGATGGAAAACTGGCGGGTGCTCAAGAATGAAGACCTGAATACGCTTCCTCGCTAATCCTCCCCTGTTATGGCAACGGCAACCAACGCGCCGCACGACGCGCAATTTCTTCGCACCCGCAAGATGGCCACCTTTCTGCCGGTGGTAGGCGTGCCCTTTCTGGCCGTGATGTTCTACCTGGGCGGGGGCGGCCAGGGCACGCCGGCGGCAGCGCAGAACACCGAAACCGGCTTCAACACCAATCTACCCAAGGCCGAGAAAGGCACCATCACCAGCAGCAAGCTCGAAGCCTACGCCAGCCCGGTTGATACCCTGCGCAACCGGGGCCTGGTCGATGCCCGCCTCGATACGGCTTCGGGCTCGGGCCTTTCCTACGCGGTGGGGGCCGATGGCAAGGCGGGACCCAACGGCTCCGTCGATAAGTCGGTGGTTGAGGCCCAGCAGCAGCTCATTGCCGCACAGCAGGCCCAGATGAACGGCGGAGTTGCGCCCGGCACCGTAGTCCCTGCCACAACAGCCCCAGGGGCCCTCACCCCGCAGGAGCAAATGGAGCTAATGCGCAGCCAGCACGAACGCGACCTGGCCGAGCAGAAAGCCCAGCTGCAAATGGCGGCACTGCTGGCCCAATCGAACAGTGCCGGTGGGGGAGGAGCGGCCCCGCGCGCGGTTGCAGCCCTACCGAAAAAGAAGAAACCTACCACCCGGTTGCGGGCCATCGATGATGATGCCGTGGTGTCACGCCTGGGCTCCAACGGGCCGGGGCGCAAGCGCACGGCCTCTTTTCAGGGCTTTGATGCTGAAACCGGCACGGGTGGCGACGGAAACACCCTGCCGGCCGTCATCCACGAATCGCAGGAAGTGGTCAGTGGCTCACTGGTGAAAATGCGCCTCACCGAGTCGGCCGTCATCAATGGCCACTCTCTGCCAGCCAACACCTTTATCTATGGCAAGTGCAGCCTGGCTGGCGAGCGGCTCAGCATTGCCATTGAAACCCTCAAATCGGGCAACAGTGTGTTTCCGGCGGCGCTGGAAGTGTACGACGTGGATGGGCTGGAAGGCCTGCACATTCCCGGCGCCATTACCCGCGATGCCGCAAAACAGGCTGGTGCCGAAGGACTCGGTGCGGCCGACATGATGACGATGAGCGCCGACCCAGCCATGGCCGCGGCAGGCGTGGCGGTTAGCGCCGTGAAAGGCATTGGCCAGAAGAAAATCCGCTTGGTCAAAGTCCGCCTGAAGGCCGGCTACAACGTGATGCTCAAAGTAGATAAAGACTAACGACTCCTTCCCATGAAAACCACCCTATTTGCTACCAGCGCCCTTTTACTCGGCCTAGCGGCTGTTCCGGTGCAGGCCCAGACCTCGGCCGCCCGGATGCTGCAATACTCGGAAGCCAATAAGCTGCCGACCTATCCGCTCTATATCAGCGACCAGAAAACGACTCATCTAGTGTTCCCTTTTCCCGTCACTTACGTCGACCTGGGCAGCTCGGGCCTGATTGCGGCCAAGGCCACCGGCGCGGAAAATATCGTGCGGGTGAAAGCCGCTTCGGCCGGCTTTCCGGAATCGAACATGACGGTGCTCACCTCGGATGGAAAGCTGTACTCCTTCGTGGTGAACTACCAGCACGACCCTAAGGTGCTCAGCCTCGACCTGGGCGCGGCCGGCTCGGCTTCGTCGGCGCAAGGGGAAGCCATTTTATCGAACTCGCCCATCCCGCAGGGCAATCTGGATGCCTACTCCCGGCAAGCGCTGGCGGCGGGCGGTACCTCGGCCAGCGAGAGTGCCAACCAACTCAGCGTGCGCGCCGGCAACGTGGGCTACAAGCAGGAAACCCTGTTTTTTCCGCTGCACGTTGCCAACAAATCGAACGTGACTTACGACGTGGACTTCGTCAAATTCTACATTCAGGATAAGCAGGTGGCCAAGCGCACGGCCGAGCAGGCCTTAGAAATCACGCCCATTTACGTCTTCAATGGGGGCCTGAAAAAGATTGACGCCAAAGGCCAGCTCGAACAGGTCTACATCTTCAAAAAATTCACCATCCCCGAGCAAAAGCAGCTCATCATCGAGGTGTACGAAAAGGGCGGCGGGCGCAACGTCAAGCTCAAGCTTACCAACGCCGACCTGCTCAAAGCCCGGACTTTCAAATAGGCATTGTCAAGCTCAGCAGCTGGGCAGAAGCAACGAAAAGTGCCCGCACTGCGTTGCCTGCCTAGTTAGCGTGAAGATTTAACCCGTGTTGGTATGCGTAGCTTCCTGATTTTCGCGGCGATTATCGCCTTTCTGTATTCGTCTTGGGCTCCCAGTTGGGGCAGCACTGCCGCCACCTGGGGGCTGGTGCTCTTTGGCATAAGCAAGTTCTGGGGACTTTCCAGTAAGGTCACGCCGCCCAACCGCAATCCGTACAATCCCTACGAGCGGTACAAGCCTTTCTAGGCTATTTCTGCTGCTTATAACTTAAGCCCCCGGCGCTTCGGCTCGGGGGCTTTTTGTTGGTCTGGCAGTAAGGCTTTGGCATTTTCCTCTGCCATTGGCCCCAGCACCGGCATCACTAGCCGCTGCTCCACGATGGGTGGAAACAGGCGGTCGGGGCTGCGCTGCATCTGCTCCAGGCGCGCGGCAATGGCCGGCCAGCGGTAACCCTGCATTTCGGGCTTCATGTTAAAGTCGATGTCGCCGTGGAAGGCCAGGGCGCGGGGCACTTCGGATGATGATGTATTAAAGCGGCCTTCATAGGCTTGGCGCATCTGGTTCAGAGTGAGCTTTTCGCTCAGCGCGGCCACGTCCACGAAGTCGCGGAGCCTTTCGCCGCTCATCACCACACCGGCCAGCTTCATAGCGCCCAGGTCTTCGAGCGAGGCCAAGCGAATGTTGGAGTCGGGATAGAGCACGGGCGGTCGTAACAACGGGAAGCCATAATTCACCACATCGGTTTTCACCTGGCCGATGACGCCCTGGATGGCGGCCTTGTCCCATTCCGGTTCCTGGGCCCGCATTCGTTGGAGCGCGCCGTCGGCCCGCATCTCATATTTGCTTATCAGCAGGTCCTTGATTTCTCCGTCAATTGGGGTGGGGCCGTCCGAAAACAGGTCGAGGTCGCGGCTGCGACGGTGACCCAGATGTAACGCCAAAGCCGTTCCCCCTACCAGGACGAACGGCTTCAGCAAGGGCTCCTGCATGAGCTGCGCTAGGAGTTGAAGGTTTGCGGTATCGACTGCTTGCGCTGGTAGCATCTAAGCGTTTCCTTTTCGATGTGGAAGAACTGGCATACGGCCGCAATGGCGGCATCCGACATATAGGGTACCGTTTCAACGATTTCCTGCACGCGGGGCCTGCCGTAGTATTCCAGCATAGCGGCCCAGTCTTCTTTGCTCCCGCGCTGAATGACGCGCTGCACGATGGTACGCGCCATGGCCTGCGGGTCGATGGTTTCGGGGTCTACGTCCCACAATAGCGTGGGCAGGTGCTCGGCCAGGGGGGCCGGTACGACCTGCGGCTCGGGCGTTGCAACCGTAGCAGAAGGGGTGAGCTTTTCCATGAGTACAGGATGTGTGAGCCGGGGCTATTCGCCTTTCGTGTGACCGGGAAGCATATTCCCGAAAGCCGCATTGGGAACCAGAGGGAGAAAGGCAATACCAGGCCCTATTCTATTTAAACACCTTTTCAGGCCCTATAGTTGCGCTAAATCAGCCGGATTCAGTAAAGCTACGGCAGGCGAGGGCCTACGCTCGATTCATCAAAGTGCAGATATGGGTCGTACTGATGGGCCGGCTCTACTTGCGGGCCTGCTCCGGGCGCATACCTAGCGAAAGGGTCAAAGCCAGGAGCTGGCTGGTACTCGGCGTCGAGTGCGGCCGACAATTGCGCCAGGTCAATCTGCCCGGCAATGTATTGGTTCTGCAACTCCACCAGAAGGGCCGAGGGCGGTCGATTTTGGCTCATTGACACGCCAACTGCAAACTTCACCACCTCGCGTCGCTGCTGCTTGGTTTGCTCGTTTTCGGAGAAATAGAGTGCTTTTTCCACCACTACAAGATACGTATAAAAGCTTGCATCAGCGGCCTGGGCGGCACTAAAGCAGCTCGGTTTTGAACTCACAGCTTTGGACCTCGACGCCTAAGCTCCGGTGCTGTTTGCACCGGCTCGTCTTTGCTGGCTGCCGGTACTTTCGGTTGTTCCGGGCCGGTGGATGGCGCGGCCTGCAGCGGTGGCCCGACCACCAGTAGCACCACCGTAACCAGAGGTAACGCCTTTAACAACCGCGCCACGCGCTGGCGCAACCGGGCATCTTCCATCTTGGCGGGCATTTGCGCCAGCAGCTCGGCCCCGGTTTTCAGGATGGCCAGCCGCGCCGGCTGCTGCGCATCGGGATGCACCACGCCGCGGGTGCCCTGCATAATCTGCCGGGCTACCCCGGTGTGACGCCCTCCCAGCAGCGCGCGCCAGATAGGCTCCTGGCTCTGCTGTACCTCGCGCATGGCATCCACGCGCCGCAGAAACTCGGGCACTACCACGGGCGTGGCCGGGGCTAGCACCAGTTCCGGGAGCGGCGTGGTAATCTGGCCAAAAAAGGCGCGGAGCGGCTGCAAATCGGCTTCCGGGTTCCCGGTGGGCCGTAGAATAGCATAGTCCCGGGCCTGGTTGTATTGCTTGGGGTGCGACTGCGCGACGAGGTTCACGTCGTAGCCGGCATTCTCCGCCAGCACTTGAAAAGCCGCGCCCAAGGTCCGGCCATTGCCCTCCCGAAAGGCGTGGGCGTAGTTGTACTGGTCGAAATAGTAGGCCGCCCGGGCCACGAACTGGTCTTTATCCAGCCCCTTCAGAAAGCGCTCAGCGGCCAGCTGTTGCCCGATGGCATCCATTTGCGCGGGCAGTTGCTGGTAGCTGCCAAAGTACATGGTGTACAGGCCGGGACCGTCCTTATCGGCCGATGTTGACTTGGTAGCCTGAAACTCGCCCCAGGCGCGCGTTTCGCCGGCCCACGGGTACACATCCTGAAAAAGGTGGCGGTGCAATGCCTGCAGGCCCTGGGCATTGTGAGGCGTCACTTCCACGTGGCCGGCCAGCACCTCCAGCAGGCGGAAGTGGAAGCGGTTGCCTTCGACCTCGGCCAGCTTGTCCTCATCGGCAATGTTGAGCTTATTAATCAGGACACCGGTGTGGGGGTCGGTAAAACCGTCAGTCATAGAGGAAACCTGCGCGGGAACTGGGTAAGCAAGCAAAACGCCCCACCAACCGGCAGGGCGTTAGCGAATAGAATTGAAGCGAAGGGCTAGTGCGATAAAGAGCGGGCCTTGGTCACGGCGGGAGCCGGCCGGGGTGCCACCGCCAGGATGCCATCGGCTCCCCGCGTGGGTATCGGCTTCTGAGTCTGGGCTTGGTAATGCGCGTCAAGCTGCGCGTTAACCTCGGCCAGACTCAGCTCGCCGTTGATGTAGCGCTGGCTCAGCTGCTCGGCAAAGGGGCTCAGCTTGCGGTCCTGGGTTGCGTTCAGTGCGGCTGCCCGGTCCGACAGCGCCTGGCGCTGCTCGCGGGTTGCTTCCTTGGGGCCGAATTTTACGAGGGTATCCATGCTGTTTTGCCTGAGTGGTCTACTACGGCAAACGAAAGTTAGGCAAAAATGTGCCAAACCGGGCTACTGCTTCGCCCCGGCCGCCTGCGCATCGGCCAGGGCCGCGTCCAGTACCGTCTGCACGGGCACGGCCAGCAGCTCGGCTACCCGGAGCGCCTCGGCCACGGTCAGGCCGGAGGGGTCGGCTTCGCGCTGCTTGATGGTGCGGTAAGTCATTTGCAGGTGTTCCTGCAGCTCGCGCTCGGTGAAGGAGAAGCGGCCGTGGCGCAGCAGGTGGCTGAACTGCTGGCCCGCCGGCGGGGCAGCACCGGGCAGAGCCGAGGGAGGGGATGGGGTTTTCATGCAAGCAGTATAACGCTTCCCGGCATTACGGGAGAAGGAGCAGGGCGATAGTCCACTTCCCCGGTCACGTGCCAGCGGACAGTAGCCCGCCCGCTGGCATCGGTGCTCAGGCCGCAAGTTGCAGCTGCATTTGAGTGCCGGGCACGGCCAACGGCTCCGCTTCGGGCACTAGGGGGTGGGTCTTCGCGGTGGCGGCTTTGGCCTGGCGGGCGCGGTAGGCGGCCATTTCGGGGCCGGGCAGCCACTGCTTGCCGGCGCAAGCCCGAAGGTTGAACTCCTGCCAGAGAAATTCCTCGCGGAAAATCAGGTGCACGGTGCCTTTCTTGAAGGCCCGAATTTCAAAGAACCGGCTGTAGACCGTGTACACGCCGTTCGGGTTGGGGTTCTGATTGCCGTAGCGGTCAAGGGCGGTATCGATGCCCACGCAGGTATCGTAGTTCTCACCTGTCAGGTAGCACATCACCCGGTCGATGTCGGCGTAGTCGTCGCGGCGGCTCCAGTTCACCCGAAAGCCCTTGCCGGAGAAGCTTTCTTCCACCGCGTAGGGCAGAATCACCTTGCGGTTCACTTTCCATTGCGAGTTGGTTACCCAGCCCTCGACGTGCAGGCGGTTTTCCTTGTGGTACTTGGTAAAGGTGTCGAATACCGATTCCACGGCCTGTTCCATGATGGTTTCGCGGTTGTCGAGCACCAGCGCCACCAACTCAGCTACGGCCTCGTGAGTGAACTCCTGGTAGCCTTGGGCCTTGCTAAAGGCCGCGAAGTTGCGGCGCACGTCAGCCGTCATCAGCTTCTGGATGTTCACCTTATCGAGCACGAGCCCCCAGATTTGCTGGTTCATCTCGTCGGCGAAGTTGTTGTAGCTCGTGCGCAGGCTGCCGCGCTCCAAGCTGGCCTCGGCCAGTTTAAGCACGTCCTGGTACTCGCTGCGCAGCAGGCTTTTGGCGTAGAACTTCATGCCCTCGCGGGCCTGCAGGTAAGCGGCGTACTGCGCTTTCAGGCCCTCGTATTCGGCCGCCATGTTGCCGATAACATCGCGCGTGGCCACAGCATTGGCAAACAGGTTTTCGTTTAGCTCCGGCCCCCGGCGGCCCCGGCTGGTGAACTCGAACGTGAGGCGGTCCGCCTTGGCGGGTTTGTGCAGTCGCACCATACTTACCCCTACGTTGGTGGGGCGCTCGGCCTCGGCAAACACAGCCCCCAGCTCCTCACTGGTGCCGTGGTCCTCGATGAGGCGGGCCAGCAGCTGCCGGGTTTCGGTGTAGGGGTTGGCCAGCGTTTCGGTGTTGAGCAGGCATACTACGTCGCCGCCGGCAGCTACCACGTCCCAGGCCTTGAGCAAATGTCGGTCGCCGTTGGAAAATGGCGGGTTCATAATAATGAGGTCGAAAAAATGGTCGCCCCGGTAGTTCAGAAAGTCGTTGGCAATGACCTTGTAACCCTTGTCATGCAGCACGGCGCGCAGCTCGGGGTCGGCCTCACAGCAATACACGTTTTGCTTGCCGCTGCGGCTATGGTAATCCTCCCGGTCCAGCCAGGCCGTCAGCTCGTCCACGATGGCCCCGCTGCCGGCGCTGGGCTCCAGAATGGTAAGCTTGCGCAAAGCCGCGGCGGCCGGATTGTAGCGGCGGTACCGGTCGCCGCTCTCGGCTTCGTCGCCGGTAGGAGCGGGATTGAAAAACGGTTCGAGCATGCGCTGAATAACGGCGGCCGGGGTAGGAAAGAATTCAGGATTAAGCATGACGTCTGACGGGGCTAAAATGATAGTGAACAACCACTTGCTTATCCTATTAAACGCCATTTCAAATGTTTTTGTTGCTAAAAAGACAACAATATTTCACTAAAATCAACTGTCCGCTTTGGCCGCTTAAACCCTTCTTCCCCTTTGTTCCATATTGATTTTGCCAGCGGCACGCTGGTTCAAGCACTCCGCTGGCGGTACCGGCCCTTGCCGGTTCGGCCAGCAGCCATTAAACAAGGAGGAAGGCCCGGCCCAGGCAGCGGCGCTTACTCGGGGGCGGGGCTAGGCCTTCCGTCGCGACCAGCGGGAGCAGAGGAGAGCCGGCCCCGCCCTCGAGTAAGCGCCGCTGCCTGGGCCGGGCCGGTGGGAGGATTTTTTTGCGAGAAGGATAGGAAGGGCGCGACCAACGGGAGCGGTGAGTAGCACGGCAGCGCAGCGAACTCCTGCATAGCCTGGCCCAATGGGCTCGCGCCGCCAGCAATACCTTAAAACAGCTCGTTTTCCGCCCAGGAAGAAATATTTTAGCTATGTCGTAAACTTACGTCATTCTATGTCGTATATTTGCGACATACTTCCGACTTTGCTCCTGACTGCTATGTCTTCCAACGCGGATACCTTGGTTCATCCCCTGCTGCGTGTGGTGCTCGAACGGGTGCTGCGCACCGAATGCCTCGTCCTGGAAGGCCTGCGGCTCCAGACCCAGGGCTATAACGGCCAACCCGGCGGCGGCGGCGAGCAGCGGTTGAAAGCTGCCGAACAGCGCGCCTACCAGCGGGCCGAAATCCTGCTCACCCAACTGCTGGCCGCGACGGCAGCCACGCCAGCCTCCATTCCCAACGCACTCCCCGATTCCTCCTCATGACCTACGCTAAAACCGCCGCCTTCACCGAAGAGCAACAGCACCTAGCCCGCGTGGCCAAGGCTCTGGCCCACCCGGCGCGGGTGGCCATCATCCAGTTCCTGGCCAGCAAAAAGACCTGCATTTCCGGCGACATCGCCGCGGAGCTGCCCTTGTCCCGAACCACCGTATTTCAGCACTTGCAGGAGTTGAAGGCGCTGGACCTGATTCGCGGCGAAATCGACGGCCTCACGGTCTGCTACTGCCTCAATACCGAGCTGCTGCAACAGGTACACCAGCAGTTCACCGCCTTTTTCATCGAGGCCACGAGCGGCGCCGTTTGCGGCCCCGATGATGCCTGCGCCTGCTAACATCCTCCCTCTAACTCTCCCCTTTTTACGAAGCAACGCCATGAAAATCTCTGAAATCAAAAAGGCCCTGACCGAAGTGGACGCCATCAACTTCCGCCTGCCCACGGGCGAGTACCTGCCTTCCCATTTCCACGTCACGGAAGTGGGCTTGGTGAGCAAGCATTTCATCGACTGCGGCGGCGTGGAGCGCCAGGAAACCGTGGCCAACTTTCAGCTTTGGGAGGCCGGTGACTACGACCACCGCCTAGCTCCCCAGAAATTCCTGCACATCCTGAAGCTCTCGGAGAAAATCTTGGGACAGGAAGACTTGGACATTGAAGTAGAGTATCAGCAGGCCACCATCGGCAAGTTCGGCCTGACCTTCGACGGCACCGATTTCGTGCTCATGCCCAAGCAAACCGCCTGCCTGGCCCAGGATGCCTGCGGCATTCCGGCGGCCCAGCAGTTCGCGCTGCCCCAGCTGCAAACGGCCGGCGGCTGCACGCCGGGCGGCGGGTGCTGCTAAAATGACCACGCGGCGCGGCCCTCCCGGGTCGCGCCGCGTGACTTATCCCCCAATCCATTCCGCCCGATTTCGATGACAATTGCCTTTTTCTCCGACGTGCACGGCAATCTGCCAGCCTTGGAAGCGGTGCTGGCCGATATGGAGCAGCGCCGGCCCGACATGATTTTCTGCCTGGGCGATTTGGTGGGCTACGCGCCCTGGCCCAACGAAGTGGTGAATGAGGTGCGCCGCCGCGGCATCCCCACATTGGCCGGTAACTACGACCAGGGCATCGGGCTGGCCAGCAGCAACTGCGGCTGCGCTTACAAAACCGACACCGAAAAGGACCTGGGCGCGCAAAGCATTGCCTATACCAACCATATCATGGGCGACGAGGAGCGGCGCTACCTGCGCCTGCTGCCCAAACACATGCGGCTGGAGTTTCAGGAGGAGCCCTGCACCCTGAACCTGCTGATGGTGCACGGCTCGCCGCGCAAAATTAATGAGTACCTGTTTGAAGACCGGCCCGAGGCCAGCTTTCTGCGGGTGTTGGCCGAGGCCAACGCCGATATTATGCTATTCGGGCATACTCACAAGCCCTACCACCGCACCTTCGCCTACGAAGTGGAAGGCGAAACCCGCTACCGCCACGCCCTCAACATCGGCTCGGTGGGCAAGCCCAAGGACGGTGACCCACGCGCGGCTTACCAGTTGCTGCACCTCGACGAAAACACGAAGCTCACGGACCCTGGCAGCGTGCGCTCGGAACTTATTCGGGTCGAATACGACGTGGAGAAAGCCGCCCAGGCCGTGGAGGCCTCCCCGCTGCCGAACGAATACGCCGACATGCTGCGCAAAGCCTATTAAGCTACCAACCCGATGACCATTCAACCACTCGCGGAAACCCACTGGCCCGCCGTGCGTGCCATCTACGAGCAAGGCATTGCCACGGGCAACGCCACGTTTGAAACGCAGGCCCCCGAATGGGAGGCATGGGACCGGGCGCACCTGGCCCACAGCCGCCTGGTCGCCGTCGATGACGCCGGCACGGTGCGGGGCTGGGCTGCGCTCTCGCCGGTGTCGAGCCGCTGCGTGTACGGCGGGGTGGCCGAACTCAGCATCTACATCGCCACTGACGCCCGGGGGCAGGGCGTGGGCCGGCAGCTGCTGCAGGCCTTGATTGCGGACTCGGAGGCCCACGGCATCTGGACGCTGCAAGCCGGCACCTTCGAGGAAAACCGCGCCAGCATTGGCCTGCATACGCAGGCGGGTTTTCGCGTCATCGGCCACCGCGAACGGATTGGCCAGCACCACGGCGTGTGGCGCAATACGGTGCAGATGGAGCGGCGCAGCTCCTCCGTCGGGGTCGCTTAATTCACTATTTTCTATGACAACCCTGAATCAACCCCTGCCCGCCGCCCCGGCCCCCGCCGCGCTGGCTGAAAAGAAACTTTCGGGCCTCGACCGGGGCCTCACGCTCTGGATATTCCTGGCCATGGCGCTGGGCGTCGGCCTGGGCTACTTTGTGCCCGGCATCAACGGGGCCATCAACTACTTCTCAGTGGGCACGGTGAACGTGCCGCTGGCCATCGGCCTGATTCTGATGATGTACCCGCCGCTGGCTAAGGTCAAGTACGAGCAGCTGCCCACGGTCTTCAAAAACACGCGCATCATCGGCCTCTCGCTGTTCCTGAACTGGATTCTGGGCCCCCTGCTCATGTTTTTCCTGGCCATCTGGCTGCTGCCCGACAAGCCCGAATACATGATGGGCCTGATTCTCATCGGCATCGCCCGCTGCATTGCCATGGTGCTGGTCTGGAACGACCTGGCCGACGGCAGCCGCGAGTACGCTGCCGGGCTGGTGGCCCTGAATTCCATCTTTCAGGTGATGTTTTACTCGGTGCTGGCCTGGCTGTTCATCACCGTGCTGCCGCCTTACTTTGGCCTGAAGGGCTACGCGGTGAACATCGGCATCTGGGACATTGCCCGGAGCGTACTCGTTTACCTGGGCATTCCGTTCGCGGCGGGCTTTCTCTCGCGCACCGTCCTGCGCCGGCTGAAAGGCGACGCATGGTACGAGAACGTCTACATCCCGGCCATCAGCCCCATTACGCTGGTGGCGCTGCTGCTCACCATCGTGGTCATGTTCAGCCTCAAGGGCGAAACCATCGTGCAGGTGCCGCTCGATGTGCTGCGCATTGCCCTGCCGCTGGCCCTGTACTTCGGCATCATGTTCGTGCTCAGTTTCGCGGCCGGCAAGTATCTAGGGGCCGACTACGCTGAGAATGCCTCCATTGCTTTCACGGCCACCGGCAATAACTTCGAGCTGGCCATTGCCGTGGCCATTGGGGTGTTTGGCCTGAACTCGGGCCAGGCCTTCGCGGGGGTTATCGGCCCGCTGATTGAGGTACCGGCGCTGATTGCGCTGGTTAACCTGGCCTTCTGGTTCCGCCGCCGCTGGTACGGCGGCAAAACGGTGGCTTCGGCCGCGTAACTCTTCCCCTCTTCCTCCTGCTTTTTTCCCTGCTCATGTCTGATAAGAAAAACGTACTGGTGCTCTGCACCGGCAACTCCTGCCGCAGCCAGCTGCTGCACGGCTACCTCGCCCAAGAGCTAGGCAAGCGGGCCGCCGTCTACAGCGCCGGCGTAGAAGTCCACGGGCTTAACCCCCGCGCCGTGCGCGTAATGGCCGAGGATGGGGTCGATATCTCGCATCACACCAGCAACCACGTCGATGAGTACGCCGCCGTGCCGTTCGATTACGTGCTGACTGTGTGCGACCACGCCAACGAGGTGTGCCCAGTGTTTCCGTCGTCGGCCAAGAAGCTGCACCACAACTTTCCCGACCCGGCTAAGGCTACTGGCAGCGAGGAGGAAATTATGGGGCAGTTTCGCGCGGTGCGCGACCAGGTGAAAGCCTATGCCCACGACTTCGTTCAGGCGCAGTTCGAGACAACTTAAAAAAACTGAATAATAGCTATTTATGCTAGTAAATTCTTACGCGGAATTCTCCGTTCAAACTCACCGTTGAGGTAAAGAGAGTTTTTCCCTCTCGCCCTGCTATATGGCAACTAACAAACCGGCCGGCGACGGCCACCGCAACGGCGCAGTGCGCGACCGTTCGCAAGTTTTCAACCCCGTCACGGAGCAATACGTGAAGCGGAACACCACCAACGGCCAGTTCATGGACGTGAAGCAAGATGGTACGCCCTTCAAAGGCGTGCGAAAAGAGAAGGGAGGCAAATAGCACTACTTCTACTCTGTCTTTTGTCAGTAAAAAGGCGGCTCCGAAATTGGAGTCGCTTTTTTATTTTAATTGTTGCCCACCGCTGATGCAGGTATCACGCCGACACCACTACATTCCTCAATTCCTCATTAAGAATTTCGCGGATGCGGATGGAATGCTCTACTTGCTTGATAAGCAGACGGGTAGAATAGCCAAGCAGCGGCAAAGCCCAAAGGCTATATTCTTTGAGATGGACCGGAATACGGTTCTCTTCCACGGCCAGCCCAAAGACCATCTGGAGGCCTTGTATGCAGCTTTGGATGACAAGGCCGCCGCCGATTTGCAAAACGTCCTTCTCTCCCGAAAAGCTTCTCTCGAAGAAGTGGTGAGCATTGTTGCGCTGGCCAGCTCCCTTAAATGGCGCATACCGGCGAGCGACCCGCAGTTTGGCCGACTGAAAGAGGAGTTGAGCCTGGCCGACTTAAAAGCTGAAATCCGGCCCATCGACCAAGCTAACCCAGTCGACCTGAATGCGCTGAACCAGTTGATGGATTCGGATGCTATCAAAGAGGCCAAGCGTATACTGTTGCCCCTACTGCCGTTGTTTGACGAGAATAAGCTTACCGACATTCACGCCAGCTGGTTTATTCACTCGCAGCCCGATGAACGGTTTCCCTCCGTGATTGGAGACTGGCCCGTGCTGGAAAGGCCCAATGCTGACTATAGCAAATTAGAAGACTTCATCTTTCCGCTAAGCGCTACCGACACATTTATTTACAAGCACGGGGCCCAGAAGCGGATTAAAAGCCCAATTTTCACTATCCAGAAGGACTTGGCTACCCTTCACTATTCCACGCGTTACGTTGCCTGCATGAGCAAAACGCACTTGGAAACCATCGTGCAGATGTACAGTGTGATGCAAGCTCAAAACCAAGTAGAAAAGCTCACTGAGCTCTTATTTGACTTTATCGCCTAATTCCTTTAGCGACATTCGAAACCCTGAGCAATTATCAGCCAAGTTTACTCCCCACGTTTCGCGCAATCTTCAACAGGGTGCGGTTAACTACCCACGCCACCGCCAAGCTCTTCTAAAGCCCTTAGCCTCGGCATCCGCTACCGTCAAGGCATAAAACTCGCCTGCTTTATCCAGCTTGGTTCGGTCATACATCTGGTCAAATGGCAAGTGATAAATCCGTTCACCCGTTGCCGGACTGATGTGGCATTTTATCATCGGAAAAGCGCCCAGCCTGACCTGCTCCCGCACCTGGATGCCCAAAGCTTGGGCAAACTTGCGGGCCGTATCCGACAAATCAGTGGAGGTGCAAAACACCCCCAGAATGTTACTGGCGGAAAGTAACTGCGGAAAAAGGTGAAGCTGCTGTTCAACTAACTTTTTCTGCGCTGAGTCCAGGTAGAATTTGACGGTGGTACCAAACAGCTGGTTGATATGCTTCTCGTGAATGAGCTTGTGCTTGCTCCAGTACTTGCACTGCACGATTAGGGTGTTGCCGTCTTTACGACAGATTAAGTCTCTTCCCAAGTCTTCCTTGCCATTCTCAATCCCAAAATAGGTTACGGTATAGCCTTCGCACTCATACAAATACCCCACAAAGCGCTCGTAGTCACGGCCCAACTGGTAAGGGCTTTTCCGGCCCTGCATATATCTCTCCAAGGCCCGCTGGTTCCGCTCGGTCGTGGAGAGACTGCTATATTCTCCAGCCGTCAGAAAAACACTCACTGGGTCGGCCTCCTGCGGTGCTTGCTCGCCATACGTATCCTTTATTTCCAGGAGCGCCTCCTCCATTTCTCCTTCGCGAAACTCCGTCAGAAATGGAAACAGGCCTTCGTACTGGTTGATAACGTATTGCAGGTGTTTCAGCTGAGCAGCCAGAATACGTTTCTCTTTCCCTACCTCGCGCACTGCCTGGGCAGAGGACTTGGCCGGCCGGGGCTTAAAGGCCAAATAGTCAGCAACCTGATTGTTGTTAAGCAAGACCAGGTCCGCAATTGCACCAGCCAGCCAAGGAAAGCTTTTGCTTTTCTCGGTTAACACTTTTTCCAATCGAGCCACATCAGCGGCCCGCTTGTCGAGTATTTTCTCCCGGACGTTTAACTCGGAATTCCTGGTTTGGTAATCCTTGTAAAGACTACTCTTTTCCTGCGCCAGCTGCTTATCAAGCCGGTTTTTTCGAATTACTAATAGCCCCAATCCGACCAGAAATCCGAGCAACACCAACCATAGATACAGATACTCGGCCATAAAAAGTCAAGCCAACTCTTAATATTCTACTAAAGTACAGACACGGTCCCTCACACCGAGCGCGCAATTTTCAGCATGGCCGCCGGCGAATCACCAAACTTGCATAGCGCCTCGCAGTGCTGGCGCAGCTCCGAAAACAGAATGTAGCGGATGGTCGCGCCGGCGGCCCGGATGGCCGGCCGCGAGAGCTGGGCCTGCACTTCCTTCTCGCGGGCATCGGGCACCACAAGATAGAGCGCCGTCTCGTGCTCGGGCATGGAGAACGCCAAGTCCGTCAGGCGCAGGATGCCGCTGTAGATGCTGGTGCTTTTCTCCACCTCAAAGGCCGCTACCACGCGGTTGGTGCCGGGAGCGAACCACACGATGTCGATGAGGCGGATGGTGCTGGCCACCTCGGCCGGCACGGGCAGTTCGGGGTGCTGGTCGAGGCAGAGAAAGGAGAGCTTCTGGCCGCCGCAAAGACGGTTGCGGTCGTTGATGGCCGTGGTCACGTCGCAGCCCAGGGCCTTGCCCACACGCAGCAGGTGGTGCTGCATCTCGGTGTGCTGGTTTTCCTCCTGCGCCTCGGATTGCACCTCCTTGTGGCGCTTTTGGGCCTGCTGCTGGTACTTGTCGCGGTCCTCGTCGGTGGCAAACTGCTGGTCGCCGGCAATCATCTTCTTCACGCCCACGTCGAAAAGCAGCCCGCTCAGCGCGCCGTAGTCGAGGCTCAGGTGCTGGCGGTGCTCCTGATTAAGGTCGCGCAGCCGGTCGCGCATCCGCAGGTACTCGGACCAGGAGCCCAGCTTGATTTTCTCCCCAAACAGGGCGTTGAAGCCGTTGACGATGGCCGTGTTGCAGGGCGGCATTAGTGTGGGGTGCAGGAAATAGAGGATACTGGCCACGGCCGGCCCCAAGCCCTTGATTTTGCGGCGGTCCAGAATGTCGATTTCGCGCAGCAGCTGCTGCTCGGTGGTGGCCGCCAGACAGCTTTCCAGGAATTGGCCGAAGGCGCGCTTATTGTCCTCGTGCTCGTAGATGTCGGGGATGCGCAGCTTGGGCTTCCAGTAGAAGGGGTGCGCCGCGCCCTGGAACACCTGCTTCTGCTCGCTGATGACGCTGAGCACGAATTCGAGCGAAGTGCCCTTAAAATCGTTGCCGAAGCTGCCCGCCTTGATGTCCTTGACCACCTGCTGCACCCCGCGCCGAATGGAGCGGAAGGCCTTCAAGCGCTCCTCGTTATTGATGAACCAGGTGTTGTAAACGGACTCGGAATCAGCTTTGTATTGCTGAATAAGGGGCGGTAGCGCGGCAGACATATAATGGGGCGGGATAATTGGAATCACGAAGATGCGCAGAACCCCGGGGTCCGCAAGCCGCCGCACCCAAAATCCGTCGCCAGGGTTGCCGTTGCGGGCTAATGCGTCATCCCAGGCATGGACATTTCCGGCGTGCTCATCGGCTGGCCGGGCCGCATAGCGAGGTCCCCGTACCGGGCCGCTACGTAGTAGCCCGCTGCCAGCATGAGCAGGGTAAGCACCGTTACCAGGGCTTTGCGCCCGGCCGATACCTGGCCGTCGCCTTCCATGCGCATTCCTGGCATGGGGTGGCCGGCGGGCGAACTGGGCGCTGTTGGAGGCATGGCGTGTGTCATGCCGGCCATGGCCATGCCCGCGTGCTGGTGCCCGGCGGCGACCGGGGCCCCGCCCTTGCCCAGGGCCCGCTCGGTGCCCATGCCGTGCTTGAGCTGGTGCTTGACCAGCCACCAGTTGACGGGGTAGGCCACCACGACGCCCACGAGGGTAGCGGCCGACATCGAGGCCCAGAACCAGGGTGAGGTAGCTTCCATCGCCTTCATGTCCCGCGACATTAGAATAACCATCGTGGGCAGCATGCCGGCCATCATGGCGTTCATCGACATCCACTCCGGCAGAAACGAGCTGCGCACGGCCTGCCCGTAGCTCATGCTCATCATGTCCTTCATAAACAGGGCCTGGAAGATGAATAGCCCGAAAAAAAAGCCGGCAGCGTACTCAATCCAGATATCGGTGCCCATGTTCAAACCAAAGTAGCCAGTGATGGCGGCAGCCACGATGATACCGGTGGCGTCGCCGGCGGCGCAGTGAATCGTCGAGCCCACGGCCTGCTTCCAGAGCGGGGCCACGAACGTCTCGTGGGTGCCGGGCGCGGGCTCGCGGCACGAAAACCAGTAGACCAGCAGCCCCACCGGCCCGGTGTAGAGGGTGACTAGCACCCAGCCCCACTTCATCACTTTCATTTCCGGGGTGCTGGTAAACAAGTCCCAGGCGACGTAGGCCAATGATAACAGTGTGAGGCCGAACCAGACCCACAGCAGCCATTCCGGAGTCCAGGGAGTATTGTGCATTTCCATTGGGTGAGGGGATAACTTAAAAAGCAGCAGGCCATGTAGCCTGCTGCTTTTTAGTTAAAGGAGAGGATGAAATTAGTAGCCTTTGTTGGTCAGCAGCCACTCCTGCATCTCCTTTATTTCCATCATTTGCTCGTCAATTATCTGCCGCGCTAGGGCTTTGGTTTCGGTGTGACGGCCAAGGTCCAAATCCGCCTGCGACGTCTCGATGGCGCTCTGGTGGTGGTCCTGCATAAGTTGGGCAAAATCGCGGTCGGTATTGCCGGTGATAACGCGCAGGTCGTTGGCGCGCATCATCTTATCCATGGCCATCATCTGGCGCGTGTTAAACGCCGGCACGAGTGGCGTCTCCACCCGGTGCCCCGCCAGAAACGCGTTAAACTGCGTAATCTCGGCCTGTTGCGCGGCAATGATGCGGGTGGCCAGGTCCCGCATCTGGGTATCCTTGCCATTTTTCAATTCCTCCTGGGCCATCGTAATGGCCCCCTGGTGGTGCATCACCATCATCATGGAGTAGTCTTGGTCGGGGTCCTGGGTTTTCATCATGGCATCCATCTTCTTCATCATGTCGTGCATGAGGGTCATCATGGTGTTCTGGTCGTGCGCCTGCACTTTCAGGCTATCCGAGTCGTCTTTGCTGCACGAGGAAACGAGGGAAACGGAAGCCAGCAAAAGGGCCAGCAGGGGAACGCGAAATAGCTTTTTCATAATATCAGGACGTGGTTAAGTTTTCCTGCTTGCTGAAACGGCCTGCTTCAACCCAGGATTTACACCCCATCAGCTCCGGCTTGCATAATTTTCAATAAAATCCCGACGCCCGGCGCGCTGCCCACTTCCAATTACTTAAAAGAAAAGGCAGCCTATTTAGGCTGCCTTTTCTTGCATCGGGTTACTGCCCCGCATGCTATTTGTTGCGCGTGAGCCAGTCCTGCAGGGCCAGAATTTCCTGCCGCTGGTCGGCGATAATGGCCTGGGCCAGGGCCCGGGTGGTATTCTCGCGGCCATGCACTAGCAGCGCCTCGGAGTTGTCGATGGCGGCCTGGTGGTGGTCGACCATCAGCTGGGCAAAGTCATAGTCGGCCCGGCCTGTGATGGTGCGCTTGTCGCTGCTGGCCATCATCTTGTCCATGTTGGTTTTCTGGAGCTGGGTGAACTGCTGCACCAGCGGCTGCCGAGGCTGGTGGCCGCTAAGGAAGGCGTTAAACTGGGTGATTTCGGCCTGCTGCTTGGTGATGATGGTCTGGGCCGTGGTCTTCATCTCTTGGTTGGTACCGCTTTTCAGCTCCTCCTGCGCCATTTTGATGGCAGCCTCGTGGTGCAGTACCATCTGGGCCGCAAAATCGTGGTCGGGGTCCTGGGTTTTAGCTTGCGCGTCCATCTGGGTCATCATGTCCATCATGATGGTCATGTACACGCTTTCGTGGGCGGGGTCCATGTCGTGGCTTTTGGAGCAGGAAGCCAAAACCAGCCCGAAGAAGGCCAGCGCAAGCAAGGGTAAGCGGAAATGGGGCATATATATTATGAAGATTTGATGAGCATCCATAACACCCCGGCCGGCCGCTTAGATTTTACATATCGGCGCAATTTCCTTGCATAATTTCCGGCTTCCTTTACTCTCTCGATTCATCGTCTGCGCCGCGGTTGATGATGGGCAGAATCTGGTAGAGCATTTCCTTCGGGATGCCCAGCATATCGCGCTTTTCCGCGTAATTCTCCAGAAACAAAGCAAAGGGATGTACGCTCTGCATCTGCCGCTGCTCGTCCTCGGCGTCGCTGATACCAGCCCAAGTTGGTGCTCGCAGATAGGCCACGTACTCTTCCAGCACGTCTTCGAACACCAGCCGCCCGTCGCGGAAGTCCTCGTGGTAGGCCAGCAGCGTGTCCGCGTCGATGATAATCAGCGGGCGCACGTTGTGTACCGGTAGTCCTTCCTGCCCCAGCTTTGCCAGCTCTTCCTGAAACCAGTCGTTGACGACCACGTTCAGGCCAGGCTGGTTATAGAGCCGGTCGTGCACCACCAGCACCGGGTAGATTATCAGCTCCGCCGGGTCGAAATCGGTATCAAAAGGCAGCTTGTGGCGGAGCAGCCGGTCCACGTTGTTGGCCAGCTGCCTTGCGGCTTTGGGGTGCTGGTCTTCGTCTTCGTAGAACTTCTTCTTTACCTCATCCAGGTACGTGGCGAAGTCGTGGCCGGCCTTGGCAACCTTGTTTACCCACACATCCTTCGACTCGAATAGCACGGCCCGGCTGTCGTGGCGGAAATAGTAGTCGGGCTCAGATTGCTCTTTCAGCTGCCAGCCGTCGAAAATGGCCCGGCCGCTCAAGGCCAATCCCCGGCCCTGAAAGCTAGCATCGAGCAGCATATACATGAGGTACTGCTCCGAGAACAGGTCGCAGTACACCGAGCGCCAGTCGGGCTCCCGCTGGCTTTTTGGCAGGGACTGGTTGGCCAGATTAAACTGAAAATACAGCCCCTTGTGCATGGCTTCCACCACCAGCACCGGGTAGGGCAGCACAAAAGTGCCCGGCGTTTCCTCCACCAGCGGGGTAGCCCGCAGACTGGTGAAATCGGCTTTATCCAGCTTCTGGCCTTCGCGCAGCGCAAAGCGCTGCAGGAAGGCCCGGTCAGCTTCATAGTCCGGCTGGCTATCGGGTATCTCCACGGAGATGCGCCCCGGATTTTCCGCCTGCATGACGGGCTTCGTTACGCCACTGAGCTTCCGGAAATACTCGGGCCAATCCTGGCAGCCGAAGCGTTGCAGAAAGGCTTGCAGCAACGGGGCAAAACGCGCCTCCGCCTCCAAAAACTCGAATAGCCGGACCGATTTAATGAGCTGCAGGACGGCGATGTTGAGCAGGCGCAGGTTCACCAACTCAAAGTCGGAGAACGTCAGCGCCAACGCCAGCGCCGCAAGCGGCTGGGTCGGGAGTAGCGCCTTCGCCGCGGCCGACGCTTGCTCCTGCTCCGCGATGTACGGGCCGTTCAGCACCAGGCACGCTTTAAACAAGCTCTTCTCCAATTCGGCCGACGACTTGGTATCGGGCTCATCCGGCAGCTCGAAGCAGTAGTAGTAGAGCTGCAGCACCGTTTTGGGGTGCAGAAAGCTCAGCCGGCCGTGCCCCCGGTTTTGGAGCACCTTCGCCCGGTAATAGACCTCGTCGGCAAACAGCTGGCTGTGGGTGCCAAAGAACTGCTGCATGTCCGTGATATGGTTCCGCTTGGGAGCCGGCACCTGGCTAAGGTAGCCCAGCAGGTGCGACACGCATTGCAAGCGCCGTAGCCGGCTGATGCCCGAGAGGTACTCCTCAATGGGCAGGGCGGGCTCGGAAAAAAGGCAGGTGAAATCGACAAGTAACCCTCTGGTCATAAGCAGTGCAGGAGCCGGAAAGCTAAGTGAATGGCTCCTGATTTGATGAACAGGAAAAAACAAGTCGGCGTTAATTACGCTGCCGCTTTTTTCCTGCTAATTCTGCACCTACCCACTTACTCGCCACTATATCAGCGAGTCCAGGCTGCGGCGGGCGTGGCTCGCGGGCCCTAGCCGCTGAAACTCGGTGGGGGTGAGGCCGGTCACCTGCCGGAACTGGCGCGATAGGTGCGCCGGGCTGCTGTAGCCCAGCTGCTGGGCCACCTCGGCAATGGGCAGCTCGCCGTAGCCAATCAACTCCTTGGCGCGCTCCACCTTCTGGCGGATGATGAATTTCTCAATCGTAAGGCCTTCGGAAGCGGAGAACAAATGGGAAAGATAGTGGTAATCCTTGCTCAGGTGCTCCACCAGATAATCCGAGTAATTGAGCAGGCGCGGGCCGGGCGGCGGGTAGTGAATCAGGGCCACCAGCAGGGTTTTGATGCGGTCCACCAGCTGGTCGCGGGGGTCTTCGAGCAGCTCAAAGCCGGCATCCTGCAGGCTGGCCCGGATGGCTGCCCAGTCGGGAGCCGCGCCGTCGGGCGTGGACACGTCGGCCTCGCCCAGCGCCACCCGGTGAACGTGCAGGCCCAGCGCCGTCAGCTCTTCGCCCACCACCCGGATGCACTGCGGGCACACCATGTTCTTAATCAGCAGCCGGTGCGAACCGGGCGGGGGCAGGACGTGGGCAATGCTGACGTCGGCTTTCATGGGATGCGGCATTATTTCACCACTAAGCTACCCCGCAGCATGCCCATGCCGCAGGTGAAGGGGAACGTCCCGGCTTCTTTGGGCAGCAGCTCCACCAGCGTGGTCTTGAAAGCGGGCAGGTCGCGGCGAATGCTGAAATCCGGCATCAGCAGCTCCTCCGAGCAACTGTTTTCTTCGTCGCGGTAGAAGCTCAGCTGCACGGGCTTGCCGCGCTCCACCTCAATCACGTCGGGCGAGTAGCCGCCCTTCACGGTGATGGCTACCTCCTGCACGCCACTGGACGAAGACACGGCATTGGCCGTCTGGCGGGCCGAGAAAAAGAAGTACCACAGCACGAAGCCAGCGAGGGCCAGGCCGATGACGGTTACCATGATGGCGGGCGTATCCATAGGAGCGGAATTAATGATTGTCGAAACTGCGCAGGCGCAGCGAGTTGGTCAGCACCGACACCGAACTGAGGGCCATGGCCCCGGCCGCGAGCATGGGCGAGAGCAGAATGCCGAAGAAGGGGTAGAGCAGCCCGGCCGCCACAGGAATGCCCAGCGTGTTGTAAACGAAGGCAAAAAACAGGTTCTGCTTGATGGTGCGGATGGTCTGGCGGCTCAGCTCGATGGCCGTCACCACGCCTCCCAAATCGGAGCGCATCAGCGTGATGCCGGCGGCTTCCATGGCCACGTCAGTGCCTGAGCCGATGGCCAGGCCGATGTCGGCCTGGGCCAGGGCCGGCGCGTCGTTAATGCCGTCGCCGACCATGGCTACGGTGCGGCCCTCGGCCTGCAATTCCTTCACCTTGCCGGCTTTATCAGCGGGCAGCACCTCGGCGAAGTAGCGCGTGATGCCCACCTGCCCGGCCACCTGGGCGGCCGTTTCGGCATTGTCGCCCGTCATCATCACCACCTCAATGCCCAGCGCCTGCAGCTTTTTGATGGCGGCGGCCGACGTGTCGCGCACGGTATCGGCCACGCCAATCAGCCCCACGGCCTGGCCCGCGACGGCGATGTAGAGCACGGTTTTGGCCTGTCCTAGAAGTTGCTCGGCCTGGGTTATCAGGGCAGGGGAGAGGCTCACGGTTTCGTCGGCCAACAGGCGGCGGTTGCCAATTAGCACAGCTTGGCCGCTCACGGTGGCGGCGGCCCCTTTGCCTTCCACGGCCCGGAAGCCGGTCGCCGTCAGACTGGCCGCGCCCTGCGCCTCAGCGTGGCGCACCACGGCTTCGGCCAGCGGGTGCTCGCTCTGCCGCTCCACGGCGGCCACCACTTGCAGCAGCTGGCCAGCTTCCTGCCCGGGCAGCGTCCAGAAATCCGTCACGCTGGGCTCGCCCTTGGTGATAGTGCCCGTTTTATCCAGCAACACGGTGTTTACCTGGTAGGCCTTTTCCAGTGCCTCGGCGTTGCGAATCAGGACGCCGTGCTCGGCCCCCTTGCCGGTGCTCACCATGATGGCCGTGGGCGTGGCCAGCCCCAGCGCGCAGGGGCAGGCAATGATGAGCACGGCCACGAAGTTGACCAGCGCCAGCGGCAGGCGGGTGCCGGCCGGGGCCAAATCAAACCACAGCACGAACGTCAGAATGGCAATGACCACCACCGTGGGCACGAAGATGGCACTGACCTTGTCGGCCATCCGCTGGATGGGGGCGCGGCTGCCCTGGGCATCCTCCACCAGCTTCACAATCTGCGAGAGCATGGTGTCGGCCCCGACTTTGGTCACGCGGAAGCGAAAGGAGCCGGTTTTGTTGAGCGTGGCCCCGAACACCGGGTCGCCCACCTGCTTCTGCACCGGCAGGCTTTCGCCCGTGAGCATGGCCTCGTCCAGGGCCGAAGTGCCCTCGGTGATGAGGCCGTCGGTGGCCACCTTCTCCCCGGGGCGCACCACAACGATATCGCCCAGCTGCACCTGTTCGATGGGCACGTCGACTTCCGCGCCATCGGGCCGCACTACGCGGGCGGTTTTAGCTTGCAGGCCAATGAGGCTGCGCATGGCGGCCGAGGTCTGAGTCTTGGCCCGCAGCTCCAGCACCTTGCCTAGCAGAATCAGGGCAATGATGGTGGCCGTTGTGTCGTAGTACACCTCGGGCATCAGGCCCCGGCTGGTGAAAAAGCCGGGCACCACGGTAGCGGCCAGGCTGTAGAGGAAGGCTGCGCCAGTGCCCACGGCAATGAGCGTATCCATGTTGGCGGCCCGGTGCTTGAAGCCGTTCCAGGCCGACACGTAGAACTCGCGCCCGCTATAAAGCAGCACGGGCAGCGTGAGCAGCAGCAGGGCGTAGTTGAGCCACTGCATGTTGACGCGCGCCATCATCGCCGGCCAGAGCATGAGCATGCTCAGCGGCATGATGAGGAGAGCCAGGCCCACGGCCACCCAGAAGCGGCGCTTGAGCTTCTGGTAGGCCAGCGCCTTCTGGCGGTCGATTTCGGCGCTGCGCTCGGCGGCGCTGGTATCGGGGGCACGCTCCACCACGCCGTAGCCGGCGTTAATGACGGCTTCCTTCAGCGTAGCCGGGGAGGCTTGGGTGGGCACGTAGTCCACAGTGGCCTTCTCGGTGGCAAAGTTGACCATCGCCCGCTGCACGCCGGGCGTGCGGCTGAGCGACTTCTCAACGAAGGACGCGCACGACGCGCAGGTCATGCCTTCGATGTCGAGGGTTTCGGTTTTAGTGGCAGGTTCCATAAAAGCGGCGTAATGAGTGGTTTTTGAGCAGTTTAGCCGGCTGGCAAAAGCCCATATTCACACTACAAAGGAACGGCTAGCCTTTGGCGAAGTTGGTACTAAATACCGCCCCAGAATTGCATAATTTGACGGCCTATACCGCCATACCACCATCCTTGGCAGCCTGTTTTGCCTGCCATTCAGCGTAGCGCCACCGGGCAGACCCCAAGTTTACCTTAACGGTCGTGGAAACGGGGATTTGCAAGCCGAAGCTCTGGCGTAAAAACTCCAGCAGCACGGTGGTTCGGGTCACAAGCAGGTACTTCTTTCGGTTGAGCGTCAACTCTTCGGTTACGATGCCCACCAGCTTCTTTTCCAAGGCAGGGTCGTGCAGCAGATAGTTGCCCGTATCCCAGAGGCCGCTGCCGCTGATGCCTTCCATTTTGGGGCGCTTGTGCGGCTGGGGATTGGTGGCCGACAGCACGTCGCCCGTAAAGTCGAGCACGAGGTGAGTAGCCGGGTGGAGCCCGGACCGGGCATAATCAAATTCACCTGTTAGTTGGGTCTGAAGCGGGTATGGTGCTGATTTCACTTGGCCATCAAAAGACTTGGTCTTCGCCGCTGGAAAGCCAACGGACAGGTAAACATCCGTCAGGTGCCTGGGACTCGTGGAGAGTTCCGAAAGAGTCAGGAAGTGGTAGGCTTCCTGCAGGCGGGCAAGTTGGGATTCGTCGGTCAGTTCCAACGCAGCCAAGTCAATTTTGTCGTCCTTCCGTTTGCCCGAGGCAGGCAGTGAGGTAATGCGCAGCTCACCGGCTAGGGTGACTTCGTGCGGGGGCAGAATCACGAACGTCTCGTAATACTTGCCGGCAATAACGTGTGCCGCCGTCACCACAAAATACCGGCTATCCAAGGTTAGTAACACTCCACTGCCGCAGGCGGCGATGCGGCCCTTGTGCGTGTAAAAGAACTGGATGGTCGATTTGAGGATTGCCGCGGTAGCAATACTGAGAGGTTGAGCTTTGACTTCTTGTAAAAGCGAAGGAGGGGTAGGCGTAGGGGCCATGGGTAAAGGGTTAAAAAATTTAGTTATTGATTGGGGGCACCAAGAATTAAGCTTACTACCCCCTCTCACAGATAAATACGAAATCCACCCTGCCACTTAGAAAATGGCCCTGAATTATTTTTGATGCCCCTTGACTTTATCAGGCAGTTACCAGCAAACAGCTTATAAAATCACGCCAGCAACTTGCATAATTTTGCTTTTCCGCTCAGACTAGGGTATATCCAAAATGGAAGCTGATAGCCCTGAGTTGCTCAGTAACGCCATTTTATCAACCTACGTCCACCTTGCGCAAACCACCACCGGAACCCTTTCGCGGCATTGCGGGTAAAGAAGCAGCTCTACTCTTCTGAGGAGATAAGTCTAATTTTGCGGTTGCTTCATGCCCGTTATGTTCCGTAGCCTGTACCCTTTCCGCCGTTTGCTGGCGACGAGCTTCCTGCTCGTCTTCGTCAACGTGTTCGTGGGGCAGTGCTGGTGCGCAACGGTCAACCCGCTGTCGTCGGCTCCGCCGATGGCGGCCATGGACCACCACCAGGCCGAGAAGCCGGCGCACCCGGGCTGCCACGGCCACGGCGCGGTGGCGGAGCATTCGACCAAGCAGCACGGCCACGGCCACCCGACCAAGCCGGGCACCAGCCACGACTGCTGCAAAGACAAGTCGGCGTCGCTGCTGTCCTCGCTGACGACGCCCGCCCAGAAGCACTTATTCATGCCCGCCCCGGCCGTACTGCCGGCGGCTATCGAGTTTCATTTCCGGCCTCTAGCTGGCAAGTGGGACCGCACGGCTACGGTGGCCCTGGTTCCGCCCCGGCACCTCAAGCCCAAAATACCCGACATCCGTATTTTCATCCAGTCGCTGACTGTCTGATTCTTCCGACGCGCTAAGGCTCGCGCCGGCATAGCTATGCTATGTCCGGGGCGGGCCTTTTCGTTTGCTCGCCCGCGTGGCTAGGCCGCGCCCCCTCCCCCCATTTTCCTGGTTTTTCCTCCCCCGCAATGAAGAGTTGCTGTCAGGAGGCCGGCGCGCCGCCCCCCCGTGGGCCGGGCCGTCGCTGGCTGTCCTACCTGCTCTACGCCGGGCTGGCTGCCGCGCTGGGCTTCGTGCTCTGGCAGCAGTGGCAGGCGTAGCTCAAAGGGCCTTTTCAGGGCCTGTATTTCCCGTCCATTACCCTTTCTCATGAACCGTTTCCTTGTTCCACTACTGGCCGCTGCCAGCGTTTTCACCGTTGCCAGCTGCTCCTCAGATTCGTCCAGCAGCAGCGCCACCAACACTGTTACCACGCCCAGCGGCACCGACCCCAACAGCACGGCCGCGCACGCCGGGGGCCACACCTACGCCTGCCCCATGCACCCGGAAGTGACCAGCACCAAGCCCGGCGAGAAGTGCCCCAAGTGCGGCATGGAGCTGGTCCACAACGACCAAGTGAGCAACGGTAAGAGCTACCAGATGCAGTTCGAGCCCAAGCCCATGCAGCTCGTGGCCGGCCAGCCCGCCACGCTCACCTACACCCCGCAGGAAATCGGCAACGAGAAAGCGCCGGTGCCGCTGGCGGTGGTGCATGAGAAGAAAATCCACCTCATCATCGTCCGCAAGGACCTGTCGGTGTTCGACCACGAGCACCCCGAGTTCACGGCCGATGGCAACTACAAGGCCGCGTTCACCTTCCCCAAGGGCGGTGAGTACGTGCTGTTTCAGGACTACACGCCCGATGGCAGCGGCCACCAGCTCGGCCGCCAGGTGGTGAGCGTGCAGGGCCCCAAGTACACGCCCGTCAGGTTCAGCAAAGACCAGATGCAATGGAGCGAGGATGGCTACCAGGCCACCCTCGCCTTTGACAAGGAGCTGAAAGTCGGGCAGCTGTTGGGCATGAAAATCATGCTGAGCAAGAATGGCCAGCCGGTGACGGACCTGGATAAGTACCTCGGGGCGCTGGGCCACGTCGTGGTCATCAGCGAAGACACTGAGCGCTACCTGCACGTGCACCCCAACGACCAGGCTGACAAGGGTCCGGTCATCGGCTTCAACACCAACTTCGAAAAGCCCGGCCTGTACCGCGTTTTCCTGCAATTCAACCATGGCGGGCAGATTCACACCAGTGACTTCACCATCAACGTGAAGGCCTAGACCGCACCTCAGCACCTCATTTTTTCACTTCCAATTCCCAACCCAAACCCATGAAAAAGTCCGCGTTTTTCCTCGCCGCCCTCTGTTCGGGCACCCTGCTGCTGGGCAGCTGCAACTCCGATAAGTCGGCCGACACCACGGCCACTGCAACGACCTCGGCCCCGGCCGATACCACTGCCGCGGCCGGCGACATGGCCGGGATGGACCACTCGAAAATGGCGGACGGTGCCGCCGGCACTTCGCCTCTGATGGCCTCGATGAACGAGATGATGGCCAAGATGGACGCCATGAAGATGAAGGGCAACACCGACCACGACTTTGCTCACATGATGCTGGAGCACCACAAGGGCGCGGTGGCCATGGCCGACATCGAGCTGCGCGACGGCAAGGATGCCACCATGCGCCAGATGGCCGAGAAAATCAAAGCCGACCAGCAGAAGGAAATCGGCGAGTTGGAGCCCATTGCCGAGCGCCTCGACTCGGCCCCGACCAACTACAAGCCTCAGGACCCGGCCGACCCCTTCACGGCCCAGATGAAGACGTCGATGGACCATATGATGAAAAATATGCCCGCGACGGTGGCCGACCCGGACATGAACTTCAACATGCTGATGACCGTGCACCACCAGAGTGCAATGGACATGGCCGAAGCCGAGCTGGCTCACGGCAAGGACAGCAAACTCAAGGAGATGGCGCAAATGATGATTGACGCCCAGAAAAAGGAGATTGAGCAATTCAAAGCCTGGCACGCCAAAAACGCCGGCAAAATGCAGTCGGCCGGCGCTGCCTACGTGTGCCCGATGAATGACGGCGGCCAGAGCAATGCCCCCGGCAAGTGCCCGAAATGCGGCATGGACCTGGAGAAAAAAGCGTAGCCCATCCCTTTCGACCCTGCTTTTTAACCGCCCCATGAAAATGATTCGCCCCTTCCTCGCCGCCGTGGCCCTGCTGGCCGCCGCGCCCCTCGCCCACGCCCAGCACGCCGAAATGGCGGCGGGCGAAACCCACGCCCACGTGGCCCCCCACGGCGGCGTGGTGCGCTCGGCCAGCCCCTACCACCTGGAGCTGGTGGCCCAACCTACCGAACTGGCTTTCTACCTGCTGGGAGCCAAGATGAGCGCCGTGCCCAACAAGGGCATGAGCGGCTCGGTGCTGGTGCAGCTGACCACCAACGCCACCGTGACCGTGCCGCTGGCCCTGGCCGGCGATGACCACCTCACGGCCAGGCTGCCCGCCGGGGCCAAGGTGCGCACCGCCATCGTGACGCTGAACACGGCCGACGGCAAAGCCCTGACCGTGCGCTTCGACAAGCTGGACGAGGCCCACGCCCACAAAGCCGTGGGCGCGGCCTTTGCCTGCCCCATGCACCCGGAAGTGACGGCCAGCGAGCCGGGTAAATGCCCGAAGTGCGGCATGGCGCTGGTCAAAAAATCCTAGCTGCCGGCGGTCCGTTTCCGGGCCGCCCTTCGTGTTCCGCTCCCCTCCGTCGGCTGCTGCCGGCGGAGGGGCCAGCGGCCTAACCAATGCTTATGAACAATCTTCCCATTCATCGCCGCCGGCCCGGGCTGGTGCTCTTGCTGCTGTTGCTGGTGCTGCTGGCCGGGCCGGCGGGGGCGCAGCAGGTCGTGGTGCGCCTCGACAGCGCCGAGCAGCAGGCCCTGCGCCGGCACCCGCGCCTGCGCCAGTCGGCCGAGGAAATCGCGGAGCAGCGCGCCCTGAAGCGCGGCAGCTTTTCGCCCACCAACCCGGACTTTCTGTTCTCCGCGCCCACGGGCGAGCGGTGGGCCCCGGGCGTGGTGCAAACCATCGACTTTCCCACGGTGTACCGCCGGCAGGCCCAGGCCGCGCAGGCCGGCATCACCCTAGCCGAGCGGGGCCTGGATGTGAACCGCGCCACCGTGCGCCGCGACGTGCGCCAGGCCTACCTGAGCCTGCAATTTGCCGAAGCGCAGGTGCGCCAGCTCACCTACCAGGACAGCCTGTTTCGGGCGCTGCAAGTGGCCACCGACCGCCTGTTCAAGGCCGGCGAGGTAACGGCCTTGCAGCGCGTGAGCACCGAGGCCGAAGCCCGGCAAGTTCGCAACCAGCTCGACCAGGCCGTGGTGGACCAGCGCTCGGCGCAGCGGCGGCTGGGCCTGCTGCTCGGGCAGCCGGAAGCCAACCTCACGGCCGATACTGACCTGCGCCAGACCGGCCC
>NZ_JAUQON010000015.1 GCF_030580955.1 Hymenobacter convexus | reverse complement strand
GCCGCCCGTGCCGAGCTGGCCGCTGGCGTTGGTGCCCCAGGCCCAGAGCGTGCCGTCGGTGCGCACGGCCAGCGTGTGGGCGTTGCCCGCGCTCACGCTGGCCCAGTTGGTGGCCGTCCCTACCTGCCTCCGAATGCTGTAGGAGGCGCCGACGGTGCCGTTGCCGAGCTGGCCGTTGCTGTTGCTGCCCCAGGCCCAGAGCGCGCCGTCGGTGCCCACGGCCAGCGAGTGGTTGGAGCCCGCGCTCACGCTGGCCCAGTTGGTGTCCGCGCCCACCTGCACCGGCGTGGCGCTGCTGCCGCCAATGGCGTTGTTGCCGAGCTGGCCGCTGGCGTTGTTGCCCCAGGCCCAGAGCGTGCCGTCGGTGCGTACAGCCAGCGAGTGGTTGGCGCCCGCGCTCACGCTAGCCCAGCTCGTGGCCGCGCCCACCTGCGTTGGCGTGGGGTTGTTGCCGTTGCCGCCGCCCGTGCCGAGCTGGCCGCTGGCGTTGTTGCCCCAGGCCCAGAGCGTGCCGTCGGTGCGCACAGCCAGCGAGTGGACGCTGCCCGCGCTCACGCTGGCCCAGTTGGTGGCCGCGCCCACCTGCACCGGCGTGGCGCTGCTGCCGCCGCCCGTGCCGAGCTGGCCGTTGCTGTTGCTGCCCCAGGCCCAGAGCGTGCCGTCGGTGCGCACGGCCAGCGTGTGGACGCTGCCCGCGCTCACGCTGGCCCAGTTGGTGGCCGTGCCCACCTGCGTCGGCGTGGGGTTGATGCCGCCGATGGCGCCGTTGCCGAGCTGGCCGCTGGCGTTGTTGCCCCAGGCCCAGAGCGTGCCGTCGGGGTGGATGGAAAGCGAGTGGTTGCCGCCCGCGCTCACGCGGGTTTGGGCGCGTGCCGCCCAGGGCAGCAGCGCCAGCAACAGCATGAAGCGGAGGAATAAGGCGGGCGTGAGCCGGCCCACGCGGGCCGGCCGCCCGCAGGCGAGGTAGGGGTTTTCCATACGTTTAGAAGAGGACTAGTCGGTTGAATGCCTTGGGTTCGCTTCCTGACCAGGAAAGGCGACCGTATTAAATAATGTTGAAAAGGCAGAAAGTGCAAAGGCGGGCCCAAACGTCCGGCTTGGCTATGACACAAACGTGTTATATTTTACTTATTTAAACTTCGGGGAGGGCGCCTACTGCACGATGTGGCTCAGCACTTGCGTGAAGGGCTATTGGTCGGTGTCGCCGCCCACGGCGGCCCCCGGGTAGGGAGCCGTGCCGGTGGCGAAGCCGGTGGGCTGGCTGGCGTCGGCCGTGCGCGCCGTGGTCAGGTTCGCAACCGTGGGATACTGGTAGGTGGTGCCCAGGGGCACGGTCAGGCTCGTGGCGCTGGCGGCCATCACCGCGGCCTGCGTGGCCCCGAGCAACACCCCGTTCTGTCCGGCCACCGGGTCGAAGTCCGTGCCGCTGATGGTCTGGGCCTGGCTTAGCGCCGGCAGGGCCGCCAGCAGCAGCAGCGCCCGCAGCAGGGGGCTGCTCAGGTGCCAGAGCTGGTGGCGGGCGGCGCCGGTGGGGCGGGCCGGGGCGGTGGCCGCCGGGGCCGTGCGGGGTCCGCGGGTGGCAGCCAGGGAGTAGCGTGAACGCATACGGGTGGGAGAAACGGTAAAAGAGGAACATTCCACCACTTCACCCGAAGCGGCGGGCAGGGAATACAATCCGGTCAGATAATTCTACAAAGGTACCGCCCCCGATAAAGCCGCGATATAGCATAAACATGTCATGTGTCGAACCAAGACGACCTTGTACAATTCCTGTAAAGCGCTGGCCGGCCCCTACGCAAAGCGCCCGGCCGCCCGAGGGGCAGCCGGGCGCAGGCCGGAAGTATTAAGCTGTCGGTAAGGCGCTTACTGCGCGATGCGGCTTAGCACGTCGGCAAACGGCTGCTGGTCGGTGTCGCCGCCCACGGCGGCCACCTTGCAGTACACCTTGTCGCCGCTCTTGCACTGCGTCAGCAGGGCGTCGCCGTCGCGCACCACCACCACGTACCACTCAATGTCGGCCTCGGTGGGGTCGAGGGTGTAGAGGTACTTCAGGGCCACGGCGTGGGGCGGGCGCTTGGCCTTGGCGCAGAGCGTGCCGGGCGTGGGGCCGTCCACGAGCTGGAACCGGAGCGGGGCCTCCAGCGTGGTGTGGCGCTCGCGCTCCTTGGTGAGGGCCAGGCCGGTGGAGAGCAGGGCGGCCTCGTCGTCGGGATAGAGCAGGTTGGCCATCTGGGCCACGGCGCTGAGGGCCGCGTTCAGGGCGGTGCGCAGCTGGTTCAGCTCGGCGGTTTGGGTGGGGGTGGGGTGCAGGATGCTGGCCGCCGCCAGGTAGGGGGTGAGGGCGGCCGTCAGCGCATCGGTCTGGGGCTTGGCCTTGGGGTAACGCGTGTTGCCCACGGTGTTAGTGAGGCAGTTCTGGGCCAGCGGCCCGATTTCCATCTTGGGCACGTTGTCGAAATTAGTGAGTAATTTTCGGGAGCTCATGGGAAGAATGGTGTAGACGAAAAACCTGGAAACAGTTGGCCCACAGGCCGCGAGGCACCTGGTTTCTTCGCCACCACACGGCCCCCCGCCGCCCGGCCCCGGCCCGCCCGAGGCGGCCCACGCGGAACCCGCCGCGTGGGGGGCGCCTTCCCACGTTTAGGTAGCCGCTTCCTAAACGTCGGCATGCGTATCCTAAACGTAGGCCGCTGCTTCCTAAGCGTTGGCAGGCGTGTCCTAAACGTCGGACGGCCCTACCTAAACCTTGGAAGAACTCCCCTAAACGTCGGACGGGCCGGTCTGCCATTAGGAAGGCGCGGCCAACGCTTCGGCCGGGCCAGCCGAAACCTGGAAAACCCCGGACAAGGAGCGGGAGGGGCTGCCGCCCGCCGCGCCCGCGCCCGCCCGGGCCGGGCACGGGGCCAACCAGGGCGTCGACGGCAGCACAACGGAGCGGGGCAAACAACACGGCGCGGGTAGAGCAAGGCAGAACAGCCGGCCGGCTGCAGGCCTATGCCCCAGGGCGTTGGCCGGGCTCGCCGGAGCCGGAAACCAAATATAGACGAGCTTCGGTAATCCGCAAACGATTGGGGGCGTTTTTTGGGCGGGGCCGGACTGTAGCGCGGACTTTGTAGTCCGCGACCCCGCCCCGGCAGCGCCAGTGGCGGAAGGGCGAAGTCGCGGACTACAAAGTCCGCGCTACAGTCCGGCCGCCGCCGGCCGGGCTGCCGGGGCGGCGGCGGCCGGCTCCCAGTATCGTTACTACCTGGTGTTTGATAAGCTGGCCGTGCCCGGCGCGCAGCGCCTGGACACCTTCGGCGCGCTGCTGGCCGAGCTGTAGGCGGGGGCGGGAGCGTTCAACGAAGCGCCTTGCCCCCCGGTCCCCTCTCCCGCATCGTTCGGCGAGGCGCCTCACCCCCCGGCCCCCTCTCCTCAAGGAGAGGGGGAGCCAGCCGATTTTATAGGCGCAAAGCCGGTGCCCCCTCTCCCTGAGGAGAGGGGGGCAGGGGGTGAGGCGCCCGTCCGCGCCGCCGCGCCGGCCGCCCAAACGGCGCCGGCGGGCGCGGACTCGCAGAGTCCACGCTACAGGACCGTGAGCCGGCCCCCGGTGGCGTCCACCGTCAGCGTCGCCACCTGCCCCACCGTCAGCGCCAGGTTGTCGGCCTCGTGGCCCACCGGGAAGTTGTAGGCTACCGGAAAGTCGTACATACGTGCGTAGCGGTCGATGATTTCCCAGGCCGACGAGCCGAAGGGAATGGCGTTGTCGCGCATATCGGAGAAGTGGCCCACCACCAGGCCGGCCAGGCCCGCCAGCTGGCCGCTGCGGTGCAGGTGCAGCATCATGCGGTCGATGTGGTAGAGGTACTCGTCGAGGTCTTCCAGAAACAGGATGCGGCCCGCGAAGCCGGCCTGCGAGGCCGTGCCGGTCACCGTCTGGAGCAGGCTCAGGTTGCCGCCCACCAGCGCGCCGGTGGCGGTGCCGGGGCGGTTGAGGGCGTGGGGCGGGGCGGCAATGGGCTGAAAGGCTTCGCCGAACAAGGCCCGGCGCAGGGTTTCGAGGGCCAGCTCGCCGCCGGCCTGGTGAAAGAGCACCGGCATCACGCCGTGGATGCTGGCGTAGCCCAGGGCCAGCAGGTGGGCATTGAGCACGGTGATGTCCGAAAAGCCGGCCACCCACTTGGGCGCGGCCCGGAAGCCGGCAAAGTCCAGCCCGTCCACGATGCGGGCGGTGCCGTAGCCGCCCCGGGCGCAGAGGATGGCGCGGATGGTGGGGTCGTCGAGCTGGCGCTGGAAGTCGGCGCGGCGCAGCTCGTCGGGGCCGGCAAACTGGTGGTAGTCGCCGGCAATGCTGTCGCCGAGCACCACGTTTAGGCCCCAGCTTTCGAGGGTGGCAACGGCGGGGGCCAGCTCGGCGGCCGATATTTTGCGGGCCGGGCTCACGAGGGCCACGCGCTGGCCGGCTTGCAGGGCGGGAGGAAAGAGGATGGACATGGGGGGATGGGCTGACAGGGGGAGGGGCGGGGCCTGCCCCCGCCCGGACGGGGGCGCCGCCACCAGAGCGCGGTGCAACGACGGGCGGGGGCAACTGCGCCACGCGAGCGGCGCGACTGCAAATAACGCAGGTTGTACCTTCGAAACGCCGGTTTGCCTGGTCGCCCAACCCTACGGCCCGATTCTACGTCAGCCCATTGGCTCCATCCCTTTCACGTTTCCAACCCGCTTTTCTATGAAAGCTTCTCTACTGTTTGCGCTGCTGCTGGTGCTGGGCACCTGCCACAGTGCCCTGGCCCAGATGCCGATTGACACCACCAACGGGCGCTACTTCCAGCCCAAGTTCACCACCGTGACGACAACTTCGGGCGTGGTCTACGGCAACACGACCGACTTTCTCGGCCGCCCCCTGCCGCTGCTCATGGACGTGTACCAGCCCGCGGGCGACGCCACGGCGCAGCGGCCGGTTATCATCTTCGCCCACCAGGGCGGCTTCGTCACGGGCTCGCGCGGCGAGTCGTACATGGTGCAGGTGTGCACGCAGTTTGCCAAGCTGGGCTACGTCACGGCCAGCATCGACTACCGCCTCAACCCCTTCCTGGTATTCACCCCCACCGACACCACCGGCGTGAGCCTGGCCGCCATTCGGGGCATGCAGGACCTGCGCGCCGCCGTGCGCTTCTTCCGCGAAGACGCCGCCACCGCCAACGCCTACCGCGTCAGCCCCAGCCGCATTGTGGTGGGCGGGGCGTCGGCGGGCGCCTTCGCGGCGCTCGAAGTGGGCTACCTCGACAAGGTGAGCGAAACGACGGCCGACCTGAACCTCACCGCCGCCGACATTGAGGGCAGCAGCGGCCACCCGGGCTACAACAGCTTCCCGCTGGCGGTGCTCAACCTGAGCGGCGCCACCAATCCGGTCAGCATCATCGAAGCCGGCAACGCGCCCCTCTACAGCGCCCACGGCACTTCCGACGCCGTGGTGCCCTACCTCAAGGGCCGGGTGGGGGCGGGCCTGCCGCCCAAGTACGTGTTCGGCAGCGGCCTGCTGAACCCCTACGCCACCGGCGTGGGCGTGCCCAACGTGCTGCGCCGCTTCAGCAAGGCGCCCCACATTCCGCAGTACCCGGTGCAGAGCGCCAACACCGGCAGCGCCAGCTCGGCGGCCTACGCCGACACCACCTACCGCGACATCCGCGCCTTCCTGCGCCCGCTGCTGGCGCCCTTCGTGGTGGCCTATCCCAGCCTCGTTATTAATACGAACACCGCCGTGCCCGCCGGCTCCTACCAGGACATCACCATCAACAGCGGCACGGCCACCCTCGGCGGCAACGTGACGGTGTACGGCACGCTGGTTATTAAAGGGCTGAGCGGCCAGCCGGCCGGCGCCCTCAACACCAGCTGCTTCGTGGTGGACGGCCCGGGCAGCTTCGACCTGCAGGCCGGCGGGGCGCTGCGCATCTGCGATGCGGCGGGCATCAGCGCCAGCGGCGCCACCGGGGCCATCCGCAACACGGGCAGCCGTACGTTCAGCAACGACGCCAGCTATGCCTACACCGGCGCCGGCAGCCAGGCCACCGGCACGGGCCTGCCCGCCACCGTGCGCGAGCTGGAAATGGCCGTGCCCGACGTCAACAGCCTCACCCTGACCAGCGCGTTGAGCATCCGCCAGCGCCTGCTGCCCACCAGCGGCACCCTCGAAAACAGCAACGCCGCCCTGACGCTGCTTTCCAGCGCCAGCGGCACGGCCCTCGTGACGCCCGGTACCGGCACCACCCGCACCGCCTTCACCCTGCAACGCTACCTCGAACCCAGCGTGAACCCCGGCCTGGGCTACCGCCACCTCACCGTGCCGTTTGACTTTGCCAGCCTGGCCAACGTGAGCGCGCCCGCCTTCACGCCGGTGCTGAACGCGGCCTACAACTCCAGCACCCGGCCCGACCTGGTGACGCCCTTCCCGAACGTGTTTGCCTACAACCAGACCCGGGCCACTACCTCGCCGGCCACCAGCTACTCGGAGTTCGACAAGGGCTGGTTTGTGCCCTCACTGCCCGTCGTTGCGACGCCCATTTCTTCGTCGCGCGGGTTCGGCTACGCCATCAACATCACGGCGGGGCAGACCATCGCCCTCACCAGCCCCCTCAACGGCAACAACGCCGACTTTGCCGTGACCCTGCCCGCCGCCGCCACGGCCACCGCCGGCTGGCACCTGGTGGGCAACCCCTTCGCCTCGGCCCTGAACTGGGACCTGGTGCCGGTGCCCGCGGGCATGAGCGGCGCCATGTACATCTTCGTGAGCACGGCCCAATATGCCGGCAACTACCGCGCCTACGTGAACGGCGTGGGCGGCACGGGCGCCACCATCCCGCTGGGACAGGGCTTCTTCGTGCGCTCGCTCAGCAGCGCGCCCGTCACGCTCAACTTCCCGCTGGCCGCCCGTATCACCGACTTCGCCACCGCCAACACCGCCACCGTGCAGCGCACCACCGCCGATGCCCGGCCGCAGCTGCGCCTCACGCTGGCCGCCGCCGCCACGCCCGCGCTGGCCGACGAAGCCTACCTCTACCAGCAGGCCAGCGCCACCGCCGGGGTTGATGCCGCCTCCGACGCCGTGAAGCTGCCCAACCCCAGCGGCCTGAACCTGGCCACGGTGGCCGCCGGCGAGCCGCTGGCCATCAACGGCTTGCCCACGGTGGGGGCACCCACCACCGTGCTGCTGTCCGTGTCGGTGCCCGCGCCCGGCGCCTACGTCCTCACCGCCGCGCAGCTGGCCAACTACGCCCCCGGCGCCCTCACCCTGACCGATGCCCTGACGGGCACCCGCACCCCGCTGGCCGCCGGCACGCGCTACGCCTTCAGCGTGGCCGGCACCACCGCCCCCGGCCGCTTCGCCCTGGAGCTGAGCGCTGCCGGCGTGCTGGCCACCAGCCCGGCCCAGGCCCTGGCCGCCCAGCTGCAGGTGTATCCCAACCCGGCTTCGGAGAGCTTCCAGGTGGTGCTGCCGCTGCCCGGTGGCGCCGCTGCCGCCATGGCCGAGCTGACCAACGCCCTGGGCCAGACGGTGCGCCGCCTGGCGCTGTCGGCCCCCGCCGGCCAGCCCCTCACCGGCGAGGTGAGCGTGCGCGGCCTGGCGCCCGGCGTCTACCAGCTGCACCTGCGCGTGGCGGGCGTGCCGCTGGTGCGCCGCGTGGTGGTGCAGTAGCTCGGGCAAGAAACTGCGCCCGGACATTTCTCCTTGTAAAAGACCGCCTTCCGGGCAACCAACTGCTAAAATTCGTTGTATCATTGGGACGAAGCCGCGGCCCGTTTCGCGGCTTCTTCTTCTCCCGGCACACTTCTCGGCTATATGAAATCTTTACTCCTGCTTCTCGTCGCGCTGTTGGTGGCCGGCGCGCATTCGGCTTCGGCCCAGGCCCGCATCGATACCACCCGCGGGCGGTACTACCAGCCCCGGTTCGCGAACGTAACGGTGACGTCGGGCGTCAGCTTTGGCGCGGCCGTGAACTCGGCCGGCGCCAACCAGCAATTGCTGATGGACATCTACCAGCCCACGGGCGACACCGTGAGCCGCCGGCCGGTCATCATTTTCGCGCACCAGGGCGGCTTCATCACCGGCGCGCGCACCGATGCCTACATGGTTGACGTGTGCACGCGCTTTGCCCGGCTGGGCTACGTCACGGCCAGCATCGATTACCGGCTGCTTGATTTCGGCACCATCCTCGCGGGCGGCCTCGATTCGGTGAACATTGCCAAGTCGGCCATTCGGGGCATGCAGGACCTGCGGGCCGCCGTGCGCTTCTTCCGCAAAGACGCCGCCACCACCAAAACCTACAAGGTAAACCCCGCCTACATCACCGTGGGCGGCTCCTCGGCCGGGGCCTTCGCGGCGCTGGAGGTGGGCTACCTCGACAAAGCCACCGAAGTGCCGGCCTACGTGGGCCTGGCCGCCCTGGGCGGCATAGAAGGCGCCAGCGGCAACCCCGGCTACAGCAGCGCCCCGCTGGCCGTGCTCAACCTGAGCGGCGCCACCGAAAACCCCAGCCTCATCGAGGCCGGCAACGCCCCGCTGCTCAGCGTGCACGGCACCGCCGACGCCACCGTGCCCTACCTGCAGGGCCGGGTGGGCAGCCCGCTGCCGCCCAAGTACGTGTACGGCAGCGGCCGCCTGAACCCCCGCGCCACGCAGGTGGGCATTCGCAACACGCTGGTGCGCCTCTCCCGCGCCGGCCACATTCCCTTCGAAAGCAACGCGGCCTACGCCGACACCACCTTCCGCGCCATCCGCGACTTCCTGCGGCCCAGCCTCGGGCAGGCCGGCACGGCCCTCGCCACCAGCAAAGCCAGCGCCCTGCCCGCCGCCCAGGCCTACCCCATCCCCGCCGCCGAAGCCGTGCACCTGGTGCTGCCCAAGGAGCTGCTGCTACCGCTGCAGGCCCAGCTGCTCGACGCCGCCGGCCGCGTGGTGCGCACCGTCAGCCCCGACGCCCACGCCCTCGACGTGTTGCGCGGCACCCTCCAGCCCGGCGTGTATTGGCTGAAGCTGCCCGGCCAGCCGGCCGTGCGGCTGGAGTTCAAGTAAGCGCCACCGCCACGGCAAGGCAAATCCCCAAAAAAGGGGCCCGATTCAGCTGAATCGGGCCCCTTTCTCTTTCGCCCCCGGCTAGCTCAGACCAGCTCGGCCGTGGCCAGGGCCGCGCCGGCGGGCACCGCCACCGGCCGTACCTCGCCCTGCCGCGCCACAAACACGCCCAGGCTGCGCAGCTCCTGGCGCCAGGCCCAAAGCTGCTGCACGGGCACCGCGCCGGTGGCAAAGCTGCCGTGCGCATCGGTGTGCAGGGCCTCGGGGGGCAGCTCCAGCCAGGTCAGCACTTCGCGCAGCACGCCAGCGTCGGGGTGGCGCACGTAGGCTTCAAGTTCGAGGCCGTGGGTGAGTTGCGCGTCGGGCGCGGTGGGCCGCTTGGCGTAGGCGTAGCGCAGGCCGCGCCGCAGGGCCAGCACGTCGGCCAGCACGGCCGAGCCGGTGGGGTGGCCGCCGGCGCCGCGTCCCTGCAAGAACTGCGTGCCGGCAAACTCCGCCTCAATCACCACGCCGTTGAACTCCCGCTCCACGCCGTAGAGCGCCGACTCGGGTCCCAGCAGTTGCGGCGTCACCAGGGCCGTAAGGCCACCGCCGGGCAGGCGGTAGAGGCCAGCCACCACTTTTATTTTCTGCCCTTGCGCTGCTGCCCACGCAATGTCGGCCGCCGCAATGCCTTCAATGCCCAGATTCAGCACCTCGTCGACCGCCAGAAACACGCCGTAGGCGTGGGCCGCCAGAATCACCGCTTTCGAGCGCGGGTCGAAGGCGCCCATGTCCAGCGAAGGGTCGGTTTCGGCGAAGCCCAGCGCCTGGGCTTCCGCCAGCGCCACCGCGTAGTCAGAGCCTTCCTCGCTCATGCGCGTCAGCACGTAGTTGGAGGAGCCATTGAAGATGCCGCTCACCGCTCGCAGCGGCTCGTGGCTGAAGTATTGGTCCAGGGTGCGCACCACCGGAATGCTGCCGCACACCGCCGCCTCGTACAGCAGCGTGCCGCCGAACTCGGCCTGCAATTGCACCAGCTCGGGCAGGTGGCGGGCCAGCATGGCCTTGTTGGCCGTGGCCACGCGGCGGCCCTGGCGCAGGGCCGCGCTCACCAGCCGGAAGGCCTCGGTGGCATCGTCGATGACTTCCACCAGCAGGTCCAGGTCCGGGTCGGCCAGCAGCTCATCGGCGTGGTAGGTGAAGCATTCGGCGGGCAATGGGCGGGCCTTGCCAGGTGTCTTCACCGCAATGCGCGTGATGGCCAGATTCAGGCCCGGCTGCTGCTCCACGATGTTGTAAAATCCTTGTCCCACGCAGCCGAACCCTATCAGGCCGATGCGCAACGGGTTATTCTCTCTCATCACAATATCATTAAATTTGGCAGCCACAAATGCCGCCAGTTAAGCCGTTTGCTTGTACTTCTCCCAACATGTTTGTGCTGCCGCGCAGTCTTTTGTGCTTCCGAGCCAAGCGTTGTACCATGCGTCGCCGCCTTGTGCTTCAAAAGGCGGTTTCCGGCGTCTGAGGGCATCTCGATACTCAAGTCACTCAGCGCCCGGCAGGGCCAGTTGCTAGTGCACGAACGTGGGCGCGTAGAACCGCTCCAGAAAGTGCGTGATGGCCGCCGTTTCCAGCAGGAAGCCGTCGTGTCCGTAGCGCGAGTCCAGCTCGGCGTACATTGCTCCAGGAATGTGGGCGGCCAGCTCCCGCTGCTCGCTGAGCGGAAACAAGACATCGGACGTGATGCCCAGCACCAGGGTATGCGCGCCAATGCGCCGCAGCGCCGCCGGCACGCCGCCCCGGCCCCGGCCCAGGTTGTGCGAGTCCATGCTGTGGCTCAGGGCCACGTAGCTGTAGGCGTCGAAGCGGGCCACCAGCTTGTCGCCTTGGTAACGCTGGTAGCGGCTGGCGCGGTGTTCGCGCGGCAGTTCGTCGTCGTCAGGGTCGGTTTGGGTTTCGGCGTAGGCGGGATAGCTGCGGTAGCTGAGCAGGGCCATGGCCCGGGCGGCGCGCAGGCCGTCATCGCCCCCACCAGGCTGGCCGGCGGCGTAGGTCGGGTCTGCCTCGATGGCCAGCCGCTGGGCCTCATTAAAGGCGATGCCCCAGGCCGAATGCCGGGCGTTGGTGGCAATAACGACCAGGTGGTCGAACAAATCGGGCCGCTGCACGGCCCATTCCAGCGCCTGCTGCCCGCCCAAAGAGCCCCCAATCAATGTGTGAATATCCGTAATGCCCAGGTCCTGCCGCAGCAGTTCATGGGCCGTCACGAGGTCCCGAATGGTCAGCAGGGGGAAGTGCTGGTAGCGGGGCTGGCCGGTGGCGGGGTCCCGGTCGCGCGGGCTGGTGCTGCCGTAGCAAGAGCCCTGCACGTTGGCGCAGATGATGAACCAGTCGGCGGGGTCGTAGTAGCAGCCCGGCCCCACCAGGCCCGGCCACCAGGCCAGCACGTTGGCGTTGGCCGTGAGGGCGTGGCACACCCACACCACGTTGTCGCGGTCCTCGTTCAGCTGGCCCCAGGTGCGGTACGCCACGCGGGCGTCGGCCAGGGTTTCGCCGCTTTCGAGGGGCAGGCTGGGGATGTAAAAAAACTGGTCTGACATGATGTTCAAAAACTAAAAGCAGTGGTAGAACCGGCGCACGAAGCCCGCCCATGGTATCTCACCCCCATCCTTCCTCCAACTAAAATCAGGAAAGCAGGCGCGCCCGTGGGCCGATTCTACCGCTGCCAACTAACGATGCCACCAGCGAGGCTGGCGCCGGCCCACCAGAGGTGGCCCGCCGGCGGCAATGGGGTTTATACTTCCAGCGGCTGGGCGTGCTCCAGCTCCGGCTCGTTCACTTCTTCGCCCTCCGTGGGCTGGCTGGCCGTATTGCCAATCGCATCAAAAGCCGCCTGCAAATCGGCCTTAATGTCCTCGAAATGCTCGATGCCGACCGACAGGCGCAGCGAGGTGGGCGTGACGCCGGCGGCCAGCTGCTCGGCCTCACTCAGCTGCTGGTGCGTGGTGGCCGAGGGCTGAATGATGAGCGTTTTGGCGTCGCCCACGTTGGCCAGGTGGCTGATGAGCTTCAGGTTGTCAATGAATTGCGTAGCCGTTTCCTTGCTACCCTTGATGCGGAAACTCAGCACGCCGCCGAAGCCGCGCTTGAGGTATTTCTGCGCCAAGCCGTGGTAGGGGCTGCTGGCCAGGCCGGGGTAATTCACGCTTTCCACCTGCGGGTGCTGCTCCAGCCAGTTGGCAATTTTGAGGGCGTTTTCCACGGTGCGCTCTACGCGCAGGCTCAGGGTTTCGAGGCCGATGAGCAGTTGGAACGAGTTGAACGGGCTGATGGCGGGGCCGAAATCGCGCAGGCCTTCCACCCGGGCCCGGATGATGAAGGCAATGTTGCCAAACGGCCCGCCCTTGCCAAATATATCGTTGAAAATCAGCCCGTGGTAGCCGTCGCTGGGCTCGGTGAACTGCGGGAATTTGCCGTTGCCGAAGTCGTAAGTGCCGCCGTCCACAATCACGCCGCCCACGCTGGTGCCGTGCCCGCCAATCCACTTCGTGGCCGACTCGACCACGATGTGCGCGCCGTGCTCCAGCGGCCGGAACAGGTAGCCGCCCGCGCCAAACGTGTTGTCCACTACCAGCGGCAAGTCGTGCCGGTTAGCAATGGCCGCAATAGCCTCAAAATCCGGGATGCTGAAGCTAGGATTACCAATGGTTTCGAGGTAAATGGCCTTGGTTTTCTCGTCAATCAGCTCCTCAAACGAGGCCGGGTTGTCGCCATCGGCAAAGCGCACTTCAATGCCCAACCGCTTGAACGCCACCTTGAACTGGTTGTAGGTGCCGCCGTAGAGGAAAGCCGTGCTCACGAAGTTGTCGCCGGCCTGCAGGATGTTGTTCAGGGCAATGAACTGCGCAGCCTGGCCCGAGCCGGTGGCCAGCGCCGCCACGCCGCCTTCCAGCGCCGCCACGCGCTGCTCAAACACGTCGGTAGTCGGGTTCATCAACCGGGTGTAAATGTTGCCAAACTCCTTCAGGGCAAACAGATTGGCGCCGTGCTCGGCGCTTTTAAACACGTAGCTGGTGGTTTGGTGAATGGGCACAGCGCGCGAGCCGGTGGTGGGGTCGGGCTGCTGGCCGGCGTGGAGTTGCAGGGTTTCGAAGTGCAAGGATTGAGCAGACATGATGCGGTTGATTTGGGAGGTTGAAAAACCAGATTGTTTGATTGGATTTGCCAAAAGCCTTGCGGTGAAAGCGTTGTGGCCAAATAATCCCCCGATAAGCCCGTGTTGCAGCGGCGACCCGAACCCGCCCGCCTGGCCCCGAAAGGGCACGCGGCGGACGTGGCAAGCCACCAGAAAAATCCAGAAAGGAGGGGAGGGGGGCTAAGCCGAAATCAGCTTAGCAACAACACGGGCGGCAACAGCACATTCGCATTCGCAGCGAGCGGGGCGCCTGGTTCCGGCCGCATGGGGCCAAAACAGCAAAACCCGAAACCGCGGCACGCAAAGCAGCCGGAGCATTCGGGTCGAAAAAAGCGGATTCAGCAAGGTTTTCCATGGCACTCGAGTCATATGCCCCACAGTGGCCGAAGCCGCAGTGGGTAGGAATTGGCACCTTTCGCATGAAGGAAGGTTGCCAGCGGGTCAGGGAGCCTAGTCTCTCGCCGCTTCTGTATAAAACTTAAAAACTTCCCACCGTTAGCGGGGAGTACCTGTTTGGTATCGGCAAATGTACGGGAGAATTTTTGGGATGGGCAATGCAGAAAGTGAAAAATATTTTTTGCGAACCCCAATCGTCTGTCATCCTGAGCGCAGCGAAGGGCCTTTCCACGATTGGGGCAAATAGAATTGCTGAAAATTGTGCTAGCGTGAGAAAGTCCTTCGCTGCGCTCAGGATGACAGGCGATTAGGATTTGCTCAAACGCAAAAAAGCCACCCTGAAACAGAGTGGCTTTTCTCACCTTTTTTCTGCAAAAAAGTACCTAGAGACTAGGTATCGTCAACACCTGGCCCACTTCAATGTGGTCAGGGTCTGCGCCGATGGTGGCCTTGTTGGCCTCATATATCTGGTGCCACTTGGCGGCGTCGCCGTAGTGGTGTTTGGCAATTTTAGAGAGCGAGTCCCCGCTTACTACGGTGTACGAGTCGCCGGTAGCAGCGGGTTTGGCATCGGCGGCGTTTCCGAAAAAATCAGTGCCGCCAGCAGCCGGTTTTGCGGCGGGCTCTGCGGGTTTTTGCTCGCCTTTGTCGCTGAGAAAATCAAAGAGTCCCATGGATTAGTTCAGTAAGATGGAGAAAAAATGAGAAGTAGCTGGCCCGCGAGCCGGCTAACAGGGCCCATATACGGGCAAGCTCAAGCGGGGTTTCACGGTAAACTCTTTTGCGTGTGCACCGTAAGCCGACGAGTTTGCAACCGCAGACATCTTCATTCTTTCACCATTCTTTTTGTGCTCATGAAACCTCAGTCTCTGTTTTCGCTCCGTTATGTGGCTAGCCTGCTGCTGTTGCTGTCTTTGTTCGTAACCGCTTGCGGCAATGACAAAGGAAAAGTAGAAGGCGTGAATATGCTATATGGTACCGACAGTAAAGTCTGGAAAACGGCTAAGGAAACCAGCTCGACCGGCGACAAAGTTAAGCAAACCGATGCGCAGAAACAGCAGGAGCTGCACGTCTTCGCCAATGGCAACTACACCATGACCGATGGCGCCGCCGGAGCCGTATCGGGCAAGTACGCCTTCGACCAGGCCGCCAAAACCATCACCTTCACCCCCGAAGGCAGCGCCACTTCCAACACTTTCGCCGTGGAAACTCTCACCGACGATAAGCTCACGCTGAAGTCGGCCGACGGTGCCGCCCTGATGCTGGAGAAGGAATAAATTCCTTTTTTTCTGGCCATAAAAAAGCCCCGAACCAGTGCGGTTCGGGGCTTTTTTTATTGTCGTTTCCGTTGCCGAGACTATTCTGTAGGGCAAGGGCAAGCTGCAGAATGGCTCCGCGGACCGAAGTTTAGGCCTTTCATTTACGCTACCCGGTATGTTTTCTGGCGCAAAATTGCTTGCTGTTCTGTGTTTATGCGGCGGTGCCCTGTTGCCGGGCCGCGCTCAACCCGTGGCACCGCTGCCGGTGCACGCCGTGCGCAGCATCAGCCCGGCCGACACCGATTTTGGAGACTTGGCGTTTCTGACCCGGGAAATAGGCCCGGCGCGGGTGGTGATGCTGGGCGAGCCCAGCCACGGCGAAGGCAACGTGTTCGAGGCCAAAATCCGGCTTTTGCGCTTTTTGCAGCATGAAATGGGGTTTACCACGGTGGCGTTTGAAAGCGGGTTTTATGACTTGCACAAGGCGCAGCAGGCGCTGGAAGCTGGAGCATCGGCCGAGGAAGCGCTGGGCAACAGCGTGTTTCCGGTGTGGACCAGCACGCAGGAGTTTCAGGCGGTGCTGCCGCTGGTGGGCAAGAACGGGCTGCGCGTGGCCGGTTTCGACCCGCAACTGAGTGGCGCGTACGGCGAGGAGTTGGTAGAGGAATTGCAGGCGTTTCTGAGCATTGAAAAGGGCGGTACGGTACCCAACTACGACTACCTGGAAGAGGTAATTGGTTATATGGGTGAACATTATACTTTTCTGCCCACGGCCAAGCTGGCTGATGTTGAAAAGGAACTGGAAAAAGCCAGCCGCTTGGCCGACCGGGCCGCCAAGGGCCCGGCCACGCCCCGCCGGGCCGAGGCCGCGTTCTGGCAGCAGTGCCTGCGCAGCCTGCTGGCCCAGGCCCGCGACTACGCCCTCAACGACCCCGGCGCGAAAAATGAAGCCACCTTCAAGGCCAAAGACAGCAACCCGCGCGATGCTCAAATGGCCGACAACCTGCTGTGGTACCTGAAGCAGCACCCGCAGGAAAAGGTAATTTGCTGGGGCGCCCTGCCGCATCTGGCCAACAAAGTGGAGGCGCTGGCAGATGCCGAAATCAAGGAATACCGGCCCATGGGCCGCGCTGTGAAAGCCGCGCTGGGGCCCGACCAGGTGTATGTGCTGGGCACGGTGAGTGGGGGCGGCATCCACGGCTTCCCGGCCGCGGGCTACAAGCCGGTGCCCGTGCCAGCCGGGGGCTCGCTGGAAGCCGAACTGCTGGCCCAGCCCGCCGATTACGCCTTTGTGAGCCTGAAGCACGACGCGCCCGGCCGGGTGCTTGCGACCTATGCGTTCGATTATCAGCTGCTGAGCGGCCCGTGGAGCGAGGTGGTGGACGGCTTTCTGTTTTTGCGGAGCGTGAACCCACCCCACGGAGCCACTGCCACGGCCGGGACTGACACCGCCACGGGCGCAACGGCGGACGCAGTTCCAGCCGCGCCCAGTGCCCGGAATCCTGCCCCGCGGGCCGTGCGTGTGCAAGCCGTTGGACGCGGAGAGACGGCCGTGCGGGGCGTGGTGCTCGACCGGAAAACAGGCGAGCCGGTGCCGTATGCGTCGGTTTCGGTGCCGGGCCGGGGCGTGGGCACGGTAGCCAACGGCACCGGGAAATTTGTGCTGGTGGGCGTAGAGCCGGGCGCGGGCCGCTTGCAAATCAGCAGCGTGGGCTACGCCACCGCCACCGTAGCCGCGGCGGCGGAGGTGACGGTGCGGCTGGCACCGGCGACCTACGAGCTGCAAGGCGTGCAGGTGCGGGGCGAGAGCCTGGACCCGCGCAGGATTATGAAAAAGGTGCTGGCCGCGCTGCCCCGCAACTACGAGCAGGAAGACTATTCATCGGAGATTTATACCCACCGGCAAACCACCAATTTCGATACGCTGAGCTACGAAACCGAATACGTGAGCCAGTATTTCGAGCCGGCGGGCCACCGGCACTGGGGCGGCGGGTTTCTAATGCTGGGGCCCATTGGCCAGCACCAGGTGAAAGAAATCCACGTCACGAAGGCACTGGATAAGCGGCAGAAGTTTTTTTCGGAGCAGGCCGGGCCGGGCTTTATCACCGGTACCACCGACGCCGTTCGCATTTCGCCGCTGTTCAAAGCCAGCACCTTCCGCAAATTCAACGTGCACCTGGATAGTGTGCTGGAGCGGGCGGGGGGCACGGTTTACGTCATCGGCTTTGCGGCCAAGCACGCCAACCACCGCAGCACCGGCGTCTACCTGACGTCCGGCTATTCGGGCCGGCTTTATGTGCAGCAGCGCGACTATGCCGTGACGCGCTACGAATCGGTGTGGCTGGCCGATACCGCCTACATCAACCGGGCCGCCCGCCAGTACTTCGGGCAGCCCAACCTGCGCGCCCGGCTCTATCCCAACCTGCTCACGAACTCGCGCACCGACCACGCGGTGGATTATGTACAGGCGGCCAATGGCCGCTATTACCTGCGCCACAGCCTGGGCCAGAGCCTGGACGTAGGCCGCACCCTGGGCGGTGGCGCGTTCTACCGACAGTCGTCGTGCGAAGAATACCACGCGCTTCTGCCAGCCGGCACCCCGCCCATTCTGTCAAAAGCAGAAATGAGCTCGGTCGAAGTACACGAAGCCATGGCCAAGCTCCCGCCCGCCGAATTCCACCCCGCCTTCTGGCAAACTTACCGGCGCCCGTCGGCCCTGGTAGAAGCGGCGAGCCCGGCCACTAAGCCGTAGTGGCCGCGTTGGCCGGCCGCTTGCCGAACACCCGTGTCACCCAGCGTGGTAGGAAAATCAGGCCCAGCACGAGGTATAAATAGTACGTCACAATGCGATAGAGGAACACCAGAAAGCTCGTCATGGTGGCCGTGCCAATGAACTTGCCGAAAAATGTGGGAAACGCGCCCTCGGCAATGCCCGCGCCGCCCGGCGTGATGGCCACCAGCAGAATGACTTTGTAGGTGATGTTGCGGGCAAAAATGAACAGGAACGTACCCGTATCCATGGGCACGAAGGCGGCGATGAGGCAGCCAATAATAGCGTAGCGGGCCGTCCAGACGAAGGCCGTGCTGATGCCCGCCCGCAGCCAGTAGGCCGCGCCGGCGCCGCGCAGCTGCCCCGAGGCGCGCACCATTTCCTGGCCGTGGCGGTAGGCCGTGCGCCGCCAGCGCTGCAGCAGCCGCAGCGAAAACAGCCGCACCAACAGCCGCCGCACCGAGCGTGGGTTGACGAAAATAGCGTACAGCATCAGCCCCGCGTAGAGCGTCACGAACAGGTAGCTCACCCCAAACGCCACCCGCAGCGTGGCCACAAAGCCGGTTTGCAGGGCCTCGTGCGGGTAGAGCCCGGCGCCCGCAATGCCCACCACCAGCGGCACCATCACCACATAGTAGAGGTTGTCGAGCAGGGCCGTGACCATGATGTAGGCCAGCCCTTTGCCCAGCGGAATGCCTTCTTTTTCGAGAATGAACGGTGCCGCGCCGGTGCCGCCCTGGCCCGAGGGCAGCACGCAGGAAGCAAATTCCCAAATCATAATCACATCGAGCGCCTGCCGGTAGGTGAGCTCGGTTTCGGCAATGTGGCGGATGCGGTAGACGTAGCCCAAGTCGCGGGCGGCCAGCACCAGCACGGCCACGGCCAGCCAGCGCCAGTCGGCGTGGGCCAGCGGGGCCAGCTCGCCTGGCTTGTAGCTGCGCCAGAACAGGTAGCCCACTACCAGCAGCCCGAGCGCCACCGGCAGGATAAGCCGCGAGGGCCGCAGGCGCTGCAGGAAATGCGCGTCGTTGGCGTCGGGCGAAGTGACGGGGTGGTTAGTCATTGGCGGACGGCGTAGCTGGCAAAAGTAGGGCGCGCACAGGCAGCAGGCCGATTAAAGAAAGATTAATAAAAAACGTCATGCTGGGCACAGCATGACGTTCTCTTTGTCCGATTTTGGTAGCTGGGCTAGGGCCGGCCGCCGGGGCTGCCCGCCGGCACAGTGCCATTGGGTGTGGCAGTACCAGGCGAGGGCGCATTAATAGGGCTCGTGGGTTGGGCCGGCGTTGCCGGACGACGCGTCGAGTCGGCGGGCTGGGCCGTGGGGCGTTGCGTGTTGGGGAAGCCGCCAGGGCGCTGGCCATTGGCCGGCGCGCTGGTGCTGTCGGTAGCGGGCCGGCTGAGCGTGCTATCAGCCGGCGCCGCACTGGGCCGCTGGCCCGGGTAGCCACCCGGCCGAGCACCAGCCGGAGCACCTGCGCCGCCGGGAGCTGCACCCGGAGCGCCAGCGGGCCGCTGCCCGCCCGCGCCGCTTGGGCGACCACCGCCACCAGGCGCCCCGCCACCGCCACCCTGGCCGCCGGCGCCGCCGGCATCCATGCCGCCGCCACCGCCGCCTTCGCCTTCACTCTTCAGGTCGTCGTTGTTCACGCTCTTGCCACGGCGCGTGGGGCCAGCCGTGAGCTTGCCAACACGGTAGCTGAAGTTGACGCGGAAGCCCAACGTGGACAGCTGGTTGCGGCTGGCCTGGTCGATGAGCGGCGACACCACATTGTTGCGGATGGTGATTTTGGGCGTGAAAAAGTTATCGAACCCGAAGCCCAGGCTGCCGCGCTTCTCGGCAAAGTCGCGCTTGATGCCCAACGTATAGAAGTAGAAGCCGCTTTGGTCGCCCTGCAGTTGCACTTGGCGCCCGCGGTAAAAGGCAAAGGCCTGGATGCCCCACACCGGAGTAAGGTTGTAGGAGCCCCCGAGGCGGCCGCTGAACACAAAGCCCTCGTTGGAGGCGTTGAAGTTGCGGTCGGGCACGTTGTTGGTGAGCGTGGCATAGTAAAAATCGGTGCCCGCGTTCAGGTTGAGCTTGGCGCCGTTGAGGTTGGCGTTGAGGCTGCCGCCGTAGGCGTTTTGCTGGCCAATGTTGGCGTAGTTGGTCGACACCGTATCGGCGCCGCGCACCGTGCGCAGGGCCTCAATCGAGCCCGTGGTGTTGCGCACAAATGCGCTCATGCTCAGGTTCACCTTCTTCACCAGCGTGTTGTAGCCCAACTCGTAGTTGTTGGTGTATTCGGGCGAGAGGTAGGGGTTACCCTGGCTCACGTTCTTGGGGTTCTGCGCGTTCACGTTGGGGTTTAGGAACTGCAGCGAGGGGCGCTGGATGCGGCGGTTGTAAGCCAGCTTCACCAGGTTGCCATTGGCCAGCTTGCGCGACACGTTCACACTCGGCACCAGCACGTCGTAGTCCGGGATGTTGGCCGCTTCGGATTTGGCAAAGCTGGCGTCGATGGTGGTGTATTCGTAGCGCAGGCCCGGTTTTAGGGTGAAGCCCTTGGGGAGATTCAGGGTGTAGGCCGCGTAGCCGGCCGTCACGTTCTGGCGGTAGTTGAACACGTTGCTGGCCGAGAGCAGGCCCACGGCGGGCAGCACCTCGCCGTTGGCTCCGTACGAGGTAGTGGCGTAATCGGAGTTCACCAGGCGCAGTATATTCTTGGCGCCCAGCTCCAGCATCTGCGTTTTGCTGATGGGGTTCTGGTAGTCCAGCTGCACGGTGTATTCCTCGTTGTAGCTGGGGTTGTCGTTGACGATGCGCGACGGGCTGCGCGGGTCGCTCGACTGGAAGATGGTGTTGGTGAAGCTGTTGGTGCGGTCGTTGCGGCTGAACAAGGTCAGCAGGCTGATTTCGTGCTGCGGCTTCTCGAAGCTGTGCGTGTAGTTCAGGCTGGCGTCCACTGTGCCCGACAGGTCCTCAGAATAGGTATCGCGCAGGTCGGTGCCGATGGGCGCGCCCGTGGCGGTGGCCCCGCTGTAGGTGAGGCGCGAAAGGCCGTCTTGGTAGTTGTTGCCGCTGCGCTGGCCGTAGCTCACGGCCGCCTGCAGGGAGTTCGACTTGTTGATGTCGTAGTCCCAGCCCAGGGAGTAGCGTCCGAAAATGCCCTGCTGGCGCGAATTAGCGTTTTGCACCGTGGTGGTGGCCGCGCCGGTGCCCAGGCTACGGGTCACCTGCGTGTTGCTGAACTCGCCCGGCGTGTTGTACTGGCCCCGGCCGAAGCCGCTCAGCGAGAAGCCCATTTTACCGGTGCGCAGGCTGCCTTGCAGGCCCAGGTTGCTGTTGCGCAGGCCCGCGCTCACGTTCACGCCCAGCGTGGCGCCTTTCAGGTTGTTGGTTTTGGTGATGATGTTGATGATGCCGCCCGAGCCTTCGGCGTCGTACTTGGCCGAGGGCGAGGTAATAACCTCCACCGACTTAATCTGGTCGGCCGGAATCTGCTTCAGCGCGTCGGCGATGCTGTTGGCGGCAATGGTCGAGGGCTTGTTGTTGATGAGCACCCGGATGCTGGAGCTGCCGCGCAAGCTCACGTTGCCGTCGAGGTCCACGCTGAGCATGGGCACGCGCTTGAGCACGTCGGTGGCGTCGCCGCCGCGGGTGGTCTGGTCGTTTTCGGCGTTGTACACGGTGCGGTCTACCCGCTCCTCAATGATGGCTTTTTGGCCGGTCACCACAACTTCGCCCAGCTTCTGGGCCGAAACCGCCAGTTTCACTGTGCCCAAATCGGTGGCATTGCCGGCCGTCACCACCACGCCCGGGCGGTCCTCATTCTTGTAGCCCACAAAGCTCACCTGCACCGTGTAGGTGCCGGCCGGAATGCCGGGCAGCACAAACTTGCCGTCGTCGCCGCACACGCCGCCGTTCACGGGGCTGCCGTTGGCATCAAGCACCGCCACCGAGGCGTAGGACACGGGTTTGCCGGTGGCGGCATCGGTCACCGTGCCCGAGACACGGCCGGCGGCGGTGCGCGGCGCGGCTGCCGTGGCCGGCCGGCCGCCCGCGCCCGGGGTTTGTTGGCCCGAGGCCAGGTGGGAAGCGCCCAACAGGGCCGTAAGCAGGACGGCCGTAGCCGGTACATTTCGTTTCATACAATACATAACGGCCAAAGTGCCGTCGAGGTAGCCGGAGGTTGCATCCAGCGTCTTTATTTTTGGGTTATTGTGGTTATATCGAGGTAAACAAGCAAAGGCATGAATCGGCTTGCCGATACGCAAAGGTCCGGACGAACGCCGGGCGCCCAGCCAAAAACTAGATTATCAACGCTCAAATCCCGACCAGGGGCCCGATTCTGCCGCTCCCCAACAACCGCACTTCGTTCGGTGTCGTACCTTTGTGCCGGCCCCACAATCTTTTAGCGGGTCAGGCGGTTACACACCGTCACCATCCCACCACGCCTGCCCCGATGATAGTTGAACCCGGCCCGCTGCTCGCGGCGATTGACTCGCCCGACGACCTCAAAAAGCTCGCTCCCGAGCAATTAGTCCAGCTGAGCACTGAGCTGCGTGAGTTTATCATCGATTCGGTGAGCATCTACGGCGGGCACTTCGGCGCCTCGCTCGGCGTGGTCGAGCTGAGCGTGGCCCTGCACTACGTCTTCAACACGCCCTACGACCAGCTGGTGTGGGACGTGGGCCATCAGGCTTACGGCCACAAAATTCTGACCGGCCGGCGCGACCGTTTTCCCACCAACCGCCGCTACCACGGCATGTCGGGCTTCCCCAAGCGCAGCGAGAGCGAGTACGACGCCTTCGGCGTGGGCCACAGCAGCACCAGCATCGGGGCGGCGCTGGGCATGGCGGTGGCCTCGGACTACAAGGGCGAGAAGGACCGGCAGCACATCGCCGTCATCGGCGACGGCGCCATGACGGCCGGCATGGCTTTCGAAGCCCTGAACCACGCCGGCGTGGCCAATTCTAACCTGCTGGTCATTCTGAATGACAACTGCATGAGCATCGACCCCAACGTGGGCGCGCTCAAGGAATACCTCACCGACATCACTACCTCCCGCACCTACAACAAGGTGCGCGACGAGCTATGGAACGTGCTCGGCAAGCTCTCGAAATTTGGCCCCAACCCCCAGCAGATTGCCCGCAAAGTAGAGGCCGCCATGAAGGCCACCCTGCTCAAGCAAAGCAACCTGTTCGAGGCGCTGAAATTCCGTTATTTCGGCCCCGTGGATGGCCACGACGTGCAACACCTCGTCACCATCCTGAATGACCTGAAAACCATTCCCGGCCCCAAAATCCTGCACTGCGTGACGGTGAAGGGCAAGGGCTACGCACTGGCCGAAAAAGACCAGACGCTGTGGCACGCGCCGGGTTTGTTCGACAAAATCACGGGCGAGATTTACAAGAAAACGCCCGAGAAGCCCCAGCCGCCTAAGTACCAGGACGTGTTCGGCCACACGCTGGTGGAACTGGCCGAGGCCAACGCTAAAATCATGGGTGTGACGCCGGCCATGCCCTCGGGCTCGTCGCTGAACCTGATGATGGCCGCCATGCCCGACCGCGCTTTCGACGTGGGCATTGCCGAGCAGCACGCCGTCACGTTTTCGGCCGGCCTGGCCACGCAGGGGCTCATTCCGTTCTGCAACATCTACTCCTCGTTCATGCAGCGGGGCTACGACCAGGTGGTGCACGACGTGGCCCTGCAAAACCTGCACGTGGTGTTCTGCCTCGACCGCGCCGGCTTTGCGGGCGCCGACGGCCCCACCCACCACGGCTGCTACGACCTGGCCTACATGCGCTGCATCCCCAACATCGTGGTGTCGGCCCCGATGAACGAGCAGGAGCTGCGCAACCTGATGTACACCGCCACCCTGCCCGAAAACGCCGGCCCGTTCAGCATCCGCTACCCGCGCGGCGAGGGCGTGATGCCGCAGTGGCGCACACCGCTGCAGCGCGTGGCCATCGGCACGGGCCGCGTGGTGCGCGAAGGCGAAGAGGGCGGTGTAGCCATCCTCAGCATCGGCCACATCGGCAACTACGCCGTGAAGGCCACCGAAACGCTGGCCGCCGAAGGCCTCGACGCGGGCCACTACGACATGCGCTTCTGCAAGCCGCTGGACGAGGAAATGCTGCGCGACATCGCCCGCCGCTACCGCGCCATCGTGACCGTAGAAGACGGCTGCCTGCCCGGCGGCTTCGGCTCGGCCGTGCTCGAATTCCTCACCGACCACGGCTTCCACCTGCCGGTGCGCCGCCTCGGCATTCCCGACCGCGTGGTGGAGCACGGCACCCAGGACGAGCTCTACAAAGAGTGCGGCTTCGATGCCGCCGGCATTGCCGCCGCCGTGCGCGAGCTAAGCGCGAAGGTGGCCACGGACGCGCTGGTGACGGTGCTGCGGTAGGTTCCGCGCCGCCGCTTTAGAAACGAGAGAAGCCCCTGTAGCCAGTGCTGCGGGGGCTTCTTTGCGTTTAGATAGTTCTAGACTTGGTGACTTTGAATTTTACTTTTAAAGTCGGAAAGGCCGTTTTCAATTTATCCTTCGCGGCCTGTACGGAAATGGTGTTGAGTGGGCGGGCTAGGCGACGACTGACAAAAGCAATGGCTTCTACTTTGGTTTCATCGAGAAAAACGCCATGCTGTTCAAACCGCTTGATAGTTGGGATAAGCTGATTTAACGCTTGTTGGATGCGGTCAGGAACTTTAGTCGTTCTGCCTACTGGCTGGCCCAGCTTGAATTCGATAAAGGCAATGCTCTCGTTCCAGAACACGGCATAATCGCAGCGTTTGGGCGACTTTGAGGTTGGGTACAGGCAGCCATCAACCGCAATGGTATAGAAGTCGCGGCCGCTAGGATTCGCAATTTCAAAGTCCAGGTCCTTATCGCGCTTGCCGGTTCGGTACAAGGCTATTTTTTGGATAGGGCAATCGAAGATGCGGCGAACCGTTCGGGTATGATGCACAATGCACCGCGAGCCATGCGGATAGGCCCGTGCTATCCGGCTTTTCATTTCTTCGCCGTTTTAGCTTTGGTTGGAGCCTTTTTCTCCGGCGCCCGCAAATCCGTCAGGCGGTCAAATACGTCGGCAAACTCGCCGGATACTTCATCCAGCTGGCTTTCGCTTAGCAGGCCGGTCTTGGTATCGAAAATGCTTTTGGCATCGCCTTTCGCCACAAAATAGGCGCTGAACTCCTCAGCTTTCAGCCAGTACTTTTCGGGAATCAGCTTCGCTACTTTCTTGCGCTGATGCGGAAACAGCGTGGCTACTTTATTCGCATAAAGCGCCAGATTCAGCGCCGACAGCACATAAGGGCTGTGCGTGGTAATGGTAAGGTCGTTCTCGCCCTGCGTGCATTTTTCCAGCAGCCAGTACACCAAATCCCGTTGCGCGGTGGGGTAGAGGTTCAGCTCCGGCTCCTCGATGATGAAGCTTTGTGCCTGCTCCGTGTTGCGACTCAGATGCTCCAGCAGCACCAGCAGCGGCGTGACGGATTGAATGCCGCTGGCGGTTTCTAGCAGCATTAGTAATGACTCCCTATTAGGAATTTTGATAAAGTCTCTTCCTCCAACGTGAAAATATTTCACGTTCAAAAATGGAATATCAAGCTCTAGCACTTCGCTTCTTGATAATGAGAAATCATTCGCAAAATCCAGCAGCAGCTTAGGTAAGCCAATGTCATCACGCATTAATCCTGCCCATGAATACTCAATTGCAGGGATGAAAACGCGTTCTGTTGGTATGTAGTTAACGCTGTATAAATCAGATTTGCCGTTTGGCCTACCGTTCAGATGTGCTTCGACAAGCTGATTGATAAATGCTTTCTTGATTTCTTCGTTTGCAAGGCCCGTTATACCTGTTTCTCGTGCAAATTGGTTAGTTAGCTTATTTACTAGGTCTTCTACTACTCCTTTGCTGGTGAGTGCATTTTCGAATTCGAATTCTACTTCGATAGGCTTATCCACCATAAAGTGGTTTCCATTGCTTTTCCTCCACACAATAGAGGAATTTAATTCTTTGTAATTAGATATATTATAGTAGCGTAACGGTTGGTCAATGTTCACCTTATTATCAACGACCTTGACTTGACCACCAAGGAAAATCGCCGCCAGCTTCGCCAGCGTGCTCTTCCCGCCGCCCGTCGGGCCGATGAAAACGGTGACGCGCTTGAAGTCCACCGTGGCGTCTTTGATGGGGCCGAAATTCTTGACAATTAGCTGCTCGTTCATAACATTCTCAACAAGGGGACGGGCCCAAAAGTAACACGCGGCGGCCCCCGTGGCTGGGGCGCGGCGGGGGCGTGGGTAGCCAACCGCTTTAAAAACCATTTGCCGGCATGGGTTGTCTTTCCCAGCGCCAATGGCTGGGGATTAGCCCGGCCATGGCGCGCTTCACCCGTAACCACAAACCCATGCCTAATTACCCCACCACCTTCACTTACGGCGGCGACACCACCGTGAACCGCCTCGGCTACGGTGCCATGCGCATCACCGGCCCCGGCATCTGGGGGCCGCCGCAGGACCATGCCGAGTCCATCCGCGTGCTGCGCCGCGCCGTGGAACTTGGCGTCAACTTCATCGACACGGCCGACAGCTACGGGCCCAACGTGTCGGAAGAACTGATTGCCGAGGCGCTGCATCCGTACCCGGCCGGCCTCGTCATTGGCACCAAAGGCGGCCTGCTGCGCACCGGGCCCAACGAGTGGCCGATTGATGCCAGCCCCAAACACCTCGAAGAAGCCCTGCAGGGCAGCCTCAAGCGGTTGAAGCTGGAGCAGATTGACTTGTATCAGCTGCACCGCGTCGACCCCAAGGTGCCGTTTGAGCAGACGCTGGAGTTTCTGCAGAAAGCCCAGGCCGACGGCCTTATTAAGCATATCGGTCTGTCGGAGGTCAGTGTCGAACAGATTAAAAAAGCGCAGGAATACGTGAAAATCGTGTCGGTGCAGAACATGTACAGTGTGGACAACCGCAAGTGGGAGGCGGAACTGACTTACACCCGCGAGCAGGGCATGGCCTTCATTCCGTGGTACCCGCTGGCCGGCGGAAATCAGCAGGCCCTGGCCGCTTTGTTCCAGCTGGCCGCTAAGCACGGCGCCACGCCTCAGCAAATTGCCCTGAGCTGGCTGTTGCACCACTCGCCCAACATCCTGCTCATTCCCGGTACTTCCCAGGTGAAGCACCTGGAGGAAAACATGAAGACTGCCGACATCCACTTATCGGCCGAAGACCTGGCTACGCTAGATGCCATCAGCCCGGCCTGAAATACCGCCCCGTTGTACTGAAAAGCCAAAGGCCCCCAACTACAATTGGGGGCCTTTTCTGTGGTATTGGCAGCACAATTGTCATTCACCTTCCACCTGTACCACGGGACCTGCTAAGCAGAACGGTAGGGCCAATGATACAGACACAAAGAGCGGACGTATTTCATGAAAATATAATCAATCTAATAAAATTGCCGAATAAAACGAGCTGTTATAATTTTAAAAATTATCCGTTAAAGTCCAATAAAAACGACAAAAACAGGCTATTAAATTAAAATTGTTACATTGTTCAATTAATTTCGTAGTTTCGTAGTGTCTTCGAGTAAATTGTATTTATAACTACCCTTTAAACAACATTTACGATGAACAAACTATTTACCTTGCTGAGCAGTCTGGGGCTGCTGCTGTTACTCCTGCCGCTTATTAGTTATGCGCAACCCAGCGCTTGCTCCAACCAAATCACTGTTAGCTACTACGACAACGGGGTTCTTAAAACCACCACTGTCAACAACGGGCAGAGCGGCTCGGGAGCAGCAGTGTGCCCGGTGGCGGGGGCCCAATACACGTTTAGCGCTTCTTCCACCGCCGACGCCGTGCTCACCTGGTCGCGGGTTATCAGCCGGGGTACTACTAGTGCGAATGACGTGGTGGAGCCTGTCTCGACGGCTAACGCACCGGCAGGCACGGTCCTCGCCGCCACGGTGTCGTTCACAACCAGCACGGAGTTCCGGATTCGGTCCGACGCTAACTCTTACCCCGGCAGCAAATGCAACAAGGACGGCTTCCTCTACATGACCTTCAACCCGACGCTGACGCTGGCCGCGTCGGGCACGAGTGCTACGGCGGGCGTGTGCGCCGGGGCTAGCGTCACGCTCACCGCTGCGGGGGCAACCTCCGGCGGCTACACCTGGAAAGCCAACGGCACCACCCTTGCCGGCCAAAACAACGCGACCCTGACCGTGGCACCTACGGCCACCACCACTTACACGGTAGAAGCCACTACCTCTTGCGGCCAGAGTTCGCAGCAGATTACCATTCCGGTGAAAGACGTGACGATTGCGCCGGCCGCCCCGGCCATCTGCCCCAGTCAATCGACTACGCTTACGGCCAGCTACACCGGCATCAGCGCCACCTACCAGTGGTTCGTGAAAGGGCAATCGACGTTGCTTTCTTCTACCAATACCCTCACCGTGACGCCCGGCGGCACCACCACCTACCAGGTGGTGGCCACCACGGCCGATTGCAGCACCATTACGCGGGAAGCCACAGTGACCGTGGGCCCGCAGACACTGAGCGTATCGACCGGCCCGGCGGCGGCTATTTGCCCCGGCGGCTCGACCACGCTCACGGCCACGTCGGACAACCCGGCGGCCACGTTCACCTGGTCGCCGGGCACGGGCCTTAATGCCACGACGGGGGCCACCGTGACGGCCAGCCCCACCGCCAGCACCACCTACACCGTGACGGCCACCACGCCCTGCGGCGTCACCGCCACCAAGCAGGTAGCGGTGAGCATCGTGTCGCCTACTTTCTCGATAACGCCCAACGCTCCCAGCACCTGCGCCGGCGATGCCGTGACGCTGACGGCCAGTTCGGGCGGCCTCACGGGCACCACGTATAGGTGGTACAAGTCGACGGACCTGGGCACGGTGCTGGCCACTATGGCTGCTCTGACCGCGAAGCCCGCGGCCAATACAACTTACCGGGTCGATATTCTCACGCCCTGCAGCACCACTCCCAACACGCAGAACGCAACCGTGACGGTGAACGCCAAGCCTGCGCTGGCCATTTCGCCTACTTCGACGACCGTGGATTACGGCACTTCGACCACGCTCACAGCCAGCGGCGGCGGGCCCTATACGTGGACGGCCACCACCGGCAGTACCACCACCACGCTGGCCGCCACTACGGCCTCCATCACGGTAACGCCGGTTTATACCACCACCTACGCCGCGACGGCCAGCAACGCCGCCGGCTGCTCGGCCACGGTGCAGTCGCTGGTCACCGTCACGCGGCCGTTGCCGGTCGAACTGGTAAGCTTTGAGGCTGGTTGGGACGCCAAAACGCCCGTGCTGACCTGGGCTACGGCTTCGGAGAAAAACAGCGCGTATTTCGACATCGAGCGCAGCGCCAATGGCGAAACCTTTAAAGCTGTGGGCCGGGTGGCCGCCGCCGGCAATGCCTCGGCCCGCACCAACTACCAGTTCCGCGACCAGAACCTGGGCCAGCCGGCTGCCGGCCTGCTCTACTACCGCCTGCACCAGGTAGACCTCACGGGGGAGGACACCTACTCGCTCGTGCAGTCCCTGGAAACGGCCAAAACGGCCAGCGCTTTCGAAGCCACGGTGTATCCCAACCCGTTCGATTCGAAAGTGGCCGTGCAGCTCTTCACGCTGAAAGCCGCCGCCGCTACGCTCACCCTGCACAACCTGATGGGCCAAACCCTGCTGACCCGCTCCGTGACCCTGGCGCCCGGCACCCAGGACATTGCCTTGCCCGAGGCCGAGCAGTTGCCCGCCGGCGTGTACTACCTGACCGTGCGGCAGGGCAGCAACCAGCAGGTGCTGCGCCTGAGCCACCGCTAAGCCAGCTTTCGCCGGCCGGGCCTGCGGGCCGGAAAAGACCAGCGCCATTTCGGCGCTGGTCTTTTTGTTTGGGAGTAGTAAAATTCTGGCAGCACGGCGTTTTTGGGGTTGACGGGGCTTGCATTGCACAATCGATTGTGTAGATTTGTGCGCTTTGATTTCCCGCGGCTCATTCTTTCACGCAAACATTCCCAATCCTTCCCTCATGATTTCACTTCGCCGTTCCGGGCTGCTGGCCGTAACACTGCCTAGCCTGCTGTTGCTGGCTGCCTGCGGGTCTGACCAATCTGCCGACCAAACCACCACCACCACGGCGTCGGCCCCGGCCGATTCCGCCTCAACGAAATCAGTCGCTATGCCCACCTCCGCCTCCTTTGGCAAAACCACCGACGGCACCGAAGTGCAGCTCTTCACCCTCACCAACGCCAACGGCGTGAAGGCCTCCATCACCAATTACGGCGGCACGCTCACCAGCCTGCTCGTGCCCGACAAGGACGGCAAAATGGGCGACGTCATCCTCGGCTTCGACAACGTGAGCGGCTACCAGAGCCCCGAGTTTGTGAAAGCCGGCCCCTACTTCGGCGCGCTCATTGGCCGCTACGGCAACCGCATCAAGGGCGGTAAATTCACCCTGGAAGGCAAGGCTTACACCCTCGCCAAAAATAACGGCCCCAACAGCCTGCACGGCGGCCTCAAAGGCTTCGACAAAGTGGTGTGGCAGGCCGAGCCCGGTTCTTCGGCCGACGGCCAAAGCCTGAAGCTGACCTACGTGAGCAAGGACGGCGAGGAAGGCTACCCCGGCACCCTGACCGTGGCCGTGGTGTACACCCTCACCGCCGACAACGCCCTGAAAATCGACTACACCGCCACCACCGACAAGGCCACGGTCGTCAACCTCACCAACCACGCCTACTTCAACCTGAACCACGGCGCCGGTAAGGACGTGCTGAACCACGAAGTGACGCTGCCCGCCGACCGCTACACCGTGGTAGACGCCACGCTGATTCCGACCGGCGAGCTGAAGCCGGTGAAGGGCACCCCCTTCGACTTCACCACGCCCCACGCCATCGGGGAGCGCATCGGGCAGGTGCCCGGCGGCTACGACCACAACTGGGTGCTGAACACTGCCACCGGCGAGCATGCCGCGGCCACCGTGTACGACCCCGCCACCGGCCGCACGCTGGAAGTGACCACCGACCAGCCCGGCATCCAGTTCTACACCGGCAACTTCCTCGACGGCACGCTGAAGGGCAAGGGCGGCACCGTGTACGGCAAGCACGCCGGTTTCTGCCTCGAAACCCAGCACTTCCCCGACTCGCCCAATCAGCCCAAGTTCCCCAGCACCGAGCTGAAGCCGGGCGAGACCTACCACTCCGTGAGCACCTACAAGTTCGGGGTGCGGAAATAGGACGTTGCCAGAATCAATTACAAGAAGAACGTCATGCTGAGCGAAGTCGAAGCATCTCTACCGCGAGAGTAAACAATTGCTTCAGCGGTAGAGATGCTTCGACTTCGCTCAGCATGACGGCCAAACTTTAACGTTCAATAGCAAACACCCGTGGAAACCCAAGCCACCACCCCCGCCTACGTCATCGGCGTCGACTACGGCACCGACTCCGTGCGCGCCGTGCTCGTGGATGCCCGCACCGGGGCCGAAAAGGCCCAGGCCGTGCACCACTACACGCGCTGGAAAACCCTGCAGTACTGCAACCCGGCCAAAAACCAGTTCCGCCAGCACCCGCTCGACTACATCGAAGGGCTGGAAAACGTGGTGCACCGCGTGGCCCAGCAGGTGCCCGCCGACCAGATAAAAGGCCTGGCCGTGGACACCACCGGCTCGACGCCCGGCCCAGTCAATGAGGACGGCGTGGCCCTGGGTTTGCTGCCCGAGTTTGCCGAGAACCCCAACGCCCAGTTCGTGCTCTGGAAAGACCACACGGCCCTGGCCGAAGCGGCCGAAATCAACCACAAAGCCCGCACCTGGGGCGGCGAGGATTTCACCAAGTTCGAGGGCGGCATTTATTCCTCGGAGTGGTTTTGGGCCAAAATTGCCCACGTGGTGCGCGAGGACGCGGCCGTGGCCCAGGCCGCGCACTCCTGGATGGAGCACTGCGACTGGATTACGCTGCTGCTCACCGGCGGCGAGCTGGCCAGCTTCAAGCGCAGCCGCTGCGCCGCCGGGCACAAGGCCATGTGGCACGAGACCTGGGGCGGCTTACCCTCCGAGGAGTTTCTCACTCACCTCGAACCAAAGCTGGCCGGTTTACGCAATCGATTATTCACCGAAACCTACACCGCCGACGAAGTGGCCGGCCACCTCTCTGCCGAGTGGGCCCAGCGCCTCGGCCTAAGCACCGATACCGTAGTAGCCGTCGGCTCCTTCGATGCCCACGCGGGCGCCGTGGCGGGCGAAATTGAAGCTTATTCGATGGTGAAGGTGATGGGCACGAGTACCTGCGACATCGTGGTGGCCCCGACCTCCGAAGTGGGCGACCACCTCGTGGCCGGCATCTGCGGGCAGGTGGATGGCTCCGTGATTCCGGGCATGCTCGGGCTCGAAGCCGGCCAATCGGCTTTCGGCGACCTGCTGGCCTGGTTCCGTCAGATGCTGGAGTGGCCCCTGCAAAACGTGCTGAGCACCTCCAAAGTCCTGACGCCGGAGCTGCAGGCGGCCCTGCGTGAGGAAATGAGCGAGCAGCTGCTCCGGCAGCTCAGCGACGCCGCTGCGGCTGTGGACCCGGCCGAGTCGCAGGTTTTGGCCCTGGACTGGGTGAACGGCCGCCGCACGCCTGACGCCAATCAGGCGCTGAAAGGTGCCCTGATGAACCTAACCATGGGCACGAGCGCGCCCCAGGTGTTCCGGGCGCTGGTGGAAGCCATCTGCTACGGCTCGAAACAGATTGTGGAGCGGTTTGAGGAAGAGGGTATTGCCATTAAACAGGTGATTGGGATTGGCGGCGTGGCCAAGAAGTCGCAATTCGTGATGCAGACCCTGGCCGACGTACTCGACCGGCCCATCCGCGTTGCGGTGTCGGAGCAGGCGCCGGCGCTGGGCGCGGCCATGTACGCGGCCGTGGCCGCCGGCATCCACGCCGATGTGCTGACGGCCCAGCGCGCCATGGGCAACGGCTTTGCCGAAACCTACACGCCCAACCCCGCCCGCGTGGCCGACTACGCGGCCCGTTACGCGCAGTACCAAGCCTTCGGCAAGTACGTGGAGGCCGCCACCGTGGGCCAGCCCGCCGAACCCGTTATGGAAACCGAAACGCCCGCCATCATCACCGCATGAGCCAATACCAAGACCTGAAACAGGCGTGCTACGACGCCAACATGCAGCTGCCCAAGCTCGGGCTGGTGCTCTTCACCTTCGGCAACGCCAGCGTGGTTGACCGCGAGAAACAGGTGTTTGCCATCAAGCCCAGCGGCGTGCCCTACGAGCTGCTGAAGCCGGAGGACATTGTGATTCTCGACTTTGCCAACAACGTGCTAGAAGGGGAGAAGCGGCCTTCGTCCGACACCAAAACCCACGCCGTGCTTTACGCGCATTGGGAGCACATCGGTGGCATCGTGCACACGCACAGCACCTACGCTACCGCCTGGGCCCAGGCGCAGCGCGACATTCCCATCCTCGGCACCACCCACGCCGACCACCTCACCGTGGACATTCCCTGCGCCCCGCCCATGGAGGACGTCATGATAGCCGGCGACTACGAGCACCAGACCGGCTGGCAGATTCTTAACGAGTTTCAACGTCGCGGCCTTTCGCCCAGCGAGGTAGAAATGGTGCTGCTGGCCAACCACGCCCCCTTCACCTGGGGCAAAACCGTGGGCAAAGCCGTGTACAACAGCGCGGTGCTCGAAGAAGTGGCCCGCATGGCCTACCTCAGCTGCACGTTGCGGCCGGAAGTTCCGCGCCTTAAGGATGCCCTCATTCGCAAGCACTACGAGCGCAAGCACGGCGCCAATTCCTACTACGGCCAGTCGTAACGTAGCGCGGACTTTTAGTCCGCGGAGGCACAAAATTCAATTACAAATTATTTCACTCGCGGACTAAAAGTCCGCGCTACTTCTATGATTGACATTTCGCATTACGAAGCCTGGTTCATCACCGGCACGCAGCACCTCTACGGCCCCGAAACCCTGGAAGAAGTGGCCCGCCACTCGCAGGAAATTGCCACGGCCCTGGGCGGCAAGCTGCCTGTTAAAATCGTTTACAAACCCATTCTGAAAACGCCGCAGGAGATTTACAAGCTCATGCAGGAAGCCAACCAGGCCGAAAACTGCGTGGGCCTGATTGCCTGGATGCACACGTTTTCCCCCGCCAAAATGTGGATAAACGGGCTGAAAATCCTGCAAAAGCCGCTGGCGCACCTACACACGCAGTTCAACCGCGACATTCCGTGGGCCGACATCGACATGGACTTCATGAACACCAACCAATCGGCGCACGGCGACCGGGAGTTTGGCTTCATCGGGGCCCGCATGCGGCTGAAGCGCAAGGTGATAGTGGGTCACTGGCAGAGCGCGGCGGTGCACGAGAGCCTCAGCATCTGGAGCCGCGTGGCCTGCGCCTGGGCCGACTGGCAATCGGCCAAATTCATCCGCTTCGGCGACAACATGCGCTACGTGGCCGTGACCGAAGGCGATAAGGTGGAAGCCGAAATCAAGTTTGGCTACGAGGTGAATACCTACGGCATTGGCGACCTGGTGGCCGTGGTGAACGAGGTGAACGCCAGCCAGATTGACGAGCTGCTGGCTACTTATGAAAAAGAATACGAGCTAGCCGAGGACCTGAAAGCCGGCGGCGCCCAGCGCGATAGCCTGCGCGAAGCCGCCCGCATCGAGGCCGGCATGCGCAAGTTCCTGCAGGATAAGGGCGCCAAGGGCTTCACCGATACTTTCGAAGACCTGCACGGCATGGCCCAGCTGCCCGGCATCGCCACGCAGCGGCTGATGGCCGAGGGCTACGGCTTCGGCGGCGAGGGCGACTGGAAAACCTCGGCCCTGGTGCGCGCCATGAAGGTGATGGGCGCCGGCCTGCCCGGCGGCAACTCCTTCATGGAGGACTACACCTACCATTTTGAGCCCGACAACGAGCAAGTGTTGGGTTCGCACATGCTGGAAATCTGCCCCAGCATCGCCGAAGGCAAGGTGAAGGTGGAAGTGCACCCGCTGGGCATCGGCGGCAAGGCCGACCCCGCCCGCCTGGTGTTCAACTGCCCCGCCGGCCCCGCCCTGAACGCCACCATCGTGGACCTGGGCAACCGCTTCCGCATGATTGTGAACGAGGTGGAGGCCGTGCTGCCCGCCGCCGACCTGCCCAAGCTGCCCGTGGCCCGCGTGCTGTGGAAAGTGCAGCCCAGCCTGGCCGTCGGCGCCGCCGCCTGGATTCTGGCCGGCGGCGCACACCACACCGGCTACAGCCAGAACCTGACGGCGGAGTACCTGGAAGATTTCGCCGAAATGGCCGGCATCGAGTTCGTCATTATTGATGCCGACACCAAGTTGCGGACGTTCAAAAACGAGTTGCGCTACAATGAGGTAGCCTTCGGCGGCCGCTAAGGCTGGGCGGGCGTGGCGCCTCACTCCCTGACCCCCTCTCCTCAGGGAGAGGGGGCACCGGTTTTGCGCTATACGCAAGTCGTCCGGCTCCCCTCTCCTTTGGGAGAGGGGCCGGGGGTGAGGCGCTCATGCCTGGGCGACACCAAGCTTTCTTTTTCCAACTGCCATAAATTCCCACCCATGACCTTCTCCCCAGCCCGGCGCCTGCTGGGCGCGGCCGCCCTGGCCCTAACCAGTATCCTACCTGCCCACGCCCAAACCGCCGCGCCCGCCACCATCACGGTGCAGGTGAACAAGCCCGGCGCGGCCGTGCCCAAAAACATGTTCGGCCTGTTTTTCGAGGACATCAACTTTGCGGCCGATGGCGGGCTTTACCCCGAGCTGGTGAAAAACAAGTCGTTTGAGTACGACGACCACCTCATTGGCTGGAAGGCGATTAAAGGGGCGGCGGGCCTGGAAAGCTATGTTGTATCAAACAGCAAACCTATTAGCAACGCCAACAGCCACTTCCTGCGCCTGAGCGCCAAAACGGCTGGCCCCGACGCCGGTTTCGTGAACGAGGGCTTCCGGGGTATGGGCGTGAAGGAAGGCGCCGAGTACACGTTTTCGATTTACGCCCGCAAAGGCGCCGGCAATGTGAATGGCCTGACCGTGACGCTGGAAGAAGGCAGCCGCAGCCTGGCCCAAAGTCAGGTTATGGGCCTCACCGGCGAGTGGAAGAAGTACACGGTGCTAATGAAACCCTCGGCTACGGCGGCGAAAGCCCGCCTCAAGCTGACCATGAACGGCGTCGGCGCCGTGGACCTTGACGTGGTGTCGCTCTTCCCGAAAGATACCTGGGGGAAGCGCGAGAACGGCCTGCGACCCGACATCGTGCAGTTGCTCAAGGATATGAAACCGGGCTTCCTACGCTTCCCCGGCGGCTGCATCGTGGAGGGCATGACGCTCGACAACCGCTACCAGTGGAAGGAAACCATCGGCGACGTGGCCTCGCGCCAGCCGATGATAAACCGTTGGAACAAAGAGTTTAAGAACCGCTACACCCCCGACTATTACCAGTCGTTCGGGCTGGGCTTTTTCGAGTATTTCCAGCTTTCCGAAGATATTGGCGCTGAGCCGCTGCCCATCCTGAACGTGGGCATGGCCTGCCAGTACAACTCGGCCGAACTGGCTCCGGTGAGCAGCACCGCCAAGGGCCCGAACGCGCCCGCCCCGGCCGACGAGCCCACGCTGGATACCTTCATTCAGGATGCCCTGGACTTGGTGGAATTTGCCAACGGCCCGGCCACTTCCACCTGGGGCGCCAAGCGCGTGGCCATGGGCCACCCCGCACCCTTCAACCTGAAAATGATTGGCATCGGCAACGAGCAGTGGGGGCCGCAGTACCTGGAGCGCTACGAGCCGTTTGCGAAAGCCATCAAAGCAAAATACCCGAACATTCAGCTGGTGAGCAGCGCCGGCCCCAGCCCCGACGGCGCCAATTTCGACCTGGCCACCAAGCGCATGCGTGAGCTGAACGCCGAGTACATCGACGAGCACTATTACGCCAAGCCCGAGTGGTTCCGCCAGAACGTGGGCCGCTACGACAGCTACCCCCGCACCGGTTCCAAAATCTTCGCCGGCGAGTACGCGGCCCAGAGCGCGGGCATCGCCAACACCGAAAACAAGAACAACTGGGACTGCGCCCTCTCCGAAGCCGCCTTCATGACCGGCCTGGAGCGCAACGCCGACGTGGTGGCCATGGCTTCTTACGCCCCCATGCTGGCCCATGTGGACGCTTGGCAATGGACGCCCAACCTGATTTGGTTCGACAACCTGAGCGCCTACGGCACGGTGAACTACTACGTGCAGCAGCTTTTCAGCCAGAACAAGGGCACTACCATGCTGCCCGTGCAGCTGCCCGGCGGCGCCAAAAACGGCACCGACAATCTCTTCGCCAGCGCCGTGGCCGACGACGCGGCCGGCGACCTCGTGGTGAAGCTGGTGAACTACTCCAGCGCCCCACGCGCTGTGACGGTGAGCCTGGCCGGCGCCAAAAAGCTGGGCAAGGCCGGCCGCGCCCTGGTGATGGCCGCTGACGATTTAAACACCCAAAACAGCCTAAAAGAACCCCGCAAATTGGTGCCGCAGGAGGCCAACTTTGTAGTGAAAGGCAGCACGGTGAGCTACACCCTGGCGCCTAATTCCTTCACGGTGCTACGGGTGCCGGGCCGGCGGTAGGCGAACGGCCTGCGCTCACTGGCCGTCCCAAACCGTCTGGCTCCCCCTCTCCTTTGAGAGAGGGGGTCGGGGGGAGACGCCTGCCTGAACGGCTAACTGCCCGCCCCAAACGCAGCCACAATCCCACCCATGAAAAACCTGAAACCGCTGTTGGCGGCCGGCTTGCTGGCGGCCACCCTTCCCGGCTACGCCCAAAAAGCAGTGCCCAAACCCGACTTCCACCAGTGGGCGCCCACGCCGCCGATGGGCTGGAACAGTTGGGACTGCTACGGCCCCACCGTGACCGAAGCCGAAGTGAAAGCCAACGCCGACTACATGGCCAAAAACCTCAAAAGCAGCGGCTGGGAATACGTGGTGGTGGACATTCGCTGGTACGTGGGCAACGACACGGCCCACGGCTACAACGAGAAAAATCCCGAGTGGAACATCGACGAGTACGGCCGCTTCGTGCCCGCCCCAAACCGGTTTCCCTCGGCGGCCGGCGGCAAAGGGTTTCGGCCGCTGGCTGATTACCTGCACGCGAAGGGGCTGAAATTCGGCATTCACATCATGCGCGGCGTTCCGGTGGTGGCGGTGCAGCGCCGGCTGCCCATCCTCGGCACCAAGCTCACGGCGGCCGACATCTACAGCAAGGAGGACCAGGCGCGCTGGCTGCGCGACATGTACACCGTGAAGGAGGGCCCCGGCGCGCAGGAATACTACGATTCACTCTTTAAGCTCTACGCCTCGTGGGGGCTGGACTTCGTGAAGGTGGACGACCTTTCCGAGCCCTACCACAAGCCGGAAGTGGAGATGATTCGGCGGGCCATCGACAAGACCGGGCGCAAAATTGTGTTCAGTACCTCGCCCGGCGAAACCCCGATTGCTGAGGCCGGGCATGTGGCCGCGAATGCCAACATGTGGCGCACCGTGGGCGACTTTTGGGACAGCTGGGAGCAGCTCAAGGAACATTTTGAGGTGTGCGAGCGGTGGGCGCCGCACATCCAGCCCGGCGCTTTTCCGGATGCGGATATGCTGCCGCTGGGTCGCTTGGGCATTCGGGCCGAGCGGGGCAACGACCGGATGACCCGCTTCACCCGCGACGAGCAAACCACGCTGATGACGCTGTGGAGCATCTTCCGTTCGCCGCTGATGTTCGGCGGCGACCTGCCCAGCAACGACGCGGCCACGCTGGCCTTGCTCACCAACCCGCGTGTGCTGGCCGTGAACCGCAGCAGCACCCACAACCGCCAACTCTTCCGCCGCGGCGACCTGGTGGCCTGGACCGCCGACGACCCCGCCACCGGCGACAAGTTCCTGGCCCTCTTCAACGCCCAGGACCAAGAGCTGGCCCCCGCCAGCGCCGCCGCCTGGAACAGCGGCTCCCTCAACCGCCAAGCACCGAGCAAAGCCGCCGACATCGACATCACCGGCGCCACCAAGCTCTACCTCAACGTGCGCGACGGCGGCGACGGTACCGCCTGGGACCACGCCGACTGGCTAAACCCCACGCTGAGCACCACCGACGGCAAAACCGTGGCCCTCGCTTCGCTGCCTTGGCGCAGTGCCACGGCCGGCTGGGGCCAGGCCACGGTGGGCAAAAGCGTATCGGGCGCGCCGCTGCTAGTGGCGGGCCAAACGGCCGAAACCGGCATCGGCACGCACGCTAACTCCATCATCGAGTACGACCTGCCGGCTGGCTACACGCGCTTCCGCACCACGCTGGGACTCGACCAGGCCGCCGCCCGGCAAAACACCGGCGGCACACTCGATGGCCTCATCTTCACCACCAGCCCCTACCGGCCCACGCCCGCCGATTCGGTGCAGGTGCCGATAGTGCTGAAAGAACTGGGCCTGACCGGGGGCTATGTGCAGGACCTGTGGACCGGCCAGCAACTGGGGCACTTCGCGGGCGAGTTTGCGCCCTACGTCCGGCGGCACGGCGCGCGGCTGTACCGCATTTCAACCCGCAAAAAGTAAGTCAGCACGATGTAGAGACGCGACACTTCGCGTCTCGGCGTTGAACGACCAGAACCGCCCGGATTAAATTAAACAACATCAGAAAATGAGGCCCGAACGGCGCAGACGCGGAGACGCGAAGTGTCGCGTCTCTACAGATAACCAATCAATATGCTCACTCCTAAGTCTTTCCTGTTCATCCTCGGCCTCAGCGCCGCCCTGCCCCTCGCGGCTCAGCAGCGGGCCGACTATCCCATTCAGGCCGTGCCCTTCACCAAAGTGAAGTTGACGGATAACTTCTGGCAGCCCCGCCTCCAGACCAACACCACCGTCACCATCCCGGCCTCGTTTCAGCGCTGCGAGGCCACCAATCGGGTGAAGAACTTTGAGATGGCGGCGGCGCATTCGGGCAAATTCGCCACGACTTTTCCCTTCGACGACACCGACATTTACAAGACGCTGGAGGGGGCCTCGTACTCGCTCAGTCTGGAGCCCGACAAGAAGCTGGAAGCCTACCTGGACGTGCTGATTGCCAAGGTGGGCGCGGCCCAGGAGCCCGACGGCTACCTCTACACGGCCCGCACCATCGACCCGGCCCACCCGCACGCCTGGGCCGGCAACACGCGGTGGGAAAAGGAGCGCGAGCTCAGCCACGAGCTGTATAACTCCGGCCACCTCTACGAGGCGGCTGTGGCCCACTACCAGGCCACGGGCAAGAAAAACCTGCTCAACATCGCGCTGAAAAATGCCGACCTGGTGTGCGCCACCTTCGGCCCCGGCAAGCGCCTGATTGCTCCTGGCCACGAAATCGTGGAAATGGGCTTGGTGAAGCTCTACCGCGTGACCGGCAAGCCGGAATACCTGAGCACGGCGAAATTTTTCATCGAGCAGCGCGGGCACTACAAGGGCTACGACCCCAAGAGCAGCGACGTATGGAAAAACGGCCAGTACTGGCAGGACGACAAGCCCGTGGTGGCCCAGACCGAGGCCGAAGGCCACGCCGTGCGCGCCGAATACCTGTACTCGGCCATGGCCGACGTGGCCGCCCTCACCGGCGACAAGCAGCTGCTGGCGGCCGTGGATACCATCTGGCAGAACATGGTGAGCAAGAAGTTCTACGTGACCGGCGGCACCGGCGCGGTGCCCGGCGGCGAGCGGTTCGGGCGCAACTATGAATTGCCCAACACCACGGCCTACAACGAAACCTGCGCCTCGGTGGCCGACATCTACTGGAACCAGCGCATGTTCCAGTTGCACGGCGACGCCAAGTACGCCGACATCATGGAAAAGGTGCTTTACAACGGCCTGCTCTCGGGCGTGGGGCTGGATGGTAAGTCGTTCTTCTACAGCAATGCCATGCAGATTAAGAACTCGGCCAGCTTCCCGGAATCGGAGCCGGCGCGGGCGGGCTGGTTTGAGTGCTCGTGCTGCCCGACGAACCTGGCGCGGCTGTTTCCCTCGCTGCCCGGCTACGTGTATGGGCAGAAAGGCCGCGACATTTACGTGAACCTCTTCGTGAGCGGCAGCACCGATTTGGCGGTGCAGAACAAGGCGGTGCGCCTCACCCAGCAGAATAACTACCCCTGGCAGGGCGACCTGAAATTCACCGTGAACCAGGCCGCAACCTCAGATTTCAACCTGCTGGTGCGCATTCCCGGCTGGGCTCGCAACGAGGCCATGCCTTCCAATCTGTACACCTTTGCCTCGCCATCGGCGGAGAAAGTCGTCATCAAAGTGAACGGCAAGCCGGTTGATTATCAGTTGCGGAACGGCTACGCCGTGCTGGCCCGCAAGTGGAAAAAGAATGACGTGGTGGAAGTGACCCTGCCGATGGAAGTCCGCACTGTGGTGGCCCACCCCAAGGTGCTCGATGACGCCGGCAAAGTGGCCCTACAGCGCGGCCCGGTGATGTACTGCGCCGAGTGGAAGGACAACGACGGCCGCGCCAGCAACATCATCGTGCCCGCCGGCACCACTTTCACCGCCACCCCCAAGCCCGACGTGCTCAACGGCATCACGGAGCTGACGGCCACAGTGCCGGTGGTGAAAATCGACGCTGCCAATAACAGCATCAGCACCGTGCGCCAGACCCTGACGGCCATCCCGTACTACGCCTGGGCCAACCGCGGCAAGGGCGAGATGACCGTGTGGTTTCCGCAGCAGGTGACGGATGTGGACTTGCTGACGCGCCCGGCCAAGGACGTGTCGCAGGGAAAGTAAGAACGTCATGCAGAGCGCAGCGAAGCATCTCTACCGCAACAGTAAATAATTGCGTTGTGCGGTAAAGATGCTTCGCTGCGCTCTGCATGACGTTCTGATGCGGCTATTCTACTTCGCCGCCTTCACGCCTTCCGTCGTCATCACCACGCGCTTCATGGTGCCGTCCTTGTTATAATACAGGTAGTCGATGCAGACGGAGCGGCGGAAGCTGCCGCCGTCGGTGTTGATGGCGCCGTTGTGGTAGATAAAGTAGGACTGGCCCTTGAAGTCGATGATGGCCTGGTGGTTGGTGTTGGAGTTGCCGCCTATCTCGTTCAGAATGCCTTTGTATTGCCACGGGCCTTCGAGGCTGCGGCTCATGGCGTACACAATTTTTTCGGGAAATTCCGAAGCGTAGCTTAGGTAGTACCAGCCGTTGTGTTCGTGCACCCACGGCGCCTCGGTGTAGCGCGGCAGCCCGGCCACGGTTTGGATGGGGCCATCGAGCTCCGTCATGTTGGCCTTTAGCTTGGCGTAGTAGCAGGTGGTATTGCCCCAGAACAGGTAGGCCTGGCCCTTGCTGTCGATGAACACCGTGGGGTCGATGTCGGCCCAGCTGATTTTGTCGGTGGTCATGTCGGGCGCAATCAGGGCCGAGCCGCGGGCGTCTTTGAAGGGGCCGGTGGGGCTGTCGGCCACCGCCACGCCAATGGCCTTGCCGTGAATGCTGCCGTGCTCCACGGCCGCGTACCAGTAGAACTTGCCGTTGCGCGCCACCACCTGCGAGGCCCAGGCATCGTCCTTGGCCCAGGCAAAATCCGACACCTTGAGCGGCACCGGGTGCTCGGTCCAATTCACCATGTCGGTCGAGGAGAAGCAAAGCCATTCGTGCATCACGTAGCGTTCCTGGCGGGCGGGCGCTTCGTCGTGGCCGGTGTAGAGGTACACGGTGCCTTTTTGCACCATCGCGCTGGGGTCGGCCGTGTATTTATTCCGAATGATGGGGTTGCCGGACGGTGCGAGCGTGGGCGCCGTCTGGGCTAGTGCTGCTGAAGAAGCACTGAAACCGAGTAACAGGCTGCACAATCGATTGTGTAAAGTGGGCATAAAAAAGGGCTGGGTGGGGTTGAATGCCGTTAAATGAGGTTGAGTGCTGGTAAAAGTAGACAGAAAAAAAGAACGTCATGCTGAGCGCAGTCGAAGCATCTCTACCGCTTCATTCTGGCGGGCGCCTCACCCCCTGACCCCCTCTCCCAAAGGAGAGGGGGTACCGGTTTTGCTCCAATGCGCAAACCGTCTGGCTCCCCTCTCCCTTGGGAGAGGGGCTGGGGGTGAGGCGCCACGTTAGAACGGAGATATTCAGCTGCTACTTCAAGTCCAGCGCCGCCAGCATGGTCTTCAAACCCGTTTCCGCGTCGTTGCCGAGGTTCACGCGCAAGGTGCGGCGGCCGTTGTCGAGCAGGGCTTGCAGGTCGCCCAGAGCCTGGGCATTCTTGAAGGTGCCGAAGGTATAGGAGCGGCCGGGCAGGGCCAGGTCCTGCGGGTTGTTGTCGGTGAACTGGATGAACAGGCCGGTGTTGGGGCCGCCCTTGTGGTACTGGCCGGTGCTGTGCAGGAAGCGCGGGCCGTAGCCCGAGGTGGTAGCGATGTGCAGCGCGTTCTGCACGCGCTGGCGCAGCTCCAATAGGCTGGCGCTCACGGCGGGCGTTTCAGTCAGGTAGGCTTGCAGGCACATGAAGTCGCCGGGCTTGGCCTGCGCGAAGAATGCTTTCAGCACGCCGGCGGCGCCTTCGCCGTGGGCGGCGGTGTAGTAGTCCACGCCGTTTTCGCTGGCGGCGGGCTTCTCGCCTTCGGGCAGCTTGCCGTCGGCCTCCACGGCCTTCATTAGCTTGTCGGTGGCGGTTTTGGCGGCCTGCACGTTGGGCTGGTCGAAGGGATTAATGCGGAACACGGCGCTGGCCACGGCCGTGGCCACTTCCCAGCGGTAGAACTCCTGGCCGAGGTCGAAGGCGTCCTTCATCAGCAGGGTGATGACGGGGTGGCCGGCGGCGGCCAGGGCTTGCAGCTTGCTGGTGTTGGCCTCGTCGGCCTGGCCCTTGTAGCCCACGTACACGAATACGCGGTCGGTGCCGTAGATGCCCGGGTCGCCCAGCGGCTCGCCGGCCACGGGCAGAATGCCCTTGCCTTCCTTGCCGGTGCTTTCGGCTAGCAGCTGCTCCAGCCACAGGCCCAGGTCGTGCAAGGAGTCGGGCACTACCAGCGTGAGCTTGTCGCGGCCCTGCTCGGCCAGCACGCCGAGGGCGGCGCCCAACTCCAGGCCGGGGTTTTTGTCGGTCGGGCCGTAGGCGCCGCAGGCGCGCATCATCAGAATGGCGCGCTCCAGAATCTCGCCGATGGGCAGGCCGTAGAGGGCGGCCGGCACCAGACCGAAGTAGGTGAGGGCCGAGAAGCGGCCGCCCACCTCGGGGAAGTTGAGGAAGATGTGGCGGTAGTTGGCGGCCGTGGCGTCGGTCACGAACTTGGAGCCCGGGTCGGTAATGGCCACGAAGTTCTCGCCGGCCTTGTCGCCCTTGATTTCTTTGACTTTGGCGTAGAAATAGTCGCCGAATGCCAGCGGCTCGGCCGTGGTCCCGGATTTGCTGGCCACGATGAACAGCGTTTCAGCCAACGGCACCGAGGCTTCAATTTCGCGCACCGTACCGGGGTCAGTGGTGTCGAGCACCGAGATGGGCAGGCCGTTTTCGCCCTGCGGGAACGACGACTTGAACACAATCGGGGCCATGGTGCTGCCGCCCATGCCCATCACCACCACGTGCTTGAAGCCGGCGGCCTTCACCGAGGCCACGAACTGCTCGATTTCGGTCACGCGGCCCACCATGGTTTCGGCCACGCGCAGCCAGCCCATGAAGCTGCGGATGCTGTGCTGCCCGGCTTCGTCGTTGGTCCAGAGGTCAGCCTTCTTGTCCCAGAAGCCGTGCACGAAGTTGTCGGCCTTGAATTTCTCAATCTGCGCATCCACGTCGGCTTGGTATTTCCCCAGCTCCATCTTGGCCTCGTCTATCTGGTCTTCCAGGGCTAGGGCGCGCTTCTTTTCAATGGACTGCAGCAGCTTGCCGAAGGGCTCCTTGAATTTCTGGGCGCCATCTTCTTCGAGGTGCTGAGTCAGCTCTTCCAAGTTCAGGCCAAGCTCGGGCAGGCGGGCCAGCACGTCTTTGCTATGCTCCAGGTTGTCTTCGATGGTGACGGCCACCTTGCCGCTTTTGCCGAACAGGTCCAGCGTTTCCACCGGTACGGTGTTCACTGTATTGGGGCCGATGAGGCCGTCCACATAGCGCAGATTGTCGTATTTGGGGTTTTTGTTGCCGGTGCTGGCCCACAGCAGGCGCTGGGTTTCGGCACCTTTGGCGGCCAGGGCTTCCCAGCGCGGGCCGGCAAAAACTTCCTTGTAAATCTGGTAGGCCTGCTTGGCGCTGGCAATGGCCACTTCGCCCACGAGGCTTTCAGCCAGTTTGGCTTTCTCACCACCTTCGGCCGCGATTTTTTCCAGTTGCGGGTCAATCAGCACGTCGATGCGGCTCAGGAAGAAGCTGGCCACCGAATCGATGCGGGACAGCGGCTCGCCTTTGGCGGCGCGGTCTTCGAGGCCGGCGATGAAGGCTTCGGCCACCAGGCGGTAGCGCTCCAGGCCGAAAATCAGGGTCACGTTCACGTTCACGCCTTCTGAGATGAGGCGGCGGATGGCGGGCAGGCCTTCGAGGGTGGCCGGCACTTTTATCATCACGTTGGGACGGTCTACGGCTTTCCAGAGGGCCAGGGCTTCAGCGATGGTGCCTTCGGTGTCGTTCACGAGCTCGGGCGATACTTCGAGGCTCACGTAGCCGTCGGAGCCGTGGCCGGCACCGTCGTAGAGCGGGCGGAATAGGTCGCAGGCGGCCTGCACGTCGGCCACGGCCAGGTTGGTGTAGATTTCGTCGGTGGTTTTGCCCTGCAAAGCCAGCGCCTTGATGGCCGAATCATAGTCGGCCGTGTCGCCGATGGACTTGGCGAAAATGGCCGGGTTCGAGGTTACGCCGCGCAGGGCTTCATTCTGAATGCGGTGTTGCAGCTTGCCGTCGATGATGATAGGGCGGCTGATGAAGTCCAGCCACAGGCTTTGGTCGAACTGACGGATGTCAACAAGAGGGTTCATAGAGGTGCGGTTGAGTTAGTGCGCCAAAGGTCCGGAAAGAATGGCGTTGATTTCAAGCTATACGGGATAATGTGCGAGGAGAAAGGAAAAAGGTAGAACGTCATGCAGAGCGTAGCGAAGCATCTCGCTTGCGGTAGTGACTCAATTGGATTGATTAGTGGTGGCGGGCAAGATGCTTCGCTGCGCTCTGCATGACGTTCATAATACCTGCTTAACACCGCGTCCGCAGTAGCTTTACGGGCAACTGTTTCCGTTGCGCCGCATTCCCATGGCTGCCCGTCGCCCCCGTCCAGATGCTTCTTCGGAAGCTGTTCGCCCCGTTTCCATGGCCGATTTGGCCCGGGAGCTGGGTGTGTCCATGACCACCATCTCGCGGGCCCTGAGCGACCACCACAGCATCGGGCCGGCCACCAAGCAGGCCGTGCTCAAGCTGGCCAAAAAGCTCAACTACCAGCCCAACCACCTGGCCGCGGCCCTGCGCAAGGGCCGCAGTAAGCTGCTGGGCGTGATGGTGCCCTACATCGAAGGCCGTTTTTTTGCCTCGGTGGTGCACGGCATCGAAACCGCCGCCAGCCGGGCGGGCTACAGCGTGATTATGTGCCAGTCGAACGAAGACGTGGCCCAGGAGCGGCGCAACATCGAAACGCTGCTCAGCGCCCAGGTGGCGGGCATTCTGGTGTCGGTGTCGCGCACCACGCGCGACTTCCGCCACTTCGAAAAAGTACGCAAGCAGGGTGTGCCGCTGGTGTTTTTCGACCGCGTGCTGGAAGGCGACCACATCAACTCCGTGGTGCTGAACGACCAGCAGGGCGCGTTTCTGGCCACACGCCACTTGCTGGAGCAGGGTTGCCGCCGCATCGCGCACCTGGCCGGCCCGCAGCATCTCAATATCTACAAAAACCGCCGCCAGGGCTACCTCGACGCCCTGAGCAGCAGCGACACCACGCCCGACGAAAGCCTCATCGTGGAATGCGACATGAGCGTGGAGGGCGGCCAAGCCGCCATGGCCCAGCTGCTGGCCCTGCCCAACCCGCCCGACGCCGTGTTCTCGGCCGGCGACTCGGCCGCGCTGGGCGCCCTGCAGCTGCTCAAAAGCCGGGGCGTGCGTGTGCCGCAGGATGTGGCCCTCGTGGGCTTCAGCAACGAGGCCCTGACGCTGGTGGCAGAGCCCAACATCACGTCCGTCGACCAGCGCTGCGAGGAGATGGGCCAGGCCGCCTTCCGCCTGTTCACGGAACTGGTAGAGGCGGGTAGCGCGCCGTTTTCGCAACGGCAGGTGGTGCTGCAGCCGCAGCTGTTTGAGCGGGCTTCATCGATGCACGGCGGGCAGGAGCCGCCGCCCGGCGCGCAGCCCGGCGCCTAACGCTACTTTTGTCACTTATGACGCCTGCCTCCAACCTGCCCACCATCGTCTTCCTCCACGGTTTTGCCGAAAGCCGCGAGGTGTGGACCGATTTCACCCGCTCCTTCCCCGACGATTACCGGCTGCTGATGCCCAACCTGCCCGGCCACGGCACCAACCTGGCGCCCGTGCCCGACTTCTCGATGGAAGCCCAGGCCCGCCACGTCATCGACTACCTCAACCAGAAAGACTGCCCGCACCCGGTGCTGCTTGTCTGCCACAGCATGGGCGGCTACGTGGCCCTGGCCCTGGCCGAGCGCTGGCCCCAGCGCGTGGCCGGCCTGGCGTTCATCAACTCCACCGCCCTGGCCGATACCGACGAGAAGCGCCAGAACCGCGAAAAGAACATCGGCTTCGTGGAGAAATACGGCGTGGCCAAGTTCATGGAATCGTTCGTGCGCCCGCTGTTCGCGCCCACCAACCGCGACCGCCTGACCGACGCCCGCGGCCTGCTCGAAGAAATCGGCAAAGCCACGCCGGCCAGCACCATCATCGGCGCTCTGCGCGGCATGGCCGCGCGGCCCGACCGCACCGCCGTGCTCAGCAAAGCCGCTTTCCCGGTGCTGATGGTGGCCGGCAAGCACGACGTGGCCGTGCATTTTGAAGATGCCGTGCGCCAGGCCGCGCTGCCGCCCGTGGGCTCGGCCCTGTTTCTGGAAGGCAGCGGCCACCTCTCGTACCTGGAGCAGCCCGAGCCCACGCGCCGGGCGGTGCTGGCACTAGCCAGCGCGGTGTTTGGTAAGTAGGGCTACTGAATTTTGAAGGTCATCGGCAGTACGTAGAAAATGCGCACGGGCTGGCCCCGCAGCATGGCCGGCACGGTGGCTGCGGGCAGCGTCTTCACCACGCGCAGCACTTCGGCGTCGAGGGTCTCGCCGGCCGAACTGATAATCTGGGCGTGTTCGATGGCGCCGCTGGGAGCCACCTCAAAATACACGTAAACTGCGCCCTGCTGGTGCGCGCGCAGCGCCTCCGCTGGGTATTTCGTCTGCATCTGCATGTAGGTCGACAGGCCTTTTTTGGGCGAAGTCAGATTGGCGAGGATGGAAGGCATGGCCAGGGCGCGCTCGAGATAGACGTTGCGCTGCGCCCGCAAGAGCGCGGCAAAATCCGGGAAACCCGGGTCAGTGTCGGCATAGGCATAGGGTTGCGCAGCCAGCGGGAGCGAAAAATCAAGCGCGACAAAGGTGCGCGGCACACGGCCGGGCTTGGCATCCGGGTCGGGGGTGCCGGGCTCCCAGGGCAGCATGCGGGTTTGCAGGTAGCTCAGAGCGCCTTGGGTAGCTTTATTCTGCATGAGCTCGGGTGGGTTGGTGCCCCACACCTTGAGGTTCATGGGTTCGCGGCCGTCTTTCAGCTCCACGCGCACCACGGCCAGGCCGGTTTGCCCGGCGCCGAACAGCCGGGCGCTCCGGTACATCAATGCCCGCAGCGAATCGGGGCCGCCGGGGTAGCGCGGACCGGTGTAGGCGGCCGGGGTGGTTTGGGCCTGGCTGAGAGCCGGCGAAATGACCAGGCCTGCCAGCAGGCCGACAACGCGGAAAAATCGATTCATGGGTAGCTAAAACGATGAGCGCGCAAGCTACTCCACCGCATACAAAACCGCCCGGCTTCCTGTCAGAAAACCGGGCGGTTAAGTTGGAAAGATGAAGCCGACTATACCAGTCCCGGCATGCGCTCGAAGCCGGTGCCGAGGATGGCCGCATCATCGGCCCCCAGCCAGTCCTTGAGCACGCTGGCGTAGATGCTGCGGAAATCGACCTGGTGGCGCAGGTCGCCCTGGTCGAGGTTGGCGAGGTCGGGAGCGTCGTTGAGGACGCCTTTTTTCTGGAGGGCGCCGCCAGCCAGAAACAGGTTGTTGGCCGTGCCGTGGTCGGTGCCGTTGCTGGCGTTCTGGCCCACGCGCCGGCCAAACTCGCTGAACACCAGCACTAGCGTATTGTCCCACTGGTCGTGCTGGCGCAGGTCGTCGGCTAGGGCGGCCAGGCCGTTGCCGAGGTCGGTGAAGAGGCGCTGCTGCTGCTCCTGCTGCCGCACGTGGGTGTCGAAACCCGATAAGGCCAGGTAGTACACCCGCGACTCCACGCCAGAGTTAATCAGCTCGGCGGTAGTCTTCAGGTTTTTGCCGAAGTCGGAGTTTGGGTAAGCTACCGTCGACTTGTAAATCTTCGACTTGTCGTACAGGTAATCGGCCGACGACGCGGTTTCGGCCAGCGTCTTGTAGAGGTAGTCCACCTGGTCGTGGTGTTCGGGCGCGGCCTCCTTGCTCACCTTCGAGAGGAAGCGGTTCTGGGTGATTTGGTGGAATTTATCAGCGTTTTTCAGGGCCAGGCCCTTGCGCTGGGCGCCCTTCATGGCCAGGCTCAGCGTGTCGTCTATTTCGAGGCCGTTGTAGGGCCGCTGGCAGTCGGCGCAGTTCGAGTCGAGGTAGCGGCCCAGCCAGCCGGTGCTCACCACCTGGTCGGAGCCCGAGCCCGACTGCCAGATGTCCATTGAGCGGAAGTGCGAGCGGTCGGGGTTGGGGTAGCCCACGGCGTTTAGCACGGCCAGCTGGCCCTGGTCGTAGAGCCCTTTCAGCCCTTTCAAAGCCGGGTGCAAACCCATATCCTTGTCCAGCGCCAGAATGCCGTCGGCTTCCTTGATGCCCAGCGTGGGCCGGGCTTTGTAGTAAAGGTCGTTTTTATAAGGAATGACGGTGTTCAGCCCATCATTGCCGCCGCCGAGCTGCACCACAATGAGGCGCCGGGCGCCGGCCGCGTCGCGCAATTGAGCGAGACCCGGCCCCCGGTCCAGGGCGTGCAGAAACTTGGGCACCAGCAGCAGCGTGCTGGCCAGGGCAGAGTTGCGGAGGAATTCGCGGCGGGTGGTAGCCATAAGTTTGTTTTCGAAAGGAGTGGAAAGGGAGGTAGCTAAAATATCAGCACGTCATGCAGAGCGTAGCGAAGCATCTCGCGTGGGGCAGCAATTCAATCGTTAATAAAGATTAGTAGTGGCGAGCGAAATGCTTAACTGCGCTCTGCATGACGTTCATAAAATCCATCATCAGCTAGCTTACGCCAGCTGGTACTCCGGCAAGCTCAGCAAGCTCACCAGCGTGGCGCGCAAGGCTTCGGCGGGCTCTTTCTGAGCGGCGGCCTGCTGCACCAACTGCAGATTCTCGGGCCGGATGTTGGCTTGCAGCAGAAAGGAACTCAGCTTCTCGGGCTGCTGGGTAGCGGGCGTGGCGCCCAGCAGCTGTTGCAGTGGTGCCAGCGGCAGGTGGGCGCCCGCGCCGGGCCGCACGGTGCGCTCAGCCTTTGTCATGTTGGGCGCGATGTCGTTTTCGTCCTGCTTGAGCGCTACCGCAAACTCAGCGTTTTTGAAGAGAATGGCCGGCAGCTGCAGGCGCAGCAGCAGCGACGACGAATCTATCCAGTTGCGGCCGCCGGGCCAGCCCGCCACGTTCGGCGGCTGAAACAGGTTCTGGCCCAGCGCGCGCTGGTAGCCCAGCAGTGGCTGGCTGTTGTCAATCTTCACATTCAGCGTGCGCCGGATGCCGGCCAGCAGTTCCACCGGGCTCTTGATGTGCGTGCCCACATTAGCCGGCTCATAAAACCAATCGGCCGAAAACAGGCGCTCCATCAAATCGGCCAGGTCGTAGCCGCTCTTGCGGAAGTCCCGCGCCAATGGCTCGATGTGCGCCGGGTTGGGCACGTCGTTCACGAAGAAGCGGTAGATTTTTGTGACCAAGAATGTGGCCGCCGCCGGCTGCGCCATGATGTGCGTCAGCACATCCTCGCCCGTCAGGTTGCCGGTTTTGCCGAGGAAGGTTTTGGGGCCCGCGTCGTGCTCCCGCTCCCGGAACTTGAAGCGGCTTTGGTAGTCGTAGCCCCAGCCGGTGAAGGCCCGGGCGGCTTCCTTCACGTCGTTTTCGGTGTAATTGCCGCGGCCCAGTGTGAAGAGCTCCATCACCTCGCGGGCGAAGTTTTCGTTGGGGTGCTCCTTGCGGTTTTGCTGGTTGTTGAGGAACTGTAGCATGGCCGGCTCCTGGCTCACGGCCAGCAGCAAATCCGGGAATTTGCCCAGGGCGTGCTGGCGCATGGCGTTGTGCAGGCTCAGGGCGGCATCGGGCTGGCGCACGCGGCAGGCGAAGTGGCCGTGCCAGAACAGTACCATTTTTTCGCGCAGCTGAGCGGGCGAGGTAGCCATGCGGTCCATCCAGGCCGTGCTCATGTTGTTGAAGGCGTCGCGGATGCCCTCGTTCTGCATCTTGCGCTGCTCGGGCGTGAGGTCGGCGCGGCGCAGGCGCGGCACGCCGGCCGCAATGGTGCCGCCCCGGAAAGCCGCCCGCGGGCGCATGGGCGCCACCGGCGGCACGGGCGCGCCGGGAGGCGCCGGCTGGTCGGGCGTGGTCACCATGCCGTTCGGCACGGGGTTGCCTTTGATGGAAGCCGGGTCGGTCATGGCCATGCCCTGCGGGTCGGCGTAGCTGAGGGCCGGGCCGACCAAGGGCTCGTATTTCTCCGAATCGTGCAGGAGTTGGCGCAGGGCCTTGCGCGGGCTGAGGCCGGCGGCCACGTCTTGGGGGCGCGGGCCGAAGCCGGCGCGCCAGTACAGGTGCTGGAGTTGCTGGGCGCTGTTCATGTCTTTAAGACGCGAACCAGTGGGCGGGGTTTAATGGGACTGGCAAAGACCCCGCCTGTCATTGCGAGCGCAGCGAAGCAATCCGTCCTGTTCGCAGCGACCAACTCTGATAAGTGATAAAGCCCTTTTTAAGTGTTTTAAGGCCCTTTTTTAAACAACCAGAAAGCCCCGACACTGTGCAGTGTCGGGGCTTTCTGGTAAAAGGAAGTGTCTGGTTTTGATAGGAAGGATTAGCTACGCTGACCTTCGGTTGCCACGGGCTGCGCCCTCGCAATGACCGGCGCGGCCTGCTAGGCGTCGCGTCAAAACCGGGCGCCCAGCACTACGGTCTTCTTGAATTCGCGCTTTTCGCCGCCGCTGGGGCGGAATAATTCAACCAGCAGGATGTAGTAGCCCACGGCCGCCTTGTGGCCCCGGTCATCGATGCCGTCCCACTGCACGAAGCCGGTGGTGGGCAGGGTTTCGTTGCGCACGAGGCGGCGCGTGAGGCGGCCCAGGGCGTCGTATACCGTCACGGTGGCGGCGTAGCCGGGCTGGTCGAGGTGGTAGTTGAGGGTGGCAAAGTCCTGCTGGCCGTCATCGTCGGGGGTGAAAACTTCGGGCGCCACGGCCCACTCCTGGTCGCCGCCCACCGCATCCTGGGCCTGCGAGTTGGGCCGGCCGGGCGTGGCGTAGCCCACGGCGCTGGCCGCCGAGTGGAAGTTGCTGCCGTTGCTGAGTCCCGCCGCCCGAATGCGTTCCAGCGACACGCCTTCCTGCGAAGCCAGCAAGCTCAGGTGCATGGTTTTGCTGTAGGCAAAGCGGTCAATTTCAATGCCCGTGGCGTTGAACAGCAAAGCCGTGCTGGCGTCCGGAAAGGTCGGAAAACCACCCGTTTGCACCAAATTGGCCTCGTCGCTGCTGGTCGGGTATTGCGAAACGATGGTGCTCGTACTCGTGCTGAAGGCCAGCAGCTGGCCCGGCGCCAGCACCAGCGGCGCGGTGCTCAGCACGTCGGCATCCACGCTGGTATCGGGCTTGAGGTTGCCGATTTGCCAGCCCTGCAGGTCGATGAACTTGGTGCTGCGGTTCAGCAGCTCCACGAAGCGCACGCCGCCGGTGCGCGGGTTAAACAACAGCTCGTTTATCACCACGTCGCCGCTCACGGCCGCTTCGGGCAGCGCCAGCGTGGCCGATTGCAAGGGGCCGCTGGCATTGCCCACACAGTCGGTGGCCGTTTGCACGGTGAGGGTGGTGGGGCGGCTGGGCGTCAGGGCGGCGGCCAGCGTCAGGTCCACCTGCCGGAAATCAGGCGCCACAGGCGCGGCACGAGCTACGGCCGGGCCGGGGGCGGCCAGGGCGTAGCGGGCGGCACTGGCAGCAGTGGCGCTGTCGAGCTTTTCAGAGAAGTAGACGCGGACGGTGGTGGCATTCAGGGCCACGGCGCGCAGCAGGGTGGGGGCCGTGGCATCGGCGTTGGCAGCGCGCACCGAATTCACTTTGCCCGGCGTGCCGCCCAGCGGGTCGGTGCTAGCCGTCCAGTTGTTGGCGCCGGCGCAGTAGTTGTTGGCGTCAATCATTTCCAGGCTCCAGCCGCCGTCCTTTTTCTTGGCGTCGCGGTACCAGGTGTCGGAGTATGTCACCTCAAATAGGGTACGACCGTCGCGTCCGCGCAGCACCAGTTGGTCGCCGCCGTTGCTGAGCGAGGGAAAATTGGTGGGCCCATACACCTTGATGCCGGGTTGCACAAACTGGCTAATGCGCGTGCTGCCGCACACCACCGCGTACTGGCCCGGCAGCAGTTTGGCCGTGTCGGCAAACACGGCAAACGTGGTGGTGCTCGTGGGCTTGCCCAGCTTCACGCCCGCCAGGCTAAGGACTTTGGTGACGCTGCGGTTGTAAATCTCTACGTATTCCGACAGTGGCAAACCCACCTGCGGCGTTTCATCAGCAAATATTTCGCTGATAATCAAGTCGCCTACCTGCGGCGCTACCGGCGGCCCGGCGAAGGCAGCCGTGAGCGGCCCGGTGGCCACGTTGCCGTAGAGGTCGGCCACGTTGCGCACTTCCAGCACGTTGCTGGTCGCAAAATCGGTTCCAAAAGTGAGGCGCACCGTCTGGGTGTTGGCGCTGGAAAAGAAGCGCGCGGCCGTGGGCACGGCGCCGCTCTGCAGGCGATAGTTGGCGGGGTTGGTGGCCGTGGCCGGGTCCATGGCCTCGTTGAAAACAACGTCGACTAAACGGGAGTCGATGGGCTGGGCGCGCAGCAGCGTGGGCGCGGTGGCGTCGGTTACGGCAAAGTCGTCGAAGGCAAAGTTGCGCGAGTTGGCCGAGGAGTAGAGCAGCGACACGCCGAAGTAGGCGCTGCGCTGGTAGGTGCCATCGATGGGCTGGGCGGCTTCGGCCACGAAGTTGCGGCCGCCGGTGAGGTCGCGCTCCAGCGTCCAGCGGTTGGCGGTGGTGCGCGTCACGCGCACGCGCACCAGGTTGTTGGTGGTGCTGGCCAGGGTGCCGTTCAGGCCGTCGATGACGAGCACGGCGGCGCGGGTCGAGTCTTTGCGGAACAGGCTCACTTCGTCGTCGGTACCGCCCAGACGTATAAAGTAGCCGGTATTGCTGGTGTTTTTCAGGTCGCTCTGGGTGGCCATCAGCCACACGTCGGCCAGGTTGCCGGAGCTGGTGGCCAGCTTCAGGTTGGCCCAGAATTCCCACACAGTGCCCGTGCTGGCCTGGCAGGGCGTGCTCAGGGCAATGGTGGTGGGCGTTACGGCCGGCCCGTTGCTTTGCAGTTGCTGCGTGAGCACCTGGAAGCTGGCCGCGTCGCCGGCCCAGGCCGGGTTGGCGGTAAAGTTGCCGTCGGTGAAATCGTCGCGCAGCTGGGCGTGGGCGAAAACAGGCAGCAGCAATAGGAGCAGCAGGTAAAGGTGTTTCATCGAAGCCAATGAGGAGTGAAGGACAAACGCCTGTCATCCTGAGCGTAGCGAAGGACCTTATCACACTAGCACAATGGTTCTAACGTGATAAGGTCCTTCGCTACGCTTAGGATGACAAACGACTCAAAAGCGCAGTGCTGGCCTACGCGACGTCTAAAGTAGTCCATTTGTGGCGACATTTGCAGTTGCTTCCCCCGCCAGGGGGCAGCTTTTTATATTTCTGCTTTATCCATGAAAATTGCTGTTGTGGGTGCCACCGGTTTGGTGGGCACCGAGATGCTGAAAGTGCTGGCCGAGCGTCAGTTTCCGCTCACCGAGCTGCTGCCCGTGGCCTCGGCCCGGTCGGTGGGCCAAGTGGTGGAGTTTCTGGGCAAAAAATACCCCGTGGTGAGCATGGACGACGCCATTGCGGCCCGGCCCGACATTGCCATTTTCTCGGCCGGCGGCTCGGTGAGCAAAGAGCACGCGCCGCGCTTTGCTGCCGTGGGCACCACCGTCATCGACAATTCCTCGGCTTGGCGCATGGACCCCACCAAAAAGCTGGTGGTGCCCGAACTGAACGCCGACACCCTCACGCCGGAAGATAAAATCATTGCCAATCCCAACTGCTCCACCATTCAGATGGTGGTGGCCCTGAATGATTTGCACAAGGCCTACAAAGTGCAGCGCATTGTGGTGAGCACCTACCAGAGCGTGACTGGCACCGGCAAAAAAGCCGTGGACCAGCTGCTGGAAGAGCGCGCTGGCCAGCCCGCCACCAACCCCGCCTACCCGCATGCCATCGACCTGAACGTGTTGCCGCACATCGACGTGTTCGAGCCCAACGGCTACACCAAGGAAGAGCTGAAGATGGTGAACGAGACCAAAAAAATCATGGGCGACGACAGCATCCGTGTCACGGCCACCTGCGTGCGGATTCCGGTGATGGGCGGCCACTCGGAATCCATCAACGTGGAGTTTGAGAAGGAATTCGACTTGGCCGAAGTGCGCGAAATCCTGGCCAACACGCCCGGCGTGGAGCTGGTGGACGACCCCAGCACCAACCGCTACCCCATGCCCAAAGATAGCCACGGCAAGGACGCCGTGCTGGTGGGCCGCCTGCGCCGCGACGAAACCCAGCCCCGCACCCTCAATATGTGGGTGGTGGCCGACAACCTGCGCAAAGGCGCCGCCACCAACGCCGTGCAGATTGCCGAGTACCTGGTGGGCAAGTGGGCGGTGGCCGGTAGCTAGCCTTACGGCGCCAGCTCCTCCCGAAGGTGGGGGATTTCGGGCTGGAGCTGCGTCATAATCTGCGCCAGCCCTTGCCGGACGCACTGCACGTAGAGCACCCGCTCGGGCTGGGCGTAGTTGGCGTGGCTGTAGGGGCCGGCCGTGGCCTTGGCTTGCCCTTGCGCATAGTAAGTGCCTATCAATTCGCGGCGCTGGTTGCGCACGTCGAGCTGCACGTCGACGGCGCACCGGTAGCGGGCCATCGGCAACCCCAACAGGGCGAGCCCGCCAAACGCCAGGCCCGAGATGTACGAATAAACCGGCCCTGTGCCGTAGCGGACGCGGCGGGCGGTGAGCACCGCGAAGCCCCGGGGCGCGCCGGAAGAGTCGGCCAGTACCTCGCGCACTTCGCGCCCAAACAGGGTGCGAACATCCGTGGCCACGGCCTGAGAATCACGGCTGACGGAAAAATGCGGCAGCCGGACCTCGGCCACCAGGGGCGGCAGTTGGACGGGCAAAGGGTCGGAGGTGGGCGCGAGCAGCGCGGGGTCGAACGCCCGGCATCCCGCCAGGCCCAGCACTCCCAGCGCGGCGGTTATTTTCCTAGTGCGGTAAAGCAATTGCGTAGTAGATTGTTACGGCGAAAAAGCGGTGGTTGTTGAAAAGCGTAAAAATCTACAGCCCGAATACTGCCCCTGGTATTCGCGTCGTTGAGAAGCCGGTGGTTGTTGAATAATTTGCCAAACCGTAAGTAGTCCGAGTCCGGCCGTTTCTTCGCGACGCGAGTACCGGATGAAGGCCGCCCACCCCAGCTAATCCGCTTTCTTAAGCCATTTTATGGTGAAACTGCTAACGCTTTCAATGCTCCGCCTATTGCACTTGGTTTGGCTGGTTTTGCTAGCCGGGCCCGCGCTGGCGCAGGGGCCAGTTTTGCTGCGCGGCCAAGTGCTTGATGCCGAAACCCACCAGCCCATCCCGAACGCGCAGGTGGGCGTGGCCGACAACCGCATCGGCACGAGCACCAACGACGAAGGGCGCTTTGCCCTGAGCATTCCGGCGGCGCTGCTGGGCGAGCGGCTGGAAGTGGCCCTGCTGGGCTACCGCAAATACACCCGCGCCCTGCCGCCGCTGCCGGGGCCGGAGCTGCGCATTGAGCTGAAAATCAGCCCGGCCGCGCTGGGCGAGGTGCAGGTGACGGGTTCGGTGCTGGGCATCGTACGGGAGGCCGTGGCGCGCATTCCGCGCAATTACCCGGTGCGACCCACCCAGCTCACGGGCTTCTACCGCGAGTCGGACAACGACCCGGCCGGGCAGCCGCGCTACCTGGCCGAGGGGCTGGTGCTGGCCTTCAAGGAGTCGTACAGAAAGCGCACGGCGGAGGGCGAAATCCAGATAAAGCAGTCGCGCAAGGTCGATTTGCGGCGCGACCGTACGCCCATTCGCATCGACTGGGCGGGCGGGCCGTTCATCGCGCACATGGGCGATTTTGTGCACCGCCGCTCAGATTTCATCGACCCAGCCCATTTCAAAGATTATGATTACCGCCTAGCGCCCGGCAGCACGTTTCAGGACCGGCCGGTCTACGTCATCACCTTCGGGCCGAAGGCGGGCAACCACCGCGCTACTTTGGAGGGCCGCATGTACATCGAGCAGGACAGCTACGCCTTTCTGGGAGCCGAGTGGCACTACACGCCCGCCGGCCTCAACCGGGGCGCGCGCGACGTGGCCGACTCGCGCGCCCTGCGCGTGGCGTACCAGTTCTATGCCGGCCGCTGGCACCTGAAAACTGTGTGGTGGCAAACGACGGCCAAACTGCCCGTCGGCCCACCGCTGAAATACTTTGGCGAATTTCTCACCACGGCCATCGACACGGCCCAGACGCCCCGGCCCGGCTACGTGGAGCGGGCGCAGCTCTACGACGTGTTTCTGCGCAACACCGTGGCCTACGACTCGGCCTTTTGGAAGGGCCACACCACACTGCTGCCCCCGGCGGCGGTGCAAAAAATCCTGTTCGACCAAAAGCGCCAGCTGCAGGCCGACTCCCTGTTCAGGCCCGCGGCCGAGGCCGGCACCGACCCGCAGCAGAAGCAGCTGAGCGCTTTCGACCGCTTCCTGAAGCGCTTCAGCTACGGCTGGCACCTGGGCGCCTGGCCGCTGGCCGTGCCCGGCGCTGGCTTGGCGGTGGCGTACGCGCCGGCCGGCTACGGCCTGCAGGTGCAGCGCACGGCCCAAGTGAATGCGCAGGATTTGACCGTCTTTACCCAGTTTGAATACCAGTATGCCCTGACGAAGAAGCTGGCGGTGCGCCTAGCCACGCAGCGTCTCTACCGGCAGTTCAAGGGCGACGGCTGGGAGGCCGGCCTAGCTTATGAGCACAACTTCAACCCCGGCCACCGCCCGCTCTACGGCCGGGCCGGCCTGGGCTACCTCCGCCAGACGGTGGGCCTGCCGCTGGGCTCCTTCGACAACCCCGACGGCGGCCTGCGCGTGGCCGGCACCCACCTCGGCGCCGATGAGCTGAGCGCCCGCATTCAAACCGTGAGCGATGCCCTGCGCCCCAGCATCGGCCTCGGCCTGGAATTAAGCCACCGGTACGAACTGGTGGCCGATGCCAGCTACCTGGTGCCGCTGCGCCGCAAAACGCAGCTGCAAGTGGACGAGGAAAGCGGGTTTTTCCTGTTCCGCAGCACCGCCACCGTCGATTTGCCCGCCGCCGACGTAGACCTGCGCGTGAACGAGCAGCCCACCACGCGCCTGCCGTGGCAGCAGCAGAACTGGCTGCTGAGCATTGGGCTGCGCTACCGCGTCCGCTGAAACTTATGCCGCATTCCAAGCTGCCCGCCGCCTTTTTCCAGCGCCCCGACGTGCTTAGCATTGCCCGCGACCTGCTCGGCAAGCACCTCTACACCAACCTCAACGGCGTCGTCACCGCCGGGCGCGTCGTCGAAACCGAGGCGTATCGGCACGAAGGCGACAACTCCCTCACGCTGCATCTGCAGCGCAAGCGCCACCAGGCGCAGGGCCTGCACGTGCCCGGCGGCGCGGCCTACATCTACACCGTCTACAACCGCTACGCGCTGTTCAACATCGCCACCCACGACGCCGCCCATCCCGACGCCGTCCTCATCCGGGCCATCGAGCCCACCCTGGGCATCGAAGAAATGCTGCGCCGCCGCGGCCTGGCTGCTCCCAAGCGCGGCTTCACCGCCGGCCCGGGCCTGCTGAGTCAGGCGCTGGGCATCACGCCCGCTCTCACCGGCCTGCCCGTGACGGGCGAGGTGCTTTGGTTTGAAGACCACCGCGAGGACGTGGCAGAAGTTGATGTGGTGGTTAGCGCCCGCGTCGGGCTGGAGTACGCCGGGGCCGAGGCAGCGGGGCTGCCGTGGCGCTTTCGCCTGCGGGATAGCAAGTGGACGAGCCCGGCGAAGTAGAACGGTTCAGGAAGCGCGTTGACAGCTGAACGCCGTCACTTCTCTCTCACCAACGACACATCGTCTACCTGGCACGAGGCTTTGGCGGCGCCAGAGGCCCGGAAACCAATTTCAACTTTGCCCTCTCTAACGGGCACGTGTTGGAGCACAATGGTGGTCCAGTATGGGTTGGCCCGCTTCACTTTGTGAGCGAAGTGCTTGCCAGCGGTTTCGGCATACATTTCCAAGGTGGAAAAGCCCGGCGTATTCTTAATATTGGCGGTGAGCGTGTAGAAGCCGTCGGGTAGCTTCACGTAAGGCGACGAGCGGACGACCTGCGACACCCGGCGCTCGAACGGAACTTTGTCGCTGATATGGAGGCTTTTCTCGCCGACAACCCTTTTTCGTTCCTCTTCGGTGTTGTTGTAGTTGAGCACGGGCGAGGTGGCGGTGTCGAGCGAAACCGCGTTGCCTTTGAGCACGGTGGTTTCCCAGCCCAGCAGGTAGGTTTGCACCGGCTTCACCGGGCTCGGCATTTGTTTGCGGTCGGCTTCAAAGCTCCCGTTCTTCGCGTAGTTGTTGTCGGCTGCCACTTCCCACTCGCCGGTTTTGGCATCCAGATTCCACGACCCCAGCGAGTTGAAATACGGCGTGGCCCCGGCAAAGGATAGGGGTACCCACTGGTTGTAGCCCAAGCCATTGCCGGCAAAATCGGCCCATCGGTCGCCGCAATACAGCACCGTTTCTTGCCGGCTGCCTTTCACATTCACAAAAAAACCGGTTTGCGTGACGTGGGCGTAATCGTCGGTGCCTCCCTCCAGCACCCGCATATTATTGGCCGGCTCGTAGGGTCCCCTGATGTTGTCGGAAACCAGGTAATAAGCCAGCGAAGCATCCCAGCCGTACAGGTTAGAGGCGGCCATGTAGTACTTGCCCTGGTACTTAAACATGCAGTTGCCCTCGCGGCCGGCACCCTCAAAAACCTTGGTGCAATCAAGCAAATCCACCTGGCCATTGCGTAGGCCAATTTCGGAAACGTAGATTTTGCTGCGGCCCCGCCCGTACGAATACACCAGGTACGACGTGCCGGTGTCGGCATCGGTGAAGACGGTTTGGTCGCCGGTGTTGGTCGTGCCGATGCGTTCCAGCATGCTGATTTTCCGGTGCCACCTGAAGGGGCCGGCCGGCTGGTTGGCCACGGCAATGAGCACCTCCGCGCCGTGCTGCACCAGCATGGCGTACTGGCCGGTTTCCTTCAAATAAGCCACGCCCAGGCGGCCCACCCAGGTGGGGCGGCCGTCGGGCAGGGCCTCGGCCTTGGTCAGCGCATCGCCTTCCGACGTCCAATGCACCAGGTCGGTCGACGTGTAGCACGTCACCGATTCATAGCTCGCCTGGGGCAGGGGTTTGTTGGGGGCGTTGCGGTAGGTTTCGGCCTCTTGGTAGTGCACGCCGTACCAGTAATATTTCCCCTGCCCGGACTTAGGGTCTTTGAAGGGAAAAATTCCGCCGCCCTGGCTGTAAATGGGCTGGCCGTCAGTGGTGCTCCAGAAGGCATCGTTCCGGATGTTCAGCTTCTGGGCGTCAGCACCGGAAGTCAGGAAAATATTCAGGAAAAATACCAGCAACCAGCGTGGCCGTTGCTTTGCCAAAGGCAAGGTAGAAGCGCGAAACAAGTACATGGGGGCAGGAGCAACTAATATTGATAGCTCTTTCAATCAGGAAAGCCGGCACGGGACTTACCCATACGGCTTGTCCTTCTTTATCTCCAGCCAGCGGTCGGGCCGGTCCAGGGGCTCGTAGCCGAAGCGCTGGTAGAGGGTGTGCGCGTCGAAGGTGGCGAGCAGGTGGCGGCGCAGGTTCTGCAGGTCGGGGTGGGCCAGCATCTGGCGCACCAGCCACTTCGAGAGGCCGTGGTCACGGTGCGCGGGCAGCACAAACACGTCGCAGAGCCAGGCAAACGTGGCCCGGTCCGTCACCACGCGGCAGAAGCCGGCCTGGGCACCGTCGGGGGCGTAGAGGCCGAAGTTGAGGGAGTTGGCAATGGCCCGCTCCACGGTAGCGCGCGGAATATTTTTGGCCCAATACGATTCCTCGCTCAGCCAGCGGTGAATGGCGGTGATGTCGAGCCGGGCCGGGTCGGTGCTGAGGGTGTAGCCGCTGGGGTGGGTTTCGGTAAGAAAATCAGACATGAGAAGGCGGGGAAGGAATGCGCCCGCAAGCTACAAAAGTGCCGGGTGCGGCATCCGCCCGGGCGCGGGTTTCGTTAGCGGTTGGAGGGGCTTTCTGTTTCATTCTTATCATCATAGGCCTATTTCCATGAACTACTTACGTAATGCCGCGCTGGCCTTTTGGGCGGCGGCGCTGCCCTTAGTGGCCTGCTCGCAGGCGCCAGCTCTCAGCACGTTTCCGGTGGGCGCTACCACCGTCACGGTTTCGGCCCTGGCCACCAACCTCAACACGGTATGGGAACTGGTGTGGGGCCCCGACAATTTCATCTGGATGACCGAGCGCTACGGCCGCATCAGCCGCGTCGACCCGGCCACGGGCCAGGTGCAAGCCCTGCTCACGCTGCCCGACGTGACGCCCACCGGCGAAAGCGGCCTGCTGGGGCTGGCCCTGCACCCGCAGTTTGCCACTTCGCCCTACGTGTACGTGGTATACAACTACACCGGCGCCGGCAGCCTCAAGGAAAAGCTGGTGCGCTACACCTACTCGGCTGCGGCGGGCACGCTCACGGCGCCATTGGTGCTGCTGGGCGGCATCGATGCCACCACGTCGCACAGCGGCTCGCGCCTGCTCGTGCTGGCCGATGGCACCCTGCTCATGACCACCGGCGACGCCCAGCAGCAGCCCCAGGCACAAAACACCGCTTCGCTCAATGGCAAAATCCTGCGTTTGAATCTCGACGGCAGCATTCCGGCCAGCAACCCCATTGCCAACAGCCCGGTCTACACCTTCGGCCACCGCAACCCACAGGGCCTCGTGCAGCTGCCCGATGGCCGCCTCTACAGCTCAGAGCACGGCCCCAACAACGACGATGAAATCAACAAAATTGAAGCCGGCCGCAACTACGGCTGGCCCAACGTGGAAGGCTACTGCAACCTGCCCGCCGAAGCCACGTTCTGCGCCGCCAATAACGTGCGCGAGCCCCTCACCACCTGGACGCCTACCATTGCCCCGGCCGGCCTGGCCTACTACAACCATCCGGCCATTCCGGCCTGGCAGGGCAGCCTGCTGCTGGCCGTGCTGAAAGACAGCAAGCTCAACCAGCTTACCCTCGACGCCACCGGCGCGGCCATCACTAGCCGCGTCGACTTTCTGACCACCTTCGGCCGTTTGCGCGCCATTTGCGTGTCGCCGCAGGGCAAGGTCTACATCGGCACCAGCAACCGCGACGGCCGCGGCGCCCCCGCCGCCACCGACGACCGCATTCTGGTGCTCGAAAACCGCGCCTACGTGGCCACCGCCACCCGCCCGGCTGGGGCTTTTGCCTTCAATATTTTTCCCAATCCGGCCCGCCGCCAGGCCACCGTGCAATTGCCCGCCGCCACTGCTGGCCTCACGGTCCGCGACTTGGCCGGCCGCGCTGTGCGGGAGCTGCAGCCCGTCGGCACCGCCACCACCGCCACGCTGGATTTGAGCGGGCTGCGTGCCGGCACCTACCTCGTGCAGGCCGAGGGCGCAGCCGGCCGCGCCACCCGCAAGCTGGTGGTAGAATAGCCGAAAACCAACGGGCACAAAAAAAGAGCCGGCAGATTGCCGGCTCTTTTTTTGTGCCAATTAAGAAAGGCGATGGGCTATTCCAGCACCACTTTCCGGGTCAGCACCTGCTCGCCTACCGTCACCCGCAGGGTGTAGAGGCCGGCGGCGAGGGCTTGCGTGGAGAGGGTTTGCTCGGCGGCACCGGTCAGGCCCTGGGCGCGCACGGCCTGGCCGAGCGAGTTGAACAGCGTGACCTGGCCCGCACCGCGCAACTCGTTGAGCTTGATGGTGAGTTGGCCGGTGTTGCTCGGGTTGGGGTACACCACCAGGGCATCGGTGTTGGCCTGCGTTTTTGTGGCGTTGAGCACGTTGGTGGCCGAAATGGTGAAGATGCCCGCCGCATCGGAGCTGCCGGCGCCATTCACGGCCACGTAGTAGCGCTGGCCCGCCGTCAGGCCCGGTACCGATACCGTGCCCAGGGCGGTGTTGTTGGTGGCACTGCCGCGGCAGAAGATTTCATTAAACAAGCCCGTCGAGCAGTTCGGCGTGGTGAACACGCGCACCGAGCCGGCGGCGTTGCCCGTCAGCGTCAGCGTGGAGGACGTGGCGTTGGCCACGAAAGTGAACCACACATCCTTGGGCAGCGGCCCGCCCGCGCAGCTCGGCGTGTTGATGCCGTTCTGCACGCTGGTGGTGGCGCTTACGTTCGAAGCCGAAATAGGCGTGGCACTCAGGTTGAGGGCGCCGCAGGGTTCGTCGTTGGGCAGCAGCGTCGTGAAGCTGGAGGCCGTGGTGAGGATGGTGGAGCCCGTGGTGCAAAGCGACTGGATGCTCACCGTGTAAGCCGTGGCCGATACCAGACCCGTTAGCACAATGGGCGACGCCGTAGCAGTACGGGTCTGGGCCGCGCCGCCGGCCGGGGTGTAGGTCACCGTGTAGCTGGTGTTGCCCGTGCCGGGCGTGAAGTTCAGCGAGGCCGAGCTGGCCGTCACGTTCGTCACGGTCAGGTTGGTTACCGGGGTGCAGGTAGGCGGCGTCGAGCAGGAAATGTTGGCTGCGAAGCCCGGGTTCGTCACCGAGCCGTCGGAGTGAAACACCAGCGTGAGCTTGCCGGTGGGGTTGTTGTTCGAAGCCTGCACGGTGCCCGGGCCGGTGGTGCCGCGGTATTCGCCAATCAGCGTGGATGCGGACGACGGCCCGTCGTAGATGCGCAGGTAGTCGCAGCAGCTCTCCGTGTTGAACGCCGTGAAGGTGAGAATCACTTTCGAGCCGTTGGCGGGCGTGAGCACACTGGTCAGGTCCTCGCTGTTGGCGTAGCTGCCGTTGGCTCCGCCCGAATCGTAGATGGTGCCCGAGCAGGTCGTTTGGTCGGTGCCGATGAGGTAGACCAGGTTGCCCGTGTTGAACGAGGCACTGGAGCAGGCAGTGCCGGCCGGTGATGTCACGCAAATCGGGCCGGTGATGGCATTGGCCGGCAGCGTCAGCGTCAATTGAGTGTCCGAGTTCACGGTGTAAACCGGCACCGCGGTGCCGCCTACCGTCACGCTCGTCGCCCCGGTGAAGCCCGTGCCCGTGAGCACCACCGTGGCGCCCGTGGTGCCGCTGGTAGGCGTAAAGCTGGTGATGGAAGTAACGTTGGTAACGCAGGCAATAGTGGCCGCGAAACCGGCATACGTCACCGAGCCGTCGGAGGTAAACACCAGCGTGAGCTGGCCCGTGGCATTGGTGGCCACCACCGTGCCTGGGCTGGTGGTGCCCGTGTAGGCGCCTATCAGCGGCGACGAGGCCGTGGGACCGTTGTAGATGCGCAGGTAATCGTAGGTGCTTTCCGTTGTGAACGACGTGAAAGTGAGTGACACCTTGGACCCAGCCGTGCCCGGCGTGAGCACCGTGGTCAGGTTTTCGTTACTGGCGTAGTCACCGCTGGCTCCGCCCGAGTCATAGATGGTGCCGGCGCAGGTGGTTTGGTTGGTGCCAATGATATACGTCTGGGCCCAGGCCTTGGGCGCCATCAGCAACAGCACCAGCAGCATAGAAAGGTGCCACCAGCGCAAAGCCGGCGTGCTGGCGGCTTGCGCACCAGTCAGATGGTTTGTGGGTACGGTGTATTTCATGACTTGAAAGAATAAGAACAGAAAATTTTGAAAGCTTTGGGCAATGTGCCCGGCGCTGCGGCTGCGGTCCGGTTGTCGGGGCGATGGCCGCAGCCGCAGCGCGGTGGTGCACACAAGCACCCACGTTTGTACCAAAGCGAATTAGCTTAGCCGGTGCCCACTGGCCCGGTCTGGAGCGTCGGGAAGTAGTAAAGGAGCCAGCTGTTGCCAGCCCCTTCACCTTTCGTCAAGCAATGGCTCAGCAGCTTATTCCAGCACCACTTTGCGGGTGAGCACCTGCGTGCCCACCGTCACCCGCAGGGTGTAGAGGCCGGCCGCCAGGGCCCGGGTTGAGAACGTTTGCTCGGCTGCGCCGCTCAGCTGCTGGCGGCGCACCGTCTGGCCCATCGCGTTGAGCAGGGTGGCCTGGCCGGGGCCGGTCGGGCCGGCCAAGCGCAGCGTGAGCTGGCCGGTGCTGCTCGGGTTCGGGAACACCAGCAGGGCTTCGGTGTCGGCCTGCGCACGGGCAGCCGTGGGGCGGCCCGAAGCGCAGATGTAGAACGTGCTGGCGGCGGAAGTCGGCGGCGGCGTGGCAGTCGACGGATACACCCGTACATAATACGTCTGGCCGCTGGTCAGGCCGTTGACGGTACTGACAATCGTGGTGGAAGCCGCCGGTGCACAGAAAACGCTGGTGGACGTAGCGCAAGGACCTGAGCGCACGTTCAGAATGGCATTAAACTGCGGCGCCAGGGTGAGAACCTGGGAAGTGCCCGTGGCCACGAACGAATACCACACGTCGAAAGCATTGGTGCCCGCGCAGCCCGCCGTGGGGGCCAGGCTCTGGGTGGCGTTTTGCACCGTGCCAGTCAGAATGGACGCGCAGGTAACGCCCACGCTCAGGGGCACGGCGTTGGCGCATTCGTCGTTGGCCGGGCCCACCGGGCCCGTCGCCACGCACAGCTGAAACGTGCTGCTGGCCGCTACCGGCGCCGTGCTGCCCGAAGCATACACGCGGATGTAGTACGTCTGGCCGCTGGTCAGGCCCCCGATGTTGCTGGTGGAGTTGCTACCCGCCGTGGCCGAGGTGCAGAAGATACTGTTCGAAGTGGTGCAATTGCCCGAGCGCACATCCAGCACGCCGGCAAACTGCGGCGTGAACGAAATGCTCTGCGTCGCACCGTTGGCCACAAACGAGTACCATACGTCGTTGGCCGACGTGCTGGTGCAGCCCGTGGTGGGCGGCAGGCTTTGCGTGGCCCCAAACACGGCGCCCGTGGTGGGCGTGGTGCAGGCGGCGCCCACCGGCAGGGCCACGGCCGTGGTGCATTCGTTGTTAGCGGCCGGGTTGGGGTTGGTGGTGAAGGTGCCAACGCTGGAGTAGTTGCTGTTGCCCGTGCTGCCGCCACAGTTCTGCATCACGTAGAACTGGTAAGTGGTGCCCGCCGCGAGGCCCGTGAGAATAGCCGTCGTAATGGTCGACGTGGTGGTCGCGTAAGAGTTCGTGCCCGAATTGGGCAGGTTGGGGTTGAAGCCTGCCGGCCCGTACACAATGGTAAAGGGGCCGGGCGCCGAAGTGTTGGTCACGGTAAATGTCACCGCAACCGACGAGCCGCTCTGTACCGAGTTCAGGTTGCGCGGCGTGGGGCAGGCCGTCACCACGGGCGGCGTGAACGTGTAGATTTGGCCCGTGGCCGGAAACGTCGAGATGTTGTCCGTTTCAACGGCCGAGTTGACCGACGGCGAGTTGCTGGTGTTGTTCAACGACAAAAACGAGCTGGTGCCCGATAGGCCGATGGACGCCGAAGCCCCGGACACGGGGTTGGTTTCCTGGCGGTATGCAAAGCGCACCACGTTGGTGCCTTCTACCAGCTGCACCTGCATCGAAAACGAGGGCGGCGTGTTCTGGTAGCGGGCCCAACCAGCCCACTCAAACGTGAACACCCGGTTGGGGGCCGTGCCGGTGGTGGCGTAGCGTGCCACGCCGGTGGTACCACCGTTGAGGTCGTCCCAGTAAGGCGCCACACGAGGCCGCTCACTCGCGGTGCCGGTCGCCAAATCGTTGCCCAGGGAGCTGCCCGAGGCGGCCGAGTTAAACGTCAGCCACCCGTTCGTAGAAGCCTTGCAGGAAGTGTAGGTGTTGCCGTCGAACACGAACGAGAACGGCAGCGGGATAGACGCCGACAGGGCGTCGTCGCTCGAAGAAAAAGCAACAGTGGTGCCGCCTGTTACAGGGGTGTAGGTGCCGGTGCTGGCCGCAAAATTATACGTGTCGGCTGTTTGAGCCCGAAGAGAACCGCTGTTGAACAGCAGAGCCGCCAACAGCAACAAGCTCCAATTCAAGGGCCCGCGCTGTCGCGCGTGTAAAGATTTATGCATGGGGTGAAGAGGGAAAAGGTTGAACAATACGGGTGGAAAAGGGGGTGGGAAAGCGTTGGGTTGTGCTTTCAAGCAGCGCCGCGGAACATGCTTTTGGCAATGTAATGTAGAAAGAAAGCTCAAGCAGATACAAAAAAGCAAATGTATTTCAAGCCGGGCAGAAGAAGGGTGTTGGGCCAAAAAACTAGTTGGCAGCCCGTTCAGGCAACTTTTGGGTCAGAAAAAAGACCGGAATATTTCCGACCGGCTTCCGACAATTCTGGCCTTAAAGAAAGCAAATCAGGGGCCCGCAGGCTCCATACGGTTGGCCTTGCTTATACGAATGCGTTGCCCAAGAGGCGTCGCTACCACCGGGAGCTGGCGAGGGGCGCCTACTGCGCCCGCCCACAGACCCGATTATCAAAACAGCGCCCTCATAGTAGGTGGGTATCGGGAACTAAATAAAAATCACAAATAAGTTCCATTTCATCAAAATTTTGTTAAGTGTGGCCCGTAATTTGCTGCGTTGCAATTCGCCTTTTTAGGTAGTTTTTGGCCCTCCGTATTTCTACCTGTATCTTGGTCCGCTGATTAGTCAGTAACCACCCGGTTTGCGTTTTTTTACTCCATTTACCCCTTTTCACCCATGAGAAAAATCTTACATTCTTTCACCTTGCTGCTCTTTGCGTGTGGCCTGCTTATGGGCAGCGCACAAGAAGCACGCGCTTCCCACTTGCTGGGCGGTGATATGACCTACGTGTCGCTGGGCAACAACCAGTATCGCGTCAAATTCCGCCTCTATCGCGACTGTTCGGGCATCACGCCCAGCCAGTTCGACCTGAGCTGCAAAAACGGGGGCTGCAGCGCCACCGCTTCCGTGACCACTCCTTTTGTACAGCAAGGCGCTGTTGAAGCCGGTAACCCGTTCTGCGCCGCCGTATCGGCGGGCCCCTGCCAGGGCCCGGCCGGCCTGCCGAACTACGACGTGTATAACTACTTGGCTACCGTGACCCTGCCCCCCGGGCAATGGATTCTGAGCACTTTCCAGAATGCCCGCCCGGCGCTGGCCAACATCAATGCCGGCGACCTGTACGTAGAAGCCACCCTCGATAACCGCAACCAGGGCACCACGGCCGTGGCCAACAACTCGCCCCAGTTCGACCCCCAGGACATTCCGATTCAGTACGTGTGCTGGAAGCAGCGCACCACCATCACTTTCTCCTCCACGGAGGCCGACGGTGACTCGCTGGTTTACTCGCTGGCCGCCCCGTTGCAGGCTTGCGGCACGCCCGCTACCTACCTGCCCTATCCCGGCAGCGCGCCCATTATCACGCCCATCACCTGCCCCGGCGGTGGCAACGGCTTCTTCAGCTTTGGGGGCATCCCGGGCGGTACCTACAGCCCCACCAACCCCATTCAACTCGGCCTCGATACCGTAGGCAGCTGCCCGCTGAGAACCGGCGTGGCGCGCACGTTCAACTTCAACCAGCAGTCCCGTACCATCACCTTCACGCCCGGCATCTATACGCCTGCGGCCGTTGGCAGCGGAACCAACAAGTACCAGATTGCGGTGCTCATCACCGAGTACCGCCGCATCAACGGCGTGCGCCGCGTCATCGGCACGGTGCGCCGCGAGGCCAACCTGATTGTGATTGACTGCGGTGGCAACAGCACGCCCAACCCCGTGCAGGCCAACCCCGTGACCACCAACGCCGGCACCGGCGTGGTAAACACCGCCGATACGACGCGGATTGACGTGCGCAGCTGCAACTACTCGCGCGTAGAGCTCAACTTCACCGACCCCGACAACCTGCGCACGCCCAGCGCCGGCCAGCTGCTGACCGTGACGACGCCGGTTAATATCAACACCGACCCCCGTTACCTGGACTCGGGCGATGTGGGTACCTTCAGCCTGACGGGCAACGGCACCACCAACCCCAAAGGCGTATTCTTCTTCCAGCCTTCGCCCGCTACGGTGGGCCGCACCATCCTGCTGAGCTTCAAGGTTGAAGACAATGCCTGCCCCATTAAAGGCGTGCAAAACCGCGTAGTGGTTCTGCGCATCGTCCGCGGCAACGTGGCCCAGGCCGTTACGACGGTGGGTGCGCCCGGCATTGGTGGCCAGGTGCCGCCCTCCATCTGCCTGGGCGGCTCGCTCACGCTCCAGGGCAACGTGCTGCGTCCGGACTCCATCCGCCGCATCGCTACCAACACCACGCAGGCCCAGGTGTACACATTCCAGTGGACCACGAATGTGGGCGGCAACGGCCTGCCGGCCGTAACCAACACGCGCAACATCGTGGTGAACCCCACCGTGACGACCCGCTACCTGTTGCGCATTGCGCCCACCATCGGCTTTGCCCAAGGCGTGTGCGGCGATACGACCTCGGTGCTGGTGCGCGTAGTGCCTCAGCCCATCGTGTCCATTAGGAGCTCGGTACCGACCATCTGCTCCGGAACACAGGTGGTGCTGACGGCTACTACCACCCGCCCCGCCGGCGTGGGCAGCAACCTGAACGATGTGTATACCTACCGCTGGTCGGGCCCCGGCGTGACGGCTAGCACCCCAGGTGTGAATACCTCGACCCTGACGGTGAGCCCCACCACTACGACCACCTATACGGTAGCGGTGACCGGTGCTTCGCCCTACGGCTGCGCCAATACCACCACCTCGCAGATTACCATTGTGCCCCGTCCGGCGGTGAGCCTGCGCACCAGCAGTGCATACGTGTGCTCCGGCAGCCCGGCTACTCTCACGGCTTCGGCCACGCCGCCCACAGGCTTCCCCGATACCTACACCTACCGCTTTGCCCCGGCCAATGGCCTGGCAACGGCCGACCTGACCAAAGCCAACCCCACCGTAACCCCCACGGTAACGACCCGCTACTTCGTGACGATTTCGGGCAACCCGCTGAGCGGCTGCGCCGACACGACGTCGGTAGTGGTGCGCGTACTGCCGACGGTTACCGCGGCCTTCACCTCGAGCGGCGCACTCGACGCGCCGGTGAATGGCAAGGCCACGTCGCGTCCGCCCGTGTATTTCAACTTCACCAACACCACGAATTCGCCAGCGGGCATATCGGTGGCTTCCGTTTGGACGTACCAGCGCGTGCGCGACATTCTGGGTGACGCGGTGAGCGAATCGCCGGTGACCTTCAGCAGTGCCAATACGCCCACGCCGCTGCAACTCACGCAGGCTGGCTACTACACCATTACGCTCACCACTACGCCATCGGGCTTCGGCCAGACCTGCGCTCCCACTACCGCCAAGCTGGAAGTGTTTGTGCCGGACTTGCAGATTCCGAACATCATTACGCCCAACGGCGACCAGCAGAACGACGTGTTCAAGGTTTCGACCGCCAATACGAACAGCAAGCTGGAAATTTACAACCGTTGGGGCCGCAAGGTGTACGAGACGACCAACTACGCCAACAACTGGGGCGGCGACAACCAGCCCGCTGGCGTGTACTACTACTTGCTGACCAACAGCAAAGGTGCTCAGACCAAAGGCTGGCTGGAAGTAGTGCGCTAAGCACCTGGCCCAGCCTCATCCACCAAAAAAAGGGTGCCGCGATTATCGCGGCACCCTTTTTTTGTGTTTAGTCTATAATGAAAACAGCGTTGGGCGCGTCGCGGATGCTGGTTGAATCAGCGGAGCTTCAGGGTACGTCCACTAAGCCAACCATCCTTCCTATCGGCCGCCGACGGCCGGGAGCCGCTTACGCCAGGTGGTGGCGCTCGTTTTTCACGGCGTTGTGGATGTCCCAAACCACCTCGTGGCGGAACGGGTGGAGGCGCACCGGGCAGTCGGCCATGAGGCACAAGGAGCAGGCCGCGAAAGTGCAAGGGTCGGCGTGCACAAACATCTCTACATCCACCGCAAAACGCTCTTTGATAAGCTCTTCTATATCAAATAGCTGAGAGTGAACTTCTTCCAGGGTGAAGTAGTAAGGCATTTGCATGTGGCAGTCGATGTGCAAATTGGCGCCGTAGCGCTGCACGCGCAGGTTGTGCACGTCAATCCAGGGCTGGCGGCGCTGAGCCTGCAGCTCGGCAATGACGGCGGCCACGGTGGCGGTGTCGGCTTCGTCCATCAGGCCCGAGACGGCGCGGCGCAGCATGCGCCAGCCGTTCACCAGAATGAAGCCCCCCAGCAACAGAGCCGCGCCCGTGTCGAAGCGCACCACGCCCGTGACGGCCACCAGAACCAGCGCCAACGACGACACGATGGACGTGAGGGCATCGATGTAGAGGTGTTGCCCATCGCCCACCAGGGCCACCGATTTCAGCCGTTTGCCGGCGCGCACCAGCACGAAGCCCACCCCGAGGTTCACGAACGCCGTGCTGGCCAGCAGCAGCACGCCCCAGTCGGGCCGGGCCACGGCGTGCGGGTGCAGCAGGCCCCGCGAGGCGTGGTAGAGAATGAAGGCACCGGCCATAAATATCAGCCCGCCTTCGAAACCGAGGGACAGATTTTCGATTTTGCCGTGGCCGTAGGGGTGGTTTTCGTCCTTCGGCAGGCCGGCTAGGTAGAGGCTGTAGAGCGCAAACCCGCTGGTGAAAACGTTGATGATGCTTTCCAGCGCATCGGTGAGCACCGCCTGCGAGCGGGTGAGGTGGTAGGCGTAGAACTTGATGGCCACCAGCCCCACGCTCACCACAAGGGAGAGCAGGCCGAAGCGGTGTTTGGTTTGAGAAGGCGTCATGCAAAGGAATTTTCAAGGCAAAGGTCGGGCTCGCGGCGGCAACCAATGGCCGCCCGGCGTGCGGCCAATGCCACCACGGTAATTAACGCACGCTGTTTCAGCGCCGGCCTAATTCCAAATGAAGCTTGGCCAGCCGTGAAACCTTTTCGGCTGGATTCTGTATTTAAGGCAGTCGAAATCAATTTTTAGACAAGCCTAAAATTCTGTATATTTGTGTTGAAACAATTATTCAACGTGCCGCCTGCTACCATCACCGAACCTGCTGCCCCGGTCGAAACCGGCTGGCGGCATCCCCGCCGGGCCAATTCGCTGAGCGAGGTGTACGCCAGCATCAAGGTGCCGGCTGCCAATGCCTCGTTCTGGCGCAAGCTCATGGCCTTCTGGGGCCCGGGCCTGATGGTGGCCGTGGGCTACATGGACCCCGGCAACTGGGCCACCGACCTGGCCGGCGGCTCCAGATACGGTTACACGCTGCTGTCGGTGGTGCTGATTTCCAACTTGTTTGCCATGCTGCTCCAGCACCTGGCGGCCAAGCTGGGCATTGTGACGGGCCGCGACCTGGCCCAGGCCTGCCGCGACCACTACTCCCGGCCCGTCAGCCTGATGCTGTGGTTTCTGTGCGAAGTCGCCATCGCGGCCTGCGATTTGGCTGAGGTCATCGGTTCAGCCATTGCCCTGAACCTGCTGTTTGGTCTGCCGCTGGCCTGGGGCGTGGTGCTCACCACACTGGACGTGCTGGTAGTACTGTTTTTCCAGAACAAGGGCTTTCGCATCATCGAAAGCATTGTGGCGGGGCTGATGGTGCTGATTTTCGGCTGTTTTCTGTATGAACTCATCGTGTCGCGGCCCGATTGGGTGGCGCTGGCCCACGGGCTGGTGCCGCAGCGGCAGGTGGTCACCACCCCGGGCATGCTCTACATCGCCATCGGCATCCTGGGCGCCACCGTGATGCCGCACAACTTGTACCTGCACTCCAGCATCGTGCAGACACGGCAGATTGAGCAGACCGAGACTGGCAAGCGCATGGCCATCAAGTTCGCCACCATCGATTCGACGGTGGCGCTGTTTCTGGCTTTTTTCATTAATGCGGCCATTCTGGTGCTGGCGGCGGCGGCCTTTCACCACCACGGCATGTTTGAGGTGGCCAAAATTCAGGATGCCTACAAACTGCTGGCGCCGGTGCTGGGCGCGGGCGCGGCCAGCGTGCTGTTTGCGGTGGCGCTGCTGGCTTCCGGCCAGAATTCGACCCTGACCGGCACGCTGGCGGGCCAGATTGTGATGGAAGGCTTTCTCGACATCAAGCTCCGGCCCTGGGTGCGGCGGCTCATCACACGGCTGGTGGCGGTGGTGCCGGCGCTGGTGGTGGCCATTATCTACGGCGAAACTGGGGCCGAGAAGCTGCTGGTTTTCAGCCAGGTAATTTTGTCGATGCAGCTCAGCTTTGCGGTGGTGCCGCTGGTGCTCTTCACCAGCAGCCGGGCCAAGATGGGCGTGTTTGTGAACCGGCCGGTGGTGCGCGTGCTGGCCTGGTCGGTGTCGGCCATCATCATTGCCCTGAACGGCTACCTGCTCTGGCAAACGGCGGTAGACTAGGGGATTTGAGTTAAAAGCAAGAGTTAAAGCCGAGAAATCAGATGCCGGGCATTCTGACCTGTGGTTTTGTGCTCGTTAATATCCATTAATATTTATCATTCTAGGTATGAAGCTGCTGCTACTTGCATTGCTATTGCTCCTGTCATTGCCCAAGTGCCTGCTGGCCCAGACGGGCACGCTCGCTGGCACCGTGCGCGACGAGCAGCAGCGGCCGGTGCCCTTCGCCAGCGTGGCGCTGCCCGCCGCCGGCCTCGGGGCCACAGCCGATGCGGAAGGGGCTTTCATCATCGCCAACGTGCCTGCCGGGCCGGTGCGGGTGCTGGCCAGCGCCGTGGGCTACACCGCCGTTAGCCGGGCCGTATCCGTGGCGGCGGGCCAAACGCTGCGCCTGACCTTTACCCTGGCCGCCGCACCCGCTGCCCTGGCCGACGTGGTGGTGACGGGCGTGAGCCGGGCCACTGAAATCCGGCGCAGCCCCGTGCCCATTGCCACCCTGAGCCGCCGCGAAATCAGCCTCAACGCCAACACCAACGTCATCGATGCGGCCGTGCGCGGCATTCCGGGCCTGAGCGCCGTGACGACGGGCCCAAACGTGTCGAAACCCTTCATTCGGGGGCTGGGCTACAACCGCGTGCTCACGCTATACAATGGACTACGGCAGGAGGGCCAGCAATGGGGCGACGAGCACGGCGTGGAAGTGGATGGCTATGATATAGAGCGCGTGGAGGTGGTGAAAGGCCCCGCCAGCCTGCTATACGGCTCCGATGCTGTGGCCGGCGTGGTGAACCTGCTACCCGCCTTGCCCAGCGGCCCCGACGGCCAACTGCGCGGTGATGCCCTGGCCGAATACCAGTCGAACAATGGCTTGGTGGGCAATTCGCTGGGGCTGAATTATCAGAAAAACGGCTTCCAGACCAGCTTACGGGTCAGCCACCGCCTGGCGCGCGACTACCGCAATAGCGTGGATGGCCTAGTGTACAACACCGGTTTTCGGGAGCTGACGCTGACGGGCATGGCCGGCGTGCGCAAGGCCTGGGGCAGCTCGCACTGGTACCTCACCTTGTATGACAACCAGCAGGAGATACCCGATGGTAGCCGCGACTCGCTCAGCCGCCGTTTCACCCGGCAGGTGGCGGAAAGCGGGTTGGATGACGTGAAAAACCGGCCGCTGGTGGCTGATGACGAGCTGCGCAGCTACGCCATCGGTCCGCTGCACCAGCGCATACGGCACTACCGGGTGTTCACCAAAACCCAGGTGGCGCTGGGCGGCGGCGAGCTGCACCTGCTGCTGGGCGCCCAGCAAAATCAGCGGGAGGAGTACAACCACCCCACGGCACCCGCGCAGCCCGGCCTGGCCCTGCGCCTCAGCACCTTCACCTACGATGTGCGCTACCACCTGCCCGCCTGGCAGGGCCTGGAAATGAGCGTGGGCAGCAACGGCATGGGCCAGCTCAACCGCCACCTGAACGCCACCGATTTCCCCATTCCCAACTACAACCTACTGGACGCCGGCGGCTTCGTGCTGCTGAAAAAGCCGCTGGGCAAGCTGGAAATCAGCGGCGGCGCGCGCTACGATACCCGGCTGGTGAGCTGGCAGGATTTCTACGTGGCGCCGAACCCGGCCACGGGGTTCGACCAGGCGGCCGGGCCGGCGCAGGGCGGCGCGATGCTGCAGTTTCCGGCGTTTCGGCGGCGCTACCAAGGCTGGTCGGCCAGCCTGGGAGCGAGCTACGTGGCTACGGAGCAACTCACGCTGCGCGCCAACCTGGCCCGCGGCTATCGTGCCCCCAACATCCCCGAAATCGGCTCCAACGGCCTCGACCCCGGCGCCCACATCGTGTACCTCGGCAATCGTGGCTTCGAACCAGAGTTCAGCTGGCAGCAGGACGTGGGCGTGCTCTGGCACCAAGCCGAAGTGGACGCCTCGGTGGAGGTTTTCCACAACTACGTGCAGAACTTCATCTACCAGGCCCGCCTGCAGGACGCCAGCGGCCAGCCGGTCGTCATCGTGCCCGGCAACGTCACCTACCAGTTTCAGCAGGCCGCCGCCCGCCTCTACGGCCTCGAAGCCAGCCTGAGCTGGCGGCCCGCGGCGCTGCCCTGGCTGGCTTGGACCAGCAGCGCGGCCTTCGTGACCGGCGAGAGTGCGCAAACCAACCTGCCCGACCACCAGCAGGAAGCCGCCCGCTACCTGCCGCTCATTCCGCCCCTGCGCGGCCGCACCGAGCTGCGCGCCACCGCGCCTGCCCGCGCCGGTCGCTTCACCGCCACCTACTTCCGCGCCACCGCCGATGGCAGCGCCCGCCAAAGCCGCTTCTATGCCCTCGACAACACCGAAACCGCCACACTGGGTTACGCGCTGCTGGGCCTGGGCGCCGGCACCACTTACACCACCCGCGCCGGCCGGACCGTGGCCCAGCTCATCGTGCAAGTCGATAACGTGCTCGATACCGCCTACCAGGCCCACCTCAACCGGCTGAAGTATTTCGAATACTACGCCAGCTCACCCACCGGCCGCACCGGTATTTTCAACCCCGGCCGCAATGTGGGCGTGAAGGTGCTGGTACCGTTCTAAAACTCCGAATAAATATATAGTAACCCATAGGGCCATTGAGTGTTAGCTGCCGCACTCGGCGGAGTTACTGAAAACTTGCCTTTCAACCTTCGGCAACGGGTAGGTTTCCTGCGTAGAGCGCGCATGAAACAACTGTTCTATCTATTTCTTCTGCTGCCAACCCTGAGCCGGGCGCAGGCGCCACCCAAATCTTCGCCCTACGACTCGGCCCATTTCAGCTGGCGCAAGCCGGTGCCGCGCAACCGCCTGCGCGAGTTGCAGCCCGACCGCCCCGGCGTCACCGAAAGCCCTTTCACGGTTGATGCCGGCCATTTTCAGCTCGAAATGGACGCCCTGCGCCTCATCAACAGCGGCTCGGATACCGACGACCACAACCGCGAGCTGCACCTGGCCTACTCCATGCTGAAGCTCGGCCTGAGCCGCCGCACCGACCTACAGCTCGAAGTGCCGTTCTACAGCGTAGCGAAGCAACGGCCATCGGATGCCGACGACTGGCAGGAGCGCCACGCCGGCTTCGGCGACGTGACGGTGCGCGTGAAGCATAATTTCGTGGGCGATGACCAGCAGGGCACGTTTGCTATGTCCGTTATCGGCTACGTGCGCCTGCCCAGCGGTGGCGCCGTGGGCGACGGGGGCGCCGCCTACGGCGTCACCCTGCCCGTCGACATCGAGCTGAGCGACCAAGCCAACCTCGAAGCGCAGGTAGAAACCGACCTCAATTATGACCGGGAATCGGGCCAGCGCTACATGAGGTTTGTGCCTTCTACTGCGCTGGAATACGATTTTACCGAAAAAGTGGGCCTCGTGACGGAAGTGGTGGCGTTGTGGAACACCGAGCAGCGCCGCTGGCTGGCCTCCACCAACATCGCCCCCATTTTCAAGCTCACTCCCAACCTGCAGCTCGACCTCGGCACCCACTTGGCCCTGAACCGCCTGACCGACCACGAATACTTCGTCGGCGTCACCTTCCGCCGGTAGCCCGTAGCGTGGACTCTGTGAGTCCGCGCATCGCACGAGCCGTTCGTGCACTCTACAGGCAGTTCGCCCGGGCGCGGACTCGCAGAGTCCACGCTACATGCCGTACCTTTGCCCTGTCAAGGTGCCAACCCCCAAGCGCGGGGCGCGGCTGAAAAGGGAATCCGGTTCAATGCCGGAGCTGTCCCCGCAACTGTACGCTTCACATCGGAGCGGGCCACAATGCCACTGTTTATTGGTTGATTATCAGCCAAAAAAATGGGAAGGCGGCCTGTTCGGCGGAGCAAGCCAGGAGACCTGCCCGGACATTCACAGGTTCAGCATTCGCGGAGGACGAATGGAGAAAGAGAACAGCGGCCGCCCCCGGGCGGCCAGATTACCCCCTGTTTTTCGGCCTCAGTCTGACGGTAGCCAGCGGCGCATTGCTGCTGGTTGGCGGTAGATTTTGAATCGAATTTTCTTAACTGAGAATTTGATTCGGATGCGTTTTTTTTCATTGAAACCGGCTCCGCTGCGGCGCGTGGCGCTGCTGTGCCTGCTGGCCGGCACCGCCCAGGCCCAAACCATGCTGCCCGATTCGGCCCGGCTCAGCCAGCGGCGGCACCGGCTGGGCGAGGTGCAGGTGCGCGCCGTGGGCCCCGAGCGCTTTGCCGTGGGCAGCACCCGCCTGGAGCTCGATTCGGCGACGCTGGCACAGTACCGCGGCGGCAACCTGGCCGACGTGCTCCAGGCCCGCACCCCGCTGGCCCTCAAGTACTACGGCCCCGGCCAGCTGGCCACCATCGCCCTGCGCGGCACCTCAGCCCAGCACACGGCCGTGCTCTGGAACGGCCTGAACATCATGCTGCCCACGCTGGGCCAGAATGATTTTTCCTTGCTGACCGTGGGCGCCAGCACCAGCGTAGCCATTCAGCCGGGCCCGGCGGCGGCCCTCTACGGCAGCGGAGCCGTGGGCGGCGCTGTGCTCCTCAACTCGGCCCCCGACTGGCGGCCCGGCCTGCGCGGCAGCGTGCAGGCCGATGCCGGCAGCTTCGGTCTGGCCGGCGGCAGCGCGGAAGCCCGTACCGCCACGCCCACCGTGGCCGTGCGCGTGGCCGCCAGCTACCGCGAAGCCCAGAATAACTACACCTACACCTTGCAGGAGGCCCGTGGCCCCGTGCGCTACACCCTGCAAAACGCCGCCCTGCGCCACCAATGGAGCCTAAGCCCCGATGTGGCCTGGCGCGTGGGCCAGGCCGCCGAGCTAACCGCCGCCGCCTGGCTGACCGATGTGGACCGCGAAATTCAGTCGGGCGTGAACATTGCGGGCAGCCAGGCCCGCGAGCGTGACCAGAGCCGCCGCCTCGTACTGGGCTACCGGCACGTGGGCGCGCGCCAGCAGTGGGCCGTGCGCGGCGCGTGGTTTGAGGACATTCTTAATTACCAAGACGGCGGCGCGCCCAGCAACTCCCGCGTACGCACTACCCAGGCCCAGGCCGAGCACACCACCGCCCTGAGCACGCGCGGCAGTTTGCGCCTGGGGGGCGAGGCGCAGCACTTCGCCGCTCAGGTGGATGGCTACGGCACCACCGAAATCAGCGAAAACCGCGCTGCTGCTTTTGCCCTGTTGCGCTACGACCCGCGCCCGGCCCTGCGTCTCTCGGCCAACCTGCGCCAGGCGGCGCTGCCGACTGGGCTGGCCCCGCTCACGCCCACCCTGGGGCTGGAATGGGACCTGCTGGCTGCTCCCGATTCGGCCGCTGCGCAGGCTCTGACCTTTAAAGCCAGCGCCGCCCGCAGCTACCGTGCCCCCACCCTGAACGAGCGATACTGGCGGCCCGGCGGCAACCCCGAGCTGCGCCCGGAATCGGGCATTGGCTACGAGGGCGGCCTGCACCACCGCCGCGCCTGGAGCCGCCGCCTGGCCCTCGAAAGCGAGTTGACGGCCTTCCGGCAAGATGTGGACGACTGGGTGCAGTGGCTGCCCAGCGCCAGCACCGGCATCTGGAGCCCGCGCAATTTGCGCCGGGTGCGCAGCCAGGGCGTGGAGGCCAGCACTGCCCTGCGCTTGCGCCAGGGCCGCTACGACGGCCGCGTGCAAGCGGCTTACCACTACACCGACACGCGCAAAACCCAAGGCTCGGCCGCCGACTCCGACCCCGTGGGCGTGCAACTGGCCTACGTGCCGCTGCACCAGGCCAGCCTCAGCACCGACCAGCGCTGGCGCGCCTGGCTGCTGAGCACCACGCTGGCTTTCACCAGCTTTCGCTACATCAACGCCTCGGGAACTGATTTTTTGCCCGGCACTGGCCTGCTGGGCGCCACGCTGGGGCGCACCGTGCAGGGGCCGGCCCGCACCAGCGTGCTGCTGCTACTGCAAGCCACCAACCTGCTCAACCAAACTTATTTCAGCTACCCCGGCCGGCCGGCGCCGCCCCGCGCCATTAGTGCCAGCGTGCGCCTGAGCTGGCGCTAGCGGCGGGCATGCTGCTCCTTTTCCTGAACTCACTTACCAATTTCTGGCCGGCGGTAGCCGGTGCGTTTTCCCATGAAAAAACAGTTAATTCCCTTCTTCGCCGGCCTGGCCATGCTGGCCGCGTGTGACCCGAAAACCGAAGAGGCGCCGGCCCCCACGCCGCCGCCCACATCTGGCGTGTACATTCTCAGCGAAGGCCAGTTTGGGGTGGGCGATGGCGCCGTGAGCGTGTTCAACAAGTCTAATAAAGCCCTAACGGTGGATGCCTTCGGCAGCGCCAATAACGGCGCCCGGCTCGGCGATGTGGTGCAGAGCATGGGCGTGCAGAGTGGCCGCGGCTACATCGTGGTCAATGCTTCCAACAAAATTGAGGTGGTGAACATGACCGATTTCAAGTCGGTGGCCACCATCAGCGGGCTCACGCAGCCGCGCTATTTTACCTCGACCTCGGGCACGCGCGGCTACGTCACGGAATGGCGCGGGCCCTACACCGGCTACCTGCCCGGCGTGCTCAGCATTCTGAATTTGACCACCAACACCGTGACCAGCCGCGTGACGGTGGGCCGCAACCCCGAGCAACTGCTGGCGCTGGGTGGCAAAATCTACGTGCCCAATAGCTACGACAACACCATTTCCGTCATCGACGAAGCCACGGGTACCCTGGCGTCCACCATCACCGTGGCCGACGGGCCCGGCAGCCTCGCAGCCGACAAGGACGGCAACGTGTGGGTGCTCTGCAGCGGCTTCGTATCGTACCTGAGTGTGCCGCCCTACACCCTCACCCGCGTATCGAACGGTACCCTCGTGCGCTTCAATCCCGGCAGCCCCACTACGCAGTTGAAGCTCGCCTTCCCCGGTACGGCCAGCCCCAGCAAGCTGCGCATCAACACGGCCAAAGACCAACTATACTACAGCTTTGGCGGGGCCGAATACCAGATTAGCACCGCGGCCACGGCCTTGCCCACCGCGCCCTTTATCCGGCGCAGCCTGTCGGGTTTTGACATTGACCCGCGCGACAATTCTATTTTCGGCGCCGTAGCGCCCAGCTACAACAGCAACGGCCGCTTCATCCGCTACCAAGCCACAGGCGCGCCCATCGACTCGTTTGAAGTGAAAGTGGGGCCCAACGGTTTCATTTTTTACTAAGGGGTTGTCAATAAAACGCGCAGTCAATTAGAACGTCATGCTGAGCGCAGCCGAAGCATCTCTACCGCTTCATTACTAACGGCATTGATTAGTACTGCGGTAGAGATGCTTCGGCTGCGCTCAGCATGACTTTGTATTAAATATCCACCTTCCCTCTGCAAAAAAGGAAAAGGCCCATACCGGAAGGTGTGGGCCTTTTTGCATCTAAGCCATCACGCAGAAATTAGTCGGCAATGCCGTCGTGGTTGCGGTCTTTGGCATTTTCGGCGGCTTTGTAGAGGTCTTTGCCGGTCACTTTGCGGGCAGTGTCGCGGGCGAGGCCGGCGGTGGCCGAGTCGCCATTGGCGGTGCCGTCGGTGCCGGCGGCGGGGCCTTTTTTGGTGTAGCCGCGCTCGACGTTGGTGTCGCCGTCTTTGGTGCCCGAGCTGCAGGCGCTAAACGTGGCGGTGAGGGCGCAGGCCACGGCGAAGGGGCGGAGGAGGGATTTCAGGAGCATGAAAGCGTGAAGGTGAAGGAGTAAGAAATGAGCGACGCTGCAAGGTAAAGAAATAACCCAGCGCGGCGCAACCTGAACCCTGGCGGGCGGGTACGGTTGTAGCGGTGGCAGTGGCCCTGGGGTTGCGCCCGGCGTGGCCTGCGCCTTCATTCTCACAGTTTGCTCCTGATGTCCAGCCCAATTGTTTCGCCCACTGCGGTACCTACGCCCGCCTACACCTACCCCGAGTTCCGCGCCCTGGTGGCCCGGCTGGCCGCCGAGCACCGCACCACCGGCCCCGACCAGACGCCCGGCCTCATCCGCTACACCGACCAGAACCAGGCCCACCTCGACCGCGCCTACGCCGAGCCACTGCTGCCCGAGCTGGTTTCCGCCCTCGCCAACCTGCCCCGCCCCGAGCAGTGGCTGCTGCTGGCCGAAGCCTGGTGCGGCGACACCGCCCACACGCTGCCCGTGTTGGCGCATCTGGCCGAAATGAGCGCCGGCCGGGTGAGCCTGCACATCGTGTTGCGCTCCGACCACCCCGCCCTGATGGCCGCCCACCAAACCAACGGCGGCAACAGCATTCCGAAGCTCATTCGGCGTGATGCGGCCACTGGCGCCGACCTCGGCGACTGGGGCCCGCGCCCGGCCGCCGCGCAGGTATTGGCCCATCAGCTGCACGCCGATAAATCGTTGCACGTCAATCAGATAATTAAGGAGATGAATGCCTGGTACGAAGCCGATAACGGGGAGGCCTTGCAGCGCGAACTGCTGGCCTTGCTGGGCTAAGTAGTTGGCTTCAATAAATTTTCACCTATTTTCACCTCCTCGTTTCCCGAAAATTATGCTGCTCCCGTTGCGCCGTCGCTTGGAAAAACACGTTGCCGCCTGGCCCTGGCGGCGGGTGGGCGTGCTGGCTGGCGTGAGTCTGGTGCTGGCACTAATGCTGGTCGGTTATTTGTTCGGGACGAGTGACCACTTTTTCAGTCGACTTTTTTTCGCCTTTCTCGTATTCGTCTGGCTGCTGGCCGTCACGTTCCTGGCCGTGGTGCCATTCGTGAACTGGGCCACCGGGCACTGGTTCGGGCGCGGGTGGGCGGAAGTTTCTACTCCGGCGCCGCGTACGCGCCGGACTCCGGCCGGTTCTGCAGCGGCGCGTTCTCATTCCTCATCGGCGGCCTCGCGGCGGCCAGAAACACGTTAAAGCTTGTGAAAACCAACCTACTGCATATCAAAAATATGGTGTGCCCCCGGTGCGTGGAGGCCGTACAAAACCTGTTGGAGCGCGCCGGCTACCGGCCCAAAGCCGTGAGCCTGGGCGTGGCCGAGCTGGACGAAACAACGCCTGTTGACCCCGAGTCGCTAGCGCCGCTGCTGCAAGCCGCCGGCTTCGAACTGCTGCGCGGCCGGGCCGAACAACTCACCGAGCAAATCAAAGGCACCCTGGCTGAATACCTGGAGCACCTGCGCACGGCGCGCTCGCCCCTCACTACTTCCGCCTTCCTGACGGACCGGTTTGCGGCCACGTATTCGCACCTGAGCAAGGTATTTTCGCGCACCGCCCACCTCACCATCGAGAAATACCTCATTCGCCTTAAAATTGAGCGCGTGAAGGAGCTGCTCAGCTACGGCGAGCTGACCCTGAATCAGATAGCTGACCAGATGCGCTACAGCTCCGGCCAGCACCTGAGCAACCAGTTCCGCCAGGTCACGGGCTATTCCGTGAGCGAATTCCGCCGCCTGATGCTACCCGAGCGCCTGTCGCTCGATGCGCTGGCGTAGGGGAATTACATCCGAAATCAAAAAGGCGGCCCTGCAAAGGGCCGCCTTTTTTTATGCCATAAGCTTGTGCTGCAAGCTAGGCCGCGTAGCTCTTGCAGGCCTCCACGCAGGCCTGGCAGGCTTCGGCGCATTTTTTACAATGGTCGTGTTGGTGCTGGGCGCATTCGTCGTGGCATTTCTGACAAATTTCGATGCATTCTTTGAGCACGTGTTGGGCATGGGCCGAGCCGCGGGCAATGAAGGCGGCGGTGAGGCGGCAGATGTCGGCGCAGTCGCGGTCGAGGCGGATGCAGGGCGCCATCATCTTGGGGTCGTCCTCGTCGAGGCAGGCATCGGCGCAGAGCTCGCAGGCCGCAATGCAACGGCTGAGGGCATCGAGGACGGCTTGGTTGTTTTGGCGGGCGCGGGGCGCGGCGGTGGGCATTTGCATGGTGAGTGGCTGAATTGGTGGAAAGGATTGAAAAGCTGTGGGTTGGGTGTACGCAGCCGGCCGGGGAGTGAGGGGTATAGAATTTTGGTTTCAACCCTGCACAATTCGGCTGGGCCCGGGATGCTGTACACTTTCAGCCAAATAATGGCTTAACTATAGGAGGCGGTTGCGGGTATAGAGAAGATGAACATCTTGCCATTAGCCCATTCAATATGCTATTCTTAAACCGAATATTGACTGTTGGATTATTGGCCGCCGCGCCCCTGCTGCCGGCCTTGGCCCAGACGCACGAGCACATGGACATGGCGATGCCCATGCCGGCCAAGCCCAAACCCCAGCCCAAGCCGGCCAAAGCTCGCCCGGCCGTTCCCAAGGCCGCGCCTGCCCTGAAAAAAGCTGCCCCCGCCACTGCCAGGCCCGCTCCCAGGCCTACTCCCGTTGCGCCAGCCGCTGCTGATACCAGCCACCACGCAGGCCACGAGCATTCAATGGAAGGAATGGATATGCCGACGACCTCGCCCGCTCCCGCCGTGCCGATGAACCACACCGGGCACACCGAGGGCATGGATATGTCGGGCGGCAGCCACAACATGGGCGGCATGACCATGGCCCACGACAGCAGCATGCAAATGGGCGGCATGAGCCACGCCCTCTCGCGCAATCTGCCCATGAACCGCAACGGCTCGGGCACCAGCTGGCACCCCGACGAGACGCCCATGTACATGTGGATGCAGCACAAAGGGCCCTGGATGCTGATGTACCACGCCGGCGCCTACGCCCGCTACACCAGCCAGAACTTCAACAACGACGGCAAGCGCGGCCACGCCAATGCCATCGACGGGCCCAACTGGGGCATGGCCATGGCCCAGCGCAACATCGGCGCGCGCGGCCTACTGAACCTGAGCTTGATGGTGAGCCTCGACCCGCTCACGGAAACGCGCGGCGGCTACCCACTGCTGTTCCAGACCGGCGAGAGCTACCGGGGCCAGCCGCTCATCGACAAGCAGCACCCGCACGACTTGATTTCGGGCCTGAGCGCGAGCTACACCCACGCCGTGAACGAGGACATGGACCTGAGCCTCTACGTGGGCTACCCCGGCGAGCCGGCCATCGGGCCGGTGGCGTTTATGCACCGCATTTCGGCCATGCCCAACCCCGATGCGCCCCTCTCGCACCACTGGACCGATGCCACGCACATCACCTTCGGGGTGGCCACGCTGGGCGTGCGCTACAAACAGTTCAAGCTGGAAGGCAGCAACTTCACCGGCCGCGAGCCCGACCAGTACCGCTTCGATTTTGACCGGCCCCGCGCCGACTCCTGGGCCGGCCGCCTCAACTGGAACCCCAGCCGCAGCCTGGCCTTGCAGGTGAGCCGCGCCTTCATCAAAAGCCCCGAAGACCTGCACCCCGACGACAACGTGACCCGCACCACGGCCTCGGTGCTGCACAGCCGCACCTGGGGCGAGCGCCGTTACCTGGCCTCGGCCCTGGTGTGGGGGCTGAACGAAGCCCACGGCGGCAAGGAGCATGCCGTGCTGGCCGAAACCAACCTCACGCTGGGCCGCCCCACGTTCTACGGCCGCTACGAATTTGTGCAGAAGGACAGCGAGGAACTGAATTTTTACGCCACCGCGGCCTATGGCGTACCATTGGATGAGGTGTTTAACATCCACGCCATCACGCTGGGTACGAGCTACCGGCTGGCTACCCTGGGCGGGGCGCGGGGCCCGGAGCTGAGCCTGGGTGGCCAGCTGACGGGCTACTTCATCCCCAGGAACTTGCAATATGACCGGATTGGTGACTTCGGCACCCTCGGCCCCGGCTACGGCAAGCTGCCGCTATCGGCCTCGGTGTACCTGCGCCTCACCGCGCCGTGGATGAGCATGAAAGGCATGGGCCCGAAGGCCGGCAGTATGGGCGGCATGAAAATGTAAGCCGGCCGTCGTGCCGACCTTTGCCGGGAAATGAACCCTAGCCACCCCGGCCGGGTTAGTCCCCACTGTGCCTACTGCCTCGCCCCGCATCCTGCTGCTCACCCCGCCGCTCACGCAGCTCAATACGCCATATCCGGCCACGGCCTACATTAAGGGCTTTCTGGGTGGGCGCGGCTACGCCGTAACGCAGGCCGACATGGGCTTGCAGTTGGTGCTGCGCCTGTTTTCGGAAGCGGGGCTGAAGCGGGTTTTTCAGGAAATTGAAGCCGGTGATTTCGACCTGAGCGACAACGCCCGGCGCATGCTGCGGCTCCAAAACCGCTACCTGGCCACCATTGGCCCGGTCATTCGGTTTTTGCAGAACAAGGACCTGACGCTGGCCCCGCGCATCTGCCACGGCCGCTTCCTGCCCGAAGCCAGCCGCTTCGACAACGTGGCCGACCTCGAAACCGCCTTCGGCACCATGGGCCTGACGGACCAGGCCCGCCACCTGGCCACCCTCTACCTCGAAGACCTCGCCGACCTCATCAAGGAAACCGTGGGCCCGCACTTCGGCTTCTCGCGCTACGCCGAGAAGCTGGCCCTCTCCGCCACCAGCTTCGAACCCCTGCACCAGGAGCTGGAAGCCGCTCCCAACCTGCTGGACAGAATGCTGCTGGAGGAGCTGGAGCCGCTGCTAGCGCGCGTGCAGCCCGATGTGGTGGGCTTCACGGTGCCCTTCCCCGGCAACCTCTACGGCGCCCTGCGGCTGGCGAAACACATCAAAGAAATCAGCCCAGAAACCCTGACCATTATGGGCGGCGGCTACCCCAATACGGAACTGCGTACCATTCAGGAGCCGCGCTTTTTCAATTACATCGATTACCTCACGCTGGACGATGGCGAAGGCCCCTGGCTGCGGCTGCTGGAATATTTGGGCGGCTTGAACGAACAAAAAGCCCGTCATGCTGAGCGCAGCCGAAGCATCTCTACCGCGCAAGTAATCAGTACCGGTGGGAACGAAGCGGTAGAGATGCTTCGACAAGCTCAGCATGACGTTCTACATAATGACGTTCTGCCTGACCGTTCCAAACTCCAGCGCACGTTCCTGCGCGACGAAACCGGCCAGATTCAGTACATCAACCACCCGTACCCCGACGTGCCGCACCACGAAGTAGGCACGCCCGATTACTCCGACCTGCCCCTCACCGAGTATCTCTCGGTGCTGGAAGTGCTCAACCCCATGCACCGCCTCTGGAGCGACGGCCGCTGGAACAAACTCACCGTGGCCCACGGCTGCTACTGGAAGCGCTGCTCCTTCTGCGACGTGACCCTGGACTACATCAGCCGCTACGAAACTGCCCCCAGCACCCTGCTGGTGGACCGCATCGAGCAAATTATCCGGCAAACCGGCCAGACTGGTTTTCACTTCGTGGACGAAGCCGCGCCGCCCCTGGCCCTGCGCGACCTGGCCGTGGAGCTGCTCAAGCGCCGCGTGCCCATCACCTGGTGGGGTAACATTCGCTTCGAGAAAACCTTCTCGGCCGACCTCTGCCGGCTGCTGGCCGCCTCGGGCTGCATTGCCGTTTCGGGCGGGCTGGAGGTGGCCTCCGATAGGTTATTGGCATTGATGGAGAAGGGCGTCACCATTGCCCAGGTGGCCCGCGTCACCGAGGGTTTCACCCAGGCCGGCATCATGGTGCACGCGTATTTGATGTACGGCTTCCCCACCCAAACCGCCCAGGAAACCATCGACAGCCTCGAAGTGGTGCGCCAGCTTTTCGCGGCCGGCGTGGTGCAGAGTGGCTATTGGCACCGCTTCTCGATGACGGCCCACTCGCCCGTGGGCAAGAACCCGGCGAAGTACCAGGTGCAGGCCACCGGCCCCGAGCCCGCCGGCTTTGCCTGGAACGACCTGTGGCACGACGACCCCCTCGGCACCGACCACGAAGCCTTCGGCCCCGGCCTGGCCAAGAGCCTCTATAACTACCTGCACGGCGTAGCCTTGGATGAGCCCCTGGCCCGTTGGTTTGATTTTAAAACCCCCAAATCGACTACCCCGCGCCACCTCGTGCAGCAGGCCCTGCAAGCCCCCGAAAAGCCCGATTTCGCTCGCCAGAACCAGCGCCTGTTCTGGCTCGGCAACGCTCCCGAGCTCCGCCTCGAACCCGGCAAAAAAGCTCCCCAGGCCGTGCTCACCTGCTACGAGCAGGCCGAGGACTTTGAGGTGAAAACCACCGAAGCCGCCGGCCGCTGGCTGCACCAGCTGCTCACCCGGCTCAGCCAGGATTACGACAGTAAAGTGCCGCTACGCGAGGCGGCGGCCACTTTTCCGGCGGGAGGGGGCACGTTCGAATACTTCCTGCAAAGCCCTGCCTGGCAGCAGCTGCGCGAAAAGGGCCTGCTGCTGATTTAGAAGGTACTGGAAGCCGATTCGGGCCAGTGCCGGTCATCCTGAGCGCAGCGAAGGACCTTTTCACCGTTGAATAAATGGCCGTAACCCGCTAGGCACGAGCGTAATAAGTTTCCTCGCTGCGCTCAGGATGACAGATGCGAGCTCAATTCAACCGGTCAGCTACCACCCTTATTTACCGCCCCCGCAGCCACTCCACCACCCCCGCCGGCAGGCCCGGTCCCAGGCGCCGACTCAGCCCGCCCGGTACCAACAAATCGGCCCCGCTGGTGCGGTAAGTGAGCACCGCCGTGCCCCGGCGGCCCCCCAGCGCATTGCGTAGCGCGGCGGCCTGCGCGGCGGCGCCCGGTCCGCCATACAGGCCCAGCACGGGCAGCTTGCGGTTTTTCAGCTCCCGGAAAGCCGCCCGGTTTTCCGGGCTCACGGGCACATTTTGGGCAATTAGGTAGGCTACCCGCGGCCCGCCGGGCGCCACGGCTTGCGCCAGCGCGCCGGCCCGCGGCCCGGCGGCCCAGGCGCCCACGTTGGCGGTGTCGGCGCCGGGCGTGTTGCGGAGCAGGCGCAGGGCGGCCTGCAGACGCGGTGTTTCGGTGGCGGGTGTGGCCGCGCCGGCCACCGGCATTATCAGCACGATGATGCCCTCCCGGGCCAGGGCATCGGCCCACAGCGGCGCGGCGCCGGCCGTGGCCGAGTCGGGGAGCAGGGCCAGGGCGGGGCCCAGGGTGCCTGCGTCGGCCGGGGCAAAAAGCCAGGCCGGGCCGTTGGCCTGCGGCATTTCTTCGACGTGGTAGGTATTGGGTGTGGCGTTGCCGCGCTTGAGCAGCACGGTGGTGGCCCTGGCCGAGTCGACCGCCAGGGTGCCCCGCCAAAAGTCGCCTTCCGACTTGAGTACCAGGCTTTGGCCGGACCGGGCCGGCCGCGTGAGGCGCAGTTGGTTATTGCTGAAAAAAACGGTATCGGCCACAAAGCTGAGGCCCGGCGCCGTGGGTGCGCTCATCTCGGCCTCGTAGTGGCCCGGGCTGGGGTGGCGAATGTCGAGCGCGATGCGTAGTTCGGGCTGGCCCGCCTGCACCAGGCTGCCTTCGTAATGGCCCACGGGTGGGGGCGCCGCCGCGGTGGCCGCGTCGGACTGCGGCTGGCAGCCCCCCGTGGCCAGGAGGGCCAGCGCGAGGGCGGCGCCGGCGGCACGGTGCTTCAACAAGCGCAACAGGGCGGGCATAGGCATTCCCAAAAGTAGCCGGTTTAGCGGCCCGCCATGCCCTTGCGTAAAATCAGGTCGGTTTGCACGTCCTGGCCCAGCCGGAACTCGTGCTGGCCCACCTCCCGGAAGCCGAAGCGCTGGTAGAAGGCCCGGGCCCGGTCGTTCTTTTCCCACACGCCCAGCACCACAGCCGTGCAGTGCAGTTGCTCGGCTAGCGCCAGAATGCCGCGCATCAAGGCGGCGCCCAGGCCGGTGCCCTTCCAGTCGTCGCGCACGTAGAGGCGCTCAATTTCGAGGCGGCCGGCGGCATCCTGGCCTTCGGGTAGGCCCAGCGCGGAGTTGTCGCGCAGCTTGGCGTAGCCCACCAGCTCGTTTTGCATATGGGCCAGCAGGAAGGTGTTTTCGCGGTCCTGCAGCTCGGCGAGCTGAATTTCAGGGCCAAAGTTTTCGGCCAGGTAGGCGGCCATGTCCGCGGCCGTGTTGGTGGCGGCGAAGGTATCCTGAAAGGTTTGGCGGCCCAGGTCGGCCAGTTGGGCGGCGGTGGCGGGGTTGGCTTTGGCCAGCGAGATGCGCAGAGGAGATGACATGGGGCAAAGGTCGGGCCGCGGCGGCCGATTTACAGTATCTCGTCGGTGTCGGGGTCGCGCTTCGACAGGTCGTCGCCGCGGCGCATCCGCAGGCCCATGCGCATCAGCAGCCCACTGGCCAGCAGCCCCACCAGATAAACCGACAGCATGGCGTAGGAATCCTGGTAACCCGAGTTCCAACTGACCACCGCCACGTATACTTTCAACAGCATGCCCAAGCCCAGCAATGCCCCGCTCATCATGAGCAAAAGGCCAACCAGGCGGCGCGTAACGGGGGGAAGGGGAGGAGTGGCCATCGTGCTCCGTCATACGCGGCCGCGAAAGGACAGGTTGGCTCCGGTTGCGAATCCGGTTCTTTGGCGTAATTTCGGGCCACCAAACCATCGCGCGAGAGTAGCTCAGTTGGTAGAGCATCAGCTTCCCAAGCTGAGGGTCGCGAGTTCGAACCTCGTTTCTCGCTCATTGTAAATCAGCCACTTAGATGTAAATCTGGGTGGCTGATTTGCTTCTGGATTATACGTTGGGTTATACAAGCATGCGCCTGCATTCTGCACTGTTGTGAGAAAATCCTTAGCTGACTTAAAAACAATAGCAGACCAGGAGGAGGCCCGATTGGTTGCCTCTGCAAACGAGGGGCGGCGGCTACGGACCTTTCGGGGGGAATGTCCAATGTACTACTCCACATTCAGGCAATATTTTACTTGGATGATTGGTAACATCCCCTTCATCCAACGTGATGACATGCTCGTTCTACACATAAATATTTTCGGCCACTCACTGAAGCTCCATTTAGTAGTGGACTTCTTGGAGGGGTTGACGGGCGAGAAGTTTGAAGCCCTTTTCGGTTTTAAGGCTGGTAGGGCACAGTACCAATATTTAGATGACCTAATAGTGGAATCGTTGCACCTGCAGGGGATACAGGACCTGCGAGGGGCAGAAGCTAAAAAACTAGGCATAGAGCCACTAAACGTAGAGCGTGCACGCGATTGGCTGAATGAGCAGATAGAAATACAGAAGTTGATTGCGCGACGCGATTTAAGCGAAGCAGTGCCTGCTGGGCTTGCTAAATCAGATGGTAGGGCTGGCCCGGCAATTAAAGAACAGGTACCCGTGCCTACCCTCAGCTTGCGACAAATTGCATTACTTTATGTCTATCAAGGAAAAGCTATGCCTACAAATGCCGATGCGATAGCCCTGAAGTATGGACACACATCAGGTAGAAAACTAAGGGAGCTCTATATTGAAATGGACCACCGCACCAATCGTTTAGGTATGGATAATAAACAAATGCGAAATATTATGATTAAAAATATATCAGCGGTCATTCCCTACTTAGCGGACGCAGCGCTACAAAAGGCCACCAGTGAGCTGCTCGAACTTGAGGAAGAGTAGAATGCAAGTGAGCCCTTTAAAGAATTATTTACAATTGACCTAAACTAAGAACTGACAAAACCGACAGAAGGCTTTCTGTCGGTTTTGTCAGTTCTTAGTTTAGGCTGTCACGCGCGGTGAACTCAATAGTCCAGGTCTTGGCATCGCCTGTCCCGTATGCCTAGCGTGGCCCCACCGACACCATGCAGCGCCACCTCGCAACAAACACCAGCGATAGGTGTGCTTCTTCAACTTCACTTTGCACGGCGTTTCTTCGCTAATTCTCCAACTCGATACTTAACCTTTTCTACTTATTAACGATGCTTGAGTATAGCCGCGAGATGTATGAAATGAGATTCAAGATTAAGGTGTATGAGGGCACTGGAAACGCTTATCAGGACTTATTCTCCTTGATTATGGAGCTATGTCACCCCAGCGATTTCATGAGTATTCGACCATGGGGTAATATAGGGGACAAAAAGAACGATGGATACCTGCGTTCTGAACGACATCTGTACCAAGTTTACGCCCCTAATGAAATGGAAGCGAAAGCGGCTATCAAGAAGATTAATGATGACTTTGAAGGTGCGCTCCCGCATTGGGAGCAGTATTTCGATAAATGGTCATTCGTTCATAACAGCTATGGAGGTGTCCCGCCGCATGTGCTCGAAACATTGCTTGCGCTTGAAGGAAACAACCCCAGTATCACAATAGGTCACTTAGGTCCTGTTGAGCTCAGAACGAAGCTATTCGATTTGCGAGAAGAGGACATCGCCTACGTGCTTGGACCGCCTATGGCTCGTCCAAATCACATAGCCTTTGAAGAAATCAGTGAGGTTCTGAGTAACCTGAACGTTGCTGTTCCTGAACCAACCAGCGCTGTTCTAGAAGTACCGCCAGGCAAGCTGGATGCAAATGGATTTGACGAGAACAGCAAAGCTTTAGTGAGACTAGGGTTCAGACTCTCGCCTCGTGTAACAGCCTTTTTTGACTCATATCAATCAGACCCTGAGCTAGGTATGAGGGTTTCTGCTTTATTACGTTATGAGTACAGCCGGCTTAAGCGTGCGGGCAACGACCCCAATGCCATCTACCGAAAGCTTTTTGCTTTTGTAAACCGGCATCAGGAGTCATCTGAGGCTGCTTCACTGGCTGTTCTGGCTTACTTCTTTGAAAGTTGCGACATCTTTGAGGCGCCACCCCAATCAGTTACCGTATGATACTGCCTGCTAAACATTTGCCAGAGGAAAGGGCTCTACTCACTGTGGGTGCACAACTGCTTAGGTTGTTAAACGAGCCCAAATCTGTCTCCAGGCTATGGAACGAGTTAAGAAAAAATACCTCTCACAACTCGGAGCCAATCACATTCGATTGGTTCGTACTGGCTCTCGACCTTCTCGCGGCCATTCGCGTGGTAAAATTCGAAAACGACCGAATAGTACGCATCAACTCATGATTTACGAAATATTCAGCTCGCTTGAGACATTCAAGGACTATGGTTTCCATAGCGGCTTAAACATCATTTTATCCGATAAACTTGAAAATTCTGGTGCTGGCCAGACTAGGAATAAAGCAGGGAAGTCGAGCCTAGTGCTGCTTATACATTTCCTCTTGGGCAAAGAGGGAGACCCAAATTCGCTCTTCAGGAAAGCAGAGCTGAAAGACCATTACTTTGGGATGGTCTTCCAGCTTCGTGGAGCCATCCTGCGTGTTCTACGTCGGGGCGCCGAATTTTCCAATATTGAGGTTGAGCTACTAGATGGCTCGTTTGAAGAATGGCCGATTAACCCACTAGAAGCAGGTTCCAATATCCATCACTCGAAGTGGATTGAGATTTTAGGCCGCGCGATGTTTCTGATTCCCGAAACTGCTGGCAAGTTCAATCCGAAATTCGCCATGCTCTTCAACTACTTTGCTCGGCGTTCATCGAGTGGAGCATTTCTGAAGCCTCAAGAACAGTCCAGTCGTCAGCTTCCATACGATGTCAGAATTGCCCTATCGTATATAATTGGGCTTGACTGGCATATTAATGCGGAAAGAGAAGAACTGCGTCAGGAAGCTGATAACACTAAAAAGCTGCAAAAAGCAGCGAAAGAGGGGCTGCTCGAAGGAATTCTAGGTGACCCGAAACAACTCCTTACGCAGGCAGCACTTGCACAAGAGGAAGTCAATCGGCTGTCTGAAGCAGTTCGTTCCTTTAAAATGCTACCCGACTACGTTGAGCGTGAGCGTGAAGCCAATGAGTTAACGCGCCAACTAAATGACCTGGCTGATGCGAACGCTCAAGACAGCCTCTATACGCATGACCTAGAACAATCACTCGTTGCTGAATCGGTTCCGCAACTAGACGATGTGAAACGACTGTATGATGAGGCTGGAATTGCCTTGCCAGGTGTAGCACTTCAGCGGTTTGACGAAGTTCGCAAGTTTCATGAGTCAATAGTGCGAAACCGCAAGCTATACCTAGAGGAAGAACTGACTCGGGCCAGAACTAGCATTGGAGCGCGTTTGAAGACCATGCGCGAAATCGATGAACGACGCGCCGAACTTATGTCGATGCTCAAGACCCATGGGGCTTTACAGCACTACTCGAGACTGCAGAGCGAACTAAATCTGGCTGAGACCCGGGCTGAACAGATAAAGAAGCAACGGCACTTGCTTAGTGAAGTGAATGAGCGAGTCGCGCAGTATAAAATCGAACAACAGCACATCTTTCTGCGCCTGCAACGCGATTTCGAAGAGAATTCTGCCGTTTTAACGGAAGCAATATTGGCCTTTGAAGAAGCTTCTCGTGCGCTGTATGAGAATGCGGGCAACTTAGCCATTTTTGCCACAGAAACAGGTCCCCAGTTCGAAGTGACTATTCAGGGGCAAAAAAGCCAAGGGGTCAGCAATGCACAGATATTTTGCTTTGATATGATGTTGATGACAATGGCCCATCGACGGAACATCTCTCCTGGCTTCCTTATCCACGACAGCCACTTATTCGACCCCATTGATGAAAGGCAAAAAGAAAAGGCGTTGGAATACGGTGCGCAACTAGCAGAGCGACTCGGCTTCCAGTACATAGTCACACTCAATACTGACCAGCTTCCAACAGATAGGGTGACTGACTTTGTCATTGAGGACTATGTTATTAGTCCCAGGCTTACAGACGACCCCGGAGGCGGATTATTCGGCTTTGAGTTTGATTGAAGAAACAACTTGAGCCAGGTTAATTGACTCAGAATAAGGCGACTCACGCTCTAAATTATGATTGACTTCCGCAAACGTCTCGACGCCAAGCAACTCGAAAAGAAGCTGCACCCGGTTGAAATCTACGAGTCGCTGGACCGCAAGAGCGACAAAGGTCCGTTGCGACCAGCTCAGTTTGCGGTGCTCAGCACGTGGTTTGAAACGTTGCGTGAGCAGCGCGACCTTATTGTGAAACTGCACACGGGGCAAGGCAAGACGCTAGTAGGCCTGTTGCTGCTGCAGTCGCGATTGAACGAAGGCAAGGGACCAGCCTTGTATCTGTGTCCCAATATTTATCTAGCCGAGCAGACCCGGGAGCAAGCTGGAGAATTTGGCTTCAAGCACTGCGACATTGGGCCGGATAACGTCATACCAGCCGACTTCTGGGACGGCAAAGCAATCCTGATTACCCACGTGCAGCGCCTCTTTAACGGCCGCTCCCTCTTCGGACTGGGCCGGCAGGCAGCCGATATAGGGGCAATTGTGCTTGACGATTCCCATGCCTGCATCGAAACCATCCGGCAAGCCTTCACCGTGCTGGTGAAACGGGACAAAGCCGAAAAGCTGTATCAGGAGTTGTTTGCCCTGTTTGAAGAAGATTTGCAGGACCAGGGCCTGGCCCGGGTGGCCGAAATCCGCAACGGCGACACCGATGTGCTGCTGGCCGTGCCGTATTGGGCCTGGCAAGACCGGCTGGAACATGTGTCCACCCTACTGGCCGGCCACAAAGACGACCCCGAGCTTAAATTCACTTGGAGCCTGCTGCGCGACGTTCTCCGGGACTGCCAGTGCTTGGTGTCGGGCGCTGCCTTCGAAATTGTGCCCTACCACCCGCCAATGGAAGTGTTCGGCTCGTTTGACCGCGCCCAACTGCGTGTGTTCATGTCGGCAACTACCAACGACGATTCTTTCTTCATTAAGGGATTGGGCTTGGCCATTGGCACGGTCACCCACCCATTACTGTACGCTAAGGAAAAATGGTCAGGCGAGAAGATGCTACTCGACCCATATCAGCTCGACGACAGGCTTAGCCGCGCCAACCTAGTAGCCGCCTTTGCCTCCCCTCGGCCGGGGCGTGCCTACGGCGTGGTGGCTCTGGTGCCAAGTTTTGCCTACGCCGAAACTTGGAAATCCCATGGGGCCGAAGTGCTCACCGCTGCCACCCTCGACCCGCAGCTCAAAGCCCTGAAAGCTGGGCAGGGTGAAAAGACAGTCGTCATCGCCAACCGCTACGACGGCATCGACCTGCCCGACAACGCCTGCCGCATCCTTTTGCTCGATTCAAAGCCGTTTGCTCAAACACTGAGCGACCGGTACCAAGAAGAGTGCCGGGCCGAAAGTGACCTAATTGCTATCAAGACGGCTCAGAAAATCGAGCAGGGGCTCGGCCGCGGGGTGCGCGGCGAGAAGGACTACTGCGTTATCGTTATCACTGGCCCCGACCTAATCAACACGCTGCGCAATCCGCGGTTCCGGCGCTTCTTCTCGGCCCAAACCCGTCAGCAAATCGAAATTGGGCTCAACATCACTAAGATGGCTGCCGAAGACGCCACTTCTGGCGACGGCTTTCAGGTTATCAACGAGGTCATCAAGCAGTGCCTGAGTCGGGACGAAGGCTGGAAGTCGTACTACGCCGACCAGATGGACGAAGCCACAACGGACCATTCAAACGAACGGGTCCTATACATTCTGGAACTAGAACGCAAAGCCGAAGAAAGTTACCGCCGAGGCGACGTGGCTAAAGCCGTCACCTTTCTGCAAACCATCCTTGACAAGCACCTACCCGGGGCTGACGCCAGCGAACGCGGCTGGTACCTCCAGGAAATTGCCCGTCTGCTGTACGCCTCCGACAAAACCGAATCCAACGCCATGCAGGTAGCCGCCCATCGGCAAAACCAGTTGTTGCTCAAGCCCCGGCACGGCATGGTGGTCACCAAGCTGGCCATTAACCAAAGTCAGGCCGAAGCTGCCCGTCGCTGGCTCGCCGCCTTTGCGTACCACAATGACTGCCGCATCCGTGTCGATGAGTTGCTCAACAACTTGACGTTTGGCACGAAGGCTGATAAGTTCGAAAAAGCGCTTTACGACCTCGGCGAGTTGCTCGGCTTCAGCAGCGCCCGCCCCGACAAACAGTGGGGTGCCGGCCCCGACAATCTCTGGGGCGTGGGCGAAAATGAGTACGTACTTATTGAGTGCAAAAACGAGGTAAAAGAGGACCGCAACGAAATCCACAAAGCCGAAACAGGCCAGATGAACAACGCATTAGCCTGGTTCGACCGGGAGTACCACACTATGCAGGTCACTCCCCTTATGGTCATACCGGTCAAGAACGTAGCCAAAGAAGCCGGTTTCAGCAAAGACGTGGGCGTGGTGCGCAAGAATAGCCTGAAAAAGCTGCGCGACAATGTGCGCAGCTACATCAACTCTTTCAAGGAATACGAGCTAAAGGACCTGACGGACCGGCAAGTGTTTGCGGCGTTAGAAACACACAAGCTGACAAAAGAAGCCGTAAAAGCGGAATACCGAGAGTCTGTGTATCAGCGATAATACGCAGTCCTAACTCGAAGGCCTATATTGCGGCAACCTTCACCCTGCAACTTCAAATGAACCCCTTGGATTGGAAACTTGCGCTCGACGAATTACCACTCCAGTTGGAAGGTTACGATACCTCAGAGAAGGTGATGGTTATACTTGGTGCCACGCACCAGGACATTGCGGTTGCCCATTACAACTTCGTGGATAAAAAGTGGTACGGGGCCGATTATTTTGGCGAATATGGCCAACACTTGGGGCGTCTGGTAACCTACTGGAAGTATGTCGGTCCGTTGCCTCCGCCCTTTCCGGAGAAGTACATCAAGGCACTGGAACCGGACTTTGTTTCCGAAGAGACGCCGATGCGGGTTCTTTTTGCCGGGGTTGATGAAGCCGACAAAACCTTGCATAAATCCCTCTACCAAGCGGTAAGGGATAACGGGATGCAAGGCGTTTGGATTCGGGCGAGCGGCACCAAGCAAAAGACATTCTACTACGTGGACTTTCTGGCCAGTGACCCACTGGAGTTGCGTGCAGTGAAGCAGAAGCTTGACCAGCTAGACGTGCCCTACACGATAGCACCTAGACAGAAAAAACCATAAAGCCAGCGCTTATGTGGCGTTAAGTTGGTACGGGCCGGCTTTCGAGTCGGCTCGCACCAACTTAACGCCACCTGTTGGCCACACCGCTGGAATTTATAGGTAACGACCGCCTTCAAAGGTGAGGTGGGAAATCAGGGCCAGCGAGAACGCCTGGAAATCATTCCTTTGCCGCAGCCTGGCCTGAATCCTGAGCACCTGCCCCGGCCCGGGCGCACCCACCGGTTCGATGGTGATGCGGCCCGGCGTAGCCGCGTCAGCCCGCAGCCCGCGGCTCGACAAAATCAGCCACATGGCCATCTGGTTGGTGGGCTCGAACCAAGCTTCCAGCGTGCCGGTGAACCGCAGCTCGTCAAACTGGGCATCGTCCAAGTGGTTGGATTCTTCGGGGCCGAAGCCCAGCGTAACGGGCCCGGAGGCTTCGCCACCCGTGATGGGGTTGGTGTAGCTGTAGGTAAGTTGAGTTTCCATAGACCAAAATTACAGGGCTATTTTACGGCCGGTTCACATTCTGCCCGCCGTTATCTTCCCCTCAACTATCCATCCTATGATTACCGCCGCCCACCAACACGAGGACACTGCCATCGTCATCAACCACCAACTGTTGCAACTGGCTAAGCTCTCCAAAGAGACGTTTCTTGAACGAGTAGCCAACGTGGAGGCCATCCGCACCCGACCGACGCCGATTAGCCTGCTGTTGGGCGAAAAAAGCCAAATGGGGCAACTCGAAGTGCTGCACGCGGCGGTGCAGACCGGCATGCTGCCCCGGGGCATGCGCGGGTTTCAAATTGGAACCGAGTGGGTCCCGTTTGTGGTGGAAATGCCCCGGCCGCTGCATGAGTGGCTCGCGTCCCACTCGCTGGCCGAAATCAAAGGCCAGCTCGTCAACTGGATGGCCGCCCTGCATGCTGCGCATTGCCTGCGGTTTCAAATGTGGCGCACGCTGCTGCCCGAGATTCGGCAGTGGGCCGGCGCCCATTACAGCCCATACCGGGTGCGCCAAGCCGACGAATTAATCGCGGTGTGGGAGCGGGAGTTCGACAATACGCAACACCTGGTCGGCCCGGTCACTCCAGGGGTGCTCATGAATCCCTTTCGGGACAATGAACGGCCTTTCCTGGACAACGCCGACGTACTGGCCAGCTACCAGTTTGAGGTCCGGGTGGGCTATTTCCGCAAGGATGACTGGCTGTTCATCGTCGAGCGCAGCCTACCAAAGCTCCTGACCCTCTACAAAGACAACATCTCTTCCGGTCGCTGGACTAGGGAATTTGTCGCTAAGCAGCTGCGGGAGATTGACAGCGATAAGATGGATAGACTTGAAGCCGACCGGGGGCTATGGCAGGCTTGGCGGCAAAAGTTCTCCGCTGGCAGCTAACGGGAGCGCTACGAAGGTCGAGACTAAATGACAATAGGTAAGACCCCAAACAGGCTGCTCCTAGTCGCAGTTCAGAGGCGGGAGCTATTCTCGTTTGGATAGAAAGTCTATTCCACCACCAGCTTTCGATAAGCTGCGCCTTGTTGGTGTATAAGCTGCAAATTATCAGAAATCTATTTGCGCACACGGCGACGGACGGGCACTTTCATCTCGTCGTACTACGCGCTTGAATAACCCGCAGCACACTGCCTACTCCGAGCGGGGCTTTTTCATACCTATCCGCTTTCTACCTTGCCTTTGTGAAACACCTACTACTTCAATTGTCCCTGCTCACGCGCTCTAACATAAAAAATGGATAAGGAAACGTTATTTAAGCTGATTCGACAGCAGCAAGTGGTGTTGTGGGCGGGCTCTGGCTTCTCGGCTTACGCCGGCTACGCAATGGGGGCTGGTTTGGTGAAAAAGCTGCATGACTCGCTATCGGCGGACCAACGGAAGCGTTTAGAAGAGGAGCTGGGAGACCAAAACCCGCTAAAAATGTCGCTCCCTGACTACGCCGAGCTTTTCGTTACGCTGCACAAGGGCAACCGCTACGAGTTAAACCGCGTGGTGCTGGAAGAGTATTCCAAGCTGCCCACGGACCGGCACGTGCACGAGCAGCTGGCCGGTATTCCGTACATCAAGCAAATCATCAGCACGAATTACGACAGAATGTTCGAGCTGACCCACGAGTTGCTCGACCTATTGGTTGATTCCAACAAGCTGCCGCAGCTCAGCCCCAACAAGCCTACGCTTTACAAAATCCACGGGCACTTGGATGATACCAGAACCCTGGTCATCACGCGTAGCGATTACCAGCGGTTTTTCAGCAAAGCGGACCCGCTGCTCTGGAAGCACCTGGAATCGCTCATGGCTTCGCGCACGTTTGTTTTTGTTGGCTATGCCGTGGAGGACCCTAACGTACTGGACGTGTTCCTGCGGGTGTACGATGCACTGGGCGAACATATGCGCCCGGCTTACGTCGTCTCCCCCAATATGGGCCGCCTCAAGCAGGAAGTACTCGAACAGCGGAACATTCATTACATCGACGCCACGGGGGAGGAGTTTGTAGCCGAATTGCTCGCTGACATAAAAAAAAACGCCATAGGTGAAGCCACGCGGCAGGAAATTGACCTTAGAAGCACGCTCCAACTCCTAACGAATCAAGGGCTTAAATACCTTTACAACGGGGATGAGAAGGGCATCAACATAACAGACATTCGGCGCATCGACGGGCAAACCACTGGCCAGCTGCGTTTCAGTGCCGCGGTGGATTCGCCCTTGATTCAAGGGCTGGCCAAGCTGAGCGAGGGTGAATCGCTTCAGGTGCTGAAATTTTCCCCCGACCAGTTGACCTCGTTTTCGATGCAGGTGGAAGGCTTTGAGTTACCGCTGGGCGCCGGGGTTACGGATTTCTGGATAGCCCGCACGCCCACCTGGCACAAGCAACTCACGGTGCGCTTTGCCTCCGGCCTGGTGCTGCTCGACGTGAACCTGCGCTTGTACACCAGCAAGCACGAGTGGAAAGTTGTGGCCGTGGACCGCTATATCCGGGCCGTATTCACGCTGCCGGAGCCGGCCGAGCAGCTGACGCGGGTGGAAGGCGCGATTGCCCACGCTTCCGAGGAGGAGCTGCTCACCGGCCGGGCAAGCCTGGACCTTATGCTCACTTATTCCAAGCGGAGGCCGGGATTCGATTCCGTTGAGTCGGCCCTCACCTTTGCCGACACCATGCTGAACCTGGGGCGTGGCGAGGCCGTGGAGTTGCTGGAAAACTGGGCGCCCGTCTTTCGCTACCCGCAGCAGAAGCCCCAGCCGACGCTGCTGGCCAGTGGCGAAAGCCTGCGCGGCTTGCTGCTCTGCTTGCAAGCGATTGAGAAATGCTTCGGCATCAGATTCCAGCATTTCAACCTCGAAGGGCAGAACATAAATGAGCTGCGCTGGCTTGGCGCGTTAATCAGCGGGGAAGAGATTGAAGAAAACAGAACCTTAAGCATAAAATCCGCTTGGGAAGGCAGCCCCGAGGAGAAGCAGCAGCTTTTTGGGGCCCAAATGGAAGACCGGGAGCTACTGCTCACGCAGCAATCCACCCCCTGGACGTTCGATATTCTAGGTTTCTCCCTCCAGTTGACGTTTCAGGAAAACCTTACCCTGCGGGACGTGACCGTAACCGAGGCCTCGCCCGGGATTTTGCAGTTCTCCAGTAGTAAGGTGAGCCGTAAGGTAGAACACATCATCGAAGCTAAGGTCCTGACGGCGCCGCCGCCGGCCGCCCCACAAGACCCCACGCCGGCGGAGCTGCTCGATGATATGCTCCCCGAAGATTTGCTGCCCTAAGAAAAATGATGCACTCCCACAGCCCCTCTCTACCAAGAAAGGGGGCAGGTGGCGCTGCGGTAACTTTGTGAGATATGGAACTGCTTGACCTTATTCAATACGAAAACGAGAAAACGGGCTTGGATTTCAAGGCTATTGTGTACAAAGCGGACAAGTTTGACGATTTGCTGAAAGATATCATGGCCATGGCCAACGCGGCGCTGGAAGAGGACCGCTACATCGTCGTGGGCGTCAAGCACTACCCTAACAGCGAGCGGGCATTTCTGGGCATTGAGGAGTTTATGGACGATGCCACGTATTACCAATTGGTGCACAGTAATATAGAGCCCGATATTCAGTTCGAGTACTTCCACGTGGAGGTAGCGGATAAAAAGGTTGGTGTCTTTCGCATTTACCAATGTGACAACCAGCCGTACCTGATGAAGAAGGACACCAAAAGCCTTCGCCGCGGGGATGGATTTATCCGCAAGGGAACGTCGCAGATGCGCCTGATGCGTAGCGACCTCGATAAAATCTTTGCCAAGCGCCAGGTGGCCCCGGACCTAGCGGCCAAGCTGGATGCTGTTTTCGAAGTGGATGGGCAACCCAGCACCCGCCTAACGCCGGTGCTCGACTCAGGGCTGCCTTCGGCCAGCGCCGCCCGCAGCATTCGGCGAGCCATTGCCGACAAAGAGCTAAGCGCCGCCGAGCGCGAAGCGAAGAAACAGGAGATGCTGGAGAAAAAGCTTCCCGGCTACATGGTGTTCAACATTATGGAATCCAACCCCGTGTTTGCCCAGATGGCCGAAATGTCGGCTTGGGCATCGGGCAGGGAACTGCCGTACGAAAAGCGCGACTTGGCCACGTTAAAAGAGGACCTGGAGTCAGTCAAAAAGACGTACCAGGCTGCGGATTTATACTACCTGTACGAAGAGCGGGCGCGGAAAATCAACCTGCGAATTTCGAATCACGGGGAGCAATACATCGAGAATTGTTCGGTGGAAATTCGCATCAAGAAATCTTGTCCATTCGTTGTCGCCGATGCTGTCTACCCTAAACCAGAGCACCATTCCCCTTTCAAGGCACTGGGACTGAACGGCCCTAGCTTGGAAAAGATAAATTACCCGAGAGTCACGGAGACGCCGGAAAGCTACGTTATCAAAGCCCATCTGGGCGATTTGCGCCACAACTTCACCACCTTGGCACTCAAAGAGCCAGCGCGCCTGACGTTGCCCATGAATTCAAGTGGCCAACTGGAGGTAACGCTGACGCTGTTCGGAAAGAACCTGCCCAAGCCTTATGTTAAAACCCTGCTGGTTGACATTGTCTGAGTCTCAGCGCTTGCGTTTGAAGCGGAAGCCCAGCGTGCGTAGCATGATGTATTCCAAGTATTCCAGCGCAGCTAGTGGAGCTTTTTGAGTAGAATTATCTCTCTATTTCTCCAGTAGATAGATTCGGGCCCGTTTGGTCCCGTCCTTGTCTTTTGTCTACTACCTCCCGGAGCTGCTCCAGAAAATCCCGGCCGTTGGGACGCAGTTCGGCGCTGCTGAAACGCATCCCGTTTTTCTCGTGAGTCAGGGTGAAGCTGGTGGGGCTGGTGATTTCCACCACGTAACTTTTTTCGAGAAACGCGGGAGCAATATCCGCCACCTGCTGGATGGGCTTGAGCAACTGTTTGGCCAACATGCGCTCGATGCCGGTCTGGTGGGTCTGGCGCTGGCTCTGCCCCCAGGCCGTCAAATTCTCCGACAACGGCTCCCCCTGCAGGTGCTTCATGACCGCCCGGAAATGATTCAGGTTTCCTTTAGCAGTGCGTGTTTTCTGCTCTGCCAGTTCTGTAGTCCGGGTGGCCAACTCCTCCTGCGCCTGGCGCAATTGCTCTTTCAGTCGGGTCACTTGGGGCGTGATGCCCTCCCGCGCCGATGCGAGCTGTTCTTGGCTGCGGCCCAACTGCTTTTCCAGCACTTGGGCCCGTTCGCGCTCCAGCGCGTTGGCTGAGGCCACGGCGGCCAGTTGACTGATTTTCTGGTTGCCAGTTGAGGTCAGGTTAAAAATGTACGTATTGAGTTCTAACTGCTGCAGGGCTTGATGCTTCTGCGGATTCTCCCAAGAAGCCATTGGTCGGAGCTGGTGCGGCACCGTCGATAATGGCTTGGCCAAGTCGGCCAGGGCTTCCTTGCACATCTGCTGGGCTCCGTAGTGTCGGCGCACGTCTTCGTGTAGCGCGGTGCTATATCGGATGCCCCGCTCCAGGCCGTGGGGTTCCATGACTTTGCCGTAGTCAGTCTGCAACTGCCGGAGGCTGGAGGGGCTGAACACGTCGCGGGAAGAGAGCCGGCCGTCGGCCGTGACGGGCACCACTACGGCGTGCACGTGGGGTGTTACCTCGTCCTGGTGCAGAGTGAAACTGACCACGTTGTTTTTCCCGAAGCGCTGGTGCAGAAAGTCCAGATTGTCCTGCACCCAGGGCGTGCCGCGCACGTCGAGCGCCCGCCCGTCGGCATCGCGTCGGAAGCCTTCGGGGCTGGCGGTGAGCAGTACCTCCACGGCCCGCACGGCGTCGCTGCGCAACCGCGGTAGATGCAGTTCGGCAATGCGCTCATTGGCCAGCGTCCAGTAATTGCGGCGCTCTAGATTCAGATATTCCTGATTGCTGTCCGCCCAGGCCGGGTCGGCGTTCGGGGTATCTTGCTGGCGGTAATTGTGCTGAGTAGCGCTGGTCGCAGTCCCCAGGTTTTTCAGTTTGTTGATGCGCAGGATGGCGTAGGGCATGACTGAGAGGATGAAACGGAAGACGAAGGGAAACCAGGTCCTTTTTTGGCCCAATGCGTAGTGGGTTTACGCATTGAATTACCCTGTTTCGAGCGAAATATAAACCGTTTTCAGGCTTTTCGTCTATCTATTACTTATCTGATAATCAGATAATATATGTACTACGAACCGACAAAACTGACAGAACTGCCTTTTGTCAGTTTTGTCGGTTCGAGCTATAGGTATTGAAGAGAAATAATTGTCTTCTGTGAGGCTATTAAGAGTAAGCATTATCCGCCGGAGTTCCGCAATAAAACAGCTCTAGCCAATGCGGTCAGGGCTATTCATTTCTCGGACTTTGAATTTTAACCCACCACCAACGTCAACGTGTGCGGTCTTGCGCCCTGCGCCTTTTCATGTACCAGCCTAAGGTATTGAGTGAATCAGCGCTCACACGGACCGTAGCGTCTAGGTGGCAAAGAACAAGCACAAAAAAGCCCAGCCTTGGATAGGCTAGGCTTTTGCACCCCTAGGAGCGTCCGCCCCAGCATCCATAGTCGCACCGGGTTAGAGGCCGGGCCGTACGGCGCGAAAGGACAAACGGGCTGGGGGCGGCTTGTTGAAGGCAGGGTATTACCAGTTGTCCCAACTCAGCTTAGTCCGGTCGATTTTGTCAATCCACTCTTTGTCCGCGACGGTAAAGTCAGGGGCCTCGTCTATCTGTTCCGTTGTTTTGAGATGCTCCAAACTCCTTGTCTCCAACGCAGGCAAATCCAGGTGCAATCGTCCACGGCAGGCAACTACGCTCTTAAGTATGCTTGCCAATCTGTCCGTATGGACGTTGTGAAACTCCGTAACCAAAACATGCTGTGTTCTGCGTTGGACTTCACGCGAACATGTTGGAATCAAAAGAACAGAGGCAAAGGCAGAGCCCGAACGCATGTGCTGGCACTCTCGAAACTTCGAAAAGCTCGATTGGTCATAAGAGCGTAGCTTCTTGAATGGCCTTGGCGTATTTGATAAGGTCTTTTGCGCGGCTGTAGTCTTCATAAATAATGGCTCTATCTACTATTTTCTTCTTAACTGCCTTTGGCAAAGCCTGCCCTTGTTTCTGGTAAACGTGGAGCATAATATACACGTTCCCACCCAAATGGTAGGTATAGATTCGGTAGTCACCTATACGCCACCGAGCCAGTCCGGGGCGGATGCTGCTATAGCTTTCATAATCTTTGCCAGGCGATTCGCCTTCTGACCACTTGGTGATTTGCTCAAGAATAAGGCGAATATCGGACTTGTGCAGCTTACTAAGCTCTAAACGGAAGTTTTGGTTTTCATGGCTGCGCTGCGCGGCGATGAAGTGGCGCTTATAAGATGCCTTCACGGAAAAAAGGATGGGTGCAGCTCTGGCTATTTATCCAGTCCCAGCCGGTCGATAATGTATTCAGAGCGGCCCAGCTTAGCAGCTTTGGCCAGCGTGCCCAGCTTGGCGTACTCTGCATCGGTGAAGGATAGGGAACGGGGACGTTTCAACCGTTCAGGGTCTTTCGTGGGGCGGCCAAGGGCGGGCTTAGGTGTTGCTTCCATAATGGGACAAAGATAGGTAAAAATGGCTTTTTCTTACATAATAAAATAAGTTAAAAATTATTAAGTAAATATTTTTCTTATTAAGAAAAAGATTGTATATTTGTTATGTCCAAGCAGGACACTTCCACCGACTAGAATGCAAAAGGCCAGCCTTGCCGGGCTGGCCTCCGCAACGACCCTTGCCGGGGCCGCTACTAGGTGGGGAATCTTACACCCCCAATACCCACAAAAGTACATGAAAACTCATGTAGCCGGGAAAGCCGTTGTTGCCGCAACTGCGCCCACTCCCCAAGCCGCCGACCAAGTAAACGGCCTGCGCAACCTCATTCTTGACCTGTTGTTCGGTTCGCCGTTCATCACCACCCAAGAATGGGCCACTGCCGTCGAGCGCACCAGCAACACGGAGAACGTTGCCACGCTGGCAAAATGGTACCGCAACGCTGTGCGCGAACTGGCAGACCGCGAAGAGAAAGCTGCTACTGCTTATGCTAGCCGCCAACAGAGAGAAGAAATCATTCGGTTGCTAAACAACCCGCTCATCACCCGCCGCCACAAGACGCGGGTGCTGCTGGGCATCAATCGCTACCAGGCTGACGAGGCCCGCGCCATCATCGCCAATCTGACCGCTTACATCGCCGCTCCCTTCGGAGGCGGCGCCGTGGGCGCCTTTTCTGGGACTGTTTCTTACGCTGCTTAATTCATCATCTGTCATGGAAAAGACTTTCCCTTCCGGCATCGAAGAAGCTGCTGCCCGGCGCGGCTATCCTTCCACCTTTCAAGGCTTCACGCCCAGGCAACGGGCCTACTGGCTGGACCCACTCGTGCCGTGGCGGCCCGGTACGGAGGCGGAGCGCGATGCTGTGCGGGACCGCCGTGGGCAAGGTAAAATCTGGCGCGACATCTGGCTGCGCTCCGATAGCATGGCCCCGCGCTTCCCGGCCGGCACCTGTGTGGCCATCGACCCGGTGCATTACCACCTGGAGATAGAAATCGGGCGCGTGTACGTGCTCTGGACGCGGGACCCAGCCGGTTCCGAAACCTGGCAGTGCGCGCGGCTGGAGAGCGTGAGCCTCGGCCTGTTGAGCCTGACGGAAGACAACTCGGGCGCGCGCCGGTACTGGCCGCTGCGCTGGGGCGACCACAAACACTGGCGGCTCTACGAGGTCACGCACTACGTTGCGCAGGACCTGGGATGGTAACGGGGTGCAAGGGCCGGCCCCCGGTCGAACGACCCCCACCCGGTCTGTAGGAAACCACTTTCGGAACCGATGGTATGGGGGGCCAATTTGAGGAGTAGGTACCCGCAGGCAAACTGATGGCAGTATTTTGAAAGCCCCCTTTCCGGCCCCTGTCGCTACACCAGCAAAGCCGCTGAACGCTTCAGTTCCTGCTGACACTGCCGTACCAATTCTTTGCCTTTATCGGTGAGGCGCAGGAGCCGGGGCCCGCGCCGGTAAAATCGCTCCCGTTTGATGCACCCACGGGCCTCCAGGTCCCGCACGTAGCCGCGAACGAGGGGCAAGCTCACCTGCAGCGATTCCTGGAGGTCGGCGGTGGAGGGAGACAAATACCCCACGCAGTCCCGCAAATGCAGCGCCAGCAGCGTGTGCAGCAGCGCAGCCGGGCACTTGGCCTTTACCGCCACTCGGCGCATGGCACCAGGGCCCACAATGGCAGAGGCCCACTGGCGGTGTAACGTGTCTGAATCTATTGCCATTAGGTACAGTTGAACCGGTAAAAACAGCTACTTACTTACTGTCTGCTTTGGGGCAACAACTGCTTAGGGTACCTGGTGCCACAACAAATATGAACACCAATTTTAAGTACCGCCCGAAACGGTATTTTAACAATCGAGCCGGAGCCCACAAACCCACTTAATACCTCATTTATGGAAACCCCCATGGACTACGCCAACGGCAAAATTGAGGCGCTGGCCGACCTTCGCGACCTGCTCAAGCCCGAGTGCGAGCGCGTCTTTACCGACTTGTTAGCCGAGGATAATTCGGAAGACGAGCGGAGAAGTCTGCTGGCGCGGCTGGATGAGTTAACGCTGTTTCGGGCTGAGCTCAATGCCCATAGCTTGGCGCTGTTCTCTGCCGAGGTGGCGTGTCAGCACGGCTTAAACGGTACCGTTCCAGCCAACTGGGAACAGACAGGCGGGGGTGAACCGTACGACGCCCACCACGCGGTCATCAGTGTACTGGAATGGGCTCCCGGCCGTGGCCAGGGGTTGAGCCCGACGCTCATGACATTCTTCGACGAGCTGCCTCGTGCGCGTAGCGCAGACTTTGCTGACGGCATGAGCGCGGCTATGGCAGCCTTCCCTATTCCATCGCTGGCACCTGAAAACGACTATGGCGCGGGCCCAAGGGAGGTTACTCACAAAGAAATTGACGGCCATGCCGATGCTATCCTGCTGAGACTTATAGAAAAAACCAGGTTCCTGCAGGACTACAATCAGGATTTTACTGATGCGCTTATGCTGGCCAAAACCGGCGGCAACTTCGATAAAATTTACAAGCTCGTTTGTCAAACAGCATGACTTTCACCCTAAACGATTTCCCCGAGTGGAAGCAATTCTTAGAGGAATTTCGGCAGCTGAAGAAAGAAGTCATTGAGCTGCGCGCGGCCCTTCCCGAGTGGGTCGACCAAGTAGAAGCCGAGCGGCTCACCGGACTTTCGAACACCACGCTTTGGCGCGAGCGCAAAAACCCGCACTCGCTTATTCAGTGGAAGCAGGACCGTGGCGTGCGCTACCTGCGCTCCTCGCTCATTGCCCACAACACCAGCCGCGCCGTAGTGCGTGGCGCAACGCCAATCGTTTGAGCCTCAAACAAACAGATGCCCGCTGTCGCCTACATTTGCGACATGGCAAAAGGCATTTTTTCGCTGTTACAGTTGGGAGCCCTGGCAGTTGCTCTATGGCCTTTTTTTGACACCTATGTTTTCACGAAAAGCGGGAGTCGGGAGATGTGGCTATTGGGCGTTATCGGTTGTTTCGCGTTGTTTTACCTTAGAAAGCGCCTTGAAATCGACAAGGCAGAATAATTGACTATTTGTACAAAACAGAAACGGCGCTTCGTTTGAAGCGCCGTTTCTGTTTGCTATGAAACCTGATAATTACCCTTTTTAAGATTTGTTAAGGCAAACTTACTCAGCGTTTACTTGCAGAGCGAGCGGGGCTGAATACTTGCTGTTTTGCATCCCTGCTCACGCGCTTCACCACCTGCTGAAGCTTCTTCTTGGCTTGGTCGGGCGCGAGTTTCTGCAACTCGGGCAACTGGTGCCGCAGGGCTTCTTTCAGCAGTTGGCCGCGGCGCTGCATAAAGCTGAAATACTCGGAGTCTGTCATCGGTCCTTCCTTGCCTTGGTGGGCGCGCAGGACCAGGGCCCCGCCGCTGTTGCGGTTGGGCACGGAAATGAACAGGTTGTTTTTGTCGAGCCAATCCCACACGGCCTGGGTGGGCTCGTCCCGGTGGGGTGGACTGGAAACGAGGCGGTCCGTGTCGACGGGCAGCGGGTCGCCCAGCACATCGAGCGCGTTGTTGAGGCCGTCGCGCGCAACGGGTAGGTCCTGCACCAGCCTCTGGCCGAAGGTGCGGGCCTGCTTGCGGGGCTGGTCGGTCAGCTGCTGTTCGTCCTTGGCCAGCTGGGTGAGCAGTGAACTCCACGGCACATAGCCTTTCACGGTGCCCACGGCCAGGCGCTGGGCCCAGCTCGTCACCTGGTCGGGGCTTTTGCTGTCGGCGGCGGCCAGAAAATCAGCTGCACCCTTCATCGCCGTCATGTCCTGGGCAAACTGGAGCGCGCGGAAGCTGTTGAGGAACACCGCGTGCAGGGCCTCGTCGCTTTGCTCCACATGCTCGCCCCGGTATTTCTCGCCGTCGTTCAGGTTGCCGATAGCCGCAAGCATGATGCCCACGGGCGTGCTGACGTAGCTGTACCACTTGCCGCCGGCTTTGATACTGTAGGGCTGCCAGCCGTTGGCGCGCAGCTGCGCATCCTTCGTGGGGTTGCCGGTGCCAGCCCCGCTGATTTCGATGGTGGGGTTGCCGTGCTCGTCCTGATTGTGGGAGAGGGAATAAGCTGCCACCGCGGCGGCGGCCCCGAACACTGATTTAATGGCCAAGTGGCCCCGCTCCTCGCTGGTTAGCTGGCGCTGCATATCGCTGGTGGCCTTGCCGCCGAACAGATGGCCGCCGCTGCCCCGGCCCACCTGCTCACGAGCTAAGCTGACGCCGGCTCGGGCGGCGCCCACGGGCGTGTAGTCGAGGGCTGCATTGGCCACGTTGGCGATGACACGGGTGAAGGGCACCACGTATTTGCCGGGCTTGAAGCCGGCGATATCAATGCCCTGGGTGATGTGCTGGATGCCCGTCGTGACCCAGCCTAATGTGCCGGCTACCTCGCCGTTGAATACTGCGCGCGTGCCGTACTCGCGAGCTTCTTCGCTCAGTTTGGCATCGCGGCTCTGCTCCGCAATTTCGAATACCCGGCGCGCGTGGTCGTTACCGGTCAGGCCCTCGGCGGTGGCCTGGGCCTGCGCCTCGGCTACCCGCTGCTGGGTGCGATACAGTTTTTCGTTCACCCGCGCCCAGACGTCAGCACTCGGCTCGCCGCTCTGGCCCTCCGCCAATGCCTCTTTGACGGCCAACTCGTGGGCGCGCATTTCTTTCAAGCCCGTGCTGAATAGCACATCTCCGGCGCGCAGCGCGCGGCCCACGTATTTCAGGTAGTTGACGGGGTTGGCGGCCCCGCCGGCGAAGCGCCGGTACTCCAGCAGCCCGGGCTCCTCGAATTTCACACCATCGCGGCTGACTTCCCGGCCCGTGGTCAGCATCGACACGGCTTCCCGCGCGCCGCGCCGCAGGCCCTGCACCAGACCGGTGCCGGTAGCCGAGGCATAGCGGCCCTTACCGGTGGCCAGCGCGTGGGCGACGTGCACAAGGGCTTCGGCCCCGGTCTGGAGCGAATTGGCGAACAGGTTTACCGCGTGGGTTTTATAGCCGCTCAGCACGTTGGCGTACCACATAGCGTTGCCAACCTCCAGCCAGTCAATGCCCTTGAGCTGGGCGGTGGCGTGAAGGAGCTCGCCTATGGCCGCGTCTTTCTGAAAACCGGTGGGCGCGGCCGTGATGGCGTCGGCCAGCGTGTGCAGCTGGGCCGCATCGGCGGGGGTGAGAGTAGGTAGGTCGGTGATGCGGCGCAGGTGGTCGAGCACGGCCGTGTCGTCGGTCGGGGCCAGGGCAAACAGTTCACGCGTCTGGTCGAGGTCGGTCTGCGTGGCGCGTTTGCCCGTGCTGCTGGCGGCCCGCTGGTTGAGCTGGTCGAGCCGGCGCTGGCGGGCCCTAGCAATGCGGCGGTCGAATTCCTGGCGGATGGCATCGGCGTACCGCTGCGCCTCGGCGGGGCTCAAGCCAACTCCGGCCACAAACTGGTCGGCCAGCGAGGTGCCCACGGCAGCCGCGTCGGTGGTGAAGTCGCGGGCAATCCGGTCGAGGGTAGTACCTAGCTCGGCAATGCCCTGGCGCACGGCGGCGCGGTGGTCGCCCAGCGCGGCCGTGGCCCGCCGGGTCAAGTCGGCATCGGTGGCCCCGGCGGCCCCGCCCTCGCGGCGGAGGCGGGCCACCAGGTCGCTCACACGAATCACGCCTTCGGTGATGTAGGTCCGGAAAATACGCACGTGCAACTCGGCGGCCCGGGCGGCGGCCGGGGTGATGGGCACGATGGAGGAATAGGCCGTGCCACTGGGAGCTTTGGCCAACTGCTTCAACTCGTCGAGGAGCCCGGCGCGCTCGGCGCGCACCGTGGCCAACTGCTCCGGTGTGGTGGGCCGGGTCTTGCCAGCGACCTGCGCCCGCGCGGCCTGCACGGCGGGGGTGGCCAGCGCGTGGGCCAGGGCTTCGGTTTTCTCCTGTTGAATCTGCCGGCGCTCGGTAACTGCCTGGCGCTCCAGCTTCTTCTCAGCCTGGGCACGCTGCGTGGCCACGTCCTGCTCGGCGGCGTGCACGATGGCGGCCGGGGCGTGCTCCGCTAGCAGGCGAAACGCAGTGCTGGCCCGCCCGGATTCGGGGCCGTGGGCGGCCTGTCGCTGGGCCAACTCTTGAGCCTGGCGGTAATAATCGGCTACGGCGGTGGGGTTGCCCTGGGCCAACGCCTGCTGTAGCTGCCCGTTCAGGGCCGTGAGGGCCGAGCCTACAGCCCCTCGCTCCGGGGTGGGGTCGTCGGCTGCTGCTGTTGCTCCTGCTGCTCGTTCAGCGCGATTATTTGGAGCATCAGATTCTGGGGCCGGTTCGGCTGCCGCTCCCGCGCCAAGTGCATGTGGTGGTTCTGGTGCCGCGGGTCGCTCATGGGCATCACCGCGTCCAGCCGGGCCTTCTTCTGCTCCGGCGTTTCCTGGGGTTGTTCTTGGTTGGTCATCGGGTACGCCGAAGGTGTTTTCTACCGCTTCGGCTCGGGATTGAGGTGGTGTTTCGCCAAACAGGGACGCGCCTTCGCCGCGCACGATGGCGGCATATTGGTTGAATAGCTTGGCAATGTACGTGGGCCGTTTCTCGGTGGCCAGCACGTCAATCAGCTTCAGCGTGAGCGGGGTGTAGCGGCTGCGCGGAGCTTCGCCGCCCCGGAACATATCGGCCTGGTCGGCCCACGTGGCGAAGTCGACGCCGCTGCTCCGGAACTCGCGCACGCCGGCGATGGCGGCCTGCACCTCGGGCACCAAGCTGGCTGCTTCGGGCGTGCCCAGCAGCGCACCCACGGCCCGGTCAAGGCCGCCCTGCGCAGCGGCGGGCAGCTCCTGGAACAGTTCCGGCAGGTTGGGGTCGCCGTCGGCAAAGAGTCCGTGCCGGTGCAAGGCCGCGATATCTTCCACGCCCTGGGGCGTCAGGGTGCCATCGGCCTTGGTCATGGTTTGCAGTTGCGTTGCATTTACCAAGCCTTGCGTGCGCAACAGGCGCAACAGCTCGGGGCCGTTGGCCCGGATGGTTTCGGCGAGCGTGGCATCTCCCTGCGGCAAGGTCAGGCGGGTGAGCACGGTGCGGCCGTCGGCATCGAGCCGGCCGGCGGCCTGGCGCGCATCGAGGCGGCGCTGCCCTCCGCTTTCCAAATCAGTGGCGCTGTAGTTGCCCAGCTCGCGGGCCCGCTGGTCGCTCACCTCGGCTACCCGCACCAGCACCGGCTCTTTCATCTCCGCCACCTGGCTATTCGGAATGCCCACTTTCTCGGCGGCGGCCACAACCTCGGCCCGGTAACTCTCGCCGTTCTGCTGGTAGTGCTGGCGGATGCCCTCGGCCCGGCCGTTGCCCTGCACCACTTCGCCGCGGCCGTTGATGATGGGCGCGCCGGCGTAGGCGTTGGGGGACTCGCCCAGCCGGCCCAAATCGGGCGCGGCCGCGATATCAGCAATGGCTTTCTGGCTGGCCGGGTCGAAGGCTGCGCTGCGGTTTTTTGGCTGGGCCTCGGGCAAGAAATGGCGCAGGTTCTGGCTGCCGCCGGTGTGGCTGGGCTGCAGGTCGGCCGCTTCCATCACCGCGTACTGCACGGGCTGGGTCACGTTGTGCGCGAAGTGGGCCACGGTTTCGGCGCCCCGCACCAACTTGGCGCCCAAGGGCTCTGGCCGGGTATAGGTCTGGCCGTCCTTTTCGAAGCGGCCGGCGGCGCGGTTTTCGGCGGGCGTGGCGTAGGTGGGTGCTGGCTGCTCGGGCGCGACAGCAGATGGTTCGCTGCGTTGCGGTGGAGATGCTTCGACGGGAGCGGGGGCCGGCGCGGCTCCTACACCTTCTGGTGCTGCTGTGGGCTGTTGCTGCAAATAAGCCGTAGGGACTTCCCGTTCGACGGGCGCGCCCTGCGCATCCACTCCCTGTACCAAAGCCGTTTGCCCATCCTCACTGACGCGCATCACCTGTACGTCGCGCATTTCCAGCTGACCGGTGGGGCGCTGCACGTTGTAGCGAGCGGCTGGCTCTAAAGCCGGAGCCGCTGGCGCGCGCTGCTGGGCCTGTGCCGCGCCCACGGCCTGATGCACGGCGGGCGGCGGGCCTTTGGGGCCGAAGTCCACTTCCTGGCCCTGCGCATCGAGGTAGCGGGCGGGATGCCCGTCCGGGCCCAGCTCGGCAAACAGTGGCCCCCCGCTGGCGCTCTCACCCAGCGTGACCACATTGGCTGGCAGCGTTCGGGCCGCCCCAATGCCCCGGCCGGTACCGCCCAGTCCGCCAATTATCATTCCTTCCCCCACTGCCCCGGTTATGCGGCCGGCTACCGCGCTGGCCGATTGTTGCGGAAACACCTGTTGCCCCATGGCCGTGTTGGTAAGTTGCTCGCCCGCGACGGTCTTGGCCTCGTTGGCCCCAAATAAGAGGCCCATCTGCCCGCTTTCTTTGGCAGCTTCTCGCAACACGGGGGCCGCTTTCTGCGCAGCGCGGGCAAACGCACCCTGCAGCTGCTCCTGGGTGATGCGTGTGGCGGCGCCGCTCAATTCCGTCAGCGTATTTCTTACCAATGCATTCCGCACCAGCGCTTGGCCGGTGGTGCTCAAGCCGGCTGCACCCAGCTTGAAGGTAAGCAGGGTGGCGGTGCCATCGGCCAGCGCGTAGGCATCATATTCTGGACTGCCCGGCTTAAGCCCGGCCTGGGCCGCCCGCTCAAAGCTGGACTCCAGCATTTGCCCATCAAAGCCCACCCCCAGCATGGTTTGCACCGCACCGGCAATCTTGCTTTCCGAAAGTAGGGCCGACAGCACCACGGGGGCCGCCAGCGCGGCGGCATTGCTGGTGGCCATGGGCCAGGTAGATGGGTTGGCCAGACGGAAGGTGCTCCGCTCGTGGAACGGAGCCACGGGCGCTTTCAGCTTCTCCATCGCATCGGCCCCGGCCTGGAAGACGTTGGGGTCGGCCGCGTCGTATGGCGCGGCGCCCAAGGCTTCGTCGAAGGAGTCAGCGGCGCGGCCCAGCGCCGAGTCGTGCAGTCGGCGGTCGGCGGCACCCAGAAAGTCGGCCCCGCCCTTCACCATGTTCAGCAGTTGGTTGCCGAAGTTGCGGGCCGCGGCCGTCCAAGGGTCCTGCTCCTCGGTTTCTCCGGGGGCCACCTTCGACAGGGGCTGGTCACGGTACCGCTGCCCTTCGCGGGCGGTGCCCTTATCCTCGGCCAACAGGTAGCTGCCCGGCTCGTCCTGGTTGCGCGGGCCCACGAGGGTCTGGTCGGCGCCCTGGAAAGCGTAGGGGTCTGCCTGGCCGATGGGTACCCGCTCGAACCCGTCTTCTACCGGCTGGGCGCTGAACGTTTGGCCAGCGGCCAGGACCGGGGGCTCAGGCACGGCCACGACGGGCACGCGCAGGTCGGGAGCCTGCTCGGTGAGCTGCGGCGCGGCACCGGGTGCCAGTGCTTCGGGCAGCAGGTTCGGCTGCAGGCCGGGGACGGACGAAATTTCTACAAACGGTGCATCACCGGCCGATACATCAGCTGCCGCACCACCGCCAAAAGGCGGCGAACCAGGCTCGGACGAGGCTTTTTTTTTACCAGGCCCACGCATGTCGGCCACGAACTCGTCCGCGCCCAGCGTAAAGTCCTTGTACCGACTCCGCAAATTCTTGTGCAGTTCGCGCAACGCGGTATCGTCGGCCATGTCCTGCTCGAAGGTTGGGTAGTCTACTTTAAAATCCTTCTCTCGGTCGCGCAGGCTCGTCCACAGCCGTTTGAGCGGCGGCTCCTGGGACAGGCCATCTGGTTCCGGTGGGGCGGTCGCGCCCGCTTCGGTGGTGAGGTCGAACTCGGTGGCGTCAGGTTCTTGAAAATCCATGGGGTGCAGAATAGAGCCGATTAGTAAAGGCCAGCGTTGGGTTTAGTGGGTTTGGTGGGGGCAGCTGGCCGGGCTTTGGCCGGCGCAGGTGCGGCAGGGGCTGGGCGACGGGTGTAAAGTCCACCGGTGGCGTGTGGGGTCGTTCTTGCTTCTGGGGAACGAGGCTTCGTTTGCTCATTGAAGTAGTCCAATTCCTTCTGCATGCGTGCTTTCCGCTGTGGATTACGCAGCATGTAGTTGGTGGCCCCGTCGATGGTACGTAGGTCGTCGCCTTTGTAGGGAATCAACATGGACGCCGGCTCCTGCTCTGCCATTCTTTGCGCGGTGGCGCGTAACACGTCGGTGGGCTTGTCGGGGTCAGCCTTGCGCAGCCGTTGGAAAATGGCGTCGGCATCGTTGCCCACCGTCAGCTTTGCGCCCTTAGCAGGTGCGGCGAGAAAATGCCATTGAATTGTTAGTTTGGGGTCCCGCTCGCGTTCGCCGCGCACCCAATCCAACAGCGGCTGCCGGTCGCCCCGTTGGTAGGCCTCGAGGAGCGCAGGATTGCTGGGCGTGATGACGTTGCCCGTCGAAGAAGTCAGCAGCGCCATGGGTTTGATGTAGCGCAGACGTTGCGAGGCGGCGTTGTTGGTAATCAGATTGCTGGCCTGGCCGTTTTTCAGCATGATATATTGCCTGTGTAGGCCCTCTGCCTCAAAATCCTGCGTGGTGCCGTCGGCCTTCATCCGCTTGAGCGGGTCCGAGGCGGCCAGGGTCGTCAGGCCGCGGGTGCCGCCGACGCCGGTGCCGCCCAACAGTTCGGGCGCATACTCACTGCCACCGGCCAGGGTAAACTTGGGCCCTATAGCGGCGCGCCCGACGTGGGGTCGCGGCGCCTGCCGGAACGTTTCCTGCTGCCGAGTGCGGCTGTAAGCGTACGGCACCAGTTGCTCGGCCAAGTCCTGCTCGATGGTGGGCAAGGCCCCGGCCTGGCGCGCTTCCACGTGCTGGCGCTCCTCATCCGTGAGCGGCTCATTGCGTTCCATTTTCTGCATTGCCGATTGCTCCAACTGCTGGCGCTGCTCACGGATATAGTCGAGCAGCCGGCCGGCAAACGGGTCATTTTTTGCCGCCCGTACCGTGCTGGCGGTGATGCGTAGTACCGGGTCCCCGGTGGTCGGGTCAAGTATAGGTTGGTGCGTGACGGGGTCGCGCTCAACGAGCTGGCTGCCCTCCCAATACGTTTTCAGGCCAGGAGCGCCCACGCGGGCGGCGCGCTCGTACGCTTCAGAGTCCTGCTGCACCGCTTCCTTGGCAAACTGCCGCCACACTTCCTGACGGTTGAAGACAGCCGGGGAATTAAGCGCTTCCGTCGCGGTGCTTGGGTCGTAGGACAGAGGGTTGCGTGACTTCCCAGGCTCCTCATACAGCGTCTGGCCCAGCGCGCCGATGGCCTTCTCACGGTCGTAGCGCTTATCGGCCATCACTTGCTGTCCAAGCGTTTGCACGTGGTTGTCGACCGTAACGCTCGCCTCCGCCGTGCGGTCATAATCATCACGCAGTTCAGCCTGTTTTGCAGCCTTCTCCTCGCGGGTGAGGGTTGGGTCTTTCGTTACCGCCAGCATGTCGGCGTACGTCTTTTTGGCCTTCTCTTTCAACATTGGCAGGAAATGCACGCCGCCCTTGCTGTTCAGTGCAAGTTTGGCGTTGAATTCCTTGTCAGCAGCTGCTTGCGTACGCGCCGCGGCTTCTTTCTCTCGCTGAGCAATTTGGTCCTTTAGTTTATCCGTATCACGGAGCCACCTAAGCGCCCCTAAACCGTCCCCATATACAACGGCTGCGCCGGTGTTCGCGCGCCCAAGCGGGACCAATCCTGAATAGTCTGCCATATTGTTTGTAGTAGTGACTGCTGAGCCCATCGCCGCGAAGCTTAGGTATGAGCAGAATTATCGTTTCTGCGATGGTGCTAACCAATCAATCCCGCCAGTCCATCTGGTACTGGCAAACCGAAAGCCATGGAGCGCGGCCGGCGCGGTTTGCTGCTACCAGGTACAGGTAGTTCGGTGTCACCTCCTCCGTATTTGCCAAGGGCATAAACACCCAACTGGCTCAGGCCATCCACTGCGCCATAAATGTTCCGTTGTCCGGCTTCCTTGAGGGCGCCTCGCTCCCGGTCAAAATTGTCTTGGTCACGCTGCTGATAGGCAGCTTGCTGTGCCAACCCCTGCCGGAGTACGCCCTGTTGCTGCTGGTGGTAGGCTTCGCCCCGAACGCCGAGTGCGGCCAGTGCCTGCTGCTGGCGAGCATCCGAAGCGCCCAGCGCCGCCAGAATATCCGATGAGGAGCCGCCGGCACGCTGGGCGGCGGCCTGCACCCCGGCCGTTTGCTGGGCAATGCGGTTCTCCTCCGCGCTCTGGCCGGGCAGGCGGTTGGAAGCGGCGGCTTGGCGCGTGAGGGCCAAGCCTTCTTTGAAAGCCTCGGGCGTGGTGTCCCGTTTTTTAACTTCCGCGTCTGATTGGAAAAGGCCCGAAATTCCTTTGTAAATAGACGGGGCAGCCGCCATACCGAGTTGGGCAAGCGCAATGAGTGGTAAGGGCATGGTATGAGGGTTATGCGCGGCGGGGCGCTGGTGAAAAAGACTATTATGAAAAGGAAATTGTGGGATGCTTTGGTTTGCTGATTCCCAACTAAATCTGAACCCTTTACTCCGGGTGTGGAAGAGCTTCTAGGAGCGCATTCAAGCCTTGGTGTAGAACACGGTAGCCCACTGTCTCATCGGGCGGCATGTGGGCATACCTTTCCGCCAGATGCTGACACCCGTTCAGCACGGACACGAAGTGGTCAGCCAGTGCCTGATTGGCCACGTCTTGATTAATTTCCTGCTCTATCTGGTCGATTACCGGGATGGGCACCATCCGGCCGTGGTCGTCTGGCCGGTACAGCGGCATTTCCCCGCCGCCCATGGCCGCAAACATTTTGCGTGGGGCAAAGTCGGTCTGCTGTTCCACCACGAGCGTGAAGAAATTGTAGTCAATCGGAGCGCTGGTTCCGATGTATTCTCCCTGGCTGGTGGGGTCGGCGAAGAACCGGGCCAACTGCCGATACAGGCTATAATCAACCAGGCGGGCAGGGTCGGTTGTCTCAGTTACTTCCCAGCCTTCCCCCGCGTCGGGGTCGCCGATGCCGCTGTGGTGCCAGTCGGCATCCTCGCCGCCGTACTCGTTGAGCAGGTGTCGACGGTTGGCCGCTGCGTAGGCGGTGAGGTCGCCGTCAAGCTCAGCGTAAAAGAAGGTCAGCAGTTCAGCGGCCTGCTCGATACACCAATACAGTTGGTTCAAGGCGTTGCTTACGACCGTGAGCTCATAGTAGCGCTGGGCCTGCCAGACGATAGAAATGTCTGATGTTTTGCCCTGCGCTTCGGTCGCAAACGCCACCCGACAAGCGTGCATGGACACACGCGGGACGCTGAACGTTTCCTGCGTGTGAAGGCCGCCCAGGTAGGCGTTGAACAGCTGGGCCAGCGGAGTTGTGGCCTCTATTTTTTTGAGAGCAGTGCCGCGCATGATTGAAGCGTTTTAGGAGATTGGTGATTTTCTAATCTCAGTTTTTCAATGTCTTATAAATCGATTGGCCGGGTTTTACAGCTTGTCATTGCAGGCCGACGACAAGAAAAATTGAGAAATCTTGCGGGCCTTTTGTCACATAGTGTATTCCGAATTGTCCTGTCAAAAAATGGAGGAGCAAATGGATTGATTATCAGAGTATTGAAATAAAAAGTTGCCAGTTTTGGCCCAGTGATAATCAAGCGGTTACAAAGAGCAAACCTTCTCTATTGGCTGGAAATGGCCTTTTGTGTACCACTTCTTGTCCTACTCTTGCGTTGCCTATTGCATTCTATTTGTGATGCCCTTCACCAAAGCGGGCATCAAATGAGACAGAAATTAGAGCAGGCTAAGGCTACATTCAAGGAGATTACACCGTATTTGGAAGCGCTGAAATTGGTGCTTCAGATAACCCTCCCATTGCTACAGATTTTCATATTGTGCAGGTAAGGCATGGCCTGGGTTATGCTTCCGCACGCTCGTCCCAATTGGGTGGGTAGCCGGGCCATTCTCTGAGCAGCACGTCGGCCAAATCGAGGCCAGCGCTGCGCTCTTCCTCGGTGGCCATTTTTTCCAGGTCTTGGGATACTCGCACATCGAACCCCTGGCGCCTCAACTCGTCGGCACGGCTGTTCCACGCAGCGTAAGCCCCGGCATCGGGAAATAGTACGATGCGACGCCCCCGCAATGGCTCCAGCCGTTCAGGAGTCAGGTAGCTCAACCCCATCGTGGCCAGCCACACGTAGCGTGAGGAGTATGGGGTAGCGATAATTGCCGTTTTGGCGCTTTCAACCAAGGCCACGGGCTGCGTGGGCGGCGCACTGGCCAGTTGAGGGAGCCCAAACAGGCACGGGCTTTTCTGGCCGTGTTGGTCGTATTCCGTGAGCCAGGATGGTAGCGGCTGGCCTCGGCGCTCAAATTGGTGGGCCAGGGCCGTGTGCGCCCAGGTAGTGTGGCGGCGCGGCTCCTTCACTGTATGCCCGCCGGCATCGTAGAGGACCACCTGTCCTCCCCGCGCACGCCCTTGCTCGTCGACCAGCCAGAAAACGCAGGCACCGGGCCAGTAGGTCGAGGTGCCCAGGCCAAACCGCTGCAGCAATTCGGCGGTGACGCCAAGGCCAAAGTGTTGACACAACAGCAAGGCCAAATTGTTGTGCTCGTAGCGAGTCAACGTGGCTTGGTACACTTCTGGCGGGATGCTCAGCACCGCGGCGGGGGCTGGCGCTGGTCGTGCTTTCCGGATAGCGACAGACGCCGCCGCTGGGCGTTCGCCACGCTCAGTGGCCGTGGCGTAGCTCAGTCCCCCGCCGGCCGGCCGGGTGTAAGGGCTCAAGGCATAGCCGCAATTAGCCTCCCGGTCGCAGCGGCCGTACTCGTCGGGCAGCTGCTCACCTGTTTCGGTATCCACGTAACGGGTGAAGCAGCGCGGCTCTTTGCAGCCCGGGCAGCTGAAGCGCGACTTCGGCCCGGCATAAGGTTGCAATTGATAACGATGGGGAGTGGGCATAAATCAACCGCGTTTCTGCGTTTTTTCGAGCCGACAAAACCGACAAAATGGGTTATGTCAGTTTTGTCGGCTCGTGCGTTAAGGTTTCAGAGGAAAAATGCGGGGGTTGGCTTCGTAGGCAGGTGCTGGTGGTCGCCCGCCTTCAGCCGCTGCTGGCCGAGGAACTTCCCGCAGCCAGTTGGCATCCATCAACTCCTCCAGCGTGCTCAGCACAGCGGGGCGCTCGCCCAGGCCTTGCCATCCTTTGCGCTGTACATCGCGCACCGTAAATGGAGATGGAAGCCGGCCCGCGCGCAGGTGTTCACCCAGTGTTGCGGCGGCACTACCGCGGGCCCCGTATGCATAGAGCCGACGGGCATGGGCAGCGAAATAGGTGCACCACTTGCCAGCGAGTTGAGCGGCGTCGGGGGTAACTGGTCCCGGTACCGAGGCGCCGCTTACCACGTTGAGCAGGTGGAACAGCAGTGATAGGGTAGGGTAAAGCTTGCGGTACTTGGCCAGGTGCTGCACCAGCGCGGGCGATTCGTCGCTGGTGTCGAGGCCGTGTTGCCAGGCCGTGAGCCAGTCCACAAATACTTCCTGCGCGGCTTCATCGAAATGAAAAGCCGGGATGCTGTCGCCAGCCAGCAGTATAGCCCCGGCGTTTACCGGCTCCAGTGCATCGAGGCGGCGCAACAACTCTACGGCGTGCGCCTGGGCCGTTGCGTTCGGAACCGAGTCCACGTAACGGAAGGGTCGCGGGTCTGGCCATGTGGCCAGCGACAGGCGTTGTATCATGCCGTCATTTTCGCCATGCAGCGTTTGGTGCAGGTAATGGCCCAGTTTGTCAGGTTGAATACCACCCAGCAACGAAATGCAGCAGTTAGGCACGAACTGGGAGCCGCGCCCTACTCTGTCGCTGCTGAAGTCGCTGGTGCCGTTCCAAGCCTCGAGGTAGAACTGCCGCTCGGTTTCACGGCCTTGTTTCTCCCAGCCTTTGAGCAAGCCGGTCAGTTCGTCACGGAAAACCAGCAGCCCACGAGGGTTGTCGCCGAGGATGGATATCAACTGCTCCACCGTACTATCGTTCACTAAATAGCGCCGCGCCGCAGGTGGCGCTGTGGCACTGAGGGCGGCCAACTCGTTTTGTAGAACTTTTAAATCTAGCTCGTTGCCCTTGTCAGCGGCTTTGGTAAGTTTCTTTTTGATGGCTTCCCGTCGAGCCTTCACCACATCGGCCTCGGCCTCGTGCAGTTGGGCATTTTGGCGGTACTCGTCGCGGGCATCCCGGTCCAACTGCTTGAGGGGAGCTAGCGCTGCCGCCAATGTTGGCGTTTTAAGTTTCGACGGGTCAGCAACGATAGCACCCCAAAGATTTGGCACCTCCAACCAGCCAGTATCGAGTTGCTTGGGACGGATGCCGCACCGATTGCCTACCACAGCTCCGAGCATAACCAGCCAGGCTACTGCCGGCCAATCGGGTGGGCACTGCATCCGGTGCGCTACATCTTGGAGGGCCGGCCGAAGGGCAGGCGGAAATAAGGCTTCGTCGAAAGCCGGGACCGGACGCAGGCGCGGGGTCAGGTCAGCTGGCTCTGGCCAGCCAGGCGCTGGGTCAGCGGGCTCCTCCGCCAAGCGGTCAGCAGCCAATAGAAGGCTGGCTTTATAGCTTCCAGTGGTGGGGGCTTCGCTCAGCATGGGCGGCTCCCTTCTGCGGCCGGACGCAGGGCATCCAAGGCGGTGCTTAATTCCTCGGCACTAACTCCGAAGCGTTGGCAAATATTAGCCTGCCCTTTCTCCGAAAATTCCAGACTGGGCAACCCCCGAAGGTATTTGCGTAGAGCACTGAACTGCGTGCGGTTACTTGCACCAGCCTTCTTAACTTTGGCCTGCTCTCCCAGCATGCTCAAAGTCTTGCAGTCGTCAGTGCTCATGCGCTGGCGACTGTTTTGTTTTGGCCCCGATTTCCGGCCGCTACCCATTCCAGTAGCTCGGCACGGTTAAAGAAAAGCCGGTTTCCACGTTTTGAGTGAGGCAATGCCCGCGCGGATACCAAGGCATATATGCGAGGCTTGCTGAGGCGCGTTACCTCTTGCGCTAGTTCGAGGCCCCCTACCTCGGGAGCCGTGGCGGCTGTGCTGCGCTGTTGCAGCAGCCTGTTCAGTAAGTCCTCTATCGTCTCCAGACGACCGCTGAGGTGTTCGAAAGGATTGGTCATTTGCTCCGTCGTTTAGTTAACGGTAGCAAAGCACTGATTGTCTGTGTGGTGTACACTGGTGTACACCGGTGTCTATTTTTTAAGCTCTAGTTGTTGTAGCTCATCTTCTGCTTGTTGGCGTTTGTCTTCTGGGAGATGGGGAATCACTGCCGATATATCGCGACACATAGGAATTATCGCTTTTCCCTCAACACCGGTGCGGTTTGACGTGCGCTGAACATAATTGAGGTCGGTTTTTAACTGCCGGCCGCTGGTGGGGGAATTATATCCAGCAACTCGAGCTGCCTCCCCTGCTGCTGTAGTAGTCTCCCACGTGACCCCTTTGTAATAATGTAGCAGGGCTACTTGTCGCAGAGTAAGCTCAGCGCCCTTTTGTAACTCATCTGGCTTATAATTAGCAGCTGATAGAGTATCTGTATCAGGCTCGTGGGCTATACCATATGGCCCCTCACTAGCTTTTTCACTTGTTGCCTCCTCAAATTGAACCAGTACCCGCCGAAAGTGCTCGATTCTAGCCACATTTTCCCCAGCCTGACTCGGGCTATCATTGTGTCGCTTCTCTGGGTTGAACTCAAATTCAAGGCGCGAAAGCCACGTGTCACCGGCCCGGCCCGCACGAAATTCAACCGCTACGGTGCGTAATTCTTCGGCCAAATCTTTAAGACGCTGAGCTAAGTACAGATTCTTGTCGAGAGCCCGCGCGTACCCACGTTCGAACTGCTTGCTCAACGCCTGGGCCCTGTGGGCGAAAAACAGCGGCAGTGATTCTTTAGGATTACGCATTTTCCGCATCACATAGAGTCGGCTTGGTAGCGAGCGGATTCGCAGGAAAAGCTCGGTGCGGTCATGAGAGTACTTGTTGAAGCGCCCCCCGACAGATAGCCAAACTGACTTCTTGAAGTAGAAGTCCACGCAACTTCTGTAGTACCACTTGATATAGTTGTCGGTGGTCAGGCCGGTCAGTTCCTGCTTAACTGCTTGGACAACGCCGTCATAGTCGGCAACGGTGCGATAATAGTTAAGCGGCTGATTCACGGTGATGTATTCGGTTGGGTAGCAGAAGGAAGAAGGCACCTATAGGAGCCGTTTAAAAGCATCGTCAACCAATTCCGACCCGAACGAATCCAGGTACACGGCCGTCACGGCTTCCGACTTGTGTCCCATGGCCTGGCTGATGACGGCGGTGTTCTCGCCGGCCAGCTTCAGCGCCGTGGCAAACGAGTGCCGGGCCACGTAAGTCGTGAGGGGAGTAGTAATACCAGCTTGTTCGGCCAGTATTTTCAAATCCTTATTCACCTGGCCCAGCACCTTGTGCAGACGGTTTTTAATCTGGGTGAGAGTGCGATGCCGCGCGGGGTTGAGAATAGGAAATATGTAGTTCCCGGGTGTCGCTCGGGTTAGTGGCGCGTAGGTAGCCAGGAGTGCAACGGCCGGCCCCATCAACTGCAAAGAGAATTTGCCGCCGGTTTTCTGCCGCACGTACTGCAGGCGGTCGGGGCTACCACTTTCATCAAAAGTCAAGTCGCTCCAGCGCAGCTGGGCCAAGTCGACGAAGTTGATGCCGCCCCCATAGAAAGAGAACAGAAATACCTCCTTGGCGAGCCGCAGCCGGTCGGTAGCAGGCTCCAGGGCTTCGAGCCGACGCACTGCCGCGCGTGGTAAAGCCCGCTTGGTAGTGCTTACATCGAATTTCCCAACGCTGAACTTGTGCTTCTCGGCGACGGTGCGCGCGAATGGATAGTGCTCGGCTTTGGCCACGCCCGCGGCAATGGCCTTGTTCAGGACGGCCCGCAGGGTTCGGAACCGCAGCGAAAGGGTGATTTCCTGGGCGCCCGTGGCGCGCAACGTTGCCTCCCACTCGGTGCAGAAGTTGCCGTTTACACGTTCAAAAGGCACATCAGCGGCGCCGTATTCGGACTGCAGGAATTTCGCCAGTTGATTGCCCAAATCACGGTAAACACCTGCATTACCAATTTTCCCCACGGCAGCCATGCCGGCGGCTAGCTCTTCGATGTAGGCCAGCAACTGCACCCGGCGCGCGGCTTTGCGTTCCTCGATGCCTTTGGAAAACACGGCCTCGGCATCGTGCTGCTCATCAGCACGGGCTAAGGTATCAGCGGCCTCAGTGTATTTGGCCTCCCAGCTAATCAGCCCTTTGATTAACTCCTCACGCTGTGGCTCCGGGTAGCTTTTGCGAACAGCCTCGCGATAGTTGCTTTTCTCCGCATTCCAGTACTTGGGCAGCAGCGAGAGGCCCGTATACCGGTATACCTGTTTGCGGTTCTTGGTCACCCGTACCACCAGCGGGTGCGACCCATCAGCCAGCGTTTTGCTAGTGTAGTACACTATCTTCACCGTGGCCTTGCCCTCTTTGTGGTCGGTGGTCTTGGTGCTCATTCTGTATAACCCGGGTTATACGGCGGGTTATACAAACATAATAGAAAAGGGGGTATTGTCAATAAACGACAATAAGCCAATGTGCCAAAACAGATTGGTTTACAAGCATGTTGAGTAATGATAGTAGGGCGCAATTAGATAATGGCCTTAGCTTCCCAAGCTGAGGGTCGCGAGTTCGAACCTCGTTTCTCGCTCATTCAGAAACAGCCACTTAGCTTATTTGCGGAGTAGCTGTTTTTTTGGGGTGTTACATAAGTGTGCTTAAGATGCACTTCAGGGTTGAAAGCCCCGGCTGGCAATAGCGCTAGCTATGAGGTAAGGCTGCCTGCAGCGTTGTGAAATGAGTTACCACACCACAGACGGAGTGTGCCTGGACCGGTGGCGACGTACAAGTAGCGGAGAATTAGAGTATAAATATCTCCCGAGCCGGGCGCCGGATGTGGCGTTTCTGCCGCTCGGTGGGTGGTATAGTTAGGGGTGCTATTGAGCAAGTTTGCGTGGCTGAAGAAGGGGGTGGATGGGGCTGCGATTGGCCGGGGGTAAAGCCTGGCCGCGCTTTGAGGCGTGGGATAGAGCCAACACGAGCAGGCCAGAAGGTCGGCTCGTGTTGGTGTAGCGCTGGATTGGAATACGCAGGCTAAACCGCTTTGCGGAAGGACAATGGGGTGCTACCGGTGTGCTTTTTGAAGAAATTATTAAAGTAAGAGGAATACTCAAAGCCGAGGCTTTGTCCAATTTCGGCCACGTCCCAATTCGTATGGTGCAGCAGGGCCTTGGCTTCGCCGATGATGCGGTCGGCAATGTGGCTGGTGGTGGGCTTGCCGGTTACCTCCTTCACGGAGCGGTTGAGGTGGTTGACGTGGATGGCGAGGCGGTCGGCGAAGTCCTGGGCGGATTTGAGGGGCAGGGCCTGCTGGGGGCTTTCGATGGGAAACAGACGTTCGAGCAACTCCAGAAACAACGAGGTAATGCGGGAAGACGCGTTTTTGTGCTGGAAAAACGTCCCGGTGGGCTGCATGCGCAGGGCTTCGTGGATGAGCAGCTGGATGTAGGTGTGAATCAGGTCGTTTTTGAAGTGATAGTCGGCGCTCTGTTCGGTTAGAATCTTGTCGAAAATGCCGGCGATGTAAACGGCCTGTTCGTCGCTGAGCCGGAAGACGGGCGTGCTGCCGATTTGAAACAGGGGCGAGTGCTGCAGACTCTCGGAACGGTCGGTGGCTTTAATGAACTCCTCGGTGAAGAGGCAGGCGTACCCCGTTTGCGAGGCCGATAGCAGTTCCGTGGAGTACGGAATGTGCGGGTTGGCGAAGAACAGGCAGGTGCCACTCAACTCGATGCTCTTGTCGGCGTAGTGCAGGATGCTGTGGCCGGTGAGCAGGGCCACCTTGTAGAAGTCGCGTCGCGCGTAGGTGGGCACCGGGTTAACGGACGTGTCAACGGGGTACGCCTTGAAGCCTTTCAGCTTGAGGTCGATGGTGTTGATTTCGGCGGCCGTGGCCACTACTTCGGTGCGCATGGGGCGGGGAGATAAAATCGAACGGCGTGCGGGAGGCACAACGCGGCGGGGGTGAAAAAGGTGGCCAGCACCGGACCTGCTGGTGGGCTACGCCGCGCCGGCGGGCTGGAGCTGTTTTTCGCGCAGCTTATATTCTTCCAGGTCCAGAATGGCCAGGTATTTTCGGATGATTTCCTCGTCGAACTCCTCCCGCTGGTTCATCTGCTGCAGCAGGGTGCGTTGCTGTTCCAACGCGTTCAGGTAGAACCGCTGGTACTGCTGGAGCGTGTCATTCGGAACCTCCCCCGCTCCGTCGAGGGACCGGGTAAGAAACTGGCGGTCCAGCTGCAGCCGCGCCCGCAGGTTGTGGAGGAAGTCGTTGGGCGGGCCGTCCGCGGGGTGCTGCTCGTCTAGGTAGCGCAGGGCTTGCTGGGCCAGCTTTTTCTGAATCAGCAGTTCCTGGCGCTCTTCGGGGATGGTGGTGAACTTGTCTTCCAGCTGCAGCTGGCGAATCAGCCAAGGCAGCGTCAGGCCCTGCAGCACCAGCGTGACGAGGATGACCACGAAGGTGATGAACAGAATCAGGTTGCGGAACGGAAAGGGCTGCCCCGCCGGGGTGAGCAGCGGAATGGCCAGCGCCGAGGCCAGCGACACCACCCCGCGCATGCCGGCCCAGCCCGTGACGAGCGGCAGCTTCCAGCCCGGGTTGGCGTCGGCCACGGTGATGAAGTGGCTGGCTACCCGCGTGAAGAGCGACGCGCCCAGCGCGCACAGCAGCCGGGCCACCACGAGGGCCAGCGAGACAAGCAGGCCGTACCCAATGGCCGTGCCCAGGCTGGTAGCGCCCAGCTGCCGGGTAATGGTGGGCAGCTGCAGCCCGATGAGCAGAAAAATGAACCCGTTGAAGACAAAGCTCAGCACCGTCCACACGTTCACGCCTTCAATACGGCTGCGGTAGGTGAGCATGGTGTTGCGCTGGCTGGAGAGCAACAGCCCGCCGCTGACCACGGCCAGCACGCCGGAATACTGGAAGTGCTCGGCCGCGTAGTACATGCAGTAGGGCGTGACCAAGGACAGGACCGTGTCGATGCTCGGGGTTGTTGGCAGCCAGCGGTGAATGGCGTAAAACACCCCGCCAACGCCTACGCCAATGAGCGTGCCCAGCCCGATGACCAGAAAAAAGCTGCCCACCGCCTCGCCGAAGGCAAAATGCCCGGTGAGCACGGCCGCCAGCGCAAACCGAAACACCATGAGCGAGGAAGCATCGTTGAGCAGGCTTTCGCCTTCAATGACGCTGAGCAGCACCTTCGGCACTTTCACCTGCCGCATGATGGCGGTGGCCGAGATGGCATCGGGCGGCGAGACGATGCCGCCCAGCAAAAAGCCCAACGCCAGCGTGAACCCCGGAATCAGGGCGTGCGACACGAGCGCCACCACGCAGGCGGTGAGGATGACGATGGGAAAGGCAAAGCTGGCAATCACCCGCCGCCACTTCCAGAACTCCTTCCACGACACCTGCCAGGCCGCTTCGTAGAGCAGCGGCGGCAGGAAAATCAGGAACACGACCTCCGGATTTATTTCGAGGTTGGTGAAAGCGCCGGTGAAGCTGAGCGCCAGGCCCCCCAGCACCAAGACGATGGGATAGGCCAGCCGCAGCTTCTGCGCCAGCATCACCAGCCCCAGGATGAACAAGACCAGAAAGACGAATTCGAACAGCAGGCTTTGCATCGCGGAGTAGGCCAAGGGGAGGCAGGAAATAGAACGTCGTGCTGAGCGCAGCCGAAGCATCTCTACCGGGGAAGTAAATAAGCACTACTGCGGTAGAGATGCTGTGCATGACGTTCAGATAGTTAGACTCATCTGCGTTGCTAGCAGGGCTTGTTGATACCCAGGCTTTTCCGAGCGTATTGCTCGGGCGACGCGATAATCCGGGTGATGAACGTGGCCAGGCTTTTCTGGGAGATGACCGAGCCGCGCTCGGGCTCGCCTTTTTGGGTGGTTTCGAAGTCCACCTCGTTGTCGGAAGTGAACCAGGCCGGGCGCAGGATGGTGTAGTCGAGTGTGGACGTTTCCAGCACGTCGGCGGCCCCGCGGTAGGGCTTGAGCACGGGCTTCAGGGGCTGGTCGTAGATGCCGATGGAGCTGATGAAGATGACCTGCCGGACGCCGGTTTCATTCATGGCCTTCACGATATTTTGGGCCATGCGCTCCAGGTCGCCCGAAAGGTTGGCGTAGACAAGGTCCTGGCCCGCGACAGCGGCTTTGAGCTGGTCGTAGTTCTGCACGTCGCCTTCCACCACTCGGGCCGCGGCCGGGGCGTTGCGCAGGCGGCGGGCGTTGCGCACGAATAGAGTCAGGTTGATTTCGGCCTCGTTGGCCAGTAGGGCGATGACCTGCGTGGCAATGGTGCCGCTGGCACCGAGGATAAGGACGTTTTTCATAAGACTGGAACAGGCGGGGACTCGGGTAGCAAAGGGGGACGGGCCCACCGGAGCCCAAACTGGCCCTAGCGGTTTATCATCTGCTGCGCGGCCGGGGAGTAGCGCTCGCCCTGAATCGTGATATGGGCGGCGGCTTCCTCGATGTGGCGCAGGTCGGCGGCGGTAAGCTCCAGGTCGACGGCCCCGAGGTTTTCTTCGAGGCGGGGCAGCTTGGTGGTGCCCGGAATCGGGGCAATCCAGGGCTTCTGGGCCAGGAGCCAGGCCAGCGCAACCTGGGCGGGCGTGGCCTGCTTGGCGTGGGCAATGCGGCCGAGCAGGTCCACCAGCGCCTGGTTGGCCTTGCGGTTTTCGGGGTTGAAGCGCGGCAACGTGTTGCGGAAGTCCGTCTTGTCGAACTCCGTATGCTCGTCAATCTTGCCCGTCAAAAAGCCGCGGCCGAGCGGGCTGAACGGCACGAAGCCAATGCCCAACTCTTCGAGCACGGGCAGAATTTCGGCTTCCGGCTCGCGCCAGAACAGCGAATACTCGCTCTGCAGGGCCGTGACCGGCTGCACCGCGTGCGCCCGGCGGATGATTTGCACGCCGGCTTCGCTCAGGCCGAAATGCTTCACCTTGCCCTCGGCAATGAGGTCTTTCACGGTGCCGGCCACATCCTCAATCGGCACGCTGGGGTCGACGCGGTGCTGGTAGAACAGGTCAATGCGGTCGGTGCGCAGGCGCTTGAGCGAGGCCTCGGCCACGGCGCGGATGTTCTCCGGGCGGCTGTTGAGCCCGCCGCCTGTGCCGGGCACCGTGGTGTTAAAGCCGAACTTGGTGGCGATGACCACTTGGTCGCGAAGAGGCTCCAGGGCCTCGCCCACCAGCCGTTCGTTGGTGAAGGGGCCGTACACCTCGGCCGTGTCGAAGAAAGTGACGCCGCGCTCCACGGCGGTGCGAATCAACTTGACCATTTCCCGGGTGTCGGCGGCCGGGCCGAAGCCGTGGCTCATGCCCATGCAGCCCAGGCCCAGGGCGGATACTTCGAGGCCACTGGTACCCAATTGTCTGGTTTTCATGCTAGTGTGGTTATGGATGTTTGCGGAGTGTGTTAAGCGGCCGTGGTGTGCAGGTTCACCAGCTTCCAGTGGTTGTTCTTCCTAGTGTAGACCTCGGTGTAGACCAGGGTCCAGGCCCCTTTCGACCCGTTCATGGTCACGCGGAACCGGGCTTTGCCCACCAGCACGGCGGTGTTCCCATACACTTTGACCGAGGCTTGCAATAGGTCGATGGCGTTGTAGACAAACCGCCCGGTGCGGAGCTCCTGAATCCACTCCTGCTTGGAAGAGAAATGGCCGTTGAGGTGGATGAAGACGAGTTCGTCGTCGAACAGGTCTTCTATCGCGTCAATTTCCCCCGCGGTTTTCCAGTGGAATTTCTCCTGGGAGAGGTTCAGAATTTCCGTTGCCGTGGCGGTTTGGGTGAGGGCGTCCATGGTGAAAGTAGCATACGTAGTGGATTGGGTTGTACTGCAGCCGTGACGGCGGAGTTGGCCTGTCCTTATTCGGACATGCTCAGCAAGCCGGCGTCGAGGCGCTCGCCCTGTACCTGAATGCCCGACAGCTGACGGTCAATCTCCTGCAAGTCCGCGGCGGTCAGCTCCAGCGTCACCGATTTGAGGTTGTCGTCGAGGTACTCGACTTTGTCCATGCCGGGAATGGGCACGATGGATGGGCCCTGGGCCAGCAGCCAGGCCAGGGCAATCTGCACGGGCGTGGCGTTTTTCTGCTGGGCCATGGCGCGCAGCATGTCCACCACGGGCATGTTGGCCTTGATGTTTTCCTGCGAGAAGCGGGGGAAGTTGGCGCGCAGGTCGGTGCCGGCGTCAAAGGTCGAGCTGGTATCGATGGTGCCGGTGAGGAAGCCGGTGCCGAGCGGGCCCCACGGCACGAACCCGATGCCCAATTCTTCACACAGCGGCAGCACCTCGGCCTCGGGCTCGCGGGTCCAGATGGAGTACTGGTTTTGCACGGCGGCCACCGGGTGCACGGCGTGGGCCCGGCGGATGGTGTCGGCGCCGGCTTCGGACAGGCCGTAGTGCCGCACCTTGCCTTCCCGAATCAGGTCCTGGAGCGTCCCAGCCACGTCTTCGATGGGGACGTTGGGGTCGACGCGGTGCTGGTAGAACAAATCGAGGTGGTCGGTGCGCAGGCGCTTGAGCGAGGCCTCGGCCACGGCGCGGATATTTTCCGGGCGGCTGTCGGTGCCGGTGATGGCGCCGCTGGCATCGAGCGCAAAACCAAACTTGGTGGCGATGATGACCTGGTCGCGGAACGGGGCCAGGGCCTGGCCCACCAGCTCCTCGTTGGTGTAGGGGCCGTAGGCTTGGGCCGTGTCGAAGAAGGTGATGCCGCGCTCGGCGGCGGCGCGGATGACGGCGATGCCGTGCTGAATGTCGGCGGCTTGGCCGAGGCCAAAGCTCAGGCCCATGCAGCCCATGCCGAGGGCGGATACTTCAAGGCCGCTGGTGCCTAATTTTCTGGTTTTCATGGTGGCGGGGGTAACCGGGATAGAGTTCAGGCACTGCCTTTAGCGCGGTGCCATTCACTCTACAAAGGTCCCCTAGACAGAACCCTCATAAAATCAGGAATCAAAGCAATAATTATAAAATTCAAACAACTGGTGGTGCTTGAGCTTCACCAGTTGCAACAGTAGAGCTTAGGCTAGGACAAAAACAAAACGAGCGGGCCACATGGTCCGCTCGTTTTGTTTGGGGTAAAAGCCAGGGTTAACATTTCTGCATGGGCCGGCGCACGGGCTGGCTCAGGCCTGCGAGGGAGACTGCAGCGCGCGGGCCAGCACCTCGCGCATGGACTGTGGCCGCCGGCCCAGCAGCGTTTCCAAGGTGGGGTCCACGGCCGCGAAGTCGCCGCGCCGCGACGCCCGAAACGAGCCGAGCAGCAGTTTCGCCACCGGCTCGGGCACGCCGTGCGCCACCTGGGCTTGCACCCACGCGTCGTCCGTGACGGTTTCGTGGCGGACCTCGCGGCCCGTCACCTCCGAGGCCAGGGCCGCCAGGTCGGCCATGGTCACGGCTTCGGCGGCGGTGAGCGGCGGGGTGAGGCCATTGAAGCGGCCGGGCTCGGTGAGGAGGCGGGCGTCGGCTTCGGCCAGGTCGGCCCGGGTAGTCCAGCTGACGGGGCCGTCTTCGGGGGTGCGCAGCAGGCCGGCTTGCAGGCCGCGGCCCACCATGTGCAGCGCGCTTTCGGCGTAGAAACCGTGGCGCAGCGAGGTGTAGGGCACGCTTTGCGCGGCCAGCATGGCTTCGCTGGCGGCGTGGTTGAGACCTGGCTCAAAGAACGAATCGGGCCGTGCGCCCATGTGGCTGGTGTAAAGAATGCGGCTGGCGCCGGCGGCGTGGGCGGCTTCGATGGCGGCCTGGTGCAGCCGCCGGGCCTCTTCCCCGAGCTTGTTGGCCGAGACAATCAGGACCTGGTCGGCCCCGGCAAAGGCCGTGCGTAAGGTGCCGGGCTGGGCAAAATCGCCCGCCCGCACCTGCACGCCCCGTGCGGCCAGCGCCGCCGCCTGGCTGGGGTCGCGCACGCTGGCGACCAGCTCCTGGGCGGGCCGGCTACGCAGCAGGTTTTCGATGATGGCGGCCCCTAACTGGCCGTTGGCTCCGGTGATGACAAGCATATGGAAATGAAGTTGGTGATGAAGTAAAGCATGGGGTATGGGCGGTGCGCGCTACGGCCGGCGGCCGGCCTGCAGGCGCTGGGCCAGCTCGTCGGAGGGCGCACCCCGCAGGCGGTCATAGTTCAGCTGAAACAGCCAGGTGGCATGCACGGCGCCGGCGTCCGCCTGCCCCTCGGCGTTGCTGCGGCAGTTGCTCAGCAGCAGCCCGCCGGCCAGCAGCAGGGCATGGGCAGTCTCTTTGGAGAAGGCAATGCGGCGGCCGGTGGGCTCCAGGGTCAGGTCGATTTTGGCGGTGGGCATGGGGAAGGGTAAAGTGGTTAGCTAGGCAATCATGCCCAGCAGGAGAAACAAGAGAAAACCCACGAAAAAGGCCAGCGTCAGCAAAGGCGTTTCGGCTTCCTCGTGAGCTTCGGTGAGCAGCTCCTCGGTGACGAGGAAGAGCAGGGCGGCCAGGCCAAAGGAAAGCACGATTTCGAGCAGGTTGCCGGTGGCCCCGCGCAGCACGGTGGTGCCGATGCCGACGCCGACGAGCAACATGAGCGAAGTGCCGGCCACAATGGCCACGGTCCGGCCCTTGCCGTGGCCGTCCTGGCGCAGCTCCACGGCAGTGGCCAGGCCGAGCGAGAGCAGCTCGATGGTGAGGGCGATGGCCAGCAAGGTGCCTTCCTTAGCGCCGGCGGCAAAGCCGATGCCGAGCAATAGCCCGTCGATGAAAATGTCGATGCCAATGGCGACGAGCAGGCCCCACGGCAGCGCGGCGCTGGCCACGGTGGGGGCAGAGCCGGTGGCCGGTGAGTCGGATTCTTTACCGGCGGTTTCCTTTTTTTCGAGGCGCTGCGTGAAATAACGCAGGCCGAGCATGGTGGCCACGCCGAGGCCGAAGCCCAGGGTCACTTCGTAGGGGGCGTGGTGCTGCACGATGTCGGGCAACAGTTCGACGGCGACCACTGAGAAAATGACACCGGCCGCGAAGTGCAGGATGGCGCTGCGCAGCTGGGGGCCGGGCGCACGCCAGACAGCCAGGGCCGCGCCGGCAATCATGACCACGGCCGGCAGCAGCGAAAAGCCGAGCATGGAGGTCCAGGGCGGGGTGACGGCGGTGGGAATGGTCAACAGCATGGCGCTATTTGGTGGTATTGGTCTTCAGCCAGCGCTGGTACTGCTTGATTTCGGCCTGCTCGTCGCCGACAATGCGGCGGGCGGCATCTCTCAGCTCGGCGTCTTTGCCGAAGGCCAGCTCGACCTGGGCCAGCGCCACGCCGGTTTGATGGTGCACCTGCATGAGAGTCGCGAAGTCGGCATCGAGCGGGCCGGGTGTGGGCGGCGGCTGGCGTAGCGGGGCCAGGGCGGCCGTAATGCGCCGAACGAACGGGTCCTTGGTATTGCCAGGGCGGTATTCCTGGCCCTTGGGCGGCTGCTTGGTGAGGGCCAGGGTAAGGACGTGGTTGTCGCGGGCGTGGCCTTTGAGCACGTGCTGGGCCAACTCACGCAAGGTAGAATCTTTGCCCCTTGAAATCTCCACGGCGGCCAGGCGCTGGGCGCCGGCGTGGTGCACGGTCATAAGACGAGCAAAGTCCTCGTCCCAACAGCCGTCGCGGTGCACGGTGTCGAGCTGCTGGGCCAGCAGTTGCAGGGTGTCGCGCAAGCTGAGCGGAGTGGCAACGGGAGCCGGCTTTGGTTGGGTGGCGTAGGCTTCCTGCTCGTGGGCGTCGGTATCGTGCCGGGGGTTGCAGCCGATGAAAGGCAGACTTATCCCAAAGAGGAGTACGGCGAATACGGAACGGTGTCTCATGGCTTGGTAGTGAAGTCCATGCGCTGGATGCGCACGGCGTTGAGGATGGCGAGCAGGGCCACGCCCACATCGGCAAACACAGCCTCCCACATGGTGGCCAGGCCACCGGCGCCGAGAGCCAGCACCACGGCTTTCACGGCGAAGGCCAGCCAGATGTTCTGCCACACCACGCCGTGGGTGGCCACGGCGATGCGGCGGGCGGTGGCAATCTTGCTGGGGTGGTCGGTTTGGATGACGACGTCGGCCGTTTCGATGGTGGCATCGGAACCAAGGCCGCCCATGGCGATGCCCACATCGGCCAGCGCCACCACGGGAGCGTCGTTTACCCCGTCGCCGACGAAGGCCAGGCGGTGGCCGGCGGCTTTCAGGCGCTCGACGTGGGCGGCTTTGTCTTCGGGCAGCAGGCCGCCGTGCGCTTCGGTAATGCCGAGCGTCTGGGCCACGCGCTGCACAATGGCGTCTTTGTCGCCGGATAGCATGACGATGGTGTTGATACCCTGGGCTTTGAGTTCCCGCACGGCTTGGGCGGCGTCTTCCTTGATTTCGTCGGCCACGGTGAGGTAGCCGGCGTACTGGCCCGCCACGGCCACCACCACGATGCTGTCGACCAGCTGGTCGATTTCGGCGGGGTAGGCGACGTTGAATTTCTGCAGCAGCTTGGTGTTGCCGGCCAGCACGTCCTGGCCATCCACGCGGCCGCGCAGGCCGTGGCCGGCTATTTCTTCGACGTTCTCCACGGAGAGGGCCGGGCCGGTGGGCTTGACATGTTGCACCAGCGCTTGGGCGATGGGGTGGGTGGACTTGGCTTCGAGGGCCGCAGCCAGGGCCGTGAACCGGGCTTCGGTCTGGCCGGGGGCCGTGACGACCTGCTGCACGGCGAACACGCCCTTGGTGAGGGTGCCGGTTTTGTCCATTACCACGGTGTCAATCTCGCGCATGACGTCGAGGAAGTTGGAGCCCTTGAAGAGCACACCCGCCTTGGAGGCCGCCCCAATGCCCCCAAAGTAGCCAAGCGGAATGCTGATAACCAGCGCGCAGGGGCAGGAAATCACGAGGAACACCAAAGCCCGGTAGAGCCAGTCGCGGAACACATAATCGTCGACGAAGAAGTACGGCAGTAGCGTGAGCAGCACCGCCATCCCCACCACGATGGGCGTGTAGATGCGGGCAAACTTGGTGATGAACTGCTGGGTCTTGGCCTTGCGGCCCACCGCGTCCTGCACCATCGCCAGAATCTTGCTCAGCTTGGTGTCCTGGAACGCGGCCGTGACGGCAATCTGGCTCAGCGTGTCCTGGTTAATCATGCCGGCCAGTACGGTTTCGCCTTTCTGCTTGGTCTGGGGCACGGATTCGCCGGTGAGGGCGGCCGTGTTGAAGGTGCCGCGCTCCGACTGCAGGGTGCCGTCGAGGGCCACTTTTTCGCCGGGCTTCACTTCAATGACGTCGCCCACCACCACTTCTTTGGGGTCGAGCACGAGGCGCTGGCCGCCGCGGAGCACGCCCACCTCGGTGGCCTGGATTTCGAGCAGGGCCTTAATGCTGCGCTTGGCCCGGTTCACGGCCGCGTCCTGGAACAGCTCGCCCAAGGTGTAGAACAGCATCACGGCCACGCCCTCGGCGTACTCGCCGAGGGCAAACGCGCCGATGGTGGCGATGCCCATGAGCAGAAACTCGTTGAAGATGTTGCCGCTGGGAATGCTCTGAATAGCCGAGCGCAGCACCTTCCAGCCCACCAGCAGGTAAGCCACCCCGTACCAGATGGGCCGCACGTAGCCGGTGAAGAAGCCGACCTTGTAGTAGTCGAGGGCGATGCCAGCCAGCATGAGCACCAGGCTGATGCCGGGGGCCAGGTAGGGGTTGGCGTCGGCGGGGCCATGGTCGTGGTCGTCATGGTCCCCGTGGTCGTGGCCGGCGTGCTCATCGGATTCGTCGTGGTCGTGGCCGGGCACGTCGTGTCCCTCTGGAGCAGTGGCGGCTTCGGGGGTGAGCTGGGTGCGGGTGAGGGCGCCCACGTTTTCGGGCTGCACCTGCTTGGCGGTGTTCAGCTCCTCGTTGAGGTTATCGGATGAAGGGTCAGGCATGGGGTGGGTTAATTATTCTTCCTCTTCGGCATTTTTGAGCTTGCCCAGCAGGGCATACGCGCCTTCGGTGACAAAGCGCAACGGCTTGCTCTGTTCGGCGGCGGGCAGGTGCACTTCGGTGTAGCCATCCTCGCTCACGCCCCGCGTCACGGGCACCATGCGGTAGGTGGCGGTGCTGGCTTTCGCGGCTGAGTCGGCGGCCACGAAAACGTAGGCCTGAGCGCCGTACTGCACCACGGCCTTTTCGGGCAGGGTGGGCACGGTAACGCGGTTGGTTTCGATGACGGCCCGCACGAACGTGCCGGGCAAGAGCTGCTCATCCTCGCGGTCCTGATGGGCGTGGATTCGGACCGTGCGCTCGGGGCTGATGGTTTTGCTGATGAGGTAGACGTGGGCGGTGCGCTCGCGGCTGAGGGAGTCGTTGCCGAGGGAGAAGCGCACGAGCTGGCCCTCCTTCACCTGCGGGATGTCGCGCTCGAACACAGTAAGCTCGACGTGCAGGTGCTCGGGATTCACGATTTCGAATAGCACGTCGGTGGGCGTCACGCTCTGGCCGATGCTCACGTTCACGGCCTTCACGAAGCCGCCTCGGGGGGCGCGTACGTTGGCCGTGCTCACGATGAGGCCGCCGAGGGGCAGGCCGGCCAGGCGCAGGCGGGCGGCCTGGGCGTTGGTTTTTACTTGCAGGGCTTCGTATTCGGCCTGGGCGCGCTGGTAGTTTTTCTGCGGGGCCACTTCCTGGCGGTAGAGCTCGGCCTGGCGCTCGTACTCGGCTTTGGCCAGTTTCAGCTGGCTGCGGGTTTCGAGGTAGTCCTGCTGGAGCTGTACGAAATCGGGGTTGCGGATGACGGCCAGCAGCTGGCCAGCGCGCACCCGCGAGCCTTGCAGCAAATCGGTCCGGTCGACGAAGCCACCGAGCGGGGCACTCATCGACACGAGGTTTTCGGGCGGTACGTCGAGCACGCCGTTGACTTTGAGGCCGCCGCTCATCGGGCGCTGGGTAAGGGCGCCGAGGCGCACGCCGCCAATTTGTTGCTCGGCGGCGGTGAGGGTGACGCGGTCGGGCGCGGCGGTTTCGGCGGCCGGGGCGCCCTTGCTTTCTGTGGCCGGGGCGTCGGTGGTTTCGTCGGTTTCTTTCTTACCGCAGCCGGCCATTAGAGCCAGCAGCAAGAAACAAATGGGTAGGTGTCGCATGCTTGAGATAATGGGGTTGGGGCGGCCTATTGGCTGCCTAAAAGGTATTCCAGCTCGATGACGGTCTGGTTGTGTTGGAGCAGGGCGTCGAGGTAGTCGAGGCGCAGGCGGCGGGCCCGCTCCAGGTTAAGCAGGTACTCGGAATAGCCGGTTTCGCCAGCCTTGTAAGCAATGGTGGACAAGCGGGTGATGACCACGGCCTGGGGCAAGGCGGTGGTTTCGAAGTAGCGCAGGCGCTCTTGCTGCTCGGCACGGCGGGCCAGCAGCTCGTCAAGCTGGCCGGCCAGCTCGGCCCGGTAACGGGCGTAGCTGGCCTGGGCTACCTGCTCCTGCAGGCGGGCGGCTTGCACCCGGGCCTTCTGCGGGCCGCGCAACAAAGGCACAGCTACACCGGCCTGCACGCCCTGGAAGCGGGCGCCGGGGCCGAAGTAGCGTTCGGTACCCGCCGCGTCGAGGCGCTGATAACCGATGATGCTTTGGTTGAAGTAGCCCACCGTGAACTCGGGCAGGCCGGCGGCCCGGGCCACGCGGGTTTCGGCGCGGCGCTCGGCCACCTGCTGGGCCAGTACCTGGGTCTGGGGGTTGCTGATTTTCAGCAATGTATCGGCCAGGGCGAGCGCAGTGGTGTCGGCCAGTGCGGCGGCCCCCATCAGGGAAAGCGGACGCAGGAGGCTGTCGGCCACAGCTACGGCGGTGGGCACTTGCAGCAGGGCCTGCAGCTGGCGCTGGGCCACCCGGAAATCGGTGCAGGCGGCCAGCAGCTGGGTGCGGATTTCGCCCTGCTGCACCAGCGCCGTGGCGGGTTCGAGGCGCGCGGCTTCGCCGGTTTTGAAGCGCAGGTTAGCTGAGCGCAAAAACTCGGTGTACACGCTGTCCTGGCCGTGCAGCACCCGCAGGCGGTGGCGGGCGTGTACGGCCTGCTCGTAGCTCAGGCGCACCTGCCGGCGGAGCTCGGCCTGCACCTGCGCCAACTGGGCCTGCTGGCCGGCGATGCGGGCATCGGCCAGGCCAGCCGCACTGCGGTACACGCCGGGCAAGGCCAGACCCTGGGTGATGGTGAACTGGTTGTCGCGGTTCTGCGAATTGTATTGGCCGTAGCTGGCCTGCACGGTGGTACGGCCGTAGTCGTATGCCGTGCGCCGGATGACCTGCTGGGCTTCGAGGGCGCGCTGGCCGGCCAGCACTGTGCCGTTGGTTTGCAGGGCCTGGGTGACGGCTTGCGGGGCGGTGAGTGGGCTTTGGGCCTGGCTGAAAAGCGGCAATAGCAGCAACACCAGTAGCGAAGCGACGGGCAGCCTTTTGGCGGTGGCCGGCTGCGGCTCGGGGTCGGGCTGCGCGTCCTTTTTTCGCTCACTCAATGCATACAGCACAGGCAGCACTAGCAGCGTAAGCAGCGTGGCCGAAATGAGCCCGCCGATAACGACGGTGGCCAGCGGGCGCTGCACTTCGGCCCCGGCCGATTGAGCCAAGGCCATCGGCAGGAAGCCCAGCGAAGCCACGGTAGCCGTCATCAGCACCGGGCGCAGGCGCACCTCGGTGCCGCGCATGATGCGCTCCGTCAGGTCAGTAATGCCTTCGGCTTTGAGCTGGTTGAAGTAGCCGATGAGGACGATGCCGTTGAGCACGGCGACCCCAAAGAGAGCAATAAAGCCCACGCCGGCCGAGATGCTGAACGGCATGCCCCGCAGCCACAGGGCCCCGATGCCACCGATGGCCGAGAGCGGAATGGCCGTAAAAATCAGGACCGACTGCTTGAAGGAACTGAAGGTGAAAAACAGCAGCACGAAAATGAGCACCAGGGCCACGGGCACAGCGATGCTCAGCCGCTCAGTGGCTTGGCGCAGGTTCTCGAACTGGCCGCCGTAGGTGGTGTAGTAGCCCGGCGCAAACCTGAGCTGGCGGTCGATTTTGCTTTGCAGCTCCTCGACCACCGTCTCCACGTCGCGGCCCCGCACGTTGAGGGCCACCGTGATGCGGCGCTTGGCGTCATCGCGCTGAATCTGGTTGGGTCCCTCGCGCAGCTCCACGTTGGCGACTTGCTCCAGAGGCACCTGGCGGCCGTTGGGGGCAGCAATGAACAGCCGGCTCACGCTATTGATGTCCTTGCGCAGGTCGGAGCGCAGGCGCAGCACCAGGTCGAAGCGGCGTTCCTGCTCGAACACCTGGCCGGCGGTTTCGCCGGCGAAGGCGGTTTGCACGGTGCAGTTCACGTCGGCCACGTTGAGGCCGAACTGGGCCAGGCGGTTGCGGTCGAGCTGCACCACGATTTGAGGGAGGCCGGTGACTTGCTCGATGTACACGTCCTCGGCTCCCTTCACCTGCCGGGCTAGGCGGCCGGCCTGTTGGGCGTAGTCGGCCAGCTGCTGCAGGTCCTCGCCGTAGATTTTAAGCACCACATCCTGCTTGGCCCCCGAAATCAGCTCATTAAAGCGCATCTGAATAGGTTGCTGAAAGCCGAAGGTGACGCCGGGCATGACGCTGAGGGCCTGGGCCATCTTGTCGGCCAATTCTTCGCGGTCGGGCGCCGAAGTCCAGTCCTGCTGGTCCTTGAGAATTATCATCAGGTCGGCGGCTTCCACGGGCATGGGGTCGGTGGGAATCTCGCTGGAGCCGATTTTGGCCACCACCTCCTTCACTTCCGGAAACTGCTTTTTGAGGATGCGGCCGGCCACCTGCGCCTGCTCGATGGTATAGCTGAGCGAGGAGCCGGTGAGCACGCGCATCTCCACCGCGAAGTCGCCTTCGCTCAGGGTCGGGATGAACTCGCCGCCGAGCGCGCGGAACAGGAAGAAGCCGCCCACCAGCAGACCAACGGCCGTGAGCAGCACCGCCGCCTGGTGGCGCAGGGCTCCCTTGAGCAGTGGGTGATAGAGGCGGGTGTAAAAGGCCATCATCCGGTCAGAGAAGGTCTTTTGGCTTTCGGTGGAGCGGCTCAACGCCAGCGCCGACATCATGGGCACGTAGGTGAGCGACAAGATAAAGGCCCCGAGAATGGCAAAGGCCACTGTCTCAGCCATTGGCCGAAACATCTTGCCCTCGATGCCGGCCAGGGCCAGCAGCGGCAGGTACACAATCAGGATGATGATTTCGCCGAAAGCGGCCGATGAGCGGATGTTGCTGGCGGCCGTGTAGGTTTCGTCGTTCATCTCCTCCGCCGTGAGCTGGCCGCCGGTGGCGTGACCGGGCGCGTGGCCGCCGTGCAGCCGGTGCACGATGGCCTCGACGATGATGACGGCCCCGTCGACAATGAGGCCGAAGTCGATGGCACCGAGGCTCATCAGGTTGCCCGATACCCCAAACAGCCGCATCATGCTCACGGCGAAGAGCATGGCCAGCGGAATAACCGAGGCCACCACCAGCCCGGCCCGCCAGTTGCCGAGGAACAGCACCAGTACGAAAATTACAATCAAGGCCCCTTCAAGCAGGTTTTTGGTGACGGTGTGGACGGCGCGGTCCACGAGGTTGGAGCGGTCGAGGAAGGGCTCAATGGTGACGCCCTCCGGCAGCGTTTTGCGGATGGTGGCCATGCGCGTTTTCACGTCTTTGATGACTTCCGAAGCGTTGGCGCCTTTGAGCATGAGCACGAGGCCGCCCGTCACCTCGCCCTCACTGTTGCGCGTCATGGCCCCGTAGCGCACAGCCGAGCCGTAGCGCACATCGGCCACGTCGCGCACCAGCACGGGCAGGCCGGTGCTGGTGCTGCGCACGACGATGTTGCCGATGTCGGCGGGCGAGGTGGCCAAGCCCTCGGTGCGGATGAAAGCGGCCGTGGGATTCTGGTCGAGGTAAGCCCCGCCGGCGTTCTGGTTGTTGGCGGCCACGGCCTGGAATACCTCATTCACCGTGACGCCCAGCGAACGCAGGCGCTCGGGGTCGAGGGCCACTTCGTACTGCTTGAGCAAACCGCCAAAGGAGCTGACGTCGGCCACGCCGGGCGTACCCAGCAACTGGCGGCGCACAATCCAGTCCTGGATGGTGCGCAGCTCGGTGGCGTTGTACTTCTTCTCGTAGCCCGGCTTGGCGCGCACCAGGTACTGGTAAATCTCGCCCAAGCCGGTGCTCAGGGGCGCCAGTTCGGGGCGGCCGGTACCGGCGGGAATCTGGCTTTCGGCTTCCCGCAGCCGCTCCGATACCTGGGTGCGCGCCCAGTAAATGTCGGTTTTGTCCTCGAACACGACCGTGACCACCGAGAGGCCGAAGCGCGAAAACGAGCGGACTTCGACCCGGCCGGGAATGGTGGCCATGGCCTGCTCCACGGGAAAGGAAACGATGCGCTCAATCTCCTGGGCGGCTAGGGAGGGGGCCACGGTGTACACTACCACCTGGTTGCTGGTGATGTCGGGCAGTGCGTCGATGGGCAGGCGGCTCAGCGAGTAGCTGCCCCACGCGACGAGGGCCAGGGTGAGTAGCCCGATAATGAGCTTGTTGTGAATGGAAAAATGAATCAGCCGGTCGAACATCCGCTGGTTGGGGGTTAGGTCTAACGCTTCCGTGAAACCCTGCAGTGCGGCGGCTTCGGCCCTTGAGCGGAAGCGGCGGCGACATGACCCGGCCCGTGCGAAACGCACGATGAGGGCGGCCGGAACGCACGCGGCGCCCGGCTGCCCGGCGGGGTCAGCAGGAAAAAGGGGGAAGGATTAGGCCCTGGGGGGCTGCCACACGTCTGCCGTGGAACGGGTGGGCGCGGCTACCAGCAGCCGGGCATGGTACAGGCCGGAAACCCACTGCTCAGGAGCAGCTATGGCCAGCTGGACCGGCTTGCTGGGAGCCAGCACGGCGCCCGCGCAGCAATGGCACTGGCAGAGCGGGGAACACGAGTCGTCCACGCCGTTCTGGCCGCAGTCGGAGTGTGGGGTGGCGCTGATGCTGGCTTGGGCCTGCGCTACGCATACCTCAGCCTCATCGGCACAGGGCATGCACGAGAGGCAGGTGAGGTACAAGGAAAGCAGCAGGGCAAACAGACGCATCGGGGGCAAAGGTAGCGCGGGTGCGCCTGGGTAGCGACAGATGAACAGAACGGGAGAAGGCTGGGTTCGCAAAATGTATTGCAGGCACAAGCTCATACCAACAACACACCTGATTTTGAGCTTGGATATTGGCCGATGCTGGCAGCCGACCACGAGTTGCTAGGCACGAGATGAGGGCCTGTAAGTGAAAAGTCGCTAATGCCAAGGGGCTCACACAACCGCCTGCGAGCTTGATGGCCCGGTTCTTTTGGTGTTGTCAGCCCTAATAATATAAAGTGGCAAGAGGGTGGAGTGTGCGCAAGTGTTCGACGAACTTGCTGGAAGCTGGTTTATTACAGCAGCCAGCAGCCATATTTATTATAGAGATAGGCCGGAAAAGGGCAACAATCGGGTCCGGCCAGAATTAAAGTATACCCTTGGCATTGATTCAGTAATCAAGCTCTACCTCTATAGGTTACGGTCGATACGTCGGCTGTGTGCTTTTAAGGTAATCTGACCAAGCCGGACAGAGGACGCTATATGATGGAGGTGAATTTCGAGGTGGTAGCGAGCCGTTGGGGCCGACCAAGCGGCCGAGGGCGGCGCGCACGCCCAGGTCCGATTCAGTGGTGCGCGGCCCAATTGAGCAGGGCTATAGGGCCGAAGGTCATGCGCTTTGAGCACGTGGCAGATGCGCCAGCGGCGTGCCGCAGCCGACGCGTGCCATCGCGCTGGTTGTGATACGCAAAAACCATGCGTACGGCGATTGGCCAGTACGACACCTCTTTCGGCGGCTGCTGGTCGCGCTGCCAAGCGGAATATGCGACCTGCGCCACGCGCAGCACTTTTTTATAGAGTTGGCACATGAGCACCTGACTTGGGCGGCGCACTGGAAAAAGTAGCGGCGGTGCTCACTAAGCTGGCTGCCCGAAGATGGCCAGGGCTTTTTCGAAATATTCAACTCCTGCTTCACCCGCTTCCCTCTTCAGGTGGGCGCACAGGGCGCGTACCTCTGGGTCGCGAGTCACTTCCTCGCTTCCTAATCTTGGCCACGAGCGCGCCTGCTGCCAGCGGTAGAGAAGCCTCGGGTCAAAGCTCTGCTGTCGCGCTGCGGCTCGCGCCAGCCAGACGTAGCGCTTCGGTTTTGAACGCCTCAGCGTATTTACGCCGTCTGTCGAGCACTGCCCCGTTCTTTTTTGCGGTCATGAGAGATAGAAGTATGCATCCTTGTTCTACCCGTTATTCATAAACCACTTCACGTTAGTGAAACTGAAAACTGCTTACCACACATTTATTCACCATAACACCCTCGCAGCCAGTTGAGCCGGTACTTTTAAACACGGGTGATACATTCCACTCACACAAAAGCTCCGGCATTATGCCCCGCCCACACCGCCTCAACCTCACCGAATTCTTCACCCCCGAGCCAATTCGCTAAAATTTCTAAAAAACCCGCTATTCTATAAGTCTCTGATTCCAAACAGTCCGCTGCATTAAAACCGTCTGCGCTACGGTTGCTTCCAGCGAAAGTTGCTCGCCACCCCTTGCCACCTCAAAAATTCCTCCTACTTTTGCACTCCCAATCGCCAACAGGGCATCGGGTTCTGCCTTAGCAACCGCTTCGCAGAAGAAATTGACAGGTCAGGAACTTCACGCTCGGCGTACTTGTATTGCCACCCGTGCCGCTTCATAAAAGCCCGCGAAAATTAAATTTCGACAGCGCTTGTGAAAGCCGAAAGAAGCGCCTTACCTTTGCACCCCGCTTCAACAGGAGGCGAAAACGAATTGAAAAGCGAAACGAAGAAAAGATAAAAATTTCGCCGCTCGCTTGCCAGTTCAAAACTTCTTCTTACCTTTGCACTCCCAATCGCAAGAAGGGGAAACGAAAAGAAAGAAACACCGGCTGCTAACAGCCACACTATCACCTCAAATGGAAGTGATACACGTTCTTTGAATGTTTGGAAAAGACAAATAGTAAGGGCTGCTTTCAGCAATGAGAGCAGCAGCAATTACAAGCGTAACACGAATACATAGAACTCGTCAATACGAGTCGGATTCGCACTCGACATCAGCCCATCTTCGGATGGGTGTAGAACATTTTACAATGGAGAGTTTGATCTTGGCTCAGGATGAACGCTAGCGGCAGGCCTAATACATGCAAGT
>NZ_JAUQON010000014.1 GCF_030580955.1 Hymenobacter convexus | reverse complement strand
AATACCCCGGCCGTGTTGCTGCCGGTATTGGCCGTCACAATGTCGGGCCGACCGTCGCCGTTGACGTCGCCTACAGCCACTCCAGAGGGGAAACTGCCGGTGGAGTAAGTGCTGACGGGGCCAAATCCCCCGCTAGCCAGCGCCAGTAGCACCCCGGCCGAACTGCTGGTGTAGTTGGCCGTCACAATGTCGAGCCGACCATCGCCGTTCACGTCAGCCATGGCCACCCCACAGGGCTGGCTGCTGGTGCCGGTAGAGTAAGTGCTGACTGAAGCAAAGCCCCCGCTAGCCAGCCCTAGCAGTACCCCGGCCGTATTGCTGCCGCCGTTGGCCGTCACAATGTCGGGCCGACCATCGCCGTTTACGTCGCCCACGGCCACGCTTCGGGGGTTGCTGGTGGCGCCGGTGGAATAAGTGGTGACGGAAGCAAAGCCCCCGCCGATGCGCCCCAGCAACACTCCGGCCGTACTGCTGCCATAGTTGGCCGTAGCTATATCCAGCCGGCCGTCGCCGTTCACGTCGGCCACGGCTATGCCATAAGGGCTGCTGTAAGCCCCGGCCGAGTAACTACTGGCGGCACTAAAGCCCCCGCCAGCCAGCCTCAGCAACACCCCAGCCGCGTCGTTCGCGGGGTCGACCGTAATAATGTCAGGCCGTCCGTCGCCGTTCACGTCGCCCACCGCCATGCCAATGGGGATGATGCCGGCAGGATAGGTGCTGGCCGGGCCAAACGAGGCCGGCGTCTGGGCCTGGGCCGCGCCGGCTGCGGTCAGCAGCAGCCCCAGCGCCGCCAGGAAGCCGGCTGGGTACGAAAGAGTAGAAGGGGAGAAGTGAGGCATAAGAGGAAAGTTCAGGATGGAAACCAAGCGACCAACGCATACGCGGGCCAGGCGCTGGTGGCAAAGACTTTCAGGCAAATTAACCATCCGCCCACTCAATATGCACCTTCCTGAAAATCTGAAGATAAACAATTTCAACCCTTGCCTTGCACCGCAACCAAGAACAAGCGGATTTCGACATAACAAAACGATGCAATACTTCGCCTTAACTATTGCAAACGATTGCGGAAATGCGTACATTTATAAATGGCACATTTCATCAATCACCTCGTCCAATCCTGGGGCCTGAGCCCGGTGCACTACTGGCACCTGCGTTTGCTCACCGCCCTGTTGCTTGTGCCCCTGCTGGGGGTGCTTTACATCGTGTTTTTCGACCGGCCCCGGCGCCCCACCATGGGCCGCAAGCTGTGGTCGTAACAAGGTGACCGGTGGGGGCGGAAGACAGAAACCAGAAACATCGTGTCGCGTGCAGCGCAGCATGATGTTTCTTTGGGCGTTCTAATGCTTCCGCTTACCCATGCTGCACGAAAGCTTACTCCTCATTCTCGGCCTGCTCTTCGCCGTGTTTTTGCTGGTGATGCTGGGGCAGAAGCTGGGCATTTCCTACCCCATTTTCCTGGTGCTGGGCGGGCTGGCGCTGAGCTTCGTGCCCGGCCTGCCGCGCGTGGCCATCGCGCCCGACCTGATTTTCCTGATTTTCCTGCCGCCGCTGCTCTACGAAGCGGCCTGGACGACTTCGTGGAACGACTTCTGGCGGTGGCGGCGGGCCATTGGGCTGCTCGCGTTTGGACTGGTGGCCTTCACCTCGCTCATCGTGGCTTATGTGGCGCGGGCCGTCATTCCGGGGTTCACGCTGGGGCTGGGGTTTTTGCTGGGCGGCATCATCTCGCCGCCCGATGCCGTGGCGGCCACTTCGGTGCTGCGCGGCATTAAGGTGCCTCGGCGCGTGACGGCCATCCTGGAAGGCGAAAGCCTGATTAACGATGCCAGCAGTTTGATTGTGTTTCGGTTTGCGCTGCTGGCGGTGCTTTCGGGCACGTTTGTGTGGCAGGAGGCAGCCACTAGCTTTCTGCTGACCAGCGGCATGGGGCTGGCGGTGGGACTGGGCGTGGCGTATGGGTTTTTCCTCATTCACAAATACTTGCCCACCACGCCCAGCATCAACACGGTGCTCACCTTCATGGCGCCCTACGTAATGTACCTGCTGGCCGAGGAATTCCATTTCTCGGGCGTGCTGGCGGTGGTGAGCGGCGGGCTGCTGCTCTCCCACCTCTCGCACCGGGTGTTCGATGCCAACACCCGCCTGCAGGCCAACAGCGTGTGGGCCAGCGTGAGCTTCGTGCTCAATGGCCTGGTGTTCATTCTCATCGGCTTGCAGCTGCCCATTGCGGTGGAGGGGTTGGGCAATTATTCGTTGCCGCAGGCCATTGCCTACGGCCTGCTAATGAGCGGACTAGTCATCGTCATTCGCATGCTGTGGATGTACCCAGCGGCCTTCATTCCGCGCTTTCTGAGCAAAAGCGTGCGCCAAAGCGAGCCCAGCCCCGGCTGGCAGGGCACGCTGGTGCTGGGCTGGGCGGGCATGCGCGGGGTGGTGTCGCTGGCCTCGGCGCTGTCGGTGCCACTGCTGGCAGCCGACGGACAGGCGTTTCCGCAACGCAATCTCATTCTCTTTATCACTTTCGTGGTCATTCTCGTCACGCTGGTGCTGCAGGGGCTCACGCTGCCGGCCATCATCCGCTTCACCAAAATAGCGGAGCGCGACGACCGCACGCCCCTCGAAGAGCAGGAAGCCGGCGTGCGCCTGCACCTGCGCCAGGCTGCCGTGAAACACCTGCAACGCCAGTACCCCGCCGAACTGGAAGCCAACGAGCTCATTGCCCGCCTCCAGCAGCGCATGCAAACCGAAATCAACCTCACCACCCGCACCCTCAATTCGCTGGAGGTGGATGAGTCGGGCCGCGAGGCGTTGCGCCAGTACCACCTTGTGCTGCTCGACGTGCTGCAAGTGGAGCGCGAGGCGCTGGCCCACCTGCGCCACCACGACTCGTTCGATGACGAAGTGCTGCGCCAGCAGGAAGCCCAACTCGATTTGGACGAGGCCAAGGTGAAGCACATCGAGCGGTAAGGGCGGGTAAGTTGCTTAAAAAAGAACGTCATGCTGAGCGCAGTCGAAGCATCTCTACCGCAGCAGTAAATCCAGTCGATTGAATTGCGTTGCGCGGTAGAGATGCTTCGGCTGCGCTCAGCATGACGTTCTTTTTTCTGCAGGGCGTTCTGAAAATAAATTTTCCGCCCCGCCGCTTGCGCTGTTTCAACCCGCCGCTATATTTGCAGCGCGCTCCCTAATCCGGAGCACTTATCAAGAAAGGCGGAGGGACAGGCCCTGCGATGCCTTAGCAACCAGTAGCAATACCAGGTGCTAAATCCTGTTCTGAATCAGCTGCGGCCGGTTCAGGAGAAGATAAGTCTACAAGATGCTTTCCCGTCTGCAGCGGTGTGCTCTTCTGACTTGTCGGAAGGGCTTTTTTTATGCCTTTCCGGTAAGAAATCTTGCGTAAGTGCTTAGGTAATCGGGTGCGTTTTCGTCTCAATCACAAAACGCAAATACCCCATGCAAGCTTCCACCCGCCTCATCCAGTCCTTCCCCGTCGACGAGCTAACCGGTGCCCTCGCCGTGCCGATTTACCAGACCTGTACGTTCGTGCAGGAGTCGCCGGGCGTGCACAAGGGCTTCGACTACTCCCGCACCGGCAACCCCACCCGCAGCGCCCTGGAGCAGCTGCTGGCCGGCCTCGAACACGGCCATTCGGCCTACGCCTTCGCCAGCGGCATGGCCGCCATCGACGCCGTGCTGAAACTGCTTTCGACCGGCGACCAGATTGTGGCCATTGACGATATTTACGGCGGCGCGTTCCGCCTGTTCGAGCACGTGTACCGCCGCTTCGGCATCGACATTGTGTACTGCGACACCGCCGACCTGGCCCAAGTGCAGGCCGCCATCACCGGGCGCACCAAACTGGTGTGGCTGGAAACGCCTTCAAATCCTACGCTCAAAATCTCCGACATCGCCGGGCTGGCCGCGCTGGCCCACGCCGCCGGCGCGTGGCTGTGCGTCGACAATACGTTTGCCTCGCCCGTGCTGCAGCAACCCATTTTGCTGGGGGCCGATTTGGTGGTGCACAGCGCCACCAAATACCTGGGCGGCCATTCCGATTTGATTGCCGGCGCCGTGGTGGCAGCCACCGAGGAACTGGGCAAGCAAATTCAGTTCATCCAGAACGCCTCGGGGGCCATTCTGGGGCCGTTCGATTCGTTTCTGGTCATTCGGGGGCTCGAAACGCTGCACCTGCGCATTGCCCAGCACTGCAGCGCGGCCCTGAAGGTGGCCCGCTTCCTGCAAACTCGGCCCGAAATCAGCGCCGTTTATTACCCCGGGCTGGAGTCGCACCCGGGCCACGCCATTGCCAAAAAGCAGCAGCACGATGGTTTCGGCGGCATCATTGCCCTGGTGCTGCACGACGATACTGTGGAGGCCGCTACGCAGCTGGCCACTAGCCTGAAGTATTTCAAGCTGGCTGTGAGCCTGGGCGGCGGCAAGAGCCTCGTGTGCCACTCGGCCTCGATGACGCACACGGCCGTGCCGGCCGAAACGCGCCGTGCCGCCGGCTTCGCCGACAGTTTGCTGCGCCTCTCCATCGGCTTGGAAGCGGCCGATGACCTGATTGCCGATTTGGCGCAGGCGTTGGATAGCTTGGGCGTAGTGGCGGAATCGCCGGTAGAATCGGAAGCGGTGCTGGCGTAGCAAGAGTTGCCTAACACAAAAAAGACCGTCATGCCGAGCATCGCCAAGGCATGACGGTCTTAATATTTTGCTGCTGATGAACCTTACACCAGCGTGCGCAGCGCCTCGCGGCTGAAGCCGACCATCTCGTCGGCGCGGCCTTGCTGGATTTTCTCCACCCAATTCGGGTCCACGATGAGCTGGCGGCCGACGGCTACGAGGTCGAACTCGTTGCGGTCGAGGCGGCGCAGCAACTCCTCGATGCCCTGGGGCTCCGATGCTTCGCCCGCGAAACCGGCCAAGAACTCGCCCGACAGGCCCACCGAGCCCACGGTGATGGTGGTTTTGCCGGTGAGCTTCTTCACCCAGCCTGCAAAGTTCAGGTCCGAGCCTTCGCTTTCGAACTCGGGCTCCCAGAAGCGGCGCTGCGAGCAGTGAAAAATGTCGACGCCGGCCTCGGCCAGCGGCTGGAGCCAGGCTTCCATTTCCTGGGGCGTGTGGGCCAGCTTGGCGGCGTAGTCCTGCTGTTTCCACTGCGAGAGGCGCAGACTGATGACGAAATCCTCGCCCACGCTGCGGCGCACTTCCTTCACCAGCTCCACGGCCAGGCGGCTGCGCTGGGTGAGGTCGCCGCCGCCGTAGGCGTCGGTGCGCTCGTTCAGGCCGGCCCAGAAAAACTGGTCGATGAGGTAGCCGTGGGCGCCGTGCAGCTCCAGGCAGTCGAAGCCCAGGCGCTTGGTATCGGCGGCGGCGCGGGCGAAGGCGGCAATGGTGTCGGCGATGTCGTTTTCGGTCATGGCCTTGCCGGTGGCTTGGCCGGGCTTGAGGAGGCCGGACGGGCCTTCGAAGGCTTCCGAGGGCTTCCAGCCGGAGCGGTGCTCGGCCATCACGCCCATGTGCCAGAGCTGCGGGCCCATGCGGCCCCCGGCGGCGTGCACTTCGTCGATGACGTGCTGCCAGCCGGCCAGCGCGGCTTGGCCGTAGAAATGCGGAATGTTGGGGTCGTTGGACGAGGCCGGGCGCTCCACCACCGTGCCTTCGGAGAGGATGAGGCCGACCTGGCCCTCGGCCCGGCGGCGGTAGTAGGCGGCCACGTCGGCGCCCGGCACGCCGTTGGGCGAGAAGGAGCGGGTCATGGGGGCCATGACAATGCGGTTTTTGAGGTTAAGAGACTTCAGCGCGAAAGGCGCGAACAGGGCGTTGGTGGACATAATGCGAGGTTGCTGGTTTCGGATAATGGAAAGTCGACAACAACCGGGCTGGGGTGGTTTTGATTTTTAAGAGCGTCAGGCTGGCCACCAGCCCGTCATGCTGAGCGCAGCCGAAGCATCTCTACCGGGGAAGTAAACAACTATTCTCGCAGTAGAGGTGCTTCGGCTGCGCTCAGCATGACGGGCTGGAATATCTTCTGCAATAAACCCTGATAATTCCCATCTCTAAGCTACCCTAGCCCCGTTTGCTGCGTAAGTTGCGCCCGATGCTACGTTCCCTTTATTTCCTGCTGCTGCTCACCGCCGGGACTACCCAATTAGCCGCCTGCGCGCAGTCGGCCACCGACAAGCCGGCCGGGGCGCCTGTGGCCATGCGGCCCGGCCAGGCGCTGCCCTGGCTCGATTCGCTGCTCACGGATTCGCCCATTCTGCGCCTGCACCAGGTGGGCATGAGCCTGGCCTATGCCGACAGCGCCCGGCCGTTCTACGGCTATCAGGAAACCAAATACTTCACGCCGGCTAGCAACATGAAGTTGTTCAGCCTCTACGCGGGCCTGCACATTCTCACCGATTCCCTGCCCAGTCTGCGCTACTTCTCGCGCCACGACACGCTGTTTTTCCAGGGCACCGGCGACCCCACGCTGCTGCACGGCGACGTGCCCAGCCGCCGCGCCTACAGCTTCCTGCTGAACCGGCCGGAAAAAACGCTGGCTTACTGCGACATTGCCACCGTCACGCCCTTCGGCCCGGGCTGGACCTGGGACGACTACGGCTACTATTTCCAGCCCGAACGTGTGGCCTTTCCCATTTACGGCAACACCGTGCGCTTCTACGCCACGCCGCCCGCGCCGGTGCGCGCCGGCACGCGGCCGGCGGTGGCGCCACAGTCGCGCATTCGGGTGCTGCCGCGCTTCTTCGCGCCGTTGGTGGAGCCGGCCCCGGCCGAGCTGCGCACGCCCGGCCTCGACCCCGACACGCACATCATCCGGGCCCTGCACGAAAACCGCTTCTACGTGCTGCCCACCGTCAAAAAATGGGTCGATGAAACGCCCTTCGTGACGAGCCGCGGGCTGATGCTGCGGCTGCTGGGCGACACCCTGCGCCGGGCCACCAGCAACGCCAGCTGGCGCCCGCGCCCCGCGCTGGGCGACTCCATCCGCACGCTCTACGGCCTGCGCGTCGACTCGCTCTACCGCCGCATGCTGCGCGTGAGCGACAACTTTCTGGCCGAGCAGCTGCTGCTGATGTGCAGCACCAAAATCGGCCGCCGCGACTCGCTCAGCACCGGCCGTGTCATTCGCTACGCCCGCAAAAACCTGCTCACCACCCTGCCCGACCCCGTGCATTGGGTGGACGGCTCTGGGCTCTCGCGCCTCAACCTGGTCACCCCGCGCACCCTCACCGGCCTGCTGCTCAAGCTGCACCAGGAGCTGCCCGAGCGGCGCCTGCTCAGCCTGTTGGCGGCCGGCGGCGGCCAGGGTACCCTGCGCAAGCGCTACCACGACGCCGCCGGCCCCTGGGTGTGGGGCAAAACCGGCACGCTCTCCAACAACCTGAATATGTGCGGCTACCTGCGCACCAAAAGCGGCCGGCTGGTGGCGTTTAGCTTCATGAACAACAACCACGTGGCCGAAAGCGGCGCCATGCGCAACGAGGTAGAGCGCGTGCTGGCCCAGGTGCGGGCGCGGCTGTAGGGGCGGCTTGTGGGTCAGTGCGTCACCACCACTTTTTGGGTGGCTAAAACGCCTGTTCCTTCCACCTTTAGGAAGTAAACGCCGGCCGCCAGCCCCGAAATGTCGAACTCGGTGGGCACGGAGGGGTGCAGTTCCAGCGCTGCACCCACGGGCTGGCCCAACGTGTTGCAGAGGCGGGCGCGCAGGTCATTGGCCACGCCGCCTTCGGGCGCCACGGTCAGCAGGTCGCTCACGGGGTTGGGGAAGGTGGTGATTTGCAGGCCGGCGGCCAGGAAGGTGGCCGTCACCACGTAGGTCGTCACGGGCTCGTTCACCACGGCGTGGCCCGATTGCGGGCCCGTGGCACCGGCCGGAATCACGCCGTAGTAGGTGGGGCCGGGCGTGTAGGGGTAGGCGCCGGCGTACTGGCTGTTGATGGTGACGAAGTAGGCGTAGGTGCCCTGCGGGTACTCCGGCGTGATGCAGAAGCGGCCGTTGTGGCTGTCCAAATCGCCGAGGCCGGCCACGTATTCGAAGTCTTCGATGTAGTAGCCCAGCGGCTTGGCGGCGTTGATGGCGGGGCCGGCCGAGGGGGCCGTGCTGCCGTCCGGCAGCGTGGTGCGCGTGGTGATGTTGCGGGCGCGGTACGAGGGCTTCATGCTTTTGATAACACCCGTGCCGTTAGCATTGGCGTAGCCGTAGGCCCCGTAAATGGGGTAGCCATCGAAGGCAAAGCCAATGATGGGAGAGTGGCGCGAGCTGTCGTGGTCGTTGTAGAGGCAGCGCGGATTGAGGTGATGGTGGTACTCGCCGTTGCCGGCCGGATGGCCCAGGCAGGAGTCGAAGCTGGGGCCTTCCACCACGATGGCGTTCTGGTTCCACACGCCCGCGTTGTTGTAGCTCATGGCATCCTTGGCGTTGAAAATGCTCACGCCATTGCTCCAGATGCCGGTGTGGCCCAGGGGGGTGGCCACGGCCGTGCCGGTGTTGGGCGTGGGCATGCGGGTGATTTTGAACACGAAGTTCTGGTTGGTAGCCGTGTTGGGGTTGCCGGGCCAGGCGCCGATGGCGTAGCTCGGAATGCCAGTACAGGTGATGTACACGTTGCCGGCCGAATACTGCACGCGCTGCACGTTGCTGGGGATGCCGTTGAAGCCGGTGGCGCCGGTGGTGTTCACAATCCAGGCGGTGACGTTGGGCGAAACCTGGGCCGGGGCCAGCAGGGGCAGCGCCAGCAGCAGCACGAATAAAAGAGCGTAGCGGTGTGAATGCATAGGAGGAGGATTGGGAGTGAGGCTGGGACCGGGGGCGGGGCAAGTTGCCCGTTGGCCGGCTGGGCGTAAATGTAGACCCAGTGCCAACGGCGGAGTTTAACAGCCTGCCAATCGTCGGCTTTGCCCGCTGAGCCGGCCATATCGCTCGGCCAACGCCGGATAGCGCCGGATGAGACTTAAAAAGGCCTAAATCGGGCTGTCAGGGGCATTTTTTCATTCGCTGGGAAATCGCCCTGCTTTAGCGAGGAATGGCCCGGGTTAAACGATGGAGGAAAATAGGTGCTCGGCACGCATAACAATTTTGTATCGCCAAAGCGGCAGAAGAAACCGCCGGCCATTCCTCGACAATTCTCTTTCTAAAGCCATGACCACGTTTACGTTCGCCTCCGACTTCCTGACTTCCACCCGCCGCACGATGCTGGCCACCCTGGGCTTGTTGCTGCCCGTGGCCGCCCTGGCGCAGGCCCCCACCATCAGCAGCATGACGCCCTCGACGGCGGCCCCCGGCACCACGGTTACCATCACCGGCACCAACCTCTCGGGCTTCACCTCGGTGCTGCTCAACGGCCTGGCCGTGCGCGCCACGCCGGGCCTGGTGCCCGCCACCACGGCCACGTTCGTGGTGCCCGCCGCTGCCGGCACGGGCAAGGTGCGGCTGACCACGGCCGGCGGCACCGCCCTGAGCGCCGCCAAGCTGGGCGTGACCCGCGCTTCGTCGAGCAGCAACTACACGCAGCTGAACAGCAACGCCACCAGCGCCACCGCCGCCGGTGCCTACTCGACGCCCGTCGCCGCCGACCTCGACAAAGACGGCCTGCTGGAGCTGCTGGTGGGCCAGGGCGACGGCACCATGATAGACTACGAGCAGACCACCGCCAACGGCACTTTCAGCACCACGGGCACGCTCATCACCTTCTTCGCGGGCGGTACCGTGGACGTGGGCCTCTACGCCAAGCCGACGGTGAGCGACCTCGACGGCGACGGCCGCCAGGAAATCATTGTAGGGGAAGAAACCGGCAAGGTGTTCATCTATGAGCAAGCCGCCAGTACGGGCGCCGATGCCTTCAAGATGGGGGCCGGCAGTACGCTGTTTAACAACCCTTACGGCGCTACGACTACAGGCAACCCCAACACCGGTTCTTACGCCCGGCCCACGGTGGGCGACCTGGACAGCGACGGCCTGATTGACATTGTGGTGGGCTCCAACAACGGCCTGCTGAACCGCTACGAGCAACTGGCCAGCACCAGCAACACCACGGCCGGCTTCACCACGGCCACAACCATCAAACTGGCCGACGGCACTACGGCCCTCGATGCCGGCGACGTGAGCAAGCCGCTCATCACCGACTACGACGGCGACGGCAAGCTCGACATGCTGGTCGGCACCTACGCCGGCAGCGTGCAGCTCTACACCCAGACGGCTGTTAACGTCTACACTTTCAGTTTTATGCGCAACATCAGCGCCGACGGCACTTCCGCTACTGCCATCAACATGGGCAACTCGGGCACCAATTTCAGCAACAACAACGGCTACGCCGCCCCGGCCGTGACCGACTACGACGGCGACGGCCTGCTCGACCTCTTCGTGGGCAACGGCGTCGGCACGGTGTACCGCTACGAGCAAACCCAGTCGGCCACCGTGCCCACCATCACGGCCCCGCTGCCGGTGGTACTCACCGCCTTCGCTGCCCAGGCCACCAGCGCCGGCAACCAGCTGAAGTGGAGCACCGCCCAGGAATTGAACAGCGCCCGCTTCGTGGTAGAGGCTTCGGCCGACGGTAGCGCCTTCGCCGCCATCGGCGAGCTGGCCGCCGCTGGCAACAGCCCCACGGTGCATAACTATGAGTTCCTCGATGCCTCGGCCACGGCCCTCAGCGCCAACCGCCGCTACTACCGCCTGCGCCAGGTAGACCTCGACGGCACCATGGCCTACTCGCCGGTGGTGACCCTGACCCGCACCACGGCCGCCGCACCGGCCCCCAAAGCCCTCGATGCCTACCCCAACCCCTTTGCCGAAACCCTCACCGTGACCCTGCCCGGCACCGCTGAGCCCCAGGCCGTAACCGTGTCGCTGAGCACCCTCGCTGGCCGCCCGGTATACAGCGCCAAGCTCACGCTGGGCGCTGCCCCGCAGGCCCTGGGCGCCCTGCCCGAACTGGCCGCCGGCGTGTACGTGCTGCGCCTCACCAGCGCCACCGGCACCATCACCCAGAAAGTGACCCGCCAATAAGGCTCGATTAACATAAAACACCAACGGCCCCGGTTTCCACGTTTGGAAGCCGGGGCCGTTGGGCGTTTTGGCGTGGGGCTGACTAGGGCTGGGGCAGCAGGCGGGCCAGGGTGGCGCGCAGCTCGTCGCCGTGCAGGTTGGTGGCCACGATGAAGCCGTTGGGGTCGATGAGGAAGTTCTGGGGCACGGCCTGCACGCTGTAGAGCGTGGCCGCGGCGTTGCCCCGGCGCAGGTCCGACACCTGCGTCCAGGCCAGGTGGTCGTCGGCAATGGCTTTGAGCCACTGGGCGCGGTCGTTTTCCACGTCGATGCTCACGCCCAGAATCTCGAAGCTGCGGTTTTTGAACTGCTCGTAAAGCTTCACTACGTTGGGGTTTTCGCGGCGGCAGGGCCCGCACCAGCTGGCCCAGAAATCGACCAGCACGTACTTGCCGAGGTAGCTGGCCAGCGCCACGCGCTTGCCATCGGCGGTGGGCTGCTCAAAGTTGGGGGCCCGGGCGCCCACGGCCACGTACTGCAGGCGCTGCAGGGCCAGGCCAAACAGCGCCGCCTCGGGCAGCTGCCGCACCTCGGGCCCGAGCAGGGCGAAAAGCGGCGCCGCGGTGGCATACGTGGGAATGGGGCCGGCCAATTCCTTCACCGCTCCCAGGCTGATGAGGGAATTGGGGTGGGCCTTGATGAAATTGGTGAGAATGCTGGCCGATTGCGCTTGCAGCGCGGTGTAGCGGGCGTTGTAGGGCCGGCTGAAAGCAGCCGTGGCACGGGTAGCGGGCGCGGCCACGCGGTATGCCGCGTAAAGCGAATCCTGCTGGCGCTTCACCACATCGAGCGGCCGGGCCAGCTCGCGGTATTCGGTGGAGAGGAGGGAGCCGCTGAGCTCGGCGTGCGCCAGCGAATCGGGCGAGGTGAACACCGTGGTGCCTTTTTCGAGGTAGAAAACCGCGTTGTCGGCCTGCCCGGTGTAGAGGCGGCTCTTGTGCCCGCGCGGCACCAGCACCAGCCGGGCCTTGGCGGGTGCCTGCACGTTGCCGCGCAGCACAAACTCGCCCTTCTTCACCGCCGCCGAGTCGGTGATGGCATTTCCCGCCAGCGTTTCGCGAACCAAAAAGACTTTCGCCGGCTCCTGCACGGCCGGCAGCGTGCCTCTCAACACGAAAGCGGCGGGCGCCTGCGCCTGGGCCAGCTGAAAAGTGCCGAACAGAGCGGCACTGAGCATCAATGTTTTCTGCATGGGTAGATGCGGCTTTATAAAAATGAGAAGCCGCGCAAGCTACTACGGTGCCTCCGAAAGGGGGTAGCCGCGCCTAATCTTCCAGATTGTCAGCCGGCGACTCGAACAGTTCCGGCTGGGCAGCGCTCAGCTGCGCGTGCTGCGTGGGCGTGAGAAAGATGTAGCCCTCGCCGCCGAGGCAATCGTAGAGCTGGCCGGGCGCGTGCTGCTCTCGCAGGGCAAGCTTGATGAGGGCCACAAAATCGGCGTCGAGCCAGTCGGAGCTCATTTTCAGCCGCGTGGCATACGTCTGCCCGCCCAGCCGGAAGCCGTAGGAAAAAGTGGCGTCCTCGGGCAAATTGGGCTTAAAACCGTCCTGGATGTGGGTGGGGGCAAAGCCGCCGCGCGAAATGGCCGCCAGCGCCCGGGTGCGCGCTACGTACGGCGCGGGCGGTATGGCCGATTCCCAATCGATGGGATGAATGACGTTCGGAAAGCACAGCAGCACGGCGGCATAGCTCGTTTTGTGGCCGCGCAGGGCGGCTGCGCGCCCTTTGGCCAGCTCCGCAGCCGACAGCTGCGAAAACAGCCCCAACTGCTGGTAACCGGCCACAAGCTGCTCAATGTGCGCAGAATTGAACCGGTTGTCGTGCGATTCATCGGACAGAAAATAGTATGCCGGTCCCCACAAGGCCCGTTGCGCCTTGGTCATGGCAATCAGGCCCAGCCGCTCGTTGCCGTACACCGACCGGGCGTCGGAGGTGGAGGCGCGGTAGAGGCGCAGGGCGGAGTTCTGGTCGGCCAGCCACTGGTTGAGGCTACGCTGGAAATATTCGCTTACCTGGGGGCCCAGCGGCGGGTTGGGGTTGGTGCCGTCCTTATTTATGAATTCTTGTAAAAACGTGTCTTGATAACGTCGGCCGTTGGCCCAGAAGCTGAGCGTGACGTTTTGGGCAAGCGACGTTGGCCCAAAATCCTTGATGCTCGTCGTCACCCGTAAGTCGGAGTACGCGAAGCCGGGCAGCAGCGTCGGCAGTTGCGCAAAAAGGGCCGGGTAGAGCGCCGCCGGCTGGCGCGGCAGCTTCCGCAAGTCCACCAGGCGGCCCCGCTCGCAATACGCCAGCAAATCGAACGGCTCATACAGTTGAAAGGGCTGATAATTCAGCACCAGGCGCTGGTGCTGGGCTTTCGAGAGCAACCCGGCCTGCTGCAGGCGTTGCAGCCAGCGCAGCTGCTCGGCTTTGGTGCGGGCGTAGGTAGTGCGGTGCTGCGTCAGCTCAGATGCCCGCTGGCACACCTCGGCTTCGGTACGCAGCTGCCCTTGCTTCAGTTGGCGCTGCAGCTCCTCGTAAACGGGCTTTTCGAGCAGGCCCAGCGCGAACAAGTCGCGCGCGGTGCGGGTGCGGGTTTTGCCAAACACGCTGCGCCGCTCACTAATCCAATGCGTGAGTGGCGGCGTATTGGCCGACAGCGGCGGGTAAATTGTCCAGCCCAGCTCGCCCACCGAATCTTCCGCCGGCACGGCTTCCTCCAGGCGGAGGCGGGCCGGCAGTTGCTGCAAATACCAGCGCTTGGCAGCAGCCGTGTCGTTTTGGAAGCGCTTCAGGGCCGCCGCGTAGCGGCGCGCCAGTTGGCCGCGGGGCTGGCCGGCGGGCACGTCGGCGCTGTCGTCGGCGGCCACCATATCCCGCAACATTTCCTCATTGTAGGTCCGGTACTGAAATTCCCGCTCAAAGGCCTCGGCGCAAAACGCCAGAATACCGGCGGGGCCGTTGGCCGGAACTTGGGAGGTCTGTTCACCCGTGGAGTCGGTTTCCCAAACCGATAGGGAGCCCGTGCGCAGCCGGCGCAGCAACTCGTCGCGGCCGGCCGCGTTCAGCACGCCTTTCTGGTAGAGCCGTTCGGCAAAGGCCGCGCCGGGCCCGGCTTCCCGCTTCCCGGCCCAGCGCACGCCGGCGGCCAATAGCAGCGCCAACCCGAGAATAAGCAGTGCTTTCATCGAAACCGGCCCTCAAATGCTAGTACAGCACCCGGAACTTGATGGTGTGCTCCACCGCGCGCAGGGCCTGAATCACCTCCTGGTCGTACTGCCGGTCGATGTCCGTAATCACGTAGCCGATGTGCTCGTTGGTTTTCAGGTACTGGCCCAGGATGTTGACGTGGTGGGCGGCCAGCACGTTGTTGATTTTGGCCAGCACGCCGGGCACGTTGGCGTGGATGTGGATGAGGCGGTGTCCGGGCTGCACGGGCAGCTGAATGTTGGGAAAATTGACCGACTGCTGGGTGTTGCCGGTGTTGATGTACTGCATGATGCGCTCGGGCACAAACTCGGCGATGTTGCGCTGGGCCTCGGCCGTGCTGCCGCCGATGTGGGGCGTGAGCAGCACGTTGGGCAGGCCGCGCAGCTCGTTTTCGAAGCTCTCGTGGTTGGTCTTGGGCTCGTAGGGGAACACATCCACCGCCGCGCCGCCGAGGTGGCCGCTGCGGAGGGCGGCGGCCAGGGCCGGCACGTCCACCACGTGGCCGCGGGCGTTGTTGAGAAACAGCGCGCCTTTTTTCATAAGCGCAAATTCTTTCTCGCCGATGTAGTTGGTGTTGTCCTCGCGGCCGTCGATGTGCAGCGTCACCACGTCCGATTGCGCCAGCAGTTCTTCCAGCGTGCGGCACTTCACGGCGTTGCCAAGCTGCAGCTTTTCGGCCACGTCGAAGTACACCACCTTCATGCCCACGGCCTCGGCCACCACGCTCAGCTGCGAGCCGATGTTGCCGTAGCCCACGATGCCCAGCGTCTTGCCCCGAATCTCGAACGAGCCGCTGGCCGACTTGTCCCACTCGCCGGCGTGCATCTTGGGGTTCTTTTCGGGAATGCGGCGGGCCAGCACGATGATTTCGCCCAGCGCCAGCTCCACCACCGAGCGGGTGTTCGAGAACGGCGCGTTGAACACCGCCACGCCCTTTTTCATGGCGCCGGTTAGGTCAATCTGGTTGGTGCCGATGCAGAAGGCGCCGATGGCAATCAGGCGGTTGGCCGCATCGAGCACGCGCTGGGTCACCTGCGTTTTCGAGCGGATGCCCAGGATGCTCACGCCCTCAATGCGCGCAATCAACTCGTCCTCGTCCAGCCCGCCGGGCACGGTGTCAACTTGGTAGCCTTCGGCCAGGAAAAGCTCTTTGGCGCGGGCATCCGGGTTTTCCAGCAGGAGCACCTTGATGCGGTTTTTGGGGTATGATAAAGTCATGGGAAGTTTTAGTTGGTACAAAAACTCGTCGAAAGTCGGAAGAACTTCATCGGCGTGGGCCACTACGGTAGGCCGGCTAACGTTTTCAGTGTAAGCGTAGAAGCGGTGCGCCAGCCCGGCTTCGCGAATCTGGTAGTCGGTATAACCGTCGCCGAACACGTACACCGGCCCGTCCAAATCGAGCAGTACAAGCTGCCGGATTTTGCCGCCGTCTCGGCTCAGCACGTTGGCCGGGTCGCAGCCCGTCACGTTGCCCTCGGCATCGAAAGTGAAGGTATTGGCCAGTACGTGTTCGGTCTTGATGCCAAACTCGGCCACCACGGGCTCGATGAACTCGCGGAAGCCGCTGCTCACCACGTAAATGCGGTCGGCAAACTGCTTGAAGAAGTTGCCGTTGCGCCGGATGCTCTCGCTCACCTTGGTTTTGAGGCGGGCAATAAGGGGCGCCAAGTGCTTCTCGTTGGCCGCCAGCAGCGCCAGCCGCCGGCTCAGCGATTCCTGGAAGCCGATTTCGCCGGCCATGCCCTGGTCCGTCAGGGCCCGGATTTTGGCCACGCGCTCGGCCGCGTCGGGCCGGCCGGCCAGGGCGATGTCGGCCAGTTCGTCCAGCCCCTCGACCTGGGTGAAGGTGCTATCGAAATCGAAAACGAGGTAGGGCAGGGGCGCGGCAGCGTTGGGCATGGACGCAAAGATGCGCCCGGCCGTACCTTGGCGCGGCATTCTGCTGCCAAGTATTTTATGAAACTCCTGCTACTGGTGCTCCTTGCGTTGCTCCTAAAGCTGCCGGCTGGCGCACCGCCAGCGGTGCGTGTCACATTCAGCCCGCTCACGGAGGCGGCCTACCTGGCGGCAAAGAAAACGGCGGTGCTGACCAAGCCGGCGATGACGTTTCCGGTGAAGAAGCGGAACGGGCGGATTGTGATTCCCACGGCGAAAGGGCCGAAAATATTCACCGATGTCGTTATTGACGAGGCAGCCTTCAAAAAAGGGCACGGCGAGGAAGAATCAACAGTGTACACCTACCTTGGGTACTTGGTGGATTTTAAGTGCCACTTGATTCAGGTGCAGTACTATGAAACTACCCAGTGGTTGTTGATTGATGGTTCAGGCCACCGGATTGAGCTATGGGGCGAACCGATGTACTCGCCCGACCGGCGGCATATTGCCGCTATCTGCATGGGCATTGAGTACAGCGGAGGGCAGCCCAATATCCTGCAGTTGCTGGAGCTTCGCAATGGCGTATTGCAGCAAGTCTGGGAGCAGGAACCAAAAACGTGGGAGCCCTACCGCATCAAATGGCTTTCATCCTCAACTTTATTGTTGAGCAGAGAGATGTGGACCTGCAAGAACCCGGGCACCACCTTCACCTATGCCAAGCTGACCATTCAGTAGCCAGCCCATGCCCCAGCGCTTGCTTTTCGTCTACAACGCCGACGCGGGCCTGCTGGCCGGCCTGAAGGACACATTCCACAAAATCCTCTCGCCGACCACCTACGCCTGCGCGCTGTGCGCCGTCACCTACGGCGCCACCAGCATGCGGCCGGAGTGGCGCGTATTCATTAAAAACCTCCCCGTGCCGGTGGAATTTCTGCACCGCGACGAGTTTATCAGCGCTTACCCGCAGTGGGCGCGACACCGGCTGCCGGCTGCTTTTGCAGCGAGTGAAACAGGCGAATTAGCGCCTTTTATCGATGCCGGGGAAATGCAGGAGGTTGACTTGAATGGGCTGATGGAACTGGTGCGCAAAAAGCTGGCGTAGGGGCGGGGTCGCGCCGTTACCTTTGGCAGGAAAACAGCAGGTTTTCGTCTTTTTTGTTAACATTTCTTACAGTTTCTACATGAAATTTCCTTTTCTGCTGGGTGCGGCGCTCTTGGTGGCGGGCACGGCGGCGGCGCAGTTTCAGCAGCCGGTGCCCACCGGCCCGGCTTTTGATGCCCGCGCGCTGTTCAACCCTTCGTTTATTGAGCAACTGGCCACGCCCACGCGCACGGCCGGCGGCCAGCCCGGCGCCCAGTACTGGCAAAACGCGGCCGACTACAAAATCGACGCCCGCCTCGACGAGAAAGCGGCCCGCGTGACGGCCACCGCCAGCATCACCTACACCAACAACTCGCCCGATGCGCTGGCCTTTGTGTGGCTGCAGCTCGACCAGAACCTCTACCGCGCCGACTCGCGCGGTGGGGCGGCCACGGCCCCGGCCGGCGGGCGCTTCGGCAACTCGGCCCGCGGCTTTCAGGGCGGCGACTCGCTGCAGACGGTGAACATTGAGCTGCACGGCAAGAAGCTGAAAGCCAACTACCGGGTGCAGGACACGCGCATGCAAATCATGCTGCCCGAGCCGATGAAGCCCAAGGGCGACAAGCTGAAAATCGACATCGCCTACGGCTTCAACGTGCCCGAATACGGTTCCGACCGCCTCGGCCGCCTGAAAACCAAGAACGGCGAAATATTCGAAATAGCCCAGTGGTACCCGCGCATGGCCGTGTACGACGACGTGGAGGGCTGGAACACGCTGCCCTACATGGTGGCCGAGTTTTACCTCGACTACGGCAACTTCGACTACACCGTGAACGTGCCGGCCAACTACCTGGTGGGCGGCTCGGGCGAGCTGGTGAACCCCGCCGAGGTACTCACCACCGCCCAGCAAAGCCGCCTGGCCAAAGCCGCCGGCTCGGACCAAACCGTCATCGTGCGTTCGGTGGATGAGGTGACGCAGGCCGGCTCGCGCCCGAGCGGCAAGAACGGCCGCCTGACCTGGCACTTCAAGTGCCAGCGGGCGCGGGATGTGGCCTGGGCGGCGTCGGCGGCCTTCGTTTGGGACGCGGCGAAGATGAACCTGCCCAGCGGCAGGAAGTCGCTGGCCATGTCGCTCTACCCGGCCGAGGTAGCGCAGGACACGGCCTGGAACCGCAGCACGGAATACGTGAAGAAAAGCATCGAATACAACTCGAAGCAGTGGTACGAATACACCTACCCGGTGGCCACCAACGTGGCCGGCGTGGTGGGCGGCATGGAGTACCCGGGCATCGTGTTTTGCGGCTCCAAGGCCAAAAAGGCCAGCCTCTACAGCGTGACGGACCACGAATTCGGCCACAACTGGTTCCCGATGATTGTGGGCTCGAACGAGCGCAAGTACCCGTGGATGGACGAGGGCTTCAATACCTTCATCAACATGCTGTCCTCGGCGGCCTTCAACAACGGCGAGTATGCCAAGCAGCTGAACGACACCACCCGCCTGGTACAGGGCCTGGCGCGCGCCATCGCCAGCCCCACCATGGACCCGCCCTACACCGTGCCCGACGTGACGCAGCCCCAGAACCTGGGCTTCGCGGCGTATAGCAAGATGGGCTACGGCCTGTTTCTGCTGCGCTCCGAAATCCTCGGGCCGGAGCGGTTCGACTATGCCTTCCGCACCTACATCCGGCGCTGGGCCTTCAAGCACCCGCAGCCGAAGGACTTTTTCCGCACCATGAACGAGGCCAGCGGGGAGGATTTGAGCTGGTTCTGGAAGGAGTGGGTGTATAATAACTGGATTCTGGACCAGGCCGTGACCACCGTCACTTACGTGAACCAGGACCCCGCCCAGGGCGCCCTCATCACCGTCGAAAACCGCGGCCAGGCTGCCATGCCCATCACGGCCGACGTTACCGAAACCTCCGGCAAAACCACCCGCGTGAAGCTGCCCGTCGAAATCTGGCAGCGCGGCGGCACCTGGACCTTCCGCTACAACTCCACCACGCCGCTCACCTTGGTGCGCCTCAACGCCAGCAAGCTGCTGCCGGACGTGAACCCCGGCAACAACGTGTGGCGGGCGCAGGTGCTGCGGTAACATACACCAATCGAGAAATGAAAAGCCCCGGCTGCTACGCTAGCAGCCGGGGCTTTTGCTGTTTGAATGGTGTAGAGACGCGACACTTCGCGTCTTGACGATGAACGATTCTCAGATGGTGCAAACTCAGACGCAAAGTGGCGCGTCTCTACACCGCACTGAGGGCGTTTGGGCTACTACCGCCGGCCCCAGCTTTTATTATACCGCGTCCCGCCGAACAGGTACAGCATCAGCGCCCGCGAGTAGCGCAAAATCAGCGGCGTGAACAGCACCGTGACGCCGGTGATGATGGCCACGTACACCCACGTATCGGGGTTGCCCATTAGGTAGTAAATCAACACGCCCAGCACCAGGAACGTGGCCACATTGAAGCCGAAGGTGATATACATCGAGCCGAAATAAAAGCCGGGTTCCGGCTCGAAGCTCTGGCCGCACACGGGGCACTGCGCGGGCATTTGGGCAAACCGGGTGATGTTCCAGGCCGAGGTGCTGAACAAGGGGCCGCGGTGGCAGCGCGGGCAGCGCAGCTTGGCCAGCGCCAGCGCCGTGGAATCGACCAGCTCGTAGTTCGTGAAATCGGTGGGTTCGGACATAACCGGGGCGGGGGACGAAGACATAAGACAACGAAAGCTATACGGGAGAAAGCGGCCCGCGCCCATGTGCGGCTGGCCGGCGCGGCACCCGCCGCATTGATACCCCAAAATTACCCGGCCCCTTACCCGTCTGCGCAGCCTCCTTTCAGGGTCTTACAGGACAAATCAACGCTGCTGCCGAAATGCCTCGGGCGTGGTGCCGGCGTACTTGCGGAAGTAGCGCACGAAGTACGACGCATCCTCAAAACCCAGCTCATACGCCACTTGCGCCACGCCTAGCGCCGAGTGGCTCAGCAGCCGCTGCGCCTCCGTGATGACCCGCTCGTGGATGAGCGCGCTGGCGGTTTTATTGAGCACGCGGCGGCAGAGGGCGTTGAGGTGATTGGCGGTGAGATGCAGCAATTCAGCGTAGTCGCTCACGCTGCGCTTGGTGCGGTAGTGCTCGTTCAGCAGCGCACCAAACTGCCGGATTTGCTGCAACGCCAAGCCATTTTCGGCCGCTGGCTGAGCTGGGTAGTGGCGGGTGGCCAGCTCCAAAGCTATGTGTAGATAGCTGCGAAAAACCTCGCCCTGGTTGGCGTGTGGGGCATTGTACTCGGCCAGTAGGCTTTCGAATACGGGCCGGATTTCCGTTTCGTCCGGTGCCAGGTACAGCACCGGCGGATGCGCACTGTCGAAAAACGGGTAGGCGTAGAGGCCATTGCCGGGATAGCGAAACAGGTAGAAGTCGGCCGAGAAAAACACCAGCAGCCCGCGCACATTCGGCCCCAAATGCCAGTGATGTACCTGCCCCGGCGCCAAAAAAAACACGCTACCCGGCCGCAGTTCATACGTCACCAAATCGACGGTGTGCGTGCCCGTGCCTTCAGTGACATAAAGCAGCAGATAGAAGTCGTGGGCGTGCGGCACGTTCACGTGCGGAAACCGGACGACGTGCGTTTCCAGTCGCTCAGCGTAGTAGGGCGCGGGCGGGTGGGCTTGGGGAAATGAGGCCAGGGCCAGCACCGGCAGGCCAGTCGCTTTCATAAACGGGGGTTTAGGGCCGTGAAAGTAGCCAGCGCGCCGCAGGTCGTACCTTCGGGGCACTGCTGGGGTCTGGTTGGCCCTGACTGGCGGGCGCTTTTTGGGGCGTCGCGTCGACGGGCATTGGCTGGTGGCCTTGGCCGTTGAATTGGAGTCGTTGAGACTTCAATCCAGCTTGACCGACGCCCGCCAGCAGCGACCTGTTGCCCCGTTCTTGTGAACATTTCCTTGTTGAACCGCTCGGCCGGATGGGCCGGGCTGCTGGGCGCGGCTGCCGTGCTTTCCGGCTTTGCCGCCTCCGAGGTGCCATCATCGGCCGTGCCCGTGCCGCGCAGCCGCACCTTCGCGCTCACCGTCACGGCCACCGTGCCGGTGCCCCCGGCCGGCACCAAAACCCTGGATGTGTGGCTGCCCATGCCCCACTCCGACGCCTCGCAGAAGGTGGGGAATCTGACCGTTGCAGTCAACCACTCTTTCGACAGCAAGGCGCATTCCAGCATCGAGCGCGGGGCCTACGGCAACCAGATGTATTACCTGCACCTGACCACGATGCCCACCGCGCCGATGGTGATAACCATGCGCGGGCAAGTCACGCGCCGTGAGCACCTCAATCTGCGCGCCAACGCCCCCACTGCCTACGTGGCCAAGGAAAAGCCCGACCCCGACATGGCCCGTTGGCTGGCCCCCGACCGCCTCGTGCCCCTCGATGCCAAAATCAAGCAGCAGGCCGAGGAAGTGGTGGCCAAAGCCGGCGCCAAAACCGATTTGGAGAAGGCCCGCGCCATCTACGAGCACGTGGTGAGCACCGTGACCTACGACAAAACCGGCCAGGGCTGGGGCCGCGGCGACATCTATTACGCCTGCGACGCCCGCCGCGGCAACTGCACCGATTTTCACGCCATCGTCATCGGCTACTGCCGCGCGCTGGGCATTCCGGCGCGCTTCAGCATCGGCCTGCCGCTGCCCGCCGACCGCGGCAAGGGCGAAATCAAAGGCTACCACTGCTGGGCCGAGTTTTACACCAAAGAAACCGGCTGGGTGCCCGTCGATGCTTCCGAAGCAGCCAAGAACCCCGCCAAGCGCAACTATTTCTTCGGCGCCCACGACGAAAACCGCGTCGAATTCACCCGCGGCCGCGACGTGGAGCTGGCGCCCAAGCAAGCCGGCCCGCCCCTCAACTACTTCGTGTACCCTTACGCCGAAGCCGACGGCAAGCCGCTGGACGTGGCCCGGACGTATGAGTTTGCCGATGTGGCAGGGCAGTAGGGCCAATTATTAATGAAAAAACGGTCATGCTGAGCGCAGCCGAAGCATCTCTACTGAGGCAGTAAATAATTACGCTCGCAGTAGAGATGCTTCGGCTATGCTCAGCATGACCGTTTATTATTACCAGTTGTTGGTCGCTACTCCGCCTTCACCGGCTGCGCCTACTGCAGCGTTTGCACGTCCTCGGCCGTCAGGCGCAGCTCGGTGGCTTCGAGCAGCTCCGTGACCTGGCCTACGCTGGTGGCGCTGGCAATGGGGGCCGTCACGGCCGGCGCCTGCATCAGCCAGGCCAAGGCCACCTGGGCGGGCGTGGCCTGCTGGCGGTTGGCCACGGCGTCGAGGGCGGTAAGCAGGGCCAGGCCCTTTTCATTGAGGTATTTCTGGCCGACGCCGGCGCCGCGCGGGCTTTTTTGCAGGTCGTTCTGGTCGCGGTACTTGCCGGTGAGGAAGCCGGCGGCCAGCCCGTAGTACGGAATGGCGCTGATGGTTTCTTCGAGCAGCAGCGGCGCAAGGTTCTTCTCAAAATCCTCCCGGTCGTACAAGTTATAAAGGTTTTGCAGCGTTTCGTAGCGCGGGAAACCGTGCTGCTTGCTGGCCGCCAGCGACTCCTGCAGGCGCTCTTTTGTGAAATTAGAGGCCCCGATGGCGCGCACCTTGCCCTCCTTCACTAGTTGGGCGTAGGCTTCCAGCGTTTCCTCCACGGGCGTGGTCGGGTCGTCTTTGTGCGACTGGTAGAGGTCGATGTAGTCGGTTTGCAGGCGCTTGAGGGAGCCTTCCACGGCGCGCAGGATGTAGTCTTTCTTGAGGCCTTTATTCTCGGGATTTACTTCCCAGCCCACTTTGGTGGCGATAACGACGTCGTCGCGCCGGCCGCGCTGCTTGAGCCATTTGCCGATAATGGTTTCCGACTCGCCGCCCACGTGCCCCGGCACCCAAACGGAATAGCCGTCGGCCGTGTCGATGGCGTTGCCGCCGTTGGCCACAAAGGCGTCGAGCACAGCGAAGGAAGTAGCCTCGTCAATGGTCCAGCCAAAGACGTTGCCGCCCAGCATAAGGGGCGAAATTTGCAGGCCGGAGCGGCCCAATTCACGGGTTTGCATAGCGAAAGAAGATTCAGGGAATGAGCTGCACTAACCGCCAACCCGCTCCGAAGGTTGGCCCGCAGCAGGCGCTTCGGCCACTAAAACGCGCCAGCCTTGGGCCGGCACCGAGATTTCCCGGCCGGCTGGCAGGTCCATTGTTTCATCGCTGATAAGGTCGCGCCATTGGCCGGTCACGGTGGGCAGCGCCCGCGCCTCTGCCGCCACGTTCACCGCGCAAAGCACTGCCGCGCCGCCTTTGCTCCGGGCAAAAGCGTACACTTCGGGCGGGCCCGGCAGGCGCTGGAACCGGCTGGTCGGGTCGCCGTTGCGCAGGGCCGGGTGGGTTTTTTTGAGCTGAAACAGGCGGGTGTAGAAGTCCTGTAGCGGGTAGTTATTCCAGTCAATCGGGTCGTGGTCGAAGAAGGCCAGCCGGCGGTTCAGGCCGGATTCCTGACCCGAGTAGAGCATCGGCATGCCCGGCATCAGGGCCGTGAGCACGGCGAAAGGCAGGGCCAGCGGGCCCAGGCGCTCGTACTCGGTGCCGTCCCAGCTGTTCACGTCGTGGTTGCTGGTGAAGTGCATCAGGTACACGCTGGGCGGGTATTTCTCGCGCTCGGCGGCCAGGTAAATGTCGATGTCGGCCAGCGGGGCGTGGCCTTCGGCAACGCGGTCGAGCAGGTAGTGCAGGCGCAGGCCAAACGTCATGTTGAAAGCCTTTTCCAGCAGCTTGGTATCGGAATTGAATTCCTCCCAGCTCAACCCACCCGAAGGGTACAGCTCGTCCCATTCGGCCAGCATAAACACCGGCTTCATGGCATCGAGCACCGGCCGGGCCTCGTCCCAGAAATCGGTGGGCACCAGGCCGGCCACGTCGCAGCGGTAGCCGTCGATGTCGGCTTCGCGCAGCCAGTAGGCCAGGGCATCGGTCATGTAGCGGCGCATGGCGCGGTTGCCGTAGTCCAGCGCCACCACGTCGGTCCAGTCGGGCACGGGCGGCACCAGCTGGCCGTCGGCGTCGTGCTGGTACCAGTCGGGGTGCTCGGTGATGAGGTCGTTGTCGCGGCTGGTGTGGTTGGCCACCCAATCAAGTATCACCTTCATTCCCAGCGCATGGGCCGTTTGCACCAACTGGCGCAAGTCGTCCAGCGTGCCAAATTCGGGGTTCACGCCAAAATAGTCGCGCACGGCGTAGGGCGAGCCCAGCGAACCTTTGCGCCCCACTTCCCCGATGGGATGCACCGGCATCAGCCATACAATGCCGATTCCCATTTGCTGCAGCCGCGGCAGATGGGCTTCAAACGCCCGGAAAGTGCCCTCTGGTGTAAAATTCCGAACGTTGACTTCGTAGATGGTGGCGTGGGCGGCCCACTCGGGGTGGGGCACGGTGAAGCGGGCGGCGTGGGGGTGGTCGGACATCGGGAGGGGCGTGGTGGAGCTTGCCGCTACGCGGCGCCGGTGCCGACGGTTATCGTGGGCAACGGCCGGCCGGCGTAGAGACACGACACTTCGCGTCTCCTCATTAAACGATAAAGCTGAAACAACCGTCAAGTGGCGCGGACGCCGAGACGCGAAGTGTCGCGTCTCTACACCTCGTAGAATTCCAGGGGCAGCCCGTCGGGGTCGCTGAAAAACGTGAAGCGGCGGCCCGTCAGCTCATCCACCTGAATGGGCTCACAAGCCACGCCGTGCTGCTCCAGGTGCTCAATAGCCGCCGCCACATCGGGCACGGCGAAGGCCAGGTGGCGCAGGCCGGCGGCCTCGGGGTAGCTGGGGCGTGGCGGCGGGTTGGGAAAGGAAAACAGTTCCAGCACATACTGCCCGTTCACGGCCAAATCGAGCTTGTGCGAGTCTCGCGCGGCGCGGTAGGTTTCGGCGAGGATTTCCAGCCCGAGAACCTCGGTGTAGAAGCGCTTCGACGCCGTGTAATCGGCACAAATGAGGGCGACGTGGTGCAGGCCGAGGTGGGGCAGCATAGCAAAAGGGCCTTGGTGGTGGCGGATTTAGTTGATACTTAGAATGTGTGCGCGGCCTGCCAAATGCGCGATGGAGGAGCTTCGCTAAGCCACGCCAAAGCATCAGGTCCGAATTACATCGGTATCCACAGGCACGTAGCCCAGCTGCCGACTCATGCTGAGCGCCTGGCCTTTGTGGTGAAACTCGTGGGTGATGACGTGGGTGAACAGCTGCAGCGGCGAAAGCTGTAGCGGCGCCGGGTGCCGCGGCGAATCGAACCGCTGCGGGGTCAGCCACTGGCTGGCGAAATGCTGTCCAAATTCCCGTACCAACGCATCCACATCCGCGAATAGCACCCGCACGGCGGCTACATCGGGCACCTGGGCCGGCTGCGGGCGCAGCAGAGCCCGGCCCAGGCCCACTTCGCCCAGCCACGCTTGGTAGCAGCCCGCCACGTGCACCAGCAAGTCGCGGATGCTGCTGTGATTGAAGGCGGCCACCGGCGCCACAAAATGCGCCGGGCTGAGCGTGGCGCAGTACCGCAGCAGCGCCGCGCGGGCCCCGCGAACGAGGTCGTACTGTTGCGAAAAGGCGGGGTCCATGTGGTGCGTTGAATTTAAAGTTGAAAACGCCTGTCATCCTGAGCGTAGCGAAGGACCTTATTACGTTTAAGCCGATTGATTTACTGCAAACCGTTCTGCGGTAACAAGGTCCTTCGCTGCGCTCAGCATGACGTTCAAAAAAAACGCCGCAAACCAGCGCCGCTTCCCGGAAGAAAAGGCCCGATTTGCGGCGTAGACAATTGCCAAAAAAGCTTAATTCGCCTTGTTCAGCAGCTTGCTCAGGGTGCTTTGCAACTCCTCGCCGCGCAGGTTGGCGGCCACGATTTTGCCCTGCGGGTCGAGCAGGAAGTTTTGGGGGATGGACTGCACGCCGTATTCCTGGGCCACGGCGTTGTTCCAGTATTTCAGGTCCGACACCTGCGTCCAGGCCAGGCCGTCTTTTTCGATGGCGCGCATCCAGGCTTCGCGGGCGCCTTCCTTGTCCAGCGACACGCCGAGGATGGTGAAGCCTTTGTCTTTGAAAGCGTTGTAGGCCTTCACCACGTTGGGGTTTTCCTGGCGGCAGGGACCGCACCAGCTGGCCCAGAAGTCAATCAGCACGTACTTGCCGCGCAGGCTGCTCAGCTTCACGGGCACGTTGTCGGGGTTGTTCTGGGTGAAATCGGGAGCCTCCGCGCCGATGGCCACCTTCTGCAAGCGCTTGATTTGCTCATCGATGCGCTTGCCCCGCACGGAGTTGCGCAGGTTGGCGCTCAGGCCCTGGTAGAGGGCGGCGTAAGACGTCACTTCCGGTACCGAGCCGGCCGCATCCTGGAGCACAAACAAGCTGTAGCGCGCATCGGGGTGGGCCTTGATGTAGGCGGTGCGGATTTGTTTCTGCTCGGCTTCGATGGGGTCGAGCTTGGCTTCGAGCTGCTTGATGTAGGCCGGGTCTTTGCGCATGGCCTCGGGCTGGGCGCGGTACTCTTTGATGTAGGCTTCGTACCGGCTATCCGACGATTTCAGCAGGGCGGCCAGCTTGGCGTTTTCGTCGTTGAGCGGCGTGCCGCGCACCACAGCTTTGGTGGCCGAATCGGGCGTGCTGATGGCAATGGTGCCCTGTTCCACAAAGAAAAACTCCTTGGTGGCGTCCTTCGATTTGGCCAACGAAGTGCCATTGTGGCTCAGGACGAGCGTGGCGCGCCCCGGCTCGGGCACGGCGCCCTTGAACTCAAAACGCCCGTTTTTTACGGCCGCCGAATCGACCAGCCACTTCTGGGCATTCACGTAGCGCAGGTAGGCTTTGGTCACGCCGGCTTTGGCGCCCACGGTGCCTTTCACCACAAAATTCTCGGTTTGGGCCTGGGCCAGGGCGGGCAGCAGGAACAAGGCACTATAAAGAAGCTTTTTCATATTCACTGATTGATGGCGGATGAGCGGGGAATTGATGCCGCTTTGAGGCCCAGGGTTGCATTGGGCGCGCTGAAGCAGGCGCGGTTTGGCGTCCTAAATATAGGTGAACTCCGGAGTGGATGCTTACTCGCTCACCCAGCGGGTTTTGGCCTGCACGGGGCCGCGCTGGCCCGGCGCCGAGGGCACGTCGATGTAGCCGAGCTGGAAAAAGCCCAGCAGCCGGTCGTCGGCTTCGAGGCCGAAAAAGGCCTTGGCTTCCTCGGTGTAGGTGATGCCGCCGCTGCTCCAGTAGCCGCCCAGGCCGTAGGCGTGGGCCGAGAGGTGCAGGTTTTGCACGGCGCAGGCCACGGCTTCGATTTCCTCGATTTCGGGCAGGCGGCGCTCGGTGCGCTTCATGGCAATGGCGATGACGTGCGAGCACTGCAGCGGATTGCGGCGCAGGTTGGCGTGCTTGGCCGCTTTATAGGCCGGGCCGGCGGTGCGCTCGTATAAATCGGCCTGGAAATCGGCCAGCTTTTGCAGGCCCGCGCCCGTGAAAACAGTGAAGCGCCAGGGCTCGGTTTGCTTGTGGCTGGGCGCCCAGTTGGCGTTTTCGAGCAGCTGCCACACGGTCGAATCGGGGATGACGCGGCCGGGCACAAACTGCGGAATAAAGGTGCTGCGCCGCGTGCGGATGAGGTGGTTGATTTGCTCGGTATCGAAGAGTTCGGACATGCAGAAGCCGGAAAAGGTGAGCCGATTCAACCCGCAACCCGCCCAAAAAGTTGGCTTAGGCCACGCGGCGGGCCGTGCTGGCGGGCAGCCACTTGTCGCAGCGGCACACCGGGCAGGCGTGGGCGGGCCGGGGCGTCAGGGTTTCGACCTGGCCGCATTCGGTGCAGGCATAGTCACCCTCTTTCTCGATGAGGCTGATGGCCTTTTCCCGGTCTTCGGGCAGAATAGACAAGCCGGGCCGCACCTCGTCGTCTTCGTAGAAAAAGGCGCTGACCTGACCGGTGGCCTCGATGTAGGCCAGGCGCACCTGGCCTAGGTGCTCCACCTGCCGCTGCCGCAACTCGCCAAATAGCTCCTTGTGCGTGAGGTTTTGCTTGCGCATGGCTTTGTCTACGATGGCGCCGTTGGCCACGAGCTTGACCGGCTTGCCCTCCAGCCAGTCGCTGAAGCGCGGGTAGGCCTCGGTGAGGCGGTTGAGCAGCACGTAAAGCAGCATCACCACCGCAAACACCACCACGATGTGCGTCAGGGCGGTGTCCTGGTAGAACATGGCATCGCCCGCCGCCGAGCCCAGCGCCAGAATAATGCTCAGCTCAAACAGCGAGAGCTGCCGCACCCCGCGCCGGCCCGTGATGCGCAGCGCCGCCAGCGTGAGCAGGTACACCGTCACGCAGCGAAACGCGACTTCAAAAAGAAACGCGGGCGGGGCATCGGCCGTCCAGAGCAGGCGTTGCCAGTCGAAGGGGACAATGGTTTCGGCAAGCAGGGGCATGGGCAGCAGGAGCGGTTAGGGTCACAGCTACTTACTCATTTCTCGGCTTTTCGTTCCCAAACCTGGTAGCCGTGCGGCCACAGCGTCACGGACGAGGCAGGGTTGAAGCCGCCCTTTTCCTGCCCGACCGTGGTAAAAAGCCGCTGGTAAAGCTGGTCGGGCAGGGGCGGGGCGGGCAGCTGTACCTGCTGCGGCTGGTCGCTCAGGTTCACGGCCACCACCACGGCCGCCGCGCCTTTCTGGCGCTCAAAAAGCACCGTGTGGGCCGGGCTGGGCAGCAGCTTGAAGGTCGAAGTCGCGTCAAAATTCCGCAGGGCCGGGTGCTGCTTCTTCAGCTGCAAGAGCGTGGTGTAGAAGCCTTGCAGCGGGTAGTTGTTCCACGGAATGGTGTCTTTGTCGAAGAAGCGCAAGCGCTTTTTCATGGCCGCTTCCTGGCCGTTGTAGAGCATCGGAATGCCGGGCCAGAGCGTGGTGAGCACGGCTTCGGGCAGGGCGTTGGGGCCGAGGCGCTCGTACTCGCTGCCGTCCCAGGCGTTGATGTCGTGGGTGCTGGTGAAGGTCATCAGGTTCACGCCGGGCGGGTACATGCGGCGCTCGGCGGCGAGGTAGCGGGCCAGCTCGGCGGTGGGTTTCTGGCCGCGCCCGATGCTGTCGAGCAGGCCGTGCAAACTCAGGGCGTAGGTGGCGTCGAAGGCCTTTTCGAGCAGGCGGGTGTTGGGGTCGAACTCTTTGCGCGAGATAAAAGTGGGCGGGAACAGCTCGTCCCATTCGGCCAGCATGAAAACCGGCTTCACCTTCTCCAATTCGCGCCGGGTGTCGTTCCAGAAATCGGTGGGCACCAGCCCGGCCACGTCGCAGCGGTAGCCGTCGAGGCCGACGGTTTTCACCCAATACACCATGCTTTGCGTCATGTACTCGCGCAGGGCGGGCTTGGAGTAGTCGAGGTCGATGACGTCCTGCCAGTCGGCCACCGGCGGGCGGAAGTTGCCTTTCGCGTCGCGGGTGTACCAGTCGGGGTGCTCGGTGGTGAGGTTGCTGTCCCAGGCCGTGTGGTTGGCCACCCAGTCCAGAATAACGTGCATCCCAAGGCCGTGGGCCGTATTCACGTAGTGCTGCAAATCGGCTAGCGTGCCCAAGTCGGGGTTCACGGCGCGGTAGTCTCGCACCGAGTAGGCGCTGCCCAGCGTGCCCTTGCGGTGGCTGCGGCCGATGGGGTTGATGGGCATGAGCCACAGGATGCCCACGCCCATTTTCTGCAGGCGCGGCAAGTCCTTTTCGGCCGCCCGGAAGGTGCCGGCCGGCGTGTATTGCCGCACATTCACCTGGTAGATGGTGGCATTGCCGGCCCAGGCCGGGTGCCGCACGGCGAAGGCCAACGAATCGGGCGCGGCGGCGGGCGCCTGGGCCGTGGTTTCGGTTTCGGCGGTGGGTTTGGTGCCCGACTGGCAGGCACCCAGCAGCAGCGGCGCCAGCAGGGCCGCCCAGGGGCGGAAAAAGGGGAGAAGCGTCATGCCGCAAAGTAAGAAAAATCAGCAACGGCAACTGCACTGCATCTTTACGGCCGCCGGTTGGCGCTCAGGCCTATGCAAGTCCCGATTTCCTTTATGACGGTGGCGCTGTTTGCCGTCATCGCGCAGGCCGGTTTTGCGGCCGGGCTGCTGGCGGCCTCGCCGTTCAACCGGGTGTCGAACCGCTTTCTGGCCCTGCTCATGGTGGCCATCGCGCTGTGGGTGCTCGACGGGTTTTTTCGCGTTTCGGGGCTGTACGGGCAGAACGCGGAGCTGTATTTCTCGCCCATCTACTACTCGCTGGGGTTTGGGCCGCTGCTCTATTTCTACGTGCGCAGCCTCGTGAACCACGGGTTTCGGTGGTGGCCCCGTTACTGGCTGCATTTCGGGCCGGTGCTGCTACAGGCGGCGCTGTATTGGTGGCTGCGCTTCCAGCCCTACGCGGTGCGCCTCAATTTCTGGCAGCGTGTGCACCGGCCCGTTACCTACCGGCTGGAGTTCATCGGCACCTGGGTTTCGCTGATGGTGTACCTGTTTCTCAGCCTGCGCCTGCTGCGCCACTACAGCCGCTGGCTGGAAGACAACTTCTCGGAAGTATCGCGCCTGCGCCTGCGGTGGCTGCGCTGGCTGCTGGTGCTGCTAGGCGTGGTGAGCGTGCAGTGGCTGGCCGAGCTGGTGCTGCGCGAGTTTTTCGGCTTGTATTACCGCTACGATTATTCGACCGAACTGCTGGGCGTGGTGGTGTTTGTCATCGGCATCGTGGGCCTGCGGCAGGCCGATATGCGCGCCGTACACTTCGCGCCCGGTGAGCCGGCTGATGAAATGGTTGCTGCCGAAATGGCTCCCGCCGCAGCGTCTGAAGTAACCGCATTTCCCGAAGCAAATGCCGCTGCCGAAGTACCTGTTGAAACCGGGCTTCCACGACTCCCGGAATCGTCCGCTCCGGCCACCGCGCCCGGCCCCGACCCGCTCATTATGGAGCGCATCCGCCGGGCGTTGGTCGACGACCAGCTTTACCAGAATCCGACCCTGACCTTGGCCGAGCTGTCGGCCCACATCGGCCTGCCGCCGCGCCTCATCTCCTCCACCGTGAACGCCGGCTTTGGCCGTTCCTTCAACGACCTCGTGAACGGCTACCGCGTGGCCGAGGTGCAGCGCCGCCTCGCCGCGCCCGATGCCCGGCGCTTCACCCTACTGGGCATCGCCTTCGAAAGCGGCTTCAATTCGAAGACGACCTTCAATCGGATTTTCAAGCAGGTGACGGGGGTGGCGCCGCGGGATTATCAGGGCGGAGGCGGGTGACGCCAATTAGGCCCAAATCCGGTATTGGAACGTCCCACATCTGGTTTTGGGGCGATGGGCAGTAGGGCAGAGGGCCACCTTTGGGTCGTACTTCAAACGCCCCAACCATGACCCGTTTCCTGCTGCTGACCCTCGGCGCCCTGGCCCTGCGCCCGGCCCTGAGCCAAGCCCAGACCACCCCCGCCCCGGCCTGGACTGACCACACCCGCGCCCTGCCCGACGAGCTGCGCCGCCTGCCCGTGGGCCTCACGCTCTGGCACTCGCCCAACCCCATTTACCCCGAGCCCAACCCCGCCGTGCCCGGCGGCTACGTGTGGAAACACAGCACCAGTGTGCGCGCCGAAGCCGGCGACCTGCAAATCGTGAGCTGCGGCAGCTACATCTGGTACAGCGCCGCCGGCTGGCAAGCCAACCTGCACGAAACGCCCGCCGAATTTGCCGAGCTGTTTAGTTGCCCCGGCGGCAAATTGAAGAAGGGCGTCACCTACACTTTTGCCAAAAACTACCGCTACGCCGCCAGCGCCAAGCAGCTCTATGGCGGCGATGCCCTCTGGTTCATCATCGCCAAAGACGCCCAGGGCCGGCTCTACAAAGGCTACGGGCTGATTGAAACCGAAGCCGAGCCGCAGGTTGGCAAATAGCCCTTCCCACCTTAAAACATACCCGTATGAAAACCCTTCTGATTTCCCTGTTTTCCTTCTTGAGCCTGCTGGCCACCCGCCCCACCGCCACCACCTACCGCCTCGACCCCGCCGCCAGCACCCTCACCTGGACCGGCCACGCCGAGGCGGGCGCCTGGGCGCCGCAGGGCACCATCCGGCTGCGCGAGGGCAGCGTGGCGGCCGAGGGCCAAACCGTGCGCGCCGCCCGCGTGGTAATCGACATGGCCACCATTGCCCACGAGCAGGCCCAGTTGGCCGAGCACCTGCGCGGCGCCGACTTCTTCGACGCGGCCAAATTTCCCACCGGGGTGTTTGAGCTCACCGAGTTTAAAGCGGGCCGGGCGCGGGGCACGCTCACGCTCAAGGGCCAGGCCCGGCCGGTCGACTTTCCGGTGGCCATCGAGCCGGTGGCGGGCGGCCTGCGCCTGCGCGGCACCGCTACCCTCGACCGCACTCAGTTCGGCATCAACTACAACTCCAGCGCCTTCTTCCAGAACCTGGGCAGCTACGCTATTCGCAACACGTTCGAGGTGGCCTTCGACGTGGTGGCGCGGTAGCGGGCGGCACTTCAGCTTGGCTACAGAATCGAGCGTGACCTTCGCGGCCATCCTGCCACACCAAGCCCGCTTCTCTGTGAAAAACCTGCTGATTATTGCCTGCTGCGCGCTCCTGCCCGGCGGCCCGCCCCGCGCCCAACCGACGGCCCCCGCCCCGCCCTACCACTTGCTCCACACCATTGCCATCGGCGGCGAGGGCGGCTGGGACTACCTCTCGGTGGACCCCGCCGGGGAGCGCCTCTACGTGTCGCACGGCACGCAGGTGGAAGTGGTCGATTTGCACACGCGCCAGCTGCTGGGCACCATCCCGAACACGCCCGGCGTGCACGGCATCGAGGTGGTGCCGGGCGCGGGGCGCGGCTACATCACCTGCGGGCGCAACAACACCTGCGTGGTGTTCGATGTGAAAACGCTGAAGCCCATCGGCGCGCCCATCCCGACGGGGCCCAAGCCGGATGCGCTGTTCTACGACGCCTTTTCCGGCCGCGTGTTCATTTTCAGCAACGACGGCGGGCGCAGCACCGTGCTCGACGCCAAAACCGGCGCCGTGCTGGGCACCGCCGAGCTGGGCGGCGACGCGGAAGCCCCCGCCAGCGATGGCAAAGGCCATATTTTCGTCAACCTCGAAGACAAAAGCGAGGTCGTCGAGTTCGACGCCAAAACCCTGGCTGTGCTGAAACGGACCTCCGTGAAGCCCGGCGAGGAGCCCACCGGTCTCGGCTACGACCCCCGCGCCAACCGCCTCTTCAGCGGCTGCGCCAACGAGAAGCTGGTGGTGACGGACAGCAAAACCGGCAAGCAAGTAGCCGTGCTGCCCACCGCCAAGGGCACCGACGGCGCCGTGTTCGACCCCAGCACCGGCAACGTCGTCGTCTCGAACGGCTCGGGCACGTTTACCGTCATCCACCAGGACTCGCCCACCAAATACACCGTGCTGGGCAGTGTGCCCACCGCCCGCGGCGCCCGCACCATCGCCCTCGACCCCAAGACCCACCACCTCTTCACCGCCACCGCCGACTACGGCCCCACGCCCGCCCCCACCGCCGAGAATCCGCACCCGCGGCCCGGCATCGTGCCCGGCACGTTTCGGGTGCTGGAGTTTGGGCGGTAGGAGCTTGGTAACCACAGGCCCCTGAAAACCGTCATGCTGAGTTTTAGAGGAACGTCATGTTGAGCGTAGTCGAAGCATCTCTACCGCGCAACGCAAACTATTCGATTGATTTTACTATTGCGGTAGAAATGCTTCGGCTGCGCTCAGCATGACGGTCCTTTTGCTAATTGCTCATCCTTTTTGCCGATTCATGTCTTCCTTCTGGCTGCGCCTGCGCCGTGCGTTCCGGGCTCATAAGGTGCTGCTGCTGGCCCTGATGGCCGGGCTGGTGCTGCCCTGGGTGGTGTTTGTGAATGTGGCCGAAGACATCTGGGAGTCCGGCGGCTTCATCGGCGACAAGGCCATTCTGGAGTTTTTGCACCAGCACGCCTCGCCGGGGCTCGACCGGCTGGCGCTGGGCCTCACCGCCGCCGGCGACCCACTGCCGATGAGTGCGGTAGCCATTGCCAGCACGCTGGGGCTGGCCCGGTGGGGCCGGCGCGCGCAGGCGTGGTTTTTCGGGCTCTCGGTGGGCGGCGCCATGGGGCTGAACCTGCTGGTGAAGGTGCTCTTTGCCCGGCCCCGGCCGGCGCTGTGGGTGAGTCTGAAGCCGGCGTTTTACTACAGCTTTCCCAGCGGGCACGCCATGGGCGCGGCGGCCGTGGTCACGGCGCTGGGGTTTTTGCTGTGGAAGCACCCCGGGCGCTGGTTGGCCTGGGCGCTGGGGCCGCTGTTTGCGCTGGGCGTGGGCTGGAGCCGCATGTACCTGGGCGTGCATTACCCGTCCGATGTGCTGGCCGGCTGGACCGGCTCGGTGGGCTGGGTGGCGGGGCTGCACCTGCTGTTTTCGCCCGAGTTTCACGAGCTGCGGCGGCTGTGGCGCGAGGCCCTGCACCGCCGCCTGCCCAAGATGGTGGCGGCGCCCCGCGAGGCTCCCGGGGCGGCGACTTAGCGGCCGGGCGGTTTATTTGCCGGGGTTTCAATCCCGGTTTGCTGCTCAATGACTTCGCCCGCAACATCTATCCCTGAAAATTCACGGCGTTGGACGCTGCTCACGCTGGCGTGGGCCGTATTCGGTGGGCTGGCGGTGGCCGTGGTGCGCGCCAATGGGCTGCCCCTGAGCTGGGATGCTTCGATTCTGCTGTTCTGGCACCGCCACGCCACGCCGGTGCTCGACGGGCTGGCCGTTTTCCTCACCATTGTGGGCAACACCGGGCCGATGGTGGGCCTGGGGGTGCTGGTGCTGCTGGCGCTGCTGCGCCGCCGACAGTGGCGTCCGGCCGTGGTCTGGCTGGTGGCAGTCGGCGGCTCCATGCTGCTCACCCAGGTTATCAAGGCGCTGGTGGCGCGGCCCCGGCCCGCATTCTGGCTCAGCCTGCGGCCCGAAACCACGCTCAGCTTCCCCAGCGGGCACGCCATGGACACGGCGGCCATCGCCACGGCGCTGGTTTTTTTGCTGGGGCGCAGCCGGTTTCGGGGCTGGGTGCGGGTGCTGGGGCCGCTATTCTCGCTGGCCGTGGGCTGGGCGCGCATGTACCTGGGCGTGCACAACCCGTCGGATGTGCTGGCCGGCTGGGCGGCTGCCGTGGGCTGGGTGCTGCTGGTGCAACTGGGGGCCGGGCAGTTCTGGCCGGAGCAAGCCGCTGAACTAAAACGCTTTTGACAAGCCGGGCGCGTCGGCCTCGTACCAGAAGCAGCGCGTGCCGCCTTCGGTGAACTCATTGCTCTCGCGCAGGCCAATCTTGGTCAGAATCCGGCGGGAGCCCGCATTTTCCGCGTCCGCATAGGCGCAAATGCGGGGCAGCCGCAGGGTTTGAAACCCGTATTCGAGCCAGGCCTGCGCCGCTTCCGAGCCGTAGCCCTGCCCCCAGAACTGCGGCCGAAAGCGGTAGCCAAGGTCGTAAAAATCACGCTGGCCGTTCACGGGGCCGGCCACAAGCTTCAGCCCCGCCCAGCCCATGAACTCGTCGGTTTCGCGCCGCAGCACGGCCCAGCGCCCGATGCCAACTGCCGCGTATTGGGCCTGAATGAAGGCGATGGTGTCGGTGCTTTGGGCCAGTTCGGTCACCATCTGGCCGCCCACGCCGCCGAGGTAGCGGTGCACGGCCGGGTCGGAGTCGAGCGCGAACATGCCCGGCGCGTCAGCGGCCGTGAGGGGGCGGAAATGCAAGCGGGCAGAATCGAAAGTTTGCATAATGTTTTATAGCACGGGCCGTTGTCTGCGCGGCGTCGGGCCACTTCGGCACAGGCTGAAGCATGTGTTATAAGGCTATTTCGTCACAATCAGCCGTTGGTGCTGGCCGGCGGCTTCGGCCGTGTACACGCCGGGCGGCACGGGCCGGCGGGCGTCGTCGCGGGCGTCCCAGGCCAGCGCGTGGGACTCGGTGTTGGGTTCCAGCGCCAGCGTACGCACCACCTCCCCCTGCGCGTTGCGGATGAGCAGCGGCGCTGGCTGCCCCTCGTGGCAGGTGTAACGCAGCGTGGTGCCGCCGGGCCCAAAGCTGCGGCTATCTGGTGCTTCCAGCGTCAGGGCCTCGGGCGTAGAATTGGGGGCCATATTGGTCAGAATTTTCAGGCCGCGTATGCTCACGGCCACGCCGGCGTTCATCAGGAAATGCACTTCCAGCTCGTGCTTCCCCGGGTCGTAGGAGTAGCCCTCGGCCGGCACCGGCTTCTCATCGAAATAAAGGGCCGTGGGCGGCGCGGCCACCCGCTGCACCAGCAGCCGCACGTAGCGGAACACCGGCTGGCCAGGGTACTCGCCGTTGCTGCTCAGTATCACATCGGTCTGCGCGGGCGTGCAGAAACCGCGCATGGTCAGCGTCTCGTACTGCCGCTTGGCCAGCGCCTGGGCCGAATGCCCGTCGTCGTCATACATCGTGAACTCCGATTCCGCCGCGCTGGGGTCGGGGTAGTAGCGCAGCAGCAGGGTATCGGGGCGGTACTGGGCAGTGCTGGGCCGGTAGGCTGTCATCGGCAGGAAGGCGCCGGCCCGCACCAGCAACGGCGTGTGGGCCAGCGGCGCGGGCACGCCCACCACGCTGTTGCCGGCATAGGTGTTGTTGGTGTAAAAATCAATCCAGTTGCCGCTTGGCAGCAGCACGTTGCGCCGCCGCTGGCTGGGGTTGAGCACGGGCGCCACCAGCAGGTTGGGGCCGAGGAGGTATTCAGAATTTTGGTAGTCAGAATCAGTTGATTTACTACCCGTCGTCGGGAAATGGTAATAATTACCAAAATTGAGCCCCCGCACCAGCGGCGCGCCCGTCGTCGTGTTCTGCCAGGCCAGCGTGTACAGGTACGGCAGCAGCTGGTAGCGCAGGTGCACCGCGTCGCGCACGCTGCTCTTATAAGGGTCGGGGTAATAATATGGCTCCGGCGGCACGCCCTCGCCGTGGGGGCGCAGAATGGGGCAGAGGCTGGCCATTTGCAGCCAGCGGGTGTACAGCTCCGGGTCGATGCCGCCCACGCAGAAGCCGCCGGCGTCGGAGTGCATGTAGCCCACGCCGCCCATGCCCATGCCCAGCATCACGGGCACCTGGGCGCGGTAGCCGCTCCACGAGCGGTTGATGTCGCCCGACCACGGAAACACACCGTTGCGCTGCATGCCCGCCCAGCCCGAGCGCGCCAGGTTGAACACCCGCTCCTCGGGAAAGTCTTTCGCGTAGCCTTCCGTAAAGATGCCGGCCCAGCTTTGCCCGTAGGCGTTGTGCACGGCGCGGGCCGGGCCGGGCGCGTGCTGCATGGCCGCCGGGTGGTTTTCGGGTTCGCCGAGGTCGGACCACCAGCCGGCGGCGCCTTCCTGGTGCAGTTTTTTGTAATAACCCCACAGCCATTCGCGCGTCTGGGGTTTGAACACGTCCAGTATGCTGGCCGGCCCGGCCCAGAACGACGCCACCGTGAACGGCCGGCCCGCCGTCGTGGTGCCCACCAGCCCCTGCGTGCGCACCGTCGAGTCGTTGCGCGAGGTCCGCATCACATAAGGCTCCGAGATGAGTATCGTCTTCACACCCTGCTTGCTCAAACCGCTCATCATGCCGGTCGGGTCGGGGAAGTTGGCCTTGTCCCAGCTCAAATCGCCCTGTTTTTTGGTGCCCCCAAACCAGTATAAGTCCAGCACCAGTGCGTCGAGCGGGAAGTTTTCGCGGCGCATGCGGGCGGCTACGTTCTGCATCTCCACATCCGTTTTGTAGCCGAAGCGGCTCTGAATGAGCCCCAGCGCCCAGCGCGGCGGCAGCGGCTGCCGGCCCGTCAGGCGAGTGTAGCGGTCCAGGATTTCGGCTTGGTTGCGGCCCGTTATCACGAAGTAGGAAAGCGAAGTCAGCCCTTCGCCGCCGTATTCGAGCACGTTTTTATCGGCTTTGCCCAGGTCGAGGTAGCCAGGCGCGTGGTTGTCGAAAAACAGCATGTAGCCCCGGCTGCTGAGCACCGTGGGCAGGGCGATGTTCAGGTTGGGCTCGTTGTTCTGGGAGCCGTAGTGGGCCTGGTTGTAAAGCTCCAGCCGGTAGCCGCGTCGGTTCACGGGCAGGGCCCGAGAGCCGGTACCGTAGAGCTGCTCGCCCGGCGCGAGGCGGAAGCGCACGCCTACGCCACCGGGCTCAGCCGTGGTGGCGGGGGAGGCGGCCAGACGGTGGAAGGGGGCGTTGGCCTCCACCTGAGTACCGCCGCCAATGTCTCGGATGCTTACGCTTAGGGTTTGCTTGTTAATAACAATATCCTGGCAGTCGGCGTGGTACGTGAGCGTACTGGGCGTTGAAAGGGTGCCCTTGCAAAAGTCAGGACCATATCGGGCAATGGCCTTCGACGGCGGTCCATCGCAGCCTGGGCGGCAAAGTTGCCCCAGCGGCTGGGGTTTCTGCGTGACACTTATTGAGGTATCGAACTTAGTTGCCTGGTCGGCAATGAAATAGGTGACTTTTATTACTCCCGGAGCCCATGGCAGAATTTGCAATGTGCTGCCATCGGTGCTCTTTAGTCGGAGCGTTTCGGGTGCGTATTGCCCTTCGCTGACGGTGCGATAGGTTCGTTCTTTTCCTCCAGCAGCAGGTACAATTACTCGGTACGTTCTGGTTGAGGCCGCCCTTGGGTATTCAGTTATCAGCGAATGATTTACGTACCGCCCGCCCGGTACCGCCCGCGCCGGCAGCACGCGCCGCCCGAACGGGTCCTGCGCCGGCCGGCCGCCGTCGGCGCGCTGGGCCTGGGCATCGGGAGCCAGAAACACCGCTACCAGAGCGGCTACAGAACCAAAAGCGCGTAGAACAACTTTCATCAACGACGAGTCGGGTGGGAGGTGGCACGTGGTGGCAAGTTACAGCCGAAGCCTATTCTCTTGATTCTGGCCTCCAAAAGGCAGCAGTTGTAGCCAGAATATTCAGGTAAGCTGAACTATAAAGCCCAGACCGGGACGTTTTCCCAATCTGGTAGATATTACCTTTGCTATATGACGCCTAAGTCGCCCACGTCCCCGTACGCCGCCGTTTTTATTGATTTTGAGAATGTTTATTATTTTCTCAAGAATCACTTTCATGACCCGCCCGACCTCAACGACATCTGCCTCGACATCATCCGCTCCCTGCGGGAAGAACTGAGCGGCAAAGGCCTCGACAGCCTCATCAGCTACGCATACGCCGATTTTGAGCGCCTTGCCACCGCGCCCCAGGGCGCCCTCTACCTGATGGGCGTGAGCACCCGCAACGTACTGGGCACCGACCATAAAAACGCCGCCGACATGCAGCTATGCATCGACGCGCTGGAGGTAATGTACACCCGCCCCGACATCGGCACCTTCGTGCTCGTGGCCGGCGACCGGGACTACATCCCGGTGCTACAGCATCTGCGCCGTCAGGCCCGCCAGGTGCTGGTGGCCGGCTTCCGCGAGTCCGTGTCCGGCGATTTGCTGCAGAACATCGGCTCCGCTCAGTTTATGGACGCCCGCGACCTGCTCGGCGCCGAGCGCGTGGAACAGCTCGAAAAGCGCCGCGCCGACCGCCTGCGCCTGCAGGAAGAAAGCCGCCGCCTGCGCGAGCAGGGCACGGTGGGTGTGCCCTCAGCTGCTGCCCTTGCTGCCCGAGATGCCGCCGGCACATTCAAGGGACCGCAGGTGGCGCCGGTGCCGGCCGTCGGGGCCCCGCGGCCCATTGTGCCCGCCGCGGCCCGCCCGACCACGTCCCGCTTCAGCGAGGAGGTGCCGGATTTTGCGCCCATTCGCCCGCTGGCGCGCGATGTGGAGCGGCGCACGCTGGCCTTTATTCTCAACGAGTTTCAAAAGCTGGAAGCCAAGCAGCAGCGCCGGGTGCCGGAACTGTGGCTGGGGCCGTTTATGCGCCTGCTCACCGACGAGCTGCCCGAGTTGCCCGACTACGAGCGCCGCGACTTGCTCAACCACCTGCGCGACGCCGGCACCATCCGCATCGAGAAGCGCGAAGGCGAGCCCCACCCGTTTTCCGTCATCGTGGTCAACTACAACCACCCCGATGTGCAGGCCCTGCACCCGGGCGAGGAAAACTAGCCGCCCGCCCGGTTATCTTTGGGCGTCGAACAAAGCCCTTTTGCTGGGCCAGTTCGGCGTGCCAGTGGCGTTCGCGCCGCGTCGGCCGGTTCCGGTTTATTCTCTCATTCCCCAATTCTCGTTTCCATGAGCTTCATTTCCGAAGTAGAATCCAGCATCCAAACCCTGTTTGCCGCCATTGGCAACGGCTTCCAGAACGACCCCGGCGCGGGCTTCAACCAGATTGACAACTGGATTAACCACCTGAGCGCCATCGACCAGCCCGTGCTGCGCCCCATCGTGGCCGAGCTGCAAACCCTGCGCCGCCACATCGAGGGCAACAACGCCGCCGGCATGGCCGAAGCCTTCCAGACCCTGGGCGAGCTCACCGCCCAGTCGGCCCTCACCACCCACAACTTCAGCGGCGAAGGTGACAAAGCCCGCGAAATCAGCCAGAAGCTGATTTCCGCCGCCGGCAACCTGCGCCACATCGCCCGCGTGCCGGTCACGGCTGCCCACTAAGTATCGGTTGAGCCGAATGGGCTCAGCTAACAAAGCAGAACGTCATGCTGAGCGCAGTCGAAGCATCTCTACCGCAATAGTAATTATTTACTTACGCGGTAGAGATGCTTCGACTGCGCTCAGCATGACGTTCTGCTTTATTTACTCTCCTCCTTAATACCCCAGCGCCGTGTCGTCGCCACGCGGGTCGGCGCCGCCTTCCAGGGTACCGTCGGGCAGCACGTGGATGATGTCGAGGCGGCCCCAGGGCAGGTGGGGCTGGGGGTGGTAGCCGCGGGCGCGCAGCGTGTCCTGGGCGGCGGGCAGCAGGGCGCCGGCCTCCACGTCGAGCACGTCGGGCAGCCACTGGTGGTGCAGGCGCGGCGCCGTGACGACTTGCTGGGCGTTCAGGCCGTAGTCGACAATGCCGATGATGCTCTGCAACACGCTGGTAATGATGGTGCTGCCGCCGGGTGTGCCCGTCACGAGGGCCACGCGGCCGTTGCGGGTGAGAATGGTGGGCGTCATGCTGCTGAGCATGCGCTTGCCGGGCGCGATGGCGTTGGCGGTGCCGCCCACCAGGCCGTAGGCGTTGGGCACGCCGGCCTTGGCCGAGAAGTCGTCCATCTCGTTGTTGAGGATGAAGCCGGCGCCGGGCACCACCACTTTGCTGCCGTAGGCGCCGTTGAGCGTCGTGGTGCAGCTCACGGCGTTGCCGAGGGCATCGACGATGCTGTAGTGGGTGGTCTCGTTGCTTTCATAGCCCGGCAGGTTGGCGCCGGCGGTCAGGTCGGCGCTGGCGGTGGCGCGGCCTTTGGGGCGCATGGAGGCGGCCCGCTGCTTGTTGTAGTCCACGTCGAGCAGCTTCTGGGTGGGCACGAAACCGAAGTCCGGGTCGCCGAGGTAGGTGGCGCGGTCGGCGTAGGCGCGGCGCTCGGCTTCGGTGAGGTAGTGCACGGCCAGGGGCGTGTGGTAGCCGGCCTGGGCCAGGTCGACGGGCTCCAGCATTTGCAGCATTTGCAGCAGTGCCACGCCGCCGGAGCTGGGCGGCGGCATCGTGATGACGTCGTAGTCGCGGTAGCGGCCGCGCAGGGGCTCGCGCCACTTGGCGCGGTAGCCGTCGAGGTCGGCCTGGCTCACGAGGCCGCCGCTGCGCTTCATTTCGGCCAGCAGCAGGCGGGCGGTTTCGCCGCGGTAGAAGCCGGCGCGGCCTTGGTCGCGGATGCGGGTGAGGGTGCGGGCCAGCTCGGGCAGGCGCAGGGTGTCGCCGGGCTGCCACTCGCCGCCGCCGGGGCGCACGTAGGCGGGCGGGTTGCCGGGGTTATACTTCTCAAAATCAGCGCGCGTGCGGTTCAGGGCGGCGGCTTCTTTGGTGGTGAGGGCGAAGCCTTTGGTAGCCAACATAATGGCCGGCTGCAGCAGCGTGGGCCACGAAAGCTTGCCGAGCTGCTTGTGCAGCGTGGCCATGCCGGCCACGGTGCCGGGCGTGCCCACGGCCAGCGGGCCGGCGGTGCTCAGGCCGGGCACCACGTTGCCGGCTTTGTCGAGGTACATGTCGCGCGAGGCGGCCTGGGGGGCCGTTTCGCGGAAATCGAGCGAGCCGGCCGAGCCGTTGCGGTCGCGGTAGAGCAGGAAGCCGCCGCCGCCAATGTTCCCGGCCACGGGCAGTACTACTGAGAGGGCAAACTGCACGGCCACGGCCGCGTCGTAGGCATTGCCGCCGCGCTGTAGAATCTGAGTGCCAATGCGCGACGCCTCTGGATGCGCCGATACCACCATGGCGTACCGCGCCAGCTTGGGCGCCGCCGCCTTGGGGATGGGCGTGCCCAGCGAGCCCTCGAAGGCGCGTGAAGTAGACGTGACGGGACGCTCGGCCGAACAAGCCAGCAGCAGCGCCAACGGAATCGCAAGTAAACGTTTCAACATGGAGCAAAATAACGGCTTTAATGCTGGTGGGCAATGCCGCAGGCGATGAAGGCGGGGGAAATGGCGACGGCCGTCGTTTTGAGCGCAGCGAAGGGACTTGTTTAGGCAGAACCTCGCGCCCGTCATCCTGAGCGCAGCGAAGTACCTTCTCACGGCTGAGCAATTGAGTGCGAACGGGAGAAGGTCTTTCCCTCCGCTCAGGATGACAGAAGCTTCGGCTTGCTTATTTCTAATTCAATCGAGCATCGCCTTACATTTGACCTAAACCTCCGCATCTATGGCTAAGTCGAAAACCACCGCTCCCGCCGCCGTCAAAACCCGCAAGCCCGCGCCGCTGGCCCTCGTCAGGAACGACGGCTGGCTGGCACCCTTCGAGCCCGTGCTACGCCAGCGGCAGGCCCGCCTGCAGGCCCGGCTGGCCGAAATTGAGCAGTACCACGGCTCGCTGCTGAACTACGCCACCGCCCACCAGCAGCTGGGCCTGAACCACGACGCCGGCCGCGGCGGCTGGGTGTACCGGGAGTGGGCGCCGGGGGCTGAGTATTTGGCGCTGGTGGGCGATTTCAACGGCTGGGACCGGGGCGCCAACCCGCTGCAAAAGCTGGATTTTGGGGTGTGGGAAGCGTTTCTGCCCGATGCCGAGTATGACCAGCGCCTTGCCCACGGCAGCCGCTTCAAGGTGCACGTGGTGGCCAACGGCCAGGGCAAGGACCGCCTGCCCGCCACCCTGCGCCGCGCCGTGCAGGACGAGGGAACCAAGGATTTCGCCGGCCAAATCTGGCGCCCCGAAACGCCCTTTGTCTGGACCGACCAGAAGTTCCGAACCGCCACGGCCGTGAAGGAGCCGCTCATTTACGAGGCCCACGTGGGCATGGCCGCCGAAGAAGGTCGCGTAGGCACCTACCGCGAATTTGCCGAAAACATCCTGCCCCGCATTGAGGCCGACGGCTACAATACCATCCAACTGATGGCCGTGCAGGAGCACCCGTACTACGGCTCGTTCGGCTACCACGTGGCCAATTTGTTTGCGGCCAGCTCGCGCTTCGGCACGCCCGAGGACCTCAAGTTTCTCATCAACGAAGCGCACCGGCGCGGCATCGCGGTGCTGCTGGATGTGGTGCATTCGCACGCCGTGAAAAACGAGGCCGAGGGCCTGGCCGATTTCGACGGCTCGGGCAACCTCTACTTCCACAAAGGCGAGCGCGGCAACCACCCCGGCTGGGACTCCAAGCTCTTCGACTACGGCCGGCCCGAAGTGCAGCAGTTTCTGCTGAGCAACGTGCGCTACTGGCTCGAAGAATTCCACTTCGACGGCTTCCGCTTCGATGGCGTGACGAGCATGCTCTACCACCACCACGGCGAGGGCGTGGCCTTTGTGGGCTACGACAATTATTTCGGCCCGGCGGCTGATGAGGACGCCATTCTCTACCTGCAACTGGCCACCACGCTGGCCCACGAGTTCAAAAAGGGCTCTTTGCTAGTGGCCGAGGACATGAGCGGCCTGCCCGGCCTGTGCCGCCCCATCAAGGAAGGCGGAGTGGGCTTCGACTACCGCCTGGCCATGGGCATCCCGGACTATTGGATTAAGCTGCTCAAGCACACGCCCGACGAACACTGGCCCCTCGGCGAGCTGTGGTACACCCTCACCAACCGCCGGGCCGGCGAGAAAACCATTGCCTACGCCGAAAGCCACGACCAGGCCTTGGTGGGCGACAAAACCTTGTCGCACTGGCTCTTCGATGCTGGAATCTACGCCCACATGCACATTACGGACGGTGACCCCGGCGCGGCGCGGGCCTTGGCGCTGCACAAAATCATTCGGCTGCTCACGCTGGCGGCCGGCGGCGAGGGCTACCTCAATTTCATCGGCAACGAGTTCGGCCATCCCGAATGGGTCGATTTCCCCCGCGAGGGCAACGGCTGGAGCTACCAGTTTGCCCGCCGCCAGTGGAGCCTGGGCGACAACCCCGACCTGAAATTCCACCAACTGGGCGAGTTCGACAAGGCCCTGATTCACCTGGCCAAAGCCCGGCACCTGCTGGCCGCCGGCCCGGCCACGCTGCTCAAGCACGACGAGGAAAACCAGGTGCTGGCCTTCGAGCGCGGCGGGCTGGTGTTCATCGTGAATTTAAATGTGGAGAAGAGCCTCACCGACTACCGCTTCTGGGTGACGGATGAAGGGAAATACCGCGTGGCTTTGTCGTCTGACAACGCCCGTTTCGGCGGTTTCGACCGGCCCGACGAGGCATTTGAATACGAGACGTATGAGCACCAGCTCAGCCTGTACCTGCCGAGCCGGGTGGCGCTGGTGCTGGCCAAGCAGTAAGCAGCTGCTGGCCGCCGCTCCGGTGTCGAAACTTGTCGGGGTGGCGCAGCACGGAATCAGCAGCAGTCCTGGAGCACACGGTCATGCACGATGACAAAGGTCATCCATAGCACCACCAGGATTGAAAGCACATTGATGACGGTAAGCGCCGTGTAATTATTGGCTTGAAAAGCAGTGAGTTTTTTACTGTTCCGCTTGGCGTAAGCCTTTGACGCAATTGGAATCAGGGCCACCAGCCACAGCACGATAATCCCCGGATAAAACCCCGTGATTGCAATGCCAATAAGGCTGAGCAATGCCACCGTGAGCGCGAGCCCCATTGAGATAGATGTGACAACGCTAAACGCTTTCGTTTCCATTTGGGCAAGGATTTAGGAGCTTAAATTTATATAAAGAACTTTGTAATGCAAAGTATATGGCTTAAGTTTTTGTTCTGACCTTTGGTTTGAGGCCAAACACGCGTTGGTATTCTAATGCTCAGGTCGCTTTAGGCGATACCCTTTGCTCAAGTTGTTAAGCAGTCTTCTGCTACATGCGCAGCGCCAGCCCGTGGCGGTTTTGGCGGGCCATATCAGCTCAACCTGTTTCTGCTGAGCCGGGTGTTCCGGTAGCAAGTGGTGTTTGCAGTTCAGTCAAGATGATGGCTCGAGTGGCCTTCTCTTTGGAGAAATGGCAGGAGATTTTTGCCGGCGAGCTACTTTTGAATGGGGCTACGTGCCGCTGGCCAACTATTAATGGCGGAGTGGTAATCAGCTTCCGCTCATTGTTCTGAAAAGCGCGGCCGGAAGCGTCCTACAAAGCCTGCCTTCGCGCTCCGACGCTTTTTCGTGTCCCGGCGGCACGCCTTTTTCTCCCCGCGCTTGCTTCGCTCTATGCCTCCCTCTACGCCGGTTCCGCTGCCTCTCCGTGCCCTTGATGCCGAAAACGTGCTGGGCGACCTGCTGGCCGTGTCGATGACGGGCATTATCTATTACACGCCGATTTACGACCCGGCCGGCTCGGGCGAGATTGTCGATTTCACCTTCGTTTACCTCAATCCGGCGGCCCAGCGCATGATGCGCATGCCCGAAGTGCCCACCCTGACGCACAACCAGCAGTGGCCCCACAGCCGCCAGCAGGGCACGTTTGGCTTCCATGTCGATGCCTACGTGAGCGGCGAGCCGCGCGAATACAACATCAACTACCAGCTCGACGGCTACGACAACTACTACCGCCTGGCCGCGCGCCGCTCCGGCGACGGCCTGTGGGTGAGCTTCACCGACACTTCCGACCAGCCCCGCTCGCCCGTGGAAGTGGCCCTGCGCGAAGCCCAGGCCGCCGAAAAAGCGGCCCGCGCCGAAGCTGAAATTCAGCGCCAGCGGTTTTACGACATGCTCATGCAGCTGCCCGCCCAGGTGGCCGTGCACGAGGGCCCCGACCAGGTGGTCACGTTCGTCAATCCCAGCTACCGGCGCGCGGCCAACGGGCGCGAGCTGTTGGGCCAGCCCATGCGGGCGGTTTGGCCCGAGCTGGCCGACCACGGCGTCCTCGAAATTCTCGAACGGGTGTACCGCACCGGCGAATCCTTCCGGGCCACCGGGTTTCCGCTGCAGGTCGATTTTGAGCGTACCGGCCAGTTGGAACAGATGTACTACGACTGCTTTTTTCTGGCCCTGCACGACGGCCAGGGTCAGGTAACCGGCGTGCTCGATTTCTCTTACGATGTGACCGACGCGGTGCGGGCCCGCCAGCAGGTAGAACAACTGAACCAGGAGCTGGAAACCCGGGTGCTGGAGCGCACGGCCGCCCTGCAGGAAAGCGAAGCCCGCTTCCGCATCCTGGCCGACGCCGCACCCAACCAGGTGTGGGCCGTGAACCCGGACAGCACAATTCGCTACGCCAACCAAGCTTTCTTGGACTTCGTAGGCGTGCCCTTGGAACAGTACGTGGCCACGGGCTGGGCAGCCTACTTGCCCGCGGAAGAGTTGAAGCGGGCCCAGAACACGCTGGAAAACGCCATCCGGACCCGCAGCCTGTACGTGCTGGAACATCGCATGCGCCGCCACGACGGCCAGTACCGCTGGCTGCTGGCCCAGGGCGCGCCCAGCTTCTACCCCAACGGCGACCTGTACGGCTACGTGGGCTCGGCCATCGACATCACCGAGCTCAAGCAGGCCAACGAGCGCCTGACGCGCACCAACCAGGACCTCGACAACTTCGTGTACGCCGCCAGCCACGACCTCAAGCAGCCCGTCAACAACCTCGCGGGCCTGTTTGAAGAGCTGCGCCGCAGCGTCAGCTTCGCCGACCCGGCCGAGGAGGAACTGCTCGTGCCCCTGATTCAGGACGCCCTGCAGCAGCTCGGCCTCACCATCGACGACCTGGCTGCGCTCGGCCAGGCCCAGCAAATCAGCGAAACCTCGCTTTCGGAAGAAGTGCCGCTGGCCGACCTCATGGAGGAAGTGGTGAACACGCTCGAACCCCAGGTGCGGGCCGTCCGGGCCCGCATCACGGTCGATTTCGAGGCCCGGCCCACGGTGGCTTTCGCCCGGGCCAACCTGCGCACCATCCTGCTCAACCTGCTGGGCAATTCGCTCAAATACGCCGACCCGGCCCGGCCGGCCCGCATTCACGTTTCGGTATGGGTTGAAGAGGGGCAGCCCGTGCTGGTGGTGCAAGACAACGGCCTTGGCTTCGACGCGGAAAAGCACGGCGACGAGCTGTTTCACCTGTTCCGGCGGCTGCACACCCACACGTCGGGCTCGGGCGTGGGCCTCTACCTCGTCAACCGCATCGTGCAGGCCCACGGCGGCAGCATCACTGTAGCCAGCCAGCCCGGCCAGGGCGCCACGTTCCGCGTCCGCCTGGGCCGGGCGTAAACGGTGGCTAGGGCTGGGAAGCTCTAGTTAGTGACTATGGTTGCCGAACTAGATTGTAATGGTAGAGGAGGCTTGGCAATAGCGCGTTGATTTATACTACCCTTTCACTAAACTAACCTGCTTTGACCTGCGAAATGAAAACTAGCGCCCCCTTCACGGCCTTGCTGCTGTGCTGCAGCCTAGGCTGCTCTGCACAAACGGCGCTCGTTCGAGCGCTGGACTACGACACTTTCCTCGCCAACTCCATCCGGGAAAAAGGCCCGAACAGGCGCTTAGATTACCGCGAATCGGTCGTGGTAAACGGGCAAAAGCAGACCCAGGTCGTGTACCTCTACACGAAAGGCAAACACCTTGCGCTCAAAGCCTTTGTCATTCGTGACAGCCTGCCCGATTCCCTGATTGCCTACGCGGAACAGCCTGTCACCAATCGGCGGCTCCGCCACGAGTATGCCCGCTATTTTGCCCAGGTGTTTCGCTACCCAAAATACCCGCGGTATGAGTACAGTGGCCCCGCAGAGCAGCCGTCATCTGTCCTGCCCGCTGCCAAGCCCGAGTGGGTCGTTACGGCCATCCAGGTGGAGACAGGTAAGCGAGGCTTAAAAGCCATGTATCATCACCTGAATCCGGCAGGTTACGAGGCAGAAGATGCGTCCATTATTCGAAAAATGAATGCAGACTTTGATGCCTTACACAAAGCCATCAGTGAATATGCGCAATCTACAGGTCTGCCCCTGAGTCTATGAATTTGCTCGTTTTCGCAAACCATGTTCTACAGAGGCTTGTAAGCATTTCGAACGGTATCCACAGCCCGGATAAAGTTCAGTAAACTGGTTCACCATTCAGGGTTTACGAAACTCATCCCTGAAGTGAGTTTCGTAAACCCTGAATGGCCGGCTTCGGCCGCCATGTTGGGCGGTTTAGTCTGCTCCGGGTGGTTGGTCGCACGGCCGCCTAACCTCTACTTTAGCAGCTCTAATACCACTGCCGTTTTGGCGGGCAGCTGCAGCGTTGCCAGGCTGCTCAGGCTCTCGCCCGTGAGCACGTTGCGGGCTTTGCTGAAGCCCGCCATGCGCTCCGAGAAGCGGGCGGTGGGCAGCGACGCTGCTTTGTCGGTAGTATTCGAGGCCACCAGTACCGTGCCCGTCGCGTCGTAGCGGAAGTACACGTAGAGGCCGTTTTCGGGCAGGTACTGCATCAGCTTGCCGGTGTGCAGCACTTTGTGGTCGCGGCGGTAGGTGGCAAGTTTCTTCACGAAGTCGAAGGCCTCGTTTTCGCGGGCCGAGCGGCCGGCGGCGGTGAACTTGTTGTCCTTGTCATCGGACCAGCCGCCGGGGAAATCCCTGCGCACCTCGGCGTCGGTGGGGTCTTTGAAATTCTTCATCAGAATTTCGGTGCCGTAGTACATGCTGGGGATGCCGCGGGTGGTGAGCAGCCAGGTCAGGCCCATCTTATACTTGTCGAGGTCGTCGCCGATTTCGGACAGGAAGCGGTTGTGGTCGTGGTTGTCGAGGAAGGTGACGAGCTTGGTCGCATCCTGGTACACCACGTCCTGGGCCAGGGTTTGGTACACGTGCTGGGCGCCGCCGTCCCAGCCGGTGGCGGCGGGCGTGCCCACTTCCTTCAGGCCGGCCAGCAGGGCGCCCTCCAGCACGAAATCGAGCGCGCCGGGCTGGTTCGATTTGAAGGGAAAATCAATCTTGCTGCGCGTGTAGTAGGCTTGGTCGATGCTGTTGGTCACCGCCGACTCGCCGAAGATGTGCAGGCGCGGGTACTCGGCCAGCAGCGCCGCGTTGCAGCGGTTCATAAACGGCTGGTCATTATACAGGTAGGTGTCGATACGCCAGGCATCGATGCCGAAATTTTCCACGCTCCAGATGGCATTTTCAATCAGGTAATTGGCCACGTAGGGGTTCTGCTGGTTGAGGTCCGGGAGGAAGGGCACGAACCAGCCGTCGAGGGTGATTTTGCGGTCAACCTGGGCCGCGTGTGGGTCGGTGATGGGGGTGTAGCGGTAGGTGGTGTTGGTGTAGGTGGGCCACTGGTGCAGCCAGCTTTTCATGGGCAGGTCCTGCACCGTCCAGTGGGTGTTGCCCACGTGGTTGTACACGGCGTCCTGCACCACCTTCAGGCCGGCGGAGTGGGCCTGCTGCACGTAGCTTTTGTAAGCGGCGTTGCCGCCGAAGCGCTTGTCCACGTTGTACTGGTCCGTGAAGCCGTAGCCGTGGTAAGAAGCGCGCATGGTGCCGCCCTCGCTGGTGAGCGGCTGGTTGTTTTCGAGCACCGGCGTAAACCACACGGCCGTCACGCCCAGCTCTTTGAGGTAGGGAATGCGCTGGGCCGCGCCCGCCAGGTCGCCACCGTGGCGGAAGAAGGGGTTGGCGCGGTCCATGTTCGGGTCGCGCATATCCACAAATTTGTCGTTGCTGGGGTCGCCGTTGGCAAACCGGTCGGGCATGGCCAGGTAAATAAAGTCGGCCGCCGTCACGCCCTGGCCTTTGGGTGCGTTGTCGCGTGCCTTTAATTCCCAGCTTTGCGTCACGGTCTGGCTGCCCTTTTTGCCCACCAGCTGCACCCGGCCGGGCTTGGCGGTTGCGGCAATGGTGAGGTCGAGAAAAGCATAATTTGGGTTCTCCACCGTGTTGGTTTTCACCAGCTTCACCCCCGGATAATTCACGGTGTAGGCCAACGTGCCCGCGCCGGGGCCGTGCACGATGAGCTGCACGTTGGGGTTTTTCATGCCCACCCACCAGTTAGTGGGGTTCACGCGGTCGATGCGCACGGTTTGGGCGGTGCCCAACAGCGGGAGTAGCAAGAGGAGCAACAGGCAGCTTTTTTTCATGGGAGAGGTTGGGTGGGAAACCAGTGGCAGGAATAATCAACAATTTAGAACGTCATGCAGAGCGCAGCGAAGCATCTTGCCCGCAGCAGGTAAACCAATCGTCCGGGTTAGTGGTGGCGGGCAAGATGCTTCGCTGCGCTCTGCATGACCACCTTTTAAGAACGCCAAGCGCGCTACGGGCGCTTGCGACCCTGGCCCAGCAGCTCCAGGGTTTCGGCCAGGCGCTTAGCGCGGGTTTCGGGGCGCTTGGCGCCTTCCAGCCAGCGCACGAACTCGCGCTGGTGGGTGTAGGCCAGCTTGTCGAAGTAGGCGGCGGCTTTGGGATTGGCGGCGAGCTGTTCGGCCAGGTCGGCGGGGGCTTCCATCTTGCGCACGGCCGTGTCGTGGCGCATGGTCACGCGCACGGTGTCGCCAATGGTTTTATCAATGGCTTTGCGGATTTGCTTGAGCAGGAGCAGGGCGTGGTGGCCGTCGCCGAGCGGCACGGCGCTGCCTTGGTAGGGGTAGCCGTCGAAGGTGACGTGCACCGGCAGCTGGCCGCGCTTGCCGTATACCTCAGCCACCGAAAAGGGAATCACAACAAACACGCCGCCCGTGTCGCCGGCTGCTTCTAAAACGGCTTCGAATTCGTGTTCGGGCTGCATGCGGAATCGGGGTTTAAGGGTGGTCAAAATGGGTTGATGGGCACAAAGAAAACCCATTCCTCCCAAGCCGCCCCGCCCGGCTCAGCCAGCAGCCAGCTCGTGCAATAGCGTCCGCAGGACTTCCTCATCGTCGGCGGGTACCACGCGCACTTCGCCGGTATCGGCGCCGTAGGCGGCGCGCAGCTGCTGGCGCACCTGCTCGGTAGGCACCAGTACGAGGTGGGCCCGGCGCAGCGTCATGCGCTCCACTTCCAGCAGCCAGCCGCGCTCGGCAGGGCAGGCAAAGTCGACGGCCAGGCTGGCGGCATACAGCACCAGCGGCCGGCGCGAGCTGTTGCGGATTTCGAGCGCGGCCAGCCACGCCGGCCAACTGGGCGCATAAATCACCCCGAAATCGGAGCGGCCCTGTACCAGCTGCGCTGCCTGGCGGGCATACTGAATCATGCGGGAATTCAGGCCATCCAAAGATGGTGTGCGTGCCGCAAGGACCGGCGCCGGCGCTGAAGTAAGCGGCGCAGTGTTCTGAGTAGGTGTCTCGGGTGCCTCATCGGCGGGAGCCGCTTCTGCAGGCGTGTCCAGCGTTAAATCATCTTCCGGGGCCGACAAGTCGTTGGCTTCGGCTGCCCCAATTTCTCCCGTTGTTTCTTCGAAAACTGCCGGCTGAATGTGGGCTTCTGGCGGGGCAGTTAGGGCCTCAGACGCTCCGGTTTCGACTGCTTCAACCGCTTCGAGTTCATCGGCTACCCCGGTCTCTCCGGTCATTGCTGCTTCCTCCGCGCCAGCTTCCGCAACCGGAACCCGCGCCACCGGCGCGGCCAGCGGGCTGAAGCCGGTGGGCCAGCTCAACGCGGCCTGGGCCAGGTCGGCCGCTTCGCGGATGATGGGCGCGGGGATGAGCGGCGGCACGGGCAGCCGCACCGGCGGCCCGGCCGGCGCCGTGGCGCCGAGGTAGGGCACGGCCGGCGCCGACCAGGACAGATGCTGCGGAGCATGGGCGCCGGTAGGCCACTGGCTGCGGGCGGGGCTATTGGCCGGCGCGACCGGGATTTTGGGCGCGGGCAAAGTGGCTTTTATTTCGGCCGGGCCGGCGGCGGCGCGGTCTTCGAGTCCAACTAGCACGGACGTGAACGCCGACGCGGTGCCGCTGGCCACCACCGTGAGGCGCCGGATGCCGGAAGCGCCAGGGGCGAGGGTAGCTTCGGCAGTTGTTGCTACGGCCTCAGTTTCTGTGATTGCTGCCGTTTCTGATGTGGTCGCGGGGGCGCTGGCCGCGACGGTTTCAGGGCGGGCGGGGGCGTATTCTGCCGGGGCGCTGGCTGGCGCAATGAAGCCAGGCGAAGGAGATTCCGCACCAAATTCGGGGTTTAGGCTGGTACTGGTTTCCTCGGGCAGGTGCGGGTACACGGCCAGCACGGGCTGCTCGGTGGCGAGGTGGTAGACCAGGGGCAGGGTGGGGGGCAGGGCCGCCCCGCCGAACACGGCCACGCTGGGGTCGGCATCGTCCCAGGCGAGCAGCAGAACGGAGAAATCGGACGGGGTCATGGGCAGCTGGAGGGGGCGAAACCGGGCCGGTGGGAGGGGTGGCGGCGGCGCGGCGCGCTATCAGTTGCCAATGCTACGCACGCCAACCCATATATCGGCGAAAAATCTGCGCCGGGCGAAAATTTCGGCCGCAGCCGGCCCGGAAAAAGTATCTTGCGTACTTAACGCTTTTCGCACCGGCCGGGCCGGTCTTTTTTTGCCCGGCCCGGCCGCGCCTTTTTGCTTCGCATAAATCTATGGATACGACCATTCAGGAGAACAATTACATGGTGAATGACCTGGCGGCCAAAAGCCACCAGGAACAATACCCCGGCGCCGTGCTGCGCGCCGATACCCTCGACCACAACCGCTTCCTCTTCACTTGCCAAAACGGCGTGCGCTTGCTGCTGCACGTGCTCAGCGACAAAATCCTACGCTTCCGCTACCTCACCGACGGGCCGCTGAACTCGGATTTTTCCTACGCCGTGCCGGCCGATGCCACCACCCGGCTGGCGCCGGCCGTGGTCGAATTCCGCGAGAAGCCCGACCACTACCGCCTCACCACGGCCCGCCTCATCTGCATTATTCAGAAGGAAACGCTGAAAACCCGCGTGCTCGACCGCTCCGGTACCATTCTCTCGGACGACGAAAAGGGCTTCCACTGGGAGTACGACTACGACTCGGGCAACGACATCGTGAAGATGAGCAAGCAGGTGCCGCCCGGCGTGCACTACTACGGCCTCGGCGACAAGCCCGACAACATGAACCTGCGCGGCAAGCGCTTCACCAACTGGGGGTCTGATACTTACGGCTACACCAAGGGCTCCGACCCGCTGTACAAGAACATTCCGTTCTACCACGTGCTGCACCAGAAAATTGCCCACGGCATTTTCTTCGACAACACCTTCCGGGCCAGCTTCGACTTCGCGGCCGAGCGCGCCGACGTGACCAGCTTCTGGGCGCAGGGCGGCGAGCTGAACTACTACTTCATCTACGGCCCCACGCTGATGGAGGTGACCCAGGAATACACCCTGCTCACCTGCCCGCCCGAGCTGCCGCCCCTCTGGACGCTGGGCTACCACCAGTGCAAGTGGAGCTACTTCCCCGAGAGCAACGTGAAGGAAATCACGAGCGGCCTGCGCGACCGCAAGATTCCCTGCGACGCTATCTACCTGGATATCGACTACATGGAGGGCTACCGCTGCTTCACCTGGAGCAAGGCGCACTTCCCTGAGCCCAAGCGCCTGGTGCAGGAGCTGAGCGACGATGGCTTCAAGTTGGTGGTCATCATCGACCCGGGCATTAAAATTGACCCCGACTACTCGGTGTACCAGGAGGCCATTGCCAACGACTACTTCTGCCGCCGCGCCGACGGCCCGCTGATGAAGGGTTCCGTCTGGCCCGGCCTCTGCAACTTCCCCGATTTCACCAACCCCGAGGTGCGCACCTGGTGGGCCGGCTTGTTCAAAGAACTCATCCAGGACATTGGCGTGAAAGGCGTTTGGAATGACATGAACGAGCCGGCGGTGTTTGAAAAAGGCACCTTCCCGCCCGATGTGCGCTTCCACTACGATGGCCACTGGGCCTCGCACCAGAAGGCGCACAACATTTACGGTATGCAGATGGCTCGCGCCACCAACGACGGCGTGAAGCAGTTCTGCTACCCCAACCGGCCCTTCACCATCACGCGCAGCACCTACTCGGGCGGCCAGCGCTACTCCTCGGGCTGGACCGGCGACAACATCGCCTCCTGGGAGCACCTCTGGCTGGCCAACATCCAGTGCCAGCGCCTGAGCATCTCGGGCTTCAGCTTCATCGGGAGCGACATCGGCGGCTTCGTGGACACGCCCACGCCCGAGCTCTACGCCCGCTGGATTGCGCTGGGCGCCTTCCACCCCTTCTTCCGCACCCACAGCTCCGGCGACCACGGCGACCAGGAGCCCTGGAGCTTTGGCGACGAGGTGACCGACCTGGCCCGCCACTTCATCGAACTGCGCTACCGCCTGCTGCCCTATATGTACACCACGTTCTGGCAGTACGCCACGACCGGCACGCCCATGCTGCGCCCGCTCACCTTCCTCGACCAGAACGACACCGAAACCTACCTGCGCATGGCCGAATTCGGCCTCGGCGACAACCTGCTGGTGTGCCCCATCACCCAGCCCGGCGCCGAGGGCCGCTGGATGTACCTGCCCCGCGGCGACTGGTTCTACTACTGGACCGACGCGCCCACCAGCGGCGGCGCCGAAGTCTGGGCCACCGCCGACCTCACCCGCATCCCGCTTTTCGTGAAGGCCGGCGCCGTGCTGCCCATGCAGCCCGTGCTGCAATATGTGGGTGAAAAAGTCATCGACGAGCTCACCCTGCACGTCTACTACAAAAACGGCACCCTCGAAAGCGTGCTCTACGACGACGGCGGCGAAGGCTACGGCTACCAGGAAGGCCAGCGCACCCTGCGCCGCTTCACCGTGGCGGGCTCGCCCACCGATTTGGTTATCACCCAGGCCATTGAAGGCGATTTCCAGCCCAGCTACGCCACCTACCGCGTGGTGCTGCACGGCGTGGCCGGCCCCATCGAAGTCACCACCGACGGCCAGGCCGCCCAGGTAACGGAAGCCACCCTGGAAACAGGCTTGAAGTTGCCCAGCCTCGTGGTGCCGGTCGGCTTCGGTGAGGTGCGCGTGCGCGTGGTGCCGCCAGTGGCGGAGAAGGAGAAAGTGGCGGTTGTGTAAGGCATTTGATAACGTGTTTCGCTATGCCGCCAAAAGCTTATGCAGAAAGAGCAATTTGCAATCAATCTTCAAGCAGCTGTCCAGTCAACATTGTCTTTGACCAGACAACTATGCTGGAACAGAATTTCTGATACTGTAGACTTCGTCATTCGGCCAGATAATCTCAATGACGAGGCTCCTTATTTGAGTTTGTTTGAATGGGAGCGTTTTCAGGCTCGGAAGCAGGAAATAGGGCAGCATCTAACAGCCGCAGAAGTAGTAGAGCGGTTATGGGTAGCGCAAAAGGTGCCGGCATACGTCAACATTTCTGTTTGCGATGCTACATTCAAGAAGGCTACCTTGGAGCTATTTATTGACCGACGTTTGCGTCAAGATATTTCAGATATCTACCATGAGCGAGAGGGGTACCCGCCATTTCATGTTGCAATACCTATTCCACCCTATGTTTCGCTTATGTCACATAAAACCAGATTTCATAGCAACTGGCAGCGGTGGCCGTGGCGAATAGGATTAGTCCTGTGGCAAATGTGGTGGAAGTGGTTTTGCCAAAAGGAAAGGTTTGTTTAAGGGAGTTGTTTACTGATGTAGTGAGCACCTAAAAAACCAAAACAGGGCACTCCACGGAGTGTCCTGTTTCGTTCCTGCCTACTTTGCCCTTTCGACTGGGGCAGATTCAAAGCGGCGGACGCTTCCGGCATCGTCATAACCCGCGTACTGAGTAATAACAGAGCGGACCTAATTGCTGCTGAAAATACTTTGGAGTGTTTGCCCGCGGCTCAAATAACCAAAGCCACGCGGGAAACGGCGCCGGCGAGGGTAGATAAGGCGGTTGCTTCGGCTACTGTGGCCGCTTGAGATTCCTGATTGTTCCTTTCAGACAATACGATGAACGCAATTACTGTCCTGGCCGGCTTGTGGAGCGCCGCCTTTTTCGGGGCCACCAAAAAAGAGCCTGCATCGACGCTTGTTGTGTCTTATGGCGCCGTTGGATGTACGTGTACCCAATGGGTTATTAATACGAAGTCATTCGTGAAATACCCGGAATACATCTATCTGGAAAGAAACAAGGCGACTCTTGCAGAAGCTGATGACTTGTGGGACGGGAATAATATTCCACTTCAGCTTCGTGTAAAGGGATATTTCAAGCTGGGGAAAGGAGTTCCGGCGAGATTCATGACCGCGCGATACCTGACGAGAGGTCGACCTGACCCGGCAAGAATATTTTGCTATACCTCCTTCACTGTGCTAAAAAACGGCCATCGAACCCGCTGAATTCCGGGTATCCGCCGCCTCGCTTACAAATACGCCAGCCACCAGTACGTGTGGGTTTGCTTGAAGCGCTGGTACCAGCGGCACGGCCAGTACATCAGCACCACCACTGTGGCCCACACCAGGTAGGCCCGGGCCAGGCTGGGCACGTAGCCGGCGGGCCAGTCCTTCACGTCGGCAAAGGCCAGGTTGATGGCTTTGCCAAAAGCCACCGTTGTCCACGCCCAGGCCGTGAGGCTGAGGAGCGAAAAGTGCCCGATGTAGTAGAAAAACGGCACCTGCCCAAACGTGCGCAGTATCCGCGCCAGCCCGCCGGTGGCCGTTTCGGCCCAGCTGAGCAGCAGCAGCGACACGCCCAGCGTGAGGCTGACGAAGAGCAGCGACGGCGGCGACTTTGTGACGTTTAGAAACGAGAGCGCCGTGTGCAGCGGGCCCTGCGGCTGCGCGCTCCAGGGCTGCGGGTCGCCGTACCAGTTGGTGGCCCGCAGCACCAGGAAAAGCACCAGCAGACCGGCCCCGGCCCAGCGCAGGCGCCGGTTGCGCGCCGGCAGCGGCAGCCTAAACCACGGCCCCAGCACGTAGCCGGCCAGCAGCACCCCCAGCCACGGCCCCAGCGAATAGCCCACCAGCGCCGGCTTGCCCAGCAACGGCAGCACAAACGGCCCGTTGCAGAGCAGCGCCCACCCGGCGTTGGCCGGCGTCACGGGCGCGATGTTGGGCACCAGGTTGTGGCCGAACACGATGGCCGCCGCCAGCGCCGCCAGCGCCCAGCGTGGCAGCCAGCGTAGCCCCGCCAGCAGCACCAGGCCCGCCCCGATAACATAAATCACGAGCAGCAACAGCAGGTCGTGGCTCCAACTGATGACGAAGGTGAGCAGGACTACTTCCAGGAAAATGAGCCACAGCCCCCGCGTGAGCAGAAACCAACTCACGGCCGCCCCATCCTGTCGCTTCTGCTCATACAAATACACGCTGCAGCCCGACAAAAACACAAACGTGGGCGCGCAGAAGTGCGTGACCCAGCGCGTGAGAAACAGCAGCGCCGGGGCGTGGGCCACGTCTTCGGGACGCACCGGGAAGGGGCTCCAGAAATCGCGGGTGTGGTCGAGGGCCATGATGACCATCACCAGGCCCCGCACCACGTCGAGGGCCTGCACGCGGGGCGTGGCGGCGCGGGGCAGCACGGCCGGCGCCGCAAGGGTAGCATTGGAAGACATCGACGGGTGGGATTAAAGTGAGCTGGAGCAGAATGAGTTGGCCCGGCAGGCGTTCGGCAAATATGGGATGCAGCGCGCACTTTGCCTGAGCCGCGTCCGCTGCTAGAGGGCACGGGTGTAAAAGCCAGTTGAGAAAATCGTTTTCCGAGTCATGCTGAGCGCAGCCGAAGCATCTCTACCGCACAAGTAATTCATTTACTACTGCAGTAGAGATGCTTCGGCTGCGCTCAGCATGACGTTTTGTGGTCATTTTCCTCCGTTTCTCACTTGGCCCAAGTGTGGCCCAGGGTTGTACTTTTTCGGAAGGATAACGCCTCCTAAATTGCCTGTAAGTTCTTATATTTAAGCACCAAACTATTCTTTTTCAGCCTCATTATGCGTCAACGCTACTCCCTGTTGCTGGCCCTGGCCTTGCCCGGCGCCGCCTTTGCCCAAACCAAGCCGGCCGCGCCCGACCAGGAGTTCACCCGCTACCAGGCCACCCGCAGCAGCCGGCCGCATGTATACGTGGGCCTGCAGGCCGCCATGCCGGTTTATTGGCGCGAACTGGCCGCGCGCGACCAAACCATGGACTGGGACCTGCTGGCCGCTTTCGCGGGCGTGCGCTTCAACGACCGGTGGGCCGCGCAGGTGGGCCTCAACCTGGGCGGGTTTGGGCATTCGTACGATATTATTCCCGGCGTGACGGGCCCCGGCGGCCCGGGCATGCCCACGGGCACGGGCCGCTTCAGCGGGCGGTTTGGGGCCGTGCCGGTGCTGGTGCGCTTCAGCCCGGGCTGGCAGCTGGCCCCGCAGTGGCGGCTCGAAGCCTTTGCCGGCGCCACGCCCCAATGGCAGCAGTTCGATACGCAGGAAGCCACCGCGCTGCCCGGCCAGCCCTTGCTCGAAACCGCCAGCCGCCAGCGCACCACCAGCCTCTACGCCACGGCGGGGGTGGCCGGGGCAGTGGCCGTAGGGCCAGGCGCCGAAATCGTGGTAGAAGCCGCCCTCAACCAGCGCTGCTACAGCAGCGGCGCCGCGCCGTATGAAGCGGCGCTGGTGCCCATGGCCGGGGCCAGCTTCCGCTACCGCTTCGGCAGTCGGCCCGGGCGCACCAGCTACTTGTAGCGCGGTTTTTCGCGCTGGATGGGCCGGTAACCCGCAAAATTTTTGCCTCTACGGCAATAGTGTTTGCGGCCAAACGTTACGCCTCATGTCCAGTATTCATTCAAGGTAAATGAATAAAGCCGGGCGGCAAGAACGAATAGAGCCTTGAAAGCTACACGCCTTGGGTGGCGCGTGATTACCAATAGACGCTGCAATGAAAAGGCTTTTGGTAGTTTTGCTGCTCCTGTACCTACCCGCGCGGGCCCAGCACCTTGCCGCGCACAAGGTCCCAGCGCACGAGGAGGGCGTCAACGTTATCGCCGTGGCCATGCCTGACAGCGGCGCCGTGCTGCTGGAGCGGGTGGCCCGGGTGTTGCTGCAACAGGGCTACCTGATAAGCTCCCGCGACCAAACCACGCTGCAGCTAACGACCGAGCCCCAGCCGCTGCATGGCTGCAGGTGCGCCGCTACGTTTCAGGTGACGGTGATGGGGCACGCCGCGTTGTTGTCGGGCGTGGTCAGCCGGCCCCTTTCGTCCTTTATAAGCCCGCTTTACTACTCAGCATTCAGCCACGTTGCCTTCCAGAATCTCGACTATGTAGCCGAGGCCTGGTCGTTGCTCGAAACCATTGCGCATGGGCTATCCGACGAGGCAGTGTACTTTCAGCATCCTTAAAACAACGGGTTTCGTTTATTTCCACATCTTCGCCCGGCTTCACTTCAAGGGTTAAAGGCTGTTGCCCAATAAATCGACCCGTTGCTAAAGCGGCAGCGAGATGACGAACTCGCTGCCCTGCCCGGGCTGGCTTTCTGCGGTGAGGGTGCCGCCGTGGCCCTGAGTCACGATGTCGTAGCTCAGCGAGAGGCCCAGGCCCGTGCCCTGGCCGGTGGGCTTGGTAGTGAAGAAGGGCTGGAAAATCTTGGCCAGCACATCGGCAGGCATGCCCGTGCCGTTGTCCTGCACCCGGATTTCGAGCTGGCTGCCCACTTGCCGGGTGCGCACGCGCACGGTGGGCGCGTAGCCGGCCTCACCGGCCTGCTGGCGCTGGCGCACGGCGTAGAAAGCGTTGCCGAACAGGTTGAGCAGTACCCGGCCCAGGTCGGTGGCCACCACGGGCACCCGCGGCAGGGCGGGGGCGAGGTCGGTTTCGAGGGTGGCGTTGAAGGATTTGTCGGCGGCGCGCAGGCCCTGGTAGGCCAGCCGCAGGTACTCGTCGGCGAGGCGGTTGAGGTCGGCGGGGGCGCGCTCGCCGGCGCTGGTGCGCGAGTGGTCCAGCATGCCGCGCACGATGGCGGCGGCCCGGCGGCCGTGGTGGCAGATTTTGGTCAGGTTCTGGGCCACGTCGCCGGCCAGGGCTTCCACTTCCACGGTGTCGCCCACGGCCTGGGCTTCCTGCAGCTCGGCCACCAACTCGGCGCTCACATCGGCAAAGTTGTTCACGAAGTTGAGCGGGTTTTGAATCTCGTGGGCAATGCCGGCCGTGAGCTCGCCCAGGCTGGCCATCTTCTCGCGCTGAATGAGCTGGGCCTGCGTAGTGCGCAGCTCCGTGAGCGAGTTGTTGAGCTGGTCGCGCTGGATTTGCAGGTCCTGTTTCTGGCGGCTCACCAGCTGGCCCAGGCGCTCGGAGCGGCGGAAGGCGAAGTAGAGCACGGCGGCCAGGCCCAGCAGCCCCGCCACCCCACCCAGCAACACCCACGACACGAGGCGTTGCTGCCGGGCCCGGGCTTCGTCGCGCAGCTGGGTTTGGCGCAGGCCGGCAATGCGGGCCGTTTGGGCGCGGTCGGCCTGCTCGGCTTCGTACTGGGCCACGTGGAAGTTGCCCTGGTTGGTTTCCAGGGTATCGGCCAGGGCCACGGCGGCCAGAGCGAAGTCGGCCGCCGGCCCGGCCTGCCCCTGCTGCCGGTAGCAGCGGGCCAGCTCGCGCAGGTAGGCCAGGCGCAGGGGCCGGCTCTGGCTGATGAGGGACTGGCGCAGGGCTGCTTTCCAGCGCTGTGCGGCCCGGGCCGGCTGGCCCAGGGCGGCGTAGTAGCGGGCCCAGGTAGCATCCAGCTCAAAGGCCCCCTGCGGGCTGTTCAGCGGCATCTGCAGGGAATCGGCTATCTGCTGTGCCTGCTCCAACAGCGGGCCTGCTTCGTCCGTCCGGTGTTGGGCCAGCAGTATCGTGCTTTTCAGCAGCAGCCCGTAGGCACGGTCCGACAGTACTTCGATGGGGTTCGATTTCTGGGCCACCAGGGCGCTGTCGGCGTAGCGCCAGGCCGCCGGGTAGTTTTTGTCGTGCAGGGAAATGGCGGCAATGCTCCGGTAGATAAAGGAGGTGGATTGGTTGCGGTGCGGCACCCGCAAGGCCAGCCGCAGGTATTGCAGGGACTTTGAGAAGTTGCCCCACAGGGCATAGTTGGCGCCCACCACCTGCAGCTCATTGAAGTACCACCCGGTGCTGAAGCGCCGAAACCCATCGGCGGAGCGCAGGTAATTGCTCACCGCCTGGTTGTAGTCGCCGCGCGAAACGTAGTAGCCGCCCAGCCCGTGGTAGCAGGCGGCGGCGCTGTGCAAATCGCCCCGCTTCAGGTAGTAAGCCAGCCGCGCCTCGTAGAAGGCCCGCCGGGCCTCCGGCTGGTTCAGGCGGTTGTAGTACTGGCGCAGGTTGACCACCAGCTGGGGCACGGACCGGCCGAGGGAATCGAACGCGGCCAACGCCACTTTCAGGGTGTCGAGCGCGGCGGCGGGCTGCGCGGCGGCTAGCCGGACCCCGGCCAGCACATGGGCATAGGCCGTGCGCTCGGGGCGTTTCAGCCGGGCCGTTAAGGCGGCCAGCTCCTGCACCTCGGCGCCGTTCGTGCCATCCTCAAACGTCAGGTCGACGAGGTGCAGCAGGGTACGCAGGCGGGCCGTGTCGGAGTGCTGCCCGGCCAGCACTTTGCGTAGCGAATCGGGCGGGGCGTCCCAGTACCGGAACGAGGCCGCCATCGGGGTTTGGGCGGCCAGCGGCCCGTGGCCCAGCAGCACCAGCAGGCAGAAAAGTGGAGCGAAGCGCAGTAGACGAGTGGCCATAAAGAGCAGTAAGCAGACAATTGACAAACCTACATACTAATAGGTTAGGATTGAAAGAGTATCCGTTTGGACGGAACCCGCCCCGCAGCCTTATAAAAGGAAAGCGCCATTCGCCCCGATGGATTGGTGAAGTGCCGCGCTTGTGCGTCATTTGCGGCTTAGCCTTCCCACCCATCCATGCCCGGCACCGTCATCCAAACCATCGGTATCTACAAGCTGCTCGTACCGCTGAAAGAGCCCTTCATCATTTCGCTCGGCCCGCTTACGGCGGTCGAAAACATTGTGGTCGTCATTCGCACCGCGGGCGGCCTGGTGGGCTACGGCGAGTGCAGCCCCTTTCTCACCATCAACGGCGAGAGCGTCGATACCTGCTTCATTGTGGGCCAGTACTTTGCGCCGGCCCTGCAAGGGCGCGACGCGCTGGACCTGGCCGGCAACCTGGCCGAGCTGGACCGCATCATCTACGGCAACAGCAGCATCAAAAGCGCCTTCGATATTGCCCTGCACGACCTCGCGGCCCAGCACGCCGGCCTGCCGCTCTACGAATTCCTGGGCGGCAAAAACGATAAAATCCTCACCACCGACATGACCGTGAGCCTCGGCCCGCCCGCCAAAATGCAGGCCGACGCCGTGCGCTTCCAAGAGGAAGGCTTCCCAGCCATCAAGGTGAAGCTGGGCGGGACCCTGGACGATGACGTGGCGCGCATTCGCGCCATTCGGGCCGGCATTGGCATGGCACACCCGTTGCGCATCGATGCCAACCAGGGCTGGCACACGGCCGACCACGCCATTGCCGTGCTCCAGGCGCTGGCCGAGTTCAACATCGAGCACTGCGAGGAACCCATTCTGCGCCAGCATTTCATGGAGCTGAGCCGGGTGTCGGCCGCCTCGCCCATCCCCATCATGGCCGACGAAAGTTGCGGCGACGAGTACGACGCCGCCCGGCTCATCCAGCTGCAGGCCTGCCAGATGCTGAACATCAAGCTGGGCAAGTCTTCCGGCTTCCACCGGGCCCAGAAGATTGCGAAGCTGGGCGAAGCCGCCGGCCTCACGCTGCAAGTGGGCGGCTTCCTCGAATCGCGGCTGGGCATGACGGCCGCCGCCCACCTCGCCCTGAGCAACCCGGCCATTCACCACTGCGATTTCGACACCCCGCTCATGTTCACCGACGACCCCGTGCTGGGCGGTTTCCGCTACGGGCCGGGCGGCCTGATTGAGATGCCCACCGGCCCCGGCCTGGGCGCCACCATCGACGAGGACTGGCTGCGCCGGGCCGAACAGGTTCATTTCTGATGCGGCCGCGCGTGAGCATCCGGCTGCTGCTGTGGCTGAGTTTCCTGCTGGGCCCGGCCGCCCCCGCCGCGGCGCAATTCCGGCCGAACGGCCTGCGGCAAGTGTTGCGTCACGACAGCGCGGGCCTGGGCCGCGTGCTGGCCCGCCCCGACAACTACCGTTTGCAAATCCAGTACACCCGCATTCGGCGCGATGCGGCGGGGCGGCCGCATTTCCGCACCACCACTTATCGGGTGCGGCCCCGCGAGTACTTCTACCCGGCCAGCACCGTGAAGCTGGCCGCCGCCGCGCTGGCCCTGCAGAAACTGCGCGATATCAACAGCGTGAAGCAGTACGCTTTCCACGGCCAGATTCCGCCGCTCAACCCCGATTCGCCCATGCTGACGGATTCGGCCTTTGCGGGCCAAACGCGGGTGTGGCGCGATACCAGCAGCGCCAGCGGCCGGCCCACCGTGGCCAATTATGTCCGCAAGGCGCTGCTGGTGAGCGATAATGACGCCTTTAATCGCCTCTATGAATTCGTAGGGCCCGAGGAGCTTAACCGTGAGCTGGCCCGCCTGGGTCTGCACCACAGCCGCCTGCAGCACCGCCTCTCGGTGGGCGACCAGGAGCCCGGCAGCCGCCACCTCAATCCCATCCGTTTCTACGCCGACACGGCGGCTACACAGATGCTCTACCAGCTGCCGGCCCGCTATGACGCCGCGCCCTGGCCGGCCTTGCACCTGCGGGGCGAAGCCATCGGCAACGCGTATGTGAAAGGGGCCAACGTGGTGCCCGGCCCGCTCGATTTCAGCCAGAAAAACGCCTTTTCGCTGCCCGACCAGCAGCGACTGCTACAGGCCATTCTATTTCCCGAAACCGTGCCGCCGGCCCGGCGTCTGCGCCTCGCGCCCGAGGATTATGCGCTGCTGCGCGAGGCGATGTCGCAGCTGCCGCGCGAGAGCCGGCACCCGCGCTACGACGTAGCGCACTACCCCGATACATACGCCAAATTCCTGCTGGGCGGGGCCGGGCTCGCGGCGCTGCCGCCGGGCGTGCGGGTGTTCAACAAAATCGGGCAGGCTTACGGCTTTCTCATCGACAACGCCTACGTGCAAGATGAATCCCACGGCGTCGAATTCCTGCTCAGCGCGGTGCTCTACGTGAATGCCGACGGCGTGCTGAACGACGATAAATACGAGTACGACGCCATCGGCTTCCCCTTCCTGCGCGACCTGGGCCGCCGGGTGTATGAGGCGGAGCTGCAGCGCGCCACGGCGGCGCAGAAGTAGCCTTAGAGCGGGTAGGACGACGCTTCCAGGCCGTCATGCTGAGCGCAGCCGAAGCATCGCTATTCAATACTAATTAATTACTTGCGCGGTAGAGATGCTTCGGCTGCGCTCAGCATGACGGCCAGAATATTTTCCTGTACCTATTACAGAAACCGCGCTTTTAGCTCCGGGGTGGGCAGCCAGCAGCTTTCCTGGCGCCCAAACCAGCGGTAGCGGTGCCGGGCCACGAAGCGGTAGACGGCATCACGCCAGGCGCGGGGCAGCACTTCGGCCAGCGCCGCCACCCGCCAGATGCCGCCCAGGCCGCGCGCAATGCGCAGCACCGCGCCGGAGTGCGAATACAGGCGCCCGCCGTTGAGCAGCACCACCGAGTCGGGGTCGGCCGTGAGGGCAGCGGGCGCCACCCCGTGGGCGGCCAGCAAGGCCCGGCCGGCCTCGCTTTGCAGGGCGGCGAAACGGAAACGGCCCGCCGCGTCGTGGCGAATGACGAACTGCACGAAGCCGTTGCAGAGGTTGCACACGCCGTCGAATAAGATGATGTCGGGAGGGGAGGAGGGAAGCATAAAGCAGGGCGCTGGCCCGGGCATAACGCCGGAATGCGCCGGTGTGTTCGGCCTTCCAGGGTAAGCTCGTGTGCAACCATGCGCCCCCAGGCGCGGTACAGAAGATTCCTTCCCTGAATAAGAACGAATGATGAACGAGCACCCGGGCTTCTGGGGCGTGCTGAAGCGCCCTTTTGTGCTCGATTTGCGGGCGCTGGCCTTGTTGCGTATGGCTACGGCCGTGGTGATACTGGTCGATTTGGCCATTCGCAGCACCGACCTCGAAGCCCATTACGCCAACTTGGGCGTGCTGCCCGTGCCCGCCCTGATGGAGCACGCCTGGACGCCCTACCAGTTCTCGCTGCACGCCGCCACCGGCCTGTGGCAGGGCGAGGCGGTGCTGTTTTTGCTGGCGGCCGGGGTGGCCGGCGCGCTGCTGCTGGGCTACCACACGCGCCTGGCCACGGTGGCCTCGTGGGTGCTGCTGGTGTCGCTGCAAAACCGCAACACCCTCATCGGCCAGGGCGGCGACGACCTGCTGCGCATGCTGCTCTTCTGGGGCATTTTCCTGCCCTGGGGCCGGGTGTGGAGCCGGGATGCGCGCGACCGGCCCGCCCCGGCGCGGCTCGACTACTTCAGCGCCGCCACGGTGGCCTACGTGGTGCAGCTGGCGCTGCTGTACTGGTGCACGGCCCTGCTCAAAAACGGCGCCGAATGGACCCGCGACGGCACCGCGCTCTACTACGCCTTCAGCCTCGACCAACTGCTGCTGCCCGGCGGCCGGCTGCTCTACCCGCACCCCGATTTGTTGCGTTTCCTCACCTTCGGGGCCTATTTCACGGAGCTGTTGCTGCCGTTTGCGCTGTTCGTTCCGGTGGGGGTGCGGTGGTGGCGGCTGCTGGTGGTGAGCGTGCTGTTCGGGTTCCACCTCACCATCAGTCTCACCCTGTACGTGGGCCTGTTTTTCCTCATAAACTGGGCGTCCATCATCGGCCTGCTGCCGCCGATGGCGCTGGACTGGCTTGCGCGTCGGTTCAGCTCGCAGGCGCCGCGGGTGCGGCGCTGGCAGGGGCGCCTGCCCGCGTGGCAGCTGCCGTGGCGGCTGCACCTGGAGCGCAGCCGCCCGCCCACGGCCGCCGGTCAGCGGCACGTGCGCGTGGTGCGCGATACCTTCGTGGCCGTGGTGCTGGCCTACGTCTGCTTCTGGAACCTCGACGACGTGGCCGTTATCCGCCCGGCCACCGGCGGACTGCTGGCGCCCGTGCGCTGGCTGGGCTACTTGTTTCGCATCGACCAGCACTGGGGCATGTTCGCGCCCGTGGTGTTCAAGGACGACGGCTGGTATATCCTCGAAGGCACCACCACCAGCGGCAAAGTACTGGATTTGAACCGCGACGGCGCCCCGGTGCGCTACGCCAAGCCGGCGGCCGTAGTGGCACTATTCAGGAACGACCGGTGGCGCAAGTATTCCGAGAACTACCTCTTCGTGGATAATGCCTGGATGCGGCCCTACTACTGCAACTACCTGCTGCGCATCTGGCACGAAAACCCCGCGCACGCCCCGCTCCGCCACCTGTCGGTGGTGTACATGAAGGAGGTTTCTTTGCCCGACTACCGTGTGTCGGAGCCTACCCGTGAAGTGCTCTGCGACTGCGAGTTGCCGGCCCAAAGCCAAGCATCGGGCGCTGAGTAAAAAAAAGAGAAGAGAAATAAAAATACGTGTTTGTGCGGGGCAATACGGGCACCCCGCACCCAAAATGTCCGTATACCCGAAGGCCTATTTTGGCATTCTCTCCACATTTCCTGTTTATGAAACGCAAATTGTTTACTGTGCTCTCGGGCGCACTCTTGTGCTCGTCGCTCACAATGTTTAGCGCCTGCACGGCTTCTGAAAATGTCGATTCTTCCGGTGGCACCACGCCGAAAACTACCGGCGGCACTACCTCGGCCAGCGACATCAATGGGGTTCCGGCCGGCAGCGCCAGCCCCCGCGGCACCACCAATGGCACCACTACCTCGGGCACTACCACCTCCGGAACTACTACTTCGGGTACGACGACCTCCGGCTCCACTACCTGATTTGCTACCCCTTGCTTTTTGTCAACAGGGCCATTTCTTTCACGGATTTGGCCCTGTTTTTTTCGTGATTGAAGCGTGCCCGAATTAAATAAAGCCCGTCATGCGGAGCGCCGTCGAAGTATCTGGCGTGTGGCAGCAAACAGTGACTGGCGCGGTAGAGATACTTCGACGGCGCTCCGCATGACGTCTTGCCTGTTGCCCCTTGTGGATTAAGCGCCCCGCTACGCCCACTGCTTGAGGTACTGAAAAACTTCCGGGTGCGTGAGCAGCCCGCCGTGGTGCTGCTGGCCAAACACGGCGGTGCGCACGTTGGCGCCGGCGGGCAGGGCCGCCTCGTCGCCAAAGGTGGCGTGGCCGCGGGCGCTGCCGTGGCCCACCAGCCCGTCGCCGAAATACTCGCGCAGGGCCGAGGGGCGCGTGGCGCGCAGCCACGAGCCCATCAGAATGTGGTATTGCACGCCGGGCAGCGGCGGCACGGGCGTGCGCGGCGGCGTGAGGTCGTTGGCGTGGGCGTCCTGCCAGTCCTCATCCACCAGAATGGAGTAGCGCAGGTCCTTGATGCCGTTGCTGCGCTGGTTCAGCGCCTTGCTCAGAAACCGCGTGGGAAACAGGTTGATGCGTTCCAGCAGCCGGGCCGTGAGGTGGGAGTTCTGCTCCAGCCACGAGCCGTCGTTGGGCGTGCCGATGAGGAAGATGGACCGCAAATGGGCCAGCCAGGGCGCGGCTTCCAGAATGGGTTGGTTGATGATTTTGGGTTGCTTGGTTTCGGCTTGCAATGCCTCGCCAAATTCCTTTAGCCGGCCCACGCCGCTGCCATAATGCCCCGCCGAGCGGATGATGAGCCCGCCCATGCTGTGGCCCACCAGCACCAGCTCGCCGATGGCGTCGGGCCAGGTGTTCACCAGCTCGGTGAGGAGGCGGTTGAGTTCGCGGCCGTTTTCGGAGAGGTGCAGCCCGGAATTGAAGCGCACGTAGAGGGCGCGGCAGGGCAGTTCTTCGGCTAGGCGCGGGCCGTAGCGGCGGCTGGTGGGCGGGTCCTGGAAGCCGGTTTGCCAGATGAGCTCGTCGCCCATCAGGCCGTGCACAAACACCACCGTTTTCTGGTGCGGCTCGCTCAGGCGCAGGTCGGCCACGGTCACGTCCTGGCCGCCGCGCCGGAAGCTCATCCGGATGGCGCGCTTGTCGAAGCGCGCGGCCAACTGGTCGCCGAGGGCGCCGTTGAGCACCGGCAGAAAAAAATGCTGGTGCGCCTTACCCGAGCGCACGAGGTAGCCGGCACCGCGCACCGGCAGCAGGGCCGCCCGCCCCACGGCCCCAAGGGCCCGGCGAAAGCGGGAAGGCGAGGGCGAATCGGAGTCGGCCATGAGCAGAAAGAGGGGCGCGCGGCACGCGCGGCTCCCGAAAGTAACGCCCCGGGCGGTATTGGGTTGGCCTTCCGGGCGAAATCACCGTACTTTGTGTGTCCAATTCCCCGACAGACCTACGACCTACTTCATGAAGCTTTCTTCTCGTCCCGCCCTGGCCCTGCTGCTGGGCACCGCTTTGGCCGCCACCCTTTCTTCCTGCGACTACCGCTGGAGCCCCGGCGAAAACCAGCAGTTCAAACACGGTTTCACCGGCACCCCCGGCTGGCACAACTCGGACGTGAACCGCGACAGCATCAACAACCAGCAGAAGGTAACGGCGCCGAGCGGCACCGGCTCGGCCACGGCCATCAAAAATGGCACCGTGCAAGACAAGCTGAACTCGGCCCCGGCCGGCGCCAGCGCCACCGGCGGCCAGGACGCCAGCGGCCAGATGGGCACACCCGAGCAGGCCCAGGCGAAAAAATAACGTTTCGTTTCAACGAAAATCCAGAAAAGCCCGCTGCCGTTCCGGTAGCGGGCTTTTTGTGTAAGAAACAAGTGCCATCAAAAAGGCTTATTCCGAGCTTATCAGGCCACAGCCGGCCGGTCAGGCCGCCGTCGGCTGGAGGCCCCGGCCGCGCCGGGTGCTGCGGCGGCCTGACCGGCCGGCCAACGCTACTTTGCGGACTCGTCCATGAATGAATTCATCACCAGCGCCAGCGCGCGCATGCCCGTGCCCGGGGCGCCTGAAGCGCCGCCGGTACCGCTGGGCGCGCGGCCGGCCCGCCATTTGGCCGGCATTGATGCCCTGCGGGCGGTGGCGGCCCTGAGTGTCTGCCTGTTTCATTTTTCGAGCGGCACGCTGCCGGGGCTGGAGGTGCCGGCCGTGCGGGCAGCGTTCGCGCCGGGGCACCTGGGCGTCGAAATGTTTTTTGTGATTTCCGGCTTTATCATCCCTTATAGCCTGGTGGTCAGCCGGTACCGGCTGGCTGATTTCCCGCGCTACTGGCTGCGGCGCGTGGTCCGCATTGTGCCACCGGCCTATTGCTTGCTGCTGCTGGTGGTGGGACAATGGGTTTTCCTCGCCCACGGGTTCCACAATGCCACGTACAGCCGCCTGCTGGCCGAGCTCAGCTGGTCCCAGATTCTACACAACGTGCTGTTCACTGTTTCGCTCACGCCTTCCAGTTGGATGAGCGGGATTTTGTGGACGCTGGCGGTCGAGCTGCAGTTTTACCTGTTCGTGGGGCTGCTGTTTCGCGGGCTGTTTGTGCGGCAGCCGTGGTGGTTCGTGCTGGGCTTCGTGGCGGCGGGCCGGCTGCAGTACCAGCCGGTTTTCGACCACCTCTATTTTTTCCACTACAGCAGCCTGTTTGCATTGGGCGGCGTGGCACTGCTGTGGCAGCAGCGCCGCCTGCCGGCTTGGGCGGCCGTGGCCAGCGCGGTGCTGTTTGGCGCGCTGGCGTTTCGGCAATTGGGGCTTTATGCGGCCCTGGTAGGCGTGGGCACGGCCGGGGCCATTACGGTTCTGCAGGTGCGCGTGCCGGGGCTGTCCTACCTGGGCCGGTTTTCCTACTCGCTCTACCTCGTGCACACCCTCGTTGGCACCACGGCCGCGCTGGCCCTGGAGCAGCTGTTTCCACCCGACTCAGCCGCCGGCAAGCTGGGGCTGGCCGCCGTGTGCCTGGCGGTGGCGGTGGCTGGCACTGCTGTTTTTTACCGGCTGGTCGAAGCCCCTTTCGTGCGCCTGGCCCGCCGAATCGGGCGCTAGCCGGCGTTTCGGCCTACAGTGGCACCGGCGGCTGGCCCGGCCGGGCGTAGCCGAAACGCACCGGCGGCGCCACGGCGTGGTAGCCGTCGAGGCCGGAAATGGCGGCGGTGGCCAGGGCCGCGAGGTCGAGGGTGCCGTCTGCGCGCAGGGCTTCGTCGCGCACGTAAACATGCTCCACGGTGCCCACCAGCAGCATGGTGCCGTTGCTGATGGCGTGCTCTTCGAGCAGCCGCAGGCCGATGCTGAGCGGGCTCTCGGCCACGTAGGGCGCGGCAAAGCCGTCGCGGTAGACGGCCGTGAAGCCGCAGGCGTCGAACTCCGAAACCTCGTCGGGGAAGTTGGCCGAGGTGTAGTGGGCCTGAGCGGCCAGGGCCTCGGGCACGTGGTTGAGGGTGTAGCAGCCGCTGGCTTTCAGGTTGGCGTAGGTGTGGCGGGGCACGGTGGTGGGGCGCGTCACGATGCCGAGCAAGGCCGGGTCGGAGCCCAGGTGCAGGGCCGAGCTGAACACGGCCAGGTTGGTGTGGCCATCGGGCGCGGCCGTGCCCACCAGGTTGGCCGGTTTGAAGCCCGGCAAGCCGTTGACGAGGTTGAGGCGGTAGATTTTATCGAAAGCCTGGATGTCGGCGGCGGTGAGGTGGCGCATGTTCGGAGCGGAATGGTGGGGATTCGGCAGTAGGGGCACTACCGCTGGGTGGGTCAATTGTTCGGCCAGATGGGGCATGCGTATTTCGGGCCTACCTTGGGGCGTCGTTGTTACCTGGCTTTATTCTGCGAATAAATATGCGTTTTCTATTACGGCTGCTAGGCGTGTTGCTGCTGGTGCTGATAGTGATTTTGGCAATCAATACCTGGCGCCTGCCCTCGCATCAGCTGGGCGCTGTGCCGGCGGCTGCGCCGGTGCCCGTGGCCGATTCGGCCCTGGCCCGTCTGGCCGGCGCGGTGCGGATACCCACGGTTTCAACGACCGATTACGCCCAGACCGACACGGCCCAGTTTGGCCGCTTTGGCCGCTACCTGCGGCAGTCGTTTCCGAAAGTCTTCGCCCAGCTGAAGCTCGAAAAATTCAACGACTACGGCCTGCTCTTCACCTGGCCCGGCCGCAATGCTGCGCTTAAGCCCGTGCTGCTCGTGGGCCACTACGACGTGGTGCCCGTGCTGCCCGGCACCGAAGGCAAGTGGGCCCGGCCGCCCTTCGCCGGGGTGCAGGCCGGCGGCTACCTCTACGGCCGCGGCGCCTTCGACGACAAAGCCAGCGTGCTGGCCCAGCTCGAAGCCGTGGAGTACCTGCTCGGCACCGGTTTTCAGCCCACGCGCACGCTCTTGCTGGCGTTTGGGCACGACGAGGAAACGCTGGGCCGCCGGGGCGCGGGCGCCATTGCGGCCGCCCTGCGCCAGCGCGGCACCCGGCCGGAATTCGTGCTCGACGAAGGCGGCCTGGTGAAAACCGACGGCGTGGCCGGCATCAAAAAAGTGGTGGCACTGGTGGGCATCAGCGAAAAAGGCTACCTGAGCCTGGAACTGACGGCCACCGGCCGGGGCGGCCACTCGTCGATGCCGCCGGCCCAAACGAGCATTGGCATTGTGGCGGCCGCCGTGGTGAAGCTGGAGCAAAATCCCTTCCCGGCCCGCCTGGAGGGCGGCGACGACCACCTGCTCGACTACCTGGCCTCGGAGGTGCCGCTGGGCCAGCGCGTGGTGTTTGCCAACCGCTGGCTGTTTGCGCCCCTCATCAAGAAAATTCTGGCGGGCACGGCTTCCGGCAATGCCACGCTACGCACCACCACGGCCGCCACCATTTTCCGGGCCGGCGCCAAAGACAACGTGCTGCCCATTGATGCCACGGCTACCGTCAACTTCCGCCTGCTGCCCGGCGACTCAGCGGCCGGCGTGGTGCGCGAAGTGCACCGCATCATCGACGATGCGCGCGTGGCCGTGAAAGTGGTGGGCCGGCCCAACGCGCCCTCGCCGGTATCGGACCCCGATGCGGCGGCGTTTCAGCGGCTGCACCGCACCATCCGTAGCGTTTTTCCGGAAGCCATTGTGGCGCCCTACGTGGTGGTGGGGGCCACCGATGCCCGCCAATACGCCGACCTCAGCCCCAACGTGTACCGCTTCCTGCCCGTGCAAATGAACCAGGAAGGCATCGACGGCATGCACGGCACCAACGAGCGCCTGCCCGTGCAGCACTACCCCAAAATGGTGCAGTTTTACGCCACTCTCATTCGCAATAGCCAGTAAACGAATGGATTCTAATGGGTGGCAGGGCGCCGGTCGAGGCACAGCCGGTTGTGCTGGCAGTGCAGCACCAGTGCAAACAGAAACAGGCCGTACACCAGCTGCGTGCCCACGGTATCCCACTGTTCCAGCAGGCTGCTGCCGAACACCAGCGCCGTCATCAGCAGCAAGGCCGCGGCCAGCGCCGGGCGCGTAAACAGCCCGATTATCAGCAGCAGCCCGATGCTGCCCTCCACAAACGGCAGCACTGCCGCAAACGGCCGCACCAGTAGCTCGGGCAGCATGGAGTTGGCAAATTGCTTCACCATGCCCGCCTGAAACGCGGCCAGCTTGGGCAGGCGCACCAGAAAATGCGTCAGAAAAGCCACGCCCATCAGCAGGCGGCCCAGCACGAAGGCCAGCTCAGGATTGGTCAGGTTCAGCATAAATTCCCTTACGAGCCGGGCGGTGGTTGAGTGTAGCGCGGACTTTTAGTCCGCGAATAGCTGGTTGCGCGCAGTGCCGTTCACTCGCGGACTAAAAGTCCGCGCTACAGTTCACCGCTCCAGCTTGAAGCCGGGCTCCCGGGCCGGCGGCGCCGTGCGGTTGGCCACGGCCCAGCCGGTGAGGTACATCCAGCGGGTCATGCGCGTGAGCTTGGCGTAGTCGATGCGGCTGGCTTCGTCGCGCGGCGTGTGGTAGTCCACGTGCAGCAGCGAGGTGTACATGATGGCCGGGATGCCCAGCCGCGCGTACGGCAGATGGTCGGAGCGGAAGTACCAGCCTTCGGGGTGGGTGGGCTTGTCCCACTCGGTATCAAGCTTGAACTTGGGGCCGGCTTGGTTGGCCGCCAGGGCGGTTCGCACGAGGTCGGAAGAGTTCAGGTGGGGCGGGGTCGAGCCCAGCAGGGCGGCGCTGTCGGGCGCGTTGCGGCCCATCATCTCGGCATTCAAAACCGCCACAATGGACGACTGCGGCACCGTGGGGTGGGCCGAAAAGTACGTCGAGCCAATCAGCCCCCGCTCTTCCGAACCCTGGTACACAAACAGCGCCGAGCGCCGCCCCGGCTGCTGCTTGAAGGCCCGCATGATGGCCAGCAGGGCCGCGCAGCCGGTGGCGTTGTCGTCGGCGCCGTTGTAGATGGAGTCGCCGGCCACGGGGGCGCGCACGCCGTCGTGGTCCTGGTGGGTGCTGAAGAGGACGTACTCGTTTTTGAGCTGCGCGTCGGTGCCGGGCATTTTGGCCACGATGTTGACGGACGGGTACTGGAAGCTCTCCACCTTCAGCTCGGCGGTGAGCTGCTGGCCGGCCTGCTGCACCCAGCTGGCCGCGCTGGCGGGCAGCCACACCACCGGCGGCGTGCTCACCACGCGGGTGGTGGCCGCGCCGGGCAGGCTGTAGCGGCCTCGCTCGTAAATGTGGCTCCAATGGTCGTACAGCGCCTGCTGTTTCGGGTCCGATACAAACACCACGGCTACCGCGCCAGCCTTCACCAGCTCGCCGGCCTGCCCCACAAACTTGCCAGACACGTAGCGCCGGTAGCTGATGCCGTCCGTCGGCGCGCCCGCAATCTGGACCGCCACGGCCTTGCCTTTGATGTCAACCTTGGCCAATTCAGAAGCCGAACCGGTGCCTACGTACACCAGCGGCGCATTCACGCTGGCGTTGGTGGGGGCTGTCACCGCTCCGTCCTCATTCAGCTTAATCTCGTGGCTGCCAATGCGCAGGGTGCTGCTTTTGCTCAGGCGCGTGCGCTGCAGGTTGAACCACTGGAAATAAGTGCCGTCGTCGCCGGCCGGCAGCATGCCGGTAGCCCGAATCTGGTCGGCCAGCCATACGGAGGCCTTCAGCTCATCGAGCGTGCCGCCCTCGCGGCCCCGAAAGTGGTCGCCGGCCAGCGCAAACAGGTCGCGCTTGATGTCGGCTTCGCGGATGGCGCTTTCGGCGTTGGCGGGCTTGGCAGCGGGCTTCTTCTGAGCGGTGGCAGTGAATGGAGCCGCTAGCGTAAGGCTAGCCAATAGCAGTTGAACGGTAGTTTGAAAAGGTATTTTCATGTGGGGTTAAAGCAAGGATAATCCAGTTTGTTCAAACCACGTAGGCGCAGGACGTATCCCTATGCCCTTCGATTCACCGCCCCGGCGCATTTGGCGCCAAGTACTGGTCAAGCCAGTCCAGCCACAGGCGGTTCCACTCAGCGCTGCGCACGGGGTCGCCGGGCACGTGGGCGGCGATGGGGAAGGCTACGAAGCGCACCGGGACGCCGTTGTCTTTCAGGGCGTGGTACATTTTGTACGAGTTGCTGATGGGCACGCGGAAGTCGCCCACGTTGTGCAGAATGAGGGTGGGCGTGCGCCAGCGCGTGGCCCGCGACAGCGGCGACTGCACCCGGTAGTGCTCCAGATTGGCGGCGCTCAGCCAGGGCGACGGGCCGTAATGGCCGGCGTTGGCGATGTTGTTGTCGCTCAGGTTATAGCTGTCCAGCAAATCGACCACCGAAGCCGCTGCCACCGCGCAACGCCAGCGGCGCGACTCGCCCATCAGCCAGGCCGTCATGAACCCGCCGTAGCTGGCGCCCGACAGCGCAATGCGGCTCGTATCGACCCAGCCGCGCCGTTCCAGTTCGGCAATACCCGCCAGCACGTCGCGCCCCGGCCCCGCGCCCGCATCGTCGCGAATGGCCCGCTGGAAAGCATAGCCCAGGTTATCGGAGCCGCGGTAATTGGGCTGAAATACCACGTAGCCGTGCGCCGCCACCGCCTGCCCCAGCCCGTAAAACGCCGCCCGCGAGGCGTTGGACGGCCCGCCGTGCATCATCAGCACCAGCGAGTATTTTTTGGCGGGGTCGAAATCGGGCGGGTAGGTGAGGATGCCGTCGGGCCGCAGCTGGTCCGACTGCCACTCCACGGCTTCCATGCGGCCCAGAGCCAGCGCGGCGGTTTCGTGGTTGAAATCGGTGAGGCGGCGCGGGGCGGCGGTGGGCGAGGCCAGGTAATACAACTCGGCAGGCCGGCCCGGCTCGTTGGCCGTGACGGCTATGGCGTTGCGCCGGCCCACGCTCATCTCCACCCAATAACTGCCGTTCGGCGACACCGGGCCCAGTTTCAGCTTCCGGCTTTTGCCATCCAGCCCCTGTTGCCAGATGGAAACCGTAGGCCCGTCGTTGCCGCCCACAAACAGGCTTTTACTATCAGGGCTCCACAGGGCGCGCTGCAAATTCCGGTCGAGCGCCCGGCAGAGGTGGCGCGCCGGGCCGCCCGCCGCCGGCACCACGTCAAACTCCAACGATTCAAAAAACGGTGGCTCGCGCGGCGTCTGATAGCTCAGCCACTTGCCGTCGGGCGAGTAAGCGGGCAAATCGACGCGATGCGGGGAGCCGGGCAACTCGCGCAGGGCACCGGTAGCTACATCCAAGGTGTACACGGCCGTTTCCTGGTCGCCGGTTTGGGCACTGGGGCGCAGCACACAGGCCAGCGTGCGGCCATCGGGTGCCCAGGCGAAGGGGGCGGAAGAATCGTCGGGCAAGCTGAGCGGGCCGCTGGTGAGGCGCCGGGCGGGCTGCCCATCGGTGGCCGAAACCAGCCAGATATGGTCGGGTGCGGGCGGCGCGGTGGCGGTCACGCTGCCGTTGCCCACCTCGAAGCTGTCGTTGCCGCGGGCCACTTCCGCCGCGTTGGCCGGCGCATCGGCGGCCGAGTAGGCGAGGGCCGTACCAGCCGGACTCCAGCTATACAATTGCACGTTCTCAACGGCCGTGGTCAACTGACGCACTTCGCCGGAAGCCAGGTTCTGTACGAAAAGCTGGGTGTGCGCCTCCTTGCCCGTGCCGGTGCGCGCCAGAAACGCCACCCGGTCGCCGGTGGGCGCCCAGCGCGGCTGCTTCACGGTGGGCCGGCCAGCTACCAGCACGCGCTGCCGGCCACTGGCCACGTCCATCAATACCACTTCGGCCTCGTTGCGGTTGGTACTGAGGTTGGGGCGCGACACCACCACCAGAATACTTTTGCCATCGGGCGAGAGCTGCGGGTCGCCCACGTTCACCACGCGGCTGATGTCGGCCAGCTCGAAACGGCGCTGAGCCGGGCTGAGGCGGGGCAGGAGCAGTAAAAGCACCAGCAGCCCGAGAAGCTGGAATGACGGAAACGGTTTTGGGTGAATGATTTGCATAGCCGTTTTGGAGGAAAAGAGAAGAACGTCATGCTGAGCGCAGTCGAAGCATCTCTGCCGCAATAGTAAACCCAATCGAAAGGATTACTTATTGCGGGCAAGATGCTTCGGCTGCGCTCAGCATGACGCTCTTTCCTGACCTAACTACCGCTCCTTACTGCACGGCGTTGCGCGGGTCGGGCTTCATCTTTAGTTCGTAGTCGTGCGGGGCGTCGGCGCCGGCCAGGTTCTGCACGAAGTAGTCCCAGCGGCGGCGCGTCATGTAGGGCGAATACTGGCCGTAGCCGTGGCGGGCGTTCGGGAATACCACCAGGTCGTAGCTTTTGTTGGCTTTGGTGAGGGCTTCCACCACCAGCATGGTGTTATAGGGCGGCACGTTGTCGTCCATCAGGCCGTGGGCCAGCATGAGTTTGCCTTTCAGGTTTTTGGCGAAGCTGGCGTTGTCCTGCTTATCGTAGCTGGTGGTGCCGTCGGCGTTGGTTTTGAGCAGGCCGAGGTAGCGCTCCGCCCAGTCGTCTTCGTAGTTGCGGTTTTCATGGTTGCCCGATTCCGAGATGCCCACTTTGAAGAAATCGGGGTAGCGGAACATGGCCGCCGCCGTGGCATACCCACCGCCCGAATGGCCCCAGATGCCGGCCCGGTCCAGGTCGATGTAGGGGTATTTCTGAGCCAGCTGGCGCATGCCCGTCACCTGGTCCGAAAGCGTGTTTTCGGCCATGTTGCCGTAGCAGGCGTCGTGGTAGCTCTTCGAGCGCAAGGGGTTGCAGCTGCCCTCAATCACCACCACCACAAAGCCCAGCTCGGCCAGCGCCTGGTGGTCGCTGCGTGCGGCCGAGAACGACCAACTGCCCACGCCGCCGCCCTGCGGCCCCGGGTAGATGTAGTTGATAATGGGGTACTTCTTGCTCGGGTCCAGGTTCGAGGGCGTGAACATCAGGCCGTACAGGTCAATCTGGCCGTCCTGGGCTTTCACCGTGATGGGCGTGGGGGCCTTCCAGCCGGTGGCGGTGAGGCGCGAGATGTCGGTTTTCTCCAAGGTCGAAATCAGCTTGCCGTCGGCGGCGCGTAGCACCGTCACGCCCGGCTTGTCGGGCTGCGAATAGGTATCCACGAAGTAGCGGCCCGAGGGCGATACCATCACCTGGTGGTTGCCGGCTTCGGGCGTGAGCAGGGTGAGGTTTTTGCCATCGAGCCCCACGCGGTAGAGGTGCGTGAAGTAAGGGTTGCCAGATTCGCGGCCATCAGCCAGGAAATACGCCTGGCGCTTCGCCTCGTCCACGCTCAGCAGCTGCGTCACCACAAAATTGCCCTTGGTAATCTGGTTCTTCACTTTGCCGCTGCCAGCGTCATACAGGTACAGGTGGCCCCAGTTGTCGCGCTCCGAGTACCAAACTATTTCCTTCTTCTTGGGCAGGTAGCGCCAGTTAATCGCGCCCTGGCCCGACTCGTACTGCGTGGCCACGCTTTCGCTGAATACATCGCGCACGGCGCCGGTGGCGGCATCGGCCACCCGCACTTTTTCTTCCTTGTGGTCGCGCGAGGTCGACACAAACGCCAACTCGCGGCCGTCCGGGCTCCAGTCCACGTCATCGAAGGTGCCGCTGCTCGAAATATCATCCGAGAGCGAGCCGCGGTGCGGGTCGGGCGCCATCTGGAAGCGCACCACTTTCGCGGGATTTACTTCGATGACGACCCGCTCAATCATGGCAATGTCCTTGTCGCCGGGCAGCGGGTATTTCCAGCTTTTCAGCGTCGGGTGGCCCACGTTGGTGGTCACGAGGTACATGTCGCCCACCTGGCGCTGGTCCTGCCGGAAGGTGGCGATTTTGCGCGAATCCGGCGACCAGCGCAGCACCGGCTTGTCGCTGTGCGTCCAGCCGGCGTTGTCGGTGGCGTAGCCGTAGTCCTTGGCGCCGTCGGTGGTGAGCTGGGTGCTTTGGTTGGTTTTGGTGTCGCGCACCCACAGGTTGTCGTCTTTGATGTAGGCAGCCAGCGTGCCATCGGGCGACTCTATCTCGTTCTCCGCATTGGGGCTGGGCTTGGCGGCCGGCGCGGTATCGGGGCTCAGCTGGCCGCTGGCCAGGTCGTATTTCCAGCTTTTGCCGCCGGCCGTGAAGGCGATGGATTTCTCATCGGGCGCAAACGAAAAGGTGCGGAAAGGCAGCCGGCTGCCCTCGTAGCTTTTGCCGCTGGCCGTGGAGAGGGCGGCGGCGAGCTTGGCGTGGTCGAAAGCCGGGACGCGGGTTTTGCGGGCCGGGTCCACGAGGATGAACTCGCTGCCTTGGGCCGTCATCGTGCGGTACCAGAACCGGTCGCCCGCGAGCCAGTTGGGCTGGCCGGCGCTGTGGTCTATCAGGGCCTGCGTGTTGTAGCCCAGGGCGCGCTCGGCGCGGGCGTAGTCCTCGGCCGTGCGCACGGGCCGCTGCTGGGCTCCGGCAACGGCCGAAACAAAAAAGGTCGCGGCCGTGACAAGGGCCGGTACGTACTTGGGCATAAGTGAGCGGAGAAAAATAGGGGTGGGCATCGATTGAAAGAGGAAAGGTAGCGCGGTTTGCCCAACGGTTGCACCGCTGGCGACGGGGCAAAAAGAAAGCCCCGCGAACGGAGCTTTTCTAAATTCCATGCGCATGGGCAAGTGAGGCTACTGAGCTTTAGTAGCCATCGGCTCGGCCACCCGCTGCAAATCCAAATCCTGAAAGTCGTAGCTGAAATCGGTGGCCGGCGATATCGGCTTCATTTTCAGCCCCGAGGCCCGGCCCTGGTCGTCGAGGGCGAAGGTGACGAAGGCATCGGCGTTGAAGCTGCGGGCCTTCCAGCGCACCACGCAGGTGCTGCCGCGGTAGGGCAGCACCTGGCCCACCAGGCGCGGCGCCCGCACGGCGCGCAGCCAGAGCTGCGGGCCCTGCTGGTACACGTTCACATCGCCTAGCCAGACGTCGTGGTAATGGCCCACATAAGCGCTGTAGTCCGGCTTTTTGGGTGCGGCTTTCTGGGCCAGGGCCACCTGCTTCCAGGCGGCGGCCACCGCCTGGTCCGACTCGGTAGCCCCTTGCTGCTTGTAGCCCAGCATTTCCTGCACCCGGTCCTGGCCCGTCACGCCCAGGTAGTGGTCTAAAATGTGGCTCGTAATGGCATTGAAAGCCAGTCCTTCCTCCTGGTTGGTAAGCACGATGATGCCCAGGTGCAGCTCGGGCACCAGCTGCACCTTGGTGACCATGCCCACCTCGCCGCCGGTGTGCGACACCACTTTATAGCCCCGCGCATCGTTGAGGAACCAGCCTAAGCCGTAGGCGTAAAAGTGCGTGTTGTAGGGCGACGGGCCGGGGCCCACCGGCAGAATGGTTTGCGGCGACCACAGCTCCCACTGCGTCCGCGGTTTCAGGAGCGGCGCGGGGGCGCCGGGGCCGCCCAGCAGCATCAGGGCCCACTTGCTCAGGTCGTTCACGCTGCTGTACATGCCGCCGCACGGCGCGGCAAACGCACCCCGGTCGCGCTGAATCACCTGCACCTTGCCGTCTATCTGGCCGTGGGCGTCAATCACGTTGGTCGGGTCGGGCAGGCGCGAATAATCGGTGGCGGTGCGGGTCATGCCCAGTGGCTTCAGCAGGCGGGTTTCCACAAACTCGGCCCAGGGCTGCTTGGCCACGCGCGTCACCACTTCGCCCGCCACAATGTAGAGGTTGTTGTCGTAGTCAAATTTGCTGCGAAACGACGACACCGGCTTGAAATAGCGCAGGTTGTGAATCACGTCCTTCACCGTGAAGTCGCTGGAATCGGGGAAAAACATCAAGTCGCCGGCGCCCAGCCCCATTCCGCTGCGGTGGCACAGCAGGTCGCGCACCGTGAACTCGGCCGTCACATACGGGTCGTACATCCGGAATTCGGGGATGTAGTCCGTCACCTTGTCGTCCCAGCGCAGCTTACCCTCGTCCACCAGCAGCCCCAGCGCTGCCGCGGTGAAGGCTTTCGTGTTGGAGGCAATGCCAAACAGGGTGTTGGCGTCCAGTGGCGCCTTGGTTTTCAGTGAACTCACGCCGTAGCCCCTGGCCATCACCACCTGCCCGTCCTTCACCACCGCCACCGCTATGCCGGGCACATCGAAGCCCTTCAGGGTGCGGGCCACCACGGCGTCCACGGCCGCCACATCGAGCGGAGCCGTAACGGGCGGGGCCATTTGCGCACGGCCGGCAGCAGGGACAAAGGCCACCGCTGCGCTCAGGCCCAGCACCATGGCCAAGCGCCCGATAGGAGTAAAGAGTTGAATCATTCTTCAGAAAGTTTGGCTAAAAAGCAGAATTGCCCGGCAATGTAAGCCGGGCGCTACAATTCAGACTATTCCTTCTCTGGCGCAGCTACGCAGGCCGACCCTACCGCTGGCGCACCGCCCAGGCATCCATGTGGCGCTCCAGAATGGCCAGCGGCATGCTGCCGCCCGCCAGAATCTCGTCGTGGAACGCCCGCAGGTTGAATTTGGGGCCAAGCTGCCTTTCGTAGCGGGTGCGCAACTCGCTCAGCTTCAAGGCGCCTACTTTGTAGGCCAGGGCCTGGCCGGGCATGGCCAGGTAGCGCTCCACTTCGGCCGTAGCGGCCGATTCGCCGATGGGCTCGTTGGCCATGAGGTAGGCAATGGCCTGGTCGGGCGTCAGGCCTTTGGTGTGCAGGCCCACGTCCACCACCAGGCGCAGGGCGCGGTGCATTTCGTCGCCCAGCGCGCCCATGCGCTGGTAGGGGTCGGCGTAGAGGCCCAGCTCCCGGCCCAACGACTCGCAGTACAACCCCCAGCCTTCGCTGAAAGCCGGGTACATGGCAAAGCGCCGGAACTTGGGCAGGCCGGTGTTTTCCTGCTGCAGCGAGAGCTGGTAGTGGTGCCCGGGAATGGCTTCGTGCAGAAACAGCGACTCCATGCCCGAGGTCACGTTGAACTGAGTGGCATCGAGGATGGGCACGTAGAAAATGCCCGGCCGGGAGCCATCCGGCGCCCCGCGGTTGTATTCGGCCGTGGCCGTTGGTTCGCGAAATTTCTCGGTTTCGCGAATTTCGAACGGCGACCGGGGCACCCGGCCAAACAGCTTGGCCAGGTTGGGCGCCACGCGCGCCTGAATGCCGCGAAAGGCATTGAGCACCTGGTCGGGGGTTTGGTAGGGGCTGAACCGGGGGTTGCTGCTCAGGTAGGTAAAAAAGCCCGCCAGGGAGCCCCGGTAGCCCACGCGCCGCTTAATGGCCTCCATCTCGGTCCGGATGCGCTTCACCTCGGCCAGGCCGGTTTGGTAAATGGCGTCGGGCGTGCGGTCGGTGGTCGTCATCAGGCGCACGTCGTAGCGGTACATTTCGGCGCCGCCGGGCACGTCACTCAGGCCGGTGCTGGTGCGGGCCTGGGGCAGGTATTCGTTCTGCAGGAAATCGGCCAGCCGGCGGTAGGTCGGCACCAAATCGGTGGCAATGGCCTGCTGGTAGGCCGCCGCCAGCCGCACCTTGTCGGCATCGGAAAAGCCGGCCGGAAAGTGCAGGGCCGGGCCGTAGAACGGGCTGCGAAGCACGTCAGAAGTTACCTGGGCCTGCAGTTGGGGCACAATGCGTTGCACCACCACGCGCGGCAATACCACGGCCGCCTTCATGCCCAGCCGGAAGTTGGCCACGGCCGAGTCGGCCCACACCGGGAACCGGTCGACGCGCGCCAGCCAGTTGTCGTAGTCGCGCACCGTGCGGAAAGGCTGCGCCCCGGTGCCCGTGCCCAGTTGCGCCAGGGTGTTGGGCACGCTGAAAAACGGGTCCAGCGGCATCATCCAGGTATTCAGGCGCAGGCCGTCGAGCCGGGTGCGCATTTCGTACTGAAAAATGTCGTAGCTGAGCTTGTCTTCGGCCGAAAGACGGGCGCGGTCGATGTTCAACAGGTCGTTGAGGTAGCGGCGGTAGAGGCGCTGCTGCTGCTGGCGGAAGGCCTGCGTCTGGTCGTTGGGCAGGCGGTCGTTGTAGCGGTTATCGCCCTGGGCCATAGCCGCCAGCGGAAACAGCCGGGCGCGGTCTTCCCAGTAGGTATTGAACAAGTTGGCGAGGAGCACCGCCGCCGCGCCGGACCGGCTGGCGGGCGGCGCCTGGGCCCCGGCTGGCCGCGCCAGCAACCCCAGCGCCGCCAGCAAAACGAAAACCAACTTCCGCATCAAGAATTGAATAAGCTGGCAATCTACGTCTTTTTGACGCATGGAGCCACCTTTATTCCAATTATGTGCAGCAAAAACCCCGCACCGGGACGAGCCGATGCGGGGTTTTGCTGGGTTGGTATAGAAAGCGTTCTGAATCCGGAACGTCATGCTGAGCATTCTGCGCATCAAGCAGAGGACCGAAGCATCTCTAATGCAACAGTAAATCAATTCAACGAAGCGGTAGAGATGCTTCGGTCCTCTGCTTAATGCGCAGAATGCTCAGCATGACGTTCCTTTGCTCACTGCTCACTGCTCACTGCTCACTGCTCACTGCTCACTGCTCACTGCTGCGTCTTCGCCCAGGCGTCCATCTTGGTTTCGAGCACGGCCAGCGGCATCACGCCGTCTTTCAGCAGCTCATCGTGGAAGTTGCTGAGGGAGAACTTGCTGCCCAGCTGCTTCTCGTAGCGGGCGCGCAGCTCCTGAATCTTCAGCTGGCCGATTTTGTAGGCCAGCGCCTGGCCCGGGATGGCCATGTAGCGCTCGATGGCCGAGGTGTCGTCTTCCTCGCTGGCGGGCATGTTGTCGAGCATGTAGGCGATGGCCTGCTCGCGGGTGAGCTGGCCGGTGTGCAGGCCCGTGTCCACCACCAGGCGCACGGCGCGCAGCATCTCGTCGTTCAGCGCGCCCACGTATTGGTAGGGGTCTTTGTAGAGGCCCAGCTCCTTGCCTAGGCTCTCGCAGTAGAGGGCCCAGCCCTCCGTCATGGCGCCGTAGCCGGCAAACTGGCGGAACTTGGGCAGGCTGGTGTTTTCCTGCTGCAGCGAAATCTGGTAGTGGTGGCCCGGAATGGCCTCGTGCAAAAACAGCGACTCCATGCCTTGGGTCACGTTGTACTCGGCGGGCTTGGGCAGGGGCACGTAGAAAATGCCCGGCCGCGTGCCGTCCGGCGAGCCCTGGTTGTACTCAGCCGACGCGGAGGCTTCGCGGAAAGCCTCGGTACGGCGGATTTCAAACGGCGACTTGGGCACCCGCCCGAACATCTTTTTCAGGTTCGGGTCGATGGTTTCCTGAATCTTGCGAAAGCCGGCCAGCACTTCCTCGGCCGTTTTGAAGGGCATGGCCTTGGGGTCGTGCTTCAGGCTCTCGAAGAACTGCCGCAGCGTGCCCTTGAAGCCCAATTGGGTTTTCATGCGCTCCATCTCGGCGCGCAAGCGGGCCACCTCGCGCAGGCCCAGGGCGTGGATTTCGGCCGGGGTTTTGTCGGTCGTAGTCCAGTAGCTGGCGTAGTAGCGGTAGATTTCTGGCCCGCCCGGCACGGCGTTGATGCCGCTGGTGGCGCGGGATTTTGGCAGGTATTCGTTGGCCAGAAAGTCGCCCAGCTTCTTGTAAGTCGGCACAATCTCCGTCAGAATAGCCTTCTGGTATTCGGCGGTAATCCGCTTTTTGTCCGCGTCCGAAAACTCCTTCGGGAAGCGCGTGATGGGGCCGTAGAACAGCGACTTGGTCGCGTCCGTCACCTGCATGTCCTTGGCGCGCATCTGCGGAATCATCTTCTCCACCAAGGCCTTGGGTAGCACCACGCCGGCCTTCATGCCGCGCCGGAAGTTGCCAATGGCCGAGTCGGCCCACACCGTGAAGCCGCGCACCCGGCCCAGCCAGTTGTCGTAGTCCTGCACGGTTTTGAAGGGCTGGTTGCCCTGCCCCGAGCCAAACTGCCCCATGCTGATGGGCAAGCCCCAAAACTGCTGAAACGGCAGCATCCAGGTGTTCAGCTTCAGCCCGTCCACGCGCTGCTTGAGGTCGTACTGAAAGATGTCGTAGCTGATTTTATCGTTCTCGTCCAGCCCTGCCCGGTCGAACTTGCCCAGCCGCGTCAGGTAGTCCTGGTAAAAGGTGCGCAGCGTGTCCCGAAACGCCTGGGTCTGGTCGTTGGGCAGCAGGTTGTTGAAGCGGTTGTCGCCCTGGGCCGTGGCCGAAAGCGGGTCGAGCCGCGACTGCTGTTCCCAAAAGCTGGCAAACAAGCCATTGAGGCCCTTCGTGGAATCGGCCGTAGCGGTTGTGCCGTTGACGGCCGTGGCCGTTTCTGAGGTTTTAGTTTGGTTGCAGGCCGTGGTGAGCGCCGCAGCGATGAGGCCAGCGAGGGCGATTTTTTTCATGAGCAATAGGAATGTGCCGCAAGCTACGAAGCCGCCTGACACCCGCCCAATTTCCTCCGGCTACTGCGCCGGTGCCGGTTCGGCGGCCAGGCGCGCCACCGCCCGCTGCCCCAGCGCCTTGGCCACCTGCCAGCGCGAGTAGCTCCGGTCGGGCCGTGGCAGGCCGATGACGAGCGTGCGCCCGGGCAGCCCCACGTACAAGTCTCCATGCATGTCATCGTAATACGCCTCGTGGCCCAGTCCGCTCACGGACAAAATATTGCGCCGCTTCAGGCGGTTGCCGGTTTGTACGATGGCAAAGGCCGAGGCCGGCCGGTACGACACCACCACCACCGCGTCGGGGCTGTTGGCCTGGCCTTCCGGCACGAAGCGGCAGGCGTCGCCCCCGGCTTGTTGCTGCACGGCTTGCCCGGTCAGGTCGCCCACCTCGCGGGGTGTGAGCAGGCGGCAGGTTTCGGTGGGCAGTGTGGCCGTGGTATCGAGTTGTACCGCCGTGGAGCGGCCCGAGCCGCCGCTCGACTGCTCCAGGGGCGCGTTGCCGCTGCAGGCGCCCAACCACGCGCCCACCATTGCCAGGGCCAGCACCCGGCAGCCGCGCCATCCATCGAGAATAAAAGCCATTGATAACGGGCAGAAGCAGGAAAAACAGCTGCTCCTCGCTGCCTTACTACGGCTGCTGGCCGGAAAGGGCAAAAGCACGGCCCTAAAAAGGCCATTGGTTTAAACGCAAAAAGGCCCTGCTTCCTACGAAACAGGGCCTTTTTTAGGGTGCTAAGCCGATAACTATTCGCGCACGAAGCGCTGAACGCTCCGGCCGCTTTCCGTCACGATTTCGAGCAGGTAGATGCCGGCGGGCAGGGGCTGCACATCCAGGCCGGCGGCCGACGTGGTGCCGATGAGCAGGGCCTGGCCCTGGCCGTTCAGCACCCGGAACTTGGCCGGTGCGGCCAGGCTGCCGAAAAACAGGGTGCTTTTGGTCGGGTTGGGGTACACGCTGGCTTCGCCGCCCACGGCCCAGCGGGCCGTTACCACCGGCGAGTAGGCCACCGTGCCGTCGGCATCGAGCTGACGCAGGCGGTATTGCGAGACGCCTGCCAGGGGCGTGCGGTCGAGCGCGGTGTAGCTGTGAGCTACTACGCTATTGCCCTGCGCGGCCACTTTGGCAATCGTCTGGAACGACTCGCCGTCGGCGCTGCGCTGCACTTCAAAGACGGCGCTGTTTTTTTCCGAAGCCGTGGCCCAGTCCAGCACAATGCCGCTGGCTTTGGTGGTGGCCGTGAATTTGGTCAGTTCCACCGGCAGGGGGTTCACGCCGGGGTAGCCGGTGGCCGTGCTGGTGCTGGCCAGCGAGAAGCCCGAAGTGGTAGTGGGGAAGGAGGTAAAAGGTGCGGAGGTCAATGAACCAGCAACGGGCGCCCCGTTGGTGGCAGTGCCCGTGCTGGCCGAGTTGCCAATGCTGGACCACGTGTTGGCCGCGTTGCGGATGGCCATTACAAAGGTGGGGTCAGCCGGGTAGTTAACAAAGTCATCGACGCCGAAGGTGATGGTAACCGTAGCGTTGGTGAGCGTAACGGCCGCAGTGGGCGCTAACTGAAAATACCGGCGGAACGAAACGCGGGTGAGCGGAGCCGTCAGGGTCTGGTTAGGAGCGGTTTCAATCTGCTCGCCCACATACGTAGCCGCGGCCGACTGCCCGGTGGTGTTCAGAAAGAGGGGACGGTAGTTGCCACTTTTCCCGACCGGGAAAATAATGTTCGAATTGGTGCCGGCACTGGTAATGTGGGCCACCGGGCCGTTAACGTAGCTAGCAGAGCTGCCGCCTTGAGCGTCCACACCGGCACCCAGCGTCAGCAGGGCCGTGCTCGTGGTGTTGATGATGCCCGTGGTCAGGATGAGCAAGCCGTTTACCTGCGCGCTCCGCTGGAGCGTAAGGCCCGCGCTGTTGTTCATTTGTACGTGCGCGTTGACGCCAAAATTCAGGGTGCCCGCGCCGCTGATGGTTTGAAGCGAGGAGCCGTTAAAGCCTACCCGGCCGGCCCCGCCGCTGGGGGTAAAGTTCAGTGTGCCGCCATTGGCCAGCAGATTGCCCTGCAACACGGTGCCGGTGCCCGTAGAGCCGCCCGTGAGGTTGTCGTTGAACACGCCGGCCGTCATCGTCAGGTCGTTGAGCACCGTCAGCGTCTGAGCGCCGCTGGCAGTGGCCGTGCCGCCCGCGAATTCCAGGTTGCCATAGGTCCGGTCGGTGGTGAGCGGGCCAAAGCTGCCGCCCCGGTACTGGAACGTGCTCCCCGCCAAAAACGAAACCGGGCCGTAATTGTCGGAAGCGACTTCCTGGTTTAGCGTGGCGCCGCTTTCAAAGACCGCCAAGCCGGTGGCGCCGCTGAAGGAAGCGCCGGTGTACGCGTCGCCGCTGCCGGCGTAGACGATGGAGAGCGAACCCCCGCTCACAAAACGTACCGTGCCGGCCGTGGCCCCCTGGAAGGTGTGCGTCACCAGACCGTTGCCGTTGCTACTGGACGCATTCGTAAACGTCAGGGCGCCGGCTATGTTGGCCGTGGCGTTGGGAAAAGGCCCCGTGTTGGTGCCCATTAAAAAATTGAGGTTTGAACGCGTGTTGTTGTTGCCGTTCGCGCCGTCGCCAATAACCTTGACCGTGGACCCGCTTTCGGCCACCAAATCGTCAATCGCTGTGGTGGTTTCGTCGAAGGATGTACCGGTGAGCAGGGCCCGGCCCGTAATGGTGATGTTTTTGAAGGTGGCCGCGTTGTTAGCGGTCGGGACGTGCAGTTCCACGTTGCCCCGAAGGATGAGCCGGCCAATCGACTGCGAGGAGGTAGTCCCCGAACTGCCAAAGTTTACGCTCACAATCTTGGGCGAAGCCGTGGTGCCGCCCTGAATGATGAGGATGTCGCTGTCCAGTTGAGTGAGGCGAGTCAGGCCGCCGCCCGTCGGGACGGTGTTCCAACTGGCGGCAGTGGCCCAGTTGGCACTGGTTCCGTTAGCGCCCTGCCAGTAGTACGTCGCTGACTGGGCCTGGGCGGCAGCCGAAAAGAATAGCAGCCCGCACAGGAAGAGTATTGCAGTTTTCACTACGGACAAGCCGGAGCCAGTGAGCGAGGAAGACCGCAATGAATCTGTAGATTTAGTCATAGCTTATGTTGTTTTTTTGCAAGTTTGGCCGCAAGTTACAAGAGAAGTGTCTTGAAATGAAACTAAATAAAGAATAATAACGTAGGGGTAATTCCATTAAGCACGACATTAATAGTATAAAATAATTGATAATCAATGAGTTTTTGATTAAAAAAAAGCCGATAATTAGAATATAAATAGTTAATTTGTTTTATATAAATAGGATTCCCCAATTGGGACCGGGGTGTTAGCAGTAGCAGAGTCGCCTTTATTGGCAAGTAAAAGGTAGTTTGGGAAGGATTATGGTGAGCCGGCAATAAATTGCGCTTGAGCCTTGCTTTTTGCCAAGTCATCAATTCCAAATCCACTTCACGCTACTGCCTTGTCATTTCCCACCTTCCTTGTTTCACTATTCTTAATCAGCTGCTCCTTTGTAGCTCAAGCGCAACACCCAAGAAGTGCCAAGCCTTCGGCTCCGGCCAGGGTGCTGATAAAAAAGTCAATAGCCAAAAAAAACAATATCAAGAAGGCTGTTTCTAAGCCTGCTGCCGCCAAAGCGCCGGCCTTCACCCGCTACCTGCACTCGCCCTGGGTCGATAGCGTGATGCGCACGCTCACGCCCGACCAGCGCGCCGCGCAGCTGTTCATGGTGGCCGCGTATTCCAACCGCAAGCGCATCGACGAGGACTCGATTTCGGCGCTCGTCCAGCATTATGGCATCGGCGGGCTCATTTTCTTTCAGGGCGGGCCGGTGCGGCAGGCCAAGCTGCTGAACCGCTACCAAAGCCAATCGAAAGTGCCCCTGCTGGTGGCGCTGGATGGCGAATGGGGCGTGGGCATGCGCTTGGACAGCATCGTGAAATTCCCGTACCAGATGAGCCTGGGCGGCGAAACCGATACCACGCTGCTCTACGACATGGGCCGCGAAATTGCCCACCAGTTCAAGCGCCTGGGCATGCACGTCAATTTCGCGCCGGTGGTGGACGTGAATAACAACCCCGCCAACCCGGTTATCGGCTTCCGGAGCTGGGGCGAAAACCCGGCCGCCGTGGCCCGCGACGGCCGCCAATACATGCGCGGCATGCAGGACGCCGGCATCCTGGCCGTGGCCAAGCACTTCCCCGGCCACGGCGACGTGGACGCCGACTCCCACCTGGCCCTGCCCACGGTGCGCGTCGACCGCCGCCGCCTCGATTCGCTGGAGCTGCCGCCCTTCCGCAGCCTGATGGCGGGCGGGCTGGGCGGCATGATGGTGGCCCACCTCAACGTGCCCGCCCTGGACACAGTGAGCGGGCCCAGCACGTTGTCGAAACCCATTATTACGGGTTTGCTGCGCGATGAAATGGGCTTTAAAGGCTTGATTTTCACGGATGCCATGAACATGCGCGGCGTTATCAGCATGTTTCCGGCGGGCGAAGCCGATGTGCGCGCCATCATGGCCGGCAACGACATTCTGGAGTTCAGCAAGAACATTCCGCTGGCCTTGCGCATGGTGCGCGCCGCCGTGGACAGCGGCCGCCTCACCCAGCAGGAAATCGACGTGCACTGCCGCCGCGTGCTGGCCCTCAAGCAATGGTCGGGCCTGAACCACTACCGGCCCGTCAAGCTCCAGAACCTCTACGAAGACCTCAACCCGCCGCACGCCCAGTACCTCAGCCACCGCTTAACCGAGCTGAGTATCACGCTGCTGCGCAACCAGAACAACCTGCTGCCCCTGCAGCGCCTCGACACGCTGCGCATTGCCACGCTGGTGCTCGGCGGCTCGCCGCGCGATACCACCGATTTCCAGAAAGCCGTGGCCGACTACGCGCCAGCCGCGCATTTCCACGTTTCGGCCACGCCTTCGCTCGATGAATTGACGAAGCTGCGCGCCGCCCTCAAGCCGTACAACCTGATTTTGGTGGGGCTGCAAAACCTGGGCCGCCTGCCCGCCACCAGCTTCGGCATCACGCCCGAAGACAACCTGCTGCTGCGCGAGCTGGCCGACCAGAAGCAAACCCTGGTGCTCAGCGTGTTCGGCTCGGCCTACGCCGTGGCCAAGGTGCGCGACCTCGACCGCGCCGCCGCCGTGGTGCTGGCCTATCAGGAAAGCGAAAACGCCCAAAGCCTAGCCGCCCAGGCCATTTTTGGCGGCATCGCGGCCACCGGCCGGCTGCCCGTGACGGTGAGCGACCGGTACCCGCGCGGCTTCGGGCTGCGCACCGTGCCGGGCTTCCGCCTGCGCTACGCCAACCCCGAGGACGAAGCCATGGACCCGCGCCTCGAAGCCCGCGTGGACAGCCTGGTGGGCCGGGCGCTGGCGGCGCAAGCCTTTCCGGGCGGGCAGGTGCTCATTGCCCGGCGCGGCACGGTGGTGCTCCGCAAAAGCTATGGCAACCAGACGTACGCGGGCTTCGGCGACGTGGCGACTATTGATAACAAGAAAAAAACCAGAGTCGCAGATGCCGATAAATCAGTGACCGTGCCCCGCCCGGTGCGCAACGACGACCTCTATGACCTGGCTTCCATGACCAAGCTCATGGCCGCCACGCCGGCGCTGCTCCGGCTGCAGGGCCAGGGTAAATTCAGCCCCGACAGCGCGATGGGCAACTATTTCAGTTTCCTGCGCGGCACCAACAAGGCCGATTTGAAGATGCGCGACGTGCTGACCCACCAGGCCCGGCTCAAGGCCTGGATTCCGTTTTGGCAGGAGTTGCGGAAGAAGAACGGCGAAATGCGCCGCCGCTATTTCCGAGCCGATTCGTCGGCGCGGTTTCCGCTGCCGGTGGCGCAGGGTCTGTGGGCGCGCAAGAAGCTGCCGGCCCGCATATATAAGGAGATAGGGGAGTCGCCGCTGAATGAGAAGCCGGGCTACGTGTACTCCGACCTGTCGTTTATTCTTTATCCTGAACTGGTTAAGGCTCGCACGGGGCAGACGTTCGACGCATTTTTGCAGCAGCAGGTGTACCGGCCGCTGGGCGCCACCACGCTGGGCTTCCGGCCCACCAACCGCTTTCCGCTCAGCCGCATCGTGCCTACGGAAGTGGATTCGGCCTTCCGGCGGCAGCTGCTGCACGGCACCGTGCACGACGAAGGCGCGGCCCTGCTCGGCGGCCTCTCGGGCCACGCCGGCCTATTTGGCGATGCCAACGACGTGGCCAAGTTGGCCCAGACCTACGCCTGGGGCGGGCGCTACGGCGGCCAGCAGCTGTTCGACAAAACCATCATGGACGAGTGGACCCGCTGCCAGTTCTGCCCCGACAACCGGCGCGCCTTGGCCTTCGACCGCCCCGCCGCCAACCCGACGGTGAATTCGGCTAAATCGGCCTCGCAGCGCAGCTACGGCCACACGGGCTTCACCGGAACCTACTTCTGGGTCGAGCCGGAAAAGGATTTGGTGGTGATTCTGCTCACCAACCGGGTGCACCCCACGCGTCGGAATAATAAGTTGACCGAGTTGAGCGTGCGCTCGTCGCTGCTGCAGCTGGCCATTGAGGCGGCGCGGTAGGCAGTTATTATTAAAGATTATTGAAGCGTGTAGAAAGCAGAAAGCTCGTCTGGACTATCAGATGAGCTTTCTGCTTTCTACACGCTGGCGTTACTACCTGAACTGGCTCACTTTTACGGAGGTGGCACGAGAAACCTCGCTCTGAAGGCTTAGCGGAAGATAACGCTCAAATCTGCTACCTTACGGGCCTACTCCCATTCCCACCGCCCTGCTATGTTAGGACTAATGATGGCCGAGCCGCTGCGTGTGGCCACAATCATCGAGCACGCCGCCAAGTGGCATTCCGATACCGAAGTTGTATCGCGCCTGCCCGAGGGCGGTATCCACCGCTACACCTACGCTGCCGCCAACCGCCGCACCAAGCAGCTGGCCCAGGCCCTGCACCAGCTCGGCATCGAGAATGGCGACCGGGTGGGTACCCTGGCCTGGAACACGCACCGCCACTTCGAGCTTTACTATGGCGTGGCGGGCATCGGCGCGGTGTGCCACACCATCAACCCGCGTCTGTTTCCGGAACAGCTCGTTTACATCATCAACCACGCCGAGGACCGGCTACTGTTCTTCGACCTCACGTTTCTGCCCCTGGTGGAGCGGCTGGCGCCGGTGTGCCCCACCGTGGAGAAATGGGTGCTGTTGGCCGGACTGGAACACCTGCCCAAGCAGTCGGCCCTGCCCGGGCTGTGTAGCTACGAAGACCTGCTGGCGGCCGAAGATGGCCACTACGAGTGGCCCAGCTTCGACGAAAACACGGCCTGTTCGCTCTGCTACACCTCCGGCACCACCGACCAGCCTAAGGGCGTGCTCTATTCGCACCGCTCCACGGTGCTGCACGCGCTGGGCATCTCGCTGCCCGATTCGCTGGGCTGCTCGGCCCTGGATGTGATAATGCCCGTGGTGCCCATGTTCCACGTCAACGCCTGGGGCCTGCCCTACGCGGCCCCGCTCAACGGCGCTAAGCTGGTGCTGCCCGGCGCCGGCATGGACAGCGCCAGCTTGTATGAGCTGATGGAAGCCGAGGGCGTCACGTTCTCGGCCGGGGTGCCCACCATCTGGCTGGCGCTGCTGCAGTTTATGCGCGAAGGGCACCGGAAATTCAGCACGCTGCGGCGCACGGTGGTAGGTGGCTCCAGCTGCCCGCCGGCCCTGATGAAAGCTTTTGTGGACGAGCTGAACGTGACCATCACCCACGCCTGGGGCATGACGGAAACCAGCCCGCTGGGCACCGCCAGCCGCCTCAAAGCCAACCAGCTGGACCTGCCGGCCGACGAACAAGCGGCCATCCTGACCAAGCAGGGCCGGGTGGTGTTTGGTGTTGATATGAAGATTGTGGGCGACGACGGCCACGAGTTGCCGCACGACGGCGTGGCCTTCGGCGACTTGCTGGTGCGCGGGCCCTGGGTGGTGCGCGACTACTACCGCGCGCCCACGCCCGGCGAAATGACGGCCGACGGCTGGTTTCGCACCGGCGACGTGGCCACCATCGCCCCCGACGGCTTCATGCAAATCACCGACCGCTCGAAGGACGTCATCAAGTCGGGCGGGGAGTGGATTTCCAGCATCGACCTCGAAAACCTGGCCGTGGCCCACCCCGCCGTGGCCGAAGCCGCCGTCATCGGCGTGCCCAGCGCCAAGTGGAGCGAGCGGCCCTTGCTGGTGGTGGTGCGCCGGCCGGGGCTGGATGTGTCGAAGGAAGAGATGCTGGCCTTTTTCCGGGGCAAAGTGGCCCGGTTCAGCGAGCCCGACGCAGTAGAATTCGTGGATGCGTTGCCGCACACGGCCACCGGGAAGATTCTGAAAACGCAGCTGCGGAAGGATTTCGCGGGGTATTCGGTGGCGTGATTCTGAAAGTAAATCGCAGAGCGCCTGACTGCTATTTGGCTTCCATCTTTTTTTGGATGGCTTCCTGTAGTTCCGGGATGTGTTCCGTGACGCGGCGCTGGCCTATTTCCATCCCCGCCTGCATCATTTGCGGCATCATCGAAGCAAACTTTCGGCCCGTCGCAGATTGGTAGAATTTCGTAACCTCACGCAATTCTGATTCTGAGAACTTCTGCGCATAAGCTTCGGCCAAGTCGGGGCGAATCGTTTCGAAGCTCATGTACTTTGAGAAAAAAGCTCGCATCTCGGGCTCATAGGCTTTCAGCTCCGGCCGTTGCTGGAGTTGAGCGGCCAGCATTTGGTCGATGATTTTCATGAAAGACTCAGCAGTATAGATTGAGCCCAGTAATTCGGAAGCAGCTTGGCGCTGGCCGGGAGTGAGAGCATTGAGGCGTGCTTTGTCGGCAGTAGCCGTAGCAGGGGCATTGGATTGGGCTTTGGCAGGTGCGCCCACAGCAAGTAAGGCGGCGGCGAGGGGAAGAAAACGAAGTGTCATGCCCAAATAACGGGAGCAATAATAGAGTACAAACTATTTTCCCAGTTCCTCGGCCCGGTCGCGCGCGGCGCCGGCCCCGGCCATGAGGCCCTCGCGCACTGCACCGGCGCCAAAAGCTTTTAGGGCGGCCTCGGTGGTGCCGCCTTTGGAGGCCACTTTGGCAATCCAGTCCTCGCAGCTCAGGCCCGATTGGGAGTAGAGTTCCACAGCGCCGCGGAAGGTCTGGCTCACCAGTAGCTCGGCTTCGGCGGGGGCGAAGCCCATTTGGGTGGCCGCGTCCATGAGGGCGCCCATGCAGTAGTACACGTAGGCCGGGCCGCTGCCCGAGATGGCCGTGCTGGCATCGATGGCACTTTCTTCTTCCACGTACACCGTTTTACCGGTGGTGCTGAGCAGGTTTTGCACCTGCACCAGTTCGGCCCGGGTTACCTCGTCGGTGCTGGTGAAGGCCGTCATGCCCATGCCAATCTGGGCCGGCAAGTTGGGCATAGCCCGGATGACCTTGGGCGTACCCAACTCCTCCCGGATGGTCGAAATGCGCACGCCGGCCATAATGCTGAGGATGACCTGCTGCGGCTGCACGTAGTCGCGCAGCACTTCAAACAATGCTTTGGAGTCCTGGGGCTTCACAGCCAGAATGATGATGCTGGCGCCCGGCACGCACTCGGCCGGCGCGCCCCACACGGTGCCGATTTCGTGCGCGGCCAGCGCCGGCACCCGCTCCGGCGAGCGGGCCAGCAGGCGCAGGTCGAGCCGCGAGGTGATGTGGGCGCGCACGAAACTGCGGGCGTAGGTGAGGCCCATGTTGCCGCCGCCGATTATGAGAATTTTCATAGGTATGGATGGATTTCCAAGCCGTAAAGAACGTCACCACCTGTCATCCTAAGCGCAGCGAAGGACCTTATCACGCCAGAACAATTTGTCTCAACGTGATAAGGTCCTTCGCTGCGCTCAGGATGACAGGACGAAAACGAAATCACACCTTCAGCACCACGCCCTTCTTATACATCCAGTTCAGTATGAAATACCAGATGACGATGAGCGTGACCGCGCCCACCAGCGAGGCATTGCGTGGGTCCTGGAAAAAGGGCGCGATGCTCCACTCGTAGAGCCACTCCTTCAGCCCCCCGGTTTTGCCGCCGGGCAGCGCCAGCTTGAACAGCCCGAACGTGCGCGAAAGCAACGCCGACAGGCAGAACACCAGAATGGCGTTGACGCCGTAGACCAGCGCCGGCCGCGTCCAGGCGCGGTAGCCCTGCACGTCGCACAGCCAGTAGAGCGCGGCCAGGCCAGCCATGGCCAGCCCGCCGCAGTAGAGCACATAGGGACTGCTCCATAGCGCTTTGTTGATGGGAAACCACGGCGCCCAGCATAGCCCGAAGATGATGAGCCCGCCCGCCGCCACAAACAGCCAGGCCACTTTGGCGGCAGGCTCCTGGTCTTTGCGGCGCAGCCACTGGGCCGTGAGGCAGCCCAGCAGGCCGGTGCCGAGGGCCGGCAGGGTACCGAGCAGGCCTTCGGGGTCCCAGGTTTTGCTTTGTTTCCAGAGGTGAGCTTCGGTGAAGACGGTGCGGTCGAGCCAGGCGCCGAGGTTGGTGGCGGGCTCCAGGTTGGCGGGGCCGAAGCCGGGCACCGGTACCAACTGCATCAGCACCGCGTAGCCGATGAGGAAGCCGACAATCAGCCACACCTGGGTGCGCCAGTTGGTTTTCAGAAAGATGAAGCTGCACCCCAGAAACACCAGCGCAATGCGCTGCAACACGCCCATGATGCGGACCACCGAGAAGTCAAACTTCGGATAAAGCGACAGCAGCAGCCCCAGCCCAAACAGCACGCCCGCCCGGCGTAGCACCCGACCCAGCACCGCGCCCTGCGGTCCACCGTGCTGCTTGATGCCATCGAGCGCATACACCAGGCTCACGCCCACGATGAACAGAAAAAACGGAAAAATCAGGTCCGTGGGCGTACAGCCGTTCCATTCGGCGTGCTCCAGCGGCGGGTAGATGTGGCCCCAGTCGCCGGGGTTGTTCACCAGTATCATGGCCATCACGGTGAGGCCCCGAAACACGTCAAGGCTGATGAGGCGGCCGGGTTGCGAGGCCTCCGCCAGCGGCAGCGTACCGGTGGTTTCGACGGCGGCTTGGGTAGTCGTTTGCATGGGTGGGAGAGATATTTGAATAGCAAAAGAACGTCATGCCGAGCGCAGCCGAGGCATCTCGCGTGCGCAATGCAAATCAATCGATTGGATTACTTCGGCACGCAAGATGCTTCAGCTGCGCTCAGCATGACGTTCTTCATTCGTGCGGGCAATTTCAACCCGGAAACGACACCTTGCCCATGCCCACGGCCGGCACCCGCTGCCGCCCTGTGCCAATAGAAACCGGTTGCCCCGCCACCGCCTCATTGGCCAGCACCGCAAACAATATGGCTTCCTTCGCATCGCCCGACACACCCAGCACATCGGTGCTGGCAAAGCGCGCCGCCGGCAAATGCCGTTGCAAAGCGGCCATCAGCGCCGGGTTGTGGGCACCGCCGCCACTGGCGTACACCGCCGTGGGCGCGGGCCGCTGGGCAAAGGCTGCCTGCACGGCCCGCGCCACGCCCAGCGCGCTCAATTCGGCCAAGGTGGCCAGGGCGTCTTGCAGCGTCAGCGTTTCGGTGTTGGTGCGGTGTTGGGCTTCGGCTAAGTAAGCGGCGCTGAATAACTCGGGGCCGGTGGTTTTGGGCAGGGGCGCGGCGAAGAATGGATGGTCGAGCAATGCCGCCACCAAGCCCTCATGCACGCGGCCGGCCAGGGCCAGGCGGCCGTCCTCGTCGTAGGCCAGCTCTGGGTGGTGGGCGCGCACGGTGGCATCGAGCAGGGTGTTGCCGGGGCCAGTGTCGGTGCTGAAGGCGGTGCTGGCGTCGCCGCCGGTGCGGGGCAGGTAGGTGAAATTGGCAATGCCGCCGAGGTTGAGCAGCAGCCGTTCCTCCTCGGGGCTGCTGAGCAGGAGGAAGTCGCCGTAGGCGGCCAGGGGCGCGCCTTCGCCACCGGCCGCAATGTGCTTCTGGCGGAAGTCGCTGAGCGTGATGATGCCCGTGCCCACGGCCACGTGGTCGCCGTCGCCGAGCTGCAGGGTGGCATTCAGGGCAAAATCGGGGCGCTGGTGTTGGTGGCGCGGGGCGTGGTAAATGGTCTGGCCGTGGCTGGCAATGAGGTCCACTTCAGTTGAGTTGATGCTCCACTCGCGCAGGCAATCCAGCACGGCGCGGGCGTGTAGCTGGCCCAGCCACGGATTCAGCAAAGTCAGGTATTCCAAACTCACCTGCTCGCGGGCAAACACCTGGCGGATGCGGGCCTTCGTGTCCTCGTCATATGGCACAGTGCGGAATTGCTCCAGCTCCAGCCGCGTGCCGGGGCCGTGCCCGGTGAGGCGGCACAGCGCCACATCCAGCCCATCGAGCGAGGTGCCCGACATGAGGCCGATGATGCGACGGCTGGGCTGGGCGGCCAGTTGGCAGAGGCGGGCGAGGTAGGAATTCATGGATTTATCAGGAAGTTTTGAGGGCACAAGAACGCCATTTTGGGACTGCCTGACGCGGGCGCCTCACCCCCTGACCCCCTCTCCCAAAGGAGAGGGGGCACCGGTTATGCTACAAGTCATGAATCGTTTGGCTCCCCTCTCCTTTTGGAGAGGGGCCGGGGGTGAGGCGCCCACGTCAGGCGGACTATCAAATCCTACAGCACCGGGTCCGTCGGCGTTTGCGAGTTGTTTTCGCGCTCGGTGCGGGGGTAGGGGAAGAAGTTGCGGTTGCGCTCGGCGCCGGTGGTGCCGGCAGCGGGGCGGCCGAAGCGGCGGCTGTCGGCCAGGCGGAAGCCCTGGAAGGCCAGCTCGATGTCGCGGTTGCGCAGAATGTCGGTGAGAATGTCGGCGGCGGTGAGCGGGCCGGCGTAGGGCCCCAGCCCGGCGCCGGGAGGCGCGGTGGGCAGCGTGCCCGCAAACGTAGCGGTGGCCGTGCTGGTCCGCACCCGGTTCAGTTCGATAACGGCGTTGGGCAGGTCGCCTTTGCGGGCGTAGGCCTCGGCCCGAATCAGGAGCATTTCGCCCGGGAGGTACACCGGAATGGGCGCGCTATTAGCCGTGTAGAAGCCCGTGCCGAGGTTCTGGGTGGCCGTGGGGTTGGTGCGAATGTAGAAGGGCAGCCGCCGGTCGCCGGCCTCGGGCGTGAGCGCGCCGGTCAGGCCCAAGGTAGCGTTGAAGGGCTCGAACACGTTGCGGTTGCCGAAGGCCACCTCGAAAATGGGATTACGGGTGTTGTCGTCGTAGTTGAAGACGGACCGTTTGGTGAGGTCGACGCGGCCGGCGGCGGCAATGGCCTTGTCGTAGTCGCCGGCCTCCAGGCTGTAGCGCGCAATCAGGGCCTGCAGGGTGTTGGGCAGGTCGATGCCGGGCACAATCTTGGCGTTGAAATCGGCCGAAACGGGCGTGGCGGACAGTTGCGTGGCGGCCGTTTCGAGTTGGGCCACGGCGTTTTGCAAGGCCTGCGCGCGGGGCACGAAGGGCGCGTTTTCCTGCACCGCCAGCGGCACTTGCTCGAAGTATTGCGCCAGCGTGCCCAACGACAGCGCCCGGAAAATGCTGGCGTAGGCCACGATGCCGCTGCGGGTGCCCGCCTCGGGGGCGTTGCCCACGTTGGCCAGCACCAGGTCGGCGTTGGCTTTCACCAGGTTGGCCTGCGTCCAGAGGTTGCGCACCACGCCGTTGGCGTTGGTGACGCTGCCGCCGCCCAGGCTCACGTTATATTCTTCGATGTTGCCCACGTTGAGAATGGTCAACTCGCGGGTGCTGAGGCCGCCGGCCGCCACCGAGTTGTAAATAACACTCAGCAGGCCGCCCGCGCTGTAGCGGTACTGCAGGCCGTTGCAGAGCGTAATCAGCCCGTCGGACGAGGTCACGACCTGCGGCTGCAGGGCCGAGCTGGGGTTGAGGTATTCTTTGTTGCAGCTGCCAAGCGACAGGGTTAGCAGGGCTGCGAGGAGAGTATGGTTTTTCATTGGGATGAAGGCTGGGAAGTGGAGGGAGCACCTGTCTAATAGGCCGTCATGCTGCGCGGAGGCGCAAGCCGTAGTCGAAGCATCTCTACCGCAGAAGTAAATGATTTGCGTTGCGCAGTAGAGATGCTTCGACTGCGCTCAGCATGACGTTCTTTTAACCGATTGCATGTGCTCAACTGAATTAAAACGACGCCGACAGCTTGAGCTGGTAGGTGCGTGGAATGGGCACGTTGCCGAAGTCGATGGCGCGCAGCAGGTCGTTGGAGCCGCCGGCGCTGGTTTCGGGGTCGAAGCCGTTGTAGTTGTCCCACGAAATCAGGTTGCGGCCCACCAGCGACACAGTCAGGTTGCTGATGTACTTGCTGAGCGTGGGCAGCGTGTAGCTCAGTGCCGCCTCGCGCAGCTTCACGAAGGAGCCGTCGTCGACCCGGAATTCCTGGGTGTTGTAGATGGCGAAGATGTAGCCGCGCGGCAGCGTGCCGCGCAGTTCCTGCTCGGCCAAATCGCCAAGGCCTACGCCCTGGCGGGTGCGCTTGTCGGCGTTGAACACGCTGTTGCCCTGCACGGCGTCGGCCAGCAGGTGCAGGCTCAGCTTCTTGTAGGTGAGGTTGGTGCTCAGCGAGCCCGTCCATTTCGGGTTTGGGTCGCCAATAATCAGGTTGGCTATGGCCGAGCCGGCGGCGTAGCTGGGCTGGCCGTTGGCCTCGCGGGCGGGGGTGAAGGTGGTGGCGCCCACGGCCTGTCCGGTGGCGCGCTCGTCTTGCGGGAAGCCCTGCGGCGTGAGCAGCAGCGAGCCATCGGCATTACGCGCGTAGCCCGAGCCGTAGAATACGCCGGCCGGCTGTCCGGCCAGCAAGTACACCGGCGCGCCGGCCGCGTTATCGACGGAAATAGTCTGGGTGCTGCCGTTCGAGCCGGGCAGCTCCAGCACTTTGTTGCGGTTGCGGTTATAGAGCGCCGTCACGTCCCAGGTGAAGTTTTCGGTTTTCACGGGCACCAGCGTCAGCTGCAGCTCCACGCCGCGGTTTTCCATGCGGCCCACGTTGTTGAAAATGGACGAGCCGCCCGTGGAGGCCGCCAGGTTGCGCTGGAGCAGCAGGTCGGTGATTTGCTGGTTATACACCGTGATGCCCAGCCCGATGCGGTCTTTCAGAAAGCCCAGGTCGGCCCCAAATTCCAGCTCCGAGTTGCGTTCGGGCTTCACGTCGGGGTTGGCCAGCTGGGTGCCGGGCGTGAGGGTGTTTTTGCCCAGGAAGCCCACCGGGTTGAACTGGTAGAAGCGGCCGTAGGTGGGCAGAATCACTAGGTTGCCGGCCTCGCCGTAGCTGGCCCGCAGCTTCAGGCTGTTGAAGGTGTTGGCGTAGGCCGCATCGCGCCAGAAGCCCAGGTCCGACACCACCAGCGAGCCGCTGATTTTGGGGTAGAGCTGGTTGGTTTGCGAGGGCGAGAACTTCGTGGCCTGGTCGCGGCGCAGCGCCCCCGTCAGGAAAGCCAGGTTGCGGAAGCCGATGGTGGCCTGCCCATAGTAGCCGCTCAGCGAGAACTTGTCGAGGTTGTAGCTCGACACTACGGTGGTGCTGCTGGCCCCGCTCACGGTGGTGATGAAGGGCGCCAGGTTCTGGCCCTGGGTGGCCGTGAGCTCCTGCTGGCTGTACTGGTAGTTGTAGCCGGCGCGCAGGTTTAGCTTCAGGTCTTCGGTGAAGGACAACTCGTAGGCTGCGTTCAGGTCGGAGTTCAGCTGCAGGGCCACGTTGTTGGCGTTCGAAGCGAAGCCCAGCGGGTAACGGGCCGCCGGCAGGCCGGCCGTGGCCTGGTAGGGGTAGGGCCGGATGTAGCCCTGGCCCACCTGCGCAAAGGCATCAACACCAAACACGTAGTCCAGCGAAAAGCCTTTGAACGGCGTCAGGTTCAGCTGCACGTCGCTGATGGTGCGGTTCACGCCCTGCGTAAACTTCATGTCCTCGATGGTCGAGAGCGGGTTCACGCGGGTGGGCTCCACGGCCAGCAGGTTGCCGCTGGCGTCGCGCTGGGTGATGTCGTAGATGTTGTTGGTGATGTTCACCGAGTTAATCGGGCTGTAGAACACGTTGCCGTTGGCCTTCTCGTTCGAAAAGCTGTTGATATAGCTCACACCCGCCGACACCTTGAACCAGTCCGTCAGGCGCTGGTCCACGCGGGCCCGCAGGTTGTAGCGCGTGAAATCGGTGCCCTTGATGATGCCCTGGTTTTTGAGGTAGCCCGCCGAAATGTAGTACTGCGTGCGCTCCGAGCCGCCGGAAACAGATACGCTGTTGTCGGTGCCGTAACCCTTCTGGAAAATCTGGTCGAAGTAGTTATAGCGCGGTACATCCACCAGGTTGGTGGCCAGCGGCGTAGCCACACCGGCGCGGGTGATGCTGGTGGTCGTGGTGCCCGGGTTGGCCGCAATCTGGGCCGGCGAAATTCCGCCGATGGTGTAGAGGCGCAGCCCCGCAAAGCCGAACTGCTTGCCGTAGGTGTTCACGGGTACCGATTTGCGCAATTCGTTCATCGTCACGCTGGTGCTCACGCTCACGCGCGCCGCGCCCGCCGCCCCGCGCTTGGTGGTGATGAGCACCACGCCGTTGGCCGCGCGCGAGCCGTAGATGGCCGCCGCCGCCGCGCCGTTGATGACGTTGAGGCTGGCAATGTCATTCGGATTAAGGTCAGCCAGACGGTTTTGGCCCGCGTTGGCCACCCCGATGTCGTTGCTCAGCGCCAGTTGCGACACGTTGGTGCTGGCGTTGCTCACAATCACGCCGTCAATGACATACAGCGGGTCGGATGAGCCCGCCAGCGTGTGGATGCCGCGCAGGCGCACCGAAATGGAGCCCGCAGGGTCGCCCGAGTTCTGGGTAATCTGGGCACCGGGCACCTTGCCCTGCAGCGAGTTCAGGGCCCCGCCCGAGCCGCTCTGCGTCAGCTCCGAGCCCTGAATGGTGCTGATGGCGTTGCCCAGCTCGCGCCGGTTCACGGTCACCGTCGAGCCGATTACGACGACTTCGTCCAGCTTTTGCTGGGCCTCGGCCAGGGTCGCATTGGTGGTCACGGTTTCGTCGGGGCCGAGCGTCAGCGGGCGCGCTTCCGACTTGTAGCCCACCAGCGAAATGGTGAGTGTGTAGCTACCCGGCGCCACCGTAGCCGTGAGAGAATAGCCGCCGTCCACGCCCGTGGAGGCGCCCATCGTGGTGCCGTTCAGCAGCACCGTGGCGCCGGGCAAGCCCTGCCCGGCCGCGTCGGTCACCCGGCCTTGCAGGGTGTAGCGCCGGTCCTGGGCCTGGGCCAGCAGCGGCCCCACCAGCAGCAGGAACAGCAAAAGCCCGCCCAGGTGTCGGGCCAGCTTGTCTCGGTATGATTGCAGCATAAAAAAGGGGGTTGAGGGTGAGAAAATGGTGTTTTGGCTGTTTAATTGATAGGAACAATCTGTCATCCTGAGCGCAGCGAAGGACCTTATCACGCAAGAACGATTCGCAGCAACGCAGACGAAGCCACCGTGATAAGGTCCTTCGCGACGCTCAGGATGACAGTGCAGGTCAGAACTCCCAGCGCACAAAGGCCTCAATGCCCTCGTACTCCGGCAATCCCAACTCATCATAAATCTTGGCTGTGGTCCGGTTCCGCGCCTCACTGCGCTGCCAGAACTCGCGCTGGTCGGCGCCGGGGAAGAGGGGCCGGTCCTTCTGAGACTGGTGCTTGAAGATGGCGCGGCGCTTGCGCGTGAGCTCCTGCGGGGAGAGGGGCACGGCCATCTCAATCTGGTCGATGTCCCACTCCTGCCAGGCGCCGCGGTAGAGCCACACCCAGCAGTCGTCGAGCCACGGCGTACCGGAGGCTTTAAGGCGATGGATAGATTCGAAAATGGCCGCCAGACACACGCGGTGGGTGCCGTGCGGGTCCGAGAGGTCGCCGGCGGCGTAAATCTGCTGGGGCTGGATGCGGTTCAGCAGCTCCATCGTCAGGCGGATGTCCTCGTCGCCGAGGGGCTTTTTGCGCACGCGGCCGGTTTCGTAAAAAGGCAAATCCTGGAAGTGGGCGCGCTCGTCGGGGTCGAGGCCGGCGTAGCGCAGGGCGCTTTTGGCCTCGCCGCGCCGGATTAGCCCTTTTATCTGCTGCACTTCGTCGGAGTCGACCTGGCCCGGCGGTTTGTTGCGCAGGAAGTCGGCCACGCGGTGATAGAGGTTGTCGGCCGGCTCGCCGCTGGCAAAGTGGAAGGCCTCATCGTAGTCGGCTACAAAGTCGGCGAAGCGAATGGCCTCGTCATCAAACACCGCGATGTTGCCCGAAGTCTGGTAGGCTACGTGTACTTCGTGGCCCTGGTCCACGAGCCGCAGCAGGGTGCCGCCCATTGAAATCACGTCGTCGTCGGGGTGCGGGCTAAAAATGAGCACGCGCTTCGGAAATGGTTCGGCACGCTCGGGGCGGTAGGTGTCGTCGGCGTCGGGCTTGCCGCCGGGCCAGCCGGTGATGGTGTGCTGCAGCTCGTTGAAGACGCGGATGTTGATGTCGTATGCCGGGCCCGACTGCGCCAGCAGCTCCGAGAGGCCGTTTTCGTTGTAGGCTTCCTCGGTGAGCTTGAGGATGGGCTTGCTCACGGTGCGGGCCAGCCAGGTCACGGCCTTGCGCACCAGAGCGGCGTTGTGCCAGTCGCAGGGCAGGCCCTGGAGCCAGGGCGTTTTGCGGGGCGTAAGCTCGGCGCCGGCGGCTTCGTCCAGCACTACCTGCACGGCAGGGTGGCGCTGCAGGTAAGTGGCCGGCACCGTGTCGGTTACCTCGCCTTCCACCATGCGCTTCACCACGGCGGCCTTGCCTTCGCCCCAGGCCATGAGCACAATCTGGCGGGCTTCGAGAATGGTGCCGACGCCCATGGTCAGGGCCCGGCGCGGCACGTTTTCCTCGCCGTAAAAGTCCGAAGCGGCGTCGGTACGCGTCACGTGGTCCAGCGTAATCAAGCGGGTGCGGGAGGCCGGGCCGGAGCCGGGCTCGTTGAAGCCGATGTGGCCGGTGCGCCCGATGCCCAGCAGCTGCAAATCGATGCCGCCGGCTTCACGAATCTGCGTCTCATAGCGGCGGCAGTACTCGGCTACCTGCTCGGGCGGCACGGTGCCGTCGGGGATGTGCACGTTTTCGGGCTTGATGTCGACGTGGTCGAACAGGTACTCGCGCATGAAGCGCACGTAGCTCTGCAGCGAGCCCGGCGCCATGGGGTAATACTCATCGAGGTTGAAGCTGACGACGTTCTGAAAGCTCAGGCCATCTTCGCGGTGCAGGCGCACCAGTTCCTCGTACACGCGGGTGGGGGAGGAGCCGGTGGCCAGGCCCAGCACGCAGGGGCGGCCCTCGGCGGTGCGGGTGCGGATGAGGTCGGCAATCTGGGCGGCTACGGCGGCGGAGGCCAGCTCCGAATCGGCGTAGATGCTCACGGGCAGGTGGGCGCCGGCCGTGGCGGTAAGAGTGGCAAGAGGAGAAATCATGGGCAGGGTGAAAAGGTGGAACCTGGCAATCGGCAGAAGCGGAAGAAAGACGGTTTGCAACCCTTAGAAACTGTGGCTGCTAAGCCGATTCAAATAAATCAACATCGCTATTACTTCGCCTGCAAGATGCGACTTTTCTGCAAACGTTTGGGGGAATATTACCTGAATATTTCGCACATTTGACGCCCCAAGTTCACAAAGTTCATTTTACACTCATCGAGCGGCTGCGATACGCCGCGGGTATATTCGCTTTTTCCCCACCAAAACCTCTTCCTCATGAAAAAAACCTACTGGCTATTCCTGCTTTTGCTGGGCGTGCTGCTAGCGCCGCCCAGCTGGGCCCAGACGACGGCCCGCACCGTGTCGGGCATCGTCACGTCCAGCACCGACCAAAGCCCACTACCGGGCGTCACCGTTCTGGTGAAGGGCACCACCATCGGCAGCACCTCCGGCACTGACGGCCGCTACTCGGTGCAGGCCGCGCCGGGCGCCACGCTCGTGTTCAGCTTCATCGGCTACGGTTCGCAGGAGCGCAGCGTGCCCGCCGATGGCGCCGTGGACGTGGCCCTGAAGGAAAGCACCACCGGCCTCGACGAGGTGGTGGTGACGTCCTACGGCATTCCGCAGGAGAAGCGGACCTTGGTGACGGCCGTGCAGGAAGTGAAAAGCAAGGACATCATCGACTCGCGCCAAACCAACGTGGTGAACGCCTTGCAGGGCAAAATCGCGGGCGTGAACATCACGTCTTCGGGCGGCGCGCCGGGCGAAGGCGCCAGCATCATCATCCGGGGCGGCACCTCGCTCGATGGCGACAACCAACCGCTGTTCGTCATTGACGGGATGATTATGGACAACGGCTCGTTTCAGGAAAGCACGGCGCCGGGCGGCGGCTCGGCTTTTAACGGCCTACTGGGCCGCTCGGTGGGCGCCTCGAACCGCGCCGGTGACCTCAACCCCGAAGACATCGAAAGCATTACCGTGCTGAAAGGCCCGGCCGCCGCGGCCCTCTACGGCCTGCGCGCGGCGGGCGGCGCCGTGGTCATCACCACCAAAAAAGGCAAGGCCGGCGCCACCACGCTCAACTACCGCACCCAGTACTCGGTGGACGAGGTGAGCCGCCTGCCCAAAATGCAGAGCCTGTACAAGCGCGGCAGCAGCGGCCTGGCCGACCCCACCACGCGCATTTCGTTCGGCCCGCGCTTTGCGCCCGGCGAGGAAGTATACGACAACGTGGGCAACTTTTTCCGCAAGGGCAATACCTTCCAGAACTTCCTGAACATGTCGGGCGGCTCAGAGAAGGCCACTTTTGCCGTGTCGGCCTCCAACCTGCAGCAGCAGGGCGTGACGCCGGGCAGCAAGTACGACAAAAGCACGGTGCGCCTCTCGGGCACGGCCGACATCTCGTCGCGCCTGCAGGTGAGCGCCTCGGCCCAGTACCTGACCTCGGGCGGCGAGCGGCCCATTCAGGGCCCGGGCCTGTTTGGCTCGTCGGGCGGCTTTCTGCTGAGCTTGCTGAACTGGCCGCGCGACGACGATGCCCGCAACTACCTGAACCCCGACGGCACCCGCCGCCGCCTGCTGGCCTTGGGCAACGGCACCGACGCCGACGCCGACAACCCGTACTGGACGGTGAACAACAACCCCCAGACCGACCGCACCAACCGTTTCATCGGCAACGCGCGCCTGAGCTTTAAAGTAGCTCCCTGGCTGACCCTGAGCCACAACCTGGGCACCGACCTTTACACCTCGCGCACCACGTCGGTGCGCGCCGTAGGCACTTCGCAGGTGGGCAACCAGAACGGCGGCATCGCCGAAACGGTGGACCAGTTCCGCCTGACCACGGCCACCACGCTGGCCAGCTTCAACAAGGAGTTTGGCGACAACCTGGGCGGCACGCTGGTGCTGGGCAACACCTTGGAAGAAAACCTGGACCAGGCCGTGGACTACCTCGGCCTGATTTTCCAGAACCCCAACTTTATCGGCCTCAACAACACGGTGAACCGCAACGCTTTGCAGCGTGACAGCAAGCGCCACCTCATCGGCAACTTTGCCCGTTTGAACGTGTCGCTGTTCAACCAGTTGTTCCTCGAATTCCAGGGCCGCTACGACCAGTCCTCGACCCTGCCCCGGCCCGACCAGAACAAGATTTTCGGCAAGGGCTTCTTCTACGGCTCCATCGGGGCGGGCTACGAGTTCACCAAGGCCCTGGGCCTGGAGCAGAACAACATCCTGAACTACGGCAAAATCCGGGCTTCGGTGGCCGGCGTGGGCAAAGACGCGCCGCCCTACCGCGTGCTGGCGCCCCTCACGCAGAACACCTACATCGGCGGCGGTTTCCGCAACGACTTCTTCGGCTCGAACCCCAACCTGCGCCCCGAAAACACCCGCACCTACGAAGCCGGCATCAACCTGCAGTTCCTCAAAAACCGCCTGGGCCTGGACTTCAACTACTACCGCTCGCGCACGTCGGACCAGATTATCGCGCCCCGCGTGAGCCAGTCGGCCGGCTTCATCCTGCAGTACATCAACGGCGGCATCGTGACCAACGAAGGCCAGGAAGTGTCGCTGACGGGCTCGCCCATTAAGTCGAAAGATTTCAGCTGGGACATCATTGCCAACTTCTACCACAACACCAACCGCGTGGAAGAGCTGCCCTTCCCGCTCTCGGTGGTGTACCAGTCCGACGCCTTTATTACCGACATCCACGAGGGGGGCTCCTTTCCCGGCCGTCCCATCTCGGGCCTGGGCGCCACCGACTTCACCCGCGTGACCGACCCCAACAGCGAGTTCTACGGCCAGATGATTGTGAACTCCACCACCGGCTACCCGTCGGTCAACTCGGCCTTCACCTACGCCGGCAACCGGGCTCCCCGCTTCACCACGCAGCTCACCAACACGTTCACCTACAAAGGCCTGTCGCTGACTTCGCTGCTCGACTTCCGCGTGGGCGGCGTGGTGGTGAACGGCAACGACTGGTACCAGACCCGCGTAGGCACTTCGGAGCGCACCGCTGACCGCTACAAGCAGGTGGTGTTCGACGGTGTGGTGGTGACGGCCCGCGACGCGGCCGGCAACCCCACCGCCTACGCCAAAAACACCCGCTCGGTGGAACTGACCCAGACCTACTACACCAGCATTCTGGGTGCGGCAGGGACGGCTTTCGTGGAAGACGGCTCGTGGGCTCGCCTGCGCTACGTGACGCTGAGCTACGCCCTGCCCGCCACGCTGCTCTCGCGCACCGGCTTCATCAAGGGCGCCGAGCTGAGCGTGACCGGCCGCAACCTGGTGCTGCTGACCAAGTACAGCGGTGCCGACCCCGAAACGTCGGCGGCCGGCGCGGGCGTGCGCGGTGGCGGCTCCACCGGCTTCGACTACGGCAACGTGCCCGGCACCCGCGGCGTGGACATGGCCCTGCGCGTGAATTTTTAATGGACTGTGCTTGTCAAAGGCACGTCATGCTTCGACTCCGCTCAGCATGACGGCCTGACGAGCTGCCATCTTCCCTAATAACTCTCGAATATGAATCTGAACCGCTATATAATGGGCCTGGGCTTGCTCCTGGGCACCGCCGCCCTCACGTCGTGCGAGAAATTTCTCGACGTGAACAACAACCCCAACAACCCCGTCGTCTCGACGCCGAACTTCCTGCTGCCGGGTATCATTTCCAACGGCATTCAGACGCAGATGTTCACGGCCCTGCGCACGCCCTACATCACGCAGTATGTGGTGAGCCGCACCGCCAACAGCGGCGGCAACGACCAGTACTTCTTCACCAACGCCCAGAGCACGAACACCTTCAACTACTCCTACTTCCAATCGGGCGGCAACATTCCGGTGATGCAGAAGGCGGCGGAGGCCGAAGGCTCGGTGTACTACGTGGGCGCCGGCAAAATCATGCAGGCCATGATTCTGGCCCATGTCACTGACATGCTCGGCGATGTGCCCTACACCGAAGCCTACCAGGGCGGGGCCAACTTCACGCCGAAGTACGACTCGCAGGAGCAGATTTACGCCACTATCAACCGGCTTTGCGACGAGGGCGCCGTGGAAATGGCCAAGCCCGCCAGCGCCAACTTCCGCCCTCTCTATAGCACCTCGCCCAGCGAAAGCGGCGACATTCTGTACAAGGGCGACCCCGCCAAGTGGGTGCGCTTGGCCTACGCCCTGAAGGCCCGCCAGGCTCAGCACCTCACCAAAAAGGCCAGCTACAGCCCCACCGCCGTGCTGGCCTTGTGCGACCAGGCCTTCAACTCCTCGGCCGACGACGCGCAGATTAACTTCCAGGTGGCCGTGGCGCCGCTCTCGAATACCACCAACATTTTCGGGGTGACACGGGCCAACTTCGGCACGGCGGCCTTCTCCTCAAACGTGGTGAAGCTCCTCAACGGCACCACCTATCCCGGCGTGGTCGACCCGCGCTTCGGGGTGCTCGTGCCCACCACCAGCACGGGCGTCGACCCCGGCCGCGGCACCTCTACTAACCTCACGCCCGGCTCCACCGTCACGGATTTCTACGGCGGCTGGTACGCCCGCGACCTGGGCTACTACGAGGCCATCACCTACCACGAGCTGAAGTTCATCGAGGCCGAAGCGGCCTTTCGGGCCAACAACCTGCCCCGCGCCTTGGCCGCGCTGCGGGCCGGCATCACGGCCCACATGCGCAAGGTGGGCACGGGCGGCACTTTCTCGCCCCCAGCCGTCACGTTTCCCTTCATTTCCGATGCCCAGATTAATGCCTACCTGGCCAGCGCCGCCGTGCCCCAGACCGAGGCCCAGCTCACGCTGCGCAGCATCATGGAGCAGAAGTACATCGCCATGTTCCTGAACCCAGACTCGTGGTCGGACCTGCGCCGCCTGGATTATGACCGGAATATCTACGTCAACTTCCTGTATCCCTTCTACACGGGCACCGGCACGGGGCCCCTGCTGGGTGCCTATCCCCGCCGCCTGCTGCCCGGCGCCACCGAATTGCAGGTGAACCCCAATGCCGTGGCCGGTCTTTACTCGGCCGAGGGCCTGACGTTTGGCACCCCGGCGGCCGACAACAGCTACGTGACCAAAAATCTGTGGTTCGACCGCCCGTAAGCTGGCGTCAATTAAGAACGTCATGTCGAGCGTAGCCGAGACATGACGTTCTTCCATCACCTAGCTCCAGCTTACCCCATCCATCCCTCCCCGATTTTAATAACCCGTTATATGAAGCATTTCTCTTTCCGCCTGCTGCTGCTGTTGCCGCTGCTGGGCCTGCTGCTGGGCAGCTGTAAAAAGGAAATCGACAACTTTTACACCGTCGATTCCGAGCCCGGCTTTGCGGGCCTGGGCCTGCCTCGCTTAGGCATAGCCGCCCGATTCGCCCCCGGTGACGTGGTGCCGCTCTTCGTGTCGTATGCCGAAGCCGACCAGCTGCGCGACGTGACCGTGTTCCAGGTCGTGGCCAAGCTCGACTCTGCCGTGGTGGGCACGTACCCCGCCGCCGGCACCTACAACACCACCGGCGGCCTGCAGGTGATGCCCGTGCCCTACACCGTGCCCAACCGCCCCAACGGTCTGTCGGTGCGCGTCGATGTGACGCTGAACTTCCAGAACGGCAGCTCGCGCATGCGCCGCTTTAGCTACGCCATCGCCGCGCCGACCACGCTGGAATTTACCGCCACCCCCACAGTGCCCACCTACCGCAACGGCTTGGCGGGCACCGCCCAGAGCGAGGGCGACATTGTGGGCTACGCGCTTACGCTGAACCGCAACGGCCTCGGCGCCGTGCCGGTGCCGCCGGCCACGGGCCTGCTGTTTAAAGGCATCGACAGCCTGACCACCTTCTACCGCATCGGCAACCAGCCGCGGGTGCGGGCCGGCGTGGTGCGCAACCCCACCACCGGCGCGGCCAATGCCCGCACCGTGGACGCCACCATCCCGCGCGGCAGCAATGGCCAAGCCGTGACCTTCATTTTTGAAGCTTACGCCGCCGTGCAGACCCTGACCATCACGGCCCCGGCCATCAACGTGACCAACCCCACGCCGCTGGCCACGCTGCGCACCGGCCGCATCGCGGGCGGCCCGAACGTGACGCTCGACTCGCTGGCGTTCAACCTGCGCACCGGCACCATTGAGCCCGCCGCCAACCCCGCCACCGCCAAAGACCTGTTCCTGAGCGGCACAGGCAGCACCGTCACCCTCTCGGCTGCCAACAACACCCGCTTCTACCGCGCCACCGCGGCCCAGGTAGCCGCCGGCTTCTACACCTCGCCCAACGCCAACCTGGTGGCCACCACGCTCTACCAGAACACCACCGTGGCCGATGTGGGTGCCATCGCCCCCAACGACGTATTTGCCGTGCGCGTGCGCGGCGCGGAGGTGATGCTGCTACGCATTCTGAGCGTGAAAGCCGGCTCGGCCGGCGCGGCCGCCCGGGTCCGGTTCGAGTACCGGGCGCTGTAGCAACTTAAGCTGCTGCTAAGGCAGGAAAGGCCTTCCCCGGTTGGGGAAGGCCTTTTTTTGTGCTGCCAGCGCGACTGTATGGAGTGTAAGCTGGAGCTATACCAATTTCAGTCGATACCTCGTTGCAGGACCAATGTCAACGGGCTTTATGAAACACGTCATTACTGTTTTTGCCTTTTTTGGGGCAATTAGTGGGCTCGGCAGTTGTTCGGTGCCGGACCGGCCGGGTTCGGCCCGGTTGGCAGGCCACCGGCCTTCGTTGCCGGAGAGCGTGCCGTGTGATTCAACCACCAGCTACTTCTCCAGCAGCGCTGAAGCTACCCGCCTCGAAGCCGCCGACACCACCCGAACCCTCGCGGCTATCAACCGGGCCGATTGCGCCCAGTCGCGCGAGTACGCATCCCGAAACCTGTGTGCCTTCAATGCCCCCATCCTGAGCAGCGGTTTCATCGGCCACGCCATCTACCGGCTTTTGTATCTGCGTTCCTTCCATCGGCCGGCGTTGCTGACGTTGGATTGCGCCCCGCAAGGAGGAACATTGACGACGCAGTTCTTAAACAAGCCGGCCGATTGGACGGCCTCCGCCGCTGAAATGGCGGCGCGCACTCGCGCCGCCACACGCAAAGTGCAGGAGATAGAGCGCCGCCTGCAAACAGGAAACGCCTGGCCTGCTGATAGTGAGCGGCTGGAAAACGCCAAATTCCAGTTCGTTCATTTGGCGCTTGTCAAGTCGCCCATCAGCATCACCACCGAACAGGCGGTTCACCTCTCCCTAGCAGAAGTTCAACAGTTCAAAGAGTTGTTGGCGAAAGCATCCTTCTGGCAACTCCCAAGCTGTGAGCCTACTCGCTATTTCGATGGCGCAGACTACATTCTCGAAACGCACGAAGCCAAGCGGTACCACATGGTAAAGCAGCAAAGTCCCGCCAGCGGCACCGGGTTTCAGCAGGCCTGCGCCTTTCTACTGAACAAAAGCTCGTTTGACTTCAACGCCGACCAACGCTTCTAATCCCGGCCCCCAAACAGCCGCCCGAAGAACCCTTTCTTCTTCGCCGGCTTCTCCTTGATTTTGACCTTGGTGAAGGGAGCCGCTTTGTCCGGGCTTTCGCCGCTGGGCAGGGTGATGCTGGGCACGGGCTGCGCCGGGCGCGCGGCCACCGGCGGCGAAACGGGCGCGCTAGGCCGCGGGGTGCCGGCCGGCGACTGGCCCACGGCCAGTTCCACGTTCTGCAGGCCGGTGCTGATGACGCGCATGGGCCGGCCCTCGTTGTGCAGGCGGTCGACGGCCGTGACGTAGTAGGCGTAGGCCTGGCCGGGCACGGCGGTGGTGTCCACGTAGGTGGCGGGGTAGCCGGGGGCGGGGCGCGGCAAAGCCAGGATGCGGCTGGGGTCGTTGGGGGTGCTGCGCTCGTTGGCCCCGAAGCGGTAGAGCACGTAGTAGGTGGCGGCATCGCCGTCGGCGGCCGGCGGGCCGGACTGCCAGCTCAATGTAACCGCAGGGCCGGTGCGGCGCAGGGTGAGGTTGGCCACAGGCAGGGGCGGCACGTTGTCTTTCCAGGGCATGGCGGGCACCAGGGCGGGGTAGCGGAATAGGTCCTGGCGCAGGCTATCGGTGGTGTGGAGCGGGTTGCGCAGCACCGATTTGGCCGAAAAAAATACGCTGCCCACGGCCTCGCCCTCGGTGGCGCGGTTGATGCGGATTTGGCGGGGCAACTCGCGCGGGTTGCGCCAGGTGGTGTCGGAACGGGTACTCTCGAACATCCGGTAGGTGCCGTGGCCGATGTAGAGGTGGCGGTCGAAGTGGTTGCGGCTCCACCATTCCACCAGCACGGGGTAGGGGCAGAGGCGGAAATTGGTGCTCCAATACAGCTGCGGCACGATGTAGTCAATCCAGCCCTTTTCCAGCCACAGGCGCGTGTCGGCATACAAATTCGAATACGACGGCTGCCCGGCGCGCGTGTCGGAGCCCTGCGGGAAGTCCTTCGACTTGTTCATCCACACGCCAAAGGGGGAGATGCCGAATTTCACCCAGCGCTTGGCCGTCTGAATGCTGTCGTGCAGGTCGTGAATGAGGATGTTCACGTTCTGGCGGCGCCAGTCGCCCAGCTTCAGGCTGTCGGGGTTGTAGGTGCGGAAGGCGGCTTCGTCGTGTAGCACCTGGCCGGCTTCGGGGTAGGGGTAAAAGTAGTCATCAAAATGCACGGCGTCGATGTCATAGCGCCGCACCACGTCCAGAATCACGCGGGTGATGTGGGCGCGCACCTCCGGCAGGCCGGGGTTATACAACAGCTTGCCCGTGAAGCGCAGAAACCACTCCGGATGCTGCCGAAACGGGTGCGTGGGTGCCAGGCGGCGCGTCACCGAGTCCATGCTGGCGCGGTAGGGGTTGAACCAGGCGTGGAACTCCATGCCGCGCCGGTGCGCTTCGGTGATGAGGAAGGGCAGGGGGTCGTCGCCATCGGCGGGGGCTTTGCCCTGCGTGCCGGTCAGCCACCGGCTCCAGGGCTCCAGGTTCGATTTGTAGAAGGCATCCGAGGCGGGCCGGATTTGCACGAACACGGCGTTAAGCCCGGCCTGCTGGCCGGCATCGAGCAGGCGGCGGTACTCGCGGCGGTACTGCTCGGGCGTTTCGCCGCGCTGGTTGGGCCAGTCGATGTTCTCAACGGTGGCAATCCACATGGCGCGCAGCTCGCGCTTGGGCGGAGGCGGCACCTCGGCCGGCTCGGCGGCGGGTTGGGCGTGGGCCGTTAGCAGGCCGCCGCTCATCATCAACAAAAGAAAAAAGGAGCGGCCAGCGGCGAGGAAACGGGACATCAATAAAATTCAGCAACGCGAATACAAGCCGCAAATTACGGCATTGGGCCGCGAGGCGGGGCGGAAGCGGAAGTTGTTTTAAACAAGAGAACGGTCATGCTGAGCGCAGCCGAAGCATCTCTCCCGCGCAAGTAATTCATTTACTATTGCACGCGAGATGCTTCGGCTGCGCTCAGCATGACCGTTCTTACTATTGCTGGCGGGTCTTACGAGCCCGTCAGCTCCGTGTCGGTTTCGGGGTTGTCGGGCGTATCGGGGCCGCCTTCGAGGCCGTTGGTTTGGCTGGCGTCGCCGTAGTCGCCGCGGATGCCGGCGCCGTCGCCCATATTCTGCTGGGTGCTGCTGGGGATGCTGGTGCCGGTGCTGGGCTGCTCGTCGGGGGCTGCGTCGGGCGTGGGGTTCACGGTGCTGTCTTGTTCCGAGGTTTGGTCAGGAGTCGAGGCGCTGGGCGCGAAATCGGGCTGCGGGTCGGTGGAATTCTGTGTGGGGTCGGGCATGGGACGGAATGGTGAAAGTGGAAAGGGCTAGCCGCCGGTTGGGGCTACGGTTGGCTTTACGGCGAAGGCGCGCCACGGTTGGAAGCGGCAAATTGGCCGACGTTCGCCATCTTGCTACATCAATTCGTCATCAACCCGTTGCCTGCCCGCCGTGTCCGACCACTCGTCTGATTTCTACCACCAAAAAACCGAAGCCGAGCTGCGGTTTTTCATCGAGCACCCCGAGTATTACCAGTCCGATTTGATTGATTCGGCCCGGCGCGAGCTGCGCCGTCGGGGCATCCAGCTGGCGGCGGCGCCCACCGAGCCCCTCGCCATCGACCTCAACGCGCCGGCCAGTCTGGCCAAATCGGGCCGGGGCGTGGGCTTCCTCAACTTGGTGCTGGCGGTGGCGCTGCTGCTGGGCGTGGGCTTCTTTTACTACTCAAAGCAACGCGGCGGGGGCGTGAAAGCCGTGGCCGCGCCGGTCAGGCCCCGCGTGCCGCCGCGCCTGTTTGAGGTGCCCACCTCGGCCATTCCGACCTTCGGCACGTCGGCGGTAGTGGAGCGGGAGCTGGCCACCATTCCGGCGGCCGAAAAGAAGGGCGCGCAGCAAATGCGGCAGTTCCGCGAGCTGGCCCGGCGCTTCTGGGCGGCCGAGATGCAAACCGAATTCCTCACCGGCCAGGCCCACGCCGGCAAGGCCGGGCCCCTGTTTGCCGAGCAAACCCTGGTGGTGCGCCAAACCTGGTCGGACTTCAACAAAGGCGCTGTATACAGCTACCGCTTCGGCCCTACCATGGCGCGCCACTTCGACCGCATGCGCGAAACCGCCAGCAGCCAGCAGCACATTCTGGAGCAGTTCCCCGACCTGCTGGCCGGCAAACGCTTCCTCACCGACAAAGAACTGGTGGCCCGCCAAGCCGACGTGCAGGACTGGATGAAGGACGTGCTGCCCACCTCGCCCGTGACCGGCAAGCCCTACAAAGCCACGGTGCTGACCATAAAATACTAGGGGTTGGATTTTGGGCGGAACTGTCATCCTGAGCACAGCGAAGGACCTTTTCACCGTTGAGTAATTCGTAGCATCTTGACCACTGCAAACCGTTCTCCGGTGAGAAGGTCCTTCGCAGTGCTCAGGATGACGGTTCCGCCCAACCCTTCAACTTCCGCCAACAACCTTCTGGCAAAGTGGCCGGTTGTGCAAGGCTGGCGCGCTCCTTGCCGCGCGCCTTTCCAATGGAAGAAGCCACTCCCTCCGCCGGGCCCGCCCCGGGCTCCACGGCCGCCCTGGCCGCCCAGCTCTTCGCCCAAAAGCCCGAAGCCGAGCTGCTGTACCTGGCCCAGAACGCGGCCCGCTACCCGCCCGCCGTGGGCGCCGCCGCCGTGGCCGAGCTGCGGCGCCGCGACCTGCTGCCCGAGCCCACGGCGCCCCCCACGCCGCCCCCACCCGCCGAAACCCCGGAAACCTGGCCGCAACTGCTGGGCCAGCTGCTGAAGGGACTGTTTATACCCTCGCGCCGCTTCTGGGCCACCCCGCTGCTGCTCGACCTCAACGTGCTGGTTTTCGGGCTCATGGTGCTCAGCGGTGTATCGGCCTCCCAGCCCACCGGGCACCAGTTGGTGCTGTGGGGCTCCAATATTTCCGACCTCACGCTGCCCGGGCAGCCGTGGCGGCTGCTCACCTGCCTGTTTGTGCACGCCGGCCTCACGCATTTGCTGCTGAATATGTTCTCGCTCTGGCTGTTGGGCCTGCTGGTGGAAGACCGGCTGGGGCCGGTACGCCTGCTGCTGGGCTACCTGGCCTGCGGTGTGGGCGGCGGCCTGGCCAGCCTGTGGTGGCATTCTAACGGGGTTAATTCGGTAGGCGCCAGCGGGGCCATTTTTGGCCTCTACGGCCTGCTGCTGGTGCTGCTCATCGGCAAAAGGCTGGTGCTTGATAAGTCTGACCGGCGCGCCATGCTGGGCCTCGTGCTCTACCTTGTACTCAGCAACCTGCTCTCGGGCCTGAGCGGCAACATCGACAACGCCGCGCACCTGGGCGGCCTGGTCACGGGCCTGCTGATAGCTGGCCCGGTTGCCATCACCGGCCTTTCCAAGCACGAGGAAACAAATAGCTAAAGGCAATGAACGCACGTCATGCTTCGGTTGCGCTCCGCATGACGTTCCTTTTCCCGCCTTCCCACCTCCCATCCTTCACCTTCCTCCCCATGCACGCCCTCCAACTCGACGCCATCAACCAGCCCGCCACCGTCCGCGATGTGCCCACGCCCACGCCCGGCCCGGGTGAAATCTTGGTCCAGCTCCACGCCGCTGCCCTCAACCACCGCGACGTCTGGATTCAGAAGGGCCAGTACGGCGGCATCAAGCTGCCCTGCACCCTCGGGGCCGACGGCGCCGGCGAAGTAGCCGCCCACGGCGCCGGCGTGCCGGCCGAGGCGCCTGCCGTGGGCGCCCGCGTGCTCATCTACCCCGGCCTGCGCTGGGGCCACAACCCCAAGGCCCAGGCCAAGGAGTTCGTGGTGCTGGGCATGCCCGACCCCGGCACCTTTGCCGAGTACATCACGCTGCCCGCCGAATATATTCGGCCGCTGCCCGCGCACCTCAGCTTCGAGCAGGGCGCGGCGCTGCCGCTGGGCGGCCTCACCGCCTACCGCGCCGCCTTCACGCGTGCCCAGGTGCAGGCCGGCGAGCGGGTGCTGGTGACGGGCATCGGCGGCGGGGTGGCGCTACTGGCCGCGCAGTTCTGCGCCGCCCGCGGGGCCGAAGTCTGGGTGACGTCCAGTTCGGACGAGAAAATTGCGCGGGCGCAGGAGTTGGGAGCCAAAGGCGGCATCAATTACAACGCCGAAAACTGGGTGAAAACCCTCGTCCAGCAGGCCGGTGGGCCGTTCGATGTCATCATCGACAGCGCCGCCGGGGCCGCCTTCAATTCCCTGCTCGACGCCGCCGCGCCGGGCGGGCGCATCGTGTTCTATGGTGGCACGCTGGGCAATATTCCGGACCTGCCGCCTGCCAAAGTCTTTTGGAAGCAGCTCAGCATCCTGGGCTCCACCATGGGCTCGCCGCAGGATTTCGACGCCATGCTGGCCTTGGTGACGGAAAAGCAGCTCGTGCCCGTGGTCGACGAAGTATTTCCGCTGGCCGCGGGCGAAGCCGCTCTGCGCCGCATGGATGCCGGTGCCCAATTCGGCAAAATCGTGCTGAAAATCGGGTAATTCTTTTGTAATGAAAATTAGACTGTAAATGATTGGTTTACAGCATGAATAATATGTCTGAAAGGAGGCGTCGAAGGAATGAAAAAGCCGGTTGTTTGGTTAGTACAGCAAGCCGTGCATAACCAAACAACCGGCTTGTTTTCCAGATGAAATCTGCCGCCGAATACCTCGAAGGTCATGTATTTGAAGCCCGCCGCCCGCGCCGCGAGTTGCAGCCGGTGGTGGCTCACGCCGATGCCGTGCAAGCCATTGAGCAAGCCCTGGCCGACGCCGAAAAATACCGCTACCTGCTGATGCGCGCCCTGCGCCACCACGATGCGGCCGGTGCCGCGCCCGCCCGTCTGGCCGACATCCGCCCCGCGGTGCCCACCGAGGCGCCCGTTCTGCCCATGTACCCCGCGCTGGCTGCCTAAGCCGGCCGCCCCCAAAGCACGAAGCCGCTTCCATTCGGGAGCGGCTTTTTTGTGGCACCTACTTCTGCCTGTGCCCAGTAGGGCACTGAATTATTCCGCACCGGTGCAAGCAGCCGCTATTTCATCGTCACCCGCCGCGCCAGCTCCCGCGCCAACTCCGCGGCTTGCTGCCGCAATTCCGGCACAGCCGTCGACTCGAAGTAGGCCGGGCGCCGGCTGGGGCCGAGGGTAAAGAGCGTGGTCGAAATTCGGCCATCGGCCCCGCGCAGGGCACCGTGCGGGTCGGTGAGCATGCCCAGGCCAAGCGGGTCGGGCGCGAGGAAGCCTTTGTCGCGCAGGCTCATCACCAGTGGGTCGGCAATGCGGCCGTAATCGAGCAGCGGGCCGGCGCAACATACCACGTGCCGGGCCGTGAGCCACTCGCCCACGCCATCTTTTTGGCCAATGCGCACGCGCAGCAAAGGGCCGTCGGGCACAATTTCGCGCACCGTGCCCAAGCGCAGCTGTACCAGTCCGGCGGCGGTGAGGCGGGCCAGGGCCTCCGCATTTTGCGGGGGGCTGCGGTGCCGCGTCACGGCCCAGAGCCCGGCCAGGTGCCGCAGAAAGCGCCGTTGCTCAGCCAGCGGCCACGCCGCCCAAATTTGCCCCAGGTTTGGCCGCAGCGAATCGAGCACCGGCTGCCAGCCGATGCCCTGCGCCACAGCGGCCCGCAGGTGCCGCTTAAAAATGGCCAGCACGCCCGTCACGGTGGTTTCGGCCGCCAGTTCCGGGTAAAAGCTGGGGTAGGGGGCGGCCCCCGGGCCGTGGGCGCTGGGCCAGCGGCCGTGCCGGGCCACCACCGCCACAGGCGCGCGGTGGCCGTCGTGGTGCAGAGCCAGCAGCACATCCACCGCCGTGAGGCCCGAGCCGATGAGCAACACCGAGTCGTCGGGCCCGATGCGGCGAATGTTGCCCGTGGCCCAGGGGTCGGCGTGGTAGCCGGGGTGGTGCAGGTAGCGGTGGTCGGGCCCGGCCGGGGGCGGGGGCGGGAAGTTGCCGAGGGCCAGCACCACGTAGTCGCTCATCAGCTCGGTGCCGTCGGCCAGCAGCACGTTGCGCTGGCCCGAGGGCAGGAGGGGGGCCGTCAGGGCGCGGCTGTTGTGCCACAGGACGCGGGGAGCGGCGGCAGTGGGTGCCAGCGCCCCGCTCAGCTCCTGGTGCAGGTAGCGGCCGTAGGCGGTGCGGGGCGCGAAATCGGGCGCGCCGGCGGCACTTTCGGGCTGAGTTTTCAGCCAGTCGGCAAAATGGCTGGGGGTTTCGGGATAGAGGCTCAGCGCGGCGGGGCGCACGTTGAGCAGGTATTCGGGCCGGCGGGCGCTGTAGGCGAGGCCGGGACCGGGCACCTCGCGCGGCTCAATCAGGTGAATTTCGGCTTCTCGCAGCGCTGGCTGCTGCCGTAGCTGCAACACCAAGGCCGTGCCCGAAAAGCCGCCGCCCACAACGGTAATGACGGGACGAATGGGCTGAGTCACGGGCGGGGAGCGTAACGCGGACTTTTAGTCCGCGAATAAGTAAGCATAAAGTCATTCGTTCGCGGACTAAAAGTCCGCGCTACATATACCGGCCCGGCACCAGGTAGTTCTGCACGTAATCCTGAATGCCGTCTTCCAGCCGGGTAAACGGTTTTTCGTAGCCAATGCTTTTGAGCTTGCTCATATCGGCTTCGGTGAAGTACTGGTACTTGTCGCGAATGTCCTCCGGCGTGTCCTTGAAGCGGATATCGGCCGGCTGGCCCAGCGCCTGGAACGTGTTCAACGCCAAGTCGAGGAAGGTGCGGGCCTGGCCGCTGCCCAGGTTGTAAATGCCCGAGTGCGTGCGGTGATTCAGCAGAAAGAAGCACACTTCGGCCACGTCCTTCACGTACACAAAATCGCGCATCTGGCCGCCGTCCGTATAGTCGGGGTTGTGCGATTTGAACAGCGTCATCGAGCCCGTTTGCTGAATCTGGTGGAAGGCGTGGAATATCACCGAAGCCATGCGGCCCTTGTGGTACTCGTTGGGCCCGTACACGTTGAAAAACTTCAGGCCGGCCCAGAAATACGGCTTTTCGGCTTGCTGCAAGGCCCAGTTGTCGAAGTCGTTCTTGGAGTCGCCGTAGGGGTTCAGCGGGCGGTAGAGCGGGAACAGGGCCTCGTCGGTATCGGTGTAGCCCAGGGTGCCGTCGCCATAGGTGGCCGCCGATGAGGCGTACACTAGCGGCAGGTGGTACTTCACGCAGGCCAGCCACATCTGCTTGGAATAGTTCAGGTTGAGCAGGTCGAACACGGCCGGGTCCATCTCCGTGGTGTCGGTGCGGGCCCCGAGGTGGAAGACGAATTCCACCTGCTCGTGGTGGGCGTCGAGCCACTCAAAAAACGTTTCGCGGTCGACGTACTCGCGCAGCTTTTTGCCCTCGATGTTGGGCAGCTTCTTTTCAACCGAAAAATTATCCACCACGACCACGTCGTTGAAATTGGCGGCGTTGAGGCGGGAAACAAGGCAGCTGGCAATGAAGCCGGCCGCGCCGGTGACTACTATCATGGGGGCGGGGGTTGGAACGGGGCAAAGGTAGGGCACTGAAAAAAGAACGTCATGCAGAGCGCAGCGAAGCATCTTGCCCGCAAAAGTTAAAATAGTAACTGGTGGCGGGCAAGATGCTTCGCTGCGCTCTGCATGACCTGTAGCCGAAGTATTCCGACTTCATTCCCGGGCTACCTTTGCCGCATGCGTTTTCTGTTGCTGCTTTTACCGCTGGCGTGGCTGGCAAGTTGCCAGTCCGAGTCGAAACCCGCCGCCTCCGTGGCCGTGCACGACGGCCTGGGCCGGGCCCTCACGCTGCCCGCCCACCCGCGCCGGGTGCTGGCCCTGGCCCCCAGCATGACCGAAATGCTCTACGCCGTGGCCGATACTGCCACCATCGTGGCCCGCTGCCCGCAGGACAATTTCCCCGCCGCCGTGCTGAGCAAGCCCGTCGTCAACAACTACCCGCTCGATATGGAGCGCCTCGTCGCGATGAAGCCCGACGTGGTGTTTACCGTCGAAGGCATCACGTCCGTCGACGACGCCAAGCGCCTGCAGGACCTGGGCATTCCGGTGTACTACATGCGTTTTCGCAAGGTGGCAGACGTTTTCACGGGCCTGGAGGAGTTGGGCCGCTTGCTGGGCCGCCGGGCGCAGGCCCGGCACCTGACGGATTCGCTCCGCCGCAACTTGAAGGCCCTCACCAACGCGCCCATCCGCCCGCCTATTCCCAAGGTGCTGGCCATTACCTGGCAGGACCCTATTTATTGTTACGGCCAGAACACGCTGTTTACCGATGAAATCCGCATGGCTGGCGGCCGCAACGCCGTCACCGAAACCTTCCCGCAGCCCTACCCGGCCCTCACCCGCGAGTACATCCTCAAGCTGAACCCCGACGTGCTGCTCGGCGGCACATTCGAGAAGCTTGACAGTACGTTTTTCAAAAACTACCCCGAACTCAAGCGCATCAACGCCTACCGCACCCGCCGCGTGTTCCCCATCACCGGCAACCTGCTGGAACGCCCCGGCCCCCGCGTGGTCGAGTCGGTGCAGGAGTTGCAGGGCTTGCTGCAAAGCGGGAATGCCCAAACCCAGCCTGTCATGTCGAGCGCAGCCGAGACATCTCGCTCAGGGCAGTAATTCAATGGATTAGTGACAGCGCGCGAGATGTCTCGGCTGCGCTCGACATGACAGGCTGTTAAGCATGACGTTCTAATTTCATCGGTCAGCATTCTTCCTTGAAATCCAAACGCCCCCTTTTCTGGCTCATAACCGGCCTGCTGCTCACGCTGCTGCTGCTGGTGCTGGGCCTGCGCGTGGGCAGCTACACCACCTCGTACAGCTTCATCCTGAACACCTTCCGGCACTACGACCCCGCCGACCCGGCCCAGCTCGTGCTGGTGCAGTTGCGGCTGCCGCGCCTGCTGCTGGCGCTGCTGGCCGGCGCCAGCCTGGCCGTGAGTGGCTACCTGCTCCAAACCCTCGTCACCAACCCCCTGGCCGACCCTTACCTGCTGGGCACGGCTTCGGGAGCATCATTGGGGGCCATTGCCTCCTATGTTTTGGTGCCTTCGCTCACTGTTATGGGCGTTTATTTGCCGCCGGTGGCGGCGCTGGCGGGCGCGTTTGGGGCCACGCTGCTGGTGGTGGCGCTGGGCACCCGGCGCGGGCGCATCATGCCGGCGCCGCTGTTGCTGGCGGGCGTGGCGGTGGGGGCGCTGGCGGCGGCGCTGGGCAGCCTGCTCACCTTTATGGCTTCGCCCGAAGGCAGCTTGCGCAGCGTGGTGTTCTGGGCGTTTGGCAGCTTCGAGCGGGCGGGCTGGAACGTGCTGCCCTATCCGGCGGCGGCGCTGGCCGTCAGCCTGGTGGTGCTGGCCTTCATGCAGAAGGACCTGAACCTGCTGCTGCTGGGGGAGGAGCGGGCCGCCGCCCTGGGCCTGCCCGTGGCGCGGCGGCGCTGGCTGCTGGTGGGGCTGGCGGCCGGCCTCACGGGGGGCGTGGTGGCGCTGTGCGGGCCGGTGGGCTTCGTGGGGCTGCTGGTGCCGCACCTCACGCGCGGCCTGCTGGGCACCACGGGCCGGCTGAATCTGCTGTTTTGCGCGGTGCTGGGCGGCGGCTTTTTGCTGGCCTGCGACCTGCTGGCGCGGCTGCTCTACCCGCCGGCCGGGCTGCCGGTGGGCATGGTCACGGCCCTGTTCGGGGTACCCTTCTTCGTATATTTGCTGCGGAAAAATGCTTAGTTGTTGGTTGATAGTTGTCAGTTGTCAGGAAATCATGGCTTCCGCTCAAGACTAACAACTGACAACCAGCAACTGACAACTAATAGAATGATATACATCAGCCGCCAGGAACACTTCAACGCCGCCCACAAGCTCTTCAACCCCAAGTGGAGCGAGGAGCGCAACCGCGAAGTGTTCGGCCCCTGTGCCAACACCAACTGGCACGGCCACAACTACGACCTCATTGTGACGGTGAAGGGCGACCCCGACCCCGAAACTGGCTTCGTGGTCGATTTGAAGGCCCTTTCCGACCTGCTGCGCACGCACATCACCGAGCAGGTCGACCACAAAAACCTCAACCTCGACGTGCCCTTCATGGCCGGCCAGATGGCCAGCACCGAGAACCTGGCCGTAGCCTTCTGGCAAATTCTGGAGCGCGAGCTCCCCACCATCACCCATGCCAAGCTGCACTGCGTAAAGCTCTACGAAACGCCGCGCAACTTCGTGGAATATTACGGCGGCTAGGCCGGCCGTCATGCTGACGAAGGAAGCATCCTATCACGGGCGCTTTTGTCAGAAATACTAACCCCAGCGGCGCGGACGTGATAAGGTCCTTCGCTGCGCTCAGGATGACGTAACACTTTGAAATATTATTTGATAGCCGGCGAACGGTCGGGCGATTTTCACGCCGCGCACCTCATGCGCGAACTCAAGCAGCAGGACAACGCGGCGCAGTTTCGCTTCTGGGGCGGCGACCTGATGGAGGCCGAAGGCGGCGAGCTGGTGCGCCACTACAAAGAGCTGGCCATCATGGGTTTTGTGGAAGCAGCCACCAGCGTCCTCAAGTTCCGCGGCTACCTGAAGCAGTGCCAGCAGGACATCACCGCCTTCAAGCCCGATGTACTGATTTTGGTCGACTACGCCGGTTTCAATCTGCGCATGGCCAAATTTGCCAAGGAGCACGGCATCAAGGTATTCTACTACATATCACCCAAAATATGGGCCTGGAACCAGGGCCGGGTTGAGCGGGTGAAAGCCTACGTCGACAAGATGTTCGCCATCCTGCCCTTTGAGCGCGAGTTTTACCAGAAATTCGGCTACGAAGTAGATTACACCGGCAATCCCACGGCCGACGCCGTGGCCGAATTCGAGCCCTCGACCGACTTCTACGAGCGCAACCGCTTGGAGCCCGACCGACCCATCATTGCCGTGCTGCCGGGCTCGCGCAAGCAGGAAATCGAGGAGATGCTGCACGAAATGATTGCCATTCTGCCCGGTTTTCAGGAGTATCAGTTCGTGGTGGCCGGTGTCACCAACCTCGACCCTAACTACTACAAGCACTTCCATCGCAACGGCATCCGCTTCGTTTTCGACCAGACGTTCGACCTGCTCAGCCACGCCACCGCGGCCTTGGTCACCAGCGGCACAGCTACGCTCGAAACTGCCCTGTTTGGCGTGCCCCAGATTGTGTGCTACCGCACCAGCCTGCTCAGCTATACCATCGGCAAAATGGTCATTAAGGTGCCCTACATCTCGTTGGTGAACCTAATTGTGGGTCGGGAAGTGGTGAAAGAGTTGATTCAGAACGATTTCAACGCCCGCAACCTGCTCGATGAGCTCCGCAACCTGCTCACCGACGCCGACTACCAGGCCCGCATCAAAACCGGCTATGCTGAGCTGCGCGAAAAGCTTGGCCAGCAGCAGGCCGCCAAAAAAACGGCCGAGCTAATGGTGAAATACCTGCGGGCCAGCTAGCGCCAATTTTTTTTCAGTAATATGAAACATACCAAGCATCCTGGCTTTGCCGGTGTGAGTGGTATGTTTTTAATTTTTATCTGTATTTAATACAGTATTTGGGCGCTCAATAGGTTAAACGGATTACGCAGGAGAAATAGAAAAAGCCGGAGCGTGAGCAACCCTTGGCCGACTATCGGGTGTGATTGGTCGATTTTCATCGGGCATACAAGGGGGAGAAGTTATATTTACTGCTCCACCTCAAACACCATTCTTTGATGAAGCATCATTACCAGTCCCGGCCGGCCACCCAACGGCCCGACACCATTCCCGGGGTTCGCAAGGGCCTCAGCCGCCTGGGCGGCATGCTCCTGCTGTCGTTGGGCCTTTCGCTCGGGGCGCAGGCGCAGGAAGCCGGCTCGCAGTTCTTCCAGGCCGACGCCGAAGCCAAGGGGGCCGCTGCTGCCTCGCCGCTGTCGGCCGCCCTGTACCATTCGCAGGCCCTGACGCTGGACGTAAACGGCCTGCGCGCGGCCCTGGCCACTGCCCCCCTCGAAACGCAAATGGGCGCTGCCCCGCTGGTGCTGGCCCTGCCGCTGCCCAACGGCAGCACCGGCCGCTTTGCCGTGCGCGAGGCCCCGGTGATGGAGCCCGCCCTGGCGGCCCGCCACCCCGACATCAAAACCTACGCCGGCGTGGGCCTCGACGATGCGTCGGCCTCGGTGCGCCTCGACCTCACGCCCCAGGGCTTCCACGGCCAAGTGCTGGCTGCCGGTGGCCAGAGTTACTACATCGACCCGGTGACGCGCACCGACGTGCGCCACTACCTGGCTTTTTACCAAAAAGACATGAACCCCGCGGCGGCGGGCAAGACGTCGACTTGCGACTTTGCCCCCACGAAGGAAGAGCTGGCGGCCAGCACGGCCCGCGTGGCGGCTTCGGCCAACCGCACCAATTCGGCCCTGTCAAGCGGCCCGCAGCTGCGCACCTACCGCCTGGCGCTGGCCAATACGCCGGAATACGCCGTGGCCCGCGGCAACACCTTTGCCAGCGTAACGTCGGCCAAGGTGACCACCGTGAACCGCGTGGTGGGCGTATATGAGAAGGAACTGGCCGTGCGCATGGTGCTCATCGCCAACAACGACCTGCTGACCTTCCTGAGCGGCAGCGGCACGCAGCCGCCCACCACCTACAGCAATGCCAACGGCAGCGCCATGCTGGGCCAGAACCAGACCAACGTGGACAACCTCATTGGCTCGGCCAACTACGACATCGGCCACGTGGTGAGCACCGGCGGCGGCGGCGTAGCCTACCTGGGCGTGGTATGCAACTCGGCCCGCAAAGCCGGCGGAGTAACGGGCTTGTCCAACCCCGTGGGCGATGCCTTCGACATCGACTACGTGGCGCACGAAATGGGTCACCAGTTTTCGGGCAACCACACGTTCAATAACAATGCGTCCGGCAGCTGCTCGGGCAACCGCAACGCCAACACGGCGTTTGAGCCCGGCTCGGGCTCGACCATTATGGCCTATGCCGGCATCTGTGGCACCGCCAACGACCTGCAGCCGCACTCCGACCCGTATTTCCACACCGGCAACTACCAGGAAATGCGCGCCTTCATCGATGGCACGACTTGCAGCGTGAACTCGGCCACCGGTAACACCGCTCCCGTGGTGACGCCTCCGGCCAGCGGCAAAACCTTGCCCATCGGCACACCCTTCAAGCTGACGGCCACGGCCACCGATGCTGAAAATGACGCCCTGACGTATATGTGGGAAGAAGTGGACCTCGGCACTGCCGGCACGCCCAACGATGCCCAGGTAGCCGGCCAGACCATCCCGCTGTTCCGCTCCTTTGTGCCCCTGACCAGCGGCACGCGCTACTTCCCGCGCATCAGCGACCTGGTGAACAACACCACCGTCATCGGCGAGCGCCTGCCCACGGTGACGCGCCCGCTCAACTTCCGCTGCACCGTGCGCGACGAACACGTCGGCTCGGTGGGCGTGATTGGTGGCGTGAACTACAGTTCCACGGTGAGCCTGAGCACGACTTCGACGGCTGGCCCATTCGTGGTGCAATTCCCTAATACGGCGGTGAGCTGGATTGGCGGCGCTGCCCAAACCGTGACCTGGGACGTGGCCAACACCGTGGCCGCACCCGTGAGCTGCGCCCTGGTTAACATCCGCCTCAGCCTCGACGGCGGCCTGACTTACCCGACCACCCTCGCTACCAACGTGCCCAACAACGGTTCGGCCGTTGTGGTAGCGCCCAGCCCCACTGCTGCCGAAACCCAGGCCCGCATTATGGTGGAAGCCGCTGACAACTACTTCTTTGATATCTCGAACACCAACTTCACCATTACGCCGGCCGCAGTAGGGCCCACCATCACCAGCTTCACGCCGGGCGGTGGCCTGGCTGGTACGGTCGTTACGGTGCTGGGCTCGAATTTCACGGGCGCTACAGCCGTTAGCTTCAACGGCACGGCCGCGGCCAACTTCACGGTGGTTTCGGCCACGCAACTGACGGCCGTTGTGGCCGCCGGCACCACCACAGGCACCATCACCGTGACGACGCCCCAGGGCACGGCCACGTCGGCATTGCCGTTTGTGGTAGGCCCGCCGCCCACCATCACCAGCTTCACGCCCACCACGGGCGCCGTGGGCGGCACGGTGGTTATCACGGGTACCAACTTCACGGGTGCTACGCAAGTAACCTTCAACGGCACGGTGGCCCCGACGTTCACCGTCAACTCGGCTACCCAGATTACGGTGACGGTGCCCGCCGGCGCTACCACCGGCGTCATTGGCCTGACGGCGCCTACGGGCGTGGTCACGTCCACCGGCGTATTCACGGTGGTTCCGGCCCCGACCGTTACCTCGTTCACGCCCACTTACGGCCAGGCAGGCACGGTGGTGACCCTGACCGGCACCAATTTCACAGGTGCTACGCAAGTGACGTTCAACGGCACGGTGGCCCCGACGTTCACCGTCGTTTCGGCCACCCAGATTACGGTGACGGTGCCCACGGGCGCTACCACCGGTTTCATCGGTGTGACCACCGCGGGCGGCACCGGCACCTCGAGCACCGTCTTCACGGTGCCCGTGCTGATAAATGACCTGTGCACCGGCGCCATTTTCCTGACCTGCGGCCAGACCGTGAACGGCACGACGGTGGGCGCTACCACCGTCAGCGACCCGACGGGCAGCTGCTCTACCGTCACCATCGACGGCGGCGGGGTGTTCTATGCCATCGTGGGCACGGGCCGTGCCATCACGCTTTCCACTTGCGCCACGGCCACCAGCTTCGATACTAAGCTTTTTGTTTACCGCGGCGGCTGCGGTGCTTTCATCTGCGTGGCGGCCAACGACGACATCACCTGCGCCGCCCGCCAGTACGCGTCGGGCCTCACGTTTAACTCGACCCTCGGCACCACCTACTACATCATGGTGAGCGGCTACGGCACGGCCACTGGCACGTTTGCCCTGAACGTAAACTGCGTGCCGCCGGCGCCGGTCATCACCAGCCTGAGCCCGGTTACCGGCCCCGTGGGTACCAACGTGACCGTAACCGGCACGGACTTTACCGGCGCCACCTCGGTTACGCTGAATGGCCAGAATGTGTCCAACATCAACGTGGTTAATGCGACCACCATCACCTTCACCGTACCGGCTAGCGCCAGCACGGGCAACGTGGTCGTGACCACGGCCGGTGGTGCCAGCAACGGCGTGCTGTTCACGGTGGTGGCCCCCGCCATTACGTCGATGAGCCCGGCCAGCGGCCCGGTTGGCACCAGCGTTACCCTGACGGGTACCGGCCTGGCGGGTGTGACGTCGGTGACGCTAAACGGCGTGACCATCACCAACTTCACGGTGGTGAACGGCACGACCATCACCTTCACCATTCCCACCGGTGCTACCACCGGCAACGTGGTGCTGACGTCGCCCGCCGGTGCTAGTGCGGGTAGCCCCTTCACCGTGACAATCCTTACGGCGGCCACCAACGCCGCTAAGAGCGAGTTCAGCGTGTGGCCCAACCCCGTGGCGGGCAAAGGCGCCCTGCACGTAACGCTGGCCGTGCCTTCGGCTTCGGCCACCCTCACGCTTTACAACGTGCTGGGCCAGGTGGTGAGCACCCGCTCTTTCGGCGGCAGCGGCACCGAACTGCCCACGGCTGGCCTGGCCTCGGGTACCTACCTGCTGAGCGTGCAGACGCCGGGCCGTGCGCCCAGCATCCAGCGCGTGGTGGTGGAATAGATTGAATCTGGCCGGGAGCGTTTCCCGGCTGAACGAGAAAAAGGCCCGCCAATTGGCGGGCCTTTTTTTGTGGCTTAAGCTAGCTATCCATCTGCATGCCGGGCTTAGGCGTGTCGCCGTGCATGTAAATGGTAAATGTGTGGTTGGTATAGTGCACGGTTTCGAACGACCAATCCCATGCTACGCCCGGTCTGGTGTAGGCATGTTGTGGAACAGATATCGAGGGAAACCGGCCGGTGAAACCGAGATGAAAAGAAACCCATACATCCAATTCTACACTGTGAAGCAACAAAAATGGGAAGCCCGGCCGAAACCGAACTTCCCATTTTCTGATACTTGCTACTAAAACCTACGCCGCCCGCATGTGACGCAAGGGCGACTTTTCGAACTTGCTGCGGCAGTAGCTCAGGTTGATTTGCAGCTTGTCGGCGCCTTCTTCCGAGGGCATTTCGAACATGGCATCGGTCATGATGCTCTCGCAGATGGAGCGCAGGCCGCGCGCGCCGAGGCGGTACTCGTCGGCCTTCTCCACGATGTATTCGAGTGCGTCCTCGGTGAAGTCGAGCGCGATGTTTTCCATGCCGAACAGGCGCTTGTACTGGCGCACGAGCGAGTTTTTGGGCTCGGTCAGAATCATGCGCAGGGTGGTGCGGTCCAGCGGGTTGAGGTGGGTGAGCACCGGCAGGCGGCCAATCAGCTCCGGAATCAGGCCGAAGCTCTTGATGTCTTGGGCCGACACGTAGCGCAGGAAATTCTGGGTGTCTACCTGCTCGTCGAGGTTCGTTTTGGCGAAGCCCATCGGCTTGGTGTTCAGGCGGCTCTTGATGATGCGGTCGAGGCCCGAGAAAGCGCCGCCGCAAATGAAGAGGATGTTCTCGGTGTTCACCGAAATCATCTTTTGCTCGGGGTGCTTGCGCCCGCCCTGGGGCGGCACGTTGATATTGGTGCCCTCCAGCAGCTTCAGCAGGGCCTGCTGCACACCCTCGCCGCTCACGTCGCGCGTGATGCTGGGGTTGTCGCTCTTGCGAGCAATCTTGTCGATTTCGTCGATGTACACGATGCCGCGCTCGGCCGCTTCGAGGTTGTAGTCAGCGGCTTGCAGCAGGCGGGTCAGGATGCTTTCCACGTCTTCGCCCACGTAGCCGGCCTCGGTGAGCACCGTGGCGTCGGCAATGCAGAAGGGCACCTGCAGGATTTTGGCCAGCATGCGGGCCAGGAACGTTTTGCCGGTGCCGGTTTCGCCCACCATGATGATGTTCGACTTCTCAATCTGCACTTCGTCTTCCTGGGGCTTCTGCATCAGGCGCTTGTAGTGGTTGTACACCGCCACGCTCATCACGCGCTTGGCTTCGTCCTGGCCTACCACGTACTGGTCGAGGTGCTCCTTGATGGCCTTGGGCTTGATGAGGTTGAATTTTGGCTGCTTGCTGGCATCCTGAGCTTTAGCTTCTTCGTCGAGGATGTGCTGGGCCTGGCCCACGCACTTCTCGCAGATGTGGGCGTTGATGCCCGAAATCATGACGGCGACTTCGCGCTTGCTCTTATTGCAAAAGGAACAGGATATTTCGGCCACGGAATAGGGAATAGAGAGGGATGGAGAAGCAGGTTTTTGGACAAGCGGGCTCAAAGGTACGACATGCCCAACGCCTGCGGCGAGAAAAATGGTGCCCCGTCGCAAAGACTAAGATACTGCGCTAGACAGATATTGTGTAGCTTTAAAAGTTCCGGCACCGCAGCAAGCCAATTGCATCACAGGTAATTACTGGCTGGTTGAAACCTGGTCCGCTATGTTTAACAGACGATTAAGGACACTAATTATTCGCCAAAGGTGGCGTGGGCTGCTCCGGATAATTCGGACCGTTCTGCTTGTGGCCGGGGCCGGGCTGCCGCTGGCCCACGCCCAAACGCTGCCCTTCCGCAGCTTCGGCCTGAGCCAGGGCTTGCCCGAAACCAGCGTGAGCGCCCTCGCCCAAGACGGCCAAGGCCGGCTCTGGCTGGTGTCGGAAGTGGGCGCGGCTTGGTACGATGGGCACGAATTTCATTCCCTCACCACCCGCTCGGGCCTGCCCAATACCCGCGTCACCACCCTCGCGCCCGACCCCGGCCCCGGCGCCAACCTTTGGCTGGGCATGCGCGACGGCTCCATTTGCTACTACAGCTCGGCCGCTAGCCGCGCCCGGCGCATCACCCCGCGCCGCGCCCAGGGCCGTTTCAATCAGGTGCTCACACTGCTGCCGCAAGGGGAGGGGGCGGGCCGCCGCCTGTGGGTAGGCACGGCCGGCGGCGCCCTCTATTGCCTGCGCTGGCCCCGTGCCTCCCTGCCCGCCGACAGCCTGGCCGCGCCCGCTGTGCAGCAAGTGCAGGCCCAGGCCGGCTCCGACGACCAGCCCTTGGCCATCAACGCCCTGGCTGCGGCGCCGGCGGGAGGCCTCTGGGTGGGTTCTGATGAAGGCCTGCGCCTGCTGGACGAAGCCACCGGCCGCCCGCGCCCCCTGCCCGCCGGCCTGCCTGCCGAACTGCGCACCGGCGCCGTGCTGGGCCTGAGCGCCGCCCCCGATGGCCGCCTGTGGTGCAGCACGCCCACAGCCGGCCTGTTTGTGCTCGACCCCGTTGTCGCCGGCAGCTACCGGGCCCGGCACTACACCACCGCCCAGGGCCTGTGCTCCGACCGCGTGCTGCGCGCCACCGCCGAGGCGGGCCCCACGGGCCGGGTGTGGGTGCTCACCGGCAAGGGCCTGTGCTATCTGCCCACCGCCACGGCGGCCCTGGCGCGCTGCCTGCCCGGCACCGGCCTCGTGACGCACAGCTACCGCCGCGGCGATTTGCTGCTCGACCGTGAAGGCAACCTGTGGGCTACGTCGGCCAACGGCCTCACGCAGTACCTGCCCGATAGCCGCTTCGTGCTCTTTGATGCCGCCGACGGGCTGCCGGGCACCAAAGTATATGCACTGGCGCCCGCCGTGGGCGAAACCGGAGCCTACTGGGTGGGCACTAACAACGGCCTGGCGCTGCTGCATCCCGGGACGGCCACTTCGGCCGCGCGCTGCCTGGTGTTGCCCCGGCGCGAGCCCGATACCTACAACGTGGTGCGGGCCGTGCTGCCCCGCGCCAACGGCGAGGTGTGGGTGGGCACCACGCAGGGCGGCTCGGGGGTGTGGGAGGCGAGCCGAAAGCGCTGGCGCCTGCTCAGTGCTGAAATCCCGCCCCTGGCCGAAACCACAGTGGCCAACATGCTGGAAGACCGGTACGGCCGTATCTGGCTGGCCACCGAAACCAATGGCCTGGTGGTGTACGACCCCGCCACGGCCCGCTTCGAGCAATATGTGGGGCCCACCCTGGCCGGGGCCCGGCGCGTCATGAAGCTATTGCGCGGCCGCACGGGCACCATCTGGCTGGGCACCGAAGGCGCCGGGCTGGTGCAAGCCGAAGAAGTGGCGCCCGCCCGCGCCGGTGCGGCACCGGGCCTGCGCTTCCGGGCGGTGGCGCCGCGTGCGGCCTCAGCTGAACCACTTTCGGTGTTTTCCATCAGCGAAGACGGGCGTGGCCGGCTGTGGCTGAGCAGCTTTGGCGAAGGCATTTTTACCTATGACCCTGCCCAACCGGCGGATGGCCTGCACCCGGTGCCCTTGCACGACGCGCCGGGCGTGCACATCAACAACCCCTATTTTGTGCAGTGCGATGCCGCTGGGGCCGTGTGGCTGGGCACCACCCGCGGCTTGGTACGCTACCAGCCCGCTACCGGCCAACAGGCGTTTTTTGGGTATGAAGAAGGTTTTATTGGGCAGGAAACCGGCATCAATGCCGTGCTGGCCGAGCCCAACGGCACCCTCTGGGCCGGCACCGTGGCGGGGCTGATGCGCTACCTACCCACCGACGCCCGCCCCAACCGAGTACCGCCCTACCCGCACCTGACGGGCCTGCGCCTGTTCATGCGCGACACGGCCCTGCTGCCCGGTGCCGTCCTGCCGCACCAGTTCAACCATCTCACCTTCGGCTACGGCGCCGTCAGCCTCACCAACCCCGGCCGCGTGCGCTATCAGTACCGGCTGGCGGGGTTCGAGAACCAATGGAGCGGCCCGCTGGCGGCCCGCTCGGCCACCTACACCAACCTGCCGCCTGGCCACTACCGCTTCGAACTGCGGGCCGCCAACGAATCGGGCGTGTGGAGCCCCCGGCCCATGACTTATTCGTTCAGCATCCGGCCGCCGTGGTGGCGCACCTGGTGGGCTTACCTGCTCTACGCGAGCGGCTTTGGCCTGCTCCTCTACGCCGTCCGCGCTTATACTAAAGCCCGGGAGCGCGACCGCGCCGAACGCCAGCTCGAACACCAGGCCCTGACCTACCTCAAAGAGCTGGACCGGGTGAAAACCGACTTTTTTACCAACGTCAGCCACGAGCTGCGCACGCCGCTCACCCTCATTCTGGGCCCGGCCGAGGTGCTGGCCACCACCCCTGCCGACCCCGCCGTGCGGCAGCAGGGCAGCGTGGTGTTGCGCAGCGCCCGGCGCCTTCTCACGCTCATCAACCAGCTCCTCGACCTCAGCAAGCTTGAAGCCGGGGCCCTCCGCCTGCTGCCCACCTCCGGCGACGCTGCGGCCGAGGTGCGCCAGCTGGTGGTTTCGTTCGCGCCTTTGGCCGAAAGCCGTCAGATTACGCTACAGTGCGAAATTCCCGCCGAACCCGTCCCGCTGGTGTTCGATGCCGCCAAGCTGGAGGAAATGATGACCAATTTGTTGGCGAACGCCTTGCGCTTCACGCCGGCCGGCGGCTGCGTCACGGTTTCGGTGATGGAGGGGCCGGCTACTCCCGCGGCGCCGGCAGGCAGCGTGGCCATGGCCGTGCGCGACACCGGCCCCGGCATTGCCGCCGAAGACTTGCCGCACCTGTTCGACCGGTTTTACCAAGCCAACAATCCGACCGACCAACAGCGCACCGGCACCGGCATCGGTTTGGCGCTGGTGCGCGAGCTGGCGGGCCTGCACGGCGGCTCCGTGGCCGTAACGAGCGCGCCCGGCGCTGGTGCCACTTTCACGGTTGAAATTCCGCGCGGCCTGCGGCCAGTAGCGGGCGCCGGTGCAGGGGCCAATGGGAAGAATGCCCCGGCTGCTGGTTTGGAAGCAACTCCAACCGCCGCGTCCAACCCAGCCAATACAGAACCATCGGCGGTCGATTTGGACTGTGAAACGGTACTCATCATCGAAGACAATGACGAGGTGCGAGAGTTCATCAGGGCCACGCTGGCGCCGGCTGGCTACCGGCTGCTGCTGGCCACCGACGGCCTGGCTGGCTTGGCCACCGCGCGAGCCGAAGTGCCCGATTTGGTGCTGAGCGACGTGATGATGCCCGGCCTGGACGGCTACCAGGCCTGCCAGCAGCTCAAAACCGACCCCGCCACCAGCCACATTCCGGTGGTGCTGCTCACCGCCAAATCGAGCCCCGACGCCAAGCTGGAAGGCCTCGAAACCGGCGCCGACAGTTTTCTGGCCAAACCCTTCAGCCCGCGTGAGTTGCAGGCCCAGGTACGCAACCTGCTGGCCCTGCGCCGCCGGGTGCAAGCCCGCTTCGCCGCCGAACTGGCGGCCCAGGCAAACGCCGCCGCGGATAGGAGCGAGGAGGCACCGGCAACTCCAGCGCCCGACCCGCTGGCCGCTCATTTGGCCGCCGTGGCCGGCCGCCCTTCGCTCGACCAGGAGTTTCTGCGCCGCATCAGCGAAGCCGTGCTGCGGCACCTGGCCGATGAAACCTTTGGTGTCGACCAGCTGGGCAACGACATCGGCATGAGCCGCACCCAGGTTCACCGCAAGCTCAAGGCCCTCACCGGGCAGTCGCCGGGCGAATACATCCGGAGCATGCGCCTTCACCGTGCGCTGGCCTTGCTGCGGGCGCAGGTGGGCACGGTGGCGGAGGTGTCGTACCAGGTGGGATTTGGCAGCCCGGCGGCTTTCTCCACGGCTTTTTCGCGGCAGTTTGGCTACCCGCCCAGCGCGGCCGTGCGCCACGCCGAAGCCGCCAACACCGACGCTTTGGCTACGGAAGGGGAGGCGGTATAATCCGGAAGAGCAGCGCCACCCGCGTTGATTAAGTAACTGGTATCCTGATTTTTTGTGGGATGGACGGGGGGATTTGGAAGGCCATTCCAAATTCGAAAGGCTTTGCAACGCCCGCCAAACCCGTGCAACGTCCACGCACGCATTTGCAACACCAGCGAATGGTAACCGGCTGGGAAAAGGCTTTTTTTGGCAATAACAAACGCCCTGCCTTTCGCCGGCTTCGGTACCGTCCTTCCGCTCGCTCTGCATCCCCAACACCGGCTATGGAAACGCTCACTCGCCCCGCCTGGCCGCCTCGTCTCTTCGTTCCTTTCCTCTCCCACATGGCTCCCCCCATCGCGCTACCCGCCCGCCGCCTCGACGCTGCCGACTTGTCCTGGGCCACGTTGCTACTCACCGATGCCTGCGCCGACCACCCGGTGCTGCGCTACTGCTGCTCCGAGCCCGATGCGCCCGCACAGCGCACCTGGCTGATGGAGCAGCTGCTGCGCTTCGGCATGCGCTTCGGCCGGGTGTATACCAACGCCACCAGCACGGCCTTGGCTATTTGGGTTAGGCCGGGCCAATCAGTTGCCAACGGATGGCAGCTTTTGCAATCGGGCTTCTTGCCCGCCGCCCTGTGGCGCCTGCCCGGCAAAAGCTGGCTCCGGCTGCGCCAGCACCTAGGGGCCGCCGCCAGGTTGCGACGCGCAAGTGGGGCCGCGGCCTGCCACCATCACCTATTGGCGCTCGCCGTGAGTCCCCTGCACCGCGGCCAGGGCCAGGGCCGCCGCCTGCTGCAAGCCACGCTGGCCGCCATGCAAGCCACCCACGCGCCCTGCTACCTCGATACGCAAGTACCCGAACAATTGCCCTTTTATCAGCGCATCGGCTTCCGGCTGACGGGCCAGTGCCCGGCCAGCGCCGGCACCGATACCCCGCTTATGTGGGGGCTGGTGCGCGAAGCTAGCCAGCAATCAATGCGTTAATCATTCTTTCTGTTTCTCCATCTCGCACTTCTTTCCTCACACTCATCCCCTTCACACTTTCTGTACTCCGGCCATGGAACCGCACGCTCAACACCTGCAACTCGTCTTTCTCGCCTCCACCGTCACGCCGGCCTGGGCCGCGGGTTGGGCTTTCACCACCACGCCGGCGCCCCGGCCGCGGCCCGTCAGGTTTGCCGCCGCGCCAGTGCATGTGCGGCTGGCAGTCATCAGTGCCTAATAGCAGCCGCACCATTATTCGCATCCACAGCTATGAACAAACACAAAAAGGCCCCTGCTTTGCGGCAGGGGCCTTTTTGTGCATTATCAACTCAGTGATAACTAACGCTTAGGCTTTCTTCTTTTCCAGCACCTCGTCAATCAGGCCGTACTCTTTGGCTTCGTCGGCGCGCATCCAGTAGTCGCGGTCCGAATTGTCGTGGATTTCCTGGTAGGTTTTGCCGGTGTGCTGCGCCAGAATGTCATACAGCTCCTTCTTCAGCTTCAGGATTTCGCGGGCCGTGATTTCAATGTCCGACGACTGGCCCTGCGCCCCGCCCGAAGGCTGGTGAATCATCACGCGGGCGTGGGGGAGGGCCGAACGCTTGTTCGGCGCGCCGCCGGCCAGCAGCACGGCGCCCATCGAAGCGGCCAGGCCGGTGCAGATGGTGGCCACGTCGGGGTTCACGTACTGCATCGTGTCGTAAATGCCGAGGCCGGCATACACCGAGCCACCGGGCGAGTTGATGTAGAGCAGGATATCCTTCTTGGCATCGGCCGACTCCAGGAACAGCATCTGCGCCGTCAGGATATTGGCGATGTAGTCGTCCACGGCCGTGCCCAGGAACACGATGCGGTCCATGATGAGGCGCGAAAACACGTCGATTTCGCGGAAGTTCTGCGGACGCTCCTCAATGACCGAGCGGGTCATGTTGGTGGGCAGCATCATGCCGTTGCGCACCTGGCCTTCCATGTGGTTCAGGTATTGGTCTACGCCCAGGCCGCTCAGGCCCTGTCCTTTCACCGCGAACTTGCGAAACTCTTGTCTATTCAGTAATGGATTCATGAGGGGAAATTGGCGCGCACGCTTCCGCTTGCGCAGGTGAGGTGTGAGGTTAGAAAGACGGGCGAAGAAAGCAAATGTTGTTGGAACCCCAACAAAAAAGCCCCTACGTTTCCGTAAGGGCTTTTCCAAAAACTGGTCTGCGCAGGCTTAGCTGTGCAGGGTCCGGAATTCTTCGGCCGTTACGGGCTTGTCCGTAACAACAACTTTGCCGCGCAGGTTTTCCAGCACTTTCTCTGCCAGAATGGCCTCGTACTCGTTCACGTAGTTCTTGCCGTTTTCCTGCTTGAGGTACTGGTCGGCGTAGCTGCGCATCGATTCGCGCATCTCGTCGGGCATGTTCGGCATGTTGAACTGGCCCATGATTTTGTCGAGGGTGCGGTTCACAATCTCGTCGTTGCTCACCTTCAGGCCGGCTTCTTCCACCACCTTGTTGCGAATCATGCTCCACTTCAGTTCCTTCACGTAGTCGTCGTAGTGCTCTTCCACCATTTCGGGCGTCAGTTTGCCTTCGTTGGCGCGCACCAGCCACTTCTTGAAGAACTCCGTGGGCACTTTGATGTCGGTGTTTTCCACCAGCTGCTTCACTATGGCGTTGTTCAGCGCGCCTTCGCTCTCGCGGTCGTAGTTCGACTGAATCGTCTCGCGCACCTTGGCGTCAAACTCTTCCTGGCTCGAAACCGCCTCGGGGCCGAACACTTTGTCGAACAGTTCCTGGTTCATCTCAGGTGCCGCCGTGCGGTTCACCTTCTCCACGCTGAATTCGTAGTCGCCGGTGGCTTCTTCAGCCTCTTTTTTGCTCAGGCCGGTGAAGTTCGAAATCGAAGCCGCGTCGTTGCCGAAAGCCGCCTGCAGGTCAAACGTCACCACGTCGCCAGCCTTCTTGCCGATGAACTGGGCCTGGTCGCCGGTCACCTTGCTGATGGGCAGCAACACCGTGCGGCCTTCGCCTTCCTCGCCAGCTTTCTTGAACTTGCCAAACAGGTAGTCGCCCGCTTCCGACTCGTCGGGGTTGGTCGTCTCGCCGTACTGACGGGCAATCTGCTCGTTGGTCTGGGCCAGCGTGTCATCGTCGATGGTCACCTTGTGCAGGTCGGCCTTCAACTCAGCAGGCAACTCAAAAGCAGGCAGCAGACCGAGTTCGAACGAGAAATCGAAGTCCTTATCGGTATCGAAATCCACGTTGCTGGCCACCGGCAGGGGCTCACCCAGCAGGTTGATTTTGTTCTCCTTAATATAGGAGTCCACTGCTTTGCCCAGCATCTTGTTGATTTCCTCGGCCAGAATGCCTTTGCCGTACATCTTGCGCACCATGCCTACGGGCACCATGCCGGGGCGGAAGCCCTTCACCTGGGCGCGCTTGCTGTACTCTTTGATTTGCTTGTCGACGGTGGGCGCGTAGTCGGCTTCGGTCAGGTGTACGGTCAGCAGCCCGGTCAGCTGCTCGTCGTTCTTGTCGAGGGTGATGTTCAAAACAGGGAACCAGCTGCTGCTGGCCAGGTTGAAAGGTTGAAAAAAAAGCCTCCAGCCTATACGACTGAAGGCCTGCATCAGATAAAAGTGCGGATAGAGGGACTCGAACCCACACGCCTTGCGGCACCAGATCCTAAGTCTGGCACGTCTACCAATTTCGCCATATCCGCATACGGGGCGCCCATGGCCGTTTGCTACGGGCCCGCAAAGGTACTCGGGAAAACCGTTGCGCGCAAAGGTGTAGCGCGGACTTTGTAGTTCGCGCCCCCGCGCCGTTAAAACCGTATGCCGGATGTCCGGATGCGGACTGCAAAGTCCGCGCTACGATTCCCGCCACCTTTTCCGCCCCGGCGTTGTTACTTTACCCATTATGCCTCCCGTTATCTCTCCCGAAGCCGAGCGCCAGGAAATCCTGCGCCATTACCGGCGCCTGCTGCGCACCGCCAAGCCATACTTGAAAGATGGTGACCCCAAGCTGATTAAAAAGGCTTTTAACCAGAGCCTGGAGGCGCACAAGGAGATGCGCCGCAAATCGGGGGAGCCCTACATTCTGCACCCGCTGGCCGTGGCGCAGATTGCGGTGGAGGAAATTGGACTGGGCACCACCAGCATTGTGGCCGCACTGCTGCATGATGTGGTGGAGGACACGCCCACCGAAATTTCTGACATCGAGCGCGAGTTCGGCACCAAGGTGGCCCGCATTATTGACGGGCTCACCAAGATTTCGGGCGTTTTTGAGTACGGCACGAGCGAGCAGGCGGAAAATTTCCGCAAGATGCTGCTCACGCTGAGCGAGGACGTGCGCGTGATTCTAATCAAAATTGCCGACCGCCTGCACAACATGCGGACGCTGGACTCAATGCCGCGGCATAAGCAGCTGAAAATTGCGTCGGAAACGCTGTATCTGTACGCGCCGCTGGCCCACCGCCTCGGCCTCTATACTATAAAGAGTGAGTTGGAGGACTTGTACCTCAAGTTCACCGATACCGAGACATACAACGAACTCAAGGCCAAAGTGCGGCAGAGCCAGGCGGCGCGTAATCGGTTCATCAAGGAATTCGTGCAGCCAATTGATGAAGAACTGAAGGCGCAGGGCTTCGACTACGAAATTAAAGGCCGCCCGAAAAGCATCTATTCCATCCTGAAGAAGATGAAGAAGCAGAACATTACCTTCGAGGAGGTGTATGATTTGTTTGCCATCCGCGTAATTCTGGATGTGCCGCCGGAGCAGGAAAAAGCCGCCTGCTGGCAGGTGTATAGCATCGTGACGGACTTCTACCAGCCCAACCCTGACCGCCTGCGCGACTGGGTTTCGACGCCGAAAGCCAATGGCTACGAGAGCCTGCACACCACCGTGATGTCGCGCGCCGGCCAATGGGTGGAGGTGCAAATCCGCTCGCGCCGCATGGACGACATCGCCGAGAAAGGCTACGCCGCGCACTGGAAATACAAAGACACCGGCAGCATCCAGCCCGAAAGCTCGCTCGAGGGCTGGGTGAACAAGGTGCGCGAAATGCTGGAATCCAACAATTCCAGCGCCTTGGAATTCATGGACGAGTTCCGCCAGAACCTTTTTGTGAAGGAGGTGTACGCCTTTACGCCCAAGGGCAAGCTGGTGATTTTGCCCGATAAAGCCACCGCGCTCGATTTTGCTTTTGATATTCACTCCCAAATCGGCATCCACTGCCTCGGGGCCAAGGTTAACCAGAAGCTAGAGCCGCTCAGCTACCAGCTGCATAACGGCGACCAGGTCGAAATCCTGACCTCACACAAGCAGCGTCCCACCGCCGAGTGGCTCAACTACGTTATTACGACCAAGGCGCGCTCCAAAATCAAAGATTTCCTGCGCGACGATAAGCGTGCCAAAGCTGAAGACGGCCGCTTCATCCTCGAAAAGCGCTTGGAGCTCATCAACGTGCCCTTCACGCAGGACAACTTCAACCGCCTGCTGGCTTACTTCAACGCGCCCTCGGCCCAGGAATTCTACTACCGCCTGGCCGTGGGGCAGATTGACGGCCGCGCCATCCGCGAGTCGCTCTTCACCTCTGAAAAGCCGCTGCCGGCCGTGCTCGAACCCAAAACTTTCGACAACGAAGTCCAGAAAATCCGGGGTGTGCGCCCGGATATGCTGGTGGTAGGGGAGCACACCGACAAATTCAACTACAGCATCGCCCGCTGTTGCAACCCCATTCCCGGCGACGACGTGTTCGGCTTCGAAACCGACCAAGGCCTCATCATCCACCGCACCAGCTGCCCCCGCGCCGTCGACCTTATGTCGAACTACGGCAACCGCATCGTGCGCGCCAAGTGGACCGACCAGCTCGAACTGGCCTTCTTGGCCGGCGTCCGTCTCAAAGGTTCCGACCGCGTGGGCCTCGTCAACGACGTCACGCGCATCATCAGCACCAGCCTTAAGGTGAATATGCGCTCCATCACCATCACCGCCGATGATGGCTTCTTCGAAGGCCAGATTATGGTTTTCGTCAACGACACCGACCATTTGAACAAGCTCATCCAGCGCCTCAAAAAAGTTGATGGCGTGCTCCAGGTCGAGCGGTTCGATTCGTAAAAGTGAAAGCTGCCCAACCCATCACCATCCACGGCACCGATGTTAATGAGCGCACCCAATGCTCCCACTGGCATTCTGAGCGCGACATCATCGCCATCAAGCACAAATGCTGCGGCGAGTTTTACGCCTGCATTCAGTGCCACAACGAAGCCGCCGGCCACCCGACCCAAGTCTGGCCCAAAGCCGAATTTCAAACCGAAGCCATCTACTGCGGCAACTGCCACCAAACCTTAAGCATCACCAGCTACTTAAGCTGCAACAGCACCTGCCCACACTGCCAGGCCGCCTTCAACCCCGGCTGCGCTAACCATTACCACCTCTATTTCGAACAGTAAAGCGTGGCAAATGCGCCGTCTCGTTTCTCCTCTCCACTGGCTTCGCGCATTAAGCGAACCGGGAGCCGGTGGGGGAGACGTTCCGCCAGAACAGCCGTACTTTTGTCCTGCCGACTTACGCCTTATAATATACAGTGAGTAAATCACCCGACGTTTCTATCCCAATTGCTCCCGCCGATGCGGCCGGCCAGGGCACGGGCGGCTCCTCCGAAACCGGCTACGCGGCCAAGCACACGCCCAGCCCCGCCTCCGAGGCTACACTGAATACCGATAAGCTCGACGAAGTCCGCAAGCTCTTCACCGCTCACCTCGAAAACAAAGGCCTGCGCAAAACCGGCGAGCGCTACGCCATTCTCGAAGAAATCTACGCCCGCTCCGGCCACTTCGATGTGGATGAACTCTACGCCGGGATGAAGGAGCGCGGCCTGCAGGTCAGCCGCGCCACCGTCTACAACACCCTCGACCTGCTGGTCGAGCAGGGCCTCGTTAGCAAGCACCAGTTCGGCCGCAACCTCGCCCAGTACGAGAAGAGCTACGGCTACCGCCAGCACGACCATGTCATTTGCACCGAATGCCATAAAGTGGTGGAGTTCTGTGACCCGCGCATCCACGGCATCCAGACCATGGTCGGCGACCTGCTGAACTTCCATATCTTGCACCATTCTTTAAATCTGTACGGCATCTGCGGCGACTGTCGCGCCCAGGCCGCTGCCCGAAACCCCCACGCATGACCACCACCAGCACCGTCGACAACGGCATCCTGTTCGTCCGCCTCAACGGCGACCTCATCGGCAGCCCCGATACCGACCAACTCCTCCAATCCGTCAACACGCACCTCGGCGAAGACCTCAACCAGTGCGCCGTCGACCTCTCCGAAATCCGCTACATCAACAGCACCGGCATCGGCGTCCTCGTCTCGCTCCTCACCAAGTTCCGCAGCCGCGGCGGTGAGATGGTCCTCATCAACCCCGCCGACCACCCCAAAAAGATGCTGGCCATCACCAAGCTGAACAACATCTTCACCGTTTCGCCCGACGAAGCCACTGCCCGCCAACAGCTTACCCCGGCCGCCAATTAGGCGGCCGTTTTTTTGCCCTAATCAATCGTAAATCAAACTTTTAGTATTCACCGTCAGGCTTCCGCTTCCTATATAAGCTGGGCCGACGAGGGTGAGGTTTTCACACAAACACATGCCAGTAGACGTATTAGTAGGCCTCCAGTGGGGCGATGAAGGCAAAGGCAAAATCGTAGACGTCCTCGCACCGACCTACGATGCCGTAGCCCGCTTCCAAGGCGGCCCCAACGCCGGCCACACCCTGTTCTTCGATGGCGTAAAGCACGTCCTGCATCAGGTTCCCAGCGGCATATTCCACCCGCACATTATCAACGTCGTCGGCAACGGCGTCGTCCTCGACCCCGTCGTCTTCCGCCAGGAGCTCCAAAAACTCACTGATAGGGGAATAGACTGGTCTAAAAACCTCTACATCTCCAAGAAAGCCCAACTCATTCTTCCGTCGCACCGCGCCCTCGACCGCATCAGCGAAGAAGCCCGCGGCAACACCAAAATCGGCAGCACCCTTAAAGGCATCGGCCCCACCTATTCCGATAAAATCGGCCGCGTCGGCCTCCGCGTCAGCCATATCCTCCTGCCCGATTTCGAGCAGCGCTATAAGGAAGCCGTTGCCCAGCACGCCGCTATCGCTGGCCACAACCACAAAGAGCTGGAAATCCAGTCCCTTGAAGCCGACTTCTTTTCCGCCGTCGAGTTCCTGCGCACCCTGCAGCTCACCGACACCGAATACCTACTCAACGACCTCCTCACCCAAGGCAAGCGCATCCTCGCCGAAGGCGCCCAAGGCTCCTTATTAGATATCGATTTCGGCTCCTATCCTTACGTCACCTCGTCGAGTACCATCGCTGCCGGCGCCTGCACCGGCCTCGGCATCGCCCCACGTCATATCGATAAGGTGTACGGCATCACCAAAGCCTACTGCACCCGCGTCGGCAGCGGCCCATTCCCCACCGAGCTTCACGACGAAGTCGGCGAGCAAATCCGCCAAGCCGGCCGCGAGTTCGGCTCCACCACCGGCCGTCCCCGCCGCACCGGCTGGATAGACCTGCCCGCCCTCCGCTACGCCATCATGCTCAACGGCGTCACCGAACTCCACCTCATGAAAGCCGACGTCCTCGACGCTTTCACCGAAATCCAGGCCTGCACGCACTACCGCACCGCCACCGGCGAAAGCACCCCCCAACTGCCCGACCCCGGCGAGCTCACCACCGTCACGCCCGAGTATATCACCCTCCCCGGCTGGAATTCCGACCTCACCACCCTCACCGACGCAGCCCAGCTTCCCACCAACCTCGTCGCCTACCTCGAATTACTGGAAAAGGAGCTCCAAGTTCCCATCAGCATCGTCAGCGTCGGCCCCGACCGCGTCAGCACCCTCCACCGCTAAGCGCTAAACTCGGCCACCGCCGCCGCTTCACGCTGCTTCCTCCAGCCCCGCATCCCTCGCCAGCCTCAAACTGGAGCCGGATGCGGGGCTTTTGCATAGAAAAAGCCCGTCCCCATCATCATTCCACCCCTCCCAAAACACTGTCACCGCAAATACGCCTGTCCCAAAACCATCCATCAGCAACAAGAGGGTAGGGGGAAAGACGCTCCATCCAGCCAGGTTTCTAACCCCAAACTCTCATTTATAACGACTATCCCGCCCTATCCGGCAAGCATCCCATCCAGGCACCGCTATGCCAAGCGATGCCTGTTCACCCCGAATCAGTCCGCATTTGAAGCCCATTCGCCAGCACGGTTGATTTTTTTAGCCGCATCAATCAGCTACTTACAACCCTGGGGTCAGCTATTTCGTAAAAGGATGCTTGCCGCCCCAAAAAGTCCTCCTACCTTTGCAGTCCCGAAACGTCAAACGGACCAACGGAAACGCCAAAAGCATCTGCTGCGGCACAAATTGAAAGGCCGGGAACTACAGCAGAAGACAAGTTGTCTTGTCCACCGCAGCCAGCCGCAAGCATCAAGATTTATTTCTCGAATAGCTTGCACAGGCGAAAAAAGCCACCGTACCTTTGCAACCCGCTTCAACCCGAAGCAGCCAGACTTGAAAATCGAAGCAAAAAGTTTCTAAAAAAATTTTCGCTGAAAAATTTGAAAGTCGAAAAAAACTACTACCTTTGCACTCCCAAAGCGAACAGAGGTCATCAATAATCAGTCATAACAAACTGATTAATAAACAAAAAAGCTGCTTTGATCGAAGGCTGTTGATTTGAAAACCAAATCGAAAAATAGAAATTTTTTCGAAAAGAAGTTGTCAAATCAAAAAATAGTTTCTACCTTTGCAATCCCAAAACGAACAAAGGTTTATAACGAAAACCCCGGGTTAAATCATCAGCCCGCACTGACGCTTCAAATGGAAGCATCACACGTTCTTTGAATGACGGAAATAGACAAAATAGTAAGTGTTCCACTTGCTGCTTCTTCTTCGGAAGAAACACAGTGAAACAAACCAAGCGAAACGAATTTGACCATAATGTCAATATGTGAGCAAGGTCAGCACTCGACATCAGCCATGGTTCGCCATGGTGTAGAACATTTTACAATGGAGAGTTTGATCTTGGCTCAGGATGAACGCTAGCGGCAGGCCTAATACATGCAAGTCGAACGGTTGTTAGCAATAACAATAGTGGCGCACGGGTGCGTAACGCGTAGCCAACCTACCCGAATCTGGGGGATAGCCCGCCGAAAGGCGGATTAATA
>NZ_JAUQON010000013.1 GCF_030580955.1 Hymenobacter convexus | reverse complement strand
AACAGAAAGGAGCCCATCACCCTAATCAGGCGTCCGCGCAGCCGAAGTACCTCTACCGCCAAAAAAATGAAATTTACACCCGCAAAAGAAACCCTCCGCCCCCCCGCACGCCAGATGAGCATGACGTTCTATATCTAATCACCCGTAACTGTCCCCTTGAAAGCCCCCGCCGCCATCAGCCGAGCCCGCTTCCCCGATGTGCGCAAGCAGCGCACCTACCGGCGGATGATTGTGGGCCTGAAGCGGCTGCGGCTGCCCGGCGGCCACGCCTCGCTCTACGACGTGCTCGACCGCATTCTGCACGAGCTGCGGCTGGACTCGCTGGAAAAGCGCGCCGCCTATATGGCCTTCAACCTCACGGTGGCGCTGTTTCCGACCATTATTTTCCTGTTCACGCTCATTCCGTACATCCCCGTGCCGAACCTGAACGTGGACATCCTGCAGTTCCTGGCCGATTTCATGCCGCACGAGCTGTACGCGGCCACGGCCAGCACCATCGAGGACATCGTGAACATTCCGCACGGCGGCCTGCTCTCGTTCGGTTTCGTGACGGCGCTGGTGCTCAGCTCCAACGGCATCATGGCGCTGCTCGATGCGTTTGAGAAGAAGTACCCGTGGTTTAAGCACCGCAGCTACCTGCGCAAGCGCATGATTGCCACGGCCCTTACCTTTGTGCTGTCGCTGATACTCGTGCTGGCCATCGCGGGCATCTTCTTCGGCACCTACCTCATTGATGGGCTGGTGTTCTATGAAATCGTGCCCGAGCGGTTCACCGATTTGGTGCTCACGCTCATTCGCTACGGCTCGCTGGTGGGGCTGTTTCTGAGCACGACCTGCGTGATTTACTACTTCGTGCCGCCCGTGCACGACAAGTGGCCGCTGCTCTCGGCCGGGGCGGTGGTGGCCACGCTGCTCATTTTTCTGGTGTCGTTTCTTTTCACGCTCTACGTCCGCATTTTCAACTCCTACAACACGTTCTATGGCTCCATTGGGGCGCTGGTGGGCTTCATGGTCTGGCTTGAGTTTGTGTGTATGACGCTGATTATCGGCTTCGAAGTGAACGTGAGCATGGACGCCATCACCGGCCGCCGCCGCCAGATGATGCGCGAGCAGCTGGCCGCCCAGCGCGGGGCCGAACCGGCAAAATGACGCGCTGGCACTCAGAGCGGTAGCAAAAAGTTTGATTTTTTTTCGCGCAGCGGGTTTTTCATTCCGCTTTCCTTTTTACTTTTGCACTCCCCAATCACTCGGGGGCCTGTATAGAGAGGTGGCAGAGTGGTCGAATGCGACGGTTTCGAAAACCGTTATACCGGCAACGGTATCGGGGGTTCGAATCCCCCCTTCTCTACAAAAGGCTTTTTCTGCGCCGGAAAAAGCCTTTTTTGTTGACCAGACGTACCCGGCGCAACAACACAATTGACCCAGAGAGCTGGCAGAGTGGTCGATTGCGGCGGTCTTGAAAACCGTTGAGGGTCAAACCTCCGGGGGTTCGAATCCCTCGCTCTCTGCAAGCAGCGGCTCACCCCTTGGGTGGGCCGTTTGCGTTTGGGGCCGGGCGGTGGGAGCGGGGTGCAAAACAGAAGTGCGGGGTTTGCCGTTGCAAGACCCCGACGCGACTCCCAGCGTCGGGCTTACTTATTTTCTGCATGTCGCGCATTTATTTCCTGTTGCTAGCGGTACTGCTGGCCTTTTCGGCTCGCCCCGCCGCGGGCTACGCCGTGCTGACGCACGAAGCCAATATCGATTCGACCTGGGAGCGCTGCCTGGTGCCGGCCATCATGAAGCGCTACCCCACCACCACGCCCGAGGAGCTGATTGATGCCAAGGCGTATGCCTACGGTGGGGCCATTATTCAGGACATGGGGTACTATCCCTTTGGCTCGGTGCTGTTTACGAATCTGACGCACTACGTGCGCTCCGGCGATTTTATCCGTAACCTGATTCTGGAAGCGCAGGACCGCAACGACTACGCCTTTGCCCTGGGCGCGCTGGCCCACTACTCAGCCGACCTCAACGGCCATTCCGAAGGCACCAACCGGGCCGTGCCGCTGGTGTACCCCGACCTGAAGGCTAAGTACGGCGACGTGGTGACCTACGAGCAGGGCAAGGTGCAGCACGGGCAGCTGGAGTTTTCCTTCGATGTGGTGCAACTGGCCAGCGGCAAATACCACAGCCAGGATTACCACCAGAAAATCGGCTTCAAGGTGAGCAAGGCGCCGCTGGAGCGGGCCTTCCTGAAAACCTACGGGCTGGAGCTGGGCCAGGTGATTGTGAACGTGGATTTGAGCATTGCCAGCTTCCGCTTTGCTGTGAGCCAGCTTATTCCGCAGGCGGCGCGGGCGGCCTGGCACTACAAGCGCAAGGACATTATGAAGCTCAGCCCCGGCGCCCGGCGGCGCGACTACATGGCGCGCAACCACCCCCGGGCCTTCCGCAAGGAGTATGGCAACGATTATAAAAAGCCCGGCTTTGGCGCGCGCATCATCTCGTATTTCATCCGGGTGCTGCCCAAGATTGGTCCGCTCAAGCCCTTTGCCTTCAAGCTGCCCACGCCCGAGGCCGAGAAGATTTTCCGGGCCAGCTTCCGCAAGGTGATGGCCAGCTACTGCGCCAACATCGGCCGCCAGCCGGCCGACACGGCCGCCGCCCCGCTCCCCCTCGTCAATTCCGACTTCGACACCGGCAAGCCCACCCACGCCGGCGAGTACGGCCTGGCCGACGAAACCTACGGCGACTGGGTGCGCAAGCTGGCCAAGAAGAATTTTGAAGCCCTGAGCCCGGCCGCGCGCCAAAACATTCTGGCCTTTTATGGCACCACGCCGAAGCAGCCGAAATCGGAGGAGGAGAAGGAGGGAGACAAAGAGAAGGAAACCCAGGAGGCCCTGAGGCAACTACGGGCGCTGAGGCAATAACAATATTTGGAAATACCCATGGCTTTGTGTCTGAATTTCCTAATTTAGACACAAAGTTGCGGTAATCTCAACCGGTTGATTTACCGGGGCAATGCCGTAGCTTCGTCGCAGTGCCTGGTTTATTTTTTCACCTGTTTCACTAACTCTTACCGTTCTTGTATGAGCAAACTACTTACCCAAAACCGGCCGGTCCGCTGGCTGCGACTTTGTTATTTACTGGTGCTGCTGCCCCTCACGGGGCGGGCCCAGATAGTCATCAGCCAGGCGTATGGCGGTGGTGGTAATTCAGGGTCCGTCTACAAAAACGACTTCATCGAGCTGTTTAACCGGGGCAACACACCGGTCAACGTGACGGGGTGGACGGTGCAGTATGCAAGCACGGGCGCGGCCTTTACAACCGCCAACTCCACAACGCTTTCGGGCACCATTCAGCCCGGCAAATACTACCTCATTCAGGAAGCGGTGGGCGCCGGCGGCACCACCAACCTGCCCACGCCCGATGCCACGGGAACAATTGCCATGGGCGCCAGCGGCTTCCGCGTGGCGTTGGTGAACAACAGCACCGTGGCCACCGCCTCGACCGGGCCCAACTCAACTTTTTCGGCCAATGTGGTAGACTTTGTGGGGGCTGCGGCCACTGCCTACGAGGGGGCCACGGCCGCGCCAGCGCCCAGCAACACCACCGCCGTGCTGCGGGCCGGCGCCGGGTGCAACGATAACAACAACAACGGCGCCGATTTCACGGCTACCGCGCCAACTCCCCGCAATTCGAGCACTGCGCCCAACATTTGCACGGCCGAAATCAACGTAACCGACGGCACCACGACCTACCTCACCGGCAGCACCTACAGCGGCTTCGCCAGTACGCTGGTGGGGAGTACCTCCACCAGGGTTTTTACCATTGAAAATATTGGCGGCACGGCCCTGACCATTACCAGCATTGCGGCCACCGGCGATTATTCCGTCACCGGCGCCCCCACCACGGTGGCCGCCAACAGCACGGCCACGTTCAACGTGGTTTTCACGCCCACGGCCGCTGGTACCCGCTCGGGTACCCTCACCATCACCAACAGCGACGTCGACGAGTCTTCGTACGTCATCAACCTGAGCGGCCAGGGGCAGAGTGCCTCGGTCAACCCCGAAATCAATGTGCAGGTAGGCGGCAACGACTACCTCACGGCCAGTACCTACAGCGGCTTTGCCAGCACCGCTACGGGGGCGTCCAGCGCGGCGGTGACTTTCACCATTCAGAACACCAGCTCGACCGATGCGCTAATTATCAGCAGCATTGCCACGACGGGTGATTTCTCGGTTTCGGGGCTGACGACGCCGGCCAGCGTGGCCGTCAACAGCACGGCGACCGTGAGTGTGGTGTTTTCGCCCACGACTACGGGCACGCGCTCGGGCACGCTCGTCATCAACAGCAACGACCAGGACGAAGCCACTTACACCATCAACCTGCAGGGCGAAGGCGTGAACCCGGTGCCGGCCATCAGCAGCCTAGCGCCTTCGTCGGTCACGGCCGGGGCCGCGGGCTTCACGCTCACGGTGAACGGCAGCGGCTTTGTGGCGGGCACGGTGGTTAGCTTCAACGGCACGGACCGGGCCACGACGTTCGTGTCGGCCACGCAGCTCACGGCGGCTATTCTGGCGGCCGATGTAGCCACCGCCGGTACTTACAACGTGGTGGCAACGAACTCCGTGCCGGGCGGTGGCGCTTCGGCGCCGGCCCCCTTCACGGTGAACCCGCTGCCCGCGCCCACGCTCACCGGCATCAGCCCCTCCACCATCACGGCGGGCACGGCCACTACGGTTACTTTCACGGGTACCAACTTCGTGAGCGGCGCCACGGTGAGCTTCAACGGAACCACTCTGGCCACCACGTTTGTCAACTCGACGACGGTGAGGGCCAGCATCACGGCGCCGGCCCAGTCGGCCACGGCTACCTACCCGGTTTCGGTGACCACCCCGAGCGGTAACACCGGCAACCAGACGCTGACGGCTACCGGCGTGTTTACGCTGGTGCCCATCAGCATCGCGGCGGTGAATACGCCCGTGACGGAGAATTTTAATTCCCTAGCGGCTACGGGCACTGCCAACAAAACGACCCTGCCCACCGGCTTCGATTTTGTTGAAACCGACACCGGCGCCGATGACACGTACACGGCCGGCACGGGCTCCTCAACCTCGGGCGACACGTACAGCTTTGGCAGCACCGGTGCCACCGACCGGGCCCTGGGCACCCTGCTGAGCGGTTCGGTTACGTCGCGCTTTGGCGGCCAATACGTCAACAACACCGGCCAAACCATTACCAGCCTGGCCATCAGCTACACCGGCGAGGAGTGGCGCCTGGGAACGACCGGCCGCACCGACCGGCTGGATTTCCAGTACAGCACCAATGCCACGGGCGCCAACACCGGCACTTTTGTTGATTTCAACGGACTCGACTTCGTGACGCCGAACACGGTAACAACCGGTGCTAAAGACGGCAACCTGGCCGCCAACAGCGCCGCGGTTTCGGGCACCATCACCGGCCTGTCCATTGCGCCCGGGGCTACATTCTTCATCCGTTGGGTGGATGCCGATGCCTCGAACGCCGATGACGGCCTGGCCGTGGACGACCTGTCGGTGACGGCCAACCCGGCTGTGCTGGTGGCGTGCAGCGCCCCCGGAGCGCCTTCGTTCCTCAACATCACCCAGACCTCGGCCGATGTGACGGTGGCCGCCGGGCCCGATGGCACGGGCCCCTTCACCGTGACGGCCACGCCCACGGCAGGCGGCACGGCCATCACGGCTACGGGCGCTTCGCCGGTGAGCCTGACGGGCCTCACGGCTGGCACCAGCTACTCGGTGACGGTGACGTCGAACTGCAACACCGGCTTCACGAGCCCCAGCCAGGCCTCGACGCCCGTGACGCTGACCACGGCCGCTGCGCCCGCGCCCACGCTGGCGGTGACGCAAGGCGCTACCAGCTACCCCAGCGGCGGCACCGCCTACAGCTTCGGCAACCAGACGCTGGCGACCACCAGCGCACCGGTAACGTTCACGCTGACCAACAGCGGCACCGGCGCCCTCACCATCAGCAGCATCAGCACCACCGGCGACTTTGCCGTGAGCGGCACGGCCCCCACCACCGTGGCGGCCGGCGGCACGGCCACCGTGAGCGTGACATTTACGCCCACCGTTTTGGGTGCTCGTACCGGCACGCTGGTCATTAACTCCGACGCTACCACCGGCGCTACCTACACCGTGAACCTGACCGGCAGCGGCCAAGCTGTGCCTGCCCCGGAAATTGACGTACTGCAAGGCGCCACGGCTTACGCCAGCGGCAGCACGTACAGCGGCTTCCCCACCACCACGGTGGGCAGCTTCAGCCCGGTTTCCTTTACGGTGCAGAATACCGGCAACGCCACGCTGACGGTTACCAACGTAACGGCTACCGGCGACTACACCGCCAACAGCCCCGCGCTGCCGTTTACCATTGCGGCCGGTAGTTCGGCCACGGTGTCGGCCGTGTTTGGGCCCACGGCGCCGGGCACCCGCACCGGCGCAATTACGATTGTCAATAATGACAGTGACGAAGCTACTTACGTCATCAACCTGAGCGGCAGCGCGGTGGCCGCTGCGCTGCCCAACCTGACGGTGAGCACCGGCAGCCCAACCTCGCCCGTACCTATCGCGGGCAACTACAACAACGTCACCATTGCCACCGGTGGCAATGCCATTGTCACTGGTCCGCTCTCCGTGGCGGGTACCCTCACGGTGCAGGTCAATGGCTTGTTCGTTCAGAACTGCCAGCCCATTACGGGTGCGGGCAATTTTGTGCTGGAGGCCGGTGGCGCATTGGCCATTTGCGATGCCGCCGGCATTTACGGGACGAGCGCCCTGGGGGCCATTCGGCTCTCGGGTAGCCGCAGCTACAGCCCGGCGGCGGCCTACATCTACAACGGCACGGTGACTCAGGTGACGGGCCCGGCACTGCCCGCGCAAGTGGCCGCCCTGGGCGTAACCAACGCGGCGGGCGTGACCCTGAGCCAGGCCGTGGCCGTGGCCCAGCAGGTGACCCTGCAGCTTGGCAACCTGAACACGGGCGGGCAGACGTTTACGCTGCTTTCCTCGGCCGCTGGCACGGCGGTGCTCGACAATGGCTCGGCCGGGAGTGTGGTGAACGGCACGGCCACCGTGCAGCGCTACATCAACAGCGCCAACGCCATCGGCTACCGCCATTACTCGGCCCCGGTGAGCAACACCACTGTGGATGACTTGGCCACGACTGGCTTCTCGCCCACGTTCAATAATACTTACAACACCTCGACCACGCCGAGCACCGTGACGCCCTTCCCCACCGTGTTTGGCTACGACCAGAGCCGCGTGGCCACCGTGACTTCGACCTACGTGGGCTTCGACAAGGGCTGGTTCTCGCCCACCAGCGGCGCGCCGATGGCGGTGAACCGCGGCTACACTGTGAATGCCCCCAACACCGCGCTAGTGGACTTTGTGGGCTTGCTGAACAACGGCAACCAGAGCGTCGTGGGCTTGGCCTACACCAGCCCCGAGGGCGGCTGGCAGTTCCTCGGCAACCCCTACCCGGCACCGCTGGACTGGAGCACCGTGACCCTGGCCCAGCGCCCCGGTATGGAAGCCGGCATGTACGTCTTCCAGAGCAGCGGCCAGTACGGCGGCAGCTACCGCACCTACGCCAACGGCGTAGGCGCCTCCCCGCTGATTCCGACGGCCTCGGGCTATTTTGTGCGAGTGGCATCCGTGGGCGGCACCGGGGCCGTGAACCTGACCAACGCCAACCGCGTCGCCACCTTCGGCACGCAGCCGGCCTTCGGGCGCGGCACCGCCGACACGCGCCCCCAACTGCAACTGCTGCTGAGCGGTGCCAGCACCGGCCTCGATGAAGCCTACATCTACTTCGAAGCCGGCGCCACCGCCGCCCGCGATGCCGAATACGACGCCGCCAAGCTGGCCAACCCCAGCGGCCTGAACTTGGCTTCGGTGGCCGGTGGCCAGGAACTGGCCATTAACGGCCTGCCGGTGCTGGGCAATACCGCCGTACTGGTGCCCCTTACGGTGCGCGTGCCGCAGGCCGGCAGCTACCGCTTTGAGGCAGCCGACCTGGCCAACTTCACCGGTACCGCTACGCTGATTGACGCCCTCACCGGCACCCGCACAGTGCTGGCTACCGGCAGCAGCTACGCCTTCGCCATGGCCGGCACTTCGGCCACGGGCCGGTTCTCGGTTGAGTTCCGTGCGGCCAATGCGCTGGCTACTACGGCCGCTCAGGCGCTGAATGCCCAGGTGCAGCTGTTCCCCAACCCGGCTTCGGGCTCGTTCCACCTGCAGCTGCCGATGCTCAGCAGCAAAGCAGCCGTGTCGGCTACGTTGGTGAACGCCTTGGGCCAAACCGTGCTCACCCGCTCACTGAGCGCGCCGGCCGGTCAGGCCATCGATGAGGCCTTCGACGTGCGCGGCCTGGCCGCTGGCGTTTACACGCTACGTCTGACGGTGGCGGGCACGCCCCTGGTGCGCAAAGTGGTGGTGGAGTAAGCACCAACTATCTTTCAAAAAAGGCCGGCCCCGCAGTGGGGTCGGCCTTTTTCGTTGCGGTGCTTATTTATTATTAAAAAGCAGCTATTCCACGGCGAGGGTGCGGCTGGCGCGCTGGCTGCCCGCCTGCACCTGCAGGTGATAGAGGCCGGGCGCCAGGCCCCGAAGCGGCAGCTCGGCTACGAGTCCGCTGCTGCTCAGCGGCAGCTGCCGCGTGCGGACGGTGCGGCCCAGCGCATCGAGCAGGCGCAGGGTAGCCTGCGTAGCGCCGGGCACGGCCGGCAGGTGCACCGTAGTGGCGGCGTGCGCGGGGTTGGGTGCCACGCGCAGGCCTGCCAGCGGGGTGGCCGCGGTGGCAGCTAGCACGCCGGAATCGTCGAGCCCGGCCAGGAAGGGCACGAAAGTAGCCGCCGGATAGGTGAAGGGAATGGCGCCGAAATTAGCCTGGGTATACACAAAGCCGCCCACATAGAGCGTGGTGCCGGTGAGGGTGGCGGGCTGGGCCTGGTCGTTGAAAATGCCGCCGGCGCGCTGGGCCCAGTCGAACCGGGGGCTGGCGCCGAGGTCGGTGAGGCGGGCGGCGTAGATGTCGGGGTAGCCGTTGTTGCCGGCGTTGGCCAGTGTAAGCGGGCCGATGTTGAGGATGCTGCTGGTAAAGTTGCCCACCAGGTACACCCGCGAGCCACTCACGGCCAGCGCTGTGGCTTCGTCGCTGTCTTGGCCGCCCACGCGTTCGGCCCAGGCGATGGCGCCGGTGCTGCCCGCATCGGTGAGCTTGGCCAGGTAGACCTCAGAGCTGGAAACCAGACCATTATTGGTGAGGGTAATGCCCCCGATGCGCATGGTGCCCCTGAAAAAACCGCCGGCCACGTACACATTACTGCCACTAACCGCCAGGGCGTTCACAAATTCCCCGGCCCCATCGCTCAGGCTCTGCGCCCAGATGAAGCCGGGGGCCGTGCCAGCGTCGCTAAACTTGGTCACGTACACGTTGTAATCGGAACCGGCATTGCTCAGGCTCAGGCTGCCGAAGGTGAGGGCGGGGCTGTTGAAGGCACCCGTGAGGTACACATTCGAGCCGCTGACGGCAATGGCGCGGGCGTAGTCGTTGTAGAGGCCGCCCACGCGCTGGGCCCAGGCAAAGCTGCCGGAACTGCCCGCGTCGGTGAGCTTGGCCACGTAGGCATCGTTGCTGGAGTTGGTAGGGGACGCTTTGGCAAGGGTGGTGGGACCGAAGGTGGCCGTGGCGCTTTGGAAACTGCCCGCGGCATAGATGCTGGCGCCAGTCACGGCCAATCCGTTGAGGTAGTCATTGTCCGGGCCGCCCGCCTGCTGGGCCCACACGAAGCGGGCGGTGCTGCCGGCATCGGTAAGTTTGGCCACGAATACATCCGTCAGGTTGGTATTGGGCGTGAGGGTGGTAAGCGTGGTGGGGCCGAAAGTGGCATTCAGGTAGAACGTGCCGCCCACGTAGACGCTGCTGCCACTCACCGCCAGGCTGTTCACCCCGTTGATGTAGCCTGTGCAGGCCTCGGCCCACACGAAACTGCCGCTAACCGGGCTCCATTTGACCACATACGCATTTTCGCCGCCCACGCTGGTCAGCGTGAAAGCCCCGAAGCTGACCGTGCCTCGAAAATTGCCGGCCACGTACACGTTGCCGCTGCCATCGGCTGCCGTAGCCGACACATAAGCGGAATTATTGCCGGTAGCCGTTTCTGTGATGGGAATGGCCGACTGCCAGTTGGGCGTTTGGGCGCGGGCGCCGAAAGTGCCCGGGAGCAGGGCCAGCAGCACGAAGCAGGCGCGCAGGGCCCAGGCAGCCCGAGGCGCCAATGAGTCAAAAGGTAGCGAAAGGAGCATAGTTTGGGAAAAAGGAATGACCTGCCAAAGATACCGGCAGGCTGCCAAGCCAGCCGCTCTCGCAGCGCCGCTTTTCCCTTCAAATCTCCCTGAAATTAGTTCTCCAACAGGCCCGAATTATCCTTAAGCTGCACGCCCGACAGCTGGCGCCGCAACGCTTCCCGCAGCAAAAACGCCAGCTTATCGGCGGCCAGCTCGTAGCCCAGCCCCGCCGGACGGATGTTTGACACGCAGTTGCGGACCTCGTCGGTCAGGCCGGGGCGGGGGGCGTAGGTGAAGTAGGCCCCCAGGCTGTCGGGCGAGCTCAGGCCCGGCCGCTCGCCGATGAGCACCAGCACCAGCCGGGCCCGCAGCAGTTGGCCAATTTCGTCGCCCAGCGCCACGCGGGCCTGCTCGGCCAGCACCACCGGCCCCACCTGCAATCCGGCTTTTTGCAGCTGCGGCAGCAGCAGGCGCAGCAAAGGCAGCGCGTGGTCGTTGGTGGCCGTGGCCGAGAGGCCATCGGCCAGCACCAAGGTAATGTCACAGACGCCCGCCGCCAATTCTGTCAATTGCTGCCGGGAGGCTTCGTCCAGCACCCGGCCCCGGTCGGGGCGTTGCAGGTATTGCTCGCGGCTGCTGGCTTGGCTGTGCGCCTGGCCCACGGGCAGCTGAAGCTCCGGCAAAGTCGCCAAAAGTCCGGCCGTATCGAGGGCCGAGTACACGGCATCGCGGGCGTGGGCGTGGGCCAGCCGAAACGCCAATGCCTCCTGCATTGGCACGCTGGTGCCCGTGCGGCCCAGCGCAATGCGCGCGGCCGTGAAGGCGCGCAGTCCGTTCCAGGAGTCGGCAGAGGGGTTCATCAGCAAGGTAGGTTGTTTGAATGAACAAGAACGGTCATGCTGAGCGCAGCCGAAGCATCTTTACCGCAGTAGTAAACCAATCAAAAGAACTAGTTGCGCGGTAGAGATGCTTCGGCTGCGCTCAGCATGACCGTTTCGGAAGAGTATTCAACCCTAAGTAAGCTGTTCAATAACCGCCGCCTGCTCCGGAAACTCCTGGGTAAGCCGGGCGCGGTCGGCCAATTCAAAATCGGCAAAATCGAAGCCCGGGGCCACTGTGCAGCTCACCAGCGCAAAGCCCACGCCGCCCTTCACCCGGGCGCCAAACCAAGTATGGGCCGGCACCACGGCCTGGGGCATTTCGCCCCGTCCTACGTCGTGCCCCAGCGCGAGAACGGTGAGCTGGCCGTTTTCCAGGAGCAGCATCTCTAAGGCCTGCCCTTGGTGAAAAAACCACAACTCGTCCGACTGGATTCGGTGGAAATGCGACCGGTCGTTGTCTTCCAGCAGGTAGTAAATGGCCGTGCTCACGTTGCGCGCCGCGCCGTTTTCGGCCGTGGTTTGGAGGCTGGCGCGGTAGGTTTCGCGGTAGTAGCCGCCCTCGGGGTGGGGCTGCAGGCGCAGCTGTTGAATCAGGTCCTGGGCGGTGCTCATGGGGCCGAAAGTAAATAGGAGGTGGGTAAGCGAATGCTTAGGCGGGCTTCTGCAAGGGGCCGAGGCCCAGCAGCTGGTGTGGCGTCGGGGGCAGCAGCAACTGTCCGTTTTCGCCAAAAATGCCCTGTCGCAACAGCCACGCCTCGAACTCCGGGGCCGGGCGCAGGCCCAGCACCTGGCGCAGATACAGGGCATCGTGGAAAGAAGTGGACTGGTAGTTGAGCATGATGTCGTCGGCCCCCGGAATGCCCATGATGAAGTTGCAGCCCGCCACGCCCAGCAGCGTGAGCAGGTTGTCCATGTCGTCCTGGTCGGCTTCGGCGTGGTTGGTGTAGCACACATCCACGCCCATGGGCAGGCCCAGCAGCTTGGCGCAGAAATGGTCTTCCAGCGCCGCCCTGATGATTTGCTTGCCGTCGTACAGATACTCCGGCCCAATGAAGCCGACTACCGAATTGACCAGCAGTGGCCGAAAGCGTCGGGCCACGGCGTAGGCCCGCGCCTCGCAGGTTTGCTGGTCGAGGCCGTGGTGGGCGTTGGCCGAAAGGGCGCTGCCCTGGCCGGTTTCGAAGTACATCACGTCCTGGCCCAGCGTGCCACGGTGCAAGGCCAGCGTGGCCTCGTGGGCTTCCTGCAACAGGCTCAAATTGAAGCCGAAGCTGGCGTTGGCCGCCTCGGTGCCGGCGATGGACTGGAACGTCAAATCCACGGGCGCGTCCTGCGCGATGAGCTGCAGCGTGGTCGTGACGTGGCAGAGCACGCAGGTCTGGGTCGGAATTTCGTACTGCTCGCGCACGGCATCCAGCATGTGCAGCAGGTTGCCCACGGCCTGGGGGTTGTCGGTGGCCGGGTTGATGCCGATGACGGCGTCGCCGCTGCCGTAGAGCAAGCCATCGACGAGGCTGGCGGCGATGCCGCGCAGGTTGTCGGTGGGGTGGTTGGGCTGTAGGCGCGTGGCCAGGTGCCCGCGCAGCCCCAGCGTGTTGCGAAACCGCGTGACGACCTCGCAACGCCGGGCCACGCCAATCAGCTCCTGGTTGCGCATGAGCTTGCTCACGGCCGCCACCATTTCGGGCGTGAGGCCGGGCGCCAGCGCCGGCAGGGCTGGGCCGTCGGCTGCTTCCGACAGCAGCCAGTCGCGCAGCTGCCCCACCGTGAAGTGGCTCACGGCCGCGAAGGAGGCTTGGTTGTGCGTATCAATAATCAACCGCGTCACCTCGTCCTGCTCATACGGCACCAGCGCCTCGCTGAGAAAAGCGCGCAATGGCACATCGGCCAGGGCATATTGAGCCGCCACCCGCTCCTCATAAGTGGCAGCGGCCACACCCGCCAGCACATCGCCCGAGCGCAGGGGCGAGGCCCGCGCCAGCAGCGTTTTCAGGTCGTTGAACACGTAGGCACGCTGGCCGATGGTGTGGCGGTAAGACATGACGCTTCGCTTGATTTAAGGAATGTGGAATGGAAAACGTTTCCAAGAACGGTCATGCTGAGCGCCGCCGAAGCATCTCTACCGCTTCGTTCTGACGTGGCGCCTGGCCCCTCTCCCGAAGGAGAGGGGAGCCAGCCGAAGCGGCAGAGATGCTTCGGCGGCGCTCAGCATGACGCTCCTCGACTTTACCGTTCAATTAGCCAGTTGCCTGCGAGAAATTAGCAAATACACCCCCAGCAATACCAGCAGCCCAGCTAGGAAAACGCCGCTTAGATTCAGGTTATAATAGACCAGCGCCGCCAAACTCACTAGGCATAGCGCCAGCGCTACCAGCGGCACCACCGGGTAGCCGGGCACGGCGAAGGGCCGGGCCAGCTCCGGCTCGCGGCGGCGTAGCACGAACAGGCTCAGCAAACTCACCACGTACATCACCAAGGCGCCCAGCACCGAAAGGATGATGACCTGGTCGGTGGTGCCGGTGAGCAGGGCCAGCACGCCCATCGCGCCGCCGGCCACCAGCGCCCAGTGCGGCGTCTGGCGACCATTCAGCCGGGCCAGAAAGCCGGGCAGGTAGCCGGCCCGCGCCAGCGCAAACACCTGCCGCGAGTAGCCGATGATGGTGCCGTGAAACGACGCCACCAACCCAAACAAGCCAATGCTGGCGAAAAAACTGGTCCAGCGGCTGCCCTTGCCCAGCACCATGCGCAGAGCCTCGGGCAGCGGGTAGTCGAGGTGGCTGAGGCGGCGCCAGTCGCCGATGCCGCCCGAAAGCACCATCACGCCCAGGGCCAGCGCCACCAGCGTGAGCAGGCCGTAGCCGTAGCCCTTGGGGATGGTGCGCCGGGGCTCGGCCACTTCCTCGGCCACCATGGCCACGCCCTCAATAGCCAGGTAGAACCAGATGGCAAACGGCAGTGCTGCAAACACGCCCGGCGCCGTCACGGGCACGGGGTGCGCCAGGAAATTCGCCACCCGAAAATGCGGCGCCAGCAGCCCCATAAACAGCACCAGCTCGGCCACCGCCAGCACGGTGACCACCAGCGAGAAATTAGCCGACTCCTTAATGCCCAGCAGATTAATCAGGGTAAAAACCACGTAGCTGCCCAGCGCCGTGGCCAGCACCGGCACCGCCGGGTACAGAAAATACACGTAGCTGCCCAGCGCAAAGGCAATGGCCGGCGGCGCAAACAAAAACTCTACCAGCGTGGCATACCCCGCCACAAACCCGCGCACCGGCCCCAGCGCCCGGTGCGCGTAGGCAAACGGCCCGCCCGCCTGCGGAATGGCCGTGGTGAGCTCCGTGAAGCTGAAAATGAACGTGACGTAGAGCACCGTTACCACCAGCGTGGCCACCAGAAAGCCTACCGGCCCGGCGGCGGCCCAGCCGTAGTTCCAGCCAAAATATTCGCCCGAAATGACGAGGCCCACCGCAATGGCCCAGAGGTGCAGCGGCGTCAGCGCTTTTTTCAGAACGGGGGCGGCAGGCATGCGGCGGGGACTGAGGTTCAGCCGTCAAGGTAGCGCCGGTTTGGGGCGCAAGCTGCAATTAATGTGGCATGACGTTCTAAAACGTTTATGTCAGATTGCTGGAAAAAATGTAACTTGTTTAAACTCTGCAGCGCCGGTTGCGTCTATAGGGTTGTCGTTGACCTTCCATTATTTACCCCCGGAATTATTATGAAAACACCTTCACTCAAACCACTTGGGCTTGCGTTGTTCCTGTTGCTGTCGGCCAGCGTGGCGGGCGTGGCCCGGGGCGGCCAGCATCCGCACCCCGGCGACCGGCCCGGTGGCCGCGAAGTAAAAGCCTACGTCGAGGCCAATGTGCAGCCCGTGCTGCTCCAGCAACGCCAGAAGCTGGAGCTGCAGCTCGCCGCCGATGACCGTGCCCAGCTGGCCGCCTACCGCACCCAGCTCAAAGCGCTGCGGGAAAAAGGCCAGGCCCTGCACCAAGCCCTGATGCCGGCCGCTGCCCCACAGGGCGAGCGCCCCACCCTCACCGAAGCCCAGCGCGAGCAGTTCTATCAGCTGCACAAGGAAACGCGCGAAATCATGATGAATGTGGCCCAGATGGCGCAGAAGTACAGCACCACCCTCACGAAGCTGGCCGAAGAGCTGCAGCCCCAAAAGGAAAAGTGGGCCACCGATATCAAAGCCATTGCGATGAAAAATGCCACGCCCGAGCAACAGGAGCACATGGCCAAATTTGGTGGCCACATGCACGGATTTGGCGAAAGGCACCGAGCCCTTCGGCCCGTTGCGTTCCTGCTAATGGAACCCAAAGCTGAAAATGCCGAGCGCAGCCTCGGCGCCACCAGCTTCTACCCCAATCCGGTGGCTGCTACCAGCCAGTTCGATTACGAGCTAAAAAAAGCCGGTTCCGTAACGGTCAATCTGCTCGACAAAAATGGTAACCAACTGCGTACCCTCGTAAGCGAAACCAATGCCGAAAAAGGCGCTCACACTCAGCAATTCAATCTCGGCGACCTGCCCGCCGGCACCTACTACTACCAGATTATCACCAACGGTAGCAAGGAAACCAAACGCTTCGTGAAGGAATAACGCTTGTCATTGCGAGGCGGGCCGAAGCACCCGAAGGTCAGCGTAGCTAATTCGTTCTGACAAAACCAGACACGCACTTTTACCGCAAAGCCCCGGCACTGCACAGTGCCGGGGCTTTGTGCTGCTGGCGGGGCAGTAGCGGCCGGTTGCCTGGCCACGAAGGCCGCTTAGCTACTCGCCATGCAGCGCCGGCTCCGGCGTCCCCGAAAGCGTGGCGCCCACGCTGGCTACCACAATGAAGGCCACCGCCAGCCATTGGCCTACGGTCAGTTGCTCGCCCAGCAGCAGCCAGCCCGACAGCGCCGCCGCTACCGGCTCCAGGCTCATCAGGATGCTGAAGGTGCGCGTGGGCAGCGTTTTCATGGCCTGCATTTCGAGCGAAAAAGGCAGCACGCTAGAAAATAGCGCCAGCAGCCCGCCCAGCAGCAACAGGTGCGGCGTGAGTGCCAGCAAGCTGCCGCTGGCCACCCCAAACGGCAGTACCGGCAGCGCCGCAAACAACATGCCCACCGCCACGGCTACCGGCCCAGGCAGTACGGCCGCTGTGCGCCGGCCCAGCACGATGTAAACCGCCCAACAGCCGCCCGCCGCCAGCGCCAGGGCCATGCCCGGGAGGTCGAGGCCGGTGCCGCCCCAGGGGGCAATCAGGGCGATGCCGGCAGCTGCCAGCAGGGCCCACACGGCGTCGGTCCAGCGCCGCGAGCCGGCCAGCGCCAGCCCCAGCGGCCCCACGAATTCCAGCGTGACGGCCAGCCCGAGCGGAATGCGGGCCAGGGCGCAATAAAACAGAAAGTTCATAGCGCCCAAGGCCAAGCCGTAGGGTACCACCGCCCGCCACTGCGCCGGCCGCAACTGGCCGAGCCGGGGACGGGTGACAGCCAGCAGCACCAGCGCCGACAACCCAATGCGCAAGCTGGTGGTGCCGGCCGCGCCCAGCACCGGAAACAGGCCCTTGGCAATAGCCGCGCCGCCCTGTACGCTCACAATGGAGAGCAGCACGGCCGGTACCGCGGGCACCGAAAAACGCGAAGTCGCGGGCGCCGCCGGCATTATTGGGCGGCGCGCACCAGGTCGCCGCTGAGGCGGCGCAGGGCCGTTTCGGCCTGCTTGGCCGAGTAGCGGATATCGAGCAGGCGGGTTTCGGCGTCGAGCTGGTTGCGCTGGGCTTCGCGCAGGGCCAGGGGCGTGAGCAGGCCCAGGCGGTAGCGCTCCAGGGCAATGTCCACATTCTGGCGGGCCAGCTGGATGTTGGTTTCTTCGAGGTCGAGCAGCTGAATAAAATTCTGGTACTGTGCGAAAGCAGTGGCCGCGTCGGCGTCGAGCTGCAGGTCGGTTTGGGCCAGGCTGAGCTTGCTTTGCTCCTCTACCACGCGGGCGTTTTGTTCCTGGCGTCGGATGTTGAAGCCGTTGAAAATCGGCACCGACGCCGTGATGCCGTAGTTCAAACCCACCGTGTTGTTGATGCTCGTACTGAGTACCGGGCCGGTGGGCAGCGTGATAAACTGCGCATTGTTGATGTTGCGGTTGATGCCGTAGCCCGTCACCAGCCCGATTTGGGGGAAGCGCGAGGCCGTCACCAGCCGGCGGTCGTAGGTGGCCACGTCCACGCCCAGGCGGGCCTGGGCCAGGCGCGGGTTGTTGGCCTTGATGCCGGTCGTCACCACGTCCTCGCGCAGGTCGCGGGTCACGGTCAGGCTGTCGCTGGGCTCAAAATCCTGGCGCGGGGTGCGGCCCAGCAGGTTGTTGAGGGTGATTTTGGCCGCCGCCAGGGCCTGCTGCTGCTGCAGAAACAGGCTGCGGTCGGCGTTGTAGTCCACGCGGGCGGTCAGCACTTCCACCTTGGCGCTCACGCCCACATCAACCTGCGCCTGGGTGAGGTCGATGCGGGCCTGGCCGATTTTCAGGGCCTCTTCCAGCGAGGTGATTTTGCCGGCCTGCCGCACCACGTCGTAGTAGGCATTGGTCACGGATTCCACGGTTTCCTCCACCGTGGCGCGCGTGATTTGCTGCTGCTGCTGGCGCAGGGTTTTCAGCCGGTCATAGGCAATAAACATCCCGAAACCATCAAACAGCGTCCAGCCCAGCGTCACGTTCGAGTTCAGCAGATTCGACGTGCCGCCGTTGATGACGCGCGGCGCGTTGTCGCCCACCGTCGAGGTAATGTTGTTATTGTTGAAGGTCCGGGTCAGGTTGGCGTTGATGTTGGGCAGCTGGCCGGCGTTGCCGCGCGTCACGTTGTTCTGCGCAATCTGCTCGTCCTGCCGCGAAAGCAAAATGCCGTAGTTGTGCTGCAAGGCCTCGGCAATGGCCTGCTGCAACGACAGCGCCGGCGCCGTGGCCACCGAAGCCGGCCGTTTCAGCTGGTTCGGGCGGGCCGTGGGCACCTGCTGCTGCGCCAGGCTGGCAAAGGGGAGAAGGAAAAGAAGAAGCGAGGGAAATTTCATGTAAGGAATAGCTGCCCCGAAAGGCGGTCATACAGAGCGCAGCGAAGCATCTCGCGTGGGGTAGTAAATCAATCGATGTAGTCATGCACGCGAGATGCTTCGTTGCGCTCTGCATGACATTTTGTTGAATTATGCCGTCACCGCTTCCGGCTCAGCGGCAGCTTTTTTAGCCGAATGCTTCCGGGCCGTGGCGAAATACGAATACATCACCGGCACCACAAACAGCGTGAGGCCCGTGGCAAATAGCAGACCGCCCACTACGCCAATGCCCATGGCCCGGCGGCCGAGCGCGCCCGCGCCTTGCGCCATGGCAATAGGCAAAATGCCGAGCACGGCGCACAAGCTGGTCATCAGAATCGGCCGGAAGCGGGCCGCCGAGCCTTCAATCAAACCGGTCATGTAATCGGCGCCCTTCTCCACGCTCTGGTTGGCGAATTCGACGATGAGAATGCCGTTTTTCGTCACCAAGCCCACCAGCATGATGATGCCGATTTGCGAGAACAGGTTCATGGTCTGGTTGAAATACCAGAGGCTGAAGAGCGCGCCCGACAGTGCCAGCGGCACCGTTACCATGATGATGCCGGGGTCGCGGAAGCTCTCAAACTGCGCGGCCAAAATCAGGTAAATCAGCACCAGCGCCAGGCCGAAGGCGAACAGCACCGAGGAAGAACTTTCGGCAAAGTCGCGCGACTGGCCGGTGAGAGCCGTCGAGAACGAGTCGTCCAGCTGCTTGTCGGCAATGGCCTGCATGGCGGCGATGCCTTCGCCCAACGTCTTGCCCTTGGCCAGCGAGGCCGAGAACGTGGCCGCGTTGTAGCGGTTGAAGCGGTAGAGCTGCGGCGGCGTGCTCTTTTCCACCAGCGTAATCACGTTATCAAGCTGCACGAGCTTGCCGGTGCGGCTTTTCACGTTCAGGGTGCGCACGTCGAGGGGCTGGTTGCGGTTTTCGCGCGCCACCTGGCCGATAATCTGGTACTGCTTGCCGTTGCGGATGAAGTAGCCGTAGCGCTGTCCGCTGAGGCCGGCCTGCAGCGTCTGGCTGATGTCCTGCACGCTCACGCCCAGCGTCTGGGCCTTTTCGCGGTCAATCACCACGCGCAGTTCGGGCTTGTTGAACTTCAGGTTGACGTCCACGAAGCTGAAGGTTTTGTCGGCCAGCGCGGCTTCCAGAAACTTGGGCACGGCGGCCGTCAGCTTCTCAAAATCCTGGGTTTGCACCACGAAGCCCACCGGCAGGCTGCCGCCGCGCCCGCCGCCGCCACCGGAGCTGATGCTCTGGTCCTGCGACACCGACACGCGGGCCCCGGTGTATTTCTTCACCGTGGCCGTCAGAATATCCGCCAGCTGCTGCTGCGAGTGCGGGCGCTCCTCAGGGTCTTTGAGTAGCACGCGGGCAATGGCCGAGTTGGCCGCGCCGCCGCTGCTGCCGCCGCCCGGCGAGGTCACGGTCAGGATGTTGTCGGCGTCCTGCTTTGAGCTGTCAGTCAGCACCTTGGTGAGCTCGTTCATGTACCCATCCATGTACTCAAACGATGCGCCTTCCGGCGCCGTAGCATTGATGCTGAGGCGGTTGCGGTCTTCCACCGGGGCCAGCTCGGAGGGCAGCGATTTCATGAAAAACCAGATGCCTACGCCCGTCAGGGCCACTAGGCCCCAGGCCAGCCAGCGCCGGTCGAGGAAGGTGATGAGGGCGTTGCGGTAGCCGTTGGTGAGATTCTGGAAGAAGGGTTCCGTCTTGCGGTACAGCCAGTTGTGGTCGCCGCCTTTCTTCAGCAGCTTCGAGCACATCATGGGCGTGAGGGTGAGCGACACGAAGGCCGAAATCAGCACCGAGCCGGCCAGCACAATGCCAAATTCGCGGAACAGCTTGCCCGTGATGCCCGACAAAAACACCACCGGCAAAAACACCGCCGCCAGCACGATGGTGGTCGAAACCACGGCCATCAGAATTTCCTCCGAGCCGTTTTTGGCCGCTTCGAGCGGGGTTTCTCCTTCCTCAATTCGACTGTAGATATTCTCCAGCACCACAATGGCATCGTCTACTACCAGGCTGATGGCCAGCACGATGGCCAGCAGCGTCAGCACGTTGATGGTGAAGCCCATCAAGTCCATCACGAAGAAAATGCCGATGAGCGACACCGGAATGGCCACCACCGGAATAATGGTGGAGCGCCAGTCGCGCAGAAACAGGAAAATCACGACCACCACCAGCACAAACGCCTCAATAATGGTGTCTTCTACCTCCGCAATCGAGGCCCGGATGAACACCGAATTATCGAAACCAGTGCTCACCTTCAGGTCCTTGGGCAAGTCGGTCTGGTATTGCTTCATCCGCTTGTTGAACTCGTCGGTGATGGCAATCTGGTTCACGCCGGGCTGCGGAATGGCCATCACGGCCACCATTGGGATACCGTTGCGGCGCAGGATGGTCTGGTCGTTTTCGGGGTACAATTCGGCGTAGCCGATATCGCTCAGGCGCACCAGCGACGTGGGGTCGTTGCGGATAATCAGGTTGTTGAAGTCCTCCACGCTGGCGAGGCGGCCCATGGTGCGCAACGAAAGCTGGGTGCTCTGGCCCTGCACGGCGCCGCTGGGCAGCTCCACGTTTTCGCGGGCCAGGGCCTGCTGCACGTCCACCGGCGACACCCCCAAGGCGGCCAGCTTCACCGGGTCGAGCCAGAGGCGCATAGAGTACTTGCGCTCGCCCCAGACACGGATTTCGCTCACGCCGGGAATGGTCTGCAGGCGCTCCTTGAGCACGTTGTTGGCGTAGTCGGTCAGCTCCAGCAGCGTGCGCGACGAGGAGCTTAAGTAACTCAGAATGATGGGCGAGGAGTCGGCGTTGGCCTTGCTCACGGTGGGCGGGTCCACGTCACGCGGCAGGCGGCCCTGCGCGCTCGATACCTTGTCGCGCACGTCGTTGGCGGCGGCTTCCAGGTCCACATCGAGGTCAAACTCCACGGTGATGGTGCTGGCGCCGTCGCGGCTGGTGCTCGACAGGTTGCGGATGCCCGCAATGCCGTTGATGCCTTCTTCAAGCGGCTCGGTTATCTGGCTCTGAATCACGTCGGCTGAAGCGCCGGTGTAGCTGGTTTGCACCGTGATGATGGGCGGGTCCACGCTCGGGTACTCGCGAATGGCAAGCGAACGGAACCCGATGGCGCCGAAAATCACAATGAGCAAGCTCATCACGATGGCGAGCACCGGCCGGTTGATGCTGACGGAGGAAAGACTCATAATCTATTATTTAAACGAGGTAGCGACGCAATATTTTGCGTCTCGTCGTTGCTGATGTTGTTATTAACTGCGGGTGCTACCCGGTGATGCTCGTTCAACGACAAGACGCAAAATGTTGCGTCTCTACGCCGTTCAGTAGTTATTTCTGCACACTCACCCTGTCCCCGGCCTTCACCGACAGAATACCGGTGCGAATTACTGTATCGCCCACGGCCAGGCCCTTGGTGATTTGAATGACTTTGTCCGAGCGCACGCCGATGTTGACGGGCTGGATGGCAGCCTTGCCGTTTTTCACGGTGAATACCGTGTAGCCGCTGGCCACCGGCACCACGGCTTCGGTCGGGATTTGCAGGGCTTCTTCGGTTTCACCCAGCTCCAGGTTCACCTTCACGAAGCCGCCGGGACGCAGCTCCATGTTTTTATTGGGATAGATGGCCCGCACCGGCAGTGTGCGCGAAACGGGGTCAATCTGCGGGTTGATGGCGTATACTTTGGCTTCGATTTTCTTGGTGGAAGCCTCGTCGGTTACCTGCACCGGGTCGCCCACGCGCACGGCCGAGGCAAAGCGGCTAGGCACGTTGAAGTCAATCTTCACCGGCGACACCCGCGAGAGCGTGGTGATGGCCGTGCCCGGCGACACATACGCGCCCACCGAGGTGTTGCGCAGCCCCAGAATGCCGTCGAATGGCGCCCGCACATAGGCCTTTTGCAAGGTCACGCGCAGGGCGGCCAGGTCAGCCTGCGCGGTGAGCAGGGCGTTTTGCGACTGCTCGTATTCCTGCCGACTGATGTATTCCTTGGCCAGCAGCGTGCGCTGGCGCGCCTCTTGGTCGCGGTAGAGCTTGATGTTGTATTCCTGCTTTTGCAGTTGGGCCTGCACGTCGGCCGCATTGATGGTGAACAGTAGCTGGCCCTTACGCACCGGCTTGCCCTCCTGGATGTTGAGGCTGGTAATCTTGCCCGAAATCTCGCTCTGGATGGTCACCGCTTCGTCGGCGATGATGGAGCCGGTCGAGGCCACTTCGTCGGAGAGTTTGGTGGCCGCCACTACGTATACCTGCACGGGTACTTTGGCGCCGGGGCCACCCGCGCCGCCGGGGCCACCTTTGCCGCCTTTGCCCCCGCCGGCCGCGCCGCCTTTGCCGCCCTTCTCACCGGCTGTGGGGCTGGGGAAATACTTCACCTTGGCCCAGGCCATGCCGCCGATAATCAGGGCCGCCAGCAGCCAGCCCAGCCAGCCACGCTTGCCCTTCTGGGGTGTTTCCGGGGTGGGAGCGGGGGGCGGCGCAACAGTAGGGGCAGGGGTGGTAGTCGTTTCCCAGTTTTTGGGCGGAGCAGTTGTTTGATTTTCAGTGGGCATAGAATGGAAGAACGCACAAGCAGCAACGGATGTTCGGTAGCTGGCTCGGCACTAATAAAATACGGCGACGAACCAGCACCACCATAGCCAGTAATAGGGCAAATTTCGGGGGAAAGGTTGCTTCGCTGCCCATAAAATAGACGTAGAAGGGTGCTACCCTGACCGAAACTATCTTCGTCCCGATGAAGCCCGCCCCCGCCCCCAAGCCCGAACCGCGCAATTTTTTCCAAGATGTGCACGAGGTCGTGCGCCTCGTTCCGCCGGGTCGCGTCACCACTTATGGCACTATTGCCCACTACCTGGGTGCCCGCCACGGCGCCCGCACCGTGGGCTACGCCATGATGGCCGCCCACACCGCCGACCAGTACGTGCCCGCCCACCGCGTGCTCAACCGCCTCGGCCACCTCACCGGCCGCCTGCACTACGCCACACCCTTCGCCATGCAGGAAGCCCTCGAAGCGGAAGGCATCCGCGTGGAAAAAGACCGGGTGGTTGATTTTGCCAAGCTGTTCTGGGACCCGAGCGTGGAGTTGGCGTAGGACGCGCCCGAGCGTCATGCAGCGCGCAGCGAAGCATTTCGCGTGCCACCAGTACCCCCTTTGAGTTTGATTAGTGGCAGCGGGCAAGATGCTTCGCTGCGCTCTGCATGACGTTATATTACTGATTACCCTTTACTGCTTTCCCCGCCGTTCCAGCGCGTCTACGTCGGCTTCGCCCTGGCGGGCGGGCATCCACTGCCAGGGACTGGTGGCCGAGGCGTTGAGCAGCTTCACGTAGTTGGCCGTTGCGGTGCTGGGCACGGCCAGCGTGGCCGGCCCGCCCAGGGTGCCCATACTCAGGCGCATAGGCCGGCCCAAGTGGGGCCAGGGCAACTCCAGGTATTCGCCGGGGCGCAGCTGGCCTACCTCGTGGTCGTTGAGGAACACGCGTTGCGCAGCATCAGGGGCGCTGGCCGGGCGGTACACATACACAAACGCGGTGTCTTTGCGCAGGGGCTGGCCGGGCGTGAGGAAGGGCGCCACCAGCCCGGTGCGCAGGTCCAACGAATACACCATGGGCTGGCCCGTTTGGTCGTTCATATTGCCGCCGAAGTGTCCGAGGCCAGCAAGGCTGTTTTCGAGCAGCTTTTTATTGCGCTGGTTCATGGCCATCATGTCAATGGGCGCGGCCCCGACAAACGTGTAGCAGTCGGCCTGGCGGGTGAGGGGGCGGTAGAAGTTGAGCTGCCGCACGTAGGCCTGCCGCCCATCCGAAAAGCCCCAGACCTCGCGGCCGGGCACCCGGCTGCCGGTGGCGCTGCGGGCGTGCACCTTCAGCACCATCGTGCCCCGCCACTCGGAGGCGCTGCCGGCGGCCAAGGTGTTGGCCCGCAGGGTGTCGAGCTGCAGCCGGGTGAGGGTATCGGGCTGATTGGCTAAAAAGTCATCGACTGTGAAGTACACGCCCCGGCGCGGGGCGCCCACCCGCGCAATGGCCGGGCGCGCGGCCTGCGGCCGGTCAGTAGCCAGTTGGGCCAGGGTGCGGGCGGGCCGCTTATCGGCCGCGGCCCAGTCAACTACCGCGAGCTGGCGCAGGCAGTTGCCCAGCAGCGTGGCCAGGCGTACGGAGTGCTCAAAGTCGAGGCTCACGCCTGGGGCGCTGATGCGGTCGGCCACGTTGCGCACGAAGTGGTAGCCGTCGGGGTGTGCGGCGTACACATCGGCCACCAGGTCGGCCGAGGAGGTGCCGCCCCAGCTTTTGCCATCTACCAGCTCGCCTACCCGCAGCTGGCGCACGCACAGCACCACCGCGTGATTTGGGTCCGCCCGAGGAGCCTGTTGCTGCAGCCAGGCCGTGAGCTCGGGCACCAAGCCCTGCTCAAAAAGCACGGCCCGCTGCTTGTTGCTGATGCCGTGGTTGATGACCCCGATGGCGCTTTGGCCCGGCCGGGCGTCAATCACCTGCGCCACGTACCAATCACGCTCGGGGAGAAGAATGGTCTGTTCCTTGAGGTCGAGGTAGTAGGGCTTGGCGTGCGGGGCCGAGTGGTCGGTCTGGGCCATGGCCGGCGCCGCCGCCCCGGCTAGCAGCCCCAAGCATAGGCATTGCAACCGAATAAAATCAGGTAGTAGAAATCGCATCGAAAGCGTTTGGAAAGAGAAGCGTATTTTAATTTAAAAGAGTTAGAGAATAACGGTCATATCGAGCGCAGTCGAGCCATGACCGTTCTCCCAAAAGCTCACTTGCCCGCCTTGCTGAGCCGCTGAATGCGCCGCAGCTCAAACTGGCCTTCCTTCACCGGCACCAGGCGAAAAGTGGGCGGGCTGCCGTCTTCCGGTACCACGCATTCTAGGTAATTAGGCTGGCTGAAATCGGGCACGAATTGGTGACAACCCTTGGGCTCGTTAGCCACCTGGCCGCAGAGGCTGAGCTCCTGGCGGCGGTCGGTCCAGGTGAGTTTGGTCCACTGGCAGGCTTGGAGCGTCTGAGGCTTTTGGCCGGTAATGCTGAGGGTGGCCGTCCGGTTTTTGGGCGATTCGGCCCGGCGGTACACGTATACGCGGGCCGTATCGGGCACCGTCTGGAAGCCGTCGGCGTCGGTGTGGCCGGCTTCGGGCATGGGCAGCACGCGGCCGCTGGCCAGGTGCAGCTCATACGGCATCATGGCGCCGCCTCCCTGCGCGGCCCCGGCGATGGCCGCGCCCAGCAGGCCGCCCGCCGCGCCCGCCACGGCCATGTTGGTAGCCGCCTGCTCATCAAAAAGCGGCGGGCCGATGAAGGTGTAATTGCGTCCATCGGCCGCGGGCAGGAGCTTGTAGAAACGGCCTTTGTAGGAAATGAGGGCCTCTTTGCCGTCGCTCAAACCCCATATATCGTTGCGGCTCACGGGCACGCGGGGGTTGCGGGCGTCGGTGCGCAGGTAAACGGCCTGTACCTCGTCGGTACCGGCCCATCGCTTGCCGGTGTGCGCAATGTGCTCAATCGCAAACGGGTACTTGGGCTCGCTCGGCGCGTTGTTCTGAAATTCCTGCAGGCTGCGGTAGAAGCCCCGCCTGGGCTCCGCCGCGGCCTGAATGGGGAAGCGCCGGCTGGCCGCCCCGCCCCGGCCGGCCAGGGCATCGGCGCGGCTCAGGATTTCGGCGGCGGCGGGCGCGGCAGGCAGAGCGGCTAGCTGGCGCAGGCCCTCCTGTAGCACCTGCGCCAGGTTGGTGGCGTGGTGCTTGGTCACCTCCAGGCCAGTGCGCCGGATGGAGGCACCCACCGGCAGCAGCACCCGGAACGTACTGTCGGGCAGCGGCTCCAGAAAATCGGCAATTAATTCGGCCTCGGCGGCTTCGCTGCTGGCGCGCACGTCTTCGCTCAGGGCCAGAGTGAACACGCGCATCAGCACCGGCCGGGCCCCGGCGCGCCCCGGCACCTGTGCCTTTAGGGCTTGCAGCAGCTCGGCGGCCAGCGGCTGCGCGAAGTTGGCCGACACCACGTGGTTGTCGAGGCCCAGGCGCACCGGGCCCAGGCGGCTGCGGTCGGTGCGCAGGTCCAGCACGCGCGCCACCTGCCAGGCGCTGGGGGGCACGTCCAGCTTTTCGGCTTTCAAATCGATGTAGAAGGGCATGGCCTGCGCGTGGCCGCGGCGAACCGGCCCGAGCAGCGCAGCCAGCAGAATGCAGAAAGGGAGAAGGCGGGACATTTGCCAAAACTACGGCCCCTGACCGAACCAAAAAAGGGCCGGCCGGCCCTGGCTGCCAGGCCCAACGCCTTCTCGAAATTTCACGCAGTCATAAAGCCCGGGCGCGCCGGCCGGGCCCGGGCCGTGCTGTATATTTGTAGTCCCCGGAGCGTGCCGGGTTCCTTTTATCAGGTATGAAACACTTTATTACTGTCTTTTGCGCCGTGTTGATTTCGATGCCGGCGCTGGCTCAGAACACGTTTTCCATCCGGGGGCGCGTGCTCGACAAGGTGACGGGCGAAACCCTGCCCGGCGCCACGGTGCAGGTTTCCGGCAACGGCCAGAACACCGGCGGCGGCGCCGATGCCGAAGGCGGCTACAAAATTGGCAACCTGCCGGCCGGTACCTACACGGTGCAGGCCAGCTTCATCGGCTACAAGCCGAACACCCAAACCGTGAAGATTTCGACCCAAAGCGTGGTGGTCACCTTCGCCCTCAGCTCCGACAACGCGAGCCTGGAGGAAGTGCAGGTGGTGGCCAGCCAGGCCCAGGAGCGCGAAACGCCCGTGGCTTTCTCGGCCGTGAACGAGGTAAAGCTGCGCGAAACCCTCTCGAACCGCGACCTGCCCATGATTCTCAACGAGACGCCCGGCGTGTATGCCACCCAGGGCGCGGGCGGCGGCACCGGCGACTCGCGCATCACCATCCGCGGCTTCGACCAGCGCAACGTGGCCACGCTGGTGAACGGCGTGCCCGTGAACGACATGGAAAACGGCAGCGTATTCTGGTCTAACTGGGACCTGGGCGATGTGACCAAGTCCTTGCAGGTGCAGCGCGGCCTGTCGGCTTCCAAAATTGCGGTGCCCGCCGTGGGCGGCACCATCAACATCCTCACCAAGGGCTTCGACGACAAGCGCAGCGCCCTGGCCCGCGTCGAAACCGGCTCGAACAACTACCGCAAGTACTCGCTCATGCTGAGCAGCGGCAACGTGAAAGGCGACTGGGCCTTCACCGCCTACGGCTCGCGCCGCACCAGCGACGGCTGGGTGAGCCACGCCTTCGACGACGCCTGGACCTACTTCGGCAACGTCAGCAAGCGCCTCGGCCACCACAACCTGTCGCTCACCGGCATGGGCTCGCCCCAGAGCCACGGCCAGCGCTTCACCTACAACCCGCTGGGCATCTATTCCAACGCCAAGGCCCGCGAGCTGGGTGCCAAAACTGTGTCCGGTGGCGACCGGGGCTTTAACTACAATACCGACTGGGGCACGCTCAACCGCTACACCCTCGATGCCAGCGGCAACAAAACGTACGAGGGCGCGAAGGACCTCAACTCAGCTTCCAACTTCTACCACAAGCCCCAGATTAGCCTCAACGACTTCTGGCAGGTGTCGGACCGGTTCTTTGTGTCGAGCGTGGCCTATGCTTCCTTCGGCAACGGCGGCGGCGTGACCGGGGTAAACGGCACTTCTTCCGGCCTCTTGGTCAATCAGGCCTCGGGCCAGGTCGATTTTCAGTCGATATACGACGGCAACATCGGCGCGCCCACCGCTACCAATCCCAACCCGAACCCCACGCGCAAGTCCAGCCAGATTCTGGTAAACAGCATAAACAGCCACCGCTGGTATGGTTTCGTGGTGGGCGGCGACTACCTGCTCAAGCCCACCCTCACGCTCTCGGCCGGCATCGATGGCCGCACCTACACCGGCTACCACTACCAGGAGGTGCGCGACCTGCTGGGTGGCAACTACTTCGTGGATTTGAACTCGGGCCGCAATAAAAATATTGAAGCCAACGGGCGCCTGCAGGTGGGCGACAAGCTGAACTACAACTACGACGGCAAAACCGACTGGCTGGGCGGCTACGGCCAGCTCGAATACAAGACGCCGCTGCTGTCGGCCGTGGTGAGCGGTACCGTGTCGCAGATTGGCTACAAGCGCATCGACTACTTCAAGGCCAAGGTGGTGAGCGTGAACGGCACCGACGTGCCCGTGCCCTACGGCGCCCCCACCGTGGTAAACGGCACTGCCTACACCAACGCCGACGGCCACACCGTGGAAACCGAGTGGAGCCGCTACACCGGCTACAGCGTGAAAGGCGGCCTGAACTACAACCTGACCGAGCACGACAACATTTTCTTCAACACCGGCTACAACTCCAAGGTGCCGTTTTTCAACTTCGTGTACACCCGCAACGGCGATAAATATAAAGATGTGCGCAACGAGGGCATCACCTCGTTCGAGGTGGGCTACGGCATCACCTACCCCTCACTGAAAGCCACGTTAAATGCCTACTACACGCTGTGGAGCAACAAAAGCAGCAACACCACCGGCGTCAACCCCAACGACCCCAACGGCCCCAGCGTGTTCTATGCCTTCCGCAACGTGAACGCCCGCCACATGGGCATCGAGTTGAGCGTGGCCCAGGAAATCAGCCGCAGCCTGCAGCTCAACGCCGCCATTTCGCTCGGCGACTGGCGCTGGACGGGCAACGGCCGCTACACGCTGATTGATGCCAACAACAACGTGCTGCCCGGCTACGAAGACAACGCCATCTACCTAGACGGCGTGCATGTGGGCGACGCCGCCCAGAACCAGTTTCAGCTCGGCCTGCGCTACGAGCCCATCAAGCGCTTCTACATCCGCCCCTCGTACCTGCTCTTCACCAAATACTACGCCGCCTTCAACCCCGCCAACCTGCAGAGCGAATCGAGCCGCACTGACTCCTACCGCGTGCCCACCTCGCAAAACCTCGACCTGCACCTGGGCTACGACCTGCCCGCCATCGCCCACGACCGCCTGCGCCTGGGCATCAAAGGCTCCATCCTGAACGTGCTCAACCAGTATTTCATCACTGATATTCCGTTGGGCGCCAGCACCAGCGTCACTGACCCGAGCGGCCTGAAAGGCTACTTCAACCGCGGCCGGACGTTCACCATCGGCCTCTCCGCCACGCTGTAGTAGTAAAACCGCCAAGGCGTAGACGAGTTAGGGGGATGTTCAATGGCTTTTGGCCGTCGAACATCCCCCTAACTCGTCTACGCCTTGGCGGTTTTACCGATTGCCAGCGGCCGCTGCGGCCAGTACGGCGCTGCGCATTTCTTCGGGCGAGGTGTTTTTGACGAGGTAGCTGTGGGCGCCTTCGGCCAGCACGGTGCTCACCAGCGAAGGGTCGTCGTGCATCGAAATAATGACCACGCGCACGTTGGGAAACTGGGTGCGGAGCAGGCGGGTGGTTTGCAGGCCGTCGAGGATGGGCATTTGCATGTCCATCAACACCACGTTGGGGCGGCTGCCCTGGTCGAGGAGCTCGAGCAGCTCCTGGCCGTTGCCGGCCTCGCACACCACCTCAATGCCCGCGTAGCCGCTGAGCAGGGCGCGCAGCCCCTTTCGAAACAGGATGTGGTCGTCGACGATGGCCAGCCGCACAGTGCCGGCTCCGGCCGCGGAAGCAGAGGGAGAAGTCATGAATTGAGCGAAAAAGTGGGGGTGGGCGTGCCGGCAGGCAGCAGCGTCACGGGCAGAATCGCCTCGACGCGCGTGCCGACGCCCGGTTCGGAATGATAATGCAGCTGGCCACCGAGCACGGCCACGCGGCTGCGTAAATTGATAAGACCCATGCCCACGGGCTGGCCGTGCGGGCCGGGGGGAGGCAGCTCTTCCAGCGCCGCCAGGTCGAAGCCCAGGCCGTCGTCGGAGTACGTAAGGGTGAGCAGGCCCGGCGTGGCGCCCACCCGCAGCAGAATGTGGGGCGCCTGGGCGTGCAGCAAGCCGTTGGTGAGCAGTTCCTGGGCAATGCGGTACACCATGAGCTCGTGCGGCGGAATGAGCCGGCCGAGCTGGCCTTCCTGCTCCAGGCGCACTTCGGGGCCGTGGTCGGCGGGCACGGCCTGCACCAGCGCCCGCAGCGCCTGGGCCAAGCCCAACTGCTGCAAGGTGGCCGGCTGCAGGTTGCGCGAAATGCGGCGCACTTCGGCCACGGCCTGGTCGATGAGGGCGCTGGCTTCGGGCGAGGGCGGGCTGCCGGGCGCAAACAAATGCAGCTTGGCCAGCGCCAGAATGGTGCCCACGCCATCGTGCAATTCGCCGGCGATGCGCTGGCGCTCGTCCTCCTGGGCCACCAGGGCGGCGGCCAGGGCCTGCTGCTGGGCAGCTTCCTGCACCTGCGCCAGTTCCTGTTGCTGGCGCAACTGCCCGCGTTGGTAGCGTACCACGAACCACACCAGCCCGAGGACGAGCAAGAGCAATGTAGGAGTAAGTAGCAACAACGGTAGGAGTGTATTCACATGAAAGCTCCGAAGCGAGCAGGTAGCGCAAAGTAGTAGAAAAAAGCCACCTAACCGACGGATTCAGGCAAGAGCTCAGGGTTTGTAGCGCAGGTGCGGTGGCTCAGGTTGCCGAAACAGCGGAAGCGCGGCCCCAAACCGGCACCCGCGCCGTTGCGCAGGTACTGGCCCGCTGGCGCCCAAAACACCGTTCAGGAAGTAGCCAGCGCCGCCTGCTCCACAGGCAGCGGGGCAGGAACAGAGGCATCGTGAGGCCTGGCTCGCAGAAAAGTCAGGGTTAAAAAATAGTTGAAACCCATGCCAATCAACGCGATTATCACGTATTTCCAGTTCTGGTCGTAGACGTTTTTCGACAAATAATCCAGGCTGAATGAGGTGACGGTACCCGCCGAATACAGCAGCTGTCCCAGCCCCAGCAGCCAGAAAGGGTCTTGCATGATGCGCGTTTTGGGCGAGTCATTCAGCATTTGCTCCAGATACAGCATGGCAAACCCAGCCAGCACCGCACATTGTATAATCCGGCTGCCGGGAACCGCCAGCGTCGTACCGTAAGCCAACATTGCCGCAATGCACACCACCGCTCCCAGCGTAACCATCTTCACCAAGCGCCGCGCGCCTGCCGAATGCAGAATTTGTTGGTAAACAGCCCCGAACAGCAGGATTTTGCCCAGATTGAAACCAACGACAAAGCTGTGGTTGGTGGCAAAAATGGCTGGGGATGAGAAGTTAATCCCCAGTGAGCAGAAGGCCGATAAGTACACGTACCAGCTCAGCAGCTTCACTGCCGGGCTAAAATGCCGCCGCCGCCGCCACACCACCACCATGGGCACAAGTACGCTGGCCTGGTTGAGGTTCAGCAGGTAGTCGGTGAATGCGGTGAACTGGTCGGGAGACATGCTGGACTGGATAAGAAAAAGACCGGCGGGCTAGCTGTTGAGCACGTTAAGCTGGCCCGAGTCAGGCGGGCTGGGACGGCCCTCATCGGCAATGATATAGCCGTCGCTGTACAGGTCGTCTTCGTTGCTGTCGGCACTCACTGCTACCAATTGGGACGTCTCGCCGTCGAGACCGAAGTAAAAACGAATGCCCTGCGACTCGGGCTGGTCCAGCAGCTTCTTCAAAATGCTGCTCCCCAAAAATATACCCAGCGTTTTCCCCGGATTGGCAGTCCGGTAAGCCGTGGTGAGTTCTATTGCTTTGGATAGGCTAATTTGACCACCTTCACTACCATTAAACGGCATAAATTTGAGGAAAATAAATTGAACAAAAAGAAGTTTTGGTTGGATGTAGGGGCCAAATATAGCGGCCTATTTGGAAGATTGATATCCGAATAGAAAAATCTTTACCACGCCCGGCCCGGTCCACCGGCCAGATGGTCGTGTTCGTCGTCGTCCTCTTCCTCGGCGGTTTCCTCTTCGTCGTCGTCCTCCTCCGTCAGTTCATCGGCCTCATCTTCGTCATCAAGCGTATCAAACACGCGGTCAAGGGAGGATTCGGCGTGACGGAGCTTTTGGCGGCACAAGCGGATAAGCTCGGCCGAGCGCTCGACGCGGGCGGTCAGGTCGTCCACATCCACGGCATCGGTTTCGAGCGCACGCAAGATGGTTTCCAATTCTTCGATGGCTTCGCGATAGGTCATATTTTTAGTTAGCAGTTAGCAGTTAGCAGTGAACGGTTGGAGGCAAGGGTTTGCGGCTATGGATTGGGTTTGGGTCGATTCCTGCCAACTGTTAACTGCTCATTGTCAACGGCTGACTGAAACCGATACAGCCGCAGCTCGGCCCGGTGCAGGTGGCGCTCCAGGGCCAGCTGCAGCTGGTAGCGGCGGCGCAGCAGGGTTTCGCGGCGGCGCCGGTGGTGGCGGGCAAAGCGCTTGAGCAGCACCCGGTCCCGCTGGCGCAGGCCGCGCTGCTCGCGGGCCAAGGTGCGCCGGGCGGCCCTGGGCAACTGGTGCCGGAAGCGCCCGAGGCTGGCCCCTAGCTGCTGCAACTGCTCGCGCGGGTGCTGAATGGCCTGGCGGGTGCGTTCTAGCAAGGCCGCGCGGGCAGCGTCGAGTTGGCGGTGGGCAGCGTAGCGGCTCTGGCTGCCCAACTGGCCAAGCCGGGCGTGGCGCTGGCTAAGCTGGCGGCGGGCGGTGCCAACTATCTGTTCGCCCAAGCCCAAAATGGCCGCTTCGAGCCGGGCCAGGCGCTCGACCAGAAAGGCGGCCACGGCGGTGGGGGTTTTCAGGGCGCGGTGGGCGGTGAGGTCGACCACAGCCTCGTCGCGCTCGTGGCCAATGCCCGTGAGCACCGGCAGCGGAAACGCGCCCACCGCTGCGGCCAGGCCATATTCATCAAAGGCCACCAAATCGGCCCGGCTGCCCCCGCCTCTTATTATAATGACGGCATCGAACTGCCCGCGCCGGGCGCGCACCCCATCCAGCGCCGCGCGGATGCTGGCCGGGGCGTCGTCGCCCTGCATCATGGCCGGGAACAGGGTGAGGGCAAAGTCATACGGAGCCTCATCGAGCTGCTGCACAAAATCCTGAAAGCCGGCGGCGGTGGGGGAGGAGATGACGGCCAGCCGCTGCGGCGCCAGGGGCAGCACGAGCCGCTTCTGGCGCTCCAGCAGGCCTTTTTCTTCCAGCAGGCGCAGCGTTTTCAGGCGCAGCAGGGCCAGCTCGCCCACGGTATAGCTCGGGTCGATGGCCACCACGTCGAGGCTCAGGCCATACTGCTCGTGAAAGCGCACCTGCACCCGCAGCAGCAGCTTGAGGCCGGCGCGCAGGGACTGGCCGGTGGCGCGCTCGAAAGCCGGCGCCAGCTGCTGGTAGCGCTGGCTCCAGAGCGTGGCGCGGGCCTGGGCCTTCATCGGCATGCCGCGGCTATCGGTGCCCTGCTCGGTGAGGGTGAGGTAGCAATGCGCGCCGGCAAAGCGCGGCACGGTTAGCTCGGCCACTTCGGCCACTACCCAATAAGAATCGGCCAACTGCTGCTGCAGGGCCTGGCGCACGCGGGCCAGGAGCTCGGTCAGGCCCAGCGGGGGCGGGGGCAGCGTGGGCGGAAGCTCGGGGCGGCGGTTGTAGAGCGGCATGGGCGCAAGTTACGGGCAGCAGGCGCGGCAGGCCGCAGAAACGCGCCAATTGGTGCCGCTTATTTGCGGGTCTTTGTAGCCTGCCGACGGCCCGCTTCTGGAACCGCCGCCGTATTTTGCGGCGTTGGTGCAACCGCTGCAATGCTTGCATGTCTGTCGCTTCAAGGTATCATTTCTTCATCCCATTCCCACCTTCATGAGTTCAAATTGTATTACCCGGCGGCTTGGCCTAGCCGTGCTCGGCCTGGGCAGCCTAGTGGCCACCAACGCCTCGGCGCAAACCGCCAAACCGGCTTCGACGCAGAAAGGCGTTGGCATCAATATCGCCAACATCGACCCTTCGGTGAAGCCCTGCGAGGATTTCTTCCACTACGCTTCCGGCAACTGGCTCAAAAACAACCCCATTCCGGCCGCCGAAACGCGCTGGGGCTCGTTCCAGGAACTGGCCAATAACAACAGAGCCACGCTGCGCGCCATTCTGGAGCAAGCGGCTAAAAACGCGCCGACGGCCGCCAAAGGCTCGAACGCCCAAAAAGTGGGCGACTTCTACGCCTCGGCCATGGACTCTATGGCCATCGAAAAAGCCGGCCTGAAATACCTCAAGCCGCACCTCGACCGCATCATGGCCATCAACAGCCTGGCCGACGAGCAGAAATTTCTGGCCGACCCCAAAGCCCACGCGGGCAGCGTGTGGTTCGGTTCGGGCGTGGGGCAGGACGAGAAAATCAGCACCCAATACGCCGTTTACCTCGGCCAGGGCGGCCTCTCGCTGCCCGACCGCGACTACTACCTGAAGGACGACGCGCGCTCGAAAGCCATTCGGGCCGCCTACCAGACCTTTCAGGTCAACACCTTCAAATTGCTGGGCGACGACCAGGCCACGGCCGAGAAAAACGCCGCCGCCGTCACCCGCATCGAAACCCGCCTGGCCAAGGCCAGCAAGAGCCGCGTGGACCTGCGCGACCCCTACGCCAACTACAACAAGATGACGGTGGCCGAGGCCAACGCCGCCTACCCCAACCTGGCGCTGCCCCTGCAGCTGAAGGAAAACGGCCTGGCCGCGGCCAAAGAGGTGATTGTGGGCCAGCCCGACTTCATGAAGGAGGTGAGCGCCGCTCTGCAGCAAGAGCCCCTGGCCGACCAGAAGCAGTACCTGCGCTGGCATTTGGTGAGCGGTGTCACCGCCGCGCTGCCCAAAGCCTTTGGCGACGAGGCATTTGCCTTCAGCAAAGTGCTGACCGGCGCCAAGCAGCAGCAGCCCCGCTGGAAGCGCATGCTGGCCTCGACGGACGGCGCCCTGGGCGAGGCCTTCGGCCAACTCTACGTGGACAAGGCGTTTTCGCCCGCCGCCAAGGCCCGCGCCAAGCAGATGATTGAGAACCTGCGCGTGGCCTACGCCGAGCGCATTCAGGCCACCGACTGGATGAGCGCCGCCACCAAGAAGGAGGCCCTGACCAAGCTCAACGCCTTCACGGTAAAAATTGGCTACCCCGACAAGTGGAAGGATTATTCGGCCCTGAACATCGGCCGCGAGAGCTATCTGAACAACTTGTTTGCCGCCCAGGAATGGGCCAGCAAGCAAGAACTCGGCAAGTTTGGCAAGCCGATTGACCGCACCGAGTGGGGCATGACCCCGCCCACGGTGAACGCCTACTACAACCCGCCGATGAACGAGATTGTGTTCCCGGCTGGTATCCTGCAACCTCCGTTCTACGACCCCAAGGCCGACGACGCGGTGAACTACGGCGGCATCGGCGCCGTGATTGGCCACGAAATGACCCACGGCTTCGACGACCAGGGCCGCCAATACGACTCCAAAGGCAACCTGAAAGACTGGTGGACCAAGGAGGACGCCGATAAATTCAACGCCAAGGCCGCCATCGTGGGCAAGCAGTTCGATGCGTTTACGCCGCTCGACTCGGTACACGTGAACGGCAAGCTGACTATGGGCGAGAACCTGGCCGACCTCGGCGGCCTTACCATTGCCTACCAGGCCTTTGAGAAAACCCCGCAGGCCAAAGCCCAGCAGAAAATCGACGGCTTCACGCCGGAGCAGCGCTTCTTCCTGGCTTACGGCCAGATTTGGCGTACCAACACCCGCGACGAGTTCCTGCGCCAGCAGGTGCAGACCGACCCGCACTCGCCGGCCCAGTACCGCACCAACGGCCCGCTCATGAACATGCCCGAGTTCTACAAAGCCTTTGGCTGCCAGGACGGCAACAAGATGATGCGCGCCGCCGCCGACCGTTCGAAAATCTGGTAGGCTGAGCCTCACGCATGGCTTGAAAAGAACGTCATGCTGAGCTTGTCGAAGCATCTCTACTGCAATAGTAAATAAGTACTTGCGCGGTAGAGATGCTTCGACAAGCTCAGCATGACGTTCTTTTTTTAGTGAGTATGGCTGATTGCAAATCCCATATTCTTTCTGTCAATCTTTTGCATTGTTCAACAGCATTGTGCGGTTGTAACTTGCACATTCTAATCTTTCCCCACTTTTCGTTTTCATATGACTCAGTTCTCTTTTGTGCGCCGCGCGGCTTTGTCAGCGGCGGTGCTCGGGCTGGCGGCCGGCGTGGCCCATGCCCAGGACCAAAAAATCAAAACCAAGTCGAGCGCGGGCAAAACCAAAACCGTCGTGTCAACCACGGGGCAGTCCGGGGTGGGCATCACGCTGGCCAACCTCGACCGCACAGTGGCGCCTTGCGATGACTTCTACCGGTTTGCCAATGGCAACTGGATGAAAAACAACCCCATTCCGGCGTCCGAAACGGGCTGGGGCGGCTTCAATGTGCTGCGCAACCGCAACCGCGACGTAGTGCACGGCATCCTGGAAAAAGTAGCCGCCGACCGCACTGCCAAGCCGGGCTCGAACGCTCAGAAAGTGGGTGACTTCTACGCGGCCGCTATGGACAGCGTGGCCGTGGAAAAGGCCGGCTTGAAGTACCTGCAGCCCCGCCTCGACAAGATTAACGCCATTCAGGACGTGGCCGGCGTGCAGCGCTACCTCGCCGACCCCAAAAACTACGGCAAGGGCTGGTACGGCCTGGGCGTGAGCCAGGACCCCAAAAACAGCACCCAATACGCCGTGCAGATGTCGCAGGGCGGCCTGACTATGGCCGACCGCGACTATTACCTAAAGGACGACGCGCGCTCGAAAACCATTCGGGCCGCCTACCGCACCTACCAGGTGAACACCTTTAAGCTGCTGGGCGACGACCAGGCCACGGCCGAGCGCAACGCCGATGCCGTAATGCGCATCGAAACGCGCATGGCCAAGGCCAGCCGCGACCGGGTGGCCCTGCGCGACCGCGACAAAAACTACAACAAGATGACCGTGGCCCAGGTGGCCGCCGACTACCCCAACCTCGACATTCCGCTGCGCCTAAAGGAAAGCGGCCTAAGCGGGGCCAAGGACATCATCGTGGGCCAGCCCGAATACTTGAAGGAGGCCAACGCTATGATAAAGGAGGAGCCCATTGCCGACCAGAAGCAATACCTGCGCTGGCACCTGGTGGAAGGTGTGTCCTCGGCGTTGCCGAAGGCCTATGTGGACGAATCCTTTAAATTCTCGCAGGTGCTGACCGGCGCCAAGGTGCCCCAGGCGCGCTGGAAGCGCGCCTACGCCGCCACCGACGGCGCTTTGGGTGAAGCCTTCGGCCAGATTTACGTGGACCAGGATTTCAGCCCCGCCGCCAAAGCTAAAGCCAAACTGATGGTGGAAAACATGCGCCAGGCTTACGCCGAGCGCATTCAGGCCACCGAGTGGATGAGCGCCGCCACCAAAGCCGAGGCACTCAAGAAGCTGAACGCCTTTGTGGTGAAAATCGGTTACCCCGACAAGTGGAAGGATTATTCCAAGCTGACCGTAAGCCGCGAAAGCGCGCTGAACAACCTGTTTGCCGTGTCGGAATTCAACACGATGGACCGGCTCAGCAAGTTTGGCCAGCCCGTTGACCGCACCGTGTGGGGCATGACGCCGCCCACGGTGAACGCCTACTACAACGCCAGCCTGAACGAGATTGTGTTCCCGGCCGGCATCCTGCAGTCGCCCTTCTACGACCCCAAGGCCGACGACGCGGTGAACTATGGCGGTATTGGCGCGGTAATCGGCCACGAAATGACCCACGGCTTCGACGACCAGGGCCGCAAAGTGGACTCGGAAGGCAACCTGCGCGACTGGTGGACCAAGGAAGACGGCGAGAAGTTCATGGCCAAGGCCGATGTGGTGGGCAAGCAGTACGACGCCTTCACGCCGCTGGACTCGGTGCACGTGAACGGCAAGCTGACCATGGGCGAGAACCTGGCCGACCTCGGCGGCCTCACCATCGCCTACGCGGCCTTCATGAAAACGCCCCAGGCCAAGGCCGGCAAAATCATCGACGGCTTCACGCCCGAGCAGCGCTTCTTCCTGAGCTGGGCCCAAATCTGGCGCATCAACCAGCGCCCCGAAACCACCCGCCAGCTCGTGCAAACCGACCCGCACTCGCCGGGCCAGTTCCGCACCATCGGGCCGCTGCAGAACTTTCCGGAGTTCCACAAGGCCTTCGGCTGCAAGGACGGCGACAAGATGGTGCGCTCGGTTTCCAACCGCGCCAAAATTTGGTAAGGCGTTTGCATATACGCTCCTGAATCACGCACGGGAAACTGTTTCCGCGCCCGATACGAGAAGGTCCGCTCCCTATAGGGGCGGGCCTTTTTACATTTTGGTGGCCTGCCTGTCATTGCGAGTTAAGCGCAGGGCAACGCGGCAATCCGTCCTCTCTAAACCAGACTCAAACTTTTACCAGAAAGCCCCGGCACTGCACAGTGCCAGGGCTTTTCGTTTTGAAAATAAGCGTTGTCACATTAGAAAGCTGGTCGCTGAGAACAGGACGGATTGCCGCGTTGCCCTGCGCTCCACTCGCAATGACAAAAGTCCTCACTTCACCACTTCCACCTTCATCGGAATGTCTTTCACCGGCCACTTGTCCGACTCCACGGGCTCGTTCGAAATTTTGTCGACCACGTCCTGGCCTTCGATGACTTCGCCGAAAACCGTGTACTTGCCGTCGAGCGAGGGCACGCCGCCCACGGTGGCGTAGGCTTTGATTTGGGCGGGCGTGAGCTTGCGGCCAGCCATGGCCTGCGACTGGAACGGCGCCATCTTCTCGCCCACCACGAAGTAGAAATCGGTGTTGGAAGAGAGGTGGCCAGGGTTTTGGTCGTCGTCGTAGCGGGCCATGCCGAGGGCGCCTTTGTGGTGGAAGTGCCCGGCCCGGAACTCGGGCGGCAGGCGGTAACGCTTCAGCCGGATGGTGCGGGCGTTGTAGGTCTGGCCGCCCTGCACGGCAAAGTTCTTCACCACGCGGTTGAACATGGTTTCGTCGAACACCCCCTTGCGCGCCAGCAGCAGGAAATTGGCCTTGTGAATAGGCGTGTCGTCGTAGAGCTTCACCCGGATGTTGCCCAGGCGCGTCTTAATCAGCACTTCCGAGCCTGGGTATTGGCGGCCGTAGGCCAGCAGCGCGGCCGGCGCGGTGCTGTCGGCCAGCGTGGCCAGGTCGGGGCCGGGAATGACGGGTTTGGCCTGGGGCGCGGCCGTGGGCGGCGGCGTCTGGTTGCAGGCGGCCAGCAAAGCCAGCCCGGCGAAAAGGAAGCGGTTCATGCCACAAAATAAGCCCGCGCGGGCAGATGCTCGCGCGGGCTTATTTTGTGGCACCCAAAGTGCACCGATGGGGCTTACTCGCCCTTTAGCTTCACTTTTTCGCTGCCGTCCTTGCCTTTGGTCTTGATTTTTACCTTATCAGTGGCCGGCGTGGTCGTTGGTGCGGGTGCCGAAGCCGGGGCCGCCGGAGCTACCGTTCCAGCTTCAGCGGCATCGGCCGGAGCGGGCGCCTCCATATCCTGGGCCGACTTAATCTGGTCGGTAGCTTCGGCTTTCTTCACCTTCTGCTGGGCCAGCAGGAGCTGGTCCTGGGCCAGGGTGTTTTTCTTCCAGGCCGCCAGTTCGGTACTGAGCTTGGCCTTTTCGTCCTTGCTGGGCTTGTTGGGCGTCATCAGGGCGTTGAGGTCGGGCTTGCCGGCATCCTGCCAGGCGGTGAGCCACAGCGACGATACCAGCGTGGGCGCCCCCTTGAGGCGGTAGTCCACCATGCCGCCCACGGCCTTCTCGTACTCGGCCGCGAAGGCGTCGGAGTAGCGGCGCGACGTCTTGCCGTATTTGTGCGAGAAAGTGAAGCGCACCTCCGGCTTCATTACTTTCTCAATCTTGGTGGCGCGGTCAAACGTCTCGCCCAGGAAGCCGTAGCTCTGCGCCAGTACGTCCCAGATGGCCGCCAGCGGGTCCTTCACGTACTTGGCCGGCTCGCCGTCGAGCTTGTAGTCGTTGATGTATTTCTCGGGCAGCTGGCTTTCCCAGAGGCTGTGCAGGCCTTTCTGGTCGGTGAGCTGGCCGTCGTAGTTCACGGTGGTGTGCAGCGGCACGAAGGCGTCGCCCACGTAGTGGCTCAGCTCGGCCGAGTACTTCACGATGGCGGCCGTGTCGCGCGAGCGGAAGGCTTCCGTCAGGTTGTCCTTCATTTCCATCACCACCCACGGCACGGTGCCGTATTTCTTGAGCGTGTCGGCCTTGAATTTCTCCACTGCCTTGTCGTACTGGCGCGGCATCTTGCCGAAGGGGTTGTCTTCGGAATAATGGTCCATGTCGATGTAGTGCTTGGGCGCCTCGGTGGGGTCGTCGTTGCGGCGCTCATCGGGGGCCGTGCTCTGGCGCACCAGGTCGGCCATGTGCCGGTAATAGAAGGCCTGAATCGACGACGGTAATTCATACACCGCCACCTGCGTGATGGTGCGGTGGCCGAAAAAACCCCAGGCGCCGGCAGTGCCGTGGGCAAGCATGAGGGCCGCAAGCAGCAGCGGCAAAATGGTTTTTTTCATGAAAAATGGAAAGATGACGGGGCGGGGAATAAGGGTCCTGCTCAAAGTTCGGGAATGGTTTGCACATTCGCTCGCGTTGCCGTTGTTGAACCCAACCAGCCGCTGCCGACGGGCCTACCTTTGCCCCGTGTTGTCGGTGCCTGCTAATTCTCGCTTATGCGTTTTCCCAGCTTTTCGATTGTGGTTTTGAGTGCGTTGCTGGCCGGGCCGGTGGCGGCGCAGGTGGTGGTGCAGCCGCCCGGGGCATACCGCACGGCCGCTGCCTACCACCGCCGCCAGCCCCAGCCGGCTGGTACCGACGCCTTTTTCCCCGACAAGCGCGGCCTGGTGGTGGTGGAAGTGCCCCAGGGCGCCCGCACCACCAAGCTGCACCTTGCCCCCGACAGCGTGTGGGGCTTCGTGAATGGCAAGGGCCGCACCACGCGCCTGTTTCGCGGCAACGAGTACCGCCTCGAATACGCCGATACGCTCTGCATCTACAGCAGCAGCAACATCATGGCCGGCAACGACCGCAACGGCACCAACCTGCTCACCCCCGGCGCCAGTGCTATGGGTTCGTTCACGAGCCCGCGCTATTTCTTCAGCCGCGGCCTCACGGGCCTTATTTTCCCGCTCACACTGCCCTACCTGCGCCAGGCGTACGGCGTGAGCAACCCCGCCTTCGTGGCCTCCCTGGCCGACCTGCGCGTCGACCAAAGCCTGGTCGATTTCGACCGCAAGACGGGCCTCTTTCGCATCACCACGCTCTACCGCGCGTCTAACGGGCGCTAGTCGCCGGGATGGGCGGTGGCCGCGGCTTTGCTGCGGACCGAGCTGGGCTGGGCCGCCACGGCGGCGTCCTTGCGGCGCTTCAGCAGCTCGCTCAGCTTCTCATAGATGAACGCGGCGGCTTGCTGGCGCAGGCTGTCGGCGTCGCCGGTCAGTTGCACGCGGTACTCGTGGGCGTGGCCGTCGAGCAGGATGGTGACGAAGGTGGTGCCCTCCGGCTTGTCGGGCGTGGCCGAGGCGCCCGCGCCGCACAGGCCGGTCACGGCTACGCACACATCGGCGGCGGGCAGGTGACGGTGCAGGCCCAGGGCCATTTCGTTGGTGGTTTGCTGGCTTTCGGCCGAATAGGTGGCCAGGGTTTCTTTCTTCACGCCCAGCAGCTTCTGCTTGGCATCGGTGTGGTAGGTCACCACCGAGCCCAGTAGTACCTCGCTCACGCCGGTCGCCGCGGCCATTTGGGCGGCGGCTAGGCCACAGGTGCAGCTTTCGGCCAGGGCCAGGGTGAGCTTCTGCTGCAAAAATTGCTGCACGAGGCCTTCAACATCGTGTTTTTTCATAGCGGAGAAGGAATTTAGAACGTCCCTGCCATACGCCAGCGTGCGTTGCTCGGGTTGCAGTCGAGCTTAATGTAAGGAGCTCGTTCTGACGGTTCGCCTCACCCCCCGGCCCCCTCTCCTTGAGGAGAGGGGGCCGGGGGGTGAGGCGAACCGTCAGAACGAAGCACGCGAGATATCCCGGCCTCGCTCGACATGACGTTCCTTCAACCCACCACTCTACTACAGTTATTGCTCACTCCGGTACGCCACCCCCGCCTTCATCACGAAGCGCGGGCGCATGAGAGCCGAAATGTCCTGCAGCGGGTCGCCCTCCACGGCCACGATGTCGGCCAGCTTGCCAGCCTCAATCGCGCCCAGGTCGGCGGTTTCGCCCAGCAGGTCGGCCGCGTTGAGGGTGGCGGCTCTGATGGCTTCGAGCGGCGGCATGCCGGCCTCGGTCATGTAGCCAAATTCTTTGGCGTTCTGGCCGTGGCGGTACACGCCGGCGTCGGTGCCAAAGGCCACGCGTACGCCGGCCTTGTAGGCGCGGGCGAAAGTGCCCTGCATTTTAGTGCCCACGTTCAGCGCTTTGGCCGCGATGACGGGCGGGAAATAGCCCGGGTGGGTGCGCGTGGTGTCGGCCACCGACTTGCCGGCGATGAGCGTGGGCACGTACCAGGTGCGGGTTTTGGCCATGAGCTTGATGGCTTCGTCGTCCATCAGCGAGCCGTGGTCGATGCTCGTCACGCCGGCCCGCACGGCCCGCTTGATGCCCTCGGCGCCGTGGGCGTGGCAGGCCACGCGCAGGCCCAGGTCGCGGGCGGTTTCCACCACGGCCCGGATTTCCTCTTCGCTGTACTGGGCGCCGGTGCCGTCCTTGCTCAGGTCGAGCACGCCGCCGGTGCTGGCGATTTTGATGAGGTCGGCGCCGCGCTTGAACTGCTCGCGCACGGCCTGGCGGCACTGGTCGGGGCCGTTGGCGAGGTTGATGGGGTGGCCGGCGTGCTCCATCTGCTCGAGGTTGAGGCCGTCGGTTTCGTCCATGTGGCCGCCGGTGGCCGAAATGGCCATGCCCGCCGAGAAGATGCGCGGCCCCGGCACCAGACCCTGGGCCACGGCATTGCGCAGGCTGGTGTTCACGCCCGAGCCGCCGCAGTCGCGCACGGTGGTGAAGCCGGCGCGCAACGTCGTCAGGGCGTAGCCCTGGGCGCGGAAGGCGATGTCGGCCGGATTCAGCGTGAATTGTTCGCGGAAATTGTTGCGGCTCGATTCCGATTCCAGGTGCACGTGGCAGTCGATGAGGCCGGGCAGGACGGTGCGGTTTTCGAGGTTGATGACTTTGTCCTGGGCGCCGCTGGCGGCCGTGTAGCCGCTTTGCACGGCTACAATCCGGTCCTTTTCCACCACAATGGTTTGCTGGCTCAGCAGTTTGCCGCTGCGCACGTCCAGCAGATTGCCGCAGTGCAGGTAGGTCTTTTGGGCCAGGGCAGGGCCGGCAGCCAGCAGCAAAGCGGCGGTGGCCAGGGCGGGTATCGAGTTGCGGGTCATGCCGGTTGGTGGGTTGAAGTGGTGGGTTGGCGGCATAAAAGAACGTCATGCTGAGCGAAGTCGAAGCATCTCTACCGCAACGGTAATCCAATCGACTCAACGAAGCGGTAGAGATGCTTCGGCTTCGCTCAGCATGACGTTCTTTGCGCCGTTCTGGCTGAAACCACCAGCCCATCAATCCACTCATCCATCAACCCACCACCGCATGACCACACAAGAAGAATTTGACGCTGCTAGCCAGCGCGCCCAGCAACTGCCCACCAAGCCCAGCAACATGGTGCTGCTCCAGCTCTACGCCCTCTACAAGCAAGCCACCGAAGGCGACCTGACCGGCGACCGTCCCGGCGGCTTCGACTTCAAAGCCATTGCCAAATACGACGCCTGGAACGGCCTGAAAGGACTGAGCCAAGACGAAGCCCGTCAGCAATACGTGGAGCTGGTGAGCGAGCTGGCTGGGTAGGAGCGTTTGTCAATAACTAAAGACGAACGTCATGCTGAGCGCAGCCGAAGCATCTCGCATATGGTAGTAATTCAATCGTTTAAAACAGGAATTACTATTGCGGTAGAGATGCTTCGGCTGCGCTCAGCATGACGTTCTTTTTCCTGCCTTTATTCCCAGACGATGGACATCTCCCGCAAAAAGCCCGCCTACCCGCTCACGCCGGCCTTGCGCGAGTACCTGCGCGATTACGACCGCGACGTGGCGCTGCCCGTGGCCTACGCCGACTTGCGCCGCTTCAGCAACTCCTTTCCGCTGATTGACCGCACGGGCAAAGACACCCTCTGGCAAACCATTTTCTTCGAAGGCCCCGAGATGCAGGAGCTGAGCGCGGGCCTGACGGAGGTGTATGCGCAGCTGAAAACGGCCGGGGATATGTCTTTCACGAAACACCTCGTGGCCGACCGGATTGACTACTGCGAGTTCGGCAACTCGCGGCCGTTTCGGGTCCGGATTGTGAACCGCTTCAACGACAACTACGACTATTTCTACGTGAAGCAGGCCGACGCCTCGCGGCTGTACGGGCTGGAATTGGAGCACCTGCTTTCGCCGAATTCCATCAACTTCCTGGTGAGCGGCGACACGCTCATTGAGGAGCACATCGTGGGCATTCCCGGCGATGACTTCATTGCCCAGCACCTCACCCGGCCGCACCTCAACCAGGTGCGCATTGCCAAGGAGTTTGTGAAATTCAACGAGCGCTGCTTCGTGCGGCTGCTCGGCGACATGCGCGCCTATAACTACGTCATCGCCGTGACGCCCGACTTCGAGGACGAGCAGTACCGCGTCCGGGCCATCGACTTCGACCAGCAGAGCTACGAGGGCCGCCGCAGCATGTACCTGCCCCGCGCCTTCAAGGACAACGCGCCGGTGGTGGAGATGTGCGCCCACCTGCTCAAGCCCGAAACCGTGCGCCAATACCAAACCGAGGAGCGCGCCCTCATGGCCGGCCGCGCCCGCGCCGAGCGCCACCGCCTCAAGGCCCTGCTCGACGTGATGCGCGCCCACGACCTGGCCCCGGCCGAGAAAGTCGAACAGCTCAAAGCCGAGCTCAACCGCTACCACCACACCACGGCCTTTGACGCCTGCGACTCGATGGGCGACCTTGTGCGCCAGCACCTGTGGGTGATGCTGGGCCCCAGCGCCCGCCCGGCGGCGGGGTAGGAGGGGCGCCCAAAACTAACCCGGCAGGGCCTCAGTTTCCCTCCCCAGGAAGCATGGACGAGGCAGAATTGGGGCAGAGCATTATCTTCCAGGCTTATTTTCTATTGCTTCTCTGTCTTACTGATGAAGAAAAATCTACTGTCTTCGCTGCTGCTGTTTCTTGCGTTGCTGGGCCTCACGCGCCCGGCCCGGGCCACGGCCCCGCCCGCCGCCACGCCCTCGCTGGCCACTGCCCTCAACCCCGACGGCACCCTGCGGCCCGGTGTCAGCGGCTCGTTTGATGCCCGGAAGTTTCGAATGAGCACGGCGCCCGACGGCCGGCCGGTGTTCCGGCCGGCGAGCACAAAAGGCGCGGGCGATGAGCGGTGGCAGGACGGATTTGGCTTGACCAATGGGGCTGCCTACATCGTGCGAACCGTGGTTCAGGCCGGAACCGATATTTACGTTGGGGGAGAATTTATGGCCGTTGGAAACGTCGCCGCCAACCGCGTAGCCCGCTGGAACGGCACCGCGTGGAGCGCCCTGGGCACCGGCACCAACAACGGGATGAATGGTTACGTTTATGCGCTGGCAGTGGCCAGCAACGGGGACTTGTACGCGGGCGGAACCTTCAACCAGGCCGGCGGGGCACCCGCCAGCTGCATAGCCCGCTGGAACGGCACGGCGTGGAGTTCGTTGGGCACGGGCACCGCCAACGGAGTAGATGCCTACGTTTATGCGCTGGCGATAGCCAGCAATGGGGACGTGTACGCGGGTGGTGCTTTCAACCGGGCCGGCGGCGCCCCGGCCAACCGCATGGCCCGCTGGGACGGCACGGCCTGGTCCCCGCTGGGCGCGGGTATGAGTTCCAGCAACGGAACAACCGGCTACGTCTACGCCTTGGCGCTGGCCGGCAATGGGGACCTGTATGCCGGCGGAGCATTCACCCACGCCGGTGGGGCCCTGGCCAACCGCGTGGCCCGCTGGAACGGGGTGGCCTGGAACCCCCTGGGCGCTGGCCTTGGCGGCGGGGTGAGCCAGGACGTGGAGGCGCTGGCGGTGGCCAGCAACGGAGACGTGTACGCGGGGGGCTACTTTACTCTGGCCAGCGGAGTACCGGCCAACTACATCGCCCGCTGGAATGGCACGGCCTGGAGCGCTTTGGGCACGGGCACAGGGGCCAGCAATGGGGTGAACTACACGGTCTTTGCCCTGGCGGTGGCCGGCAACGGCGACGTGTACGCGGGCGGCTACTTCGTTCAAGCGGGCGGGGCGCCCACTTGCCGCGTGGCCCGCTGGAATGGCACGGCCTGGACCTCTCTGGGCACGGGTGCCGGCAACGCGGCCGGCGACGTTGTCCGAGCCTTGGCGGTGACCGGTAACGGGGACGTGTATGCCGGCGGCTTTTTCACCCAGGCCGATGGAGTACCAGCCAACTCGATAGTTCGCTGGAACGGCTCAGTGTGGAACCCGCTGGGCGCAGGTGCCGACAAAGGAATGAACAACGATGTCAGCGCGCTGGCCGTGGCCGGGAACGGCGACGTGTACGTGGGCGGCTTCTTCACCCAGGTCGGCGGGACACCGGCCAATTACATCGCCCGCTGGAATGGCACGGCCTGGACTTCCTTGGGTACGGGCGCCGGCAACGGAGTAAACAACGGTGTCCGGGCATTGGCCGTGGCCAGCAACGGCGACGTGTACGCGGGCGGCTATTTCACCCAAGCCGGCGGGGCGCCGGCCAACTATATCGCCCGTTGGAACGGCACGGCTTGGAGCTCCCTGGGCGCAGGCACAGGTACCGGCAACGGAGTGGAAAGCTTTGTATATGCGCTGGCAATGGCCGGCAACGGGGATGTGTACGTGGGTGGGCGCTTCACGCAGGCCGGTGGAGCACCGGCCAACCGTGTGGCCCGTTGGAATGGCACGGCCTGGACCTCCCTGGGTACGGGCGCTGGCAATGGGATGAACAACGACGTCACTGCGCTGGCGGTGGCCGGCAACGGGGACGTCTATGCGTGCGGCTACTTCACACAGGCCGGAGGGGCCTCGGCCAACTACATCGCCCGCTGGAATGGCACGGGCTGGAACTCCTTAGGCACAGGTACCAGCAACGGGCTGAATAACCAGACCTACGCCCTGGCCGTGGCCGGCAACGGGGACGTGTACGCGGGCGGCTATTTCACCCAGGCCGGCGGGGCCGCGGCCACGCGCGTGGCCCGCTGGAACGGCACGGCCTGGAGCCCCTTAGGCGCGGGCTTGGGCAACGGAGTGTACAGCAGCACCTATGGCTATGGCGGTGCATTGGTGGTGGCTGGCAACGGCGATGTGTACGTGGGCGGCCTCTTTACGCCGGCCGGCGGGGGGCCGGCCAACAACATTGCCCGCTGGAACGGCACGGCCTGGAGCTCCCTGGGTACGGGCACCAACGATATCGTAAGCGGTTTGGCCACCGGCCCAACCGGCAAGCTCTACGCCGGCGGGCTTTTCGCCACCACCGGCGACGGCAGCAAGGTCATGGCCCACTTCGCCGTCTACGACCCCAACGCCCCATTGGCCGCTGCCACTGCCAAAGCCGCGCCTGTCGCGCAGCTCTTCCCCAACCCCGCCCACGGCGCGGCCACGCTACGCCTGCCCGTCGGCGCGCCCCGCCTCCCCATCTCGCTAAGCAATGCGCTGGGCCAAGTGGTGCGCCGTTACCCCGCCCCAACCACCGCCGAGGCCGCGCTGGACCTGCGCGGCCTGCCCGCCGGTGCCTATGTGGTGCGCTACGGCGAGTACACGCAACGGTTGGTGGTGGAGTAGGAGCGGGGGAAAGGCCGCCCGCCTCCGAACCACGGATAGCAGCCCCAGCCCGGTCAGCCGGAAAAAGCCCCTGCCCAAGGGAATGCCGGCCCCGCCCCGACAGCAGCCCGAAGAAGCCGTGGGGCCGCTGGCCACCATTGTTGCAGGAAACCAACGCCTTCGGCCACCCGGCCGAAGGCGTTGGTCATTTAAGGAGGCTTCATCCGGGCATCATTATTGCGCACGGCTGACGACTTATTCCTCCAATCCCTATGACCAAAAAGCTACTGCCTTCGCTGCTCCTGTTTCTGTGCTGGCTGGGCCTGAGTGGCGCGGCGCGGGCCAATGGCCTGCCCCCCACAGGCCGCCCGTTGGCCGCCGTCCTCAACCCCGACGGCACCCTCCTGCCCGGGGCCACGGGCTCGTTCGACGCCCGCCAGTTTCGGATGAATACTGCGCCCGACGGGCGGCCGGTATTTAGTCCGGCTAGCACCAGCGGCACCGGCGACGAACGGTGGCAGGATGGCCTCGGGCTGAACGGCGCCGAGCGGCGCGTGAACACCGTGGTGCGGTCCGGCAACGATATTTACGTGGGCGGCGCGTTCCGGCTCATCGGCAACATCGTGGCCAATTACGTGGCCAAGTGGAACGGCACGGCGTGGAGCTCCCTCGGCACCGGCCCGGCCAACGGCACCAACTCCGAGGTGCTGACGCTGGCCGTGGCCCCGAACGGCGACGTGTACGCAAGCGGCCTGTTCAGCCTGGCCGGCAATACCCCCGCCGACGGCATTGCTAAGTGGAACGGCACCGCGTGGAGCGCCCTGGGCACGAGCCCCACCGGCGGCCTCGACGGCTTTGCCTACGCCCTGGCCGTGGCCCCCAATGGCGACCTGTACGCGGGCGGCACCATCACCCAGGCCGGCGGGCTGCCCGCCAACGGCGTGGCCCGCTGGAACGGCACGGCCTGGAGTGCCCTCGGCACCGGCGTCAGCCTGGGCAGTGCGAGCGGGCGCCCCGTCAGCGCGCTGGCCGTGGCCCCCAACGGCGACGTGTACGCGGGTGGCAGCTTCACGGAGGCCGGCGGGCTGCCGGCCAACGGCCTGGCCCGCTGGGACGGCACCGCCTGGAATATCCTCGGCACCAGCGCGGCCAACGGCACCAACGGCGGCGTACTCGCCCTGGCCATCGGCATCAATGGCGACCTGTACGTGGGCGGCAGCTTCACCCAGGCCGGCGCCGTGCCCGCCAACAACGTGGCCCGCTGGAACGGCACCGCCTGGAGCGCCCTAGGCACGGGCGTAGCCAACGCGGCCCCGGCGGTGGTGGCAATGGGCGTGGCCCCCAACGGCGACTTGTACATCGGCGGCAACCTCACGCAGGTGGGCGGGGCCACCGTAAGCCGGGTGGCCCGGTGGAATGGCACGGCCTGGAGCGCCGTGGGCACGCCCCCGGCCAACGCCATCGGTACTACCATCAACGCGCTGGCAGTGGCCGGCAACGGCGACGTGTACGCGGCCAGCACCAGCGCCAACACCATTGCCGGCGCGGCCGCCTACTACCTGCTCCGCTGGAACGGCGCGGCCTGGAATACCGTCAGCACCGGCCTGAACGGCGTGTTCGGCCTCACCTACAACCCCGCCATTAATGCGATGACGACCGCCGCCAACGGCGACGTGTACGCGGCCGGCGAGCTCCGCATGGCCGGCAGCGCCGTCGTGAGCGGGGTGGCCCGATGGAACGGCACGGCCTGGAGCGCCGTGGGCCCCGCCACCGCCAATATCAACAACACGGTGCGGGCCGTGGCCGTGGCCGCCAACGGCGACGTGTACATCGGCGGCATTTTCACGCAAATTGGCACCGCCGCCATCAGCTACGTGGCCCGCTGGAATGGCACGGCCTGGAGCGCCCTGGGTACCGGCAGCAGCCTGAACAACTCCGTGAATGCCTTGGTGGTGGCCAGCAACGGCGATGTGTACGCCGGCGGCACCTTCACCCAGGCTGGCAACGCCGGTATTGGCTACGTGGCCCGCTGGAATGGCATCGCCTGGAGCCCCTTGGGCACGGGCACCGCCAATGGCGTGAATGGCCCCGTGGGGGCCCTGGCGCTGGCCGGCAACGGGGATTTGTACGTGGGCGGTGCTTTCGACAATGCCAGCGGCATCATCGCCAACAACGTGGCCCGTTGGAACGGCACGGCCTGGAGCGCCTTGGGCGCCGGCCCGGCCAACGGCGTCAATGCCTTCGTGGATGCCTTGGCGGTGGCTGGCAGCGGCGAGGTGTACGCGGGCGGCGGCTTCGCGCAGGCGGGTGGCGTGCCCGCCAGCCGCGTGGCCCGCTGGAACGGCACGGCCTGGGGGGCGCTGGGCGCGGGCGCCCCCACCGGCACCAATGGCGAGGTGTACACGCTGGGCGTGGCCGGCAATGGCGAGGTGTACGTGGGCGGCAACTTCACGCAGTTCGACGGCATAGCGGCGGCCCGCGTCGCCCGTTGGACTGGCACCGCGTGGAGCCCGCTCGGCACCGGGCTCAACAACCTGGTAACCGCCCTCACCATCGGAACAACCGGCAAGGTTTATTTCGGCGGGTCGTTCACGGCCGTGGGCGATGGCAGCAAAGTCCTGTCCCGCTTCGCCATCTACGACCCCAACGCGCCGCTGCTGGTAGCCCGGGCCGCAGCCCCGTCCGGGTTCGCTGCTTTATTCCCAAACCCGGCCCACGGCCGCGCTACCCTGCGCCTGCCCGCGGGCGCCCCCCAACAGCCCATCACACTGAGCAATGCGCTGGGTCAAACCGTACGCCGCTACCCCGCCCCAACCACCACCGAGCCCGCTCTGGACCTGCGCGGCCTGCCCGCCGGCACCTACGTAGTGCGTTGCGGCCAGTTCTCGCAGCGCCTGGTGGTGGAGTAGGGGAGTGGTTTTTACCAACGAAAAAGCCCGCTGGCCAATTGGTCAGCGGGCTTTTCTGCTTCAACAGGAAGAAGAGCTTATACGGCCGGCTTCGGAGCGGGCAGGTCAAACGCCGTAGCGTCGTGCTCAAAATGGCCCTTGTGCGAGCCATCGCAGAACGGCTTCTGCTTGGAGAGCCCGCAGCGGCAGATGCTGATGCGCTGGCGCCCGCCGAGGCCGTAAGCATTGCCTTGAGCGTCTACGAGTTCGATTTCTTCGCCCTCCACGCGGAGGGAGCCATTGGAAAGGACGGTGAGTTTGGTGGCCATGGGAAAGCGTTGAGTTTTGAGGGTTTGAATGTTGAGTTGACTTTTGTTGGTAACTGTCATCCTGAGCTTGCGAAGGACCTTACCACATTGCAATGAATTGTTCTTGCTTGATAAGGTCCTTCGCAAGCTCAGGATGACATACGGAAATTATAACTCCTTCCGCATGATGTAGTCGTTCATGAAATACGGCCCAATGGGCACGTCCACCTCGCGCTGGCGCACGAAGCCGCGCCGCTCGTAGAAGGCAATGGCCGGGTTGTAGCGGTTCACGTTCAGGTCGAGGAAGGTGCCACCGGCGGCGCGGGCCGCGTTTTCCACCGCCTCGATGAGGTGCACGCCAAGGCCCTGGCCCTGCCGCGTGGGCAGCACGTATATTTTGTGCAGCTTGTAGCCGGTGCCGCCGGCTTCCTCGGCCGGCAGGGGGCTGAAGGACGCAAAGCCCGCCGGCTCACCCTCCACATATGCCAGCAGAAACGAGTGCTGCTGCTCCGCCATCTGCCGCTTCAGCGAAGCCGAGGTGTAGATGACCCGGTACATATACTCCAGCTGCTCGCGCGAGATGATGAAGCGGTAAGTGGGTTCCCACGTCGCTTCGGCCAAACCGATGATGGTGGGAATGTCCTGGAGCGTGGCGGGCTCGATGCGCGTCGGCGCGAGTTGGGCGTCAGATGTCATAAGCGGCAAAACACGAAATTGGGGCGAAAAAACCGAAACCGGCCGCCAGCGTTGATACGGTTGGCGCGCTCCTTGCGTTAAAAGTCGCATCACCGTTTCAAAATCGACCCTTCTATGAAAGCTTCTGCCTTCGTTTTCCTACTGATTTCCGGCCTGCCCGTGGCGGCCCACGCCCAGGCCAATTCCACCCAGGCCGAGCTGCTGCGGCGCGGCGAACTCACTGGTTCCCGGCCCTCGGCCCGCCCGCAAACGCAGTCCAGTTTCCCCGTGGCCCGCCGCGCCACGCCTGCTTCTGACCCCGTGCAGCAGCACTTCCTCAATTCCGACGTGAACCTGGCCCAAACCAGCGCCAGCCAGCTGCCCGACCTCTACGAGCGGTTCATCGCCACCACCCGCGACGAGCGCCGCACTTGGAATTACGCGCAATGGGACGCCGCCGGCCAAGTGCTTTCCCGCCTCAACCAACGCTACGAGCAAGTCCGCACCGACCTGCCCTTCGAGGAAAGGCTGCGCATCCGCAGCTTCCAGGGTGAGTTTCACACCCTGCGCGGCGCCCGTGACGTGAAAGAAAAGCTCGACTAGCGGCTGCACTTGGTAGCAATTGAAAAGCCCGTCATGCTGCGCTGCGCGCTGCATGACGGGCTTTCACCCTGGTCCTAACCCGGCTGGCCCGGCAGCGGCGCTTGCTGCACCAGCCACCTCATGGCCGCGGCCGGGTCGTCGAACTGCTCAATGGCGATGTGAGGCCGCAGGGCGGCAATGAACTCGTGGCTGGCAAACTGATTTTCGCGGTCGGGCGAAAACAGGTAGGCCATGGCCCGCACGCCGGCTTTCAGCGCCTGGGGCAGCCACTCGTACTGCAGCCAGGGCAGGGCGTCGCTCCAGTCGCCGCTGGTGTCGCTCTTGTCGTTCAGTATCAAGGGGTAGTCCAGCTGCTCCCGCCATTGGGCGCCTTCCTGCACGCCCCTGATGACCTCGGCCCCCGTGAGGTGGCCGTGCCAGCGCACGTAAAGGATTCGTTGTTCGGGGTAGTAGATGTACTCCGCCAGCGGGGCGCCGTGGGCATCCGTCAGGCTGAGCAGTTGGGTAGCGGGAGAGGAAAGCATGACAGGAAATTACAAAAATTTCGCAGGGGTTTTCAAATATAGCCAATGATGAATTAAGGTCCGTTAATTCCAATGCCTTGCTACCTTTGGGGTTCTGCTTTTCACTCGTCTTTTTCGTTCGTAGCGCATGCACATTGCCATCGTCGGCAACATTGGAGCCGGTAAAACCACCCTGGCGCACAAGTTGGCTCAGCATTTTCGTTGGGAAGTTTTTCTCGAAGACGTGGACGACAATCCGTATTTAAAGGATTTTTACCACGACATGCCCCGTTGGGCGTTTCACCTGCAAGTCTATTTCCTCAACGGCCGTTTCCGCCAGACGCAGCGCATCAAAGAGCTGCAAAAAGCCGGCCGCGGCATCATCCAGGACCGCACCATCTACGAAGACGCCCACATCTTCGCCGCCAACCTGCACGAGTCGGGCCTGCTTGAAACCCGCGACTACAACAACTACTACGCGCTGTTCGAGTCGATGATTGACCTCGTGGCGCCGCCCGATTTGCTGCTCTACCTCCGCGCCGACCTGCCCAAGCTCGTGAGCCAGATTGAGAAGCGCGGCCGCGACTACGAAAACAGCATCAGCATCGAGTACCTCAAAAGCCTCAACGAGCACTACGAGAAGTGGATTGGCGAGTACAGCGCCGGCCGCCACCTCATCGTCGACGTGAGCGAGCTTGACTACGTGCGCAACCCCGAAGACCTCGGCACCATCATCGACAAGATTAATAACACCCTTTTCGGCCTGTTTTAAGGGGCGCCAAGACGGAGAGGTCGTAGCAAAAACAGCACGTCCTGCTGAGCGCAGCCGAAGCATCTCGCGTGTGGTAGTAAATCCTGTCGATTGGATTACTTCAGCACGCGAGATGCTTCGGCTGCGCTCAGCAGGACGTGCTGTTTATTAACCTCTTTATTAATCCCAATCCTTACTCACCGCCCGGTAGCGCCTCGTTGAAAAAATCAACCATCGGCCGCGCCGCCGCGATGGCCGCCACCAGCTGGTCCACAAAATCCGGTGCCAGCACCTCCGCGTCGGTATAAAACCGGCCCACGCCGAACGTTTTCAGCCGCAGCCAGGCCAGGTCCGGGTCGTCGGTCGCATAGCCGCGCGGCGGCCGCGTCAGTTGCGGCCCCGTGGTGTCCAGACCGTCCGGAAAGTAGCGCAGTAGCTCCGGCGCCTGCCGCAACCGATGAAACTCGTCACTGCTATAATGAATTTCCTGCCGAATGGCCGCCAGCAGCTCCGGGGTGGGGTGGAAGGTGCCCGCCCCCAGCCAGCTCTTGCCCTCGGGCTGAATGGCGATGAAATAGCCGGCCCGCGGCGCGTGGCGCCCGCCCCGCTTGAGGCCGGCGCCCATCCGGCGCTTGTAGGGCTCGGGGTCGCGGTGGGCGCGGTCGTTTTTGTGCAGCCGAAACATGACGTCGGTAGTGGTGAGATTGGCCAGGTCGGGGTCGGTGGCGGCCACGCGGGCCAGCACCTGGCGTACCAGCTCGGTGCAGGCGGCGCGGGCGCGTTGGTAGTCGGGGCGGTGCTCGGCCATCCAGGCCGTGGTGTTGTTGGCCGCCAGCCGGGCCATAAAATCAAGCAGGTAATCCAGTTCCATCGGGCAAATAGCGCGGCCAAAAGCAGGCGCGGCATTCCCCAACGCAGCCCGCACGGCCGGAGTTGCCAAAGGGGCCGCTGGGCGCTACTTGTAGCTGAGTACCGTCAGGGCGTCGCCCACCCGCAGGCGGCCGTGGCCGGGGCCGGTCACGTTCTGGCCGAAGAGCGTGCTGTTTTCAGTCTTGCGGTAGGTGGCCAGCGTGCGCAGCGGGTCGCCCACGGGGCTTTTCAAGGCGGTATCCTGGTCGATGGTCGTGAGCACGCAACGTCCGCAGCCGCGCACCGCCCGAAACGGCACCTCGCCAATCTGGAACTGCTCCCAGTTGTCATCCTCGTAGGCCACGCCGCCTTCGAATACCAGGTTGGGCCGAAACCGGTTCATGGGCACGGGCTGGGCCAGGCGCGTGTTCAAATCAGCCAGCGCTGCCTCGCCCGCCAGCAGAAACGGGTAGCCGTCGGCGAAGCTTACCAGCTGGCCTTTGGGGTTGAGGGCGGGCTCCACATCGCGCCGCACCATATCCGACATATACACCAGCCGGCACGGGCGGCCCAGGGCTTCGGCCAGCCACTCGTCGGCCTCCGGCGTGCCACGCCAGGCCCACAGAATGTCGTCCCACACCGTCACAAACAGCGTGCGGTCGGGCGTGGCTTCAAAGGGAATGAACACCGGCAGCAAATCGGGCCGCTGGCGGTGCGAAATCAGAAAGCCGTTGTAGGCCGGTGCCACGGCCAGCAGGGCCAGTTCCGGCTGCTGCCGCTGCGTCATGAAGCGGTTGCGCTCATCTACCAGCAGCCAGCGGCGGTCGTGGCGCAGGCCGCGGGCCGTCACCTCGGCCTCGGGCACAGCATAGCCGCCCAGGGACTTGACGGGGTAAAGAAACAGGCCGGAAAGCGTGAGCGGTGCAGACATGGGCACAAAAGTACCGCCCCCCGCGCTACTCCACCACCAGCAAATCCGACGCGCGTACAAACGCCACCTTGCGCTGCCACTCCACCCGGCACCAGATGTCTTGCCGCCCGAGTACCAGCAGCCTATCGCCAAGGGCCGCCGTGCTCAGCCAGGCCGCGCCCGCGCTGGGCCCCGCCATCAGGGCCGCGCCCGAATGGGCCACCAGCCCCACCGGCGTAGGCCGCAGCCAGTGCAGGTAGGCACCCAGCAGCGCCACGTAGGCGGCATAGCCCAGCCAGGCGCCGCGCGGCCCGCGCCGCCACAGCAGCCAGATGGCGCCCACCACCGCGCCCCCCAGCAGTATTTGCAGCGCGGGGTAGTAGTAGCGCTGGGCCTGCACCCGCAGCTCCTGCTGCCAAGTGGCCGGGTAGCCCACCAGCCGGTGCCGGGCCGCCACGGCCGCCATTTGCCGCCACGTTCGCACCCGCGGCTGCCGGGCCTGCGCCAGGCTCAGGTACAATAGCGCCGCCGGGTAGTGCCCCAGTTGCTGCTGCGCATAAGCCATTTTGAGCAGCAGGCTGGGCGAAACGCGTCGCTTCTGCCACACCTGCGCCCGATAAAACGGAAAAGCCGCCCCGTATTGGCCCGCCGAGAAAAGCGAATCGGCCCGTTGAAAGCTTTGGGAACCGGTCGAGGCAGCAAAAGTAGAATTTTTTTTTGCCGCCGGATTTGCACTCAAGCCGCAGATAGGCAGGAAGATTAGAAAGAGGAAAAGGGTTCGCACAGCAATGGGAGTGACTTTTTTTTAAAGTCAGGGTTGTGTAGTCCGGGAGGCTATAGTACTTTTGTGCCACCAAAGAAGGAAACGCCCTTCCAAGGTAAAGGTACCGATTCTGTAGCTCAGCTGGTAGAGCAGTACACTTTTAATGTACGGGTCCTGGGTTCGAATCCCAGCGGGATCACAGCAAAGCGCCCCATTCTGGAAACAGGATGGGGCGCTTTCGTTTTGGTCGGTCCAACTGCCGCTAGGTGCTGACCGATTGGCTTTACAACTGGCCAAACGCCAAAAGGCCCCGCAGAAGCTAATGTTGCGGGGCCTTTAGATAATTGAACAGCGGCAAATGCTACTTCAGCAACTCGTGCAGCACGGTTTGCATGGAAATGGTCCGGTTGCCGGCTTCCTGGATGATGAGCGAGCCGGGCGCGTCGAGCACGGCGTCGGACACTTCCACGTTGCGACGCACGGGCAGGCAGTGCAGGAATTTGGCGCCGTCCGTCAGGGACATGTGCTCGGGGGTGAGCATCCAGGCGGGGTCGTTGCCCAGTACTTGGCCGTAGTCGAGGTAGCTGCTCCAGTTTTTGGCCTGCACGTAGTCGGCGCCTTCCAGGGCTTTCTTCTGGTCGTATTCGATGCGGGCGCCTTTGGTGAATTTGGGGTCGAGCTCGTAGCCCTTGGGGTGGGTGATGACGAAATCGACCCAGTCAATTTCCGAGAACCAGTCGCAGAAGGAGTTGGGCACGCACTGGGGCAGGGCGCGCACGTGCGGTGCCCAGGTGAGCACCACTTTCACGCGCTCCTTCTGCTTGGTCTCGGCCACCGTAATCAGGTCGGCGAACGACTGCAAGGGGTGCAGCGTGGCGCTTTCCAGACTGATGACGGGCACGGTGGCGTATTGCAGAATCTTGTTAAACACGACTTCGCCGTAGTCCTCGGCCTTGTCCTTGAGGGTGGGAAAGGTGCGCACGCCCAGCACGTCGCAGTATTGGCTCATCACCGCAATGGCGTCCTTGATGTGCTCCTGGGTGCCGCCGTTCATCACCGCGCCGTCGGCCATTTCCAGGGTCCAGGAGTCGGCCCCGGCGTTGAGCACCCAAGCTTGCGCGCCCAGGTTGTAAGCCGCCTTCACCGAGCTGAGCCGGGTGCGCAGGCTGGGGTTGAAGAAGATAAGGCCGACGGTTTTGTTGCGCCCGATGTGCTGGTAGCCGTAGGGGTTAGCCTTGATTTCAAGGGCTTGCTTGAGAAGGGCGTGGTAGTCGCCGGCATCGGCGAAGGAGGTGAAGTTTTTCATAGGATTTGCAATAGCTTAAAGTCAGAACGCGCCTTGCGAGACAGGATGAATAATATCCTTATTTGTTTCCGACGCTTGAATACTCTCCGTTAGACAGGCGAGCTACGCTGTCGATAACGCACCGGCCATTCTCAGTTTTAGTGTAAAGTAGAAAGCTGAATTTCTCGCCTTCAGGTAAAGACTCCGGCAGTTCGTAAATACCTCCGCGGACTTTTTTATTCGGGGCTCGATAAACTCGTAGGCCATCAATATCTGATGCTGCGTAAAGCTCCATCATCCAGAACACTTCGTCTGCCTCGAAGCCCTCTGGCTCACCGTCTTCCATCCTAGCTTCATCCAATGCTTTGCCCCGGCGAAGCAGAGATGTGCGTTTTTCTTGCAAATAGCTTTTTGAGAAGTAGCCAGACTTTCCAAGCATTGCCAAATAGCTGTCGACGCTGCGCCAATCCATCTGATAATACTTCGTTGAGCTTTTTTGGTCGGATGTTACCTGTGCCGCTACGGCTGAATCTGTTTCTGGGGTGATGGGGATTTTGAATTGTACACTTGAACCTTCAGGGTGTGGCTTCTCAACATCTGCAAGGTCCAGGTACCACCGCAGAAACCCTTTCATTCGTTCACCACAGGTATCCAGATGCGTTGAGACCGGTGCAGCCGCTACCACGGAATCTTGAGTAAAGGGCTGCTTTGGTGAGGTAGCAACCGTTTGCTGCGAAGACTTGTCCGAACCACAAGCAAGCAAACAAATACCGAGTATGGCTACTACAGTCGAATTAAAAAGCCGCATTGAATTGAGTTCCGAAGATTAGTTGCTAACAAACGAAAAACGTCATGCTAAACTGCAACGAAGTGGGAGAGATGCTTCGGCTGCGCTCAGCATGACGTTATTTTTCGCTTATTCAGCTAATTACATCGCCTTATACTCGTTCCAGCTCTTAATCTTCAAGTCCTTCATTTCCAGCGAGCAAAAGGCTTGGATAAACGCCTTCGCCAGCCGCGCATTCGTCAGCAAGCCGACGCCGAAATCCACGGCCGTACGGCGGATTTTGTAGTCGTTGTCCAACTCGCCTTTCGACAGGTTTTTTGGGATGTTGATGACCAGGTCAATTTTCTTTTCCTTCAGGTACGTCAGCACGTTGGGCTCTTGCAACTCATTGGGCCAGAAGAGCAGGCTGCTGGGGATGCCGTTTTCGGCGAAGAAGCGGTGCGTGCCCTGCGTGGCGTACACGGTGTAGCCCTTTTTGATGAGCAGCGCGGCGGGCGCGAGCAGGGCCACTTTGGAGATGATGGGGCCACCGGAAATCAGCACCGATTTCTGCGGAATTTTGTAGCCCACGCTCAACATCGATTTCAGCAGGGCTTCCTCGGCGGTGTCGCCCAAGCAGCCGACTTCGCCGGTGCTCACCATGTCCACGCGCAGCACCGGGTCGGCGCCGGGCAGGCGGGTGAAAGAGAACTGCGGGGCCTTCACGCCCACGAAGGGCAGGTCGTAGACCCGCTCGCTTTCGTCGCGCTCTACGTGCTTGCCCAGCAGCACTTGGGTGGCCTTTTTAATCAGGTTGTTGCCCGAGATTTTGGACACGAACGGGTAGCTGCGCGAGGCCCGGATGTTGCACTCAATCACGCGGATTTCGCCATTTTTTTCCAGGAACTGGATGTTGAACGGGCCGCTGATTTCGTAGCGCTTGGCAATCTTTTCGGCGATGATTTTCAGCTTGCGGATGGTGCCCACGTACACCCGTTGGGGTGGGTAGTACATGGTAGCGTCGCCGGAGTGCACGCCGGCAAACTCCACGTGCTCGGAAATGGCGTAGCTCAAGATGTCGCCGTGGTCGGCCACCGCGTCCAGCTCAATTTCCTTGGCTTCCTGGATGAACTCGGACACCACCACCGGGTATTCGGCGCTGACCTCGGCGGCCGTTTTCAGGAATTCTTCCAGTTCAAAGTTGTTGGAAACCACGTTCATGGCCGCGCCCGACAACACGTAGCTCGGCCGGATGAGCACCGGGAAACCGACTTCGCGCACGAATTCCTGCATGGCAGCTAGCGAGGTCAGCTCCTTCCAGCGCGGCTGGGCAATGCCCAGCTCGTCCATGATGCTGCTGAATTTGTGGCGGTTCTCGGCCTCGTCGATGCGGGCCGGCGCAGTGCCCAAGATGGGCGCGTCGGCATCGGCCAAGCGGGTGGCGAGGTTGTTGGGAATCTGGCCGCCGGTGCTCAGAATCACGCCGCCGGGCTGCTCGAAATCCAGGATGTCCATCACCCGCTCGAAGCTCAACTCTTCGAAATACAGCCGGTCCGAGACGTCGTAGTCGGTCGAAACGGTTTCGGGGTTGTAGTTGATAATGATGGTTTTATAGCCCTCGGCCGCCGCCGTTTGCACGGCCTGAACGCCGCACCAGTCAAACTCCACCGACGAGCCGATGCGGTACACGCCCGAGCCCAGCACCACCACTGACTGCGCGGTTTCGCGGGCCAGGTCGTTTTCGGTGCCGTGGTAAGTGGTGTAGAGGTAGTTGGTTTTGGCTGGGAATTCGGCCGCCAGCGTGTCAATCTGCTTCACCACGGGCAGCACGCCCAGGGCCTTGCGGCGGGCGCGTACCAGCAACTCGTCGGCTTTGGTGCCGTGCGTGTCGTCGCCCTCGCCCAGCAGCTTCACGGCAATCTGCTGGTCGGAGAAACCAGCTTTCTTTACGTCGCGCAGTAGCTTGGTTTCCAGTCCGTCCAGGCCCGCGCTGCGGCCGGCGGCCAGCTGCTTGCCCAGCTCGAAAATGGTGTACAGGCGCTGCAAAAACCAGTGGTCAATCTTGGTCAGGTCGTGCACCTGCTCCAGCGTGTAGCCGGCCTCGAAGGCGCTGTTGATGGCGAAGATGCGCTCCTCGTTCGGCTCGCTCAGGAGCTGGTCGATGGCGGCGTGGTCCAGGTCCTCCTCGGGGCGGTTGGCCACGAAGCCACGCTTGCCGGTGTCCAGCATCCGCAGGCCTTTCTGGATGGCTTCCTCGAAGGACTTGCCGATGGCCATCACCTCACCCACGCTCTTCATGGCGCTGCCAATCTGGCGGTTAACGCCTGCAAACTTGCCCAAATCCCAGCGCGGCAGCTTCACTACCACGTAGTCGAGCGCCGGCTCGAAAAAGGCCGACGTGGTCTGCGTCACGCTGTTTTTCAGCTCGGCCAGCGAGTAGCCCAGGCTCAGCTTGGCGGCCACGAAGGCCAGCGGGTAGCCCGTGGCCTTGGAGGCCAGCGCCGAGGAGCGCGACAGGCGCGCGTTCACCTCAATCACGCGGTAATCCTCCGAAACGGGGTCCAGCGCGTACTGAATGTTGCATTCGCCCACGATGCCCAGGTGGCGGATAGTTTTGATGCCGATGCTGCGCAGCTTGTGGTACTCGCGGTTGCTCAGCGTCTGCGACGGGGCCACGACGATGCTCTCGCCAGTGTGGATGCCGATGGGGTCGAAATTCTCCATGTTGCAGACCGTGATGCAGTTATCATAGGAATCGCGCACCACTTCGTATTCCACTTCCTTCCAGCCCTTCAGCGACTCTTCCACCAGAATCTGGTCGGAAGTGGTGAAGGATTTTTGGGCCAGCGTCCGCAGCTCGTCCATGTTGTTGGCGAAGCCGCTGCCCAGGCCGCCCAGCGCAAACGCCGCCCGCACGATGATGGGGAAACCGATTTTCTCGGCCGCTGCCAGGGCGTCGTCCATCGTCGTCACGGCCACGCTGCGGGCCGAGAGCACGCCAATCTGCTCCAGCTTCTCCTTGAAAATATCCCGGTCCTCGGTGTCGATGATGCTCTGCACGGGCGTGCCCAGCACCTTCACGTTATACTTCTCGAACACGCCGGCACGGTACAGGGCCACGGCGCAGTTCAGCGCCGTTTGGCCACCGAAGGCCACCAGAATGCCATCGGGCTGCTCCTTTTTGATGACTTCCTCCACGAAGTAGGGCGTCACGGGCAGGAAGTACACGTCGTCGGCAATGTTGTCCGACGTCTGCACTGTGGCAATGTTGGGGTTGATGAGGATGGTGCGGATGCCTTCCTCCTTCAGCGCCTTGAGGGCCTGCGAGCCGGAATAATCGAACTCCCCAGCCTCGCCAATTTTGAGGGCGCCGGAACCAAGGATGAGAACTTTGTTGGGTTTGTTCATTCTAAGGGGTGTGTTCAAAATAGAACGTCATGCAGAGCGCAGCGAAGCATCTTGCCCGCTTCGTTGAAAAAATATCAGTTGTGTTTCTGTCCGTAAGACATCACGCCAATCATGTTGAATTTCATGGCTTTTGTGAATGACGTATTACAAATCAGAACTTCATTCGTTTTTAAAAGCGCACTCATTTGGGTTAATGATTCGCTTAAAGTTGTCAGATGCGAACCTTCTCCATATCCGATTATCAGATACACTTTCTCATCTTCAAAAAAGTTATGAGCAAGCTCGGCTACTTTTTGAGTTTGATAATCATTATCACTCTCATTGTTTAGCCCGATGTAAATCCACTCTGACCAATCAAAAGTGCGTGTTAAATCTCGGCTAGCTATTACAATATTCGCCGCATCTGACATGTCTGCCGATTCAATGTCAATAAGCGGCTCGTCAGGTTCAGGTTCTGTTGGTGTCAAGCTCAATACGAATACTTCTTCGGCAGCTATTACAGCCTCCAATCCCACACTAGCATCAAATGAGCATTTGATATTCCTGCCAACCTCTTCAAATTCTAAACCAAAGAGGACGTTCTGGAAACTGAAATCATTGAACTCCATTTTATCTATCCCGATAAACTGAAGTTCTACGTCGCAGTGCTTTATTAATTTGTAATAACCTCGCTCATCAACTTCGCTTGTCATTTCGAAGGCGGCAATTATAAATGTGACAGAGTAGCGCCCAGTAGGGTGAGTTTCAAAAGTTGTCTTAGTGACTTCAGCGTCGTGAAAGCTCGGCCAGTAACCGAAATGCTGAATAACAATTTCAGAATTGACTATTCGGCTAATTACTGGGTCTTCACTTTCGGACATTTGTGCTGGTCATTTATGCAGGCGAAGCGGGCGAGATGCTTCGCTGCGCTCTGCATGACGTTCTTTTTCGTGTCGTTCTACTTTCCCTCCTTATACTCCACCACCGCTTTCAAAAAGTCATCAAACAGAAACTCCGTATCCTGCGGCCCGCCGGCGGCTTCGGGGTGAAACTGGGTGGAGAAGAACGGCTTGTTTTTGTGCTTGATGCCTTCGCAGGTGCCGTCGTTCAGGTTCTCGAACAGCATATCCCACTCGGCGGGCAGCGTTTCGGTATCGACCGCGAAGCCGTGGTTTTGGCTGGTGATGTAGCAGTGCTGGGTGCCGGTGAGCTTCACGGGCTGGTTGTGGCTGCGGTGGCCGTATTTCAGCTTGAAGGTGTCGCCGCCCGCCGCCAAGCCCATGAGCTGGCTGCCCAGGCAGATGCCGAAAATCGGCTTGTCCTGTTGCAAGGCTTTGTGGAGGTTTTGGATGGTGGTGGCGCACATTTTGGGGTCGCCGGGGCCGTTGCTCAGGAACAGGCCGTCGTAGTCGAGGGTCGTGAAATCGTAGTCCCAGGGCACGCGAATCAGCTCCACGTCGCGCTCCAGGAAGCAGCGGATGATGTTGGTTTTGGTGCCGCAGTCCACGAGCACGATTTTGTGTTGGCCGTGGCCGTAGTGCTGCACGCCGGCCGGGCTCACCTGCGCCACCAGGTTGTCGAGGTTGGGGTCGTGCAGGGGCACGTCGGTTTCGGCCACGATTTTGCCCAGCATGGCGCCTTTCTCGCGCAGCTTCTTGGTGAGCATGCGGGTATCGACGCCGAAAATGCCGGGGATGTTGTACTCCTTGAGCCAGTCGCCGAGGCTTTTGGCGGCGTTCCAGTGGCTGTGCTCTTCGGAGTAGTAGTTCACCACCAGCCCGGCAATGTGAATTTTGTCGGACTCGAAAATCTTCGAAATTGACTCGTACAGCTCCTCGCCGGGCACGCCGTAGTTGCCCACCATGGGGTAGGTGAGCACCAGAATCTGGCCGGCGAAGGACGGGTCGGTGAGGTTTTCGGGGTAGCCGGTCATGGCCGTGCTGAATACCACTTCGCCCGCCGATGAGGTGAACGCGCCGAAGGAAGTGCCCTCGATTTCGGTGCCGTCTTCGAGGATGAGTTTGACCTGTTTCGTGTTTTCCAAAGTAGTGTTAATATTAAAAAAAAGGCTGAATGCGAAGCGCTTCAGCCTTTTTCCTATTGTTGATATTTTACTGACCGTACGCTGTCGTTAAGCAGCTTTACTAGTATGAGACTGCCATCGGTATCAGGTAGCTCATAGGCCATTACCAGCAAGGAATCGGCCTTTGATTTCTCCCAATAGGTGGAATCAGGCGTCGATAGAGTATTCAAAACCTGCTGCCGCGTCATGCCTTTCTTCGCCTGGCTTACCCGGCTTATGCGATTGAAAGTGTCGTAAGCCCCCACGAAGTATTTCAAATAAAGCCCGTATCCGACCGACAAGCAGCAGCAGATAATGATGACCAAAGTTGAAGGTTTCATCGGGGCAGGTGGCTAAGTCAAATTCGACTTCGCACCACAAAGATGCGGCCTGGCAGCAAATGATTTAGTCGAGAGCCGAAGCTTGTTGGATAATTTCCACCGATTTCTCCGTCAGCGCATACAGCGCCTGCAAGAACCGGTCGACTTCTACCTTGCTGATATTCAGCGGTGGCAGCAGCCGGAGCACCGTGGGGTCGGAGGCGTTGCCCACAAAAATGTGGTGTTCCGAAAGCAGCTTGTCGCGCACGTCCTTGATGGGGAAGTCGTACTTGATGCCCACCATCAGGCCGCGGCCGCGGATTTCTTCGGCGCCGGCGTGGGCTAGCAGCGCGGTGCGCAGGTAGTCGCCCAGCTCGGTGGCGTGGGCCAGCAGGTTTTCCTGTTCGATGACTTCGAGCACGGCCAGGGCGGCGGCGCAGGCCAGGTGGTTGCCGCCGAAGGTGGTGCCCAGCAGGCCGTAGGAGGCCTTCAGCTCCGGCGCAATCAGGATGCCGCCGATGGGGAAGCCGTTGCCCATTCCCTTGGCCACGGAAATGATATCGGGCCGGATGCCGGCGTGCTGGTGCGCGAAAAACTTGCCGCTGCGGCCGTAGCCGCTCTGCACCTCGTCGGCAATCAGGATGACGCCATACTGTTTGCATAGCGCCGCCAAACCCTGCAGAAGCTCATCGGAAGGCATAATGATGCCGCCCACGCCCTGAATCGGCTCGATGATGACGGCGCAGACGTCGCCGCTTTGAAGCGTGGTTTCCACCGCCGCCAAGTCGTATTCCAGGAAGCTGATGGCGTGGCCGGCGTTGAAGGGCGCCACAATTTTGGGGTTGTCGGTGGCCGCCACCGCGCCGCTCGTGCGACCGTGAAACGCACCTTTAAACGCCACCACGCGGGTTTTGCCGGTGTGGAAGGAGGCCAGCTTCAGCGCATTCTCGTTGGCCTCGGCCCCCGAGTTGCACAGAAACAGCGCGTAGTCCTCGTAACCTGATACCTGGCCCAGTTTGTGCGCCAGCTGCGTCTGAATCGGAATCTGCACCGAGTTGGAGTAGAAGCCGATGTTTTGCAGCTGCTCGGTGAGGCGCTGCACGTAGTGTGGGTGGCTGTGGCCGATGGAAATAACGGCGTGGCCGCCGTAGAAATCCAGGTACTCCTGGCCCTGGTCGTCCCACAGCTTCGCGCCGAGCGCCTTCACGGGCGTGATGTTGACGAGGGGATAAACGTTGAAAAGCTCCATGGTTTTATAAGCTGTTAGCTACTTTAAACGGAGAATGATTTTGACTGAAGCTTGCTACTTACCAGCTTTATAGCGAATGCTTTTAAATATTTCTAATACTAAATTCTGATTAGCAGCAGAAAGGTTCTTTCCATAAATACCCAGGCCAGAATAATATCTGCAGTTATTAATGAAGATATCAGTAGCTCCGGCCCCTGCTTTCGTAGGTGTTATGATAACTGCTGCCATGCCATTAATTGTATCGGCCTTAACAATGTGTTTCATGCCTGGTTTATCCCGGAATTTGTAATCTCCTCTTGCTACTTTTTCTCTGGCGCGTAAAAGTTCACTACTTAGGCTACAGATTGTGTCATTTGAACCTTCGTAAGTACTGTCAAACTCAAGATTTACAGAATTGCCTTCTAGAATGATATTGCCTGGAACAGAATCCACACCCCTTTCATAAACTATTTTAGCTCCTTTCGGTGCCTTGAATATCCAGTGATTATCTAGCTGGTAATCAATCCAGCCTGACGTATCTATTACAGGCGAATCTTTTTCTAGACAACTAATAGACAGGCAAGCAGCCAGCAAGATGTAAAATAAAAAAGAGCGTTTCATCATTGGCATCAGTTACAAAAGCCCCGCCTTCAAATTCAATCCTGTCGTTTCCGGCAGCCCAAATAGCAAATTCATATTCTGCACGGCCTGACCCGAAGCACCTTTCACCAGATTATCAATCACCGAGGTAATCAATAACTGCTTGCCCTGTTTCTGCACATGCAGCAGGCATTTATTAGTGTTCACAACCTGCTTGAGGTGAATTTCCTTGTCTGAAACCGTGGTGAACGGTGCGTCAGCATAAAACTGTTTGTACAGTTCCCGCGCCTCGTCCTGCGTCAAATCCGAGGGCGTGTAAACGCTGGCGAAAATGCCCCGCGAGAAATTGCCGCGGTAGGGGATGAAGTGCATCTCGGCCTCCGACTGCGGCTGTAGCTGCGCCAGGCTCTCGCCGATTTCGCCGAGGTGCTGGTGCGTGAAGGGCTTGTAGATGGACACGTTGTTGGTGCGCCACGAGAAATGCACCGTTTCCGACAGGCTCTGGCCCGCGCCGGTCGAGCCAGTAATGGCCGAAACGTGAATGTCGTCGGTGAGCTTGCCGGCCTGCGCCAGCGGCAGCAGCGCCAGCTGGATGGCCGTGGCGAAGCAGCCGGGATTAGCAATGCTCTGCGCCTGCTGGATGCGGCTTTTGTTCAGCTCCGGCAGTCCGTACACGAACTCGCGGCCTTCAAATTCGGCATCCGCATTCAGGCGGAAATCGTTGCTCAAGTCGATGATGTGCGTGGTTTCGGGCAGGGTGTTTTTCTGGAGCCAAGCTTTGGAATTGCCGTGGCCCAAGCACAGAAATACCACGTCCTCATCGCCGGCCAACTCGGAGGTGAAAGCTAAATCGGTTTCCCCCACCAAGTCGTCGTGTACTTGCGAAACAGGATTGCCGGCGTTCGACGAACTCACGATGCCGCCCAGTTCCACAAATTCGTGGTTCAGCAAAATACGAATCAGTTCGCCGGCGGTGTAGCCGGCCCCGCCCACGATGCCAGCCTTAATTTTCATCGTGCAGGCTATTGCTGATTTTGAGCTGGTTGCCGAAAATCTTGATGAAGCCACGCGCGTCGCGTGAATCCCAGGCGTTGTTCTCCTCGCCGTAAGTCGCCACTTTCGACTGCATCATATCATACTTCGACTCAATGCCGAGCAAGTCGAACTGATAGGGCTTGAGCTGTACGAACACCTTGCCCGAAACATGGTTCTGCGACGATTCCAGGAAGGCTTCCATGTCGCGCATTACTGGGTCAAGGTACTGGGCCTCGTGTAGCAGCGTGCCGTACCAGTTGGCGATGTAGTCCTTGTGCAGCAGCTGCCAGCGGGTGCTGGTGTGCTTCTCCAGCAAGTGGTGCGCCTTGATGAGCATGAGCGGCGCGGGCGCCTCAAAACCCACGCGGCCCTTGATGCCCAGAATGGTATCGCCCACGTGCGTGTCGCGGCCAATGGCGAAGGCCGAACCCAGCTCATTCAGTTTCTGAATCAGGGCCACCGGCTCCAGGTTTTCGCCGTTCAGTGCCACCGGTTCACCTTTTTCGAAGGTGATTTCCACGCGCTCCGAATCGTGGCGCTGCAACTGCGAGGGGTAGGCGCTTTCGGGCAGTGCCTCGTGCGAGGTCAGCGTTTCGACGCCGCCCACGCTGGTGCCCCAGATACCTTTGTTGATGGAGTATTTGGCCTTTTCCCAGCTCATCTCGAAGCCCTGTTTTTGTAGGTATTCAATCTCGGCCTGGCGCGAGAGTTTCAGGTCGCGGATGGGCGTGAGGATTTCCGTTTTGGGCGCAATTACCGCAAAAGCCACGTCGAAACGCACCTGGTCGTTACCGGCGCCGGTACTGCCGTGCACGATGTAATCGGCTTCGTTGGCGCGGGCGTACTCGGCAATGGCCAGCGACTGGAACATGCGCTCGGCGCTTACGCTCAACGGGTAAGTGTCATTCTTCAACACGTTGCCGAACAACAGGTAGCGCAGGCAATCCTGGTAAAATCGGGTGGTCACGTCAATTACCTCGTGCTTCACCGAGCCCAATTCGTAGGCGCGCTTCTCAATGGCGGCCAGCTCCTCGGCTGTGAAGCCGCCCGAATTGACGATTACCGTGTGCACTTCCAGGTCGAGCTCGCGCGACAAATAGACGGCGCAAAACGAGGTGTCGAGGCCGCCGCTATAGGCAAGAATGGCTTTTTTCTTCATTATGATGCAGAATTGTTTTCAGAAGCAGAGTTTTGGGGGAGGGGCAGCGTAGGGGTAAGGGCAGCGAAGTCGGGTACCTGCAACTGTACCAGCTGCTTTTCAGGCGTGTCGTAAAGCATGCCGGTGCAGAGGCACATTTTGCGCTCATTCTCCATCAGGATGCCGTAGTTTTTACAGCTTTTGCAGCCTTTCCAGAAGTCTTCGCTGGTGGTCAGTTCCGAGAAGGTGACGGGCTCGTAGCCGAGGTCGGTATTGATTTTCATCACGGCCAAGCTGGTCGTGATACCGAAAATCTTGGCCTGTGGGTACTTGGTGCGCGAAAGCTCGAACACCGCCTGCTTGATGGCCCGGCCCACGCCGCCCTTGCGGATTTCGGCGTTCACAATCAGGCCCGAGTTGACGACAAATGTCTTGTCATCAAAGGTTTCGATGTAGCAAAAGCCCGCCAGCTCATCGTCCACGAAGGCGATAATGCCGTCGCCGCTGGCCATTTTCTGGGCCACGTAAGCTGGCTCGCGTTTGGCGATGCCGGTGCCCCGCGTTTTGGCCGACTCGACGTACCATTGGCATAATTGTTCAGCGTACTGGGCGTCCGCTGCCGTTGCAACCCGAATTGTCATTGATTATAAAATACTTAGGGATAGATACGTGGCTGTCCGGAAAGCCCGGCCGTCGTTTTATACGGGGGATTCCTGCTAAAGCCCAAACCTGTCTGTAAGTTGAGCGGATACTGGCCCGGCTCAAAGGGCTGGCCAAGGGGCCAACATGCGGCTGCTGAAGCCGCTAGGGTCGTCGCACCAAGGCGCAAGTCGTTTGGCACACGCCGGCCACACCCGGCCGAGTGGCCGGAGTGAGCATCAGAAACGTGGAAACGGAGCGGACCATGGCGGAAACTAAGTCGATTCGGCGCTCTAACGAAGCAGCGAACGAAGTGGTTCAATTCTGCCGCAAAGGTAAAAGCCCCTACTTTTGCCCACAACATTTCCCGCATTATTTTTGAAAGAAGCGCCGGCCACCCTCGGGTTTGCGCAATTAGGTGAAGCAACGATGAAGCCCGAATTACAGGTTTTTAAAATAGGCGGTGGCATCATTGACAACGAGGCCGACTTGTTGGAATTCATCCGACTTTTTGCCCAAGTAAGCGGCCCGAAAATCCTGGTCCACGGCGGAGGCAAGGGGGCCAGCGATATGATGAAAAGCCTGGGCATTGTGCCGCGCATGGTAGAGGGCCGTCGCATCACCGATGCCGTGGCGCTGGATTTGGTGACCATGTTCTACGCCGGCAAAACCAACAAGCAAATTGTGGTGGCTTTGCAAAGCCACGGTGTTAACGCGCTGGGCCTCAGTGGCGCCGATGGCAATATGATTCAGGCCGTAAAACGTCCGGTGCGCGACATTGACTACGGTTTCGTGGGGAATTTGAGCGAGGAGAGCGTAAATGCCAACCTCATTCAGCAGTTTCTGATGCTGGGGCTGACGCCAGTATTCTGCCCGATTAACCACGACGGGCACGGCCAATTATTGAATACCAACGCTGATACCATTGCGGCTTCTGTGGCGAAGGCATTAAGCGCGCAGTATGCAGTATCGTTGCATTTCTGCTTCGAGAAAAAGGGCGTATTAACTGATGTAAATGACGATAATTCGGTAATCCCTAAAATTAATCTGGCTGATTATGCCGAGCTAAAAGAAAGTGGAATCATTGCCAATGGTATGCTGCCCAAATTAGAAAATGCATTTGACGCGCTGCAATTTGGTGTCGAAAAAGTAATTATTGAGCACGCGCTGCACATCAACGATGTTCTGAAAACGACATTATGCCTGACCTGATAAATCAATTGAGCAACGAAGCCGTTGATTTATTAATTCGGCTCATCAAAACGCCTTCCTTTTCCCGTGAGGAAGCCGGGACGGCCACCCTCATCGAGGAATTCCTCACGGCTCACAGCGTGACAGTGAAGCGGCGGCAGAACAACGTTTGGGCAGTCTCACGGCACTTTGATGCCCGTAAGCCGACAGTATTGCTCAACTCGCACCATGACACCGTGAAGGCCGGCGCCGGCTGGAAATACAACCCTTTCGGTGCCGTGCTGGAAGGCGATAAATTAACCGGCTTGGGCAGCAATGATGCCGGTGCTTCGGCCGTGAGCTTGCTGGCTACCTTCCTGTATTTCCAGGACAAGCAAGCCGCGTTTAATTTAATTTGCGCAATTACCGCCGAGGAAGAAATATCAGGCGCAAATGGTATTCGAAGCGTGCTCCCGGAATTTGGTAAAATTGACCTCGGAATTGTGGGCGAGCCGACGGGCATGAATCTGGCAATAGCCGAAAAAGGCCTGATTGTGCTGGATGCCACTGCCCATGGCAAATCCGGCCACGCAGCCCGCGATGAAGGTGAAAATGCCCTTTATAAGGCGTTGGATGACATTCAGTGGCTACGCGGCTTTCAATTTCCCAGAGTGTCGCCGTTGCTGGGGCCGGTAAAAATCACGGTGACGCAAATAAGCGCAGGCACGCAGCACAACGTGGTGCCCGACCGCTGTCAATTTGTAATTGATGTGCGAACGAATGAACTGTACCAGAACCAGGAAATTGTTGACTTTTTGCGAGGAAAATTGCAGTCGGAAATTTTGCCCCGTTCTACGCATTTGAATTCTTCGCGCATTAGCGATAATCACCCGCTAATTAAAAAAGGCATGGTGATGGGAAAGACGACATACGGCTCGCCCACGTTGTCGGACCAGTCGATGATGCCGTTTGAAACGGTGAAAATAGGGCCTGGCGAAAGCGCGCGCTCGCACACACCGGATGAATTTATTTTGGTGAGTGAAATTCAGGCGGGTATTCGGGATTATATCGAATTGCTGAGCGGGCTGCAGTTGTAGCGGCTGATTAATTGACGTATTCGAAACAGCACGTCAATCAATCAGGCATTTTCCAAGGTGGCAATGTCAATTTTATGCATTTGCATGAGGGCGGCTATTTTGCGTTTGGCGCGCTCGGGGTCGTCGCTGCGCAAAAGCTGGCCGAGGTTGCCGGGCGTGATTTGCCAGGCTACGCCGAAGGGGTCTTTTAGCCAGCCGCATTGGCCAGGCTGGCCGCCGTTGGCCGTCAACTGGTGCCATAATTCGTTGATTTCTGCCTGATTCGCGCAGGTTGCCTGCAACGAAATGCCATCGGTGAAGGTGAAGTGGGGGCCGCCGTTCATGGCGATGTAGCGCTGGCCGGCCAGGATGAATTCCACGGTCATGACGCGGCCGCTGGCTGGCCCGCCGCTGTAGTAGGTGGTATTAAGGATGGAAGAATCCTTGAAAATGCTGGTGTAGAGCTTAACAGCGGCTTCGGCCTGGTCGTTGTATGTTAGGAAAGTGGTGATTTTTTGCATGGTTTCGCGGGTGGTTAGGGCAGTCAAAAGTAGTGCCTAGCCCGGGCCGGCAGGCAAAATAATTACGCCAACTGACGGGGGCATTTGCGCCAAAATTTAGGCGGGGATAGCTGCGCCGCAACGGGCCGTTAGCGGGCAACTTCTGGCGCTGGCGTACCTTTGCGCGCATGAAAATCTGGGAAAAAGGCATTGCCGTTGATAAGAAAATTGAGCAGTTCACGGTGGGGCACGACCGGGAGCTGGACCTTTATCTGGCCAAATTCGACGTGCAGGCCTCCAAAGCACAGGCCAATATGCTGGCGAAAGTGGGCTTGCTGAGCGAGGCCGAAAACCGGCAGCTGCAGCAGGGGCTGGCTGAGCTGGCGGCGGAGATTGAAGTCGGCAGTTTCACTATTGGAGAGGAGTTCGAGGACGTGCACTCCAAGATTGAGTATTACCTGACCGAGAAGTTTGGCGACGCGGGCAAGAAAATTCACACCGCCCGCTCGCGCAACGACCAAGTGCTGACGGCTATTCAACTATTCATCAAAGACTATACCGAGCGCACGGCGGCCCAGATGCTGGCGCTGGCCGAGGTGCTGCTGCAAAAGGCCGAGGCCCACAAAAACGACCTGTTGCCGGGCTACACGCACTTTCAGGCGGCCATGCCGAGCAGCTTCGGGCTGTGGTTTTCGGCCTATGCCGAGCACTTGCTGCTAGATTTGGCGCTGTTTGAGGCGGCGCACACCGTGGCCGACCAGAACCCGCTGGGCTCGGGCGCAGGCTTTGGCAGCAGCTTCCCGATTGACCGCGAGATGACCACGCGGGAAATGGGTTTCGGCAGCGTGGCGGTGAGCAGCGTGGGCGCCCAAATGCTGCGCGGCAAAACCGAGAAGACGCTGGCGTTTGCCATTGCGGGCGCGGCGGGCACGCTGGGCAAGCTGGCGTATGATTTGGTGATGTACAACAGCCAGGATTTGGGCTTTGTGACCTTGCCCAAGGAGTTTACGACGGGTTCGAGCATCATGCCGCACAAGAAAAACCCCGATGTGTTTGAACTCGTGCGCGGCCACGCCAACCGCCTGCAGGCGCTGCCTAACGACATCATGCTGGCCACCAGCAACCTGCCCAGCGGCTATCACCGCGACTTTCAGCTGCTGAAGGAACTGCTGTTTGGGCCGATGATGCAGTTTGCCGATTTGCTGGACATGCTGCTGTTTGCGCTGCCCGAAATCAAGATTAAGGCCGGCGTGATTGAGCAGGCGAAATACGACCCGATATTCTCGGTGGAAAATATCAATCAATTAATTATTGCCGGCGTGCCGTTTCGTGACGCCTACCAGCAGGTGGGCCGCGCCGTGGAAGATGGTAGCTACGCGCCGCACCGCGAGTTTCAGACCACGCATCTGGGCAGTATTCATAACCTGGGACTGGCCGAAATTGCCGGTAAAATCAAGCGTTTGCAGCAAGGGAGTCCGCTATTTAAATAAGCCCTGAAAAGCCTGCTATGAAGCGCTAGCAGCGTCGTTGATGAATTGATTAGGTGACTTCAGAATGAATTAATAAATAACAGCACCGGTATGACCTGTAAAGCAGCTGGTTTTCTTGCTTCTTCTGCTAAATCACCAGTGCCAATGCGTCAATGCATTGTGGCTGGTGATTTATAGCTTACTGATGACAGATTTTACACAGAATTGGCGCAGTAGCACACTGTACTTTTGCAGATTATTCGGTAGATAATTCTGGTATGGTTGCTCGGTTTCTGGGTTGGTGGTTTCGTTGCGGTTGGCTGGTGCTGCTGGTTGCAGCGGGGGTGCCGCTGGCTAGCCACGCCCAGTCTTTGCGCGTGCAGGTCCGGGACTCGCTGCGGCACGAGCCGCTGATTGGCGCGAGCGTATCGGTGATGGGCACCGGGCAGGGAGCTACTACCGATGCGACGGGTACGGCGGTGCTGGCGCCGGCCCCGGCGGCGGGCACGCGGCTGCGCATCACGGCGCTGGGCTACCGGCCGCGGCTGGCAGCGGCCCCGGTAGCGGGGGCGGGGCTGGCGTTGCTGCTCGCGCCGGACGGGGTTGCCATCGCCGAGGAGGTGCTGGTGACGGCCACCCGCACCAATTCGCGCATCGAGGACCTGCCTACGCGGGTGGAGGTGCTGGGCGCCGAGGAAATAGAGGAAGAGGGCAGCATCAAGCCGGCCAGCATTGCCAGCCTGTTTGGCGACATTGCGGGCACCCAGATTCAGCCCACTTCGCCCACCACCGGCAACCTGGACTTGCGCCTACAGGGCCTGCCGGGCCAATACACCCAGATTCTGCGCGACGGGGTGCCGCTCTACGGCGGGTTTGCGGGCTCGTTTGGGCTGCTCACGGTGCCGCCGCTCGATTTGAAGCAGGTAGAGCTGATTAAGGGCTCGAACTCGACGCTGTACGGGGGCGGGGCCATTGCGGGGCTGGTGAACCTGGTGAGCCGGACGCCCACGCGGGGCGCGCCACAGCTGGCCGCCACTTTGAACCAAACCAGCCTGCGCGAAACCGATTTGAACGGCTTTGCCGCCGGGCGGGGGCGGCGCTGGGGCTACTCGGCCTTCCTGGGGCTGGTGAAGCTGAAGGAAAAGGACGTGGACGGCGACGGCTTCGTGGACGTGCCCCGCGGCAGCAGCCTCACGTTGCACCCGCGCCTGTTTTTCTATCCCAATGCCCACAGCCAGGTGGCCCTGGGCTACTCCGGCACGCTGGAAACCCGCCGCGCCGGCGACTTGGAAGTGCTGAAAAACGGCCCGGACCCGGCAACCGGGCACCTGTTCTACGTCGACAACCTCAACCTGCGCAACACCGCCGACCTGCTCTATACCAACGACAGCCTGGCCGGCGGCCGCCTCACGGTGAAGGGCGTGGCCACCGATTTCATCCGCGACGTGAATACCACGCTTTCGGGCTTCACGGCGTTCCAGACCACGTATTTTGCCGAGGCCAGCTACCTGCACCCGGCCGGTGCGCGGCACACGCTGGTGCTGGGGCTGAGTGCCAACGGCGAGCAGCTGGCTTCGTTCAAGGGCAGCGCCACGCCGCTGCGCAGCCCCTACCGCTACGCCACGCTCGGCGTGTTTGCCCAGGACGACTGGCGCCTGCTGCCGCGCCTGCGCCTGCAGGCCGGCCTACGTTTCGACCACCACAACCAGTACGGGGGCTTCCTGCTGCCCCGGCTGGCATTGCTTTACCAAGCCAGCGAAGCCGTGACGGCCCGCCTCAATGGCGGCCTGGGCTACCGCGCCGCGGTGCCCTACATCAACAGCCTCGACGAGCGCAACTACGCGCTGGTGCAGCCGCTGCGCGGTGTGAGCGCCGAAAATTCGCTGGGCCTTAATGGCGACGTGAACTACCAGCACACTTTTTTGGGGTTCGATGAGCCTTTGGTGCTGAACATCAACCAATCGTTTTTTTACACCCGCCTGCAGAATCCGTTGGTGCTGGCCGGAGCCGGCTACGCCGGCCCGGCGGGCCAGAACTTCCTGACTTGGCAAAACGCCGCCGCGCCCCTCTCCACGCGCGGCCTGGAAACTTACGTGCGCCTGCGGGCCGACGAAACCGAACTGTATCTGGGCTATGCCTTCACCGATGCGCGGCGCCAGTACGAAGCCGTGAATCAACACCTGCCGCTGGCACCCCGGCACAAGTTTGCCGCTATCGGGCTGGTCGAATTCAACGACCATTTCAGCGCCGGCCTGGAGGCTTCCTATATCGGGCAGCAGTATTTGTCCGACGGCCGCGCCACGCCCGGCTACCCGCTCATGGCCGCGCTGCTGCGCTTCCACGCCGGCGCGTGGACGGTGGCTGTGAACGGCGAAAACGTGCTGGACTACCGCCAGACACGCCGCGAAAGGGTAGTGCTGCCCCCCATCGGCAACCCCATTTTTGCCGAGCTGTGGGCGCCGGTGGAGGGCCGGGTTTTCAACGTGTCAGTGAGCTGGCGCTGGGTTAAACAATAACGCCGCTCCGGCCCGAAAGCTGAAGCGGCGTAGTTGAGATGCGGGCTGTGATGAAATCCTTATTGGGCGATGCGCTGGCTGAAAGTGCCGGCTATCGTCACGAGCCGCACGATGTAGACGCCGGTAGGCAGGGGGCCCAGGTCGAGCGACCACCGGCCAGATTGCGACCCGTCGGCCACCAACGTGGTGCGTTGCAATCGGCCCAGGGCATCGAACACCTGCACGGTGGCAGGCGCTACCAGCGCTTCGGCGGGCAGGGTGCTGAGCACCACCCACTGGCGGGCCGTGCTACCGGGATATACCGCCAGGCTTTCGCCGCTGGCGCCACCCATTTTCACGGTCCGCATACCCGAATAGTTGACGCTGCCGTCGAAGTCAACCTGCCGCAGGCGGTAATAGCTCAGGCCGGGCAGGGGCTGCTCGTCGGTGAAGTCGTAGATGGTTTGGGACTGCTTGTTGCCGGCCGCTTCCACGGTAGCGAAATCGCGGAAGGTTTTGCCATCGAGCGAGCGTTCGACCACGAAGCTGCGGCTGTTTTTCTCCGAAGCCGTGACCCAGTGCAGCGCCACCTGCTTTTTGGCCGTGGCCATGGCCGAAAAGACGGCCAGCTCCACGGGGAGCGGGGCGGGGCATACGTTCACTAGCGCATCGCAGGCTTGCTCGTTGGCGTTGGCGCCGGCGATGGGGCCGGGGCAGCCGGTGGTGGTTCGCTGGGCGCACACCGTGGTCACGAGCGAGGCCGCGCAGTTGGTGGCCAGCTTGTTCACCGCGCCATTGCCGCCAAATACACAGCCCGTGATGCGCACGCTGCCGGTGCCGCAGAGGGTGTTGTTGGCGCCGCCGGCCGTCACGTCGATGTTGCCGTTGATTATGACGCGGCTGTTGTCGGTGATGTTGGAATTTTTCAGTACCAGGTTACAGTCCGTGGCCAGCGTGGTGGAGGTGCTGGCGTTGAGCGGGTTGTTCACCGTGACGGTGGCTTTGTCGATGGTGAGCTGCGCAACCCGCACGGTGCTGCCGGGCGCAATGGTGAGCTGGGTGCTGGCCTGCGCCCCGGTGCCATCGCCCAAGGCCAAATCGGCGCCACCCACGAGGGAACCACCATTCAGCACGCTAATAGAGCCGTTTTTCGCTACCTGATAATTCGTGTCGAACGACACGTTGAAACCATTGATGATGATGATGGCATTCGTGCCCGAAGTAGGAACACCGCCGCAGCTAGAGTCCCAGGTACTGGCGCTGGAAAAGGCGCCACTCCTAACTGCGCGATAAGTACACTGGTTTTGAGCATTAGCATTAATAGAAATAATACTATTTATTGCTATTGCTAGGGATAAGAGAGAAAAAATCTTTTTCATTGTAAAAAAATGGATTATTGCGATAAAAAACTGCAACGCTCCTTAAACCACATCCAGCTTACTAAAGGTTCACTTGTTCTAAAATAAATTTGAAAAGTACAACAATGTCGTAATCGTTGGGAGTGCCGAATCCTTCAGTGGGCGCTCATTTAAGTTGCTTGCCGGTCTGGTGGCCCGGAGGCCGCCACGGCTTGAATGGCTTTCAATTGGGTACTAGGGCAATGCAGGGGGCGGAAGGCGGCATCTTAGGCCCACACCAGTACCACGGTGCCCGCCAGAATAAGCCCCGCGCCGAGGGCACCCCGCGCGGAAATAGATTCACCTAAAAAGACTACAGCCAGGAACAGCGACAACGCCACACTCAGCTTATCGACGGGCGCCACTTTGGTTACGGGCCCCAGTTGGAGGGCGCGGAAGTAGCACAGCCACGAGGCGCCCGTAGCCAAGCCCGAGAGCACCAAAAACAGCCAGGTGCGCTGCGTGAGGGCCGGCAGGCCGGCCGTGGCCCCGCGTGCAATGGCAATGCCCCAGGCCAGCACCAGAATGACCGCCGTGCGAATGGCGGTGGCCAGGTCGGAATTGACGCCTTTGATGCCGATTTTGGCGAAAATGGCGGTGAGGGCGGCGAAGACGGCGGAAAGCAGCGCGTAGGGAATCCACATGGCGAACGGGGGAGGGGAAAAGCGGACGAAAGGCGAAATGCCGATTTCAGCCAGTACGCCAGGATTCGGAAACCGGCTACGAAGGTGCCGGATTGGTCGATGTTAGTTGCCGGTTTGAGGGGCTGAAAGCGTGGTTTGGGACGAAACAGGGGAGGCAGTGGCGGCGGGGTTGCAACTGAAAAGCGCAGCGGCGGCCTCCTTTGGGCATAGTTCATCATCCATATCCGTATGAAAAAAACACGCTTACTGGCAGTACTGCTGCTCGTGCTCACAGCCGCTTTCGGCAGCTGCACCAAAGATTCCACCGCCGTCGACTACGTGGTGGGCGCCTGGTACTCGCACTCGCAATTTGAAGGGTTGGCCCGCAGCGGCGCGGTGAGCTTCGTACTCAATGGCAAGGCCTACGTGGGCCTCGGCACCGACGGCACCGACAAGTTCACCGACTTCTGGGAGTACACGCCCGGCACCAACACCTGGCGCCAGCGGGCGTCCTTTCCGGGCGTGGGGCGCTACTTCGCGGTGGGCTTCGCAGCCAACGGCAAGGGCTACGTGGGCACCGGCTACGACGGCCTGAACCGCCTCAAGGACTTTTGGGAGTTCGACCCCACCGCCAACACTTGGACCCGAAAGGCCGATTTTGGCGGCAGTGCCCGCTACGGCGCGGTGGCTTTTGCCATCAACGACAAAGGCTACGTGGGCACCGGCTACGACGGCAACTACAAGAAGGACTTCTGGCAGTACGACCCCCTGGCCGATGCCTGGACGCAGAAGCCCAGCTTCGGCGGCAATAAGCGCCTGGGCGCCGTGGCCTTCGTGGCCAATAACGAAGGCTACATCTGCACCGGCACCGACAACGGCACCTATGAAACCGACAACTGGAGCTACAACCCCGTCACCGAAACCTGGACCGAGCACCGCAAGCTGGAAGGCACCGATACCAACGGCACGGGTTTCGATTTCAGCGCGGTGCCCCGGGCCTACGCGGTGGCTTTCACCATCGGCAACAACGGCTACGTGGCCCTGGGCAGCAAAGACACCGCGCTGCTGAGTTGCTGGGCCTACAGCCCGACGGACGACAACTGGTACCAAAAGACCGATTTTGTGGGCTCCAGCCGCATTTCGGCCGTGGGCTTTGGGCTGGGCAATGCGGGCTACGTGACGCTGGGCGCCAGCGGCAGCGCCCGCTACGACGACCTCTGGACCCTGGAGCCCGATGCCGATGTGGACTAAGGACCGCGCAAGGCGCGCCGCGCGCTGGCTGCGGGCCGGGCACTGGCTACTCGGCCTGCTGGGGCTGCTATGGGCCTGTGCCGCCTGCGACCCCGTGGGCAACATCACCGTGGACGCGCCCGCCACCAGCTCGGCCAGCAACGCCTATTACGTAGACACGCTGACGGTGCGCGTGGCCACCGTGTGGCACGATTCGGTGCTGACCTCGGGCGGCGACAACCTGCTGGTGGGCCGCTACCACGACCCGCGCCTGGGCACCATCACGGCGCGCAGCTACTTTCAGGTGGGCCTGGGCGCCGCTTACAGCCCCGCCACCGACGAAATGTACGACTCGCTGGTGCTGGTGCTGAAGCCCGACGGCTACCGCTACGGCGACACCACCCAGCTGCAAAGCCTGGAGGTGCACCGCCTGCGCGACGCCCTGGTGGCCACGAAAAACTACTACGTCTTCAGCCAGCTGGGCTACGATGCGGCCCTGCTCAACCAGGGCCGCAGCACCCGGCCGCTGGCGGTCCGGCCCAGCGTGCGCAACCTGCGCCTGCGCCTGGCCGACGCCCTGGGCCGCGAGCTGCTGGCGGCTGGCCTAGCCGGCAACCTGACTACCGACGCCGAGCTGACCAGCCGCCTGGCCGGCCTCGTGCTCACGCCCGGCGCCGCCGACGATGCCGCCCTGCTGCGCACCCAGGTAAGCACCGAGGGCGGCGCGCTCAACCTCTACACACACTCGCCCACCGACCCGGCCACCGTCATCACCAAAGCCTTCACGCTGGCTTCGGGCGGCAAGCATTTCTACCAAGTGGCGGCCGACCGCACTGGCACGCTGCTGGCGCCGCTCAGCACCTCACTGCAGGCGCTCGACGTGGCCCGCACGGCGCAGGAAGCCTACATCGACGGGGCACTGGGCCTGGAAACCAAGGTCGAAATTCCGTATCTGGCCGACTTGCGCAGCTTCGGCTCGCGGCTCACCATCGTGCAGGCCACCGTGAGCCTGGAGGCAGTGCCCGGCTCGGCCACCCGCTACCTGACACCGCCTGGCTCGCTGGCCGCCTACTTGAGCACCCGCGCCAACCAGCAGGGGGCAGCCGTTGGCAGCAGCACGACGGCGGCACTGGCCATTCCGTACCAGACCGGCATCTCAAACCTGACCGGGCTAGAAACGGGCGGCTACGCGGTGCCCGTCACCGACTATTGCCAGGCCGTTGTCGACCGCACCCTCGACAACAATGGCCTGTTACTAGCCGCTGCGGCCAGCCCGGAGCGGGTCGTTTTGGGTGGCCCCAAGCGGGCCGAAAACCGGCTCAAGCTTGGGCTATATTTCCTGACGCATTAGGCGCGCCGGCTAAAAAAGGAGGGGCTGGTTGCTGCTTTGCGGCAGCCAGCCCTTTTATTGTGGGCGCCTCGCTGTCACCAAAAGCGGGGTTTTGCTGTTTAAGGCCTATGCCCACTCTATCTGCTCCGCGTCCCGACCTGTTGCGCCTCGATTACGATACCTACCGCGCCCTCCCGGCCGTGGCCAATTCCGACCTCTCGCGCCTGCGCGATGCCCTCGATGGCCGCCCCCCGCGCACCCAATCTGCCTCCAACGACGGCGCCCTGAGCTTCGGCACCGCTTTTCACACCGCCCTGCTCGAACCCGGCGACTACGTGCCCGGCCAGCCCGGCCTGAACGATACCCTGGTGTGGTGGCTGGTGGAAGGCGTGCAGATGGACACCCGGCTGAACGAGCTGCTCACCCTGGGCCGCCCCGAAATGAGCGCCCTCTTCACCGAGCCCGAAACCGACACGCTCTGCAAGCTGCGCGCCGACCTCATCGTGGACCATCCCGAGCAGCCCTTCACCATCATCGACTTCAAAACCACCAACGCCCGCGACGCCGACCATTTCCTTTGGCAATGCTCGGCCTACGACTACGACCGCCAGGCCGCCTTCTACACCGACGCCCTGCGCGCCGAACGATTTCTGTTGGTGGGCGTGCAGAAGGTGGAGCCCTTCGGCGTGTTCACCATTGAGGTGAGCGAGCAGATGCTGGCCGAGGGCCGCCAGAAATACCAGCGCCTGCTCCGCCTCTTCAAGGCCCCCGCCACCGCGCCCGCCTTCCGGGCCGAGGCCGTGCAGGCCGCCGTGGACTCGTTAGGCCTCAACAGCGAAGAGTAGGGGCGCTCCGACCCAAAGCCGAGCTGATGAAGTAATCAGCTTGTGACCCAAACAGCCAGAATATTGGTTTTGACAAAATGTGAATTGTGCTTTGTGGAGAATATTTTTTAATTATAAATAAGATTGTAATTTTTTTATGGCATTTAATATAACTTTAGATGTAAAAAAAATGTAATCATATTCGTTTTATATAAATTTTTTCAGAAAGTCTAGCTGAATTGTTTAGTTTTGTGCAGTCGTTTTTAGCGACATAATACAATATTATTCATTTCATCAGGCTTGTATGAAGACAAATTCTATTCTCAAATGGTTGAAAATTATCGGGGTCGGCTTGCTGGCTTTACCAGCCCAGGCGCAGTACGTATTTACTGATTCGAACCTGGGGGCCTACTCGCAGAACTTTGACGCCTTGGCGGGCACCAAAGATATTTTTATCAGCAACTCGACGGCTTTCCCGGGAGTGTATGCCCGATTTACGCTGGATAACTTCCCCGGCGAATACGAGTCATCGGCCCGGGGCACGGGTGCCCAGGCCAAACTCGGACCCGACGACGGCTCGGAAGGGCCACAAACCGTTTCGAGTGTGGATGCCGACGGCACGCCCCACGGGGCCGCCTGGTACCACTTCGGCAGCACCGGCGCCACCGACCGGGCCCTGGGCGGCATTGCTTCCACGACCGTGACGTCGGGCAAAGGCTACGTGGGCTTTCGCCTCCGCAATTCTTCGTCGAAAACCATTGTCAACCTGGAAGTCCAGTACGCCATGGAGCAATGGTATAATTCGAGCCAGACGCAGGCGGCTACGGTAGTGGCGGAATACCAAAAAAGCGCCAGCCCGGGCACTATTGCGAGTGTGATATCGGGTACGTGGCTGCCCATCAGCGACCTGAACGTGCCGGCGCCTTCTACCTCTACGTCCATTGCGCCCCGCAACGGCAACGCCGCCGCCAACCGGCGTGTGAAAAAAACGACGCTGACCAACATCAACCTGGCCGTTGGACAGGAAATTATGATTCGCTTCGGCTACGTGTTCAATTCGGGCACCAACGGCAACGGCTTGAGCATTGACGACGTGGTGATTACGCCCGAAACCAACGTCTTTTACTCCAATACCACCGGCAACTTAACCCAAACGACCACTTGGGGCACGAACGCCGACGGTACCGGCACCCCGCCGGCCAACTTCCTCAACGACAACCAGATATTCTACGTGCAGAGCCCCAAGAACGCCGACGGAACCGCCGTCCTCACGTTTACCGACCGCGTCGGGGCCGGCGGTACCTGGACAGTGGGCGGTGCCAACTCGAAAATTGTGGTGGGCACCACCACGTCGCCCGCCATTTTGCGCATTTCGTCAAACGACAACATCAACGCAACCATTGACGTGGGGCAGGGCTCTTATTTCTACAACAACCATCCCGGTTATCCGGCCTTTACGCTCGGCACGCTGGCCCCCACCAGCACGGTGGAGTTCAACAGCGGCGGGGTGCCCTTCACGGTGCCCGCCAACCAGTACGGCAACCTGAAGGCCACGGGCCAAAGCCCCACGGACCCCGTCACCAGCCAGAAAATATTGGGCGGCAATCTGGTCGTGACCGGCAGCATTGGCCTCGGCAACGATTCGAAACTGGTGCTGGGCGACTACGACCTGACGGTGTTGAGCACGGGAACCTTTAATACGGTTTCGGCCAATGCATACGTGGTAACCAACGGCACCGGTCGGCTGCGGATGCAAGTGCCACGGGGCAGCGGCAGCACGCCGGGCACCAGAATTACGTTTCCGGTAGGCAGTGCGACTTCCTACACGCCTGTTTCGCTGCAACAAAGCTCTACGGCAAGCGACGATGTGTTTGAGGTGCGGGTGATAGATAACGCCTTTACCAGCTACAACGCCACCACCTATGCCCCGGGCGCCACCCAGGTGGCCACCGAAGTGGTGAACCGGACCTGGCTGGTGAGCAAGGAGGTGCCCACCAACCCGGCCACCGTAACCATGAAGCTGCAATGGAACACGGGCGATGCGAGCACTGATTTCGTAGCCACGCGGGCGCACATCAACCACTTCACCGGCGGTAGCTGGGAGCGGTACATGGGCGAGGTGGGCACCGCAGTGGGCACCGTAACCAACTCGTTGGTGGCCACGCGAACGGGTATCACCAGCTTTTCGCCTTTCTCCGTGTCATCGCTGTCGAACGGCGCCCTGCCGGTCGAGCTCACCGCATTTGCCGCCCGCCGGGCCGGCGCGGTGGTGGCCTGCGCCTGGAGCACGGCCAGCGAAAAAAACAGCCGCCATTTCACCGTTGAGCGCAGCCGCAACGGCATGACCTTTGAGCCGCTGGGCGTGGTGGCGGCCGCAGGTAATAGCAGCACCGTCCATACCTACAGCTTTGCGGATGAGCACCCGCTGGCAGGCCTGGCCTATTATCGCCTGCGCCAAACCGACCTCGATGGCACGGAATCTTTCTCGTCCGTCGTGGCCGTGAATGGCACGGAATCTTTCGCCGTGCCGGTGGTGGTGCCCAACCCCGGTACCGGCCGCTTCGTGGTAATGGCGGCCGACGGCCAGGCCATTGCCGGACCCTTTGTGGTGCTCAATGCGCTGGGCGCCGTGGTTCGCCGCGTTCCGGCGGCTTTACTGGCTGAGGCCAATGCCGGGGCTTTTGATTTGAGCGACCAGCCTGCTGGCTTGTACCTTGTGCAGGTACAAACCGCGGCCGGTACGCACACCCTGCGAGTGGTTAAGAACTAGCACCTGCACTTAGTAATTGCAAAAAGCCCCTTCTCCAAACGGAGAAGGGGCTTTTTGCTTGAATTGAAAAAACTTACTAACTGGTAAGTAAGTAGTATATTTGTGCTGTGATGACAAATCAAAGTTCTGCTGCCGCACTCCCACCCGATACCCGCACCCGCATCCTCGACCTGGCCGAGACGCTGCTACTGGAGCGTGGTTTCAATGCCTTCAGCTATCAGCATTTGGCCAAAGAGCTGGGCGTGAAGCCGGCCGCTATTCACTACCATTATCCCAGCAAGGACGATTTGGGCACGGCCCTCGTCACCCGCCAGCTGCGGCGCTTGCGCAAATGGCGCGACCTGCCCCGCGTGGCCGACCTGAAGCCGGAAGAGCAGTTCGAGGCGTTGCTGGCCGTGTACGACAACCACTTGGGCCACGAGCGCCGGGTCTGCCTGTTTGGGGCCCTGGCCGCCGATTTCCGCACCCTGCCGCCGGCCATGCAGTCCGAGCTCCGCACTTTCAACCGCGAGCTGACGGAGTGGCTGGCCCAAGTGCTGGCCGTGGGCCGCGCCACGGGCGGCCTGCGCTATATGGGCAGCCCGGCTGCCAAAGCCGCACAGGTGCTCACCACCCTGGCCGGGGCGCTGCAGGTAGCCCGCGTGCACGACGAAACTCCTTTTCAGGTCATCGTGGGCCAGCTGCGGCTGGAACTGCTGGCTTGAGGTGATGACAGTCAAATTCAGATGACGAACCATTAGACGCAGCATCATGACCAACACCTTCTCACCCGCCCACGACTATTTTCCCATCGAAGCTACTCCCCGGACGGCTGTGCCGCGGGTGCGCTATCCGTCGCCACCGGCGGGTTTGCGCCTGCTGCGCTGGCAGCTGAAGGTGCTGTCGGCGGTGGCGCCCGGCCTGGCTTTTCGGGGGGCCTGGAAGGTGTTTTGTACGCCCCGCCGCCTGCCGCAAAAGGACTGGGAAGCGCCCGCCCTGGCCGACGCCCGCCGCCGCACCGTGGCCGCCGGCACCGGGCCCGTGGCTGTGTACGAGTGGGGGCCAGCCGCCGCGCCGGCCGTGGTGCTGGTGCACGGCTGGGAGCACCGGGCCAGCTTCTGGCGGGACTGGGTGCAGCCGCTGCTGGCGGCCGGCTACCGCGTGGTGGCCCTGGACGGCCCCGCACACGGCGCTTCGGCCGGGAAAATGGTGACGTTGATGAGCTTCGGCGGGGCCGTGCAGGCCGTGCTGGACACGTTGGGGGAGGTGCGCGCCATCGTGGCGCATTCGTTTGGGGCGGCTTCGGTGGCGGGGCTGCCGGTGCGGCTGCCCGGCGGGCGGCCCCTGCCGCGCCTCGTGCTGCTGAGCGCGCCGGTGGGGCCCCGGGAGGTAGCCGGCCGTTTTGCCGACTTCCTGCACCTGCCGATGACCTTCGTCGAGCAGTTTGCGCAGTACGTGCAGCAAGCCACTGGCCGCCCGGCCGAATCGTTCGGCGTGGCCGTGGCCGGGCCGACTGCCGGTACGGAGCGCGTGCTGGTGGTGCACGACGAGGACGACGAAATCATCCCCTTCGCCGAGGGCCGGCAAATAGCCGCCGCCTGGCCCGGCGCGGTGCTGCACGCTACCAAGGGCCTGGGCCACAACCGCATCTTGCGCGATGCGGCCGTAGTGCAGGCCGGCGTCGCTTTTATCGGGTAAGCAATGGGCGTAGGCATCTTCGCCGCAGCGGGGCCGTAAGCAGCATACCTCACGCCTTTTTTGCCGCCTTGTTTTGACCGAGCCTCACGCTTCCGCTGCGCATTCCGAAACTTCCACCATCGTGCTGGCCGGCGCTACCGGCGATTTGGGCCTGCGCATTGCCCGGCATCTGGTGCAGCGCGGAGCTACGGTGCGGGCGCTGGTGCGCGCTGGCAACACCAGCCCGGCCGTGGCCGCTTTGCGCGAGGCCGGCGCCGCGGTGGTGGAGGTCGATTTTAACAGCGTGACGGCCTTGACGCGGGCCTGCACCGGAGCTACCTGTGTGGTGTCGGCCCTGTCGGGGCTGCGCGAATTAATTGTTGACGCCCAGAAGCGGCTGCTCGATGCGGCCGTGGCGGCGGAGGTGCCGCGCTTCATTCCGTCGGACTATTGCATCGACTACACCAAGCTGCCCGTTGGCAGCAACCGCAACCTCGACCTGCGCCGCGAGTTCAATCAACGGCTTGACCAGGCGCCCATTGCGGCCACATCCATTCTCAACGGCATGTTCACCGACTTGCTGACGGGCCAGGCGCCGGTCATCCTGTTCGGGCCGAAGCGGGTGGTATACTGGGGCAGTGCCGACCAGCCGCTGGATTTCACCACCACCGAAAACACCGCCGAGTTCACCGCGGCCGCCGCCCTCGACCCCCATACCCCGCGCTACTTGCGCGTGGCCGGCGAAGTAGCCACCATCCGCGACCTGCAACGGGCTGCCAGCGCCGTCACGGGCCAGCCGTTTAAGCTGCTGTGGGCTGGCAGCGTGGGCGTGCTGGGCGCCCTCAGCAAGCTCACCAAAGCCCTGATGCCTGCCAGCAACGACGTATTCCCGCCTTGGCAGGGCATGCAGTACTTGCACAATATGTTTACCGGCCTCCCCAAGCTGGCCCCCCTCGACAACGCCCGCTACCCGGAAATCCGGTGGACGTCGGTGCGCGAGGTGCTGGCCACGCGCCAGGTTGAAGCGAAATAGGGAGGAATGATAAGAACGTCATGCAGAGCACAGCGAAGCATCTTGCCCGCAATAGTAATAATTTACTGGTGGCGGTAAAGATGCTTCGCTGTGCTCTGCATGACGTTTCTTTATCAGCCCTCCACAGCCGCCCTAGATACTCGCAAGCCCCTCGCTGGCTAACTGGCGCAGCACATCGCGCAAGCCTTCGGCTTCGGCCATGAGGCGGGCTACGTGCTGCACGTATTCGGCCTCGGCCCGCAGGTCGCGCTTGAGCTGGCGCAATTCCAGTTCCTGTTTTTTGCCGGTGCCGCTCAGCATGAAGCCCTGGGCGCCGTATTTCAGCTCGTTCATTTCCTGCTTCAACTGTGTTTGCTGCTGGAGCAGGGCGCGGGTGTAACGGGCCAGTACATCATCGGTCTCGGCATCGGTGGGGCCCGATTCGGCCAGCAGCTGCAGCAGCGTGTAGAGGTCGTCGGCCTCGTAGGCTTCGGTGATGCGCTGCATCTGCGCGGTTTTCTGGGCTTGCTTTTCGGGGTCGCGCTCCAGGTCGGGGTGGTGGGTGCGGGCCAGCTGGCGGTAGATGGTTTTGGCGTTGGATTCCAGTTGCTTCTGGTCGGCCTGTGCTTCGGCCTCCTGCTGGCGCTGCGTCTTGGTTTTGCGACGGGCCCGGGCCGCGGCGGCCGCTTGCTCGTGCGGCAGCAGGGTGGGGTCCGGAGTGTATTCTGCGGCGGTTTTGGTGGTTGTAGGCTGGTGGTTAAGCGCGGCGGACTCGGCTGCCGGATGGCGCCCGTGGGGCGCGTATTTGCGGATGATGGCCTCCTCGTCCTCCCCAAACCGGTTTTCCAGGGCCCGCGCATTGCCCAGAATCAACTCCGTAATCTGCTGCTCTTCCATGCGGCTGAAGTAGCCCAGCAGCAGGGCGTCTTCCAGCAAGGGAAAGAGGCTTTGGCGCGCCGCCACCACGGCCGTGGCGGCCGGGCCCACCTGCTGCCAGTAGCGCCGCCGGGCTTCGGCCTGTTCGGCGCGTAGGTCGCGCAGCCGCTCGCGCAGGTTCTCCACGTCCAGAATGGCTTGCCGGAAAGCCTGTTGCGCGGGCGAGTCCGACAATTGCTCGGCTTGCCGCACGGGCACGGTAATGGGCGAGGGGAAGGAGGAATCGGCTTTTTTCATGGAATACAAAGGTAGGCCTGCGCCCTGCCGCGCATTTACGGCCACAATTCAAACGCCACCCGAAACGTGTTGCAGTGCGCGTCCACGATGTTGGCCAGCCGCTCGGAGTAGCCGCCGCCCATGCTCACCGCCACCGGAATTCGCGCTGCACGGCACAGCCCGAGCACCAATTCATCGCGCTGCTGGCAGCCGGCCGGCGTGAGCGCCAGCTTGCCCAGCTTATCCGTGGCCAGCACATCGACCCCAGCCTGGTAAAAAATAAAATCCGGCCGCAGGCGCTCCACCAGCGGCTCCAAAGTAGCCGTCAACTGCGCCAGATACTCATCATCGCCGGTGCCCAGCGCCAGCGGCATATCCAGGTCCGATTGCTCCTTGCGCAAGGGGTAATTAGCCCCGGCGTGCATCGAAAACGTGAACACGCGCGGCTCGTGCTGGAAAATACTGGCCGTGCCATCGCCCTGGTGCACGTCCAGGTCTACAATCAGAATCTGCCGGGCCAGCCCGTGCGCCAGCAGGTGCGCGGCGGCAATGGCCTGGTCGTTCAGCACGCAAAAACCCTCGCCGCGGTCGGCAAAGGCGTGGTGGGTGCCACCGGCCAGGTTCAGGCCAATGCCATCGCGCAGGGCCCGCAAGGCCGATTGCACGGTGCCGGCGCTACTGCTCAGTGAGCGGCGCACCAACTGCGGGCTTTGCGGCAGGCCCAGGTTGCGCACCTCGCGGGGCGAGAGTTGCAAGTCGCGCACCTTGTGCCAGTACTCGGCCGTGTGCACCCGCAGAATATCCTCCTCCGCGCACAGCCCCGGCTCATAAAAATCCGCCGGCGCGGCGATGCCCTGCCACAACAGTTGCTCCCGAATCAGGGCGTACTTGGCGATAGGGAAGCGGTGGCCGGCGGGCAGGTCGAGCGTATAATGGTCGGAAGTGGCGAGGCAGGGCATACGCCGCAGGTACTGCGAAACGAGGGCGGATGTTTTCTAGGGTGGGTAGTAGAACGGAACGGAAGAGAACGTCATGCTGAGCGAAGGCGAAGCATCTCTACTGCGAGAGTAATCCTGTCAATTGAATTACGTTCCGCGGTAGAGATGCTTCGCCTTCGCTCAGCATGACGTTCTAATGAGGTGGATTTGCCATTATTTTACGATTTATAATTTTCGTCAAAAAAATATTTATCAATTATTTTTAAAAATAATTTGCGCAATTAAAATTAATCTTCAACCTTTGTCTTACTAAAAGCAAACAACCATGTACCGCCACATAGCTCTCACAAGTAATTCGGATAAGAAGCAGCCAGAACGGCTGTTCCTGCTCGGTACGTTTGCCTGATTTCAGCCCCCGCTGAAGTTTGACACCGCCCGGGCCCATCAGCTCGGGTTTTTTGTTGCTAGCCGGTTTTCAACCGCTTACCTCATTCAATCCATGCCTCATATCCGCCTCAATTACCTGCCCAAACAGAACCAACTCCGGCCCGATGGTGGCTTGCTGGACTGGTGCGGCCGTGCTTTTCTTCCTAGTTGGAGTCGTCGATAACCTCGGCGTAATATCCCGCGAATAGAAAAGCCCGGCCCGTAAAAGCCGGGCTTTTTCGTGCAATTAATTGCCAAATAAAAACGCGTTTTTATTTGAACAGGAAAGGTGCGCCTAATTCAAATCGAATTAACGACGAATACTAGTTTAGGTAATTATTGCACGCTGATTCGCTAATTAAATTTCTCCCTTTCACATTTCTTATTCCAGCTCTTCAACCATGCGCTTCTTAGCTCCTCCTCCCGTATCTGGGCCCCTTGCTGCGGGCCGGCCGCGCCAGTCAGCGGCCCATTGGTCGCGTCCGGCGCGGCTGCGAAATCGACTGAAACCGGGCCGCCAATTGCGGGCGCCCACCTCCCTTATTCGAAAACCTAGCTAGGCACTGTCTGCGGGCAGGCCCCCGCTTTATGGCAAACCGTAACAAACCTGTTTCAGCGGAAACCCGCCGCTGGCAAGAAGCCGGTGCCGCGCTTTCGCGGCACATCGACTGGCGCAAATGGCCCCTGTCGCGGCAAATTGACTTCATTTTTTCCTTCCCTTCGCCCCACCAGTTGTACGAGGCGGTGGGCGTCGATTCGGTACTGTCGCAGTTGTACGCCATTTGCGTGGCGGTGCTGCCGGCCGAAATTCGGCCCACGGTTCGCCTGGCGCTGCAAGCCTTGGCTACCAGGCGAATAGGCGTGCTGCACCGGCCCGAGTTGGGTATGGCGGTGGCCGCGCTTGCCGAGCGCTATACCCAGCGAGTGCGCGAGGTGGCCGACTGGAAACCCAAAAGCAGCAACGTGTACCGGCAGCTTACCGGCCTGGTGCAGCACTTGTTCGACCGCTACGGCAACACGCCGGACTGGCTGATTGAGTCCTGGACGCGCCCCACGCTGGTGGAAGACGGCGTGAACCTGCCCGATTTGACTGTTCACCTGGGCAAAGGGCAGTCCTTGCGCAGCTTCCCCGGCCTGCCCGTGGCCCTCAGCAAACGGCTGGAGCACGGCATGCGGCAGGCCCCCGCCGGCTGCACCTTCCGCGAAGCCTTGCGCTACGCCCAACTCGCCGCCCGCGATGCGCTGGCGTGGTGGGGCGTGGTGATGGAATCGCGCCTGGGCCGGGCCCCGCTGGCGGATGACGACTTCTGGCTGGGCGTGGTGGACTTTTTCCTGGCCACGCCGATGGTCGACCCGCGCCACTTTGGCCCCGTCTGCGACTGGATTCATCAGAAGCGCAGCGTCGGCATCGGGACGGAGCCGGCGCAGCCGGGCTTCTCGCTCAAGGGGCGCAGCATGGCGTCGGTGCTGGCCCAAACTGAAGCCTGGCACCGGGGACTGACCCGGCAGCGTCGCCAATCGGGCGAAGTGGCCATGCCGGCCAACACCCGTTGGCCCGGCCTGCTGATAGCCAATTACATGAGCGGACGGGTGCGCATCGAGCAGCTCACCTCTTACGAACAGCTCGTGGAGGAGGGTCGGACCATGCATCACTGCGTGGCAAGCTACCTGCAATCGTGCCGGAAAGGCCGCTGCGGCATTTTTTCCTTCACCGTGGACGGGGTTCGCGCCCTGACGCTGGAGGTGACGGCCGACCGCACCGTGGTGCAGGTGCGCGGCAAGTTCAACCGCTGGATGTCTAAAAAAGAACACGCCTGGATTACTCAATGGCTCGACCAGGCCCGCCTTGTGCTCTCGAAGCACGCCGGCATCAATTGGCAGGACGAATAAAGCCTGTCAGGCAGCGCGCAACGCAGCGTGTCTGCTGATAACCCTCAACATTCAACTCTCAACCCTACCACTATGCGCTTCAACTTCTTCTCTCGAAATACCGCTCCCACGGTCAACCACGAAGGCGCACCCGCCTTCACGCTCACGCCCCAGGTGGAGCTGTACGCCGCCGTAGCCACCGCCGCGCTCAGCGACCAGTTCTACGAAAAAGCCGACACGCGCTTGCAGCGCCTGCGGGACTTGGTAGCGAAGAATGAGCCGCTGTTTGTGGCGCAATTGGCTGTGTATGCCCGCGAAAGCCTGAACCTGCGCTCGATGCCTTTGGTGCTGTGCGTGGAGCTGGCCCGGCTGCACCGCGGCGACAGCCTTGTGAGCCGCCTAGTGGCCCGCGTGGTACAGCGCCCCGATGAAATCACGGAATTGCTGGCCTTCTACGCCCAGGCCAACGCCCGGAGCGGGACCAAAATCCTCAACCGCCTCTCCAAGCAGCTGCAAAAAGGCCTGGCCCTCAGCTTCAACCGTTTCGATGGCTACCAGCTGGCCAAGTACGACCGTGATGGCGCGGTGCGCCTGCGCGATGCCCTTTTCCTGGTGCACCCCAACGCCAAAGACGAGGCCCAGCAAGCGCTGTTCAACCAATTGGTGCGCGGCGAATTGCCCACGCCCTACACTTGGGAAACCGAGCTGTCGGCGGTAGGGCAGGGGACTTTCGCCACGGATGCGGACCGGCAAACGGCCGTCCGCCAGACGTGGGAAACGCTCATTGGCAGCGGCAAGCTGGGCTACATGGCCTTGCTCCGCAACCTGCGCAACATCCTCGAAGCCAACGTTTCGGCGGCAACGATGGAGAAAGTGTGCGACACGCTGGCCGACCGGTTTGCGGTGGCGCGCAGCAAGCAGCTGCCGTTCCGCTTCCTGGCCGCCTACCGCGAGGTGAAAGCCTTGAAAAGCGGCTATATGGCCGGCGTGCTGGCGGCCCTGGAAACGGCCATTGCGCACAGCGCAGTGAACCTGCGCGGTTTCGGGCACGACACACGCGTGGTGCTGGCCTGCGACGTGTCGGGCTCGATGCAGCAACCTATTTCGGCGCGCAGCAAAGTGCTGCTCTACGACGTGGGCCTGGTGCTGAGCATGTTGCTCCAGAGCCGCTGCCAGAACGTAATTACCGGCCTGTTCGGCAACATCTGGAAGCGCATCAGCCTGCCCCGCGGCCCGGTGCTGCGCAACGTGGACGAACTCTACCAGCGCGAAGGCGAAGTGGGCTATTCCACCAACGGCCACCTGGTGGTGCAGGAGCTGTTGCTGCGCCGCGAGGTGGTGGACAAAGTGATGATTTTCACCGACTGCCAGCTCTGGAACAGCACCAACGGCGGGGGCGTGTTCAGCCAAATCTGGGCCGACTACCGCCGCACCGTGGCGCCCAATGCCCGCCTCTACCTTTTCGACCTGGCCGGGCACGGCACCGCCCCGCTGGAGGTGCGCCCCGAAACGGGCGTGGCCCTCATCGCCGGCTGGTCCGACAAGGTGTTCGACGTGCTGAGCGCGCTGGATAACGGCGGCTCGGCCCTGACGGAAATCGAGAAAATTGAGCTGTAGAACGGCATGCAATGGCCTGTCATGCAGAGCGCAGCGAAGCATCTCGCTTGTAGTAGTAATCTATGAAAACCAACGCTTGAGTTAGTGACAGCACGCGAGATGCTTCGCTACGCTCTGCATGACAGGACAAACAACAAAAAACCGGCCGGGCAATAAAGCGGAACCCCCGGCCGCGCGGCGCAAGGTGGCGTAGGCGTGGCCTACTTCGCGAGGTGCAAGGTTGGCCGTCTCGACGGCGAGGGTTCGATTCCCTTCATCATAGTGGCCCGACGCTCATTCCCCTTGCTTGCTGCTCACTCCAAAATAAACCCCATATGATTTACGTTGAAAAACTGCCGATATGAGGAAGACGGCTGCCCACCTGGGGCAGTCGCCGACCGGGACGCGGCCACTTGGGTGGCGCGTTCCACCTCGGCAGCATCCGTTTGGTTCGGGTGCCGTAGGCGGGCGTTACTTCGATGGTAGAAAATCTGACTGTTAATCAGAGTTATTGGGTTCGACTCCCCCTCCGCAGCTTCGGCCGCGGTTGACACGCCTGCCGCCTGTTGCCCTGAATTTTTCGGGTATTAAATTAAAAAATACGTTTCCGGATGGGTGCCGTAGCGGGGCCTTCCTTCGCTCCAAATGAGGTGCGGTCGCGGGTTCGACTCCCGAAGTGCTGCCGCGAGGCAGGGCGAATGCGCATAGGTAGGGCCGCGCCAGCTGGCCCGGCGACTGTTGCCCCAGCCGGAAACAAAGTCTTGCATTGGGTGCCGTAGGCAAAGGTTACTTCGTTGTATCCAAGCGGATACCGGGGGTTCGAATCCCTCCTTTGGCCGGCAACGGCCGAAGTGGCTGAGTGGCTAAAAGCACCGTTTTATCATGTGCCTTTGCTGCTTGTTGCCCCAATGCATTTTCGTCCAACCTCCGTCGGGTGTCGTAGCCCGGCCATACTTCGCACTTTTAATGCCCAGGTCGCGGGTTCGAATCCCGCCGGAAATAGCCGTGAGGTCGTTTTCGTAGCTCAGTGGTAGAGTAGGACCAGCAGGCCGGGCGCTGGTTGCCCCGGCGGAGGAAGGGGTTGAGAAGGTGTCGTCGAACAGTCTTACTTCGACTCAACTCCCCTGAATAGACTGTTCAGCTTCTTTACCCTTGTCAACTTGTTGCTTTTCGGATGCCGTAGTCTCGCGCTACTTCGACCTGCCATGTCGGTCCCTGGGCCAATACGCGGGACGTCAGTTGCTCCGAATTTTTTCTAAATAAAACGGGCCGGTGCCGTAGCACCGCCATACTTCGTTAGGGTCGATGGGGTCGCCGGTTCGAGGCCGGCCCGTGGGTTTTGGCTCGCGGTAGCTCAGTTGGTTAGAGCACATTTGTAGGCGATGCGTCCTGTTGCCCGGCCCGTTTTATTTCTTTTTCATCATCAACGACTGAGGCCCCAATAAGCGCTTCATCTCGTGCCACCATCCTTCTCATGGCCAATTTATTACGCGGCAACGACCTTCGAAACCTCGGTTTTCCGGAGGGTCGCGCCATCGGGCTCGCGCTGGCTCAACTGCAGCGCAAGCACCTCAAGAAACTTTCCCAAACCGACCAGCTTGCTTTGCTGGGTCAACTCCTTGCCAACCCCACCGACTACCTCACCCACCTCGACTGGAGCCATACCGCAGCGGCTTTGCTGCCGCCCCCGTCGCGCCACATTGCCCTGGTTGAGCGCAAGCCTTACGCCACGTTTGGCGCCGAGCACATCGAGACGGGCGCCATCCACCAGATGGAAACGGCTATGAAGCTGCCCGTGACCGTGGCCGGCGCCCTCATGCCCGATGCCCACCACGGCTACGGCCTGCCCATCGGCGGCGTGCTGGCCACCGACAACGCCGTGATTCCCTACGCCGTGGGGGTCGACATTGGCTGCCGCATGGCGCTGTCGGTGTTTGATTTGCCGCCCAAATACCTCACCCAGCGCGTGCAAGAGTTGCGCACGCTGCTGCTCAACCACACCCGTTTCGGCTCGGGCCGGGGCTGGGAGCGGGGCCAGCGGCTGGCCGCGGCCGTTATCGACCGCGACGAATTTCTGGAAATTCCCTTCCTGAAAAACAAGCGCGAGCGGGCCGCCGAGCAGGTGGGCACCTCCGGCTCCGGCAACCACTTCGTGGAGTTCGGCATCGTCGAAATCACCGAGGCGGAAAACGACTTGGGCGTGCCGATGGGGCAGTACCTGGGCGTGCTCTCGCACTCCGGCTCGCGGGGCCTGGGCGCGGGCATTGCCGAGCACTACACCAAACTGGCCAAAGACGTGTGCAAGCTGCCCGCCGAAGCCCAGCACCTCGCCTGGCTGGGCCTCGACACCGAAGCCGGCCAGGAGTACTGGGCCGCCATGAACCTGGCCGGCGACTACGCCTCGGCCTGCCACGCCCAGATTCATCAGCGCCTGGCCAAAGCCCTCGGCGAAAAACCGCTGGCTAAGGTGGAAAACCACCACAACTTCGCCTGGAAGGAACGCCTGGCTGATGGCCGCGAGGTCATCACCCACCGCAAGGGGGCCACGCCGGCCGGCGCGGGCGTGCTCGGCATCATTCCCGGCTCGATGACGGCGCCCGGCTTCATTGTGCGGGGCCGGGGTGTGGCCGAGTCGTTGGCGTCGGCTTCGCACGGGGCGGGGCGGCTTATGTCGCGCACCCGCGCCAAGGCCGAACTCACCGAATCCGGCGTGCGCAAGCACCTCGCCGATTTTGGTGTGGAACTGATTGGCGGCGGGCTCGACGAGGCGCCCATGGCTTACAAAGACATTCACACCGTGATGGCCAGCCAGGGCGAATTGGTGGATGTGCTGGGCTCGTTCACCCCAAAAATCGTGCGCATGGACGGCGCATAACGGCCCCGGCCGGCGTAGCTGCGCGTTGGCTCAACCTGGAAAGAAGCTCTGGCCAATTGGCCGGGGCTTCTTTCCAGGGTTGGGAAATTGATGCATTGGAGTCAATCAAAACGAAAATCAATGCCAGTGCGTCGTTTTTTAGATAGGATGATAACCTGATTCATCCACTGGCCTTAATGGGCTTGTCTTGTTAACGTTAACTTGAATTACAGACAAACCTTGACCAGTGGGCCTTCTTACAATGGTAATGTTGATTTGCCTGCATTTGTTGAACTGACGACTTCGAAACAGCGTATTGAATTTAGCAAGCAACGCTAGTCGGCTAAGCCGACAATCGCAACGGCCGGGTTTGCTAGTGTGAGTTTGGTTTCGCACCTTGCTCCGAGAGTATGGACACCAGCTGCTGGCCAAGCTGAGGAAACCCCAGAGACATCAAAAAAGCCCCGCTGGCCCTGTGCCGGCGGGGCTTTTCGCTGGCCGGGTAGCGGCGGTTGTTATCCCTCTACATCACCGACTTACCCCGGTGCAAAACTGCCGCAGCCGATTAATTCGGAAACCGGCTTGCTTTTCAAGCGCGGGGCCAAAACAGGATGATGCCGATGCCCACAAAGCAAATGATGCCACCAACCACGTCAAACCGGTCGGGCCGGAAGCCGTCGACGTACCAGGCCCAGGCAATAGACATCACCACGAAAACGCCGCCGTACACGGCGTAGGTTTTGCCAAACGATGTGTTCTGCAGCGTGGCCACCCACCCGTAAACCACCAGCAACAGCGCCCCAAGCAGGCCGGTCCACAGCGGCTGGTCAGCTTTGAGCCACCGCCAAATGAGGTAGCCGCCGCCGATTTCGCACAGGCCAGCCAACGTGAAAAGGGACAGTACTTTCAGTATTTCCATGTCTTTGGTCTGGTTATCGGCCGAAGCAGTGCCTTGTGCCGGCCACGGCAGGAGTATCCATTCGTCCTCGGCGAGGAGCTGGCTGGCGGGCTGGCCAGGGCATCCGTCAGCGCCCGGCCTTCGGGGTTGAAGTTGATGGCCTTCGGGTGTACGGCGCAGCCTGTGCCCTGGGGGCGTGGGCATAAACAAATAACCCCCGCCTAACACCCGCCATCCGAGGCCAGCCACCACGACATTCACCGCCGACTCCGCTAAACGGCAGGCTCATCTACTCCCAAAATAGTGCGAATGGATGGTGCCTAAAATCCAACCCGCCAAACCAACCACCGGGTTTCCGGCGTACATACCCCTAGTCTTCTACAGGAGACAGTTGTTTTCATAGCTAGGAAAGCCTTCCGCCCTTGGCGGGAGGTTTTTTATTCATGGCTGATTATCAGTGTATAAATTTCCCTTGTTCGGTATAGCTATCAAATAAAAAGCCCCGCCTGATTCCAGGCGGGGCTTTTTGTTGGGTTGATTTCCGCTTAGCGGCTTACTCTACCACAAGCCGCTTCACGACGAGGCCGCTGGCCGTGCGGGCCTGCACCGAGTACACGCCCGTGGTGAGACCGCCGAGGGGCAGCTCCAGGCTTTCGGCGGTGCCAGCAGCCAGGGTGCGGGTCAGCACCGTGCGGCCTAAGTTATCAACCACCGATACCGCCGTAGCTTGCTGGCCGCGCAGGGCCACCGGCAGCAACAGCGTGGCCGAGCCGTGGGCCGGGTTGGGGTACACGCTGGCTAGCTTCGCCAGCGCGGCCGGCGCCGTGGCCAGCACGCGGGCCTGGGTGCTGAACACCACGGCGTAGCGGCCCCCGGCCGGCGCGTTGGGCGCCAGCGTCAGGCTGGCGGTGGGCGCGGTGGCCAAGTCGAGGTAGGTGCCGGTCAGGGCATCGCGCAAGTAGGCGTGGTAGCCGGCGGGCAGGTTGTCAAGGGCGTCTACGGCCAGGGTGTAGGTGCCGGCCGTGGCCGTGGCTAGCTGCAGGGGCAGCACCACATCGGCGCCGGTCAGGGCCGGCTGGCCGCTGATGGAAAGCAGTTCCCCGGCCGGGGTTTCGGTGGCCAGCAGCAGGCCATTGGTGGCCGGCAGGTAGTGGGCGTCGAAGCGGGCATCGAAGGCGGCGGTGGCACCGGCTTCGAAGTACACCACGGTTTGGGTGCGCAGGGCAGCCGTACCCAGCGACAACGTCAGGCGCGGGCGGGTGTCGGCGGTGGTGCGCTGGAAGAGCGTATTGTCGTAGGTGGTGAGGCGGCTGCTATTGGTGAAGGTGACAGCGCCGGTTTGTCCGGCGGCCACCCGCACAAAGAAGCCCTGGGCCACCGGCAGCAGGTTGGTGCCGGTGTTGGTGCTCTGGCCGTTCACGTAGCTGGTGTAGGAGCCCGTGTACTGGCCGCTGCTCTTGAACACGTACAAGGCAGCCTCCATCCCCGTTGAGTTGCTGCGCACCACGTCGTAGTTGACGGCCGACGGGTAAGGATTGCCCAAGAGCTGCCAGCCGGCCGTGGCCTGCGCGCCTCGTGCCAACCCGGTGCGCGGGTAAGAGCCCGTGTTGAGCGTGCCCGTGAAATCGACCAGCGCCGACCCGCTAATATTCACCGTGTAGCCGGTAGCTACCGCAAGGGCGTCGCTGGTGGTGCTGGGCGACTGGAAGCCCTTGTCAAACTCCGGCGAGGTGTTGCTGAGGCTGAGGCGCGCTTGGTCGTAGCTGAAGATGTTGGGGAAGGGCGTCACCAGCGGCGGGGTGGCGCTGGTGTTGTAGGCCGGGTTCACCACCGGCGCATAGCCCGTGGTAGCGAAGTCGGCCACCGTGTTGCCGCTCACCGGCGAGCTGTAGTGGCGATAGCCCGGGCCCGCGTTCAGGTTGGGGGTGATGTAGCGCTGCACCGTGGCCGTGCCGTTCACCACGCCGCCGGTATTGTCTACCAGCGCGGTGCCGGTGGCCGACGACAGCAGTGTCAGCGCCTGGCTGTTGGTGGCCAGGTTGCCCGTTTGCAGGCGCAGCACCTGGGTCACGCTCAGCGCCTGGCTCAGCGTGAGGCCGGCCGGGTTGGCCACCACCAGATTGAGCACGCGGCTGGGCAAGCCCGAACCCGTTACCTGGGCAGTGCCGGGGTTGTTATAGGCGTAGCTGGCATCGGGGCTGAACGAGCGGCTGCCGCTCACCTGGATGGCGCCCGTAGCCCCCGAAGCGGAGATACCGGCCGGGTCGCAAATCACCAGGTTGGCGCCGGCTTGCAGCACGAAGCTGCCGGTGCCCGTCACCAACTGGCAGTTCTGCACCAAGCCGCCGCCGGTCTGCACCGTCAGGGTGCCCGTCACGGTGAGCGTGCCCGTTAGGTTGGCAATGCCGGTACTCGTAATGTCCACATTGCGGTAAGTGCCCTGCACGCTTTGCGTCGAGTTCACTAGCAGGTCCTGCGAAGTGCCTTGGCCGCTGAAGTTAACGACGTAAGGGTTGTTCGCCTGGCTATTATTGGCAATGCTCACCGAACCCGTGTTGGGGCCCACGGCTGTGGGCGAGAACGTGACGCTGAACGTAGCCGAGCCACCCGGGGCGATGCTGGCCACGGTCGGGGCCGTGCCACTCAGGGCATACGGGCCGCTGAACGTGAAGGCGCCCAGCGTCAGCGCATCCGTGGTGCTGGCGTTGCTGATGGTGAACGTGACCGGGGCCGACGTGCTGCCCACTTGCGTGCTGGGAAAGCCAGAGAACGTGCCGCCATTGGTAATTCCCGTGCCGCCCTGGCTCACAGCAATCAGCGGGTTGGGGGTAGCGGCCTGGCCGTTGCCGGTCAGGTTCACGGTATAGGTAGCACCGTTCGTGGCGTTGGAGCTGATAACCAGCGTGCCGGGGCGCGTGCCCGTAGCCGTAGGGGTAAACGTCACGTTCACCGTGGCCGTGCCGCCGGCCGGCACCGTGGTCGGGGCCGTGCCGCTCACGGCGTAGTTGCCGGTCGTGGTAATGCTGCTGATGGTAAGCGGGTCGGTGCCGCCGTTGGCGAGGGTGAAGGCCACAGCCGGGCTGGTCGTGTTCACCGTCTGGTTACCAAAGTTGTACGCCGCGCCGCTGCTGGGGTAGCTGGTGCCGCTCTGGCTCACGGCCAGGGTAGCAGCCGGTACGCTCGTGGTGAAGGTGAAGGTGGCCGGGCTGGAAGTGGCGCCGCCCGCGCAGTTGCTCACGACGCTCACCGTGTAGGCCGTGCTAGGCGTCAGGCCACTGAAGCTCACCGAGGTAGCCCCGGCCGGCAGCGTTTGGGTGGTAGTAGCCGGCGAAGTCGTCACGGTATACCCCGTGGCTGTGCCGCTGCCCGCAAATGTCACCGTGGCCGAATTGCTGGTCACGTTGCTCGAAGCCAAGCCCGAAGGCGCGTTGCAGGGCGCCGGGTTCACGGTGAACGTGGCCGTGTTCGAGGTGCCGCCGCCTGGGGCGGCCGTGGTGACTGTCACCGGGTAAGAACCCGCGGTAGCCTGGTCGGCGGCGCTCAAGCCGATGGTCAGCTGCGTGGCCGATACAAACGTGGTGGCGCGCGTGGTGCCATTGAAGCTCACCGTCGAGCCGCTCACGAAGCCCGTGCCGTTCACCGTCAGGGTTTGGGCGGCGGCACCCGCCGTCGCCGAGGCCGGCGCGAGGCTGGTAATCACCGGCGTGGGGTTGTTGACGGTAAAAGTTACGGCATTGGAAGTGCCGCCGCCCGGGGTGGGGCTGGTCACGGTCACGTTATACGTGCCCGCCGTGGCAATGGCGTTGGCCGGCACCGCCGCCGTCAGCTGCGTGGCCGACACGTAAGTAGTCGTCAGCGTGGTGCCGTTGAAGCTCACCGTCGAGCCGCTCACGAAACCCGTGCCGTTCACCGTGAGCGTGAAGGCGGCCCCGCCAGCCGTGGCCGAGTTGGGCGAAAGGCTGGTAATGGCCGGCACCGGGTTGCTGGGAGTGGCAGTGGTGGTAAAGGTCACCGTGGCGGGGCTGGTGCCGGCGCCGCAGTTGCTGGTGATGGTGACGGTGTAGGCCGTGCTCGGTGCCAGCCCGGTGAGGCTGGCCGAGGTGGCGCCGGCCGCCAGCGGGGCCTGCGTGGTGGCCGGGCTCGTGGCCACGGTGTAGCTGAGGGCCGTGAGGCTGCCGGTGAAGGTGACGGTCGCCGAATTGTCGGTAATGCTGCTGACGGCCAGGTTCGTGGGCGCGGCACAGGTTGGCGGTGTAATCGGAACGGCAATGTCGTAGAAGTTGAAAGGCGTTGCCGGGTTAGCAGCCCCAACCTGAACTTTGCCCGACGTCTGCCCATTCGCTAAGTTGATGCTGTACAGGTTGCTGTTGGAGTAGCCGGCATTGGGTCCGCTTGAATTCGGAAAAGCGGCTTCAATCAGATAAGCCTTGTTGGTGCTGGTGGCCGCGTCGAAATAAACGTCAATGTCAAGCCCCAGTGAAAGGCCAAAGTTGACAAAGCTCGCCGGGTTGGTGATGGGCGCCACGGTCTGCAACGTGCCCGAGGTGGCGGGCTGCGTTTGCTGCGTCACCAGAATAGCCCCGTTCAGCTCATCAATATCGTAGAGGGCCGTGCTGGTCGCCCCCAGGAAGGAGTTGGTGTAAGCCGCCGTGCCAACGCCCGGCGTCAGCGCACTGTTGGCGTCGCCGGAAGCATAAGCCAATTGGCTGTCGGTGTTGATGAGCGCACCCGTATTGGGGTCGAGGCGGTAATTGTTCCCGTTGGTAGCCACCACCCGGATGTTGTCATCAACGGGATTGAAGTCGAAGCCAATCCGCGTCACCACCGACCCCAATGCCAGGGTAAAGGCACTGGAGCCCGCCACGGGCGTCGCTATCCCCGTGGTGGGGTCCAGGGTGTATAGTTGGGCCTGGCTTGAAGACGAAATGTAGCTTAGCGCATAGAGTACGCCCGTTTTCGGCCGGTAGTCCATGCCCACCAGCGTCCGTCCGCTCAATATGAGGGCATTGCCACTGGCATCTTTCACCAGTACTGGCAGGCTAATGAGGCCTGAAGTGGGGCTAAGCGGCGAAATGCCCTGCGCCCCGGCCGGAGTAGCCGGATAGCCAAAAACGTTTGGGAATCCCAGCGCCTGGGTGAGGGTGCCCAGGCCATAGATAAGGTTCTGTGCCTGAGTGGCCGAGGTGCTCAGCATCAGGGCACTAGCAACAAGAAGCAGGAGCCGGCGCCACGCCGGCAGCTGAAGTAAGTTTGTGTTCATAGGGAAAGGTGGGAATTAGAATTACAGGATGAAATCGTTTAGGTACGCTGTTCCCATGTCGCAAATGCCCTGTAGACTACGGGCTGGCGGACATTGGTAAATATAGGTTCCAATGTTGGTTTATTTCTGGAGTACCAGCGGCCTTACTGCACCACCAGGCGCCGGGCTACCAGGCCCACGGCCGTGTGCGCCACCACCGCATAAATGCCCGGCGCAAGCCCCATCAGGGGCAGCTCCAACGTTTCGGCGGCGCCGGCGGCCAAGGTGCGGGTCAGCACCGTGCGTCCCAGGTTGTCGACCACCGCCACCGGGGTAGCCAGCGTGCCGCGCAGGGCCCGGGGCAACAGCAGCGTAGCCACGCCGTGGGCGGGGTTGGGGTACACGGTGGCCAGCTGCGCCAGGGCGGCCGGGGCCGTGGCCAGCAGGCCCTGGCCGCTCAGGTTGAGCACGTAGGGATTGTCGGCCTGGCTGTTGTTGGCAATGCGGAGCGAGCCCGTGTTGGCGCCCGTGGCCGAAGGCGTGAAAGTGACGGCAAAAGTGGCCGTGCCGCCCGGCACCACACTCACAGGTGCCACGCCACTCAGCGTAAACGGCCCGCTGAACGTGAAGGTCCCCAGCGTCAGAAAATCGGTGGCGCTGGTGTTGCTGATGCTGAACGTGACCGGCGCCGACGTAGCGCCCTGGCCCGTCGGGGCAAAGCCGGAGAATGCGCCCCCGTTAGGAATTACGGTGCTGCCCTGCCGCACCACCGGCAGCGGGTTGGCCGCAGTAGTGCTGAAGGTGAGAGTGCCCGAGCCGGACGTATTGCCGGTGCTACAGTTGCTCACGATGCTGACTGTGTAGCTCGTGCCCGGCAGCAGGCCACTCAAGCTGGCTGTGGTGGCCGTGCCCGCCAGGGTCTGGGTAGTCGTGGCCGGCACCGTGGTCAGCGTGTAGCTGCTGGCCGTGTTGGTACCCGTGAAGCGGACGGTAGCCGCGGTGCTGCTCACGTTGCTCACCACCAGGCCGGCGGGGGCGCCGCAGGCCGGGGGCACCGAGCCTACCGTGAAAACCGCCGGCGCCGAGGGCGTACCCTGCGTGTTCGGACTGTCGGGGTTGGTGACGGTGACGGGGAAGGTGCCGATTACGGCTAAGTCGGCCGCGGTCAGCGTGGCCGTTAGCTGCGAGGCCGAGGTATAGGTCGTGGTGCGCACATTGCCGTTGTACTGCACCTGGGAGCCGGGCACAAAGCCCGCACCGTTCACGGTCAGTGTCAGGCCATTGGTGCCCACCTGGGCGTAGTTGGGGGCCAGGCTGCTGATGGTTGGCGTGGGGGCAATCGCAATATCCAGGACATTGAAAGGGAAGGCGTACAGGGCCGGCACCAAGTTCCGCTTGTTGGTGGCATCGCCGGGGTTGCTGGTCAGGTTCAGGTCATAGAGGTTGCTGCTCGAATAACCATAACTCGGGCGAGTTGGGTCGGTGCCGGGCGGGGTGAGCTCCAGCAGGAGGCCCACGTTCGTGGTGCCATTATAGAAAATGTCGGGGTTGATAGATGCATCGGGCAAAATGCCGTAGCCTTCCAGTTTTACCTGCCCCAGCGTATTGAGGGTGCCCGAGTTCGGTGGAATTTGCGCCGAGAAAATACCGAAGGGCGCGCTCGGGTCGGGCCGCACATCAATGTCGTAGAGCGTGGTGCTGGTGCTGCCCGGGTAGGCGTTAGAATAGGCAATGCCGCCCACGCGCGGGTTCACAGCCGCGTTGGGGTCCGATGCGCCATACGCCAGCGGCCCATCGGGGGCCACCACCAGGCCGGTGCTGGGGCTGAGGCGGTAGTTCTGGTCGTTGGTGCTCACCACCCGGGCCAGGTCGGCCACGGGGTTGAAGTCGAACCCAATGCGTTCGGTGGCCCCGCCCAGGGCCAACGTAATGGGCGCCGCGCTCACGGGCGTGGCCGCACCCGTGGCCACATTCAGGGTATAAAGCTGGGCGTTGGCGGTGCTGGCGCCGGTGTCGTAGCCCAGTGCGTAAAGCTGGCCGGTGCTGGCGCGGTAGTCGATGGCCACCAGCCGCTGGCCGGCCGTGAGGCCCGACACAAGGATGACCTGGAAACGGGGCCGGCCCGAAGCCACATCGAAGCCCGCCAGCCCCTGCGAGCCGGCCGGCGCGCCGGGCGCATACAAGGGGTCGCCGGGTTGCAGCGTGCGCGTGAGGGTGCCCAACCCGTAAACCACTACCTGGGCTCGCCCTGGCACAAAAAACAGGGCGGCCAGCACTACGGTAACCAGAAGCCGGGTCCAGCCCCGGCCAGCCGCCAAGCGAGAAAGTAGGCGTGCGTACATAGTTGATTAAGGATTAAATCAAATGAAAACAGGACGGAGCCCAGACGGCTTTCCAAAGAGAATTACTAACTTAACCGAATACGGAAATACACCCAATTTAGGCTGGCACGGCGGATTAATTGGCTGTCTCCATAAGGCAGTAAACGGAAGTCAGCAGCGCTACTTTATGGCGCTGCCCAAGCATAAGTGCGCTATTCCACCACCCGCACCGCATCACCCACCCGAATAACGCCGCCCTGGGCAATGTGGGCCGTGAGGCCGCCGTGGCCGCGCATGGCGTTGTAGCCGCCGGGCCCCAGTTCTTCCTCCATGCGCGAGCAGGGGTGGCACTCGCCGGTGATGTCGAGAATGACCTCGTCGCCGATTTGAATCCGGCGGTTTTTCAGGGCCAGCAGGTTGAGTCCGCTCACCACTAGGTTGCGGCGCAGGCGGGCCGGGTCTACCGCTTCGGGCAGGCCCAGGTAGCCGGCCACGGCCGCCAGGTGCTCGTGCTGAATGAGGGTGACCTGGCGCTTGCCGCCGGCCTTTGGCCGGGCGTGGTCGCCGAGCAGGTGCGAGTCGGTTTTCAGCACCGCTTCCGGCACCGCCACCAGCGGTTCGCGCCGCACGGGGCGCTGGCCAATCCACTCCAGGCGGCCGGTTTGGGGCAGGGTGGCCAGCAGGCGGGCCACGGTCGATTTATCGTCGCCGAAGAAGGGAAATGGCATGCGCCCGGTACGGCGCGGGCGGGGGAGGGTTACAATTCGTCGGGCGTGCCAAAACCTTCCCGAATTTCGGTGTGCCGAATGAGGCCGCCCAAGCTGCCGGCCCGCGCCAGCAACCCGAAGCTGAGCCCCGCCGCCGCCAGCGCGGCCCAGGCCAGCAGGCGGGCTCTGGGCGAGGCATTTTTCAGCAGCAGCAGGCCGAATAGCGCCAGCGACGCCGCGCCCTCCAGCACCCAGAAACCCAGCTCGGCCGCCGCTGCGTGCGTCTGGATGAGGGCCCGGCTCACGCGGGGTAAATCCTGGACGATGGCCGCCGCGCCTTCGCCCGTGAGCTGCGCGGGCAGGCACAACAGGCCCGCCGCCAGCACCGCCACCAGCCCCGCCCGCGTCAGGGAAGCGTTGCGCTGCAACAGGCCAGCGCCCAGCAGCACGGCGGCAAACAGGCTGCCCACTATTGGCAAGTGGTTGACAAGGAGGTGAAGGTGAGCCTGATTCATGAAGCAAGGAATGCGTGAGCGGCCCCGCCGGCTGGCGGGGCCTGGCAAAGCTACAGCCGTGCCTGCCGCGCCGCCTCCAACGCAACCATAGGGCCCGCCGCGCGACTCTTATTAATTGAACTGCCACGGTCGCGAAATCGTTATTCTAACAGCCCCCGATAGGCAGTGCGAACCGGCGTTTGGCCGGGCGTTCTGCAATGAAAAACCGGCCCTTCCCGTTGTAACAAAAACAAGGCGCGTGGGCTGCTGCGGGCCGCTGTTTGAGCTCGCAGTGGCACATTTCTGGCATCACACTTGCCTAAGGTTTAGCTACTAGTCATTCACTTTTTCGATTGCCTGCTATGACTTTCTTCCCACGTCTTTTCAGCCGGCTGGCCGCTCCGCTGCTGGCGCTCCCCTTGGCGCTGATGGCGCCGGCCGCGCAGGCCCAAACCGCCCCGGCGCCCACCGATGTTATCCGCGAAATCACGGATGCCGTCGGCCTCAAAGCCCGCTTCGAGCTGCGCTCCACGCGGGAGGTCGACAACGCCGCCGCCGTGGTGTACGACGGCAAGCGCTACCTGCTTTACAACCCCGATTTTCTGAACGAAATCAACCGCGCCGGCCACACCGACTGGGCCGGTATCAGCATCCTGGCCCACGAAATGGGCCACCACCTCAACGGCCACACCCTGCGCGGCGGCGGCTCGCAGCCGGCCGACGAGTTGGAGGCCGACGAGTTTTCGGGCTTCGTGCTGCGCAAGCTGGGCGCCAGCCTGGCCCAGGCGCAGGCTGCCATGGCCACCGTGCCCGACGATGGCGGCTCGGCCACGCACCCCGGCCGGGCGCCGCGCCTGGTGGCCATCGGCCAGGGCTGGCAGCGCGCCAACGGCCAGATTGTGGCCAGTGCCCAGGCCAAAGCACCCTCGGCCGCGCCGGCCGTGGTAGCGGCCAGCCAGCCGCAACCAACGGCCCGGCCCAGCTACGACAGCAACGCGGTGCGCCTGTTTCCCACCGTGCAAACCGATAGCAACGACTCGCGCGAAATGGTAGCCGTCAACCAAATCAGCGGCGACGCCGTGCGCCTCGTGGCCCAACTCACGTTCCGCAACGACCCCAGCCGCCGGTATTACCTCACCAATGGCCTGAAAGTGGTGCGCGTGGACGATGAAGACAACGCCGAAGTGGTAGGCCGCGTCAGCCGCACCACCAGCGAGACTTTTCCCTATGTGCTGACGGATACCCAGCAGCGCCGCCTGTTCATCACCGCCCGCGGCGATGTGTATGACAAAGCCGGCCAGCGCGTAGCCAAAATGCACGACAACATCTAAGATATCTTGAGTCGTTATTGAAAAGCCGGCCCGCCGAACAGCGAGCCGGCATTTTTTTGTGCTCATCAGGTTTGGTTGCGACGTGCGGTTGTTCCTTCGTGGCTGGTTTCCGACCTCACCTCACTATTCTCTTTTTATTATGGCTCCGCTGCCTTTTCTGCTGGTCGATGCGTTCACCACCGAGCCGCTACGCGGCAATCCCTGCGCCGTGGTGCTCGATGCCGACGACTTCGACCCCGCCCTGCGCCAGCGCTTGGCGCGCGAGTTCAACCAGTCAGAAACGGCTTTTGTGAACCGGGCCGCGCCCGGCAGCACGGAATTTACGGTGCGCTTTTTCACCCCGGTCGAGGAAATTCCGCTGGCCGGCCACCCCACCATTGCCACCGTCACGGCGCTGCTGCACGCGGGCCGGGTGACGCTGCCGGCTTCCGGCGCGGCCCTCACGCTCACGCTGCACCTGCTGCACGGCCCCATTCGCGTGGATGTGCTGCCCGGTGCGGCCGGCGCGCCCGCCATGGTTTGGATGACGCAGCGGCCGCCCGAGTTTGGGGCCACGCACGCGCCGGAAACCGTGCTGCCGCTTTTCGGCCTCACGCCCGACGACCTGTTACCCGGCGCGCCCATTCAAACGGTGAGCACCGGCACCCCGCAGTTGATGGTCCTGCTGCGCGACCACGCTGCCCTGCGCCGTGCCCAAGTAGCCGATGCCGCCGGCCTGGGCCGCTACCGCGCCGGCAGCGACTTCTTCAGTCCGCACCTGTTTTGCTTGGGCGGTGCCACGCCGGCCGGCCACACCTTCGCCCGCCACTTCGGCACCCCGCCCGACGTGGCGGAAGACCCCGTGACCGGCTCGGCCACCGGCGGCATGGCGGCGTATCTGTGGCACCACGGCTACCTCAGCTCGCCGGAATTCGTGGCCGAGCAGGGCCACGACATGGGCCGCGCCGGCACCGTGCAGGTGCGCATCAGTGGCCCGCGCGAGGCCATCGAAATCGTGCAGATTGGCGGCACCGGCGTGGTGGTGCTGGAAGGCGGGCTGCGGGCAGATTTGTAGGCGGTAGAGGCAACTCAGTTGATGGTTGGGATGTTGAATAGATTGAAAAGCACGTCATGCTGAGCGCAGCCGAAGCATCTCTACCGCAGTTGTAAGCAAGTACATTGGATTGCGTTGCGCGGTAGAGATGCTTCGGCTGCGCTCAGCATGACGTGCCACTAAATTCAGCCTTCCACTCCCAACCCTCCGCCCGTGCCCGAATTACCCGAAGTCGAAACCTACCGCCGATTCATTGACGAGCTGGCCGTGGGCCAAACCATCGCCGCCGTGCAGGTGAACGATGCTCATGTGCTGGCCACGCCCGAAGCCGAGTTGCGCGCCGGCCTCCTGGGCCGCACCATCACGGGCACGAGCCGGCTGGGTAAAAACTGCTTTCTGGAACTCGACAATGGCAAAGTCCTGGTACTGCACTTCGGCATGACCGGCGACGTGGGTGCCTACCGCGACGAGCCCGACGCCCCGCGCTTCACCCGCGTGGCCCTGCACCTGGCCGATTCCGGCCTGCGCCTGGCCTTCATCGACCCGCGCAAGTTCGGCCGCATTCGCCTGGCCGATAGTGCCGCCGCGCATCAGAAGGCCAAGAAAATCGGCCCCGACGCGCTGGCCATCACCGCCGCCGAGCTGCACCAGAAACTAAGCCGCCGCAAAACGCTGCTCAAGCCACTGCTCCTCGACCAGGGCATCACCGCCGGCCTCGGCAACTGGATTGTGGACGAGGTGCTGTTTCAGGCCAAAATCCATCCCGAGCGGCTGGGCTCCTCGCTCAGCGAGAAGGAAACCAAAGCCCTGCACGATGCAGTGCAATTGGTGCTGAATACGGCAATCAACCAGGAAGCCAACTATCGGCATTTTCCGGCCAGTTTCCTCATCCATGCTCGTGAGTGGGATACCTCGGCTACGCCTGCCAGCGACGACGCCCACACTTTCTGCCCGCGGCACCCGAAGGTGAAAATCGACAAATACTATGTGGGCGGCCGGGCTACTTATGTGTGCCCCAAGTGCCAGCCCGCACCAGCCTCAATGCATGTTGCCGAGGCTGCCCGCGACAATAAAAATGCCTGAGCAAGCCCCAAACCCAACGATGAGTACCAGCAGCATACTCGCAAAATAGGGGGCCGCGCCCACATCCTCGGGGCCCCGGCCCAGGTGCGTGAAAGCCACAATCAGGTTGTAAAATGCCTGGCCCAGGTAAAAGGCGCCAAACAGAAAAATGGCGCCTTCGCTGACGAATTTTTCGGCCAGCCCCAGCACGACGGCCGCGGCCAATACAACCAATAGGTTGTTGCGAACGATGCTGCCGAAGGTGGCGGGCTTTTTCATGAAATTAACGTCAGCAATTAAAAATAACCGTTTTTGCTTCCTCTCATGGTTGGGCCCAGCTGCACAAGCCGAACCCGACCAGCAGCACCATTAGTATACTCAAGCCGAAAGACCTTTTCAACGCTGCGGGCTCCAGAAAAGCCGCCCCGCAAGCATTGAAAACCAGCAGCACGAAAATGCCAAATGCCATCGGCAGAGAGAAATCAAGCAGTTCGTAATTGCCGGCCGACTGCGCGCGGCAATAGGCCGTTAAACCCAAAAGCAGAAAGAAATTAATTCCGGCAATCAACCCGAGTGGCGGCTTCATACCACAAACCGCTCGGCCCGCAATTCCGCCAGCCGCGCCAGCTTTTCCGGGTCGCGATAAAAGATATTCATTGTTTCAAACGGAATGATTTTCGAGTCCTTGCTCACGATGTGCACGCAGGATTTTTTCACGGCCCGCACGTCGAAATTATGCGCGTCCATGAACTGCAGAATGATGATGCGGAACAGGTTTTCGTAGCCCAGATTGGGCGCTGAAACCTGCGGCAGGCAGCACAATAATTGGTTGATTTCGGGCACTACCGTATCCACCGTATTGGCCGTGCTGAAGAGCTTGAGCATGTGCTGGCGCAGGCGCGGGTCGCGCTCATACACAATGGTATTGCCGCCGCTCTGGAGCAGTTCGGCGGGGTCGACGTAGCGGGTGAGGGGGAAAACTTCGCCGTCGAGTTTTAGCGCATAAGCCATGGCCAGCGCGTCGGGGTTGCAGGGCACAGGCAGCAGGTCGTCGGCCGTGAAAACCGGGCTTTGGGCTATAATGCCCTGGCGCACTTCGGTGAGCGAAAACGAGTCGGTTTCGGGGTTGAAATTATCGAGCCGCCCGGCCGCCTGTGTGGGTTGAAACGTGACGCCGCGAATACATTTCTGCTTCAGCGCGTAGTCGATAATGTCGCCCATTTCGTCATCATTGAGGCCCTTTTGCAGCGTCACCACCAGTGTGGTGCTGAGGTTGTATTTATTGAGGTGTTCGACGGCCTTCTGGCGCACCTCGCGCAGGTCGCGGCCGCGCATGGTCAGCAGCACGTTTTCACGGAAGGAATCGAACTGCAGGTACACCTCGAACGCGCCCGCGTAGGTGGCCAGCCGCGCCACGAAAGCTTCGTCCTTAGCCAGGCGCACGCCGTTGGTATTCACCATCAGGTGCTTGATAGGCTTGCGTTTGCACATGTCCAGGATTTCCCAGAACTGCGGGTGCAGCGTGGGCTCGCCGCCGGATATCTGCACCACGTCGGGCTCGCCTTCGTTGGCCACCACCAGGTCCACCATGGCTTCCACTTCTTCCAGGGTGCGGTGCCGGCCGTGGGTGGGGCTGCTTTCGGCGTAGCAGGTGGGGCAGGTGAGGTTGCAACGGTCGGTTATCTCGATGACGGTGAGGCAGCTGTGCTGCTCGTGGTCGGTGCAGAGGCCGCAGTCGTAGGGGCAGCCAAAATGCGTGGCCATGTTGAAGCGGCGCGGCGTTTCGCTGGGCTTCACGTAGTTGCGGATGCTCTTGTAGTACTCGATGTCGGTGGCAATGCGCACCTTCTGCCGCCCGTGCTCAGGGCAACGCTTGAGCATGAACACATTGCCGTCCTCGAAGACGATTTTGGCTTCAATGCGGCGCAGGCACTGCGGGCACAGGCTCAAGGTAAAGTCGTAGTAGGTATAAGGCCGTTCGGGCATGGCGCAGAAGGAAAGGAAGAAAACCGATGGCGGAAGATATAAGCAAAACTTTCATTCCGCCTATCATCCTGAGTGCTGCGAAGGACTCTCTCATGTCGACACAATTGGTGCTGATGGGAGAAGGCCCGTCGCTGCGCTCATGATGACAGCCGAGATTTATTTTCCCACCTCCCGCAAGGCCTGTCTCACTTCGTATTCCGTGATTTGCTCCGGGTAGTTGGCGTAGAAAATATTGTCTTCATTCAACCGGTAGCCGCCAATCAGGGCGCGTTGCGCGGCTTCCAGATGCTGTTGGGCCAGCGCCGCTTGGCCCTGCGCCCGGTAGTTGAGGGCGAGGTAATAATTGGCCTCCGGGTGCTGCGGATAGGCTTTGAGGCATTGCTGCAGGTACATCTCAGCCTGCGCATACTGCTTCAGCCGGGCCGCCGCCAGGCCCGCATACCACAGCGTGTTGAAATGCACGGCGCCCTGTCCATCGGCGCCGCGCTGCAAGGCCATGTCGGTGGCAAACGCCTTTTCGGCCAACTTGTAATGGCCCAGTTCCAACTCGCAGGCACCCTCAAAAAACGCGTAGGTGTGGTCCATCTCGCGGCCGTTGGGCTTGAGCCGTGCCACGCGTTGGAAATCAGCAATGGCCCCGCTGTAATCCTTCGTGAAAATGCATTTCAGAAAGCCCCGGTAGGCCAGCCAGCGGTTTTCATCGAGCGCCACGGCCTTGTCTATCAGTGGCATGGATTTGGCGTAGTCACCGTATTTAATCAGGGGCATGGCCTTTTGCTGGTAGGCGTAGGCAATGTTGGGACAGGCCGCAATCAGGCTGTCGCAGTACTGCCCCCAGCGCGGGTCGAGGTAGCTGATGCGGTGCGCGCCCCGGTCCAGGTAGCGGGCCACGAGCGTGTCTTGGTAGGCTTTGCTTCTGCAGTCGCCGGCTGTGGGTAGGCGCGCCGTGGGCTGGGCATAGCCGCCGGCCGGGGCTAGCAGGCTAAGGAATAACGGCCACCACTTTTCCATTGGTCAGCTTAAAGGTTAAATAGGTGAAGTAGCTGAAGGCTTGGCCCCGGTACGTGGCCGCCCGCCAGTCTTTCAGCGTTTTCAAAAAAGCATACAGCTCGCTCACCAGCTCCGGGCGGAAGTGCGTGGGCACGTAGTTGGCATCGGTTTGCAGCACCTGCGTCATCGGTTGCCTAAACCCCGCACAATCAATCATAAACCGAAACGTGACGTAGCCGCTGCCGCTGAATTTGCGGCTTCCACGCTGCAAAAAGGCCGATGCCTCTCGAACCAGCGTAGCCGAGCTGCGCGGGTATTTCCCATCTACGTTGAAATAATATGCAGTTGGTGCCTTAACGCAAGCAGGGTTGCGGACGGTGGTGGTGTCGAGGTATTCGCCGCCGTGGAATGGGAGGTATTGGGCGTGGGCGGTGAGGCTGGCGGCAAGTAGAAGCAAGCAGAGCGGGAGCAGGTGTTTCATGCAAAAAATGCGGATGTCTGATACGGCATACACCACAGGCCCTGGTTCGGCGCAACGCTGCAGCAGGGTAAGAGGCAATTCAGACAGTCAGGTGGCTGTCTAGAAAACTTTTTTCTATTGCGGTAAGCTGGTTTACCAGTAAGTATACCGTTCCGGTCGCTTTGATTTCAAGCATGTAATAACTTGGCCGACGCAAGATGCTGCTAAAGGCGGCGAACTGCACACTCGATTCCACCCCGGCAAGTTGCCAGTTCACGCCTTGGTCATTCACCACTACCTCAAAAGTGACGGTTTGAAAAGCCGCCGGCCGCAAAGCAATAATGAGAAAAGGCTTTAGCGTAAAATAGAGACCGTATAAAAAGCAAAATCCCCCGTACGCAATGGCCCATTTATCTGCCTTTTGATAGAACTGGACACCGCTTCCGGTTACCAACGGCCCGCCTATGAGCCGCACGCCATTGCGGGCCACCGAATGCCCGAGATAATATTCTCGCAAAAACAGCTTGATTTTATCTGACTTCTTAATAATTTGTTGGGACACAGTAGCTGATTTTGTGAAAGATAATTGGGCATAAACCATGCGTAGAATTCATTAAAATGAAATACCAATTACCGAGGTAATTCAACTCGGTAATTGGTATTTCATTTTAATGAGTTTTTTTTCCTGCAGCCACATCCAAACATAATACCCCAGCCCCGCCACGCACGCCCATTGTATTGCCGTGAGCCCCAACCCCGGCAGGGCCGCCGTAGGCTTGATAAATTCCACCAGCAGCCGAAACAGCAGATAGCCGCTCAGAAACAGCTGAAACCGCCGACCATCGGCCAAGGGGCCGCGCCACCGCTCCAGCCCCCACAGCAGCAGCCCCAGCGCCCCCAGAAACAGGATTTCATACAGGTTGGTGGGGTGGCGGCGCACGCCGTCGCCGAAATTGATGGCCCAGGGTAGGGTGGTAGCCGTGCCGTAGGTGCCATCCTCCAGCCCACTGAAGAAGCAGCCAAGGCGGCCGATGGCGAGGCCCAGGATGATGGGAAACACCATGAGGTCGCCGCTGCTGGCCGTCACGCCGAGGCGCTTTTTGGTGAGTTCCACGCCGATGAGCCCGCCCAGGAAGCCGCCCACGATGGTTTTGTTGGTGAAGTAGTAAAGCCAGCCGCCGGGTGGGTGCGCCAGTAGCTCGGGGTGTTCCAACAGGCCCAGCAGGCGCGAGCCAAGCAGGGCCCCGGCGGCGGCGCCCACAAAAATCCATTGCCGGTGGGCGTCGCTAATTTGGTCGGCGTGGCCGGCACGCAGACGCTGGTAGAGGCGGTAGCCCAGGGAGTAGGCCAGCACCTCGCACAGCAGATGCACGGGCAGACGCGCGGGACCGATGGCTAGCTCGACAGGGAAATGCATGGCGCAAGATGCAACGCGACATGCATTGGCGACGTGCCGGGGTTTATTGCATTATTCGCACGAGAAAAAAAGGAGCTTTTTTTGCACTTCGGAAACAATTAATAATTGCGACGGACGTTTCAATCAATTTTTTTCAAATTTTTTTGAAGACAACATCGATAATTCAGATTTGAGAATATGTCAGGTGAAGAACTGGTTGATAGTTAAGTTGATAATTATAAATGAATGACTTCGGGATGAGAGAATAAGTTGCGGGATTTGGACGAGTGAATTGCCTATTTGGTCGATTGCTTTAGCGGCAGCGGCAATATTTCTGCCGCGGGGCGGGTTAGTACACCAGAAGCGACATGCTGCAGATGGGCGCTTCTGGTTGCCCGGATTATTCTTTTTATTCTCTAATCCCATTCCTATGTTCCGCAACGTTCTTGTGCTTGTTGGCCTGCTGAGCTTATTGACCACCGCCAATGTTCCCGCTGCTTCTGCCAGCGTTTCCCGCAATCCCAATCGTAAAATAATGCCCGGCAATCACCGCCCGATTTACCGGCGCTACGGGCACCACGGCCTGTTCCACAACGGCTTCCTGGGCATTCACAGCAAGCGCCAAACCAAGATTTCGGGTGCTAAAGTGGGCGGTAGCAGCAAGCGCCGCGGCACGCTGTAAAACCTCAAAGGCCCCGATTTAGACAATCGGGGCCTTTGGGCTTTATCTTACTTAACACGCGCGCTACACCTCGTTGTTCTTCGCCGCCGCTTTGCGGTTGAGGGCGGTGAGCGGCGAGCGGGTGAGGTCCGATTCGCTTTCAAAGCCGGTGCGGCGCACGTTGGCGGCCGGGCTTTCGCCGGTGGCAGGCAGGGCGCGGTTCATCCAGCTCAGGATGTCGGTGGTGGTGCCGGGCAGCAAGCCATGGAAGGCGGCCAGGAACTTGGCCGGCAGCGAGAGAATGATTTCGCCGTCGCCGCGGCGGCAGGCGTTCCAGATTTGGCGGGCGGCCTGCTCGGCGCTGAGCGTGAAGCCGGGCAGCGAATCGGCGATGCTGAACCAGGCAAATTCCTTTTCGTGCTGGCCCTTCACCATGGCGTGGTCGGCGCTGCCGGTGCGCAGCAGGCCGGGGCACACCGTCGTCACGGACACGCCGTGCTGCCGCAACTCGGCTCGGAAGCCTTCGGAAAGGCCCACCAGCGCGAATTTGCTGGCGCTGTAGGGCGCCATGTGCGGCAGGGCCACTTTGCCGCCCAGTGAGGAGATGTTGACAATGCGGCCCACGCCCCGGCGGCGCATGCTGGGCAACACGGCCTGCATGGCGTGCAGCGGCGCCCAGAAATGCACGGCCATCGAGTCTTCAAAGTCGCGCACGTCCATGTTGTCGAGCGGGCCGGCCGTGATGATGCCGGCGTTGTTGATGAGCACATCGACCGGGCCGAGGCGGGTTTCGACTTCGGCCACCATGGTGCGCACTTCCACTTCGTTGGTGATGTCGCGGGCCAGAGTGAGGACGTCGGCTTCGGCAGCCCCGGCCATGAGCAAATCCTGGCGGGCGCGGGCCAGCTCGGCTTCGTCGCGGGCGCAGATGGCCACACGGGCGCCTTCGGCCACGGCCTGGCGGGCCAGCACCAGGCCCAGCCCGCGCGAGCCGCCGGTGATGAGCACCACGCGCCGGCTGAGGTCGTAGGAGCCGCGGCGGTTGCCCCAGAGAGTGGCGCCCAGGGCCGCCACGCCGAGCCCGGCGGCCAGCAGCCAGTTCTTCGAAGAAGTACGCTTGTTCTGTTTCATGGCGGTTGTATGCCAAACCGGGCCGAAAGGTTGCACAGACGCGGAACCGGAGCCCGATTTTCGGGCAGCTCTGGCACGAAACATGGTTGGCGAGGTGTTAAAGGCTGAAAGAGCGGGCTTTTTCGCCGATATTTACTCCGCCTTAGCGCCCCTTTTTCTGTGCCCGTGTTTCCACCCAAGTTTCCCATGAAAGTTATTTTGCTCTCGTCGCTGCTGGCCGTGGCCGCTGCGCCGGCCGTGCTGGCCCAGGCGCCGGCCCACTCCGTGGTGAAAGCCAAAACCAAAACCGCCGGCCAGCCCAGCCTTAAAACCAAAACGCGCACCCCCGCCCGCCCGGCCGAGGACGAAGCCCCCGCGCCCGTGGCCGACGCGGCCGTGGTCGACGCCAAAACCAATGCCCTCACGGCCAACATGCAGAAAAACCTGGGCCTCAACCCCCAGCAAACCGAAAAAGTCAGGGCCATCAACCGCCGCAGCATCGACGCCGTGGAATCGGCGCACCTGCGCTACAAGGCCGACCCGCGCAAGCTGGCCGGCGTGGTCGAAACGGTGAGCAGTTCCCGCCTCGCGGCTATCAAAGATGTGCTGACCCCGGCCCAGTTCGACAAATACCAGCGCAAGCGCGAGGAGAAAATGGGCGTGCCCAGCGTGCAGGGCGTGCAGGGCACCCCGCCCCCCGGCCTGGGCGGTGGCGGCGCCGGCGACCAGTAAGAGTACTGTGATGGAACGTCTGTCATCCTGAGCGCAGCGAAGGACCTTATCACGTTAGCGCCGATGGAAATACTACCATTGTTCTGACGTGATAAGGTCCTTCGCTGCGCTCAGGATGACAGGCATCTAAATAAGTCAACTTCCGCAAACAAAAAGCGCCGGCCGCCAAGCCCGGCGCTTTTTCATGCCCCACGCTTCCGGTTTCGGCCACCAAAGCGCCCGCAGGCGTATGCTAAGGCATGAATCAACCTTCTGCTCCCAGCCGTTTGGTGGCTTTATTATCCCGCGCCGGCCTCGATTGGTTTTTGCTGGCGCTTATTGGCGTGGTGGCGCTGGCCTACTTCCAGCCCGGCCTGGGCAGCAAGGCCAGCCCGGTGCCGTGGCACACCATTACCACGGTGGGCGTGGCACTGGTTTTCTTTTTCTATGGCCTGAAACTGAGCGTGGAAAAGATGCGCGCCGGCATGCGCAACTGGCGGCTGCACGTGCTGGTGCAGGTGGCCACGTTTGTGCTGTTTCCGGTGCTGGCGCTGCTGGTGCGCCCGTTTTTTAGCAGCGAAAGCGGGGTTTTGCTGTGGCAAAGCATCTTCTTTCTGTGCGCGCTGCCCAGCACCGTTTCCACGTCGGTGGTGATGGTGAGCATTGCGGGCGGCAACCTGCCGGCCGCCATTTTCAACGCTAGCCTTTCCAGCTTGCTGGGCATCTTGCTCACGCCGTTGCTCACAAGCTTGTTTTTGCATACCGGCACAGGGGGCGGGCAGCTGTGGGGACTGGCCATGCAGCTGCTGTGGCAGGTGGTGCTGCCGGTGGGGGCGGGGGTGCTGCTGCATTCCCGTTTCAATGCGTTTGTGGAGCAGCGCAAAGCCGGCCTGCGCGTGTTCGACCAGGTAACCATCCTGCTCATCGTTTTCACCGCTTTCTGCGATTCCTTCGCCGAAGGCATCTTCAGCCGCTTTGGCCTGGCCGATATTGTGAAGCTCAGCGCGGGCATGGTGGCGCTTTATATAGCGGCGTTCGGCATTATCTGGGGCCTGAGCCGGGCCTTGCACTTCCCGCGCGCCGACCAGATTGTGGCCGTATTCTGCGGGTCGAAGAAGTCATTGGTGCACGGCAGCGTGATGGCCAGTCTGCTCTTTCCCGCCAGCGCGGCTACCGGACTTATTCTCTTGCCACTGATGCTGTATCATGCCCTGCAAATCATTCTGGCCAGCAGCATGGCGCAGTACATGGGGCGGCAAACGGCAGCAAAGGAGGCAGCTGTTGCGGCCTGAAGCGGGTTGTCGACTGCAAAAAAGAACGTCCTGCTGAGCGCCGCCGAAGCATCTCTACTGCGCAAGTAATTATTTGCTATTGCGGTAGAGATGCTTCGGCGACGCTCAGCAGGACGCTTCCTCTGTTGAGAATAACCGAAACCTACGCCCCCAGCTTCTCCTTGAAAAAGGCCAGCGTCAGCGCCCAGGCTTCGGCGGCGGCTTGCGGATGGTAGCTCGGCCGCTCGTCGCAGTTGAAGCCGTGGTCGGCGTAGGAGATGACGGTGTTGATGTAGGGCTTGCCAACTGCTTCCACGGCGTCCGTAACTTCGGCAATGTGCTCTTTTTTGATGTGTGCATCGAGGCCGCCCCAGAAGAAGAGGTGCGGCGCGTGCAGGTCGGCAGCGCGGTCTTTGAGCAGATGGGTGCCGCCACCGTAGTAGGAGATGCCGGCCGCCAGCGGCAGCACCGCGTTGGCCAGAAACGACACGCGCCCGCCCAGGCAAAAGCCGATGCTGCCGATTTTATCGGCCATCACCAGCGGCTGGCTGGTGAGCCAGGCGTGGGCGGCCTGCAGGTCGGCGGTCAGGCCCTCCACCGTGATGGCCTGAAAGTGCGGCGCGGCCACGGTGTTGAAATCCGAATAGGCGATTTCCAGCCCCGGCGCGGCCGTGCGGTGGAACAGCTCGGGGGCGACGACGGCGTAGCCGGCGGCGGCCAGGCGGTCGGCCACGTTGCGGATGTGCTGGTTCACGCCAAAGGCTTCCTGCAACAGCAGGATGCCCGGCACCGGGCCCGTGTTGCTGGGGAAAGCCGAGTAGGCGTGCATCTCGGTGCCATCGGCCACGGGGATGATGACGTTGTTCTGGTCGCTCATTATAAAAAGGGAGTGGATAAAAGGTCGGGTGCGTAACAGCCAAAGCGGCAAATGTTCATCCTGCGCGCGGCCGGGCATGCCGCCGGCCGGCCTCGAACCGGATAACCCCGTAAGTGGTTTGTGCAGCCTGTATCCTCTCCATCCTATGACTACCTCCCCCAAACTTCGCCTCAACGTGCTCGACCAGTCGCCCATCCGGCCGGGCGCCACGCCGCGCCAGGCCCTGCTCGAAACCGTAGAGCTGGCCAAACTGGCCGACCGCCTCGGCTACACCCGCTTCTGGGTGAGCGAGCACCACAACACCAACACCCTGGCCGGCTCGACGCCCGAAGTGCTGCTGGCCCACCTCGGCAACCATACGCAGCACCTGCGGCTGGGCTCGGGGGGCATCATGCTGCCGCACTACAGCGCCCTGAAAGTGGCCGAAAACTTCCGCATGCTCGAAAGCCTGTTTCCGGGCCGCATCGACCTGGGCATGGGCCGCGCGCCCGGCGCCGACCGCCTCACGGCCTACGCCCTCAATCCCAATAACCAGTTCAACGAGAAGGACTTCGTAGAGCAGCTCATGGACCTGCAGGCCTACCTGCGTGACGAGAAAGTGCCCGATACCATCCACGAACGGGTGATGGCCATTCCGCAGTCGGCCACCGCGCCGGAACTCTGGATTCTGAGCTCCAGCGGCCAAAGCGGGTTGTTTGCGGCGCACCTGGGCATGGCGTTTTCCTTCGCCCAGTTCATCAACGGCACGGGCGGCCCGCAGGCCGTGCGCACCTACCGCGAACGGTTCCGCCCCTCGGCGGAGCTGGCCGAGCCGCTGGCCAACGTGGCCGTCTTCACCCTCTGCGCCGACACCGAGGAGAAAGCCCAGGAGTTGCGCAAGGCCTTGGACATGCAGCTTATTCGCTTCAACCGGGGCGAATTCCGCTCGTTTCCGTCGGTGGAGGAAGTACGCCGCTACCAGTTCACCGCCGAAGACCAGGCCCACCTGCTGCACAACCGCGCCCGGGTGGTGAGCGGCACGCCCGCGCAGGTGCATGCCCAGTTCACCCAGCTGGCCGCCGACTACGGTGTGGATGAGATAACCGCCGTCACCATCACCGCTGATTTTGAGGACCGCCGCCGCTCCTACGAGTTGCTGGCCGAGGCGTTCGAACTCACGCCCACCGTCGCCAAGAAAGAGGTTGAACTCGTTTAGTGGCCGCTTCTGAAGCTCCTAATACGGCCAGTAGCCAAGACGTTCAAGCAAGATTCATCGAAAAAGAGCCAGCTGTATAGCTGGCTCTTTTTGCTGATAGGCAACAGGTTATAGAGGTAGCGGCTTGGAATCGGGCAAGTCAAAGAAAATTCTCGACATTCTTATTTGGAACAATTCTAAATAGCGACCACCTTTGTGTCATATTTTGAATCTGTCTAAATAAGCTATGCGCTCAGCACCCTTACTTCTTCTGTTGATTGGCTCTCTGCTGCCAGTGGTTTCCCAGGCTCAAACCGGTGCCCCGCACCACCCACACGAAAAGCGGCACGGCCGGATGGGAGAGGTGACGGGCCGCATTGAGCTGGCTGATGGGCAGGCGGCCGAGCAGGTTTCGGTGCGAGTGAAGGGCACCGACCTGGGCGTGAGCTCCAGCCCCGACGGCAGCTACCGGCTGCTGGCGCCCGCCGGCTGGCAGGTGCTCACCATCAGCTGCCTGGGCTGCACGCCGCAGGAAGTGACCGTGGAAGTGAAGCCCGGCCAAAGCGTGGCGGCCCAGCCCGTGCGCCTGGCTGCCGGCGAGCAGCAGCTGCGCGAAGTGACCGTGACCGGCGCCAAAAGCCTGAACCAGCGCGTGGTGAGCGCCGGCAAAATGCCCATCGCGCCCCTCGACAACCCGCAGAGCACCGTTACCATTGAGCGCGCCGTGCTGGAACAGCAGCAGGCCCTGCGCCTGAGCGACGTGCTGGCCAACGTGAGCGGGGTGTATGTGATGGGCACCACCGGCGGCACCCAGGAGGAAATTGCCAGCCGCGGCTTCGCCTTTTCCAGCAACAATACCTTTAAAAACGGCGTGCGTTTCAACAACGGCATCATGCCCGAAGTAAGCTCCCTGGAGCGCATGGAGGTGCTGAAAGGCAGCGCGGCCATCCTGTATGGCAACGTGGCGGCCGGCGGCATTCTGAACCTCGTCACCAAGAAGCCGCAGTTTGAGCGCGGCGGCTCGGTGGGGCTGCGCGTGGGCAGCTACGGTTTCGTGAAGCCGCAGTTCGACGTGTACGGCGCCGTGGGGCAGAGCCAGACCGTGGCCTTCCGCCTGAACGGCACCTACGAGCGCGGCGACAGCTACCGCGACGGCGTGAAAAGCGACCGCGTGTATGTGAACCCCTCGCTGCTGTTCAAGCTCACGCCCAAAACCGACCTGATTATTGAGGGCGACTATCTGCGCGATAACCGCACGCCGGACTACGGCATTGGGGCGGTGAACTACCAGATTTTTGACTCGCGCAGCCGTTTCCTCAATACTTCTGACGCCACCAACGCCACCACCCAAACCAGCGCCACCGCCACCCTCACCTCGCGCCTGAACGACACCTGGCAGGTGCGGGCCGTGGGTTCGTTCCAGCGCTACGACAACGAGCTGAAAAGCGCCGCCCGCCCCACGGCCAACGTCATCAAGCCCGGCCGCAACTACGGCAACTGGCTGCGCAACCTGCAGCGCACTCAAACCGCCGAGAACTACTTCCTGGCCCAAATCGACCTGACGGGCACACTCCGCACCGGCCGCATCGGCCACACGGTGCTGGTGGGCGCCGACGCCGACCAGTACAACACCAACGCCGTATCGTTCATCAACCAAGCTTACGACTCGGTCAACATCCTGAACCCAAGCCGCGTGTTGGGCCAGCCCAAAGGTGCCGTGAGCGGCTACGACGCCTTGCGCTACAACACCCGCACGCTGGGCAACACCCGCCGCGCCGGCTTCTACGCCCAAGACCTCATCAGCATCTTCGACCACGTGAAGGTGCTGGCCGGCGTGCGCTGGAGCTACCAGGAAACCCCCACCGACGTGTACACCTACCCGGCCCTGACGCTGCCCGCCACCAACGCCGCCACCGTAGTGGAAAACCGCCGATACGACAACGCCTTCTCGCCGCGTCTGGGCCTGGTGTACCAGCCCCTCAAAACCACTTCGCTGTTTGCGTCCTACTCCAACTCCTTCACGCCCAATACCGGCTTCGACGAGCAGGGCGCGGCGCTGGCCCCTTCGCTCATCGACCAGTACGAGGTGGGCATCAAGAACGAGCTGTTCAAGGGCGCGCTATCGGCCAACGTGACCGGCTACCGCATCATCAACAGCAACCAGGCCCAGTCCATTCTGCCCACCGACCCGCGCTTTCTGACCAGCAAAGTGGCCGCCCCGCAGGAACTGGCCGGCGAAGTCACGAGTCAGGGCGTGGAGGTGGACGTGCAGAGCCGCCCCATCAACGGTATCTCGCTCATTGCCGGCTACAGCTATAACACTACCACTTACACCAAGAGCAACATTTACGAAGACGGCAGCCGCCTGCGCTACAACCCCGCCCACACGGCCAACGCCAGCCTGTTCTACAGCTTCGCCAACGTATTTGCCAACAACGCCACCCTGCGCGGCCTCAGCGCCGGCTTCACGGCCTACTACGTGGGCGACCGGGTAGGCGGCCGCAACACCCGCCTGCTCGACCCCACCACCGGCCGCCCCTGGGCCACGGGCGCCGACGCCTTCCAGCTGATTGCGGTGCCCAACTACTTCCTCTTCGATGCCTCGCTGGGCTATTCGTACGACCGGTTTTCGCTGCGCTTCAAAATGGCCAACCTGCTCAACGAACTGAGCTACAACCTGCACGACGACAACAGCATCAACCCCATCGCGCCCCGCACGTTCTCGGCCACCTTGGGCTACAAGCTATAATAAAATAGTAGGGGCGGGGCCTGCTCCCGCCCCTGTGCTGGGCAACGAATTACGTGCCGTGAAACCTCTTTCTCCCTCATTCAACCCACTTTCTGCAAGCCGATGACTCCGCTTAAATCTGCCTTCCGAACCATCCATTTGTGGCTGGGGCTTGCCTCGGGCCTGGTCATCGTTTGGGTGTGCCTCACCGGCTGCGTGCTGGCGTTTGAAAAGGAATTGGAGCAGTCCTGGCATTCCGAGCGCTACTTCGTGGCCCCGGCTGGCACGCCGCGCCTCGCGCTGGCGCAAGTGGCCGAGGCCGTGCGCGCCCACAAGCCCAAAGCCAAAATCAGCGGCCTGAAAGTATACGCCGACCCCACCCGCACCGTGGAAGTGAGCCTCGCCGGGGCCCCCGAAGGTGGTAAAGGCGGTGAAGGCCGCCGCGCGGGTGCTGAGCCAGAAGGCGGTGCGAAGCGCGTGCCCGGCGAAGGCCCCGGCAAGGACGGAAAAGGCGGCAAAGGCCGCGGCGAAGGCGGTGGCCCCCGCGTGTTTGTGAACCCCTACACCGCCGCCATCACCGGTGAGCTGAACCCGCGCGACAACTTTTTCAAGACTGTGGAGCAGCTACACCGCGGGCTGGTGGCCGGCAAAATTGGCAAGTTGGTAACGGGGATTAGCGCGTCCATGTTCCTGTTTATCCTGGCCACGGGCATCGTGCTGTGGTGGCCGGCGGCCCGCAAGGCCTTCAGCGCCCGCCTGAAGGTGAAGTGGGGCAGCGGCTGGAAGCGCCTCAACCACGACTTCCACATCGTGCTGGGCTTCTACGCGTCGGTTTTCCTGTTCGTCATTGCCCTCACCGGTGTGGGCATGTCGTTCGATTGGGTGGGGGAGGGCATCAACCGGCTCACCCACTCGCCCACCAAGCGCCCCGAAGCGCCAGAGTCGGCGGCGCCCGCCGGCGCCGCGCCCTTCGCCGCCGATGCCGTGCTGGCCCTGGCCCGCCAGCAGGCCCCCGACGCCGAATCTTACGCCCTCCAGCTACCCAAAGACGCCAAAGGCAGCATCCGGGTGGCCGTGCTGCGTCCCGGCGCCATCACCGACAACGCCACCGATGAAGTGTACCTCGACCAATATTCCGGCCAGGTCATCAGTGGGCAAACATATGCCCAGCGGCCGGTGGGGCAGCGCATTCGCGGCTTGTTCAAGCCTGTGCATACCGGCGCCATATTTGGCTGGCCCACCAAAGTGCTGGCCCTGCTGATGACGCTGCTTGGCGCCACTTTCCCCGTTACGGGAACCATTATGTGGCTCAATCGGTGGCGCAAGCAGCAGCGTAAGCGGAGGCCGCTGGAGGCGGTGGCCAGCTAAGGAAATAGCCGCAGCAACATCAAGCGGGGTTGCGCCAATTATTCTTACAAATTGACGCAACCCCGCTTGATGTTGCTGCGTAGGAGCAAAAAGCGAGAAAAGATTTATTCTGTATTTTGTGCAATTTGAAAAATAAATTGATTTATTTGCCGAATAAGTGAATTTGCTTATTAATTAGTTGATAAATGGTGATAAAGATACTGCGAATGCTGTTTTATAGCTGTGTTTTGCTCTTGTTTATTCCCATTTTGGGTTGCGTATTCCCAGATTAGTTCAATTAAGCGCAACTGCTAGTTGGTCAAAAAACTGGGCGTTAAGTGCTTGGTTGCGTTCGGGATTTTTGGCAAAAATGTTGTTTTAGCGGGAGAGTATCAATTTTAGCTCTCCTTATATGCGGTTATTTTACTTATCCATTCAAGTTGCCCTTCTGGGTATTTTCTTCATTGGTGCCACTGCCTTTTCGGGCGTAGCACAGCCGTGGCAGTATGCCTCCACGGTGTATTCTGCATCGAATGCGTCCAATGAGCCGTTGGCGGTGGATGGGTCGCTGGCCACGGCGGCCCGGATTGAGGCGCCGGCCCTGCTCGGCGCGGCGCGTTTGCGGATAGCCTTCCCATCGACGGTACGCAGCGGTGGCCGGGCCGGCTTGGTCATCCAGATGGGCTCGAACGTGGACCTGGGCGTGTTAAATGGCACCAGCATCCGCACCTACATGAACGGCAGCTCGGGCTACGAGCAGAACATATCGGTGGCCTCGCTGCTCGACCTGAACGTAACCGGCAGCAACAAAGTAGCGGTCGAGTTTCCGGTAACCAGCGACTTCAATCAAATAGAAGTACGCACCGCGGGCCTTATCAATGCCAGTGTTAGCGTCGATATTTTCGCGGCTTACGGCACCATTACGCCGCTGCCGGTCGAGCTGGTGACCTTCCAGGGCAAAGCCTCCACTGCGGGCGTTTCCCTGACCTGGAACACGGCCTCGGAGCGCAACAACGACCATTTCGTGGTGGAGCGGACCAACGGCGCATCGGATGTATTTTACGCCATTGGCCAGGTGAAAGGCGCTGGCAGCAGCAATCAATCGCACCAGTATCGGTTTGTTGATGCCGCACCGAAACCCATGAGCTATTATCGTCTGCGCCAGGTTGATGCCGACGGCAAAGAAACCTTCAGCCCCATTGTGGTGGTGAAAAGCGACATCAAAACCACCGAACTAGCGGCCTACCCCAGCCCGGCGGCCGAAATGCTGACGGTGGCCGGCGCGGCCGGCACTTCCTTCGGCGTGTTCAACCAGTTTGGCCAGAAAGTGCAGGAGGCGAAAGTAACCCTGGAGCTGGGCCAACAGCTGGACGTGCGCAGCCTGCCCAATGGCGTGTATTTCCTGCGGGACATGGCCACCGGCCAAAGCACCCGCTTTGTGAAAGCTGCCGCCACGCGCTAGCGTTTCATTCGTTCTGCTGAAGAAAAATAGGCCCTACCGCAGGGCCTGTTTTTTTATGTGAATGTCTCCCAGCCCAGCTTTAGAATGAAAGCCCCGACCACCACCAGAAAAAGCACCCGCACGAAGCCTGTGCCCTGGCGCAGCGCCATGCGCGCGCCCAGCGTCGAGCCCAGCATGTTGCAAATGGCCATGGGAATAGCCACGCGGTAGAGAACATGCCCGGTGGAGATGAAAAAGATGAGCCCGGCAATGTTGGTAGCCACGTTCACGAACTTGGCCGACGCCGACGCAGCCAGAAAATCGTACCCAAACAGCCCCACAAAGGCGAACAGCAGCAAACTGCCCGTGCCCGGCCCAAAAAATCCGTCGTAGAATCCGATGGCCAGGCCCAGCCCCACGCCCGTAATAATCTCGCGGCGGCCGTGTAGGCGTGGGGCGTGCAGGCTGCCGAAATCCTTGCGCCAGAGCGTGTACACGGCCATGGCCGTGAGCAATGCCAGTACCAGCGGCCGCACCGCTTCCTTGTGCAGGCTGCTGGCGGCCCGGGCGCCCAGCAGCGCAAACCCACCCGCCACCAGCGCCGTGATGGCCACGGTGCGCCAGCGCAGCGGCACGGCATCGGGGCCGCCCAGGTACCGGCGCAGGGCTGCGGCCGTGCCCGCCAGGCTGGCCACTTTGCCCGTCCCCAGCACCGTAGCGTAAGGCACCTCGGGCAGCAGCAGCACCATGGCCGGCAGCTGAATCAGCCCACCGCCGCCCACCTGCGCATCAATAAAACCGGCCAGCGCGGCGAAAAAGTAGAGGTAGAGCAGTTCAAGAGTCATCCGGTTAATAGCAGGCGGTGCAATAAAATTTCGCGCAAGGTTACGCAAAGTGAAAAGAGGTTTCGCAAAGTTGACGTCCTGTCAAACCTTGCGAAACCTCTTTTTACCTTGCGAAACCTTGCGCTTTAGAAGGGCGGTTCCTCGTGGCTGAAATTGCTCTTCGGGAAGGGCACCGGCGACTCGTTAATTTTGGAGCCCAGGCGAATGGTGTTGGGTGCAAACGGGCTGGGCTCGCTGTCGAAGTTGCTGGCGGGCAAGGCCATGGGCTGGTAGCCGCCGCCATCGAAGCCGCCGCCCATGCCGTCGAGGTCGGCAAACTTGGTGAACTTGCCGATGAATTTGAGCTGCACGGTTTCGAGGGAGCCGTTTCGGTGCTTGGCGATGATGACTTCGCCCACGCCCTGCGTCGAGTTGCCTTCGGCGTCCTGGTCGAGGCCGTAGTATTCGGGGCGATAGAGGAAGATAACCATGTCGGCATCCTGCTCGATGGAGCCCGATTCGCGAAGGTCACTCAGCTGGGGCTTCTTGTCGCCGCCGCGGGTTTCTACCGAGCGCGAGAGCTGCGACAGGGCCAGCACGGGCACGTTCAGCTCCTTGGCAATGCCCTTGAGGGCCCGCGAGATACTGGCGATTTCCTGCTCACGGTTGCCGCCGCGGCCGTCGGTGTTGCCGCTCATTAGCTGCAGGTAGTCGACGATAATCATCTGCACGTCCTTCTGCGAGCGCAGGCGGCGGCACTTCGTGCGCAGCTCGCGGATGCTCAGGCCGGGCGTGTCGTCGATGTAAATCGGGGCGGCCGAGAGGGCCGTGATTTTGTGGTTAAGCTGCTGCCACTCGTGGTCGGCGAGGCTGCCTTTTTTGATTTTCTCGGAATCCAGCTCCGCTTCGGCCGAAATCAGACGGTTGACGAGCTGCAGCGAGGACATTTCGAGCGAGAAAATGGCCACGGCTTTCTTAAAATCGACCGCTGCGTTGCGCATGGCCGAGACCACGAAGGCTGTGTTGTGCGTCACGGTCATGTCCTGAAGCAGGAACAGACGGTTGCCGTCAATCTCGAAGCCGTAGTAGTCATCGACTTTATCGAACTCCACCGAAATGCCGGTCTGCCGCCAATCGACAGGCGAAGCCCAGGGCTGGGCCTTCTTGCGGGCCACGCGCACCGGCACACGATTGATGTCGCCGTAGAGGCGTACGCGCCACACTTCGCTCTCGTAGCCGATGCTGGAAATGGCGGCGCGCTTCTTCGTGAGCGAGGTGCGGAAGCCCAGCGAGTCGCCCAGAAACTTGATTTGCCGGGCCAGGCGGTGGTTTTTCTGGGTGATTTCGTAGCCGTTGGAAACCGGGTCAAGGTGGCCGTCGCTGTCAATCAGGCCGGCCAGCAGGCGCAGGCGGTTCTCGGTCGAGTTGATGGCGTAAGCGCGCGGGATATGCTTGTTATCGAGCACTCCCAACTGCCGCAGCTCGTCCTGCAAGGAATATTCGGCAATGTTGCCGCCCTGTCGGCCCTTGGTGATGCCGTAGCTGTTGCAGCGGTTTTCAACCAGGCCCACGGTCACCTGCATGTTTAGCGTGGCGGCGTATTCGTGCAGGTAGTCAATGATTTCGGGGTCCTGACCGGTGATACGGCAGTTGCTGCTGGCGCCGTCGCCCAGCCACACGCCCAGGAAATACGGGTCCACGGGTAGTTCCTGCGCTTCAAATTCTACGGGCACTTTATAGCCTTTGTAGTTCGAGCGAAACTTCGGACCCTTCGCCAGGTAGTCCTTCACGGTGATGTTGAGGACGTCACCGTGGCGGTGCGGGCCTTCGTTGCGCGAGCGTTTGAGGGAGAGGATGTGGCTCTCGTTCACGCGGTAGTCGTCGCCTTTATTCTGGCGCACCCAATACATGTTTTCGCGGCCCCGGGCAATGCTCAGCACCCGGCGCGGGGTCGAGTCGTCGCCCATCAGCAGGTCGCCGGGCAGCACGTCTTCCACGTTGCGCAGGTCGCCGTCGAACATCAGCACCTTCGTGCCTTTGCCCAAACACTTACCCATGCCCGGCCGGGCCGCAATAATCACAAGGTCAGACGGTTGCCAGCCGCTCGTCACGCGGTCCAGGGCCGAGAAGCCGGTGGGCACGCCGGTGAGGCCGTCGGCCTGGTTTTTCTTTTCTTCGAGCTCCTTGATGGCCTTGCCCATCAGGCTCCGCATATCATCAAAGTTCTTGCGGATGTTCGATTCCGACACCTCAAATAAGGCCGATTCGGTATCGTCGAGCAGCTTGAACACGTCGGTGGTGTCCTCAAACGCATCGCGCTGAATTTCGCTGGAAATGCGAATCAGCTCGCGCTTGATGGCGGTTTCGGTGATGATGCGGGCGTGGTATTCCACGTTGGCGGCCGAGTTCACCTTCATGGTGAGGTTGGCCACGCCGAAGGCGCCGCCGGCGGCTTCGAGCGCGCCCATTTCGCGCAGCTCTTGCACCACCGTAATCTGGTCGATGGGCTCCGACTTGTCAAAGAGCCGGATAACGGCTTCGTAAATCAGCTTGTGCGCGGGCTTGTAGAAACTCTCGGGCTTGAGCAGGTCGATGACCGAAGTGAGGGCATCTTTTTCCAGCATCAGGGCGCCGAGCACAGCCATTTCGAGCTCCGGCGCCTGGGGCGGGAGCTTGCCGGCGGCGCTGGCATTGGCGGGGACCACCGTGCCGCCCCGGTTGCCCCAGGCCGCTTTGGCTCGGGCAGCGGATTGTTTCAGGCGGTCGTCCATTTGGTCAGGCATCGGTTGGGGAAGGGATTGGAGCGGCGAGTGAAAAGTGGGCGACCCGATGAATAAAAACCATCGGACACGCCATCTACACAAAGCTAACCCCGAAGCCGGGGAAAAGTGCCGGTGGAAAATTCGATTCTTTTGGCTATGCGCCGGGCCCGGCGGCCGGGCTTTCGTACTTTCGCGCCCCGGCTTTTTGGTTGTCAGTTGGTCGTTGTCCGTTGTCAGTTTGGGCATCTTCGACGGCAGTTGTCATGCTTTGCTGTGGCATTCCCTGACTAACAACGAGCAACGGACAACTAACCACTACCTGACTTGGCTTCCGACACCCTTTCTCCGCAATCCGCTGCGCCGCAGCGCGTCCACCTCATCGCCGTGGGCGGGAGCATCATGCACAACCTGGCCCTGGCCCTGCACCGCCAGGGCGCCCGCGTGACGGGCTCCGACGACGAAATTTTTGAGCCCGCCCTCGGCCGCCTCGCTGCCGCCGGCCTGCTGCCCGCCCAGGAAGGCTGGGACGCCGCCCGCATCACGCCCGACCTCGACGCCGTGATTGTGGGCATGCACGCCCGCCCCGACAACCCCGAGCTGGCCCGCGCCCAGGAGCTGGGCCTGAAGGTGTATTCCTTTCCCGAGTACATCTACGAGGCCAGCCGCGACAAGCAGCGCATCGTCATCGGCGGCTCGCACGGCAAAACCAGCATCACGGCCTGCATTCTGCACGTGCTGCGCTACCACGGCCGGCAGTTCGACTACGCCGTGGGCGCCCAGCTGGCCGGTTTTGATTTGATGGTGCAGCTCACCGACGCACCCATCATCATCATCGAAGGCGACGAATACCTGTCCTCGCCGGTGGACCGGCGGCCCAAGTTTCACCTCTACCAGCACCACATTGGCGTGATTTCGGGCATCAGCTGGGACCACATCAACGTGTTTCCGACCGAGGAAATCTACCGCGAGCAGTTCCGCATCTTCGCCGATATGACGCCCAAGGCCGGCGTGCTCATCTACGACCGCGACGACGAGCAGGTGCAGCTGGTGAGCATGCCCACCAACCCCGACGTGACCTACATCGGCTACGGCCCGCACGAGCACGTCATCCGCGACGGCAAAACCTTCCTCATCAACAAGAAGGACGAGGAAGTGCCCATCCAGGTGTTTGGCGAGCATAACCTGCGCAACATCTCAGCGGCGAAAGAGGTGTGTAAGCAGCTGGGCATCAAAGGCAAGGACTTCTTTAAGGCCGTGGCTTCGTTCCCCGGCGCCGCGCGGCGCTTGGAGTTGGTGAAGGAAGGCGCTACCTCGGTGGTGTACAAGGACTTCGCCCATGCGCCCAGCAAGCTCAAAGCCACCGCCACGGCCCTGAAAAAGCAGTTCCCGCAGCGGCGCCTGGTGGCCTGCCTGGAGCTGCACACCTTCAGCAGCCTCAACCCCGATTTTCTGCCGCAGTACGCGCACTGTTTCGACGCGCCCGACGTGGCCGTGGTGTACTTCAACCCCCACGTGCTGGAGCACAAGCGCCTGCCGCCGCTGGCCGCCGCCACCGTGGCCGAAGCCTTTCAGCGCCCCGACATCAAGGTGATAACCGACAGCGCCGAGCTGGCCGCTTTCCTGCGCGCGCAGCAATGGGCCAATGCCAACCTGCTGCTCATGTCGTCGGGCACGTTCGATAGGCTGGATTTGGCGGCGCTGGCTGCGGAAATCGTGGGATAAACTTTCGCCTGCCCCACCAAAAAAGCCCGCTAGTCAGCGGGCTTTTTTGGCGTTTGAGAAGGCTTGATTCGGGGCCGGTCGGTGGTGATGAGCACGGCCAGGGCGGTGAGGGCGGCGCGGAGCAGCCATTTGCCGGTGGTACTCATTTGTTGGCGAACAGTTCGTTGGTGGCTTCTACTTTCAGGTCGCAATGGCTACCGGGGTAGCTTTCGGTGCAGCTGGTGCCCACGATGCGGCCGTTTTCGAAGTTGAAGAAGCACGCCGGGCAGCCCACGCTGGTGAGGGTGTAGCGCTCGGCGGCCGGGCGGAGGTAGTAAGTATTGTCGCCGCTGCTGGTGAGGGGCAGGGCCATGGCCCGAAACGTGCCCCCGCGCAAGCCCATGCCGATGAGGTAGTAGGTGACCGGGGCGCCGTCGTTGCCGGGGGCTTTGCGTACCTGAATCTTGTCGACCACCGTGCCGTCGTTGAATTGCCGGATAAAGGCCCGGGCCAGCTCGCTGCGGGTCGTTTTGTACTCGGTGGTGGTGTCGGTGAAGTGCACGATTTGCCGGCTCTCGGGCTTGGCAATCGCCTCGCCTTTAATGCGGTTGGGGCTGCCAAACTCGTTGGTGCCGGTTTTGGCCGTTTCGCACGACATAACCAGCAGCATCACCAGCAGGCTCAACAACCCCAAACCAAGCAGACGAGGGAGGAATTTCATAGCGGGAATTTGTGATAGATAAGGTGCAATGTAAACGTCATGCTGAGCGCAGCCAAAGCATCTCTACCGCAGTAGCAAACCACTGCTTTTCGCGGTAGAAATGCTTTGGCTGCGCTCAGCATGACGGGCTTGCCGACGTTTCGCTACTTAACTGACTTAGCGGGCGGTGTAGTATTTGCGTGCCTCCGGCAGCTCGCGCTGAATGTCGGCGATGCGGGTGCCGTTGGAGGGGTGAGTGGAGAGAAATTCGGGCGGCGAAGCCTGGTTTTCGCGGGCATCCATGCGCTGCCAGAACGCAATGGCACCGTCGGGATTGTAGCCGGCCATGGCCATAAAAATCAGGCCCAGGTGGTCGGCTTCCGACTCCTGGTTGCGGCCGTATTTCAGCAAGCCCACGCTGGAACCCACGCCGAACGCTTGCAAAGCCAGCTGTTGCGTGGCCGCGCTGTTGGTGGAAAGAGCGGCCGAAAGGGCCTGCCCGCCCAGCTGCTGCACGAGGCCTTGGCTCATGCGCTCGGAGCCGTGCTTGGCCACGGCGTGGGCAATTTCGTGGGCCATGACCACGGCCAGGCCGTTTTCGTCCTGCGTGATGGGCAGGATGCCGGTGTAGACGGCCACTTTGCCGCCAGGCATGCACCAGGCATTTTCCTGCTTGTCCTGAATCACGTTGAACTCCCACTGGTAGCCGGCGAGCTGGTCAGAGGCGTTTTGCTGGCGGAAATAGGTTTCCACGGCGGTTTGGATGCGCTGGCCCACGCGGCGCACCAGGGCCACGTCCTGCGCGTTGGTGGAGAGCGGGCCTTTGGCGATGACCTCGCGGTATTGCGTGGCGGCCAGGGTGTTGATTTCGGAATCGCTCACGAGGCTGAGCTGGCGGCGCCCCGTGATGGGCACCGTGGAGCAGGCGGCCATGAAGGCTAGGCTGGCAACGAGGGTGATTTTTTTGAGCATAGCTGGATGGGAAAGAGAAGTACAGCTGCGCCTTGGATGGGCGCGATTGGTTGGCGGCTATACGGCAGCCGGGCGGGTAAATGTTTAGCGGCGGCCGGCGCGCGGGCCAGAAATGGCCCGGCCGGGTTGCCGCGAGCCGGCGGCAGGCCGTAGTTTTGACTTCCTTCCGCCCTGTCCCGAACTTCCTTCCATGAAAATAATCTGCATCGGCCGCAACTACGCCGACCACATTGCCGAGCTGCAAAACGAGGTGCCCAGCGCGCCCGTCATCTTTATGAAGCCCGAAACCGCGCTGCTGCAGCGCGGCCAGCCGTTTTTCATCCCCGAGTTTTCGCAGGACATTCACCACGAGCTGGAGTTGGTGCTACGCGTAAGTAAAAACGGCCGCCACATCGAGGAGCAGTTTGCCCACACCTACTTCGACGCCATTGGCCTGGGCATCGATTTCACGGCCCGCGACCTGCAGAGCGAACTCAAGAAAAAGGGCCTGCCCTGGGAGCTGGCCAAGGCTTTTGATGGCTCGGCCCCGATTTCGCCCACTTTCAAGCCGGTGAGCGAGTTCGCCGATTTGGCCAACATCAACTTCCACCTCGACGTGAACGGCGAAACCCGCCAGACCGGAAATTCCAGCCTGATGCTGCATCCGTTTGCCAAAATCATCAGCTTCGTGTCGAAATACATTTCGCTGAAAATGGGCGACTTGATTTTCACCGGCACCCCGGCTGGCGTGGCCGCCGTAAAGCTGGGTGACCAACTGACCGGGTATCTGGAGGGGGAGAAGCTGCTGGAACTGGCGGTGAAGTAGGGGCGGTTAGATTTTAAAATAACAGGACGGTTACGCCGCCAAAAAGAACGGTCATGCAGAGCGTAGCGAAGCATCTTTACTGCGCAACGCAATCCAATTGGTTGGATTAGTGGTGGCGGGCAAGATGCTTCGCTACGCTCTGCATGACCGTTCTTTTTGGCAGCACGAAGTTCTTTCTGAATACATACAAGTTGAAGAATAAAGCGAAGTTGATAATCGGCCTGGCGCTGGCCCTCGCGGCCGGCGCGCCCGGCCGAGTAGGAGGGCAGGAAGCCGACACCGCCGACCGCGACCGCCACACTGTGAGCGAGCTGCTACGCGCCGGCCGCCCCACCGTGACGCCGGGTTACTTTATGTTTCCCATTGCGCCGGGCAAGCCCAATTTCCTGGCCGGGAGCATGGGCGAACTGCGCCCCAACCACTTCCACGGCGGGCTCGACATCAAGACCGGCGGCGGGGTGAACCAGCCCGTGTACGCCGCCGCCGACGGCTACGTGTCGCGGCTGAAGCAGTCGTCGTTCGGCTACGGCAACGTGCTCTACATCACCCACCCCAATGGCACGACGACGGTGTACGGGCACTTGAACGAGTTCAAGGGCGCGTTTGCGACCGAGCTATTGCGGCGGCAGTACGACAAGCAGAGCTATGAGCTGGAGGCCTTTTTCGAAAAGGATAAGTACCCGGTGAAGCGCGGGGAGCTGGTGGCCCTGAGCGGCAACACCGGCGGCTCGGCCGGCCCGCACCTGCACTGGGAGGTGCGCGATGCCCAGGACCGGCAGTATAACCCGCTGCAGTGGGGTGGCTTCCCCGAAATTCAGGACCACCTGGGGCCGGTGCTGCAGGCGTTTGCGGTGGAACCGCTCGGCATTGAGGCGCGGGTGAAGAAGGTGTTTGCCAAGGCGCTGTTTGTGCCCAAGCTGCAGCCGGCGCCGGGCGTGGGCACCACCTGGGCCGATACCATCAGCGCCTTTGGTACGGTGGGCTTGCTGGTGCAAGGCTTCGATAGGTTTGATAATGCCTGGAACAAGAACGGCATTCAGCGGGTGAGCGTGACGGTGAACGGGCAGCCGTTCTACCAGCACAACATCGACGCCATTCCCTTCCCGACCGGCACCCGGCAGGTGGGCAACTTCGTCGATTTCCTGTACCAGAACACCCAGGGCCGCACCCTGCAAAAGCTGTGGGTGGACGACGGCAACGACCTCAGCATGTACACCACCGGTCCCACCAAAGGCCGCCTGAACGTGGAAGCCGGCAAGGTGTACAACGTTGATATTACGCTGGCCGACTCCTACAACAACCAGGCGCCTGTGCATCTGGTGATACGCGGGGAACAGCCCGAATACTTCAAAACCCGCTCCGCCGCCGTGAAGCGCCCGGCCCTGCGTTTCGAAGTGACGCGCAATCTGCTGAAGGCCGTGGCCGCCGACCCCAGCGCCGACTCTGTGGGCGCCAACCTGACGCTGCTGCGCGGAGCCCGCCGCCTCGAAATCCGGCCCAGCTACACGCAGAACAGCGAAAACGTGTACCTCTACGACTTGCGCGCCGGCCTGCCCGATTCTATCCGCTTTGGCGGCATCACGAAGAAGTTCGACCGGCAGGTAATGATTCCGGCCGGCAAGGAAACCAGCTACGCCACCAACGCCCTCAACCTCGTTTTTGGCCCCGAAACGCTGTTCGGCAACCTCTACCTGAGCACCAGCTTCAAGCCCGAGGCCACCGGCAGCGGCTTCTGGACGGTGGGCTCGCCGTTGCTGCCGCTCTACCACACGGCCGTGCTCACCCTCAAGCCCGCCACCCCGCCCGCCGACCCGCGCCGTACCGCCATCTACTCGGCCACGGCCAGCGGCGGCAAGGCCTACCTGGGCGGCGTGTGGGACGAGCAGGGCCGGATTACGGCCAACATCCGCCAGTTTGCCTCCTACCGCATTCTGCGCGACACCACCGCGCCGCGCGGCAGCCTCATCGGGCGCGCCGGCGGGCAGCTGTCGTTTTCGGTGGGCGACGACATGTCGGGCCTGGCCAGCTACCGCCTGCTCATCGGCGGCAAGTTCCGGATGCTGCGCTACGAGCACAAGAAAGCCCTGCTCTTCACCGTGGCCTCCGATACGCTGGGCCCGCGCTTGCACGGCCCCGCCGAACTGCACCTGACGGACCAGGCCGGCAACGAGCGGGTGATTCCGCTGAGCCTGTAGCGCGGACTTTTAGTCCGCGAACGCACCACAACAACATCTCACACTCGCGGACTAAAAGTCCGCGCTACAACCCAAACGCACCATGCTCCTCGAACCCGGCCAACCCGCCCCCGATTTCACCGCCCAGGACCAGGATGGCAACACCATCAGCCTGCACGACTTCCGCGGCCAGAAGGTGGCCCTCTATTTCTACCCCAAAGACGACACGCCCGGCTGCACCGCCCAGGCCTGCAACCTGCGCGACCATCAGGCGGAGCTCAAAGCGGGCAATATCCAGGTCATCGGCGTGAGCACCGACGGCGAGGCGGCGCACAAGAAATTTGCCCTGAAATACGACCTGCCCTTCCCGCTGCTGGTCGATACCGAAAAGCAGATTGTGCAGGCCTACGGCGTGTGGCAGGAAAAGAAAAACTACGGCAAAACCTACATGGGCACCGTCCGCACCACGTTTCTGATTGACGAAAACGGCCTTATCGAGAAGGTCATCAAGAAAGTAGACACCAAAGAGCACGCCGCGCAGCTGCTGAAGTAGCTGCGGACGGCCGGAATGACCACCACCAGCCGGCGGAGCCCATTGCAGCGCGCCGTAATGCCTGTTTCCGGGCAGCGGAGGATGCTGCGGCGCACGGGAATGGGCACCGCCGTGCGGCGAAGGTCATTGCAGTGCGCCGGAATGCTCTTCGCCAAACAGAAATGGCCCTTGCAGTTGGTTGCAGAGGCCATTTCCGTTTGGCGGTTTGTCTTGCATCGGATTGCAACGACCATTTCCATTGGGCGAAAGGCCTTGCAACGGGTTGTCGGATGCATTTCCATTCGGTGAAGCCTGTTGCAACCCGTTGCAACGCCTAATTCCTTTCGGCGGAGCCCGCTGCACGCGCGTACAACGGGCTCCGCTGCCTGGCGCTATCGGGACCGTTTGCAATAGGCCGGCGCATAAAAACGCCCTTTGGGCCATTGCCCCGTTCACTACCTTTACCCCCATTGAACCCAACTTCTTTCGAACTCATGGCCGATACCACCACCACCAAAACCGTCGAACAGCCCGAAAAATCCAACGAGGAGCTCAAGGAAATTGCCACCCAGGTGCGCCGCGACATCCTGCGCATGGTGCACGCCGTGAACTCGGGCCACCCCGGCGGTTCGCTCGGCATCACCGATTTGCTGGTCGCGCTCTACTTCAAGGTGATGAAGCACCACCCCGAGCCCTTCGACATGGACGGCAAGGACCAGGACCTGTTTTTCCTGTCCAATGGCCACACCTCGGCCACCATGTACTCGTGTCTGGCGCGCTCGGGCTACTTCCCGGTGAGCGAGCTGGCCACGTTCCGCAAGCTGAATTCGCGCCTGCAGGGCCACCCCACCACCCACGAAGGGCTGCCGGGCATCCGCGTGGCCTCGGGCTCGCTGGGCCAGGGCCTGAGCGTGGCCTGCGGCGCCGCCCAGGCCAAAAAACTCAACGGCGACAAGCAGCGCGTGTTCGTGCTCATGGGCGACGGCGAGCTGGAAGAAGGCCAGAACTGGGAGGCCGCCATGTACGCCGCCCACCACAAAATCGACAACCTCATTGCCATCGTGGACCGCAACGGCCAGCAGATTGACGGCTCGACCGACGACATCGGCGGCCTCGGCGACATTGGCGCCAAGTTCAAGGCCTTCGGCTGGCAGGTGTTTGAGGGCGACGGCAACCACTTTGACGCCTTGCTGCCCATGCTCGAAAACTGCGTGGCCGCCACCGGCAAGGCCAAGCCCATCATGTTCGTGATGGACACGAAAATGGGCTTCGGCGTCGACTTCATGATGGACGGCCACAAGTGGCACGGCGTGGCCCCGAACGACAAGCAACTGGCCGACGCACTGGACCAACTGAAACTGGGCACCGACGGCGACTACTAGTATGCGGTACCGTTCGGATGTGACGCCTCACCCCCTGACCCCCTCTCCCAAAGGAGAGGGGGCACCGGTTTTGCTCCTAACGGAAATCGTCCGGCTCCCCCCCTCCCTGAGGAGAGGGGGCCGGGGGGTGAGGCGCCACGTCTGGACATTGTTGCTTCTCCTATTGAGCTTCGCCGCCCACGCCCAGAACGCCGCGCCTGAAAAGCCCAAAGTCACGCGCATTCTCTTCCTGCTCGACGCCTCCGGTTCGATGATGGCGCCCTGGGAAGGCCAGCCGCGCTGGGCGGTGGCCAAGCGTATGCTCAGCAAAATGGTCGATTCGCTCAATGCTTACCCCAACTTGGAGCTGGGCCTGCGTGTGTATGGCCACCAGTTTCCGAACGCCGACAAGAACTGCCAGGACTCGAAGCTGGAAGTGCCGTTTGCGCCGCGCAATGCCAAGGCCATCAAGGAAAAGCTGATTACGCTGAAGGCGCAGGGCAACACACCCATCACCTACTCGCTGGAGCAGTCGGCCAACGATTTTCCGACGGATAAGGCCTCGCGCAACGTGCTGCTGCTGATAACCGACGGCCTCGAATCGTGCAACCGCGACCCCTGCGCGGCCTCCATCGCCCTGCAGCGCAAGCACGTTTTCCTTAAGCCCTTCGTCATCGGCATCGGGGCCGAGCGGGATTTCGGCAAGCAGCTTGAATGCTTGGGCCAGTACTACAACGCCGCCGAGGTGAAGACCTTCCGCACGGTGATGGACGACGTCATTGCCCAAACCCTGAGCAAAACCACCGTCAGCGTCAACCTCACCGATGCCGCCGGCAAGCCCGTGGAAACGAACGTGAACATGACCTTCGTGAACAACGTGACCGAGCAGCCCGAGTACAACTACGTGCACTACCGCGACGCCCAGGGCAAGCCCGACGTGCTCGACATCGACGCCCTGCAGAGCTACGACCTCGTGATAAACACCGTGCCGCCCGTGCGCCAGGCCAACCTGCCCATTAAGCCTGGCAAGGCCAACGTCTTCACCTTCAAAACGCCCCAGGGCACCCTCTGGCTGCAAAACCCGGCCATCACGCCCAACCCCTACGGCACCATCCGGGCGGTAGTGCGCAGCCAGGCGGGCGCTACCGTCACGGCCGGCACCTTCGGTACCCGCCAGAAGCTGCTGGCCGGCAACTACGAGGTGGAAGCCCTCACGCTGCCCCGCACCGTGCGGCGCATCACCATCAAGCAGGGCCAGGAGTACACCTTCACCTACGCCGCGCCCGGCACCCTCAACATCACGTCGGACCTGAAAGGCTACGGCAGCCTCTACCAGCTCAACGACGACGAATCCCAAACCTGGATTTATGACCTGCCGCAGGGCGGAAGCAGCAAAATCAACCTGCCCATGCAGCCGGGCGCCTACCGGCTGGTGTTCCGCACCAGCAACAGCACCGCCAGCAAGTTTACGGATGTGCGCAACTTCACCATCCGCAGCGGGCAGACGACATCGGTGGCTATTTTTGGGAAATAGTGATGCAAATGATTAAGCCGGGAGAGAGCTTAGTGTACGATGTATTGCTTCCTAAGCTGGAAGTTCTGTTCGTCTTCCTCAGCATACTGGGGGCTATTCTATTCTGGAATCATTGGGTTCGGAACGAAACGCTTTTCATTATTGGCTTAGGTGGACTAGCCGAAGTATACTTTCTTAAAGCATTTGAGCCACTGATTTCGACTGATGAAGTCAACTTTCCGGAGCAATATTTCGGCAACTTTAGCAATCAGTTCTCAGTCAGTGAGAACCAATCTTTTTTCCTAAATACCCTTGCTCCAAAGGTGATGTACATCAGTAGTGCAGTCACTTTAGTCGGCGTACTATTTAAGCTAATGTTTTGGAATGGAAGTACTACGCTACTTATTGCAGCAGTTCCCCTTCTGGTCTCTTTTATAATTGCCTTAGCACTAAATCAACGCGTCAATCGTCGGGCAACAATGATGGCAATAATCGGCGGGCTGATGCTCACCGTGTCATCCGAAGCACTGATACGACAACTTTACTCCGACGACCCGCAATTGCTCGAAGCGCTAGCCAATCAACTCCGCCATCCAAACGACCATGCCGCTCAGCAAAACTTTCGGAAGCTGATGAATGAATATCGGCATAGACACTAAACCTTTGTAACGCCAAGCCGCTAGCGGCCTCAAATCCAACTCCTCATGAAAGACTTTCCCTACACCGAATCGAAAGACACCCGCAGCGGCTTCGGCGCGGGCCTGGCCGAGCTGGGCAAAACCAACCCCAACGTGGTGGCCCTCTGCGCCGACCTCACCGGCTCGCTCAAAATGGACGCCTTCAAGAAGGAAAACCCCGACCGGTTTTTCCAGGTCGGCATCGCCGAGGCCAATATGATGGGCGTGGCCGCGGGCATGACCATTGGCGGCAAAATCCCCTTTACGGGCACCTTCGCCAACTTCAGCACCGGCCGGGTGTACGACCAGATTCGCCAGAGCATTGCCTACTCGGGCAAGAACGTGAAAATCTGCGCCTCCCACGCCGGCCTCACGCTGGGCGAAGACGGCGCCACCCACCAGATTCTGGAAGACCTGGGCATGATGAAAATGCTGCCCGGCATGACCGTCATCAACCCCTGCGACTTTAACCAGACCAAAGCCGCCACCATCGCCATTGCCGACTACGAAGGCCCCGTGTACCTGCGCTTCGGCCGCCCCGTGGTGCCCAACTTCACGCCGGCCGACCAGAAGTTTGAAATCGGCAAAGCCTGGACCCTGAACGAAGGCACCGACGTGAGCATCTTCGCCACCGGCCACCTCGTGTGGAAGGCCGTGCTGGCCGGCAAGCTCCTGGCCGAAAAAGGCATCAACGCCGAAATTATCAACATTCACACCATCAAGCCGCTGGATGCGGAGGCCATCCTCACCTCGGCCCGCAAAACCGGCTGCGTGGTGACGGCCGAAGAGCACCAGATGAACGGCGGCCTCGGCGACAGCATTGCCCAGCTGCTGGCCCGCGAGGAGCCCCTGCCCCTGGAAATGGTGGCCGTGCACGACAGCTTCGGCGAAAGCGGCACCCCCGACCAGCTGATGGAGAAATACAACCTCAACGAAGCCGCCATCGTGGCCGCCGTGGAGGCGGTGATGAAGCGCAAGAAATAAGCCGTTTCCATTCTAATAAAAAGCCTCGTAGCGGATACACTACGAGGCTTTTTTTGCGTGCTTTCAGCAATGGAATAGGTATGCCACGGTTGCGGTTTGTTTTGCTTCGGTTATTTTTGGTTTGCCCTCGGACTTTTTAAAAGCAGCCGTTGTTTGAGATGAAAAGAAGAACCCTAATTCTGGGAATTAGCTGCGCTGTCCTCTCAGTGCTTGCCCACGGCGCCACGGCGCAGACCGCACCCAAAACCACCCTCAAATATGGGAAATACGGCTGCACCTCCACCAAATACACCGGGGGCTTCTACGAATTCACGCCCCACGGCTCGTTCACGATAAATCCGGATGGCACCTATTTCTATTCTGGTTTTAAAACGCCCAGCAAGGGAAAATTTACCGTTGATAAAGCTGGCAACCTGCTATTCACCGGCGGCTATCTGGACAAGGGCAAGGCAGAGAAAATAGACCGGCCCAACAAGTTCTTTTTGGTGTTTCCCACCATCCCCGACAACCGCTGGACCTGCTCATGCGTGGACAAATAGGTGCGCAAGCGGATTGCCGGAAGGCCAATGGCAGAGGAGTTGCAAATTGAAAATGCGCAGCTAATCAAACGATTGAAGCGCTACCCATCAATATTGGAAACCCGGCCGTTCAGGTCGTAGCTGATGCGGGTATTGCCAATTTCCGTAATTTGGTCGTTGAGATTGTACCGGATGCGCAGAGGGCCCACTTCCCTGATTCGGTCGCTCAAATCGTATGAAATGGCGCTGCTGCCAATCTTTCGGATTCGGTCGTTCAGGTCGTATTCGATGCCCACGCTGCCGATGCTTCTCAATCGGCCGTTCAGGTCATAATCAATGCGTCCCTTGCCATTGATGTAGTAATCGAGCAATTGGCCCGCGTCCGAAAGGTAAATGGTGAAGTCTTCCTGCTTGATGCGGAAGCTCACCTTTCCGCTCTGCGACACACTGGTAGAAACCGGATTTTGAGCCCGGGCCGGAGCCGTCGGCGCGGTAGCTAACCCGAACAAGATGATGGCGAAGAAAGTAGAGGGCTTCATACGGGTGGAAACCGAGAAGGTGGAACAATGTGGTGCGGTGCATTTATCGGGCCAGATGGAGGCGCTGGAGGCCCATCCGGCCAGAAATGGAATAAACGTTCTGGAAGGCGGTTAAACGCGATGCCTACCTTGCGGTCCAACCGCCTGCCTGCCTGCTCACGACCAACGCCCCGGCCTCCCCGTTTGGAAGACCACGAAATCCTGCTCAAGTTTCAAGACCCGGCTTCGCGCAATCTGGCGTTCAACCAGCTCGTGCGCAAGTACCAGAGCAAGGTGTACTGGCACGTGCGCAAGATGGTGATTGACCACGACGACGCCGACGACCTCACCCAGGACGTGTTTGTGAAGGTGTGGAAGCACCTCGAAAACTTCCGGCAGGACGCGGCCCTCTTCACTTGGATATACCGCATTGCCACCAACGAGTGCCTCAACTTCCTGGGCAGCAAGCGCCGCAAGTTCCTGCTGCCCCTCACCGATGTGGGCGCCGAGCTGGCCGCTAAAATCGAAGCCGACCCCGCCGTGGCTGGCGACGAGATAGAGCTCAAGCTGCAAAAGGCCATTCTGCGCCTGCCCGACAAGCAGCGCCTCGTGTTCAACCTGCGCTACTACGACGAGATGCCCTACGAGCAAATGGCCGAAGTAACGGGCACCAGCGTGGGCGCGTTGAAAGCCAGCTACCACCACGCCGTGAAGAAAGTGGAGGAATACGTGACCCGTACCACCGACGATTAATCGGCCGAAAGACAAATTTTTATTCGCGGAGTTAAACGCCGCCCCCCGTTCTTCATCCAAGAGCCATGAAAACTTCATTTAAGCTTGACGCGCATCCCCGGCGGCCCCGCCCGCTGCTGAGCGAGCCGCCCACAGGCTATTTTGACAAACTACCGACCCAAATAATGGCGCGGCTGCCCCAGGCCGACGCCCGCCCCGCCGCGCCCGGCTGGCTGGCCTGGCTCACGCCCGCGCTGCGCACCGGCCTGGCCTCGGTGGCCGTGCTGGGCGGCTTTGCGGCCTCGTTCTACATGAGCGGCACGCCGCGCCTGACACCGGCCACGGCCTCAACCGCTTCGCTCGATGCCGTGCCCCGCACCGAGCTGGTGGGCTACCTGCTCACGAGCGGCGCCCGCGTCGAGAATTCCGACCTCGCGGTACTCACCGCGGCCCACCCCAACATTGCCAAAGGCTTTTTGCGCGTTTCCGATGAAGAGCTGACGAATGCGCTGGATGAACAACCCTCTGAAGACCTGACTTATCTGTAATCCGATTTCCCAACTATGTTTTCTATCACCTCTGTTTTTCGATTATTGAGCCTCGCGGCTTTGCTGGTGGCCGCGGCCCCGGCTGCGCACGCGCAGGGTGGCCTCGGCGGCCCGGGCCTGGGCGGCCGTAAGGCCGGCCAGCGGCTCGGCCAGCTCGAAAATGCCAAAATCGCCTTTATCACCAACCGCGTTTCGCTCACCCAGGACCAGGCCCAGAAGTTCTGGCCGCTCTACAACGAGTTTTCGGCCAAACGCCGTGAGCTCAACCGCAGCGGACGTCTGCTGCGCCGCGACGTGACCGAGGGCATGACCGACCAGCAAATCCGCGACAATTTCACCCAGGCCTTCACCATGCGCCAGCAGGAGTTGAATCTGGAAAAGGAATATTTCGACAAGTTCCAGAAGGTGATTTCGCTGCGTCAGGTGGCTCAGCTGTTTCAGGCCGAGCGCGACTTCACCAAAGAAGTCATCAAGCGCGTGGCCGGGCCGGGTGGTGCCGCCCCGGCTCTGAGTAACGATTAACTCCTTTTCTTTCTGAGCTATGCCAAAAGGCCGCTGCCCCCGCAGCGGCCTTTTACTTTTGCGGAATAATCGAAACGGACAATTGTCGGTTCTGTAACCTGCCTGTCATCCTGAGCGCAGCGAAAGACCTTCTCACGTTTGCGTTAACGGCTGCAAGCTATTCGAACGTGAGCAGGTCCTTCGCTGCGCTCAGGATGACAGCTGGCGTTCAACCGTCCACAAAATCCGTGAAATCCGCTTAAATCCGAAGAATCTGTGGTCCTGACACCCCGCCAACTATTTCTGCGCCACCAGGCCCAAACCTCCGATTTTCCGCTGCTGCTGGAAATTGAGCGGGCCGAAGGCATCTACATGTACGGCCCCGATGGCCGCCGCTACCTCGACCTGATTTCAGGCATTGGTGTAAGCAACGTGGGCCACCGCCACCCGCGTGTGCTGGCCGGCATCCAGGCCCAGCTCGACAAATACCTGCACCTGATGGTGTACGGCGAGCTGGTGCAGGCCGTGCCCGCCCAGCTGGCCGAGGCCATCCATAAAACCCTGCCTGCGCACCTCGATTCGGTGTATTTCACCAACTCCGGCACCGAGGCCATCGAGGGCGCCCTGAAGCTGGCCAAGCGCCACACCGGCCGCACCGGCCTCGTTTCCTGCCTCAACGCCTACCACGGCTCCACGCACGGCGCCCTATCCATCACGGGTTCCGAGGGCTTCAAAAACAGCTTCCGCCCGCTGCTGCCCGACGTGCGCCACATCCGCCACAACGAACTGGCCGACCTGGACTTCATCACCGAACATACCGCCGCCGTCATCATCGAAACCGTGCAGGGTGAAGCTGGTGTGCGCGTGCCCAGCCCCGAGTACCTGCCGACGCTGCGCGCCCGCTGTACCGAAGTGGGCGCCCTGCTCATCCTCGACGAAATCCAGTGCGGCTACGGGCGCACGGGCACCATGTGGGCCTTTACGCAGTTCGGCATCGAGCCTGATATCTTGGTGTGCGCCAAAGGCATGGGCGGTGGCATGCCCATCGGGGCCTTCATCGCGAGCACCGAAATCATGTCGGGTTTCAAAACCAACCCCATTTTGGGGCATTGCACCACCTTTGGCGGGCACCCGGTGAGCTGCGCGGCGGCGCTGGCCACGCTGCAAATCGTGCAAGATGAGAAGCTGGCCGAGGGCGTGGCCGCCAAAGCGGCGCGGTTTCGGGCGCAGCTGCGGCACCCGGCCATTCGGGCCGTGCGCGGCTGCGGCCTGCTGATGGCGGTGGAATTTGACTCGTTTGAAGTCCTCAAACCCATCATCGACTACGCGCTGGAGCACGAAGGCATTTTGACTGACTGGTTTCTGTTCTGCGACAATTCGTTGCGGCTGGCACCACCGCTCATCATCACCGATGCGCAGATTGACGAAGCCTGCGCGGCGCTGCTACGGGCCGTGACGTACATCACGAAAGTTAGAAGGGGTTAAATGGAGCCGGCCCGCCAAATCCTGGCAAAGCAGGATAGCGGGCCGGGCTTAGGGGCAGGCAAATAGCCGGGAGTAAGCTTATGCCATAGGCTTAAAGCGTTACCGTGGGCCGGGGCAACTCGTTGTAGTTCAGAAAGGAAGTGCTTTCCTCTTTGATTCGTTCACGCGGCAGGCCGTCTTTCACACCCTGCGAGATTTTGCGCACCAGCACACCCACAATGGCTTTGCGGAAGCCCAGCTTTTCGGCCATCATGATGCAGAATTCCATCTCGGTTTCATCCACCACACCGTCGGCCAGCATCATGTCGACAAGGTCGAAAATCTGGTCGAAACGCTCGGAATCGTTGGTGGGAAGGTCGTTGCTGGTGCCTTTGGCGCCCGACACGAGGGCTTGAACGTCGGACTGGCTCAGGCCATTTTTCTTGCCCACCGCCAGGATGAAGTTCATTTCCCGGGCGTCGATGTGCCCGTCCGCTTTGGCCAGAGCCGCCAGATTCAGAAGGTGGCCCTTGATTTTTTTTGCCTGCTCATTTTCGAAAAAACCGAACATAAAACGTGGGAATTAGGAGGTGGGAGATGATTAAAAGACTTTTTGGCCGATTGTCGAGGTAAGATACACGAAAAAACAATCGGTTTTGCATCTGATTACGCGAAATGTTGAAAAAAAGATAACTCGGCTGTTGCCGACATTCTTGGGCTTGCTGATGGGGGATTGCAAACGTTTCGCCAACTTTGCGGGGTTTGGGCGCCATTGGTGCGCCCGCTTGTTTTAAGACTCAGGAGATGAAAAGAATAGCAGTATTTACCAGCGGCGGCGATTCGCCGGGCATGAACGCCGCCATCCGGGCGGTGGTCCGCACGGCCACGTACCACGGCATTGAGGTATACGGCATCATGCGCGGCTACAGCGGTATGATTAAGGGTGAATTTGTGCGGCTCGATTCCGCGTCGGTTTCCAACACGGTGCAGAAGGGCGGCACCATCCTGAAATCGGCCCGCAGCTTGAAATTTATGACCAAGGAAGGCCGCCAGCAGGCCTTCGACCAGCTGGTGAACCACGGCATTGAAGGCCTGGTGGCCATTGGCGGCAACGGCACTTTCACGGGCGCCACCATTTTCGAGGAAGAATTCGGCATTCCGACGGTGGGCGCGCCGGGCACCATCGACAACGACCTCTACGGCACCGACTACACCATCGGCTACGACACGGCCGTGAACACGGCGCTGGAATGCATCGACAAAATCCGGGACACGGCCGACTCGCACGACCGCTGCTTTTTTGTGGAGGTGATGGGCCGCGACTCGGGCTACATCGCCATTCCGTGCGCCATCGGGGGCGGGGCCGAAATCGTGATGATTCCCGAAACCCAGATGAGCACCGACGTGGTGGTAGAAACCCTACAGGCCGGCTGGCACCGCTCCAAAACCTCGTTCATCGTCATCGTGGCCGAGGGCGACGAGGAGGGCAACGCCACCCAGGTAGCGGCCCGCGTGAAGGAAGCCATTCCGCAGCTCGATACCCGCGTGACGGTAATCGGCCACATTCAGCGCGGCGGCTCGCCCACGGCCTCCGACCGCCTGCTGGGCTCCCAAATCGGCATCGCCGCCGTAGAGGGCCTCATGAACGGCATGCGCAACGTAATGGCCGGCATCATTGATAAAAAGCTGGTGTACACCCCATTCGTAGATACCATCAACAAGAAGAAGCTCATCAACCAGAGCTTTATGCGGATGGTGGAGATTTTGAGCGTGTAGGTAGGGAAAGGTTTAACTAAAGAACGTCATGCTGAGCGCAGCCGAAGCATCTCTGCCGCAACAGTAAATAATCACTTGCGCGGTAGAGATGCTTCGGCTGCGCTCAGCATGACGTTCCTTTTCTTCCGTTACCCAACATCTACCCACTGATACGCTGCGTCCCTTCGCAGCCAGGTGAGCTGGCGCTTGGCGTAGCGGCGGGTGTTGCGCTGGAGTAGGCGCACGGCTTCGGCCCAGTCGTACTCGCCATCCAGAAACCCGAAAATTTCCTGATAGCCCACCGTTTGCAGGGCGTGGTGGTGGCGGTAGGGGAGTACCGATTTCACTTCCTCCAAGAGGCCGGCGGCCAGCATGTGTTCCACGCGCAGGTTGATGCGCTGGTAAAGCGCCTCCCGCTCGCGGGTGAGGGCCACCTTCACGTTGCGGAAAAGTGGGTTTTCGGGCGGCGGGCCATCGGTGTGGAAGCTGGAAAACGGGCGGCCGGTGGCGCGGGTGATTTCGAGGGCGCGCACCACGCGCTGGTGGTTTTGCTGGTCGATGCGGGCGTGGGCCACGGGGTCGGTTTCGGCCAGCTCGGCCACGAGGTGGGGCAGGCCGTGGGCGGCCAGCTCGGCCTGGAGCTGTTGCCGGATTTCGGGCGGCACGCTGGGCAGCTCGTCTAGCCCGTCGGTCACGGCCTGCACGTAGAGGCCCGAGCCGCCGGTGAGAATGACCAGTTGGTGCTTCCGAAACAGCCCTTGGAGCACTGCCAGCGCATCGGTAGCGAAGCGGCCGGCGCTGTAATCCTCCGCAATGCTGTGGCTGTTGACGAAGTGATGGGGCACGCCCTGCATCTCCTCGGGCGTGGGCTTGGCCGTGCCAATGCTCAGCTCGCGGAAGAACTGGCGTGAATCGGCCGACACGATTTCGGTGTGGAATTGCTGGGCCAACTGCACGCACAGGGCCGTTTTGCCCACCGCCGTGGGGCCGGCAATGGTGAGCAGCACGGGGCGCGGGTCGGCATGTGTGGGGGCTAGCTGGGCGAGAATTTGGGGCGGAAGAAGGGCGTTTTCTGTCATTGCGAGGAAGCTTCTGGTCATTGCGAGCGTAGCGAAGCAATCCGTCCTGTTCTCAGCGACTCACCTATTAATGTGACAAAATTAAAAGCAAAAGCCCCGACTCTTTGCAGAGCCGGGGCTTTCTGGTGGAAGGGGGGGCTGGTTTTGACAGGACGGATTGCTTCGCTGCGCTCGCAATGACAATCCCGCCATGACAGTTACAACGCTGGGTGTTTTTCGTCAAACGTGGTGGCGTCCTGATAGGCTTTAGCCAGGGCCAGCAGCTTGCCTTCCTCGTAGAGCTGGCCCACGAAGGTGATGGTGGTGGGCAGGCCGGCGGCAGTGAAGCCGTTGGGCAGGGCAATGGCCGGGTGGCCGGTGAAGTTGGTGGTGACGAGGCTGGCGCTGAAGGTGGGCGTAATGTAGGCGTCGAAGCCTTTCAGCTTCTCGTCCATCTGCTCGATGAGCAGGCTGCGGGCGCGCTGGGCCTGAATGTATTCCACGGCCGGCACGAAGCGCGACGAGCGGAAGGTGTTGGGCCAGGCAGAGCGGTTTTGCAGCACCATCTGGCCGTCGCGGCCCGAGCGGGTGAGGTCGTCGAACGCCGCTGCGCCCTCGGCCGTGAGGATGAACCGGAGGCTGTTGGCCGACAACGCAGGCATTTCCAGCGGCACCAGCTCCACGCCCAGCTTGCGCAGGGCCTCAAGGGCGGCCTGGTCGTTGGCCTTGGTGGGGTAGCCCTGGTCGAATGCCTTTTTAATGTAGCCCACGCGCAGCTTTTTCACGCTGCCAAAGGCGTACTCGAAACGGTTGGGGGCCAGCAGGGTGGCGGGGTCGCGGGCGTCGGGGCCGGCGGCGGTGAGGGCGGCCAGCACGATGGCGCAGTCCTCGGCCGAGCGGGCCAGGGGGCCGGCCTTGTCCATGGTCCAGCTCAGGGCCATGGCGCCGGCGCGGCTCACGCGGCCGTAGGTGGGGCGCAGGCCCGTGACGCCGCAGGCCGTGCTCGGGCTCATGATGGAACCCAGCGTTTCGGTGCCGATGGCAAACGGCAGCAGCCCCGCCGCCACCGCCGAGGCCGAGCCCGCCGACGAGCCGCTGGAGCCCTTGGTCACGTCCCAGGGCGTGCGGGTTCGCTCGCCAAACCACACGTCGCCCTGCGCCAGTTCGCCCAGCGTGAGCTTGGCGCAGAGCACGGCGCCGGCTTCCCGCAGGCGCTGCACCACGGCGGCGTCTTCGTCCAGCACCTGCTCCTTGTAGGGCACTGAACCCCAGGTGGTTTTGTAGCCCTTGGCGCTGAACAAGTCCTTGACTCCGAACGGAATGCCATGCAGCGGCCCGCGGTACTTGCCCGCTTTAATTTCTGCATCGGCCTGCCGGGCCTGCTGATAGGCCAGCTCCTCGGTGAGGGTGATGACGCAGTGCAGCTTGGGGTCGTACTTTTTGAGGCGGGTGAGGCAGAAGCGGGTGAGGTCTTCGGAGGTGATGAGGCCGGTGCGCAGCAGCTCGCCTAGCTGCCGCACCGTATAGAAGGCGAGGTCGTCGCGGTTGGCGGGCAGCTTCACTTTGCCCGCGTCGGGCAGGCGGCCGGCGCTGCCGCCACTGCCCCCCTGGGCCAGCCGCAGCCGCAGCGGGCGCGGGTCGAACACCACGGCCGGGGCCACGCGGTTGGGCATTTCCAGCTTGCGCAGGGCCTCGTAGCTGTCGCGGTAGCCGGTCAGGTTGCGGCGGGTCGAGTCAAGCTGGGCATCGGTGAAGCTCAGGCCCATGAGCTGCTGGGCGGCGCGCAGCAGGGGCACGGTGATTTCTTCGGGGGCGCTGGGGCGGGCCACCAGGGCGCCGGCCGCGAAGCAGGCCGTGCCGAGGAGCAGGGCGGGTAGGTGTTTTTTCAAAGCGAAAAGAATTGTGGAGTTGAGCGCGATGTAGCTACCTCAAAAGCATGCTGTAGGCCGCTTACTGAAAGCAGAATATCCTCACGAAGTTAGCGGGCCGGATGCTCGGATTGCTGCTTGGCCTTATTCTGGGCTACGGCGTGCCTTTGCGTTCCCTCGGCTAGCAGTTGAGACGCACTTTAACTGCAATTCCTGAATTGGAGCAATAATAAAAGCCAGTGCTTGGTTTGCTATAACGCCAAGGTTCTAGCTTTTGGCATTGAATAAGCAAGCCAAGGAGACTTGCACCGCTTGGTTTCTATAGAAGGGGTTTTCATAATTGACCCCCTTAAATTGGTAGCTGACGGCAAGGTTTGTTCCACCCCAAGAGTAGTTCGCTTGTACTTGCACCCGCTTGTAGCGGTAGCCTACGCCCACTAGGAAGCCCGCATCTAGGCGCCGGGAGGAGTATTCCTCGTAGCTCAGCGGCGTTTGATTGGGGATGATGGAGCCGGTGGTCACGGTCGTGCTATTGTTGTGCGTGAAGGCTCGCTCGTAGCGACCTCCTAATAGCAAACCCAGATAGGCCCCAGCCAAGACTTGTACGCCCTGGCCATCAGCGCGTGCGTACACCACCTTAACAGGCAGGGTCAGGTAGTTGAGACGAAAGTTGTCGTTGTTTATTCCCGTGGTTTGGTCGGTGCCACTGGTTAGGTAATATCCTTTTTGAGAATAAAGCAGGGCCGGCTGCAAGGAAACATGTCCCAAATCAAGACTGCCCAACACGCCGGCCTCAAAGCCGGCACGGGCGCTTGGGCGATAGGAATCGTTGAAATAGGACGCGTTCGACCAATTAAGACTTACTTGAGGACCGATGCGGAAAGTCGTTTGGGCCTGTATTACGCCAGCCAACAATAGCAGTCCAGCGGTTAGTGAAAAACGAATAGAGGCGTGGGGCATTCTGAATCTATTGGAGCAATAGTGGATAGTATAAGCAAAGCAATATTATTTGTCTCTAATTCGCTGCGCGTTCAGCTATATACTCTCCGAAATAACTGGCAAAATTCCCAGCCAAGCCCCAAACTGTGCCTTCTGCGAAAGGCTTTGACCTTGCGTTGGCTACTTACCTACCGGCACCACGCCGCTCCACAGCCGCCGCAATTCCCGTTCCTCGTGCTGCCAGCTGAGCTGCGGCGCGGCGCGGCGGCAGTTGGCGGCCAGGTGCTGGTAGCGGGCTGGCTCGTCGCGGAGCAGGCGGTTGAGGGCGGCGGCCAGGGTAGCGGGGGCCAGGTCGGTCACCAACTCGGCCACGTCGAACTCGTCGTTGAGGGCGCGGTATTCAGGGAAGTCGATGAGGACCTGCGGGATGCCGGCGTGCACGTAATCGAAGAACTTGTTGGCCAGTGAGTAATAGTAGCTCAGGCCAATGTTTTCGAGCAGCATAATTCCCACGGCGGCGTGGCGCGTCACCTCGCGCAGCGCCTCGGGCAGCACGAAGCCGCGAAACTCCACCTTTCCCGAGGCCAGCAGGCCAAGCCGTTCGGCCTGTGCGCGCAGAGCGGCCGAAAGGTCGCCTTCGCCGCAAATGACCAGCCGGCCCGCCACCTGCGGCATGGCTTCCAGCAGGTTTTCGAGGCCCCGGCCCACGTTCAGCGCGCCTTGGTAGAGGATGTAGCCATCAGGGGGCGCAACACTCGGAGCGGGCGGCAAAACTTCATCGGTGCGTAGGCGGCTCACGTTGCGCACCACACCGAAGGGCTGGCCGTAGCGTTGGTCAAACAGCCGCGCCAGGGCCGGGCCCACCGTGTAGGCCAGCCGGGCGCGTGGCACGATGAAGCCCTCTACCCAGCGCCAGATGCGCTGCACGGCGGGCCGGGCCACCACCTCGGGCACTTCCGTGAACAGCTCGTGGGCGTCGTACACGAAGGGCTGGCCGCCGAGCCGGGCCCGCAGCCACACGGGCAGTGCGGTGTCGAGGTCACAGGCGCACCAGGCGGCGGCGCGCTGGCCCAGCAGGTAAAAAAACAGCCGCAGGTTGTACTCCAGGTAAAACAGCTTCCCGCGTTGAAACCAACCGCGCAGGCGGTGCTGTTGGTAGGGCTGCGGGGTGAGCGGGGGCGAGGCGGGCCGCTGCCAGCCCACCAGTTGCACCCGGTAGCCGGCCGCGGCCAGGCTGCCGCAGATGCGCTGCATCCGCTGGTCGAAGCACAGGTCGGTGGTGACGGTGAAGAGCAGGCGCGGAGCGGAGGACGGCGGCAAAGGGCGATATGGGCGCGGCCAAGGCCACTCCACGTTAGTCGTTATTTTATTTTGGCCAAATTTACACCGCGGCCCGGCCCGGCACTGGCTATATTAGCACGAAATTCAACACGCAGCACGCGTTATTGTATGGCTTCATTTTCGGCTGCTTCTTCAACCCGCCCCGTGGCGCCGCCTCTGGCCGCGCTGCTCGACCAGTTGGGGCAGGTGTATTTGCTGACCGACCGCCAGGGCGCCATTGTGGAAGTCAACGAAGGCTTCCTGACCCTGACCGGCTACCCGCGCGACAAAGTAATCGGCCAGCTTTTTTACCAGATGCTGGCGCCCCAGCCCGAGCGGGAAGTGCGCAAGCGCGAGTTCCGCGAAAGCATCGAAACCCAGACCCTGGCGCCCTGCTACGAGCAAACCTTGCTCACGCGCAGCGGCCAGCTGCGCCCGCTGCGCTGGCAGGCCGGCTTCACGCACGATGCCGCCGGCAACGTAACCGGCATGTGGATGGCCGGCCACGAGCTGCCCAGCCTGAGCGCGCCCAGCCCGGCCCTGGCCGGCGACAGCACCCACCTGCAGGATTTCCTCGACAACGCCCAGGACCTGGTGCAGCACCTCAGCGCCGACAACGGCTTCCTGTTCGTGAACAAGGCCTGGAAGGAGAAGCTGGGCTATACCGACGCCGAGCTGGCCACCCGCACCCTGGCCGACGTGGTGCATCCTTATTATAAGGCCAAGCTCCTCTATCAGCTGCGCAACCTGTATGACGGTGAGCCGGTGAACAAGGTCGAAACCGTGTTTCTGACCAACCAGGGCAAGCCCGTGCACCTGATTGGGAGCATGAGCGTGGTGCGCGAGGAAGGCCAGCCGGCCAGCAGCCGCGCCATTCTGCACGACATCACCGACCGCATCAAGGCCGAGCGCCTGCAGAAGGTGTACTACAGCATCGCCAACCTGGCCATTTCGGCCAAGGACCTGCCCAGTCTCTACGGCGCCATTCACCGCGAGCTGAGTAAGATTATCGAAACCAGCAACCTGTTCATTGCTCTCTGCGACGACGCCCGCACGCAGCTGCAGTTTGCCTACCACGTCGACCAGCACCCCCAGCACCGGCCCAAAGGCGCGCTGCCGTTCGGCAACGGCGTGTCGGAATACATCATTGCCGGCGGACAGCCGCGCTACCTCACCCACACCGACTTTCAGCAGCTGGTGCGCAGCGGCACGGTGGCCGCCCACGGCCTCGTGCCCGAGGTGATGCTGGCCTCGCCGCTGAGCATCGGCGACCGCATCATCGGCGTGCTGGCCGTGCAGGACTACACCCGGGCCGACGCCTACACACCCGGCGACCTCGACGTGCTGCACTTCATCTCGAACCAGGTGGCGCTGGCCATCGAGCGCAAGCGCAACGAGGAGCAGATTGGCAAGCAAACGGCCCGCCTGAACGCCATCTTCGAAAGCGGCTCGCACGTGATGTGGACGGTGAACACCCGCGCCCAGCTCATGAACTTCAACCGCAACTACGCGGCCCTGTTCCTGCGGCGCAACGGCACCTACCCCGTACGCGGCCTCAACGTGTGGGACGCCGACCTGGCCCACATGCCCGAAGCCGAGCGCGACACCTTCGTGCACCACTACGAGGCCGCTGCCAAGGGCCAGGCCCAGCGCTTCGAGATGCGCCTGCGCGACGCCCGCGGCTACGACGTGTGGACCGACATCTACCTGAACCCGATTTACTTGGGCGACGGCTCGTTTGAGGAAATTTCGGCCATTGCCCACGACATCACCGAGCAAAAGCGCGCCCAGCTGGCCCTGGAAGCGCAGGAAGAGAAGTTCCGCTCCATCTTCGAGTCGTTTCAGGACATCTACTACCGCACCGACGGCGAAGGGCTGCTCACCATCGTCAGCCCTTCGGTGCGCGAGGTGCTGGGCTATGAGCCCGAGGAAGTGATGGGCCGGCCCGTGGCGTCGTACTTCGTGGATGCCGACGACATGGCCCGCGCCAATACCGAGGCCGAGCGCAGCGGCGGCCTGCGCAACTTCGAAACCCAGATGTGGCACAAGGACGGCTACCCCGTGAGCGTGCTGGTGAACGCCCGCATGGCCACGGCACCGGAAGGCGAGGAAGCCACCGGTGAGCCCGGCCAGTACGGCACCGAAGGCATTGCCCGTGACGTGACCGAAATCCGGCAGATGCAGGACGACCTGCGCCTGGCCAAGGACGAGGCCGAAGCCGCCCTGGAAGCCAAAACCCAGTTCCTGGCCAACATGAGCCACGAGCTGCGCACGCCCATGAACGGCATCATCGGCATGATTGACCTGCTCGACCAGACGGTGGAAACCGACGAGCAGCTCGACTACGTGGACACGCTGCGCAAAAGCTCCGACGCCCTGCTCACCATCCTGAACGACATCCTGGACTTGTCGAAAATCCAGGCCGGCAAGCTCCAGATTCACGAGGCACCCATCGAGCTGCAGGCCGTGATGGAGCGCATCCGCGCCCTGTTCATCTACCGGGCCGAGCAGAAGCACATTCGCTTCACCTATCACATCACGCCGCACACGCCGCGCTTCGTGATTACCGATGAAGTGCGCCTGCTCCAGATTCTGAGCAACCTGGTGGCCAACGCCATCAAGTTCACCAACGAGGGCACGGTGGCCATTGTGGTGAGCAGCGTGAGCACCGACGGCGAGCACCACACCCTGCGCTTTGCCGTGCAGGACTCCGGCATCGGCATTTCGACCGACAACGCCAGCCTGCTCTTCACCAACTTCACCCAGCTCGACACCACGCCCAGCAAGGCCTACGGCGGCACGGGCCTGGGGCTGAGCATCAGCCGGCAGCTGGCCGAATTGCTGGGCGGCGAAATCGGGGTGCTCTCGGACGAGGGCGAAGGCTCGGTGTTCTGGTTCACCATCAGTGCCCGCGAAGCGCCAACCGGCGAAACAACGGCGCTGGTGCCCGCGCGCGAGCCGGTATTCCAGCCGTTTGAAGCTTCGCCGCGCGTGTTGCTCGTCGATGACAACGCCATCAACCAGAAGGTGGGCCAGCGCCTGCTCACCAAGCTGGGCTGCGAGGTGGACGTGGCCGGCGGCGGCCCCGAAGCCATTGCCATGGTGACGGCCCCGGGCGCGGAGTACAACATCATTTTCATGGACATCCAGATGCCGGACATGGACGGCGTGGCGGCCACGGCCGAAATCCGGCGCCTGCTGGGCTCTCAGTGCCCGCCCGTGGTGGCCATGACGGCCTATTCCATGCAGGAAGACGCCGGCCGCTTCATGCGTCAGGGCCTCGACGACTACGTGGGCAAGCCCGTGAAAAGCCGCCACCTCTACGAAGTGCTGCACCGCTGGCTGCGCCCGCGCAATGCCCGGTCCGCCGACGCCCCCGCCGCTACCGCCACCGAAGCCGCCGCGCCCCTGCCCACGCCCGCCCCGGGCGTGGCCGGCGAGCCCACCCTCGACGAGGCCATTCTGCGCCAGCTGGTGGAATTGGGTGGCCCCGAATTTACGTCCGACCTCTACCAGGAGTTCGAGCAGGAAGCCGGCGACCTGCTCCGCGACGCCGCCCCCACCGCCGCCGAAGGCCAGTTCCGCGAACTGCTGCCCATGCTGCACCAGCTCAAAGGCACGGCCGCCACACTGGGCGGGGTGGCCCTCGCGGCCCAGGCCCGCCACCTGGAGCACCAGCTCAAAGAAGGCCGCATGGACGATGCCGCCGCGGGCTTTCGACTTTTGGAACATTACTTTGCACAGTTCGTCGCCGAATATCCTGGCGCCGTGGAGCGAGCTACCAGCACGTCGGCCGTGTAATACCGACATTCATCTCTCTGAATTCTACCACCTAAACCCATCCCAACCCCACGCTCATGTCCGTCGATACCCAATCCAAAACCATTCTGATTGCTGAGGACAGCTCGGTGATTCTTAACCTCACCCGCAAAATTCTCGAGCTCCAGAAATACAAAATTGTGCTGGCGAAGAACGGCGGCGAGGTGCTGAAGCAAATCGAATCGACCCCGGTCGATTGCGTGCTGATGGACATCAACATTCCGGTGAAAGACGGCATGCAGTGCACCCGCGAAATCCGGGCCCACGCCGACCCCAAAATCAATAAGCTGCCCATTATCGCCATCACCGGCAACGCCAACAACTACTCGATGGACCAGTTCCGCGAGGCCGGCGTGACCGATTACCTGCCCAAGCCGCTCGATTTCGACGCCCTGGTGCGCGTGGTGAAGCAGTACGTGGGCTAATTGAATTGAGAATTAAAAATTAAGAATTAAAAATGTCAATGTGCTGACTTTGCAATTGTTGCGAAGTTGGCAAGGACAATTCTTAATTTTTAATTCTTAATTTTTAATTCAACAAAGTGCAAGTAACCTTCCTCGGCACGGGCACCTCCTCGGGCGTGCCCATGATTGGGTGCACCTGCGCCGTGTGCCGCTCGCTCGACCACCGCGACCAGCGCCTGCGCGTGTCGGTGCACGTGGCCGTGGCCGGGCGCAGCTTCGTGATTGATTCGGGGCCTGATTTCCGGCAGCAGATGCTGCGCGCCCGCGTCACGCACCTCGATGCGCTGCTTTTCACGCACGAGCACAAGGACCACACGGCCGGCCTCGACGACATTCGGGCCTTCAATTTCCGGCAGCAAACCGACATGCCGGTGTATGGCGAGCCGCGCGTGCTGCGCCAGCTGCAGCAGGAATTCGCCTACATTTTCGCGGAGCATAAATACCCCGGCGTGCCCCGCGTGACGCTGCACCCCATCGAGCGCGACGACGAGCCCTTTGATGTGATGGGCGTGCCCGTGCTGCCGCTGCGCGCCATGCACCACCGCCTGCCGGTGCTGGGCTTTCGCATCGGCGGCTTCTGCTACCTGACGGATGCCAACCACATCGGCCCCGACACCCGTGCCCAGCTGCGCGACGCCGACGTGATTGTGCTCAACGCCCTGCGGCGGGAGGAGCACATCTCGCACTTCACCCTGGCCCAAGCCGTGGCGGTACTGCAAGAAGCCGCGCCCAAGCGGGCTTTCCTCACGCACATCAGCCACCAGTTGGGCCGCCACCAGGAGGTGGAGGCGGAACTGCCGGACTGGATTCGGCTGGCCTACGACGGGCTGCGGGTGGAGGTGTAGGGACAACGTCGGGCGGCCGGCTTAAGCACGTCATCTGCTGACGCGAAATGTCAACTTGATGTTCTCCTTTGTTGCCGCGTAATAATCTCCCTGAACCTGCCAGTTCACGTACGTAAGCAGGTAGCGTCGGCCGTTGGCGCGGACGCTGGTCGTGTCAATCCAGTCGGAAGTTCTTCGACCGTAGAAATTGGTCGGGATATTCAGCTGCTGCATGCTGCCCTGGGCGTCGGTAATACGAAGTGTAGGTACCGCGTAGTCGGCCACCAAGCAGTTGGCGTTTCGAGGGCAGATAGAGAAGCGAAGGTCCGTCACGGCAATGGCCAGTTCCGGCTGGGTTGGCAGGGGCAAGGAGGCCTGCTGCTGGGAATAGAGGGAAAAATCTTGGTTGAATCCAGCAGTGACAACCGCTGGATTTTCAGCGTCATCTTTCTTGCACGAAGACAGACCCAGGCCTAAAATGACGAGAAGCAGGTATTTGTTCATAGCTCGGGAAACCGGATGGAGGCCGCACGGGATGTTGCCTGGTGGTTGGTTGACCGTTACGCTGCATCACACGTTGCACGCGGGGGCTGAAGTTTTTGCCGTAATGCCTTCGGCTGGTATCCGGCCAGGATTATTGAAACACTGAGACGCTCTTTTAATGCACACCAACTACTATTTCCTACGCCAATTGGCCCCCGCCCTCACCGAGCGGCTGCGGGGCTACCGCGTGGCCGTGTGCTTCACGCAGGAAAAGGACGAGCTGGTGATTGGGCTCAGCAACGGCAGCCAGGAATTCTGGCTGAAGGCGCAGCTGGGCGCCACATTCCCGGCGCTGGCGCTGCCCGAAACCTTCCAGCGCGCCCGGGCCAATTCGGTGGATTTGTTTCCGGCTCTGCTGGGCGAGCAGGTGGAAAGCGTGGCCGCGTGGCCGCAGGACCGGGTGCTGCAAGTGAATTTTCGGAGCGGCGCCCGGCTAGTCTTCAAGCTCTACGGCCCGCGGCCGAATGCCATTTTCCGCACCGCGCCCGATGCGCCGGCCCAGCTTTTTCAGCAAAAGCTATTGGCTGATGCGGAACTGAAGCCGCAAGCCAAGGCGCTACCGCTGGCAACCGGCAAGCTCCCGCCGCCGCTGGCCGATTTGCCCCTGCGCTACCTCCGCACCCAGGGCTACGACTTGGCTCCGGCCGAAACCAAAACCCGGCTGGTAAACCAGGTGCTGGCCCAGCTCGAGAAACCCGCGCATTATTACATCATCCAATTTGAGGGCCGCACGCGGCTGAGCCTGCTGCCGCTGGGCGACATTCTGGAAACGCTGCCCGGCCATGACCCCGTTGCCGCCCTGCGCCGCTTCGTGCCCATGGCACTGGGCCGCCGCGCGCTGGAAATGGAAACCAGGCAGCTGCGGCAGTTGCTGGAGCGCCGCGCCGACGAAGCCGGCACGGCCGCCGTGCACGCCCGCAAGCGCCTGCACGCGCTGGCGCACGAAGCCGGATACCGCCACACCGCCGACCTCATCATGGCGCACCTGCACGAGATTCCGGCGCGCGCCGAGCAGATTGAGGTGCTGGATTTCTATACCAACCAGCCCAAAGTCATCAAGCTGAAGCCCAACGAAAAGCCCCAGCTCACCGCCGAAAACCTCTACCGCAAGGGCAAAAACCAGCAAATTGAAGAGCGCCAGCTCACCGAGCGCATCGCCCGGCGCGAGGCCGAAGCCCTCACGGCCCTGGAGCGGCTGGAGGAAATGGACACCCTGCCCGCGCTGGCCGAACTGCGCGGCCTGCGCGCCTGGCGCAAGCTCCACGGCCTCGACCCGGCGGTTCCGGGTGCTAAAGTGCCCGGCGAACTGCCCTTCAAGGTGTTCGAGGACCGGGGCTTTACCATTCTGGTAGGCCGGAGCGCCGAAAACAACGACCTGCTGACCCAGAAATACGCGCACAAAGAGGACCTCTGGCTGCATGCCAAAGACGTGGCCGGCTCGCACGTCGTCATCCGGCACCGCGCCGGCCAGACCATACCGGAGCCCGTAGTGGAGCATGCCGCCATGCTGGCCGGCTGGTACTCCAAGCGCCAGCACGACACGCTGTGCCCGGTCACGGTCACGCCCAAAAAATTCGTGCGCAAGCCCCGGGGCGCCCGGCCCGGCCAGGTGCTAGTAGAGCGCGAACGGGTGATACTGGTGAAGCCCGGCAACCCGTTTGACCGGGACGAGGATAAGTAGGGGAGGATATGATATATAGAACGTCATGCAGAGCGTCGCGAAGCATCTTTACCTCAGTAGTAAATCCTTTCGATTGAATTACTACCGAGGTAAAGAA
>NZ_JAUQON010000012.1 GCF_030580955.1 Hymenobacter convexus | reverse complement strand
CCTGCCGGGCGTTGGGCTGGCCGTTGGCGTCGAGGCGGCGCGGCTTGGCCTGGTGGCCGGCGCGCGGCACCGCTTTGATGGGCGCCTCGCCAGGGCCCTGGCCGGGCAATTCGGTTTGCGGCGGCCCGGCGGCCAGGGCTGCGCCGCCCGGCTGGGCCTGCGCGGTGCCCGCCAGCAGCCAAAAGCTGAGCAGCATGAAGAATAAGAGGGTTTTCATAGCAGGGGAGGTGAGGGCAGAAACAAATAAACCAGGTAGTTGAAATAAACAGTCCGGCCCGGAGAACGTAGCGGACACTGGCAAAAGTTTGGTCTGGCCACAGACCGCCGTGAGCCACTCAGCCCGTTGGCTTTGGGCAAACTTAGCTTCTTTGCATGAGGCCAACATGATAACGCCGCCGCCCCGCGCCGCTCGTTTCGCCACCGCTAGTCACGCATTGCAATAAATCAGCGCTGTTTTCTTGCCTCAACGGAATCCGAATGCCGCAGCCATTGCGGCGTTTATATTGTTGCCTGCCCGATGCTCTCCATTGCCTTCGCCCCCAACTACGCCCACGCGCTGCCCGACGGCCACCGCTTTCCGATGCTGAAGTATGAGCTGCTGCCCGAACAGCTCCTGCGCGAAGGCACGGCCACAACAGCCGATTTCTTCGCCGCCCAGCCGCCGCCCGACGAGGACATTTTGCGCGTGCACGACGCCGGCTACTATCAGCGCCTGCGCCTCGGCCAGCTCACCCGGCAGGAGGAACGGGCCACCGGCTTCCCGTGGTCGGCGGAGCTGTTTGAGCGCGAAATCACCATCCTGGGCGGCACCATTGAGTGCGCGCGCCGGGCGCTCACGCACGGCGTGGCGTTCAACATTGCGGGCGGCACGCACCACGCGTTTCGCGACCGGGGCGAGGGCTTCTGCCTGCTAAATGACCAGGCCGCCGCGGCCGCCTGGCTGCTGGCCCACGGCCACGCCCGCCAGGTGCTCATTGTCGACCTCGACGTGCACCAGGGCAACGGCACGGCCACCATTTTCCAGCACGAGCCGCGTGTGTTCACCTTCTCCATGCACGGCGCCCGCAACTATCCCGCCCGCAAAGAGCAGTCCGACCTCGACCTGCCCCTGCCCGACGGCACCGACGACGCCCCGTTCCTGAAGCTGCTCGCCGACACGTTCCCGCGTCTGCTGGCCGAGGTGCAGCCCGATTTCGTGTTCTACCTCGCCGGCGTCGATGTGCTGGCCACCGACAAGCTGGGCCACCTCGGCCTCACCCGCGACGGCTGCCGCCGGCGCGATGAAATCGTGCTCAGCCTCTGCCACCGTCACCAGCTGCCTGTGGTGGTGTGCATGGGAGGCGGCTACTCCGAGCGCATTATCGACATCGTGGAAGCCCACGCCAACACGTTCCGGGTAGCGGCCAGCTTGTGGGGGTAAAGGACGGTCATGCAGAGCGCAGCGAAGCATCTTTACCGTAGTAGTAAATCCCGTCAATTGAATTGCGTTGCGCGGTAGAGATGCTTCGACTACGCTCAGCATGACCGTCCTTTATTTCGCAATTAAACGCCGTGTATAATCACCTGCCAGCGAAAGGCCCAGCGCCAGCGCAGCTCATAACGCGTGATGCCAGCCCGCGCCAGCAGTGCCACCCAGTCGGCGCGCCGAAAGGCGCGGGCTACTGATAACGGCGCGTCGTGCCGCACCAGGTAGGAGCCGCCCAGCAGCCGCGTCAGCCATTTGATGCTGTGGTAGGCCAGCCAGTGCCGGTGCAGGTCGTTGACGACCACGGCCACCTGCGCCTGCTGCTGCCACTGCCGCAGCAGCGTCACCAGTTCCTCGTCCGTAAAGTGGTGGCAGAACAGGCTGCACGTCAACACATCGTAGGGCTGGGTCTGGAACTCGGGCGAAAAAATATCGAACTGCCGGTAGCTGATTTCGGGGTAAGCCTGACTTTTGCCGGCCGCGTATTCCAGCATAAATTCATTAGCATCGATGCCGGTTAGTTCCACTGCTACGCCCTTTCTCCGGCCCCAGCGGGCTATTTGGCGCAGCGTGTCGCCGCCGCCGCTGCCCAGGTCGGCCACGCGCAGGGCCCGGCCGGCCGGAAACCGGGGCCGCAGCCGGTTGAGCGCATCCAGCACCGGCGCGTAGCCGCCCAGCCAGGTATTGATGGTTTCCAGCTCGTCGAGGTTCTGGCGCAGGGCGTCAGATGCCAGCGTCAGGTCGTCCATCAGCTCCGGGCCGGAGGCGCGTTCTGCGAACATATTCAGTGAGCAATTATCAGTGAGCAGTTAGCAGTTCTGGTGCCGTTGCTTCCTGCTGCTCATGTGCTCCAACTGCTAACTGTTCACTGCTAACTGTTAACTGCAACAGCATGGCTTCCATGGTCAGGCCCGGGCCGAAAGCGAAGCTGAGCACCGGCGCGCCGTGGTCGGCGGGCGTGGCGTGGGCCAGCACCTCGCGCAGCACAAACAGCACCGTGGCCGACGACATGTTGCCGTAGTCGCGCAGCACACGGTAGGCGTGGCGGTTGTCGTGGCGCGTCAGGCCCAACTCGGTTTCGATGGTTTCGAGAATCTTGCGGCCGCCGGGGTGGATGGCGAAGTGCCGGATGTCGCCCAGCTGCACCGGCAGGCTGGCCAGCAGCCCGTCCGTCAGCTTGCCAATGCCGCGCTGAATGAGCTTGGGCACGTAGCTGCTCAACGTCATCTCAAACCCGAAGTCGTTGATGTGCCAGGCCATGTCGTCGTGCCCGTCGGGCTCCAGGCCGCAGTGGAAAGCCTGCAGAGCCAGGCTGGGCGCCTCGTTGGGCAGCGGCCCGGCCTGCACCAGGCAAGCCGCCGCGCCATCGCCAAACAGCGCGTTGCTCACGAGGTGGTCTTCCTCCGGACTTTTCTGGAAGTGCAGCGTGCACAGCTCCACGCTCACAATGAGCACACGGGCCGCCGCATCGGCTTGGCAAAAAGCATCGGCCAGTTTCACGGCGTTCACGGCCGCGTAGCAGCCCATGAAGTTCACGCAGGTGCGGCGCACATCGGGCCGCAGCCCCAGCGCCCGCACCAGTTCAATGTCCAGTCCCGGCGCGTACATACCCGTGCAGCTCACCGTCACGAGGTGCGTGATGCTGCCCACGGCCACGTCGGGCACCTGGCCCAGGCAGTTGCGCACGGCTTCTACGGCCAGCGGCAGCGCCTCGCGCCGATACACAGCCATGCGCTGGCCCACGGTCGGAAAAGGCTCCAGGTCGGGCGTATTGGGGAAGAAAGTATACTCGCCGTTGGCGCGGCCGTAGTCGGGCAGCACTGAGTAGCGGTGCTCAATGCCCGACACGCGGTACAGCGCCCGCAGCTTGCGCGTGTCGGCCTCGCCAAAGCCCAGGGCCCCGGCCATAAACTCGGCTATCTGCGGCTGGGCAATGCGGTGGACAGGATTGGCGGTGCCAATGGCACCTAAATAACTCGGCATGCCGGGAAGAAATTACGGGCGGAAGGAGGGCAACGCCGCCGCCCGGAAAAGTCTCCGTGCCTTGGCAAGCCCTATTTACGGGAGAACAACCGGTTTTGCGCGCCGCCGGATTAAAATCGGGTTAATAACTTTTTGGCGTGGCCCCGCGTGGCTTAGAATTCCCGGCCGTGCGTGCGCCGCATCAGCGCCTGCACCGCGCCGGGCCAGTGGCGCAGGCCACCCACCACCAGCTCGCTCAGCACCGGCCCCCCAAACAGCCGCTGCACCGCCCGGCCCACCCGCAGCCGCGCTCCAAACTGCGCCTGCCAGGCTCGCTCATACGCCGTTTCCATGCCCGCCCGCGAGGTTTTCTGGGTCAGAAAGTCGTGCGCTGCCGCCGCCGCTAAGGCCGCGCCGTGCAGCGCCATGGCCATGCCGTTGCCGCAAAGCGGCGTGATGAGCCCGGCCGCGTCGCCAACCATCAAAATGTGTTGTTCTACGGGCTGCTTCGGCGCAAAGGAAATCTCATTAATCACCTCCGGCTGCGGATACAGCACCTCGGCCGCGCCCAGAATTTCGCGCAGCCGCGGGTTCTTCGCCAGTACCTCGGCTTCCATGGCCGGAATGGCGCCGTGGCGCCGCAGGTTTTCGCGGGTGGTGAGGTAGCAGAAGCACAGCTTGTCGGCCTCAATGGCCGAGATGCCCGCGTAGCCGTCGGCGAAGTTGTGCAGCGCAATCACATTGCGCGCAAAGCCGGGCAGGCGCAGGTGGTATTTTACGCCGAGGTAGGGCGAGCGTTGCCCAAAAAAGCCGCGCTGCAGCTGCCGGTCGAGGTTGGCGCGCTTGCCGTAGGTGCCCAGCACCACGCGGGCCGCCAGCTGCCGGCCATCGGCCAGCGACACCATGTGCCGGTCGGCAGCGGCATCGAAGGCCACGTCCGTCACCGTGCTTTTCAAGTAGAAGGTGACGCCCCGCGCCACGGCCAGCCGGTACAGAAAATCATCGAGCACGAAGCGGCTCACGCCGAAACCGCCCAAATCGAGCGGCGCCGTAAGGCTGCGCCCGCCCGGCGACGAGAGCAGAAACTGCGTGATGGCGGCCGGCCCCAGCGCCGTCGGGTCGGCCCCAAGGCGGCGCAGGTAGGGCAGCACTTCGTTGCTCACGTATTCGCCGCACACCTTGTGAAAGGGGTACTGCTTGCGTTCCACCAGGGCCACGCGGTGGCCGCGCCCGGCCAGGTCCAGCGCAGCCGCCAAACCGGCCAGCCCGCCGCCAATCAAGATAATATCCACTTAGTTGGTCGGCAAAAGGAGAACAATGGAAGCGAAAACGCCGTACTTCATCGAGGTTTTAGTATATACCGGTGGCCCGACAAATTAACCGCCGTATCTTTGCCAAACTAAAATCAACACTTTTCGTTATCCTCTCTACGCTCGGCGCTCCTTTCCCCACCCGCTAACTATACTATGATGCAACGCTACTTTCTGCCCCTGTTATTGTGTGCCTGTCTGAGCCTCGGCTCCCTGCTCGGCTCTTTGCCCGACGCATCGGCCGCCGTCATGCACCGTCCTGGCCAGCAAGGCAGCAAGCCCGGCGCCGACGAAAAGACCCTGGTGGTGTACCCCAACCCCAGCACGGGCATCGTGCACCTCACCATCAACAACCTGCAGGGCAAAAAAGTCGAGCTAAGCGTGCTCAATGTCATCGGCTCGGTGATGTACCGCGAAACGCTGACGGAGCTCAACGACCGGTACACCAAAATGCTCGACCTGAGCAAGTTCACCAACGGCCTCTACTACGTGCGCCTGGAGTCGGACAACACCAGCCAGATGTGCAAGCTGGTTATCCGGTAATCATTACCAAATCGCAACCGGCTCGCCGGTTTTAAAGGCAAAAAAAAAAGCAGCTCTCGGGCTGCTTTTTTTTATTTACTACAGGGGCAGAATACTGGGAAACTACTTTACCCGAACGGGTTCGGGGACAAGCATTTCTTTTACATCCGTGACGGTGCTGTAGGCGAGAATGGCCGTGATAACGAGAAGGCCGAGCATGAACAGGAACATAAATAATACGAAAAAGCGGGTGGATAAGAAGCGGCTTCGGTCGGGAAGCTGCCGTTGAGTATTCAACCCCAAATAGTCGGGGCAGGTTTCAATAAGATTTGGGCATTTCGGCCGAAGCAGCCCTGCCGGCCGTCGGCGGGGCCGCGCCTAGCGTTGCTCCGGAAACTCGGCGCGCAGGCTGGCCATCACCTCCTCGGTCACGGCGCGCACCTGGGCAATCTGGCGGGCTGCGTGCGCGGGGGTGGGGGCTTCGTTGCCGTAGCCCTCAATCTCGCGGATGACGAGGCGCAGGCTTTCCACGCCCAGGCCGTCGAGCGAGCTTTTGAGGTGGTGGGCGGCGTCGCCCACGGCTTCCCAGTCGGGCTTCACCAGGGCTTCGTCGAGGGCGGTGAGAATGGCGGGCGTGGTTTCGATAAAGGCCCAGGCCAAGCGGCGCACAATGGCTTCGTCGTTGCGCACCAGCTGGCGCACGTTGCTTAGGTCGTAAAGCGGTTTTGCAGAAGGCATGGAATCGGGCGTTTGGTAAGCAATGAGGGGTTCGGAGGCGGCGGTGTGGCGGGCCAGCACGGCGCGCATGGTTTCGAGGAGCTGTTCTTCGCGGTAAGGCTTGGCCAGGTAGCCATCGAAGCCCACAGCCTGTAGGCGCTCGGCCTCGCCGGCCTGGGCGCGGGCCGTAAGGGCGATGATGGGCGTGGCGGCGCGGGCCGCGTCGGGGTGCTGGCGCAGGGCGCGGGCGGCGGTTTCGCCGTCCATGCCCGGCATCTGAATGTCCATCAGCACCAGGTCGAAGGGGCGGTGCTCGAAGAGCTGAATGGCGGCCGGGCCGCTGGCGGCGGTAGTCACCTGCCAGCCCCAGTTGCGGAGCACGGTCTCGGCCAGCAGGCTGTTCACCAGGTTGTCTTCCACCAGCAGAATGCGGCCAGCGTCGGTGGGGTTGGGGGGCGGCGTGGCGGTGGCGGGCGCGGGGGCCGCCACCGCTACCGGCTGCAGCGCCAAGGTGAAGGCAAAGGTGCTGCCGCGGTCCAACTCGCTGCTCACGCGCAGGGTGCCGCCCATCAGGCGCACCAGGCCTTCGGAAATGCTCAGGCCCAGGCCCGAGCCGCCGTATTCGCGGTCGGTGCTGGCGGCGGCCTGCGCAAAGGGCTCGAATACCTTGTCCAGGGTTTCGGGGGCAATGCCCACGCCGGTATCGCTCACCGTGAATTGCATCCACACCGTATTGGCGGGCTCGGCGTGCTGCCGGGGGGCGGGCACCAAGCGGCAGCGCAGCCGCACCTGCCCGGTTTCAGTGAATTTGATGGCGTTGCTGACCAGGTTGAGCAGCACCTGACGCAACCGGTGGGCATCGCCGAGCACCTCGGGCAGCCGGGCGGGCTTGTCGATGCGCAGGCGCAGGCCCTTTTCGCGGGCCCGAGGCCGCAGCAGGGCCGCGCAGCCGCTCAGCAGCTCGGCGGGGTTGAAGGGGGTGGTTTCGGGCAGCAGCTTGCCCGCGCCGAGGCGGGCGGTGGTCAGCACGTCGTTCAGCACCGTGAGCAGGTGCTCGGCCGACTCGCCCAGCAGCCGCAGGTAGTCGTGCTGGCTGCGGCTGAGGGCGGTTTTGGACAGCACCCCGGTCAGGCCCAGAATGCCGTGCAGCGGCGTCCGGATTTCGTGGCTCATGTTGGCCAGAAAGTCCTCTTTGGCCTGCACGTCCACCTGCGCATCGCCAATAGCTTTTTCGAGTGCCTGCTGGGTGCGCTTCAGCTCGGTGATGTTGCTGTCCAGGCCCAGCACCTGGGCCGTGCCGTCGTCGCGCACAAACAGGCGCTTCACGCTGCTAAACCACGACACCGTGCCCTCAGGATTGGTGTACGACTCTTCAATGGTCAGGTCCTGGCCGGTGGTCAGCACTTGCCGGTCCTGCTCGATGTAGCGGGCGGCATCGCCGCGGTTCAGCCCAGGCAGCTGGGCCGCCTCGACGCGCACCAGTTCCTCCGGCGTCAGGCCGTAGAGCTCGGCCATCGCGCGGTTGGCCAACAAGTAGTTGCCGTGGCCGTCTTTGAGGTAGATGGGGTGCGGCAAGGCATCAATCACCTGCCGGAACAGGCGGTGCTGCTCGGCCAGGCGGGCGCTGGCGGCGCGGCGGTGAGCATCGGTGATGCGCCGGTCGGTCACGTCCTCGGCCACCCCAATGATGCTCGTCACTTCGCCGTTGGCGGCGCGCCCAAACGGCGTGTGGGTGCTGCGCAGCCACCGCACCGAGCCATTGCGGTGGTAGGCGCTGTATTCCAGGGTTAGCACTTCGCCGTCGGGCAGCCGCGTCACTTCGTCCCAGTGGGTGCGCAGCCGTGCCTCCTCCTCGGCCGAGAGTATGCCGGGCAGCAAAGCCCCCTGCGGAAAAGCCAGCATTTCCTCGCAGGAGTAGCCCAGCACCAGCTCCAAGCGCCGGTTGGAGTAAATGTTCTGCTCCTGGCGCAGGTCGTAGATGTAAATCAGGTTCGGCACCAGGTCCACCACCTGGCGCAGCAGGTGCCGGTTGTGGCGCAGTTCTTCCACGGCGGCCCGGTGGCGCGTCACGTCCTCGGCGGTGCCCATCACCTCCAAAATGTCGCCGTCGGCGCTTAGCACGCTGGCGCGCAGGCGCAGGCGCAGCCAGCGCCAACTGCCGTCGCGGTGCCGTATGCGGCAGTCCCAGCTCAGCGGCCGCTGAACGCTCAGCAGCGAGCGCAGGTCGTTGCGCTGCGCCTGCCTCCGCGAATCGGGGTGCAGCATGGTCGCGGCCAGTTGGGCACCCTGGTCGATTAGCTCCTGGGCCGAATAGCCCAGCACGGTTTGGCAATGCTGGTTGCAATGCAGCAGCCGGTGGCGCCGCAAGTCGTAGCTGAACAGGATGAGCGGCACCTTGTCGGCTAGGCCGTTGCCGAACGGTAGGGCTTCAGTGCCGGGCTGGGCGCAGCCCGCCCGGCGGGCCGCCCGCTCTGCCGCCCGCCAGGTGCTGGGCACGGCCTTTCGGCGGGCCAAGCGGGGAGAGCGGGAACGACGCATCATTGGGAAAAGGCTAGGCCAGGTAGAACGCAGGGGCAAGGTAGCAAGTACAAGGCTACGATATCAGCTTACGTGCAATTCCTGCTGCTGTATCATCCGGTAAATGGTTGATTTGCCGATGCGCAGGCGGGCGGCCACGGCCAGCACGTCGCCCTCCATCTCGTCGAGGCAGTTCTGCACGATGGCCGTGGTTTGCTCACGCAACGACAACTGGCTGCCCGGCCCAATGGTGTTGGTGCGGCCGGCGCGCAGGGGCAGGTCGTCGCCCTCAATCAGCTCCCCGTCGGCCAGCACGGCGGCCAGCTCCACCACCGCCTTCAATTCGCGCACGTTGCCGGGGAAAGGGTGGGCTTTGAGGCGGTCGCGGGCGCAGTCGGTAAGCAGGCGTGGCGGCAGGTTGTTCTGGGCGCAGAAGTCGCGCACAAACACTTCGGCCAGCAGCAGCACGTCGTTGCCGCGCAGGCGCAGCGGCGGCAGGGCAATGGGCAAACCCAACAGGCGGTAGTACAGGTCTTCGCGGAAGCGGCCGGCCTGCACCTCGGCCAGCAGGTCGCGGTGGGTGGCCACTATCAGGCGCACGTCGAACGACACGGCCTGGTTGCCGCCCACCCGCGTCACCTCGCGCTCCTGCAGCACGCGCAGCAGCTTGGCCTGCAAGCTCAGGTCGAGGTCGGCAATTTCATCTAGGAACAGGGTGCCGCCGTTGGCTTCTTCCAGCCGGCCCACGCGGCGCGCCACCGCTCCCGTGAAGGCGCCTTTTTCGTGCCCAAACAGCTCGCTCTCCACTAGCTCGCGCGGGATGGCCGCCATGTTGACGGCCACAAACGATTGTGCGGACCGGCTCGATTGGAAGTGGATGGCCTTGGCTACCAGCTCTTTGCCGGTGCCGGTTTCGCCACTCACGCTCACCGTGATGGTGGTACGGGCCGCTTTGGCAATGAGCGTGTGCACCTGCTGAATGGAAGCGTGCTCGCCCAAAATGGCCTGGCCGGCCCCGTAGCGCGCCCCGATTTGCTGGCGCAACTGGTTGTTTTCGCGGCGCAGGCGGGCCTGTTGCTCCACCTTGCCCACAATGTTCCAGAGACGGTCCAGGGTGTTTTCGTCCTTCACCAGGTAGTCGTAGGCGCCCTGGCGCAGCATGCTCACGGCCGTGCCCACGTCCTCCTGACCCGATACGACGAGCACCTCAACGCCGGGCAGGCGCTCCTTTATCTGGCGCAGCACCTGCTCGCCTTTGGCGTCGGGCAGCGAATAGTCAAGGGTAATGAAATCCGGCTTTTCGTCCAGATGGTCGAGGCAGGCCCGGGCCGTAGCGAAGCGCTGCACGCTGTGGTTGGGGTTTTGGCCCAGCCGGTACACGAGCAGCTCGCCATACCATTCGTTGTCCTCAATGACAAAAATCTTGAAGGGTAGAGTGGATGTCATGGGAATGAAATGTAAAAAGGGCCAAACAAGATAGTCTTATAAATAAACGGCGACCTGTATTCAGGACTAATTAGTACATTGGAAAAATTATAATCGTAAAAATACGTATGAATTCTGGAAAAGGGTAAAATATCGTCAAAATGGGGCATATACGAAGTGAATTGCTTGGCGGATTGTAGTGTTAAAATTACTTGTTTCTCAAATTAGGAACATATTCCAGTTATGGGACAATTTGGGATTATGGCGGAAATTATATATGATTGACTCTTAGTCATACAGCCTGTTTAGCACTGGGTGGCCGCGGAATTGCATCAAGGTGGCTGGCACAACGCCAAAGGCCAAACTATTTTTTAGTTAATCCAATGCAAACCGCTACTCTTACATCCGTCTTTTGTGTCCGCTTGTTGCGGGCCTGGCTGGTTCCAGCCCTTGTTATTCTGTTGGTTGCTTCGGGCCGAAGCAGCTACTCCCAAGCCTTACCCGCCTATTATTCCACTACCGGGCCAACCAACCCGGTTACTACCGGGGGCACCGTCACGGCCGGCGTAAATGCCGGGGCGGGTGCGCTCAGCGCCTTTGCCACGGTGCAGGTGAGCGGCGCGTCGGTGGCCGGTTCGCCGGTGTCGGTGCGCTTCGGCCTAACGGGTGAAGCCCCGGCGGGCTACCGCGCGGGCGTGGTGGTGGCCAACACCAGCAGCACCCTGAGCCTGACGGCGCTGGGTGCGGTTAGGCTTCGCACGTACCTTGGCGGCGTGGTGCGCGAAACCCGGCTGGTGCGCGCCGATGTGCTGGAAGCCTCGCTGGGAGTCAACAGCCTGCCCACGCAGCTGGAATTCACCAGCACCCTCTCGTTTGATGCCGTCGAGTTTGAGGTACTTTCCGTTGCGAGCCTCAACCGCAGCTTCAATGTATTCTATGCCTACGGCGTGCGGCCGGGCATTCAGACCCGCGGCTATGGCTACCTCTCGCGCTTCGACCAACCCACTGCGGGAACCGAATACCGCACTTCCGTGGCCGGCGGCCCGCTGCTATCCCTTTGCGTTAACACCGATGTGACGAATCCCGAGCAGGTGGCAGACGTGAGCCTGACCAATTTTGCCACCCTGCGCAGCACCGCGACGGTGGCCTGCAACCCGGCCATCTACGCCAAGCTGGCCGGGGTGCCCGCGGGCGGCACCACGGGCAGCTACTACGCCGGTTTCGTGATTGGCCAGAGCAGTCTGCTTGACGTGAGCGTGCTGAGCGGCCTGGAAATCAGCACCTACCTCGGCAACACGCTGGTTGAAACGCGTTCGGGGCTCAATCTGCTTAACCTGAATCTGTTGGGTGGTAATACGGCCATGGTGTCGTTCAAGACGGACGCTAGTAAGCGTTTCGACGGGGTACGAATCTCGCGCGTGGGCTTGCTTAAATCCATCGACCTCACCGTGCTCGACGACCTGAATGTATATTACGCCTTCGGCCTTGAACCACAGGCTATTGAAGGACTCAATCCCATACTATCCAATTTTGCGAACCCGCTGCCCAATGATGCCTACAGCAGCAGCCCCCCGCAGCAAGTGAGCGTGGATGTAAACGTAACGATTGGCATTGTCACTACCCGGCTGAACGGCCAGCTGCTGGAAATTTCACGCGTGGTCAACCCACAGCTGGCCGCCGACAATACCATTCCGACCAGCGCAGCTACCACCAACTATGCCGAGCTCAATACGTTGGGCGTCAACTTAAGCTCGATTAATCCGATTGCGGACCTTATTACACTTGCCACACCCCTTACCTCGCAAGCCACAGCCAGCCTGAAGCTGAAGCTGAACGGCACCGGCAAAGCCGGCAACCGGGTGGGCTTTGCCGTGGGCAAGGGTGGCGGCCTGCTGGACCTGACGGCGCTGCAGCGGCTGACAATCGCCACCTACGACGCGAACAACAAGCTTATCGAAACCAAAACAGGCAGTTCGCTGCTCGGGGTCACGCTGCTGGGCACCACCGACATCACCCGTATTTCCTTCCTGGCCTCGCGCGATTTCACGTACGCCGAACTCACGGTGACCAGCGCCGCCAGTGTGCTTTCTAATACCCGCGTGTATTACGCCTTTGCCGAGGACGTGCCGCTGCTCTCGCTGGCGGCTCCGCTGCCCGTGGAGCTGACGGCCTTTGGGGCCAAGTGGAACAACGGCGCGGCCGACCTGACCTGGACCACCGCCTCGGAGAAAAACAGCAGCTACTTTGTGGTGGAGCGCGCCACCAGCGCCGAAGCCGCTTTTGAGGCCGTAGGCCAGGTGGCAGCTGCCGGCAGCAGCACGCGGGCGCTCACCTATAAGCTGCGTGACGCCGAAGCCGGCGCCAAGGGCGTGAGCGTGTTGTATTACCGCCTGCGCCAAGTCGACCGCGACGGCACTTTCAGCTACTCGCCGGTGGCCTCGGTGACGGTGGGCAAGCTGGCCGCCGCCGCGCCGCAGCTACAAGTGTACCCCAACCCCGCCCTTGATGCCCGGGCCGTGCTGGTGCGCTGCCCCAACCTGCCCGCCACCGGCGGTCTGGTGCAAGCCTATTCGCAATTGGGCCAGCTGGTAGGTCAGGTGCCCGTATCGGCCACGGGGGAAGCGGTGCAGATGCCCACGCTGAAGCCCGGTCTCTACCACGTGGTGCTGCGCGACGCCGCTGGCCAGGCCCTGGCCACGCAACGGCTGGTAGTCGGCAACCGGTAAACCACACCTTATAACTTCTGCAAAATATGATAAGCCCTGCCGGCCCTGCCGGCAGGGCTTTTTTGTGCGCAGGCGTGCGGCCCGGCCGCCCACTATGGCCGCGCCTCTGTTGCCTCTGGAAGGCGGCAAAGACAAGCCGGCAAGGGCATAAATCAAGGATAAAATATAACTTCAAACAGAAGTCGGATAATCTGTAACCCTGTGATAGTCAATGCCAAAATCTTGTGGTTGGGGTGCAAGGTAGAATGGTAACGAAGCAGTAACATTGCAACGGTGGCATCATCGTTTCGGCGCCGGAATTTTGTGCGCACCATCTCACCATCTCACCCCATACTCTTTTATGAAGCAGACATTTTTACGCATTGGCAGCATGGCGCTGCTCACGGCGCTGGCCGTTTCCTGCTCGCGCACCGAGCAAGTGGCTCCCAGCCAGGACCCCACCGCTGCGACCGTAAACCAGGACGCCACGCGCGACAACAACCTGGCCATGGGCAACCCCAGCGGCGCCGTGACCGACGCCACGAACTACCCCAACAACTACCTGATGACCAAAACCCAGTACAGCCTCTCGTATAGCCGCGACAAGGGCAAGCCGAACTGGGTGAGCTGGCACCTGAGCAGCGCCTGGCTGGGCAGCACCCCGCGCCAGGATAATTTCGCGTCCGACGCCACGCTGCCCAGCTCGTGGTTCCACGCCACCAGCAGCAGCTACACCGGCTCGGGCTTCGACCGGGGCCACAACTGCCCCTCAGCCGACCGTACCGGCTCGGTGGCCGACAACTCGGCCACGTTCCTGATGACGAACATGATGCCCCAGGCCGCCAACAACAACCAGCAAACCTGGGCCAACCTGGAGAACTACGAGCGCACCCTCGTGAGCCAGGGCTACGAGCTGTACGTCATCTGCGGCAGCTACGGCAGCGGCGGCACCGGCGTGAACGGCTACGCCACCACCATTGCCAGCGGCAACATCACGGTGCCCGCCCGCTGCTGGAAAGTAGTAGTCGTGCTGCCCGAAGGCAGTTCCGACGCCAGCCGTGTGACCACCAGCACGCGCATCATTGCCATCGACACGCCCAACACCACCAGCATCAGCTCCAGCTGGGGCTCGTACCGCACCACGGTGGACGCCATTGAGTCGGCCACGGGCTACAACATCCTCTCGGCCGTGAGCAGCACGGTGCAGGCCACCATCGAGTCGAAAGTAGACACCGGCCCGACGAGCTGATATTGCGTTTGCAACCGGCGTTTCGGGTGATTTATTACGCTTGTAACAAGGATAGCCGCCTGAAATTAAAAAGGCCGTGAAATACGCTGTATTTCACGGCCTTTTTTTGCTGCCTGCTTCATGCGGCCGGAGGCTACATTTCAGGGATAAACAGCTAAAGTTACGGTGGCTTGTAATTGCAAAGCAATAAGTTAAGAATGGTCAAAAAAAAATCCAAAAGAAAAAAGTGCCGAAAAGTACGTTGATTAGCTAGTTACGACGGAAATGAAAGCCGAAAAAAAGGCGGAATAAAAAGTTAATATTACCGGGTGTTGACTGGGCATAATGCGTCCGTAATTTTGCAGCGTGCTTCACCCCAATAACCAATTGATGAAGTGCGGAACGCTCGGCCCCGACGCTCCGCAACGAGACCGGAAGGTCTTGTCGCCCGCCGGTTTTGCCGGTTTTTTTACGGCCTTTTCTGGTTTTTGCCCCGTTGCCGTTCCGGTTTTTCGAAACGGTTTTTTTGTGTCCAATCCGGCCGCAGTGCCGCCGCTCCCCATGTAGCCATTTCGTTTTTCGGAGTGGCTTTTTTTCTGCCCAAAAAACCGCGCCTAGCCACGCCTTTGGGCGCTTGTCCAATTGCGAGCTAACAACCGACAACCAGCAATTATTTTCCCCGCTGTGTTAACTTATAGTAGTGAAACCAGCTGTCGGCATCGAGCCTGGCAACTGACAACCAACAACAGACACCCCCTTCTATGAAACTCGGCGCCATCACCTTACAGAATGCCGTGTGCCTGGCGGCCGCACCCTGGGACCTCGCCGGGGAAGGCTACGAGCAACTGGGCGCGATTTTCACCAAAACCGTGACCATGGAGCCCCGCGCTGGCCTGCCCGGCGACGAAGGCATCCTGCAAGTGGCCGACCAAACCCTGCTCAACCGCACCGACCTGCGCACCGAAGGCGCCGAGGGGCTGGTGCAGGAGCACCTGCCGCGCCTGCGCCGCTTCGGCGTGCCGGTGTTTGTGAGCATCACCGCGCCGGGCGTGCCCGGTTTCCGCAAGATTGCACGCTACCTGCAGCGCGAGGCCGGCGACCAGATTGCGGGCCTCGAAGTGTACATCACCACGCCGCCCGGCGGCTCCGGGGCCGACGTGACGGCCCGCTACGTGCGCGAAGCCACCGAGGCCGTGCGCAACGAGCTGCGCCCCGACGCGGCCGTGGTGGTAAAGCTGCCGCCGTGGCCCGACCATATCCGGGGCCTGGCCCTGGGCGCGCAGGAAGGCGGGGCCACCGCGCTGGCGGCCACCAACACCCTGAAAGTTCTTCACTTGCCCGCCGACCGCGCCGCCGCGCCGTTGGTGGGCGGCCTCTCGGGCGAAGCGCTGCGGCCGCTGGCCCTGCGCTGCGTGTGGGAGCTGGCCAATGACGAAAAACTGACGCTGCCCATCTTCGGAACGGGCGGCATTTTTACTCTCCGCGACGTGCAGGACTACCTGCGCGTAGGCGCTCAGGCCGTGCAAGTGGCCAGCGGCGAATGGCTCTCGCCGGGGCTCACGGCCCGGCTAGCGTCGGAAGTGGTGCTTAGTATGTGATGAGAATAGAACGTCATGCAGAGCGCAGCGAAGCATCTCGCGTGCTTCGACTAATTAATTACTGGTGGCGGACAAGATGCTTCGCTGCGCTCTGCATGACGTTCTGATTGATAATTAATTTCCCTCTCTCCCTCCCCAAAATCCCACCCAAACCCGCTTCGCAATCCGCCATGCAAAAGCTCCTCACCCGCGTCGAAACCATCAATTCCCTGCTTTGCGTGGGGCTGGACCCCACGGGCGATGATGCCCAGGCGGCCCAGCGGCTGCGCGAAGTCATTACCGAAACCGCGCCTTACGCGGCGGCTTTCAAACCCAACCTGGCCTTCTTTCTGAGCCGTGAAAACGGCGTGGCTCTGCTTCAGGAAACCGTGCGCAGCATTCCGAAGGACATTCCGGTGATTCTGGACGGTAAATTCGGCGACATTGCCAATACGGCGGAGCAGTACGCCCGCTTCGCCTACGACATTGTGGGGGCCGACGCCGTGACGGTGAACCCCTACATGGGCGACGACACCATCCGGCCGTTTGCGCGGCCCGGCAAGATGGTTTTTTCGCTCGCCAAAACCTCCAATAAACCCCTCCACGGCCTGCAGGACGCCGCCATGACGCGCGGTGGCTCCATCAGCGACTGGGCGGCCCGCTTGGCCAAGCTGATGGACGAGGAACTAACCGAATCAACAATTGGGCTGGTGGTGGGCGCTACCGAGCCGGCCGCCGTGGCCAAAGTCCGCGCCGCCTGCCCGGAGCAGTGGTTTTTGGTGCCGGGCATCGGCGCGCAGGGCGGCGACTTGGCCGCCACGCTGCGCGCCGGCCTCCGCAAAGACGGCAGCGGCCTGCTGATAAACTCCTCGCGGGGAATCTGGCAGGCGAAAGACGCCGGAGCCGCTGCCCGCGAACTGCAAGCACAAATCAACGAATTTCGGGTCGTGACGAACCCGGTACACGCCTGAACCAAAAAGCCGCTTCACCGCGGCTTTTTGCATGTTACCTTTTCTGAATCAGATGACCGAATCCACCGAAACCCACATACCCATTGCCCTCGACGCTGAGCTGCTGACCGAACAGTTGCAACAGGAAGACGCCCTGTTGCGCGGGCATTTCCGGCTCTCGTCGGGCCTGCATTCCGATACTTACGTGCAGTGTGCCCGCTTCCTGCGCCGCCCGGAGCTGGCCGCGCCGGCCGCCGCCGCGTTGGCCGGTCAGATTCAGGCCGCCGGCCTGCAGCCCGACGTGGTGGTGGGCCCCGCCATGGGCGGCGTGGTGATTGGCTACGAGCTGGCCCGGCAACTGGGCGTGCCCGGCATCTTCACCGAGCGCGACGCCGACGGGCAGATGACCCTGCGCCGCGGCTTCACCATCGAGCCCGGCGAGCGGGTCGTGATTGCCGAAGACGTGGTGACCACCGGCAAAAGCACGCTGGAAGTAGCGAAAGTGCTGCGCGAAATGGGGGCCGAGGTGCTGGCCGTGGCCTCACTGATTGACCGCACCGGCGGAAAGGGCGGGCTGGATTTTCCGCATTTCGCGCTCCTTTCGGTGCAAGCGGCGACCTTTGCTCCCGAAAGCTGCCCCTTGTGCGCCGCCGGCGTGCCGGTGGTGAAGCCCGGCAGCCGGCCGGAGAAAGCATTTTGAGGTTAGGTCCTGTCTCAGCTTGAACGTCATGCTGAGCGAAGTCGAAGCATCTCTACTGCTTCGTTGTGATAGTAACTAATTAGTTGTGCAGTAGAGATGCTTCGGCTTCGCTCAGCATGACGTTCTGATATCCTCGATGTCCGATACCAATCCCAACACTGCCCAGGCAACCCACACCATCCAGCTCACGCTGAAACCCGGCCAGCACGACGGCGACGGCCAGCGCGTGGCCGAAGCCGCCGCCCGCCACCTGGGCCTGACCACCGGCCGTGTGCGCAGCGCCGCCCTCTACACGGTGCGCTACCCGCTCACCGAAACCCAGCTGCACGATTTCGCCACCCGCTGCCTCGCCGACCCGGTGCTGCACGACGTGCGCCTGAACGAGCTGACGGCCGCCGAAGGATTCGCCACTTACATCCTCGTCGCCCGCCGCCCCGGCGTGACCGATGACGAAGGCACTTCGGCCCAAAATGCTCTGGCCGACATCCTGAACGAGCCGCTGGACGTGCATACCCAGCACATTTTCAGCAAGAAGCTCTATCTCCTCGAAAACGACCTGCCCGAAACCGACCTGCGCCGCATCGCGGAGGAACTGCTCGGCAACAAGCTCATCAACTGGCTGGAAGTGGGCCGCGTGGCCTATGGCATCCGCGACTACACGCCGCGCCCCGGCGGTGGCGCGGAGGCCATTACGGAAGTCATTTCCCTCACCGGACGCACCGATGCGGAGCTGGTGCAGCTCTCCAAAGAGAACATCTACGCCCTGAACCTGGAGGAAATGCGCGCCGTGCGCGACTACTTCGCCGCAGCTGAAACGCAGGCGGAGCGGAAGGCAGCGGGCTTACCGACCGACCCGACGGATTGCGAACTGGAAATCATCGCCCAGACGTGGTCGGAACACTGCAAACACAAGGAATTTTCGGCTATTATCAACTACAAAGACCTGGAAACGGGCGAGGAGAAGCAGGTCGATTCGCTCTTTAAAACCTACATCAAAAACGCCACCTCGGAAGTCGACCGCCAGCTGCGCGCCAACGGCAACGACTGGCTGATTAAGGTGTTTTCGGACAACGCCGGCGCGGTGCGTATCAATCCGGATTCGCTGTTCGTGTGGAAGGTGGAAACGCACAATTCGCCCTCGGCCATCGACCCGTACGGCGGGGCCATCACGGGCATTTTGGGGAACAACCGCGACCCGCTGGCTACCGGCATCGGGGGCGCGCGGCTGCTGTTCAATACCAACGTGCTGTGCTTCGGCAACCCCGAATTTGAGGGGCAGCTGCTGACCGGGCAGCTGCACCCGCGCCGCATTTTGGAAGGCGTGCGCAAGGGCATTGAAGACGGCGGCAATAAGTCGGGCGTGCCGACGGTGAACGGCGCGATTGTGTTCGATGACCGGTACGCCGGCAAGCCGCTGGTGTACTGCGGCACCGGCGCGGTGATGCCCATGCAGTTCGCCGGGCTCGACTCGTGGGAAAAGAAGATTGACGTCGGCGACCGCATCATTATGGCCGGTGGCCGGGTGGGCAAGGACGGTATTCATGGCGCGACTTTTTCGAGCATCGAGCTGGACGAAACCGCGCCCGCGACGGCCGTTCAAATCGGCTCGCCCATCACCCAAAAGCTGGCGATGGATTTCCTCATGCTGGCTGCCCGCCGCGGCCTGCTGAAATGCAGCACCGATAACGGCGCGGGCGGCCTCTCGTCCTCCGTGGGCGAGCTGGCGGGCATTAGCGGCGGCGCGGTGGTGGAGCTGGAGCGCGTACCGCTGAAATACCCCGGCCTGCGGCCTTGGGAGATTTTCGTGAGCGAGTCGCAGGAGCGGTTTACGCTGGTGGTAGAGCCGGGCAAAATGGCCGAAATTACGGCGCTGGGCCAGGAAATGGAAGTGGAACTGACCGATATTGGCTACTTCACGTCGGATGGTTTCCTGGACGTACGCTTCGATGGCGCGCCGGTGGCCCGTCTCAACATGCACTTCCTGCACGATGGTGTGCCGCGTAAAATTCTGGAAGCGGAGTGGACCAAACCCGCTGTCGCCGAGCCGGAAATCCTGGCCCAAACCAACTACACCGAGACACTGACACAGCTGCTGGGTTCACTCAATATCTGCTCGCGCGAGTCCGTCATTCGGCAGTACGACCACGAGGTGAAGGGCCGCACGATTGTGAAGCCGCTGATGGGCGCGACCGGCCAGGCGCCGCAGGATGCGGCCGTGGTGCGCTTCAATTTTGAGAGCTGGGAAGGCGTGGCCGTGAGCAACGGCATCATCCCGCGCTACGGCGATTTGGACGCATATGACATGTCGGCCGGCTCGTTTGACGAGGCCGTGCGCCAGATTATTGCGGTGGGAGGGAAGCTCCCGAACCTGACGCCCGGCGACGGGATTTTCTGGTCGGTGAACGACAACTTCTGCGTGCCCGATTCGGTGTACGACCCCACTAGCAACCCCGATGGCAAGCAGAAGCTGGCCAAGCTGGTGCGCATGTGCGAGGCCCTGCGCGACGCCACGGCGGCCTACTGCATCCCGCTCACCAGCGGCAAGGACTCGATGAAAAACGACTTCAAGGCCGACGGCGTAAAGATTTCGGTGCCCCCCACCGTGCTCTACTCGATGACGGCCAAAATGGAAGACGTGCGCCGCGCCATCACCTCCGATTTCAAGCAGGCTGACGACGTAGTGTACCTGCTAGGCGAGACGTATGACGAGTTGGGTGGCTCCGAATTCTACGCCCTGCACGGCCAGCTCGGCGCCAATGTGCCGAAAGTGGATTTCGCCAAAGCCAAGGCACTGTACACCCTCATCGGCCAGGCCAACGACCAAAGCCTCATCCAATCCTGCCACGACCTGAGCGACGGCGGCCTCGCCGTGGCGCTGGCCGAAACCACGTTCGGCTACGGCTACGGCGCGGTGGTGGAGCTGCCCGAAACGGACCTGCCGCTCGCCACACAGTTGTTCTCGGAATCACACTCGCGCTTCCTGGCCACGGTGGCGCCGGAAGACGTGGTGGCGTTTGAGCAGCTGCTCGGCGACCGCGCCACGCGCCTCGGCCGCGTGACACTGGACGGCCAGCTAACCGTGCGCCACGCCGGCCAGCCGGTGATTGCGGCCAACACCGCCACGCTGCGCGCCGCTTGGACCAACGGGCCTGTCAATCAATTACTCGGCGTGGTATCGAAAGACAACCTCAGCCACTCCAACTCGCTCTAAAAGCACAAGACCCTTTTCCATTGGCCCAAAAGACTTTTGAAATGGCACAAGACTCGGCTCAGGGAGCACATAAAGTTCAACCGCAGGCACAAAACGACGCTTCGGGTTCGGCCGGTGCGGTGCGGGCGCTGATTCTGACCGGCTTCGGCATTAACTGCGAAGAAGAATTCGCCGCCGCCTACCGTTTGGCCGGCGCGGAAGCCACCATCGTGCACCTCAACCAGGTGCTGCACGGGCAGGTGAGCATCCACGATTTCGACATCCTGAATTTCCCCGGCGGCTTCTCCTTCGGCGATGATTTGGGCTCGGGTGTGGTGCTGGCCAACAAGCTGCGCTACCGCCAGACCAGCGCCGACGGCCGCACGCTACTCGACGATATCAAGCAATTCATCGCCGATGGCAAGTTTGTGCTCGGCATCTGCAACGGCTTCCAGGTGCTGGTGAAGCTGGGGCTGCTGCCCAACATGGGCGGCGACGTAACCCCTGAAGTGACCCTGACCCACAACGCTAGCGGCCGCTACGAAGACCGGTGGGTGACGCTCCGCGTGAACCCCGCCTCGCGCACGCCCTTCCTCACCGGCATCGACAAGTTGGAGGTGCCCGTGCGCCACGGCGAAGGCCGCCTCGTGGTGCCTGATGAGGCCACCCGCGCCGCCATCGAAGCCGCCGGGCTGAACTGCCTAAGCTACATCGACGCCAACGGCGACGGCACCAGCGAATACCCCCTCAACCCCAATGGCGCCGACCTGAACTGCGCCGGCCTCACCGACCCCACGGGCCAAGTCTTTGGCCTCATGCCGCACCCTGAAGCTTTTTTGGCGGCCTACAACCACCCGGACTGGGCCCGCCGCCGCCGCCAAAACCCCGGTGCGAGCGAGGAAGGGGAGGGACTGCAGATTTTCAAGAACATCGTGGCGCACATCGGCGAAAAACACGCCACGGCGGCGCCTGCCGTGCAACTCGCCAGCCAGAATTAGCCTCTCAGAAACGTAGTTAATGAACACCCTCACCCACTTCGCTTCTCCCCAACTCCCGCTGCTGCACCGCGGCAAAGTGCGCGACAGCCTGCGCGCGCCCAGCGGCGACCGCCTCATTATCGTGACGGACCGCCTTTCGGCCTTCGATAGCGTGCTGGAAACGGCCATTCCGCACAAAGGCGCGGTGCTGAATGGCCTGGCGAACTTCTGGTTTGAAAAGACGGGCCACATCATTCCGAACCACGTCATCAAGCTCATCGACGCCAACGCGATGCTAGTGAAGGAAGCTGCGCCAATCAAGGTAGAAATGGTGGTGCGCCAGTACCTGACGGGCTCGATGTGGCGCGGCTACCAGGCCGGCCAGCGCACGTTCTCGGGCGTGACCGTGCCGGATGGGCTGACCAAAAACCAGGCCTTCCCGCAGGCCATCGTGACACCGACGACGAAGGAGGAATCGGACCGCGAAATCACGCCGGAAAACCTGGTGAGCGAGGGCTGGGTGACCAAGGAGCTGTACGACCAGATGGCCGTGAAGGCTCAGATGCTGTTTGCCGTGGGCTCGCAGCTGTTGGCTGAAAAAGGTATTATTTTGGTTGACACGAAGTATGAGTTTGGCCTGCTGAACGGCAAGCTGATTCTCATCGACGAGATGCACACGCCCGATTCGTCGCGTTTCTGGAGCGCCGGGGACTACGCCCGCAACCCCGAAACGGCCGAGCAGATGGACAAGGAGTACGTGCGCCAGTGGCTCATCGCCAATAAAAAAGACGGCCAGTACCCCCGCGCCCTCACGCCTGAAGTGGCGCAGGAAGCCAGCCGTCGCTACCTCGACATTTACGAGCGCATCGTGGGCGAGCCCCTGCCCACGGCCGAAACCGGCGCCGCCGACGCCCCCCACACGGGGCGCCAGGATGCCCGCGCCCGCATGCAGGCCAACCTCGTGGCCGCCGGCCTGATTAAAGATGCGTGGGTGAACATCGTGCTGGGCTCGCCCACCGACAAGGAGCACGCCGAGAAAATCCGCCAGCAGTTGGAAGGTTACGACGTTTTCACCCAACTGCGCGTGGCCTCGGCGTACCAAGGTGATGAAGCTAGCGCCAATATGGTTGAGGTGTGGAACAACAGCATCGAGCCCGGCGTCATCATCGCCGTGGCCGGCCTGAGCAACGGCCTCGGCGGCGCGCTGGCGGCCACCGTGAACGTGCCCGTGATTTCGTGCCCGCCTTATAAGGACTACGCCGAGCTGGCCCTGAACCTGAATTCGTCGGTCATCATGCCCAGCGGTACGCCCAGCCTCACCGTGGTGCGCCCCGACAACGCCGCCCAGGCCGCCCTGCGCGCCCTGAACATCCCCCGCCTGCGCGAGCGCCTGAGCAAGGACATCCTCGCCACCAAAGCCAAGCTGAAAGCGGCCGACGAGGAACTGCGGGTACTATAATTGAAGCCTGATGGAAGCTGCCGCGCCGAAGCAACTTGTTGAATCCTACATCGAAGCGTACAACTGCTTCGATGTAGACGGCATGCTGGCGCCTTTGCGCGAGGACGTGGTATTTCGCAACATTTCCAATAGCGAAGTGACCCTGACCACGACTGGCAAAGCGGCTTTCCGTCAGCAGGCAGAGCAGGCCACGCATTATTTCTCCGAACGGGAGCAGCGCGTCACCGATTGGCAGGTAAACGACCAGCGGGTTGAAGTTGCCATTGATTACACGGCGGTGGCCGCTATAGAATTTCCCAACGGCCTGAAGCCGGGCGACGCCTTGCACCTGCAGGGCAAGTCCGTTTTTGAAATCGAAAACGGCCAGATTATTTCCATCGAAGACATTAGTTAGCGCGCGGCGCCAGCCTAAGCCCATCCTCCCTTGACTAGCCCCAAAACCCTTCTCCTCCTCGGTTCCGGCGCGCGCGAGCACGCCCTGGCCGAAAAGCTGACCCGCGACGGGGCCACGGTGCACGTGCTGCCCGGCAACGCCGGCATCCCCAACAGCCAGTTGGGCTTCAATCCGCTGGATTTTGAAGCCGTGAAGGCCTATGCCCAAGCCCACGGTTCCAACCTGATTGTGGTGGGGCCGGAGGCGCCGCTGGCAGCTGGCATAACCGACTTTTTCGCCGGTTCTGATATTCAGGTGTTCGGTCCGACCCGCTCGGCGGCGCGGCTGGAAAGCTCGAAGGTGTGGAGCAAGGAATTCATGCGCCGCCACGGCGTGGCGACGGCGCAGGCCTGGCCGTTTCGGAGCGACAACATTGCGGCCGCCCGCGCCAAAGCGGCCGAGCTGGGCGGGCATGTGGTGGTGAAGTACGACGGGCTGGCCGCTGGCAAGGGCGTGTACGTCTGCTCGTCGCCGGAAGAAGCGGAAGCTGCCTTCGATGACCTGCAAACGAGCTATTCGGGCTGGTTTTCTTTCCTGCTGGAAGAGAAGCTGACCGGTCCCGAAATCAGCATCATCGGCCTCACCGATGGCCACGTTATTCGCCTGCTGGCCACTTCGCAGGACCACAAGCAGCTGCTGGCCGGCGACCTCGGCCCCAACACCGGCGGCATGGGCGCCTACTGCCCCGTGCCCTTCGCCGATGCCAACGTACTGGCCGCCATCCGCCGCGACATCGTGGACCCCACCCTGCGCGGGCTGCAAAACGAGCAGTTTGAGTTCCGGGGCTTCCTCTATTTCGGCATTATGCTCACGCCCACCGGCCCCAAGCTGCTGGAATACAATGTGCGCCTCGGCGACCCCGAAGCCGAAGTCCTGCTGCCCGCCCTGGATAGCAGCCTGCTCACGCTCATCGAGGCGACGCTCGACGGGACGCTGGCCCAGCAGGGCGTGAAGCAGCGGCCCGGGGCGTTTGTGGGCGTGGTGCTGGCCTCGGGCGGCTACCCGGCCCCGAAATTCCCCACCGGCTTCCCCATCACCGGCCTCGACAGCCTGCCCACCGGCGTGCGCGCCTACCACGGGGCTACCAAACACAACGAAGCCGGCGAGCTGCTGACCAACGGCGGCCGCGTCCTCGTGCTGTCGGCTCACGGCCAGGATTTGGAGGAAGCCACCGCCCGCGCCTACGAAGCCTGCGCCCGCGTCACGTTCGAAGGTGCCTACTTCCGCACGGACATTGCCCAGCGCCCGGCGCCCATGCTCACCCCGTTTGTTGTAAATTGAGACCAGAAGCGCAACTCAAGCTCATGAAGCTCCTCACCTCCTTTGAGCAATTTCAGCAGTCGGCCCTCTCGTTTGGCGAAGGGCCGGAGGGTAGGCGGACCCGTTTGGCCATCCTGCTGTCGGGCCGGGGCTCCAACATGCTGGCGCTGGTGGAAGCCACCAAAACCGGTGTGCTGAAAGACCTGGCCGAAGTGGTAGTAGTCTTCAGCAACAAGCCCGATGCCTTCGGCCTCGAAGCGGCTGCCGCAATGGGCTGCCCCATCGCCTCGCTGCCCAGCCAGGGCCGCAAGCGGGAAGCTTTCGATGCCGATGCGGCCCAGTTGCTCCAGCAGTACCAGCCCGATTTAATAGTGCTGGCGGGGTATATGCGCATTCTGTCGCCAGCCTTTATTCAGCCGTTTGCCGGACGCATCGTCAATATTCACCCCGCCGACACCCATCAGCACCAGGGCCTGCACGCTTACGAGTGGGCGTTTGATAATAAGCTGGCCGAAACCAAAATCACTGTGCATCTGGTGGATGAAGGCCTCGATACCGGCCCCGTCCTCGCCCAGCAAACTGTGGATTTGCGCGGCGCCGATACCCTGGCGGAAGTCGAGCGGCGCGGCTTGGCCGTGGAGCACGAGCTGTACGCCCGAACCTTAGCGGAACTGATTCTCCGCAGCCGTCATGCAGAGCGCAGCGAAGCATCTTTACCTCAATAGTAATCTATGCGGAGCGCAACGAAGCGGTAAAGATGCTTCGCTGCGCTCTGCATGACGTTCACCCCTCAGTTACGAATTAACCACCCCAAATAATATGTGCGGAATAGTAGGTTTTCACGGTCCCGACGATGTGGTGGCCGACATGGTGGTGGGCCTCACCGCCCTGCAGCACCGCGGGCAGGACGCGGCCGGTATTGCCACCTTCGACGGCTCCTCGTTTCACCTGCACAAGGGGCAGGGGCTGGTGAATGACGTGTTCAAAAAGAAGCACGTGAAGAAGCTGAAGGGCGCCAGCGGCATCGGCCATGTGCGCTACACCACGCAGGGCGCCAACGACTCCAACCTGGCTCAGCCCTTCACCACGAGCTACCCGTTTGGCCTGGCGATGGTGCACAACGGCAACGTCATCAACTTCCGCGACGTGGCCAAGCGCCTGCACGACGAGTACCACGTGCTGCCCAAAACCACCAACGACCTGGAGCTTATCATGTACACCTTCGCCTCGGAGCTGCGCGTGAAAAACCTCGACAACCTCTCGGTAGTCGACATTTTCGACGCCGTGGAAACCACCCAGGAGCTGGTGAAGGGCGCCTACGCCACCATCACGCTCATTGCCGGGCACGGCCTGCTGGCCTTCACCGACCCGCTGGCCATCCGGCCGCTGGTGCTGGGCCGCCGCGAAACGCCCGCCGGTCCGGTGTACGCCTTCGCGTCGGAAAGCACCTGCTTTGATTTTCTGGGCTTTGAATTCGTGGAAAACGTAGGCCCCGGCCAAGCTATTCTCATTGATAACGACTTCCAGGTTCACCGCAAGAACCCCTACGAGCTGCCCAAAAACTTCTGCGTGTTCGAGCAGATTTACTTCGCCCGCGAAGACTCCGTGATTCACGGCCGGCTGGTGGCGCGCGAGCGGGTACGCCTCGGCAAGCGCCTGGCCCGCAAAGTGGCCGACGCCGGCCTCAAGCCCGACATGGTGATTGACGTGCCCAGCTCGGGCTACTTCGCCGCCTCCGGGTTGGCCGAGGCCATTGGGGTGCCCTACCGCCGCGCGCTGGTGAAAAACAACCACATGGGCCGCTCCTTCATTGTGGCCACCCAGGCCGGGCGCGAGGACGTGGTGAAGAAGAAGCTCAACCCCATCCGCGAGTTTGTGGAGGGCAAAAAGGTGGCTGTGGTCGACGACAGCATCGTGCGCGGCACCACTTCGCGCCGCATCGTGCGGCTGCTGCGCGACGCCGGCGCCACCGAGGTCTACTTCATTTCCAGCGCCCCGCCCATCGTGTCGCCCTGCATCTACGGCATCGACATGGCGATGAGCACGGAGCTGATTGCGGCCAACTACACGGAAGACGAAATCTGCCGCTACATCGAGGCCGACCGGGTGATTTACCAGGATTTGGAGGACTTGCAGGAGCTGTTTTCCGAAGAGAAAGGCCACGGCGGCAACTGCTTCGCCTGTTTTTCGGGCAAGTACCCGACGGGTGAGGTGACCCACTACCTGCGCCACGTGCAGGAGGAGCGCGCCAGCCACCGCAGCGGCAAAGACAAGAAAAGCCAGTCCGTAAGTGCCAAGGCGCCCGCGCCCACGGAGCATTAGCCCCGTGCGGGCGCCTCACCCCCCGGCCCCCTCTCCTCAGGGAGAGGGGGTGCCAGACGAAGAAACCCATTTAATTAAGCTCACCAAAAATGCCCGCGCCGCCTCGGCTCCCCCTCTCCCTGCGGAGAGGGGGCCGGGGGGTGAGGCGAACCGCATGAACGACTCCCAAAACAACCCCGCCGGCTACTCCATCGAAGAAGGCAACGCCGCCTCGCGTAACGCCTACAATTGGTCGAAAAAAACCTTTGCCAACCGCGCGGGCAAGCCCGGCGAACCCGCCCAGGACCTCGACGGCGGCTTCTCCAACGAAATCCGCTTCGGCGCGGAACGGCTGGGCATCAGTTCCGACGGCATCGGGACCAAAATTGAGGTGGCCGAGCGCCTCAACAAGTACGATACCCTCGGCTACGACCTCATCGCCATGACGGCCGACGACCTTATTGCCGCCGGTTTCGTGCCAACCAACCTCTCCAACATCATCGACGTGAACCACCTCGACTACGACGTGGTAGACCAGATGATGCGCGGCTTGCACGATGCCGCCAACTTCGCCCAAGTCGCCATCACCGGCGGTGAAATCGCGGAACTAGGCAACCGCATCGGCGGCTGGCCGGGTGCCAAAATGAACTTCAACTGGTGCTCCACGGCCATCGGGGTGCTGCACCCCAGCCTGGCCCAGCCCCTGAGCGGCAAAACCGCCCGGGCCGGCCACGCGGTGGTGGCCCTGCGCTCGCCCTCGTTCCGCTCCAACGGCTACTCGCTGGCCCGCAAAACCCTGCAAAAGGTGTTCGGCGACAACTGGCACGAAGCTCCTTACGACGGCACCGACGCCGACCAGCACGCCACCTGGGGCGACGCCATGCTCGCGCCTTCGCTCATCTACTCGCCCGGCGTGGCGGCCCTGCTCGATGCCGGTTTGCCGCTGCACGGCGTGGCCCACATCACGGGCGGCGGCGTGGCCGATAATTTCTCGCGGGTGCTCAAAAACGGCCTCGGCGCGGTGCTCGACAACCTGTTTGAGCCCCTGCCCGCTATGCAGCGCTTGATGGAAATTGGCGGAATTGAGGCCGAAACCGCCTACCTCTACTGGAACATGGGCACCGGCATGCTCCTCGTGACGGAGGAAGCTTCGGCTGCGGCCGTGGTGGCCTCGCTGCAGGGCAGCGGCTACGATGCGCAAGTGGCCGGCCATCTCACGGCCGAGAGCGGTGTGACGCTGCGCGTGGGGGCAGGCGAGCTGCGGTACGCATAGTCCGGCGAGGTGGCATTCGTTAGTTGAGTATTGCCCCGTTGGGGCGAGGGCTGGGTGCTAGCCAGCGAGCGGTGTAAGGTGCTGTCGGCCCGGCCAGTGTAGGAAACCTCTTATCCGCTGTACCTCTACCTATCCCAAGCGCCGTGATGATGCCACCATTTTTCCTCCTCAGCTCACTCCAAATCATTGCCAACTTTTTTGGGGCCATGGGCCTAGTGGTAGGCGGGCTGCTGACGTACGGCGGCGTCAAAATTTATAAGTTAACCCCTAAGGGATGGGCTGGCACGGTGCTCTCGGGCATGGTGCTGGTACCAGGAATTCTGGTTCTTTTTTATACCGCATTCCTGGTTTTGGGCGCGGAGTAAGCCAAGATTGGTTCTACGCCCCGCGCACCGGCTTCTTCTCCAGAATAAGCTCCGTGCGATACTCGCACAGGGTTTTTTCCAGGCCCACGGGGTAGGTGTGGGGGTTGAGGAAGCGGCGGATGCTGGGGTCGAGGCTCTGTACTTCGCGCTGGGCGTGGGCGCGGCTTTCGGCCAGGGTGGGCAGGTCCAGCACCCGCTTGCCGGCGCGGAACACCGGCTCCAGCAGCTCGCGGAACTTGGTTTCGGGCTTGATGGCGAGGCGGCGGGTGATGTCGGCCGGGTCGATGAGGGTGAGCTGGTCGGGGAGGGGCGCGGCGGTGTTGTAGAGCATGTCGGCGCGGGGCTTGCCGTACTCGTTGAGGTAGCGGCGCACCTGCAAAATGCCCGGAATGCTGGTTTTGGCTACTTGCTCGGAGAGCTTGATGGTGAAATCCCAGCCCGAATCGTCGGCCTTGCGCAGGGCGGCCAGCTTGTACACGCCCCCCAGCGCGGCTTGGTTGTAGGCCGTCACGAGCTGCGTACCCACGCCCCAGGTATCGATGCGGGCGCCCTGCTGCTTGAGGCTGGTGATGAGGTTTTCCTCCAAGTCGTTGCTGGCCACGATGCGCGTTTCGGTGAATCCTGCTTCATCCAGCACCGCCCGCGCCTCGCGGCTGAGGTAGGCCAAATCGCCCGAGTCGAGCCGAATGCCGGCCAGTTCGTGGCCCTTGGCCCGCATCTCGCGCGCCACCGAAATGGCCCGGCGCACGCCCTCAATGGTGTCATAGGTATCGACCAGAAACACCGAGTCGTCGGGGAACGCCTGCGCGTAGGCAGAAAACGCCTGCGTTTCGTCCTCAAACGACATCACCCAGCTGTGGGCGTGCGTGCCGCGCACCGGAATGCCGTAGCGCTGCCCGGCCAGCACGTTGCTGGTCGCATCGGCGCCGCCCAGAAAAGCCGCCCGGCTGGCCCCCAGGCCGCCATCGAAACCCTGGGCGCGGCGCAGGCCAAACTCCAGAATCTGGTCCGCAGGGCCGGTGGCCTCGCGAATCCGAGCCGCTTTGGTGGCAATTAGGGTCTGGAAATTGACCAGCGTGAGCAGGGCCGTTTCCAGCAGTTGGGCCTGTAGCAGCGGCCCGCGCACCCGTATCAGCGGCTCGTTGCCGAACACCACAGTGCCCTCGGCCACGGCATCAATGTCGCAGGTGAATTTCAGCTGGCGCAGGTATTCCAGAAATTCCGGTGGGAACATCACGCCGCCTTTGCTGCCGCGCAGGCTGCCGAGGTAAGCCAGGTCATCATCCGAGAAATGTAGGTTTTCGACCCAATCCACGGCCAGCGCCAGCCCGGCCGCCACCGCGTAGCCGCCCTGAAACGGGGCCTTGCGGAAGTACAGGTGAAACACGGCCTCGCGGTCCTGCATGCCCTGCTGCCAGTAGCCGTAGGCCATGGTGAGCTGGTACAGGTCGGTGACGAGGGCGAGCGAGGGCGCGTAGAGGCCGGAAAGGGGAGCTGCGTTCATACCACGAAATAACAGCCGGGCAGGGCTTTTTGCTTTTTTCGGCTGGGAGCAACCGCCCGCCCGGCCCTACCTTGGCGGCCCCATGAGCAAGAAACGCGCATCTGCCCCCGATACCACGCCCGAGAAAACCCCTGCCGAGCTGGTCCGCTCGCTCGACGTGCGCTGGCGGCTGGGGCTGGCGCTGCTGGTGGGAAGCCTGACCGCCTGGCTGCTTCCGCGGGCCCTGGCTCCTTGGATAGCGCCTGCCGAAATCGGCCCGCTGGCCCGCACCGTTATGGGCTGGGTTGGGTTCGGAGCGGCCGATTTGGTGCAGGTGCTGCTGGGCATGTGGGAGGCCGACACCGAAGATATTCGTTGCGTGGCCGGCACCGAAGACCTGCCCCGCACCCTGGGTTTCGTGCTGGTGCTGGTGGCGGCCCTGGCCAGCCTGGGCGCGGTAGTGGGCCTGTTGCGCGGGCTCGATAAGCTGCCGCCGCACGTTTGCACCCTGCACGTGCTGCTCAGCGTGGCGGCGGTGGTGCTGGCCTGGGCGCTGGTGCACCTGGTGTTCACCTTGCGCTACGCCCATACCTACTACGACCAGGACGAAGAAACCGGCCGCGATGTCGGCGGCCTCGTGTTTCCCGATGACCAGGGCGACGAAAACAAACCCAAACTCAAGCCCAATTACATCGATTTCGCCTATTTCTCCTTCGTCATCGGCATGACGGCCCAAACCGCCGACATCGCCATTGCCAACCGCGAGTTGCGCGGCGTGGCGCTGCTCCACGGCTGCGTGGCGTTTCTGTTCAATACCGTCATCGTGGCCCTCACCATCGGCACAGTGGGCGGCCTGCTGGACTAATGGCTACGAAATCAGCCCGCGGCCCACGGCCAGCTTGATGAGGGCGGCCGTGTTCTTGGCCTGGGTTTTGGCGATGATGTTTTGGCGGTGGGTTTCGATGGTGCGCTTGCTGGTGAAGAGCTTGTCGGCAATTTCGCCGTTGGTGAGGCCTTCGGCAATGAGCTTGAGCACCTCCAACTCGCGGGCGGTGAGGTCGGCCCCGGCGTGGCTGCTGATTTCGTCGGGCAAGGCGCTGCCTGAAGTGGCCACGGCTTTATAAAGCATGTTGAGCCCGATTTCGGTGCACAAAAACGGGTTGCCGGCCGCCACTGTCCGAATGGCGTACATGATTTCGGTGATGGCGGCATTTTTGAGCACGTAGCCCAGCGCGCCGGCTTCCAGCATGCGGGCCACGTAGTTTTCGTGGTCGAGCATGGTGAGCACCAGCACGTGCACCTCCGGAAAACGCTGGCGCAGCTCGGGCATGGTGGCAAAGCCATCGAGCACGGGCATCTGCACGTCCATCAGCACCACGTCGGCGGGGGTGGTTTCGAGGATGGTCAGCACCTCGGCGCCGTTGCTGGCTTCGCCCACCACCTCCAGGTCGGGGGCGGTGGAAAGCAACGCCCGTATGCCGTCGCGCAGAATGGTGTGGTCGTCGGCTAGTAAGATGCGGGTCATAGCAGGAAAAGGGAAGTGTATGGCAAAGGTCGAAACGGGTAGTGGCGCACAAGGTTGGGCCAACGCCTGTATACGGAAAACAGGGCTCCGTATTTGTACGAAATCGATGGTGTAGGCCTTGTGTTTCGAAGGGATTTATACGGCTTTTACTTAGGGGGCCTAGGGTTGAGCTTGCCCACACTTGTACTTTCGGGGTGCTAAAAATCGTTTTTTGAATTTTTAAATCAAAAAATGGTTTACCTCGATTCTTGCCTTTGCTTCCTTTTTCTACAACATGATTCGCCTGCTTCTCTCCGACGGCCACGCGCCCACACGCGAAGTGTTGCGCCGCGGTTTGGCGGCAGCGCCCGGCCTCGACATAGTGGGTGAAGCCGGCACCGGCGATGAACTGCTGGCCCAGTTGAGCACCGCCACGCCCACCGTCGTGCTCCTCGACCTGAACCTGCCCGGCCCCGATGCGCTGGCCCTGCTGCCCGCCCTGCGCGGCCAATACCCCCAGCTGCGCGTGCTGGCGCGCGGCGAGCTCACCAACGAGCACTACGTGGCGCGCGCCTTCGACCTGGGCGCCCACGGCTACGTGCTGAAAAACGCCCAGTCCGCCGAGCTGCTGCACGGCCTGGGCACCGTGGCGGCGGGCCGGCCTTTTCTGTGTTCGGCCATCGGGGTGGCGCTGCTGGCCCGGCACTACGCCAGCGCCCCCGCCGACGGCGACGCCGCCCGCGTGGCCCTCGGCCTGAGCAAGCGCGAAATGGAGGTGCTGGGCCTGGTGGCGGCCGGCCTCACCAACGCCGAAATTGCCCTCAAGCTCTTCACCAGCAAGCGCACCGTCGAAACCCACCGCCAAAACATCATGGACAAGACCCAGTCGCGCAACACGGCCGCCCTCATCCGGCTGGCCGCCAGCCAGGGCCTGCTGCCGGAGTAGCGGCAAAAGCTACTCGCTGCCCTTATCGTCGACCGGCGGCTGGGCGTGGCCCTGGGCAGCGATGATGAACTCGGCCAGCTCGCGGAAGCAGCCGTGCCCGCCGTAGGCTTGGCAGTGAAAGTCGGCCGCGGCGCGGGCGAAGGAAGTCGCATCGCCGGGGCAGGCCGAAAAGCCCACCAGGGCCAGAATTTCGAGGTCGTTGGTGTCGTCGCCGATGAAGGCAATTTCGTCGGCGTGCAGGCCCGTGCGGGCCATGATTTCGTGCAGGCAGGCCGGCTTGTCCTTGATGCCGAGGTGCAGTTCCTCAATGCGCAGCTTGGCGGCCCGGGTACGCACCGACGGCGACACCTCGCCCGTGATGATGCCCGTGGCAATGCCCTGGTTGCGCAGCCGCTCCACGCCCATGCCGTCGCGAATGTTGAACCGCTTCATTTCCTCGCCGCGCTCGGAATAATACACTCCGCCGTCAGTGAGCACGCCGTCGCAGTCGGTGAGAACGAGGCGGATGCGGCGGGCGCGGGCGGTGAGGTCGGCTAGTTTCATAAAAGCAAGAAAAATGAATCGGAGGGAAATGGCTTAAAGCCTCAAGCAAGGGCCAATGCGCCCGCAAGAACGGCATTGCCGCGCAAATGAAAGCCGCGTTGGAATTGTGATTATCCCGGCTTCACTATCTTAGCTTTAGATAATCCATTAGCCTTGTATATTATGAAGAATTCCTTGCCTCTTATAGCACTATTGGCCCTGGGACTGCCTTTCGGGAGCTGGGGCCAGGCCCGGCAGGCGGTGATTGATGCTGAAAATTCCTTTGCTGCTCAGGCTACCCAAGCAGGTTCCAAAGCCGCTTTTTTGGCTTTTAGCGCGCCCACCGGGTTTGTGACCGAAGGCGGCAAGCTGGTGAACGCCCAGGAGGCCTGGCAGGCCCGCCCGGCCCAGCCCACCACCCGCCTGACGTGGTACCCCGTGCTGGCCGATGTGTCCCAGTCGGGCGACCTGGGCTACACCACCGGCCCCTGGACGCAGCTAAAAGACGGCCAGCCCCAGGCCGCCGGCGAGTACGTGACCGTGTGGCGCAAGCAGCCCGACGGCACCTGGAAATTTGCCGTCGACATGGGCATCGAGCGCATCGGCGCCGCGCCGGCCAAGCCCGCCACGGTGCCCCAGCCCCGCTTGCAGGCCGCCGTGGCCACGCCCAGCATGGCCCCGTCGGGCATCATCCTCGACGTGGACCGCAAGTTTGCTGCGGCCGAGCTGGCCAAGCCCGGCACCAGCTACGAGCAGGCGCTCAGCGCCGAGGCCCGCCTCTACCGGCCGGGGCTGTCGATGATGCAGGGCGCCGCCGCCGTGGCCAACATGAAAAACCTGGGCGACAGCTACATTTTTGCCCCCACCACCGGCTACCTGGCCGCCGCCGGCGACCTTGGCTACGTGGTGGGCGACCTGCGCCGGATGGCCACCGCCAAGCACCCCGAGGAAAAGGGCAGCTACCTGCGCATCTGGCGGCGCGAGGCCGTGGCGGGCTGGCGCGTGGTGCTGGAAGTTTTCAACTTTGCGCCCGTGCCCGGTACCACCGCCGGGGCGTTGCAGGGCGGGGGCAACAGCGCCGGGCAGTCGTCCCTGAAAAGGCCCAACAACTAAAAACCTGTCTGAGGAACTGGAAAAGCCCTCGCTGCTAACGCGGCGGGGGCTTTTGGTAGTGTGGCGCGCCTGCCAAACACCGAATGCCCGTCAGCTGTAAGGATAACCCAGTGGCGTCGTCTGCAACCGAGAATCGGTAATGGTGCCTTTTTAGGATTGATTTAACGCGCAGGCCATGAAAAAATACGGGTTGCTAATCTTGCCGCTGTGCGGTTTGCTGGTGTCGCTGGCTCCCGCTAAGCCTACGCCGGCGCGGGTGCCGGTGGTGGTGGAGCTGTTCACTTCCGAAGGCTGCTCCAGCTGCCCGGCGGCCGACGCCGCCCTGCGCGAGCTGGAAGCCGCCCAGGCCGTGCCCGGCGCCGACGTAATTGTCCTTGGCGAACACGTCGATTACTGGAATAAGCTGGGGTGGAAGGACGCCTTTTCCGCGCCCGCTTTCACCGCGCGGCAGCGCCAGTATGCCCAGCAGTTTGGCACGGGCTCCTACACGCCCCAGGCCGTGGTGAATGGCCGCTACGAGCTGGTGGGCAGCCACACCAGCGAGCTGAAGGCCGCCGTGGCCAAAGCCGCCACTCTGCCCACGGCGGCGCTGAGCCTGACCGTAGACCACGGACAAGCGCAGGTGCACGTGCGCAGCTTGCCCGCCGACACGCCCGCGGTGGAGGTGCTGCTGGCCCTCACCGAAAGCGGTTTGTCGTCGCAGGTGGGGCGGGGCGAAAATTCGGGCCGGCTGCTGCGCCACGCGGCCGTGGTGCGCCAGCTGATTCCGCTGGGCCGCGTGCGGGCCGACGGGACGTTCGGCGGGGCGCAGGCGCTCACGCTGCCGGCCGCCTGGCAGCGGCCGCATGTGCGCGTGGTGGCCTTGGTGCAGGAAACTGCTTCGCGGCGCATTGTGGGGGTTGCAGCGGCCAGCCTCCCCTCCGAATGAGAAGCGGAAAGCCTGCTTTAGAAAGGCACAAACCGCCTTTTTTTCGGCCGATGACGTAATCTTGCCCTGCGAGCCGGGCCCAGCCCCTCGCTGCCTTGCATGACCCCATCCATCCCCATTCCCGCGCAGTGGCCCGCCCGCTACGGCGACGAGCTTTTCCGCTTTGCCCTCAGCCGCGTGAGCGACACCGACGTGGCCGAAGAACTGGTGCAGGAGACCTTCCTGAGCGCCCTCGACGGCTTGGCCACCTTCCGGGCCGAGGCGTCGGAGCGGACGTGGCTGTTCGTGATTCTGCGGCGCAAAATCATCGACTACTACCGGCGCCAGGCCCGCAGCAAGCAGGTCAGCCTCGACGAAATAGGTGAGGGCGGCGCCACCGAAGCCGATTTTTTCAACCCTGAAAACGGCCACTGGACCGGCCCGCAAGCCCCCGCCAGCTGGCTCAACGCCGACGCCGCGCTGGAGCAGCAGGAACTGCACGACATCCTGCTGCGCTGCCAGCAGCGGCTGCCGGCACAGCAGGGCGCCGTGTTTGCTATGCGCTTCGTGGAGGAATTATCGGCCGAGGAAATTTGTCAGGAACTGGGCCTGAGCTCGGCCAACTACTGGGTGATTGTGCACCGGGCCAAGCTCCAACTGCGCCGCTGCCTCGAAAAACACGGCTTAGGCAAGAATTAATTGTTTGCAATGCTACGACTCATCAACTGCCAAAACGCCACCCGGCTGCTCGACCAGCAGCCCGACCGCGCCCTGCCGTGGGGGACGCGCGCCAGCCTGTGGCTGCACCTGCGCTACTGCCCCTACTGCAACCGCTACGCCAAGCAAACGGTGCTAATAGCCGAATGGGCCCGCGTCGCGGCCGCCAGCCGGGCCAGTTCCGGCCCCACGCTGCCGGAAGCCGCCAAAGAGCGAATGCGGGCCCGGCTGGCCGAAGCGGGGGCATAAGCACCTGTCATTGCGAGGCGTAGCCGAAGCAATCCGTCCTGTCAATCCCAGACACGCTTTTTAATCAGAAAGCCCCGGCACTGCGCAGTGCCGGGGCTTTTCACATTTTAGGGCTTTATCACATTAGGAGGTGAGCCACTGAGAACAGGACGGATTAGCTGCGCTGACCTTCGGTTGCCACAGGCTGCGCCCTCGCAATGACAGATGGCCCCTTATCAACACTAGCTGCTTACGCGCCCGTGGGGGCCAAGCGCACTACCAGCCCGTCGGTGCGCGGCGTGAGGCGGATTTGGCAGCTCAGGCGGGAGCCTTCGTGCACCACGGGCAGGGTTTCGAGCATGTCGAGCTCGGCATCTTCGGGCTCGGGGAGGGCGGGGCCGGCCAGCACCTCCACGTGGCAGGTGGCGCAAAGGGCCATGCCGCCGCAGGTGGCCATGATGTCGTAGCCGCTGGCTTTGAGCAGCTCCATCAGGCTGAGGCCCATGTCAGTAGGCCCGATGAGCTCGGTGCGTTGGCCGGGGGCGTCTTCGACGTAAATGCGGATATCTTCGGTCATAGGTGGGTTCGGTGAGAGTGACAAAAGAACGTCATGCTGAGCGAAGCCGAAGCATCTCGCGTGCATGAGTAAACCTGTCGGTTGGATTACTTCAGCGCGCGAGATGCTTCCGCTCAGCTCAGCATGACGTTCTGCTTTGCCCCATTACATAGAAGGCGCCCCGTTCACGGTCGTGTACTTGAGCGTGTACTTTTTGTCGGGGAAGATGTATTTGAAGGCGCCCTGGCACATGAGCGCGGCCTCGTGGAAACCACAAAGAATGAGCTTGAGCTTGCCGGGGTAGGTGTTGATGTCGCCGATGGCAAACACGCCGGGCAGCGAAGTGCTGTAGTCGAGCGTGTCAACTTTCACGGCGTCATTCTCGATTTCCAGGCCCCACTCGCCGATGGGGCCGAGCTTGGGCGTGAGGCCGAACAGCGGGATGAAGCAGTCGAGCGGCACGGTTTCGGCCTTGCCGTCGTTGCCGGTGATGGTCACTTCCTTCAGCATGCCGTTGCCGTGCAGGTGCGTCACATTGGAGCTGAGCACGAGCTTGATTTTGCCAGATTCGTGCAGTTTCTGCACTTTTTCGGCCGAGTCGGCGGCGCCGCGGAAAGTGGTGCCGCGGTGCACGAGCGTCACATCGGAGGCCACGTTGGCGAGGAAGTTGGTCCAGTCGAGGGCCGAGTCGCCGCCGCCGGCGATGACGATTTTTTTGTCGCGGAAATGCTCAGGGTCGCGCACCATGTAGTGCACGCCTTTGCCGCCTTCAAAATGCTCCAGGTTTTCAACGGCTGGCTTGCGCGGCTCGAACGAGCCCAGGCCGCCGGCAATGGCCACGGCCTTACAGTGGATTTCGGTGCCGTCGGTGGTAAAAAGCTGGAATGAGCCGTCGTCGAGCTTCTCAAATTTCTCCACCCGCTCGCCCAGCGTGAAGGTGGGGTGGAAGGGCTCAATCTGCTTCATCAGATTGTCGACCAGGTCGCCGGCCAGCACCTCGGGAAAACCCGGAATGTCGTAAATCGGCTTTTTCGGATAAATCTCGGAGAGCTGCCCGCCGGGCTGCGGCAGGGCATCGACAACGTGGCAGCGGAGCTTGAGCAAGCCCGCCTCAAATACTGCAAACAGACCGACCGGGCCGGCCCCGATAATGCAGATATCGGTGGAAATGGGAGTGGACATAAGGGTAAAAAGTGCCTTTAACCGGGCGTCGGCTTTGAAGCGGCCACAACGTAGGAGGCCGTTGGCGCAAAGGTACGGGTCGGGGTCGGGGCGGCCAACGCGGCCCCGGCTTATCCGGACTTATAACAGCGCCGCCGCCGGAATCGTTGGCGGCGGAAAGCCCAAAAAGGTAGGATTAGCCGGCGTCAGGCGGCCGTGCCGGTGCGGAGCTGCAAGGCGTCGAGAAACTGCGTGGCGTCCCAGATATCGAGGAAATACTCCACGGGCATGGCCTGGCGGGTGGTCACGGCGTCGGTGTAGCGGCGGGTGGAAAGGCCGGGCACATGCACTTCGGCCACCAGCTGCACGCCGCGCTGCACAATGAGCTGCTCAACGGCCTGGAACTCACTGAGCAGGTCGGTCCCGTTCTCGCTCACCACCTGCATGTCGGTGAGAATGCAAAACCCGGGCTGGACTTCGGCCAGGGCCGCCTGCCAGTCGGCGCAGTAGTGCGGCAAGGTGGTGGCGGTCCGCATCTGCGCGAAATTCTGGTAGAAAACCCGATTCTGGGCACGGTCAACCGTGATTTGATATTCGGCGCGGAGAGCAATGAGGTGCATAGCGGCACGGAACCTAATAAAAGACCAACAGCACAGTTCTCCCGCAATATTACTAAATAGTCGGGCTTAAAACGTGTTTTGGGGCTTGCTAACAGGCTGGCTGTGGCCGAGAACAGGCGTAAAACGATGATTTATAGTGCTAAGAGAAGAAGTTTAAAAAATGGTTTTCTGACAGCCGCCAGCAACAGGCTGGCAATGTGAGGTCTGCCTGTTGCGGGTTTCTGGAAAGCAATTCCGGCGGGGGGGCGGCCGTACTACAAGCGCCACGGTAACGTTTAAGGGTTGTGGTTTCGGCCGTGGGGCATTTCGCTGCGTAATGCCTATACTTCGCCCCAAAACCTAGCCTAGCGTTTGCTCTATGCCGATTTCCGTTTCCGTGAGGATGCCCGTGCCGCGTCTATTTCGCCGTTTCCAGCTCGTGGGAGTGCTTTTGGGGGGGCTGTCGTTGCTGACAGCATGCAACTCGGAGCCCGCCGAAACCACCGCCAGCAAACCTACCAAAGACCCCAAGCCCGCCGCTGAGGCACCCGCCGCCACCGAAGCCGCACCGCTACACGTGAGCATCTTTCTGGAATATTCGGGCGGCATGAAGGGCTTCGTGCCCCGCGGTGGGGCCGATAAGTCGGCCACCGAGTTCCAGAAGCGCATCGGCGCGCTCATCACCGAAACGCAGGTAAACGGGGCCGTGGCCGACCGCAAGTACTACCTCTGCGAAAACGCCGCCCCGCGCCCCGTGAAGTTTGAAGAGCTGCGCGACGTGGTGCAGGGCGAAGTAAGCCAGGCCGCCCTCGGCACCGAGCTGCCGCAGATGCTGGAAGGCATTCTCAACCGGCCCAAGGCGGGGGAGGAGGTGAGCGTGGTGATTTCCGACTTCATTTATGGCCCGGCGCGCAAGTCAGATTTTTCGCAGCTGCCGAACCTGATTCGCACGTCCATTGCGCCCGTGAGCCGTCAGCAGCTGGCCGTAGCGGTGTTTGGCGAAACCTCGCGCTTCTACGGCAGCTACTTCCCGGCCGTGAAAACGCCCGTGCAAAAGCGCACGCTGAACGGTGAGAAAGTGCCCTACTACGTGTGGGTGATTGGGCCGCCCGCGCAGGTGGCGCGCTACGCCGCCGAAGTGTTTCGGAATGCGCCGGCCCAGCAGGCGTTTTTTGGGCTGAAAACCAATGCGCCAGCTTTTGCGCCGCTGCTCACCAAGCTCACCGACCCAAAATTAAAGTCGAGCGGCGGCACCGTATATGCTGAAAACAACGGCCTGACCCTGAATGCTTCGGACGACCCGGTGGACTTTTCGGTGGGGCTTGATTTGAAGGAATTGCCCGCCGCCTGGCAGCAGCCGGCATTTTTGGCCCAACATCTGCAAGTGCGCCTGCCCAACGGCCAGGCCAGCCTGCTGCCCAGCTCGGTGCGCCCGCTCACCGACGAGGAGCAGAGCGGCCAGCCCGTGCTGGCGCCCTACACCCATGTGGTGCGCCTGCGGGTGAGCAAGCTGGCAGCCCCCACCGCCACGCTCACCGTGAGTTTGCCCGCCCCGGAAACGCCGGATTGGGTGGCGGCCTGGAGTACCACCAACGATAACACGCCCGCCCCGCGCACCTTCGGCCTCGACCAAATCCTGACCGGCGTCCGGCAGTCGTACCCAACCACGCTTCCCGCCGTATTCACGGTTCAGCTTCCGCTCAAAAACGACAAGTAACCCTGCCCTTTTTTCAACCTATGCAAACCTTCTTCACCAGCCTGTATTCGGCTCTTATCTCCATCTTCCAAAGCCAGCGTCCGGCCGATTACGGCCTGTACAAAACCGACCTGTTTTCGCTCGTGGGCTGGAGCACGCTGGGCGTGAGCCTGCTGCTGGTGCTGGCTTTTTACTATGTATTCAACTCTGCCCTGCGCACGGGCATGTTCCGCACGCCGCACTGGGCGCTCACGCTGGCGCTGGCCGCCGGTTTGGGCGTGTTTCTGGCCAACAGCCTCAGCAAAGGCCACGGCGCGGAAGTGAGCAGCTACCTCGGCTATTTCATGGTGGTGAACATGCTGGTGGCGGCACTGTGGTTCCTGATTTTCTCGGTGCTGCTGAAGCGGTGGAGCACGTATGCCCGCACCACGCCGTTTGTGGGGCCTTTTTAGTTTCTTCTGTCAATATCTGTCATCCTGAGCACAGCGAAGGACCTTACCACGTCTGGCTATTTTGCAGTTGCTGCGAATAGTTCTGGTCCGATAAGGTCCTTCGCTAAGCTCAGGATGGCAGACGTTGAAGTGACAGCTCTTTCAACCCGCTAGAAAACAATGTCCAAACTATTCATCTTTGCCGTGGGCGGCACCGGAGCCCGCGTCCTGCGCTCCCTCACCATGCTGCTGGCCTCGGGTGTGCGCATTCCGAACTGCGACCAGGTGGTGCCCGTCCTCATCGACCCCGATACCCAGAACGGCGACGTGACGCGCACCGTGGCCCTGCTCAAGCGCTACGCCCGCATCCACGAGGCCCTGTACGGCGACGGCCAGAAGGAAAAAACCGGCTTCTTCAGCCAGCCCATGAACACGCTGGCCCACCTCAACACCAGCGGCGGCGGCGAGGAGCTACGCGACTCGTTCGTGTACGACTTCGGCGGCATCAGCCAGCCCTTCCGCGACTACCTGCGCTACAACGACCTTTCGGTGGAAACGCAGGGCCTGGTCGATTTGCTGTTTACGCAGGATAGCCTCGCAGCCAACCTCGACGTGGGTTTCCGGGGCTCGCCCAACGTGGGCTCGGTGGTGCTGAATGCGGTGGTGCAATCCAAAGAGATGCGCTACCTCGCTCAGAGTCTGCAGGACGGCGACCGGGCGTTTTTCATCAGTTCGATTTTTGGGGGCACGGGGGCGGCCGGCTTCCCGCTGCTGGTGAAAAACCTGCGCGATACCAACTCGCCGCTGGCTCACCCCGAAATTCGCCGCCGCCTCAAAGCCGGCGCGCTGGTGATGCTGCCCTATTTCAAGCTGCAGGACCCGTCGGCCGATGAAAAGCTGGCCGGCCAAGATTTCATCGACTCCAATACCTTCATTACGAAAACCAAAACGGCCCTCTCGTACTACGCCGACAACCTGCAGGGCCTGGAGGCCATGTATTACCTCGGCGACCAGCCCGGCCAGCCACTGGCCAACCACCCCGGCCGCGCCGAGCAGCGCAACCAGGCCCACCTGCTCGAAATGCTGGGCGCGCTGTCCATCCAGCACTTCATGGAAGTGCCCGACAACCAGCTCGACGGCAACCAGCCGCTCTACCACGAGTATGGCCTGAAAGCCGACAGCACCGACATCGACTTCGGCCAGCTGCCCTCCGACATGCGCCAGGAAGTGGCCCGCCCGCTCATCCAGCTGCACTACTTCGCCCGCTACTTCCTCAAGCACACCCCCGAGGACGCCAAAGCGCCCTACTACGAGGCCGGCGACATGGCCGCACAGTTGCGCAACAACCGCGCCCTGCGCGAACTGACGGACTTTTTTGGCGAGTACAACGAGTGGCTGCGCGAGTTGGGCGTGAACCAGCGCCGCTACACCGCCATCCGCGCCGACGAGATGGATTTCAACAAAATGGTGACTGATAAAACGGTCGAAACCGGCATTTTCAGCAAAGGCATCACGCCTGGCTTCTTCCGCGATGAGCTGACGAAGGCGGTGGGTAAGGCCACGCTGAGCAACCCAACGGAGAACGAGGCGCTGCGCTGGGTAGTGAAGGCTTTCGAGGAGGCGACCGGGGAGATTCTGGACAAGAAGCTGCAGTATTCCTGATGAATGGGTGAATGGCTGGACTGCTGAATGGTTGAATTGGTTGATTGGCTTAATCAATTCATTTGACATAGAGACGGAGTCTCAATAGATAGTAGTAGTCAGCAAAACAGCCATTTAACAATTCACCCATCCAGCAATTCAACAATAATCAAATTAGATGGCTAAAATCCTGCGTTTGCACGATACCGGCTCCAGCACCCACGAGGGCTGGGGACCGACTGGTAAAATTGGCCCCCACGAAGTGGAGCGCCTGCTCGACCCGCAAGGCGGCCGCGCCGCCAAGGTGGCGGTTTCGATTCCCTCGCCCTTCGCCCGCATGCACCTGGTCGAAACCGCGCTGCGCTTCGTGACGCAAGGCGGCGCGGCTCAGGACTCGGTGTACCACCAGCTGGTGAGCCACTTTTGGGACGTGTGGGAAATGGTGTTCAACTTCCACCAGCGCAAGCTGGCCAGCCAGCGTCTGCAAATCCGGGCTTGGCGCAAGGACGAGGAGTTGGCCAAGCTGCGCGCCAACCCCGCCACCCGCCCGCTGGCCGATGTACTGGCCTTGTACCTCGACGGCCGCTTCGCGAAGCTGACCGAGATGCACCTCATCTATTTCCCCGGGGCCAATGGCGTGCCGCAACTCATCGGGGGCACCTCGCCGCTCACGCTGTTTTTCCCGGCCCCGAATGTGAAGCCGCTGCCGGTGCAGCGCCCACAGGGTGGGGGTTATTATTTTGATAACCAGTACGTGCCGCTGGCCAACCGCGAAGCCGCTTTCCGCGACTACGTGTACCAGGAGTTCGTGGGCGACCCGGCCCTGACGAGCATGGCGCCGCTGGTGCGCGACACCCTCGACCGCGGCCAACTGCAGCGCTGGGCGATGGATGGCACCGCCAGCCTGAGCAATTTTCCGGTGCTGACCGATGCCTCCAACAACCAGATTGACGTGGCCGGCGTGCTGCTGCGCGTGCGGCCCGACGAGGGCACCGTGCGCGGCTCCGACCTGTTCATCCGGCCCACGCGGGCGGGCGTGGCGGGGCCGCTGCCCATCGTGCTGCGGCCGGGTTTGAAGGCAATTGGCAAGAAGTATTACAACGAAACGCTGTTTGCCGACAGCGGCGCCATTGTGCCCCTGACCGATGCCCGTCCGCTGAAAGAGCGCACGCTGCCTGGTCCAGAGCTGCCTTATCCCTATCTCACGGTGAACGACCTGCTGGAAGAAATCCTGCTGGCCGTGCCCTACGAGGTGGACGAGGCCCGGTTCTTCTGTGGCAACCTGAAAATTGCGCCCGGTTTCCGGCCCAGCAGCTGGCCGCTGCTGCCCATCAAGCCGGCGTATTTCGACTACTTCACGCAGCAGGACTTGGCTGAGCACCTCACGCTGGAGCTAGAGTCGGCCTGCATCCGGGTGAAGCTGCGGGTGCCGGTGAGTGGCGGCGACTACGTGGACTATGAGCGCGCTTACTACCCCAACCCGCAGGGCGACGGCGTGGGCCGCCTGCGCGTGACCAACGTGGCGCTGTCGGTGTTTCCCTTCGTGAAAGTGGCCGACGCGCCGCAATACAACGACTTTTACAAAGTCATGCTGGTTGATGCCAACAACATCGACCCCAGCATGGTGACCAAGAAAGTTGACTTGAAATTCTGGGCCAACGGCCACCAGCTCAGCGAAACCGGCACCGACCAAAGCGCCACCCGCTACGAACGCACCCCCAAAACCAGCCAAGACGAAGGCAGCACCTACTATGAGGTGCGCGGCACGCATTTCGACTACCTCGAAGTGTTGAACCCGGCCCCGGCCGAGGGCCGTGCGCTCATCATTCCGCGCTGGCCCGAAGTGCGCCAGGGTACCAAGGAGTACCGTTTTGCCATCGACTTCGGCACCACGAACACCCACGTGGCTATGCAGGACAGTCCCGGCCAGGAGCCCAAGCCGTTCAGCTTCGGCCTGGCCGATACGCCGGTGGCCCTGCTCAAAAAGAGCACCGCCGAGCCCGACCGCACCGCCTACGAGCGCCTGTACCGCGGCATCGATGACGACCCGGCCAACTTCGTGCAAATCAAGCGCTGGCAGCAGTACCAGGAGCGCGAATTCGTGCCACCCATCATCGGGGCCGACAGCTCTCCCTACGCCTTCCCGGCCCGCACCGCTACTTACGAAGCGGCCAACTACGCCACTCAGGAACTGAGCGTGCTCGGCAACATCAATGTGGCCTTCGGCATCATCACCGAGGAGCAGCGCCGGCCGAATTATCATACGAATTTGAAGTGGGATAATTCGCTGAACATCGCCAACACCAACCGCGTACGGGCATTCTTCAAGGAAATCCTGCTGCTGTGCCGCGCGAAGGTGGCTCTGAATGGCGGCAACCTCGCGGCTACGCAAATCACCTGGTTTGCCCCGTTGAGCTTCTCGACCTACCAGCGCAACCTGTACCAGCGCGAGTGGGACACGCTGTTTCACGACGTGTTCAAAACGACCAACTCCATGCCCTGCATGGTGGAATCGACAGCGCCGTACTACTACCTCACGCGCCGCAACATTGTGACGCTGGGGCCGGGCGAAAACGCGGCCTTCATCGACATCGGCGGCGGCACCACCGACGTGCTGCTCTATGCCGACCGCAAGCCGGTGTTGAGCACTTCGTTCCGCTTCGCTGGTAATGACCTGTGGGGTGACGGCGGCGCCGAAGTGCGCGGCTCGAAGGACAACGGCCTCGTGCGTTTCGGCGTGGCCGGGGTGCAGAGTGCCGTGCTCTCGCCCGCCGCCCGCCGGGCCCGCGAATACGTGTTGGTAGCTGAGGGAACCGACAATTTCGGCTCCGAAGACGTGGCCAGCTTCCTGTTCAACTACGACCAACTGCTGGGTTTCAGCGAGCGGCTGCTGCGGGCCGAGCACCTGCGGGTACTGTTCTACCTGCACTTTGGCGCGCTCATTTACCATGTGGCGCAGGTGACGGTGGCCAACGGCCAGCAGCTCCCGCGCTACCTGTGCTTCACCGGGCGCGGCAGTCTCTACGTGCGCTTGCTGGCGGCCGGCTCCAACCTGCAGCCGGTGGAAAAGCTGGCCCGCCTCATCATGGAAAAAGCCACCGGCCAAACCGTACCGGCCGATTTCCGCATTAAGCTGGCCGACGACCCTAAGCAAACCACTGCCAACGGCGGCGTACTTGCCACCGGCCAGATTCCGCAGGACCCGCCCATGGTGCGCCCCGTGGGCGTGCTGCCCGACCCTGATAACCCGCAGGCTGACAAAGGCGAACACCACCTCGAAGCCGCGGCTGTCACCGACGAAATCAAGCAAGCCGTGCTGGCCAACGCCCGCGCCTGCCTCAAGCTGTTGCTCGAAGACCCCGAGCTGAAGCGCGTGCAGGCCGACCTGGGCGTGAAAAACGACCCCGGCCTGGTGATGAACACGCTGGAGCGCAGCCTCGGCGACTCGTTCAACCTCTACCGGCAGCAGTACGCCGACGTTCTGCGCGACGGCGATACCGTGCCCGAAACCCTGTTCTTCCTGCCGTTCAAAAACGCCCTGTATGAGCTATCCAAGGTGCTTCATGACGCGCAGCCGCTCAACTAGCGCCGCACTAGCGCGTGTGCTCCGGCCGGCCGGCTGCTCCCGTTGGGGCGGCCGGCCGTTGCTGCTACTTGCGATGCTAGGGTTGCTCAATGGCAGTCCGGCGGCGTGGGCGCAGCCGACTGCCGGTGCCGCCGCGTCCGGGACTACCGGTGATTCGGCGGCTACCAGCAGCACGGCCATTGAGGGTAAGCCGGCCTCGAATTGGAACACGGCCTGGGCCGTATTGGGCGGCGTGGCCATTGGTGCACTGGGCGTGTGGCTGTTAACGCGGCGCTCGGCGGGCAAGCATGGGCCGGTAAGCAGAAGGGATGAGGCTGCGCCGCAGATGCCCGACGAGCCGATTCGGAAAAAATCGGCGGCGCAAAACGTATACAAGTCTCCGCCGACGGCACCTCCTGTTTCTGCCAAAAAACCAGCCCCTCCGGCTGGACCGGCTCAGCCCGCACCGGCCGAAAATTCCGGGAAGGGCGTGTCGTTTCAGTCGATGCGCGAGGTGCAAGGCACGAAACCTAATTCTGCCAACCGGCCCTCGGGCAAAGACAAAAAGTCGAAGCCCAATTTCAATTCCCGCCCCTCATCAGCTGATAAATCCGCTGAGGCCTGGCCAACAATAGCTCCCCGACCTTCCGCTATGAACCCGACTACTCCCACGCCGCCCACTGGCCCCGAACAGCCCCTGGAACCCGGCCAAACCATTGAGTGGGCCGCGCCCACGTCCACGCCGCCCGCCATTCAGGAACTGATTGAAGCCAGTGCGCCGGAAGCGGCCACATCTGCCGAGGCCACGGCTGCTCCTGAAGCGCCTGCCACTGCGCCTAATAACGGCCCGCTGCACTACTACGCCCCGGCCCCCGACGTGCCCAGTATCGAGCACCGCAAGCTCAGCCCCAACCCGCTGCCGCAGATGCCGCTGCTCATCACGCTGCCGCATTCGGAGGCCACTACCGCGCAATTTTCGTTCAGCCCGCAGGCCGACCAGTCGCGCATCATCGGCAACGGGGTGCGGGAGTTGAAGGAGTTTTTTCAGTTTGAGCTGCCGCCCACCGAGCAGTTTACGACCATCAAAAACCTGACGCCCGGCAAGCTGGAGAAGCGCGATGATGCCTGGCACGTGGTGCAGAAAGCGGGCATTGCGCTGAGTTAAGTTCTGCTGTGGACGGTTAGTGTAGAGACGCGATACTTCGCGTCTCGGCGTTGCTGATTTTGTGGCAAGTAGGGAGCAATCGGGGGAGGTTTTGCGCAGTCCGAATTGCGCAACGACGAGACGCGAAGTGTCGCGTCTCTACAGCTCTGCTGTAATTTCGGCCATTATCTGAAAAAGCAGCTATGCTCTTAATCGAAATCCTGTTAATCCTGGCGCTGGTGGCGTGGCAGGCGGTGGTGTTCCTCCGCAACCGCCAACTTGTCGGGCGCATTCTGGGCATGTACCCTGCCGCCGGCGCGGTGGGCGTGCAACCTATTCCCTACACGGCCGCGCAGCCCGAGAAAAACTTTGCAGTTCAGTACGATGCGCTTATCACGAACGGAGCCTCATCGGAATTCGGCCAAATCATCACCGACACCAACGAATACCTGCTGAACAACCGGGGTGCGGCGGCCGATTTTGGCATTCTGAAAGACATTTCCGAGCGCCACGCCGAAGCGCTGGACGACGAGATTCAGGCGCAGATAACGACGCCGCTGTATCTGGGGCTGCTAGGTACTTTCACGGGCGCTATCATCGGGCTGGTGGCGCTGGTGGGCAATCCATTTGCGGATGCCGCTGCTAATCCGAATACCGATACTTCGTTCAGTAATGGCGACGTGCAGCATTTCCTCGGGGGCGTGCTCATTGCCATGATTGGCAGCCTGTTTGGCCTGGCGTTCACGCTGGCCGGCAACCAATTGCTGAAACAGGCCCGCGCCGTGCGCGACCGCAACAAAAATGCCTACTACACTTTCCTGCAAAAGGCCCTGCTACCCAAGCTGAACTCCGACATGCAGGCCGGCATGAGCAATCTGAAAGCGGTGCTGGACTCGTTCAACGCCGAGTTCTTCAGCCAGATTCAGAACGACTTCTTCAGCAAAATCCACGAGTTTACGCCCCTCATCGCCAGCATTACGGAGAATGTGAGCGTGCAGAAGCGCTTCTTGGAGCAGCTGGAGAAAATTGGCTACTCGGAGTTGGCCAACGCCACCATCAAAGTGTTTGATAGGGTGGATGAAAGCGCGCAGACCTTCGATAAATTCCTGGGTTACCAGCAGGCGCTGAACACCACCGTCGTTCACAGCAACGAGGCCGCCCAGACCATTGGCTCTTTGCTCAACCGTCTCACCGCTTTAGAGCAGGGCCTGGCCAGCGTGCCGCAGTATCTGCAGCAGCACGACGATGCCCTGCGCCAGCAGGTAGCGTTTTTCAGCCAGCACGGCAAGCTGCTGGTTGACCTGGGCGCCCAAATCCGCCAGGGCGTAAGCGAGGGCGTGCACCGCATGGATGCCGAACTCGACGGCCGCCTGCAGGAACTGCAGAAGGAAGCCAGCGCCGCCCACGAGCAGTGGCAGCAGCATTTCCGACGCCTGAACCAGGACAACATCTACCAGAAAATTACCGAGTACCTCAACCCCTTCACCCAGCTCCCGGCCCAGCAAAAAGACCTCAACGTGCTGCAGGAGCGCCAGGCCAACCTGGCCGCGCAAGCCATGCAGCGCATGGAAGCCCGCCTGCTGGCCGATGCCCAGTTGCAGCAGCAGCTCTTGCAACAGGTGGACCGGACCAACAAGGTGCTGGAGGAAATCACGAAGCCCAACTGGTTCCAGCGGAATATTCTGGGCAAAAAGTAGCGTGAAGAAATGGTAAAAGGAAACGGTCATGCTGAGCGCAGCCGAAGCATCTCTACCGCGCAACGCAACTAAATCAACTGGACTACTAACGCGGTAGAGATGCTTCGGCTGCGCTCAGCATGACGTTCACAACCTGATTAATAATAACACTAACATGCCAATATGAAAGAGAGCAAGGACTTTTTCTGGCCCAGCTACGTGGACCTCATGACGGCCTTGTTCCTTATCATGCTCGTGCTGTTCGTGCTGGGGTTCAAGCGTGCCAACGACAAGCAGCGCGACAATGAGCGCCTGATTTCGGAGCTGAAAGTGCAGGTGCAGGAAAAACGCAAGCTCGACGAAATCAAGTCCGCCCTTAAGCGCCTTGAAAGCAATTACTTCGAGTACAACGCTACCTACAAGCGCTACGAGCTAAAATTTCCCGTCACCTTCGCGCCCAAGAGCGACGTGCTGCCCTACGAGGCCCAGACGCCGCTGGTAAAAGCCGGCCGCTTCCTGCTGCGCGAGATGCAGTCGATAAAAAACGACGACAACGTGCAGTACCTCATTGTGGTAGAAGGCCGCGCCGCCAAGGACCTGCGCTACCCCGCCAACGACCCGCACAACCTCGACGGCCCCGCCGTGCGCCAGCTCAGCTACAGCCGCGCCCTGAGCGTGATTCGCCTCTGGGAGCAGGCCGGCTTGCGTTTCCCCAGCAACCTGGAGGTGGTAGCCGCCGGCAGCGGCTTCCGCGGGGCTGGCCGCTACACCGGCAGCCAGGAGGCGCTCAATAAGCGTTTCATCATCCAGATTCAGCCCAAGATTGGCTCCATTGGAAAGTAGGAACCAAGGATAAAGCAGAACGTCATGCTGAGCGCAGCCGAAGCATCTCTACCGCGTAACTAATCAATTTTAGTATGGCGGTAGAGATGCTTCGGCTGCGCTCAGCATGACGTTCTATTTGCGTCTTCCTAGCTTTTTAAAATTCCCTCTATTCCCGCCAATTCCTCTGCGCTGAACGCCAGATTCCCCAGACACTTTAGCGAGTCGTCGAGCTGCTCGGGCTTGCTGGCCCCGATGAGCACGGAGGTTACCCGTTCATCCTTCAGCAGCCAGGAAAGCGCCATTTGGGCCAAGCTCTGATTGCGGGTTTGGGCCAGGTCGTTGAGGCGACGCACCTGCGAAAGGCGTTCGGGCGTGAGGTTACTTTCTTTTAGGAAACCCACGCCTTTGGCCACGCGCGAGTCTTCGGGGATGCCATGCAGGTATTTATTGGTTAGCAGGCCCTGGGCCAGGGGTGAGAAGGGGATGCAGCCCACGCCTTCATTACCCAACAGGTCGAGCAGGCCGTCTTCTACCCAGCGCTCAAACATCGAGTATTTGGGCTGGTGGATGAGGCAGGGCGTGCCCAACGTGCGCAGCAGCCTGATGGCCTCGGCCGCTTCGGCGGGGCGATAATTGCTCAGGCCAACGTACAGGGCCTTGCCCTGGCGCACCAGCAGGTCGAGCGCGGCCATGGTTTCGGCCAGGGGCGTGTCGGGGTCGGGGCGGTGGTGGTAGAAGATGTCGACGTACTCTAGGCCCAGGCGCCGCAGGCTTTGGTCGAGGCTGCTGACCAGGTATTTCTTCGAGCCCCAGTCGCCATAGGGGCCATCCCACATGGTGTAGCCGGCCTTGCTGGAAATGATGAGTTCGTCGCGGTGGGCGGCGAAATCTTCGCGCAGAATGCGGCCAAAGTTCGTTTCGGCCGAGCCGGGGGGCGGGCCGTAGTTGTTGGCCAGGTCGAAGTGCGTAATGCCCCGGTCGAAGGCGCGGCGCAGGATGGCGCGGCCGTTTTCGAGCACGTCCACGCCACCGAAGTTGTGCCAGAGGCCCAGCGAGAGGGCCGGCAGCCTGAGGCCGCTACGGCCACAGCGGCGATACGTCATTTCCTGGTAGCGGGTGGGGGCGGGCTGGTAGGACATGGTGGGATGAATTGGGAAATAGCGTAATAAAAGAACGTCATGCTGAGCGAAGTCGAAGCATCTCGCGTGCAGTAGTAAATCCTGTCGATTGGATTACTACCACACGTGAGATGCTTCGACTTCGCTCAGCATGACGTTCTTTTTTCTTCAGCAGGCCTAGTAGCGGCGGTTGATGCAGTTCAGGTCCTCAAAGGCCTGCTTGAGGCGCGCCACGAAGGTTTCTTCGCCTTTGCGCAGCCACACGCGCGGGTCGTAGTACTTCTTGTTGGGCGAGTCGGCGCCGGTGGGGTTGCCAATCTGGCCCTGCAGGAAGCCTTCGTTCTTCACGTAGTAGTTCTTGATGCCTTCCCAGAACGCCCACTGCAGGTCGGTGTCGATGTTCATCTTGATGGCGCCGTAGCTGATGGCCTCGCGGATTTCCTCCTGCGACGAGCCCGAGCCGCCGTGGAACACGAAGTCGATGGGCAGGGCCTCCTGGATGTTGTGCTTCTGGCGCAGGAACTCCTGCGAGTTGTGCAGAATCTTGGGCTGCAGCTTCACATTGCCGGGCTTGTACACGCCGTGCACGTTGCCGAACGCGGCCGCAATGGTGAAGCGCGGGCTGATTTCGCTCAGCTGCTCGTAGGCGTAGGCCACTTCCTCGGGCTGGGTGTAGAGCTTCGAGGAGTCCACGTCGGAGTTGTCCACGCCGTCTTCCTCGCCGCCGGTCACGCCAAGCTCAATCTCCAGCGTCATGCCGATTTTGGCCATGCGCTCGAGGTAGCGCTTGCAGATTTCGATGTTCTCCTCAATCGGCTCCTCCGACAAATCCAGCATGTGCGAGCTGTAGAGGGGCTGGCCGTGCTGGGCGAAGTATTTCTCGCCGGCGTCGAGCAGGCCGTCAATCCAGGGCAGGAGTTTTTTGGCGGCGTGGTCGGTGTGCAGCACCACGGGCACGTCGTAGAGGGCGGCCATCTGGTGCACGTGGTAGGCGCCCGAAATGCCGCCCGCAATGCTGGCCTGCTGCTTGTCGTTCGGCACCGATTTGCCGGCGAAGAACTGCGCGCCGCCGTTCGAAAACTGAATCATCACCGGCGAGTTCACCGCCTTGGCGGTTTCGAGCACGCCGTTCACGGTATTGGTGCCGGTCACGTTCACGGCGGGCAGGGCGTAGCCGTTGGCCTTGGCATTTTTGAAAAGCGCCTGCACTTCGTCGCCGTGCAGCACGCCGGCGCGCAGGCCGGTTAGGGTTTGGTCAGCCATAAAAAGGAAATGGTGCGGCGGGGCCGCGGTGGGAGGTGAAAGCGGCAGAACGAGCGGGCCGCCCCAGCGGCGGCTCCGGCAGCAAAGTACGCCCGCCGCTGCCTAACCTGAAAGCGCCGGCCCCAAAGGAGTGGCCCCGGCGTTCGGATAAACCAAAAAAAGAGGCTGGCCGTTGCAGCGGCCAGCCTCCGGGGGAGCTTCACGTCACCTCCTGTTTTTATTCGGCCGTCATGAGCATGCGCTGGCGGTACACGCCGTGGCGGGTGGTCACTTCGAGCTGGTAGCTGTAGTCGCCGGCCGAGAGGCCCAGGCCTTCCAGGTTCAGCTTGATGCTTTGGGCGCCCGCGCTACGGCCCTTGCGCACCACGCCGGCCACCTTGCGGCCCATCATGTCGAAGAGGTCGAGGCGCACGTCGGCGGCGGTGTGCAGGGTAAAGGGCACGGTGGTAGCGCCCACAAAGGGGTTGGGGTAGTTCTGGTCGAGAATGAACTGGCCGCCGTTTTCGCGGGTGTAGCCTTCGTGCAGGCCAGCGCCATTGGCCGGCGCTTGGGCCGGTACATCGGGCGAAACAGCGCAGCCGCTGCTTAAAAAGTCGATTGCCAAGTAAGAATCGCGGGTGGAGTCGGGCATGGACCGAACAAGCAAATGTCAGAAATGAGAAAATAACGGCATGCTTCGCAGCGAAAGATAACCACGGCCGTAACGGAAAGCAAATATTGAGTTTCTGCAGTAGAGGTTCGACGCTTTATCGATGACATAGTTTAAAGTGCCGATAAAAGGCGGAATTCTGCGCGCGAAGGCGCGCAACGAGGCGGCCAAGGGCTATAAACGCAGCCCGGCTGGCTGCCGCCAGGGCCAAAGGGCGGGCTGGTCGGTGCGGGCGGGCCACTGGTCGATTGCGCAGGGACTTGGCGGCGAGGGCCCGCACTTTTGCTCCTGTCGGCGGGCTTTTGTGCACCGCCGCACCTCGATGCCAAGTTCCACCCTTTTCGCCCCTTGCCCCATGCAGCGTTACCAAGAAGACGAGTTTGATTCCCAACTCCGCGCCGTGCTCAAAGCCGACGAGTTTGCCAAGTTCCGGGCCAAGCGCGCCGCCCAGAAGCGCGCCTTCCGGCCGGGCCGCCGGCCCAATAAGTAGGCCGGCGGCTACGTTGGACGCACCCCGGCTGTTAGTCATTATCCGTTATCCATTACCGAATTCAAATCCAGTTATTGCGATGAAAAAGCAGGTTTATCGGGTGTTGCGCCGGATTTTGCGGCGGCACCTCATTGCTTCGGGCCAGCTCATTCCGCGCCGCAGGCTCAGCGCCGTGCTGGGCAGCCGCGAGGAGCGCAACGAGTTGTATTGCGACGTGGAGCAGGCCCTGCAGGTGCAGCTGGAGGATGCCGAGCTGGGGCAGGTGGAAACCTTCGGCCAGCTGGCCGCCTACGTGGAGCGGCGGCTGGCCGCCTGAGCGGCCTACAGGCGCTTAAGGCCGGCGGTGGCGGCCGCGTCGCCGGGCCGGATGAGCAGGGCCTTGGTGTAAAGGGCGCGGGCTTCGGCTTTCTTGCCGAGGTTGAGATAGGCCCAGGCCAGCGAGATGTTGGAATCGTAGTCGAAGGGATACAGATTCACCACGCGCTCGAAGTAGCGGGCGGCCTGGGCGTAGGCTTTTCTATTGAGGTAGATGACGCCAATCCAGTAGTTGGCCTGGGTGTTCTGGACGTCGATTTTGAGGATGTCCTGGTAGAGGTTCAGCATCTTCTCCACCTGGCCCAGCGCGTTCAGGGGCTTCACCAGGCCAAACTTGGGCTCCAGGGCATAGGGGCGCTGCTCCACGGCTTTCTGGTAGTGGGCGGCGGCGGCGGTGTAGTTTTTGGCCAGAAAGTAGAGCCAGCCCAGGCGCAGGTTCTGCTCGTAGGTGCCGGTGTAGATGGCCTTGATGGGCGCAATGGCGTCGGCGTAGTCGGCCTTGGCTTCGGCGGCGTAGCTGCTGGCAAAGGCGGGGGCCTGGTCGGCCTGGGCCCAGGCCGCGGCCGGGGCCGCGCAGGCCAGCACGGTAGCGGCGGAGTAGGTCAGCTTTACCAGGTCCATGCGAGGGAGGTGCTTAAGGAGTTCAGGGTGTAGGGGCTGCCGTTGAGGGCGTCGCGGCGCTGCTCGGCGCCCGCGCTGAGGCGCAGCAGCAGCGGGCGGGCCAGCAAAATAAGCAGACTGGCGCTGCCGCGCTGCCGCACGGCGTCGAAAAGGTTGTAGACGTAGGTGCCATCCAGCTCGGCCAGCACGGGCACCTGGCCCAGGCCGCCGTAGGCTTCGGCCCACACGCGGCGGTGCAGCCGGCCGCCCACGCCCAGCACGCCGTTGGGGTAGGAGCGGCCACCAGAGCGCACCACGCTGGCCCGCCCGAAGCCGTAGAGGCGCAGGTTGCCGAGCGGGTACACCGTCAGGCGCAGGTCGGCCTGCTGGCGGGCGGTGTCGGTGAGGGTGCCGAAGTAGTAGCCCACCTGGGCCGTCCAGTAGGGGCGGGCGTAGGCCAGGGCGGCGTAGCCCAGGCGGTCGGGGGCCAGCTCCTGGCGGCCAAAGTCGCTGCTGAGCGAATGGTAGCCCGCCAGCGCCCGCCAGCGCGGGGCCAGCTGTACGCCCAGCAGGGCGTGGTACTGGTTTTGGCGCACGCCGTAGCGCTCCCCGAAGCGGGTGCGGCGCTGGTCGGGTAGCTCAATTTCCTGGCCGAAGTGGCTCACGTTCTGCGTCAGGGTCAGGCGCGGGCCGAGGCGGCTGCTCAGGCCCAGGCGCCCGTAGCCGGCCCCGCCGCGGTGCTGGTTGCTGGTGTGCTGGCCGCTGGCCTCCAGTTCCACGCGCGTGACGGGGCGGAAGCCCATCAGGTGCAGCGGGCGGCGCAGCGAGTCGGGCAGGGCGCGGGCCAGCAGGGCGGCGGGGCCGGGCTGGTTCAGTTCGAGGTAGGCCAGGGCGAGGCCGTAGCGGGCGGTGGTGTCGAGGGGGTTGTCGTGCAGGGCGCGGCCGTAGTGGCGCAGGGCCAGCGCGGGGCGGTCCTGGGCCAGGGCTGCCTGCCCCAGGCGGCGGCGCAGGGCCGGGTAGTCGGTGCCGAGCTGCAGGGCGGCACGGCCCACCGAGTCGAGTTCGGCCCAGCGGTACTGGGTGGCCAGGGCATGCGTCAGGCTGTCGGCGTAGGCGAAGTTAAGGAGCTGCTGGGCCTGTGCGCGCGGGGCGAGGTGGAGCAGCAGACATACGAAAAGCAAGAGTAACTGCCGGGGGCCGCGGGCGGCAGGCTGTTGAACGACGTAGGGGCGGGGCTTGCCTCCGCCCGTTATTGAACAAAATCGTTGGCATAGCGCGAATAGCCGGGTGGGGGCGAGCCCCACCCCTACATCCAACATACTCCAAATGGCTTCAACTGTGCTTCTCATGCGTCGGCCAATGAAAAGGTCAGGTTCAGCTCCTCGCCCGGGCGGCGCACGCGCAGGGCGGCCAGGGTGCCGGCTTCCACCAGCAGCTCGGCGGCTTGGGTTTCCTGCTCGCGGCCGAACCAGGCCACGGCCACGCGGCTGCGCAGGCACAGGGCGCGGCCGGGCCGGCCGGCCGCGCCAGCCGGCACTTCTTCGAGCCAAAAGGTGGGCCGCACGAAGCGGTAGAACGGCGCCAGCACGTCCTGCGCCCAGGCCAGGGCCGGGTTTTTCACCACCGACAACGGAAAGGCGTCGTGCACCACCTGGCCGGGCAGGCTGGCCAGCGGCACCCGGTAGACGGCCTGGTAGAAGCGGTAGAGCCAGGAGTCTTCGGCCCCATAGAAGGCCGTGAAATAGAACACCGAGGCATCGCCGCCGAAGTAAGCCACCGCGCCCGTGGCGTGGCAGCGCAGGTAGGGCAGGTTGTAGGCATCGGTGAACACCTCCCAGCGCTGGGCCGGCGCGGCGGGCCTATCGGCGTCGCGCACGGCCAGGGCATAGCCGGGCGGGAAGCGCAGCGCCTGGCTCAAGGCGCGGTTGAAGGCGGGCGGGCGCACAGTTTCGCCTACCACAGGCACACCGAAATGGCGGAGTTGGGGCAGGGCAGACTTTGTGTCGGTGGCAGCAACTGCGTGAGCGGTGGAGGCAATGGCTTGAATGGTGCCAGCCGCTTTTCGGACGGTACCGCGTTGGATTTCGAATGAGTCGACAAACGCTTTGGCGATACTACTAGGCGCTGCATTGCCTGTTTCGGCCACAAAATAAGCCAGCGGGTAGGCCAGCGTCTTCGAGCCCACATAGGGCGTGGCCTGCACCTGGAAGTGCAGGTGCGGCTCGGGCGAGCGGCCCGAGTTGCCGCAGGTGCCGATGATGTCGCCGCGCCGCACGAAGTCGCCCACCTTCACCGGCACCGAGTGGGCGCGCAGGTGCGAAAGCTGCGTAAACAGGCCGGGCGCGTGGCGGATGACGACGGTGTTGCCCCAGTTCTGGGCCAGGTTCACCTCGCCCACGGCGTTGTCTTCGATGTGCTGAATGACTTCTTCCACCACGCCGTCGGCGGGGGCCAGCACGGGCTTGTTGTAGGCATAAAAGTCGGAAGGCGAGAGGCCCGCACCCTGGTAACTGTGGCCGTCGGCGTCGAGAATGGCGAAGTCCAGGGCCTGGGCCCAGTCGCCGAGGTGGGTGGGGCCGCCGTCGGCGTAGCCCTGCGTGCAGGTCCAGGCGCCCAGGAAGGGCAGGGTGAGGGCCACCGCGCCCGGGGCGGGCAGCCGCGCGCGGTCGGTGGCATAGGCGTAGAGGTTGCGCTCGGGCGAGTAGCGCTGCACCGGCGTGAGCGCTAGGCCCGCGCCGGGCCGCTCGCGCAGCAGCAGCACATAGAGAAAGAGCAGCGCCGTGCCGCAGTAGGGCAGCGAGAGCGCCGGCAGGCCCAGCCTATCGAGCAGGGCCGCGCTGGCCGCCAGCAGCAGCACCGTCACCAGCACGCTGCCCAGCGCCCAGGCGTAGCTGGCCGGCGAGGGAATGACGAACACGCTGCCCACTGCCATAGCGGCCACCATGTAATTGGCCCCCAAGTTGTACTCATTGAGCCCGCCCGCTGCCGGCCCGGCCAGCACACTCAAGCCATACGCCCCCAAAAACGCCAGCCCCGACAGCGAAAACGCAATGCGCGAGTGCCACAGCAGCCCCCCCGCCACCAGCAGCCCGGCGGCGGCGCTGTCCTGAAACAGCACCGAGCCCAGCGCCCGCAGGTAGGTGGCCAGCGGCGGCGGCCAGGGCCAGTCGCCCACCCACTGGGCCACCGCCACCAGGCGCGGCCCGCCCAGGGCATACACTTCATTGAGCCAGTAGAGGCCGCCCTCGCCGGCCGGCAGGTGCAGCAGCGGCCCGCCGCCCAGCAGCAGCAGCCACACCGTGCCCACAAACGGCAGGCTCAGCGCCGGCAGCCCCCGGCCCCCCAGCCAGCCGCCCAAGGCCACGCTCAGCAGCAGGGCCACGCCCGCGCCCACCACCACCAGCCCCGCCAGCGCCCACCCCGCCGGGTAGAACGAGGCCAGCGCCAGCCCGGTCAGCAGGGCGTTGAAGCTGTAGGCCCCGCTGTCCGTCCACTCCCTATTGAAGCCCGCCGCCCGGGCACCCGCCACCGCCAGTGCCGCGCTGGCCAGCCCCGCCACCCCCGCCGCCGGGTGGCCGAAGGTGACCAGCAGCAGTACGCACGCAAAGCCGCGGTGCTGCGAAAAGAACAGCATGGCGTAGCTGTGCAGCACGGCGCGAGAAAAGGACGAGGTGGAGGAAGTCATTATTCTGGCAGTTCGCCTCACCCCCTGACCCCCTCTCCTCAGGGAGAGGGGACACCGGTTATGCACTAAGTGGGGGTGTCTGGCTCCCCCTCTCCCTGAGGAGAGGGGGCCGGGGGGTGAGGCGTACGTGGAGGGAGATGAAAATTAAGTAAGCAAGTGCGCCGGCACCTGCTCCAGCTGCTGCAGATATTCCAGCGTCTCGGCGCCTCTGATAACATGCACCGCGCCGGCTTGGTCAATGAGCACCACGTTGGGGCGCAGGTTGATGAACTGCTGCCATTGGCTCATGTTGTAGGCGCCCACCTTGTGCACCACCACGGTATCGCCGGGGGCCAGCAGGGGCAGAGCAATGCTCTCGCGCAGCATGTCAATGTTCATGCACAAGGGGCCGTAGAGCACGGTAGGCTCCGTCTGGTTGGAAAACTCGCGGGTGGGGCTGATGTGGTGGTCGTACCAAAAGGAGGTAAAAAGCAGGTTTACCCCGAAGTCGAGGATGGTGGCGCGGCGGCCGTCGGCCAGGCGCTTGTTGGCCAGCACCGTGCCGATGAGCGAGCCCGCTTCGTCCACCAGCGCGCGGCCGGCCTCCAGCACCAGCAGGGGCAGCTCCTCGGCGGGGAAGCCGGCGCTCAGCAGCGCCCCGGCCACGGCTTCGGCGTACTCGTCCAGGGCGGGCACCGTGTCGGTGGCGGGCAGGTAGGCGCCTTTCAGCGTATTGGTCGACGGGAAGCCGCCGCCCAGGTCGAGGTAGTGCACGGCCGTGTGCAGCTCCTGCGCGCAGCGCCGGGCCAGCGCCGCCAGCTTGGTGGCTGCCGCGCCGTAGGCCGCCGGCTGCAGAATGTAAGTGCCGATGTGGCAGTGCAGCCCCACCAGCTCCAGCCGCCCCGAGGCCACCACGCGGCCCAGCGCCTGCCAGGCCTCGCCGTTCTCCAGGTTGAAGCCAAACCGGTCCCACTGCGGCACGATGCCGGCGTCGAGGTTCACACGCAGGGCCACGCGGGGCCGGTGGGCCCGGCCGGCGGCCACGTCCAGCAGCAGGTGCAGCTCGTCGGCATTGTCGAGGTGAATGACGGCATCGACCGCGCAGGCGCGCTCCAAATCGGCGCGGCGCTTGCCCGGTCCATTGAAAAGAATGTGCGGGCCGGGCACGCCGTTGAGCAGGGCCTTTTCCAGCTCCATGCCGCTCACCACCTCGGCCCAGGCCCCTTCCTGATGAAAGACCCGGCACACCGCGTTCAGGTAATTCGTCTTGTACGACCATGCCAGCTGCACCCGCGGGTAGCGCGTGCCGAAGGCCCGCACCGCCGCCTGGTAGCTGCGCCGCAACTGCCGCTCGCTCAGCACAAACAGCGGCGAGCCGAAGCGCGCCACCAATTCCGCCACTGCCACGCCGTCGAGGGCCGTCACGGCCCGGGCCCCGGCGCGCGGCCCGAACTTGTTCAGGGCGCCGGCCGTGAGCTTGCGGAGGGTGGGGCGTTCGTAGGGTTGTTTCATGGGGAAGTGGGAGAGTCGGGCGGACAAGGCAGAGTTTGTCATCCTGAGCGCAGCGAACTTATCACGGCTGAGCCAATTGAAATTACTGCAAGCTGTTCAGCCGTGATAAGGTCCTTCGCTGCGCTCAGGATGACAGACGTCTTCTATCAAGCGTCGGCTCAAAGTTCGCCCAGCGCGGCCACTTGCTGAAACTGGGTGTGGTCGGTAATCAGGTCCCAGGCGTAGCGCACGAACATTTTGCCCACCGCGTAGTCCTCCATCTGCGTCACGGGCAAGCCCAGGGCCAGGCGCAACAATGCGGCCGGCTGGTTCTGGCCGGCGGCGGCCGTGAGGTATATCCAGGCCGGAAAGCGCGGGTTGATTTCCATGATGAACAGCTCGCCGGTGGCTGCCCGCATGATTTCCAGCTCGAAGCCGCCGCGCCACTTCGTGGCCTCGGCAAAGCGCCGGGCCAGGCCCAGCAGGGCCTCGTCTTCGAGGGTGATGCCGGCCCAGGCCTTGCCCTTGTCGGTGATGGTGAGTTTGCGCATAGGCACTACGCTCAGGGCGCGCCCGTGGCCATCGCTCAGCCCGGCAATATTGATTTCCTGCCCCGCCACAAACTGCTGCGCGATGAGCGGCACGCCCCACTGCCCCGCTAGCCGGAGGAAAGCCTGCTCGGCTTGGGCCAGCGTGTGCACCACGGCGGCGTCGTAGTAGCGGCCCTTCAGCACCAGGGGCCAGCCCAGCTCCTCGGCCGCGGCCAGCAACTCGGCGGCGTGGTGCAACGAGCGGCTGGCGGGCACGTGCAGCCCGTGCGCCGCCCCGAAGGCGGGCAGGTTCAGCTTGTCGCGCGCGTCCAACTGAGCCAGCGTGGGCAGAAACGTGCGGATGCCCAGCGCCCGCAACTGCGGCTCGAGCTTGATGAAGTTGTACAGCTCGGCGTCGAAATTGGGGATGAGCACGGCCACGTCTTCCTGCTCTTTGATATACTGGAGCCGCTCTAGCAGGGCCGCCGTGCCGGCCGAGGGGTAGGGCAGCTGGTAGGTGCGGTCCACCATGTCGCGCAGGTAGATACCCGGCTCCAGCGCCTCGTAGCTTAGCCCGATGATACGCAAGTCAAAATCCGTCGTTTCGCGCAGGGCGCGGATGACGGCCACGCCCGGCCCCGGGCTGTCGGTGGCGTTGAGGCCGGTCACGGCCACGGTCAGGCGCGGGCGGGTAGCGGAAAGGGGCACGGCGGCTTAGTCTAAGAGGTTGAATTCGCGCAGCTGGGCCAGCAGGTCGTCCCAGTCCTTTTCGAGCTGGCCGGGCGCCACCTCATAGCGCTCCAGAATGTCGGCCTTAATAGCCGCCGCGTCCTGCCCGGCCTTGGTGCGCGCCAGGATGTCGGCCGCCAGCTGGTTGGCCGCGAAGGAGTCGCCGGTGGCGGGGTTGAAGATGAACCCGGCCTCGCTGGTGGCAATGTTCTTTCTGAGCTTCATGGAAGGGAGGAGATGGCAGAAAAGCGGTTGAAGTTGGGTCTTAAAGGAACGTCATGCTGAGCGTAGTCGAAGCATCTCTACCGCTTTGTTACAACAGGATTGGTCAGTTGTGCGGTAGAGATGCTTCGACTACGCTCAGCATGACGGCCTCATCCATTGTGCTAAAAGGCCGCTTCTGCGCTACGGAATCACCTCCACCCAGCCCTTAAACTTACGGCCGTCGGTGTACGTGACGAGGTAATAATACAGGCCGCCCGCCCCGGCGCCGCTCCAGCGGAAGTCGCGCGCGTCCGACTCGTACACCTGCTGCCCCCAGCGCGAGAAGATTTTGATGCCCGCAAATTTACGGTCGCAGAAATCCACCGGCAGGCTGGGCATCCGGAACTCGTCGTTCACGCCATCGGCGTTGGGCGTGATGATGTTGGGCGGAATGAAGGTCTCGGCCTCTGCCACCGGCACCACCTCGAAGCGCACGAGGCGCTCCTGCGGCACGGGCACGCAGGGCCCGGTTTCGGCCAGCGTGAAGCGCACCAGCAGGCCGCCGCCCTCGCCGGCCGCCGCCACGGCCGTGCACGTGGGCTCCCAAGTGAAGGTGCCGCTGGCCTGCCCCGCGCCGCCCTGGGCCGCAAACTGCATGCCCACGGCCCCCAAATCAAACCCCACGCCAGTGGCCGTCATCGTCAGGGCGTCGCGGTCGGCGTCGGTGCCGGCCAGGGTGGCGGTGTAGCGCTGGCCAATAACGACGTGCACCACGGCGGGCGCCTGGTCCGACACCGGAAGCGGCGCGGGCGGCAGGGTGCTGGTGAGCACCGGCGCCGCATTGGGCGCCAGCGCCGCCGTGAAGGCCACCCGCACGGTGTCATGCTTGGGCAGGCTGCAGCCGTTGTCGGCCACAATGATGTCGAGCAAATACACCTTGCCCTTGGTGTCGGTGCACGTCGGGAAGCAGAGCGTGGCCGTGAGCGTGTCGGCGGCGGTGCGCACCGTGCCGCTGGTGCTGGTGGTGAAGGCCACGGCCGGCGTCGTAAAATTCACCGGCCGGGCGCTCATGGTCAGCACCGAGTTGGGGTCCGAATCGGTGTAGCGGATGGTGAGGCAGCGGTTGCCGCCGGGCAGCAGGCGCAGCGTGTCGCGGCCGGGGCGATAAGGCACGAGGCTGCCGGCGGCGCGCACGGTGGCTTTGGGGGCCACGTTGGTGGGGCAGGCCAGCACGTAGAGCTGGAAGTCGCGGCGCGTCTCGCCGATTTTTACGCCCCGCCGGTATTCCGAGCAGCGCACCCCGAACACAAATAAGCCCAGGCTGGCGGGCCGCACCGTGAGGCGGCCGGTGCGCGCATTGATGCCCAGGGCCGGCGCGCCCGGAATCTGGTTGGTGGTGCTCAGGCCCGGGTTCCAGGTGATGGTGGAGTAAGGAGCGCTCAGGGGCGTGGGGGCGGTGTTGCCCACAGCGGCCGTGGCGTGGCCGTTGAGCGGCGTCACCATGTCGTACACCAGCGAGTCGCCGTCCACGTCCTGCCCGCCAAAGTCGTAGTAAAACAGCTCGTTGAGGCAGGCATAGTCGCCGAGGGGCGGGAAAATGCGCGGCGTCGAGTCAATAAACGCCGCGCCCGAGCGGACGACGGCCGGAAACTCCAGGTAAAAGGTTTGGGCGGCGCCGCCGGGGTTCACAATGTTGCCGATGGTGATGTTGCGGCAGCAGCGCTCTACGGCCACGTAGTAGCCGGCGGCATTGGTATAGGTGGCGGCGTCGAGGACAATGTCCTTGCTATACACCAGCTTGCGCGTGCTCAGCCCGCCCACCGAACAAGCCGGGTTGGTGTACTGCACGAAGGTGTCGCTGGTGAGCGGCAGCACCACGTTGGTCATGCGCTGGTTGGTGCCTTTGGCAAAAATGCCCGCCGTCAGCGACGGGTCGAGGGCGTTGGGGTCGCCGTTGATGGCGTCGAAATACAGGTTGAGCGTGAGGGCGTAGTTGCTGCCGGACTTGTATTGCAAATCCAGCTCGCCGCCCACGATGTGCGTGGCCGATGCCCCCAGCGGGGCCAGCAGCAGCCCCAGCAATAGCCACGGAGAAGAGAATAGAACCGTCCAGAAACGCTTCATGATAAAGAAGTAGTAAGTATTCCGTGTTGATTAGTAAGCGGTTGTTTCAAATGATAGTGCCTAAAGGATACACGTACTGTTGCTGAAGAATTTCCTGAAAACCGGTTTCTAAACCGCGCCAATCCCAATGCCGGGCCCCGCTCCGAAGAGCCGGGCCCGGCCGGGTAGAACAAAACCTCCGGCGGCTTAGCCGGCCCCGCCCGACGAGCTGCTGCTCGTGGTGGTGGGCGTCGTCGTCGTTGTGGTCGTCGGCGTCGTGGTCGTCGTCGTTTTCTTGTTCTGGCAACCGCCGCTCGGGCTCACGTTGTCTTTCTCGCAGCCCGAGAAGCTGCTCATGGAGCAAATCAGCGCGGCCGCGCTGACAATGCGAAGAATGGAAGTGGTACGCATAAAACTGAAATGGGAAAAAGGGTGAAAAAATGAATTGGGTAAGCTGAAAAGAAGGATGCTGCTAGAGGTTGCCGCCCACGGGCAGGCCGCTGGGCACGCTGGTGGGCACGGTGCGGTCGTAGCTGGCGGCCGTGAGCGACTGCAGGAAGGCGATGATATTGGCCGGGTTGGCCACGCGGCCCGGAAACAGCGGGTCGCGCTGGGCCAGGCTCACGTGCGGGTTGGCCGAGGGGGCCTGGCCGCCCCGGCCGGGGTCGTAGAAATTGAGCACGGCCTGCAGGTTGGCCAGCGTGCCGTCGTGCATGTAGGGCGCCGTGAGGGCCACGTTGCGCAGGCTGGGCGTGCGGAAGGCGTAGGTGCCGTTCAGGCCCGCGTCGGAGGTGGGATTTTTGCCATTATCAGCCACGCCCAGCACGTGGGTTTTGTAGTCGCTCAGCATCGGGCCGCTGTGGCACTTGGCGCAGCCGCTGGTCACGAAGTCGTTTAGACCCTGCACCTGCTGGGCCGTGAGGGCCGATGTCTCGCCACGCTGGTAGCGGTCGAAGGGCGAATCGGTGGCAATGAGCGTGCGCTCGAAGCAAGCCAGCGCCTTGCCAATGTTGACGCTGTTAACCGGCGCCGCCTCCGCAAACGCGGCGCTAAACATGGCCGCATACGCCGGAATGCGCCGCAGCCGCGCCACTACCGAGTCGAGGGCCACGCCCTCGGCGTACTGGTGGCCGCGCATTTCCTCCAGCGTAGCCACGGGCATTAGCGACTGCGTTTCGAGCGACTGGGCCCGCACGTCCCAGAACATGGCGGCCGTGTTGGGGTCGCAGCTGCCGTCGGCTTTCAGGCCGTTGAAGGCGGCGTTGAGCACCGTGGGCGAGTTGCGCTTCACGAAAGGAATATCGTTCGGTGCGCGGAAGTGGCGGCTGGTGCCCAGGCCCTGGCCATTCACGCCGATACTCAGGTCCACGGCGTCGGCGTAGCCGTTGGCGGGGTGGTGGCAGCTGGCGCAGCTCACGTCCTTGCCGCCCGAGAGCACGGGGTCCCAGTACAGGGCGCGGCCGAGGGCGATTTTGGCCGGGCTGCCGGGGTTGTTGGCCGGGGCGGGTGCCACCAGGGGCAGGGCCGTGAGGGTGGCCAGGTCGGCGGCGTTGGGGGTGTTATCCTGCTTCTGGCAAGCCACTACAACGAGCAGCGTGGCGGCAGCCAGCATCGATGCAACCCGGGGAAGTATAGAAGCGGCCATTTGGAAGCGGGAGGGGAGTGAGAGCGGGAAATGGCCAGTGGGCCGGGGGACTCGTTACTTCAAATTTGCTTGTTGGAAAGCGCCGTAGCCAACAGGAATCGGCGAGTTGCTTGCCGGCGTCGCCCAGTTGCCGGTTTGGGTGGGCCGGTGGCGCCGTCGGCTTTTGGGCGGGATTTAATTTCAGGGCCAGCGCCCCAAACGGCCGACTGGCCGGTGAACCCGCCCGGCTGGCCGATACCACCCGTTGCGCCGTAGGCGCGGGTTGTAGCTTGCAGCTCCTTCACTTGCCATTCCGCCCATGCCCTTACCGCTACTCCGTTCTGCTTCCACGCTGCTGCTGCACGCCCTGGTGTGGGGGCTGGTGATGGTGCTGCTCTGGGCCCAGCAGCCCGACTACCCCGGCCCGAAGCCCACCGAGTTCTGGCTGACGCAGGCTGTGGTGCTGGGCCTGCTGGTGGGCGTGTTTTACTTGAATGTGGCGTGGGCCGCGCCGCGCCTGCTCTACGGCGGCAAGTGGTGGGCCTACGTTGGGCTGAACGCCGGGCTGGTGCTGGTGGTGCTGGCCATTCATCAGCAGGTGGAGCAGCGCCTCGGCGTGCCCGAGCTGGTGGCCACCGCCCGCGAAGCCGTGCTGAACCCGCCCAACCCGTGGTCGGGCCCGCGCCCGCACCCGCAGCTGGGGCCGGAGGAAGGCCGGCCGCTGTTCAACACCGGCGTGCTGCTCATCACGCTCATGGTGCTGGGCATTGCCACCAGCCTGGCCGCCATGCAAAAGGGCCAGCGCGACGCCGAAAGCCGCCTGGAACTGGAGCGCCGCCAGGTAGCCACCGAGCTGAGCCTGCTCAAAGCCCAAATCAACCCGCACTTCTTCTTCAACACCCTCAACAACATCTACGCCCTCACGCTGCTCAACGCCGACCAGGCCCGCGCCGCCCTGCACCGTCTCTCGCGCATGATGCGCTACGTGCTGTACGAGTCGCCCGCCGGCCACACGCGCCTGAGCCAGGAAATCGACTTTCTGCAGGACTACATCGACCTCATGCACCTGCGCCTCACCAACAAAGTGCAGGTGCAGTTCGAGCGGCCCGACCCGCTCAGCCCCGACCCGTTCATCGCGCCCATGCTGTTTCAGCCCTTTGTCGAAAACGCCTTCAAGCACGGCGTGAGCGCCACCTCGCCCAGCCGCATCAGCATCGAGCTGCGCCAGCCCACGGCTCACTCCGTGGAGCTCTGCGTGCGCAACACCGTATTCCCCGACCGGCCCGACGAGGCCGACGACGACGAGCCCGGCGGCATCGGCCTGGTGAATACCCAGCGCCGCCTCGATTTGCTTTACCCCCAGCAGCACACCATCCACGTCACGCCCCGCAACGCCTCCAACGAGTACGAAGTATGTCTCCAGCTGAATCTGTAACCCCGCTTGTCATCAACTGCATGGCCGTCGACGACGAGCCGCTGGCCCTGGGGCTGGTGTGCTCCTTCATCGAGCAAACGCCGTTTCTGCGCCTCGTCGGCCGCCACGAAAGCGCCGTGGCCGCCCTCAAAGCCCTGCACGAGCAGCCCGAAATCCAGCTGCTGTTTCTCGACATCAAGATGCCCGACCTCAGCGGCATGGAGCTGGCGCGGGTGCTGCAGCGCGGCCCGCGCGTCATCTTCACCACCGCTTTCAACCAGTACGCGCTGGAAGGCTTCCGCGTCGATGCGCTCGACTACCTGCTCAAGCCCTTCAACTACGAGGAATTCCTGCGCGCCGCCCTCAAGGCCAAAACTTACTTCGAGCTGAAGCAGGCCCACGACGCGCCGCCCGCCGTACCCGCCGCCGCAACCCCGGAGCCCGAGCAGGACCACATCTACCTCAAAGTGGAGTACCAGCTGGTGCGCGTGGCCTTGGCCGACATCGTGTACGTGGAGGGCCTCAAGGACTACGTGAAGGTGCATTTGGCCAGCCAGACGCGGCCCCTGCTCTCGCTCACCAGCCTGCGCAGCATGGAGGAAAAGCTGCCCGCCAGCAAGTTCCTGCGCATCCACCGCAGCTACATCGTGGGCTTAGGGCACATCCAGGCCGTGGGGCGCGGCACGGTGCAAATCCAGGGCGAAACCCTGCCCGTAAGTGACGGCTACCGCGAGGCGTTCGACCAGTTTTTCAGCCGCTGGAAATAATGGCGAATAAGCGCAACGAAAAGGCGAAAAATTCACTCTGGCTTAATAAATATCCGAGTATCTTGCAGTGCATATGAGCGAGCTTGAGCCCAATTATTTCGACACCGACGGCCGCCCCGAGCCGGATGGCAGCGCCGACGCCGAGCGCAAGCTCAAGGTGTGGGCCGTGCTCAACGCCGTGGAGCAGGGCCTCATGAATGCCGACGAAGCCTGCGCCGCCTACGGCATCAGCGCCGGGGAAATGGACGAGCATCGCGCCGGCTGGCTGGATTTTGAGGCCGGCAGCCGGTAGAGGCAGGCAGTTTTAGAAAGGAACGTCATGTCGAGCGCAGCCGAGACATCTCGCGTGGGGTAGTAACTCAATCGTGAAAACGGGTTTGATTACTTCGGCACGCGAGATGTCTCGGCTGCGCTCGACATGACGTTCTTTGTTTTTTCGGCGACTGTTCACCTCATCCAACGCCCCCAAACCGCCGGGCATGCCGCACCGATTACCTTTGCCGGGTTATCCCCTTTTTCATGCAGGAAAATACCTTATCCAAGCCGGCCGCCTTGCCCCAGCTGCCCAAGTCGCCCACCGGCATTGAGGGCCTCGACGAAATCACCGAAGGCGGCCTGCCAAAGGGCCGGCCCACGCTCATCTGCGGCAGCGCGGGCTGCGGCAAGACGCTGATGGGCATTGAGTTCCTGGTGCGCGGCATTCAGGAATACGACGAGCCGGGTGTGCTCATGGCTTTCGAGGAAACCGGCGAAGAGCTGGCCGCCAACGTGGCCTCGCTGGGCTTCGACCTGAAGGACCTGCAGGAACGCAAGATGCTGCGCGTCGACCACGTGCACGTCGACCGCTCCGAGATTGAGGAAACCGGCGAGTACGACCTTGAAGGGCTGTTCATCCGGCTTGGCTACGCCATCGATGCCATCGGGGCCAAGCGCGTGGTGCTCGACACCATCGAGTCGCTGTTTTCAGGTTTCCCCAACCAAGCCGTGCTGCGCTCCGAAATCCGCCGGCTGTTTCGCTGGCTCAAGGACCGGGGCGTGACCACCGTCATCACCGCCGAGCGCGGCGACGGCACGCTCACCCGCCAAGGCCTGGAAGAATACGTATCGGACTGCGTGATTCTGCTCGACAACCGCGTGATTGACCAGATTACCACCCGGCGGCTGCGCATTGTGAAGTACCGGGGCAGCACCCACGGCACCAACGAATACCCGTACCTGATAACCGAGGACGGCATTTCGGTGCTGCCCGTCACCTCGTTGCGCCTGGAGCACCAGGTGTCGAACAACATCGTGTCGTCGGGCATTCCGGCCCTGGACGAGATGTTCGGCCGGCGCGGCTTCTACCAGGGCAGCAGCGTGCTCATCACCGGCACGGCCGGCACCGCCAAAACCACCCTGGCCTCGGCCTTTGCCGAAAAAATATGCCAAACCGGCCAGCGCTGCCTGTTTTTTGCCTTTGAAGAATCGCCGCAGCAGCTCATCCGCAACATGAGTTCGGTGAGCATCGACCTGGAAAAGCACGTGCGCGAAAACCGCCTGCGCATCGAGGCCTCGCGCCCCACGCTCAACGGCCTGGAGCAGCACCTCGTGACGCTGCACCGGCTGGTGAAGGAGTTCAAGCCCGACGCCGTGGTCATCGACCCCATCACCAACCTCATCACCGTCGGCAACCTGTCGGAGGTGCGCAGCATGCTCACTCGCCTCATCGACTTCCTGAAGGTGAGCGGCATCACGGCCTTTTTCACGGCGCTGGTGAACGGCGGCGTGGGCCGGGCCGAAATGACCGAGGAAGGCGTCTCGTCGCTGGTTGATACCTGGATTTCGGTGCGCGACCTCGAAGGCATTGGCGAGCGCAACCGCGGCCTGAGCATTCTCAAATCGCGCGGCATGGCCCATTCCAACCAAGTGCGCGAGTTTATTGTGACCGACCACGGCATCGAGCTGCTCGACGTGGTGCTGGGCCCGACGGGCATCGTGACCGGGGCCGGCCGCCTCACCCAGCAGCTGGAGGAGCGCGCCCAGGCCCTGGCCGCCCAGCAGGAAGCCGAGCGTCGCGACCGGGAGCTGGAGCGCCGCCGCCGCATGCTCGAAGCCAACATCGCCAACCTACGCACCGAGTTCGAGAGCGTGGAAGAGGAGCTGCGCCAAATCAGCACGCACGAGCAAACCCGCCACGAGGCCCTCGTCAGCGGCAAACAGCGCATTACCTCCGCCAACCCGCCCGCCCCGAAAGCCCCGGATTCCGGCGAAACCGGCAAGTAACTCGTATGCAGGAGTTGCCTCCGGCCTCCGCTTTTATTACCCTTTCCATGGCTGAAGATTTTAACGAACCCCTCGACGAAGAGACCTGGGAATTGCGCCTGTACGTGGCCGGCCAAACGCCCAAGTCGGTGACGGCCGTGGCCAACCTGCGCAAGTACTGCGAGCAGCACCTTAAAGGCCGTTACAAGCTGGAGGTTATTGACTTGCAAGAAAACCCGCAGTTGGCCGAGGGCGACCAGATTCTGGCTATTCCCACGCTGGTGCGCAAAGTGCCCGAGCCCATTCGCAAAATCATCGGCGACCTCTCGAACGAAGAAAAGGTGCTCGTGGGCCTCGACGTGCGCTCCCTGACCAACAAATAGCCCGGCTGATGGAACCTGAACCATTTCCGGAGTTTCTGGACCCGGCCGCCAACGGCCCCGAATACGTGCTGCACCTCTACATCACGGGGGCCACGGTGAATTCGACGCGCGCCGTGCGCAACATCAAAGACATCTGCGAGCAGTATCTGAAAGGGCGCTACGAGCTGCTGATTGTGGATATTTTTCAGCAGCCCGAGCTGGCCCAGCAGGAAGACCTCATCGGCGTGCCCACCCTCATCAAGTTGAAACCCGGCCTGGTGCGCCGCCTGGTGGGCGACCTTTCGAACCGCGACCGGGTGCTGAAAGCCCTCGGCATTGAGCCCGCTGACGGCGCGCCCGGCCATGAGTAGCACCCCGCTGTCCACCGCCGCCGAGCTGGCCCGCGCCAACGAGGAGCTGCGCTACCAGCTGGAAGAGGCGCACGACCTGATTCAGGCCATTCGGACCGGGGCCGTGGACGCGCTGGCCGTGCAGGGCGCCGAGGGGCCGCGCATTTTCACGCTGCAAGGGGCCGACCAAGGCTATCGCACCCTCATCGAACAGATGAACGAAGGCGCCCTGCTGCTGAGCGAAGACACCACGGTGCTTTACTGCAACGCCTGCCTGGCCGGCCTGCTGGAGTGTGACCTGAGCGAGGTGATGGGCAGCACCTTCGAAACCTTTGTGCCGCTGGCGTTTCAGGAGTACTGGGCCGGGCTGCTGCTTAAGGGCTGGGCCGAGGGCAAGAGCAAGGGCGAGCTGCCGCTGCAAACCCGCAACGGCGCCCTCGTGCCGTTTTCGGTGAGCATGAACGTGCTGAGCTTCAACGAGACGCCCACGCTGGCGGTGATTGTGACGGACCTCTCAGCCCGGCGCGAAATCACGGCCATTCGGGCGCAGGTGGCCGAGCAAAATGAGCTACTCGACCGCACCAACGCCGAGCTGAAGCGCGAAGAAGCCGCCCGCCTGGCCGGCGAGCGCGCCGCCGCCGAGGCCAGCCGCATGCTGGAAGGCATCTCCCACATTGCCTGGACCGTGAGCCCCACCGGCGCCAACACCTACCGCAACCGCCGTTGGTACGATTACATCGGGCAGGAGCCCGGCGAAGGCCCCGGCATCGGCCGCGCCTGGCGCGAGCGCCTGCACCCCGACGACGCCCCCGCCACCCTGGCCCGCTGGGACGAGAGCCTGCGCACCGGCGCGCCGTTTGAGGTGGAATGCCGCATCCGCAACGGGGCCGGCGGCTACCGCTGGATGCTGGGCCGGGCCCAGCCCTCGCGCAACGAGCTGGGCGAGATTGTGCAGTGGATTGGCACCTACACCGACATCCACGAGCACAAGCTGGCACTGGAACGCATCGACCAGGGCCAGCGCGAGCTGCGCGACAACAACGAGCAGCTTACCCGCGTGAACGTGGATTTGGATAACTTCATCTACACCGCCTCGCACGACCTCAAGGCGCCCATCAGCAACATCGAGGGCCTGCTCGATGCCCTGCTGGCTGAGCTGCCGCCCGAAACCAGCCAGCAGGAGCCCGTGCAGCCCATTCTGCGCCTCATGCACGACTCGGTGAACCGCTTCAAGCGCACCATCGAGCAGCTGACCGATGTGAGCAAGCTGCAAAAAGAGCACGGCCTGCCCACCGAGCCCGTGGACCTGGCCGCCGTAGTCCGCAACGTGCGCCTCGACCTGGAACCGCTCATCCAAAGCACCGGCGCGCAACTGACGGTGGACGTGGCGGCTGCGCCCATCGTACTGTTTTCGGAGAAAAACCTGCGCTCGGTGGTGTTCAACCTGCTGTCCAACGCCCTCAAGTACCGCGCGCCCGACCGCGCGCCGCAGGTGAGCCTCCGCACCCGGCCTGAAGGCGCGGCCGTGGTACTGGAAGTGCAGGACAACGGCCTGGGCTTCGACGCGACCAACGAGCACAAGCTGTTTGGCATGTTTCAGCGCTTCCATGACCATGTGGAGGGTTCAGGGATTGGGCTTTACATGGTGAAAAAGATGGTGGATAATGCCGGCGGACGCATTGCCGTAAGCAGCAAGCTCGGCAGTGGTACTACCTTTTTGATATACTTTAGCCAGTAGTCTGCGACCTTCGGGCGTGCTGACAACCCCTGTTTTCGTCTGATTTGCTCATGCAAAAGCTCACCTGCGCCCTGCTCGTCGACGACGACTCGACGACCAATTACCTCAACCAGCTGCTGATTAATCGGCTACAGATTACCGACAAGCTCCTCGTCGCCCTTAACGGCCAGGAGGCACTGGAGCTGGTGAAAATCCACTGCAACGAGGCCACGCCCGACTGCCCGGCCCTGATTCTGCTGGACGTGAAAATGCCGGTAATGGACGGCTTTCAGTTCCTAGAGGCCTACAACGAGTTGCCGCTGCCCGAAAAAGACGCCATCATCATCGTGATGCTCACTACCTCGCTGCACCCGCAGGACGTGGACCGGGTGCAGGGCCTCAATATTGCCGGCTTCCTCAACAAGCCCCTGACCAAGGAAAAGCTCAACGACGTGCTCAAAAACCACTTCGACCGCCATTTACCGGAATAAACCCCATGCTACGCCTCGTTCGCACCACTTCTGAAAACGCCGATTTCCGGGCGCTTGTGCAGCTGCTCGACCAGGATTTGGCCCGCCGCGACGGGGCCGAACACGCGTTTTATGCGCAGTTCAACAAGATTGCCAAAATCAACCACGCCGTGGTGGCCTACCTCGGCGACGAGCCCGTGGGCTGCGGCGCCATGAAGGAATTTGAGGCCGGCCAGATGGAAATCAAGCGCATGTTTGTGCAGCCGGCGCACCGCGGCACGGGCGTGGCCCCCGCCGTGCTGGCCGAGCTGGAGCGCTGGGCCCGGGAGCAGAAATACACCGCCTGCGTGCTCGAAACCGGCAAAAAACAGCCCGAAGCCATTCGGCTATACGAGAAAAGCGGCTACGAATTCACGCCGAACTACGGCCAGTACATCGGGGTGGAGAATAGCGTATGCTTGCGCAAAGCGCTTTAACAGAACGACGCCGGCCTACGTCGTTCACCGCACCACGCTTTCCTGCGAGCGGTGCAACGACGAGGTGCGGATGACCAACTCGGGCTTGAGGATGAGGTGGGGCGGCGTGTAGGCCGGGCCGCGCTTGAGGAGCTGCAGAAACAGGCGCACGGCGGTTTCGCCCATTTGCTCGGGGCGCTGGTCGATGACGGTGATTTGGGGCTGCGTCATGGCCGTGAAGGGGTCGTTGCTGAAGCAGGCGATGGCCAGGTCCTGCGGCACGCGACGTCCCTGGTCGCGCAGCACCTCCATGGCGCCCACCGTGGGGATGGCGTAGGCCGCGAACACGGCATCGAGCCCGGCATTGAGGGCCAGTAGGTGCTGCATGCCCAGGCGGCCGGCCTCGTGAGTGAGGGCGGGCAGGGCGTAGGTCCATTCCTCCTCGTAGGGCAGGCCGTGAGCGCGCAGGGCCTCGCGGTAGCCCAGGTAGCGGTTGCGGCTGGTGTTGAGGTGCTGCGGGCCGGCGAGGTGGGCAATGCGCGTGCAGCCCTGCGCAATAAGGTGCGAAACGGCTTGGTAGGCACCCTGCAAGTCGTCGAGAATAACGGCCATGCTGTTGGGTAGTTCGGGCACGCGGTCGAAGAACACCAGCGGAATGCCCTGGCGCCGCACCTGCTCGAAGTGCTGCACCTCGCCGTGCGTGGTGGCCGACACGGACATGAGAATGCCCTCCACCTGCGCATCGAGGAAGGTTTCGATGTTGCGCTGCTCGCGCCGCACGTCCTCGTTGCTCTGGCACATCATCACGTTGAAGCCTTCGCGGGTGGCTACTTTCTCGATGCCGTTCATCACGGCCGGAAAAAAATAGCCCTTGATGTGGGGCACAATCACGCCCAGCGTCTTGCTGTGGCCTTTGCGCAGGGCAGCGGCCAGCTGGTTGGGGCGGTAGCTGAGCTCCTGGGCCAGCTCGCGCACCCGCTGCTTGGTGGTTTCGCTGATGTCTTTGTGGTCGGCCAGCGCCCGCGAAACCGTGGAGATGGAGAGATTGAGCTGCTGGGCTAAGTCGCGGATGGAAGTCTGTTGTTTTTTGGCGGCCATGGGGCAGGGGCGTGAGGAAAGCAGAAAGGAGGTGTGGGGTTGGCGGGGCCGAAAGGGCGCACATTCCCCCAAAGTAGCCCCGAAAACCGGCTCTGCAAGCTTGTGGCCAATGCTCAAGTGGCTGCTGCAACTGTGGGTGCCCCGGTTTCGGTCGGAAGCCGCGCGGCAACGTAAGCAAAGGTGGCCCTGCGCTGGCAAGTCTGGAAGGGTTTCTACCTTTGCGCCCCTTAAGCCCGCAAAGCCCCTTAAATGAGTGAGAAAGTAAAAAAGCGCACGCTGATTAGCGACATCGCCAGCCATTTGGAAGTTTCCATTGCCACGGTGTCGCTGGTGCTCAACGGCAAGGCCAAGCAGAGCCGCATCAGCGACGCCGTGGCCGCCCGCGTGCTGGCCTACGTGAAGGAAGTGGGCTACAAGCCCAACCAGCTGGCCAAAAGCCTGCGCACGGGCAAAACCCACGTCATCGGGCTGGTGGTGGAAGACATTGCCAACCCGTTCTTCGCCACCGTGGCCGCCCTCATTGAGCGGCAGGCTTTTGAGCGCGGCTACCGCATCATTTATTGCAGCACCAACAACGACCCGGCCCGCGCCCGTGAGCTGATTACCATGTTTCAGGAGCGGCACGTGGACGGCTACATCGTGGTGCCCGCCGAGGGCGTGGAGGGGCAGTTGGCCGAGATTTTGCGCGAGCAAACCCCCATGGTGCTCTTTGACCGCTACCTGCCGCAACAGCCCACCAACCACGTGGTGGTGGACGGCGCCCAGGGCACCCACGCCGCTGCTCGGCACCTGCTGGAGCAGGGCTTCTCCAACATTGCCTTCGTCACCACCAGCTCGGAGCAAACCCAGATGCAGGCGCGCCTGGCGGGCTATCGGCGGGCCATGCAGGAGCACCAGCTGCCCGAAACCGTGAAGCAGGTGGCCGTGGGCCAGGAACCCGAGGCCGTCATTGCCGAAATACGGGCGTTCATCCACGCACACCGGCAATGCGACGCCATCATCTTCTCCACCAATTACCTCAGCATCTACGGCCTCGAAGCCATTGGCCAACTGGGCCTGCGCATTCCCGACGACCTAGCCCTGGTTTCTTACGACGACCACGACCTGTTCCGGCTCTACACGCCGGCCATCACGGTGATTGCGCAGCCGGTGGAGGCCATTGCCAAAAACGTCATCGACATTCTGCTGGAGGAACTAAAAAACTGCTCCGACGGGGCGCCCCGCCCCCTGCAGCAACTAATGCTGCCGCCGACGCTGGTGGTGCGCCAGTCGTCAGTGCGCAAGGCGGCATCGAAGAAGGTGCGCCAGCAGGAAGCCGCGCGCTAAAAGCGGTTTCCTAAGTACTGTGTGTCAGATTAATAAAAATGGTCATGCTGAGCGCCGCCGAAGCATCTCTACTGCGAGAGTAATTAAATTTACTATTGCAGTAGGGATGCTTCGGCGGCGCTCAGCATGACCGTTTTAGGGCGGGTGCCGACCAAGCGGACCTGCCTCTTATTCCTGGTTTTTCTTCTTCACCATCGTCAGAATAGTGGCCACGGCTACGGTTTCGCCGGTTTGGTCGGTCACTTCTACATACCACCGCACGATGCCTTTGGCTACGTCGGTTTCGTCGCGCTTTTCCTGGCCGATTTTTTCCTTCACTGTCAGCGTCACGCCGATGGTGGTGCCGGGATACACGGGCTTGGTAAAGCGGCACTCGTCGAGGCCGTAGTTGAGCAGCACGGGCCCTTTGCGCGGGTCGACGAACATGCCGGCGGCCTTGCTTAGGATGTAGTAGCCGTGGGCTACGCGGCCGGTGAAGAGCGTGCCTTCCAGCGAGGTAGCATCGACGTGGGCGTAGAAATTATCGCCCGACACCTGCGCGAAGGCGCTAATGTCGGCCTCCGTCACCGTGTGCTTGTGCGTGGTATAAGTCTGGCCGATTTCCAGCTCCTCGAAGTAGTGCTGAAAGGGGTGCTTGTCCTTCTCAATCTGCTTCGCTTTGGGCTGATACACTTCCGTAATGGCCGTAATCATGCTGGGTGAGCCTTGCAGGGCCACGCGTTGCATGAAGTGCTCCACGCCGCGCATGCCGCCCATTTCCTGGCCGCCGCCCGCCCGGCCCGGCCCGCCGTGGATGAGCAGGGGCAGGGGCGAGCCGTGCCCGGTGCTTTCCTTGGCCATTTCCTCGTTGATGACCAGGATGCGGCCGTGGTTGGTGGCCGCGCCCAGCACGAAATCCTGGGCCGTACGCGGGTCGTTGGTGGCGATGGAGCACACCAGCGAGCCGCGGCCCATGTTCACGAGTTGCACGGCTTCCTCGGTGTCGTGGTAAGGCATGAGGGTGGCCACGGGGCCGAAGGCCTCGATTTCGTGCGAGTCGAGGTGCTTGAAGGGCTCCTTGTTGAGCAGCAGGATGGGCGAGCAGAAGGCGCCTTTTTCGGCGTGGGCGCCGCGGTCCTGGCCCAGCAACTCCACGTTTTCGAGGTCGCCGTACACAATGGGCGTGTTTTTGGCGAGGTGCGTCACTTGCTCGCGCAGGCGCTGCAGCTGCTCGCGGCCGGCCAGCGCGCCCATGCGCACGCCCTCCGCCAAGGGGTGGCCAATGGTGGTTTGTTTCAACAGCTTGCCCAGCGCAATCTGTACGTCTTCGAGCACGTCTTCGGGCACCAGAATGCGGCGGATGGCCGTGCATTTCTGGCCCGACTTGCCGGTCATTTCCTTGCGCACCTCCTTCACAAACAGGTCAAATTCCGGCGTGCCGGGCTTGGCGTCGAGGCCCAGCACGGCGGCGTTCAGCGAGTCGGCTTCCATGGTGAAGGGCACGGCTTCGGCGAGGATGCGCGGGTGGGCGCGTAGCTTGCGCCCGGTGGCGGCCGAGCCGGTGAAGGTCACCACGTCCTGGTAGGTCACGTGGTCGAGCAGGCCCTCGCCGGTGCCCACCACCAGTTGCAACGCGCCCTCGGGCAGGATGCCGGAGGCGATGATTTCGCGCACCACGGCTTCGGTGAGGTAGGCCGAGGGCACGGCGGGCTTCACCACGGCGGGCATGCCGGCCAGCAGGTTCACGGCAATTTTCTCCAGCATGCCCCACACCGGGAAGTTGTAGGCGTTGATGTGCACGGCCACGCCCTCGCGCGGCACCATCAGGTGCTGGGCCATGAAGGTGCCGCCCTTGCTCAGGCCCACCGGCTCGCCCTCCACGTAAAACGGCTTGTCCGGGAACTTGCGGCGCAGCGAGGCATTGGCAAACAGGTTGCCGATACCGCCCTCGATGTCGACCCACGAATCGGCCCGGGTAGCGCCGGAGCGGTAGCTCAGCTCGTAGAAAATTTCCTTTTTCTCCAGCAGGTGGAAAGCCAGGGCCTTGAGCATCCGGCCGCGCTCGTGAAACGTCATGCGGCGCAGCTTGGGGTTGCCCACGCGGCGGCCGTAGTCGAGGATGGCTTCGAAATCGAAGCCGCCGGTATTGGCCAGGGCAATGACTTCGCCGGTGCTGGCGTCGAGGAGTTCCTGCGGGGCGGTGGCGCCGGGCGTCCAGCGGCCGAGGGTATAGTTTTCGAGGGTGGGCGTCATGGGTGGGAGTGGGGGTGGTGGAATTAATGGGTAAAAAAACGTCATGCTGAGCGCAGTCGAAGCATCTCTACCGCTTCGTTCTTACGTGGCGCCTCACCCCCAGCCCCTCTCCCAAAGGAGAGGGGAGCCTGATGAAGCAAAAAAGGCATTCAGCACAACGAGCTTTTTTAGTTCAGTTGAACTTCGGAAGCCGTTGCACAAAGTTAGGTTTCTGGCCGGGCCCGCGCGAGTGCTTTGCGCCGCGCTGCGGTACTTGCTGTTCCATTCCGATTGCGGCTACTTCCTTCTTCTCCAAACGCTATGATTCTCCGCCGTTTCTTGCTGGCTGGCAGCCTGCTTCTCGCCAGCCAAAGCCTCTTCGCTCAGGCCACGCCGCCCACTCCGGCCGTGCCAGCCAAGGTGGAAACCTTTCTGGTGCCCATCCGCCTCACGGTGGCGCCGGACGGCTCCGGCGACTACCGCACCGTGCAGGAGGCCGTGCTGGCCGTGCGCGATTTTATGCAAGTGACGGCCACCATCTTCATCAAAAACGGCACGTACAAAGAGAAGCTGCTGGTGCCTTCGCAGAAAACCCACATCACCCTGCTGGGCGAGAGCCGCGAGGGCGTGGTCATCACCTTCGGCGATTACTCGGGCGATGCTGAGAAGCACAGCACCTACAGCTCCTCCACGGCGCGGGTGCAGGGCAACGACTTCACGGCCGAAAACATTACGTTCGAAAACTCGGCCGGGCCGGTGGGGCAGGCCGTGGCCCTGCACGTGGAGGGCGACCGCGCCACCTTTCGCCATTGCCGCATGCTGGGCAACCAGGACACGCTGTTTCCGGCCACCGAGAACAGCCGGCAGTACTACCAGGACTGCTACATCGAAGGCACCACAGACTTCATTTTCGGCGGCAGCACGGTGGTGTTCGACCATTGCACCATCTTCAGCAAGTCGAATTCCTACATCACGGCCGCCTCCACTTCGCCGCGCCAGAAGTTCGGTTTCGTGTTCCTCGATTGCACCCTCACGGCCGCACCTGCCGCCACCAAGGTCTACCTTGGCCGGCCCTGGCGGCCCCATTCTAACACGGTTTTTCTCAACACCGAGATGGGTGCCCACATCACCGCCGCCGGCTGGGACAACTGGCACGCACCCACCAATGAGCAAACGGCCTACTATGCCGAGTTCAACTCCCGCGGCCCCGGCGCCAACTCGGCCGGCCGGGTGAAATGGGCGCACCAGCTCACAGCCAAAGAAGCTAAAAAGTACACGCTAAAAACCATTTTCGGCGGCTCGCAGCCCTGGGAGCCGCGGCAAAATTAGTACGGCCGCGGGCCGGAAGAATAATCCGGCAAAGCGTTGGTAATGGGTATGATGCTGCCAAAAGAAGTGGCGATTTTGTGAATTGGGGCAAGCTTAGCTGAAAAAAAACAGGCGGCTGAAAAAGAACCGTAATGCGGAAGCGCCTCGTAATAAAACAACATCATTCACCCAAACCTTCCTTTCGCATGAGTTACATCAAGGCCGGCCAGGACGCCAACGGCGAAGACATCAAACTGCATTACACCGACCAGGGCCAGGGCGCCACGGTGGTGCTCATTCACGGCTGGCCCCAGAGCCACGAGGCCTGGACTTACCAGTTGGGCGAATTGCCCAAGCACGGCCTGCGCGTGGTGGCCTACACCCGCCGCGGCTTCGGCAACTCGTCCAAGCCCTTCGAGGGCTACGACTACGACACGCTGGCCGACGACCTGAAAGCCGTGCTCGACACCCTGAACCTACAAAACGTGACGCTGGTGGGCTTCTCGATGGGCGGCGGCGAAGTGGCCCGTTACATGAGCCGCCACGGCGGTGCCCGCGTGGCCAAAGTGGCCTTCGTGTCGGCCGTGACGCCCTACCTGCTCAAAACCGACGACAACCCCGACGGCGTGGACAAGTCGACTTTCGACGACATCCAGGAAAACATTGCCAAGGACCGGTTCGGCTTCCTGCAAACCTTTGGCAAGCAGTTCTACGGCGAGGGGCCACTAAGCAACCCCGTAAGCCAGGCCGTGCTGGATTGGTCGTTTGGCATGGCCTCGTTGGGCTCGCACCAGGCCACGGTGGCTTGCGGCCATGCCTTCGCCGAAACCGATTTCCGCCAGGATTTGGCTACCATCAAAGTGCCGGCCCTCGTCATCCACGGCGAAGACGATAAGACGGTGCCCATCAAAAATAGCGCCGACCGCATGAGCCAGCACCTGCCCCACGCCACCTACATCACCTACGAAGGCGCGCCGCACGGCCTGTTCATCACCGACAAAGACAAGCTCAACCGCGACCTGATTGACTTCGCCACCGGCACCGATGTGCGCGGCGGCTAGCAGAGCTAGCGCAGGTTGAATCCCACAAAAAAGCCCCGACGCTGCACAGCGTCGGGGCTTTTTTGATGTCACCCGTTACCTACTCACGGCACCAGCAGCCAGTAGAGCAGGTAGCAAATGACGCCGCCGACAATGCCCACTATCATGCCTCTTACTCGCTTGTTTTTCAGGAAAAATAGCATGGCCAGCCCGCTGAGCGACACCACGACCAAAAAAACCGCCGAAATGTCAATCAGCCAGCTCCAGCCCGGGCCGCTGTCGCGGCCCTTGTGCAGGTCGTTGAGTACGGCCACCCAGCCCAGCCGCAACTCCGTGAGCTTGAAGGTGCCGGCCGCGCGGTCGATGAAGGCATCGGCGCTGTAGCCGGGGCCTTTGAAGGAGACGGAGCACTGGTCGTCTTCCACTAGAAAGTCGCTCATGGCGCCCTTCACGCCGTATTTACTGCGCAGTAGCTCCACGATTTCCAGCTTGCGAATGCGAGCGGTGTCGGGCGCGTTCACCCATATCGCGGGGAGGGTGCCGGTGCGCTTGCTCTCGGCCTGCTGCCCGTCGAACCACTCGGCGTGGTTCAGGGTGAGGCCCGTGACCGAGAAAAACAGCACCACGAAGAAGCTGAGCATCGACAAGTACAGGTGCAGCCAGCGCGACCACGCGGCCCCGCGCTTTTTCCAGACCTGCTTGGCAGACTTGCCGGGGGCGTCGGCAGTTGGCTTCAGCGGCTCCTTGCTACTTGTCATCAGCCTTTTTGCGGAAGTCCACCGACGCCGACGCTACCTCGGTATTAGGCGGCAGTTCGAAATGCAGAGGCTTCTTCTTGGCCACGTTGAGGTCTTGCTTCAGCATCTGGTGAGTGCCGTGCTCGCGGGCTACTTCAACGAGCACCGTGTAGGTGCCGCCCTGGGGCACGAGGTTGCCTTTGTCGTCCTTGCCATCCCATTTCAGGGTGTACTTGCCCGGCGAGCGGGTGGCGCTGGCGGTGGAGCTGAGGGTACTGTTGGCGGCTGCGAATTGGTCGTAGTAAGTGGCGTACCAGAAGCGCATGTCGTCGAGCCAGCGGGGCTTGTTGTACCACAGCGCAATCTGGCGCACGGGCTGCTTTTTCTCGTCCACCACCCACACGGCCACGAAGGGCCGGTGCACGCGCACGCCCTCAATGGTGGCCAGCTCCAGGTTTATAGCTACTTCGTAGGCCGGGTCCCAAGGCTTGTCTTTGGTTGGGGCGGCCGGTTTTTCGGCGGCCGGTTTCGTGGCGGGCCGCGCCAGCTTGCGCCAACCGGCGCTTTCCAGCCGGCGGCCGTCGGCGGTGAGGAGCATAAATTCGGCGCCGGGTACGGCGGCTACCAGGGCCGGGCCTTCGGTGGTGGGCAGCACGTTCAGGGCCGTGGCCAGCGCGCCAGCATCCGTCGCCTTATCGGCCACCACGGTGGCGCTGATGACCTCACTGGCCGGCCGGCCCGTGCGCGGATCGATGATGTGCGAGTACCAGCGGCCGCCAATCAGCTCGCCGCGGCGGTAGTTGCCGCTGGTGGCAATGGTTTTGTCGCTCACCTGCAGCTGGGCCACGGGCTGGTCGTTTTCGGCGTCGGCCCTAGGGTTGCTCACGTTGATTTGCTCGGTGTGCTCGCCCCGCACCAGAATGTCGCCCCCAATATTCACCACCAGGCCGCTCACGCCGGGCGTGGCCAGGGCCGCCTCGGCGGCTTTGTTCATGATGTAGCTCTTGGCGAAGGAATTGAGGGCCAGCGGTGCCGTGCTGGTGCGCTGGGCCGTGTGGTTTTGGGCATTCAGCACGTAATGCTGCTGGTGCACAGCTGCCACAGCGGCGCTGATTTCGGCGGCGGTGGGCTGCCGGTTTTGCTTGGCGGCCTCGCGCCAGAGCTGGCCCACGGTTTCGGCCGAAGCATCCAGCGCGCCGTCGCTTTTCAGGCGCCACTGCTCAAACAGGGCCAGCACCTCGTACAGCTCCGGCGACACGGCCAGCGGCGCTTTGCCAGCCCGCATCCAGCGGCTGAACTCGCTGCTGGCATCGTAGCTGCTCAGGATTTTGTTCAGGCGGTCCACTTCGTGCAGGGCGGCGCTTTCGGCTTGGGTGGCGTGCTGTTCGGCGTCAGCATCAATCTTGATTTCGAGGGACGTACCCAGCACGTTCTCGTAGTCCGAAACGTAAAGCCTGGTGGCCTTGTGGGGCAAAAAAGCAACGCTGCCGGCCACGGCCAGCGGCAGCAGAAAACCGGCCACGCGGTTTGAAAACGGGTTTGTCATTTGGAAAAATTAGGTGGTTTGCAACGGGGGGCGGCAGTTTCAGGCCATCCCGGGCGTTGAGAATTCGGCTGTTGAGGGCTCCAACCCGGTCGCTAAATAACGGACCAATCAGCCTATGCAAAAGCCCGGCCAAGCGGCTATCGGCAGCAAGGCGTGGTTTATCGTCCAAACGTTGTACTTCGCCTCCCGGTGCTGACTTTCAGCAAAAATTCCGGACTGCTTGGGAGGCCGGCAAAACAAGTACCCCGAAGCTGTGCTTCGACTCGTCAGAACATTCATCGTTCAACGCGAGCCGAAGCATAGCTTCGGGGTACTTGTTTTGCCAACCCGTACTGCCTACTTCCCGGCCTCCACCACGCTGATGGCGTAGCCGCCACCCGGTGCGCAGTACTGCGCCAGCTTGCTTTTGCGCGTCACGTTCATTTTGCGGATGGTGTAGGCCTGCGGGTTCTTCTCATAGTGGGCGTCCTTGGCGTCGGCATAGATGGTGGCCACGTACTTTTTGCCGGGCTCCAGGAAGCTCAGGTTGATGTTCGAGGTGCGGCCGTTTTCGTCGCAGGTGCTGCCGATGAACCAGCTGCTTTTGCCCTTGGCCTTGCGGGCGATGGTAATGTAGTCGCCGGGCTCGGCTTCGAGCACGTGGGTGTCGTCCCAGTCCACGGCCACGTCCTTGATGAACTGGAAGGCGTCGAGGTGCTTGTTGTAGTTTTCGGGCAGGTCGGCGGCCATTTGCAGGGGCGAGTACATCGTCACATACAGCGCCATTTGGCGCACCAGGGTACTGTGCACGAACGACTTGTTGCTGGGGTTGATGGCGCTGATTTGCGTCTGGAAAATGCCCGGCGTGTAGTCCATCGGCCCGCCAATGAGGCGCGTGAAGGGCAGGATGGTGGTGTGGTCGGCGTTGTTGCCGCCGAAGGACTCGTACTCGGTGCCGCGGGCGGCCTCGTTGCCGATGAGGTTGGGATAGGTGCGGGCCAGGCCGGTGGGGCGCACGGCCTCGTGGCCGTTCACCATGATGTGGTGCTCGGCGGCTTTCTGCAGCACGAAGTTGTAGTGGTTAATCAGCCACTGGTCATAGTGGTGGTGGCCCAGGGGCACGATATCGCCCACGTAGCCGGTTTTCACGGCGTCGTAGCCGTACTTGTTCATGAAGTCGAAAGCGGCGTCGAGGTGGCGCTCGTAGTTGCGCACCGAGCCCGAGGTTTCGTGGTGCATGATGATTTTCACGTTCTTGCTGGCCGCATAGCGTTGCAATTCGGCCACGTCGAAATCGGGGTAGGGCGTCACGAAGTCGAACACGTAGTCCTTGTGCTTGCCGAACCAGTCTTCCCAGCCGGTGTTCCAGCCTTCCACCAGCACCGCGTCGAAGCCGTGCAGGGCGGCAAAATCGATGTATTCCTTCACGCGGGCAGTGTTGGCGCCGTGCGTGCCGTTGGGCTTCACCGACTTATAATCAACCGAATCGAGCTTGATGTTGTCCATGTTGGTGTACGACCACGTGCTTTTGCCCGTAATCATCTCCCACCACACGCCCACGTACTTCACCGGCTTAATCCAGCCCGTGTCCTTGAATTTGGTGGGCTCGTTGAGGTTCAGCACCAGCTTCGATTCCAGAATGTCGCCGGCCCGGTCGCTCACAATCACCGTGCGCCAGGGCGAGAGCGCCGGCGTCTGAATCAGGCCCTTGTCGCCCACCGCGTCGGGCGTGAGGTGCGATTCGAGCACCATGTTCTTGTCGTCCAGCTCCAGGCTCATGCACGAGTAGTCAATCAGCGCCGCCTCGTGGATGTTAATGTAAAGGCCGTCCTGGCTTTTGAGCATCAGCGGCGTCTGCAGGCCGGTGGGGGAGAAGGTGGTTTGCGAGGCGTTGGGCGTCACGGCGGCTTTCATTTTGCCGCGCACCTCGGAGAGCTTCGACGTCACGGTACTGTATTCCTGGGTGTCGTAGTCGCCGGGCAGCCAGAAGGCCTTGTGGTCGCCGGCCAGGGCAAACTGCGTGCGCTCCTCCTTGATGGTGAAGTAGTCGAGCTTGGGCTGGCGCGGAAACTCGTAGCGGAAGCCCAAGCCGTCGTCAAATACCCGAAACCGCACCCGGATACTGCGGCCGGTGGCGGCCTGCGCCAGCGTGACGGCCAGCTCATTGTAATGGTTCCGAATGGTTTTCACCTCGCCCCATACCGGTGCCCAGCTCTCATCGAAACTGCGCTGCTTGCTCTCGGCCACGGCAAAGCCGCTGGTGAGGGCGGTGGCGTTTTTGAGGTCGAGCCCCAGCTTGCTGGTTTTGATGACGCCGCGGCCCTTGTAGGTGAGGCGGTAGGTGGGCACGCCGTCGCTTTGCAGCGCAAACGTCAGCTTCAGCTGGCCGTTGGGCGAGTTAATGTCCTCGGCCCGGGCGGCCTGCCACAGCAGGCAAAGGCCGAAAAGCAGCACGGTGCGGGCCGCATTCTGCAGCGAAAAGCGGTTCGTAAACAAGCGGTGGGAATGCATAGGAGAACAGGTTGTGAAAACGTTTGCACAAAGTTCCCGTTTCTTCTGAGAAAAGCAAGTAAGGTTTCGCTGGCCCGGTTCGCAAAATGCTGGTCGGCCGCATCGTTGGGAAGTAGCCCCAGGCAGCGGAAGTGGCATTGGGGCGGCTGCCCGGCACGGCGGGCTGCCCGCCGGAGCCCACCTGTGTCCGGGGCGCGGGCCGCGGGTTAGTGCGTTAGTGCGTTAAAAGGATGCCTTCCTTTTGCAATTCACGCCGGATGCCAGCTTCTATTTCCGGCTGCTGAATGGCGGAGGCCCCCGCTGCCCGCGCTTTCAGGTTGCAGTAGCGAATCACGTTAATCATCGACCCGCCGGCGAGCTCCCATTTCTGCGCGATGCGGGCCAGGTCTACGTCGGCCGCCAGCGGCAGGCCGCTCGCAAAGGCGCGCTGCCAGAGCGTGTGGCGCAGGGCCTCGCCGGGCACCGGGAAATACACCACCGTCTGAAACCGGCGCAGAAAGGCCTTGTCGATGTTGTCTTTCAGGTTAGACGCCAGAATTATTACGCCGCGGTGGTCCTCGATGCGCTGCAGCAGGTAGGCAACCTCCTGGTTGGCGAAACGGTCGTTGGCGCTGGCGGTTTCCACCCGCTTCCCGAACAAGGCGTCGGCTTCATCGAAGAACAAAATCCAATCCTTGTCTTCGGCCTGGTCGAACACGGCCGCCAGGTTTTTTTCCGTCTCGCCGATGTACTTGGACACAATCATCGAAAGGTCGACGCGGTACACGTCGCGGCCGGTGCTTTTGCCCAGCAGGGCGGCCGTCACCGTCTTGCCCGTGCCGGGCGGGCCGTAGAAGAGGGCCCGGTAGCCGGGTTTCAGCCACCGGCCCAGGTCGGTGTCGCGGAGCAGCGCGGCGCCGTGCTCCAGCCAGCTCTGGATTTCGGTCACGCCCTGCAGCGTGTAGGGGTCGTGCACCAGGTCGGCCCATTCGTGGGTCGTGGCTACTATTTTGGCGGGGAACCGCTCGTTGTACGGCGGCGCGCCGAAGGTTCCGGTGGTGAAGTAGGCCGCGTAGTCTTCGGCCAGGCACAGCCCGCCGCTCAGCAGCGGCTCGTCTTTGCCCACCGGTTCCAGGCGCACGGCCCGGCTCCGGAGCAGCGCGCCCTCGGGCGCCAGGGCCGGCGCCTGCGCAATGCGCGCCGCGACGTCGGCGCCGGCCAGCAGGAAAAGGGCCGTTTCGCCGGTGGGCAGGAAGTTGCCGCTGCGGCCCGTCCACCCGCCAAATTCCGTAAATCGTTTGTTGTAAGTGGTGTTGTGGGCGAAGAAGCCGTCCAGCATTTCCGGGCGCAGGTGCGGGGCCAGGGTCAGCGCCAGCACGGTGCGCTCCGGCGTGCTCAGCGCGTGGCTGGTCACGAAATCGGCGTAGGCCGAGCCCGGCGGCAGCGGTGGGGGCGGCAGTTCGGCCAGGCTGGCGAAGGAGGGCTCTACTTCAAAAAAGAGGCGCAGCCGCAGGTCAATTAGCTGCTGCAGCCAGTGAAGCTCGGCGGCCAGCACGGCCGCATGGGAAGGCGAAGAGGGTGACATTTGAAGGGCAGGTGTTAGCTAAGCAGATGGTAGCGGCCGGTCAGGCCTGCTGCCATTCAACAAAAATCAGGCGCTCCATCCAGGGCAGCTTCACGTGGCGCACCGCCCACGGCAGCCGGTCGATGATGATGTCGTGGGTTTCGCGGGCCGCTTGCAGCAGCCAGTGGCCGTCGCGGGTGCTGAGCAAGCCTTCCCGCTGCAAAAAGGCCTGCCGGAAGCCCTCGACGGATACCGTCCGCCACAGCGGGCCGTTCTGAATCACGGCTTCGAGCAAGGTTGTGGCGGCGCTTGCTTCCTCCGGACGAATAACCCAGGCCGTAGGCAGGGGCTGGCCCAGCGCCAGGCCGCACAACAATTTGTTGAGCGGAAGCGCCGCCTCAAAGACGTCGTCGGTCGTGCCTTCCGCGAGGTATTGCAGCATCAGGCAGGCCCGGGTGGCCGCGTCCGCATCCGGAAATCGGCCTTCGCTGGTGAGGCCGAGCGCGGCAAAAAACCGGGGCAGAAAGGGCCAAAGCAGCACCAGTCCCGCGTTCCGGATGCCGATTTTGTCGGAATCGCTGAACGTATCCGCCCGGCCCAGGGGCAAGATTCGGCTGGTTGCCGCTGGGCCCGGTTGCCCCGGTGCCAGTCCCTGAAGCAGGGTTTCGGCAGGGGAGGGCGCGCTGCTTGAAAAAGGCGGGCGCCGGAGCGACGATTCAGTGGTGTCCGCCCGGCCGCCTTCGTCCTCCAAAGCCGCCGGCTTTGCCGGCTCCAACGGTGCGGGAAGCCCCGGCATAGCGGCCCGTGTGGGAGCAGAAATTGCTTTTCCAAGCGAGAAAACCTCCGCGAGCAGCGCCAGCGTATCTTGCCCAGGCAGCGCTGCGGCCGGGATGCCGTCCGCTTTGGCGGCCAGAAAACGGCTGAGCAGGTGATAAATAGCTGGGGCATCGTAGTGGCCGGCAGCCACGCCCTCGTGGGTGGCAGTTTTAAACAAGCCATACCACCAGGCCTGCCGTCCGGCCACAGATTCCGCAATGGCGCCTTGCGGGCCCAACAGGGCGGCCTTCAGCCCCTGTAGGCCCGGCGGTGGCGCGGGTAGCCACAGCCCCAGCAGCTGCTCTAGCAGCGTGTCCGCGCAAGAATAAAAAAGCCGCGCCGTAGCGGCCGGCTCATCCAGAATATTGGTTAGCAACCGTTTCAGAGCGCGGGCATCCTGCCGCTGGGCACGGGCAAAAGCGTCGGCCAGGCGTTGGGAGGAAACCGGCGTGGCCCACCAGGGCAGCAGGCCGAAACGGAGAAAATAGGCGATGAGGTCGGTGTCGCTGCCCAGCGTTTTTCCGGGCTTGTCGCTGCTGTTGCTGGGGTTGCGCTGGTCCACCGCCGGGCCTGCTGCCGCCAGCACGGCCGGCGGCAGCACCCGCTCCAGCTCGTGGGCCAGCCGCTGGGGCAGCGTCAGTTCCAGGTCGGCAAGGGCGATAGTGCCCAGGTCGATTTCGAGGCGAGTCAGCTGCACTTTGTCCGGGCCGGCGTAGCGGCTCAGGTACTCGTCCAGCAGCGCGGTAAACACCTCCCGGCAAATGCGGCTGACCCGTTCCTGCACCGCGTGGCTATCGGTGCCCGGGGGCAGGTGCACTTCAACCAGCTGGCGCCGGATAATGTGTGTCTGCTGGCTCATGCGCCGTCGGGCCGGACGGGCACGGCTATCGTGCCCACTACCACGCCTTCCGCTTCGCGGGTGGGCTTATACGCGAACACGCTAAACGCGGTGTCCTGCGTGAGCACCCCGGTTGGCAGGTACACGGCGTCGCCGCTGAACGTGTCTACCGCAAATTCCAACCCGACCCTGGCCTTGCCGATGCCGGCATTGATGTGATGGTACGCCGGCATGCCGATGGGGGAGGTGCCGGCGCGAAGCTGGTAGCACACGCCCAGCTGGGTGTTGGCCACCTTAATAATTGCCGCCGTGCCGGCCGCTACGTCGCTCACCGCCGTGTTTTTGCCCGCCTCGGTCAGGCTTTCCACCAGCGACAATTCTTTGGCCGGGTCCGGCCTTACCGGCACGGTCAGTTGCACGGGCAGCACCTCGGCCAGGCCCGACGCCACCTTCGTGGCTCTGATGCCGACGGTGCAGTCCTCCCGCAATGCCCCGATTGGCAGCTCGATTTCGCCCCCTGTGCCGGCCACGGGCAGCGCGTCGGCCGGTTGGGCCGTGCCGTCTGCGTCGGTGATAAGCAACTGGTAGCTGGCCGTTTTTTGGGTGTCGGCCAGGCGAATCACCGCCCTGCTGTTGTAGTCGACGACGGGCGGGCTCAGCACGGCGGCCAAGTCCACATTGGGTTTTACTTCCACCCGCAAACGATGCGTCAGCAAGTCGCTCAGGCTGGTTTTACTGGTTTTCGTGCTGGTAGCCCGCACCACGATGGTGGTGTCTTCGGTCAGCGCATCCGTCCAGAGCTGCAAATCGCCGCTAACCCGGGTGACCACCGCCGTCCCCAGGGGCTGCTCCTGCTCGTCCACCAGTTGGTACTGGGTTTTGCTTTGCGCGCCCAGCACCCAAACCTCGGCCGGCGCAGCGAAGGCGATGGCCGGTTCTTTCAGGGCGGTGGGTAGCTCCGTGTCAATCCGGACCTGCACGAGCGCCGCCTGCAGCAGCTTCACCTCGGGAAAGCTGGCCAGGAAGGCTTCGGTTTCCGGCGGGGTCCGAACCGCCCGGACGCCAAACGAAAAATCTTCGTCGTCCAGGCTGTTGGTTTTTAGCTGCAGGGTGCCGCCAGTGCCTTCGGCCTCGGCTTTGGTCCCGCTGACGGGGCGGCCCTCGCCGTCGCACAGCCGGTATTGCACACCGGGCTGGCTGTAGGCAATGTCAATCAAGGTGAAATTGCCGTGCATCACCACTTTTTCTTCGGCCAGCACCGGCAAATCGGGCAATGGGGCGGGAGCGGCTAGGCCCAGTTGCCGCACGAGCACATTGCGCGCCGCCCGAAGCAAGTAATTATTGTTGTCCATACCCCTTGAGTTGCAGTTGCTCCAGAAATTGTTGGTAAGCGCCCTCAAATTCGCCCATGGCCGCCGCCGACAGCCATTTTACATAAACCTGAAGGTGAGCCGGCGTCTGCGCCCGAATGGTTTGTTGGGCAAACGCCCGAAACGCCTCCTCCTGAAAGCGCGGCGGCCAGTCCGGAAACACAAAGGTGAGCTGCAGCGAGTACGGGTCCGGCAGCAGCCGGTCGTCAATCCAACTGCCGCCGGCTTCGTCTTCCGAGAAGCTTTTGTTAATCTCAAACGTGTTGCGCGTCAGCCGGCTCACCACGTAGGTGCCGTTGTAGTGCGCCGTATTGATGATTCTGATTTGGGCGCCCACTTCCAGCTGGTGGTCGGGCGCCGTGCACACCGTGCGCTGGGCCGAGCTCGGCTTAAAGGAGGCTATGGGCTGCCGGGCCAACGCCAGCAGGGTCGTGTTCAGGCCCGTGCGCAGCCAGGCCGGCCCGGGCCCGCGCTTCGCCTCGGCCAGCGGCTGGTACGGCACTTCAATTTCGAAGGAATCGGGTTTGATTTGCCCCACCGTCTGCGTGCCGTCGTAAGCGCCGGCATTGATGATTAGCACGGATTCGCCGGTGGCCAGGCCATTTGTAGCGCACCGGCACAGCGTGCGGCCGGGCTGGTCCGATGCCTCAAAGGCGGTGATGCTCACCGGTAGCAAGGCGGCCACCGTCGGGGCCACGTCGCTGGCCAGGGGGCGCAGCAGTACGTGCTCAATCAGGTGAAAGCCTTCTTCGTTGGCGGATGCCAGGCTTCGGCGGCGCCAGTCCGCAATGCCCAGCTTTGCCGCCACCCGCTTTTCGAGCCCGGACACGTTCAGGGTGTCCCAGCCCGGCGCTGTGTAATCGAAGGCTTTGCCCCGGTCGTTGCTGAGCTGCGGGTAGGCTTTCAGGAAGCGTAGCTTGGCGTTGAGCAGCTGCGCGGGCAGCTCCTGCTTGAGTTGCGCCTGCGCTGCCGGCGGCAACGCCCGCGAAACATCGGTCAGGCTTTCGCCAAAGCGGGCCAGCAAATGGTCTAAAAACCGGTCCATCCGCTCGTGCGGCTCGTACGGCTGGGCCGCCGCGGTTTCCGGCCCGGGCTCGGTACCCAAGGTCACGCCAGGCTCTCGAAGCACCGCATGCACCCCGGGCACAATGCCGGCCAGCGGCTGGAAAGCGGGCACGGCCGCCGGCTCCACATCGAACGCCACCAGGCTCTTCAATCCCCCAACCTGCGCAAAATAATCGGCCAGAATTTGCTCGAAGAACAACAGGTAGGCCTTGAGCTGCTTGGCCTGCGCCTGCCGCTGCGGCGACGCATCGTCGGGCAAGCCGAAATCGCCCAGCCCGTACACGGCTGGGAAGTGGTGCTGGATGGAATAATAGGTGCCCGCCTGCCGGTACTGGCCGGCCGGAGCCGTGCGGTCGCGGTGGCTGCGGTCCAGTGGCCGGGAGGAGTTGGCCGCCCGCAGCTGGTCGAAAAGGGCCTCGACCCGCCGGGCATCCGGCCGCACCACAATGCCTTTCTGCACAAAGGCGGGCCCTTGCAGTTCGGCCGCGGCGTCGGGGTTGAGCAACCACAGCAGGCGCGGGGTCTTCTTAGGGTCGAGCGTGAACGACCACAGCCGGGCCGGTTGCTTGTCCTCCTGGAGCGCGATGCCGTTCACGGCCTTTACCCCGGGCAGGGCCATGATTACCCGGATGATGTCGGAGACGTGGATTTCTGTCCGGCGCCCAAACGCGTCGAGCTCCCGGTCGTCGATAAAGCCGTGCTGCAGCGCGGGACCGTCAAATATCTCCTCGGTGGTGAGGCCGCTGGCGATGCGCTCCTGCAGCGTGTAAAACCGGATGTGCGGGGAAATCAGCTCGGCCACCTGAAACCGCACCGCCGCCGCCAGCGCATCGATGTCGGCGGTGGCTTCCAGCTCGATGGTGCCCAAAAGCGCGATTCCCTGGGCCGGCAACGACCGTACTTCGACGAAGTCTTCGCACAGGCCGCGGCATTGGTGCAGCCGGGCCCACACGGCGGCCTCGGTGGCGTGGGTGTCGAGCAGTTCATCCGGCTCCACCAGCACGCGGTACAGCCCATTGATGAGCAGCGGCGCGGCCTGCCCGCCGGCATCGGCCACTTCGAGCGTGTGGCGGCGGGCGTCGTAAAAAATGTCCGGCGCGGGCTGCGACACTTTTTCCACCCAGGCGTTTTTCACGCCGGGCACGTCCAGCACCACCTTCCGGATGTCGGCCAGCGTGACCGGATTGACGGTGAGCAGCTGCGCCGGGCTGAACATGCTGTCCCCCAGCGTGCCGTCTTCCCGGGTCAGCAGGTCCCGGATGTCGTAGTTGATGCGGTAGGCCAGGTCGGTCAGCACGTAGCACAACTGCTCCAGGATGGTGATGCCGGGGTCGTGGGTGTTGTGGTCGGTCCAGGTGCTGCCCGCCAGCCGCCGGATGTGGCGCAGGCCTTCGGCAAACAAAAAGTCAAAATCCAGGGCCGGGTGTGCCGGGGGGGCGTTGGAGATGCTTACGGGACGTGCAGCAGCCATAAGAAAACTGGGTAGAAGTGTGCGGGCCCTCGTGGTCGGCCGATGCGCGCCGGATGCTGGGTCTGAAACAGGGAAAGAAGGTTTTAATGCCGCAGCTACTGAACGCCCGGCTTTTTACCGGCTGTCAGCGGGAGTGGCTTGGTGGTCAGGGCTGCCCGGAAACGTCATCCGGCAGCGCCCGGCCAGGTCGAGCGGCCAGTGTAGCTGTCGGATTAAAAGCTACCCCCAGCGCAATCTATCGGCATCTCGGCAGGAAGCAGGTCTTACCAGGAGTAAATGTAGTCTGCCTATTTTTCTATTGAGCGCTAACGTACTCACGCAAAGTGGGTCCGTGCAAGTTTTGTAAATGCTCGAATTGATTAAATAATAGCAGGCACGCACATAAGCGCATGAGTAGTAATCAAATAATTGATTTGATTCCGTTGGCTAAATCCATAATATGAGGGAGAGTATCAGCTTCCGGCTGCGGCTGACCCAAGCAACCGGGCGCACTCGGGCAACCTGATTTGCCTTGTCTGCCAAAGTGTTCTGTAATGCGAGGTGGTTCTGGAGCATGTAAAAAACAACGCTCCATAAATTTTTGCTTGTAGCTATATAAACTCCTCTTTACATTTGGCCCATCGAGCTAAATACTATCCTAACAAAAACTTGAACATTCTTGCGTTTAACGGCAAGACGGTTTGTTTTAAATGCCTCTACCTGGCCTGCGGCAGCCCCGCAGGTGCACATTAAACAACCGTTCCTCTACCCACGCAATGATTGATGAGGTATTGAGCCTGCTGCGCAATAAGCTGAACCGCTACTTCCGCACACAGACGCAGCTACAGGAAGACAAAGCGGTGTTTTTGGCCGGTGAAAACACCGACCCCATCGTGTTTCCGCTGAACAATGTGGTGCCCTTGCTCATCAACATTGAGGAGGAAAAAATGCTACGGCCCGCCAACCGCTACCAGGAGCACTACGACCACGCCACGGGGGTGAGAACGGGCAAGCATCCGCCCATTAGCATCAACCTGTTTGTGCTGTTTGTGTGCCGGTTTTCGGCCTACGAACAGTCGCTGAAGTTCCTGTCGCACATCATGCAGTTCTTTCAGCAAAACCTGACCCTAGACGGCGAGAACTGCCCGGAGCTCAAAGACCATCCGGAAATCCAGCAGCTGCGCATGGAGCTGGTTACCATGTCTTTGTCGCAGCAAAACGAACTGTGGAATTCGTTGAAAACCCAGTACCACCCCTCCGCCTTATACAAGGTCGGGATTCTGGTTTTCCGCGACCGCGGGGAGGACGCGGTAACGCCAGTCACCGTCCGCGAAATCCGGACCACGTCGCTGGCCACCGACAGTTTGAGCAATAAGGAGCCCGAAGTACAAATTGCTGTAAGCCAGTAAAATGGCATAATTCCGGCCGGGGCTGACCGGCGGGAGGCCATCGGTAATCAGCTATTCTGAATTCAACCGCCCCCTCTCGCCCGGCTGGTCCGCGCGGCGAAAAGCCCGCTGAACCCTGTGGAAGACCACCCACGCCGCTGGCCATCAATAATTGGCTTTCCCCTTGCATTGCTTTCTCCTCACGTTTAAAAGGCAACTACCCCGCACATGAATTTACTCACCCCGGATGTCTACATCAAAGAAGAGGCTACTCTGCCGCCATCGGTAGCGGAAGTATCGACGGCCGTTCCCATCTTCATCGGCCACACCGAGCTAACGGTGAAGGGCGAGGGGGTGCCAGTCCGCATCAATTCGCTGCCGGAATACCGGCTGTACTTTGGGGGGCCGGCCCCGCGCAACTACACCGTGACGGTGGAGAACAACGCCTTGCCCTATGCCCTGCGGGTGGAAACCGATGCCGACGCCATTCCGGAAACGCATAAGCTGTTCTACGCCCTCGACCATTTTTTTAAGAACGGGGGCAGCGACTGCTACGTGCTGTCGGTGGGGACGTATCAGGAGGCCAAGACGAAAGAACGGTTTTCGGCGGCACTGGACATTGTGGCCATGGAAGACGAGCCAACTCTCATCGTCTTATCCGAAGCCAGCAGCCTGCCGGAGGCCGATTATTACGAGTTGTGCAGCGCCGCCCTCGCGCAGTGCAACCAGCTTATGGACCGGTTTTGCCTGATTGACGTCATTCGCATCGACAAAGACGCGGCGGACTTTAAAACAGGCATTGGAAACAATAACCTGAAGTACGGCGCGGCCTACTACCCCTTTCTAAAGACATCCATCGGCTTTCAGTACGAAGATGCCGGGGTGACGGTGATTAACCGCGGAACGGCGTCGGCCCCAAAAGCGACTACCACGGGCTCGGCCGGCACCAGCAGCACAACCAATGCCGGTGCGCCGGCCCGCGTGGCGGCGGCTCCAACGTTTGCGGTCGACACCAATTCGCTGACCATTAGCATTGAAAGCGACACGCAAACCCAGACCGTCGTGGACGAATGGAACAAGCGGACGGACCTGGAGAAAAAGGGTTTTGACCTCGACTCAGAGCTTGGAAACACCGAGCTGTTGGGGGCAATAGAAAACGAGACGATAGCCAAAGGCCGGAGCAAAACCGTCGCGGGAGGCCTTAAAGTAACGAATAATGGTGCTGCGGCTAAGCTCGTTGTCGTCGTAACGCCGCCGGCTGCCACTGCTCCCCCCGTTGCACCTGCCTCTGGCACGACACCCGGAGCAAGTTCTTCCAACAGTACAACCACGTTGGATGAGATAAAGAACACCCAAACGGCGCTCTACAATGCCATCAAGCAGCGCTTGAGTCTGGAGACTGTCACCTTGCCGCCTTCGCCGGCCGTGGCGGGGGTGTATGCCACGGTGGACCGGGAGCGCGGCGTGTGGAAAGCCCCGGCCAACGTGAGCCTGAGCGCCGTGGTGGCCCCCGCCCAGAAAATCGACGCCGGGCAGCAGGGGCGTTTGAACATCGACGCCGACTCCGGCAAGTCCATTAACGCCATCCGCAGCTTTACCGGCAAGGGGACGCTCATTTGGGGCGCCCGCACCCTGGCCGGCAACGACAACGAATGGCGCTACATCTCGGTGCGGCGGCTGTTCAGCATGGTAGAAGAGTCGGCCAAGAAAGCCACGTTCTTCGCCGTTTTCGAGCCCAACGATGCCGCCACCTGGCTGAAAGTCCGGGGCATGATTGAAAGCTACCTCTACACCCTCTGGCAGCAGGGGGCGCTGGCCGGCCCCTCGCCCAAAGCCGCCTACTACGTGCGGGTGGGGCTGGGCACAACGATGACCACCGACGACGTGAACAACGGCCGGATGATTATCGAAATCGGCCTGGCCGCCGTCCGGCCCGCCGAATTTATCGTCCTCACTTTCTCGCACAAACTCCAGGAAGCCTAAGCCCGCTGGCCCGGCCTAATACTACCTAACAGCCCCCAACCCCATGGCACTGACCCCTGAACAGATTAAAACGGATTACCCGCTGCCCGTCTACAACTACCGGGTGGACATCGGCACGGCCACCATTGCGTTTTCGGAAATATCCGGCATGGAGATGGCGTTCGACACCATTTCCTACAGCGAAAGCCGCAGCGCTTCGGGCAAGCCCGGGCCCGTGGTGATGCACATGCCGGGCCTGCCTAAGCCGGTGCAGCTCACGCTCAAAAAAGGCTACGTGCGGTCCAAAAGCATTGCTGTGCTCTATGACTGGATTAAAAGCATCGAGCTGAACCGGGTGGAGAAGAAGGATGTGACGGTTCATTTGTGCGACGAAAAGGGCGATTCGGTGGTGCGCTGGAAGGTCATCGATGCCTTCCCGACCAAGCTGACCGCGCCCACCTTCAGCGCCACGGCCAACGAAGTGGCCATCGAGTCCATGGAATTCATGGCCAGCAGCCTGGAAATAAGCGAGTCCTGATTCGACCCTTTTTCTGAAACGCTGAAACGCAACCCCCCGGCCGCACCCAATGCGGACGCTGCCTGCCTATGGAACCCGCGAAGAATGAGCGTGCGCCTGCCTACCCGTTGCCCGTTTTCAACTACCGGGTCCAGGTCGGGTTGGAGGTGCTTTCGTTTTCGGAAGTATCGGGCCTGGACCTGGAATACGACAAGGTCATCTACAAGCACGGCCTTAGCTACGCCATGGGGCCGAACATCATCCGAACCGAACCCAACCCGGTCACGCTCTCGCTCCGCCGCGGCATTGCCCCCAAGCGCAGCGAGCTGTGGCGCTGGTTTAGCGAGCCGACCAAAAAAGACCTGACCATCGACCTGTGCGACCCCACCGGCGCCGCCATTGTGCGCTGGAAAATCGACAAGGCCCTGCCCCTGAAGATGACCGCGCCGGCCTTTGCGGCCGCCTCCAACGACGTTGCCATCGAAACCCTGGAGCTCATCGCGCCCCGGCTCACCCTGGAATACCTGTAGCAGCATGGATACCCTAAACATCCTGAACCCCGACCCGCCGCTGAACCACCGTTTTGGGGTGTTTTTCTTCGCGGGCGGGCGGGTGCCCAACCCCATCGATACCCGCTTCCAGAAAGTATCGGGGCTGAGCACGTCGTTTCAAACCGAAAGCATCAGCGAGGGCGGGCAAAACCTGTACAGCCACCGCCTGCCCACCCGCGCGGCCTACAACAACCTGGTGCTGGAGCGCGGGCTGGTGGTGGGCTCCCCGCTCAGCATGGAGTTCGACGCGGCTTTTTCCCTGTTCCGCTTCGCCCCGTCCAACGTCCTGGTCACCCTGCTCGGCTCCCAGAACGAGCCGCTGGCGGCCTGGATGTTCATCAAGGCGTACCCGGTGGGGTGGGCGCTGGGCGCCCTGGATGCCAGTAGCCCGGCCGTGGCCATCAATACCCTGGAACTGGCCTACAGCCGGTTTCAAACCATACATGTATAAGCCGATGCCATGCCTGTAGAAATCAAGGAATTGGTTATAAAAGCAGTCATCACCACGGGCGGTGATGCGGCACAGGTAAGCAACACGGCGCCCGACATAGCCGCCGGTAACGGCCTGAATCAGCAGGAGCTGATTCAGGCCTGCGTGGAGCAGGTGCTGAAAATTCTCAAAAAGGAAAAAAACCGGTAGCCATGGCTTCGTCGGATTTATTCAAGCTCGAGAAGCTGAAAATCATCGTGTATGAAAGCGCTGACCGGCAGACGCCCACGGCCAAGTTTGAGCTCATGTTCAACCCTGAGTCGTATTCGCTGGCGTACAAAAACGTGTACAGCACCGGGCAGGGCATCAATACCAGCGGCCGGGCGGCCGACTACGTTTTTGGCCAGCCCACGAAGTTTTCGCTCAAGATTATCATCGATGGCACGGGGGTGACGGAAATTGGGCTGGCTCCCCGCGTCGACGTGCAGGACCAGGTCGACCGGTTTCTGAAGCTGGCGGCCCACATGGACGGTAAAATTCACGAGCCCAAGTTTCTGGCGGTTCAGTGGGGGAAGTTCACCTTTCCGTGCCGGCTCGAGCAGGCCCAGATAACCTACCCGCTGTTCGACAACAGCGGCCTGCCGCTGCGGGCGGAGCTGGATACCGTCTTCATCCAAGACCAACCCGATGCCGCCCGGCTGCGGGCCGAAGGCAAGTCGTCGCCCGACCTGACCCACGTCCGAATCGTGCAGGCGCACCAGACGCTGCCGCTGCTGTGCCAGGAGATATACGGCTCGCCGGGCTACTACCTCCAAGTGGCTGAAGCCAACGGCCTAGACAACTTCCGCAACCTGGTACCGGGCCAACGCCTGGTCTTCCCGCCCCTGGAAAAGTGACATGATTGTAACCACCACCATCACCAGTGACGGCACGGGCATGCCGGCGGCCTACGAGCTGCTCTCCATCGACGTGAGCAGCGAATACAACCGGGTGCCCACCGCCGAGCTGGTGCTCCTGGACGGCAACCCCGCCACGCGGGCGTTTCCCATCAGCGACAGCGCCTTTTTCGAGCCCGGCAAAGAAATCAGCATCAGCCTGCGCTACGAAGGCCTGCCCAACAAAGAGGTGGCAGTATTCAAGGGCATTGTGTTGAAGCAGGGGCTCCGGCTGGACCGCGAGGGCTGCACGCTGGAAGTGGAGTTGAGCGACCTGGCCGTTAAAATGACCAGCCTCCGCAAGAGCAACGTGTTTGCCGGAAAAACCGACAGCGCCATCATCGCCGCGCTGATTAGAGCGAACAGCCTCACGGCTGGGAGCATCGGAGCCACCGAGGTGGAACACCAGCGCATTGTGCAGTACCAGGCCACGGACTGGGATTTTATGCTGCTGCGGGCGGCCCAGAACGGCCTGCTGGTGGCGGCGGCCGGCGGCACCATTTCGGCCACGCCCCCGGCCATTGCGGCGGCCAGGCAGACATTCGAATTTGGCCTGACCGAAATTTTTGATTTTCAGATGGAAGTTGACGCGCGGTACCAGGTGGGGGCAGTCAAGAGTGCGTCGTGGGATGCCAAGCGGCAGGAGCTGACGGCGACTCAGGAGGCCGCGCCGGTTTCCCTGTCGCAGGGCAACCTGAAGCCCGCGGCCCTGGCCGAGGCAGTGGGCGCGAGCAACCAGCTGCTGCTGACCGGCACCGCGCTGCAGGACGGCGAAGCCAAGGCATGGGCCGATGCCACGCTGCTGCGTAGCCGCCTCGCCATGGTGCGGGGTAGTTTTCGGGTGCCCGGTCTGGCCAGCTTGGCCCTGGGCGACACCATCGAGCTAAAAGGGCTAACCCAGCGCTTTTCGGGCAAGACCATCGTGACGGGGCTGCGGCACCAGGTGAACGCGGAAGGCTGGTTTACGAGCATTCAGTTTGGGTTGTCGCCCATCCCGTTCGCGGCCACGCCGGGCATTGCCGACAGTCCCGCGTCGGGGATGCTGCCGGGCATCAGCGGCCTGCAGATTGGCATTGTGCAGAAGTACGAAGAAGACCCCAACAAAGAGCACCGGGTAAAAATCATGATACCCGTCATTGGCCAGGCAAGCGGGCTGGTGTGGGGACGCTTGGCCGCCCCGGACGCCGGCAAAAACCGGGGACTCTTCTTTTGGCCCGAACCCGGCGACGAAGTCATTCTCGGGTTTCTCAACGACGACCCCCGGCAGCCGGTGATTCTGGGCGCGCTCTACAGTTCGGCCAACCAGCCGCCGTGGGCGCCCGCCGATACCAACGCGCAGAAAGGACTGGTGACGAAAGGCGGCACAACGCTGCTCTTCGACGACGAGAAAAAGCTGGTGAGCCTGGCCACGGCCGATGGCAGCTCCATCACCCTGGACGAGGACAAAAAATCGGTGGAGATTAAGGACAGCCGCAGCAACGTCATCCGCCTCACCGCCGACGGCATCGTGCTGGAAAGCGGCAAGGATGTGTTCATCACCTCCAAAGGTACCGTGCACATCGAGGGCACAAAAGGCGTCGAAATCAAGGGCGCCAAAATCGATATCAAATAACCCTTTCCCTCCACTACCATGCAGGAAATCACGCTGAAGTTGACCGTTGGACAGATTAACCTCCTGCTGGAGGCGCTGGGCAGCCAGCCCTACCTGCGGGTGTACGAACTCATCGAGGTGCTGCAGCGCCAGGCCCAGGCCCAACTCGGCGAACCGGAGCCGGCGGGCGCTCCCTTGCAGGCCACATCCCAGTCTTAAGCGGGCACTGCCGCCAACGCCATGGAACCAGACGATGCGTTTTTAGGAAGAGGGTGGGGGTTTCCGCCCCGGTTTTTTGCCAGCGGGGCGGAAGTCGAAATGGTGGCCGGCCCCGACGACATTCGGGAAAGCCTGCACGTGCTGCTGCACACAGCCTTGGGCGAGCGGCCGATGGCCGCTTCGTACGGCTGTGATTTGCTGCAGTTTATGTTCGAGGAAGTAGACCAGCATCTGATGACGGGCTTGCGCGAAGTCATTAGCCAGGCCATTCTGCTGCACGAGTCCCGCATCGTGCTCGATGGGGTGGAAGTGCAGCGCAGCCGCACCGACGCCGGCCTGCTGCTGGTGGATATTGCCTACACCGTGCGGGCCGTGAACAGCCGCTTCAACTTTGTGTACCCGTTTTACCTCAACGAAGCGACTGGCGGCTAGCCGCGCTTACCGGACCGAAAATGGAAGACTTTGTAATCGTGCACGGCGACCAGGTAACGTTTTTGCCCGCCTTTGGCCCGGCCGTCGTCGTGGTGCGGCCCGGGGTGATGCAGGGGAGCGGCAAAATGACGCTGAAAGGCAAAAAGGTGTGCATCGAGGGCGACGAGAAGCAGCTGTCGGTGCCGGGCTGCATGTACACGGCCGGGCCGTTTAGCATCCCCGGCGTGGGCACCATTCAGATTTCCGCGTTGGGCCCCGGCCAGTTGTCGCAAAAAACCAAGCTGGGCGGCAAGGCGCTGGTGCTGAAAGGCACAAATCTGGTGGCGAAGCTGATGGTGCAAACCCCGGCTCAACAGCCCGCGCCGCCCGGCCCGCCCGTGCCGGACCCGGCCCCGCAGTATGCCGGGTCCGGCAGTTTTATCACAACGAATGCCACGCTCAAAGCCGGCTAAGGAAGCGGTGACCCGAAAAAACACACCATGCTCGACACCCTGATTCCCCCGCAGTTCCTGTACGGCGACGGCACCACACAAAACCAGCGGCCCGCCGAGGCGCTGGCCCCCGGCTATGCCGTGCCGGACGCGCGCCGCACGGCCGACCTGCTGGCGCTGGCGCAGAAATACGCCCGGTTCATCCAGTTCTTTGGGGAAAACAACAACCGGCTGGGCACCTGGGAGGCCTTTCTGCCGGGCCAGTCACTGGGCAACGCCGACGAGACGGCCCCGCCGGCGTCGGGCACGCAATGGATAGCCGATATCAGCGCCTACCTCAACGACCCGGCCAGCGTTGCCGACCGGCCAGAATTGCAGCAGCGGCTCTCCCGCCCACATCTGGTGCTGTTTCTGACCTTTCTGCAGCTGCTGGAGCCGGTGCGGGAGCAGCTGAACGGCTTCACCGGCCGGCAGCTGGACTATTACTACCGGCAGGTGCTGGGAATGAGCGTGGGCGAGGCCGTGCCCGACTTGGCGCACGTCATCGTCTCGCTGGCCGAAGACGTAGACCAGCTGTTTCTGGAACAGGGTACGGCCTTGCTGGCGGGCAAAGACAGCCTGGGCAAGGACCTGGTGTACCGGGTAAGCAAAAGCACCGGCATCAGCCGGGCCCGGTTGCAGCGCAGCGCCCACCTTTTCGTCGAGAAAGAAACCCTGACAATAAAAACAGCCCGGGAAATGGCCACCATGGAGCCAGATGCCGGGTTCCTGCGCATGATGCAGTTCGCGCACGAATTTCTGCGCCCCGCCGAACCGGCCCCAACCGAGCTGCCTTATCTGACCGAAGCGTCGTTGGCGGAGGTCGCCAAGCAGCTTTTTGTCTCACCGTCAGACGCTGCGTTCCTGCTGGAACTGCAAACCAACAGCAAAAACGGCAATAGCTCCGAATGGGACAAGGCCTACTTCGTGCTGGAGCAGGCGTTCAAGGACAAAACGATTTTTGACCGGCAGCAGGCGCTGAAGAAGCTGCGCGAAAGCACGACAAAGTCGGTATACATGACCCTGCTGCGGGCCACGTTTGGCGTACCCGGACTGCCAGCCCTGCTGCTGCCTGCCGCGGGCGACGAGGCGAGCCCCCCGGCCGTGACCAGCGACGACGAGCTCCAGGCCCTGGCCGAAGAGTACCTCACCGAGCGCGAGCTGAAGCTGGTGCTTGACACCAGCAGCGCGGCGGACCAGGCAAGCCCGGCTGACTGGGACAAGGTGTATGTGGCGCTGGAGCGGGCCGCCCGCAAACAAGGGAACATCGCGCTGCCGATGCCTATGAAGGAGGTGTGGGGCAATGTGCACGCCCGCGACGACGCCCGCGCGCCCGCCGGCCCGGCCCCGCTCGCCCGCCTGTGCTTCGCGGTGGCCTCGCCCCAGCTCGCCCTGGCCGAAGGCGTGCGGACGCTCACGCTCACCTGCGCGTTTCAGCCGGATGGCACGGCGCGGCTCGATGCGCTGCGGGAAGCGCTGGCCGCGCAGCCCGAGGCCATAACCTGGGCCCTCAGCGGCCAGAAGCGCTGGGTGGAGGTGGAGCCGACCCGCCCGCCCGTTTTCGGCGATTTTGTGGTAGGGAAGGCGGCGCGGGCGTACCCGTTCGCGGTGCTGGACGGCGTGGCCACGAAGGCCGATAAAGCGCGGTTTGCGGAAGACGAAATCGGTAACTATCTGGTTGCCGCCGATGGGGCCATTTACCTGATATCGGCTACCGCGGCGCCCGCCACGAAAGTGAGCGTGACGGCCAAGGGCAAGGTCGGTGCCGGGCACGAAGCCGGCCTGTACAACGCTGCGCAGGTGTACCTGCACGCGATGCAGGTGCAGTTTGTGCGGCAGGCCACGGACCCGCCGGTGGAAGCCCCCGGCGCGGCCGACGAGGCGTGGCCCACGCCGGGCAACGTGCCGGTGCTGGCCCTGCAACTCAACCAGGCCCCGCCCGAGGCCCTGGACGACCAGCGCCAAGATGGAGAAAACATTTATCAACTGTTCAGAGAGTTGAAGCTCAACCGGCTGAAGGTGGAAGTGGCCGTGACGGGAATCCGGACCCTGCGGCTCCAAAACGACTACGGCTTCGTGAACGGCAAAAAGCCGTTCGAGCCGTTTGGCCCTTCGCCTCAGGCGGGCGTCAGCCTCTACCTGGCCCATCTGGAGCTCAGCAGCAAGCGGCTTGACTCGCTGACGCTGACGCCACAGTGGATGGGCGCGCCGCCGAAGTTCGAGACTCACTACGAGAATTACTGGAAAATCCGGGCACATTCGCTTACGCCCGAGAAACCGTTCGGGGATATAGCCAGCAATGACGCATTTACCGCCGAGCTCAGCGTAATTGACCAGCAGGTGGAAGGCGCGCCGCAGCGGGTTACGCTTTTTCGGCCCGATGCTGCCTGGACGCTAAACTTCCCGGCCCATCGGGCCGGAAGACCCGAGCCGGACGAGAACGAAACGGACCTGATGGAGTGGGGCCGGTACTTCCGGCTGGAGCTGAAAAGCCCCGATTTTCAACATGCCGCCTATTCCGAGCTGCTGGTGCAACAGGCTTTTCTGAATACCGATACGGAAACCAACAAGGCCTTGCGCCAGTTGCGGCTGAACCCGCCGTACACGCCGCTGCTCAAGTCGCTGACCGCCGGCTACACCGCGTCCTTCGAGGTGGAGCAGGGCGGCGGGGCCGACGCCGACGCCTTGGTGCTGCACCTCGGCGCGTTTGGCTACAAGGCCCTCACCCTGGGCCCCAACACCCGTTTGCTGCCTTTTCCGGAGTACCGCAGCGAGCTGTTGCTGGGCCTGAGCGCGGTGGACACCCCGCAAATACTGCCGCTTTTCTTCCAGCTGGCAGAGGCCACCGCGCAGCCGGACCTGACGCCCGGGCCGCTGGCGTGGAGCTACCTGGCCGGCAACGAATGGCGGCCGCTGGGGGAGGCGGCCGTGGTGTCCGACACTACCAACGGGCTGATGAACACCGGCATTCTGGAGCTGCAGCTGCCCATCTGGCCTGCTGGCAGCCTCGCCGAAAACACCTGGATGTCGCCCAAAGGACTCTACTGGCTGAAGGCCGGATTCGATGCGCCCATCGATGCCATTTCTGCTATTATTGCCATTGAGGCCCAGGGGATTAGTGTCGTTTTTGACGAGCGGTCGGACAACGCTGCCGACCACCTGCTGGTGCCCCTGCTGCCGGGCAGCATCACGAAGCCGCGGGCTGATATCCCGGAAATTGCCAGGCTCCGGCAGCCTTTTGGCTCCTCGGGGGGGCGGCCGGCCGAAACCGCCGCCGTTTTCTACAACCGCGTCAGCGAACGGGTGCGGCATAAAAACCGGGCCCTGACGCCCTGGGATTACGAGCGCCTCGTGTTGGAGGAGTTCCCCCAGATTTACAAAGCCAAGTGCCTGCCCGCCGCCCACGCGCCGGGGCGCGTCGACCTGATTGTGATTGCGGACATCCGCGGGAAAATGCCCGTTGCCACGGCCGAGCCCCGGGCTCCGGCTGCGCTGCTGCTCCAGATTCGGCAGTTTGTGGAGCGGCGGGCGCCGGCCTACGCGGCGGTGCAGGTGAAAAACCCCTCGTACATGCGGGTGAAGGTGCGGGCCGCGATAAAAATCCGGCCGGGCTACGGCGAAGCGCACGCGGTGCGCCAGCTCGAAGCCGACCTGAAGCGCTACCTGGCGCCCTGGGCCTACGAGGAAGGCAAGGACATCATCGTGGGCGGGAAACTCTACCCGGACATGATTGTCAATTTCATCGCGGGCAAAAGCTACGTGGAATTTGCGGCCAGCGTGGTGCTCTTTCTGAGCGAAGACGGCCAGCAGTACATCCCCATGACGAAAATGGCTGACGGCAGCGACGATAAAATGCGGACCCTGCCGCCCGAGTACATCCTCGTGTCGGCCCAGGAGCACATTTTCGACATCATCCGGGAAAGCCGGTTCGAGGAACGCCTGCTGACTGGCATCGGCTACGCCATGATGGGGCATGATTTTGCTGTCGGCTAGCCGGCCGGCACCGGTTGCTGCCCGGCGGTGCCGGGTCCTTAACTTTTTAATTGCTGCTCGCCGGAACGGCTTGATGCCCTGATTCTTCCACCAACCCGGCTCATGCTTCCCGCGGGGCTTTCGCCGCAGTGTTCAAACGTAACCAGCGGCTTTCTTTATTCTGAAAATCAATCAACTCAAACTCCTTACGCCGCATGAAAAACAGAACTGCCCTCCGCGACTACTTCCTCACCAATAAGATTCCGAAGCAGGAAGATTTCCACGAGTTGATTGACAGCAGCCTGAACCAGGAGGAGGACGGCCTCCGCCGGGCGGTGAACGGCCCGGTTGAGTTGGAGGCGCGCGGGGCGGGCGAGCTGCTGAACTTGTACAAGAGCTTTGGTGAGGGCGTGGCGCTGTGGAAAATCAGCCACAAGCCGGCGAGAAACGGGGAGCCGGCCACCGCCGGCCTGGACATCGCCGATGGGCAGGCCAGCCGCTTGTTCATCCGGACGGCGGATGGCAACGTGGGCATCGGCACCGCCGTGCCGGCTTCGCGGCTGCAGGTGGTATCGGCCGACAATGAGGTGGCCACCAACGTCTTCGACGTGCAGGCCCAAAACCTGACCCAGGGCGTTGGCCTGTGGTGGGGCGGCATCCGCAAAACCGGCACCAACCCCGCCGGTGACCTGGCCCTGGATGCCAAAGGCAATGGCGCAATTCTGCTAAACACCAGAGGCGGCACGGGCAACGTGGGCATTGGCACTTCGGCTGCTCCGGCCACCACCCTGGACGTGCGCACCGAAGACAAGTCGGCGGCCATCACCGTGGGCACCCGGGGGGCCAGCGGCGGGGCCGTGTACCTGGGCAACCCCAACCACGGCCTGCGGCGCGGCTTTCCCGAAATAAACAGCAACAACCACGTGGGCCTGTACACGACGGCGGGCGACTTGTACCTGTCGGGCAATGGGCCCAGCACCTCGCAGTTTGTGCTCACCAATGGGGGCAATGTGGGCATCGGCACCACCGCGCCCAACTCGCACCTGAGCATCAGCCCGAATGTCACGGAGGCCAAAATAACCCTTTGGGATGGCGGCGGCCTGGACAACCACTACGGCTTCGGGGTGAGCGGCGGGCAGCTCAACTACCACGTCGATGGCGCTGCTGCCCGGCACGCGTTCTACGCCGGGGGCAAGAACGGCAACGGCACCGAGCTGATGTGCATTCGGGGCACCGGCAACGTGGGCATTGGCGCCAGCGACCCCGTTGCCCCGCTCGAAATCCGGCGCCCCAACGCCAACGCCTACATGGTGTTCCACACGCCGGGCACGCACTGGTTTTCTTTTGGCCAGGACCACGCGGCAAATGACGACATCAAGATATCGGACGGCAATAATTTTAGTGGCGCCAACTACCTGACCATTCAGCGCGGCACCGGCAACGTGGGCATTGGCACCCAAGACCCCAAATATCCGCTCCACATCAACAAGGCGGGCGGTACTCCGCTTCAAAACTATAGGTATTACAATATCAACGGGCCTGGTGGCATTAGCTCCGGGCAAACCGATGTGAGCCTCTACGCCACGGCCCGCGTGGTAGGAGCGGAGTTCAACGCCATTTCGGATGCCCGCCTCAAAACCGTCATCGGCCGGAGCGACCACGCCGCCGACCTGGCCGTGTTGCGCCGCCTGCGCATCACCGACTACACCATGCGCGACCGGGTGCAGTTTGGCGACCAGGCTTTCAAGAAAATCATCGCCCAGGAACTGGAAGAGGTATTCCCGCAAGCGGTTCATCAGCACACCGGGTTCCTGCCCGACATTTACGCCACCGCCAGCCAGGTGCAGCGCCAGGGCGAGGCCTTGCTGATTGGCCTGTCGACTGGCCTGCCCGAGGCCGCCACGGCCGGGCAGCGGCTGAAGCTCATCGGCCCGGCCGGCGAGGTGCTGGTTGCCCTGGCCGAAGCCGTTGAAGCGGGCAGCCGGCAGCTGCTGGTGACGGGGGCCGACAGCCTGGCCGACGCGCCCGCGGAGGTGTTTGTCTTCGGCCTGGAGCACGCCAACGTGCGCGCCGTGGACTACGAAGCCGTGGCCATGCTCAACGTGAGCGCCACGCAGGAGCTGGCCCGCCAAGTGCAGGACCTGCACCAGCAAAACGCCGCCCTGAACGAGTTGACCCGCGCGCAAGGCACCCGGATTAGCGAGCTGCAAACCGCCCTGCACGCCCTGCAACAGCAGGTGGCCACGCTCCTTGGCGAGCCGGCCATGCTGCAGCGCACTTAAAGCCGGGACGGCTTCAGGCAGGCACTGGGGGAGGGAAATGAGCTGCATGCGGTGGGGCAGAGTCCGGGCTCAGCAGCCCTGGAAGAGCAGCCTGTCATACGATTTGCGGCAATGCCATTTACAAGCACCAGCATTAACCACAACCTGTTTTTTTCACTTCACGCTCATCACATGGCAATGACTTACAAGATTAAAGCAGGTGATTCGCTCGCTCGCGTTGCTGCGGCACAGGGCGTATCGATGCGCGACCTGCTGGCGGCTAACCGGCAAATTACCAACCCGGACCGGGTGCAGGTGGGTGATGTTATCAACATTCCCGCGCCTGTTCCGGCAGCGGCGGCCCCCAGCATTGCCGCTCCTAAAAAAGCGGCGCCCGCCATCACCCTTACCAAGCTGAATGGGCATGTCCCGACGGAAGTGCTAACGCAAATTCCGGCAATTATTGAAAAATTCAATATCGACACGCCGCTCAAGCTGGCGCACTTCCTGGCGCAGTGCGCCCACGAAAGCCTCAACTTCACCGCCACCACCGAAAACCTGAACTATTCGGCGGCTGCCCTCAAAAGCGTGTTCGGCAAGTACTTCCTGACTCCGGCCCTCTGCGACTCCTACGCGCGCAAACCCGAGGCCATTGCCGCCCGGGTGTACGCTTCGCGGATGGGCAACGGCGACGAGGCCTCGAAAGACGGGTGGAAGTACCGGGGGCGCGGGTTCATCCAACTCACCGGCAAATCGAACTACACGGCCTTCAACAAGTTCGTGGACGACGACGTGGTGGGCACCCCCGAACTGGTGGCCCAGAAGTACCCGTTGCTCTCGGCCGCCTGGTTTTTTCACAGCAACCAGATTATCGAGCTGTCGACGCAAGGAGCCACCGACGCGGTGGTGACCCTGGTGACCAAACGCGTGAACGGCGGCACCAACGGCCTGGACGAGCGCATCAAGCACTTCAAGGCCTTTTACGCGCTGCTGCAAGCCTAGCATCCCCGGCCCAGCCCGTTACGCATTGCTGTCCGGGGCTTTTCGGCGATTTCGCCGGGCCATCGTATAGCCGGGCACCGGCGCCGATGCCATTGCTGGCCATCTTGCCCCGTGCTGCTACCACCCGGCGCTGAAGCGCCGCTACGCCCTCTAGTATGAAGTTTGCCCCGCTGTTGTTTTTTCTTCTGAGTGCGCTCGTGGCTTGTTCGCCGAAACAGGAAACGGCTGCTGCGCCCGGGGCGCCGGGCACCGCGGCTGCGGCACCGCAGCCGAAGGCGACCGTGACCACAACTGTTTACCAACGGCTGCAGGGCAAATGGCAAAGCACCGACGACGACAGGAGCGTCATTGAGATTAAGGAGCACCAATACATCGATTACTACGATGGCAAGCGCCTCAGTACGGCCGCCTTCATCCTGGACCGGGCGTGCCCTTCTCAGCCGGGGGCCGGCCACCCCGGCGACAACGAAAACTACCTGGTGGAACCCCAGCAGGACATGTGCTGGGAAGTGGTTGGCGTAGACGACGAAAGCCTGGAACTCAGCTACACCGCCCGGGGCAATTCGCTGAATTACCGAAAAGTAAAATAGCCAATTCGCGCCCTTCGCCCTCCGCTGAGGCCGCAGGAAGTGCTACAGAAAACCGTCTTTGCATTGTCGGCCGATGGGCGCTACCTGGCCGCCACCCCCCATTCCTTGCTGCGTGAGCAGGAGTTGACGTGGTGTTCCAACAGCCGATTTCTGACTGCTCAGTTTTAATCTCTCATATCCAATACGCAACCTGCATTATGGCCCTCTCTACTCTTTTTCGTCGTCCTGCCTGGGGGCTACTTGCTTTGCTGTTCGAACTGAGTTGCCTACGGGCAGCCCACGCCCAAACCACTGCCCCCTTTAGGGTGAGTGTAATACCGGCCGGACCCGTGACCCTGACTCCCACGCATTCAAGCCAGGTTCTGACGGCTACCGTAATCGCGGGGTTTGACGGGGCGGTGCTGGCCACCACCTTGCTCCCCGATGGGCGGGTGCTGGTGGGGGGCGCGTTCACGACTTACAACCGCGTGGCCTGCGGCAAAATTGTGCGGCTCAACACCGACGGCACCCTTGATACCAGCTTCGCCATGGACGGCACCGGGCTCGATGGAAGCGTCCGGACCATTGTGGTGGAACCCATTGCGGCAAGGCCCAACAACCCCAAGATATTGGCAGGCGGCAATTTCACCCGCTATAATGGCGCTAATTGTGCCCCGGTAGTGCGCCTGCATACCAATGGCCGGCGTGACGTCAGTTTCAATATCGCGTCCAGTGACCTGAGTGGAACCATCAACGCCATTGCGGTGCAACCCGATTCGCTGATTTTGGTAGGCGGGTATTCTAGTCCCGATATCGTTACCCGGCTTTCGAAAACCGGCGTAAGAGAGCAGAATTTCCAGACTAATTTCACCATTTATACCAATAGCTATGTTACGGGACTTGCGGTGCTGCCCAACCAGGATATACTGGTAGCCGGGCTGCTGACGATAAGAGCTACTGCCTTTACGGATTCTTATGGATACACATTGGCGGTAATAAGACCAACGACCAATTTGTCGTTCGGGGTAGATTTTGTGAGAGGATTTGCGCTACCCGGTGATTCAGATGGTCCCAGTCCGTTGATAGTAGCAAAATCGTTTGGGGCCCAGATAACAGCCCCGATAGGCGCGACGGCGCTGACTGTGAAAGGTGACAGCATCCTGGTAGCGCGCTATGCCACGTTTCCGAGTTCGGGTTCGGCACCTTTCGTAGGGCAGTTCAATTACGTTTACCACTTTAGTGTGGCGGGCGTCCAGCGCGGCTCTTACAATACGGGGGGCGGGACGGTTTCAGCCCTTGGCTTTCACCGGAACGGCAAAATCCTGTTGGGGGGAAGCTTTACTCCCAGCGGGGGCACGGCCCCGACCTACCTGGCGCGTCTGAATGCCAACGCCACCCGGGACAATACCTTTCCCAGCAGCGTTCCGAATGGCCAGGTAAGGGCTTTGGCGGTGCAAGCCGATGCCAAAGTGATAATCGGCGGTGATTTTACAAGCGTCGGCTCCGCGCTATCCGACCGCAGCGCCCGGCTGACTCCTACCGGGGCCCTGGACCCCACCACCGGGGTGCTGGTGTCGGGCGCGACGTATAGCTGGAGCAGAAACGGCAGCTTGCTAACTGCCACTGCAAACCCCCTGCGGGTGACAACAAGCGGTATTTACACTGCTACCGCCACCATCGGTAGTCAGTCGGCTACTTCCAATGCCGTAACGGTGGTGGATACCCGTAGGCTGATTATTGAACCTTCTACAGCGGCTTCAACTGCTGCCAGAGACACGTTCAACACAATAATCGTAAAGGCGGGCGGGGTTGGAAAACTAACCGGCAATGTCACCATATATGACACCGTGCTGGTGAAAAGAGGAGGTACTTTGCGCTTAGGGGCTAACCTTGTGATGTCCGGTGCCTCCAGCAGCAAGTTTATGATAGAGCCCGGCGCAACCTTGAGCGTGGGCGACCCGGCTGGCATCACCACAAGTGGCCAAACCGGGGCCGTACGCACGGCGACCCGCAGCTTCGCCGATAGCTCCAGCTACGTGTACACCGGCATCGGCACCCAAGTCACCGGCAACGCCCTGCCGGCCCTGGTGCGCAACCTGACCGACAGCACCACCCAGGCGGGGGCTACGCTTTCGCTTAGCCGCGCTATTTCCGTAAGCCAGGTCCTGACCATTGCCAGTGCCAACGATTTCAATCTTAACAACCAACCGCTCCGGTTGCCTTCTTCGGCCAGTGGTACTGCCTTGGTGGTGAACAGCTCAACCGGCGGGGCCGCGGGTGGCACGGCTACCATGGAACGCTACATTGACCAGACCTTTAACCCAGGCCGAGGCGCCCGTTACTACAGTTCCCCGGTATCGGGGGCTACCGTCGGTTCTTTTGCTGCGATGCCCACGTTCGTCAACGCCTCGACCTACGACCCGACGCGCTTAAATACGGCAACGGCCACCATTAGCAGCGGGCTGGCTCCGGTTGCCACCAATGCTTCGCTGGCGGTGGGCCAGGGCTACGCCGTAAATATAGCGGCCAGCGACAAGGTCAGCTTTTCCGGCGCGCTCACATCGGGCCCGCAAACGCTGGCCCTCACCCGGACCAATACGGGGCAGATACCACGGGCTTCCAACGCGGGCTGGAACCTGGTGGGCAACCCGTACCCCTCGCCCCTGGACTGGAGCCGGGTCACCGGCGCCGACCGGCCCAACCTTGATGCCGCCATCTACACGTACGTGAGTACGGGGCCTACCACCGGCTTCTACACCACGTACGTGAACGGCTGGGGCGACACCCCCATCATCGCCGCCGGACAGTCCTTCTTCGTGCGCGTGAGCGACAACCAGTCCAGCGCCAGCCTCGCGCTCGACAACCGCCAGCGCGTGACCAGCTACGCTTCCCAGGCCGCCTTCAACCGCTTCAGCAGCAATGGCAACGGCGTGGCCCTGAGCTTTTCGCGCCCGCCCGGTGGCACCGGCGGGGGCAAGCCCCCCACTGTTATTTACGAAGACGCCCTGGCCGTGCCCAACGCCGCCGGCTTTAGCCCCAATACCGACGCCTACCGCATTCCCAGCACCGATAGCCTGAGCTTGAGCATCAGCGCCCCCGCCCCGGAAGACGAGCTTTCCATCAAAGCGCTTCGCACCATACCTACCAATGCCACCACCCGAATACCCCTTACCGCCAGAGTGCTGAAGCGCGGGAATTACACCATACAGCCAATCATTGTGCAAGTGCCCACCGGCTTATCGGCTTTTCTGGACGATGACTCGACTGGTACCTCGGTGAACCTGAGCAGGCCGCCCGCAACGTGGCCAAATTACGCTTTCCGTCGAGCCAACGTTCCCATCACCGGCCGTTTTGTGCTTCGCTTTGGTCCCACGGTAGCTACGGCCACCAATGCCCAGCAAGCCCTGCGCGGCATTGCCCTGTATCCCAACCCGGCGCACAGTCAGGTGGTGGTGCAGGTGCCGGCGGTGCCGGGTGCATCGCAGCTGCGGGCCACGCTCCTCAACGAGCTGGGGCAGGTGGTGGGCCGGCAGGATGCGCCCCTGGCCGCTGCCGGCACCCGCATGTTGCTGAATGTGCAAGGCCTGGCGCCGGGCGTGTATGCCGTGCGCCTGCAAACGGGCAGCGCCAGCGTAGTGCAGCGCCTGATAATAGAATAAGGCCGGCAGGGCGCACGGCGCCGCAAAAGCCAGTGGCCCCCAGTTTCCGTTCGGAGCTGGGGGCCATTTTTATATCCTATCTGGTCGGGTAATTGATGCCGGCAAAAACTCAGTTGATGGGCCCGTCATAATCCTTCGGGTACACGAGCTGCACTTCGTCGTATTCGCGCCAGCCATCGCCCTTGGCAGCGGTTTTGAGGTGTGCCAGGCCCAACAAAACGGCATTAAAATAGGGCTGCCGAAACCGTTCCGACTCGTAGGCCGGGATGTCGCGCACGGCTTCGTAGCCGTGGTTGGCAAAGCTGCGGCCTTTGCACATGGCCAACTGGCCCTTGCTGTTCACCGTGCTGTTGCCCTCCTTGATGAGGAACCGGGCAAATTGATAAAAATCTTCATTTTTCCGCTTATCAGCGTAGGGGCGCCAGTAGAGCACGCTGATAATGCTGGCGGCGGCACTCAGGGGCTTCGGGCTGATTTGCCGTTGGTACTGCTCCAGAAAACCGTCCAGCAAGGCCTGATGCTCCTGGTTATTCGTGAGGATGGCCTGCTCGCTGATGCGGATTTTGGAGATGGTTGCCATTGGCTCGCCCAAGGCGTTGGCCAGCGCAAAAGCCTCCGGAATGCGCCCGGCGTGGGCCAGCGCGCTGGTCAGGTCCGAAAACACCACCTGCAGCGGCTCCCGGCTGAACGCCGGCTGGCCCGGTACCTGCCTGGCAAACGCCAGCAGCGCGGGCGTAATGGCCAGCTGCTGCAGCCGGACCGGATTTTGCAGCGACGCGACAAGGGCGAGCAGGGTGGCATTGCGCTGCCGACGCGCCACGGGGCCTGGCAGCGGTACCCGGGCCAGGGCCTTCATCCAGGCCAGATTGGGCAAGTCGTGGTGAAGCCGGGACAGCGCCGCTGTCCGGATGGAATAACCGCGGGTGTCCGAAAATCGGTCCGGGAAGGCGGCTTCCACGAAGGCCACACTGTCCAGCATCCGCACCACGCCGGCGTCGGGTAGCGGCTGGGCCGCTTCGTGGCGCAGCTGGTAGGTGAAAAACGAATTGAAGGAACAGGTGTAATACGATTCAAACAGCAAGGTTTTGGGCCGGCCGGGCGCCCGCAAAAAGGCGAGGGCACTCTGGCTATTGGCATGGCCGTTGAACCCGTCTTCGGGAAAGCCCAAGCTCCAGTCCGCGATGCTCACCGCTTCGCTCGCCTCACCAACTTGCTGTAGCTCGGCTGCGCGCGCACTAAACTGCGCAAAGGCCTGCGCCGCTTCGGCCGGCTGATGCTTCAGCTCTTGCAAATAAACACCCTGCATTTTGGCCAGAAAGGCTTGCAAAAACAAGGCGTTTCGCCGGTATTTGGCGGCCGTAATCGGGTGCGCGTGGAAGGCCCGCTCGTTCTGCTCCAGAAAAAGCGGTTCGCCGGCGGCCACCGCAGGAGCCGAGCCTAGCAATGCCTGCCACGCCTGGTCGCGCAGGGCAAGGGGCACCGAAAAGCTGACGCGGTCAGAATTGAGGTAGTCGGGATTGACCGCTCCGGCGCGCGCCTCATCGGCCGTGTAGGCTCTGCCAAAGGCCGGGTTGACGTCGTACACCGCATAAGAGGGGCTCACGCTCAGCAAGCTGTACACCGTGGCCGCGTACAGCTTGTTGAGATTTTCCCCGCCCACCCGGCTGCAGCGGCGCAACAAGCCAAGGGTGTTTTCCGGCGTGAAAAGCCCGTATTTCACCAGGTACGGCAGCACCGCCATGCCGCCATCGCGGGTAGAGGGCTTGTTGGCGGCAGTACTGAGCGAGTCCAGGCACTGCGCCACCCGCGCCGGCTGCCGCAACGCGGCAAACACGATAGCCCCGCTGAGGTAGCCGCCGCTGTGCGCGGTACTGCTAATGCCCTCCTCGGCAACGAGCAACTGCCGCGGGGGAAACAAGCGGTCGAACTGCTGCCGGGCCGCCGGCGCGCCAAACGGACTCAGGCCTTCCAGGAAAGCCAGGGTGGCCGGCGGAAAGTCGCCCTGCCCCAACAGCACCCGGAGACACAAACCAAAATCTACGGAGCTGGGGGCGGGGCCCGCCGTTTGCCGTATTTCCTGCTGCACGTAGCAGCGCAAGCGGCGCAGCAGCTTTTGCTTGCTGGCTTCAAGGCGCTGGCTCGTGGCCTGGCGGGCCTTCAGGGGCGGGGCTATGGCCGTTTTTTGCTGCGCGGCGCTTAGCAAATAATGCGTAATCGCCATCACGGTGAGGGCCGTGTAGACCGCCTGGGCGCGCTGATTGGTGTTGGCAAAGCGGGCGGCGTCGGGAAAAGGCGTGCGGCGGGCCGCCTGGTCGAGCCGGTGGTCTAAATCGAAGAGCAGCGGTTGCAGGTAAGGGTTTTCCCGCTCCACGGAGTCGTAGTCAACGTTGTTGGCCCAGGAATACATGCTCAGCTCAATATCCAGCGCCAGGCTATCATCGTCCACGGCGTCCAGCATGCGGGCGAAGGAGTAATCTTCCGCCGGGCGGCCGCCCAGCCACGGCCGGTACACCGCGTTTTTCAGCCGGTCGGCGTGCAGCAGAAACCGCGCCTTGTCATCCACCGACACATAGGGCGATTTCAGAAAAGGCGTGCGCTCCTTGATGATGGAATACGCCACGTAGTCGCTCTGCCGCTGACGCGCCGACCACGCCCACCAGCCCAGGCCCAGCAGCAGCACGGGCAGCAGCACCGCGGCGGCCAGGCGGCCGAGGCCGTAGCGGGCCACCAGCAGCGGCACCACCAAGCGGCGGCGGCTGGCTTCCAGAAAGCGGGTGAGCGTGCCGGCCTGCGCCGCGGCCGGGGCCAGGCGGTGGCCGGCGTCGGGGCTGGTGCTACGGCCGCTGGCCACGTAGTGTGCCAGCCAGTGGGCAAGGCTGGTTTGGCGGCCGCGCCATTGCGAAAAATAGGTGTAGGGACCAATGGGCAGCAGAAAGCCCGGATTTTCGGCGTTGGCCTGCCAGCGGTTGGCCTGCTGCATAAAGTCCTGCGCCACCCGCACGTCGTGGGCTTCCTGCACGGCCCACTGGGCGAGGTGGGCCCAGTTGCGAATCAGGCTCTCGTGGGTGATGTCCAGCACCGCATCGGGGGGCAGCACGGCGCGGTTGTCGTCGCCTTCGCCCAGCAGGGGCGAGAGAAAGGTGGTGCCGGGCTGGCGGAAGGGCCGCAAAATGCGGCACACCACCGGCCAGGGCAAGGCCGCGTCGTTGATGATGGCCGTGATTTCGGCCCCGGTCAGGCGGTTGCGCACCACGCGCTGGCCGTCGGTGCGGGTGAGGAGGCGGAACGTCTGCTCCACCACCCATTCGGCGGTGCCCGGCGGCAGCGCGGGCTCGAAGGCCTGGTTGTAAAGGTCGGTGGCGGCGTAGTAGAGCTGGTTGGCGTGGGCGTCGAGCACGTTGCGCAGCGAGGCATTGGCCAGCAGAAAGCGCTGCTCCGGGCCGGGCACGGCGGCGCGCCACTGGGCAAACCGGGCCTGGTCTTCGGGCGGCAGCTCGTCGCTCAGCCCGCCCACCATGGCGTAGTGAAGGAGGTCCATTTCCTCGCGGCCATGGTCGGCGGCCAGCCAGATGCGGCGCAGCGCGTGCTGCAGCACCGGCAGCTGGTCCTGGCCGTTGCGAATGTCGTAGAGCAGGCGCTGCACCAGCCGCTCGCTGATGCGGTTGCCGCTGAGCAGGGCCGGCTCCTTGATGACTTCCACGAACTCGTGGCGCAGCAGCCGGGGCACGAAGTACTGGCTGGTTCCAATCTGCTCAATCAGGCCCCGAAACTCGGCGCACTGCCCCACAAAATCGGAGCGCATGGTGCACACGATGTAGATGGGCAGGCCCTCGGCCCGGGCCAGCCGGGTGGTTTCCAGCAGTAGGTTCACCACGGTTTGGGCCGCGGCGTTAGGGCCGTCCGGGGTGTAGTTTTCGGGGTTGGTGAAAAACTCCTCGAACTGGTCGACGACAATCAGCAGGTTGCTCGCTTGCAGTTGGTAGCGGCGCTGCTCGGCCGGCGTCAGGCCCTCGGGCAGCTCGGCGGGCGGGCACAGCGGCGAGGCCCGGTAGAGCTGCACCAGTGCCGAAAAGCCCTGTTCCAGCTCGGTTTCGACGGCGCCGGTGCTGCTTTCCACTTGCAGAGCCGTGGCCAGCGCCTGGGCCAGGTTGCGCAGCGGGCTGCGCTCGGGCCGGAACGTGGCCACCGCCCAGCTGCTGTAGCGCGCCCGCAAAAAGCCGGCCCGGACTTCGGGCAGCAGCCCGGCAAACACGAGCGACGATTTGCCGTCGCCCGACGCGCCGGTCACCATCACGAAGCGCTGCGCGGCCAGCAAGTCCAGGCACTTGGCCACGTGGCTTTCGCGGCCCCGGAAATAAATGGCTTCGTCTTCGGTGAAGGTGCGCAGCCCCGTGTAGGGGCAAATCGGCTCTTCGGCCCCAAACAAGGCGGAAAGGGAGTCGTCGATAGCGGCCATCTACGCGCCGGCGTTAATTTGCTGCATCACGCGCCGCACTTCGTCGCTCACCCCGCGGTGCGGCTGAATGCGGGAAATGACGCGCGGGGCCTTGAAAATCCGCATCCGGTTTTGCACCGGGTCGTCCTCGCCCACAAACAGGATGGGCGTGTTCGAGCCCGCGCCGCCCACCAGCCGCCACACCTGCTTCACGAAGGGCAGGGCCCAGTCGGCGCTGTGCTTGAAGTACACCACGGCCAGCTTGCTCTTGGGAATGTTGCGCACCGTAAGCTCCTTATACTGGTCCTCGCTGTCGGGCTCAATGGTCAGCATTTCCACCGGAAATTCTTCGCTCAAGCGGTCGGTAATCTGGTTGGCTTCTTCGCTGTCGAGCTCGTTGAAAACGAAGAAGATTTCGATTTCCTTCTCAATTTCGGCGGCGGGCGGCGCCACCCGCTCCAGCGTGCTGCGCAGGTCCTCCACCAGCTGCATGGCACTCGGGGCACTGGTGAAGGTGCAGCGCTCGGTGAGCTCGTTGCGGATGCTGGTGACGAAGTCGCGCTGCGCGGGCCGCACGGCCAGGCCTTCGTCGGGGCAATACCACACAAACTGCCGGAACCCGGCCTGCTCGGCCGTGGCGCGGCGGGCCTCCCGGTAGGCAAACATGGGGAAGGAGCAGTCTTCGTCGTCCTCAAACCGGCGGCCAAACTCGTTGCCCAGCAAGTGCAGCGCGCACGTAGCCGCGGCCAGGGCCTCGCGGGTGCGGGCCCGGAATTCGTCTTCGTCGAGCGGGCAGTCGGTGGCGGGCACCACCTGCATGCCGGCTTTGGTGCACATCAGGGCCAGCTCCTCGCGCCGGGCCGTCAGCTCCTTCGAGGCCCAGGCCAGAAACACCACCGGGCTGGTGGCGGCGGGCGCCGCCGGGGCCAGCGGGGCAAGCCGGGGCAGGAGGGGGGCGGTGGCGGCGGGCGGGGGCAGCCGCTTGCCGGCCGCCACCAGTTCCTTCACGGCGTTGGCCACTTTGTTGATTTGGTTGCGGTAGAGCAGGCCGTCGGCGGGGCGGGGCAGCTCGTCGTCTTTGGCGCGCAGAGGCCGGTTCACGCCCAGGTCCTGGTACACGAAATCGATGGTGCGAAGCTGGCCGTGCAGGTGGTGCTCCAGCAGCTGCACGTCGGCCGGGGCGAGGTTGTGGATGCGCACCGGCAGTACCCGGCTGCCGTAGTTGCCGCTGGGCAGGCGCAGCGTCAGTCCCAGGCGGTCGTGGCCGGCCTGCTGCAGAAACGGCAGAAACTCGTGCTGCCACGCAAACCGCTCCGTGTCGCAATAGGTCTGCGACACGAGGGGAATGAAGATGAACGAGCGCAGGCGGTGCGCCAGGCTGGGGCCCACCTGGTGGGTGTCGCCCAAGCCGTCGGTGCGGTCTTGGTCGAAGTAAATGGTCAGCCGCTCCTTCACCGTGGCCGCTAATTCCTCCTGCAGGCGCGCCACAAATTCCGTTACCCACCCACTGAACAGATTGTCGTTGTGCCGGTAGCTGATGAAGATGTCGTACTCAAACTCAGGAAACAGGGTAGACATGGGGCGTTCGAAACGAACCGTATTGTAATCAAAAGCCGCAGGCAAAAGCCGCTTGCACCAAATGTACAAGGAATTCGGGCTACTATTTTGAGGATTCCCAGACGCCATTGCAGTTTAAACAGGCCCTGAATCGCCGCCCTGCATCAGCCGAGCGGCTAACAGCCCGTTGTCTCCATTTTTCATTAATCAGCAAAGCCCGAATCTGGTGATTACCTTGCTCTCAGGAGTCTAGTACACGCATAATGGATGCCCAACCCGCTGCCGCCCTGGCCTACGACGTCTTCATCAGCTATTCGATGGACCCGGACTACGCCCTGAGCCGCCGCGTGGAAAGCTTTCTGGAAGGCTTTCACACCCTAAAGCTGCCCAATGGCCAGGCGCTGAAACACTTGCAGATATGCCGGGATGGCAGCGACTTCTCGATGCATAAAATCAAAGCCGGGGCGCCCGCGCTGGCCCAGGGCGAAGACTCCGTGACGCAGGTGCTGGTAGAGTACTTGGCGCAATCGAATTACCTGCTGGTGCTTTGCTCGCCCAATGCGGCCAAGTCCAAATACGTCGCTTTTGAAGTGGACTGGTTTATCCGCCACAAAGGCGCCGACAGAGTGCTGGTTGCCGTCACGGATGGCGCGGACCTGAGCGGCAACATCGACTACCTGTTTCCACAGCCAGTGCTGGCGAGCCAGCTGCATCAGCGTATTTTTTATGACCTGCGGGGCTCCAAAAGCCAGTCGAAAAGCTGGCCGAAAGTGCGGGATTACGAAGAGGAGCTCACCAAGCTGGCGGCGCACCTCAGCGGCCGGACGCCGGGAGAAATTCTGCCCACCTGGCGCCAGGAAGAAAAGCGAAAATTGCGGCGGCAGCGCTACCTGGCCGGCGTGGTGGGCCTGGTGTTGCTGGGGGCCGCCGTGGGCCTGTCTTTCCTGTGGCGGCAGGCCGAAGCCAGCAAAGCCGAAGCCTTCACGCAGCGCAACAATGCGCAAAAGCAGCTGGCCCAGAATTTTTGGAACAGCGGGCGCACGGCCCTGGCCGGCAACCAGGTGGTGGACTACCTGCATCTGGTCGGGCAAGCCCTGAACAGCACCACCGACGACTCACTGACGCAAAGCCTGCTCACCGATGCGCAGTCAGCCCTGCCTACGTACCGACTGGCGGCGCACATCGAAGAGGCCATCGAAGGTGCCGTGCTCAGCCCCGACCAGCGCCAGGTGCTGGGGTGGGGGCCGGCTGGTGCCCAGGTGTGGGACGTGGCCTCGGGCCGGCCCGCTGGAAAACGCATAAAACCCGAACAACGCCTGCCGGACTCGGTGGTGTACCAGCACGGCGTCGACGCCCGCGACCTGACCGTGCGCGGCGCGGCTTTCAACCACGACGGCAGCCAGCTGTTGGTTTGGAACAACCAGCACGCCCGCTTGTGGCGGGTCAGCGGGGCCCCGGCGGGCCCGTCCCTGCGCCACGACGAGAACATTGTGGGGGCGGCTTTCAGTCACGACGAACAACAAATCGTGTCGTGGGGCGCCCATAGCATCCGCCGCTGGGCTAGCGGCACCGGCGTGTCCATTGGCCCGCCCTTGGAAGCCGACAGATTCTCCGGGCGGGGTGCCGTGTTCAGTCCCGATGACAAGCAGCTTTTAACTTATAGCGGTGAAGGATTCCGGGTGTGGCAGCTGGCCACCGGACGCTCCTTCAGCGGCGAGCTGCAGGCCACGCACGGGGCCGCGTTCAGCCGCGACGGACAACGGGTGCTGGCCTGGGGAATCATTGGCAGCCAGTGGTGGCAGGCCAGCACCGGGCAGGTGCTGGGCCCGCTCATGCGCCAACACATGCTGATGGGCGCCGCCGCCAGCCCAAACGAAAGCCGCGTGCTGTCGTGGGGAAACGACGGCGTGCATATATGGGTGGGCCCGGCGTGGGAGCGGCTGTCACAGTCGGGGCCCCCAAATAAAACCCCCGACGCCGGGGTGCAGGGCGCCCTTCTCAGCCAAGATGAGGAGCGGGTGCTCTCTTGGGGAAACGATAAAGTGCAGCTGCAGCCGGTTGCAATCCGGAACGCCTACCCCATGAGCCACCCGCAGGTGCAAGGCGCCGTGCTCAGCCCGGACGAAAGCCGGATTTTATCCTGGGGCAACGACGGCACCGTGCGAGTGTGGGAAGCGGCCACGGGGCAGCTCCTGGCCGTGCTGCACCACCAGCGCGCGGTGAGCGGCGCCGCGTTCGTTGGCGGGGCGCGCCGGGTGATGTCGTGGGGGCCCGATGGAATCCGGCTGTGGCGCGCTGCCGCCGGCGAACCGCCGACCGGGCGGCCCATGCCACACCTCGCGGCCAGCCCCGGCGCCACCTCGGACCTAAGCCAGGTGTTGTGGCTGGTGCCCGGCGCCGTTTTCAGCCATGATAATCGCCGAATCCTGTCGTGGTCGACCGACGGCCTGCGCCTGTGGGATGCCAGCACCCAGGATTCGCTGGTTCCCCTCATGCGCCCCCGTGCCTTCGTCAACCAGGCGGTGTTCAGCCCCGACGACCAGCAGCTGATGTCCTGGGGCGCCAAAACCATTCAGCGCTGGAACACCGCCACCGGGCGGCCGGCTGGCCCGCCCATCTACCACGGCGACTACGTGGGCGGGGCGGCCTTCGACCAGCGCGGCCGGCGGATTTTATCGTGGGGGGGCGGGGCCATCCGGCTGTGGCAGGCGGCCACGGGGCAGCCCCTGGGCCCTGCCATGGTCCAAAAAGGGGTTAGGGAAGCAATGTTTAACCGCAGCGAAGGACGCCTGCTGGCGTGGGGAAACGACGGGGACGAGGGCCTCATTCAGCTTTGGGATGTGGCCAAAGGAACCCCGATTGGCGCGCCCCTGCGCATCGCGGGCACCATCAATGCCGTGGCATGGAGCCCCGACGAAAGCCGGGTGGTAGCCACCGGCGACAACAAGGCGACGTGGCTGGGGCACCTGCCATCGAGGCGGCTGCGTAGCCTGGAGCAGAAAGAATTTCTCATTGACGGGGCAAAATTCAGCCGGGATGGCAAACTGATTTTGACCTGGGGCGATGGGGGCATCCAGCTGTGGCGGGCCGCCACCGGCAAGCCCGCCGGGGCTTTGCTGCGGCACGAAGCCTGCACCGGGGCCGCCTTCAGCCGGAACGGGCAACGGCTGTTGTCGTGGGGCAACCAAAAAATGCAGCTGTGGCAGGCGGCTTCGGGGCGGCCCATCACGGTGGCGATGTCCCACGAAAGCCTGCAGGGAGCCGCATTCAGCCCCCGCGAAGACCAGGTGCTGTCCTGGGGAGTCGATGGCAGCGTGCGACGCTGGCTCGCGGCCACCGGGCAGCCGCTGGGCACCCCGGTGCAGTACGGGACCAAGGTAGAGGACGCCACGTTCGATGCGGCCGAAGGCCACGTCCTGTTCTGGGGAGCCGAAGGGCCTCGCCTGTGGGACGTCCGGGCCGACCTGGATTTGCCGCCGTCGCTGTTTGAAAAGCAGGTGCAGGCCCTGACCGGCACGGTACTGGATGCCAACGCCCTGACTGCTAACTGCTGCCCGCTCGCGGAGTGGCGGAAAATAAACGAAGCGTACCAGCGCCAGGGGCGCGCGCATTATCAACAATGCCGGTTCAAAGCCGCCAATGTCTGGCACCGGTACTACGCCTTCACCCCAGCCGCACCAATTACGAAGCGTACGGAATAAGCCGCCGCACGCACCTAAACTTCTCAGTTAAGCTTCCTCACATCCCTATGGCCCCCCCTCTAGCCACCCTACAAGCCCACCGCCCACTGTGTTTCGTGCTGATGCCTTTTGGCACCAAGCCCGATGGCATGGGCGGCACCGTCAACTTCGATAAGGTGTACCACCAGCTCATCAAGCCCGCCATTGAGCAGGCGGGCCTGGAACCGCTGCGGGCCGATGAGGAGGTCATCGGGGGCTTCATTCATAAGCCGATGTTTGAGCGCCTGCTTTTGTGCGAGTACGCCGTGGCCGATTTGACGGCCGCCAACGCCAACGTGTTTTACGAGCTGGGCGTGCGCCACGCCGCGCGCCCGTGGAGCACCGTCCTGCTGTTTGCCCAGGGCGGGCGCCTGCCGTTCGACATTGCGCCCATTCGCACGCTGCCTTACCAACTGGACCCAACCGGCAGCCCCAGCGCCGCCGAAACCGACCAGGCTGCCCTCACCGCCTTGCTGAATGAGGTCCAGAGAACGGCGGGAGAGCATGAAAAGGGGCCAATTGACAGCCCGCTCTACCAGATAGTGGAAGGCTATCCGGCCATCGACCACACCAAAACCGACATCTTCCGGGACCAGGTGGCCTATTCCGAAACGATTAAGAAGCAGCTGGCCCAAGCGCGCACGCAAGGGCTGGCTGCCGTGCAGCAAGTAGCGGCCACCCTGGGCGACCTAAGCAGCCTGGAGGCCGGTGTCCTCATTGATTTGCTGTTGTCTTACCGGGCCGTCAAATCCTGGACCGGGATGACCCAACTGGTGGAGCACATGCCCCGCCCCTTGGCCGATACCGCCCTGGTGCAGGAGCAATACGGCTTTGCGCTGAACCGCGCCGGCCAGGGGCCGGACGCCGAGCGGGTGCTAACCGACCTGGTGAAGCGCCGGGGGCCCAGCAGCGAAACCCTCGGCATTCTGGGGCGGGTGTACAAAGACCAGTGGGAAGCGGCCCTGGTCCGGGGCGACAGGCGAGTGGCTGCCGCCTTGCTCGACAAGGCGATTACGACTTACCTGCGGGGATTCGAAGCTGACTGGCGGGATGCCTACCCCGGCATCAATGCCGTGACGCTCATGGGCCTGGCCGACAAGGTTGACCCTCGGCAGCAGCAGCTCCTGCCGGTGGTGCGGTACGCCGTGGAGCGCAAAGTCAGCGCGGGCTCCCCCGACTACTGGGATTACGCTACCCTGCTGGAACTGGCCGTTCTGGCCGACGACGAAGCCGCTGCTGACCAGTACCTGGGCCAGGCCCTCACCACGGCTTATGACCCCTTCGGGCCCGAAACAACGGCTCGTAACCTGCGTCTGATTCGCGAAGCCACAGAGCGCCGGGGAGAGCCAAAGAACTGGATTCAAGCGTTTGAAACCGAACTGCTGGCGGCAGCAAATCCACCTACGCAAGAAGGGAATAGCTGATGCGGTGAGGCGATTCAGCGGAAACGCTCAGTAAGCAATCGGGCGGGGGTATTCAACAGCCATGAGCGATTCGCTCAATCTTTAGTACGTGTCGGCAACTCCTTGTTCGGAAAGCATGGACGGAGGCACTGCGCCTGGAAGCGACCTTCAAAAAAGCCGGAAAAACCAGCAACGAAAAGCAACGCTTGTGCCTCAGAGTGTACCCTAAGTATGCAAAAAGGCCCTCACATTGCTGTGAAGGCCTTTTTGTGGTCGTGTAAGGCCCGGAAATTACCTATTGAGCTAGACGAGAACAGCCAAAAACCGTCTCCGCTGGCCTTCTTGGCATTTCGCACTACCCGCGGTTGTCTAGTCTGATGCGTCTTGAGATAGGGAAGAGTAGCCACGGGTCCCCCGACGGGTCCCCCGTATTTAGCTGTCTAAAAGACAGGAAAACAGGCGCCACGTTCGAAAGCCTATGATGTAATCGATTTCTAACAATGATGTCAAGTACGGGCCCTGTCTAAGCGGGATGCCCGCAGTGAGAAGCCAGCCTGATTAACGACTTGATTCAGAAAGTATAGCTCACAAAGCAAACCCGCAAAAACTTTCAGAACCCACTTCTTGACCCCGCAGAAAGCACCTTTTCAGCCTAATTGCGTGGGGGAGGATGGAGGTGTCAGTAAGGTGCGCCTTTCTGAGGCCAGTTTTCATCCTGCTAATTTGAAAGCGTGCTTTTTCTAAACCATGGCAGCAACGGCCCGGCAGAAGTAGAACACACCCGCCCCGGCAATCACCATCGACCCAAGGCGTAGCAAGCCGGTGAAACTAATGGCCGGCTGACTGGCACTGCGCATAGGAAGGCTCAATACCTGCCGCAAACCGAATACCGGCAGCATTACTAGCTGCTGGCCGGCTTCCAGGCCCAGGCTAAAGCCGAGCAGGGCCAGCAGCAACACTTCATGTGGTAGTTGGTGCAGCAGCGTGAGCAACCCGCTGGCAAACCCCAACCCGTGTACGAGCCCGAAGCCAAAAGCCACCGCTAGGCGGCTTCCTCGCGAGGCCGCACTTGGCCAAAAAATATTCTGGAGGGCTACCGCCACGATGCTGCCAGCAATCAGTATTTCCACGAGTGCCTCGGGTACCTGCACCAGTTGATAGGCCGCCAGGGTTAGCGTGAGGGCGTGGGCCAGCGTGAAGGCGCTGATTACTTTCACTAGCTCCCAAAGGCTGGCCGCCCCCAGCACCAGCGCCGCCAGAAATAGCAAATGGTCGTAGCCGGTCAGAATATGTCCCAGGCCGTGCCCGAAATAGGCGCGCATCACCGCCAGCTGGTCGGCGCGGTGAAGAGACAAGTTCCCATCAGTGCCAGCCGGCGCGGCGCTGGCGGTGGCAAACGTCAGCTCGTAGCGGGCTTGCGTGAAGCTGCGGGCCTGTCTCAGCACGCGCAGGCCGGGCTGGCGCGGCAGCAGGCAGTTGACCAGGTAGGCAGCCAGCGCCGGCTGGTGCTGATTGAGGAGCGTAAGGTGGTGAGGGGTTCGGCTGGCCGGTACGGGGGCCTCGAAGGTGAGCCCAATGTCACCCAGGCCGGCGGTGAGCTGCCGGGGCGGCGGAAAAGCTGCCTCTATCAGGTGCAGTGGCGTGGGCCGGCCGTCGAGGGTGAGCGCGAGGTCATGCTGCACGCGGGCGGCGTAAGCGTGCTGCTCGGTGGGCGAGAAGATGCCGTCGTGGTTGGCATCGAGGCCGGCCAGCACCTGCGCCGCCACGTCGGTGCCCGGCGTCAGGCGCAGGTGCAGGGTGAGGTGGTTGGGGGCCAATTCCAGCGTGGTGGCCTGCAGGTACTCGTTGAGCCGGTGCGCGCGGGCGGACGGGGCCAACGCCAACAAGGCGGCTACGAGCAAGACTGCCCAGCACGCTCTCATCGGCTCGTGAAGGCGTGCCCGTATTCGTTGGTGGGGTCGCGGTAGATGGTGTGCACGTGCATGCTCGGGTCGCCGCCCACGCCCTGGGGCGAGAACTCAATCACCACCTTCGGCCCCTGAATGCGGTAGTAGGAAGTGCCGTTGCGGTCCGGCGCGTGCGTGGTGGGGCCGCTCCAGGCAAAGTAGGTGTCGTTCAGGCCGGCCTTTAGCTCGGTTATGCGGGCCTTCACGTAGCTCTCCTGGATAATGCCGGCCCACTCGCCCATCAGGTCGAGCAGCATGGCCTGCTGCGCGGCTGTCATCTCGGAGCCCTTCAGCCCTTCGGGCACGATGGTTTCGCCGTCGTGGCCCGGACCGAGTACGAGGTCTCTGACTTCATACGTCAGCATGGCTTTCTGGCGCTGCGCGGCGTCGAGCGCATTGAGCAGGGCGAAGGCTTTGTCGTTTTCCTGGGCCAGCACGCGCACCGTCTTGCCCTGGCTCTGGTACACGGCCGGCTGCGCGCCGGTCAGCGTGGGCGTGAGGACGCCGTGGGCTCCGGCAATCAGCACGTTCAGGCCCAGGTGGTGCCCGCCGAACTGCACCAGCCAGGGGGCCGTGGCACTCGGCGGGCCAAACAAGGCCAGCGTGTAGGTGTCCTTGCCGGCGGCAAAGTGGGTGCCCCCATCCGCCAGGGCCTGGTCGGAACCCATGATGGCCAGTACTTTCTGGTAGCCTTTGGGGCTGAGCAGCACTTGTAGCAGGTGCATGGCGGACTCGCGCTGCTGGGCGCTGAGGCTGCCGAGCTGTACTCCCGGCCGGGTCACGTCACTGACGGGAAAGTTCGACCACACGGCCTGCCCGTACTGCTCGCCCACGAAGGTCATGCGCCCGCCCATGCCGCCCTTAAAGTTGGCGGCCGTCGCCTTGGGCTGCGGGACAAAGGCAAACTGCACTTTGCTCCGCTGCTCGGCACTGAGCGTATTGAGAAAGGCCGTGGCCGCCGCCACGGTGGCCTGGGTCTGGGCCTGCGGCGGGGCAATTGGGGTTGTCAGTGCGCTCGAATTCCCCGGCCGCACCACCTGGGCCGAAGCCAGGGTGAACCACCCAGCTGCGGTGCCGGCCAGCAGCAGCACCCCGTACATCATTCTGTTCATCATAGCAAAAGCTAGGGAAGCGGTTGGTTTGCTTCGTATTAATGAAAGCCACAAGTTGCGGCCGCGAAAACTGCTTCGGCAAGTTCGACCAACGGGCGGTCCCGGGTTTTGATGGTTCACCCCGGCCGCGCCACCTGGGCCGAAGCCAGGGATGCCAGCTGCTTCTCAGAACGGGCAGCTAAAAATACGGGGCTTCTACGCGGCATTTCACATAGTTTTCGACCAATTGCGGCTTCATGCCGCCGAGGTCATTGGTTCCGTCGCACAACAACGAAAGCTATGAAGCCAAAGCATCATGCTCACCGGATGAAAAAGGCCTCCCGGAGTGCGCTGACTTGACGCTATTCACGATGACCGCCGTTTGGTGCCGGCTAACTCAGCCCACCTGAATTCATCAAGGGAGCTTCACGCATCACCGGCTTGATACGAAGCACGCCTCATCAGCGAAATCGGATACCAGGCGACACCGCCCCGAACAGCACGTGGAGTTTGGTTGCGCCGCCGGTCCGGTGGCGGAAACCGTCGATTACACCGCCTGATTGGTCTGCGCTAATCGCGGAACGGTCCATCTACAACAACCTTCCTGCACGAAGACGTTTGGCCCCTCGTTCGTTTCCCGAATGCACCGGGAGCACGACTAGCCCGCCCATTCGCCGAAAAATAATTGGCTCAGGCATAGGGGGCCGCCCCCCGCTCGGGCTCTCCCCAACAGTGGCCTGCCTCTGCCGCTTTTACCCTAAGCCTACCTTAATGTCACAGCACCTGTCATTGCTCTTGCTGAGCGGTTGCCTGAATGTAGTCGCGCTGTACTTCGAAGCCATTGCCTGGCGGGAGCAGCTGAGCGCCGTGCTGCCGGCCGGCCCGCGCCGTGGTAACCAGAGCCGGAATTGGACCGCTCATTTTTGGGGGAAATAAGCCATGTGGAAGACCCTGGCTATTTATATTCTGCGGTATCGGCTCCTGCTGGTGAGCGTCTTGCTGCTGCTGACCGGCTTCCTGGGCTGGCACGCCAAGGACGCGGAAATTACCTATAACTTAGACAACGTCGTCAGCCCCCAAGACCCCGACTTGCGCTACTTCCAGCAATTCCGCCACACGTTCGGGGAGGATGGTAACGTGCTCGTCATCGGGTTGGATGATGCCCGGGCTTACCAACTGGCCGGTTTTACAGCTCTGCGCGATTTCAGCCGGGCCCTGACGCGCGTACCGGGCGTGCTTGGCGTCGTGGCCCTGCCCACGCTGAGGGGCCTGCAGAAGGACGCGTGGAGGAAAAAGCTCACGGTCCGCCCCCTGTTTGCGCCCTTCCCCACCACCCAGCACCGGCTCGACAGCCTGTTGCAGGTGGTCCGCCTCCAGCCGCTCTACCAGGGCCAGCTGCTCAATACCCGCACGGGCGCCACGCTGCTGGCGGTGAACCTCGACCCCGCGTTTGTGAATTCGGCCCGGATGCAGGACGTGCTGCAGCACATCACCGACCAGGCCGACCGGTTTCAGCAGCAGACGGGCATTCACCTGCATTTTGCGGGGCTGCCCTACGTGCGCGCCGTTATCACGGCCAAGGTGACGCACGAAATGAAAGCCTTTCTGGTATGGTCGGTGCTTATCATGGCCGGGGCTTTGTTTGCCTTCTTCCGCTCGGGGACGGCCGTGGTGTTTCCGCTGCTGGTGGTGCTGATTGTTGTGGTCTGGACTATCGGCTCACTGGTGCTGCTGGGGTATAAAATCACCCTGCTCACCGGCTTGCTGCCCACCATCATTGTGGTCGTGGGCATTCCCAACTGCACCTACCTGCTGGCCCGCTACCACTACGACCTGCGCCAGTCCGGCAACCGGGTGCTGGCCATGACGCGGGTGGTGGGCAAGATTGGGCTGGTGACGCTGATGAACAACACCACGACGGCCATTGGCTTTTTCGTGTTCTGCTTCACCGACATCGCCATTCTCTACCAGTTCGGGCTGGTGGCCACGCTCAACATCTTCGTGGGCTTTCTGGTCTCGTTTATTCTGATTCCGGTCGTATTCGTGCTGCTGCCCGCGCCTACGCCCCGGCAACTGGCGCACCTGCAAGCCCGGCCACTCCGGCGGGTGCTGGATGCGGTGGAACAGCTCGTTCTGCACCACCGCCGCGCGGTGTATGCCGTCACGGGCGGGCTGCTGCTTACGGCGGCGGCGGGCTTGAGCCGGGTACACGCGGTGGCCTACATGGTCGACGACATCCCCCAGAACAGCTCTGTGCGGGCCGACCTGCAGTTCTTCCAGCGCCAGTTCAGCGGAGTCATGCCCCTGGAAATTGTGGTCGACACCGGCCGGAAAGGCGGCGTGCTGTCCCGCCAGAACCTGGCCCGCATCGACCAGTTTGAGCAATACCTGGCCACCCTGCCCGGCCTGACGCCCTCGGTGAGTGTCGTCACCGGCCTGAAAGCGGCCACCCAAGCCTTTTACAATGATGCGCCCGGCACGTTCCGGCTGCCCGATGCCACCGAGCAGGGGTTTGTGCTGCGGGCACTGGCCGGGGCGCAGCCAGCCGGGAGCAGCCCATCGGCCCTGCTGCGCACCCTGGTGGACTCCACGGGCCAGCAGGCGCGCCTTTCGCTGCGCATGGCCGATGTCGGGTCGAACCGGCTCGACACGCTGATGAATCAGCAGATTGCGCCCGCCGCGCGCCGCCTCTTCGCTGGCTCCCGTCTGCAGGCCCACCTCACGGGCACGACGCTGCTCTTCACCAAGGGCACTGCCTACCTGATTCACACGCTGAAAGACAGCCTCCTGCTGGCCTTTGGGCTGGTGGGTCTGGTGGTGCTGCTGTTGTTCCGCAGCGTGCGGGCCGTGGCCTTCGCACTCCTGCCCAACCTGGTGACGCTGGTGCTTACCGGGGGCCTGATGGGGTATTTAGGCATTCCGCTCAAGCCCAGCACGGCCCTCATTTTCAGCATCGCCCTGGGCATCGACGGCGACAACTCCATTCACCTGCTGGCCAAGTTCCGGCAGGAGCTGGCTGCCAACGGGGGGTGGGCGCGGCGGGCCATTGCCACCACCCTGCGCGAGGCGGGCACCAGCCTGCTCTATACCAGCGTGGTGCTGCTGCTGGGCTTCGGCATTTTTGCCTTCAGCGACTTCGGCGGCACGCAGGCGCTGGGCCTGCTCATGGGCGCGTCGCTGCTGATTACCAACTTCTCGAACCTGGTGCTGCTGCCCTGTTTGCTGGTCACGTTCACGCCCGTGGCCCTTCCCGCGCCGGCCCCGGCCCGCGTCCGCATTCCCGGTGCCACGGCCCTGCGGGTACTCGTGCCCGCGCGAAGCCGCCAATAAGCAGGCTTCCCATTCATTGGATTTTTTTCACGGCCACCTGGCCCTAATGTTCCCAATCCCATGCCCCGCGTACTGTATGCTATCCAAGGCTGTGGCAACGGCCACCTCACCCGTGCCCTGGACATTATTCCGCTCTTGCAGGCCCGCGTCGAGCAGCTCGACGTGCTCATCAGCGGCCCGGCCAGCGACATGCCCTTTCCCTACCCGGTGCGCTACCGCTGCCAGGGCCTGAGCTACGTCATGAACCGCCGCGGCGGCCTGAGCTTCACCAAAACCTTCTGGCAGCTGCGGCTGCCCACGCTGGTCCGCGAAATCCGCCAGGTGCCGGTGGGCAGCTACGACCTGGTCATCAGCGACTACGAGCCCGTAACGGCCTGGGCCTGCCGGCTGCGGGGCTTGCCCTGCGTCTCGCTCAGCCACCAAAGCGGCGTGCTGAGCCGGCGCGCCCCGCGCCCGGCGGAAGACGACCGGCTGGGCCGCACGGTCTTGCAGCACTACGCGCCGGCCACGGAGCACTACGGCTTCCACTTTCAGCGCTACGAGCCCAACGTGTTCACGCCCGTAATTCGGCAGCAGGTGCGGGCCTTGCGGCCCACCAACGAGGGCCACTACACGGTGTACCTGCCGGCTTTCGATGAGGACACGCTGGTGCATTCGCTGCAACGGCTCAACCCCACCGTGCGCTGGGAGGTGTTCTCCAAGTTCAGCCGCCGGGCCGTGACGCGGGGCAAGGTGCGCGTCCTGCCGGTCAGCGCCGACGCGTTTCTCGACAGCATGGCCCGCAGCGCCGGCGTGCTGTGCGGCGCGGGCTTCGAAACGCCGGCCGAGGCCCTGTTTCTGGGCAAAAAGGTGTGCGTGATTCCGATGAAGGACCAGTACGAGCAGGCCTGCAACGCGGCGGCCATTGCCCAGCTGGCCGTGCCCGTGGCGCACAGCCTAACCGGGGCCGATGCCGTGCTGCTGCGCCACTGGCTCGACCACGGCCGGCCGGTTGCGGTAGAGTACCCCGACGAAACGGCGGCCATCATTGACCGGGTGCTGCAGGAGCAGACCAGGCTGGTCACGGCGCCGACTTTACTTCACCGGGTCGCGGCGTAGTGTCGTCAGCGCCAGCTGCTTGCTTTCATGATGCAGCTGGCGCTGGCAGGCCCGCGGCTTCCGGCCGGTGGCCAAAGTGCCAGTTGGTCGAATGGTTAAGCGAATCGGCCGATTCCATTCGGGGCAGCCAATCCGGCTAATGAACTTTGCCCTGCTGATTACAACCGGCGTTTTCCCTATTCTGACTCCATGGCCTAAAGTTACGCGTCTCCTTCTTCTACCTGTCCGGCAGCTTGTGCTAGCAGTTGGTCCGTTGCGTTTCTTTTTGGTTGCTTATGGTACGCCGTATTAGGTTGCTACTCCTGTTTTTGCTGCTCCTTTCGGGGCGTGCTCGGGCCTTTTCGGCCCTGACCCACCAGGCCGTGGTGGATTCGTGCTGGGCCCGGCATCTGGTGCCGGTGCTGGAAAGCCGCTTCCCCGGCGCGACTGCTGCCCAGCTGCGCGAGGCCCGCAGCTACGCCTACGGGGGCGCGCTGGTGCAGGACCTGGGTTACTTCCCAGGCAATGCGCCGCTCTTCACCGACCTGGCGCACTACGTGCGCACCGGGGACTTCGTGCGGGCCCTCATCGAAGAAGCGCACGACCGCAACGAGCTGGCCTTTGCCCTCGGCGCCCTGGCCCACTACGCGGCCGACGGCGTGGGCCACCCCACGGGCGCCAATGCGGTGACCGACCTGGTGTTTCCAGGCATCGGAAACGGCCCCGGCACCGCCGTCACCTACGCCCAGGCCCCCTTGCAACACGCGCAGGTAGAATACGCCTTCGACGTGGCCCAGGTGCAGGCTGGCTACTACCGCTCCGAGGAATTCCACGAAGCCATTGGCCTGCGGGTGAGCCGGCCGGTGCTGGAGCGCGCTTTCCAATGCACCTACGGGCTGCCCCTCGCGCAGGTGCTGCCCCACCTCAAATCCGGTCTGGCCGCCTTCCGCTTCGTCGCTTCCGAGCTGTTGCCGGCGGCCGTGCGGGCCAGCGAGTACGTGCCGCCCGGGCAATTGGAGCAGCTGCCGGTCGTTGCCCGCCAACGCTACTATGAGCGCATCAACACCGGCCGCTTTCGGCGGCGCTGGGGCCAGCGCCCCGACCACCTGAGCCTGGGCATGCGCGTGCTGGTGGTGCTGGCGCCCGCGCTGCCCCGCCTCGGAGTGGCCTCGATGCTGGCCTACCGCCCCCTGCCGCCCGCGGCCGTGGCCACCATGCAAGCCAGTTTCGGCGAGGCGCTGGGGAGCTACCAGCGCCTGCTGGCCAACTTGGCCGCGCCCCTGCCCAATCTGAACCTCGACACCGGCGAGCCCACCGTGGCCACCGATTACTCCCTGGCCGACCGGACCTACGCGCGGTGGGTTCGCCGGTTGGCCCTCACCCCACGCGGGGCCGTGGCCCTGGCCGTGCAGCAAAACATCCAGCAGTTCTATGCTCCCGCTTCCCTGCTGGAGCCCGGGGAACTGGTGCCGGACCTGCAAACCCGCCTGGCCCTGGCCCAGGTACTCGTCCGGCCTTAGGGGTTCTGAGCTGAACAGGCGTAAATATTCTGAACAATAACAACTTGGATTAAACCCAAATTATTCGCCATAACCAAATAACACAGGCACGTAGGGGTCTAAACTGCTTCGTGCATCTACCTACCATGCCGTCCAGGCTATTTCTTCGGACGGAGGTCTTTGCATGAATCGGGTACGCGTAAGTTTAGTGGTTGGCCTGCTCAGCAGCGTTTCTTCCCTTAAATGCTGGGCCCAGAGCCAGGCGGATGCCTTTGCCACCAGCTACGCGGCCGAAGCCAAGGCTAACTACCCCGATGCCATCGGGGCGCTACAGGCGGTTTACACGGGCACGTACGAGCAAAATGTGCGCCTCGGCTGGCTCTTCTTTCTGGCTAAGAATTATTCCTCGTCAACGGCCCACTACCAAAAAGCTGTCGAGCAACGGCCCGCCGCCCTGGAAGCCAAGTTCGGGCTGGTCAAGCCGCTCAACGCGATGGGCCAGATGGATAAAGTCCTGCAGCTCTACACCGATATTCTCCACATCAACCCTCAGAATACCCAGGCCAACTACTGGACGGGCATTATCTACTTCAACCGCAAAGCCTACGCCCAAGCGGCCTCCCACTTTGAGCGCGTGGTCAGCCTATATCCATTCGATTACGACGCCAACTTTTCGCTGGCCGCTGCTTACCACAGCCTGGGCAGAAAGGCCGAAGCCCGCTCCCTATACGGCAAAGTGCTGCTCATTCGGCCCGCCGATGCCGCCGCTACCGAAGCCCTGAACCACCTATAAGCGCCCACGCGCCGGTGCGGGTTAGCCGGGACCAGTTGAGACCGTTACAAGCAGTTTCACACCCCCAATCGATTGCGTTTCCTATAAATTAAAAATAACCATCCAAATGCTACCTATGATTTCCTCCACCTCCATGCGGCTGTCTTCAATAGCCGCTGCTGCCAGCGTGCTACTAGCCGTGGTTTCCTGCCAGAAAGATACCGAAACGCCGACCGGCGCAGTGACGGCCGTGCCCGGCGGCGTCGTAGTCCCCGGGGCGGTGGGTCCGTTTACTGCGTTGCCGCTCGTGGCCCCTGCGCCGGCCAACAACGCGGGCAGCCCGCAGAAAATCGCGCTGGGCCGGGCCCTGTTCTGGGACCCGGTGCTCTCGGGCGGCAAGGACGTGAGTTGCGCTACCTGCCATCATCCCGCCAATGGCTACGCCGACGCCATTGACTTGGCCATTGGCAGCAACGGGCAGGGGCTGGGGGCCGCTCGGCGCTTCCCCGCGCCCAATGACATTTCCTTCGTCAAGCGCAACTCGCCCACGGTGCTCAACGCCGCCTTTAATGGCCTGAATGCCGCGGGCGACATTGACCCGGCCACGGCGCCCATGTTCTGGGACCTGCGGGCGCGGTCGCTGGAAGCGCAGTCGCTGCTGCCCATTGCTTCCCTGGAAGAGATGCGCGGCCACCAGTTCACCGAAGGGGCGGCGCTCGACTCGGTGGTGGCCCGGCTGCGGCGCATTCCGACTTACGCGACGATGTTCAGCGCCGCGTTTGCGGAGGATGTACCCGTGACGGCCACCAACCTGGGCAAAGCCCTGGCGAGCTTCGAGCGGACGCTGGTGGGCACCGATTCGCGCTTCGACCAGTACCTGCGCGGCGACCAAACGGCACTCAACGCCCAGGAAGTACAAGGGCTGAATGCCTTCGTGGCCAGCGGCTGCGATAAGTGCCACAACGGGCCCATGCTCAGCGACTACCAGCTCCACACCCTGGGCGTGGCCGATAACGGCAAAAACGCCGCGACCGATGCCGGCCCGAACGGCAACTACGCCTTCCGCACGCCCAGCCTGCGCAACGTGGCCCTCACCGCCCCTTACATGCACAGCGGCACGCAGGCCAACCTGCAGGCGGTGCTCAACTTCTACAACCCTGGCCGGGGGAACGGCACGGCCAACCCCCGCGTGAGCGCCGCCCAGCGCGACCCGCTCTTCCCCAACAACGTCAACAACGCGCAGGCCATCATTGCCTTCCTGGGTACGCTTACCTCTACTACCTACGACCGCACCGTGCCCACCAGCGTGCCCAGCCGACTGCCCGTGGGCGGCAACATTCAGTAAGGCGGCCGTTGGAGGCCGCCCGACAATTTATTGCTGCAACACGATGCAGTCGCTTAAAAAGTATAATAGCTCTTTCCCTCCCCATGACTCATCCTTTTAAGGCGCTGAGCCTTACGCATAAGAAAGCCCCACTGGCAATCCGGGAGCTGTTGGCACTCAACGAAGCTGCCTGCCAATGCCTTCTGCGTATCCTTCAGCACGAGCTTGGGCTAGCGGACGTATTGGTGCTCAGTACCTGCAACCGCACGGAAGTGTACTACGCGTCAGCCGATGAGCAGAGCGTAGCCATCGTGGCGGCCATCGGACAGGCGGCGGACTTGCCCGACGTGGCGGCTTACTATCGGTATTTCGCCGTCTTCAACGCGGCTCCGGAGGCAACCCGGCACTTGTTTGAAGTGGCCCTCGGGCTGGACGCGCAGGTGGTGGGCGACATGCAAATCAGCAGCCAGGTGAAACGGGCGTACCAACGCTCGGCCGACGCCCGGGCCGCCGGGCCGTTCCTGCACCGCCTGTTGCACACCGTGCTGAGGGCCAACAAGCGAGTGCAGCTGGAAACCTCCTTCCGCGACGGGGCCGCGTCCACTTCCTACGCCACCCTGGAGCTGGTGCAGGAGCTGACCGTCAGCATCGACCGGCCACGGGTACTCATTGTGGGCCTCGGCGAAATCGGCGCCGATATCTGCCGTCATTTTGCCAAAAGCAAGGCCTTTGCCGAGGTAACTATTTGCAACCGCACCACGGCCACGGCTGCCGCGCTGGCCGCAGAATGTGGCTTGCGGCAGCTCGCATTTTCGCAGCTAAGCCAGGGCCTGCAAGACGCCGACGTCATTATTTCTTCTCTGAACACGGCAACTCCGTTTTTCACCCGGCAAGTAGTGGCCGGGCTTGTGATTCAGCAACCCAAGTTCTTCATTGATTTATCGGTGCCGCGCAGCATCGCGGCCGATATGGAAGAGGTGCCGGGCGTGTTGGTCTACAACCTCGACGCCATTCAAAGCAAAGCCTCGGCGGCGCTGGCCCGGCGGGTGGCCGCCATTCCGCAGGTGCGCGCCATCATCGCCGAGAGCACGGACGGGTTTGCCCGCTGGACCCGCGAGCGGGGCCTAGCTCCGCTCGTTCAGCAGATGAAAAACAACCTGGAGCAGCTACGCCAAAAGGAAATGGCCCGTTTTCGCAAGAGCGCCAGCCCGGCGCAGCTGCATCTGTTGGAAGAGGCGACGAAGGCGCTGGTGCAAAAAGTGCTAAAGCAGCAGGTATTGCAGCTAAAAGCCGCCTGCCAGCGCGGCGGAACCAGCCAGTTGGAGGCCTTGCTCGATGATTTTGGAGGAGAAGAAGCCGCATTTGACCGTAGTCAAGTGGACGCTGAACAACGTTCCTTACCAAGATTCTTGACGGCCGCCTGATGCGAAAGGGTCGCCTCCCCGGTGGTTTCGGCCATCTACCCGAATGCGGCCGGTAACAGCTGACGACGTGCAAGGCGTCCAGAAAGGGGTGTCCCAGCGGCTGAATTTCGGCAGCCGTCTAGCGCCTCCGGCTACCCATCTATTATGGGAGGCACCGGGCCTTATGGAAAGCTAGCTTTCGGAAGTTAAGCGTTTTACTCTTACCCGCCGATTATGAAAACTGCTTCAAGCGCGGCCTCCTGGTCAACTATTCAGCCGCAGGATGTGCACAAAAGCCCCGTGGCCCTACTGTGCTTGTCGGAGTATTGGCGAGGCCTGGAAGAACAAACCTTCCGCCTAGCCAGCCAACTGCGCGACGACGGGCACCCGCTGACGTTGCTGGTGCGGGCGGGCTCGCCGCTGCAGCAGCAGGCGCAGGCCCACGGCCTGCCCAGCCTCGCGCTGCCGGCCGGCACTGGCCGCACGGTACTGCAGCTCAGCGCGTGGCTGCGCCGCGAGAAAGTCGGCCTGCTGCTGACCACGCACCCGATGGACCTGGGCATCGCCACGCTGCTCAAGCTGGCAGGCCCGCCGTTGCGCTGGGTGCATCATCAGGCCGAGCCCCTGCCCGTGCGCAGCCCCCGGCACGGGCGGTGGCTAACATGGCAGCTGCGGTTCGTGGATGCGTGGCTGGCCCCGACAATGGCCCAGGCACACTACCTGCGGCGGCAGCACGCGTTTGATTTGCGGCGGATATGGGTGGTGGCCCCGGCGCTGCCCCCCGGCTTAGGCTGCGCAGAAACGTCCTGCTCGCCCCCTACGGCCCGGCGGCTGCTCGACTTACCCCAAACAGTGCCCCTGGTGGGCGTGCTGGACCGGGGGGGCGAGGGCGCCGCCTTCGCCGTAGAAGCCCTTTACCACCTGCGGCAAGAATACGGGTCGGCCGCCGAACTGGTCGTGGTGGGCGGCCCCGATTCGCCGGATTGCCCGGCGCGGTGGGACCGGATGCGGAAAGTAGCGTTGCAGCTCCATGTTGAGCAGTTTGTGCACTTGCGCCCGTTGCATAATGGCTACGCATCGGCGCTGTTCTTCCGAGCAGCGACGGCGCTGTTGCTCCCCGCGCCGGCCGATGCCACGGACTTGCCGCTGTTGCACGCCCTGGCTTCGGGCTGCCCCGTGGTCAGCTGCGCTTCAACAGAAACCGGAACCTCCGCCACTCAGCAGCTAGCTGGCCAGTTTCCGGTGCACGACGTAGTTGCGTGCGTCCGGGGGCTCGCGCGGGTTCTGGGTGATGCTACCGCTCCGGACCGGGCTCAACAGGTTGCGGCCGGCATTTGGCGCCAGCATAATGCGGCCGAGCACGCCCAGCAGGTAGGAGCCATTTTAGAATACGTCAGCCATTAAGCAAACCCAACGGCAGACTAGCCACCGGCACTTTCAACGGCAAGCAGAACGGGCTCCGGGCAGTGTTTTCCAGGCAAACCCCTGCCCTCGCTCTTCCGGGATTTGGATAAATAATTTATGCCGGGGTAGGGGACTGGCCGGTCCCAGGTATCTGCCTTGTGGTTAGCGGGCCTGACAAGGCCGCTGACGTTGTATTTGCGAGGTTCCGTGCATGGCCTCAAACCTCCAATCCACTTGATTTAATGTTGGTTTATTCCTGCTTTTCCCGGGTCATCCGCTGGTCCTTCCGGTGGACTGCCGGGTGTTCTGTGCTCTTGCTTGTACTCACCACGCTGCCGGCCGCTGCACAGCGCGTGGTGAGCGGTCAGGTAGTGGAGGCGGCCACCGGCGCGCCCGTGCCCTTCGCCTCCGTGTTTGTGCCGCGCACCACAGCAGGCGTCACGGCCGATGTGGAGGGCCGGTTCAAGCTAGCTGTTAGTAATCAGGCTGATTCGGTGGCGGCTTCCGCCTTGGGCTTTGCGGTGGGCCGGGCGGCGCTTACTGCGGCCGCCGCCCAAGTGGTCATGCTTCGCCTGAAAGCGGGCGCGGGCGTGGCTCTAGGCGAGGTCGTGGTCAACTCGAGCCAGCCCGAAAACCCCGCCTTCCGCATCCTGCGCGAGGTGCAGCGCCACAAGCCGCAAAACGCGCAGGCGGCCCTGCAGGCAGCGGAGTTCGACTCGTACAACCGCACCGAGGCCGGGATGACGGACCTGCCCAAAGCAATGGCCAACCGCAAGGTGGTGAAGGACATTCAGGCGCTGGCCGTGCGGCGCGGGGCCAGCGCGGCCACCGACCCCAACGCCCCGCTGCCGCTCTTCGCGGCGGAAGTCAGCTCGCGAGTGTACCAGCAGTTCAGCCCGTCGCGCCGACGCGAAGACATTCTGCACCGCCAGCTGCGGGGGCCGGGCCCCGGCGAAAACACGGTCCTGGCGCAACTGCTGGGTGGCAACCTGCAGGCTTTCGACTTTTATCCCAACTGGCAGAGCCTGCTCGGCAAGGATTTTATCTCGCCCATCGCCGAGGGCGGGCGCCTCACCTACTCCTACGAACTGCAGGATTCGGTGTTCATCGGCCAGGACTGGTGCTACCAAATCGGCGTCACGCCCAAGCGCCCACACGACCTGGCCTTCACGGGCACCATCTGGATTACGGCCGGCAGCTACGCGCTGCGGCGCCTCGACGTGGTGGCCAGCCCGGATGCCAACATCAACTTCGTGAGCGACCTGCGCCTTTTCCAGGAGCTGACGCCGCCCGACCAGGGCCCGGGCCTGCCCACCAAAAGCCGCTTCGTGATTGGGCTGCGGCCCGGCAAGAACCTGGCGGCCATGCAGGTGCGCTTTACCACGATTAATTCGCATTTTGTGCGCAACCAGCCCCGGCCCGGTAACTTCTACGATGCCTCCGCGGCGGCAATTGAAAGCGATGCCCGGCGGGCGGGCCGGCCCACCGCACCCGTGGCCGACAGTGCCGACCTCTCCCACCGCTACTTTGACCGGCACCGGCCCGACACGCTCAGCCTGGCAGAAAGCCAGACATTTGCCGTGCTCGACTCGGCCCTGCAACTGCGCTCGGTGCGCAGCACCCTGGACTGGGTGGAGCTGCTGGCCAATGGCTATAAGAGTGCCGGCAAGTTCGAGTACGGCCCCGTGGCCGACAGCTACGCCTATAACGACATAGAAGGCAACCGCTTTCGGGTGGGTTTCCGCACCACGCCCGCCATCAGTCGCGACTGGCTGACGCAGGCCTACGTGGCCTACGGCACCAAGGATGCCAGCTTCAAGTACGGGCTGAAAACGAGCTACATCGCCGAGCGCCGCCACTGGACGGTGTTCGGGGCCGAGTACCGCCACGACCTGGAGCAAGTGGCCCTGCTCGACAACGACTTTCTCACCAACAACGGCCTGTTTGCGGCCACTTCCCACTGGGGCAACTTCCAGCGGGGCCGGCCGGTGTTGCGCGATTTGACGACCCTGAGCGTGCAGCGCGACCTGTTTCATGGCTTCACCCAGACGGTGCTGCTGCGCTACCAGCAACTGCAGCCGCTCTACAATTTCGCGTACTACACCAGCCCCGGCCAGGCGTTGGACGCCAGCGGGGCGCTGGCCAGCAACTTCGACTTATCGGAAATCGTGCTGCAGTCGCGCTACGCCCGCGACGAAAACCTGGTGCAGGGCGAAACCGGCCGCCAGTCCATCAGCGTGATGCACTGGCCGGTGTTCACGTTTCGCTACACGCTGGGGCTGAATAACCTACTGCAGTCCGATTTCAAATACCACAAGCTCAACTTGTTGGTAACCCAGAGCCTGGGCCTGGGCCAGCTGGGCCGGCTCGATTACCGCCTCGAAGGCAGCTACATTCCCGGCGCGCTGCCCTACCCGGAACTGAAGATTCCGCTGGGCAACGAAACGCCGTTTCTCAACCCCAACGCCTTCAACCTGATGCGCTACTTCGAGTTCGTGACCGACCGCTCAGTGTCGCTGCGCGTGGAGCAGCACCTGCAGGGCCTACTGCTCAACGCCGTGCCCGGCCTGCGGGCCCTGGACTGGCGCCTCGTGGCTTCGGGCAACGTGCTTTACGGCGGCCTCTCAGCCACCAACCGCAACCTCCTGCCCCTCACCGACCTGCAGGGCAACCCCCTCACGCCACCGCAGTCGCTCGGCGCGCTGCCCTACGCCGAGGTCGGGTACGGCGTGGAAAATATCTTCCACTTCGTGCGCGTCGATTTCCTGCACCGCCTCACCTACCGCGACCTGCCGGGTGCGCACAACTTCGGTGTCAAGGTCACGGCCCAGTTCCAGCTCTAAGCCAGCAAACGACGGAAGCACTCTGAGTAAGTGGTTAATTCAGGTGTCGGCCTTCATTGGTGAGGATAGTTTTTCAACTAAATATTCAACGGGCGTAGGGGTGAGGCCGGCCTGCTGTATCTCTCTATTAGCTGCCCCGGCCGGCGTTGTGCGCTCCGCAATGCCCGCGAATGCCGGTGCCAGCCCCTCTGTCTTTAGTGGATATAGTTTATCGAAAGCATTATGCTATTAAGGGTTTCCTCTACTGCCGCCCGGCTTACTTCTGTGCTCGCTGCCGCCGGCCTGCTGCTGGCGGTGGTGGCCTGCCAGAAGGAGGCCGAAACGCCCGCCAACGACTTCACCGCCCTGCCGCTGGTGGCGCCTGCGCCGGCCAACAACGCGGGCAGCCCGGAGAAAATCGCGCTGGGCCGGGCCCTATTCTGGGACCCGGTGCTCTCCGGCGGCAAGGACGTGAGCTGCGCCAGCTGCCACCACCCCGCCAACGGCTACGCCGACGCCATCGACCTTTCCATTGGGGAAAATGGCCAGGGCCTGGGCACCAGCCGCCATTTCCGTACCCCTAATAACATTCCCTTTGTCAAGCGCAACTCGCCGACGGTGCTCAACGCGGCGTTTAACGGCCTGAACGCGGCCGGCGGCATAGACCCGGCCACGGCCCCCATGTTCTGGGATTTGCGCACCCAGTCGCTGGAAGCGCAGTCGTTGCTGCCCGTGGCCTCGCTGGAAGAGATGCGCGGCCACCAGTACGCCGAGGGCGTGGCCCTCGACTCGGTGGTGGCCCGGCTGCGGCGCATTCCGGCGTATGCGGCCATGTTCAGCGCAGCCTTCTCCGAGGCTACGCCCATTACGGCCACCAACATCGGCAAAGCCATTGCCTGCTTTGAGCGCACGCTGGTGGCCACCGATTCGCGGTTTGACCAGTACCTGCGCGGCAATCAGGCGGCCCTCAGCACCCAGGAAATAGCCGGGCTGAATGCCTTCGTGGCCAGCGGCTGCGCCAAGTGCCACAGCGGCCCCATGCTCAGCGACTACCAGCTGCACACCCTCGGCGTGGCCGACAACGGCAAAAACGCCGCCACCGACGCCGGCCCGAACGGCAACTACGCCTTCCGCACGCCCAGCCTGCGCAACGTGGCCCTCACCGCGCCCTACATGCACAGCGGCACGCTGAACACCCTGGCGGCCGTGCTCGATTTCTACGACCCCGGCCGCGGCAACGGCACGCCCAATCCGCACGTGTCGGCCGGGCAGCGCGACCCGCTTTTTCCGGGCCGCGTCAACAACAAGCAAGCCATTATCGATTTCCTGGGCACGCTCACGGCCAGCACCTACGACCGCACCGTGCCCACCGCCGTGCCCAGCGGCCTGCCCGTGGGCGGCAACATCCGCTGAGGCCACTCCACTAATTGCCTTAAAACCCGCCATTTCGCAAAAACAGCCGGTTTTTTCAAAATAAAAGTTGTCGGCGCGTAGGGGTAGCGCCGCCTTTGTGAATCTAGTAGTTGAGCCGCCCAACCGGCGGGAAAGCCCCCGAGGGGCCAGCCACTTTCACCGGGATTATTGCCAACGCCAGCCGTGACGTACCTCACCTATTTCTCCGAATACACGCTGCCATACCAGGGCGTTGCCGCGCGGGTGGTGTGCCAGACCGCGGCGTTCAATCGGGCCCGGGGCCCGGTAGTGTACTGGCTGGTTGCCCTGGCGGATTTCGGCCCGGCCCAAGGACTCCCGCCCCGGGCGTTGGTTACCTACCGCCTGAATCTGGCCAGCCCAGCCGTTGAGCCAGCCCAGGATGCCGCGCCGGTTCTGGGCCGTGCGCCCAACCTGGCCCAGCCGTTGCGGACCACTGAACAACGCCGGAATTACCTGCTGGACTATCAGCAAGCCGTTTATGACGAGATGGAGGCGGGCCGGCTACTGGTCCAGGACGACCAGCCGATGATACCTCTTTCTCTCGCCGAAATCACCCGCGACTTAGCGGGTTGGACGGCCCCGCCGGTGCGTGTGCCCAGCAAGCCGGCCGCTGCTCCAAAACCGGGGCGAAGAGCTGCCCTCAAGCGCCGCGCCGCCTAGTACCCGAATAGCTGTTTTTTCTTATGAAACCCACTTATTCCGCTCCGCTGCGCATTGCGCGGTGGGGGCTGACTGTCCTGCTATTGACTATGCTGGCCGGGCCGGCCTGGGCCACCCACATTGTGGGCGGCGAAATGGACCTGCTGCACCAAACCGGCAGCACCTACACCCTCACGCTGACCTTGTACTTCGACGCCATCAACGGCGACCCCGCCGCCCTCGACCAAAACCTGACGGCGGGCATTTTTGAGAAAGCCACCAACCGCCAAATCACCAGCGTGGTGCTGCCGCTGACCAGCAACACGTTCGTGGGCTACACCAATCCGGCCTGCGCGGTGGGCACGCTCAGCACGCGCAAGCTGATGTATAGCAAAGACATCACCCTCGACGCAGCCACCTACGCCAGCGCCGGCGGTTACTACGCGGCGGTGGAGCGCTGCTGCCGCAACCTGAGCATCAGCAACATCATCAGCCCCGGCGCGGCCGGCCAGACGTTCTACCTGGAGTTTCCGGCCGTGGTGCGCAACGGCGCGGCGTTCATCGACTCCACGCCGCGCATCTTCCCCGCGCTGGGCGACTACGCCTGCCTGAACAACCTGTTCTACTACGATTTTGGCGGGCAGGACCCCGACGGCGACTCCCTGGCCTACGACATGGTGACGCCCCTCAAAGGCCACTCCACGGCCACCAACAACACGCCTGCGCCCGCAGCCGCGCCCTATACCCCCGTGACCTGGACCACCGGCCTGAGCACCGCCAACCAGATACCGGGCGCGCCCGCGCTGGGCATTGATGCGCGCACCGGGCGCCTGACGGTGCGGCCCAACCGCCTGGGCTTGTTCGTGTTCGGGGTGCGCTGCTCGGAGTACCGGCGGGGCGTGAAAATCGGCGAAACGCGCCGGGATTTCCAGCTCTACGTGCTAACCTGCCCCACCAACAACCCGCCCGCGGTGAGCGTGCAGGCCAGCGGCCGCCGCTACCTGGCCGGGCGCGACACCGTGCGCCTGCTGCCCGGCGGCACGCGCTGCCTCACCATTCGCTACACCGACCCGGACCCGAGCTCGACGCTCACGCTCACCGCGCAGCCCGTCAACTTCACCGATGCGGCCACCGCGCCGAGCTTCACCACCAGCACCAGCGGCACGGTGAGCGGCGTCCGCGACACGCTCACGGCCACGCTCTGCTTTCCGGAATGCGCCGATACCAAGGGCAAAGTGTACTTGGTGAACGTGCTGGTGGCCGACAACGGCTGCCCGCTGCCCAAGCGCGACACGGTGCAGGTGGCCTTTATGGCCGCGCCGCCGGTGCTCACCACGCCGGTGCTCACCACCTCGTTTCCGCCGGCCCCGTCGCCCGAAGCCGCGCCCGTGGTGGTGCGCGTGGCCCTGGGGCAGCCCTACACCGCCACGCTGCTCGGCACCGATGCGGCCCCCAATCCGCTGGCATTGAAAGCCACGGGCCGAGGGTTCGACCTAGCCGCCGTGGGCATGCGCTTTAGCGCCGCCAACGGCCCGGGCCGGGCCACGGCCACCTTCGACTGGCTGCCGGCCTGCGGGCTGGCCACGGCCCGCGATACCGGGCTGGTGGTGCAATTCGACCTGGTGCAAAGCGCCGTGTGCAGCCCGAAAACGCTCACCCGCCTCATCCGCTTCGAGGTGGTTCGGCCCAATGATTCGCTGGCTTTTCGCCCGCCCAACATCATCACGCCCAACGGCGACGGGCTCAACGAGTATTTCGCCCTCGACCAGGCCCTGCCGCCCAATTTCTGTGGCAGCCAGTTTGCCGGCGTGCGCATTTTCTCGCGTTGGGGCCAGCAGGTGTACCAGTCGCCGGCGCGCACCTTCCAGTGGCCAGGCGCAGGGGTCGGCGGCGTCTACTACTACCTCGTCACCTTCACCGACGGGCGCCGCTTCAAGGGCTGGCTCGAAGTGCGGCCCTGACCCTTGCCCGGCGCCGGGCCGCCCCGTTTTGCCTCCGTTTTTTTCTCGCTTACCCATTTTTTCAACCTTCATGTTCAACCCCAATCAATCCCCATTTTTTATGAAAAGCCTTGCAAATCGCGCTCGCATATTCGCCACCCTCACTTTACTGGGCCTGAGCGCCAGCACGATGCTCACCGGTTGCTTCGAAAAAGAAGAAAGCACCACCCCCGACAACAGCGTGTGCAACACCGCCGCCACCGTGGTAACGAGTGCCTCCGGCACCCTGGCGCTGCAACTGGCCGACGGCACCATCCTGACCCCCAGCGGCACGAACTGGACCTCGTTCGGCGCCACCGCCGGCCAGCAGGTGACCATCGGCTACTACACCAAAAAAGCCGACTGCGGCAGCTCCAAAACCACCAGCTCGACTGCAACGGCTGAAATTGGCTGCATCACTGCCGTGACCACGACCACGACGCCCACCACGACCGGCGCGAACTAAGCGCCCGCTACATGCTGAAAAGGGCGTCCGGCAACTGCCGGACGCCCTTTTTATTGGTGTCGTATCAAACGGGGCGATGTTTACCCTTTTCAGAACCGCAATCCGAGCTGCAGGCCCGGCCAGAGGCGCAGGAAAGAATGCTCGTCGCTGGAATTGAGCCAGAGCCATTGGTCTTGCCCCAGGCCTTCGCGGGTGCGGCCGTCTTCGCGGCGGCCGGTGGCCAGGTTGAGCGTGGGGCCCCCGATGAGCTGCAGGCGTCCGCCCGACTTGAGCTGCCAGGCCAGCAAGGGCCGCAGCTGGGTGAGTGAGCTGCCCGGCGTTTCCCGGTTGCCGGACAGGAACCACTGCATCACATCGAGGCTGGGGGTGAAGCGCCCCCGGGGCTGGCCCACCGTGCCGAGGCCCACGCCCCCGGCCACCCCGCCGGACTGGCGGCCACCCGGCCCGGCGGCTATCCCCAGGGTCAGGTAAATGCGGGGGAAGCCCACCTTAACGGCCGCATTTAGCGGCAGGCTTTCGCTGCCCCACGCTTCGGCGTGCAGGTAGCTGGGATGCAACAGGCTGGTCAGCGCAAAAGGAGTCTTCGCCGCCGCCGCATTATCCGACCTCGCGGACGGGTTTTGCGCGGCAGGGAGCGCCAGCCCACTTGGTATCGGAAGTGAGGGAGGCAACTCGCCGGAACCCGAAACCGGAGCCGGCATCACCGCTATGGTCGGCAGCAAGGCCACGGGACCTCGTGCCGGAGCTGCGGAAGGGGGCGGCCCCGGTACCCGGGGGCGCACGGCTTGTTCCCGAATATTCGGACGTCCAATGCCGGCGCGTTGCGCACTGGCTGTGGCTCCCCGGGTAAGGGAAGCGGCGGGTGCGGGGACGCGGGCAGATTTGGCGGTGGTGGTACGGGCAGTGTTGGATGGAAGGGCAGACCCAACCGAAGATGGCCGCGTAACGACGCTGCCCTCCGGGCGAACTTCCGAAGGGCGGCCTCGGCCTGGGGTAAGGCCGGATTCCAGTGGTGGTCCCGTTTTGCCGCGCGGGTTTGAAACAATGCCCGTGGCCGAAGAGGATGCCCGCTTGGTAGTGGATACTGGGCGAACAGTCCGAGATTCGGTCCTCGAATTAATGGAGACATCCGTCGGTAGCTGCCTTGCTGGAGCAACTGGAGATGCGCCGGACGTTGGGCGCGTCGTGGCGATGCGATTGCCAGCATTGGCTGGCTCTTTCCGGGCAATTGTTCCTTTGCGCTGTGCTAGTACTGCGGACGCAACGGCCCTTCCTGCGGCCGGTGTTGGGGCAGGTGAGACAACCGGCAAGCTTCCTGTTGCAACGATTTTAGCCGCACTTTTGCTCTCATTCGTAGCGAGAACGGGTAGCGTAGCTGCGGCGGTAGTCGCCCCGCGAGTCTCCTGCGAACCAGCCAGCGGCGCTGGCCGCGTAGATTGGCCATTCACGGCCACCACCCCGGCGGGTATCGCAACTTGCGCGGGCCATAGCACCAGCTGCCCATTCAGCAGCCCAAATGACAAATGCTCGGCCGCCAATACCTCTCCCAGAACCGTGCCCAACGGCCGGGCCGGACCAGCCGGTAAGCGACACGGGTGCGCCACGGGCACCAGCGAGCTGCTGTAGCTTAAGGGCAAGTGGCCCTGGCGCGAAAGCTCGGCTAACACCTCGCCGAGCGGACGGGTGCCCGGAGTGGGGCGCACAAGCCGCGCCAGTACTGGGTCGGTTGGTTGCGCCCACGCCCGCCCAGCGCCTAAGCCAAGCCATAACGCCACCACCAGCAACCGCCAGACATGCCACTGCCGGGAGTTATGCCCACGCGGCTTAATCACGGCCGGAAGGCTGGGTGGCCGGTGCGGAAGCGGCGGGTAGCGCGGCCGGGTGCGCCGCAACCAGCCCCCTGCAGCAGGTAGCCGCCGTGGCCATCGTCCGCCAGTTGGCTGGCCGTGGCGGCTGCCAGCACCGCCAGCACCTGAGCGGGCTGCGGGTGGGGGAACGTTCCGGTGAAGCGGCACTGGCCCAGCCCGGGCGTACTCAGCTGCACGGCGGTGCCGAAATTGGCTTGCAGCGTGCGGGCTACCTGGGCCACGGGCACATCGGCGAAGCGTAGGGTATCGGTCTGCCAGGCTCGGAAATTCGGGTCGGCGGCTGGCTGGCTTTGCAGGCGGGCGGCAATGCGGCCGGGGGCGTCGGCGGCGTGCAGGGCCGCGCGGGTACCCGCCGTGAGCTGCACGCTGTCGGCGGCCGACAGATGGGTGAGCCACACGCGGCCGTGGGTCACGCTGACTTCCACCGAGTCTTCGGCGGCGTAGGCGCGCACGTTGAAGGCGGTGCCCGTGACCCGCACGCGGGCCGTGGCGGTGCTCACGATAAAGGGTCGGTCGGCATTGTGCTGCACTTCAAAATAAGCTTCGCCCGTGAGCTGCACCGCCCGCAGGCCGTGGGCCGGCGCGGGGCCCGCGCCGGTGTAGCGCAGCCGCGAATGGGCGTTGAGCCAGACGGTGCTGCCGTCGGGCAGCCGTATCTGGCGGCGGCCATCGGCACTGGCGTAGCTGACCATGTGCTGTTGCGGCTTGAAAAGCCACGTTCTGGCTAGCACGAATCCGACACCCAGGAGCAGGGCCAGGGAGGCCACCAACTGCCAGCGCCGGGCGGCGGCGCGGCGCTGCAGCGGCCAGATGGGACGGGCGGCGGGCGGCGCCAATGGTTCGGCTGCTGGTTGCGCGGCCGGGGCAGCGGGTGCCGCGGTCACCGGCTCGGTTGCCGGGGCCGGATACGTCGCGGCGGCCATCAGGGGGCGGAAACGCTGCCAGGCGGCTTCCACGTCGGCGGGCGAGAACAGCACCGGGGCGGGCGCGGCCTCGGCGGCCCGCTCCCAGGCGCGGGTGACGGTCGTCAGGATTTGCAGGTGGGTGGGGTCGGCCTGCACCCAGGCGCGCAGGTCCGCCCGCTCGCTGGCCGTCGCTTCGGCAGCCAGGTGGCGGGCCAGCAGCGCCCAGGGGGCATCAACCGGGTCGGGGTAATTCTGCGTCATAATGAATTCAGGCCCGGACACATGCCCGGTATAACTACTAGATACGCGACGGGGGCGTTACCCCCACGCGGCCCCCAAAAATAGCGGGATGGGCGCGCTGGCCGCCGGGCGTCGCGGGGGCGGCAGTGGGCGGGGCGTGCCGGCTGAGCAACGCCAGTCCGCCGCACAGCAGCAGCCCGTACAGGTTTTTCAGCACGCCGGCCAGCTCGCGGCGCAGAATGCGCAGGGCCTTGCCCATCTGATTCTCCACCGTTTTGGGCGAAATTTCCAGGGCTTCGGCAATCTGCTGGTAGCTCATTTCCTCGTAGCGGCTCAGCTCGAACACGATGCGGCACTGGGGCGGCAGCTGCGCCAGGGCCGCAGCCACGGCATCGGCGGCTTCGGCGGCGTGCAGGCCGGCCAGGGCATCGGGCGCGACGGGGGCGGTGTCGGGCGGGGCATCGTCCCAGGCCACCTGGCGCTGGGCGCGCTGCTGGTGGCGCAGGGCCGCGTTCAGGGCCATGCGGTTGAGGTAGGCCCGGTAGGAATCGATGGCCGGCAAGGCCTCGATGCCCTGCCACAGGCGCAGAAATACGTCCTGCAGAATATCTTCTACCACGTCGCGGTCGGGCACCACGCGGTACACCACGGCCCCAAGCGGCGCGTAAAAGGTCTTGAACAATTGTTCGATGAAGGCCGCCGGGTCGGTCTGGCGCAGCTGCGTCAGGCGGGCATTCAGCGCAGCGTCATCGGGAGCGGCCATGCAACGGACTACGAAGAGGAGGCAGGCAGTGGCGAACCCAGGCCGCCCAGCGCCACCAGGAAAAGCATTTCGGACCAATCCGGGCCCGCAATAATAAGCAGGCCGGGCGACTATTTGCGGCGGTTAGCGCTGCGTGTGCTGGCTCACGAGGCGGGCCAGCAAAATGGCCAGAAACAGTTGCCCAAGCACTGCTTCCAGGTTGGCCAGGCTGCGCGCCAGCGGGTGCACCGGCACAATGTCGCCGTACCCGGTAGAGGTGAGCGTGGTGAGGCTGAAATACAGCAGTTCGCCCGGTTTCAGGGCAGCCCCGGCAACAGTGGTGAAGGCTCCGGGCAAGACCGTATTGAGAGCAATAAAGCCGCCCATGAACAGCAGGGCCATGTTCAGGTAAACCACGACGGCCCCCAGCAGCTGGTGCGTGGTGATGCGTTGCGCCTGAAACACGGCCCGGCCCACGGCCAGGGTGATGCTCAGGGTCCCGACCATGCGCAGCAGCAGGCCAATGTATTGGTTCGACCCAACAAAAGTCACCCCGAGCATTGCCGCGACGCAGACCAGGACGAGCCCCCGGAGCATTTTGCTGCGGCGAGGCAACGCGAAGGAGGCGATGAACAGGAGCAGGATTTGCAGCGCGTTCACCGATGCGTAGGTAAGCACGCGGGCGCTGGAAAGGGGCGTGACTACGAACAGCAGCAGCACTTGCCCGAGGAGCAGCACCGTCAGGGAAGGCTCGCGAATCCGGTCCTGCCAGCGCTCCAGTCGTTCGGTGAGGGGAGCAGCAGTTACGGGGTCAGCAGCAGGCATAGGCAACGGGAAGGATTAGACGAGAAACCAGGTGTTTCACGTACCCAAGGCAGGCACCAGGTGCGCGAAGGTGGAGGTAACAAGGCCACAGAAGGCGAAACATATCGACGCAATGCCTCCCCAGCTCTACCAAACCATCCGTCTACGCAGGCGAAATCAAAATGGGCGCCTCTGGGCGGTATTGGGCGCATCAAGCGACAGGCTGGTCGATGAGAAAGGCACAGTGGCCGAATCAAGCACCTTTCCGGGGAGCGGGCCGCCGAGCTTTGCCGGAGTTCGTTTCTGCCCTTCATACCTCCACCAAACTCATACTCTCAACTGATGAAGCTGCCAGCTCACCACCTTGCCGACTCCGATAACGAGCAACTTCGGACTCTGCTGTCCGCCAACGACTTCGCCAAATATCAGGGCCAGCGGACCGCCCTCAAGCGCCAATACCGCTCCGGACGGCGGCCGCCAAAGGCCTAGCTCGGACCCGGCTTCCCACAGATGTGCTTTCAACGAAGTCTTGCGGGGGGGTAGGGGTGTGCAGCCACAAAAGAATGAAGCAGGCCCTGTTTAAAGCCTGTTGTTCTGTTCAGGGCAAAAAGATAAACGTAACTAAATCAGCTAATAAAGCCGTGCGCGGATGCTAACCGGTATACTTCACCCCAACCTTTTCAGCCCCTTGCATCGCCATGCGTATTAAATTCTTCTTGGCCGCCGTAGCCGCTGCGGCCTGCTTTACGGCCTGCTCGAAAGACGACACCGTAACCACCACCAGCAGCAACACGGCCGCCAACCCCGAGCCGATTGCCGTCACCGCGTGCACGTCGGCCACGGGCATCGCCAAGGTCATTTGCCTGGCCGAGGCGTTCAAGTCGCAGCTCGACGCCACGCAGCTCGCCACCGTGCAGCGGACCTACTCGGTGGCCGAAGCCAAAAAATGGTCGAACCTGCCGCAAGGCCTGGTGTCGAGTGCCAACAAGCGCGTGGGCCTGAACTTCGGCGCGATGACCACCACCCAAATTCAGTACGCCAAGGCGCTTATCAAAGAAGTGGCCGGCACCGCGGCCAACGAGGGCTGGGACGAGATTCAGCAAATCATCAACGCCGACGAGTACCTGGCGGCCAACGGCGGCGGCACTACCTACGGCGCGGGCAATTACTACATTGCCCTGCTCGGCACGCCGGCCCTGACGGGCACCTTCGAAATCCAGTTTGGCGGGCACCATTTAGCCGTGTCGCACACCTACAAAGACGGAGTGCTGGTAGGCGCAACGCCCTCGTTCCGGGCCGTGGAGCCGTTTGCGGTGTTTAACTGGAACGGGACCAGCAACCAGCCGCTGGTGCAAGAGAAAGATGCGCTGTCGGCCATGCTCAATGGCCTCTCGTCGAGTGAGCAAACCACCGCCCGGCTAAGCAGTACCTTCAGCGACATTTTGCTCGGGCCGCAGCAGGATGGCGCGTTCCCTGCCACGCCGGTTGGCATCAAAGGCAGCAACCTCTCGGCGGCGCAGAAAGCACTGGTGCTGGCGGCCATCCAAACCTACGTGGGCGATGTAGACGCCGCCGACGCGGCCACCATCATGGCCAAGTACGCCAGTGAGTTAGACAACACCTACGTGTCCTTCTCCGGCACCACGGCCATGACAACCCGCAACGACTACGCTCGGATTGACGGTCCTTCGGTCTGGATAGAGTACACGTGCCAGAACGGCATTGTGCTCTCGCCCACGCACCCGCACTCGGTGTGGCGCGACAAAACCAAAGACTACGGCGGCAACTAACGCACATGACGCGGCAACCAGTCTGCGGGAATACTACCATCAGTCGCCCAGCGGGGCAGCTGATGGTTTTCCGTTTAACAGCCTACCAGCCGCCGGCCCGTCGCTTGGGACCACGCCATTTTTGCAACCCTCCTTCGCCAACTTTGAAGTCATGAAGACCCCCTCCCTGATTACCGGCATGACGCTGCTGCTCCTGCCTGCCTTCTTTGTGCTGCCTCACCTGCGGCCAGCGGTGGCCGGGCCCGCCCGAAAGAGCCCCACCGCAGCCTCCCCGGACTGCGGCTCGGCGAAGGGGCTGGCGAAGGTGATTTGCCTGGCCGACGCGTTCAAAGCCACCCTGACGCCGGACCAGCTAGCGCTAGTGCAGCGGCCCTATGCCAAAGCCGACGCCGCGAAATGGTCGAACTTCCCGCAGGCCTTCTCGCGGCCCCAGCGCGTGGGCCTGCGCTTCGGTTCGCTCAGCGCTACCCAGCTGGCGGCCGCCAAAGCCCTGATGGCGTCGGTGCTCGCCGCTGGGGTGACAAACGAAGGCTACGAGGAGCTGGAAGGCGGCCTGGCGGCCGATACATATCTGGGCGAGGCCACGGGAAAAACCGACACCTTTGGCGCGGGCAATTACCTCCTCGCGTTTCTGGGCACACCCAGCCTCACCGGCCGCTGGGAGCTGCAGTACGGCGGGCACCATTTCGCCTTTGCCAACACCTACCAGGCCGGCAAAATCGTCGGCGTGACGCCCTCCTTCCGCGGGGTGGAGCCGATGACGCCGGTGAAAGCCAACGGCCGCACTTACCAGCCCATGGAACAGGAGCGGCAAGCCTTTGCCGCGCTACTGGGCAGCCTCAGCCCGCCGCAGCAGGCCACGGCCAAACTGTCGACTTCGTTCCGGGACGTGCTTCTGGGGCCGGGCCAGGACGGCCAGTTTCCCGCCACCCGGCAGGGCCTGCGCCTGGGCGAGCTGAGCGCTGCCCAGCAGCAGCTGGCCCTGCAAGCCATTAAGCGCTACGTCAACGACCTCGACCCGGCCACGGCGGCGCCCATCCTGGCCCGCTACACCACCCAGCTGGCCGATACCTACCTGGCCTACGTCGGCAGCGGCACCCTGAGCCAGGGCGACGAATACGTGCGGCTGGACGGCCCAAGTCTCTGGCTCGAATACTCGGCGCAACCCAGCCGGGATTTTCCGGGCACGGTGCACCCACACTCCGTCTGGCGGGACCGAACGAGCGACTACGGGGGCAACTAACCAACCAGAAGTCAAGCAAAAACAGCAGCTCCGACCTTATGGCCGGAGCTGCTGTTTTTGTTAACCGGCTGCGCGTTGGCAGGGCCTATTCCACCACGAAACGGTGGGTGACGGGCTCCTGGCCGTCGGCTTCGAGGCTGAGCACGTAGGTGCCGGGCGCCAAGCCTTGGGTGGACACTTCCACTGACTCGCCGGCAAAGGCGTGGGTGGCGATGGTTTGGCCCAGGACGTTGCGCAGCGTGTACGAGGCCTTGGCGGCCGGTTTGGCCAGCTTCACTTGCAGGCCGCGGCTGCCGGCGGTGGGGTTGGGAAATACCGAGAACGTCTGCGCCGCGGCGGCCGCTTTCGTGCCTAGCGCGGTGGTGTAGGTGCCGTAGAAATTGCCGCCGTAGTCGCGGGCCCGGTCGCGGTACACGGTGTGGTAGTGCACAATGGCCGGGTTTTCGGCTCCCCGCTGCACAACCAGCTCAATCCACACGTTAGGCCCGTCGATGCGGACGTAATCCGAGACGGTGTTGAAGGCCCCGGTGCCCGAATAGGCGATGTAGGTGCTGGCCAGCTGCGACCGGTAGGTGCTCAGCAGCGCCGCTCCGGTGGCGTCGTCCGCGTCCAGCACCCAGGGCGCCATGGCGTCTATCACCAGCTGCTGCTGGGCGGCGCTGAGCTGGCTCACCGGCAAGCCAACCCGCGTGGCCGGAAACTGCCCGTCGCGCTGGGGCCCGATGACAATGTCGTTAAAGGTTTGGGTGAGCCGGGCTGTGGATTGCTGCGCCGTGGTCAGGCCGCTAATCAGGGCCACCATCCCGGCTTGCTCCTGGGCCTGGGGCGCACAGGCCGTGCCGGTGGGCAGCACGTTGGCGTTCGGGGCGGTGTAGGTCAGCGGCTCCACGCCTTCAAACTTGGGGGTGGCACCGGTCACGTTGCCGCCGCCGAAGGTGATGTTGGTCGCCGAATGGTGGCCGCCGCATTGCAGCATCCACGTGCCCGTGGTGCTGGGCGTACCCAGGAAAGCGATGAAGTAAATGTTGCTGCCGAAGATGGCGCTGTTGCTGCCAGCGGACACCAGGTAATCGTCGGCCGTTCGTATCTGCTGAATCTCGTTGAAGCCTTCGTTGGGCAGGGTGCCGGTGGCAGCTTGCACCACGGCCATCGCAGCGGTTCGCTGCGCGGCGGTCAGCGCGTCGAGGCGGATGCCGATGCGCCCGTTGTACCCGGCAATCGGGAAGTTCGACCACTTCACGACATTGGCCGCGTTGAACGTTTGCAGCACGGTGCTCTGCTGCGCGGCGGTGAGCGTGGCCAGGAAGGCGTTGGCCGCGTTCACCACGTCGGAAACGGCGGCGGTGCCTTGTGCTTTTTTAGCGCCCGCAGTGGTCTGGGGAGCTGCTGCAGGTGCCGCAACATAGGTTGGTGCCGCCGCCGGCGCCAACAGCTCGGCTACTTTCTCGTAGGTCGCGGCCGCAAGCAGCAGCGGAGCTACAAACACGAATTTATTCATCACGACTGGGGTAAGGGTTGAACAATAAGACCAAAAAATTGAGGGTGAATAGGTGGGGCTCAGGCGGCGGCCGGAGCCCGGCGGCGCATCCGCCAGTAACTGAGCAGCGCCCCGGCCGCCAAAGCCGCCAACAGCCAAGGCGCCAGGGCCGCCACCCGGGCAATACCCGCTGAAAAAGGCGTGGTGGGCAGCACGGTGCGCTCCAGTATCCACGCCACTGCCGCGATGGCCGCGCCCGCGGCTCCCGCCACGCGCACCGCCGGGTAGGCCGGCGTCTGGCTGAGCAGCAGGAGCCACGGCACCGTCAGGGCGATGACCAGCAATTGCATCAGTTCGATGCCGATGTTGAACCCCAGGATGCTCAACGCCAAGGGGCCGGCCGGTAGGTGCAGGCCCGCGAGCGTGCCGGCAAAGGCCAGGCCGTGCACCAGGCCGAAGCCCGCGGCCACGTAGGCTTCCCGGCCCGGAAACAGCGGCCGCCAGGCATGCACCGCCGACACGAGGATGGACACGGCGATGAGCACCTCCACGGGTTGCGCGGGCAAGCGCACCCAGCCCAGCGCGCCAAGCAGCAGCGTGAGCGAGTGGCCCAGGGTAAAGGCCGTCACAATGGCCAACAGGCGCCACACGCTGTAGCGCACCCCGCCAAAACTCCCCCAGCGCGGCCGGCGCACATCCATGGGGATGCGCCGCCGGTTCATATACCTGTGCTTGTCGTCCAGCAGCAGGGGCGCGGGCAGCAGCAGCACCAATAGAAACAGCAGGTGGTCGGTGCCCTCGGCAATATGGCGCACCCCCAGCCCCACCATGCCCCGGAAGCCGGCCCACCAGCCGCCGCCGGCCCCGCCCTGATTTACCTCCAGTGGGGGAATGACGTTGTTCACCACGTCGAGCCGAATGATGCCCACTTCGGTCAGCGCATCGGCGGCCACGCGGCCCGCCTCCCAGTCGCGCCGCACCGACACCAGCGCCACGTGCGTGACGACCTGGTGCAGGATGACGTCGTAGCGCAGCGTGAACGTGCGCGGGCTGGCCCCGGCCGGCGGTTGCAGCCACAGCTGGGCGGTGAGCTCCTGATAGGGCCCGGTGGCGGTTTGCTCGGCCGCGTGCACCTGCAGCTCGCCCACGCGCACCGTCCACGGCCGGCCGTCCGGGCTAACGGGGCGCACGTGCCGGGCAAGGTAGGCCCGCAACTCAGGGCCGAAGGTGGTCACTACGCTTTGGGGATGCTGAGCGATGTCGTGCCCAAAAGCCGGCTCCAATTCGCTGAGCGGCAGTTGTAACTCGGCGGCCACGCCGCCCGGCTGCAGGTCCAGCACCACCAGGGAGTTGGGCATGGGGTGGGCCGTGCTTTCCCTCAACCCCGTGAATAGCAAAAGCAGCAAGCACCCCCAGCAGGACCGCAGAGATGAGCGAGCGAGAACAGCTAACTGCATACTTACAAAGGATTTAAAACACCTCTCCAAAGTTGAAAAACAGTCCCCGAGAGCCCTGCAGGCCTACGCCGTAGTCCACGGCCAGGTTGGTGCGCGTGTGCTTATTGATGTTCAGGCGCAGGCCCACGCCGGCGGCGGGGGCCACCGCGTCGAACCGCTGGCGGCGGGGCTCCGAGGCACTCTGGGCATTCACGAAAACGACCCCGCCAAGCAGGCCGTTGTGGGTGATGCCGTAGCGGTATTCGGCTTCGGTGTAGAGGAAGCCCTGGCCCCGGTAGCGGCCCTGAATGTAGCCGCGGCCGGTATTGCTGTAGGTATCCCAGCCCGTGCCGGGCAGGTCGAGGAACGGGGCCTGCCCGCCAAAAACAAAGGCGTCGTAGGACCACAGGGCCAGCACATTGCGCGAGCCGGGCCGCAGGCGCAGGTATCGGCGCGCATCGACGATGATGGACTGGTAGTTGGCGTCGCTGCCCAGGGCCCCATTATTTGAGCGCAGCAGCAGGTTCAGGTAGGTGCCGCCCGCCACGGCGTTGATGCCGTTGCTGCGGCTGTCGTAGAGCAGCGTAAGCGCCACGCCCGACGACGTGGAACTGCCCTGCACGCCCTGCCGGTGCTCCGACACGGCCGCCACGGGCCGCTGGTTCTGCTGGCTCGTCACGTCCCAGTGGTAATCGAGCTGGTAGCCCAGGCCCGCGTACAGGCGGGGTCGCACCTGGCGCAGCACGCTCTGGTACAGCCGCAGGTACTTGTAATCCATGGGAATGGCATTGGCTACGGTGGTGTGCATGCCCAGGCCGTAGGTACTTAGCGGGTAGTGCATCAGGCGCCAGTCACCCACTAGGTAGTAGCGGTTGGCAGCGGTCCACACCGAGGAAATGGTGCTGAATACCAACTGGTTGTTCTGGGTGTAAGCCAGCGACGCCACCACGCTCGACATGTTGGCCCCGGGGCGCCGGAAGGCGGTGCTGCTGGCCACCTGGGCCAAGCCGCGCGTGGCCAGCGAATAGCTCACCGCCGGCAGCAGCACCGTGTACCGTCGCCCGGGCGCTACCGCCGCCGTGTCGCGCGCCGAGGAAAGCAGGCGTGGAAAGAGGCGGCGGGCCACGTCGGAAACATCCGTTTCTGGCCGGTGACTGCTGCTATCGGCGGGCATCGGCCGTTGCCCTGTTTCGGCGGTTTGGCCCACGGCGGAACCAGCCGCGAGCAGGCCCGCCACCAGCAACAGGGCCCTTTGGTATCGGCCCATTAAACCTGCGGCAGTCACAATCCTGCCCAAATATTCGGTAGCTGGTGTAGTCAAAATATCAGGTGCTAAACGGCCTGCGATACTTGCTGCGGCACAAACTGGTCCAGGCAATGCAACACATCGGCCACCGTCTGCCATTTGCCAATTTGTTCATCGGGCAGCGTCACCCGGAAGCGGCTTTCCAGACGCATTGCCAGCTCCACAAACTCAAGCGAATCCAGCCCGACTTCATCGCGCAGGTGCATCGTGGGCGTGAGGGGGCGACCTGCTGGCAAATAGGCTTTGATAAGGTCGCTTGCTGCTTCGTGCAGCGGAGATGGTCGGTTGCGGTTGGTAGATGAATAGGGTAGCACCTTGGTTAAGGAAAAAGGGGGTTGAATGAGCGCAATCAACTGTTGCGAGTAAGCCGCCCGCTGCATAGCATGAAAAAACCACGCCGCCAGCGCAAAATCCGGCCGCAAAGCCTGGCCTTTCTTCGCAGAGAAAGGCCAGGCCCCACCAAGCCCGCGGCGGCCACGGAGCCGCCACGGGTATTTTAGCTGGCCCCGCCGGGTTTAGTGGTACCAGTCGTCGTGGTGGTCGTGGTGGTGGTCGTCGTGGTTTTCTTCTGGCAGCCGCCGTTGGGGCCGACATTTTCTTTTTCGCAGCCGAAGCTGCTCATGGAGCACAGCAGCATTGCCGCGCTGGCTAGTCGTAGGAGGGAAGAAATCCGCATAAAAGTTGGAAGAAATGGTGAAAAATGAATCAAACATGGCGGCGCAGGTGCCTTACCTCAGGTAGGGCACCTGCGCCGCACTACCACGGCTCAGCCTGGTGGTTTCCGTGCACCAGCCGCGCTGAACCAGGGTTCTTGTAAAGGGGCAGGTTACTTGCCTTGGCCGCGCAGAAAGACTATTAATCAGCGCAGTGCGGCAGGTCGCTCCGCTCCCCTTTGGTATAGTTAGCATCATGCGACAAGCCGGGACTTGGCGCGCGAGCTCTTCTTACTCGGGTGGCCGCCTCCCAGAAATCCGGACCCGTTTCCGGGAAGCGCGCTTGGCTTGCAACCGGGCATATTCATCGGCTTTCAATACCGTGCGGAGCAGGCCGTCAGTGTCGTCTTCGAAACGTTGCATGGCGGAGCGCTAAATGAGGAGTAGTATGGGGCCGCAAGGCGGGCGCAACCCATTCCTTGCGGTTTTATATCAAAGATGAATGCCTTGGCGGGCCAGGGGCCACGTAATCGGCCGTTTGAATCAGTCACTCGACCAATGCCCGCGATGCCGACTTGGCTGACTCTAAGAGACACGATGTCTTTAATACCCCTATCCGATTTTGGAAATTATTTGAGCCCACTCACGGATTTGCGAGCCAGTACCTGACAACAAACCCATTGCCACGATATCGTGATTCAATTACCAGCACGCTTAAAGGAAACAGGTCTCATCAGCGCCCTAGTAAAGTTGCCGCTCGACGCGAATTGCTCTGGCTTCGATTAACGGGGCTGCCCGCGTTCGTATGCTCATTAGTACAAGCGCAGGCAACTCTTACATAGCACGAGTAGGACCAGAAAGGCACGCCATACGGAGCCGAGGACCAGCATAGCTAACATCATCTAGTAAATGATTAATGCAAAGCATGGCAGTATGGCCAACTGGTTAGTGCCATCATAGTTGACCCATAGTTTATGAGCCAACTTAATCGGCTGGATATTAAATAGCACCTGCCTCCTTCGTGGACAATTCCTGAAAGAGTGAGCACATGCGACTTTTGCCCTCTTTTAACTAAGGCGATGAATGAGCCAGCCCACATGGGGCAGCGTGGATTTGGGAAATAGAATACGAAATCCACCCTTTGCTTAAACTCACGCCCTCGGTCAGCACTGGCATTTCCAACATTGTTGGTTGTCACCCCGGTGGCGGGTAAAAAGCACCCCATTGGGTCGTAGCTTGCCTGTTCAAAGCCCAACTTTCCCTTTAATTCATTCCACTGCCGCGCAGGGCTGGCGGCGTGGCCCTGCCCCATGCGTTACGTTCTGTTGCTGGCGGCCATCTGGCTGCTGGCCCTGCCCGCCCGGGCCACGCCGCGGTCCCCCGCCGACACCGCTGCGCTGCGCATAAATGCCCTGCCCGCCGCCGGCCTGCTGCTACAAAAGGGCTGGCGCTACCACGCCGGCGACGACCCCGCCTGGGCCCAGCCGGGCTTTGATGATAGCGGCTGGGATACGGTTACCGTGGCCCGCAATGGCTTGCCGCTCCCGGTGCGCGCCCGCGCCGGCGCGGGGTGGTTTCGGCTGCGCCTGCGCCTGGTTGATAGCCTGCGGGCCCAGGCGTTGGCACTGCAACTGGCCGAACAATCGGCGGGCCTGGAAGTGTACGCCGATGGCCGCCGCATCGGCCGCTCCGGCATCTTCAGCACCCTCCCCGCCCGGGTGCGGCCCGTCAGCCGCCGGGGCTCGCTGCTGAATATGGACTTGGTTTGGTCCGGCCCTGGGCCGGAACTGCTGTTGGCCGTCCGCTTTGCCCCTTACCGGCCCGCGCTGCCCGGGCGGGCCTGGCGGGTCCCAAGCGAGCATTTAATGGATTTTGAGCTTCGCTTGTGCAAACAGCCGCAGTTGCGCCAGCAAGCGGAGCAAGCGAAAATCGCGGATTCGCTCTCGGCCCTGAAAGCCGGGATGTTCCTGCTGCTCTGCTTGCTGCACGTGGCGTTTTTTCGCCACAACCCGGCCCAACGCGCCAACGCCTACTTCGCCCTGTATGCGCTGCTGGCGGTGGCGGACTATTTGCTCAACGTTCTTTACCCGCCACGCCTTGTATTGGGAGGGACCAGCTTGGTGCTTTCCATCGTCCGGTATGCGGTGCTGTATTTCGGATTTATTGCCGGGTTGCGGGCGCTCTACGCCTTGTTTGGCATGCGGCCCGGCTGGGTGTACGCGGGCCTGTGCCTGTTAGCCGGCCTGTTGGTGCCCTGGCAGGCGTATTCCAACTTGCTCGGCGCCCCCCCCTCTTCCTGGCCCTACCTGAGCGTTTTCGTGGGGACGACGCTGATGCAGATTCGCCTGACGTGGCAAGCCGTGCAGCGTCGCCAACGCGGGAGCCTATTGGTCGGCAGCGGCTTTGCCACGGGCTTGCTGCTGGTGCTGGCGATGGTGGCGCTGGACGCCCTGTTTCCGCAGTGGGCGTCGTTGGACGCTTATCCTCTCATTTACGGGGCGCTGTGGACACTGGCGGGCCTGGCTCCGGTCTTGGCCATTTCGCTGTACCTGGCCCGAGAGTTTGCCCTCGATGCCCAACTGCTGGCAGTCAAGCTGGGCGAAGTCGAACGCCTTTCGGCCCAAACCCTGGCCCAGGAGCAGGAGAAACAAGCCCTGCTGGCCGCTCAAAATGAAACGCTCGAAACGCAGGTGACCCAGCGCACCGGCGAGCTGCAGCGCTCGCTCACCAACCTGCGCGCCACGCAGGCGCAGCTCCTTCAGAAGGAGAAAATGGCCAGCCTGGGCGAACTAACCGCCGGCATCGCCCACGAGATTCAGAACCCGCTCAACTTCGTCAACAACTTCTCCGAAGTCAGCGCCGAGCTGATGAGCGAGCTGGAAGAAGCCCAGGCGGCGGGCGACACGGGAGAGGTAGCGGCCCTGGCCGCCGACGTGCGCCAGAACCTGGGCAAAATCACCGAGCACGGCCGCCGGGCGGCGGGCATTGTGAAGGGCATGTTGGAGCACTCACGCCAAAGCACCGGCGAGCGGGCGCCGACCGACCTCAACCCGCTCTGCGACGAATACCTGCGCCTGGCCTACCAGGGATTGCGGGCCAAAGACAAAAGCTTCAACGCCGCGCTGACAACCGACTTTGCACCGGATTTGCCGCTGGTCGAGGCCGTGGGCGCCGATGTCGGACGGGTGCTGCTCAACCTGTTCAACAACGCGTTCTACGCCGTGCGCCAGCGCCAGCAGACCGGCGAGGCGGGCTACGCGCCCACCGTCGGAGTGGCCACCGAGCGGGTGAACGGCCACGTCGAAATCCGGGTGAGTGACAACGGCCCGGGCATGCCGGCCGCGGTACTGGCCAAGATATTCCAGCCCTTCTTCACCACCAAGCCCACCGGCGAAGGCACCGGACTGGGGCTGAGTCTGAGCCATGATATCATCGCGCAGGGGCACGGGGGCACGCTCCGCGTGGAGAGTCAGGAAGGCCGGGGCACCACCTTCTCCGTGGCCTTGCCCCTGAACGGCGCACCGCACTAGCCGGCATTGTAATAGGCTCGTTTCGCTACTTGGACCCTTTCACTGAACGGTTAATTCCGTTAGTGGAGCTGATGACCTTCACGGTTACGCCCGCTGGTCCCGCCCGCCACTTCTCTGGTCATTAACGCATGTCCTAAGTGTAACTCGCCGCCAAGCTGCAGGGCAGCGGCAAAGCCCGTGTGGCAAGCTCAACTGCTAGGGAAACCCAGAGCTAGGTCCTTAAACAAGCGCAAATCCCTGCCAAAATGCAGCACAAAAGCTCGTTTGTGCGAAATTGGCAGAAATGCGCACATGTTTTGGTGTGGGAATTAGGAGCTTTATGTAAGCATAGATAGCGCCTGTAGGCACATGACTGGCTCCCACAGGGGCAGGACCAACGATGGAGTATGGGTGAGATAGTACCAAGCGTGAAAGCCAGGGCGAAACGGCTCCGGTGAACATTGCCCATTCGTGGGCATCCCCACCCGTTGCCGCCTGCTTTCCTATTTTGACACGCTCGTTATTATAAATGATGAAAACCTTTTCCTCCCCGGCGTTTTACTTCTGTAAAGGCTCCAGCTAGTCCTTCCTGCTCGGTCGGGGGCTGCTGGCCCACCAGACCCCGACTAACAACGTGGGCATCGGCACCACAGCACCCGACGTATCGGCAGTTCTCGACATGGTGAGCGGTAGCGCAGGAAAAGCCGCGGGTGCAGGCGCTGGGAATCCGGTTTGGGCCGAAGCCGCTTGCAAGCGACGCTGGTGCAGAAATCCCGGCGCGCTGCATCGCGGAACACGTAAGCCAGCCGCCGTTCTCTATTGAGCCTGACCGGTGAAAGAGGCGCCGAACAACAAGATTGGGACATATTTTTGACGCCTCTTAGGCCCGAGCACCGCGCTTGTTATGAAGCTGTTATGCACTGTATTATAGAACTGTTCCAGCAGTTGTCTGGTCCGGGCCGCCGAAAAAAGTTGATTCGCAGGCTGTTTGGCGCGTTGCTTCTACTGCCTGGGCTTGCATTCGCCGACGCCCGCCCGGCGGCCCTCGCCCACGACCTGCGCGGTCTGCCGGCCGTGCGCGTGGCCCAAGCCCACGGGGATGCCCGCCACGACTCCCTACAGCGCGCGCCGGCCAGCCGGCGCGCCGATACCCTGCGCCCGCGGCCCCGTTCCCTGGCCCGGCCACCACTCCGGCCCGCCGACCTGGCCCGCCTGCAAGCAGCCCGTGCCCGTTGGCCTGCCGACTCGCTGGCCCGACTGCGGGCGTGCGTGCGCTTGGCGAATGATTTTTTAGCCCTGCATCGCCCCGACTCCGCGTTCTATTACCTGGGGAGAGCTTGGCGGCTGGCCGGTGTCCGGCAACGGAAGCAACTGCCGGTTGAGGTAATAAAGTTGGCTCACACCATCGGGATACAGCACTATTGGCGTGGCAACTACGACAGCGCACTTTACTACTACCGGCAAGCGGCCCGGCAGTTTCGCGTGGCGGGCTTCGACAGCAGTTCGGTGCCATCCCCGGCCACGGCCCAGCCCGCCGCTATCAGCTGGCTGGAAGAAGCCCCGCTGGCCGGTATTCTGGCCAATACCGGCTCAGCCTATCGCGCCTTAGGCCGCTTGCCGCAGGCCCTGCGCTACTACGAGCGGGGCCGGAACCTCTACCAGAAGCAGCACATCTTGGCCGGTATTAGCTGGATGCAGAGCTTGATAGGCGAAACGTACGCGGCCCAGGGTAACTATTCCCAGGCCGAAGTCGCCTATGAGCAGGCGCTGGCCACTGCGCGCCGCTACGAACAGCAACTTCCCGCCGGGGTCGGAGCGGGGGTGATACTGGCCGACGTGTTGCTGAACTATTACCTACCCCTGGTGCTGGAGGGGCACAGCCGCCGGTCGGACGCCGACGCCACCGCCCTGGTTGCCGAAGCCACGGCCATGTTACAGGCGGGGACCTCGCCCGCTGCCCGACGCGCCGACCCCAATGTTGCCCTGCTAATCACGGGCCTCAGCTTGGTGCCGGCGCAACTGGCGCTGCAGGCCGGAGCGCCCGCGAAGGCGGCCCCCTGGCTGGCCCGCGCCCGCGCCTGGCTGCTGCACGGGGTTTCGGCCCACACGACGACGGCCCTTTGGCAGGGCCAGGACTTTGCCTACACGGAGACGCGGGCCTTAACGCTGGGGCTAACCGCTTGGCAGCAGCACGCGGCGCAGCCCGAACGTGCCCGCCGCCTGCTGGCCGAGGCCGTGGCCCTGCTCACCCAAGAAACCCCCACCTCTTCCCAGCGCAAGTCCTGCCAGAAGCTGGCGGGCTTTGCCCTGGCCATGGGAGAGCCGGTCGTCGCGCTGACCTTGTTGCGGCCGCTGCGGCGGAGTTACCAGCAACTACACAGCTCACTGCCCCTGAGCCAAACCACTAAACAGCTGGCACAGGCTTATGCCCGGGTTGACCGCTACGACAGCGCCTACCTGTACGCCTGTCGCACTCAGGGTATCACCGACACGCTGCGGCAGGCCCAGCAGTTTGCGGCCCTAGCCGCGACCGAGGGCCGGTTTCGTGCCCGCGAGCAGGCCACCCAGATTGCCCACCTCACCGAGCGCGAACGCCAGCAGGCCCGCCTGGTGCGCCTGGCCGGGGCCGGGGCCGGGCTGCTGGCCTTGCTGGCGCTGGCCATTTCGCTGGCCTTCTACATCACCCGCCGCCTCAACCGGCGGCTGGCCGTCCAAACCGCCCAACTGCACGCCCAGGCCGAGCGACTGGGCGAGTTGGACGCGGCTAAAAACCAGTTTTTTGCCAACGCCAGCCACGAGTTGCGCACCCCGCTCACGCTGGTGCTGGCGCCCCTCGAAGGGCTGTTGAGCAACCCCGCGCACAAGCTGCCCCCAGCTGCGCGCGCGCCCGTGGCCCTGGCCCACCGCCAAGCCCGGCGCCTGCACGAGCTGGTGAACCGCATTCTGGACCTAACGCGCCTGCAGGCCGGCCGCCTGCCTGTGCAGCCCGAGCCCACGGCCGTAGCACCTTTTCTGCGGCGGGTGGTGGCGTCGTTTGCCCCGCTGGCCGCCGCCCGGGGCCTGGCCCTGCACGGCGCCGAGCCGCTGCCCGAGAAGCTGTTCCTGTTTTTCGACGCCGACAAAGTGGACCAGATTCTGACCAACCTGTTAGGCAACGCCTTGAACCACACCCCCGCCAGCGGTACCGTGCGCCTGACGGCCGTCTTGCCCGCCGCCGACGGGTACTATACCCTGACCGTGTGCGACACCGGCCCCGGCATCGCGCCGGCCGAGCAGGAGCGGGTGTTCGAGCGGTTTTACCAAAGCCCGCAAAGCCAGGCGCAGGGCGGTACCGGTCTGGGCCTGGCCCTGAGCCGCGAGCTGGCCGAGCTGCTGGGCGGCAGGCTCACGCTGAACAGCACGCCGGGCCAGGGCGCCGCTTTCACCCTGCGTTTCCCGGCGGAGGTAGCGACGGACGAGCAGATGCAAGCCCAGCGTGATGCCGTTAAAGCGGCTCGATTTGAGGACGGGGAGGCCGAAGGAACCGGGCGAGCCACCGCAACGGATGCCGTCGCTGCTTCCCCTGCATACTTCTCCCGTCCGCGGGTGCTGGTGGTGGAAGACCAGCCCGACCTGCGCGAGTACCTGGGCGAGCTGCTGTCCTCCACCTGCGAGGTGCTCACCGCCGCCGACGGCCAGGAGGCGCTGGAGCTGCTGAGCCGCGAAGCGCCCGTCGACCTCATCGCCACCGACGCCATGATGCCGCGCCTGAGCGGCACGGAGTTGGTGGCCCGCCTCAAGGCCGACCCCGCGCGGGCCGGCGTGCCCGTGCTCATGCTTACGGCCCGGGCCGATTCGGCCCACCGCCGGACCGCCCTCACCGTGGGCGTGGACGATTACCTGACCAAACCCTTCGCCCCAGCTGAACTGCTGGCCCGGGTGCGCACGCTGCTGGCCCGCCACGACGTGCGCCGCCAATTTGCCGCCCGGCCGGTGGAAGAGGTGAACGAGCCGGCCGCTGTTGCAGTGGCCGCGCTAGTCGCGGCGGAGACAGGCGGGGCCGAAGTTCTAGCTCCGCCGCCAGCCGGGGCGGGCGAACAGCTGGAGCAATGGCAGGCGCGCGTGGCCGCGCACTTGGCCGATGAGCGGTTTGGCCCGCCCGAGCTGGCCCGCCTGCTGGCCGTGAGCGAGCGCACGCTCTACCGCCGGCTCGGCGAGTTGGCGGGCCTTACGCCCGCGGCCTGGCTGCGTGAAATGCGACTGCACCGAGCCCGGCTGCTGCTCGAAGCGGGCGGCTTCGGCACGGTGGCGGCGGTGGCCGAGGCGGTGGGCTTCGGCTCGGCCCGGAACTTCAGCGACCTCTACGTCGAGCGGTTTGGCCGCCGGCCCAGCGACTACCGTCCCCCCCGTCCTTAGCGCGCCGCGGAGAGCGGCATAGCGCGTCGTACGCCGTCACCCCCGCGCCGGGTGGCGCGCCCGGGAGCGTTGTCGCGCCGCCGGGGGCCAGTTAGGGGCAGCGCGTGAGTGGGGAAAAATGAAAGCACACGCGGGAAATCCCGACAGTGGCAGAAGCAGCGAAGCGGGCCCGCTGGGCACGTGCAATTTTCTGCCAAAATGCAGCTCAGCCTCCAGTTTGTGCAAGATTGGCAGGAATGTGCACACGTGTTGGGCGGAAAAGGAGGAATTTTGTGGGGCAGTTGCGGCCACTGCAGCCACTGCCCCAACACAAAGCCAACGACGGGTTACGGACGCAACAAACCCATGTGGGAAAACCTTAAGAGCGGCAGCCTCGCTGGCCGGGCATTGCCCCCGTGGGCGCACCTGCCGGCCGGCGCTTGCCTTGGTTTTTTGGCATACCTCCTTACAAACCAAGACGCCTTTTTCTCCGCGACGCCGCTGTTCGGCAGCGCCGGCCCCGCTGCCCTCCGCAGTCCCCACCATTCATTCGCTTTTCGCTAATCCCATGTTCCGTTTTCTTATGCAACGTCTCTCCTCTATTTCGGCGCCGTTGCGGCGCGGCGCGGGCCGGGGCCTAGCGCTCCTGGTTGGGCTACTGGCCACTGTACCGCTGGCCGCTCAGGCCCAAACCGGCGGCGTGCGCATCGGCACGGCCGGCACCCCCGACCCCTCGGCCGCGCTCGACGTGAGCAGCACCGCCAAGGGGCTGCTGCCCCCGCGCCTGAGCCAGACCCAGCGCGACGCCATCGCCGCCCCAGCGGCGGGCCTGACCATCTATAATACCAGCACCAGGCTGCTCAACACCTGGAACGGTACCAGATGGGTGGCGGCCCTGGCTGACACCACCCCGCCGCCCGCAACGAGCGTGACGTTTGCCTACACGGGCGGGGTGCAGACCTACACCGTGCCGGCGGGCGTGACGTCGCTGGCCGTGGACATGGCCGGGGCATCCAGCGGGGGCGGGGGCGGGCGGGTGCAGGCCACGCTGGCTGTGACGCCGGGCCAGGTGCTCACCGTGGTGGTGGGCGGAGCCGGGACCGCGGGCGCTGGCGGCTACAACGGCGGCGGTGCCAGTACCTACCAGGATGGCGGCGGCGGGGCCAGCGACATCCGCGCCGGGGGCACGGCCCTGACCAACCGGGTCCTGGTGGCCGGCGGCGGCGGCGGCAGCGGCGACTTTGCGGCTGGTGGCGCGGGCGGCGGCCTGACGGGGGCCACCGGTGGGGCCGGCGGGCTCGGCGGAGGTGGCGGGCTGGGCGGCAGCCAGAGC
>NZ_JAUQON010000011.1 GCF_030580955.1 Hymenobacter convexus | reverse complement strand
TATTAATCCGCCTTTCGGCGGGCTATCCCCCAGATTCGGGTAGGTTGGCTACGCGTTACGCACCCGTGCGCCACTATGGTATTGCTACCACCGTTCGACTTGCATGTATTAGGCCTGCCGCTAGCGTTCATCCTGAGCCAAGATCAAACTCTCCATTGTAAAATTCTTCTACACCCTGCCGAAGCAGGGCTGATGTCGAGTGCGAATCCGACTCGTCTTGACGAGTTCTGTGTATTCGTGTTACGCTTGTAATTTCTACTACTTGTCTTGCGACTTGTAGTCCTTACTATTTGTCTTTTCCAACCATTCAAAGAACGTGTATCACTTCCATTTGAGGTGATAGTGTGGCTGTTAGCAGCCTGTTTTTCTTCCTCTTATTTTCCCTTCTTGCGATTGGGAGTGCAAAGGTAAGCAGAAGTTTTGAACCGACAAGCAAAAGGCGAAAAATTTTATTTTTTCTTCGTTTCGCGTTTCAATCCGTAGCCGCCTCCTGTTGAAGCGGGGTGCAAAGGTAAGAAACTTTTTTCGGCTTTCACAAGGGCTTCCGAACTTTAATTTTCGAAGGCATTTGCGAAGCGGCACGGCGGGCAATACAAGTACGGCGAGCACGAAGTTCCTTACTGGTCAAATTTCTGTTGGAGCAGTTGCTTTGGCAGAACCCGATGCCCTGTTGGCGATTGGGAGTGCAAAAGTAGGAGGATTTTTTGGGACAGCAAGGGGTGACGAGCAACTTTTGTTAAGAGCAGACGTAGCGGCGGCGGCTTTGGCGCGACGGGGCATTTGGAATCAGCGACTTATACAGTAGGAGACTTTTAGAAATTTTTAGCGGATTGGTTCGGGGGCGAAGAATTCGGTGAGGTTGGGACGGTATTGGCGGGGGCGTTGGGACTCGTATTGCTGGATTTGGTGGCCTAGTTGGGCGAGGAATGGAAGGCCGATGCTGTCGTATTCGTAGGCGCCGTCGTTGATGATACCGTCTTGGTTGACGTATAGGACGGCGCTGAGGAGGAATTCGGACTGGTGCAGGGAGTCAGCGAAGTAGGCGACATCGGCGAGGTAGCCGTGCGACATGCCGACGATGTTGTAGATGCGGAGGGTGGATTGGTGGGGGATTTCGGGGTTGCGGCCGTAGTAGAGGTATTTTTTGTAGGCGTCGAAGTAGCGGGCGGGGGCGTAGGGATGGAAGCCGGACTCGTGGGGAGTGGCGTGGAGGTAGCGGCGGAGGAAGGCGTAATCGGTTGGGGTAAGGCGGAGGCGCTGGGAGGTCGGGACGGATTCGGGGAAGAGGATGCTTTGGAGGAGGGCGGTGATGGCGGGGAGCGGGAGGTGATTGGCGGTGGTGAAATCGTAGGGTTCGGGGATGATGCGGCGGCCGGCCTGGTGGGCGCGGCCTTTTAGGACGCGGCCGAGGGGGCTGGTGTAGGCGATAAAGTTGTATTGGGCGGGCTGCTTATATAAGGTGTCGCCTTGGGGGGTGTGGAAACTGATGGGGTTGGTGTGGCGGTTGGCGGCGGTGTCGCAGGGGGCGAAGCGGCGGGTGATGCGGACGTTGCGGTATCCGAGTTGGGCGAGGCGCTCATTAAGGGGACGTTGGCCGAGGAATTCGTAAAGGCGGTTGTAGGCGAGGTTGTCGCTTACCAGGAGCATGCGCTTGATGTAGTTGCCGACGGTGGCGGTGCGGTCGCTGTCGGCGGGAGCGGCGAAGGGGACGGGGGTCTGGCAGCGGTAGGCGGTGCCGGTGGCCATGATGGTGCGGCGGGTGACTCCCGGTTTGTTGAGGTCATTAAGCTTTTCGAGGGAGAGCGCTACGACGGGGAGTTTGACTAAGCTGGCTGGGTTGAAGTATTGCTGGGGGTTGAGGTGGTAGGTGTGGGGGGTGAAGGTGGGACGGTTTTGGGCGTCGCGGTTGATTTGGGTGTAGATGATTTGGAGTTCGTATTGGGGATTGGTAGCGACTCTCTTTAATATGGGATTGGTTTGGATTAGGGAGTCTAGTATTGGGGATTCTCCTGGCGTTAACCTCACCCCCCAGCCCCCTCTCCTGTGGAGAGGGGGTGCCAGACGACTTTTTGCGGTTAGGGTTGTTATCGTCAATAGAATAGCCGCTCCTATTATATAGTATAAGGTGGGGCAAGATTGGTGATAGGTTTTCATAGAACATCGAAATAAAAAGGGCCGTGATGTTGCCACCACGGCCCTGTGGGGCAGTTTTCGAGTTATTTAATCGGCCAAGGGAACCAGGCGTTTGGCCAACATTAGGTTGGAGTCGGTTTGACGCCAGTTGTAGCCGGTGCCAAAGGGGAGCGGCTTGGGTTTGTGGAGGGTGTCGCGGTAGGCGGCGGTGAGTTCGGGCTGGTATTGCTTAGCGAAGAGGTTGATGGGGCGGCGGTAGGTGCCGTAATAGTTGAACTGCCAAGCGCCTTTCTGGAAGTACTTCATAGCGATGCCGGAATCGTCTTGCAGGATGTAGCGGCTGCGGCGGAGGACGGTGCGGCGCACTTTATTGAAATACGACTTGTGCATGAGGTAGGTGGCCGACTTCACGTAGGTGGTGAGGGGGCCGAGGTGGCGCACGAATTCCAGCGGGGCGCTTTTGGAGGTAAGCTTCCAGTCGCTGAGGTCGGCAGAGAAGTAGTAGACGGTTTTGGGTTGGCCGTCGGGGCCACGGAGCTTCATTTCGACGCCGGGAATGGCTTTCGGGTTGGGTGTTTGGGTGGTGTCTTTAGGGGCATCCTGGAGCTGGCCGGCGGTATTGAGCTGGACGGGGCGGATGGCGGTGATTTGGTTGCCGGTGCGGGCGGCGAAGAGCATCATCAACGGCAGGGCACCGTCGAGTTCGACCGATTTCAGGTCGACGGCCATGTCGTTGGTGCGGAAGAAGCTGAAATTGAGCACCGACCAGAGCGAGGTTTTGACGGCGGGCAGGAGCTTGGGGTTTTCGAGCGAGGTGCGGGCGGGAATGCTGCCGACGGGTTCGAGCCCCATCAGGACGTAGGTTTGGCTGGTAGGGAACATCGTGAAGACGTTCAGGAAATCGGGGCCGCTGAAGGGGTAGAAGATTGTGGGGCTGTTGGCGTGCACGGAATCCAGTTCGGTGTTGGCCCACTGGATCATGCGCGTGGTGTGCGTGGCGCGGTATTTATCCCAGCTTTTGTCCTGGTCTTTGGCGAAGGCCTGCCAAGCGGGCGTGGCAGCCAGGGCAGTGAGGTCGCTGTGCTGGCTGGGCTGGAGGCCGCCGAGGAAGAGGGCGACGTCCTGCGCGTAGGCGGTATCGGGGGTGGCGGTGGGCTTGGGGACGGCAGCAGTTTTAGCCGAGGTGGCGACGGGCGATTTGGTGGAATCGATAGCATCGGCCGTGCTGGCCATGGTTTCTTTCCTGACGGAAGTCGCGGTTTCCTGTTTGGTGTTCGACTCGGAGCAAGCGGAGAGCAAGAGCAGGGCGGCGGGCAGGAGCCGAAGCGCGGCGGTGCGAAGGGACATTATACTATATAAAGTGTGACGGCAGGCTGCCGAAGCATCCAATGAAGCCGCAAGTTACGGAAGCGCTTCACCCTTGGGGGCTGCCGGGGAAGCTGCCGGGCGCGTGGTGAGGAAGTAGACCAACGCCCCGATTACCAGAGTAGCCAGGCCGTAGAGCGACTCCAGCGGTTTGTCGCGCAGGATGAAGGCCAGCGTCCAGCCGCTCAGCCCGAGGAAAATAAGGGGTGTAATGGGGTAGCCCCAGGCGCGATACGGGCGTGGCAAAGCGGGCTGGCGGATGCGCAGGACGAATAAACCCAGCACGGTGAGGAAGGTGAACAGGTTTAGCACAAAGCCAGCGTAAACCAGTACCGATTGAAAACCTGGCTTCACAACAAACAGCAGGGTGATACCTGTCTGAAGTAGCAGCGCACGGACGGGAATACCGGCCCGGCTTTTTGGTGCTAAGAAACGCAAGGCCGGAATGTCCTCGCCCATCGTTTGCACGATGCGCGGTCCGGCGAAAATCATTGAGCTGATGGTAGAAACCAGTAGAACAGCGATAACGCCGCCCATCAGCCGGCCCACGGCATCCCCAAACAGCGAAGTGGCGGCCACGAAACCAACCTCTAATGGCTGCGGAAAAACGGCTTTGGCACCGCTCACCAATTCCGTCATTGGCGTGGAGCGGAGGAACACATAGTTCAACCCTACATATAATAGAAGCACTACGGCGGTGCCGGCCAACAAGATGCGGGAGAGGTTGCGCTTCGGATTTTCGATTTCGCCCGTCACGTACACGGCGGCATTCCAGCCAGAGTAGGCGTAGCTCACATACACGAGGCTCACGGCGAAGGCGGGGCTGAGCAGGGCGCGCCAGCCGGCGGCATCGGGCCGGAAGCTGATGGGCTGCCCCTCCCCTACCACCATGCCCGCGCCGATGAATACCACCAGCACACCTACTTTGAGGGCGGTAATGATGATTTGGAGGCGACTGCCAACGCGGGTGCTGCTGCCGTGCACCAATGACAAGGCCAGTACCACGGCCACCGACAGCCACTGCGGCTCCAAGCCTGGCCACACGCTTTTGGCGTATTGGCCCAGGGCCAGCGCCGCTAGGGCGGTAGGGGCTGCAAAGCCCACCGTGGCCGACACCCAGCCCGAGAGGAACCCCAGCGCAGGATGATAAATCTGGCTCAGGTAGTGGTATTCGCCGCCCGAGCGGGGCATGGCCGAAGCCAGCTCGGCATAGCTCACGGCTCCGCAGAGAGCGATGAGGCCCCCCACCAGCCATAGCATCAGCAGCGCAAAGCCGCTTTGGATGCCCAGCACCTGGAAACCGAGGCTGGTGAAAACGCCCGTGCCCACCATGTTGGCAATGACGATAGCCGCACCGGTGAGGAAGGTGATTTTATAAGGGGTTCGGGTAAGCTCGGGCATGGTGCAAAGATGCGAAGCATTATTGCGCCTGTTGAGCATCTGGTATGTCATGCTGAACGCAGTAAAGCACCTTACCTCGTCTGAACAACTTGTTATAACGTGATAAGGTGCTTCACTGCGTTCAGCATGACAACCGAACCGGTCCGCCTACTCGGCTATGCTAGCGGCTTTGGGCTTTTTGTAGAGCGGCACGGTGCTACACGGCTCGCCGTACATGATGCTGCTCGTGACGGGCAGTAGCTTTTGCATGATGGCCACGTAGGCGAAGGTGGGCACAGGCTTGTCGCCGCAGCCTTTCACCACTACTTTGGCGTCGCGGTATTCTTCGGTATCAATCGCAGCGATGGCTTCGTCGAACAGCGATTGCTCCAAGGCATCAAGGTTGCCGAAGACATAGCGGTGGGCGTGGCCTTGGAGTTTGGTAGCGAGCAGCATGTAAGCCCAGGTGGGCACAATGGCATCGGCCGAGCAGATGATGGCGACGTTTTTACCGTCGTAATGCGTCCAATCGTTGGTTTTCACGAACTCACGGAAGTCCTTTTCGCGCAGCATCAGGCCGTGGAAGAGGTTGTCTTTAATATCGTACACCATCCGCTCGCCGGGGTGAATAAACTCTTCCAAGTTGAGGGTGACGAGGCCGGAGTTGGCGACGCGGTTGACGAAGAGAGGTTCCATTGGATGTAGCGCGGACTTGGTAGTCCGCGTATTTAATAATGAATGTTCAGTCTCGCTGATTCGCGGACTACAAAGTCCGCGCTACTTCGCTTTCGGCGTGGTTGTGTACACTTCTTTCAGGTAAAACGGTTCGTAGTACGCTACGTCCTGGAATTGCTGCCGGTGAAATGCAGCTACGCCCAACTGCCCCACCGAAATAGCCGACGGCTCAATGCCCGCCAGGAAACCAGCATTAGGTTGTTCTCCCAGCAAGGCCTGAAACTTAGCCGCGCCGTGACCGAAGAATAACACGGAATGGTGGGCCAATTGTTCGGCCAGCGTGTCGGCGTCGAGGATGAGGGGGGTGGGCACTAGTACCTCTCGGCCATCGTGGGTGTACAGCGCGGCGTATACTTCCTGCCGCCGGGCATCCAGCATAGGGCAGAATAGGTGATTTTCGGGGCGGGCAGTGCCGGCCGCCACCTGCGCCGCTAGCGCCCGCAACGTGCTCACGGCCACCAGCGGAATATCGAGCGCAAAACATAGCCCTTTAGCGGCAGCCCCACCGATGCGCAAGCCGGTGTAGGAACCGGGCCCGTCGCTTACAGCCACGGCGGCGAGGTCGGCCAGTTGGTGGCCGGTATTGGCGAGCAGCTGCTCGATGAGCACGGTGAGGTGGGTGGAGTGCGACTTATCGAGCCGCAGCTCGGACTGGCCGACCAAGGAGCCGTCGGCCACGCGGTGCAGGGCAACGGAGCAGACGGGAGACGAGGTTTCGAGGGAGAGGAGGAGGGATTTGCTCAATGTAGATTTGAAATTTCCGGCGCAAAATTATTGAAGATGTATAATCTGGAGTTGCTCAAGCAGCACTTAGAAACGAACTGGGGCACAAGCACTGATAAGAAAGGCCAGATTCCAGACCCGATTAAGAAAATGTCAGAGGACTTTTCTGTATTGGAATTTACGCCATCGGAAAAGCACGACTTCTGGATTTACTCTACGCTTGGAATGTCAACCGATAATCCAGCCAACTTGATTTAGTTGCATGTCTTTTCTAATAAGCAAGATTCGACGCTGATTGAGTTGCTCACTATCACTGCTTCCTTCCACCGGAATAACACGCCTCTCGGCTTACATCATACTGTCAATTTCGGACGGCCTTGGCAAGATGATTCCACCTGCTGCTTCGGCTTCATTTCGCTTCCTTATATGGATGGCGAGGCTTTAGAAATTTTTAATTTCAAGGATGGGCACTTGCGTAATCTTTGGCTGCTGCCGATTACAGAAAGTGAACGAGATTACAAGATTGAGAACGGATGGGATGCGTTGGAGCAACGCTTTGAAGATTGTGGACTGGATTATCTTAATAGACAGCGTGCTTCTTGTGCATGAAAAAAGCAGGCACCTTTCAGCGCCTGCTTTTCTACTTAACGCAACTCAAAATTACTTCGTCCCCGCCGACTTGCGGGCGCTGGCGGCCTGGCCCGTGGGCTTCAGCAGCGCGGCGTAGCGGTTGGGGTCGTTCAGGACGGCCACGGCGGCGATGATGTTGGGGTCGTCGTCGAAGCCGGCTTCGGTGCGGCCCTTTTCATAGTAGTAGCGCGACACGATTTCCTGCTCCAGCAATTCCTTGATTTCGGGCTTGAAGCGTTGCAGGTCGTTGGCCTTGTTCACGGTCACTTTCTTGCGGATGGCTTCGAGCTCCAGCTTCACGTCGTCGTAGTGCTTTTCTTCTTTCACCTTCTTGCTGAGGTCGGTAAGGGCCTTTTCAGCGTCGGTGCTGTAGCTGATGTTCTTGCCTTGCAGGTAAGTTACAAACTTCTGGTAATCGGTATCCGAGAGCTTGAACTGGCGGGCGGGCGAAATGGTCGGATGCTCGGCGCGGTAGCGGGTGGCGTAGTCGAAGAGGTAGTTCTTCTGGAGCAGGATGCGGGTGATGTCCGCAATTTCGCGGTCCTGCACTTCAATATCGGGGGCCACGCCGCCACCGTCGTACACGGTGCGGCCGGCGGTGGTTTTAAAGGCTGTGCGCAGCGAATCGGGGAATTTGCCCAGCGTACCATCTTCGCTGCGGTGGGCGTAGTCGATTTCCTGGATGCAGCGGCCGCTCGGAATGTAGTACTTGGCGGTGGTCACCTTCAGCTGCGAGTTGTAGCTCAGCGGCCGGGTGGCCTGCACAAGGCCCTTGCCAAAGGTGCGCTCGCCCACCACCACGGCGCGGTCGTAGTCCTGCAGCACGCCCGACACGATTTCGGACGCCGACGCCGAACGGTTGCTCGTGATGATGGCAATCGGAATCTGGGTATCGAGCGGCTGGTCGAGGGCCTTGTAGGTCTTGTTCCACTCCGTCACCTTGCCCTTGGTGCTCACCACATCGAGGCCTTTGTCGATGAAGAGATTGGAGATGTTCACCGCCTCGTTCAGCAGGCCGCCGGGGTTGTCGCGGATGTCGAACACGATTTTCTTCGCGCCCTGCTCCTTGAGCTTGGTCACAGCGGCGCGCACTTCCTTGCCCGCATCCACCGTGAAGCCGCCGAGCTGGAAGTAGCCCACATCGCCGGAAATCATACCGGTGTAAGGCACGTTGTCCAGATGGATTTTATCGAAGGCAACGTCGATTTGCACGGGTTTTTCCTGGCCGTAGCGCGTCACCAGCAGCTTCACCATCGAATTGGCCTGGCCTTTCAGGAGCTTGCCGATGTCGGAGCTCGACTTTTTATCGATGACCACGCCGTTGATATCCAGCAGCTCATCGCCGGGCAGCAAACCGGCTTTCTGGGCCGGATACCCCTCCAAAGTACTCATCACCACGGCCTTGCCGTTGCGCTTGGCCACCGAGGCCCCAATGCCGCCGTACTGCCCGGTGGTCATGGTGCGGAAATCCTCGATGTCGTCTTCCGGAATGTAATTAGTATAGGGGTCGAGCGAGCGCAACATGGCGTCAATGCCGGTTTTCACCAGCTTGGCGGGCGTTATCTCGTCGACGTAATAGGTATTGACTTCCTTGAAGAGCGTGGCGAAAATGTCCAGGTTCTTGGCGATTTCGAAGTACCGCTCGTTGTCGGAGGCGGCGCGGAAGGAAACCAAACCCAGCGTGCTCAAGGCCAGGGTAGCGAGTAGCTTTTTGCGGATAGTCATACAGAACGGATAGCGGCGAGGCGAATCTACGGGGCCGGCGGCGAGGCGGATGCCTCAACAGTCGTGCCCATCAAACGAAGAATACCGGAAATTAATTTTTTTTCCACCAGGGCCAGTGGACTTTTTTCCTTTCCCGTGAAGATAATACCCAGCAGAGCGACTTGGTGCCCATTTGGTTGCTCGGTGAGCCGATATTTATTGAGCCGGTACGCCTCCCGAATAAGCCGCTTGAGCCGGTTGCGGTCGACAGCCCGCTTGAAGGTGCGCTTGCTCACGCTGATGAGCACCTGCGGCGGGGCCGTGGTGGGTGCGGGCGCTTTTATCCAGACCAGCCGCAGCGGGTAAACGCCGAAAGAGGAACTCTGCTTGCTGAAAAGCTCCTCGATGAGCTTCTTGCGGCACAGGTGCTCCTCTTTGGGAAAGGTATATTTTCGCTTAGCGGTTAGCGGAGCGTCGTTAGCTGTTGGCTCGGTCACGGTGCTTGTCTATCGGCCGCTGCTGTGGCGGCAAAAACCACTCTGGCGTGGCCAAAAATAGCGAAGCCGCATTGCCACGACAGCGTGACGCTGTCTCAGCAATGCGGCAATCTGTTAGCTACCAGCCAGAAGCTTTCGGCTAACGGCTAAAAAGACTAGCGCTTGTGCTTGCCTTCGTCGGATACGGTGAGGCGCTTGCGGCCTTTGGCACGACGACGGGCCAGCACGTTGCGGCCGTTAGCGGTTTCCATGCGCAGACGGAAGCCATGCTTGTTCACACGCTTGCGCTTCGAGGGCTGATAGGTACGTTTCATATCAAGGAATCTTAAAAAGACGAGTTTCGAGTTGGGCCGGCAAAGGTACGGGCTTTGGCTGGAAAAGGCAAGGGCCTCAGCCACTTTTACGATGACGGGCACGTAGGCAGTAGTTTTAAGGCCATTTATACCGTTTTGGCGATGATTCACTACCGCGTTTCCTACGAGAATCCCCTCACGTTTTACCTGCAAATCGAGCTCACACTGGATGTGGCCGCCGATGCCCAGGCGCCGCTGGAACTTCAGCTGCCCGCCTGGCGCCCCGGCCGCTACGAGCTGCAGAACTTCGCCCAGAAGATTCAACGCGTGGTGGTTGAGGACGTTGCCACCGGCCAGCCCCTCCCCTACCGCAAGCTCACCAAGGACCGGTGGGAGGTACCCCACGCGGCCGGCCGCACCGTGCGGGTGCGCTACCAATTCTACGCCCACCAAATGGACGCCGGTGGCTCCTGGCTCGATGAGTCGCAGCTGTACCTGAACCCCGTGCAGGCGCTGATGTACGCCGAAGGCCGGCAACTGGAGGACTGCGAGCTGACCCTGACGCTGCCGGAAGGCTGGCAGGTGGCGTGTGGGTTGAAGCAAACCGCACCGAATGTGCTTTCGGCGCAGAATTTCGACCAGCTGGCCGACTCGCCGCTCATTGCCAGCCCTGCGCTCACGCACCAAGAATACGAGGCCGGAGGCCTGCCGTTTCACGTTTGGGTGCAGGGCGAGGCGCTGGTGAACTGGCCGAAGCTGCTGGCCGACTTCAAGGCCTTTTCAGAGGAGCAGCTGACGCTATTCGGCGGCTTTCCGGTGGCAGATTACCACTTCCTGAACCAGTTTCTGCCCTACAAGCACTACCACGGCGTGGAGCACAACAACTCCACGGTAATTACGCTGGGACCGGCCGAACTGATTATGAGCGAGGGCCTGTACAAGGAATTGCTGGGCGTGAGCTGCCACGAGTTGTTCCACACCTGGAACATCAAGAGCATCCGGCCGGCCGAGATGCAGCCCTACGACTACAGCCGCGAGAACTACTTCCGCACCTGCTTCATTGCGGAAGGCATCACGACGTACTACGGCGAGTACCTGCTGGCCCGCAGCCACGTGCGCAGCCCGGCGCAGTATTTTGAGGAGTTGAACATCGTGCTGCGCAAGCACTACGACGATGCCGGCGGCGACAACCTCTCGCTAGCCGACGCCAGCATGGACCTCTGGCTGGACGGCTATAAGCCCGGCGTGCCCGACCGCAAGGTGTCGGTGTACCACAAGGGTGCGCTGGTAGCTATGCTCTTGGACTTGACCATCCGCCAGCTTTCCGGCCACGCCCGCAGCCTCGATGACGTGATGCGGCGGCTGAACGAGGAGTTCGGCAAAACCGGCATCGGCTACACGGAGGAGGACTACGTGCGCCTTGTGAACGAGGTGGCTGGGCGCGATATGCATGCCTATTTCGACAAGTTCATCTACGGCACCGCGCCGCTGCAGGAACCGCTCGACCGCGTGCTACACACGGTGGGCTGCCAGTTGCTGGTGGGCGAAAACACCTCGGCTTCGGAAGGCCACTTCGGTTTCCGCACGGTAGTGAAGAATGAGCGCACGGAGGTAAGCGCCATCTGGCCCAACTCGCCCGCCGCCGCGGCCCTGACCGTGGACGATGAAATTGTGGCTGTGAACGGCCGCCGCGTCGACATGAACCTGCAAAACCTGCTCAGTTCAGGTGAATCAGCCTACGAGGTGAGTGTGTTCCGCCAGAACCGGCTGCTAACGGTGACGCTGGCCGCTAGGCCGGGCATCCGCTTCGGGCAACGCTACGTGGTAGACAAGCTGGAAACGGCCGATGAGGCGCAGAAGCGCGGGTATCAGCAGTGGCTAGGCTGGGAATTTTAGCCTGATTCAGGAAATACAAAAGGCCCCGCCGGACGAATCCGACGGGGCCTTTTCTGTTGATTTCGCAACGACTAGTTGCCCTGTTTGCCGGGGCCTTTGCCGCCGCTAACGGACATCGGGCGGTTGCCCTGCGGGTTGTTGCGGATGTTGTCGACGCCGTGGCCGGCGCTGTTGCCGTCGGTGGTGTTGCCGTGAGCGGAAACGTCCATCGTGTTCGGGCTTTGCACTTGGGTGCTTTTCTTTTTGGTATTAGCGGCCGGGTTCACAGACGTTTTTTCGTTCTGCAGGTCGGTGTCTTTTTTGGCGTGTCCCATGGCGGAAGGTGGTTGAGTGGAAGATGAGTAGTTGTACCCTTCCGCCGCCAAAAAGTTGCCTTCGGGAAACCTAGGCCGGCACGTTGGCCACGGCCGAAGCCGGCACCACTTTCACCAACTCGGCAAACTGGGCCTCGCGGGCTTCTACTTCCTCATCCGTGAGGTTGAGCAGGCGCTCGGTGCCGAATTTCTCCACGCAGAACGAGGCCATGGCCGAACCGTGAATCACGGCGCGCTTCATGTTTTCGAAGCTGATGTCGTCCGTAGCGGCCAGGTGGCCGATGAAGCCGCCCGCGAACGTGTCGCCGGCACCGGTGGGGTCGAACACCTCTTCCAGCGGCAGTGCGGGGGCGTAGAAGACCTTGTTTTTGTGGAAAAGCAAGGCGCCGTGCTCGCCTTTCTTGATGATGAGGAATTTCGGCCCCATCGCCATAATTTTTTTGGCCGCTTTCACCAGCGAGTACTCGCCGGAGAGTTGGCGGGCTTCCTCGTCGTTGATGCTCAGCACGTCCACCATTTCGATGGTGGCAATGAGCTCTTCGAGGGCGATGTCCATCCAAAAGTTCATGGTGTCCATCACAATCAGCTTGGGCCGGTTCACGAGGCGCTGAATGACGAGGCGCTGCACCTGCGGGGCCAAGTTGCCCAGCATGAGGTACTTGCAGTCCTGATACGCATCGGGGATGATGGGGTCGAAATCGGCCAGCACGTTGAGCTCGGTCACGAGGGTTTCGCGCGAGTTCAAGTCTTTGGAATAAATGCCCGACCAGAAGAACGACTTCTCGCCTTCCTTGATTTGCAGGCCCTCCACGTCCACGCCGTGCTCTTCGAGCAGCAGGATATCGGACTGCGGGAAATCGTCGCCCACCACGGCCACCAGTTTTACGGGTTTCAGCGAATACGACGCCGAAAGGCTGATGTAGGTGGCAGCACCGCCGATGATTTTATCGGTTTTGCCGAAAGGCGTTTCCAGGGCGTCGAATGCGACGCTGCCGATGACGAGCAGACTCATGCAGGTAAAATGTGATGAATAAAACGTTCGAATTAAAGCCGCATTAAAACGGATTCATTGCAAGCAACAAAAAAGTCCCCGGATAATTCCGGGGACTTTCTTTGGAGGGTAAATAATGGGGCTCGAACCCACGACCTTCGGAATCACAATCCGACGCTCTAACCAGCTGAGCTATATCTACCAGGTTTGTTTTGGTGGTGCAAAGATAGAAAAAGAAGCGGGATTGAGCAAAAAAAGTTCTTTAGCCTTCTGTCATCCTGAACGCAGCGAAGGACCTTATCGCCGCTGAACGGCTTGCAGTGGACCAATTATGGATGGCACGTTGCTCTGGCTTGATAAGGTACTTCGCTGCGCTCAGGATGACAGATGTATTCAATATGCCGACCTTTGCCGGATGGAACCCAATACCACCCCATCGTTCAACGATTTCAAACTCAACAAACAACTCCTTTCCGCCGTGGCCGAGGCGGGCTTCACCGAGCCCACGCCGGTGCAGGTGCAAACCATTCCGCTGCTACTGGCCGGGCACGACGTGCTGGGCATCGCCCAAACGGGCACCGGCAAAACGGCCGCCTTCGGCCTGCCCCTTTTGATGAAGGTGAAATACGCCCAGGGCACCAACCCGCGGGCGCTGGTGCTGGCGCCGACGCGCGAACTGGCCATGCAGATTGAGACGCACCTCAAGGCGCTGGCCGTGAATACCGACCTGCGCATTTTCGCCATCTACGGCGGCCTGGGGCCGAAAACCCAGATTGAAACCATTGCCCAGGGCCTCGACGTGCTGGTGGCCACGCCGGGCCGGCTGCTCGAAATTTACCTGAAAGGCGCGGTGCGCCTGACCGACCTGAAAACCTTCGTGATGGACGAGGCCGACAAAATGATGGACATGGGTTTCATGCCTCAGATTCGGCGCATCTTGGAAATTATCCCGCGCAAACGGCAGAACGCCCTATTCTCGGCCACCATGCCCGACCGGGTGACGACGCTGAGCGAGGAATTTCTGGAATTTCCGGTGCGGGTGGAGGTGAGCCCGCCGGCCAAAACGGCTTCCACGGTGAGCCAGGTGCTGTACGAGGCGCCCAACCTGCTCACCAAAATCAACCTGCTGCACTTCCTGCTCTACCGCGACATCGATACCATGACGCGGGTGCTGCTTTTCTGCCGCACTAAGCAGCACGCCGACCAGGTAGCCCATTTCCTGGAGCGCAAGGCGCCGGCCGGCGAGGTGCGCGTGATTCATGGCAACAAGGGCCAGAACGCACGCATGAACAGCATGGACTCCTTCAAAGCCGGCGAGGTGCGCTACATGGTGGCAACGGACGTGGCCGCGCGCGGCATCGACGTGCCGCAGGTGACGCACGTTATCAACTTCGACGTGCCGATTGTGCACGACGACTACGTGCACCGCATCGGGCGCACGGGCCGGGCCCAGCACATCGGGGCGGCCATCACCTTCGCCAATGAGGCCGAGATGGTGCACATCGGCGAGATTGAGGCGCTCATCAACCAGAAAATTGAGCTCCTGCCCTTGCCTGAGGAAGTGGTGGTGGAAGAAACGCCCTTCGAGGAAAAGCAGAAAATGGGCCGTGAGCTCGACGACCGCCGCAAAAAGCTGGACCCCGAGTTTAAAGGGGCATTCCATGACCGCAAGGAGTGGATTAAGCCCGGCGTGACCATCGACAAGCGCACCGGCAAGCCCTTCAAAGAAGGCCAGAAGAAGAGCACCAAGGGCGCCAAAGCTTTCGTGGGCAAAAAAGGCGGCTCAAACCCCGGCGTGAAGGCCCTGAAGCGGCGAGGACGATAAGAACTAGAACGTAAAAACCGGAACGTCATGCTGAGCGCAGCCGAAGCATCTCTACCGCACAAGTAATTATTTACTACTGAGGTAGAGATGCTTCGGCTGCGCTCAGCATGACGTTCTTTTTTATTGCTAATTCTGTCCTAATGCCCGTGGTGCAGCAGGTGCCCGAAGTGGATGCTGGCAAACGTGAGGGCCGAGCCCCAGAACAGCGCGCTCAGAAACATGTGCAGCAGGATGCGCTGCCGCGGCACGCCCAGCAGCGTGGCGATGACCGTGCCACCGATGGGCGACAGCAGAATGGGCGTGAGGAAGGCAATGCCGCCCATCCCAAACTTGCGAAACACTTTGATAATGTTGCGTGAGCGTTTTGTAAAGATGGGCTCGCGGCGCAGGCGGCGCTGCTTTTGGCGGTGCTGCATCCAAGCGCGGCCCACACCTGAGAAGATGAACACGCTGGTCATCATGCCGGCTACGGTGAGGGCCAGCGTTTGCCAGAAGTGCAGGCCCATGGAAGCCCCGGCCAACGGGCCGCCCAAAAATTTGACCGTGCTCAACAGGAACACAGACGCACATTTAAGGGCGGGATGAAGCACGGGCTGACGAAAAACGGGCGGTGGAAGGGGGCAACAAACGCGGGGTGGGCGCGTGGCAAAGATACCCATTTCGAGGGGCCAGGGTTCAATTTGCCCGACAAATTCCCGCGTGCAGGCCCGTTGGGCTACAGCTTGCTGCCGTAGCTCAGGTCGCCGGCGTCGCCGAGGCCGGGCACGATGTAGGCCTGCTCGTTGAGCTTTTCGTCGATGGCGGCCACCCAAAGGTTGGCTTCCGGGATTTCGCGGGCCACGTAGGCCAGGCCCTCGGGCGAGGCAATGACGGCCGCAATGTGCACCTGGCGCGGCGTGCCGAAGCGCAGCATGGCCCGGTAGGTTTGCACGAGGCTTTTGCCGGTGGCCAGCATGGGGTCGGCGAGGATGAGCACCCGCTCATCCAGGCTGGGAGCCGAGAGGTAATCGACCTGCACCTGCACCTGGGCGGTGCCCTCGACGCGGTAAGCCGCCACGAAAGCGCTGGGCGACTGGTCGAAATAATTTAGAAAGCCTTGGTGAAACGGCAGGCCGGCGCGCAGCACGGTGGCTAGAATGGGGAAATCGTGCAGCAGCTTGCCGGTGGTTTCGGCCAGCGGCGTCTGGATGGTTTTGTCGGTGTAGCTGAGGTGGGCGCTAATGCGGTAGGCAATGATTTCGCCCAGGCGCTGCAGGTTGCGGCGGAACCGCAGGCTGTCCTTCTGCACGTCTTTGTCGCGCAGCTCGGCCAGGAAATGGTTGGCGATGCTGGGCTCGGCGCACACCACGTGGATGTTGGCCAGGGCGTTGGCTGCTTCGGAAGGGCCCGAGGCGGCAGCAGTGGAGAGCGGAGCAGTGGCCATGCGAAAAGGAAAAGGATGGTGACGCTGGGAAACAGAACCCGGCAGGGGCCCCGAAGTTGGCACAAAAACCGGCGGCAGGCAAGAAACGGGCGGCGAAATCGTCTTATTGGTAAGGCCCACTGGGCTGGCCCCGGCGAGCCCGGGCTCCTCCTTGCCAACGATGGCCTGCGTAGGTTTGTTAAAAAATTGCCGCCGGAGCCTGCGGGCCGAAGGTGCCGGGTTACTTTATCAGAAGCATTATCTCTATTTATGCATAAACCTTTGCTTTTGGGCGCTGGACTGGCGCTGCTGGCGGGCCCCACGCTGGCCCAAACGGTGCCGCCGACGACAGCGCCCGCTCCGGCCGAAAAATCGCCTTGGGTGGTGTTCGACGGGCCCGTGCCCGAACCGGCACCGCCGCCCATCAAGACCACGCAGGGCGCCAACTACGTGCCCTACGACCTGGACACCTACCGCCTAATTGACCGCTACGCCATCAAGTTCGGGCCCGACTCGCTGCACGACCCACACACCAGCGTGCGCCCCTACACCCGCGCCGCCGTGGCCCGGCTCGGCGAGCGCATGCTCTCGCCGGACAGTGCGGCGCGCTCGGGTGGCAGCCTTTCGCGGGCCGACCGGTTCAATGCCCAATATCTGCTGAAAGACAACTGGGCCAACAGCCGGCGGGGCGCCGCGCTCAACGAAAGTACCAAGCCGTTTCTGGATTACTTCTACCGTAACCAGACCGACCTCTACCACGTCGAAACCGAGGATTTCACCCTCCGCGTGAACCCCGTGCTGCTGCTGCAGGGCGGCAAGGACAGCGACCTGAGCGGCCTGCGCTACGTGAGCACGCGGGGCGTGCAGCTGGAAGGCACTATTGACCAGAAATTGGGTTTTTACACCTTCCTGGCCGACAACCAGCAGGCCGTGCCGGGCTACGTGCAGACGCGCATCGAGCGCGACCGGATAGTGCCGCACGAAGGCTACTGGAAGTTTTTTAAGACCGTGGGCGGCAGCCAGTACGACTTTTTCACGGCCCGGGGCGGCATCACCTACGCGGCCGGCAAGCACATCAACCTGCAGCTGGCCCACGACCGCAACTTCATCGGCAACGGTTACCGCTCGCTGATTCTGTCGGACTACAGCGCACCGTATTTCTTCCTGAAGGTGAACACCCGCGTCTGGAAATTCAACTACCAGAACCTGTTTGCCGAACTCACGGCGCAGCGCACTTACGACGCCGCCGGCAGCCCCACCGACGCGGTGTACCCCAAAAAGTATCTGGCCCTGCACCACCTGAGCTTCGACGTGACGCCGAATTTCAACATCGGCGTGTTTGAGAGCACCGTGCTGGGCGGCCGGGGCATCGACAGCACCATTGTGAACGGCAAAATTGTGCGCCAGCGCCAGGGCTTTGAGCTGCAGTACCTGAACCCGGTCATCTTCTATCGGGCCGTGGAGCAGCAGGTGGGCTCGGCCGACAACGCCGTGCTTGGCCTCGATTTCAAATGGAACATTCTGCACACGGCGCAGCTGTACGGGCAGTTGGTGCTGGACGAGTTTAAGCTGAGCGAAATCCGGGCGGGCAACGGCTGGTGGTCCAATAAGCAGGCGGTGCAGCTGGGCGCCAAGTACATCGACGTGGCCGGCCTGCGCAACCTCGACTTGCAGGTGGAATTCAATTACATCCGCCCCTACACGTATCAGCACGAAGATTCCTACACCTCCTACACCAACTACCAGCAGCCCCTGGCCCACCCCATGGGCGCCAACCTGGCTGAGATTCTGGGCGTGCTCAGCTACCAGCCGCTGCCCCGCCTGATGCTGGTGGGCAAGGCCTTCTACTCGGAGCAGGGCCTTGATGTGCTGGCCAACGGCACGCCGGTGAACTACGGCGGCAACGCACTGATTTCATACAACCAGCACCCCATGGAATACGGCAACCGCGTGGGCCAGGGCAACAAAAGCCGCCTGCTGCACGCCGATTTCACGGCCACCTACCAGCCGCGCCTCAACCTGTTTCTCGACGCCAAGCTCATTGCCCGGCACCAGACTTACACCCTCACGCCCGCTTTCAACGGCAACGAAACCTACGCCTCGCTGGCCCTGCGCTGGAACATTGCCCAGCGCTTGCACGAATTTTAAATCATGGCCAACACCACCGATTTATTTCGTCCGGTTAACCAACAGGAACTGGACCTGATTGCGGCCAGCGGCTGGCGGGCCTTTCCGCCGCGCCTGCCGGAACAACCCATTTTTTACCCGGTCACAAACGAGGATTACGCTAACCAAATCAGCCGCGACTGGAACGTGCCTTATTACGGCGTGGGCTACGTGGTGCGGTTTGCGGTCGAGACGGCTTACCTAAGCCAGTTCCCGGTGCAAAACGTGGGCGACGCCCAACACAACGAGCTATGGGTGCCGGCCGAACAATTGGCCGAATTCAACCAGCATATTCAGGGCTTAATTGAAGTAACTGCTGAGTTCCGGCGTCCTTAACGGCACCTCTTTTTACGCCATGAAAACCTACCTGCGCATCCTGCAGTACGCGCGGCCCTACGCCGACTTTCTGCCGCTGTACTTCGTGCTGACGGTGCTGACCATCGTGTTCAGCATCTTCAACTTCACGCTCATCATTCCGCTGCTCAACGTGCTGTTTAACCAGACCGAGACGGCGACGAAGATACCAAAGGCGCTGCCGCACTTTGCCTTGAGCGTCAGCTACGTCACGGATGCCTTTTACTATTATTTCGGGCAGGTAATTGCGGCCTACGGGCGCATGGGGGCGCTTTCGTTTGTGTGCGGGTCGGTGGTGGTGTCGGTGTTTTTCAGCAACCTGTTTCGCTACCTTAGCCTGCGGCTCATTGCCCGGGTGCGGGCCCGCGTCATTCGGGGCCTGCGCTTCGATTTGTACCAGCGCATTCTGCAGCTGCCGCTCAGCTTTTTCAGCGGCGAGCGCAAGGGCGACCTTATGTCGCGCTTCACCAACGACGTGCAGGAAGTCGAAACCTCGGTGGTGAACACGCTGACGGGCGTCATTCGCGACCCACTGACCATTGTGTTCTACTTCGTGGTGCTCTTCACGATGTCGGCCAAGCTCACGCTGTTTTCGCTGATTCTGCTGCCGATTTCGGGCGGCATCATCGCCTCGGTGTCGAAGCGGCTGCGCAAGCAGGCCAAATTGAGCCAGAAAACGCTGGGCACCATGCTTTCGGTGATTGACGAGACGCTGGGCGGCGTACGCGTCATCAAGGCTTTTAATGCGCAGCGGTACATTCTGGGCAAGTTCATGGACCAGAACGACCAGTACGCCCGCACCTCGCGCAACATCGACAACACCCGGGATTTGGCCTCGCCCTTCTCCGAATTTGCGGGCGTGACGGTGGTGGCCGGCTTGCTCTATTTTGGGGGCATGCTGGTGCTGGGCGGGCAGTCGGACCTGACGGCGGCCAAGTTCATCGGCTACATCATCCTGTTTTCGCAGGTGCTCACGCCGGCCAAGGCGCTGTCGAGCTCGTTCGGCAACATCCAGCGCGGGCTGGTGGCCGGCGAGCGGGTGCTGAGCATCATCGACACCGAGCCGGCCATCCGCGACCGGCCCGATGCGGCCGTTTTGCCGCCCTTCGAGCGCGAAATCGAATTTCAGAACCTCAGCTTCAGCTACGGCGAAACGCCGGTGCTGTTCGACATCAACCTGACCATCAAAAAAGGCCAGACGGTGGCGCTGGTGGGCAGCAGCGGCGGCGGCAAAAGCACCCTGGCCGACCTGCTGCCCCGCTTCTACGACCCCAACGCCGGCCAGATTCTCATCGACGGCCACGACGTGCGCGCCTGCACCCTGCACTCGGTGCGCGACCAGATGGGCATCGTGACGCAGGAAAGCATCCTCTTCAACGACACAATTTTCAACAACATCCGCTTCAACACCCAGGCCACCGAGGCTGAAGTGATGGAAGCCGCCCGCATCGCCAACGCCCACGAGTTCATCGCGGCCAGCCCCGAAGGCTACCAGACGTTCATCGGCGACCGGGGCTCGCGCCTCTCGGGCGGGCAGCGGCAGCGCCTGAGCATTGCCCGCGCTATTCTGCGCAACCCGCCCATTCTGATTCTCGACGAAGCCACCTCGGCCCTCGACACCGAAAGCGAAAAGCTGGTGCAGGAAGCCCTGCAGCGCCTGATGCAAAACCGCACCTCGCTCGTCATCGCCCACCGCCTGAGCACCGTGCAGCACGCCGACGAAATTGTGGTGCTCCAGCACGGCCGCATCGTGGAGCGCGGCACCCACGACGAGCTGGTGCGGCGCGAGGGCGGCGTGTACCAGCGTTTGAGCTCCATGCAAACCAACGCCGCGCTGGTGTGAAGCAGGGCAAAACGACCGTCATGCCGAGCGCAGCCGAAGCATCTCGCGTGCCGCCACTAGCCCAATCGTTGAGTTAACAGCCCAAGCGAGATGCCTCGGTTGCGCTCGGCATGACGGTCTACCCCCAACTTCTCGTAAACCCCTATATTTCGCCCTCAACCAACTTTTTCGCCATGCTCGCCCTCAAACGCATTGTTACCGTCGCCGTAATGGTTTACCTCTTGCTGGCGCTGCTGTTTGTGCTGGCCCCGGCCGTGCGCACCACCCTGATGGACATGGGTTCGGGCCTGTCGGTGCTGGAAAAAGAGCGCAGCTTCTACTACACCCTGTTTCTGATTGGCGCTGGCTTGCTGGCCCTGCACCTCATCACCGAAAACCTGGACAGCGTGCTGCTACGCCGCTCGGTGAGCCAGCAGGAAAACAAAATCAACGAGCTCAAAGCCAAGCTCTACGACCACCAGCAGCGCGCCGCCACGCCCGTGGGTGTGCCCAGTGCCCGCACCATCGACGGCCGCACGCTGAACGAGCCCCTGCCGGCTCAGCCCATCCAAGGCCAGGCGGCCGGCCCGGTGAGTGCCACCGAATACCGGACGCCCGACCACCTGCCCAATCCCACTTTCCCGCAGAGCGACCCCAGCCTGACCAACACGCCGCCCGCCGAGCGTCCGCCGCTGGCTTAGTTATGAATATATGTTTGTCATCCTGAGCGCAGCGAAGGACCTTATCATGTTCGAACGTTAGTCGTTTAACGGCGATAAGGTCCTTCGCTGCACTCAGGAAGACAGGCTTTTTTCTCAATTCGAACAACACTTCCACCCACAGTGCCCGACGCTCGCCTTTCCGACCTCATTCACGCCGAGCTCAACGAAGCCCGCTCCGTGCTCGACCAGTTTCTGGCCGACCCGGCGAACCTGGCCCGCATTGCCGCCGCGGCTGAAGTATTTGCCGCCAGTCTGCGCGCCGGCAACAAGGCCCTTACCTGCGGCAACGGCGGCAGCCTTTGCGACGCCCAGCATTTTGCCGAAGAGCTCAGCGGGCGCTACCGCCAAAACCGGCGCGCCCTGGCCGCCATCGCCCTCACCGAAGCCTCGCACATGACCTGCGTGGCCAACGATTTCGGCTTCGAGTTCGTGTTCAGCCGCTTCGTGGAATCCCTGGGCCGGCCCGGCGATGTGCTGCTGGCTATCAGCACCAGCGGCCACTCGCCCAACATCCTGCGTGCTGCGGAGGCGGCCCGGGAGCTCGGCATGAAAGTCGTGTCCCTCACTGGCAAGGACGGCGGGGCGCTGGCCGGCCTAAGCGACGTAGAAATCCGCGTGCCGCACTTTGGCTACGCCGACCGAATTCAGGAAATCCATATCAAGGTGATTCACATCCTGATTCTGCTGATTGAGAAGCTGGTCATTACAGCCTAAACCACACAAAAAAGGCCGCTCACAAGCGGCCTTTTTTCGTGAATTAACCAACCGGGCGCGGCGGCTATTCTATTACCACGCGGCGGCTGGCGTGGATTCCTGCTGCTTCGGCTTCGGCCAGATACAGGCCGGCGGGTAGCGCAGGCCATGCCATTGGCTGGCCATTGGGCGCCACGACGCGGCTTACCACGCGGCCAGTAGCGTCGCGCAGCGTCAGTCGGAGCAGCTGGCCAGCCGCCACGTTGGCCAGTGAAAAATGCGGCGCCTGACCCCGGGCCACGGGGTTGGGCCAGGCCGTGAGGCCACCGGCAGCCACTTCACGCGGGGCGGTGGCGGCCAGGGCCAGGTTGGTTTCGGCCGAATAAGCGGCGGCGGTTGGTGTCCCGAAGCTGGCGTCGGGATAGCTGAGGCCCAGCATGTACTGAGCGGAATTCTGACGGTAGAAATACTGTGTGAAAGAACGGCTGATACTACCCTGGGTTTGGCCCAGCGCGCTCAGCAGCACGGCCGGCGCGGGCTGCCCGCTCAGGTAGAAGCTGTCTTGCTCGATGTAGCGGCGCTGCACCAGCAGCACCGGCATGGCAGCCGAGCCGGTGGTGGTGCCAGCCACGGGCACGCGCAACGTGCCCCAACCGGCCACCGAGTCGACGGTGGTGACGCGCTGCACGTAACGCAGCGGTGCCTGACTGATGCCGAAGGCCTGCACCGTGAGCAGCGAGTTGTTGAGCACGCGGCTGGCCCGCACCACCCGGCTCGTGCTGCTGAGCGGCAGCGGCACGAGCAACGTATTCACGACAATGTTCTGAGCCGGAATGGTGAGCACGTCGTTCGGGCCGCCCGTTATGGTTGCCAGCGGGAAGGTTTGGGCAGAAAGCGCGGAGCCGAGCTGGCTGAAGCCCGCCGCATCGAAGCCCTGGTAAGCCGTGGCCGGGATGGTGAACGGCCCGAGCGCCAGCGAGAAGGTATACGTGCGAACACTGCCGGCAAAGGGCGGCGTGCCAGTCACTGCCGCATAGGGGCTGGCCACCACGGCGCCCTGCGGCGTGAGGCTGCGGTAGTCCCAGGTGCGGTTGGCGCCCGTTTGGGGAGCCGTCAGGCCGGTAGCAGTGGCGGGCTGGAAGCGGTCGACGGTAGCCGCCGTGGCCGGAAATTGGGCAGTGGTAATGGTGATAGGGCTTTGCGCAGAAGCCGTTGCGCTGCCCGCCAGCAAGCAGAGAGTAAACAGTTTTTTCATAGAAGGAAGCATGGATGAACGATGGGGCAAAAATAATTCGCGCCCGAAAACAGCAGCCCCGTAGAAATACGCTATTATTCAAGAAATAAAAAATATAATTCAAAAGCAACCTGGCTAATGCCGCGGAAATAGAAAATCCGGAAAGTTGACCAGCTCAGCTATGTGCTCGATTGAGCGCAGCCGCGTCGCTAACTTCGCCAAACGTTTCAGCTTCACTTGTTAGCCTCTACCTCGTTCCATGCTCACTAAAACCTTCGGCTCGGCCGTGCAGGGCGTCAACGCCTACACCATCATCATCGAAGTGGTGGTTTCGGCCGGAACGGGGTTCAACGTGGTGGGCTTGCCCGACAATGCCATTAAGGAGAGCCAGCAGCGCATTGAAGCGGCGCTGAAGTTCCGCGGCTACCGCATGCCGCGCACCAAAACCGTGGTGAACATGGCCCCCGCCGACATCCGCAAGGAGGGCGCAGCTTATGACCTGCCCATTGCGCTCGGCATTCTGCACGCCTCGCAGCAGCTGACGACAGAACGGCTGCCGGAGTATGTGATTATGGGCGAAATGTCGCTCGATGGCGAGCTGCGGCCCATCAAGGGTGTACTACCCATCGCCATTCAGGCCCGCAAAGAAGGCTTCAAGGGCATCATTCTGCCCAAGGCCAACGCCGAAGAAGCGGCCATTGTGAACAACCTCGACGTGATTGCCGTGACCAGCATGCAGGAAGCCATCGACTTCTTCGAGGGCCGGCTGGACATCACGCCCACCACCGTCGACACCCGTGAGCTATTTCAGCACGCTGTCAATAAATACACGGCCGATTTTGCCGACGTGCAGGGCCAGGAAAACATCAAGCGGGCGCTGGAAATAGCGGCGGCCGGCGGCCACAACGTGATTATGATTGGCCCACCCGGCGCAGGCAAAACCATGCTGGCCAAGCGTCTGCCTAGCATCTTGCCGCCGCTGAGCATGCAGGAAGCCCTGGAAACCACCAAAATCCACTCCGTGGCCGGCAAGCTGGGCGGCGGGGGCCTGCTGAGCAGCCGGCCCTTTCGGGCACCGCACCACACCATTTCGGACGTGGCGCTGGTGGGCGGCGGCGGCAACCCGCAGCCGGGCGAAATCTCGCTGGCCCACAACGGCGTGCTGTTTCTGGACGAGCTGCCCGAGTTTAAGCGTACTGTGCTGGAGGTGATGCGCCAGCCGCTGGAGGAACGCCGCGTGACGATTTCGCGGGCCAAGGTCAGCATTGAGTTTCCGGCCAATTTTATGCTCATTGCCAGCATGAATCCGTGCCCGTGCGGCTATTACAACCACCCAGAGAAGGAGTGCGTGTGCGGCCCCGGCGTGGTGCAGAAGTATTTGAACAAGGTATCCGGCCCGCTGCTCGACCGCATCGACCTGCACGTGGAAGTGACGCCCGTGACCTTCGACCAGATGACGGAAACGCGCAAGGCCGAAACCAGCGCCGACATCCAGCCGCGCGTGGACAAGGCCCGCGCCGTGCAGGAAACCCGCTTTCGGGACTACGCCGACATCCATTCCAACGCCATGATGCCCCCGCAGATGGTGAAGGACATTTGCGCCATCAGTGAGGAAGGCCGCACGCTGCTGAAGACGGCCATGGAGCGCCTCGGCCTTTCGGCCCGCGCCTACGACCGGATTCTGAAAGTGGCCCGCACCATTGCCGACCTGGCCGGCACCGAAGACATTGAAATAAACCATCTGGCCGAAGCCATTCAGTACCGCAGCCTCGACCGCGAAGGCTGGGCGGGCTAACCCACCATGTACAAAGCCCTCGTCAAACCCCTCCTCTTCAACCTCGACGCCGAGCGCGCCCACCACCTGGTTTTCGATAACCTGCGCCGCGCGGCTCGGGTGCCCGGCACCCAAGCTCTGCTGCGCGGGCTCTATGATTTTCAGCATCCCGGCCTGGCTCGGGAGGTTTTCGGGCTGAAATTTCCGAACCCAGTAGGGCTGGCGGCGGGGTTCGACAAGAACGCGGCCCTGACGGATGAGCTGGCCACGCTGGGCTTCGGCTTCGTGGAAATTGGGACGGTGACGCCCCGGCCGCAACCCGGCAATCCGCAGCCGCGCCTGTTCCGGCTGCCGCAGGACGAGGCCCTGGTGAACCGCATGGGCTTCAACAACGAGGGCGCGGCGGCCGTGGCGGACCGCCTGGCCCGGCGGCGCAACCGGCCGCTCATCATCGGCGGCAACATCGGCAAGAACAAGGACACGCCCAACGAGCGCGCCGCCGACGATTACGTGGCCTGCTTCGAGGCGCTGGCGGAGGAAGTCGACTATTTTGTGGTGAACGTGAGCTCGCCCAACACGCCCAACCTGCGTCAGCTCCAGGAAAAAAAGCCGCTTATTGAGCTGCTACAGCAGGTACAGGCCCGCAATCTGAGCCGCGCCCAGCCGCGCCCCCTGCTACTCAAAATCGCGCCCGACCTCACCGATTCGCAGCTCGACGACATCCTGGAAATAGCCCACGAAACCCAGCTCAGCGGCTTGGTGGCTACTAACACCACCATCAGCCGGGCCGACCTGAGCACCGAGCCGGGCTATGTGGCCTCGCTGGGCGCGGGTGGGCTGAGCGGGCGGCCGTTGCGGGCGCGGGCCACCGAAGTCATTCGCTACCTGTACCAGAAATCCGGCGGGGCGCTGCCCATCATCGGCGCGGGCGGCATCCACTCGGCCGCCGATGCGCAGGAGAAGCTAGCGGCTGGCGCCTCGCTGATTCAGCTCTACACCGGCTTTATTTACGAAGGGCCGGCGCTGGTGAGCCGGATAAATCGGAGCCTGGTGCCAGCGTAACGCGCTGCCCGCGCACCCGGCGCTGCCACCACGCAATGACGGGCACGCCCAGCGCCGTGGGCCACAGGAAATTGTAGGGGAATGGAATGAAGTGCAGGCTGGTGACCGAAAACGCCGACACCGCCGCGATGTACGAAGCCATGAACCCGGAAATGTGGTTGAGCAGCCACTGGTTCTTGGCCCAGCGGCCGGCGTTGGCGTAGCCGCGCAGTTGGCGTGCGGCCGTGGCCGCCCCAATGCCGCCGAACACACCCACCGGAATGTTGCGCGCTATCACGGCATAGCCCACCGTGCCCAGGAACACCACTAAGCCAATACCAGCCACGGCCCAATCGAAGGCCGCCACTTGGGCGTCCCAGGCCAAGTGTTTCAGAAACAGGGAGCGGTAGCCGAACGCTGCCATGTAGAGGCTAAAAACCGCCGTAAGCAGCAGGAAAAGGCTATGGATGTGCTGCGCGCCCACCAGCGCCGTGGTGCCGGCCACGGCCATGGCCCAGAAAAACACCTTGCCCCACCGCTTGTGTGCCGGGCCGCCCTTGCGCACCGCCAGCGCCACCGGCGCCACAAAAAAACCTGTGAAGCCCGCCAGAATGTGCACGTAGCGGTTGACTGTAAAAAACGTTTCCATAGCACCGGGCGCGGCTCTTGCTGAGCCACGGCCTAAAGATGGAAAGCCCGGCAGGCTTCGTTCATGCGGATGTTGCCGAAACGTCGAATCAGCCCGCCGAACCGTTGTTTAGGGCGGATGCCGCCGCGGGGCCGCTACAGCTTCGCCCCTACTTTGAACTCGATAACATCGGCCGCGCCGCGGTGGATTTTTAGGTCGATGGCGCCGAAGAGTAGTTTGGTAAAGTGATACTTCAGGCCCAGCCGCTCGTAGTAGGGCGTGCTCGATTTGTAAGGCGCGTACACGTAGAAGCCCAGGTGCGAATCGAACGCCAGCCGGCCAAACAGCAGCTCGTGGCCCAGGAAAACGCCCGCCTTTTTCACGTCGGGCTGCGTGCCGCCGGCGCGGGTGGTGTCGTTCAGGGTCGCTTTCAGGCTGCGGTCGTTGAAGCCTTCGAGGCCCAGCAGCAGGTTGGACTTGCGGTTCATGCGGCGGCCCACGGCCAGCGTCACGGAGCTGACGAGGTATTTCTGCTTGTCGCCTTCGGTGCGCTGCTTGTAGCCCAGGCTGGTGCTCACGTTGTAGAACAGCTTGCCCACATCGGCCGGCGCCGGCGCGTTGGGGTTGGCCTGGAGCGGGTGGCGCTGCTCGTGGTAGTTCAGCCCCAGCACCACCGAGGGCAGGTTCACGCCGAAGTTGGGCTTGGTGGTGGCGCCGTTGGAGTAGTGGTTCAGGCCAGCGCCCACCAGCAGGCCCAGGTGCGGCGTGAGGGCGTAGTCGTACTCGAACCGAAACTGCAGCGTGGCGTTCAGGGCCGAGCTGGCGATGGTGTTTTTGTGGTTGGTTTCTTGGTTGTAGGGGTTGGTGAGGTAGGCCAGGCCGGCGCCGAGGCGGAAGCTGAAATCGTGCTTTTCGCCCCGCGAAAACGTCTTGCTGATGTAAGGACTGGCCGAAAAAGCGTAGCCCAGAATGGGATTGTGAAAGTCGTAGTAGGTGAGCGCCAGGCCGATTTTAGGGTACTTATACCAGCCGTGCCAGGCCGCCGCGCCGGTGGTCTGGCGCTGCAGGTTCACCTCGAAGCCCGTGGGGTGCGACGCCACCAGGTGCCGGATGGCATACGTGTGCGCCATGATGATGCTGCCCTGCGCGTAGGCCCCCACCACAAAGGGCGCGGGCGGGGCGGCCGCCAGCACGGCAGTGGTATCAACGGTTTGGGCCTGCGCTTCAGCGACCAACGAAAGAAATATCGCCGGCATCAATATCGAGCTTGTATAATACTTCATGGCAAATAATCCATTGAGAAACTGTGCGTGCCGGCCCAAGGTCAAAAATACGACTGGCAGGAGGGTGCGCTACAAGCAAAAAATTAATATGATTTGCGCAACCCGCGCCCCGTTCTAGCCGCTATAAGCCCCGATTCTGTTGCTCTTTAGAATTCCTTCAGAATTCACCTTATCATTCTTATTATCATGAAAAAAACAATTCTATCATTGGCAATGCTCCTGGGTATGGCTGGTGCTGCTAACGCTCAAACCGGTTTGAAACTGGGTCTGAAAGGCGGTTTCAACATGGCTACGTTCTCCGGCGCTGATTCGAAAGGCTCGGAGTACAAGGCGGGCTTTGCGGCTGGCGGCTTGCTCAACTACGGTTTCACCGATATGTTCTCCGTGCAAGGGGAATTGCTGTACTCGCAAAAGGGCGGCTCGCGCGACGGCGCCACCTACCTGTCCGGCACGACGGTTAAAACCGACGGAACCTACAAATCCACCCTCGGCTACATCGATGTTCCCATCCTGCTGAAAGTGAACACGGGCGACGACGGCAAAGGCTTGTTTTTCGAAGCAGGCCCGCAAGGCAGCTTCGTGATGCACCAGCGCTCCTTCACGGAAGACGGCAGTGGAAAACAAGTTGGCTCCTCCGATACCTCCACCGACCAGCTCAATAAAGTGGTGATTGGCTACGTGGCCGGCCTCGGCTACCAAATCACGAGCGGCCTGGGCCTGGGCGTGCGCTACACCGGCGATTTCTCGCAAGTAGCCAAGGACCAAAGCACTACGGTGGGCGGGGTCACGATTTCCAACCCCAACATTCACAACTCGGTTTTCCAGTTCCAGGTGCACTACCTCTTCGGCGGCAACTAAGAACCGCTTTCCCGGCAGAAACGCCCGGCTTCTTGCGAAGCCGGGCGTTTTTTTTATTTATTCATTCCATAATTCAATTCCGACTATACTAATCTCCATAGCCGAAACATTTTCCCTTAGCTTTGCGCCACACTTCACCTTTCACACTTTTTTTCTTCAAACCCATGAAAAAAGTAATTCTATCACTCGCGTTGGCCGCTGGCATTTCGGCCACGGCCTCGGCCCAGGCTACCATTGGCGTAAAAGCCGGCGTCAACTTGTCGAACGTCTCCGGCGATGGCTCGGGCGATGCTAAAAATATTGTAGGCTTCAATGCGGGCCTGATGGCTGACATCAGCTTCAGCGACCTGCTGTCGTTCCACCCCGAGCTGCTGTACTCGCAGAAGGGCGCCAAGCTGGAAAGCGGCAACATCAAACTGCAGCAGCGCACGGGCTACCTCGACGTTCCGCTGTTGCTGCGCGTGAAGGCCGACGGCTTGTTCTTCGAAGCGGGCCCGCAGGTTGGCTTTCTGATTAACCAGAAGAACGAGTATACCAACTACCCCTTCCTGGGCACGGGCTCCAACACCAGCACCGACGGCACCCGCAAAGTAGACATTGGCTACATCGCCGGCCTAGGCTACCGCCTGGAGCAGGGCCTGGAATTCGGTGTTCGCTACAACGGTGGCATCTCCGACCTGAGCGACCCGTCGGGCGGCGCGAAGACGCGCAACTCGGTGTTCCAATTCCAGGTAGGCTACTCGTTTGGCGGCAACTAAATCGCAAAACGCCTTCTGGAAAAAGCCCGGCGCTGCAGGCAGCGCCGGGCTTTTTTTTTGGAAACGGTTTGTCTCCACCCGATTCCGGTAGCGAGTTACGCTATAGCTTCGGGTCTACCTTTATTTTTTAATGCTACAATGAAAAAACCAATGCTTTCCTTGGCGGTGCTGATGGGCCTGACCAGTGCTGCGCACGCCCAAAGCGGCTTCCGCATCGGCCTTAAAGGCGGCGCCAACCTGGCCAGTTTCACAGGCACCGATAAAAAGGATACCAAATCGAAATATGGCTTTAGTGCCGGGGCCACGTTCAACTTTCCGCTTTCGGATTTGATTTCCATCCAGCCCGAGCTGCTGTATTCGCAGAAAGGCGCCAAGCTCGACTACTCGGGCAGCAGCAACAGCGATGCCTCAGTATTCAAAAACTCGAACTCCGTTTCGGGTACTTTCGGCCAGACGCTGAGCTACATCGACGTGCCTTTGCTGGTGCGCGTGAACACCGGCGGCAGCGACGGTTCCGGGTTGTTTTTCGAGTTTGGCCCACAAGGCAGCTTTCTCATTGCCCAGCGCGGTTTCATCGACAGCGGCGACAAAGCCACCGTGGTGCTGATGGGCGACCAGCGCAACAACGCGAACGCCTCGCCGACGCCTACCAGCTTGCCGGCGGTGGCCGTTGGCACCAGCACCGACGATTTCAACAAGGTCGTCGTTGGCTACGCGGTGGGCCTGGGCTACCAACTCACTAACGGGCTGAGCCTGAACGTGCGGTACAGCGGCGATATTTCGCAGGTGTACAAGGACGGCATGGGCACGGCCGATGCCTACAAACCCTACCAGGCTTTCGGGAGCAAGTTTACCAACCCCAACTTGCACAACTCCGTGTTCCAGTTGCAGGCCGGTTACGCCTTCGGCGGCAAATAAGTCGCTAAATACTTTCGGAATAGCCCGGTACTGCCCGCAGTGCCGGGCTTTTTTTGTGCCCGCCACTGCAGGCAGCGCTTCAGAGGCTGGCAGGCGCTTCCCACAACCATTGTCAGCAAGCGCTAGTATAAGCATTACAAACATAACCACCACATAATCAACTTCATCTAATCTTCATCTTTGCGCATTGATATGAAAAGAACCATCATCACCCTGGCCCTGCTGATGGGCGCCTTCGGGGCCGCCCAGGCCCAGAACGCCACTACGTTCGGCGTCACCGTGGGCTACGGCCGCGACCGGATTCTGAGCAACAACCAGTACACGTCGGTGAGCCATTCGGCGTACCAGGCGGGCCTGACGGCCGATTTTAACGTGTCGGAAAAGGTATCCTTCCACCCGGAAGTGCTGTACAGCAAGCGCTACTTCGACACGTCGAACGACGCGAACCTGAACCGCGACATCTCGTCCATCGATGTGCCGCTGCTGGTGCGCTACCACCTCAGTGGCTTGTATTTCGAAGCCGGTCCGGAAGTGGGCTTTCCCATCAAGGCCGTGAACGAGGACGCGGCCGACACCAAGAGCGAGCTGAACAGCGTTGTGCTCAACTACATGGCCGGCGTGGGCTACCGCTTCGGCAAAGGCCCGTCGCTGGGCGTGCGCTACGACGGCGGCGCCTCCAACATCTTTAAGAGCAACACCTCGACGGTGCTGGGCGCGGGCAAGTTCAAGTCGAGCGCCGTGTGGGTGGTACTGGCGTACTCGTTTGGCGGCTAAGCGGCCCGGCGGCACCATATCACTTTCGACAAAAGCCCGGTTTCCATGATGGAAACCGGGCTTTTGCCGTTGAGAGGGGCCGTAGCCGGGCGCCGGGGGCGAAGGGGCGGCGTAGCTTTGCGGCACCTATCCATCCACTTATTATCTATGAAAAAAATTGTTTTTACTCTCGCCCTGCTGGCCGGCGTGGCGGGCGCGGCGCGGGCTCAGGATGTGTCGTTGGGCCTGAAGGCAGGCCCGACCTATTCCTCGTTTGTGGGCACGCAAGCGCCCAACCAAACCTACGTCTTTGGGTTTCACGCGGGGGGCTTCGCCAATATTGGGCTCACTAAGCTGTTCGCTTTCCAGCCGGAAGTTCTGTATTCCCAGAAAGGTTCGGACCTCGGTGTGGTGGACTTCCGGCTGCATTACCTTGATGTACCCCTGGCTTTCCACGTCAATGCCGACGGACTATTCTTTGAGGCCGGGCCCCAAGTAGGCTTCCTGCTGGCGGCCAAGGCCAAAACGGGCAACACGTCCACGGACATCAGAAGCAGTTACAATACCGTGGATTTTGGCTACCTGGCGGGCCTGGGCTACCAGCGCAAAACCGGCCTGGGCATTGGCTTGCGCTACAACGGCGGCTTCACCAACATTGAAAAATCCTTCACGGTGGGCAACGTGACGGTGCAAAACAACATCCGCAACAGCGCGTTTCAGCTGTACCTGACGTATTCGTTCGGCGGGTAATCGTTGGTTCGCACCTTCGCAAAAAGCCCGGTTTCCGCAGTAAAAACCGGGCTTTTGCGTGCACAGCGCCGGAGGCAATATTTACTTGCCTTCGGTAGTTTCAAGCCTATTCCTTCCACCTTTCCTTTTCTACATGTTTAAAACACTCCTTTCCCTCGGCGCCCTTCTCAGTCTGGCGGGCGCAGCTTGCGGCCAAACCATTCGCTACGGCCTGAAAGCGGGCGTGAGCCTGGCCCGCCAGACCGACTTCGACGTTACCGGCATGCGCAACAAAGTGGGCGCCACGGCCGGGCTGATGGCCGATGCTATGCTGAGCGAAAAGCTCTCGCTGCACCCGGAACTGCTGTTTTCGCAAAAGGGCCAGCGCTTCGAGGGAAGTGGGCCGGGCGGCTATACATACAGCTACGTGTTTCGCAGCAATTATCTTGACTTGCCCGTGCTGCTACGCCTGAAACTGAGCAGCTTCTTTGCTGAGGCCGGCCCGCAGGCCGGCTACCTGCTGAGCGCGAAAGGCACCGAAACGCGCAGCTCCAGTTCCATTCCAACGCCGGTTAGCACCACTTACAGCAGCACCGAAGGGCTACGCCGGCTCGATGTGGGCTTTGTGGTGGGCGTGGGCTACCAGCTGCGCGAGCGTTGGGAGCTGGGCGCGCGCTACAACGGCGGTATCCTGGGCACCAACTCCTACAACACCACGCAACGCCGCAATTCGGTTTTCCAGTTTCAGGCAGGCTACTTATTTGGCGGCGAGTAGCGCGCCTGATGCGCGCCACGCAAAACGCCCGGCTTCTGCGCAGAAGCCGGGCGTTTTGGTTTTATCATGGACTGCTTTTGCCTTACTCGGCCGCCGCGTAGTTGCGGTAGAAGTGCGGGATGGTTTCGATGCCCTTCAGGAAGTTGAACACGCCGAAATGCTCGTTGGGCGAGTGAATGGCGTCCGAGTCGAGCCCGAAGCCGAGCAGGACAGTATCGAGGCCCAGCTCCGACTTGAACATGGCCACAATGGGGATGGAGCCGCCGCCGCGTGTGGGCACCGGGCGCTTGCCAAAGGTAGTTTCCATGGCGTCGGCGGCGGCTTTGTAGGCTACCGAGTTGGTGGGCGTCACCACGGGCTCGCCGCCGTGGTGGGGGCGCACTTCCACCGTCACGCCCTGCGGGGCGATGCTTTCGAAGTGCTTCCGGAATTTCTCGGTGATTTCGGCCGAAGTCTGGTGGGGCACCAGGCGCATCGATATTTTGGCGTGGGCCTGCGAGGCGATGACGGTTTTGGCACCCTCGCCGGTGTAGCCGCCCCAGATGCCGTTCACGTCGAGCGTGGGGCGGATGCTGGTGCGCTCCATGCTGCTGTATCCTTTCTCGCCGTAGCTGTCGGGCAGGCCAATGCTTTGCTTAAACTCCTCTTCGGAGAACGGGGCTTTGGCCATTTCGGCGCGCTCGTCGGCGCTCAGCTCGTCCACGTTGTCGTAGAAGCCGGGGATGGTGATGTGGCCGTTGGCGTCGTGCAGGCTGGCAATCATCTCGCACAGCGCATTGATGGGGTTTTGCACGGCGCCGCCGTAGAGACCGGAGTGCAGGTCGCGGTTGGGGCCGGTCACGGTCACTTCGTGGTAGCTCAGGCCGCGCAGGCCCACCTCGATGCTGGGCACGTCGTTGGCCAGAATGCCGGTGTCGGAGATGAGGATGACGTCGGCTTTCAGCTTCTCCTTGTTGGCCTTCACGAAGATTTCGAGGTTGTTGGACCCAATTTCTTCCTCGCCCTCGAACATGAACTTGATGTTGCAGGGCACCCCGCCCTGGCCGTCGCGCATCATCATCTCGAAGGCCTTGACGTGCATGTAGACCTGGCCTTTGTCGTCGCAGGCGCCGCGGGCGTAGATTTTCTCGTCCTTAATCACCGGCTCGAAGGGCGGCGAAGTCCACAGCTCGTAGGGGTCGGCGGGCTGCACGTCGTAATGGCCGTACACGAGGACGGTTTTGGCCTCGGAGCTCACGATGTAGTCGCCGTATACAATGGGGTTGCCGGCCGTGGGGCAGATTTCGACGTTCTGCACGCCGGCTTCTTCGAGGCGGGTTTTGAGAAAATCGGCGGCATTCAGCACGTCGCCGTGGAACTTGGGGTCGGCCGACACGGACGGGATGCGGAGCCAGTCCATGAGCTCATCGAGGAAGCGGGTTTGGTTATCGGCGAGGTAATTGGCCATGCGGAGCGGAATTTTAGGGGTTGGGAATGCGGAGGTAAAAGTAGCAGGCCGCCGTCTCAAAACTCTTTTTGGTAGAAATGCTCCTTGTCGAGGATGGCGGCAATGCTCCGAAGGCGACGGCGCAGGTCGGCCAGCGGGGTCACGGTGCGCTGGTCGTGGCTACTCAGCACGCCTTCGCCCTGCACGGGCGAGGCTAGCATCAGCAGAAAGTCGCCGGGGGTGGCATTATTGGTGCCGAAGGGAGAGCCTAGCTTTTTGGTTTCCTCGTCCGCGGCAAAATCAACGTAGCGTAGGTGGAAAATGGCGTCTTCGCCAACCTTGATGCGCGGCGCCCCGGCATACGTTATGCCGAGGCCGTCGCCAATCGGCCCGGTCACCAGGCGCACCACAACGGTATCGGCGGGCCGTCCCTGCCAGGTTTCGGCTACCCGGATGGTGTAGCGGGAGTGGTAGCATACGTTGCGACTCGAATCGGTGACCAGACGGAGCACCGTGCCGCGCACCACCACGTCAGCGAATAAGGAAGACTCCTCGTAGGGGGCCGCTCCGTCGATGCGAATGAACCGCTCCATGGCCCGCAAATCGATGCCGGCGCGTCGCAGGTCCGCTTCTTTGGTCACGTCGATGCGGGACTTGTAGTAGTAGCCGTCGGCGGGTCGTTTGAAGCCGGCCTTGCGCACCGCTACTGCGAAGGCAGCCTTGTGCCGGGCCGCTGCCTCGTCGGAAGCAAAGGCGGCGCGGGCGGTAGTGGGCTGAGCACGGGCCGCCGGGCCACCCAGAGCGACCCAAAGCAGGAAGGCGAGCAAAAATCGAGTTTTCATCGGCGGTTTATAAGCGTGAATCCAGCACCAGTTCGTGCACCATCACCTCGCCCAGCTTCCAGGCTTCGGCCCAGTCTTTTTCGGGGCTCTCGAAGGTGAGTAGGTAGAGCGTGTCGGTTTTGGCATTGGCCAGGGCCAACTGATACACCACGCGGGACTCGGCGTCGGGCGGGGCATCGCGGTAGCGCACGGTCCATTTGCGCCAAGAGCCTTCGACGGCGGACGCTTTTTCCAGCTGCTGCTGACCTCGGCCGAAACCGGTTCGCATCATTAGCAGTTCAGCGTACTCGGGGGCGGGGCGCCGGGTCTGGGTTTTGGCCTTGCGCACCACCTGCAGCGAGAGGCCGGTCTGGAACTCGCCGCTCTCGCCTATTTCTTCCTGCGTGAGGTAGTAGGTAGCGCCACCTTTCTGCGCCTCGGCCCGGTAGTACCAGCCGGTGGGCAACAACGCAGCGGCCTTGCTTTCGGGCAGCGGCTGCCAGCGGAACCCGGTGGGCGGCGCGGCCAATTTGGTGTCGTAGCGCTGGGCGGCGGCGGGCTGCACCAGCAGCAAAGCCACCACCGAAACGAGAAGAAAGCGAAACATGCCGGCGAAGCTAGCGCCCGCTAGACTTTTGCATCGAGCCGCAGCTGCTTTATCATCTCCTCGCCGAATTTCCAGGCCAACGGCCAGTCTTTTTCGGGGCTTTCGAAGAGCAGCAGGTAGAAGGTGTCGGTGGTGGTGTTAGCAATGGCCCACTGCTGGATGATTTTGGCGTTGGCCCCCGCATTGGCCACACGGTAGCGCACGCCGTAGAGGCGCAACGGCCCTTGCGCCTTGGTTTCCTGGCCCAGCACCTGCATGCCTGCCCCGCGGCCGGTGCGGGCGCTGAAGGCCCGGGCGTAGGCATCAGCCGCCTGCTTAGACCGAACGCTGATGCGCCGCACCACATTCAGCGACAAGCCGGTTTGGAACTGACCGTTGCCCACAATCTTCTCCCGCGTCACGAAATAGGCTTGCGCGTCGCGGCTGGCTTCGGCCTTGTAGTTCCAGGTGAAGGGCTTGAGCACGGCCGCATTCACTTCGGGCAGCAACTGCCAGTTGTAGCCCACGGGCGCCGCTACCGAGCGGCTGGCTGTGGGTGGCGGAGAGGTTTGAGCAGTGGCCGGGCGCATCAGCAGTAGGCCGCACACGGCCAAAAGGGCAGAACGTAGCATAAGGCAAGGCGTGATTGGTGGAGCTTACTTATACGGTTCAGGTCTCTCCCATGGCCGGCCTGCGCCAGCTCAATAACTCTTCGCCGGAATGCCGCTCAAAGCACAGCTGTACTTACAGCGGCACCTGCTTGGAATTCTTAAGCAGCTTGTTCCAAATAGCATCGAAGGGGAAATTAGCCCGCTCTTCAAACTCATCCCGAGAGAAAACACGGTCGGAATCCGTCCATAAGCCATAATTGCGAGTGGTTGGCGCAAACAGAATGGGCTCATGTTGCGCGGTGAATCCAACCTCGCGCATTGGGTACCCATCCTCGTCTATCTCAACCAGCCAGTAGCTGACCATTCGCATACGCCCATCGTAATCGGGGCTGGCTTTGAGCGGCAGCATTTTCTCCAAAACCCAAGCAAGGGCTTCCAGTAAGATGCCACTCTTACCGGAGGGCTCTTTATGTACTTCGGGTACTTTAATGACAGCCATTGGAAATTAACGAGTGCTGCCCCTCCCCTACTTCTTCGCCCACGGCAGCGGCACGCGGCTTTCCGTACCGGTGCGCAGCCGGCCGATATTGGCCCGGTGGGTGTAGATGAGCAGCGCCGCCAGCAGAAACCCCACCCACACCAGAAACGGCTGCTGCGGCCGGAACTGGGGCAGCAATTGCAGCAGCGCGAAGCACACCCCGGCCGTCATCGAAGCCAGGCTCACGAAGCGGAACAGCAGCAGCATCACGATGAACACGAGGATGCACACGCCCACCGTGGCCGGGGCCACGCCCAGCATCATGCCCAGGATGGTGGCCACGCCCTTGCCGCCCCGAAACTGCGCAAACACCGGGTAGATGTGCCCCACCACGGCCAGCGCACCGCAGGCCAACCGGTAGTACAGCTCGTGCTCGGGCGCAATGGCGCCCTCGCCCACCAGCCACTGCGGCAGAAAAAACGCCGCCACAAAGCCCTTTAGCGCATCAACGAACAACACAAAGGAGCCCGCCTTGGGCCCCAGTACCCGGAAGGTGTTGGTGGCGCCGGCGTTGCCGGAGCCGTGCTCCCGAATGTCGGCCAGGTTGAAGAAGCGGCGGCCTACCCACAGGGCCGTAGGGATGGAACCGAGCAGGTAGGCGGCAAAAAGGGCGAGGGCGATGTAGAGGTAGTTCATGCGGGGATAAAAGTAGGGGCTTGTTCTGACGTTCGCCTCACCCCCCGGCCCCCTCTCCTCAGGGAGAGGGGGAGCCAGACGATATTTCGGCAGAGGAGTAGCAGTGAATGGAAACAGAAAAGGTCCGCAATTGCAGACCTTTCTGTTTCCATTAAGTCGTTTGGCACCCCTTCTCCCTGAGGAGAGGGGGCCGGGGGTGAGGCGAACGTCAGAACGAGGCTTAGCTGTCCCCAAACGGGTCGTCGGCTTTCTTCTTCTTTTGCTTCTCCTCTTCCTTCTTCTTTTTCTCTTCTTCCTTTTTCAGCTTTTCGGCTTCCTTGGCCTGGCGCTCGGCCTCTTTCTTGGCTTTGGCGGGGTCGGCTTCGGGTTCAGTGGCCGGGGCGTCGGCGGCGGGAATGGCGTCGGCGGCTTTGTCCTTTTCCTTGGCCTTTTCCTTCTTGGGCTCGGCGGCGGGGGCATCGGCGGCAGCGGGCTCGGCGGCTTTCTCCTTGGTCTTCTCTTTCACCGGAGCCGCAGCCGGCTCGTCCACGGCGCCATCGCCGAAGGGGTCGTTCTCCTTCTTCTTCTTTTTCTTGGTCGAAGCCGGGGCAGCCGCTTCGGCGGGCGCGCTGCCGGGGTTGGCGTTGGCGTCTTCGCTGCCGAAGGGGTCGTCGGACTTGCCCTTCTTCTTTTTCTTCTTATCCTCGAAGTTGTCGAAGTTGCCGGTGGGGGCCGGGGCGGCGGGACGGGCGGCCAGCTTGCCGGTTTTGCCCAGGTAGTCCTTCTGGAAGTGCGAGCGGAAGTTGTCCACGTCGGAGAATTCGCCCAGGAATACGCCGTAGGTGGTGGCCGTCTGGTAGTCGCCCTTTTGCTTGGCGCCGATTTCGCCGTCGAAGGCCTCGCTGGAGGCCTTGGCCAGCAGCAGGTTGTTGGCGTATTTCAGGTAGAACCAGGTCTGGGGCTCGGGTTCGAGGTACACCTCTACCACGTCGGTCGAGTTGTCGCGGCGGATTTCCACGTGGCCCTCCACCATGGCGTTGAGGGCGGTTTTGCCCACTCCCGACAAGCCGATGGGGCCCACCGAGTACCAGGCGCGCCGCTTCTCGCTCCAGCGCAGGTTCACCTTGCTCAGCACGATGGTGTGGGCCAGCTTGGGCGAAAGGCGGATAAGCGGGTCGGCGGCGCCGCGGTGACTGGCGTAGCCTTCCACGCCCTTGTCGCCGATGAACTGGCCCAGCTTGTACAGCTCGTTGGTAGAGCCGTCCTGGGCTTCCATCGAGCCTTTCGTAACGCGGGCCAGTTCGGCGCCCATGGCCTCGATGGCCTTAGGCGGCATGTTGATGTCGAGGCCCAGCAGGGCATCCACCGAGTAGCGGGCGCTGTCGGGGTTGGCGGTGCCCACGCCGCTGGCCACCATCTTGTAATCCTTACTGGTGCCGATGAACGACATCGGCCCGCGGAAGCTGAGCGAGTTGGTTTCGTCGGTGTAGGTCATGGCCGCGCCCTCGTAGGCGTTCACGTCGTCCATGTCGCGGCGCGAAATGCTGTAGATGCCCTTTTTGTCGTCGTAGCGCAGCTTGCCATCCACCTTGAAAATCGGGATATCGGTGGTATTGGGCACCGTGGCGGCGTAGAGCGGGTACACTTTGTTGCTCTGGTCCGACATGAACAGGCCCGTCACGAGCGGTGTGCCGTCTTCGGCCTTGATGTCCTGCAAACTCAAGCTAAAGTTCTTCGGGTCGATGGAGTCCTTCACCGCAATCCACTCGGCCGACGCGCGGTTTTTGCCGAACTGCAGCTGCACCTGGCCATCGAAGGCGAAGCCGCGCCGCTGCGAGTTCAGCTGCACGTTGCCCCGGTAGCCGATGCGCGGCGTGAGTTGAAACTTGCTGTTCGAGTTCACCACGGCGGTGGCCACGGTGGGCGGGCCCACGGGCGTTTCGCCGTCGGCGGCGGGCTTGGGCTTGCTTCTGAGCAGGCCCTTGCCGCCTTTTTTAGCGTCGGCCACGGCGCCGGAGTCGGCTTGGAAGTTGGAGAAGCGCAACGCCACCGAGTCGCGCGCGGTTTTGAAGGTGTACTCGGCCGTACCCGTGAAGGTCGTTTTCGACACCACCTCGATGGCGCCCTTGCTTAGGCGGTGGAACTTGGCCAGCGAGTCGAGCACTACGGTGGCGTTGCGGAAACGCTGCAGCTTGCCGTTGGCGCCAATACTCACCTTGCCCGAATCGGGGTATACCCAGGCGTCGGCCGAGGCGATGTAGGGCACGCCGCCCACCTGCATGCGGTATTTGGCCAGGTCGTACGTGGCCGTGGCGGCTTTGAACTTCAGGCCCTGCTGGTCGGGGTTGGTGGAGTAGAAGTACGACTTCGTGGAGTCGGCATTGGCCGCCACACGCAGCTTCACCTGCTTCTTTTTGAAGTCCCAGTGTCCATCGCTCAGCGTGGTTTTAAACTTCGAGTACGGCAAATCGATGCTGGCCTTGCTGCCTTCTTCGCGCTTGAAGTCGGCGTAGCCTTTCTGCAGGTTGTACTCAAACGCCACGTCGTTGGCCGTCAGAGCCGGCTTGTTGGTTTCGGCCGATTTCACGCTGAGCGCGGCTTTGCGGCCAGAGTAGCTGTCGGTTTTGAAGGTGAACTCCGGCGACTTAATGAACGACTGCGGCCCATCGAGGCGGCCGCTGCCGCCCGCGTTGTGCGGCGTCAGCAGGGCCGTGCCCTTGAAATTATAGCCCGACGCCAGCTTGGTTTTGGGGTCCACGGGGCCGGAATAGAGCTTGATGGCCTCGCCGCTGGCCGGCGTGGCCAGGTACATCGAGTCCTGGCGCACGTTCCAGTTCATGAGGTAGCCGGTGGGCAGGGTCATTTTCGGAATGTCGGCCGTGGCCGTTTTCTTGGCCGCAATGGCGCCGGTTTTGCCCACGGCCACCACCGAGTCGCGGTAGAACACGAAGCTATTCGAGGTGAACGTGCCCGACTGGTAAGTCACCGTACCGTCGGCCTGCAGGCCTTTGCCGTCCATCTTCACCTTGTTATACACCCGGCCCCGGCCCTTGTAGAGCGGGAAGCCGTCCTTCGGCACGTCGTAGGTGAAGCCCAGCGAACCATCTTCCTGCACCGTGAGCTTGGTTTTGAGGTCGGGCAAAATGCCGCCGCTGCGGAACGTGCCATCGAAGCCCGACGCCGATTTGCTGATGCCGTTGAGCGAGTCGAGCTTGAAGGGCGGGATGTCGAACACCATCGTCGAGTCGTAGGCGCCGCCCAGCACATCCTGCTTGCCGAAGAACACGTTGGAGCCGGTTTTGGAATCGAACGACGGGTACTGCGGCTTTTTCTTGCGGCCCGACTTGTTCTTGGGGTCGTTCAAAAAGAGGCGGCCGCTGGAGGTTTTGCCCTTGTTGGTAAGGGCGAAATCGGCGCGCTTGCCGTTGGGCTTGCCCTTGGCGTCCTTGGCCTCGCTGCGAATGACGATGGAGTCAATCTTGGCCATGTCGACGTAAAAACCGTCATAATCGAACTTGAACTCGCGGCCCTTGAAGCGCATGGCCGACGCCACCACCGTGCCGCTGAAATCGATGTTGCGGTTTTTGCCAATGCGAATAATGGAGCTGTCCGGCTTCACGAATACCGTGGCCGAGTCGTCGGAAAAGTTGAAGCGCTCCACGCCGCGCACCAGCAGCTCGTTGGTGTTCAGGTTGAGCGTGGCATTGCGCCCCGAGCCCGACAAGGACTTGATGGCCAGGTGGTCGTAATCCTTCTTATCGCGGGCCGAAGCCACGTAGTGAAAGCCCTTGGGCAGAATGGTGACCTCGCCGGTCTGCGGGTTCCAGCTCACGTAGCCGTCGCGCGTCAGGCCCGAGGCGGCGCTGCGCATGTTGTCTTCTGAGGTTTGCAGGTCGCGGGCCAGGTCGCTCACGTTGATGGTTTTCACGTCGCCGTGCGTCTGGCTGTAGCCCACCAGCATCTGGAGCGGGTGCAGACGGTTGATACTTTTGAGCTGCTGATAGCGGTTGTTGGTAAAAAACTCCTTGCTCTCAAAATCGGCCGACTGCTGGTTTTTCGACGACAGCACCTCGAAGTTGATGGTGGGCTGGCGCAGGTTCCAGGTCAGGGCCTGCGTCCGGATTTCCATCTGGTGGTAGGAGTCGCTGTAGGGCGTGTTTTTATACAGGCCTTCCTCGCGCGAAAGCTTGAGCTGCTGCTTGGCCTTGGAATACTTGAGCTGCGCGCCGGGGTGCGTCACGGAGTCCTTGGCGCCTTCGTAGATGGTGACGGCGGCCCGGGTGGCCGTAATCAGCGAGTCGCCGAGCACATAGGCCCGCGAGGCGGCCTTGAACTTGGGCTTGCCGTCGAGGCTCACCGTGAGGTTGGACAGCGAGCCGTCCAAGGCCGCGCTGAGCACCCGGCCGCCGGCCATCGACAGGCCGCCACGGTACTGAATGTTGTCGCCCAGGCTCTTGATGCGGGCATCGTTGGTGAGCGAGATGAAGCGCGGGTAGCCGTTGTCCGTCGCGCCGGGCTTGCGCCGCACGGCCTTGTAGCTGAGGGCACCCTTCACGGGCGCTTCCAGCACGGCCGGGTAGGTCAACGTCACGGGCTGGGCCGTGAACTCGGGCTTGCTCATGTCGAAGTCGAAGCCCGCCAAATCGGCCGTTACCAGATTGCTTTTGATGGACCATACAAACTGCCCGCCGGTGCCAATGAAGCGGTTGGAATTGGGCACGGCCGTGCCGCTCACCTTTTTCACAAACACCGAGTCGCCGGCCGAAGCCATAAACAGGTCGGCATCTTTAATGACCAGCACGGCACCACGCGCGGGCGGCGCCTGGTAGTCCTCGTACGGCGTAGCCGAGGGCGTGAAGCTGGCGGTAGGCGTCTCAAAAGCCGCTGCCTTGGCCGCCACCTCCGATGCGGAAGGCGTTTTGGCGGCCGGGCTGGCTTTGGTGGCGGGGGCGGTTTTGGCTACCGCCTTTTTGGCCGGAGTCTTTTTCTTCACGGGCGCGCCCCAACCATCGTCGGCATCGCCCCAGCCGCCACCCGAGGGCGACGACCAAAGGTCGGCCGTGTCCCAGCCGCTGCTGCTGGCTTTCTTTTTTGGAGCGGGCTTAGGGGCCGGTTTAGCGGCCGGCTTGGCGGCCGTGGGCTTTTTGGCCACGGGCTTGGGCGCGGCGGGCAACGGGTCCTCTTTGGGCGCGGGCGCGGTGTTGAAATCGAGGTTGGAAACCGGCGCGGCAACGGGCGAATACGCAAACGACACCGTGCCGCCCACCGCCCGCAGCGAGTTGAAACCCGTGCGGTAGAGGTAGCCGCCGTTGAAAAAGCGGTTGGTGGAGGTGATGAATTTCTCGGTTTCCTGGGGCGCCTCCTTTTGCAGGGTCTGGCCCAGCACATCGAGGTACTGGTCCATCTGGGCATCGCTGAGCTTAGCCTTTGTAGCACCGCCCACAATGGCCCCGAATAAGCTCTCGAAGTGCGGCCGCGGCCGGAAATGCTGCGCCAGCATCACCTGCGACAGCGCCACGATGCGCGCCTGCTGCGACGAGGTGAGGCGGTTCGAGCCCCACAGCTCTTTCAGGCGGGCGGCCGAAGCCATGGCGGCGGCATTGCGCGTGGCGGCCATCATGCTCTGCGCGTCGAGGATGTACTGGGCCGGGTCGGTGGCCAGCGTGCCCACCTGGTAGCGCGGCGGCGCCGGCGCCGTGCCGGGCGGTGCCGCTTTGGTTTGAGCCTGGGCCGCCGAATGGCCGCCCAGCAACAAGCTCAACCACGCAGTGAATATGAGGTATCGATTCATAAAGTCAGTTTTCAGTAGTAGAAGGGCTTGCTGACAAGCCCGAGCCGTCCCGGATTTTCAATGTAGCAGTCTGCGCCGCGCCGCCCGACTGCCGCGGCCGTGCAACGACGCGCCCAGGAATCAGCGGACTGCTTTTCCAACGCAAACGCCTGGCTCGAAGGATAGTGCCCGGCGTTGCGTTAAAAACCCGGTACAAGTTAGGCACAATCAAAAAAGCAATCCAGCCATGCCCCGCATTAGCCATGAATACCTGTTGATTATCAACAATTTTCTAAATAGTATCCATTTCGGGTTTCCCGTAAATATTCAGTTTTCAGGAGCCGGCCTGGCCTTTCAGCCGCTTTTTCATGCGCAACGGTTGCTGGGCTAACGTCGCTCGGGTTGCCTCGCCGCTGCGTTACTTTGGGATATGACTACCGCTCCCATTCGCACCGCCCTGCTGGCCTACGGCATGTCGGGCAAGCTTTTTCAGGCCCCTTTTCTGGCCGCGCACCCCGGCTTCGAGCTGTATGCCGTGGCCGAGCGCACCGAGCAGCGCATGCACCACGACTACCCCGGCATCCGCAGCTTCGGCAGCGTGGCCGAGTTGCTGGCCGACCCCAGCATTGAGCTGGTGGTGGTGAACACGCCCAGCGGCACCCACTTCGAGTTGGCCAGCCAGGCCCTGCGCGCCGGCAAGCACGTGCTGCTCGAAAAACCGGTGGCCACCTCCGTAGCCCAGCTGCAGGAACTGCTGGCGCTGGCCAAGCAAATGGACCGCCACCTGCTGGCCTACCACAACCGCCGCTGGGACACCGACTTTGGCGCTGTGCGCCGCGTGGTGGAAAGCGGCCAGCTGGGCCAGCTCATCGAAGTGCATTTCCGCTTCGACCGCTACAAGCCCACGCTCAACCCCAAGAAATTCAAGGAAGACGTATTGCCCGGCAGCGGCTTGCTTTACGACCTGGGCCCGCACCTCATCGACCAGGCCATCAGCCTGTTTGGCCGGCCGCTGAGCTGCCACAAAACCGTGGGCCACTACCGCCCCGGCACCCAGGTCGACGACTATTTTTCGCTGCACCTGCGCTACCCGCAGGGCCTCAATGTGTGGCTGACCTCGGGCCTGCTCATTGCCAACCCCGTGCCCGCCTATGTGCTACACGGCTCCCAAGGCAGCTACCAGAAAGGCCGCACCGACCCGCAGGAAGCCCAGCTGCTAAGCGGCATGTCGCCCGCAGCCCCCGAATACGGCCGCGAAAAGCCCGGCGAAGAAGGCCGCTTAACGTTGGCCGGCCCTGATGGGGCGCTGACTACCACGCCCGACCCAGCCGCGCCCGGCAACTACCTGGGTTTGTTCGAAGCCGTATTCCAGGCTATTCGGTACGGCGCCCCCTACCCCATCCGGCCCGAGCAGCTGCTGTGGCAGAACGAATTGCTGGAGCAAAGTGCGTCGGCTTAGCGCGGCTTTAGAGTCGAATGGGTGTTGACGCCGGGGCAAATTCTGCGCCTGCATCATCCAGCCTTGCATCGACCTGCAAACTGCTCCCGGCAGCTATTTCCTCCCCAGCACCAGCCGCGCGCCCAGGGCCCGCTGCAAATCGGGCACGTCCCAATGGCGCAGCACGCCGGGCAGCACCTGCGAGTAAGCATCCTTGGTTTCGGGCTGTTCCAGCAGTTGCTGAAACGAGAGCGGCAACTGCTCCACGGTGAGGCGGCTAATGGCTGGGGAGGCTGCGGCCATCAGCATGGCGGGCAGGGCCGCCCGGCCGCTGGCCCGAATTTCGAGCGGGGCGGCGTGCAGATGCTCGGTATTACGGACAAACACACGGAGTTGGGCAATGTCATTTAGGCGCTGGGCCAGCAGGGGGCGGCCTGTGTGCAAAGCCAGCATTGCGTTACGGTACTCGCGGTTGTAGTATTTGGGGTCGTTGAAGGCAGCCGGGTCGGTGGTTTCGCCCAGCCCGCGCAAGTCGGCCAGCACCACGGCGGTGCCCTGGCGGAGGTAGGCTTGCAGCTGCCGGGCGCTGTCGAGCGCGGCGGCCTTGCCGGCTTCGGGCAGCCAGACAAGCACTTTGGTGGGCTCGGCGCCGGTAGGCAAGGCTAGCAGCAGCGGCAGCGGCGGCTCATCGTCGGCCCGCAAAATCCCCTTTTGCCAGGCAATACCGTCTCGCTTCAAGGTATCGAGCATCGAAATGGACATGCGCTTGGGCGAAGCCGCCACTGTTTCGCCCAGCGTCGTCGCCAATAGCTTGTGCCACTCTGCCCCGGATGCCGCGCTCCGTTGCAGTGCCATGGCTTGAGCAGCGGCTAAATGCTTCGCCGCCAGATTCTCTTCTTTCTTGAAAGCCGTGTTGACCTGGCCCGTGCTGGTGCAGCGCAATTCTTTTTCGGTTGAAACAGCCATGCGGACTTCCCGAACCGGATTCGAGTCCCCATACAACCAACGTCGGAACCACGCTACCGCCGCCTCGCGCTTGGGCTGCGAAATGCCGTGGCCGTCGTCATAGGTGAAAAAATCAAACTGCTCGGCTTTGCCCAAAGCCGCGTAAATGCGGCTCGTTTCAGCCGTGGCCGCCTGTATCTGGGTGTAGTCCACGAAGTCGTAACGGCCGGCCAGCACCAGCAGCGGCTTGGGCGCAAACATGACGGGCCAGTCGGCTAGGTCCAGCCGGGCGCGGCCGGCGCCGGGCAGCATCACGCAGCCGTCGGCGGGGCCGGTCAGCTCCAGGTTGCGCTCGCCGGCGGCCACGTAGCTGCACAAGGCGGCTACTTTCATGCGCGGCTCCAGGGCCATGAAGTAGGCCGTTTGGGTGGCGCCGCCGGAGTTGCCCAGGCAGCCCAGACGAGCAGTATCCACCTCGGCCCGGGTCAGCAGGTAGTCGAGGCCCCGCTTGTTGTCCCAATATTCCTCAGCCGACGTGGTGGTGCCCACCAGCGCCGCGCCGGCGTTCAGCAACGTGTGCTCGGTGGTGCCGCCGCGGGTGAGGGCTTTGCCGGCGGCATCGGTCAGCTGCATGCGCTCGCCCTGCGAAATGGGGTCGATGACCAACACCACAAAGCCGTGTTGCGCCAGCAAAATGGCGGTTTTCTGATACGAAAGCGTCGCCTTCGATTCCTGCTCGTGCCCGCAGAACAGCAGCACGCCCGGCTTCCGGCCCTTGCCCGTCGGCACGTATAAATTGGCCGTAACGTGGTGGTTGGGCGTGCTTTCGTAAATGACTTTCTCGATGCGAAAACCCTCCCGTGCCAGCTGGCCCGTCACTTGGGCCCGCAGGGGCGTGCGCATTGGCAGCGGCCCCAGCACCCGCCGGAAGCGCGCCCGCACGCTGTCGCGGTAGGCCGCTGCCCCAGCGGCCGACTGCGCGGCGCGGTCCAGCTCCGCCGCGCGGGGCGCGTATTGGGCGTGCATTTGCTGCAACAGATAAGTGCTGAGCGTAGCCGGGGCTTTCCAGTCCAGCACGTTGGCGCTGGGCTGCTGGGCGCGGGCGCTGAGGCTGGCGCTCACGGCTACCAACATGCACAGCAGAACCTTTCCGCGCCTCAACATGCGCTTATTGGGCCGCCACTGCCTGTAGCTCTTCCACCAAATCGGCTGAACCCACAAACAGCGGCGCGCGCTGGTGCAGGTCGGCGGTGGGGTGCACGTCGAGCACTACGTCGGCGCCGGTCACGGCCACGCCGCCGGCCTGCTCAATGATGAAAGCCAGCGGGTAGCCTTCGTAGAGCAAACGCAGCTTGCCGGTCGGCTTGTCCACGGTGGGCGGGTACATGTAGATGCCGCCCGTGAAGAGGTTGCGGTGGTAGTCGGCCACCAGCGAGCCCACGTAGCGGGCCGTGAGGCGACGCTCCTTGCAGGTCATCAAAAAGGTGCGCACGAACTCGGGGTAGTCGAACCAGTTGCCTTCGTTGCAGCTGAACACCGGTCCCTGGCGCGGAATCTTGATGTCGGGGTGCGAGAGGAAAAATTCGCCCAGCGAATTCTCATACGTGAAGCCCGCCACGCCGTGCCCGGTGGTGTACACGAGCATGGTGCTGGAGCCATACAGGATGTAACCGGCTGCCACCTGCGAGCGGCCACCCTGCAAAAAGTCCTCCTTGCGGGCCGGCCCGCCAATGCGCGACACCCGGCGGTAAATGCTGAAAATAGTACCGATGCTGATGTTCACGTCGATGTTCGACGAGCCGTCGAGTGGGTCGATGGCCACCACGTACTTGCCGTTGGTGTTGCCGGTTTCGATGATGTGCTCGTCCTCTTCCGAGAGAATGGCGCAGGCCTCGCCTCCATTGGTCAGCGCCCGAATGAAGCGAATATTGGCTTCTACGTCGAGCTTCTGCTGGTTTTCGCCCTGCACGTTTTTCTCGCCCATAGCCCCGGTGATGCGCGAGAGGCCCGCCCGGTTCACTTCGCGGTTCACGATTTTACCGGCCAGGGCAATGTCGCGCAGCAGTTGGCTCAGCTCGCCGGTGGCGTAGGCAAATTCGGCTTCCTTGCGCTTTATATAGCGCTCCAGCGTGGTACCAACGGGGGTGGCCAGGGAATTTTCGGTGGTTTGGGACATGGGTGGGATGAGGGCGGAAGCGGGCATTAGGAAGCTTGTTTCTGGGCCTGCCACAGCACTACCTGCCAGCCCTTTTTCTTGTCTTTGATTTGAACTACCACGTACTTGATGCGGGCCACGCTGGTGCTGCCATCCGGTTGGGCCGGGGAGGTGATGCGGATGGTGCCGTTCACGACGGCCGTTTTGTCGTCGTTGTACACGCGCACGTTCAGGGCATCGATGTCGATTTTGCCGTACTGGCTTTTGCCGTCCCGAATGCTCTGGATGTACTCCGCTTTGGTGTTTTGCAGGCCGCTGCCGTGCGTGTACACCAAGTCATCGCCGAAAGCTTTTTCGAGAAAGGCGTAGTCCTTTTTCACCTGCGCCTCGAAGCGCTGGCGCTCTAATGCTTCGATTTCTTTGATGACAGCCATGTTTTTGGAATTAGGTGCCTGCGCAAAGGCAAAGAGAGGCAAGGCCAGCAACAAAGCCAGCAGCAGCGGCCGCATGTTCATATCCGATACAGTTTGAGGCAAGCGGCGCGGCTCCGGTGAAGAGGCCGCGCCGCTTGCCAGGAGATTATTCGTCGTCGAGCTTGATGGGCTCCATGCGCGGCACCAACGTGAACATCAGCACCCAGGCCAGCAAATAGGCCGCGCCGCAGATGAAGAACATGATGTAGTACGCCTTGTCAATCTGGCCAATACTTTCGAAGTGCACGAACATGCGCTTCTGCACCAGCGCCGTAAGGGCGATGCCGCCCAAACCGCCGGCCATGCCACCAATGCCCGTCACCGAGCCCACCGCCCGCTTCGGGAACATGTCCGATACGGTAGTGAAGATGTTGGCACTCCAGGCCTGGTGCGCTGCTGCCGCAATGCCGATAACCAGCACCGCCAGCCACATATTCATCCCGCCCAGCCACTGCGCAAACACGATGGGGAACACGCAGAAAGCAATAACCAGCATGGCCGTTTTGCGGGCCTGGAACGCGGGCATGCCGCGCTTGATGAAGCCCAGCGGCAGGTAGCCGCCGCCCACGCTGCCAATGCTCGACAGCACGTACACCGCCGCTACCGGCAGGGCAATGTCCGTTCCTTTCAGGCCGTACTGCTTGCCCAGGAAATCGGGCAACCAGAACAGGTAGAACCACCAGATGGGGTCGGTCAGGAACTTGCCAATGACAAAGGCCCAGGTTTGCTTAAAGCGCAGCAGCGTGGCCCACGAGGTTTTGGGTTTTTCCTCCGTCACGCCCTCGGCGGGCAGGCCCACCGGAATATCAGCATTGATATACTCAAACTCCGCTTTGCTCAGACGCGGATGCTTGGAGGGCGTTTCGTAAAACATCATCCACAGCACCAGCCAGATAAAGCCCAGCGCGCCCGTAATCAGGAAGGCCCATTTCCAGCCGTAGTGTTCCGCGATGTATGGCACCGACAGCGGCGCCACAATGGCGCCCACGTTCGAGCCCGAGTTGAAGATGCCCGTGGCCAGCGCCCGCTCCCGCTGCGGAAACCACTCAGCCGTGGTTTTGATGGCCGCCGGGAAGTTGCCGGCCTCCGTGATTCCCAGGAATGCCCGCGCAATGCCGAAGCCAAACGTGCTGGCTACCAGCGCGTGGCCCATGGCCGCCACGCTCCACAAAGCCGTGGAGAGGGCGTAGCCCAGCTTGGTGCCCAGCTTGTCGATAACGCGGCCGGCGCCCACCATGCCCACTGAGTAAGCCAGTTTGAAGGCAATTTCGATGTTGGCGTAGTCGCCCGAATTCCAGTGAAACTCCTTTTCCAGGTAGGGCTTCAGCAGCGAAATAACTGCCCGGTCGAGGTAGTTGATGGTCGTGGCAAAGAAAACCAGCGAGCAAATGGTCCAGCGGTACTTGCCGATGGTAGCATTAACAGTGGCCAGCGGGGACGCCGGCGGCGCTTGAGCGGAATAAGCCATATATCGAGTTCGGGAATTTGAAACGGGGTACTCGGGCAGCACAAATTCAGGGAGAACGTCATGCTGAGCGAAGTCGAAGTATGACGTTCTTTATATCAATCATTTTTTCAGCGTCGCCACCACCTGCATCAACTCCGTGATGCTGCCGGTGAGGGCGGCGGTGTCGTCGGCATTTTTGAACAGTTGCGAGCCCATGCCCACCGCATTCACGCCGGCGCCAAACCAGGCGCTGAGGCTTTCGCGGGTGGGCTCCACGCCGCCCGTCACCATCAGCTTGATGTGGGGCATGGGTCCGCGCAGGGCTTTTATATAGTCGGGGCCCACCACGTTACCGGGGAAAATTTTCACCACCGCCGCGCCAAACTGGCTGGCGTGGTAAATCTCGGTGGGAGTCATGGCACCGGGCAGCCACGGAATGTTGCGGCTGCGGCACACATCGGCTACCTCGGCAGTAGCTAGCGGCTGCACCACAAACTCGGCGCCGGCGGCAATAAATTGCGCGGCTTCCTCAGCCTTGTAAATGGTGCCGATGCCCAGAATCATATCCGGGCATTGCTCGGCCACAAAAGCCTGGAGCTGCGTGAACACCTCCAGCGCCTTTTCCCCCCGGTTCACAAACTCAAACACGCGAATGCCGCCCGTGTAACAGGCCTGCAGAATGCGCTGCGTGTAAGCCAAATCGGCGTGGTAGAACACGGGCACTACCGGGTAGCGGAGCAGCGTGGCAAGGGTTTCTTCGGCGGAGTGTCGGGGCATGTTTTCAGTTAGTTAGCGAAGCAGGCGGCCGCTGGTGTTGCCTTTCATGATTTCTTCCACTTCGGCCACGGTCACGAGGTTGATGTCGCCGTGCACGGTGTGCTTCAGGGCCGAGGCGGCGACGCCGAAGGTAAGCGCCTGCTGGGGGTTGTCGTATTTCAGCGAGCCGTAGATGAAGCCCGCCATGAAGGCATCGCCCCCGCCAATGCGGTCCACAATGGGGTTGATGTCGTAAGTGACGGTTTCCAGAAACTGCTTGCCGTCGTAATAAATGCCTTTCAGGCCGTTGTGCGAGGCACTGTGCGTTTTGCGGCGGGTGGTGATGACCTGCTTGATTTGCGGAAACCGCATCATCACCTGCCGGGCGACTGACACGAACTTGTTGTCGGTACCAGGCTCGGGTACGATGCCAAACAGGTCATCCGCGTCGTTTTCGGAGCACACCACGATGTCGCAGCCCTGCACCAGTTCGCTCATCACCGACTGAGCCGTCTGGCCATACTGCCACAGGTTGCGGCGGTAGTTCACGTCGGCCGATACGGTGAGACCCAGGCGGCGCGCGGCGGCAATAGCCTGGCGCGTAGCCTCGGCCGTGCTGGCCGAAATGGCGGGTGTGATGCCTGTCCAGTGCAGCCAGCCGGCATCTTTCAGGATTTCATCCCAGTTGAAAGCCGCTGGGTCGAGGTGGGCGAAGGCCGAATTGGCGCGGTCGTACACCACTTTGCTGGCGCGCATCCCCGCTCCCACTTCCAGAAAATACAGTCCCAGACGGTCGCCCTGGTACACGGTGGCATCCATGTTCACGCCTAGGGCGCGGAAACTTTGAGCGGCGGCGCGGCCCAGGTCGTTGTTGGGGAAGCAGGTGACGTGCGCGGCGGGCACGCCCAAGCCGGCCAGCGAGGCGCCTACGTTAGCGTCGCCGCCGCCGTATACGATTTCAAGGCTCTGGGTCTGCGCGAACCGATAGTTCAGCGGCGGCGACAGCCGCATCATGATTTCGCCGAACGTGACAACTTGCTTCATTCTTTAGAGGTGTGGTTGAGGTCGATGCAGCGACGCGGCACTTCGCGTCTCATCGTTGCTGATATTGATGTTGTTTGGATGGCGCGGTTTTGGTCGTTCAAAGTAGAAACGCGAAGTGTCGCGTTTCTACATCGTTTGCCTACGCTGTTACGGCCGCCGTTTCGGCTACTTTGCCGAAGCCGAAATAGTGTTTGGCGTTACCGTAGCAGATGTTTTGCACCATACCGCCGAGCAGGTCCATGTCGGCCGGCAGCTCGCCGTTTTCCACGTCGTTGCCGAGCAGGTTGCAGAGCACGCGGCGGAAGTACTCGTGGCGCGGGTACGAGAGAAAGCTGCGCGAATCGGTGAGCATGCCCACGAAGCGTGAGAGCAAGCCCATGTTGCTCAGGGCGTTGATTTGCTTTTCCATGCCGTCCTTCTGGTCCAAGAACCACCAGCCGGAGCCAAACTGAATCTTGCCCGCCACCGAGCCGTCGTTGAAGTTGCCAATCATCGTGGCAATCAGCTCATTGTCGGCCGGGTTCAGGTTGTAGATGATGGTTTTCGCCAGCTTATCCTGCCCGTCGAGACGGTCGAGGAAGGTGGAAAGGGCACGGCCCTGCGAGAAGTCGCCGATGCTGTCCCAGCCCGTGTCGGGGCCCAGCTCGCGCAGCATGCGCGAGTTGTTGTTGCGCAGCGCACCGATGTGGTATTGCTGCGTCCAGCCTTTTTCCCAGTCCATCACGGCCAGCAGCACCAGCATGGCCGATTTGAATTTCAGCACTTCATCAGCAGTCAGCTCGGCACCGCCACGCACTTTCGAGAAGATGGCATCGATTTCCGCTTGTGTGTAGTCGGCGGCATAAATCTGCTCCAGGCCGTGGTCCGACAGGCGGCAGCCCAGACTGGCGAAGAAATCGTGACGGTTGCGCAAAGCCTTTTCGAGGTCGGCAAACGTACTGATTTCCAGCTCAGCCGCGGCGGCCAGCTTGTCGAGGTATTGGTTGTAAGCCGCGGCCGATTCCGGCGCCATCGCCTTGTCGGCGCGAAAGGTGGGCAGCACGTTCACGGCAAAGCCGGAGGCGGCCAGCGTCTGGTGGTGTTCCAGCGAATCGGCCGGGTCGTCGGTGGTGCAAAGGGTTTCTACCTGCATCATCTTCAGCAGGTTATGCACCGAATACTCGGCCGTTTGCAGCTTGGCGCTGCACTCGTCGTAGATGCGGCGGGCGCTGTCCTTGTTCAGCAGTTCGGTGATGCCGAAGTAGCGGCGCAGCTCCAGGTGCGTCCAGTGGTAGAGCGGGTTGCGCAGGGTGTAGGGAACGGTTTCAGCCCATTTCTCAAACTTCTCCCAGTCCGATGCGTCGCCGGTGATGTAGCGCTCGGGCACGCCGTTGGCCCGCATGGCGCGCCATTTGTAGTGGTCGCCGTAGAGCCAGATTTGGGTGATATTTTCGAACTGCTTGTCCTCGGCAATCTGGTCGGGCAGCAGGTGGTTATGATAATCGATGATGGGCATCTGCTTGGCATACTCGTGGTAGAGCGTGCTGGCCGTGGCCGTCTGCAGCAGAAAATCGTCGTTGAGAAAGGGCTTCATAAGCAACTAAGATTGGAAGGGCTGCGCCCTGATTATGCTATTGCTTCGGGGACCGAAGGTAGGCGCTGGCAGAAGCCATTACCTGCAGAAATCGGTTTTTATTAGCGAAAACGGTTGCGTAGATTATTATTCCCGTCTGTCATCCTGAGCACAGCGAAAGACCTTATCACGTCGAAACGACTTGCAATAACTCCGCCGAAGCTGGCGTGATAAGGTCCTTCGCTGCGCTCAGGATGACAGACGGAAAATAATCACAAGCTCACCCCGCGCTTCCACGGAATGAAGTCGGTCTGGTCGTGGCGCACGGCAGCAATTTCTTCCTCGCCGCTGGCCACTTTGATGACGTAATCGAGAATGCGCTCGGCGGCTTGCTCAATGGTTTCCTCGCCATCAATCACCGTTCCGGTGTTCACGTCGATGATATCGGGCATGCGGTTGGCGAGGGCCGTGTTGCTGGCCACTTTGATAACCGGGGCAATGGGGTTGCCGGTGGGCGTGCCCAGACCGGTGGTGAAAAGCACAATGTTGGCCCCCGACCCTACCTCGGCGGTGGTCGATTCTACGTCGTTGCCGGGCGTGCAGAGCAGGTTCAGGCCGGGCTTGGTCACCAGTTCTGGGTAGTCAAGCACGGCTACTACCGGCGAGGAGCCGCCCTTGCGGGCTGCGCCGGCTGATTTCATGGCGTCCGTAATCAAGCCGTCTCGGATGTTGCCGGGCGATGGGTTCATATCGAAGCCCGAGCCGACGGCTACAGCGCTGTCGCCATATGCCTTCATGAGGCTGCTGAAACGTTCGGCGGTGGGCTGGTCCACGCTGCGGTCCACCAGTTCCTGCTCCACGCCGCACAGCTCCGGGAATTCGGCCAAGATGACGGAGCCGCCCAAGGCCACCAGCATGTCGGACACGTGGCCCAAAGCCGGGTTGGCCGAGATGCCGGAGAAGCCGTCGGAGCCGCCGCACTCCAGGCCGATGTTCAGGGCCTTGAGCGGAGCCGGCTCGCGGCGGGCCTGGTTGGCAATCATCAGGCCGGCGAAGGTTTGGCGTAGGGCGGTGCTGATAAGGGTTTCCTCGGTGCCGAGCTTCTGCTGGTCGAGGATGTAGAGCGGCTTGCTGAAGTGGGGGTCGCGCTTGGCGATTTCGTCCTGCAGCATGCTGGCCTGCGCGTTCTGGCAGCCGAGGCTGAGCACGGTGGCGCCGGCCACGTTGGGGTGCGTGATGTAGCCGGCCAGCAGGCCGCACAGCGTCTGGGCATCCTGACGAATGCCGCCGCAGCCGCCTTCGTGGCTGAGGAAACGGATGCCGTCCACGTTCGGGAACGGACGTTGGCTGCGGGCAGTGTCTTCACCGGCTTCGAGGTCGGCGCTCAGTATTTCTTCGACCGAGCGGCCGGCCTGCATCAATTCCACCAGCTTGCGGGTTTCGGGCTGGTAGTTTTTGCGACGGGCATAGCCGAGGTCAGTAATCAGGGCATCCTGCAGCACCTGAATGTTGCGGTTTTCGCAGAACACCAGCGGAATTACCAGCCAGTAGTTGGCAGTGCCCACGCGGCCATCGGCGCGGTGGTAGCCCTGGAAGGTGCGGTCCTGCCAGGCCGTAACGTCAGGTGCCTGCCAAGCGGCGCGCTGGTGGCCCTGTTCGTCGTAGCTGTTGGTGGCGTGCTGCATGTTGGCCGTGGTGAGGCGGCCGCCGGGGCGAATGTCCGCCTTGGCTTTGCCCACCAGCACGCCGTACATCGTCACGGGCTGGCCCACGCTCAGGCCCAGGGGCGAAAGCTTGTGCTTGGCCGGAATGGCTTCGGTGGTGGTGACGTAGCCGTTTTCCCAGGGCACTTCGGTGCCGATGGGCAGGTCGACGAGGGCGACCAGCACGTTATCGGCGGGGTGAATGCGGGCAACTTGGTGTTTCATAGTGGAGAAACAGAAAAGGCTGAATTTAGCTGGCCAATGCTGCTTTTTTGGTGAAAAATGCGGCCAGCGTGGCCGAAGCACCCTCATCCAAAAGCTGGTTGAGGTAGTGCGTTACCTTCTCGGCGAAACCGGGCAGGCGGGTGAGGTCGTGCCCCCAGAGGGCGGTGTTGCGCAGGGCCGCATTGGTTAGCTCCTCGGGCGAGAACTTGGTCCAGAGGTCGGCGAAATAGCCGGCGCGGTCGTCCTGAATGGTGTAGGGTTCGCCGTTGGCTTCGCCCTGGCCGGTGCTGGGGCCAGTGGCCGTGTTGCGCATAAACAGCAGGTAGGCCGCGAAGCCCAGCGCCATGTAGTGCGGCACGGCCTGGTGCGTCTGGTAGTAATGCAGCAGCGTGGGCACGTTGCGCATCTGCATCTTGGCGGTGCCCTGCATGGCAATGGCCAACCAGCGGTGCTCCAGGTAGGGGTTGCGGAAACGGTCGAGCACCTGCATGCCGAAGCGCTGCCCTACTTTCTCATCCACCTGATACGGAATGCCGGGCAGCAAATCGGCCAGCATCAGGTTGTGGACGAAGCGCGCCAAATCCTCGTTTTCGAGCGACTCGCGCACCGTGGTGCAGCCCACCAGGTGGGCCAAGGCGTAACTCAGCGTGTGCGTGCCGTTGAGCAAGCGCAGCTTCAGCTCGCGGAACAGCGTGATATCGGGGCGGATAACCACGCCTTTGGCCACGGTGTGGAACGAGAGCACCTCGCGCACCTTTTCGTCGCCTTCGATGGCCCACAGGGCGTAGGCTTCGCTTATGGTCAGCAGGTCGTCCTGGTAGCCCAATTCCTCCTGCAGTTGGGCATAGAGGGCCGGCTCGGGGCGGCCAGGCACAATGCGGTCGACCAGCGTATTGCAGAAGGAGTTGGCCGATTCCAGCCAGTCGATGAAGGCGCTGCCCAGGTCGTTGCGGTGCGCCAGTTCCAATACAATGGCCTCGAGCTTGCGGCCGTTGTCGGGAATCAATTCGGTGGGCACAATCACCAGCCCGCGGCTGGCGTCGCCCTTGAATGCTTCGAAGCGCGCGTACAGCACGGCCAGCAGCTTGCCCGGAAACGAGGAAGGCGGCGTGAGGTGAATGTCCTCGTTCACCAGCTGAATGCCCACTTCGGTGGTGTTCGAAATCACCACTTGCAGCTCGGGACTGGCGGCGAAGTCCAGCACCTCGGCCCACTGGCTTTTGGCCGAGAGCACGCGGCTGATGCTGCTGCTCACCACGTTTTCTTCTACCGGCTGGCCATCCTCCACCCCGCGGATGCACACCGTGTAGAGGCCGTCCTGGCGCTCGAAGGCGGTGGCGTCGCCGCCGTCGGTGCTTTTCACCACCACCACGCGGCCCTTGAACACGCCCTGGCGGTTGGCCTCGTCAATCATGAAATCGGGCAGCCCGCGCAGCAGCACGCCCGTGCCGAATTGCAACACCTTCTCGGGCAGGTTAAAAAGCTCGGCCGTGGGCCAGGACACCGGGGCCGTGCTACGGGGCGCGGCCAGGGCCCGTTGTTTGTTCAAAGTGTCCATGTAGGTATTACAATGAGGCTAATTGTTATTGCGTAACGAAGCTAGAAGCCGGGGTTAGTTCTTCTCTCCCGTACTCACCCGCTTCTGCCACGCGGGATAGTCTTTGGTTAACAATTTTTCGGGCCAGGTACCCAGGTACAGGTAGCCGGCGCGCCGCTCGTTCTCGATTTCGGCCAGCTGGTAATGCACCTGGCTGTCACGGCCCACGTAAATCGGCCGGTCGGTATCCAACTCGTAAAAGCGGGCCCAGATGGTGGCACCGGCTTCGGGCACCATCACCCGGTCGCGGCCCGATTTCTCCTGCGGAGCGGCAATTTCCTTCACCATGAAGCCGGTGATTTTCACTTTCTCAAACCAGGCAATAGCGCTGTCAATCGACTTCTTCACCGCCGGTGAGGGGTTGTCAATACCCATCAGAAACCGCACGATTTCCACCGACTCGTCGCCGCTCAGCGAGGCCAACTCGAAGGCGCGGGCCTTGGCCGGCTGCAGGGTTTTCTCGTCGTACTGGGCACACCACGCCGTGGGCACGCCCTTGCGCACATACTGCGTTTTGAGGATGCAGTCGGTGCCCTTGTCTACAGCGGTTTGGGCTTGGGCCGGCAGCGCGGCATCGAGGCCCACGAACGGAGCCTTTTGCCGGGCCACGTTGCGCAGCACCTCCAGCACGCGCACCATGGCGTTGTCGTTGTAAGTAATCTGGTGGCGGTAGTTGCTGAAATCGGGGTAGTACTGCGGGAAGCCACCGTTAGCGTATTGCATCTTCAGCAGAAAGCGGATGCCGTTTTCGGCCCCCTCGCGGTAGGCGGCGTTGTTGGTTTTTTGATAAGCCTCGGCTAGGTAGATGATTTCCCGGCTCGTGGCATTGTTGTCGATGGTGGCGTCGTTGCGGCCCTTGTCGGCCAGCGTGCGGGTGCGAGCGGCGGCGCTTAGCGGGTGCTTGTAATCCACTTTTTCGTTGCCCACGGCCTTGGGCCAGCCGCCCACGCTGCGCTGGAATACCAGCATTTTTTCGGCGGTGCTGTCCTGCAGCGGGGGCTGGGAGGCGGTGGGACTGGCCGTGGCGGCGCTGGCGGGCGCTTTGCTTACGGTTTCGGCGGCCAGCTCTTTGCGGGCGCAAGCCGTGCTCAGGGCCAGTCCTCCCGTCAGGCAAAGTAAGTGCAGCATCGTCATGGGGCAGGATTTGGAGAAGCCGAAACCTCGGGCAAAGTCTTTTGTGAAAAAGATGAGGAGTGCCAGGCTGCCCGGCTAATAGCGGCCGTCGGGCACGCTATTTCCGGGCAGCGAAGCAGGTTGCGCTAATCAGCCCTCCGGTTAATAGCCAAAATTTTGCTGCAGGGCCGGGTCAGCGCTGAGGGTGGCCGACGGAATGGGCAGCAGTTCTTTGCCACGGCCGGGCACGTACTCAGCAGCCAGGCCCGAACCCAGGCTTTTTATCGGAGCCGTAGTGGAGCCAGGCAGCGCGTAGTCGGTGTTGGTCGGCTTGGTGTTGGCCACGTAGGCGGCGTCAATGCCTTGGCGCCAGTTCACGCGCACGGTGCCGGTGGGCGCCGTGTTGGGCGTGGGCGAAGGCTTATAGAACGAGCGGGTCCACTGCACGGGCTGCACGGCCAGCGAGGCCGCGGTGGGCGTCCGGTAGTACTGATACAGCGGCACGTTGTCGTAGGGGGCCAGGCCGAGGGCCATTTTCTCGATGTTAGCCTTCACTTCAGCCAGCTTCGTTGCGAAGAGGTTCCAGCGGAGCAGGTCATACTTGCGGATGCCTTCGCCGCCGAACTCGATGTACCGCTCGTTCACAATGGCGTTGAACAGGCCGGCCTTGGAACTCAGGCTAAAACCACCCTGCGTCAGGGTGAGCAGGGCGCGGGCGCGGTTGCCGCCGAAGCCGCGGGTGCGCACTTCCATCAGGGCATCCTGGGCAGCCTGGGTGGGGCCGTTCAGCTCGTTTTCGGTTTCGGCAAACATCAGCAGCACATCCGAGAAGCGGATGATGGGCCAGTTGTAGTCGAGGTAGTTCACAGAACCGGTCACGGGCGGAATGTGCCAGTCGCGGCGCCATTTGCCGTCCGTGGCCGAGGTCAGGGCCACGCCCGTCTGCACGTTGGCGGTGCTGGCAATGCCGTAAGTGGTGATGGTCACGTCGCGGCGCGTATCGGTCGAGTCGAAGGCGTAGAAGTAGGGCGGCGCGATGGTCACGGCCCCCTGCGTCGAGCCGTAGGTGCCCGAGGCGTTCTGCAAACGCGGGCCGTTGTAGTAGCCCACCTTGCTGCCCGAAGCACCCGTAGCCGTGGCCATGCCCACCTGGAACATGATTTCGTTGGCCGTTTCCGAGCGCAACTCGTTCATGCTCTTGAATACTTCCAGGAAGCTCGGGTTCAGCGTGTGCTCGGCGCGGGCGCTGGCCGTCATCAGGTCGGCACACTCCTGGCGGGCAATGCGGTAGTAGTCGAGGTAGTCGGCGGGGCGCTGCATGGTGTTGCCTTGCAGCGAATAGCCGCCGCGGTACAGGCAGAGGCGGGCACGCAGCGCCTTGGCGGCGCCTTTGGTGATGCGCTCACTCGGGGTGCCGGCCTGGCTGCGCCAAGGCAGCAGGTCAATTGCCAGCTGCAGGTCGGCAATCAGGCGGGTGAGGGTGGCGTTGCGGTCTGAGTTGGGCAGGTTAAAGTCCTGACCCGACACGGCCGGGGTGAATTGCACCGGCACATCGCCCCAGTTGCGCACCAGCTCAAAAATGTACTGGGCCCGCAGCGTGAGGGCTTCGCCGTGCAGGCGCTTAAGGGCCGCCTGGTCGGAGGCGCTGCCGCTGGTGTACGCGGCCATCTGCGGAATCTGCTGAATGCAGATGTTGGAGCGCTCCACGCCCTGATACAGCTGGTTCCAGGGGTTGTTAATCTCCGTGTTGGTGGGCAGGGCAATGTAGCGTGCAATGCTGCGGCGGCCCCCGTCGGCGGCGCCGGCCGAGCCAATCAGCTCGTCCGAATCGAGCGGGTAATACAGGCTGATGCGGGTGCCGTAGCCGTTGTCGCCCGACAGCGGGTCGTAGGCGCCGATGACGGCGGCGGTGGCGCCGCTCACGGTGCTGAAGGTGTACTCCGTCGTGTTGAGCGCGATGGGGTCCACTTCGAGGTAGTCTTTGCAGGAAGAAACCAGCCCGGCGGTGCCGGCCAAGGCCACGGCAGCCAGCGCCACCCGGCGGAAGGAATGAAACGATTTCATATAATCAGGTCAAAAAATCGGGTGGGAATTAAAGCGACAGGTTGACGCCGAACAGGAAGGCGCGGCTGCGGGGGTAGGCGGCGTAGTCGACGCCCGGCGTGAGGGGCGTGGCGCGGCGGGTGTTCACCTCCGGGTCGTAGCCGGTGTATTTGGTGAACGTATAGATGTTGTTCAGCGTCGCGTAGAAGCGCAGCGAGTTCACCTTGGCGCGCTGAGTCAGCGTCTTGGGCAGGGTATAGCCCACGGTCAGGTTGTTGATGCGCAGGAACGAGCCGTCTTCCACGGCCCAGGAGTGGAACACGAAGTTGCGGGTGGGCGTCCAGATGTTGGCCGTCTGGTTCACCTCCTGCAGACGGGCGATGGTGGTGATGGGGCTGCCGTCGGCCTCGATGACACGGTACCGGTCGCTCATGATGCTCAGCACGTTGCTGAACTGCGTGTTGGGCGTGTTCGAAGTAAATTCAATCTTGTTGGCGTTGTAGATGTCGTTGCCCAGCACGAAGTTGAGGAACAGGCTGGCATCAAAACCCTTGTAGGTGAACTGTTGGTTCAGGCCGCCTACTGCTTTGGGGTTGGCGTTGCCAATCACGGTCTGGTCGTTGGCGTCAATCTTGTTGTCGCCGTTCAGGTCCTTGAGCTTGAGCAGGCCCGGGCGGTAGCCACCCGTTTCGCCGATGAGGCCCAGGTCGTTCACGAAAGTGCGGTCCGTCTTGGGCGTCCAGGTGCCCAGGGCACCGTTGGCGCCGGGCACGTAGCCCGAGAAGTCGTCGGCGGTGAGGAAGCCGTCGGTCACGTAGCCGTACATCTGGCCCACCGGCTGGCCCACGCGGGCCACATAGTCCGGAATCAGCGAAGCCGTGGAGCCGGCCCAGCCCGACGAGATGGCCGGAATTTCGGTCTGGTTGTTGCCCAGGCTCTCAATGCGGCCGCGGTTGAACGAGGCGTTGGCCGTGGCCGTCCAGCTGAAGTTTTCGCTGCGCAGCACCGTGGCGGTCAGCTGCATTTCCAGGCCTTTGTTCGAAGTCGAACCGATGTTCTGCAGCTGCGAAGTGTAGCCCAGGAAGGCCGGAATCGGCTTGTTGAGCAGCAGGTCGTTGGTGGTGTTGTAGTAGGCATCGGCCGTGAACTGGAAGCGGTTGTCGAGCAGCGAGAGGTCGATACCGATGTTGCGCGACGTGGTGGTTTCCCACTTCAGGTTCGGGTTGGCGAGGCTGGTAGCCGACGAGCCGAGCACAATGCTGTGGTTCAGCGCGTACGGCGCGTTGCCGGCCGTGAACAGCTGGGCGTACAGGAAGTCGTTGATGCGGTTGTTGCCGGCCTGGCCGTAGCTCAAACGCAGCTTCAGGTCCGAAATGGTGGGGATGCCTTTGAAGAACTCCTCACGCGACACGCGCCAGGCCACCGAGGCACCGGGGAAGTAGCCCACCTTGTTGCCCGCCGGGAATTTCGACGAGCCGTCGGCCCGCAGCGTGCCGGTGAACAAGTACTTGTCGTCGTACGAATACGTCAGGCGGCCAAAGCCCGACAGCAGGCGGTAGTCGGCCGGCACGCTGGTCTGGGGCAGCACGGGCTGCGCCGTCTGGCCGGCGGGCAGCACGCCCTGGTTGATGTTGGCCAGCGCGCGCTCGGCGGTGATGTCATCCGGCAGGAAGTTGGTCTGGATGTAGAGCTGGCGGCTCTGCTGCTGGTATATTTCCTCGCCCAGCAAAATGCCGAAAGAGTGCTTGCCGATTTTGTTTGAGTAGTCCAGCACGTTCGAGTTGTTGAGCGTGGTCTGGGTCGTTTGGGTGATGGTGGCAAACGGCTTGTTGGCGTAGCCGCCCGAAGCCGAGCGCAGCACCGGCGAGTACAAGCCGTTGAAGGTGCCCAGGTTGAGGTCGGTGATGTCGAAGCCGGCCGTGGTGCGGAAGGTCAGGCCCTTGGCCAGTTCCAACGACGCGTTGGCGCCGATGTTGACGGTGCGGCGCTTGTCCTTGCGGTACTCATTGTCGATGGTCACAATGGGGTTGGACAACGAAGACTGGTCGAAGAATTCGGGGTCAAACGCCGACACGTCCACCACCTGGCCGTTGGCCTTGGGCACCTGCAGCGGCTGATACTGCACGGCATTACGCAAACGCGAGGTCGTGTTCGAGCCCGACGTGGAGGTGCCGGCGCCCAGCGTGCCCTGGTCGTTGAAGCGGGCGTTGAGGCCCACGCGCAGCTTGTCGGTGGCTTTGGTGTCGAAGCGGAAGTTTATCAGGTTGCGGGTGTAGTCGGAGCCGCGCTGAATGCCCTGCTCGTCGTTGTGCGTCAGGCTCAGCGAGTACGTGGTGGCTTTCGAGCCGCCCGATACCGATACGTTGTGCGTTTGCTGGAACGCCTCGCGGCCGAAGGTTTCATCCTGCCAGTTGATGAACGGCGCACTGCGGGCGCGCTGCAGCGTGTCGCTGTTGAAGTTGGTGCTGCCAAACAGGCTCTTGAACGTGGGCAGGCCGCCCGAAGCGTTGCCAATGATGCGCACCCGCTCGTACTGGTAGTTCAGGTAGTCGTCGGGGCCGAGCACGCCCAGCGTCTTCGTGATTTTGCGGAAGCCGGCAAAGCCGTTGTAGCTCACCACCGTGCGGCCTTCCGAGCCCTTTTTAGTGGTGATGATGATAACGCCGTTGGCGCCGCGGGCACCGTAAATGGCCGTGGCCGAAGCATCCTTCAACACGTCCACCGAGGCAATGTCCTGCGGAGCAATCACGCTCAGCGCGTTCTCAATCTGGATGCCGTCCACCACGTACAGCGGCGAGTTGTCCTGCGTCACGGAGCCGCCGCCCCGCACGCGCACCTGCACGTTGAGGTTGCCGGGGGTGCCCTCGGCGCTGGTCAGCTGCACACCGGCCAGGCGGCCGGTGAGGGCTTCGGCGGCCGAGTTTACGGGAATGTCCTTAATCTGCTGCGCGCTCACCGACGACACCGAACCGGTCACGTCGCGGCGCTGCACTTCTTGGTAGCCAATTACGACCACGTCTTCCAACTGCTTGCTGTCTGAAGCCAAGGTCACGTTGATGGTGGTTCGGTCGCCCACCGTTTCTTCCTTCGATACGTAGCCGACAAAGCTGAAACGGAGTTTGGCGCCCGCTACTTGGGCCGGCGTCAGCGTAAGGCTGTACTCGCCATTCACGCCCGTGGAGGCGCCGTTGGTGGTGCCCTCCACGAGCACTGTCACGCCCGGCAGGGTTTCGCCCTCCGCCGATTTGACGACGCCCTGCACCTGCCGGTTCTGCGCCGCAGCCAGCCCGATGCCCCCGAAGAACAGGAGCCAGACCAGGAGAAAATGTTTTTTCATGAGTGAAATGATTGGGTGGGAGTTTTTAAAAATCGGGTTAGCGCAGCGCGTCGAGCGGCACGGCGTCCATGTCGGTGTATTCGCGGTTTTCGCCGGCCATGCCCCAGATGAAGGCGTAGTTGCTGGAGCCGCAGCCGGTGTGGATGGACCACGGCGGCGAGAGAATGGCCTGCTCGTTGCTCACCCACAGGGGGCGCGTTTCGGTGGGCTCGCCCAGCAGGTGCAGCACGCGCTGGCCCTGGGGCAGGTTGAAGTAGAGATAGGCCTCCATGCGGCGGTCGTGCGTGTGGCTGGGCATGGTGTTCCACACATTGCCCGGCTTGAGCTGGGTGAGGCCCATCACCAGCTGGCAGCTCTGGATGCCTTCCTGGTAGATGTATTTGTAGATGGTGCGCTCGTTGGCCGTTTCCATCGCGCCCATTTCCACGGGCGTGGCTTCGGCCTGAGTGCGGCGGGCGGTGGGGTGCACCGCGTGCGCCGGCGAAGACAAGAGGTAGAACTTGGCCGGCCGGGCCGCGTCCACGCTGGCGAAGGCCACTTCCTTGTTGCCCATGCCCACGTAGAGGCAGTCCTGGTTACCCAACTCGTAGACCGTACCGTCCACGGTGACGGTGCCGGCGCCGCCCACGTTCAGGGCGCCCAACTCGCGGCGTTCCAGAAAGAAGTTGGCTTTCAGCGACTCCGGGCAGGGCAAGGTCAGCGCCGCGCCGGTGGGCTGAGCACCACCCACAATCATGCGGTCGTAGTGCGTGTAGGTCAGCTCGATTTCGCCGGCTGTGAAGATGTTCTCAATCAGGAAATGTTCCCGGATACCGCTCGTATTGAGCGTGGCGGTTTCGCGGGGGCCGATGGCAAAGCGCTGGGTCATCTTTTAAATGTTGAGGGTTGAAGGCTGCGTGTTGAGTTGTTCAGGGCTGTTGTTCCTGAAGTCGGGGTTGCGTTTTAAAACTCAAAATTCAACCCTCAAAACTTAACACGTCAATTACCGCCCCATCCAGCCGCCGTCGACGGTGAGGATGGTGCCGTGCACGTAGTCCGAAGCGGCCGAGGCCAGGAACACGGCCGGGCCGGCATAGTCGGTGGGCAGGGCCCAGCGGCCGGCCGGAATGCGCGAGAGGATGGCGGCGCTGCGCTCCTCGTCCTGGCGCAGGGCGGCGGTGTTGTCGGTGGCCACGTAGCCGGGGGCAATGGCGTTCACGTTCACGCCGCGGCCGGCCCATTCGTTGGCCAGGGCCTTCACCAGGCTGCCTACGCCACCTTTGCTGGCCGCGTAGCTGGGCACGTTGATGCCGCCCTGGAAAGTGAGCAGCGAGGCCGTGAAGACGATTTTGCCCGAGCCGTTCTGCAGCATCTGGCCGCCGATGGCGCGGGCCAGACGGAAGGGCGCGTCGAGGTTGATGCTGAGCACGGCGTCCCAGTCCTCGTCGGAGTGCTCGGCAGCCGGCGCGCGGCGGATGATACCGGCGTTGTTGAACAGAATGTCGATGACCGGAAAGTCGGCCTGCACCTGCTTGATGAAGCCCTGCAACTCTTCCAGCTGGCCAAAGTCGGCCTGATAGCCTTTGTATTCGCGGCCCAGGGCCTGCACGGCCAGCTCGGTTTCGCCGCCCGCCGGCATGTGGATGGATACGCCGATGATGTCGGCGCCCGCCTCGGCCAGGCCGAGGGCAATGGCTTGTCCGATACCACGGTCGCAGCCCGTCACGAGGGCGCGCTTACCAGCCAAACTAAATGCGGAAGAGAAAGCAGTCATACTAAAGGGACAATGCGAAGGGAAGAGAACTATTGAAATGGACAAAGCCATCGGATTGGGGACGGCTTTGCTTCATAAAGATTTCATTCCTCTCCGCCAAAAGCAAGAGTTGGACAATCTATTTTTGTGCAATCGTTGCCGGGAACGATGCCATGCGCCAAACCCCCGACTCCTCTGGTGCCTAAAATGCCTTTACCGGCCTAAATAACCACAAAATCACCAACAATTCAGACAGCCAGCACCACAGCCAGCAAATTGAATTTTTCTAATAAACCCAAAGGTCATCAAACGTTTGATTCAGGCAACCGGCTGCCTTGGGCGCCGAAGTCGGCGCTGGTATAAACGATGGATTGGCCCCTAAATGACGGCGGCAGCCAGGGCCCAATTGGTCCTGGCTGCCGCCGTTTAGAATACCGCGAAGCTTTGTGCTAATCCACGCTGACGGTGGGGTCCCAGTTGTTCAACACGGCTTCGCGGGTGTAGAAAGCAGCCTGCTGGGGCGTGAGTTGCCGCGACCACAGGATGCGGGCCTTGGGCGCCGCGCCGGGCCCAATAGACTTATACTCGGCAAAAAAGGCATCCTGCTTGTTGCTTTCTTTGCCCCAATGGTCCCAGCCTTTGGGCTTGATGATGTTGGCCAGTTCGCAGTTCAGCAGCACGGTTTTGCCGGTGGGCTTCCAGGGACGGGCAATGAAGTAGGACTCGGGCGGGGCCTCGCCGCCAATCTTGCAACGCTGCATCACGATGCCGTAGCGGACGCTGTCGGGCGTGGAGGCGGCCACAATGACGGTGCCGCCCGTTTTGCAAAACAGCGTACAGTCTTCGAACCACGCCGTGGCCGAGCCCAGAATGTAGTCGGTAGTGCCCTCGATATAGCAGTCTTTGTAGTACTGCCGGCTGCCGTAGCCGTACACGTACAGCGTGTCGCGGAAGCCCAGGAAGCGGCAGCCCACGAAGCGGGCGCGGTCGCCGTACACCCACATGGCGGGGCCCTGCCCTACCGTGCCGGCGGTGTTCTCGAAGGTGATGTTTTCGGCCGAAAAGTCGTTGCCGAACACCCGGAAGGTGGCGGCTTCGGAGGTGCCGAGGGGCTCGCCGTTGGCGGGGGTGCGGCCGTTGTAGTCGTCGAAAGTGAGGATGGTGGTGTTCACGTCCTCGCCCTTGAGGCGCACGAAATTTTTCTTTTTGGCCAGGTTCAGCTTCTCCTTGTAGATGCCTTTGCGGATGAAGATGACCGTGGGCGTGCGGTTGTTGAGGGGCACGGCGTCGAGGGCGGCCTGCACGGTGCGATAGTTGCCGGAGCCGTCCTGGGCCACCACCACGTTTTTGGTTTGGGCGAAGCCGGTGAGGCTGACGAGCAGCAGGACAAACAGTAGAAGCTTGGACATAGCTAATGGGTGGGATTGGGGAAAGGGATAAGCCACGAATGACTAAATCGGGTTGGGCGAATTTAAGAAGGTATTCCTGACCAGTCCAAATTAACATTCGTTGAGCCTGTTTATTTGCCAGTTTCACTACAGAATAAGCCTATTTTTATTCAAAAAATGAGCTTGCCTTACCTGCTATATCCCCGCTTTCCATCAATTGCTCAAACGCACGTGTGGCCCGCTGGCTTTTGCCAACGGGCCACACGATTATTATGCGCCAAAAAGACTACCAATTGGCCTACCAATAAATGGTGTAGAGCGCGGTGAGGATAACAATAATGGACGCCGCGCCAATCACAAAGCTGGGTTGCGGCTTGAACATGGTGCTGTCGATTTCCAGGCCCTTGGTTTTCACGCCGCGGGCGTTTTCGAACAGGCTGATGATGACCATCATGATAATGCAGATGACGAACACGAAGCCCATGCGGTCGAGGAACGGGATTTCGTAGATGCTGGAGCCTTTAGGCTGCACCGCGAAGCCGAACGGCGCCAGAAACGACAGGTCCGTATAAGTAGGCAGGAACTTGAACAGCACCGACAGCAGGAAGCCGCCGATGGTGGCAAACAGGGCCGCCGTGGATGTCGTTTTCTTCCAGAAGAAGCCCAGGATGAACATGGCGAAAATGCCCGGCGACACGAAGCCCGTGTATTCCTGAATGTACTGGAAACCGCCTTTTTTGTCGATGCCGAGGTGCGGCGCAATGAGCACGCCCAGAATCATGGCCACCACCACGGCTATTTTGCCGGTGGCGACCAGTTGCTTCTCGGTGGCATCGGTCTTGAAGACTTTGTGGTACACGTCGAGCGTGAAGATGGTGGCAATGGAGTTGGCTTTGCCGGCCAGCGAGGCCACCACGGCGGCCGTGAGGGCGGCGAAAGACAGGCCCTTGAGGCCTACCGGTAGGATGTTGAGCAGCACCGGGTAGGCTCGGTCGGGGTTGAGGTCAGCGCCGGCGCCGAATTCAGCGGCACCAAAGACGTCCTGCTTGTAGAGCACGTAGGCGGCGATGCCGGGCAGCACCACAATCACGGGCATGAGCAGCTTGAGGAAGGCGGCAAACAAAATACCGGAGCGGGCCGTGGGCAGGTCGGCACCGAGGGCGCGCTGGGTGATGTACTGGTTGCAGCCCCAGTAGTTGAGGTTCACAATCCACATGCCGCCGAGCAATACGGTAAGTCCCGGCAAATCAAGGTAGTGCTCATTGTCGCGCTTGAAAATCATCTGGAAGTGGTCGGAAGCGTGCTCGGTCATTAGGTTGAAGCCGCTGAGGGCGCCGGAGGAGCCGTAATGCGTAGCCACCAGGTTCAGGGCCAGATAGGTAGTGGCCAAACCGCCCAGAATCAGGAAGAACACCTGAATCACGTCGGTGAAACCAATCACCTTCATGCCGCCCAGCGTGATGATAACCGCGAAAGCCGCCAGCATGTACATGCAGAAGTTCAGGTTCAGGCCCGCGATGCTGCTGATGGCGATGGCGCCGAGGTAGAGAATCGAAGTCAGGTTCACCACCACGTACAAGGCCAGCCAGAACAGCGCCATAATCATGGCTACCGTCGAGTTGTACCGCTGGCTCAGGAACTGCGGCATGGTGGCAATGTTATTCTTCAGATACACCGGAATGAAGAACACGGCCACGATAACCAGCGTGATGGCCGCCATCCACTCATAAGTGGCGATGGCCAGGCCCATGGCGAAGCCCGAGCCCGACATGCCCACAAACTGCTCGGCCGAGATGTTGGAGGCAATGAGTGAGGACCCAATCGCCCACCACGTCAGGGAGCCTTCGGCGAGGAAGTAGTCCTTGGAATTGCCCTCCAGGGTACCGTCGTGGCCGGTTTTGCGCCGGTATACCCAGATGCCGTAGCCGGATACAATGATGAAGTAGACGAAGAATACGATGTAGTCAATCGTACTGAGGGCGTGCTGGTTCATTGAAGGTGTTGAAGGGAGGAGGTTGACAGAGCGAAGCGAAGTAGCCGGATTAGGGCATTCAAAAGGTAATGTTCCGGCAAAAAAACCGTTTCTGAAAGGACTTTCTTTTGACGGCCCCGCTTACCGGCCGCAAGTTCAAACAAACGTTTGCGGAACCCGGCGCCTGAAATCGTCATTTGCCTGCCTCAAACTCGTCATTCGGCGCTGGAGGGTGGAAATGGAAAAGGCCGGGCGTGTGCCCGGCCTTTTTGCTGCAGCGCATCTACCTGTCATCCTGAGCGCAGCGAAGGACCTTATCACCGATGCGACGTTTGAATTACTGCAAAACGTTTATCGGTGATAAGGTCCTTTGCTGCGCTCAGGATGACAGACGATTTTAACAATCATCTACTTACCCAGCAGCCAGGTGGCCAAATCCTTGCCGGCCTGGAAATTCTGAAACGAGGCCGGGATTTTGCGACCGTCGGTGTACTCGTTGTACAGCCACGGGTCGCCGAGGAGGAAAACCTTGCCCTTGCCCAGCCGGGCCGTGGCCATGATGATTTTGCCGTTGTTGGTAACCAACGGCTGGGCCGGGGCGGCTACCGACAGCACCGACAGTTCCTTTACGTAAGCCGTGCTGGCGTTCTTGAACACGGCTTTACCGGAGGTCAAATCGACTTTGCCCTGCTCGAACTGCGAGCCCTGCACCATGTTCACGCTCTGGTCGGTAAACTGCACGCCGAAGTTTTTGGCCAGCTCGTTGAAGTGCTTGATTTCGCAGTTGGCCGTGTCGTTGGCCAGCAGAACTAGGGTGCCGCCACCGCGCACCCATTCGGTGATAATCTTGCTGTCGGCGGGCTGGATGTAGTTGGGCTTGGGCGACTCCTTGCGCGAGTCCGGGTCGACGATGATGTAGATGCTCAGGGACTTGAGGCTGGCGGTCGTGGGCGCGGCGGGCACGGCTACGGTCTTGGCGCCCAGCTCGCGGAACTGGTTGCCCCACAGCCAGAAGCCGCCGTGCTGGCGCTCTTCCCAGGTATAGTGCCACTGCTCCTGCTCGCCGCTGAGCGGGCTTTTGCGCATCTCGTGGTTGAAGAAATAGTCGAGGCCCACGGTTTTGCCTTGGCCCAAAGCGTCTTCGGCGGCAATTTCCATCTCGGTGCTGGCCAGGATGAAGGGGCCGACGCCCTTGTAGTCGTTTTTGCGCAGCTTCTCGGTGAGGTAGTAGTCGAAGGTGCCGTCGCGGTAGGGCTTGCCGCCCAGGCCGCCCACGCTCACGGTGCCGTTGAAGGCCAGCGCGCCGTTGGTCTCGGTGGCTACAAAAGTCTTCAGGATGCCGTCGTAGCCCTTCTTGGCCACGGCCGCGTACTTTTTATCGAGGTAGCCCAGGCGCACGCCCTTGGCCAGCGCGTACACGAACATGCTGCTGCCGGAGGCTTCGGCGTAGTTGCCCTTGCGGCCTTCCTGGCCCATCACGAGGCTCCAGGTGCCGGTTTTAGGGTCCTGGTACTTGGCCAGCACGGGCGCCAGCCGCTGCAGGTCCTTGATGAGGGCGGGGCGTTGCGGGTGGTTGGCGGGGAAATAGTCGAGCACATCAACCAGCGCCATGCCGTACCAGCCAATGGCGCGGTCCCAGAAGCTGGGGCTCTGGCCGGTGGTTTTGTTGGCCCAGGGCTGCTCCTTGCTTTCGTCCCAGCCGTGGTAGAGCAGGCCGGTTTTGGGGTCAACCAAGTTTTTTTCAATCAGCGCAAACTGCTTGGCGATGTCATCGAAGCCAGCGGGCTGATTAAATACGCGGCTGTACTCGGCATAGAAAGGCTCGGCCATGTACAGGCCGTCGAGCCACATCTGGTTGGGGTAGATTTTCTTGTGCCAGAAGCCGCCTTCCTTTGTGCGCGGCTGGGTGTCGAGCTGCTTGCGCAGTAGCTGCGCGGCCTTGATGTACTTGTCCTGGTCAGGCACCGAACCCAGTTGGCTCAGCAGCAGCAGCCCGCGGCCGGGTGTGATGTGGTCAAGCTGAAACTCATCGGCCCGGTAGGTACGGATGCTGCCGTCCTTCTGCACGAAGCGGTTGAGGTCTTTCTGAATGTATGTGTAGTAGCGGGCGTCGCCGGTGCGCTCCCACACGCGCTCCAGAGCCGTGTACATCAGGCCCTGCTCGTAGTTCCAGCGGCTGGCCTTCGCTTCGCCTATCACGATGGAATCGGGATTCCAGGAGATAAAGGCATCGGCCATGCGCTGCGAGTAGGGCTTGGCGGCCGTTTGGGCAGCAGCGGTTTCACTGAGCAGCGCCAGCCCCAGGAGCGGCAACAGGAAAGAGGTGGTTTGTTTCATCTTCATTTGGGTGTAAACAGCCTGTCATGCTGAGCGCAGTCCAAGCATCTCTACCGCAATAGTAAACCCTTTCGATTGGAATACTCCCGCGGTAGAGATGCTTCGACTGCGCTCAGCATGACGTTGTTTTTGATAGCAGATTTGAATTAGCGCTGGGCCACGCTCACCGTTTTCTTGGTCAGCTTATCGCCTAGCTGCACGTCCTTCTTGGCCTTTTTGGTATCGGTATTGGTCAGGCGGATGTCCTTGCTGCGGTCGCCGGTCACGCGCAGCAGCAGCTCGGCGCCGTTGGTGTAGCGAATGCCGTCGAAGGCGAGATTGTGGCTGTTCTGCACTTCCATCACTGGCGCGGTATCGGCTGAGAGCAGCGTTACGTTTTTCAGGCGAATGTTTTCGGCTTCCTGGCACACGAGGCCTTTTTTGCATTCAAGCACCGCGTTTTCGATGCTGATGTCCTTGATGCTCATCTCGGGTAGGCCGCGCACCAGAATGCCGGTGGTGGCGCCCTTGCAAACCACGTTTTTGATGCGGAAGGTTTTGAACTGCGGCGTGCCTTCGTTCAGCGGCATGGCGGCGATGACGGGCGGCGCGGTGCTTTCGCCGGCCAGCGGCACGGGGTCTTTGGCGGCGTAGTACATATCAAACAGGATGGCTTCGCCGGCAATATTGGTCATGTCGACGCCGTCCACGAAGATGTTCTCGACCACGCCGCCGCGGCCCCGGGCCGTTTTGAAGCGCAGGCCCACGTCGGTGCCGATGAACGTGCAGTTGCTCACGTAGAGGTTGCGCGCGCCGCCCGACATTTCCGAGCCAATCACGAAGCCGCCGTGGGCGTGGTACACCTTCGTGTCGCGGATGATGAAGTTTTCGGTGGGCACGCCGCGCTTGCGGCCCTGCTCGTCGCGGCCCGATTTGATGCAGATGCCGTCGTCGCCCACGTCAAATGTGCAGCCTTCCACAATGCCGTTGCGGCACGATTCGAGGTCCAGCGCGTCGGTGTTCTGGCCGTACCAGGGGTTGCGGGCCGTCACGTTGCGCAGGGTGATGTTTTCGCACAGCAGCGGATGGATGGTCCAGGCCGGCGAGTTCTGAATCACGAAGCCTTCGAGCAGAATCTGCTTGCAGCGCGTGAGGCTGAGCATGTTGGGCCGCAGGTAGTCGCGGATGTCATCAAAGTCGGCCGGGTTGAGGCTGGTGCGCTTTTGGCCGGCCGCCGACATGACATTGCCCTTCATCGAGCCGGCCGAGGGGTACCACATGTCCTTTTTCTCGCTCAGCACACCGCCCGAGGCTACCAGGTTTTGCCACTGCGTCTCGTTGAGCTTGCTTTTCTTCACGGGCCGCCAGGCGTCACCGGCCCCGTCGAAGGAGCCGTTGCCAGTGATGGCAATGTTGGTCAAATCAACTCCCGAAATGGGGGCCTGGCTGCGGATGGCGTCCTCCCCTTCCCAGCTGGTTTTGATAAGTGGGTACTGGCTGCGGTCGGCCGTGAACTGCACGAGCGCGCCGGTGGCTAGGTGCAGGTTCACGTTGCTTTTCAGGGTGATGGGGCCCGTCAGCCATAGGCCGCGAGGCACCAGCACGGTGCCGCCGCCCACGGCGCAGGCGTCAATGGCCTTGCGGAAAGCCTCGGTGTTCAGCGTCTGGCCGTCGGCCACGGCGCCGTACTTGGCCAGGTTGAAGGTGTCCTTTTTAAAGGACGGCTGGAGCACCACCGGCAGGTCGGCTACAAGCTTGCCCTCAAACGAGGTGTGGCTGAGGTGGCTGGCCAGCCCCAGGTGCTGGGCCTGCACATCTTCGGCCACCAGCTGGGCCACGCGGGTGGCGCCGTACTCCGAGAAGTGGGTGTTGTCGTTTTTGGCCGGCGGCACGGGGTTGGGCTGGTAGTAGCCGTTCTGGTAGCTCCAGAACAGCGGCCGGGTGCCCGCCTCACCCAGTTGGGAGTACATCTTCCAGCTTTGCTCGTGCAGGTCAATCAGCGGCACCTTCTGCGCCTTGGCTACCTCGCGCACCACGCCGGGGTATTCGCCGTGGTCGTCCTTGCGCTGGCCTTTGTCGTCAAAATAGCGGCGGCCTACGGGCGTGAGCAGCACGGGGTTGGCACCTTTGGCCTTGGCCTCCTGCACGAAACGGGTGAGGAACTGGCGATACGTGGTCTGGGCCGGAGCGGCGCGCACGCTGTCGTCCAGCTTCGAGTCGTTGTGGCCGAACTGGATGAACACCCAGTCGCCGGGCTTCAGCCCTTCGAGCACCTTGGCCCAGCGGCCTTCGCGGTAGAAGCTCTTGGTGCTGCGCCCGTTCACGGCCGTGTTGCGGATGACGACGTTACCATCGAAGTACTGGCCGAACTCCATGCCCCAGCCCCGCTCGGGTTTGGTCAGGTCGGGCTTGTCGGCCATGGTGGAATCGCCGACGAGGAAAATCTGTGTTTTTGGCGCGTCTGCTGGTCGGAAGGCGACCGACAGGGAGGTCGTCAGGCCGGCCAGCAGCAACATCAAGGTTGATTTCATGGGAATCAGGAAAGGAGCCCAACGCGTTGGCTTGGCCCGTGCGAAATAGAAGCGACGGCAGTATTGCCCTAACAATATTAGGTCCGTTCGGAGGCCATCGGGTCTTACTCTGGGCGGGGCGGGCGCCTTTTTTTGCGCAATCGTTGCCGGGAACGTTATCGCACGGAGCCATTCCCGCGGCCGATTAGCTGGGCTTTGAGCGGGCCACACAACCCGTTGGCTTATTGGACAAGTTATGGCCGACCATTTCCACGCGCTGGGACCGTTCCCGGCAACGATTGCGCAATTAAAAGAAACCTAAAGCTTGTTTTCTGCGCTAAGAAGGGCTCAGATTGCATGAGTAACGACTTACTTATGCCCTGTCAGCAGCGGCTTTTTGCACTTCTCACACCCTCGCTTTCATTTTCACCATTATCCACAGATTACAATGAAAAATCATCTACTTTCTGCCCTATTGCTAGTTGCTGGGATGAGCTTGGCGGAAACCGCCGCGGCTCAAACCCAGGTTTTCGTGCAGTGGCCTCTCAAACGCAACAACGCCGACAGCACCGCCGTGCGGCAGCCCGCTACCGGCATGACGGTGGGCACCCCTACCCTACGGAACTACGTTCTCTCGAACGGCCTGGCCAATGTGGTGCCTTCGACCGGGGTGGCTACAGCCGCTTATGCTCCGTATTCGAGTGTCGGCCAAGCATTCTCTACATCTGCCACGGGTGCCGGCGGTAGCACCGCCATTAGCAGCGGCCCGAAACGGGGGTACTTTGAGCAGTTCACCATTACCAACTCCGGCACTGCTGCGCTACGAGTTGACTCATTGATTTTTTCGGTCCAGACTGCCAACTCGGCCAACGGCCGGGCGGCTCTGTCTTACTCCCTCAACGGCGTCACCACCACCCGTTTCACCACCGACTCCATTGATTTTGCCGGTGGCAAAGGCCCGAGCGGGGTGCTGCCCGCCACTGGCAATGGTTCTTTCGGCGCGGCTAGCTCCACGCAAGCTGCGGTCAACCCGATTGTGATACCGCAGTTCTCGACCACTGCCACTGCGAGAAGCACCACTTTCCGCATGGCCTTTGTGAGCGGTGGTACGGGCCTCTCAATTCCCGCTGGCCGCACCCTCGCCGTGCGTATGTATTTCCGGGTGGGCAGCGACACGGAAGGCCGCTACTTCCTGCTGCGCGACGTCATTCTGAAGAGCCAGCAAGCTGTGGTATCGGCCAGCCGCACGGCCCTGCAAACCAACCTGTCGGTATACCCCAACCCCACCCAGAACCAGCTCAACGTGCCCCACGCCGCCGCCAGCCGCGATGCCCGCGTGACCGTGTTCGGCACCACCGGTGCTAAAGTGGCCGCCTTCGCGGTGCAGTCCGGCAGCACCGAAACGGCCGTGGACCTGAATGCCCTGCCCAAAGGCCTGTATCTGGTAGAATACGCCGACGGCACGCTACGCAGCAGCGCCCGCATCGTGAAGGAATAGCTCTTTCTCTAACAATCCTTTTTAAAAGCGCCCCTGGCTTAGCCGGGGGCGCTTTCTGTTTTCGGGATTTTTGCTAAAGGCTAGCTGTAAAGCAATTGGTGGGCTGGGAGGCCGGGCACATTTCAGCGGAGTGCCTTGAAGACGAGCTGGCAACGTTCCCGGCAACGATTGCGCAAATAAAGCGGCCAGTTTCAGAGTCGCTTAGGGGCTGGCCAGGGTAATATTGATTAGAATTCTCCCCCCAACACCAACTCGTTTCTTATGTCAAACTTTTCCTCAACGCCCGGGGTCCGGGGCCGGGCCGTGGCTCGATTCTGGGCCCTGCTGGGCCTTTTGCTGCTGAGCGGGCTCAGCACGCGCGTATTCGCCTACGACCTGACCGTGGCCAAGGACGGCACCGGCAACTACACCACCGTGCAGGCGGCCATCGACGCGGCCCCGACGGGCCGCACCACTCCGTTCACCATTTTTATCAAGAACGGCCGCTACCGGGAGGTGGTGACCGTGCCCGCCACCAAGCCGTTCATCCAGCTGGTGGGCGAGAGCGTGGGCAACACCGTGCTGACCTACAATAACTCGGCCGGTACCATCGTGAACGGCGTGGCGCTGGGCACCCAGAACTCGGCCTCGGTGACCATCAACGCCACCGACTTTTCGGCGCTGAACCTCACGTTTGAAAACTCGTTTGGCGAGGCCGCTTCCAACGGGCAGGCGGTGGCCATTCTGGTGAACAACGACCGGGCCGCCTTCCGCAACTGCCGCTTCCTGGGCAACCAGGACACGATGTACCTGAAGGGCAACGGCACGCCGCACCAGTACTTCCTCAACTGCTACGTGGAAGGCAACACCGACTTTATTTTCGGCAGCGCCATTGCCCTGTTCGAGAACTGCAACATTTACGCGAAAAATAAGGCTACGGCCTCCACGTCCTACATTGCCGTGCCCAATACGCCGGCCGGGCAGGCCTTCGGGCTGGTGTTTAAGAACTGCAACGTGACCGGGCACTCGGTGGCCGGCGGCACCACCTACGACCTCGGCCGGCCCTGGCAGGCCAACCCCAAAGCCGCGTTCCTGAACTGCAACCTCTCGACGCCGCTGATTCTGAACGAAGGCTGGTCGCCGACCAGCTCGGCCGGCACGGCCACCATCCGCGACTCGTATTTTGTGGAGTACCAGAACACGCACTTCAACGGGCGGCCAATCAACGTGGCCAGCCGGGTGCTGTCGGGCCAGGGCCTGACGCCGGTGCAGCCCTCGTCGCAACTCACCGCCGCCGAAGCTGCCACTTATACCAAGGCCAACATCATGGGCACCTGGGACCCGTGCACGCTCATTGACTGCGCAACGCCGTTTGTAAAAACTGTCATCGTCAACAATTTCCGGGGCGTAAAAGGTACTAGCACCACCAACTCGACCTTTACGTGGAACACGAGTTGGCCCATCAGCGGCGACGTGCTGAGCGTGTTCCGCGCCACGGCCACGCCGCCGGCCGTCCTCGGTGCTTTTGCGGTGGTTAACAGCCAGACCGAGCCCAACGACACGACCTTCAACTACGCTTACTCCGATGCCATTCCGGCCTCGGGCAGCCTCTACAAGTACTTCGTGCGCGGCAGCAACGCCGTGCGCCAGATTTCGTCCGACACCGTGACCATCACCAGTGCCCCCACCATCATAGTGACGGGCACGCTGGGCGGCTTCACGCAGCAGTTGGGTACGGGCTCGGGCGCGCAAAACGTGTCGGTGTCGGGCTCCGACCTGGCGGGCCCCGTGACGGTGACGGCCTCGGCCAATTTCCAAGTGTCGCTGACTTCGGGCGGCACCTACGCCAGCAGCGTGAGCCTCACGCCCACCAGCGGCACACTGGCCGCCACCCCGGTCTACGTGCGGCTGAACGCCACCACGGCCGGCCCCTACACCGGCACCCTGACGCTGACCAGCACCAACGCCACCAACGTAGTACTCAGCCTGAGCGGCACGGCCATTGTGGCGCCCACCATCACCTCGAACCTGTTGCAGTGGTGGCCGCTGCGCGTGAACAACGCCGACAGCGCCCAAATCCGCAGCAGCCGTTTAACAGCCACTACGCCCACGCTCAAGCGCCTGTATCTGTCGAACGGCACCACGCTGGCCACGGTGCCGGCCTACTCGAACCAGTTCGGCCAGGCCTTTGGGCCCAGCGCCAACGGCGACGGCACCTGGACCACGGTGGGCGGCACGCTCAACCGCATGTACTACGAGCAGTTTACCGTGACCGTGGCCGCCGGGGCGCCCACCATGCGCGTGGACTCGCTGCTGTTCAACTCGGCGTTTTACAACACCAGCTCCAACACCAAGATGGGCATTGTGTACTCGCTCAACGGCTTCACCACCCCGGCCGATTCCACGGAGATTACCGGCGTGACCGGCCCCGGCGGGACGCAGACGCTTAGCGCCAGTGGCAACTTCAACCGCTCGTTCCCGCTGCTGAACCAAACTTCGGGCAACACCAACCTCTACCGCGTGGCCCTGAGCGGCCCCAGCACCGCTAACCCCAGCGGCGGCGTGACCGTGGCCGCCGGCCAGACGCTGACCGTGCGCTTGTACTACGCCTGCGGCAGCACTGGCACCCCGCGCTACGCCATGCTCAAGAACTTCCGCGTGAAGGGCGACGTGGCCCCGGTGCCGGTGACGGTGCTGGAGCAGTGGCCGCTGCGCGTGAACAACGTTGACAGCACCCAAGCCCGGAGCAGCCGCATCCTGCCCACGGTGCCCACGCTCAAGCGCCTGTACCTGTCGAACGGTACGACGCTGGCCACGGTGCCGGCCTACTCGAACCAGTTCGGCCAGGCCTTTGGGCCCAGCGCCAACGGCGACGGCACCTGGACCACGGTGGGCGGCACGCTCAACCGCATGTACTACGAGCAGTTCACCCTGGCAGTAGCCGCCGGCTCGGCGGTGCGCGTCGACACGCTGCTGTTCAACTCGGCGTTTTATAATACCAGCTCCAACACTAAAATGGCGGTGGTATACTCGCTGAATGGCTTCACGACGCCGGCCGACTCGACCGAAATTGTGGCGGCGTACGGCCCCGGCGGGCTGCAGACGCTCAGTGCCAGCGGCAACTTCACCAACTCCTTCCCGCTACTGAACCAGACCTCCGGCAACACCAACCTCTACCGCGTGGTGCTGCGCAACGGCGGCGTGCCGCTGGCTGGTGGCCAGACGCTCACCGTGCGCCTGTACTACGCCTGCGGCAGCACCGGCACCCCGCGCTACGCCATGCTTAAGAATCTGCGTTTCAAGGGTACGGCTTCGGTGGCGCTGGCCACTACATCGGCCCGGGCGCTGGCCGGGCAGTTGCAGCTGTTCCCGAACCCGACCTCCACGTCGTTCCGGGTGCAGTTGCCGGCCGTCAGCAGCAAGGCGGCGGTATCGGCCACGCTCATCAATACACTGGGCCAAACCGTGCGGACGCAGCGCCTCAGCGCCGCCAACGGCCAGCCCATCGACGCTGAGTTTGACGTGCGCGGCCTGGCCGCCGGCGTGTACACGCTGCGCCTGAACGTGGATGGCACGCCCGTAACGCGCAAGGTGGTGGTGGAATAGCCCACGCCGCCGTTTCGCAGGCATTTGCCTGAAACACAAAATGCTCCGGCCGCTGGCTGGAGCATTTTGTGTTTAGTGCCGGCCCGCCTCGTGAAGCAGAAAAGCGCGCCACGGCAGCTCGCGAATTACCGGCATCGATTGCGCAAATAAAGCCCGGTTATTGGGCCCTGCCTGGGGCCGGAACCGGGTAATATTGAGCAGAATTCTCTCCCAACATCACACTCATTTTCTATGTCAAACTTCTTCGCTGAATACTTCACCTGGCGACGCCCGGCGGCCCGTTTCTGGGTGCTGCTGAGCTTTATGGCGCTGGCGGTCAGCCGCGCCTTTGCCTACGACGTGACCGTGGCCCAGGACGGCACTGGCAACTACACTACCGTGGCCGCCGCCATTGCCGCCGCCCCTACCGGCCGCACCACGGTCTACAGCATCTTCATCAAAAACGGCGTTTACCGCGAGAAAATCAGCATTCCGGCCACCAAGCCGTTCATTCAGCTGGAGGGCGAAAGCGTGGCCAACACCATTCTGACCTACACCGACGGTGCCAGTACCCTGGTGGGCGGCGTGGCTTTGGGCACCCAGAATTCGGCCAGCTTCAGCGTGAATGCCAACGACTTCTCGGCCCTGAACCTCACGTTTGAAAATTCGTTCGGCGACGGCTCGCAGGCCGTGGCGGTGCTGGTGAATGCCGACCGCGCGGTGTTCAAAAACTGCCGCCTCCTGGGCAACCAGGACACGCTGTACGTGAAGGGCACCGGCGCGCCGATGCACTACTTCCGCGACTGCTACATCGATGGCAACGTGGACTTTATCTTCGGCAGCTCGATTGACATTTTCGACCGCTGCGTGATTTATGCCAAGTCGCGCTCCACTAACGGCGCCTCCTACATCACGGCGGCCAACACGCCGCCCGGCCAGGCGTTCGGCTTCATTTTCCACGATGCCAAAATCCCGTCCAACACCGGCGCCACGCTCTATTACTTGGGCCGGCCCTGGCAAAATTCGACTGGCAGTACGCCCCTGACGCAGAACAAGGTGGTATTTGTGAAGCCCACGCTGGGCTTCAACCAGATTCAGCCTGCCGGCTGGACCACCTGGGACGCCGGCACCGACACCAACCTCATTACCTACGCCGAGTTCCGGCCCCGCTACTTCAGCGGCCGCAACGTGAACCTGGGCCAGCGCGTGGCGTGGTCGCGCCAGCTGGCCGTGGCCGACACCGCCCAGTACCAGACCAGCACCGTGTTTGGCGCCTGGAACCCCTGTGCCGTGGCTCCCGGCATCTGCACGGCGTTCACGCCGGCCATTGCCGTGTCGAACTTCCGCGCCACCAAAGGCGCCACCCAAACCACGCTGGACTGGAACATCAGCTGGGCCATGGCGGGCATTCGCTACGACCTGCTGCGCTCGACGGACAACGTGAATTTCAGCCAGATTAACACCGTGACGGCGGCCACCGACTCGACCTACAACTTTCAGATGACCGACGCGCTGCCCGCCGCTGGCAACGTGTACTACTACAAAGTGCAGGCCTCGAAAGCCGGTCTGGCCACGCACACCACACTTACGGCCACCGTGTCGAGCATCGCCACCATTGTGGCCAATACCACGTCGCTGGGTACGTTTGCGCAGTACCAGACCGGCGCCTCGGCGGTGCAGACGTACTCCCTCTCGGCTACCAACCTCACCGCGCCCCTGACGGTGACGCCCCCGGCCGGCTACGAAGTATCGGCCAACGGCGGCACCAACTGGTATACCAACGCCACGCCGCTGGTGCTCACGCCCACGGCCAATACCGTGGCCGCCACTACCATCAGCGTGCGCCTGAACGCCACCACGGCGGGCACCTACGCTGGCAACATTGTGCACACCAGCACGCCCGCCACCGCCCAGAACGTGGCCGTAACCGGCTCGAAAGTCAATACCGCCGCCCCGGTGTCGGACCCGCTGAAATGGTGGTCGTTGAAAGTAAGCGACCAGGACAGCGCGGCCATCCGCACGGCCGCCACCACGGCCAGCACGCCCACGCTACGCCGTTTCGTGCTCTCGAACGGGACTACCGTAGCGGCTTACCCGGCCCGCTCCACCCGCTACGGACAGGCGTTTGCCGCCACCGCCGATGGGCTGTGGAGCACGAGCAGCGGCGGCCCCGGCAATAACGTTGACCGCCGTTTTTATGAGCAGTTCACCATCGCATCTACGCAAAGCGCCCTACGGGAAATCCGGGTTGATTCGATAACGCTCTGGACGGCTTTCTACAACACCACCGGCAAACTGGCCGTGGCGTATTCTCGCACCAATTTCACGCTTGACTCCACGGACGTGACCAGCGGCCGGGGGCCCGCCGGCGTGCTGCCTTCCACGGCCAACGGCGCCTTCGCGACGCCCGTAGCCTTGGCTAACCAGAACACCGGCGCCAATCAGACCTACCGTTTTGCCCTTAATAATGCATCGGGCGTGAGCGTAGGCCCGGGCGGCTTGCTCACCGTGCGCCTGTACTATGGCTGTGCCAGTTCCAGCTCGGGCCGCTACGCGCTGCTGAAAGATGTGGTGCTCAAAGGCCAGACGCGGGTTATTACGGCCACCCGGGCGGCCCGCAACGGCATGGCTCTGTCGGTGTACCCGAACCCCGCGGCCGGCCAAGCTACGGTGGACCTGCTGGGCACTTCGAAGCCGGCCACGCTCACCGTGCTCAACGCCCTCGGGCAGGTGGTGCACACGCAGGCCATTACGGCCGATGCAGCGCAGCTGAATACCGGCCAGCTGGCCCCAGGTGTGTACCTGCTGCGCGTGAGCACGGCCGATGGCACGCTCTCGCAGCAGCTGGTGCGCGAGTAACGCTTGGGACTTTCTCAACAAAAAGCCCCGCTGGCATTGCCGGCGGGGCTTTTTGTTGTTTGGCAAGCACTCAAACAGCACGTCATGCTTCGGCTGCGCTCAGCATGACGTGCTGTTTTTTTCACGGTAACTACCCTACTTCCCGCGCACCACGAAGTTGCTCGAAGTGCCCTGTGCGGGCTGGCCGTCCACGCTCAGGCCTTCGGCAATGGCCTGGAAGGTACCGCCGCCGTCGGCGGTGAAGAAGTGCAGCTCGGCCTGGCCGTTGGCATTGGTACGCACCAGGGGGTTCCAATAGAGCGTGCTGGTGCGCAGGTCGGCGGGCGGATTGGTGAGCAGGGCGTTGTAGCGCGGCTGGTAAAACTCGCGGGCGGCGTAGAAGCCAGGCAGCTTCACCGTGGCAATACCGGGCGAGGCGCCCAGCGGGCCCTTATAGTTGGGGTTGGCGCGTTTGGTGTAGATGGCAATGGCCCCGCCGCTGCCGCCAAAAATGGCCGCTTCGGTGCCTTTGAAAACCTCCACCGACTCCACATCCGCCGAATTGATGGAGCTGATGGCGTCGATGTCCACCTTCATGCCGTCGAGAATAAACAACGGGCTGCCGCTGTTCCGAATCTGGGCCGTCATATTGGGCGGGTTGCCGCTGATGGTGAGGCCGGCCACCCGGCCCTGCAGCATCTGCAAAATGTTCATGCCGGATTTGGCGGTGGGGTCGTTGGCGAAGTCAATCACGGTGCCGCCGGTGGCACCGTAGAGGCGGCGCGGGTCGTCGCGGGGCACGGTTTCGCGCTTGGCCGTCACCGACACGTTGCCGAGGTTGATGTTGCGAACGGCTTTTTCGGGGTGCAGGTCCAGGTCGGCGGCCTGGGCCTGGCGGCTGCGCTTGATGAACGAGGCCACACCCGCCGGCGCGGCCGAAAGCTGCGGCAGCAGCGGCAGCGGCCCGCCCGTGGGGTCGGGGCCAAAATCGGGCTTGATGAGGACGTTGGAACCGCCCTGCGCGCGCCGGGCCTGCAGCGTGATGAGCGCCGTATCGGTAACGGGAATGCCGGCGAAGCTGAAGCGGCCGTTCACATCGGTGGTGCCGGTGGCCACCACCTTGCCGGGGCGCATCTGCAAAAAGGTGAGCTGGCTGTTGGGAATGGGGCGGTTGCCGCTGGCGCTCACCACCTGGCCCACCAGGCTAATGTCGCGCTCCGGCGTGAAGGGCATGGGCGGGGCCTGCCCGGCCAGCACTTCCTTCCACACAAAGCGGCGCCAGCCCTGGGTGAGCAGCAGGTCGTCCAGCGCCTGGGCGGTGGCGGCCGAGGGTTCGCGGAAGTAGTAGCCGGGGTTCTCGACGTAGCCCACCAAATCAGAAGTGAGCAGCAGGTTGGAGGCAATGGTTTCGGCCTGCGGGTCGATGGCCGTCAGGCCGGCATCGCTCACGCCCAGCGAGAAGTTGGTGGCCACGGGTTTGCCGGCGGCATCGGTCACGCGCACATTGAGCTGCACCGGCGCGTGCGGCCCGTAATTGGTCTGGTCGGAAGTGATGGCGATGCGCAGCGCGCTGGGCCCGTTCAGCACAAAAGCCAGCCGCTCACACTGCGGCGCGCCCTGCCCATCGAACAGCGTGAAGTGCACGATGCCGCTGGGGTAGTTTTTCTTGGGCATACGCCAGCTCACGGGCGCGTCGGCGGTGAGGGTGCGGGGGCCGGGGTAGGCCACCACGCCGCGCACTTCGGTCATGAGCTGCACGGCGCCGGGCGCGCCGGGGCCCCGGTACCGGGCCTCCACCAGAAAGTCATCGGCGCTTTCCACCACGTGCAGGGTGTAGCCGCTGGGCTGCGACGCCGGCAGGGGGTAGTCGGTGGCCGTGCCATCGGGCAGCACGATGCGGGCGTGGTAGCGCTGCCCCGCGCCGGGCACAAAGGCAAAACGCCCCATACCGGCGTGGCGGCTGCTGTAGGCGGGTACTACCACCGCGTTCTGGGCATTCATAATCTGGCCCTTCACGGCCAGGCTGCGGCCGGTGGCGTCGGTGGCTTTCACGGCCACCACGGCGGGCAAGCCTTCCACGAGGTAGCCGCCTTCGGGGAAGAACTGGATATCGGGCTGGCCGGGGCGGGCCACGCGGCGCACGTTGCTGCCCGCGCCGCCGGGGGTACTGGTGGGCACGTCGGGCGGGCTCAGGGGCGAGGCGGGCCACACGCTGAGGCGGCGGCTGTAAATGAAGTTTTCGCCGGCGTTGCGCATCCAGTTGGTGTAGGCGCGCAGCACATAAGTGCCGGCGGTGAGCGAGTCGGCGATGTCAATATCGCCGTTGGCGCGGCCGCCCTGCAGGCGAATGGTACGGCGGGCCACCACCTTGCGCTGGGGCGAAAGCAAATCGACGTGCAGCACCTGGCTGAGCGAGTCGAGCTGGTGGCGCGAGCCGTCTACCACGTAAGCGCTGAACCAGATGGTTTCGCCGGTGGCATACACGGGGCGGTCGAGGTGGAGGTAGGCTTTTTCCTGGCGGGCGGTGGTGTAGTATTCGCCCACCTGGCGCGCAATGCGCTGAAGCAGCGTTTCATCGGTGGGCCGGGGGCGAAACGCCGAGAGGGCCGCGCCACTGGCCAGCAGGGCAACAAGAAGTGCTTTGGGCAAGCGCATGGGTGTCGGGGAAATGTTCGGAACAGAAAAGGTAAGCCGGCCGGCCGGAACTACCCGCGAGATTACCCCACAAAGATGGCGACGCCATGAAGCCTGCGGCGCGGCGCGGTCGGCGAAATACGGGGATTGGTCGAGTGTGTGGCCTCGCCTCGCGCGACTTAGCTAGATTTTCGTTACTCTTGTACCCGGATTGGCCCGACGAAGACTTTTTGAAGGAGCAAGTGGCGGCCCCGGCCCCGTGCGGGGCGCCCGGCTAGGGATAAGCCGGACGGTGGGCGGCGGGCTTGTTGCCGGATGAAACTATTCGGGCCGGTTAGCTGCTAGTTGCCCGGGGGCGGTTCTGCCCGCCGCCTTTCTCTTACTTCCTTTCTCAACGCGCTTGGACCCCGTCACCATCAAGGATATTGCGCACGCCCTCAACCTGTCGACGTCGACGGTATCGCGGGCCCTGCGCGACAGCTACGAAATCAGCCCCGAAACCAAGCGGCTGGTGATGGAGTACGCCGAACGGCTCAACTACCGCCCCAACCCCATTGCCCTGAGCCTAAAAGGCAGCAGCAGCAAGGCCCTGGCCGTGATAGTGCCCCAGATTGCGAACAACTTCTTTTCGCAGGCCATCAACGGCATCGAGGCCATTGCCTACAACCGTGGCTACCACGTCATCATTTTCCAGACACACGAGAGCTACGAGCGTGAGGTGGCCAACGTGCAGCAGGCTGTGTCGCGCCGCGTCGACGGCCTGCTGCTCTCACTTTCCAGCGAAACCTCCGATGTGAAGCACCTGCAGGCCCTCATCGACCAGGGAATGCCGCTGGTGCTCTTCGACCGCGTGGCCGCCGAGCTGCCCGTAACGCAGGTGGTGGCCGATAACTTTGGCGGGGCCTATGCCGCCACCTCGCACCTGCTCCAAACCGGTCGGCGGCGCATTGCCCACCTCACCATTCCGCCCTACCTCAGCATTGCGCAGGAGCGCCTGGCCGGCTACCGCGCCGCCCTGGAGCAATACGGCGTGCCCTACGACGAAAATCTGGTGCGCTACGGCACCTTCGGCCCCGACGAGGCCGGGCCGCTCGTAGATGAACTGCTGGCCCTTTCCCCGGCCCCGGACGCGTTTTTCACGGCCAGCGACCGGCTGGCCCTGGGCTGCCTGGGCGCCCTGCGCCAGCGCGGCATCGACGTGCCCGGCCAGGTGGCGCTGCTCAGCTTCACCAACTCGCAATCGGCCCACCTGCTCAACCCGCCTTTGAGCACCGTGACGCAGCCGGCCCAGGAAATCGGCCAGCTCGCCGCCGAGCGCCTCATCGAGCTCATCGAGCGCAAGCACAAGAGCACCGGCCCCAGCACCATGAAGCTGCCCACCACGCTGGTCGTGCGCGAGTCGTCGCGCCCGGTGCCCAAGCTGGTGGTTTAGGAAAGGTTTTAAAGCAGCACGTCATGCTGAGCGCAGGCGAAGCATCTCTACCGCAGCAGTAAATAATTACGCTTGCGGTAGAGATGCTTCGCCTGCGCTCAGCATGACGTGCTCAATTTATCCCAGAAACTCCTTTCCTACTCCCGCGTGCACTTCGCCGTCAGACTCACGTTGGCGTCGGTGTATACCACCAAATAGTTGCCTTTGGCCAGATTACTCAGATTGACCGGCGTGGCGGTGACGCCCGTGGCGGGCGTGAGCGTGGCCACGCGCTGGCCCACGAAGTTGTAGACGGTGAGGCGGGCGGCGGCCGTGGCGCGGGGGTGCGTCACGGTCAGTTGCTCGCTGGCGGGGTTGGGGTAAAGCTGCAGGGGCGCAACGGTGGCGCCGGTGGGCTTGCTGGCCGTGACGACGGTGACGAGGCCGTTGAGGTAGTTTTCGAGGTTGGTGTAGCCGTTGGCGGCGATGAACTGACGGTCGGCGGGGTTGAGGGGCGCCAAGCCGTTGTTAAGCTCGTAGGCGTCGGGCATGCCGTCGTGGTCGGAGTCGACCGGCGCGGCGCCGCAGGTCAATACCGGCCAGGCCACCTGCGAGGTGCTGATGGGCGTGCCGTGCGGGAAGCCGCCCTGCACATCGATGACGGCCCCGCCGCGCGTTTGCACGTCGTTGATGATGCGCTGGTCGAGCGGGTCGCGCACGGGCAGCACACAGCCCACATTCTGCAGCACCGAAGCGTAGGCGTCGGTAGCCGTCTGGGTATTGAGCGGGGCCACGTTGAAGGGCGTCGTCACTTTCGACTGCACCGTGTCGGCGGCGGTGCCGCCGTTCATCGACACACCTTTCCAGTTAGCGGCCGTCACTATCGGGTTACCATCTACGTAGTTGCCAGCGATGTACAGCTGCGGGTAGGGCAGCACCGGCGCGGTGGTTTGCTTATAGGCCTGAAATACTCGCGAGCGGTTGGTGGTGCTGGTGCCGGTGGTGGGGCCGTACTTGTAGTAGTTGTTCACCATGTTGTAGTTGCCGCCTTCGCCGCCGTAGGCGTTGGCGCCGGCGCCCCAGTTGTAGATGACGTTGTTGCGGAAATCGCAGTTTTCGGAGCCGATGGCGGCGCCGTAGCGGGTGCCGTTCCAGCGCGGGGTGCGGCTCACGCAGTGGGCAAACAGGTTGTGGTGGAACGTGGCCCGCCGGCCGCCCCAGATGCCGCCGTAGCCGTGGCGCTCGTAGTCGGTATCGCCGGTTTCGAAGTGGTAGGAGTAGTTCAGCGGCTCCGAAATCAGGTTCCACTGCAGGGTCATCGAGTCGTTGGTGGCGCCGTAGAACGTGAAGGCCTCGTCCATGCTCCAGCTCATGGTGCAGTGGTCAATCACAATGTTTTTGCGCTCGGTGCTGCTCAGGGCGTCCTCGTCGCCGTTGCCGTTGGTCATGCCGATGCCGGTTTGCTGCGGGTAAGCATCGCCGCAGCGGAAGCGTACGAAGCGGATAATCACGTTGTTGCCATTCACCGTCACCTGCCGGTCGGCAATGCAAATGCCGTCGCCCGGGGCCGTCTGGCCCGCAATGGTGGTGTTGGCCGGAATGTTCATCCGGGAAGCCAGGTGAATGGTGCCGCACACCCGAAACACGATGGTGCGAAACGGCGCCGCGGTGGCCGACTGGCTGATGGCGTAGCGCAACGTGCCCTGCGTGTTGGTATCGGCCAGGCTGGTCACTTCAAACACCGTGGTAGGCGTCGAAGTCCGGCCCCGGCCACCGGTCACGAAGCGGCCCGCCCCTTCCACGCCGGGGAAAGCCAGCTGCTGCGCCTGGGCCGGCACGGCCGCTGCCAGGCCGCCCACCGTAGCCAGCAGGCTTAGCCCCAGGCGCACCCGGGAAAGAGAAGAAACAGTGCGGGAGAAGAAAGAAATCATTGCGAAAATGTTGGGAGTCGACGGAAAATTTGCCAGGCGCTCCCGTCTCAAAACGGCTGCAAAACCCGGCAATTCCCCTATAAATATTACGCCCCAAATGCCCGGCAAATGCTGCGCACCGGCTTTTTATTCGCGCAATCGTTCCCGGCAACGATGCCATCATCTACCCTTCATCCTCCCCTCACGCTACTCCTTCTCAAAAATGGCCGACACCCAGCTGCGCAAGGTGCGGTGGCGCTGGTAGCGCAGGCCGTGCTTGCTGGCCTCGGCCTGAATTTTGGGCAAGTCTTCCTCGTAGAAGCCGCTGAACAGGATGGGCCGGCCGCTGGGCAGCAGGCGGGCGTACTCGTGCATGTCTTCGAGCAGCACGTTGCGGTTGATGTTGGCCAGAATCAGGTCGAAGGGCTCCTCGTTGGCAAGGGTTTCCACGCCGCCCAGGCGGCACTCGATGTTGTGGCACTGGTTTTCGGCGGCGTTGTCGCGGGCGTTTTCCACGGTCCAGGGCTCGGTATCGACGGCCAGCACCTGGCGGGCGCCCAGCATCTCGGCCATAATGGCCAGAATGCCGGTGCCGGTGCCCATGTCCAGCACGCGCAGGCCCTTGTGGTTCACGTCCAGTTGGTTTTCAATCATCAAAGCTGTGGTTTCGTGATGACCCGTGCCGAAGGACATGCGCGGCATAATCACGATGTCGTAGTCGACGCCCGCCGGCTCGGGGTGAAACGGCGCGCGAACCGACACCCGCTCGGCAATGATGAGCGGCTGGAAGTTCTTCTCCCACTCCGCGTTCCAGTTCTGGCGCGTGATGATGCGGTGCGAATGATTTAAATCGCCAATGCCGGAGTAGCGGGCCATGATTTCCTCCACGGCATCGGGGTTGAAAACCTCCTCGGTGGTGTAGGCGCGGAAGCCTTCGTCGGTGTCCTCAAAGGTGTCGAAGCCTACTTCGGCCAGCTCGGCCACCAGAATGTCGGCCATCTCGCGCGGGGCTTCCACGGTCAGTTCAATAAAATCCATCTTGTTTGGATGAAGTGTGAGAAAAGAAACAGAACGTCATGCAGAGCGCAGCGAAGCATCTTGCCCGCCACTAGTAAATAATTACTATTGCGGTAAAGATGCTGCGCTGCATGACGTTCTTTATTCCGGTTGCGTCTTACAAAGGTCGCCAAAAAATCAGGCCCCGATGCCGCGCCACAGCCGGCGACGCAAGCTGCCATCGTTGCGCAGCACTGCTTGGATGGGCCAGTAGGCCGACGCGGTGATAACCAGCGCTAGCGCAATGCGCGCCCACCACCAAGGCAGGAAATACAGCGCCGCCGCCGTGCCCAGGGTGGCAAAGCTCATGAGCGTGCTGGCGTTGCGGTTGTTGCCGAACTGCACCGTTTTCACCACGTGCTTGGCCTGGTAGAGGCTTCCCCACAGCCCCAGGCTGGTGAGCGCAGCGGCCCCCAGCGGCAGCAACCCCAGGTAGGGCCAAAACGGCCGTGGGAATAGTCCGAGCAGCGCCGCCGCCGTCAGCAGGCAGTCGACGAGCACCACGGGCAGCACCAGCCGCAGGTACAGCAGCAGCACCCGTTTGGTGAGGCCCAAGCGCTGGATTTCGTTGGCCACCAGCGTGCGCACGAAGCCAAACAGGTTGTTGTTGGCGTAGGTGAAGCCGGCCAGCGGCACCAGCGCGAGGTAAAAGAACGACTGGCTTTTCAGCTTGGCACCATTAGCATCCAGGCCCACCAGGTTGATGAGCATCAGCACCATCTTCAGCACCAGCCCCATCAGCAGCAGCACCCATACTTTGGCAAAATAGGCGCGGTGCTCGGGCGACAGCCGCGCCAGCAGCGAGCCCGAGGCCGGCGCGGCCGGGGCCGCCTCCGCAGGCAGGTAGCGGGCGCTGAAGTACGGCCCCAGCCGGTAGAGCTGCCCCGCCCCCAGCAGCCACGGCAGCACGGCCATGCCCGCGCCCAGCGCGGTGTTGTAAGACGCTTCGGGATGCGAGAGCCACCACAGCATGAGCCCCAGGCTGGCCAGGTGGGCCAGCATGAGCGGGTGCCGCCAGCGCCGCAGCGCCACCAGCAGCCGTAGGTTGAAGCTGAACACCGTGGCCCCCAGCACCAGCAGCAGGCTAAAGCCCGGCACCGCCGCGTGGCCGGGCGCCACGGCCAGCGCCGTGAGCAGCGTGGCCACCACCAGCAGGCGGCGCAGCGTTATCAAATCGAGGAGAAAAGCCGCCGCCCCGTTCCAGCGCGCCGATACCGGGTAGTGTTCGGGCACGGCCCGCACCACCGGCCGCAGCGCGGGCAAAAAATCGACCAGCAGCGCCGACACCAGCCAGGCCGCGTTCAGCCCCACCAGCAGCGTGGGCAGAAAATCGGCCGATTCGTCAAGCGCGTCGGCGTGGTTGAGCATCAGGCCAAAACCGGCGCCGTAGGCCATCATCAGGGCCAGCAGCAGCAGGGCCATGGTGCGCTCACCGCCCTCGGCGGGCCAGAGCACAGCGCGCAGGCGGCGGCGTAGCAGGTAGGGCAAAAAATGGCCGAGCCGGCCCCCGGGATGGCCGGCGGGCGCTAGCGCTGCGAGGTCAGCCATGTCAGGTCCTGGGCTTGGTTGGTGGCAGGGTGCAGCAACTGCAGCAGAGCGTCGCCGAGGTCGGCGCGCTCGCCCCGCGCAAACTCGTCCATGGTGCCCCAGAACTTCACTTCGCTCTCGTCAATAATCAGCAAGTGGGTGGCCAGCTGCTCGATATGGCCCAGGTTGTGCGACGACACGAAGGTGAGGGCCTGCGGCTGGTAGCTGCGCAGCAGGCTCAGCACGCGGTCGGCGGCAAACACGTCGAGGCCGTTGAAGGGCTCGTCCAGAATCAGCAGCTCGGGGCGGTGCAGCAGGCAGGAGGCAATGGCCACGCGCTGCTTCATGCCGGTGGAAAAGGTGCTCAGGCGCTTGTGGCGCACGGTGTCGTAGTCTTCCAGCAGGTGGGCCAGCAGGCTGGCAATGCGCGCCTGCGCATCGGGCAGCGCGTAGATGCGGGCCACGAATTGCAGGTATTCTTCGGCCGTGAGCTCTTCCACCAAATAGCCCTGGTTAACGAGCGCGCCCATGCGGCGCTTCACCGCCACCGGAAAGGTTTCGCCCATCGCCTCGCCGTCGATGATAATCTGGCCGCTACTGGGCAGCAGCACGTTGGTGAGCAGGTTGAACAGCGTGCTTTTGCCGGCGCCGTTGCGGCCCAGCACGCCCACGCACATGCCGGGGCCGGCCGTCAGGCTCAGGTCGCGCAGCACGGTTTTCGTTCCGAAGGACTTGGTGAGGTTTTGTAGGGTTAATTCCATGGAAAGGGATAATAGTTTTGCTGTGAATGAAAGAACGTCATGCTGAGCGCAGCCGAAGCATCTCTATCGCAGAGTGTTTTCAATCGCCGACTCTTTATCGTCGGGCATTCGATTAAATTACTGCTGCGGTAGAGATGCTTCGACTGCGCTCAGCATGACGTTCAGAGTCAGTCGCTTTTGCTTCTGTTTAATTGTTCGACTTGCAGCCCGCGAACGAGCGCACCTTCGTGTAGTGAATGCTGAAATCGGCGCGACTGCGGTCCGTCACCACCAGCAGCACGTAGTCGGCGAAGTTGCGGGCGGGGGCGTCGGCCCACAGGCCGGCTTTATCGGCAAACAGCTTGTTGTTCTCCTTGAAAACCAGCACGTCGGCAAAAGCTTCTTCGGGCTCCACGTACACCGTGCCGTAGCAGTAGCTGCGCCGGCCGGGGTCGGTTTCGAGGTATACCGAGCCGAAGATTTTGCACGGCTCCAGCGGGCCGGCGGCCGGGCTTTTGGCGGGCGGCAGGGCCAGCAGGAAGGTGAGGATGAAGGAGAGCATGCGATGAGGGTTGCGTTTTGAATGTGAAAGGCTGAATGTCAAATGCAGTGCCGCGTTGTGTTTTTCAACTCCGCTCCCAACCCTAAAAATTCAACATTTCTAGAACGACTGAATAATCGTCGTGAAATCGGCCGCTTTCAGCGAAGCACCGCCAATGAGTCCGCCGTCCACGTCGGGCTGCGAGAACAGCTCCCGCGCGTTCTGCGCATTGGCCGAGCCGCCGTAGAGAATGGTGGTGTCGAGGGCCGCCTGGGCGTCGTAGGCCCGCGCAATCTGCTCGCGGATAAAGGCGTGTACTTCCTGCGCCTGGGCGCTGGTGGCAGTACGGCCCGTGCCAATGGCCCAGATGGGCTCATAAGCCACGGTTACCTGCGCAAACTCCTCGTTGCTGAGGTGGAACAGGCCGGCGGCCAACTGCTGGCCGATGAAGTCGAACGTCTCGTCGGCCTCGCGGGTGTCCAGCGACTCGCCCACGCAAAAAATGGGTTTCAGGCCGGCGGCCAGGGCAGCTTTCAGCTTCTGGCTCAGCAGCTCATCGGTTTCGCCGAAGTACTGGCGGCGCTCCGAGTGGCCCAGAATCACGTATTCGCAGCCCACCGAAGCCAGCATTTTGGCCGCTACCTCGCCGGTGAAGGCGCCGCTTTCCTTCTGGTGGCAGTTCTGGGCGCCAAGGTGCAGCTTGCCGCCCTGCGGCAGCTTCTCGCCCACGCCCGCCAGGAACGGGAACGGCGGGCAAACCACCACTTCCGGCCCGGTGCCGGCTGCGTTCAGTCGAACAATTTCTTCTACCAGGGCAAGGCCTTCCTGATAGGTGAGATTCATTTTCCAGTTGCCGGCAACGAGGTTTTGGCGCATACTAAGCGGGGCGAATTAAGTGGGAGTTCGTCGCAAAGCTACGGGCCAAACCGCCGGCCGGGCGCCCCGCCGCCTTAGTGGTTCTGGCTGGCCGCGTTGCGGGCGGCAATCTCGGCTTCAATGGCTTTGGCAGCCTCGTCGCGCAGCTGCCAGGGCGTTTTGCGGCCGCCCACGCGCGACAGCGTGAAGCCCAGCACAATGCACACCACCGCGCCGGCCAGCGCGGCCCAGCCCAGCTCGGGCACCTCGTGCAGGCGGGCCACCCACAGCCACGCCAGCGCCCAGGCCACCACCAGCGGGAACACCAAGTCGCGAAATATCCGGCTCATTATCAGGGCCAAGGCCACAACAATGAACAGCAACCCCAGCGTGAGAACCACCGAAACGCCTTCGGCTGTTTGCCAGCCCAGGTGCCGGATGCCAATGGTGAGATTGATAACCGAGGCCACCGAAATCCAACCCAGAAACAGCGAAAACGGCACCCCCACCCAGGCCGGCGCGGCCTCGGCAAAAATGCGACGGCGGACCCGGCCGTAGGTTATTATCAGGCTGATGAGGATAACGAGCATGACGCCTACGCTGGGCAAAATCAGCTCATAGGCAAACAGCACCACCCAGGCGCTGGTGCACAGGCAAGCCAGCGTCAGGGGCTTGGCCACGGCATCGGGCAGCGAGAGTTTCTGCTGGGCCGGCAGCAACTGCCACACCGAATACACCACCAACCCCAGAAATATCAGCCCCCAGATGCTGAACGCGTACCCCGCCGGCGTGAGCAGCGTAGGATATTTGGCCGACACCTGCCCCATGGTCTGGCCATTGAAGGGGTGGGTATTGGCGTAAAAATTCACGAAAACAGTGCTCCAAATAAACAATGCAGTCAGCCAGCGCCAGGCATGGCCGGTGGCGGTGGCTCTTGGGGCGGCGTATTGGTCAGGGGCGGTGACGGTGGAGGGCATTGTGCAGAAGGGTGGGAATTACTACCTACGTGCCAGTGAACAAGTTGGATTAGGCAGCAGGCTCCCCAACCCGCGCGCCATAAGCATCATTATTTCCCTTTCGCATTGGAAATAACGGCCGTCTCATTGCCCACGGCGCTAGGCTTGGGGCTACAACGTTACACTTTCTTCATCAAAAACTAACACCTGAGCCTTTATAATCGGCCCGGATGTTGATAACCAGCATTATCCGCCAACCTGAAAACGCTGGCTGAGCGTGGCGGCAGCACCTTTTGCTACCAGCAGGTACAACCCGGGCGTCAGGCCGCTTAGCTGCACATCGGAGCCGCCAACGGCCTGCACGGTGGGATAAACGCGCTGGCCCAGCACCGTGTACACGCTCAGCTCCGCCCCGTCGAGCGCGGGCGCCAGGCGCACCGTGAGGCTTCCACCCGGCGCCGGGCTGGGGAACACCTGCACCTGGGCGCCGGCTGGGCGTGCGGCCACGGCGGCCAGGGCCAGCGTGTGCAGGGCCTGGGCTTCGGCGGCCGTCAGGGCCCGGTTGTAGAAGCGGGCTTCGTCGAGGCCGCCGTTGAAGTTCAGTCCGAAGCGGTTGGCATCGGTCAGGAAGCCGGTGCGACTGGTGCTGTAGCCGGGGTTGAGGTCGACAAACATGGTGGACGTGGTGGTGAGCTGAAACACCGTGCCGCTGATGGTGCCGTAGTCGGGCCGGGACGACACGTAGGTGAGCGGCTGCGCCACGCCATCCACGTACACCACAATTTGGCGGGTGCCTCGGTTCACTACGGCCGTGGCCGTGTGCCACAGGCCGTCGTTGAAGGAGCTTTGGGTGGCCAGGCCCAGGTTGCCATTATAGGAGCTGGCGGCCACCAAGTTGAAATACACCTTGCCCACCTGGGCGTTGTCGAAGCCCAGGCTCCAGCCGCGCGCCCCGGTGCCGGTGCTGCCGCTGACCGAATAGTAGCCCTGGTTGCTGAAAAACGCCTGCGTGGCCGACGACAATGACCGAAAAGCCACCGAGAAGCTGAAGTCGCCGGTGGTGCCGAAGCTGAGCAGACCGTTGGGCAAAATCCATACTTCGCCACCCCCGCCCAGCTGCAGCGCCGCGTTGGGCTGGTTGCGCCGGTCGGGCCCGTACGCCACGTTGGTGGCGCTGTTGGTGCTCATATTTCCGGTGGCGTCGGTGGTGTTGCCATCGAACGGAAAGCGGCCCAGCAGGCCGCTATTCAGGTTCTGTGCATCAGCATGTTGGCCGAGCAAGCAGCCGAATAATACCCAAAGTAGCTTTTTCTTCATTTAAGAATAAGAATTGGAAATTGATACCGTTCACTAATTGAAACAGATGCCTGAAACAACCTGATGCGCAACGGTCGGGCTAAACACGAATTACTTCCCGCTTTAGCCCGACCGTTGCCGCATCAATTAGCTTCAAAATTACACCTTCTCCGCCAGGAAGCGGGCCGTGTGGTTGGTGTCTTTTAGCTTCACCATGTCCTCGGGCGTGCCTTCGAACAGCAGGTGGCCGCCGTTGAGGCCGCCCTCGGGGCCGAGGTCAATAATCCAGTCGGCGCACTTGATGATGTCGACGTTGTGCTCGATGATGAGCACGGAATTGCCCTGCTCAATCAGCGCATTAAGGGCGCCCAGCAGCTTGGCAATGTCGTGAAAGTGCAGGCCGGTGCTGGGCTCATCGAAGATGAACAGAATCTTATCCTGCTGCAGCGTAGCGCCTTTGGTGAGGAAGCTGGCCAGCTTCACGCGCTGGGCCTCGCCGCCGCTCAACGTGTTGGCCGACTGCCCGAGGCGGATGTAGCCCAGACCTACGTCCTCCAGCGGCTTGAGCCGCTCGGCCACTTTGGGGTGGGGCTGGAAGAACTGCACGGCATCCGTCACCGTCATTTCCAGTACCTCATCAATGCTCTTGTCCTGGTATTTAATTTCGAGAATGTCCTGCTTGAATTTATGACCGCCGCAGCCCTCGCAGGTCAGGTAAATGTCGGCCATGAACTGCATCTCGATTTTTACCTGGCCCTCGCCCTGGCACACCTCGCAGCGCCCACCATCGACGTTGAAGCTGAAGTGCGACGGCTTCAGCCCCCGCGCCTTGGCTAGCGGCTGCTCCGAAAACAGCGTCCGGATGGCGTCATACGCCTTCACGTAGGTAACGGGGTTGGAGCGCGACGACTTGCCGATGGGGTTCTGGTCGACGAACTCGACGTGCGACACCTGCCCGTTCACGCCGGTGAGGCGGTCAAATTTGCCGGTGCTTTCGCCCGCGCCGCCGCCCAGCATCTTCATCAGGGCCGGCGCCAGAATGCGCTTGATGAGCGTGGACTTGCCCGAGCCTGATACGCCCGTCACGACGGTCATCACGCCCAGCGGCAGCTTCACGCTCACGTTTTTGAGGTTGTTTTCGCGGGCGCCGGTCAGCTCCAGGGCGTTGCGCCAGGGGCGGCGCACCTTGGGCACGGGCACTTCCATGCGCCCGCTCAGGTACTGGCCGGTGTAGGTGGTGGTGTCCTGCAGCAGCGCGTCCATCGTGCCCTGAAACATCAGGTTGCCGCCGCCGCTGCCCGCTTCGGGGCCGATGTCAATAATCTGGTCGGCGGCCTCCATCATCTTCTCCTCGTGCTCCACCACCACCACGGTGTTGCCGAGCTGCTGCAGAGAGCGCAGCACGCCAATCAGTTGCTCCGCATCCTTGGGGTGCAGGCCAATGCTGGGCTCATCGAGCACGTACATCGAGCCCACCAGCGCCGAGCCCAGCGAGGTGGCCAGCGAAATGCGCTGGCTCTCGCCGCCGCTCAGCGTGTTGCTCAGGCGGTTCAGCGTCAGGTAACCCAGGCCCACGCGGTTGAGGTAGCCGAGGCGGTTGATGATTTCCGTCACGAGGCGCTCGGCCACTTTGGCGTCGTGTTCGCTCAGGCTCATGTTCTCGAAGAATTTGAGGGCTTCCGAGATGGGCAGCAGCACGATGTCGGCAATGCTGCGGCCGTCAATCTTCACATACTGCGCGTCTTTGCGCAGGCGGGTGCCGCGGCAGTCGGGGCAGGTGGTACGGCCCCGGTAGCGGCTTTGCAGCACACGGTACTGGATTTTGTGGGTCTGTTCGCTCACCCACTTGAAGTAGGAATCGAGGCCCTGGAAGTGCTTGTTGCCGGTCCAGAGCAGGCGCTGCTCGGCGGCGCTCAGTTCGTTATAGGGGCGGTGAATGGGGAAGTCGAAACGGATGCCGTTTTTCAACAGCGGCTTCAGCCACTCGCCCTGCTTCTCGGTGCGCCAGGGCGCAATCGCGCCTTCGTACACGGTCAGGCTCTTATCGGGAATCACCAAATCCTCGTCAATGCCCAGCACCGAGCCGAAGCCTTCGCAGGTCTGGCAGGCGCCGTAGGGGTTATTGAAGGAGAAGAAGTTGACGCTGGGTTCCTCGAACGTGATGCCGTCAAGCTCGAATTTATCCGAAAAAGTGCGGGTTTCGGACCCGCTGTCGGCGCCGGACATCTGTACCAGGCAGGTGCCGTGGCCTTCAAAAAACGCCGTCTGCACCGAGTCCGACAACCGGAAAAGCAGGTCTTCATCGTCGGGCCGCAGCACGGCGCGGTCAATCATGATGTAGACGTCGCCCTTCACCTCGGGCAGGCCCTCTCCTATCAGGTCTTCAATCTGGGCGGTTTCGCCGTTCACCACCACGCGGCTGTAGCCTTTTTGCAACAGCAAATCCAGCTCCTTGCTCATGGCGCGCGTGGGGTCAGGCCGGTGCAGAGGGGCCAGAATCATGGCGCGGGTGCCCTCCGGCTGTGCGGCCAGAAAGTCAACCACGTCGGCCACGTTATCCTTGCGCACCTGCTCGCCGCTCACCGGCGAAAACGTTTTGCCCACCCGCGCAAACAGCAGCTTGAGGTAATCGTAAATCTCGGTACTGGTGCCCACCGTCGAGCGGTTGTTCTTGATGCTGACCTTCTGCTCGATGGCAATGGCCGGCGAAATGCCCCGAATGTAGTCCACGTCGGGCTTGTCCATGCGGCCCAGAAACTGGCGGGCGTAGCTGCTCAGGCTTTCCACGTACATGCGCTGGCCTTCAGCGTAGAGCGTATCGAAGGCGAGGCTGGATTTGCCCGAGCCCGAGAGGCCCGTGACGACGATGAACTGGTTGCGCGGCAGGGCCACGCTGAGGTTTTTGAGGTTATGAACCCGGGCGTTTTTGATGAGGATGAATTCGCGCGGGTCGAGGTTGTCAATGGCGTTGTCGGCGGGGGCCGAAACTTGCAAAGCGTCTTTTTTGGGCATAAACGAACTAACAGCCAAACCGGGCCGGAAGGTTTCGGCCGCGGGCATTTGCTGAGAGTACGAAGGTACGGCCGGGGCGGAGGCAAAGAATTTTCCGAACGAAGCGCGGGCCAGCTACTTTTCGGTCTCCGCTAAATAATATCTCCCCGAACGGCCGTCGCCCGTCACTTCCGGCGTGGCAGCAAGGTCAAATACAGAGGCCAATTCATTGCTCCAGTACACCGTGCGAGCTTGCCGAGTTTTGGCCACTTTTTTCTTTCCGGAGGAATAGAAATCCCATACCGCAAAGTCGATAAATCCTAACGAAAAGCTTGCTATGGCATTTCCAGCCCTATAATTTCCGCATAATGGAGCACAGAAGACAAGCGCTTGGCCAACCGGAATGGTGATGGTTTTTGCAAAGTTTTTGTCGCAGCCCCAAGCTCCACACAGCCCGGAATTTCCCTTCTGAGTCCAAGAGTTGTCCCACCCACATGACATGATGGCAACGTCGCGGTCATGAGTGGTTTGGTTGCGGACACTTAATCTTATGTAAGGGATGTATTGAGGCGCAGTTACTAATTGTTCAGCTGATTTAACTGCGTGGACAATTTCGGCCGTTACAGACAAGTCGGTGGGGGCAGCAGCTTGCCCGGCGGCTTTTGATGAAATCGAAAGCGAGACGATTGTCAAGAGCCAGAAATTTTTCATGCATCGAATATAAAACCCAATGCCGGGCGAACCAACGCATGTTTTTGAACTTATTTTTTCATTATTTAGAAATTTGTCTAATTATCTTCGTACCATTGCAGCGTTATTTAACTTCCTCTTTTCCATGCCCACCTTTACCCGCCTTCTCCTCGGCACGGCCGCTGCCGCGCTGCTCAGCCTCACCAGCGCCTGCGCCCAAACGGCCCGCCCCAGCCTGAGCGGCGACTGGACCGGCGCCGTTGGCCCCATCGACTTCACCATCCACCTCACCGACCCGGCCGCCGGGCCGCGCACGGCCACGCTCGACATTCCGGCCCAGAACGCGAAGGGCCTGCCCCTGCAGTTCACGGCACCCGGCGACAGCGTGTACCTGCGCCTGTCCCAGCCCGCGGCCCGTTTCGTGGGTCGCCGCTCGGCCGATGGCCAGCAGCTCGTGGGCGAATGGCAGCAGGGGCCGCGCACCTTCCCGCTCACGCTGTCGCATGCCAGCGGCACGGCCAAAGCGGCCCCCGTCCGCCCCCAAACGCCGAAAGCGCCTTTCCCCTACCAAGCGACGGACATCACGTTCCGCAACGAAAAAGCGGGCGTTGCGCTGGGCGGCACCTACACCGTGCCCGCCGGCAAAGGCCCGTTTCCGGCGGTGGCGCTGCTCACCGGCTCGGGGCCGGAAGACCGCAACGAATCAGCTTTTGGCCACCAGCCGTTTGCGGTGCTGGCCGACTACCTCAGCCGCCACGGCATCGCCGTGCTGCGCTTCGACGACCGGGGCGTGGGCCAGAGCGGTGGCACGCAACAGGGAATGACCTCGGCCGACTACACCACCGACGCGCAGGCGGCGCTGGCCTGGCTGCGCGCCCAGCCGGGCATTCAGAAAAACCACGTGGGGCTGGCCGGCCACAGCCAGGGCGGTACGGCAGCCATTGGCGCCGCGGCGCTGCCCGGCGGGCCCGATTTCCTGGTGCTGCTGGCCGCACCGGGCTTGGCCGGCGATGAGATGATGGTGCAGCAGTTTCTGGCAATTAGCCGCGTGCAACACGCCACGCCCGCCCAGCTGGCCGAGATTGAAAAACGCCAGCGCAGCATTTTCAACATCATTCAAAAGACCAGCGATAACGCGGCGGCCCAGGCCCAGCTCACCGCCGTGCTGAACCCCACCGCCGACGCCCAGGCGCAGGCGCAACTGGAGCCGGTGCTGGCCACCTACACCTCACCGTTTTACCGCGACCTGCTGGCCGACCGCCCCGCTGCCACCCTGCCTAAGGTGCACTGCCCGGTGCTGGCCCTGGGCGGCAGCAAGGATGTGCAGGTGCCCGCCGTCCTCAACCTGTCCGCCACCGCCGCCGGCCTGAAGGCGGGCCACAACCGCGACGTGACCACGAAGGAGCTGCCCGGCCTCAACCACCTTTTCCAAACCGCCACCACCGGCGCGGTGGAAGAATACGCCACTATCGAAGAGACGTTTTCGCCGGCAGCGCTCCAGCTTATTGGCGACTGGATAGGGCAGCACACCCGCAAATAGCCAAAGGCTGCAGCCCGTATTTAGCATGTAAGGCCGCTCCAATGAAGCGGCCTTTTTTATTTCACAATTGCGCATTTCAAAGCCGGGTATTGAATTGCCGGAAAAAGCTTTGTTGTACTTTTCAGCATAACTTTGCCTCAATAAGCTACCAAACACTCGTTTTATTGCCTTATTCCATGACAAGATTTATACAAGTCGCATTATTTTTTCTGGCTTCGATTATCCAATTCTCCGTTGCCTTGGCTGCCCCGCTGGCGCCGGCGCCGCTCAATGGCCAGTGGCGGGGGCCCTTGAAGCTGCTGGGCGGCGAAATCACCATCGTCATCACCATTGTGCCGCTCACCAACGGCACCTACTACGCCGCCCTCGACGCGCCGCAGCAGCGCATCAGCCGCATGCCGGTGGAGGTGGAAGTGAAAGACGACAACCTGACGCTGCGCATCGAACAGGCGGGCAGCAGCTTCGTGGGCAAAATTCAGGACGACGGGGCCACCCTCAGCGGTACCTGGAAGCAGCCCGGCGTGACCGCCCCGATGGTGCTCAAGCGCGCCATCGCTTCGACGCAGGCCGCTACCAAGTTCAAAGCCACACCGCCCTACCGCCTGAGCGACGTCGCCTTCACCAACCCCGCCACCCGGCAGCGGCTGGCCGGCACCCTCACGGTGCCCGCCGGCGAGGGCCCGTTTGCGGCCGTGGTGCTGCTGTCCGATTCGGGCCCGCAGAGCCGAGAGGTGGAAGTGCCCGGCTACCGCATGTTTGGCCAATTGGCCGATTACCTCACCCGCCACGGCGTGGCCGTGCTGCGCTTCGATGACCGGGGCGTGGGCAAATCGGGCGGCACCTACGCCAACGCCACCACCGCCGACCTGGTGACCGATGCCCAGGCGGCGCTGGCGTACCTGCGCACCAGTCCGCTGGTGTCGGCGCACCGCGTGGGGCTGCTGGGCCACGGCGAAGGGGCCAACGTGGCCCTGCTGGCCGCGGCCGGGGCCGGCCGGGCGCCGGCGTTTGTGGTGTCGTTGGCAGGCTACGGGCAAACGGGCTACGACGTGCTGCTGCGCCAGCAGGGCGAAATCATGCGCCTCATCGGGGCCGACCCGGCCCAGGTGAAGGCCGCGCAGGACGTGTACCAGCGCACGGTTAACATCATTCGTCAGACGCCCGATAATGCCGCGGCCCGCACCAAGGTGGCCTCGCTGCTGGCCGGCGCCAACATGGGCCTCGACGGCAGTATGGCCCGCGCCCGCGCCGTGCAGCTCACTTCGCCCTGGGCCCGCTACTTCTTCGATTTCGACCCGCAGGCCAAGCTCGACAAGGTGCAGTGCTCGGTGTTGCTGCTAAATGGCACAGCCGATTTGCAGGTATCGGCCCGGCGAAACATGACGCCGCTCTACAAGGCCCTGCGCCACGCCAATCGCACGGCTACCTCCTACAAGCTCACCGGCGTCAACCACCTGTTTCAGGCCCCGCCGGCTCAGTGGCCGTTGGTGAATGCGGCCCCGCAGGCCGTTTTCTCGCCCGAGGCACTAAAGCTCGTGCACACCTGGATAGCCCAGGAAACCAAGCTGCCCGGCGGCCCGCTGCCCGTCACGGTGAAGCGCCCCAGGCCCTCCCGCAAGGCCAGCCGCACGCCCAGCACCGCCCGCACGCGCAGCTAGGCGCGGGGCCGGGCACCAGGCAGAGGTAGCCAAACTGATAGATTTATTCCTATCATTGCGCAGCAGCTGGCCTAACGCGCTGGCGTTCTGTCCTCCTTCTACCTACTTGCTTGGGCCGCTGGCCGGTCCCGCCCGCGTATGGCACCTCCTCCCCCGTCCCGGCCCCGGTGGTCCTGGGAAAACTCGGCCCCGATGCGCTGGGTGCGGCGCTCCTTTGGCTACTCGCGCGGCGAGGCGCGGGGCCTGGCGGGTCTGCTGGTCATCATGCTGCTCACCATTGTGGCGCCCATCCTGCTGCGGCCGGAGCTGCCCACCTACCTGCCCGCCGCCGACCAGAAGGGCGTCGATGAGCTGGCGGCGCAGCTCAAGGAGCACCGTACTGTGGAACAGGGGTTTGCCTCGCGCTTTCCGAAGCGTGAGTACCGAAAATACGAGCGCCGCGGCCCGCGCTACCCGGCCGTGCCCCAGGTGCGCCTCAGCCCCTTCGACCCCAATGCTTTGTCGGCCGAAGGCTGGGAAGCGCGCGGGGTTCCGCACTTCGTGGCGGCCCGAATGGTGAAATACTGCCAAGCGGCGGGCGGCTTCAAGGCCAAGGCGCAGGTGAAGAAAATGTACGGGCTGGAAGACTCGGTGTACCAGCGGCTGGCGCCGTTTATGCAGCTGCCTGAGGAGGCGCCTAAGCGCGACTACGCCGCTAACCCGCCCGGGACCGATGGCAAGTTCCCGCCCTTCGCCGCCGGCGATGCCACCGCCTCAAAATTTCCACGCAAACCCCGCAACCTCCAGCCCTTCGACCTCAACACCGCCGATACCACGCAGCTGATGCAGATTCGGGGCGTTGGCGCGGGCCGGGCCAGGTGGGTGGTGAAATACCGCAACCAGCTGGGCGGCTACGTGCGCGAAGACCAGCTGGACGAGGTATTTGTGCTGCGCGACGCCCCCGACCTGCGCGACAGTCTCAAGAAATACACGTTTGTGGCCCTAGGTTTCGCCCCCAAAACGGTGAATGTGAACACGGCCAGCTTCGACGAGCTGTATCTGCAACCCTACATCGGCAAGCCGCGGGCGCGGCTCATTGTGGCCTACCGCCAGCAACACGGACCCTTCAAATCGGTGGAAGATTTGAAGCAGATGCCCACCCTCAAACCCGGCGACTGGGAGAAGATGCGGCCTTACGTGCGCTGCGAATAGCCAAAGCAACCCGCGCAAAACAGGCACCCGGGACGCGGCCTGAATATCGGACTCTGGCCATAGTTCACTATTCAAACCGCTCTTTATCCGGCAAATAAGCCAGGGCTCTTCGCCAACAATTAGGGGGCAAATTCAGTATTACTAGCCCGGCTAATTTCCTCGCGCTATGACTGACGATTTCCTCCCCTCCTCCACCGGCCCCGACGGCCTGGAGCCCAATGACGGCCGCCGCACCTTCATCAAGCAAGCCTCGGGGCTGCTGGGGCTGGCCCTGGCGCCGCCGCTGGTGGGCCAGGCCGAACGCCTCACCGCCATGGCCAAAAAGGTGGAAGGCGTGACCGAAATGCGCCTCAAGGTGAACGGCACCCTGCGCACCATCAAGGCCGAGCCGCGGGTGAGTTTGCTCGACGCGCTGCGCGAAAAGCTCGACCTCACCGGCTCGAAAAAAGGCTGCGACCACGGCCAGTGCGGCGCCTGCACCGTGCTGGTGGACGGCCGCCGCGTGAACAGCTGCCTCACCCTGGCCGTGATGGCGCAGGGTAAGGAAATCACCACCGTGGAAGGCCTGGCCAAGGGCGAAGACCTCCACCCGCTCCAACAGGCTTTTCTCGACCACGACGGCTTTCAGTGCGGCTACTGCACGCCGGGCCAGCTCATGTCGGGCGTGGCCTGCCTGAAGGAAGGCCACGCCAAAACCGACGGCGACGTGCGCGAGTGGATGAGCGGTAACCTCTGCCGCTGCGGCGCCTACCCCAATATCGTAGCCGCTATTCGCGAGGTGGAAAAGAGCGGGTTTAAAGGATAGCAGTACCTCACGCCGGAACGTCATGCTGAGCGCAGTCGAAGCATCTCTACCGGGGAAGTAAATAATTACCACAGCGGTAGAGATGCTTCGACTGCGCTCAGCATGACGTTCTTCTCCTCTTTCGGAACCAACCAATGAACAACTTCTCCTACCTCTCCACCACCACGGCCAAAGACGCCACGGCCGCCGTGACCGGCACGAAAGGTGCGGCTTTCATCGCAGGCGGCACCACGGTGCTCGATTTGATGAAGCTCAACGTGGAAAACCACAGCGAGCTGGTCGACATCAATATGGTGCCCTTCAAAGGCATTGAGCAAACCGCTGACGGCCTGCGCATTGGCGCGCTGGAGCGCATGAGCGACGTGGGCGAGCACCCGCTGGTGCTGCAGAACTACCCCATGATTTCGCAGGCGCTGCTGCAAGCCGCCTCGCCGCAGCTGCGCAACATGGCCAGCATCGGCGGCAACCTGCTGCAACGCACCCGCTGCGGCTACTTCCGCGACGTGGCGTTTCCGTGCAACAAGCGGCAGCCCGGCTCGGGCTGCCCGGCGCAGGAGGGCGAAAACCGTGGCCTGGCCATTCTGGGCGGCAGCAAATCGTGCATCGCCACCCACCCCGGCGACCTCGGCGTGGCTCTGGCGGCCCTCGACGCCGTGCTGCTGCTGGAAAACGCCAAAGGCAAGCAGCGCCGCGTGCCGCTGGTCGATTTCCACGTGGTGCCCGGCACCACGCCCCAGCGCGAAACCGTGCTGGAGCCCGGCGAGCTCATCGTATCGGTGACGGTACCGGCGGCGGCTCATGCCCGCAAGTCAATGTATTTGAAAGTGCGTGACCGGGCCTCGTACGCTTTCGCGCTGGCCTCGGCCGCCGTGGGCCTCGATGTGCAGGGCGGGCAGATTCGCTCGGCGCGGGTGGCGCTGGGCGGCGTGGGCACCAAGCCCTGGCGCTCGGTAGCCGCCGAGAAAATCCTGACCGGCGCGCCGGCCACGGAAGCCACCTTCCGGGCCGCTGCCGCCGCCGCCGTGCGCGACGCCCAGCCCCGCGAGCAAAACCGCTTCAAAGTGGAGCTGGCCCAGAATACGCTGGTGCGGGCACTGCTGGAATTGTCGGCGGCTTAAAGAACGTCATGCAGAGCGCAGCGAAGCATCTCGCGTGCATTGCTAATCCAATTGATTAGAGTTACCACCCCGAGCGAGATGCTTCGCTGCGCTCTGCATGACGGCCTGACGGGTCGTCCCAACCAACCCAAACGGTCATGGAAAACGAACCCGCTTTTTTCGAAACTTCACCCAAGCCGGGCGTCGTCGGCAAGCCGCTGAACCGTGTAGACGGCCGCGACAAGGTGATGGGCAAAGCCAAATACTCGGCCGAATACCCGCTGCCGGGCCTCGTGTACGGCGTGCTCAAAACCAGCGCCATTGCTAAAGGAAGGGTGCAAAGCATCGACACCAGCTTGGCCCTGAAAGAGCCCGGGGTATTGCAGATTCTTACGCACCTCAACCTGCCCAAGCTGGCCAAAACGCCCAACGACCCCGAGGGCAAAAAGGCCATCGGCGCACCCATGGGCTTTCTGCCAATGACGTCGGACATTATCCATTACGCCGGTCAGCCGGTGGCCCTCATCGTGGCCGACACCTTCGAACGCGCCACTCAGGCCGCCGCGCTGGTGCGCGTGAACTACGCCGCCGAGGCGCCCATTGCGGCCTACACCGACAAGCGCGCCCAACTCTTCAACCCCGAGAAAATTCAGGACGGCAAAGCCGACGGCTACACCCGGCGCGGCGACGCCCGCGCCGCCCTGGCCAGCGCCCCCATCAAGATGACGGCCGTGTACACCCACGCCATCAACCATCACAACCCGATGGAGCCCGGCGCCACCACTGCCATTTGGGAAGCGCCCGACCGCGTGACGGTGTACGAATCGACCCAGGGCGTGACGCGCACCCAAAAGTCGTTGTCGGCCTATCTGGGCCTACCGCAGGACCAGGTGCGCGTCATCACCAAGTTCATCGGCGGGGGCTTCGGATGCAAGGGCTCGTGCTGGCCGCACACCGTGCTCACGGTGCAGGCCGCCAAGGCCGTGGGCCGGCCGGTGAAACTGGTGCTCACCCGCCCGCAGCAGTTCACGAGCATGGGCCACCGCGAAGACCAGACCCAAACCCTCACGTTGGGCGCGAGCAAGGAAGGCAAGCTGCTGGCCCTCATCCACGAGAAAACCTCCACCACCTCGCCCTGGGACAACTACGCGGAATCGAACAGCAAGATTATCAACCTACTGTACGACTGCCCCACGTTCGAGTCGCACTACGAATTGGGTCGGGCCAATGTGATGACGTCGACCTTCACCCGCGCCCCCGGCGAGGCGCCCGGCTCGTTCGCCATCGAGTCATCGATGGATGATTTGGCCTACCAATTGGGCATCGACCCCATCGAAATTCGCCTCCGCAACTACGCCGAGAAAGACCCAAGCACCGGCCAGCCCTGGAGCAGCAAAAGCCTGCGCCAGTGCTACGCCCGCGGCGCTGAGCTCTTCGGCTGGAGCAAGCGCAACCCCAAAGCCGGCGTGACCAAAAACGGCCGCCTGCTGGTGGGCTACGGCATGGCCACGGCCAGCTACCCGGTACACAACTCGCAGGGCACCGCCCGCGTGCGCCTCTACGCCGACGGCCACGCCGTGGTGCAGGCCGGCGCCACCGACCTCGGCACCGGCACCTACACCGTGATGACGCAGGTAGCCGCCGACTCGCTGGGCCTCGCGCCCGACAAAATCCGCTTCGAGCTGGGCGATACCAAGCTGCCCACGGCGCCCAACTCGGGCGGCTCGGTGGCGGCCGGCACGGTGTCGTCGTCGGTATACATGGCGGCGCAGGACGTGTGGGAGCGCCTCACCAAAATGGCCATCAAGGACCCGAAATCGCCGCTTTTCCAGGCCAAAGCCGAAGACGTAGCCATGGAAAACGGCCGGCTGCAGTTGAAAAAGGATGCCTCAAAGGGCGAAGATTTCAAGGCTCTGATGAAGCGCGCCGGTATCGACGACATCGAGGGCAGCGGGCAGGGGAAGTACGGCTCCGGCTACGAGGCCGGGCAGTCGGCCGCCAGCGCCAGCGACGCCCATAAGGACGAAGCCGGTAAGCACTCGATGCACTCCTTCGGCGCGCACTTCTGCGAGGTGCAGGTCGACCCCGATTTGGGCACCGTGCGCGTCACGCGCTGGGTGAGCGTGCACGGCGCGGGCCGCATTCTCAACGCCAAAACGGCCCGCAGCCAGATTATCGGCGGCAGCATCTTCGGCATCGGCGCGGCCTTGATGGAGGCCACCGCTCGCGACCCGCACTACGCCCGCTACACCAACGCCGACCTTGGTGACTACCACATTCCCGTCAACGCCGACATCCCGGAAATGACCGTGGAGTTCATCGACGAGCACGACCCCTACATCAACGCCATGGGCGTGAAAGGCATTGGCGAAATCTCGATGGTGGGCGTATCAGCCGCCGTGGCCAACGCCGTGTTCCACGCCACCGGCAAGCGCGTGCGCGATTTGCCGATTACGCCGGATAAGATTCTGGGCACGAAGTCAGTGTAAGTATTGAAATCGCCTGTCATCCTGAGCGCAGCGAAGGACCTTATCACGCTCGAGCAGTTAGTTCTAACGTGATAAGGTCCTTCGCTGCGCTCAGGATGACAGCTCCAAACCCGATGCAAAACGCTGCCTCCGCCTCCACCGCCCTGCTCCTCCTGGCCGCCGGCGCTTCCACCCGCATGGGCCAGCCCAAGCAGCTTCTGCCCTACCGCGGCCGCACCCTGCTCCGCCACGCCGCCGAAACAGCCGTAGCCAGCGGCTGCGCGCCCATCGTGCTGGTCACAGGTGCTTTGAATGAAGCCTTAACATCTGAAGTAACGGGCTTGCCCATTCAGACCATTCACAATCCGGACTGGGAAACCGGCATGGCCTCCTCCATTCGCGCGGGTCTGCTGGCGGTGCAGGCCGCGCAGCCCCGCGCCGTGCTCGTTATGCTGAGCGACCAGCCGCACGTGACACCGGAGTTGCTTCAGCAACTGATACAACGGCAGCAGCAAACGCAGGCGCCCATTGTGGCCGCGGCGTATGGCGACACGCTGGGCGTACCCGCCGTTTTTGCCGAAACCGTGTTTCCAGAGTTGCTCATGCTGCAAGGGCAGGCCGGCGCCGGACGGCTCATTGCCGGCTATTGCGCAGCCGTGGAGCGCGTTGATTTCCCGGCCGGCTTGCTCGATGTAGACACGCCGGAGCAATACGCGGCCCTGTTAATTAATAGCTAAAAGCACGTTCTACTTCGTGCCCGACTCCAGCTTGCGCAGCTTGTCGGCCCGCCAGGTGGTGATGGCCACCACCAGCAGCGTCATCAGCCCGCCAAACACTACCGAGCGTACCGTGCCCAGCAGCCGCGCCGCCGTGCCACTCTCGAAAGCTCCAATCTCGTTGCTGGAACCGATGAAAATGTTGTTCACCGCTGATACGCGGCCCTTCATGTATTCCGGCGTATACACGTGGATGAGCGTGGAGCGCACAATCACCGACACCGAATCGAACACGCCCGTGAGGAACAGCAGGAACAGCGACAGCCAGAAGTTGGTCGACAGCGCGAAGCAAATCGTAGCCAGCCCGAAGCCCGCCACCGCCCCCAGCAGCTTCCACCCGGCCCGGCGCTTCAGCGGGTAGTAGGTCAGGAAAACGGCCATCAGCACCGAGCCAATGGCCGGCGCCGCCTCCAGTTGCCCAAATCCCTTAGCCCCTACCTTCAGAATATCCGACGCAAACACCGGCAACAGCGCCACCGCCCCGCCAAAGAGCACCGCGAACATATCCAGCGACAGCGCTGCCAGCACCAACTGGTTGCCGAAGATAAAACGCAGGCCGCTCAGCACGCTGTCTTTCAGGTTAAGCCGCTCGCCTTCCATGGGCGGCAGCGGCCGGTCGGCAATGCGCGCAAACTGCACCAGGCCCAGCACCAGCAGCCCCAGCCCCACCGCGTAGGACCAGGCCACGCCCAGCGGCTCAATCAGAAAGCCCCCCACGGCCGGCCCCAGCACCGCCGAGGCCTGGTACGTGGTGCTGTTCCAGGTAATGGCATTGGGCAGCAACGCCCGGTCGGGCAGCAGCTGCGGCATAAACGAAAACAGCGCCGGCCCCATAAAGCCCCGCGCCAGCCCACTCACAAAAATCACCGCGTACAGCGGCAGCGTGTAAAGCGCGCCCTTCGCCAGCAGCCCGATGCCATAGGGGCTGGCCAGCGCCGCCAGCGCCGCCGCACACAGCACTAGCACCGCCAGCGCTAGCACTACAATGCGCTTGCGGCGTACCGTATCAGCCACGTAGCCGGCGTAGAGCGACACCACAATGCTCGGAATGGCCTCCGAAAGCCCAATAAGCCCTAGTGCCAGTGGGTCGCCGGTGAGGTGGTAAATCTGCCAGCTCACCACCAGTCCCTGGATACGCGTAGCCACCGTGAGCAAGGTGCGGGTCGAAACCAGGCGGCGAAAATCGGGCACCCGCAGGGCCGCGTACGGGTCGTGGGCCGGGGCCGAATCAGCGGAAGGCAGCATATAACAACTTCAAAAGGCGCCAGTACGGCGTGGGTCGGCAAAGGTAGGCCCGGTTGGTTCGGCCCCCTAGGTCCGGCCGTGCGTTTCGCCTATCTTGGAGGCCTAACGCTTATTGCTCGCGCCGCCCGGCCCATGCCCAACTTTGGCCTCGAAATAACCCCGCGTCCCGACCTCCCAGCCATTGTAGCCCGCTGGCAGCGCGAAATCACCGCGCCCGAGCTACAGGCCGGCTACCTCGCCATCCTGGCCGCCGCCGATGCCGCTGGCTGCTGGCGCTGGCTGCTCGACCTGCGCCGCCGCGACGAGCTGGTGTCGCCCGAGCTTACACACTGGGTCAACACCGAATTCTTCCCGCTCCTGCCCGGCCGCTACCCGGCCCCGGTGCGGCTGGCCTTCCTCATCTCGCCCCTACGTGCCCAACAGCAACAATCGGCTAGTTCCGTGGCGGCCATCAGCGCCGCCACCCAGCCCGAGCACGGCTACCATACCGCTTTGTTCACCGAGGAAGCTGCTGCCTATCAATGGCTAGGGGGGTGAATTGCCTTATCTGAAAAATAAAAAATTATTTTTTGAAACTTTTTTCAGATTTTTTATTCCTCAATTATGCGTTAGCAGCACGTAGATGAAGTTTTGCGGAAGGTTGCTCCATTTATCCTACAGAATTTTGTCATTTTTTAGTTGAGGGGTATTGCGGATGTGCATTTCATCGCTCTACATTTGGAACGATTCTAGCGGGCAAAACACCCGACTACCGGTCGCTCCCCAAATTTTTTCTCGGTAACTGCATACTATGGCCTAAAGCTCTACGTTCCCTTATTCCGTAGCCCTTTATGGACCTCTTGCAACCGAGCGACTCCGCGCTCATCTCGCTCTACCTGGCCGGCCAGGAATCCGCCTTCGCTATCCTGCTGGAGCGGCATCGCAGTCGTGTGTTCACGACCATCCTCCTCATCGTGCGCGACGAGGACGTGGCCGAGGACCTGTTGCAGGACACGTTCATCAAGGCCATCCATACACTGAAAGGCGGGCGCTACAACGAAGAGGGCAAATTTGCCCCCTGGATTTGCCGCATTGCCCACAACCTGGCCATCGATTCGTTCCGGCGCGGCAAGCGGACGCCCCACGTCAGCCTCTCCGACAACGACCGGCTGGCCAACACGCTCACCCTCGCTGATGATGGCCCAGACGATATCCTGGCCCGTGAGGAAACCCATACCCGCCTTCGGGCGTTAATCCAGGAGTTGCCCGCCGCGCAGAAGGAGGTGCTGCTGATGCGCCACTACGGCGACATGAGCTTCCAGGAAATTGCCGACGCAACCGGCGTCAGCATCAACACGGCCCTCGGCCGGATGCGCTATGCGCTGATTAACCTGCGGAAGAAAATGACCGCAAATTCCCTGCATCATTATGATTCAAACCTTACCCCATTCGACACTGCTCCAGTATGTGTACAACGAATTGCCTCCTGAAAGGCAGCGCGAGGTAGAGGAGGCGTTGCAGCACGACCCGGAACTGGCAGCCACGTGCGCCGACCTCCTTTTGGCCCAGCGGGCCCTCGACGGCGTTCGCCGCGAGCCGCGGGCCCACACCTCCGAGGCCATTTTGCGCTACTCGCGTACTTTTTTAGCCAAATCCTGAGTCCGTTTAATTTCCTGTGGCAACCGCTCCAGCCCCTACGCCGGAACCGGAAGCAAAAAAGCTGACGAACTCGCCTGAGATACAAAAACGGTCATGCTGAGCGCAGCCGAAGCATCTCTACCGCAGTATTAAATCCAATCAAAAGGAATAGTATTGCGGTAGAGATGCTTCGGCTGCGCTCAGCATGACCGTTTACTTTTGTGGAGCACCTACTTTCGCCCCATGCGCCGCGCCGACCGATTCAAATACTTCCTCGACTACTTCACCAGCAACTTCCCGGAGCCCAAAACCGAGCTGGCCTACGGCACCCCGTATGAGTTGATTGTAGCCGTAGTGCTAAGTGCGCAATGCACCGACAAACGCGTGAACCTCGTAATGCCCGCGCTACTAGAGCAGTTCCCCACGGCCGCGCACCTCGGCGCCGCCACGGCCGATGACATCTTCCCCTTCATCCGCAGCGTTTCGTACCCCAACAACAAGGCCAAGCACCTAGCCGGCCTGGGCCGCATGCTCACTGAAGATTTTGATGGCGAAGTGCCCAGCCAGATTGAGGAGTTGCAGCGCTTGCCCGGCGTGGGGCGCAAAACGGCCAACGTGGTAGTTTCAGTTATCTACAATCAACCCGCCATGGCGGTGGATACGCACGTCTTCCGGGTGTCACACCGCCTCGGGCTCGTGCCCAAAACGGCTACTACTCCGCTGGCCGTGGAGAAAGCCTTGGTGAAGCATATCCCGGAAGAACTGATTCCAAAGGCCCACCACTGGCTGATTCTGCACGGCCGCTACATCTGCGTGGCCCGCTCGCCGAAATGCATCAGTTGCCCGCTGGCACCCAGCTGCGCCTACTTCGAAAAGCATTTTGGCAAAGCCGCGGCTTATATTCCGCTGCCAGAAAGCTAACCGCTGCGGAGCTTGAGAAGCACTATCTACCCTAATTCTGTTCTTGTTTTTAGTACACAAAGTTCAATTAAAGGTACAAGGCCGTACAAACCCATTTGCGGCCGGCACAAAATCATTGGGCCGCTTTTTCCAGTATCTGCTGGACAACAGCAGCCAACTGCTGGCGGTCGAAGGACTTTTGAGCAAGGTATTTTCCCCTTTGCCCAGCCTGCATCAGCAATTCAGGCTGCATAAGCGCTTGGCCTAGCTGAGCGGTCAGGGCTTCGGTATTGCCAGCGGGCACGTACCAGCCGCAGCCGTGCTGCTCCACCAGCGCTTTGGTCCAGCCCCGGTTCGTAACCACGACCGGTGTGCCCACCGCTAGCGAGTCGTAGAGCTTAGCGGGCGAGTTACTATCCAGCACCGGCAAATCCAGAAACGACACCACCGATACCGCCGCCAGTGCAAACCAGCCGAAAACCTGGTGCCGCGCCTGCCCGCCCACCAACTGGATGCGCCCCGGCCAGCGCTCCGCCGCCGCCGCAATCAGCGGCTCGTGAAACCCGTGGCCCAGAAACAGCCACACGGTGTTTGTTTCGGTAGCTGCTATGGCTTCGGCCGCCGCTACCAGCGTGGGAATATCATTGGCCCGCCCGAAGGTGCCAGCATACAGAATGACTTGCTTGCCCGCCAAATCGTGTTTCTGCCGCAAATGCTCGACGGTTTCGGGCGTGGCACGGGCGGCTAAATCGAGGTCGGTGCCGTTCAGCACGGTGGTCACCTTGCCAGCATCAATACCTAAATCCGTCACGTAGCGCGTCATATCGGGCGAAAGCGGCAGCACGTGCCGAGCGCTTTGGTACAAGCGCTTTTCGAGCCGAAAAAACTGCTGCCGGGCCAGCGCCGTGGGCACTGCCCCCATCGCAATAGGAAACGACGGCCACAAGTCCTGCACTTCAAACACCCACGGCACCCGCCGCCAGCGTGCCACCTGCGCCGCCGCCCAAGCCGCCGTAAGCGGCGTGCTGATGCCCCAAATCACGTCCGGCTTGTCAATTTTCAGCCCCTCCCGTACGGCCCAAGCGGCATACTGCGCAAAAGACAAGGCCCGGCGGGCCGGCCCCATTTTGTTGTCGTATGGAATGTTAGCCTCCCGGATTTCCACCCCGGCCGGTACCCACGGAAACTCATGTGTCAGTTGCTGGCTGCGCCAGGCAGGCGTGGTCAGGAGTGTCACCCGGTGCGTTTTCGCAATATGCGCCAGTAGTGTGTAGTGTCGGCTAGTAGCCGGACAATCGGGACTGGTATGATACTGGCTGAAAACGGCGATGTGCATGGTATCAATGAAGAATTATGAAGGAGCGCAAACGCTAGTCTTCATTCTTCATTTCGATTCGTGCATGGGCCGGTAGTGCGACTCATTCAGAATGCGCTGGGCGTTTTTCTCAGCCATCAGGCGGCCCAGGGTCACATCGGGGTGCAGTTCCACGTACTTACGCACGATTTGCAGGCCCACCCACTGGCCCACGCGGCCGGGGCAGGTTTTGTCGATTTCAGGCACGTTAGGTCGTTCGCCTACGTACTTCTGCAGTAAGAAAGGCGTGGTAGAATACAGCAGGTTCTTTTCCAGAAAGTGGCCCCATACGCGGGGCTCGTTGGCTTCCAAGCCCACCATTTCACGCTTGGTATAGCCCATCAGCAGCGAATCGGGGGTGCAGGGAAGCATCTGGCTGGCGAAGTAGAGGGCCTTGCCTTCATGCACCATAGCGTCAAGCATCGTATTGGCCGTTAACTCGTGGCGGTTGTATTTACTCGACACGTTGTGCGCCAGCAGCGGCATCAGCCCGGCGGGTGTGTAACGGCGCAGCATGTACTGCGGCAAATCGGGCCGCTTGCTGGCCTTCGGCCCCACGAACCAGTCTAGGCTCATTACTAACAAGCTGTCGTTCACATAAATATCCTTCGCCAGAAAGCCGCTAACGTACGTGTTGGCCGGAGGCACCCGGAAATCGGGGAAATAATGATGAACCCGCCGAAACACCTCGCCCAAATCGTGCCGCAGGGCCGCGCTATCGGGAAAAGCCGCCGCTGTTTCGCGCCCCAGCTGTTGCAATGCCCCATTGGTTGCCAGCTGCACCAGGCTGCTTTCGAGCTCTTTTTCATTGGCCGGCTGGCGTTGCAGATAATACCGTGCAAAGGCTGGATTTGCACCCATAAACTGCTGGGCATCAGCCGGCGTCTTGATGGCGAAGAAGGGCTGTTCCAAGCGCTTCAGCTTCACGGACATCGCCGGGGCATCGGCCGCAGCGTCGTCGCGGCAGCCTTCGGCGGGCCCCTTCTTACAGGCAGACAGGCCGAGGCTTCCTACTAAAAACAGGGGCAGCCAGCGCCGCCAGGCAAAATTATTCGTATTCACGCGCGTTACTTTGGCGTAAAATTAGCCAAAACCTACCGGCAGTCGGTAGTTTCCATCAGCAGTAGCCGTATCAGTGCATATGAAAAAGATATTCCTTGCCGCCTTCGTCCTCGCCGCCACCGTTGGCACCGCTTCGGCCCAGGTCGAAATCGGACTAAAAGTCTCGCCTACCATCACCAGCCTGCGGGCTGAATCAACGTCCAAAAATGGCTTCGCCAGCGACGGCAGCCAGCTTGGTTTCAGCGGTGGCTTAGTAGTTGATTACTTCTTCGGTGAAAATTACGCCTTCAGCACCGGCCTCGAACTGGCTGGCAAAGGCGGCACCGTGCGCTATACTGACTTCTATAACAATGGCAACGGCGTAGGCAATGCCTTCCAGACTTCTTACAAAATGAGCACGCAGTACCTGCAGGTGCCGCTTTCCGTCAAGCTTTTCACCAACGAAATCGCGCCGGCTACGCGGCTCTACTTCCAGGTTGGCGGCTCGCTGAATGTGCCCATCGGCACTCGCATCAATAGCAGTAAGTTCTACACCGACCCTGCCACCGGCACCGAAAACAAAGCCGGCGACTACGTGTACTTCTTCGACGCCGACGCCTTGGTAGGAGCCGGTGCCGAATACGCGCTGGGCAGCAGCACCAAGCTTTTCGCCGGCATCGGTTACCACCGCGGCCTGGTCGACATCGACCATTATTTCGAAAGCAAACGCGACTTTACCGACGTCACCATCAAGAATAGCTCATTTGGCCTCGATTTGGGTATCAAGTTCTAGATACTAACCCAACAAAAAGCCCCAGCTTCTCACGAGGCTGGGGCTTTTGCTTGTTGCGGCAAACGACGAATAGGCCAAACGCTAGTCCACAATTTCAACCTCACGGTCCTGCAAACGGCTCATGGCGGCGGCCGACGAACGCAGCTGGATTTCCTCACCCCGCTCATCTTCGATGCGGTAGTCGGTGAGGCCCAGGCTGCTGTCGTTCACCACCTTCACCCACTTGTAGTACTTGAGGTACCACTTCATCTGGCGCGAAATCAGGCCTTTGGTGTAGTAAGCGTACAGGAACGGGTGCACCGACAGCGTGATACCCGACTGGTTCTGGTTCACCAGCAGGTCGTCGATGCTGTTGTCGATGTCGTCCGTCACCTGGATGGAGGCCGAAATCTTGCCCGTGCCGCCGCAGGTGGGGCACACCTCGCCGGTCACGATGTTCTCAGCCGGCCGCACGCGCTGACGCGTAATTTGCAGCAGACCGAACTTGGTGATGGGCAGCACCGTGAATTTGGCTTTGTCGTGCTTCATCACGTCGCGCACGGCGTCTTCCACCTTCTTACGACTTTCGGCCGAGCGCATGTCGATGAAGTCGACCACGATGATGCCGCCCATGTCGCGCAGGCGCAGCTGCCGAGCCACTTCTTTGGCCGCCAGCATGTTAATCATCAGCGCGGTAGCTTCCTGGTCGTTTTCCTGGTTGCTCTTGCTGCCCGAGTTCACGTCGATGACGTGCAGGGCTTCGGTGTGCTCGATGACGAGGTAGCCGCCGCCGGGCACGGTTACCGTCTTGCCAAACAGCGTTTTCAACTGCTTCTCAATGCCGGTTTGCTCGAAAATCTTGATTTTCGAGTTGTGCAGCTTCAGCAAACCGAGCTTATCAGGCGCGATTTTTTGGATGTAGTCGCGCATCTCCTCGTACATCGTCGGTGCGTCGACCATGATACTGTCGAAGGACTCGTTCAGCATGTCGCGGAGCATGGACGAAGTGCGGCCGAGCTCGCCCAGCACCTTGTCGTTGGGTTTGGCGGTGCGCAGCGTGCTGTAGAGTTGCTCCCACTTCGCCACCATATCCTGCATGTCCTTGTCCAGCTCGGCCACCTCGCGGCCCTCGGCCACGGTGCGGATGATGACACCGAAGTTGTCGGGCTTGATGCTGGCAATGAGCCGCTTGAGCCGGTCGCGCTCCGCTTTGCTCACTATCTTTTTGCTTACGCTGATGGTGTTCGAAAACGGCATCAGCACGAGGTAGCGCCCGGCCATCGAAATGTCGGTGCTCACGCGCGGGCCCTTCGTTGAGATGGGCTCCTTAATAATCTGAACCACAATCTGCTGGCCCTTCTTAAACACGTTTTCAGCCTTGCCCACTTTGTCGAGCACGGGTTCAAACGTGAATTTTTCGAGGCCGGCGGTGGTGGCGCGGCCGCTTTGCACGGTGCGCGCCCACTTCGTGAACGAGTTGTACTGCTCGCCAAGGTCGCCGTAATGCAAAAACGCGTCTTTTTCGTAGCCAATGTCCACGAATGCTGCGTTCAGGCCGGGCATCACCTTTTTCACGGTGCCCAGGAAGATGTCGCCTACTGAGTAATTGGTGTCGTTGCGGTCGAAATGGTATTCAATCAGCCGCTTGTCTTGCAACAACGCAATCCGCTCGCCTTCCTGAGTAGAATTAATGACTAATTCATTACTCAAAGCCTTGATTTAGTTAAAGTAACCCACCGGCAATGCCGCCGCAGCACTACCCCGAAACCGGCAAAGGGAAGCCAGAACCATAAGTTCTGGCTTCCCTCGCGAGCCACGGGAAAAGCGCCCAACGCGGCCACACCCAGGAGGCTACGTGAGAGATAGGCGGCTGGCTCCCTTCCCGTTAGGAAAACTGCCGGCCGCCGCTACGCCCCGTGAGGCTTACTTCTTCTTGTGGCGGTTCTTGCGCAGGCGCTTCTTGCGCTTGTGGGTGGCAATCTTATGACGCTTTCTTTTTTTACCGCAGGGCATGATGCTTGGGGGTTAAGTTGGTGATTGATTGTGTCGTAGCTATTTCAATTTGGCAATTTCTTCGTCCACCGAAGCCGCCAGCGCCGGGTCGTTGCTGAGGCTTTTGGCGGCGAGAAACGCCTGCTTGGCTTCGGCTTTGGCACCGGTGCGGGCCAAAGTTACGCCGAGATAAAACTGGCCGTTCACGTTTTTCGGATTGACTTTCACCAAATCCTGGAAACGCTTCACGGCCTTGTCGAACTGGTTGCTTTGCACGGCCAGAATGCCCATGTTGTACAGGGCTTTCTCGTTGCGGGGGTCAACTTCCAGCACTTCGCGCAGGTAGGTAACGCCCTGCACGGGGTTGTCGGAGGCCATGTAGGCCATGCCGAGGTTGGTTTTGGCGTCGAGGTTGCCGGGTTGCTCCTTCAGCACCTTGGCATACAGCTCACGCGCCTTGCCGCCGAGCAGTTTCACCCGCTCATCGGTAGCCGCGAAGCTGAAGGCTTGGTAATAAGCGTCGGCGGCCTGCTGCCAGTTGGCGGCAGAAGGCTTGGCCAGCGCTACTTGCTCCAGGTAGTAACCGGCGCTGTCGAAGCGCTCCACGTTGTTGTAGCGGCGGGCCAGGTTAGTGGCCACCGCAGCTTTGGCGGCAGCATTGGGAGCGGCGTTGTATTCCTGCAACAGCCGGTTTATTTCCTGACGCTGCGGGGCAGTAGTGGTGGTGTGTGGTGCGGCAGCGTTAGGGCCATTATTGTCCGTAGCCGTGGCCGGCACCGGTCCCGAGGAAGACTCGGTTTTGGAGCCGTTGGTTTTGGAACCGCCACCGTCACGGTTGGCCGTGGCGGCGGCGTCCTTGTTCAGTTCCGAGCGGCTTTCCTTGGGCTTCATGATGCCTTTCGGCAACACAAAAAGCCCTCCTACCAGCGCGAGCGCGGCAGCGAGGACAACCAATTGATGCGATGCGGAACGGGACGTTGTAGCCATGGGCTGAAAAAAGCCGGCCGCCGGGCTTTCCCTCGCGGGAAAGACACCGGCGGCGCGGCCGGCAATTCTTCAGTGGTTGTGGGCCGATGGCCGGGACAACCACTAACAGTTAATCGTTGATAGACTAAGCTTTAGCAGCCGTAGCTTTCACTTTCTTGCTGTTTTTGATTTTAGCAACGAAAGTCTTCGACGGCTTGAAGCTCGGGATGTAGTGCTCCTCGATGATGAGGGAAGTGTTTTTCGAGATGTTACGAGCCACTTTCCGGGCGCGTTTTTTGTTGACGAACGAGCCGAAGCCGCGAACATAAATGTTGTTGCCTTCCGTCATTGAATCTTTCACGACTTTGAAGAAAGCTTCAACAGTCATCAATACGTCTGCTTTCTCGATGCCGGTCTTCGTGGAGATTTCGGCGATTACCTCAGCTTTAGTCACGTTGGTATGGTACTTAGGTGGTTGAAAAAATTACGTTTTTAGGCAAAAAAATCCCGAATTCCAGCGTAAGCCTTTGCCTGGCAGGCGGTTCGCCCTCGAATTGGGGCCACAAAGGTAACCCCATTTTTTGGTTTTACCAATGTACCCTCCTAAACAAAGGCTGGGCCCAATTTATTCTCTTTCAAAATTTTGACAAAAACCCTCTCCCATCCTTCCTTTCTGGCCTCGGCCCTGCTGGCGTGGTACCCGCGCTACCACCGCGACCTGCCTTGGCGCCACACCCGCGACCCGTACGCCATCTGGCTGTCGGAAGTGATTTTGCAGCAAACCCGTGTGGCTCAGGGCCTCCCCTACTATAACACCTTCCTGGCGGCCTACCCCACGGTGCAGGACTTGGCCGCCGCGCCCGAAGCCGAGGTGCTGCGCTACTGGCAGGGCCTGGGCTACTACTCCCGGGCCCGCAACATGCACCGCACCGCCCAGCAGGTGGTAGCCGAATACGGCGGCAAATTCCCGGATAACTACGCGGAGCTGCTGAAGCTGCGCGGCATCGGACCTTATACGGCTGCGGCTATTGCCTCCTTTGCCTTTGATGAGGCCGTGGCGGTGCTCGATGGCAACGTATACCGGGTGCTGGCCCGTATTTTCGGGCTGCATTCGGATATCGCGGCGCCCAGCTCGCGCAAGGAGTTTCAGGCGGTGGCTGACCAGCACATTCCCGCCACCGCACCGGCCGATTTCAACCAGGCCATTATGGAGTTTGGGGCCATTCAGTGCACGCCGGCCAAGCCCGACTGTTTGTTTTGCCCGCTGCAAAGTACCTGTTGGGCGTTTCAGCATGGGCAGGTGGCACTGTTGCCGGTGAAGAGCAAGGCGAAGGCGGCGCGGACGCGTTACTTCCACTACTTCGTGCTGCGCCACGGTGAGCAAACCTACCTGCGGGAGCGGCGCGAGAAGGACATCTGGCAGGGCCTCTACGACTTTGCCTTAGCCGAAACCACCGTGGCGGAGTTGCCAGCGGCGGAGTTGAGCCGCCACCTCGACGCGCTTGGTGCTACCTTAGACACTAGTCAGGTCGCCGAACCCAGCGCCGCTTACCGCCACGTACTGAGCCACCAGAAACTAGAGGTGCACTTCTACCCGATGACTCTGGCAAAACCGTTGCCTGAAGCAACGCTGCACGATTTGGGGCTGCGGGCTTATTCGCTGGCCGAGATTGAAACACTGCCAAAGCCCGTGCTGATTGCTAATTATGTTGAGCAAAATAGGTGATTTTTGTTATTGCCAATATTTTTAGATTTTTCGGCAAAAAATATTGGCAAAAAATCTTGCTTTCTGGATTTAAGCTTTTATCTTTGAGACAAGAAAAGGCCGGGTGGTTTTTTCGATTTTGTATTTCCTAACGTGCAATAATATGGCCGGTGTGAACAAGGTGATTTTGGTAGGCAACCTGGGGAAAGACCCCGAAGTGCGCCATTTGGAAGGTGGTGTGAGCGTGGCTCACTTTACCCTCGCCACCAACGACTATTACAAGGACAAGCAAGGCAACCGCGTGGAGCGCACCGAGTGGCACAACATATCGGCGTGGCGCGGCCTGGCCGACATGGCGGATAAATTCCTCAAAAAGGGCCAGCAGGTGTATATCGAAGGCAAGTTGCGCACCCGCCAGTACCAAGACAAGGACCAGCAGACCCGCTATATAACCGAAATCATCGCTGATGAGATTTCGATGCTGGGCGGCCGCCCGCAGGGCGCTGGCGGAAACGCGGGCGAAGCCAACAGCTCGGCTGTGGCTGAAACGCAGCAGACCTTCCGGCAGGAGCCGGAGCTGGACCAGCTGCCGTTCTGAATCCCGGGGATTGGACTGACGGGCCTGTGGCTGCAGCTGTCCAAATCGATTATTAGCAAGGAGCCCTGGCACTGTGCCGGGGCTTTTTTCGTTGCGGTACCGGTTACCTTTGAAGCTATGAAGGCCGGGCCATTTCAGGCTGGGGCCGCTTTTTGCATGAGATATTTTTCGACCGTGTCGTTGCTGATGGGGCTGGCGCTGCTGGCCAGCTGCTCGTCGGCACCGGATTTCACGCCCAAGCCGAAGGGCTATAACCGCATCGACCTGCCCTCGCACCGCTACCAGTTGTTGGGCGGTGGGCACCCGTACGAGTTCGAATATTCGAAGGAAGCGGTGATAAAGCGCGATTCGTCGTACATGGCGCAGCCGCACTGGCTGAACGTATATTACCCCAAGCTGCACGCCAACGTGCAGATTACCTACATGGACGTGCAGCGGGACCGACGCCTCTACAACAAGATGATGGAGGATGCGCGCAAGCTTACGGGCAAGCACGAAATCAAGGCCACAGCCATTGATGAGCGGATTTTGAAGACGCCGAGCGGCATGCGAGCTTCGGTGTTTGAGTTGTCGGGTGAAGTGCCGAGCCAGTTTCAGTTTTACACCACCGATAGTACCAAGCACTTCCTGCGCGGTGCGCTGTATTTCCGCACAGCCACGGCTAACGACTCGTTGGCCCCGGTGATTGAATATGTAAAAACAGACATGGTGCGAATGCTGAATACGCTTCGTTATAAGTAATTGCCAGACTGTTGCATTGGTTAATTGTTGAATTGATTGGCATGGAAACGGACTTGTGTCTCGCCATCTAACCATACAGCAGTTTGACCATTCAGCCATTTTTCCCTTGAGCAACTTTTTCAATACCCGGCTGGAGTTTTTGCGCTCGGTGGGCAGCCTGCAGCGGGCGCAGCTGCTGGGCAAAGAGCTGAACCTGTTTACCTACGGCGACCTGATTCAGCGCTACCCATTCCGGTACCTGGACCGGACGCAGGTGTACCGCATTGCCGATTTGAACGACGACCTGCCTTATGTGCAGGTGCGCGGCGTGCTGCGCGGCAAGGAGCTGGTGGGTGAAGGACCGAAGCAGCGCCTAACTGCCAAGGTGGGCGACGGCACCGGCGAGTTGGAGCTGGTGTGGTTCAAGGGCGTGAAGTGGGTGCAACAGGTGGCTAAGAACAACCAGGAGTACATCGTTTTTGGCAAGCCGACGATGTTCAACGGGCGGCCGCAGATGGCGCACCCGGAACTGGAGGAAGTGAGCGAGAACAAGCCGGGCCAGAGCTTTCTGCAGCCGGTGTACAACACCTCAGAGAAGCTCAAGAATTACCACCGCGTCGACAGCAAGGCCATTATGCGGATGGTGGCCGAGCTGCTGAAGCTGGCCTTGCCGCACATCCAGGAATCGCTGTCGCCAGCCCTGATTGAGCACTACGGGCTGATGCCCAAGGCGCAGGCCATGCAGCAGATTCACTTCCCGCAGAGCCCCGAGCTGCTGGCGGCGGCCAAATTCCGGCTGAAGTTCGAGGAGCTGTTTTTTGTGCAGCTCAAGCTGCTGCGGCAGCGCGACCAGCGCAAGGTGACGCTGGCCGGGCAGATTTTCAAAGAAGTGCCCACGTTGGTGGACTTCTACAAAAACCACCTCACCTTCGACCTGACTGGCGCACAAAAGCGCGTTATCCACGACATTTACAAGGATTTCTGCGCGGGCAAGCAGATGAACCGGCTGCTGCAGGGCGATGTGGGCTCGGGCAAGACCATCGTGGCCTTCATTTCTATGCTGATGGCGGCCGACAACGGCGCGCAAAGCTGCCTGATGGCCCCCACCGAAATTCTGGCCGACCAGCACTACGTGGGCCTGAAGGTGTATGCCGACGCGCTGGGCATTAAGATTGGCAAGCTCACGGGCAGCACCCGCACCAGTGAGCGGCGCGTGCTGCACGAGGAGCTGCGCAACGGCACCATGCACATGCTGGTGGGCACCCACGCGCTGCTGGAGGACGTGGTGCAATTCCGCAACCTGGGCTTGACCATTATGGACGAGCAGCACCGATTTGGCGTGGCGCAGCGTTCCAAATTGTGGCAGAAGAACCCGCACGTCATCCCGCACGTGCTGGTGATGACGGCTACGCCCATCCCGCGCACGCTGGCCATGACCTTATACGGCGACCTCGATGTGAGCGTGATTGACGAGCTGCCGGCCGGCCGCAAACCCATCGTGACGGTGCACCGCTTCGACGCCAACCGGCTGAAAGTGTTTGAGTTTATCCGGGACCAGGTGAAGCTTGGGCGGCAGGTATACATCGTGTATCCGCTGATTGAGGAGTCGGAAACGATGGATTACAAGGACCTGACCGACGGCTACGAGAGCGTGGCCCGGGCCTTCCCGGAGATGCAAATCAGCATCGTACACGGGCGCATGAAGGCCGAGGAGAAGGACTACGAGATGCAGCGCTTCATCAAGCGGGAAACCCAGATTATGGTGGCCACCACTGTGATTGAGGTGGGCGTGAACGTGCCCAACGCCTCAGTGATGGTGATAGAATCGGCGGAGCGGTTTGGGCTTTCGCAACTGCACCAGTTACGCGGGCGCGTGGGGCGCGGCGCAGACCAGAGCTACTGCATCCTGATGACGGGCTTCAAGCTGAGCAAGGACGCCCGCACCCGCCTCGAAACGATGGTGCGAACCAACAACGGCTTCGAAATTGCCGACATCGACCTCAAACTGCGCGGCCCCGGCGACCTGATGGGCACCCAGCAAAGCGGCGTGCTCGACCTGCTCATTGCCGATTTGGCCAAGGACGGCCGCATTCTGAGCGAAAGTCGGGCGGCTGCCCAGGCTCTGCTGGCCGAAGACCCCAACCTCACGCACCCTGAGAATGCCAACATCCGGCACCACATCGAGAGCCTGCCGGCTACGGCGGTGAACTGGAGCCGGATTAGTTAAAACAGGGTTGAGCTTACCGGGTGGGGCAAAAAAAAACGACTTTTTTGAAGTCGTTGGGGTTGTTCCGGCTAGTAAAGCTCTGTTATGAGGCCACTGCCACTCTGCTGCGGCTGGGTTTGCTGTTGGGCAGGCTTCACGGGCTCGGAAGTGAGCACTTGGTGCACCAACACAACGGAGCTATCGGGCCGGCCCTGGAAAGTGCGGGCTTGGGCAGTGGTGGCGGGTACGCTCGTTTTAGCGAACCTACCTCCGATGATAAGTGCTGATAAAAGCGAGAACTTCAAAAGTGACTTCATAACTATATATATAACAGCGGGGATAAAATTAATACTGCGGAATTAGTTTTTCACACAGTACACCAAAACTTTATACACCCGCTGATGGGCAACCGGAAAATTTGAACGGCGGTAGAAAAGCATTGCGGGATGCGCTCCGATTGAGCTTCATTTCCTGACGCAAAGTTAACGGGTTCCCTGTACGGAGGGGTGGGTAATAGTGTTATGGTTCGGCTAACATTTTTTTACCAAGCCCTTATTATCATAGCCTTGGGCTTGAAAACATGCCATACAAGCGCTAAAATGGCTACTTTTGAAGGCTTGCTTAGTCCAAAAACTTATTTTATGATTCAATCGCACGTAAAAAATCTGATGCATCGCGCCTGCCTGTTGGGCACGCTGGGGCTGGCCCTGGCGAGCACGCCCGCTTTGGCTCAAAAAGTGAAGTCGACCCCGTTTAGCTACCTGCCCGAGCAGGGCACCGACCGCTACGACATGCGGGTGCCGCGCAAGACCCTGGCTCTGGCCGATGGCTCGGGCTTCGTGATACTGGCCCACCAGAGCGCCGGCGGCTACGCCGTGGAACGCTACGATGCCGACCTGAAAAAGCAGTGGAGCACCACCATTCCGGTAACGCCCGGCGAAACGCTCGAAGCCTTCGGGCGGGGCGACAAGCAAGCCTTGGTGGTGCTGCACCACAAAGACGACGCCGGCCAGAACCTGGCCGTGGTGGCCGTGAACCTGCAAAGCGGCCAGCGCAGCCCGGCCAAAGTGGTGATGAGCGTGAGCCCGCGCGACCGGCGGCCCGGCGTATCCATCTCGCCCGACGGCAGCCGGCTGCTGGCCTTCCGCTACCTCACCACCGGGCAGCAGGTGAGAAGCATTGCGGCCACGCTCTTCGACCAGAACGTGCTACAACTGGAAGAAAAAAGCTATGATTTCCGTGATGTGGGCGACTTTTTCTCGCCCGCCGTGCACGTGGCCAACGACGGCACGCAGTATGTGACGCTGGTGAGCGACGGCATGAAGAAGCTGACCGTGCGCCGCTACCTGCCCGGAGCGAACAAGGAAATTAAGGTACTGGGTGTGCCGGTGGGCGGCGTGTTTGGCGGCCGCCCTGTGACGGTGCGCGACACCAAATTCACGGTGCTGAACGACGGCAGCCTGTATGCCGCCGCGCTGTGCGCCGACTACGCCACCGGCGAATACTACAGCCTGAAGGTGGTGAAGTACGATTTCAGCGGCAACGGCGACATGAAATTCTCGCCGGAGTTTCGCTTCACGCCCGCCTACCTGGCCGAGGTGAGCAAGGCCAGCGGCATCGACGTGAAACGGCTGGACGATGTGTACCTGGCCGACTTGCTGCTTACGGCCGACAAGCAGCTGGTGGTAGTAGCCGAAAAGCATTTTGAAGAAGGCGGCAGCGAGGCGCCGGTGCACGCCCGCGAGTTGCACTTATTCGGCTACAACGAGTTTGGCGCCCCCACCTGGCACAGCCTGGTGGCCAAAGACCAGGTGGCCCCGGCCGTGGATGCCTACACCGGCATTGGCTACCGGGCGGCGGTGTTTGGCAACACGGTGCAGCTGCTCACGCTGGAAAACATCAATAAGAAATCGGACCTCTACTTGCGCCGGGTGAACGCGCAAACCGGCGTGGTGAGCCCGCCCGAACGCCTGAAGCTCAACGTGGCCGACGACCAGCAGCTGGCTTACGTGAAAGACTTTACAGCCTGGCTGGGTGAGAAAACCATTGTAGGCGTAAGCCGGCCAAGTAAGAAATCAGCGGCGCTACAGTTGGACAAGATTGTGGTGAAGTAGAATAAGCTATTCATCATCAGTGAACTAAACAAGCTGCTTAGTCACAAAAAAGGCCGCTCCTGACTTAGGAGCGGCCTTTTTGCCTTTCAATTGCGTCGTCTACTCAACGGCTAGCCGTTGGCTGGCCGTTTGGCTACCCGCCGCCACGCGCAAGGTGTAGAGGCCCGGCGCCACGCCCGACAAATCAAGCGCGGCGCGGGTTTCAGCGCCCACCAGCGGCACAACGAGCACCCGTACCTGCTGGCCCAGCCCGTTGAGCAGCACCACCCGGGCCTGGCTGGCCCCCGCCACCGCCGGCAGCACCAGATTGGCAGCCTGATGGGCCGGATTGGGGAATACGGCCAGCATGCCCCCGCCCAGCGCGGCCCGGGCGCCCAGCGTGCCCCGGAACGCATAGGTGATAGGCGTACCGGCCGTGTAGGTGACCGTGGTGCCGGTGCCGCAGGTGCTCGTGACCTGAATGGTATAGGTGCGGCCGGGCACGAGGCCGGTGAGCGTGATGGGCGAGGCGTTGGAAACCACCCAGCGCGACGAATCATTCGGCACGTAGTAAGTCACGGTGAACTGGGTGTTGTTGGCGCCGGGCGTGAAGCTGACCGTGGCCGTGGAGGCGCTGGTGGCTGTCACCACCACATTGGTAACTGCACCGCAGGCAACCGGCACGGCCTGCGTGCGGAAAGTGACCCGCGTAGCGCCCGAGGTAGCACCGTTGCAGTTGCTGTAGACGCGGGCGATGTACGGCGTGTTCGGCAGCAAGCCGCTGAGAACCACCGGCGACCCAGCCACCGTCTGCGTAATGGCGTTAATGCTGTCGCCCACCGCGTAATACACCACGCGGTAGCTGGCCGCCCCGCTCGCGGAGGCGAAAGAAAGCGAAGCCGTAGTGGTGGTCAATCCCGAAACGGCTAAGCTGGTGGGTGCCGTGCAGCCCGTAGGATTGGAACCGCCGCCCGTGGTCTGGAGCCCTACCCAGGGCGAGGAAGTGGTGAAGCCTCCCGCGCAATTGCTCATCACCGACACCCGATGAAAACGCCCCGCCACCAATCCCGTCAGCGTCACGGGCGAAGCGGTGGTATTGATGCTGGTGATGCCCGCTGCCGTGCTGTCGATGGAATAAAAGCGCACCGTGTAGCTTATGGCCGTTGCCGAAGGCGTGAAGCTGACCACTGCGCTGGCATTCGTCACATTGCTGATGACGACGTTGGTCGGAGGAGCGCAGGTTTGGGCGTGGGCGGCGGGCGCGGGCCCGCCCAGCGCAGCCACCAGCATGACCAGGAAAAGGGTAAAGGTTTTCATAAGCACAGAAAGAAAAGAATGATGAATGGTTGAAGCCGGGCGGCCGCTCCATGCTTTTCTTCCAGACCAGCCATTGGTGCGAAAGGCTTCTTCACATCCTAACTTTTCTGCAAATATCTTTTCCTATATAACCCCATACGGCCAATATCTACAATGAAAAAAGCCGCCCCCGGACTCAGGAGCGGCTTTTTTAACTCATCTACAAAATCCGACCAATCTGTCGAATCCGATAAATACGTGGGCTAGAACACGTACTCGTTGGCTTCGATGAGCTTGGCGGCCACGCGGCGGCGGGCCTCCTTCACGTTCAGCAGTTCGGCTTTGGTGAAGCGCTTGAGGCCCATGAGCAGCAGGCGTTGCTCGTCGCCTTCGGCCATGCTGCCGATGGCATCTTTGCCGGCTTTCTCCACCAGGTCCACGGCGTCGGCCAGATACACGCGGGCCATGTCGGCCTGGGCCGACAGCGCCTCTTCGCCTTTGGCGGCGGCTTCTTTCTCCACGCGGAGCAGGGTGCTCTCAGCGATATAGGTTTTGATGGCCATGTCGGCGATATTCATCAGCAGCTCCTGCTCCTTGGCCAGCGTGGCGGTGAACTTCTGCACGGCCGAGCCGGCCACCATCAGAATGGCCTTTTTCAGGTTGGCGATGGTTTTCAGCTCCTTGCTGAACAGGCCGGTTTCCTCGTCCTGGCTCATGCTTGGGATGCTCATCAACTCCTGCTGCACGGCCTGGGCCGGGCCCATCAGGTCGATTTCGCCTTTCAGGCCTTTCTTCAGAATCATGTCAACGGCCAGCAGGCGGTTGATTTCGTTGGTGCCTTCGAAAATGCGGTTGATGCGCGAATCCCGGTAGGCGCGGTCCATCGGGTAGTCGGCCGAGAAGCCGTAGCCGCCGTAAATCTGCACGCCCTCATCCACCACGTAGTCAAGCACTTCCGAGCCTTCCACTTTCAGAATGGCGCACTCCACGGCAAACTCGCGGGCGGCGCCTAGCAGGGCTTCGTTCGGGCCTTTGCCTTCGGCCATGAGCTTTTGCTCCATGCGGTAGATGTCGTCGCCGGCGCGGTAAATGGCCGATTCCACGGCGTACATCCGGATGGCCTGCTGCGCCAGCTTGAAGCGAATAGCCCCAAACTTGCTGATGGGCAGCTTGAACTGCACCCGCTCGTTGGCGTACTTAATACTTTGGTTGGCAGCACCTTTGGCCCCGCCCAAGCAGGCCGCGGCCAGCTTGATGCGGCCGATGTTCAGCACGTTGAAGGCAATGAGGTGGCCTTTGCCAATCTCGCCCAGCACGTTCTCCTTCGGCACCTGCGCGTCGCTCAAAAACACCTGCCGCGTCGAAGAACCCTTGATGCCCATCTTGTGCTCCTCGTTGCCGAGGCTCAGGCCGGGCGTGTTTTTCTCCACAATGAAGCCGGTGAACTTGTCGCCGTCAATCTGGGCAAACACGATGAACACATCGGCAAAGCCGGCGTTGGTAATCCACATTTTCTGGCCGTTCAGCACGTAGTGCGTGCCTTCGGCGTTGAGCACGGCTTTGGTTTTGGCACCCAGGGCATCGGAACCGGAACCAGGCTCGGTGAGGCAGTAGGCACCCATCAGGCTGCCATCGGTGAGACCGGGCAGGTACTTAGCTTTCTGTTCATCGTTGCCGAAGTACAGAATGGGCAGCATCGCAATGCCTGTGTGCGCCGCAAACGCCACCGGAAACGAGTGGCCGCCGCCCACGCCCTCGGTCACCCGCAGGGCCGTGGGGAAGTCCATGTCCAGCCCGCCGTACTGCTCCGGAATGCTCACGCCGAACAGGCCTAGCTGGCCCGCTTTCTCCATCAGGCCGCGCATGAGGCCTTCCTCGTGGTTATCGAGGCGCTCAAGCAGCGGCGACACTTCCGTTTGCACGAAGTCCAGACAGGTCTGGTACATCATGTTTTGCTCTTCGTTAAAATCAGCCGGCGTGAAAACGCTCTGGGCATCTGTCGGCTTGATGATGAATTCGCCGCCCTTCAGGCTGGCTTGCTGCGTGGTTTCCATGACAATTGGGGTGGGTGTGGAGTTGAAAAGTATTAGGCAAGCCTACTATTTTGAGAAACAGCGGACCGGTGGTTTTAGTGTTGCAAGATAAGAAAAATATGTTAGGCACGCCTACTATATCGGCGAAAGAAAACCCCGGATGAGCGGGGTATTTCTTGATTTGGATAGCGGCCTAGTTGAAGAAACAATACCAAGCATCTACCAGCGGCCCGATATTTATGGCTGTGACTTCGGGTTGCTGCCGAAGCCAGGTTTCTATGGCTTGGCGGTCAGCTTCTGACGTTTTCCGACTTGAATCAGATTGCACGAAAAAATCATTAAGCCCACCGCCCAACAGCAAGTGATTTGATTCAATTGCGTTGATTAGCCGGTCACCAAAATTGTCTTCCGCTTTGCTGTTGGGCAAATTCAAGTCGAACTTCACAGAGAAGCCCATTTCCTGAAACTCTTGTAGCCGAAGTTTCTTTCGCAGTCGTCTTTTCATGTTGTTTTCCTGACGTCGCTCGTTGAGCGAAGCCGAAGCATATCTAACGCTGGCTGATTGATTACTAGCGCGGTAGAGATGCTTCGACTGCGCTCAGCATGACGTTCTTAATACTGGCGACACAGACAGCTACTTCAGCAGCTCGTAGATGCCGGCGACGCCCTGGCCGCCGCCCACGCAGGCCGTGACGATGCCGTACTTCTTGCCGCGCTCGCGCAATTCGTCGAAGAGCTGGATGCTGAGCTTGGCGCCGGAGCAGCCCAGCGGGTGGCCCAGGGCGATGGCGCCGCCGTTCACGTTCAGTTTCTCGGGGTCGATGCCGAGTTCGCGCACCACGGCCAGCGACTGCGAGGCGAAGGCTTCGTTCAGTTCAAACAGGTCGATGTCGTCGAGTTTCAGGCCGGCTTGCTTGAGCACTTTCGGCACGGCTTTGATGGGGCCCATGCCCATGATGCGCGGGTCGACGCCTTCGGTGGCGTAGTTCACCATGCGGGCGATGGGCTCCAGGTTCAGCTCCTTCACCATGCGCTCCGACATCACGAGCACGAAGGCCGCGCCGTCGGACGTCTGGGAAGAGTTGCCAGCGGTTACGGTACCGTTGGCGGCAAACACGGGGCGCAGCTTGCCCAGGGCTTCCACCGAGGTGTCGGCGCGGGGGCCTTCGTCGGTATCCACCACGTAGGAGCGGTTTTTCTTCTTGCCGGTGGCCTGGTCCACGTAGGTTTCCTCTACCGTGATGGGCACGATGCTCTTGGCAAACTTGCCGGCCTGAATGGCTTTGATGGCCTTCTGGTGCGAGTTGTAGGAGAATTCGTCCTGGTCCTGGCGGCTGATTTTGTAGTCGTTGGCCACGGCTTCGGCGGTGAGGCCCATGCCCATGTAGTAGTCCGGGTGCGCCATCGCCAGCTTATAGTTGGGCACGGTTTTCCAGCCCACGGTGGGCACCATGCTCATGCTCTCAGTGCCGCCCGCGATGATGCAATCGGCCATGCCCGAGGAGATTTTGCCCACCGCCATGGCAATGGTTTCGACGCCGGAGCCGCAGTAGCGGTTCACGATGAGGCCGGACACGTTGATGGGCAGGGCCAGCAGTGAAATCAGGCGGCCCATTTGCAGGCCCTGCTCGGCCTCGGGCACCGCGTTGCCGACGATTACGTCGTCGATGCGCGTGGGGTCGAGGGCCGGCACCTGGGCCACGAGGTGTTTGATAACGGCAGCGGCGAGGTCGTCGGGCCGGGTGAAACGGAGGCCGCCACGGGGGGCTTTGCCCACGGCCGTGCGGTAGCCTGCTACGATATATGCGGTATTAGACATGGTCTTTATCGAATCAGAATGAATTAATTGCGCAGCGGCTTGCCAGTGGTCAGAATGCTCTGAATCCGCTCCAGCGTCTTGCGCTCGCCGCAGAGCGACAGGAAGGACTCACGCTCCAAATCCAGCAAGTATTGCTCGCTCACTTCAGTGGGAGACGACAAATCCCCACCGCACATCACATAGGCCAATTTATCGGCAATGAGTTGGTCGTGGGTCGAGATGTAGTTGCCTTGCTGCATGGCGTACACGCCGGTTTTGAACATGGCCAGCGCGCCTTTACCGTGCACCTTGATATTGGTTTTCTGCATCGGCTGGGTGTAGCCGGCATCGGCCAGGTCGATGGCGGCCGATTTTGCGGCGGCGATAACGCGGTTACTGTTCAGCACCACTTCATCGCCCCGGCGCAGGAAGCCCAGGTCGAAAGCCTCGGCGGCGGAAGTCGACACCTTGGCCGTGCTGATGGTCATGTAGGTGTTGCGCAGCAGGTTGAATTCCGGCTCGCCGTCTTCGTACTTGAGGGCGGTGCGCAGGGTCATTTCCTTGGTACCGCCGCCGCCGGGAATCAGGCCCACGCCGAATTCCACGAGGCCGATGTAGGATTCGGCCGCTGCTACCACGCGGTCGCAGTGCAGGTTCAGTTCGCAGCCGCCGCCCAGCGTGAGGCCGTGCGGGGTGCCCACCACCGGGATGCTGCTGTAGCGCATCCGCATCATGGCTTGCTGGAACTGCTGAATCATCATGTTCAACTCGTCGAACTCCTGCTCCAGCGCCTGCATGTACACGAGGCCCAGGTTGGCGCCGGCTGAGAAGTTCGGCGCATCGTTGCCCACCACGAGGCCGCGGTAGCCGGCTTCGGCCATCTCTACTCCCTTCAACAGCCCCTGGATAACGTCGGTGCCCAGCGAGTTCATCTTCGAGTGGAACTCCACGTTCAGGATGCCGTCGCCGAGGTCAATAACTGAAGCGCCCGCGTTTTTCCACAGCACTTTGCCGCTAGCGCGCAGGTTGTCGAGAATGATGAAATTCTCCACGCCCGGAATGGCCTGGTAGCTCTTGCTGGCTTGGTCGTAAAACTTGCGCACGCCGTCTTCCACCTTATAGAAGGTCAAATTGCCGGCGGCCAGCATCTCCTCTACCCAAGGCGCCACGGTACGGCCGGCCACTTTGGCTAGGTCGACGCCAGCCTGCACGCCCAGCGCATCCCAGGTTTCAAACGGTCCCAGTTCCCAGCCGAAACCGGCCCGCAGTGCGTCATCAATCTTGTAAAGCTGGTCCGAGATTTCCGGTACCCGGTTGCTCACGTAAGCAAACAAACCACCGAAACTCAGGCGGTAAAACTCGCCCGCTTTGTCCTTGCCACTCACCAGCACCTTGAAGCGGTCAGCCAGCTTTTCGATGGTTTTGGTCATTTCCAGCGTGGCGAATTTCACCTTCTGGCTTGGCTTGTATTCCAGCGTGCTCAAATCCAGCGCGTGGATTTCCGACTTGCCACCTTCCCCTTTTACTTTTTTGTAGAAGCCTTGGCCGGTTTTGTCACCCAGCCACTTGCTTTCGCCCATCTTCCTCACGAAATCAGGCAACACGAATACATCCTTGGCCTCGTCGTCCGGCAGGCCCTGGGCCAGGCCGTTGGCCACGTTGATGGTCGTGTCCAGGCCTACCACGTCGGAAGTGCGCAGCGTGGCCGACTTCGCGTGGCCAATTACCGGGCCGGTCAGCTTGTCGGTTTCCTCCACGGTCAAACCCAGCTTCTGCATGGTCTGCATGGCATCGAGCAAGGCCCACACGCCCACGCGGTTGGCGATGAAGCCCGGCGTATCCTTGGCCAGAACCACCGTTTTGCCCAGGTACAAGTCGCCGTAGTGTTGCAGGAAATCCAGCACGTCGGGCTTGGTGTCCGGCGTCGGGATGATTTCCAGCAGCTTCAGGTAGCGCGGCGGGTTAAAGAAGTGCGTGCCCGCGAAGTGCTGCTTGAAATCGTCCGAGCGGCCCTCGGCCAGCAGGTGAATCGGGATGCCGCTGGTGTTGCTGGTAATGAGCGTACCCTTCTTGCGGAACTGTTCCACCCGCTCGTAGAGGCTCTTTTTGATATCGAGGCGCTCGATAACCACCTCAATCGTCCAGTCGCAACCGGCAATGTCTTTGAGGTTGTCGTCAAAGTTGCCGGTTTTGATTTTGACGGCGTCGGCCTTGCGATAGAGCGGCGAGGGATTGGCAACGATTGCAGCTTGGAGCGCAGCATTCACAATGCGGTTGCGCACGGCCGGGGCGTCCAGTTTCAGGCCCTTCTTTTCTTCGTCGGGCATCAGCTCTTTGGGGGCGATGTCGAGCAGCAGCACCTGCACGCCGATGTTGGCGAAGTGGCAGGCAATGCGCGAGCCCATAACGCCGGAGCCGAGCACGGCCACTTTCTTGATGGTTCGATTCATAGTGGTTTTAAACTGTCATCCTGAGCAGCGCGAAGGACCTTATCACGTTCGCACCTTAAATGAGTAGTAACCTGACGAAAACAGCCGTGATAAGATGCTTCCTTCGTCAGCATGACAACGATTCAACAGTTACTTAGGAAGCAGCAGATTCCTGTCGCAACGGCTTGAGCACAAATTCCTCAAACAACGTCTTTCCTTCAATCATGCTCGTAATCTGAGCCGCTACCTTAAAGAAAACATCCAATTGATTCTGCGGGATTTTCTCGCGGATTTTCAGGTTGAAGTGCCGCACCGTCTGGCGCGATACCTCCTTTTTCTCCAGTCCCAGCGGCGTCAGAAAAATGCGGACCGAGCGTTTATCCACCGAATCGGCCTGCTTGTAGATGAGGCCCTTTTCCTCCATGCTGCGCAGAATGCGCGTCAGGCTGCGGGTTTCGAGGCCCAGCAGCGGCGCAATTTTGGTGGCCGGCGTGCCCTTCTCCTGGTCAATGTTCAGCAGCACGAAGCCGATGCTCGTGGTGATGTCGTTCTGGGCAGCCTGCGTGTTGTACATGCGCGAAATCGCATGCCAGGCCACTTTTATGTTATAATCGACGGTTTCTTCGGGTTTCATGGGCGGGCAGTAAGTGCGGTAAACTTACGAAAAATATATTAGGCTTGCATAACAGTTCACAAAAAAGTAGCGCGGACTTTTAGTTCGCGAATGGGTGGTGCCACTCACGGACTAAAAGTCCGCGCTACGCTGCTGCCTAGTGCGCCGTGCGCTCGTGCGGCTCCTTCTCGGCCCGCTCGTAGATGTCGGCAATCAGGTCCTTGTTGTGCTCGGTGATGACCTTGCGCTTCACCTTCATGGTGGGTGTCATTTCGCCGCTTTCCACGGTCCACTGCGTGGGCAGCAGCACGTGCCGCTTCACCTGCTCCCACTGCGCAAAGCCTTTGTTGTATTTCTCAATCAGGTCTTTGTAGAGCTTCACCACTTTCTCATTCTTCACCAGTTCCTCGTTGGATGCATCGGGCACGCCGTTGCGCTTGCACCAGCCTTTGAGGTCGGGGAAGGACGGGATGACCAGCGCGGAGGCGAACTTCTGGTCGGCGCCCACCACCATGGCCTGCTCGATGAGCGGGTCTTCTTTCAGCTTGCCTTCAATGACCTGCGGAGCAATGTACTTGCCGCCTGACGTCTTGAACATTTCCTTCTTGCGGTCGGTGATTTTCAGGAACTTGCCGTTCACGAGCTCGCCAATGTCGCCGGTGTGGAACCAGCCTTCCTCGTCAAATTCCTTGGCCGTGAGTTCGGGCTGGTTGTAGTAGCCCTTCATCACCGAAGCCGATTTGGTCAGAATCTCGCCGTCGGGAGCGATTTTCACCTGCATGTTGTCGATGAGCGGGCCGACGGTGCCAATCATATTGTTCTCCGGCTCGTAGCCGCCCACGGCGATTACGGGCGAGGTTTCGGTCAGGCCGTAGCCTTCCATCACCCGAATACCGGCCGCCCAGAACACCCGCGCCAGCCGCGGCTGCAAGGCCCCGCCGCCGCTCACGATGCAACGAAGGTTACCGCCCAACGCCTCACGCCACTTATTGAAGATAAGTTTATTGGCCAGCGCCAGCTGCGTGTTGTACAGGAAGCCCTGGTCTTTCTGCGTATCGTATTTCAGGCCCAAATCCAGGGCCCAGAAGAACAGGCTTTTCTTGATGCCGTCCAGCTCGTGGCCCTTCGCCACGATTTTATCATACACCTTCTCCAGCAGGCGGGGCACGGTGGTGAAGATTTCGGGCTTCACCTCGCGCAGGTTGTCGGCGATGACGTCCATGTTTTCGGCGTAGTAAATACTCACGCTGTTTATCATGTACAGGTACGTCACCATGCGCTCGAAAATGTGGCAGAGCGGCAGGAAGCTCAGGGCCTTATCGTTTTTCGTGACAGGCACGAAGCGCTGCGAGTTGCGGCAGTTGCTCAGGATGTTATCGTGCGTGAGCATCACGCCCTTGGGCTGGCCGGTGGTGCCGCTGGTGTAGATGAGCGTGAGCAAATCGTCGGGCTCGACGGCCGCTTTGAGCGGTTCCAGGTCGGCGGCGTTGCCTTTTTTACCGATTTCCAGCAGTTCGCTGAAGTGGCGGGCGCCCTCAATTTTATCGAAGGTGAAGATATTTTCGGCCGGAATATCGAGGTCCTGCGTGGCCTCTTTCACCTTGTCGTACAGCTTTTTATCGGCCACAAAAACGGCCCGCACGCCGGCGTCGGTGAAGATGTACTTGTAGTCCTCCACGGTGATGCTGGGGTACATCGGCACGCTGGTGGCACCGATTTGGGAGATGCCGAAGTCGGCCATCATCCACTCGGGGCGGTTCATGCTGATAATGGCCACTTTATCGCCTCGCTTGAGGCCGAGCGACACGAGGCCGAGCGAAACCAGATTGGCTTGGTCCTGCATCTGCTGGCTGCTGATGGGCACCCACTGGCCATCAATTTTGGAGGCCAGCGCGTCGGGTTTGGGCGCGGTGGCCATTTGATGCGGGAGGATATCGAAGGCGCGACGAACGTCCATTGGGTGGGGTTGGGTAAGGCGTATCGGGTGAATTTATGCTTAAATAAAAAGCTTTTTTCGGGGCCAAGCTACGGTTGCGGAGCCCATCCGTAGGCTTGCGTGTACGGGTAAAAACCAAACGAGCCGCAAAAACGGTCAAAAAACCGTTCGCGCGCCCTTTTCCTGTGTAATTTTGGGCCACTTGCATTTCCGCCCCCAATGAATCTGGCCCTGTTTTTTGACCCGCTGCCGGAAACGCTGACCGCCGCCGCGCCCGCGCCCACCACGCTGGCCGCCTACGCCACCCGCTTCACCGAAACGTTTCCGGACTGGCGCGCCGCCGACCTGGCCCTCATCGGGCTGGACGAATGGCGCGGCAGCACCATTGGCCACCCCAGCCGCCACGGGGCCAACGAGGTGCGCCAACGCTTCTATAGCCTGCAAAAAGGCAGCGGCGCCGTGCGCCTCGTCGACCTTGGCAACCTGCGCCCCGGCCTCACGCTGGAAGACACCTACCAGCGCCTGCGCGAAATAGTGGGCGCCCTGATTGAGGAAAACACGGTGCCCATCCTGCTCGGTGGCAGCCACGACCTCGACTACGGCCAGTTTCTGGCCTACGAAACCCAGAACCGCGCCATCAGCTTCGCCATGGTCGACTCGCGGCCCGACATGGCCGAGCCCGGCCCCGGCACCGCGCCCGAAGACAGCCACCTGCGCCGCATGCTGGTGCACGAGCCCAATTTCGTGTTCAGCCTGGCCCACCTGGGCCACCAGCAATACCTCACGCCGCCCGAAGTACTGGTGGCTTTGGAGAAAATGCACTTCGAAACCATGAGCGTGGGCGAGGTGCGGGCTGACCGGCGCATTTCGGAGCCGCTCATCCGGCAGGCCGATTTTATTAGCATCGACATTGCCGCCCTGCGCTGGCAGGACGCGCCCGGCTACTACCCTGCCTACCCCTTCGGCCTTGGCAACGAGGAGGCCACCCAGCTATGCTGGTACGCGGGCCACAACGAGCAGCTCAGCTCCTTTGGTCTCTACGGCTACCGCACCGACCAGGACATCAATGGATTAGCTGCGGCTACATTGGCCACCATGCTCTGGTATTTTGTGGAAGGCTTCTACCATCGGCGCCCCGAAACGGGCTTCGGCACCTTCCGCTTCCTCACCTACACGGTGGTGCTGCCCGGCAACCCCGACAAGCTGGTGTTCTACAAATCGCGCCGCGCCGACAAGTGGTGGATGGAAGTCGAGCGCCTCGGCGACAACGCCGTGAAGCGCGTGGTGCCCTGCACCTACGAGGACTACCTGAATGCTTCGCAAGGCGACCTCCCGCAGCGCTGGATTCGGCTGCAGGCGCTTTTGAGCTAGATTAGAACGATTTATAGGAACGTCATGCTGAGCGCAGTCGAAGCATCTCTACCGTAATACTAAATTTAATCGATGTAACGAAGCGGTAGAGATGCTTCGACTGCCCTCAGCATGACGTCCTCTCAATAATGGCCGACCAAACCAACGACCTGAAAACTTACACCAAAAACCAGCTCGCCCTGCGCAACGGCCAGGACCGCGACGAAATCTGGGTGGCGTATCAGGGGCAGATTTACGACGTGAGCCGCTCACGGCTGTGGCGGCGCGGCAACCACTATGAACACTGGGCCGGCCAGGACCTCACCGCCGAGCTCGACAAAGACGCGCCGCACACGGCCAACGTATTCGACAATTTCCCCGTTGTGGGGCAACTGCTGTAGAACAGGCTTTGGCTTGTTCGTCGTTTCAACTTCTTTTTTCCTGAACAAGCCAAAGCTTGCTCTGCACTATGATGACCACCGAAGCACCCTCCGAATTCAACCACCTCGAAACCCTTTCCACTCCCGAGTTGCTGGCTGGCATGAACAAGCTCGACCATACGGTGCCCGACACCGTGGCCAAAGCCCTGCCCCAAATCGAGGCGCTGGTGGAAGCTACGGTGGCCCGGCTGCGCGAGGGCGGCCGGCTGTTTTACATCGGGGCGGGCACGAGCGGGCGCCTGGGCGTGGTCGATGCTTCGGAGTGCCCGCCCACGTTCGGCGTGCCAGCTGAAATGGTGGTCGGCATCATGGCGGGCGGCGACGGCGCTATCCGGGTGGCGGTGGAAGGTGCTGAAGACGATGCCGAGCAAGCTTGGATTGACTTGCAGCAGCATAACATCACCGCGAAGGACGTGTTGGTGGGCATTGCCGCCTCAGGCCGCACGCCTTACGTCATTGGCGGGCTGCAACGGGCGCGGGCAGCCGGCGTAGCTACTGGCTGCGTGGTGTGCAACGCTGATTCGGCAGTGGCGGCAGCAGCCGAGTTTCCGATAGAAGTGGTGACGGGCCCCGAGTTTATTACGGGCAGCACGCGTCTGAAAGCTGGCTCGGCCCAGAAAATGGCGCTCAATATGCTCACCACGGCCACTTTTATTCGCCTAGGCTATGTGCGCGGCAACAAGATGGTTGATATGAAGCTGTCCAATGTGAAGCTGGTGGACCGCGGCGAACGCATGCTGATGGATGAGCTCGGCATCGGGCAAGCCGAGGCTGCTGAGCTGCTGAAGCAGCACGGTAGCGTGCGCGTGGCACTTGAGGCGGCCAAGCAGTAGCATATACTTCAGCTTGTGCCTTACGAGCTTACTTTTCCCGACGAACGATTCGGGCATTTCGGCGTTTCTAGGGAAGCACCCGCTCCAACTGGTGCTCCCTTTGCCCTATGCACACCATCGAGCCCTACTACAACTGGATTGAGCAATATTCGGCTTCCGAAGACCCCCGCTCGCCGCTTTTTGAAGCCGAAAACAGCCTCGAATCCTACACTAACACCATTTACGGCTACTACATTCACCCGCAGTGGGACAGCCTGGGGTCGGACACGCTGTTTTTCAAAATCCTGTACGCCGACTATGACGACGGCGTGGCCGTGCTCGAATTCATCGGCGAGTGGAACGACGCCATCGAGAATGACATCATGGAGCTCAAGCGGAATATCATCGATATTCTGACTCACGAGGGCATCCGCAAATTCATCCTCATCGGCGAAAACGTGTTCAATTTCCACGGCTCCGACGATGACTATTACGAGGAGTGGTACGAGGACGTGGAGGATGGCTGGATTGCGGGCGTCAATTTCCAGGAGCACGTGCTGCGCGAAATGAAGCAGTTCAACGTCGACAACTACATCAATTTCGGCGGCCAGCTCGACGACCTGCCGTGGCGCACCTACGAGCCGCGCCGCCTCTTCGAAGTGGTCGATAACCTGCTGAACCGCCGCCTGGGCCTGCCCGAAACCGAATTGTAAACCCAATAAAAAAGCCTCTCCGTTACGGGAGAGGCTTTTTTGGTGCCAGAGGGCTAAGAATTACTTCTTAACTTCTTCAGCGGGGGTTTCGGTAGCAGGAGCCATTTTGTCGGCAGCATCCTCCATTTTGTCCGACTTAGCGTCAGCCGAGTCACGTACGGCGTCAGCCTTGTCTTCCATGGCATCAGCTTTGGCTTCGCCAGCAGCTTCTACGTTGTCAGCCTGCTGCTCAACAGCCTCTTCTTTCTTGCTTTCGCAAGCGGTGAACGAGAACGAGGCAGCGGCCAGGGCGAGGAACAATACTTTTTTCATCTTGAAAATTTTTAAAGTTGGGGTGAGATTTCAGGCAACTTCTGAAGCTTCAGCCAAGGCAAAACTTCAAATTCGGGGCTTTATACCCGAGCTTGTGATAGGTAACCCACCCAACCAAAATATTTATGAAGAATTTGTGAACGAAGCATTTTCCCCGTTTCCAAGGCTCAGCGGCTCAGCCTTACTTCTTGCGGAACACAATACCAATCGGCACGCCCGTGAAGTCAAAATGCTCGCGCATGCGGTTTTCGAGGTAGCGCGTGTAGTTGGTTTGCACGTACTGCGGCAGGTTGGCGAAGAAGGCGAACACGGGGTTGTGCGTGGGCAGCTGCGTCACGTACTTGATGCGAATCATCTTGCCTTTGAGCGCCGGCGGGCCGTATTTTTCAATCTCCTTCAGCATCACGTCGTTGAGCTGCGAGGTCGGGATTTTACGGCGTTTGTTGTGGTACACCTCAATGGCCGTTTCGATGGCCTTGTGCACGCGCTGCTTGTTCAGCACCGAAATGAAAATGACCGGGATGTAGGAGATGGGCGCAATTTTTTCGAGGATTTTTGCCTCAAATTCCTTGGCCGTATTGGTGTCCTTGTCGGCCACCAAATCCCACTTATTTACCAGAATGACAATGCCTTTGCGGTTCTTGTCGGCCAGGGTGATGATGTTCACGTCCTGGGCTTCGATGCCGCGGCTGGCGTCGAGCATCACGATGCAGACATCGGCCTCTTCCAGCGCGCGCAGGCTACGCATGTTGGCGTAGAATTCCACGTCTTCGCTCACCTTAGCCTTGCGGCGCAGGCCGGCGGTATCGACCAGGATAAACTCCTTGCCGAAGGCGTTGTAGCGGGCCGAAATCGAGTCGCGGGTGGTACCGGCAATGTCCGTCACGATGCTGCGGTCTTCGCCCAGCAGCAGGTTCACGAGGCTGGACTTGCCCACGTTGGGGCGGCCCACCACGGCAATGCGCGGAATTTCCGACTCGGGCTCTTCGATGCCGGGGTCGTCGAAGTGGCTTACTACCGCATCGAGCAATTCGCCGGTGCCGTGGCCGTTCTGGCTGCTGATGGCGAAGATTTCGCCATCGCCGAGGCCCAGCGAATAGAACTCGCCCACGCCGTTGGCGCGCAGGTTGGTATCGGCCTTGTTGGCCACCAGATAGATGGGCTTTTTGCCCAGGTAGCGGCGCAGCACGTGCGCAAATTCCTCGTCGAGGCCGTGTACGCCGGCGTCGGCGTCCACCATAAAGAGGACAACGTCGGCCTCTTCGATGGCCAGCTTCACCTGCTTGTTGATTTCACCTTCGAAAATATCTTCCGAATTGTGCACGTAGCCGCCCGTGTCAATTACGGTGAAGTTCTTGCCAATCCAGTCGCCGTAGCCGTAGTGACGGTCGCGGGTAACGCCGCTCTCGTTGTCCATGATGGCCTTGCGCTGGCCCACGAGGCGATTGAAAAGCGTGGATTTGCCCACGTTGGGCCGCCCAACAATGGCGACCGTGTTTTGCTTTGACATGATGTGTGGCCCCAGCCGCCGACCCGACCTAGATTCGGCAGTGCCCGGGGTGTGTTCGTTATAGATGGTCGGAATGTATTTTCTCTGTCATCCTGAGCGTAGCGAAGGACCTTATCACGGTAGCACCGTTGTGATAAGGTCCTTCGCTACGCTCAGGATGACAGGCGATTATTGATAACCGAAACGCGAAAGCGCTTTCGCATCGGTGCGCCAGTTCTCGTTCACTTTCACGTGCAGCTCGAGGAACACCTTTTTCAGGAAAAACTTCTCCATTTCCTCGCGGGCCCAAGTGCCTACTTTCTTCAGTGCCTCGCCGCCCTGGCCGATGACGATGCCCTTCTGGCTGCTGCGCTCGACGTAGATGATGCCGCGAATGCGAATAATGGCGTCTTCTTCCTTGAACTCCTCAATAACTACTTCGCAGCTGTAGGGAATTTCCTTTTTATAGAGCTTGAAGATTTTTTCGCGCACCATTTCGGCGGCGAAAAAACGCTCCGGCTTGTCGGTCAGTTCGTCTTTGGGGTAATACGGCGGGTGCACGGGCAGGCGCTCCAGCACCAGCTGCAGCACGCCGTCGGTGCCGAAGTGATTGAGGGCCGAGATGGGCAGGACTTCGGCGGCGTTGGGCAACTGCTCTTTCCAATAGGCCAGCTTGGCTTCGACTTCGGCCTGGTCGGCCTGGTCGATTTTGTTGACCAGCAGAATGATGGGCGTGTCCACCATCTTGCGCAGGCGCTCGACTACGGGCTCCTCGTCGTGCTTCTCGTAGATATCGGTCACGAACAGCACCACATCAGCATCTTCGAGCGACGAGTACACGAACGACATCATGGCATTGTGCAGCTCGTATTTGGGCTGGATGATGCCGGGGGTATCGGAATAAATCAGCTGGAAATCATCGCCGTTGAGGATACCCAGGATGCGGTGGCGCGTGGTCTGGGCCTTGCTCGTGACAATGCTGAGCCGCTCGCCCACCAGCGCATTCATGAGCGTGGACTTGCCCACGTTGGGCTTGCCAATGATGCTCACGAAGCCGGCGCGGTGGGGTTTAGTTTCGGGGTTCACGATGGATGGGTTTGATAATCAGGGCCGCAAAGGTACGGCTTTCGGGGCGGAAAAGCTACGGCGGCGCTAAAGAAGCCGGCTAGAACGCGCATGCTAACGGCGTAGAATTTCGCTTTTGGTCAATTCGATTTGCGGAAATCATCAGCAAGGCCGCTGGGGCGGGGCCGGACCTTTGTCCTGTTCTCAAACGCTGTTACTTCTAACTCTCAACTCTATGTTTCTCGGCCATTTCGGCGTCGCTTTCGGCGCCAAGACGCAACAGCCCCGCGTGTCGCTGGGCACCTTATTTCTGGCCGCGCAGCTGGCCGATTTGGTGTGGCCCACGCTGCTCCTGCTCGGCGTGGAGTGCGTGAACATCGTGCCGCATGCCACCGCCACCAACGCCTTCGATTTTGTGCATTATCCCTTCACCCACAGCTTGCTGGGCGAGCTGGTAGGGGGCCTGTTACTGGGCCTTATTTATTGGCTGGTGAAGCGCAATGCCAACGGGGCGCTGCTGGTGGGCCTGCTGGTGCCCAGCCATTGGCTGCTCGATTTGGTAGTGCACCAGCCTGATTTGCCGCTTTATCCCGGGCAATCGCCGCTGCTGGGTTTTGGGCTTTGGAACCACTTTGCGATTACGCAGGTGGTGGAGTTTGCGCTGCTGGGCCTGGGGCTGTGGCTGTATGTGCGGCGCACCCGGGCCCGCAACGGCGTGGGCCGCTACGGGTTGGTGGGGCTAGTGGCTTTTCTGGTGCTGGTGCACGTAGGCAGCATTTTCAGTCCGCCGCCCACTGCGGTTGCGGCCATTGGCTGGGGCGGGCAGCTTATGTGGCTGACAGTGCTGCTGGCCTATTGGGTCGACGGTAATCGGGAGACTAGCGGCGGAATGCACCCGGCGTCTGCCCCGTCCATTTCTTGAAGGAGCGGACGAACACGCTCGGCTCGGAGTAGCCCAGCAGGAAGGCGACGTCGGTAATGCTCAGGTGAGGCTCGCGCAGGTGGCGCTGGGCAAGGTCGTTTCGGACGGCATCGAGCAGCTGCTGATAGGTGTGGCCGGCTTCCTTCAGCTTGAGTTGGAGGGTGCGCACGCCCAGGTGCAGGCAGTCGGCCACAGCGGCTAGGGTAGGCGCTTCGCCTTTTAGTAAGCGTACTATTTCGGCCCGCACCCGCTCGGCCAGCGTGGGCGGCTGGTGGCTGGGCAACTGGGCCAGCAGCGCCGCCGCGTGCTGCTCGAACAACGGAAACAGCGCCGGATTGGCGTGCGGAATGGGCAGCGCCAGCGTGGCCGCGTCGAACGCAACTTGTGTGAACGGCGCGTCGAACTCCAGATTGGTTGTTCCAAAGGTTTGCTCGTGCTCCCGGGTATCGGCGGGGCGCGGGTAGGCGATGCGCACGGCTTGGGGTACCACGGTCTGGCCGGTGAGCGTAGCGAAGGCGGCCAGGTAAATGGACAGCTCCGAATTCAGCACGTATTGTGGATGCACGATGGCGGGGCTGGTCAGTTCCAGGTTCAGCCAGATGCTGCCGGGCCACTCGGGGGCCGGCGTCTGATAGGTGCGCACGCCCTGGCAGGCAATGTCCTGATAGCGGCAGAGCTGGGTGATGGCGGCGCCCACGGTGGGCGCGTGCATCAGCACGTAGGCCAGCGTGCCGGCCGTAGCGAAATTGATGTAGCCGCCGAGGTGCAGGTCGAAGTTTGGGTCATGCGTGGCGTTCATCACCAGCGGCCACAGGCGCTGAATGGTGGCAATGGGCAGGCGGGCATCGGGGTTGCCGGTGGCAGCGGCCGGGTCAAAGCCAACGGCTTGGCAGAGGGCGGGCACGTCGGCGCCGTGCTGGCCGGCGACCCAGAGCAGCAGGTTGAACGAAGAAACGGAAAGGGTATCGGGCGAGGTCATGGGTCAGGCGGCAAATCGGCCCGCAATTACGGCCGCGAGTCCGAACCAAGAACGGGTCGAGCGGTTTGCTTGGCAAGCCGGTGTAGCGTGGACTCTGCGAGTCCGCGCGTCGGTAGAATGTGCGCCCGGGCGCGGACTCGCAGAGTCCACGCTACACTCCCGAACTTTGCCCCAATGAACTCCACTACTTCGCCCAACGCCCGCATTGGCGTGCTGCTCGTCAACCTCGGTACGCCCGATTCGCCCAATACGCCCGACGTGCGGCGCTACCTCAACGAATTTCTCACCGACGGCCGCGTGGTCGATATGCCGGCTGCTATTCGCTACCCGCTGTTTCAGGGACTGGTAGTGCCGTTGCGGGCGCCCAAATCGGCCAAGATTTATAAGGAGCTGTGGACGGAGCGCGGTTCGCCCTTGCTTTTTCACGGGCTCGATTTGCAGGAGAAGGTGCAGGCCGCGCTGGGCGCGCATTACGTGGTGGCCTTCGGCATGCGCTACCAGAAACCCAGCATCGAGAAGGCGCTGGAGGAGTTGCGCGTGGCCAACGTGGAGCGCATCATCGTGCTGCCGCTCTTTCCGCAGTATGCCTCGGCCAGCACGGGCTCGGTGCAGGAGAAGGTGATGGACATTGTGAAAGACTGGTGGGTGGTGCCCAGCATCAGCTTCATCAGCCAGTTTGCCACCGACCCGGGCTTTATTGCTACCATCGTGGCACGGGGCCGGGCCGAAATGGAAAAGCAGCACTACGACCACGTCGTGTTCAGCTACCACGGCATTCCCGAGCGCCACGTGAAAAAGGGCGACCCCACCAACTACTGCCGCTTCGGCAGCTGCTGCGACACGCTCACGCCCCAAAACCAATATTGCTACCGCGCCCAGTGCTTCGCCACTTCGCGCCTCGTGGCCGAGGGCCTGGGCATCGGCCCAGAGCAGTACACCGTGGCCTTCCAGAGCCGCCTGCAAAGCCGCCTGCGCGACCCCTGGCTGCAACCATACACCGACGAGGTGCTCAAAGAATTCCCCGCCAAGGGCATCAAAAACGTGCTGGCCTTCTCCCCTGCTTTCGTGGCCGACTGCTTGGAAACGACCATTGAAGTTGGTGAAGAATTCAAGGAGCTATTCGAAGCGGCCGGCGGCGGGCACTGGCAGTTGGTGCCTTCGCTGAACTCCGAGCCGCAGTGGGTGGACGCCGTGGCGGAGATGGTACGCCGGAATTAGCCGACGGAAAAGAATAATCAAAAGGTCGTCATGCTTCGACTACGCTCAACATGACGACCTTTTTCTGTTATTGCTGCTTAGTAGTAACAGCCAAATACTACGACGCCCGCCGGCGGCTGTAGAAACTATCGGCGTCGAAAGAATCCTGCTCGTAGAAGCGCGGGTTGGCAGCTTCCGGCTCTTTACCCAACGCGCGGAGCATGGCTTCTTCGTATTCGCGGGTGATTTGGATTTCGACGTAGGGCGGATAGTTCAGCACCGACTCGGCGGTGAGGGCGGGCACGAAAACGTTGTCGTCGTCGGCATCAATTGCGGCCACGCCAATGGGCAGCAAAATGTGGTTTTCGTGCTCGTTGATATGGAAACGGCCATCCAGTTCTACGTCAAGGTAGCGCACTTTCAGCACGTCGGGCTCCACTATCAGCTCGTACACGGTACCCAGGGCCTGGCCGTCGGCGCCGCGCACGGTCCAGCCGCGCACGTCGGGGTTGCCATCGGCCACTTCAAAATCGGTCAGGTCGCGCAGGCGGCGCAGGATGGGAGCTTCCATATACTGGTTAGGCTGATGCGGTTGGGTGGTAGTTAGCTAATCGTCGAATCCATTCACAGCTGACAACAAGCAACCGGCAACGAAAAGTTAATTCTTCGGCTCGCTCAGCACGCGCACCGCGGCGGCGGCCTGCGTGAGGAACTGCTTGTTTTTCTGCTGTTCGGCCGCCGTGGCGCTACGGCCCGACAGTTGGCCGGCCAGATTCACCAGCTCCGTGGCGCTGCCCTCCAGGTCGGGGTAGGCTTTCTGCTGCAGGGCCCGGATAAGGCCGGCCGCAGCCACGAAACCGGGCCGCAGGCTGGCGTTGGGCTCGCCCAGGCGGGCAGTGGCGCTGGTCAGGTTGTCGCGCTGCTCCGTGGTGGAGGCATCGCGCAGGTCGTCGCGGTCGGTGAGGGCCACCAGCACGCCGGTGAGCTTTTGGAGGCCGTTGAGGGCGTAGTCGGGGGCGGCGGGGTCGGTAGCGGCTTGGGCAGCCAGGGTGGCCGCCGTTTCCGAACTGCCGGCCGTGGTAGAGTCGCCCTGCGGAATGCCGTCGATGGCGGCGCGGCGGGTGGCCTGGTCCACGGCATTGGCAGCGGCTAGGGTGTCGGGCGCCGGAGCAGGCGCCGTGGCTGCAGGAATGGCCGCGGGCGGCGCGGGCTCGTCGGCCGGGTCGGGGCGGAGGAAGAAGTAGGCAGCCACGGCCAGCACCACGGCTGCCAGCAGCACCAGCAGCCACGGGCTGGGTGATGCTTTTTTGCGTTGAATATTGATGTCAGCCATGCCAGCGCAAACGAGAAAACAACGCAACAGGATTCAGCACCACCCGGCAGCCGGCCATCTCGCGCCGTGCCTCTGGCTTATTTATACGGCCACCGGCCGGTAGAGCTTGGCCAGCGCCGCCACGGCGTAGTCAACCTCCTCGGGCGTATTCATCTTGCTCATCGAGAAGCGCACCGTGGCGCGGTCGGGGTCGCAGCCCAGGGCTTCGAGCACGTGCGAGCCGGCCTGTGCCCCGCTGGTACAGGCCGAACCGCCCGAAGCCGCCACCTTACTGATGTCGAGGTTAAAAAGCAGCATCTCGCTGATGGCCGAGGGCGGCAGGCTCACGCTCAGCACCGTGTAGAGGCTACGGTCGGCGTGTTCGGAAAGGCCATTGAACTGCACATCGTCGATTTCGGTCCGCAGCTTTTCAATGAAGCGCGTTTTCAGGGCCTGCACGTGGGCCTGGTGGGCGCCCAGGTCGCGCACCGCGATTTCTAGGGCCTTGGCAAGGCCCACAATTCCATACACATTCTCAGTGCCAGAGCGCACATTGCGCTCCTGCGCGCCGCCGTGGATGAGCGGGCTCACCTGCAAGCCGCTGCGGGTGTAGATGAAGCCGACGCCCTTCGGCCCGTGAAACTTGTGCGCCGAGCCCACCAGAAAGTGGTTTTTCAGCTGCTGCACATCGTGGCGGTAGTGCCCCATCGTCTGCACCGTGTCGGTATGAAACACGGCGTCGTAGCGCGCACAAATCACCCCAATGGCTTCGATGTCGTTCAGGTTACCGATTTCGTTGTTGGCGTGCATCAAGCTCACAAACGTGCGCGACTGCCCGGCCAGCAGTTCCTCTAGGTGGCCCAAATCGAGGGCGCCTTGCTCGTCGTGCTTCACGTAGTGCAGCTCGATTTCGCCGCGCTTGGCTAAGGCCTGCAGCGGGTGCAGCACCGCATGGTGCTCCAGCGGCGAGGTGATGGCGTGCTTCAGACCCAGCGTGCGCACGCTGCCGAAAGCGGCGTAATTGTCGGCCTCCGTGCCGCCGCTGGTGAAGATGATTTCGGCCGGTGCGGCATTCAGCAGGTGGGCCACCGTTTTGCGGGCATTCTCGATGGCGGCGCGCACCTGCCGGCCGGGGCCATGCAGGCTGCTGGGGTTGCCGTAGTGGTTCTGCAAAAACGGCAGCATGGCCTCCAGCACCTCCGGGTCGAGGGGCGTGGTGGCAGCGTTGTCGAAGTAAACGTAGGCGGGAGAGGTGGGGAGGGCCATGGAATGAGAAAAACAAGTCAATTGGGAGTGGGTGCTCCCGCCGAACCAGGGTATTAAAACACAAACCTCGGACTTTTAGCCGAAACCATTCCGGCCATTGCCCATTGCCGGAAAGCAAGCAGGGCCCGGAACATCGTTCCGAGCCCTGCTGACTATGCTTTCACGGCAATAATTTCTTTAATGTCGCCGATGATTTTCTGGGCCAGATAATCGGCCGTCGCGTTGGAGTCCGATTCGGCGTAGATGCGGATAATGGGCTCGGTGTTGGATTTGCGCAGGTGCACCCATTCCTTGTCGAACTCAATTTTCACGCCGTCGATGGTATTCACCGGTTGCTTGGCATAGCGCGTCTGCATCTTGGCCAGCACATCGTCGGTATTGATGTCGGGCGTCAGCTCAATCTTATTTTTCGAGATGAAATAGCCCGGGTAGGAATTGCGCAGCCGGCTCACCGTCAGGCCCGACTTGGCCAGGTGCGTCAGAAACAGCGCGATGCCCACCAAGGCGTCGCGGCCGTAGTGCAGCTCGGGGTAAATGATACCGCCGTTGCCCTCGCCGCCAATCACGGCGTTGGTTTCCTTCATTTTGGTCACCACGTTCACCTCGCCCACGGCGGCAGCGGCGTAGCTTCCGCCAGCTTTCTCGGTCACGTCGCGCAGGGCGCGGGTGCTGCTCAGGTTGCTCACGGTGTTGCCGCCACCCAGGGCCTTCAGCACGTAGTCGGCCACGGCCACAAGGGTGTACTCTTCGCCGAACATCTGGCCGTTTTCGCTCACCAGGGCCAGGCGGTCCACGTCGGGGTCCACCACAATGCCGAGGTCGAAGCCGCCTTTTTCCAGCACCTTGGCAATGTCGCGCAGGTGCTCGGGCAGTGGCTCGGGGTTGTGAGCAAAGTCGCCGGTGGGCTCGCAGTGCAGCTTTTCGACGGTCGTCACGCCCAGGGCTTCCAACAGCTGCGGCACGGCAAAGCCCCCCGAGGAGTTCACGGCATCTACCACCACCCGGAAGTTGCGGGCCTTGATGGCCTCCACGTCCACCAGCGGCAGCGCTAGAATGGCTTTGATGTGCTTCTTGAGGAAGGTATTGTCCGTGGTGTACTGGCCCAGCTTGGTCACCGGCGCGAAGTCGAAATCCTCGGCTTCGGCCGAAGCCAGCACCTGCTGGCCGTCGGTGTCTGAGATGAATTCGCCCTTGGCATTCAACAGCTTCAGCGCATTCCACTGCTTGGGGTTGTGCGAGGCGGTGAGGATGATGCCGCCGGCCGCGTTTTTGGCGGGCACGGCCATTTCCACGGTGGGCGTGGTGCTCAGGCCCAGGTCGCACACGTCGAGACCCAGCCCCTGCAGGGTAGCCGAAACCAGCCGGCTCACCATGTCGCCCGAGAGGCGGGCATCGCGGCCAATGACGATAAGCTTGCTGTCAGTGGCTTGGGTTTTTACCCACGTGCCGTAAGCAGCGGCATATTTCACCACGTCGAGGGGAGTCAGGCCTTGCCCAACCGGCCCGCCGATGGTGCCGCGAATGCCGGATATTGATTTTATGAGTGTCACGCAGTAGAATTTTTGAAAGGCCAAAATTAGGCATTAACCGCCGGTTGGCGGCGCCGGATTTATCTTTGGAACAATGGAAAATTCCGCATCTGACCCTACGGCCCTGCTTACCAACGCTCGGCGCCCTGCGCAGCTCGAAGCCTTCGGCCGCCTGCTCGACGTGCTCGACCGCCTGCGCGCCGAATGCCCCTGGGATAAAAAGCAAACCCTGCAGAGCCTGCGCCACCTCACTATCGAGGAAACCTACGAAATCAGCGACGCCATTCTGCGCAATGACCTGCCCGACCTCAAAAAGGAGCTGGGCGACGTGATGCTCCACTTGGTTTTCTACGCCCGCATCGCCGCCGAAAAAGGCGCTTTCGACATTGCCGATGTCCTCAACGCCCAGTGCGAAAAGCTCATCTACCGCCACCCGCACATCTACGGCGATGTGCAGGCCGACGACGAAGACGCCGTGAAGCGCAACTGGGAACAGCTCAAACTCAAGGAAAAAGGCAATACCAATGGCGTGCTAGGCGGTGTGCCGACCTCTCTGCCGGCCCTGGTCAAGGCCATGCGCATTCAGGAAAAAGCCCGCGGCGCGGGCTTCGACTGGGAGCAGCCCGAGCAGGTATGGCAGAAAGTACAGGAAGAATTAAGCGAATTCGGCGACGAGTACGGCCACGGCCAACCCGAACGCATGAACGCCGAGCGGGCCGCCGATGAGTTCGGTGATTTGCTGTTTTCGCTGGTCAATTTTGCCCGCTTCGCCGGCATCAATCCCGAAGAAGCGCTAGAGCGCACCAACCGCAAGTTTATCAATCGTTTTCAGTACCTTGAAAGTGCGGCTTCTGCCGCTGGCCAGCGCCTCGCCGACCTCACCTTGGCCGAGATGGACGTGTATTGGGAGGAAGCCAAACGGCGCCCCACCCAACCAAACGCGCCGAATTAGCGTTGGCCTCATTCTACCTTCATTATCCTTCTATCTGGTCAGCACCGGGCAAGTTTTCTTTGGTCGGGCCAAGCTTTTTGGTTAGGTTTGCCCAGCTAAGACGGTTTAGTGGGTAGCTCGAACTTCGGTAAGTGCCATTTTAGTCCTTTCATTACGGGATTATCAACGTTCTTTGCCGCCTGCTGCGCGTCTAAACAACTTTTTTGCTTTTTCTTTACCCACTCAATTCAACTACTTCACAACAACAACCCCAAACACTCCGGAACAATGGAACAGAAAAATGCCATGAATACGAGCCCCCGGCCCGCCGCTACGGCCGCCAAAGCCGAAGCCCAAAGCAGCGGTGGAGCCTCGCTGTTCTCCGTCCTGGTTATCATCCTAGCCTTTATCGTCAGCGTTGTAGTCTATAAATTCGTGCTCGGCGACGGCAGCCACTTCCAAGGCGGTGACCACAAAAACAACCCCATGGCTGGCGACTACCTCGGTATAGTTTACAAGGGTGGTGTCATTGTACCCATCCTGATGACCATGCTGCTGTGCGTAATCACCTTCTCCATCGAGCGGGCCCTCACCATCAGCAAAGCCAAAGGCAGCAAGAGCATCGAATCGTTCGTGCGCAGCGTCCGTCAGAAGCTGAACGCTAACGACATCAACGGCGCCCTCGCCGTGTGCGACCAGCAGAAAGGCTCGGTAGCCAACGTGGTGAAAGCCGGCCTGTTGAAATACAACGAAATGTCGCGCGAAACCACCATGGGTACCGACCAGCGCGTACTCGCCATCCAGAAAGAAATCGAAGAAAGCACCGCCCTGGAGCTGCCGATGCTCGAGAAAAACCTGGTTATCATCTCGACCCTGGCTTCTATCGCCACGCTGACCGGTCTGCTCGGTACGGTATTCGGCATGATTAACGCCTTCGCCGCTCTGGCCCAGGCCGGTAGCCCCGACGCCGTAGCTCTGGCAAACGGTATTTCGGAAGCACTCATCAACACGGCCCTCGGTATCGGTACGTCGGCCCTGGCCATCGTGGCCTACAACTACTTCACCAGCAAAATTGACGAGCTGACCTACAGCATCGACGAGGCTGGCTTCAGCATCATCCAGACGTTTGCCGGCCAGCACGGCAACAACGCGGGCCAGCCGGTTCGGACGGTTTAATTTCCGTCTTTCACTGATGCACTAAAATGCGGGGTGATTCGTTCAACTAATCCGGAACGAATTGCCCCCTTTTAATCCCACCTCGCAATGCCTAAAGTAAAACCGCACCGTACCTCGCCGTCGCTTGACATGACGCCGATGGTGGACCTGGCCTTCTTGCTGGTGACGTTCTTCATGCTCACCACCAAATTCGCCCCTGAAGAGACGGTGGTAGTGGACACGCCATCGTCTATCTCGGAGATTAAACTCCCCGAGAGCAATGTGATTACGCTGACCATCGACAACAAAAAGCGCGTGTTTTTTGGCGTTGATGACTCGAAGACCAAAACCCAAATTCTGCAGAAGGTTGCCGCCAAGTACGGCGTCAACTTTACGGCGGCTCAGGCCAAGGAATTCAGCAATCTGCCAAACTTCGGTCTTCCCATCAATCAGTTGGGGTCATACCTCAATGTGGAAAAGGAAGAGCGTAAGGCGCTTAACGCACAACAGCCGGGTATTCCAATCGACTCGCTCAATAACCAGCTTATTGATTGGGTAATGGAAGCTCGTCGGGCCAACCTGGCGCTTTTCAAAAAGCAAACTTTCATTGCCATTAAGGGCGATGGCAACGCCGATGTACCCACGGTGCAGCAAGTTATTAAGCTGTTGCAGGAACGCGACATCAACCGCTTCAACCTCATTACCGACCTGGAAAACGCGCCCGTTGCGACTAAGTAATTTCGACTTAGTCACACAAGCCTTCCTTTTTCCGGTTCATTCAATTTTGTAAATCCCATGGCAGAAATTCAAGGAAAAGCCGATACCGGTGGGAAAGGTGGGAAAAAGCGGGCCAAGAAAATGTCGACCAAAATCGACATGACCCCGATGGTTGACTTGGCCTTTCTCCTGCTCACCTTCTTCATGCTGACGACCACCTTTGCCAAGCCCAACGTGATGCAGCTCACGATGCCGGTGAAGAAGACCGACGACGTGGAAGACACCAAAATCAAGGCCTCGCAGGCCATGACCATCCTGCTGGGCAAGGACAACAAAGCGTACTATTATTTCGGCCTGAACACGCCCAACGACAAAACCGTACCCAAGCCCGAACTGAAAGTAACCAACTATTCAGCCGATGGCATCCGGAAAGTTCTGTTGGACCGTCAGCGCCAGAGCCCCGAGCCCATCATCCTCATCAAGCCCACTGAGGACGCCAAGTATAAGAACATGGTGGATATTCTCGACGAGATGAATATCACCAACCAGAAGAAATATGCGCTGGTGAAGGTGTACAAAGACGACTTAGACCTTATTAAAGAATCTGGCTTATGATGGACAATGCGCAAATCGCCAAGGCCAGCTTAAACGATATCGTTTTTGAGGGCCGTAACAAGGCGTACGGAGCTTACGTGCTTCGTCGGTTGTACCAGCGCCACGTAACCCGGGCGTTGATTATTGCCACGGCTCTGTTCCTGCTGTTGATTGCCTTCCCGCTCATTTCGCAGTACCTGAAAGACAGGATGCCGAAAGAGCCGAAGAAAAACCTGCAGGAAAACGTGCTGATGGACGCTCCTCCGCTGGACGAGACCAAGCCGCCACCCCCGCCCCCGCCCCCCGAGGCGCCCCCACCCCCGCCGCCCAAGCTGACCACCATCAAATTCACCCCTCCGGTGGTGAAGAAGGATGAGGAAGTGAAGAAGGAAGAGGTGCCGGACCAGGAGGAGCTAAAGGACAAAGCCGTATCGACGGTGACCGTGAAGGGCAATACCGATGCTGCTCCGGACCTGTCGGAACTTTCGGGTGAAGGCGACAAAGTGGTTGAAGAGGTGGTAGAAAACAAAGTCTACACCTACGTGGAGCAGATGCCCCAGCTGCCCGGCGGCGGCGGCAACGGTGCCATCGTAGCAGCCATTCAGAAAGCCACCAAGTACCCGCCCCTGGCACTCCGCAACCAAGTCGAAGGCCGCATTTTCGTGAGCTTCACGGTGAATGCCCAAGGTGACGTTTCGGATGTGAAAGTGGTAAAAGGACTGGGCTCTGGCTTGGACGAGGAGACGATTCGGGCGGTGAAAACCCTGCCTAAGTTCATCCCCGGCAAGCAGAACGGCCGCGCAGTGAGTGTATCGTTTACGGTGCCGATTACCTTCAAAATCCAGTAAAGAGCACTGCTGCCGTAAGTCAAGTAGTAAGAGAACCCCGAATGAAGCTTAACGGCTTGATTCGGGGTTTTCATTTTTAATATTTTAAGCAATAAAAAAGGTATGCTTGCATACTATAACATCCGTACCCATCGTTGAATGTGGGCAAGCCAGTGGCGGAGGGCCCCCGCTGATGTGGCTTGGGTTCGATTGTTTCACCTCAACCCACACTGCTATGTCCACGTCCATTCTGCTCACTGGCTCGCTCGATGACATTGTTTTCGAAGGCCGCAACCAAGCTTACGGCGCCTTTCAGCTGCGTCGGTCCTACCAGCGTCACCTGGGGTCGGCGTTGGCTATCACACTGACGACTTGCGCCCTGCTGTTCCTGGCAGGAATGACGGCCAAAAGGCTTTTTGCGGATGCGCCAATAGCGGGCCCGACGCTGCCCGAGATGCCACAGCCGCACCCTCAGATTTACGAATTGCCCAAACTCAAGCCTACGCCACCGCCAGCCGCCGCACACCCGGCCGTGACGGTGGTGCCGCATGCTGTTATTAAGACACAGGTGGCGCCCGACCATGAAGTGAAACCTGAAGCTGACACGAAACTCCTCCCCGATGTGGGCCCGACCGGCCCGGCAAAAATCGGAGTGGCTGATGCCGATGGTGCCATGGGCAGCACTGGGCTGAGCACCGGGCCAAGTACCGACTCGGCCCGGCCCGCCGCGGTACCCGCTCCGGCCGCAGTGCTGTATGCCGAAGTGATGCCGGACTTTGTGGGCGGTCGGGCAGCTTTGCAGCGCTACCTGCAGAAGCATTTGCGGTTTCCGGCAGCGGCACTGGCGGCGCAGGTATCTGGTAAAGTATTCGTTTCCTTCGTGGTGCAGACGGATGGCACGATTGGGGAAGTCACGGTTTTGAAAGGCTTGGGCTATGGCACCGAGGAAGCAGCGGCCCGCGTGGTACGCGAGATGCCGGCCTGGACGCCGGGCCTGCAAAACCACCACGCCGTGCCGGTGCGCTTCACGCTGCCCATTACGTTTCAGTTTGAGTAGCCGCCCGCGCCACGCACAACGGCGGCAGCCTGCTGAAAAGCCGAAAATTGTCCGCAACTATGAAAAGCGGCTAATTTTCGGCTTTTTTGTGGGCTGATTCCGAGGCCATCTTCGGGCCATCCGAACCTTTACCGGCCGTTTCATGGTTTATCCATCTCCATTCCTGCGCTTATTGCCTCATGCTCAACATCCCTACAACTGAAGAGCGACTCGGGAAGTCGCCTCAGCGCCTGGTTCGTTACTTTGCTTTGATAATGGCCCTGGTTTATATGGGTCTGGGAGCCTGGCTTTGGTGGACGGCGGACGCGCCAACTGCGGGCAGCATCATCACCTTGGGGCCAATTGCGCGCCGCGTTTTGGGTTCGGTGTTCGTTCTTTACGGGCTCCTGCGTTTCTTCCGGGTCTACCAAGCCCACTTTCGCAAAAATATTCCATCTAACGACCATGACTAAGCGCACGCAATTTTTGACTACCGGCGCGGCCACCATGCTGGCGACTGCCCTTGTGGTGGCCTCCTGCAACGGGCCCGGCACCCCGGGCGCCCAGGACACGCCCACCAGTGGCACCGTAGCCGTAGGCGTAGACGAAACCTTTGCCCCCATTCTGCAGGCTGAGATTGACACGTTTGGCAAGCTTTACCCCAATGCACATTTGAAGACGTCTTTTCAGCCGGAAGAGAAGGTGATGGTGGATTTGGTGAATGACAAGATTAAGCTGGCGGTGGTGTCGCGGGAGCTGAACGCTGAGGAAAAGGCGGACTTTGAGAAGCAGACAATCAGCACGCGCACCACGCATATCGGCATTGATGGCTTGGCCATTGTGCTCAACCGCTCCAATCCCGACTCGTTGCTGACGGTGGCGCAGCTGGCTGATATTTTCACGGGCAAAAAAGCCAATTGGAACCAGATTAGCGGCAAAAAAGGCCTGGCGGCCATCAACGTGGTATTCGATGCCAACCGCAGCAGCACGGCGCGCTTCGTGCGCGACTCGGTGACACGCGGCGCGGCGCTGACGCCCCGGGTTTTTGCCGCGACATCGAACCCCGCTCTGATTGATTATGTTGCAACGCACCCCAACGCCATTGGCGTGGTGGGCGTGAACTGGATATCAGACCGCGACGACCCCGCCGCCATGAAGTTTGCCAATAAGGTGCGGGTGGCCAGCATCACTTCCCGGCCCAACCCCACGTCCGCCGACTACATCCAGCCCTACCAGGTGTACCTAGCCGAGAAGACGCCGGCGCAGATGGCGGAACACCCCGAGTTGCAGAATTACCCGCTCCGGCGCAACCTTTACATCATCAGCCGGGAGGCCCGGGCCGGATTAGGCACAGGGTTTGCATCCTTCGTAGCAGGCAAAAGTGGTCAGCTGATTTTTCAGAAGTCGGGCTTGCTGCCGGCCCAGATGCAGGCCCGCATCGTGACCACGCCTAAACTGTAAGCGCTAGTTGCGCGTACTCTTTTTCACTTACGCTTTTCATCTTTTCATCATCCTATGAGTTTCAAGCCCTGGAAACAGCCGCTGCTCGCCGCCCTCTTTGTGGCAGCAGGCACTACGGCGGCCACCGCCCAAGACGTACAGAAAGCCCAGCGCGCCATTGAGCTGGGCCGTTACAACGAAGCCCGCGCCATGCTGCGCCCCGGCTCTTCGCCCGAGTCGGCGTTTGAGCTGGGCCGTCTGTATCAGATGCGCGACATGCCGGATTCGGCTGCTTACTACTTCAACAAAGCCGCTGGTACCACGCCGTTTGGCCAGGTAGCCGCCGGCCGGGCTTTGCTCGCCAAAGGCCAGTTGGCCCCGGCTGAGGCGCAATTTGACGCTGCTGCCAAAGCCACCAAGAACAAAGACACCAAAGTCCTGACGATGATTGCGCAGGCTTACGGGGAGGCTGATATCAAGGAAGCCGGCAAATCGCAGACTTACCTGACGGCCGCTCAAACGGCTTTCAAGAAGGACGACCCGGCCCTGATGGTAGCCCGCGGCGACATCTATTTGCACTCCGACAACGGTGGTGGCGAAGCTATGACCAGCTTTGACCGCGCCATTGCGGCCAACCCCAGCTACGCCCAGGCCTATTATAAGAAAGGCGTATTGGACGTACGGGCCCGCAACTTCAACGCTGCCCGGGAGGCCCTGAACAAAACCATCGAGCTGGACCCCAGCTACGCCCCTGCTTACCGCGAGCTGGCCGATATGTACTACTACGCTGGCCAGTACGATTTGGCGCTGAGCACGTTCAAGAAGTACACGGATTTGGCAGAGCCTTCGTCTTCTACGAATGCGCAATACGCGTCGTTCCTGTATTTGACGAAGAAGTATCCTGAGTCTTTGGCCGAAGTGAACAAGGTGTTGGCTGTTGAACCCAACAACCTGACGATGAATCGTCTGAAGCCCTACCTGCTGTATGAAACCGGTGACTACACCGGCGCAGCAGCAGCAATGGAAACATACCTGAAGGTTGCTCCGAAGGACAAAATCATTCCGGAAGACTATGCCTACAAGAACAAGATTCTGAGCCGCACCGGCAAAGGCGACGAAGCTGTGGCGGGCATTCAGGAGATGATTAAGAAGGACCCGTCGAAGGCGTGCGACCTGCAAAACGACCTGGCTACCATTTACGCCAACAAGAAGGACTACAAGGGCGCTATCAGCGTGTATAAATACAAGCTGATTAACTGCAAAGGCGACTTGACCGACCAGTTCCGTCTGGCAACTGCCTTCACCGGCGATAAGCAATACACCCGCGCCGACAGTGTATACAACATCATCCTGACTGCCAAGCCTACCTACGCGCCCGGTTATCTGGAGCGTGCCCGCGTCAACAACAACCTTGACCCCGATGGCAAAAAGGGCTTAGCCAAGCCATACTACGAGAAGTACATTGAGCTTTCGAAAGCCGAAGGTGCCGACCCGGCGAAGTTCAAGTCTGGTGTTATCGAGTCGTACGGCCAGTTGGGTGTGTACAGCGCTACCGCTGGTGATAAGGCTGGCGCGGTGAAGTATTTCGAGCAGGTTTTGGCCGTAGACCCCAGCAACAAGGGAGCCGAGGACAACATCAAAATCCTGAAGACCCCGGCCCGCACCCCGGTTAAGAAAACCACCACGACCACCGTTAAGAAAAAGTAACGATTGGTGATAATCAAAAAGCCCCGCTGTGTTAACAGCGGGGCTTTTTTTGCTTTATGCGGGCGGCGCTAAGCGGCCCATTTGCGCCATTGTTCCAGCACCGCCGCAAAGTCCTCCGGCAGTTCTGCCTCAAAAAATAACTGTTCGCCGGAAGTGGGGTGCACAAAGCCGAGGGAGCGCGCATGCAAGGCCTGCCGGGGCATCGTCTGAAAAGCACTTTCTACGAAGTCGCGGTAGGCGCCGGTATTCTGCCCTACCCGAATGCGGTCGCCGCCGTAGGTGGCATCTGAGAACAGTGGGTGGCCGAGGTACTGCATGTGCGCCCGAATCTGGTGCGTGCGGCCGGTTTCGAGCACACAGCGCACGAGCGTGACGGGGCCGAAGTTCTCCAATACCTCATAATGCGTCACAGCGGCCTTTCCTTGCTCGCCGTCGGGATACACGGCCTGCACCTTGCGGTCGCGCACGCTACGGCCTATGTGGCCCCGAATGGTGCCGGTGGGCCCAGGCGGCGTGCCCCACACCAGCGCCAAGTAGCTGCGCTTAATGGTATGATGGAAAAACTGGTTGGAAAGGTGCGTCATCGCAAACTCCGTTTTGCCGATGACGAGCAGGCCCGACGTATCCTTATCGATGCGGTGCACCAGCCCCGGCCGTATTTCGCCGTTGCGTCCGGTGGGCAGGTTAGCCAGGTGGAAAGCCAGGCCGTTTACCAGCGTACCCTGCCAATGCCCGTAGGCCGGATGCACCACCAGACCAGCCGGTTTGTTCACAATAAGCAATTCCGAGTCCTCGTAGCGGATGTCGAGGGGCATTTCCTCGGGCACTACCCGGTCATCGCGCGGGGGCTCGGGCAGGGTAATGGTGATGGTATCGAGCGGCTTGATGCGGTAGTTCGGCTTCACGGCCGTGCCGTTTACCTCCACCGCCGAGGCCCGAATGGCTTCCTGAATCTTGTTGCGCGAGGTGTTGCGCAGGCGGTTATGCAGGAACTTGTCGATGCGCAGCAGTTCCTGGCCGCGGTCGACTACGATGCGATGGTGCTCATACAGCTCGTCGCCTTCCTCGTCGGGCCCGATACCCAGCAGTTCGTCATCAAATGTATTTTCCATCGGCTTCTACCCTTGTTAACACGAAAAAAGCCGAAGCGGATGCTCCGGCTTTTCCTAGGCGCAGTTGCGGCCATTATGGCACTACTTGGTTTTGGTTTTGGTCTTGCTCGGCGTCTTGTTCACGGCTGGCGCGGGAGCCGGAGTGTTGGTAGGCTGACGAACCACCGGAGCAGCGGCGCCGGGGGTGATGCCCATTTTCTTCAACACCAAGTCCGAGATGTCGCCATCTTTGGGCGCGTGCAACAGCAGCGGGCTGCCGCCGCCATCAGAGTTGAACACGTAGGTGAAGCCGTTTTCATCGGCCACCAGGTCAATGTTTTTCTGCAGCTTGTCGAGGGCCGGCTTCAGCAGGGTCTGCTGCTTCTGCTGCAGCGACTGCTGCGCGCTCTGCTGGAACTCCTGAATGGACTGCTGCATGGCTTGCAGCTCTTTCTGCTTGTCGGCTTTCACGATGTCGGTCATCGTTCCTTCCTTCTGCTGATAATCCTTGTATTTCGTTTCCAGTTCGGACGTTTTGCTCTTGAGCTGGTTTTCCAGCTGCGAATTGTAGGCTTTCAGGTCCGATTCAATTTGCTTGCTTTCGGGCATCTGGGCCAGCACGTACTGCACGTCGGTGTACCCAATTTTCAGGGGAGCCTGGGCCTGCGCGGAAGTGGCAGCCAGGGTTCCGGCGGTCAGCAGAGCGGCGGCGAGCGTCAGACGAAAGATTTTCACGAGATTCATCAAAAAGAAAAAGGGTCAGGAAAAATGTTGGGACAAAGGTAATTACTTCGAGGTCTTCTTCACCGGCCTCGTCGATTTAGTCGCCGGCGCCTTGGTTTTAGGCGTCAGCACCGGTTCGGGCGTGCCCGAATCCGATTCAAAATTGGGGTCGACCGGGGTTTTGGGCGGGGCCACGGTTTTAAGCGGGCCTTTGGGGCCGGGCTGGTTGCGGTCTTCAGCCCCCAAGCCCAATTCCTCTAACACAAATTCGGTGTAATCGTGCGCCGGATTGGTGTAGAGCATGGTCAAATCACCGGATTTGTCGAACAGCACCGCCAGACTCTTCTTCTTGGCCACCTTTTCACAGGCCTCGAATACTTTGTCCTGCACAGGCTTATTCAGTTCCTGACGTTTCTTAAACAGCTGGCCTTCGTAGCCAAACTGCTTGTTCTGGTAGGCCTTGATGTCTTGCTCCTTCTTCAGAATTTCGTCCTGGCGCTTCTTTTTCATGGCCTCCGTCAGCACCACTTCTTCAGCCTGATACGTACGGTAGAGCTTGTCAAGGTCCTTTTTCTGGGCCTCGATTTCCTTCTGCCACGTATCGGACAAGGCATCGAGTTCGGTTTTGGCCTTGGCGTACTCAGGCATCTTGCCCATAATAAACTCCGAGTCGACCCAGCCAAATTTCTGCGCCTGGGCATTCGGCACGGCCAATAGCAACAATAAGGCCAGCCACAGGCCACTGATGTTCTTCATAGGTGAGGAAACGTGAAATGTCGCCTGCTAGTGCCCGGCTAGCGAATTTGCTGGCCGATGATGAAGTGGAAACGGTTGAAGTCCTGGTTGCCCGCGCCCGACACACTGGGAATCACTGCATCGAAACCGTGGCCAAAGTCAAACCCAAGCAAGCCGAAGGCCGACATGAAGATTCGGGCGCCTACCCCGGCCGAGCGATACAGCTTGTAGGGGTTGTAGTTAGTGTAGGCATCCACCGCGTTGCCGGCTTCGGCAAAGGCCAGCACATACACCGTAGCGGCGGGGTTGAGGCTCACCGGATAGCGCATCTCCAGCACGTACTTGTTGAAGGCAATGCCGCCGGGCTGGTTCGCTTGTGCCGTGGGGATGGCGAAGGCTTCGCCCGGGTCGGCGTAGCCGCGCAGGCCCACGTAATCGGCACCTACCAGGAAGTTGCCGCCGCCGTTGTAGCCCAGGCCCGCGCCGCCCATCTTAAAGCGTTCAAACGGTCCTACGCTGCGGTTCGAGTTATAAGTGCTCAGGTAGCCGAAGTGGGCGCGGGTGTTCAGCACCAGCTTGCCCACAATGGGCGTAAACCACGAGGCATCGAACATCCATTTGTGAAACTCAATCCACTCGTTGCTGGTGTGGTCCTTGTTCAGCAGCGAGTACGGCGGCGTCAGGTTCACGCTCAAACTCAGCGAAGAGCCCCGACGGGTATAAGTCGGGTTATCGATGCTATTGCGGGCCAGCGTGGTGTTCAACGTGATGTTGTTGAACGTGCCCGTGGTAGCCCCGGCAATGGCAATGTAGTTCTGCGTGTTGTACTGGCTATACGACAGCGAGTTGCTGAGCGTAAAGTAGTCATCCGGCACGCGCAGCTGGCGGCCCAGGCCCACCGTGGCGCTGTTTACTTTAATGAACTGGTCGGAAGCCGCGTCTAAAGCCGCACCGGCCCGCTGCACGCTGTGGTTGAGGCTAAAGGAGAAGGAATTGGGGCGACGGCCACCCAGCCACGGCTCCGTAAACGACAGTGAATACGCCTGGTACTGCACGCCATTGGCCTGCACGTTCAGGGCCACACGTTGGCCGTCGCCGGCCGGCACAGGCGTCCAGTTGCGGAAATTGCTGGCCTTGCGCAACGAGAAGTTATTAAAAACCAAACCCACCGTCCCAATAAAGCCGGCGTAGCCGCCCCAGCCGCCCGACAGGGTCACTTGGTCGGAAGGCTTCTCTACGACGGTGTAGTTAATGTCCACCGTTCCATCGGCCTGGTTCGGCACCGGGTTGATACCAATTTTTTCCGGGTCGAAATAGCCCAGCGTGGCAATTTCCCGCTGCGAGCGAATGAGCAGTTCACGGTTGAACTTGTCGCCGGGCAGCGTGCGCAAGGTGCGCCGCAGCACGTGGTCGCTGGTCTTGGTATTGCCCGAGATATTGATGTCCTTGATGTGCGCCTGCACACCTTCGCTAATGCGCATTTCGATGTCGATGGAATCACCATCCACTTTCGTTTCCACTGGGTCGATGGTGAAGAAGAGGTAGCCATCGTTCAGGTAAAGCGACGAAATATCCTGACCCGTGGGGTTGTAATTCATGCGCTTATCCAGCACCTCCTTGCTATACGGGCTGCCCGGCTTGATGCCCAGCACGTTGGCCAGCGTCTTGTCGTCGTAGAGGTAGTTGCCGGTCCAGGTGATGTGGCGGAAGTAGTATTTCGGCCCCTCGTCCACTTTGATGCTGAGCGCCAGGCCCTGACTGTCGCGTATCAGTGTATCGCTCACAATGGCCGCATCACGGTAGCCTTCAGTGTTATAAAACTCGATAAGCTTCTTCTTGTCCTCTTCGTATTCGCTACGCTGGAACTTACCGGCGGTCAAGAACTTGTATGGCTTACGCTCTTTCGTTTTCTTCAGCTTCCCTTTCAGTTTGCGGTCCGAAAAGGCCTTGTTGCCCTCGAAAGAAATGTCATGAATCCGCACCTTCGAGGCTTTGTCCACATCAATGCGCAGAGCCACGCTGTTGGCCAGCGCCGAATCGGCCACTTGCACCACGTTCACTTTGGCATCCAGATAGCCTTTGTTCACGAAGAACTTACGGACTTGGGCGCGCGTGTTATTCAAAAGCGCGTCGGTCACCACCTTGCCCCGAATGAGCGCAATTTTCTTGGTGAGGTCTTCCGTTTGGCCTTTGCGGATGCCCGTAAAAGTGAACTTCGACAAGCGCGGCCGTTCCTTCACGTTATAATCGAGGAAAATCTTGTTGCCCTCGATGCGGGAAATCGTCACGCTCACATCGCCCAGCAAGCCCTGTCCCCACAACTTGCGAATGGATTTGCCAATTTCTTCGCCCGGGATATTGATGTCATCGCCCACCCGCAAACCAGACAGGCTGATGAGCGTATTGGGGTCGAGGTTGCGAGCTCCACTCACCGTAACGCCGCCCAGCTGGTACTTTTTGGGCTCGTCCCCCGCCGGCGGGGCTGCTTGTTGCGCGCGTGCCGAATGGCCCGCCACACTCCCCAGCATTCCCAAGGCCAGCACTAATCTTACAACTAAATTACGCACAAGAAAAATTACAAAAATTTAAGAGACAGCTACTTGCTCACTGGTTTTGCCAAAGCGGCGTTCCCGGCGCTGGTAGGCCCGAATGGCCTCCCGGAAATGCTCTTTCCGGAAATCCGGCCACAGCAAATCCGTAATATATAACTCGGTATAAGCCAGTTGCCACAGCAGAAAATTGCTGATGCGCTGCTCCCCACTGGTCCGGATAAGCAGCTCCGGGTCCGGCATGCTGGCCGTCACTAGGTAGCTGGCCACGGTCTTTTCGCTCACATCCGCAGGCTGTAGCTGGCCGTTGGCCACGTCAGCAGCCATGCGCCGGGCGGCCTGGGTCAGGTCCCAACGTCCGCTGTAACTCAGAGCCAGCACCAAGGTCATGCGGGTGCCGGCCTTGGTCAGCTCCATCGCTTCCGCAAGTTCGCGCTGGCAGTTGTTCGGCAGTGTGCTGATATCGCCAATGGACTCCAGTCGAATGCTGTTTTTTAGCAGCGTCGCCGTTTCCTGCCGAATGGTATGCACCAGCAACTGCATCAGGGCCATCACTTCGAGGGCCGGACGGTTCCAGTTCTCGGTCGAGAAGGCGTAAAGGGTCAGGTAGCGCACGCCTAGCTCGGCAGCCTCCTCCACGGTTTCGCGCACGGCCGTGATGGCACTTTGGTGCCCGAACATACGCAGGCCACCCCGTTGCTTCGCCCAACGCCCATTGCCATCCATTATGACGGCCACATGAGCGGGAATATTTTGAGTATCTATATCGGCCTTGCCGGTCATCTTTGCGGTTTCGCTAAAAGAGGCCGCAAGTTACGGAAATGGTTGCATTTAGCGGCGGCATACCTTTCAGCATAGCTGTCGCGACAAGGCAAAGTCTCTTTATTTTTCAGCTTATTCTATGGCATCAACTGCTATTTGAGTAGCTTTTTATTCTTTTTATACTGGCTGGGACAAGGTATCTTATAAAAAGTATAGGACAGGCTCAAGCCGCTGTAGTAATACCAATCTTGGTCGTGCGGATTCACCAGCAACGGGTCCTGGTCGCCCAAATGGTCAAGCTGGTCAGTAAACGCCTTCCGCACCCCAACTTCCAGCCCGAGGTTGAGATGCTCCGACAACGCATACTTCAAACCAGCCCCTGCCGGAATAGAAAAGCCCAACATAGCCCCGTCCCGGTTGAAATCGTTACCGAGTTGAGCGTTGTTGGTCACTGTGCTGGTATTGGCATAAAATGCCGCCACCCCAGCAAACAAGTAGGGCGTAAAGTGAATCTTATCGGTGCGGTAGTGATAGTCCAGAAAGTTGTATTCCACGACGGCAGAAGCCTCCAGAACACTGCCCTTCGTATTGGCCCGCCGGTAGGCCAGCAGAGGCGGCACTCCCCCATTTGTCCCACTCACGTTGTCGTCGGCCGCCCGTAGCAGCCCGGCCGTAAATCCGCCTCGCAGCGTAATCGGCACCGACACGTCTTTGCGGTAGAATACCGTAAACGCGGGCCGGCTGTTCTGCAGCTGGTACTCCGGCGAGATTTCCCCGCGGTAGTTGGTGGCACCAATGCCAATGCCCAGCTCGCTGGTATTTTGCGCACTTGCTGAGGCGCAAAAACAAACACTCCCCGCTTGCACGAGGCAAACGAGGAGTGCGGTATTGAAAGTCGAATTCGTCATTTAAACTAATTGCTGGCTTGGAAAGGGTCTCAACCAGCGGCCGCTGGTTAGCGGAATTTGGGGTTCTTGATGCGGGGCGTCAAGATGTAGTTCAGCGTGACGCCGGTAACGATGTACCAGTCGGTCTTATTGCCGGTGTCGCCGCGCTGAGCGATGGGGTCGGTAAAGCCGGGGTACTTACCGGGGTTGAAATTTGCGTCCGGCATCGAGATGCTGCGGGTAATGTCGCGGCCAAAGTACTGCTGAGCCGGGGTTACCAACTTGGACGGGTCGGCAAACTTGCCTCCTACATCGTCCAGATAGTCGGTGAACGTTTTGCGCCAGCCGATTTCGAGGCTTGCATCAAAGTTGCGGTTGATGCGGTAGCGGATACCGCCGCCGAACGGAATCGAAAACTGGGTTTGGCCGTACTTGCTGGCTTGCCCTTCGGTCTGCAGGTCTGCCAGGGCGATGTATTCGCCCTCGGTCAGACCGAGGCTGTTCTTGCCTACCAGGCCCTTGGGGTTGTTATAGAAACCGGCTACGCCTACGAAAACGTAAGGCACAAAGTCAGGACGTTTCAGGTAGTTATTGCGGTTCTCAATCAGGTCGATAACAGCAACAGCCGAAGCCTCGAGGATATCATTCCGGAAAGAGAAATTCCGGTTGTAGCGGAAACGGGCGTTGGGGTCGTTCTGATTAGCGGCCTGCGAGTCGTCGCCGCTGATGCGGCCATAGGAGAGGCCAAAACGGCCAGACACACGCGGATAAAAACGACGAGTGATAGAAACACCGGCACCAACGCGGGTAGCACCCAAACGCAAGCTGGTGAAGTTGGTAACCGGAGTTACATCGCCGAAGTAGTTCATCGCGTTCAGGCTGAAGCCGATGGAGTTGTACTGCTTCCGCTTGCTGAACTGCTGGGCATCTGCATCCGGCGTAGCCACCAAGGCCAAGCCGAGCACAAGTGCCGAGGAATAAGTGAAAATATTTTTCATAAGGCAACGAAAATGATGATTCGAGTTTCGAGGTGTTGAGGGCAGTGCAGTGAATGCGCAGTTTCAGACGGTGACAAAAGTAGGCGTAATCGGGAACTAAAAAAACTTTCGGCGATTTTTTCAATAAAAAACCTGTTCATTTTTAGTTAACTACCAACCGGATTACGGCGGTCTAAGCCCCAATTAAGTTTGCTGCGCAAGGTACTAAGGAAGTTAACGTGATTTAATTTTACTAGGCGAGCATTGAAAGTTTCACGGCGAACGGCAATCTGGACGGAGGCTTCGACGGGAAGGGAGCGCGAATCGAGGGCCAGCATGTAGCTGGTGCTACGGCCTTCGATTTCGAAGGAAATCACGCTCTGGTCCGACACGACGAGGGGCCGCACATTCAGATTGTGAGGGCATACGGGAGCGATAATAAAATTGTTTGTCTGGGGCAGCATTACCGGGCCGCCGCAGCTAAGGGAGTAGCCCGTGGAACCGGTGGGCGTGGCTACCACCAGGCCGTCGGCCCAGTAGGAGTTCAGGTATTCGCCGTCGATATATGTGTGCACGACAATCATCGACGAGGTGTCGCGCTTGAGGACACTGAACTCGTTGAGGCCGAAATTGAGGCTGCCGAAGACGTCGGGGTCGGTATCGACGCGAATCAGGCTGCGGTCTTCGATGGTGAAATGGCCTTTATAAAGGGCATCGATGGCCTGGGCAATGCGGTCGGGGGTGATGGTGGCCAGGAAGCCGAGCCGGCCGGTATGAATGCCGAGGATGGGGATTTGGAGGCTGCCGACGTAGGTGACGGTGTCGAGCAGGGTGCCGTCGCCGCCGATGCTGAGCACGAACTGCACGCCGCGCAGGGAGTCGCCGCGGCGGAACTCGGTGGTGCCGGGGGGCAGGCGCAGGCGGTTGTCGAGAAAGGTGCGGAAGGACTCACCGATGCGGACTTCGGCGCGGCGCGCGGCCAGGTCGTCGAGCAGGGCTTGGATGGCCGGTGCGGCTTCGTCGTCGAAGGGCTTGCCGAGAATGGCGATTTTCATGCGGAGAGAACGAGGGGCTGGCGCATTGGAAGGGCCGGTTCGCTTGGGTGATTCATAACAAATAAATAACCGAACGAGCTGGCAGCGGCAGCTAGATGGGGAATTCGGCCCGAAAAAAGTAGCCGGTTTGGCCCAGGCCATTCAAAGTGTACTCGACGGTGAAGACCCGGTCATAGTACGTGACGAGGTGCAGGCCGAGGCCGATGGAGCGAAGAAAGTGGTTGGGCAGGCGGTTTGATGGCGGAGGTGCCGGGGCAATGACGTAGCCGGCATCGGTAAAGATATTCAGGTAGAGGGCCAGCGGGATTGTGTTAATTTTCGGATTGTCGATGCTGCCCAACTGAATGGTCCGGGGCCGCAGCAGGGCGTAGGAGACACCTTGCTGCACCAGGCCGTAGTGGCGGCCGTCGATAACATATTCGTCGTAGCCCCGCACGAGGTCGGCGTAGCCCAGGGCGCGGGTATCGGCGTAGGCGAGGCGGCGGGCGAGGCGCGATTGGGCGCTGAGACCGAGGCTGTAGTAGAAGTTGTGCCCCAGCGCCAGGTAGCGCGAATAGCTGAGGTGTAGCGTGGTGATGCTGGGCGCAACGCCTCCCAGAAAAACGCGGTGCGAGAGCGACACCTGCGCAAACTGCCCGGTGAGCGGGTAGGCAAAGGTGCGGCGCTGGTTGCGGGTGCTGGTGAGGGTGAAATCCAGGTACTCGCGCTGGGTGCGGCCGAGGTAATAGTCGGCGTTGTAGTAGGCGATGGTGTCGGCGAGGCGCTCGCGGTGATAGGACACATCGAAAGCGGTGAGAAACTGGACGGTGTGCCGCAGGCGCAGCCCGCCCGTGGCGTAGAAGCGCTGGATGGGAAAGCCCGCGTCGGCCCGAAATGGCACGAGGCGGTCGGCTTGGGTGATGTAGTCGAGGGTGCGGCTTTGGTAGTAGGAGGCGCCCACGCCGAAGCCCAGGCGGCGGTAACGACCCAGGCCGGGAGCCTCGTAGAACAGCTCGTATTTGCGGTTGAAGCCCAGCTGCAGGTTGGCACTCAGCTGTTCGTTGCGGCCGCGGAAGTTGGTGCGCACCAGATGAACGCCGTAATCGACGCGGCGCCAGCGGTCGGAGCGGTCGAGCCAGGAACGCAGGTTGCGGTCGGCGAGGGAAAGAATGGGCACCGGGAAGGTGTAGAGGCGCTCCTGCAGGCCGAATACGATGAGCCAGCGCCCATTTTTACAGCTGGCCTGCACCACTACCGCGTGGAAAAGCTGCAGGTTGAAGAGGCGGCTGCGGTTGGCTTCGAGGCGGGCAGCGGCATCAGCCACGGCGAGGGTGTCGCCTTCGTGGAGGTCGAGTTCGACCCGTAGGATGCGTTCCTTGGTGATGGCATTGCCCAGAAACAGGATGGTGCCCACGGCCGCACGCGCCACGCCGGGGCAGGGCAGCACGCGCACCAGCGTATCGGCGGGCGCTACCACTGGCTTCAGGGGGCGAGGCAGCGTGTCGGTAGGCGTCTGGCTGGGGGCCGGGCTGGCCAACAGCATCCGCAGGAATAATAAGACGACTCCGAGCACCCGTTATCAGACGCTCAGGTAGCGCAGCAGGGCGTCGTAACGGTCCTGCTCGTCTTCGTTCGGAGCAGCGGTGCCGCTGAACTGGGCCGTGACAACGTAGCCGAATCGCTCCAGCGTGGCCGTGATGCGGGCCAGGTTGTCGGTGTTGAGCTTGAGGGTGAGACGGATGCGGTAGGGGTCCACTTCGTCCTGGGCTACCAGGGCACTGAGGACCTTGGCGTTGTTTTCCTCCACGTAGCGGCTGATTTGGGTGAGCGAGTAATCCCGCTCTTCCATGGTGAGGACGATGATGCCGCCCTGCCCGCCGGCCGGCTGCTGGCCAAAGGCCGCCAGCGCATCGGCAATGGTGACCACGCCGGCGTATTCCTGGTGCTCGTCGACCACAGGCACCAGCTGAATTTTATTCTCAATGGCCAGCTCCATCACGCGGTAGAAGTGCTGGTCGGGGCGCACGTAGGCATCGGCATAACCCAGGGGCAGCTCGGAAAGCAGGGTTTCGGGGTCGTCAAAGTCGGCCAGGTCAGACTCGGTAACAAGGCCACGGTAGTGACGGTTGTCGAGCACCGGCAGCTGGGCCACATGAAACTCATCGAGCCAGCGCGCTGCTTTGCCCGCCGAATCGGTGCCTTTCAGGGGCGGAATCATTTCGTTGAGTAAGTCCTCGGCGAGCAGGGCGGGCATATTCGTAGCTGATAAGGAGGTAAACGGCAATAAGGGCAGGATTGGTGGAAAGGATAGAATAAAACAGCACCCTGAAGCGTGATGGTCTGGTGAACAACAATCGGGCCGGCCAAAAAGATAACTGCCCTTTAGGCAGCCACGGCCGGCGCGGTTTCGGTAGTACGCAAAAAGTGGCGCAGGTAGGCATTGAAACCGGCGGGGCGCTCCATCATGGGGGCGTGGCCGCAGTGGTCGAGGAAACGCAGCTCGGCGTGGGGCAGCAGGCGGGCAAACTCGTGGGCCACCGGTGGCGGCGTGATGGTATCGTTCAGCCCCCAGACCAGCAGCGTGGGCACCCCGATTTTCGTCAGCTCCTTGCTCAAATTGTGGCGCTGGGCCGACCGAGCAATCGAGATAATGCGCAGGCACTTGGCATTGGAGTTGGTGACGTTGAACACCTCATCGACCAGCTCCCGGGTAGCAATGGTGGGGTCGTAGAAGGTGTAGCCAACCCGCTCCTGCACATAGGCGTAGTTGCCGCGCTTGGGGAAGGAGCCGCCCATGCTGTCCTCAAACAAGCCGCTGCTGCCGGTAAGCACCAGGCTATTGACGCGGGTGGGGTTGCTGAGGGCATATACCAAAGCTATGTGGCCACCCAGCGAGTTGCCGAGCACCGTAAAGGACGGTGGCAAGGCCAGGGCTTTCACGAAGCCTTCGACATAGGCTACCAGGCCTGGCACACCGGCCTGGGTGAGGGGCATGTCGTAGATAGGCAGCAGGGGAATGATGACGCGGTGGTCGGTAGAAAATTCTTCAACCACGTCCTGCCAGTTGCTGAGGGCGCCGAAGAGGCCGTGCAGCAGGAGCAGTACGGGGCCCTGGCCTTCGTCGACGTACTCGTACCCGTGTTGGTGCTGGCGGCGCAATTCCATCTCGTTTCTCGTCAATTACCGGCGGTTTTGGCAATGATACAACAACGGAGCCAATTGGCCAAAATTGCCAGCCCGTGCGGCGTCAGCAGGGCTTCGGGATGGAATTGGACGCCGTAGAGCGGCAACGTGCGGTGACGCAGGGCCATGAGCTCGGGCACCGGGCCGGTGGTGCGAGCCAGCGGCACGAGGGCTTCGGGCAGGGGCTCGCGCAGCAGCAGCGAGTGGTAGCGCGTGACTGGTTGAGTAGCAGGGAGCCCCGCAAAAAGCGCCTCATCGGGAGCGCACTGCATTTCCGACACTTTGCCGTGCACGGGCCGGGCGGCCCGGGCCACGGTGGCGCCGAAGAATTCCCCCAAAGCTTGGTGGCCCAGGCATACACCCAGCATGGGCACCTGCTGATGATAATGCGCAATGACGGCGGGCATTACGCCGGCCTGGGCGGGCGTGCCGGGGCCGGGCGAGAGAACAATGCCATCGAAATGCATTTGTTGCAGTTCCCACAAGGGCACGTCGTTGCGGCGCACGATGACTTCGGCTTCTAGCTGGCGCAGGTAGTCGGCCAGGGTGAAGGTGAAGGAATCGAAATTGTCGAGCAGCAGCAGACGCATTCTTTTGAGTGGAAATCAGAGGAAAATAACCCTCACCCCTTCACAAACGCCGCCCGCATGCGCACCAGCAAATCCTGGGCAATGGGCAGCACGTAGCCGGTGATTTGCAGGGCCAGCGGCGTGGCCTGCCGCACGATGGGCAGCACCTGCGAGCCGGCCACGAGGCTGGGCGACAGCAGGTGCAAACCCGCCAGGCCGGTGCCGTGCAGCAGCAGGCTCAGGCCGAGTATCCACTTGAGAACGCCGGCCGCGCCACCGAGCAGGTTGTCGAGCACGCCGAGCGGGGTGAGGTGCACCGCCGTTTTGAGCAGGCCGCCCAGCAGGTGCACGCCCCACATAATGCCCACAAACACCAGCGCAAACGACACCAGCGGCAGCATGCCGAAGGCATCGCCCACGTACTGCCGCACCAGCGGCACGGCCGCCGAGAGCAGGCTGAGGCCCCCAATCACGGCCAGCACAAAGGCCAGCAGCGACACGGCTTCCAGCACCAGCCCGCGCCGGTAGCCCTTCACGGCCCCGATGCCCAGCGGCAGGAGAAGAAGGATGTCGAGGGCAGTCATTGTTTTAAATGGGTGGATTGTTGAATGGTTAGATTGTTGAATCGGCTGGCCGGACAGATGAACCAATTCAGCTATTCAGCAATCTAACCATTCAACAATCCACCCATTCACCTACAGGTTTGTGTTATTGAGCAGGTGGCCCAGCACGTCGGAAATGCGCTTGCCATCGGCCTGGCCCGAGAGTTCGCGGGCGGCCACGCCCATTACCTTGCCCAAGTCGGAAGGGCCGGTAGCGCCCACGCGCTGGATGATGTGCACGAGGCGCTCCACCAGGTCGGCTTCGGTGAGCTGGGCGGGCAGGAATTCTTCGATGATGGCCAGCTCGGCCAGCTCGTTTTCTTCCAGTTCGGACCGGAACTGCTCCTTGTAGATGGCGGCGGCGTCGCGGCGCTGCTTGGCGGCTTTGTTGAGGAGCTTGAGCTCGGCTTCGGGGGTGAGAGCGGCGCCGTGGGCACCCTCGGCGGTTTCGGCCAGCATGATTTGCGATTTGATGCTGCGCAGGGCGGTGAGGCGCAGTTTGTCTTTGGCCAGCATAGCTTGCTTGATGGCGGCGTCGATGGTGTCTTTTAACATGAGGCGGATTGGTGGGTTGGTGGAGTGACGGATAAACAGAACGACACAAAGAACGTCATGCAGAGCGCAGCGAAGCATCTTGCCCGCAATAGTAACCCCGGTTAACTGGATTGCATGGCGCGGGCAAGATGCTTCGCTGCGCTCTGCATGACGTTCCTTTTACCTTCGTCAACCCAATACACCCTCCTGCCCTAACGCCCATGACCAAGCTCAGCGTCAACATCAACAAACTGGCCACCCTGCGCAACGCCCGGGGGCACAACCGCCCCGACATTCTGCAAGCCGCCCGCGACATCGAGCGGTTTGGGGCCGAGGGCATCACGGTGCATCCGCGCCCCGACGAGCGCCACATCCGCTACCAGGATGTGCGCGACCTCAAACCCATTCTGACCACCGAGCTGAACGTGGAGGGCAACCCCACCCCCGATTTCGTGGCCCTGTGCCGCGAGGTGCGCCCCGAGCAGGTGACACTGGTGCCCGACGCGCCCGACGCCATCACCTCCAACGCCGGCTGGGACGTGGTGACGCACCAGCAATTCCTGCGCGAAGTGGTGGCCGAGCTCAAGTCCTTCGGCTGCCGGGTGAGCATCTTCCTCGACCCCGACGTGCGCCTGGTAGAAGCCGCCGCCAGCACCGGCACCGACCGCATCGAGCTCTACACCGAAGCCTACGCCGTGCAGTACCTCGCCGACCGCGAAGCCGCCGTGGCCCCCTACCGCGCCACCGCCGCCCGCGCCGGCCAATTGGGCCTGGGCGTGAACGCCGGCCACGACCTCGACCTCGACAACTTGGCCTGGCTGCACCAGCAGCTGCCCGAGCTGGCCGAGGTGAGCATCGGCCACGCCCTGGTGTGCGATGCCCTGTACCTGGGCCTCGAAAACACCGTGCAGCTGTACCGGCGGCAGCTGCGTTAGGCGCGCCACCGGTGGCGCGCCATTCCCAGGCCCGGCCGGCTATTCTTTCTGTTATTACGTACCCACCCACCATGCCCCGCCACCCCCTCGCCGAGTTCGAAGCCCTGCCCTACCCTATCCTCGATGTGCGCGCCCCCATTGAGTTTGCGCAGGGCCACGTGCCGGGCGCGCTCAATCTGCCGCTGTTTACGGATGAGGAGCGGGCCCGCATCGGCACTACCTATAAGCAGGTGAGCCAAGAGCGGGCCGTGCACCTGGGCCTGGAATTCTTCGGGCCGAAGATGTCGCAGATGGTGAAGCAGGCCAAAAAGCTGGCGCCGGGCAAGGAAGTGCGCCTGCACTGCTGGCGCGGCGGCATGCGCAGCGGCGCGGTGCTGTGGCTGCTGGAGCTGGCGGGTTTCAAAGTGCATTTGCTGGACAAGGGCTACAAGGACTACCGCCGCGCGGTGCTGGCTTCTTTTGCCGAGCCGCGGCAGTGGCGGGTGTTGGGTGGCCTCACCGGCAGCGGCAAAACCGACGTGCTGCACGCCCTGGCCGCCGCGCCCCACCAGCAGCCGGTGCTCGACCTCGAAGGACTGGCCCACCACAAGGGCTCGGCGTTTGGCAGCATCGGTCAGCCGGCGCAGCCCACCCAAGAGCAGTTCGAGAACAACCTGGCGGCTGCCATGCTGCACCTGCCCACCGATGCGCCGGTGTGGGTAGAAGACGAGAGCCGCCAGATTGGCCGGCTCACCATTCCACCGACCTTGTTTGAGCAGATGCGCACCGCACCGCGCTGGGTGCTGGAAGTGCCCCGCGCCGCCCGCGTGGCCAAGCTGGCTGCCGAGTACGGCGCCGAAAGCCCCGCCCTGCTGGCCGAGGCCATTGAGCGGCTGCACAAACGCCTGGGCGGCCTGGCCACCCAGCAGGCCCTGGCGGCCGTGGAAGCGGGCGACTTCCCGCGCATGGTGGAGCTGGTGCTCGATTACTATGACAAGACCTACACCTACGGCCTGGCCCAGCGCCCCGGCGAGCCGGCCCGCACCTTTGTGCCCGTAGCGGACTGCAACCCGGCCGACAATGCAGCTACTTTGCGGCAGTTAACGCAAGTGGCCAACGCCTAGCGCGGGGTCGCAGGCCCCAACTGCGGAGGTGAGCCGGGCAGTTTTGCGGTTGCTGTCGTAATTTGGGCACAGGTTAGGCCCGGCCCGGCCCTGGGCGGGGGCTATTGCCGTTTTATTCGTCACATCTTTTCCCTTTTTCAGTATTCACCACCTTTTCCCTTTTTCATGTTTACATCCCTACAAACGCAGCTGAAACGAGCTAGTCGGCTGCTGCCCGTTGCCCTGCTGTCCTCCTTCGCGGCGCACGCGCAATTAGGCTATAGCCCCACCACGGCCGTAAACGCCGCGGGTACCTATACCGACCTGGCCGCCACAGGCACGGCCATCTCCACGGCCAACACCGACGACGCCAACTCGACTGCCCAAGGCATCGGCTTCACGTTTACCTTCAACGGGACGGCGTTTACTCAGTTTGTGCTGAACACGAACGGGTTCATCAAGCTCGGGGCCACGGCTCCGTCGGCAGCCGACCTGTTTCTGCCGGAATCGATGACGGCTACCCAGATTGACCCCTTCGAAAGCACCAACGCCGCCGATGTCAACATCCTGGCTCCCTTCAATTTCGACCTGATGGCCGGCACAGCCGCCGGGGGCACGGAGTACCGCGTGGCCACCACCGGTACCGCCCCGAACCGGGTGTGCACCATTCAGTGGAAAAACGTGGCCGACAAAACGCTGGAATACGACCAGCAATACGGCTCGATGAACTTCCAAGTGAAGCTCTACGAAACCACCAACAACATCGAGTTTGTGTACGGCACCGCCGTGCAGGGCACCTTGCCTAATGACTACCGTTTTGCCGTTGTAGGCATCAAAGGCTCCAGCATTACCAATAACCAATCGATTGTGGTAACCAAGCCCGGCACCGGCACCGTTGCCTGGAGCGCGGCTACTTTTTCCACCGGCTTCTACACGACCGATGCCTTCAACTACAGCGGCAACGTGCGCCCCGACGCGGGCCGCACGTACCGCTTTGCGCCGGGTACCGTTCCTACTGCCGTCAACGACGACCCGACCACTGCCATCACGCTGACGCTGGGCACCACCTGCACGCCTACCAACGGCACCAACGTCAATGCCACTACCACCACCGCCAACGGCTACACCAACGGCACCAACCCCAACGCCGCCTGCGGCATCGCCGTGAACCCCAAAGACGTGTGGTATAAGTTTACCACCGCCGCTAGCGGCGCGGGTAGCACTTCGGCCACGATACAAGTAACCGGCAACCCTGCCGGCTACCTGCGGGCGTTTTCTACCACCGGCGGCGCTGCTGGTCCTTTCACGGAAATCGGCTGTGCCTCGGGCGGGACTAACAACACCGTTTCGGCTCCGTTGGCCTTAACCGGCCTCACCCCCAACACCACCTACTACATTTCTGTGGCTGGCTACGGCTCGGGCGATACCCAAGGTGCTTTCACCATCTGCATCACGGCTCCGGCTGCCAATGATGCCGCTGTAACGACCATCTACACGCTGGGCACGGTTTCGAGCGCCTATGGCTCGCCTGTAACGGCTCAGGTTGTCGTTACCAACGCAGGCTCTGCTGTCCTCACGGCGCTGCCGGTGACCCTGACCGTGAGCGGTGGCACTACTTATACCAACACGCAGACCGTTGCGTCGCTGGCTGTTGGCGCTTCCACTACCCTCACCTTCACCTACCCGGTGACGGGCACCACGGGTACCAATACCCTGACGGCCACCGTCCCGGCTGATGCAGTAGCCACCAACAACTCCAAAACCGCTACTCAAACCATCACCCGCACCAGCGCGAGCCACTTCCCGGCTGGCACTACCACCTACTCCGGCGGCATTGGCTCCAATACCACGGCCAACATCCTACTCCTGGCCCGCTACAGCGCCACGCCGGCCACCACCATCACCACCGTTACGCCCACCTTCCTGGGCACCACGGCCAGCACCTACCAAGTGGTGATTTACGGAGCAACCGCCACGGGCACCCCCGGCACGCTGCTCTACACTTCGCCCACACGCACCCGGCCCGCAGTAGCCGGCCCCGATGCCGTAACCATTCCCGGCACCGCAGTTAGCGGCGATTTCTACGTTGGCGTCAAGCAATTAACGACCACCAACATCGGCTTGGCCTTCCTGACCGATTCGCCGTTGCGCCCGGCTACGTTCTTCATCTCGGCCGACGGCACTACGTTCTCCGACCTCGTTGCGTCGACTTTGTCTCCCCGTTTGGCCATTGATGTAACCTTCTCGACGCCCACCGCAGCCCGCAACCAGGCCTTGGCCGCCACGGTGGGCCTGGCTCCCAACCCCGCGCACGGCAGCTTCCAGTTGCTGGTACCGGCCGGCAACCTGCACGCCGCCACTGCCACGCTGAGCAACGCGCTGGGCCAGACGGTGCTCGTGCGCCAGCTGAACCTGCCCGCCGCCGGCGGCACCGCCGATTTCAATGTGAGCAACCTCGCCAACGGCGTGTACTCGCTGACGTTGAAATCGGGCAACGACGTGGTGGTGAAGCGCGTGGTGGTGGAATAACCCCCTCCCGCTTAGCACCAAAAAAGGGCTGACCGCATGGTCAGCCCTTTTTTTATGGCCCTGGCAGAAAGGGCTGGCTAGCTAATAGGCACCTTGCGCAGAATGGCCTCAATCAAATCCTGGGTGCGGATGCCATCGGCCTCGGCCTCGTAGGTGAGCAGAATGCGGTGGTTGAGCACATCAGCGGCCACTTCTTTTATGTCTTCGGGCAGCACGTAGTCGCGGCCTTCGAGGTAAGCCACGGCTTTGGAGGCGCGGTGCAGGGCAATGCTGGCGCGCGGGCTGGCCCCAAACTGCACGGCCTGGGCAAACTCGGGAAGGTCGTAGTCGGCCGGGCGGCGGGTGGCAAACACCAGCTCGATGAGGTACTTCTCCAACGTGTCGGAAATCTGCACCTGGTTGATTTGCTGACGAATGCCGAAGATGTCGGCTTTGGTGAGAATGGGCTGCACGTCTTCCACAAAGCTGAGGTTGGCCATGCGGCGCATCACCTCCAGTTCATCGGCCTTCTTGAGGTAGTCGACGTGCACTTTCAGCATGAAGCGGTCAACCTGGGCCTCGGGCAGCGGGTAGGTGCCCTCCTGCTCCACGGGGTTTTGGGTGGCCAGCACCAGAAAGGGCAAGTCGAGCGGGTAGGTGGTGTCGCCGATGGTGACCTGCTTTTCCTGCATGGCTTCGAGCAGGGCGCTCTGCACCTTGGCGGGCGAGCGGTTGATTTCGTCGGCCAGCACGAGGTTGGCGAAAATCGGCCCCTTCTTCACCTCGAAGATGGACTGGTTCTGGTTGTAAATCATGGTGCCTACCAGGTCGGAGGGCAGCAAATCGGGAGTGAACTGCACACGCTGGAAGTGCAGGTGCAGCACCTTGGCCAGCGTGGAGATGGTGAGGGTTTTGGCCAGGCCGGGCACGCCTTCGAGCAGGATGTGGCCGCCCGTGAACAGGCCAATGAGCAGGCGACTGAGTAGCGACTGCTGCCCCACCACCACCTTGCCCATCTCGGCAAAAACCTGGCGGATGAGGGGATGATAATCGACGGGGGCAGATGCCGGAAGGGACGTATCGGAAGCAGGAAGCATAACGGAATAGCAAGCCAAATTGAGAGCCGCAAGGTAGGCATTGCGCCCGGCTGCCACCAGAAGCCTGGCCGGCCTTCATCCTTTCGCCGGCTTCGACACCCAACCGCGGGCCGCCGGCGTATAAATGCTTCGGCCGCCAGCCAGCCAGCCAGCCAGCCAGCAAACGCTGGCCAAGCGCGCGGTGATTGAATAACGCCGTGATAAAATTGAAATGTGATACCCTTCTGCACTTAATTGATGGGGTTTGCATTCCAAAATATTGCTTTACATTTACTCCTGCCGACTTTTCACCTGCCTTCTTCACCTTTTCAGCTCTTGCGCATGAAATCACTTTGTCTAAACCGTTTACTACCAGCCCTTGCCCTCATTGTAGCGTGTAGCGGCACTTTGCTGGCCCAGGGCCCCAGCACCGGCGGCCCCGCCCCCGGCACGCCCCCCGCTACCACCGATGTGCCGCTCGATGGCGGTGCTTCGCTGCTGCTGGCCGGCGGGGTGGCCTATGGCCTTAAGCGCCTGCGCAACCGTCGCAAAAAAGCCTAATTACCCCGCCGCCTGGCGTAGCTCAGCCCGACCGACGGCCTTCCTTGATTGGTAGGCCGTCGTTGTTTTGCAGTTTTGCAGTCGTCCCCATTCCCCCATCCATGCATCCCACCGCTCCCACCGCCGGCGCCCCGCCCGATAACCGACTGCTGTTTCGCTTCCTGTTCGTGGCCGGGGTGATGTATCTGGCTTGGTTTTTTGCCTACCAGCAATGGCTGGGGCCCGACGGTCGCCTCGACGCGGCGCTGTGCGGCCAGATTACCCGCGCCAGCGTGGGCCTGCTGCAAGCCGCGGGGTTCGAGGCGGCCGTGGCGCCCACCAACGGGCAGCTCGTGCTGATGAACGGCGAGCCCTCGGTGGTGGTGTACCCGGCCTGTAATGGGCTGGTTCTGTACGCATTGTTTGCTGGTTTCGTGCTGGCTTTTCCGGGGCCCTGGCGGCACAAGGCCTGGTTTATTCCGGCCGGCATTGCCCTCATCTGGGGGCTGAATGTGCTGCGCGTGGCGGCCCTGTCCATCAACCACCACTACTCGCACCAAACCGTCGATTTCAACCACCACTACACCTTCAACGTGGTGGTATACGGCTGCATTTTTGGCCTCTGGATGCTGTGGGCCCGTCGCCTGGCTCTTAATACCCCGCTCCCCCCGGATGCCTCGCCCAGCTAGTATAGCCACCGAGCAGGCCGCACCAGTGCCGGCGCGCGCACGCTGGGCACTGGTGGCCCTGTTGCTGCTGGTTTTGCTGCTGCTGGGGTTTTATGAGGAGCCGGTGGTGCTGTTTCTGACCAGTTGCTGGCAGCGGGCCCTTTCGGCGCTGGGGCTGGCGCGGCAGGCCGCCGCCTTCCAGCAGGGCATCAATGGCAGTGTGGTGAAGCGCCTGCTGCCCGCCGTAGCTACTTATGCGGCCATTTATCTGGTAGTCAGCCTGCTGTTGCTCCGCCTGCTACTGCCAGAGCAGTGGCGGCTGGTGTGGCGGCTTTACGCGGGCGCGCTGGCGGCGTACGTGGCGCTGGTGCTGCTGGGCAAGCTGGGCGGCGATGTTATTTGGGCCTACCGCCTCAGCCGGCAGCTGCTCGATTTCATCATCAGCCCCTTGCCGGTGGCCGGGCTTTTCGTGCTGATGCGAACGGGCCTGGCGGCCCCGCCCCGGGCTTAGCGCGCCTTTGGGGTTAATGCATGAATGACTGGCCGGAGCATGGCGCGCCGAATAACAAACACTCGTTAGCTTTTCGGGTTATAATGACTACTTTTGGAAACGCGTCAGTGCCCGGCTGATGTTGCTACCCCGCGCCCAGGCGTTGGCCAGTGGTTTTCAACGGGCCCGTTGCTTCCACAGCTCATCCCCTTCCCACCCATGAGCCGGTTTCATCCACTCAAAATCAAAAACATTCGCCGTGAAACGCCCGACTGCGTTTCGGTGGCGTTTGACGTGCCGGCCGAGCTGCGCGAAACTTTCCGCTTCACGCCCGGCCAGTACCTGACGCTCCGCCGCGAGCACCGGGGCGAGGAACTGCGGCGCTCCTACTCCATCTGTAGCAGCCCGCTCGACGACGAGTGGCGCGTAGCCATTAAGAAAGTGCCCGAAGGGCGTTTCTCGACGCTGGCCATGGACGGCCTGCACGTGGGCGACACGCTGGACGTGATGCCGCCGCAGGGTCGCTTCACGCCCGCGTTGCACCCCACGCAGGCCAAACGCTACGCCCTGTTTGCAGCCGGCAGCGGCATCACGCCCATCCTGAGCATTGCCAAAACCGTGCTGCTGACCGAGCCCGACAGCCACGTGTACCTCATTTACGGCAATCGGGGGCGCAACTCCATTATCTTCAAGGAAGCCATTGACGGCCTGAAGAATAAATTCCTGAACCGTCTCAGCGTGTACCACGTGCTGAGCCGCGAGCAGGGCGATAGTGACCTGTTTTTCGGCCGGCTGGACTACGCCAAGGCCACCGAGTTTCTGCAGAAGATGGTGCCCGCCGCGCAGCTCGACGAAGCCTACATCTGCGGGCCCGAAGAAATGATTCACGGCGTGAAGCAGGCGCTGGCCGAGGCCGGCGTGGCGTCGGAGAAAATTCATTTTGAGCTGTTTGCCTCTACCAAAGGCGTGGCGGCAGTGAAAGCTGCTACCCATCCGGTGGGTGAGGACGACCAGAAAAGCCAGGTGACGGTGCGCCTCGACGGCCGTGCCTACCCGCTGGCCATGTCGTACTACGGCGATACCGTGCTGGATGCGTTGCTGGCCATTGGGGTGGATGCGCCTTATTCCTGCAAAAACGGCATGTGCAGCACCTGCCGCGCCCGCGTGACGGCCGGCACCGCCGAGATGGACGTAAACTACTCGCTTTCGGAAACGGAAATTGCCAAGGGCTACGTACTTACCTGTCAGGCCCGGCCTACTACGCCGGAAGTGACAGTTGATTTTGACCAGTAAGAATTGAGATTGTCGTACAAATAAGGAACGTCATGCTGAGCGCAGCCGAAGCATCTCTACCGCAGCAGTAACCCTCTTTCATTAAATGCGTTGCGCTGCAGAGATGCTTCGGCTGCGCTCAGCATGACGTTCTCTTTGCCCAATCTTTCCACCACCATCCCACCCAATCCCATGGAAACCCTCGAAAAAGTCCTCACTCCGGAAGAACAGTTTCAGGCCCGCATCGACGCAGATATTCGCATCGAGCCCAAGGACTGGATGCCGGACGCTTACCGCAAAACTCTGATTCGCCAGATTTCGCAGCACGCGCACTCCGAGCTGGTGGGCATGCTGCCCGAAGGCAACTGGATTACGCGGGCGCCTTCGCTCAAGCGCAAGTCCATTTTGCTGGCCAAGGTGCAGGACGAAGCCGGCCACGGCCTCTACCTCTACAGCGCCGCCGAAACCTTGGGCACTACCCGCGACCAGATGCTGGCCGACCTGCACTCGGGCAAGGCTAAGTACAGCAGCATTTTCAACTACCCCACCCTGAGCTGGGCCGACATGGGCTGCGTGGGCTGGCTGGTAGATGGCGCCGCCATTCTGAACCAAGTGCCGCTGTGCCGCACCAGCTACGGCCCGTATGCCCGGGCCATGGTGCGGGTGTGCAAGGAGGAGAGCTTCCACCAGCGCCAGGGTTTCGAGGTGATGCAGACGCTGTGCGAAGGCGCGCCGGTGCAGAAGGAAATGGCCCAGGAAGCCCTCAACCGTTGGTGGTGGCCCACGCTGATGATGTTCGGCCCGAAAGACGCCGACTCACCCAACACCGCGCAAAGCATGAACTGGCGCATCAAGCGCTTCACCAACGACGAGTTGCGGCAGAAATTCGTGGACATGATGGTGCCCCAGGCCGAATTCCTGGGCCTGACCGTGCCGGATGAAAAAGTAAAGTGGAACGAAGAGCGCCAGGCCTACGACTTTGGCGAAGTGAACTGGGACGAGTTCTGGGCCGTGGTGAAAGGCAACGGCCTCTGCAACCACGAGCGCCTGCAGGCTCGCGTGGACGCCCACGAAGAAGGTGCCTGGGTGCGTGAGGCGGCCAATGCCCACGCGGCCAAGCGCGCGGCGCGGGAAGCGGTGGCGGCGTAGGGTTCTGGTGAATAACAAATTGAAAAGGCCGTCATGCTTCGCCTGCGCTCAGCATGACGGCTTTTTTAGAATCAACAAAAAGCATAATGAACCAGTCTGAATGGCCTCTCTGGGAGGTATTTATCCGTAGCAAGCAGGGGCTTGACCACAAGCACGTGGGCAGCCTGCACGCCGCCGACGCCACCATGGCCGTGCAAAACGCCCGCGACGTGTACACGCGCCGGCTGGAAGGCGTGAGCATCTGGGTGGTAGAATCGAAGCACATCCACGCGTCGAACCCCGACGACTCGGAAGCCTTCTTCGACCCGGCCGCGGATAAAGTGTACCGGCACCCCACGTTCTACGAGGTACCGGATTCCATTAAACACATGTAAGCCCGCTGTTTATGTCTGCTACTTTGCCTGAAACGCCGGCTACTTCGGTTCCGGCCGCTGCCCCGAACCAGCTGTTTCCCTTCGTGTTGCAGCTGGCCGACACCAGCCTCATTCTGGCGCACCGCCTCTCGGAGTGGTGCGGGCACGGCCCCGTGCTGGAGCAGGATTTGGCCATGGCCAACATCGCGCTGGATATGCTGGGCGAGGCGCGCAGCTACTACCAATACGCCGCCGAGCTGGAGGGCCAGGGCCGCACCGAGGACGACCTCGCCTACCTGCGTAGCGCCGTGGAATACCGCAACCCGCTGCTGGTAGAGCAGCCCAATGGCGACTTTGCGCACACCATTCTGCGCCAGTTTCTGTTCGATAATTTCCACTACCACCTGTTGCGCAAGCTCAAGGACGGCCCCAACGCCCAACTGGCCGCCATTGCCGAGAAGTCGGTGAAGGAAGCTGCTTACCACTTGAAGTGGAGCTCGGAATGGGTCATTCGCCTCGGCGATGGCACCGATGAGAGCCGCAAGCGCCTCGACAAAGCCATTGCCACGCTCTGGCGCTTCGGCAGCGAATTGACGACGCCCACCGCCACCGAAACCGCGCTGCAGGAAATTGGTGTGTTGCCCGATTACGCCGCATTGCTGACCGAAATGCAGGCGCACACCGAGCACGTTTTTGCTGAGGCCACGGTGCCGCTGCCGGCCCCTGTTTTCGCGCAGTTGGGCGGCAAAACCGGCCGCCACACCGAGCACCTGGGCTACCTGTTGTCCGAGTTGCAATACATGCAGCGCACCTACCCCGGCCTGACATGGTGACGGCCGCCGCTCCCACCGAAGCCCGCATCTGGCGGCTGCTGGAAGAAGTGAGCGACCCCGAAGTGCCGGTGCTCAGCATTTTGGACCTGGGCATTGTGCGCGGGGTGAAAGTCACGGGCGAGCAGATTGCCGTGACCATTACGCCCACCTATTCGGGCTGCCCGGCCATGAACGTCATTGCCACCGAAATCCGGCTGCGGCTGCTGGCCGAGGGCTACCCAAACGTAGTGATTCACAACCAGCTCAGTCCGGCCTGGACCACCGATTGGATGTCGCAGGCCGGCCGCAGCAAGCTGGAAGCCTACGGCATCGCCCCGCCGGTGGACGGCACGGCCACCGGCCACATGCTCAACCTTTTTGGCAAGGATACGGCCGTGCGCTGCCCGGTCTGCAAATCAACGCATACGCACCTGGTGAGCCAGTTTGGCTCGACGGCCTGCAAGGCGCACTACCAGTGCGACGACTGCCTGGAGCCGTTCGACTACTTCAAGTGCCACAACTAAGCTAAACGAATGATTATCGGAATTATCGGCAGCGGCGCCATGGGCGCGGGCATCGCCCAGGTAGTGGCCGTGGCCGGGCATGAAGTTTATCTGCTCGACCAAAGCAGCGCAGCGTTGGAGAAAGCCACCACCGGCATCGCCGCTGCGCTGCGCAAGCAGGCTGAGAAAGGCAAAATGACGCTGGAGGCAGCAGAAACTGCCATCACCCGTGTGCACCCGACTTCCGATATGCAGGATTTTGCGGGCTGCGGGCTGGTGCTCGAAGCCATTGTGGAAGAACTGAGCATAAAGCAGCAGGTATTCAAGCAAGTCGAAATCGTGGTGTCGGCCGACTGCATCCTGGCCAGCAATACTTCGTCGCTGTCCATTGCGTCCATCGCGGCGGCCTGCCAGCGGCCGGAGCGGTTCATTGGCATTCACTTCTTCAACCCCGCTCCGCTGATGGCGCTGGTGGAAGTTATTCCCGCGGTGCAGACGCGTGAGGGTTTGGCCGAGGAAATGCGGGCGCTGGTGCAAAGCTGGGGCAAGCTGCCGGTGCTGTGCAAAGACACGCCGGGCTTCATCGTGAATCGCGTGGCGCGGCCGTTCTACGGCGAAGCCATCCGGCTGCTGGAAGAAGGCGTGGCCGACACGGCCACCATCGACTGGGCCATGACGGAGCTGGGCGGCTTTCGCATGGGCCCGTTCGCGCTGATGGATTTTATCGGCCACGACGTGAACTACCGCGTCACGGAATCGGTGTTCACCGCCTTCTTTTTCGACCCGCGCTTCAAGCCGTCCTTCACCCAAAAGCGCCTGTTCGAGGCCGGCTACTATGGCCGCAAAACCGGCCGTGGCTTCTACAGCTATGCCGAAGGTGCTCCGCTGCCTGAGCCCAAGCGCGACGAGGCCTTGGGCAACCAGATTTTGACGCGCATCCTGGCTATGCTCATCAACGAAGCCGTGGACGCGCTGGCCTTCAATGTGGCTTCGAAAGCCGACTTAGAACTGGCCATGACTAAGGGCGTGAATTACCCCAAAGGCCTCTTGGCCTGGGCCGATGAACTGGGCCTGCCGCAGGTGCTGGCCACACTGGACGCACTCTACGACGAGTACCACGAAGACCGGTACCGCGCCAGCCCGCTGCTGCGCCGCATGGTGCGCGCCGGCCAGACGTTTGCCGACCGGTAGCCCGCCTCACGGCAGCAGCCGGATGATGAAATTCTTGAGCGGGTTCTTCTTGATGATGGTGACCAGCTGGCCGTTAGCGTACTGGTACTCGTCCTCGCGGCCGTCGCGCACGGCGCGGATGGTGCCGTCTTTGGCCCGGCTCATGGCGAAATAATCGCCGAAATATTCCGCGAAAGCCCGGGTTTGGCCAGCGGGCTCCGCGAAGAATAGATTGGTGACGGCGTAGCGGATAGGCTGTTTCTCGGTGGCTTCGTAGTGGTGTTTGTACTGGTCAGCTAAGATGGTGTAATAGTCGCCCTTCCACTCGGTGCGCGACTGGAAATCACCCTGGTTGGTGTGGGCTTCCACGGTGGATAGCAGCAGCTGGCCGTTGCGGAAGCGGTTCATCACCTGGTAGTAAATCTTCAGGTGGTAGAATAAGAAGTTCACTTTCACGTCGCTTACCAGCGTGTACACTTCCTCTGCGCCGACGGGCGGTTGGCGCGTGGCCGTCATGGTGCCCACGCGCAGGCCGGCCACTTCGATGGCGTAGCGGCGCACCTCAGCGGCCGGCTTGGCTGGCTGTTGGGCGTGGCTAATAAGCGGGAAAGCGCAAAGGCAGAGCAGCGTGGGCAGCTTTTGCATGGGTTGTGACAACAAAAAGAGAACGTCATGCTGAGCAAAGTCGAAGCATCTCTACCGTGCAAGTAATTCATCCGATTGGGTTTACTTACACGGTAGAGATGCTTCGGCTGCGCTCAGCATGACGTCCTGACAAGACAGTTCAACAACCGCTAATTAGCAGCAGCCGCCTCCGTCATAGTGGAACGTGGAGGGCGACACGAAGATGTCGTTGCGGCCGAGGGCGAGCAGGGCGCCGGCGGTTTTGTCGCATACGGCCAGAGGCTGGTTGGCCATCAGCACGTGGCCTTTCTGGTCGTCGAACAACTCTTCGCCGCCGTAGTAGATGGCGGTGCGGCCCGTGAAAATGCATGGCCCGTCGGCCGGCATGGGGTCTTTGATGGCGCACACTTCCACGCTTTCGATGTAGATAAGCTCATCGGTGGCGTAGTGGCCGGGGGCCAGCACGCGGTAAGCGCGCTTGGCGCGCACTTCCACGGTGCCGAAGCCGACTTCGGTAATCATATTCAAATACTCCTGCAGCGGCAGCGAGCCGGTGAGGCAGAGGGCGCGCAGGCGCTCGTCGGCGCGCAGCTCGTCGCTCATGGGCTGCTCGCAGGTGGGGTCCGACATCACGAGACGGCCGTGGGGCTTGAGCACGCGGTAGGTTTCCTGCAGGGCGCGCCGGAGGTCGTCGGCTTTGAAGATGTTGAAGAGGCAGTTTTGGGCGGCCACGTCCACGCCTTCGTCCTCTACCGGCAGGTGCAGGGCGTCGCCGGCCCGCAGGTCGATGAACTCGCTGCGGAACCAGTCGTTTTCCTGCTCGGCGGTTTCCATATTCTGGCGCGAGGCTTCGAGCATCTCGTCTACCACATCGACGCCGATGACGGCGCCAGGGCGGCGGCTGAAATAGGCAAACTGCAGCAGCTCCATGCCGCCGCCCACGCCCACGTAGAGCACGGTGGGGCTGTTGGTGAGGTCGCGCGGGTTGACGGTGCTGCCGCAGCCGTAGTTCATAGCCAGCATGCGCTTGGGGATGCTCAAGCCAGGCAGCTGCCACACGGGATTGGTGGTGCAGCACAGGCCCACCTGGGGCTCCTGGGCGGCCTGGCGGTACACGTCGGCGGTGGTATCGAGGTAGCTCATTTAGTGAAGTTTTATAGAGCGCGGTTATGATAAGTTGTCTTGATAAAGCACGTCATGCAGAGCGCAGCGAAGCATCTTGCTCGCTGCCACTAATCATTATGATTAGATTGATTGCGTTGCGCGGTAAAGATGCTTCGCTATGCTCTGCATGACGTGCTGTTTCGGACCGTGCGGGCTCTACTGCTGGTTCAGCTTCCAGTTGTAGTCGAGGTAGCTAATGGGCGTTTTCTCGTCAATCTTGGTGGTGGAGTACTTGTTCACCCACTTCGCCACCGACTGGCCGTTCTTGGTCCAGTCGCCCTTGTACCAGTCGAAGTATTTCGACAGCTGAGCGCTGTTCTTGGCAATCTTGTTTTTGGCCGGATTGTTCAGGAAATCCTTGCCCTGGTCGTCGAGCTGCGCGTCGAGCCTGGCGGCGGTGTAGGCCTCGTTGCGCAGGCGCGGGCAGCTCATGGAGGCGCACACCAGCGCGAAGTGGATGCGCGGGTCGTCGTACTTCTTCCGCAGGGTGCCGTGCTCGATGTTATCGAGGCTCATTTTCTCGCCGCCAATGCTGAAAAACTTGATGGCCCAGGGCGTGGTGACGAACGGAATCTTGATTTTCGAGCCAATGTCCTTGATGCTTTCCACGGGGTAGTGGTCGAGGATGAGGCGAATGGTGTAAGCGTTGTAGGCGTTTATCCAGAAGGCCATTTGCTCCTGCTTGCTGGCGCTGCTGCCGGGCTTGTTTTTGCTCAGCAGGTCGAGGTATTGGTTGAAAACCTTTTCGTCGGTCTTGAAGCCCTTGTAATCGACCAGGCCTTTGTCGTTGACGTGCTTTTTGAGCAGTTTATCGAAGGCTGAATGGTCGACGGCGGCCGTGGCGCGGGGGGCCACCACGGCGGGCCGGGCGCCGGCGGCATTGGCCGGCGCAACGAAAGTTGCAGCCGCCGCGAAGGCGCTGGCGGCGAGGAAAGCGAAGGCAGTTTTTTTCATAAAAAGGTCGGTGGCCGGAATATACGGGCGGGGGCCACGAAAAAGATTGACCGTGCCCAAACTCACCTTTGCCGCGCCTGCGTAAGGTCGGGTAAATAACCGGCGCCAAGTTTGCCGAAAAAGCCGGAAGTTGCGCTTCCTTTCCCGCCTGCCATGACCTTCAGCGTTATCATTCCTACCTACAACGAGGCCGCCGGCATTGCCCGGCTGGTGGCCGATTTGCGCCGCTACGCCCCCGCCGACGAGGTCGAAATATTGGTGGTTGACGCCCCCAGCCCCGACGGCACGGCCGCCCAGGCCAGCCAGGCCGGTGCCACCGTGCTGGTGAGCCCCAAGCCCGGCCGCGCCGCCCAGATGAACCACGGCGCCGCCCACGCCACCGGCGACATTCTGTATTTTGTGCACGCCGACGTCGGCATTCACCCCGATTTTGTGGCCACCATCCGGCAAGCGGTGGCCGATGGGCACGAGGCTGGCTGCTACCGCTTCCGATTCGATTCGAAGCACCCGCTGCTGCGCATCAACAGCTACGGCACGCGCTTCAAAGGCATCATGAGCCGCGGCGGCGACCAGACTTTGTTCATCACCAAGGCCTTATTCCAGCGACTGGGGGGCTTTAATGAGCGGTTTGTCATCATGGAGGACTTCGAAATCATCCGGCGCATCCGGCGCGTGGCCTCGTTCTACATCGTGCCGCAGGACGTGGTGGTGTCGGCCCGGAAGTACGAAACCAACAGTTGGCTCCGCGTGCAGCTGGCCAACCTCACGGCCTTCACCATGTTCTTTCTGAACGTGCCGCCGCCGCGCATTGCCCGCACCTACAAGGCCCTGCTCAACTACCGCTGATGCCTGGCCGCGTACTCGTAACCGGCGCCAACGGCTTCCTGGGACGCCATTTGGTAGAGGAGTTGGCGCGGCGCGGCCACGCCGTGCGGGCATTGCTGCGGCCCGGCACTGCCCCACCCTTCCCACCGAAATGGAACGTGGAATATTGCGAAGAGGACTTGGCCCGGCCCGCTAATATTTCCCGTTTAACCAATTTGGCCGACGGCTGCGAATGCCTTATTCACGCGGCAGCCTTGGCCCAGGTGAACCCGGCCCGTAATCCGGAGGTGATGCTCACCAACATTGGCGGCACCGAAAATGCGCTGCGGATGGCCCGAAAGGCTGGCATTAAACGCTTCGTGTACGTGGGGACGGCCAACGTTTTTGGCTTCGGCACCAAGCGCAAGCCCGGCGACGAAACCTGGCTCTACGCCGGCCGGGGCTACGGCCTCGACTACATGGATAGCAAAGTGGCCGCTACGCAACTCGTGCTACTGGCCATTCAGCAGGAAAAGCTGCCGGCCGTGCTGGTGCATCCCACCTTCATGCTGGGGCCGGGCGATGCCAAGCCGACCTCCAACGCGCTGCTGCTGGAGCTCTACCACGGCCGCCTGCCAGGCTACCCGCCCGGCGGCAAAAACTACGTGCACGTACGCGACGTGGCCGTGGCCACCGTTAACGCGCTGACGATGGGACGCGTGGGCGAGTCATACATTCTGGGCAATGAAAATTTGAATTATCGTGAAGCTTTTGCGCTGATTGCCGGCGTATTGGGCGTGGCGGCGCCGCGGTGGCCTATTCCGGCCGGCCTAGCCACAATCTACGGACAGCTCTGCGACGTAAAGACCAAGCTGACCGGCCGGCCAGCCCAGCTGAACGCGGCCATGGCGGCCGTGGCCAACGACGGCCATTACTTTACGGCCCAAAAGGCCCGCACCGAACTGGCCCTGCCCCAAACCCCCATCACCCACGCCGTTGCCGAAGCCTTCGACTGGTTTAAAATCCACCACTATGTTTGATGCCGGGCCGGCCGGCCGCTCCGGTTTATTTGCCGGCAAGGTGGCCATCGTCACGGGCTCCGAGTCGGGCATTGGCCGCGAAACCGCGCGCCTGCTCTGCGCAAATGGCGCCGCCGTGGTGCTCAACGGCCGCAACGCCGAGCGGCTGGGCCAAACCCGCGCCGCTTTGGAAGCTGCCGGTTTTGCCGTGGCTAGCTACGTGGCCGACGTGACCGATTACGCAGCTTGTGAGCAACTTGTCAACACGGCCATCGACGCCTTCGGCCGGCTTGATATTCTGGTGACGAATGCCAGCATTTCGCAGCGCGCGTATTTCGCGGATATGCAGCCGGAAGTATTCAAGCAGGTGATGGACAGCAACGTGTACGGCTCGGTGTTTCCGCTCAAAGCCGCGCTGCCGCACCTGATTAAGTGGCGGGGCAGTGTCACGTTTATTTCCTCCATATCAGCCCTGAATGGCATGCCCAGCGGCTCGGCCTACTGCGCGGGCAAGGCGGCGGTGGCCAACCTGGCCCACACCCTGCGGCTGGAGCTGGCCGGTACGGGCGTGCATTTTGGCGTGGTGCACATCGGCTTCACCCAAAACGACCCCGAAAAGCGCGTGCTGGCCGCCGACGGGCAGCCCGTACCCATTGCCCACCGCCCCCCGCGCTGGCAGAAAACCCAGGCCGAGGTGGCCGCCATCATCGTGCGGCACATTCGGCGGCGGCGGCAGCGTACCGTTATTTCGGCGCTGGGGCAGCTGATTGTACTGGTGCACACCTACTTCCCCCGTCTCGGCGACTGGGTGGTACTGACTACCATTCGCCGGATGCGACATTTTTATGAATGACGCGGTTGGTAAATCTGCGGCCTTCGGCTTTCTCGTAAGGTTCGGCAGCCGGCCTCGTCCAATAACTTGCGGCCGTTTTTACGGTTGCGTTTTCGCCGCACTATCCAGGTCCTCTATTAAGTTGCATGATTAAGTCCCTCAAAGCCACCGGCAATCAGCTTGCCGATTCTGCCTTCCAGCTCACCGTGCTGCGCCGCGAGGTGGCCGAAACGCTGCACCTGCCGCTCTTCCACGAGAAGCTGCGCGAGGCGGCGCTGTTTCCGCTGACGCCGGTGGCGCCGGCGGTGCTGCAAATCAACGTGGGCAAGATGTGCAACCAGGTGTGCAAGCACTGCCACGTGGATGCCGGCCCCGACCGCAAGGAAATCATGACCCGCGAAACAATGCAGTATTGCCTCGACGCGCTGGCCCAGACCGACATCCCGACGGTGGACCTCACTGGCGGCGCGCCCGAGATGAACCCCGATTTCCGCTGGTTTGTGGAGGAAATCAGCAAGCTGGGCCGCAAGGTGCTGGTGCGCTGCAACCTCACCATCATCGTGGCCAACAAGAAATACCACGACCTGCCCGAGTTCTTCAAAAAGCACGGCGTGGAAGTGGTGAGCTCCCTGCCCTTCTACAGCGCCGCTAAAACCGATAGCCAGCGCGGCGACGGCGTGTTTGAAGACTCCATTCGGGCCCTAAAAATGCTGAACGCCGTGGGCTACGGCCAGCCCGGCACCGGCCTGGTGCTGAACCTGGTATACAACCCCGCCGGCGCCTTTCTGCCCGGCTCGCAAAAGGGCCTGCAGGACCAGTTCAAGAAAGCGCTGATGCGGGACCACGGCATCGTGTTCAACGAACTGTTCGCCATCACCAACATTCCCGTGAGCCGCTACCTCGATTATTTGATTGAGTCGGGCAACTACGCGGGCTACATGGAAAAGCTCGTCAACGCCTTCAACCCCGTGGCGGCGGCCGGCGTGATGTGCCGCAACACCATTTCGGTGGGCTGGGACGGCGGCCTCTACGATTGTGACTTTAACCAGATGCTTGACCTGCACGTGGCCAGCACCGTGCAGCACATCCGTGACTTCGACGCCGCGGCCCTGGCCCGGCGCCCCATCGTCGTCAACCAGCACTGCTATGGCTGCACGGCTGGCAGCGGCTCCAGCTGCGGCGGCGCGGTGGCGTAAAGGCAGTTCTATTTTGTAGAGACGCGACACTTCGCGTCTTCGCGTTTTTTTTCGCTCGGTGTGGCCCGTCCCGGACCCTGTGGAAGTCCCCGTCCGCCTTCTTTTTTTTGGGCGCTGCCGTCACCTGTCTCCCC
>NZ_JAUQON010000010.1 GCF_030580955.1 Hymenobacter convexus | reverse complement strand
CCCGCCCCGCCCCCCCCCCTCTGACCCCACACCTCCCCCCCCGGCGCGCCCACCCCCGGGGCCGCGAGGCCCCGCGGCGCTACAGCGTTCTAAGCCGCCAGCCTTCCACTAGACTGACGATTCGCAGCGGCCCTACGACGCTGTTCGGCTTCCGCCTGGGGCCAGCGCTTTTCCAGAAACGCAGCTACTTGGTCGAGCGCCTGACGGGCCTCGGGCACGATGCGCCAGAACAGGTGCCACCAATGCACCAACCCCTCAAAGGATTGCAGCGTGACGGTGACGCCGGCGGCGCGGGCTTTGTCGACAAAGCGCAGGGCGTCGTCGTAAAGCACTTCGGCCGAGGAAACCTGGATGAGCAGCGGCGGCAGACCGTGCAAATCGGCCTGCAGGGGCGAGAGCAACGGGTGCGAAAGGGCCGTTTTGTGGGCGTAGAGGGGCCCCCAGGTGCGCATCTGCAGGGCTTCGAGCAGGAAACCTTCTTCGCGGGCCACGCGGCGCAGGGCGGTGATGGGCAGGTTGAGGTCGGTCCAGGGCGAGAGGCCAATGCCGGCGGCGGGCAGGGGTTCGCCCGCGTCGCGCAGGGCCAGCAGCAGGGCCAAGGCCAGCCCGCCCCCGGCCGAGTCGCCGGCCACTACGATGTCGTGCGGCTGGTGGCCGTGGCGCAGCAGCCAGCGGTAGGCGAGCTGGGCATCGTCGAGCGCAGCGGGGAACGGGTGGTCGGGCGCTTTGCGGTAGTTGATGGTGAGCACGTTGAGGCCGCAGCGCTGGGCCAGGCTGCCCACCAGGCTGCGGTGAGTATTGAGTGAGCCCAGCACGTAGCCGCCGCCGTGCAGGTAGAGCATCACTCGCGTGGGGTGGGCGGCGCGGGGCCGCAGCCACTCAGCTTCGAGGCGGTTATCCAGCTTCAGGCTTTCCAGATTCACCTTCCAGGGCATGAAGTTGAAGAGGGAGCCGGCCTCCATGGCCAGGCGCATGGCGCCCACGCTGGGCTTGCGGCGCGCCAGCGGCGCGGCCGCTGCCGTGAGGAGCTGCTTGAGCAGCAGGTGCTGAAAGGAGGGCATTCGGGTGGGATTTGGGGGAGGGTGTGTGGGTTTCCAGGCAAAAGAAACGTCATGCAGGGCGCAGCGAAGCATCTTGCCCGCAGCAAGTCATTTAATCAGCTGGTTTAGTGGTGGCGGGCAAGATGCTGCGCTCTGCATGACGTGCTTTACCAACCGTTCCAACGACTATTAACTACGGCTTCTGCCCCAGCTTATTGCCTTTGTAGCCTTTGATTGCCAGCGGAATCCAGCCTAACAACGGGATGAAATAGGCCAGGGTTATGGGGTTGCGCCAGAGCATGCGCAGCCAGGCGCCGGGCCGGTCGAGTTGCATGCGAAAGTTGCGGCGGCCTTCCTTTACGTAGAGGCGCTCGAACTCGGTGAAGACGGCCGGCCAGGCGAAGGGCAGGAAGAACGGGAAGAAGCGGCGGTTTTCCTTCATGCGCTGCCATAGCTCGCCCCAGCGGTAGGGTCTCTGGCCGTAGGTTTCCACGGCGGCGTCCATCTCCGTCTGCATTTGCTGGCGGATTTGCTCGCTCAAGGCCAGGTATTCTTCGCGGGTGAGCTCATCGACAGACTTATCCGTGAGGTCGGAGGGGCGGATGCGGGTGCCCATCACGAAGGTGAGCTTGGCAGGCAGGGCCAGGTAGAAGGCCCAGGGCTGCACCAGCACCAGCAGCAGCAGCACCGTGAGCGGCAGGAAGGGGATGCCGATTTTCTTGGTGAGGCGGTTTATCCAATCCACGCTGTAGGCGTAGGGATTGAGGTATTCGGCGTTGATGGTGTAGAAGGGCACGATGTCGGTGCCGTGCTGCAGGCCCAGGCGCACCATGCTGGTGGCCAGGCGCTGCAGCTCGTACTTGCGGTTGAACCCCTTGCCGATGCCGGGCACCCCCTCGGGGTAGAGCATCAGGTTGTGGTCCTGGTAGTACATCATGGTTTCGAAATTCAGCGTCGTGGCATCCACGCAGCCGCATTTTTTCCAGAAGTCCCGCACCAGATACGGGTTCATGAGGGCCGTTTGGGAGAGCAGCGGGGCCGAGAGCGGGCGTGGCAGGTCGCTCATACGCTCGTGCTTGGGCAGGTAGCGAAACAGGTGCGACAAGGCCACGATGGCGTCCCAGGGAAAGGCCATGCCCGAGTGGTTGGAGGCGAAAATCAGGGGCCGGTCGGGGTTGTTGCGCTGCGGGAAGTCCTCGAAACCAACCAGCTCCGACCGAAACCACACGCGGTCGAGCAGCTGCAGGATGTTTTCGTCCACCGTGCGGGTGAATTCCTCCTCGAAATAGTCGTCGTAGATGTGCTGGTTGGCCTGGATGGCCGGCGGCGGAGGCGAAGACGCGGTGGTGGCGGGCATGGGTGGGCGGTGCAGCAGCAGACGGAACAGGCAAGGTAGCTTACCCCGAGATAATTGTTCGGCTTGCCACCCCCAAACGCTAGTTTAATTATTTTTTGTAGCTACAACGCAATTATTTGCAATAATCAACAAACTTTTTTTTTTAAATCCGGGAACTTTTCGGCAACTTCTTAAACCCTGTGAGAACCTAAGCAGTAAGCATTAAAAAGTTTTTCATCTTTAACATTTCATGAAAGCGAGAAATTTACCCTTTTTGGTGCTCTCATTGCCTGCATGGCAGCGCCACTCACCGGCTGCGATAAAGCAGAATGGAAAAGCAAGACCCGAAGCCGCTGAACCGCATTGCCAACGTCGACTTCTACCGGTGGCAGCGTCTGCGGTTCTTCAACAACGTGGATTGGTGCTACAACTGGCAAGGGAACTGCCTGCCCGAAATCATCATCCACGGCAGTGCGCTACGGGCACAGTTGAATGACCATTACGCCAACATGACCGGCAATCCGGATGCGGTAAGAGAGTTTTTCAACGGGACTGATTGGCCGCTGTATTTCCCCATTCTGGCCGACGAGGAAGCCGCCCCTTTCCTGGCGCGCTTGCGCTCCGGCGAGTGTGACATCAAGCGCTTGGACTACGAAACGCAATCGTTTTACTACGCGGGCGCGGGCGAGCTAACGCCTTCGTCGAATGAAATGGTCTTGCAACTAACGTACGCCCCCGAGTGATTCGCTTTTTCCTTCAACCCAAAAAGACCCTGCGTAAGCGCGGGGTCTTTTTTCCTTTACCCCGGCTGAAGGCGGTCGGCAGTGGTTTGGGGCTGGCCCTCTTGCTCATGGCGTGCCAGCCCCAAACCGTTACGCTGGTGGCCACCGACACGCTGCGCATTCGTAAACCCACGGATTTATATCCCAAAAACAGCTGTGCCGTGGGCTACAGCCACGACAGCCTGCGGGGCCAGGAGCATTTTTATTTCCTGGACCGCACCACCAACACCCTGCTGCACACCCAACGGCCGGCCGGCAAACCCCACCCCGCACCGCTTGAGCTGCAGCGCATCAACCTGCAGCACTTGTTCAACCAGAGCCCGGCGCCCATCGAGGCCATGGGCGTTTTTTCCCCGGATTCGCTCATCTTCGTGGCCGGCGACGCGCACAACCTGTGCCTCACCAACGCCCGCGGCGTCATTCGACAGCAATGGCAGCCTCGCTCCCCCATCTACGGGCGCGAAGAATATTTCATTGACACGGCGCTCCAACCCATCTACACCCACGGCAGCCTAGCTTATCTGCACTGCGGCCCCGACGACCTGGGCATGATTACGGCCGACACCGCCACTTTTCACCGGTTTTTGCGCTACAAAACCGGCTTTGTGGTGAACGTGCGCGATACCAACCGGGCCAACAACAACACCGGGCAATTCCCCGCTTTTCTGAGCGCAAAGCACAATTTCGGCGTCATGGCCCCGCAAAGCTGCGTGGCCCCCAACGGCGACTACCTGTTCACCTATGGGCCTTTTAGCGAAATCTACCGCTGCTCGCTGGCTGGCGAGCGGCAGGTCGTCGACGCGCCCAGCCGCCACCACCGGCCGGCACGGGAACTGCCGTTTGCCCTGTGGAAGGAATACCAGCCGCTCCTCCAATACCGCCTGAGCGAGCCCGAATACGGCCCCATCATCCATGACCCCTACCGCCACCGCTACCTGCGCGTGTACCGCCACGGCATGCCCACGGCCGCGAATCAAGCCGTGCGCCCGTCTTATGCCGACATGCCGTGGAGCCTGATGATTCTTGACGAAAAGCTGCGGGTGGTGGGCGAAATCGACATGGCCCCTATTTTCGACCCGCGCCTCGTGCTGCCCACCCAGCGCGGGGTGCTCATCGGCAACCAGCGGCCCGAAAACCCCAGCTACGACCCGCACTACCTCAGTTTTCAGCTTTTCACCTACCGCGCCGCGCAAGGCCCTTCTTCCTAATGCGTTTCCTTTCGCTCATTGCCTGCCTGCTGGTGGCCGGGTGCAATTCGCCCGCGCCAACCACGCCCCCGGCGGCGGCGGCGCCCGCCACCGGCCAGGCGCCCAATTCGGCGCAGTTGTTTTCCGATTATTTGCGCACCACCTTCCGCCAGTCGCTCTCCGCAAAGGGCGAGCATTGGTACGTCGTCATTCCGGCGGCGGGCTGCCAGGGCTGCGCCCATGCCGAGCTGCACCAACTGGCCACCACGCCATGGGCAGCGAATGTGACGCTGGTATCCTCCGGCCTGTTGCGCGACCTGACCGCGGCCGAGCGCGCTCAGCTGCGGCAGCGGGCCCATTTACTGGCCGACACCAGCCGGCGCGCCGACAACACGCTGGACCGGTTGAACCTGCCTTTTGCTTCGCTTACGGGCGTAGTGCGTACGCAAAATGGACGGGTGGTAGAATTCATCCCATTTGATAAGAATTCCTACCAGACTGTGTTTGAAAAACTTCCCCGAAGCCCGCGTTAGCCCCGCCGCGCCCGGCCCAATGTTATGGGTGCGGTTAACGTGTCGGCGGCAAGGCGCATACGGCCTCTACCCCCGGCTGCCGAAAATGGCGCTGCCCACGCGCACCAGTGTGCTGCCCTCGGCCACGGCCAGCCGGTAGTCGCCGCTCATGCCCATCGAAATATCCCGAAAGGCCTCATCAGCCGCAAAATAGGTGGCTTTGAGGTGCTCGAAGTAGCCGCGCAGCTGCCGAAACTCGTGTCGCAGCTGGGCTTCGTCGTCGGTAAAGGTAGCCACGCCCATCACGCCGGTCAGGCGCACGTTTTGGAGCTGGCGGTATTCATCGGCGGTGAGGATTTCCTCGGCTTCGGCCAGCGTGAGGCCGGACTTGGTTTCTTCCCGGGCGATGTGGAACTGCAGCAGGCCGTTGATGACGCGGCCGTGGGCGGCGGCGTGCTTGTTGATTTCGCGCAGCAGTTTCAGGCTGTCCACGCTTTGGATGGTGTGCACGAAGGGCGCCAGCAGCTTCACCTTGTTGGTCTGGAGCTGGCCGATGAGGTGCCATTCTACATCAGCAGGCAGCTGGGGCTGCTTGGCGGCCATTTCCTGGGGCCGATTCTCGCCGAAGCAGCGGGCACCCGCGTCGTAGGCCTCCTGAAGCTTCTCGACGGGATGGGTTTTCGTGACCACGCACAGCCGGGCGGCCGTGCCAGCCAGCTCGGCGTTAATGCGGTGGATGTTATCGGCGATGGACATGGATTAGGATTTGAATGAAGTAATGAAACGGTCATGCTGAGCGCAGCCGAAGCATGACATCCAGTGATAGTTCCTGTACGGTCCAAACGGCCTCACTGCTTCACTTCCTTGAAACCCATTTTCTTCACCTCCTCCTCCGACAAATTTTTCACCTCCGAAATCACGTTTACGTCGGATTTTTGCACCAACGGGGCAGCCGTGGCGGCGGTGGTGCGGGTTTGCTGCTGCTGTTGCTGCTCGGAGGTGGCCTGCACCACTTTGGTGTTGGTTTCGGCCTGCTTGAACTCGATGTTGACCTGATTGACGCGCTGCTGGGCCACGAGGAGGTCGCGGCGCAGACCCTCGACCTGGTGGCGGTATTCGTCGGTGGTCATCGACTGCTTCTTCAGGTTTTCCTGGATTTCGGCCACCTTGCGCTTGAGGTCGTCGGCTTCGGCTTTGGCGGTTTTCAGCTCGCTTTCTTTCTGGCGGCGCTCCTGTTCGGCGCGGTCGGCGTCCTGGCGGGCGCGGTCCGACTGCAGGCGGCCGGCCAGCTCGTTGCTGCTGATGAGGTTGTCGCAGTTTTTGGTGAGCAGCAGGTTGTTGAGGCTCACCAGGTCCACGCTCACCACGTAGTCGGTTTTGAACTGGTCGGAGCTGCTGTACACCTTGCCACCGGCGCTGAACACCGTGCCCGACACGCCGGACTCGGCCCCCACTTCCTGGTACACGCGGCTGTGCACGCTGGAAAGCTTGGCCGAGCGGATGTAGTAGATGCGCTTTTTGAGCTCCGGGGCCACGTTTTTGGCGGCCTTGCAGATGTCGAGGTAGGGCACGGCGGTTTCGGGCACCAGCACCCCGCCGACGTCGGTGATGATGAGTTCCACGATGGAGGCGTGGTTGGCCGCTACCGAGGCCACCATGTAGCTGCCGTTCATCTTGAAGGCGGTGCTGATTTTGGAGCTGTAGAGCACGTCGGCCAGCGTCTGGTTGCGCAGGGGCGGCTCGCCGGGCTTGATGTACTGGCCGATGATGCTGGCCTTGTCGCGGTCTTCGAGCAGGATGAGGCAGCCGGTGAGGTCCTCAATCTTGTTGCGGTACATGGCCAGGCCCTTGATGAAGGTGCGGTCGGTGTAGTCGCGGGGCAGGTTGGCGTTGAGGGTGGCCGCGCCGTCGGTGAGGCGCACCCGCATGATGTGGCCCTGGGCAACTACGGGCAGGCGGCCCAGTGTCAGCAGCAACACTACGCCGAGGGCCAACAAGCTTTTGTTCATGGGAGCAAGGCAGCCGGAGGGATGAAAATGAATAGCGTCGGGCTGTTTAAGCAAAAGTAGGGCGGTTACTGCTGAACGTCATGTCTTGGCAAACTCGGCATGACGTTTTTCTTTCTCAACTTAATCTTCCAATGGGTTGCTCAGAAACGTGCTTTTCAGCGCCAGCCAGGCCAGCCACAACGCAATAGCCATCCACAGATACGGGCGGTAAAAATCCTTGGTGTTGCGGAAGCGCAGCTGCTTGATTTCGGACTTTTCGAGGCGGTTGATTTGGTTAAAAACCTCGCGCAGGGCGCCGTTGTCGGTGGCCCGGAAAAACTGGCCGTCGGCCGCCGCGGCCAGCTCGCGCATGGTGGTTTCGTCGAGGCGGGTTTGCACGTAGCGGGGCTTGCCGTTTTCGTCCTGGCCGTAGGGCACGAAGCCGTCTTTGCCCAGCCCGATGGTGTAGATGCGAATGCCGAAGGCGTGCGCCAGCTGCGCGGCCAGCAGCGGGTCGAGGCTGCCGGCGTTGCTTTCGCCGTCGGAGAGCAGGATGACCACCCGCGAGCGCGCCGTGGACTCGCGCAGGCGGTTGGTGGCCACGCCCAGGGCCGTGCCGATGGCCGTGCCGTCGTTTTCAATCAGGCCCAGGCGCAGGCTGGCCAAGTCTTCGCGCAACAGGTCGTAATCGGTAGTCAGGGGGGCCAGCGAGTAGGCATCGCCGGCGAAGGCTATCAGGGCCAGACGGTCGCCCACGCGGCTTTTGAGGAAGTCGGTGGCCAGGCGCTTGGCGGCTTCGAGGCGGCTGGGGCGCAGGTCCTGGATGGCCATCGAGCCCGACACGTCGAGGGCCAGCACGATGTCGATGCCGCGGCCCGACTGTTCCACCCGCTCGTCGGTGCGCTGGGGGCGGGCCACCGCCACCACGCCAAACGCCAGCGCGAAGCCCAGCAGCACATCGGGCACGAAGCGCAGCGCGGCCGTCCAGTCGCGCCCGCCTTCGCCCGGCGCGAAGGCCACGCCCACCCGGGGCCGCCGCCGGGCCAGCAGCCGCCGCAGCAGAAACAGCAGCGGCACCGCCGCCAGCAGCAGCAGCAGCCGGGGGTGCTGCCACTGGTAGCTGGCCAGCGTGGCGTAGCGCAGAAGGTTGAAAAGGTCGTTCACGCGAGGGCGAAAGTAGCGCGGACTTTTAGTCCGCGTCCAGGAATGGCGGCTGGTTGGACTCGCGGACTAAAAGTCCGCGCTACTCCGTTACCGATGCATACCGGCGCTCGGCAAAGCCGCGCAGACGCTGGAAGGCCCGGTCTACTTCCTTGGCGTCTTCCGATTGCAGGTTGCCGTAAATCACCTTGTCGGTGGCGGTGAGGGCTTTGCGCACGTCGGTGTCGTTTTCGAAATACGCCACGATTTCGCGCGTGGTGAAGGAATTCAGGCCGCTGTTTTCGAGGCCGGCGAGGTAGTTTTTCCAAAGCACCACGGCGCGCTCCACGTTGGTAGCCGAGCGCGACAAATCGAACCGCTCGACGTGGCGCGCAAACTGGGCCAGAAAGTAGCCGTGGTTTTTGCGCAGCTTGTAGGCCTGGTAGCGCCGCGTGAGCGGCCGCCGAAACAGGGCCGCGCTGCCCGCCAGCAGGAGCAGCACGGCCAGCGCGCCCGCAATCCAGTAAGGGTAATTAAAAACGGGCTCGATGGGCACCAGGGCCAGGTTTTGGCGCAGGGCGGGCAGCCCCTCTCCCACCAGCGGCGCGGCGGTGCGGCGCAGGCGCACGCGGCTGGCCGGCGGCAGCACGCTCAGCGTGTCCTGGCCCTGCAACACGGCCACGGGCAGGGACAGGGTTTGCACCGAGTCGAGCCGGAAGGTGCGCAGGTGGTAGATGGTGCGGTCGAGGCTGCGGCCTTGGCGGGTGCGGGTGGGGTAATATGTTTTGCCCGCGTACTCAAACGGCGCAAACCGGGCCAGCGAATCCGGAAATACTACCTCCAGCTCGGGCGCGTGTTCGTAGCGCAGCTCGTAGTCAAGCGGCTCGCCCACAAGGACGGTTTGCTTCAGGAAGTGGCCCTGCGGCACGGGCAGCGGGGCCGGCTGGGCAGCGGCAGGTTGCGAAAATTGGGGCAGCAACAGCCAACCGATTGTCAGGCAGAGCGCTGCGCAACATCTTGCTCGGAAAAACAAAACTTTATCAATGTTGGAATTGCCGCTGCCTGCGAGTTGCTGCGCGGCGCTCTGCCTGACGTTCTTTTTCAAGCGCAAAAGTTTATTCCTCTTACCCACGGCGGCCAGACTGTTGGCGGTGACGAAACAAATTCACGAGCTGCGGCACGAAATCGCCCTCCGTGCTCAGCGTCAGGAAACCGGTGCGGGTGCGACGGCACAGGTTCACCAGCTCGGCCTCCTGGCGGTCGGCGCCGGACTCGATGCGCGCCCGAAAATCGGCCGACGAAGTATTGACCCAGCGCACCTGGCCGGTTTCGGCGTCGCGCAACGGGACGATGCCCAGGGCCGGAAACTGCCGCTCGCGCGGGGCGCGCAGCTGCACCACTATCAGGTCGTGGCGCTGGGCCAGCATAGTGAGCTCGCGCTCGTAATGGCCGTCGATGAAATCCGAAATCAGCACCACCAGCGTGCGGCGCTTGAGCAGGCCCAACGCCTGCCGGATGCCCGCGCCCACGCCCGTGCCCCGCGAAACCGGCTCCAACGAAAACAGCCGATTGATGAGCGCATACGCCGCCCGCGAGCCTTTGGCCGGCGGCAAATACAGCTCCTTCTGGTCGCTGAACGCGAACAACCCCAGCCCCGAGCCCTGCCGGGCGGCCGAGAGCGCCAGCAGCCCCGCAATGTCGCGGGCCACGTCGAGCTTGCGGCGCTGGCCGTCGCCCACGTCGAGGGAGGCGCTCACGTCGAGCAGCACCAGCACCTGCTGCTCCTTTTCCTCCTTGTAGGTTTTCACGAAGGTGCCGTGGCCCTTGCTCGATACGGCCCAGTCGATGGCGCGCACCTCGTCGCCGTACTGGTAGAGGCGCACGTCGTCGAACTCTAGCCCCGTGCCTTTGAACACGGAGTGGAAATCGCCCTGCAGCTGGGCCTCCACCGCCTTGCGGATGCGGATTTCGAGGTGGCGCAGGCGGCGCACCAGGTCGGTGAGGGCCGAAGGCACGGACGGGTTCATGCGTAAAGGCTAGTGGTTTGGATGGTCATAAACCGGTTGAAGCGTCATATTGAGCGTAGCCGAGACAGCTCGCGTGCCGTGTCTGTCCTCACCCAAACCGCTGCCGAAGGCGAAGCTACGGCGCGGGCGTAACTTTGCCGGCGTGAAAACCTTCCGTCGTTGCTGCCTGGGCCTGGTGCTGGCCCCTCTCCTGCTGGCCCTGCCCGCCTGCGACCGCCCCGAGGACGCGCCCCCGCCCGCCGACCTGATGCCGCGCGAAAAGATGATTCGCCTGCTGGCCGACCTGCACGTGCTCGAAGCCCGGGTGGAAAGCAGCCGCCTGAACCCCGATTCGGCCCGGGCCCTCTTCGTGGCCCAGAAAAAAGCCCTGCTCTGGAACCGCGACGTTTCGGACTCCACGTTTCAGCGCAGCTACCGCTACTACGGCATTCACGGCAAGGATTTGAGCGAAATCTACAACGCCGTGGTCGACACCCTGACCATGCGCCAGGGCCGGCTGGCCCCGCTCCCCGCACCTCCGGCCCCCGTGGCCACGCCCGCCCCGGCCACGCCCCCACCGCCCGCCAACGCCGCCGCGCTGGCTAAATAAGCCGGCTGCCGTTGGGCACCGGCCCGGCCACGGCGGCCAGCACAATGTGCCCGTCGGCATCGGCAAAGCCGGTGACCAGCACCTCGGAGCGAAACTTCCCGATTTGCTTGGGCGGGAAGTTCACCACGGCCTGCACCTGCCGGCCCACCAGCGTTTCGGGCGTGTAGTGGTGCGTGATTTGAGCGCTCGATTTTTTCAGGCCGATTTCGGGGCCGAAATCAATCAGCAGCTGGAACGCCGGGCGGCGTGCTTCCGGAAAAGGCCGCGCTTCCAGAACGGTGCCTACGCGCAAATCGACGCGCTCAAATTCGGCCCAGGTGAGCGGAGCGGGGGAGGGAGGATTCATGAGTTGGAGCTTTGAAATAAGTCGCGTTCAACATCAGAACGTCATGCTGAGCGCAGCCGAAGCATCTCTCCCGCGCAACGCAATTATTTAACTATTGCCCGCGAGATGCATCGGCTGCGCTCAGCATGACGTTCTACAGATTAATTGCCCGTCCCTACTGCACGGCAAACGCCTTGAGCTGCTCCAGCTTTACCTGGGTTTGCTTGTCCCAATAGGCTTGCTTGGCGGCGTTCAGGCCGTGGTTGGTTTCGGCATCGTAGCGGTTTTGCTCCCGGTCCCACTGGTCGTACACGCCCTTGGTGAGGTTGTTGAAGGCCGGCTGGAGCTTGTTGCAATCGGCCCGGGCCTGGAACACCAGCAGCTTCTGGCGCATGAGGCGGGCGTATACTTCGGTGATGTCGAAGTGAATCTGCTCGTGGCGCAGCAGCGCGGCCGAAACGGTGGCCGGATTTCGAATCCAGGAAGTATTGGGGTTGAAGGTGGCGCGCACCGTGCCCGTAAACACGAAGTCCCGGCAGGCGGCATCGGCCTTGAGGTCGGAGGTGGTGAGGGCGGCCAGCTGGTCGGAAGGCCCGGGCCGGCCCAGGAAGTCGGCCACCGTGAGGGGCCGCGTGGCCGACCACGCAATGGGCACGGCCGGCGCGGGCCGGGCGCCCGGCCCCGGCAGCATACCGGCGAAAAACAGCAGCGAATTCAAAAAAGAAAGCATGCGCAAAAAAGTCAGAAGTTTTACTTATCAGGCAAGCTAAACACGACCGGAATCACAAAAATTGCGTTGGCAGCGACTTGCCACCTGAATCATTGATTGGCTGCCGGTTGGGGCCACCGGCAACGCCGGGACCAGAGGCCGGAGCAGCCAACTTTGGCGTAGCAGGGGCCGGCTTAGAGCTTTCCGGTAATCGGGGCAGCTACCGGCGAGGGAATACGGATGCGGACGTAGGCCCCGCCGGCGGAGGCCGTGCCTATTTCGAGCTGCCCCCCGAGCAGGGCCACCCGGTCGCGGATGCTGCGCAGGCCCAGGCCGGGCGCCTCGGCCGCCGGGGCGGCAAAGCCCGCGCCGTTGTCTTCGGCGCGCAACAGCGCCCAGCCGGGCATGGTTTCGAGCTCCAGGCTGGCCTGGGTGGCGCCGCGCGCGTGCCGGACAATGTTCTGGGCGAGCTCCTGGGCGATGCGGTAGAGGGCCATTTGCAGGGCCGGCCCCAACGGGGCGGCGCGGTCGTCGAGCTGAAGCAGGCAGCGGAAACGCAGCGGTGGGCTGCTCATGGTGCGGCAAATGTCCTGCAGGGCCGTCGGCAGGCCAAACTCGGTGAGCACCAGCGGCACCAGCTCGTGCGAGAGGGCGCGGGTCTGGCGAATGGCTTCGCCCAGGAGGTGGTCGGCCTCGCGGCGGGCGGCCACCAGGGTGTCATCGGTGCCCAGCAGCGGGGCGTGGAGGCGGTCGAGGTGCAGCTTGGTGGCGTACAGAATCTGGCCGATGCCGTTGTGCAGGCTCTCGGCCATGCGCTTGCGCTCGGCCTCCTGGGCCGCCTGCACGGCCTCGAACAACACCCGCTGCTGGCGCAGGCGCAGGCGCAGGTTGTCGTATTCCAGGCGCTGCAATTCGCTGATGTCCAGGTCTACGCCCAGCACACGCACGGCCTGGCCCTGGGCGTTGCGAGCCACCACGGCCTTCATGCGCACGGTTTTCACCCGGCCGTCCACGCGCAGGCGCAGGGTTTTTTCGAAGTCGCCGGTGCCGGTGCTCAGGCGTTGCACCAGCCGCGCGGCCACGGGCTGGTCGTCGGGCAGCACCATGCGCAGGTAGTCGGCCGGGGCCACGGCGCTGCCCGGCGGCAGGCGGTAGAGCTGGTACATGCCATCGGACCAGCGCAGGGTGCTGGTGGCCAGCTCGTAGTCCCAGCTGCCCAGGCCGGCCACGGCTTCGGCCTGCTCCAGCAGGCGCAGGTTTTTCATGCGTTCCTGCTCGGCGGTTTTGCGCTCGGTGATGTCGAGGTTGGTGGCCACAACGCCGTCGCCGAGCTTCACAAACTGGCAGGCAAACCACTTGTCGAAGCCTTTGTGCTGGTAGAAGTACTCCATGCCCTGGGGCTGGCCGGTTTCCACGGCTTTCACGGCCAAATCGAAGATGCCCGCTTCGCGAACGCCCGGGAATTCCTCGGCGTAAAACTTGCCGACGAGGTCGGGGCGGCCGGTTTCGCGGGCCAGCTCCCGGCTCACCAGCCGCAACCGGAAATCCCGGATGGCCCCGTTTTCGTCGCGCACGGCCTCTTGCACCGACATGGCAATCAGGTTGGTATCGAACATCGACTGCAGCAGGTCGCGGCTGGCTTGCAGGTCGCGGGTGCGGCGGGCCACGCGCCGCTCCAGCAGGGCGTTGAACCCGGCCAAGCGCGCCTGGGCCAGCATGGTTTCGGTCACGTCCCAGTGCACGCCCCGCAGGCGCACGCCGCCTGTGGCGGGGTCGTGGGTACCTTGCCCGCGCTCCTCAATCCAGCGCACCTCGCCATCGCGGGGGCGCACAATGCGGAAAATGCTGTGGAAGTCCTGGCCCGTGCGGGCCGCTTCGTCGAAAATGGCCCGGTGGCGGGCGCGGTCGTCGGGGTGCACCAGCAGGGCGGCACCTTCGTCGCTGGTGGCAATGGTGGTGCCGGGCATCAGGCCCAGCACTTCGGCCGACATGGCCGAGAGGCTGACGCGGTGGCCGTCCGACGTCCACTCGAAGCTGCCCATGCGGCCCGCCTGCAGGGCCAGCGACAGCCGCTGCTCGCTCAGGCGCAGGGCTTCTTCGGCCTGCTTGCGGGCCGTGATGTCGTAGCTCACGGCCAGCACGCCCATCACGACGCCCGCGGCGTCGTACAGCGGCCTACCCCGCGTGGCAAACGTGCGGCCGCCCAGCTGGTGCTCGTGCTCGAAGGGCCGGCCGGCCAGGGCCTGCTGGTAGTGCTGCTGGTAGTCGGGCCAGAACTCGGGCGGGCACCGCTCCTGCACCGAGCGGCCCACAAAATCGGCCGGTGCATAGCCGGCTTGCCGCAGGGCTTCGCCTTCGGCCAGCTGGTAGCGCAGGCTGGGCCCCACAATGAAAACGGCCGCGCCCGGCAGGTTTTCCATCACGGCCCGCAGGCGCTGCTCGCTTTGGTGGCGGGCTTCTTCGGCCCGGCCGCGGGCCACGGCGGCCCAGGTGCGCTCGGCGGTTTCTTCGGCCAGGGCCATTTCTTGGGCCGTCCAGTGGTGCGCCCGGTTGCGGTACACGCCCAGGGTGGCCACCCGCTTTCCCTCCTTCACCAGCGGGATGGCGAGGTAGCTGCGGGCACCGGCGGCCTCGTGCGCCGCCGCGCTGGCCGCCCGCAGGTAGGGGCCAAAGTCGTCGAGACGCACGCGGCCGGGGCCCGGGGCACCGTCCCTGGCGTAGCCGCCCAACGCCCCAAAATGCTCGCCGTCGGCCTCGGCTTCCCAATATTGCACGCGGTCGGCCCCGAAATGCTCGCCCAGCACCCGCACCGCCGCCACCTGAATTTCGGCCGGGTCCTGCAGCGGGCGCAGCGCGTCGCTGAGCTGCAGCAGGTAGGCCTGCCGCTCCTCGGCACGCTTACGCCCGGCAATGTCGCGGAAAAACACCGCCAGGCCGCCGCCCGAGCTGGGGTAGATGCTGACCTCAATCCAGACGCCCAGAATCGGCGAGATGGTTTCGAAGTGCGCCGGCTGGCCCGATTCCAGCACTTCATGGTAGCGGCGGGTCGTGTCGCTGTTCACCGTTTGGGGAAATTCCTGCCAGCAGTTGTGGCCGATGAAGGTGCCCGCCGCCCGGCCCCACAGCTGGGCCGCCCGCTGGTTCACATAGGTGAAGCAGAAATTGGCATCGAGGGAGTAAAAGGCGTCGTGGGTACTTTCCAGCACTTCCACCAGCCGGCCGTGGGCTTCCTGCAGGGCGGCTTCGGCCCGGGCGGGCAGCACGGCGGCCCAGGTGCGCTCAGCGGTGGCTTCCACCAGGGCTACTTCGTGCGGCGTCCAGGCGCGGGGTGCGTTTTGGTTGGCCACCAGCGTGGCCACCAGCTGCCCGTGCCTCACGAAGGGCACTACCAGGGCGGCCCGGATGTCGCGGGCGCGGTAGTCGGCGCGCTGCTCGTCGGGCAGGTTGGGGTCGGTGTCTACGTCGTGGGCCACCCAGGTCTGGCCATTCAGAAGCCAGGGCATGTGCCAGCCTGCCAGCGGGTAGCGGCCGGCGTGGCTCGGGGCGCCGGGGCGGTGCCAGTCGCGGGCCACCACAAACTCCCGGGCGGCGGCGTCGACTTCCACGTAGTAGGCCCGGTCCACGGCCAGCTGCTGGCCCAGCAGGCGGGCGGCCGTGGCCTGAATTTCGGCCGGGTCCTGCAAGGGGCGCAGCGCGTCGCGGAGCCGTCGAAAGTAAGCCTGCTGCTGCTCGGCGGCGTGCAACGCGGCCTCGCCCTGCTTCTGGGCGGTGATGTCGTGCCCGTGAAGCACCCAGCCGCCGGGCTGCCGGGTGGCTGCAAAGGCCAGCCACAGCGGCGGGCCGGGCAAAAACACTTCGCGGGGCGCCGCAGCCCCCGGTTCTGGCAGCGGCAGCAGGGCCGCGCGCAGGGCCGGCGGCAGGCGGGCTTCGGCCAGGGGCTGGTCCAGCAATTCCCCGACCGGAACCCCGCACCAGCGGCCCATTACCGGATTGGCCTGCCGGATGATGTGCTCCTCATCCAGCACCAGCACGCCCCAGGGCAACGCATCGAAGAAGTTCTCAGGGGCGAGGAAAGCCCCTGGCCGGGATGGGTCGGGCGGCGCGGGCGGGGAGGCTTTCATGTGGGGGAAGTGGGTATATCTGACAAAAATAGCCCGGATAAACCATGTCTACGCGGTTTTTTTGTCGCCCGCCAACGGCCGCGCCAATTAGCCGAACCGTAATGCATCTATCTCATTCTGTGTGCTAAGACACTATCCGAACGAGCGCCTCGGATTCGGCCAAAGCAGAACTCGATGGCTGTGCTCCACACAATTCTGCCCCCTTTTCTACCCGGTTAGCCCGACACCGCTGCGTCCTGCCGGAATAGCCTTTGAGCCAGGCAGGCGGCGTTTTCCAGCGGGGCGGGGCCGGCAGCGGAAGTTGGCTGAAAAAGGAGCAGCACCTGTTGGCGTTTTCCGGCGCGGTTCGGCGCGGCTGCGGCTGTGCCGGGCAAGTCGTTCAACGATGGGAGGCGAAGTTTCGCTTTTCTTCCCCGCGTCGGCGCTACAGTCTCAGGCAGCTGCAACCGAGGGCGCCCAGCTTTTCAGCGGGCCCGCTCCACCTCAGCTACCGGCACGGGCGGCACCGACGCCCCTGCCATGGTTTCGCGCCGGAAGCGCAGCAGCAGCACCACCGCCACAATGCTTAGGCCCGCAAGCAACCCAACCCAGACGCCGGGCGCGCCCAGATGCAGCCGGAACCCCAGCAGGTAGCCCAGCGGCAGGGCCACCACCCAGTAGGCCAGCAGCGCCACCACCGAGGGCACTTTCACGTCCTCCAGCCCGCGCAGGGCGCCCAGCCCCACCACCTGCAAGCCATCGGACACCTGAAACAGAGCCGCGATGAGCAGCAGCGTGGCCGCCTGCGCCACCACGGCGGGGTCGTGGCTGTAGAGCAGCGGCGCTGCGTGCCGCGTGACCACAAACAGCAGGCCCATAGTCCCCATAAACGCAAACCCCAGCCCGTAGGCCGCAAAGCCCGCCTGCCGCGCCTCGACCAGGTGGCCGCTGCCGAACAGATTGCCCACCCGAATGGTGGCCGCCGCCGCAATGCCGCTGGCCGCCATGTAGGTGAAAGAAGCCAGGTTGATGGCCACCTGGTGCGCGGCCAGCGTGGTGGCCCCCAGCCAGCCAATCATGATGGCAGAGGCGGCAAACGCGCCTACCTCGAAAGCCATTTGCACGCCGATGGGGGCGCCCAAAGCTAGGAGGCGGCGCAGGGTGGCCGCATCGGGCAGCCAGCGCCCCACGGCGGCGCGGTAGGCGTGCAGGCGCGGGGCCAGCAGCACGTAGCCGCCCATAAGCCCCGCCATGAGGATGCGCGCAACGAGCGTGGCCCAGGCCGAGCCCATCAGGCCCATGCGCGGGGCGCCCCAGTGCCCGAACACGAGGGCGTAGCACAGGGCGGCGTTCACCACGTTGGCCCCCACCGACAGCCACATGGCCTGGCGCGTGAGCCCCAGCCCTTCGGCAAACTCGCGGAAGCCCTGAAACACCATCAGTGGTAGCAATGACCAGCTGATGACCCGCACCCAGGGCGCGGCCATTGCCACCACCTCGGGCGGCTGGCCCAGGAAGTGCATCAGAAACGGCAACAGCTGCCCCACCCCCACCAGCACCAGCCCGGCCAGCGCGCACAGCCACACCGACGAGGCCAGCAGGCGGCCCAGGTCGGTCATATCGCGCCGGCCGTGGGCGGCGGCCACCAGCGGCACGCTGCCCATGCTCAGCCCGATGCCCAGTATCATCAGCACCGTGGTGCTGCTCACGCCCAGGCTCACGGCCGCCAGCGGCACCGTGCCCGTGCGCCCCACCAGCACCGAATCAACAAAGCTGACCGAAATGTGCCCCAGCTGCGACAGCACTACCGGGTAGGCCAGCAGCAGCGTAGGCCGCACATGCGGGCGGATATTTTCTAACGTCTTTCCCATAAAAATCACCCCGCAAAGGTACGGCCGGTGGTTCCGCACCGGTTCCGAGTGGTGCGGAGCCGGTGCCAAGTGGTTGCAGACCGGTCGTGAGTGGTGCGGAACCGGTCCCGGGTGGTGCAGGACCACCCGGAACCGGTTTCGCACCGGTTGCAGGTGGTTTGTCTGTCATCCTGAGCGCAGCGAAGGACCTTACCAGCCCGAAACGGTTTATTCTGCCTTGGGAAAGTCCTTCGCTGCGCTCAGGATGACAGACAAATTCAGGCCAGCGGCCAAAGACTAAGCCGATGCCACTACCAACAGCTTCCGTAGCCGCGCCAGCGCCTCGCGCAGAGCCGCTTCCTCCACCGCATACGACAGCCGGACGAAGCCGGGCGCGCCGCAGGTGCTCCCATCCACCACTTCCACCCCGGCGGCGGCCAGCCGCTGCACCAGCTGCGCCGAAGCTTCAGCAGCCGGCAATTCGGGGGCAAGAAAGCGGGTAAAATCAGCGAATACGTAGTAAGTGCCTTCGGGCTCGGTGGTGGCGGGTGCGCCCGGTAGGGCGGCCAACGCTGCCAGCAGCCGCGCCCGATTGGGCGCCAGCTGCGCGCGCAGCCCGGCACTGATGGCATCGGCGTGGCGGGTGGCGGCCAGCGCGGCCAGCTGGGCCGGCACCGACACGGCCACGCCGGTGGCAAACAGCCGGGCGGCTACCGCCTGGGCCAGGGCCAGCGGCGCTACCAGGCAGCCCACGCCCCAGCCCGCCAGGGCCAGCGATTTCGAAAAGCCACTCACCACCACGTGCTGCTGCCCGGAGTCGGGCAGGGCCAGCAGGGTGGGCACCGGCGCCGGCCCGAAGCTGATGCCCTCGTAAATCTCGTCGCTGAGCACCCAGAGTTGCGGGAAGTCAGCCGTCACGGCCAGTAGGTCCGCCCATTCGGCCCGCGAATACACCCGCCCGGTAGGGTTGTTGGGGTTGCTGATGAGGAGCAGCCGGGTGGCCGGCGTGAGGGCCGCCCGCAGGGCTTCGGGCGTGAGGGCGTAGTTGTCGGCCGCGGCCAGCGGCAGGGGGCGCAGCACCCCGCCGGCCCGCCGCACCAGCTCGAAAAACCCGAACCAGTTGGGCGTGGGCAGCAGCACCTCATCGCCGGGCGCCAGCATTTCGCTGAGCAAAGCAAAAAGACCGGTTTTGGCCCCGTTGGTTACTACCACCTGGTCGGCGCTGGTGCTGGCGGCGCCGCGCTGGCGGTAGCGTTGGGCCAGAGCCTCGCGCAGCTCGGGCAGGCCGGCGGCGGGGCTCACGGGTAGCGGTGCATTGCGCTGGCGGGCAGTGGCCAGCGCCTGGGCGGCAGCGGCTAACGCCACTTCGGGCACTGCGAAATTTCCGTAGCCGGAGGCCAGGGTGATGGGAGTCATTGTTGGAGTTAAGCTTAGGAGTGAAGGGGTAAGATGTCTGTCATCCTGAGCGCAGCGAAGGACCTTCTCACGTTAGTTAGAGCGTTTATAAAATTATTTACTGCCAGTCGTTCCTCTGTGAGAAGGTCCTTCGCTGCGCTCAGAATGACAGACATCTTAACCCTTCGCTCCTACTCTTTCCGGGCCGCCAGCACCACATCGGCAAAATCGCCGGCCGCATCGGTGAAGACCCGCACCACCCGCAAGCCCACTTCGGCCGCCAGGGCTTCAATTTGAGGCAGGGTGAATTTGAAGGAATTTTCGGTGTGAATGACTTCCCAGGCGGCAAAATCGACGGTTTCTTCCAGCGCCGCGATGTGTACCGCCTGGGCGCGGGTGCTCACCAGAAACGAGCGCACGGCCCCGCTCAGGGGGCTATAGTCGGTGTAGTGCTGCCAGTGGGCCAGGTCGAAATCGGCGCCCAGTTCGCGGTTGAGGCGGGTAAGCAGGTTCAGGTTGAAGGCGGCCGTGATGCCCTGCGCGTCGTCGTAGGCGGCCCGGATGCGGCGCGGGTCCTTCTGCAGGTCGAAGCCGATGAGCAGGCGGTCGGCCGGGCCCAGTGGGGCAGCCAGCTGGCGCAGGAAATCAAGCCGCTCGGCCGGCCCGAAATTGCCAATATTGGAGCCCAGAAACAGCACGGCCTTGCTGCCCGGCCAAGTGCGCAACTGCGTGAGGGCCGTGGCGTAAGCTTCCACCACCGGCGCCACGCGCAGGGCGGGCAGCTCCTGGCGCAGCATGTCCACCAGGCCCGTCATGGCGCCGGCCGAAATATCCACCGGCGCGTAGGTAAAGTCGGTTTCGGTGCGCAGGAGCTCGCGCAGCAGCAGCTTGGTTTTGGCGCCGTCGCCCGCGCCCAGCTCCACCAGCGAAAAGCCCGCGCTGCCCGCCGGGCTCAGCGCCGCCGCCAGCGCCGCGCCGTGTTCCCGAAAGATAGCAAACTCGGCCCGCGTGGGGTAATACTCCGGCAAATCCATGATTTGCTGGAACAGCCGGCTGCCCGCGTCGTCATAGAAATACATCGACGACAGCGCCTTGGGCGTTTTGCGCAGGCCCTCGGCCACGTGCTGCGCCAGCTCGGTTGTGGCGGGGTTCGAAACAGAAGATTGGGGCATGCGGGAAAGGGAAGAAATTCGGGTTGCGGAGCCCGTCATGCAGAGCGCAGCGAAGCATGACGGGCTATTTACTTATTTATAACTACGCCTGCCCCGACCGCGCCAGCCGGATGCCGGTGAACTGCCAGCGCTTGTCGGCGTGGAAAAAGTTGCGGTAGCTCACGCGGATGTGGCTTTCGGGCGTGGCGCAGGAGCCGCCGCGCAGCACCAGCTGGTTCACCATGAACTTACCGTTGTACTCGCCCAGCGCCCCGGCGGCGCGAGCGTAGCCGGGGTAGGCGTGGTAGGCCGAATAGGTCCACTCCCAGCAGTCGCCCAGCAGCTGGTGGCACTGCGTGGGGTCGGCGTCGGCGGGCAGCGGCTGGGGGTCGAAGCGCTGGCTTTCCAGCCAGGTGCCGCCGTCGGGCGTGGCGCCGAAGTGACGGGCGGCGGTTTCCCATTCGGCCTCGGTGGGCAGGCGGGCGCCGGCCCAGTTGGCGTAGGCATCGGCCTCGTAAAAGCTGATGTGCGTGACGGGTGCCGCCAGTGCCACCGGCTGCAGGCCGTGGTGCGTGAAGCGGTACCAGGCGCCGTCGCGCCGCGTCCAGTACAGCGGCGCTTCCCAGCCTTCGGCCTGGGCCAGGTCCCAGCCCTCGCCCATCCAGTAGCGGAAATCACGGTAGCCGCCGGCCTCGATGAAGGCCAAGTAGTCGGCATTGGTCACGAGCCGGTTCTGCAGTTCAAACGGGGCCACCAGCACATCATGCGCCGCCAGCTCATTATCGAAGCAAAACCCTTCTTCCTGAAAGCCAATTGTGTAAATTCCACCCGGCACGGGCAGCCAGGAGGCTTCCGGTGCATGACGAGTTGAACCGGAACTGTCTGCCGAATCAAGTTCTGCTTCTTTCAGATAAGCCGGAGCCAGCGGGCTAGTGCTGAGGATGTATTTGATGTCGGTGGCCAGCAGTTCCTGGTGCTGCTGCTCGTGCTGCAGGCCCAGCTCCACCAGCTCGTACACGGCGGGCGGCAGGTCGTCGTGGGCGAGCAGGGTAGTCATGGCCTCATCTACGTGGGCGCGGTAGGCCAGCACGTCGGCCAGGGGCGGGCGCGAGAGCGTGCCGCGGTCGGCCCGGTTCACGCGCGAACCCAGCGAATTGTAGTAGGAGTTGAACAGAAAGGCGTATTCCGGGTGGAAAAGCGGGTAGCCGGGCGCGTATTCTTTCAGCAGGAAGGTTTCCCAGAACCAGGTGGTGTGGGCCAGGTGCCACTTGGGCGGGCTCACGTCGATGACAGGCTGCACCACAGTGTCCTCAGGCAGCAGCGGGGCGCACAGGGCTTGGCTCTGGGCGCGCACGGCAAGGTAGCGGGCCGGCCAGGGCAAGACGGCCGCGCGGGGCGCAGCCAGGGAAGCAGAAGCTTGGGACATAGTAGCAGCACGAACAATGGCCACCAAGGCCATTCAGAGCACTAACCGGATTAGCACGCCCGAGGTTACGGCCCCGCCCGAATATCCCGCAATAGCTACCAACAAGCTACAGATTTTGCTCAGAAATCCCATAATCACGCAAAACCCGACAATAAGTACGTAGAAGCTCCTCCGTACAAAGTGGTATTTATGCCTAAAATCCTTACTAATCACAACATAACGGCCAAATTAGGGTACGACTACAGCCTGCAACCCTTACCATTGCATATCATTTAACCCCTTTCCAATAGCACCATGGCAACTTCATCCATCGCATCCACTGCGGCTGCTACCGCCGCCAAAGCCGCCACCCGCCCCGCTAACCGCGTGGGCACCAAGAGCCGCCGCGGCTTCGCCGCCATGAGCCCGGAGACCCAGCGCCGTATAGCCAGTGAGGGCGGCAAAGCCTCGCACGCTAGCGGCCGGGGCCACCGTTTTTCGGCCGAAGAAGCCCGCGACGCCGGCCGCAAAGGTGGCCTGGTGAGCCGCCGTGGCAAGACGACCAACAGCAGCAAGTAAAGCCTGCCCGCGAAGCGAAGACAGAGCAGGCCGCGCATCTTTGCGGCATGCTTCGTCTTCGCTATTCGCAGCGCGTGCTGCGCTTCAACTTTCCGGCCCGCACCTCGCGCGGGGCCCTGGCCGAGCACGTGGCCTGGTACCTGCACCTCTCCAACGACACTGCGCCCCACCTCGTGGGGCTGGGCGAGGCTGCCCCCCTGGCCGGCCTCAGCCCCGATTACGGCCCCGATTTCGAGGCGGCCGTTGCCCAGCTTTGCGAGCGGTTCAATGCCGGAGCACTGGCCACCTTCGCGGCGGCCGATGCGCCGGCATTCGTGGGTCCGGGCCTGCCGTCGCTCACCTTCGCCCTCGAAACCGCGGCCCTGGACCTGGCTCGCGGCGGCCGACGCCAGCTCTACGCCAATGCATTCAGCCAAGGCACAGCTGCGCTGCCCATCAACGGGCTGGTGTGGATGGGCGACGCGCCTTTTATGCGCGAGCAGATTCGGCAAAAGCTGGCGGCCGGGTATTCGTGCCTGAAGCTGAAAATCGGCAGCCTTGATTTCAATACCGAATTGGAGCTGCTGACCGAAATCCGGGCCGTGGCCGGCCCCGAGCGCCTTGTGCTGCGCGTGGATGCCAACGGCGCCTTCGCCCCGGCCGACGCGCCGGCCCGGCTGGCGCAACTGGCCGAGTTTGCCATTCATTCCATCGAGCAGCCCATTGCCGCCGGCCAGCCCGCCGCCCTGGCGGCGCTGTGCCGCACCTCGCCCCTGCCCATTGCCCTCGACGAGGAGCTGATTGGGGTGAGCGAGCCGGCCCGGCAAGCCGCGCTGCTCGACGAAATCCGGCCCGCCTACATCGTGCTCAAGCCCACGCTGCTGGGCGGGCACGCCGCCACCCGCCGCTGGATTGCGCTGGCCGAGGCGCGCGGCATCGGCTGGTGGATTACCTCGGCCCTGGAATCGAACGTGGGCCTCAACGCCGTGGCCCAACTCACGGGCGAGTACGACGTGCAGGCCTTCGCGCAGGGCCTGGGCACGGGCCAGCTTTACCATAACAACGTGGCGGCGCCGCTGCACATTGGCGGTGGCGCCCTGCGCTACGACCCGCTGGGAACCTGGGAACTACCGGCCTGAAGCCGGGTGAATGCAAAAGGCGCGGCTAATTCGCTTAATTTACCGCCCCACTCACGCTTTCTGCACAATGTTCCTTCCGCGCTTTGTCTGGTTGGCCATTTTCCTGTCCTGGGGCGGGGAAATGCACCAGGCAGCGCGCGCACAGGTGGCGCCGGCCGGGGCACCGTTCGGATTTAGCAACGCCCGGCGCCACCGTGCCCGGGTGCCGATACAGATGCAGCGCAACCTGGTGGTGGTCAGCTGCATGCTGAATGGCTACGGGCCCTTTAATTTTTTGCTCGATACCGGCGTCAGCACCTCCATCATCACCTCCACGGCCCTGGCCGACTCGCTGAACCTGCACCACGGCGAGCGGTTTCGGGTGGTGGGCGCGGGCGGCACCGACACCGGCCTGCTGGCCTACCAAACCAGCGGCGTGCGCTTCTCGCTGGGCGGCGTGGAAGCGAAAAATCTCAGCCCGCTGGTGCTGGAGAAGGACGCGCTCAACCTGTCGGGCTACGTGGGCGTGCCCATCTACGGCATTTTGGGGTCGGAGCTGTTTCGCAGCTTTGTGGTGGCGCTACGGCCCGAGGAGTCGTTCATGGTGCTCACCGACCCGGCCACTTTTCAGGCGCCGCGGGGCCGGAGCTGGTCAAGCCTGCCTATTTCGCTGGAAAAAGGCAAGGCCTACTTCAACGCCCCGGTGCAGCTCAACGACTCGCTCACCCTCACCCTGAAGCTGGTGCTCGACACGGGCGCCAGCCACGCCCTCTCGCTCGAAACCGACTCCGACCCGCGCCTGGTGGGCCCCGCCCGCCGCCTGCCCGCCGAGCTGGGCCAGGGCCTCACGGGCACGGTGCGCGGCTACCTGGGCCGGGTGGCGGCGCTGCACCTGGGCCGCTACAAGCTCCGCTCAGTCCTGACCTCCTTCCCCGACGCGGCCGACGTGTACCGCCGCGTGGATGTGCCCCGCAACGGCAACGTGGGCTACGAGCTGCTCAAGCGCTTTTCGCTGATAGTGGACTACCCGCACGAGCGCCTGCTGCTGCGGCCCAACCTGCGCCTGTCCGAACCCTTCGAGCACGACATGTGCGGCCTCGACCTGCTGGCCACCGGCCCCGACTACCGCCGCTACCTGGTGCTGAGCGTGGTGCCCGACTCGCCGGCCTACCGCGCGGGCGTGGAGCGCGACGAGGAAGTTGTCAGCATCAATTTTTTGCCGGCCAACGTTTTCACCCTTACCCAGCTCAGCCGCCTGCTGCGCACCGAGGATGGGCGACTGGTGTTCATGGTGTTGCGCCGGCCCAATGGCGACCTGCACACGGTGTCGATGCACCTGAAGCGCCAAATCTGAGCTGCCGCTGGCGCCCGCGGCCGTACCTTCGCGGCCGTTCCCGCTAACTTTTTTTGCTGCTTATGACTGCTCGACTTCTGCTTCAACTCGCCGCTGTGTTTGGCGGCCTGGGCGTGGCCATCGGGGCCTTCGGGGCCCACGCCCTGCACGACTCGCTGGTGAAAGCCGGCCGCCTCGACACCTTCGAAACGGCCGTGCGCTACCAGTTTTTCCATGTGCTGGCGCTGCTGGCCGTGGGCGCGCTCTGGGCCGCCCGCCCCGAGCTGCGCGGCCTGGGCACCACCGGCTGGCTGTGGCTGGGCGGCATTGTGGTGTTCAGCGGTTCGCTCTACGGCATCTGCTTCACGGGCATCACCAAGTTGGGCGCGGTGGCGCCGCTGGGCGGCCTGCTCTTCCTGGCCGGCTGGGTCAGCCTGATACTGGCCGTGCGCGAGCTGTAGGCCCCCTAAACGGCATGTCTCGGCAAGCCCGACATTACGTTCAGCGCTTCTCAACATCATTCAACGCAAACCTTAAGCATAAAAAAGGGCAGCCCGCTTACGCAGGCTGCCTTTTTCATCTACAAAAGCTGAAGCTTACTTCAATTTGGTTTTCATTTTGGCGTCGCCAACTTTCTCTTTGGTCTTTTTGCCGTCCATTTTCACCTTGGCATCGCCGGCGGTGGTGGTGGCGGTCATGGCGGGGGCGGCGTTGGCCGTGGCCGAAGCCTCTTTCACTTCGCCTACCAGCGACACGGTGGTGCTGCCAGCGGCGGCGTTCGACTCAATGGTCAGCACTTTGTTCTGCATGCCCATTTTGCCGGCCGAGTTGAAGTGGGCGGCGATGGTACCCGATTTGCCGGGCATCACGGGCTCTTTCGTCCACTCGGGGGTGGTGCAGCCGCAGCTCACGCCGATGTTCGAAATCACGAGGGGCGCGGTGCCGGTGTTCTTGAATTTGAAGGTGTGGTCGACGGTGCCGCCCTGCACCACGGAACCGAAGTCATACTTCGACTCTTCGAACGTGATGGCGGGGCCGGCCGTAGCGGCGGCTTTGGTGGCCGTAGTAGCAGTCTGAGCCTGCGCGGTGTAAGCAGCGGCGGTCAGGCTCAGGGCGAGGAGCAAGGTTTTTTTCATAAAATTCGAAGAGGGAAAACGTTGATGAGCGTTGGGTTTTAACAAATTTAGTGCTTTCGGACGCACTCACAAATTTCCGACCAAACTAGCCAGCCGAACCTGAATAAACAGTGAAGCCTGCTAAACCAAGCCGCCGGACTTAAAATTCCACCCGCCGAGGCCGTTTTAGTCCTCCTCCACCGGGTCGCTAATCAGCTTCTGCTGAAAATTGAGCAGAAACAGCCGCTCCGAGGCCCGCGTAATGGCCGTGTAGAGCCAGCGCGCAAACTCGCCCGCCAACGGCTCGTCCGGCTTCAAAAAACCGTGGTCGACGAATACAGCCTGCCACTGCCCGCCCTGCGCCTTGTGGCAGGTGAGGGCGTAGGCAAATTTGATTTGCAGGGCGTTGAGGTACGGGTCTTTGCGCATTTCCTTATAGCGCTCGGCCTTGGTTTTGAGGTGGGCGTAATCTTCGCTCACGGCCAGATACAGGGCATTGTTGCGGTCCGAAGGCAGGGCCGGGCTCTCGGTGTGCAGCGTGTCGAGCAGCAGCTTCACCTCGATTTCGGGCTCGTCGGGGTAGTCCACCAGCCGCACCAAGGCCTGCGCAAAGTGGAAGCCGTACACCTCTTCGCGCCGGATAACCTTACGGATTTCGAGAAAGTCGCCGTTGGCTAGAAAGCCGATTTCCGACTCTTTCGGCAGCCAGAAATAGTTGTTGCGCACCACCATCAGGTAGTCGCCGCCCTCAATCTCCTCCTCGGCATCGAACAAAGCGCGCCGAATGAGCTGATTGTATTGGTTGGCGTTGCGGTTGGAGCGGCAGATGATGGTGGTGTTTTCGTGCCCGAAATTGCGGTAAGCCCAGCGCAGGCCGTCCTCCAGCTTGTCGCCGCCCATCTTGAAGATGTCGCGGAAGCCCTTGGTGTGCAGCTGAATATTGGGCGCTTCCTCGCGCAGCTCCTCCCGCAGCTCCGTGGCATTCACCAGTATGCCCGACTGCTGGGCCTGGCGCATCACCTGGCGCAGCTCCACGCTGCCCACCGTGGCCCGGAAGCGGTGCGCCAGCAGCTCCGGGTCGAGGGCCGGGCTCAGGAGCTGGCCCACCGGCGGCAGCTGCGCCGTGTCGCCGATGAGCAGCAGCTTGTTGCTGGTTTTCTCGAACACGAAGCCCATCAAATCGTCGAGCAAACCATTCTCGCCAAAGGCTTTCTCGTCCGAAATCATCGAGGCTTCGTCCACAATGTAGAGCGTTTGCTCCACGCGGTTGGGCTGGCGCTGAAAGTTGAGCCGCTCAGAGGGCGCGCCGGAGGTCTGGCGGTATATTTTCTTGTGAATAGTGCTGGCCGGCACGCCGGCGTATCCCGCCATCACCTTGGCGGCGCGGCCGGTGGGCGCCATCAGCGTGTACTTGCGCTGCAGCTTGTGCAGCCACTGCACCAGGGCGCTCACCACGGTGGTTTTGCCGGTGCCGGCGTAGCCGCGCAGCACAAAAATCTTGCGCCCCGGCAGCTGGTCCTTCAGAAAAGCATCGAGCTGCGTGAACAGCAGGGCCTGGTCCTCGGTAGGTTCGTAGGGGAAATAGTCGCGGACGGAGGGAGTGCGGAGGGTGAGCATTTATTAATTTTTAAACTCAGTCAATAACGCCCACTTCTTTCACCTGGCAGGCAGCATTAAATACAATCTGATAACTATTCGAAGTGCCCGGCTGGTGGGTGTAATGAAAAATGTTGTCTTGCCCAATTGAGTACCGGCTGACAGGCAATCCCATAATTTGATTAACCCGCACAGAATCCATTCCAATTTTTATCTTCCTGATATTCTCCGCGTTTCGCCTTGCTAATCTGGCGCTAGCACTAAAGTGCGCATCGTAATTCGCATACAAGATTAGAAACAGGAAAATGGCGATACATGTCCAAGCCATCGTGGCGACAACCTTGAAAATACTCATCGCGCCAACGCTTACGTGGGTTCAATCACCGCCATGGTGGCGCTGGCTTTGGCAATGAGCAGGTCGTCGCACCACACCTCGGCTTCGCAGAAGTGCAGGCGGCGCCCGGCTTTCAACACCCAGCCGATGGCTTTAATTTTCTGGCCAACGCCGGGGTGCAGGTAAGAGATTTTCAAATCGGAAGTCACCACGCCAAAGTTGTCGGGCACGAGCGTAACAGCGGCAAAACCCGCCACCAAATCGGCCAGCGTGGCAATGAGGCCGCCGTGGGCGAAGCCGCGCTGCTGTAAATGCTGCTCGGCTAGGTCCAACGCGGCCTCAACGCGGCCGGGCAGGATAGTAGTAAGGTCGGCTCCAATGAGGTGCATGAAGCGCTGCCCGGTAAGCTTGCGGCGGATGCGGGCTTCAAGGTCGGGATTCGCGGCGGTGGCGGCCGTCGTTTCAGAAGAGTTGGTGGACACAGAAATCGGTTATGTTTGCTTGCAAATGACAGCCGGTGCAGATATGCATTGGGATTTGTACCCCGTTGTACTTTTCGGCTGGCCTTAGAACCATTGAGTACTCGAAACCTGCATTTGCAGGCTACAGCGCCCCTTTGTAGTTTGGTCGGTCAAAGGTACTGGCTGGCGACGGGCCCGGAACTGCTGTCACTGCTTTTCCCCATCGCAAACTCTATGGAACAGATTCCGGCAATGCAATTTCTGGTGGCGGGCGCCTTGGGGCTGGGGCTGGCGGCCTGCAGCGGGTTCCGGGTGTTTGTGCCCCTGCTGGCGGCCAGCCTGAGCTACCATTTTGGCTACCTGACGCCGGCGGCAGGCTTCGTGTGGCTGGGCAGTTGGGCGGCGCTGCTCACGCTGGCCACGGCCACGCTGGTCGAAATCGCGGGCTACTACATTCCCGTCGTCGACCATGTGCTCGACACGCTCACCACGCCCGCCTCGTTTGTGGCTGGCACCATCCTCATGACGTCGGCCCTCCCCCACCTCGACCCCACCCTGCGCTGGACGCTGGGCATTTTGGTGGGAGGTGGCACTGCTGGCCTCGTGCAAACGGCCACGGCCCTGCTGCGGGGTGCCTCCACGGCCACCACCGCCGGCCTGGCCAACCCCGTGCTGGCCACGGCCGAAAACACGCTGGCTATTGGCGGCGTGGCGCTCACGCTGCTGCTGCCGCTGGTGGCGGCGGGGCTGGTCATATTGCTACTGGTGTTTGTGCTGAGCCGGGTGCGGCGCTGGCGGGCGCGGCGGCGCGGCACGGCCCCTACCAAAGGTTGAGTTTTTCTTTTCCCGCGCTGGCTCAAAACAAAGCCCGTCGCTCTGCGTTTGCCTTGCACGTTCTGCTGCTCTTTGCTTGAAAACAACCTTTGTCCCGCTCACATGACCAATTCCAATATCCCTGATTCTGAGGCCTTGCTGGCCGCGTATTCGGGCAAAGTGCGGGTGCGCATCGGCGGGGTGCTCTTGCGCGACGGCGCGTTGCTGCTGGCCGCCCACCGGGGCCTGCTGCCGGCAGACGCGCCGTTCTGGTCGCCGCCCGGGGGCGGGTGGCAGTTTGGCGAAAGCATTCGGGCCGCCCTGGTTCGGGAGTTTCGAGAAGAAACCGGCCTGCAGGTGCAGGTTGGCCGCTTCCTGCACCTGCACGAATTCCGCACCGACAAGCTGCAGGCACTGGAGCTGTTCTTTGAAGTCATCGCCGATGACGTCAGCCAGCCCCAGCTCGGCCACGACCCCGAACACGCGTCCGACCAGCAGCTTCTCACCGAACTGGCCTGGCTCACCCCGCGCCAACTTCAGCAGCTGCCGCCTGCCCAGGTGCACCCGGTACTGCAGCATCTGCTCAGCCCCGATGATGTATTCGTGCCGCAGGTGCACTTTGTGAAGTGAGCAGTGAGCAGTGAGCAAAAAGAACGTCATGTCGAGCTTGCCGAGACATCTCGCGTGCCACCACTAACTCATCTAATAGGATTACTTGAGCACGTAAGATGTCTCGGCAAGCTCGACATGACGACCTCCGCACTCCTCATTAAGCTGAGTGAAGCGTTATCTTCGGGCCTATTCGTTTCGAATTCGTGTCCGCTTCCTCTGCTTCTGCTTCCGCTGTTCCCGCCGCCAACGCGCAGTTGCGCCTACGGGATGAGACTTTCGACCCCACCAACCCCGGGGCGTACAACCTCTACCTGCTGGCCAGCCCCACCCGCCTGCAGCTTGCGGCCGCCGACGTTGAGCGCAACAAGTTTGTGGCGTTAGAAGAGCATCCCCTGCCCTCGGGTAATCTGCCGGCGTTGGCGGCTCAGCACGATTTCCTGGGCTTGCGGGGCTGGAATGCCGTGCGTCTGGCCGTCACGGGCCGGGCCTTCACGTTGCTGCCGGCGCCCCTATTCCGGGCCGGCGACGAGGAAGCCGCGCTGCGCCTGCACCACCTGCCCATGCCCGCCGAAACCGTGCGCCACACGGCCCACCCGGGCCTGGAGCTGGTGAACGTGTTTGCCGCCGACGTCACCCTGGCAAATTGGCTGAGCGCCACGCACGGCGCCAGCGGCCGCCTGCTGCACCACACCAGTGCCCTGCTGGCCGGGCTGGTGCACCAGCGCGGGGCCGCCGCGCCGCGCCGCCTCTACCTCAATCCCGGCCCGCAGGAGCTGACGCTGGTGGTGCTGGGCCAGCACCTGGAATATTGCAACGTTTTTCCCTGCTCCACGGCCGAGGATGTGGTGTACTACACCATCCTCGTGATGCAGGAGCTGGGCCTCAACCCCGACGACGACGAAGTGACGGTGTGGGGTGAGCTCATGCCCGATTCGGCCATTTTCAGCCTGCTGCGCACCTATGTGCGCAACGTGCGCTTCGGGGTTCGGCCCGGCAACGTGCAGTATAGCTACCGCCTCAACGACGTGTTCGAGTACCGGTATTTCGACTTATTCAGCCTGCATTTCGCGTAGGCTGACTTTTGGATTCTGAACGTCATGCTGGGCGCAGCCGAAGCATCTCTACCGCGTAGGTAATCAAATCAACTAAGTTTAGTATTGCATTAGAGATGCTTCGGCTGCGCTCAGCATGACGGGCATGACGCCTTTTACCCCTCTTCCATGTCCCGCATTGCCCTTTTTCCTGGTTCGTTCGACCCTTTCACTAACGGGCACCTCGACATTGTGCGGCGCGGCGTAGTGCTTTTTGACGAGGTCATCGTGGCCATCGGTACCAACAGCAGCAAACAGCGCTATCTGCCCATCGAACAAATGGTGGCCTTGCTGGCGGAAGTGTTTCGGAACGAGCCGCGGGTGTCGGTGCGCACCTTCAAGGGGCTCACGGCGGAATTTGCCCGCGAAGTGGGCGCCCGTTTCCTGCTGCGCGGCCTGCGCAACAGCCCCGATTTTGAGTATGAAAAGCCCATTGCCTATGGCAATCAGCACGTCAACCCCGGCCTGGAAACGGTGTTTTTGCTCACCTCGCCGGCACTGGGCGCCATCAGCAGCACCATCATCCGCGACATTCACCGCTACGGCGGCAACGTCGATGCCTTTCTGCCTTACCCGCTGCCTCCGCTGGCGTCCTGAGCCAATAGCCGACGCTTACTGATTGAGGGCCGTGGTGAGCACCCGCAAGCCCATGAGCTCGGTGGGCTGGTGCGCCCGAAACACGGGCAGCACCAGGTAGCGGTCGGCACCCAGTTGCAGGTTGGCCCGGCTCATGAGCTCGTTTTCGTTATTGCCCAGCAGCAGCAGGTCGTTCACACGGCGGGTTTTGTAGTCGTAGGCCACCACCAGCGCCACCCCGCTACGCCGAAACAGGGCCATCGAATCGAGGGGCGCATTGTGCTGCGGCATTGGGGCCACCGTGGGGTCGGAAAAGCCTGCGGGCAGGGGCTGCGATGGCCCCACCCGCTGGCTCATTTCGTCGAATGACAGGTTGAGCAGCGACGGCACATCCACGCCGGCCGTGGGGCGGCCGGCCGGCCTGGTGCGCGCGGTGGTGTGCTCGCGCACCTGCTCATGCGCGCCCGAACACGCGCTCAGGCCCAGCGCCGTCACTGTCACTACTACTCCTGCCCAAATCGGTCGCATAGACCGCAATATAACGCTATTTATTTGCCGGCGGTGGGCGTTTCTTTGGCGGGCTTGCCGGCCATTTCGCTCAGGTAGTGGCGCACTACCAGGGCAATAGAGGCGTAAGAATCTTCTAACTTGGCCAGCGCTTCCTGCGGCGACATCCAGCGCACCTCCTCGATGTACTCCTCCGTCTGGGGCTTCATGAGGCTGTCATCGAGGCACTTCATTAGAAACCAGCTGGTTTTCTTCAGCATTTTGTTGCCCTTGTAGGCGTAGCTGTGCCAGGTGCTGGGCAGCTTCTCGCCGAGTTCGAGCTTGATGTTGGTTTCTTCCTCCACCTCGCGCAGGGCGCCCGCGGCCTGGTCCTCGTCGCTCTTGAGCTTGCCCTTGGGCAGGTCCCATTTGCCGAGGCGGTAAATCATGAGCACCTGGTCGCCCTTCACCACCAGTCCGCCGCCGGCTTTGGCGATTTTGAACTGGTCTTTGAGGTGCAGAATGAGGTGCTTTTTCTTTTTGACCAGCATGGTCAACGACTTCAGCTTTTTGAGCTTTTTCACTTCCATGAGGCGCAGCAGGCGGTCGATGAACAGCGGGCCGGCGTCCTTCACCAGCACGTCGCCAACCAGGTCCTTGGACGTGAAGTCGTCGTCGGGGCTCAGAATGAGGTCGAACTTGTGCTTGTACACTTTTTCGCTGAGTTTTTTGATAACCAGCGGGATGTCGTTGATGAAAATATTCATCGGAAAAAGCGGCTTGGGGAAACGATAACGGGCAACGGGGGCCGCCGAAATCAAGAAAAAATGGAGAAAATGCTTTGGGCAGCGGCCGCAAGATACGGGGCCGGGCCGATTTGCCGGGCGGCCGCATCTTTGCGCCATGACACACATCGGCCTGCTTTCCGACACCCACGGCTACCTCGACGACCGAATTGCGCATCATCTGCGCGGCTGCGACGAAATCTGGCACGCCGGCGATTTCGGCGATGCCCGCGTGGTGGACGAACTGCAGGCCTTGGCGCCGCGCTTTCGGGGCGTGTACGGCAATATCGACGGCACGGACGTGCGGCGCACCCAGCCATTGGCGCAATCCTTTGAGGTTGAAGGGCTTCGCGTGCTTATGACGCACATTGGCGGCTACCCCGGACACTACGCGCCGGCCGCCCGCCCCCTGCTGGCCGAGGCGCGGCCGGGCCTGTTCATTACGGGGCATTCGCATATTTTGCGGGTGATGCCGGACAAGAAGCTGGGCCTGCTCCACCTCAACCCCGGCGCGGCCGGGCGGCACGGCTTCCATCAGGTGCGCACGCTGCTGCGCTTCGGCATCGAGGCCGGCAAGGTGGTGGATTTGCAGGCCGTGGAGCTAGGCAAGCGGGCCGGCTGAGGCAGGTGGACGTGGGCGCCGGTCATTGCGAGGCCGCAGGCCGTGGCAATGACCGATGGCCCACCGACGCCAAAACCAACAAGCCCCGCCGCCTGTGGAACAGGCAACGGGGCTCGTGGAAACCGAAAGCTGCCGGCCCAAGGCCGCAACAATCAATTACAGGGCGATTTCGGGCTTGGGGTGCTCGCCTTCCTGGCCGTCTTCGTTGACGGGCTTGGTTACGGCATCAGCATCTTCGAAGCTGGCGGCGTTTTCGGCCTTCTCTTCGGAACCCGAAACGGCTTCCTTCACGCTGTCAACGGCGTCGGCCACCACTTCTTTGGCTTTCTCTACTACCGAGCTGTGGGCTACGGCGTCGGCCACTTCTTTCACTTTGTCAACCGCTTTGCTGGCGGTTTCTTTCACGGCAGCCACAGCACCGGTCACGCCCGTAGCGGGGAAGCGCGACTTCAGCTCTTCGATGTCCACGTTCTTGAGAACGGGCGTGCGGAGCAATTCCTTGATGATGTGCTGCTTGTTGTTGGCACGGGCAATGTTCTTGCGGTGCTTGCGCTTGAGGCGGGTAACGGTCATGGTGCCGGAATGATTAGAGTCTAGGGCTTACGAAACGGAGGGCAAAAGTAGCGCTTTCATTTCAAAAGTGCAAGCCCACGAGGCATTTTGCTGAATGACTGTGCTTTTGGCGCCGGGCGGCAGCGGCGTCGTTTCAGGGGCTACTTTTGTTGCAGAACGGCCCGGGGCCGGGCCGCGGTGCGGTGCCGGGCCTCGTTTTCCGTCTTCTTTTCCTTCGAAAACTCGTTTACTGCCCTGCTTGCCATGACGACCGAAAACCCCACGCAACCCGTTGTCGACCTGCGTTCCGATACCGTGACCAAGCCCTCGCCGGCTATGCTGGCGGCCATGGTGGCCGCCCCGGTGGGCGACGATGTGTACGAAGAAGACCCTACCGTGCGCCGCTTGGAAGAGATGGCCGCCGCCCGCTTCGGCCTCGAAGCCGGCCTGTTTTGCCCCTCGGGCACCATGACCAACCAGATTGCCATCAAAGCCCACACCGAACCGCTGAGCGAGGTCATTTGCGAGCAAACGGCCCACGTGTATTTGTGGGAAGTGGGCGGCATTGCCTTTCACTCCGGCGCGAGCGTGGCGCTACTGCCGGGCCAGCGGGGCCGCCTCACTGCCGCGCAGGTGGAGGCCGCCATCCGGCCCGAAAACGTGCACTACCCCACCACGCGGCTGGTGTGCCTCGAAAACACCCACAACCGCGGCGGCGGCAGCTGCTACGCGCTGGAAGACTTGCAGGCCATCAGCGACGTGGCGCAGCGGCACGGCATTGCACGCCACCTGGACGGGGCGCGCATTTTCAACGCGCTGGTGGCCACGGGGCAGCATAGCGAGGACTACGGGCAGTATTTCGACTCGATTTCGGTGTGTTTGAGCAAGGGGTTGGGCACGCCGGTGGGCTCGGTGCTGCTGGGTTCGGCGGCGTTTATCAAGAAGTGCAAGCGCATTCGGAAAGTGATGGGCGGGGGCTGGCGGCAGGCCGGTTTCTTGGCCGCGGCGGGCATTTATGCCTTGGAAAACAACGTGGAGCGCTTGGCCGACGACCACCGCCGCGCCACCCGCCTGGCCGACGCTCTGCGCGCGCAGCCCTACGTGGCCGAGGTGCTGAACCCGGAAACCAACCTCGTCATTTTCCGGCTAGCTGACACGCAGCCGGCCGCCGAATTCCTGGCCACGCTGGAACGGCAGGGCATTCGGGCCAGCAGCTTCGGGCCGCAGTGGATACGCTTCGTGACGCACCTGGACGTGGACGATGCTGGCGTAGCGCGCGTGGAAGCGGCACTTTCGTCAATGAGTGAATGAACAATCCGGCCTGTCATCCTCCATCTCGCGTCCGCGCAGCGAAGGACCTTCTCACGTCAGAACAATCCGTTCAAGCGTGAGAAGGTCCTTTACTGCGCGTACTGCGCGGACGCGAGATGGAGGATGACAGGCCGGATTGTCTTCACCAATTCAACCTCATTCACCCATTGCCCATGGAACTCTACAATGCGCTGGCCTTGCTGCTGGTCACGGCAGCCGTTTTTGCCTACCTCAACCACCGCTTTTTGCGGATGCCGCCCGCCATTGGGCTGATGGTGCTGGGGCTGGCGGCGTCGTTGGGGCTGGTGGGGCTGGCGCAATTCAACGTGCGGCCGGTGCTGGAGCTGGCGGCGCTAGTCAACAAGCTTGATTTCAGCACCATTGTAATGCAGGTGATGCTGGGCTTCCTACTGTTTGCGGGCGCCATTCACGTGGATGCCCGGCGCCTGGGCCGGCTGCGGCTGCCGGTGGGTGTGCTGGCGCTGGTGGGCACGCCCATCAGTGCGGCGCTGGTGGCGGGGTGCATGTATGGGCTGCTGCCGGTGTTGGGGCTGCCCACGCCCTTTATTTACTGCCTGCTGTTTGGAGCCTTGATTTCGCCCACCGACCCCATTGCGGTGCTCAGCATTCTGACCAAAGCCAACATTTCCAAATCGTTGGAAACCAAAGTTATTGGCGAGTCGCTTTTCAACGACGGGGTGGGCGTGGTGCTGTTTGTGGTGACGCTGGAAGTGGCCCTGATGGGCCCGAAGGACTTCACCCTGACGCATGCGCTCAGCGTTTTTGCCCGCGAAACCCTGGGCGGCCTGGCCCTAGGCACCGCGCTGGGGCTGGGCACGGCCTGGCTGCTGCGCACCATCGACAACTACCAGGTGGAGGTGCTGCTGACGCTGGCCGTGGTGGCGGGCGGCACGGCGCTGGCCACCCGCCTGCACACCTCGGGGCCGCTGGCCATGGTGATGGCGGGCTTGCTGGTGGGCCATTTCAGCCGCAGCGGGGGCACGCTCTCGCACGAGTCGCAGGACTACGTGGATAAGTTTTGGGAGCTGATGGACGAGGTATTGAACGCCCTGCTTTTCGTGCTGATGGGCCTGGAAGTGCTGGTGCTGCACCTGCCCGGGCGCACGGTGCTGACGGGCTGCGCGGCCATTGGGGTGGTGCTGGCGGCGCGGCTGGTTTCGGTGTGGCTGCCCATGGTGTTTCTGCGCCTGCTGCCCTCTTTCCGGCCTTCCGACCACGGCGTGGCCGTGCTCACCTGGGGCGGGCTGCGGGGCGGGCTGTCGGTGGCGCTGGCCCTGAGCCTGCCGGCCAGCATGCCCCGCGAGCTGCTGGTGGGCATCACCTACGTGGTGGTGGTTTTTTCGATTGTGGGCCAGGGACTCACCATCGGGCCGCTGGTGCGTTGGCTGGGCGTGGGTCAGCCGGCCCCGGAGCCCCAGCATTAAGCCAGGCGATGCGGGACCCTTCGCCCTTTTTTTAACGTTAGCCAGGGCATGAATCTGTTTATCATCGGCGACGTGCACGGCTGCTTCCATACGTTTCAGGAATTGCTGAAGCGCTGGGACCCGGCCACCGACCAACTCATCCAGGTAGGCGACCTGGTGGACCGCGGCGCCCACTCGCCGGCCACCGTGGAGCTGGCCCGGGAGTTGAACGAAAAATACCCCGACACGACGACCTTCCTCATGGGCAACCACGAGGATGCCATGCTGCACCACTACGCCCCCCACGGCCCCTACCCCGGCTGGCTGAAATGGGGCGGCCGCAGCACCACCGACCAATACCGCGCCCGGCCCGACCTGCTGGCCCGGCACCTGCCCTGGCTGCAACAGCGGCCCCTGCTCTGGCAAAACGAGCACGTGTTGGTGAGCCACGCTGGCATCAGCCCGTCCGAATTCGCCTACGACCCCGACAGCTCCGACGGGCTGCTGTGGGCGCGCGGCCCGCTGCGGCGCCTCGACCAGCTGCAGGTAGTGGGCCACACGCCGCTGGAAAAGGCCGAGCCGGTGTTCGACAAGGCCTCCAATACTTTGTACATCGATACGGGCGCGGTGTTTGGGGGCAACCTCACGGGCGTGCGCCTCTCCCCCACCGGCGCCGTGCTGGACATTGTTTTGATTCCGGTTTTCCCGCAGGATTTGCTGGAAATGCCCCGGGCCATCTATCGTAATATTTATTAATATGCTCAACCAAGCCGCCATCACACACCTGAGCGCCGCCGACCCGCTGTTGGCCGGCGTCATTGCCAAGGGCCGCGACATTCCCCCCCGGCCCCACGAAGACCTGTACCTGGCGCTGCTGCGCGCTATCGTGAGCCAGCAGATTTCGACCAAAGCGGCGGCCGCCATCTGGAAGCGGTTTCAGTCGCTTTTCCCGCCGGAGGGCTACCCCGAGCCGCGCGAAGTGCTGGCCCTGACCGAAGACGAGCTGCGCGCCGTGGGCCTTTCGCGCCAGAAGGCCGGCTACCTCAAGGCCATTGCTGAATACAACGAGCGGGGCCTGCTCGACTACGAGCACCTCACCAGCCTTTCGGAAGAGGCTTTCACCCAGCACCTCACCGCCATCAAGGGCGTGGGCCGCTGGACGGCCCAGATGCTGCAAATGTTTGCCCTCGACCAGCCCGACGTATTTTCGGAAGGCGACCTGGGCGTGCAAAACGCCATGCGCCGCCTCTACGGGCTGGAGGAAACCGGCCGGGCGCTGCAAAAGCGCATGCTCGTTATTGCGGAGGCTTGGCGGCCCTACCGCACGCTGGCCTGCAAGTATTTGTGGCAGAGCTTGGATGAGGGCACCCAGATTCCACCAACGGTGTAGATTGTGGTGAGTGGGCGGGTTAAAAAGCCCGTCATGCTGAGCGCAGCCGAAGCATCTCTACCGTTTAAGTAATTATTTACACTTGCGGTAGAGATGCTTCGGCTGCGCTCAGCATGACGTTCTTCATTGGCCCACTACCCTGCTAACCCCAGCACTTTCTCGCCCATTTTAAAAACCTCCTCCTTCACGAACAGCTCGCCTTCTTGGCGCAGAATGGCGAGGTTGTCGATGATGATTTTGAGGTTGTAGGTTTCCTGGTTGAGATAGGCGAGGACGGGGCCGAGCAGGTCGGCGGAAGTGTCGTGCAGGGCCAGCGAGATGTGCGGCAGCCAGCAGTCGGGCCCGCTGAATTTGTCGGTGCGCAGGCACAGCGGGGCCGTGGCTTGCAGAATACGCTGGTGCAGGGCATTGAGCGCATCGGAGCGCAGCACGGGGATGTAGATAACCGGCCGCTCGCCCGGAAACACGCCCAAGCCGGTGGTGAAAGCCGGAAACGGCGCGGTGCGGGCCGCCACATCGGCCAGCACTTCTTTCAGCGATTGCAGTTTCTTCACGCCGGCCAGCTGGTAGGTCAGGTGCGGGTCGAGGGTGGCCTGCACGTCGTCGAGGCCGAATTTTTCTTCTAGGCTTTTGATGATGTTGTTGATGCGCAGCGTGTGCGGCGGGCTAAGCAGGGAAGTAATGGCGAGCATGGGGCTGGCGGGTTCGTTTTCGGCGTCGGGATAGGGCGGGTTGGCGGGTTTGTGGCGGAGCAGCGCGGGGTAGACGGGTGCCGGGTGCGCGTGCTCGGCGCGCAGCTTGCCGTGGGGGTTTAGCGTCATGAAGTGGGTTTTTGGGCCATTTGCTGGTTGAACTGCGCGCTCTGGCCCCGTGGAATACTGAGCGACGGGAAGGCGTCGCCCCGCAGGTGTTTGGCCAGCTGTACGAGCTGGCCGCTGTGATAGGCGTAATGGGCCACCTGCCGCTGCACGGCGGCCAGCACCGTGTGCGCCTCGCCCCGAATGGTGACGGTGGCCAGCAGGTCGGCGGGCTGCAGCTCATCCAGTAGCTCAAACAGCACCCGCCAGGCGGCTTTCCACTCCTCCTTTAACGGGGCGATGGCCGCCTCAGACGCCGGCTCCTCGAACTCCTGGTCGCGCCGGCGGGTGGGTTTTTCGCCGTCGGAAGTCAGGAAATGGGTGAAGCGGGAGCGCAGGTTGCCGGCCATGTGCTGCACGATGACGGCGGCGCTGTTGGCGCCCGGCGCCGGCTGGTGCAGCCACTCGGCGTCGCTGAGTTGGGCCAGGGCGCAGTCGGCCAGGCTTTTATATTGCTGGAAGCTGTGGCGAAACGAGGCCAGCAGCGCGGCGCCCACGGCGTCGGGAGCAGAGGAAGTAGGCATAACCCAAATGTACGGGCCGCCGCCAAACACCAGCCCGCGTTGGAACTTATCTATATCGCAGAACCTGCTGGTCGGCAAAACGGCATTCTCCATCGATAACCCGCCCCGCGGCCCAACCCCAGCCGGTTGTTTTAGCGTTACGCCACTCTTGACCTGAAGCATCGTGCCTGAAACATTTCCCCCCGTAAGTTCTTCGCCGCCCGCCACGCCGCCCCCGGCCGCGCCGGGCCCGCGCCACCGCTGGCTGTGGTGGCTGCTGGGAATTTGCGGGTTGCTGCTGGCACTGGTCCTAGTGGTGCAGCACTTTCTGGCCCCCTGGCTGCGTCAAAAGCTCGAAAAGCAGGTGACTACCCAAACGCATGGCCAGTACCAGCTGCGCATCAACAAGCTGGAAACCAACCTGTGGCAGCGCGCCATCCGGCTGCAGGGCGTGCGCCTGCGCCCCGCCGCGCAGGTGGCCGACACCCTGCCCCGCGTGCGCCTCGACGCCGCCCGGCTGCACCTCACGGGCATCGGCCTGCTGGCGCTGCTGCGCAAAAGCGTGGTCCCGATTGATAGCGTGGTCCTCGATTCGGCGCGCATTGAGGTGCTGGCCCTGGCCACCAAGCCCACGCGCAACGCCGGCAAGCCTTTGCACGAGCGGCTGCCGCTGAAAATAAAGGGGCTGGAAATCGGCTACCTCGGCCTGCTGCACACGCAAGCCAACTACGCCCCCAGCGGCCACCTCACCGCGCAATTTCAACGGGCCGACCTGAGCGCCCGCGACCTGCGCATCAGCCCGGCCGGCGCCGCCGACACCCAGCGCGTGGCCTACGCCGCCGCCTGGAACCTGCAGTTGCTGCAGGCCCGAGCCCAGGCACAGGGCCACCGCTTGGCCGCCAAAAGCCTTACACTTTCCACCGAAGACGAGGAAATCCAACTCGACTCGCTGCAAATCCGGCCCGATGGTACACCGCCCGGCCAGGCGGCCCGGGTGAACCTGAGTCTGCCGCGCCTGCGGCTAACCGGCCTAAGCGCCGCCCGCCTGCAGCACCGCCACCAGCTGCGGGCCGATTCGCTGCTGCTCCAAGATGCCCGTCTGACGCTGGTGCCACCCGCCGGCAAGTCCGGCGGCGTGTCGGAACTATCCCGCTACGTGCGCGGCCTCGACCTGACGCATGTGGTGGTGCAGCGCGGGTACTTTCATCTGGCCGATGACCAGCTTAACGCCATCGTGCGCGGCATTGCGGTGAGCGGCACGGGGCTGCACGTCGATTCGGCCGGCACTACGGGCGGGCGGTGGTTGCTGTTTGCCAAAGCCTGGCAGGTGGCCGTGGGCCGCAGCCAGGCCCGCGTGGCCGCGCACGCCATCAGCCTTGCCGGCCTGAAACTGTCGACCACGGCGGGCACCTTCGACCTGCACGGGGTGCGCGTGCGGCCCCCGGCGCCGGGCCAGGGCAAGCCCGGCGGTGTGCGCGTCGACCTGACGCTGCCCAGCCTGGCCGTGCGCGGGCTCGACGCGGCAACGCTGCAGCGCCAGCGGCAGCTGCGGGCCTCCTCGGTGGTGCTGGCGGGCGGGCGGCTGATTTTCACGCCTCCGAAGACGCCGCCTCCGCCGGTGTGGAAGCTGCTGGCCAAAGCTGTGCGCCGTACCGATGTGGCCGAGCTGCGTGTGCAGCGCAGCTTTTTACAGATTGGCGGCCTGCGCCACTCGCCCAAAATCCGCGACATTAACCTCACCGCCCGCGGCCTGCGTATCGACTCACTGGCGGCCCTCACGCCCAGCCGCATCATTTATGCACGGGCTTGGCGCGGCTCGTCGGGGCGCATTTCGGCGCCGTTCGACCCGCCCTTTTACCGGGCGCACAGCCAGCGCACCCGCCTCGATACCGACGCGCACACCTTCCACTTCGAGAAGCTCGACCTTAAGCCCCGCTATACCGCCGCCCAAATCAACCTGCGCAAAGGTTACCAAGTGGCGGCCATCGCCATCCAGATTCCGGCGCTGGACTTCAGCGGGCTCGATTTTGCCGGCCTGGTGCGGCGGGCCGATGTGCGCGCCGCCCGCGTGGTGGTCACGCGCCCGCAGGTGCACATCTCCTCCGACGGGCGCGGGCCCATCACGCCCCACCTGTCCAAGATTTCGCCCGAGGAAATGCGCAAACTGCCCATGATAGTCGACGTGCGCCGGCTCGATATCGTGGGCGGCAACCTCTCTTCGTGGTATCGCAGCCCCCTCACGCCCATCCCGGGCACCATGGCCATCAACCGCTTCACCGGCTATTTCCTCAACCTGAGCAACGACCCTAAGCGCCAGACCAGGGCCACGCCCCTCACCGGCCGGGCCACCACTTACCTGCAAAACCGCGTCCGGCTCGATGCCCAGGTGTCGATGTACCTGCTCGACCCCAACGGCCAGCACCGCGTATGGGGCGCCTTCGGCGCCGGTCCATTCAACATCCTGAACTCGATGACGGTGCCCACCCGGCTGGTTGAGTTTAAAAAGGGCGACGTGCAACGGATTCGCTTCGACATGCAGGCCAACCGCCAGGGCACCACCGGCACCATGTGGGCCCAGTACTCGGGCCTGCAGTTGGAACTACTGGGTTACAAGCAGGAAGAAATCAAAAAGACGCTCATCAAACGCGTCATTTCGAAGGCCGTGAACGTCGTGGTCATCCGCGACCAGAACCCACGCAAGCGCGGCGAGTTGGTGACGGGCAAGATGATTTCGAAGCGCGAGCCTCGCTTTTCGGTGTTCACGCTCTGGCGCCAGGGGGTGGTGAGCGGCTTGTTCGACAACGTGGGCGTGCCCCAGAAGCTGGCCCAGAAGCTAAGCGAGAGCAAAGACGAAGCCCCGCTGCCAAAGTAGGCCGGGCGGGCTGTCGAAGCCATCCAACAGCTTTCTCCAGAACGTCATGCCTCGGCTGCACTCGGCATGACGTTTTATAGCAATTCCAACTAAAAGCTTAAACGATTAATTGGCCCGCAACGCTGCCTGGCCTATATTTGGCTGTTTCCCTTTTTCACCCGCTTTCTCTTCACCTTCTTCATTTTTTATGCGCAACACCTTTACTTCCCTTCGCACTTTGGCACTGCTCACGTTGGGCTTGGGCACCCTGCCGGCCGCCCACGCGACACTGATGCCCGTCGCTGTAACGGGTTATAATGCCGATGTGGTGGCCGATGGCGCCGGCACCGTCATTTCGTCCACCACCGACGATGTGGACGGCGGCGCCGTGGGCAACCGCTTCAACTTCATGACGTCCACATTCATTGGCTCGACCGGCGTGGCGCCTACCTCGTTCCTGCCGAACACCGGCCTCTTTACCAGCGCCACCACCAGCGGCCTCACGTTCCAATTCGCCTCTTATACAGCCAACAACTCGCTCCGCATCAACGGCGTAGGCACGGGCGCCCTGACGCTGACTACGCCACGGGCCGCCACGGATGTGTACCTGCTGGCCACCTCGGGCAACGGAGCCAGCGCCTTCACGGCCACGGTCAATTTCACAGATGGCACCACGCAGGTATTCACGGGGCTATCGGCGGCCGACTGGTTTTCGGGCACCACTAACATCGCGCTGCGGGGCTTCGGCCGGGTGGGCCGCGACAACAACGTCATCCAAAACAGCACTACCGACCCGCGCCTCTACGAATTCCGCTTAACGCTGGCGGCCGCCAACGCCAGCAAGACCATCCAGAGCGTGAGCATCGGCAAAACCGCGACCACGGGCGCCCTCAACGTCATGGGCGTCAGCATCAATTCCACCCTGTCGGCCACGCGGCCCGGCAACGACCCCAGCCTGGCCGTGAGCGTCTTCCCGAACCCCGCCGCCAGCTTCCTCACCGTGCAGGCGCCCGCCGAGGCCAGCGCCGCCGCCACCGTGCAGCTGCTCGACCGCACCGGCCGCACCGTGCAAACGGCGCCCGTGCGCAACCGCGAAGCCCGCTTCGACCTCGAAAACCTGGCCGCCGGCCTTTACCTGGCTCGCTACCAGGACGGCGCCCGCACCCGCACCCTCAAGGTGGTGAAGCATTAAGCCCGTCGTCTTTCCATCCGTTGAAAATCCCCGCAGCCGGTGCTGCGGGGATTTTTTGTGAACCTGTAATCGTTCAAATCGGTTGGGCCCGGCGGCATATACCGCGCCCCGGGCCGTACCTTTGCCCTTGAATACCCCGACTCTATGATTTCCATTTCCGACCTCGACTTCCACTTCGGCTCCCGCACGCTGTACGACAACGCCAGCCTGCACATTAAGCCCAAGGACAAAATTGGCCTCATCGGCCTCAACGGCACCGGCAAATCGACGCTGCTACGCCTGCTGGTGGGCGAGTACAAGGCCGACGGCGGTTCGATTTCGATGGCCAAGGACGTGAGCCTGGGCTTCCTCAACCAGGATTTGCTGAGCTACGACACGCACGAAAGCATTCTGCACGTGGCCATGCAGGCTTTCGAAGAAGCGCTGGAGCTGCAGAAGAAGATTGACGACCTGCTGGTGCTGTTCGAAACCGATTATTCGGATGACCTCATCGACAAGCTGGCCGCTATGCAGGAGCGGTTTGAGTCGCTGGGCGGCTATACCATGCAGGCCCGCGCCGAGGAAATTCTCGAAGGCCTGGGCTTCACCACCGAGGAGCTGCAAAAGCCGCTGAAAAGCTTCTCGGGCGGCTGGCGCATGCGCGTAATGCTGGCCAAAATTCTGCTCCAGCAGCCCTCCCTCCTGCTCCTTGACGAACCGACCAACCACCTGGATTTGCCCTCCATCAAGTGGATTGAGAACTACCTGGCCGACTACGAGGGCGCCGTTATCATCGTGAGCCACGACCGGGCTTTCCTCGACCGCACCACCAATACCACGGTGGAAGTGCTGGGCGGCAAACTGGTGCCCTACGCTGGCAACTACAGCTACTATCTCGAAGAAAAAGAAGAGCGCAACCTCATTCAGAAGGGCGCTTTTGAGAACCAGCAGGCCCAGATTCGGCAGGCCGAGCGGTTCATTGAGCGCTTCAAGGCCAAGGCCAGCAAAGCCAAGCAGGCCCAGAGCCGCGTGAAGGCGCTGGACAAGCTGGAGCGCATTGAGGACGTGGCCCAGGACGCGGCTAAAATCAACATGAAGTTCACCTTCAAGGTGGAGCCCGGCCGCCACATCCTCCGCATGGAGCACGTGACGAAGAAATACGACCAGAAGCTGATTTTCCGCGACACCAACGTGCACATCGAGCGGGGCGACAAAATCGCCCTCATCGGGGCCAACGGCAAAGGCAAATCGACGCTTATGCGCCTAGTGGCCGGCACTGAGGCGCCCACGGCGGGCAAGCACCAGCTGGGCCACAACGTGATTATGTCGTTCTACGCCCAGCACCAGTTGGAGTCGCTGACGCTCGACAACGAGATTTTGCAGGAGATGAGCGAGGCCGGCTCGAAGCGCAACGACATGGAATTGCGCTCGGTGCTGGGTTCGTTCCTGTTCACGGGCGAGGAGGTTTTCAAGAAAATCAAAGTCCTCAGTGGCGGCGAAAAAAGCCGCGTAGCCCTGGCCAAAACCTTGATTTCGGAAGCCAACTTCCTGCTACTCGACGAACCGACCAACCACTTGGACATGGTATCGGTAAACATCCTGATTCAGGCCCTGGAGCAGTACGAAGGCACCTTCATCGTCATCAGCCACGACCGGTATTTTGTGGAAAACGTGGCCACCAAAATCTGGTACATCGAGGACTTCCAACTGAAGGAGTACCCCGGCACCTACAACGAGTACGAGCAGTGGATGGAAGACCGCGAGAAGGCCGCTAAGAAAGCCGGCTTGCCCAGCCCCTCGGCCCCCAAGCCCCAACCCAAAGAAGAGAAAAAAGCCGACGCCGCGCCCGCCAAAACGTCGTCGCCTGACCAGAAAAAAGCCCTCAAGGAGTTGGCCGAAGTAGAAGCCAAAATCGACACGCTGGAAAAGGAATTAGCCGGCTACGAAAAGCAACTCGCTGACCCAAAAATCTACGAAAATGCGTCGCAGCTGAAAGACGCGACGGTGAAATTTGAGCAGGTGAAAAAGGAATTGGCGCAGCTGAACGACCGGTGGGAAATGCTGGCGGAAGTTTAACTAGCCAACCGTAAGGCGGCCGGCTCACAACGCAAAAGCCCCTCTCAGCGCCGAGGCGCTGAGAGGGGCTTTTGCGTTGTGAGCCGGCTTGTTTTCTATCCCACTAGTGCCATGCTCCACGTTCCTCCCACCGGCTCTGATACGTGCGGAACCAGGCCGACCCAGATAAGCTCAGACCTAAACCGCCAGCTTCCGCTGATTGATTTTCCATCGGCGGCCATTTTGCCGGAGTAATAGAGCTTGCGGTGCTTCTTGTTGTAGGTGCTTCGGCGGCCGTCTGCCTCAATCACCGTCTTTACCGGCATCTGCTTCACAAATTCGATAAAATCGCCGCTCACTTTTCCGGTAATCTCTCCAATGCCTTCGGTGCCGCCGGTTGACAGGTCGTCCTCCACCGTGCCGGAAAACTGATGACCATCCACGCTGGTGATGTCGATGTAAAACGTCGTCAGTTCAAAGCCCCTCAGCTTGTTGTGCGCGGGGTTACCGAACGTGTATTGCCCTTTCCAATGTCCTGGCTGTATCATTTTAATGGTCGTTGGGGGTAGTAGAATGCAGGTGCGGGGCCGTCGCCGGCTCATCACGCAGCCGGTTGTTCGCTGCGGTGTTGGATGACTTCCAGAATCATCGCGTTGAAATCATTGAGCACGAAATCGGCCCACCAGCGGCTGTAGGTGGGCAGGTTGGTGGTGATGCGGTAGGTGCAGGTGAGCGTGACCCGGTAGTGTCCCGCCCCCGCCGGTACCAGGGCGTAGCTGCCGCGCACCACGTCGAAATACTCCCCGCCAATCATCACGTGCTCGTCGAGCGTGGTGGGCGGAATGGAGGCGGGGTCCACGTCGATGTCGTAGGCGAAGCCCGTGCTGTCGTGCCAGGCCGTGATGCGCTCCTGAAACCGGATGCCTTTCTCCCAGGTAATGCGCCGGATGCCGCCAATGCCGTCGTGGTCGAGGGCGCCGTCCAGCGGCTTGGGCACGCCGATGAGGTGCACAAAGTGCGGGGCAATTTCCCCGGGCTGAATGCTTCGCACGTTTCGAATATTGGCCCACACCTGCGCCCGGCTGGCCTTGATGCGCACCGAGGTGGCTACCGTGTGAAACTGGTCGACGGGGTGGCTGAAGCTTTCTGCTAACAGCGCCAGAACAGGCAGCAGCAACGAGGCGTAGAGCCGCGTGCCGCCGCCGGCATCGCGCAGCTTCAGCAGGCGGAATATCAAAGCCCCGAGGGTGCCGAGCAAGAGAAAAGGCCCGATGATGATGACCAGGCAAATCATGCCCTCGAAGCCGTTGATGAAGCACAGGAAAAAGAAGGTCAGCACGATGCCCCACGGCAGCAGCAGGTAGTCTTTGTAGGCTTGCAGCTGCTCCCGCGTCGAAAACAGCGCGGGAATGGCCCCCAGGATGAGCGGCAGCACGTAGATGTACGTCAGCGAAACGCCTTTCTTGTTGGCCGACACCACCAGCATCGCCAAAAAGGCATAAGCCACGCCCGCGGCTAATCCGATAAGCAAGGTCCGGGTTCGGGAAGGCTTCAAGGCAGCAAGGGAGGTCAGGTTTCAGCTCAAATGTAAGGCGGTAGCGGGCATGCTTTCGGGGGCAGAAAAAGGGCGGCAGGCGTACCTTTCGCCCCATGTGTCTCCTTCCCTTCGCCTGCTGGTAGCCCACCGCTTGCGGGCCCTTGGGCATGCCCTAGCCTACCCCGGTCAATACTAACACTCAAAAGCCGCTGGGATGATACAATGCTAAAAACCTGATTTGCTCTGATTTCGGTATTGAGTTCAGCTGCGTTTGGCTTCCGCATCGTTGCCACCCAAGCCCCATCATTTCCTGCTTCGAGTTTTCACCCCATGCTCACCTTTGATTTTGCCCCCTTTCCGACCCTCCGCACTGAGCGCCTAACGCTGCGCCAGCTGACCAGCGCCGACGCGCCGGCACTGTTTGCCATACGCTCCGACCCGCAGGTGATGCAATACATTCCCCGGCCCCTAGCGACGTCGGTAGCCGACTCTGCCGCCTTCATTGACACGGTGAACGATGCCATGGGCCGGAACGAGCTGCTCAACTGGGGCATCGCCTTGCGTTCGGCGGCCGACATCATCGGTACCATTGGCTACTACCGCCTGCAGCCCGAGCACCACCGGGCCGAAATTGGCTACATGCTACACCCCGCCCACCAAGGCCAGGGATTTATGCAGGAAGCGGTTGCGGCTGTTCTCAAATATGGGTTTGATACGCTGCACCTGCATTCGGTGGAAGGGGTCATCGACCCACGGAACACTGCTTCGGCGCAGGTGTTAAAACGTGCGGGATTTGTGCAGGAAGGATTTTTTCGTGAAAATGAGCTTTGGAAGGGCAAATTTCTGGACACGGTATACTACTCGCTGCTCTGCACCGCCAACCGATGATTGGGCAGTGATACGGCGGGCGCCAAACGAAGCTGGCACCTGCCGTAAGTTTAAGATGTGGATAGAGAACTGCTAAATGCTGATGTTTAAAGCCGTCAATAACGGGTTTGTTGTCCTGACTACACACTGAGAATAAATGTTATAAACGGTAACGTAAATTAAATAACAAGCGGCGGTCACTAATTTTCAGTAGCTTTAATTACCATCAAAGCCGTTGGAACCGCTTTCATTTATACCTAATTCACTTAATGCGGCCTGTATTACATCAACCTGATTGGGGTCTTTGTGCGCATCCGCTTGGATGGCAGATAGTGCAGTTGTTAGCACCTGATGTATTCGCGCCTTGTTTTCTTCTCCAAATTCTCGACTAGCAATGTAAAGCGCCACGGTTGCCTGGTAGCCTACAAACGGTTTTTCGGCAGCGCCAACATGGTGAGCTAACCAGTCAACAAAGGTTAAATCAGGGAATTTTTGCAGCTTGGCAATTGCCGCCAATCTTTTACCTGGCGATTGGCTGTCGCTTAACTTTTCCACCAAAGTAGTGGAAGGGTCCACAATAGCGTCCTTCATTTTTAGGAACAGATTATCCATCACCCGCGTCCTATTGCTGCTGCCGGGCATTTTCCGCCGAACCTCTTCGTAATCTTTGGCCAGTTGCATTAGCTCTTCAAGGTCGTCAGCGCCAGGAATTCGGGGCACATATTTCTCAGGCAGTTTGCCGTTCTGATTTATTGACGCCGCAATTGCTGATGACAGCTTTTCAACTTCCTGGCCGAATTGGGACCTTAATCGGGTGCTTTTGATAGTGTCCTCATATTTGAATGCACTGAAGTCAGTATATACCCTGTCTTTTAGAGCGGCTGGCAATACCTTGGAATTTTGCGATTCCGTAGAACGATACAAAACCGGAAATAGCAACCTCACCGAATTAGCACTTTCCCTGCGAATAAGTGAGCTTAATTCAAAGTGAATAAAGGGCATGTCAACTTCGGAGCCAGACACTACAAAAACGCATGTTTTGCACTGTTGAAGTACAGACTCACTGTGTGTTGAGAATGATTCTTCAGGGCTAACCTGACTGATATCAAAGTAAATCTGCGGATTATATCCCAGGTCCTCGCCTAAGTATTCGGTTAGCGCCGGCAGCAACAGTTCCTTCACCCAGTTGTAGGCGTCGCGCGAGCAACTCAAATAGACATCATAATTAAATTCAGATTCGTTTTTGCCAGATGCAACAGTAGCTTCTTCGTGCTCCTTTTTTCTGGCCTGATAGTACTCTCGACCTACGAAATCTTCGATGCCGGCGAATTTGGTTAAGAGCAATGCCGCAATTTTAGAGAAAATGAACCCCATGCTTTCTGGGTCGCTGGTGCCCTGCTCCACCACGGCAAGCTTTTCACCAAAACTGAAGTAGTCAAACTGTGGTATTTTAGTTTGCTCCAGAATATACTTTGGCTCAATCCATTTTGGCAGCCAGTCGCTGTAACACTCCTTCAAAATATCAGCAATTCTTTCAAGCCATTCCTGGGACTCTTTGAATTCTACCCGAGTTCCAAATCTTGATGGAATGGGCAGTACCGTCAAGGCCATGCGGTCGACGGCTAGTTTCTGCCGGGCCGCTTGTATGTACTTGATGATGTCGCGAATACCAAACAGGCTTTGATAATTAGCCGTGAACATGGGCACCAAAACATCGGGCATCAAAATCGTGCAGATGCCGCTCGAATCGCTCAATCCGGTTCGGCTATCAATCAACACGTAATCAAAATCTTTTTGCCAGGCTTCGCGCAGTGCTTCCAGTTGATAGCCGCCGTTCTTGTTTGCGAATAAATCTGCCCAATCGAAATTTTGGAGCAGCGAAGAATAGGATGCCGGGTCTTTCTCTCTACCGCTGTGCAGCAATGAAATTGTCTCCGAATTTGCAAAATCCACCTTCCACAAATATTCTTTATAGTCAGGCTGGCTATCCTTTTCGAAAGCAAGCAACAGTTGCAGTAATCCGGCGGAGGTATTCTCGATTTTAAAGGCGCTGAAATAGCGTTCTACTCCTGGCGCTTCCAAGTCCCAATCAACCACCAATACCCGCTGCTGCCGCTTGGCTAATTCAACGGCGATATTTGCGAGGGCCATGCTTCTTCCGACGCCGCCTTTGTACGAATAGAAAGTAATGATGATGCCCATTAGCTAGAAAATCGGGGAAGCTGCGTTTGATTGGGTGAGTTCTGAACGTAAAGCTGTTGCGTGAAGCTGTTTACCGCGTCTATTTGCCAATCTGCCTGCCACGTCGGCGCGTCATTCAGGGCGGTGGTAATCTTGCCGACTAATATCTTTATTTTATCCTCGAATTCGGTATACTTCTGCCCATCCATATTCAGCGTAATTTTGAAGAAATCCTGCAACTCAAACTTCTGAATGGTAGAAATCTGGACCGGAATGGTATCGCCGTCGTTGATGATTGCGGGGAAAATCAAGCCCTTCGGGTTATTATTAGCCCGAAAGCCAAATTTCTTCTCTCTTTCCAGCATGTGGCCTATTTCGCAGGAACACCAACGGCTTTCCAGGTATGTTTTTGACCAGAGTAGAATAATTATTTTTGAAGCGGACAAGGCATTGCCCAACACAATTGGCCAATCGTCGCCCGCCTCGATTTGGGAATCGACAAATATGCTGGGGTCACGGCCCAGATTCAAACTCAAATGAGTTGTAACCAAAGGCTCAAAATATTGCTTTATCCAATCCTGGGTGGCACCTAACCTCCTGTAGGAGATGAATATGTCATATTGGTAGGCCATGATTTAAAGTATTATGTGTTTTTACTATACAGCCCTGCATGCTTCTGTCTGAAGTTGATGTGCTACTACCCCTCTTTAACCGTTGCACGTCAGTTGAAAACAATGGTATCATGCGGCGCTGAATTAATAACGAAGCTCGCAAATGTTACTATTTTATTTGAATCATTCAAATGGTTTTTTAGTCGCTTATTATTCCGTCGTTGCGGTCCTTGTCTTGGCACGGCATTTTTTTCCTGTTGGTTGAGATGGGGCGGGTAATACGCCAATGTCGTTACTTTCGCCCCATGCGCTTCCTTCCCCTTGCTTCCCTCCTGCTGGCCACCGCCTGCGTCCCGCTGGGCACCCCCATCACTGACCCCAACGCCAGCCGCGCCGGCACCCAGAAACCGCCGGAGTATTACGCCGACAAAACCCTGAAATACCAGGACTATGCCTACTCGCCCGACGTGCGCAGTGTGCAGTGCTACGTGGCCACGGGCCAGCCCAACGAGGTGTTTCAGCCGGCGGTGGTGCCGCTGGGGCAGTCGTCGGCCATCACGCTGGAGTTTGACGTGCTGGGCGAGCAGAGCCAGCGCTTCACGGCCAAGCTCATTCATTGCGACGCGGACTGGCAGCCGTCTATCCTCACTGACATGCAGTTTCTGAACGAGATAAACGAGTTTCTCGTGACGGACTACCGGGTGGGCACGGGCACCAAAACGCCGTATTACCACTACCGGCTGCGGGCGCCCCAGGTGAAAATCAGCGGCAACTACCTGCTGGTGGTGCAAAGCCCGGGCGGCGTGCCGGTGGTGTCGCGCCGGCTGCTGGTGTACGAAAACCAGGTGAACGTGGGCCTCAAGCCGGGCATCGTGATTGGCGGCCAGGAGCGGTTCACCATGCAGCAGCTCGATTTTTCGGTGGGCTACGGCGCCGTGGAACTGGTGAACCCGGCCGTGGAAGTGAAGGTGGTGCTGCGCCAGAATTTCCGCTGGGACAACGCCAAGTACAACCTGCGCCCCACCTTCGTGCGCGATGCCGAGCGCCGCCTCGAATACCAGTACTTCAACTTCGAAAACGCTTTCCCGGGCCTGAGCGAGTACCGCTATTTCGACACTCGCTCGGTGCAGAGCGTGGGCCTGGGCGTGCTGCATGTCAACCCGCTGGCCCGGCCCGTGACCACGGTGGAGCTACAGCCCGAAACCTCGCGCGCCCTCACCGCCTACAACCAGTACGTGGACGCCAACGGCCAGCGCGTGTTCGAAAGCCGCGAATACGGCAACGGCGCCACCAACGCCGACTACTTCGACGTCACCTTTCAGCTGAAAGCGGCCCAGCCGGCGCCCGGCCCCGTGTATGCCTTCGGGGCCTTCAGCGAGTGGCAGCTCAAGGACGAATACAAGCTGACTTACGACGAAACCAAGCAGCTCTACACCGGCCACGCCCTGCTCAAGCAAGGCTACTACAACTACGATTTCGCCGTGGCTGGCACGCGCGGTGCCAACGAAACCTACTTTGAAGGCAGCCACTACGAAACCGAAAACCAATACGACCTGCTGGTGTACTACCGCCCGCCGGGCACCCGCGCCGACCTACTTATCGGCTACCAGCAGGTGGACATGAACAGCCGGCAGTGAGCCGTGAGCCGTGAGCCGTGAGCAAAAGGAACGTCATGTCGAGCTTGCCGAGACATCTCGCGTGCCACCACTAATCTTTTCCTTGCGAATGGATAAGTGCGGCACACGAGATGTCTCAGCAAGCTCGACATGACGTTTCTACTTGTCTTCGATTAATGCGAGACCAAATTCACACTGGTTTTCAACGTGATGGAAGCCGACTGCTGCCCTCCGCCACTGTAGCCGCTGCGGCCTCCGCCGCCTCTCATGCCGCCTCCGCCGCCCCGCATGCCGCCCCCGCCCATGCCCCCGCCGCGCATTCCACCGCCGCCACCCATCCCGCCACCGCCGCGCATTCCGCCGCCACCGCCCTGCATGCCGCCGCCCTGCGCGGGCAGGCTGAATTTGCCCCCGGCGAGGGTGATGCCCACCACGGCCGGCTGGCCCGTGAGCGCGGGCAGCTTGCGGTAGAGCAGGCGCAGGGGCACAGCCAGCTCATAAAGCAGGTTTTCCTGGCTGTCGAGGGCCAGGGCGGCTTTCACCCCCAACTGCGACTGCGTGTCGGTGAGCGTTGGCTCGGCGTTGCCTTTGTAGTTGAGCAGTTCCATTTCGCGCATGCCGGCCAGGGCCTGGGTCATACGCTCGCGGCGGGCTTCCGAGCGGGCGGGCGCGGGCGTGTTGGCGTCGGCACGCGGCGGGCTGTCGTCGGCGCCGGGGCGGGCGCCCAGCGGGCCTCCCAGCGGAAAATGCACCCCGAACTGGTGCTGGTTGCGGCCCGTTGTGTCGAGCCAGACCGTGAGGCCGAGGCGCACGATTTTGGCCTGGGTGGCCGGGTCGGCCGCTTTCAGGCGCAGGTATACCTGGCGGCCGTCGTTCAGCACCTGGTATTGCAGCTTGCTGGCGGGGTCGTAATGAAGCGAGTCGGTCCAGTCGGTGGCCAGCCCGTCGATGGTGGGCGGCGCGGGCGCAAAGCGGCTGGCGCTGCTGGCCGTGGGGTGGCGGCTGCACGCCAGCAGCAAAAAGGCCAGCGGCAAGCAGGTGGCGGCCAAACGAATTATTTTCATAGCGAAACGAGCAAAGGGACAGGCAAAACCGCCGCAATAATCCCAGCTCACGGGTGTGTATCGCATGAAACGCCCGGTATTTTGGCAGTCTGGCAGGGAAATGGCTATTGCTGTGCTGCCAGCCAACCGGGCCCTGGCTTAGCCACCCGTTGCGGCGGCTAAGCGCAACCTTAGCCCCTATCCCTTCCGTTGCATGCCCATCTGTGGCCCTTCACCGGCATAGTCCGCTTTATTTATTCCCATGAATACTCCTCTTTTCCGTAGCCTGCGCGCCGGCGCGCTTCTGTCGCTCCTGTTGCCGCTGGCCAGCACGTCCAGCGTCACCGACTGGGCCGCCCGCCGTCCGGCCACTCCGCTTAGCAAGGCCACTCCTACCGCCCGCCCGCTGCAAGGCGCCAAACCTGACCCGGCCGTGATTGCCCAGTTTGGCCTCTACAACGATTCCAAGCTGCAAAACCTCATCACCGCCAAAGGCAAGGCCATGACGGCCGTTTCGGACCGCCCCGGCGATTACGGCTTCACCGTGGTCGATTCGCCCATTATCAACGCCTTCGCCACGCCCGATGGCCACGTGTACTTCACGCGCGGCATCATGGCGTATTTCAATGACGAAGCCCAGTTTTCGGGTGTGTTGGGCCACGAACTGGGCCACATCACGGCCCGTCACGGTCAGAAGCAGCAAACCCGCAGCACCATCGCCGGTATCGGCATGATACTGGGCTCGGTGCTGGCGCCGCGCGTGATGCAGTCGGTGGGCGGCGTGGCGCAGCAGGTGGTGGGCCTGGGCATGCTCAAATACGGCCGCGACGACGAGAACGAAGCCGACGGCCTGGGCGTGAAGTACTCAACCAAAATCGGCTACGATGCCAGCCACATGGCCGATTTCTTTCAGACTCTCTCGCGCACCGAGGCCCAGAGTGGCAGCAGCATCCCCACCTTCCTGAGCACCCACCCCAACTCGGCCGACCGCTACACCCGCGTGAAAGGCCTGGCGGCGCAGGCCCGGCAGAGCGTAGGCAACCGCACGCTGGCCGTGAACCGCGACCAGTACCTGCGCTCCATTGAGGGCCTCACCTTTGGCGAAGACCCGCGCCAGGGTTTCGTGGAAAGCGGCGTGTTCTACCACCCCGATTTGAAATTCCGCTTCCCCATTCCCTCGGGCTGGAAGTCGCAGAACGACCCCGACAAGTTCCAGATGGCCGAACCCAACGGCAAAGCCCTGCTGGTGTTCCTCGGCGCTTCGGGCAGTTCGCTGGAAGCAGCCGGCCAGTCGCTCGCCAAATCCATCGGCGTGGCCTCGGCCAACGCCAGCAAAACCACCATCAACGGCTTTCCGGCCCTAGTGTTTGAAGGCGACCAGCAGGCTTCGGACCAAAGCAGCAGCTCCAGCACGCCCGCTCACGTACTGGCCCAGCTCATTCAGGACGGCAACAGTATCTACGCCTTCGTGGGCCTGGCCGCGCCGGCTTCGTTCAGCACCTACGCCCCGCAGTTCCAGCAGGCCGCCCAGGGCTACGCCCGCCTCACCGACGCCAGCAAACTCAGCCGCCAGCCCGAGCACATCCACATCCGCACCGCCACCGGCACCCAGACGCTGGCCTCGGCCCTGGCTTCGGCGGGCATCCCCAGCAAGCGCTACGAGGAAATGGCCATTCTCAACGGCATGAAAACCACCGACAAGCTGCCCAAAGGGATGCTCTATAAAGTGGTAGGCCGCTAATCCTTAAGCGCAGTTAAGAAAAAGGCCGACTCATAATTATGAGCCGGCCTTTTTCTTAACTGCGCTTTCGTAGTGTCCCCTCTACTTTAGTTTTCAGCGCAATTGCCGTTTTTTCATAGTCGGCAAACTTGTCAATTAACTCCTCACATGATTTAAAGTATTCGGCAAATTCATGACCTGAAACACTATCAAAATCAAGTTTGGTGATTTTGGCTTTACCCCATTCTTCAAAGTCTTTGAGAAGACCAATTTTCACTTCAAGCTGTTCTTCTGTGATATTCAATTGACCATTACTTAATCTGGAGGTGGGCGAGAGGTTAGCTCTGCCGCGAATCCAGTCATTCCAATATGTTGCTCCTTTTGATTGGTTACACTTGCCACAGGCGGGCACCAAATTATATACTTCCGTAATATAGCCTGTGGGCATTTTATTAGAAACAGCCGAAAAGAAATGGTCCCATTCAGTAGGAGTGTCTCCACAATAAGAACAACATAAGCTCCCCTCATTTTGCTGAAGCACTGCCAATGCCTCTTCAATCTCCATTGGGTTGGGTATTATTTCGGGGATAACCGATTTAATAAATTCGGCTCTGATTGTACTCGACCGCCCTTTTATACTTGCAAGAGTAGGATACCTCAAGCCAGCAACACTCCTGCTGATGGTAATTTTTGCCATTTTCTAAAAAAAGAACCCCAACCGAAATCGGCTGGGGCGAATAAAGGCCTAAATAAGGCGATATTAATTAAACATTAAACCGGAAGTGCATGATGTCGCCGTCCTGCACGACGTAGTCTTTACCTTCCACAGCCATTTTGCCGGCTTCTTTGATTTTTACCTCGGTTTTGTATTCCTGATAATCCGGCAGCTTAATCACCTCGGCTCGGATGAAGCCCTTCTCAAAATCGGAGTGGATGACGCCGGCGGCGGCGGGCGCCTTGTCGCCGCGGTGAATGGTCCAGGCACGCACTTCCTGCACGCCGGCGGTGAAGTAGGTAATCAGGTTCAGCAGCTCGTAGCTGGCGCGGATGAGCTTGTTCAGGCCCGACTCGGTGAGGCCGTATTCGCCCAGGAACATGGCTTTTTCTTCGGGGTCTTCCATTTCGGCAATCTGGGCTTCGATGGCGGCCGACACCAGCACCACCTGGGCACCTTCGGCTTTCACATGCTCGCGTAGGGCCGTCACGTGGTTGTTGCCGTTGCTGGCAATGCTGGCCTCGTCCACGTTGGCCACGTAAATCACGGGCTTCACGGTGAGCAGCTGCAAGTCGGCAATGGCCGCCAGGTCGTCTTCAGAAGCAGCCACGGCGCGGGCGTTCTGGCCGGCTTCGAGGGCGGCTTTGAATTTCTGCAGCGACACCACTTCTTTCTTGGCCACGGCATCGCCGGCCTTGGCGCTGCGCTCCGATTTCTGCAGCTTCTTCTCGACGCTTTCCAGGTCCTTGAGCTGCAACTCGGTGTCGATGACATCCTTGTCGAACACGGGGTCGACGCCGCCGGCCACGTGCACGATGTTGGGGTCGTCGAAGCAGCGCACGACGTGGATGATGGCGTCTACTTCGCGGATGTTGGCCAGGAATTTATTGCCCAGGCCCTCGCCCTTGCTGGCGCCTTTCACGAGGCCGGCGATGTCGACAAACTCGATGATAGTGGGCAGCACGCGCTTGGGGTTCACGAGGGCTTCCAGGATTTGGAGGCGCTCGTCGGGCACGGTGATGACGCCCACGTTGGGCTCGATGGTGCAGAACGGGTAGTTGGCCGATTCGGCCTTGGCGTTCGAAAGCGCGTTGAAAAGGGTGGATTTACCGACGTTCGGCAAGCCGACGATACCGCAGCGGAGGCCCATTTATTTAGGGTTGAGTGTTGAATGTGAGTGTTGAATTGCGGGCAATTCGGCCGCAAAGGTACGGCCTGCCGCCACGCAAAACGGCGCAAACGAATTAGAATCCGTTTGCGCCGTTAAAATCTTAACGAGCTATCAGCTAACAGCTAGCCGCTAACAGCTTAAAACTAGAAGCTGTCGTCGCTGCGGTTGGGGTCGAAGGCGGGACGCTCGGTTTCGCGGCGGGGCTGGTCCCGGTCGTCGTAGTCGCGCGGGCGGTCAAGCTCGGCCACTTCCTCGGGGCTGAGCAGCTCTTCGCGCACGTAGTCCACGGCGTCCTGCAGGGCATCTACGAACTTGAGAAAGTCTTCCTTGTAGAGGAAAATCTTGTGCTTTTCGTACGAAACGGAGTCATCGCCGTTCTGGCGGCGCTTGCTTTCGGTGATGGTCAGGTAGTAGTCCTGGCCGCGGGTGGCTTTCACGTCGAAGAAATACGTGCGCTTGCCGGCTTTAATGCGTTGGGAATAAATCTCTTCCTGGTCGTGACGGTCGTCCACTGGAATTGGGTGGGGTATGAGTGGGAAATAGAATGGGTCGGTTGGTTAGAAAGGCTAACTTACGAATTGTGCGGTAAAGATAAACGACGGACGGGGCAGGGGTGTTGAGAGTAGCAACGATAAGAAAGAACGTCATGCTGAGCGCAGCCGAAGCATCTCTACCGCGCAATGCAAATCCAATCGATGGAATTACCGCTGCGGTAGAGATGCTTCGGCTGCGCTCAGCATGACGTTCTTTACAACACCAAAAATCCCGCCCGCCCCGCACCATGCCCCTCGACCTCGCCGCCATTCGCTCCTTTGAGAACCTTGAGTTTCTGGCCCGCCAACTGGTGGATGGCTTCATCACCGGCCTGCACCAGTCGCCCTACCACGGCTTTTCGGTGGAGTTTTCGGAGCACCGCCTCTACAACCCCGGCGAAAGCACGCGCCACATCGACTGGAAGGTGTTTGCCCGCACCGACAAGCTGTTTGTGAAGCGCTACGAGGAGGAAACCAACCTGCGCGCCCACCTGCTGCTCGACGTGAGCCCCAGCATGTACTACCCCGCGCCGGGCCACGACAAGCTCAAATTCAGCATTCTGGCCGCCGCTGCCCTCACCACCCTGCTCACCCGGCAGCGCGACGCCGTGGGCCTCGTCACCTTCGCCGACACCATTGAGCTGCAGACGCCGGTGCGCTCCACCAGCACCCACCGCCACACGCTGCTATTGGCCCTGCAGCAGCTGCTGGAGCGCCCGCCCACGCCCGCCACCCGGCGCGGCACCGACGTGGCCGGCACCGTGCACGCCATTGCCCAGCAGATTCCCAAACGCTCCCTCGTTATCATTTTCAGTGACATGCTGGGGCGCGGCGCGGCCGAGCAGGAAGCGGCCCTGGCGGCGTTGCAGCACCTCAAGCACCAGCACCACGAGGTGCTGCTCTTCCACGTGCTCGACCGGGCCACGGAGGCCAATTTCGACTTCGCCGAGCGGCCCTACATCTTCGAAGACGTGGAAACCGGCCTCGAAATCAAGCTTCAGCCGTCCCAGATAAAGGACCAGTACCGCGCCGCCATGACGGCTTACGAACAGGAGCTGGCCCAGCGTTGCGGCCAGCTCCGCATCGATTTCGTGCCCGTGGACGTGCGCGAGCCCTTCGAGAAAGTGCTCTATGCCTACCTGGTGAAGCGCGGCAAGGTGCGGTAATCGTGCGCTGTAAAAGACCGTCATGCTGAGCGCAGCCGAAGCATCTCGCGTGCCGCCACTAAATCAATCGAAAGGATTACTACCCCCCGCGAGATGCTTCGACTGCGCTCAGCATGACGTTCCCCTAAAACAACTATTTCTCCTCCCCTAATTCCCGTGTTCCTTCTTCGCCTGCTGCTCATTTTTGGGGTTTCGCTGCTCGTGTTCGCGCCCATCACCGGCTACATTGCCTACAACTACGGGCGCTCGTTCTGGCGCTGGTTTGGGTTTGGGCTGGTGGTGCCGTTTTTCTCCGTGTTCGTGGCCTTGTTTATGGCCATGCGCGACCGCCGGGCCGAAGAGCAGGCCGAAGACGCCCAGCGGCGCACGCAGCCGCCGGGGGTTTAGCCGTATTTTTGCGGGCGTTTTATCACTGGTTTATTTCTTTATGCTCGAAGCGCTTGTTGTTATTTTAACCCCGCTGTTTTTTATGCCCTTGATGACGGCGTTTATGGCTTACAACCACGGCCGCTCGTTCTGGCGCTGGTTTGGCATTGGGTGCGGGCTGCCCTATGTGTCGCTGTTCGTGATTATGTTCGTGGTGCACCGCGACAAGAAAAAGCTGGCCCCGATGCCTGCCTAAGCGGCTTTGGCAATTGATTTCTCCTGCTCACCTCTTCCCCTTTTTATGTACCAAACCCTTCTCGTTCTGCACTCCTGGTCCCGCTGGTTCGTGCTCGTTTTCGGTCTCATTGCCGTGTATCGGGCCTATGTGGGCTACAGTGGCCGCCGCCCCTTCGTGAGCGCCGACAACGGCATGAGCGCCGCCTTTTCGGGCTTCATGTGGCTGCAGGTACTCATCGGCCTGGGGCTATATTTCGGCCTGAGCCCCTGGGGCCTCAACGCCATGAAGCAGGCCGGCGCCATGAAGGACCCCACGGCGCGCTTCTTCGGCATGGAGCACGTGGCCGTCATGATATTGGCGGCCATCGTGGCCCAGGTGGGCCGCATTGTGGTAAAGAAAACCGCCGACAGCACCCAGAAACACCGCAAAGCCCTGCTCTATTTCGGGGTAGCCCTGCTGCTCGTGCTGCTCATGATTCCGTGGGGCATCTGGAATCCGGCCCGGCCGCTATTTCGTTTCTAAGCTTTAACGTCTTAAGTTTGGGGCCTTGCGTATTAACCGCAGCCCTGCTCGCTGTTCCTCCCGTATTTTTTTGCTGCCTCGCCCGTGTCCGCTGCTCCAAATCGTTCCTACTCCGTTGAGGACTTTTCTGACCTGATTAATTCTCGTTTGCTAAAGCTCGAAAAGAAGCGCGAAGCCCAGCAGCGCTACGGCGGCCTGCTGGCCGTGCTGCGCGAACAGGTAGACTCCTACCGGCTACGGCGCAACTCCGGCAAGTAGCAGCCGCCACGCTTTCGAAATCAATGCAAAAAAGCCTTCCTGCCGTGCGGCAGGAAGGCTTTTTTATGTCCTCAATGGAGGTAGAAGGGGCGGGCCTAGATGGCCTGCCCGCCCGATACTTCGATGCGCTGGGCGTTGACCCAGCCGGCCTCCGGAGTGCAGAGGAAGGCCACCACCGGGCCGATGTCGGTGGGCAGGCCCACGCGGCCCAGGGCAGTGAGGCTGGCAATGTGGGCATTGACGTCTTTGTTGTCGCGGGTACGGCCGCCGCCAAAATCGGTTTCTACCGCGCCGGGGGCCACGACGTTGACGCGAATGCGGCGCGGGCCCAAGGCCTTGGCTAGGTAGCGGGTCAGGATTTCCACGGCCCCTTTCATGCTGGCGTAGGCCGACGACAAGTCGTTGGTCATTTTAGTGAGACCCGACGAGATATTGACAATTCCGCCACCGTCGTTGAGCAGCGGCAGGGCCTGCTGCGTCAGGAAATAAGGCCCTTTGTAGTGAATGTTCAGCATGTCGTCGAACTGCTGCTCCGAGGTAGTGGCAAACGGCTGGTAGAGGCCCGTGCCGGCGTTGTTGATGAGAAAGTCGAACTTCTCGGCCCTGAAGGTTTCCGTCAGCGTCGTTTTTACTTGCTCGAAGAAGCCGGCGAAGCTGCCCACGTTGGAGGCATCAAGCTGCAGGGCGGCAGCCTTGCGGCCCTGGGCCGTAATTTCGGCCACCACGCTTTCGGCTTCGGCCTGCTGCGTGTGGTAAGTGAGGATGACGTCGAGGCCTTTTTTAGCCAAATTGAGGGCCATGTCTTTGCCCAGGCCCCGGCTGCCGCCGGTCACAAGGGCTATTTTGGAATTGCTCATCAGATTCAATTGGTTGGGGTGACTGATGAGGCAAAGGTCTGGCTCGCAGGCGCCGGGTTTATGGTGAGTAGTTAAGTTTAAATGGTGACAGCTTCCGTATTGGCAGCCCGCTGAGCGGCCCACACCTGCTCGCGGTACTGCTTGGGCGTGCTGCCCTGAAAGCGCTTGAAAAACTTGGTGAAGTTGGAAGGGTCGTAGGTGAGGCCGGTGGCGATATCGGCCACCGAGCGGCTGGGGTCGCGCAGCTGCTGCCGGGCCAGCTCCAGGATACGCTCCTCGAAAAAGTAGCACGGCGAGTGGCCGGTGGCCAGCTTGATGGTGTTGCTCAGGTGCGTGGGGTGAATGCAGAGCAGGCCCGCGAAATCGCGGATTTCGAACATTTCGGTGGCGCGGCCGGCCACGATGTCGGCCAGATGTCGGTCGATTTCGCACAGGAAATCGGCGGTGATTTCGTGCTGGCGGGCCAGGAGCCTTTGGGGGATGGGCGTGGGCATAGGCTGAGGTGTTGCTGCGGGATTGTAGGCAAGCCTTCGCATGCACAATTGACAATGATGGCCTCAGTAAGTTTTGAAACAACAAACATGGAAGCGGCCACCCCAAAATTGGGGCAGGACATTGGGAACGCAAACCATCATTTCAAGAGAAACCTGAGGTAGTCATCAGTCCCGCCAGGAGCCTGGCCCCCGCATTCAAATTCTGCCCAACCAGCCTATGCCGGGCGGGCTTTTTTAGGTAATTTGCCGGCACTTACCTTTTTACCTTCTGCAGAATGGATTTGATTACTACCCCCGACATCGCCACCTGGGTGACGGTGGCCGAAGCCGAAGCCGCCCCTGCCACCCTGCCACCCGACCATGCCCACCCCACGGCCTGCCTTGACTGCGGCACGGCCCTCACCGGCAAGTTCTGCGCCCACTGCGGGCAGCCGGCCAACACCCACCGCATCACCCTCAAACACCTGCTGCTGCACGACTTGCCCCACTCCGTGTGGCACGTCGACAAGGGCCTGGCCTACACGTTTTACCAGATGCTGACGCGCCCCGGCCTCACCATCCGGGGGTACCTGGCGGGGCAGCGCACCCGGCAGTTCCGCCCGGTGAGCTACCTGCTGCTGCTCGTGGGCATTTCGGCGCTGGTTATGTCAGCCTTTCAGCTTGACCTGCAACACGCCATGATGGCCGCGCAGTCTGCCAAGGCAGGCGCGCCCCCGGAGGCGCTTATGTCGGTGGTAATGGACCGCTACCTTACCACCACCGTTAAGCACCCTTACCTGATGCAGCTGGTACTCATGCCGCTCAACAGCCTGGTAGCGTGGTGGCTGCTGCGGCGGGCGGGCTACAACTACGCCGAGGTGCTGCTGGCCAACTGCTTTGTGGGGGGCACCCTCACCGTACTCAATCTGGCCGTGATGCTGCCCGCGCTGCTGGCGGGCAATCGGGCATTCCTCGGGCTGGCTTCGCAGCTGGTTTTTATTCCGACGGTGGTGTACACGCTCTGGGTGAACGCGCAGCTGCTGCTGGCCGCCCCCGCGCTTACCGCGGCGAAGCGTTACCTCCGGGCGCTGGGCATTTCGCTGCTGCAAATAGTGGTGCTGCTGGTGGCGGCGGTGGTGTGCATCGCCGTCCTCACGGTGCAGGTCCTCAACGAGCGGCCGGACCTGCGCAAGGCCGCGCTGCCAAAGAAGCCGCAGCCAGCCGCCACGCGCTAGTGGCCCTTCTCTCCTGCTGCCGCCCAGCCCATAAAAAAGCCCGTCGCTAACGCAGCGACGGGCTTTTTTATGTCTCTCAAAACAAAACCCTACCTTCGTCCCACCTTATTCCTCCATTCCCACCCAACCCCCACTGCATGCCCACCCTGCACGACCACGCCCACATCGGCGGCGCCCGCCTGCGCCCCGAAAGTTTGATGATGAGCTACGGCTACACCCCCGCCTGGAGCGAGGGCGCCATCAAGCCCCCCATTTTCCAAACCTCCACCTTCGTTTTCGCGAGCGCCGAGGAGGGCAAGGCCCACTTCGAACTGGCCTACGGCCTGCGCCAGGCCAACCCCGACGAGGAAATGGGCCTCATCTACTCCCGCCTCAACAACCCGAGCCTGGAAATTCTGGAGCACCGCCTCTGCCTCTGGGACGGCGCCGAGGACGCGGCCAGCTTCGCCAGCGGCATGGCCGCCATCAGCACCACCTTGTTGGCGTTGCTCAAGCCCGGCGACGTGGTGCTGCACTCCGAGCCGGTGTACGGCGGCTCCGATTTCTTCCTCAAAAACGTGCTGCCCAAGTTCGGCATCACGGCCGTGGGCTTCCGCCCCACCGCCACCCCGGAGGAGCTTACGGCCCAGGTGGCCGGCATCGAGCAGGGCCGTTTGGCCATGATTTTCGTCGAAACGCCCGCCAACCCCACCAACCACCTCGTGGACCTGGAAGCCTGCGCCGCCCTGGCCCGCCAGCACGGCACCCCGGAGCACCCCATCCGCCTGGTGGTCGATAACACTTTCCTCGGCCCCGTTTTTCAGCACCCGCTCAAGCACGGGGCCGACGTGGTGCTGTACTCGGCCACCAAGTTTCTGGGCGGGCATTCCGACCTCATCGCGGGCGCGGCCCTGGCCAGCAAGCCCCTTATGAAGGAAATCAAAGCCATGCGCACCTTCATGGGCACCATGTGCGACCCCAACACCGGCTGGATGCTCATGCGCTCGCTCGAAACCCTGAAGCTGCGCATGGAGCGCGCCGCCCAGAGCGCCCAAATTATTGCCGACTGGCTCCGCGCCCACCCGCTGGTGCAGCGCACCTACTACCTCACGCACCTGGAGCACTGCCCCGCCCAGCAGGACATCTACCGCCGCCACTGCCTCTCGCCCGGCTCCATGATTTCGTTCGACATCAAAGGCGGCGAGCCCGAAGCTTTCCGCTTCCTCAACGCCTTGCGCCTCATCAAGTTGGCCGTGAGCCTCGGCGGCACCGAAAGCCTCGCCGAACACCCCGCCACCATGACGCACTCCGACATCGCGGTACCCGAGCAGGCCGAAATGGGCATCACCGCCCAAATGATTCGCCTCAGCATCGGCGTCGAAGACCCGCAGGATTTGATGCTGGACCTGGAGCAGGCCTTTGAAGCCGTGGGAATGGTAAAGGCGCGGGAATTGGAACTGGCGTAAACCCGAACTGTGGCAAGCCAACCGGCCATGATTCTTAATCACCTCAACCTGGCCGTGAGCGACGTGCCCCAGACCCAGGCTTTTTTCGAGAAGTATTTCGGTTTGCAAGCCGTCACGAAATCGAATGATGCCCTTGTTGTGCTGCGCGATGCGGCCGGCATGGTACTCACGCTCAGCAATTTTGACCGCGCCGCGGAAGTCCGCTACCCCGAGCACTTCCACATCGGCTTCGTTCAGGCAAGCCCGGACCAGGTGAACGAGTTGTACCAACGCCTTACCGCCGACGGCTTCACCATCGACCCGCCCCGCAAATTCCACGGCTCCTGGACGTTTTACCTACGGGCACCGGGTGGAATCATGGTCGAAATATTGGCTGATATGTAGGCAATGGCATTGCCACAGCAAAATAAAAAGAGCCTGCCGCTTCATTAGCGGCAGGCTCTTTTTGCGCCCTATGTAAGCAGCAATTACTGCCCCAGCACGATGGCAAACACCAGCGGCGCCACGATGGTGGCGTCCGATTCAATGATGTACTTCGGGGTTTTCTCGCCCAGCTTGCCCCAGGTGATTTTCTCGTTGGGCACGGCGCCGGAGTAGCTACCGTAGCTGGTGGTGGAGTCCGAAATCTGGCAGAAGTAGCCCCACAGCGGCACTTCGTGGCGCTGCAAATCCTGGTGCAGCATGGGCACCACGCAAATGGGGAAGTCGCCGGCAATGCCGCCGCCAATCTGGAAGAAGCCCACTTTGCTTTCTTCGGTGGCGTTTTGGGTGTACCAGTCGGCTAAGTACATCATGTACTGGATGCCGGTGCGCATGGTGTGCACGTTCTTCACGTCGCCGGTCATCACGTGGCCGGCGTAGATGTTGCCGAGCGTGGAATCTTCCCAGCCGGGGCAGATGATGGGCAGATTTTTTTCGGCCGCGGCCAGCATCCAGGAGTTTTTGGGGTCAATCTGGTAGTACTGCTCCAGTTCGCCGCTCAGCAGAATCTGGTAGAAAAACTCGTGGGGGAAATAGCTTTCGCCGGCCTTGTCGGCCTTCTCCCAGAATTTCAGCACCGAGTGCTCCAGGCGGCGCATGGCCTCTTCCTCGGGGATGCAGGTATCGGTCACGCGGTTCATGTGGCGGGCCAGCAGGGCCTGCTCGTCGGCGGCGGTGAGGTCGCGGTAGTGCGGCACCCGCTCGTAGAAATCGTGGGCCACGAGGTTGAAGATATCCTCTTCCAGGTTGGCGCCGGTGCAGCTGATAATCTGCACCTTGTCCTGTCGAATCAGCTCGGCCAGCTGAATGCCCAGCTCGGCGGTGCTCATGGCGCCGGCCAGAGTTATCATCATCTTGCCGCCATCGGCGAGGTGCTTGTTGTAGCCATCGGCCGCATCCACAAGAGCAGCAGCATTGAAGTGGCGGAAGTGGTGGCGGATGAAGTTGGTGATGTGCATGGTTGGGGGGATTATGTTGTTATCGGGTTCAAGTTGAACGTCATGCTGAGCGAAGTCGAAGCATCTCTACCGCGCTACATAAATTATTTACTCTTGCGGTAGAGATGCTTCGACTTCGCTCAGCATGACGTTCGAGTTGGATGTTCAAAGGCCGCCTAGCCTGGCGACTCAATCATCAAATTGTGATTAGTGTAAATGCAGATGTCGGCCGCGATGTGCAGGCCCTCCTCCACCATTTCGCGGGCAGTTAGATGCGGCGCGTGTTTCTTCAGAGCCAAAGCGGCGGCTTGGGCATACATGGCACCCGAGCCGATGGCGGCCACGTCAGAGTCCGGTTCCAATACGTCGCCGGTGCCGCTCAGGATAAGCAATTCGTCCTTGTCGGCCACAACCATCATGGCTTCCAGCTTGCGCAGGTACTGGTCTTTGCGCCAGTCTTTCGCCAGCTCGATGGCGGCGCGCTTGAGGTTGCCGCCGTAGCTGGTCAGCTTCTCGTCGAAGCGGTCAAGCAGCATAAACGCATCGGCCGTGGAGCCGGCGAAACCGGTTACGACCTTGCCATCCTGCAGCTTGCGGATTTTGCGCACGTTGTTTTTGGCCACGTGCTTGTCCATGGTGGCCTGGCCGTCGGCGCCCACGGCAATTTCGCCGTTGTGGCGGATGCCGAGGACGGTAGTAGAGCGGATTCTGGTCATTGCAGTTTGGTTAAAAAACGGTCATCCTGAGCGCAGCGAAGGACCTTATCACGGCAGCAAGCTTCTTGAACGATTTCGTCCAATCGTGATAAGGTCCTTCGCTACGCTCAGGATGACAACGCGTTGTTAATTACCTCAAATCATCAAACGCATGGGGTCTTCCAGCAGGCTCTTCAGCGTCTGCAGGAAAGCCGCGCCGGTGGCGCCGTCCACCACGCGGTGGTCGCAGCTCAGCGTCACCTTCATGATGTTGCCGATGGCCAGCGCGCCGTCCTTCACGATGGCGGTTTGCTTGATGCCGCCCACGGCCAGGATGCAGGCATCCGGCGGGTTGATGATGGCGGTGAATTCGTCGATGCCGAACATGCCCAGGTTCGAGATGGTGAAGGTGCTACCCTCCCACTCGGCCGGCTGCAGCTTCTTGGATTTGGCTTTGCCGGCCAGCTCCTTCACCTCGTTGGCGATGGTAGCAAGGCCTTTCTGGTCGGCGTTGCGAATCACGGGCACGAGCAGACCTTCGTCCACAGCCACGGCCACGCCGATGTTGATGACCTTGTTCTGACGAATTCGGTCGCCGAGCCACGAGGAGTTCACGGCCGGGTGCGAGCGCAGGGCGATAGCCGCCGACTTCAGCACCAAGTCGTTGAAGCTCAGCTTCACCGGCGACAGCTCGTTGAGCTTCACGCGGGCTTCCATGGCCTTGTCCATGTTGATTTCCATCGTGAGATAGAAATGCGGTGCCGTGAACAGACTCTCCGAGAGGCGCTTGGCAATCACCTTGCGCATCTGCGACACCGGCGTGTCGGTATACGTATCGGTCGAAGCAGGGGCGCTGGCGGCCGGGGCGGCTGCGGGAACCGAAGCAGCAGCCTGGGGCGCAGCGGCCGGAGCAGCCTGCGGAGCCGGAGCAGCAGCGGGTGCCGCGGCAGCGCCGGGTTGGAAATTCTCCACGTCGCGCTGCACAATGCGGCCGTTGTCGCCGCTGCCTACCACCTGCGAAAGGTTAATGCCTTTTTCCTTGGCAATGCTTTTGGCCAGCGGTGAGGCCAGAATGCGGCCGTTGCTGGCCGAGGCAGCCGGTTGGGCCGGCGCAGCAGCAGGAGCTTCAGCGGCGGCTGGGGCAGGTGCAACGGCTTCGGAAGGAGCGGCAGCGGGCGCAGCAGCAGGGGCTGAGCCACCGCCGAGCAGGGCCTGAATGTCGGCGCCTTCTTCGCCGATAATGGCCAGGATGCCGTCAACGGCCACGGCTTCACCGGCTTTAGGGCCAGTGTAGAGTAGGGTACCGTCTTCGTAGTTTTCCAGCTCCATGGTGGCTTTGTCGGTTTCGACTTCGGCCAGCACGTCGCCCGATTTCACTTTGTCGCCCACGTTTTTCAACCAGGCGGCAATGGTGCCCTCGGTCATCGTGTCGCTCATTTTGGGCATGCGCACCACGGTGGCTTTCTTGCCATTGGCGGGCGCGGCCGGGGCGGTAGGAGCGGCTGCAGCGGCGGGCGCCGGAGCCGGGGCTGGTGCGGGAGCCGGAGCAGCTTCCGGAGCTTTGGGCGCTTCAGCGGCGGGGGCCGCAGGTGCCGCAGCAGCCGGAGCAGCGCCGCCGCTCTGGCCGTTCAGCAGGCCCGAAATGTCTTCACCTTCTTTGCCCACAATGGCCAGAATGCCGTCAACCGGCACGGAATCTTTCTCTTTCGGCCCGATGTAGAGCAGGGTGCCGTCTTCGTAATTTTCCAGCTCCATGGTGGCTTTATCGGTTTCGACTTCGGCCAGGATGTCCCCGGATTTAACTTTATCACCCACTTTCTTGAGCCAGGCCGCGATGGTCCCTTCGGTCATCGTGTCGCTCATTTTGGGCATTTTTATGATTTCGGCCATCGGATATGGAAGCGCTAGAGTTGAGGAGGCCAAAATTAGCCGGAAAAGTTGGCGGGGGCAATGTTATTAAGGGGAGAATGTAAGGACTTGCTCAACGAGTGAATCCAAAACATCATGCAGAGCGCAGCGAAGCATCTTGCCCGCACTACTAAACCTTTGCAATTGATTTACTTACTGCGAGCAAGATGCTTCGCTGCGCTCTGCATGACGTTTCGGCGTAAAACGCCACAATCAGCCCGCCACCTGCAAATGCGACACGTCCAGAAAGTTCTTGATGGTAAAAACCGAGCCGGTGTACTCCAATTTATAAAGACATAAGTTGCTGTGCTCGAAGCCTTCCATGCAGCTGAGCGGGTAGTTGAGAAGCTGGCAGAGCATAACGCGCATGGCCCGGCCGTGCATGCAGACGAGGACAGTTTCTTCGTCGTCGCGCGCTTTCAGCAACTCAATGAACGGGCGCTGGCGGGCGGCCACTTCAGCGGGGCTCTCGCCACCGGTGAGGCGGGCGTTGTCGTCGCCGGCCACCCAGCCGGCCAGCACCTGGCGGTATTCGGCGTCCTCTTCCATGGTAATGCGGGTACCCTCGCGCACGCCCCAACTGATTTCGTTGAGGGCCGTGTGGGCTTCGTGGGGCAGGCCAAGGTCGAGGAACTGCTGCACCGACTCGTGGGTGCGGCGCAGGGCCGAAGTGTATACTTTATCGAACGGCACGTGCCCGTAGGCTGCAAAAAACTGCGCGGCCTGGCGCCTGCCAACGTCATTGAGGCTGGAATCGACGCCGCTGCCCTGCACAATGCCGCGCACGTTGAAATCGGTCTGGCCGTGGCGAAGGAGGAAGATGGTCCGGGGCCTCACGTTGCGTGTAGTTTTGCGTAACAATCCGTCAACAATCCCTCAAAGTACGGGGTTTTAGCCCCGGCCGTTGGCCCAAATTTTATACGACCCGCTGACCAAAGGCTGCCTGGCCACTTTTGGCCGGCCTTGCCCCTCCCCTATGACCCTGGAAGAAGTGAAGCAGTGGACGGATTCGCGCCCGAACCTGGCCCATGCCCTCGGCATCGAAATCACGGCCGTGGCCGACGACCACCTCGAAGGCCGCATGCCCGTGGATGGCCGCACCCACCAGCCCATGGGCCTGCTGCACGGCGGCGCCTCCGTGGCCCTGGCCGAGACGCTGGGCAGCATCGCCGCCACCCTGCGCGTCGACCGCACGAAGCAGGCCTGCGTGGGCCTGGAAATCAACGCCAACCACATCAAAGGCGTGCGCGATGGCTGGGTGCGGGGCCGGGCCACGGCCGTGCACATCGGTCGGAGCACGCAGGTGTGGGAAATCCGCATCACGCACGAAGAAACCGGCGCGCTGGTCTGCCTCAGCCGCATCACCATGGCCGTGATTGACCTACCAGGCGCCGCCGGAAAAACCGCCTGATGCCCGTGCCCGAACTCCGCAAACTACGCTGGCCTGCCACGGCCGCCGGCCTCGATGCGCTGGCCCGCCTGCGCCACCTCGCGGCCGGGGCCCTGCGCACGGGCCGCCCGCTGGCGCTGTGGCGCGAGCCCGGCGCCGACCACCCGCGCCTGCTGGTGGCGCGCTCCCTGGAAGCGGCCTTCACCGGCCTGCCGCCCGCGCTGGATGCGCAGGCTCCGGCCGGCTTCGCCTTTTTTCCTTTTCGCGATTCTGACCACAATCCGGCCCTGTTTCTGCCCGCCGACGTGACTTACGACGTCGCCGAGCCGGAAACGGTGGCTGTGTCGGGCGCGGCCAATGATATTGTGCCCGGCTTGGCGGCTTGGCTGGCAGCTCCTACAGTTGAGTCCTTGACCTGGCACCGCAGCCAGCAGCCCGCGCCGCATGCCGCTACTGAGGCGGAATACACCGCGTTGGTAAGCGCGGGCGTGGCGGCCATCGAAAGCAAAGAAGTGGTGAAAGTGGTGACGTCGCGCGCCGCGCGGCGGCCGTTGCCGGCGGGTTTTGATGCGTTTGGGGCATTTGGGGAGCTGATGGAGAAGTATCCGCGGGCGTTTGTGTCGCTGGTGAGCGTGCCGGGTGTGGGCACCTGGCTGGGCGCCACGCCGGAGGTGCTGGCCGAAGTCACGGCCGACGGCACCTTCCACACCATGGCGCTGGCCGCCACCCAGCCGCTCACGGCCGAGGTGACGCCCCGCACGGCCATCTGGCGGCAGAAGGAGATTGAGGAGCAGGCGCTGGTGGCGCGCTACATCGTGAGCTGCTTCAAGCAGCTGCGGCTGCGGGAGTACCACGAAACCGGGCCGCGCACCGTCATTGCCGGCCAGCTACTGCACCTGCGCACCGATTTTGAAGTGAACCTCAAGCACGTGCCCTTCCCCAATCTGGGCACCGACATGCTACGCCTGCTGCACCCCACCTCGGCCGTGGGCGGCATGCCCAAGCAAGCCGCTATGGCGTTTATTCAAGCCCGCGAGGGCTATGACCGGGCCTACTACAGCGGCTTCCTGGGCCCAGTGAACGTGGCCGCGCCCGGCGTGGCCCGCCTCTACGTGAACCTGCGCTGCCTCCAGCTGCGCGAAGGCGAAGCCGTGCTCTACGCCGGCACCGGCCTCACCGTCGACTCGGACCCCGAACGCGAGTGGCAGGAAACCCAAATGAAATTACAAACCGTAAGCGCGGTGCTACATGAGTGAAAGCACGGGGCATGCTTCGACTGCGCTCAGCATGACCCGTGCTTCTTAAGTTTATATAATCTCCTACCTATGCAGGCCGTTCATAATATCGCCGAAATCTGCGCCCGCCACGGCATCACTGATGTCGTTTTGTCGCCGGGTTCGCGCTCGGCGCCGCTCACGCTGGCCTTCGCCCGCCACCCCGATTTGACGGTGCGCGTGGTGCCCGATGAGCGCGCGGCGGCTTTTATCGGCCTCGGTATTGCGCAGGCGCAGCGGCGGGCGGTGGCACTGGTGTGCACCTCGGGTACGGCGGGGCTGAACTACGCGCCGGCTGTGGCCGAGGCGTTTTTTCAGCATATCCCACTGGTGATTTTTACGGCTGACCGACCGCCGGAATGGATTGACCAACTCGATGGGCAGACCATCCGGCAGCGTAACCTTTATGGCGCGCACGCCAAGGGCGCGTTCGAGTTTCCGGTGGATACCGCGCACGCCGATGCCAAGTGGCACTCTGCGCGCATCGTGAACGAGGCCATCAACCTGGCGCAGGCCGCGCCCGCCGGGCCGGTGCAGGTGAACGTGCCGCTGCGCGAGCCATTCTATCCGAAGGCGGGCGAGGAAATTCGGTATGAAAAGGAAGTAAAAATCACGTTGGAAGCGACGCCCGAACCGGTCCTCCCGACCATCGAAGCGGCTGCCTTTCTGCGCGAGATAAAAACCGCCCAAAAGGTAGTGGTGGTGGCGGGCCAAAACCCGGCCAGTCAGGAGTTACAAGCCAATCTGAGCGCCTTTGTTGCGGCTGTCGGGGCCGTGGTGGTTGGAGACACCATTGCCAACCTGCTGACTCCGGACAGTTCGGCCGTCGGCCAGCAAGACGTGTTTCTGGCCGGCTTGCCGAAGGAAGCCCGCACCGACCTGCGGCCCGACCTGCTCATCACCTTCGGGCAGTCGCTGATTTCCAAAAGCCTGAAGCTGTTTTTGCGCGAAGCCGCACCGGCCGAGCATTGGCACATTCAGGCCCACGGCGAAGCGGCTGATACTTTCCGGGCACTCACCCGGGTCATTCGCGTCGAGCCGGCCGGCTTTTTTCATCAACTGGCGGCAATGGAAAAGGCGGCCGGCGATGAGCCCGACGCTTCCCATGCTTCGCACGCGGCTTCGTCTGCGAATAGTTCGGCTTCAGAAGGGACCGCAACCTGGCATCGGGCGGAAGCAGCGGCGGCGGCTTTTTTGCATGAATTCTTTGCGTCAGAACACGTATTTAATGAGTTCTCAACCTTTCACCAGGTAGTGGCTTTCCTGCCTGATTACGTGGCCCTGCACCTGGCCAATAGCATGGCTGTGCGCTACGCCAATATTCTGGGGCTGCCCAAGGACCGGCAAATTGAGGTGTTCGCCAACCGGGGCACCAGCGGCATCGACGGCTGTACCTCCACGGCCGTGGGCGCCGCGCTGGCCCAGCCGCAGCGGCCGGTGGTTCTGATGACCGGCGATGTGGCGTTTTTCTACGACCGCAATGCCTTCTGGCATAATTACCCGCTGCCCAACCTGCGGGTGGTGCTGTTCAACAACCACGGCGGCGGCATCTTCCGCATCATCGACGGGCCGCGCCAGCAGCCGGAGCTGGACGAGTTTTTTGAGACGCGCCAGCTGCTCACGGCCGAGAACACGGCGCGGGATTTCAACCTGCGCTATTTCCCGGTTTCAAGCTTTGCCGAACTTGAAGCCGCGCTGCCGGTTTTCTTTGCAGCCGAAACCGGCGCGACCATTCTGGAAGTCTTCACCGACTCGAAGACCAACGCAGCGTTTTTTGAAGAATACCGGGCGGCGGTGAAAGCTGCATTCGCTTGAACATTTAATCAACTGAACGTCATGCTGAGCGTAGTCGAAGCATCTCTACTGCTTCGTTGCAATCGACCCTGATTACTGCTGCACGCGAGATGCTTCGACTGCGCTCAGCATGACGTTCAACTTCACTCATTCTCTTTTCTATGACCGAACCCATCAGCTGGACCCCGATTAAGGAGTTCAAAGAAATTCTCTTCACGCAGTTTGGCGGCATCGCCAAAATCAGCATCAACCGGCCGCAGGTGCACAACGCCTTCACGCCGCTCACGGTGCAGGAAATGATTGAGGCCATGCGCATCTGCCAGGACCGCACCGACATCGGCGTCATCATCCTCACCGGCGAGGGCGGCCGGGCCTTCTGCTCGGGCGGCGACCAGAGCGTGCGCGGCCACGGCGGCTACGTGGGCGAGGATACCGTGCCCCGCCTCAACGTGCTCGAACTGCAGAAAATCATCCGCTCCATCCCCAAACCCGTGGTGGCCATGGTGGCGGGCTGGGCCATCGGCGGTGGCCACGTGTTGCACGTGGTGTGCGACCTGACCGTGGCGGCCGACAACGCCCGCTTCGGCCAGACCGGCCCCAACGTGGGCTCGTTCGACGGTGGCTTCGGGGCCTCGTACCTGGCGCGCATCGTGGGCCAGAAGAAAGCCCGCGAAATCTGGTTCCTCTGCGACCAGTACGATGCCCAGGAAGCCCTCGACATGGGCCTCGTGAACAAAGTGGTGCCGCTCGATAAGCTGGAAGAAACCACCGTGGCCTGGTGCCACAAGATTCTGCAGAAGAGCCCGCTTTCATTGCGCATGCTCAAATCGAGCTTCAACGCGGAGCTGGACGGCCAAGCCGGTATTCAGGAGCTGGCCGGCAACGCCACGCTGCTCTACTACCTGAGCGACGAGGCCAAGGAAGGCCGCAACGCTTACATGGAAAAGCGCCAGCCGGACTTCTCGAAGTTTCCGAAATTCCCGTAAGTGCTCCCAGCGCTGCGCCAAAAAGCGCGCCTGCTTTCTACCTTTCTGGCAGAAAGCAGGCGCGCTTTTCTATTTGAGTAGGATTATATCAAAACCGCTAGTAGCTGAACCCAATGGCATGCAGGCACGAACACCAGCTAAAAAAAAACCGCCGGTCTTCCTGCTTGCGGGCCTTTTTGATGGCTTTGGCGCGGGCTTTAATTTCCGACAGCTCGAAGCGACGGACTTTGGGAAGCGGGCTACCGGCTGCGGAAGCCACACCAGCGGCGGGTTGCGGTTGGGCATTCATAGCGGAAAGGCGTTGATGTAAGTCCTATATTAGTGATTACTCACTTAAAAGTCAAGCACTTTTTTTCGAGATGGCGGACGGGCTCAATCCTTGTGCGCTGGAAGTGGGGCTTGCAACTTTGCTGGCCTGGGGCCACTCTTTGCTTGTGATTCCCGAAAAAGCCTTTCAGCCTGCCATGAATTCGACGCAGAAACTTCTGAGCTATTTCTTTCCCCAGACGCGCAAAATCAGGTCGGAATTTAACGGCGATTTGGAGGTGACGGTGGCGAACGGGCGCAAGGTGCTCGACAGCCTCAACGCTAACTATTCCTACGGCTCGCTGCAGCGCATCCTCAAGTTTGCGCTCAGCCAGCTGGACCTGGCACCTGTGTGCCACGTGCTGCTGCTGGGCCTGGGCGGCGGGTCGGCGGTGGCCACGCTACAGCTCGATTTCGACTTCAAAGGCCGCATCACGGCGGTGGACATTGACCCGGTGGTGATACGCATTGCGCGGGAGGAATTTGGAATAATTGAGTCGGAGCAACTGCAGATTGTGTGCGCCGATGCCTTCACATTTGTCAAAACCCAGCCGGAGCAATACGAGCTGATTATCATTGATTTATTTATCGACAACCAGGTTCCGGACAAGTTTATGGCTCCGGCCTTCTGGCGCTATATCCGGCAGCGCGCGCGGCCCGGCGGGCACCTGATTTTCAATACCATCGGCCAGACTTCGGGCGCTGAGCGGGTGAAGGACGAGCTGATTCACATGGGGTTCGAGGTGCGGGAGTTTGCGGCCGTGGAGGGCACCAATACCCTGCTGATTGCGGAGCGGCCGGAGTAGGCCGGCGCCGGATTTGCGGGTGGGCCGCCGAACGCCGGCGGGATGCGCCGCGTAGTTTTGCCCCATGACCTCCTCCGCCCTGCCCACCTCCCTCCTGCTCAACGGCCGCGAATTCACTTACGCGGCCATTCAACAATACCCCGCGCAACTCGCGGCGCCCGTGAACGGCTACGAGGCCCGGGTGCTGGATTTTGTGCGGCAGTGGCTGAACGGGACGCAGGAATTCGGGCTCACCACCTCGGGCAGCACGGGCTCGCCCACGCCCATTACGCTGCGCCGCCGGCAGCTCGAAGCCTCGGCCCGGCGCACGGCCGACTATTTTGACCTGGGGCCCGGCGACCGGGCGCTGGTGTGCCTCAACTGCGAGTATATCGGCGGCATGATGATGCTGGTGCGCGGGCTGGAGCGCAACATGCACCTGACCATTGTGGAGCCGCACGCCAACCCGTTCGACTACGTAGCAACCGATGCGGAATTTGACTTTTCGGCCTTTGTGCCCCTGCAAATCAAGGCCGTGCTGGCGGCTGGCCTGGCGGCGCGCCTCAACCGGATGAAAGCCATTCTGATAGGCGGCGCGCCCGCCGATGCCTCGCTGCAACAGGAGCTGCAGCCGCTGCGCGTGCCGGTGTACCTGACGTATGGCATGACCGAAACCTGCTCGCACGTGGCCCTGCGCCGCCTCAACGGGCCCAAGGCCAGCGGGCGCTTCCGGGTGTTCACCGGCATTGCGGCGGGGCAGGATGCGCGCGGCTGCCTCACGCTGCGCGGCGACGTGACCGACGACCAGCTCATCACCACCAACGACCAGGTGAACCTGCTCGATGCCCACACCTTTGAGTGGCTGGGCCGGGCTGATTTTGTGATAAATACCGGTGGCGTGAAGGTGCCCGCCGAGAAGGTAGAGCTGGTGCTGGACGTGGCCCTGGCTGAAATCGGGCAGTCGCGCCGCTGCTTCGTGGCCGGGCAGCCCGACGAGCGCCTGGGCCAGGCCGTGACGGCCTTCATCGAAGGCCCGGCCCTGACGCCCGCCACCGAAAAGCAGCTCCAAGCCCTGCTGGCCGAGCGCCTGGGCCGCTATGAGCAACCCAGGCAGCTGCGCTACGTGCCCGAATTCTGCACCACGGCCACCGGCAAGCTCGACCGGCCGGGTACGCTGCGCAGCCTCTAGGATATGCGAACACAATGGTTTTGCCAGGTAATTGGGTGGCTGGGCGTGCTGCTGGCGCTGCTTTTGGCCGGCCCCATGGCCCACGCCCAAACCGACTCGACGGCCACCGCCGCGTCCGATTCGGCGGCGGTGAACAGCGTGGGCGGGCTCACGCCGCCCCCGGCCGGGCTGCCTTCGGCCGAGTTTGAAACCTACAATGTGAACGGCAGCGGCGTGCGCTACACGGCCGCCCTTACCGGGCTTTATACCACGGGCACGGCGGAGCGGGTGTACTTCAGCACCAGCCACACGGGCGGGCTCACGCGGGGGCACTGGCAGTTTCCGGCGGCGCTCAGCTACAGCTACGGGCGGCAGGACGGTGCCCTGCGCGAGCGGGAATTGCTGCTGCTGACCACGCCCGACTACCGCATTCGGCGCTGGAAATTCTATGCACTGGGCGAGTTTGAAACCAGCAACCTGCGCGCCATTGCGCAGCGGGTGGTGGCCGGGGGCGGGGTGGGCTACCAGCTTTATGCCGACACCCTCAGCAATGAGCTAGCCTTGAGCACGTTTCTGCTCAACGAGCGCACCGATTATACTATTGAGCCGGCGCTGCTGCGCCACGTGGTGCGCAACTCCACCCGCCTCAAGCTGCGCCTGAGTCGGAGCGTGGCCAGCTTTTCGGAGCTGCTGTTTTACCAGCCCAGCCTGCGCGACCCCGGCGGCGACTACCGCCTCAACAGCGCCACTGTGCTGGCCCTCAAGCTCTACCAGCACCTGGCGCTGAACGTGGCCTACACCTTTTCCTACGAAAGCGTGGTGGTGCAGGACCGCAGCCGGGCCAACGGTACGCTGTCCATCGGTTTTGCTTATAGCTCAGGCAAGTAGCAACGCGGACGTTCCTGAACGGTCATGCAGCCCACCTGCTAGTCGGCCTGCATGTTGGCTTGGGTGAACAGCGGCTCCCGGTCCTTCACCACTTTGAATAGCTCGCCCAGAAATAGGTTGGCTCGCAGGTAGAACACGGGACCATTCAGCTCCTTTTGCACGGACTTGGGCACAAAAAAGGGCTGGCGCCAGCCGGCGCCGGTGCCAAAGCCGCCCCAGCGAAACACCCGGTACTGCGCCGCCATGGCCGGCTCGGCCACCCCCATGAACTCGCGGGGCGTTTTGTCGAATTCGCCTCCGATGTCTTTGTAACTCACATAGGCCGAGCCCATGCCCAGCTGCAGGTTGGCGCTGAGTTCCCAGCGGTTGTTTTCGAGCAGCACGTAGCCGGCGTAGGCGGCCAGGTAGCGGAAGCGCAACTCGGCGTCGGCGTCTTCGGCGGCCTTGTCGGGGCGGGCCTGGCGGGTGGGTACGCCGGTGCTGAGGAAGTAGATGGCCGCGCCGGTGCGGAAGCGGCTCTTGAACTCGAGGCCCAGCTTGAGGCCGTTGATGGTGGTGAAGTGGTGGTTGATGATGGAGTAGCGCGAGTCGTACTGCACCACAAAGCGGTTGTGCTTCAGCCGCGGAACGGCCCGGCGGCCCACCGCGGTATCGCGCGGCACCGCCAGGCCGACCTGGGCCCAACCCGCCGCAGGAGCCAACAGCCCTCCCCACAACACAAAACGCGACAACGGAACCATAGCGAAACGAAGTACGGCCCGGCCCCGGCGAAGTTGTGGCTACGCCTGGCGCCCAGCGGCCTGCCACCGGCAGACGGATGAGCCCACCGAATACCTTACGGCCTACTTCGCCAGCGCCGCGTTGATGGCCGCCACCGTAGCCGCGCCGTCGCTGGGCCGCGGGGCCGTGCGGGTGATGACGCCCCCATCGCGCCCGATGAGCCAGTAGGTGGGGTAGCCCGTGACCTGGTAGCGGTTGGCCACATCGTTGCCCTCCGGGCTGCGCAGGTGGATGCTGTTGGGGCTGGTGAAACGCTCGGCGGCCAGCACTTTTTGCCATTTGTCTTCCTTGTCGCCCACCGAAATGAAGACGAAGGCCACGTCGCGGCCCTCGAACTGTTTTTTCAATTCGATGCTGGCGGGCATTTCCTTCATGCACGGGGCGCACCAGGTGCCCCAGAAATCGAGGTACACGACCTTGCCGCGCAGGTCGGCCAGCGACACCTTTTGGCCGGCATTGTTGAGCAGCGTGAAGGCCGGGGCGGGGCTGCCCTCCCGCACCGCCAATTGCCGGCCGATGAGTATGCGCAGGGTGCGGGCAGTGGTGGAGTCGCGGTTGTGGCTCACGAAAGTGGGGTAAGCCGCCAGCACGCCGTCGAGGTTGCTGTCGAGCTTCCAAAGGTAGAACTGGGCCATGGCCCGGTCGATGCTGGCCGGATTGGGGCCGAAGTCGGCCTGGGCCAGGGCGTAGTGGCGGGGGGCCTCGGCGGGGTCGGGGCTCAGCACGCCGCTGGGGTTCAGACGGTTGGCATAGGAAGTCAGAAAGCGCAGCACGGCCGTGTTACCCTTGCCGCCCCGCTCGCCGAGGTACTGGTCGAACTTCTTCAGCGGGAGTTGCTGCAAAAAGTCGAAATACGTGGCCGGCAGCACGGGCTCCTGCTTGGCCAGGCTGCGGTAGGCGCCCGGGTATTCAAGCAGGGAAATGGCCCAGCCTAAGTCAATATCGAGCAGTTCGTTGCGCTGCAACTCGGCCGGCAGCGGGTGGGCTTTGGCGTAGCTGGCCAGGAAGTTGCGCCGCGTTTGGCGGAAGGCATTGGCCAGCTGCCGCATTTGGCCGGCCGTGGTGGTGGGCTGGGGGCGCGCGGCGGCGGCGCCCGGGCCAAACTCGAACCGCCACAGCGACTGGGCCAGGTAGTTGTTGGCGTCGGCGCCGCGCCCGGTGAAGCGGATGTTTTCGTCGAACGTGGGGAAGTCGAGGGTCATCCGCACGTCGTCGCCGGGCTGCAGGTAGAGGCTGGCGTGTTGGCGGGCGTAGTAGAAATCGACCGGCGTACCGGTCTGCAGGTCGGGCACCGTCACCCGGAAATCGCCGGTGGGGCTGAGCACGGCGCGCAGTTGCTGGCGGCCCTGGTGCTGGCCGTAGGCGAGGCGCACGGTGTCCCCGGCCGGGGCGTGGTCGAGGTGGCCGCTGAGGGTGGCCGTGGCAGGTGGGGCGGGCAGTAGGCGCAGGACGGCGCTTGCCAGTAGGGCAGAAAGCGAAAGCATTAGCAGGGCGTGAAAATGGGGTTGCAAAGTACGAGCCGACCGGCTGGCGATTGGTTGCGTTGGGTTCGCCCCGGGTCTTTCGGCGCTTCACCCGGCCCGTTTGCCGCTTCGCCCCCATTTGGCTGGCAGCCGGCCAGGCCTGCGCGTAAGTTTGAATCAACCAATTCAACCAAACGCCGATGCTCACGCCCGACCTGCTGTTCAAAATTGCCAACAACGTGGCCGTGATGGGCTGGCTGTTGCTCATCCTGGCCCCGCGCTGGCGCGGCACCCGCGCCGTGGTGCTCAGCGGCGCGCTGCCCCTGCTGCTGGCCGCTACCTACGTGGTGGTCATCGGCTACCAAACCGTGGCGCACCCGGCGCCGGGCGCGGGCTTCAACTCGCTGGCGCAGGTGGCCGCGCTGTTCCGCGAGCCCTGGGCCCTGACGGCGGGCTGGGTGCACTACCTGTGTTTCGACATGGCCGTGGGCATTTGGGAAAGCCGCGATGCGCAGCGGCGCGCGGTGCCGCACCTCGTGCTGCTGCCTTGTTTGGTGGCCACATTCATGCTGGGGCCGCTGGGGCTGCTGCTGTACGCGGCGGTGCGGCGGCGGTACCCGCGGCAGGCGGTGGCGGCTATTTAAAAGCCCTTAGCACGTCCCATTAAATGCAAATGAGCCTTTTTTCCGAAATACTGCTGTGGCTGTTCGTGCTTGACCTCGGGGTTGCCTTTGGCGCCGGGCTCTACGAAACGCGCATTGTGCTGCCGCTTTGGTTCGAACCGACGGCTGACGGCTACCGCGTAGACGGAGCGGCCATGCTGCGCACCGACGTGGGCCGCCGGTTTTGGGGGCCGGCTGCCACGCTGCCGCTCACGCTTCTCACGCTCGCCAACCTGGCCTTGGCCTGCCTGGCCCCGCCCCTGCGGCACGATTGGTGGCTGGCCGCCGCCCTGCTGGCACTGGCCGAACGCCTCAGCACATTCGCCTTCTTCATCCCGATGGCCCTGCGGCTGCAGCGGGCCCCGGCCAGCGCGGCCACGGCCCGGCGGGCGGCGTGGTGGGTGCGCCTCAACTACGGCCGCATATTCCTTACGCTGCTGGCCTGGCTGGCCGCCCTGTACACCCTGTCGCTGCCCGACTGACGCCACCCACCGCGCAACGGCCCAACTCAATCAGTCCATTGGCTTTCCGAAACCGCTTTCCCATGAAAACTGCCCTGCTCCCCTCCTCGCTCTTTTCGTCGTCGGCCCCGTCCGAATCCGGGCTTTCATCCCTGGCCACGGCCCTGCGCACGCTGCACCGCGTGAACCCCGTACTGTCCTGGACGGGCTGGCTGAACGTGGGCCTGGCCGTGCTGGCCCTGGCGCTGCTGCTGCTCGACCACCGCCTGGTGACGGGCGCGCCGGTCTGGATGAAGCCGCTGAAGTTCTCGCTCTCCATCCTCGCCTTTGCCTGGACGCTGGGCTGGCTGCTGGCCGATTTGCCGCTGGCGGCGCAGCGGGCCGTGCAGCTCATCAGCTGGGGCGTGGCGGTGAGCATGGTGGTGGAGCAGGGGGTGATTTTTGTGCAGGCGGCGCGCGGCACCACGTCGCACTACAACGCCAGCTCGGCCCTGAACGGCACGCTGTTCGGCCTGATGGGCGTATTCATTCTCGTGAATACGCTGATGACGGTGTGGGCCTTGTTTTTGGTGTGGCGGCACCCGCTGCACGGGCCGCTGGGCTACGTGTGGGGCGTGCGCCTGGGGCTGCTGCTATTTCTGATTGGCAGCGTGCTGGGCGGCATGATGATTCACAACATGCAGCACACCGTGGGCGCGCCCGACGGCGGCCCCGGGCTGCCCGGCCTGGGCTGGAGCACCCGCGCCGGCGACCTGCGCATTGCGCACTTCCTGGGCATGCACGCCCTGCAGGTACTGCCGTTGCTGGGCTGGGCCCTGAGCAGCTGGGCGCCGCGCTGGGCCACCCCGCTCACCTGGGCCGGGGCGGCGCTGTATGCCGGGGCGGTGGGCGGGCTGTTTGCGCTGGCGCTGGCGGGCCGGCCGCTGTGGGCAGCCCCCGGCCCGCCCGCTACCTTTGCCCACCCGCCCACTTCCTTGCCCCCTGTGCCCGCCCATGCCGACGCTGCATGACCGCCGCTTTCTGCTCGGAGGCATTCCGCTGCTGAGCTTCACCATAGCGGCCTTCAACCTTCCCAACGGGGCTTTTGGGCACTGGTCGCAGCTGCTGGTCAGCTGGGGCATCTCGCTGTATTTCACCACCGGCTACTGGGTGGTGATGCGGCAGCTGTGGCTGGGGCTGCTGCGGCGGTTTCCGCGCCCTGAGCAGACGCCGCGCCGCATCTGGCTGCTGGCCGGCGCGGCCGTGCTGGCCACCGCGGCCACCACCGTGGTGCTCACGCTGCCGCTGCACGGGCTGCTGCCCCACGACTTCCCGCTCACCTTCGGCCTGCTGCTGCGCGAGGCCCGCTTCAGTCTGGTGCCCACCGTGGCGGTGCTCACGCTCTACGAGGCCATGTATTTTTTCGAGCAGTGGAAGGCCAACCTGCACCGGGCCGAGCAGTTGGCCGGCGCCCAAACCCAGGCCCAGCTCGACGCCCTGCAAAGCCAGCTCGACCCGCACTTTCTGTTCAATAACCTCAACACGCTGGCCGCCCTCATCGAGCCGGACAACGCACCCGCTCAGCAATTTGTGGAGCAGCTGGCCGATGTGTACCGCTACGTGCTGCTGGCCCAGGGCCAGGCCACCGTGCCGCTGGCCGAGGAGCTGGCCTTTGTGGAAACCTACCTGGGCTTGCATAAAGCCCGTTTTCGGGACAATCTGGTGGTGGAAACCGACGTGTCGCCGGCGGCCCGGGTGCGGCACGTGGCACCCCTCAGCGTGCAGCTGCTGGTGGAGAATGCGCTGAAGCACAACGTGGCCTCTCGCGCCCAGCCGCTGCACCTGCGCATCACGGCGTCGGCCGACGCGCCCGGGGTGCTGCTGGTCGAAAACACCCTGCGGCCCCGCACGGCCGGCCTCGCGCCGGGCACGGGCACCGGCCTGGCCAACGTGCGCCGCCGCTACGAGTTGCTGGGCGCGGCCGGGCCGCTGGAAACCCGCGTCACCGCCGACAAATTTGTGGCAGCATTGCCCCTGCTGCCGGCCCCCGCCCCCCGCCTGCCATGACCATCCTGCTCCTCGAAGACGAGTACCCCGCCGCCGAGCGCCTGCAGCGCCTCGTGGCCCAGGCTGCGCCCGAAGCCCGGGTGCTGGCCGTGCTCGACACCGTGGCCGGGGCCCTGGCCTGGCTGGCCGCCCACCCCGCCCCCGACCTCATCTTCAGCGACATTCAGCTGGCCGATGGGCTAAGCCTAGAAATCTGGGAGCAGGCCGTGGTACCCAGCCCGGTCATTTTCACCACCGCCTACGATGCCTACGCCATCCGCGCCTTTCAGGCCAACAGCGTGGCCTACCTGCTGAAACCCGTGAAGCTGGCGGAGCTGCAGGCGGCCATCGTCAAGCTGCGCCAGTGGCCGAAAGAGTCCGCCGTCGAGCACCTTCTCGATGCGCTGCCCCGCCCCGGCCGGCCCTATAAAACCCGTTTTCTGGTGCGGCAGGGCGAGCAACTGCTGCCCCTGCCGGTGGCCGAAGCCGCCTGGTTTCAGAGCCGCCACGAAACCGTGACGCTGGTGACCCACGACGGCCGACGCTTCGTGCTCGACTACACCCTGGAGCAGCTCGAAGGCCTGCTCGACCCCACGCAGTTTTTCCGGCTCAACCGCCAGCTCATTGCGCAGCTGCCGGCCGTGCGCCGCCTGCACCCGCATTTCGGCGGCAAGCTGCTGGTCGAATTGCACCCCGCTCCGGCCGAGGAAGTGCTGGTGAGCCGCGAGAAAGCGGGAGCCGTGAAGGCGTGGCTGGAAGGGTAGCTTTCGGCGTATCTTGTTGCTTTAATTCTTCACTGCCATGACTGCCATCACCTTGAAAAGTCCCCTGCTCGAACGCCTCACCGATGAGGAATTCTATCAGTTCTGCATGGACAACCGTGACCAGCGCATTGAGCGCGATGCGCAACACCAAATCACCATCATGCCCCCTACCAATTCTGAAACCGGCGCTTCTAATAGCGAGCTAACCCGTCAATTAGCCAACTGGAACGTTGAAACTGAATTGGGTAAGACCTTTGATTCTTCCGCCGGCTTCACCCTCGATACCGGGGCCATGCTCTCGCCCGATGCCAGTTGGATTGCCAGGGAGCATTGGAACGCCCTGAGCCCCGACGACCGGCGCGGCTTCGCCCGCATCTGCCCCGATTTTGTGGTGGAGCTCCTCTCGCCCACCGACCGCCTCACCGACACCATGCGTAAGATGGAACACTGGCTCGAAGCCGGCGCCCGGCTGGGCTGGCTCATCGCGCCCGACACCGAATCGGTCTATATTTTCGAGCCCGGCCGGCCCGTGCGCCCCGTGGTGGGCTTCGACCAAAACCTGGTGGCCGGGCCCGTGCTGCCCGGCTTCGCGCTGGAGCTGCGCCGGCTGCGGGCGGAGTAAAGCGGGCGCGGCCCTACCTATCCAGCCAGCTTTTGAACACGTTCACTTTCTCGCGGCTCACCAGCACCTGGGCGTCGGGGGCGGCGGGCTTGAGCACGGTTTGGAGGCGTGAATTGGTATAGTGGATAATATCCTGAATGGCCGACTGCTGGGCTAGGTAAGCGCGGTTGAGGCGGAAGAAGCGGCGCGGGTCGAGCAGCGTTTCGAGTTGGTCCATGGTGTAGTCGACCACGAACTTGCGGCCCTCGGTGGTTTGCAGGAAGGTGGCTTTTTCGAGGCTGAAAAAGTAGGCAATCTGGTCGAGCGGCACCACTTTCAGGTGCTCGCCCACGCGCACCACAAACTGGGTTTTGTAGCTGGCGGCGGGCGGCGCGCCCTGTTGCATCTGCTGCACCAACTGGGCCAGCAGCGCAGGGTCGAAGGCCGGGGCAGGGGTGGCAGCAGCCGCGGCGGGCAGGCGCTCGCGCAGCTTGCGCAGGGCGGCCTGCAGCTCTTCCTCGTCGATGGGTTTGAGCAGGTAATCGACGCTGTTGACCTTGAAGGCCTGCAGCGCATACTGGTCGTAGGCGGTGGTGAAGATGACCGGACAGCGCACCGTGGCCTGCTCAAATATCTCGAAGCTCAGGCCATCGGCCAGGTGAATGTCGAGGAACAGCACATCGGGCGCGGGGCCGGTTTGGAGTAGCTGCACGGCCTGGCTCACGGCCTCGGCGGTGCCGATGACCTGCACGGGGTCGGGCTGGCGGGCCAGCATGTCGGCCAGGCGGCGGGCGGCCAGGGGTTCGTCTTCAACGATGAGGGCGCGGAGGGGCATTATCAACGAGTAGGAATCAGAAATAGTAACAGCAAAAGAACGTCATGCTGAGCTTGTCGAAGCATCTCTACCGAGCAACTAATCCTATTGAAAGGGATTGCTGCAGCGGTAGAGATGCTTCGACAAGCTCAGCATGACGTTCCACTAAACACAGTTTCATAGCACCAGCAGCGGCAGCGTCACCACGAACTCGCCCGCTTCCTCCCCTATCGCCACCGCCTTCTCCGTGAGAAAGGCGTAGCGGGCGGCCAGGTTTTTCAGGCCCTGGCCGGAGGCTTCGCCGGGCGCGAGGCGGCGCGGGCGGCGGGTGTTGCGCACGGTGAGGGTGTGGGCGGCGGCGTCCAGCGTTACGGCCACGCGCAGGGGGTCGGCCTGGAAGGCGGTGTTGTGCTTGATGACGTTTTCGAGCAGCAGCTGCAGAGCCAGCGGGGGCACGAAAAATGCGTTCAGGGCGGCTGGCGGCAGGTCCATTTCCACAGCTAAGGCGTCGCCGAGGCGGGTTTTCTGCAGGGCCAGGTAGTTTTCGGCGAAGCGCACTTCGTCGGCCAGCGGCACCAGCTCCTGGCTTTCGCTGTCGAGCACGTAGCGGTACACCTGCGAGAGCTGGCGGATGAAGCGCACGGCGCGGGGCGGGTCGTTTTCCTCCACCAGCGAGGTCAGGGCGTTCAGCGAATTGAACAGAAAGTGGGGGTCCACCTGCCGGCGCAGCGAGTCGAGGCGGGCCACGGCGGTTTCTTTTTCGGCGCGCTCGGCGCGCACGGCGGCTTCGCGCCAACTCAGAAAAAACGAGCGGCTGTGGTTGAACAGCGAGATGATGAGCGTGATGGCCAGCGGCACCAACACCTGCCCGTACATGGCCGGGCGCCAGAGCTGCGCCAGCGGCTCGTGCACCACCAGCAGCAGGTAGGCGGCCTGAATCAGCAAAATGACGGCCACCGAGCCCGCCACGCACACCGCCAGCGTGACCAGCAGCCGGCGCAGCGGGTGCTCGGCCCAGGAAATGCGGCCGTCGAGCTGGTCCACCGCGAAGCCGTTCACGAACCACAGCCCGGCCCCGTAAGCAAAAGTGATGGCGAAGGTGATGGCCAGCCGCGGCCCATCAGTGAGCGAGCCCGGGTTGAGGATGACCGTGAGGGCTGTCGAAATAAGCAGCATCACCCGCAGCGACTTCCACCAGCCGGCCCGGGAGCGGGGCCGGGGCAGGTAGCCATTCGTAAACGTCGACGAAGAATCGGCCTGGGGCACGGAGAGTGACAATGAGGTAGGCATCAAAGTAAAGGCCAAAAGGCTTCGGACGGTAGAAAAGAGGCCGGATGCGGGTGTTACGGGGTATAAAAAGCCCATCGTGCTGCGCGCAGCCGAAGCATCTCTATCGGGCAATGCAATCCAATCGACCGGATTTACTACTGCGGTAGGGCTGCTTCGGCTGCGCTCAGCACGACGCTCTACGCCGCACCACGGGCCTTACTTTGTGGCCGCAGCCGAGCTGGCCAGTTCGGCGTTGATTTCGGTGAGGCGGGCGGTGGCGTTGCCCTCGCCCCAGTTGGGGCTGAGCGGGCCGGCGGGCTTGAAGGTGGCAAACAGGGCGGCGGCTTTCTCATACAGCGGCTTGGCCTTATCGGGGCCGCCGCCGAACATGGCGGGACGGTAATAGAGGTCGTTGGCCAGCACCAGGTACACGCGGGGGTTAGTGGGGTCGAGCTTGCGGGCCATTTCCAGGGCCTCGCTCACGCGGCCGGCGTACACCATGCCGCGCGTCATCGGGCTCACCATGATGCGGCCCTGGTAGATGTAGGCTTGCAGCACCAGCACCTCGGCCTGGTTGAGGCCGGCTAGCTTTTTGGCCTGGTCGAGGGCGGCCTGGGCGTAGTCGAAGTTCTGGTCTTTCAGGTCATCGCCCTGGGCCGAAAAGCCCATCTTGAGGTAGGCGCGGGCCTGGTAGTAGCGGGGCAGCCAGTCGGCAGGCCGGGCGCTGGCGGCGCGCTCCAGCTTGGCCACGTTGGCGGGCAGGGCGGCAGGGCCGGCGGCGTTTTGCTCGGCAATGGTGGCGGCCAGCATCGCGGTGTAGGCATCGGCGGGCGCGGCGCTGGCGGCAGGCGCGGCGGCGGCAGCGGGTTGCGACTGGGCCGCGGCGGCGAGCGAAGCGGCGGCAAGGGCGAGGGTGAGCAGGGCAGTTTTCATGGAATTGAGCGGGGGTTGAAGTGGCGCGGCGGGGTTGCCGTGTTTGATGATTCAAAGGTGGTCGCGCACCAGGGCAGCCTTCAACTTCCCGTTGCCGAAGCGTCGGATGAAGCGGATGAACCGACGGATTGGCCGATGGCCCGTGCGGCCGGGGCGCGGCCCGGTGGCCGGCAATATTCTCCGGCCCAATCCAGTTAGACGTGCCCGGGGTTGGCCATCCGGCGCGTTGCTCCGATATTTAAATCATCTTTCCACTCCTTATTTCCTTCCCATGACGCTCCCCTACCCTCCCCTTGCCGTTGGCGCCCTGCTGCTGGCCCTGCCGCTGCGGAGTTTCGCCCAGGGCCCGGCCGCCGCCCCCGCGCCGGCCAGCCGCTTCTACGTGGGCCTGGCCGCCTTCCACAGCAGCTACCAGAACCTGTGGGTGTGGCAGCCGGACTACACCGGCTTCCGGGTGCCGGTGCAGCTCACGGCCGGCTACCAGCTGCGCCCGCGCCTGGCCCTGGAGCTGGGCGTGGCCTACCGGGGCCACACCGCCACCTACGAGTTCGCCGATTATTACATCTCTTCCGGAACCAACACGCCCACTTACTACCACTACCGCAACACCACCACAAGCCGCGTGGCCTCGGTGACGGCCCTGGCCCGCTATGCCCTCAAGCGCGAGCCTACGCAGCGTTTTCAGGTGGATGTGTTGGGCGGGGCCACGCTGGTGCGCAGCAGCTATTACTCCCGGGGCTCGCAGACCTACCTGGCGACGGGCCCCGACCAGGAAATCGCCTTTTCCAACCACGTGGCCACCAACTACGTGCTTCTGACGGCTGGCCTGGGCCTGCGCTACCGCCTCAATCCCCGGCTCACGCTCGACTTCGACATCGCCACCAATCGCAACCTGACCTTCCCGGCCTATTACGGCAGCTTCACCGGCAGCACGGCGCTGGGCGTGCGCTACCGCTTCGGCCAGCCCTGGCCCAGCGGCCTGTAATGGAACGGCAAAAGCTGCCGGGGAGAAGCCCAGCGGCTTTTTCAGGATGGGCGAGGATTGGGGTGAAGCCAGCGGGCAGAGGCAGGAATTCCGGGGGTTGATGCAACGCATGCCGGGCCAAAAGGGTCATCGAGGCAGGTCCTTCAATTCATTCCTTCCTATCCCCATGCTTTCCTCCCGACTTGCCCTGGGCGCGCTGCTGCTGGCCGCCCCCGTGCTGGGCCACGCCCAAACCTCTCCTGCTACCGATGCCACGGCGGCGCCCCGTTTCTACGTGGGCCTGGGTGCCTACAGCAGCTACTACCAGCGCTTCGGCCGCGAATACCTCGGCACGGGCGCGCAAGTGCGGGTGCCGGTGCAGCTCACGGCCGGCTACCAGCTGCGGCCCCGGCTGGCCGTGCAGCTGGGCGTGGCCTACAGCGGTATTTCCCAGGATTATGCCACGGCTTACTACGTGTACTACACCATGAACGCCCCAGCGGGCTACACCGAATCGAAGGGGGCTTACACCAGCCGCCGGACGTCGGTATCGGCCCTGGCCCGCTATACCCTCACCCGCAACCTGAGCCACCGCCTGCAGTTCGACGCGCTGGGCGGCCTGACCCTGGAGCGCAGCAGCAGCCACAGCAAAGGCATCCGTTCCGATAGCGTGCAAAATACGTTCGTGACCGCCCCCTACGACTACCGGTACGCCCAAAACAACCTGGTGCTCAGCCTGGGCGCCGGCGTGTGCTACCGCATTGCCCCGCGCTTCGACCTGACCTACGACCTGCTGCTGAACGGCGGCGTTTGGTCCGACCAGTCCTACCTCTACAAGGGGCTGAGCTTCAGCAACGCGCTGGGCCTGCGCTACCGCTTCGGCCAGCGCTGAGCAATAGCGGCTCCTCCGCACCGCTTCCCAGAGTCGCCTTGCTCCGGCAAGGCGGCTTTTTTTATGCGCTTCGGGCCGGGCCGAACAATTGGCGCTTTTTGTCCGGGCTCATGCAACGGCGGGCTGCCCAACGGCATCTAAGCGGTATTCTCACACCTTTTCCTTCTCTGCTCATGCTCCTTTCCCGTCATGCCCTGAGTGGCCTGTTGCTGGCCCTGCCGCTGCTCGGCCACGCCCAAACCATTGCCGAACCGGCCCCGGCCTCCCCGCGCTACTACGTGGGGCTGGCGGCCTACAGCAGCTACTACCAACCCCTCGAAGGCCGCCACCCGGGCGTGACGGGCCTGGCCGTGCCGCTGCAACTCACGGCGGGCTACCAGCTGCGCCCGCGCCTGGCGGTGCAGGTGGGCCTGGCCTACAGCAGCTCGGCCTATACGTATAACGGCGACGGTTATTTCTATAATCTGAACAGCAACAAGGGTATCTATTACAAATACGCGGGCAATAGCAGCAACCGCAACACGTCCGTGTCGGTGCTGGCCCGCTACACCCTCACCCGTAAGCCCGGGCACCGCCTGCAGTTCGATGCCCTGGGCGGCTTCGCCCTGGAGCACCGCCGGGGCACCGACCGCGGCACCTACATCGACAGCACCGGCGGCCGCCGCAACGAGAACTCCTACGACGACCGCGCCTCCGACAACGCCCTGCTCATTACGGCCGGACTGGGCACACGCTACCGCCTCAGCCCCCGCTTCGACCTCACCCTCGACCTGCTGCTCAACCGCTCCCTCACTTCGCCCCCCGAGAACTACCGGGCTGGCCTCACCGGGAGCGGTGCTCTGGGCCTGCGCTACCGGTTTGGGCGGCGGTAGGGCGCGTTCCGGCACCTGCCAGCGGCGGCCGCTCCCGGTTGGGGGCGGCCGTTTTTGCGCAAGACAGGATTTAGCGCCAACGGCGAATATCGACACATAATAGCCTATAAAACAGATTTTTATTCCACCATTCATCACTTGGCAGCTGTATCTGACTGCTCAGGCCGGGAGGACGTGCCCGCTGCTTCCGCCACGCTTCGGCCCAAGCCCGAAAACGTTGTGAGCGGTTTTGTCGAATACAGCTCAGCTTGGGGTTCATCGGCGCGCTAGCCAATGGCCCCCCGCCCTTACTAGACGCTCGTTATTCGCCCAATGCCTGATTCTTCCGCTTCTGCCCCGCCCCACGCCGCCCCGGCCCCCGACGACCTGCTGCGCGCCGTGCTGGAAGTGTCGCTGGCGCCCATCAACTTGTTGCGCCCCGTTTGGGCGGCCGAGGGCGGCGCAATTACCGATTTCCAACTCGACTACCTCAACCCCGCCGCTCAGCGCCTCACGGGCCTGGCCGAGCAGCCCGGCGGCACCCTGCAAACGCATTTTCCCAACGCCTTTGGCAACGGGTTGTTCGACTTCTACCGCCGCGTGTTCGAAACCGGCCACCCCGACCAGCTGCCCCTGCACTACCACCCCGACCAGCCCACTACCTTCCTGCAGGTGGCAGCCCGCCGGCACGCCGGGCAGGTAGTGGCCAGCTTCCTCGATGCGGCCCAGGGCCCGCGCACGGCTGTGGAAACCGCCCTGCGCGAAAGCCGCGCCCGCGAGCAGGCCGCCCACGCCGAAGCCGAGCGCCAGCGCGCCGAGCTGCAGCGGGTGTTTGAGCAGGCCCCGCTGGCCATTGCCGTGTACCGGGGCCCCAACTACGTCATCGAATTGGCCAACCCCACCGTGTGCCGGCTGTGGGGCCGCAGCCAGCGCGACATCCTCGGCAAGGGCTTGTTCGAGGCGCTGCCCGAAGTGGCCGGCATGGGCTACGAGCAGCTGCTCGATGAGGTGATGGCCACCGGCGTGCCCTACGTGGCCCACGGCATGGAAGCTCAGCACGACCGCAACGGCCGGCGCGACACCCTGTACTGGGACTTTGTGTACGTGCCCATGCACGAAGCCGACGGGAGCGTGCGCGGGGTGATGGTAGTAGCCACCGACGCCACCACCCAGGTGCGCGCCCGCCAGCAGATGCAACAGCTCAACGACGAGCTGGAAATGCGCGTGACGGCCCGCTCGGCCGAGGCCCGCGCCGCGCAGTTTGAGGCCGAGCAGCAGCGCGAATACGCCCGCACCCAGCAGGCCCTGCTGGGCCAGATACTGCGCCAGGTACCGGCCTCCATTGCCACCCTCATGGGCCCCGAGCACCGCTACACCTACTTCAACGACCAGTACCAGGCCCTGACGGCCGGCCGCACCGTGCTGGGCCAGACGGTGGCCGACGTGCTGCCCGAGGTGAAAGACCAGGGCTTTATCGGGCTGCTCGACGAGGTGTACGCCACCGGCCAGCCTTTCATCGGCAGCGATACGCCCATCATGCTCCTCGACCCCGCCACCGGCCAGGCCGAGCAACGCTACGTGGACCTCATCTACCAGCCACTGTTCGACGCCCACCAGCAGCCGCAGGGCATTCTGGCGTTTATTCTGGACGTGACCGACAAGGTGCGGGCCCGCCAGCACGTGCAGGAGCTGAACGAGGAGCTGGCCACCAGCAACCAGGAAATCCAGGCCACCAACCAGGAGCTTAACTACTCCAACCACCGCCTTACCCGCACCAACGCCGACCTCGACACCTTCGTTTACACGGCCTCGCACGACCTCAAGGTGCCCATCGCCAACATTGAGGGCCTGCTGCTGGCCCTGCGCCACGACTTGCCACCGGAGGTGCTGGCCGCCCCCCTGGTGGCGCGCCTCCTCAACCTGATGCAGGGCTCGGTGGCCCGCTTCCAGCAAACCATCGGCCACCTCACCGACATTTCCCAGCTCCAGCAGTCCGAAACCGCCGAAACCGTGGACCTGGCAGAACTCATCGAGGACGTGCGCCTCGACCTGGCCCCGCTCATCGAGGCCGCCCCGGCCGCCCTCACCGTGGCCCTGGACGGCTGCGACGCCGTGCGCGTGGCCCCCAAAGCCCTCCGCTCGGTGGTCTACAACCTGCTCTCGAACGCCGTGAAGTACCGCGCCCCCACCCGGCCGGCCCAGGTGCAACTGCGCGCCCACTGCGCCCCCGGCCGCCTCACCCTCGAAGTGCAGGACAACGGCCTGGGCCTGAGCGCCGCCCAGCAGGGCCAGCTCTTCGGGATGTTCCGCCGCTTGCACACCCACGTCGAAGGCTCGGGCGTGGGCCTGTTCATGGTGAAGCGCCTGATTGAAAACGCCGGCGGCACCATCGAGGTGCAGAGCGAGCCGGGCGTGGGCAGCACCTTCCGGGTGATGCTGCCGGCGTAGGGGGGCGAACAAGACTGAGCTTTAGCCACTCAAAACAGAACGTCATGCTGAGCGCAGCCGAAGCATCTCTACCGCGCAACGCAATCCGTTCGATTGGATTTACTGCGGCGGTAGAGATGCTTCGGCTGCGCTCAGCATGACGTTCTGTTTCAGTTCATGTGGGCTTCGCCTTCTGGCCCCGGCTCTAATTGGGCAGGGCGGCCTTGCGGGCCGTCACAGCCTGAATGGCGTCGAGGGTGGCTGCCCTGCGCCACCCGCCCTCTCCTACTCCGGCCGCTCGTTCAAATCCACCTTGGTCTTCTTGTTGATGGAGATGAACACGCCCACGAACAGCATGCGCGGGGCGCCGGGCGTCACGGCGGCGCTGCGGAGCTGGCCGCTGGCATCGGGTTGGGCGGCGAAGGTGTAGCCGTAGATGTTGGAGCGGCCCAGCACGTTGGAGGCCGACACGTAGACGATGGTGAACTGCCCGAACCAGTGGGTGAGGTAGCTCGCGTTCAGGCTCAGGTCCTGGTAGGCGGGCAGGCGGCTCTGGTTGTAGCCGGGCAGGTTGGGGTCGTTGTAGGCGCGGGGCGAGCCGCAGCTGTAGGTGAAGCCCACCTGGGTGTGGATTTTCTGCACCCAGTACTTGCCCACCACGCTCAGGTTGTGCCGGGCCACGAAGGTGGGCACGGCCATCACCGGGTCTTGGCGGAACTGGCGGCGCGTGTCCACAAAGCCGTAGCTCACCCAGTAATCGGCCTTTTTGAAGGTGGTGCGGTCCCGGAACATTACATCCAGGCCCCGGGCGTAGCCGCTGCCGGCGTTCTGGTAAGTGGCGGGGTTGAAGGGCTGGGCGGCGCTGAAGGTGGAGAGTTGAGCGTAGTTCTTCTGGTAGATTTCGGCCCGCAGGATGCGCTCCTGCACCTGGCGCTGGTAAGTCAGCATACAATGCTCGGCCCGCTCAAACTGCAGAGCGTGGCTGATGCGCAGCAGGTCGGTGGTGGGCGTTTGGTAGAAGTAGCCCCAGGCGGCGGAAAGCTGGCTGTTGGCGCCGGTTTTATAAGCCAGCCCTAGGCGCGGCGCGGCATTGAAGAGGCCCAGCAGCGCCGAGTACTCGGTGCGCAGGCCGGCGCGGGCGGCCAGCAGGTGGCTCAGCACGAGGTCGCTTTCGGCGAAGGCGGCGGCACGCTGCTCGTCCACGGCCAGCTCCCGGGTGGGCGCCTCGGCCGAGGGCTGGTACTGCTGGCGGTAGCGCTGGGCGTAGCCTTCGAGGCCCATTTTAAGGTTGAACCAGGTGCTGGCCGAGTCGTTGGTGAGCACCAGCCGCGCCACGGCGGAGCGGTCGAGGTCGCGCACGGTCTGCACGTCGGGGCGCACAAGGTTGTCGTCCTGCGTGAGGGCCAGGCCGGTGTTCAGGCTCCAGCCGCGGCGCAGCGGGGCGCGGTAGCTGGCGTTGAGGTAGAGGTTGTCGTTGGCCAGGGCCACGGGGTGGCCGGCCTCGAAGCCGGGGTTGGCGTCGGGCTGGCGCAGGGCTAGGCGCTGGCTGGCGTAGGTACCGTACACTTTCAGCAGGCCGGCCTCCCCTACTTTGTGCGCCAGCTTGGCGGTGCCGCCCAGGCTGAGCGGGGCGCGTACCCAGCCGAAGGTTTGGGGCACGAGGTTGAAGTACGGAGCCAGATTGGAATAGTCGGCGCTCACGGCCAGGCTGGTGCGGTCCCAGCGCTTGGTGCGGGCCAAGCTGCCGCCCACGCTCATCACCGACACGCTGGTCATGGTTTCGGGGGCCAGGTCGGTCGAGTTTAGGGCCACCACGGCGCTCAGGGCCTGCCCGTACTCGGCCGAGTAGCCGCCGGTGCTGAACACGGTGCCTTTGAAGAGGAACGGCGAAAACCGGCCCCGCGAGGCCACGTTGGGCACGGCGCTGCCGTAGGGCGTTTGCACGGGCAGGCCGTCGAGGTAGGTTTTGGTTTCGGAAGCCGCCCCGCCGCGCACGAAGAGCTGGCCGGTTTCGCCCACCCGGGTGGTGCCGGGCAGCGCGTTCAGCGCCCCGGCAATGTCGCCCAGCGCGCCGGCCGTGGTCACGATGTCAAGGGGCTTGAGCACGGCGCTGCGCTTTTCGTCGCTGGCCTCGAAGGCGCCGGCCGTCACCACCACGTCGCCGAGGGCGGCGCGGCTGGCTTTCAGCCGCAGGTTGGGCAGGTGAATGGGGCCGGTGCCCAGGGTCACCAGCGTTTCCTGGGGCTCGTAGCCGATGAAGGTGGCCACCAGCACGGCGGGCCCGGCGGCGCGGTCGGTGCTGAACGCGAAGCGGCCCAGCGAGTCGGTGCTGGCCCCGTCGAAGGTGGTTTTCAGGAACACGTTCACGCCGGGCAGGGGCTGGCCGGCGGCATCGCGCACGGTGCCGCTGAGGCGGGTGCTGGTTTCAATGGTTGGATGGGCGGATGGCTGAATGGCTGAATTGGGGGTTTGGGCGAGGATGGCGGCGGGGGCGGTGCTCAGCAGCAGGAGCAGCGGGAGTAGCGGAGTTTTCATGGGGCCAGCGGCGAGGTGATGGCTCAAAGGTGCCGGCCGCGCCCGCCAGCCTTCAACTAAAAGGCGCCGAAGCGCTGGCCGAGGCAGATGGAACGCCGGCCGAGAAAGACGAACCGCTGGCCGAGAAAACCGAACCTATCGGACGGCGGGCCGTTTGGGGTGAAGCGGCCCCGCATGGGCCGAGCTGGTAACTTTGCAGCACTTCAGGGGCCGGGGGGCCAAACTTCACAGCCACCTCATGCGCGTCCTGCTACCTTCAAAGCCGAAAACCCGTCGTTGCCCATGACAACTGCCACTGCTGCTGCCATCGATTACCGCGCCCTGTTTCATGCCCTGCCCGGCTCCTACCTGCTGCTAGCGCCCGATGGCACCGTGCTCGACAACTCCGATGAGCACGTGGCCGTGTCGATGCTGCCGCGCGAACAGGCCGTGGGCCGCAACATTTTCGACGCTTTTCCCTCGGCCCCCGACAGCCAGCGCAACCTGGCCGCCTCGCACGAGCAGGTGCGCCGCACCCTGCGCCCCGATACCATGCCCCTGCTGCGCTACGACCTGGAGCGCCCCGCCGAGCTGGGCGGCGGCACCGAGGAACGGTACTGGCAGCTCACCCACTACCCCCTTCTCGACGCCAATGGCCAACTGCAGTTCATTCTGCAGATTCCGCAGGACGTGACGGCCCAGCACCGGGCCACCGCCCAGGCCGCCGAAGCCCAGCAAGCGCTCAACGAGGCGCAGGACCGCACCCGGTTCATCCTCGAAAGCCTGCCCGTGCTGGTGTGGACCAACCGCCCCGATGGCACGCCCGACTACTTCAATCCCCGCTGGCTGGAGTTCACGGGCAAGACCCTGCACGAGATGCTGGCCCTCGACTGGAACTCCCTCACCCACCCCGACGACCGCGCCGGCCTGGTGCAGGGCTGGCAAAAGGCCCTGGCCGACGGCACGCCCTTCCAGTACGAGTACCGCCTGCGCCGGCACGACGGCCAGTACCGCTGGCTGCTCATCCGCAGCTCGCCCCGGCGCGATGCCCGCGGCGCCATCAGCATGTGGGTGGGTGCCGCCAACGACATTCACGAGCAGCGCCAGATGGTACAGGAGCTGCTGGGCGCCAACGAAACCCAGGCCGCCCTGGCCGAGCAGGCCTACCAGACCTATCAGCAGGCCGAAACCCAACGCGCTACCTACCACAACCTGTTTATGCAGGCGCCGGCCATGATTTGCATCCTGCGCGGCCCAGAACATAAATACGACTTCGTGAACCCGGTGTACCAGCAGATTTTCCCGCACCGCGAATTGCTGGGCCGCACGGTGGCCGAGGCCCTGCCCGAAGTGAAAGACCAGGGCATCATCGACATTCTCGACAAGGTGTACCAGACCGGCGAAACCTTCCACGCCCACGAGCTGCCCCTGCAGCTGGAGCGCGATGCCAGCCAGGAGCTGCGCGTTTCGTATTTCAACTTCACCTACCAGCAGTTTCAGGAGCAGGGCCGGCCGGCCGGCATCATGGTGTTTGCCTACGAAGTCACCGACCTCGTGCGCGCCCGCCAAGCCCTCGAAAAGCTGCGCAAACAGGGCCCCGACGCCGGTGGGCAGCCGTTGGCCTAGCGCTCCGCCACTGTCCCACGTTGCTGGTTTCTATTTCGATTTTTAAGCTCTCCAATGGCTCTTTCCTCCTTCGACTTTCAGCAGGCCCGCGTGAAGCTGGTGTTGTTTAAGTCGCGACTGCGCTCGGTCCTCTACGGGGTGCGCGAGGCCGAGCCCGCCCTCTTTTCGGTGGCCGACAACCCCGTGGGCCAGTGGGTGCGCACCTCACTGCGCCCCGAGCTGGGCAGCCGCAGCGAAGTGCGCGAGCTGGAAACGGCGCTGCAACACATGCTCAGCACCGGCGAAACCCTGGCCACCCGCTACCAGCGCGGCCAGATTGAAGAAGCCCGCGCCGGCCTCGACCAGGTGAATGCCTTTGCCGACCAGATTGAGGCCCTGCTCACGGCCCTGGAGCGCGGCTACACGGCCGCCGCCTAGCAGGCGGGGGCCTTCGGGCCGCGCTCCTTACTTTTACGCATTGTTCCGGTTTTGCCAACCGTTTTTTTGCCTTATGCCTGCCACGTCTGCACCCGCAACCTCCGTCGATTACCAGCGCTTGTTTCGCTCGCTCCCGGATAATTTCCTGCTGATGACCCCCGATGCGACCATTGTCGACAACACCGACGGCCACGTGGCCGCGTCGCTGAAACCGCGCGAGGAGGCCGTGGGCCGGTCCATGTTCGACGCCTACCCGTCCGTCGACCAGAACCAGGGCGACATCATTGCCGCCTCGCACGAATACGTGCGCCAGCACCTGGCCCCCCACGCCATGCCCGTCATTCGCTACGACCTGGCCAAGCCCGCCGAGCAGGGCGGCGGCTTTGAGGAAATGTACTGGCAGGCCACGCACTACCCCTTGCTTGATGAGCAGGGCCACCTCGAATACATCCTGCAGCGCACCCAGAACATCACGGAGCAGTACCGCGCCGCCCAGGAAGCCGCCCGCGCCCAGGCGGCCCTGGCCGAATCGCAGGACCGCACCCGCTTTGTGCTCGAAAACCTGCCCGTTCTCATCTGGACGGCCACGCCCGACGGCAACCGCGACTTCTTCAACTCGCGCTGGCTGGCCTTCACCGGCCGCACCCAGGAGGAGCAGATGGGTGCGCAGTGGAGCACCAGCATCCACCCCGACGACCGGGAGCGCGTGCTGGCTACCTGGCAAAAATCAGTGGAAACCGGCGAGCTGTACCAGGTGGAATACCGCCTGCGCCGCCACGACGGCCAGTACCGCTGGATTCTGGTGCGGGCCACGCCCCGGCGCGACGCCCAGGGCAACATCAACCTGTGGGTGGGCGGCGCCACCGACATCCACGAGCAGCGCCAGATGGTGCAGGAGCTCCTGGATGCCAACGAAACCCAGGCCGTGCTGGCCGAGCAGGCCTACCAGCTTTACCAGAAAGCCGAAGGCCAGCGCGAAACCTACCACCAGCTGTTTATGCAGGCGCCGGCCATGATTTGCATCCTGCGCGGCCCGGAGCACCGCTACGAGTTTGTGAACCCCAACTACCAGCTCCTGTTCCCGCACCGCGAGCTGCTGGGCCACACCGTGGCCGAAGTGCTGCCCGAAGTGAAAGACCAGGGCATCATTGACATCCTCGACAACGTATACCGGACCGGCGAAACCTTCCGCGGCAACGAAATGCTGATGCAGTTGGAGCGCGACGCCAGCAAGACGCTCAAGGACACGTATTTCAACTTCATCTACCAGCAGTTCCGCGAGAACGACCAGCCCGCCGGCATCATGGTGTTTGCCTACGAAGTCACGGATTTGGTGGTGGCCCGGCAGGCGCTCGAGCGCCTCAGCGGCAGCATTGGCCTTTAAGGCCGCGCATTGTGGCCCAATTATGGCTTTGCCCGCCTGCTTCTCCCTACTGTTTCGCTTACCCCTCCCCGCATGGCCCTCACTTCTTTCGACTTTCAGCAGGCCCGCGTGAAGCAGGTGTTGTTCAAGTCGCGGCTACGCTCGGTCCTCTACGGGGTGCGTGAGGCGGAACCCGCCCTCTTTTCGCTGCGCGAAAACCCCTTGGGCCAGTGGCTGCAAACCTCCGTGAAGCCCACCCTGGGCGGCCAGCCCGAGGTGCGCGAAATCGAGCGCGTGCTCCAGCAAATGCTCACCAAAGGCCAGGATTTGGTCACGAGCTACACCCGCGGCCACATCGAAGAATCGCGCGCCGGCCTCGACCAAATCAACACCTTCGCCGACCACATCGAAGTTCTGCTAACCCGTCTGGAAATGGGTGCGGCCGTGGCGTAATCAGTCGTTTTTTCAGGCCCGCCGGAAAGAACGTCAGGCCGGATTAAATGAACGTCATGCAGAGCGCAGCGCAGCATCTTGCCCGCAGTTGCTAATTGTTTTTTGATTGCGTTGCGCTCTGCATGACGTTCTTTTTTCCCCTCTCTCCTACTACCAATTGAACAGCGCTGCCGCGTTGCGCGTCGTGGCCTCGGCCACTTCGGCCACGTCTTTGCCCAGCAGCTCGGCCACGCGGCGCAGCACCAGCGGCAGGTAGGCGGGCTCGTTGCGCTTGCCGCGGTGCGGCACGGGCGCCAGGTAGGGGCAGTCGGTTTCGAGCAGCAGGTGCTCCAGGCCAATGCCCGGCAGCACCTTGTCGGCCCCGCCATTCTTGAACGTGGCCACGCCCCCGATGCCCAGCATAAAGCCCAGCTTGATGGCCTGCTCGGCCTCCTGCGGCGTGCCCGAGAAGCAGTGAAACACGCCCCGCAGGGTCCCGTCCTGCGCCGCTTCCACCAGGGCCACGGTTTCGGCAAAGGCCTCGCGGGTGTGCAGCACAATGGGCAGCTTGTGCTTCTTGGCCATTGCCAGCTGGATTTTCAGGGCCTCCTGCTGCTCGGCCAGCAGGGTTTTGTCCCAGTACAAATCGAGGCCGCACTCGCCCACGGCGGCGAAGGGCCGGCGCCCCAGCCAGGTTTCCACCTCGTACAGGTCCTGCTCGAAGCTGCGCGTGACGGAGCACGGGTGCAGGCCCATCATGGCGAAGCAGGTTTCGGGCGCCTGGGCTTCGAGCTCCATCATGGCGTCGATGCTGCTGTGGTCCACGTTGGGCATCACGATGGTGCGCACGCCAGCCTCCTGGGCCCGGCGCAGGGCGTCGAGGCGGTCGGGCTTGAATTGTTCGGAGTAGAGGTGGGCGTGCGAGTCGGTGATGTGCATTTTGTTGGGTTATCAGGAATCTGGAAAGAGAGCACAAAAGAACGTCATGCCGAGCGCAGCCGAAACATCTCTACTGCGCAAGTAATTTATTTACTACTCCCAGTAGAGATGTTTCGGCTGCGCTCAGCATGACGTTCTTTTAGTTCTTATCAACCCCTCATTCATATCGTCTCCCCTTCCACACCACGGCCCCGCCAAAAACCCGGAAGCCGATGATGCTAATGGTCAGCGCCAGCGTATAAAGCTCGAACAGCGGCAGCCACCACCACGGCAGCCGCAGCCCCGCCCGGCGGTGCCCCAGATAGGCCAACGTGCCCTGCACCAGCACCTTGCCGCCCCAGACTACCAGCGCTGGCCCTGTCCCCGCCACCCGCGCCAGCCCCGCCAGCGCCGGCCAGAAACCACTGAAAATCAGCAGCTGCAAACGCAACCCCAGCGGCAGGGCTTCCACGCCGCGCAGCCAGCGGCGGCGCTGCTTCAGCAGGGCCGGCCAGTTGGGCATGGGCAAAGAATCGGCCCGCGCGGCGGCGCTGAACACGTGCCGGAAGCCGAAGCCGCGCGCCACGGCGGCTTGGAATAAGGCAAAATCCTCGGTCACGGAAAAGGGCAGTGCCTCGTAGCCACCGGTGGCCTCGTAGGCGGCACGGGTCACGAGCATGTTGTTGCCCATGGCCGTCACGGGCCGGCCCTGCTCGCTCACCACTTGCACAAGGCTCAGCGAAAGCAGCCAGTCGATGCCCTGTAACTGATGAAACAGCCGCGGCCCGCGCACCGCCGTGATGCCCGTGACGGTGCCCACGCCCGGTGCCGCATGCGATAGCAAGGACTCTATCCAGCTGATGGGCAGATGAATATCCGCGTCGGTAATAAAGAAGTATTCGGTGGTGGCGTGCCGCGCCAGATGAGCCAGCACGTTGGCCTTGCCCCGGGCCTGGCCCAGGTTTTCGGTGATGGGAATGACCTGGAACCGGCCCGCGAAGCCCTGCATGGCGGCCTCGGCCACGGCAGCGGTTCGGTCGGTGCTGGCATCGTCGCCCACCAGAATTTCGAGCAGCTCGGCGGGATAATTCAACTGCCGCAGGCTGGCCAGGCAGCGCGGCAGGGCCATTTCCTCGTCGCGGGCGGCAATGAGGATGCTCACGCGCGGCAGCGGCTGGGGCAGCGGGCCGGCCGGGTGGGCACCGAGCCGGGCAGCAAAGCGCCAGGTAGCGTAAGCCAGACTGCTCAGCCACAGCAGCAAAAAAGCCAGCAGCAACCCACTCACGGCGCCAGAAATTGAAAGCCCCGCTCGGCAAAATGTGCCAGCACGCGCGGCAACACGAAGCGCAGCCGGGCGCTGGCCTTGCGGCTGTCGTGGAACACGATTACATCACCGGGGCGCACGGCGGCCAGCGTGTAGCGCAGGCAATCCTCAGGGCTTAAGGTGGGGTCGTAGTCGCGGGTCAGCACCGACCACATAATCACCCGGTAATCCTGTTGCAGCAGCGGCAGCAGCGGCCACGTCAGCCGGCCGTGGGGCGGGCGAAAAAGTGGCGCCGCAGCTTCCGTTGCTGTAGAAGCGGCAGGCAGCAGCTGACTAAGGATGTGCTGACACTCGGCCACATCCGCCCGATAATCGGTGCGCGACTGGCTCCAGGCGCTGCGGTGGCGCTGGGTATGGTTGCCGAGGCGGTGGCCGGCGGCCAGGGCGGCGCGGGCAATGTCGGGGTGGCGGCCCAGGTTTTCGCCCACGCAGAAAAAGGCCGCCCGGGCGTTGTACCGGGCCAGCTGCTCCAGCACCCAAGGCGTTTCTTCGGGAATGGGGCCGTCGTCGAAAGTCAGGTAGAGCGTGGGGGCACCGGTGGGCGTGGCGGCCGGGCCGGTCCACTCGCAGCCGGGCAGCAGGGCGTGCAGTAGCTTGGGCGGCCGGGTGAGCAAAGCCGCTTCGAGCCGGGAACCCAGCCGCATCAGGAGCGCACGATGTGCATGAAGGGAACTTCCGTGTCGGGCAGCGGGCCCAGCACAGCCGCCAGCACGGCCAGGAAAGCGGCGGCGGTATCGGGCTGGCCGGCGGCCGGCCCCCGGCCCAGGTGGCGGTGCGTGTCGCCGGCCCATTCGCCTATCTGGGTGGGCGCGCCGGCGGGGCCGCTCAGGCCCAGCGTGGCTTCCAGGGTGAAATAGCGCGGGCGCTTTTCATCGGCTTCGGTTTCGGGCTCGTCATCCTCTTCGTACACCAAAGCCGAAAAGTAAGCCTCCATCGTGGCCTGGGGCGGCGGCAGATGCAACAGGGCCGTAGCGCGGCCGGCCACTTCGTGCCAGCTCAGGCGCAGGCCCCGGGGCGCTACTTTATCAGGAGCCGGGATGTTTTCGGCCGCTTTTTCCCACACGTACTGCAGCAGCTCCCGCGCCAGGTACGGGTCGCTCAACTCGCGGCGCACCGAAGCCGGGCGGCGCCAGGCCAGCTGCGGCAGCAGCACGTGGGTAAAATTGTAGGAATGCAGACGCGCCATAAAGAGCTACAAAAGTAACCAAGGCGCTTTGCTTAATGAAGAACGAGGAATGAATAGTGGGCAAAAGGACCGTCATGTCGAGCGCAGCCGAGACATGACGGTTCGATACCCTCTTCAACCAACGGTTCCAATCGCCTTCTCCACCGCTTCCCACAGCACTTCGGCGCTACGGGCCCACGAGAAGCGGCTCAGGTTCTGCTGCCCCTGCGCCATCAGCTGCTGGCGCACGCCGGCATTTTCCCACAGGCGGGCCAGCCCGGCGGCAATGCTTTCCGGCGCGTGCGGGTCGACCAGCTCGGCTCCGCCCTCCCCCGCTACTTCGGGCATTGAGCTGACGTTGGACGTGAGCACCGGGCAGCCGCTGGCCTGCGCCTCCACAATGGGAATACCAAAACCCTCGAAATAAGGCACATATACCGTAGCCAAAGCGGCCGCATACAGCCCCGCCAGCTCGGCATCGGCCACGCGGCCAGTGAAATGCACGGCGTTTTGGTGGCGCATCTGCTGGTACGCCTCCAGAATGGGGCCAGCCTTCCAGGCCTTGCGGCCCACGATGAGCAGCTGCGCCGCCGAGGCGTCCGGGCCAGCCTGGGTTTTAAAAAGGTCGAAGGCCCGCAACAGATTACCAAGATTTTTGCGCGGCTGCAGGGCACCCACAAACAGAAAATACGGCTGCCCGTGGCTGAAGCGGCGCCGGGTTTCGCGCTGTGCATCCTCCGGCTGGGGCCGAAACAGCGCGGCCGGCGCGTTGTAGGCCACGCTGATTTTAGCCGGGCTGATGCCGTAGGTTTGCACAACATCGGCCTTGGTGGCCTCCGACACGGCCACCAGCTGCGCCGAGGCCCGGGCAAAGCGGGGCATAAACCAGTGGTAGTACTTGCGTTGCAGCAGGCCCACATCGAGTGGAAAATGCTCGAACGCCAGGTCGTGAATGACCGTGACGCGCGGCACCGTGGTGGCCAGCGTAGTGAACCCATCCAGACTCAGAAAAGCCGCCGGGCGGTGCCGGGCCAGCCACAGCGCCACCGCCCCCTCAAACCACGCCACAAATAGAAACGGGTGCCGCGCGGGCGGCAGCAGCACGTGCGGCACCACGTTGGGCCCGAACAGGTAGCGCTTATCAAAGGCGCGGTCGAACAGGAAATGGAACGTCACCTCCGGGTGCTGGACCACCAGCCGGCTCAGCGTCTCGTAGCTGAAGCGGCCGATGCCCTCCAGGTGCGCGTCCGGCAGCAAAAAACGGGTATTGACGGCGATGTGCAGCGGATGAATTGGAGTACTCAATGAACGTCATGCTGAGCGCAGCCGAAGCGTCTCTACTGCGCAAGTAATTAAATAGTATTGAGGTAGAGATGTCTCGGCTGCGCTCGACATGACCGTTCTTCTCTCATCAACTCAGCCCTTGCCCGTCAGACTCATAATCTCCTTTCTTCGCACCAGCCCCGTGCCCAGCACAATCAGCCCGAACACCGCGGCCATCACGCCGGCCTCCACCCACCAGCGCAGGTACAGGCCGTATTGCAGCATGTACCAGGCGCCGCACAGCAGCCCAAAGGCCAGCAGCAGCCGGGCCAGCAGCCGCCCCGGCACGCCCACGCCGGTGCGCCGCGCCACCAGCACCAGGTAGCCGACGGACACGGCCACGGCGCACAGCAACGTATCGAGCGAGGCGGCAATGGCGCCGTAGCGGGGCAAGAGGAACAGGTTCAGGCCGATGTTGAGGAAGATGCTGAGGGCCACCAGCCAGCTCACGGCGCGCTCGTGGGTGGTGCTGGTGAGCAGGGTGCTATAGATGGCGAAGAAGGCATGCACCAGCACGTTAAGGAACAGAATTTTCAGGCACAAGGTCATGCGCGCCACCTCGGCCGGGGTGCTGTGGCTGAACTGCCAGAACACCACCTCGCCCCGAAACAGCACGAAGGCCACAATGAAAAGCATCGGCAGCGTGACGATGCGCTGCCCAAACATGAGCAGCTGGCGCTGGGCGCCGGCATCCTTCGGTACGCTGGCAAACTTGGCAAAAAACAGCGGCAGCACCGTCCAGGCGTACATCATCACGGCATCGACCCAGCGGTAGGCGCCGGCGTAGTAGCCCGCCTCGGTGGGCGAGGCCAGGCGTTCGAGCATCACCATGTCGATGCGTTCGTTCACGCCATACAGCAGCGTCATCAGCGCGAAGGGCAGGCTGGCGCGCAGGGCCGTGCGGGCCACGGGGCCCTGCCAGCGGTAGCGCACCCGGCCAAACAGGCGCGTCATCAGCCCGTAGGTGAGCACGGCAGTGAAGGCAGCGGCCCCCAGCCGGGCGCCCACGTAACTGGGCAGCGTGAGGCCGATGGGCAGCAGCACAAGTACGGCCCCGAGCAGCACGAATTTTTCGAGCACCGAGAGCACGGCGTCGGTGTTGAATTTCTGGTGGGCCTGCAGGGTGCCGCGCAAAAACTGCCCGTACTGGGCCAGCAGCAGGGCCGCGCCCACCGCCCCGAGCAGCAGCAGCTCGTTGCCGCGGTAGCCCAGCACCCAGCCCACCACCAGCATGGCGGCCAGCGCCACAAAGTTGAGGGCCCCGCGCAGGGGCAGCAGCGTGGGGAAGGTTTCGGCCATGAAGCGGGGCTCGGCTGCCACGCGTTGCACGGCGTAGGGCGTGAGGCCGAGGTCGGACAGCGCGGCCACCACCAGCGTGAGGGCCGAGAGGGCCGTGACCAGCCCGAACGTGGCGTGGCCGAGCCGGTCCTGCACCAGGTTTTCGACCACCACCCAGCCGGGTTTCACCAGCAGGTTGAGCAGGACGACGAAGCTGATATTGCCAAAAAACCGTTTGATGCCGACGAGGTAGCTAGGAGCGGAAAAGGATAACCGGCACGGTGTACCGGATTTGCAAAGCTACGCAACGCACCGGCCCAACCGTATGGCGTGCCGAACGGGGCCATTTTCCGGCTATCTTTGCCTGCCGCCTTCCCGCCCCTTCCCTCCCATTTAAAAGAACGGGCGCAGGCGCCTTCTGTTCTGTATGTCTGCACCTTCTTTCTCGCTGGTGGGCCTGGGGCCCATTATCAACCGCTGGAAAAACCTCGTGGCCGGGGCCGTGGTCCTGGCCGCCGTCGTGAGCATTGTGGTGGCGCTGCTGATGCCCAACATCTACCGCTCCACCGCCATCTTCATCCCCACCAACCCGCAAACGGCTGACCCTGACCGCCTGCTGGAAGAAAACGGCCAGTCGCGCAACAAGCTGGAGCTGGGCGGCCGGGCCGAAGACCTGGACCGCGCCATCACCATCGGCGAGTCGCAGCCGGTGGCCGAGCTGCTTATCAAGCGCTTTGGCCTCTACAAGCATTACAAGGCCGGTGCGCCCGGCGACGACGTGGCCGACAACTACGTACTCAAGGAATTTACCGACAACCTGTCCATCGTGCACAACGAGCGCGACGCCATCGAGCTCACCTTCATGGACGAGGACAAGAACCTGGCCGCCAAAGTGGCCAACGCCCTGGTGCAGGTCATCGACTCGGTGAACCAGCAGCTGACGCTGGAAAACCGCCAGAAAGTGCGCGACCTCTACCGCACCCGCTACGAGTACCTGAGCAACAGCTTCGAGCGCAGCCGCCAGGAGCTGGTGGGCGCCCGCAAGCACTACGGCATCTTCGGCCTCGAAATGCAGGGCCGCTACATGGTGAAGCAGCTCATCGAAACCGAGGCGGCCCTGCGCAAGGCCGAAGCCAGCGGCGGCGACGTGGCCGGCCTGCGCAAGGCCCTGCGCGGCCTCACCAAGGCCGACGGCGGCAACCTCATCAACCTGGAGCGCTACGTGCAGGGCACCGACTCGCTGAGCATGTTCACCACCCGCGTGGCCGATTTGCAGGGCCGCCTTATCTCGGCCCGCTCGGCCTTCGAAACGGCCGAGCTGAGCTTGAAAGGACACCTTTCCAGCGTGTATGTGGTGCAGAAAGCCTACCCGGCCACCAAGAAAATCAAGCCCGTGCGCTGGCTGATTGTGGTAGGCTCCGTGGTGCTCACGTTCGTGCTGTCGGTGATTTTCATCGCCCTGCTGGAGCTGTACCGCCGCAACCGGCCCAGTGCCGCCCGCCCGGCGTGAACCCGTCCGTAACCAACCTCTGGCACCGGCTCCGGCAGTCCTTCGATGGAGCGCAGCTGCTGTTTATGGCCTTCGTGGGCCTGCTGCTGGTGAGTGGCGCGGCGGCCGCCCTCACGCGCCTGCCCGCCCTGCTGCTGCCCGCGGCCCTGGCCGTGGGCCTGCTGGTGGTGCTGGTGGAGTGGCGCTGGGTGTACTACCTGCTGTTTTTTCTGCTGCCTTTTTCGGAGGAAATCAGCCTCTTTGGCGGCCTGAGCATGGACGTGCCTTCCGAGCCGCTGATGCTGGCCCTCACGGGGTGCGTGGGCGCGGCGCTGCTGCTGGGTGCCGGCCGCATTCCGCGCCGCGAGTGGCTCAACCCGCTGCTCATTATCCTGGGCCTGATGTTGTTGTGGACGGCCGTCGATGCGTTTTTTTCAGTCGACACGCTGAAATCCGTTAAGTACCTGCTAGCCAAGGTGTGGTACCTCACGCCGTTTGTGCTGGGCACGCTGCTCATCGTGCGCCGCCCGGCCGACGCCTGGCGTTTCGCGGCCTTTTATGCCACCGGGGCGTGCCTGAGCGTGATGTACGTGGTGAGCCGGCACGCCACCAAGGGCTTCAGCTTCGCCGACATCAACTGGGCGCTGCGGCCGTTTTTCCGCAACCACGTCATCTACGCCACCATGCTGGCGCTGCTCATCCCCTTCTGCTGGTTTGCGATGCGCGCCGCCACGAAAGTGGGTCCGAAAATAGCCTGGCGCGTGGTGCTGGGCGTGCTGCTATTTGGCCTGCTCACGTCCTACACGCGGGCTTCCATACTGTCGCTGCCCATTGCGGCGCTCTATTTTTTGGTGATGCGGCTGCGCTTTACCAAGGTGGTGCTGGTGGCCGTGGCCGTGGCAACGGCCTTCGGCGTGGTGCACATTGCCACCGGCGACAATTACATGGAGTTTGCGCCCAACTACGAGCGCACCATTTTCAACGGCAAGAACTTCGAGAAGCACCTCGAAGCCACCTACAAAATGCAGGACGTGTCGGGCATGGAGCGGGTGTACCGCTGGGTGGCCGCCGCCCGTATGATTGCCGATAAACCCATCGTAGGCAGCGGCGCGGCCACGTTCTACCCCGAGTATAAGCGCTACACCATCAAGAGCTTCCGCACGTACGTGAGCGACAACCCCGAGAAATCGACCACGCACAACTACTTCCTGCTGCAGTTGGCCGAACAAGGGATTCCCGGCTTTCTGCTCTTTCTCGTCTTCATCGGTACAGCGCTGCTGAAGGCCGAAAGCCTCTACCACCGCTCGCGCCAGCAGCCCGAAGTGCGCCGCGTGATACTGGGCGCTACCATGTCGTTTATCGTCATCGTGTTCCACCTCACCCTCAATGAGTTGGTGGAAGTGGACCGGATTGGTCCGGTGTTTTTTATCTGCGTGGCCTTGCTCATCCGCAGCGAAAGCTGGCTGGCGGAAGCACAGGAAGGAGAGGCGGACTCGTCATTGCGAGCGTAGCGAAGCAATCCGTCTTGTCAAAACCAGACTCTTCCTTTCACCAGAAAGCCCAGATACTGCACAGTGCCGGGGCTTTTCACATTTTAGGGCCTTGTGTTATTAGGATTAGGCTAGTCGCTGAGAACAGGACGGATTGCTTCGCCGTGCCTCCTCGCAATGACAAGTGCCTTACTTAAACCGGCAGCTGAGAATCGTCACGTCGTCGGCAAACTGGGCATCGTGGGCGCTGAAGGCGTTGATGGTGCGCAGCAGTTCCTGGTGCAGCTTGGGTAGCGGCAGGTAGCGGCTGCGGTGCAGCACGTTCAGCACGCCGTCTTCGCCAAACTCGTTGCCGGCTTTGTCGAACACTTCGGTCAGGCCGTCGGTGTAGAGCAGCAGCAGGGATTGGGGCGGAATTTCGATTTCGCCCACCCGAATCAGGGGCAGCTCTTCCATGATGCCGAGCATGACGGTGCCGTGCTTGAGGGGCTCCACGGTGCCGTTGTCGCGCAGCAGCAGCGGGTCGTTGTGGCCGGCGTTCACGTATTGCAGGCGGCGGGTGCGGCGGTCGTAGATGCCGAGGAAGGCGGTGATGAACTTCTCGCCGCCCGAGTTACGGAACAGCAAGTGGTTGAGTTCGGGCACGATGGTGGCCAGTTCCACGCCCTGGCGCAGCAGCGTGCGCAGCCCGGCCTGGAAGTTCGACATCAGCAGCGAGGCGGGCACGCCCTTGCCGCTCACGTCGGCCACGCACAGCAGCAGCCGGTGCTGGTCGATTTCGACCACGTCGTAATAGTCGCCGCCGATTTCGGTGTGAGGCACGTAGCTGCGCTCGATGGCGAGGTGCGCGTCGTTGGGCAGGCTGCGCGGGAAGAGCATGGCCTGCACTTCCTGGGCAATTTCGATTTCCTTGCGCACGGCGGCATCGGCCACGCGCTGGGCCTGGAGGCGGCGGTTTTCCACGGCCCCAATCAGCGTATTGGCCAGTGAGCCGAGGAAGGGAATGAGTTGCTGGCGGTCGAAATCGGAGCGCAGGCCGCCCACGAACACGTAGGCCGCCACCTGCTTCTGGCGTAGCACCGGAATCACCATTTCGTACCGGTCCCAGGCCTCGCCGAGGTGCAGGTCTTCCACGGCCTGGGGCTGGGTCACGCCGCCCTCGCGCAGGTGCGGGGTTAGCACTAGTTTTTCGGCTTCGGCCAGGTCGCTGCCCAGGGCCACGCGCGCCTGAAAGCCGTGGTCTTCGCGGGCCATCAGCAGCAGCTGCACCACGTTGCGCTGGCCCTGCAGGGTGAGGCGCAGCATGTGGTAGAGCTCGTCCACGGTGTGGTCGCGAGCGGTCATGTCGTGCGCTACCCCGAGCACCGTATCCAGCTCGAACTGCTTGAGCAGCAGCTGCCTGCGCAGCTGCTTGATTTGCTCGTCGCGGTGCGTTACCTGGGCAGCAAGGGCATCGGCCAGGGGCTCAGCAGAAGAAAGAGGAACGGAAGCCATACAGCAAGGTAAGCAGCCCGTATGAATCGCGCATGAAACGCGAACGGGGCTGCAAACTTAAGCAGCCACGGGCGTTTTGGGGTCGTAGGCGTCGCGGAGGCCGTTGCCCAGCAAATTGAAGCTGAGCACGAGCAACGAAATGGCCGTGCCCGGCAGCAGCGTGAGCCACAGGCCGGCCTCGGTGCCGAGCAGGTCGTAGCCCTCTTTCACCATCAGGCCCCAGCTGGGCGCGGGCGGCTGCACGCCCAGCCCGAGAAAGCTCAGGCCGGCTTCGAGCAGAATAGCCGCCGCAAAGTTGCTGGTGGCCAGCACGATGAGCGGGCCGCGCATATTGGGCAGCAAGTGCTTGGCAATGAGGCGCCAGGTAGGGAGGCCCAACACCCGGCCGGCCTCTACGAAGGTGGCCGAGCGCAAGCTGAGCATCTGGCCGCGCACCACGCGGGCTACATCCACCCACATGGTGAGGCCCACGGCCACGAAGCTCACCCACACGCCCTTGCTGTCGAGGGCCAGCGAAATGGCAATGACCAGCATGATGCCCGGAATGCTCCACACCACCGTCATCAGCCCCAGCAGCAGCGAATCGACCCAGCCGCCGAAGTAGCCGGCCACGGCGCCCACGGCCATGCCCAGCGCCAGCGAGATGAGCACCGCCACCAGCCCGATGCCCAGCGAAATGCGCGTGCCCAGCAGCAGCCGGCTCAGTTCGTCGCGCCCGGCTTTGTCGGTACCCAGCACGTAGCTGCGCGTGAAAGGCTTGGCGTGCACCACCCGCTCGTCCGAAATTTGCTGCGCGGCGGCGGGTGGCGCATCGGCGGGCGTCCAGGGACGGAAGCCGACTGAATCAGCTTTCATTTCGCCGTAGCTCCCCGCCGCAATTGGAATTTCTTCGAATTTGGGCGGCCGGCCGCTCAGCCAGGTTTGCAGAAAGCTGGTCGGCTTTTGCGCGGAGTCGGGCAAGGTGCGCCGCAGGAATTCTACCCGCAGGCCCGGCGCTTGCTTCTGAATCTGGACGAAGCCGTGGCTGGCGTTGGGCGAGTTGTCGGGCAGCACCCAGTAGCCCAGCAGCGCCACCAGCGTGCACAGCGCAATGAAGGCCAGCCCGGCCACGGCGGGCCGGTTTTGCCACAGGCGCTGGCGCACGTAGTAGCCCGGCGGCCGGGCGGCGGCCGAAGTAACGGCGGGGGCTGCGGAAACGGCCGTAGCTGCCACGGCTAACGGGTGTTGTGCTGCAACAGGCCTTCCTTCGAGGCCAGGTAGGAAGCATCGCGGGCAATGGCGCCGAAGGACGTGGTTTCGTAGGCCAGCTCGGTGTCCACGTCGGGCCAGTAGCTGCGGATGAGGCCCTGCTCCAGCAGGCTGCGGAGCTGGTCTTCGAGCTCGGCGGCGGGCAGGCCGGTTTTCTGGAGCAAGGTGCGGAACGGGGTGACGAAGTACAGCTCGTCGAGCAGGTCGAATTCGGGGTCAGTCACGGGCGGGAAATAACGCAAAAAGGTCGTTGGGCAAATGTAAGCCCGGTGAGCGGCTTGGCGGGCGGGTGCGGCCAGCGTGGGTACATTTAGGTCGCCTTGATGGTACGCCCCGCGCCCGTCATTTCTTTTTTCATGAACAAGTATTACAAGGTTCTGCTCCCTGCGTTCCTGATGATGGTGCTCATGGGGGGCCTCATCCCCCTGGGCCGCCGGCTGGCCGGCAGCCCGCCCTTCATCAGCCGCCGCGTCGACCCGCGCCGGACGCCGCTCAAACTGTACTGGAAAAACGAGCAAAACCAGCGGTTCCGCAGCCTGGAAGGCCTGAAAAAATGGCTGGACGCCCACGGCCAAAAGCTCGTTTTTGCCATGAATGGCGGCATGTTTGCCCCAAGCTTTGCGCCGCAGGGGCTTTACATTGAAGCCCAAAAAACCGTGGTGCCACTGGACACCACGTCCGGCACCGGCAACTTCTACCTGAAGCCCAACGGCGTCTTCTACCTCACCACCAACAGCACCGCCCACATTTGCCAAACGGCCGATTTCCACAACGATGGCCGCGTGACCTACGCCACCCAATCGGGCCCGATGCTGGTGCTTGACGGCCGCATTCATCCGGCCTTCCGCGCCGGCTCGGTCAATGTGCAAATCCGCAACGGGGTGGGCATCCTGCCCGATGGGCACGTGCTGCTGGCCATGTCACGCGAGAAAATCAGCTTCTACGACTTCGCCGACTACTTCAAAAAAGCCGGCTGCCAACAGGCGCTGTACCTCGACGGCTTCGTGTCGCGCACCTACGAGCCGGCCGCTGGCCGCCCCCAACCCGACGGCGATTTCGGGGTCATCATCGGCGTTACTGCGCCGAAGCAGTAGCGCCAGCCGTTGGTCGGGGGTCGGGGCGACCACAGGCGGCCAGTTCGGGCAGTTTGAGCGGCCAACCTATACGTAGCCCGGTCGTTGCCCATAAATTGCGGATGAATAGCCCCTTGTCTCTCCTTCGCAGGTATTTTATGAAAAATTATCAGGCAAAATCGCTCGACTCAAAGCATTTCAAGCTGACGCAGGCCGACACCGAAATAGGCTTGCTGGAGTACGAGAGCTGGTTTTCCTTCAAGGCCGAAATCATTTTAGCGAACCACCACCGGTACGCAGTACAACCCAAAGGCTTTTGGGGCACCACAATTGAAGTGAAAGACCAGCAGGAGCAGGTGTTACTCGATTTTAAGATGAATTGGAAAGGGCAAATCCTGATTCGCACCCTCTTCGGGGGCCAGGAGGATTACTACATTCTCAAGCAGAAAGGGTTGCTGAGAAGCACCTTTGTTCTCCTTCACGGGGAAGAAACGGAGTTGCTAAGCCTTGCGCCCGACTTCAAATGGACCCGGCTGAATTTCGACTACGAATTGGTGGCCTCCGATGCGCTTGAGCAGCTGCCTGGCAAAGAACTGCTGCTCCTGACGGCCATTCATTGCGCCAACTATTATCTCACCATGATGACTGCCGCTGCCGCGTAGCTGTTGCTGCGACGGAGGCGCCAGCTGGTGCAATCCCCCCGAGTAGGTCCCGACGGACTCAACCCATCAAGCTTTGTGTAAAATTTTGAGGGCGAAAGTCCATCGTCAGTCGGATGGCCAATCTGGCTGACTATCGAGCTGCAATACCGCCGGCCGTGGGCACGGCGGCTCCTTCCTGAGACTTGACGTAGGCCACGATGGAGGCTATTTCCTTGTCCGACAGCGCAAAGGATGGCATTTGCTGCTTGTTGTATTTGTTGAACAACGCCACGGCGTAGTCGTCGCCGCTGGCCACCACTTTGCTAGAATTTTTCACCCACGGCAACAGCCAGCTCATCGGCCGGCGCTGGCTGATGCCGGCCAGGGCCGGGCCCACCACCTGCTCGTTCACGGCGTGGCACTGGGCGCAGTTTCCTTTAAACAGGGCATCGCCGGCAGCAATGGCGGCCGCTTCTTCGGGCGACGCGGCGGGATTCGGCGAACTAGCTTTCGTAGCAGACACTTGGCGCGTTTGCGGCATGCCGGGCTCATTGGCCCGGGCCACGTCTTCGGCCGCGAAGCCGGCCAGCCCCGCGGCGCTTAGCAGGGTGAAACCAATCAGCACGACTATCAACGCCATGCCCACCGAAAGGGCGAAACCAACCGAATTGAACCGCATGAGTACCGGGGGTTGAGATGGAATATATATGCGGCAAATTTACCATCCAAGGCCCCCGAGGCGTTTTTTTTGGCGCTTTTCTGAGTCGTATAACTACTTCACCGTCCGCCCCTTCCACTCATAGCCGCCGCGCAGCCCGGCCACGCCCACGCCCAGCGCATACGGCGCGTACAGCACCTGCAGCAGCGGCAGCAGCGGCAGCCACTTCCGCCGCCCTAGAAACCGCAGCACCGGCGCCATAAACCACACATCGCCGCCCAGCTTGAGCGCCCAGGCCGCCAGCACCCAGGGCCAGAGCGCCGGCCACACCAGCCCCGCCCCTGCCCCGACGGCCAGCGCCACGTTGGCCCCCAGCACCAGCAGGGCCAGGCGGCGCGAGGCCGGGCTTTGGTAGTGCCGCCACTTGCTGGCCCAGCGCACCCGCTGCCGCAGCAACGCTCGTAGCGTAGGCGGCGCGGCCGTGTGCACAACGGCCGCCCCATCGGCCAGAAAATGCGCGGTGCCGGGAAAGGCCGCGTGGATTTTGTGGAGCAGAAACTCATCGTCGCCGCTGGCCAAATGAGCATTATCGGCAAAGCCGCCCACGGCCTCAAAGGTGGCGCGGCGGTAGGCCAGATTGGCGCCGTTGCACATGGTGGGCTGCTGGCGAACCAGACAGGCGGCACCCACGCCCACCAGCCCGGCAAATTCCAGCCCCATGAGCTGGGCGAACAACGTATCGGGCCCCGTGAGCAGCACTGGCCCGCTGATGAAATTGACCGCTGGTTTTTGGTAGATGAGCGCGGCGTAGGCCGCCAGCCAGCCGGGACCGAGGCGGCAGTCGGCGTCGGTGCACACCAGCCAAGGGGCACGGGCGGCTTTCAGAGCGGCTTGCAGGGCGGCTTTTTTGCCGGTTTCGGCGGCGGGCAGGGCGATGAGCCGCAGTGAAAACGCTGAAGCAGCGGCGGCGGCAGCTACCAGGGCAGCGGTGGCATCGGTGGAATGGTCGTCGGCGATGAGGACTTCGAACTGCGCGGCCGGCAAGGTTTGGGCCGCGAGGTCGCGCAGTAGCTGGGGCAACGCGGCGGCTTCGTTGCGGGCGGCGATAAGAATGGAGAACAACGGCCCATTCAGCCCAACCTCCCCCCCCGGTTCCCTCTCCAAAAAAGAGCGGATGCCAGACAAGTCCTTTTTGGGTCCCATCATTTCCGTTCGTTCCGCCATTGCTTCCCCCTCTTCTTTGGAGAGGGGGGCCGGGCCCCGGAGGGGTTTCGTGAGGTTGCGTTGCCAGCCGCCGCGCAGCCACACCATAAGGCCCGCATACAGCGCCGGCAGCATCAGCAGCGCCACGCCCGCGCCCATCATCGGCCGGCGCGCGTTGAGCGCAGCACCCGCAGGCCCGGCACCAGCAGCAGGCCGGCCGCGCTGGGCAGGGCAATGTTGATGACCCACAGGCTGAGGCTGGCCGAAAGCACCGGCAGCGCCGGCTGGCCCAGCAGCCCAAACAGGTGCGTGGCCGACAGCTCGCGCACGCCCACATCGGCCAGGGCATTGAGCGAGGGCACCAGCGACTTCAGCAGAAACGTGCCCGCCACGGCAGCCAACCCGGGCCCCAACGGGCTGCCCACGCCATAGGCCCCCAGCAGCAGCAGAAACTGCGCGCAAAACACCCCGTAGCGCAGCCCCGAAATGGCCAGCACCGCCGTCAGGGCCCGGGCCGGGTAGGTGGGCATGATGGCCAGCGCCGGCCGAAACCGCCGCAACGGCCGCCACAGCCCCAGCGCCGCCAGTAGCAGCCGCGACCGGTACAGCGGCACCAGCACCAGCCCGCCCAGCAGCACCGCCGACACGCTCACACCCAGCCCAGCAGCCGGGTATCCGGCCAGGTAAAACTTCAGCAGGAAATACAGCAGGCCCGCCACGCCCGCCAGCACCGTGGCCACCAGCTGGCAGTAGCGTCCCAGAAAAACGGCCCCCAGCGCACTCACCCGGCGGCTTTTCAGCTCGATGATGCGGCCGGCGTAGTCGCCCACCCGATTGGGAGTGGCAAAACCCAGCGTGAGGCCCACCAGCACCGCCCGGAAGCTGCGCCCGAACGTGACGGGCTCCAGGTGCCGGGCCAGGCGGTACCATTTCCAAGCCTCCAGGCCCCAGTTGAGGGGCACCAAGGCCAGCGCCAGCAGCACCGGCCCGCGACCGGCCCCGCTGAGTGTAGTCGCCAACAGCTGCCGCCAGGCCGCCGCCGTGTCGGACGCCGCAAAGATGCTGTTGTACAGCAGCCCCAGCGTGAGCAGCGTGACGCCGATTTTACCCCAGAACACCAGCCGGCGCCACTGCCGGGCGCGGCGGGTTTCGGGCGCGCCCGGCTTTTTGGATGAACCGGGGCCGGACGAGTCCGCCACCGCTGCCGCCTCAGCAGCGGAACCTGGGGAGGCGCCGGGCTGGTTGGGGTCGTAACTTTGCGAGAGATGCCTGCCCCCCAACGCCCCCGCCCCGTTCCCGCCGTCGAGCTGCTGCCCAAAATCATTCTGGGCGTCGACCCCGGCACCCAGATTATGGGCTACGCCCTGATTGAGGTGCGGGGCCAGCGCGTCGACGTGCTGTGTTACGACGTCATCAACATGAAGGCCTTGGGGTCTAACCATGCCGTAAAGCTAAAGCGGATTTTCGACCGCATGCTCGAGCTCATCGACGAGTACCTGCCCGACGAGCTGGCCATCGAAGCCCCGTTTTTCGGCGTCAACGTACAGAGCATGTTAAAGTTGGGTCGGGCGCAGGGCGTGGCCATCGCCGCCGCCCTCTCCCGCCAGATTCCCTTCGTGGAGTACGCACCCACCAAGGTGAAGCAGTCCGTCACGGGCTCGGGCTCGGCTACCAAGGAGCAGGTGGCCCACATGCTGCGCCAGACGCTCACCCTGCCCCCCATCGCCGAAGCCAGCAAGTTTCTCGATGCCACCGATGCGCTGGCCGTGGCCCTCTGCCACCACTACATGAAGGGCAACAACGTAACCACTAGCGGCGGCAAAAGCTGGGGCAAGTTCCTGGCCGAAAACCCTGAGCGGCTGGGCGCCAGCACGGGCACGGGCAAGAAGAAGGCGCCGGCGAAGTCGTAGGCGCCGGCAACAAAATTCTGCTAAAGCGTAAGCTGCTGCTATCCAATGACTGCAGAACTTACTGCCTTACTTGCTATTATCAATCACCAGCTCGGTAATTGTTCCTTTCTCGAATTTGATGTCGTAGGAAAAACCGTTGCCCGAACCAGATGCCATCCCAATACCGGCCGGCTGCCTCAGTGCCTGACCAGTTAGTCCCGGAAGCTGACTTTCTAAGTCCGTTATTCTATCCCCTACTTTATACTTGCCCAAAACATAAAACATTGCTTTTTCTTTGATGCTATCCCCAAAATACTTGTAAGCCAGGGTTGGACTGGCGTAAGGAAATAGCTGAAATAAAAAAACAAGAAATAAAGCCGGTGAAATAATTATTAGCGCCTTTCCCAACAACGTATTCGTGTTGTCAAATAGCCCGACATGTTGAAATAGGGCGTAAAATATCCCAAATACACACCCAATAATGCCAGCGTAGCCAAAATAGAACGAGCCTATTTCAAAAGGCCGAAAATTGGTAAATGGCAGTAATAGAAGCATTAAAACAAGCTGCGAGGACGCACCTGTAGCTAGCGGGAACAACTTTTTCTGTCGGGCCAGAAGCGTTTTATTATAGCTTTTGATAATAATTGGAACGAACACAAAAGCGCTTATCAGCGCAAATAGGCCAGTCCAAAAAAGTATAGGAGTAAAATCGGTTACGTAACCCCAATTGCTGAAATGCACCATGTAAATGGCGAAGTAGAGGTAGCCCGCAAACCAAGCAATAAACATGGCAATAAATGATTGCAGCTTATTGTATTCTATTTTCATCATCAGCGAGTCATTTAGTTTTAATCATATTACAAATCAGCAATTTAACCAACAATAATTTCCCCCGCCGCATACGTCACCGCGTAGCCGCTGATGTCCACCCTCTCGCCGCGCAGGCGGCACCACAAATCACCGCCGCGGGGCGAAATCTGGCGGGCGCGCAGCTCGGTTTTACTCAGCTTTTCGGCCCAAAAGGGAATGAGCGTGCTGTGGGCCGAACCCGTCACCGGGTCTTCGGGCACGCCCACGCGGGGCGCAAAAAAGCGCGACACGAAATCGACACCATTGCTGCCGGGCGCGGTGGCGATGACGCCTACGTATTCCAGGGCAGCGATGCGGGCCATGTCCGGCTTCAGGGCCTGCACTTCGGCTTCGGTGTTGAAGACGACCAGCAGGTCGCGGGCGGCCAGCACGTGCAGCGGAGTGGCGCGCAGGCCGTCGGCTAGGCCGGTGGGGTGCGTGAGTAGCTCCTGCGGCGGGCGCGAAGGGAAATCGAGCGTGAGGCGGCCGTCGGCCTCGCGGGCCACGCGCAAGGGGCCGCTCTGGCTGTGGAAAGTAACCTGCGGTTCGGCGAAGCCCAGGTGCGTGAACAGCACGTGGGCGGCGGCCAGGGTGGCGTGGCCGCACAAGTCGATTTCCACGGCGGGCGTGAACCAGCGAATATCGTATTCGGCCGTCGTGCCGGCGCGAGCCACGAAAAAAGCAGTTTCGGCAAGGTGGTTTTCGGCGGCGATTTGCTGCATGAGCGCGGCAGCGGGCCAGGCTTCGAGCGGGCACACGCCGGCGGGGTTGCCGGAGAAGGGTGTCTGGGCAAAGGCGTCGACGTGGAAGTAGCGCATTGGGAAGGGGCAGTTTCGGGGTTTCGCGGGTTTTTCTGGGGCAAGAATACAGCTTGCCTGGCAACAGTGACTTAAAAGGTAGTCATGCAGAGCGTAGCGAAGCATCTCGCGTGCAATCACTAAATCCTGATAATATGGATTAGTGGCACCACGCGAGATGCTTCGCTGCGCTCTGCATGACCGCCTTTGTAGCGTTCTGTATGCCACTTGAGCACCAGCCAGCCGCTGATTTCAAATTATCTTCGATACGAATGCAACCGCGCCGGCCGGCTGCCGGTCAAGCCCCCACAAAGCAGGTCCTGTACAGCCGGCTTTGCCATCTACTTTCTACATGCCGCCTTCCATTGTACCCGTCGATGAAGCGCTGCTGGCGGCGTGCCGGCGCGGCGAATCGGCGGCACAATACCAGCTCTACAAAAAGCTGTCATACAACCTGATGGGCGTATGCCTGCGCTACTGCCCCAACCGGGCCGAGGCGGAGGACGCGCTGCAAAACACGTTCGTTAAAATCTTCACCCGCCTCGACCAATACCGCGGGCAGGGGCCGTTTGAGGGCTGGGCGCGCCGCATTGCCGTCACCACGTCGCTGCACGCCGTGGAGCAATACCGCCTGCGCCACCCCGGCCCCAGCGGCGATGCCCTCGACGAGCTGGCCGAGGGCCTGCCCTCGGCCGAACCCTCGGCCGTGGACCAGCTGGCCGCCGACGACCTGGTGGCCCTGCTGGCCACGCTGCCACCCGGCTACCGCACCGTGCTCAACCTCTACGCCGTGGAGGGCTACTCCCACCAGGAAATCGGCGAGTTGCTGGGCATCGCCGAAGGCACCAGCAAATCGCAGCTGGCCCGTGCCCGGCGCCTTCTCGAAACCCGCCTGGCGGGCCTAAAAACACCGAATTACCATGTCTGACCCCACACCCGACGATTTGTACGAAGCCCTGCGCAAGCGCTTGGCCGACTACGGCCAGGAGCCGCCGCCCGATATGTGGGCCGGCATCCGGCAGCAGCTGCCGCCGCCGGTAGCCGCGCCCCGGCGGCGGCGCTGGCGGGCGGCCCTCGTGCTGCTCCTGCTGGTGGGCGTGGTGGCCTCGCTGGCTACCTGGCAATGGCAGCGGGCGGGCAGTGTGGCCGGAAAGCCAGACACGGTAGCCCAAGGAGCCAGTACTTCGGAAAAACAGCCAGCAGCTCCAGCAAATTCAACTTCAGAGCACGCAGCCGACGCGCAAGGGGCACGCATTGGCAGCGCGCCAACTCCCGCACCGGCTGGGCCAGGTCCGAGCGATGCGACAAATCAGGATGTTCTGACTTCAGCCTCGCCGGGCACTACGTCGAATGCCGCAACTCAGCGCACAATAGCTGACGCGAATTTGAATGCCAGCAAATTGAAGCCAAACACCTCACTAAAGAACTCCCAAAAATCTGGCGTATTTAATTCCGGTCCGGCAGCTAAATCGGTTACGCCAGCCGTAGCGACGGCGACCGGGCCAACTGGCCGCCTTGCGCGGCGCCATCGTGCGTTGCCCCTGGCAGGATTTGAACCGCGTGGCTTGGAAGCCCGGCAGCGGCGTGGGTCTCGCACCGGGCGGGGCACGCGCCCTGGCCCGGCAACTATGGCGCTGGCCGGCCCGGGCAGTGTCTCGGCGGTGGATGCGGCCCGCGCTTCCCGGCCCGCCGTGGCTGCCCGCCGCCCGCAAGCAGCCGCCGCAGCTTCCGTGACTGCAACGGCTACGGATGCAGCAGAAATTGCCGCTTCTGCGGTTGCACGCACCGCACCAGAGCGCCAGGCTGGCACACGCCCGGCCGCCGTTATTCCTGCGCCAAGCCTGGCAGAAGCTCCGTCCGACGCGGCGCAATCCGGCGCCTGGGACGGGCTGGCCCTGCGGGTGGCCGGCCTACAAGTGCCGGCCGGTGCCGCGCTGCGCACGCCGCAGCCGGTCGAAGTAGCTCCCCTGCCGCCCCTGCTGCCCGCGGTGGTATCGCGGTGGGCGGTGCAGTTGGTGGCTGGCCCGGGCCTGACGTACCGGCACCTCGGCACAGCTTCGGGGCTCTCCTACACGACCAATTCGTTGGCGACGCCGGTAACGGCTGCGCCCGTTTTTTCGAATGGGAACATCAACCGCGTTCAGACCACCTCCACCAGCTCTGCGGCCTCGCTGGAGCGCCCCGCCCTGGGGTACGCCGCGCAGCTTAGCATCCGCCGCACGCTCACGCCGCACTGGACGGTGAGCGCCGGCCTGGGCTACGCCGAATACGCCACCGCGCTGGCCCTGCGGCAGGTGAGCGCCGCCCAAATCACGCGGGCCAGCTACGATTTCGCTTTTCTCGACAGCCTCAGCCGGGCCAGCGGCACCACTATCCGCCAGCGCGATACCTACCGCTTTCTGACGGTGCCGCTGCGCGCCGGCTATGTCTGGACCACGGGCCCGCGCTGGCAGGTAGGCCTGCTTGGGGGCTTCGATGCCGCCATTTACCTCGGCGGCACCAGCACCGAGGGCTCGGCCTGCGCCTGCCAGCCCCAAACCTGGGGCGCCTCGGGCAGTCCCTACCGCAGCCTCAGCCTGGCTGCCAGCCTGGGGGCGGAGGTGCGCTACCGCCTGGCCGGCCCCTGGCAGCTGCTGGTCCAGCCCACGGCCAGCTATATGCTCTCGCCGCTGGCCAAGCCGACCAGCGGCTATTCAATCCGCCACCTGCTGGGGGGCACGGCCCTGCTGGGCATGTCGTACGACTTACCGTAAGGGTCTAGCAACCATTTTTTTACTGGAATACGCGGGTGCTAACCAATTGGCGCCTTGGGATTCCTTGTGCCAATTTTTACCCGTTTTCTGATGAAAAGAATTAGCCTGTTAAGCGTGGCTATTGCCTTGCTGGCCAGTGGCTGCCGCCGCGAAGATTTGGTGATATACACCCCAACGGCCACGTCGCTGGCGGTGGCCTACCAGCCGTATGCCCCGCCTGTGCAGTCGTTTTCCGTCAATCTGGGCCAGGGGCAGACCTTTCGCACCAGCGGCGGCGCAACTATTTCGTTTAAAGCCAATTCGTTGGTTTTGCCCACCAACACGCTGGCCACCGGCACCGCCACGCTGCGGGTGCAGGAGCTGCATTCGGTGGGCGAACTGCTGCTGGCGGGCATGCATACCAACGTAGCGTATTTCAACAACCAACTGCTGGTGTCGGCGGGCGAATACAGAGTGCAGGCCTGGCAGGGCAGCACCCGCCTGCGCTGGAGCAGCCAGTTTGCGGGCACGGCCGGCTCGGCGCCCAACCTGACGACGCTCAGCGCGCCCGTTCCCACGGCCGGCCTCGATACGACCCGGATGTTTTTGTGGGCCCTGCCAATGGTGCAGAATGTGGGGGTGCGGGCGGCGGCCGATTCGATGGGCTGGCAACCGGCCGTGCAAGGGGCCCGCACCGCGTGGTCGCCGCTGCCGGCCAGCAGCGGCTTTTACAACGTAAATTTTCCGCTCGACACCATCAGCTGGCTGAATTTTGACCAGTATTGGCGCCCCGTAAATAATTCGAATTGGACCACGGCCCAGGTACGCGTGCCCGCCGGGGCCACCGAAACGCGGGTGTACCTGCGGCCCGTGGGCTACACCAGCCTCAGCCGCACCTTCGCCACGGCCGACCCCACGCTCTGGCAAAACCACTTGCCCGAGGGCACCGACACGCAAGTCATTGTGCAGCAGCTGCGCGATGGCCAGCTATACTTCGGCACGGCGCGCTACGTCTGGCGGCAAAATTCCATTTACACGCCCGCGCTACAGCCCCACACTGCGGCAGAAATTGCGCAGCTGGTGCAGCTGCTTTAATTCGGAGGAGGAAAGCTGTCCGTATTCGACCGTCATGCTCATCTGGCGTCCGCGCAGTCGAAGCATCTCTACCGCAGCAGTAAATCTGATTACCCCTGCGGCAGAGATGCTTCGACTGCGCGGACGCCAGATGAGCATGACGTTCTTAACTAGACAAGCCAAATCCTAACCAAGTCCCGCGCTCAAACCCGCTCGCCTGCAATTACCACGTCGCGCACCGGGTTTTCGCCCAGCCAGTAGGGGATTTCGGCCACGCTGCCCACGTTGAGCACCAGCAGGTCGGCGCGCTTGCCGGGCTCCAGGCTGCCGCAGTCGGCGGCGTGGCCAATGGCCCAGGCGGCGTTGAGGGTGGCGGCGGCCACGGCTTCTTTAGGCGTGAAACCCATCTTGAGGCAGGCCACCGACAGCGCCAGCCACAGGTTTTTGCTGGGGCACGAGCCGGGGTTGAAATCGGTACTTAGAGCCACGGGCAGGCCATTATTGATGAACTCGCGGGCCGGCGCGTACTTCTCCTGCCGCAGAAACAGCGGCACCAGCGGCAGCAGCACGGCCACGGTCTGGCCCTGGGTTTGCTGCGCGATGCGGGCGGCGGCGGCAGGCGTGAGGTAGTCGCAATGGTCGATGCTGGTAGCGCCCAACGCGGCGGCCATTTCGCAGCCCCCCAGGTCGTGCAGCTGCTCGGCGTGGATTTTCAGGCTGAAGCCCATTTTGTGGGCCTGCTCCAAGAAATAACGCGCCACCTCCAGTGGGAATGCGCCCTGCTCGCAGAAAATATCCACAAAGGCCGCCTCCCCTTTCAGGTCCGACAAGACTTCGCGCAGAATGAAATCGACGTAGGCGCGCGGGCCGGCTTCCTTGAATTCGGGCGGCACCACGTGGGCGCCCAGGAAGGTGGGCACCACCCGCACTGGCTGCTGGCGCCCGGCCGCGCGGGCCACGCGCACGAGGCGCAGCTCGGTGTCGCGGTCGAGGCCGTAGCCGCTTTTGGCTTCCAGCGTGGTGATGCCGTAGCGCCGGAAGCCTTCCAAATGGTGCAGGGCGTTTTCCAGCAGTTCCATTTCCGTAGCGGCGCGGGTGGCGCGCACCGTGCTCAGGATGCCGCCACCGCTGGCCAGAATATCGAGGTAGGACTCGCCGCGCAGCTTGCGCTCGAACTCGTGCGCCCGGTTGCCGCCGAATACGAGGTGGGTGTGGCACTCCACCAGGCCCGGCATTACCACGCAGCCGGAAGCATCCAGCAGGCGGGTTTCGGGAGTAATGTGGGCCAGGTCGAGGTCGGCCATGTGCCCGACAGCCACAATTTTATCGCCTTGGCAGGCCACGTAGCCCTGTTCGATAATGGTCCAATCGTGCAGGTTGGTGCCGGCCAGCGGACGGGCGGTGGGGCCGCCGGCCAGAGTGAGCACCTGCGCGGCGTGTTCGATGACGAGGGTGTAGGGAAGCATCCGGCAAAAGTATGGGGCACCACTCTTCTGTCATCCTGAGCGCAGCGAAGGACCTTGTCACGGCTGAGCAGTTTGCAGTAATCCAAACGGCAGCCGTGACAAGGTCCTTCGCTGCGCTCAGGATGACAGTCCCGAAAAAATGCCTGCACCCGATTACGTCCAGTACTGCACCGGCGCGTGCGGGAAGCGGCGCTGCCATTCGGCGTAGAACCAGGCCTTCATGGCTTGCATTTGCTCGGGCTGGTACACGTATTTGAGGCCGCCGAACTTGTTGCGCTTCACGGCCCGGCCTTCCTCGGCCAGGTCGAGGCCGGTGTTGGGGTACCATTGCAGCAGCACGTCTTTCGAGCCCGGCGTGAAGCGGTGGGTAATGAACTCCACGGTCAGGTCGCAGTCAAAATCCAGCGTCTGCTGCAGGCGGTCGAGCAGCTCGGTATAGTGGCGCTGCCAGTCCGGAATGGGCATGATGGGGGCCAGCACCACGCCCACGGGGTAGCCACCGCCGCCCTCGGCCACGGGCAGCGCCAACCGGCGCAGGGCCTGCATGCGCGCCTCCACCGAAGCGGTGCCGCCTTCGAGACGGCGCACCACGGGCTCGGCATTGAGGGAAAAGCGGGCGCGGGTGCGGCCGTGGTGCGGCAGGCCCAGAAGCGGGCCGATGTGGTCGTACTTGCTCACGAAGCGCAGTCGGGTGCCTTCGCGGGTGCCGAAATGGCGCACGGCCTCGGCCAGGCTGCCGGTGAGGTGCTCGATGCCCAGCACGTCGGTGTAGCAGCTGGCTTCGAAGCTTACGACGCGGCCGGGCTGCTCGTAGGTAGCGGTATTGGCCAGCAGCTGGGGCAGGTTGGCGAAGGCCTTGACGACGGGCGGGCCGCTGAGCGAACCAGCCAGGTAGCAGTACTGGCAGTGGGCGGGGCAGCCTTCGGCCAGGTTCAGCTGCCAGTCGGCCGAGGGCGGGGTGGGCTGCAGGCGCAGGGCGCCGGCGGGGGCCTTCACCACGGCCAGGGTGTTTTTGGCGGTGCGGTAGGTGGCGCGCACGTCGCCGCCGGGGTCGCGCAGGCCGGTGAGGCGGTTGCTTTTCAGCAGCTCCACTTCCAGGTTCTGGGCCGAAACGCGGGCCAGGATTTGCTGGCCGAACTCTTCGTCGAGGGCATCGGGCGTGAACACCACGCGCTGCGGCAGCCACAGCTTGGCCGAGTGGGTGCGCGGCGCCAGGGCGGGCGTGGGCGCATCGGTGAGCAGGGTATCGGAAAGGGCAACGAGCGAGCCGGAGGTCAGCATAAAGTTGGGTTGGTGGCAGATAGTAGTTCAACGTTTTTGGCAGGAAATAAAGTCCGCAAAAAAGCCTTAATCGAAGCAAATAGCAGCTTTTTCACTTGAAACAATGGCCTCGGATATTCACCCGAAATAGCTGCCTGCCCGGCGGCCAGCCACCATTTTGCGTACCCAGCTTAGCCCTCCGTTCGCCCTTCCACATGCCCCACCCCGACGCCGCCCCACTCATTCTCACCCTCGTGCTTGACGACGCCGGGCAAGCGTATTTCAACGACTTGCGCCGGCAGCATTTCCCGCCCAAAATCAACTACCTCGACGCCCACCTCACCCTTTTTCATCACCTGCCCGGCCCGGAGCTGGCCGGCGTGAGCGAGCAGCTCCGGCACATCAGCAGCACGCAGGAACCGTTGGCGCTGCGCGTGGCGGGCCTGCGCTCGTTGGGCCGGGGCGTGGCCTTCACCATCGAGAACGACGAGCTGCGCACCCTGCACCGCCGGCTGCAAACGGCCTTCGCTCCTCACCTCACGCCCCAAGACCAGCAAAAACTGCAGCCCCACGTCACCATCCAAAACAAGGTGGAGCCCGCCGCGGCCCGGCAGCTGCTGGCCGAACTGCAAGCCACTTTTGAGCCCTTCGAAGCGAGGGGCACCGGGCTGCACCTGTGGTCCTACCGCAACGGGCCGTGGGAGAGCCTGGCCGAATTCCCGTTCGAGGGCTAAGCGAAAAGGGCGCCGCCAGCCCGTCGTGCAGAAGCAGGCCCAGCCGCCACCTTATTTCGGCCCTTCCCAAGCCGCCAGCGCCGCCCGATGCTCCCGCCGCACCTGGGCCAGTACTGCGCTATCGGGCTGTAAGCCGATGAAAACGGCCGTGCCCCGCTCGCGGGCGTAGGGGTCGGTGATGGCGGCGACGCGGCGGTAGGAGGCGAAGCGCGGAGCCAGCTCCGGGTGCGGCTCGTCGTCGACGATGAGGACGGCCTGGCACGAATCGAGCGGCGGGTACCAGTAGAGGAAGCTGCCGTTGAGGCTGTTGGCAATGGGCAGGGCGCGGCGGCGGTTGAAGTAGTTGATGGCGCTGGCCTGGCCGTAGTTGGCACAGTGAATGAGGGTGTGGGCGCGGGCCGCAGCGGGCAGGCTTTGGTAGGCGGCCCAGGTTTTGTCGGCCAGCTCACGCCAGCCGCGCATGTCGGCGTAGTCCTGGGGCAGGGCGTGGTCCTGGCCGTCTTCCCAGCGATAGAAGCCGAGCGGGGCGTATTGGGGGCGCAGGGCGGCCATAGTGGCCGGGCTGCGCACCGGAAACATAAGCGGCAGAAAGAAGCTCAAAAAGCACAGCGGCAACAGCACCAGGGCAATTTGCACCGCCGTGCCCCAGTAAAAGGGCGACGCGCCAGCGGCCCGCTGCGGGCGGCGGAAACGCATTTCCCACCACCGGGCCCCAAAGGCAAATAGCACCGGGTAGTAGCCTAGGGCGTAATAGTCCTTGCCGTGCAGCGCGGCCAGCAGGCCCACGCCCAGCACCGAAACCCACCCCACGGCGCGGTAGGCCCGAAACGCCCGGCTCAGCAGCAACGCCAGCAGGCCGGCCAGCCATACCCAGGTGGCGGGCAGGCACATCAGCAGCTGGGCCTTCCAGAAGTCGAGCGGATTAACGTGCACCAACTGGCTGGACTTGAGTAAGGCCATGTGATGCAGGAAGGGGATGCCGTGGCGGATTTGCCACAGCGCATTGGGCAGCCACAGCAGCAGCGCCAGCCCCGCCGCGCCCCAGAAATGCCGGTTCAGTAGCAGGCGGCGCCAGTTGGTGAGCAGCAGCGCGCCGCCCAGCGCGGCAATGAAAAACAGCGTGGTGTACTTGTTCAGCAAGCCCAGGCCCAGCGCCGCGCCCAGCAAGTAGAGGTAGCGCGGCCGGCGTTCCTGCTCAAAGCACACCAACGCATACAGCGCCAGCACGAACCCAAGCACCTCAAACGAATTGGGCTGAAACAGCATATTGAGCCGCGCAAAGGCCGAGGCCAAATAGCAAACGCCCGCCAGCGCCTGCGCAAACCAGCCGCCGCCCAGCCGCCCGGCCAGCCGCACCACTAGGTACACCGTGGCCGCGCCCCACAGAAACGGCCAGAAATGCACCCACCCCTCGCCGCCACCCAGCGCCAGCGTGGCCCAGCCTTGCGCCGCCAGCAGCGGGGGCACTTCCAGGTAGCCCCAGGCCAGGTGCTGGCCCTGGTTGAGGTAGAGGTATTCGTCGCGCTGCAAGTCGTACTGTGTGCTGATGAGCAGGTAGCCCGACACGAACTTGACCAGAGCAAAGGCGAGCGGCAGGAAGCGTTTCATGCGCAGCAAGGTAGCCACGGGCTCCGGCTGGCAGCGCATTTCGGAGGAGAATTGCTTTTGCCGGGCGTGGCCGCGAAGGAGCTGATTTACCGCCCGCCGGGCCCTATCTTTCGCTACTTCATTTATTTCACTTGCCTTTGATAAACGAGCTACTTTTCCAATGATTCTCTACGGTTACAAGGGTGCCCACGTGCGCACCGCCCCATTGCCCGGCGTGGCCTGCCCCTTTTGCGCCGCCGCCGATACCCTGCACGTGAGCTTGTTCAGCCGGTATGCCCACATCTACTACATCCCGCTCTTTCCCTTTGCCAAACCGGTGGTGGCCGCCTGCGCAAACTGCAACCTGAGTTGGGACAACAAAGCGCTGCCGCCGGCCTTGCGCGAGCCCATCCGCGCCGCGAAGCAGGCCACCCGCATGCCGCTGTGGACCTGGTCGGGCACGGCGCTGCTGGCGGTGGGCCTGGGCTGGGCGGCCCTGGCCGGCGCGCGCGACGACCGCGAAAACCAAGCCTACCTGACCGCCCCGCACGTGGGCGACATTTACACGGTGCGCGCCAAAGCGGACGACAACGCCTACTCGCTGCTGAAAGTGGTGGGCGTGCAAGGCAGCACCGTGGAGGTGGTGGCCAACGAGTACACCATCGACAACAGCCACCCCATCGACCAACTCAACGAGCCCGCCAAATACAGCAAAGAGCCGTTCTCCTTGGGCCAGTTCGAGCTGAAAATCATGCAGAACAAGGGCCAGCTCACCGACGTGGACCGGCTGGGCGACTAGCCCGCGGCCGGCGCTACTGCGGCCATAGGCCCGCCCAGCGCAGGAAGTCCTCGCCCACCTGGTCCCAGTAGTCGTCGTCGTAATTGATTTGGCCATCTTTGAAGCCGAAGAAGTTGTGCTCGCGGCCGGGATATTCCCGGAAGGTGAAGTTGGTGCGGTGCTGCCGCGTGGCTTCCAGGCGCAGGTAGTCGTCGCCGGCCACGCCCGCATCGCGCGTGCCGAACCCGATGAACATGGGCACTTTCGTGCGCAGCAGCACCGGCATTTCGGAGGAGCCGAAGCCGTAGGTGTTGCGCGGGTCGTCGCCCTTGCAGTCGGCAATAGTGGGGTCGGCCACCACCTGCTGCCAGCGGCGGAAAACCCAGCCTACCGCAGCCGTATCGGCCGCTTGCCGGTTTTGGGCCAGCATCGACATCAGCCGGCCCAACGGGTTGCCGTTCAGGTACACGGCGCGGCTCACCAGGCCCGGCACGGCGGCCAGGTGCGCCACCACGCTCGTGCCCTGCGAGTGCCCGCCGATAACGACGTGCGCCGCATCAACCCACGGCTGCTTTTTGAGGTAGCGCAGCACGGCCTCATCGCGCCGCACGTAGTAGTCAAGATAGTTGCGGGCGCAGTAGTAGGCCGGCGGAGAAGTTTCGCGAAAAATGGCGTTGGGGTCCTGCCCCGTCACATCGAACGTGAGCGGAATGCCGGGCTTGCTGATGATGGCTATATGGCAGCTTTCCAGCACCTTTTTGGGGTGAAATCCGAACGGCGTATAAAGCCCGTGCTCATCGTACAGCACCAGCGGCGTGGGAATGGAACCCTGCTCCCAGAGCAGCAGCGGCTTCTTCAGCTTCTCTTCGCCGGGCTTCGATAGGAGCAGCACCTGCACGCTGTCGCGCCCGAACATCACCACGAGCTGACGGTAGCCAAAGGACTCGGGCGAGCGCCGGGCGGCGGGCGTGGTTTGGGTGGAGGGCGCTGTTTGGGCGCGGCCGGGGTAGCCCAGGCCCGCCAGGAGCACCAGTATCAAAAGCCGTAAGGATGGGCGCATGCAGTCCGTTTTTGCCGAACGGCTACGTTGCCGGGGCGGCGCAAGGACTTTAGAGGCCGGTGGGCAGTTGCACCAGCCGTAGGTAGTCGCCCAGCCCCGCGGGTTTCTGAAACACGTGGATGAACAGGATAGGCTCCTCGCCGCGGCTGCGCCAGATTTCGGCGTAGAAGCCCGCCACCGCATACAGCGTCAGGTCGAAGCTGTCTTCCTGGCGCTCGGCCAGGCGGGTGCCGTGCCGGGCAAGGTGCTCGGCCTGGAGGCGCTGGTGCAGGGCTTTGAAATCGGCGAGAGTCACGGCAGGGAAATACAAAAGAACGTCATGCTGAGCGCAGTCAAAGCATCTCTGCCGCCGCAGTATTCCTGTCGATTGGGTTTACTCATCGCAGTAGAGATGCTTCGACAAGCTCAGCATGACGTTCTTTTGTTCCCAGACTTCGCTATCCGTTTCCATGAACACCTTTCGCTTTCCCCACCCGCTGGTGCTGCTGGTGGGCTTCATCATGCTGGCCGCCGCGCTGAGCTATGTGCTGCCGGCCGGCCAGTTTGCCCGCCAGAAAAACGCGGCCACCGGCCGCGAGGTGGTGGTGCCCGGCTCCTACCAGCGCGTGGCCGCTACGCCCGTGGGCCCGCTCGACATGCTCGTGGATGTGCCCAAAGGCATGGAAGCCGCCGCGGACATCATCTTTCTCATTTTTCTGGCCGGCGGCGCCTTCACCGTGCTCGACCAAACCGGCGCCCTGCGCCACGGCGTGGACTGGCTGCTGGCCCGCGCCCAGGGCCGCGAGGTGCTCGTCATCCCCATCGTGAGCCTGCTGTTCGCCACCATGGGCGCTTTGGAAAACATGGGGGAGGAAATTGTGCCCCTGGTGCCGGTGCTGCTCGTGCTGATGCGGCGGCTGGGTTACCCCGTCATCACTGCCGTGGCGGCCAGCCTGGGGGCGGCCATCGTGGGCGCCGCGTTTAGCCCGATAAACCCGTTTCAGGTCGTCATCGCGCAGCAGCTGGCGCAGTTGCCCTTTTTCTCGGGCGGGGCCTTTCGCATAGCCCTGCTGCTGCCCGCCGTGGCCCTCTGGATTGCGGGCACCATGCGCCACGCCATTCGCCACCGCGTAGCCCCCGACCTCACCATTGCCGACGTAGTGGCCGATGCCCGCGGGGCCGGCCGCCACGGCCTGGTGCTGCTCCTGCTACTGGTGTGTTTCAGCATCTTCGGCTACGGCGTGGTGAGCCTGGGCTGGAATTTCGACCAGATGGGCGCGCTGTTTTTCGTGCTGGGCGTGGGGGCCGGCTTGCTGGGCGGGCTGGGTTTCTCGGGCACGGCCGAAGGCTTCGTGACCGGCTTCCGCGACATTGCGTTTTCGGCCCTGCTGATTGGGTTTGCCCGCGCCATTTTCGTGGTGCTCGAGCAGGGCCACATTGTCGATACCATTGTGCAGGGCCTATCGGCGCCGTTGGCGCATTTGCCCGTTACGCTTTCCGCGCTGGGCATGATGGTGGTGCAAACCGCGCTGCACCTGCCCGTGCCCAGCGTGAGCGGGCAGGCCACGCTCACCATGCCGCTCTTTGCGCCGCTGGCCGACATTATCGGCATGTCGCGCCAGGTGGTGGTGCTGTGCTTTCAATACGCCGCCGGCCTCTGCGAGCTCATCACGCCCACCAACGGCTCGCTGCTGGCCATGCTGGCCATCTGCGGCATCCGCTTCGACCAGTGGATTCGCTTCGTGGCCCCGCTCTACGGCTTGCTATTGGCGCTCGGCGTGGCGGGTGTGGTAGCGGCCATCGCGCTGGGCGTGTGAGGCTTGAGTTTATGTCTGTCATCCTGAGCGCAGCGAAGGACCTTGCCACTAAAGAACAACGAAAGTGCAGAAGTGACAAGGTCCTTCGCTGCACTCAGGATGACAGGTGTAACAGACGTCTTTCTCAGTCCGCCCGCAACTCGCTGGCGGCGAAAACGTGCGGCAGCTTGCGCTTGCGCTCCACAATCTGAAATGAAGCCGTGTCGGTCGACTCGTTCCAGAACACGTCCGAAATGTGGCCGAAGTGGCGGTACTGGCCCGGCTGCGGCGTCACCTCCTCCACGGCATCGCCGAAGCTGAACTTGGGCTTGTGGTATATTTCCTTGAACAGCTCGGGCCGCACCAGAAACTGCTGCTCGTCGTAGCGAATGGTAATCCATTCACCCTCTTCGTCTTCACTTATTTTCTCAAACAGCTTGCCCACGGGCTCCAGCAGCTCGAACGAGCGGCGGTTGGCGGGGTGAATGTAGCGGAAGCCATAATCGGGCGACCAGCCGTAAAGGCCAAAAATGACGGGTTTGGGTCGGCGCATTGGGTGGTAAAAAAGCGGGGCAAAGATTACCCCCAAAACCCCAATTCAGTCCCCAAAGTTGCCCGCCCGGTTGCTTTAGCTTTTCTATCTCAACTCTTCTTTGCCGTCTGGTAATGCGCCAGCAGGCGGTCGCGGTGCGCGGCGCCGTCGTGGCTGTTGGCGAAGGAAATGCGGTGTTGCTGGCCATCTGCCCGGTGCACCAGCACGTCGGCGGGGCCCACGGGCTCCACGGCCGTTACTTCGGCCCACGTCAACTCGTGCGCCGGGCCCAGGCGGTGGGTGCGCACGGCAAACCCATCGGCGTGCAGGTGCAGAAACTGCCGGTCGGTCAGCTGGTTGAGGCGGAAAGCCAGCACCACGTACATGAGCGCCACGGCGGCGTACAGCCAGGGCAGCACGTGCAGCCGGTGCGGCGCCCCGGCCAGCTCGGCGGCATGGTGGCGGTGCCAGATGTGGTAGCTTTCGAGGGCCAGAATGCTGGCGGCGGCCAGCTCCAGCCATGCCACCGGCTCGCGGTGAAAGGGGTTGTGGCGCAGGTGCCGCAGCTCGCGCGCCATCAGCCCGAGGTAGGCCGCGCCCACGGCAATTTCCAAGGCTCCCAGGAACGTAAGATGCTCTTCCCCTGACAGAATGGGCACCACGCCAAAAAACAGTACCAGGGCCGGCGCGACGTGCCCCAGCGTTTTAGCCGCTTGCTGCTTGGCGTAGCGGCGATGATAGAGGGTGGTGCGGCCCTCGGCGGCGGGAGTGGCGACGTTCATGCCGGAAAAGGTCGGGAGAATTTGGCAAAGCCGCAACTCGGCGCCGCCGGGCTACGGCCCTGACCAACAGCCTGAACAAGCAGACGGCATGCATGAGCTAGCCAAAAGTTGCTCAGATGCGTATTGCCCACCTACCTCTTGCTTTGCACCGGCCGCATTTTCGGCTTCCCGGGCAGAGGGCTTTGCTTTTTTCAATGCCAACCGTTTCCGATTCCAAACCCGCGCCCCGCGCCAAAACCCCTTCCAAAACCACCGCCACCAAGCCCGCCGCCAAGGCCAGCGCCCCGCCCACCGGGCCCGCGCCGCAGCCCGGCATGGGCGCCGTGCCCCACGAGGGCGGCACCACCTTCCGGGTGTGGGCACCCCACGCCGACGCGGTTTCCGTGATTGGCACTTTCAATGACTGGAATGCCGGGAAGAACCCGTTGCAGCACGAGGCCGACGGCTATTGGGCCATCGACGTGCCCGGCGCCAAGCCCGGCGACGAGTACAAATACCACATTACCAACGGCAAGCAGCAGTTCGACCGCAACGACCCTTACGCCCGGCAGGTGACCAACTCGGCCGGCTCGTCGGTGGTGCACGACCCGAATTTCGATTGGGCCGACGACAACTTCCAGATGCCGGCCTGGAACGAGCTGGTGATATACGAGCTGCACGTGGGCACCTTCAACGCCCCCGACGCTGACAAGGTGGGCACCTTCGCCCAGGTGGCCGAAAAGTTGCCTTACCTGCGCGATTTGGGCATCAACTGCATCGAGCTGTTGCCAGCCACGGAGTTTCCGGGCAGCCGCTCGTGGGGCTACAACCCGGCCAATCCGTTTGCGCTGGAAAGCGACTATGGCGGACCGGTGGCCTTCAAAGAATTGGTGAAAGCGGCGCACCAGCACGGCATTGCGGTGGTGCTGGATGTGGTGTACAACCACTTCGGCCCCGGCGACCTGGATTTGTGGCAATTTGACGGCTGGAGCGAGAACGACGGCGGCGGCATCTATTTCTACAACGACTGGAAGGCCGAAACGCCCTGGGGCCACAACCGCCCCGACTACGGCCGCCCCGAGGTGCGCCAGTACATCCGCGACAATGCCCTGATGTGGCTGCAGGAATACCGCGTCGACGGCCTGCGAGCCGATGCCATCGCCTTCATCCGCAACGTGAAGGGCGAAGAAAACCCCGGCGACGACTTGCCCGAAGGCTGGAGCCTGATGCGCTGGATTAACGAGGAAATCGACCAGACCATGCCTTGGAAAATCACCATCGCCGAAGACATGCGCGGCAACGCCGGCATCACCGAAAGCGTGGCCAACGGCGGTCAGGGCTTCGATTCGCAATGGGACAGCTCGTTCGTGTACCCCATTGTGGAAGCCCTGACCACGCCCAACGACGCCGACCGCAACATGCAGGCTGTGGCCGATGCCCTCTCCGAGAGCTACAACGGCGACGCCTTCCGCCGCGTCATCTACACCGAAAGCCACGACGAAGTGGCCAACGGCAAAAGCCGCGTGGCCGACGAAATCATGCCCGACGCGCCCGACAGCTACTACTCCAAGAAGCGCACCACGCTGGGCGCCGCGCTGGTGTTCACGGCGCCGGGTATTCCGATGCTGTTTCAGGGCCAGGAATTTCTGGCCGATGGCGAGTTCAACGACGCCGAGCCGCTGGTGTGGGCCCACGTGGAAACCCGCGCCGGCCTAGTGCACCTCTACCGCGACCTGATTGCGCTGCGCCGCAACTTCCGGGGCCAGACGCGCGGCCTGAGCGGCCAGCACACCCACGTTTTCCACGTCAACAACACCGAGAAACTGGTGGCCTTCGCCCGCTGGGACCAGGGCGAAAACGTGCCCAACGACACCACCGTGGTGCTGGCCAACTTCGCCAACGCGGCCCGCGAAAACTACACCATCGGCCTGCCCGGCCCCGGCCGCTGGACGGTGCGCTTCAACAGCGACTGGCGCGGCTACGACGGCGAATTCAGCGATTTCGACAGCTTCGGCATTGATGCCGAGGCGGGCGAATACGACGGCTACGCCTGGCACGGCAGCATCGGCGTGGCGCCCTACGCGGTGCTCATTTTGTCGCAGGAAGGGTAACAATTGGCCCGCTTCCCGTATAGCAGAACGTCATGTGGCCCGCGTCGCATGGCGTTTTTGCGTTTTGCATCACCCACGTTCTGAGGTTTCGCGCCTCACCGCTTCTCCTGCTTATGGCCCCAACCGACTCCTCTCCTGTTCAGCCCAACAACGTCCCCAACTCCGAACTGAAAAACGCCCTGTTTATTATCGCCGGGGTGGTTTCGGCGGCGTTCGGGCTCAAGTCCTTCCTGCTTTCCAGTCACTTCATTGATGGCGGCGTCACGGGCGTTTCCATGCTGCTGGCCACGGCGTTTCGCCTGCCGCTTTCCATTCTGATTCTGGTCATCAACCTGCCGTTTATTGCACTGGGTTACAACCAACTGGGCCGCCGCTTCGCCTTGCGCAGCGCCCTGGGCATTGGCGGGCTGGCGCTGGTGCTGGCCCTGGTGCCTTTCCCCGATGTGACGCCCGACCGCCTGCTCACGGCCGTGTTCGGCGGGGTGTTCATTGGGGCGGGCATCGGGCTGGCCATGCGCGGCGGGGCCGTGCTCGACGGCACCGAAATTGCCGCCCTGCTTGTGAGCCGCTACCTGGTGCTGCTCAAAGTCAGTGACTTAATCCTGATTCTCAACGTCGTCATCTTCGGCGTGGCGGTGCTGGTGCTCGGTACCGAGCCGGCGCTGTACTCCATGCTCACCTACTTCGCCGCCGCCCGCGTGCTGGAGTTCGTGCTCAACGGCATCGAGCAGTACACGGGCGTCACCATCGTGTCGGAATACAGCGACGCCATCCGCAAGGTCATCACCGAAAAGCTGGGTCGGGGCGTGACGATGTACCAGGGCAAATCGGGCTACGGCAAGCGCGGCGAAATGGGCATCGAGCGCGACATCGTCTTCACCGTCGTGACGCGCCTGGAGCTGCCCGCCCTGCGCACCGCCGTGCAGGAAGTCGACCCCCGCGCCTTCATCGTGCAATACCGCATCGACGACGCGCAGGGCGGCATCATCAAGAAGCGGGCGCTGCATTAGGCATCATTATCAACTAAAACTAGAACGTCATGCTGAGCGCAGCCGAAGCATCTCTACCGCGCAAGTAATTAAGCTTTACTGCTACGGTAGAGATGCTTCGGCTGCGCTCAGCATGACGTGCTGCTTATATGATGTTATATTTTTTTCTCTTTTCATACTTTGCCTACTACCCCCACCGCCCCCCACTTCACCGCCCCCGCCGGCACCATCATCGGCCGGGCCGATGGGCCGGTGCTACGCGCCACCGGCATTCATTACGCCCGGGCCGCGCGGTTCCAGCCGCCGGTGCCGGTGCCACCCGCCACGGCTCCCATCCAGGCCACGGCGCCCGCTCCCGCCTGCCCACAGCTCGCCGACCCGCGGGTGGACCAGGTGATGGGAGACCTGTTTGCCGCACTCAGCTTTGACGAGGAATGCCTGCGCCTTTCCATCACCGTGCCCGCCGATTTTCGCCCCAATGAGCGCCTGCCGGTCATCGTGTGGGTGCACGGCGGCTCCTACGTATCCGGCGCGGGCGATTTGGCCATTTACGACCCCGCCACCTGGGTAGCCGAACAGCGGGTGATATTCGTGGCCGTGACGTACCGGCTGGGGCTGTTCGGGTTTCTGGGCAGCGGCAACACGCCGCCCAATCTGGGTTTGCTCGATTTGCTGGAAGCCCTGCGCTGGGTGCAGCGCAACATCACCGCATTTGGCGGCGACCCGGCGTTGGTGACAATGTTCGGCCATTCGTCGGGGGCCGATGCCATTGCTCAATTGATGCTCACGGAGGGCGCGGCCGGCCTGTTTCGGCGCGTGATGTTGCACAGCGCCCCGCTGGGCCTCACCCGCAATCGCCAGCGCATGCTACGCGCCATGAGCCGGGCCATGGGCCCGCTCCTGCCCTCCGCAACGGTGGCCGAGGTGCTGGCCCGCGAAAGCGCCGTGGTCAGAGCCGCCCGCTGGCAGGGCCTGAAAAGCGGCATGCCCTTCGGCCCCCAGTACGGCGCCGCGCCCCTCCCGCCCGAAACCGAAATTGACGCCAGCTGGGCCGCGGTGGCCCCGTACATAGACGTACTCATCGGCGCCACGGCCGAAGAAACCCGCTTTTTTGCCGTCATCGACCCGACGTTCAACTGGCTGCAGCGCCTGCCGCTGGCGGGCCGCCGCGTAGTGCACCTGCTCACGGAGGTCACGTCGCGCCGCATTTACTTGGCCCCAGCGCAGGCTTTTGCCGCGCAGCAGGCCCGGGCGGGCGGCCGGGCCTGGCGGTTTTTGCTCACCTACCAGCCGCCCGGCAGCCCATTCGGGGCCGCGCACGTCGTGGATTTGCCGCTGCTGCTGGGCAACCGCGCCGGCTGGGCCGCCACGCCGCTGCTGGGCGCGGCCAACTGGGAGGAATTCGACGCCGCCGGCCGGCAGGTGCGGCAGCTGTGGGCTGATTTTGCCCGTACCGGCGTGCTGCCCGAGCGAGTAGAGATTCCAGGCGTGCTGGAGGTGGAGAAAGCATAACACCTGTCATCCTGGGCGCAGCGAAGGACCTTCTCACGCTTGAACAGCTTGCTCATTCGTGAGAAGGTCCTTCGCTGCGCCCAGGATGACAGGCGATATTCGTACTGCCTCAACTATAAAAATTGGCCTAAGCCCTCAAAAAAAGCCTCCTGTATTTGGCAGGTGCGGCCCAAACCGGCTTACCTTTCGCCACGTTCTTTCGCTCGTTCTTCGCCGTCCAATTCCCGCGCCCATCCTATGCAGACCACTGCCAACGCCCCCGAAGCCCTGTTTCCCGATTCGCTGCTCGTTGAGGTAGCGTGGGAAGTCTGCAATCAGGTGGGCGGCATCTACACCGTTATCCGCTCGAAGGTGCCGGCCACCGTGCCCGCCTGGGGCGACCGGTATTGCCTGCTTGGGCCCTACTTCCCCAACATGGCCCAGGGCGAATTTGAGCCCTACGACGACCTGGCCATACATACCGCTTCCGACCCGTTTGGGGCGGCCGTGCGCACCATGCGCGCCCAGGGGTACGACGTGCAGATTGGTACCTGGCTGGTGACGGGCCGGCCCCGCGTGGTGCTCATCAACCCGTTTCAGACCTACGGCCGACTCGGCCAGCTGAAGTCGGAACTGTGGTCCCGCCACGGTATTCCCTCGCCGGATAACGATGACCTGCTGCACCAGGTCATTGCCTTTGGGCACCTCACCACCATTTTCTTTCAGCACGTGGCGGCTCAGGTGAAGCCCGCGCAGCGCCTGCTGGGCCACTTCCACGAGTGGATGACCGGCGTGGCCATTCCGGAGCTGCGCCGCCTGCAGGTGCCCGCGCACCTGCTCTTCACCACGCACGCCACCCTGCTGGGCCGCTACCTGGCCATGAACGACCCGGCCTTTTACGACCACCTGATGTGGGTGAACTGGGAGGCCGAAGCCAAGCACTTCAACATCGAGCCGGCCGTGCGCATGGAGCGCGCCGCCGCCCACGGCAGCCACGTCTTCACCACCGTGAGCGAGCTGACGGTGCGCGAGTGCATCTATTTGCTCGATAGGATTCCGGACGCGGTGCTGCCCAACGGCCTCAACATCGAGCGCTTCGTGGCCCTGCACGAGTTCCAGAACCTGCACCAGCAGTACAAGGCCAAGATTCACGAATTCGTGATGGCCCACTTTTTCCAGTCGTACGCTTTCGACCTGGACAAGACGCTGTATTTCTTCACCTCCGGCCGTTACGAGTACCACAACAAAGGCTTCGACCTGACCCTCGAAGCCCTGGCCCGCCTCAACCACCGCCTGCAGCAAAGCGGCCTGGAAGGCCAGGTGGTGATGTTTTTCATCACCAAGCGGCCCTACACCAGCATCAACCCGCAGGTGCTGGAACGCCGCGCCCTGCTGGATGAGGTGCACGAAACCTGCCAGGCCATCGAGCGCCAAGTGGGCGAGCGCCTGTTCTACGCCGCCGCCGCCAGCCAGGACCACAAGCTGCCCGACCTCAGCGCCATGGTGGACGACTACTGGAAGCTGCGCTACCGCCGCACGCTCCAAACCTGGAAGACCAACACCCTGCCCCCCGTCATCACCCACAACCTGGTGAACGACCAAGACGACGACATCCTGAACTTCATGCGCCGGGCCAACCTGCTCAACCACAAGCACGACCGGGTAAAAATGGTGTACCACCCCGACTTTGTGTCGCCGGCCTCGCCCCTGCTGGGCATGGAGTACGGGCAGTTTGTGCGCGGCTGCCACATGGGCGTGTTTCCGAGCTATTACGAGCCCTGGGGCTATACCCCGCTCGAATGCGTGGCCCGCGGCGTGCCCGCCATCACCTCCGACCTCTCAGGCTTTGGCGACTACGCCCTGCAAAACGTGCCCGACCCCGAGAGCAAAGGCATTTTCGTGGTGCACCGCCAGGAAAAAACCTTCGACGAATCGGCCGAGGAGCTCTGCAACATGCTCTGGGACTTCGTACTCCTCACCCGCCGTGAACGCATCATGCAGCGCAACGCCGTGGAAAGCTCCGCCGAGTTATTCGACTGGAAAAACCTGCGCGTGTACTACGACCGAGCGTATGCGCTGGCGCTGGAACGGCAGTAGGACTCACTTAATCAGCGGCTTTTATGCATCTAACCCTGGGTGATAAGCTTCGGATTTTCCTTGGTGATGTTAGCTTTTCGGTCGGCGTAGTCTTTGGAATCATCGGGGTGCTACTGGCTGTATTTTTTGTGCCGGCTGTGGGTGTGGATGGTCTGTGGTTCATTTTCCAGCCCACGGCTCAGGTTGCGGGTACCATTACAAGCGCCAGCCCCACCGATTATTCAGAGAGCGAAGCCGAGGACGTGATTTGGGAAATAGATTACCGGTTCAAACTGGCCGGCAAACTTCGGCAGAGCCACTCCTACTCAAGTTCACAAACGGTCCAGCCCGGTACTGCAATTCAAATAGAATACGTGAAAGACAAACCCAGCCTTTCGCGCATCGTTGGCACATCCACCGCTCCGTTTCCGCCGTGGGGTCTTATTCCGGTTATCGGTGTGTTAATGGGCGGTTTTCAATTAGCTCGCAAAGGCGCTGTCTTCTGCAGCCGAGCTATTGCCATTGCTGCCGATGTATTCGTGGTGTCCGCTATTTGTGATGAGATTAAGCCCGATACTTCTAAAACTGACGAGGAAGTGAAAGGATACATTGCGCGCTATGCTTATCAGTTCCACGGCCGCACGCACGAATATTTGTGCGAGGTTTCATCAACCGATTTAAAAAAATTTGGCAAGCAGGAGAATCTTGCGTTGCAGGGCAACGCCTCCGCCAACGCCATGCTGGTCGCTCAATTACCCCGACTAGTAAGAGACAGATTGCGGCTTCCGGCTAACAATATCCAATAATGCGCATTTACCCCGCCAAATTGGTCATATCCGGAAGCATTTTAATCGCGACCGCCACCCTCGCCCACGAGTTCTGGCTCGAACCGCCGCGCTTCCGCCTGCAAGCGGGCCAAACGGTAAGCATCCGCCCACTCATCGGCGCCGACTTCAGCGGCAAGCCCTGGACCACCAAAGCCACCAAAGTGCTGCGCCTAGTGCGCTACGGCCCCACCCCGGCCGACAGCACCAACCTCACATCTAAAAACGCTACCGAAACCGACACCTTCCGCACCAGCTTCGCCTTTGCGCAGCCCGGCACCCATGTGGTGCTCATGCGCTCCACCAATTCCTTCATCGAATTGCCCGCCGCAGAATTTACCGCCTACCTGCGCGAGGAAGGTCTCGATTACGCCCTGAAGCTGCGCCAGGAAAACGAGCAGATGGACCAGCCCGGGCGCGAAACCTACCGCCGCTGCGCCAAAGCCCTCGTGCAGGTGGGCGAAGCCGCCGCCACCGCGCCCGCCACCGACAGCGCCTGCCGCCGCATTTACGGCCTGCCGCTGGAGTTGGTGCCCGAGCAAAACCCCTACCGCCTGGCCATCGACAAATCACTGACCGTGCGCGTGTTGCGCAACAGCAAACCGGCCTTCGGGGCGGCGGTGCAGGTGTGGCAACGCCAGCCGGGCGGGCTGCCCACCACCCATTTCACCATGCGCGCCAACCAAAGCGGCCGGATTTTGTTACGCTTATCCGGGCCGGGCCCTTACCTGCTGGCGGCCGTGGATATGACGGCCGCGCCCGCCAAGCTGCGCGACCGCGCCGACTGGCAATCGACCTGGGCGTCGCTTACTTTTGCCGGGCCGGCCGGCGGACCTCGGCGGCTGGGCACAAAATAGTAGTTGGTTCACCCAAAATTTTGGGTTTTTTATTTACCTTCGCCGTTCCCTTACTCCCCTTGCTTACGCTGTATGAAGTACACGATTGATAAAAAAGAAAGCTACACCATCATCACCATTGAGGAGAAGAAGCTCGACACCACCGTGGCGCCCGACCTCAAATCGGAGTTTGTGAAGCTGAACGCGGAAGGCATCAACAACCTGATTCTGGACCTCACCAACGTGAAGTACACGGACTCGTCGGGCTTGAGCTCCATCCTGATTGCCAACCGTTTGTGCAACTCGACGGGCGGCCTGCTGGTGCTCACCGGCCTGCAAGACCACGTGCTCAAGCTCATTACCATCAGCAAGCTGGAGTCGGTGCTGCACATCCTGCCCACCGTCGAAGAAGGCATAGACCGCGTGTTTTTGCATGCCATCGAGCGCGACCTGACGGACAAAGAGTAATTCTTTTAGCCGCAAGCTATAAGCTGCAAGCCGCAAGCTGCTGTTCTGCTTTTAGCCAGAACAATGGCTTGCGGCTTGCAGCTTATAGCTTGCGGCTTTCCCAACGTATGACTTTCGAGCTGAAGATATTAGGGTCGGCGTCGGCCACGCCCGTGGTGGGGCGCCACCCCACGGCGCAGGTGCTCACGGTGGGCGCGTCCACCTACCTCATCGACTGCGGCGAAGGCGCGCAGTGGCAGATGCTGGAGCACCGCGTGCGCCCGCACCACCTGCGCGCCATCTTCATTTCGCACCTGCACGGCGACCATTATTTCGGCCTTTTCGGCCTGCTGGGCACCATGCACCTGCAGGGCCGCACCCAGCCATTGCGCATCATCGGCCCGCCCGGCCTGGATGAAGTGCTGGTGACGCAGGCCCGCGTCTCGAACATGCACCTGGCCTTCACCATGGAATTTACGCCCGTGGATACGGAGGCGCACGCTGTGGTGTATGAAGACGAAGCCATTACGGTGGCCTCATTGCCCATGCGCCACCGCATTCCGTGCGCGGGCTACCTGTTTTCGGAAAAGCCGCGTCGGGCCAACCTGCTCAAGGAAAAGCTGCCGCCCGGCCTGCGCCCCGAGCAGCTGGCCCGCCTGGCCCAGGGCGAAGACCTCGAAGCCGACGGCTCCTACCCCGCCCTGCGCCACGCCGATGTCTCGACGCCGGCCTTGCCACCCCGCCGCTACGCTTTTTTTTCCGACACGCTCTACACCCCGGCCCTGGCGCCCCTCATCCAGGGCGTCGACTTGCTCTACCACGAGGCCACCTTCCTAGAAGACCTGCGCGAGCGCGCCGCCCAAACGCACCACAGCACCGCCCGTCAGGCCGCCCAGATAGCCTCCGCTGCGGGCGTGAGGCGCCTGCTGCTGGGCCATTTCTCCAGCCGCTACAAGGCCCTGGAGCCGCTGCTGCACGAAGCCCAGGCGGTATTTCCCGCCGCTGAGCTGGCTTCGGAAGGGCTGACGGTGAGCGTGTAGCCTTATTTACTTATCATCTTTTCTCTGTCATCCTGAGCGCAGCGAAGGACCTTATCACCGGCCAACAAGTTGTTCATTCGCAATAAGGTCCTTCGCTGCGCTCAGGATGACAGAGAAAAACCAATCCCTAATGACTCCCTTCGCGCACAAAAAGCAGCAGCTCTACCTCGTCCTCAGCGGGATTTTTTTGGTGAATGCGCTGCTGGCCGAAATCATCGGCGTCAAGATTTTCTCGGCCGATAAGCTGATGGGACTGCCCGGCAACCTCACGGCGGGCGTGCTCATCTGGCCGGTGGTTTTTGTGACCACGGACATCATCAACGAGTATTTTGGCAAGGCAGGGGTATTGCGCATCAGTTATTTGACGGTGGTACTCATCCTGTTCGCTTTTGGGGTTATCTACCTCACCACCAAGCTACCACCGGCCGATTTCTGGCTCGATGTAAACAAGACCGATAACCTGGGCCGGCCGTTCAACATCGACTTTGCCTACCAGAGCATTTTCCGGCAGGGGCTGGGCATTATTACAGGCTCCATTGTGGCGTTTGCGGTGGGGCAGGTGCTCGATGCCACCATTTTCTCGGCCATTCGCAAGGCCACGGGCGGGCGCTTCGTGTGGCTGCGGGCCACGGGCTCGACGCTGGTTTCGCAGCTCGTGGATTCGTTCGTGGTGCTGTACGTGGCGTTTTACGTGTTCGGCAACTGGTCGATGGACCAAGTGTTGAGCGTAGCCAATACCAATTACTGGTACAAGTTCGCGGCCGCCATTCTGCTCACGCCGGTGCTGTATCTGGCCCATTTTCTGATTGACAAGTACTTGGGCAAGGACGAAACGGCCGAGTTGCAGGAAGAAGCCCTGGAAAACGCAAGCGTGTAACTTTTTTCCGCTCGTCGTCCTTTCACCGCCATGCGACTCTCCCATTTCCTGCTGGCGGCCGGGGCCCTCCTGCTGCCCACCGCCGCCCGCGCCCAATACAATTTTGTGCCGGGCACTTATCAGTTGACCAACGGCTCGAAAGGCGAAGCATCGCTAAAGCTGCAACTGGCCGAAAACGGCAGCCCGACCATGCTGGTGGGCGTGAAAAATGGCAAAGAGCGCCGGTTTCGCTCGGCTGAGGTTGTGGCTTTTACGGTTGATAACCATCGGTTTGTGCGAGTGAATGATTTCCGTTTGCTCAGCGGCACCGATGCGGATTTTAAGGACCCCGCGCTGCTCGAAATCCTGGAAACCGGACCGGTGGAGCTGTTTTATTACCACTACCAAGTGGAAATGGGGCCCAATTTCAAAGCCCATGTGAAGCTGCCGGTGCTGCGCAAAGCCGGCACGAGTACGTTCTTTGCGTACAGTCCCGGCCGCACGCCGGGGTTCGACCAGAAACTGGCGCCGGGCGGCTTCGTAGCGGCCCTGTTTCCGGCCGACCCCGTTTTGCAGCGCCAATTTGCCACCAACGCGGTTAGCCGGGCTCAGCTCGTTGCCGCCGTGCACGCCTACAACCAGGGCGTGCGCTTACCTTAATCTGGTTGTTAGTTGCTCGTTGTCAGTTGTTAGCCAAATGGCTGGCCTGACAGCCGGCAACTGACAGCTGCCAACTAAAACCCACGCATGTCCCGCATTCTTACCGGCATCCAAAGCACCGGCCGGCCGCACCTCGGCAACCTGCTGGGGGCCATTCTGCCCGCCATTGAGCTGTCGAAAAACCCGGCCAACGACTCGCTCTACTTCATCGCCGACCTGCACTCGCTCACGACAGTGCGCGACCCGGCGCTGCTGCGCGCCAACACCTACGCCGTGGCCGCCGCGTGGCTGGCCTGCGGCTTCGACACCGAGAAAAACCTCTTCTACCGGCAGTCCGACGTGCCGCAGGTAACCGAGCTGACCTGGTATCTGAGTTGCTTCACGCCTTACCCGATGCTGGCCAACGCGCACAGCTTCAAGGACAAAAGTGACAAGCTGTCGGACGTGAATGCCGGCCTCTTCACCTACCCCGTGCTGATGGCGGCCGACATTCTGCTCTACGACGCGGAAATCGTGCCCGTGGGCAAAGACCAGATTCAGCACCTCGAAATCGCGCGCGATATTGCCCAGGCCTTTAACACACGCTACGGCGACACGCTGGTGCCGCCCCAGGCCCGCGTCGATGCCGAGCTGATGACCATTCCCGGTACCGACGGCGCCAAGATGAGCAAAAGCTACGGCAACATCATCGATGTCTTCGCGTCCGAAAAAGAGCTGCTGAAAGCCGTGAAAAGCATTATTTCGGACAGCACACCGCTGGAAGCACCCAAAAATCCGGACACGGACGTAACGTTTAAGCTGTACTCGCTGCTGGCCTCGCCCGCTGAGATTGCGACGATGCGCGCCAATTATCTGGCCGGCGGCTACGGCTACGGCCACGCCAAAAAAGAGCTGTACGAATTGCTTCTGCGCCGTTTTGGGCCGGAGCGCGAACGGTTCGATTTCTACATGAACAACCTGCCGGAGCTTGACGCGGCCCTAGCCATTGGGGCCAAACGCGCGCAGGAATACGGCGCGGGCGTGCTGGCCAAGGTGCGCCAGAAGGTGGGCTACGGCCCGGCTTAGCGGCGCCGCTTGTCATTGCGAGGCCGTAGGCCGTGGCAACCGAAGGTCAGCGTAGCTAATCCGTCCTGTCAAACCCAGACACGTCCTTTTACCAGAAAGCCCCGTCACTGTGCAGTGCCGGGGCTATTCACGTTTTAGGGCTTTATCACATCAAAAGGTCTGTCGCTGAGCCTAGGACGGATTGCCGCGCTGCGCTCGCAATGACGGGCGCCTTGCAATTTTCTTACGCCTCGTGCGCCTGCTGGTGCGAGAAGCTGAAACCCACTTTACTTCCACGGCTTACCTGCTGGTTTTCAACCTTTTGCTTCACACTGATTCGCTGGATTTCGGGCAGTAGCGGGGCTACCAGGTCGTTGTTGACGGCGGCAATCATGGCGCTTTCTACGAAGAGGCGCATGGTTTCGGGCTTGATAATGTTGTCGGACATGTCGTTGTCGGGCAGCTCCAGCTGCTGCACGCCTTCGAGGAAGTAATGGTTTTCGATGTTGACCAGCAGGCGGCCCACAAGGTAGCCGGGGTCGTTGAGGCGTTGGTACTTGATGCTGTCAGCCATGAAGTTGTAGGCCATGATATGGCCGAAAAAGCGCCGCCGGAAATCCTGGCCGACGTAGGCGCTGGGCATGGGGCCGTAGTCGTCGGGGAAGGTGACGACGTTGGAATGCATGACAAACACCAGCAAATCGCCCGAAAACTTGATGTGAAACTCCATGTCGTTGATGGAGCGGTACTCGATGACGACGCTGGAATCGAGGGGGGTGAGCTTGCGGGTGAGCTCCACCACCAGCTCTTGCGACACAAGGCGCAGGCAGTCGAACGCCGCCAGCGTGTTGCGGTAGATGGCCTGCTTGGCGACGGATTTCTGCTTGAGGCCCTCGAAAATCTGGTCAAGACGGTCGGCGGGCGCCTCGGTGGGCGAGCCGGCCTCGGCGGTGGGCTGGTTGTTGGTGGCGGTGGCGCCGGTGTGAGCGGTTTCGGGCGCGGAGCTGGCGGCGGGCGCGGCGTCACGGGCCGGGGTTTTGCGCGGGCGGGCGGGCTTTTTGCGGGGCGGCACTGCAGGCGTAGGCACCGGCGGCACATCGGTGGAAAACAGTTCGGGGTCGACGGATTTTTTGGTGGGGTTGGCCATATGCGGAAGGAAAGAGCCCCCAAAATGGCGGCGGAAGGACAATAGCGGCGCGGGCAACGGCGCGGGCCGCCCCGACAACTCACTTAGGCTACGGGGGGTACGGAAGGAAGCCCGGCCGTAGTTGCGTCTTCGGCGGGCGGCAGCGCAGAAAAATCTGCGGTATCGGCCTTACCCAGGCCGGGCGGCGCGCTCAAGGTCGCTGCTGCCCGCCATTGCGGGCTGCGAAATGCCACCGTGCGCAGCCCCGCTCGCAGGCCGTCCGCGCCCGGCAGTAGCATGGGTTGAGCCGAGGGTTGGACCAGGGCCTCCCCCACCGTGCGCACGGCGCCGGCCGGCACGGCGCGGCGCTCCAACTCGGCCAGCAGCTTCACGCCCGACACTTCGGCGATGCGCTGCGTCAGCATTTCCTCCAATTCGAGGCGGTGGGCCACGCGGGCGGAGTTGGTTTGATAGCGAGTGTCAATGGCCCAGGCAGAACGGGCGAGGGCAAAGCAGAGCTGCCGGAACTGTCCGTCGGTGCCGACGGCCAGCACTAGGCGCTGCCCATCGGCGGCCTGGTACACGGTGCCATAGGGCACAATGCTGGGGTGGCCCGAACCCAAGGGCTGCGGGTCGTGGCCGGTGACGAGGTAGGTAGCGGCCTGGTTGGCAAGGGAAGCCAGGGCGCTATCGAGCAGGCTCACTTGCACCAACGCGCCGCGCCCGGTGCGCTCCCGCTGGAAGAGGGCGGTGAGCAGGCCTTCCTTCAACTGGTGGGCGGCCAGCAAATCGACCATGGCCACGGGCATTTTCTGGGGTGGCTGGCCGGGGCCGGCGGCGTTGAGGTGCATGAAGCCGGCCTCGGCCTGCAGCACGGCATCGTAGCCGGCGCGGGTGTGGTCGGGGCCGTAGCCGGTGAGGTGGCCGTAGAGCAGGCGCGGGTTTTCGGAGGCCAGCGTGGCGTAGTCGGCGCGCAGCTTTTCGGCGTCGCCGGGCTTGTAGCTGGCCAGCACGATGTCGGCCTGGGCAGCCAAACGGTGCAAATGCGTCTGGCCAGCGGGCGTGGTCAGGTCGAGCACAAGGGACTGCTTGCCCCAGTTGGACGCCGCGAAATAAGCCGAAACAGAAGCATCAGCAGTGGCCTCGGCAGCTGCGGTGACGGTTTCGGCGGCGGTTTTCCAGGTGCGGGTGACGTCGCCGGCCGGGCTTTCGATTTTCAGGACTTCCGCCCCCAGCTCGGCGAAAAACTGGCCCACCTGCGGGCCGGCCAGCACGGACGCCAGTTCAAGGACGCGGAGGTGGGCAAAGGGCATTTCAAGCGACATATAAATCAGCAAGGAAAGCCGGCAAGCTACGCGCCGGCGCCAAAACTTGCCTCAGCTGGCCAGGTAGCCGTAGTCGCGCAGCTGCTCGCGCACGTCGCCGTTCAGCCGCAGCAGGCGGCCCTGATGCAGCAGGTACACCACGTCGCAGATGGGCAGCACCTCGGCGTAGCGGTGGTCGGTGATGAGCAGGCCCTTGCGGTGCCGGAGGCGCTGCATTTCCTCGGCCAGGGTTTCGACGTGCACCGGCATCACGCCCGAAAACGGCTCATCGAACAGCGAAAAAGCAGTGTCGGCGTGCAGCAGCAGCAGTGTCTGCACCAGCCGCGCCGAACCGCCCGACAGCTCCCCGATGCGCTTATCAAACTGCGGGCGCAGCTCTGGAAAGCAGGCGGTAGCTTCTTCGATGTCAACCCCCAGCAGGCGGGCCGCCCGGGCCAGCGACAGCGACGGCGGCAGCAGGGGCTCCTGCGGCAAGTAATTTAGCAGCCCGCGCTCTCGAAATGCGGGTACCACGCGCCGGCCGTTCACGCGCACTGAAGCATCGGCCACGGCCCGGGACCCAAAAATGGTTTGCAGCAGTACCGATTTGCCGCTGCCGTTGCGGCCCAGCAGGCCCACAATCTGGCCCGTCTGCACCTGCATGTAAATGCTGCCCAGCACCTGGCGCTCGCCGAATACAATGCGGATACCATCGGCCTCCAGCACCTGTTTTTCAGGCAAATTATCCGGTATCTGACTCATGATAAGGCCGCCCGCATCAGCCAAGCGCTGCCCAGAAACAGCAGGCCATCCAGGGCCACCACGCCGCTCCAGAGCTGCCGGCGGGAGATGTTCAGGTTAAAATAGAACCAATACTGGTCGGGCCGCAGCCGCTCCGACAGCAGCCACATCACCGGCGCCGTGGCTAGCTTGGCCAGCAGCAGCGCCGGCACGATGCCCTTCGCCCGGCCCTCGTAGATGGCGGGCAGCAGCACGGCCGCCAGAATCAGCCCCGAAATACCAAGCATAAACGGCGCGATGCTGCGGTAAAACAGCAGCACGGCCCGGAATCGGGTAAGCAGTATCATCATAAAAAAGGGTCTGGTGCGCCTGCCAACGCCGCGGCCCGCCAATTATTCTACCCGTCCGGTCCGGATGAAAACCGGAAACGTGATTTCCCGCCGCCCCGGCCCCCACAGCTGCATCAGCTCATCGGCCACCAAGGCCACCAGGTCGGCGCCCGCGTGTTGCCGGGCGTAATTGGCCGCCGCCGACCAGGTGCCCAGGTAGCCCAGCATGTCGGCCGCCGTCCATTGCCGTTTTTCTTCGAACCGGGCCCTCTGAACGTCGGCAAACGGGAAGGGAATATTGGCGTACTCGGTGGTGATATGCTGGCGGTTGGCGTCCCAGTACGGCGCCGAGGTTTCGTCGTGAAACCGGTCAAGGGCCGCGTTCAGGGCGGGGCTGTCGGTTCGGCAGAAATTGTAACCCCATTCGGCCAGCACCGCGCCGGGCCGGGCCACGCGGCGCACCTCGGTGTGGTAGGCGGCGTGGTCGAACCAGTGCACGGCCTGGGCCACGGTGATGAGGTCGAAGCGCTGGGCGGGGAAGGCAGTTTGCTCGGCTTTGGCCGCTTGGTAATGGATGTTGGGGCGCGGCGCGGCCTGCGCCAGCTGCTTCTCGCTGAGGTCGGTGGCGTCCACGCGCACGAAAGACTCGGCCAGCACCTCAGCTACTTGGCCGTTGCCGGTGGCGCAGTCCCAGGCCCGCTCGCGGCTTTCTACCTGCGGCAAAAGCCAGTCGTAGAGGGCGGCGGGGTAGTTGATGCGGTAGCGGGCGTAGTCGGCGGCTTGGGTGGAAAAACGGTCGAGGGCGGGCATGGAGTGCAGGGTTTGTTGGGTGGGTTCGTTAGAAAGCACCAAAAGAACGTCATGCAGAGCGCAGCGAAGCATCTTGCCCGCCACCACTAACCGCCACTAATCATGTCGACTGAATTACTTGCATTCTGTCGATTGAATTACTTGCTGCGGGCAAGATGCTTCGCTGCGCTCTGCATGACGTTCTTTTCCCTCAAGACACCAGATACACGCCTCAACCCCTCCCGCCGTATCTTTACCTCAAATCAAGCGGTTTGCTGACCACGGCATCAAGGTCAGCCATTTACAACTCTTACCAAGCTGAACTTTGACGTTTCACGAATTTAGCCTCCATGACGACCTGCTGGCCGGCATCGACGCCATGAACTACCAGCAGGCCACCCCCATTCAGGAGCAGGCCATCCCCAAAATCATCGAAGGCAAAGACCTGATTGCCTGCGCCCAAACCGGCACTGGCAAAACCGCCGCCTACCTCCTGCCGCTGCTCGACAAGATTTCGCACGCCAAGCACGGCCACACCACCACCCTCATCCTGGTGCCCACCCGCGAGTTGGCCACCCAGATTGACGAGCAGGTGATGGGCTTCGGCTACTACGTGGAAGCCAGCTCGATAGCCATCTACGGCGGCGGCAAATCCGAGAACTGGGAGCAGCAGAAGCGCGCCCTCACCTCCGGCGCCGACATCATCATCGCCACACCCGGCCGCCTCATTGCGCACCTGCAAATGGGCTACGTGAAGTTCGACCAAATCAAGTACCTGGTGCTCGACGAGGCCGACAAGATGATGGACATGGGCTTTAGCGATGACATCTTCAATATCGTGCGCCAGCTGCCCAAGGAGCGCCAGACGCTGCTGTTTTCGGCCACCATGCCCCAGAAAATCCGCGACTTCTCGCAGCAGATTCTGCAGAACCCCGACGAAATCCGGCTGGCCGTATCCAAGCCTGCGGCCGGCATCGACCAGCAGTTTTACATGGCCTACGACCGCCAGAAAATCTACATTCTGGAACACCTCATCAAAACCCAGGATGTGCAGAGCATGGTGCTCTTCACCAGCCAGAAAGCGGCCGTGGGCGGCATCGTGAAGGCGGTGAACAAGCTCGGCATCGAAGCCCGCGGCATCAGCTCCGACCGCACCCAGGAGGAGCGCGAGGAAATCATGCGCGCCTTCAAAAACAAGCAGTTCCCCATTCTGGTGGCCACCGACGTGCTCAGCCGCGGCATCGACATCGACTCGCTGAGCCACGTGGTGAACTACGACATTCCGCGCGCCGCCGAGGACTACGTGCACCGCATCGGCCGCACGGCCCGCGCCGCCACCAAGGGCACCGCCATCACCTTCATCTCCGACCAGGACCAGGACCGGGTGGTGAAAATCGAAAAGCTCATCGAGCGCGACATCGAGAAGCAGAAAATCACCGAAGAGCTGGGCCTGGGCGAAGCGCCCGAGTTCGACCCCAAACGCTTTGCCGGTCTGGGCGGTAAAATCGGCGGCCGCCCGGCCCGTGGCGGCCACGGCGGCAGTGGCGGTGGCCGCGACCGGGGCCCGCGCGCCGAAGGCGACCGCGGCCCGCGCCGCGAAGGTGGCGGCGGCCGGGATGGCGGCCGTGGTGGCCGCGACGGCGGCAAGCCCCGCCGCGACGCCCCCGACCCCAAAGACCCCAAGCACCTGGAGCGCCTCGCCGCCGCCAAAAACGCCCTGGCGGCCCTTGATGCCGGCCAGGCGCCGGCCGTGCCCTACCAGCGTCCGCCCCGCCCCGAGGGCGAGGAACGCCGCGACCGGGGCCCCCGCCCCGAGCGCACGCCGCGCCCCGAAGGCGAGGCCCGCCCACCGCGCGAACCGCGTGAGCCCCGCGCCCCCCGGCCCGAAGGCGAGGCCCGCCCGCCGCGTGAACCCCGCCCCGAAGGCGAAGCCCGCGAGCCCCGCGCCGAGGGTGAGCGGCGCCGCAGCCGCGGCGGCCGTAACCGCAAGCGCGGTCCCCAGCCCGAAGGCAGCGCGACGCCCGCAACGGGCGAAACGCCCACCCCAAGCGCTACCGAATAGCTAACTGGTACCAACTAAAAAAGCGGCCTTGCAAGGCCGCTTTTTTAATTACCAAGCATCGAAGCGTGGGGGTTCTACCCCGTTGGGTGGGCGTTGTGGCGGGTCTTGCACGCTTTTGCTTAGAGCACGCCCTTGTCCGTCAGTTGCCGGACGGCCTCACGGTAGTTGATGCCAACGGGCACTTCCATGTTATTGGTGAGTTCGAGCGTGTTGCCGTGGATAGCGGAAATCGCCGCTTTGTGCACCAGGTACGAACGGTTTACGCGCATAAAAGCTGTTTCATCCAGCAGGCTTTCCATTTTGGTCATGGTCATGTGCGTGAGGATGACGCGGGCCTTGGTGTAGACTTTCAGGTAGTCTTTCATGCCCTCCACAAACAAAATATCATCGGCGGGCACGCGGATGAACTTCTTGTTTTCCTTGAGCAACAGCACCCGCTGGGCCCCGGATTCTTCGGCCGGCAGGCCGGCAGTTGGTCCCGCCAGGCGCGCCTGCACCTTGGTAATGGCCTTCACGAAACGCTCGAACGAGATGGGCTTGAGCAGAAAATCGACCGCGTCGTAGTCGAAGCCCTGCACGGCGTACTCGGCGTAGGCGGTGGTGAGCACCACGGCGGGCTGGTGGCGGGTGAAGGTTTTGAGAAAGTCGATGCCGTTGAGTTGGGGCATGTTCACGTCGAGCAGCACCAGGTCGGGGCGCAGCTGGTCGACGTGGCCCAGGGCCTCCACGGCGCTGTCGAACACGGTGGGCGCGGCCAGGAACGGCAGGCGGCCCACGTACTTGCGCAGCAGGTCTTGCGCCAGGGGCTCATCGTCGATAATGACGCAGGAAAGCGGGGCTACTGCCATAAGCGCAACAAAACGTGGTACTGCGCGGCGGTGGCGTCGATTTGCAGTGAGTGGGTGTGGGGGTATAAGATGCTGAGGCGGCGCCGGGTATTGCGCAGGCCGATGCCTTCGCCGAGCGCCGCCCCGGCCTGGGGCGGCCGGCCGTTTGCCACTTCGAAGCAGAACGCGCCGTGCGCGTCGCGGTAGGCCCGCACCCGCACCCAGGCTTCTTTCAGCAGCTTTTCGACGCCGTGCTTCACGGCGTTTTCGAGAAAGGTGACCAGCAACAGGGGCGGTATGCGCTGGCCCTGGAGGCTGGGTGCAATCTGCACGTCGACGGACAGCCGGCGCGAGTGGCGGATTTGCTGAATGTCGAGGTATTCGCGAATAAAATCCAGCTCCTGCGTTACCGCCACTTCGGTGGCCGTGGCGTCGTGCAGGGTGTAGCGCATCATGTTCGAGAGCGAGAGCACGAGCGCGGCGGCCGTCTGGTCTTTGTCTTCCACCAGCGAGTACACGCTGTTCAGGGTATTGAAGAGAAAGTGCGGGTTTATCTGGGCCCGCAGAAATTCCAGCTCCAGTTTGAGGTTGTCTTTTTCGAGCGTGACGGTGCGCAGGTGCGCCTGCACAATGGCCCGCACGCCCTTGATGGTGAACGGCAGAAAATACGCCATGAATATCTGCAAGGCGTAGAAATACAGTATTGTCGGCTGCAAAAACGTCCAGGGCCCGTGCTCCGCCACGCTGGCCGCCAGCTTGTGGAAGTAGGCCGGCAGGTGGGGCTGGCTCCGGTCGAGGTAGGTGTAGAGGTAGTAGTGCGCGAGGCAGTAGCCCAGCACCGACGCGGCCAGCACCACCAGCACCCCCAGCAGCACCCGCCCCAGCGGCCAGCCCCGCCCCATGCAGGCCGACACCGCGTAGAACGTGACCAGCGCAAAGCCCAGCCGGGCCAGCGTGCTGAACACGAGCGTCGGAGCGTTGTCGGTGCCCACCAGCCACTGGCTTTGCAGCGTGTACCAGGGGTAGGCCAGCAGCCAGAAGGTCACGTGCAGTCCTACCCGCGCCCGGTGGCTCTGGTGGGTACCCAGCAGGAGATTGGCAAAGCTTCGGGTCGAAATTGGCATGGCAAACAAGCGCGCGAGCCCCGCGGGCCAGTGGGCGCGGCGGCCCGCCCCGGCGGGCAGCTGCAAGGTAGCAAGCGCCCCCAGCTTATTTGATGCGGCTTTCCTCATCGCCCGATACGCTGCGGTTTTTGCTGGCTGCTTTCACCCGCTGGTTGCCCAGCTGGTAGGTGAGCGTGGCCGAAAAAAAGTTAGAATCCCAGCGGTAGGTGCTGCGCGAGCGCAGATTGTCGAACTCGGTGAGCGACACGGCGCGGGCTGTGCGCAACACGTCGTTGTACACCACGCGCAGGGCCAGCCGGTCTTGCCGAAACTTCTTTTGCAGCCCCAGATTGACCGAATACTGCCCGCGGGTTTGGGTCACGCCGCTCGGCATCGGGCTTTGGAAGTAGCCCGAGGCACTCAGGTTCCAGCCGCCGGGCACCGCAAAATCGTTGGCCAGGCTGTACACGGCGGCCAGGCCCTGCACCGTGCGCGGCGCATTGGCTACGCCGCGCAGCAGAAAAGTAGTGTAACTGGCCTGCAGCGCGTTGGTGATGGTCCACCACTTGCGGGGCGCTAGCGGCACGGTGGCCGTGAGCGTCCACTGGCGCTGGCTGTTCAGGTTTTCGGCCCGCACCTGCGTCACGAGCGAGCCCGGTGCTTCGCGCTGCGTCACCCAGGCAATCACATCGCTGGTTTGGGAGTAGCCCAGGGCCAGCACGTAGGTGCTGCGCAGGGTATAAGTCAGGTCGAGGGCGTGCGTGAACTCGGGCCGCAGAAAAGGGTTGCCCTGCGAATACGTATACACATCCTGAAAGTAGATGAACGGGTTGAGGTCCTGGTAGCTGGGGCGCTGAATGCGGCGGCCGTAGGCCAGGCTCAGGTAGTCGCCCTGCCCCACGGCCCGGCTCAGCAGCACCGACGGGAACAGGCTGAGGTAGGACCGGCGGGCCTGCACATCGGTGGTGTGCAGGTAGCCCACGGAGTTGGTTTGCTCCAGGCGCAGCCCCACGCGGTATTCCAGCCGCTGGCGCTTGCCGGCGAAGGTGGCGTAGGCCGCCGAAACGTGCTCCTGGTAGCTGAAGAAATTGGTACGCAGCGCGTCGTTTTGCCAATCGCCGGCCTGCAGCAGCTCGTAGCGGGCATCGTTTGCTGCAGTCACATAGCTATGCTTGGCCCCCAGCTCCAGCTTGCCCGCGCGCAGCGTGCGCTCGTAATCGAACTGGCCGGCCACTATGCGAATGCTCTTGGGCAGGTAGTTGCGCAGCTGCAGGCCGTAGCCCGGCACCTCGCCCTGGCCCGTGACGAAGGCATTGCGAATGAGGTTATACTGGCCCGATTCGTAGCGCGAGTAATCGAGGTTGGCGGTGAGCGAGCTGGCCGAGTCGATTTGGTGCTGCAGGCCCAAGTTGCCGGCCAGCTGCGTGATGTCGGTGCGGGCGTCGGTGTGGCTGGTCAGCACCGAGTCGGGCGCGGCGGGGTAGTGCAGCAGCCGGGTGGCTGCGTCGGTAATGCTGGTGCGGTCGGTGCGCAGGCCGCGCAGGTACAGGTTGAGGCTGGTTTTGGCGCTGGCCTGCCAGTCGAGCCCGGCCTTGAAGGAATGCCCCAGCTGGCGCGTAGGCGTGGCCGACGTGAGCAGGTGGGTGGCCGTCACGGCGCGCCCGGGGCCGGCCAGGTAGTCGAGCTGCGCCTGCTCGGACACCTCAGTCTGGCGGCCGGCCAGGGTGTAGCCGCCAGACAGCGCCAATGGCCCGTGCTTGTGGTTGAGCGAGAAGCCGGCGGTCTGGCGGCTGTTCGTAATGCCGCCCGCGCCCAGCGTGAGGCTGCCCCGGGTGCCATCGAGCTGGCTTTTCTTGGTGATGATGTTGATGACGCCGCCCGGGCCCTCGGCATCGTACTTGGCCCCGGGGCTGGTGATGAGCTCAACTTTCTGGATTTCCTGGCTGCCCAGGCTTTTGAGCAAGGCCGCCAAATCGCTGCCCGACAAATACGTACGCTTGCCGTCCAGCACCACCATCGTGCCCTTGCCGTTAAGTGAAACGCTTTCGGAGCGCGGGTCCACGTACACGCCGGGCGCTTTGGCCAGCACTTCGAGCGCCGTGTAGCCGGCCGCCAGCGGCGTGTTGGCCACGTCGAGTATCAGGCGGTCGGGCAGTTGGGTAATGCGGGGGCGGTTGGCCGTTACCTGCACTTCAGCCAGCTGCTGCGGGGCGGCGGCCAGCTGCAAAACGATGGCCGGCGGCACCGTGCCGGCCACCACCACCAGCGGCTGGGTGTTCGGCTCTAGCCCCATAAACGAGGCCCGCAGCCGGTAGGTGCCGGGCACCACCCCGCGCAGCAGGAAAGCCCCCTGCGCATCGGCCACGGTGGCCTGCACACGGCTGGAATCCCGGGCCGGCCAGAGCAGCACGGTGGCAAATTCTACGGGCTCCCGGCTGCTGGTGAGCACCGTGCCGTGCACGCTCACCTGCTGGGCCCGTAGCGCCGGGCAGGCGTTCCAGGCAATGAAAAATAAACAAGTAAGAAGTCGCGTCCACATGCTGCGGTTGGTTAAGTTCGCAGCGAAGGACGCGGGCGGGCGGAAGGCCCCCTATTTTTTTCGACTAAGTCGCACCGGCCTTAGACCAAGTCGACGGATTGGCATTGGCCGGCTCAGCCCACTCCTACCCCAGCACCTGCCCCACCCCAAACAGCACCGTGAACACCAGCGTGCTCAGCGCCATTTGCTTCAGCAGTGGGTCAATTTGCATCGATTCCTGCCGCTGCCACACCTGGATGGCGTTGAACGCGAACAGCGGCACGGCCAGCGCAAACAGCCACTGCCAGGGCGAGTGGTAGGTAAGGGCCACAAACACCGTGGCGCAGCCCAGCCCGATGATGAGCAGCAGCCAGTGGTAGCGCCGGGCGTGCACCGCCCCCAGCCGCACCGGAATGGTGATTTTGCCCGCCAGCACGTCGGAGTTAATGTCGCGGATGTTGTTCACGTTCAGCACCGCGGTGGCGAAACAGCCAAGTGCGGCGGCGGGCAGCAGCACTTGCAGCGGCAGCGCCCGGGCTTGCAGGAAGTAGGTGCCGCACACGCCCACCAGTCCAAAAAACAGGAACACCGAAATGTCGCCCAGCCCGGCGTAGCCGTAGGGGTTGGAGCCCGCCGTGTAGTTCACCGCCGCCCAAATGGCCGCCAGCCCCAGCGCCAGAAACCCGAGAAACAGGCCCAGCCCGGCCGCGCCCAGCGCCACCCACAGCAACGCCAGCCCACTGCCCAGCGCCAACAGGCCGCAAATCCACATGCCGCGCTTCATCTGCTCCGGCGTGATGGCGCCGCTCTGCACGGCGCGCTGCGGGCCTTGGCGGTGGATGCTGTCGGCGCCGTTTTGGGAGTCGCCGTAGTCGTTGGCGAGGTTGCTCAGGATTTGGAGCAGGATGGTGGTAAGGGCCGCCAGGCCCACCACGAGGCCGTTGAACTGGCCATTGGCGGCGGCCAGGAAGGCGCCGGTCAGGATGCTGGCCAGGGCCAATGGCAGGGTGCGGGGGCGGAAAGCGGAAATCCAGGGCGACATGGGCAAAGGGAAAAGCAACGAACAAAACAGCACGTCATGCTGAGCGCAGCCGAAGCATCTCTACCGCTTCGTTGCAACGACGAAATTAGTTGCGCGGTAGAGATGCTTCGGCTCCTCTCAGCATGACGTGCTGAATAAACCAGATTAAGGCGAAAGTTACTTCGTGATATCGGCCACCAGCTCGGGGCTGAGCGGCGTCACCTTCGAGCTGTAGAATTTGACCACGTGACCCTTTTCATCGACCAGGTACTTGCAGAAGTTCCAGTTCGGTGCATCCGATACCGCGCCGTTTTTGGTCTTATCTGACAGGTATTTGTAGAGCGGCGCGGCGTCGTCGCCTTTTACCGCCACGGTTTCGAACAGCGGAAAGGTCACGCCGTAGTTTTTCTCGCAGAAAGCGGCCACTTCCAGGTTGGAGGCCAGCTCCTGGTTAAAGCTGTTGGACGGGAAGCCCAGCACGGTCACTTTGTTGCCGTATTTTTTCGACAGCTCCTCCAGCTCCTTGTATTGCGGGGTGTAGCCGCACTTCGAGGCGGTGTTCACGATGAGCAGCTTTTTGCCCTTGTATTTGCTCAGTTTCACGTCTTTGCCGTCGATGGACTTCACCGTGAAATCGTAAACGGAAGGCGCGGTTTTGGCGGTTTCGGCGGGCGTGGTCATGGCAAGGCGAGCGGCCGGCTTGGCGGCGATGAAAACCACGGCCGTTGCGGCAGTGGCCAGCGTGAGAATAAGGGAATTTTTCATGGGTTGAAGGTAAGGGATTGCGCAGTTGCGTGCGTAACCATACGAAGGCCAGTAGGGTTTCGGACGGTGGACCTGTAGCGCGGACTTTGTAGTTCGCGGCCTCGCGCCCTTGAAGCCTTTTCGATGATTGTCGTTATGGGCCGCGGACTACAAAGTCCACGCTACAGGTCCACCGTTTCTAAGCAGTTAGAAAATTGGTGACATCTCCCGAATGCGTGAGCGTGAGCCGGTGCATGGCGCGGGTGCAGGCCACGTAGAGCATGCTCTTGTCGACCTCCGTTCGGTAGTTGCGAGCGGAGGCGAAGGGCACGATTACCTCATCAAATTCCAGGCCCTTCGCCAAGTGGGCCGTGGTGATGATGACGCCTTCCTTGAACAATGTGGAGTCCTCGGTGAGCAGCTGCACGCCCAACTCTTCCAGCGCCTGCTGCACCTGCTCCGCCTGCTTGGGCGTTTTGCAAATGATACCCAGCGAGTTGCTGCCGGAGCTTTTGAAGGCGGCGGCCAGCTGCTTGAGGGCCGCTAGTTCCTCGCCGGGGCTGGGGCAGCGCACGATGGCGGGCTCCTGGCCGTGCCGTTCCAGTGGGATGATGTTGGGGTTGGGCGTGATGCGCTGCGCGAAGGCCGTGATTTCCATCGTCGAGCGGTAGCTGCGAAAGAGCCGCACGATGTCGGCCTGCGGGAAGACACGCTCAATGGTTTCGGCCGACGACGCGCTGTAGGGGTTCACCGTCTGGTTGACATCGCCCAGAATGGTTTTGCGGCAGTTGAATATCCGCGAGAGCACCGCGTACTGCACCGGCGTGTAGTCCTGCATCTCGTCCACGAGCAGGTGCTTCACGTGGTCGTAGGCCGAGATGCCTTCCAAGCGAATGCGCAGGTAAATCAGGGCGAAAACGTCGGCGTATTCCAGCGCCTGGCCGGGCTCGAAGCGGAACAGCTCGGGCCGGCCCAGCCAGCGGTAGAAGTCGCGGTAGAAATCCAGCACGTTGTTGAAGCGGAACATGCGCGTCAGGGATTCCCCTATCGTGTTTTTCTCCCCGTTGGTCAGCTTGCGGTTGGCGGCGGTGCGCACGTAAGCCCGCACGTCATCGCTCACCAGCGGAAAGCGTTTCAGCAGCGTCACGCGGTGGTAGCCCTTGAATTTGTCGAGCAGCAGCTGGCGCGGCACCACGGTGCGGCCCACCCGCAGCTCGCTGGCGGCGAAGTAGTTGTTCTCGACGTGCAGCAGGTATTTGTTGAGCTGGCTGAGAAATTCGAACGAGGATTTGAACTGGATACGCTCGATAAACGCCGGGTGGTGGTGCTCCAAGAGTGCCGATACCTGCTCAAAAAAGGTCTGAAACTGGAATTGGTTGCCGAGCAGGTCGGCGGCCAGGTCCTCCATGCCGGTTTCGGGAATATGTTCCTCGCCCAGCTCGGGCAGCACGTTCGAGATGTAGTCGGCGAAGACCTTGTTGGGCGAAATGATGAGGATGTCTTTGGCCCCGATGCTGTCGCGGTAGCGGTAGAGCAGAAACGCAATGCGGTGCAGGGCAATGGAAGTTTTGCCCGAGCCGGCCACGCCCTGAATGACCATCACCGAGGCCTCCTCGTTGCGAATAACGGCGTTCTGGTCGCGCTGAATGGTGGCGACGATGTTCTTCATCTTGTCGTCCGAGGACTTGGCCAGCTCGCGCTGCAGCACCTCGTCGTGGATGTTCACGCCGTTTTCAATCATGAACTCCAGCCGCCCGTCCTGGATTTTGTACTGCCGCTTCAGGTCGATGCGGCCGTGAATGGGGCCGGAGGGCGTGTTGTACGACGCCTTGCCCAGCTCGTAATCGTAGAACATCGACGAGATGGGCGCCCGCCAGTCGTAGATAAGGCCGCGCCGCTGCCGCTCGTCCACGAACGAATGCACACCGATGTAGACCGGCATGGTGCTCCCTTTCGCGGTAGTGAAGTCGATGCGGCCGAAATACGGCGACTGCGCCAGCTTAATGAGCTTGCGCTTGCGGGCCACGGCGCCGGCGCCGGTGTAGGCCATGCGGTCGATGGACTGGCCGGCGGCCACCATGTCGGCATCGTCCATGCCCGACTGGTTTTCGTGGATGTACTCCTTCTTCTCCCGCAATTCGCTGGAAAACTGCCGCACGGAATCATCGACCCGTCGCACCGCCAACGCCAACTGCTCTTTGATTACTTCAAGGTATTCTCGCTCTTCTTGTTCCGTTGCGTTCATTCAGTAGTAGCGCGGACTTTTAGTCCGCGTGTGGCAATCGTTCAGACTCGCGGACTAAAAGTCCGCGCTACATCACGTAGTTGGCGGCGTGAGCCACTTCTCCAGCTGCACCGGCTGGTAAGCGGCCATTTGCTTCAACAATTCCTCCGGATTGGCTGATTGCAAGAGCTGGGCGCGGTTTTCGGCCCGTAGGAGCTGGTCGGCGGCCATGCGGTCGAGGGCTTGCAGCAGCAGGTCGTAGTAGCCGTCGACATTGAGCAGGGCCACGGGCTTTTGGTGCAGCCCAAGCTGGCCCCAGGTCAGCACTTCAAATAGCTCTTCGAGGGTGCCGTAGCCACCGGGCATGGCGATAAAGCCGTCGGCGCGGTCGGCCATCATGAGCTTGCGCTCGTGCATGGATTTCACGACGTGCAGCTCCGTGCAGCCTTTGTGAGCCAGCTCCTTGGCATCCAGAAAATCGGGAATCACGCCCACTACCTGGCCGCCTTCCGCCAGCACGGCATCGGCGATGGTACCCATGAGGCCCACCCGGCCGCCGCCGTACACCAGCGTGAGGCCTTGCGTCACCATTGCCTTAGCGAGGGCTTGGGCCTGGGTGATATAGTTCGGGTTGGTTCCGGCGCTGGAACCGCAGTACACGGCTATGCTTTTCATTTACAGAACGATGTAGAGACGCGATACTTCGCGTCTCGTCGTTGAACGATTCAATCTGCGCAGGCGAAACAACATCAGCAACGACGAGACGCGAAGTGTCACGTCTCTACATCGTTCTGACGAATTACATGCGCTCGGGCACCTGCATTCCCAGTAGCTTCAGCGACTGCTTAATCTGCTCCCCTACCCGGGCCGAGAGGGCCACTCGCAGGCTGCGTTTGGCCACGTCAGTTTCCTGGAAAATCGACACCTCTGCATAGAACCTATTGTAAGCCTTCGCCAAATCATAAGCATACTGCGCGATGACGGCGGGCGAGAGGTTGCGGGCGGCTTCGGCTACTACCGAAGCGTAGCGGGCCAGCTCCTGCACCAGCTCGCGCTCGGTGCCTTCGAGGCTGGTGATGCTGCTCCAATCAGCCGTCTCATCAATGCCCAGCTCGGCGGCTTTGCGACGGATGGCGGCGATGCGAGCGTGCGAATACTGGATGAACGGGCCGGTGTGGCCTTCGAGGCTCACCGACTCTTCGGGGTTGAAGAGCATGCGCTTCTTGGGGTCCACTTTCAGCAGGTAGTATTTCAGCGCGCCGAGGCCCAGCATGTGGTAGAGTTCTTCCAATTCGGCATCGCTGAGGCCTTCGGTTTTGCCTTTTTCAAGGGTGGCGGCTTTGGCGGCGGCTACTACGTCGCGCACCAATTCGTCGGCATCTACTACGGTGCCTTCGCGGGTTTTCATCTTGCCAGTGGGCAGGTCTACCATGCCGTAGCTGAGGTGGTGGATGGCGTCGGCGTAGGGCTTGCCCAGCTTTTTGAGCGTGGCTTGCAGCACCTGCATGTGGTAGTTCTGCTCGTCGGCGATGACGTAGATGCTGCTGTCGTAGCCGAAATCCTGGTACTTCAGTTCGGCTGTGCCCAGGTCCTGAGTGATGTAGACGCTGGTGCCGTCGCCGCGCAGCAGCAGCTTCTCGTCGAGGCCCTCGGCCTGCAAATCAACCCACACCGAGCCGTTCTCCTTATTGAAGAACACGCCTTTGTTCATGCCCTCTTCTACTCGCTCCTTGCCCAGCAGGTAGGTCCCGGATTCGTAGTAAAACTTGTCGAAATCGACGCCAATGGCCTTGTAGGTGGCGTTGTGGCCTTCGTACACCCAGCCGTTCATCTGGCGCCACAGGGCTACCACTTCTTCGTCGCCGGCTTCCCACTGCTGCAGCATCTGCTGGGCATCCAGCATCAGCGGGGCCTGGCGCTTGGCGATATCGGCGGCCACGCCTTCGGCTTCGAGCTGCTTCACTTCCTCGCGGTAGTGCTTCTCAAACAGCACGTAATATTTGCCTACCAAGTGGTCGCCTTTGATGCCGGCGCTGGCCGGGGTTTCGTTATGGCCGAAACGCTGGTAGCCCAGCATCGACTTGCAGATGTGAATGCCCCGGTCGTTAACCAGGTTCACTTTGGAAACCGTGGCGCCGGTGGCTTTCAGAATCTCGGCCACCGAGTAGCCCAGGAAATTGTTGCGCAGGTGGCCCAGGTGCAGGGGCTTGTTGGTGTTGGGCGAGGAGTATTCGACCACCACGTTTTGCGGGCCGCCGTCGGTGCCCATGGGCGCGGTGGCGGGCTGAGCACGCAGCTGATTGAACACGGCCAGCCACTCGGCATCGGCGATTTCGAGGTTCAGGAAGCCTTTCACCACGTTGTAGCCGCTCACGCGGGGCTCGTGGGCTTTCAGCCACTCGCCCAGGGCCTGGCCGATTTGTTCGGGGCCTTTGCCAAACGCTTTGGTGAGCGGGAACGTGACGAGGGTGAAGCTGCCGGCAAACTCCTTGCGTGTGGGCTGGAGCGTGAGGCTAGCGGCGGGGATTTCAAGGCCAAAAACTGCCTGAGCGGCGGTTTGCAGGGCGGTTTTGAGGGAGGATTCTAACTGTTGCACGGGGCAAAGGTACGGCGGGGCGGTAACCTCGCCTCCCCTGGCCCTTCTCCAAAAAATGGCGGGAACCGATTCGGCCGCAACGGGCGGTCGGTGGCGCGGCCAACGGAAAATGCCGTTTTGCGAAATAGCGGTACTTTGCCGGCTCTCTCCCACCCGCACTCGTTCATGTCCCGTATTCTTCCCACCATCGTGGGGGCGCAGTTTTGCTGCACCTCGCTGTGGTTTGCCGGCAATGCCGTGGCCCCCGATATGGCGGCGCGCCTGCACCAAGGGCCTGGTTTTGTGGCCGCGCTCACCAGCGCCGTGCAGCTGGGCTTCATTGGCGGCACGCTGGCCTTTGCCCTGCTGGCCGTGGCCGACCGTTTCTCTCCGTCGCGGGTATTCGCGCTGAGCGCGGCACTGGCAGCGCTCTGCAACCTGGGGCTGGTGCTGCCGGGCCTGCCGGTGGCGGGGCTGCTGGGCTGCCGGGTGCTCACGGGATTTTTCCTGGCCGGCATCTACCCGGTGGGCATGAAAATAGCGGCCGACTACTACGAGGCCGGGCTAGGACGCTCGCTGGGCTGGCTGGTGGGAGCACTGGTACTGGGCACTGCGTTTCCGCACCTGCTCAAGAGTGTGGGCGGGCAGCTGCCCTGGCAGGGAGTGGCCTGGGCTACCTCCGGCCTGGCGCTGCTGGGTGGCGCGGCGCTGCTCGGGCTGGTGCCCGATGGCCCCTATCGCCGGGCCGGCATGCGCCCGGCGCTCACAGCATTCTTGGCGGGGTTCCGGCAGCCGGCGTTTCGGGCGGCGGCGTTTGGCTATTTCGGGCACATGTGGGAGCTCTACACCTTCTGGGCCTTCGTGCCGGTGGTGCTGGCGGCATTCAATACCCAACACCCCGGGGCGGCGTTGCCGGTGCCGCTGCTTTCGTTCGGCATTATTGGCGGGGGCAGCCTGGGCTGCGTGGGCGCGGGGCTGCTGGCCCGGCGGTGGGGCGCGGCCCGGGTTGCGGGTGGAGCACTGGGGTTGTCGGGCTTCTGCTGCCTGACCTCGGGGCTGGTACTGGGCACGAGCTCGGGGACGATGCTGGGGGCTTTTCTGGTTTTTTGGGGCTTGGTGGTGGTCGCCGATTCGCCGATGTTTTCGACCCTGGTGGCCCGGCACGCCCCCGCCGAAAAGCGCGGGGCCGCGCTCACCATCGTCAATTGCTTGGGATTTGCCCTCACCATTGGCAGCATTCAGCTTACCAGCCGGCTGGTGCCGCTCCTGCCGCCGCAGCTGGTGCTGCTGCCGCTGGCCGTGGGGCCGGCGCTGGGGCTTTGGGCGCTTTGGCGGGCGCGGCAGGTGGTAGAAGCATAACAGCACTCAGCTCAGAGCCGCCGCGCCCGCCAAAGTGCCCACAGCCCGCAGAAACTGCAGGGCGATAAGGGCCTTGCGGTGGGTGGCTTTTCCGGTATGTTGAAAGCACAACGTTTCGGGTTGAGCAGCCCTCAGCCAGAAGCCGTCAGCCGGCGGCCTGCACCCGCTCCAGGCGGGCTTTGCGGCGCAGAAAGGGCCGCTCCAACCCGTAGTAGGAACCCATGGCCAGTAACACGGACAGGGCGAGCGTGGCCAGCAGCGTGAGCAGCCAGCGCAGCCCGGTGGCCTGGGCGTCGAGCCAGGGCCCGAGTTGCAGCAGCACCAGCGCCGCCGCCAGGTAATGCAGCATATAGAGCCCGTACGAGAGCTTGCCCAGGTAATTGAGCCAGCCCGCTTCCAAGCTGATAACCGGCTTCTCGGCGGCGGCCAGGTTCAGAATCAGCACCGCGAACAGGCCGGCGTATACTTCCTCGTGCAGCGGAAACCGCTGGCCCCAGGCTAACAGGCCGACGATGGCCGCCAAGGCCAGCCACTGCGTGGCCGGGGCCATCAGCCACCGCAGCACAGGCGTGCGTCGCTGAAACAACAGCACGGCCGGCACCGCCCCCAGTACCAGGCAATCGAGCCGGAAATAATAGAGGAAGCCAAAGGCGAAATTCAGCCAGGGCGCCGGCGTGGGCTGGGCGGCATGAAACGCCACAACGATGCCTCGCTGCAGCCCCAGCAACAGCAAAAAAGCGCCCGCCACCACCGGCAGCACGTGCCGACCCGCCCGCCGCAGTACCCACGGCCACAGCAGGTAAAACTGCTCCTCGGTGCCAATAGACCAGGCCTGCGACAGAAACGGAATGCCGCCGTAGAGCACCAGCGCCACGTTGGGCAGCAGCAGCATGTGCAATATGGCTTTGCCGGGCAGCTGCGTGATATCGCCGACAAAGCCATCTGTGCGCAGGTAGGCCCAATGGGGCAGCACCAGCAGCGCCAGTACCACCACTGCGTAGTACAGCGGCCAGATGCGCAGCGCCCGCCGCCGGTAGAACCGGCCCACCGCAATCTGCCCGAACTGCTCCTGCTCCAGCAGCAGCAGGTAGGTGATGAGGAAGCCGCTGAGCACAAAAAACAGCGTCACGCCCTCGTCGCCGATGCGCTGCACCACCGGCACCGCGCTCCACGAGGGCCGCCCGTGAAACAGCCGCTGCTGCTCCACGTGGTTGACGATGACCAGCAAGGCTGCCACAAAGCGCAGCCCGTTGAGGTTGGGAAAGTAAACCGGGCTGCCCGGGCGGCGGTAGAACGAGGGCGTAGCCATTGCCGCAAAGCTAGCGGCCGGGGGTTCATGCGGCCGCAACGGCATTGCCGCACCCACCGGCCGAATAGCCCGCTGAAACCGGAGCAACCACGAGCCCCGTCAGTGGCTGGCGGGGAGTTGGCCAGCCTGGCTGTGGCCACCGGAACTGCGCCTAACCGAGGGCGCAATATCTTTAGCTCATCGTCGCCCTTTCACCAGCTACCTTTCCTTATGCCGCTATTCGTACTCAAAGCCGTTCGAATGACGAAACTGGTGCTTTTTTACTGGCTGCTGGCCGCCGGCTTGCCCGCCGCGGCGCAGGCCCCGGTGAAACAGTGGGACCGCACCCTGGGCGGCACCGGCGACGACCGCGCCATCAGCATTCAGCCCACGACCGACGGCGGCTACATCGTGGGCGGCACCTCCACCTCGGGCAACAGCGGCGATAAATCGCAGCCCAACACCAGCCCCACCGGCACCAATTACTGGGTGGCGAAGCTCGACTCGGCCGGCACCAAGCAGTGGGACCGCACCTTCGGCGGGGTTGGCGGGGAGGAGCTGCGGTGCGTGATTCAAACCGCCGACCACGGCTATTTGCTGGGCGGCTATTCGGCGTCGGGTGCTACCGGCGACAAAAGCCAGCCCAGCCGGGGCAACTTCGATATGTGGATAATCAAGCTGGATGCCAGCGGCAACAAGACCTGGGACCGCACCTTTGGCGGCCTCAGCCTCGACGACCTGGCTCAGCTACAGCAAACCAGCGACGGCGGCTACATCCTCGGCGGCTACTCTTTTTCCGGCGTATCGGGCGACAAAACGCAGACCAACCGCGGCCCTTCCTACACCACCGACTACTGGATAGTCAAAATCGACGCCAACGGCACCAAGCAGTGGGACCGCACCGTGGGCGGCACCGCTTCAGAGGAGCTGCGCACCGTGTGCCAGACGGCCGACGGCGGCTACCTGGTGGCCGGCTCTTCGTGGTCGGATGCGTCCGGCGACAAGGCCCAGGACCGCCAGGGCCTGATTGAAACCGATTTCTGGATAGTAAAGCTCGATGCCAACGGCGCGCCCCTCTGGAACAAGGATTTTGGCACGGTGGGCTGGGACGTTTTCGGCGGCGCCGTGCAAACGGCGGACGGCGGCTACCTGGTGGCCGGCAATGCCGGCGCCGCGTCGGGCGACAAAACCGTCCCCGGCAAGGGCGCGCTGGACATCTGGTTGCTCAAGCTCAGCGCCAACGGCACCAAACAGTGGGACCGGGCCGTGGGCGGCGCCAACGACGATTTTCTGGCCCCCAATGCCCTCGCCCAAACGCCCGACGGCGGCTATGTCATCGCCGCCAGCTCGTTTTCGGGCATCTCCGGCGACCGCACCCTGGCCCGGCGGGGCAGCGAAGACTATTGGCTGGTGAAGCTTGACGCCGCCGGCACCCCGCAGTGGGACCAGGCCATGGGCAGCAGCCTGCGCAACGAGCTTTACGGCATGCGGCCCACTTCTCGCAACGGCTTTGTGCTCTGCGGCTATTCCAACGGCGGCACCTCTCTCGATAAAACGCAGCCCAGCCGGGGCGGCAACGACTTTTGGGTGGTGAAGCTGGGGCCGCCGCCGCCCAGCGCGGCCATCGGCGGCGACTCGGTGCTGTGCGCCGGCGGCAGCGCCCGCCTCACCGTCACCCCACCCGCGCTCACCTACCGCTGGAGCACGGGGGCCACCACCGCCGGCATCAGCGTGTCGCAGCCGGGCAGCTACTCGGTGCAGGCCACCTACGCCAACGGCGCGAGCAGCACGGCCCGCTTTCAGGTGCGGTTGCTTCCCGCCGTTCCTGCCTTTTCGCTGGGGCCCGATACCACCATTTGCGAAGGCACCGCGTTGGTTTTGCACGGCCCCGCCCCCGCCCTCCCGGGCCTGGCCTACGCTTGGTCCGATGGCTCCAATGCCCCCGCTCTCACCGTGCGCGAACCCGGCAATTATACGTTGCGCATCAGCGGCTGCGACACCCGCACCGCCAGCGTGCGCGTGGCCAGCCGCGCCTGCGTCCTCATTCCCAACATCATCACGCCCAACCACGACCAGCACAACGACCGGTTCAGCATCACGGGCCTCACCGGCGAATGGGCGCTGCAACTCTACAACCGCTGGGGCCGCCAGGTCTTCACCACTGCCGCCTACCGCCATGACTGGGGTGCGGACGCGGCTCCCGGTGTTTACTATTACATCCTACGGCAAGCCACCACGGGGGCTACTTACAAAGGGTGGCTCGAAGTAGCCCGATAATTCTCAATCGCCTTGTCGGCAATAGCATCGGCAAGCCCCACCAGCTACCGGCGGAGCTTGCCGTTTATGCGGCGGCGGCGGGCTTGGAGGTGGCGCCCTACCTACTCACCACTTCTTCCAGCCGGAGCCGCTTCTCAATGGCATCCGTTGCCTTTTCCAGGATGTTGAAGGCATTCTTGGCCATTGTGTTGCCATTGTCCAGCGTGGGGTTGATTTCGACCATCTCGAAGCACACCACCCGGTCGTTTTCCAGCAGGTCCTGGCATAGGTTTTCGGCTTCGGAAAGGTAGAGGCCGTCCTCCACGGGCGTGCCCGTGCCGATGCTAAAGCTCGAATCGAGGCTGTCGACATCGAAGGAAATGTACACCAGGTCGCAGAAGCGCAGGTGCTCGTAAATCTCGCGGGTGAGCTGGCGCGAGCCCTTGGCCTTGATTTCGGGCAGCCGTATCCACTTGATGCCCAGCTCGGCGATGAGGGCGTCTTCCTCTTCCTCGGTGTCGCGCACCACCACGTACACCAGGTGTTCGGGCTTGAGCTTGGGGCCGGGCTCGGCCAGGTTTTGGAGGCGGCGCCAGAAGAAGATGGTTTCGGCGTCGGGGATGTTGCGCTGGTGCTTGAGGTTGTCGACGCCCAGCGAGGCGGCCAGGGGCATGCCGTGCACGTTGCCGCTGGGGGTGGTGTAGGGCGAGTGAATGTCGGCATGGGCGTCAATCCAGATAACGCCCAGCGTTTTGGCCGGGTAGGCGGCCTTGATGCCGGCGATGGTGGCGTTGGCCGAGCTGTGGTCGCCGGCCAGCACCAGCGGAAACTCGCCGAAGCGCAGCGTCTGCTCCACGGCGTTGGCAATACCCTTCTGCACGGTGTAGATGCTATCGATGTGCTTGGCGAAGGGGAAGTGGTTTTTCTCGAACAGCACGTGGTTCAAATCGGGCAGCACCACGGAATTGAACCGGCGGAAATAATCGGAGCCTTTGTTGAGGCAGGCCACGCGCAGGGCGTCAATGCCCATGCTGGAGCCGCGGGTGCCGGCCCCGAGCTCGGAGCGTACTTCCAAAAGTTTGATGCGTTTCATCGGAGGGTGGGAATTTGGGATAGCAGGATGGCGGCATCGTTCCAAGGATTTCAGTTGTCAGTTGCTGGTTGTCAGTTGTTAGAATCGATGAACGACCTGACAACTGACAACCAGCAACTGGCAACTAGAAACACTTCGAGCGCTGCCTTGCGGCAGAAGAATCTGCCGTAGCCAAGTCGCTTATTATTCCATCGTCACGATGCGAGGCGGGATAGCGGAAGAACAACCAACGGTTCCCGGTCATTATCCTGACCCCGGCGGTACTTTTGTCCCGCCCGCCGTAAAGGTCGGATATTTCCCGCTGCATTCAAAAATCCCGAATGGACACGTACCACGACCTCATTTCCCAGACCTTCGACTTCCCCACGGCCGATTTCACCGTGCAGGACCACGAGCTGCAATTCCACGGCATCGACCTCATGGGTCTCGTCGAGAAGTACGGCACCCCGCTGCGCCTCACCTACCTGCCCAAAATCAGCTCTCAGATTCAGCGGGCCAAGAAATGGTTTGCCGAGGGCATCGAGAAAACCGGCTACACCGGCTCGTATTCCTACGCCTACTGCACCAAGTCGTCGCACTTCCGCTTCGTGCTGGAGGAGGCCCTGAAAAACGACATCCACCTCGAAACCTCGTCGTGGTTCGACATCAGCATCATCCGCAATTTGCACGCCCAGGGTAAGGTCGACAAGCAGAAGCATATCATCTGCAACGGCTTCAAGCCCGAGGCCTACAAGAAGGAAATCGCCGACCTCATCAACGACGGTTTCGTGAACTGCATGCCCATCATTGATTCGCCGAACGAAATCGAGTACTACCACAACCACGTGCGCGAAAACGTGAACATGGGCATGCGTCTGGCTTCCGACGAGGAGCCGCGCTTCCAGTTCTACACCTCGCGCCTGGGCGTGCGCTACGCCGACGTGATTCCGCTCTACGAGCAGCGCATCAAGGACGACCCGCGCTTCACGCTCACCATGCTGCACTACTTCATCAACACCGGCATCAAGGACACGTCCTATTACTGGTCGGAGCTGAGCCGCTTCGTGCACAAGTACTGCGAGCTGCGCAAGGTGTGCCCCACCCTCACCACCATTGATATTGGCGGCGGCTTCCCCATCCAAACCAGCATCCAGCCCGAGTACGACTATCCCTACATGGTGTCGGAAATTCTGCGCACCATCCAGCGCATCTGCAAGGAAGAAGGCGTGCCCGAGCCCAACATTTTCACTGAGTTCGGCATCTTCACGGTGGGCGAGAGCGGCGCCATCATCTACAGCATCCTCGACGAGAAACTGCAGAACGATAAGGAGCTTTGGTACATGATTGACGGCTCGTTTATCACCAACCTACCCGACACCTGGGCTCTCAACCAACGCTTTATCCTACTGGCTGTCAACGGGTGGGAGAAAAGCTACAAGCGCCTGCAGCTCGGCGGCCTCACCTGCGACTCGCAGGACTACTACAACGCCGAGAAGCACATCTACCAGGTGTTCCTGCCCGAGCGCAAGCCCACCGACGCGCAGCCGCTCTACGTGGGTTTCTTTCACACTGGCGCCTACCAGGAGAGCCTCAGCGGCTACGGCGGCATCAAGCACTGCCTCATCCCCGCCCCGCAGCACGTTATTCTGGACCGCGCCGCCGACGGCACGCTCACCGATACCGTGTTTGCGCCCCAGCAGGAAGCCGGCAGCATGATGCGCATCCTGGGATACGAATAATTCAATTTCGGCGGCAGGAATTTTTCGTTGAAAATAGCGTTAGCTGCTTATCTTTGAAGCCTAGCCTCGCCATCCCTCACCCGTTTTTTATACTTATGAAAAAGTTCGTATTGCTCGCCGCCGGTTTCGCGGCCCTGTCCCTCGGCGCCTGCAACCGCCAGAAGTGCCCCGCCTACAGCAGCACCAAGGAAGCCAACCGCATTTCCTCGCCCATCATGGCCAGCAACGCCCAGAAAGCAGAGCGCCTGTAGGTTTATCGGTTTTGGAATAGAAAAAGGCCGGCCTCCCACGTGGGAGGCCGGCCTTTTTTATGGCTTCTTGATTTGGTAGCGTTTGATAAGACCGGTGTTATCAGGTGGATTCGGGCCGAAAACAGACACTTCGGTATAAGTCGGAAACTGGCGGTACGTGGTAATAGATTCGCTACCCGCCGCCTTCGCCACTGAGTCGCCGGCCTGAATGTATTGCTGCCCGGCGGCGGTCAGCGCCAGGGCTTGGGTTTGTCCGGTGGCGAGCTTCACCTTCTGAATACCGTGGGAATAAGACAAGACTTTTTCCACCCGGCTGGCTAGTTGCAGGGCTTTGTAGCGCTCTGCTTCGCGCTTGCTGTTGGCCGTGGTGGTGAAGTAAAAAATTGCCTGGCCGAGAATCACACACGCCAGCAAAAACAGCATGTTGCGATTTTTCGCTATCCAAGTCGGTTTTTCCTCGATGACTGTCATTGCCCCAAGATAACAGCCGCAGCCGCCTGCAAGTCGGCCACGTGCGGTGCGAAGCCGGCTTCCTCCTCCCCCACCAAGATGCCGCGCACGCCCACGGCAGCGCCGGCTTCCATGTCGCGCAGCCGGTCGCCCACTATCCAGCACTGCGCCGCATCCAGTTCGAAGCGCGCAATGGCCTTTTCCAGCATGCCGGAACTGGGTTTGCGCAGGATGGACTCGCTCACGCTGGGGTGGGCATCGGCGAAATAAAGGGCGTCGATGATGCCGCCGCAGGCACTTTGCAGTTTGGCGTGGCAGGCGCGCACGTCGGCGGCGGTGTAGAGCTTTTTGGCGATGCCGGCCTGGTTGGTAACGACGATAAGGAGGTAGCCGGCGGCTTTGAGGCGGGCCAGGCTTTCGGGCACGCCGGGCAAGATGATGAATTTCTCCGGCTCCCAGACGTAGGTTCCGATTTCCTGATTCAGCACGCCGTCGCGGTCGAGAAAGACGGCTTTGTTTTTTGGTATCATTAGAACAAAGGAAGTAGCCCGAACTTTGTAGTTCGCGTCCCCGCGCCAGTCGGCCTTTCCCGGACGCGAACTACAACCTTCGCGCTACTATGAAAATTGCCATCATCGGCGGCGGCATCAGCGGCCTTACCCTGGCCTGGTACCTGCAAAAAAGCGGCGTCCCCTACGACTTGTTTGAGGCCGACGCCCGGCCCGGCGGCAACCTGCACAGCCTGGCCACGCCCGAGGGCTACCTGCTCGAAGTCGGCCCCAATTCCCTGCAGCTAAGCGCCGAGCTGGAAGAGCTGCTCGCCGACCTCGGCCTGACCGACCAAATCCAGGACGCCGCCGCCGTGAGCCAAAACCGCTACGTGCTGCGCGATGGCCGCTACCAGATTCTGCCCAGCTCGCCCCCCAGCCTGCTCACCAATGGCTTTTTCAGCCTGAAGGCGAAGTGGGAGCTGTTAAAAGAATTTCGCAAGCCCGCCCAGCCCATCGACCCCACCGAAACCGTGGCGCACTTTTTCCGCCGCCGCTTTGGGCCCGAAATCGTGGACTACGCCGTCAATCCCTTCATGGCCGGCATCTACGCCGGCGACCCGGAGCAGCTGCTCATCAACAAAACCTTTCCGCAGCTGCCGGCCCTGGAGCAGCAGTACGGCTCGGTGCTGCGCGGCTTTGCCAAAAGCAGCAAAGGCGCCGGCCGCCGCCGCATCATCAGCCTGAAAAACGGCACCCAAACCATCACCGATACCCTGGCGACCCGGCTCACCAGCTACCAGCCCCACACCGCAGTCACGGCCATTTCCCGGGCCACGGACGGTACTTACCAGCTGGAGCTAAAGGGCCTGCAAGGCCTGGAAGCGGCGCCCGGCTACTCGCATCTGGCGCTGGCGCTGCCCGCTTACGCGGCGGCCCCGTTGCTGGAAACGTTATTTCCGCAGGCCGCCACGGCGCTGGCGGCCGTGCACTACCCGCCCATGAGCGCCGTGTACTCGGCCTACGACCGCGCTGCCGTGGCGCACCCGCTCAACGGCTTCGGGGCGCTGAACCCGAAGGTGGAGGGCACCTACGCGGCCGGCTCCATCTGGACCAGCAGCATCTACCCCAACCGGGTGCCGGCGGGGCAGGTGCTCTTCACCACCTTCGTGGGCGGCGCGCAGTACGAGGACGCCGCCCGGCAGCCCGACGACGCCCAGAAAGCGGCCGTGCACGCCGAACTGAGCCAGTTTTACGGCATTGTGGGGGCACCGCGCTGGCAGCGTTGCTACCGCTGGCCGCGCAGCATTCCGCAGTTCGACCGGCACATTGTGGGCGCGCACGCCGCGGCCGCCACCCTGGAAACCGAGCACATCGTGACCGTGGCCAACTGGCGCGCCGGCGTGGGCGTGCCCGATTGCATTCGCCACGCCCGGCGCGTGGCCGAAACGCTGGCAACTGAGCAATAGCAACTTGCCCGCAGCGTTGCAGGATTAATTACATCTGAATATTTTCATTATCCGGCAAAAAAGCCGCTCAAGGCACTGCGCATGCATGCAGCTTCGCACCGCAAAACCCTATCTTTGATGCAAGATTACCGTCCATGAGCGAAGGCCTCGTCCTAATTCCTACGTACAACGAACGCGAAAATGCGGAGCTGATAATCCGCAAGGTGATGTCGTTGCCGCGGGCTTTTGATGTGCTCATCATCGACGATGGCTCGCCCGACGGCACGGCGGCCATTGTGCGGGGCTTGCAGGCCGAATTTCCGGGCCGGCTGTTTTTGGAAGAGCGGGCGGGCAAGCAGGGCCTGGGCACGGCCTACATCCACGGCTTCCGGTGGGCGCTGGCCCACGGCTACGAGTACATTTTCGAGATGGACGCCGACTTCTCGCACAACCCCGACGACCTGCTGCGCCTGCACGATGCCTGCGCCCAAGACGGCAACGACATGGCCATCGGCTCGCGCTACATCCAAGGCGTGAACGTGGTGAACTGGCCCATGTCGCGGGTGCTGATGTCGTATTTCGCCTCGTGGTACGTGCGCCTGGTCACGGGCATGCCCATCCGCGACGCCACCGCCGGCTTCAAGTGCTACACGGCGCGGGTGCTGCGCGCCATCGAGCTGGACAAAATCCATTTCGTGGGCTACGCTTTCCAGATTGAGATGAAATGGCTGGCCTACCAGCTGGGCTTCCGCCTCAAGGAAGTGCCCATCATCTTCACCGACCGCACCCGCGGCACCTCCAAAATGTCGAAAGGCATTGTGCAGGAAGCCTTTATCGGCGTGCTCCAGATGAAAATAAGCAGCTGGGTGCATCCGCTGAAGCCGGTAGCCGGACGCTAGCGCGGCACCGGCCGGCGTGTTTTGTGTTGCAGAAGCGGCGGTTTGTGTTGCCCGGCGTTGGCCTGGAAACCAGACTTTTGTGGGGCAATGGTTGTTCTAATCGGCACAACTTCCCCTCCCCCAAAGTCAACGCTTTATGTCCCTCACCGCATACCGTACCCTGGGCCGCTCCGGCCTGGTAGTGAGCCCCCTGGCACTGGGCACCATGACGTTTGGCACCCCGCGCTGGGGCTCGCCCGACGATGTTTCGCTGGCTATTTTCAACGCCTACGTGGATGCGGGCGGCAATTTTGTGGACACCGCCGACGTGTACGCCGGCGGCCGTAGCGAGGAGCTGCTGGGCCAATACCTGGCCGACCGCAGCCTGCGCGACCAGGTGGTGCTGGCCACCAAGTTTGGCTTCAACACCGGGCCCGGCAACCCGCACGCGGGCGGCAACGGCCGCAAAAATATCCACCGGGCGCTCGAAGGCTCGCTACGCCGGCTCCGCACCGACTACGTGGACCTGTACTGGCTGCACGCCTACGACATGGTGACGCCCGCCGAAGAGGTGCTCCAAACGCTGGGCGACCTGGTGCGGGCCGGCAAAATCCGCTACTTCGGCTTTTCCGACATGCCCGCTTGGTACACGGCCAAGGCCGCCACGCTGGCCGCGGCGCACGGCGTGCCGGGCCCCATTGCCATGCAGCTGGCTTACTCGCTGGTGGAGCGCAACATTGAGCGGGAATACGTGCCCCTGGCCCACGAATTCGGCCTGGGCATTGCGCCGTGGAGCCCGCTGGCGGCCGGCTTCCTGGCGGGCAAGTACCAGCGCGATGGTGCCGGGGCCACCGGCGAAGGCCGGCTCAGCGGCCCCAACCCGTTCGGCAACACGCTGTTTACGGACCGCAACTGGCGCATTCTGGAGGCCTTGCAGGGCGTGGCCGCGCAGGCCGGGCAGCCGCTGCCGCAGGTGGCGCTGGCCTGGGTGTTGGCGCAGCCGGGCATGAGCGCGCCCATTGTAGGGGCCAGCCGGTTGGCCCAGTTGCACGATAGCCTGGCGGCGCTAACTGTCACGCTCAGCCCCGAGCACCTGCGGGCCCTGAACGAGGCCAGCGCGCTGGAGCCGGTGTTTCCCTACCCCATTTTCACGCCGGCCGTGAATAAGGGGATTTTCGGGGGCCACACGGTGCAGGGCTGGCAGTAGCGGCCGCTTAGGTGGCACGGGCAGCGGCAGGGCCCGGGGCGCGGGCAGGCCGTTTACCAGCGTATCTTGCCAATGCGCATGGAAAACACTCCCTTGTTCTGGCTGGTCTTCGTTGCTTTCGTAGTGGGGCTGCTGCTGCTCGACTTGTTGGTTTTCAACCGCAAAGCCCACGAAATCAAGTTGCGCGAGGCGCTGGGCTGGAGCGCCTTTTGGGTGGTACTGTCGCTGAGTTTCAACCTGCTGGTGTATCGTACCATGGGCCCCCAGGCGGGCCTACAGTGGCTGACTGGCTACCTGGTGGAAAAGGCGTTGAGCGTGGACAACCTCTTCGTTTTCCTGCTCATATTCAACTACTTCAAAGTGCCCGGGCAGTACCAGCACCGCATCCTTTTTTGGGGCGTGCTGGGCGCGCTCATCCTGCGGGCGGTGTTTATTCTGATTGGGGGGGCGCTGCTGGCCAAATTCCACTTCCTGCTCTACCTGCTGGGCGCGTTTCTGGTGTACACGGGCATCCGGATGGGCGTGGCCGGCGACACGCCCGAAATCGACCCCGAAAACAACCCCGTGGTGCGCTTTCTCAGCCGCCACCTGCCCATCACGCGGCAGCTCGATGGCGGCCGGTTTTTCATCAGGAAAGACGGTCTGCGCTTTGCCACGCCGCTTTTTGTGGTGCTGGTGATGGTGGAAACCACCGACGTGGTATTCGCCGCCGATTCCATCCCGGCCATTCTGGCCATTACGCGCGACACCTTTATTGTGTTCACCTCCAACGTATTCGCGCTGCTGGGGCTGCGGGCCATGTACTTTGCCCTGGCCAGCATGATGCGCCTGTTTCACTACCTGCACTACGGCCTGGCGCTGATTCTCGTGTTCATCGGGGCCAAAATTCTGCTGGAAGAAGTGCTGCCCATTGCCATGCCGCTGGCGCTGGGCATTGTGGGCGGGCTGCTGGCACTGAGCGTGTTGGCCTCGGTGCTGTGGCCGAAGAAAAGCAGTTGAGGCCCGTTTGTCCTGAGGTCGAATAATTCGGCCACTGCCCCAGCCCCAGTTGGCTCCATTGCCCCAATCATTGTAGCTTGCCCAGGCAACCATTTCTACCCCAAAACCCTCATGTGCGTATGAATACACTTCGACTCCTTGCCCTTGGTTTGCTACTGCTGGCCCGTGCTACCCCACCGGCCGCCGCCCAGGCCCTCGACCCCACCTTCACCGCGCCCCTTTCGCTCTACACCACCGGGCAGGTGTATTACCTGGGGCCCCAGCAGGCCGACGGCAAGCGCGTGGTGGGCGGCTATTTCACGCGGGTGAACGGGGCAGCCACCGGCGCCAACTTCGTCCGGCTGGACGCGGCGGGCGCGGTCGATGCAACATTTGCGCAAAACGTGGGTGCCGTCAGCGGCGTGTCGCAGGTGCTGAGCCTGCCCACCGGCCAGTACCTGCTGGCGGGCGGTGGTAGCATCATCGCCGGCGGCATCAGCCGCAACGAGCTGCTGCGCCTGAACGCCAATGGCACCGCCGATGCCACGTTCAGCGCCGGCACGGGGGCCGCCCTCAACGGGTCCTATGGCTACGGGCAGTTGTATGCGGTGCAACCCGATGGCAAAATCATCGTGGCCGGCAATTTCGACCATTACAACGGCGTGGCCGCGGCCGGCGTGGTGCGGCTCAATGCCAACGGCAGCGTGGACCCTGCCTTCAACGTAGGCACCGGGTTCGACCTGAACACGGCTTTTCCGGCTTCGGTGGCGGTGCAGGCCGACGGCAAGATTCTGCTGGGCGGCGAGTTTGATACCTTCAACGGTCAGGCCGCCGGCGGCCTGGTACGACTCAATGCCACCGGCAGCGTCGATGGCTCATTCTCCTCGCCGCTGCTGGCCTTCTCCTACGTGGAGGGCCTAGTGATGCAGCCCGACGGCAAAATCCTGGCGAACGGGTTTCTGAACCTGCCTAGCAGCACCTCGCGCTACGCCGGCCTGATGCGCCTGCTGCCCAACGGCACCCTCGACCCCAACTTCGTGACGTCGAACTTCCTCGACGGCGATGTATCGACCAACACCGCGGAGCCGGCCGTGCTGTTGCAGCCCGACGGTAAAATCATCGTGAGCGGCTATTTCACGGGCGCCGTGGGCAACCGCGTGGCCCGCCTCAACGCCGACGGTACTTCCGACGTCACCTTTCAGGTGGGCACCGGCCCCAACACGGCGCCTTCGACCATGGGCCTGCAAGCCGACGGCACCCTGCTGGTGGGCGGCGGCTTTGGTGCCTTCAGCGGCGTGGAGCAGCCGCTGGTGCGCCTCACCACTGGCGGCGGGCTGGAATCGGCTTTTGCGCCCCGCCTGCAAATCGGGGGCAGCGCCGCGACCCTGGCCCTGCAGACCGACGGCAAAGTGCTGCTCGGGGGCGACTTCACGGAAATCAACGGCCAGGCGGTGCACCGCCTGGTGCGGCTGCAACCCGGCGGCGCCCTCGACGCGGCTTTTTCGGCCGCTACCGGCGTGCTGCCCACCCCGGTGAGTGCCCTCACGCTGCAGCCCAACGGCAAAATACTGGTGGGCACCGCCGAGAACGTGGCGCGCTACGAAACCAGTGGCAGCCCCGACGCCACCTTCACCCCGTTTGTGACCGGCACGGGCTACTTCGTCAACGGCATTACGGGGCTGGCCCTGCAGGCCGATGGCCGGGTGCTGGTGGCCGGCAACCTGAGCGGCACCGCCAACGGCACCCCGGTCAACGGCCTGGCGCGGCTGACGACCACCGGGGCCGTCGACCCCAGCTTCGTGCGCCTCGTCAACGACCCGGTGCTGGGCGCCAGCGCCGGGGCCGATGCCGTGCTGGTGCAGGCCGATGGCCGCATTGTGGTGTCGAGCCGGTTCCGGCCCGCGCCGCAAACCTCTACCTATCGGGTGGTGCGCTACGAGAGCAGCGGCGCCCTCGATGCCTCTTTCAACAACACCGCCACCTATAATTTTACTACTACCACGGCCGCCGGCCGCGTGTTTGCCCTGGCCCAGCAGGCCGACGGCAAGCTGCTGGTTGGCGGCAGCTTTGGGCAAATAGATGGGGCCACGCGCTACAACGTAGCCCGTCTGACCGCTGCTGGAACCGTGGACCCCAGCTTCACGGCACCCGTGGCCATGTCGGGCTCGGTGCGCGCGCTCACCATTCAGCCCAACGGCCGGGTGCTACTGGGCGGCAACTTCACCCTGGCCAGCTCGCCCGGCCGCAGCAACCTGGCGCGGGTGCTCGACAATGGGCTGGTGGACGCCACCTTCGGCGCCACGGCCAACCCCAACGGCCAGGTGCGGACCCTTGCGGTGCAGCCCGATGGCGCCATTCTGCTTGCCGGCCCCTTCACCACCGTAGCCGGGCAGGCCCGGCTGGGCGTGGCCCGCATCACGGCCGCTAACGTGCTGAGCGTGGCCGCGCCGGCCGCCGTGGCCGCCCGCACGGCCGTGTGGCCGGTGCCGGCTCACGGCCAACTGCACGTGGCGCCCGATTTCAGCGCTCAGCCCCGCAGCCTCACCCTGCTCGACGCCACGGGCCGCGCCGTGCGCACCCGCCCCGTGGCTGGCACCACCGAGCAAACTCTGGACCTCGACGCCTTGCCCACGGGCTTGTACCTGCTGCAGGTGCACTACGCGGCGGGCACGGTCACGCGCCGCATTGCGGTGGAGTAGTCAGCCACATTCAACGCATATAAAAAGGGGCAGCGCCGTACGGTGCTGCCCCTTTTTTGTCAATAGTCACCCGCTTATTTGGGCGCTTTGCCCGCCTCTGGAGCGGGAACATTGGAGTTCACGCCGGCATCGGGGGCGGCGCCGGTATTGAGCAGGTCAATCAGGTTGAGGGGCTCAAACTGGCTCGAATCGGCCGCCACGGTGGTGCGGGTAGTGTCGGGGCGGGCCGAGAAGTGCATGTACTGCTTGGCCGGGCCGTTGAGGGTGAGGCCGTAGGGCAGGTTTTCGCGGTCGTTGGCGGTGATGAGGCCGCGCGTGGCCATGATGTCGGCAATGAGGCGGAAGAAGTAGCGGGTGCTGCGGCGCAGGTCGCCGTAGGCATCGAAGGAATAGCGGGCAAACTTGGGCTTGGGAATGATGCTGGCCAGGTAGAGGCTTTCGGCCAGGTTCAGCTCGTCGGGCCGCTTGCCGTAGTAGAACAGGGCCGCGTCCTTCACGCCGTACACGCCGCGCTTGCCGCTGGGCCAGCGGTACTTGCTCGGGCCCCACTCAATGATGTTGAGGTACACTTCCAGCATGCGCTGCTTGCTGGCCAGGCGCGTGTTTTCGATAAGCCAGACCATGAGGGCTTCCTCGATTTTACGGGCCACGGTTTTCTGCCGGGTCAGAAACACGTTTTTCACCAGCTGCATCGAAATGGTACTGCCGCCCCGGGCAAAGCGCTTTTCCTTGATGTTTTGGATGGCCGACTTCACAAACGCCTTCTCCATGAAGCCGCGGTGCGTGAAAAAGCGCGGGTCCTCGGCCGTGGTGATGGCGTGGATGAGGTAGGGCGATACCTCGTTGTAGGGCACGAAATCGGGGTTGGGCGGGCCCACGGCGAAGGTGCGCACCGAGTCGCCCTTGTCGTTGTACACGGTCTGGAGGAAGGGCGTGTTCAGCTTGTTCAGGTCTTCCTCGCCGAAGTTGGTAAGCCGGAAGTTCTTCCCCTTCAGGCCCGAATCGAACCGCAGGCTGTCCACGTTGGCCATGTCGAGGTCGGCGCTGAGGTGGTAGCTGAGCGTGCCGGTGCCCTGGGTGCCGCGCACCTCGTCAAAAATGCCGGTGGGCAGCGAGGCGAAGAAATCGTTGGCCTCCGTCTCGGCCGACGTCACGTTGATGCGCACCGCCCGGCTGGGCTTCATGCGCACGCTGATTTCGGGGTAGAGCACGATTTTATTGACCGTAATCTGGCTCCCCTTTTCCAGCGCGGCGGTGCCGCGGCCCAGCGTGGCCACAAAGTCGAGGGCGCCGCGCTTCACTTCAATCTCGTTGGCGGCCAGCTTGGGGTGGTAGAGGCTGAAGCCGCGGGCGGCCAGCGAGCCGCGCACCGTGAGCTTGCCGCCGGTGTCGTCGTCGTCAAAATCCTTGCCTGTCAGCTTCACCAGCACCGTGTCGAAGCTCACCAGCGCGCCGAAGCGGCGCGGCACGTAGGGCAGCTGCACCGAGCCGCCCACCCCAAACACCCGCGCCGTGAGGGCGTAGTCGCCCGGCTCGATGTGCCCGCTGATGCCCAGCTCGTTGGCTACCGAATCGAGCGTGGCCGTGAGCCGGCCCGAGATGTCGCCGTCCTGGATTTTCAGCTCCGGCATGCGCAGCAAGGCCGTGTGGCGCGGGCTGGCGTAGTCCACGGTGAAGTTCTGAAAGGTGGCCTCGCCGGGCACGTTGTCGAACACCGTTTCGAGGGCCTGGTTCAGCAGCAGGCCATAGTTGGTGCCCTTGGTGGTGTCGCGCGGTACGGTGCTGGCTTTCTGTTTTTTAATGAGGAAGCCGTAGTTGTCGTTGGTAGCCGTTTTGTGGGGTGTGAGGCGGGCCGTGATGATTTGCAGGTCGCTGAAAACCGGCCGGCCGGCGAAGAGCGAGCGCACGCTCAGGCTGGCCTGCAGGCGGCGGGCGGTGAGGAGCGTATCGGTGGGCGCGGCGTTGGGCACGAGGCTCAGGCCGGCAATCTCGACGGTTTTAAAGCCGGCAAACCGGGCCGGCCCCAGCGTGAGCACCACCGGGTATTTGCGCTCGACTTTGGCTTTAACCTCTTTCAGGGCGTAGTCCAGCAGCTGCTGGCGCTTCCACTGAAACACGGCGAAAGCCACGAGCAGCAATGCCGCCAGGCCGCCCAGGATGCCGAGAAGAAGTCGTTTGGTGGAAGGGGAAATTTGCACGGAACTCAATAAGGTGGGCGGTTTCGCCAACGCCAAAGGTAAGGAAAACGCAGGCGTAGGAGGAATACGGCATTGCCAGCCGAATGACTATATCGGCCTACGCCTACGTTTCCTGGCCAAGGCGCAGCAAAACCGAAAGGTGTAAATGCACGCCGGCCGGCTATCGTTCAATTCGGGTGCATTAGCCCTGCCAGCGTTTACTTACGGGCACCTTTTTCCGATTAGTGCGCCAATTTGGTTCGGCTGCCTTCCCCCGGACCGTACTTTTGCGCCATGCCCAGCCCCCTCACCGCCCTCTCGCCCCTCGACGGGCGCTACGCCCGCGCCACCGCCTCCCTGGCCCCGCGCTTCTCCGAAATGGCCCTGATACGCTACCGCGTGCTGGTCGAAGTCGAGTACTTCATTGCCCTGGCCGAGCTGCCGCTGCCCCAGCTGGCCGGTGTGGCGCAGGAGGCTTTCCCGGCCCTGCGCGGCCTCTACGAGAACTTCACCGAAGCCCACGCCGAAGCCATCAAAGCCCACGAGGCCGTGACCAACCACGACGTGAAAGCCGTGGAATACTGGCTGCGCGACGAGTTCACGAAGCTCGGGCTGGGCGGTTTTATCGAGTTCATTCACTTTGGCCTCACCTCGCAGGACGTCAACAACACGGCCATTCCGCTCAGCTTCCGCGATGCGCTGGTGGGCGAGGTGCTGCCCGCCTACGCCCAGGTGCGCAACGCCCTGGCCGCTCGCGCCCAGGAGTGGGCGCCCGTGCCCATGCTGGCCCGCACCCACGGCCAGCCGGCCTCGCCCACACGGCTGGGCAAGGAAATCGGGGTGTTTGTGGCCCGGCTCGATGCCCAAGTGGCGCTGCTGGCCCAGGTGCCGTTTGGGGCCAAGTTTGGCGGGGCGACAGGCAACTTCAACGCCCATTTCGCCGCCTACCCGGAAATCAGCTGGCACGCCTTCGCCAATACTTTCGTGAACGACCGGCTGGGCCTCAGCCGCTCCTTCCCCACCACCCAGATTGAGCACTACGACCACCTCGCGGCCCATTGCGACGCCCTCAAGCGCCTCAACACCATTTTGATGGACCTGGCCCGCGACGTATGGCAGTACATTTCGCTGGGCTACTTCAAGCAAACCATCAAGGCCGGCGAAGTGGGCTCCTCGGCCATGCCGCACAAGGTGAACCCCATCGATTTCGAGAACGCCGAGGGCAACTTCGGCGTGGCTAATGCCCTATTCGAGCACTTCGCCGCCAAGCTGCCCATTTCCCGCCTCCAGCGCGACCTCACCGACTCCACGGTGCTGCGCAACCTGGGCGTGCCGCTGGGCCACGTTCTCATCGCCCTCGGCGCCCTGCAGCGCGGCCTGGGCAAGCTGGCGCTCGATGATTCAGCCTTGCAAAAAGACCTGGAAGCCAACTGGGCCGTGGTAGCCGAAGGCATCCAGACCATCCTGCGCCGCGAGGCCTACCCCGACCCCTACAACGCCCTCAAAGCCCTCACCCGCACCGGCGAGGCCATTTCGGCCGCCAGCATCGGCACTTTCATCGAAGGGCTGGATGTGGACGACAGCGTGAAAGCGGAGCTGCGCAACATCACGCCGCATAGCTACGTGGGGCGGTAAGACGGCGAAGCGGAGTTTGATGAGTAGTTACTCCTTATAATCGAACCGGCCGTATGTAACTTTGATTGCTTTAGTTGAGTCCTGGACGTTGACCGCAGAAAATTCAAAAGTTCCGGCTGAAATGCCAGCATTTCTGTTGACGTACGTCAGCACCATTTGCCCGGTGTGGCGGGCGTCGGTCACGTAGTATTCGCGGCTATTGCTAAACGAAACGCTACCTTGGCCAAATCGCGGCTGCGCCCCACCCGCGCTTGCCACCGTCCGGTTGAACGGGTAGGTTCCCGCCGCCCGAGCACGGGCATACAGCGTGACGTGCGCGATGCCCCTCGGCGTGCTACAACGCATCGACAGACAATACACGCTGTCGTTGTAGAAGCCCCCGCCCAACGCCGAAATAGGGTTGGAAAGCAGCGTGCCGGACGTACCCGTTGCGATGAACCGCTCGCCATCGACGAGGCAGCCGCCGGTATTGGCACCGGTTTGCGTGGCCGGGGGCAGGCCGGCATCGGGGGCATCTTTCCCGCAAGCTCCTAGCAACAGCAGCGGCAACAGGGCGTAATGGGTTGATTTCATGAACAAAAAAGTGTAGCGCTAAACCTACGCAGCCATGCGGGTGATGGCAACCTAACTTTTCTGTTAATCAGACTTTTGCCAACGGCTTTTTCTACGGCTTGGTGGTGAGGAAATGAGGTGCTATGCATTGCTCAAGCCGCTTTCCCAAGCCCAGGCCGCACGGCTGAAAAGGACATTTAGCGGTTACCAGTTTCTGCACGGCAAGGAGCACGTTCTTAAAGGTGGGGCCGCGCGTCCGGCTTGCACGTGGTGTGGGGTGGCGCTTCGGTCCGGTTGGTGGTTGAGCAAGCCCATGGTTGCCCCGCTTTATGGAACGACCGGGCCGGCGCATTTTCGCCCCGGCCCTACCACCTCCGCGCTCACACCCGCTGTTCATCGCCCATTTGCCGGGAAGATTTTGCCACTTACCTTTGAATAACTTGGCCCGGCGAGTGCCGGCCGCATTCTTTTTTTCCCTTTCTTTTTTTATGATGCTTTCTTTACCCTCGCTTCGTACCGCTACCACGATGCTGGCACTGGTTTCCTTGGCCGCCTGCTCGAAAAAGAGCGAAGACACCCCTACCCCCACTCCCCCTGCTGCCACCACCGGCGTTACCTATACCGTCGATGGCGCGGCTGTCACGGCCACTACGTCGGGTGCCACCGTGGTCGGCAATCAAATTATCGTTTCGGGTGTTAGCGGCACTGGCACGGCCAATAAGGGCGTGCTGCTGACGTTGCCCAAGGCCACGGGCACCTATACCCTGTCGGCCACGTCCAACGAAGACGCTACCTATCTGGCCAGCGGCAACACCAGCGACTTCTACGAGTCTACTTCGGGCAGCATTGTGGTCACCACCTACGCGGCTTCTACTACCACGGGCGCTTCCAACATCGCCGGCACATTCACCTTCACGGGCAAGAATTCCGCGAATGCCACTAAAACGGTTACCAACGGCACGTTCAACGTGAAATACTAGTCCGGATTCGTTTCCGCATTGCCCGGCTGCCGCTACCCAATGGGTAGCGGCAGTTTTTTTATGGATAGCGGACCACGCCACCTGCTATTTTTACCCCTTCATTCGCCCGCTCCTCCCGTGCCCCACCTGCTCGATTCTGTTCTGGTTCACCCCGATTGCCGCCATTTCCGCGGCGACCTCCCCTGCCGCCCCAACAAAACCGAGGGCTACGTGTGCGACGGTTGCCCGGTGTACGCGCCCGTCACCAGCCGGATTCTGATTATCAAGCTCGGGGCCATCGGCGATGTTATCCGGACCACGCCGCTGCTACGGCGCCTGCGCCAGGAGCAGCCCGGCTGCGCCATCACCTGGCTCACGCACACGCCCGCCATCCTGCCCCAGGGCGAGATTGAGGAGATTCTGAAATTCGATTTTGCCAGCGCCCTGCAGTTGCAGGGCCGCGAGTTCGACGTCGTTATCAACCTCGACAAGGAAAAGGAAGCCTGCGTGCTGCTGAACAGCATCACGGCCAAAGAGAAGTTTGGCTACGCCCTGCGCCCCTACGACGGCGTGGCCTGGCCCGTGAACCAACTGGCTGAGCACAAATTCCTCACCGGCGTCTTCGACCAAACCAGCTTAGCCAATACCAAGCCCTACGTGCAGGAAATCTTCGAGCTCTGCGGCTTCGATTTCCGCGGCGAAGAATACGTTTTCGACACCCACCAGGACAAAGGCTACGACTGGAGCGCGCTGCCCGCCGCCCGCCCCCGCATTGGCCTGAACACCGGCTGCGGCGACCGGTGGACCACCCGCCTCTGGAGCACCGAAAAGTGGATTGAACTCATCCATGGCCTGCAAGCCGCTGGCTACACGCCCGTGCTGCTGGGCGGCGAAGCCGAAGACGCCCGCAACCGCGAGCTGCACGTCGCCACCGGCGCCGCCTACCTCGGCACCTTCCCCCTGCCCCGGTTCATCAACCTGATGCACCAGATGGACGGCATCGTGACGCAGGTCACCATGGGCATGCACATCAGCATCGCCCTCGGCAAGCCCACCATCCTGATGAACAACATCTTCAACCCCCACGAATTCGACCTCTACGGCCGCGGCCAAATTGTGCAGCCCAACAAGGAATGCGTGTGCTTCTACCGGGGCACCTGCCGCCTGGGCACTAGCTGCATGGAAGACCTGCCGGCCGCCAAAGTACTGCAAGCCGTGCGCGAAAGCGTGCCGCTCGAAAAACCGGTTGCCTAAGCTTTTTTGCGCGATGCACTGCGCACTGCTAGCAGTTGGGCCTGATAATCGGCCGGCGCGGTGGCGGCAATTAGCTCGGTCAGCGCCGCCAGTGGCAGTTCTTCCGCTTTTTTAAAATTCACGCAGCCTTTGCCCATTTTGAGCTTGGGCGCGGCCGCCGCCAGTCCTTCCTGCAGCGCCGGCTTCAGGTACATGGGCACCACGTGCAGGCTCAGGTGGCCCTTTTGGTTGGCTAATCCAATGTACATATCCGGCCCTGCCCGAAACTCCAGATACTTCGGGCCAAAGTGCTCCGTGTAGCCGGCCGGCATGGCCTGGCGCACCAACTGCCACACCTGACGCACTACCGGCTGGCGCTCAGTGGGCAAAGCGGCCACAAAATCCTCAAAACCCGATACAGGAACAGTACTCATAAGCGGTGCTAACTAATTGCGTTGGCAAATTAGCTAGTCCATCCCGCTTTACCTAACCGGCTGTTGGGGCGGCCACTTCTTTCAGCGCCGCCACCATCAGTGGCCACGAAAACCGTTTTTTCTCCTCGCGCACATGAGCAGAAAACCCAGCCTCGCGCTGGTTTGCATAAAAATCTACTACCGCATCGGCAATGGCTGCTGGTGTTGGCGGCACCACGTAGCCCACTACGCCATTCGGAATTAACTCGGCCAGTCCCCCTACGTCCGTCACCAGCATGGGCCGCTCAAAATGATACGCTATTTGCGACACCCCGCTTTGCGTCGCGTCTTTATAGGGCTGCATAATTAAATCAGCCGCGCAGAAATAATCTACCACCTTTTCGTTTGGAATAAAATCCGTAGCTCGCACGATTCTATTTTCTAATTGATGGCGCCGAATTAATTCCTCGTACGGCGCGGCGTCTTCGTAAAATTCGCCGGCAATAATTAGCTTGATAGGCAGCGCGGCCAGGCGCGTATCGGCAAAGGCTTCAAGTAAAACATCCAGCCCTTTGTAAGCTCTGATAAATCCGAAGAATAATAAATAGCCGGATTCATGCCCCAGTTTCAAGGCGGCCAGGGCTTCACTTTTGGGTTTTACGGGCCCGAAATTGTCGTACAGCGGATGCGGCCGGTACAGAGCCGGCTTGCTGCCAAATCCCATTCCTTTCAAGTCGTTGAGCACGCTGCGGCTCATGGTCACAAACCCATCGCAGGCACTCAGGAAATAGCGCGCCAGCGGCCCATCGCCCGGCCGCTTTTCGTGCGGAATCACGTTGTCGGTAATGGCCACTACCCGCGTGTGCCCATTGCCGCGCACCAGCCGCGCCACCGTCCCCAGCGCCGGCCCCATAAATGGCAGCCAGAAACGAAACACCACTAAATCAGGCCGCTCCGCCCGTAGTTTCCGCCCCACGCGCCACCACGACAACGGGTTCACCGAATTTAAGCTAACCTCAATATCCAAATCAGCCGGCTCCGCCTCGGTGCTAAACTGCGTCTGGCCCGGAAATAAAAAATCCGGGTATTGCAGCGAGAATGTTACGATACGCACCGTGTCGCCGGCTTCCTTAAATGCCCGCGCCAACCGCTCATTGTAAGTCGCCAATCCTCCCCGCAGCGGGTAAGCCGGCCCAATAATTACAACCTTCATCTAATTTGACATTTATCAATTAGCATTCAACAATCACATTAGCGCCCACGGCACATGTTAAATGTTAATTGATAAATGTTAAATGAATTAATTAATAGTTTCCCGCACTAGATAATCGTTTCGACGCGGGCCGTTTAATTGAATCATTTCTCCCAAAAACCCGGATACAAACAACATCACGCCCACGATAACGGCCGTCAGAGCCAGAAAAAACAGCGGCTGTTCCGTCACCTGCCGGGCCTTCAAATTGTGCAGCGACAGCCACACTTTCTCTCCCGTCAGCCACAGCGTAATCAGCAGCCCCACCAAGAAGGAAAGCGTGCCCAATGTCCCAAAAAAGTGCATTGGTGCGCGCCGGAAGCGTCCTACAAAGGTGATGCTCATCAAGTCGAGGAAGCCGAAGATGAAGCGTTCCAACCCAAATTTTGTCACGCCGTACTTCCGTTCCTGGTGCTGCACCACCTTCTCGCCAATCTTGCGAAAGCCGTTCCATTTCGCAATTACCGGAATGTAGCGGTGCATCTCGCCGTACACTTCAATGCTCTTCACCACGCGCGAATCGTAGGACTTCAGCCCGCAGTTGAAGTCATGCAGCTGAATGCCCGACATCAACCGCGTGGCCCCGTTAAACAGCTTGGTCGGAATGGTTTTCGACAACGGGTCGTAGCGCTTCTGTTTCCAGCCGCTAACCAGGTCGTACTTGTCCTCCACTATCATGCGGTACAGTTCCGGCAATTCTTCGGGCGAGTCCTGCAAATCGGCGTCCATGGTGCATACCACCCGCCCCCGCGCCGCCTCAAAGCCCACATTGAGCGCCGCCGATTTGCCGTAGTTCCGGTTGAAACGGATGCCGCGCAGGGTCTCATCAGCCGCCGACAGTTCCTCAATTACCTCCCACGAATTATCCGTCGAGCCGTCGTCAATCAAAATCACTTCGTACGTAAGCCCACGCGCCCGCAATACCTGCGCAATCCAGCGGGTAAGTTCCGGCAACGACTCTGCTTCGTTGAGCAGCGGAATCACGATGGAAATTTCCACCGGGAATTTAGGAGCTGATTTATTCAAACTCTGGTTTGGAGTTTTTAGTAATCGCCGAAACGACCAATGCAATTAAAAAGCCGAACAACAACGAGCCCACCACCCCAAATAATATCATCCAGCCTCCGGAGCTGAATTTTTTCATCATAACGATGGCCTGGTCGATTTGCTCATCGGTCAAGCCACCCTTTTCTTCCATTTTGGCCCGGGTAGTTTCCACAACCCGTGCCATGTAATCGGGGTCGACAAAATTCATATAAACGTAGCTAAATGCCGTGGACAAAGTCCCCGAAATCAAGCTCATGATTGCGCCAATGCCCAAGCCTTCCGAATAATTCATGAAGCCTTGGTTGCCCTGCTTATAAGCGTTGTGCGCCAACACCATTCCGCCAACCAAAATGGCCAGGCTCAGCCATCTAACCGGTGATTGGTCGGCATGCGTGACGAACAGAATAAAGGAAAAGATGATGCTCAGCAAGCCCGTGAGCACGCCGTAGCGCACTGCTACCGACGTCGTTGTAACCGAAGTAGTATTTGTTTCCATTTCGAAAAATTGAAGTGAGCCGAAAGGTAATCAGAATTATTCGCGCAAGAATATCCCCGCCGGTACCGCCAACAACAACCCCAGCACCATCACCTGCAGAAAATTGCTGCTCGCCATGCCACCCACCGCCAGGCCATCTACTTGCTTTAATTGCTGCTCCCGCACGGCCACCGACACGCCCTGCTTCGCGGCTTCGCGCTGCTGCGCCTGCACAATTTCTTTCACCTCGGCCCGATGACGGGCCACGGCCGTTTCGCCTGCCCCGACCGCCAGGCCCAGCACGCCAACTGCCGAAACCACCGCCGCCAGCAATACTGTCAACGCTCCCACGCCTAGGGAGCGGCCCAGGCCCGGCTTTGCTGGCTTCAACTGCCGCCGCAGCTGCCATTCGCTGGCCACCGCCACCAGCGGCACCAGCAGTTGCGCCAGCAGTTGCTTAGGCCCAAATCCGTTGTTGTCAGTCAGTTGCAACCCCACCATCCACAGCACGCAAACCAACCCCACGCCCACACCAAATTTGAGCGCAAGCTGCGTCACCACCCGCGCTGACGAGTCGGTTCGCGTAGTAAGGGGGGCACCGGAAGAATCTACCATAAGCCACTTGTAAGTTTAGGCCGCAAGTTACGCCCCAGGCTTGCGTTGGCCCCGGCTTCCGCTCTAAACTGCCACTCCACCTACCGCACTGCCTTGTCCAGCCGCTGCTGACCGGCGCCCAAAACGGACTAACAGCGCTTCCACCAACAGAAAGACCAGCGCGGCCGCCAGGAAGTAACGCCACAGTGGCGTACCCGTTTGCTCGGCACTATCCGCTGCCAGTCCCGCCCCATCGGCTCCGCCTTCCACCACTCGCACATTAGGATGGCTGCTACCTAGCAGTTGCCGCAAATCATCGGCCGAATAAGCATCCAGCTCCGACTCGCGCTTGTTCGCATTAAAGGCCAGCGTCGTCAACAGCCGCTCCCCTTGGCGTACCTGATAAAAGCCCGGTACATTCATTGCCTCGGGCAGCGCCAAATGCACCTCCGACCCCGCTACTCGTTGCGCTGGAATCAGCGTTAAACTATCCTTCACCATTCGAAACGCCGCCTCGTCGCTACGTCCTGCAGTGGAGGCAACATTAGCAGCAGGTGGCAGCTTCAGAGTCACCGCCCCTTGGTCGAGGCGATAAGCTGGCAATTGCTCGTTCCGGTAGCTCAGCATCGCCATCCGATACATTACGGGCACAAACAAAGCGTGCTCAACGAAATCCGAATAGGCGACGGCAAACGGCGCTGAAAAAACGTACACGCGCCCCGTTCCGCTGGCAAAGCTTGCTAAATAGCTTTCGCCGTCCCGCAACCGCATAATATCCGTTCCGGTCCGCGACCAGCGCAGTACTGGTGCCACGCGTGGCATCGTCACCGCCCGCTGCTGGGCCCCAAATACATCTCGAAAAAACGGCTCCTGCGTACTGGGCATGTCCACCTCGCGTAGTTCAGGGTTAGGCGCGTTTTCTTCCCATTGCACAGTTCCCAAACCTAATGTTTTAAACAAAAGGTCATAAGAAGCACGCGCACTACCGGCCGCCGATGGTACAATCACAATACTAGCGCCACGCCCCACCGCCGACACCAATGCCTCGCGTAAGCCAGCATCCACGCGCTGTACTCCGCTCACCAGTATCAAATTAGCTTGCTTCAGCAAGCCAAAATCCACGTTCCCATTTTTTGCAAAAGAATAGGCAAACAAGGGCTCGTTTCCATACAGTTGTTGCGTCACCGGTTCATCTCCAATTTCCAGAACTCGAATAGCCGCCGCCGGCTGCAATGTAAAATAGTAGGTGTTATCGAACGTTACCGGCCGGTCTTCTAGTATCACCTGGCCCTCCACCATCGCATTGTTGTCAAGTCGTACTTGCGCCACCGTTGTCATCGCTTTGCCAGCAGCCACACTCACCCGAAAAGCAACCGCCTGTCTAGTAGCCAGAAGCACCTTTATCTGACAATCCACGGCATCCGCCTGCCCCCCGTTCCGCACCCGGATATGTAATCCAATATTGGTATGTAGCCGCACGAAAGCATCATCCAACCACACACTATCTACATAAATATTCGCTGTTTGTTTGCCTTTTAGCGGCACCAAAACAACCTGTCTGTTACTGCCAAACTTATCGAGCAGTTTGGCCGAAAAGAAGCTTTTCTGAAAATCAGAGAACAAATAAAACGGAGCATTCCCATCAACTATGTCACCTCTGAAAACGCCATTTCCCTCCTCAAGCTTTAATTTTTCTAACCCATTCTCGTACTCAGCATAGCTGCCTGCTTTCTTTCCAACATTAAGCAACCGTAAACTTATTGACCTATTTCCCCGCCCCAACAATCCCGCTTGCGCAGTCGCTTCTTGTAGCAAGTTGTCTCCCGTTATCGTTCGCACCTGCATGCTGTTACTATTATCCACCCACACATCCATAGCACTGCTTTTTGCCAAAAGCTTAGTCTCCTTTTCAGCTGGAATAAATGGCTGGCAAAAAACAAATACTAATGCAACAATTGCCAACCCTCTAGCTAGCAAAATGAGCCATTGCTGAATTTGCCGATGACGTACAGTCACCATCTCCACCTCCCGAATAAACGCAGTATTTGTAAACAGCACTCGTTGTGGCCGACGCAGCTGCAGTAAATGAATCACAACAGGAACAGCAACCGCAAAAAGGCCCAGCAAAAACCATGGATAAGTCAATTGCATATATTTCCTTTCTTATACATTGACTAATCAATCATTTTGACAACACACGTAAGCACAAATTAGGGCTTAATATACTTATAAGCCATCATTCCTACAGCTAGTTTAATTAAATAATTTCAAAATGGCATAGATATTTAAAATCGTTTAAAAAGCAAAAATCCCTTCGGGCTGCTGGCGAAAGCATCCTGAAGGGATTTCCTGTTGATAAGGTTGGCGGCGACCGAC